>NZ_LJYW01000001.1:0-158205 GCF_001305515.1 Prosthecodimorpha hirschii
GTGCCGGGCGAGCCGACCTGGTGGCTCCGCTGGGCGCAGAGCGTGGCCGCATCCGGAGCGACTGCGCGCCGCCTGCAGCAGCCGATCGAGAATGTGCGCCGCTTCGCCGGCGAGACCGTGACGGTGGTCGGGCGTCTGAAGTGCCCGAACACGCGCACGGTGACGCCGCGGCTGTCGCAGTATTTCGGGACGGGCGGATCGCCGTCGGCGACGGTCGATACCGCCGGCGCCGACTGGGTGACCGTGCCGACCAACACCTGGACCTACTATGCCAGCGTCATCCAGGTGCCCTCGCTCAGCGGCAAGACGCTCGGCACCAATGGCGATTCGGCCCTGATCCTGTCGCTCGGCCTGCCGCTCACGCAGACCTACACGCTCGACATCGCGGAACTGGCCCTGATCCCCGGGGCCCTGGCGGCGGCGGTCGACTGGCCGACACCGGCCGAGGAACTCGCCGCCTGCCGGCGCTACTACCAGGCGCTGACCGCGACCTCAGCGCTCGGGGCCTTCGGCACCGGCCGGGCGACGGGCACGACCGCGGCCGACCTCGTCGTCCCTCTGATCGCGCCGATGCGCGGCGCCACGCCGACGGTCGCGCCGATCAATGCGGTCTCGACGCTGCGCGTCTCCGGCACCGCGTTGAGCGCGCTCAGCCCTGCCGGCCATAGCGACAATGCCGTCCGGCTGACCGGAACGGTCGCCTCCGGCCTGACCACCGGCCAGGCGCTGCTGCTCGAGGGCGTCTCGGCCGGCGACGGCCTCGCCATCGCCCAGGAACTCCTCTGACCTCCAGCCCCAAGGTGCACCATGGCTGATCAGATTGCCGGCGGCATCCACGCCGTGCCGAAGCGCTTTGCCGATCAGGGCGACGGATCCTATGCCGAACGGGTCGAAGCTGGCGGGCGCATCATCCGCGCCGCACCGGCCAGCCTGCCCGCGACCTCGACCTCGGCCTATGCCTCGGGCGACGTGCTGGGCGCCAAGATGCAATTGACCGGCGCGCTCCGGGTCGCTGCCGGCTCCGGCTTTCTGCAGGATCTGACCGTCGCACTGAAGACCAACGGGCTGACGGGCGCGCTCGACGCGGTGCTGTTCCGGGCCGACCCGTCCGGCTCGACCTTCACAGACAATGCCGCCCTGAACGTCGTCGCCGCTGACCTCGACAAGGTGATCGGGGTCGTGAACATGACCAAGATCACCAGCCTCGGCGGCGGCACGCTCTATGAGGCGAACCAGCTTGCCCGCTCGATCAAGCTCGCGAGCGGCCAGGACATCTGGATGGTGCTGGTCTGGCGCTCGGCGCCGACGCTTGGCAGCGCGGCCGACATCGCCGCCGTCAACGCCAATATCGCGGTCGACTGAGGGCGCGCCGATGAGCCTCTATTTGCCAAGCCGCCGCCCCCTCGCCCTGGGTACGGGCGTGCGGGCCCCTGCATGGGTGCTGCGCGATGCCGCTGCCCGCCCCGCACTGCTGGATATCGATTGGGAGGGCGATCGGTACTGGTACGCCGGGCGGTCGTATGCGACGGCGGCTGAGCTCTACGCCGCGCTCGGGGTCGTGACGGTCGTGTCCGGACGGAAAATCACCATAGGCCCCAACCCGTCCGGCGCGGAACTGGTGTCCGGCAGCGTATTCGACGGCTCGGAAAGTATATCGGCGTGGACGGCGGGTCCGAACACGACGCTCTCCTACGCCGGCGGCGGGATGCGAGTGACCACCGGAGCCGAAGGAACGACGGCGTATGGCTATCAACTCATCACGGGGCTGACGATCGGAAAATCGTATGTGCTTCGGGCCGGAGGCATCGGCACGCTTGGGGATATCCGGGTCGGCACGACCCCGGATGGTAATGACGTACTCATTAACGGATCGTTTGGGCAAAACCCACCGACTGGAGCAGGTGGGTCGTGGTCGTTCTTCGCGGCGACTACGTCTGTATATGTTACGTTTCGGGGTACGTCGACAAACGGCGGCACGAGAACATTTTCTTTTTGTAGCGTGAAAGAGTCTTCACTATTCGCAGGGTGGAGTAATATTGGTGGAACGATAGTTATTAAATTTCTTTCTGCATCGACATTGTCGGCGGCGGAAAACTATATGTATATTACTGATCGGTATGGAGGTGGGGCGACTATTACGAACGAGAAGATCGAACTGACGCAATCCACAACAGTGGGCCAGATGGCGTCGTCTGTGCGGCATCTTAATGTTTCCGGGCTGTCGTGCACCGGGAATACCGTTTTCCCAGGCTCGAATACGACAGTCGCGATCGCGTGGGCCAACGCCGATAGCCAAATGTCCGTGAACGGACAATACAACGAAGGTTCCTCCGTAAGTGCAAGCGGGGATATACCATCATACCTGGATAGAGTACATATAGGACACAATGGAATTGGGACAGGTCAGGTACAGGGGACCCTGCGCCGCTGGACGTACTTCCCGCGCCGTGTGCCGGATATATCTGTGCGTGCGGACTGGTACGATCGGACACCCCGATGCTATCCACACGATCGGGGACTCGTTTTGTAATACGTCCTATTGGATCCCGGCATTGGTCGCGGCCTATCCAGGCCGCAAAGTGTCGTATGACGGCGTGGGCGGATCGGCGCTGTCTGAATACGATACACAGGGAGCGCCGCCTGTGCCGTCGCTCGAAAAGAGGCTTGCGCGCACGCCTGCGCTATGGGACCGCACAATCGTATTTATGGATGGTGGAATTTCTGGGCCACCCCGCTACGAAAGTGTATCGGCGGTCATGAGTAGATTAGCCTCCATGACGACTTCTGGGCGGTGGCTATATGTTCAGCCATCGCCAGGAAATAAAGCAAACGGAGACTCGCTAAACTCATATTCCGGCCAGACAAACTATATGGATTGGGTGTCATGGCTGGCATCTGCACGCACCGTGGTTCCGAACGGGAACTATGTGGAGTGCCTTGCTGCGCTCCAGGCGGCAAATAATGGGTCTGGTACGGACCTGGCTGATGTGGCAGCGGGATGCGTGCCTTCGTCCCTTCTGACGGATGCGCCAGCGGCAAAGCTACACGAGGGCGCAACTGCTGCTGGTATCCGAGCCGGCCTCGTGAAGGCAGCGACCGATGCCAATCCGAGCCTGTTGGCCTGACGCCACACCCTGATCACGTCTGTGGGGGTGCCGACCACCCCCACAATCCCGCATTCGCCCCGTCACATTGCCGCCGCGCGCTGCGCAGGCCGCGCCACCAGGACGTCGTCATGATCGTCGGCACTATTGTCCGCCTGGCTCTTGCCGGGGCGCTGGCGCTCGGCCTCGCCGCGGCCGCGAGCGCCGAAGAGGGCATCGCCTCCTGGTATGGCGGCCGGCACCACGGCCGGCCAACGGCGAGCGGTAAGCCCTTCGATCAGAACGCCATGACGGCCGCGCATCGCACCTTGCCGCTCGGATCGCGGGTCAAGGTCACCAACATCGCCAATGGCAGGACCGTGATGCTGCGCATCAACGATCGCGGGCCGTTCGTCCGCGGCCGGATCATCGATGTCAGCCGCGGCGCCGCCGGCCAGCTTGGCTTCGTCGCCCGCGGCCTTGCCCGCGTCCGCGTCGAGCGGCTGCCCTGACCTATCGCCCTCACATTGGGAGATTGCCATGAGTGCCTTCGTCGATCGTTTGCGTGCGGCCGTCGTGCCGATCCTGGAAGAGCTTTCGGCGCTTCGGCCGGGAGAGGATGCCGAAATGGCTGCGCGCCATCAGGCCGAGCGCGACGCGCTGAACGAGACGCACGCGAACGAGCGCGACGCGATCGCCACCCGCCGCGCCGCCGAGGACGCGGTCGGCGTCGAAATCCTGAACGGGCTCGCCCGCATTCCGGTCTGATCGGAGACTACCGCCATGCGCGCCGTCGACATCGCCCGCCGCCTCTGCCGGCGCGCGCGGCCGGAATATCTGGAGGCCTTCGATCAAGGCGATGCCCTGCTCGATGAGGCCGGCATCAACACGCCGCTGCGGCTGGCGCACTTTCTGGCGCAGATCTTCCACGAGTGCGGCGGATTGACCATCCGGCGCGAAAACATGCGCTTCACGGCGGCCGGCATCCGTGAGACCTGGCCGTCGCGGCCCGAGGCGGTCCGCTTCGCCGGAGACCCGGACGGGCTGGCCAACTGCGTCTATGGCGGGCGGATGGGCAATGGCCCGCCGGAGAGCGGTGACGGCGCACGCTACGTCGGCAACGGACTGATGCAGACGACCGCGCGCGGTGCCCATCGCGAGTATGGCCGCAAGGCCGGGGTCGACTTCGAAGCCGACCCGGACCTCGTAACGGACCCGCGCTATGCGCTGCTGCCGGCCATCCTTGAATGGACCGAGATGCGCTGCAACGAACTTGCCGATCGCAATGCGATCAAGCAGATCGGCAACGCCATCAACCGCGGCAATCCGAATGCCCAGAAGGCGCCGATCGGCCACAAGGACCGCGTCGCGTGGTTCGACAAGATCTGGGCGCTGATGCAGGCCGGCGGCACCGCGCCGGCCGAACCGTCCTGGCGGGCGGCGGAGCCGGATCCGGATATCGCCGACCTGCAGCGGCTGCTGGTCCGGCTTGGCTATGCCGTCGTGGTCGACGGCCGCAAGGGGCCGAAGACCGTGGCGGCGCTGCAGGACTTCCAACGCCGCAACAAGCTGGCGGTTGATGGCGTTGCCGGCGCGCAGACCCGCGCGGCGCTGCATGCCGCGATCGATGAGCTGGACGATCCCGTCATCAAGGCGCCGACCCCGCCGAGCGCGGATCAGCCGCCGATCGCCAATCCCGGGGCGACCGGGACCGGCGTCGCGGTCGGCGGCGGGGCGGCGATCGAGGGGGTCGACCGCATCGGCCAGATCATTCTCGATCAGAAGGACCAGCTCGGCCCGGCGATCGAGCCGATCGCGGCCGTCGTTCCCTGGGTCAAGATCGTCCTGGTGCTGCTGACCGTCGCCGGCGTCGGCCTGATGGCCTATGGCGCCTGGATCAAGCTGCGGCCCCGCGCGGGGACGCCGTTGTGAACCTCGCCGCCCTGTTCGGCTTCCTGCCGGCGGAGTGGCGCGCCGGCCTGCTGCGGCTGGCCGGCCATGCGCTCGTGGCACTGGCCGTCTATGCCGCCGGCTACGCGACGGCCTGGCTTTCGGCGCGTGATGCCGAGGCGTTGGCGGCGGTGCGGCGCGCGCTCGGCGCGGAGCGCATCGCCCATGCGGTCACCGAGGCCGACCTCGAGGCGACGCGGCGATCGCGCCGCCTGTCCGACGATCTGGTCGCGGCCGATCGCGCGACCGCCGCCGATCTCCAACAGAGGATAGACGCCTATGAGACCCGCCTCGCCGCGCTGGCGCGACCTGCTTGCCGCTTCGATTCTGGCGATGTGGCAGACCTCCTGCACCTCCGCGGCGACGGACCCGCCACCGGCTTCGGTCCTGCACCGACGGATCCCCGACCCGCCGGCCGTCCTGGCCCCGGTGCCCCTGCCACTGCCGGCATCTCCGACTGCCGCCGCTACGCCGCCCGGGTGACCGCTGCGGCGCGCCTCGCGAACGAACGCCTGATCGCGGGCCGCAAGGCCTGGATCGACCTGCAGCGCAGCTATTCGGAGACGCCGAAGTGACCGATCCGTCCGAATGGACCCTCGACCGCAAGATCCAGGTCGGCGCCGTCTTGGCCGTGGCCACGAGCATCTGCGGCCTGATCTGGCAGGCAAGCAAGGCCGACTCGGCGCTGACCGAGCATGGCCGCGCGATCACCTCCCTGCAGGCGCGCCTCGATCGCTATGACGAGGGCAGGGCGGTCACCGGCGAGCGGCTGATCCGCCTCGAGGAACAGGGCCGCGCCACCCTGGAGGCGGTCCGGCGGATCGAGGCCCGGGTGGATTCGCTCTCGGCGAACACACCCAATCGCCGGACCGAGATCGGCCCGATGGCGCCGCCGCTGGAATTCCGCTGATGAGGCAGCCGACAGCCCGCACCTGGGAGATCCTCGCCGCCGCCCGTCGCCTTGCGCAGGCGGAAGGCACGACGACGGAAGTCGTGCTGGCGATGGCGGCCGAGGATCAGGAATCGCGGTCGGTCTTGGCATCCGCGTCGGCGGGCGAGCCCCAGGCGGCGGGGCGCCAGCCGGAGGCGTAGGCTTCCGCCAGGCGGGCGGTGCCGAGGGGGATCGGCGCGTCGCCGAGCTCGTAGGCGATCACCTGGCGGCGGCCGAGGCCGAGCCAGTCACCCCACTGGGCCTGTGTCAGGCCGAGGGAAATCCGCGCCCGGCGGAACGCTACGACGGCGTGTTCCTGCGGCGGCATCGGCGGGAGCTCGGCCGGTTCTGCCTTGGTGGGTGGCTCTCGCGGTGGCAGCACGGCGTCGGGGCGGACGTAGCCCTTGGCGCGCGGGTCGAGCACCATGAGGCCGGGCAGGCGCGCCGAGATCTCTTTCAGGTCGATGCTCGCCTGGGCGATCGAGACATCGCCCAGGCGCATGATGTCCGATCGATTCAGCCGGCCGGTGGCATGGAAATGCGCTACCGCCCCGGCAAATCGACGGCGAATGGGAAGCTTTAGGCCTTGCCATGCCGGCGCGTCCGGCGATGTGGCGTCATTGGTGCTCATGGTCGGCTCCTGCGGTTCTTTCGTCACCGGTCCCGCCGCCCCCTTTGGAGGCGGCGGCCCGAGCGATCAGCCTTGGCTGGCGACGTAGCGGCGGATCAGAGCCTTGGCCTCGCCGTAGCGGTGGCGCGCATCGGCGGTCTGGTAGGGGGTGTGTTCGAACTCGCCGGCTGCGGCGTCCTCGGCCGTGTAGGCCACCAGGATCGGCGAGGCGGCCTGCGCGCCGTTCATGGCGACCCAGCCGACATTCGGGCCGGCGTAGACGACGCCGAAGGTGTGGCCATACGAGCGGTCGGCGTTGAGGGCAGCTTCGGCCTGAGCGGTGATCGACTTGGTCATTTTCATCTCCATCGGCCTCAGCGGGCCTGTCTGTGGGCCGCAGCCCGTGGTCGATGGATTGGGTATAGCCGCACAAAACTATGCTGTCAATGGGATATGTGCAGTTAGTGCGCTTTTTTCTCGTGATCCGAGTGTCGCGCCGGCTTACTCGGCTTGCCGCGCTCGGATCATCAAGCCAAGGATGGCCAGCGGCGGCCAGGTGGCGGCGCGCCTGGCCAGGCGATCGAGGATCAGGATTTCCGCGTCCGTCCGGTCGTCGGCGATCTCGATCAGGCTGGCGGCCAGCGTGCTGCCGGACGGCAGGCTGTCGTCGAGCGTGACCAGGCGCGACTGCTCCAGGCCCTGCAGCACCCAGCCGACGGCCGAAGCCTCGACCGGCGACAGCGCCAGGTCAGCGGCCGCCGCCTCGGCGAGATGGCGCAGGCGCGTGAGGTCGGCCTCTATGAGGTGGCCGGGAGCGACCCCAAGGGCGTTCGCCTCGACCGCCGTCGCGGCGATCGAGGGGGAGAGAAGGATGCGGATGCGCTCAGTCATGGATAGCCTGCGAACCTGAGGTCGGCGAACATCAACGGAACACCGGTGGGATTCTGGTGGGACTTTGCGCGCCGCACTATGCACCACAATGCCATTTCGTGCCGATCGCGTGCTTCTGAGGTCTTGTCCAGGCGGACATATCTCATTATGGATCATAAGAAAAATCCCATCGGGGCATAGCGCAGTCTGGTAGCGCGGGAGTTTTGGGTACTCCAGGTCGCAGGTTCGAATCCTGCTGCCCCGACCATCGTCCCCTTTGGCCGCCCCCCACGTCCGGGTCTCTCTCGTCCGGGGCCCTTTGAGGCCTGGACCGGTGCGGGGCGGCGACAGAGCTCCGGTGCGCCCGGCGGTCGCCGGAATCGCGGTCACGGCAAGGCAGGGGCGCGCCTCCGGACGGGACCGAACGTGACCGGACCGGCCTCCGGCGCATTTCCTTCAATGTTTCACGGCTCTGACCAGGATGGCTTAAGGCTGCGGCGAGTTTGGCCGGCAGGCGCCACGCCGGCGATGTATTCTGTCCGAAATTTCAGGTTCGAACACCTGGGCTCGCAAGATGAGACTCCCCGCATCGCTTCGCCGTTTGCTCCAGGATCGAAAAGGATCCCTGCTTTCGACCTTCTCGCTGTCCTTCCTCGGCATCACCGTTCTGACCGGCGGCATCCTTGACGTGGGCGTCGCGCAGTCGGCCAAGCTCGACATGCAGCAGGCGCTCGATGCCACCGCCCTGGCGGTGGCGAAGGAGGGCTACGGCAAGACCTCGGCGCAGATCCAGTCGGCCGCGGACACGCATTTCCGTGCCCTGTTCACGAATGCCGACGTGAAGAACACCACCGTCACCGCCACCATGCAGAGCGACGACGCCGGCGGCAGCACCGTGACGGTGACCGGCGCCGGCACCGTCCAGACGACCTTCCTCAGCCTTGCCGGCATCCCGACCATCGATGTCGGTGCGACCGCCGTCGCCGCCTGGGGATCGACCCGGCTGCGCGTCGCCCTGGTGCTCGACAATACCGGCTCGATGTCCAGTTCTGGCAAGCTGGCGGCCCTGAAGACGGCCGGCAAGAACCTGCTGACCCAGTTGCAGACGGCCTCCAAGTCGGCGGAGGACGTCTATGTCTCGATCATTCCGTTCAGCCGGAACGTGAATGTCGGGACCGGCAATGTCAGCGCCTCCTGGATCCGCTGGACCGAGTGGGACGCCGCCAACGGCTCCTACAACTGGCGGGGGACCTGGATCCCGGCGAGCCACAGCACCTGGAACGGTTGCGTCATGGACCGCGACCAGGACTACGACACCAAGAACACGGCACCGACCACGGCCAGTTCGGCGACCCTCTACCCGGCACAGCAATATTCGAGCTGCCCGGTGCCGGTGATGGCGCTGTCGAACGATTGGACCGCCCTCAACGCCAAGATCGACGCCATGGCGGCGGCCGGCAACACCAACCAGGCGATCGGCCTGCAATGGGGCTGGTCCTCGCTGACGACCGGGCCGCTGGCGGTCCCGGCGATCGATGCGAAATACAAGTATCAGACCGTCGTCATCCTGCTGTCCGACGGCCTCAACACCGAGAACCGCTGGACCTCGTCGACCAGCTCGATCGATGCCCGTCAGAAGAAGACCTGCGACAACATCAAAGCGGCCGGCATCATGGTCTATACGGTGCAGGTCAATACCGGCAACGATCCGAAGTCGACCCTGCTGGAAGGCTGCGCGACCGATACGTCGAAATTCTTCTATCTGACCTCGGCGACGCAGATCATCTCGACCTTCGGCACCATCGGCACCTCGCTGTCCCAGCTGCGTCTGTCGAAATGAGCCGACGCCCCTGACCGCGCGGCGGGTCGGGGTCCCGCCGCCGCCCTTGCCGGTCAGCCGTGGATCTGCAGCCAGCGCTCGATCGCCTCGCGCGTGCGCCCGCCGATCACGCCGTCGACGGTGTCGGCGAAGCCGCCCGCGCCGATCAGGAACTGCTGCAGGCCCTTTCGCGTCTCGACGGACCATTCCTCCAGGCCGAGATCGCCGATCGTGCCGCGCCGGCGCGCGACCAGATTGTCGGGACCATAGGCGGCCTGCAGGTACTGGATCAGGTATTTGAGGGCGAGTTCCGGGTTGCGCGGCACGCCGCGGCCGCCGTCGTGGTGCAGGCTGAGGAAGCGCAGCGCCGTCGGATCGCGCTGGTCGGCATCGCGCGAGAAGATGCTGAAGGCCTTGGAGAACCAGGCATAGGCCTGTCCCGGGTCCTGCGGCATCGGGCGCCGGTTGAGCCGGCCGCGGTCGTAGAGCTCGCCGAGCCTGTACATCGACGGGGCATGGCCGCGATTGGCCGCTTCGAGCAGCAGGCCGACCACGTCCTGGTCGCTCGTCGGGCTGGCCCGGTCGGAATAGGTGTAGAGCTGCGCCAGCGAGGTCGAGGCCGGCGTGATGCCGCGCGAGCGGGCCAGCCGGTAGTAGCGTTCGGCCTCGAGGTCGTCCTCCGGGCCGCCCTGACCCTTGTCGAGCATGATCGCATAGAGGAAGGCGGCAGCGCCGCTGCCGCTTTCGGCCGCCTCCCGATAGGCCGCGCGGGCCTCCACCTCGCGGCCGTCGCGCTCCAGGGCACGGCCGAGGGCAAGGCGCCAGCGCGCGGTCTGCGGGGCGGTGCTGAGCACGGCGAGGCAGGCCGGGATCGCCTTGGCGGGCTCGATATACTCGAACTGGCGGGGCTGCACGCCGCGCGGCAGATCGGTGTCGTAGAGATAGCCGGCCGCACGATCGCACTCGGTCGCCTGGCCGGGCGACGCGACATTGGCGGGCGGCAGAGGGTTCGGAGGCGCGCCCGGCGGCGCCGAAATCGGCTGCACGCCGCCGCCGATCGAACCGGGCGGAACCGGGCCGCCGAGGCAGCTCCGCGCCAGATCGATGGCGCGCCGGCCGTTCGGATCGAGCACGCCGGCCACGACATTCTGGCCCGGGCCGGCCCCGGCCACGGACCCGAACAGCTGGCAGGTGCGCTCGGTGCGCGAATAGAGCCAGCCCTGACAGGAGACGCCGGAGCGGCACAGGAACGAACACTGCTCTGCCGTCGGCTCCCGGCCGAGCCCGACCGGGGCGGACAGGCCGTCGGGGGCGCAGTTCGGCGGCAGGTCGCGATAGTTGGCGCGCGCCTGTTCGGACTGCACCAGCCGCTTGCGGGCCAGTTCCACCACATTCGGCGCGGCGCCGCGATAGATGCCCGATACGCGCCCGCTGTCCGGAACCACGTCGATCACCTGCGACAGCAGGGTGCAGCGCCGGTCGGCGGCCGCGAAGCTGTAGCCGACGCAGGTGCCGGTCTCGGAACAGGCGGCCAGGCACTCTTCAGGGCTGCCCGCGCCACGGGTGCGGTCGTTGGAGAGCGTGGTGCCGACCACGTCGAAGCCGGCATAGTAGTCGGTCTGGCCGCGATTGACATCCGGCGCCGGCGGCTTCTCGCGCACCAGGGCGTCGATGCGCGAGACCAGCGCCGTCTGGCGCACGTCGACCAGCACCTCGGCATCGGCGCGGCGGCGGATGTCGTCGACCTGGCCATACTGGGTGCATTCGCCCTCCGCCTGCACGGCGGCGACGCAGGCCTGGTTGGCGAGGCACTGCGCGCGGCAGGCATTGCCGTCGGCGGAACGCTCGCGGCCGACGATGCGGCCGGCCAGCTCGGCGCCGACGAAGGCCTGCGCGGTGCGGGACTTCGCCGTCACCGAGCGGCGCACGGCCTCGGAGGTCTGGCCGTCCTGGTCCTCGATGCCGGTCACGAAGCTGACCGCCGGGCCGGCATTGGCGGGGTCGATGTCGGTGAAATGCCGGCAGGCATTGGCGAGCGGCGTGTAGGTCCAGGCCCGGCAGCTCTGGTCGGCCTGGCAGGAGAAGGCGCATTGGCCCTGGTTCGCCACAGTCCGCGGCGTGCCGCCGCTGAGCAGCGAGACTCCGTCGAGCGTGCGGAAGGCGGTGCGGCGCCGGCTCTCCACCTCCAGGATGGCGCGCAGGCCCGCCGCGCCGGCCGGGCGCACCGCCGAGCGGGAATTGGTATCCGGGGCCAAGCCCGAGGCCTCGGAGAACAGACGGCAGCTGTTGCCGCCGGTCAGGCTGTAGCCCTGGCAGGTGCGATCGTCGCGGCACAGCGTGCGGCAGGCCTCGCCGCCATCGCCGGTCACGCTGCGCGCGGGCGCCTCGCGGCCGGTCAGCGCGAAGCCCGCGAAGTCGGACCAGGCGATCGCCGGCTCCTCCGGCACCCGCGGCTTGGGCTGCGGCACGGCCGTGATGGTCGGACCCGGCGCATAGGGGGATCCGGTGCCGGGCCGGTCGGTTCCGGCTGCGGCCTGATCGCCCGGTCGCGGCGGTCCGCCCGCGCCGCCCGACTGGCCGCTCGCGGGGGGCCCCGGATCGACCGTGGTCTTCGGCATCCGGGACAGGATTTCGGGGCCGACGAACAGCAGGCCGACGAGCAGCAGCACCGAGGCCACGGCACCGAAGACGAACAGCCAGTTCCAGCGCCGCGCCGGCTCCGGCGCCAGATCCATGCGGTCGCCGAGACCCGGCGGCGCGATCCGGGTCTCGCCCTCCTCGAAGCTCTCGCCGCGTCGCCCGAGCGGGCGCGGGGCCGCCGTCAGATCGTGTTCGTAGCCGGCATCCTGCGGAAGGCCGGTTTCCGGTTCCCAGGTCCGGTCGCCGGTCCAGTGATCGGCCGCCCGGGGCGCGTAGATGCGGGTCGCCTCGTCGCTCGGGTCGCCGGCGGGGTAGTCGTCATGGACCGCGCGGCTTTCGTCGTCGAGCCAGCCGAGCGCCATCCTCAGGTCTTCGATCGTCGCCGGACGGTCGCGCGGATCGAGCCGCAGGGCCATGTCGACGCCCGCCAGGAACTGCGTCGAGTAGAGCAGGGGCTCCCGGGCGGCGTCGGCGGCGGGGACATAGGGGTCGGCCGGGCGGCCGTTCAGCGCGACGGCATGCGAGCGGGTCAGCGGCTTGATCGGCGGCCGGCCGGCCAGCGCCCGGTACAGCATGCCGCCGAGCGAGAAGATGTCGGTGTGCCGGCCCTGCATGCGCGCGTCTTCCGCGGTCAGCTGCTCGGGCGGGGCGTAGTTCGGCTGGGCGAAAGCCTGGCTGTCGTGGCGCTCGGTATCGAGGCCTTCGCCGCTGGCGCCGAAGTCGACCAGGATCGGCTCGCCGTCGCTGCGAATCATGACATTGCGCGGCGTCAGGTCGCGATGCATGCCGTTCATGCTGTGGATGTAGTCCACGGCATCGAAGACGCGCTCGAACAGCGCCCGCAATTCGAGCTCGGACGGCGGCGAGACCCGTTCCAGCAGCCAGTGATCGAGGCTGATGCCCTCGATATACTCCATCACGAAATAGGCGGTGTTGTTGAGCCGGAGGAAGTTGACGCCGCTGACGATGTTCGGATGCCGATAGCGTCCCGTCAGCTTGGCGGCTTCCTGCTCGAACTTCTTGAGCGCCATCTCGTAGGAGCCGGACGACACGTCCGAATGCAGGATCACGGTGCAGCCGTCGCGGCTGGCGAGACCCTGCGGGAAGAACTCCTTGATCGCGACCGTCACGCCAGTCACCGGGTTGGTGGCCTGGTAGGTGATGCCGAACCCTCCGGCGCCGATCACGCGATCGACGACATAGCCGCTGATCTCCGTGCCGAGCGGCAGTGCAAAAGGATAGGCCCGGTCTTTCATGAACGTCCTTGGCGTCCGGTCCCGCGATCTTGACCCGACGCGAGCCCGATCACAACTCTCCTCAGTGGTCAAAAACCGACATTTGCGTCCCGCAAATGTCAGTTTGAATTGACCGCGCAATCAAAAAGTTAGTGGTTCGGATTCACGAGCCGGATGGGGACCATCCGTCTCGATCGAACCACCGGCGTCCCGAGCGGTCCGGGCCGACCTTCCGGCTCCCCCTTGACCGCGCCGGATGGCATGCGATGGTTGACCAAGGGAGATAGTGAAGCCGTCACGAATAGCTGAAACCATGGCGGCTGCAAGGCGGATGGCCGAAGCCCCCGTCATTTGATAGCAGACTTCGCCGAAACTTGCGCCGAGTGGACACGGCATGTCCGTTCTGCGGAAGATTCGGGGGGAGGCGGACGTTCGGCAGGCGGGAGCACGGCGAAACCCGAAGGGGGCGCCGCCCGCTTCAGGCTCGCGAAACGGCGTTGCCGCTGGCCGGGCCGGCACCGCGCACGGCCTCGCCGGGCCCCGGCGCGACCCGAACGGCCATTCGAGGGGTCCTGCATTGCAGTTCGAATTCGCATCCGGCCAGATCCAGGGGAAGCGGGCGGCTCAGGAGGACACGGTCGATGTCCTGCTCCCGTCCGACTCCCACGAGAAGCCTGGCGAATTGTGCCGCGCCGGCGCGGCGGCCGCCGTCGTGGTGGTGGTCGCAGACGGCATGGGCGGCCATGTCGGTGGGCGAATCGCCTCCAACCTGTCCTCGAAATACTTCCTGGACGCGGTCAACAAGACGCCCGGAAGCTGGGGCGAGCGGCTCGATCAGGCCCTGATCCAGGCCAACGACATCCTCCGCACCGCCACGGAAAAGCGCCCCGAACTGGACGGCATGGGCTCGACGCTGGTCGGCGCGGTGGTCAACCAGCACGGCATCGGCTGGGTCTCGATCGGCGATTCCGGCCTCTATCTGTTCCGCGACCATGCGCTGGTCCGCCTCAACGAGGACCATTCCTTCGGCGCCTATCTGGACGAACAGGTCCGCCAGGGCCTGCTGGCGCCCGAACATGCCGCCATGGACCGCCGGCGCAACCAGCTCTTCCACGCCCTGCTCGGCGATCCGATCGACCACTACGAGCGCTTCGCCGGGTTTCGCGACCTGCGGCCGGGCGACGCCGTGCTGCTCGCCTCCGACGGGCTGAAGACGCTGAGCGACGAGACGGTCGGCCGCCTGATCGCCGAACACGAAGACGAATCGGCCGAGCAACTGGTCGTTCGCCTGCTCGAAGCGGTCGATGCCGAGAACCGCGAACGGCAGGACAACACCTCGGTGATTCTGGTCAAGGTGCGGGACGGCGTGGCGCCCGGCCGGACCCCGGCGACCGAATCCTCCACCACGGTCCCGCTCAACATGATCGCGGCCGACGTGCTCGATCCCCTCCATCCGGGCGAGGCGGAAGGGGCCTCGTCCATGGTCGATCCGACCGGGCACCGCTCCGCCGCGACCCGCGAGACCGCCCCGCCGGCCGCCGGCCGCGCGGCGCCGGCACCCGTCATGGCGGCCGCCGCGGCCGGTCCGGCGGCGGAAACCGGGCCCGAAGCGGTGACGGAGACGGGCAGCGGAACGGCTGCAGGCCGGGCCGGCGGCGGCATCGTGGCGGCGCTTCTCGGGCTTGCGATCGGGCTTGGCATCGCTTTATGGTTGTATCGTGGGCGCCTGCCGCCCTGGCCCTTCTGACGGCGACACCGACACCCCATCTTCGTTGGTGAATGTTGCGCCCTTGCAACGGATCGGCCGACTGGTACACTTGGGGCCAACGTGAAACACCAGTTGCGCCACGCGACCCGAGAGGGGCGCGGTTTCGGCAGCGGAGAACCAAAGTGGGGCCTGACGGCGACGACCCGCCGGTCGCGGGTCGTCCATCCCCCGACGTCGTGACCGATGCGCCCGGCAAACGCCGGCGGCGCAGACGTCGGGGAAAGCGCTCCCGGTGGCCCTATGCGGCCGCGCGGGCCGGGGATCTGCGCGCCGGTCCGGGGACGCCTGCCGGCGGCAAGGCCAAATCCGATTCCTCCCCGCATACGCCGCCGGCCGGCAGCGCCTCGTCCACCGCTGCGGTTTCGGCAGCGGGGCCGGCCGCGGCCGGGAGCCCCCGCTACGAAGGGTCCAAATCCGGCGACTGTGTGGCCTCGCACGGCGGGCCTGCGGGGCGTGGTGCGGATCTTTCGGTCTCCAGCAGGGTTTCGGCCGGTGACGCGGTCGCCAGGGATCCGATGGCCGGTGATCCGGTCGCCGGCGATTCGGGCTCCGTTGGCCTGCCGGGCAGGAGCGGCGCGCGGGCGGAGGCCCTCGATGCGGAGGCCTCGCGGCCGACCGGCGGCATGCGGGCAGCCGCTCCGCCCGGTGGCGATCTGCCGGCCAGGGATCCGGTCCGGGAATCGGCCAGGGATTCGGCCACGGTCCGGTATCCGGACGAGCCCGCGAATCTCGGTCTCGGACTGCTCGACCGGCCGGCGGATGACGAGGCCGGCTTGCTGCCGCCGATCCCGACGGCACCGCCGCATCATCATCCGGTCGAACGCCATGTCGAGCCCGGCCATCACCATCCGCACGAGCGGGCGCCGGTGCCCCGGCGGATGCATCGCTATCTGCCGCTCTATGCGGCGCTCGATCTCGGCACCAACAATTGCCGGCTCCTGGTCGCCGAGCCGCAACGGCACGGTTTCCGGGTGGTCGACGCCTTCTCGCGCATCGTCCGTCTCGGCGAGGGGATCTCGCATTCCGGCCGCCTGTCCGAGGCGGCGCAGGACCGGGCGTTGGAGGCCTTGCGCATCTGCCGCGCCAAGCTCGACCTGCGCGGCGTCGAACGGGCCCGCCTGGTCGCCACCGAGGCCTGCCGGATCGCCGACAACGGCTCGCATTTCCTCGAGCGCGTCTACGAGGAGACCGGCCTCGAATTGGAGATCGTCTCGCGCGAAACCGAGGCCCGCCTTGCCGTCGCCGGCTGCGCGAGCCTGGTCGACTGGCAGTCGGACGGGGTGATCCTGTTCGACATCGGCGGCGGTTCGTCGGAACTGGTCTGGCTCGATCTGGCCCGCGGCGAGCGGACCGGCGATCTGACCCGCCATATCCGCGCCTGGACCTCGCTGCCGGTCGGCGTCGTGACGCTGTCCGAGCGCCATGGCGGCGTGTTCGTCGACGAGACGGTGTTCGAGGCCATGGTCGACCATGTCGACGATCTGCTCGAAACCTTCGACCAAAACGGCGAACTCGAGCGGGCGCTCGGCGAGGGGCGCTTCCACATGCTCGGCACATCGGGCACGGTGACCACGCTCGCCGGCGTGCATCTCGGCCTGAAGCGCTACGACCGGCGCCGCGTCGACGGCACCTGGCTCGACGACGACGACGTCTCGCGGATGATCGACCATCTCGTCGGGCTCAGTTTCGACGAGCGGGTGGCCAACCCTTGCATCGGGTCGGATCGTGCCGATCTGGTGCTGGCGGGCTGCGCGATCCTGGAGGCGATCCGCCGACGCTGGCCGTGCCGGCGGCTGCGCGTCGCCGATCGCGGCCTGCGCGAAGGCATACTGACGGAACTCATGGCCGCCGACGGCATGTGGCGGCGCTAGAGCATCATCCGATCTGAAGGGATCGGTTGATGCTCTGCATATTTTTGTTTGCGCAAGCTTTTTCCGATCAGAGCGGGTTGCTCTGATCGGACCTTGCTCTAACCTCGAGCGGTATCCGATGACCGAAGACTCCGGCGCGCCGCGCCTTCTCAAGGTGCGCGTCAAGACGGCGAAGAAGCGCACGCCGTCCTCGAACCGCTGGCTCGCGCGGCAGCTGAACGATCCCTATGTGGCCAAGGCCAAGCGGGATGGGTGGCGCAGCCGTGCCGCCTTCAAGCTGATCGAGATGGACGACAAGTACAAGCTCCTGAAGCCCGGCCAGCGCGTCGTCGATCTCGGCTGCGCGCCCGGCGGCTGGTGCCAGGTCGCCGCCCAGCGCATCGGCTCCGCCGATACTTCGCCGCGCATGGTCGGCATCGACTATCTCGACATGGATCCGATCCCGGGCGTGATCGTCCTGAAGAAGGATTTCCTCGACGAGGATGCGCCCGACACCCTCTTCGCCGCGCTCGGCGGCGAGAAGGCCGATGTGGTGCTGTCCGACATGGCCGCGCCGACCACCGGCCATCACAAGACCGACCATCTGCGCACCACCCATCTCTGCGAGGTGGCGGCCGATTTCGCCCGCCAGGTGCTGAAGCCCGGCGGCGCCTTCGTCGCCAAGGTGTTCCGCGGCGGCACCGAGACCGAACTCCTGGCCGGCCTGAAGCGCGATTACGCCTCGGTGGCGCATGTCAAGCCACCGGCGAGCCGACAGGAGAGCGTCGAGATGTATGTGGTCGCACGCGGCTTCCGCGGCGGGGAGGGGTAGTGGTTCGGACGGCACGGATGGTCCCCGTCCGTCTCGTCGATCCGAACCGCCAACCCCTTGATGGCGTGGCTGATCCAATCTGTCCCTGGCAGGACGCGCATGCCCGTTTCTGACCACCGGGACGCTGGCGAACCGGGTGCCCGCCGGGGCGCCAATCCGATTGGGGACCGGACCGGCGGCGCGATTGGGACAACCGGCCGCCACCTCGTATAGCGTTCCGGGCGATTGATCGACGCCCGGCCGCGCCTGTCCGCCGGGACCCAGGAGACCCGGACATGATCGGCTCGACCCCTCGCAGCATCCGCATCGCCGGTTTCGCCGCCCTTGCGGCCTTTGTCGCCACGAGCGGTCTGGCCGACGCCCGTCTGGCGCGGGTGCCGACCGATTCCGCCGGCCTGGTCGTGATCGAGGCGACCTTGCCGGGCGAGATGGCGCTCGACTGCGTCGACAATCCCTGCACCGGCAGCGCCATGTCGCCGGTGGTGGCGAGCGCCCTGGAGCGGGAGCAGACGGTCGCGCGGTGGTTCGACCGCATCTCGGCCGAGGTCGCCGGCCGTTCGGGCGGCCGCCAGCATGCCCGCCTGATCGCCCATGGCCCGGTCGATCGGGCCACGGTGCCGGCAGACTGCAAGCCGATCGGTCTGGTCATCGGCAACACCGCCTATCCGGCCGGCCTGCGCCTGGAGGCGCCGAAGCTCGACGCCGAACGCGTCGCCGCGCGGTTCCAGGACCTCGGCATCGAGACGACCAGCCTGATCGACGCCGACCTGAAAACGCTCAAGGCGGGGATCTCCGCCTTCCTCGACGGCGCGCCGGAGAATGCCTGCCTGTTCGTCTACTATTCGGGGCATGGAGCGACCGTGAAGGGCCGCCGCTACCTGCCGGCGATCGACGTCAATGTCGGCACGCCGAAGACCTTCGCGGACGGGTCGATCGACGCCGACGAGCTGATCAACCGCGTCGGCAGCGTGCCCGGTCCGAGCCAGATCGTGCTGATCGACAGCCATTTCCCGGCGACCTACGAAGGCGCGCGGTGAGGCCGACGGCTGCGTGACGGTCGGGGGGGCGTCCGAGGCCATCCCGGCGCGCGGTCTGGCCGGATCGCGTCCCGGCACCCAGTCCGGGGCGTCCGCCCCGTCGCCACGGCGGGCCGCTGCGCACCGCGGGTGAGAAAGGCGCCGGCCGAAGAGATTCGGCCGGGCTGCGCGCGGTGCCGGATCGCGGCTCAGGACCTGATCAGTCCTTGTCCTTCTTGTCTTTCTTGTCCTTCTTGCGCTCGGCCTTCATCGCGTCCCAGGCGGCGACGAATTCTTTCGCGGCCGCTTCGGCGAAGGCGGAGCCTGATGCGTCGAGGGCCTTGGTGGCCGCCGTCAGGGTGACCGAGAAGTCCTTGTCGGCATCGCCCTTGTCGTTGGTCCAATGCGCCGTCAGCTTGTCGCCTGCAAGCTCGAGCTTCTTCACATCCTTATGGAATTTCAGAGTTTTGACCGTGGCCTTGAAGGTCGCCTCGTCCATGCCGATTCTCCCGTATCGCAAGTGATGTCGATTTTCGCCCGCAAGGGACGCCGACATCTATTTGGGATCGGCGACAGCCATGTCAAACGGCGGACCCGGCGTCGCCCCTGCGGCATGCCGATCGGGGCGTTGTGCGCTTCCCCCACCGTCGAAACCATGTTACTCACCCGCGCCAACTTCACCTTGAGACGACAGAGGCGATCGGCGACGGGATTCCCCCCTGCCGCGCGTCGGTCGTTCATCCATTCGAAAGGACAGTTGGCCATGGCGGTCTTCTACGAACCCGCACAGGGGCGCGAAGCGCTTACCTTCGACGACGTGCTGCTGCTGCCCGGCCACTCCGAGGTCATGCCCGGCGAGGTCGACATCCGCACCCGGGTGACCCGCGAAATCGAGCTCAACATCCCGATCCTGTCGGCCGCCATGGACACGGTGACCGATTCGCGCCTGGCCATCGCCATGGCGCAGGCCGGCGGCATGGGCGTCCTGCACCGCAACTTCACGATCGAGGAGCAGGCCGAGGAGGTCCGCCGGGTCAAGAAGTTCGAGAGCGGCATGGTCGTCAATCCGATCGTGATCGGCCCGGACGCGACGCTTGCCGATGCGCTCGCGCTGATGAAGTCCTACCGCATCTCCGGCATTCCGGTGGTCGAGAATGGCGGCGCCGGCGGCTCGCGGCTCGGCCGGCTGGTCGGCATCCTGACCAACCGCGACGTCCGCTTCGCCTCCAATCCGAACCAGCGCGTCTACGAGCTGATGACGCGCGAGAACCTGGTCACGGTGCCCGAAGGCGTGCTGCAGGAGGAGGCCAAGCGCATCCTGCACAAGCACCGGATCGAGAAGCTGCTGGTGGTCGACGGCGACTATCGCTGCATCGGCCTGATCACCGTCAAGGACATCGAGAAGGCGCAGCTGCATCCCAACGCCGCCAAGGATGCCCAGGGCCGCCTGCGCGTCGCCGCCGCGACCACGGTCGGCGACCAGGGCTTCGAGCGGGCCGAGGCCCTGATCGATGCCGGCGTCGACATGCTGGTCGTCGATACCGCCCACGGCCATTCCCAGCGCGTGCTGGACATGGTCAGCCGCGTCAAGAAGCTCTCCAACCTGGTCCAGGTCGCGGCCGGCAACGTGGCCACCGCCGACGGCGCCAAAGCCCTGATCGATGCCGGTGCCGATGCGATCAAGGTCGGCATCGGGCCGGGCTCGATCTGCACCACCCGCGTCGTCGCCGGCGTCGGCGTGCCGCAGCTGACCGCCATCATGGACGCGGTCTCGGCCGCCGCCGACCAGGGCGTTCCGATCGTCGCCGACGGCGGCATCAAATATTCGGGCGATCTGGCCAAGGCGCTTGCCGCCGGCGCCGCGGTCGCGATGGTCGGCTCGCTGCTGGCCGGCACCGAGGAGAGCCCGGGCGAGGTCTATCTGCACCAGGGCCGCAGCTTCAAGGCCTATCGCGGCATGGGCTCGATCGGCGCCATGGCGCGCGGTTCGGCCGACCGCTACTTCCAGGCCGAGGTGCGCGACACCCTGAAGCTGGTGCCCGAAGGCATCGAGGGCCAGGTGCCCTACAAGGGTCCGCTCGGCGCCGTTCTGCACCAGCTCGCCGGCGGTCTGCGCGCCGCCATGGGCTATGTCGGGGCGCCGACCATCCCCGAATTCACCCGCCGCGCCCGCTTCGTGCGCATCTCCGGCGCGGGCCTGCGCGAAAGCCATGTCCACGACGTGACCATCACGCGCGAGAGCCCGAACTACCCGTCGAACATCTGACGGCGACCGCCAGACCGGCCACCAATCGAGGCCCGCCGTTCCCGACCGGAGCGGCGGGCCTTGTCGTCTCGCACAGGGGTGCCGTCTTCCGTCGGGGCCGCGGTTTCCGCCGTAACCTGTGCCCGACGACACACGGCCGGGGATCGGGCGCGCCTATTGTGGGTGTCGTCCATATCCCGGAGGCGCAGATGGCGATCGAAGACCTCGTGAAGGAACTGGGGCGGCAGATGAACCTGCCGCTGGCACTCGACCGCCAGCGCGGCTGCCGTCTCGTCTTCGACGAGCGCTGGACGGTCGATATCGAGACCGCCGAGGACCGGGAGGACCGCGTCTACCTGACCGCACCGATCGGCCCGGTTCCGGCCGGGACGGGCGCGGCCCTGCTGCGCGAAATGCTGAGCGCCAATCTCTACGGCCGCGGCACGGCCGGCGCGGCCCTGGCCCTCGATCCGGTCCGCAACGCCGTCGTCGTGCAGCGCATCCTGCCCGCCGACAGGCTCGACTTCGCAACCTTCCAGCGCGCCATCGAGGACCTGATCGACGCGGCACGGACCTGGCGCGAGCGGTTCGCCGCCGGCGACGGCACCACCGCCAACGCGGCCGGCGCCGACCCGGCGGCCTTCGAAGCGTCCGCGATCCGCGTCTGACCCCGTCCGGCCGTGCGGGCCGGGCGGTACCATCCCTGCAAGTCCGGCGCGAAGCCGATGGAGGACGACCATGACGGATGTGAGCGGCGTCAGCGGCCCGCGCGGGCAGGGGCCTCAGGGCGCCGGCAGCGTCCTCGGCAAGTTCAAGGATTTCCTCGTCCGGGCGGATCGGTTCTTCAGCCAGATCGGCGAGCGGATCCGGGAATGGGCCGGCTCGGTCAAGCGCTCCTTCGTATCGCTGTTCTCGCTCCCGACGCGGCAGACGGATCGTCCGTTGCCCCGGGAAGGCGTGTCGCCGCAGGCCCGGCTGGAGCGCGACATCGACACGCTGCTGTCGGTGGATTGCCAGCGGCGCCACCCGATCCAGGGCCGAGAGGATATCGACACGTCGTGGATCTTCCGGCGCGACTGCGGCGGCAGCGCAACCTTCCGGCTGGACGGCGAGCGGCTGCCGACGGGGATCGGCACGGCCATGACCGAGCAGTCGGAGAGCGACTTCGCGAAGCTCGTCGCCAGCCTGGAGGACCGGCTCGGCACCGACTGCATCCCGCTCCTGTCCGGTCTCGTCAACCAGGGCACGTTCGGCTGCATCGATAGCGTGCTGGGCTCGCCCGGCACCCCCGTGCGGCTGGAGAACGGCACCGAGGTCGGCATTCCGGCGGCGCGGCGAAGCTATTCGATCGACATCGACGGCGAGGAAGACGGCACGGTCGTGCTCTCCTTCCACGTCGCGCTGACCGAGATTCCGTTCGTCTCCACCTTCGACCCGGAGAGCGGCTTGCCGTCGATCGACGACCAGAACCGCATCCAGGTCGGCGGCGACTCGCGCGTCGAAGCGGACCTGCAGATCCGCCTGGTGCGCAATCAGTCTGGCATCTACGAGCCCAGGATCGGCGACCTGCAGGTCCGCTCGGACCTGCGCTGATCCGGCCGGCCGGAGGGAGCGCTCCGCCGGCCGGGCCTCGCACCCGACATTCCCTGCCGGCCTGCTATGGTCCGGACCTGTCCCGCCGCCGTATCCCAAGGCAAACCCGGAGACCGATCCCTTGACCCTTGCCGAACGCCTGCTCGTCCTTGCGCTGCTGGCCCAGATCGTCTGGACCTTCCTGGTCATGCTCGCCGCCGGCCGGGCGCGGTTCCACTCCGTGCGGGCCGGCAAGGCGCCGAAGCGGGCGATGCTGGAGCCCTATGGCTGGCCGGACAAGACGCAGCAGATCGCCAACAACATGAACAATCAGTTCGAAACGCCGACGCTCTTCTATGCGCTCGGGCTGCTGGCGCTCGTCCTGAAGCTGGTTTCGCTGCCGTTCGCCGTGTTCGCCTGGGTTTACGTTGCCGCGCGCATCGGGCATACGGTGGTCCACGCCGGTTCCAATGCCTTGCGGCGCCGAGGGCCCATCTTCCTGGTGGGCGTGGTCGCATTGATGATCATGACCGCGATGCTGGCCGTTCCGATCCTGGTCGGGCGGCCGGTCTGACCGGGCCGGCCTTCACGAACGGAACGACCATGAAGACCGGCGGGCGGCTCGATGCCGCGATCGAAATTCTCACCGACATCGAAACCAATCATCGGCCGGTCTCCGAGGCCCTGAAGGACTGGGGCACGAAGCATCGTTTCGCCGGCTCCGGCGACAGGGCGGCGATCGGCAATCTGGTCTACGATTCCTTGCGCAAGCGCTCCTCGATCGGTTGGCGGATGGGCGCGGAGAGCCCACGCGCCCTCGTGCTCGGCACCTATGTCTGGACCTGGGGACAGGGCCTTGCCGGCCTGGACGCGGCGCTCGCCGAGCCGCATGCCCCCGCGCCGCTGTCGGACGACGAGCGGACCCGGCTCGGCACCGATGACGGCCTCGCGGATGCGCCCGACCCGGTGCGCGGCGACTATCCGGCCTGGCTGGAAACGGCGTTCCTGCGCGTCTTCGGCGACGATGCCGCGGCCGAAGGCGCCGCCTTGGCGACACGGGCCCCGGTCGATCTGCGCGCCAACGCGCTCAAGTCGACGCGCGACAAGGCCCTGAAGGCCCTGGAGGAGACCGGCGCCGTGGCGGGTCGCCTGTCGCCGGTCGCGATCCGGGTGCCGGTCCCGGGCGGCCCCGGCCGCGCGCCGCATATCGAGAGCGAGCCGGCCTATCTGAAGGGTCATGTCGAGATCCAGGACGAGGGCTCGCAGATCGCCGCCCTGGTCGCGGCGGCCTTCGGGGGGTCGCAGATTCTCGACCTGTGCGCGGGCGGCGGCGGCAAGACGCTGGCGCTGGCCGCAGCCTTCGACAACAAGGGCCAGATCTACGCCTATGACGACGACAAGCGGCGGATGAAGGACATCTTCGACCGCCTGAAGCGCTCCGGCGTGCATGACGTGCAGGTGCGCACGCCGGGCAAGACGGATGTGCTCGCCGATCTGGCCGGCCGGATGGACCTCGTCCTGGTCGACAGCCCGTGCACCGGCACCGGCACCTGGCGCCGCCGCCCGGATGCCAAGTGGCGGCTGACCGAGGCGGCGCTCGAGGCGCGCATGGCCGAGCAGGACGCGGTGCTCGACGAGGCGGTGCGCTTCGTCAGGCCCGGCGGCCGGCTGGTCTATGTCACCTGCTCGGTGCTGGCGGATGAAAACGAGGATCGGATCGCCGATTTCCTGATCCGTCATCCGGACTTCACCCTGATCGAGCCGCTCTCCGGCCTCGCCAAGACCGACCCGGCGACCGCGGCCGCGCTCGCCCGCTTCGTGCGCCGCAACGAGCGCGTCGCCCCGGTGCTGCGCCTGAGCCCGGCCACGGCCGGCACCGACGGCTTCTTCGTCGCGGTTCTGGAAGCGGCCGCCTGAGCCGGGCGTCCAAGCGTTCCGGCTTCCGGGCGGCCCTGAGCCGTCCGGGGGGCAGGGGCGCTTTGACGGCGCGATATTGGGCGATTGCCCGATAATTGTATGCACGACATTTCGGCGCTTCGGAGAGGGTCCGGAGACACCACTCATGCCGGCGTTTCGATAGATCAGTGCATACAATCTGATGCCGTCCATCGTTCATAGATCACATGAACAGGATGGTGATGGTGTAGGGCTGGCACGACGGTTGCAAAACAGGTCTGCGAGGCGGCGGACCTGCCGCGACCGGAGACCCTATCCATGCCGACCGACCTGATCCCCGCTCCCTCCCGCCGTCACGTTCTGGGTCTCGGTGCCGGTCTCGCCGCCGCCGCGACGATCGGCGCGCCCGCCATCGTCCGTGCCCAGTCGTCGAAGATCCGGATCGGCTTCTGGCCGATCGCCGGCGGCTTGCCGCTCTATGCCGGCGTCGAGGCGGGCATCTTCAAGAAGGCGGGTCTGGACGTGGAGGCGGTCAAGTTCGCCAGCGCCGCGCAGGTCGTCGAGGCACTGATCGCCGGCCGGCTGGAAGGCTCGGCCAACGGCACCGCCTCGGCGGCGATCGGCCTCGGCGAGATCACCTCGCCGAACCTCGTCCGGATCATCTGCTCCAATCCGAGCAACAAGCAATATGTCCTCGACGAGATGCTGGTCGGCTTCGACAGCCCGATCAAGTCGATCGCCGAACTCGCCGGCAAGAAGGTCGCCTGCGGCCCGGGCATCCAGAATGTCACGCTCGCCAAGGTCATCCTGGAGAAGAACGGCATCAAGGATCCGAAGCCGGTCGAGCTGCCGATCGGCCAGCATGTGCCGGCACTCGCCGCCGGGCAGGTCGACGCGGTCTACACGCTGGAGCCGACCGGCACCGTCGGCCGGCTGAAGAAGGCCGCGCGCGTCCTGGAGACCGGCGTCATCTCGACCTATGTGCTCGACGACGAGAAAGCGCCCTGGTTCGGCGGCTCGGCATCGGTGGCGACCACCTTCCTGGCCGCCCAGCCGGATCTCGCCAAGCGCTACATCGCCGCCTATGGCGAGGCGGTCGAGATGGTGCGCAAGCGTCCCGACGAGGTGCGCAAGTATCTGAAGGGCTATACCGGCATCGAGGAGGATCTCGCCGCCGAGGTGCCGCTGCCGGGCTTCACGCTGGCGCACGAGTTCACGCCGTCCGACGTGGCCTTCTTCCAGAAATTCTTCGACGTGTTCACCGACCGCGGCATCTTCACGAAGAAGCTCGATGTCGGCGCCATGCTGTACAAGGCCTGACGCCATGGAGACCTTCGACGCCCGCCGTCTCCTGCCCATCATCGGGCCGATCCTGTTCTTCGCGGTCTGGTACCTGGCCGTCGCCTACGGGCTCGTCAACAAGGTGCTGTTCCCGTCGCCCTTCGAGACGGTCGCCCATCTGTTCACATCCTTCGGCAAGGGCGGCATGCAGGTCGACGTCGCCTCGACCTTCCTGCGCACCGGCACGGCCTTCGTCATCGCGGCGGCGATCGGGGTGCCGATCGGCGTCGCGCTGGGGGCGTCGGAATCCGCCTATCGAAGCGTGGAGTTCCTGATCGACTTCTTCCGCTCGACCCCGTCGAGCGCGCTGATCCCGCTGTTCCTGCTGATCTTCGGCATCACCGACGCGAACAAGATCGCCATCGCCTCCTTCGCGGCCTTCCTGGTGATCCTGTTCAACAGCGCCTACGGGGTGATGAACGCACGCAAGACCCGCATCCTGGCGGCGCGCGTGATGGGCTCGAATTCCTGGCAGATCTTCAAGGACGTGCTGATCTGGGAAAGCCTGTCGCAGACCTTCGTCGGCCTGCGCACCGGGGTTTCGATCGCGCTCGTCATCGTCATCGTGGCGGAGATGTTCATCGGCTCGGAAACCGGGCTCGGCCACCGCATCATCGACGCCCAGCAGGTGTTGAACGTCAAGGACATGTATGCCTCGATCCTGATCACCGGGGCGCTCGGCTATCTCCTCAACCTGGCGTTCCTCCTCCTTGAGAAGCGCTTCATCCACTGGAGCGGCAAATGAACATGGCCGGACGGGACCTCGCCGCCGCCGCGGCGGACCTGCCGATGGCGCTGCGCCGCGAGCGCACGCACATCACGGTGCGCGGCCTCAACAAGGCCTTCAAGGGCCAGCCGCTCTACCGCGATTTCGACCTCGACCTGCCGGAAGGCCGGATCGTCTCGATCTTCGGGCCGAACGGCTGCGGCAAGTCCACGCTGATGAACATGATCGCCGGGCTGATCCCGGTCGATTCCGGCTCGATCCTGTTCGACGGCAAGAGCCTGAAGCAGACCGTGATCGGCTACGTCTTCCAACAGTACCGGGAGGCGCTGTTTCCCTGGCTGAAGTCGATCGACAACATCGCCTATCCGCTGCGCCGGGCCGGCATGCCGGAACCCGCCGTCAAGGCCCGGGTCGAGGAGCTGATCGCCTCCTTCGAGATCCAGTTCGACCTGAACCGCTACCCCTACGAACTGTCCGGCGGCCAGCAGCAGACCGTCTGCATCATGCGCGCCCTGGCGCCGCGCCCGGAAGTCCTGTTCCTGGACGAACCCTTCTCGGCGCTCGATTACGAGATGACGCTGTTCATCCGCGAGAAGCTGCAGGAGATCTACCTGAAGTCCGGCGTCACCATGGTGATCGTCTCGCACGACCTGGAGGATGCGGTCTATCTCGCCGACAAGGTGCTGCTCCTGACCCGGCGGCCGACGCGCATCGCCGAATACATGACCTTCGACATGCCGCGTCCGCGTACGCCGGATTCGATGTCCGATCCGCGCTTCGTCGCCGCCAAGGCGCATGCGCTCGACGTGTTCCGGCGCGAGGTGAAGGGGTAGATCCCACGGGGTGGACGTGGCTCGCCCACCGGCGGCGCAAGGGCGGAACCGCCTGCGCGCCCGCGCATTTCCCGGTTGCCCCTCGGTATCGACCTGATAGCCTGCCGTCATCATCACGAGCGGCGGCGGGCGAGGGGCTTGCCGGGGAGCGAAACCATGAATGTGACGAAGACGTTGAAGCGGATCGTGGCGGCCGGTCTGGCGGTTGCCGTGGTGGCGGGGGCCGGCGTGGCCGCCGCCCAGCAGATGGCATTCTTCCGCATCGGCACCGGCGGCACCGCCGGCACCTATTTCCCGATCGGCGGCCTGCTCGCCAATGCGATTTCGAACCCGCCCGGCAGCCGGCCCTGCGACCAGGGCGGTTCCTGTGGCGTGCCGGGCCTGATCGCCACGGCGGTCGCCTCGAACGGCTCGGTCGCCAACATCAACGCGATCGCGTCGGGCGGCATGGAGTCCGGCTTCACCCAGTCGGACGTGGCCTATTGGGCCTATACCGGCACCGGCGTCTACGAGGGCAAGGACAAGGTCGAGGGCCTGCGTTCGATCGCCAATCTCTATCCGGAGACGATCCATCTGGTCGCCCGCAAGGGCGCCGGCATCAAGTCGCCGGCGGATCTGAAGGGCAAGCGCGTCTCGCTCGACGAGCCGGGTTCGGGCACGCTGATCGATGCCCGCATCGTGCTCGGCGCCTACGGCATCTCCGAGAAGGACATCAAGCCGGAATATCTGAAGCCGAACGCGGCCGGCGACCGGCTGCGCGACGGCGCGCTCGACGCCTTCTTCTTCGTCGGCGGCTATCCGGCCGGCGCGATTTCCGAGCTCGCAACCTCGGCCGGCGTCGAACTGGTGCCGATCGCCGGGCCGGAATCGACCAAGATCCTCGCCGACTACAAATTCTTCGCCAAGGACACCGTCCCGGCCGGGACCTACAAGGATGTCGGGACGATCGAGACCATTTCGGTCAACGCCCAGTGGGTGACCTCGACCAAGATCGCCGACGACCTCGTCTACGGCGTCACCAAGGCGCTCTGGAACGACAATTCGCGCAAGCTGATGGATGCCGGCCACGCCAAGGGCAAGGCCATCCGCAAGGAAACCGCCCTCGACGGCCTCGGCGTGCCGCTGCATCCCGGCGCCGAGAAGTTCTACAAGGAAGTCGGCCTCCTGAAGTGAGGGGTTGAGATCGGAGCCGGTCCGCCGGACCCCGGGCATGATCCGATCCCGCGTTTTTCCCCTTCTGCCCCTGAGGGGGGAGAAGGTGGCCGAAGGCCGGATGAGGGGGTGGATCGGGCGGAAATCCGACGGATCTGCGGTCCGCGCCCGGTCCGAGCCGAACCGGAAGCGCGGACGGGGCCGCGGCATTGCGCCCCCTCATCCGCCCTTCGGGCACCTTCTCCCGCAAGGGGAGAAGGGGAGGAAACCGGGAGATGGGAGCTTGGGGCGGGTATCCTCACGTCCGAACCCTCGGCTCCTTCCCCTTCGCCCCCTGAGGGGGGAGAAGGTGGCCGAAGGCCGGATGAGGGGGTGGATCGGGCGGTTTTCCGCCGGATCTGCGGTCCACGCCCGGTCCGAGCCGAACCGGAAGTTCGGACGGGACCGCGGCATCGCCCCCCCTCATCCGCCCTTCGGGCACCTTCTACCGCAAGGGGAGAAGGGGAGGAAACCGGGAGATGGGAGCTTGGGGCGGGTGTCCTCACGTCCGAACCCTCGGCTCCTTCCCCTTCGCCCCCTGAGGGGGGGGAGAAGGGGACCGAAGGCCGGATGAGGGGGTGGATCGGTTGGATTTCCGCCGGATCTGCGGTCCGCGTCCGGTCCGAGCCGAACCGGAAGTTCGGACGGGGCCGCGGCATCGCGCCCCCTCATCCGCCCTTCGGGCACCGGTCTCCCGCCAATCCGCGACCCTTTGCAGGCGCCGGCGGCCGATCGCCGTCGGGACCCGCGGACTGTCTCCCCCCAGATCTCTCGTCCACCGGATCTTTCGATGACCCAGCTTGAACTCGACGAAGCCAAGGCGCGCGAACTGGAAGAGAAGTTCGATCCCGAAATGCGCTTCCGGCCGCTGGGCTCGCTGGCCGGACGGATCGTCGGCGGCGCGCTGGTCGCTCTGTCGCTGTTCCACTACTACACCGCCGGCTTCGGGCTCCTGTCCGAGATGCTGCATCGCGGCATCCATCTGGCCTTCGTGCTCGGGCTGGTCTTCCTGGTCTTCCCCGCGACGCCGCGCGGCTACGAAGCGCCACCGGCCAGCCGGTTCATGACGCCGCTCGGAATTCCGCTGCTCGACTGGGTCCTGTTCGCCGCGGCCCTTGCCGCGGTGCTGCATGTGCCGCTGATCCCGCTCGACGATCTCGCCTTCCGGGTCGGCAATCCGACCAGCACCGACGTGGCGCTCGGCGCGATCCTGATCGTGCTGCTGATCGAGGCCAACCGGCGCACCATCGGCTGGCCGCTGCCGCTGATCGCGATCTCGTTCATGGCCTATGCGCTGTTCGGTCCGCAGATGCCGGGCATCTTCGTCCATCCGGGCGCGACGGTGTCGCAACTCGTCAACCACCTCTATCTGACCAGCCAGGGCATCTATGGCGTCGCGCTCGGCGTCGTCGCCACCTACGTGTTCCATTTCGTGCTGTTCGGCGTGTTCGCGACCCGGATCGGCCTCGGCCAGCTTTTTCTGGACTGCGCCGCCTGGGTGGCCGGTCGCTATGCCGGCGGCCCGGCCAAGGTGTCGATCTTCGGCTCGGCCCTGTTCGGCATGATCTCGGGCTCCTCGGTCGCCAACACGGTCACGGTCGGCTCGCTGACCATCCCGATGATGGTCCGCCTCGGCTACAAGAAGCATTTCGCCGCCGCCGTGGAATCGACCGCCTCGACCGGCGGCCAGATCACCCCGCCGATCCTCGGCGCGGCCGCCTTCCTGATGATCGAATTCCTGAACCTGCCCTACACGACCATCATCCTGGCCTCGATCATCCCGGCCTTCATGCATTTCTTCGGCGTCTTCATGCAGGTCCATTTCGAGGCCAAGCGCGACGGCTTGCGCGGCCTCCGGCCCGACGAGATGCCGGACCTGAAGGCAGCCTTCAAGCGCGACTGGCCGACCGTGATCCCGCTGATCGGCCTGATCTACATGCTGTTTGCGGGCTACACGCCCTATCTCGCCGCCTTCACCGGCATCACGCTGGCGGTGCTGGTCGGCCTCTTCAACCCGATGCGGCGGATGCGGCCGATCGAGATCGTCGAAGGCCTGCGCGACGGCGCCAAATATGCGCTCGCGGTCGGCGTCGCCTCGGCCTGCGTCGGCATCGTCGTCGGCGTGGTCACGCTGACCGGGGTCGGCTTCAAGATCTCCTTCATCGTCACGTCCTTCGCGGCCGACATGGCGCAGGCCAGCGCCGCCGTGCTGCCGGCCTGGGTGATGGGCCTGCAGACGCTGACGCTGCTGTTCACGCTGATCCTGACCGCCATCGTCTGCGTGCTGATGGGCTGCGGCATCCCGACCACGGCGACCTACATCATCATGGTGACCGTCGCCGCCCCGGCGCTCGGGCTCCTCGGCGTCGAGCCGATCGTGGCGCATTTCTTCGTGTTCTATTACGGGGTGCTGGCCGACATCACGCCGCCGGTCGCCATCGCCGCCTATGCGGCCGCCGGCATGGCCGGCGCGGACCCGTTCAAGACCGGCAACACCGCCTTCCGGCTCGCGCTCGGCAAGGCCCTGGTGCCGTTCGTGTTCGTCTTCTCGCCCTCGATCCTGCTGGTCGCCAAGGGCTTCAACTGGCCGGACTTCGCGACCGCCTTCGCCGGCTGCGTGATCGGCATCACCTTCCTGTCCGCGGCCTTCTCGGCCTATCTGCTGGTGCCGGCGCGGCTCTGGGAGCGCCTGGTGCTCGCCGTGGCGTCGATCCTGCTGATCGCGCCCGAGATCTGGTCGTCGATCGCCGGTCTGGTGCTCGCGGCACCGGTCATCCTGGCGCAATTGGCGCGCCGGCGGGCGGCCAGCATGGCGGCCTGAGACCGCCGGACAGGAGAGCAGCGGACGGGAGAGCGGCCGACGGGGGAGGGGCGGCACGGGCGCAGACCGGGCCGGCGGTTCGCGACGGACCCGTCCCGACAGACCTGTCCCGAAAGGCCGGCGCGGGCGGCCGCTACAGGGCGCCGAAATGCCCCGGGCACTGGTCGAGCCGCCGGCGCAGGTCGGCGACGAACCATCGGCTCGCTTGGCCGAGCGGCCGGTCGCGCGGCTTCAGGATGTGCAAGGGCAGGGAGGCCGGCGGCGCGCCGGTGATGGCAAGCGGCACCAGCCGCCCGGCCGCGATATGGCCCTCGACCATATGGCGCGGCATGTTGCACCAGCCGAAGCCGCCGAGCAGGAATTCGAGCCGCGTGCTCATGTCGGCAAAGCGCCAGATGCGCCGGCTCAGGATGCCGCCGAATCGGTGGCGGGTCAGCGGGGTGCGGTCGGTCAGCACCAGTTGCACCTCGTCTTGCAGATCGGCCGGCGCCAGCGGTCCCGGCCGCGCCGCGAGCGGATGGCAAGCCGCCACGACCGGCACCAGCTGCACGCGGGTCAGGAACTCGGTATCGAGATCGGCGGTGTCCGGGCCCTCCCGATGCACGCCGATGGCCAGGCGCACGACGCCCTCGCGCAGGCGGCTTTCCGGCCCGCCGAGCCCCTCGGTGAAGACCGTCACGGCGAGGCTTTCGTAGCGGGCGGCGACCGCCCGCAGGGTGTCGGCCAGCACCGTGACCGGAAAGATCGAATCGACCGCGACCGGCAGGTCCGGTTCGAGGCCGGCCGCCATGTCGGCGACCCGCGCCCGCAAGGCGCGGGCGCCGTCGACCAGCCGGCGCGCATCGCCCAGAATGGCGCTGCCGGCCTCGTTGAGCACCGGCGTCCGCCCCGAGCGGTCGAAAACCGGCAGGCCGAGCGTCGCCTCGAGGGTCTGCACCGCCTGGCTGACCGCCGACTGCACCCGGCCGAGCCGCCGGGCCGCGCCCGAGAAACTGCCGGTTTCGGCGACGGCGATTAGGACGCGCAACTGGTCGAGCGTGAGGTTTTCGATCATCCATCATCTGTACCGATAGAACATGCCGGTTTAATGCCGATTGCTGCGATGCACATTGCGGCCTATCTCGGGGGCACACAAGACCTACGAGGATGGCTCCCATGAATGCTCCCGCCCGCATCGCCGCCGACACCCGCCTCGCCGAGGCCGATCTGGACCTCCTGTTCCGCGAGGCGCGCACCTTCAACGCCTTCCAGGACCGCCCCGTTTCGGACGCGCTGCTGACCGAGGCCATCGAGCTGGCCAAGATGGGGCCGACCGCCGCCAACACGTTGCCGATGCGCGTCGTCTTCGTGAAGAGCGCCGAAGCCAAGGAAAAGCTGAAGCCTTCCCTGTCGCCGGGCAACCTCGACAAGACCATGGCGGCCCCGGTGACCGCGATCGTCGCCTATGACCGCGAGTTCTTCGAGAAGCTGCCGCGGCTGTTCCCGCATGCCGACGCGCGCTCCTGGTTCGCCGGCAACGCCGCCTTCGCCGAAGCGTCGGCCAACCAGAGCAGCACCCTGCAGGCCGCCTATCTGATCCTGGCGCTGCGCGCGCTCGGCCTCGATACCGGCCCGATGACCGGCTTCGACGCCGCCAAGGTCGACGCCGCCTTCTTCGCCGACGAGCCTTTGCATGCGACCATGCTGATCAATATCGGCTATGGCGACCGCGCGACGCTTTTCGGCCGCCTGCCGCGTCTGGACGCCAGCGAGATCGCCCGCTTCGCCTGAAGGCCGCCAGTCACGGACCGCGCCGGAAGGCGACCGGTCTTCGACGGCAGCCCATCCCTGAGGGTGGTCCCACCCTGACCGGAACCGCCGGATTCTATTCCCGGCGGCCTTCCCGATCCCGTCGCGTTAGCACCGGCAGGGCCCGCACCCTGCCGGTGTTTTCGCGTGGGCGCTGGGGTCAGCCCGACCGGCTGCCGGACCGCACCCGCCGTGCGCCATCACGGTGTCGTGAAGGGCGCGGGGATCTTCGCGTTCTGTATTGAACAACGTTCATTTTGCGGTATCGTCTGCATATGAACAATGTTCATTACGGGAGCGAGCCGATGCTCAAGACCATCATCACCCTGATGCGCGGCGAGGCGGCGGCGGCCGAGGAGGCCTTTGCGGACCGCCATGCCCTCGCGCTGCTCGACCAGCAGATCCGCGACGGCGCCGCCGCCCTGGCCGAGGCCCGCAAGGCGCTGGCCGTGGCCATCGCCGGCGACCGCGCGGAGGAGGGCGTCATCGCGGCGGCCGAGGCGCGCATCCGCGACCTGGAGGCCCGCGTCATGGCCGCACTCGAAGTCGGCGACGACGGGCTCGCCGAGGAGGGCGCCGCGGCGATCGCCGGGCTGGAGGCCGACCGCAGCGCGGCCGCCGACTCCCGCCGCCTGTTCGCCGCCGAAATCGGCCGGCTCAAGGCCCATGTCGCCGATGCCGAGGCCCGCCTCGCCCGGCTCGACCGCGGGCGCCGCACCGCCCGCGCCGCGGAAGCGGTCCGTACCCTGCGCCGCGGCCGCATCGAAGCCCCGTCGCTGCATCGGGCGACCCTGCGCGAGGCCGAGACCACGCTCGAGCGCCTGCGCAGCCGGCAGAGGCATGTCGCCGACGCGGAAGCCGCACTCGACGGGCTGGAGCGGGAGACCGGTCCCGACGCGGTCGCCGCCCGCATGGCCGCTGCGGGCCACGGATCCCGCCCGTCGGCCACGGCGAACGATGTGATCGCCCGCCTCAGGCGGCGCATGGCCGGCGACCCGCCGGCCGGCCTCTGAAGCCCTCCCGACCCCGCACCAAGATTTTGATCGAAGGAGAGACCGCCATGACCACCGCCGCCACGCCGCATACCTCCGCCTGGGTCAGCTTCACCTATGCGTCGACCTTCGCCGCCGCCGGCCTGGTCGCCGCCGGCGTCCTGTTCCTCCCCGTCGACTGGTGGAGCAAGGGCTATCTCGGCATGGGCATCGTCACGCTGGTGCAGTCGATCGTGACGCTGACCAAGACGTTGCGCGACAATCACGAGGCCGGCCGCCTGGCGAGCCGCATCGAGGATGCCCGCACCGAACAGATCCTGATGCGCGTCAAGGGAACCGACATGTGATCGCCGCCCGGTCGGCAAGGCCGGTCGGGTAGGGACGGGCGGGTCGGGACGGTCGGGTAGGGGCGGGCACACCGGCCCGACCCCGCCCGGCGCCGCATGGCAGGTCGAAGGCCGCGGAAATCTTGCGCGAACCGGGCGAAGGCCTTAAACCCCGTCCATGCACACGAACGCTGTCCTCATCGTCGATTTCGGCTCGCAGCTGACGCAACTGATCGCCCGTCGCGTCCGCGAGGCCGGGGTCTATTCCGAGATCGTCCCCTACCAGAAGGCCGAGGCTGCGCTCGCAGCCATGCGCCCGAAGGCGATCATCCTGTCCGGCGGTCCGGCCTCGACGACCGAGGAGGACAGCCCGCGCGCGCCGCAGGCGGTGTTTGAGGCCGGCGTGCCGGTGCTCGGCATCTGCTACGGGCAGATGTGCATGGCCGAGCAGCTCGGCGGCCGGGTCGAGAGCGGCCATCACCGGGAGTTCGGGCGCGCGCTGGTCGACGTGAGGAAGCCCTCGGCCCTGCTCGAAGGCATCTGGGACGCCGACGAACGGCACACCGTCTGGATGAGCCATGGCGACCGCATCGTCGCCCTGCCGCCGGGCTTCGAGGTCGCCGGCACCTCGGAGAACGCGCCCTTCGCGATCATCCAGAACGAGGCGCGCAAGTTCTACGGCTTCATGTTCCACCCGGAGGTGGTGCACACGCCCGACGGCGCGAAGCTCTTGGCCAATTTCGTCCACCGCGTCGCCGGTCTTGCCGGCGACTGGACCATGGCGGCCTTCCGGCAGGACATGATCGCGCGCATCCGCGCCCAGGTCGGCACGTCCAAGGTCATCTGCGGCCTGTCCGGCGGGGTCGATTCCGCGGTCGCCGCGGTGCTGATCCACGAGGCGATCGGCGACCAGCTGACCTGCATCTTCGTCGACCACGGCCTGATGCGCCTGAACGAGGCCGAGGAGGTGGTCCGCCTGTTCCGCGGCCACTACAACATCCCGCTCGTCCATGTCGACGCCAGCGAGACCTTCCTCGGCGCGCTCGCCGGCGTCTCCGATCCCGAGCAGAAGCGCAAGATCATCGGCCGCCTGTTCATCGAGACCTTCGACGCCGAGGCCGCCAAGATCGGCGGCGCCGATTTCCTCGCGCAAGGCACGCTCTATCCGGACGTGATCGAGAGCGTCTCGGCCGTCGGCGGCCCGTCGGTGACGATCAAGTCGCACCACAATGTCGGCGGCCTGCCCGAGCGCATGAAGATGAAGCTGGTCGAGCCGCTGCGCGAACTGTTCAAGGACGAGGTCCGCGCACTCGGCCGCGAGCTCGGCCTGCCGGAGGCCTTCGTCGGCCGCCATCCCTTCCCGGGCCCGGGCCTGGCCATCCGCTGCCCCGGCGGCATCTCCAAGGACAAGCTCGACACGCTGCGCAAGGCCGATGCGATCTATCTCGACGAGATCCGCAAGGCCGGCCTCTACGACGCCATCTGGCAGGCCTTCGCGGTGCTGCTGCCGGTCCAGACCGTCGGCGTCATGGGCGACGGCCGCACCTACGAGCACGTCCTGGCGCTGCGCGCCGTCACCTCCGTCGACGGCATGACCGCCGACTTCTACCATTTCGACATGACCTTCCTGGCCCGCGCCGCCACCCGCATCATCAACGAGGTCAAAGGCGTCAACCGCGTCGTCTACGACGTGACGTCGAAGCCGCCGGGCACGATCGAGTGGGAGTGAAATGACGTGGTTCGCAGCGTTTCGCGAACTATCATCACATCCCCATAACTAGCTGAAATCAAACAAAAAGTCAAGCATTCACTATCGGAGCCTATCGCCCTTAAGCGACGGGCTCTGACGGTGCGCGCGACGGTATGCGCTTTTCGCCGTCAGCCGGATTTTAGCCCTACCGTCAGGCCAAAAACGGAAGCGCCCCACGATAATTCATTCTAGAATGCTGTTATATAACGATTATTCGCGTCGATTGACGGTATCGGATTTGACGGTAGAATTGACCTCGAAAAAGGCGTTTTCGATCGTCAACGAGGCCGTCCCCATGCTCACCGACATGGCCATCAAGAGGCTGAAACCAAAGGAAAAATTGTACAATGTGGCCGACCGTGACGGTAAGTAGGTTTCCGTCGCCACGACAAGCTAAATCACTTTCCGATACGACGACCGTCTGAACGGTCGCCGGGAGACGCTGACGATCGGCCGCTATGGCGCCGATGGCCTCACGCTCGCCGAGGCTCGCAAGCGCTGCATCGCCGCCCGCACGCAATTGGCGGAGGGGCTTTCCCCGGTCCAAGAGAAGCAACGTGACAAGCGGCGCAAGGCCATGGAGCGCAGCTTCGGCGCGGTGAGCGGCATATGGATCAAGGAAGCGCGCATGGCGGAAAGCACCCGCTCGATGCGCAAGGCGATCCTCGATCGCGACATTCTCCCCGCCTGGTAGAACCGCCTTTTGACCGAGGTGACGCCGGACGATCTCCGACAGCTCTGTGCCAAGGTGAAAGAGCGCGGCGCCCCGGCGACCGCCGTCCACGCCCGCGACATCGTCTAACAGATCTTCGCCTTCGCCATCCTGCACGGCGAGAAGGTGCCGAACCCGGCCGACGAAGTGGGGCCTGCCTCGATCGCGACCTTCCAGCCGAAGGACCGAGCGCTGTCGCCGGCTGAGATCAAGATCATGCTGCTTGAGATCGAGCACGTGCGGACGCTGCCGACCATACGTCTCGGCCTGCGTCTGATCCTGCTCACCATGGTCCGCAAGAGCGAGCTGCAGGACGCCGTCTGGGACGAGGTGGATTTCGAGAACGCCGTCTGGACCATCCCGAAGGAGCGCATGAAGCGATCGAAAGCGCACAACGTCTACCTGTCGCAACAGTCGCTCGACATCCTGATCGCGCTCAAGACCTGCGCCGGCAACTCGCGCTACCTGCTGCCGTCCCGCTACGACGCCGACGCCCCCATGTCGCGCGCAACCTTCAATCGCGTCAGCACGGCTGTCGTGGCGCGGGCAAAGAAGGAGGGGCTGCCGTTGGAGCCCTTCACGGTCCACGACCTGCGCCGGACCGGCTCGACGCTCCTGAACGAGATGGGCTTCAACAGCGACTGGATCGAGAAGTGCCTCGCCCACGAGGACGGGCGCTCGTCGCGCGGCGTCTACAACAAGGCGGAATACGAACCGCAGCGCCGCCACATGCTCCAGGAATGGGCCGACATGAATGATGCGTGGGTGAACGGAGTGAAGCGCGTGCCGACGCTGTTGCCGGCATCGATGGTGTTTATGGGCGGCGATTGAGAATCGGGCAAAACTCGAAGCGCCGGACTTTTTGGCATTTCCTCAGCTAGACTGTTACGTCCGGGATGGGACCGGTGGCGGACTGGCAACTTTCGGATGGATTGCTAAGGTGACCGTGGGACGACCGGCGGCGCCGACTGCTGAAGCCTCCAAGCGAGCAGAGCTTCCACGGTATCATCCCCTGCGCCAGCAGCCCCATAGACGTCGACCGCTTCCGAGAAGGCTATGAGAAGGAACCGTGCTAGCTGTTCCGCAGTCGCGATGTTGACCTCGACACTACCCTTACCGTCTGGAAGTTCAGTATGTAGCGTCGGCCAAGTGCCGTGCAGCACGCGGCTGCGCGACGTGACGATTGATGCCGCCAACTGGTCCGCTGTGATGCCACCGATGTCGTCGTCCCTCTTCTTTCCGAAGAACGCCTCCAGGCCCTGAAGCAACCGCTTCTTGCTGCCGCTCGAGTTCTCGGAGCGGAAGAGCACCTCGATGGTCGTCTCGAACTTGGCGATGGCTACGGTGTCTAGCGGCTCCGCTACCGCCTCATGATACCAGTAGGCGGCATTGCACCACGTCTCGTCGAGTGCGGGTCGGACGCCACTTCCGTCGACGTAGCTTTGCAGGCGGCTGCCCATCGATTCCACTGCGGGAGCACACTGCCTCAGTGCTATCTCCAGCGCACCTGGACCGAATGCGCGACCGGGCTCGTCATTCTGAGTATCCGGCGACACGGTGCCGTCGGTGGTTGAGAGCCGTGCCCACCAGACTGGCGCCGCCCGCGACGTGGCGCGCGATGCGCGCTTGAACATCCCCGGCGGAGTGAGGAGTTGGACGATCGCGAGCGCCACGTCGACGGCGATGTCCGCGGTCAGGTTGGACTGGGTTTTCTCCCGCCCAGGGATGGAGACCTCAGCGATGGTCCCCGCGTTCCGCATCCCCGCGATCCTGAGGAGGTCGCCGATGTGGATTTCCGCAAGGCTGGACATCGCACCCTCGCCGACCGGCCAGACGTCCTCTCTCTTGAGGCCCAAGTCTTCGACGGGGATCTCGTTGAAGGGATAGAAGCGCACGGGTCCGATTGAGAATGCCTCGGTCGGCCACGCGTTCACGGTGCATGGAATGTAGTGAGTCCGAACGAGATCCTGCGAGGCGAACCACGCACTGATCTTTTCATCGAACTCGGCGATCTCGCGGTCGGTGAGTGGGCCAGCGGGTCGTTCCGCCCATATGGCGATGGCGAGTTGGGCGAGCGCCTTCGCTAGCGACTGTCGGCTGACAGACCGGGCTCCGTATTCGCTTCGAGGCCGCAGGTCACCGGCGAGCTGCGAGAGTGCAAGCATTCCGGCCCGCGTGAATCCGGATGCGGCTTCCAGGCGGAGATTGATCGACGTCTCGACCAATCCCTCTCCGTGGAGGAAGTCGTGCAGGTCACGATCGTCCATCGGCCGCTTAGATGGCAGCTTCAGGTTCTTGAACTCCAGGTGGGCCTTGCGGAGAAAAGCGATTTCGGACGGCGTCATGGTAATAATCTGTAGTCGGTCGCTGCGCAGTGGCCAAGCACTCTTACGAACAGACTGCCGACGGTCTTCGGGAAACTCATCGGACTACCTCTCCTGGCCGTCCGCACCGGCTGGTGGACTGAGCACAATGACGCTACGGGGGCGCGGGTTGGCGACATCCAAGCCGATGACCTGGACTCACGACCGCTTTTAGTATCGACGGTCAAAGTGAACGACAGGGATTGAGTTGCAAAGCCGAACGCCCACTATCAAAGCGCCGACCAAGGCCCACTCTGGCGCCAGCTGAACGTCGATCTGGCTGGCCACTCCTTTCGAACCACCGGCAGGAAAATGTAGTTCCGTTCATCCAAGCTGATTTGGGGGCTTGACCGGTCGGGTGCGGCGTTGACGAACATCCGGCGCCGGTGCTTTGCGCAAGGCGTCTGTCTCCGATGCGTGGCGTCGTCCGTCGAGCCATGCTCCGACCTCGGCCAGATCCCACACAACGCAGCGCGGCGTCAGGAAGAAGCGCTTGGGAAACTCGCCGCGCTGTTCCATCTCGTAGATCGTCGTGTCCGCGAGCGGCACGATCTTGCGAAGCTCCGGGCGACGGATCACGCGCTTGGACAGGGCAGCGGGCGGCTGAAACCGCTTGGAGCTGCTCTCGGCGGGATCGCTGGTGGATGGCTGCGCAGTGTCTGAGGCCAAGGTCCGATCTTCTCGAGAAATCGTCTGTTCGCGTTTCATGTCGATCGCCTTCGATCGCAGTGGAATGACTGCGACCAAGGTGATGCATGTTGCCCGTGCGTTGAAGACATCAGGCGTCGACGTGCGGGAAACGGCGGCCATCGCGCGGGAATCGGAAGGCAATCGCGACCGACGCTACGCCCCTTGCTCCCCAAAGCCCGTTGCGTCCTTTCCTGAGTGCACTGTGCCTGTGGCCTTCGATATTTCCCTCTCGACGAGTTCCGGTAACGCTGGCCGCCGCCGCGGCGCGGTCAAGCCCGGCCCGCACCGGACCGTGTAGGGCCTGACCGCGCCGCTCGATTGCGCCGGCCGAACGCCTCCTCGCCCTCGATCGGAGGGTGACATCGAAGGGAGGCCGACATGGCCGCAGCGCTCGTCACCGACGAACTCTATGCCCGGCTTCTCGCCAATGGCGCTCGCAGCGCCGCCGGCGAGGACATCGATCCGCGCCCCGTCGTCAAACTTTTCACACCCGACGCCGGCGCCACCTGGCTTCTCACCGAAGCCGATCCCGAAGACCCTGACCGTCTGTTCGGCCTCTGCGATCTCGGCGTTGGCGAACCCGAGCTCGGTTACGTCAGCCTCGCCGAAATCCGATCGGTGCGCGGACGGCTTCGACTTTCGGTCGAGCGTGACCTCCACTTCAAGGCCGAGCATCCGTTGAGCTGGTACGCCCGGCGCGCCCGCCAATCCGGCAGGATAGTCACCGACTGACGATCGCAATTGCGCCCCGCCTTCGGGCGGGGCGCTTCGGCGTCCCATGCACCTGTCGTCCAGAAATGCGGAGATCAGGATAGACGGCTTTCAGGCTTGGCGGTTTTGCACATCCTGATCCGGTCATCATGCCTGGCACCCGCTTTCGCTCACGCCGGGCCGGTTGCTTGGGGGCGCTGCCCCCTGGCGCGGCGCAAGGGATCGCTGACGCTCGGCCGGGACGGTCTCCCCGACCTTCCGCGCGGATGCGTGTTCCACACTCACACCAATGGTTTCGATCCGCTTGTGCAGGCCGGGTGATCCCCCTCCGTTCCGGCCGCCCTTGCACCTTGCACCCCCCGGTCTCGGCGACGGCCAGGGTTGTGAGCCGCAGCGCTGCGCTCCAACCCAAGCCAAAGGATCAAGACCATGACCGACACCATCGAAACGAGTGCCACGATTTCCGAAGCCTCCGCCGTCGAGAACGGCGCGGTGCTGTTCGTGCCGTTGAACAAGCTGAAGAAGTCGCCCCGCAACGCCCGCAAGACCCCGCACAGCGAAGCCCATATCGAGGCGCTGGCGGCCAGCATCGCCGCCAAGGGAATGCTGCAAAATCTGGTGGTGGAGCCGGAAACGAACGCGGAGGGCGAACCGACCGGCTTCTATTTCGTCACCATCGGCGAAGGCCGCAGGCTGGCGCAGTTGCTGCGCGTAAAGCGCAAGCAGATCAAGAAGTCCGAGCCAATTCGCTGCGTTCTGGATACCGAGAACGACGCGACGGAAATCAGCCTCGACGAGAACGTCACCCGCGAGGCGATGCACCCCGCCGACCAGTTCGAGCGCTTCCGCGAGCTGGCTGAAGATCGCGGATGGGGCGCGGAGGAAATCGCCGCCCGGTTCGGCGTGACCGCCCATGTCGTCAGACAGCGGCTTCGCCTCGGTGCGGTCAGTCCCAAGCTGATGCAGGTTTATCAGGAGGGCGGCTTGTCGCTGGATCAGTTGATGGCCTTCGCCATTACCGAAGACCATGACCGGCAGGAGCAGGTCTACGAGAGCCTGTCTTGGAACCGCGAGCCTTCGATCATCCGGCGCGACCTGACCAGGATGAATGTCGCGGCGACCGACCGACGCGCGATCTTCGTCGGCTCGGACGCTTATGCCGAAGCGGGCGGCACCATCATCCGCGACCTCTTCACCGAGGATCGGGGCGGCTATTTCGAAGACGCCACGCTGCTGGACAGGCTGGTCATCGACAAGCTGGAAGGCATCGCGGCGCGAGTACAGGCAGCCGAAGGATGGAAGTGGGCTTCCGTTCATATCGACTTCCCCCACGCGCACGGGATGCGACGGACCTATCCGCATCCGGTCGACCTGTCGGAGGAAGACGCTGCGGCCTATGGCGCGGCGCAGGAGGAGTACGACCGCCTGTCGTCGGAGTACGAAGGTTACGAGGAACTGCCCGACGAGGTGGATCGGCGGTTCGGTGAGCTTGAAGCGGAGATCGAACGGATCGACGCCAAGCGCCACGCCTATGACACCGACGAGATCGCGCGCGGTGGCGTGTTCGTCATCCTGAACCACGACGGCACGGCCCGTATCGAACGCGGCTTCATCTGGGCCGAAGACGAGGCCCCGAAATCGTCGGACGTGGAGGGGGCGGCCATCGCGGAAGATGGCGAAATCGTCGGGGATGAGGGAAGCTGTGAGGATGCCCAACCACAGCCGGACGATGAGGACGCCGGGGATGCGGGTAAGCCGCTGTCGGACCTTCTCATCCGCGACCTGACCGCCCATCGCACCCTGGGTCTACGTCTCGCCCTCGGCGAGCAGCCGGACATGGCGCTCGTCGCCGTGGTCCATGCACTGGCGGCGCAGACCTTCTATCGCGGCGGGGAAGCGTCGTGCCTCGAAATCCGGTTGACCAGCGCCTATCTCGCCTCCCACGCCGACGGGATCGAGGATACGCCTGTCGCAAAGGCGCTGGCGGATCGTCATACCGGATGGGCGTCGGATATGCTGCGCGATGTGGCGGACCTTTGGGATTTCGTCACCGGTCTGGACCATGCAAGCCTGATGGCCTTGCTTGCCCATTGCGCCGCGCCGACCGTCAATGCCGTTCGCGTGCCATGGGAGCAGAGGCCGGACGCCCGCGCGACAGCGGAAAAGCTGGCAAGCGTGGTGACGCTGGACATGACGGCGCACTGGACCCCGACCGTTCAGAGCTATCTCGGTCGCGTGACCAAGGCGCATATCCTCGCCGTCGTGCAGGAAGGTGTCGGTGATGAAGCCGCCGAGCGGATCGCGGGTTTGAAGAAGGCAGAGATGGCGCAGGCTGCCGAACAGCTTCTGGCTGGAACCGGCTGGTTGCCGCCCGTACTGCGCACTGCAAGGCCCGCGTCGCTGGACGCGGAGCCGGAAACGTTTGTCCAAGCCGCTGAGTGAGGACGAGCCGGGACCATGCGAACGGTCCCGGCCACCTCCCCGTCCAACACGAAATTCCGGTCGCGCGGCGTTCTCCGCGCGACCGGTTGACCTCGACTGTCCGCTGACGGCAACCGTCATTACGGTTATGGAGATCTTCGGTGCGCGCGACCAGACATAGGCGGAGGCCTCGGTGCTTTCGTCAACCTCGGGAAAGGTCTTTCCCCGCCATGTCCGAGACAGCCGTTCACCAAGCCCAGCCGCAACGATATCCTCGCGGAGATCCTGCTTCAGGCCGTCGGCGGCGTCGCGCATCCCCGACGTGATGGCGCGCTCGATATCCTTCTCGGTTTCAGCAAGGGCCTTGCCGAGATCGGGACGCTGGATGGTGAAGCGCATAGGTTCGATCTCAGAACTATCATTCCTGATCTAAGAATACCTAAAAGCGATCTTGGGAACTTGACAGCAATGTGCACGAATGTCATATCCGATCCCTGGAGCAGATTTTTGCTCTGCGGATCGGAGGTGCGAATGGCCGCAGTATCAACGGATCGTCTGAAGGAAGTTGTGCAACTCCTTTGGGAGGGCGTCTATGAGGCGTCGTTTCGGGGCAAATCCCGTGGGCGGTTTGCAATCACGCGCGAGCAATTGCGAGTTGCTCTGAAAGTGGAGCGGCTCCACACATCGACAGTTCGAGCGCTGCAAGACCGAGCGCTGCGCAAAGGACTAGTGATCATTGATCTCGACGACCTTTTTGCATGTGTCGAGACTAATGTCGTTCGTGGATACAGGCGTCCCCCTGCCGATCTGTTCACGCGTCTTTGCGATCAATATGTGAAGGCTACCGAAGATGAGGCCGATACGAGCGATGAGGAAATAGAGGAGGACGACGACGATGCATAGAGCCAAGAAGTATGTGGCCGAGTTCAATCGTCCGCGAGGAGACAGTATCGCAGCCTGCGCAGGAAATCTCACGCAACGAGGCCTGAGTGTTACGCGTCTACCTCATCTGACAACGATTCTGATCGAACGACCAAGTGATCTCGCCTGGTCAGATTTTAAGGCCGCCGTTCGATCTTCGCTTCAGCCAAGGCGTGGGTCAGTCGTCGTCGCGAGTTGCAGCACAGGAAGAGTTTTCGTGTGCAGCAATCGTGGAAATCGCCCCGGCAGATTTCAGCTTGTCGCTCAGCCCTAAACCTTTACGGCCTCGCAGGCCGACACGAGCTCGAGCGCATCGCCCATCGGTTCGCCGATGATCTTGAACGTCTCGGCGCCGATCAGGATCAGATCGCCCTCGGTGATCGTTGCCGCCTGCGAGCGCCGGATATCGATACCGACGGCCGGCAACACGTGCGGCTTTCACCGAATTCCGACATTCGGTCGGGCGACTTGCCGATGATACGGACGGCGACGCCAGCGCCAACGCCGCCCGCCTTCCACAGCGCGTCCTCGCCGATATTGGGATCGGCGAAGAGCGCATCGATGGCCGAAGCAAAGAGCGTCCATCACGGATCATTCGCCCGGAACGAGGCATTGAGCCGAGCGCGGCCGGTGGATTGCCCGCGCCGCCTGCGACCGCCGCAGCCGCGACGCCGATCAGAAGGTTGGCGGTCGTAACCGTCGTGCAGCGCTTGTTGGTATCGTCCCAGTAGACGAGCGCGCCGACCGTCCAGGCCTGCGAGCTGATCTTGGTGAGTTCGAACACGCCCGTGGCGACGCCGAAGAGCTGGCCGACTTTCTCGCCCGGGCCGGAAGTGAGGGCATGTCGGCAGTTGGTGAGAGAAGTCACGTTGCTCGGCGGACAATCGTCTCCGGCCTGCCAATGTCGGCGCTGCGAAGGAGACTAGATCCGGAAGCACCCGTGTCCCCCGTGGACGATGGCCGAGCCTTGCCATTGAGGATCAGGGGTAAGGTTGACGCGACCGGGGGTTCGCCAGCGTTTCATGTCTGTTGCGGAGGTCGACCGCCACCAGTGTCGTGTTCTCAGGATTTTTCTGCCGAGCCGAGCCCACGGCGTCCTCGAATGGATTGGGTCTGACCGAAGACCGGCTGTGCTTCGATCGTCTTCCCGCAACGTCCGTCGCCAGCTTTTTTCCGCCGCCTTCGGCTTTGCATCGCGAGGCAAAAAAGCCGTCGCCAGCCGCCTTCCACTGCGTTTCAGCCCTCCGGGTGCGGGGCCGATCGTCCCCGGTCGCACGACCACCATCGAGGTCGCGATAGGCGCGGCCCGAAGAACGGAGACACGACAATGGCGACCATCGGCACCTTCACCAAGACCGCGAACGGCGACATCACCGGCACGGTCAAGACCCTGACCCTCAACGTCAAGGCCAAGTTCGTCCCCACCGAGGGCGACAGCGAGCGCGGCCCGGACTATCGGATCTTCGCCGGCACCACCGAGTTCGGCGCGGCCTGGAAGAAGACCGCCCGCGAGACCGGTCGCGACTATCTCTCGGTCAAGCTGGTCGATCCGAGCTTCCCGGCTCCGATCTACGCCAGCTTGGTCGAGGACGAGGGTGGCGAAGCCCATAACCTCATCTGGTCCCGCCGCAACGGCGACTGAGGCCGAACACCTCCGAAGCCCCGCTCTCTCTCGGGGCTTCGGTCCACTGCGTTTGCTTGAAACGCGTTGGGATTGTTGCATCGAGGTGAAGGTTCTCGCCCACATCAGGCGATGATCGGCGGATTGCGTCGAGCGAAGCCCTCCTGAATCCGATACGGAAAATGCGGGTAAGGCGGCATCACTGTGCTCGCCGCGTCGAGCCGGGCGATCTAGTCCGGCGTCAGCGTCCAGCCGACGGCGCCGAGGTTCTGGCGCAGCTGGGCTTCATTGCGCGCGCCGATGATGACGGAGGAGACTGTCGGACGCTGGATCAACCAGTTGAGCGCGATCTGCGGCACGACCTTGCCAGTCTCCTCGGCGAGTGCGTCGAGCACGTCGATGACGCGGTAGAGCCGTTCCTCGTCGACCGGGGGGGCCGAACTGGGCCGTCTCGTGCGGCCGGCTTCCTTCCGGCAGGGCCACGCCGCGCCGAATCTTGCCGGTCAGGCGTCCCCAGCCGAGCGGGCTCCAGACGAGCGCGCCGACGCCCTGGTCGGCGCCGAGCGGCATCAGATCCCATTCGTAGTCGCGGCCGATGAGCGAATAATAGACCTGATGGGCGACATAGCGCGGCCAGCCCTGCGCATCGGCAGCTGCGAGCGACTTCATGATCTGCCAGCCGGCGAAATTCGAGACGCCGATATAGCGGACCCGGATCACTGGCCTTGTCGGCGGGCCTCTCCGTGGCGCTGGTCTGGCAATCGCTGAGCGGCTCGGTCGTGCCGTGGGTGGTGCAGGTCGACAAGCTCGGGGCAGCGCAGGCCATCGCTCCGGCAACCGCCGACTATCGTCCGACCGATCCGCAGATCGCCTTCCATCTCGCGCGCTTCATCGAAGAGGTCCGCTCGATCCCGGCCGACGCCATCATCGTCCGCCAGCACTGGCTCCGGGCCTACGACTTCACCACGCAGGCCGGCGCATTGGCGCTCAACGACTACGCCCGCGCCAACGACCCCTTCACCAAGGTCGGCAAGACGCAGATCGCCGTCGATGTCTCGAGCGTCATCCGCGCGTCGCCCGACAGTTTCCGCGTCGCCTGGGTTCAGCGGACCTATCAGGACGGCTCGCTCGCCTCCACCGAGCGCTGGACCGCCATCCTGACCGTCGTCGTGCAGGTGCCGCGCGACGCCGAAAAGCTCCGGGCCAACCCGCTCGGAATCTATGTCACCGCCATCAACTGGTCGAAGGAGCTTGGATGATGACCATCACCGGCCACGCATCAACATCAAATCGTTACACCCTGTGGAGCGGTGAAGGTCTCGTCTACAACGTTGCCCGTGTTCCGGGTTTCGGCAGGTTCGAAGAGAATAACCTCTGCTTCCTCATCGGCCGCTGTTCGATGCTCCACACCACGCGGAACAACGACGTATTCCCCCGGTCCCATATCAACGATCCGATCCCGAAACTCGACTCGAAATCGGCCCTTCCACACGATGAACATCTCCTCACAGTTCTCGTGAAGATGCCAAGGGAATACCCCCTGAACTTTCACGACCTTGACCTCCTGGCCGTTCAGGGTCGAGATGACTTTCGGTCGCCAATGTTCGGAAAAAGCAGCAAATTTCGCACCGAACTCTCCTTGCTGAAACATATTTCGGCTCCTTCGCATTTGTGGCGTGATCTGCGGACAGCTATAGCATCTCGCGTTAGTGCGATACTCGCTGTTCTTGCCTTGGCCGGCTGCGCCACAGCGCAGAAGCCGCCCGAAATCTCCTATGACGATGCGATGCCTGCGGTTCAGACCGCGGATCCGCCGGCGCCGGTTCGGGTGGTGGAATTGCCGAAGCCGCTTCCGCTGCCCGGTCAGTTGAAACCCGTTGGCAAGGACAGCAAGCCGACGCCCGAACTGCCGGACCCGGCCGCGCGGGTGAACGAGGCCAGTGCCGCCGCGCGGATGCAACCGGTCCGGAACGGCTTCATCAACGCCATCCAGGTCTATCCTTTCGTCGATGGCGCGCTCTATCAAGTCTACACCGCGCCCGGGCAGATCACCGATATCGCCTTGCAGTTCGGCGAAACGCTGGTCGGCTCGGGTCCCGTTGCCGCCGGCGACACGGTGCGCTGGATCATCGGCGACACCGAAAGCGGCGCGGGCGCAACGAAGCAGGTTCATATCCTCGTAAAGCCGACGCGGCCCGAGCTGATGACCAACCTCGTCATCAACACCAATGCGCGCACCTACCATATGGAACTGCGCTCGACCGAGAAGACCTACATGGCCTCGGTGTCCTGGCAGTATCCACAGGACCAGCTCATCGCGCTGCGCCGCCAGAACGCCGAGGCGCAGGCCGTCCAGCCGGTGGCGACCGGCATCGATCTCTCTCGCGTCAACTTTCGCTACGAGGTGACCGGCGATCGCGCGCCGTGGCGGCCGCTCCGCGCCTTCGACGACGGCAAGCAGGTGTTCATCGAGTTCCCGCGCGGTATCGGTCAGGGCGAGATGCCACCGCTCTTTGTCGTCGGCCCGGAGGGCGATACCTCGGAACTGGTGAATTATCGCGTCCGCGACAACTACATGATCGTCGACCGGTTGTTCGCCGCCGCCGAATTGCGCTTCGGCGCCGACAAGAACCAGAAGCGCGTCCGCATCTCTCGCACCGACGGGAGGCCGGCATCGTGAGCGAGATCGACCCCGATCGTCAGAAGCCGGACGCGGACGACGAGGCCCGGCCGCTGACCGGAGAGCCGGTCGCGCCGATGCGGCTGCGGCCCGAACCGCCGCGCGTGACGCGCCTGTCGCGAAAGGTGCTGATCGCCCTCGGCTTGCTTGCCGGCACCGGTATCGGCGGCACGTTGATCTACGCGCTTCAAACCCAGCGCGGCGGCAAGACGAACGAGGAGCTGTATTCGACCGACAACCGGACGACGCCCGACGGCCTTGCCGCCTTGCCGAAGGACTATACCGGCATCCCGAAGCTCGGTCCGCCGCTGCCAGGCGACCTCGGCCGCCCCATCCTCAGCGCCCAAAATGCCGGCCAACCGGTGCCGACACCGGGAATCGCGACGCCCAATCCAGGGATCAGCCAGGAAGAGCAGCGCCGCATCCAAGAGCTGGAGGCTGCACGGACGGCACGTCTCTTTGCTTCGACCGAGACACGACCGGCCAACACCGCTGTCCCGCAGCCGCAAGCGACGGTCTCGCCGCAGACGGACCTTGCCAGCCTCGGGCTGGCACCCCAGCCAGCGACGCCTTCCGCGCAGGACCGTCAGCTCGCATTTCTGAACCAAGCGCCCGACAAACGCACGGTCTCGCCAGATCGTATCGCCGCTCCCGCGTCGGCCAATGTGCTTCAGGCCGGGGCGGTGATCGCGGCGGCACTCATCACCGGCATCCGCTCCGATCTACCCGGTCAGATCACCGCGCAGGTGACGGAGAACGTCTATGACAGCCCGACCGGGCGCATTCTGCTTGTGCCGCAGGGCACGCGGATCATCGGCCAGTACGACAACGGCGTCGGCTTCGGTCAGCGCCGCGTGCTGCTGGTCTGGAACCGGCTGATCTTCCCCAATGGCCGCTCAATCGTGTTGGAGCGCCAGCCAGATGCAGACGCCGAGGGCTATGCCGGGCTCGAAGATGGCGTCGACTACCATTGGGGCGAGTTGTTCAAGGCCGCGGCACTGTCGACACTGCTCAGCGTCGGCGCCGAGGCGGGATCATCCGGTCAGGAGAGCGACATCATCCGCGCGTTGCGCAACGGTGCATCCGACAGCATCAACCAGACCGGCCAGCAGATCGTGCAGCGCCAGCTCAACATCGCCCCGACGCTGACCATCCGGCTAGGCTTCCCCGTTCGCGTGATCGTCACCCGCGATCTCGTGCTTGAGCCCTATGGAGGCTGTCATGCCAAAGCTGAAACTCGGCCCGATCGCCGACGACAAGCCGGTGAAGATCACGCTGGAACTACCCGCCAGCCTGCATCGCGACCTGACCGCCTATGCGGAAATCCTCGCCCGCGACGCAGGTCAAGCCGCCACCGATCCCATTCGTCTGATCGTGCCCATGCTGGAGCGGTTCATCGCGACGGACCGGGGATTTGCGAGGGCGCGGAGGGGGGCACGGGGCACTCCGATGACGTGATGCGATCAAGGTATCGCGATGGGCGGGCATGCCGCGTGCGTGCAAGAATGCAGCGAGCTGTTCCCGTTGGGGGCGGGGCTTTCCCGATACAGTTCCTTGGAGCTCTTGAGCTTTCATCCGAGGAAAAGTATCGTAGGTTGTGGTGGTGCCAAAGCGGTCCGGTTGCCGGAAGACTGTGTGATCCCAAGCAACAAGGACGTGTACGACTTAGCAGTAGAGGACATAAACGAGAGGGCCGAGGGGTGAACCAAGCCAGTGTCGAAGAAGTGGGGGCGCGGTCGGAACTGGGATCAGACTGACCAAATAGAACGCATTAGCGAAAGCCGACGCCGCCAAGCTGAAAGGGTCCAAGCTCTTCTGGCAACGCGTCAGTCTGCTCAGGCATCTGCTCGGCTCTCAAGGCGAGGAATTTCGAGCGCGACCACGGTCCGCTTTGCATTGACGAGTGCCCCAGCCGATTGGGTGCCTTCAGATCGTGGGCGGCCAATTATCGACGCGATACTCGATTCGATTGAAGATGGGGCCGACCGCGCAATCATGGCCTGGCCAGCGAGACCTGGCGGTGGCTTTTCTGCGGCTGCGGTTGCCCTAAGAGAGGCACGAACAAGTGGTCGGTTGGCGTACGCCACCGTTGCCTTTTGGCCGTGGCGAAGCGGGGCGACCTGGGCTGCCCGCTCGATCCTTGTTCATCCAGGAGATGTTGCGCAGGCTGCGGCGCGGGCTGCTGATGAAATGCGCAAAGGTGCGGCATGGGCACAACCAGATCTTGCGCACGATTCTCTGTGCCTTCTGGAAATGCGGCTGCGTGATCTGACTACAATGGGTGTACCGTTGAACGGGCAAGCCGTTGCGACACGCTCGAACGTTATTGTGCGCAGTCCGACGTTGCTGGAATCAACTTCTGTATTTGCGCCAGCCGGAGGACTCCGCGGTCCAGCCTATGTCGCCGACGGGGAGCAGGTGCTCCGACGTGTCCGCGATTACACACACATTGGCGACAAGAATGCGGGCTTAGAAGGACATATCGCTGCAGTTGGCGATCCGACCAAGACACCATTCGCCATCTTCGGCCTACCAGCCGCGACGAAGCTGGAGCCGCTCCTCCGTTGTCTCAAGTTTTCTCGCTTCGTCGCGAAATCACTGGATGCCTTGATCGTTGACGTGACTCGGACCGGCCGATCCGAGCTTCCGGACGACTGGGAGGGGAGATTCATAGCCGTCCTGCAGGCCCTCGAACACGTTCCTGGCCGGCGGCCTCCAGTCGTGGTTCTATCGGACGACGCATTTGCGCTGCGCAAGGCAGTTCGTGCCCTTCGAACAGTCAATGCAGGGCTGCGACCCTTGCGTCGAGCACCGCTCGAGGTCGGAGCCTATTTGCAAGAGCCGGGCCTTTTCGGCCTCGCGAGTGTCTTCCCGGTCGATGTTGCTCCCATCGCATTTGAGGCGGATATCAAGGATGCCGCCTTGGCAACCGTACGCAATGACCTACTGGCTCTCGGTCGAAATTTTCGTAATGCTGGCCAAGCAGTCGCCGCAGACGCGGTTTCGCGGGCGCTTGCGTTCGTGCGGAGGTCCGCCTCCTTGCCAGTCGGCGTCAGAGAAGCCCGCGAGATTGCCGATATTATTCACGATGGTGACGATGAAGTCGACCTGTCGGTGCGGGCCTTGTTTCGGCCAAACATGGCGCTCGGTCCGCTTGCCGCCGCTGCTGATTTAGTGCCCGAGTTCGGTGATGAAGCCAGACGACTTATCCGCGAAATCAAGACGCGCGTGACCGCGTGGGATGAGGAAACGCCGATTTCGGCGAAGCTCGCGAGCATTCTTAAGGATAATGCCTGGAATAGCATAACGACGACACTGATCATTCCTGACCGCCGTACGGCGGACATCTACTTGAGTTCAGATCGCGCGTTGGGCGTTCGCTGTCAAATTTTGGATGTGCGTGGTCTGACGGAGCGGCTCACATCCGCGTTGCCCACCCGCATCGTTGTCGTCGGGACGACACCCGATGTCATTCGTGCTTTGCTGCCCGCGCCAGTCGCTCCGCAACGGGTTTTGCTCCTGGGCGATGCCGCTGGAATAGCGTTGCTTTTGGCCGAGATCGCACCGATCGGTCGGATTCCGGGGTTTGCAGCGATAGCCGAGCGCGCTTGTGCGATGTCGGCGGCGCTGCAGCACGGTGGTGCGAATGAGAGGTTGGATCTTGCCGAGGCCGAGTTTCGCGTTGCTGCCGCCATACCTGAGGGCGAGATCGATTTCACGCGCTCTGGCGAAGCCTACAAAGGCGAGATACTGCATTTCACAACGACCCGCGGACATCGTCTTGCGTATCGCCCAACAAGCAACGTCCTTGAGTATTCCCCGGGTGAAACAAGACCTTTCGAACGCACGCATGCGCGGGACATCAAACAAGGTGACCGCATTCTTGTGCTCGACGCATCGGTTCGCGAGCCTATTCGCCGCGCGATCGCAGGATCGAGGGAGAACCTAAAGCAACTCGGACTTTACCACAGCAGGATCGCGGCCATTAGGGCGGTTGTAGTCGGTACATCGGATCAAGAAAAAGCACGTCACGTGCTTGCTGCTATGAACACCTTTGACCCGGCCATCGGGTCTCACGAGCTTCAGAACGTCGTGCGCTGGCTGACAGCCGACAAGGCTTCGGGCGAAGCCGATGGTAGCAGACAGCCCCGCGCAGCGCGCGATTGGCCACGTTTTCGCACGTTCATGCAAGCTGTCGGCGTCGATACCCATTCTGCCGATATGTATTGGCGAGCGGCGATTGTTCCGGCGCGATCTTATAGGGTGCACGAAGGGTATCTCTTCAATCAGCGCGTTGTTCAATTCATTCTCGATCCCGAGGGGGCCTCCGTGGGAGCTGCAGCGTGGAAGGCGATGCCGGGCTTGTGGCAGCTCGTGCTCGATGCGCTGGATGAGGTTGCGGAGATAAGTGTGACTACTGGCGGAGGGGAGAACGTCCATGGCTGAACCGCGCGCGCTCGACGGGATGCGATGGGATGACCGCCAGCAATTGAAAGAAGCGGTTTGCGATGCCGTGCTGGAGCGAACGAGGCGTGTTGTTTCTGGCGAGGGCGTACATGGAGCCGCCATTCTTGGCGAAAAGCCGTCTCGTGTTCTGTCCAGCGGGTTCATTCTTCCGCGGCTGAATGAAGACGGAGATGACGAGTCAAGCGACATCAAGATTCCGGCACACGGGATGGATTTGCGCGTGCGGCCCTGCGGTGGAGTATTGCGCGTTCTGCCAAATTTGGCCGTGTATGTTCGAGCGCTTCCGACTGCTGCGGAGCTGTTCGCGCGCGAGGGGAGGTTGATTCCGCGAGCGGATTTCAACGATGCCGCACGCCGGGATGCCAAGGATCAGATCAATCGGCGAGCGGCCGCAGAGATTCCCCGCGGGACACCCTCAGGAGAGCGCGCTGTGCGCCGCGCCGCAATCTCGCGCGAGATATACATCGCCATGGGCGTCGGGGTGCCGCCCGCCGCCCGTCTCCCGGGCGGAGACGAACGCGATGATGCGGCGATCGAAGAGGGAATGCCGCCGTCTCAGGTGCTTGGTGGGCGGCTTCGCATACCCGACCGGCTGTCGCGGCGATACGACATTCCTCAGAAATGGATCCGTCTGCGCGTGGACGCGCCGGCACTCACGTTTCCGCTGCCATGTGATCCTGATGAGTGGCAGCGGCTGGCTGCTGGATACAAGACGCAGCTGCTGACTTCGATCCGCGCGGCGTATTTGGATTGGATCGCCTCTCCGGTGGGCCAAAGTGAAGCATGGCGAAAGCTTCACCCTCCCTCGGAGGCATTCTGGGATCCTGAGTCTTGGGACCGATTTCTCGCAACTGCTCGTGCGGCGACGCCGAGTACGTCCGATCTAGTCCCGAATTTTGATGTCCAAATTCTTGTTCAACCGCTACGCGACCCACTGGAACAGGGGAGTTTTTCGGTTCGCATCGCGCTCGAGAATTTGCGTGAGGGCGACTCAGCGATGGAGTGCGGCCTCTTCAATGCCAGTCTGACGGTCGAGCTGCCGAATGACGCGCTCGGCCCGATGCGCTTGGAGCGCGTGAGGCGCAGCTATCATTTGGCCGGCTTCATGACGATGCCAGCCATCGGCGTGAACGGCGGTGTATCTGATCTCGGAATGCACGAGGGCGCCCGGTCACTGAGAACGACATGGATGCCGCGCTATGTGCTGCCGCGCGCACAGGCTACCGAGGTCGCGGCCGTTCCCACGTCTTATGGACAGTTGGGGCTAGAGACGACTGAGTTGAGCGATCTCGCAGCATTGCCGCAGGCGCTGCGAGATTGGATCGACCTGGTCGCACGCGAGACACAGCTTTCCGTTGCTGGCGAAGAGGGTAGCGCCGAGGACGAAGCGGCGCAGCAGACGAGATTCCAGGACGATCTGCAATCATGGCGAAACGAAGCGGCCAGAATAAGCGCGGGTGTGGCTCTATTGGCGGAGGCTCAGGAAGCATGGCGCCATGACCGAAACGCCGCCGCGGGTGTTCCTTATCGCGCTTGGTTGCTTCTTAACAGGACATTCGCAGCCGCATCGCCGCCGCGCGAGGGCGAGCCGCCACCCGGCTGGAGACTCTTTCAGCTCGCATTTGTCTTGGCACATGTTCCAACTTTCGCGTCGCGACTGCCCGAGTACGTGGGCCACTTCAATGCTGTGTTCGACGAAGATGCGGCGAGCCTGCTCTACATGGCGACAGGCGGCGGCAAGACTGAGGCGTTCTTCGGCACGCTGGTCTTTGCGTTGTTTCTCGACAGGCTGAGAGGGAAGCACCGCGGTGTCACAGCTATGATGCACTACCCGCTGCGGCTGCTGACGGTGCAACAAGCGCAGAGGCTCGCACGTCTCCTGGCTCGGGCGGAGATGGTGCGCCGAGCCGAGCACATAGACGGAAGTGCTTTCGAGATCGGCTTTTGGGTGGGAGGCACCAACACGCCCAACTCAACGGAGAAGCGTCCTGGCGAAATCGCCGACGCGCTCCGTTGTGTGCCTGTGTCGACCGACGCGCGCGCGAGAGACGAAGACGCGTTGATGGCGAGCCAGGAGCGGATCGACCGCGAGTATGTCGCGGCCAAGACCGCTTGGAACAAGCTCCCGGTTTGTCCCTTCTGCGGGTCAGACCGAGGAACGGGCCTGCGCCTCTTTCCGGAAAGGCATCACCAGCTCGGAATCGTCTGTCTGCACGGTTCTTGCGATTGGAACCGGAGTCATCGAACCGGCGGTTTCGAACCTCTGCCGTTCTTGATTGCCGACACCGACATTTATCGGCGCGCGCCCGCTGTGCTGTTGGGCACAATCGACAAGCTGGCGCTTCTTGGCCAGAGCACCACGACAGTCGATCGGATCGCGGGAATGTTTGGGCTTGCGCGGTGGATCGAGAACGCCGGCGGCGGCTTGCTGCATATGCCCAGCGGGACGGCCACCAGCGCTGCCCCACCACCCGGCCATCAGCGTGTGGCCCCAGCATATCCTGATGGAGTAGAGGTTTTCTTCGACCCGTTCCCGAGCTTAATTGTCCAGGACGAGATGCATCTCCTGGAAGAGAGTCTGGGAACCTTTGGCGGTATTTTCGAAACCGGCTTATTTGCCTGGCTTTCGCGATTGTCGCAGCTACTCGGCCAGCGGGTGTGTCGGGTTCCCGGTGCTCCTGATCGCCCACGGCTGCCGCACGTTATTGGTGCGACTGCGACCGCGGCGGATGCCGCCAAACATACCCGTGCGCTCTATCAAAGGCGGGTCATACAATTTCCGCATCCCGGACCAAGTCTTCACGGTGGCTTCTACACCCGAATGGCAAGTTTCCAGCCGGGCGGCGCTGCGGCGACAGAACGTCAAGCGGCGCTTGGCACACCTCGCGGCAGGGAGGTGGCTGCTCCGTGGGGTCGAGTGTATGCGAGCTTGATGACCAACGGGCGTCTACACACGGTTACGACATTGTCGGTGCTCGCTGCGCACGCAGCTACCATCACGCGATGGGAACGGGACTTGGCGTCTTCTGACGCGGCGCGCCAGGCGCGGGCTGCTACAGAAATCGAAGAATGCGTGTCGGATGCGAGATGGTTTGATACGCGCCGCGCCGCCGTGCGGACGGCAGCGAGGGAGGGAAGGTTCGACAGGCTGGCGGCCTTGGTCGATCTACACCGGATTGAGCTCACATATGTGACGAACAAGAAGGGTGGCGACCAGATCCTCTCAGCGTTGGAGACGGAAGTACGCGAAGCGCATGCGGCCATGGGACCGGAATATACGTTGTCCTCGTTCGCAATGGAGCTGATCTCGGGTGGCGTCGATATTGGCGGCATCCAGTCGGTAATCCGTGCGGCAGAGCGGCCTTTCGATCCCATGCATGATGACATCGGCACCGCTTTGCGAGGCATCGTCGCGACCTCTGCGATCTCGCACGGTGTGGACGTCGAGGCCTTCAATGCAATGGCGTTTGCCGGAATGCCGTCCGATATCGCCGAGTATATCCAAGCCTCCTCGCGAGTCGGGCGTACGCACGTGGGATTTTCATTGCTCATCCCGACGCCGCAGACGCGGAGGGATAGATTTGTGGTCGAAGTCCACGAGTCATTTCATCGCCTGCTGGAGCGAATGATTGCGCCACCAGCGGTGGAGCGATGGGCGGATCGCGCCATCGACCGAACGATACCATCGCTTGTGCAGATGTGGCTCGCGGGGGTGCGGCATCAGGAACGTTTTCTTACCGCGGGGCCGGAGCACAAAGCGCAGGTCACTCTGCCAACGACCGTCGAGCAGGTCGAACGACTTCTCCGAGACGCGAGGGCTTTCGACGATTGTGTCGCATTTGTCGTTGAGGCGGTAGGCATCGGCGCAACCACCGGAGCACCGACCAATCCGATCTATTACAGCGACCTTGTGCGGGCTGCGGCGACACGGATTCAAGCGGTCATTGCCAGCGGCGACTTCACAGGGCGGCTCAACGATTTTTGGAGCAATCCGCTGAGCGGACTGCAGCGACCGATGACGAGCCTACGAGATGTCGACGCCGCAGGCCGCATCCGCGCGTCGCAACGGACGCAACGCAACCAGCCGCTTTCTTGGGAGGAGGTCGGCGAGGCCATGGCGATGGTGCGCAACCGCGGTGTCTCACGCGGTCGCCGAACTGCGTCGAGCGAATTGGACGGAGAAGCCTGACGATGACCAACCCTCCAACGATGCAGCGTTCGCGTGGCCAGCTTGCCACCAGCTACGCCCCGCATAGCCTCTTTACGTTTGAAGGAGGCTCGGGCGCCTGCATGGCACTGTCTGCATCGGGCAATCGGACTGCCGAACTCCGACCGATTACACAGCGCATGATCGGCGAACAGATCCAAGAATATTTCGAGGCTTGGGCGGACCGTGCCATGCGCGGACAAAATCTTCGCCATCCTGTCCCGCCTTCGCTCGCGGTAGACAATCGCGTCCTGAGCGATCAAGCGGTGCGCGTCCGGCTCGGCGATCTCGTCTTTCAAATTCCAGATCTCGTCGGGTATGTGCCGTTCCCGTTGGCGTTTACCTGTACGCGCTGCGGGCTGCACCGTGAGGTCCGTCGGCTGGACCGGGTTGCAGAGGAAGCCGCGCGGTTCCGTCAGGCCTGTCCAACTGGTGCGGGAGGATGCGCCGACGATTGGCAACAGATCGACGTTGTCCTCACCCACTGGTCTGGCGAGATCGAGGCGATAAGCCCAAGCTATCGGTATTGGGACTCAGTAAACCGAGAGGTGCGAGACATCGCGCGATGTGGTTCGTGCGAGTCCGATCGGTTCTATCTGCGACGACCTCCAGGCCCCCTCGCAGGATGGCATTTCGAGTGCGTCGCTTGTCACACGGTGCGTCCGATCCTCCAGCGAGATCTGCGAACGTTAGAGGGTCTCGGTCCGCTCCTTGATCAGAACCAGGCCCTGATCGCCGAAATCAACATGGAGCCAGTCTCCTATCGCGCGTCGGCGGCCTACTATCCGCATGGCGACCGACTTCTGGTCTTCGACCAAGACATGTATGCCTCGCTGCTTGGCGCCGCTCAGATCAACCAGCTCGAAAGCTTTATTGCCACCACCTATGGCTATCCGCCAACCCATCTAGCTGACGCGGAAAAGGCCGCGCTATTACAAGCAGCCGGCCGGGGGGCGGAGTGGGACAATTACGTTCACATGCGGGCGTTGGTCGAAATGCTCGAGGCAGGAGGCACAACGCCACGCGAAATGATCGACGCATCGCGATCGGCGTTGACCCGCCTAGACGAAGACTGGAACGCTTCAGTGTTCGCAGGCCGCCAGCAAGCAACACCTGGGATCGCGACTGCGTGCCGAGAGCGTCAACGCTTTGTGCGGCGCTTCGATCCTATTCGTATGGCCGTTGAGCATGAAACGCTATTGCAAGAGAAGCTGCGTGGGGGGCAGCTCAATGACGGCAAGGAAGTCTCCGTCGATGTGACGATTCTTGACCCGTTCCTAATCCCTGACGGGTTGTCTGAACGCGAAGTCGACCGGTTAAGAACGGAAGTACGGCGCCGGAGAGACCTTCTTGGCATTTCGGAAATGCGCCTGATCCGGGATGTCCGAATTTGCGAATATACATTTGCCTATACGAGAACATCGTCCTCGCCCACGGTCAAGCGCGACAAGGCGGGTGATGCGGAGATGCCTGTGCGGCTGCGATTGTTCGACCGCGTGGAAGTCGGCGAGGCCGCCCGCCATCCGGTCCTTTGTTTGTTACAGTCGAACGAAGGCTTCTATGTGCGGCTAGACGAAGACACCGTGCGGGAATGGCTCGCGGAAAACGGAGTTGCTGTCGCGCCCGCGGTTCCGGGCGTTCGACTTGGCGGAAGCCTTATAGAAGAGTTTTCCGCGATCGAGAACGATCCGAACTCCCGGTTTTCGCGCTTTCTCGATGAATATCGGCGCGAAAGAACAGTGCCGCGCCAGGCTTATCCATTCGTCTACACGCTCTTGCACACGATGGCGCACCATCTCATTGGAGTTTCCGCTTCTATGTCGGGCCTCGATCTCGGCTCGTTCGGCGAGCACCTGTTTGTTCCGGATTTGGCATTTCTGGTTTATCGCCGTGGCATGACCATGGATTTAGGCAACCTGTCGTCCATGTGGCGCGATCGCGGGGACCCAGTGTTTGGCAATGAAGTCCTCGACCGCATGGTCAATCCGGCCAGTCTTCGATGCGGCTCCGAAAGCGTGTGCAACCATCGTGGAGGAGCGTGTCCTGACTGCGTGCTCATCCCGGAAAATGCTTGCCTAACGCGGAACGAGCTGTTGTCGCGGTCAGTGCTCATCGGACGCGGAGCACCCCGTTGGGACGTGGTGGGGGCGGAATTAAGCGGATACTACACCGTTGCGGAACGTCGCGCGGAGCATCCGGTACGCGCGGATGTGGAGAGGCCATGACTGCGGGCGCCGCAATTGGTGTTGACTTGGCCCGCTCTCTGGTGCTCGGGCTCGGTGCGGATTGCCCTACCGCAGCAGCACTTGCACGCGTAATGGAGGGCCGACAAGGCAACGCAGTTGACGTCCACAGCCTTGCTGACTGGCCAACTGGTTCGATCCTGCGGGTCGCGGCGGATTTTGTTACTCGAGGTTGGCTGAGCCGCACGGAGGCCGGTTGGCTGGTTGGGCCGAGGCAGATACCATCCGGGCTGACGTCATTTCTTGATGGCGCATCCGCGATGCGGGCAACCATGCCGGATGGTGGCATGGCTACCGCCGTAGTGACAATGCCGCCTTCACCGAGTGCTATCTGGGAGGTGTTGCCCGCGACAGGATTGGCATATGCCGCGCTGGTTTCAACAAAAGACGCATTTGAAAAGTTGGCGGATGCCGCTGCGAACAGTTTTACAATTATGACACCATTCTTGAACGACGAAGGGCTGGTCATCGCACTTGATTTATTCCGCCGGACACACGCGCATAGACGATGCCTCATCTTTCGAAGAGCGGGATCAGCTCGTGCTGCCGTCGATCGAGCCTGGGCAAACCTTCGTCAGCAGAACGTCGAGGTTTTGAACTACACGTTGCCAGTCGAGGGGGGCTATGAGACTTTTCACGCAAAGATCCTGTTGGCGGACCAAGACCTCGCCTACGTTGGAAGTGCCAACATGACTGCGTTTGCTCGACATTCGATGGAGCTCGGAATCCTTACAGACGGTCGTGCTGCGCGTGTCGTAGCGAGTATCGTTAGGGGCGTTGAGCGCATTGCTGTGCCGCTTGGGCGTCGCCCTTAGCCCGATATATCTAAAAGAGGCGCTCAACACCGTGACTATTTCTCGAAACAACTTCAGCTCAACTGAACCATCGGTCGACGCTATCGCGTTGCTCCACTCGGCAGATGCGATCACATCGTTCGATAGGTTTCTTGCAGCATTTCGCAGAAAGAAGCTGAACCAGTCTGAAGCCTTGCGGGTGTGTCTAAGCCTGATCAAGCGCGAGCCGGGCGATCTTCTTAAACTCATCGAGGCGCTTCCAGCCGCTTGGGCCGATCACGCTGTCGCTAGCGCGTATGCGACGTTGATTCCAGCTGATCGTCGCAAGAGCCTGGGTGCATATTTCACTCCACCGCATCTGGTAGACCATCTGGTCTCTCGTCTTGCATCCTGTGGCGTTGACCTTGTGGGACACCGGCTCCGGGATCCTGCTGCTGGCGGCGCGGCTTTTCTTGTGCCACTTGCTCGCATTAAGGTGTCAGCTTGGAAGAAGCTAGGGCTGACGGACGACGAGATTACGCACCGGCTGCGTGTTCACTTGATTGGTAGGGAGATCGAACCGGATCTCGCCGCGATCGCTAATGCTCTACTAAGGCGAATGTTAGTGTGCGAGTTTGGATTTGTTCCGAAGTCGGTCGCACACCTAAGATTGGTTAAGGTGGGTGACAGTCTCGACGTCAGGATTTCTTCGGACGACGACATCGATCATGAGGTGGGGAATCCGCCATTTCTTCGTCTAGGTGCTTGTGACAGACGTTTATCAAGGCCGATCTTTGGTGAAATCACGTCCGGCAGGGTCAATCTTTATGCGTTGTTTGTAAGGCGGGCTCTTGAGGAAGTGCCAATAGGCGGCATGGTCGGCTACGTTATTCCTGCGTCCTTTTTGGGTGGTCCTGAATTCGAATCTTTTCGTAGACGAGTCCTGCAGCTTGCCGAGGTTCTAGTCGTGGATCTTGTCGAAAAGCGGAGCGATGTGTTCCTTGATGCTATCCAAGACGCTTGCTTCATTGTTCTGCGGCGGCGAGTGGAAGCGTTGATCGAGCCGCCTGCAGGCATGGCGGCAAGCGGTGTCTTCCGTCGCGACGGAAACTTCATTTCCAAAGGTGCTGCTCACATTGAGACAGACGGAGCACCTTGGCAATTGCCTGGAGTGGAGCTGGCACGTTCCTCCACACTTAAGGACTGGGGGTACCGGGCGACTGTCGGCTATCTCGTGGCAAACCGTCAACCAACGCGCATGCACAAACGAGCAGCTAAGGGACGGTATCCACTTATATGGGCGAAGGCGATTACTCCCGAAGGTACCTTCGATTTTGAAAGGGGGGCCGCCTTCAAAGGCTACGGTTGGGCTGATGCTCCGGCAGATGCACCCTATGTGGTTCGCACAGCATGCGTAGCTGTTCAGAGAACTTCGTCGCGAGGTCAGAAACGGAGGCTCAATGCTGCCTCGATCTCCAAAGATTTTATCGAGAACAATGGCGGTATCATTGGGGAAAATCATGTCATCCTACTCGTTCCAGATACCCCTGACGCTGCATCACCTGAGTCCTTGGCTGAGGCGCTGAACAAAGCTGCGGTCAGCGCTGCGCTCGATCGTGTATGCGGTTCGGCGTCAATTTCGGTGAGACTTCTGGAGACGATTAAGCTGGAGGCGCGCCCGACTATTTGCGCGTGCCGGCCACATGATGATTCCGAGAAGAGGGTCCAACCGCGAAAAACGATGGTGCCGCTATGACGCTCGAGAGTTGGAACCGCAGTACGGGAAGGTATGTACTTTGCCAAGCAGCGGAGGAGCACAGCGAGGATTGTAAGCGCTTTCCATTTGAGAGAATTCCGAAACGGGTGTTCTTGGATACAAACGTAATAAATATACTTATGAAGTACTGTGAGACTATCTTCGACCACGCATCAATTCCGCAGGAAGTTGACGCTACGCTGGCAGTGGACATAGAGGCGCTTATGCACGTGTTCTATGTCGGCGCACGGGCAGACTGGGACATTTTGGGGTCACGGAAGACACTCGATGAATTGTCGCGCACGAGAGACAGTTCGCTGCCAGGCGAGCTCTTGGAATACGCATTCGCTCTCGTAAACCAAAACCTCGATGACGATGATCACAGATATGCTGCCGATTTCGGGCGCAAGTTGATCGAAGCGCCTTTTGTAGCTGCTTTGCCAGACAAAGCCGACCGCGAGTTAATAGGGAATGCAATTGGATTTGGTTGCGATGTTTTCTGTACTTGTGACAGGGCAACGATCGTTAAGAAGCGAGATCAGCTACGACAAGTACCTTTGCGAATTTTGACGCCAGCAGAGTGGTGGGCGCATGTAAAACCGTGGGTCGCTTTATGGCGCTAGTTCGCCCCAAATCGAAAAAGGAAACTGGTTTGCTAATAACGACCGTTCGGTATGTCCAATGAGAACGCGCGGAAACCTCGTTACTGAGCGTGCCGGGGTAAACTATGTGCGCGATGTCGTGGAGGGAGCGGGCTGCCTGCTGAAAGAAATCAACCTGCAGCACGATTTTGGACATGACGCCACGATGATGCTGGTTGTGAATGGTGAGGTTCGCCCACGCGAAGTCGCGCTTCAGATCAAGTCCGGCGTTAGCTATGTTTCGCCAACGACCTGTGGTTTGCCTGCGACAGCCTCTCACATCTATTTCTGGGCTGAACATGACCTTGTAACGCTTGGCGTGGTCTATGACCCAGCTGAAAAATCGGCCTGGTGGATAGATTTGCAAACCGCCGCTCGGGAATTTCGAGTGGCAAATCCCAAGAAGGGGACCACATTTACGTTCGCAAAGGGGCTTTGGAATCAGTTTAACCAAACAGATTTCGCGTCGATTTTGGTTCCGACGCTTCTTGGGGAGCCACCGAGCGTTCCCCTTGAACGATTATGCACGTGGGTCATGGGCGGGGACATTGAGACACATGACATTGGTGTTCGCGCCATCCGAGCGCGCTACTATCGCGAGGCTGCGGCATGGGAGTGTCTGATCGAGGCATTTAAGTCGAAGCCGGTTGAGCAACTGACACTCAGCCTTCCCATTGCCCTAGCAAAGCTGCTAGGTCACGACGATATCGGTTATTATTCCAACGAGATTCCCGAAGAAGTTCGTGCTCCAGCGATCGCAAAGGTTTTGACCTTTAACGTTGACGAAATTTCCAAACTACTTTCGATGTTGCCCGACGGTGACTTCGATCGGCCTAGCGTTGGTTACAGCTTAATGCCGCTCTTTGGTAAGAGCTCAGAAAGCCTGCGAATTCCTTCCGTTATTCGTGACAATGACAGGTTTGCCCCTTCAGTTCGCCAAATTGCAGGGGCGCTATTTGAGTGGTATCGGCGTGATCCAGTTTGGTGGGGCTTCTGGCGTCGAGATACAGGCAAACGACATTGAAAGGGCTTGCGAGCGCAGAGGAATCAGTGCCCCATTTTGTCTTTTCTTGGCGTTGTGATAGAACCTCTGCTGTCTCTTAAACTTGCCGAGGAAACATCACATCGCTACGGCCATGGATTCTCAACGCGCTCAAGCGCTCAAGCTGCTGAAAACGTGCCCGATGATGCGGCTGAAGGACTTTGCCGCCCACGGCATCGGCCCGGAAACGCTGGCGCGTCTTGTCCGGGACGGGGCGGTCGTTCGCCCCGCGCGCGGTCTCTATCAGCTCGCGGATAGCCCGGGCGATGCCGCCCGTGTGCTTGCTGAAGCGTCGGCACTCATTCCCAAAGGCGTCATCTGCCTGATCTCGGCGCTGCAATTCCATGAGCTGACTCTGCAAATGCCGTCGGCCGTTTGGATGGCCATCGATCGCACCGCTTGGCGTCCCAAGATCGACTATCCACCCATTCGCTTTGTGCGCTTCACCGGCCCCTCGCTGACAGAGGGTGTCGAGCGGCACTCCATCGAAGGCGTCGAGGTGGCAGTCACTAATCCGGCGCGGACAATCGTCGATTGCTTTCGCTACCGGGCGAAGGTCGGACTGGACGTCGCTCTGGAGGGCCTGCGTGAGGGACTTCGACAGCGGAAAGTCACGAGCGACCAGCTATGGACTTATGGGACGAAAGGCAAGATCTGGTCGACCATGAAGCCCTATGTGGAGGCGATGGTGTCCGATGGCGCGTGAACCCAGGAAAAACGTCGGCGCTTCGGTCCGGGCTCGTCTGCTCGACCGGTCTCGCGTCGAACGCACGGATTTTCAGATTTTGCTGACGCGCTATGCGCTGGAGCGGCTTCTTTATCGACTGAGCCAATCACCCCATCGCGACCGCTTCGTTCTGAAAGGGGCGATGCTGTTCGTGACCTGGGTGGAAGACCCGTTCCGGCCGACACGCGATCTCGATTTCCTTGGCTATGGCGAGAACAGCCCGGACGCGATCGGCGGGGTCTTTCGGGAGATCTGTGGGCAACCGGTCGATGATGATGGCGTGGAGTTCGATATCGGAGCGATCACGGCTGTTCCGATCCGGGAAGACGTTGAATACGGCGGCATCCGCGTGCGCACCTCCGCGTCGATCGCAGGCGCCCGCGTTCCGATCCAGGTCGACATCGGCTTTGGTGACGCCGTCACGCCGGGACCCGTCGAGATCGTGTATCCGCCACTGCTCGACGCGCCAGCACCCCGCCTGCGCGCTTATCCGGTGACGACGGTGGTTGCCGAGAAATTCCAGGCGCTCGTCCAACTCGGTATTGCGAACAGCCGGCTGAAGGATTTCTACGATCTCTGGTTGATCGCGCAGACGTTCGAATTTGATCGGGCATCGCTTGCAGAGGCTGTTCGTCAGACCTTTGCGCGACGCGAGACCAGGCTTCCAACCGAGAAGCCGATCGGTCTGAGTGACGCTTACGCCGATGCCTGGGGGCGGCAATGGAAGGCCTTCCTGGGGCGAGAGCGAATGGCCGCGGCGCCGACGGAGCTGGCTGCCGTCGTGTCCGGCCTCGCCGGATTTCTGCTTCCCCTGATCGAGCCTGCTGAAAGAGATGAGCGTTGGAAGCCCGGTGAGGGCTGGAGTGCATCGAATGCGTAGCCTGCAGAACAGCGAGGAACGCGCACACGACGTCGTTATCTATCTCAGTCAATCGCGAGCTTTTGCGATTGGGCATAGCTATTTCTCCCGCGCTTCGTATATAATGCAAACGTACAGATCGACGCCGCGCACCGCGACACATTTATTGTGGAAAATCAATTGCGTGCGATTCAGACGGTATATCTGACGGTAATTGCCTATTTCTCCGTTTTACACTCTCTGAAAATTCAAATCCTTACCGCTCCGGTTAATTATCGAGTGGGAATAACGCCCCCTGATCTCATTGCCAGGACTTCCAACATCGGGTGATGCAGCGGGGTTCGATTTCACAGCCCAAGGTCGGCGCTGAGTGTTGGGGGGTGCGGGGTCGTCGGCGTTGCGCGCGTTCGATCGGGAGGGTTTCGTCATCATGGCGCGCCCGTTTGCCCGCTGTCGGGGAATCGGGTCTCCTGCGGATCGGCTATTCTTGATCCTGGTCACCGGTGACGTGCCCCGCAAGACCGGCTCGGAGATCCCGATGGTGGTGGAGATATTCGGCATCAAGGCGTGCGACACGATGAAGAAGGCGCGCGCGTTTCTTGAGGCGCAAGGCATCGACTACGTCTTCCATGACTACAAGGTCGAAGGCGTGACGGCGGATCGTCTTTCGGCCTGGGCGGCGGCCGTCGGCTGGGAGACGCTCCTGAACACGTCCGGCACGACGTTCCGGAAGCTGTCCGAGGCCGATCGGCAGGACCTGACCGAGGCGAAGGCTATCGCTCTCATGGTCGCGCATCCGTCGTTGATCAAACGGCCCGTTTTGACGCGCCGGGCCGAGATTTTGGTCGGTTTCAAGCCCGAGACCTATTCGCGCCTCATCGGGTGAATGGAGGCACGCCGCGACCGCGGTCTTTCGGCCGAAGGCCGGCGGGACCCGTCGACCGAGACCAAGACGGGGTTGCAGACGGTCGGACCTTCGAGGCTCGGCGGTCTTGCGCCGTCGGTGTTCGCCAGCAGGCCCAGGCGGACCAAATCGCAGCCGGACCATACATTTGACTGGCAGGAAGACGGGCAGCATTTCAAAAACCCGCAGATCGGCGCTGCGCACCGCGGCAAACTTTTAAAATGAAGTCGTATTTTATAAATATGATAGTAAAAATTATCATGAGCGCCGGTCAACATGTCTTAAATTAGTATATTATACCAACGGCCGCGAACTGTGACTCTCTCTGGATTCCCAATTCGGCTTTGAGGTGATTCCATGGCGCGAGGAGGATTCGCGCCATGGCTGCTGCGGTGAAGCTTCGGACGGACTACACGGCTTCGGATCTCCGGCGCCTCGCCGCCGGTTCGAGGCACGCGAACCAGAGCCGGCGGCTGTTGTCGCTGGCGGCGGTTCTCGACGGGATGGATCGCGAGCAGGCAGCGCGCATCGGCGGCATGGATCGGCAGACGCTGCGCGACTGGGTGCGCCGGTTCAACGAACAGGGGCCTGACGGGCTGAAGGACATTCGGGCCAAGGGCGGCGTCGCTCGGCTGACGGCCGAGCAGCTCCGGGCCTTCGGCGAGATCGTCGAGACCGGCCCCGACCGCGCCAGGGATGGGGTCGTACGCTGGCGGCGCATCGACCTCAAACGGGTGATCGAAGAGCGCTTCGGCGTCGTCTATCACGAGCGTACGATCGGCAAGCTCCTGAAGCAGATCGGCTTCTCCCACATCAGCGCGCGGCCTCGTCATCCCGGCCAGAAGGTCGAGACCATGGAGGCTTTCAAAAAAACTTCCCCGCAACGCTGAAGGCCCATCTCGGCCACGTGCGCAAGCGCAAGCCGGTGGAGATCTGGTTCCAGGATGAAGCCCGGATCGGGCAGAAGAACGGCCTCGTCCGGCAATGGGCCAGGCGCGGCACGCGGCCTCGTCAACCGGCCGACCAGCGCTACGAAAGCGCCTGCCTGTTCGGTGCCATCTGTCCGGCCCGCGGCGTCGGGGCGGCTCTTGCGATGCCCTTCGCCGACACCGCCGCGATGCAGGCCCATCTCGACGAGATCAGCCGCACCGTGGCCCGCGGCGCCCACGCCGTCCTGCTGCTCGACCGCGCCGGCTGGCACACGACCGACAAACTGCGGGTCCCGAAGAACATCACCCTGATCCTGCTGCCGTCGCGCTCTCCCGAGTTGAACCCGGTCGAGAACGTCTGGCAGTACCTCAGGGCAAACTGGCTCTCCAACCGCGTCTTCGACGCTTACCCCGACATCATCGAGGCAGCCTGCGACGCCTGGAAAAGCCTCACCGCAACCCCAGCCGTGATCACATCCATTGGAATGCGAGACTGGGCTCATATCGGTCAACTATGAGGGCCGTTGGTATGACCTATCGGATCGAGGCGCGGGAGCGCCGCCTGACCATCGGCGTATGGCCGGATTGGTCGGTCACCGCTGCCCGGGAACAGGCCAAGCGCCTCAAGCGCGAGATCGACCAGGGTCGCGATCCGATGGCCGAACGGGACGAGGCTCGCGAGTCGCCGAACGTCCGGCAGCTCATCGACCGCTATCTGGAAGAACATGCCGCCAAGCTCGCAAAGCGGAACCGGGACGATCAGGCTTCGATGCTGCGCAAGCTGGTCGAACCGGCCTGGGGTCCGCGCAAGGCGGCGGAGATCCAGCCTGATAATGTTGATCGGCTTCTGCGCCAGATCGCCGGTGGCACTCCGGGAAAGCGAGGCCGAAAGCCGACGCCGGTGCGGGCCAACCGCGTCGGCGAAATCCTGCGCAAGATGTTCAACCTTGCGATCCGCTGGCGTATCCGCACCGACAACCCAGCCGCCGGTTTTGCCCGGAATGCCGAAGCGCCTCGGGACCGCTATCTCTCAACCGATGAAATCGGGCGGCGGTCCGCCGCGCTCGACTCCCATCCGAACCGGCGCGCCGCTGATGCAGCGCGCCTGATCCTGCTGACAGGCGCGCGACGCGGCGAAGTGCTGGGCGCGCGGTGGGACCAATTCGATCTCGAAGCCGCCGTCTGGATCAAACCCGCGGCCACCACGAAGCAGCGCCGCCTGCATCGCGCGCCGATCAGCGCTTCCGCCACCGCGCTGCTGCGCACGATCCGGCTGCGCTTGCCCGAAGATTGCGAGTGGGTGTTTCCGGGCGATGCCAAAGGAAAGCCGCTTCAGGACATCAAGCGGTTCTGGGAAGATGTGCGGGCGAAGGCCGAACTGCCCGCCGTCCGTATTCACGATCTACTCCACACCTTCGCGTCGCTGCTAGTTTCAGGCGGCATGACGCTGCCGATGATCGGCGAGCTTCTTGGCCACACTCAGGTTCAGACCACGCAGCGCTACGCCCATTTGCTCGACGATCCGCTGCGCGCCGGGCTGGAACAGGTCGGAGATATGCTTCGGGCCAAGCCGAGTTTGCCCACGACATCCACCCTTGGTCAGTAGCAACCGCTTCAACAGTCGCTTGCTTCAGGCCATCTCTAAACATTAATGGCAACGAGGCTGCGGAGCGTGCCCGGAGCGAGTGCTGAAGCCGATGATGGAGAGCCTACATTACGTTCATCAGCAGATGCCCGCTTGCGCTTGCGCCGGGGCATTTAGCGCCAATCCCGGCCCAGATAGGGCAGAAGCGTAGTACTATCGCGCGTGGCCGCCTCGAACTGGTGTGCGACCAGACCGTTGGCAAATCTAAAGTCAGCACCTCGAATATCGGCTCCAGCGAAGTTCGCCCCTGAAACATTAGTGCCATCCCAGGTAGTGCCTCGAAGATCGGCTCCTTTGAATTGCACGGAACATAGGATACAATCGACAAAACGTGAGGCTGACAAGTTAGCCCTATCGAACGAACAGCCGAACAAATCAAGCTGTATAAACGACATAGAAAACAATTGTTGCGCGGAGAAGTCGACGTGATGAAGTTGGCGTACCCAGCTGTTCGCCACCTTTGGAACAAAAGACCGATACGGATAACGCCAATACCACTCCGATGAGGACGCTAGTTGGCTGATTCGACCGATCACTACCCTAGGCGTCTCTGCATGTATCCAAACAGGTTCTAGCAGATACTTCTTGAAGAAAAGGCTGCGCACAAAGGCCAGCATTGCAATCGCCGTTTCGTCGCGTCCCCAGCCGTGTTCACGGGCATTGGCCCAGCTTGCTGGAAGGGTGTTCATAACTCCCGACCATAAGGGTCCAATGCTTGGCGAGCCGTCGAAGCCTTTGAACGCGCGTTCGATCTCATTCCTCGTCAAGTGGGCGATTTCGTCAGACATTTGGCCATCTGCAAAAAGGTCGGCCCACGCGTCAAAAGTGATTGGCGAACCGGCTCCGACCTGACGAATAGCAATCAAAGTGCGACGCGCTAGCGTACATGCAATCATAAAGTCACATAGCGACTTGTGAGTGAACTCGACTCCGTCTCCTCCTTCGAGAGGTGCTTTGGCGCGAGTATAGAACATCAGCATCGCTCGTCCGATGTCTTGCGATTCCACCAATCTTCCTAACGCCGCTGTCAGTGTTGTGTCTTCGCCGCAGTATTCGAGTATTTTGCCAATTGTCGTCACACGTCCGCCGTCGCGCCAAGCCGCGATCGCCACGGCCTCCAGCAAGCGCACGATGCTGTCGTTCGGCCCGAATTCGGCAGCAACTCGTCCCACCCGGTTGTGCCAGTTGGTGATAACTCTATCGCGTACTAAGTGAAAAAAGTCCGTGCGACGCCCCTCGAGAACCCTTTCGTCAGCATAGGCCCCGGTACTCGCAAGAAGAAAGAGTTGTAGAGGATCATCTGTCAGTTCTGACAGAGCGGGCACATTCAGGGCTCGTGGCGGGTCAGTCGAAAGTGATTTTGCTTTCGCCCAAAGACGCCACCATACATACCTTTGGTCAGCGCTAATGAGTTCCTGCTGACCGCGGATAGTCGGGTCCCGCACACGATAGGGGAGGAGCTGGAGGGTCTGGTGCGGCGCAAGAGGCGTATGTCGGCCGACATGCTGCATTGAGGCGTCGCGACCAAAGACTGCCGCAGTGATCCTTGTCTCTTCCGCATTCACTGCGCCCAGCCATTTCTGAAGTGAGGTGACAAGTCTCAGCGCTTCTAGATTAGCCTCGGTTGCTGGGCCAATCTCATCAAGACCATCCAAGATAATGAGCAGTCGGGATGTACGTCTGAACATGCTGGGATTGCTCAGGGGGCTAAGTTGGAATCCTGCAATCCCCGTCAGGTATGCGCTAAGGCTCGTGGGTAGGTCTCGTTGTCCCGCGTCCAGATGTTGCAATGGGATGAACAGTACGTAGCTAACCCCGGGATATCCGACCTTCCACTCGCCAATTCGTTCGATTACCGTCTTCGCGAGATGCCGCGCGGCAGTGGATTTTCCGCCGCCAGGTCCGCTTCGAATGAGCCGGACCGCATCAAAACTCTCGATCTCGCCGTAAAGCCATTCAAGAAGGCTAGCCTCTAGGTCAACGGCAATGGATGTGAGTTTCCGGCGATACCCATCCTGATCCCTCGTTTCTTCATTTCGGTACTGTGCTGGGAGACGATCCCAAGTTTCCTCATGTCGGGCTCTGATTGACACATAGATTCGGCTTGACGGGACCGAGTCGCCCGGGACCGGGGCATCGAGAAGGCCAGTTAGGCGCTTGTGGTTCTTGTCCCAGTCGCTGTTCAATGTGGACGGAGCCGGTCTGTCTGGCTTGGAACTGCGTCGGATTTGATGGCTGCGGTCAAGTGCCCGCCGGAGCTCGATGCGGATGTCTCGCATGTAACGCTGGTTCGATCCGAAGAACACGCGCTCCAGAGTAAGCAGCGCGTCGCCGTTGATCTCCGGCAAACTCTCGTCGTCAAGCCAGTTCTGAACCTGCCGCGGAGTCATCCGCAGCGCGTCAGCCAATTCCTTTTTGCCCCAGGGCCGACCTATGACCAGAGCCTGTCCGCCAGGCCCGGCCGATTGTTCGACGCGCTTTTCACCGGGCCTGTAGCCGGCGTTCATCAGCTCCCGCAAGAGCGCCCCGAAAAGGAGCCCAGCGCGGATCTCAGCATTTCCAACCATTTCCATCCACCAGCAACCCGTTTCGCGTAAAGTATGAGACTTGGCAGACCGACTTCAACAAGGGAGTTGGTAATGCCCAGTCAAGACCGCCTGATGTCCCGGCCGAAGCCGAAACGCCGCACTAAGCAGTTCACCGAACCTTCTGTCCGACTTGAGTTCTCGAAGGCCGGCAACGCCAAGAGCGCGACCGTTCATTTGCCGGAGAACGAGGAGGAGCGAGCCTTCTGCGCCGCACAAGCCCTCTCCTCCCTCGGCCAGATCGACGCCGAAACCACGGCTTTCGGCCTTGAGGCTGCGGCCATTGTCCAGAAGCACCTCCCGTCAACTTATGACATCGTGCGGGCGTTGAGCCGCAAGGCCGTCCCGCAGATCATCATCAAGGGCCTCCCGCGTCCGTGCCCGCTGATCGCCACGCCGCTCAACGGCATGGTTTTCGAGCCCGATGTCCGTCCGCAGACCGGTTTTTTGGTCGCCTTGCTTGGGTCGGCGGCAAATCTGGTTCCCTTCGCCTACGGCACCGAGAACCGCGGCCTGATCCTCCGTGCTGTCGTGCCTGTGGCGGAGCTGAAGGGTAAGGCATCGAGCCAAGGTTCGGCGAACGACCTCGGGATGCACAACGACAATGCCAACCAGGCCATGATCCATGAGGCTTGGTTCGAACCCGGTGCACCATTCATGAACCCTTATCAGGCGTTCGTGTGCATCCGCCCTCGCCGAGACGTCCCGATGGAGACGGCGGCGCTCGACGATATCCTCCCGGAACTGGACGCGTCGCACGGACCCGAGCCCGCGCGCATTCTCCAAGCGCCCGTGTTTGATGTGCGCTGGCCGGACAGCCACCAGAAGGGTGGCCAGATCGCGGTGGCGGGCGTGCCGGTCCTGGTGCCGGATTCTCTTGGACGAATGCACTCCCGTTATCATGCCGCGAACATCAGCAGCACGGATGCGAATGCCCAGGCCGCGCTCGATAAGTTCCATCAGATCGTTGCCGGTACGAAGTCCGTGATGGAAATCCACTCGGAACCCGGCGACCTGCTGATCTACTCGAACACCCGGATGATGCATCGCCGGCGCGCCTACGCAGCGAACTTCGATGGATCGGACCGCTACTACGTGCGGGTCTACCTCGCGCCCGCTGAAGCTCTCGGCGGTCGCTATCTCATCGACTGACGGAAAAGCGACCGTCGGCGCAAGCGCCGGCGGTCGCGCGCGCCCCTCGCATTCCAAATTCAGAAAGGACTCCGTCCATGACCAACATCTTCAATCAGTACCCCGACCTTACGGTTCATCCGACCACGATCCGCGCGATGAAGTTCGAGAGCGCCCATCGGACCGCGATCGCCTTCGGCCAGAACATCTTCCGCCCGGCGGGCGGCGACCAGCCCCATGACCGTGGGACCATCAGCATCGGCAACGAGACGTCGAACGTTCTGAACGTAGTCAAGGAGGGTGGCGAGACGTGGGTTATTGTCGACCGCACTCGCGTGGGCGACGTCGAGATCGGGAACATGGCGCTCCTCGAAGTGGATGCACCTCGCCGCGCGGCCTTGTCCCGATCCCACAGCCTCACGCACCTCATGATGGCCGCCGCGCGCCATGTGCTCGCGGACTTCGACAGCAAGGGGGCGTTGATCGCCGACGATGGGGTCACCGTCTCGGTGAAGTTCAAGACCTCGACGGCGGTCACGGACGAACTGATGTCGTCGGTGGATTGCCTCACCCGGCACTTCGTGCTCCGCGACGCTTCCATCTCAGTCGTTTCGGCTAAATCTGTTGCTGACGCGGCGGGAAGGTTCCGTCATTGGCGCGTGGATTCTGACCTTGGTCTCACCGGCAAAATCCGCATCGTCGAAATCGCTGGGATTGACGCGAACCCTTGCTCCGGCTCCCACGCGAAATCGACGCGCGAAATCGGTCCTTTTGAATTCACAAAGTGGACGCAGTCGAAGGACATGGAGGTCCAGATATCGGCCCGCCGCACTCCGACATGGATGTATTGGTTCGGCGACAAACATCTCCGAGTTTCGAGCCATGTCGATCTTTCGGCTTTTGCCGACTAATACCAACGGCCGCGAACTGAGACTCTCTCGGGATCCCCGATTCGGCTTTGAGGTGATTCCCTGGCGCGAGGAGGATTCGCGCCATGGCTGCTGCGGTGAAGCTTCGGACGGACTACACGGCTTCGGATCTCCGGCGCCTCGCCGCCGGTTCGAGGCACGCGAACCAGAGCCGGCGGCTGTTGTCGCTGGCGGCGGTTCTCGACGGGATGGATCGCGAGCAGGCAGCGCGCATCGGCGGCATGGATCGGCAGACGCTGCGCGACTGGGTGCACCGGTTCAACGAACAGGGGCCTGACGGGCTGAAGGACATTCGGGCCAAGGGCGGCGTCGCTCGGCTGACGGCCGAGCAGCTTCGGGCCTTCGGCGAGATCGTCGAGACCGGCCCCGACCGCGCCAGGGATGGGGTCGTACGCTGGCGGCGCATCGATCTCAAACGGGTGATCGAAGAGCGCTTCGGCGTCGTCTATCACGAGCGTACGATCGGCAAGCTCCTGAAGCAGATCGGCTTCTCCCACATCAGCGCGCGGCCTCGCCATCCCGGCCAGAAGGCCGAGACCATGGAGGCTTTCAAAAAACTTCCCCGCAACGCTGAAGGCCCATCTCGGCCACGTGCGCAAGCGCAAGCCGGTGGAGATCTGGTTCCAGGATGAAGCCCGGATCGGGCAGAAGAACGGCCTCGTCCGGCAATGGGCCAGGCGCGGCACGCGGCCTCGTCAACCGGCCGACCAGCGCTACGAAAGCGCCTACCTGTTCGGTGCCATCTGTCCGGCCCGCGGCGTCGGGGCGGCTCTTGCGATGCCCTTCGCCGACACCGCCGCGATGCAGGCCCATCTCGACGAGATCAGCCGCACCGTGGCCCGCGGCGCCCACGCCGTCCTGCTGCTCGACCGCGCCGGCTGGCACACGACCGACAAACTGCGGGTCCCGAAGAACATCACCCTGATCCTGCTGCCGTCGCGCTCTCCCGAGTTGAACCCGGTCGAGAACGTCTGGCAGTACCTCAGGGCAAACTGGCTCTCCAACCGCGTCTTCGACGCTTACCCCGACATCATCGAGGCAGCCTGCGACGCATGGAAAAGCCTCACCGCAGCCCCAGCCGTGATCACGTCCATCGGAATGCGAGACTGGGCTCACATCGGTCAATAATGAGGGCCGTTGGTATTATACGATTTCTAAAGAAACCGATTGTCTATCGAACGATTACTCTCCGAATCTGCTTCCGGAGCGACCGGTCCGACACCCACTCCCGACCGGGCCGGCTCAAGCTGCTCCCGGCCGTCCTCGCGCGCACCGCCGAAATCCCGGGCGCCTCGCCAGGCCGCTCCAGGCGCCAAGCCGCTCCAAACACCGGGCATCCCGCGGTTGACAGACTGCTAGCTCTCTAGCATATAAGCTAGATGCCTAACAAAATATTCGAAAGTCGTCAGGGTGCGGTCGGAGCCTGGGCGAAGCGCTGCTACTTCGCGGGCCGGGCCGCGATGGAAGCCATGTTGCGGCCGTTCGATCTCGGCTCTACGCAATGGTACATCCTCCACCAGCTCGTCCATCACGGCCCGACCCTGCAGCGCGACCTCGTGCGGCTGCTGCAGATCGAGCGCGCGACCCTGACCGTCATCGTCGGTGTCCTGGTTCGGAAAGGGTGGGTCGAGCAGGTCATCGACCCGGCGGACCAGCGTCGCAAGCTCCTGCACATCACCCCGGCCGGATCCGCGCTGTGGGCGCAGCTTCCCGACCTCTCCGCGATCATCAACGAGGCCGCCTTCGCGGGCATCAGCGACGCGGAGCGGGAGATCGCGGTGCGGGTCCTGCGGATCGCGACCGAACGGCTCGATGCCTTCATCGACAAGGGAGAGATCTCATGACCATTCTTCTCACCGGGGCGACCGGCCTCGTCGGCGAGCGCCTGCTGCCCCGTCTTTTGGCGGCCGGCCATGACTGCCGGGCGCTGGTACGCGGTGGCAAGACCGTTCCGGCCGGCGCCGAGCCTGTCGACGGCGACCTCTTCGATGCCGCCGCGCTCGCGTCGGCGCTTGCCGGGATATCGGCGGTGATCCACCTCGCGGCCGTCTTCCGCACCCCGGACGAGGCGCTGATCTGGAAGAGCAACCTCGATGGCGTGCGCCGCCTGATTTCCGCGGTCGAAAGCCATGCGCCCAAGGCCCGAGTCATCCTGGCCAGTACGAGCAACGTCTATGCCAAGGATCAGGCGCGGCCCGGCCGGGAGGACGACCGTGTCAATCCGTCCCAGGCCTATCCGGCGAGCAAGGTCGCGGCCGAACAGGCCTTGCGGGAAAGCGGTCTGGCATGGTCGGTCGTGCGCTTTCCGTTCGTCTATGGGGACGGTGACGGGCACCTCGCGGCATTGCCGGGCCATGCTGCGGGCGCCGGCTGGCATCCGGCGATGCGGATGAGCACGATTCAACATCGCGACATCGCCACGGCCATGGTCCTGGCACTCGACGGGCGCTTTGACGGTCGTGTGGTCAACATCGCCGACGATCTGCCGGCCTCCATGCTCGATCTGATCGCGCTCGGCGGCGGCGCCATGGACGCCTCTGCGGAGCCGCTTGCCGCCCCTTGGGCGCTGCAGGTCGACACGGCACTCGCGCGCCGTCTGGGCTTCGCCCCCACCGTGAGGACGGTCTACCAGGCCGCTCAAGACGGCTTTCTTTGAACCATTGAAGGTGCGGACCCCACCGGACGGCCAGTTCCATTCGGAGCGTCCGGGGAGCAGTCCGCCGTATGACCCGGTTTGAAGGCGCAGACTGCCGCCAGCTTCGCCGGCAAGGCCTCGAGATGATGGGCGCACGTTCGGAACGGTCGCTGCCGGCCTACCTCGGCACCATGATCGCCCCGTCGGTCCTTCGAGGCGGTCCAGGCGATGGGCTCGGCGGCCGCGGGGTTGGGGCCAGGGGCGCCGCCGCCGATGGCGCCGACACGCAGACGAGGCCGGTGTCGGCGCTGAGGTTACGCCCGCGCCCGGTCGGCCCGAATTCCTTGGTGCTGCGCCTGACGATCGGAATTCAGTCGTTCGGGATCGCCGGGGAGGGCGCGCGGCCGGGCAAGCCGCGCGCTGTCGAGACGGGCCCATGTCGCTGAGATAGGGTCGGTTCGGAGGGCCGGGAGCGTCCCCATCGGCGCCGATCGTCGGTCGGTTGCCCGGCCGAGGGCGGGCCTGATACCGACGGTCATTGAAAATGATCGCCGGTATTCGATACGCGAATTTCTCATGCCTCTGTCGCCTATGAGAAATTCGCTTTGCTTCAACGGTCCGATGCGTCAGCATCCTGGGCCGTTGGCATGATTTCGTTAAACCGGACAAGGACATAGGGTGATGGCTGAGCGTCCCATCTTTGTGCCGATGCCAACCGAACCGCACGGGGTGCGCGCCATCAGCATGGCCTTCAAATGGCATGCCGGACTCTCGTCAACGCAAAAGAAGAAGAACGTCCTGGCTCTGCACGAAGCCGCGAAGCTATCCGGTATCGCGCCGGTTCTCGAGGTTTCCGGCCAATCGGATCATGCGGTGGGCCGGGCCTTGAGTGCCTTCAATCTCAGGACCGACATGGGTGGACTGAACACGACCGTGGAATGCGCCTTCCAGGGCAGCAAGGTCTTTACCGGTGGTGGCCCCTATACGGATCTCTACGAGACCGACAGCCGGTCGGCCAAGAGAGACGAACGGCTCCGTCAATCGGGCCGTCTCGTCCAATTCCGGCTCCAGGGCACCGATTACCCAATCGATCCCCCGACCGTCTTCTACGATTGGCTCTACATCACGGCACTGAACGGGCTTCCGTCCGAGAGCAACGCGATTCTTCAGTATTCCGGGTTTTCCGATATCGAGTTCAATCCCGAGCGCTCGTTGAACTGCCAGGCGAAGTCCTGCGCGCTCTATGTCGCCCTATGCAAGCGCGGCGCTCTCGTCTCCGCCCTCAAGTCCTTCGCCGCGTTCCGCACCGCGGTGACCAAGGCCGAAAGCGCCGACCAGGCGTGAGGTGACGATGTCCCCGGAACCGGTGCGACCGGTGCCGATCGGAAGCGTTATGGAAACAGAGATATCCGCGGGGCCCGTCGATCCTCTCGGGCCGAACGGGCCCGATCAGAATCCGCGCCGGCGATCCGGGACTGACCTGTAAACCCGCGGATCAAAAGCCCGTCCGAGCGTGAAAGCGCCCGGGACGCGCGGTCCGTCGGCACGGGATTCCAGCTGGTCCGGAGAGAAAACTGAGTGCCGTGGCGCGCCCTACGGGAGTCGAACCCGTCTTTGCAACGTGAAAGGCTGCCGTCCTAACCGATAGACGAAGGGCGCGGGCGAGCGGTGTATAGGCGGCTTCGGCCGGTTGGACAAGACGGTTTCGACGGCGATCATCCCTTTCATTCGATCTTTCAACAGGCGATCGCCCCCCAGGTGCCGGCATTGAGCCGACGGGGCGTCACACGCGCCGAACCGACCCTGTGGATAAACCTGCGTTGCCTGTGGACGGGTGGGGCTTGACGCCAGAACAAAGAGTGAACATTATGGGGACAACGGCCGCTGGCGGCCGGTTTCGGGAGGTCGACATGATGATGTTCATGCGTGAGGTGGCGTCGGCGGGGGCTCTGCTGTCCTTCATGGCCATGCTGGCGGTTTGGGTCGACGTGATCCTGCATGCTGGTTGAGCTCGGAACAAAACAGGAATAGCCGAGCGCCCGGTTATCCACAAGCCTCGCCGATACGGGGACGACCGGGACTGATGCGTTGCCTTGCGGGGACCTTGCGCGGAAGAGTTCCGCGGAGCGCCCGGATCTTGCGGTCGGCGATTCGGCTGCAGGCGGTGATGAGGAGCCCGGCGATTCGAGGGGCCGGAATGTGCCGGCGCCCGGATGGCCACGGCCGGGTGGCATTGAGCCGGCGCTGCAGGCCGGTTCGGGGCTCGTGGCGAAGAGCGGTATCGGAGCAGGCGGATGGGCGGGGAAGTCGGGTTCATCCATGTCAGGGCCCATTCGGCCTATTCCCTGCTGGAAGGGGCGCTGCCGCTCGGCAAGCTGATCGAGGCCGCCAAGGCGGATGCGCAGCCGGCGCTCGGGCTGGTCGATACCGGCAATCTGTTCGGGGCGCTCGAATTCTCCGAGAAGGCGTCCGAGAAGGGCATCCAGCCGATCGTCGGCTGCCAGGTGGCGGTCGATTTCGGCGAGCCGGTCGAACCGGGCCGGCGGACGGCCTTGAACCCGAAGCGGCCCGCACTGGTGCTGATCGCCGCGACGGCGGAAGGCTGGGCGAACCTCGTCCGCATCGTGTCGCATTCCTTTCTCGGCACGGAGGGGACCGAGGATGCGCATGTGTCGGTCGACTTTATCGGCGACCATGCCGCGGGGCTGATCGCTCTGTCCGGCGGTCCCGGCGGTCCGATCGACCGCGCCCTCGCGGAGGGGCGGGCCGACCTGGCCCGGGCACGTCTCGAGCGGCTGGCGCAGCTGTTCGGCGACCGGCTCTATGTCGAGCTGCAGCGCCACAAGATCGAGGCCGAACAGGCGATCGAGGCGGATCTGATCGAGCTCGCCTATGACCTGCGTCTGCCGCTGGTGGCGACCAACGAGCCCTTCTTCCGCAGCCGCGAGGATTTCGAGGCGCATGATGCGCTGATCGCGATCTCGGAGGGCCGGGTCGTCGCCGAGGAGGACCGGCGGCGGTTGACGCCGGAGCACGGGTTCAAGAGCCGGGCCGAGATGCTCGCGCTGTTTGCCGATCTGCCCGAGGCCTTGGCCAACACGATCGAGATTGCGCGGCGCTGTTCCTACCGACCGCTCAAGCGCAAGCCGATCCTGCCGCGTTTCGCCGGCGTCGGCCAGGATGCGGAGACGGCCGAGCGCGAGGAGGCGCTGGAACTGCGCGCGCAGGCCGAGGCCGGCCTGGAGCAGCGGCTTGCCATTCACGGCACCGCGCCGGGCCTTTCCGTTGAGGACTACCGCGAACGGCTCGCCTTCGAGCTCTCGATCATCGTCAGGATGAAGTTCCCGGGCTACTTCCTGATCGTGTCCGACTTCATCAAATGGGCCAAGGCGCAGGGCATCCCGGTCGGGCCGGGCCGCGGCTCGGGCGCCGGCTCGCTGGTCGCCTGGTCGCTAACCATCACGGATCTCGACCCGCTGCGCTTCGCGCTGCTGTTCGAACGCTTCCTCAATCCCGAACGCGTCTCGATGCCGGACTTCGACATCGACTTCTGTCAGGACCGGCGCGACGAGGTGATCCGCTACGTCCAGCAGAAATACGGCCGCGATCAGGTCGCCCAGATCATCACCTTCGGAACGCTGCAGGCGCGGGCCGTGCTGCGCGACGTCGGTCGCGTGCTTCAGATGTCCTATGGTCAGGTCGATCGGCTGGCCAAGCTGGTGCCGCAGAACCCGGCCAATCCGGTCACGCTCGCCCAGGCGGTCAGCGACGAGCCGCGCCTGCAGGAGGCGCGCGAACAGGAGGCGATCGTCGAGAAGCTACTCGACATCGCCATGAAGCTGGAGGGGCTCTACCGGCACGCCTCGACGCATGCCGCCGGCATCGTGATCGGCGACCGGCGGCTCGACGACCTGGTGCCGCTCTACCGCGACCCGCGCTCGGACATGCCGGTCACCCAGTTCAACATGAAATGGGTCGAGAGCGCCGGGCTGGTGAAGTTCGACTTCCTCGGCCTGAAGACGCTGACCGTGCTGCAGACCGCGGTGGCGCTGGTCCTGAAGGAGCATGGCCGCGCGGTCGATCTCTCGGCGCTGCCGTTCGACGATCCGAAGACCTACCAGCTGCTGGCCAAGGGCGAGACGGTCGGCGTGTTCCAGCTGGAAAGCCAGGGCATGCGCAAGGCGATCGCGGACATCAAGCCCGATCGTTTCGAGGACATCATCGCGCTGGTCGCCCTCTATCGACCCGGCCCGATGGCCAATATTCCGGTCTACGGCGCGCGCAAGCAGGGTCTGGAGACGCCGGACTATCTGCATCCGCTGCTCGAGCCGGTGCTGAAGGAGACCTACGGCATCATCGTCTACCAGGAGCAGGTGATGCAGATCGCGCAGCTGCTGTCCGGCTATTCGCTCGGCGAAGCCGACCTGCTGCGGCGCGCGATGGGCAAGAAGATCAAGGCCGAGATGGATGCCCAGCGCGTCCGCTTCGTCGACGGCGCCCTGAAGCAGGGGCTGGCACGCGAACAGGCCGATACCATCTTCGATCTCCTGGCGAAATTCGCAGACTACGGCTTCAACAAGAGCCACGCGGCCGCCTATGCGCTGGTCGCCTACCAGACCGCGTGGATGAAGGCGAACTATCCGGTCGAGTTCCTGGCCGCCTCGATGACGCTCGACATGTCCAATACCGACAAGCTGAGCGACTTCCGGCGCGAGGCGATGCGGCTTTCGATCCCCGTCATGGCGCCGGACATCCGCCGTTCGGGCACCGCTTTCGATGCGGACAAGGGGCGGATCATCTATGCGCTCGCCGCCGTCAAGGGGGTCGGTACCCAGGCGGTCGACCATCTCGTCGCCGTCCGCACCGAGCGGCCGTTCCGCGACATTTCCGACTTCGCGCGGCGCATCGATCCGCGCCAGCTGAACAAGCGCACGCTCGAAAGCCTGGTCGCCGCCGGCGCCTTCGACGGCCTGGAGCCGGATCGCGGACGCCTGTTCCACGGCCTCGACCAGATCGTCGGCGAGGCCAACCGGGTCCGCAAGGACAGCGAGGACGGCCATTTCGACATGTTCGCGGGGGGCGGGGCCGAGAAGCCGCTGCGGCTTCCCGAGCAGGGCTGGACGCCGGCCGAGCAGTTGCAGCGCGAGCATGCGGCGATCGGCTTCTATCTGTCGGCCCATCCGCTCGACGAGTATCGCAAGGTGCTCGAGGAACAGCGGGTCCAGATGTGGGCGGAGTTCCAGGAATCGGTCAAGCGCGGCGGCAATTTCGGGCGGCTGGCCGGCACGGTGACCAGCCGCCAGGAGCGCAAGACCAAGACCGGCAACAAGATGGGCATCGTACGCATGTCCGATCCGACCGGGCAGTACGAGGCGGTGATCTTCTCCGAGGGGCTCTCCAACTACCGCGACCTGCTGGAAACCGGGCGTTCGATCATTCTCTACGCCAATGCCGAGGAGCGGGCGGAGGGCATCAGCGTGCGCATCGAGAAGGTCGAACCGCTCGAAGTCATTGCAAGCCGTTCGAAGCAAAACCTGCGGATCTTCCTGCGCGATCCGAAGCCGATCGAAAGCCTCGGCAAGCAGCTTGAGCCGCGCGGGGAGGGCGAGGTCTCCTTCGTGCTCCTGGTCGGGGCGGGCGAGCGCGAGGTCGAGGTCAAGCTGCCCGGCAAGTGGCGCGTCTCGCCGCAGGTCGCCGGCGCGCTCAAGGCCGTGCCGGGGGTCGTGCAGGTTCAGGTCGTTTGATGGCGTCGAAGGCGGCGGCGGGACGACAGGAGGGGATGCGCATGCGGGTCAAGCCATTCGGGGCCGGCGGGACGGCGGTCGCGGCGATCGGGCAGGGGACGTGGAAGCTCGACGGTGACGAGCGGGCGGAGGCGGTGGCGGCGCTCCGGCGCGGGCTCGACCTCGGCATGACCCATATCGACACGGCGGAAATGTACGGCGAGGCCGAGCCTCTGGTGGCGGAGGCGATCGCGGGCCGGCGCGACGCGGTCTATCTGGTCACCAAGGTGCTGCCGCACAATGCCTCGCTCCAGGGCACCAAGGCGGCCTGCGAGCGATCGCTGCGCCGGCTCAAGACCGACCGCCTCGACTGCTATCTGCTGCATTGGCGTGGGTCTGTCCCGCTGGCCGAGACGATCGGCGCCTTCGAGGATCTGATTGCCGCCGGCAAGATCCTGTCCTGGGGCGTTTCGAATTTCGATGTCGACGACCTCGACGAGGCGCTGGCGATCGCCGGCCCGGGTCGGATCACCTGCAACCAGGTCCTCTATCACCTTGAGGAGCGGGCGATCGAGCATGCGGTGATCCCGTGGTGCGCCGCCCATGGCGTGGCGGTCACGGCCTATACGCCGTTCGGATCGCCCGGCTTTCCCGCCGCGGCGTCGCGTGGCGGCCGCGTTCTGGCCGAGATCGGGGCCCGTCACGATGCGACACCGCGCCAGGTGGCGCTGGCCTTCCTGACGCGTGAGCCGTCGGTCTTCGCCATCCCGAAGGCCTCCCGCCGTGCCCATGCGGAGGACAATGCCGGCGCCGGCGATCTCGTGCTGACGCCGGACGACGTAGCCCGGCTCGACGCCGCCTTCCCGAAGGGACCGCGCCGCCGGGGCCTGCCGATGCTGTGATCAGGGCTTGCCGGGACCGGGGCTTGCTGTGACCCGGGTCTGCTGTGACCAGGGCATGCCGTGACCGGCGGGCGGAGCCGCGACCGGCTGCGTGCCCGGCGTTGCCGATCAGGGCTTCGGATCCGGCGCCCGTTCGGGACGCCTGATCCGGCTCCTGATCCCGGCGCCGGATCGGGTGACCGTCAGGCGCCACCCTCCTGCAGGATGCGGCCGTAATCCTCCATGGAGATCACGCCGCCGGCGCGGGCCGCGACGTCGGCATCGCGGGCCGGCAGTGCGTCCTGGATCGCGTCGATCCGCTTCCAGGCCGGCGGCGGCGCCGCCCCGTCGGCGGCGGGCACGAAGCGCGAGCGGGCGGACTGGACATGGGGGTGGATGTAGCGCGGGCAGTTGACGAAGAGATTGGTGACCGCGATCCGGACCACGAGGTCCGCGCCCGGCCAGCTCGCGATGAGCGGATCGTCGGCGGCGACGCGCGCCTCGCCATGCAGGCGGATGCGGTGCGGGTGTTCGAAATCGATGAAAAGCAGCCCGACCTTGGCGGTCGCCGCAATGTTGCCCATGGTCAGGAACATGCCGTTTCCGTCATAGCTCGGCAGGGCGACGGTGCGTTCGTCGAGCACACGGACGAAGCCCGGGGCGCCGCCCTTGTAGGAGACGGTCGGTTGGCCGTCGGGTCCGACGGTCGAGACGAAGACCATGTCGCGCGATTCGATGAAGGCCTTCTCGTCGTCCAGGATGGTGTCGTGGACGATGGCGGCCGTCAGCCGGTCGGCCAGGCGGCGGGTGTCGAAGCGATCTTGCAGGGCGCGCTGCGCCTCGCCGTAGAATTCCGGCATCGTCATATCCTCCCCGGCGGTCGTGCCGCCTTGTCGTTGCCGGGCCAGTCTGGCGGGGGCCGAACGGCGCGGCAATCGCGCCGGGGCGGGAAGACTTCCCGGCCACGCGGCGCGGATCGTCGCAGGGGCCGGGGCGACCTTGTCTCCGGGGGCGGCGGTGAGCGAGGCTTGCGGGCATGATCCGATCCCTTCAGATCGGATGATGCTCTCGTGGTGGGCTCGAAAGGGACTGCGCGAGGGCGGGCGTCGGCGCGACCGGTCGTACTGGCGGATGCGATCCGTCCAGCTCTGCGGCCGGACGGGCGCCTCGCTGGCTTCTGAACAACACGCCAAACCCGCCCCTCCGCCATCCCCGGGCTGGTCCGGGGGACCCGTGCCAAGGCCAACCCTTGGACCGTCTGGACCCGGCAACAGCCCGGGCATGACAGGGCTGACATTGCCCGCTTCTGATCGCGTTCAGACGCGTTTTTCGGCAATCGACCAAGGCCGATCCCGGCGAACCGGGGCCACCGCCCGGCGTCGCGGGACGCCTCGACCTTAGCGGGCGCCGGTCTCCAAGCCGCAAATCGCCAGGGCCGCACATCGTCAGGGGCACAGATCGCCAGGGCCGCCGGTCGTCGGTCGACGGGGCCGCAGACGGATCGTCGCTTGCGGGGTGCAAACGAAAAAGGGGCGCCGTTGCGGGCGCCCCTCGATCTCGGCCGATCCTGTCGGGATCAGACGCTGTAGTACATCTCGTACTCGACCGGATGCGGGGTCATCTCGTAGCGCATCAGCTCTTCCCACTTGAGCTCGATGTAGCTCTCGATGAAGTCCGCATCGAAGACGCCGCCGGCGGTGAGGAAGGCGTGATCCTTCTTCAGGCTCTCGAGGGCTTCGCGCAGCGAACCGCACACGGTCGGGATCTTCTTGAGCTCCTTCGGCGGCAGGTCGTAGAGGTTCTTGTCCATCGCCTGGCCGGGATGGATCTTGTTGTTGATGCCGTCGAGGCCGGCCATCAGCAAGGCGGCGAAGGCCAGGTAGGGGTTGGCGGTCGGATCGGGGAAGCGGATCTCGACGCGTTTGGCCTTCGGCGAGGTGGTGTAGGGGATGCGGCAGGAGGCCGAACGGTTGCGGGCCGAGTAGGCCAGCAGAACCGGTGCCTCGTAGCCCGGGACCAGACGCTTGTAGGAGTTGGTCGACGGGTTGGTGAAGGCGTTCAGCGCCTTGGCATGCTTCAGGATGCCGCCGATATAGTACAGGCAGGTCTCGGAGAGGTCGGCATACTGGTTGCCGGCGAATACCGGCTTGCCGCCCTTCCAGATCGACTGGTGCACGTGCATGCCCGAGCCGTTGTCGCCGAAGATCGGCTTCGGCATGAAGGTCGCGGTCTTGCCGTAGGCCTGAGCGACCTGATGGATGCAGTACTTGTAGATCTGCATCTGGTCGCCCATCAGCGTGAGCGAGTTGAACTTCATGCCCAGCTCGTGCTGAGCGGAGGCGACTTCGTGATGGTGCTTCTCGACCGTGACGCCCATCTTGGCCATCATGGCGAGCATTTCGCCGCGGATGTCCTGGCAGGAGTCGATCGGCGGCACCGGGAAGTAGCCGCCCTTGGTCTTGACGTGATGGCCGAGGTTGCCGCCGTCATAGTCGGTGTCGGTGTTGATCGGCAGTTCCGGATCGTCGACCTGGAAGCCGGTCTTGTACGGGGAGGTCGAATACTTCACGTCGGAGAAGATGAAGAATTCGGCTTCCGGACCGACATAGATGGTGTCGCCCACGCCGAGCGACTTCATGTAGGCTTCGGCCTTCTTGGCGATGCCGCGCGGATCGCGGTTGTAGCGCTCGCCGGTCGACGGCTCGAGGATGTCGCAAACGATCGACAGGGTGGTCTGGGCGAAGAAGGGATCGATGGTGGCCGTTTCCGGATCCGGCATGAGCATCATGTCGGATTCGTTGATGGCCTTCCAGCCGGCGATCGACGAGCCGTCGAAGGCGGTGCCTTCGGCGAAGATCTCTTCATCCACCATGGTGACGTCAAAGGTCACATGCTGCCACTTGCCCCGCGGGTCAGTGAACCGGAAATCGACGTATTTCACGTCGTTTTCCTTGATGAACTTCATGACGTCCTTAGCGGTCTTCATGGGACGGTTCCCTTTCTTGACTTCTCAGGGCTGTGGCCGGGTCCTTTGACATCCGGCCGTTGGGCGGGAATTCGGCGGGGTTTTCCAGGCGGGTGACTAGATCGCGTCCAGCCCGGTCTCACCGGTACGGATGCGGACGGCCTCTTCGACATTGGAGACGAAGATCTTGCCGTCGCCGATACGTCCGGTCTGGGCGGCCTTTCGGATCGCGTCGACCGCCTTCTCGACCATCTCGTCGGGAAGCACGATCTCGACCTTCACCTTCGGCAGGAAATCCACCACGTACTCCGCGCCGCGGTAGAGTTCCGTATGGCCTTTCTGCCGGCCGAAACCCTTCGCCTCCGTGACGGTGATGCCCTGAAGGCCGACCTCCTGGAGGGCCTCCTTCACCTCGTCCAATTTGAAGGGCTTGATGATCGCCTCGATCTTCTTCATTGCCTCCGACACTCCGAAGATGTGAGAGGGACCGGTTGAACCGGCCCCGCGCCCGTCATTAGCACGCCGCGTGCCATTGGAAACCGTGTTCCCGCGAAAGCCGGGAAATCAATGTCCCGCGGGCCACAGGTCATTTTGCAAAGCCGATATCGTTCGGGCAATCGCCAATGGAATGTGCAATTGCACAAAAAGGCGCCATTCCGGCTGCCCGCATTCCATACGACCTGCCATCTTTGTCGAAGCCGCGGGCGAGACCTCGGAAAAGCGGGCGGTAAAACCCGCCAAGGCGAAAAGACAAGGCCCGTTGGACGCCCGATCGGGTGCTGCGGGCGCGACTTCGTGTCGCTGGCGCGCGACGATGAGAGCCGGGCCGCATTGTCGGCGCCTTCGCGCCGGACCCTCGACCGCACCGGCCAAGGCGGGGATCGTCGTGAAAACAGGGACCGCGGCCGAACAGGGAGCAAGGCGCCATGGGCCACCATCCGATTCCGGCGCTTCTGGCGGCGGCCGTCATGCTGCTCGGCTCGGTCTCGGCCGGCCGTGCCGCCGAAGCGGCCGGCGTGGAGACGACCATTCCGGCCGGCACCTCCGGCCCGCCCCTGCGGGCGCTCGTCTGGGCGCCGGCCGGGCCCGGCCCGCATCCGGCGGTGATCGCGCTGCACGGCTGCTCCGGTCTTTATGACGGGAAGGGGCGCGTCGGCGCCCGCTTCAGGGACTGGGCGGAGCGCCTGTCGGGCGCCGGCTACTGGGTCGTCATGCCGGACAGCTTCGGCTCGCGCGGCGCCGCCGGCAGCCAGTGCCGCAACGCCGATCGGGTCGCACGCGCGGGACGGGAGCGGATCGGCGATGCCATGGCGGCTCTCGATCACCTCGCCGGGCGCGCGGACGTGCGCCGGGAGGCCATCTTCCTGCTCGGCTGGTCGAATGGCGGCAGCACGGTCCTCAATGCGGTCGGCCGGGCCGCCCGTGCCCCCGGAGCGCCGGATTTCCGGGCAGCGATCGCCTTCTATCCGGGCTGCCGGGTGCAGGCCGAGAGGGGCGGCTGGGCGAGCCGCACCGATCTCCTGGTGCTGATCGGCGAGGCCGACGACTGGACGCCGGCCGAACCCTGCCGGAGGCTGGCGGCCGGCGATCCCGATCGCGTCACGCTGGTCACCTATCCGGGCGCCTATCACGATTTCGACCATCCGGATCTCAAGGTCCACACCGTCGCCGGCCTCGCCTTCACCGGCAGCGGCACGGGATCGGCCCATACCGGCACCGATCCGGCCGCGCGCAAGGATGCGATCGAGCGCGTCGCCGCCTTCCTGGCCGCGCATCGGAAGTAACCGCACGGTCGCCGCGCGGGGAGGTCGCGGCGTCCGGCCTTGCCGGAAGCGGCGTTGCGTCCGCCGGTGAAATCCGGTTCCATCCGCAGCCATGAACGAACTTCTGACCCCGGCCGAGATGGGCCGTGCCGATCGTCTGACGATCGATGCCGGCACGCCCGGCATCCGGCTGATGGAGCGGGCCGGCCGCGCCGTCGCGGACGCGACCGCGTTCCGCCATGTCCTCGGGACGCGCGTGCTCGTCCTGTGCGGGCCGGGCAACAATGGCGGCGACGGCTTCGTGGCCGCCCGCATCCTGGCCGAGCGCGGCTATGCCGTCCGGCTCGCCCTGCTCGGCGATCGCGCCCGGCTCGCCGGCGATGCCGCCCTGGCGGCGGCGGCCTGGCGCGGCGGGATCGAGGCCCTCGACGGCGATCGGGTCGTTCCCATGTTGGCGCAGGCCGGCGTCGTCGTCGACGCGCTGTTCGGGGCGGGACTGGCGCGGGCGCTCGACGGCGAGGCGCGCCGGGTGGTCGAGGCGGTCGAGCGGTCGGGCCGGCCGGTCGTGGCGGTCGATCTGCCGTCGGGCATCGACGGGCGCACCGGCGCGGTCTGCGGCGCGGCGCTCCATGCCGAGACCACCGTCACCTTCTTCCGGCGCAAGCCGGGCCATCTCCTGATGCCGGGCCGGGCCCATTGCGGCACGGTGATCACGGCCGATATCGGCATTCCGGACTGGACGCTGCGCGAGATCGGCCCGGCGCTGCGTCACAACGGCCCGCCGCTGTGGCTCGACCGGCTGCCGGCGCCGCGGCTCGACGACCACAAATATTCGCGCGGCCATGCGCTGGTGCTGAGCGGCCCGGCGCTGCGCACCGGCGCGGCGCGGCTGTCGGCTGAGGCGGCGCTCAGGGTCGGGGCCGGACTGGTGACGCTGGTCGCTCCGGAGGCGGCCGCGACCGTCGCCGCCGCGCACCTGACCGCCGTGATGGTCGAGGCCTTCGCCGATCCGGCCGGCTTCGCCGCGCTGCTGGCCGATCCGCGTCGCAATGCGATGGTGCTCGGCCCGGCCGCCGGGGTCGGGGAGGGCACGCGGACCCTGGTCTTGGCCGCGCTCGCCGGCCGTGCGGCCCTGGTGCTCGATGCCGACGCGCTGACCAGCTTCGCCGACGCTCCCGAAGACCTGTTCGACCGCATCCGCGGGCGGCCCGCGCCGGTCATCCTGACGCCGCATGAGGGCGAGTTCGCCCGGCTCTTTGCCGATCTCGGCGAACGCCAGTCGGCCGGCCGGCCGAAGACCGAGCGGGCCATGGCCGCGGCGCGCCGGTCGGGCGCGATCATCGTGCTCAAGGGCGCCGACACGGTGGTGGCCGCGCCGGACGGCCGGGCGGCGATCAACGACAACGCGCCGCCGGATCTGGCCACGGCCGGCTCGGGCGACGTGCTCGCCGGCATCGCGGGCGGCCTGCTGGCGCGCGGCCTGCCCGGCTTCGAGGCCGCCGCCGCGGCGGTCTGGCTGCATGGCGAATGCGGCCGTCGGGCCGGGCCGGGCCTGATCGCCGAGGATTTGGCGGTCGAACTGAAGCCGGTGCTGGCCGATCTCTACCGCCGCGCCGCCCTGCCGCCGGCAGAACCGCCGCCGGTCGCGACCCGCAGCGAGGGCCCGACCCTGCCGCCGCGCCGCCTCCTGGTCGGCAGCCACGACGAGGACGAGCCGGGCGGCACGGACTGACCCCCGCGCGGGATCCGGCCGGACCGGCCCGTGCCACGGAGACGGCCGGGCAGGGTTGCGGCGGAACATTGCCGGTTGATGCGGCGGAGCCATCGCCTAGACTGGCGGGCTCATCCGACCGGAGCCGTCATGAACCGTCCCGTCCCCGTCCGCATCGGCCACTCGGCCTGCCCGCACGATTGCCCGTCGACCTGCGCGCTCGATGTCGAAATCCTCGACGAGCGCACCATCGGGCGCGTGCGCGGCTCCGAGGATATGGACTACACGGCCGGCGTCATCTGCGCCAAGGTCGCCCGCTATGCCGAGCGCATCCACCATCCCGACCGGCTGACCGTGCCGCTCATCCGCACCGGGCCGAAGGGGTCGGGCCAGTTCCGGCCCGTGAGCTGGGACGAGGCGCTCGACCGGATCGCGGAGGCCTTCGTGGCGGCGACCGCGCAGCACGGATCCGAGGCGGTCTGGCCCTACTATTATGCCGGCACGATGGGCTTGGTGCAGCGCGACGGCATCCACCGGCTGCGCCATGCCGGCCGCTATTCCAACCAGTTCGACACCATCTGCACCAACATGGCCTGGACCGGCTATATCGCCGGCACCGGGCGTCTCGCCGGACCCGATCCGCGCGAGATGGCGAAATCCGATTTCGTCGTCATCTGGGGCACCAACGCGGTCGCCACCCAGGTCAACGTGATGACCCACGCCATCCGGGCCCGCAAGGAGCGGGGCGCGAAGATCGCGGTCGTCGACGTCTACCGCAACGCGACCATGGAGCAGGCCGACATGGCGCTGCTCCTGCGCCCCGGCACCGACGGCGCGCTCGCCTGCGCGGTGATGCATGTCCTGTTCCGCGACAACCTCGCCGACCGCGCCTATCTGGCCCAATATTCCGACGTGCCCGCCGAGCTGGAAGCCCATCTGGCGACCCGCACGCCCGAATGGGCCGCCGCCATCACCGGGCTCTCGGTCGCCGAGATCGAGGCCTTCGCGCGGGCGATCGGCACCACCAAGCGCACCTTCCTGCGCCTCGGCTACGGCTTCGCCCGGCAGCGCAACGGCGTCGTCGCCATGCATGCGGCCGCCTCGATCGCCACCGTGGCGGGGCTCTGGCCGCACGAGGGCGGCGGCGCCTTCCACAATAACGGCGCCATCTACCATCTCGACAAGACGCTGATCGAGGGCGCCGACCTCAAGGACCGCTCGATCCGCAATCTCGACCAGTCGCGCATCGGCGCCATCCTGACCGGCGACGCGCAGGCCCTGCGCGGCGGCCCGCCGGTCACCGCCATGCTGGTGCAGAACACCAACCCGGTGAATGTCGCCCCCGAGCAGCGCCTCGTCCGCCAGGGCTTCGCGCGCGAGGATCTGTTCGTCGCCGTCCACGAGCAGTTCATGACCGACACCGCCCGGATGGCCGACGTGGTCCTGCCGGCGACCATGTTCCTGGAGCACGACGACATCTACCGCGGCGGCGGGCACCAGTTCATCCTGCTCGGCCCGAAGCTGGTCGAGGCGCCCGGCGAGGCGCGCGAGAACCATTTCGTCCATGTCGAACTGGCCCGCCGGCTCGGCTTCGAGCATCGCGGCTTCCGCATGAGCCCGCGCGAACATATCGACTGGCTGCTCAGCCATTCCGGCTGGGGCACGCTGGCCGAACTGGAGGAGAAGCGCTTCATCGACTGCCAGCCGGAATTCGAGCGCGCCCACTATCTCGACGGTTTCGGCCATCCGGACGGCAAGTTCCGCTTCAAGCCGGACTGGACGCGGGTCAAGGCGCCCAATGACGGCCCGATGGGTCCACATGGCGACCTGCCGGCGCTGCCCGACCACTGGGCGGTGATCGAGGCGGCCGACGAGGTCCATCCGTTCCGGCTGGTGACGCCGCCGGCGCGCAGCTACCTGAACTCGACCTTCGCGGAGACCCCGTCGGGCCGCAAGCGCGAGGGCGCCCCGGCCGTGCTGATGCATCCCGACGACGCGGCCCGGCTGGGCCTTGCCGCCGGGGTCCGCGTCCGTCTCGGCAATCCGCGCGGCGAGGTCGTGCTCGCGCTCAAGCTCTTCGACGGCGTGCAACCGGGCGTGCTGGTGACCGAGGGCATCCAGCCCAACGCGGCCTTCGAGGGCGGGGAGGGGATCAACACCCTGACGGGCGCCGATCCGGTCGCGCCCTTCGGCGGCGCCGCCTTCCACGACAACAAGGTCTGGATCCGCGCGGCGTGATGGGGCCGCACCGGCCATGAACCGTACCGAACGCCTGCTTGCCATGGTGCAGATGCTGCGCCGGCACCGCCATCCGGTCACCGCGGAGGCGATCGCGCGCGAATTCGACGTCTCGGTGCGCACCGTCTATCGCGACGTGATCGACCTGCAGGCAACCGGCGTGCCGGTGCGCGGCGAGGCCGGCATCGGCTACGTGCTCGATCCGGGCTTCGACCTGCCGCCGCTGATGTTCACCGCCGACGAACTGGAGGCCCTGATGCTCGGCGCCCGCTTCGTGCGCGATCGCGGCGATCCGGGTCTGGTGCGCGCCGCCGAGGACGCGACCGCGAAGATCCTCGCCGTCCTGCCCCCGGCCCTGAAGCCCGTCTTCTCCGACGCCTCGGTGTTCGCGCCGAACTATCGCGAACCGCCGCGCGACCGGATCGACCTCGCCGTCGTGCGGCGCGCCCTGCGCGCGGGGCGCAAGCTCGAGATCGCCTATCGCGATCTGCAGGACCGCCCCTCCGAGCGCGTCATCTGGCCGATCGCGGTCGGCTATATGGAGGCGGCGCGGATGGTCGTCGCCTGGTGCGAGTTGCGCCAGGGGTTCCGCCATTTCCGCGCCGACCGCATCGAACGGATGACCGAACTCGACCAGCGCTACCCGGCCCGGCGTTCCGTCCTCCTGAAAAGCTGGCAAGCGGAAATGGCGGCAGAAAGGTCGCGCCATGACGCTACGTCGCAGAAATCGTCGCCGGCCCCTTGAGGGATGGTGCAGGCATGGATTAGAGGGAGCCGGCCTGTCACCGACTGTGTCGGTCCGTCAGGACACCGATCGCCGAATTCGACCTCGTCCGGCCCCGCGCACGCCAACGGCTGCGGAGACCGGCGGGGCGAGCCTGTTCCCATGATGCGGCCCGCGGGGGGTGTGGCCGCTGCCGGAGTTCGTGCATGTCGTCCCGTCTCGCCACCTGCAGCCGCCTCGCCGTCGCCGCCGTCCTGCTCCTTGCGCCCCTCGCGCCTGCCGCCGCAGAGGGCATCCCCGAGAAGCCCGTCACCCGCGACCTGGTCCGCCGGTCTCTCGCCGACTACTGCATCTATGGCCTGAACGGGCGCGAGGGCGTCGACAAGGGCAAGCTGGTCGATTCCTGCACCTGCGCCGCCGAGCGCTTCCTGAAGACCGTCAAGGATCCCGACATCGCCACCTTGACCGAACTGCCCGACGCCTGGATCCGCACGGTCACCGAAACCTCGGCCCGCTGCCCGAAGTGAGCGGAGCGGCCTGCCGACCGCGCCCGTCGTCTCCGATCCCGCCCTGCCTTGCCCTTCTCTCGATCGGAGAGACGGCGGCGTCCTATACTGCGGACTGAGGGGGCGTGGCGCCGAGGCGGGACGGGTTGTCCAGCGCTTGCCCACATTCCCGGTCGCTGTTTTCCACATGTCGTCCACAGGCGGCGGCAGCGGATCGCAGGCCCGGCCGTGTGCCGCAGCGGTTCCACCTTTTCCCTGTCGGTCAGACGAGAAAAGTCATGCGCTACCGTATCCCTGAGGATCGTCCCACAGGGTGGGTCCCGAGCAGTTGTTCAGGGCTCGTCCACAAGCCGGGCCGCAGGTGTCCACACGCCATCCACTGGCTGTGGCAGCGGATCGCGGTAGCGGCCGGGTTGGCCGATCGGCTGCCGGATTGACCGCCTCCCTTTGATCCGCCGCCCCTCCTCATTCTTGAGGATGGCGCGGCGGGTGCGGCAGCGTTCCAATGGCCGGATCGGTCCAGAGGAGGGCATGTCCGCCATGTCAGGATTCCATCGCCATATCGTCGCGCTGGCGCTCGTCGCCGGCACCGTTTCGACGGCCGAGGCCGAAGAACGTCGGCAGACCACGGTCGAACTGGCCGCGGCAATCGCCGCGGGCCGGACGACGGCCGAGCAGGCGGTCGGCGCGGCGTTGCAGCGGATCGAGAAGGCTTCCGCGCTCAATGCGGTCGCGCGGCTCGATGCGGCGCGGGCGCTGGCGGCCGCGAAGGCCGTCGACAAGGCGCGGGCCGAAGGCAAGCCGCTCGGGCCGCTCGCCGGCATCCCCTTCGTGGTCAAGGACAATATCCAGATCGCCGGCCTGCCGGCCGCCGCCGGCACACCCGCGCTCGCCGGGATCGTCTCGGCCGCCAACGCGCCGGTGGTCGACCGCCTCGTCGCCGCCGGGGCGATCCCGGTCGCGACCACCAACATGCACGAACTGGCCTTCGGCATTTCCGGCTACAACCCGACCTACCAGACCGGCCCGCAGGTCGGCGTGCGCGCGGCCTATGATCCGAGCCGCATGGCCGGCGGCTCGTCGAGCGGCACCGGCGCGCTGGTCGGCGCCGGCGCGGTCTCGGCCGGGCTCGGCACCGATACCGGCGGCTCGGTGCGCCTGCCGGCCGCCATCAACGGCGTCGCGGGCCTGCGTCCGACCCTGTTGCGCTATGCCCAGGACGGCGTCGTGCCGATCTCGCATACCCGCGACACGGTCGGCCCGATCGCGGCCAGCGTCGCCGACCTCGAACTGATCGACCGGGTCGTGACCGGCGCGCCGGCGATCGGCAAGGCGGAGCTGAAGGGCGTCCGGCTCGGCATCGATGCCGCCATGACGGCGGGGCTCGACGCGGAGACCGACGCGGTCTTCAAGGCCGCGTTGGGGAGGCTGGAGGCGGCCGGCGTCGAGATCGTCCGCGTCGACCTGAAGGATCTGGCCGCGCTCAACCAGGCGGTCAGCTTCCCGGTCGCGCTCTACGAGGCCTATGACGATCTTGCCGCCTATCTCGCCCGCTACGCGCCCGGCGTGACGGTGGCGAGCGTGGCGGCGGCCATCAAGAGCCCGGACGTGAAGGGCACCTATGACGGGCTGGTCCTCCCGCGCAAGCTGCCCGGGCCGAACGGTCTGGTCGACGCCAAGCCGATCTACGAGGCCGCCATCGCGACCGGCCGGCCGGCGCTGATCGCCTCTTATGCCAAGGCCTTCGCGGACAACCGGATCGACGCGCTGATCTTCCCGACCGTGCCGAAGGTCGCGCTGACGGCCGGGCCCGAGACAAGCGCGCTCGACGTGTTCCTGACCTTCATCCGCAATACCGATCCGGGCAGCAATGCCGGGCTGCCGGGGCTGACCCTGCCGATCGGGCTGACGGCGTCGAGCCGCATGCCGGTCGGCCTGGAACTGGACGGCCCCGCCGGCTCCGACCGCCGCTTGCTGGCGCTCGGCCAGGCCCTCGAGGCGATCTTCGGCACGCTCGCGCCGCCGAAGTGAGCCGACGATAGGGATGCGGCAGCATGCCAACGGCCCGGGATGCTGACGCATCGGGCCGTTGAAGGAACGTGAATTTCTCACAGGCGTCAGCGGCATGAGAAATTCGCGTATCGAATGCCGACGGTCATTGCATGACCGTCGGCACTATTGATCCGACGAGGGTCCGGACGGCGGCCTCAGCCCTTGGGTGCCGCCGCCGTGCCGACATCGGTCAGGCCGGCCTCGGCTAGTGCGGCACCGATCGCGGAGCGGCGGGCGACACCGAGCCGCTCCTTGAGCTGGTCGACATGGCTGCGCACGGTGGTCGGCGCGATGCCGAGCAGGCGGCCGATCTCCTTGTCGGAGGCGCCGGCGGCAACCAGCTTGGCGATCGCCTGCTGCCGGGCCGACAGCCGGATCGACGGCACGCCCGGAGACCCCGCCCGATCGCGCGCCTTGGCGAGCGCCCGCGACAGGGCCGGGCGGATCAGCGCCAGCAGGTCGACCGTGTCGGTATCGAAATCGCCGCGGCGGCTCGCCCGCCACAGGCGCAGGTCGCCGACATGGCGCACGCCGTCGACGCAATACATGTTGACGCCATAGGCGAGGCCGTCGCGGGCCAGGAAATCGGTGAAGAATTCGGTCCGGACGAAGTCCGCGCGCGGCATGATCGCCGAGACCAGGGTCGGCGCGGCGCGCTGCTTGAGCGCCGGCGTGATCGGATCGCGATACTGGAAGTGGCGGTCGTAGCGATCGAGATTGGCCTCGTCCATGCCGATCTGCAGGCGCCGGGCGAAGCGCCGGCTCGCCTCGTCCCAGACGAAGGAGGCGAAATAGTCCGATCCGGTCAACCGCAAGAGAAGCTCGCCGACCTTGAGCCGGATCGTCCGCTCCTCGTCCTCCTCATGCAAGAGCGAGAAGAGACGCGCCAGATCGGCCGACTGGTCGAAGGTCAGATGCATGGCTTCCCTCCCGTCGGCAGGGCATCCGCGCCGCGGTGCGGCGACCGTCCGGCGCCGACCGTCCGGCACCGACCGTCCCGCGCCGCCAAAGCCGGCCGCCGTCGCGCCGAAGCGCGCAAGCGGATGCGGTCGGGCGGCCGCAAGGGGCGCGACCCGACTGTAGCCCGCGCGACCGGCGCGCGGAAGGCCCGGCCCGCGCCGCGCCTGTCCGATCCCGTTCAGATGGGGCCTGCCAGATGCCGACGGCCCCGCCGCTCAGACCGGGCGGACGAGGATGTGCTTCTTCTTGCCGAGCGACAGCTTGACGACGCCCTCCGGGGTCAGGTCGGCGGGCGTCAGGCGGGCCTTGTCGTCGGTGACGGCCTCATCGTTGACGCGGACGCCGCCGCCGGACAGGAGGCGGCGGACTTCGCCGTTGGAGGCGGCGAGGCCGGCGCGGACGAAGGCGGCGAGGACGCCGATGCCGGCGGCGAGTTCGTCGGCCGGGATGTCGATCGTCGGGAGGTTGGCCGAGAGCGCGCCCTCCTCGAAGGTCTTGCGCGCCGTCTCGGCCGCCTCATGCGCCGCCGCAGCGCCATGCACCAGGGCGGTGACCTCGGTCGCCAGCACCTTCTTGGCCTCGTTGATCTCCGCGCCGCCGAGCGCGGCGAGGCGGGCGATCTCGGCCATCGGCAGGGTGGTGTAGAGCTTCAGGAAGCGCGCGACATCGGCGTCCTCGGTGTTGCGCCAGTACTGCCAGTAGTCGTAGGGCGACAGGAGGTCGGCATTGAGCCAGACCGCGCCGGAGGCCGTCTTGCCCATCTTGGCGCCCGACGAGGTGGTCAGGAGCGGCGAGGTCAGCGCGTAGAGCTGCACGCCGTCCATGCGGTGGCCGAGATCGATGCCGTTGACGATGTTGCCCCACTGGTCGGAGCCGCCCATCTGCAGCACGCAGCCGGTGCGCCGGTTCAGCTCGACGAAGTCGTAGCCCTGCAGGATCATGTAGTTGAATTCGAGGAAGGACAGCGATTGCTCGCGGTCGAGCCGCAGCTTGACCGAATCGAAGCTCAGCATGCGGTTGACCGAGAAGTGCCGGCCGACATCGCGCAGGAATTCCAAATAGTTGAGCTTCAGGAGCCAGTCAGCGTTGTTGATCATCAGCGCATCGGTCGGCCCGGCGCCGAAGCGCAGGAACTTGGCGAAGACCTGCCGGATGCCGGCGAGGTTGTGCTCGATGTCCTCGATGGTGAGGAGCTTGCGCGCCTCGTCCTTGAAGGACGGATCGCCGATCATGGTCGTGCCGCCGCCCATCAGCGCGATCGGGCGGTTGCCGGTCTGCTGCATCCAGTGGAGCAGCATGATCTGGATCAGCGAGCCGGCATGCAGGCTGGTCGCCGTCGCGTCGAAGCCGATATAGCCCGTCACCGGCCCCTTGGCGAAAGCCGCATCCAGCCCCTCCGGATCGGAGATCTGGTGGATGAAGCCGCGTTCGGAGAGAACCCGGAGGAAGTCGGACTTGAAACCGGTCATGATGCGTGAACCCTGTGGACCTGCGGCGCGGCCATGACGGGACGGCGCGGCGGAGACGGGTCCATAGCACCGAATGCGGGGGAATTCACCCGGTGAGGCCAGACGTGAACGGGCGAATGACGTGAGCGACCTGCGGCTGGCCGTCGGCATGATGAGCGGCACCTCGATGGACGGGGTCGACGTGGCCGCGATCGAGACCGACGGGGTCGTGGTCGGCGATTTCGGTCCGACCCTGTTCCGGCCCTATTCGGAGGCCGAGCGCGGGCTGTTGCGTGCGGCGCTCGCCGCCGGCCCGGCCTTGCGCGATCGCGCCGAGCGGCCGCCGGTCCTGGCCGAGGCCGAGCGGGTGGTGACCGAGGCGCACGCCGATGCGCTGGCGCGCTTCTTCGCCCAGGAGGGTTTCGACCGCAATTCCGTCTCGGTGGTCGGCTTCCACGGCCAGACCGTGTTCCACGATCCTTCGCGCCGGCTGACGGTGCAGATCGGCGACGGGCTGGCATTGGCGCGGCATTGCGCCGTGCCGGTGGTCTACGATTTTCGCGCCGCCGACGTGGCGGCAGGCGGGCAGGGCGCCCCGCTGGTGCCGGTCTATCACGCGGCGCTGGCGGCACGCGCCGGTCTCGCCTGGCCGGTCGGCGTGCTCAATCTCGGCGGCGTCGGCAACCTGACCTGGATCGGCGGGGCCGGCACCGGTGCCGACGACCTGATCGCCTTCGACACCGGCCCGGCCAATGCGCTGATCGACGACTGGTGCCTGGAGAAGACCGGCCGCACGCTCGACCAGGACGGGCGCCTGGCCGCATCGGGCCGCGTCGACGCGGCTGCGCTCGACCGCCTGATGGACGATCCCTATTTCGAGGCCGCGCCGCCGAAATCGCTCGACCGCAACGCCTTCTCGCGGGCGCCCGTCGCCGGATTGTCGGTCGAGGACGGGGCGGCGACGCTGACCGCCTTCACGGCCGCGACCGTCGCCAAGGCGCTGGCCGTGGTGCCGCGCCGGCCGGAGACGCTGGTCGTCGCGGGCGGCGGCGCGCGCAATCCGACCCTCCTGGCGATGATTAGCCAGCGCGCGCAGACGCGCGTCGTGGCGGCGACCGAGATCGGCTGGTCGACCGACTTCCTGGAGGCGCAGGCCTTCGCCTTCCTGGCGGTGCGCCACCTCGAGGGACTGCCGCTCAGCTATCCCGGCACGACCGGCGTGCCGCATCCCTGCCGCGGCGGGGTGCTGGCGCTCGCCTGACGGTGGCTTCCGGCCGGGACGATGCCGTCGTCCCGGCTTTGTTCGTGTCCCGTGCGGCTGCGTTCAGGCGCTGGCTTCCGGCGGCAGGAAGTCGACATCGTGGGCGGCGGAGAGGCGCACCACTTCGGCCACGTCGGTCAGGTCGTTGAGCGCGATGAACAGGTCTTCCAGCTTGCCGGCCGGCGAGACCCAGAACAGCGCGCGCGCCGGCTTGTCGGACTTGTTGAAATAGCCGTGCGGGATGCCGCGCGGCATGCGCACCAGATCGCCGGCCTTGGCCTGGGTCCAGACGCCGTCGAGCTTCAGGTCGAGCACGCCTTCCTGCACCAGGATGAACTCGTCCTGGGTCGGATGGATGTGGACCGGCACGAACTGACCGGGATCGCTGTTGGTCTCGAAGGCGAAGGTCGACTCGCAGCTGGCCTTGGGGAAATAGAGCTGGCCGAGGATGTTCCACTGGGTGCCGGCATAGCCCTCGCCGCTGCGGGTGATTCCCTTTTCCAGATCGCTCATGCGGTATCCTCCTGGTGGCGGCCCTTTCGGGCCTGGTGATGGGCTCAGTCCGCCCGGTACTGCGGCGCCGAGGCGAGATAGCGTCCGAAGGACGGCGCATCCGGGAAGGAGAAATATTCCGCAAGCGGGTTGGCGCGTTTGCGGATCGTCGCGCCGATGTCGGCCAGAAGCTCGTCGAAATGCTTGAAGTGGAACGGGGCGACGCACAAGCCCCCATATTTGCGCGCCGCCGGGCGCTCCTCGCGGCGCCAGTGCAGCATCGCTTCGATATCGGCCGCCATCGCCGCCGGGCTCGGCTGGCGCGCGAGCTGGCCGTCGGCGAAACGCACCAGCCATTCGGCCAGCATCTCGGAGGTCAGCACCGTGCAGAAGCTCGAATTGAAGCCGACGAAGCCGAGCTCGGGCAGGTCCGGATTGACCGCGAAGCGGTGCAGCCGGTAGAGCCCGTCCGGGGCGATCAGCCGCGACCGCCAGGGCTCGCCGAGGAAGGGCAGGCTGCCCTTCCAGCCGGTCGCCAGGATGACCACGTCGGCGCCGATCGTCTCGCCGGTGGTCAGACGCGGGCCTGTCCCGTCATAGCCCTCGAAGGTGCCGCGCACCGGCCGGATCGCGCCGCTCCGGAACGCCTCGAACATGCCGGGCGTCACGATCGGGATCGAGCAGGACACGTCCTTCTCGATCGGCACGTCCGGCACCATGTCCCAGCGGCTCAAGCCCAGCTGCAGCTTCAGAAGCGTCTCCAGGCCGCGGAAATTGGCCCAGACGAGCGGCGCGGTCAGCGCCTGGAGGAGCTTCTGCGCCGGCGTCCGGCCCCAGCCGTTGAACTGCATCTCCTGGGCGCGCATGTAGAGCAGGCGCTTGAAGTTGATGCCGCCGACGAAATAGGGCACCCGCCAGACCGCCTCGCGGCAGACCAGCGTCACCGCCTTCGCGCCGCTGCGGGCGGCGTTGACGGCGATGTCGGTGGCCGATTTCGACGCCCCGAGCACCACCACCCGCCGGCCGCGAATCTGCGCGGGATCGCGATAGTCCGACGAGTGCAGGAGGGTGCCGCCGGCTGCCCGGAAGCGGTCCTCGCCGCCGAATTCCGGCAGATGCTTTTCGGAGAAGTTGCCGACCGCGACGGCGACGAAGTCGAAATCCTCGGTCGTGGCGCCGGCGGGGCCGGTCACCGAGAGGCGCCAGCCGGGCCGCCCGTCCGGACGCCGCTCCATGGCGTCGACACGGGTGCGGAAGCGAAACAGCGGCGCCAGGCGATGCTGCCGCGCGTAGCCGTCCAGATAGGCCTGCACCTGCGGCCCCTTCGGCCATTCCGGATAGTCGTCCGGCATGGCCATGTCGGTGAAGCGATAGAGTTCCTTCGGCGACTGGGTCTGGACGTCCGGATAGGACTTGGCCGGGTCCCAGACCCCGCCGAAGACCTCTCCGGCTTCAAAGCCCGTCACCTTGTGCCCGCGAGCCGCAAAGGCCTTGGCGGCGGCGATACCGCTAACGCCGGCACCGATCACGGCGATCGTCTTCTGCGCGACCATGAGCCCCTCCGCCCGATGAAACCGACGCAAGGCCGGGACCATCCCGGGTCCCGACGACGAGCCGAACGACCCGCCGACAAGGAGCATGCGGCCGGTCGGCACGCCGGCGTTATCCGGAAAGCGAAAATTTCAAGATCAAAGCAATTCGGGTTGAAAGCCGGCTCAGCCCTCGTACAATTCCGGATATGCCGCATGGCCAAGCCATGTCGTCAAGGGAGCGCCTCGGCGCCCTGCGACTGTTCCAATCCGAGGCCCTCGACGAGGCGCGCGATTTCGTGGCGCGCGCCTTCTGTCCGCATCGTCTCGATCTGGACCGACCGGCCACCCGGCTGGCCGCCATCCACAATCATGCGCCGGGCCGCGAGGTCTCGCTCAACTATCTGCGCTACGGCGCGCCGGTCGCGATCGAGCCCGGCGAATTGTCGAGCTTCTATCTGGTGCAGATGCCGGTGGAGGGAAGCGCGGATGTGCGCAACGGCGGCCGTTCGGTGCAGGTCGCGCCCGGCCTCGGCACGATCCTCAATCCGACGCTGCACACGCGCATGCGCTGGTCGGAGACCTGCACCAAGCTCCTGGTGCGCATCGACCGCGCCGCGCTGACCCGCGTGGCCGAGAGCCTGACCGGGCATCACCTGTCGGCGCCGATCCTGTTCGAGCCCGAATTGCGCTTCGACCGGCCGGTAACGGCGCATTTCCGCACGCTGGTGCTGGCCTGCTTCGCTGCGGCCGAGGCCGGGCAGGCCTTTGCGGCCTCGCGCGATGCGGGGGGCGATGCGGCGCGGCAGCGCCTGATCGAGGAAGGCCTGATCGCCGCCTTGCTGAACGGGCAGCCGAGCAACGTCCAGCATGCCATCGCCGCCGCCGGGGCACCGCCCTCGTCCCGGCAGCTGCGCCGCGCCTGCGGCTTCATCGATGCGCATCTGGCCGGCGCGTTCACGATCGCCGATGTGGCGGGCGCCGCCGGCTGCTCGGTGCGCTCCCTGCAACTCGCCTTCCGCGACCGGTTCGGGACCAGCCCGCTGCAATACTGGCGCCGCCGCCGGCTCGCGCTGGCGCGGTTCCATCTCGGCAGCGGGGAGGCCGGGGAGGGGGTCGGCGCCGTCGCCTTCGCGACCGGACACGGCCATCTCGGCCGCTTCGCCACCGACTACCGCACCGCCTTCGGCGAGCCCCCGAGCGTCACCCTCCGGCGCGCCGCAGAACTGACCGGACGCTCCGTTTCGTAGCGGGCGCCGGGCGGGACCGATCGTCGCCGGAGCCCACGCCCCGGCATTACCGTGACCGACCGGTCAAGCGCAGCCGCGCTCGCTCCGCCCTCGCGGCATCCCCTTCTCCCCCTGAAGGGGGGAGAAGGTGGCCGAAGGCCGGATGAGGGGGTGTAAGGCCGCAGCATCGTTTGGCTTTTCGGTTCGGCAGGGGGCCAGGACCGCGGGTCGCGTGAAACCTGCGGTATCGTCCCCCTCAACCGCCCTTCGGGCACCTTCTCCCCCCTGAGGGGGGCGAAGGGGAAGGGGGTGGGTTTCGATGGAGGGCAACTCCTGAAGGTCCGGTGGGGTGCGTCTTCGGGCGCCAGAGTAGCCGTCTCGGGTCCGGCCCCGCGCTCCGGCGGCTCTCCGCTTCGGTTGCATCGGTGCCGCGGGTCGGTCAAAATCGTTGCATGACGCAGGTGTTCGTCTCCTACGCGCATCAGGACGCCAAGGCCGCCGAACAGCTTCGGATGTGGCTGGCGGACACGATTCGTCATTTCGGGCTGACCTTGTGGTGGGATGCGGAGATCCAGGCCGGACAGCGGTGGGACCCCAGCATCCGGCGGGCGATTGCAGACTCCGACATCTTCGTCCAACTGGTCTCCGCCGCGTCTCTCGCCTCCACCTACATCACCGAGAGCGAGGCGCCGGCGATCGAGCAGGCCGAGCGCGGCCGCGGCGCGCTGGTGCTGACCGTCATCCTGGAAAAATGCAGCTGGCAGCGTCGCTTCGGCGCGCGGCAGGCGATGCCGTCGGATGCCAATCGGGATCTCCTTCCCGTGCGCGACTGGCACCCCCAGCGCGACGGCTGGCATGCCGTCATCGTCCAAAGCGAGGCCGCGATCGCGACCTGGCTGCGTCAGCCGCCGGATCCGCGCTTCAACCCTGCGCCCGGCCCGACCTTCGGGCTGACACCGGACGGCTTCGCGCCGGTCGACGATCCCCCGGCGGCAGCGGAGCGGATCGATCCGGGGCAGGCGAATCTGCATGGCCAAGTGAAGCGGGCGGCCGATCGCCTCGATCGCCGCATCGCCGGACTGCAGAACACGCATCCGAGCGTCTTCGACGAATACCAGGACCTGAAGACCTTCCTTGGCGACACCGTCGCCGGCACGGATGTTACCGGTCTCTGGGTGGCCAAACTCGGTCTCGAATCCCTGCAGGCGCGCTTCGCCGCGCCGCCGGCTCCCGGTACGATGACGGAACCGATCGAGCCGGACCTGCTCGCCGGCATCGACAAGCTGCTCGGGTTGGTCGAGCTCTACGGTCTCGGCTTCCAGGAATGGCGCGGGCTGAGCGCCCGCAACCGCGAGAGCGCCCGCGAGATCGCCGATCCGGTCGCCGAGGCAGTCGTCACGCGGGCGGCGCTGGACAAACTCGCGGATAAAAGAGCGCCGTTCGCGCCCTCGGCTCGCCCGATCCTCGCTGCCGCGTCGCGGCCGCTACCGGGCCCGGACGACCCGAACCCGGAGGCGTCCACGCCGGCTGCGGAAGTGGTGGCCGCCGCAGCGGGTGTCGGCGCCAATGCCATCGGCGCGCTGGCGCGCGCGGTGGTGTCGGCCTTGCGCGAGGTTGGCACGGTTGGCGGCGGCGTTTGGGTCCTGTCGACTATAGCCGGCGATGCCAATCTCGAATGGGTAAGGCAGGCTGCGACCTTCCTGCAGGCGCACTGCGCCCCCATCGCCGACTTCGCCGCCCGCCACCAGGACATCCGCCGCCTGATCGGCGGCACGATCGACATGCTCAGCCGCAAGCCGGTGCCAGCTGCGCGCACGGTGCTTCCTGACGTTTCGACTGTGGACGGTTCCGCGGACACGGAGGAAGGCGGCGAGATCGACTACGAAGCCGAGGCGAGGACGCTGATCCTGGCCGGCGTGGCTCCGCCGTCGGCCTGGGCTCCTCATATCCGCCACCTCAATCTATCCGGGACCGGCGTGACGGACCTGTCGCCGCTGTCCGGCCTCACGGCGCTGCAGAGGCTCGATCTCCGCAGCACGGGCGTGACGGATGTGTCGCCACTTTCTGGCCTTACGACGCTAGAAGTGCTCCGTCTCGGTAACACACACGTGACGGATGTGTCGCCGCTGTCTGGCCTTAGGGCGCTCGGGACGCTCTCTCTCTTTGGCACCGGCGTGACGGATGTGTCGCCGCTATCCAGCCTCACGGCACTAGAGGAGCTTAATCTCAGCAACACCAACGTGACGGACCTGTCGCCGCTGACCGGCCTTACGGCACTGGCGGAGTTCCATCTCTTCAACTCCCGCGTGACGGACCTGTCGCCGCTATCCGGCCTCACAGCGCTGGTGTCGCTCCATCTCAGCAATAGCAGCGTGGCGGATGTGTCGCCGCTATCCGGCCTGACGGCGCTGGAGACGCTAGATCTTACCGACACCGACGTGACGGACCTGTCGCCGTTGTCCGGCCTCACAGCGCTGAAGACGCTCAGTCTCGCCAAGACCGGCGTGACGGATGTATCGCCGCTGTCAAGCCTTACGGCGCTGGAGACGCTTGATCTCTCTGGCACCGGCGTCTCGGACGCATCGCCGCTGTCCCGTCTGCCGCATCTTGCTCAACTGCGCTTGACGGGGCTCGACCTGCGCCGGTCAGCGGCATCGCTCCCCGCCTCCTTGGAAGAACTGGATCTGCGAGAGGCGACCTGGCCGCCCGACCGGCCCTTGCCCGATGTTCCCTGCCGGATCGATCCGGATGGTGCGGTGCATCGATTAGCAGGAGATGCTACGCCCTGGTTCGACTATTAGGAAAGCGAAGCCGACGAATTCCGCAAGTCCCGCGCCCTTCCCCCCACCTGACATCCCCGCCGTCCCGCGCTATATCTCGGCTCGCGGCGGATGCCGTCCATCACCGACGGTGCCCGATCCGGCGCCGGCGGCCGTCTGCTATTTTCGCGAGGCTTTCTCCATGTCCGGCACGCAGATCTCCTCCGACGGGCTTGCGCCCGCGCGCAAGCGGGCGCTGTTTCGCGCCTGGCATCGCGGGACGAAGGAGATGGATCTCCTGCTCGGCACCTTCGCGGACGCGCATCTGGCGGACCTGTCGGAGGCGGATTTCGAGGATTTCGTCCAGCTGATGGAGGTGCCCGACACCGACCTCTTCGCCTGGATCATCGACCGCCAGGATACGCCCGGCAACTACGACACGCCGGTCTTCCGCCAGTTGAAGGCCTTCCAGACAGCGCCGGGCGGGATCGTGTTCCGCTGATCCACCGATCGTCCGGGCCGCGTGCGCCGACCGCACGCGCGCCCCTCGCGCCACGCACCTCTCGCGCGGCGCGGTGCGAGACCACCCGCAGACATTCCCCCTTCCAGTCCGGACGCTCCGATGAAGCCGCTCAAGGGTCTGTTCGACCGCACCGACCATGTCACGCTGGCGAGCCTGCCGGACGGCCTCGAAGCGCTGGCCATCGGCGATCTGGCACGGGCCTCCGGCGCCAAGGACGGGCGCCCGAGCCTTGTCGCGGTGGCCCGCGACGGCAACCGGATGGCGGGCCTGGAGGCCGCGCTCGGCTTCTTCGCGCCCGACATCCAGGTGATGACCTTCCCGGCCTGGGATTGCCTGCCCTATGACCGGGTCTCGCCGACGCCGGAGATCGTCGCGCGCCGGATGGCGACACTGTCGCGCCTGGTCCGCCCGCAGGCGACGACCAGGCCGGTCGTGCTGCTGACGACCGTCAATGCGATCGTCCAGCGCGTGCCGGAACGCAGCATGGTCGCCGCCGAGACCTTCGCGGCCGCGCCCGGCAACCGCGTCGACATGGCGGACCTCGTCCGCTGGCTGGAGAATAACGGCTTCAACCGCACCCCGACCGTGCGCGAGACCGGCGAATATGCCGTGCGCGGCGGCATTCTCGATCTCTTCGCGCCCGGAACCGACAGCCCGGTGCGGCTCGACTTCTTCGGCGACACGCTGGAATCGGTGCGCAAGTTCGATGCCGAGAGCCAGCGCACCACCGGCCAGCTGAAGCGGCTGGAATGGCTGCCGATGTCGGAGGTGACCATCGTCCCGGAGACGATCAGCCGCTTCCGCCGCGCCTATGTCGCCCGCTTCGGCGCCACCACCAAGGACGACGCGCTCTATGCGGCGATCTCCGAGGGGCGCCGCTATGCCGGCATGGAACATTGGCTGCCGCTGTTCCACGAGCGGCTGGAGACGCTGTTCGACTATCTGGGCGAGGCGACCGTCGCGCTGGAAGCCCATGTCGAGGAGACGCTGACCGAGCGGCTCGGGCAGATCGAGGAGCATTTCCAGGCCCGCCGGGAGGCGCAGTCCACGCCGCAGCCGGGGGCCGTGCCCTACAAGCCGGTCGAGCCGGCCGCGCTCTATCTGACGGCCGAGGAATGGCGCAGCCGGATGGTGGACCGGCGCACGGCGGCCCTGACCCCCTTCGCGGTGCCGGACGGTCCGACCCGCACGGTCGATCTCGGCGGCCGGCAGGGGCGCAGCTTCCTGACCGAGCGCCAGGCCGGCGACGTCAACGTGTTCGACGCGGTCGTCGCCCATGTCGGCGAACTGCTGAAGGCCGGCCGGCGCGTGATGATCGCCGCCTGGAGCGACGGCGCGCTCGACCGCCTGTCCCAGGTGCTCGGCGACCACGGCCTGAAGGACCTGAAGCCGGTCAAGACCTTCCCCGAACTGCTGGCCCTGCCGAAGGGCGCGGTCGGGGTCGGCGTGCTCGGCATCGAGGCCGGCGTCGAGCTCGACGACGTGGCCGTGATCGGCGAGCAGGACATTCTCGGCGACCGTCTGGTCCGCCCGAAGAAGCGCCGCGCCAAGGGCTCGGACTTCCTGACCGAGGTCTCCGGCCTCTCGGAAGGCGACATCGTCGTCCATGTCGATCACGGCATCGGCCGCTTCACCGGCCTGAAGACCATCACGGCGGTCGGCGCACCGCATGACTGCCTGGAACTGGTCTATCAGGGCGGCGACAAGCTCTATCTGCCGGTCGAGAATATCGAACTCCTGACCCGCTACGGCTCGGACGACACCGAGGTGCAGCTCGACAAGCTCGGCGGCGTCGCCTGGCAGGCGCGCAAGGCGCGCATGAAGAGCCGCATCCGCGAGATCGCCGACAGCCTGATCAAGACCGCCGCCGCCCGCCTGATGAAGCCGGCTCCGGTGCTGACCCCGGTCGAAGGCCTCGCCGACGAGTTCGCGGCGCGCTTCCCCTACGAGGAGACCGACGACCAGCTGGCCTCGATCGAGGCCGTGCACGAGGATCTGGCCGCCGGGCGGCCGATGGATCGTCTGGTCTGCGGCGACGTGGGCTTCGGCAAGACCGAAGTGGCGCTGCGCGCGGCCTTCACGGTGGCGGGTTCCGGCAAGCAGGTCGCCGTCGTGGTGCCGACGACGCTATTGGCGCGCCAGCATTTCCGCACCTTCTCGGAGCGCTTCAAGGGCCTGCCGTTCCGCGTCGGCCAGCTCTCGCGGCTGGTCTCGGCCAAGGATGCCGACCTGACCCGCCAGAAGCTCGAAAGCGGCCATTGCGACATCGTCGTCGGCACCCACGCGATCCTCGCCAAGAGCGTCAAGTTCCGCGATCTCGGCCTGCTGATCGTCGACGAGGAGCAGCATTTCGGCGTCAAGCACAAGGAAAGGCTGAAGGAGCTCAAGGCCGACGTGCATGTGCTGACGCTGACCGCGACGCCGATCCCGCGCACCCTGCAGCTGGCCCTGACCGGCGTGCGCGAACTCTCGGTCATCGCCACGCCGCCGATCGACCGGCTCGCGGTGCGCAGTTTCGTCTCGCCCTACGATCCGCTGGTGATCCGCGAGGCCTTGCTGCGCGAGCATTATCGCGGCGGCCAGAGCTTCTATGTCGTGCCGCGCGTCTCCGATCTCGCCGCGCGCGCCACGTTCCTGGCCGAGCATGTGCCGGAGGTGCGCGTCTGCACCGCCCATGGCCAGATGGCGGCGGGCGAGCTGGAAGACGTGATGAACGCCTTCTACGAGGGCAAGTACGACGTGCTCCTGTCGACGACCATCGTCGAATCCGGCCTCGACATCCCGACCGCCAACACGCTGATCATCCACCGCGCCGACATGTTCGGCCTCGCCCAGCTCTACCAGCTGCGCGGCCGCGTCGGCCGCTCGAAGCTGCGCGCCTATGCGCTGTTCACCGTGCCGGCCGACCGGCCGCTGACCCAGCAGGCCGAGCGGCGGCTGAAGGTGCTGCAGTCGCTCGACAGCCTCGGCGCCGGCTTCCAGCTGGCCAGCCACGACCTCGACATCCGCGGCGCCGGCAACCTGCTCGGCGACGAGCAGTCCGGTCACATCAAGGAGGTCGGCTACGAGCTCTACCAGCAGATGCTCGAGGAGGCGGTCGCCTCGCTGAAGTCCGGCGAGCCGGACGCGGTCGCCGAGGAGCAGTGGTCGCCCTCGATCACGGTCGGCACGCCGGTGCTGATCCCCGAGACCTATGTGGCCGACCTGCAACTGCGCCTCGGCCTCTACCGGCGCCTCGCCGACCTGGAGACGACCGAGCAGATCGACGCCTTCGGGGCGGAGATGATCGACCGCTTCGGCCCGCTGCCGGAGGAGGTCGAGCATCTCCTGAAGATCGTCTTCATCAAGGGCCTGTGCCGGCGCGCCCATGTCGACAAGATCGATGTCGGGCCGAAGGGCGTGGTGGTCTCGTTCCGCGAGAACAAGTTCGCCAACGGCGCCGGTCTGGTGCGCTGGATCGGCGAGCAGGGCTCGCTCGCCAAGATCCGGCCCGACCAGAAGATCGTCCTGTCGCGCGACTGGCCGGAGGCCGAGCAGCGGCTGAAGGGCGCTGCCGTTGTGCTGACTCAGCTGGTGCGCATCGCCGAGGGCAAGGACGTGCCGGTTCCGGCCGCCCAGAAGGGCAAGCCGGCCCCGGCCGCGAGCGCGCCGGCGGACCCGAAGCGGCTCAACCTGAAACCGACGCCGCCGCCGGCCCCGCCGCCGGTCGTCCCGCGCGGCCGGTTCCCGTCGCTGAGCTCGATCGGCAAGGGCAAGCGCGGGCGATAGTCCGCCGGCCTGCCGTTGGGTGGCCTGCCCGTGGGGCGCGACCTGTCGGCGGGGCGCGGCGCGCCGGATCGCATGCGGCGCGCGCGGGCAGGAGGCCTCGGCCAAGCCAGGGCCGATCCGGGCCGGACCCGACGCGGGACCTGCTCTCACGGTGACATGTCTCGAGGCCCCAAGTTCGCGCGTGATCTTGACTCGGTTGCGAAGCGAGTAGGTCCCGGATCGGCGGCCCTGCGGGCCTTGTCCGGGATTGCGGTTCTGAGGGGATGGTGCGGGGTGGGATGGTGCGGGGCGCGAAGCCGCCGGATGCGGTCGGATCTCTCGGCGGATCCCCGGCCGTCGCGAAGCGGAGAGCCGGCGACCTATGATGCAAATATGTATCCTGGAGTTGTATTCTCTCCGCAGCCGGGCGAAGATGTCGGCTTTGGAGAGTGCCGCGTGACAGTGCCCCTGTTTCCGTCCGAGCGCCCGCAGGGGCGCGCCATGGCCGCCCTGGCCCCGATCGGGCTGGCGGAGGAAACCCGGCCGCCCGAGGGGCAGTTCCACATCCGGCTGACCGAGCGGCAGCGTCGCAGCTGGCTGAAACTGATCCGCGCCGACAATGTCGGGCCGAACACTTTCATCCAGCTGCTCAATCGGTTCGGCTCGGCCGCCGATGCGCTCGACGCGCTGCCGGATCTGGCGCGGCGCGGCGGCGCGAACCGCATCCGCATCCCGACCGATGCCGAGATCGATCTCGAATGGGCGGCCGCGCAGCGTGCCGGCGCGCGCTTCGTCGCGCTCGGCGAGGCGGACTATCCGGCCTATCTGCGCGCCGTGGAGGGGCCGCCGCCGATCCTGGCGGTCGCCGGCGATGCCGGCGTCTTCACCCGGCCGGCCGTCGGCATCGTCGGCTCGCGCAATGCCTCGCTGGCCGGCCGCAAGATCGCCGGGCAGTTCGCGCGCGACCTCGGCGCGCAGGGCTTTGCGATCGTCTCGGGGCTGGCGCGCGGCATCGATGCCGCCGCCCACATGGCCAGCCTGGAGACCGGCACGATCGGCGTCTTCGCCGGCGGGCTCGATCGGGTCTATCCGCCGGAACATGCCGATCTGGTCGCCCGGATCGTCGCGACCGGCGGCGCGATCGTCAGCGAGCTGCCCTTCGGCTGGGAGCCGCGCGCCCGCGACTTCCCGCGTCGCAACCGGCTGATTTCCGGCATTTCCATGGGGCTGGTCGTGGTCGAGGCGGCGCGCCGGTCCGGTTCGCTGCACACCGCCCGCTTCGCCGGCGAGCAGGGCCGCGATCTCTTCGCCGTGCCCGGCTCGCCGCTCGATCCGCGCGCGGAGGGCACCAACGACCTGATCCGCAACGGCGCGACCCTGGTCGCCTCGGCCGAGCATGTCGTCGAGGCGCTCGGCCCCCAGCTCGGTCGCGATCCGCCGCCGCCGTCCGCCTGGGAGCCGCCGGCCGGGCCGGGGGAGGGCGACGGGGCGACCGGCGACGCCCCGGCCGATCTGCGGGCCGCGATCCTGGAGGCGCTCGGCCCGACCCCGGTGGCGGTCGACGAGATCATCCGCGCGACCGGCGCCCGGCCGGGCCTGGTCCAGCTCGTCCTGCTCGAACTGTCGCTCGCCGGCCGGCTCGAACGCCATGCCGGCGGCAAGGTCAGCCTGCTGATGTGACGGCAGCGCCGTCGCATCCGGACGGCGCCCTCCGTGTGCGATCAGCCGCCGCGCGCCGCCAGGGCTTCGGCTTCGATCGCTTGCGCGCGGGCGAAGGCGGGCCGGGCGGTGCAGCGCTCGACATAGGCGGTGAAGGCCGGGCGCGGTTCGACGATCTTGAACAGGAGACCGAAGCGAAGGCCGGAGCCGACCGAGATGTCGGCCGCCGAGAAGGTCTCGCCGAGCAGCCAGGGGCCGCCGCTGCCGGTGATGCCGGCCTCGATCACGTCGAACACGCGCTCGGCGCTGCCCCAGCCGGCCGAGGTCGGGTTCATCTCCAGCTTGGTGAAGATCTGCACATAGGCCGCCTCGATCGACGAGCCCGCGAAGAACAGCCAGCGCAGATAGTCGCCGCGCGCGGGATCGTCGACCGCGGGCGCGAGGCTGGCGGCCGTATAGCGGTCGGCCAGATAGGCGACGATCGCCCCGGTCTCGGCGACCTTGACCGGCCCGTCGGTCAGCGCCGGCACCTTCATCATCGGATTGATCGCCCGGAATTCCGGGTCGGACTGCCGGCCGGCGCGGATGTCGACCAGCTCCCGCCGGTAGGGGATGCCCAGTTCTTCCAGCAGCCACAGGATCGAAAGCGAGCGCGTCTGCGGCGCCCAATACAGCGTGACCATTCCTCGAACTCCCGGTTCAGACTGCTATCGGATCGATCGGCCCCCGACACGGGGCGCGAACGCGATACCGTAATTAGAACATAAAGTGAACACTCACCCCTGTCCACCCGGCCCGGAGCGGTTCAATCCTCTTCGGTGGCCCAGCCGCGCGCGGGCCGGTTGAGGCGGTCGAGCGCACCTTGCAGGATGAAGGCGGCGGCGAGCTTGTCGACCACGTCGGCCCGGCGCGCCCGGCTGGCATCGGCCTCGATCAGCGTGCGGGTGACGGCGGCCGTCGACAGGCGCTCGTCCCAGAAGGCGATCGGCAGGGCGGTCAGCGGGGCAAGGTTGCGGACGAAGGCGCGGGTCGACTGCACGCGCGGCCCCTCGCTGCCGTCCATGTTGAGCGGCAGGCCGATGACCAGGCCGCCGACGGCATGCCTGGCGCAGATCGCGATCAGCGCCTGGGCATCGGCGGTGAACTTGGTGCGCCGGATGGTCTCCAGCGGCGTGGCGATGCGCCGGCCTGGATCGGACAGGGCGAGCCCGACGGTCTTGGTGCCGAGATCGATCCCGATCAGCCGCGCCCCGGGTTTCAGCCCGGCGGTCAGGTCTTCGAGGGCGACGGCATGGTCCTGGGCCAAGGGCGGGGTCTCGCGGTTCGATCGAAGGGGACGCGGGGTCCACCCGGTCGACCGAAGCACTAGCATGCTATTGAAAAAGGCGTAAAGGCCGCGCTGCTTGCGTTTTTGAGCGCAAACTGAAGGAGGGATTCCGCTCGCAAGACGAACTTTGGTTCTCCGTATCGGCTATTCTAGGAATGCAATCCTGTCGAACCATGGCCACTATTGCGTTTCGGCAGACTGCTAAGGTGCCGGCGCCCACTACGCATGGCACGACACAATTATTAACATAAACACGTAATTGGGGAAATCCATCAGAATCTCAAAACTAGCCCTTCATCCTACATACACCGAAAAACTCAAATTCCGCGTTCACGCTATCCTTCGAAACAATACTCACCGGGTTGAATATTATCGTTGGTCCATCATTTGTCTCAGCGAAAAATGTCCTCATATAAACAGGCGGCTCATTATTATCCATGCCCTCTCTATCTATTCTACTAATAGCAGAAAAATAGCATTTATGAACATCAAAACTACGTATACTTGACGCTCTGATCGTTAATTGGTAAGCACCCTTAGCCGACAACATAATATTTGAATTCTTCTTATCAGGTACAATATCGATTCTCTTAATCTCAGCTTCAACTTGACTATTTGAAACAATTATATAACCTTGAGCTACTCCACTGACGCCAACCCTACCAAAAATCAGAACGTTCTTTTCAGATTCATCAACTCGTTTCTTCAACGCCTCATTTTCCTTGTTTAACTGGATCATACATTCAATCATCTTCTTTCCAATACCGGGCTTGTTTACCAACTGTTCGGATGAGCAATCCTCCGCCATAGTATTGGCGCAGCTCAATAACAACGCAGCTCCGAATATACCAAAGTAATTCATTTTGCATCTCCGTTGACTCTTTCTGCCGAGAATATATCTTCTAGATCGCCACATGTGTATATACGATTTCCTGAGACGTACTTACAGGTCGCCAAATATTTAAGTGTGTCTCCGACGTATATTAAATCTTCATAAATATGCTTAGTAGACGAGAATTTTTTCTCTATGTCTTCCATAACAGCGATTGTACCACCCCATGCCGCCATTAACGCTCCGAAGCCGACAGATATTCTCAAAAATAGACTTTTTATGAATTTAGAAACGCCAATTTTTTTCTTCGATCTCCCCGCCATTTTCAATCCTCCACAGTTACTGTCAATACATAATTCTCAAAATACGCTCCCATTACCCGACGGAATACGATAGCGCACATCTCATTGTATTAAAAGGGGGCAAATTGTGCTCCGACGATAAAGAGCAATTGGCTAGCAGGCTGTTGAAAAGAAGGGCGTTTAGGCCGGACTGCTTGCAGTTTGTTGCGCAAACTGGAGGGGAACTCGCTCGTCAGACGAAACTTGGTTTTCTGTATGGGTCTTTAAAGAATGCGTTAATTTCGAACCATGAATATGTTCGCTTTTCAACGGCCTGCTAGACACAATCCGCATTCGCGCGAGCCGGTGCCACGTGTTCCCGCGTGCGTCAGACCGGCTTGTCGTCGGGATCGGCGCTTTCGGCCAGTTCGCGGCGGAGGGTCTGCAGCAGCCGGTCGGCCGCATCGCGGTCGGTGGCGGCCAGCGACTGGACCTGCTCGCGGATCTGGGTCTCGATCGCCGCGCCGTGGCGTGCCTTGACGGCGTCGACCCGGGCCGCCAGCGTCGCCAGCCGGACGACCTTCTCCTTGGCATCGGCATCCGCGTCGAGGGCGCCGGTGAGCGGGCCGGCCAGCGCCAGAACCGCCTCGGTGACGATGCCGAGCTGCTTGCCGAAGCTCGCCACCTCGCTCTGCACGTCGCGCTCGATGGCGGCGTTGCCCTGGTAGTTGACGGTGATCTGGGTGCCCCAGTTGGTCGCCGGGGCGATGGTCTGGAAATTTCCGGGCAGCCAGAAGGACGGTGCGGCAAAGGAACCGAAGCTGGTCATCGCTGGCCTCGCTGGAGGGATGGGGCCGGGTTCGATCGAGGGGCGGCCTTGTGGACGGGAACGCCGTCCGGGCTGCAGCCGCTGCCAGCATCCTTCACCGGCGCCGCAACGGCAAGTCGCGCCGGCCCGGCATCGATGACCGGCATCGATGACCAGCATCGCGGGCGCATGGACGGCCGGGCGCGCGGCGCTATAGTGGCGCCAGACTGTTGAGCGGCAGCAACGGACGCACCGCCATGGCCGCCGGGGGACCCGCATGAAGATCACGTGGTACGGACATTCCTGCTTCCGCCTCGAAATCCCGGCCGACACCGACAAGGGCAAGGTCGAAATCCTGATCGACCCGTTCCTGACCGGCAATCCGAAGGCGACCATCACGCCGGAGGAGGCCGCGATCGGCCTCGACCATATCGTCATCAGCCACGGCCATGACGACCATATCGGCGACCTCATCCCGATCGCGAAGGCCTCTGGGGCGGCCGTGACGGCCAACTGGGAGATCGCGATGTGGGCCAATTCCCATGGCGTGGAGACCATCAACCCGATGAATTCCGGCGGAACCGTCGATCTCGGCGCCTTCGCGGTCAGCCTGACGCCGGCGCATCATTCCTCCGCCAAGTCGAATGGCGACGGCACCTTCGCCTATCTCGGCAACCCGCACGGCGTGGTGATCGCGCCGAAGACCGGCCCGACGCTCTATTATGCCGGCGACACCGATATCTTCTCCGACATGGCGCTGATCGCCGAACTGTACGAGCCGACCATCGGCATCCTGCCGATCGGCGACCGGTTCACCATGGGGGCGCGCTCGGCGGCGCTGGCCGCACGGCGCTTCTTCGCCTTCACGGACGTGATTCCCTGCCACTACATGACCTTCGGCCTGCTCGACCAGACCCCAGACGCCTTCGTGGCCGCCATGCACGGCTCCGGCGTCCGCATCCACACCCCCGAACCCGGCGGCAGCGTCGAGATCGGCTGAGGCGCCGCAGGACCGGCACGGGGCGGCGGCGTTGCGCCGGCGCGCCGGCCGGTGCTAGAAGGCTCGCCATCCTCCATCCGCCGGAAGCCGCGCCCATGTCCGTCGATCTCGACACCGTCCGCCGTGTCGCCCATCTCGCCCGCATCGCCGTGGACGAGGCCGAAGTCGCCAAGCTGCAGGGCGAGATCAATTCGATCCTGGGCTTCGTCGAGCAACTCGGCGAGGTCGACGTCTCGGCCGTCGAGCCGATGACCTCGGTCACCCCGATGGTGATGAAGATGCGCGAGGATGCCGTGACCGACGGCGGCTATCCGGAGCGGATCGTCGCCAATGCGCCGATGACGGAGGACCACTACTTCGTCGTTCCGAAGGTGGTCGAATAATCCGCCGCCGCGCAGCCCGCCCGTTTCCGCCCTCCCGGATGTCCCGACCGTGACCGATCTGACCCACCTGTCCATCGCAGACGCGCGCGACCAGCTGAAGGCCAAGGCCTTCACGGCGACCGAACTGACCGAGGCCTATCTCGCCGCCATGGAGAAGGGCCGCAGCCTCGGCGCCTATGTGCTGGAAACGCCCGAGAAGGCGCGTGCCATGGCCAAGGCCTCCGACGAGCGGCTGGCGCGCGGCGAGGGCAGGGCGCTGGAAGGCATCCCGCTCGGCGTCAAGGACCTGTTCTGCACCGAGGGCGTCCGCACCACCGCCTGCTCGCGCATCCTCGGCAATTTCGTGCCGTCCTATGAATCGACCGTCACCGCCAATCTGTGGGCCGACGGCGCCGTGATGCTCGGCAAGCTGAACAACGACGAATTCGCCATGGGCTCGTCCAACGAGACCTCGGCCTTCGGACCGGTCACCAACCCGTGGCGGCGCCAGGGCGACAACCGGTCCCTGGTGCCCGGCGGCTCGTCGGGCGGCTCGGCAACGGCGGTCTCGGCCTGGCTCTGCGCGGGCGCGACCGGCACCGACACCGGCGGCTCGATCCGCCAGCCAGCGGCCTTCACCGGCATCGTCGGCATCAAGCCGACCTATGGTCGCTGCTCGCGCTGGGGCATCGTCGCCTTCGCGTCCTCGCTCGATCAGGCCGGCCCCTTCGCCCGGACCGTGCGCGACGCCGCCATCCTCCTGAAGAGCTTCGCCTCGGTCGACCCGAAGGACACGACCTCGGCCGATCGGCCGGTGCCCGACTACGAGGCCGCGGTCGGCCGCTCGGTCAAGGGCATGGTGATCGGCATCCCGAAGGAATATCGCGTCGACGGCATGCCGGCGGAAATCGAGGCGCTGTGGAGCCAGGGCATCGCCTGGCTGAAGGCCGCCGGCGCCGAGATCCGCGAGATCTCGCTGCCGCACACCAAATATGCCCTGCCGGCCTACTATATCGTGGCGCCCGCCGAGGCCTCCTCGAACCTCGCCCGCTACGACGGGATCCGCTACGGCCTGCGCGTGCCCGGCAACGACATCGTGGACACCTACGAGAAGTCGCGTGCGGCCGGCTTCGGCGCCGAGGTGCGCCGGCGCATCATGATCGGCACCTATGTGCTTTCGGCCGGCTACTACGACGCCTATTACGTCCGCGCCCAGAAGGTCCGCACGCTGATCAAGCGGGACTTCGAACTGGCCTTCGAGGCCGGCGTCGATGCGGTGCTGACGCCTGCGACCCCGTCGGCCGCCTTCGGCATCGGCGAGAAGTCGGGCGGCGATCCGGTCGAAATGTACCTGAACGACATCTTCACCGTGACGGTCAACATGGCCGGCCTGCCCGGCATCGCAGTGCCGGCCGGGCTCGATTCCCAGGGGCTTCCGCTCGGCCTGCAGCTGATCGGCCGGCCTTTCGACGAGGAAACCCTGTTCCAGGTCGCCCAGGTGATCGAGGACGCGGCCGGGCACTTCTCGCCGACGCCGTGGTGGGGATGAGCCGCCCGCGGCAGCCCGCTTCCGGCTCGCGGCGCCGCGCCTTCGGCGCCGGCGGCCGTTTGCGCTCGCTCGGTCTCGGCCTGCTGGTCGCCGTCGGCCTGCCGGCCGGTCTCGTCCCGCCTCGGGCCATGGCGCAGACGGTGCGGACCTTCTCGGCCGCCGACCTCATGAAGGGCACGAAGGTTTCGCGCGAAGCCTGTGCGAAGCTTGAGACATCGGTCTTCGTCGAAGCGGAAGGCGACGCCGTCTGCATCCGCTACTACATCGCCGGCGACGCGCGCGGGAAGCGGGCCGCCGTCTTCTTTCCGGGCGACAGCATCGGCGCCGACGCCAAGGGCAAGATCGGCCCGGACCCGGGCTACCTGACCCAGGCGCCCGAATATGTGCAGGCCGCCGTCGGTGTCTGGTCGCAGCGGCTCGGCGTGCCGTTCATCTTCTTCGGACGGCCGGGCCTGCACGGGTCGTCGGGCTGGCATGGGGACCGTCGCACCCGGCGCGAGGTGGCGCTGACGCGGCTGGCGCTCGATGCCATCAAGGCCCGCGAGGGGCTCGCCGGCTACCACGTCGCCGGCATGTCGGGCGGCGGCATCCTGGCGGCGGCCGCATTGGCGAGCCGCGACGATGTCGGCTGCGCCGCGATCGGCTCGGCACCGCTCGATTTCTACGCCTTCGCCAAGACCTTCGCGATCCCGCTCCGGACCGACGGACCGCGCGCGCATTACGACCTGATGCCGGAAGCCGCCACGGTCGCCGGGCGGAAGAGCGCCCGCATCCTGTTCCTGACCTCGCCGAAGGACCGCGCGGTGCCGCCGGCGACCCAGCAGCCCTTCGTGGATGCGGTCAAGGCCGCGGGCGGTCGATATCTCCACCTCTTCACCGAGGGCCGTGGACCGGACCGGCACGCCCTGACCGAGAAGTCGCTGTTCAGCCTTGCGATGTGCATCGCCGGCGCCGCGGACGGGGAGATTGCGGCCCGCTACGGCAATACCGGGCCGGACGATCTGCCGCCGCCTTGAGCTTCCCTGTCCGGACTGCCGGCCAACCCCGGGTCGATCCAGGAACACATTCAGGAAACAATGTAATTGGAAATTTCCGGCGCGCCTATTTCATCGCAGCCGAGGAGATGAAATAAGAGGCGGTAAGCCGGACGTCACCGGCGCTCGTCTCGCTCCCGGTTTGCTTCGATCGCAGAATATGATTCCGGCATATGTCATCAACCTGAAGCTGCGGACCGATCGCGCCGAGCGGATCGGTCGGGTATTCGGAGATCTCGGGATCGACTACCAGCGCGTCGACGCGGTTCCGGCTGCCGAGATCGGCGCAGAACTGCATCGGACCTGGACGCGCCCGGGGCATGATCGACCGATCGGTGTGGGCCATGTCGCCTGTTTCCTCAGCCATATGCGCGCCTGGCAGGCGATCGCGGCGGCCCCGCATCGCTACGGGGTGGTGTTCGAGGACGACGTGATCGTCGCGCCGGACCTCGTCGACCTTCTGAGCCGGGACGATTGGATTCCGGATGGGGCGGACGTCGTGAAGCTCGAGACCAAGGTGACGCGGGAAACGCGGATCGACCGCCGCATCTCGGGCGCGTGCGGACAGCGCAAGGTGCATCGGCTGCGCGGCAAGCATCTCGGCGCGGCGGGCTACATCCTGGCGCGGCAGACGGCCGCGCGGCTGCTTCAGGCCGACCTGCCGAAATATCCGGTGGACCGGGTCCTGTTCCATGAGACCGAGGGCTATCTGGCGCAGTTCAACATCCACCAGGTGGTTCCCGGACTGTGCATTCAGGGCTCGGTTCTGGCGCGCCTGGAGAAGCGTTCGCCGGAGCGCGAGTTCGTCAGCGACATCGCCTATCTGACCCGCAGCGACCGGGTCGGGCCGAAGCCCGCCGCAGCCGCCGAAGCGGGGCGGCGGCATCGCCTCGGCGGCCTCCCGCGCCTGCGGGTTTCGCTGGCACGCCTCGGCTACGGCCTCGGTCTCCTGCTGCAGGGACAACGGGGTGGCGCCATTCCGTTCGTGCCTTGAGCCTTGAGCGTCCCGTGGCGGACCTGCGGCCGACGACCCGGTGCGGCCCCAAGTCCAGTTGCACAGGCGGGAACGAGGCAATCGAGGAGGCATTTCCATCGGCAGTACGGCCGCGGCAGCAGACCTTCCGAAAGGGAAATGTGCCATTAGAGCGATATATTGTACGAGCAGCATGACCGACGCTTCGCGGTGTTGCCCGTGCGACTCCGTGGGTTGAGTGACCTTCCGCACCGGAGTGCGCAGGTCTGATGTCGGGAGCATTGATGCCAATCAAAGCCTACGTCACCAATCTCGAGCGCCGAACCGATCGCGCCCAGAGAATGGTGCAATTGCTCGCCGACCGCGGAATCCCGTGCGAGATCGTGGCCGCCGTGGAATTCAGCGATCCCGAAATAGCGCCCGAGGTCGAGCGGCGCATTTCCATACCGGGCGGCGTCCGCAATCGCGCAGCCGTCGCCTGTACCATAAGCCACGAGCGTATCTGGCGCCGGATCGCGGAGGGTGAGGAGCCTCATGCGATCATTTTCGAGGACGATATCGTCATCGCTGACGATTTCGCCGCCATGCTGGCCGATCCTGCATTCGTTCCGGCGGATGCCGACATCGTCAAGATGGAGACCTTCTTTAAGCTACAGACCCGGATCGATCGGAAACCGACAGTGACGATCGGGCGCTACCGGCTGCATCGCCTGCGCGGCCACCATGTCGGCACGGCTGCCTATCTGTTGACCCGCAAGGGGGCCCGTGCGCTTCTGTCCCGCCCGTTGCCGCCTCGGGTGGTCGACTGGATCCTGTTCGACGAGATCGAAGGCGTTCTCAACGATCTGACCGTCTACCAGCTGGTCCCGGCCCCCTGCGCGCAAGGGTCGGTGCTCGCGAGCAAGCGCGACTGGCCCATGGACCCGGTCTTCGCCAGCGACGTGAAGCCTGGAGCCATCGAGGGCGACCGGGCGCGACGGAAGCCGAGGCTCCCCTTTACGACGCCGGACGAGCGCCCGCGCTATCTGACCAAGCGGCTTGGCTTCTCCCGAAGGTCTCAGTCGATCGAGCGTTACCTGCGGACAGCGGTGTGTCGGGCCATCTGGGCGGCGCGCGGACAAACGCTGGGCGAGGTGCCCTTCGTGCTCGACGAACCAGGGACGCAGACGCGGCCGACCGAAGAAGGCGCGTGAGCACCGATCTGACGGTCCGGCACCGCAGGCAAGAGGTCTTGGTCTGCCAGTCCGCCGGTTGGCCGCGGATGCGGCAAGGCCTTCGAGCCGCCCGCGCGGGCGAACGGGCCGGCATCCGGAGTGCCGTCGATCCGGCCGCCCCCCGATCCCAGTGCCGCACGGCCCGATCCCGAGGCGCGTGATCGTCCTCCCCTTGATCCGGGGGGCGCGAGGCAGTACCCACGGAGCACAGCGCCCGGTGACGCGGCGCGACCGAATTTGTCCGGGGCCTTTCATGAACGCAGTCGTCCGCACCGCCAAGCCGTCCCAGCTCATCCGTGGAGCGACCGGGGACTGGGAAATCGTGATCGGCCTCGAAGTCCACGCCCAGGTCAATTCCGAGGCGAAGCTCTTTTCCGGGGCCTCGACCACCTTCGGCAACGATCCGAATTCCAATGTCAGCCTGGTCGACGCGGCCATGCCGGGCATGCTGCCGGTGATCAATGTCGAATGCGTCCGCCAGGCGGTGCGCACCGGGCTCGGCCTGAAGGCCGCGATCAACCGGCGCTCGATCTTCGACCGGAAGAACTATTTCTATCCGGACCTGCCGCAGGGCTACCAGATCTCGCAGTACAAGAACCCGATCGTCGGCGAGGGCCGCATCCTGATCGACATGCCGGACGGCGAGACCATCGAGGTCGGCGTCGAGCGGCTGCATCTGGAGCAGGATGCCGGCAAGTCGATCCACGACCAGTCGCCGGTCTATTCCTTCGTCGACCTGAACCGCTCCGGCGTCGCCCTGATGGAGATCGTGTCGAAGCCCGACCTGCGCTCCTCGGAGGAGGCCAAGGCCTACGTGTCGAAGCTGCGCACCATCCTGCGCTATCTCGGCACCTGCGACGGCGACATGGAGAAGGGCAACCTGCGCGCCGACGTGAACGTCTCGGTGCACAAGCCCGGCACGCCCTTCGGCACGCGCTGCGAGATCAAGAACGTCAACTCGATCCGCTTCATCGGCCAGGCGATCGAATATGAGGCGCGCCGCCAGATCGGGATCGTCGAGGACGGCGGCACGATCGTGCAGGAGACCCGGCTGTTCGACCCCGGCAAGGGCGAGACGCGCTCGATGCGCTCGAAGGAAGAGGCGCACGACTACCGCTATTTCCCCGATCCGGACCTGCTGCCGCTCGAATTCAGCCAGGACTTCGTCGACGCGCTCGCCGCCCATCTGCCGGAACTGCCGGACGAGAAGAAGGCCCGCTTCGTGCGCGACTACGGCGTCACCCCCTATGACGCCATGGTGCTGACCCTGGAGCGCGCCTCGGCCGACTATTTCGAGGCAGTCGCCAAGGGGCGCGACGCCAAGGCGGCGGCCAACTGGGTGATCAACGAACTGTTCGGCCGCCTGAACAAGGAAGGCAAGGGCATCGAGGCGAGCCCGGTCTCCGCCGACCAGCTCGGCGCGATCGTCGACCTGATCGGCGACAGCACCATCTCGGGCAAGATCGCCAAGGACCTGTTCGAGATCGTCTGGGCCGAGGGCGGCGATCCGCGCGCCATCGTCGAGACCCGCGGCCTAAAGCAGGTGACCGATACCGGCGCCATCGAGGCGGCCTGCGATGCGGTCATCGCGGCCAATCCCGACAAGGTCCAGCAGGCCAAGGCCAAGCCGACCATGATCGGCTGGTTCGTCGGCCAGGTCATGAAGCAGACCGGCGGCAAGGCCAACCCGCAGGCCGTCAACGACATGCTGAAGGGCAAGCTCGGCATCGAGTGACCGACAGCCGCTTCATCGAGCCTTCCTCCTGCGTGAACGAAATCGGCCGTCGCCCTGAGGCGACGGCCGATTGATTCTGCGACGAAAACCGGACCGGACTCGCGGACCGGCTGGGAGACCCATGCCGGGCCGGGGGCCGGGCCGACGGTCACATGAACAGTCGCTCGCCCTTGATGTCCTTGTAGAGATGGGCGACCTCGGCGGCATAGCCGTTGTAAAGCTGGGTCGGGACGCTCTCGCCGGTCGACAGCACGCGCTCGTGGGCCTGGCTCCAGCGCGGATGAGAAACCTCCGGGTTCACATTGGCCCAGAAGCCGTATTCACTGTCCTGCAGCTGTTCCCAGAAGGTCTTCGGCCGCTCGGCCGTGAAGGTGAAGCGCACGATCGACTTGACCGACTTGAAGCCGTATTTCCACGGCACGGCGAGGCGCAGCGGCGCGCCATGCTGGTTCGGCAGCGGTTTGCCATAGGCGCCGACCGCGATGAAGGCGAGGTCGTTGGTCGCCTCGGCCAGGGTCAAACCCTCGGTATAGGGCCAAGGATAGCCGGGCGAGCGCTGGTAGGGCGACTGGCTCGGATCCATGAAGGTCTGCATTTTCAGATACTTGGCGCCGGACTGCGGCTTGGCCAGCTTGACCAGCTCGGCCAGCGCGAAGCCGGTCCAGGGAATCGTCATCGACCAGGCCTCGACGCAGCGCAGCCGGTAGAGCCGCTCCTCGAGTGGCATCTTCTGGACGAGTTCGGTGAAATCGAGCGTGATCGGCGCCTCGACCAGGCCATCGATGGTGACCTGCCAGGGGCGCGTCTTCAGCCGCTTGGCTGCGCCGGCGACCGATTTCGACGTGCCGAACTCGTAGAAATTGTTGTAGCTCGCATTGTCGGCCTCCGGCGTCAGCGGCCGGTCGAGCTTGAAGGCCTCGTTGCGCTTGGCCGGCAGAAGCCGGGCCAGCGGATCGTCGTCGGCCCGCGCCGGGCGCGCCATCAGGGCGGCGCCGGCGGCCAGGCCGCCGAAACCCGCCAGCACCGCGCGCCGGTCCCAGAACAGGGCCTCCGGCGTCGCCGCACTCTCCGCCACCTGCCAGCGCCTGCGCTTCACGATGTTCATGTCGGTCTCTCCCCTTGCCCCGTCCGATACGTCCCAATCTGGCGGATCGTTACGGTTGGGCAAGCCGGGCAGGGGTCAAGCCATCGTGAGCGGCGGCAGCGGCATTGCATCCGAACGGAAAGGGCCGGCCCGATGGCCGGCCCTCCCATGTACTTCGACCCGTCCGGTAGCACCCCGCCGGGGTCGCCCCGGACAGGGTCGCGCCGGCCAGGGGCGCCCGGACCGGTCACGCCGCGCGGGCGGCCTTCTGCCGTTCCAGCACCTTGGCGGCGAGATGGCCGGACAGTTCGGCGAGATGTTCGAACCGTGCGCGGAAAGTGCCGACGCCGGCCGTGGCCGAGCGCAGCTCTACGATCAGGTGCTGCATCTCGGCCTGCGGGATCAGCGCCTGGACGGTGTCCCAGCCGGCCCAGTCGGTGCGGGCATCGAAGCCGAGCAGCTGGCCGCGCCGCCCGGTGACGATCTGGTTGATCCGGGCCGTCGCGTCGGACGGGCAGGCGATCTCGACCCTCAGGATCGGTTCCAGCAAGATCGGCTGGCAGTTCGGCAAGCCCTCGCGCATGCCGATCTGGGCGGCGGTCTTGAAGGCCATGTCGGAGCTGTCGACCGTATGGTAGGAGCCGTCGACCAGCCGGACGGCGAGATCGACGACGGGGAAGCCGAGCGCGCCGGCCTTGAGGCAATCGGCGACGCCCTCCTCGACGGCCGGGATATAGTTGCGCGGTACCACGCCGCCGGTGATCGCCTCGGTGAACACGAAGCCGGAGCCCCGCGGCAGCGGCGCGATCTCCAGCACCACGTCGCCGAACTGGCCGTGGCCGCCGGACTGCTTCTTGTGCCGGCCGCGCACGGTGGTCTTGCCGCGGATCGTTTCGCGATAGGGCACCGAGATCGGCCTGAACTCGACCGTCACGCCGAACTTGGCCGTCAGACGCTCGAAGGCGACGCGCAGGTGCATCTCGCCCTGGCCCTCGACCAGCGTCTCGCCGGTCTCGGCATCGTGGCTGATGCGGATCGACGGGTCCTCCTCGGCGATGCGGGTCAGGGCCGCATTCAGCTTGACCTCGTCCTTGCGGTCGGTCGGGACCACGGCGGTGCCCATGACCGGTTCCGGCGGCGTCAGGGTGGCGAGCCGGGGCGTGCCGGTCTTGGCGGTGGTCAGCGTGTCGCCGGTATGGGCGACCTCGACCTTGGCCAGGCCGACCGTCTCGCCCGCGATCGCCTCGCCGCGTTTCGTCGTCTCCTTGCCCTGGATGCGGTAGAGGCCGGAGATCCGGTCGCCGGCGCCGTTCGGGTCGAACAGGGTCGCGCCCTCGGCGAGCTTGCCGGCGAGCACGCGCGCGATCGACATCTTGCCGCCGTGCTGGGTGTGCAGCGTCTTCACGACCTGCACCACGGCCTCGCCCGGGCCGGCATTGAGGCCGAGCCGGTCGGCGGTGGCGGCGACCGACGGGGCGTCGTGCCGGATCGCCTTGAGCAGCCGCGTGACGCCGTTGCCGCGTTCGGCCGAGCCGATGAAGACCGGGCAGATCAGACCCTCGCGGGTCTCCCGGCGCAGGTCCTCGAAAATCTCGTCGCGCGGCGGCTCGATGTCGGAGAGCAGTTCCTCCATCAGATGGTCGTCGTAGTCGGCGAGCTTCTCCAGCATCTGGTAGCGCGCCTCGACCTCCTGGGCCCGGTCGGCGTCCGGGATCGGGACGATCTCGCTTTCGGCATGCTCGCGGAAGACATGGGCGCGCTCGAGCGCGAGATCGATCGTGCCGATCGCGATGCCTTCCTTCCAGATCGGGATCTGGCGCAGCACCATCGGCACCGTCGAGGCGGTCTGCATCAGTTCCAGCGTCTCGCGCAGGCTCTGGTCGGCCTTGTCGATCTTGTTGAGAAACAGGACATGGGGGACGCCGCGCGTCTCCAGGAGCTTCAACGTCAGTTGCAGCGCGGGAATCTTCTTCTGATCGGCCTCGCAGACCACCACCGCCATGTCGACGCCGGGCAGCACCGCTTCGCCCTCGAACAGGAACTCGACCGAGCCCGGGCAGTCGAGGATCGTGAAGCGCTCGCCAAGGAATTCGCAGTCCGCCACGTTCAACTCGACGCCCATGCGGTGCGCGCGCGCCTCCGGCGCGGCGTCGCCGAGGCTGGTGCCGTCCGCCACGCGGCCGGCCTTCGGGATTGCCCCCGTGCGCTCGAGGATCGCTTCGAGCAGGGACGTCTTGCCGCTCGCGAAGGGACCGACCAGTGCCACGCAGCGGGGGCCGGCTTGTCTGCCACGTCCCGCATTGCCTCCGATACCTGTCGAACCGTCTGCCATGATTGCCTCCCGTTCTTGGTATGTTCACACCAGCCCGTCCCCGCGGATCAGGGAAGAGCCGCGGGGATGGCACCGGGTCGAGGCGGAGGCGACCGCCTCTGGGTTCGCATGGTCGCGCGATGTCAGGTCGCTGGCAAGGGTCGCCGCGTTGCCGGAGCCTCGGTAGCAATCCGGAGCCGGTTCACCGAGCCGTGCTCCCGAGCCCGTGCGGGATGTCCCCCCGTGCGGTTCGGACTGTGCTAGGATCGTCGCATTCGCAATGGACCAGGAGGGGCTCGGCGCCCGCGTTCACGGCATGATCGGTCTGGAACTTCTGTTCTTTTTCGCCCTGACGCTCGTGAACGGGTTCTTCGCGATGTCGGAAATGGCCCTTGTGTCGGCGCGCCGGGCGCGACTCGGGCCGCTCGCCGAATCGGGCGATCTGCGCGCCCAGCGCGCCATCGAACTCGGCGAGAACCCGACCCGGTTCCTGTCTTCGGTTCAGATCGGCATCACGGTCACCGGCCTCCTAGCCGGTGCGGCGTCCGGTGCGGCCCTGGCCGGCCGCTTCGCCGAGTTCCTGATCTTCGCCGCGCCCGGCATTCAGGCCTGGGCCGACGAGATCGCCTTCACGGTCGTGATCGTGTTCATGACCTTCGTCACGCTGATCTTCGGCGAGTTGGTCCCGAAGCGGATCGCGATCGCCGCCCCCGAGCCGATCGCGCTGTGGGTGGCCGGACCGATCTCGGTCGTCAGCCGGATCGCCTCGCCCTTCGTCGGGCTGCTCTCGATCGCCTCGAATGCCGTGCTGACCCTGTTCGGCGTGCGCGAATCGACCGGCGGCGAGGTGACCGAGGAAGAGGTGATGCATGTGCTGGCGGAGGGCGTGCAGGCCGGCGTGCTCGACCCGGAGGAGCGCGAACTCCTCGAGGGCGTGATGCGCGTCGCCGACCGTCCGGTCCGGGCGATCATGACGCCGCGCCCCGATCTCTATTGGATCGACCCGAACGATCCGCCCGAGCAGATGCGGCGCGAGATCGCCGAATGCCCCTATTCGCTGGTGGTCGTCGCGACTGGTTCGATCGATGAGCCGACCGGCGTCGTCTACAAAAAGGACCTGCTCGCCGACGCTCTGGCCGGCCGCCCTGTCGATATCGCCGCGGCCCTGCGGGAACCGATCGTGGTGCCGGAAAACGCCCAGGTGCTCAAGCTGCTGGAGACCTTCCGCGGCACCCCGACCCATTGCGCCTTCGTGGTCGACGAGTATGGCAGCCTGCAGGGACTGATCACGCTGACCGACATCATCGAGGGCATCGCCGGCGATCTCGCCGATGTCGATGCGCCGCATGGCGGACCGGTGCGCCGGGACGACGGATCCTGGCTGCTCGACGGCGACACCGATATCGGCGATCTGGAACGGCTCGTCGACCTGCCCGAACTCGAGCATGGCAGCTACCACACCCTCGGCGGCCTGATGCTATCGGTGCTGAATCGCATCCCGACGGAGGGCGAGAAGGCCGTGATCGGCGATTTCGTTTTCGAAGTCATGGACATGGACGGCCGGCGGATCGACAAGGTGCTGATCTCGCCGCGTCCGACCGGGCGCGCCGTTCCGGAAGAAGACGTCGCCTGAACATTGCCGTCCCGACGGACGGTGCACCAAGACCGGCCGGCGCACCAAGACCGGCGCACCGTTCGGGCGCCCCCGGAGGCTGACTTCGGGGGTCTTCGGGGAATGGAACGCTCGACGATCGCTTGGGCCGCGTGGGTTCCCCGGCGGGATCGTCGGCTTTCGTGCCGGGGTGGTACCGGGGGCGGAGCCATCGCGATGGCATCGTCCCCCGGCCTTCAACGGACCGGCCCGCCGTCGCGGAGACGGTCGGTGATGCCGGCCCTGCTCAGCAGGCCCGGGCGCCCTTGTCGGTGCAGCAGGGCGGCGGCGTGCCGCGGTCCGCATCGCCGGGCGGGGTGCAGGTCGGCTCGTCGGGCTTCTTCTTCTTCTTGACCAGCTGGCCGCCGGAGATGGCCTGCGCGACGGCGCCGCCGGCCTGGGTCGACCAGGTGTCCGGATCGTCCTCGCGGTGGCGGCGCATCAGCGACTTCTGCTGCCCGAAATAGACCTTCACGCCACCCAGGCCGGCCGCATAGCCGTGCTCGCCGACGCGGCCTTCCGCGAACAGCGCGACATTGCCCCAGCCGGTCGAGGCCGGCAGCTGATACTCGACGCCGCCGCGGCCCTGATTGCCGGCGAAGTCGTTGCGCCAGCCGGCATAGACGCGCAGGTCGTCGGTTGCATAGAGCGAGGCGACCGCATCGATGAAGCCGCGCGTCTTGATCATGTTGCCATATTCGACGCCGGCGATCGCCGACAGGCTGACCCGGTCGAGATAGAGCTCGCCTTCCGCCGCGACGCGACCGAGGTTGAAGTCGCCCTTCGGTGCCTTGGTGGTGTAGCCGTCGGCATAGACGCCGAGCAGCGCGAAGGACGGGTTGCGCCAGAACAGATGCCCGCCGACCGCACCGCCGAACTCGCCGCGCGCCGTCTCGCCGGCCACGTCGAGCTGGACGCCGAAGCTATGGCCGAGCGGCATCGCGACCGAGCCGGCCAGCCGGCCGAAGGCATGGTCGCGGAAGGTCTTGTCGCCCCACTCATAGCCGCCGGCACCCTCGATCTTGCCGTTGAGGCCCGAGACGGCGTCGAGCGCCTGCTGGGTCACGACCGGAACCGCCGGACTGACCGGCACCAGCGGCCGGGAAAGATCGGCCGCCGAGGCCGCAGAGGCGGCCGTGAGAACCACGGCACCAGCCAACATCGTCGCGCGTATCATAATGCCATCCCCGGACTCGGTATTTTTGAAGTTATCGACCCTCGCATGGGGCCGGACAAAGCAAAAGCGCGGCCACCGGGGCCGCGCTCGCATTCCGTCTGCTGTTGCCCAGGGGTCACGCGCACCGGTCCGACCGGTCTCGCGCGCCCTCGCGATCAGCAGCGCGTGCTCTTGGCATCGCAGCAGGGGGTGCGGGTGTCGCACGGCGGCGGCGGCGGTTCCGGCTTGTCCTTCTTCTTCTTGACCAGCTGGCCGCCGGAGATGGCCTGCGCGACGGCGCCGCCGGCCTGGGTCGACCAGGTGTCCGGATCGTCCTCGCGATGGCGGCGCATCAGCGACTTCTGCTGCCCGAAATAGACCTTCACGCCACCGAGGCCGGCCGCATAGCCGTGCTCGCCGACGCGGCCTTCCGCGAACAGCGCCACATTGCCCCAACCGGTCGAGGCCGGCAGCTGATACTCGACGCCGCCGCGGCCCTGATTGCCGGCGAAGTCGTTGCGCCAGCCGGCATAGACGCGCAGGTCGTCGGTCGCATAGAGCGAGGCGACCGCGTCGATGAAGCCGCGCGTCTTGATCATGTTGCCATATTCGACGCCGGCAATCGCCGACAGGCTGACCCGGTCGAGATAAAGCTCGCCCTCCGCCGCGACGCGGCCGAGGTTGAAGTCGCCCTTCGGTGCCTTGGTGGTGTAGCCGTCGGCATAGACGCCGAGCAGCGCGAAGGACGGGTTGCGCCAGAACAGATGCCCGCCGACCGCACCGCCGAACTCGCCGCGCGCCGTCTCGCCGGCCACGTCGAGCTGGACGCCGAAGCTATGGCCGAGCGGCATCGCGACCGAGCCGGCCAGCCGGCCGAAGGCATGGTCGCGGAAGGTCTTGTCGCCCCACTCATAGCCGCCGGCACCCTCGATCTTGCCGTTGAGGCCCGAGACGGCGTCGAGCGCCTGCTGGGTCACGACCGGGACCGCCGGGCTGACCGGAACCAGCGGCCGGGAAAGATCGGCCGCTGAGGCGACGGACGCCGTTCCCACAACCAGCGTACCGATCAGAAGGTTTCGAAGGATCATTGCGCCACCCCGGACTCGCATTCTTGTTTGACGCAAACGTTTGCATGCCCAGCGTGGCGCCGGAAGAGCAACGGAATACCGCAGCCAGAGATTCGCGTTCGCTGTTGCCCGTCGGGCACGGTCGGCGCCGGTGGTGCTTCGGCGCCAGGCGCGTGCACGGCATCGCGCAACGACAAAAGGCCGGCCAGGGCGCACCCGGGACCGGCCTTCGGCTGCGCGGCCACAAGAAGGCCGCGCTTCGATACGAGATCCGATTACTCGGGCTTGCAGGGCCGATCTGCCTTTGTGCAGGTCGGCTTGTTGTTCTTCTTCTTCTTGTCGAACGTTCCGCCGGACACGGCCTGGCTGGCCGCGGCGTAGTTCTCGTTCGACCAGATCTCCGGGTCATCCTCGCGATGGCGGCGCCAGAGCGACTTCGACTCGCCGAAATAGACCCGCACGCCGCCGAGCACCGAGGCGTAGCCGTGCTCGCCGATGCGGCCTTCGCCGAACAGCGCGAAATTGCCCCAGCCGGAGCTCGGCGGCAGCTGGTATTCGAGGCCGGCGCGGCCCTGGCTGCCCGCGAAGGTGTTCGAATAGCCCGCATAGAGGCGGAGATCGTCCTGGACATACCAGGAGGCCAGCGCGTCGACGAAGGCGCGCGACTTGGTCCGGTCGCCGCTTTCCACGCCGGCGATGCCGGAGAGGCGGAAGCGGTCGAAATAGTATTCGCCTTCGACGCCGAGACGGGCCACGTTCAGGCTGCCGCGCGGCACCTGGGTCGTGAAGCCGTCGGCATAGATGCCGAGCAGGCCGATCGAAGGATTGCGCCAGAAGGCGTGGCCGCCGAGCGCGCCGACCCAGTCGCCGCGGGTCGCGGCCGCCGAGGCGTCGATCTGAACGCCGAATTCCGGCCCGATCGGGAAGGCGATCGCGCCGGAGATCTTGCCGAGCGCATGATTGGAGAACTTGTCGCCCCACTCGTAGCCGCCGGCGATGTCGAACTTGGCGTTGACCGTGGACACCGCGTTGTAGTTCGCGGGCAGGATCACCGGAGCCGCCGGAACGACATAGGGCGCCGGCGCGGTCAGATCGGCGGCGACAGCCGGCGCAGCCAAGGCTGCCATCGCGGCGGCAGCGCAACTCGCCATCACGGCGTTTCGGACAACGAAGCCAACCATAAGCACCCCCACATACGGGCCTGACCCCGACAGATCGCCACCCTGGAATTTTTGTCCCGGATCGGCAATCGGATTCCCCAGAGGCGGCGGGACCTGCCGCCGGAATCCCGGATGGCGTGGCTTTCGGGAGACTCATATGCCGAAAACGGCAGAACCGCCGCGGCGGCCAGGCCAGCGCGGCGGTTCCGATGATCTTCAGGCTTCGGACGAAGCGTTCAGCGGGTCGCGGTCAGGGTCAGCCCGGCGATGCCGGCCGCGATGTTGGCGCCGGTCTGCGCCTGGACGCTGATCGGATTGAGGATGATCGAGTTGCCGAAGCCGCCGATCAGCGCATTGGCGCCGACGCCGACGCCGACGGTCGCTTCCGCGGAGGCGCCGACATAGCCGCCGGCCAGCGCGCCGTGCGGCACGGCGGCCGGAGCCAGCACCGCCCAGGCGATGCCGGTGAAGTTGACCGCGCCGATATCGATGCCGAGGCGGGTGATCTCGCCCGCATAGGTCTCGCGCTTGTTGCTCGCCGCAGAGACATAGGTGCAGGCGAGCGTGCGATGCGAGCCGACGATGAAGCCGGTGCCGCCGACCACCTGGCAGTTCAGCACGCCGAGCCGGATCGGGCCGTCGGCGGTCGCCGGGGCGACGGCGAGGGGGGCGGCCGCGAGGGCGACGGCGAGAAGAGCGGTACGAATGGTCATGGCGTGATCCCGTGCGATGGAACGGTCTGGCAAATCGAGGCCGGCGTGATTCGGCCGACCGCGTCATGGTTGGATCAGATCGTTAAGGCGACGCTGCAAGCGCTGTCAACGCTGCAACAGTCCGTAGCTGGAATGCCCCGGGGCGGTTTCGATTTGGGGAATGGGCGGACGAAGTTCCCGCCCCGCCCGCCGAACTGAAATCAACCGTTTCATGAACAAACACCGTGAAGCGATTGTCTTATCTCATGATAGACCCGCGAGAAGCGTCCCGCTCCGGTCCGCGGCCCGTCCCGAACCCGGGCGGCCGCTCCGTCGGCAAGCCCCCGCGGGGGCCCGGCGGCGAGCGATCCGCCGGGCCGTGCGACCCGGCACCGGCGATTCGGTCCCGGTCCGCTGCGCGCGGTCCGCCGTCAGCCGAAGCGCGCCTCCATGGCGCGGCGGACGCGCACGGCTTCGCTGCCGGCGTCGACCGTCACGTCGGCCCAGCTGACGACGGCGCCCGCCGCCACGTCGCGCACCAGCGGCACGCGATGGGCGAGGCCGATCGGAAGGGCACCTTCGGCAAGCGAGCGGGCGGCGGGGATGCACTTGCCCCACACGGTCCAACCGCCTTCGCCGTCGAGCGTTTCGCCGGCCTTCAGGTCGCGCTTGGCGACTGCCACCGCGTCGCCGGCGAAGGTCCGCGTCGAGCCGGTTGCCTCGCCGCGCAGGGCGGCGTTGAGCACCGAGATGCCGAGTTCCAATCCGATCAGGTGATAGGGCTTGTACATCGCGGCGTAGCGGCCGCTGGCATCGGTCTTCAGGCCATATTGCCGGAAGCAGGCGGCGGCATAGTCCGACAGCGCCTCCAGGATGACGTAGACGCCCCAGCGCAGATCGCGGAAGACCGGGCGGCCGTCGCGCTCGAGCGAGGAAACCACCTCGACCATGCCGGTCGTCTCCAGGACGCCGCCGGCCGCCTTCGGGCGCAGAATATGCGGCAGGTCGTCGACGCCGCAGGGCGGGAACAGCAGGCCGTCGGAGGGCGGCGTCAGCTCGCAGGCATTGGCGATCGCTGCCATCTCGATCGCCGACTTGGTGCCGTCCAGGAAGGAATTGAACATCTGCGGGTTCATGCCCGCCGCCGCCGCCTCGGCCGGCGTCAGGCCGTAGTGGGTCCATACATCGTCGGGCGTCACCTGGTGGAAGACCGGCAGATATTTGGTGCCCTTGCCGGCGCAGGCGACCCGGAAGCCGGCCGCGCGCGCCCAGTCGACCATCTCCGAGGTCAGCGCCGGCTGGTCGCCATAGGCCATCGAATAGACCACGCCGGCCGAGCGCGCCGCGGCGGCGAGTTCGGCGCCGGCCAGCACGTCGGCCTCGACATTGACCATCACGACATGCTTGCCGGCGCGGATCGCCGCGAGCGCATGGCGGATGCCGGCCGCTGGATGCCCGGTCGCCTCGATCACCACCTCCACGTCGTCGCGCGCCGCGAGCGCGGCACCGTCGTCCAGAAAGGCGGTCGCGGCCAGGCGCTGGTCGTCCCAGCCGACCGTCCGGCAGGCCTGGCGAGCCCGGTCCGGCGCGAGATCGGCGATGGCGGCGATCTCCAGGCCGGGCGTGGTCGGCACCTGGGCGAGGAACATCGAGCCGAACTTGCCGGCGCCGATCAGGCCGGCGCGGACCGGCCGGCCGGCATCGCGGCGGGCGGCGAGAAGAGACATCAGGTTCATGGGACGGACGTTTCCGGATGTTGTTGATTGCGGGCCGGATGGTACCGGCGGCGCCGCGCCTTGTCCCATGTGCTGGCGCGGCAGCTCGGTTGCACCGCGAGCCGGGATGGTCCGCCATGCGGTCCGCGCCGAGGTCAGCCGCTGGTCATCGGGGACCAATGCGCCTATCTGCAGCCATGAGGCGAAGCGGAGCCGCCGAGAGTGGTGCCGCGATCGTCCGGATCGCGCGGCCCGGACCGGCAGGGCGGTAGCCGACTGGACAAGGGGCGAGGCGTGCGGGCCATGACTGCGAAGATCGTCCTTGTCGTGCTCGCCATCCTGGCGGCATCGGCTGTCGCTGCCGTGGCGCTCTGGAACTGGGTCGGCGCCGGGGACCTGTCCGGGCATGGCTGGCTCGCCTTGACCCTCGGCACTGTGTTCTCGCTGGTCATCGGCATCGGGCTGATGGCGCTGGTCTTCGTGTCGAGCCGGCGCGGTTACGACGATCCGGATGCCTCCGCCTGAGGCGGAATGGCGGCCTTGCGCCGGCCGCGCAGCTCGTGCTTTGCCTGCGCTTCGGATCTGCGGTAGGTGTCTCGGCGCTGCACAGCGTGCCGCCGTAAGCGTTACCGTCAAGCAACGCATCGCCAGACCCGGGTTACCGGGGTCGTGACGGTGCGTCTCACGCCCGCGGCACGATCCTCGTCCGGGTCAGTCCTTTCGAGGTTTTCATGACTTCGTTCGAGTTGCCCCGCCGTTCCCGGCGCCTTCCGGCCCGCTACAATGCCCTCGCCCTGCCGCTGGTCCTGTCCATCATGATGACCTTCGTCGTGTCGGGGATTTCGACCGTCAAAGCGCTCGGTTTCGTGCCGGGCTTCCTGGCCGCCTGGATGTCGGCCTGGGGCGTCTCCTGGCTGGTCGCCTTCCCGACGCTCCTGGTGGTCATGCCGCTGGTTCGTCGCATCGTCGCCATGGCCGTCGAGCCGCCCGGCCGGTGATCGGACCGGCCCCGGCGGGCGGTTCCGGCGGGCAGTTCCCGTGCGGGGCCGCCCTGCGCGGGCGTGGCTTGTTCGGGAGGGGGCTTGTTCCCGAAGGGCGGTGCGATTAGGGTCCCGCCGCCTTTCGCACCCGCGAAATCCCCATCCGGAGCATTGCCATGGGCTTCCTCGCCGACTCGCTCAGCCGCATCAAGCCGTCCGCCACGATCGCCGCGACCAACAAGGCGCGCGAACTGAAAGCGGCCGGCCGCGACGTGATCGGTCTCGGCGCCGGCGAGCCGGACTTCGACACGCCCGACAACATCAAGGAAGCCGCCATCAAGGCGATCCGCGACGGGCTGACCAAGTACACCGCCGTCGACGGCATCCCGGAGCTGAAGCAGGCGATCATCGCCAAGTTCAAGCGCGAGAACGGGCTTGACTACAAGCCGAGCCAGGTCTCGGTCGGCACCGGCGGCAAGCAGGTGCTCTACAACGCGCTGCTGGCGACGATCAATCCCGGCGACGAGGTGATCATCCCGGCGCCCTATTGGGTCAGCTATCCCGACATCGTGATGCTCGGCGGCGGCGAGCCCGTCTTCGTCGGCACCACGATCGAGACCGGCTTCAAGGTCACGGCCGAGGCGCTGGAACGCGCCATCACGCCGAAGACCAAGTGGTTCATCTTCAACTCGCCATCGAACCCGTCGGGTGCAGCCTATACGCATGCCGAGATCAAGGCCCTGACCGACGTGCTGGTGCGCCATCCGCATGTCTGGATCCTGACCGACGACATGTACGAGCACCTCGTCTACGACGACTTCACCTTCGCCACCCCGGCGCAGGTGGAGCCGGCGCTCTACGAGCGGACGCTGACCATGAACGGCGTCTCCAAGGCCTATTGCATGACCGGCTGGCGCATCGGCTACGGCGCCGGTCCGGAGAAGCTGATCAAGGCGATGGCGACGCTGCAGTCGCAGTCGACCTCGAACCCGTCCTCGATCTCGCAATATGCGGCCGTCGAGGCGCTGAACGGGCCGCAGGACTTCATCCCGCGCAACAACGCGGTCTTCAAGCAGCGCCGCGACCTGATCGTCTCGATGCTGAACCAGGCGCGCGGGCTGACCTGCCCGACGCCGGAGGGCGCCTTCTACGTCTATCCGTCCTGCGCCGGCACGATCGGCCGCACCGCGCCCTCCGGCAAGGTGATCGGCTCCGACGAGGATTTCGTCACCGAGCTTCTGGAGGCGGAAGGCGTCGCGGTGGTGCAGGGCTCGGCCTTCGGCCTGGCGCCGCATTTCCGCATCTCCTATGCGACCGCCACCGACCAGCTCGAAGAGGCCGGCCGCCGCATCCAGCGCTTCTGCGGCAACCTGCGCTGATGGAACGATCGGGACGGGTGGTTTCCATCCGTCCCGGGACTGCGCACCGCTGATCCTTCGGCCCCCGGTCCCCGTCGATTTGTGGTGCGGCCCCTCGCGCCGCGCGTCCGTTCAGGCCTGCTTCATCGGGTCCGCGGCAGGATGACGGCTGACGCATCGGCCGACCGGAGAGGCACCATGAAACTGCGCTTGGGCATGGCGGCCCTGATCCTGGCCGTCGGATATGCGGCTCCGGCTTCTGCCGACGGCGCCGCGCCCGGCGTGGTCGCGGGCGGCAGTCCGGATGTCGCGGTCAACGGTCGCCCGGCGGCGCAGACCGGGGCGGCGGTGACGGGGGGCGGCGTGATCGTCGGCGGATCCCCGAATGTCTTCATCAACGGCAAGCCGGCCGCACTCGCCGGCAGCGCGACCGATTGCGGCGGCGTGGTCGTCGGCGGCAGCGCCAATGTGCTGGTCAACGGCAAGCCGCTGGCCTCGGCCGGCACGGCCGCGACCGGATGCCCGGCCCGATAGGGCCCGGCGCGGCGAGGCCTATCACCAAGACCCGGTCACGATCCACCTTTTGAGGCGTCACGCCCTGACGCGGACGTAGCTGCCCGGCGCGTCTTCGATCGGCTTCAGCTTGCGGCCGCCGGGCTTGCGCGCCTTGACGGTCTCGGGCGCGAGGCCGGAGACCCAGGTCTGCCAATGGCCCCACCAGGTGCCGGGGGTCTCGTCCGCCTTGGCGATCCAGTCCTCCAGCGTGCCCTTGACCTTGCCGCCGGTCCAGAACTGGTATTTCGGCTTCGCGGCCGGATTGACCACGCCGGCGATGTGACCGGAGCCGGCCAGGACATATTCGACCGGGCCGCCGAAATATTTCGAGCCCTCGAACACCGAACGCGCCGGGGCGATGTGGTCCTCGCGGGCAGCGAGATTGTAGACCGGGATGCGGACCTTCTTCAGGTCCAGCGTCTCGCCGGCCATGACCATGTCGCCCTTGGTCAGCCGGTTTTCCAGATAGCAGTTGCGCAGGTAGTAGCTGTGGTTCGCCGCCGGCATCCGGGTGGAATCGGAGTTCCAGAACAGGAGATCGAACGGGAAGGGCTCCTTGCCCTTCATGTAGTTGTTGATGAAATAGGGCCAGATCAGGTCGTTCGAGCGCAGCATGTTGAAGGCCGAGGCCATCTTCTTGCCTTCGAGATAGCCCTTCTCCTTCATGCGCTCTTCGAGGATGCGGATCTGGTCCTCGTCGACGAAGACCTTCAGGTCGCCCGCATAGGTGAAATCGACCTGGGTGGTGAAGAAGGTCGCGCTCTTGATCCGGTCGTCGCCGATCGCCGCGCAATAGGCCAGCGTGACCGCCAGCAGGGTGCCGCCGACGCAGTAGCCGATCGCATTGGCCTGCCGGTCGCCGGTCGCCTGCTCGATCACGTCGAGGGCCGTCAGGATGCCTTCCTTCATGTAGTGCTCGAAGGACTTGTCGGCCTGCCGGGCATCCGGATTGACCCAGGAGATCACGAACACCGTATGGCCTTCGCCGACCGCCCAGCGGATGAAGCTCTTCTCCGGATTGAGATCGAGAATGTAGAATTTGTTGATCCAGGGCGGCACGATCAGCAGCGGCCGCTTCAGGACCTTCTCGGTCGTCGGCTCATATTGCAGGATCTGGCAGACGTCGTTCTGGAAGATCACCTTGCCGGGCGTGGTGGCGAGATTCTCGCCGACCTTGAAGCGCCCCTCGCTCGCCTGCCGGATCTTCAGATCGCCGCCGCCGGCGACGATGTCCTCGGCCATCATCCGGATGCCGCGGACCAGATTCTCGCCCGACGACTGCATGGTTTCGCGCAGCAGTTCCGGGTTGGTCAGCAGGAAATTGGTCGGCGCCAGCGCCGAGGTGATCTGGCGCATGAAGAATTCCGCCTTGTGGCGGATATGCGGCTCGAGTCCCTCGGCCTCCTCGACCATGTCCTCGGCCCAGCGCGAGGTGGTCAGGTACATCTGCTTGACGAAGTCGAAGAACTGGTTCTCCCGCCAGTCGGGGTCCTGGAAGCGCTTGTCGCGCGGATCCGGCTCCACCGCCGGCGCGACAGTCTCGCCGGCCATCCGCTTCAGCGAGCGGTCCCAGATGTCCATGTAGCCGGTCACCAGCCGGCGCTGCGCCTCCATGGCGCGCTGCGGGTCGGACAGCCAGTACTCGCCGACATGGGCGAGCGTCTTGAAGACATGGGCGAGCTCGTCGGCCAGTTCGTCCTTGGCCTGGCCTTCCTCGCGCGGCTTCAGATAGGCGGCGGCGGCGCGGCCGGCCTGCTCGACGACCCGGGCCAGGTTCTGCGCGAAGGCCTCCGGATTCTTGACGATGTATCTGAGCAGCGGGCTCTCGGATTCGCCTTCCGCGGCCATGGACGTTCCCTCAAGATCTCGTCACCGTTGCGAAGCCTTCGCCTCCGATCGGACCCCGCTTGCGGCGTCTCGGCGGCCGCGATCCGGGGGGAGGCGAGGGCCCATGACTTGACTTTCTATGTGGCAGGTCGGACCGCCGCCGACAACAGCGACTTCCGTTGTGTCGCGCACAAACTTCGCGCCCGAATCGACCGCCGTCCCGGCGGCCTTGCGGCGCAAGGTCCTGGGTGTCGCGCGGGCGGAGATCTGGTAAAAGCGCCGACCGGCCTGTATGGCTGTCACGATTCCGCCGCGGAGCGGGTCGATTTCGGAACAACGGGAGAAGGGCGCCGGCGATTGTCGCCGGATGGCCGCGGTCACATCACAAAAGGACGTTCGCCATGGACGAGTTCCACAAGATCCGACGGCTGCCGCCGTACGTGTTCGAGCAGGTCAACCGTCTCAAGGCACAGGCGCGCGCGAACGGCGCCGACATCATCGATCTCGGCATGGGCAATCCCGACCTGCCGACCCCGCGCTTCATCGAAGAGAAGCTGATCGAGACGATCGGCAAGCCGCGCACCAACCGCTATTCGGCCTCCAAGGGCATCGCCGGCCTGCGCCGCGCCCAGGCCGCCTATTACGATCGCCGCTTCGGCGTGAAGCTCAATCCGGACACCCAGATCGTCGCGACGCTCGGTTCGAAGGAAGGCTTCGTCAACATGGCGCAGGCGATCACCGCGCCGGGCGACGTGATTCTGGCGCCGAATCCGAGCTATCCGATCCATGCCTTCGGCTTCCTGATGGTCGGCGGCGTGATCCGCTCGGTGCCCTGCGAGCCCGGCCCGGCCTTCTTCGAGGCGCTCGAGCGGGCGGTCGTGCATTCGATCCCGAAGCCGCTCGCGGTCGTGCTGTGCTATCCGTCCAACCCGACCGCGATGACCGCCGATCTCGACTTCTACCGGGACTGCGTCGCCTTCGCGAAGCGGCACGGCATCTTCCTCCTGTCCGATCTCGCCTATTCGGAGATCTATTTCGACAACGACCCGCCGCCCTCGATCCTGCAGGTGCCGGGTGCCACCGAGGTGGCGGTCGAATTCACCTCGATGTCGAAATCCTTCTCGATGCCGGGCTGGCGCATCGGTTTCGCGGTCGGCAACGAGCGGCTGATCGCGGCCCTCGCGCGGGTCAAGAGCTATCTCGACTACGGCGCCTATACGCCGATCCAGGTCGCCGCCGCCGCCGCGCTCAACTCGGGCGACGCCGCCATCGAGGAAATCCGCGAGACCTATAAGAAGCGCCGCGACGTGATGGTCGAGAGCTTCGGCAAGGCCGGCTGGGACATTCCCGCGCCGCGCGCCTCGATGTTCGCCTGGGTGCCGATCCCGGAGAAGTTCCGCAAGCTGGGCAGCCTGGAATTCTCCAAGCTCCTGGTCGAGAAGGCCGATATCGCGGTCGCGCCGGGCATCGGCTTCGGCGAGCACGGCGACGAATATGTGCGCATCGCGCTGGTCGAGAACGAGCAGCGCATCCGCCAGGCCGCCCGCAACGTGCGCCGCTTCTTCGACGGCGCCGACAAGATCCTGCACAACGTCATCCCGATGGCGGCCCATCGCTGAGCGGGCCTCTGCGGACCGCTGCGCTCGGAGGTGGGTGCGGCGGCGCCGATGTCATCGGCCAGGGCGGATAGCCCGGCACGACGCGCGCCGACGGGAACAACGAGGTCGAACCGATGGATGCAGCGCGCGAAGCTCTGAACACCCTGCTCGGATCCTTCATCGGCTTCGCCGAGCAGATGCTCGAGCAGCATGGCGAGTTCTACCCCTATGCCGGGGCCATGAAGCCCACCGGCGAGGTGGTCAGCATCGGCCACCATGACGGCGACGAGCAGCCGCCGCGGATCGAGGCGCTCGAAAGCCTGCGCGGCTTCCTCGCTGCCGAAGCCGCGGCCGGCCGCATCGACGCGACGGCGCTCTTCTACGACTGCCGCGTCAGCGTGCCGGACTCCGATGCGATCTCCGACGCCATCGCGGTCGAACTCGACCACCGGTCCGGATCGTCGCTGGTCTGCTATCTGCCCTATCGTCTGGCGGACGGAACCCTGGAGACCGGGGACATCTTCGCCAACGAAGGGGCGAATGCCGTGTTCGGCGCCGGCTAGCTGCGGAGACGAACCCGACCGGCACGGCCGCCCACCGGAACGGCGCGCGCGTAAACCACAATGATCAACCGGGCATCTGGAAATGCGGCTGACGAGGCCGTATGAGCTTCCGGTGCTCGCCACCCGCGGAACGGGATATCCCCATGCAGCCCAGCCTCCGTCTCGGCCTCGCCGGCCTCGGCACCGTCGGGGCGTCCGTCGTGCGCCTCCTGAACAAACACTCCAAGGACCTCGCGGTCCGCTGCGGCCGGCCGATCGTGCTGCGCGGCGTCTCGGCGCGGGACCGGACCCGCGACCGCGGCATCGACATCGGCAACGTCAACTGGTTCCAGGATCCGGTGAAGCTCGCCATGGATCCGGGCATCGACGTGTTCGTCGAACTGATGGGCGGGTCGTCCGGTCCGGCCGAAGATGCGGTGCGCGCCGCTCTTGAGACCGGCAAGCATGTCGTCACCGCCAACAAGGCGCTGCTCGCCCGGCACGGCAACGATCTCGCCCGCCTGGCCGAGCGCAAGGGCGTCAGCCTGAATTTCGAGGCGGCCGTCGCCGGCGGCATCCCGGTCATCAAGACCCTGCGCGAGGCGCTCGCCGGCAACTCGGTCAGCCGCGTCGCCGGCATCCTCAACGGCACCTGCAACTACATCCTGACCCGGATGGAAGCGGAGGACATGTCCTTCGGCGAATGCCTGAAGGAGGCCCAGCGCCTCGGCTATGCGGAGGCCGATCCGACCTTCGATGTCGGCGGCTTCGATGCCGCCCACAAGCTGGCGCTGCTGACCAGCCTCGCCTTCGGCTCCGAGATCGATGTCGATTCGATCTATATCGAGGGCATCGAGCGGATCACGCTGGCCGATATCGAGGCCGCCGACGAGCTCGGCTACCGGCTGAAACTGCTCGGCATCGCCGAGCGGACCGAGAGCGGCATCGAGCAGCGCGTCCACCCGACCATGGTGCCGAAGGCCTCGGCGATCGCCCGGATCGACGGCGTGCTCAACGCAGTCGCCATCGACGGCGATTTCGTCGGCCGGCTGATGCTGGTCGGCCCGGGCGCGGGCGGCGATGCGACGGCCTCCTCCGTTGTGGGCGACATCGCCGACATCGCGCGCGGCACCGCGCTTGCCATGATGGGGCGGCCGTCCGAGCATCTGGAACCCTACCGGCCCGCCGGCGTCCGCGCCCACAAGGGCGGCTACTATGTCCGGCTGTCGGTCTTCGACCGCCCTGGGGCCCTGGCGGCGATCGCCAGCCGCATGGCCGAAAAGGGAATCTCGCTGGAATCGATCGTCCAGCGGCGGCGCGCGCCGCATGCCGCCGTCGTCGGCACCCAGGCGCCGGCGGAGCCGCAGTCGATCATCATGATCACTTACGAAACGACCGAGGCCGCGGTAAGAGAAGCGCTCGATCTGATCCGCGACGACGGCCACGTCGCGGACGCGCCGCAATTCATCCGCATCGAGGCGCTCTGAAAGCGTCCGCCGGCAGGCCGCCGGATCTGTACTCGGGGGAACTTCCGAAGCCATGAGCACGCAAAGCCACCGCCATCACGGCCACACCATCGACGATGACCGGCTCGACCGCGTCCTGTCGCTCGAACTCGCGCGCGTGACCGAGCGTGCTGCGGTGGCGGCGGCGCGCCTGCGCGGTCGCGGCGACGAAAAGGCCGCCGACCAGGCCGCGGTCAACGCCATGCGGGCGGAGCTCAACAACCTCTCGATCGACGGCACCGTCGTGATCGGCGAGGGCGAGCGCGACGAGGCGCCGATGCTCTATATCGGCGAGAAGGTCGGCAACGGGAAGGGACCGAAGGTCGACATCGCCCTCGATCCGCTCGAAGGCACCACCATCTGCGCCAAGAACCTGCCGAATTCGATCGCCGTGATCGCGCTCGCCCATGAGGGCGCGCTGCTCTACGCGCCCGACGTCTACATGGACAAGATCGCCATCGGCCCGGGCTATCCGATGGGCCTGATCGATCTCGACGCGCCGCCGGCCGAGAATATCCAGGCGCTCGCCAACGCCAAGATGGTGCCGATCTCCGAGGTCACCGCCTGCATCCTCGACCGTCCGCGCCATGCCCGGCTGATCGAGGAGGTGCGCGCCACCGGCTGCGCCATCCGGCTGATCGGCGACGGCGACGTGGCCGGCGTGATCCACACCACCGAGCCGGCCGATACCGGCATCGACATCTATCTCGGCTCCGGCGGCGCCCCGGAAGGCGTGCTCGCCGCCGCCGCGCTGCGCTGCACCGGCGGCCAGATGCAGGGCCGCCTGATCCTCGACAGCCGCGAGAAGGTCGAGCGCGCCGCCAAGATGGGCATCACCGACCCGCGCCGCAAATATACCCACGAGGACATGGCCCGCGGCGACGTGCTGTTCGCCGCGACCGGCGTCACCGACGGCAACATGCTCCAGGGCGTCAAGTTCGGCCGCAACCGCATCGTGACCCACACGATCGTCATGCGCTCGTCCTCGAAGACCGTCCGCTGGATCCGCGCCGCCCATACCGATCCGGAGAAGTTCGATCCGGAGTGAGCCGGGGGCTCGGCCGGACCTGACCGCAATAATGGCGGGGCGATCGCGGTGCGGTCGCCCCGTTTTGCATTTGCGGTGCCCGTCGGTGGATCGAACGCGCCCGGCGCGCCACGCAAGGGGACTCGGACGCGGTGCCCATATCGCGACCATCTCGGCGGCCGATGACCTGATCTCAGCCGTCCGGCGGCCCATACGCCGCTGGCATTCGCTCACCACCGGCCGGGGCCCCCGGGCGATCGCCGGCGGCCATTTCGACGATCAGCGGCTACTCGCCCGCCGAAACGACGGTCGGGCGAATGTCGGCGGCGTCGCGCAGGCGTTCGAGATGGGTCAGCAGGATCGGGTCGGTCAGCACCGCCATCCGCTCCTTCGGGGTCAGCCAGCGCAGGGCCTCCTCGACCGAGACGGCCTCGCGGATCTTGGCCTCCGCCATGACCGGGTCCAGATCCGGCTTGCCGCGCTCGCGCAGGGGCGGCGGCAGCAGCAGGTGTTCGTGCAGTTCGCGCATGCGCCGGTCAGACACGACCAGCGTCAGACCGTCCTCGACCTCCGGCAGTTCGGCGACCGCCTCGGCCTCGCGGGCGGCCGCGGCCGAGATCACCGCCGGGGTCTCGGTCTCCTCGGGGATCAGCAGCAGGCGGGCGCGCCGCAGGGTCAGGCCGAGTTCCATCGAGCCGCTCGCCCAGGAGATCGGAACGGCCAGCACGAGGCCGACCAGGGTCGGCGCCATCCAGGCCAGAATGGCCGGCGAGATGGCATAGGCGGCAAGGCCCATCACCAGCCCGATGGCGATGTGCTGCCAGTGATGGCGGAACACCTCGGAGACCGCGATGCCGCCGTCGTCGCGACGCTGGGTCTTCCAGCCGGAATCGCGCCCCGACAGGATCTCGATGACGTGCCGGCTCTGGATCAGCATCATCACCGGCGCGACCATGGCCGAGAGCAGGGTCTCGACGAACAGACTGCCGACGATGGCGAGGCCGCCGCCGGCCTTGCGCCGGATCTCGGGGCGCATCAGCGTCTCGATCGTGCCGAGCACCTTGGGCAGCATCAGGACGCCCATGGTGATGACGAAGAGCTGCAGCGCGCGCTCGGAATCGAAGCGCGGCCAGGCCGGGAACAGCGAGAAGTCCTTGGAGAAATATTCCGGCCGGATGAAGCGCGCCTGCAGGGCGAGGGCGAGGCCGGTCAGGAGCAGCATCAGCCAGATCGGCGAGGCCAGATAGCTCATGATGCCGGTCGCGAAATGGATGCGCGACGGCCAGGCGATGCCGCGGGCGAAGACCAGCGGCGTGTGCTGGATGTTGCCCTGCGCCCAGCGCCGATCGCGCGAAGCCACGTCGAGCAGCGACGGCGGGCTCTCCTCGTAGGAGCCGCCGAGCCAGGTGACCATGTAGACCGCCCAGCCCGACCGGCGGATCAGCGCCGCCTCGACGAAATCGTGGCTCATGACATGGCCGCCGAACGGCTTGCGGCCTTTCAGGTCCGGGAGCCCGCAGGCCTCCGCGAAGGCCCGCGAGCGGATGATCGCGTTGTGGCCCCAGTAGTTGCCGTCGCGGCCCGTCCAGGTGGCCAGACCGCGGGCGATCAGGGGGCCGTAGATGCGGCCGGCGAACTGCTGCAGTCGGGCGAACAGCGTGTTGCGGTTCACGATCAGCGGCAGGGTCTGGATGATGCCCGCGCGCGGGTCGTCCTCCATCATCTGCGCCAGCGTGACGATGGTCTCGCCTTCCATCAGGCTGTCGGCGTCGAGCACCAGCATGTGGTCGTAGCGACCGCCCCAGCGGGTGACGAAGTCGCCGACATTGCCGGCCTTGCGGGCGGTGTTTTTGTGCCGGCGCCGGTACCAGACCTGCATCACGCCGGCCAACCGGTGGCGCAGGCGCATGAAGGCGACCTCCTCCTCGATCCAGGCGGTCGAGTCGGTGGTGTCGGAGAGAATGAAGATCTCGAAATGCGCGCCCTGGCCGGTCGCGGCGACCGAATGCGCCATGGCCTCCAAGGCCGAGACGGTGCGGGCCGGGCTCTCGTTATAGACCGGCATGACCAGTGCGGTGCGCGACTTGAGCGGGCGCGGCACCGGCCGGGGCGTCCGCCGTTCCGCGATGCCGGCGATGAAGCCGACCACGCCGCTCGCCGCCGACAGGGCGATCCACGAGAAGGTGACGCCGAACAGCACGACCAGCGGCCATTCCAGGCCGACGATGCCGCCGGCCTTGACGACCCCGACCATCTCGCCGATGCCGAAAGCCGACAGCGCGATGGCGCCGCCGAATACCGCGATCCGGGCGAGCAGGGTGCGCGCGTCCGTGCGCCGGTCGACCACGCTCGGCCGCGGCCCGTCCCAGCGCCAGAAGGATTGCACCGGCATCGGAATGCGGCTTTCCGGCGGGACCGAGGGGATGAAGCCGCCGAGGCTGCCGATCTCGCCGGAGGGGGCAGGGCCGGCAGGGAGCGGCGGCTCCGCAAGATCAAATCCGGTCTCGGCGGCGAGGCTGTCGGTCACGTCGATCGTATCCGTGGTCGGTGTCAGGCGGTCCAGCGGTAGAGCCAGGTTTCGCTGACGGGTTTGGAACCGTCGTTCAGGAGGACGCGCAATTCCACCAGCGGGGCATTGCGCGGATCGAGTTCGAACAGGACTCGATAACCGCCCCGGACGGGATTCGGTTTCAAGACGAGATTGACGATGCGCCCGGCCGAGGAGGTCGCCTCGGCCTTGACGGCGCCGGCAGGCGGCATCTTGCCTTCGAAATCGATCAGGAAGCGGCGGAAGGCCGGGTTGGAGCCCTGGCCCGACCGGGTCGCCGCCACGCTGCCGAGTTCGCCGGCCGGCGGCGAGTTGCGGCCGTAGTGCAGCCGGTAGGCGGCCGAGAATTCCTGCTTGGCGGGCAGCTTCTGCTTCGGCCGCCAGTAGCAGATGATGTTCTCGTGGATCTCGCTCTCGGAGGGGACTTCGAGCAGCTGCACCGCGCCGGCGCCCCAGTCGCCGACCGATTCGACCCAGCAGGACGGCTTCAGATCGTAGCGCGCCTCCAGGTCCTCGAACTCGCCGAAGTCCTGCCGGCGCTGGACCAACCCGAAGGCGCGCGGGCTCTGGTCGACGAAGGCGGAGATCTGCAGGTTGCGCGGATTGGCGAGCGGGCGGAACAGATGCTCACCAAGACCGGTCACGATGGCCAATCCGTCGGAACCGTGGACCGCGGGGCGCAGGTCGTCGAACCGGGTCCGGCTGGTGCCGTCATAGAGGAACATCGAGGTCAGCGCACCGATGCCGACATGGTCGAGATCCACCCGCGGGAACAGCGTCAGCTCCACGTCCAGCACTGTCTCGTCGCCGGGCCGAAGGGTGAAGCGGTAGACGCCGGTGCAGGACTTCGAATCGAGGAAGGCGTGGATGACGATCGAGTTGGCGTTCGGTTCCGGCCGCTCGATCCAGAAGCGCTCGAAGAAGGCGAATTCCTCGCCGCGCTCGTCGCCGGTATTGATGGCCAGGCCGCGCGCCGAGACGCCGTAGATCTGGCCGCGGGCGAGCGCGCGGAAGAAGGTCGCGCCCTGGAACATGGCGAACTCTTCCCAGCGATCGGAATTCAGCGGACGCCGCACCTTGAGGCCCGAGAAGGACAGATCGGCCTTGTCGTCGGGCGGCTTGACGCTCTGCCCGTAGTCGAACATCTCCCGATCGAACAGGATCTCGCGCGCCTGACCGTCCTCGACGACGAAGATGTCGACCGGCTGCTTATAGATGAAGCCGGTATGCAGCAGGCTGACCTGGAAGCCGCGATTCTCGCCGCGCCACAGGAAGCGGTTCAGCTTGAAGCGGATGTCGCGATACTGCTCGTAGGTCAGAGTGGCGAAGCGTTCGGGCAGATCGAACTTTGGCTCCTGATAGGCCTCGCCGGCCCGTTTGCGCGCCTCATCGAGCAGTTGCGCCCGCGAGAAGGGCATCGGGTCGCCGGGCGCGGCCCGGGCCTCGCCGATCATGTCGGCGAGCAGGCCGGCAAAGCCGATCGCCCCGCCGACGGCGAGCGACTGGCTGAGAAAGCGACGGCGGGCCGGGTCCGGCAGCGAAAGGGCCTCGACCGGGCGGTCGGGGGAGGCGAGGTCGGAAGGATGCATCGGCCTGCGTCTGGTAGGGCCACCGATGTCTCAAGTTTGCGGCGGCGCCGGATGCGAAACCCGGAGGCGCTGGACTGGAGAGCCCGGAGCGGAGAAATCCCCTCGACCATAGCCGAAGAGTTCACGTTTTTCAAAAGCATGCTGATCCGGCCGAACGATGGCGGAAGCGGGATCGCATGGCGGCGGAGCGCTGCCGCGGCCGGGGCCGGCCGTTGGGCGGAAGTGCCCGAAACGGCCGCCCCGGTCGCGGCGGGGATGTCACTTGACCGTCGCGGCCGCCTTCTCGACGAAGCGCGGATCGAAGGTCTTCTTGAGATCGATCTTGGCGTCCTTGAAGGCGGCCGGCTCGACCTGCTTCAGGAAGTCGAGCATGCTGGCGGCCGCCTTGTCGGTGATGATTCCGGTGCGCGAATAGGTCGGCAGGCTCGCCGCGACGGCCTTGATGTAGAGCGCCTTGTCGCCGAGCCAGAACTCTTCCGGCACCGCGGCGGCGACATCCTCGGGCGAGGCCTTCTCGAGCCATTTCAGCGCCTTGTAGAGCGCATTGGTGAGCGCCTGGGTGGTCCCCGGGTTGGCCTTCACGAAGTCGGCCTTGAGGTAGAGCGTGGCGGCCGGGTTGGTCGAGCCGTAGACCGCCATCGTGCCGGCCTCGGTGCGGGTATCGACCAGGATGTTGACCGCGCCGTCGGCCTCCAGCTTGGAGATCACCGGATCGAGATGCGAGACGGCATCGACATTGCCGCGCTCGACCGCAGCCACCGCCGAGGCGCCGCCGCCGACGCCGACGATGGCGACCGAATCGGCCGGCACGCCGGCCTTGGCGAGCAGGTAGAGCGCCGTCAGGTGGGTCGAGGAGCCGGGGGCCGTGACGCCGAGCTTCATGCCCTTCAGATCGGCCACCGACTTGATCGGCTTGTCCTTGGCGGCGGCGAGCACGATGCCGGGGAAGCGGCCGAGTTCGAGGACGGCGACGACGTCCTGGTTCTTCTCCTGCATCCGAATCGTATGCTCGTAGGCGCCCGTGACCGCATCGACCGAACCGCCGATCAGCGCCTGCAGCGACTTCGCGCCGCCGCCGAAATCGTTGATGGTGACGTCGAGGCCCTGTTCCTTGAAGAAGCCCTTCCGCTCGGCAATGGTCAGCGGCAGATAGTAGAGCAGCGGCTTGCCGCCGACGCCGAGTTCGAGTTTGGCCTTCTCGGGCGCCTGGGCGGCCGCCGGCGCGGCGAGGCCGGCGAGAAGCCCGAGGGCGGCCAGACCGGCCTTCAGAAATCTGTTCATGTCGTATGGTCCTCCCGGATCGATTGGTTCTTGATCCGCCCGGCCTCAGGCCTGCGCGGCGGCGCTTTGCGGGCGCCAGTGGAGCAAGCGGTTCTCGACGAGCGTCACCACCCAGTCGACCACCAGCACGAAACCGGCCAGCACGACCATGCCGGCGAAGACGCCGGTCGTGTCGAACACGCCCTCGGCCTGGTGGATCAGGTAGCCGAGCCCGGCCGAGGCACCGAGATATTCGCCGACCACGGCCCCGACCAGCGCGAAGCCGACCGAGGTGTGCAGCGACGAGAACATCCAGGACAGCGCCGACGGCCAGTAGACGTGGCGGAACAGCTGGCGCTCGTTCATGCCCATCATGCGCGCATTGGCCAGCACCACGGGGCTGACCTCCTTGACGCCCTGATAGACGTTGAAGAACACGATGAAGAAGACCAGCGTCACCCCGAGCGCCACCTTGGACCAGATGCCGAGGCCGAGCCACAGCATGAAGATCGGCGCCAGCACGACGCGGGGCAGCGCGTTGACCATCTTCAGATAGGGGTCGAACACCGCCGCCGCGAGCGGCTTGCGGGCGAACCAGAAGCCGATGGCGATGCCGCCGAGCGCGCCGATCGCGAAGGCCAGCACGGTCTCCAGAAGCGTCACATAGAGGTGCCCCCAGATCTTGCCGCCGGCAAACATCTGCACCACCCGGCTGGCCACGTCGATCGGCGTCGAGAAGAAGAACTTCGGCAGCAGCGTGTAGCCGAAGATCGGAATGGTGGCGCCGACGTGCCAGATCAGGAGCAGGACGACACCAACCAGGATCTGCAGCGACAGGAGACCCGCCCGGCTCATGCTTCCTCTCCGTAGGTCTTGATCACCTCGGCCCGGAGCTGCCCCCAGATGGCCTTGTGGATATCGTGGAAGCGCGGATGGGTGCGGATGTCGGCCGCATCGCGCGGGCGGGCGAGATCGATCCGATGGTCGCCGATGATGCGCGCCTCCGGGCCCGCCGACATGATCAGGACCCGGTCGGACAGCGCGATCGCCTCTTCGAGATCGTGGGTGACGAACAGGACCGCCTTGCGGTCGCCGGCCCACAGGTCGAGCAAGAGGCTGCCCATGATCTGGCGCGTCTGCGCGTCGAGGGGGCCGAAGGGTTCGTCCATCAGCAGGATCTTCGGCTGGCGGATCAGCACCTGGGCGAGGCCGACGCGCTTCCTCTGGCCGCCGGACAGCTGGTGCGGATAGCGGTCGAGGAAGCGTCCGAGCCCGACCCGGCCGAGCCAGTCGCGCGCCGCGCCGAGCGCATCCTCGCGACCGACGCCCTTGATCTCCAGCGCGATGGCGACATTGTCGAGGGCCGTCTTCCAGGGCATCACCGCGTCCTGCTGGAAGAGATAGCCGGCCTCCGCATTGAGCCCGGCGAGCGCCTGGCCGTAGACCTCGACCTTGCCGGCCGCCGGCTTCAGAAGGCCCGCCACGGCATTGAGCAGGGTCGACTTGCCGCAGCCCGTCGGCCCGACGATGGCGACGAACTCGCCGTCGGCAACCGCGAGCGAGGTCGGTGCCACGGCCTTGTAGGGCGGGCGGCCCTTGATGCGGAACTCGATGGCGATGTCGGTCAGTCGGACCGCGCTTGCCGTCGGGCCTTGCGCCGGCTTCAGCGGGATCACGGTCGCCATGCTGTCCTCCCCGTCGAACCGGCCGCCCGGTCGCATCGTCCGATCCCGCCTCCGATCCCGCCAACCGGCCGGCGCCCTCCGGCGCGGCACCGGGTTCTCACCGTGCCGCCGGTGCGGCACCGCGATCACGACCGGGATCGTCCGGCGACCCTCCCGCCGCCGGCTCCATGTTTATGCGATGTTCGATCCAGCCAGAAGCCCCGAAAACGCGGCCCGCCGCATGCAGTGCGGGCGCGCCGGCGCCGCACCGCGCGGCGGCAAGGCCGCGACATCCGGCGGAGATGCGGCGGCGCCGTCAGAACAGGCCGGCGCCGATATTGATCGTCAGTGCCAGGATCGTGGTGTTGAACAGGAAGGCCAGCACGCAATGCAGCAGGCCGATGCGCCGCATCCGGTTGGACGTCATACAGATGTCGGCGGTCTGGCCGGAGGTCCCGATGACGAAGGAGAAATACATGAACTCCCAGTAGTCCGGATCGCCGCCACCGGGAATGTCGAGCCCTGGATTGCGACAATCGAGATACTGCAGGAAATATTCGTTGGCATAGTGCAGTGCGAAGGTCGTGTGGATGAACAGCCAGGCGGTGATGATCGTATAGCTCGCGGCGAGAATGTGCAGGCCGCGATAGGTCGGCCCGATATCCTTCACGGTGGCGAGTTCGACCACGATCGCGGCAAGACTGGCCACCGCGGCCAGGATCGACAGGAACAGGGCCGCCCATGCGCCGTCGTCCTGGAGCCGCGCCCGGATGCGCATGCGATCCGGCGTCGACCGCAGCATCATCGACCAGGCGAGCCCCAGATAGAGCGTGGTCGCAACGTCCCAGGCGACGATCAGGCAGGTCGACAGCCGCCATTCGGTCGCGGGGACCAGGATGGCGACCAGCAGGAGCCCGAGAAAGGCCGAGGCCAGCAGGCGCGGGCGCAGCCGGACATGACGGACCAGGCGGGAATGCAGGGGATGGCTCGATGATTTCGTCACGACTCGCACCCGCCTAGAGCCTGTCCCGGTCCGATCGAAACGATCCGACCGAAAGGGACCGGCTCCAGCCATTGAATCCGGAGCATTTCCCGATCGGATGATTCCATCCGATCGGGAAATGCTCCAGGGCAACCCGCCCGCCCGGACGAGGCGTCGGTTCCGATCCGCGAGACGGCGTCCGGGCGCCTCGGCGGACGACTTTACCGACTGGCCGCCGACCGGCGAAGCCCGGTCACGCGCCATCCTGTCGCTGGTCGAGCTTTTGCTGATTGCGCACGAGCTTGTGCAGCGTCACCACGAAGGCCTGATACTCGTCCTCGTCGATGCCCTCGAACAGGTCCGAGAAATGCCCGTACATGGTCGGCCAGAAGCGCTGGAAGGTCGCGCTGCCCTCGTCGGTCAGCATGACCTCACGCACGCGCAGATCGTCCTCGCGGGTGCGGCGGCGAATGAGGCCCTGATCCTCGAGCGAATCGAGCGTGCGGCTCATGGTCGACTGCTCGATCACGGTGAACAGCGACAATTCGTTGATGGTCAGACCGGGCGCGATCGACAGCACGGCCAGGGTGCGCATCTTCGCCGTGGTCAGGTCGTAGTCCTTGAGGGCTTCCTGGAGGTCGACGTTCCAGCGCGCCATCACCCGGTTCAAGAGATAGGGCGCGAACTGGTTGAGGCCGATCTCACCCATGGTCGGGATCGTCTCGGTCCCGGCGCGGCTGCGGATGGCGCTGCCGAACCGGCCGCGGGTGATGCTGCGGGCTGCGGAGGACTCGTCGGTCACGGTCGCGAACCTCGGAAGGGACGGCGGCCCGCCGATCCGGCGGAGAACCGGACGGGCGGGCCGATGGCGATGGATCAGCGCGTATCCTGGAGACGCCGCGGCTGCAAGCCCCGGCGTCGGCGAGGCCTACTTGATCAGCTTCCAGGCGCCCTTCTCGAGCTTGACCAGGACGCGCGAACGCTCGTCCGTGCCGTAGCGCTCGTCGGGCTTGAAGTTGTAGACGGCGTGGGTGCCGACCAGTTCCTTCGTGCTGACGATCGCGTCGCGCAGGGCGACGCGGTATTCGGGCGTGCCGGGCTGGGCGGTCTTCAGCGCGCGCTTGGCGGCGTCGACGAAGATCAGCCAGCCGTCATAGGAATAGGCCGAGAAGGCGTTCGGGGTCGCGGTCGGCACGGCCTTGGCGAGCGCGGCCTTGTACTCGGCGCCGACCTTCTTGATCGGATTGTCGTCCGGCAGCTGCTCGGACACCACGACCGGGCCGGTCGGGGCGATCAGGCCTTCGACCGCAGCCGCGCCGACGCGGACGAAGTCGGGGTTGATCAGGGCGTGGGTGCCGTAGATCGGGCCCTTGTAGCCGCGCTCGGCGAGCGCGAGATAGGGCAGGGCGCCCGGCGTGCCCGAGCCGCCGGTGATGACCGCGTCCGGACGGGTGGCGACGACCTTGAGGGCCTGCGCGGTGACCGAGGTATCGGCGCGCGCATAGCGCTCGTTGGTGGTCACCTTGATGCCGGCGGGTTCGGCCGTGGCGGTCAGCGCATTGTAGACGAGGTCGCCCCAGGCGTCGGAAAAGCCGATGAAGCCGACCGACTTGATGCCCGACTTCTTCATTTCCGCCACGACGGCCGAGACCATCAGCGGCGCAGGCTGCGGCACGGTGACCATCCAGGCGCCGTCCGGGCCGGGCAGGTTGGCATTGGCGATGACGATGATCGGCGTCTTGGTCTCGCGCGAAACCGCCGCCATGGCGAGCGAGCCGGGCGCGCCGGCCGTGCCGATCAGCACGTCGACCTTGTCCTCTTCGATCAGCTTGCGCGCGTTCTTCGCGGCGGTCGAAGGATCGGAGGCGTCGTCGAGCGCGATCAGGGTGATCTTGTTGCCGTCGATCTCGGAGACATGGGCGAAGCCGGCCTTGATGCCGTGATCGTACGGGATGCCGATCGAGGAGACCGGGCCGGACAGCGAGGTGACGAAGCCGATCTTGATGTCGGCGGCATCGGCCGCCGAGACCAGCGCCGCCAGAGCGGCCGCTCCGGCCGTCGCCGAGCCGGTCAGGGCAAAGAGGAATTTCCGCATCGGGACCTCCAACTTGCAGGCCGCTTGTCATCGGGCGGAACGGTTCGCGGCGGGGAGAAGGCCGGTCCGCACCGGCCTCGGGGATCGCTCGAACTTGCCTCTTGCCTGCCCGACAATTTCATACATAAAATATTTAAGCCTGCAATAGTGGATCGCCCTCGGCACCGGCGCCGAGGGTCGCCGCTGGCAGCGGCCGGCCCGGGAAATGTCGGACATATCGCAGTTTCCTTGCGGTTGCCGGCATCCGTCCCGCGCTCCGTCGGCGTCCGGAGGGACCGTGTCGTGAACCGTCTCGTTCCATGCATTCGCAAAGATCGGCATCGCCGGAGCTTCGGTTCCAGGCCCATGCCGATCGGCGCACCGCAGCTTCGCGGGAGTTCGGCGGCATGACGCCCGACATCGCCCTGATCCTGACCGTCGACGGCCTCGCCAACGGCGCGATCTATCTCCTGGCCGGGCTCGGCCTGGTGCTGATCTTCTCCGTCACCCGGGTGGTCTTCGTGCCGTTCGGCGACATCGCCGCCTTCACGGCGCTGACGCTCGCCGCCTTCCAGATGCAGCGCGTGCCCGGCACGATCGGACTGGTCGCGGTTCTGGCCGCGGTCGCCTCGCTGATGGAGCTCGGCGCCGCGGTCCGGCGCCGCTCGGCCGACGGGCTGGCGCAGCGCCTCTTCGGCTACGGCCTGCTGCCGCTGATCCCCTGCGGCCTGGCTTGGCTGATCGCCGCGCGGGACGTTCCGGAGATCGTGCGCATCCCCGTCGCGCTCGGCCTGGCCCTGCCGATGGGGCCGCTCCTCGACCGAATCGCCTTCCGGCCGATCGCCGACGCCTCGGTGCTGGTGCTGCTGATCGTCGCGATCGCGCTGCATTTCGCCATCGCCGGGCTCGGCCTCTTGTTCTTCGGGCCGGAGGGCTTCCGCACCACGGCGCTGGTCGACGGCATCTTCGAACTGCCGGGCGGCCTGGTGATCACCGGCCAGCTGATCCTGATGATGGCCTCGGCAGTGCTGCTGGCGGTGCTGTTCTTCCTGTTCTTCGAGCGCTCGCTGATCGGCAAGGCGCTCCGGGCGACGGCCGTCAACCGTACCGGCGCACGGCTCGTCGGCATCCGCCCGGAGCGGACCGGCGTCACCGCCTATCTGATCGCCTCCGCGCTGGCCGGCATCTCCGGCATCCTGATCGGGCCGAGCACGACCATCTACTATGACTCGGGCTTTCTGATCGGCCTCAAGGCCTTCGTCGGGGCGATCATCGGCGGGCTCGTCTCCTATCCGGTGACCGCGCTCGGCGCGCTGTTCGTCGGCGTGATGGAGAGCTTCGCCTCCTTCTTCTCCAGCGCGATGAAGGAGGTGGTGGTGTTCAGCCTGCTGATCCCCGTGCTCCTGTGGCGCTCGCTGGCGCTCGCCCATGGTGGCGACGAGGAACATGAGGAGCTCGACGGATGAACGCCGCCCTGCGCCCGCTCGGCATCCTCCTCGCCGCCGGCCTTCTCGCCGCCGCTCCGGCCGCGCTGTCGACCTTCGCGGTCACGCTGATGAACTATATCGGCATCGGCGCGCTGGTCGCAGTCGGGCTGGTGCTCCTGACCGGCATCGGCGGCCTCACGTCCTTCGGCCAGGCTGCCTTCGTCGGCGTCGCCGCCTATTCGACCGCCTGGGCGACCACGGCCGGCGGCGTCTCGCCCTGGCTTGGGCTGCCCTTCGCGCTTCTGACCACCGGCCTCGCCGCGCTCCTGATCGGCGCGGTCACGCTCCGGCTCGGCGGCCATTTCCTGCCGCTCTCGACCATCGCCTGGGGCATCTCGATCTTCTATTTGTTCGGGAATTTCGAAGCCCTCGGCAGCCACACGGGTCTATCCGGCATTCCGCCGGTCAGCATCGGCTCGATCGCGCTGATCGACAGCCGCGCGGTCTATTGGCTGATCTGGGCCGCGGTCGGGGCCGGCGCGCTGTTCGGCGCCAACCTGCTCGACAGCCGGCAGGGCCGGGCGGTGCGCGCCTTGCGCGGCGGCCCCGTCCTGATGGCCAGCGTCGGCATCGACCCGTTCCGGACCCGGCTGGTGATCTTCCTGATCGCCGCCCTCTATGCCGGGCTCGCCGGCTGGCTCTACGCCCATATGAGCCGCTTCGTCAGCCCGGCGCCGTTCGAGATCAAGCCGTCGATCGAATATCTCCTGATGGCTCTGGTCGGCGGCGCCTCGCATATCGTCGGCGCGCTGGTCGGGGCGGGGCTGGTGACGCTCCTCAAGAACTGGCTGCAGGACGTGCTGCCGCATGTCACCAGCAATGCCGCGCAATATGAGCAGATCGCCTTCGCGGTGATCCTGATCGTGATCATGCACCATGCCCGCGGCGGCCTGGTGCCGATGCTGACGCGCTTCCTGCCGCGCGTTCGGCGTGCTGCCCCCGTCGGGACCGACCCGCTGCCGCGGCGGACGTTGCCAGAGCGCGGTGAGACCGTTCTGGTCGTCGATCAGGCCGTGCGGCGCTTCGGCGGGCTGGTCGCGGTCGACAAGGTCTCGTTTGAGCTCAAGGCCGGCGAAATCCTCGGCCTGATCGGGCCGAACGGCGCCGGCAAGAGCACCATGTTCAATCTGCTGACCGGCGCGCTGCGCGCCTCGTCCGGCCGGATCGCGTTCCTCGGCCAGGACATCACGCGCATGCCGCAACGCCGGATCGCCGCGCTCGGCGTCGCCCGCACCTTCCAGCATGTGAAGCTGCGCCCGGCCATGACGCTGGTCGAGAATGTCATGCTCGGCGCGCACTTACGCACCGGAGCCGGCTGGCTGTCCGGCGGGCTCCGGCTCGACCGCTCCGAGGAGGCCCGCGCCCGTGCCGACGCCTATGCGCAGCTGGCGCGTGTCGGTCTCGCCGACAAGGCCGAGGATCTCGCCGGCAACCTGCCGCTCGGCCAGCAGCGCATCCTCGAGGTCGCCCGCGCGCTCGCCGCCGATCCGGTCATGATCGTGCTCGACGAACCCGCCGCGGGCCTGCGCCGCAAGGAGAAGGAGGCGCTGGCCGCGCTCCTGTCCGACCTGCGCCGCGAAGGCCTCGCCATCCTGGTCGTGGAGCACGACATGGACTTCGTCATGGGTCTGGTCGACCGGCTGGTCGTGATGGTCTTCGGCGCCCGCATCGCCGAGGGCGAGCCGGCCGCGATCCGCCGCAACCCGGATGTCCAGGCGGCCTATCTCGGGGGTGTGGCATGAGCGCCATGCTGGAGATAGCCGACCTGCATGTCGGCTACGGCAAGGTCGAGGCGGTGCGCGGCGTCTCGCTGTCGCTCGACAAGGGCCGCATCGTCACGGTGATCGGGCCGAACGGGGCCGGCAAGACGACCCTGCTCGGCGCCGCCATGGGGCTGTTGGCGTCGCGCGGCGTGCTGCGCTTCGAGGGGGCCGACCTGCACGAGCTCGGCGTCGAGGACCGGGTCGAGCGCGGTTTCTGCCTGGTGCCGGAGCGGCGCGAGCTTTTCGGCGAGATGACGGTCGGCGACAATCTCATCCTCGGCGCCTATTCGCGGCGCAAGGACGCTGCCTTCGTCAAGTCGGCGCTCGACGGCGTCTTCGACCGCTTCCCGCGCCTCGCCGAACGGCGTCGCCAGCGCGCCGACACGCTCTCGGGCGGCGAGCGGCAGATGCTCGCCATCGGCCGGGCGCTGATGGCCGGGCCGCGGCTGCTCCTGCTCGACGAACCGAGCCTCGGCCTCGCGCCGCTGATCGTGCGCGACATCCTGCGCATCGTCGCGACGCTGCGCGACACCGGCGTCTCGATCCTGCTGGTCGAGCAGAATGCCCGGGCCGCGCTGGAGACGGCGGATTACGGTTACGTGCTGGAGACCGGCGAGATCGCGCTGCACGGTGCGGCCTCGGACCTTCTCAACGACCCCCGCGTCATGGCGACCTATCTCGGCGGAGCGACCGAATGAGCGGAACCCGCGAAAGCCGCGGCTATCAGGGCGTGGCCGTCGCCGTGCCGGTGACGGTGCCCTATGTGCGCTATTCGATCCGCTCGGCGCACTGGTTCCTCGGCCGGGCGCTGCGGCTCCTGTGCGAGGGCGCCGGCATCACCAAGGACGCGATCGACGGGCTGTGCGTGGCGAGCTTCTCGCTCGCGCCCGACACCGCCGTCGGCCTCGCGCAGCATCTGGGCGTGAGCCCGCGCTGGCTCGACCATATCCCGATGGGCGGGGCGGCCGGCATCGTCTCGCTGCGCCGGGCGGCCCGCGCCGTCGAGGCCGGCGACGCCGAGATCGTCGCCTGCCTGTCCGGCGACACCAACCATGTCGACAGTTTCCGGCAGAACACGTCCAGCTTCAGCCGCTTCGCCGTCGACGCGGTCTACCCCTATGCGGCCGGCGGGCCGAACATGAGCTTCGCCTTCCTGACCCAGTACTACATGCGCACATATGGCGCCGAGCCGGCCGATTTCGGCCGCCTGTGCGTGGCGCAGCGGGCGAACGCGCTGAAGAACCCGCTCGCCCTGTTCAAGAAGCCGCTGACGCTCGACGAATATCTGGCCTCCCGCCCGATCGCCGATCCGATCCGCCTGTTCGACTGCGTCATGCCCTGCGCCGGCGCCGAGGCCTTCCTGGTCATGAGCGAGGACCGCGCGAAGAGCCTCGGGCTGCCCTATGCCCGCGCGCTGTCGGCGGTCGAGCGCCACAATGCCTTCCCGTCCGATCCGATCCAGATCCGCGGCGGCTGGGTGCTGGAGCGCGACCGGCTCTACGGCCGCGCCGGCCTCGGCCCCGAGGAGATCGACCTCGTCGAGGTCTATGACGACTATCCGGTGATCAGCCTGATGCAGATCGAGGATCTCGGCTTCTGCGCCAAGGGCGAGGGGCCGGCCTTCGTCCGCGCCCACAGCTTCGAGGTCGAGGGTTCGTTCCCGCTGAACACCTCCGGCGGCCAGCTCTCGGTCGGCCAGGCCGGCGCGGCGGGCGGCTCGCTCGGGCTCGTCGAGGCGGTGCGGCAGCTGACCGGCCGCCCGCTCGGCGCCCAGGTCCCCGACGCCCGCCACGCGCTCGTCTCCGGCTTCGGCATGATCAATTTCGACCGCGGCCTATGCACCGGCGCCGCCATCCTGGCCGCAGCCTGAGGGGAGGGCATCATGGTCGCGGTCCCGTCAGCCCCCATCCCGCAACGCCTTTCCGGCCGCAGCGCAGCGAAGAGCCGGGCGGACGTCGCAGATCCTTCCCTTCGTTCGGCCGCAATCTCCCAACGGATTCCCGGCCGCAGCGTAGCGAAGAGCCGGGACCCACTCGCCCCGCAGCGGGCGATCGGGACCGGGAGAGAACCGCGGATCCCCGCCCGGCTGCGGCGAGAGTGGGTCCCGGATCGGCGGCGCTTGCGCGCCTTGTCCGGGAATGCGCTGAGAGATGGCGGATGGGCGGGCGGCACCGAGCTTTTGGTAGATTCCGCCCCCATCCCGCAACGCATTCCGGGCGGATCGGCCGGCGGCGCAGGGCGCTTTGGTCGGGCTTGGATCATCCAGAACCATGCGGACCTGATCCCAAATTCTCAACGGCGAGGCGGATGACCATGGCCAAGATCACGCGTCCGAAGCGCAAGAATCCGATCCTGCGCAGCCGCATCCCGACCCTGCCGCCGGACCGGCGCAGCCGGACCGCGCTCGGGCTCGTCCGCGCCGCCGCGCTCGGCCGGTTCGAGCTGCAGCACTGCCTCGAATGCGGCGCGGTGCAGTATCCGCCGCGCGACGCCTGCGCGGCCTGCCTGTCCGACCGGCTCGAATGGCGCGAGACCAATCCGAACGGCGACCTGCTCGCCGATACGGTCGTGCACCATTCGCAGGAACTCTATTTCCGGGAACGCGCGCCGTGGCGGACCGGGCTTGTGCGCCTGGATGCCGGCGCGACCGTGGTCGTCCACCTGCCCGACGACGCCCCGCGCGCGCCGGCCCGCGTCACGCTGTCGGCCATGCTCGACCGGGCGGGCCAGGCCGTGCTGGTCGCCCGCGGCGCCGGTGCCGGCACGCCCGCCGACGATCCGAAGCTGCGCGAGCTGACCGCCGACCCGCGCTTCCGCAAATGCCTGGTCACCGACGCCAAGTCCCCGGTCGGCCAGGCGATGGTCAAGGCGCTGGTCGAGGCCGGGGCCGATATCGTCTGGGCCGGTCAGTGCGAGCCCTGGAAGGATCCGCCCGGCTGGGCGGCGACGCGGGCGCTGCCCGGCGTCACCGAAGTGCCGCTCGACGTGACCGACAGCCGCTCGGTCGACGAACTGGCCGGCGAGATCGGCTTCAAGGTCGACATCGTCGTCAACACGGCCGGCTATCACCGCATCCATTCCCTGTTCGGCCGCGCCGGCGTGGAGACCGCGCAGGCGGAGATGGAGGTCAACGCCTTCGGTCTCCTGCGCCTCGCCAAGGCCTTCGGCCCGGTGCTGCGCGCGCGCGGCGCCGACGGGCAGTCGAGCGCGGTCGCCTGGGTCAACCTCCTGTCCATCTATGCGATCGCCAATTTCCCCGAGGAGGCGACCTATTCGGCCTCAATGGCGGCCGGGCTCTCCTACGCGCAGGCGCTCCGGGCGGAACTGCGCCGCGGCGGCGTGCGCGTCGTCAACGTCTTCCCCGGGCCGATCGACGACGAATGGAACCAGCAGGTCCTGCCGCCGAAGCTCGCCCCGGCCGCGGTCGCCAATGCCATCCTGGGCGCCCTGCGCGGGTCGGTCGAGGATGTCTATCCCGGCGACGTGGCGCAGGAATGGCTCGCACGCCTGCGCGACAACCCCAAGGCGCTCGAACGGGAACTCGGCCGATGACCGCCGCCCTCACTGACCTTCTCGCCGCGCTCGGCACCGGTACCGTGCGCCTCGTCGACCTGACCCACACGCTGGCGCCGGATTTTCCCAACATC
>NZ_LJYW01000001.1:158225-475514 GCF_001305515.1 Prosthecodimorpha hirschii
CCTGATCCCAAATTCTCAACGGCGAGGCGGATGACCATGGCCAAGATCACGCGTCCGAAGCGCAAGAATCCGATCCTGCGCAGCCGCTTCCCGCCTCCGCCAGCGCATCGAGCGTGTCCTAGACGTGGCGAAGGTCAGGGGGCTCCGCTCCGCCGAAAATCCGGCCCGTTGGCGCGGGCACCTTGAGCTGTTGCTCCCGAAGCGAGCGAAAGGCTCACGCGGGCATCATGCCGCCCTGCCGGTCGATCAGGTGCCGGTTGTTGTTGCCGGCCTCCGTGCGACCGGTGGCGTCTCGGCTCTTGCGCTTGAATTCACGATCCTGGTGGCGTGCCGAACGGGCGAGACAATCGGGGCGAGGTGGAGCGAAATCGACCTTGCCGCGAAGGTCTGGAGCATCCCGGCCGGCAGGATGAAAGCCGGTGTCCCTCACCGTATTCCGTTGGGGAAACGCGCGGTTCAGATTTTGACCGCAATGCTCGCGCTCAAGAGCGCCGACGATGGCTTTGTGTTCCCTGGCGCCAAGAAAAATCGCCCCCTCAGTCAGATGGCTCTCGCGATGGCGTTGAGGCGGCAGGGATTTGAGCACGTCACCGTGCATGGCTTTCGAAGCACATTTCGCGATTGGGCCGGTGACCGGACCCAATATCCCCGAGAGGTTATCGAGCAAGCTCTCGCACATCTGGTCGGCTCTGCAACAGAGCTTGCCTATCGGCGATCGGATGCTTTGGAAAAGCGTCGAAAGCTCATGGACGAATGGGCACAACACTGTGAACCAAAGGCGCCGGGCGTTGTAACGCCCCTCAAGCGGGCCGGCTAACCGGCTCCAGGACAAAGACCCGGCCGGGCTCTCTCGCAAAGTTATCCCCGAAAATGCGCGCTGACTTTTCAGCTATTCGCGAAGCCTTGCCCCGACCTTCTAGGGCGCGATTGCTCTTGAACGCGCGCGGACGGTTTCCTAGTATCCCGAAGCCGCCTGATCCGCGTGCGGCCGAACAGATGAACTTTGCAATTTTTCGCAAACTCGTCCGGAGGCCGCACTACTATGCCCGAAGCACGCTTGCTTTCCGTTGCGGAAGTTCTCGCAACGCTCGGTATCAGCAAAACCAATCTGTACAAAAACATCATCCGCACGGGTCGGCTCCAGCCGGTGCGGATCGGCCGGGCCGTTCGGTTCCGCAGCCGTGACGTTGAGGCGCTTATCGCAGGAGTGGGGCCGGAGGCCGGCCGATGAGCGCCTCCGCCCTTGCACGGCTCCATGCTGAACGGCTCGCGGCCCGGGCCGCCCCCTGCTCGGGCTGGCTTGCCCGGAGCGCCGCCCGCCGCATCCTTGACGAGCGGGGGGGCTGATGGGCGACATTCTCCGCCTCCCCGAAGCTCCCCCGACCGGCCCTCACGGGCCGGTCGGGGCTGGCGCTGTTGTTAAGCTGCTCCCCGGCGCCGTCGAGCGCTTCCGGGTCGGGCGATGCCATAGTCTCGCGCCGTGGGTTCGGCGCGAAGCCGCGCTCTGTGTTCTCGGAAAGACTTCGTGGCGCAAGGTCGGCGAGAAAATTGATCTTTGGACACTCGATGTCCCGGAGCCCCTTCGGGGAGCTTTGATTGACGAGCTGCGCCAGATTGCAATCGATGCGCGGCGAGGATTTGAGGGCGTGCTTGCCGGCGAGCCGATCGGGGCCGGCGGCACCGGCCGGCCTGGGCAGGGGGGGCGGTGCTGCATGAACATCCCCTTTCGGAAACTCGTTCCGGCTCCCGCCCGGCCCCCGGATCAAAAAAGCGGAACCCCGACGCGTGCGACCGCGCCGGGGCTCAAGTCTTCCATCGATGTGCAGTCGAGCAACAAAACATACCCGATCGATCTTCCGATCACAAGCAAGATTACGGACATCGGAACGCGTTGGGCGAAAGGCGAACGGATCGCGGCAGCGCGTCGTGGTGACTTGATCAGGCTCGTTGAACATTGGCGACAAGACGGTGTGTTGCCTCCAGATCCTGCCGGGCTCGCGGATGTTGCCGCGAATGCGCTGATCTTCAAACATCGGCAGGATCTGCGGCACGTTCATATCTTGGAACTGCTCGACGATCTTGTCTCGGAGGCCGTCGCTCGCAGAGCGACCGCGCGGGCTTTGCGGCGGTATGCGGACAGGGGGCCGGATTTTGGGCTGATCTCGGCTTCTGATGCTGGCGAGCGGGTCGGGCTCGAACGGGGCGAGCGGCAGGAACTTGTTCTCAGGACGCTCGCAGCGTCAGATGAAACCCGCGAAGAGCGGAGCCGGTTTCAGACGGAACGCAAGCGTCGGATGGACCGCGAGCGGGTCCGCGCCAAACGTGAGGGCGCGTCGCGGCCCGCATCGCTTGAAGCGATGCGCCCGTGGGTCGCGGCTGGCGTCAGCCGCGCAACATGGTTTCGGTCGCGGTGTTCGGACGGGCACGAGGCGGCCGAAGACGCGGCGGTGCTGCGGTTGATCGAAAATGCCGAGGTTTGCGGATTGGCGCTTACGACAGGTCGCGCGGCCAGTCGGCTGGCCGATCTGCCGGCAGCACGCGGAATGCCGCCGGCCGTGATCTCACGAGCGATCTCGCGCTTGATCGCGGGAGGCGCCGTGTTCGTCGAGGTTACGGGTCCGGCATCGAAACCGAAAGCCGTTGTCCGGCGGGCGCGGGGTCTGTGGTGACGGGTCCCACGTTCCGAACCGTGAGACTGTTTCTGTCGCCGACTGTCTATAATTACATTATCAGCGACAAAATCAGTCTCAGGTTTCGGAACGTGGGACCGGGGCGGCGCGTGAGGCGCCGCCTCTTCGTCTTGGATACGAGCACAAGCCATCGGCATGCGGCGATGCCCGGTCGGTTTGGCCGAACCGTGTCCCGCGATCGGGTCGCGGCGCACCCGCCTCGCACGGCCCGCCGAGGCCGTGCCGCCATCCCGTTCCACCGTCAGAGCCGCCCGCAGGGCCGTCACGCGCGGCGCTTGGCGCCGTGCCGTCCGCTCGCAACCGCTCCGGCCGGCCGGCAGGGATGCCCCATGCCCCCATTCCTCAACGACAGCTCGGGTCCTTTCGACCCCCCCGCCCCCTCCCGGGCTGCAGGCGCAGTGCCGGTTTCCAGCGTATTCCCCCCCTCGAAATCCACGTTTCCATTTCCGAAAGGAAGTCTAATGACGAAATACCGCCTCCCTGAACACGTCTCGGCTGGAGAACTCGCCGATCTTGTCGGCGTTGATCCTCGAATGATCCGGTTTTACGCGGCGCGTGACGTAGCGGTCCGGACCGACCGCGGACAATATGATTTGCGTCAGAGTATCCGCAATTTGATCTCTGAAGCTCGAAGGACGGGCGAGCCAAACGAAAACCGAAAGGCCGAAGCGCGCCTGAAAGAAGCGCGCGCCCGTGAGGTAGAACTCCGGATTGCCGAACGTAATCGCGAGCTGATCCCGATGGATGACGCGATGGAAGTCGTCGATGGTCTGATGGGGTTGATCCGAGACGAGCTTTCGATGCTGCCCGCTCGACTGACGCGCAACCTCGATGATCGCGCGAAGATCGAGGCCGAGATTGACCAGATGCTCGGGCGCTTCGCGGATCGGGCGCAGCTCGAAGCGGATCGCTGCGGATCGGGAGGGGGCGCTCATAGATAATCCGGCGATCCAGGTTCGGCCGTGCTGCCCGGCCGTCATCGGCCAATCGGCACCGCCCGTCGTGGTCGTCGGCGGCGCGTGCGATCGAGGCCCAGCCGTCGCCCTGTCGGCGGTCGCGGAGGTCCCCGCCGATCGTTGGCGGGGCGATCGGTCGAGCGCGCTTCACGAGGCCGGTCATGTCATCCTGGCCGGCGCACTGGGTCTTCAAGTGGCCACCGTGACGTTGGTCGGGCACCCGCACATGGAGGCCGAACCGAGCCAGTGGCTCTCCCCGGCGCAATCGGTTGCACTCGATATTGCCGGGCACATCGCCGAGCGATGGGGCCGGCGCCTGATCTATCGGCCGAATGATGCTGAACTAGGGTGGTTCATTAGTGCCGTAACGGAATGCACGGCTGGTCAATGTGACGGATGCAGCGCGATCCGGACAATCATAGTTGAGCTTCGCCACCCGAAGTATAACGCGCCCTTTCTGGCGCGTTATCGTGAAATCGAACTCGCGACAATTGAATTCGTGACGCATCGAAGGGTCTTCAGGATCATCGAAAGGCTCGCGACAGCGCTTCTCGAACGCGGTACACTTGCGGGTGACGAAATTAATGCGCTGATCGGAGCTGATATTTCCGCGCTTGATGTCAGACTTGTTGTCTAGATGAGGTCCCGCGTGAAAAATATCTTGAAGCGACTTGCGACCGGGCCGGAGCCCGCGCCGAAGGCCGAGAGTGAGCGTTTGCGCGAACGGGCGCAGGCGGCTGAAGTTGCCGGGGCGGCGGCTGATGCTGATGCCCGGCGGGCCGAAGCGGCGCTCCGGGCCGTGATCGTGTCCGGTGACGAGGCGGAGGTAGAGCGAGCGGAGCGGCAACTTGATGCGGCTTTGAAGGCGTGCCGTCGGCACAGGATTGCTGCGGAAGAGCTGGCCGACGCTGCCGACCGCGCACAGGTGGCCGAGCGCGAAAAGGCAGCGCTCGACGAAGCGGACGCGGCCGATCGCGAAGCCGAACAGGTCGCGAGCGAGCTTAAGCGCCTGTATCCCGAGTTGGTCGGGAAGCTCGTTGACCTTCTGGCGAAGGTTCAGAACTCCGAAAATCGTTGTCGCGAAGCCGAAACGTTGCTCATCGCGATTGGAAAGCATCGGCACATTGCGGGGCCGCAAGAGCGATCCTTTCCAGGGCCGGCCGGGCTCTTCGTCCCCGAGCAAATCGTTGCGGGGCTGAAGCTGCCAATGCTCCTCGGCGCCAGTGGCGAAACCTTGGATGTGCCGTGCTGGCCGACCGATGGCGGCATCACGATGCCGCCGCCTCCTCCTAGCGCCGCCCCCGAGCCCCGCCCGCATCCGGGCGGGCGGGGGCCATGGGGGTGAGCTAGAACGGGCTCGGTCGGCCCGGCAATCGATCTCCGGGGCGGGCTGGCCGAAGCGGCGGAGCGTGCGGGCGCTCCGCCGCAAATCTTCGATAGATCAATAGGTAAGCGCTATGTCGACCCTGCAATCAACGCTCAAGATGCTACTTTTGGATGGCGTTTCTGGGCCGGCTGCAACCATTTCGCGGTCGCTCCGGGGGCTCGATGCCGCCGCCGCTGGAGCGGCTAGGAGGCTGAACGGCCGGCAAGTGGGTTCTGGGGCGGGCATGCTCGCGGCCGGAGCAACGATCGGAGCGGCCGGGGCCGCGCGAACCTACGGAAGTGCAGCCGATTACGATCGACAGTTGAAACGAATTTTGATCACGGCCGAAGCCAGCGATGCCGAGATGACGCGGGTTCGGCATCAAATCGCGACGCTCGCACAAGAAACTGCCGTCCCGATCGGGTAAGTTACTGAAGGTCTTGATAGCCTTGTGGCGGCCGGTCGTTCCTTGCCGGAAGCTTTGGCATTTCTTCCGAGCGTCGTCCGGACCGCGCAGGCTTCGGGCTCTGACGTAACCGATATCGCGAAGACTGCCGATGCGGTCGGGGCGCAAATGAAAATTCGCGCCGAGGACATGCAACAGGCGTTCGACGCCATGGCGAAAGCCGGTAAAGCGGGCGAATTCGAGCTGAAGGACATGGCCGAATACTAGCCTTCGATTGCGGCTCTTGCGGGTGAGAAAGGTTTTCGTGGGCAGAAGGGCTTGAATGAACTTTTGGCCATGCTTCAGATGATCCGAACCGGTGCGGGTAGTTCTGGAGAAGCCGCAACTTTTTCAATAAATATGCTTCAGAAGATCTCGCTTGACGAGACCGCAAAGAAATTCAAGAAGTTTGGCGTTGATATCAAGAAGATCATGGCCGATACGCGCAAGCAAGGCGGCAATGAATTCTTGGCAATGATGGACGCGATTGATAAGGCTGCCCAGAAGGGCGCGCAGGTTAGTGATCTCTTCCAGGATCAACAAGCGCAACTCGGATACATTGCTTATCGAAATGCTCGCGGGATGCGCGAGAAACTGTTGCGCGAGATTGGTAGTTCGGCCGGAACGGTCGCGAATGATCTTTCTCGGATCGTGAATGACAGCAAATCCGCAATCGATCGGCTGTCGAATTCATGGAACACGATGACCAATACGCTCGCCATGAGTGCCGACAAGGTCGGGGTTCCGGTTGGTCTCCAAAATCTCGCGACCGAGCTGGAGAAGATCGCGGGGATTATCGAGAAGATCAATTCGGGCGATCTCGCGGGAGCCGGAAGGAAGACCGCGCAATACCTCAGCGGCGAGACCGATGACGATCGGACCCGGCGGCGCCTCCAAAATGCGCTCGACAACGAGCGAACCGCGCGGGCGGAAGCGCCCGACAGCCCGGAGGTCGTGCGGCTCCGGGCGCAGCTTGCAGCCCTAGAGGCAGATGATCGGGTGCCAAACCGGGGCGAGCGAGTGCGGGCGCTTCGTGAACGCATCAGGATCGCCGAGGGGATGGCCGGGCCGCGAAACGAGCGCGCGAATGAATGGCGACGCCGCGCAGCGCAGGAAGCCGTGAGTTTGCTGCCCCCGCTCCCCGAAGGTCCAACGGGTCTTCCGACCGAGCTGATCCCCTGGAACCGAGGCCTCAGGGGCGGCGCTCCGAACAAGGCCGGCATTCGACCCACGCAAGGATTTTCGACCCGCAGCCAGCGCGAGGGCGTCGAGAAGTCCCAGGACAACAACGGGGCCATCACGGTTCCGGTTTTGCTCGACGACGTAAGTCTGACGGCCGCAGCCGCGCAGGCTCACGCTGCAGCGCAGGGCCTCGTGAACTCCATGCCGCCCATTCGCTTCAAGGCGGAGGTTCTGACGCCTTCGATCTCGGGCCAGATGGGCTCTACGGTGAGCGGCCGCGTGCAGGGCGCTCAGTCTGACACTGGCTCCAGGATGGGACCGCGCTGATGCTCGATATTGAAGCCGAAATCGCAAAAACCTGCGTCGAGATTGAATATTTGACGGCGCTGGTCTGCGAACACGATATGGGGCACGTCCGAGAGGGTCGCGAGACCGAAAACGTGCTCGCGCTTCGGGACCGGTTGGCGCGGCTTCGGGCGCTCCTGGGCGCGGACATGCTCGACGCTCCGGAAGGGGAGCCCGACGAAACGAGCTGATCGGCGGCATCGGCTCCAGGCCGAGTGACAAGCCCGGCCGAGCGCTCGGTTCACTCTCCAGGGGCGGCCCATCTCTTGCCCCCCAGTAGCCCCTAGACGGCCGTGCGGGCTCGACCACACCGGGACAGGCCGGAAGCCCGTCAGAGAATGCGCTCTCGGGCCTCAGGCTGGCGCATCGGGACCATGTCGGGGTGCTCGCGACCGGCCGGCCCGGCATGGTGACCTGCCCGAGCGCTGAATGCCGGCCGGTGGATCTACCTGCGGCCCTGGCGCGCATGGTCTCGGGACTGCGGGGATGGCGTCTTCGCCACGCTCGAAGGGGAGCCCGAGGCCGATCGGCCTCCGGGGCGGATGGAATGGCATTCCAGCCTGGCTGCGAGTATCAGGCGCCCGTTCGGGGCTTCGGGCGCAAAATCATTCCGATCAGGTCAGGAAGACGGGTCCACAAAGCCGATTATCCGATGCGGCGTTTCCGATTGGAGAAGCTTTTCGGCTTCGCGGCCGGTTCCGACCTGCCAGAAGTGTGCTTTTAGAAATACGAAGGCCCACCAAGAGGACGTAGCGTCCTCTGGATCCCTTTGATGAAAGTAAGAGAAGGTCTCACCCATCTGCCGACCTGGAGCGAGCCCTCTAGTGGCGAATAAGGCTCTAATATCGGGAACAAACTGATAGGCGATTTGGGTTTCAGCCGGCAATATGCTTCGGTAATTGAAGAAATACAGAGCACGAACCAAGCGCGACATTACGCGCAAGAATAACGCGTCTGGAAAGTCCACGACACCCACATTTCTTATCTGACCTTTTTCGTCCACAATATCCCGGCGCTTCATATCACCAAGGCGCGCGAGCAACTTACGATTTGAGCGAAGTATCGGCACAGATTTTTGCCGCCAATAGTCATATCGGTACGGCTCCCCCGCACCCGCCAGAATGCTCAGATAGGGCACGAATTCGGCATCATCAGTACTGAAAGCAGAATTGCAGGGGCGGCACGCCCTGACTATGATCATCCGAGGCTTTCTTCCCGCAAACCATACTTTGGGCGGGCAGTGTTCATCCGTTAAATTTTCGGTGGCACCGCAGTAGACGCATGGTCTGGGGCCGAGTGCCGCCATTTTTTTCTTCGCTTCGCCCATCTTAAGCTCCGGGTATCCGGTTCATCTGCCCGGCATGAACAGCACCATGCAAGTGTGCTGACAATCTGCCGATCGGGGGCGAAGTCTCGCAGCCTTATGGTTGAGATTGCCATGCGGGTGACTACGCATGACAGAATGACGCATCAGCGCTGCCATGCGAGGAAATCGGAGGATCGAGGGGCGCCCGAAAGTGGGACGCGAAATGGGACCGGGCGCGATCTTGAGAAATGAGACCGAATGATTTCAATTAGTTAGGTCATTTGTTCGACAGACACCCCGTCCGCCATTTTGGCCAAAATGATCAATTTTGCGAACGGCCTAGCGCCGAATGCCGCCGATTTCCCGGTATTCTTCTCGCTTGCGCGAAAGGGCTGAGCTGCGCGCAGTGAACGGGATCGTGACCGCGGGGAGCATATTTTTATCCGGGTGTAATTGACGGCGATTTTTATCCGGGTAATAAGGGGCATCCCATTTGGACGAGCGCGACATGTCCGCCCCCTGCACCCAGCCCTGCACTGCATTTGCTGGCCGACGATTGCTGATTTCCGGGTCGCGGGCGGATGTTGCCATTGCGGTTGCGCGCTCTGCGAAGGTGACAGAGGCGGCTCTGGCGTTCGACGATGCGACAGGTGCTGTCATCGATCCTGATCTGCGCGGCTGTGATGCGGAGATTCTCCAGCGGCTGGCGGAGCCTCCGAGACCTTCGGTGGGTCGCGATCGCCCTGACGCTGGCGCGACAGCTGGAGCGGCGGGCGGCGGACAGACCACGCGCGGTCGCCGCAAATTCGGTGTTGTCACCCGCGAAATGACCTTGCTGCCAAGGCAGTGGGAATGGCTGGCGACCCAACCGGGTGGCGCGTCCGCAACGCTGAGGCGCCTTGTCGACGATGCTCGCAAGGCAGTTCATCCACGCCAGCGCAGACGAGCGGCGCAGGAGGCCGCGTATCGCTTGATGCAGGCGATCGCCGGCACCCTGCCCGGCTACGAGGAGGTGACCCGCGCCCTTTTCGCGGACGACCGGCACGCGTTCGAAGAGCGGATCGGACCTTGGCCGCAGGACATCCGGACCTATGCCGTGCGGCTTGCCTTCGGTCCTTTCACTCAAGCCTCTACAACGGGGCGAGACGGTCAATGAGCAGGTCGGAACCCGCTTCATCTATCGAGCCGACGCAGGACGCCGGCCGGCTGTTCGTGCAGCGCGACTTTTCCGGTCCCGTCGTCATGCTCAATCTGCTGAAGTTCAGGAATGTTGCCGACCATTCGGGCCATCCCGAGGTGGCGCCGGCCATGCCGATCAGCGGTGCCGAAGCCTTCGATCGCTACGTCCGGCACACACTGCCGATTTTGCGGGAAAGCGGGGGCGATGTCCTGTTCCACGGCGAGGGTGGCCCCATTCTGATCGGCCCCGCCGACGAACGGTGGGACATGTCGATGCTGATCCGCCAGGCCAGTGCCGCTTCCTTTCTCTCCTTCGCCGGCCACGCGGAGTATCTCGCGGGGCTCGGCCATCGCGTGGCGGCAGTGGTGGACTCCCGCCAAATGCCTCTTTCGGAAATGCCCTATCCCACTGGCACGGAACGGACGCGGTCATGAATATCGCAAAGGCGAATGGCATCGAACTCGCGTGGGATAGTTTCGGCAATGCTGATGCTGAGGCGATCCTGCTGATTTCCGGGCTCGGCACGCAGATGATCCGTTGGAGCAGTCCCTTTTGCACGGAGCTCGCCGCCAGGGGGTATCGCGTCATCCGCTTCGACAACCGGGATGCCGGCCGCTCCATGCATTTCCGCATGTCCGCCGCGCCGGATTTCGGAGCGTTGGCTTCCGCATTGATGGCCGGACGCCGGCCTGACGTACCCTATACGCCTCACGACATGGCGGCCGACGCAATCGGTTTGCTCGATGCGATCGGCATCGCACGGGTTCACGTCGTCGGACGGTCGATGGGCGGAATGATCGCGCAGATTCTGGCGAGCGAATACGCCGACCGGGTCCTTTCGCTCACCTCGATCATGTCGAGTACGGGAAATCCGGCCCTTCCACAGGCCGCTCCCGACGTTATGGCGATGATGATGCGTCCGACTCCGGATCCGGATGTCGATCCCGATGGCTTTTTGACAGTGCGCCTCGCCTTCGCGCGCAGGATCGCCGGCATGGCCTATCCGTTTGACGAAGACGCCCATCGCGCCCTTCTGCTGGAAGAAGCGGGATATTCCTACGATCCGGCCGGGACCGCGCGGCAGATCGCGGCGATGGCTGTAGCGGGAGACCGACGGGCCCGTCTGGCGACGATTACTGCGCCTGCGCTCGTCATTCATGGAACGGACGACCCGCTGATACCACCGGCCTGCGGCCAAGATACGGCGCTTTCAATTGCCGGCGCTATCTACAGGCCGATCGAAGGCATGGGACACGACCTGCCGCCCGAATCCGACGAGGCGGTGATCAACGCAATCTGCGCGGTGGCGCATAAGGGATCGCGCCATCCAAGCGCGTGATGCCACCCGCGGCCCGCCGGAACCGCCCACTACCCGCTATGGCCGCCGAATCCCGCACAACGGATAGTATCTCCATGAGTATCAGAGGCTTATAGCAAATTCATAGTTCTCATCTTCATCGGGCACTGCCCGCCACTTGGGCAAATATCGCCTTTCGGACGAGCAATTTGCCTGGAATAGCCCGAAAATCCCGTCGATCTCCGCATGCAATCGTACAACGCGGCGAACCATTGATTTGTTGCTGTTGCCAGCGGTTGTTTTGCGTCAGGGCCGTTTCCGAACAATAAGATTCGAAATACCAAAATCGAATTGCCGCCATGAAGACGCTGCGAATGGTCTTCAGCGCGCTCACGCACTTCCGGGCCGTCGCCACGCGCTTCGAGAAACACGGTGTCAACGTCCTCGCCCTCGTGACTCTGTCGCCGTCAGGATCTGGATGCGGTTCATGAGTTGGAGACATTGAGTGTCGCCGCGTCGTGTCATGCCCCGGACGCGCGCCTCCGGCCGAAGCCGGCCCTTTCGGACGGAGACCTGGATTGCTCCGGAGCGGGCTGGACAAGCCGTGCGGCGGCCCGGCACTGTGCAGGACGTGGTTCGGCCATGCGATCGGACGAACCGCCGGTCCTTCGGCCGGTGACCTTCCACGTCGACCGCGAACCTTTCGGACGGGCCGCCCCGACGGTTGATCGTCGCGCCGCCTGCCGACGGTGTCCGTCGATGTCGATCGGGGTGCCTGCCGGCGGATGGCCGGCCCGAAGCGGGCGCTGGCGCCGGAGCATGGTTGGACTGGACAGGCAGGACAGGGAGCGGGAAGGCGCCCATGCAACGCTCGGCGAATGCCGTGGACTTCTGGCGCGGCTTCGCGCTGATCGAGATTTTCATCAACCACATACCGGGCAATTTCTGGGAGCAGTTCACCCACAAGGCGGTTTCCCAGTCGGACGCGGCCGAACTTTTCGTGTTCCTGGCCGGCTGGTCGCTGACCTATGTGGCCGGATCAGCTGAGAAACCGCGTCCGGCGCACCAGTTGACCCTGCGGCTCTTTCTCCGTGCCGGGAAGCTCTATGCCGCCCATATGGTCATTGTCATGGCGGCGATCGCCATGCTGGCCGGCGCTTCGAAGGTCTTCGACAATCCGCTTTTGCTCGACTGGTTCAACGCATCGGCGGTGTTCACGGCGCCGGTGGAGGCCCATATCGGCCTGGTCTTCCTGACCTACCAATTGGGTTATTTCGATATTCTGCCGCTCTACATCACTCTGTTGATCATGGCGCCGTTCCTGATCCTCCTGCACCGCCGGTGGCCGGCGCTGCTGCTGCCGGTCTCGGGCGGCCTCTGGCTGGTCTGCCTGGTGGGGCAGTTCACCTTCGACGCATGGCCGACGGAGGGCGAATGGTTCTTCAATCCGCTTTGCTGGCAATTCGCCCTTTCGCTGGGCTTTCTGTGCGGTCTCAACCGGGGCCCGGGCGCCTGGATCCGGACGCATCTCACCACCATCCGCTGGCTCGCACTCCCGGTGGTCGTGGTGGCCGCCTGGGCGCGGTGGCACGGCTGGGAGATGGACCCGACCGCCGCGCCGGAACCCCACCTCCTGTTCGTCAACGACAAGAGCTTCCTGACGCCGGTCCGCATCGGCCAGTTCCTGCTTCTGGCGGCGGTCGCCTCCGCGCTTTGGGGGCCGGTCTCCCGGAGCCTGCCGGCCCTCGCGGACGCATTGGCGCTGCTCGGGCGTCATTCGCTGCTGGTCTTCTGCGTCGGCTCGCTGCTCAGCCTCGCCGCCCAGATCCTGCGATGGGCCCTTCGCGGCAGCCTGATCTCCGATACACTGATCGTCGTATGGGGTCTGGCGGTCCTCTTCTGCGTGGCAGCGGCCGCCGACTGGTGGGAACGTCAACGATGAGCCTGATCCGACAGAGCGTGCTTTTCGGGTTGTTGGCTGCCTGCCTTGCCGCCATCGGCGCAGCGCGCGCGGCGGAACCGGCGCTCGCACCACTGCCGGCCGAATGCGCGCAGACATCCGGCGACGGCAGTCCGGCGACGGCCCTGCCGAACCTGACGCGGGCGCTGAACGACCGGAAACGGATCGTGGTCTTGACCATGGGAAGCGCGGTGGTCAGCGGTGCGCGCAAGGGCGGCGACTATTACCGGCTGGTCGAGCGCTTCCTGGAGTCGACCTTCAAGGGGCTCGATGTCGTTCTGGTTCAGCGCGGCGTCTCCGGCGAACTGTCCCGCGACAGCGCCGACCGGATCCGGCTCGAAGCGGCGCGGTCCTCGCCGGATGTGGTCTTCTGGCAGGTCGGCACCGCCGACGCCCTGGCGGGGATCGATCCGGACGAGACGAAAGAGACCGTCCGAACCACGATCCGGTGGCTCAAGGCCCATCAGATCGATGTCGTTCTGATCGGCTTGCACTATACGCCGAGCCTCAGCAGCGACCCGCAATACCAGGCCATGCGCAAGGCGGTCGCCGATATCGCCCGCAGCGAAGGCGTGCTCCGGATCCGTCGCTACGAGGTCGGCGAGACGCTCGAGCGGCTGCGCCGCCAGCCCGACGAGGAGACGCTGTCGACCGATATCGCCAGCCTCGGCAATACCTGCGTGGCCGAGCTGCTGGCGCGATCGCTGGCGACCGGCCTGTTCGCGCGGCGGCAGCCGGGCACTCTCGACAAGGCGCCGGGCGGCGTACAATGATGCGGCGCCCGTCCGCCCGCGCGGATGCCCCAGGACCTGCCCGTCCGTGCGCGGATCGGCGATCGACGAGGATCGGAATCGACATGGCGGATGCCTCCTTCGCCGCCGACCGGGCCACGGCCGGCTGTTCAGGACGAAGCGCGGGTATCGGTCCTTGGCGTGCCGGCGGCCTTGCCGCGGCGGTCCTGGTCATGCTCGGGGTCGCTGTTCCCGGTGTCGTGCCCCCGGCGGCGGCGGTCGAAGCCGGGCGCGGCCCGGCCTGCACGGCGCCGACCGAGTTGCTGCGCACCACCCGCCCCCTGCCGCACTTCATGCGCAAGCTGACCGAGAACCAGCCGGTCAAGATCGTCGCCCTCGGCTCCTCATCCACATTCGGGCATGGCGCCACGTCTCCGGCGGCCAGCTATCCGGCGCGCCTCGAAGCGGAATTGCGCGCCCTCCGCCCCGGACAGGAGATTTCCGTCGTGAACCGGGGCATCAACGGCAACGTCTCGCGCGACGAAATGCTGCGCTTCGACCGGGACGTGATCGCCGAGCGGCCCGATCTGGTCATCTGGCAGGTCGGAACCAACACGCTCCTGCGCGGACAGGACATGTGGTCGGTGTTTCTGGATGTGCGCGCCGGGGTGCAGCGGCTGAACGCGCTCGGCGCCGACGTCCTGCTGATGAACCTGCAATACTCGCCGGAGGTTCTGAAGCGCGCGAACTATCCCGACATGCTCGATCTTCTTGCCGTTGCCGGCCGGGAGACGCGCATCGACGTGTTCGATCGGTTCGGCATCATGAAAAGCTGGTCCGAACGACAGCGCTACGGCTTCGACGTGTTCATCACGGCCGACGGCCTGCACATGAACGATTGGTCCTATGGCTGCCTCGCCAAGCTTCTGGCATTGACGCTGAACGCTGCCGCACAAGGCGCGACCGCCGGCCGCTGATCCGTCCTCCACTGATCCGTCCTCCGAGACCGCGCCGCCGTTCCGGTAGGCGAAGCCCGGACCATGGGGCGGTTCGGATTCGCCGAAGCGGATCGAAGCGAGAGGTGCGGCCTCCGTGCCGCCGCATCATCGGGCTTCTACGACCTCGTCGAGCCGTGCCCCGAGTTCGGCCAGGCTCGGCGCGATCTCCGCGGCAGACGTCTCGCCGGCACGCAGGATGCGCTCGACTTGCAACGCCGCTTCGCTGACGGTCTCAAATCCGAACAGGCCGGCGGCGCCGGCGAGCGCGTGAACCGTCTTGAAGAGATGGGTCAGCACCTCGGGAGAGACCGGCTCGCCGGCCTTCAGGTGACAGCGGATCGCGCGGACCTCCTCGGCATCGGTACGCGAGCGCTCGACGAATCGTCCGCGCAGCTGGCGCATCCGATCCTCGAAAGCCGAGCCGCCGGCCATAGTGCCCCCGAGAGCGTTCGGCAGATCGTTCATGACCGTTCGTCCTCTGCGAAAGTGCCCGCGTCGCTGGTTGCGAACCGAGAGTAGTTCTCCGGCCGATGCGCCGAGAGCCAGTCGAACAGCGCCTCGAAAGCCAGGGGTTGCGCGATGAAGTAGCCCTGCAGGTAGTCGACGCCAAGCCGGCGCAGATGGGCGAAGTCCTCGGCCCGCTCGATCCCCTCGGCCACGATGGTGGCGCCGCGGGCGCGGCCGATCTCAATGGCGCTGCGACACACCAGGTCGCGGAAGCCACCCTGTGAACAGCCGTCGACGAAGCGGCGGTCGACCTTCAACTCGGCGAAGGGAATTTGCATCAGGCGATCGATGTTGCTGTTGAGCGTGCCGAAATCGTCGAGCGACAGGCGGATGCCGTGAAGCACCGCGCTGGTGGCGGTGCCGCGCGCATCGACGACGTCGGTGAACGGGTCGAGTTCCGAGATCTCGAGGGTGACCGGCGGCCCGGCGTCGGTCACCCGTCTCAGCACCTTGAGGAAATCCGAAAAATGGTGCCGCTGCACAAGGTTCGAGGGAACGTTGATCGACACGGCGAGCAAAAGACCGCGGTCGGTCAGCGCCCGAGCGAGCGCTTCGGCCCGCGCCGCGGCCAGATAGGCGAGAGCATGGAGGTCGCGTTCGGAGGCGCCGCAGAGTGCCGCGACGACCGACATCGCGCCGCTGCCGGACCGGCCCAGGCGTGCCAGCAATTCGATCCCATGAACCTCAAATGTGCGGGCGTTGAGGATCGGTTGGTAGTGGAAGTCGACCGCTCCGTTCGCCAACGCCTCGGCGAGGGAGACGTCGTCGGGTGCCGGCGCCAGCGAGACGATCGCGGCGGCTCGCGGCGCCCTGTCGACGATCTCGCCCAGGCTGTCGAAATTCACCGGCTTGCGCAGCGTGCCGATGACGTTGAGGCCGAATTCGGCGCCGACGTCACGGGCGGCCTCGATGACCGGATCGGGGCCGCCGCTCACCAGCAGAACGCGTCCGGCATATCCGCGATCGGCGAGGTAGCGCAGCACCTCGACGCCGTCCCGCTCGCCGAGATAGAGGTCGACAACGACCAGATCACCACTTCCGGCGTTGTCGAGTTCGCCGAGATCAATCGCGTCACATCCGCGGACTCGATGCCCTCTGGACGCGAACCACGCCGCCATCAGCGACCGAACGAGGCTGTGATCCTCGACGATATACGTGACTTCTTTCAGGATCACCGGCCGATTCATCTCGGGCTTCACCTCTCGTTTGGCCCTTTATAGTTGCATTATATTGAATATATTGCCTAGAAGTTCAGTATTTATTCTCTTATACATATCGTATTCGCTCTTATGGGAACGCGATATGCCGCGCAATCACCCGCAGAATCCAATACCAGCAATTTTCCATGTAATTATTAATAGAGATAGCCCAAGTCCGTTCCCGGTTCTGTAGTGAACATTAAGAAAATTCAAACGATTCATATCTGAAGATTTGCGACGCCATCCGGCTGATCGGTCGGCGATCAACCTTGGGATACATCATGCCGATTTCGAGTCCACTCGACGAACGGGTCAAGCCGTCGACCGGGTTCGAAACACGGAATTATTTCGGCGCGAATGGATTGCGGCTGTCCGTGTATGGGGGTGAGACGTTCCAGACGACCGTCCGTAACGCCTTGCGCCAATTGAACTACGTGCCGGACTCCGAGTTCGCCGACAGGGACGCCGAGCGTATCGACCCCGGCTTCTGCGGGGCCGCTGCGACGGCCGAGGAGGTGCGCGACGTCCTGTTGATCGACGGTGGCTTGGACGACGCCATCGATCTCTGCCGCGCCGCGCCGGCCGGTGCCGCCAAGGTCTTCGTCGCCGGCCCGACCGGTTTCGACCAGCGCCGGCGGTGCGCCGAAGCCGGGGTCGATGCCGTCGTCGCCACCCCGCTCGATCTGCGCGAATTGGCGGAGTGGTTGGAATATTTTCGCGATCGCGAGGCACCGGAGCCGGCGCGGGTGCTGGTCGTCGATGACGACCGGTTGGCGGCCGAAATGGTCGCAGCGCTGTTGTGGGTTTGTGGCATCGAAACGGAGATCGTCACCGATCCGACCACGGTCTTCGAAGCCCTCGATCGCATCGCCTTCGATCTCGTCCTGATGGACCTGTCCATGCCGCAGATCGGCGGCATCGAACTGGCACGGATGATCCGCCAGAGCCGGCGCCATCTCTCGGTGCCGATCGTCTTCCTGTCGGGCGAGGACGATGCCGAGACGCAGATGGCCGCCCGCCGCTTCGGCGGCGACGACTTCATTTCCAAGCGCACCGATCGGAACCTGCTGGTCCGGCTGGTCGAGCTCCGCGTCGAACGGGCCCGGGTCCTGCGCAGCCTGATCGAACGCGACGGCCTTACCGGTCTCATCGACCATTCCCGCTTCCTCGAGAGGGTCGGTCAGGAGCTGGAACGGGGCCGGCGGACCGGATCGAACTGCACCCTGGCGATGGTCGACATCGACAATTTCAAGACGGTCAACGACACCTGGGGCCACCAGGCCGGCGACCATGTCTTGCGGCGCCTCTCGTCGGCGCTGACGGCGTGGCTCCGACGGACCGACGTTGTCGGCCGCTACGGGGGCGAAGAGTTCGGGGTGTTGATGCTCGACACCACCCCCGACCAGGCGGTTCCGGTGCTCGACAGCTTCCGCCAGCATTTCTCACGGCTCGACATGGTGGCGCGCGACGGTGCGTTCCGCGTCACCTTCAGCGCCGGCATCGCGGGTTCGACCCGTGCGAGCGAAACGGCCTCTCTGGTCGCGGCGGCCGACGCCGCCCTCTATCGCGCCAAGGCCGAGGGGCGCGACCGACTGGTCGTCGCCCCCGCGTCCGCGGGTCCGGTCCCGCAGCACACGCGGTCTTCGCCAACCGAATGGAAGGACGGTCACCGCAGGACGGATGGTCATGCGGCTCGGCCGCCGAGCGGCCGTATCCGGCGAACCGGTCCGAAGGAGGTTTCGGATGCAGACGGACATGAGAGACATCAAGTCTAACGAAGACATCGTCCTCGACGGGCGCCAGGTCTGCATCGTCGACGACGATGAACTCTTTCGCGGCTATCTCGCCGCTCTGTTGGCACAGCGCAACCTGGTGGTCCTGGAGGCGCCGGATGCGAACGGGTTGCAGCAGGTGCTCGACCGGCGGATGCCGGACTGCCTGCTGATGGACTACAATCTCGCTTCGGAGAACGGCCTCTTCATCCTTGAGCGGTTGAAGCTGCGCTATCCCTCCCTGGCGCCGATCATCATGGTATCGGCCGACGAGACGCAGCGCACGGCGGTGCGTGCCTTCCGCTCCGGCATCGCCGACTTCGTCTGCAAACGAAACCTCAAGCTCGAGGAAATCGTTGGCGCGGTGCGCCGGGCGATCGCCCTCCGGGTCCGCGACGAGGTGCGGGAGAAGGAGGTCACGCGCCTGCGCGAACACGCCAAATTCGACGAGTTGACCGGCATTCACCTGCGTGCCGGGCTTGAGGAACGGCTGGCGACCATCGCCGAGACGGCACGCCGCACCCGCCGGCACTACGGCATCGTCGCGTTCCGCCTGACCCGCGTCGGCGAGGTCCAGGAGCGGTTCGGCGTGGTCGCCGCCGATCGGGTGTTGCGCGCCTTCGGCCAGAAGCTGCGCGAACACCTGCGCGCGAGCGACCTGTGCGGCGTCTACGACCGCGGAACCTGCCTCTACGTCGTCGACACCGACCCGACGCCCGAAGCGCTTGACGTTTTGGCGCAGCGCGTCACGCCCAGGCTCACCGTCGACCTCGACATCAGTGCCGCCCACGTGCATCTGGAGGCGGTCTCCGCCCGGGTCCTGCATCCCGATGACGGTGACGCGCTGGCGGATCTCATCGCGCTGCTCGAGCGCCGCGTCGATCAGGCGACCGACGAGCATCTTCAGAACGCGACCTCTGCCACCGACTGGGTGCGGACGCCCAGCGCCACCGAGGTCAAGGCGGGGCTCGAGCGTCGGCGCGAGCCCCGGCTGCGGACGCTGAAACAGGGTCGGATCTTCCTCAACGGGCTGCAGTCGACGATCGACTGCACGGTGCGCAATCTGTCGAGCGGCGGCGCCAGCCTGCGCCTGCACGGCCCCACGGCGCTACCCGAACTCTTCCGACTGAAGATCTCCGACGGCGGCGCCGTCCGCCGCGTCCGCAAGTGCTGGCATTTCAACAACGACGTCGGCGTCGAGTTCCTTCCCGACTGAGCACCGCCGAACGAAGGAAGGGCGTCTTCGATGCGCCACGAGACCGAAAGCAGCTCCGAGTCGCACCAGGTTGCCTGGTGGGCCTACCCGTTGTCGCCGGCTGCCGCTGTGGCTGTCGCCTTCGTGGTGGTGGCCGCGGCCTGCCTCTTCGACCACACCGCAGGACGGCTCCTCGAACTGAGGATCACCGATGCCCTGGTGGTGGCGTTGCTGTTGCGCCGGCCGACCTTGGTCCGGCCCGGTCTCGTCGGCGCCTTCCTGGCCGACGCGATCGTGGGGGTCGGGTTCGGCGGCGACCTGGCCGCGCTGTTCGAGGCGGGCTTGCACGTCATCCTCGACGCCGCTGCGCTGTGGCTCGTCCATCTGCGCGGGATTGACGGGCGTCGCCTCAGATCGACGCGCGATCTCGTCGAGACGATGATCGTCGTCGCGGTCGCACAGCCGCTGTTCGGGGCCGGAATTGTCGCAGCGATGTCCGAAATTCCCGATGCCGCCGGGCTCGCCTTCGGCCGGACGGCGGATTGGCCGGCAGCCCTGCTCGGTGCGGCATCCCTCACCCCGCTGGTCCTGCTCATGGGGCACGCGGTCCATCAGCGCCGCTTCGCCGCCGCCGACCTGCCCTTCTTCGCTCTGGCCGCCGCCGCGGCGATCGGCATCGGTTGGGTCTCGGGGCTGTGGCTGCGGTTCCCCTTCATCGTCACCTCGGTGCCGCTCCTCGTCGCCGCGACCCGATTGCCTGCCGTGCCCCTGGCGCTCCTCTCCGCACTCTGCATGGTCGAGCTGACGAACCTCGTCGTGGTGGGATCGCAGCCCGGTGCGTCCGACGGGATTGTCGCCGCGGCCGCCGCGCTGACCGGCTTCCTGCCGGTCGCGCTGTGTCTGCTGTTGGGCGAGCTGCGCGAGGAGCGGCGCAGGGTGTCGGAGAGCGCCGGCCGCATTCGCCAGATTCTCGACGGCATTTCCGGTCAGGGCTACGCCGACCTGGATGGTCGCGGCCGCGTCGTCGGCTGGAACGACAAGATGGCCAGGCTCACGAGCTTCGCCGTGGAGGACGCCATCGGGCGTCCGTTCGAGACGTTCTTCGTCGCGGCCGACTGCGAGGCCGAAATACCGCAGAAACTGTTGGAACGGGCGATCGAGCGCGGCACCGCGTGGCACACCGGTTGGCGGATGCGTGGTGACGGTGCCCGATTCTGGGCCAAGACGACGCTCGAGACGACGAAAGATGCGACCGGAGCCATCGTGGGCTTCGTCGAAATCGTCCAGGATCTCAGCGACCTGAAGCGATCGCAGAATGCCCTGATCTCGGCGGAACGGCTCTGGGGCTTCGCCCTCGGCAGCACGGGCCAAGGGGTGTGGGAACACGATCTGATCACCGGCGAGATGCAATATTCGGACGTCTATCTTTCGATGCTGGGCGTCACCGCCGAAACCCTGGGCAACGACCCGGCGGCCTGGAAGCGGTATATTCACCCGGAAGATGCCGGCGCGATCGCCGTCGACCCCGCGGATCCGGCCGACTTCCGCGAACGCGAATTCCGTCTGCGCCACGCCGACGGTCGCTGGATTTGGGTCGCAGAGCGTCGGCAGATCGTCGAGACCGACGACACGGGCCGCGCGACCCGGATCATCGGCGTGCATGCCGACATCACCGCCCGCAAGCTCGCGGAGGAAAAGTTCCGTCTCGCCGTCGAAGCCTCACCCAATGGGCTGCTGATCGTCGCCGGCGACGGTCGGATCGGCCTCGCCAACCGCGAAGCCGAACGTATGTTCGGCTACGAGCCGGGCGCCCTGCTCGGGGTCGGGATCGAGGACCTGGTGCCGGAGGCGCATCGCGGCGAGCACATCGCCAGGCGAGCCGCCTTCGGCGGTCTGCCGATCGCCCGCAGCATGGGGGTGCGCCGCAACATCAGCGGCTGCCGTCGCGATGGGGCTCCGGTTCCGGTCGAGATCGGATTGCACCCGATCAGCACCACCGAGGGCGCCCATGTCCTGTGCGTCGTCACGGACATCACCGACCGCAAGCGGGCCGAAGCCGAACTGGCCTTCACCGAAGCGCGCTATCGCACCATGGCGGACCATTTCACCGACCTCGTCTGCCACCTGGACCTCGACTTCAACCGAACCTGGGTGTCGCCCGCGAGTTTCGACCTGCTCGGCGTGACGCCGGAATCGCTGATCGGCGCGACCTCGGCCAAGCTCGTCCATCCCGACGACATCGCCGAGGTGATGCGGGTTCAGCGCGCGGTGGCAAACGGTCTCGACCGCGGCAACTACACCGCCCGCTATCGCCACGGCGCCGGACGCTGGGTCTGGATGTCGGTGTCGTTGCGCCTGATCCGTCGCAGCGTCGACGGACAGCCGACCGGCATTCTCAAGGTCGCTCGCGACGTCACGCGGGCGCGGGCCGCGGAAGAGGCCCTGAAGGCGAGCGAGGCGACGTTCCGCGGCGCGATGGAGAGCGCATCGATCGGCATGGCGCTCGAAGCGCTCGCTGGTCACTGGATCTCGGTCAACCGCGCGCTCGGCGCCATCCTCGGCTACGACGAGGAGGAACTGCTCGATCGCGACGACGCCAGCGAGCTGGTGCTGCCCGAGGACCGGCCGATCGACCGCGTTCACCGCCGTCGGCTGCTCGCCGGAGAGATCTCGTCCTATCAGGTGGAGAAGCGCTGGCAGCATCGCAGCGGCCGGCCGGTATGGACGCAACAGAGCGTCTCGCTCGCCCGAGGCTCGGACGGGTCGCCGCGACACTTCATCCTGCAGATCCAGGACATCACCGAGCGCAAGCAGATCGAGCAGATGAAGAGCGAGTTCGTCTCGATGGTGAGCCACGAACTGCGCACGCCGCTGACCTCGATCCGCGGTGCGCTCGGGCTGGTGCTCGGAACCATGACGAAGACCCTGCCGCCGCGGGCCCATCAACTGATCGACATCGCCCACAAGAACAGCGAGCGGCTGATCCCGTTGGTCAACGACATCCTCGATCTCGATAAGATCGACGGCGGCATGATACAGGTCAATCTCGTCGAAGTTGACGCTGTTTCGCTGATCCGCCAGGTCGTCGAGACCACCCGGGCCTACGCGGATCGCTTCGGCGTGGCGCTGGCGATGCGGCTGCCGGCGGGCCCCGTGCCGATCCATGTCGATGAGGGCCGCTTCATCCAGGTGATCACCAATCTCGTCTCCAACGCCGCGAAATTCTCGCCACGCGAGAGCACCGTCGATGTTGTGGCGACGCCGGTCGGCGAGACGGTACGCATCTCGGTCGTCGATCGCGGGCCGGGCATCGCCGAGGAGTTCCGCTCGCGCATTTTCGGCCGCTTCGCCCAGGCGGATTCCGCGACGACGCGAAGCAAGGGCGGCTCCGGCCTCGGATTGCACATCAGCCGCCAGCTCGTCGACCTGATGGGGGGGCAGATCGGGTTCGACACCGTGCCCGGCGAGGGCTCGACCTTCTGGGTGGAGTTTCCGATCCGCCGCACGCCGTCTCTCGGTGCGGCAGCGGCGGCCGACGAGCCGGCCCAAACCAGCCGCGGGGACGTCCTGATCGTCGCCTGCGACAGCGCGATGGCCGAGTATCTGGCGACGGTGGCGAGCGAAGCCGGCTTCGGCAGCCGGCTCGCCACGACCGCGGCGGAGATGCGGTCCTGCCTCATGAGCGCCTGCGTCCGTGCGATCCTGATCGACCAGGCACTTGCCGCCGGAGCTGACGGCGAAGCATTTGCCGGTCTCTTCACCACCGACGGGCCGCCGGTGGCGCTCGTCGCCGCCGCCGCCGAACCGATCGATGCCATCGAGGACCTGCGCCGGGTCGCCGCGGTCTGGCGGTTCGACGCCGCCGAGCCGATGCGTCTGGTCCACCGGCTGCGGGCGCTGGTGGAGCATCAGGTCGACGGCCTGCCGCGCATTCTCCACGTCGAAGACGACGTCGATCTGACCGAGATCATCGCCACCGCGCTGCGCGGCCAGGCCCACGTTGTCCGTGCGACCCGTGTTGCCAGTGCCCTCAGGACATTGCGCAGCGAAAGCTTCGACATGATCGTCATCGATCCCGACCTGCCCGACGGCGACGGTCTGGCGCTTCTTTCGCCCCACATCGACCGAGAGCGCACCTGCGTCCTGGTGCTGTCGGCGGACGAGACCGGCGAGCGGCCCGAGGCCGCGGTCGCCCGGCTGGTCAAGTCCCGCATCTCAGAACCGCAGATCGTCGCGACCATCCTCGATCTGCTGCGAGACCGTCGCCCGAAGCGCGTGGAGACCCGCCATGCCGGATGAACTCGTCACCATCCTCTATGCCGACGACGACGAAGACATCCTCAGCGTCGCCACCCTCAGCCTCGAAATGGTCGGCGGTTTCACCGTGAATACCTGCCGCAGCGGCCGCGAAGCGATCGAAGAGGCCCGCCGGCTGCGGCCGGATCTGATCATGCTCGACGTGATGATGCCGGGCATGGACGGGCCGACGGCAATGGGCAAGATCAAGGCCGACCCGGATCTCGCCGGCATTCCGGTGATCCTGCTGACGGCGCGGGTGCGCGGCGCCGAGGTCGGCGAATATCTGACCCTCGGTGCCGACGGCGTCATCGCCAAGCCCTTCGACCCGATGAGGCTCTCCGACGAGGTGCGCGGGATCTGGGCCCGGGCCAAGGCCGGCGGACCGCCTGCCGACGCCCCCTAGATCATTTCCCGATTGGACGGATCCTTCAATCGATAAGGAAATGGCCCCGATTCCATGGCTTGGGCCGATCCTTCTCGGTCGGATCGTTTCGCTCTGACCGGGTCGGTCTCTGGCGCTCAAAGACCCCGCGCACCCGAAGCGTCGGGATCTCGAACGTGTCGGGCGCTCCGGCATGGCGCTGTTCCGTTTCGTCAAGCGACCATCCGTCATGATGAAAATCGGGTGCGCGCACGCTGCCTCCAGGCCCGGTTCCGTCGCCAAGATGCTGCCAACCGTACTTAGGTACAATTACCGGCGGGCAGCAGGCTCCTGATGGCCAACTGGTCGGACGGAGCCGCCGCGGTCTTCACCGGATGCCTACGATCGGTCAACGGCTCACTCACGGGGTCGCCGCAATGCGTCGAGCCAGCCAGGCGCCCCAGAACAGGCTGGCGAAGAACCGAACAGGGTCCTCGAAGCCGGCTTCGGCCAGCAGGGAGATCACCGCCTCTTCTGACGGGGGCGGCTCTGCGCCTTGCAGAATCCGGCTCATCTTGGCCCGGACCTCGTCCGGACCCGAGCCGTTCATCCGCCAGCGGGCCGCCCAGGCCGCCATGAACAACGGTTGCGACGCGTAGGCCCGGTAGTTTCCGGCGACGACCAAGGGGGCGGCCGGCTGCAGCCGCATGGCGATCTGTTCCAGAATATCCCGCTTCGCCGCATCACCCTGCAGATGGTGCAGCACACCGATCATGATCGCAGCGTCGAAAGACGGGGATGGCTCCAGATCGCAAACAGCGCCCAGAACGGTTTCCACCCGATCGGACAGGCCGGCCTCGATCAAATGCATGCGTGCAAGATCCAGCATCGGGGGCGACGGGTCGACGGCGACGAAGGACCATTCCGGTTCCAGCCGCGCGGCGGCGATGATTTCGCCCGCTGTCCCTCCGGCTCCGACCACCAGCACCCGCGCCGGTTTTCCCGCACCCAAGGTCGCCGACAACAGACAAGCAGAAAGCTCATGGCAGGCGTCATATCCGGCCAATGCGATCCGGCTTTGGCGTGCATATTCCCCGGCGCGGGAGGCGTCGAATTTGGCGGCGGAATCCTGGGCCATGCGCTCTCTTGTCCGTTGTTTCGGCAGCGAGCTGGTGCGCCCGCCCGCGACAGAATAGAGAATTCACGATCAGGAGATAGAAGACATACATGATCGAAAGTTCGAGCATTCAGCGAAAGCATGATCGGCTGACGGCTTTTCTGAAGGCCTTCACGCTCAGCGCGACGCAGTGCGACGCCGCCGAGATGGCCAATCTGCTGATCGTTGACTCCGGCCGGTCCGGGAGACCGACCCATCTCCTTTACCGGGCTCGAGCCGCCGCGGCACTGCCGGACGGGATGGCTCTATGCGCTGCCGCCAAGGTGGATTTTGGCGGCAGCGCCAATCCGTTGGTCGGCGCGCTGCCCGAGGAACTGTGCTTCTCGTTGACGGAGGAGCCGCAATGGCTCGGGCTGTCCGAACTGATTGTGGCAGAGGTCCAGGTTGCGCGTTGCGGTGGAGGCACCCTTCAGGCGCGACTATGCGAAATCGTCGTCGTGCTGGCGATCCGCAAGGCCATCGCGATCGGCACCGTCAATGCCGGGTTGCTGGCGGGGCTTGCCCATCCCAAACTCCATGCGAGCCTTGTCGCCATGCATGACGATCCCATGCGGAACTGGCAGATCGTGGATCTGGCTGCCATCGCCGGAATGTCGCGCGGGCCGTTTATCGCAGCCTTCAAGCAGACCATCGGGCAACCGCCCGGCGCCTATCTGACCGGATGGCGCCTGGCGCTGGGCCGTGCCGAACTGCATGCGGGCCGGAGCGTCAAATCGGTTGCCGCCATGGTCGGCTTCGGCAGCGCCGCAGCCTTTTCTCGTGCGTATTCAAGAAAATTCGGTTGCCCGCCGATCCGGAGTAAGGGGCCTCGTTGAGGCGCCGGTGATTGCATCCATCCGGCGCGATGTCGCAAGCAACCGGTTTTAAGGCGCTTCGGAGGGCTACACCTTAGACATCGTGCTCATCGTCATCGGGGGGGACCCGCCGCACATGTCGACGGGACCTCCCCGGCTTCTTCTGCAACGGATCCCGCACTGGTCGACAGGGGGTCCTGTCGCCGGCCGCGATCGCCGTTGTCGTCGCGAATGGTGCCCCCGCGATCGCCCGCCCCCATCACCCCAGCGGGTGATGGCAGGCGTAGCGGTGGCCGGCGGCGGTGGGGGTCATCGGCGGCGGGGTGGTCGTGCAGAGGGGCGAGGCAGCTGGGCAGCGGGTCGAGAAGGCGCAGCCGCGCGGGCGGTCGACGGGGCTTGGGAGGTCGCCCGACAGGGGCGAGGCGCGGCGGCCGCGGGCGGCCTCGGCGGCATGGGCGATGTCGGGCTCGGCGTCGAGCAGGGCGCGGGTATAGGGATGGCGCGGCGCGGCGAAGACCGCCTCGACTGGCCCCTCCTCCATCACCTCGCCGAGATAGAGCACCGCGACGCGATCGGCGAAGTGGCGCACCAGCGCGAGATCGTGGGTGATGAACAGGATCGCGAGGCCGAGCCGGTCGCGCAGATCGGCGAGCAGGCGGACGATCTGGGCGCGGACGGAGACGTCGAGCGCCGAGACCGCCTCGTCGGCGACGAGCAGGTCCGGCTCCACCGCCAGGGCGCGGGCGATGGCGATGCGCTGGCGCTGCCCGCCCGAGAAGGCCGCGGGGCGGCGGTCGGTCATCGCCCGATCGAGACCGACCAGTTCGAGGAGGTCGCCGACCCGGCGCTGAACATCGGGACCGCGGGCGAGGCCATGATGGGCGATCGCCTCGCCGACCAGCATGGACACGTCCAGCTTCGGGTTGAGACTGGAATAGGGATCCTGGAAGACGATCTGGATGCGGCGGCGCGCCTCGGACGTGGCGAGACCCTCGCCGCCGGCAATGCGGATCGTGCCGGCGCTCGGCGTCTCCAGTCCGACGATGCAGCGGCCGATGGTCGTCTTGCCCGACCCGCTCTCGCCGACCAGCGCCATCACCTCGCCGCGCCGGACCTCGATGTCGACGCCGGCCACCGCGGTCACGGTGCGCCGGCCGCCGAGCAGCGATCCGCCGCCGAGCGGGAAGGTCTTGATGAGGCCGCGCACTTCGAGCAGCGGGTCCGACATGGCGGCATCGCCGCCGCGCACCGCGCCGAAGCCGGCACCGCCCGGCAGCGCGTCGATCAGCGCGCGCGTATAGGCGCTCTGCGGCCGGCCGATCACCGCGGCGGTGGCGCCGGTCTCGACGATGCGGCCGGAGCGCATCACCGCGACATGGTCGGCGATCTCGGCGACGATGCCGAGATCGTGGGTGATGAACAGGACGCCGAGGCCCTCCTTCGCCTGAAGATCGGCGAGAAGGTCGAGGATCTGGGCCTGGATGGTGACATCGAGCGCGGTGGTCGCCTCGTCGGCGACGATCAGCTTCGGCCGGCAGGCGATCGCGGAGGCGATCATCACGCGCTGGCGCATGCCGCCGGAGAGCTGGTGCAGATACTGACGCGCCCGGCGCCGCGGCTCTGGGATGCCGACGCGGTCGAGCAGGCCGATCGCCTCCTCGGCCGCCGCTCGCCAGCCGAGGCCGCGATGGCGCACGACGCCCTCGGCGATCTGCTCGCCGATGGTCAGGACCGGGTTCAGCGCCGTCATCGGCTCCTGGAAGATCATGCCGATCTCCCCGCCCCGCAAGGCGGCGACCGCGCGCGGGTCGGCAAGGTCATAATCGCGGCCGTCGAACCGCATCTGTCCGGACCGGCAGCAGGCGCCGCCCGGCAGGAGGCCGACCAGTGCGGCGGCGGTCAGCGACTTGCCGGAGCCGCTTTCGCCGACCAGCGCCATGACGCGGCCGGCCGCGACGTCGAAGGAGATGTCGGCAACGGTCGGCTCCGCGCGGCCGGGGAAGCCGATCGTGAGATTGCGGACGGAAAGGAGTGGCGCCGCGTCACTCATCCGGCGGTGTCCTGGCCGGAGCCGCTATCGGCGGGCAGATCGCAGCGCTCGGCCCATTCGTGCCAGGAGCCGACGAAGACGCGGCCCTCTTCGGCGAAGCCGGCGAGGCGCAGGCCGAACAGGGCGGTCGCCGCGCGGGCGCCGCGATGGCAGTAGACGACGACCGGCGTTTCGGGGGTGAGCCCGACCGCGCGGGCGCGCGCCGCGATCTCCTCGGCCGGGCGGTAGTGCCCGTCGACCAGGAGGTCTTCGTAGAAGAGCAGCACCGAGCCGGGAATGCGGCCGGCGCGGGCGCAGCAGGGATGGACGAAGCTGCCGGTGTGTTCGGTCGGTCGGCGCACGTCGAGCACGACGCCGCCGGCCGGGAGATTGACGACCTCGTCGATGCCGGCGAGCAGGTCGCGACGCGGCGCCGGCGGGGCCGGTTCGCCCGCGCCGCGCGCGATGGCGCCTTCCGCGCCCGTGCCCGGCGCCACCGGGCCGCCGGCCGCGACCCAGGCGTCGAAGCCGCCGTCGAGTATCAGCCCGCCGTCGAGCCCGGCGAAGCGGTGGAACCACAGGCCACGCGGCGAGACCATGCCGGTCTTCGCCTCGAAGAAGACGACGGTCGTGGCTTCGGTCGCGCCGATCGCCGACAGGCCGGCCCAGGTCGCCCGTTCGAGATCGGCGTGACCGGCCGCATCGCTCGCCGGCACGAAATAGCCGTAGACGTCGAGCCGCACGGCCCCCGGGATGGTGGCGGCCTGCCAATCCGCAGCGTCGCGGGTGTCGACCAGGATGAGGCCCGGCTCGCCCAGCCGGGCGCGCAGGTCTTCGGCGGAAATGGTGATCGAACCGGTCATGGGGCCTCCCAGGGGCGATCGAGGAGCGTCAGCGGCGTGCCGATGCCGAGCGCCTCGGCACGCGCGAGGATGCGGGCGGCGAGCGCCACGTCGAAGACGTTGAGGCCGAAGGACGAGACGTAGACCGCCTCGTCGGGGCCCGGGCGCGGCGCGCCGGCGAGCATCGCGGCCAGATCGGCGGTCACCCGCTCGGGCGCGAAGCGGCCGGCACGATACATGCGGAACAGGCTCTTGCCGCTCGCTTCGGCGAAGGGGCCCCAGAGATCGACGAAGACCTGCGTCGCCCGGTCGATCGCCGCGAACGGGGCCTCGTGATGGCCGATCTGGGCGACCAGGCGGCCGGGGCGGACGGCCTCGACCGGCAGGACCGGCTCCAGCGCCGCCGTGCAGGCGAGCACCGCGTCGGCACCGTCGAGCGCCTGGTCGATGTCGCCGACGAATCGGATCGGCAGCCGGGCGGCGAAGCGCGCGACCAGGGCCTCGCCGCGTGCCGCGGTGCGGTTCCAGAGCCGTATCTCGGCGAGGTCCGGCGCAAGATGCGGGGCGAGCGCGGCCAGCATGGCGAGGTGGCCGGTGGCCTGCTGGCCGGCGCCGAGCACGGCGATGCGGCGCAGCGGCTGCGGCGCGACGGTTTCGAGCGCCAGGGCCGTGACGGCGGCGGTGCGCATCACGGTCAGACCGGCGCTTTCGACGATGCCGATCGGCCGACCGGTGAGCGCGTCGTTGACCGTCGTGGTCGACAGGATCGACGGGGCGCCGTCGTCGAGCGGCGGGCGGTGGGCGGTCCATTTGAGCCCGGCGACCGGCCGTTCGCCATCAAGGCGGGCCGGCAGCGCATAGGCGCGCGCGCCCGGCATCGCAGGCTCCCGGGGCCCGAGACCGACGCTGATTTCGGCCGGCATGGTGGCGCGGCCGCCGGCGATCAACGCGAAGCCGGCGCGCACGTCGTCGAGCGCCGCGGCGAAGTCGCCGCCGCCCGCCGCCAGCACGTCGGCGCGTCCGAGCCAGCGGATGGTCACGGGCTCCATGGTGTGCCTCACGAGGCCAGCAGGCTGTCGGCGAAGGGATAGAGCGCCGGACTGCCGCCGCAATGGACGAAGATCACCCGAGCACCCTGCGGCAGCGAGCCGGAAGCGACCTGGCCGAAGAGACCGTCCATCGCCTTGCCGGTATAGACCGGATCGAGCAGCACGCCCTCGGTCGCCGCCAGACGGGCGACCGCGGCATTGCCGCCGGGGCTCGGCACGCCATAGGCGGACCCGACATAGCCGTCCTCGATCTCGAGCGCCTCCGGCTCGATCCGCTCCGGCCATTCGAGAAGCGCCGCGGTGTCGTTGGCCATTGCGGCGATGCGCGCCTGGAACCAGGCACGATCGCGGCTGACGCTGATGCCGATGATGCGGGTCTTCGGCCAATGGCGCGCGGCGCCGAGCGCCAGCCCGGCGAGCGTGCCGCCGGAACCGGTCGGCGCGACGATCGCATCCGGCGGCGGCAGGCCGTCGGCCTTCAACTGCGCGTCCATCTCCTCCACCGCGCGGACATAGCCGAGCGCCCCGGTCGGCGTGGCGCCGCCGAGCGGGATGATGAAGGGCACCTTGCCGGCGGCGCGCGCCGCCTCGGCATGGGCCGCCATGCGCGGCTCGACCAGGGTGAAATATTCGGTCGGCTCGAGGAATTCGAGCGTCGCGCCGAACAGGCGATCGAGCAGCAGGTTGCCCTGATAGGCGGTCGGCGGATTGCCGCGCAACACCAGCACGGCCTCCATGCCGAAGCGGCGCGCGGCCGCCGCCACCATGCGGGCATGGTTCGACTGGTGGCCGCCGGTGGTGATCAGGACATTCGCCCCCGCCGCGACCGCTTCGGCCATCAGGAATTCCAGCTTGCGGACCTTGTTGCCGCCGCCGCCGAAGCCGGTGAAGTCGTCGCGCTTGAGGGCGAGATCGATGCCGAGTTCGGCGGACAGGCGCTTCAGCGGTTCGATCGGCGTCGGCAGGAAGCCGAGCGAGAGACGCGGAAAATCGGCCGGGGTCTTCATGGGGCAGGCCTTTCGTCGTCGCGGGAGCGACCCTTCGGGGCAATGGCGGGGAGCCACGCAAGGAGGGAGGAGAGAAAGCGGTCGATGCCTTCGAGGGTGACGAATTCATCGATGCCGTGGGCGTTGCCGCCGTGGCCGAGACCGCCGATCAGGAAGGCGGGGGCGACGGCCGCGAAGGCATAGGCCGGTGCCGCGCCGATCGCCCAGGGCCAGATCTGCGGATCGGCGCCCTGGTCACGATAGGCGTCGACGAGCGCGGCGAGGCCGGGCGCATCGGGCGCGAAGGCGATGCCCGGAAAGCCGTCCGCGGCGCGCAGCTCGACATCCGCGCAGCCCGCGTCGGCCAGTCGGGCGCGGAGATCGGCGAGGACCGTCTCCGGTGTCGCGCCCGGCGGCAGCCGGAGTTCGAAGCGCGCTTCGGCGGCGTGGGGGATCACGCCCCGCGCATCGGCCGGATCGGTCGCCAGTCGGGACAGACTGAGGACGGCACTCGTCAGCACATGTTCGAGCCGTTCGGCCGCGTCGCCCGGAACGGCGAAGCGTTCGGTCCTGCGGAAGGCCAGTTCCGCATCGGGATCGAAGCCGGCGGCGAGCGCTTCCAGCATCGGACGCCAGACCGGCGGCAGCGGCGTGCGGAACAGGAAGCCGGTCGGCGGCTCGGCGAGCACCGCCAGGGCTTCGACCAGGCGCCAGGCCGGATTGGCGATCCAGGGCGCGTTGGAGCCGTGAATTGCCGCCGCCGGGCCGCCCCAGGCGCCGCCGACCGACCGGATCGTGCCATGGACGATGCCCTTGAAGCCGCAATAGACGCGCGGCCGGCCCCCGCCATACTCGCAGAAGGAGGGGAAGAGCGCGGCGACCGCCGGCCGGACCGGGGTCCCGGGCCGGCCGAGATAGTGCCGGAGCGCGTGGCTCCCGCTCTCCTCCTCGCCTTCGATCAGAATCTCGACGTCGACATCGAGGGCGTCGGCGGCGATCAGCGCCTCCAGCGCGACCAGCATTCCGGCCAGCGGACCCTTGTTGTTCTCCGCACCGCGCCCGACGAAGCAGGGACCGAGGCCGGGCCGATCGACAATGCCGCCCGCAAAGGGCGCGACCGACCATCCCTCCGCCGTCGCCGGCATCACGTCATACATGTTGTAGAGCAGGATGCGCCGGCCCTTGCCGCGATCGATGCGGGCGTGGACCACCGGCGGATCGAGGGCGAGGCCGTCGGCGACGATCGTCGCGCCGAGCCGATGGGCCAGGTGCTCGACCAGCAGGTCCGCCATCCGCCGCAGGCCCGCCGTATGGCCGGCGACGCTCTCGACCGGCGTCCAGCAGGCGAGGAGATCGAGCGTCTCCCAACGCAGGCGCGGCAGATCGAACGACACGCTCACAGCCGAATCCTCGGATTGAGCACCACGTAGAGAATGTCGACGAGCAGGTTGGTGACCACGAAGACCGCCGCCGCCAGCAGGACGATCGACTGGGCAAGCGGGAAGTCGCGGTTCTGGATCGCCTGCACGGCGAGCCGGCCGATGCCGGGCCAGGCGAAGACGATCTCGGTGACCAGCGCGCCGCCGAGCAGGGAGGCGAAATACATGGCCTGGACGGTGACCACCGGGATCAGCGCGTTGCGCAGCGCGTGACGCACCACGACCCGCCACTCCGACAACCCCTTGGCGCGCGCGGTGCGGACATAGTCCTGGTCGAGCGCCTCGATCAGGCTGGCCCGGACCAGCCGTGTGACGGCGCTCATGTAATAGGCGCCGAGCGCGATCGCCGGCAGCACGAGGTGCCGCGCCTCGCCGTAGCCGCCGGTCGGCAGCCAGCGCAGCCGGAGCGACACGAACAGGATCAGCAGCAGGCCGAGCCAGAAGACCGGGATGGCCTGTCCCGACAAGGCGATCGCCCGGACCAGGAAATCCACGAAGCCGCCGCGCCGGACCGCCGCGATCGTCCCGAGGACGAAGCCGACCGCGGTACTCCAGGCGAGTGCAACGACGGCGAGCAGCGCGGTCGCCGGCAGCCGTTCGCGGATGAGTTCGCCGACCGGCCGTCCGAAGCGCAGCGAGGTGCCGAAATCGCCATCGAGGACGATCCGGCCGATCCAGCGCAGATACTGCACCACCCAGGGATCGTCGAAGCCCATGGCGGCCCGGAAGCGCTGAATCTCGTCGCGGGTCGCGTCCGGCGGCAGCATCAGCGCGGCCGGATCGCCGGTCAGGAACAGGCAGAGAAAGACCACCAGCGACACGCCGACGAGAACGACGAGGGCGAGCGCGAGGCGATGGGCGAGGAACGCGGCCAGTCTCATGCGACACGCACCTCCGTCCGCCGGATCAGCCCGTCGCCGAGGAAATTGAAGCCGACCACCAGGATCGCGATGGCGACGCCCGGCCAGAGCACCAGCCAGTCGGCGACCAACATCAGCGAGCGCCCCTCCCCGATCAGGTTGCCGAGGCTCGGGGTCGGCGGCTGGACGCCGAGGCCGAGGAAGCCGATCGAGGCTTCGAGCACGACCAGGCGCGGCAGGTCGAGCGTCAGAAGGACGATCTGCGGCGTCAGGATATTGGGCAGCACATGGCGCAGCAGGATGCTGCGCGTCGGCAGGCCGAGCGTGCGCGCGGCGGCGACATATTCGAGTTCGCGCACTTCCAGCGTGCGGGCCCGGGCGACGCGGGCGAAGATCGCCCAGCCGGTCACGCCGAGCACGGCGATCTGGTTGAACACGCTCGGTCCGATCACCGCGACGACCAGCAGGATCAGGAGGATGAACGGGATCGAGAGCTGGATGTCGACCGCGCGCATGATCACGGTGTCGACGAAGCCGCGGAAATAGCCCGCGATCAGGCCGAGCAGCGTGCCGAGCGTCACCGAGACGAAGCCGGCGATCAGCACGATCACGAGCGACAGGCGCAAGCCCGACAGCAGCCGGGCGAGCAGGTCGCGTCCGAGCTGGTCGGTGCCGAGCGGGTACCATTGCCCGGCGATCACCGAACCCGGCGCCTTCATCGAGGCGGCGAGCGCGCCGTGCAGCGGATCGACCGGCCACAGCCAGGGGCCGACCGCCGCGGCGAGGATCACCGCGACGACCAGCCCCCCGCCGACCCACAGGTCGACGGGCATGCCACGCAGGATGGCGAGGCGGTTCATTTCACCACGCGGATGTCATAGACCGGGATGCGGGCATCCGGCCGACCGCCGAAGGTCACGGACTTCGCCTTGCCGTAGAGCGAATCCTCCCGGTAGAGCGTGATCAGCGGCACCGTCTCGGCGGCGTGGTCCTGAATCTTGGCGAAGATGGCGGCCCGGGCGTCCGGCGCGATGGTCTTGCGGCTCTCGTCGAGCAGCGCGTCGAGCGCCTTGTCGGCGACGGTCGAATAGGGCTCGCCCGATTTCAGGATGGCATAGAGCGCCGCGTCGGCGTCGAGCGTCTGGGTCGATCCCCAGGCGAGCATGTAGATCGGCGCCTGCTTGCCGGCCGGCACCTGCTGGGCATAGACCGACCATTCCGGCACTTCCAGTTCCGCCTTGACGCCGATCGCCGCCCATTGCTGGACCACGGCCTGGGCCACTTCGGCGGAGGAGATGTAGCGGCGCGGGGCCTGGAAGCGGATGGTGAAGCCGTTCGGATAGCCGGCCTCGGCGAGGAGCTTCTTGGCCGCCGCGGGATCGTAGGCCGGCGTCGGGATGTCCTTGTAGCCGGCATCGAACGGGCTGACTTGGGTCCCGGTCGGCGTCGCCTTGCCCTTCAGGATGTCCGTCGTAAGGCCCTTGCGATCGATGGCGAGCGACAGGGCGCGCCGGACGCGGGCGTCGTCGAGCGGCTTCTCGGCCGACTTGAGGCCGAGATAGATGGTCAGGCCGCCATTCTTCACGTCGACCACGTCGGCCGCGCCGGAGGTCTTGAGGGTGTCGACGAGTTCCGCCGGCACGCTTTCGATGAATTGCACCTCGCCGGACAGCAGCGCCGCGATCCGGGCGGTGGCTTCCGGGATCGGCCGCCAGACGACCTTGTCGATGGTCGCCTTGCCGCGCCAGTAGGCCTCGTTGGCGACCATGGTGACGTGGTCGTCGGGGACGAATTCGGTCACCTTGTAGGGGCCGGTCCCGACCGGCCGGCGGGCGAATTCGGCGGCACCGACCTGCTTCACATAGGCCGGCGGCACGATATAGGCCGGATAGCGGCTGAGACGGGTCGGCAGGAGCGGATCCGGTCCATTGGTGCGGATGCGCACGGTGAGCGGATCGACGACATCGACGCCCGCGACGGTGCGGATATAGGAAATGGTCGGCGACTTGGCGGCCGGATCGAGCACGCGCTCGAAGGTGAACTTGACCGCCTCGGCGTCGAAAGCCTCGCCATTGTGGAACTTGATTCCGGGGCGGAGCTTGATCTCCCAGGTCGTATCGTCGAGCGCCTTCCAGGAGAGCGCCAGGCCCGGCACCAGCTTCATCTCGGCATCGCGCAGGACGAGCGTGTCGAAGACGTTGTCGACCAGCGTCGCAGCCTCCTTGAGGAAGCCCGGATCGAAGGTTGCCGGCGAGGCCGGCCGCCCGATCACGAGTTCCGCGCCGGTTGCCGGCGCGATCGACACCAAGGCCGCGGCGAGTGCCGTGGCGGCCAGGAGACTACGGGAGAAACGCATCATCTTGCCCTCCGTCGCGACCGTCGCTCTGCCCCGCGGACCGATCCGTGGACCCTGACGTCGGTTGACTGCGTTGCATGATATATCGTGTATCGGGCTTGCTCAATGGGGCGCCATGCTCGTATGTTCGGCACCAACAGAATGATTTTTCGTCCCGGCGCCGGGTTCGTGACATCCGGCCGGGAAAAGGAGGTTCGCGTGGATCTACCGGCCGCGCCGAAAGGCGGATTGAGCGGCTTCGTCGAGGCGACGCTGAAGCAGCGCCTGATGGAAGGGCGTCTGATGCCCGGCGAGCGCCTCGTGACCCGCGACCTCGCCGCCCGCCTCGGCACCAGCCCGACGCCGGTGCGCGAAGCCTTGTTGAAGCTCGTCGCCGGCGGCGCGCTGGAGATGGCGCCGGCCCAGGCCTTCACGGTGCCGGTGCTGACGGCGCGCGAATATGCCGAGATGGCCGACATCCGCCGCACCGTCGAAGGGCTCGCCGCCGAACGCGCCACGGCCGTCATGACGCCGGAGCGGCTGGCCCGCCTCGCCGAGATCAATGAGGCCCATCGGGCCGCCCGCCGCGGCCATGATGTGACCGAGGCCCTGCGGCTGAACCAGTCGTTCCGCTTCACGCTCTACGAGACGGCCGACATGCCGAACCTGATCGACATCATCGAGCGCCTCTGGCTGCGCATCGGGCCGAGCCTCAATCACCTCTACCCCCGGCCCGACGAGATCGATCTCGGCCGCCACAACTACGACGACCTGCTCGACGCCCTCGCCGGCCGCGACGCGGTCGCGGTGCGTGGCGCGATCGAGCGGGCGGTCGACGTCGGGACCCGCATCCTGCTCGCCAATCTCGAGGCGGCGTCCTCAAAGGTGCCGCAGCGCGGGCCGCGGGCGGTGCACTTCTTCTGACAGCGCGGCGTCCGTTCCGACGGACACCAGCCGGGAATTCGACTCCAAAGACCGAACACACGGGGTGTCTGTCGGCCGACAGGACCCCGCGCGGGACCCCATGTGCCCGGCCCCGAGGCGGCCTGTCCGCGAAGGGACCTGCCGGGCCACAAGCAGAACAGGACGCGACGAGGCATGACCTGGCGCATGGGCATCGATTCCGGTGGAACCTTCACCGACGTCTGCATGTTCGACGAGGCGACCGGCGACATCCGGGTATGGAAGGTCTCCTCCACGCCCGACGACCCCTCCCGCGGCATCGTCCGCGGGATCGAGGACGGGCTCGACCGGCTCGGCATTCCGGCCGCCGCCCTCGGCTTTCTCGGCCATGGCACGACAGTCGGCACCAACGCACTGATCCAGCGGCGCGGCGCGAAGACCGGGCTCGTCACCAATGACGGCTTCCGCGACCTGCTCGAGATCGGCCGGCAGAAGCGGCCCGATCTCTACGATCTGCAGGCCGACAAGCCCGAGGTGCTGGTCGGGCGCGCCCTGCGCCTGGAGGTTCCCGAGCGCATCCGCCACGACGGGACGGTCGAGACGGCCCTCGACGAGGCGGCGGTGCGTGACGCGGCGCGGGCGCTGGCCGCGGCCGGCGTCGCGGCCGTTGCGGTCAGCTTCCTCTACGGTTTCGTGCGCCCCGAACACGAAGCCCGCGCCAAGGCGATCATCGAGGCGGAATGTCCCGGCGTCTTCGTGTCCGCCGGCCATGAGGTGGCACCGGAGTTCCGCGAATACGAACGGCTCTCGACCACGGTGGTCAACGCCTATCTCGGTCCGGTGATGGAGGGCTATATCCGCCGCCTCGACGCCCGGCTCGCCGAACTCGGCCTTGCCGTCCGCCCGCTCCTGACCCAGTCGAACGGCGGCGTCACCGGCTTCGACCAGGCCGCCCGCCTGCCCGTCCGTACCGTGCTGTCGGGACCGTCGACCGGCGTCGTCGCCATGCAGGCGATCGGTGCCACCACCGGCTTCGACCGGATCATCACCTTCGACATGGGCGGCACGTCGAGCGACGTGGCCCTGCTCCGCGACGGGCGCTGCCAGCTCGCCAGCGAGGCCGTCGTGCACGGCTATCCGATCAAGGCGCCGATGCTCGACATCCACACGGTCGGCGCGGGCGGCGGCTCCATCGCCCATATCGACTCGGGCGGCCTGCTGAAGGTCGGGCCGCAGAGCTGCGGCGCCTTTCCGGGTCCGGTCTGCTACGACCAGGGCAGCACCGAACCGGCCGTCACCGACGCCAATGTGGTGCTGCAGACCCTGAACCCGACCCATCTCCTGGCCGGGCGCATGGCGATCCGCCGCGACCTGTCGCTCGCCGCGATCGAGGGTCTCGCCCGGCGCCTCGGGCTCGGCACGATGGAGACGGCGCAGGGGATCATCTCGGTGGTCACCGCCAACATGGCGCGCGCCATCCGGGTGGTGTCCGTGCAGCGGGGCCACGATCCGCGCGACTACGCGCTCGCCGCCTTCGGCGGAGCCGGGCCGCTGCATGCCGCCCGTCTCGCCCGCGAACTCGGCATGACGCGGGTGATCGTGCCGCGCTTTCCCGGCATCCTCTGCGCCATGGGGCTGCTGCTGACCGATCTGCGTGCCGACTTCGCCGCCACCCGCCTGCTGACCCTGGAGGAGGCCTCGCTTGATCCGCTCGAAGCGCTGTTCGCCGGTCTCGCCCGCGACGCCGATGCCTGGCTGGCCGCCGAAGGTCTGTCGGTCGCGGCGCGGCGTCTGACCCGCACCGTCGACATGCGCTATCGCGGGCAGAACTACGAGCTGCCCGTGGCCCTGCCCGACGGCCCGCTCGGCCCGGCGACGCTCGTCGCACTCGCGCGCGGCTTCGAGGCGCTGCATCGCGAGCGCTACGGCTTCCTGGCCGAGGGCGAGACGATCCAGATCGTCACTGCACGGATCGAGGCGGCCGGCCTGGTCCCCAAGGCGCGGTTCGAGCCGCGGCCCGACGCCGGCCCGGACGCTTCGGCGGCCCTTACCGGCCGGCGCGACGTCTGGATGCCCGAGGCGGGCGGCTTCGTCGCCACGCCGGTCTATGCCCGCGAACGGCTGGCGCCCGGCAACCGGATCGAGGGGCCGGCGATCGTCGAGCAGATGGACACCACCACGGTGGTGCTGCCGGGCATGATCGCGCGCGTCGATGCCTACGAGACCCTGATCCTGGAGGACGGCCGGTCATGAGCGATACGTTCCCTTCCGTCGATCCGGTCGCCGCGATCGACCCGATCACCGCGATCGACCCGATCGCCGTGGACCCGATCACCGTCGAGGTGATCGGATCGGCGCTCGTCTCGATCGTCGAGGAGATGGGCGAGACGCTGGTGCGCTCGTCCTATTCGACCAACATCAAGGAGCGGCGCGACTGCTCGACCGCGCTCTTCACCCACGCCGGCGAGACGCTGTGCCAGGCCGAGCACATCCCGATGCATCTCGGCTCGTTCATCGGCATCGTCCCGGCGATCCTGGCGCGCCACCCGATCGAGACGATGCGCCCCGGCGATGTCTTCATCGGCAACGATGCCTATGAGGGTGGCGGCACCCACCTGCCCGACTTCGTGCTCGCCGAGCCGATCTTCGTCGACGGCGCGATCATCGCCTGGGCGGTCAACACCGCCCATCACTCCGACTTCGCCGACCGCGGCCACGCGCATATCTTCCAGGAAGGCCTGCGCATTCCGCCGATCCGGCTGAAGCGCGCGGGCGAGATCGTCGCCGATGTCGAGGCGCTGATCCTGCTCAATTGCCAGGTCCCGCGCGAACGCCTTTCCGACCTCCGCGCCCAGATGGCCGCCAACCGGCTCGGGGTCGCGCGGCTGCAGGAACTCGCCGCCCGCTACGGCACCGCCCGTCTGCTGGCCGCCGGCGCGGCCCTGATGGCCTATGCCGAGCGCAAGATGCGCGCCGGTCTCGCCGCCATCCCGGACGGCACGTGGTCCTTTGCCGATGTCTTCGACAATCCCGAGATCGACGGCGAGTTGACCTTCTCGCTGACGCTGACCAAGCGCGGCGAGACCGTGCATCTCGCCTTCGACGCCCCGCCGCAGCAGCGCGCCGGCTTCAACATGACTTTCACGGCCCTGCTCTCGACCGTCTACTACGCGGTCAAGGCGGTCGTGGATCCGTCCATCCTGCCCAATGCCGGGCTCGCCCGTCCGATCACGGTCAGCGCCCCATCGGGCAGCGTGCTCAACTGCCGGGCGCCGGCGGCGGTCTTCAACCGCATCGGCCCGTGCCAGCGGGTGGTCGACCTGGTCTTCGGCGCCTTCGCCCAGGTGGTGCCGGAGCGGGTCACCGCGGCCGCCTGCGGCACCGTGATGGTGGCGAGTTTCGACGGCGTCGATCCCCTGACCGGCGAGACCTGGATCTATCTCGAGACGATCGGCGGCGGCGGCGGGGCGCGCTCGGCCAAGGACGGGCTCGACGGCATCCAGGTGCACATGACCAACACCTCCAACCTGCCGGTGGAGGCCCTGGAGATCGAGTATCCGCTGACGGTGCTGCGCTACGAACTGGCGGAAGGGTCCGCCGGGCCGGGCCGGCAGCGCGGCGGGATGGGGCTGCGCCGCGTCTATCGCGCCGAGACCGACTGCCGGATCGAGATCGACACCTCGCGCCTGCGCTCGGCGCCGTGGGGCATCGCCGGCGGCGGCCCGGCCGCCGGTTCGTCCCTAGATCTCGGGGCCGGCACCGCGCCGCTGGCCGCCGGCCGCGGCACGCTGGCCTCCGGCGGCATCCTGACCCTGGTGACGCCGGGCGGCGGCGGTTACGGCGACCCGCGCGAGCGTACGCCCGCCGCAACGGCACGCGACCGCGCCGACGGACTGACCGTCGCGGGCGATCGCTGAACGCCGCGCGACCGTCCGGGAGGCCCGCCCCGCCGACCGCCGCGCCCATGGCGGTGACGGCCGGGGCCGTCTCCGGACCGTCGGCACGACCGGGATCGCCGAACCGGAGCGGGACGCCGCGGCAACGACCGGGCGCCGGTGCCGGACGGCCCGGACGGCCCGGACGGCCTGTCGATCCGCGACCCGAGAAAGAACGCAACCCGTCGGCGAATTTTCACCTGACCTGTCGGCATGATGACAGGGCGGGCGTCCTGTGCTGCAGTCGCGCCGAAAGAGCGGGACGCAGCAGAGGAGCAAGGCGGACATGTCCAGTGCCGAGAATAGTGCGGAGAATGATGGCGCGCCCGGATTTGCGATGCCGGAACCGACGGCCGAGCATCGATGGCTCGAGCGCTTCGTCGGCACATGGACGATGACCGGCCATGACGGCGTCGGCAGTTGGGTCGAAACGATCCGTTCGATCGGCGGATTGTGGGTGATCGCCGAAGGCGAAGGCGAGATGGGCGGCTGCGGTCGGCACACCACCGTGATGACGATCGGCTTCGATCCGGCCAAGGGACGGTTCCTCGGAACCTTCCTCGGCTCGATGATGACCCATCTCTGGATCTACGAGGGGGTTCTGGACGGCGATCGTCTGGTCCTCGACACCGTCGGGCCCGACATGAGCAGTTCGGGCGGCCTGAAGCGCTTCCAGGACATCATCGAACTGATGCCGGACGGCTCGCGCCGGCTGACATCGCTGATCGAGACGGACGACGGGACCTGGAAGACCTTCATGGAAGCCGCCTACAGCCGGGCTTGATGTCGGCCCCGACCGATGGCGGCCGGCCGGCCCCTGCCGTGCGACGTCCCGCGGTCGCTCGTGACCCTCCCGGTTTGCCGCGCGGGGGTTTCGGATGCCGGCGCCCGGCGCCGGTAGAACACGCCCGGAGCCGGCTCGTCCCTTCCGAACGGAGCGGGCACCCTGCCGTCGCCGCCGCTTGACCAATGTTCAGGCTGCGGCGGCATCCAGGGGCCATGGTGCGCGGATCGTGAACCGAGGAGGATCCGTCCGTGTCCACCGCCGCCCGTTCCCGGGCCTATGCCGGCCCGGCCATCCTGAGCTGGGGCTTCCGTCCCTTCTTCTTCAGCGCCGGCTTCTGGGCCGTGCTGGCCATGGCGATCTGGCTGCCGCTGTTCGACGGCAGCATCAGCCTGCCGACGGCCTTCGCACCGGTCGACTGGCATGTCCACGAAATGCTGTTCGGCTTCGTGCCCGCCGTCATGGCCGGCTTTCTTCTGACCGCGATCCCGAATTGGACCGGCCGGCTGCCGGTGGTCGGCCGGCCGCTCGGGGCCATGGTGGCGCTCTGGGCTGCCGGCCGCCTGGCGGTCCTCTTCTCGGGCTGGCTCGGCTGGGCCGTCGCCGCGACGGTCGACGTGGCCTTCCTGCTGGCCCTGGCCGGCGTCGCCTTGCGCGAGATCCGGCAGGCCGGCAGTGGGCGCAACCTGCCGGTCGTCGGGATCGTCCTCCTGATGGCCGGTGCCAACCTGGCCTTCCACCTGGAGGCCCGGACCGGGTCGGCGAGCGTCTCCGCGCGGGCCGGTCTCGCCCTCGTCGTCCTGCTGATCGCCCTGATCGGCGGCCGGATCATCCCGAGCTTCACCGGCAACTGGCTGACCCGGCAGGGGGCGGCCGTCCGGCCCGCGCCGTTCGGCCGCTTCGACAAGGCCGTCATGGCGTTGGCGGCGGTCGCGCTGGCCTTCTGGACGGTCGGTCCCGACAGGCCGGTCGCCGGCGTCGCCCTGACGGCGGCCGGTGCCGGTCACCTGATCCGACTGGCCCGCTGGCAGGGACACCGCGTCCTGTCCGATCGGCTGGTCCTGGTGCTGCATGCCGGCTACGGCTTTCTTGTCGCCGGCCTCATCCTGGCCGGTCTGCACGGACTGGCGCCGGCCGTCGTTCCGCAGGCGGCCGGGATCCATGCGCTCGGCGTCGGCGCGATCGGAACCATGACGCTTGCCGTCATGACCCGCGCCACGCTCGGCCATACCGGGCGTCCTCTCGTCGCCTCCGCGGCGACCCAGTTCCTCTATGCCGGGATTGCCGTGGCGACGATCGGCCGGGTCGCCATGGCCTGCCTCGACGGCGACCGCACGGCGCTTCTCCTCGCAGCCTTCGCGTGGCTGGCAGCCTTCGGCACCTTCGTCTGGGCCTATGGGCGGGCCCTCGTCCGGCCGCGGCTGGACGGCTGAGCCAAGAGCCGGCCGATCAGCGGCAATAGATGTCGTAGAGAACGGCGATCAGCCGGCGGACCTCATCGGAAGCCAGGCGGTAGTAGATGGTTTGGCTTTCGCGCCGGGTGGCGACGATGCCGAGATCGCGCAACCGCGCCAGATGCTGGGACAGCGCCGACTGCCCGAGCCCGACGGCTTCGGCCAAGGCGCCGACCGACATTTCGGCTTCCATCAGCCGGCACAGGGCCAGGAGGCGCTTGGTGTGTCCGAGCGCCGCCAGCAGGCGCGCCGCCTGATCGGCCTTGCCTTCGAGGATATCGAGATCCGAGGGCTGCGACCGACGGGTCTCGGGCGCCTCGATATCGGTTATTGCCATTTCGACTTCCTCCTGGGCCCAAGACGGCGCCGGCCACCCGCCCGATCGCGCCCCCTGCGTCGACGGCGGGCCGCACAGGTCGGACCGGTACGGCAGCATGCCTCTTTCTTGCGTGATTTCAACGCCGGCGGCAGATATCCGGACTAGGTGGGCCTGGTCGGTTCCGGTGCAACCACGCCCTTGCGCAAGGCGACGTTGCCATAGAAGCGGCGCTCGCCGGTCCGCACGATCGCATAGGCGTTTGCCGCGCGGGCATAGAAGGCGTGGCGTTCGAGACCGACGAGCGGACGATGGCGCCCTTCCGCCGCGTCGACGACCAGCTGGGCCTCGGCCTGCACGTCCGGGACCGCCGCGGGATCGCCGACCACCTCCATCCGGGCCAGGGCATCGTCCACGAAATCGTCGAGCGGATAGAGCGTCAGGATCGCCGCCAGCGCCTGCGGCAGGGACAGGTTCTCCATGCTCAGCGACCGGCCGAGGCGGGTCTGGCGGGCGACGGAGTCGGCCGGGAAATTGGCATCGACCAGAACGAGATCGTCGCCATGGCCCATGGCCATCAGCGCGTGCAGCAGATCGGCATTGAGCCGCGGATCGAGTCCCTTCAGCACGGCGCGTCCTCCGATTTCGTGCGGGCCGGCAGGATAGCGTCGGCGACCGGGACCGCAATGCGCCACCGGACCTATTCGGCGGAGATGCCCCTTGCTAGTCTCCCGCCCGAACCGCCCGGCTGACAGGGGCGGATGGGTGCCCGACGGGCCATTCCCCCGCCGCCGTGGCGACCGGACGCCCGGCGCTGCGGTCCGGGGGCGTCCGGCGCGGTCCGGCGGGAGGACATCGGCAATGCGCACGCGGCGATTCGATCGGATCGGGAATGGCGGTCTGACCTTCACCGAACTCGGCCTCGGCACGGCGCCGTTCGGCAATCTCTACAAGGCGATCACGGAGGCGGAGGCGGACGCCGTGCTGGAGGCGGCCTGGACGAGCGGCGTGCGCTACATCGATACCGCCCCGCAATATGGCTACGGCCTGTCCGAGACCCGGCTGAACCGGTTCCTGCGCGGCGTGAAGCGCGACGACTATGTCATCTCGACCAAGGTGGGCCGCCTGCTCAAGGCCTGTCCGCCGGCCGAGCGCTCCGGCCAGGGCAAGTTCTTCGACACGCCGAGCCGCCGCGAGGTGTTCGACTACAGCTATGACGGCGTGATGCGCTCGTTCGAGGCCTCGCTGGAACGGCTGGGGCTCGACCGGGTCGACATCCTGTTCGCCCACGATCTCGATGTCTTCACCCATGGCAGCCAGGCGGCCCTCGACGAACGGCTCGAGGCGTTCATGCGCTCGGGCTACTACGCGCTGCTCTCGCTGCGCGACCAGGGCGCCATCCGAGCCTTCGGCGCGGGCGTCAACGAATGGCAATCCTGCGAAACCATGGCGCGGCGGGGCGACTTCGACCTGTTCCTGCTCGCCGGCCGCTACACGCTCCTGGAACAGCAGGCTCTCGACAGCTTCCTGCCGCTGTGCGAGGCGCGCGGCATCGGAATCGTGCTCGGCGGGCCCTACAATTCCGGCCTCCTCGCCACCGGTCCCCGCCCCGGCGCCTTCTACAACTACAATCCGGCGCCGGCGGAGATCCTGGACCGGACCGGACGGCTGCAGGCGGTCTGCCAGCGGCACGGCGTCCGCCTGATCGAGGCGGCCTTGCGCTTCCCCCTCGCCCACCCGGCCGTGGTCTCGGTGATACCGGGCGGCCAGAGCGCCGCGGAGGTGCGCGGCAATCTCGACATCCTCGGAGCGACCATTCCGGACGCGCTGTGGGCTGACCTGAAGCGCGAAGGCCTCCTCGCCCCGAACGCTCCCGTCCCCGGCGAGGCCCGGTCGTGACCCGGCGCATCGACGCCCACCAGCATTACTGGGAACCCCGCCGCGGCGACTACGGCTGGATGCCGGCCGACGATCCGGTGCTGTCGCGCTCCTATCGGCCGGCCGACCTCGCCCCCCAACTGGACGGGGCCGGTTTCGAGGCGACCGTTCTGGTCCAGGCGGCACCGACCCCGGACGAGACCGAGTATCTGCTCGGCATCGCCGACGCCTGCCCGACGGTCGCCAAGGTGGTCGGCTGGATCGACTTCGAACGGCCGGACCAGCGCGCCCGCCTGGAGCGCTTCGCCGCACATCCGAAATTCGCCGGTATCCGCCCGATGATCCAGGACATCGCGGATGTCGACTGGATGCTGCGGGCCGACGTGCAATGGGCCTTCGCGGCCGCGGGCGACCTCGACCTGACCTTCGATGCCCTCGGCTTCTCCCGTCACCTCGACAACTTCCTGACCGTCTTCCGCCGGAATCCGGGCCTGCGGGTGGTCGTCGATCATGCGATGAAGCCGCGCATCCGCGACCGCGGCACGGCCGCCGACGACTTTTCGGCCTGGGCGGCCGGCATGGCCGCGATCGCGCGGGAGACGCAGGCCTTCTGCAAGCTGTCCGGACTGGTCACCGAAGCCGAGCCGGGATGGACGATCGAGGCGCTCAAGCCCACCGTCGACCATCTGCTCGATACATTCGGCCCGCGGCGGCTGATGTTCGGCTCGGACTGGCCGGTCTGCCGGCTCAGGACCGAATATGCCGGCTGGGTCTCTGCGGCGGAGGCGCTGACGGCCGATCTCGGCGCGACCGATCGGGCCGAGATCTTCGGCGGCACCGCCGCCCGGTTCTATCGGATCGGCCGGCGCTGACGGCGGCGTGGCGGAGATCGAAGCGGCCAGCCGCGCGACGGTTCCGCGGCAGTGCCGATGCCAACGCGGCATCCGCTCGGAAGAACTTGAATAAGGCCCGGCAAGTTTCTGTTTTCAAAAACCTTTCGGATCGGCTCGGAGCTGGATTCAGATACCCGGAAACCGGATCACATTGTCGGTGGCGACCGGTTCGGGCGCGACGCGCTGTCCGGTCCGGATGCGGTCGAAGGCACGGGCGATCGCATCGCCGAGCGCTGCCTCCGAGAAGGGCTTCCATAGGACTTCGATACCTGCCGGCGCCGCCTGCTCCAGCATCTCGCTGTAGCCGGTCATCAGGATCACGGGCAGGTCGGGTCGGCTGCGGGCCAGGCCCTCGGCGAGGTCGAACCCGGATTGACCCGGCATCACGACATCACAAAGAACCAACTCATAGGAGTTGCTCGCCAGCGCGGCCGCAGCCCGTTCGGCGTCGGCAACCCAATCGGCGGCATAGCCGAGACCCTTGAACATCCCCATCACGGAGGCCGCCACGCCGGGATTGTCCTCGACCAGCAGCACGGCATGGCATGGCCGGTCCGCTTTCGCCGCCGGATCGCCCGGTTCCACGGAGGCCTGAACGGCCGTCTCGACCCGCGGCAGCCAGAGCGTGATCGACGTGCCCCGTCCCAGGGTGCTTTCGATCGTCACGGCTCCGCCGGCATTGCGGGCGAAACCGTAGACTTGGCTGAGACCGAGTCCCCGGCCCTTCCCGTGTCCCTTGGTGGTGAAGAACGGCTCGAAGACCTTGCCGAGATGATCGGGCGCAATCCCGGAGCCGGTATCGCGGATCGTGATCGCGACGGCCTCGCCAATCAGCGGCAGGGAGGCGTCGTCGGCGGCGACGTTACGGGCCGACAGGATCAGGCGCCCGCCCGCCGGCATGGCGTCGCGCGCATTGACGGCGAGATTGATGAGCGCCACCTCGAACACATTGCGGTCGATCCGAACGGGCCCGAGGTCGCGCGCCATTTCCACCTCCACATCGATATCGGTGCGGGTGGACTGAACCATCAGACGTTTCATGTCCGCCGCCTGGTCCTGCAGATGGATCGTCGCGGCGTGGGCAGCGGATGGCCGCGAAAAGGCCAGCAATTGACGGGTCAGCGTCTGACCCCGCTCCGCCCCGGCCACGATGGCATCGATCAGACGGCCGGACCGGGCGGGTTCGGTGGCGCGCCGGCGCAGGGCCTCGGCGCTGCCGCGGACGATCATCAGGATATTGTTGAAGTCATGCGCGACGCCGGCGGTGAGACGGGCCACGGCCTCCATCTTCTGTGCCTGATAGAGGGCCTCCTCGATGGCGTGCCGCTCTTCCTCCATCTGCTCGCGGATCAATTGTTCATCTTCCAGCGCGCGGCGCGCCTTGCTTTCGCTCTCTGCGAACCGCGAGGCGATGCAGGTCATCGCGAACAGTCCGAGCGCACCCGCGATCCCGATCAGCAGAGGCCACAGCATGGCCTCCCGCCAGGCCTGCCAGACGCGGGCATCGTCGATCGAAACGGTGACATAGAGGGGGTATCCGGCCACCTTGTGATAGCCGATCGTCCTGGGCACGTTTTCAAAGACACCGCGGCCCGCAATGACATCCCAATCCGGCTTCTTCGCGATCGTATTGAGGAACCGCTCAAGCCGCGCCTCAGGGCTCTTGACGTTGGGCAGCTCCGGGAAACGGACCAAGACCGTTCCGTCATCGCGCCACAATGTGACATGATTAATTCCACTATTACTGAATTTCCGAAAGTACGAATAGAAATAATCAGGCTGCACCGAGATCGCGGTCACGCCCGCAAAGCTCCCGTCATCGCGTACTCTGCGATGGCTTAGTTGAAAGAACTTCACATCCTGGACGCGACCACTCAAAAGGTCGCTGAGAAATGGCTTGTCATGCTTGACTTGAACCTGGAAATATTCCCGGTCCGACAAATCAAGATTGGCGGGCAGAGGAAAGACGTTTGCGCTGATCAGAGGACGACCAGACTCATCGAGAACCCATATGTCTTGGACCTGGGGATAGTCCCGGCTGAAGCGCTGCAGCTTCAGATGCATCCGCCTTTCCTGGAGCCGAATCTGGTCGTTGGTAAGGCCGTCGGTCGCCTCATCGACATAGGCGCGGATCAGTTCGAAGGTGCCGAAGATCCGAGCAACATGCTCCTCGATCAGCATGAGCTGGCTCAGCACGGTCTCGCGGGCGCTGCGGACGCGCTCGAAATAGGACAGGACAGCAAAGCCGGCCAGAAACGCAACGGGCACGAGCAGGCTGCCGACCGTCGCGATGCCGAAGGCCCAACGGCCCAGGGCCATTGAGCGCCCGGAAGCGCGGCTTCTCGAATCGACCGGTTCGGAAGGCTTCATCAGTCACTTGACCCGCGAACTGGCACCGTCCGTCCCACGGCCCCGACATTCCATCGCCTCGAATGTCTTGAAGGTCAATCGCCTCTTCAGGCGACGGTTGCAAGCCACAAGATTCCCGGTGTGTCGGGATCCGCCCGAAACGTCACGCGGTCAGGGAGAAGCAACGCGTCCATGGGGCCGAGGCGTTCGACGCGGTCTTCAACCGTCACGGTTCCGCCCCCGGTCTGCCAGAGCAACAGCCCGGGACCAGATGTCAGCTGCGTGCCGGACGCCAGGTCGATTCGCTCCAGGCGTGCGGCATGGCCTCGGCGGACCATCAGGTTCAGGTCGGTGACCGGCCCACCCGCCAGGCGGCCGACGGTCGGCGCGTCGCCCGGAAAGGCGAACGGATCCGAGCCGCGATCGAGCCGGACCGTGCCGATCCCCTCGACCGTCAGGATCAGACCGTCGCCGGACAGGATGCCGATGATGCGGTCGATGCCCGGGAAGGTCGAGAACGGCCCGTCGCTGGCCACCTCGGCGGCCGAGAGCCGCCAGTCGAAGTCGTCGAGCCCCGCCCCGTCCGGCGAGACGGCGATCTCGGTCGTCACCCCGCCGCCATTCTTCCAGGGCTTAGGCACGCGGGCAGCGGCGGGGAGAAGGACGGGCCGGCTCACCCGAGGATGCCCGGCAGGTCGAGCCCCTGTTCGCGGGCGCAATCGAGCGCGATGTCGTAGCCGGCATCGGCATGGCGCATGACGCCGGTCGCAGGATCGTTCCACAGCACCCGGCCGATGCGCTTCGCCGCCGCCTCACTGCCGTCGCAGCAGATGACCACGCCGGAATGCTGCGAGAAGCCCATGCCGACGCCGCCGCCGTGATGCAGCGAGACCCAGGTCGCCCCGGAGGCGCAGTTGAGCAGCGCGTTGAGCAGCGGCCAATCGGAGACCGCGTCGGAACCGTCCTTCATCGCCTCGGTCTCGCGGTTCGGCGAGGCGACCGAACCCGAATCCAGGTGGTCGCGGCCGATCACGACCGGCGCCTTCAGTTCGCCGCGCGCGACCATCTCGTTGAAGGCGAGGCCGAGCCGGTGGCGGTCGCCGAGGCCGACCCAGCAGATGCGCGCCGGCAGGCCTTGGAAGGCGATCCGCTCGCGCGCCATGTCGAGCCAGTTGTGCAGGTGCTTGTTGTCGGGCAGCAGTTCCTTGACCTTGGCGTCGGTCTTCCAGATGTCCTCCGGATCGCCCGACAGCGCCGCCCAGCGGAACGGTCCGATGCCGCGACAGAACAGCGGCCGGATATAGGCCGGCACGAAGCCGGGGAAATCGAAGGCGTCGGCGACGCCCTCCTCCTTGGCCATCTGGCGGATGTTGTTGCCGTAGTCGAGCGTCGGCACGCCGGCATGGTGGAAGTCGAGCATGGCGCGGACATGGGCCGCCATCGAGGCGCGCGCCGCGGTCTCGACCGCCTTCGGATCGCTCTCGCGCCGGCTCGCCCATTCGTCCAGCGTCCAGCCGACCGGCAGGTAGCCGTTGATCGGATCATGCGCGGAAGTCTGGTCGGTGACCGCATCCGGGCGCACGCCGCGGCGCACCAGTTCCGGCAGGATCTCGGCGGCATTGCCGACGAGGCCGACCGAGAGAGGCTTCTTGTCGCGGCAGCTTTGCTCAATGATGGCAAGCGCTTCGTCGAGGTCCTTCGCCTGGACGTCGAGGTAGCGCGTCTTCAGCCGCATCTCGATGCGCGACGGCTGGCACTCGATCGCCAGACAGGAGGCCCCGGCCATGACGGCGGCGAGCGGCTGAGCCCCGCCCATGCCGCCGAGGCCAGCGGTCAGAATCCAGCGGCCCGACAGGTCGCCGCCATAGTGGCGCCGGCCGACCTCGACGAAGGTCTCGTAGGTACCCTGCACGATGCCCTGGCTGCCGATATAGATCCAGGAACCGGCCGTCATCTGGCCGTACATCATCAGGCCCTTGCGGTCGAGCTCGTGGAAATGGTCCCAGGTCGCCCAGCGCGGCACCAGGTTGGAATTGGCGATCAGCACGCGCGGCGCGTCGGCATGGGTGCGGAAGACGCCGACCGCCTTGCCGGACTGGACCAGAAGGGTCTGGTCTTCCTCCAGCCGCTTCAGCGTCTCGACGATCCGGTCATACTGGTCCCAGTCGCGCGCAGCGCGGCCGATGCCGCCATAGACGACCAGCTCGCCCGGCTTCTCGGCGACTTCCGGATCGAGATTGTTCATCAGCATGCGCAGCGGCGCTTCGGTCATCCAGCTCTTGGCGTTGAGCTCAGGACCGCGCGGGGCGCGAATGACGCGGGCATTGTCGATCCTGGAGACTGGGCGGGAGACGGGTCGGGTCATGGACGGGCTCCTTCGAGCGCAAAGGCAAGGCAGGTCTTGAGGACGGAGACGAGGCGGTCGCGCATCGGCGCGGCGAAGGCGGGGTCCCACGGCGCCGGCCAGGTGTCGGGGCCGAGCCGCCCGGCCGGATCGGACATGTAGCCGCGACAGGCGAGTTCCATCTGTACCGCATGGACGCCGTCGTCCGGCCGGCCGAGGCTGCGGGTGATGAAGCCGCCCTTGAAGCGGCCGTTGGTGACGCGGTCGAAGCCGCCGCCCGACACCGCCGCCTCGATTCCGGCGGTCAGCGCCGGATCGCAGCTCTGACCCGAATTGGTGCCGATGTTGAAGTTCGGCAAGGCGCCCTCGAACAGGCGCGGAATGACCGAACGGATCGAGTGGCAGTCATAGACCACGACCCGCGGATGGAGCGCCCGCAGCCGCACGATCTCGGCGGCGAGCGCCGCGTGGTAGGGCTCGAAATAGGTCTCCCGCCGTGCCGCGATCTCGGCCGCGTCGGGCTCCTGCCCGGACCGGTAGAGCGGCTCGCCGTCGAAGGTCTCGACCGGGCACAGGCCGGTCGTCGCCTGGCCCGGATAGAGCGAGACACCGGAAGGGTCGCGGTTCACGTCGATCACGGTGCGCGAGACCGCCGTGTGGACCACGGTCGCGCCGAGCCCGGCGGCGAAGTCGTACAGCCGGTCGATCCACCAGTCGGCGTCCTTGCGCGCCAGCCAGGGCGAGACGAGCCGGTCCTCGATCGCGGCCGGGATGTCGGTCCCGGTATGGGGGATCGAGACCAGCAGCGGCGCGTCGCCGCACGTGACGGTCAGCCAGCCGGACGCGGTCATCAGACGAGCTCCGGCAGGTCGAGGCCGGCGGCGGCGATGACGGCGCCGGTCCGGACCAGACGGTTGGCGGCCTCCATGTCCGGATGGAAGTGGCGGTCGTCGTCGAGATGCGGCACCGCGGCGCGCACCGACCGGCGGACGGCTTCGAGCGGCGCCGAGGAGGTCAGCGGCGCATGGAAATCGACGCCCTGCGCGGCGGCCAGAAGCTCGATCCCGATCACCGCATCGGCATTGGCGATCATGCCGAGGAGACGGCGCGCACCATGGCCGGCCATGGAGACGTGGTCCTCCTGGTTGGCCGAGGTCGGGATCGAATCGACACTGGCCGGATGGGCCATCTGCTTGTTTTCGGAGACCAGCGCGGCGGCGGTCACCTGTGGGATCATGAAGCCGGAATTGAGCCCCGGCTTCGGCGTCAGGAAGGCCGGCAGACCGGACAGCGCCGGATCGACCAGCATGGCGATGCGACGTTCGGCGATCGAGCCGATCTCGCACACCGCCATGGCGATCATGTCAGCCGCGAAGGCGACCGGCTCGGCGTGGAAATTGCCGCCCGACAGGGCCTCGCCCTCCTCCGCGAAGATCAGCGGATTGTCGGAGACGCCGTTCGCTTCCGTGCCGAGAAGCCCGGCGGCGCTTCTGAGCACGTCGAGGACCGCGCCCATGACCTGGGGCTGGCAACGCAGGCAGTAGGGATCCTGCACGCGCGGATCGTCGACCAGATGCGACTGGCGGATGGCGCTGCCGGCCATCAGGCGGCGCAGCGCATCGGCCGTTTCGATCTGGCCCCGATGGCGGCGCAGGCGATGGATGCGCGGATCGAACGGGGCGTCGGAGCCGCGCGCCGCGTCGGTCGAGAGCGCGCCGGTCACCAGGGCGGTCCGGAACAGCCGTTCGGCCTCGAACAGACCGGCCAGCGCATAGGCGGTCGAGAACTGGGTGCCGTTGAGGAGCGCCAGCCCCTCCTTGGCGCCGAGCGTCAGCGGCGCAAGCCCGGCCCGCGCCAGCGCATCGGCGGCCGGGACATGGGCGTCGCCGACCAGGATATGGCCGACGCCGATCATGGCGGCGGTCATATGGGCGAGCGGCGCGAGGTCGCCGGAGGCACCGACCGAGCCCTGGCAGGGCACGACCGGGATCAGGTCGCGCGCCAGCATGGCGACCAGGAGATCGATCACCTCCGGCCGGACGCCCGAGGCGCCCTGCGCAAGGCTCGCGAGCTTCAGCGCCATCATCAGCCGCGCGACCGGCTTCGGCATCGGCGCGCCGGTTCCGGCGGCATGGCTTAGCACGATGTTGCGCTGGAGCGTTTCCAGGTCGGCATCGGCGATCCGCACGCTGGCGAGTTTCCCGAAGCCGGTATTGATGCCGTAGACGGGCGCACCGGCCGCGAGGATGCGGCGGACGGCCTCGGCACTGGCGGCGATCTTCGGACGGCAGGCCGGATCGAGCGCCAGGTCGGCGCCCTGCCAGACGGCACGCCAGGACGCGAGCGAGACCTCGCCGGGATGGATCGGAATGCTCATCGGCCTCTCCGGATGCGGGCGTGCAGGGGATTGAAACCGAGCCGGTAGACCAGCTCGGCGGGACGCTCGATGTCCCAGATGGCGAGATCGCACCACTTGCCGGCCTCGATCGTGCCGGTCTCGGCCGCCGGCCCGAGCGCCTGGGCGGCGTGGCGCGTGATGCCGAGGAGGCATTCCTCGACGGTCATGCGGAACAACGTCGCCGCCATGTTCATGGTCAGCAGCAGCGAGGTCATCGGCGAGGTACCGGGATTGCAGTCGGTCGCTACCGCCATCGGGACGCCGGCCGCCCGGAACAGGTCGATCGGCGGCGCCTTGGTCTCGCGGATGAAATAGAAGGCGCCGGGCAGGATCACCGCCACCGTGCCGGCCGCCGCCATCGCCGCGGCACCCTCGGCGTCGGTATATTCGAGATGGTCGGCCGACAGCGCGCCGAAGCGCGCGGCGAGCGCGGCCCCGTGCAGGTTGGAGAGCTGGTCGGCATGAAGCTTGACCGGCAGGCCGAGCGCCGTCGCGGCTTCGAACACGCGGGCCATCTGCTCCGGCGAGAAGGCGATGCCCTCGCAGAAGCCGTCGACCGCATCGGCGAGACCGTCCGCAGCGATGGCCGGCAGCATCTCGGCCGCGACCTTGGCGATATAGGCGTCCTTGTCGCCGCCGGCCTCGACCGGCAGCGCATGGGCGCCGAGGAACGTGGTGGCGACGCCGATGTCGCGGACCGCAGCGAGACGGCGTGCGGCGCGCAGCTGCTTGGCCTCGTTGTCCAGATCCAGGCCGTAGCCGGACTTGACCTCGACGGTGGTCACACCCTCGGCGATCAGGGCATCGAGCCGCGGCAGCGTCGCGGCGACGAGATCGGCCTCGCTCGCCGCGCGCGTCGCCTTGACGGAGGAGACGATGCCGCCGCCGGCGCGTGCGATCTCTTCGTAGCTCGCCCCCTGCAGGCGCAGTTCGAATTCGTGGGCGCGATCGCCGGCATGGACCAGATGGGTGTGGCAGTCGATCAGGCCGGGCGTGATCCAGCGGCCGGCGCAATCGACCGTCTCGGCGGCATCGCGCAGGCCCGCCGGCATGTCGGCTTCCGCGCCGGCATAGACGATCCGGCCGCCGCTTGAGGCGACGGCGCCGGCCTCGACGATCCCGAGCCCCGGCAGGCCGGGGGCCATGGTGGCGAGCCGGGCATTGCGCCAGAGGCGGTCGGGTCGGGGCATGGTCATCGCGCTCTCCCTGCGGTCATTATGTATAGACATATGACCGGACCACACGCAAGAGGGTGGTCGGTATTTCCCCCTTCCGAAGGCGCGATGACAAGGCGACAGAGCACAAGCGACGCACGGAAACGCAAACGGGGCGCCGCATGGCGGCACCCCGGGATCAGGCGAACGGCAGGAAAAAGGCGGCGGATCAGTTCGTGATCAGCGCATACTTGTTGGCGTGCTGGCCGCGGTTGATCACCTTGACGGTGAAACTGCCGTTCCAGCGCGGCGTCCAGCCGCAATAGACCACGTCGCTGGCGTCGGTATCCGAGCAGATCAGGTTGCCGTTCTGGTCGTAGACGAAGAGATCGAGATCGGTGCGGCCGGAGCCTTCGGCATAGACCTCGGCATAGCGGCCGCCGGCGAAGCCGACATTGGAATAGGTATCGGTGCCGCGCGCCGGCACGACATTGACGTTGTAGCCCGGGCCGGCCAGGCGCCCCTTCGGCTGCGTCGCGACCACGTCGTCGGCCAGGGCCGCGATGGTCGGGTCGTTGCGCGACATGGCCTTGGCCTCGGCCAGGATCGAGGCGACCGTCAGGATGGCGCTGTCGTCGGTCGCCCCCGTGGCGCCGCCTTCGGTCTTCGGCTGGCGCTCGATCGGGTGCAGCGGGGCCTGGGCGCGCAGCTGCGCGGCGACCACCAGGGCGGCGGGGCTGCGGTTGGCGCGGCCGAAATCGACCAGTTCGCGGGACATCTGCAGGTATTTGGCGATCGCCTCGCCGTCTTTCTTGGCGGACCCATCGGCGCGGTTGACGCCCTCCTGGGATGACGCCGGGACGGCAAGGCCGGCGAGGAGGGAGCCGGCGAGAAGGACGGCAATGCGAACCGGACGCGTGATCATGATTTCCCCCGTGGCATCGAACCGGCAGCGAGCCGGATCGCGAGAACCGGCCCGCCCACCCGGTTGAAACGCGACGGCGGGACCTTAAGCCCTTGCACCGCCACGACGCAACGACGGCCTGCGTGACAAATTCCGTCATCCGCATGGTCGGTTGCGCCGCCGGGGCGTGCGACGGTGCATCCCTCGCAGGATGACGGAATTTTTCACGGGAGGACGTCGTCGCGAGAGGGTAAAACGGCATGTCCTTCGACTCGAACCCCGCTCTCCGGGCGGCACGGTGACCATGGGCCGACGCGCATTCCCCCTCGTCCTTGCCGGCGTCTTTGCCGTCACTCTCGCCGCCGGCGCGATCCTGCTGATCCGCCCGAGCTGCAGTTGTGCGCCGGCCCCGCGGACCTCCGCCGCCGATCCGGCGCCGCCGGCCGCTCCGGCCCCGTCCGCCAGCCCAGCTTCGATCGCCCTGGCGGCGACCTTTTCGGTCCATGCCCTCGGCGGAGAGGAGGCGCCGGCCGTCGGCACGGCCTTCCGCGACGCCGCGACCGGGTTGATCGTGACCACCGCCCATGTCGTCGGCGAGGCCGAGGCGGTCATGCTGGTCGACCGCAACGGCCACCGGGCTGAGGCGCGCGTCGCCGCCCGCGATGCGATCAAGGATATCGCCGCTCTGACCGGCGGGCCGAACGGGCCGGGTCTCCTGGTTGCGACCGAGGATCGCCTGATTCCCGGCGACGAGGTCCTGGCCGTCGGCGCCCCGCTCGGACTCGGCCATTCGGTCACCCGCGGCATCGTCTCGGCGCTCGGTCGAGAGATCGATGCGCGCTCGCCCTATCCGGCCATCCAGCACGACGCCGCGCTCAATCCCGGCAGTTCGGGCGGACCGCTGGTCGACCGCGCCGGCCGCGCCGTCGGCCTCAATGCCGCCATGCCGGACGGCTTCCGGCGCAATGTCGGCATCGGCTACGCCATTCCGGGCTCGGTGGTCGCCCGCTTCCTGGCCGATGTCGCCGCCGGCCGGCCGGTCGGCACGCGCACCATCGGGCTGGTCGCGCGGAGCATCGAAGGCGAACTGGCGCGGGCGCTCGGCACCCCGGCCGGCAGCGGCGTCCTGGTCGAGGAGATCGCGCCGGGCGAAGCCGCCGACCGGGCCGGCTTGCGGGCGGGCGACGTGATCGTCGGAGCTGCCGGCCGCAAGGTCGGGCGCGCCTTCGACCTGACGCTGGCGGTCGATGCGGCCGGCATCGACAGGCCGGTGCCCCTGACCGTGCGCCGGGCCGGAACCGAACTGACGCTCAACCTGCCGCCCGCACCGTCGTCCGTCGTTACCCCGTTTGCGGCGCTGACGCCCGACGGAAGGGCTGCGCCGCTCGCCGCCGGCCGTCCCGATGCCGCCGGTCTCGGCCTTGCCTTCGCGTCGAGCGGCAGCGAACTCGCCGAACCGGATGCCGGCACGCCGGCTGCGGCCGCCGGCATCCGCGCCGGCGATACCGTCCTGGCGGTCGGCACCGATCCGGTCGCCTCCGCCGACGACGCCCGAACGCGGGTCGCCGCCCGCCCGGCCGCCACCGCCGTGTTGCTGCTGCGCGGTGCCGACGGCGGCACCCGCTACGTCCTGGTCGATCCGACCAAGGGTCCCGGCGACAACCTGGGTGCGCGGGGCAACGTCCGACCCCGCGACAGCATCGGCTTCTGAGGAGGGACCGTGAGACGGGTGCTGCTGGTCGAAGACGACGATGCCGCGGCGGCCGATCTCGCCCGCATCGCCGATCATGCCGGCTGGACGCTGACCCGCGTGGCCTCCACGGCCGGGGGCCGGACGGCGGTCGCCCGCGAGACGTTCGATCTTCTGGTGGTCGATCGGATGCTGCCGGACGGCGACGGGCTCGATTGGGTGCGCAGTCTGCGCGCCCGCGGGCCGGCCGTACCGGTGCTGATCCTGAGCGCTCTCGGCCGCGCCGCCAACAAGGTCGAGGGGCTGGACGGCGGCGCCGACGACTATCTCGCCAAGCCGTTCGACCCGGACGAATTCGTCGCCCGCGCCCGCGCCCTGATGCGCCGCGCCGCGATGCCGGCGGAAAGCCCCGATCTGGTCCGGCTCGGCGATGTCGAGATCCACGTCAAGGCGCGGACGGTGCATCGGCGCGGCCAATTCGTCGCCGTGTCGCGCAAGGAATTCGAATTGTTGCACAAGCTGGCCGACCATGCCGGCGACGTGCTGACCCGCTCCATGCTGCTCGACGCGGTCTGGAACCTCCGCTTCGACCCGCAGACCAATGTGGTCGATGTCCATGTCAGCCGGCTGCGGCGCAAGCTGGAGATCGACGGGTTGCCCAATCCGATCGTCACCCAGCGCGGCGAGGGCTACGCCTTCGAGCCGGTCTCCCCATCGGAGGCGAAGGATCTGGCCGGCGCCAAGGGTCCGATGGACGCGACGAATCCGAGCGAGCCGGGGGGCCCGGACGCGACCGGCGCGCGGCAGCCGTGACGGCGCCGGCGGCCGTCCGCCCGACCGCCCTGATCCGCTCGGCGACGTTCCGTCTCGCGCTCGGCATCGCATTGGCGATCGCCGTCGCCAATGGGGTGATCTTCGCCGGGGTCTATTGGTTCGCCGCGCGCGAGGTGGCGGCCCGCACCGAGGCGCTGGTCCGCGCCGATCTGACCGGCCTCGCCGATCTCTACGCCCAGCGCCGCCTGATCGCGCTGCGCGAGGCGATCGAGACGCGGCTGGAACGCGATCCGACCGTGGCGGCGGTCTATCTCCTGACCGACAAGAGGGACGGCCGGCTCGCCGGCAACCTGGCGCGCTGGCCGGACGGCGTCCCGACCGGCGAACGGCTCGGCCGCTTCACCGCTAGCGCCGACGGCCGCCCGCCCGGCGACTATTGGGGCGCCGGCACGACCCTGCCGGGCGGATTCCGGCTCGTCATCGGCCATGCGCTGGCCGAGGACGACACGCATCTCGCCCGCCTCGCCCTGATCCTCATCGGGGCCTCCGCCGCCACCCTGGCGCTCGGGATCGGCGGCGGCGTGCTGGCCAGCCGGCGGCTGTTCGCCCGGATCCTGGCCGTCAACGAGGTCGCCGCCGCGGTCGAGGCCGGCACCATGGCGGCACGCGTCGCCGGAGCCGACCGGCCGGACGAGTTCGGCGACCTCGCGCGCCACGTCAATGCCATGCTCGAACGCACCGAGCGCCTGATCGGAGGCCTGCGCGAGGTCTCCGACCGGATCGCGCACGAACTGCGCACGCCGCTCAACCGCATCCGCGGCCGGATCGATCTGATCGCCGACGCGGGCAGCGAGACCGAACGGGCCGCCGCCGCCGAGGCCGCCCGGACCGAGGTCGCCGACACCGTGCGGGTCTTCGAGGCCTTGCTCGACATCGCGACCACGGAGGCCGAGGCCGGCAACCGGGCGGGCCTGGCGCCGGTCGACCTCGCCGCGGTGGTCGCCGACGTGGCCGACCTCTACGAGGCGGTGGCCGAGGATCGCGGCATCGTGCTGACGGTCGCCGCGGCCGGTCCGGTGCCGGTGCTCGGCGACCGGATGCTGCTCGCGCGGATGCTCGCCAACGTGGTCGACAATGCGGTGAAATTCTCGCCCCCGGAGGCCGGGGTGACGATCGCGCTCACGGTCGCCGAGGATCTCGCCGTGCTGTCGGTGACCGACCGCGGCCCCGGGCTCGACCCGGCCTTCCGCAAGCGCGCCTTCGACCGCTTCACCCGCGGCGCCGACACCGCGGAGGTGCCCGGCCATGGCCTCGGCCTCAGCCTCGTGCGCGCCATCGCCATCCGCCACGGCGCCCGGATCGAGCTGACCGATGCCGAACCGGGCCTGACCGTCACGTTCCGGCTGCCCCTCGGTTCGGCCACCTGACCCGTCGACCGTCCGGCCGACGGGGTCGCACTTCGGGACCGGTCTGCGGGCCGGGCTCGCTCAGGCTCGGTGCGGATCTGCAACACGGCTCCGGTTACGGTGGATTACAAGATGCGTCATATCGCGAATTTCACGGCGGATGCGTGGACAAGTGCGGGGTCGTGCCCGAACAATCCCGCAGGCTTCAAACGCATCGCCCTCTTCGAGCATCCCTCAATGTCGCGTCCGCTGTCGTCCACCATCCTCGTCCTCGCGGCCGGCCTCCTGTCCGGCTGCGCAAGCGTGCTCAATGAGCCCATCAACCTGCCGGCCGTCGAAGCCGCCAACGCGGCCGAGTTCGTCGCACCGAGTTCGGAGGACAACGCCACCCTGATCGGGCTGTCCTTCTCCGGCGGGGGCACCCGGGCGGCCGCGTTTGCCTATGGCGTGCTCAAGGAAATGGCGGCGACGCCGCTGCCCGGCGAGGGCGGCAAGCGCAATCTGATCGACGCGGTCGGCTTCGTTTCCGGCGTCTCGGGCGGGTCGGTCACCGCCGCCTATTTCGGCCTCAAGGGGCCACAGGGTTTCCAGGACTATCGCGAGACCTTCCTGACCCAGAATGCCGAGGAATATCTGCGCACCTCGGTGGTCCGGCCGTCGAACCTGCTGCGCGCCCTGTCCGGCGGCGTCAACGACCGCACCGGCTTCGCCCGCTGGCTCGACGAAAAGGTGTTCCGCAATGCCCGCTTCGGCCAGATGCGCCGGCCCGGGGCGCCGGTGGTCTGGATCAATGCGACCGATCTCTACAGCCGGGCGCCCTTCATCTTCGAAGCGGAGACGTTCCGGGCTCTGTGCAGCGACCTGAACCAGTTGCCGCTGTCCGAGGCCGTCGCCGCCTCGGCGGCGGTGCCGGTCGCCTTCGCGCCGATCGTGCTGGAGGCCTATGGCCCGCGCTGCACCTACAATCCGCCCGGCTGGCTGGAGACCGCGCGCCACAACATGCAGGCCGCGCAAAGCCTCAAGAACTATGCCCGCGCGCTGGAGAACTACCGCGACCCGGCCAAGCTCAAATATGTCAAGCTGCTCGACGGCGGCCTCGCCGACAATTTCGGCGTCACCGGCCTGACCATCGCCCGCGCCGCGTCGCAGACGCCCTATGGCCCCCTCACGCCGCGTCAGGCCGTGCGCATGAAGCGGATGGTCTATCTGGTGGTCAATGCCGGCCGCGAGCAGATCGGCGACTGGGGGCGCCGCCTCGAAGGTCCGAGCGGCGGCGAGTTCCTCAGCGCCGTCACCGACGCGATGATCGAATCGACGGTTGCCGAGAGCTACGACGCGTTCCGGATGACCATGCGCGACTGGCAGCAGCAGCTGATCGAATATCGCTGCAAGCTTTCCTTCAGCGAGGTCAAGCGCCTGCGCGGTTCGACCGCCGGCTGGGATTGCCGCGATCTGAAATTCTTCATCGGCCAAGTCGCCTTCGACAACGTGCCCGACCGGCAGGCCGCGCTCAACCAGGTGCCGACCAGCCTGCAGCTGCCGGCCGCCCAGGTCGACCTGGTCATCGAGGCCGGCCGCGAGGCTTTGCGCGCCAACCCGACCTTCAACGGCGCCCTGCGTTCGATGGAGGGGCTGCGCACGGCCGGCAAGTCGCGGATGACCGTCGGCGAAGCCGCTTCGGGCGGTGGCGGCGGCGGCGACTTCAAGCCCGATCCGCGATGACGCCGGCCCCGGCCCCTCCGTCAGCCTTCATCCTGCGGCACGACCGTTGGGTCGCCAGCCTGGCCATGGGGCTGGCGGCCTACACCACGGCCTATTCGCTGTCCAAGGGCCTGTGGCTCGCCATCCCGGCGGCTCTCTCGGCTCTGGTGGCGACCTTCATCCTGTGGCGGCCGATGGTGACCCGTCCACCCCGGACCTCGCTCTGGGGCGCGGTCGGGCTCGGCGCCGCCGTGGTCCTGGTGAGCTACCCGGTGATGCTCGCCGTCGGCCTGCCCTTCGAGGCCTTCCTGTCCGACAAGCCGATCGAGACCACGCCCGGCTCCTCCCGGCTGGAGGATTTCGCCTATATGATCGCCTTCGCGATGACCTACGGGCTCTTCTTCGGAGTCATGTTGACCGGATGGATCACCATACCGGTCGGCATCGCGGTCGCCTGGACGGTCGCCTTCTGGCGCCGTTCGGCCGAGAAGCGTCTGGCGGCCACCATCCCGGATGTGCCCGCGCCGCCGCCGTCCGCCCCGACGCCTTGACGACAAATGCCGAAGGCGCCTGGCCGGGTCGCGAGCGGCTGCGCGGTGGCCGCAAGGGGCAAGGCGCCCTATCCCTGCCGCGACATGCCGCGTCGTCCGGCGGATAGCTCCGGACGGCGCCGGCTCCGACACTCCCGACCGTTGCAGCGCCGGGATCCGGGGGAAAGACAATGAGAACGCATGCGCGCGTGGTGGTCATCGGCGGTGGCGTGGTGGGCGTCGGCACGCTCTATCATCTCGCCAGGAAGGGCTGGACCGATGTCTGCCTGATCGAGCGCAAGGAGCTGACCTCCGGCTCCACCTGGCACGCGGCCGGCCTCTTGCCGCTGTTCAACCTGTCCTATTCGGTCGGCCAGCTGCACAAATATTCGGTCAAGCTCTACGAGAGCCTGGAAGCCGAAACCGGCCAGCATGTCGGCTTCCGGAAAGTCTCCAACATCCGTCTCGCCCGGACCAAGGATCGCTGGGACGAATACATGTACTACAAGGGCATCGCCGACACGATCGGGATCCGTGTCGAGGTGCTGACGCCCGACGAGGTCAAGGCCATCTGGCCGCTCTGCGAGACCGACGGGCTCCTCGGCGCGATCCGCCACCCCGACGACGGCTATATCCAGCCCGCCGACCTGACCCAGGCGATGGCCAAGGGCGCCCGTCAGCGCGGCGCCGAAATCTACCGCTTCACCACCGTCACCGGCATCGAGCAGCAGCCGGACGGCCTCTGGCTGGTGAAGACCGACAAGGGCGACATCACCTGCGAGCACGTCGTCTCGGCGACCGGCAACTTCGCCCGCAAGACCGGCGCCATGGTCGGGCTCGACATCCCGGTCATCCCGGTCGAGCATCAGTATATCGTCACCGAGCCGCATCCGGCGATCCAGGCGCGTCACGCCGCCGGCCTGCCGGAAATGGGCGTCCTGCGCGAGAGCGACAGCGCCTGGTACATGCGCGAGGAGGCCGGCGGCCTGATCCTCGGCCCCTACGAGAAGGGCGCCCCGTGCTGCTACATGGACGGCCCGGCCGACGACAGCGAATACGAGCTCTTCCAGGAGGATCTCGACCGGCTCGCGCCGCATATCGAGACCGCCATGGTGCGCGTGCCGGCCTTCGGCGAGGTCGGCGTCAAGAAGGTCTATAACGGCGCCATCGCCTATACGCCGGACGGCTCGCCGATCGTCGGCCCCGCACCGGGCCTGAAGAATTTCTGGCTCAATGAGGGCCATTCCTTCGGCGTCACCGCCTCGGGCGGCGCCGGCTGGCAGCTGGCCGAATGGATCGTCGAGGGCGAGCCGACCATCGACATGGGCGGCGTCGACCCGCGCCGCTTCGGCCCCTATGCCTCGCGCGGCTATCTGCGCGAGAAGAACGAGGAGGCCTACCGCAACGTCTTCACGCCGCACTATCCGGACGAGGAGCGCGAGGCCGCCCGCCCGCTCAAGACCTCGCCCTGCTACGACCGGATGAAGGCGCTCGGCGCCGTGTTCGGCTCGGTCTACGGCTGGGAGCGCCCGAACTGGTTCGCACCCGCGGGCTACGGCATCGACGTGGCCAGCCTCGACAAGCCGGACGTGATCACCAACCACAACCATCCGACGCCGGATGCCGACGGCACCGTGAAGGAGATCTGGTCCTTCCGCCGGTCGAACTATTTCGAGCATGTCGGCAATGAGATCCGCGCGGTCACCGAGGGCGTCGGCCTGCAGGACATGACGCCCTTCGCCAAGATGCTGGTGACCGGCCCGGGCGCGCGCGCCTGGCTCGACCGCATCCTGGCCAACCGCATCCCCAAGCAGCGCGGCCGGCTGGCGCTCAGCCACCTGCTGACCCCGTCGGGCGGCGTCCGCGCCGAGTTCACCGTCTACGAGCGCGCCGCCAACCAGTTCTATCTGGTCTCCGCCGGCGGCCTGGAGCGCCACGACCACGACGTGCTGGAGCGGCTGCTGCCGGCCGACGGCAGCGTCAATCTGCGGCCGCTGACCACTTCGATGGGCGTCTTCGTGCTGGCCGGCCCGCGCTCGCGCGAACTGCTACAGTCGCTGACCGATACCGACCTGTCGAATGCCGCCTTCCCGTGGCTGACCGGCAAGGCGCTCTCGGTCGGCACGGTCGGCGTCGATGCCCTGCGCGTGAACTTCGTCGGCGAACTGGGCTGGGAGTTGCATCACCCGATCGAGATGCAGAACCGGCTGTTCGACCTGATCATTGAGGCCGGCAAGCCGCTCGGCATCCGGCCCTTCGGCATCCGCGCCATGGTGTCGATGGCGCTGGAGAAGTCCTACCGGAACATGGGACGCGAACTGTCGATCGAATATTCCGCCTATGAAAGCGCGCTCGACCGCTTCGTTCATCCCAACAAGGGCGACTTCATCGGCCGCGACGCGCTGGTCGCCGGCCGCGAGAAGGGCTACCCGAACCGCTTCGTCACGCTCGAACTTCTCGACGCGACCGATGCCGATGCGCGCGGCTCCGAGCCGATCCTGAAGGACGGCGTGCTCGTCGGCCGCTGCACCTCGGGCGGCTATGGCTGGCGCACCGGCAAGTCGCTGGCGCTGGCCATGGTGCGGCCCGATCTCGGCGAGGTCGGCACCGAACTCGAGGTCACCGTGCTTGGCACGAAGCACCGCGCCGTGGTGGTGCCGGAGAGCCCGTTCGATCCAGACAATCTGCGCCTGCGCGCCTGAAGTCCGCCCCGCAACGAGACGGCCCGGGCCGCGGCATCGATATGCTGCGGCCCGGACGGGTGCCCTGCCCGGTTGCGAGATCGCATTGACTTCGCCGGCCTGCGGCATTCTCATTTGCCGATGACCGAGACGATCAAAGGCCCCGCGTCGTATTTCCCGTCCATCGAGAAGAAATACGGCCGTCCCATTGCCGAATGGAAAGCGCTGGTCCGTGCCGCCTATCCGGCCCGGCACATGGAGCTGGTCGCCATGCTCAAGGAGCAGCACGGCATGGGGCACGGCCACGCCAATGCGATCGTCGCGCACACGCTCGCCGAGGACAAAGCCTGACCGCGCCGCCTCGGACGACGGGACGCCCCGCCCCGGCCTCGATCTGCCGATTTCGACCTGTCCGGCGCAGGTTTACAGAAATCGTTAACCATACGGGAACGGTCCGGCGTCACACTCTCCGGCACTGGGAGTGACACGCCATGCTCGCCATCGCCGGCTCGTCCGCATCCGCCACCAGCCTGACCGCCGCGCTCGCCGCAACGGGCGGCGGCGCCGGTGCGAGCGCGACGCGCGACCAACCGGCCGGCCGGCGCACCGCGGCGGCCATCGAGGTCTCCGTGACCCGATCGACCGCGACGACCCTCGCGATCGCCACGCCGAACCCGCGCGATACGCTGGCCGGCGGATTGAAGTCGCTCGATGCCTCCCTCGACCATCTTCTCGCCAAGGGCGGCGACGCGTCGGGGAGCGACAAGCTCGACCGGCTGCAGTTCCTGCTCGACAGCCTGCAGATGATCCTGAAGGACCGGGATCTGTCGTCGTCGGACAAGATCGCCATGCTCGGCTATCTCGCCGACGTGGCCGGCGGCAAGGAACCCGCGGACGGGGCCAAGGCCGCCTTCGGCGCGGCGATGAGCAAGGTCGCGGATCGGGCGAACCTGCCGCCCGACCGGGCGGCCGACTATCGCGGCCTGCTCGGCACCTTCGCGGCCCCGCCGGAGCCAGCAGGCGCCACATCCGGTGCAGGAGCCGCCGCGACGATCTCCCGGGCCGAAAGCCTGTCGATCTCCATCAAGGGCGCCTTCGAGGTGGTGACCGACCAGGGCAGCGTGACGGCCGATTTCGAATTCACGCAGGAGATGGTCGCCGGCTTCTCGGCCGCGATCGGCGACGGTGCGGCGGAGGTCGCCACGCTGTCGGCGGCGCGCTCGACCCTGTCGTTCCACCTCTCCGCCAATTCCGCCTATCGCGGCGGCCCCGGCGCGGGCTCGTCCTGCGACAGGGCGGCGTGAGTTCGCGCCATCGTCGCGCCATGTCGCTCCGCCGACAGTGACGGTCCGGGAGACGATAGCCCGGCGGGCGGCGGCGAGGCAGCCTCACGATTGGAAACCTGCCGGTACGGCGCGGCTTCGTGCGCCCCCTATCCCCCTGAGGATCCGACCGAAATGGCCGATGACGATCTCGATCTGAATTCGCTCTCCGACGACGAACTCGTCGAGCAGATGTGGGACGACCTCTATGACGGCCTCGCCGCCGAGATCGAGGACAGCGTCAACATCCTGCTCGGGCGCGGCTGGACGCCCTACGACATTCTGACCAAGGCGCTGGTCGAGGGCATGCGCATCGTCGGCGTCGACTTCCGCGACGGCATTCTGTTCGTGCCGGAAGTGCTGATGTCGGCCAATTCGATGAAGGCCGGCATGGCCATCCTGCGGCCGCTGCTCGCCGAGACCGGCGCGCCGAAGATCGGCAAGATGGTCATCGGCACGGTCAAGGGCGACATCCACGACATCGGCAAGAATCTCGTCTGCATGATGATGGAAGGCGCCGGTTTCGAGGTGATCGACCTCGGCATCAACAATCCGGTCGAGAACTACCTGAAGGCGATCGACGAGCATCAGCCCGACATTCTCGGCATGTCGGCGCTGCTGACGACGACCATGCCCTATATGAAGGTGGTCATCGACACGATGCGCGAGAAGGGCATCCGCAACGATCACGTCGTGCTGGTCGGCGGCGCCCCGCTCAACGAAGCCTTCGCCGAGGCGATCGGCGCGGACGCCTATTGCCGCGATGCGGCCATTGCGGTCGAGACCGCCAAGTCCTGGATGGCACGGCGCCAGGGCTCCGTGCAGGCGCGCGGGTGATCGAGATCGGCGGCAACCCCGGTTGCCGCCTTCGCCGCGCCCGGACGGACCGAACCTGATGACGGACGACGGCGACGACGATCGCAAGCCCGACGACGGCGCCACCGGCGCCGGACGCGTCACGGTCGAGCACGCCACGACCGAACGCGCTACGGCCGGCCGTCGCCGTGGCGGCCGGGCGGCCGCGATGGAGCGGGCGACCCGGACCGTCTCTCCGGCCTGGCCGACGACGACCACCGATGCCTCCGCTGCGTCCCCCGGCCGGGACACGGCGGCGCCGGTCGCGGCCGCCTGCAAACCCAGCCCCTCCACCCGACCGGCCGTCGACCGGTCCGCCCGCACCCTGGTGATCGGCTGCGGCGCGGTCGTGCGCGAGGCGATGGCGGCGCTGCGGCTCGCCGGGCTCGATCATGTCGATGTCGTCGGCATCCCGGCCAAATTGCACAACCGTCCCGAAAAGATCCCCGACGCCGTCCGCTGCCGAATCGCGAGCGCGCGCATCCGCGACGGCTATGGCCGCATCCTGGTCGCCTATGGCGATTGCGGGACCGGCGGCGAACTCGACCGGATGCTCGCCGCCGAGGGCGTCGAGCGGATCGCGGGCGATCATTGCTACGCCTTCTTTGCCGGCATCGACGACTTCGCGGCCTTGCACGACGCCGATCCGGCGACCTTCTACCTGACCGACTATCTCGCCCGCCATTTCGACAGCCTGGTCTGGCGCGGGCTCGGCCTCGACCGGCATCCCGACCTGCTCTCCGCCTATTTCGGCAACTACACGCGACTGATCTATCTGGCGCAGATGCCCGACCCGATCCTGGAGGCCGATGCGCGCGCCGCCGCCCGGCGCCTCGGTCTCGCCTTCGAGATGCGGACGACCGGGCTCGGCGGCCTCAGCGACTGGATCGCCGCCAAGGCCTGAACCGCAAGCCTGCGCCCTGCCCGCCGGTCGACGCCGCATTGGCGGCCAACGCCGCATTGGCGGCCGACGCCGCATCGGCGGCCAACGCCGCATCGGCGGCGAATTCGATTGTCCCGACAGCCTCGCCCCGATATGTCCTGCCGATGCGCCGTTCCACCGCCAATTTGATGCTTCTCGCCTGTGCCGCCATCTGGGGCACCGCCTTCGTGGCCCAATCCGTGGCCATGAAGACGCTGGATCCCTTCTGGTTCAGCGGATTGCGCTTCCTGATCGCTGCGGTCGCCCTGGCCCCCTTCGCGGCGGCCGAGCGGCGGCGCGCGCCGCAGCCCTTTCCGCGTCGCCATGTCGGCACGGTCGTGGCGATCTGCCTCGTCATGTTCGCCGCCTCGGCCCTGCAGCAGGTGGCGATGGTATCGGCGACGGCCACCAATGCCGGCTTCCTGACCAGCCTCTACGTGCTCTTCACCCCGATCGTGGGCTGGCTGCTCTATCGGGACCGGCCGCGGCCGATCGTCTGGGTCGGGGCCGCGATCGGCCTGTCCGGCACGTGGCTGCTCGGCGGCGGGCTTTCGGGCTTCACCCGCGGCGACGGCATGATCGTGCTGACGGCGGTCGGCTGGGCGGCGCTGATCGTGCTGATCGGGCGGGTGGTTCAGGCGGCCGGCCGACCGGTCGGGCTGGCCTTCGTGCAGAGCCTCTTCACCGGGCTCGCCTGCGTGGCGATCGCGATCCCCACGGCGCCGATCGCCCTGGACGCCGTCCGCGACGCCGTCTGGCCGCTTCTCTATGGCGGTCTTCTGTCCGGCGGGCTCGCCTACACGCTGCAGGCGCTGGCCCAGCGGCATACCAGAGCCTCGGACGCGGCGATCGTCTTTGCCGCCGAGGCACCGTTCGCTGCCATCGGTGGCGCCCTCCTGCTCGGCGAAAGGCTGACGGCCGCGGGCGCGATCGGCTGCATTCTGATCTTCGGGGCCATTCTGCTCGTTCAACTCTGGCCGGATCGCCGCGGCAGCGTCATCGAAACCTAACACCGACGTCATCTTTCGGTCATCTACGGCCTTCGGCAGATATACGCAAAAATATCCCATCAGTAACTTTGCGTGAAGGAATGTTTCCAGGCTAGGCTATGCACCCATAATGGGCGGACGGGATCCCGGACGCGACTTCAGGGGGAGTATCGGCCCGTGTCCTGTAACCTTTTCTTGTCATTGCGAAACTGGCGTCCCGGCCTGGCCGCCCTGCTCTTGGCGGCAACCTCCGCGGTCGCGCTTGCAGGGTCTCCTGCCACGATTGATTCCGGCCTGCAGGAGGTCGTCGCCGCGGGTGGCAAAGCCGTGCAGCCCGACAAGACGAAGGGCTTCATCCCCTCAAAGGCGAGCCTCGCCCGCTTCGACAAGGAGAGCCGGGTCCTGACCGCGATCCCGCTCGACGGCAGCGCGACCGCCAACGCGGTACGCATCGCCATCGGGGCCGCCGGGGGGCGCGTCACGGGCATTTCGGATGTCGGCACTGGCCATATCGATGCCTATCTGCCGGTTTCGGCGATCGGCAAGGTCGCCGGCATCCCGGGCATCCGCGCGCTGCGGCTGTCGATCCCTCACAAGAATGCGGGCGTGATCACGAGCGAAGGCCTCGCGCCGATGAACGTGCCCAAACTGTTCAGCCAGGCCTTCGACCGCAAGGGCGCGGGCATCACGGTCGGCGTGCTGTCGGACAGTTTCAACGTCGTCCAGACGCATCCCAACATGGCCGACGACGTGGCCTCGGATGACCTGCCGGGCGGAATTGTCATCCTCGACGAGGGACCGGTCGATTCGGCCGACGAAGGCCGCGGCATGGCGCAGATCATCCATGACGTGGCGCCCCGAGCCCGGATCTGCTTCGCCAGCGCCTTCAACGGCCTTTCCTCCTTTGCCGCCAATATCCGCGCCCTGGCGGATCGCAATGGCCCCTGCAAGGCGGACATCATCGTCGACGATGTGACCTACTCCGACGAATCCGCCTTTCAGGACGGAATCGTCTCGCAAGCCGTCGATGACGTGACCAGCCGGGGGGTCGCGTATTTCACCTCTGCGGGAAACTCGAACTCCAGTGGCTATAGGGCCGAGTACAACCCGATCGCCTTTGCAGACGCGGCGATTGCGGATCCCCTACTCAACCAGATCCCTGTCAATGAGCGTCCGATCTCGGTGCACAATTTTGGCACCGCGCAATCGCCTGCCTTGAATCAAAAGGTTTATCTTTACGGAACCTTTTTGCTCAATTGGGACGAGCCGACCGGTAACGGCGCGGTCAAGCGAGACTTCGCACTCTATATCTACGATGTGGACGGCACGTATCTCGGCGCTGTCGACGATCCGAATGCCAGCATCGACGTTCCGGTCGAAGGATTTTCGCTTCCCGGGTACCCCTATCGCTATGTCATTGGCCTTCGCGGCACGACCGATACGTCGTCTCGAAAAACCATTCTGCAGACCTATGTGTGGGGGAATGTCGCCTTTTACGATGTCTATCAGCCGCATGCGCCGACCACGATCGGACATGGATGCGCGGCCGGCGCCAACACGGTCGCGGCCGTCTTCGCCGGCACGCCTTCCCAGCCGGAGGATTATTCCTCGCAAGGTCCCTGCGTGATCACCATGGACACCGCCGGCAGCCGCCTGAAGAAGCCTATTCTGCGTCGGAAGCCGGACATTGCCGCGCCGGACGGTGTCAGCACGACCTTCTTCTACGGAGCCGCGGGACCGTCGGGCTATCCGCGCTTCTTCGGCACCAGCGCTGCCGCCCCGCACGCGGCTGCCGTCGGCGCCCTGATCTGGGCCGATGCCGGCAAGTCCTCGCCGGCCTGGCTGGCCGATCTGCTCAAGAAATCCGCGCCGGCCCACCTTCTGCGCAGTCAGGATATGACGCTCAGCTTCGGCGACAAGAAATATCAGGCAACTCTGAACGTGACCGGCGCCGTCTACCGGAACTCGACCAACTTCACCTTGACGATCAACAAGGCGCCGAACCAGGCCGTCCTGCGCCAGATGAGCCTCGATCTCTCCACCGCAACGAAACCCGTCGCACTCGTCCCGAACTCGATCCAGTTCCTGGCATCGTCGCCCGCCGTGGATGTGACGATCGCGCCCAATACCGGCAGCACTGCGCGCGCCGCCACCTACACCTTCAACAGCGGCGGACCGTCGGCGGGCCAGCAACGCCAGTTCAGCTTCATCTACTATCTCGATGTGAACTCACGTTCGCGGCTCGCCGCCAGTCTGGACGGGATGACGGTTCGGCTGACCTTCTCGGACGGCCATGTCATCACCGGCAAGGCCGCGCTCGACAAGCCGGCCACGGGCTGGGACAGCAACCTGGGCTATGGCCTGATCGACGCCTATGCGGCCGCCATCCTGGCCCGAAAGTCACCGCCGACACGGACCGTGGACGCTCCGTAATCCGACCCCCGCAATACCAACGGCCCAGGATGCTGACGCATCGGGCCGTTGAAGCAACGCGAATTTCTCATAGGCGTCAGAGGCATGAGAAATTCGCGTATCGAATACCGACGATCATTCCATGACCGTCGGTACAATCCGCCCCGCAATCCGGCCCGTTGGCACCCTTTCCCTCGGCCCGGGAACCGGTCCCGCCCCTCGCCAAGACGACGCCCGTCATTCCGGACGGGTGTCGGCGGCGAGGAACGCGCCCTCGGGCTCGGTCATGATGCGATCGACGGGGTGCACGGCCGCCCGAGTCAGCCAGGTTGCGGCGGGTCGGGCGCCGGTCCCGACCGCACGATCGGAAAACGAACGGCCTGAACCGCCCGACCGCTGCACGGCTGCAACACCCGGCGCAGACCGCGTTCATTTCAATGTCGTCATGTTCGTTGGACATTGATGGCAGTATATCCGCCCCCTAGGTTGGCCCCTATGGCGCGAACACTCTATCTGCATATCGGCATGCCGAAGACGGGATCGACCTCGATCCAGGAGTCGTTCGATGCCCACCGGGCTGAACTTTCAGCGGCAGGCATCAACTATCTCGATTTCGGGCCGAGCCATTCCAAGGTTTTTCTGGCGCTGTTCTCGCCGAAGAAGATGAAACTGCGGGCGAGGGTCACCAAGCATCTCGGTGCCGACACCGCGATGACCGACTACTCTCTCGACGACCTCGAACAGGCTTTCAAGACCCAGCTGACGCTGCCGAATGCCGGGATCACGATCGCCTCCGGGGAAATGCTGTTCCGCTTCTCCAAGACCCAGTGCCGCGACCTGCACCGGTTCCTGTCGCCGCATTTCGATACGATCCGCGTCGTCGCCTACCTGCGCGAGCCCCTGAGCCTTGCCAACAGCCGCGCGCAGCAGAACGTCAAAGGCGCCCGCGGCACTCTCGGCGAGATGGCCGATCTGGCCGCGATCCATGCCGGCCGCAGCCCGCTGGTGCCGCATTACCGGGAGCATGTCGAAACCTGGGCCTCCGTCTTCGGCCAGGACGCGATGATCCTGCGCGAGTTCGACCGCAAGCAGTTCGTCGGCGGCGACCTGCTGGTCGATTTCTGCCATGTGGTCGGCGTGCCGGACACCCTGCACGCGGCGCTTGCCGGGATCTGGACGAAGACCGCCCGCAATGCTGAGACCATCCTGATCCTCGACAGCTATCTGCGGCGCAGCCGTGAAGGCCACCGCCCGGCCTTCGCTCCCTTGCGCGACCGCCTCGAAGATGTTCCCGGCTCCCACTTCTCGCTGCCCGAGCCCGTGCTGCGGGCGGTGATGCAGGCGGTCGAGGCGGACGTGGCCTGGCTGCGCGCAGAGACCGGGCATCCATTCTTCGCCGGCGCCGATCCCGCAAAGGTCGCGGGCGCGGCGGCGTGGAGCGACGAGACGCGCGCGGCGCTCGCCGGGATCCTGGGAAGTCCGGTCGCCCCGATCGACCGCGCCGATCCGGTCGCCGCCCAGGCCGCGATCGACCGGCTGACCGACCAACTGGCCGCAGTCGTCGGGCCGAGCCGCAGGGCGGGCGGCAAATACGATCGCGGTCGGCTCGGCCCGGCTTTGGAGCGGATCGCCAACCTTGTCCGCTTCGCCCTGCGCCGCCTGAAGCGGGCCGTGCGCCGCTGAACGGCCCCGCGCGGCCCTTGCCGTCAGCGCTGCCGGTTTTCCCAGTCCGGATGGATGAAATAGGGCGCGTTCGATCGCGGCAGCGGCGTCCGGCCGAGCACATGGTCGGCGATCTTCTCGCCGATCATGATGGTCGGCGCATTGAGATTGCCGGTGGTGATCGACGGCATGATCGAACTGTCGGCGACCCGGAGGCCGTCGACCCCATAGACCCGGCCCTCACCGTCGACCACCGCCCGGCCGTCGTCGCGCCGCCCCATCCGGGCCGTGCAGGAGGGATGATAGGCGCTCTCGACATTGCCGCGGATCCAGTCGTCGATCGCCGCATCCGAGGTCACGTCCGCGCCCGGCTGGATCTCCTCGGCGCGCCAGCGGGCGAAGGCCGGCTGCGCGAACAGTTCCCGCGTCAGCCGCACGCAGGCGCGCATCTCCTCCCAGTCGTCGGGATGGCTCATATAGTTGAACAGGATCGACGGCTTGTCCTGCGGATCGGCGCTTTTCAGGCGGACATGGCCGCGCGATTTGGAGCGCATCGGCCCGACATGGGCCTGGAAGCCGTGCCGGTCGACATGCGCGGCGCCGTCGTAGCGCACCGCCGCGGGCAGGAAATGATACTGGATGTCCGGATAGCGGATGCCGGCACGCGAGCGGATAAAGCCGCAGGTCTCGAAATGATTGGTCGCGCCGAGCCCGTCGCGGCGCAGGATCCAGCGCATGCCGATCAGCGCCTTGGCGAGCGGGTTCATATGCGAATAGAGCGTGACCGGCTCGCGCGCGGCGACCTGGAAATAGAATTCCAGATGATCCTGCAGGTTCTCGCCGACCCCCGGCCGGTCGGCCAGGACCGGGATGCCGAGACGACCGAGTTCCGCCCCAGGTCCGACGCCCGAGAGCTTCAGGATCTGCGGCGATCCGATCGGACCGGCCGACAGGATCACCTCGCGCCGCGCCCGGATCGTCTCGCGGGCGCCGCCCCGCTCGATCTCGACACCGACCGCCCGGCCGGCCTCGAACACGACGCGGGTGACCAGGACGTCGGTCATCAGCGCCAGATTATTCCGTCTCAGGGCCGGCTTCAGATAGGCATTGGCGGTCGACCAGCGCCGGCCGCGATGGACGGTCATGTCCATGCGGCCGAAGCCTTCCTGCCGGTAGCCGTTGACGTCGTCGGTCTCGGCATAGCCGGCCTCGCGGCCGGCCTCGACGAAGGCGCGGTAGAGCGGGTTCTTCAGCGTGCCGTAGGAGGTATTCAGCGGACCGGACCCGCCGCGATACTCCGTCTCGCCCTCCGCCCGGGTCTCGGCGCGCTTGAAGTAGGGCAGCACGTCCGCATAGGACCACCCCTCGGCGCCCTCCTCCGCCCAGCGATCGAAATCGGCCGGATTGCCGCGGATATAGACCATGCCGTTGATGGACGACGAGCCGCCGATCACCTTGCCGCGCGGGACATGCAGGTGGCGGCCGCCGAGATGCGGCTCGGCCTCGGTCTCGTAGAACCAGTTGTAGCGCGGCTGGTTCATGGGAATCGACAGCGCGGTCGGCATCTGGATGAAGATCGAGCCGTCCCAGCCGCCGCGCTCCAGCACGATCGCGCTGTGGCGGCCATCTTCGGTCAGGCGGGCGGCCAGGACCGAACCGGCCGATCCCGAACCGACGATGACGAAATCGAACTCCATGGACGGCATCCCGGACGTTTGAAGCGATGCGGCGGCGGTTGGACCGGTCGGCCGCTCAATAGGGGCTTTCGACATCGGCGAGCGCGACATAGACGCTCTTCGCCTGGGTGTAGTGCTCGACCGCGGCGCGGGAATTCTCCCGGCCGAGCCCGGACAGCTTGACGCCGCCGAACGGCAGTTCGATCGGCGTCACGTTGTAGTGGTTGATCCAGCAGGTGCCGGCCTCCAGCGCCGCCACGACGCGGTGGCCGCGGGTCAGGTCGCGCGTGAAGACACCGGCGGCGAGCCCGAACTCGGTGGCGTTGGCGCGGGCGACGACCTCGTCCTCGTCGTCGAACTCGAGCACGGTCATGACCGGCCCGAAGATCTCCTCGCGCACCACCGCCATGTCGTCCGAACAGCCGTCGAACACGGTCGGCGCGACGAAGAAGCCGCGGTCGAGACCGTCGCGCGTGACCCGGTCGCCGCCGGTCAGCACGCGCGCCCCCTCCGCCCGCCCCTTCCCGATATAGCCGAGCACCTTTTCCATGTGGTCGGCAGAGATCAGCGCGCCGACATGGCTCGCCGGATCGAGCGGATCGCCGACCACCATCCGCTCGACGCGCGCCTTGAGGCGGGCCAGGAACTCGGCCTTGACGGCGCGATGCACGAAGACGCGCGTGCCGTTGGAGCAGACCTCGCCGGCCGAATAGAAATTGCCGAGCAGCGCCCCGCCGACGGCATTGTCGAGATTGGCGTCGTCGAAGACCAGGATCGGCGACTTGCCGCCAAGTTCGAGTGTGACATGCTTCAGGCTGGCCGCCGCATCGGCCATCACGCGCTTGCCGGTGCCGACCTCGCCGGTCAGCGACACCTTGCGGATGCGCGGATGGGCGACCAGCGCCCGCCCGGTCCGGGCATCGCCCTGTACCACGTTGAAGACGCCGGCCGGCAGCCCGGCCTCGACGAAGATCTCGGCCAATTTGACAGCCGAAAGCGGGGTCAGTTCGGCCGGCTTGAACACCATCGCGTTGCCGCAGGCGAGCGCCGGGGCCGCCTTCCAGCAGGCGATCTGCAGCGGATAGTTCCAGGCGCCGATGCCGGCGACCACGCCAAGCGGTTCGCGCCGGACATAGCCGAAGGCGGAGGGTCCGAGATCGACCTGCTCGCCGGTCAGGGTCGCGGCGATGGCGGCGAAATAGTCGAGGCAATCGGCGCCGGACAGCACGTCGACGACGCTGGTCTCCTGGATCGGCTTGCCGGTGTCGCGGGTCTCCAGTTCGGCCAGTTCCGCGTTGCGGGCGCGCAGGATGTCGGCCGTCCGGCGCAGGATGCGGGCCCGCTCGGCGCCGGTCATGCGCGACCAGACCTTGAATCCGGCTTCCGCCGCCACGACCGCAGCCTCGACCTCCTCGGGCCCGGCAGTCTCGATCTCGGCCAGCAGTTCCCCGCGCGCCGGGTCGAGGCTGGTGAAACGCTCGCCCGACCGGGCCGATACGAAGTTGCCGCCGATATGGTTGCGGACCAGGGGGAAGCGGGTCATGGGCGTGTCCTTGTCGGTGCGGGCGCAACGAGGGCAAGAGCGAGCAGGGCGAGCTGGGCATCGACGAAGGCGGAGACCGTCGCCCGTGCGGCCGCGCTGTCGAGCGGGCGGTCGGACAGCGTGGCGCGCAGCCAGACCCCGTCGATCATGGCCGCGGTCGCCTCGGCGAGGCGCTGCGCCGCGTCCGGCCCGGCAAAGCCGCGGAAGCCCGCCTTCAGGTTGGAGATCATGCGCCGCTCGTAGACGCGCTGGACGCGCCGGAAGCGCGGCATGACCGTGACCTCGCCCCAGAAGGCGAGCCAGACGGTCGCGATGCGCCGTTCGAACTGGCATTCGCCCAGATTGGCGTCGATGACCGCCTGGATGCGCTCGCGCGGCGTGCCGGCGGCCCTCAGGCCCTCCGACACCAAGGCGCCGAGCCCGGCCGCGAGATGCCGGAGCGTCGCCTCCAGCAATCCGCCCTTGTCGGTAAAGTAAAAGGCGACCAGACCGGTCGAAATGCCGGCGCGGCCGGCGATCCCGGCCAGAGTCGTCTGCGCGAAGCCGACCGCGGCAATCTCGTCGATCGTCGCCTCGATGATCTGGCGGCGGCGCCAGTCTTCGGCCTCGGGCGTCCGGGCTCGAACGGTGCGGCGGGCGGTCTGCGGCAAGGGCGGTCTCGGGCTCGAGGCAGTTTTCTGAACGTGCGTTCAATCTACCGCATGCCGGATCGAGGACAAGCGCGGGCGCGACATCGCATGACGCATGGCGACCAGACAGGAACCCGGCAGCGGCACCGGATCGGCGTCGCAGCGCCCAATTCCGGTTCCCGTCGGAAGGGGCCGCACGAGCGACGACTGCGGCGCGGCGAAGAGGCGCCGGAAGGCCGACCAGAAGGCCCGGAGCGCTTTGCCGGCCTTGACGCGAATGCGCCTGAGTCCGTCGCTTTCAGACATCTGAAGCTTCATTGATCAGGTGTTCAATCGATTGTTCCCGGTGGGACGATCGGGATCGATTGGGATATGGTCGGGCATCCCCATTACCGATACGGTATCGGGGGCCGGCTCCCGCGGATGCCGCTGGCGGCGGGGCCGGTCGTTCGGGAGGAGTGAGATCCATGCAATCCAAGCGTTTCGTCGCCGGCGCCGCCCTGGCATTCGGCCTTGCCTTCTTTGCCGGCAGCGCGGCCGCTGCGGAGCCCGCAAGCTGCAAGACCGTCCGCTTCTCCGACGTCGGCTGGACCGACATCACGGCCACGACCGGACTGGCCTCGCGCGTCCTGACCGGCCTCGGCTACACGCCGAAGTCGGAGGTCCTGACCGTCCCGGTGACCTATCAGTCGCTGAAGAACAAGGACATCGACGTGTTCCTCGGCAACTGGATGCCGTCGATGGAGGCGGACCGCAAGCCCTTCGTCGAGGACAAGTCGGTCGAGGTCCTGGAAGCCAATCTCGAGGGCGCCAAGTATACCCTCGCGGTCCTGCAGCCGACCTACGATGCCGGCCTGAAGACCTTCAACGACATCGCGAAGTTCAAGGACAAGCTGAAGGGCAAGATCGTCGGCATCGAGGCCGGCAACGACGGCAACCGTCTGATCCTGGACATGATCAAGGACGACAAGTTCGGCCTGAAGACCTTCCAGCTGGTGGAATCCTCCGAGCAGGGCATGATCGCCGAGGTCGAGCGCGCGTCCAAGCGCAAGGAGCACGTCGTGTTCCTGGGCTGGGAGCCGCATCCGATGAACACCAAGTTCAAGATGAAGTATCTGGAAGGCGGCGACGACGTGTTCGGACCGAATCTCGGCGGCGCGACCATTTATACCAACGTCCGCGCCGGCTATCTGTCGGAATGCCCGAACGTCGCCCAGCTGCTCAAGAACCTGAAGTTCTCCCTCAAGATGGAGAACGAGGTGATGGGCCTGATCCTCGACGGCGGCCTCGACGGCAGCAAGGCCGGCGAGAAGTGGCTGAAGTCGAACCCCAAGGTGCTCGACGACTGGCTGAAGAACGTCTCCACCCTCGACGGCAAGCCCGGCCTCCCCGCCGTCAAGAAGAGCCTCGGCCTCTGACCTGACCGCCGGACCGGGCTTTTGGTCCGAGCGGGACCGAGAGGTCTTGTCGGGATGCGATATCGCACCCCTCATCCGCCCTTCGGGCACCTTCTCCCTCAAGGGGAGAAGGGGAAGGAAACGGGGGATCGGGCGGAGTGCGTATCGATGGTCTGCGTGCATTTGGCACGATTCCTCATGATCTCCTTCCCCCGCTTGGGGAGAAGGCGAAGGAACCGGAGGAACGGCACCATCCCGCAACCTCCCCTTCGCCCCCTGGAGGGGGGAGAAGGTGGCCGAAGGCCGGATGAGGGGGTGGATCGGGCGAAAACCCGCCGGCTCCACGGTCCAAGTCCGGTCCGAGTGGGACCGAGAGGTCTTGCCGGGATGCGACATCGCACCCCTCATCCGCCCTTCGGGCACCTTCTCCCTCAAGGGGAGAAGGGGAAGGAGCCGGGGGATCGGGCGGGGTGTGGATCGATGGTCTGCGTGCCTTGGGCACCAACCCGCAGCATCTCCTTCTCCCGCGTGGAGACAGGCGAAGGAGCCGGGGGATCGGCACGATCCCGCAACATCCCCTTCTCCCACCCGTGGGGGGAGAAGGTGGCCGAAGGCCGGATGAGGGGGTGGATCGGGCGGATATCCGCCGGATCCGCGGTCCAAGTCCGGCCCGAGCGGGACCGGGAGGTCTTGTCGGGATGCGATATCGAGACCCCTCATCCGCCCTTCGGGCACCTTCTCCCTCAAGGGGAGAAGGCGAAGGAGCCGGGAGATCGGGCGCGGGCGATTGACTCGGCAAAGAGCCGTGCCCTGGTGCCGTATCGCACGATCCCGCAACATCCCCTTTCCCCCTCAAGGGGAGAAGGCGAAGGAACCGGGGGATCGGGCGGGACTGTCGGAGGCATGAGCAGGGATCGGTCTGGTCCTGCGCCAACGGCCCGCAAGGGGACCGTCCGCCGGGTCGGTCGGCAGAGCATTCCCGAGTCCCGCGGCTTCGGGCGGGAGCGGTCTTTCCAGCCATTGTGACGTCGGCCGGTGGGCCGGCGGTCTCGGGGGGCCTCGGCATGGAAGAGTGGTTGACGGCTTGGAAGCTGCCCTTCGGGGCCTGGATGAAGGTGGTCATCGACTTCATCCAGGACAATTTCGGCACGGCGCTCGACGGCATCACGGACGTGATGAAGTTCATCATCGAGGGCACCACCTGGGTGTTCCTGCTGCTGCCGCCGCTTGCGATGATCGCGCTCGTCGCCGCCCTGGTCTGGTGGCTGCACCGCAAGGTTTCGCTGACCGTCGGCGTCACCGCCGCGCTCCTGCTGATCGCCAATCTCGGCTACTGGGAAGCCCTGATGGAGACCGTGTCGCTGGTCGGCTATGCGACGCTGTTCTCGGTCGTCATCGGCGTCCCGCTCGGCGTCGCCGCCGGACACCGCCCCTGGCTCTACGACACCATGCGGCCGGTGCTCGACCTGATGCAAACGCTGCCGACCTTCGTCTACCTGATCCCGACGCTGGTCCTGTTCGGACTGGGCGTGGTGCCGGGCATCATCTCGACCGTCATCTTTGCCGTTCCGGCGCCGATCCGGCTGACCTATCTCGGCATCACCTCGGTGCCGAAGCCGCTGCTCGAAGCCGGCCAGGCCTTCGGCGCCACGAAGCAGCAGCTGCTCTGGAAGGTGGAACTGCCGTCCGCGCTGCCGACCATCATGACCGGCATCAACCAGTGCATCATGCTCAGCCTGTCGATGGTGGTGATCGCCGCCATGGTCGGCGCCGGCGGCCTCGGCAAGCCGGTGGTGCGGGCACTGTCGAGCGTCAACATTCCGATGGGCTTCGAGGCAGGCCTCTCCATCGTGCTGCTCGCCATCATTCTCGACCGGGTGTGCAAGGCCCCCGAACGCAAGAGGGGGACGCCATGAGCGAGGGCGAAACCGCCATTTCGATCCGCAACGTCGACATCGTCTTCGCCGCCAACCCGGCGCCGGCGCTCAAGCTGCTCGACGAGGGACGCAGCCGAGAGGAAATCCTCGCCGCCACCAATGCGGTGCTGGGCGCGGCCGGCGTGTCGCTGGAGGTCAAGCGCGGCGAGATCTGCGTGCTGATGGGCCTGTCGGGCTCCGGCAAGTCGACCATCCTGCGCGCGATCAACCGGCTGAACGAGGTCAGCCGCGGCGAGATCCTGGTCGCCGACGAAGGCCAGATGATCAACGTCGCCTCCTGCGAGGCCGAGACGCTGCGACGGCTGCGCCAGCGGCGCGTGACCATGGTGTTCCAACAGTTCGCGCTGCTGCCCTGGCGGACGGTGCGCGAGAATGTCGGCTTCGGCCTCGAACTGCGCGGCATGACCAAGCCGGAGCGGGACGCGGTCGTCGACCAGAAGCTCGCCATGGTCGGCCTGTCGAAATGGGCCGACAAGTTCGCCAACGAACTGTCCGGCGGCATGCAGCAGCGCGTCGGCCTCGCCCGCGCCTTCGCGACCGACGCCGACATCCTCCTGATGGACGAGCCCTTCTCGGCCCTCGATCCGCTGATCCGCACCAAGCTGCAGGACGAGCTTCTCTCCCTGCAGAAGGAGCTGAAGAAGACCATCGTCTTCGTCAGCCACGATCTCGACGAGGCACTGAAGCTCGGCAACCACATCGCGATCATGGAAGGCGGCCGGGTCGTTCAATACGGGCCGCCGGAGGACATCATCCTCAAGCCGGTCAACGACTATGTCCGCGAATTCGTCGCCAACGTGAACCCGCTCAACGTGCTCAGCGCCTACAACGTCATGCGCGATGCCCGCGACCTGGAACCGGCCGGCGAAGGCTGGCTGTGGCTCGACCGCCGGCGCACCACGCGCTTCCGGCTCGGACCGGACCGCAAGGTCGTCCAGGCCGAGGCCATGGGCAGCGCGGCGACCTGGGTGGCAACCGAGGATGCCGGCAAGCCCTTCCCCGAAGGCGCTCATGTCGCCTTCTGGGCGCGCCAGTCGACGCCGCTGCGCCATGTCATGCATGCCATGCAGCGCGATGCCGGGCCGGTCGCGGTGTTCGATGCCGAGGACCATCTGGTCGGCGCCATCGGGGTGCGCGACGTGCTCGGCGCCGTGCTGCGGCGCGAACAGGGCTGAAGCGGTCCCGAGAAGCCCGTCTGCGCCGTCTTGCGGCGCGAACAGGGCTGAGCCGGAACGACGCGACCCGGCGCGGGGCTCACCCGCGCCGGCGGCCGCCGCGGGCGCGGGTCTCGGCGCTCGGCGGCGGGCTCTGCAGCGGGCCGACGGCGGCGACGATCTCGTCGAGGCTCGGACGGGCGCGGCGGATATGCTCGTCGACCGCCCGGCGCATGGCGGCGAGATGGCCCGACGAGGTGCCGCAGCAGCCGCCGACGATCCGGCAGCCGGTATCGATCGCCAGCCGGGCATAGTCGGCCATCAGCTCCGGCGTGCCGGTATAAACGACCTTGTCGCCGTCCACCCGCGGGATGCCGCAATTGGCCTTGGCGACCACGGCCATCTCCGGATGGGCCTCGGTCATGGCGCCGACCGAGGCGAGCAGGTCGGAGGCGCCGACACCGCAATTGGCGCCGACCGCAAGCGGGGCCTGCGCCAGCCCGGCGGCGAGATCGGCCAGCGCCGCCGGCGGCAGTCCCATCATGGTCCGTCCGGCCGTGTCGAAGCTCGCCGTCACGGTGAAGGGCAGGCCGACCCGGATCGCGGCCGCGGTCGCGGCGCGGATCTCCTCCGGCGCCGACATGGTCTCGATCCAGGCGACATCGGCGCCGCCGGCCTTCAGCCCCTCGATCTCCTCGGCAAAGACGTCGATCGCCTCTTCCTCGGTCATCGGCCCGAGCGGGGCGAAGAGATCGCCGGTCGGCCCGACCGAGCCGGCGACCACGACCGGACGGCCGGCCGCGTCGGCGACCTCGCGAGCGAGCCGGGCGGCCTTCTCGGCCAGTTCGCGCGTGCGCCCCTCGGCCTTGTGCAGCGCCAGGCGGCGGCGGTTGCAGCCGAAGCTGTTGGTCAGGATGATGTCGGCGCCGGCATCGACGAAGCCCTGGTGCAGGGCGCGGATGCGATCGGGGTGCAGGTCGTTCCAGAATTCCGGCGGATCGCCGGCCTCGAGCCCCATGGCGAAGAGATTGGTCCCGGTCGCGCCGTCGGCGAGCAGGACGGGACGCTCGGCGAGCAGGGCTTCGAGGCTGGAACGGGTCATTGCGGGGGAGGTCCTTCGCCGATTGTGCAGCGCGGTGGTAACGGATCCGGCGCCGAGGTCAAGCCGCGTGCCGAAGCCAGCTTGCCAGACCTCCCGGCAACCGCTTACCTGGGGGCGACGTTACGATATTTCGAGGGGTGGAATGGACGACCGGCAGCCGACGCATCGCGGATATGCCCTCCTGCGCCACATCGCGCGGGTGCCGCTGGTCATCCTGGTCGCGCTGTCCTTCCTGATCGACGATGTCGTCTTCGCGGCGATCCGGCCGGTCTTCCGCTGGCTGGCGGAACTGCGCCTGTTCGCCCGCCTCGGCGAAGCGATCCACCGTCTGCCGCCCTACCCGTCCCTGCTCCTGTTCCTGATCCCCTTCGCGGCGATCTGGCCGCCGAAGCTCTATGCCGTCTACCTGATGGCGACCGGCCATTTCATCGCCGGCCTCGCCGTCTATCTGGCGCTCAAGATTTTCGGCTTCATGGCCATCGAGCGCCTGTTCCATGTCACCCGCGACAAGCTGTTGAGCATCGGCTGGTTCGCCTGGTGCTACGGCAAGGTGATGGGCTGGCGCGACTGGGCCTTCGGCATCGTCAAGGCGACCCGGGCCTGGCAGATTGCGGCCGCCTTCGCAAAGGCGCTCAAGGCGCGGCTGCGCGGCCTGCTCGGCCGGGTGCGCGCGGCACTGGCGCCATTCCTCGCGGCGGCACGGGTCGCGGCCTTGCGCTTCGGCCGCTGGCTCAGGGCGCTGTCGGCACGTTGATCCGGGACCTCACTCCCGCGGCATTCTGCGATGGCGCGATCTGTCCGCTCTTCGTCCGTCGCGGTGCTTTCGGCTTTTCGCCCCAAGACTAGGCTCGTATCCGTACTCGAACCGAGGGAGACGAGAATGTCCGACCTGAAGACCGCCCTGATCGTCATCGACGTGCAGGAGTCGTTCCGCCACCGCCCCTATTTCACGCCCGTCGGCCTCGACGCCTATCTGGAGCGCCAGCAGGCGCTGATCGACGGCGCCAAGACCGCCGGCATCCCGGTCGTCCAGATCTTCCATGTCGAGGATCAGGGCCCCTTCGCGCTCGCCTCCGGCCATGTGGTGCCGCTGGCGCCGCTCGCGATCGCGCCGGATGCCGTCTTCCACAAGCGCCGGCATTCGGCGCTGGTCGGGACCGGCCTCGATGTCTGGCTGACCAGCCATGGCATCGGCCGGCTGGTCGTCTCCGGCATCCGCACCGAGCAGTGCTGCGAGACGACCACCCGGCACGCCTCCGATCTCGGCTACAAGGTCGACTTCTGCACCGAGGCGACGCACAGCTTCCCGATGACCGATGCCGCGGGGCGCGTCTGGAGCCCGGCCGAGATCGCGGCCCGCACCGAACTGGTGCTCGCCGGCCGCTTCGCCCGGATCGTGACCGTCGCCGAGGCGCTCGGTTCCCTGCCCGCCCGGATCGCCGCATGACGGACGTGCCGCCCCCGGTCCCCCCGAAAGCGATGGTCGGCGCCGGCATCCCGGCCGGGATCGTGCCGGTGGTCGCCGTGGTGCCGCCGCGGGTGCTGCTGCTCGATCTCGCCGGGCCGATCGAGGTGCTGCGCAAGGCCAATCTCGAACAGGAGGCGGTGCGCTTCGAGGTGAGCTATGTGGCGCCGGCCGGGTCGGCCGGCAGTTCCATCGGCCTCGACCTCGCCGGTCTCGCCCCCCTGCCCGACCGTCTCGCCCCCGGCACGATCCTGATCGTGCCGGGCAGCACCGAAGTGCCGCTCGGCGGGGTGAGGCCCGGCGAGGACCGGGACGGCGCGGCGGAGCGGGAGATCGTGCGCTGGCTCGCCCGCGTCGCCGGACCAGCCGGCAGGCCGGATGGCGGGCGAACCGCCGGCATCCGGCTGGTCTCGATCTGCTCGGGCGCACTGCTCGCCGCCCGGGCCGGCCTCCTGGAAGGCCGCGACTGCACCACCCACCATGCCTGTCTCGACGAACTCGCCCGCCTCGCCCCGACCGCGCGGGTGCGCGAGAACCGGCTTTTCGTCGACGACGGCGACGTGCTGACCTCGGCCGGGATCACGGCCGGAATCGACCTGATGCTGCATCTGGTCGCCCGCATCGCCGGGCCGGCCGTGGCACTGTCGGTCGCGCGCTATCTGGTCGTCTATCTGCGACGAACCGGCCAGGACCCGCAGCTCTCGCCCTGGCTCGAGGGGCGCAACCACATCCATCCGGCGGTCCACCGCGCGCAGGATGCGGTCGCGGCCGAGCCGGCGCGCGACTGGTCTGTGGCGAGCCTCGCCCGCGTCGCCGGGACGAGCCCGCGCAATCTGTCGCGGCTCTTCAACGAACATGCCGGTTCGAGCGTGACCGACTATGTCAACCGCATCCGCCTGGCGCTCGCCCGCGACCTGCTGGCCGGCTCGCGTCTCGACATGGAGACCGTCGCCGAACGCGCCGGCTTCGGCTCGACCCGCCAGTTGCGCCGTGCCTGGGGGCGGGTGCATGACGCGCCGCCGAGCCGAATGCGCGGCGAATAGGCTTGCCGGCCGGCGTCCTCCGACCGGGGCCGTCGGCAGCGCCTACCGCTGCCGCCCGCCGCCGCGCAGTTGTGTCAACAAGATCAGCACCGTGGTGGCGGCGATCATGATGCTCGAGATCGCCGCGATGGTCGGGTCGATTTGGTCGCGCAGCGAGGCGAACATGTTGCGGGTCAGCGTGGAATTCGGCCCGCCCGATATGAAGATCGCAACGACCACCTCGTCGAAGCTGGTCAGGAAGGCGAAGATCGCCGCGGTGACCAGCGGGAACCGGATCTGCGGCATCACCACCAGGAAGAAGGCCCGCGCCCGCGAGGCGCCGAGGCTCTGGGCGGCACGCTCCTGGTTGGCGTCGAAGCTCTTCAGCGCCGAGGTGACGATGACCAGCACGATCGGGATGGCCAGCACCGCATGGGCGAGCACGATGCCGATCAGCGAATTGACCAGCTTCAGCTGCACATAGGCATAGAAGATCGCGATGCCGACCAGGATCACCGGCACGATGATCGGCGTCATCAGGAGCCAGAAGCCGAGATTGCCGAACCAGAAGCGCGAATGGAAGAAGCCGTAGGCGGCGGCGGTGCCGAGCGGGGTGGCGATCAGCGCCGTCAGGATGCCGGCCTTGAGCGAGGTCGCGGTCGCATCCATCCAGGAGGCGGAGGCGAAATAGGCCTCGTACCAGCGCAGCGACCAGCGGCGCGGCGGAAATTCGAGATATTGCGAGTCCGAGAAGGACATCGGCACCACGATCAGCGTCGGCAGCACCAGGAAGGCCAGCGTCAGGATGCCGAGCGCATAGAGCCAGAGCCGGTTGCGGTGGGTGATCTGGGTTTCCGAGGCGGGGCGGTCGAGCCAGGACATCAGCCGTGCCCTCCGCCGAAGAGATCGACGCCGCGCGCGAGCCGGCCGGCCAGCCAGAGCAGCGCGAAGGTCACGACCAAGAGCACCACGCCGAGCGCGCTGGCCGCGCCCCAGTTGAAGAAGACCTCGATATTGTCCGCGATCCGGTTCGACACCATCGTCACCTTGCCGCCGCCGAGCACGGCCGGCGTCACGTAGAAGCCGAGGCACAGGATGAACACGATCATCCCCCCGGCGGTCAGTCCCGGCACGGAGAGCGGCAGGAACACCTTGGCGAAGGCTTGGCTCGGCGTCGCCCCGAGGCTGGAAGCCGCGCGCAGGAGGTCGCGGTCGATCGCCCGCATGGCGCCGTAGAGCGGCAGCACCAGGAAGGGCAGCAGGACATGGACCATGCCGATCAGCGTGCCGGTCTGGTTGTGGACCAGCGGCAGCGGCTCGCTCCACAGGCCCGCCTTGATGCCCCAGGTGTTGATCAGCCCGGTCCGCTGCAGGAGCACGAGCCAGGCATAGGTGCGCACCAGGAGCGAGGTCCAGAAGGGCAGCAGCACCGCGATCATGCACAGATTGGCGACCCGCTCCGGCAGCTGCGACAGGAAATAGGCCAGCGGATAGCCGACCAGCACGCAGATGGCGGTGGTCAGGCCGGCGATCTGGAAGGTCGCCACGAAGGTGCGCATGTAGGACGGCTGTTCGATCATGCGCTGGTAGTTGACCAGGCTGACGCTGCCGTCGTCGCCGACGAAGGAGAGCCAGAACAGCCAGGCGGTCGGGATCGCCATGGTGACGATCACCAGCACCAGCGCCGGCACGGCCAGGCCGAACAGGGCCAGCCTTTCGAAGGCATGGTCGCGGCGCAGGGCCGCGGCGTTGCAGTCGCCCGCCGGCGCGGTCGCTGCGGAACCGGTCGGCAGGGTCATCGGGCACCCTCCCGGTCCTCGGCGATCAGCACCGTATCCTCCGGCGCGAGGCCGAGCCGCACTGCCGCGCCGCGCTCCGGTAGCGCCGCGCCGAAGGTGCGGACGGTCTGGCGCAGCTGCAGCGGCGTGCCGTCGGCAAGGCGCACCTGCATCAGGATGGTGTCGCCCTGGTAGACCACATTGGCGAGGACCCCGCCGAAGCGGTTGAACGATCGCCCGGCATGGCCCCCGGCCCCATCGCCCTCCCCGACCAGTTGCAGCCGTTCGGGCCGGATCATCAGGACATGACGGCCCGAACCGGCCGGTTCGGTCGCCACCGTCAGGGCCGTGCCGCCGTGATGCCAGACGCCGTCGCGCCGCTCGACCGGCAGGAACGAGGATTCGCCGATGAACTCGGCGACGAAGCGGCTGTTCGGCCGCTCGTAGATGTCGCGCGGCGCGCCGATCTGGATGATGCGGCCGTGATTGACCACCGCGACCCGGTCCGACATCGTCAGCGCCTCGCGCTGGTCGTGGGTGACGTAGACGGTGGTCGAGCCGATCTTCTCGTGCAGCTGGCGGATCTCGATCTGCATCGCCTCGCGCAGCTGCTTGTCGAGCGCGGAGAGCGGCTCGTCCATCAGCACGATGCGCGGTTCGAACACGATGGCGCGGGCCAGCGCCACGCGCTGCCGCTGGCCGCCGGACAATTGGTCGATCCGGCGCGGCCCGTAGCCGCCGAGCTGCACCATGGCGAGCGCGGCCTCGACGCGGCGCGCGATCTCGGCCGCCGCCACGCGCCTGAGCTTCAGCGGGAAGGCGATATTGGCGGCCACGTCCATATGCGGGAACAGGGCATAGTTCTGGAACACCATGCCGATGTCGCGCTTGTGCGGGGCGAGCCGCACCACCTCGCGCCCGCCGAAACGGATGCTGCCCCGATCGGGCCGCAGGAACCCTGCCAGCGCCATCAGGAGCGTCGTCTTGCCCGAGCCGGACGGCCCGAGCAGGGTCAGGAATTCGCCCGCGCGGATGTCCAGATCGACCGCGTCGAGCGCGCGCACCGGCCCATAGGCCTTGGTCAATTCACGGATGGTGATGTCGAGCGCCGCACTTGGACCCATGGGATCGGGAGCCCCTTCTCGATCGAGCGTCCTGGCACGCCGCCGCGCGCCGCCCCCGGATTTGCGGGCGGGATCGCGATGCAGCGGTCTGTTGCCGGTCTCAGGCGCCGGCGGGCCGTCCGCCCACCCGTCGCCCGCGAGACCGATGCCGCCGGCGGGCGGCATCGGCGAATGGCAGGGTGGCGGCAGGGTCCCGTCCGTTCGCGCCGGGCGGATCGAACGGGAGCCTTTCCGCCGGCCCGGCCGACCGTATCACTCGGTCAGGAGGTTCTGATAGGCCGCCGCGGCCGCCGCCTCGTTCTTGATGTACCAGGCGAGATCGATGGTCAGCTGCTTCTTGGCATTGTCGGGATGCGAGGGCAGCCGCTTGGCATAGCCGGCCTCGATCGCCCCGATCTCGTAGGCGCGCTTGTCGGTCGGACCGTAGGTGATGTATTTCGTGAATTCGGCCTGGTATTGCGGCTTGCTGATCTCGGCCAGGAACTTCATCGCCAGGTCCTTGTTCGGCGCCCCCTTGGCGATGGCGTAGCAGTCGTAGTCGAGCAGGGCCTGATTGAACGTATAGGCGACCTTGGCACCGTCCTTGGCGACCACGTCGAAGCGGCCGTTCCAGCCGGTGACCATGTCGACCTCGCCGTCCTTCATCAGCTGCGCATGCTGCGCGCCGGACGACCACCAGACCGCGATATGCGGCTTCAGCTCGCGGATCTTCTTGATCGCGCGGTCGATGCCGCCGGGCGCCGACAGCACCTCGTAGACCTTCTCGGGCGGCACGCCGTCGGCCATCAGCGCCGGTTCGAGCGCGCCGGCGACGCCCTTGCGATAGGCGCGCTTGCCGGGGAACTTCTTCACGTCCCAGAAGTCGGCCCAGCTCTGCGGACCGGCATCGCCGTAGGTCTTGGTGTTCCAGGCCAGCACGGTCGAGAACACGTCGCCGCCGACGCAGTAGTCCTGCGCGGTGCCGGGCAGGAAGTTCGACACGTCGATGACCTTGTAGTCGAGTTTCTCGAGGATGCCCTCGGCGCCGGCGCGGGCAGCGCTGCCCGAGCCGCTGGCGACCACGTCCCAGGCGACCGCACCGGCCTTCACCTTCAGGCGCAGGTCGGCGATGCCCGTATAGGTCTCCTCCTTGAGGCGGATGCCGAGCGCCTTGGCGGCCGGCTGGAACAGGGCCTTGCTCTGGGCTTCCTGGTAGGAACCGCCGAAGGATACCACCGTCAGTTCCTGGGCCATGGCCGTGGTCGCCCCCAGAACGGCGGCGAGGGCGGCAAGAATTCCGGCTTTGAGGCTCTGCATCGCGTCTCTCCCTGCAAGCGATATGTCGACGGGTCGATGGTTCTGATGCGGGGGTCCGTCGCCTCCCCGCGCCTTTTCTGGCTGCGCCGTCAGCTCCGCCGATCCCTCCAGCGGTAATAGAGGATCGAGGGCGCGAGGAACCAGGGATTGCCGGTGTAGAAGGGCCGGGTCTGGAAGCCGAGCCCGTCGAAGGCGGTCGCACCCTCCTTCAGCCCGACGATCTGCTGGCCGATGCGCATGCCGAGATAGCTCGCCATGCCGACGCCGGAGCCGCAGTAACCCATCGCGTACCACAGCCCCTCGTGGCGCCCGACATGAGCCAGCTCATCGAAACTGTAGGCGACGAAGCCCATCCAGGACCGCGCGATGCGCGTGCCGGCGAGATCGGGGAAGATGCGCACCATGTCGGCGAGCAGCTTCGGCCCGCTCGCGCGCGGATCGGTTTCCGACAGCGACACCCGGCCGCCGAACAGGATGCGGCGCCGGTCCGGCGAGGCGCGGTAGTAGTAGACCACCTTGCGGCTGTCGGTGATGTGCCGGCCGCTCGGGAACAGCCGCTCGACGGTCGCCTCGGGCAGTTCCTCGGTGGCGATGATGTAGCTGCCGATCGGGATCACCCGGCGCCGCAGCCAGGGCGTCAGCGGCCCGGTATAACCGTTGGTGGCGACGAGCACGTCGCGGGCGGCGATCCGCCCCTTCGGCGTCGTCACCGTGAAGCCGGTCGCGGTCTTCTCGATCGCAGTCGCCGGACAGCGGCCCACCAGGGTCGCCCCGGCCTGCCGCACCCGGTCGAGCAGGCTCTGATGGTAGCGCGCCGGGTCCACCGAGACATGCTGCGGCTGGACCACACCGCCATGATAGAAGTCCGAGCCGATCTCCGCGCGCTGGGCGCTGCGGGCGACCATGTGGGCCTCGGTCTCCAGGCCCTTCGGCTGGTTGGCGAAGGTCTGCGCCAGGGCCTCGTACTCGGCCGCGCTATGGGCGGCATGGAAGCGGCCGCGGCGAACGAGGTCGCAGTCGATCCCCTCCGCGACGATGAAATCCTTCAGGAAGGCGAGCGAGTTCTGCCCTTCCCTGATGATCCGGAAGGCGCGCTCCGGCCCGTGGCGGCGGGCGAGCGCATCGAAGCCCGGCTTGACGCTGGTCGAGACCTGCCCGCCATTGCGGGTCGAGCAGCCGAAGCCCAGATCCTCGGCATCGATCACCACGGTCGCGCGCCCCGCGCGGGCGGTCTGCAACGCGGCGTGCAGGCCGGTATAGCCGGAGCCGATCACGACGACATCGGCTTTAGCCGGCAAAACCCCCGATCCGGCTGCCGCACGGGGCGTCCGATCCCACCAATAACAATCGGGTCTGAAGTCTGCCGCGAACAAATCGGCCGTCACCCGGAGCCTCCCACGCCTGGACCTGTCGTCACCAGGACGTTGCCATTCGATGACAGTAGTGTGTCACTCGAATTGGACTGCCCATAAGGTCCACTCTGGAGATTTCGAGCAGACCGATCCGGGCCGGAGAAAGCGGGGACGGAGGGCCGACGGCGCCGTTCAGCGGCGCCGGATCGGCAGGGCGGCGAGCCTTTCCTGCAGGTCGAGACGGGGTTGCGCCTCCATCCAGTCGAACAGTTCGACATAGGTCGACCGGTGGCGGTCGGCCCAGTCGATCAGGCCCGGCAGTTCCTGTGCTTCGCGCGCGATCGGGATCGGCAGCCCGGAGGCTTCGATCAGGCCTTCGATCTTGTGGGTGTTGCCGGCCATGGCCACGAAGGGCAGCCGCGCGCGGCAGGCCGCATAGACCGCGTGGTGCCGCCCGGTGACCAGAAGCGACGCCGTGCGCAGGCTGGCGACCAGTTCGGACCAGCCGTATTCACCCATGTCGATATAGGGCTTGGCCTTCAGCAGGCCGCCGGTCATGCGCACGAAGTTGCCGAACTGGCGGGAATAGAAGTCGGTGACCACCATGCCGCCGGCAAAGGTCTCGCGCGGCTCGACCGGCGCCACCGGCGCCCAGAACGAGGCATCGAGGCGCAGATCGGCATCAATGCCGTGCCGGGCCTTCAGGTCGCGCTGGCTGGCCCGCTCGCGCACCGTGATGGCATCGAGGTGGCGCAGGACATGGTCGAACAGGCGCCCGTTCTTCTGCCACACGGTATTGACCAGGAAGGCCGGCCGTCGGCGCGCCACCGCCTCGGCAAGCTTCAGCATCTTCTGATGGAAGGAATGCACGCCGTGGTGCATCGAGCCTTCGCCGTTGACCACGACCACGTCGTAGTCCTCATGCGCCTCGACGACCCGCCCGACCGCCTCGAACGCCTGTCGGAAATAGGCGGTCACGGCATCCGAGCCGGCATGGTAGCCGGCATGATCGCCGACAAAGCGGATGCGCAGGCGATCGTCGCGCTCGGCATGCACCGGCACCACCGGCGGCGCCGGCAACCGGGTGCCCGTGACCTCCTCGAAGAGCCTCCGCTCCCGCTGCCAGGCATGCCGGCCCGACGGCGCCTTGGCATCGAAATAATGCGCGATGCGCCCGCCCTGGGTCTGGTCGGTGAAGGAGAAGCCGTAATGGTCGACCCCTCGCCCGCCGCGCAGGCTCGCCGCCAGGGCGGCGAAGGTCAGGCCGGCGCTCGGTGCCCGGCCGAGTTCGGCGACGAGACGCGTCTGAACATCGGGCGGAAAGAACGCGACGTCGTGGCCGCGGGCCTGCAGCGCCCCGATCGCCGACCAGGACCGGCACAGGATCTCGCCGTGCAGGCCGGTGACGACGACGCGCGGCGCGGCCGTCTCGCCGCCGCCGAACCAGAGCGGGCGGACATGGAGGGTGGTCTTGCGGCCGAAATCCGGCGCAAATTCCGGCTCCACGGAGAAGCGGTTGAAGCGCACCACCTGGGCATGGCCGTCGATCGCCGCGCCCTGCCCGCTGCCGCGCCCGGCCGGCGCATTGCCGACGATCGCCCAGTCCTGTGCGGGATCGGCCAGATCGGCGACGAGACGGGTTTGCGCGGCGCGGACCTGCGTCCGGCGCTCGAGGGTCGCTTCGGCCATGCGGCGCAGATCGGCACTGCCGCCGGGGACTGCCAGACAGGCGGTCGCCAGGGCCGGACTTTCGGGGACCAGCTTATGGACGGGGGCGCCGAGCCGGCGGTAGTAGCCGACGAGACGATCCTGCTCTCCGCCCGCCTCCAGAACGGCCGCGAGCCGCAGGCTGGGCGGACCGGCCGCCGCATCGGGCCGCGCCGCAAGCCGGATCGCCGCCTCGACCGCCACCGTGTCGACGCCATAGCGGCCGAGATGCAGCTCCAGGGCGGCCTGGCCTGTCGTCGGTTCGATCTCCGGATCCGCCAGGATGGCGGCCGACCGCGCCAGCATGTCCGGCTCGATCAGCGATCGGCGCGCGCAAACGGCGAGAAGCATGTCCGGGACCGTGCCGACGAACCCAGGGAGTTCCGCCAGGCCGCGGACCCGGTCGAGAACGGCGTCGCCGTCGGCATAGACGATCCATTCCTGGGCGATCGAGGTCAGCAGCGCCGCCGCGGTCCCGTCGCGGTCATGGCCGGTCGCCGCGACCGCGTCGCGCACCACCGCGAAGGCATCGCCATGAGCGCCGGCGCGGGTCAGGAGATGGGCCAGGATCGCGAGCCGCCGACCCGACGGGACGGCGTCCTCGCGGCGCCGGATGCGGGCCGCATAAAGAAAGCTGCGGCCCGGATCGCGGCCGAGCGCGGCGAACAGCCGGTCGGCGGCATTGAGCAGCGCGGGCGATCCCGAAAGCCGCGGCAGGCGCAGGGCCAGATAGGAAGCCAGGGGCTCGAGCGCAGAACGGCGAGCCAGGGCGAGCATGGTCACGATTGCAGGATCCGTTGGAAGAGTTCGGCCTCGGCCATCCAATTGTGCGAACTGGTGGCATGGGCGACCGACCGCGGGCGTTCGAAATAGTGCCGCGAGCCGCCCGGCGGCTGATCGATCAGGGCGAAGCCGTAGACCGACACGTTGGCGTCCTGGAACGCGCCGCGCAGGCGCCGGAGCCAGTAAAGGAAGGTCAGCCCGGCACTCGGCGCATATTGCAGTTCGGCCGCGAGGTCGACATAGACCGGCGTCGGCACGAAGACCGGATTGCCGCCGGAGCCCACGACATCGAGGATATCCCAGGGCGCGAAGCCGTGGTGCCGGCGGTCGGGGCCGCTGAACACGATCGACGAGAACTTGCTGCCCGGCCGCGACCAGACGCCGGTATGGCCGGCCGCGCGCACCCAGATGTCGGCCCGGCCGCCATAGTCGACGTGGAAGGCCGGGTCGGCCGAATAGTTGTTGAAGCGCACCACGAGGTCGTGGCGGTCGATCGCCGCGCCCTGCCCGCGCCCGATCTCGATCGGCGAATTGCCGACCACGGCGATCGACACCGAACGATCGGTCAGGCGTTCCAGGAACCCCGCCTCGTGCTCCTGGCTGCGCCGCAGCGCCTCGCCGGCCGACGCGCCGACCCCCGATTTGTCGATCCCGAAGAGGTGCATCTTCTCGATCACGGCGAGGCTCGACATCGCCACGGCCGCAACCTTGTTGCGCCGATAAAGGGGCGCCGTCACCTCGACCGCCTTGCCCCAGTTGAAGGCTTCGCCGTAAGCGGCAGCCTGGATCGCGCTCAGACGGCCCGTGAAGCTGCGCGCAAGGGCCGGAACCCGCGCCTGCAGGTCCTCCAGAGCGCGCAGGGTCTGGGGCGTCGGACCACGGAAATCGAACAGCATCTTGGCCAGTCGGGTGGCCGCCGGCAGGGCCGGAATCCGGCTGTCGGCGGCGGTCCGAAGGGCGGCGATGCGATCGTCGATGCGGGCCAGCGGGGAATCCGGCGGGTCCCGGAAGATGTTCAGCACGGGCGCGAACCAGTTCGAACCGAAGGACGGGATCGGCGGGTCTCGATCCAGCGTCGACGAAAGGGTTGCATCAAGCCGGGCCATAGGCGCGCTCCATGAGGATTGTTCGTCCGACCACACCATCGTCACTGGCGAACACGTGGAATTTCATGCGGACCTTTTTTTGACAAAAATACGATTGCTTACACAATTTCCGAAGTTATCTTCGAACAGTCGAGCCAACCGAGGCCCGTTTCGAGCCAATATCAAACACTTGCGAAAGATTTCTCACGATTCCGAACATTCATTCACTCCCTGGCAACTGTTGTTCATTTACATGCTAATCGTTTGCAGACCGAACGCAAGCTATACGGGAAATTTTCCGATAGAATACCAGTGGCTCCTCGTGGGTCCTATAGACTGGCGTGCCATCCACCCGGGCAAATGAGGGACCGGCGCATCGCAACCCGGCGTCTGCGCGGGAGCTGTATCGAGTCCGGCCATCCGTTCGCTCCATTCGATATGTTAGTCTATCGTTATTATTAACTTTATCGACACGGACGCAACCTCCGCACAAGTCCGAAGGCAAATAAGCATGGGGTTCGCTTGAGGGCGCCGGCCACGGTGCGCGGAAAGGGCGGACCCGGTCGACGCGGAAAAAGGATGCTTCGGAAACGCCGAAGGCGAGAGTCCTGCGGTCGCGATCGATGGGCGAATCCGAGCCGGATCAGCGGGCCGGTCCGGCCGCCCGCGGGGCGACCGGCATGGTGGGACGCGTTTCGACGGGCGCGACCGGGCCGAGCCCTTCAGGCCGGCAAAGGAACGGTCATGGTCGTCAAACCCCCGGAGAGGTCGCGGCCCGGCCGGTCCGCGATCCGGCAGTCACCGATTGGGGCCGGGCGTAGGCACGGCAACGGAACGCAACGCGATGGCGCGAAGCCGCGCACCGTCAGAGCCTGCCTCCGGACCAGACGGCGGCATTGCGTGCGCGGGTCGCCATCTGGGCGATGCTGGTATTGTCGAGGATATGCGACATCGCATCGCGCACATCGACCATGGTCAGCCGGATCGCGCAGCTGTCGTGGTCCGCGCAGTCGTCGCAGGGCTGGTAGGCGGTGCGGCTGGCGCAGCCGATCGGGGCGAGCGGCCCGTCGAGAATGCGGATCGCGGTTCCGGCGCGGATTTCCTCCGGTGCCTTGGCGAGCGCGACGCCGCCGCCCGGTCCCTTCTTCGAGCGCACCAGGCCGGCATTGCGCAGTTCCAGCAGAATCGTGTCGAGGAACTTCTTCGGGATATTCTCGGCCTCGGCGATCGCCGCGATCGAGGTCGTCGTCCCCGGCGTCAGCCCGGCCAGATGGACAAGGGCCTTCAGCCCATACTTCCCTTTGTTGGTCAACATAACCGCTTTTTCCCGAACGCGCGCGAGCGTTACGTCGGGATTGAAGCGTGGTCAATCGCGCGATCGGGACCATGGCGATTTCGAGCCGTCGCGATCCGTTCGGCAGGCATCGACAAAGTTCGTTTGCCGGCCCCCCGCTGGCGCCGCGGCAGGCCGCGAGCGCAACGCGGCAACCCACGGCGCTCGCTTCCGACCGGGGCAGGCGCAGAGCGGCACGCAGACGCATGTCCTCGATCCGCCCGCCCGCGATGGAAGCCCTGCCCTGCCGCGCCGGGCGAGCCGCGAGAGCAGCCCCGCAGTCATGGCGGAGAGCGGCCTACTGAACCAATTCGGAAACGAGAAGACGGGTGCGCCGGTCGATCTCCGCAGAGATCACCACGACGATCGTCACCGCGTGGCGCAGGTGCCGACCGAGGCGGGTCAACAGCGTGTCGGCCTCGCGATCGAGGCGTGCGGGCAGCGGATCGTCGGTGTAGCCGGCGCCCTGCAGGAGATCGTCAGAGGTCAACAGCACGGAATGGAACATTCGGCACCTCCATGCCTATAATCTATCTTTTTTATATCCTATTCAATCGCGTTTATTCGCTCGCAGGCGCAAACCGATGCTCGCGATGGCGGCGGATGCGAAATGCCGTGGCGTGCAGCGCCGGGCAGCCCGGCTGCGCCACCGGCGGCCCGCAGCATCCGGCTGCGCAGCCCGAACCGGCTCAGGCGCCGGCTGCTGGCGGATTGCGATTCTCGGCGGCCTCGACGACCGCGCGATTGAGCGCGGACGGCAACACCGGGACGATCTCGAAGGTGGCGCCGGTGCCGCGCCAGGAAAGCACCCAGGCCTGAAGCAGCGCGAGATCGTCGCAGCGCATCAGCTGAAAGCAGCGGCCGAAGCCGGCCTCGACCCAACTGTCGACATATTCAAGCCCCTCGGGCAGCATCCGCCCGCGCTCGCGCAGCCGCTCGTAGACCGGGACCATATCGTCATCCCGAAACCGCTCGATGACCATGAACAGCATCGTCCCGCTCCCTGACGCGAAGGCCCGGCACCGGAGCCCGGGCACTCCCAGGCTCCCTGGCCGGCGCCCCTCGGTTCGCCGATCCCCGCGCAGGATCGGCCCGCCGCCTCAGCCGCGCAAGCGCAACCGGTCGAGCAGCGAACCGAGATGGCTCGCGATCCAGGCGCCGAAGCCGCCCTTGTCGTCGATGGCCGCCAAGGCCGGCGTCGGGCGCGCGGCCGCTTCCGGCAGCAGCCCGAAGAAATTCGCGATCTCTTCGGTCGATGAAACCGCAGCAGGCAGGAAAAAGGGCATCGGCCAGGTCGCGGCGCCGGCGCGGACCGGCGCCCCATGGCCGAGACCGTCGAGAAGGCGCAGTTCGACGACCGGCCGGTCGCTTCCGTCGGACCAGACCACATGGCGCCCGGACCGGTCGTGACGGTCATGGGTCGGCGCCGTGCGGTCCAGTCCGCGCAAGGCCAGCCATTGCCCGGCAATCTCCTCCGCATTCGCCGGCGCTACCGTGTCGTCGGCCGTGCCGTGCCAGACGCTGATCCGCGGCCAGGGTCCGGCATGGTCGGTCGCTTCGCGCACGGCATCGGCCAGCGCCGCGTGGCTGCGTCCGGTGCCGCGGGTCATGGCGTCGACGCCGCCGCGCAATGTGGTGGCGGCTCGATAGGGCAATCCGGCCAGGATGGCGCCGCCGGCGAAGACCTCCGGATAGGTGGCGAGCAGGATCGACGCCATCGCGCCGCCCGCCGACAGCCCGGTCACGAAGATGCGCGTCCTGTCGATCGGATGATCGGCCACCATGCGATCGATCATCTCCCGGATCGAAGCGGGCTGTCCGCGGTCGCGCGAGGAATGGTTGCGGAGGTACCAGTCGAAGCACAGATGCGGATTGTTGCGCCGCTGCTGCTCGGCATAGAGGACCGCAAAGCCGTGCCGGTCGCCCATGGCGGCCCACCCGGCGCCCCGATCGTAGATCGACGCCGTCTGCTGGCAGCCGTGCAGGACGACGACCAGCGGCATCGGGCCGGCGACATCCTGCGGCACATGACAGAGCATCGTCAGGCGGCCCGGATTGGCGCCGAAATCTTCGATCTCGGTCAATCGAGCCGCGCCGGCGAAGCCGCTGCCGGAGAAGAACCCCGCCAGAGACGCCCCATCGGCCAGGCCATTGTCGCTGCGCGGTTCGAACGAGATCGTCATTCCTGATCACCTGTGGCGACCGCCTCGAGGACATCCTCGGTCTCGGTCTGTCTCAAGAATAGCGTCGCACTAAGGCTTCTTTGTGCACTGCAACATAAGCCAATGGAAGGCGGGAAGAGGCCGTTTCTCACATATTCACGAAACCCCACTTTAACGGCTGCCGGCATAGAAAGGCGGAATGCAGTCGATCGCGCTTTCCGACAGGGCCGGATCCGGCCGCCCGACGCCCCCGACGGAGGCCGAGCGCCTGCGGCGGCTGCGCCAGTACCATATTCTGGAAACTCCCCCGGAAGCGTCGTTCGACGAGATCGCGCGCCTCGCCGCGACCGTCATCAATTCGTCGATCGCCCTGTTGTGCATTGCCGACGAGTCCTGCCATTGGACCAAGGCGAGCGTCGGCATCGATCTGCCCTTCCTGCGGCGCGACGTGAGCTTCTGCGACCATACGCTCGCCAGCGGACAGATTTTCGTGGTGCTGGACGCGACCACCGATCCGCGCTTCGCAGACAATCCTTACGTGGTCGGTCCCCCCCACCTGCGCTTCTATCTCGGCTGTCCGCTGACGGATGCCGAGGGCTATCAGATCGGGACCATCTGCTGCCTGGATTCCAGTCCGCGAACCGAGGTGCTTCAGAGCCAGCTCGACGCCATCGCCAGTCTGGCGCGGATCACGGTCGACCGCCTGGAACTGCGCCGCCGGAGCGTCGTTCTGGCGAAGGCTCAGAAGAAGGCCGAGGCGGCCGAGGCCGTGGCGCGGGCGGCCCATGCGCGGCTGCGCGAGGCCATCGACATCCTGCCCGAAGCCATCGTGTTCATGGATGCCGAAAAGCGGCTGGAACTGTGGAACCGGCGCTACAGCGAACTCTTTCCCGATGTCGTGAAGCCATGGCGGCCGGAGCCGCCGACCGGCGGGAGCGCCGCCGATATCGGCCCCCTGCTCGACCGGCCGACACCGCCTGCCGTGGCGGTCCGCGAGCAGCGCTTCGAGAACGGCCGCTGGTTCCGATACGACGAGCGGCAGACCGCCGACGGTGGCACGATCGGCATTCGGGTCGACATCACCGAGCTGAAGCAGCGCGAAACCAGCATCAAGCTCCTGTTCGACCGCAACCCGGTGCCGCTCTGGCTGTGCGATGCGGAAACGCTGCGGGTCATCGCCGTCAATGACGCGACACTGCATCTCTACGGCTATTCGCGCGCCGAAGCCTTGGCCATGGCCCTGCCGGACATCTGCATCGGCTGTCCGGATGTCATGCGATCGGAAATCGACCTGCAGGCGACCACGGACGGGCATGCCGCGCCGCGCCCGCAACGCCATCGGCGCGCCTTCGGCACCCCGATCGACGTGCTGCCCTTCATCCGGACCATCGATTTCGAGGACCGGCCGGCGCTGCTGTTCGGTGTCGTCGACATCACCGAACGCCTCCGTGCCGAGGCGCGGATCAAGCATCTGGCGCATCACGATCCCCTGACCGACCTGCCCAACCGCGCCCTGTTCCAGGATCGTCTCGCCGAGGCGATCGCCCAGGCGAAGGGGGAAGGCAGTCAGGTCGCTCTGTGTCTGGTCGATCTCGACCGGTTCAAGATCATCAACGACACGCTCGGCCATGCCGCCGGCGACGCCGTGCTGCGCGTGGTGGCGCGTCGCCTGGCGCGGCTGGCCGGCCCGACCGACATGGTCGCCCGCCTCGGCGGCGACGAATTCGCTTTGGTCGTGGCCGGTTCGGGGCGCGATCCGGCGACCGTGCTGGCCGAGGTGCCGCGCATCTTCGACGATCCGATCATCTGCAACGGCGAGATCATCCAGATCTCGGGCAGTGCCGGTGCGGCCATCGTTCCGGAGGATGGCACCGAGCCCGTCACCCTGATGCAGAATGCCGATGTGGCGCTCTATGCGTCCAAGGCGGAGGGGCGCAATCGGCTGACGCTGTTCGACCAGAACATGCGCGCCAAGCTGGTCCGCCTGAACACCCTGACGGTGCGCTTCCGGCAGGCCCTGCGCGACGGGGAACTGGTTCCGCACTACCAGCCCGTGGTCAATCTCAGCCATTTCACCATCCGCGGCTACGAGGCCCTGCTGCGCTGGAACCATCCGCAGGAAGGCCTGCTGACGGCCGCGGATTTCGCCGAGGTGTTCGACATTCCCGAACTGGCGGTGGCGATCGGCCGCTACATGCTGGATGCTGTCACGCGCGACATGCGCGCCTGGCTCGATGCCGGCATCGATTTCGGCTGCGTCGCCGTCAACGTCACCGCGGCGGACCTGAAATCCGAGGGCTTCGCCGAGCGGGTCCTCGATACCCTGGCGACCCGCGGCATACCGCCCAACCGGCTGATCATCGAGGCGACCGAGAACTCGCTCGTCGAACAGGACAATGTCGCCGTCGCCAAGGTGCTCGACACGCTCGATGCCGAGGGCGTCTACATCGCACTGGACGATTTCGGGACCGGCCATTCCTCGCTGGTGCATCTGCGCCAGTTCAACATCGCGACCCTGAAGATCGACCGCTCCTTCGTGCGCGACATGACCACCGACCGCGAGGACGCGGCCATCGTCCATGGCGTGACCATGCTGGCACGCAGCCTCGGCATCGCGACGGTGGCAGAAGGCATCGAAACGGAAGAACAGGCGCAGATGCTGGTCGAGTCCGGCTGCAGCTACGGCCAGGGCTACCTGTTCGGCCGGCCGATCGCCGCCGATCAGGTCGGCTACTTCTCGGCGCATCGCCGCCTGCCGGCCTTGTCGACCATCCAGTCTGTGGCCTGAACGGCATCCCGGCAGGTCTTGGGGCAAGGGGGCGGAAGCGCCCCAGGCGACCCGCTGCCGCCCCCGGCACGCCGGGGGCGCAAAGCCTCTCGCAGGCCTACATCACCGTCTCGAGCGCGCGGATGACGCCGCGCAATTCCGCCAGTCCGCGCAGGCGGCCGATCGCCGTATAGCCCGGGTTGGTGCGCTTGGTGGCGGCCAGATCGTCGAGCATGCGGTGCCCGTGGTCGGGCCGGAACACGATCTTCGAGCCCTCCGCCCGGCGGTGATCCTCTTCGAGCAGCGCGCGCACGACCGCCACCATGTCGACATCGCCGTCGAGATGATCGCTCTCATGGAAGGAGACGCCGTCCGCCTCGCGCTTGGTTGCGCGCAGATGGGCGAAGCCGATCCGGGGGCCGAATTCGCGCGCCATGGCCGGCAGGTCGTTCTGCGCCCTGACCCCGAGCGAGCCGGTGCAGAAGCAGATGCCGTTGGCCGGCGACGGCACCGCCGCGAACAGCGCCCGGTAATCCTCGGCCGAGGAGGCGATGCGCGGCAGGCCGAACAGCGGCCGCGGCGGATCGTCGGGATGCAGCGTCAGCTTGACGCCGAGTTCGTCGGCGCGCCGGCAGACCGGTTCCAGGAACTCGACGAGATGGCGCCGCAGCACCGCGGCGTCGATCTCGCGGTAGCTCTCCAGCTTGTCGCGGAATTGCGGAATGGTCAGCGGATCGGTCGTCGAGCCCGGCAGCGCGCTGGCGATGACCATGACCAGATAGTCGATATCGGCCTGGGTGAAGCCGTCATAGACCGCCTTGGCGCGGGCCTGGACCTCGGGCGAATACTCGAATTTGGCGGCCGGCCGCTCCAGGATGAAGAGTTCGAAGGCGGCGAAGCGGTCGCGGTCGAAGCGCAGCGCCCGGGCCCCGTTGGGAAGCTCCCATTCGAGATCGGTCCGGCACCAGTCGACCACCGGCATGAAGTTGTAGCAGATGATCTTCACGTCGCAGGCGGCCAGCGCCTCCATCGATGCGATCCAGGCGTCGATCGAGGCTTTCGCCCGGCCGCCGAGCCGCTTCACGTCGTCCGGGACCGGAATGGACTCCACCACGGTCCAGGCGAGCGGCGTCCGCGGACCGCCTTCGACGATCCGCTTGCGCTCCTCGACTTCCTTGACCGTCCAGGCCTGCCCGATCGGAATCTGGTGCAGCGCCGTGACGATCTCCTTCGCCCCCGCCTGCCGTACGTCGTCGAGGGACACCGGATCGTTCGGTCCGTACCACCGCCAGCCTTCACGCATCTGTCGATTGCCTTCAGTTCGCCGTCAGAACGACTTTCACGCTGCGGGAGCGATCGAGCGCGAGGCGAAGCGCGTCGGGCGCCTCCGCCAGCGGGCGCTCGGCCGTGACGAGTTGGAGCACGTCGACGCCGCCATCGGCGATCAGCGCGATGGCCTCGTCGAATTCCCGGTCGAAACGGAACGAGCCGCGGAAGTCGATCTCCTTGGCCATGATCGCATTGGCCGGCACCGGGATCGAGCCGCCGGGCAGGTTGCCGATCTGCACGATGGTGCCGCCGCGACGGACCGTGGCGATCGCCGACGCGAGGCCGGCGGCCGTGCCCGAGACCTCGAAGGCGACGTCGAAAGGATTGCGGGCCGCCAGATCCTTCAAGCCATCGTCTCCGCCCGACACGTCGACGATGTCGTCGGCACCGAGACGGGCCGCAAAGGCCAGGGGTGCGGGGGCGATGTCGACCATGGCCGACGAGGCGATGCCGGCCCGCTTGGCGGCGAGCAGCGTCAGGAGCCCGATCGGGCCGGAGCCGAACAGTACGATGCGCTTGCCGGCAATGTCGCCGGCCCGCCGCACGGCGTGCAGGCAGACCGCGAGCGGTTCGGCCAGCGCGGCCGCCTTCAGCGGCACATGGTCGGGCACCGGCACGCATTGCGCCGGCACCGCGTCGAACAGGGTCGCGAAGCCGCCCTGCATGTGCGGATACTTCGAGGCCGAGCCCATGAAGTAGATGTTCTCGCACAGATTGGCGCGGCCCTCGCGACAGCGGGCGCAATGGCCGCACCAGCGCGACGGATTGACGGCGACGCGCTGGCCGACCTTCAGGCCCGGCGCGTCGGCGTTGATCTCGGCCACCTCGCCGGCGATCTCGTGGCCGAGGATCAGCGGATCCTTGACCACGAAGTCGCCCGTCCGGGCATGGCGGAAATAGTGCATGTCGGAGCCGCAGATGCCGGCGGCGCCAAAGCGGATGCGCACCATGCCGGGGGCGAGCGGACCGAGCGGATGCTCGATCATCCGGAGGTCTTCCGGGCCGAACAGGGTCGCGGCGAGAGCAGAGGCGGTCATTTCAGCATTCCCATATATTTCGGGAGCCAGAGCGTCAGTTCCGGAATGAAGGTGATCGCGAACAGCGCCGCGAACAGCGGGACCAGCCAGGGCAGGATCGCCACGGTGGTGCGCTCGACCGACAGCTTGGCGACGCGCGAGAGCACGAAGAGCACCATGCCGAGCGGCGGATGCAACAGGCCGATCATCAGGTTGAGCGTCATGATCAGGCCGAAATGGATCGGATCGACGCCGAGCTTCAGGGCGATCGGCAGCAGGATCGGCACCACGATGGTGATCGCCGCGATGGTGTCCAGGAAGCAGCCGATGAACAGCAGCAGCAGATTGACGAGGATCAGGAACACCCACTTGTTCTGGGTGATCGACAGGATCGCGTCGGAGAGCAGCTGCGCCGCCTGACTGACGGTCAGGAGCCAGGCGAAGACGGACGCGGCGGTGACGATGAACAGCACCGAGGCCGTCGTCTCGACCGTGTCGCGGGTCGCCTTGGCGAGCGTCTTGAGGGTCATCGAGCGGTAGCGCACGAGACCGAGGAACAGGGACCAGAGGACCGCCGCAACGGCCGCTTCGGTCGGCGTGAACCAGCCGAGCGTCATGCCGCCGATCAGGATGACCGGCGTCATCAGGGCCATGACGGCCGAGAAGTTGAAGGTCCAGTCGAGCGCCAGCAGGACCACCAGGGCGATGCCGATCGCCACGTTCTGCGACAGGTGGCCGTATTCGAGCATGGCGTAGACGGCGACCGGGAAGGCCAGCACGATCAGCACTTCGAGGCCGGCCTCGGCGAGCCGCTTGAACTCGAACGGGGCATCCGAGCCCCAGCCGTAGCGGCGGGCGAAGATGGCGACGGTCAGCATCATGAAGATGGTCATGACCGCGCCCGGGATGACGCCGCCGAGGAACAGCGCGCCGATCGAGACATTCGACATCATGCCGTAGATGACGAAGGGCAGCGACGGCGGGATGATCGGCCCGAGCGTCGCCGAGGCGGCGGTGACGCCGACCGCGACCTCGGTCGGATAGCCGTGGTCCTTCATCGCCTTGATCTCGATCGTGCCGATGCCGGCCGCATCCGCGATGGCGGTGCCCGACATGCCCGAGAAGATCACCGAGCCGATGATGTTGACCTGGGCGAGGCCGCCCTTCATCCAGCCGACCAGCGAGACCGCGAAGGAATAGATGCGGCCGGTCACGCCGGCGATGTTCATCAGGTTGCCGGCCAGGATGAAGAAGGGCACCGCGAGCAGCGGGAAGCTCTCGACGCCTGCGAACATGCGCTGGGCGACGATCACGTCCGGCGCGACGCCATAGGTCAGAATGTACAGGATCGACGCCGACGCCATCGAGACCGCGACCGGCACGCCGAGGATCATCAGGCCGAGGAAGGAACCGAGCAACAACAGCATGGGAATCAGTCCTCCGAACCGTCGAAAGCCGACGGACGTTCGAGGGGCGAGTAGCCGCGATGGAGATTGGCCAGGAAGACTTCGCAGGCCCGGAACGCCATGAGCTCGAACGACAGGAAGACGATCGTGAAGACCCAGGCCTTGGGCAGATTGACCGTGGTCATCTGCTCGTCGGAGACGATGTTCATGTATTTGAGGAACACGTAGCCGAGATAGGCAAAGAACGCGATCCGGACGAGATCGACCATCAGGGACAGGATCCGCCCGAGGATCGACGGGAGGTAGCGATAGAGGAAGTCGACATGGATGTGCCGCGTCATGCGCACGCACATCGCCGAGCCGACGAAAACCACGCCGATCAGACAATAGACCGCGATTTCCTCGGTCCAGGCATAGCTGTCGTTGAGAACGTAGCGGGTGAAGAACTGCACGAAGACCATGCCGGCCATCGTCCAGAACAGGGCGATGGCGACCCAGTCCTCGATGGCGAAGTCACTGATATCGGCGGCCGGAGGCGCTTCGTCGAAGACCTGGGCGAGTTCTTCCGCCGTGACCGGCGTGTGGATTTCCTGGGCCATGCGCGACCTCGGCTCGGAATCGTCTGGGGATGAAAAAACGGCCGGGGGCTCGGGACGCCGCACGCGCGGCGCCCCGGCCTCAGGACGAAAAGCACGGGGGCGGCGCGGGGCCGCCCCGGCTCGGATCACTTGATGGCGACGATCTTGTCGTAGTCGGCCTTGCGGTAGCCGAACTGCTCGAAGGTCACGCCCTTGGCGACCGCGTCGATGAAGTCCTTCTTGTCGACCTCGGAGACGGTCAGGCCCTTCTCCTTGAACAGGCCGACCAGTTCCGCTTCGCGCGTCTGGATCTGCTTGGTGGCGCGCGCGGCCGCTTCCTGGGCGACGGCCACGAAGGTGGCGCGGTCCTCGGCGGACCACTTGTCCCAGGTGCCCTTGGCGACGATCGTGTTCAGATGATCGACGATATGGGCGGTCAGCACGATGTGCTTCTGCACTTCGTAGAACTTCTTCGCCTCGATCGTGGTCAGCGGGTTCTCCTGCGCCTCGACGGTGCCGTTCTGCAGGGCGAGATAGACTTCGGCGAAGGCGATCGGCGTCGTGTTGGCGCCGCAGGAACGCGGCATCGCCAGATAGGCCGGCACGTCCGGCACGCGCATCTTGAGGCCCTTCATGTCCGCGCAGGCCTTGATCGGCTTGTTGGACGTGACATGGCGCGCACCATAATAGGTGGTCGCCACGATGTGATGGCCGGTCTTGTCCTCGTAGCCCTTGGCGAGTTCCTTGTAGGTATCGCTCTTGGTGTAGGCGAGGAGGTGGTCGGCGTCACGGAAGATGAAGGGGTAGTAGGTCACCCCGATCGGCGGATAGGCACGCGCCGCGAAGGACGAGCCGGAGATGATGATGTCGACCGAGCCGAGCGAAAGGCCCTGGTTGATGTCGGTCTCCTTGCCGAGCTGCGATGCCGGGAAGACCTCGATCTGGTACTTGTTGTTGGTCCGCTTCGCGAATTCCTGCGCGGCCCAGACCGATTCGGTGTGGAAGGGCTCGGAGGTCTCGTAGACATGCGCCCATTTGAGCTTGATCTGGGCCTCGGCGGCGCTGGTGCCGAGGGTCAGCCCGAGCGCGGCGGCGATCAGTAGCGTGGTCCGTCCAAACATGGAATTCCTCCCTTGCGTGAAGATTTTAGCAGGCTTGCAACCTGATCGGTTCAACCGGCCGGTTGCTTGGGGCCCCGCGAACGGGTCCGGTCGGCGGGCGGGGACGGCGCTGGGCCGCCCTCCCCGAAGGTAGCGGAAAAGCGCTCCTGCGAGCGCCGCATATGCTCCCGCATGGCCGCATGGGCGCCGTCCGGATCCCGGGCAGCGATCCGGTCGCGGATGGCGCGATGTTCCCGATGGGCGGCCGCCCAGCTTTCGCGGTTTTCGAAGTAGCTGGCCAGCTGGCGGAAAAAGGGCGTGATCCGCTGATCGAACAGATCGCCGACAATCCGGACCAGCACGCTGTTGCCCGCGATACCGGCCAGCGTGATGTGAAAGGCGCGATCCAGCACGATCGCCTCCTCGCTCGGATTCTCGGCATCCTGCATGCGGGCGAGGATTTCGTCGATCTCCGCGATTTCGAGCGGGGTGGCGCGGCGCGCGGCCTCCGCGGCGACCGCGGCTTCCAGGAATTCGCGGGTGGCCAGCACCTCGAACGGCCCCTCCCCGGCGTGATCGACCGCGGTCGGCACCGCCGGCGGCTCGACCACATAGATTCCGGAGCCGACGCGGATGCGCAGGCGGCCTTCCACTTCGAGCGCGATCAAGGCCTCGCGCACGGTCGGTCGCGACACGCCGAGTTGCTCGGCCAGCTCACGCTCCGTCGGCAGTCGCCCGCCCACGGGATACTCGCCCTGATCGATCAGGGTCCTCAATTGGTCGGCGACCTGGCGGTACAGCCGGCGCGGTGCGATGGCTTCGAGCGGCACGCGAACCCCCGAACGAATTCCCCCCGATTCCGACTTGAGCGGAACCTTTTCTCCGGCCATGCATCTTCGTGCGGGAGATGCATCGTCGGCTCGGTCTATTGGTCAGACCAATTGACCTGAACGTTGACGCATCTCACGGGGTCGTGTCAAGGTCCCGCCACAATCGAAAAGCAGTCCCAAGGAGCCAGACGTCCGATGCGCCTCGCCGCCGCGACCCTCGACGCCCTTCCGCCCGCCGTCGCCCGCCCCGCCTACGATCGTGCGGGCGTCACGCCCGGCGTGATCCATCTCGGCATCGGGGCCTTCCACCGCGCCCATCAGGCCGTCTACCTGGACGACATCCTCGCACGCGGCGAAACCGATTGGGGGATCGTCGCCGCGAGCCTGCGCAGCGCCGACACGCGCGATGCCCTGGCGCCGCAGGACGGCCTCTATACGATCGCCGTGCGCTCGGCGGCGGGCGAGAGCCTGCGGGTGATCGGCGCCGTCGGCGAAGTGCTGGTCGCCCCGGAGGATCCTGAACGGCCGATCCCCGGTTTACCGGGCCGGTCATCGAAGCCCTCGATCGCCTGTTCGAATCCGGCGTCAAGGCAACCGTCGCCGCTGCCGCACACGGCCGTTAGGCCGGGATCCGCATGGGGCGCGCTTCGCCGACGTGATCACCGAGGCCGACGGCGATTCGCATCAGATCGCGCGCGGCCTGATGGCCATCCGCGAGATTTTCGGCAGCGATCTTCCGGCCGATCCCCGGTTTACCGGGCCGGTCATCGAAGCCCTCGATCGCCTGTTCGAATCCGGCGTCAAGGCAACCGTCGCCGCTGCCGCACACGGCCGTTAGGCCGGGATCCGCATGGGAGCGATCCGCTCCGTAACGAGCGGATCGGGCCGTCGCCGATCCGCGTTGGGACCGGCCGGCGCGTTAAGATCGAAATGACGCGAGCCCCGGCGGGGCCCGCGTCCGGATGGTCCGACCGACCGCCCGTCAGGGCTTGCGCTGATCGGCCGGCGGCAGGAACTTGGTCGTGTAGATGTCCTCGGGCTTCGGCACCACCTTCAGCGCATAGGCCTCGGCCGCAACCTCGATCGACTTCTGCATCCGCGCCGGGTCGACATGCCCGAAGCCGTTCGCCTTGATGCTGGGGGTCAGCATGGCACGGTCGAGCACGAATTTCAGGCGGGCCTTCTCAAGATCGGCCTTCACCAGCGGATCGACCTTGGAGAGCGACGGCACCGCGCCGTCCGGGTCCTTGGCGATATCCTTAAGACCGGCGATGGTCGCACGCACGAAGGCGGCGACGATCTCGGGGTTCTTCTCGGCATAGTCCTTCCGGACGATCACGGTCGAACCGTAGAGGTCGAGACCGTTTTCCGGGAAGGGGAAGATCACGATGTCGTCGGCCGCGACGCCGATGCCGGTCAGATTGAAGACCGAGGTCGAGGCGAAGCCCGAAATGGCGTCGACCTGGCCCTGCACCAGCATCGCCTCGCGCAGCTGCGGCTGCATGGAGGTCCACTTCACCGCTGCGGCATCGATGCCGGCCGCCTTGGCGAAGGCCGGGAACATCAGGCGGGAGCTGTCCGCTTCCGGCGCACCGAGATTCTTGCCGACCAGGTCCTTCGGCGACTTGATGCCCGATTTCTTCAGCGTGATGATCGAGTTCAGGGTCTTGTCGAAAGTCTGGAAGACGCCGAGCACCGGATTGGACGGATTGTCGCCGACGAACTTGATGACCGCGTTGATGTCCGAGAAGCCGATGTCATAGGCGCCGCTCGCCACCTTGGTGACCGCATCGCCCGAGCCGAAGCCACGGTCGATCTTGACGTTGAGGCCCTCCTTGGTGAAGTAGCCCTTCTCCTGCGCGACCGTCCAGATGGCGTGGTTGCCCTGCACGGCCCAATCGAGGGTGAATTTCACGTCCTTGGTCTGTGCCAGCGCCGCCCCGGCGCCAAATACCAGCGCAACCGCGCCGGCAAGCATAGTTTTCGCAATTCCGATCGACATGGACGCCTCCGAACTGGCCCGGCGGCCCGCGCGGACCACCGTCATCGGGGCGTCAGTTCACACTGCGCCCACGCCCCTGTCGAGCGCATTTTTAGGCAGCCCACCGAAAAGGCAACCGCTTGCAGCATGAGGCCTGCCGCACCCGGCCCGCGGGCTGGGCCGGGTGCGGCAGGACGCCGGCTCGACGGCCGTCAGGCCGCCAGCAGGTGCCGGCGGAACCAGTCGGCCGCGGCAGACGACGCGGCCGCAAAGTCGTTCACATAGGCGTCGAAATGGCCGCCGGTGAGCGTGACCAGCTTCTTGGGCTCGAGCGCCTTCTCGTAGGCGGCCAGCGCCAGGTCGGCGACCGTCAGGACATCGCCGAGGGCAACGACCATGAGAAGCGGCGTCGGGCTGATCGACCGGATGTAGCTGGCCGGCTCGTATTCGGTGAACATCTCGACCGAACGGAGCGTCACCTCATTCTTCCAGGACGGTGCCCGGAGGCGGCCGGTCTCGGTGAACCAGGTCCAGCTGTCCGGCGTCGGCAGCGCGGCCGGCCCGGCCGGATCCTCGCTGACGACCGGAATCATGGCCGGCGGCTCGCCGGCGCCACGCGCCCGGCGATCGGCATCGAACAGGCCGCGCACGGCCGCGATCGTGTCGGAACGGATCAGACGCAGCGCATTGTCATGGCCGCTGGCCAGCGGCACCTGGGAGACGACGCATTTGATCCGCTTGTCGATGGCGCCAAGCACCAGGACATGTCCGCCGCTGTAGCTCGATCCCCAGACGCCGATGCGATCCGGGTCGGTCTCTTCGAGCCCCTGCACGAAGGTGATCGCATCCCGATAGTCGCGCACCTGCTGCCAGGGGTCGATCTCCAGACGCGGCTCGCCGTCGCTGGCGCCGAAGTTGCGGTTGTCGAAAACCAGCGCGGCCAGGCCGGCGGCGGCGAAGGCCTCGGCGAAGCGATCGAGATACATCTCCTTCACGGCCGAGAAGCCGTGCGCCATCACGATGGTCGGGACGCGGCCCGTACGCCCGTCCGGCAGGTAGTGCCAGCCGCGCAGGGTCACGCCGTCTTCGGTCTTGAACGAGATATCGCGTCTCATGGGGTCATTCCTCCCGGAACTCGGCTCTTTGGCGATCGTCCTTCCACGGCCGATGCGTGCCGATCATCCGTCCCGGCAGGATATGCGTCTTGCTTGTGCCTGCGCCCCGACTTGACCATTCTCGCAAGTGGGCCGGCCTGCCGGTCCGGATCGCGGGAGCGGGCGCATGATCGCAGACAGGTGGACGGCAGCCTCCATCCGACCCGGCCAGAGATATGACGCCTGGCGCGCCGCGCTGAATGCCAGCCATCTCGAATGGACGCTGGAGCGGAGCGACGACCGGCCCTTCCGCGCCGCCGTCACCCGGCGGCGGTTTGGTGCCGTCGACGTGGTCGAATGCGCGTGCGATCCTTGCACCGGTCGGCGCGGTCGCCCGGAAATCGCCCGGACGGAGGGCGCCTATTTCGGTGTGCTGTTCGAACTGGGCGGACGCGAGGTGATCCGCCAGGACGGTCGCGAGGCGGTGCTGGAGCCCGGCGACTTCGTGATGTGGGACAGCGAGCGGGAGATGGAGTTCCGCGTCCTGTCCCCGCTGCGCAAGCTGACGCTGTTGATCCCGAAGCCGCAACTGTCCGGCTGGCTCGCCGATCCCGAGCGGCACGCCGGCGCGGTCGTCCGCGGCGGGTCGGGCGCAGGGGCCCTCGCCAGCGATGTGCTCCGCCGTCTCGCCCGGGAGATCGACACCATCGAGACCGGACAGGCAGGCGCCGTGATGGAACCGGTGCTCGGTCTGGTCTCGGCCGCGCTCACCGCCCAGGTCGCTCCGCGGCCGTCCACCGGCAGCGAGGAGTTCCGCCGGATCTGCGCCTATATCGAAGCGGCCCTGGCCGATCCGGACCTCTCGCCGGCCGGCATCGCACGGGCCCACGGCATGTCGATCCGCACGCTCTACACGACCTTCGCCGACAACGGCGCTTCGGTTTCGCGCTGGATCCGCCTGCGCCGCCTGCATCGTTGCCGTCAGGAACTGGCCCGGTCGGGACGGCAACGGACCATCACCGAGATCGCCTTCGATTGGGGCTTCAACGACATGGCGCATTTCAGCCGCGCCTTCAAAGCCACCTACGGCGTCTCCCCGCGCGCCTTTGCGCGCGGCCGCGGCGACGCCGGAACGGACTGAGCGACGGGCCGCACGGCCGGACGCGACGCGTCAGATCAGCTTCAGCCCGCGGAAGCTGGCGTGGCCGTCCCGGCCGACGATGATGTGGTCGTGGACCAGGATGCCGAGCGGCTTCGCCACGTCGATGATCTGGCGGGTCATGGTGATATCGGCCTGCGACGGGGTCGGATCGCCGGATGGGTGGTTGTGGACCAGCACCACGGCCGTGGCGGAGAGTTCCAGCGCCCGCTTGATGATCTCGCGCGGATAGACCGGCGTGTGGTCGACGGTGCCGACCTGCTGCACCTCGTCGGCGATCAGGCCGTTCTTCTTGTCCAGGAACAGGATGCGGAACTGCTCGCGGGCCTCGAAGGCCATGGCGGTGCGGCAATAGTCGATCACCTGGCTCCAACTCGACAGGATCGGCTTCTTGAACACCTCGCCGCGCACCAGACGCTGGGCGGCGGCCTGCACGAGCTTCAGATCGGCCGCGACCGCCTCGCCGATGCCCGGCACCTCGGTCAGCCGGTCGACCGGCGCGGCGAGGACTTCGGCAAAGGAACCGAAGCGGGCGACCAGCGTCTTGGCCAGGCCCTTCACGTCGCGTCGCGGAATGGAGCGGAACAGCAGCAGTTCGAGGAGTTCGTAGTCCGGCATGCCGTCGGCACCGGACTCGCGAAAGCGCGCCTTCAGCCGTTCGCGGTGGCCGTGCCAATGGGGCTCCTGCGATGCGGGAAGACTCGCTTCGTCGAAGCCTGTCATGGCCGGCGTCAGATCCTGTAGGGCGGCTTGTGCAATCCGGCCGGCGAAAGCGTGAAGATCTCGCAACCGGTTTCGGTCACCCCGACGGTATGCTCGAATTGCGCGGAAAGCGAGCGGTCGCGCGTCACGGCCGTCCAGCCGTCGGCGAGCACCTTCACGTGCGGCCGGCCCAGATTGACCATCGGCTCGATGGTGAAGATCATGCCCGGCTTCAGCTCGATGCCCTCGCCCGGGCGGCCGTAGTGCAGGATGTTCGGCGCGTCGTGGAACAGAAGGCCGACGCCGTGGCCGCAGAAATCGCGCACTACCGAACAGCGCTCCGCCTCGACATAGTCCTGGATCGCCGCGCCGATGTCGCCGGTCGTGCGGCCGGGCTTCACGGCCGCGATGCCGCGCAAAAGCGATTCGTAGGTCACCTCGACCAGCCGCTCGGCCGCCCGCTTGACCTCGCCGATCAGGTACATGCGCGAGGAATCGCCATGCCAGCCGTCAAGGATGTAGGTCACGTCGATATTGACGATGTCGCCGTCGCGCAGCGGCTTCTCGTTCGGGATGCCGTGGCAGACGACATGGTTGATCGAGGTGCAGGTGCTCTTGGTATAGCCGCGATAGTTCAGCGTTGCCGGCAGCGCGCCGTGCTCGATACCGAAGGCATAGACGAAATCGTTGATCTCGTCGGTCGTGGTCCCCGGCTTGGCCAGCGCGGCGAGCTCGTCCAGACAGCGCGCCGCCAGTTGCCCGGCCTTGCGCATGCCGGCGAAGCCGTCGGGGCCGTAGAGCCGGATCGCGCCTGTATTCCTGTGCGGCGCCGTCGCCGCATCGACATATGTGACCATGGAAGGAGATCCGCGAGAGTTCGGGAAGCGGCGGGCCGCACAGATTGGTTGTTCATATAAAACGTCGCGAGGACTTTCGCCATGAACTTCCGGCGATCCCTGCCCCTCGAACGGCCCTGATGGACAGCGCCGCTTCGCGATCGGCGCACCGCCGGCGCTTCGGGATGCCCGATCGGCCGCCCGACGAAGGGCTGCCGGATCCCGTGCGCTACACCATCGGCACCTTGCGTTCGACGGCGATCTCTTCCGGCGTGATCCGGCAGGCATAGGCGACGGCCTCGACGCCGCGGGCGGCGGCGCGGTCGAAGGCGCGGGCATAGGTGGGGTCGATGTCGGCGGCGAGCGCGAAGCGGTCGGCGTCCGGGCGCTGGATCAGGTAGACCATCATGGCCCGGTGCCCCTCGGCGACCTGATCGGCCAGTTCGTCGAGATGCTTGGCACCGCGCGCGGTCACGCTGTCGGGGAATTCGGCCAGGCCCGCGCGCCGGAGCAGATGGACATTCTTGACCTCGACATAGGCGCGGCCGCGGGCCTCGTCCTCCAGCAGCATGTCGACGCGGCTGTTGCGGCCGTACTTGACCTCGCGGCGCAACGCCGCATAGCCGGCAAGTTCGCCGATCGTGCCGTCCCGGACGGCCGCCTCGACCAGTCCGTTCGGCCAGGCCGTGTTGATCCCGACCAGCGCCCCGTCGGCTTCCACCAATTCCCAAGAATAGGCGAGCTTGCGCTTGGGATCGTCGGACCGCGACAGCCAGACCCGCATGCCAGGCGCCGCGAGGCCGAGCATGGAGCCGGGATTGGCGCAATGGGCGGTGACGCTTTCGCCGGTGTCGAGATCGACATCCGCCAGGAAGCGCTTGTACCGGCGGACGAGACGGCCGGTGATCAGGGGACGGGGAAAGCGCATGGGGCCTCGGGGCTGACGTGCGGGTTCGGCCCCCTGCCGTACCCGATTCCCCACGCCCGTCGCAGGCTAGCCGTGGCCGCCGGTCCGCCGGCGCCGGGTGACTCGCATGCAGCGAAATCCCGCCGCCTCACGGAAAGGCAGACACGTCAACTGCGAATGTCGCAAAAACGGGCATACTGCCGAAGCCTGCGGCAGAAAAAGTCGAGTTCCGGGTCTTTGCTGGTCATGAATCCGGCTTGCGCGACGGCACGACCTTTGCGGAAATGGGATCAGCAAATCGGCAAGGAAGCGACCCGCATGATCGCCAAGGCGTTCGACGAGATGACGGCTCTGGGGGACGGTTGCCGATCGGGATATGAGCTCGTCCAGGCATGGCTCGCCGCGACCCCGGCGGAGACGCTGCGCCAGCGGCAGCAGGAAGCCGAGCTCCTGTTCCGGCGAATCGGCATCACCTTCGCGGTCTATGGCGACGCCGAGGGCGAGGAACGGCTGATTCCGTTCGACATCGTGCCGCGCGTCCTGACCCGACCGGAATGGCAGCGCCTGTCCAAGGGTTTGGAACAGCGCGTCAATGCGCTCAACATGTTCCTGAAGGACATCTACGGCAAGGGCGAGGTCCTCAAGGCGGGCGTCGTGCCCGAGGATCTGGTCTATCGGAATCCGTATTTCCGGCCCGAGATGCAGGGCATGCAGCTGCCGCACGACATCTACGTGATGATCGCCGGCATCGACATCGTCCGCGTCGACGCCGACACCTTCTATGTCCTGGAGGACAATGCGCGCACGCCATCGGGCGTCTCCTACATGCTGGAGAACCGGGAGGTGATGATGCGCCTCTTCCCGGATCTCTGCGCACGCCATCGCATCGCGCCGGTCGAGAACTATGCCGACGAACTGCTCGCGACCCTGAAATCGGTCGCGCCGGGCTCGGCACCCGGCGAGCCGACCGTGGCGGTCCTGACGCCCGGCGCCTTCAACTCGGCCTATTACGAGCACTCGTTCCTGGCCGACAAGCTCGGCGTCGAACTGGTCGAAGGCCGCGATCTGTTCGTGCGCGAGAACATCGTCTACATGCGCACGACCGAGGGACCGAAACGGCTCGATGTGATCTATCGCCGCGTCGACGACGACTTCATCGATCCCCTCGCCTTCCGGCCCGATTCGGTGCTGGGCGTGCCGGGGCTCCTGTCGGCCTACCGCGCCGGCAACGTGACGCTCGCCAACGCGGTCGGGACCGGCTGCGCCGACGACAAGGCGGTCTACAGCTACATGCCGGAGATCGTCCGCTTCTATACCGGCGCCGAGCCGATCCTCTCCAATGTGCCGACCTGGCGCTGCCGCGAGCCCGACGCCCTGAAATATGTGCTCGAGCACCTGCCCGAACTGGTGGTCAAGGAGGTCGACGGATCGGGCGGTTACGGCATGCTGGTCGGGCCGAAGGCCGACAGCGCCACGATCGAGAATTTCCGGCAGAAGCTGATCCGCGATCCGTCGAAATTCATCGCCCAGCCGACGCTCGCATTGTCCACCGTGCCGACCTTCGTCGGCGAGGGCGTCGCGCCCCGGCATGTCGACCTGCGCCCCTATGTGCTGACCGGTGCCGACGGGGTGAAGACCGTGCCGGGCGGATTGACCCGCGTCGCCCTCAAGGAAGGCTCGCTGGTGGTCAATTCCAGCCAGGGCGGCGGCACCAAGGATACCTGGGTCGTCGACGTGCCGATCACCGACGCCGCCATCATGCAGTTCCAGCAGCAGCAACAGCAGCAATCCCGCCACCGTCCCTGACGGGAGCCCCACCAGCCCCGATCCGCCGCCATTGGTCCCGCGCTGCCGAAAGGTTACCCTGTCCGATGCTGAGCCGCACAGCCGACAGCCTCTACTGGCTCTCCCGCTACGTCGAGCGCGCCGAGAACACCGCCCGCATCATCGACGCCGCCTCCCGTCTGGCCGCCCTGCCGGCCGGCTACGGCAGCGCCACGAACGAGTGGGAATCGGCCCTGGCCGCGACCGGGAGCAAGGAGAATTTCGCCGCCCATTACGACGAGGCGACGCCGGAAACCGTGGTCGATTTCCTGGCCTTCTCGCCGCAGAATCCATCCTCGATCAAGAACTGCCTGGAGAATGCGCGCACCAATGCGCGCTCGGTCCGCACCGCTTTGACGACCGAACTCTGGGAGACCATCAACTCGGCCTGGCTGGAACTGAAGAACTACAGCCCGCGCGACCACAATCTGTCCCGGCTGGCCGACTTCCTGCGCTTCGTGAAGCAGACCTCGCTGTCCTTCGACGGATCGGCCTATCGGACCATGCTGCGGTCGGACAGCTACTGCTTCACCCGCATCGGCGTCTACATGGAGCGCGCCGACGCCACCGCGCGGATCCTGGACGTGAAGTATCACGTCCTGCTGCCGCCCGGAGCGCAGGTCGGCGGCAGCCTCGACTATTTCCAATGGTCCTCGATCCTGCGCTCGGTGTCGGCTTTGACCGCCTATCACTGGGTCTACCGCCAGAATCTGAAGCCCTGGCTGGTTGCCGACCTGCTCATTCTCAATCAGCAGATGCCGCGCTCGATCGCCAGTTGCTACGAGAACCTGACCCGCTATCTCGACATGCTGGCCCGCCATTACGGCCGCCAGGGGCCGAGCCAGCGGCATGCCCGCAGCACCTTCACGCGGCTTCAGAACGCCAATCTGGACGATGTCTTCCAGTCCGGCCTGCACGAGTTCCTGTCGGAGTTCATTGCCGACAACAACCGCCTCGGGTCGCAGATCAACGAGCAATATCTGATCTGAACCACGCCTGCCTTCGGTTCCCGCCCCTTGCCGCCCGGAAAACGCGATGCGCCTCAGGATCACCCACGAGACCGTCTACACCTACGAGAAGCCGGCCTCATACGCGATCCAGACGCTCCGCCTGATGCCGCGCGGCTCGCAGCAGCAGTTCGTGACCGAGTGGCGCATCGATGTCAGCCAGGATTGCCGCCTGTCCCCGGTCGAGGATCATTTCGGCAATCTGACCCATGCCTTCTCGATCGACGGACCGATCGAAGAGCTGTCGATCGTGGCCTCCGGCGAAGTGGTGACGGAGGAGACCACCGGCGTCCTGCGCGGCACGCCCGAGCGGTTGCCGCTGTCGCTGTTCCTGCGCAGCACCGATCTGACCCGTCCCGATCCGGCGATCCGGGCGTTTGCGGCAGCGATCGCCGAGGGCGAGGAGGACCGCCTCGCCGTCCTGCACAAGCTGATGGCCGAAGTGCATGACGCGATGCGTTACGACGAGGATGCGACCGAGCCCTCGACGACGGCCGCGGATGCCTTCCAGGCGGGCCACGGGGTCTGCCAGGATCTGGCGCATGTGTTCATCGCCGCAGCGCGCTCGCTCGAGATCCCGGCCCGCTATGTCGGTGGCTACATGCTGCGGGACGACGGCGAGAACGTTCAGGCGGCCGGTCATGCCTGGGTGGAGGCGTTCGTCAGCCCGGCACTCGGCTGGGTCGGGTTCGATCCGGCCAACGACATTTGCCCGACGGAGGCCTATGTGCGGGTTGCCTCCGGTCTCGACTATCTCGACGCGGCCCCGATCCGCGGGACGCGCTACGGCGGCCAGGGCGAAGTCATGAAGGTCAAGGTCAAGATCGAGAAGACCGGAGAATTCTGATCCCGTCTGACGGTCGGCCCGACCAAACCTTTCCATGCAACCCTGACCGACATACGCGGCTCGCAAGGATGGGCCACCTTTCCCTTGCAGACGAAAGTTGCCTGTGCGACAGCGGCAGTCCGGCGACGGGGCGGAACGGGGGCGCGTCATGACCTATTGTTGCGGAATTCTGGTTCGGGAAGGGTTGGTGATGATCGCCGACACCCGCACCAATGCGGGGCTCGACAACATCGCCACGTTCCGCAAGCTGAACGTCTTCAACCGCCCCGGCGAGCGCTCCATCGCCATTGCCACCGCCGGCAATCTCGCGATCAGCCAGTCGATCGTTTCGCTCGTGACCGAAGGCTTCGAGAATCCGGAAACCGGCGAGATCGAGACGATCGAATCCGCCGGGACCATGTTCAAGACCGCCCAACTGCTCGGCCGTGCAATCCGCGAGGTTTATCGTCTCGACGGCCGAATGCTCGAGCAGAAGAACCTGAACTTCGATGTGACCATGCTGCTCGGCGGTCAGATCAAGGGCGGCCGGCTGCGGCTGTTCATGGTCTACTCGGCCGGCAATTTCATCGAGGCGACCGTCGACACGCCCTATCTGCAGATCGGCGAGCACAAATACGGCAAGCCGATCCTCGACCGCGCGATCAAATACGACGTCGACCTGCAGGACAGTCTGAAGATCGGCCTGATCTCGATGGATTCGACCATGCGCTCGAACCTCGGCGTCGGCATGCCGATCGATCTTGCGGTGATCCCGCGCGATGCCATCGCCACGCAGCTGGTGCATCGGATCGAGCCGGGCGAGCCCTACTTCCACGATCTGCGCGAGCGCTGGTCGGCCGCGTTGCGCGCCGCCCATCAGAATATCCCCCGCCCGCCCTACGGCCCGGTCACTCCGCAGCCGCCGATCCTGCAGCCTCCGATCCTGCAACCGTCGACCGTGCCGCCGGCCCCGACCGAACCGGCGGCTTCGCACTGAACCGATAAAATTCGCGAGAAAGTCTGAACGCCAAAACAAGCGGCGCCATTCTAACATTCGTCCGTTGGTCGCCGGGGTTCGCCCGAGTCGGCCGCTCCGATCCGAGTGGATGAATGGCGCTGAAGGCGATCAGATCCGGCTGGGAACAGGCCATGCGCGAGGCGTCGATCATGCAATCGATCGCCGCGCTCGTTTGTTTCGCCCTCCTGTTCCTGACCATGACGGCAGCGTGGACGTCGCAACAGGCCAATGACCTCGCCGTCGACCGGCAGGTGCGCCTCGCCACCAACGGGCTGGAGCAGGAAATCGAGCGGATCGGCACGGAGGTGCAGACCGGTGCGGTGTCGGACGACGCCTATCGGCGCATCCATATCCGCTTCGACGCCGATTTCGCCGAACGCGCCTTCGGGGCGCGGCTGTGGCGCGACTATCGCCACGACATGACGCTTCTCATCGGACCGGGCCGCGCCATTCTCCAGGCCCATGTCGCCGGTCGCATGACCGAACCGAAGGACCTGAAATCCGTTCTGGTCGATGTCAGCGGCCCCCTCGAACGGGTGCGCAATCAGATCGCCGAGATCGTGCGCCGCCCGCTCGGGCAGGACGACCCGGAGCTGATGGTCGGCAAGATCGTCCGGGAGACCGCGGTCCTGCGGGTCGGCGATCGGGCCGCGCTGGTCGCGGTATCGGCGCTGGTGCCGGAGGATGGCAAGGGCCTCAAGAAAGGCGTGCCGCCCACCGTGGTCGTGGCGGTCAAGTTCGTCGCCGGCGACCTGCTGGCTCGGATGGCGCGCCAGTTCGTGCTGCCGGAGCTGCAGTTCGTCCCGATCGAGAATCACGAAGCCGTCGCGGCCGTCGGCCGTGCCTCCGCGACCGTCAAGACGAGCGGCGACCAGACGCTCGGCTTCCTGGTCTGGGCCCCGTCGCAGCCCGGCTACCAGATGATGCGGCATCTCGCGCCGCTGATCGTCATCGCGACCGCGCTGTTCGTCATCTTTGCGCTGATCGTGGTGGTGAAGTTCCAGCGCCGCACCGCGGAACTGGCCAAGAGCGAGGAGCGGGCGAAGCGGTCGGCGATGCACGATGCCCTGTCCGGCCTCGCCAACCGCGTGCTGTTCGCCGAACGCCTGGAAGCGGCGCTGGTCGAAGTCGAGGTCGACCCGAAGCGCAGTTGCGCCATCGTCTATGTCGATCTCGACCGCTTCAAGGACGTGAACGATACGCTGGGCCACCAGGCCGGCGACGAGGTCATCCGCGTCACGGCGAAGCGGCTCGATTCGCTCATGCGCCCCGGCGACACCGCCGCCCGCATATCCGGCGACGAGTTCGCCATGGTGGTGCGCTCGGCGCCCGACCGGGCCGAACTGGAGCAGCGCCTCGGCGCGATCGTGCGCGAGATCGCGCGGCCGATCGCGATCGGCGACCGCACGGTCTATCCGGGCGGCAGCGTCGGCTGTGCGCTCGCCCCCGAGCACGGCAAGGAGCGCGCCGATCTCCAGCACAAGGCGGATCTGGCGCTCTACCGGGCCAAGGCCGGCGGCCGCGGCCGCTGGCTGATCTTCTCGCCGGAGATGGACGACGGCTTCCGCCGCGTCCAGCAGATGCGCCAGGACCTGCGGGCGTCGATCAACGAGGGCCGGCTGACGGTCCTGTACCAGCCCTATTTCTCGGTCGCCGAGATGCGGGCGATCGGCGTCGAGGCCCGGGTCGCGTGGGACCACCCGACCCGCGGCCGCTTGTCGGCCGGCGAGTTCATTCCGGTTGCCGAGCAATGCGGCCTGATCCGGGAGATCGGCGCCTTTATCCTGCACCGGGCGGCCCGCGACATGCACCGCTGGCCCGGCGTGCGGCTGGCCGTGAACGTTTCCCCGCTGGAAATCCGGCAGGCGGATTTCGCCGAGAGCCTGATGCGCATCCTGGAGGACGAAGGCCTCGATCCCGCCCGCCTGCAGGTCGACATCACCGAGAACATCCTCCTGACCGATGCGGATGCGGCCATCACGGCGATCGCGACGCTCCGCAAGGCGGGCATCCGGGTGGCGCTCGACGAGTTCGGCTCGGGACAGTCGAGCTTCAACTATCTGTCCCGCTTCCGCTTCGACACGATCAAGATCGACCGCAGCTTCGTCGCCAAGCTGGAGACGTCCCCGGAGGTCGCGACCATCGTTCATTCGATGGTCGAGCTCGCCAACAAGCTGGGCCTGGAGACGGTCGCCGAGGGCGTCGAGACCTTCGGCCAGTTCCGCTTTATCCAGGCGGCAGGCTGCCAGACCGTCCAGGGCCATCTCTGCGCACGCCCCATGCCGGCGACCGAGGTGAGCCGCTTCCTTGAGCACCCCCTGAGCGAGCGGATCCGCGCCGTCGCGTGACGGTCGTCCGGGCGTGCCCGCGCTGCCGGTGCGAACGGTTTGCCCGGCGCCGCGGCGTCCTCCCTGCGACGCGGCGAACCACGCCATTCCGCCTCAATGGGCGTGTCCGCATCCCGCCAGATCGTCGATGATCGGGCAATCCGGGCGGTCGTCACCGTGGCAGGCAGCCACGAGGCTGCCGAGCGAGCGCTTCAGACTCTCCAATTCGGCGATCTTGGCCTCGATTTCGCGAATTCGCGTCTGCGCCATGGCGCGCACATCCGCTGACGACCGGCGGTTGTCGCTCCACAGCGACAGCAAGGCACGGCACTCGTCGACCGAGAAGCCGAGATTGCGGGCGCGCGCGAGGAATTTCAGTCGCGCGATCTCGGCCGGACCATAGTCCCGGTAGCCGTTGTCCCGACGAGGGGCGGCCAGCAGACCGACCGATTCGTAGTAGCGAACCGCCTTGGCGGTCAGGCCGGCGGCTCCGGCGGCGGAAGCAATGTTCATCAGACGCACTCCGGCAAGGAACCCACCGTCAGATAAAGGTGCCCTCTCCGGCAGGGTCAAGGCGTGCAGGGCCGGGACCGGAGCATCATCGGACCGGAAGCCATCGGACGATGCCCCCCCGATCCGTGCCTTCACGAGCGCCAATCCGATCAGGGTGCGTCGCCGCGGTTCAGGAAAGGTCAGCGCAAACAAGACATCCCAAAGATCATCCGGCCCGTTCAGTTCGGATGATGGTCTAGGGGATCGAGATCGGGTCCCCCGGTCCGAGCGTCCCTCGCGTTGTGACAGCGGTCTCGGCGGCGGCCAGCAGGGGCTGATTGCGCGCCTTCCAGCGGGGCAGGAATTTGCTGTCCTTGGTGGCTTCGTCGACCTTGGCGAGAAGCGCCTCGATCGCCGCCATCGTCATCGGACTGCCGTCGTGGTCGATCACCGGCAGTTCCCGGCCGAACTTCTCCGCGACGACATCGACTTGGGGGGGCCGATAGGTCGGGCGCCGGCTGGTGCCGGCCGTCGCGATCATCAGATCGAAGACGGAGCGGTGGATGGCCTCCTTCCAGCTGCGATCCGGATAGGCCATCGCGAAGGGGCGATAGCGCCGCCGCAATCGCCCGCCGAGTTCGGTCGCGTCGAGCAGGCGATACATCGGAAAGAGCCGGCTTATCACGAACCAACTGAGCGAATCGTGCGGGTCGGCCGGTTCCTCGGCCGGCCAGCGCGGTTCCTCGATCTGAAGGCCGGTCAGGGCTCTTACTCTGCCGACCATCCAGGCCAGCGTGATCTCGGAGATGGGTTTCAGAGCTGCCGAGGCGGCCGAGTAGCCGCCCCCGATATCGGCATGCACGCCGGGAAACCAGACCTGTTCGACCCGGCGCGCATTCAGATGATCCGGACGCGCGAAGAGGGCGGGAACGAAGGGACCGCGATGCTCGTCGATCGCCAAGGCCTGTACGGCATGGACGATGGCCGAGCCAAGCTTGGTATCGTGGAAGCGATCCCGCGAGCCGGCCCAGTTGCCTGCAGTCCCCAACGGAACCCCCGTCGAGCCGACCGTGTCGAACACGCCCAGGAAATGGATCCTGACATTCTGATGGCATCGGTCGGAGAGTTTCGCCTTGTCGGCCGGAAGCCGGCGCTTAGGATCCGTCCGGTAGTAGGACCACGCGTCCGCCAGTCCGTCCGCCGAGCAGAACTCCGGACGAAGCAAGCCGCTGGCCCCGATGAAGCCGGCCAGGCTGCGCGCCGTGAACGACCCGCGCGAGAAGCCGAAGATATAGATCTCGTCCGGAACGCCGTTGGCGTCGGACGGCTGGTAGAACTGGCTGAGGAAACGATACCCCGCACGAACCTTTTCGCTCAGGCCGAGTCCCAGCATCCCGCCAAGATACTTGTCGATCCGCCCCTCGGTCCCAACGCCGGAATCGTAATAGAGCCTTTGCTCGACTGTGTCCGTGCGCGTCGGATCGGTGTTGGCGCGTTCGACCAGTTCCTTCAGTCGGGCGACGTTGGACGGAACATCGTACTTGCCCGTCTTGTTCCAGGTCCCGTCGAGAAAAAGCACCAGACGCTTCATGGTCGCCCCCCTGCGTACCGCCGGAAGGCGACCATGCGTCACACGATTCTATATTTCAAGATGTGTTAACCGAATATACAAGATATGGTCGCATTTGGGATCGGAGCCGCCCCGTCAGTGCATCCGGTAGAGGCCGTTGACCGCCGTCCACTCGTTGGGACCGACCAGGCGCTTGTGGGCGACTTCGACCTTCACGATCGGACCGTCAAGTTCACGGTTCCAGAAATCGAGGAACCTCTCCAGCTCAGGAAATTTGGGAGCGAGGTCATAGTCCTGCCAGACGAAGGCCTGCAGGATCGCCGGGTGGTCCGGCATGCGATAGAGAATGTTGGCCGTCGTGAGACCGTAGCCTTCAAGCTGGCGGGCGAATGCGACGTCGACCTGTCTTTCCATCATGGAGCCCCTCCGTCATGGTCAGCACGCCGAAATGAGAGCAAAAAGCTCGGTTCCCATCAAGACGAAAATCGACTAAACATCCATTAATTCAATGTCTTAGCAGCATATCCGGCAGAGTGCTGCCAGTCGCACGGGCCGTGCCCTGCCGCCCGTTCGTCATCACCGGGGATCATGGCTCTCGACGCCGCGCGCAGGCCCGCCGACGCCGATCTCCTGCCTCATATCCGAGCGGACGCGACCGCCTTTCCTGCCTGCGGTCCGATCGGCACCGGCCCTTCTGGCGCACGAAAAAGCCGCGCCCTTGCGAGCGCGGCTCCATCGTCAGTCGGACGGGCCGAAGCCGGATTACTTGGCGCAGACGAGCACGACCTTGGCGCCGTCGCCATTGCAGGTCGCGCCGTCGTCGCTGGTCATGATCGGACCCTGCATCGTGCCCGTGCACATCGCCGAAATCAGCATTTCGCCGGTGGCGCAGGAGGCGCTGGCGCTGCCGGTGATCTTGCGCAGGGTCATGCCGCCGCCGATGCCGGACGGGCCGGCGGGACCGGTCGGTCCCTGAGCACCGGCAGGACCTGCGGGGCCCTGAGGACCGGCGGGACCGGCAAGGCCTTGCGGACCGGCGGGGCCCGCGGGACCGGCCGGGCCGGCGGGACCGGCTTCACCCTTCGGGCCGGCGGGACCGGCCGGGCCGGCATCGCCCTTCGCGCCTGCAGGACCGGCGGGACCCGCCGGACCGGCAGCCCCCTGGGCGCCCTTCTCGCCGGGCTTGCCTTCGCAACCGGCCAAAGCCAAAGCAAGTACAGAAACCATCAACAATCCGACGCGCCGCATCCCGGCCTCCCACCCTTGGAAAAGGTGACCGCAGTCTGCCCGCCCGACCGTGAGAGTCAATGCGGCCCGCGCCTTGACCGGCACGGGCCGCGACAAACTGTAGCTCCGCCGGGCTCGGCCCGGCACGGCGCGAAGGATCAGGGAAACAGCCCGATCTGCTCCAGACCGGTCGTTTCCGGCCAGCCCATCATCACATTCATGTTCTGAATCGCCTGCCCGGAGGCGCCTTTGACCAGATTGTCGAGCACGCAAAGCAGGATTGCATGACCCGGGCGGCGATCGGCCGCGACCGACATGAACACGAAATTGGACCCACGGACGTGCCGGGTCTGCGGCGACGCCCCGAAGGGCAGCACCTTGACGAAATGCTCGCCCTGGTACCTTTCGGCAAGAATCGCATGCAGATCCTCGGCGGTCCGTCCGGGCTGCAGCTTGACATAGATGGTCGACAGGATGCCGCGGTTCATCGGCACCAGATGCGGCGTGAAGGCCGCCCGGACCGGACGCCCGGCCGCCTTGCTGAAGCCCTGCTCCAATTCCGCCATGTGCCGGTGGTGGCCGACGCCGTAGGCGTGGAAGCCCTCGGAGACCTCGGTGAACAGGTTGGCTTCCTTGGCCGCCCGGCCGGCACCCGAGACGCCGGACTTGGCATCGATCACGATCGAGTCGGGATCGATCGCGCCGGCCTCCAGGAGCGGGATCACAGGCAGCTGTCCGCAGGTGGTGTAGCAGCCCGGATTGGCGACAAGCCGCGCCTTGGCCACGGCGGCACGGTCGAGTTCGGTGATGCCGTAGACGGCTTCGGCCTGCAGTTCGAGCGCCTTGTGCGCATGGCCGTACCAATAGGCATAGGCCTCCGGGTCCGACAGGCGGAAATCGGCCGACAGATCGACGATCTTGATCGAGGCCGGAACCGCCTTCAGCACCTCCTGGGTGGTGGCATGTGGCAGCGCACAGAAGACCAGGTCGATCGAGGCCCAGTCGACCTCGCCGATGGCGATCAGGCGCGGCAGGTCGAGCCCGGTGAACTGCGGGAAGGCCTCGGCCATGGTCGACCCGGCCTTTCGGTCGGCCGTCAGAGCCGCGATGCGGACGCGCGGATGCAGCGCAAGCATCCGCACGAGTTCCGCGCCGGTGTAGCCGGACGCACCGAGGATGGCGACGGCGATCTTCTCTGACATGACGACCCTCTCGAATAGGGACGCTGGATATGGCGGATCTCGGTGACAATGGAAAGATGCCGATCGCCCCTGCAGACCACGCATGCGGTCGCCTGCCGTCACATTTCCTCTGGGAACCGGCCCTTGAGCACCAGCGGCAGGCCGGCGGCCACGAAGGTGACGCTATCGGCAACGGCCGCGACCGTCTGATTGAGGCGCCCCTGATGATCGCGGAAGCGGCGCGCCAGCGCATTGTCGGGGACGATGCCGAGCCCGACCTCGTTGGAGACCAGAACGACCGGTCCGGCCAATTCCGGCAGCGACGCCGCCAGGGCCCGTCCGGCCGCATCGACATCCTCCGGCGGGACGTGGTCGGCGGCGAACATCCGGTTGGTGAGCCAGAGGGTCAGGCAGTCGACCACCAGGATCCGGTCCGGGCGGGCTTCCCGCCGCAGCGCCCCGGCGAGGTCGATCGGCTCCTCGACCGTATGCCAGCGTGCATCGCGCTCGGCACGATGACGCGCGATGCGCTCGGCCATCTCGGCATCGCCCGCCGTCGCCGTGGCGACCAGGACGGGGATGAGACCGGATGCCTCGGCGCGGGTCTGGGCGAGCCGGCTCTTGCCGGAGCGGGCGCCGCCCAGCACGAAATCGATCTTCGGACGTTCGGACGGGGAAGGCACGGGCGGGGCAACTCCTTGTCACCGGCGGCGGCGACGTGAGGGTCAAAGGGGTTACGGCAGGCTTGCGGTCGCTGTCACGCCGCGCGCGGGGCGGAGACGATCGGGGGCTTTCCTGCCGGCTCACCTTTTTCCACAGCATCCAAGTCCGGGCTTGGCAAGCCGGATTCGCGCTGCTATAGGCTCCCCCGGCGCGCCGATGGCGTGATCCGCGATAGCTCAGTTGGTAGAGCGTTCGACTGTTAATCGAATGGTCGCAGGTTCGAGTCCTGCTCGCGGAGCCAGTTTCGAACGGGGATCGGATGAAAAATCCGGTCCCCGTTTCGCTTTTGCGCCGACCGCTTCAAGTCGCGTGGCGGCACCGCTGCGGCACCGGGCGACGCCACCGAATTTCGCGCGCGGACGAACCGCCTGCCGGCGAGAATCCGGCGGCATCGCCCATCAGCGGCCGTTGCCGACAGTGCCGGTGCGGCGCGGGGCGGCACCGGAACAGACGCCGGTCCGGCTTTCCCTGCGTCGCCATCCCGTACCCGCCGATCCTTCAGTTGAGTTGCACCGCCGGGCAAACGTTGCACGGGCCGCCAGCAGGACGGTTGTTTCAGCTACGGAACTCCTTGCGACTCCGACTCGAAATCGCTGGGCTCGCCTCGTGTGCAGCGCAGCAAACACCGCGACACCGGCACTCTATTCTTCTTTTCCGGTTGGCGCTCTGCTTTCCACGGTCTGGACCTATTTCGACAATACGTTTCAGCAACAGTCTTCGAACCAGAACCATCGCCATTGACGCGGGGTCCGCCGAAATGGCAGAGTTGAAAGACGTCGTACGGCCACACAAGAAACAGGCTCGACGGCGGGGGGATAGTCATGTCTGCACATGGGATCATCGCGATCCGGCGTCGGATCGTGCGCGCCATCCAGCCGGTCGGCTCCTTCGTGAGCGGCCATCCGCGGATGTCGCTTCTGGCCGCGACCATCATCGCCTTCGGCGTGATCGGCGCGGTGGTCGACTACAACAATGCCGTCCTGGCCAAGGCCGATCTGCAGAATGCACTGGACTCCGCAGCCCGATCGGCGGTCGGCGATCTCGATGCGCGGTCGGACGAAGAGGTGAAGGCCCGCGTCCAGCACATGATCCAGACGCGCCTTTTGACCGAGACCGATATCGCCAATGTCACGGTGGCGGTCGATCGCAAGGCGCGGCGCGTGCGCTGCCGTGCGACGGCGCGGGTCGACACGACCGTGACGAGCCTGATCGGCCCGGCCTTTGTGGAGATCGCCGCATCGTCGGATGCATCGGCCGATTCGACCGGCAAGGTAACCTCGACGCACTGACATCGGTTTTCTCAAGCGGACGGCCCGGGAAATCCGCCTCTCTTCGCAGGACGGAACAGGCATCCGATGAGCATGGGGGAGCGGCGATCGGACAATCGACGCTGCGTCTCCGGGCCTTTGGCATCCGGGGTGCGGGGAGCCGGCGGGTTGACGAGCGTCAGCCTCCCGAATCCGCCCGGACCGGGCAGCCTGCCGCTGCGCGCCTGACGTGATTCGGGATCCGGCCGAACCGCCCTGCCCTTGTCATCTCCGAAATGCTCGGGCACACAGAAGCGGGGCCATTGCAGCCGCTTGGCTTAAGCGGTTGCCGGGATTTGGGCATCTCGTTTCAACCCCTGAAATTGTGAGGACAGCGACACGGCCAGGCACCGGTCCCCTCCTCATGGCGCAGCGGGAGGCCGGCCGGACGCGGAATGGGCAAGACGCTTTTCATCCACATCGGAATGCCCAAGGCGGGGTCCACGACCTTGCAGTTCGCCCTCCGGAGCCAGCGCGACCTTCTGGCGGCGGCCGGCGTCTACTATCTGCGGCTGGGCGAATGCCATAACGAGATCTTCCGCACCTTTTGCGGCGCCCCGCACCCGCGCAGCGACATTCCGGCCACCACCGCCATTGAATTGCAGGGCCTGAAACGCACGGCCGAAGCCTATGGCGGCCGTATCGTCGAGGAGGCAAGGAAGGTCGAGGATGTCGGTATCGTCTCGGGCGAGGCGCTGATCTCGTTCACGCGCGAACAGGTCGAAATGATCCGGGATGTGTTTCGACCCCATTTCGACCGCATCGCGATCGTCGCCTATCTGCGCGAGCCGCTGTCCTGGGCGAGCAGTCGCACGCAGCAGAAAATCAAGAACGGCGCCGACACACTGGAGCGGATCATCGCCTCGATCGACCAGGAGCAGAGCCCGCTCGTGCCGCCCTATAGGGCGATCCGGATCTGGGAGGACGTGTTCGGCCGCGACGCTCTGATCCTGCGGCCGTTTGCGCGCGAGGCCTTCCCGAACGGCGACCTGATCGCCGACTTCTTCGCCGCGATCGGACGGCCTGAACTTGCCGAACCGCTGCCGCGGCAGGACAAGAACCTGACGCTCTCCCAGGAAGCCGTCCAGCTGGTCGATGCGCTGAAACGGCTCGACGAAGCCCGCAACGGGAAGCAATCGCCGGCGTCCCGGCGCCTGAGATATGCCCTGATGCGCCTGCCCGGCGAACGTTTCTCGCTGCCGCGCGCCACGCTGGAGCGCGTTCAGGCCCGCGCAGAACCCGAAATCGCCTGGCTCAAGGAAAATTACGGCGTCGACGTTCAGCCGCGCGGCCCGCGCTACCCGGACGCGCCGCTTGCCTGGCAATCCGATACGGTCGATGCCCTGGTCGAGCGCCTGGAACGGGCGGTCGGCGAAACGCGCCGCGCCAGCGGCCCGCTAAGCCGCCTCTGGGGCTGGCTGCGGGCCCGGCTGCCGCGTCCGTTGCGACGTGCCGCCGGCCCCCGGTCCAAACCGGGTCCAACGCCGATCTCGGACGATTGATCGGACCCGACCACACTCCGACCCAGGCCAGCAGGCACCGAGCACTCGAATTCACGCTTTGCGCTCGGAGGCATTGCGCCAGAACCGCCACCAGGGACGACGCCTGGCACCGACCTTTCGGCGCGCCGCCCGCCAGATCTCGAAGGCCCGGTCAACGGCCATCAGGTCTTCGGCCCCGAGCACGGCCGAGCCTACCTCGGCGAGCGCCGATTTCGGGAAAGTCAGCCCGTCGAGACCCGCCGCACAGCGGCCGTGAAAGGCCTCCCGCGCGATGTCGTCCGGCCAGAAGCCGGCACCGGGCCGTTCTGCAAACACACTGCGGGCACCGGCCGTCGTGACGAAGATGGTGCGTTCCATGCGCGACGCGGCGCCGGGAACCTCTCGGTCGTTGCGCGTCGCGAGCCAATAGGTCAACCGCGCGTCGGGAGAGCGATTGCGTCGCGGGCTGCCGCCTTCGAAGCCGGGCAATCCGATTCGGGCCAGGAAGTTGCCGCAGATGTCGTCCGCCAGATCGTGATAGGAGAGGAGATCGACGCGACCGAACGCGCCCTCGATCGCCCTCGCCTGCTCGCGATACTCGAAGAGCGGTCGCGCATAGTTCAGAAAGGCTTCGAAGGATCTGGTGAAGTGGTCCTTTCGGACCAGATATTGATACAACGACTGCGCGAATTCGTCGCCGCGCCTGAAGACCAGTACCGGATGGACCTCCCAGGCCCCGAGCGTGTCGGCGACGACCTGGAGGTAGTCGCGCTGACGCCTTCGAAAGTCGTCCCGGTCGAGACCTGCCCACAAACGGAAGCCCAGAAGCGAACAGCTCAGGTCTTCGCTCGACAGGATGACCGTCGGCGACCCGGCATGGCGGCGCAAGGCTTCGGCGACATCGTCCTTGGTGCAGTCGTAGACGCCGGTGAACGCCTTGGCGATCCAATTGTGCGAGTTCTGCGCGGCATAGTCCCGGTGCGCGTTGGCCGGATAGCACAGACCCGCTTGATGCAACTCATCGCGCCTTGAGCTCAGGACATATTGGATCGACGATGTTCCTGTCTTGTGCGTCCCACAGTGCAGTATTATCCGCATTTCGATCTAATGTCCGATGCAATCCCTAGATTGGCTTGTTGAATTTTTTGTTGATTTCATTCTTTGATGGAACTTGCGGATTGGCGAAGTAATTTTTGAAAACCATCGTTTCGGGGAATAGTCGGAAACACTTCCGTCGACCGTCGTATCGCGTGCTTGAAATGGCGCCGGTCTCGGCCGCACAGCGAGCGCCGCGCAACCAGCCGGTTCGCTCCGCAGCCCTCTCCGGAGTGCGATCCGATCGGGACCGCAGCCCGAGGAATGGCGCATCGGCCCGGCCGGGCGCGCATCTCCGCTTCAAGCCGGGTTCTGCCCGACCGGAACTTGCTCTAAGGCTCTTCGCCTGTCCGGAATCCCGACGACGAGTCCGTATCGATGCGCCCCGATGTCCTGACGCCGCTCTTCGCCGCCGTGTCCGGTCTGCCGGGCGTCGGTCCCAAGACCGCCAAGCTGTTCGACCGCCTGCTCGGCGCCGAGGAGGGCGGGATCGGCGCGCGGCTGGTCGATCTCGTCTTCCATGTGCCGACCGGCATCGTCGACCGGCGCCTGCGTCCGGGCGTCGCGCGCGCCCCGGAAGGCGCGATCGTCACGCTCGACCTGCACATCGACCGGCACCGTCCGCCGCCGCCCGGCAGCCGGGCCCCCTACAAGATCTTCGCCTATGACGACACCGGGGAGATCGCCCTCACCTTCTTCCACGCCAAGGCCGACTGGCTCGAGAAGCTGTTGCCGGAGGGCGAGCGGCGCTGGGTGTCGGGCCGCGTCGAATGGTTCAACGGCGCGCCGCAGATGGCGCATCCCGACCATGTTGTGCCGCACGACCGGCTCGACGAGATGCCGGCGGTCGAGCCGGTCTATCCGCTCACCGAGGGCCTGTCGGCGAAGCTGGTCGGCCGGGCGGTGGCAGCCGCGCTCGCCCGCCTGCCCGACCTGCCCGAATGGCAGGATGCGGAATGGCTGCGGCAGCGGCGCTTCCCCGATTTCGCGACCGCGCTGACCCGCCTGCACCGCCCCGATGGCGACGACGGCCAGCCCGCCCAGGCGACCGCGCTCGCCCGGCTCGCCTTTGACGAACTCCTCGCCGGCCAGTTGGCGCTCGCCATCGTGCGGCGCGATCTGAGGCGGCGCCCGAAGCCGCCCCGCGCGGGCGACGGCCGCCTGGTCGAGGCGGTGCGCGCCGGGCTGCCGTTCGCGCTGACCGGCGCGCAGGCCCGCGCCGTCGCCGAGATCGCCGCCGACATGGCGCGCCCGGAACGGATGGTGCGCCTGCTGCAGGGCGATGTCGGCTCCGGCAAGACGGTGGTCGGGCTGCTCGCCGCGGCGCATGCGGCGGAGAGCGGCGGCCAGACCGCCTTCATGGCACCAACCGAACTGCTCGCCCGACAGCATTTCCGCACCATCGCCGCCCTCGCCCGGGCCGGCGGCCTCGGCATCGCGATCCTGACCGGGCGCGAGAAGGGCCGCGAGCGCGAGGCGATCCTGGCCGGCCTGGCGGACGGCTCGATCGCGATCGCGGTCGGCACCCATGCGCTGTTCCAGGAAGGGGTCGAGTTCCGCGATCTCGCCCTGGCGGTCGTCGACGAGCAGCACCGCTTCGGCGTCCACCAGCGGCTCGCCCTGACGCAGAAGGGCCGGGGCACCGACCTCCTGATCATGACGGCGACGCCGATCCCGCGCACGCTGATGATGAGTTCGTTCGGCGACGTGGACGTGTCGCGGTTGGACGAAAAGCCGGCCGGACGGCAGCCGATCGCCACCCGGGCCGTGCCGACCGAGCGCATCGGAGAGGTCGTCGACGGTCTCGCCCGCGCCATGGCGGGCGGCGCGCGGGTCTACTGGGTCTGCCCGCTGGTCGAGGAGAGCGAGGCGATCGACCTGGCCGCGGCGAGCGACCGGGCGCGCGACCTGGAGCACATCTTCGGGCCGGTCGTCGGGCTGGTCCACGGCCGGATGAAGGGCGCCGAGAAGGACGAGGTGATGCGCCGCTTCGCCGCCGGGGAACTTTCGGTGCTGGTCGCCACCACGGTGATCGAGGTCGGCGTCGACGTGCCCGAGGCGACCGTGATGGTGATCGAGCATGCGGAACGCTTCGGCCTGTCGCAGTTGCACCAGTTGCGCGGCCGGGTCGGGCGCGGCAGCGCGGCCTCGACCTGCCTGCTGCTCTATCGCGGCCCTCTCGGCGAGACCGCGCGGGCCCGGCTCGCCATCATGCGCGAGACGGAGGACGGCTTCCGCATCGCCGAGGAGGATCTGCGCCTGCGGGGCGGCGGCGAGATTCTCGGAACGCGCCAATCCGGCCTGCCCGGCTTCCGCCTCGCCCGGCTCGAACTCCATGGCGAGCTGATGGAGGCCGCCCGCGACGACGCCCGCTTGGTTCTGGCCCGCGACCCCGACCTGACGACGCCGCGCGGGACGGCCTTGCGCACCCTGCTCTACCTGTTCGGCCGCGACGAGGGCATCCGGCTGCTCGGCGCGGGCTGAGAGGGCTCGCCGGTCCAGCCGAGGCATGATAGAGGCGGGTGCCGGTTCGGGATGCGGCGTTCGCCCCCCGGCCCGCAGTTTTCGGTCGGCGGTCGTCGGACCGCGCTTCGGACCCCCTTTGGCACTCCGATGGGGAGAGTGCCAAAATTCTGGTCCTCCCCCCTTGTGCCGGTTGGTCCGCCTGCCTACCTGAGGTCCGCACGACCCGGCACGGGGCCGATCGGCACGTGCCCGGCGGGCAATCCATCGAACCACCGGAACGTTCGACTTCAGAAGTTCCGATCACTCGGAGGAGCAAGCATCATGGCATTCCGTCCCCTGCACGATCGCGTTGTCGTCAAGCGCGTCGAAGCGGAGCAGAAGACTGCCGGCGGGATCATCATTCCGGGCACCGCCCAGGAGAAGCCGCAGGAAGGCGAGGTCATCGCCGTCGGACCCGGCGCGCGCGACGAGAGCGGCAAGCTCGTGTCGCTCGATGTCAAGGTCGGCGACCGCGTCCTGTTCGGCAAGTGGTCTGGTACCGAGGTCAAGATCGACGGCCAGGATCTCCTGATCATGAAGGAGAGCGACATCATGGGCATCGTCGAGACGACCGCCGCGGCCAAGAAGGCCGCCTGACCCTTTCCCGCCCCCAAGAACACTTTGAACGGAGCATTTGCCCATGGCTGCCAAAGACGTCCGATTTTCCCTCGATGCGCGCGACCGTATGCTGCGCGGCGTCGACATTCTCGCCAATGCCGTCAAGGTGACGCTCGGCCCGAAGGGTCGCAACGTGGTCATCGAGAAGTCCTACGGCGCCCCGCGGATCACCAAGGACGGCGTCACCGTCGCCAAGGAGATCGAGCTGGAGGACCGCTTCGAGAACATGGGCGCCCAGATGGTGCGCGAAGTGGCCTCGAAGACCAACGACCTCGCCGGTGACGGCACCACCACCGCGACCGTGCTCGCCCAGGCGATCGTCAAGGAAGGCGCCAAGGCGGTGGCCGCCGGCATGAACCCGATGGACCTGAAGCGCGGCGTCGATCTCGCCGTCGAGGCCGTCGTGGCGGATCTCAAGGCCCGCGCCAAGAAGGTCACCTCGAACGAGGAAATCGCTCAGGTCGGCACCATCTCGTCCAACGGCGACGTCGAAATCGGCCGCTTCCTGGCCGAGGCGATGCAGAAGGTCGGCAACGAGGGCGTGATCACGGTCGAGGAGGCCAAGAGCCTGACGACCGAGCTCGACGTGGTCGAGGGCATGCAGTTCGATCGCGGCTACATCTCGCCCTACTTCATCACCAACGCCGACAAGATGCGCGTCGAGTTGGAAGACCCCTACATCCTGATCTTCGAGAAGAAGCTGTCGGGTCTGCAGGCCATGCTGCCGGTGCTCGAGACGGTCGTCCAGTCGGGCAAGCCGCTCCTGATCATCGCCGAGGATGTCGAGGGCGAAGCGCTCGCCACCCTGGTGGTCAACAAGCTGCGCGGCGGCCTCAAGATCGCCGCCGTCAAGGCGCCGGGCTTCGGCGATCGCCGCAAAGCGATGCTCGAGGACATCGCCATCCTGACCAACGGCCAGGTCATCTCCGAGGATCTCGGCATCAAGCTTGAGAATGTCACGCTCGACATGCTCGGCCGCGCCAAGCGCGTCATGATCGAGAAGGAGAACACCACCATCGTCGACGGCGCCGGCTCCAAGAAGGAGATCGACGGCCGCGTCGGGCAGATCAAGGCGCAGATCGAGGAGACCACCTCGGACTACGACCGCGAGAAGCTGCAGGAGCGTCTGGCCAAGCTCGCCGGCGGCGTCGCGGTGATCCGTGTCGGCGGCGCGACCGAGATCGAAGTCAAGGAGAAGAAGGACCGCGTCGACGACGCCATGCACGCGACCCGTGCGGCCGTCGAAGAAGGCATCCTGCCGGGCGGCGGCGTCGCCCTGCTGCGCGCGCTGAAGGCTCTGGACGGCCTCAAGCCGGCCAACAGCGACCAGAAGACCGGCATCGAGATCGTCCGCAAGGCGATCCAGGCGCCGGCCCGTCAGATCGCCATCAATGCCGGCGATGACGGCTCGATCGTGGTCGGCAAGATCCTGGAGAGCCAGGACGGCGCGTTCGGCTGGAACGCACAGACCGGCGAATATGGCGACATGTTCAAGTTCGGCGTGATCGATCCGGCCAAGGTCGTGCGCACCGCGCTGCAGGACGCCGCGTCGGTGGCCGGTCTCCTGATCACCACCGAGGCGATGATCGCCGAGCGGCCGAAGAAGGCCGAGGCCGGTCCGGCCATGCCGGGCGGCGGCATGGGCGGCATGGACTTCTGATCAGGCCGTTCCGGGCCGCCGCCCAGCTTCGAAAAGTAGCGACGGCAAAGCCGTCGCGGGCGGCGGCATGGGCGGTATGGGCGGCATGGACTTCTGATCAGGTCGCCGGGGCCGCCGCCCAGCTTCGAAAAGTAGCGACGGCAAAGCCGTCGCGGGCGGCGGCATGGGCGGCATGGACTTCTGATCAGGGACTGCCAAGGGCAGACACCAAGCAGATGGAAGGCGTCGGAGCGATCCGGCGCCTTTCACTTTTTCGGGGTGTGGTCGGGCGGAGGGTCGGTGATCGGTCGGGCGGAGAAGCACGTGCGGCCAGAGCAGCCTGCCGACAGACGCACGCACCACGCCGCACCAACCTGAACCTCAGGTGCGGATCGGATGCGCTGGGCGTCGCGGCCGCACCGCGGCGGCTTCAGAGCGAGAAGCTGGTCCCGCAGCCGCAGCTGGCGGTGGCGTTCGGATTGCGGATTTGGAAGGACTGGCCGATCAGGCTGTCGACGAAATCGATCTCGGACCCGGCCATGTATTCGATCGAGACCGGATCGATCACCACGGTCGCACCGTCGCGCTCGATGACCAGGTCGTCGTCGGCACGCTCGCGGGTCAGGTCGAAGCCGTACTGAAATCCGGAGCAGCCGCCACCGGACACCGAGACGCGCAGCACCGTGCCGTCCGGCTCGCCCGCCGTAATGCGGAGGATGCGCTTCGCCGCGCGCTCGGAAACCGCGATCGGGGCCTGGGGGATTGGGGGCATGCCGCCGTCCATGGAGACCTCATGTGCGCAGTCAGTGGCAAACCGGTTCGGCCGCTCGCGTCACGATCGGCCCGGATCGGCCGGTCGCGCTTGCGTCACGATCGGCATGGAATTAATTGCGCTCGACGGGACGTGGATTCAAGGCCTCGCATCCGCACGGGCGGGATGCGAACGGATCGGATGGTCCGCGTCGGCGCTTCGAGGCGCGGACCGGACCCGGGGAGGATTTGGTGGGGGCGACCGGTTTGAGCGGGATCGGCTTCGGCGGCGAGCCGCGCGCGCCCTATGCCAGTGACCCGCGAGCGAGCCGCGGCCGGCTCTTCGACGAGCCGGAAAGCCCGACCCGCACGCCCTATCAGCGCGACCGCGACCGGATCGTGCATTCGACCGCATTCCGCCGTCTCGCCCACAAGACGCAGGTCTTCGTCTATCACGAGGGCGATCATTTCCGGACCCGGCTGACCCATACCATCGAGGTCGCCCAGATCGCCCGCGCGCTGGCCCGGGCGCTCCGGCTCGACGAAGACCTCGCCGAGGCGCTCGCGCTCGGCCACGATCTCGGCCACACGCCCTTCGGCCATGCCGGCGAACGCGCCCTCAACCGCGCCATGCTCGATCACGGCGGCTTCGACCACAATGCCCAGACGCTGCGCGTGGTCACCAGCCTGGAGCGACGCTATGCCGGCTTCGACGGCTTGAATTTGAGCTGGGAAGCGCTCGAAGGCCTCGTCAAGCACAACGGCCCGCTGACCGACACCGCCGGCGTGCCGCTGCCGGTGCATGGCGAGGTCGGGCCCCTGCCCTATGCGATCCGGGTCTACCAGGCGCGGCACGATCTCCGGCTCTGGTCCCATGCCGGGCTGGAGGCGCAGGTCGCCGCCCTCGCCGACGACATCGCCTATGACGCACACGATATCGACGACGGCCTGCGCGCCGGCCTGATCGCACCGGACCTGTTGGCCGGCGTGCCCCTGGTCGGCGGCATCCTGCACGAGGTGCGCGCGCGCCATCCCGATCTCGAACTCGGCCGCCTGATCCAGGAGGTGACCCGCCGGGTGATCACCCGCATGGTCGAGGACGTGATCGCCGAGACGCTCGCCCGGATCGCCGCCGACCGCCCGGCCGATGCCGACGCGGTGCGGCACCTGGCCCGACCGATGGCCGCCTTCTCGGAGGCGATGGCCGAGGCCGATCGCGGCATCAAGCGGTTCCTCTATGCCCATGTCTACCGGGCCGACAGCGTGATGGCGGTGATGAGAAACGCCGAACAGGTCGTCCAGGCGCTCTATGCCGCCTACACGGCCGCGCCGGCGGAGATGCCGCCGGAATGGCGGCGCGGCCTCGACGACGACGACGCCGGCCGCCGGGCGCGACGGGTGGCCGACTACATTGCCGGCATGACCGACCGCTTCGCCGAAATCGAGCACCGGCGCCTGTTTGACGCGACCCCGGATTTGCGTTAGGCCCCGCGCGCCCCTCCGGCAGCGGCCGCAAGCGGACGCGGGACGGGCACGCGTCCGCTCCGACCAACGCCAGAGACCGCCCTTATGAACGTCTTCGCCGATTTCACGATCCGTGTCCGCAAGGCAGTCGAAAGCCTGGGGCTGACGGCGACCGACGGATCGGCGCTCGATCTCACGAGGGTCCTGGTCGAGCCGCCGCGCGATCCGGCCCATGGCGACCTCGCCACCAACGCCGCCATGGTGCTCGCCAAGGCCGCCGGCGAGAACCCGCGTCAGCTGGCCCTGAAGCTGGTCGGCGAACTGGCCGCCGATCCCGACATCGCCGAGACCGAAGTCGCCGGGCCGGGCTTCATCAACATGCGCCTGGTGCCGGCCTACTGGACCGACCTCCTGGGTGCGATCCTGCGCGCCGGCGATGCCTTCGGCCGCTCCGGCCTCGGCCGCAACGCCCCCGTCAACGTCGAATATGTCTCGGCCAATCCGACCGGCCCGATGCATGTCGGCCATTGCCGCGGCGCGGTCTTCGGCGACGCGCTGGCCAATCTGCTCGACTATGCGGGCTGGTCGGTGACCAAGGAATATTACATCAACGATGCCGGAGCCCAGGTCGAGGTGCTGGCCCGGTCGGCGTACCTCCGCTACCGCGAGGCGCTCGGCGAGACGATCGAGATCCCGGAGGGCTTCTATCCGGGCGACTATCTGAAGCCGGTCGGGGCCGCGCTGGCCGCTGCCCATGGCGACGCTCTCCTGTCGAAGCCGGAGGCCGAATGGCTGCCGGTCGTCAAACGGGCGGCGATCGACGCCATGATGGCCGAGATCCGCAAGGACCTGCAGCTTCTCAACGTCCACCACGACGTCTTCTTCTCCGAGGCCAGCCTGCAGGAGCCCGGTCACGACCGTGTGCGCCAGGCGATCGCCGCGCTGGAGGCCAAGGACCTGATCTATCGCGGCCGGCTGGCACCGCCCAAGGGGCAGTTGCCGGACGACTGGGAGGATCGCGAGCAGGTGCTGTTCCGGTCGAGCGCATTCGGCGACGACACCGACCGTCCGCTGATGAAGTCGGACGGCAGCTACACCTATTTCGCCTCCGACATCGCCTATCACTACGACAAGTATCTGCGCGGCTTCCACGAAATGATCGACGTCTGGGGCGCGGACCACGGCGGCTACGTCAAGCGCATGCAGGCCGCCGTCAAGGCGATGACCGGCGACGAGGGCGGGCTCGACGTGAAGCTCTGCCAGCTCGTGAAGCTGTTTCGGGCCGGCGAGCCGGTCAAGATGTCCAAGCGGTCCGGTTCCTTCGTCACGCTGGCCGATGTCGTCGAAGAGGTCGGCCGCGACGCGGTCCGCTTCATGATGCTCTACCGGAAGAACGATGCGCCGCTCGACTTCGACTTCCAGAAGGTGACAGACCAATCCAAGGATAATCCGGTCTTTTACGTGCAATATGCCCACGCGCGCTGCCGGTCCGTCTTCCGCCAGGCTGCCGCGGAATTGCCGCATTTGGACCTGTCGGACGCGGCCTTGGCGGCGGCCCCGCTGGCCCTTTTGAGCGATCCGGGCGAGCTGGCACTGGTGCGTCGCCTTGCCGAGTGGCCCCGGCTGGTCGAATCCGCCGCCAGCGCACATGAACCGCACCGGCTCGCCTTCTACCTCCACGACCTCGCCAGTGAACTGCACGGACACTGGAATCGGGGCAAGGAACTGCCGCAATTACGCTTTATTAACGTTGACGATCCATTGTCGTCCTCAGCCCGATTGGCAATGGTGCGTGCCGTTGCTTTGGTTCTCGAGTCCGGGCTCGCTATATTGGGTGTCACGGCACCCGATGAAATGCGATAATCGGATTGCGAGCACACTCCGGGTGCGGTGCTCCGCGCGACGAAGTCCGTCGCGCGACGGAGGTGGACAGATCCGATGGCCGAATTGAAGCGACTGCCAACCGGTTATGACGATCGCGGACCTCAGGATCGCTCCTACGAGGACGATCCGCTGGTCGAGCTGGCCCGAATCGTCAGTGGCGGCGCTCCTTTCCCGGAGCCGGCGCAGCGCGCTCGTGCGGCCGCACCGGAACCGCGGGCGGTGGCTCCCGAGCCCCAGCCGCGCGCCGAAATCGGTCGCCAGCCGATGCCGAATCAACTGTCCGCCCTCGAACAGGAATTGTTCAGCGAACTGCGCTCGACGGTCGATCCCGATCGCACCCCGCGCGCCCGCGTCCAGCCTGCGGCGAGCGCCGCTCCGCCTCCGGCCCCCCAACCGCCTGCCGCCGCGCAGCCGGTCGCACAGAGAGCCGCCATGTCCGCGCAACCCGCTCCGCAGCCCGTCCGCCGCGAACCCGCGCCGGCACCGTCCCAGGCTGCCGGCGGCGACTTCGCCTCGCATCTTGCCAACGAACAGTATCGGTACGTGCAGAGCGGCGTCGCGGCCGGGTCCTACGATCCCGCCTTCGACGATTTCTTCGACGAGCCGACACAGCTGATCGATCCGCAGCAGCAGCGGGCCGGCCAGCAGGCCCCGGCGGCCCACCAGGGCGCCGCTGCCTATCCGGGCGGTGCGAGCCATGGATCCGTCGGACATGGTCAGGGCCAGGGCGGCCGCGCCCAGGGCGGCCATGGTCCGCTCCCCGGCGCGCAGCCGGGCAGTCAGCGGACAGCGCCGGCCGCCTCCGATTTCGCCACGCCTCCGATGCCGCCCTCCGTCGACAGTCGGGTGCGCGCGCCGCAGGTCGAGCCGACCTTCGGCGAGTTCGGCCGCGAGGAGATCGCCGCGGCCGCCCGCGAGGCGCAGCCCTATCTCGGCGGCGCGCCGACCATGCCGGAGCATCCGCTTTCGGAGCGGTCCGCTGCGCGCCATGTGGCGCGCGAGCCCCACCGCGGCCTGATGGCCGCCGGCGTGGCGCTCGGTGTCTTCGTGCTCGGCGGCCTCGGCTTTCTCGGCTGGCGCGCGTTCGCGACACCCGGCGACGGCGGCACGCCGCCGCTGATCGCGGCCGATCCCAAGCCGATGAAGGTCAAGCCGGAAGGCCAGGCGACCGGACCGAGCGGCCCGAAACTGACCACCGACGGCACCGGCGAGGACAAGTCGCGCCTGGTCACCCGCCAGGAAGAGCCGCTCGACCAGGTCGCGGGCCGCACCCAGGACGGCCGCAACGTCCGGGTCATTCCGGGCGCGCCGAATTCCGCCGTCGCCGAGCAGCCGCGCACGGTTCGGACCGTGGTCGTGCGCCCGGACGGGACGATCGTGCCGTCGGGCGATCCGGCCCGCACGGTGACCACGACGCCGGTGCGCGTCGGCGAGCCCGCCCTGCCGCCGGGACCGGCGCAGCCGGTCGTCTCCCTGCCGCCGCGGGCCAACGATCCGATCGCAGCCCTGTCGGCCCCCAAGGCGCCGTCGACCGGCCCGGTCACGTCGGTCGGATCCGGTGCTCCGCCGTTGCCGGCGGCCGGCCCGGCGCCGGTCACCACCGCCACGACGCCGCCGCCGGCCACCCCCAAGCCGGTCGTGCCGACTCCGGTCACGGCGCCGCCGAGCGCCAATCTCGGCCTGCCCGGAACGCCGCCGGCGCCGCCGAAGCCGGTCGTGGCCCCGAAGCCCGCCGTCGCCTCGCAGCCCCTGCCCGCCGCCACCGGCGCGCCGCTGGCGCTCGGCGCCGTCCCTCCGACCCGGCTCGCCTCGAACGGTCCGGCCGCGACCACGTCCACGCCCGCCCCTGCGGCGGTGGCACCGCCCGCACCGATCAGCGCTCCGCCGCCCGCAGCGTCCGGCGACGGCGCCTGGGCCGTGCAGCTTGCCGCCGCCCCGTCCGACGCCGAAGCGCGCCGGGTCATCGCCGATGCCCAGCGCAAATTTTCCGGTGTCCTGGGCGGGCGCTCGACCTACGTGCAGGTCTTCGGCAGCTATCATCGGGCTCGCGTTGCGGCGGGCTCGGAGAGCGAAGCCAAGGCGCTCTGTGAGCAGATCAAATCCCAGGGTGGCGCCTGCTTCACCACCCGACGCTGACCGCGGAAACCGATTGCCATGACGGCCGCCGCTCGCTGAACGGCGGCCGCTACGCGTGACGGGGCAGGAACGGGAGCGTGCGCTGGGCCCACCCTTCGCAATGACTACCCGCCCATTGCGCCTGCAGCATGCGGCATCGCCGTCTTGTCACGGATCGCCCCCATCCGCTCCGAGGAGATCGAGGCCATGTCGTCCAACGCCGCCTTCATTTCCGGCTGTGCCGGCTTCGAACTGACCGACGAAGAGGTCGCCTTCTTTCGCGACGCGCGGCCCTGGGGCTTCATCCTCTTCAAGCGCAACATCCAAAATCGCCCACAAGTCTCTGCCTTGACGGCGCAACTGCGCGACGCGGTCGGGCGGCCGGATGCGCCCGTGCTGATCGACCAGGAAGGCGGGCGCGTGCAGCGGATGGGACCGCCGGAATGGCCGGCCTATCCGTCGGGGCGCACCTTCGGCCAACTCGCCGAGCGGGATTCCGCCGCCGGGCTGCGCGCGGCGTGGCTCGGCGCCCGGCTGATCGCCGCCGATCTCGCCGAGGTCGGCATCGATGTCGACTGCCTGCCGGTGCTCGACGTGCCGGTCGAAGGCGCCCATGACGTGATCGGCAACCGCGCCTATGGCCGCGAACCGACCATCGTCGCGGCGCTCGGCCGGGCCGCCGCCGAGGGGCTCATGGCCGGCGGCGTGCTGCCGGTCGCCAAGCATATCCCCGGTCACGGCCGGGCGGGCGTCGACAGCCATCTGTCGCTGCCTGTGGTCGACGTGCCGCGCGCCGCGCTGGAGGCGACCGATTTCCCGCCCTTCGCCGCGCTGGCCGGCCTGCCGCTCGGCATGACGGCGCATGTCGTCTATCGGGCGATCGATCCGGATCGGCCGGGCACCCTGTCGCCGGTGGTCGTCGAGGAGATCATCCGCGGGCGTATCGGCTTCACGGGCTGCCTGATGACCGACGACATCTCGATGCAGGCGCTGGCCGGATCGCTCGGCGACCGCAGCCGCGCCGCGCTCGACGCCGGGGTCGACCTCGTGCTTCATTGCAGCGGCCGCCTCGACGAGATGAAGCAGGTCGCCGCCGCCTGCCGTCCGCTCGAAGGCGCAGCCGCCCTGCGCGCGCAGGCTGCGCTCGACGCGCGGCGCCGGCCGGAGCCGATCGACCTGGCCGCAGCGCGCGATGAATTGGCCGATCTGATGGCCGCGGCGGTCGTCTGACCGGGCGACCCGAACCGGGGATCCGACGATGGCGGTCGAAAGCACCCGGATCGTGCCCGAAACGGCCGTTGCGCAGGCCGCCGGGAGCCGCGCCACGCCGCCGGCGGACGCCACCGCAGACGACTGGAACCGGCCGGTCCGCACGACGCCGGGCGCCAGCCGGGCCGAGGACGGTGAACCGGCCCTGGTCGTCGATGTCGACGGCTTCGAGGGGCCGCTCGATCTGCTTTTGAACTTGGCGCGCGCGCAGAAGGTCGACCTCGCCCGCATCTCGATCCTGGCGCTGGCCGAGCAGTATCTCGCCTTCGTCGAGGCGGCACGGGCGACGCGGCTCGAACTGGCGGCCGACTACCTGGTCATGGCTGCCTGGCTCGCCTATCTGAAATCGCGCCTGCTGCTGCCGTCGCCGCCGAGCGACGACCAGCCGAGCGGCGAGGAACTGGCCGCCGCACTGGCCTTCCGCCTGCAGCGCCTGGAGGCCATGCGGGCTGCCGCCGGCGCCCTGATGGAGCGGCAGCGGCTCGGCCGCGAGGTGTTCGCCCGTGGCCGCCCGGAGGCGGTGTCGGTGGAGCGCCAGGATGTCTGGCAGGCGAGCCTCTACGACCTGCTGACCGCCTATGCGGGCCTGCGCCAGCGGCAGATGGTCACCACGGTGCGGGTCGCCCGGCGCCAGGTCTGGGCACTCGCCGACGCCCGCGTCATCCTGGAGCGTCTGGTCGGGCGGATCGCCGACTGGACCCCGATCGTCACCTTCCTCGGCGCCTATCTGTCGCCGGAGATGCGCGCCACCGTGATCGCCTCGTCCTTTTCGGCGAGCCTGGAACTGGTGCGCGAGGGCAAGCTGGAGATCCGCCAGGCCGAGGCCTTCGAACCGCTCTATATCCGCACCCCGGCGACCCCGCGCGCCGAACCGGCGGGAGGGTCGGAATGAGCCGGCCCGACGCCGACCCTCAGGACCGGGACGAGGCGCCCTCGGCCGATCCCGACGCCTCGACCGCCGCCGACGGAGCCCCGGATCCGGCGCCGGCCCGCGGTCCCGAGCCGGCCGACGTCCGGCGCATGATCGAGGCGCTGCTGTTCGCCGCCGCCGAGCCGCTCGACGAGAAGACTCTCGCCGACCGTCTGCCGGCCGGCGCCGACCTGCGCGGCGCCCTGCGCGACCTGGAGGCGGACTACCGCGCCCGGGGGGTCAATCTTCTGCGCGTCGCCGGCAAGTGGATGTTCCGCACCGCCTCCGATCTCGCCTGGCTGATGGCGCGCGAGGCGCACGAGACGCGTCGCCTGTCGCGTCCGGCGCTCGAAACCCTGGCGGCGATCGCCTATCACCAGCCGGTGACGCGTGCCGAAGTCGAAGCGATCCGCGGCGTCGGGCTCTCCAAGGGCACGCTCGACGTCCTGCTCGAAACCGGCTGGGTCCGGATGCGCGGGCGCCGACGGACGCCGGGCCGGCCGGTCACCTACGGCACCAGCGAAGCTTTCCTGATCCATTTCGGCCTCGACAGCCTGCGCGATCTGCCCGGTCTGGAGGAATTGAAGGGTGCCGGCCTGCTCGAAGGCCGCATCCCGCCCGGCTTCCACGTTCCCATGCCGACCGACGATCCCGCACTGACACCCGACGAGGACCCGATCGAGCCGGGCGAACTCGCCGACCTGCTGGCCGCCGACGAGGCGGACGAACCCGAACCGCCCGACGCAACCTGAATCGGCATCGCAACCCGCGCCGGCATCACATCTCCAAGGTCCGGGATGAAATGCCGGTCCCGAAGCCCTATAGAGGAACCTGGCGGGGCCAGCCGCCGGTCCCGCGGAGAGCCGAGCCGCCTTGTCCACGATCGATCGTCACGCATCGCCGCTTCGCACGACGCCCGCCCCGCGCGCCAAGGCCGCTGCGACCATCGCCGCCCGCCTGACCTTCGAGACCGTCAGCCATGCCTATGACGGAGCCCCGTCCCTGCGCGGCGTGACGCTCGATGTCGAACCCGGCGAGGTGCTCTGCCTGCTCGGGCATTCCGGCTGCGGCAAGACCACCCTGCTCCGGCTTGCCGCCGGCGTCGAGCGGCCGGCCGGCGGCCGCGTGCTGGTCAACGGGCGCGAAGTGAGCGGCCCGAACGCCTTCCTGCCGCCCGAACGGCGCGGCATCGGCCTGATGTTCCAGGATTATGCGCTGTTCCCGCATCTGACCATCCTGGCCAATGTCATGTTCGGCCTGACCGCCCTGCCGAAGCGCGAGGGCGAGCGCGAGGCGCTGCAGGCGCTCGCCCGGGTCGGGCTGGAGAGCCACGCCTTCGACTACCCGCACGAACTGTCCGGCGGCGAGCAGCAGCGCGTCGCGCTTGCCCGCGCCATCGCCCCGCGGCCCTCGGTCCTGCTGATGGACGAGCCTTTCTCGGGTCTCGACCGTCGCCTGCGAGATTCGGTGCGCGACGAGACCCTCGCCGTCCTGCGCGAGACGCGGGCGACATCTCTGGTCGTCACCCACGATCCGGAAGAGGCGATGCGCATGGGCGACCGGATCGCCCTGATGCGCCAGGGACGGCTGATCCAGGTCGGCACGGGTGCCGAAATCTACAATGCGCCGGCCGACCTCTTCACGGCGCGCTTCTTCTCCGAACTGAACGTCATCCAGGGCCGTGGCGCCCATGGCGCGGTGGCGACGCCGGTCGGCAGCTTCGCGGCCGCCGGACTGGCCGACGGGGCCTGGGCGGATGTGGCGATCCGCCCGCAGGGCGTGCTGCTCGACCGGCCGGGCACCGGCATCCCCGGCCGCATCATGGAGCGACGCTTTCTGGGCGAGGTCGACCTGTTCGATGTCGCCGTCCAGGGCCTCGACGGGACCGTCAAGGCGCGGCTGCGCGGCGGCGGTGCGCTGTCGCCCGGCGCGGATGTCGGCGTCACGATCGATCCGGCCGAAGTTCTGGTCTTCCCGAAGGAGGCTGCCGGCCCCATATAGTCCTTCATGATCGCGCTCCGCTGCGCGGATCCGCAGCCGGGCAGCCGGACGCGGAAACCGTATCTCGCGCCGGCGGTGCCAGTCATGTTGCGGCACAACAGCAGTTTTGCCATAGTGCCGGCCGCATCGCCGCCAAAGGTGATCTCCGCGAGGAAATCGGGACCCCGTCCCGGCGCGAAGCGATCACGGGACATCGACGACACGCGGACGGCGCGGGGCCCAGACCGGACCCGGACCGTCTCGCACGGAGAAAGACGAAATGGGTTCCTTGAGCATCTGGCATTGGCTGATCGTCCTGGTGATCGCGTTGCTTCTGTTCGGCCGCGGCAAGATCCCCGAACTGATGGGTGACTTCGCCAAGGGCATCAAGAACTTCAAGAAGGGCATGCAGGACGACGAGGCAAAGGCCGACACGCCCCCGCCGCCGGCCGCCACCGTGCCTCCGAAGACCATCGAGAACCATCCTGCCGACAGCCGGGCCACGTCCGAGGACAAGTCCAAGGCCGTCTGAACAACACGCCCGGCAGGCGCTGCCGGCGCGGAATTCCGCATCGGCCGACTTGCGCCGGAGGCGTCCGGCATGCGACTTGGCGGTAATACGGGACGGGCGAACAGACCCCGGCTCCCATCAGGGACCGGGGCAGCCCGCGGGACGAGATGCTGGACATAGCCTGGAGCGAAATGCTCATCATCGGGGTCGTGGCGCTCGTCGTCATCGGCCCCAAGGATCTCCCCAAGATGCTCCGGATGGTCGGTCAGACCATCGGCAAGGTCCGGCGCATGGCGGCGGAGTTCCAGGGGCAGGTCAGCGAGGCGATCCGCGAGGCGGAACTCGACGACGTGAAGAAGAGCGTCGAGGACCTGAAGGCGCTCAATCCGGCCAACATGATCCGCAGCGAGATCGACGCCGCCATGGCGCCGGTCCATCAGGTCTCGCAGGACCTGAACGCAGAACTCTCGCGCATCGAGGCCGGTCTTGAGTCCACGCCGGCGGCAACGCCGGCCGGGCCCGCCGAAGGTTTTCCTGCCGATCCGGCGGCACCCGAGACCGTGACGGCCTCCGCCGAACCGCTGCCCGTGCCGAGCGCGGAAAGCCTGTCGCTGCCCGAGATCGCCCCCTACGAGCCGCCGGCCATGCCGCCGCGCCCGATGGGGCTCGAAGGCCCGCCGCCGATGCCGGACCTTGCCGCCATGCCGGCTGCGACGCCCGATCCGATCGACCCCATACCGCCGAAGAGCGCCTGATTCCATGAGCGAAGAGGACGATATCGAAGCCTCCAAGGCGCCGCTGATCGAGCATCTCATCGAATTGCGGTCGCGCCTGATCCGCGCCATCATCGCCATCGTGATCGCCTTCATCATCTGCTTCGCCTTCGCGAAGTCGATCTACAACTTCCTGGTCTGGCCCTACGACCTGACCATACGGCACATGACCGGCAAGCCGGCCGTGATGATCTTCACGGCGCCGCAGGAATTTTTCATCACGCAGATCAAGGTGGCCTTCTACGGCGCCCTGTTCTTCGCCTTCCCGGTCATCGCGACGCAGATCTACAAGTTCGTCGCGCCGGGCCTCTACAAGCACGAGAAGCAGGCCTTCACACCCTATCTGATCGCCACGCCGGTCTTCTTCGTGCTCGGCGCCGCGCTGGTCTATTTCATGCTGCCGATGGTGCTCGGCTTCTTCGCCGGCATGCAGCAGACCGGAGAGGGCGAGATCAAGATCGAGCTCTTGCCGCGCGTCAGCGAGTATCTGTCGCTGATCATGTCGCTGACCTTCGCCTTCGGCATCGTCTTCCAGATGCCGGTCGTGCTCACGCTGCTGGCGCGAATCGGCTTCCTCACCTCGGAGGACCTGCGCCTGCGCCGCCGCTGGGCGATTCTGATCGCCTTCGTGGCCGCCGCCGTGCTGACGCCGCCCGATCCGCTCAGCCAGATCTCGCTTGCGATACCCACCATCCTCCTCTACGAACTCACCATCTTCGCCGTCCGCTTCGTCGAGCGGCAGAAGGAGAAATCCGCGGCGAACGCTTCGTGAGCGTGAGGCCCGCGCGGGGCCGGCGCCGGCAAAGGCGCCCGGTCTCGCCGGGACGGCAACGACCTCTTTCCCCGAAGGCATGACGCCGCTTTCCGTCGGATCCGCGCAAGGCCGCGCGTCCGACCGTGCCGAGGGACGACGATGTTCGACATCCGCTGGATCCGCGACAATGCCGAGGCTTTCGACCGCGCGCTGGTCAACCGCGGCAAGGCTCCGCTGTCGGCCACCCTGCTCGAAATCGACGATCGCCGCCGCGCCCAGATGACCCGCCTGCAGGAGATGCAGGCGCGCCAGAATGCCGCCTCGAAGGATATCGGCAAGGCCAAGGCGACCAAGGACGAGGCCCGGGCGCAGGCGCTGATGGCCGAGGTCGCGTCACTCAAGGCCGACATCCAGGCCGGCGAGGCCGCCGACCGCACCATTCAGGCCGAACTCGAGGCCGCGCTGGCCGAGATCCCGAACGTGCCGCAGGCCGACGTGCCGGTCGGGTCGGACGAACACGGCAATGTCGAGGTGCGCCGGGTCGGCACGCCGCGCAGCTTCGATTTCGCGCCGAAGCAGCATTTCGAGATCGGCGAGGCGCTCGGCCTGATGGATTTCGAGACCGCCGGCAAGGTCTCGGGCGCCCGCTTCGTGTTCCTGAAGGGCAAGCTCGCGCGGCTCGAACGCGCGCTCGGCCAGTTCATGCTCGACCTGCACACCGACGTGCACGGCTATACCGAGATCGACCCGCCCTTCCTGGTCAAGACCGAGAGCGCCTACGGCACCGGCAACCTGCCGAAATTCGCCGAGGATCTGTTCCGCACGACCGAAGGTTTCTGGCTGGTGCCGACCGCCGAGATCCCGCTCACCAATATCGTGCGCGAGGAAATTCTCGACGAGACCGCGCTGCCGTTCCGCTTCACCGCCTGGACGCCGTGCTTCCGCTCGGAGGCCGGTTCGGCCGGACGCGACACGCGCGGCATGATCCGGCAGCACCAGTTCCTGAAGGTCGAGCTGGTCTCGATCACCACGCCGGAGAACTCGGCGGCCGAGCACGAGCGCATGACGGCGGCGGCCGAAGAGGTCCTGAAGCGGCTCGAACTGCCGTTCCGCACCATGGCGCTGTGCACCGGCGACATGGGCTTCGCCTCGCAGAAGACCTACGACCTGGAAGTCTGGCTGCCGGGTCAGAATGCCTATCGTGAGATCTCGTCCTGCTCGAACTGCGGCGACTTCCAGGCCCGCCGCATGAATGCGCGCTACCGGCCGCAGGAGGGCAAGGGCACCCGTTTCGTGCACACGCTGAATGGGTCGGGCGTCGCCGTCGGCCGCGCGCTGGTCGCGGTCCTGGAAAACTACCAGAACGCCGACGGCAGCGTCACGGTCCCGTCGGTGCTGCGGCCCTATATGGGCGGCCTGGAGGTGATCGGCTGACCGGCCGCGCGGTCGTCAGCCTGTCGCCTTCGCCCCTCACCCGCCCTGCCGGCCGCCCACGGCCGCGTCCGCATTCGTCGAGGTTTCCATGCGCATCCTGATCACCAATGACGACGGCATCCATGCGCCGGGCCTCGCCGTGCTGGAAGAGATCGCGCGTGCGCTGTCGGACGATGTCTGGGTCGTCGCGCCGGAGACCGACCAGTCCGGCAAGGCGCATTCGCTGACCCTGTCGGATCCCCTGCGCCTGCGCGAGATCGACGCCCGCCATGTCGCGGTGCGCGGCACGCCGACCGACTGCGTGATTATGGGTCTGCGCCACATCCTGCCGGCGCGGCCGGATCTGGTCCTGTCCGGCGTCAACCGCGGCGCCAACATCGCCGACGACGTGACCTATTCGGGCACGGTCGCCGGCGCCATGGAGGGCACCATCCTGGGCGTCCCGTCGATCGCGCTCAGCCAGGCCTTCGGCTGGCCGAAGGGCTCCGACGTGCCCTGGGACACCGCGCGCGCCCACGGCCCGGACGTGATCCGGCGCCTGATCGAGGCCGGCATTCCCGACGGCGTGCTAATGAACGTCAACTTCCCGAACCGCGCGCCCGACGCCGTGACCGGCGTCATCGCAACCGCCCAGGGCGAGCGCAATGGCGACCTGATCCATGTCGACGAGCGCATGGACAACCGCGGCTTCCCCTACTACTGGATCGCCTATCGCCCGAAGCGCCTGGAACCGCTCGAAGGCACCGATTTGTGGGCCCTCGACCAGGGCGCCATCTCGGTCACCCCGCTCCGCCTCGACCTGACCGACCACGGCCTGCGCCAGAAGCTCGCCCATACGTTCCGATAGTTTATGTCTGGGTTGCGCTTCGGTCGAGATTGCGTTTCGAGACTATGACGATCCCTCGATAGCATCCCCGGACAAGGCCCGTCAGGGCCGCCGATCCGGGGCCCACTCGCCTCGCGAGCACCGGCAAGATCGCGTTCGAAAACAAGGCCTTGCAACACGCTCCGAGCAGAGTGGGTCCCGGCTCTCCGCTACGCTCCGGCCGGGAATGCGATGGGAAATCACCCCTTCATTCCCAGATACTGGGGACCTTCTTCGATCCCGCAATCGCATCCCCGGACAAGGCCCGAAGGGCCGCCGATCCGGGGCCTACTCGCCTCGCAGCGGCAGCAAGATCGCGTTCGAAAACAAGGTCTTGCGACATGCTCGCGGCAGAGTGGGTCCGGCTCTCCGCTGCGCTCCGGCCGGGAATGCGATGGGAGATCGCGCTTTCATTCCCAGATCCGGGGGACCTTCTTCGATCCCGCAGTCGCATCCCCGGACAAGGCCCGAAGGGCCGCCGATCCGGGGCCCACTCGTCTCGCGAGCGGCATCAAGATTGCGTTCGAAAACAAGATCTTGCGGCACGCTCGCAGCAGAGTGGGTCCCGGCTCTCCGCTACGCTCCGGCCGGGAATGCGATGGGAAATCACCCCGTCATTCCCAGATCCGGAGGACCTTCTTCGATCCCGCAGTCGCATCCCCGGACAAGGCCCGTAGGGCCGCCGATCCGGGGCCCACTCGTCTCGCGAGCGGCATCAAGATCGCGTACGAAAACAAGGTCTTGCGGCACGCTCGCAGCAGAGTGGGTCCCGGCTCTCCGCTGCGCTCCGGCCGGGAATGCGATGGGAGATCGCGCTTTCGTTCCCTGATCCGGGGGACCTTCTTCGATCCCTCGATAGCATCCCCGGACAAGGCCCGAAGGGCCGCCGATCCGGGGCCCACTCGCCTCGCGGGCGCCGGCAAGATCGCGTTCGAAAACAAGGCCTTGCGACACGCTCGCAGCAGAGTGGGTCCCGGCTCTCCGCTCCGCTCCGGCCGGGAATGCGATGGGAGATCACCCGATCATTCCCAGATCCCGGTGACCCGCGTCTATCTCACGACGCATCCCCGGACAAGGCCCGAAGGGCCGCCGATCCGGGGCCTACTCTCCTCGCGATCGCCGGCAAGATTGCGTTCGAAAACAAGGTCTTGCGACACGCTCGCAACAGAGTGGGTCCCGGCTCTCCGCTGCGCTTCGGCCGGGAATGCGATGGGAGATCAACCATTCATTCCCTGATCCGGGAGGACCTTCTTCGATCCCTCGATAGCATCCCCGGACAAAGCCCGAAGGGCCGCCGATCCGGGGCCACCTCGCCTCGCGAGCGGCATCAAGATTGCGTTCGAAAACAAGGTCTTGCGCCACACTCACAACAGAGTGGGTCCCGGCTCTCCGCTGCGCTCCGGCCGGGAATGCGGCTTCGGGGTGGGTCCCGGTATAGTGCTTGCCCTCAGCCCGGTACGTCCGCAACGGGGAAGCGGAGGCGTTCCTCGGGAACGACAAGGCCGGCGGAAATGACCAGCTTGGCGGCATCCTCGATCGACATGTCGAGCAGGATCACGTCGCGGCGCGGCACGAACATGATGTAGCCGCCGGTCGGATTCGGGGTCGTGGGGATGAAGACGGTCAGGAAGTCGGAATCCGGACCGAGACGGGCGCGGATTTCCCCGCGTGCCGGCGCCGACACGAAGACGATCGACCAGACGCCCTTGCGCGGCCATTCGATCAGGCCGGCCTGGGTGAAGCTGTTCGCGCGGTTGGCGACCACGGTCTCGAAGACCTGCTTCAGCGTCTTGTAGACCGGGCGGACGAAGGGCGTGCGGTCGAGCAGCTGCTCACCATAGGAGATCAGCGAGCGGCCGATCAGCGAGGCGGTGGCCGCGCCCAGCATGGTGATGCCGATCATGCCGACCAGCAGCCCGAAACCCGGCAGGGCGAAGGGGAGATAGGTATCCGGGTTCCAGGACGGCGGGATCAGCGGCTTCACGGTCGCGTCGACCCAGTCGATCAGCGACCGGGCGATATAGAAGGTGATCGCCAGCGGGCCGACCACCACGATGCCGGTCACGAAATTGTTGCGCAACTGCGTGACCGCATTCTGCCGCTGCTGGTGTTCCTCCGCCATTCCGTCCCCGTCGTCACACGCCCGCCCGCCCGGATGCTACTCGGGTCGGCGCGTCGGCAAAAGCCGTTTCGCGCGGCAGGCCGTACCGTCGTACCGCATCTTTCCTGGGCAGACCGCGGCGTGGCGATGCCGGCTAACGAAATCGGGTCAGTCGCCGCGGCGGGTTTCCGCCAGGACGCCGAGATAGGTCTGCGCGACCGTGGAAGCCGCGATGGCGGTGATGTCGGCGTGATCGTAAGCCGGCGCCACTTCGACCACGTCGCCACCGACGAAGCCGATATCGCCGAGCGCGCGCAGGATCGACAGCGCCTCGCGCGACGAGAGCCCGCCCGCCACCGGCGTGCCCGTGCCGGGCGCGAAGGCCGGATCGAGGCAATCGATGTCGAAGGTCATGTAGGCCGCCCCGGAGCCGACGCGGTTCTCGATTCGGCGGATGACGCCGAAGATGCCGATATCGTCGAGTTCGTAGCCGTGGATGATCTCGATGCCGCAGGTCTCCGGCGCATGGGTGCGAATGCCGACCTGGATCGAACGGTCCGGGTCGATCACACCCTCGCGCACCGCGCGCAGGACGAAGGACCCGTGGTCGATCCGCTCGCCGTCGTCGGGCCAGGTGTCCTGATGGGCATCGAACATGACCAGGCCGAGCGCCCCGTAGACCGCCGCATGCGCCTTGAGCAGCGGCCAGGTCACCGAATGATCGCCGCCGAGCGAGAAGAGATGGCAGCCGGCATCGAGGATCTCGCGCGCCTGGCGCTCGATCAGGCCATGGGCCTCCCAGGGCCGGCCGTAGTCCCAGACCGCGTCGCCGTAGTCGACCACCGCAAGGGCCGCGAAGGGATCGGCCTCGAAGGGATATTGCGGGTCGCCGTCGAAGATCGCCGAGGCGCGTCGGATCGCCTGCGGTCCGAAGCGGGCGCCGGATCGGTTGGAGACGGCACTGTCGAACGGAATGCCCCAGACGACGGCGTCGACGCCGGCCAGGTCGCGCGTCAGCCGCCGACGCATGAAGGACAGCACGCCGCCATAGGTCGGCTCGGCCGCACCGCCAAGCAGCGACGGTCCGAACACGGCATTGTCGGTGGGACGCGGGCGAAGGGGATCTTTCGTGGGCTCGGCCATGCGGGATCGCTAGCACGCTCCCGTGCGGGCGGCCAGTCCTCCCGCGCGGCACGACGGGTGCCCAAAACGACGAAGCGCCCCACAAGGGGGCGCTTCGAAACCTTCGCGAAGTACAATCGAACCGATCAGCGCTTCGAGAACTGGAAGCTGCGGCGGGCCTTGGCGCGGCCGTACTTCTTGCGCTCGACGACGCGGCTGTCGCGGGTGAGGAAGCCGTAGGGCTTCAGCGCGCCGCGCAGTTCCGGCTCGAAATAGGTCAGCGCCTTGGAGATGCCGTGGCGCAGCGCGCCGGCCTGACCGGACAGACCGCCGCCTTCGCAGGTGGCGATCACGTCGAACTGGCCGTCGCGGTTGGCCGCCAGGATCGGCTGCATGATCAGCATCTGCAGGACCGGGCGAGCGAAATAGCTCGTGAAGTCCTTGCCGTTGACGGTGATCTTGCCGGAGCCGCGAACCAGCCAGACGCGGGAGACCGCGTTCTTGCGCTTGCCGGTGGCGTAGGCGCGGCCGAGCGAGTCGACCTTGCGCTCATGAACCGGAGCCGCCGCCTGCGTGGACGCGGCGACGCCCATGGCCTGGCCGAGTTCGGAGAGAGACTGGACTTCGGTCATGATCAGGCCCCCACATTCTTGCGGTTGAGCGACTTCACATCGAGCGCCGTCGGCTGCTGGGCGTCATGCGGATGCGAAGCGCCGGCATAGAGCTTCAGGTGGGTCATCTGCTTGCGGGCCAGGGGACCGCGCGGCAGCATGCGCAGCACGGCCTTCTCGAGCACGCGCTCCGGGAAGCGACCCTCGATGATCTTGCGCGCGGTCCGCTCCTTGATGCCACCGGGATGACCGGTGTGCCAGTAGTAGACCTTGTCGTTGTACTTGTTGCCGGTCAGCACGACCTTGTCGGCATTGACGACGATGACGTGATCGCCGCAGTCGACATGCGGAGTGAAGGTCGGCTTGTGCTTGCCGCGCAGGCGCATGGCGATGAGGGAGGCGAGGCGACCGAGTACGACGCCTTCGGCGTCGATCAGGATCCACTTCTTCTCCACCTCGGCCGGCTTCGCCGAATAGGTGCTCATGGGTTTCGTCCTGGTTCAGGAGAAAGGTAGAAGGAGTCGGACCGGCTCCCCTGCCCTCCCGGATCCGTTGCCGGCGCCTCGGCACCGGGTGCGGATCGGGCGAACCCTGCGGGATCGTCCGAAAACGAGACGACGGCCGTCGCCGGCCGCCGCGTTCGGGCTTTGATGTACTGGCACGAAGCCGACAAGTCAAGCGTCACATCGGGCGCAAAAAATCGAATTATCCGTTCAATATCATCACGTTAGACGTATGCGGCATCATAATACCGCCATGCGGTACGATAATACCGTCAGAATTCGAGGCCGATCTTGAGCATGCCGCGATGCCGGTCGAAGGCATCGAGATTGAGCCGGCCATGGCTGTCCGGGCCGTTGCCCCAGACCTGCGTGCTCCAGGCTGCCGCCACCGACACCTTGCCGCTGATCTTCCAGAAGAAGGTCGGGCCGAGGAACAGGGCCGTCCCCTCGCGCTTGCCGAACACGTCCTCGAAGGCCGACTCGAGTCGCGCCTCGGCACCGATCGTGGCCCGCTTGGTGAAGCGCCAGGACAGCGCGCCCGAGGCGAAGACCGAGGATTCGGTCTCCCAGGCCTCGCCGTTCTCCCGGCCGCGGCCGAGCTCGAAGCCGGCATTGGCGGCCGCATAGAGCGTGTTGGGCATCACGACCCAGTCGCTCAGCGCCGTCAGTCCGCCCTGATAGAACCGGCCGGATTGGCCGCTCGCCTCGTCATGGCGGCGCCATTCCAGTTCGCCCTCGACCGCGAAGCCGACCGGGCCGTCGATGTCCTTCTGCAGGATGGCGATCTTCGGCGAGACCGACAGGCCGTCGAAACCGAAGCTGGAGAGGTTGTCGAGCTGCGGCACGTTGCGGACGCGATGGGCATCGGTGAAGGCCGCAAAGCCCATCTGAATGCGGTCGGTGATGCCGTATTCGGCCTCGCTTTCGGTCTGGAAGGCGCGGTAGCTGCCCTTGGAGCGGCCGAAGGCGCCGGTCAGCGTCGAGCTGGCCTCCCACTTGCCCTCGCCGGCGGTCGCAGCCCCCTGGCTGAACCCGAACGCGTCCTCGACTTCAAAACCGTCGTCTTCGACCTCGGCCTCAACCGCGGCCGGTGCCGGCTTCGCCGCGACCACGGGGGCCGGCTTGACGGGTGCCTTGGCGGATGCCGCCTGGGCCTCCGATGCGCCGAGGCTCAGGACCGCAGCCGTCAGACCCGCGAGCAGGAATCCCGCCATCGGCGCCGCATCGGCCCGGCAAACCGCAAAACTCGTCTTCGTCGTCTTCATAGTCGCCCCCACGTTGCCGACAAAAGTGACGTGCGGCGGACCACCCCGCAACGCATACGGCAACCGAATGCGCAGAACGGTGACAGGGTGTGGCAGGGCGGTGACAAACCGCTAACGATCTTGGCAGAATTGTAAGAACCCGGCCGCTGCCCGGTCGAGGCGATGGCCGCTGAATACCCGAAACCTGTGAATATCCTGAGACCGGCTACCGTCCGGCGGAGCGCGGTGACCCGTCCGCTTGCGCGCCTCAGCGCGCGGGAATCGAGTAGGTCATGGTGACATGGGCGACGATCGCGTCGCTGCCTTCGGCCCGCGTCGCGCATTCGACCACGAAAAGCCGCTTGCCGGCCTTCAGGATGCGGCAGGTGCAGAGAAGATCGCCCGGGTCGGGCTTTGACAGGAAGTTGATCGTCGCGCTGGTCGTCACGGCGAGGCCGACCGGGCCGAGATGGCCGAGCACCGCCACATAGGCGGCCAGATCGGCGAGCGCGAACAGCGACGGACCCGAGACGGTGCCGCCGGGGCGCAGATGGCGATCCTGGGCGCTCAGGCGCATCACGGCGACGCCCGGCGCGAGTTCGTCGATCGAAAAGGCCCGCCCGCCGATGTGTATCTGCGGAAATTCCCGGTCGAGGAAGTCGGAAACCTCGTCCTTGGTCATCATCAGCGTCGTCGCCACGCCATTTCCCCCCGTTGCCGTCCAGGCTCGATCGGAGTTTAGCGGCACAACAGCAACCGTCGAGACGGCCGAAGGGTTTGGCTGACCGTCCGCGGCTTTTCCTTGCAATGGAGTACCGGTCTCCTTAAAAGATGGGGACAAGGAATCCGTCCTCCGTCCGAACATGCGTCCGGTAAACGACGTCGCGACCGAGTGCCCGTCAGGTTCGCCAGAGCGGCCAACCACGAGGAGCGCTTGAGCATCGTGACTTTTCCACCGGATGTTCGACCGGGAGGCGTCTCCGGGGCTCCTTGCCGGCGCATCCGCGCGGACAGCGGAGCATCCGCCGACGTGCCGTGCGTGCTTCGTGCGGCTCCGACGCGAAACAAAAACCGCCAACCGGCCCGAACGGCTGCCTCGCGTGGGCGCGTCGGGAGGAAGGCTCCACCGTGGCGCGTGGCACGCGTCCGCGGACATACTCGAGCGACAGGGTCCATGCCGAGGCCATGAGGGGTACGAACGGTCGCAGCGTGACGGAAGGGGGGTCGGCACAGGTCCGGACGCTCTACCGTCACTGTCCGCCCGTGCCCACGCGTTCCGCCGCCTCCGCGACCGACCTGTCAATTCTCATGAATCCCAACAAGACGGCCTCCCTGGACCCCGGTCACCGCATGCGGTTGCCGGGCTTTGGCGCGTGGGCCGCGGAGCAATTCATCCATGGCCAACAAGATGCTCATCGACGCCACCCACCCGGAGGAGACCCGGGTCGTGGTGGTGCGCGGCAGCCGGGTCGAGGAATTCGACTTCGAGGCCGCCAACAAGAAGCAGCTCAGAGGTAACATCTATCTCGCCGTCGTGACGCGCGTGGAGCCCTCGCTCCAGGCGGCCTTCGTGGACTATGGCGGCAATCGGCACGGCTTCCTGGCCTTCTCCGAGATCCATCCCGACTATTACGACATCCCCCATGCCGACCGCGTGGCGCTGCTCGAGGAAGAGTCGCGCATGCATTCGGCCGAGGATCGCGAGGACAATCGTCCGCGCCGCGCCAAGCCGGCCGCGAACAACGGCGACGATGCCGCCGACGACGGCGACGGCGATGAGGACCAGGTCGAATCGGTCGGCTCCGAGGATGCCCTCGAGGAGCTTCCCGAGCGCCGTTCGGCCCCGAAGCTGAAGCGGCACTACAAGATCCAGGAGGTGATCAAGCGGCGCCGGGTCCTGCTGGTGCAGGTGGTGAAGGAGGAGCGCGGCAACAAGGGCGCGGCTCTGACCACCTATCTGTCGCTCGCCGGCCGCTATTCGGTGCTGATGCCCAACACCGCCCGCGGTGGCGGCATCTCGCGCAAGATCACCAATCCGACCGACCGCAAGCGGCTGAAGAAGATCGCCCAGGAGCTGGAAGTTCCGGAGGGCATGGGGGTCATCGTCCGCACCGCCGGCGCGGCCCGCACCAAGGCCGAGATCAAGCGCGATTTCGAGTATCTCCTGCGCCTGTGGGAGAATGTCCGCGAACTGACCCTGAGCTCCAAGGCGCCCAAGCTCGTCTACGAGGAAGGCAGCCTGATCAAGCGGTCGATCCGTGATCTCTACAACAAGGATATCGACGAAATCCTGGTTGCCGGCGACGACGGCTATCGCGAGGCCAAGGACTTCATGCGCATGCTCATGCCGAGCCATGCCAAGAACGTCCAGGCCTACAAGGAGCCGGCCCCGGTCTTCACCCGTTTCGGCGTGGAAAGCCAGCTCGATGCGATGTTCTCGCCGCGCGTGACCCTGCGCTCGGGCGGCTACATCATCATCAACCAGACCGAAGCGCTGGTCTCGATCGACGTGAACTCGGGCAAGTCGACGCGCGAGCACAATATCGAGGATACCGCGCTGCAGACCAACCTGGAGGCCGCCGAGGAGGTCTCCCGGCAGCTGCGCCTGCGCGATCTGGCCGGCCTGATCGTGATCGACTTCATCGACATGGAGGAGAAGCGCAACAACCGGTCGGTCGAGCGCAAGCTCAAGGATTGCCTCAAGAACGACCGCGCGCGCATCCAGGTCGGCCGCATCTCGCATTTCGGCCTGATGGAGATGTCGCGCCAGCGCATCCGCACCGGCGTGCTGGAATCCTCCATGATCGTCTGCCCGCATTGCGGCGGCTCCGGCATGGTGCGGTCCACCGAATCGGTCGCGCTGCATGTCCTGCGCAGCCTGGAGGAGGCGCTGATCAAGTCGGTCACCAACGACCTGATCGTGCGTACCCGGACCGGCGTCGCTCTCTACATCCTCAACCAGAAGCGCGCGCATCTCGCCGATCTGGAACGGCGCTTCGGCCTCGACATCACCATCCTGGCCGACGATCACGCCTCCACCGGCGGCCACCTGTTCGTCGTCGAGAAGGGCGAGCCCGTCAGCCGGCCGGCCATGGCGCCGCCGCCGCCCGTTCTGGTCACGCCGCAGACGGTGGAGCCGGAAGACGAGATCGAGGACGAGATCGACGAGGACGAGATCGAAGCCGAGGGCGAGGCCGAAAGCGACGGCGGACGCCGCAGCGAAGGCGGTCCGCGTGCGGAGACCGACGGCGAAGGCGCCAATCGGCGCAAGCGTCGCCGGCGTCGGCGCGGCCGCGGCCGCAACGGCGAGGGTCAGCCGCAGGGCTCCGCGCCGCTGGCGGCCGACAACGACGACGCTGCCGACCGCGTCTCCTACGAGGACGAGGGCGAAGGCGGCGATGACGCCGATGGCGACGACGAGGGCGATGCCGAGGGCAACCGCGCGCCGCGCTCCGAAGGTGATCGCCAGGCCAGCAACGACGCCCGCAAGCGCCGTCGTCGCGGACGCCGCGGTGGCCGTCGCAACCGTCGCGAGGGCGAGGAAGGCGGTCTGCCGGGCGAGACCCGCGATCAGCGCGACGACGGCTTCGCGGCCGACGGAGAGTTCGCAGGCGACGGTGAGATCGATACCGGACCGACGTCCCAGGAATTGGACGAAGGCGGCATCGAGACGCCGATGCCGTCGGACATCGCATCCGAGCCCGTCGCCGAAGCCGTGACCGACGAAGCCGAGACCGACGGGGCCGCGGCAGAGACGCCGATCGCCGAGGGCGAGGAACCGGCAGCGGCGCCGGCCAAGGCCGGCCGCAAGTCGACCCGCAAGCCGGCCGGCACCAAGGCCGCCCCCGCCAAGAAGGCCGCAACGGCCAAGGAGGCTGCCACCACGACGGAGGCGGTCGCCAAGGAGCCCAAGCCGGCCAAGCCGCGGACGCCGCGCAAGTCGGCCAAGGCCAAGGCGGCGGAAGCGGCTGCCGAAGCTGAGGCGGCGGCGCAGGCCACGGACGCCGATGCCTCGGCCGCACCGGAAGCCACCGCCGTGTCGGTCGAGACGGTGGAGACCGTCGCGATCCCGGCCGTGACGGCCGAGCCGACCGCGGTCGCCGAACCGGCCGCCCCCACCCCCGCGCCGGAGCCGGAACCCGCACCGCCGGCCCGCGCCCGGACCGAACTCACCTCGACCGAGGTCGATCCGTCGAAGCCGAAGCGTTCCGGCTGGTGGGCCAAGAAGGGCTGACCCCCGCGAGGGTCCGTCCGGACCGTTTTCACCCCGCCAGGATTCGTCCTGGCGGGGTTTTCTTTTTGCTCACGCGGATTTCGTCGCACCGTCGAAGGGATGCCCTGCCGGCGGCGGCCGAGCGGGCGCAAACTCACAGATACGCACCGGCGGCCGAGCGGGCCGCCAGCCCGCGGATACGCGTCGCCGGCCCTGAGCGGACGGGCGCGCGAGGGGGCAACCGGTGGCCGCAGAACGCAGCCATGTCGGGGCGGCGCGATCGGCGCCCATGGCGAGAAGCCCCGGATCGGGGCGGCCGATCCGAAGGTCCGATGACGTTCGCTTTTGTCGAAGGGAACCGGCCGGCCGCCCAGAGCATTTCCCGATTGGATGGAATCCTCCAATCGATAAGGAAAGGCTCCCGATTCAATGGCTTGAGCCGGTCCTTTCCGGTCAGAGCGTTTCGAGCTGACCGGGACAGGCTCTGAGGCGGCGATGCGGCCCGCGCCCCTACCCTTTCGAACCGATCTTGGTCTCGGTCCCGGCGATCAGGCGCCTGATATTGGTGTGATGCTTGGCGATCACCAGCAGGCTCATCACCGCCATGACCGCCGCGACCCGATGGTCGCCCTCGAAGGCGGCCCGCTTCTCGGCCGACAGCGCGATGCCGGGGCCGAACCAGATGGCCGGCGGCACCAGCACCATGGCGGTGAGCGCGGCGGCCGACGAATAGCGGCTGAAGAAGGCGACGGCCAGCCAGACCACGGCGAAGACCAGGAGGCCGGGCGGATAGAGGCCCGCCAGCACGCCGAGATAGGTCGCCACCCCCTTGCCGCCCTTGAAACCGAGCCAGACCGGGAAGCAGTGGCCGACCAGCGCGGCCGCGCCTGCGGCCAGCGCGGCATCCTGCCCGAAGCGGCCGGCGACCAGCACCGCGATCGTGCCCTTGAGCGCGTCCGCCAGCAACGTCGCCGCGGCAAGCCCCTTGCGGCCCGTGCGCAGCACATTGGTCGCACCGATATTGCCGGAGCCGATGTTGCGCACGTCGCCCAGCCCGGCGGCCTTGGTGATGAGCAGCCCATAGGGCACCGAACCCATCAGATAGCCGTAGAGGGCGGCGATCGCGAGAACGGGAAAGGCGGCGACGAGTTCGGGCATCGGCGTTTCCGGAAACGGGCGGCGGGCGGGACGGCAGCGGTCAACGGTAGGCGTGCACCGTCCGTCCCGCAACCAGCGTTCTGAGCACCCGGCCTTCGAAGCGGGCGTCCTCGAAGGGCGTGTTCTTGGAGCGCGACAAGAGCGCGGCGCGATCGAGCACCCAGGAGACCTGCGGATCGACCACGATCAGGTCGGCCGGCGCGCCCGGCTTCAGCGTGCCGCCTTCAAGGCCGAGGCGTGCGGCAGGCCGCGTCGAGAGTGCGGCGACCAGCGTCGACCAGCCGATCTCGCCATTGTGGACCAGGCGCAGGGCTGCGGCCAGCAGGGTTTCCAGGCCGACGGCCCCGTCGGCCGACTCCGCGAAGGGATGGCGCTTGGTCTCGACATCCTGCGGATCGTGGCTGGACACCACGAAATCGATGGTCCCGTCCGCAAGCCCTTCGATCACCGCACGCCGGTCGTCCTCGGCGCGCAGCGGCGGCGACAGCTTGAGGAAGGACCGGTAGGTGCCGATGTCGAGTTCGTTCAGCGTCAGATGCGCGATCGAGACCGCGGCGGTCACATCGAGCCCGCGCCCCTTGGCGGCGCGCAGGATTTCGACGCTGTCGGCGGTCGAGACCTGCGCCGCGTGATAGCGCCCGCGCGTCAGCGCGACGAGCCGCATGTCGCGCTCGAGCATGATGGTCTCGGCTTCGCGCGGAATGCCCGGAAGGCCGAGCCGGGTGGCGAACTCGCCTTCGTTGACGACGCCGCTGCCGGCCAGCGTCGAATCCTCGACGTGATGGGCGATCAGCGCGCCGAAATCGCGCGCATAGGTCAGCGCCCGCCGCATCGTGGCGGCACTGGCGACGGACCGGCGTCCGTCCGTAAAGGCGACCGCGCCGGCATCCTGCAGGAGGCCGATCTCGACCATCTCCTGGCCGAGGCAGCCGCGCGTCAGCGCCGCCATCGGATGCACGCGCACCACCGCGGTATCGCGGGCACGCCGCATGACGAAATCGACCAGGGCCGGGTCGTCGATGACCGGATCGGTATCCGGCATGGTGATCATGGTGGTGACGCCGCCGGCCGCCGCCGCCCGGCTCGCCGACGCGAAGGTCTCGCGATACTCGTGGCCCGGCTCGCTGACGAAGACCCGGGCATCGACGAGGCCGGGCAGGACCAACCGGCCGGCTCCGTCCACGACCTCCGCGCCGTCCGGAACGCCCTGGTTCAGGGCGTCCGGGCCGGCGGCCGCGATGCGGCCGTCGACGACAACGACGGTGCCGACCGCATCGAGATCGCGCGACGGATCGACGATACGGGCGCCGGCGATGACCAGCGGGCGGTCGTCGCCGCGGCGGCCGCGGAATGAGGAGGCCTCGGAGATGGACAAGGCGGCGTCTCCGGTCACGCGTTCGGAAGGTGTTCGGCGAGCGTCTCGAGCACCGCCATGCGCACGGCGACGCCCATCTCGACCTGCTCGGCGATCAGGCTCTGCGGCCCGTCGGCGACCTCGGGATCGATCTCGACACCGCGGTTCATCGGGCCGGGATGCATCACCAAGGCGTCCGGCTTGGCGTGGCCGAGCTTCTCCTGGTCGAGGCCCCAGAAGTGGAAATACTCGCGCACCGACGGGACGAAGGCGCCGGCCATGCGCTCGCGCTGCAGGCGCAGCATCATGACGATGTCGCAATCGGCCAGTCCCCGGCGCATGTCCGTGAAAACATCGACACCCAGCCGCTCGATGCCCCGCGGCATCAGGGTCGACGGGCCGATGACGCGGACGCGGGCGCCGAGCGCATTCAATGCGATGATGTTGGAGCGCGCCACCCGGCTGTGGGCCACGTCGCCGCAGATCGCCACCGTCAGTCCGCGGATCGTGCCCTTGTGCCGCCGGATGGTCAGCGCGTCGAGCAGCGCCTGGGTCGGGTGCTCGTGCGCGCCGTCGCCGGCATTGACCACCGAGCAGGACACCTTGCGGGCGAGCAGATGCACCGCCCCGGCCGCGTGGTGGCGTACCACCAGGATATCCGGGTGCATGGCGTTCAGCGTCGTCGCGGTGTCGATCAGGGTCTCGCCCTTCTTCACCGACGACGAGGCGACCGACATGTTCATCACGTCGGCGCCGAGGCGCTTGCCGGCGATCTCGAAGGACGACTGCGTTCGGGTCGAGGCCTCGAAGAACAGGTTGATCTGCGTGCGTCCACGCAGGACGGTGCGCTTCTTCTCGACCTGTCGAGACACCTCGATCTGCGCTTCCGCGCGATCGATGAGGGCGACGATCTCGTCGGGAGCGAGGTCTTCGATCCCGAGGAGGTGCTTGTGCGCGAAGGGCGCGCGGGCGGACGTTTCGGGGCTGATCATTAAAGCCGTCGCTATAGGCGGAACGGCTGCCTCCGGCAAGGGACGAGACCGCCACCGGATCGCCTATCCACCGAAATCCGAGAGGAGACCGATCGGGGCCCACCCCTCCCCCGTCCGGCCGGTCTCCCTGCGGCCGGGCTTCACACGGTTCCGGCTTCCGCTGTCGGAGACCGAGTTGGACGCCGGACGCCGGACGCCGGACGCCGAAGGCACATCAAGCCTGCAGCGGCAGGCCCGGCGACTGCGAACCACAGCCCCCAGACAGGAAAGGGCACGATCCCACCCGGAGATCGTGCCCGATCCAAAGGCCCGGAGCGCATGGCTTGGCCGGGCGGCCCCCGCGCGGCGCGCAGGAGGTTGATTACCCGATGTATTCAAACAGCGGGTCTGACAGTTACCATACTCCGGCCGCCCCGCACTGTCAAAATGTTACGCAGCGATAACTGTGTGGTATACTTGAAGCCAAGATTTCCGAGGACCGTTTACATGCCCGCTGCCTGCCGCGGCAATCCCCCCTGCGTGAACGATTTGGCTTTCGCTCCGGCGTGTTAGTCTCCATGAAAAGGGCACGAATCGAGAGACAGGCGGATGGCTCCTTCGGCTTTTGAGACGCACGACGTCTACAACCAGCCGCCACAATTGCCGGTGCGGAACGTGTTCGAGACCGATCCGATCCTCTACGGCGCCCTGGAGACGGCTCTCGACGAGACCGGCGAACGGCTGCTCTCGGAGCATGGCGGCTTCTGGGGCACGGCCGAGGCGCGGGAACTGGCGCGGCTTGCCAATGCCCATCCCCCCCAGTTGCGGACCCATGACGGCCAGGGGCGCCGGATCGACCTGGTCGAGTACCACCCCGCCTACCATGCGCTGATGCGGCGCAGCGCCGAGGCCGGGCTCGGCATCTCGATCTGGCAGTCGGACCGCGAGGATGATTCCGGCCGCGCCCATGCCATGCGGTCGGCGCGGCTCTACATGACCGCGCAGACCGAATGCAGCCATCTGGTGCCGTGGACGACGACCTGCGCGGCTGCCGGCATCGCGCTCGTCGCGCCGGAATTCGCAGAGCCCTGGATGTCCAGGATCGCCGGCCGCCGCTACGACCACCGGCCCCAGCCCGCCGCCAGCAAGGCCGGCCTGACGCTCTCGCTCGCCCTGACCGAGAAGCAGGGCAGCACGCCGGGGGTCGACAACCTGACCCAGGCGTCCCGCTTCGAGGGCCGCCGCTATCGTCTGATCGGCCACAAATGGGCCGTGTCGGGGCCGATGGCCGATGCGCTGATCGTCCTTGCCGACGCGGCCGGGGGACCGTCCGTGTTCCTGGTCCCGCGCTTCCGCCGGGACGAAAGCCTGAATCGGGTCCGCATCCAGCGGCTCAAGGACACGGTCGGCCTCAGGGGCAATGGGATTGCGGAGGTCGAGTTCGCCGATGCCGAGGCCCATCTGATCGGCGCCGAGGGCGACGGGGCGAAGCTCGTGGCCGATGCGCACCTTACGCTCCGCCACGATGCGGCCGTGATGGCGACGGGCGTGATGCGCGGCGCGCTGGCCAATGCCGTCCATCATGTGCGCCATCGCGCCTCCGGCGGGACGCGGCTGCTCGACAAGCCGCTAATGGCGCGGGTCCTGGCCGACATGGCGATCGACGTGGCCGCGGCGACCGCCCTGGTCATCCGCCTCGCCAATGCCCGCGACCGCGCCGGCAACGACGTGATCGAAGACGCCATCGCCCGACTGATGATCCCGGTCGCCAAGTTCTGGATCGGCCGGGTCGCCCCGATGATCGCCGCCGAGGCGCTCGAGTGCCAGGGCATCAACGGCTACACGGAAAGTTCCGAAGCGGCGCGGGCCTATCGCGATGCCCAGGCCTTCGGCATCTGGGGCGGCGCGAGCAATCAGCTCGCCCTCGAAGCCCTGTCGATGATCGAATCGGTCCCGGAAACCCTCGACGCCGTCCTCGGCGACGTGACCGCCGTGCTCGGCCGCGAGGCGAGCGCCTCCGCGGAAGCGATTCGCGGCGCCGCGAATGCCTGCATGGACGATCCCGGATCGGCCCGCATCTTCGTCGAGCAACTGGCCATCACCACGGCCGCCGCCGCCCTGCACCGCTTCGCGCCGCGCGCGATCACCGACGCCTTCATCGATACCCGGCTGGCCGGCGGCTGGCGGGCGAGCTACGGCATGCTTGATGCGCGCTTCGATGCCCGCGGAATCGTGGACTACACCTACCCGGCCTCGTAATCGACCGGCCGGCCGTCGGCCGGTCTTGAGCCCCGACCGGCGGCCGGGAACGCGAAGCCGGAACCGGTCCGCCATGCGCCCTTCGGGCAGCTACATGGCCGAACGGCAGGCCAGCCGCACCATGGCGGCCCCGATGAAGGCAGGGCCGAGCGCGGACAGGCTCGTTCGCAGATCGAAGCTGAAGCGGTCCATGCCCCCGCGGGCGAGATCGGGAACCATGTCGAAGGCGGCAAGACCGATCGCCACGAGAGTCAGGTGCACGAGCCACAGGCGCGGCTCGATCGCCGTCGCAAGGGCGACGCCGAAGACCACCGGCAAGGCGACCGGCTGCAGCTCGCCGCCGCTCGACGCGACGTAGCCGGCGACCAAAGCCGTGGTCAGGGAGACGGCGAGCGCGCCGAGCCGACGCGCCCGAAGAGAGGAGAGCATTTCGCAACCTGTGCCTTGCACGATGTCATGCAGACCTTTGCGAAGGATCGTGACTGCACGGGGGCATGTTTATGGCCGAGAGACCATCCGGCGGGCCACCGGCGTGCTCGGATGCGCAGCGTTGCATGCGCGCCACAGGAGACGGCTCACTTTGCCGTCGCGACCGGCGCCTGACGGCGTGACTTGGCGGATTCCATCGCGGCGGCCTGGCGGGTCATATCCAGCATGTAGGCCAGGAAATCGAGGTCGTTGCGGACCGCGAGATCGCGCAATTCCGATGCGACCTGCTCGACATAGGTTGCGGCATCCCCCCGCCTGTGCGCCTTCTCACCCGAAATATCCATTGATGCCCCAGCCCCGATCCCGTGCCATGCGCCGCAGCCGTTGCGCTTCCTGCCCAGCGGCAGCACGCTTGGCAGGACTTCCGGCACGGCGACCTGCCGCACCCGAGCCCATACTAATACGAGCTGACGGAACGTCTATCTATCATAGGTTGCATGTCGCGTGTACCGGCCTATGCCGCCTTCCTTAGGGAGGCTTGACCGGGACCCCGCATGCGTCCAATTGAAAGGCGGCCCGGCTCATGCATGACGCCGTCGGCCGAAAGTCGCGCGCCGGGTCCTTCGAATACCGAGGGAACCGGGGAGCGACCGCGAGGGGCGCTGGCGCTTCCGGACATTCGCATGTCGGCAATCGCCGGCCTCTTATATCACAATTGATAGCCGCCGAGCGACCCGAACCCATGAACGTCGTCATTGTCGAATCCCCCGCCAAGGCGAAGACCATCAACAAGTATCTTGGGTCCGGCTTCACCGTGCTGGCCTCCTACGGCCATGTCCGCGATCTCCCGGCCAAGGACGGTTCGGTCCGCCCGGACGAAGATTTTGCGATGGACTGGGAGATCGACGGCAAGTCGGCCAAACGGCTGGCCGAGATCGCCCAGGCCGTCAAGGGCGCCGACAAGCTGATCCTCGCCACCGACCCGGATCGCGAGGGCGAGGCGATTTCCTGGCATGTCCTGCAGATTCTCAAGGAGAAGCGGGCCCTGAAGGCGCAGCCGGTCGAACGGGTCGTGTTCAATGCAGTGACCAAGCAGGCCGTGCTCGAGGCCATGCGCCACCCGCGTGCGATCGACGCCGATCTGGTCGACGCCTATCTGGCGCGCCGGGCGCTCGACTACCTGGTCGGGTTCACGCTCTCGCCGGTGCTGTGGCGCAAGCTGCCCGGCGCCCGCTCGGCCGGCCGCGTCCAGTCGGTCGCCCTGCGCCTGATCTGCGACCGGGAACTGGAGATCGAGACCTTCGTCGCGCAGGAATACTGGTCGATCGTGGCGCGGCTGGCGACGCCGGGCAATGAGGAATTCGACGCCCGCGTCACAGCCTTCTCGGGCCGCAAGCTCGGCCGGCTCGACGTGAAGACCGGTGGCGAGGCCGGCCAGATCCGGACCATGCTGGAGCGCGCGACCTTCCGCGTCGCCTCGGTGGAATCGAAGCCGGTCCGACGCAACCCCTATCCGCCTTTTACCACCTCCACGTTGCAGCAGGCCGCCAACTATGCGCTCGGCCTGTCGGCCAGCCGCGCCATGCAGACCGCCCAGAAGCTCTACGAGGGCGTCGACATCGGCGGCGAGACCGTCGGCCTGATCACCTATATGCGAACCGACGGCGTGCAGATCGCCCCCGAGGGCGTGGCCGGCATCCGCCAGGTGATCGGCGAGGATTTCGGCGCCCGCTACCTGCCCGAGAAGCCGCGCCACTACGAGACCAAGGCGAAGAACGCCCAGGAGGCCCACGAGGCGATCCGGCCGACCGACCTGACGCGCCGGCCGCGCGATGTCGCCCGCTACCTCGATGCCGAACAGGCCAAGCTCTACGAGCTGATCTGGAAGCGCGCCGTCGCCAGCCAGATGGAGGCCGCCGTGCTGGAGCGCACGACGGTCGAGATCGTCGCCGAGGACGGGACGGAGCGCTGCGACCTGCGCGCGGTCGGCAGCGTCGTGCGCTTCGACGGCTTCCTCGCCCTCTATGCGGAAGGCCGCGACGACGAGGAGGACGAGGAGGGCAAGCGCCTGCCGGCGATGCGCGAGAAGGACGATCTCGCCCGGCGCAAGATCACCGCCGACCAGCATTTCACCGAGCCGCCGCCGCGCTTCACCGAGGCGACGCTGGTCAAGAAGATGGAAGAGCTCGGCATCGGCCGGCCGTCGACCTATGCCTCGACGCTGCAGGTGCTGCGCGATCGCGACTATGTGACCCTCGAGAAGCGGCGCCTGATCCCCGGCGACAAGGGCCGGCTGGTCACCGCCTTCCTGGAGAGCTTCTTCGAGCGCTACATCGAATATGGCTTCACGGCCGGGCTCGAGGAGAGCCTCGACAAGATCTCGGCCGGCGAACTGTCCTGGAAGGACGTGCTGCGCGACTTCTGGCGCCAGTTCTCGGCCTCCATCGACGGAACCAAGGATCTGCGCGTCGGCCAGGTGCTGGACGCGATCGACGCCCTGCTCGCCCCGCACATCTTCCCCGACAAGGGCGACGGCGTCGATCCGCGCGCCTGCCCGACCTGCGGCGGCGGCCGGCTGTCGCTGAAGCTCGGCAAGTTCGGCGCCTTCATCGGCTGCTCGAACTATCCCGACTGCCGCTATACAAGGCAGCTGCAGGCGAGCGGCGCCGAGGGCGACGCCGCCGATCCGGCGCTGACCGTCGACGGCACGCGCGAACTCGGCACCGACCCGGCGACCGGGCAGGTCGTCACATTGCGCTCGGGCCGCTTCGGTCCCTATGTCCAGCTCGGCGAGGGCGAGAAGCCGAAGCGCGCCAGCCTGCCGAAGGGCTGGGACGCGCCGAGCCTGGACCTGGAAAAGGCGCTCGCGCTGCTCAACCTGCCGCGCGAGGTCGGCCTGCACCCGGAGACGAAGAAGCCGATCCAGGCCGGCATCGGCCGCTATGGGCCGTTCCTGCTGCATGACGGCGGCTATGCCAACCTGCCGGGCGTCGACGAGGTCTTCACCGTCGGCCTCAACCGGGCCGTGGCGCTGATCGCCGAGAAGGCCGCCAGCCGCGGCAAGGGCCGAGCCGCCCCGGCCGCGCTCGCCGAACTCGGCGACCATCCGACGCTCGGCGGCCCGGTCACCGTCCGCGACGGCCGCTACGGCCCCTATGTCAGCCACGACAAGGTCAACGCGACCCTGCCCAAGGGCATGGATCCGAAGACCGTGACGATGGAGATCGCGACCGCACTCCTCGCCGAGCGCGCCGCCAAGGCACCGCCCCCCAAGAAGGCTCCCGCCCGGAAGGCGGCACCCAAGAAGGCTGCCGAGCCGTCGGACGCTGCCGAGACGACGACCAAGACCGCGGCCGCCAAGCCGAAATCGGCCAAGGCCCCGGCCAAGAAGGCCGCCGCCCGCGCCGACAAGCCGGCGACAATGGCGAAGAAGCCGGCTGCGAAGAAGAAGGCGGCGGGCTGAAGCGCGGCTCGTCCGTCTGCTCGCAAGTCCTTCCGTCGCCAAATTGGCGGGCCGCCACAGAGGCGCGCCGCCCCATGGGCGGGCCTCCGCACAGGCGGGATGGCCGCTGCATTCTGGGAGGATGCAGCGGCCTGAAGGTCAAGAATTGGAGGAAGCCTTTGCTCTACCGCCGGCGACTGGGATCGCCGTGCCGAAAACCGGCTTGAGCGACGGCAATCTGGCAAATACATTCTCTTACGGCATCACCCATCTGGGGTAGGCGGTAGCGCGGTCGGGGGTACCATCCTACCGCTACTTCAGTGCGGTGGGCCTTCGAGCCTTCGCCTCATGAAGGACCGCGGTGGTGCCGCGGTCATGCCCGGTTTCCCTGGCTTTTCTCCTGCACAATTCCCGAACTTTCCGGCAAGGCCGGTTCGATTTCCAGCTTTGATTGATCCTCTGCGTCTGACGAGAGGCACATGGATTTACTGATCCGGATCAATGAACTCGTTGCCATGATGTACCGGTCGGTGTTCGACCCCGATCTGTTTCCCGTTTTCCTCGACGGCATGGCGCGGGAACTTGGCGGCGTCGGCGCCATCTTCGTGCCGCTGACCCCCGAAGACAACGTTCCGTCCCATGTCTCTTCCTGCCTGGTCGAAGCGGTGAGCGAATACAGACAACATTGGTGGCAACGGGATCCAGGCTTTGCCTTCGCACGAAACAACGGGTTTCCCACGGGCGTGCTCGACGGGCGCAGACTGATCAATCACGACGCCCCCCAGAATGCACCCTTCTACTATGACTTCGCACATCGCTATGATTTCTCGACATTCCTGTCGATCACCATGCGACCCCGTTCGGACCTATACCTGACCTTGGGCGTGCAGAGACCGATCGACTCGCCGCCTGCATCGTGCGAAGAAATCAAGATTGCCAAGATCTTCCACAATCACTTCCATTCGATCATCCAGCTGCGCCAGAACACCCTGAATCAACGCATCATCACCGCGCTCACCGAGAGCGCGGAGCGCAACAAGAACGGCATCGCCGTCATCGATCCCGATTTCACCGTGATTTTCGCCAACCAGGCGCTGAAGAGCTTCGCATCCCGCGGCCTGCACTTGCGCAATGCAACCGGCAAGCCGAAGCTGATAACGGCGGATCCGCGCCTGCAGGGCCAACTCGACCGGTCCATCGGTCAGGCCTTCCGGCGCCTCGACCCGGACGGCGTCGCGGTGCGGCCGGCCGTACTGTCCATCCCCCATCCCGATCGCCTGCCCCTGCTGGTCTCGGTCGCACCGCTCATGGCCGACACCTCGGAACGGCTCAAGCTGGTGCCGCAATTCGGGGTGTCGACCCTGGTCACCGTCGTCGACCCGGAAATGCAGGTCACCCCGATACAGTTCGAGGCCATGCAGGCGCTCGGCCTGACCCGCGCGGAGGCCGCCGTGGCGGTCATCGTCGGTCACGGACGGAGCCCGGCCGACGCGGCCCGCGAACTCGGTCTGGGCCGCGAAACCGTCCGCACCCATCTGAAATCCCTGTTCGCGAAGCTCCAGGTCAAGCGTCAGAGCCAATTGTCGATGCTGATATCGCATCTGTCGGATCTGTCCTGACGATCGATATCGCGATCACGGGGGCGGTCCGGCGCGAATGTCGAGCGAGAACGGGACGACACGGGCGCGCATTCGGGTCTATCATCGTGCCTTGACCGAACCGGAACCGAGACCCTTGGCCAAAAGCCCGAAATCCAGCGCCGCCCCGACCTTCCCGACCCGCGACGAGATTCTAGCCTTCCTGGCCGAGCATCCCGGGCAGGCGGGCAAGCGCGAGATCGCTCGTGCCTTCGGCATCACCGGCGGCGCCAAGATCGCCCTCAAGAAGCTCCTGAAGGAACTGGCCGAGGACGGCACGGTCACGCGGCGACGGCGCAAGCTGGCACCGGCCGGCCAGATGCCGGCCGTGCTGGTCGCCGACGTGGTCGGCCGCGACGGCGACGGGGAACTGCTGGCCGTGCCGGACGAATGGGACGAGGACGAATTCGGCCCCGCGCCCAAGATCCTGCTGCTGCCCGAGCGCTCCAAGCGGCCGGGCGTGCCGCATGCCGGCGTCGGCGACCGGGTGCTCCTGCGCCTCACCGAAACCGACGAGCCGCTGCCGAAGGGCGTCGGCGCGCTGGGCCGCGTCACCCGCATTCTCGACCGCAAACCCGCCGCCGCGCTCGGCATCGTGCGCCTGCAGCCGGGCGGCGCCCGGATCATGCCGATCGACAAGAAGTCGAAGGAATTCACCGTCGCCGAGGCCGACCTGAAGGAGGCCCGCGACGGCGATCTGGTCGCGCTCGACGTGATCCGCTCCGGCCGGCTCGGCCTGCCGCGCGCCCGCGTGCGCGAGGTCATCGGCTCGACGGCATCGGAAAAGGCGGTCAGCCAGATCGCGCTGTTCTCGCACAACATCCCGCATGTCTTCGCGTCCGCCGTGCTGAAGGAGGCCGAGGCCGCCGTGCCGGTCGGGCTCGACGGGCGCGAGGACTGGCGTCGCCTGCCGCTCGTCACCATCGACCCGCCCGACGCCAAGGATCACGACGACGCCGTCCATGCCGAGCCGGACACCGATCCGGCCAACCCGGGCGGCTTCGTCGTCACCGTCGCCATCGCCGACGTGGCCGCCTATGTGAAGCCCGGCACGGCCATGGACCGCGAAGCCGTGCATCGCGGCAATTCGGTCTATTTCCCCGATCGCGTCGTGCCGATGCTGCCCGAGCGCATCTCCAACGATCTCTGTTCGCTGCGCGAGAAGGAGGACCGGCCGGCCCTCGCCGTGCGCATGATCTTCGGCGCCGACGGGCGCAAGCAGCAGCACAGCTTCCACCGCATCATGATGCGATCGGCCGCCAAGCTCTCCTACCAGCAGGCCCAGGCGGCGATCGACGGACGGCCGGACGCCAAGACCGACACGCTCCTCGACGGTGTGCTGAAGCCGCTCTGGGCCGGCTATGCCGTGTTGAAGCGCGGCCGCGATGCCCGCGAGCCGCTCGACCTCGACCTGCCGGAGCGCAAGGTGCTGCTGACCCCGGAGGGCACGGTCGACCGGATCGTGATTCCCGAACGCCTCGACGCCCACAAGCTGATCGAGGAATTCATGATCATGGCCAATGTGGCGGCGGCGGAGACGCTGGAGAAGCACCACACGCCCCTGCTCTATCGCATCCACGACCAGCCTTCGCCGGAAAAGCTGCAGGGCCTCAAGGACTTCCTGGCGACCCTCGACGTCAAGATCGGCATGAAGGGCGGCCTCAAGCCGGCGGCCTTCAACGGCATCCTGGCGCGCTTCGTCGACAAGCCGGAATCCGGCCTCGTCAACGAGGTGGTGCTGCGCTCCCAGGCCCAGGCCGAATATAACCCGCTCAATATCGGCCATTTCGGCCTGCATCTCAGGCGCTATGCGCATTTCACCAGTCCGATCCGCCGCTATGCCGACCTGATCGTGCACCGCGCCCTGATCCGCGCGCTCCGGCTCGGCCGGGACGGCCTGCCGGATACCATCGACGACAAGCTGGCGGCGATCGGCGCGGAGATCTCGGCCGCCGAACGGCGCGCCATGGCGGCCGAGCGCGACACGATCGACCGCCTGATCGCGCGTTGGCTGATGGACCGGATCGGCGCCACCTTCCGGGCCCGCATCTCGGGCGTCACCAAGTCCGGCCTGTTCGTGCGCCTGGAGGAGACCGGCGCCGACGGCTTCATCCCGGCCTCGACCATCGGCCGCGACTACTATCTGTTCGACGAGAAGACCCGCTCGATGATCGGAGAGCGCACCGGCGAGACCTGGCGGCTCGGTGACCGGGTCGACGTCAAGCTGGTCGAAGCCCAGCCTTTTGCAGGGGCGCTGCGATTTGAACTCTTGAGCGAAGGCGCGTACCAGAAGGCGCCGGGGCGCCGTCCGGGCGGACCGGGCTCTCGCGCCGGGCGTCCGGCGGGCATCCGGACCGGACGAACGGACCGCAGTCGCGGATCCGGCGGGCGGCCGGGGCGCGGGTAGACATCGGCGGTAGGCATAGGCGGACGCGCTTCGGTGCCGAAGCACGGCGGCCTGCGACAGGCCGGACGGCCTGCGACAGGCCGGGAAAAGGGGTCGGAATGTCCTTGGTCTATGGAGACGGCGCAGCGGAGCCGGCGCTGCCGAAGCGCTCGGTCGGGCTCGCCATGCGGCGCGGCGCGCTCGGGCGCTGCCCGAAATGCGGCGAAGGCCATCTGTTCGACGGCTTCGTGACGGTCGCGGCCCAATGCCCGGTCTGCGGCGAGGCGATGCACCACCACCGCGCCGACGACTTCCCGCCCTATGCGACCATCTTCATCGTCGGCCATGTCGTCGTGCCGGCGATGTATTTCGTCGAGAAGATCTGGCATCCGGACCTCTGGATCCACGCGGCCCTGTGGCTGCCGCTGACCCTTATCCTCTCGGTCGCCTTGCTGCGTCCGATCAAGGGCGCCATCATCGGCCTGCAATGGGCGCTCTATATGCACGGGTTCCATCCCGGAGGCGCCGAGGACGACGCCCCGAGCGGGCAGACGGGTGGACCGGCAACATGAACGAGAAGGCGGTGGCAGGGCTTTCGGATCGCCTGGCCAAGCTCAACAACGAAATCCGCGACACGACCCACGCCAACCAACGCCCCAAGGATGCCGCGACGCTGCTGATCCTCGATCGCACGGCCGGCGCACCGTTGCGGGTGCTGATGGGCCGGCGGCACATGCGCCACCGCTTCTTTCCGGGCGCCTATGTGTTTCCCGGCGGCAAGGTCGACGTGGCGGATTCCTTCGTCCCCGTCGCCACGCCCTATGACGAGGCAACGGCCGCCAAGATCGGCCACGATCTGAAGCGGCCGAAGACGACGGCCCGTGCGCGCGCCTTCGGCGTGGCGGCGATCCGCGAGACCTTCGAGGAAGCCGGCCTGTTCATCGGCACCCGGGCGGACGGCAATGCCCCGAAGCTCAAGGGCGACATGGCGGCCTTCTCCGAACGCAGCATCGCCATCGCCCTCGATCGGCTCCGCTTCGTCGCCCGCGCGATCACGCCGCCGCGCCGGCCGCGCCGCTTCGACACCCGCTTCTTCGCCTGCTTCGCGGGCGACATCGTCGATCGCCTGGAAGCCGGCGTCGGCCCGTCGGGCGAGTTGGAGGACGTCGCCTGGCTGACCATCGAGGAAGCCAAGAGGACGCAGATCCCACCGATCACGGTCGCCATCCTGGACGAGATCGAGGACCGGCTCGCCTCCGATCCGACGCTCGATCCGACGGCGCCGATCCCCTACTACCGCTGGGTCGGCAAGACCTTCCAGCGCAGCCTGATCTGACATGACCGAGCCCACCGAACGGCAGGGCGGCGACCCCACCGCCCTGCCCGCCTCCGTCCGTGGCGACGGCGCGCGGACGGCGGCGCTCGTCGCCATGATCGCCTCGGCAGGCGGTGTCGGCGCAGGGCTCAGTCTCGGCCTGCCGCTGCTGGCGTTGGTGCTGGAGAGCCGCGGCATCACGGGCAGCTGGATCGGGCTCAACACGGCCGTGGCCGGATTCGCGGCGCTGGCGATCACCCCCTTCGTGACGCCGCTGGCGGCCCGGATCGGCGCGATGCGGCTCCTGATCGGCGCCCTTCTGACCACCGCCGTGGCCCTGATCGGCTTCTATTTCGCGACCGACTTCCGCCTGTGGTTCCCGCTCCGACTGGTCTTCCACGGTGCGCTCGGCACGGCCTTCGTGCTGTCGGAATTCTGGATCGCCTCGCTCGCCCCCGGCGCCCGGCGCGGCCTGGTGATGGGCATCTATGCCACCGTGCTGTCGCTCGGCTTCGCGGTCGGGCCCCTCATCCTGCGCTTCGTCGGCAGCCACGGCTTCCTGCCCTTCGGGCTGGGCGCCGCCATCATCGCGCTGGCGACGATCCCGGTCCTGTTCGCGCGCGGACAGCGGCCGGACCTGCACCAGACCGGCAGGCGCCGTTCGGTCTTCGGCTTCGTGGTCGGCGTGCCGATCGCCAGCATGGCGGCCCTCGTGTTCGGGGCGGTCGAATCGGGCGCCATGGCGATCCTGCCGGTCTACGGCCTGCGCCTCGGGCTGGAAGAAGGCCAGGCGGCCCTGATCGTGACCGCCGCGGCGCTCGGCAACGTCGCCCTGCAGATTCCGATCGGCCTCGTCGCCGATCGAATCGATCGCGTCACCGTGCTCGTCGCCTGCGCGCTGGCCGGGCTGGCCGGCGCCTTCGTGATCCCGCTGGTCGCCGATCGCTTTCCGGCACTGCTCGCGGTCGTGTTCGTCTGGGCCGGAATCATCGCGGGGCTCTACACCGTCGGGCTGACCCATCTGGGCGCGCGCTATTCGGGCGCCAATCTGGCCGCCGCCAACGCCACCTTCGTGATGATGTATGCGGTCGGCATGATGGCCGGTCCGCCGGCCATGGGGCTCGGTCTCGACGCCTTTGCGCCGCATGGCGCCATCCTGGTGACGGCGGTGTTCTTCCTCGCCTATCTGGCCGTGGTCGCGATCGCCGGCGCGGGATCGCGCGGCCGCCCGCGCGCTTGACAATCCGGCGCGCATCGGTCAGTTATCCGCCCAACGTCAGCGGGCCCGCGCTCATCACGCGGGCCTTCTGCATCCGACTTCATCGGACCGGCACGCCGAATGCCGGACCCGCCACCCGGAAGGTGCCTCCATGGCCAAGGCCAACACCATCAAGATCAAGCTGCTCTCCTCGGCCGACACCGGCTTCTTCTACGTGACCAAGAAGAACTCGCGCACCAAGACCGAGAAGCTGTCGTTCACCAAGTACGACCCGATCGTCCGCAAGCACGTCGAGTTCAAGGAAACCAAGATCAAGTGATCTTGGCCGATCCGGCCGACTGACCGCCGTGCGAAGAGCCGCTCGATTTCGGGCGGCTTTTTTGCGTCGTATCGTCCGCCGGCCGCCGTCTCGCCAGGCCTCGCCCCGCGGCGGGCGATCCGTCCCGCCGCCCGCGACCGGGCGGTCGGTGCCTACGGGGCCACCGGCCGGCCACTGTGCCCCGCACCGGCCAGATGGCCGGCCAGACGGACGGCGAGCGCGATGGCGGTCAGGGTCGGATTGGCCTGACCGGATGTCGGCAGCACCGCCGTCCCGACGACATGCAGGTTCGGGCAGTCGAAGCAGGCCAGGTCGGCATCGACGACCGCCGTTGCGCGGCTGAGCCCCATCCGCGCGACGCCGATCTGGTGGGTGCCGTGGGCGGCCTTGGCCAGGATCGAGTCGGCGGCGGCTTCGCGCGGGCCGCGCCAGGCCATGCGGCCGAGACCTGTGCGCTCCAGCCAGGCCCCGAGCGCATCATGCGCGCGCAGCACCCCTTCGGCATTGTCGCGCGCGAAACGCAGGTCGATGCCGAGCCGCGGCAGGCCGAGCCGGTCTGTCTCGCCCGTCAGCCAGACCCGGCTGGAGCGGTCCGGCCAGTGCTCGGCGTGGTAGGAAAGCCCGTAGGTGCGCGCGGCATTGCGCACGAAGAAGCCGGGCAGGCGCTCGCGCGCGAAGCGCCGGCGCAGCAGGAAGGCCGGCAGGAAGGTCGCGGCCGCCGGCAGGCCGCGCAGCACGTTGAGGACATGCGGCCAGCGGTCGAAGCGATCGGGCACGTGCCGCTTGCGGATCGCCTCGGCGACGACCATGCGGCCGAGCGGCCCGACCGACAGGGCGAGGAGCACCGCGGACAGGATGGCGCTGCCGTGGCGCGGATCGGCGCTCGGCGGCACCACCGGCCAGAAGGAAACGTTCGGCAGCGCCTCGGCGCGCTGGAGCGCGTCGGACGGGATCATCCGGCGGCGGGCATAGGAGCCGCGGCCGTCGCGGTAGAAGTCGAAGGCCGCCTCGGTCGCCGCATCCGTAAAGGTGATGTCGGCCACCTCGCCGATCAGATGGCCCATATAGCCGCGCCCGAGCGGCCCGTCGGCCCCACCGAACCGGTCCGGGCGATCGCGTCGGAAGGCGAGCAGCAGGCGCGCCGTTTCGAGGCCGCCGCAGGCAAGGACGACCCGGTCGGCGGCCACCCGAACCCGGGTCCCGTCGGGGCCGGCGACCAAGAGGCCGGCGATCCGGCCGGTCTCCGCGAACACGGCGTCGACCACGGTCGCATTCAGCCGCAAGTCGATGCGCGGATCGTTCTCCAGCGCGGCCGCATGGGCCTTGTGGAACCTGGGCTGATTGCTGAAGCGCTCCAGCCGCCCGGCATCGAAGGCGTCGTCCGCCGGCCCCCGGCCGGCGTCCGGCAGGGCGTCGCGGAACACCGGCGCGCCGCAGCCGGCATAGGCGCAGGCGGCGGCATAGTGCGGCGCCAGTTCGTCGAGGCCGAACGGCCAGCGGGCATCGCCGACCATCGGCCGCGGCTCGAAATCGATCGGGTCGAACGGCAGGCAACGGCCGGCCCAGAGATTCGAGGTGCCGCCGAGGCGGCGGGCGACCGCGATGGTCATGGCGTCGTGGCGGGCCGGATCGACGATCTCGGCCGCCGACAGGGCGGTCGTCTCGGCGTCCGGCTTTCGCCCGCCGGATTCCAGCACCAGGACGCGCCGCCCGCGCCGCGCCCATTCCAGCGCCAGCGTCAGCCCGACCGGACCGGCGCCCACGATGCAGAGGTCGTGGCGGCTCCCATCGAGCCCGTCGAGCCGCTCGGTGATCATGAGGCGCCCGCCGGCCCGAGCAGGTCGCGGACGAGCCGGACGGCCTCGGGATTCGGCGGCAGCGCCGCGCGGGCGAGATTGAGCCGTCGGTGCGGCGCGGCGAACATCGAGGCCAAGACCACACCGTCGGGATTGGACGCGAAGGCGCGGTCGATCAGCAGACGGGCGGCGGCCTGCCCGGCCGGACCGTCATAGCCGGCGGCCTGCAGGCGCCGGACGGCGGCCGGATCGGCTTCGAGGCGGGCGACGAGCCGGCTGAGGGCGCCGTCGAAACCGAACACCGAATGGGTGACGGTCGCGACCGGCCGCCCGGCGGCGACGCGAAGTGTGGCCAGTGGCTCCGTCTCGGGATCGTCGGCGAGTTGCAGGACGCGGTAGGGCAGACCGGCCGCCGCAGCCGCCCGGCAGGCGTAGAGATCGCCAGCGACGCAGACCTGACGCGCCTTGCCGGAGGTGAGGATATCCTCCAGGGCGCGGACCACGTCGTCGCGCACCGTGTCGGCCGGGCTCGGCGCATGCAGCGCGAAGACATCGACGTGATCGGTCCGCAGCCGTGCCAGCGAACGATCGAGCGAAGCGGCGATGCCGGCGGCGTCGAGCGCGATCGGGCGATAGCGCGTCGCCGCGGCGGCGCGGAAGCGGCGGCGCAGACCGGCGAAGCGCGCCGCCAGCGGCCGACCGAGCCGATAGACGAGCCGCATCAGTCCCGAGCGCTCCGGGCCGGCGAGCCCGACCTTGGTGCACACACGAACGGAGGCGCGCCGGCCCGCGAGGAACTCGCCGAGGATGGCTTCCGCCTCGCCGGCCCCGTAGGGTGGTGCCACGTCGAACCAGGTCACCCCGCCGTCATGCGCCTCCGCCAGCGCCCGCAGGCCGTCCGCCCGGCCGATCCGGGAGCCGAGCGAGGCGCAGCCGAAGCCGAGAGCCGAGGCCGTCAGCCCGGTACCGGGAAGCGTGACGAAACGGAGGGACATGCGGGCCTCGGTGGGTGGCGCAGCGGGATCGGCAAGCGACCCGGCAGGGATCTGCCGTGCAGGGCGGCGCCTGTCCAGGGCGCGCAGGCCCTGACGATGGGCGCAGGCGCATCCGGGACGGCGCCTCCTCGCATGCAATGATGATGCCGCCCTGATCGGCTACGGCCGGTGCCCCGCCAAGGCCCCTCACCCGCAAAGGACCGTCGTGCGATGGAATGCCTGCCCCCGCCTCGGTCCGGCCGCCTCTCCCGGATCCCGGTCGTTGCCCTGATCCTGATCGTCGCGGCGGCGATGCATCGGCCGGCTGCGGCCGAGGTCGGCTGCCGGATCGTGCCGCCACCGGCCGAGGCTTTGGATGTCGACGGCTTCTATGCCGACCCGGCCGGACGCCGGGTCGATCCGGCGCGCCGCGCGGCACGCGACCGGGCCGTCGCGGTCTATGAGGCTGTGGTCCGCGCGGTCCAGGCCGGCGCGGACGACTATGCACTCGGCGGCGACGCGGCGGCCGGCGCCTGCGCGCTGGACCAGTTGCGCGCCTGGGCGCGCGGCGGCGTGCTCGTCGGGGCCCTCGCGACGCGGCAGGGCGACTATGAGCGGGCCTGGTATCTGACCGGCCTCGCCCTCGCCTATCTCAAGCTCCGCCCCCTCGCCGGCCATGACCGGGCGGTCGAAGACTGGCTCCGGGCGATGGCGGACGGCGTCGTCGAGGCGATCGACCGCGACCGGATCCCGGCCAACAACCTGCTCTACTGGTCCGGGCTCGCCCTCGCGGCGTCGGGGCTCGCCACCGGTTCGCAGACCCATCTGGCGCGCGGACAGACGATCCTGACTGCGGGCCTCGCGGCGGTGGCCGCGGACGGCAGCCTGAAGGCGGAACTCGACCGCGGCGCCAAGGCGCTCGACTATCACGCCTTCGCGGCGGCGCCGCTGGTGCTTCTGGCAGTCATCGCCGACGCCCGCCGCATGCCGTTCGACCGCTCGGCGCTCGACCGGCTCGGACGCTTCGTCCTGGCCGGCATCGCCGATCCGGCCGAGCTCCAACGCCGCACCGGCCATGTGCAGAGCCAGCCGGAGGCCTGGACCCTCGCCTGGCTGCCGGCCTACGCCAGCCTGATCCCGACCCGGCCCCTGCCGACCCGGCCCCTTCCGGCCCATGCCACCCGCAGCCATTTTCTTGGCGGCGACATCGGCGCGACCCTGGCGGCGATCCGATCGGGGATCCGGTGAGACGGACTGTCTCCAAAAGAGACAGATTCGCTGGCCTACCGGTTGCATGCAAGACGGTTGATATGGGAGGAAACGCCCAGCCGAACAGGCTCACGGAGTCGACGGTGACATCGATCGGAATCACGGACCGGGAACCGGCCAGTCGACGGAAGTTCAGTCTCGCCTGGATCTGGCTTTCGGTCGCGATCGCCCTGGCGGACATGCTGGTCGTCGTCGTCACCTCCGTGGTCCTCGGGGCGACCTACTACCGGTTCGTTCTCGACAGCACGCCGCCGCTTGCCGGCCATCTCGGCGAAGGCATCACCTTCGCACTGATGCTGGTCATCGTCTCGGGGCTGCGCGGCGACTACCGGCGGTCGGCCCTGCTCGACGACGTGCGCTGGCCGCTGGACCTCTGGGTCGCCTGGACGATCGCCTTCGGCGCGGTGATCGCGCTGATGTTCCTCCTCAAATCCAGCCTGGACATGTCGCGCGGCGTCGCCTCGGCCGTCTATGTCGCCGGCTTCGGCCTGCTGCTGGTCACCCATTTCATCGCAACGCGGCTGGTTGCGGCGCTCGCCGCGAGCGGGCGCGTGCGTCCGCGGCGGGTCCTGCTGGTGACCAGGACCGGCGCCAGCGATGCGGCCACGGCGATCGCGCATGATCCGACCATCACGGCCAGCGCCTTCGAGGTCGTCGCGCTCGACGACCGCGCCGACCCGGTCGGCGACGTGGTGGCGATCGCGCGCGATCTGCAGCCCGACGAGATCCTGCTCTCGCTGCCGTTCCAGGATGCCGAGCTGATCGACCGGGTCGCCGACGGGCTGATGGTCACGCCGGCGACGATCCGGCTGGCGCCGACCGGGCTCAGTTCGCGCGTCTTCGCGCTGTCGCATGAGGGCGTCGGCGGGGTCGTGCTGGCGCGGGCACCGCTCGACGCCTGGGAGCGGATGCAGAAGCGCGCCTTCGACATCGTCGCCGCGACGGCCGGCCTGATCGCCCTGGCGCCGCTGCTGGTCATCGTCGGCATCCTGGTCCGGCTCGACGGGCGCGGTCCGGCGCTGTTCCGCCAGACCCGCTACGGCTTCAACCAGACGCCGTTCACTGTCTTCAAGTTCCGCACCATGCGGGTCGCCGAGGCCGGCTCGGACTTCACCCAAGCGACCAGGGACGATCCGCGCATCACGCGGCTCGGCCGCATCCTGCGCCGGACCAATGTCGACGAACTGCCGCAGCTCCTCAACGTGCTGATGGGCGACATGTCGATCGTCGGTCCGCGCCCGCACCCGGTCGCGCTCGACGACGCCTTCCAGAGCCGCATCGCACATTATACCCGGCGCCACATCGTCAAGCCTGGCATGACCGGCTGGGCGCAGGTGCACGGCCTGCGCGGCGAAACCGACACCGACGAGAAGATGCGCATGCGCATCGAGTACGATCTCGTCTATGTCGAGAACTGGTCGCTCAGCCTCGACATCCGCATCGTGCTGATGACCCTGTTCTACGGAGCGGCCTATCGGAATGCCGTCTGATCCCGCGCGCCGCCCCATGCCCGACGCCGGCCCGCCCGGCCGCTTCTGGCTGCCGACCCGCAAGATCCTGACCTTCCACGGCCTCGGCATGCCGGGACCCCATGTCGACGCCGCCGAGCGGCCCTACTGGGTCGACGAGCCTGCCTTCGCGGCCGCCATCGAACGGGCGGCGGCCGATCCCGACGTGGAGATCACCTTCGACGACGGCAATCTCTCCGATCTTTCGGTCGCACTGCCGCGACTGCTCGAAGCCGGTCTGACGGCGCGCTTCTTCGTCCTGGCGGGGCGGATCGGCCGCCCGGGATATCTGGCCGCTTCGGACCTCGCCGCCCTGCACCGGGCCGGCATGACCATCGGCAGCCACGGCGCGGACCATGTCGACTGGCGCCGGGCCACCGACGCGGCGCTTCGTCGCGAACTCCACGATGCGCGCCGCGCCATCGAGGATGCGCTCGGCACCGCGGTGACGGAGGCCTCGATCCCGTTCGGCGCCTTCGATGCGCGCGTGCTCGGCGCGCTCGCCGGCGCCGGCTATCGTCGCGTCTACAGCTCTTCGGGGGGGCTCGCCGGCGCCGGGGCCTGGTTGGTGCCGCGCAACACCGTGCGGGCGGACCGGCCGGCCGCGGCGGTGCTCGATCGCCTCGCCGGCTGGCGCGCCCGCACCGCCTCGGCGATCCGCAATCCGCTGCGCGCCTGGAAGCACGGTCTGCCGCCCTGGGCGCCGCCGCCGATCAATAGAGGGACGGCAGGTCGCGGCCGGTGAGCTGGCGCAGCTTGCCGAGATTGAGCCAGAACTTGAGCGCGAAGCGCAGCGAGCGGGCCCGGTCGACCGGCCGCAGCAGAAGCGCGGCAGCCAGCCCGGCCAGCGCCTTGGCGGCATTGCCGGCATGGAAGACCAGTCCCGCCGGATCGAGCCCGCGCCGTCCGCCGAGCCGGAAGCCGGCATAGGACTGGCCGGATCGCAACGCCCGGCGGCGCAGATAGCGCGGCTGGAGCCGCGCCGCCGGGACCTCCTCGTCGATGCGCGCGTCGTCGGTCACCACGATCGCGGCACCGGCGCGATGCAGGCGGTGGAAATAATCCGTGTCCTCGCCGCCGGTCCGCCCATAGGCGGGGTCGAAGCGGAGCGCCGACCAGCGCGGATCGTCGCGCCGGAACAGCACGTTGCCGGTCCGGCCGGTATCGACGCGGCGTCCGCGCCGGCCCCAGTCGACATGGAGCGGGTTCGCGCGCCTCAGCCAGTCCGGTGTGCCGGGCGGATAGACGGGGAAGACCGGGCCGATCACCACGTCGGCCCCGAACTCGGCCATGGCAGCGAAGAGGCGGACGAGCCATTCTGCGCTGACGCGCTCGTCGTCGTCGACGAAGGCCATCAACGGCGTCGTCGCGGCCGCCAGACAGGCATTGCGGGCGACCGAGATATTGCCGGCGGCGACCGGCAGCACGGCCAGCCGGAACGGCCACGGCCCGCCACCGGCCATCAGGCGGTCGACCGCGCCGTCGGGCGAATCGTCGGCAACCAGCACCGTCACGTCGACATCCTGCGGCCGTCCGATCGCCGCCACCGAGGCGAGCGTCGCCAGGAGCGAGGGGCGGCCGATGCTGGCGATGCCGATGGTCAGGGCCGTCATGGAGCCGCGCTCCGTCGGATTTCGCCGGTGAGGGCCGTCGCCAGCACGAAGGACATCGAGAAGAAGTCGAAGCCGCGGAACCAGGCGCTTTCGAGAAAATTGTAGAGCCCCGTGAACAGCATCAGCGCGAGGCACAGCCAGCCGAGGCCGAACCGCGCGCGCAAGGCGCCGCCGCAGGCATGCAGGGCGGCGAATAGGATCACCATCAGGAGCGCGAGACCGACGCGGCCGAGCTGCAGCAGGATGTCGATGTAGCCGTTATGGGCATGCGGCATCTTGGCGACGAAGCCGCGCGCCTCGCGCAGGCTCGGCGAGTCCGGACCCGCCTGCCAGAAGGACTCGAAGCCGAAGCCGAGCCAGGGCCGCCGTTCCGTCATCGGCAGCGCGAAATCCCAGATCTCGGTCCGGGTGGTCAGTGTCGGGTCGCCGAACAGGGCCGTCGCCACGGCCGGAAAGTCCCACAGATAGGCGGCGACGCCGACCGCATAGACCAGATAGGCGAGCCCGGCGCCGAGGCCGACGAGCACGGCCGGCGACAGGCGGGTGGCGCGCGCGACGATCGCCGCCGCGAGGGCGATTGCCGGAACCAGGGCCGCAAGGCCGAGCGAGGTCTTCGACCGGCTGAGCACCAGGAGCAGGACGGCGACGGCGATCACCAAGAGGGCCGCGACGCGGGTCCAGCGCGCGCCGGCGAACAGTTGGTGCAGGGCGAACAGGATCGCCAGCGCGGCGGCCGCGCCGAGGCCGTTCTTTTGCGGATAGACGCCTTCGTGACCGAGCGGGCCGGCCGGCTTGACCGCCACCATGGCGAGATTGACCAGCATGATCGCCGCCAGCGTCCAGAAGATGCGTGCGACCACCCCGTCGGGATCCGCCGCCGCGCGCACCGAGAGGATCAGTGCGGCCACGATGGCGACCTGCAGCACCGCCCGGCGCAGCGCGATCCCGGGCGCCACCGACCAGAGCGCGGAGACCAGGCACAGCGTCACGAAGAGGGCGATCAGCGCCGTGGCGGCATCGTCGAGCGGCCGCCGCCGGCCGTAGCTGGTCGCGATCCAGGCGAAGCCGGCGGCGAGCAGCAGGAGCGGGAAATAGATCTGGCTGAGGGCGCTCGATTCGCTCTGCAGGACCTGGAAGGCCGGCCCGGTATCGGGGCTGCGGCCATAGAGGACCGGCCAGATCAGGAGGCCGTAGGCGAGCATCAGGGCGGGAATCCACCGCGCCAGCCGCCGCGTCCAGATGGCCGTGTCGTCGGCGCGCCGCGTGCCGGTCAGACCGGCCTCGTGTGCCAGGGTCATGGCCGCGCCCCCTCCCCGACGGTCTCGTCGCCGGCGGCCTCGCGCCGGCGGCCGATTCCGACCACCAGGACGAGCGACCAGACGAGCGCGATGGTCTCGCCGACCGCGACCGCCCCGACGGCATAGACGGTCGGAACCGCCGTGGCCAGTCCGGCGAGCGCGATCGCCGAGGCCGCCGCCCCGCCGACCGATACGAAGGCGAGCGGCCGGAAGCAGCGCGCGGCCTGCAGATAGGTGCCGAGGCAGATATGGCCGGTACCGATCAGGGTCGTCAGCCCCCAGGCGGCGGTCAGGACGCCGATGCCGGGATAGCGGCCGCCGAACAATCGCGGCTCGATCCATGGCCAGGCCAGCGCCAGCGTGGCCAGATAGCCGAGCGACAGGACGAGCACCCCGCCGGTGCCGAGGATCACGGTGCGCAGGGCGTCGGCGCCGCGGCGCTCGACCAGGGCCCGCGTCATTTCCGGACGGGCGACCCGCGACCAGGCCGATGCGAGCAGCGGCAGCGGCCCCATCAGGGTCCGGCCGGCCTGGACCGCACCGAGCGTGTCGGCGCCGCGCAGGGCTTGGACGGCAAAAACATAGCCGCGGAACTGCGCCTCGGTGGTGACCGCGCCGAGCAGGCTCCAGCGCGCCTCGTGCCAGAACCGGCCATAGCGGCGCCAGCCGCCGCCCCGACCGCCCGTGCCGAATCCACCATGCCCGAAGGGCCCGGTGCGATGTGCGACGGCGACGGCGGCGGCACTGCCCGTCGCCATGCCGGAGAGAAGCGCTGAAACCGGCGGCACGATCCGCCAGAGCAGGCCGGCCGCCAGCGCCGAAACCGAGACTGCGACCAGATCGATCATCAACGCCCGGCCGGCCTCGGACAGCGCGAAAGCGAGGCCGCGCTGCGTCTCGCGCCAGAGCGAGAAGAAGCAGAGCGCGAGGGCGGGTCCGACGAAGGCCGCATCGGCGCCGGCGAAGGCGAGCAGGATCGCCGCCACCGGCATCAGGGCGAGGCGCAGACGATGATCGGCACCGAGCAGGACGGAGAGGATGTCGGCCTGCGTCGCCCGGCCTTGCCCCGGCAACGAGACGCCGATCGGCGTGGCGACGAGCGCATTGTGCACCGACCCCAGGATCAGCAGGACCGCCAGCCCATAGCTGAACCGGCCGAAGTCCGCCGGCGCCACCGTCGCGACGAGCAGCAGCGAGAGTCCCAGATTGAACGCGCTCAGCACCGCCTGATCGAGGATGGAATAGACCATCGCCCGCCGCATCGTACCATCCTCTCCCGGATCCAGGCATCGGACCTGTCCATCGAGGCCTCGCGCAAGCACGCGGCGTGCCTGCCCCGACGGCACGAAAAATGCCACGATCGCTGCGGCATGTCTGCCGATGGATGCAGGCTGTGCCAAGTGTGGACACCAATTCGGGACGTGATGCCGAAAGGCGACGGATACGACGGGCCATGACGTTGACGGGCGGGGATCGGTCCCGCGTGACATTTCTGGGCGCTCCCTACGATCTGGCCCCGGTCGAGACCGTACTGGCCGCGCTCGCGCAGAGGCGTGGCGGCGAGCCGTTCCGCTATGTGGTGACGCCCAATGTCGATCATCTGGTCCGCCTGATGCGGCGTCCCGAACTCGGGCCGCTCTATGCGGACGCCTGGCAGAGCTGGTGCGACAGCCATATCGTCCGCCGCCTCGGCTTCCTGTTCGGGCTGAGGCTGCCGCATCTCAACGGCACCGACGTGGTCGAGCGAATCTTCGCCGAAGTGCTGCGCCCGGGCGACCGCATCGCCGTGATCGCGCCGCGCCCCGAGGTGCTTGGCGCGCTCGCCCGCAGCGCGCCTGCGCTCGATTTCGTCGGCCACTGCCCGCCGATGGGCTTCGCCGACGATGACGCCGCGATGGCCGCCTGCATCCGCTTCGTCGCCGATCATCCGGCCCGCTTCCTGTTCGTCGCGGTCGGCTCGCCGCAATCGGAGATGCTGGCGCAACGCCTCGCATCCGCGCCCGGCGTCACCGGGACGGGTCTGTGCATCGGGGCGGCGATGGAATTCGTCAGCGGCATGAAGACGCGGGCGCCGAAGCCGATGCAAAATCTCGGCTTCGAATGGCTGCACCGGTTGATCAGCGAGCCGCGCCGTCTGTGGCGACGCTACATTCTCGGCATCGGCCCGCTTGCGATGCTGGTCGCCCGCGAAGCCGTGCGGCGGGTCCGGCCATGACCTCCGCTGCGCCCGCAACGATACCCGCCCGCAAGCCGCTCATCCTGCACATCTCCTCCGACTATCCGAACCCAATCCGGACGCCGACCACCAACGCGGTGGAACGGCTGGTCGACCGGATGACCGACCATCCGCAGGTGGTCGTCTCGCTGCAGCGGGTCGGCCTGCCGTGGCAAACCTATTGGCGCGATCTCGGCATGGTCGGCGGCCGGCGGCTGATCGCGCACGGCTATTTCGCTCTGCCGCTGGGCGTCGGCATGCTCGCCTGGCAATGGCGTCTCGCCCGGCGCATCCGCCGGTTCCTGGCCGCCGAGCGTATCGCGCCCGAGATCGTGCACAGCCACCGCTTCACTTTCGAGGGCATCGCCGCCTGGATGGTGGCGCGTGCCACCGGCGCCGCGCTGTTCCAGTCCGTGCGCGGCGAGGTCGAACAGAAGGTCTTTCGGCTGAAGCCGACCTACCGGCCGCTGTTCCGGCGGATGGCGCGCGACGCCGCCCGCATCTTCTATGTCTCGGCCTGGTACCGGGCCGGCTTCGAGCGTCATACCGGCGCCGATCCGGCCCGGACGCGGCTGCTGCCCAATATCGTCCTGAACGCGCGTCCCGAAATCGCGCCGGCGTTGCCCGATCCGCGCATCGTCGTCGCGCTCCGGCTCGACGCGCTCGACAGGAAGGGGCTGCCGGACCTGATCGCCGCCTTCGCGGCAGCCGGCCCCGCGCTCGACGGCTTCTCGCTCGACATCGTCGGCGATGCGCCCGCCGACAGCCCGGACCGGGACCGTGTCCATGGCCTCATCGCCGCTCACGGCCTGGAAGGCCGTGCCCACCTGCGCGGTCCCGTCGGCCACGAAAACTTTCTTGCGGATCTCCCGCGGGCCCTGGTGCTCGCGATGCCGTCGCGCGACGAAACCTTCGGCATGGTCTATCCGGAAGCGCTGTTCTCCGGCGTGCCGATCCTTTACGCGGCCGGCACCGGCATCGACGGCTACCTGGACGGGCTGGAGGTCGGCATCGGCGTCCGGCCGGGCGACGTGGCGGGGATCGCCGATGCGCTCGTCCGCCTCGTCCGCGACAATGCCCGCTACCGGGCGGCGATCCGCGCGGCGGCACCGACCCTGTTCGAGCGCCTGTCGCCGGAGGGCGTCGTCGCGCGCTACCGCGCCGAGATCGACGCCGCGACCGCGCCGGCGACCGGCCGGAGGCGCGGGGCATGACGGCCACGGCCTTCGCGATCTCGGTGCACAAGTCCGCCGCGTCGATCGAGGCGGAGTGGCGGCACATGGAGGCCGAAGGGGCGGTCACGGCCTTCCAGCGCTACGACTTCGTCGCACCACTCTATGCGGCCTTCGCGGCACACGGTCGTGCCGAACCGGTGATCGTCCTGGTTCGCACGGTCGACGGTGGCCGGCCGGCGATGATCCTGCCGCTCAGCCGCCATCAGGACGGCGGGCGGATCATCACCTTCGCGGATCTGCGCGTCGCCGACTATTGCGCGCCCGTGCTCGCACGCGGCTTCACACCCGACGCGGCGACCTTCCGCGCCCTCTGGCGGCAGATCGAAACTGCGCTGCCGGCGGCCGACATCGTCCATCTACGCAAGCTGCCGGCGACCGTCGGCGGACGACCCAATCCGCTGCTCTCGCTGCGCCCGCAAGCCGCCTTCCCGGTCCACGCCCATGGCGTCGCCATCGCGCATCCCTGGCACCAACACGCGTCCGGTGCGATCAGCAAGAAGCAGCTCGGCGAGTTGCGCCGGAGCGAGTCCAATCTCGGCCGCCTTGGCACGCTCGGTTTCGCCTTCCACGACGGCGGCGCTGCGGCTGTGGCTCTCTTCGAAGACCTTTACGCCCAACGCACGGCGCGCTTCGCCGCGCTCGGCCGCGACGACGTGCTGGCCGACCCGATGTGGGCGGCCTTCTATCGCGACCTGGTCGCCGGCACCACGGCGCGGCCCGCGGCCCGCATGATGGGACTGACGCTCGACGGCACCTTCATCGCGTCCGGCCTCGGCCTCGTCCATGACGGTGCCTTCCTGCTGCTGATCCCCTCGTTCGACATGCAGCGCTATGCCCGTTTCGGCCTCGGCCGGCTGCAGATCTACCGCGCGATGCAGGCCTTTGCCGAAGACGGGCTGACCTATTTCGACCTGACCATCGGCGACGAACCCTACAAGAGCGCGTTCGGGGTCGATGACCGGACCCTGTTCGAGGTGCTCCGGCCACTCAGTCCGCGCGGCCTCCGGCTGGCCGCCGTCTGGCATGCCAAGGTCTTGCTCCGCCGGTTCCCCACGCTGCGGGAGCGGCTTCGGCGTTGGACCGGCCGCGCCTGACCGGTCCAGGCACAAGCATTGCAATTCCAGCAAACGGGACATCGCATAGCGGCGCACTTCGCCAAAATCGTGCCAATTTGATGCAATTTGGATCGGGTTGATGGTTTCCGCCGATTTCGACTTCCAAAGGACCCCGGCCGGCCCTGACCGATCGGCAGGGGCCGGGCTGGACGCGTTCGGCCGGGATGTCGCAGCCGTATTCGCCTCGCTGTGGCGGCGCAAGCTGTGGATCGCCGGGACGGTCGCCGTCGCACTCGGCGCCGCCTTCCTGTTCGTCCTGCTGTCGACGCCGCTCTACTTGTCCACGACGCGTCTCCTGATTGATCCCCGGCCGAAGCGCATCCTGGAAAGCGAAGTCGTGCCGTCCGGGCTCGGCTCGTCCTCGTCGGGTGCCGATTCCCTGCTCGTCGACAGCCAGGTCGAGATCGTCGGCTCCGACGCCGTTCTGCGCCGGGTGATCGAGGCCAATAAGCTCGCGGCCGATCCGGAGTTCCTGGTCGGCGGCGGGCCGGGCCTGACGACCCGCCTGCGCGCCCTGTTCGGCCCGGAGGCGCGCTCGGCCGAGCCGACCGAGATCGCGCTCGACCGGCTGCGGCGGCTCAGCCGGATCGCGCGGGTCGGCAATACCTATGTGATCGAGATCGGCATCTTCTCGCGCGATGCCGAGAAGGCGGCTTCGATCGCCAACGCCATCGCGGCCGCCTATCTGACCGAACAGGCGAATGCGTCGACCAGCGCCACGCGCGAGACGACGGAATCGCTGACCGGCCGCCTCAAGGCGCTGCGCCAGGATGTCGCCGCCGCCGAGGACCGCGTCGAGGCCTACCGGCGATCGAACAGCCTCGTCGGCACCCAGGGCGTGCTGATCGACGAGCAGCAGCTTCAGGACCTGAACGGCCGTCTCGGCGCGGCGCGTCTGCAGCGCGAGGCGGCGGAGGCGCGGTTCGCTCAGAGCGCGCGGCTGGCGCGGGCGGGCGGCGGCTCGGCCGCCTCGGCGGAGGCGCTCGACAGTCCGGTCATCGCCGGCCTGCGCACCAGTCTTGCCGAATACGAGCGCAGCCTGGCCAATCTCGGCGAGCGGCTGGGGCCGCGGCATCCGCAGGTCCGCAGCCTGGAGGCCCAGAAGGCCTCGGTGAAGGCGCAACTCGACAGCGAGGTGCGTCTGGCCGTCGAGCGCGCCCGCAGCGCCCTCGATCTCGCCCGCAAGAACGAGGCGGCCCTGAACTCGAGCCTCAACGATCTCAAGCAACGGGCGCTGACCAACAACGAGGCCCAGATCCGTCTGCGCGCCCTGCAGCGCGATGCCGAAGCCTCCCGTGGGCTGCTCGAGGCGGTCCTGTCGCGCGCCAAGCAGAGCGGCGAACAGGAAGCCCTGCCCAGCACCAATGTCCGGGTCCTGGCAGCCGCCGTGGCCCCGTTCCGCGTCTCCTATCCGCCGGCCCCCATCGTTCTGGCCGCCGCCTTGGCGCTCGGGCTCCTCCTCGGCTGCCTCATCGCCTGGTTCCGCGACCGCTTCGCGTGATCCGCCGACCGCCCGGCCCCCTCTGGCAAATGACGGCACGGATCCCCATCTTCATGACCGGAAGCTGACAGCCGGGCCGTTGCCCGGACCCGACATGGAGACGTCCTGCAATGAAATGTCCGCTCGACGGCGAGGCCCTGGTGATGACCGAGCGTCAGGGCATCGAGATCGACTATTGCCCGAAATGCCGCGGCGTCTGGCTCGACCGCGGCGAACTCGACAAGATCATCGAACGGGCGTCGCCGCCGGCCGCGCCGCCACCGCCCCCGCCGCAGGCGTCGGCCTATCCGGGCGATCCGCGGTCCGCCGCGCCGGGTGGGCTGTTCGGCGCGCCGCCCCCGCCGCCGCCGCGCGGCGAATCGATGGGCTGGGGCCGGCGCGACGATGACGACGACGACGATCATCGCCGCGACCCCCGCCACGGCGGCTACGGCCATCCCGGGGCCCAGCACGGCCAATCCTACCCGAACCAGCAATCCTACCCCAATCAGCAGCCCTACCCGCCACGGCGCAAGTCCATGCTCGGCGAACTGTTCGATTTCGATTGAGCGGGCGCTGCCGACCGGCCTGTCGACGCGACCGGTCGGCAGCCCTCGGGGCCTGGTTTCCCGCCGTCGGCCTTGAAATGGATCGCGAGACCTGTCACGCGAGATCGCCCCGTCCCTGTGCCGGGAACGGTCCAGCTTGCCAGCCGGGACCGGATGGTCAGAATGGTGCTCTGACATTGACGCTCCCGGAGAGTTAGCATGATCCGATATCTCAAATCGCTCTGGCGCAAGGTCACCGGCGGCGCCAACAAGCGCTCCGAGAAGGAACGCGCCCGGCGCAAGGAAGAGCGTCGCATGGAGCGCTGGAAGGCCCGTCAGGGCGCGACCGACGCGCCGCCGCCCGCGCCTCTGCCCGGCCAGACGCCGCCGGCCGCCGGCGGCGGCGGTTCCGCGGCCAGCTGAACGGCAGGCACCCGTTCTGAACCGACGGGGCAAACCTCAAAGATGGGGTCAGGATACCGTGCCGCCGTGCGGGCGGCCGAGCGTGGGGGCGGCCGCGGCCACCCTCTAAAATATCAGCAGAATGTCATTGAAGCGTGCGGTTGCGTCTTCTAGATTCCCCCGGATTTCAGCCGGGGGTTGTCATGAGAATTGCGCTGGTCGTCGCCGCCGCCGTGCCGCTCGCCGCATGTTCGTCGAACGTGAACTACGTGATCCAGAATTACGATGGGGTCGTGGTCGAGGAGCATGTGGTGCCGCCGGCCGACGGGCCGCGCTACGTGCCGTCCGACAATGGGCCGGTCGACATGGCGCGCAAGTTCCGCATCTTCGACAAGCCGCTCGAAAATCGCATGATGATCACCGCAAGCTTGGGCGATGCGGCCGCCTACGGCTTCGTACGCGGGCTGGTCAAGATCGACGTGAATCCGCCGACCAGCGTCTACCGCGACGCCGCCATCGACTATCTGCACAGCAAGGGCCGCGCCTGCACGCCGGTGGAGACGATGGAGTTGGTCCGGCTGCAGTATGAGGTGCGCTACGCCTGCCAGGCGGCGCCGGCGGCTTCGGCCGCGGCAAAGGCGAAGCCCGGCAAGTTGCCGGCGGCGCCCGCTCCGAAGAGCTGATACGGCACTGCACGCCGAAACCGGGCGGCAGGCTCTTCCGGGGCCGTCCCGCCGGGGTGCGGCGAGGGACGGCCGGCCGTCGCGGGCCCTTACGAGGAGGCCACTCGACCCGACGACGGCCGACCACCTGCGAACCGGGATGTTTGCGGCGGCCCGGATCCGCAGGCTTGCCGGGAGAAGACCGTACCTTGCGGCCTGCCTTCGCCCATTCCCTGAAGACGTTCTGACAGGCGGCCGGGCGCCGCGCAACGCAAACGACGCGGCGTGCGGGACGAATCCCTTTGGTTAGTAAAGCGTTAAGCTTACCTCGGCCGGGCCGTCACGCGGCGTCGGAGACGACGCAGTTCCGGCCGTTGCGCTTGGCCCGGTAGAGCGCCAGATCGGCGCGCTTCATGATCTGCTCGTCGGTATCCTGCAATCCGTCGAGCGTGCCCAGGCCGATCGAAATGGTCACGTCGATCTGCTTGACCCCGCCGGCGATGACGAACGGGTCCCCGGCGACGCGCTGGCGCAGCCGCTCGGCCACGACCCGCGCCAGGTTGAGGTCGGTATCCGGCATCACGATCACGAATTCCTCACCGCCGTAGCGGCAGCACAGATCGATGCCGCGCACGTTGGACCGCATCCGGTCGGCGAATTCGCGCAGCACCTCGTCGCCGGCATCGTGGCCGTGCGTGTCGTTGATCGCCTTGAAGAAATCGATGTCGAGGATCAGCACGGACAGCGGCTTGCCGCGCTCCTTCGCCTGCTCGGTCAGCGTCGCCAGATGGGTCGACATGTAGCGCCGATTGTGCAGCCCGGTCAGGCCGTCGGTCACCGCCATCTCGATGGTCTGCTGGACGTTGTCGCGAAGATGGTCGTTGTAGCGCTTGCGCCGGATCTGGGTGCGGACCCGCGCCAGCAATTCCTGGCGATCGATCGGGCGGGTCAGATAGTCGTTGACCCCGATCTCGAGCCCGCGCAGCAGGCGCGGCTGGTCTTCCGGATCGACGATCAGCAGGATCGGCAGCATTCGGGTCCGATCGAGCGAGCGCAATTGCGAGCAGAGCCGGAGCGCATCGAAATTGGCCAGCGCAAGGCTGACCACGACCAGCTCGAAGGCGCCGTCCGCAGCCGTCAGCAGCGCCTCCTGCGGATTGGCCTGCAGCGTCACCGCATGGGCCGAGCCCAGCATCGCCTGCAGACGCTCCGCCGTGGAACGCCGGTCTTCGACCACCAGGATGCGCCCCTTGGCGGACCCGACGACCTGATCGATGTCGAAATCGCCCTCGATGCTTCGGTCCCGGCTGGCCGCCGCGCGCATGCGCAGTTCGTCGGTCAGCATCTTCAGCCGGGAGAGACTTCTGACCCGGGTGACCAGGGCCACGTCCGAGACCGGCTTGGTCAGGAAATCGTCGGCGCCGGCCTCCAGGCCCTTCACCCGATCGGAGATCTGATCGAGCGCCGTGACCATCACCACCGGAATATGGGCGGTCGCCGGATTGGCCTTGATCCGTCGGCAGACCTCGAACCCGTCCATGCCAGGCATCATGACGTCGAGAAGCACGATGTCGGGCATGACTTCGGCGCAGACGGTGAGCGCCTCGAGGCCGTTCATCGCCGAGACGACATCGAAATACTCAGCCGTCAGCCGCGCCTCCAGCAGCTTGACATTGGCCAGTATGTCGTCGACGACGAGAACGCGGGCAGTCATCGTTGGCTCCGGAAGAACTGATCTTGCGTCGAGAAACCAAGTCGCCTCAACTTTTGATCAGGCATCCCCAAGATACGAGCGAACGGTTTCCAAAAACTTGGCGACCGTGATCGGCTTGGAGATATAGGCCTCGCATCCGCCCTGCCGGATGCGTTCTTCGTCGCCCTTCATGGCGAAGGCGGTCACGGCGATCACCGGGATGGCGCGCAGGTCGTCATCCTCCTTGAGCCACTTGGTCACCTCCAGACCGGACACCTCGGGCAGCTGGATGTCCATCAGGATCAGATCCGGTCGGTGCGACCGGGCAATATCCATGGCATCCAGGCCGTTGCGGGTCTGCAGCGTCCGGTAGCCGTGGGCTTCGAGGAGATCGTTGAACAGTTTCATGTTCAACTCGTTGTCCTCGACGATCAGCACGGTCTTCGCCATTCTGTCTCTCTCTACTCTGCACAAACGCAATCTCTGCCCACCACTCGATTTTAGTGATAATTCGTTTCGCATTGGCAAACCGGAGGTTCGCTCCGTGCGACGTGAGCAGCGGCGAGATCACATGAACCATGACGAGGCCGAGGGGATCGCGATCGCGGCACTCGGTTTTCTGGCCGAACGACCCGAGCATCTCGGCCGCTTCCTGGCCGAGAGCGGGATCGGGCCGGAAACGCTGCGCGTTGCCGCCACCGATCCGGGCTTCCTGGCAGGCATACTCGATTTCCTCATGAACGACGAATCGCTCCTGCTCGAATTCACCGAGAACCGACGGCTCCGTCCCCTGATGGTTGCCGCAGCCCATCATCGACTGTCGGGACCCCATCCGGAATGACCCTCGATCCGCACAGCCTCGACATCCTCGCCGCCATCGACGCCCTGCCCTATGGCGGCCGCCCTCTCGTCGTCTCCGATGTCGACGAAGTGGCCGTCTATTTCGTGCGCCATTTCGAGCGCTACCTGGAGCGTTCCGGCTTCCGTCTGGATGCGGTCAGCTACGGCTTGACCGGAAACATCCGTCACGGCGCCACCGACGAGGCCGCCGGCCAGGACGATGTCCGCCGTCTCCTGTTCGGCTTCTTCGACGACGAGATCGCCCACCAGGAGGTGGTCGAGGACGCCGTCGAGGTTCTCGGCCGATTGGCCGAGCGTGCCGATGTCGTCCTGCTGACCAACGCCCCGCACAAGCACCGGGAAACCCGCCGCATTTCGCTGGCCGCACGCGGCCTGCCCTATCCGGTGCTGACCAATGACGGACCGAAGGGACCGGCCATGGCCCGCCTCGCGGCACGCGCCGAGGGTCCGGTCTTCTTTCTGGACGATTCGCCCTCGAATCTCGTTTCGGTGCGCGAGACCCTGCCGGACGCCCATGTCATCCAGTTCGTGGCCGATCCGCGCTTCTTCGCCATGGCACGCGAGATCCCGGGCATGAATCTCCGCGCCAATCGCTGGGCCGAAGTCGAAGCCTACATTGCCGGCGTGATCGCGGCGCACGCTCAGCAATGACAGTCGACCATGGCGAGCCAAGCCTGCGGGTGGCGGCGGCGCTGTGTATCGATCAGGTCCATCACCTGACGGTCCCAGGCCGCCCAGGAGATGCTTGCGCCGTCCGCAGGATCGCCTGATCCGGCCGGCCCGTTCTCGTGCCAGCGGCCGTCGACCACCACGGCCGTGGCCCCGAAGCCCGGCGCCCAGGCGACCCAGTCCTCCAGCCGCTCGCCCGGCCCGGTGGCCGGCAGGACCGGCGCGGCCGCGTGCCAGCGGGCGGCCGCGCCACCGGCCTGCAGGCGCAGCCAGGCGGAAAACGCCCGGCCGTAAGGTCGCGGCTCGGGCATCTGTCGCCAGGCTTCGACCAGCTGCCCGACCTGGCGATGCACCGCATCGGCATCGGTCGGCGGGATTCCGGCGGCCCGGCTGATCTCGGCGAGCCGGGCCCGCCTGCGATCGCGCGCCAGCCTCCGCATGGTCCGCCAGTCGATATCGCCGAGCCGGGCATAGTCGTGGGGCAGCGCACGATCGCGACACAGGAAGGGCCTGCCGCCGCCGAGCGACCAGCCGAGCCAGCGCCCGTTCGGATTGGTGCGGTCGATCGCACGCGCTGCCAGACCGTTCAGCACCAGGAGATGGCCGAAGCGGTGCGGGCCATGAATGTCGATCGCATCCGAATCGTTTAGGTAGCCCCATCCGAAAGACATGGCGAGCCCTTTGAGATCGCCGCCCGGCCATGCGCCGAGGCGCGCGACGACCCGGTCCATCGCATCGACATCCCGCACATAGGCGTCGTTGATCCCCGTGCGCTTGAAGTCGTGGAAGGGCTGCAGGGTCGCGGCGAGGTCCGCACGCCCCTCGGGGCTGTCCGGATCGTGATCGATCACGACGGCGACTGTGAAATGCGTCACCGGACCCTCCTCGAAATGACCGGCGCCGCCGGCGCCTCGGACGCACGCCGGATGCCACTGGCCGGCGAACGCGGAAAGAGTATATTGCATCGGCGCAGAAACGAAACAGGAACGAGAAGCGTGCTCCCTACCCAGAACTCAGGGGTTGAGGGCTTCTGTCGTGACTGCCTGGTCCCTTCGCGGCCGGGAGCGTGGCGCTGCGCGTCCTGCGGCAGCCCTCGCCTGGTCGCCCATCCTGAACTGGATCGGCTTTCGATTGCCCATGTCGATTGCGACGCCTTCTACGCCTCGATCGAAAAGCGCGACGATCCATCCTTGCGGGACGTACCGTTGATTGTGGGCGGCGGCAAGCGCGGCGTCGTCTCGACGGCCTGCTATCTCGCCCGCATCCACGGCGTGCGGTCGGCCATGCCGATGTTCAAGGCATTGGCGGCCTGCCCGCAAGCCGTCGTGATCAAGCCGAACATGGAGAAATACGTCAAGGTCGGCCGCCAGGTCCGGCAACTGATGCTCGAACTGACGCCGCTGGTCGAACCGGTCTCGATCGACGAGGCCTTCCTCGATCTCTCCGGCACGGATCGCCTGCACCATGCCACGCCGGCCCTGACCCTCGCCCGTTTCGCAAAGCGGGTCGAAGACGAGATCGGCATCACCATTTCGGTCGGACTGGCGCCGAACAAGTTCCTGGCCAAGATCGCCTCCGACTTCGAGAAGCCGCGCGGCTTCTCGGTGATCGGCGCCGCCGAGGCGCGCACCTTCCTGGCTGGTCAGCCGGTCACCCTGATCTGGGGCGTCGGCAAGGCGCTGGCGGGCACCCTCGAACGCGACGGCATCCGCCAGATCGGCCAGTTGCAGTCCATGGACGAGACCGCCCTGATGAAGCGCTACGGCATCATGGGCCAGCGCCTCGCGCGCCTGTCGCGCGGTGAGGACGACCGCCGCGTCACCCCGGACCGGGAGGCGAAGAGCGTCTCCGCGGAGGTCACCTTCGACGAAGACATCGCCGCCTTCGCCCGCCTGGAGCCGATCCTGCGGCGGCTGTCCGAAAAGGTCTCCGCCCGGCTGAAGAAGGCGGGGATCGGCGGGCGCACGGTCACCGTCAAGCTGAAGACGCAGGACTTCAAGACCGTCACCCGCAACCGCAGGCTCTCCGATCCGAGCCAACTGGCCGACCGCATCTTTCGCGCCGGCCGGGAGCTTGTCGAGCGCGAATGCGACGGCCGCGCCTTCCGGCTGATCGGCATCGGCGTCGCCGATCTGGTTCCCGCCGAAGCCTGCGATCCGGTCGACCTGGTCGACGAGGGGGCAGGCCGGCGCGCCAAGGCGGAGCGCGCGATGGACGCGGTTCGTGCCCGGTTCGGCGGCGAAGCGGTCGAACTCGGCCTCATCTTCGGCACCGACCGGCGCGGACGCGACCGATAGGCATCGCCTCAGTCCGGGCCGCCGTCCGAGCCGTCGCGATAGTCGTGCGTCGCCCCCTGCGGATCGGTCACCCGATAGAGGCCGGGACCGGCCGATGCGACATAGTCGGGACCGACCGGCACCTTGCCGTATCCGCCCGGGATGTCGAGCATGTAGGTCGGCTGCGCGATCCCGGTCAGACGGCCGCGCAGGGTGCGCATCAGCGACCGGCCCTCGGCGAGGGATGTCCGGAAATGCCCGGTGCCGCGGGCACGGTCGAGATGGTGCAGGTAGTAGGGTTTCACCCGAAGGGCGACCAGGGACCGGAACAGATCCTCCAGCACGGCCGCGTCGTCGTTGATGCCCTTGAGCAGGACGGTCTGGGCGAGCAGCGGGACCCCTGCCCTGGTCAAGGCGCGGATCGATTTCCTCGCATTTTCCGTCAGTTCGGAGGCATGGTTGACGTGCAGCACGAACCAGACGGCGGCCCGCAGATCGAGCAGGTCCAGAAAGGCCGGCGTGATCCGGGCCGGGTCGACGACCGGCACGCGGGTATGGAAGCGGATCACGCCGACATGCTCGATGGCGTCGAGCGCCTCGAGGATCCGGCCGATGCGCCGGTCCGACAGAACCAGCGGATCGCCGCCCGACAGGATCACCTCGAAGAGGCCCGGCTCCGCCCGGATGCGGTCGAGCGCGGCCGCAAGTTCGGCGTCGCCGAGGCCCGGATCGCCGCCGACCGTCTCGCGCCGGAAGCAGAAGCGGCAATAGACCTGGCAGAGATGGGTCGGCTTCAGAAGCGCCCGGTCCGGGTAGCGACGGATCAGTCCCGGCGCGATCTCATGCACACCGTCGCCGATCGGATCGGCAACCTCCTCCGGCGCGATATCGAGTTCCGCCGTCCCGGGCACGAACTGGCGGGCGATCGGATCGGCCGGGTCGGCCGGATCGATGGCTGCGGCCATATCGGCGGTGATCCGCAGGGAGAAATCCTGCGTCACCCGCTCGATGGCCGGTGCCGCTTCCGGCGCAATCAGCCCGCGCGCGACCAGATCGGCGACGCGGACGACCGCAGGCGGCCGCTGCGGGCCTTCGCTGGTCATGGGGTCGGACCTCCGGCGCGGTTCAGGCCACGACCTCGACGGCAGCGTCCAGGCCGCCGAGCTTGGCCAGTTGGCGCAAGCGACGCTGCAGGACCTCGCCGTCGAGATCGGCGAGATCGCGCGGCAGGGTCATCACCAGAGTGCTGCCGCGGGCCGCAACACCGACCAGCGGGATGACGCCCGGCATCGCGGCCGAGAGGATATAGGCGACCCGGAACGCCGCGCCGAGGCAGCGGGCGCGCTCCTTCAGCCGCACGGAGGCCAGTTCCCGGATGCGCGGGCTCAACGCATCGTCGATCAAGCCCATGTGCCGATAGTAGCTTGCCAGTGCCAGGAAGGCCCGGCCGGGATGATCGACGCCGATGAAGGCCGCATGGGCGATCACGTTGAGGCTCTGCTCGCCGCGATAGTCCGGATGAGCCCGCCAGCCGATGTCGGACAGGAGGCAGGCCGCGTTGCGCAGCCGTTCCTCCTCGGCGGTCTCGTCGATGCCGAGCGCGCGGAACACGGCACCCGTCCAGGGGCCGAGTTCGAGCGCATGGCGCGGCGACCGCGACCGCAGGATGGCCAGTTCCTCGGCTGCCGCCATCAACGGATCGAGCCGCTGCTCGTCCGGCGCCAGCCGTTCGAACAGCAGGCCCTCGCGCAATCCGAGCGCCGAGAGGATGACCGCGCTGGGCTTGCCGATCTTGATGATCTGCGCGAGCACCGTGGCGCCATAGGGCAGCAGGTCGCGCCGTTGCTTGGAGATGACCTCGATCCGGTCGAGCGCCTCGATGTCGCCGCGCGCCACCATCCGGCAGAAGTCGAGCGCTTCCGCCGCCGGCAGCGAATATTCGTGCATCACGTGCAGCGGATAGCCGGTCTGGAACATGTGCAGCCGCGCCAGCGAGCGCCAGGTGCCGCCGACGGCATAGAAGGGCCGCCCGGCGCCGCGGGCGAGAACGTCGGAGGACTTGAGGATGTCCTCGGCGATCTTTTCGGCCTTGCGTGCCGAACCTTCCGCCGCCTCCGACAGCCGGATGCCGCCGAGCGGATAGGTCCGCCCCTGGCCGAGCTCCGTGCCGTTGACCTCGACCAGTTCCAGGCTGCCGCCGCCGAGATCGCCGGCGATGCCGCTCGGCTGGTGCATCCCGGAAACGATGCCGAGGGCCGCGAAATAGGCTTCCTCGGGGCCGCTCAGGACGCGCACGGGCACCCGGCAGATCCGCTCCAGTTCCGAAACGAAGGCGGCCCCGTTGGCAGCCTCGCGCGCCGCGGCGGTGGCAAGCACATGCAGCTCGATCGCGCCGGACTGGTCGGCCAGGTGCCGGAACCGGCGCACGGCGGCCAGGGCGGCGGCGACCGAGCCGTCCGAGAGGCGGTTGGTCTTGCCCACGCCCTTGCCGAGCCCGGCCAGGACCTTTTCGTTGAACAGCAACGTCGGAGACCGGCAGAGCCGCTCGTAGATGACCAGACGGACCGAGTTCGAGCCGATGTCGATGACCGCGATCGGGCCGCGTCCGCTCAGCCGGCCGGGCGCGACCTCGGTATCGGGGCGCATCGCCTCAGGAGCGATGATTTCGCCCGGCGATCGATTTGGGAGAGTTGGACTTGAGTGATTTTCCACGGCCGGACAACGACGGGTTGGTCATGAAGTATTTATGGGCGTTGAACGGTTCCTCGCCCGCCGCCGGTACGATGCGCTCGTGCCCGCCATCCGGAAGGAGACGCCAGCTCTGCTGATTGTCCCGGAGGTTGGCGACCATGATCTGGTCCAGCACCTGCTCGTGGACGGTCGGGTTCGTCAGCGGAGCGAGCGCCTCGACCCGGCGGTCGAGGTTGCGCGGCATCAGGTCGGCCGAGCCGATGTAGACGATCGCCTGCGGCGAGGGAAGCCCATGGCCGTTGCCGAAGCACAGGATACGGCTGTGTTCGAGGAAGCGGCCGACGATCGACTTCACCCGGATATTGTCGGACAGGCCGGGGACGCCCGGCCTGAGGCAGCAGATGCCGCGCACGACGATGTCGATCTGGACGCCCGCCCGGCTCGCCTCGTAGAGCGCGTCGATGATGCGCGGATCGACCAGCGAGTTCATCTTCGCCCAGATCTGCGCCGGGCGGCCGGCCTTGGCGTGGGCGATCTCCGCCTCGATATGCTGCAGGATGCGCGGCCGGATGGTCAGCGGCGAAATCGCCATCTTCTCCAGCTCGTGCGGCTGAGCGTAGCCGGTGATGTAATTGAAGATCTTCGAGACATCCCGGCCGATCGTCGGATCGGCGGTGAAATAGCTGAGGTCGGTGTAGATGCGCGCCGTGATCGGGTGGTAGTTGCCGGTCCCGATGTGGCAATAGGTCGCCAGCGTGCCCCGTTCGCGGCGAACGACCAGCGACAGCTTGGAATGCGTCTTCAGCTCGACGAAGCCGAACACGACCTGAGCGCCCGCGCGCTCCAGATCCCGCGCCCAGCGGATATTGGCCTCCTCGTCGAAGCGCGCCTTGAGTTCGACGACCGCCGTGACCGACTTGCCCGATTCGGCCGCCTCCGACAGAACCTTGACGATCGGACTGTCCTTGGAGGTCCGGTACAGGGTCTGCTTGATGGCAACCACGTCCGGATCGCGCGCCGCCTGACTCAGGAACTGCACGACGACATCGAACGATTCGTACGGGTGGTGGACGATCAGGTCCTTCGCCTTGACCGCCGCGAAGCAGTCGCCGCCGAACTCCTTGATCCGCTCCGGAAATCGCGGCTCGTAGGGGGTAAATTTGAGCTCCGGCCGCTCCACGCCGACGAGCTGCGACAGCTCGGTCATCGCGAGCAGGCCTTCGACCTGGAAGATGCCGTCGGAAGCGACGCCGAGGGCCCGGGCGACGAAGGACTGCAGACGCTCCGGCGTATCCGCCTCGATCTCCAAACGGATGACCGAACCGCGGCGCCGCCGCTTCAGCATGGTCTCGAACACCCGGACCAGATCCTCGGCCTCCTCCTCGATCTCGATGTCGGAGTCGCGGATCACCCGGAAGGCGCCCTTGCCGCGCAGCTGGTAGCCGGGGAACAGGCCGGCAATGTGCAGGCCGATCATGTTCTCGAGGCTGATGAAGCGGCGGATGCCCGGTTCCGTATCGCTCGCCGGCAGTTCGATGAAGCGGTCGATCTTGGACGGGATGCGGATCAGCGCCGTCATGGTCGCGCTGCTGCCGATCTTGGCCAGATCGAGCACCAGCGAGAAGCCGAGATTGGGAATGAACGGAAAGGGATGCGCCGGATCGCAGGCGAGCGGCGTGAGGACCGGGAAGACATGGGTCAGGAAATACTGGTCGAGCCAGGCGCGGGTCGCCTTGTCGAGCGCCGACCCGTCGGCGATGACGATCCCGACCGCCGCGAGCTCAGCCTTCAACTCGCCCCACAGCCGCTGCTGCTCGTCGGTCAGCGCCTCGGCCGCCTCCCCGATCCGGGTCAATTGCTCGGCCGGCGTCAGACCGTCGTCCGACCGGGTCAGAATGCCGGCCCGATGCTGTTCGATCAGCCCGGAAACGCGCACCATGAAGAACTCGTCCAGGTTGTTGGCCGAGATCGACAGAAAGCGCAGGCGCTCCAACAGAGGATGGTTGGTGTTGGCACTCTCTTCGAGGACGCGTCGATTGAAGGAGAGCCAGGACAGTTCGCGGTTGACGAAGCGATCGGGACTGTCGAGCGGGATGGACGGCGCCGGCGCCACCGGAGGCGCCGCAATGGCCTCGGCGGCGGGCGCGGTCTCGCTGCTGCGCCTGCGCGAAGGCTTGGTCTCGACCGTCTCGTCCATGCTGCGTCCCCTCCTGCGGCGCCGGTTCCGGCACCCCGGTCCGACGCGCGCGAAACTATCCGTACTTTATGACGGATTGTGTTCATCCGGCTCGGTTTCTTCGAGACCCGGCAGATGCGGTTCGCGCGACCACGCATCCGCGATCAGGCGTGCCGCGAGCGGCCGCGTGATCGCCGCCTTCGCGGCGAGCGCCTCGCGGTCGATGCGCTCGACGGTGCGCACGGCCGCACCATAGGAACGCTCGATGCGCCGGGCCAGGAAGCGGACGACCTGCGGGTCGACCATGGTCTGCCGGTCCGCGAAGAGCTTGCCGATCACCGCTTCGAGCAGGGCGTCGTCCGGCTCCTCCAGACGGACCGGCGTCGCCGCGCGCAGGCGCGAGACGAGATCGGGCAGGCCAAGCCCCCAGGCGACCGGCTCGGCGCGCGCCGTGATCAGAACCGGGCTGCCGGCCTCGCGCGCGGCATTGAGCAGATGGAACAGCGCCGGCTCGTCGAGCCCGGGTCCGGCATCCTCGACCGCCACGCCCCCCCGCGCCGCGAGTGCGACGGGATCGATCGTCGCGAGATCGCCCGCGGGCAGGATCGTCGCGGCCGCGGCCGCCGCCCAGATCGCGGCGAGATGGCTCTTGCCCGCCCCCTCAGGACCGATCAGCAGCACGACCGGACCCGGCCAGTCCGGCCAGGCCAGGACCAGGTCGTGCGCCGCCGCGTTGGCGGTCCCGACGATGAAATCCTCCATGCCGAAGCGCGGTGCGGCGGCCAGAGCGAGCGGCAGCTGGCGGGGATTCGACGGTGGGGCAGGTCCGGTCGCCATCGGCTCAATCGTCGCCGGCAGCCGCATAGAGCGGGCTGGCGAGATACTGATGGAGGGCGAAGCGCGCGAGAACGCCGATCGACGCCGCCGCCGGCACGGCGACCAGCATGCCGACGAAGCCGAGCATCGATCCGAACGCGAACAGGGCGAACAGCAGCCAGACCGGGTGCAGTCCGACATTCTTGCCGACCCAATTGGGCTGCAACACGGAACCCTCCAGCACCTGGCCGGCGCCGAACACGGCAAGCATGGCCAGAATCCACTGCCACTCTGGCCAGAACTGGCCGAAGGCGATGACGATCGAGGCGATCAGCCCGATGCCGAAGCCGACATAGGGGATGAAGCCCAGGATTCCGGAGAGAAGCCCGATGAACAGGCCGAAATTGAGTCCGAGCAGTGTCAGCCCGGTCGCATAGAAGGCGCCCATGGCGATGCAGACGGAGATCTGCCCGCGCACGAAGCCGGCCACGGCGCCGTCCATCTCGTGGGCGAGCCGGCGCACGGTCGGCCGATGGCGCGGCGGCAGCCAGGAATCGACCTTCGAGATCATGCGGTCCCAGTCGAGCAGCATGTAGAAGGTGACGACCGGGGCGATGACCATCAGCGTCACGACCGAGACCAGCGCCTGTCCGCCGTTCCAGACCGAATGCAGGATGCCGGCGATCCAGCCGGCGCCCTGGCTGAGCGAAGACCCGAGCAACGCCTCCAGATCCTTGGCGTTGGTGCCCATGAGGCGACCGAGCCGCCCTTCCATCGCCTGGGAGAAGAAGGATTGCAGCCGCGTCGCATAGGACGGCAGCAGTTGGACGAAGCCGCTGATCTGGTTGGCCAGCAGCGGCACGACCAGTATCAGGATGACGACCAGACCGAGGATCAGTCCGAAGACGATCACCGCCGTTGCCATGCCCCGCGAGAGGCCGGCCTTCTGCAGCCTGTCGGCAACCGGATCGAGCAGATAGGCGAGCGCCATGCCGGAGACGAAAGGCAAAAGGACGCCGGAGAAGAGCCACAGAAACAGGATCAGGACGAACAGGGCCGCAAACCAGAACTGGATCTGTCGCGTCAGGTTCAACGGCATCCCTCCCCGCCCCCGGCGCCGTCCCGCGCAGGACGCGGCGCACCTCGATCCGTCACCGGTTCACCGCGGATCCGGCCAGGACGTCCCCGTCCCCGACCCGGTCTCATTGTCCGCCGACATGGCCTTGAGCCAGCCGACCAGATAGGCCGCGCCGGAGCCGACCGTCAGCCCGGCGACGATCCAAAGCCCGACCGCAACCAGGGGCAGGAGATCCGCCGCAAAGGCATGATCCCCCAGAATCGCAGCGGCGAGCAAGATCTGCGCCGTTGTGTTGATCTTGGAGATCATCAGCGGGCGCACCTCGACCGGCCGGCCCATCACCCAGGACAGCAGGAAGGCGCCCACGATGAGCAGATCGCGCGACACGACCAGGATCACCAGCCAGCGCGGCAGCACGCCTTCGATGCCGAGCGTTACATAGATGGCGACCAGCAGCGACTTGTCGGCAATGGCATCCAGATAGGCGCCGAGACGCGTGCGCAGATTCCAGCGCCGCGCGATCCAGCCATCGACGCCGTCCGAGGCGCCGGCCACAACGAACAACCAGAACGCCAGATCAAGCCGCTGCTCGGAGATCGCAACCACCACCATCGGCACGGCGATCAAGCGCGCGACCGTGATCAGATTGGGCAACGTGACGTTGGAATAGACCATGGCGGACCTGAACGGCGACCGACGCAGCCGCACCCGCCTGAGATGGTCCCGGCGGGGCGGCATTCCAAGATCACGGACTTATGACAGAGACGCCCTGAGACCGCCAATCCGGCATTGCCCATCCGGCCGTCACACCTGCCGATCGGCACCGCCGATCCGGACAGAGACCGGCGCGGGCCGTCGACCGGGCGACGTGCGGCGGCCCGAAGGGCGGCATCGCGCCACCCGTCCGGACCGCCCGCGACGGTTCACTCGATATCGGCCACCGCATCGACCGCGCCGCCGGAGACGCGCGCCGCCAGGGAGGCTTCCATGAACGGGTCGAGATCGCCGTTCAGGACCTTGGCGGGATCGGTCGACTGCACGCCCGTGCGCAGATCCTTCACCATCTGGTAGGGCTGCAGCACATAGGAGCGGATCTGGTGGCCCCAGCCGATATCGGTCTTGGCGGCCGCCTCGGCGCTGGCCTTCTCCTCGCGCTTCTTCAGTTCGACCTCGTAGAGGCGCGCGCGCAGCATGTCCCAGGCCTTGGCCCGGTTCTTGTGCTGCGACCGTTCCGCTTGGCAGGCCACGGCGATGCCGGTCGGGATATGGGTCAGGCGAACGGCCGAGTCGGTCGTGTTGACGTGCTGGCCGCCGGCGCCGGACGACCGGTAGGTGTCGACGCGGACGTCCGATTCCGGAATCGTGATCTCGATGGAATCGTCGATCACCGGATAGACCCAAACCGATGCGAAGCTCGTCTGACGGCGCGCATTGGCGTCGAAGGGCGAGATGCGAACGAGCCGGTGCACGCCCGATTCCGTCTTCAGCCAGCCATAGGCGTTCGGCCCCTTCACCAGCAGGGTCGAGCCCTTGATGCCGGCGCCTTCTCCGGCGGTATATTCGATGATCTCGACCTTGTAGTCGTGCTGCTCGGCCCAGCGCATGTACATGCGCATCAGCATCTCGGCCCAATCCTGGGATTCGGTGCCGCCGGCGCCGGCATGAAACTCGACATAGGTGTCGAAACTGTCGGCCTCGCCCGAGAGCAGCGCCTCGATCTGCCGACGCTGCACGTCGTGGCCGAGATGCTTCAGCTGTTCCTCGGCTTCGACGATCGTGGCCTCGTCGTTCTCGGCCTCGCCGAGTTCCAGGAGCGTCAGATGATCGTCGAGCTCGCGCCCGATGCCGCGCACGACATCGACCGATTTCGCGATCTGGTCGCGCTCGCGCATCAGTTTCTGGGCAACGGCGGAGTCATTCCAGAGATTCGGATCCTCGGCCCGGGCATTCAGCTCGTCGAGCCGCTTCAGCGCGACATCCCAGTCAAAGATGCCTCCTCAGCAGGCTGAGAGCCTGCTTGATCTCGTCTACGATGGTCTGGATTTCGGGTCTCATCGATCTCGTCCTGGGCGTCGCGCCACCGGTGCCGGTTGGTTCCGGGCGGCGGGCCGCGACCATACCGACGGCGTTGCCGCATTGCAATTGCGCGGGACGGGCCGAATCCGACCGCGAATGATCGGGTCGTCCGGTCGCGTCCGCTTGACGTAACCGCACCCATGCCGCGATGCTTCCGACCGCGATGCCCGGCCGGTCCGTCATCGCCAGAAGGGGGAGCCGCGCCGCCATGGCCGACAGCATGTCCGGACCGCGCCCGGCAGGACGGCATCGCTTCCGCGCCGTACGGGCGATCGTCGCGGCCTGCGCGCTGGTCCTGGCGCTTGCCGGCCTGGCTGAGGCCCAGGACCGAGTGTCCGACACGGTGCGCATCCCCCTCGACCGGATCGAGATGACCACCGAACTGCACCGTCCCGCGGGACCCGGCCCGTTCCCGGTGGTGGTCTTCGCGCATGGCCGCCCGGTCGACCATCACGGACGCACGGCGCTCGCGCGCTCCATCCCGCGCGATCAGGCGGCCTTCTGGGTCCGGCGCGGCTTCGCCGTGGTGGCCCCGTTCCGTCCGGGCTACGGGCCGACCGGTGGCACCGACGTGGAGGCGCTGCACGCGCGCAACTGCGAGCGCACGCCGGACTACCGCCGCATCGCGGAGGCGGCCGGACGGCCGGTCGAGGCGGCGATCGCCTGGGCGCAACAGCAGCCCTGGGCCCGCCGGGACCGCATCCTGCTGGTCGGGACCTCGGTCGGTGCCCTGGGTATCCTGGCCGCGGCGGCGCGGCAGCCCGAGGGGGTTGTGGCCTATGTCGACTTTTCCGGCGGCGCCGGCGCCCTGCCCCGGCAATCGCCCGGCCGCTCCTGCCGTCCCGACATTGTGACCGCGCTTTTTGCCGAGTACGGCCGGTCGATCCGCATCCCGGGGCTTTGGCTTTATGCCGAAAACGATCTCGCCTGGGGGCCGGAGGTCCCGAAGATCTGGCACAAGGCCTTCGCCGAGGGCGGTGCCCGCAGTTCCTTCGTCATGACGCCGGCGGTTCCGGGCGTCGACGGCAACCTTCTGATGCTGCGCGGTCAGAAGCTCTGGGCGCCGATCGTGCGCGGCTTCATCGCCTCGCTCATGTTTTGAAAACCGTCTCCATAAGCCGGATGGCAACGCTTGCCCGCCTATGGTCGGCGGCGATCCGCACCGATCCGGCAGAGACCATGTCCGCAAGCCCAACGACCTTTGCCGCCCCGCCGCCGCCGCACCCCGCCGTCGGCGCCGCCTTGCCGTCGGCCCGCCTGTCCGCGCCACGGGCGGAGGCCGGACTCGCGGTCCTGCTGATCGCGCTCGCCGGCCTGCAGGTCGCGCGCGGCATGGCGACCGTCTTCCCGCTCGACGACGCCTATATCGTGCTCCACAACGCGCAGGTCCTGCTTGCCGGAGGCGTCGACCCCAATTTCGCCGAGGCTTCGGCCCTGGTCGGCTCGACCAGCCCGCTGCATCTGATCCTGGTTGCCGCGCTGGGGCTGATCCTGCCGTTGCCGGCCGGCCTGACGCTCCTCGCCTTTCTCGGCGCCTTCGCCTATGGCTGCGGCCTGATCGCCGCCGCCCGGCGCGGCGGTGCCGGCGAGGGCGGCGCCTTCGCCTTCGCGCTGGCCGGCCTCCTCGCCGCCCACAGTCCGTTCCAACTCCTGAACGGGCTCGAGACCGGCCTCGCGATGGCGGCGGTCATGTGGGCGCTGGTTCTCTACGGCGATGCGGCAACCGGTGCGATGCGGCGGTGGCTGCTCTGGATTCTGATCGGCATCCTGCCGATCCTGCGCCCCGAACTGGCCGTGCTCGGACTTTTGCTCGGCGCCTGCGATCTCTGGCGGATGCGCGACGAGGCCGGCGGCGCGACACGGACGGCCGTCCGCCGGGCCCTGCCCTATGCCGTGGCGGCCGGACTGATCGTCGCGCCGTTCCTGGTCTGGCAGTGGGTCGATACCGGCACGGTGCTGCCGGGTACGATCGGCGCCAAAAAGGCCTGGTTCGCGGAAACCGACCTGCCGATCGGCCTCAAGGCGCGCTCCTTCATCACCGACACGACACAGTTCCTGGCCGGTTTCGGGCTGACCATCCTGCCCGCACTGCTGCTTCTGCCGGCAACAGCCGCCGGACGCATCGGCGCCGTCTTCGCCGCGATCGTGCTCGCGCTCTATTTTCACGAAATGCCGGGCGGCCTGTCGCACAACGAGCAGCGCTACCTGCATGTCTTCGCGCCCGTGGTGATGTTCGGCGCGGCCGGGCTGTTCTGGGCCGGGCCGGAACGGTTCGGCGCCATCGGGCGCATGCCGAACGCGGTGGCGGCGGTGCTCGCCCTTCAGGCCGCCCTGCTCGCTCTTCCGGGCCTGGCACGCTACCGTGACGCGACCGCCTTCACGGCCGGCGATCTCGACCGTGTCGCCCGCCATGCCCGCGAGGCGCTGCCGGCGAATGCCCGCCTGCTGATCCACGATGCCGGCTACATCGCCTGGGCGACGACGCTGCCGCTCGTCGACATGGTCGGGTTGAAGACCCCGTCGAGCATTGCCGATCACCGCGCCCTGACATTGCCGAGCAACGGCACGCGACGCGGCGAGGCCATCGCACGGATCGCGGCCCGCGGCGCGGTCAGCCATGCGGTCGTGCTGGACGACTGGAACGACCGCTTCGGCATCGTCGACGGGTTGATCGCGGCCGGCTGGACGGTGACGCCGACCGGACCGGCCGGCGCCTATCGCATCTATCGCCTCACGCCGCCCACGGCCCCGGCCGCCGCGCCGGCTCCGTAGAACGCGCCCGCCACCGACGCGACGGCGGCGGGCGGAACGCCGGACTGGGTCTGGACGCCTCTCGGCTCAGTACAGCCCGCCCGGCTGGAGACCGCGTTCCTGCTCGGGCGTGACGCGGCGGGCGCGCGAGAACTCGCCCTGCTCGTAGCCGATGATGGAATAGTTGTCCGGCGGCGCGGTGCCGGGCTTGAAGGCTTCCATGATCGTCTCCGGATCGCCCGGCGAGGCCTTGAGACCGCTCTTCCGGTTGATGGCGATCAGGCGGATGCCCGGCGGCACGCGGAACGGCACGGCCGGCTTCTCCCTCAGCGCCTCGACGAAGAAGTCCTTCGCGATCGGGGCCGCCGTATGTCCGCCGGACTGGCCGCGACCGAGCGGACGCGGCTTGTCGTAGCCGACATAGACGCCGACCACGAGGTCCGGCGTGAAGCCCATGAACCACACGTCCTTCTCGTCGTTGGTCGTGCCGGTCTTGCCGGCGACCGGCTTGCCGACCTCGCGCAGCACCGTCGCCGTGCCGCGTTGGACCACGCCCTCCATCATCGATGTGATCTGGTAGGCGGTCATCGGGTCGAGCACCTGCTCGCGGTCGTCGATCAGCTTGGGTTCGTCCTGGGCGGCCCAGGCGCTGGCCTCGCAGCCCTGGCAGATGCGCGGATCGTGCTTGTAGATGGTCTTGCCGTAGCGGTCCTGGATGCGGTCGATGAAGGTCGCCTTCACGCGGCGGCCGCCATTGGCGATGGTCGCGTAGGCCGCCGTCATCCGGAGCACGGTGGTCTCGCCGGCGCCGAGCGACATCGACAGCACCGGCGACAGTTCGTCGTAGATGCCGAAGCGCTTGGCGTATTCGACCACCAGCGGCATGCCCATATCCTTGGCCAGCCGCACCGTCATGGTGTTGCGCGACTGCTCGATGCCGACGCGCAGCGTCGAAGGGCCGTAGAACTTGCCGGAATAGTTCTCCGGCCGCCACGGCGCGGCGCCGACGCCCTGGCTGATCTCGATCGGCCCGTCGAGCACGACGCTCGAGGGCGTATAGCCGTTGTCGAGCGCCGCCGAATAGACGAAGGGCTTGAACGACGATCCCGGCTGGCGCCAGGCCTGGGTGGCGCGGTTGAACTCGCTGTCCGAGAACGAGGCGCCGCCGGCCACGGCGAGGACGCGCCCGGTATGCGGGTCCATCGCCACCAGCGCACCGGAGACTTCCGGGAACTGACGCAGGCGGTAGCCCTGCCGGTCGCCGCTGCCGGTGCCGGCCTTCTCGACCAGGATCACGTCGCCGGGCTGCAGCACCTGCGCGGCGGACTTGATGGCCTGACCCTTGCGCGGGCCGTCGGCCCACTTCGCCCATTTCAGCTGATCGGCGGCAATGAAGCCGCGCTCGCGCTGCGTCGAGACAGAGCCGCCGAACAGCTTCGGCGGCTGCAGGCCGATGATCGCCTCCTGATCGACGACCGACAGCACCACCGCCGCGCGCCATTCCGGCATGTCGGCGAGCGTCTTGACCTCGGCGAGCTTCGGACCCCAGTCGCCGCCGGCCAGATCGATCTTCGAGAGCGGCCCGCGCCAGCCCTGATCCTGGTCGTAGTCCATCAGCCCCTTGAGCAGCACCTTGCGGGCGATGACCTGCATCTTGGGATCGAGCGTGGTGCGCACCGACAGGCCGCCCTGGTAGAGGCCCTTCTCGCCATAGCGCTCGGCGAGCTCGCGGCGCACTTCCTCGGCAAAATAGTCGGACGCGAAGAGATGCGGACCGGTCTGGCGCGGAACCACCGTCAGGGGCTCCTTCTTCGCCTTGTCGGCCTCTTCGCGCTTGATGTAGCCGTTCTGCGCCATCAGATCGATGATGTCGTTCCGGCGGCCGACGGCGCGCTCGGGGAAGCGGAACGGGTGGTAATTGTTCGGCGCCTTCGGGAGCGCGGCCAGATAGGCGCATTCCGCGATGGTCAGCTCGTGGACCGACTTGTCGAAATACAGGAGCGAAGCCGCCGCGACGCCATAGGCGCCGATGCCGAGATAGATCTCGTTCAGATAGAGCTCGAGGATCTGCTCCTTGTTGAACGCCTCCTCGATGCGCATGGCCAGGATCGCCTCCTTGGCCTTGCGCTCGACGCTCTGCTCGTTGGTCAGCAGGAAGTTCTTGGCGACCTGCTGGGTGATGGTCGAGGCGCCCTGGGCGCGCTTCTTGCCGCCGCGCAGGCGGTCGGAGACCAGCGTATAGACGGCACGCGCGATGCCTTCGGGATCGACGCCGCGGTGCTCGTAGAAATTCTTGTCCTCGGCCGAGATGAACGCGCTCTTGAGCAGCTGCGGGATCGCCTGCGAGGGCAGGAACAGCCGGCGTTCATGGGCATATTCGGCGATCAGGCTGCCGTCCGAGGCGTGCACCCGGGTCATCACCGGCGGTTCGTAGTTGCGCAGGCCCGCATAGTCGGGAAGATCCGACGCAACATAGCGATAGGCCAGGACCAGCGCGCCCGCGACCATGAGCGTGACCACGGCGCCGAGCCCGAACAACCAGCCGAAAAACCTGAAGATGAACATGCCGCCGGCATTCTCCCCGTTCGCCGGACCTGCAGGGTCGGGATCGCACCCGCCACGCCGGAACCGACTTCCATATTCCGCCTATCCGGCCGCCCCGAATCCAAGCAACGCGAGCCTTCGACACTCGAGCAACGGACCCGCGACGCCTGCGAAGCCGAGTGCTCCCGGCGCCGCGCGCCCGACCGGCGCAGGCACGGACCGGACCCGGACCGGCCATGCCCTCGGATATTCCCTTAGCGCAGGATGGGCTCCGGCGAAATCACCGAAACGCCGGATCCCCCGCCTTGTCCCGAGCGCCCGAGCCGCCGGGCCTCGCGACCGCACCGGACACCGACGATCGCTTCGTGTCGCCGCCTTCCGTGCCCTGCGGGCGGCCATCGCCGTCCGAGAGACTGCCTTCGCCGCCGACCGGGCCGACGCCCCCGCAACCAGACACCAATCGGTCGCCCGAAGCGGGATCGCGCACCGCACTCGAGACGCGAAGCCTTTGTTTTGCAGGTTTATGGCAAAGCTGCGGCGTCCCGCCGGCGGCCGTTCCGTCACCTGGCAATACGCCGTCCGGCCGTGGGAATTTGGCCACGGGCGACGCGCCATGGCTCACGGCGCGTTGGCGACCCGATTCTGGAAATAGCGGTCGATGGCGGACATCAGCGCCGAGGTCGTCTTTTCGCGCCAGTCGGCCGACATCAGCAGCTGCTCGTCGTCCTTGTTGGTCAGAAAGCCAAGTTCGACCAAGGCCGAAGGCACGTCATGCGCTTTCAGGACACGGAAATTGGCCGAACGATGCGGCTGGACCTTGACCAGACGCCCGACTGCGCCGAGGTCCTCGACCAGATTGCGGGCCAGCACATGGCTGAAACGCTTGGTCTCGCGCAGGATCAGATCGATCAGAATGTCCGCGACCGCGCTGGGCGCCTCGTCCGGCACCACGCCGGCAAGCGCGTCGGAGGCGTTTTCCTTCGCCGCGAGGGCCGCGGCGGCCGAATCGGAGGCCCGATCGTCGAGGGTGTAGACGGTCGCGCCGCGCACCAGACGATCATATTCGGCATCGGCGTGGATCGACAGGAACAGATCCGCATGATGCTGGCGTGCGATGCGAACCCGTTCGCCGAGCGGCACGAAAGTGTCGTCGCGCCGGGTCATATGCACCTCGTAGCGCCCGGTCGCCGCCAGCTTCTTCTCCAGAAGCCGGGCGATATCGAGCACGACGCCCTTTTCGACCGTGCCGGTCGCCGGACTGCGGGTCCCGACATCGATGCCGCCATGGCCCGCATCGATGACCACGACGGGCTTGGCCTTCTGCGCCCGGGTCGGCTCGCGATCGCCTTTCGCCAGCACGCCCGTGCCCTCGCTCAGGGCCGGCGGCCGCGTCTGACGGACATGCGCGGCCATGAAGGCCTCGCGGGACGTTTCGCGCAGTACGAGGACCAGGCGGGCCGGGCCGCCATTCTCGCCGCGCTCGATCGCCGCGCGCTCGATCGCCAGCGGCCCGTTGGCATCGAACACCAGCCGCGAGCGCCCGGCCATGAACAATCCCCAGCGCCAGCTGGCGATCGCGCCGCCGCCGGAGCGCCCGGCCTCCTGCGGGAGATCGAACCGGGTCTCGGGCAGGTCGATGACGATCCGGTAGGGATCGGTCAGACCGAAGCTGTCGATCGGCACCGGCCGTGACAGGTCGATCGTGAACCGGGTCCGTTCGCGATCGACGGAGATCGACGGATGGCTGGCGACGGCCGGAGGGCCGCCCGCATCGCCCTGCGGCTCGCCGACCGTCGCGGCATCGACAGCCGGTGCCGCCATCGCGGGCGCACCGGCCGACGTCCGGCCGGCCGCACTCAAGCTCATCGGTTCCGGGCCGCCGCCGGACCCCGTCGTGATCGCGTCGAGACGGGCGTTGCCGGTCGTCGACGGCGCATAGGCCATCGGCTCCGCCAGGGTCGCCGTTGCGGCGCCGCCGATCGCGGTCAGCGGATCGATCGACCCGCGGGTCGGCGCGGCGACGAGCGGCACAGCCGGACCGGCGCCCGCCCCCCTGCCGGCTACCGCCGCGCCGGCCGGTTCGGGAGTGGCGGCTCCGGTCGTCGACGGATCGGTCCGCCGCGGGGTCGGCCCCTTCGCCGGGGCGACGACGCGGCGGGACTGCACCGCCGGGCCGGACCGCGGCTTCACGGCGCGGTGGGCCACGGCCGGCTTGCCGCCGGATTTGCTGCCGGACGCCGCCGGCGGGACGATGCTGAGCGGCCGTGCCGGTTCCGCGCGAGCGCCGGCCAACCCTGCGAGCAGCATGGCGATGCCCGAACAGGCCAGCAGGGTCCGAAAGGCGATCCGTCGCGCCACGCTCATGTCCGATGCGGTTTCAACCGTTGGAACCGACCTCGCCCGCCTCGGCGCCGGTCGGGCACGCGGGAACGAAGAAGACACCGTAATAAAGCATGAACCATGACCGGTTAAGAGGCGGTAACCCTGCCGCCGTCCGGGGCGCCGGCTCGGGGTTCAATTCGATTGGCGCCTTTTCGGGCATGCGGCACCATGGTGGCCGTCGGTCCGCCGCTTGACAGCCGCCGCGGTACGGGCGAAAGCCGTCCGATCGGTTGCCGAACGCCATATTGTCGTGCGTCCGCATCCGGTGTCACACTGGGCGACAAAGGGAGAAAACTCCCGGCCGTCCGGGCAATTCCGGGATGGCAGCACGAACCGTGGGAGTTCTCATGTTTCACTCGCCGCCTCCGTCCAAGCCCGCCGTCCTGCGTCGCGCCGGTGCCATCCTTTTGGCTGCGCTTGCGGTCGGATCGAGCCGCCCTGCCGCCGCCGAGACGGCCGACGACATCGTCCGCAGCTGGCTCGAGACCTTGCGCGCAACCGGACTGACGGTCGAGACCGGCGCCATCACCTATCAGCCGGGCGCCGACACCGTCGAAGTGCGCGACCTGAAGGTGACCACGCGCAGCATCGGCGCGCTGCCGGCCCTGGTCCAGCGCACGCCCAGCGTGTTCTTCGCCGGTCTGGCGAAAAGTCCGGACGGCGTCATCTCGGCCAAGTCGATCGTGATCGCCGCCTCGGCCGGTCAATCCGAGGACGGGCGCATCTCGATCGCCATCGGCGGCCTCGACGCGGCCGATGTGGTGATGCCGAAATCGCCGGACGTCAGCTACGATCCGAACCGGCCATTCTCCGCTCAATTGATCTACCTCAGGGCGCTGCTCGGCGCCCGGGCTTCGACCGCGCGGATCGGGCGCTTCGACATCGCCATGACCCCGAAGGAGGGGCAGTCGGTCTCGGTCAGCTACGACGGGCTGACCCTGGTCGGCCTCGCCGACGGCAAGATCGAGCGCGTGACCTCGGGCGCCGGCCGGATCACGTCGACGCTCCGGGATCCGAAGGCGGGCGCGCCGGTCGATTTCGACATCCGCATCGGGTCGGCTCAGATCTCGGGCTACGATTTCGGGGCCTATCTGCACATCGTCGACGACGCGGCCTATGTGAACGGGCGCGGCGACGGCGTCTGGCGCCAGCTGCAGGCCTCGGCCTCGGCCGAGGGCATTTCGGTCTCGGCCGGCCCGGCCGAGTTCTCGATCGCCAAGGCCGAGATCGGCAGCTTCGAACTGCGCCAGTTCGACACGCCGATCAGCGGCATCCTCGACCAGATCATGGTCGACCCGAAATACTTCGAGAAGGATCCGGCTTCGGCGATGAAGTTCGGGCTGGGCTATCTCGGCGCGTTCAGGATCAAGAGCTACTCGCTCGAGGGCTGGAACATCAAAGCGCAGGAACTGGACCGGTTCCGCATGGGGCGGTTGGCCTTCAAGGACTTCTCGGGCGCCGGTCTCGGCGAATTCTCGCTGGAAGGCCTCGATGCCGCCGGCAAGGGCAACATCATCCGTGTCGGCAGGTTCTCGTTCGGTGATCTGGTCTTCCCGTCGCGCGCCGCTTTCGAGGAGGCGTTCCTGGCCGCCACGACCGGCGGTCAGGTCGATCCCCAGTCGGTGATCCCGACGCTCGGCTTCATCAAGCTGGACAATGTCGAGGTCAGCCCGGCCCGCAAGGAGCGGATCGCGCTCGGCAGCTACGCGCTCGACCTGGCCGGCTACGTCAAGGCGATCCCGACCTCGGTGCGCATGACGCTGAAGAACCTCTCCGTTCCGGCCTCCTATGTCGAGGACCGAAAGGGTCGCGAAGCTCTCCTCGCGTTCGGCTACGACCGGATCGACCTGTCCGGCGAGATCGATGCCCGCTGGGACGAGGCGAGCACCGACCTGACGCTGAACACCGCGCGCCTCTCGATGGCCGGTGCCGGCAGCCTGTTCGCCACCCTCGCCCTCGGCAATCTGCCGCGCGCGGTGTTCGAGGATCCCAAAGCCGCGCAACAATATCTGGTCGGCCTGCTGCTGAAGTCCGTGAGCTTCGGCTACACGGACGACTCGCTGGCCGATCGCGGTTTGAAATTCGCTGCCGTGAAAATGAAGCAATCGCCTGATGTGTTGCGCAATCAGGCCCTCGCCGGCCTGCAGTTCGTTCTTGCCGAAGTCCGCGATCCGGAGCGAAATCGCCGCATGGTCGACGCCGTCACCGCCTTCGTCCGCAATCCGAAATCGTTGACGATCTCGTCGAAGCTGACCGCGGCGCTGCCCATCGTTCAGATCATCGGCACCGCCCAAGCGCGGCCGCAGAGTCTGCCCGACCTCCTGATGCTCGACGCCGAGGCGAACCAGTAGCGCCTCTGGCGAGTTCCGATCCGGCGCCCCCGGTGCCCCCGAGTTCGGGCATCGGGCGTCCGCCCATCCCTTCCTCCCTTCTTCCTTCCTCCGCCGTTCGCGACCGATCGGCCTACCCAACGGGACCACGCTCCATGACCAAGCTTGCCTTCCGCCCGAGCCTTGCCGCCACGCTGCTCGGCGGTGTCATTCTGTTCGCGCCTGCGGCCGCCGATGCCCAGTCCCTGCGCGACCGGGTCATCGCGGATATCGACGGCGTCCTGAAGAAGGGCGGCGCCAAGTCGGTGAGCCATGGCGACGTGACCGGCGACGACAGCAATTTCGTCGTCAAGGACTACAAGATCGTCCGCGAAGGCGACGGCACCGAAAAGGTGTTCACCGCGCCGACCACGACCTTCTCGAATGTCGCCGCGAATGCGTCCGGCGGCTACACGATCGGCTCGATCGCGATCCAGCAGATCACCGGCAAGGACGACGAGAGCACGCTGACGGTGGGTTCGATGAACATCACCGCCTATTCCAGCGCCACCGCCGGCTCCACGCAGATCTCGCCCTTCGCCGAAAAGGTCGGCAGCCTCAAGATGGCCGACATCACCTATTCGGAACCGAACACCAAGTTCTCGGTCGCCTCGATCTCGGCGAGCGTCGATCCGGCCAATCCGAACAAGGGCTCGGCCTCGGTCTCCAAGATCATGGTGCCGGTCGATGCCGCCAATCCGGAAATGAAGGACATCGTGGCGCTCGGCTACAAGGAGATCGCCGTCGATGTCGATTCCGACGCCGTCTGGGACGAGAAGGCCCAGCGCCTGTCGCTCGACCGCCTGACCATCGCCGCCAAGGACATGGGCACGCTGAACCTCTCGTTCGCCTTCGGCAACGTCTCCCAGGACGCCCTCAAGCAGTTGCAGGCGGCCAAGGACGATGCCAACGCCCAGCTGACCGTGCTGCAGAGCTTCACCATCGAACAGATCGCCCTGCGCTTCGACAACGCCTCGATCGTCGACCGCATGCTCGACGCCCAGGCCAAGGCGCAGAACACCAAGCGCGATCAGTATGTCACCGGCCTGTCCGCCATGGTCCCGCTGATGATCGCCTCGATGAACAACAAGCCGTTCGAGAAGAAGGTCTCGGACGCCGTCGCGGCCTTCCTGAAGGCGCCGAAGTCGATCGCGATCATCGCCAAGCCGGCGCAGCCGGTGCCGGTCGCCCAGGTGGTCGGTACCGCCATGGTCGCCCCGCAGACGATCCCGTCGGTGCTCTCCGTGGACGTGCTTGCCAACAAGTGATCCTCCACCGGATCCGGTGACGGGCCGACCGGGCGGGACCATCGCCCGGCCGGCCCGCCGGCGATCCGGCCGGTCCGCCGCGCGTCGGCGGCCACGCGCATCGCTCCCGGTCCTGGGTATGCGCTCACGCGTTGGTAACGATTCTCCGTGAAGTGTGTCGTTAACAATCTTGCAAGGATGATTCGTCCCGCTACAGTTCGGCATCCTGCAGCGATCGAAATGTCGTCAAGGCCTTGCCGTCGCTCAGAATTCGGGTAAAAGGCACTCTATCGACCGTGACCGATGCCCCGGCGCCTCCGTGCGGCCGGCCCGTCAAGTGGAGACTCTGCTGCATGCGGCCTGTCCGCCTCGTCCTGGTCGGTCTTGGTCTCGCTTCGGTAGCGGGGATCGGAACGGCCTGGATTCTCGGCGGAAACAGCGAGGACGCGCCCGTGCGCGCCACCATGGCCGGCACCGAGGCCGGGACAGAGGCCGACGTGGAGCCCTTCAGCGTCGACCCGCTCGATGTCGATCCGGCAGAGCCGAAGACCACCGCCTCGATCGTCGCGGACGCCCTGCCGGCCCCGGCCCGTAAGTCGGCGGCGTCCGGCAAGGTCGACCGGCTGCCGGTGGCGCCCGGTCGCGACCGGTCGGTCACCGCCTCGGCCGCCAAGCCGGCCGGCAAGGGACTGGTCATCACGACCAGTTCGCTCCGGACCGGCGAGACCGTCGCCATGCCGGTCCTGGCCTATGCGGATTTCAGCGAGCAGTCCTCCCCGTTCGACCGTCTGATCGTGCCGGCGCGGCCGGGCATCCAGCAGATGCCCAAACCGAAGCCCGCCATCCTGCCGCCGCCGGTCGCCGAAGAAGACGACGACGCGCCCGAGTTCCTGCCGCTTCCGATCCGCAAGCCGAAGGTCGCGGCCGTCGATCCCACACCGGCCGTGATCCCGGTTCCCCTGCCGCTGCCGAAGCCGCATGTGGCGGCGTCCGCTCCCGCCGTCGCGGCGTCCGCGACCGCGACGACGGCACCGGGCGCCATCATGCCGCGGCGCGGACCGCTCAACGCGCCCGAGGTCGCCGCGCCGACACCGCCCCCGCCCTCCCGGCCGAATTCGATCCTCGCGCTGCTCACGTCGGCGACGAGTTCGACCCCGAAGCCGGAAGTGCCGTCCGCGACCCCGCCGGTCATCACGCGAACCCCGTTCGGCGTGCCCTACGTCCTGCAGACCGAGTCGGTCGACACCGCCTGCCTGCGGCCGGAGCTGATCGAGGTTCTGCGCAAGATCGAAAGCCATTACGGCAAGAAGGTCGTGATCACGTCCGGCTATCGCGACCATGGTCGCCCGGGCTCGCTGCACCGGCGCTGCGCCGCCGCCGATATCGTCATCCCGGGCGTCTCCGCCCAGGCGCTGACCAGCTTCGCCCGGACCGTGCCGGGCGTCGGCGGCGTCGGCCAGTACTGTCACCAGTCCCTGGTCCATGTCGACGTGGGCACGCCGCGCGACTGGAAATATGGCTGCGGCAGCTATTTCGCCATGCGCGACGGCTCGTCGAGCTGGGGCCGCGTCCCGCGCGAGGACTGACCGGCCGCGGCGCCCCTGCGCTCAGAGCTTGGTGCGCTTGAAGATCGTCTCCGGCAGGGCCCGGATGATCGCCATGACCAGCGCCCAGACCGGCTTCACATAGATCACGTCGCGCCGCTGCGTCTCCGCGGCCCGGAAGATGGCCGTGCCGACCGCTTGCGGGTCGGCGGTCAGCCGGGCCGGCAGTTTCATGCCGGCGGTCATCCGGGTGCGGATGAAGCCCGGCTTGACGGTGACGACATGCAGCCCGCGCTTGGAGACGCGGTTGCGCAGACCCGACAGGAAGGCCGTGAAGCCGGCCTTGGCGGCGCCATAGACATAGTTCGAGGCCCTGCCCCGCTCGCCGGCCACCGAGCTGACGCCGACGATCGTGCCGTGGCCACGCGCGAGAAAGCGTTCGGCGAAGAGGCCGAGCAGCAGGGCCGGCCCCTCGAAATTGCTGCGCATGACCGTCGTCGCATGGGCCGCATCAGTCTCCGCGCGCACCTGCTCGCCGAGCAGGCCGACCACCGAGACGACCGTATCGGGCAGCACCGGCAGGCCGTCCGCGAAGGCCGCGAAGGCGCCCGTATCCAGAATGTCGATCGCATGGACGCTCACGGCCACGCCTGTCCGGGTCGCGATGTCGGCGGCCTCGCGCTCGAGGCCCGCGGCGTCTCGGCCGGCGAGTTGCACGGACCAGCCGGCGGCCGCATAGGCGCGCGCGACGGCGCGGCCGACATCGGAGGTGCCGCCGACGACGAGGACGGTCTTCATTTCGGTCACAGTCCGATCCTTCTGGAGAGGCGCGAGGCCAACCGGCCTTCGAGCCCGTAACGGCGGCGGATGTCGCGGAAGCGGTCGAGACCCGGATAGCCGGCCTCGAAGGTCGCGCGCGTCTGGCGGGCATCCTTGGCGAGATAGAGACGCCCGCCGGCCGCCGCGACCAGGCGGTCGCAGTCGGCCAGGAAAGCGAGCAAGCCCGGCTCCATCTTCATGTCGAGCGCCAGGGTATGGCCCTCGAACGGGAAAGACAGGAGCCCGCCGCCGCGGCCGAGCCGCTTCAGCACAGCCAGGAACGAGGCGCTGCCGCGCCGGGCGATGCGGTCGAGCAGGTCCGGCAGCAGGTCGGCCGACCGCGCGGCCGGCAGGACGAACTGGTACTGCACGAAGCCGTTGCGGCCGTAGATGCGGTTCCAATCGGCGACGCCGTCGAGCGGGAAGAAATAGGGTCGCCAGCCGACCAGACGCTCGCTGCCGGCTTTGGCCGCGCCAAGCCGGAAATAGGCTTCGTTGAAGGCCGCGACCGAGAACCGGTTGAGGGTCAGCGCCGGCAGGTCGAAGGGCACGCCGGGGCCGGCCTTGGCGGCCGGGCCGAAGCGGGTGGGGACCTGCGCGCCCCCCAGTTCGGCGCGGGTGGCGTGTTCGCCGAGATAGACCAGTGATCGGCCGAGCGCGGCGCCGCGCGCCAGCCCGTCGATCCAGGCGACCGAATAGGTCGCGTCCTGCGCGGCATCGAGCAGGCGGACGGTGTCCGCGACCGTCTCGGCGACCAGGGTCCGCTGGCGGATCCAGCCGGTCTCGACCGGGATCATGCGGATCGTGGCGGCGAGTATGTAGCCGGTCAGGCCCATGCCGCCGATGGTGGCGTGGAACAGCTCGGCATTTTGCTCACGCGAGCAGGCGAGCCGGGTTCCGTCCGGCAGCAGAAGTTCGAGCGCGGCGACATGGTCGCCGAAGCCGCCGTCGCGGTGATGGTTCTTGCCGTGCACGTCGGCCGCGATCATGCCGCCGACGGTGACGAACTGGGTGCCGGGCACCACGGCCGGGAAGAAGCCGCGCGGCAGGAAGGCTTCGACGATCTCGGCGAGCGTCACGCCGGCCTCGACGGTGAGCCAGCCGGTCGCCGGATCGAAGGCGCGCATCCGGTCGAGACCGCGCAGCGAAACCGTCGTCTCCTCGCCGATCGCCGCATCGCCATAGGCCCGGCCGTTGCCGCGCGCGATGGCGCCCGTCCGCCCGGCCACCATGGCCGGGACCGCGTCGGGGGAGCCCGGCTGCACAAGGTCCGTGGCGGCGACCGGATAGCGTCCCCAGCCCGACAATTCGACGTTCACGGCCGCACCCTGCCCTTGCCGTCTTGCCTGCCCTGCCCCGCCGCCGCTCAGAGCGCAGCCAGGATGCAGGCGCCCGAGAAGGCGGCCGCGGCCCAGCTGTTGCGGTCGCGGATGGCGAAGACGATCGGATCGTCGTCGAGATCGCCGCGCCCGGCCATCATCAGCACCCGGCCGATCCAGTAGAGCAGGATCGGGCAGATCAGCCACAGGATCTGCGGATGGGTGTAGAGGCCGGCGACCGTCGGGGTCGAGACGTAGAAGGCGAAGATGGTGACGGCATTCATGCCGGCCGCCGCCGCCAGGGCCAGCACGATCGCCCGATCGGCGACCCGGTAGCCGCGATTGGCCGACTGATCGAAGCCGCGCGCCATCAGGACCGACAGTTCGACATGGCGCTTGACCAGCGCCAGCGCGGTGAAGAACAGGATCGAGAAGGCGAACAGCCATTCCGACACGAAGACGCCGATCGCCACCGCGCCGGCGAAGACGCGCAGGCCGTAGAGCCCGGCCAGCACGATCACGTCGGCCATCAGCTTGCGCTTGAGGACGAAGGAATAGGCGAGCGTCGAGAGATAGTAGAGCGCCAGGATCATCAGGAAGACCGGCGAGACCAGGAGCGCCAGCCCGGCCGAGACGGCGAGCAGCACGGCCGCCGCGATGGCGCCTTCCGCGATGGTGATGCGGCCGGCGGCGAGCGGCCGGTTGCGCTTGGTCGGGTGCGCCCGGTCGGCCTTCAGGTCGACCATGTCGTTGACCAGATAAACGGACGAGGCGCAGAGCGAGAAGGCCGCAAAGGCGATCAGCGTGGCGCCGAAATCGGCGAGGCCGAAATGGTGCGCGGTGATCAGCGGCACGAAGACCAGGAGGTTCTTCGACCATTGATGCACCCGGATCGCCTTGGCCCAGACGCCGAGGCTGGCCGGCTCGGCCGACAGCTCGACCCAGTCGGGCTTCAGCTTGGCGAGGCGTGCCTTGACGGTGGCGACCAGGCGGATGCCATAGGCCCGCCGCGCCTTGCGCCAGACCGGCAGGTCGGCCGCGTCGTTGCCGACATAGTCGAAGCCCTGCTCGCCGAATTCGGCCGCGAGCCGATCGGCCTTGGCGTCGCCGGACAGGTTGGTGCGGCCGTCCGAGGCGTAGAAGCCGTCGAACAGGCCGAGTTCGGTCATGATCTTCTCGGCATGCAGCCGGTCGCCGGCGGTGGCGAGATAGACCGGCCGGCCCTCGGCGCGCGCGCTGCGGACGAGGTCGAGCACGGCCGGATCGTAGGGCAGCGTCTCGTAGGCGAGCCCGGAGCGCTCGGCGAGGAAGCGCTTCAGCGCGGCCTTGCCGGCGGCGAGGCTCTGCGCGACCGCCAGGACATGGCGCGTGCCGAGCCCGACCGTATCGAGGAAGGCCTCGTAGAGCAGATCGGTGCGGATCAGGGTTCCGTCGACGTCGACGACCAGGGGGACGGAAGACGCGGAAGCACTCAAGGCAACACCCACTCGTCTCAAAAAGACGAGGCGACGCTAGCCCGGAAAGGTGAATCGCCCGTTTGGACGGGAGGCAAAAACCGCGCGCGGGGTTAAGGATACCGCACGCGGTTAATCAATGCTGGACGCGGCCGTCAGCCGGACGGCAGGTTCAGTCCGGCGCCTCGGTCAGGCCGACGGCAGGTTCAGGCGCAGATGCAGTTCGCGCAGCTGCTTCGGCGTCGCCTCGGACGGCGCACCCATGAGCAGGTCCTCGGCGCGCTGGTTCATCGGGAACAGCGTGATCTCGCGCAGGTTCTGCACGCCGCAGAGCAGCATGACGATGCGGTCGATGCCGGCCGCCATGCCGCCATGCGGCGGCGCGCCATACTGGAACGCGCGATACATGCCGCCGAAGCGCTCCTCGACATCGGCCTTGCTCAAGCCGACCATCTCGAAGGCCTTGACCATCAGCTCCGGCGACTGGTTGCGGATCGAGCCCGAGGCGATCTCGAAGCCGTTGCAGACCATGTCGTACTGGAACGCCTTGATGGTCAGGGGGTCCTGCGTCTCCAGGGCCTCCAGCCCGCCCTGCGGCATCGAGAAGGGATTGTGGGCGAACTCGACCTTCTTCTCCTCCTCGTCCCATTCGAAGAACGGGAAGTCGACGATCCAGCAGCACTCGAAGCGCTCGGTATCGGTCAGGTTCAGGTCGGCACCGACGCGGTTGCGGGCTTCGCCGGCGAATTTGTAGAACTTGGCCGGCTCGCCGGCGACGAAGAAGCAGGCGTCGCCCTCGCCGAGACCAAGCTGCGTGCGGATCGCCTCGGTGCGTTCCGGGCCGATATTCTTGGCGAGCGGACCCGCGCCTTCGAGCGCGCCGTTCTCGGACCGCCAGAAGATGTAGCCCAGCCCCGGCTGGCCCTGCGACTGCGCCCAGCCGTTCATCCGGTCGCAGAAGGCGCGGCTGCCGCCGGTCTTGGCCGGGATCGCCCAGATCTCGACCTTCGGGTTGTCGGCGATCATGCGGGCGAAGACCTTGAAGCCCGAATCCCGGAAATGGTCGGTGACCGCCTGCATCTCGATCGGGTTACGCAGATCCGGCTTGTCGGAGCCATACTTGCGGATCGCCACGTCATAGGGGATGCGCGGGAAGGACGGGGTGACCGGCTTGCCGTCCGCGAAGCTCTCGAACACGCCGCGCAGGATCGGCTCCATCGTCGCCCAGACGTCCTCCTGGGTGACAAAGCTCATCTCCAAGTCGAGCTGGTAGAATTCGCCGGGCAGACGGTCGGCGCGCGGATCCTCGTCGCGGAAGCAGGGCGCGATCTGGAAATAGCGGTCGAAGCCGGCGACCATGAGAAGCTGCTTGTACTGCTGCGGCGCCTGCGGCAGGGCGAAGAACTTGCCGGCATGGATGCGGCTCGGCACCAGGAAGTCGCGCGCGCCTTCCGGGCTGGAGGCCGTCAGAATCGGGGTGGTGTATTCGGTGAAGCCGGCGTCGCCCATGCGCCGGCGCATGTCGGCGACGATTCTAGTGCGCTTGACGATGTTGGCGTGCAGCGTCTCGCGGCGCAGATCCAGGAAGCGGTACTTGAGCCGGATGTCCTCCGGATAGTCCGGCTCGCCGAAGACAGGCAGCGGCAGGTCGCGGGCGACCGAGAGCACCTCGATCTCGCGCGCATAGACCTCGATCTCGCCGGTCGCGAGGTTCGCGTTCACGGTCTCCGGCGTGCGCGCCTTGACGCTGCCGTCGAGCCGGATGACCCATTCGGCGCGCACCGCCTCGGCCGCCTTGAAGGCCGGGCTGTCCGGGTCGATCACCACCTGGGTGATGCCGTAATGGTCGCGCAGGTCGATGAACAGCACGCCGCCGTGATCGCGCACGCGGTGCACCCAGCCCGAGAGCCTGACGGCCGAGCCGACGGCGGCGCGTCCGAGTTGTCCGCAGGTATGGGAACGATAGCGATGCATGGTGGTCCTGCTTCATTGAGGCCCGGACGGTCGGTCCAGGATACGGGTCGGGCTGACTTCTAGCCGCCTTCGCCCGCGATTTGAAGCGAGGACTTGCGCCGCCGGGGCGCTATCCCTTGCGGAACGGGTAGAGGAACTGGGCCCAGTAGCCCTTCGGCACGGGGTGGCCGGAAACGGCTCGTTGCGCGCGGGCCGATTGCAGGTCGGACGGAGATGCCGCGGCCCCCTCGGCGCGGTCTTCCAAGCACGGGCTCGTGCAGCGGGAAGAAACTCTCACGGACCTCGGAACATTCCTGACGATGACATAAATTGCGCAGTTTTCGTTATCGGCCTATCCTGCCTGCCCAGAAGGAGGACCCAACCGTGAACGTATCCCTTGGCGAGCGCTGGGAACAGTTCGTCGACCAAACCGTCAAGACCGGCCGCTACGGCTCGGCCAGCGAGGTCGTCCGCGAAGGGCTTCGGCTGGTCGAAGAGCGCGAGGCCAGGCTCAGCGCCCTGCGTGCCACCCTGCAGGCCTCGATCGTGGCAGGCGGCGAAGCGACCGATGCCGACATCGATGCCGCCCTCGACGCCAAGGCCGCCGAATTGGCCAAGGAAGGCTACTGAGCGTGCCACGGCTCAAATACTTGCCGACAATAAAGATAGCAGACTAAATGGTTCACATCAAACATCGAAATCAGGAATATTAGTATCTATTGTTCACATCAACTGCTATGCGTTTCTTGTCTTCGCATTCTTGCGATGATTTCATTCCAATATCGTATAAGTACAAGATGCTCTTGCCGCGTGACCCAATTGATATTGTTTTCGCTCACCGGATCACCTCCCAAAATCAAGGGTGTGATGTGATGCCTGATCTTGCTGAATCGATCGGTTGATCGCCCGTTCGTTGCGCTCCCCGTCATTGATCACTCGAAATATTTGACAGAAAGGCTCCGAAGGTTTCTCCCAGCGGCTCGATCATATCGAGAGCCATTCCGATCAGGGGAATGCGAACGCAGTGCACCACAGGTTGGCGAAAGTCGAATCCGTAGCCATCGTTGCCGCCGTTCGTTCCGAACAACAGGATTCCCGGCGCGTAGATGTGGCTCTCGCATTCGGCATTGAACTGTCTGAGTTCGTCGATGCGCCAGAAATCCACATAGGCATCGCCGACAAAGCCCATGCCTCCATTGGACTGCATGACGAAATCCAGATACTCGCCGGGCAATGCAAGGCCCAACCTGGCTTGCTCGATTTCCATGACATCTGACGTCGCGCCTGGGTTTCCGTGCCAGTTCCGGAACCACTTGGAGACATCAGCCATATCCGTCCCGCCTCGCGCTGCTTCAGCGGATTCGACCACAAGGCGGCTTCGATTTGAAGCGAGGACTTGCGCCGCCGGCGCGCTATCCCTTGCGGAACGGGTAGAGGAACTGGGCCCAGTAGCCCTTGGGCACGGGGTGGCCGGAAATGCCGTAGCCTTCGGGCCAGCGGTTATCGGGCATGTGGTGGGTGCCGAACAGCCGGTCGAGCAGCGGGAAGTGGATGGCGAAGTTCACGTCGATCGCCTCGCGCTCGATGCCGTGATGCCAATGGTGGAAGCGCGGCACTACGAAGATCTCTTCCAGCACGCCGAAGCGGCCGCGGATATTGGCGTGGATGAAGGCCGAATAGATGTAGACGATCAGGAGATAGGCCTGCAGGGCGCTTTCCGAGAAGCCGAGCACGAACATCGGCAGCGCGGTCAGGCTGCGCAGCGCGATGATCTCCAGGAAATGCATGCGGGCGGAGGCGAGCCAGTCCATCGACTTGGCCGAATGATGCACGGCGTGGAAGCGCCACAGGAACGGCACGCGGTGGAAGGCCCGGTGCACCCAGTACTGGGCGAAATCGGTCAGCACCATGATGGCGATCACCTGGACCAGCCAGGGCAGCGCGCCGACGGACGCGCGGAAGGCCGACCAGTCGCCGGTGACCGCGATCACCGCCTTGGACGGCGCCAGGGTCAGGAAGGTCAGCACCTGCACGAAGAGCGAGGAGACCAGATAGTAGAAGATGTCCTCGCGCCATTCCTCTCGGAACAGAACCTGTTCGGGCCGGAGCGCCAGGAAGCGTTCCAGCGGCACGAACAGGAAGCCCATGAAGAGCACGTTGAGGACGAAGAAATCGACGCCGAGGAACAGGCCGCCCGGCGTCGCCGCGCTCGCCGGCTCGCCCGGCACGGCGCCGAGAATGGTCGCCGCCAGCGTCACCGTCATGCCGACGAAGCCGAGAATCTTCTCCGGCCGCAGCACCAGGCTCAGGATCGACAGGAGATAGGCGGCGATCACTACCGCCCAGAGCACGGGACGGAACAGGGCGTGGTCGCGCAGCAACGAGAGTTCGGGCACGCCGAGCCAGCCCGGATGCTTCAGCACCAGCACCAGGAGCAGGCCGGTCGCACCGGCTAGCAGGGCCAGCGTGCCGGCGATCCATCCCGTGCCGAAACCACGCGCCTCGCGCGGCGCCTCCAACTCGGCGCGCAGCTTCATCCGGATCGCATGCAACATATGGGAGCCCCCCGACCTTCGACGGAGGGCACCCTGGCACGTCCGCGTTTCGGCAGGATGTGGCCGGTGTTTCAGCAAGATTTCGTCGCGATCCTTGTTGTCCGTGAGGTTCCGGGTTGCGCCATTGCCCCACGACAAGTGCGGACTGACGCGCTATAGAGCCGACATGACGATGATTACCGAGACCTCCGCCCTCGCCGATGCCTGCCGCACCCTGGCCGGCCACCCCTATGTCGCCGTGGATACGGAATTCCTGCGTGAGACCACCTACTGGCCGAAGCTCTGCCTGATCCAGATGGCCGGGCCGGATCTCGCCGTGGTGGTCGATCCGCTGGCCCCCGGTCTCGATCTGAAGCCGTTTCTCGATCTGATGCGCGACGAGCGCGTCGTCAAAGTGTTCCACGCCGGGCGTCAGGACATCGAAATCGTCTTCAATCTCGGCGGCTTCATTCCGGCGCCGGTGTTCGACACGCAGGTCGCCGCCATGGTCTGCGGCTTCGGCGATTCGATCTCCTACGATCAGTTGGTCAATCGCGTCAGCGGCCACCAGATCGACAAGTCGTCCCGCTTCACCGACTGGAGCCGCCGCCCGCTGTCCGAGCGCCAGCTCGACTATGCGCTCTCCGACGTGACGCATCTGCGCGAGGTCTATCACTATCTCAGCGCCAGCCTCGCCGAGCAGGACCGGCAGGATTGGGTCGCCGAGGAGATGAAGGTGCTGACCTCGATCGGCACCTACGACATGCGCCCCGAGGACGCCTGGGAGCGGCTCAAGATCCGCGTGAAGAAACCGGTCGAACTGGCCATCCTGAAAGAGCTTGCCGCGTGGCGCGAGCGCGAGGCCCGGGCCCGCGACCTGCCCCGCTCGCGCGTCCTCAAGGACGAGGCGATCTACGAGATCGTGGCCGAGCAGCCGGTCGAACCGTCGCGCCTCGGCAACCTGCGCAGCCTGTCGAAAGGCTACGAGCGCTCGCGCCAGGGCGAGGAGATCGTCGCCGCCGTGAAGCGCGCGCTGGCCACGCCGCGCGACAAGCTGCCGGCGATCCCGCGCGGCAAGCCGATGCCGGACGGCGCGGGCGCGGCCGTCGATCTCCTGAAGGTGCTGCTGAAATTCGTCGCCGAGACCCATGGCGTCGCCGCCAAGGTGATCGCCACCGTCGACGACCTGGAAGCGATCGCGGCCGACGACAATGCCGACGTGGCCGTCCTGAAGGGATGGCGGCGGGAGATTTTCGGCAACGTCGCCTTGAAACTGAAGCGCGGCGAGATCGCGCTGTCCTTCGACGGGCGGCGCGTCATCTCGCTGGAGATCGATCCACGTCAGACCGCCACCAAGGGGCGGCGGATCGGATGACCGCGGTTCGATAGAGGAGCCGGAGCCTGATGCGGAGATTGGCACTCGCCATGGCGGTTTTCACGGCGGTCGCATCGCCTGCCGCCGCGCAGGGGACCTGCCGCGTGGTCGACCCGAACGGCGCCCCACCGGGCACCCCGATCCCGGTCCGGGAAGGCCGGCACACCGACCGCATCATCGGCCATGTCCCGAACGGGCATGTCTTCCATTATACCGGGGTGGTCGACGGGCTCATCCCCGGCACCTTTGCGCCGGCCGTGCCGGTTCACAACGGCAATATCACCATTTTCGGTGTCATCGACCCGGGCGCCCTGCGCTGCCCGCCGTGAGGCGATCGCCCGTCGCGACCCGGATGCGCGCCCCGAGCGGGGAGCATCGGGCCAGCCGCCGGAATCGGGTCAATTGCACGGCTTCACGTCGATGAAGGTCAGTTCCGTCATGCGGCCGTCGAGGGCGAAATCGCCGTAGTCGAGGCGCAGGCGGCGACTGATGCCGTTCTCGTAGAGCTGGAACGACAGCTGGTATTCGGGCGTGTCCTCGCCCTTCTCGCGCTTGGCGGGGTCGAAATAGGAGATGGTCATCGGCCAGCGCTTGACTGCGGCCAGTTCCGGCCGGTCGGCGACCTTCTCCTCGTCGCCCTCGGCCGGCCCCTCGATCGGCTTGCCGATCACCGCCGCGGTATCGTAGACGCGCTCGCCGCCGTCCGAGCCGTCATAGAGGCGGATCTGGTCGAAGCTCTTGCCGGCCTTGGCGGCGTCGATCAGGTCGGCCATGTGCTGGGTCGGGAAGCGGGCCTCGGCCGGCAACGACACCTTGCGTTCCGCCGGCCGCACGATGCTGGCGACGGCGCCGGCTTCGGTCCGCTTGGCCGAACCCTTCGATTCGTCCGTCATGGTCTGCTCGATGAAGTTCTGCGACAGGAAGTCGAACAGCTTGCCGTCCGCATCCTCGAAGGACGAGGTGCGCATGTCGGTGACGCGCGATTTGCCGTCGGTATTCTCCAGCCGCGTGACCAGCCGGAACTGCGTGGCGAAACCGTCGCAGACCGAGCCGACGAACTCGTAGACCAGGCGCCCGGTGACGCCGCCGATCTCGGACTTGTCGGTGCGCTTGGCGAGCTTCAGGTCATAGACGGCTCGATGGGACTTGAGGCCGGTGATCGTCGCACTTGCCGCGCCCGCTGGGCCGGGTGCCAGGATGACGACCGCCGACAGGAGGATCGCGGTGGAGCGGATCATGGGCTTCCTCGTCTGATGTCGGCCCCTTCAACGCGCCAATTCCGGCGAATCCGGGACCTGCGTGGGCTCGAGCGCAGCCGCCGCGGGTGGATATGACCTTGCTATCCGGTTTTGCCCGAAGCGGCCAGCGGGCGCCGCCGGGACAGGTCTCAATTCGATGTGCTCGTCTCGACCGCTCTTCCGATAGGGTACCGGCGGCCGGAAAGTCGAGGGCAACGCCACCGGACCGGCTGGCCCGCGCCGGTGTCCGCCGGCAAGCGGCGGAGATGCACGGTCGGAAGCCCGTTTCGAGTGTCGGGACTGCGCCCTGCGATGTTGCCAAGCGGGCGGATTTCGGCCATGGGAACGGCTCCATCCTCCAAGCCGGACGACAGCACCATGAGCCAGACCGAACAGCGCCTCGCCGAACTCGGCATCACCCTGCCGACCCCGAGCAAGCCGGCCGCCAACTACATCCCGGCCGTGAAGACCGGCAATCTCCTGTTCGTCTCCGGCCAGATCCCGATGGGCCCGAACGGCTTGGAATATGTCGGCCAGCTCGGCGCCGATACGGATATCGACACCGGCCGCGCCGCTGCGCGCCTGTGCGCCATCAACCTGCTCGCCCAGGTGAAGGCCCATGCCGGCGACCTCGACGGCGTGCGCTGCGTCAAGCTGACCGGCTTCGTCAACTCCGCCAGCGGCTTCGGCGACCAGCCGAAGGTCGTCAACGGCGCGTCCGACCTGATCGTCGAGGTGCTCGGTGAGCGCGGCCGGCATTCGCGTTCCGCAGTTGGCGTCGCCGGCCTGCCCTTCGGCGTCGCCGTCGAAGTCGAAGGCATCTTCGAGATCGCCTGACCCGGAGCGTTCCGATGGATCTCGGCTTCCTCGTACGCCGCCCGGTGGCCCACCGCGGCTACCACGACATCAAGGCGGGACGGGTCGAGAACACCCTGACGGCGGTCCGTGCCGCCGTCGCGCGCGACTTCGCGATCGAGGTCGATGTCCAGCTGACCGGCGACGGTGAGGCCGTGGTGTTCCACGACTTCACCCTCGACCGGCTGACGACCGGCCAGGGGCGGCTCGACCGCAAGACCCTGGCCGAGATCCAGGGCGCCCCCTTCCGCGTTTCCGACGACCGCGTGCCGACGCTGGCCGAACTGCTCGATACGGTGGCGGGGCGGGTCGGCTTGATCATCGAGATCAAGAGCGATTTCGCCCGGCCGGCCGATCTGCGCCTGGTCCGGCGCACCGTCGCCGGCCTGAAGGGCTACCGCGGCCCGGTTGCGGTCAAGTCGTTCGATCCGGACATGGTCGCCGAAGTCGGCCGGCTCGCCCCCGACCTGCCGCGCGGCATCGTCGCCGACGACGCCCGCGATCCCGATCACTACGGCCGGCTCGGCGCGGCGGCGCGATTCTCGCTGCGCCATCTCCTCCACATGCCGCGGACGAAACCCCATTTCATCTCCTATGGGGTGAAGTATCTGCCCGCCCCCGGGCCGGCCTTTGCCCGCAAGGTGATGGGCAAGCCGGTCATCACCTGGACGGTGCGGACCGAGGCCGACCGCGCGGTTGCGTCCGCCTATGCAGACCAGATAGTGTTCGAGGGCTTCGACCCGGACGCGAAGCCGCACTAGACGGCCTACTTCCGGGTTCGCACCCCTGGCGATCACGGGTTCGTGATCGACCTGCCATCAGATGAACGATTTCTGAACGTACCGTTCGGACTTGGTTATGTGATGGACGGCTACCGTCTGACCATCGAACGGGGGTCAGAGCCGTCCCCTGAGGGAAGGAAGAGAGCCATGAATACCGCCAGCAAGTTCCTCGCCGCGGCCATCGCCGCTGCCACCCTCGCCACCGCCACGGTCGGCACCACCAGCCAGGCCCAGGCCGGCGGCGGCAACTTCATCGCCGGCCTCGTCGGCGGCGCCATCGTCGGCGGCGCTGTCGTCGCCGCGTCGCGCCCCTACTATTACGGCCCCGGCTACTACTACGGTCCGGCCCCGGCCTATGTCGTGCCGGCCCCGGCCTATGCGCCGTCCTGCCACAAGGTGTGGGCCTACGACGCCTACGGCAACCCGTACAAGACCAAGGTCTGCCACTGATTTCATTCCACGGAGAGCGGATCATCGCCCCCCGAAACGCTCTCCAGGAACGCCAGGCCCGGTCGCAAGACCGGGCCTGTTCGTTTTTAGGGAAGACCATCCCGGTCGCAAGACCGGGCCTGTTCGTTTTTGGGGGGCGTTCCGGTCGCAAGACTTGGCCTGATCGTTTTTGAAGATCGTGCTGGCCGCCGAGCCAAACCGCGATTTCTCGGTCCTTCCGTGGCATCGTCCCCCTGATCCGCCCTTCGGGCACCTCCTCCCCCCGCCGGGGGGCGAAGGGGAAGGAACCGCGGGATCGGGTGCGGGAGCTTGGTCGGGACGGGGAGCTTGGCGCTCATGCAGCGGTGTCGGCCGCCCCGTTATCGCCGAGCCGTGAAGCGGAGCCCGCTTTTCGCGCTTGCGGGATCGCGGCCCAGGCCTATCTATTGGGGCCGCCTCGCCTTTCCGGATCCCGCCCCATGCCGAAAGCGCCTGCCGAAACCGCCACGTTGCGCGTCGCCGCCGGGATCGCCGAGATCGGGCGGGAGACCTGGGACGCGCTGGCCAATCCCGGCTGGCGGCTGGCGCCGGGCGGTCCGGTGCGGCTCGACGGCATTCCTGACGCCGCCGCGCCGGCCTACAATCCGTTTCTCTCCTACGATTTTCTCGCAGCCTTGGAGGAGTCCGGTTCGGTCTCCGCGCGGGCCGGCTGGACGCCGCGCCACCTGGTGCTGGAGGGAGCGGACGGGGCACCCGCCGCACTCGCGCCCTGCTACGCCAAGAGCCACAGTCAGGGCGAATATGTCTTCGACCACAGCTGGGCGCAGGCCTACGAGCGGGCCGGCGGGCGCTACTATCCGAAGCTCCAGGTATCGGTCCCCTTCACGCCGGCGACCGGCCCGCGCCTGCTGGTCCGGCCCGGCGCCCCTGCGACGCGCGACCGGGCGCTCCTGGTCGAGGGCCTTGCCGGCTTCGCCCGGCAGGCCGGCGCCTCCTCGGTCCACGCGACCTTCCTGATCGACGACGATGTCGCCGCCTTCGAATCCGGTGGCTGGCTGGCGCGCACCGACCAGCAGTTCCATTGGCCGAACCGCGGCTTTCGCGACTTCGACGATTTCCTGGACAGCTTCCAGAGCCGCAAGCGCAAGCAGGTCAAACGCGAACGGCGCGACGCGCTGGCGGATGGCGTCGAGATCGTCGCCAAGACCGGCGCCGAGATCCGGGAGGCCGACTGGGACGCCTTCTATGCCTTCTACATGGATACCGGCGGCCGCAAATGGGGCCGGCCCTATCTGAACCGCACCGCCTTCGCGCTGATCGGCGAACGCTTGGCCGATGCGGTCCTGCTCGTGCTCGCCACCCGCCACGGCAGGCCGATCGCCGGCGCGCTCAACCTGATCGGGTCGGATGCCCTGTACGGGCGCTACTGGGGGGCCGTCGAGGAGCAGCCCTTCCTGCATTTCGAGGTCTGCTACTATCAGGCGATCGAATTCGCCATCCGCCGCGGCCTCGCCCGGGTCGAGGCCGGCGCCCAGGGCGAACACAAGCTCGCCCGCGGCTACCTGCCGACGACGACCCGCTCGGCGCACTTCATCGTCGATCCGGGCCTCCGTAAGGCGGTCGACCGCTATCTGGCCATGGAACGCCAGGAGGTCGCCCAGATCGGCGACATTCTGGCCGCCCATGCGCCCTACCGCCATGCCGACGGCGCCGAAGCCGACGGTTTCTGACGGGCGGCTTCCAGCCAACGCTCGTGCCCCACAAGACTGCACCCCGCGAGGGACTGGCGGCGCCGTGATTTGTGTTCCCCAGGGAACTGCGGCATATCGGGTCTTCTGAGAGAGGACGTCATGTGATCGCTGGCACCCGGTTCGGGCTGATGCCCGGCCAGACCCTGCCCTTATCCGTTCTGATCCGACGCGGTTGAGCCTGGCTCGTCCGCGATCGCGGACCGATGCGAGCCTCCGATGTCCTCCGATTTCATCAAATATCCGCGTACGCCCCATCTCGTCGGGTCCCGGCTGCAGCCCGGCGACGACGCCTCCGGCCAGGTCCCGGTCGGCGCCCTGACCGACGGCATCCTCGTGATCGAGGAGAAGATCGACGGCGCCAATGCCGGCATCAGCTTCGATGCCGACGGCCGGCTGATGCTGCAGTCGCGCGGCCACCCGCTCGCCGGCGGCCCACGCGAGGCGCAGTTCGCGCTCCTGAAGGCCTGGGCGCAGACGATCGAACCCGACCTCAGGGAGGTGCTCGGCCGGCGCTACATCGTCTACGGGGAATGGTGCTTCGCCAAGCACACGGTCTTCTACGACCGGCTGCCGCACTATTTCCTGGAATTCGACGTGTTCGACCGCGAGACCGGCCGGTTCCTGTCGACGCCCGCACGCCGGGCGCTCCTCGACGGGCTGCCGATCGTGTCCGTGCCGGTGCTGCACGAAGGTCGGGTCGCGACCCGCAAGGCGCTGGAGGCGTTGGTCGCTCCCTCGCTCTACAAATCGGACGACTGGGAGGCGGCGCTCGCCGCCGCCGCATCCGAGACCGGCCAGGATCCCGTGCGCGTCGCCCGGGAGACCGACGGGAGCCGGCGCTCGGAAGGGCTCTACATCAAGCAGGAGCAGGACGATCGGGTGATCGGGCGCTACAAGTTCGTGCGCGCCGACTTCCTGCAGGCGATCCTGGCGTCCGGCTCGCATTGGGCCGATCGGCCGATCGTCGCCAACCGGCTCGCGCCCGGTGTCGACCTGTTCGGGGGGCTGGCATGACCTGGCTGCCGCTGCTCCTCGCCGAAACCCCCGACCCCGTCGCGATCGCGTCCGCCTGGCCGGCCGTGCCCGCCATGGCGGCCTGCCCGCAGGACCCGGTCTACCACGCCGAGGGCGATGTCTGGACCCATACCCGGATGGTGGTCGACGAGCTTCTCGCCGATCCGGCCTATCGTGCCTTCAATCCCGAGACCCGCCAGGCGCTGCGGCTGGCGGCCTGGTTCCACGATGTCGCCAAGCCGGCGACGACGGTGGAGGAATGGGACCCGGCCGAGAACCGCATGCGAATCCGCCAGCCCGGCCATGCCCGGCTCGGCGCGCGCATGGCCTGGGCGGCGCTGTGGCGAGCGGGATTGCCACGGCCCCTGCGCGAGCAGGTGCAATGGCTGATCGCCTGGCACCAGAAGCCGTTCCATCTCTGGACCGCCACCGACATGCGGCGCGAGGCGATCACCTTCGCGGCCGTCGGCCAGTGGCGCGCGCTTCTGACCCTGGTGCGCGCCGACAATCGCGGCCGGATCGCCCCGAACGCGGCGGAGACGACCGAGAAGCTCGATCTCCTGGAGCTCTGGCTCGAGGAGCAGGATCTGCTCGACCGCCCCTTCCCCTTCGCCAATGACGAGAGCCGCGTGCGCTTCTTCGCCACCCCCGGCCGCGCGCCCGACTATGCGGCCCCCGCGCCCAGGGGCAGCCGCGTCATCGTCCTGTCCGGCCTGCCCGGGGCCGGCAAGGATACCCACGCCGCGGCCGTTCTGAAGGACCTGCCGCAGGTCTCGCTCGACCGGCTGCGTGGCGAACTCGGCGTCGACCCCGAGGACCCGCAGGGTCGCGTCGTCCAGGCGGTTCACGAGGCCGCACGCGTCCACCTGCGCCGCCGCGAGCCCTTCGTGTGGAACGCCACCAACCTGACCCGCCCGCTGCGCGCCAAGGTGCTCGGCCTCATGCTCGACTACGAGGCCGACATCACGATCCACGCCTTCGACCGTCCGGAAGCCAAGATCCTCGCCCAGAACCGCGCCCGCACCGCCGTCGTCCCCGACGCCGTCATCCGCCGCCTCGCCGACAAATGGGAGCCGCCGAGCCCGATCGAGGCGCACCGGGTGGAGTGGGTTTAGGGCTACAGGGGGCCGCTTCCGGCAAGGGCCGATCGCCGATCAAGCCGCGGGGCACCCGGCCGGCGGGATTGACCGCGGCCGGGGGCGGCCTTACTCACCGATGAAACCCTTGCCATCCGCACGCCCCGACCGGAGCCGCCCATGTCCACGGCCTATGACAGCAACAACATCTTCGCCAAGATCCTGCGCGGCGAGATCCCCTGCTTCCGGCTCTACGAAGACGAGCGCACCCTCGCCTTCATGGACATCATGCCGGCGACCGACGGCCATTGCCTGGTCATCCCCAAGGCGCCCGCCCGCAACATCTTCGACTGCCCGGCCGAGGATCTGGCGGCGGTGATGGCCGTCGTGCAGAAGCTCGCGCTGGCCACCCGCAAGGCCTTTGCGGCCGATGGCGTGACCATCCAGCAGTTCAACGAGGCGGCCGGCGGGCAGGAGGTGTTCCACCTGCATTTCCACGTCATCCCGCGCAAGGAGGGCGAGAAGCTGCGCCCCCTGCCCCGGTCGGTCGCCGACATGGCCGAGCTCGGCCGGCAGGCAGACGCGATCCGCGCCGCGCTCTGACGGCGCACGGTCGGCGACGGCTCAAGCTCCGGCCGCCCGCGCTGCCGGGATGACCCGCCGCCGACGCCCCCCGCTACACGCCGGCCGCCAGGGCGGCCAGGATGACCGCATCGCCGACGGCGACTCCGGCCAGCACGCTGCGGCCTGTGAAGTGATAGGCGAGGAAGCCGGCCACAACGGCGCCGAGGCGCACGCCGAGCGGCAGCACGCCGACCGAGCCCATCGGATGGCCGACCAGCAGGGCCACCTGCGCGGCGATCACGGCTGCCGCGACCGCGCGCGCCCATTCGAACAGCGGATGGCTGGCAGAAAGCCGCGATCCGATCATGATGCCGGCAAGCCTCAGACCGGCGATCACGGCGACGCCGGCCAGAAGCACGAAGGCGGTCAGCCCGATCTCGCCGGGATGCGCGAAGGCCGGACCGTTCACGGCACCTCCGGCGGCAGGATTCGGCGCCACAGGCGCACGACCACGAAGGCCAGCGTGCCGCCGGCGAGGCCGACGCCGATCAGCGTGAAATCCTGCAGGATGGGTTCAAGCAGCGGCGCCGCGACGGCTCCGATGGCGATCGCCAGCCAGGGCGTGGCACTGCGGGCCGATCCGGCCGCATTGAACAGGAGGTGCATCGGCAGGATGAAGACCAGGAGCGCGGTGACCAGCGGCGGCAGCGCGGCGGCGGCCTGATGGCCGATCGCCCCGGCGGCGAGGCTGAGCGTCATGAAGGTGCCGGCATAGCCGGCGAAGAACGGCAGCCGCGCGGCTTCGGGCAGGAGCGGCAGATGCTGCTGGGCCATCGACCAAGGCACCGTCGAGATCGCCTGGGCGATCGGCACGGCGAAGCGGCGCCGGTCGCGCGCGCCGAACAGCGGCAGCACCGAGACGACCATCGGCAGGAGCGGGATCGAGGCGAGCAGGACGGAAAGCGCGGTCGGCGCCAGCATGGCACCCTGTGCGACTCCATGAGCGAGCACGACCTGCGCCGAGGTCCACCAGACCCCGGCACCGATCAGCAGCATGTCGCCGAGCGACAGCCCCGCCTCGCGCGCCAGCGTTCCGAAGGCGAGGAAGTTCAGCACCGGCACCAGAGTCGCGCCGCCGAACGTCGCGCGCGCGCCGGCGCGGATCCACTCGGCTGTGGTCGGCGGGCGCGGCGGCGGCCGGACGATCTCGGTCGGCAGTTCATCGGCGGCAAGGCGCGGCGATAGGGGCCGCCGAAACCAATCCATGGCTGGCTCAACTCCGGTTGGCGCCAGTATCGCCCCAGCCGGACGCGACCGGAAGACCATAAGGGACGCGTCGGCCGAAGGACGGTCGGCCGAAGGGCGGTCGGCCGAGCCATCGCCGCCCGGGCGCGACCGGCGCGCCGCAACGGCCGGGACGCCGCCTCGATCGGACCCGATCGGTCGACCCGCACGGCTGCGTCGGGTCCGAAGGCCCCATCGGATCCGAAGGGATCGGATGCGGCTTTGCATGATCTTGTTTGCGCGGGCTTCTCTCGGATCGAAACGGGCCGCTCCGGTCCGATCTTGCGCTAAGGCATCCCGACGAGGCCGGCCCAGAGGCCGAGCAGCACGGCCTCGCCGACGAGCACGGCGACCAGCACATTGTCGCGCGACGCCTTGTAGGCGGCGAAGCCGGCCGCGACCGACAGCAGCCTCAGCCACATCGGCGCCAGCCCCAGGCTGCCGGACGGCAGGAAGATCAGTTGGGCGATCACGCCGGCGACCAGGGCGGTGGCGACCGACTTCACATAGGTGAAGATCGCGCTGTCGTCGGACAGCCGCCCGGCGAGGACCACGCCGAGGATGCGCCACATGTCGTTGGCGAACCAGCCGGCGATCAGGATGAACAGATAGGGCCACCACCAGGCATCCAGCTGGTGATAGGTGGCGGTCAGGAGGTTCACGGTCCGACCTCCATGCCGGCATTCTCGGTGTCGGCCGGAACCCTGCGCCGCCGCCCGGCATCGATCCGCCGCCCGACCAGGAAGGCGGCCGTGCCGCCGATCAGGCCCGTCCAGATCAGTTCGAAGTTCGGCTCAAGCCAATGCATGGCCGGCCAGGTCGCGACGCCGAAGGCGAGCGCCAGCCGGTCGGAGGCCAGCCGCGCGGCGCCCCAGAGCGAAACGGTGAAATAGAGCGGGGTCAGAAGCGTCAGTCCCGCGGCCAGCAGCGGCGGCAGTGCGCCGGCCAGTTCGTGCGAGACGCCGGCAACGATCATGGCGCCGGAGGTCAGCGTGACGGCGAAGCCGGCGAAATAGGCCGCCCGCGCCTCGCGCGGCAGTCCGGGCAGCTTGGCCATGCCGAAGACCCAGGCGGTCACGGCAACGAAATGCGACAGGAACAGGAGCGTGAGTTTCGAGGTCCGCTCGGCGCGCATGACCGGCACGATCGACATGACCATCGGCATCAGCCGGAAGGCCGACAGGCTCACGGCGATGAAGGTCGCGGCCAGCGGCGCGCCGGTCTGCACGGCGCCGACCAGCACCACACAGGACGGCAAGGCCCAGATGCCGCCGGCCATCACCACCGTCTCGACCAACCCGATCCCGGACGCCCGGGCGAGCCCCGCGAAGCCGACGAAGGAGGCCATCAGGATCATGGCCGGGATCGACAGGAACTGCTGCGCACCGCGCGCGAACCAGCGGGCGGTGGAGACGGTTTCGGCAGGTTCGGCAGGGATATCCATCGGGCGCCCCGAATTCGGCGTCCCGGACATAAGGGGGATCCGCCCGTCAGGCAACCGGACAGGGCCGCAGGGCTCGAATGCGGACGGTGCCAGCCATCGATGTGGCGTCACCGGGCCCCGGCAATCGGGTCGGGACTATGCCGGCCCGTGGAACACCGCCTCGATATTGTGTCCGTCGGGATCGAGGACGAAGGCGGCGTAGTAGTTGGGGTGGTAGTGCGGCCGGAGGCCGGGCGGGCCGTTGTCGGGGGCGAGCAGCGCCATGGCGGCGCGATGGAAGGCGTCGACGGCGGCCCGGTCGGGGGCCTGGAACGCGACGTGCAGGCAGCCGGTCAGCGCCTTGCCGGAGGCGATCCAGAAGGAGGGCTTGCCATGAGCCCCGAAACCGCAATGCGCCTCGGCGCCGGTCTCCGCCGCCGTCACCTCCATGACGACGCCATAGCCGAGCGGCGCCAGCACGGCTTCGTAGAAGGCGCGCGAGCGGGCGAGGTCGGAGACGGGAACGCCGATATGGTCGAGCATGTCTGAGCACCCAAGATTGTCGCGGTACCCGGCATCCGACGCCCGGCCCGCCGGCATGCGGGGCACGGTATCGAAGACGGCCTCAGGCGCAAAGCCGGGAATAACCCGATCCCGACGGCCTCAGCCGACCCGGCCGGCCCGCGCCAGACCATGGGCGACCAGGCGATCGATCAAGTCGGCATAGCCGATGCCGCTGGCCGCCATGGCCTTCGGATACATGCTGATATTGGTGAAGCCCGGGATGGTGTTGAGTTCGTTCACGACGAAGCGGTCGTCGTCCATCAGGAAGAAATCGGCTCGGGCCATGCCGTCGCAGCCGAGCGCGCGGAAGGCGCGGGCGGCGGTCTCCTTCAGCGCGGCCTCGACCGCTTCGGGCAGTTCCACCGGCACCTTCAGAGCGGCGCCAGCCTCGTCGACATACTTGGCGTCGTAGGTGTAGAAGCCATGGCTTTCGGCCGGCACGATCTCGCCCGGCTTCGAGACGAACAGGTCGCCGGCCGGGTCTTCCAGCACGGCGAATTCGATCTCGCGACCCTTGATGAAGGCCTCGGCGAGCAGCTTGCGGTCGTGCCGGAAGCCCTCCTCCAGCGCCGCCGCATAGCCGGCCTCGTCGACCACCTTGCTGACGCCGACGGAGGATCCTTGTCGGGCCGGCTTGACGAAAATCGGCAGGCCGAGCGTGGCCTCGAGCGCCGCGAAGGTCGGCGCCGCGCCCTGATGGACGGTCACCGAACGCGCGACGGGGACGCCGGCTTCGATCAGAAGGCGCTTGGCCACATCCTTGTCGAGCGCATTGGCCGATCCGATGATGCCGCAGCCGACCAGCGGAATGCGCGCCACCTCGGCGAGACCCTGCACCGACCCGTCCTCGCCCTGCAGGCCGTGCAGAACCGGAAAGAGAACGCCGATCTCCGGGACCTCGTAGGGCGCCCCGCCGTGGGGGATGGCCAGCGCCCGTCCCTGCCCGCCCGGGATCAGGCAGATTTCGGTGCCTGTTTCCGGGCGCTCCGGGACGCCGTCCTCGAAGCGGCTGAGCAGCCAGCGGCCGTCCCGGGTGATGTAGATCGGCACGATGTCGTAGTTCGCCGGCGCCAGCGCCCGCATCACGTTGGTGCCCGACATGACCGAGACCTCGTGCTCGGCGGATCGGCCGCCGAACAGAACAGCGATGCGCAGCCGGTTCGAAATCGTGGCCATGGACAACTCCGGGACGTCGCGGACGCAACCGGCCGCAGGAAGGATCGGTCAGGCGGACGGCGCACCGACTCAGCGGGCGCGTCGCCTTCCCGTCCTACCTCATCGCTTCGGGCGCCGGAATTGCGGCAAAGCCCTGCCGACCCGTGCCCGAGCGCTGCAGAGGCGGGCAATGCCGGCATTCGCCGCCAGGCCACCGGGGATGCCGGCCATGCCGCCACGCCGGCCCGCAAAGAAAAGGCCCGCCCGGAGCAGTCTCCGGACGGGCCGATCCATCGTCAGATCGCGATCGTGCGGCTCAGCCGAGCGGCACCTTCGGAACCAGTCCCTTGCTGCCGCGCGCCGGCACGGGCGGTCCGGCCTTCTTGGGCTTGGCCTTGGGCGGCGCCTTGGCCTGGACTTCCGGCTCGGGCTGCGGTTCCGCCGGGGCGGCGGCCTCGGCCGGGATCGAGTCGAGCAGCAGTTCCGCGCCGCCCTCCTTGACCGAAACCTTGACCACGCCGCCCTTGCGCAGCTTGCCGAACAGGACCTCGTCGGCGAGCGGCTTCTTGATGTGCTCCTGGATGATGCGTCCGAGCGGCCGTGCACCCATCTGGCTGTCGTAGCCCTTCTCGGCGAGCCATTTCACGGCCGCGTCGTCGAGCTCGAAGGTCACGTTGCGGTCGGCCAACTGGCCTTCCAACTGCATCACGAACTTGGTGACGACCTGATGCACCACCTCCATGGGGAGGTGCTGGAAGGTGACGACCGCATCCAGCCGGTTGCGGAATTCCGGCGTGAACAGCTTGTTGATCGCCTCCTGGTCGTCGCCTTCGCGCTTGACCCGGTTGAAGCCGATCGGCGCCTTGGCGAGATCGGCCGCGCCGGCATTGGTGGTCATGATCAGGATGACGTTCCTGAAATCGACCTGCTTGCCGTTGTGGTCGGTCAGCCTGCCGTGGTCCATGACCTGCAACAGGATGTTGAACAGGTCCGGATGCGCCTTCTCGATCTCGTCGAGCAGCAGAACGCTGTGCGGATGCTGGTCGATGCCGTCGGTCAACAGGCCGCCCTGGTCGAACCCGACATAGCCGGGCGGCGCGCCGATCAGGCGGCTGACGGTGTGGCGCTCCATATATTCCGACATGTCGAAGCGGAGCAGCTCCACGCCGAGCAGCTTGGCCAGCTGGCGCGCAACCTCGGTCTTGCCGACGCCGGTCGGCCCGGCGAACAGGTAGGACCCGATCGGCTTCTCCGGTTCGCGCAAGCCCGCCCGGGCGAGCTTGATCGCCGCCGACAGCGACTCGATCGCCTTGTCCTGGCCGTAGACCACGCGCCGCAGATTGGTCTCCAGATGCTGCAGCACCTCGGCATCGTCCTTGGAGACCGATTTCGGCGGGATGCGCGCCATCGTGGCGATGGTGTCCTCGACCTCCTTCACGCCGATCACCTTGCGGCGCTTCGATTCCGGCACCAGCATCTGCGCCGCGCCGCTCTCGTCGATCACGTCGATCGCCTTGTCGGGCAGCTTGCGGTCGTTGATGTAGCGCGAGGACAGTTCCACCGCCGCCTTGATGGCGTCGTTGGTATAGCGCACGCGATGATGGTCCTCGAAATAGGGCTTCAGCCCCTTCAGGATCTCGATCGCATCCGGGATGGTCGGCTCGTTCACGTCGATCTTCTGGAAGCGGCGGACGAGGGCCCGATCCTTCTCGAAGAACTGGCGATATTCCTTGTAGGTGGTCGAGCCGATGCAGCGGATCGAGCCGCCGGCCAGCGCCGGCTTGAGCAGATTGGACGCGTCCATGGCGCCGCCCGACGTGGCTCCGGCACCGATCACGGTGTGGATCTCGTCGATGAACATGATCGCCTTGGGATATTCCTCGATCTCCTTGACGACCTGCTTCAGCCGTTCCTCGAAATCGCCGCGATAGCGGGTCCCCGCCAGCAGGGCGCCCATGTCGAGGGCGAAGACGGTCGAGCCCTTGAGCACGTCCGGCACTTCGCCGTTGACGATCCGCCGGGCGAGGCCCTCGGCGATGGCGGTCTTGCCGACGCCGGGATCGCCCACATAGAGCGGGTTGTTCTTGGAGCGACGGCACAGCACCTGGATGGTGCGCGCGATCTCGCTGTCCCGTCCGATCAGCGGGTCGATCTTGCCCTTGCGCGCCTTGTCGTTGAGGTTCACGCAATAGGCCTCGAGCGCGTCGGTCTTCTTCTTCGGCCCTTCGCCGTTCTCGCCTCCCGACATCTCGTCGTCGGCTCCTCTCACCGGGCGGCTCTCCGCGAGCCCCACGCGCTTCGCGATACCGTGACTGATGTAGTTGACGGCGTCGTAGCGGGTCATGTCCTGCTCCTGCAGGAAATAGGCCGCATGACTCTCCCGCTCGGCGAAGATCGCGACCAGGACATTCGCCCCCGTCACCTCTTCCCGACCGGAAGACTGTACGTGGATCACGGCACGCTGAATGACGCGCTGGAATCCGGCCGTCGGCTTGGAATCGTCCTCTCCGTCGCCGACCAGATTGTCGAGTTCGGTGTCGATATATTCGACGAGATTGCGCCTCAGGAGTTCGAGGTCGACGTTGCAGGCCCGCATGACCGCGGCGGCATCCTGGTCGTCCAGAAGCGCAAGCAGCAGGTGCTCGAGCGTGGCATATTCCTGCCGGCGCTCGTTGGCATAGTGGAGCGCCTGGTGGAGCGCCTTCTCGAGGCTGCGTGAGAAGGATGGCACTGGCGGGACCTCACTTCTTTTCCATGACGCATTGCAGGGGATGCTGGTGCTGGCGGGCGAAATCCATCACCTGGGTGACCTTGGTCTCGGCCACTTCGTAGGTGTAGATGCCGCATTCCCCAACGCCGTGATGATGGACATGCAGCATGATGCGTGTCGCCTCCTCGCGCCCCTTGTTGAAGAAGCGTTCGAGGACGTGGACCACGAATTCCATCGGCGTGTAGTCGTCGTTCAGCAGCAGCACGCGGTACATGTTCGGCCGCTTCGTCTTCGGTCGCGTCTTGGTGACCACGACCGTTCCGGGATCCTGTTCTCCAGGTCGCCGCGCGTCTTTGCTCATCTGTCGGCCCGACTCGCGTCCATTTTCGTCCGCCAATAATGTCCGGTCACGCCGGATTCGGTAAGCCCGCCGCCAAGCAAGGGACCGTGATGCCGGGAGCCCGATAGGCACTCTCGGCCGGTCCGCCGCCGCGCATCAAGCCGCCCGACCCGAACACATATGGGGCGGCTCCGGATTCATTTTAAGGGAGTTTCCGACAAGGGCAACGCGACGCTCAAGGAATTGAGCGGACAACCCGCCTCCCCGGCGCGGCGGACGGCCGCGCGGCCCTGATCGGGCGGGCGTCTCGAACGGCCGACGGGGGCAGGACGGAGCCGCATTTGCGGCCGGATCGCGCGGGATTCACGGAGTGGCGGACCGACGCCGGCACGAGCGAAGGCGCGTGCAGCCGTCCAGGATACCGCGCTGCGACATAAACGGATGGCAGATTTGCATGACGGTTGCGCGGCGGTCGCGCGCCCGGATCCGTATCACTCCGTCCCGAAAAGCACGAAGCCCGGCACAGGGCCGGGCTCGGATCGCTCGTCTGATCAGTCGGGCGCCCTTGAAGGCGCGCCGGACTTACTTCGCCTGGAACTTGGCAAAGGCGCCTTCGTAGGGCTTGTAGAGCTCCTTGGCGAGGTCGACATACATCTCGCCGACCTTGGTGAGCTCAGCGACATAGCCTTCGTAGGCGGACTTCACGTATTCGCTCTGCAGCTCGATCGCCTTGTCCAGAGTCTTGACGCCGAACAGCTTCTCGACCGTGGCCGTGCTCTGCTCGAAGGACTTCTTGGAATAGTCGGCGACTTCGACCGCGATGGCCTGCACGCCCTTGGAGATCACGCCGATCTGCTTCATGGCGTTGTCCATGTTCTCTTTCGAAGCCTTCTGGAATTCGTCGACGTTGACCATGTTCGTTTCCCTTCTTCAGGACCGCGGGCCATTCCTGCAGTCCGTTCTATGTTGCAGCGCACAATACGCAGCCGCCGGCCCAGGGTCAACAGGAATTTTTGCGTCGCAAAATGATTTCATGTGCAACTAATACGGTTTACCCTTCTTCAACCGAGAGCACGGCATTCTAACGACCGTGGACGGTCCGCAACGCCCAGGACCGCTGGCGCCACCATCCGGCCCCGATCTCGGGTCAGACGATGGCTGCCGGTGAGACCGACCCGGACAACGAACCGGGACGTGGCGGGCTGGCCGTGTGGAGTGTGGGCGTCAGATCAGGCGTCCCGGCGTGAAGTCCGACCGGATCAGGAATATCCGGCCGCTGCAACCGGGGACGGGAAAGTGCATCACAATCGTCTGTTCGGGCGGGGCCGCCTCATGGCGGCGATTCTCGCAACGGTGGTCTTTTGCGCGTCTGTCGTCGAGGCGGATGCCGCGCGCCGGCATCGGCGTGGAACGGCCGCGCCCGGCGGAAATGCCGCTGCGAAGTCGGAGTCCATGGGCGAGAGCGGCCGCTACGCCGCGTTTGTGGTCGACGGCAAGACCGGCAAGGTGCTGTTCTCCCGCAACGCCGATGCGCAGCGCTATCCCGCGTCCCTGACCAAGATGATGACGCTCTATGTCCTGTTCGAGGAACTGGAGCGCGGCCGCGTCAAGCTCGACACGCCCTTCGAGGTCTCGGCCTTCGCCTCCAACCAGGCCCCGTCGAAGCTGGGTCTGCGTCCGGGCGATACGATCGAGGTCGGCGACGCGATCCGGGCGCTGGTCACCAAGTCGGCCAATGACGTTGCGGTGGTGATCGCCGAAAACCTGTCCGGCTCGCAGGATGCCTTCGCGGCGCGGATGACCCGGACCGCCCGCCGGATCGGCATGAGCGACACGACCTTCCGCAACGCTTCCGGACTGCCCAATCCGGGCCAGATCACCACCGCCAAGGACATGGTGACGCTCGGCCTCGCGCTGCAGGACCGCTTCCCGGACTACTACCGATTCTTCTCGACCCGTGCCTTCGCCTGGCGCGGCGGCGTGATCGGCAATCACAACCGGCTGCTCGGACGCGTCGAAGGCATCGACGGCATCAAGACCGGCTACACCCAGGCGTCCGGCTTCAACCTGGTCAGCTCGATCCGCCGCGACGGCCGGCACCTCGTCGCCGCCGTGATGGGCGGGCCGACCGGCCGTTCGCGCGACAACCACATGGCGCAGCTGCTGGAGACCTATCTGCCTTCGGCCAGCCGCGGGTCGAAGACCTTCGCGATCAACGATACCGGCCGCGACGACGCGCCGGCCCCGACCCGCAAGGCCGGCGGCGACAAGGTTGCGTCGATCGACGGCACCGTCACCCGGACCGAGGAGCGCGCGCCGATCGAGCGCGGCGCCGCGGTCGCCATGGCCAAGGCGATCCTGCTGCCGGAGGCCGGGTCGCGGCCCGCCTATGAGCCGATCTCGATCCTGCCGCCCTCCGTCGGCACCCGTACCGCCGCAGCGAGCGTGTCCGCCTTCTCGATGCCGACGCTGACCGCCGCCGCCAGTCCCGCGCCGGCCCCCGCAGCGCCGGCGTCTTCGAGCACGGCCGTCCGCTCCGCCGGCCTGACCCCGCCCGGTGCCATCCCCGGCAGCACGGCGAGCGGCTATGCGGATCCGCGTCGCACCGTCGGCGAACGCGAGATCGACGCCATCGTGACGCGGTCGGTCGACCCTGCCGGCCGCAAGCCCGACCCGCGCCGCGCCGAGACGGCGAAGCCGGATGCGGGCGCGAAGCCGGACCCGGTCAAGAGCGATGCCGCATCCGGCACCAAAGGCTGGATGGTGCAGATCGCGGCCGTCGACACGGAATCGGCCGCCAAGGCCCTGCTGACCAAGGCCCGCGGTCAGGTCGGCGGTGCCCTCTCCGGCAGCCATCCGGTGGCCGAGGCGGTTTCCAAGGGCAGTTCGACCTTCTATCGCGCGCGCTTCGCCGGCTTTGCCGACCAGGCCGCCGCCAATGCCGCCTGCGCCAGTCTGAAGCGCAGCAACTACGCCTGTCTTGCCTTGCGTCAATGAGTGGGAGGCCGGGGTCCTGCCCCGGAGCCACCCGGTTTCCCCTTGTCGAGTGATCAGTGATTGGAGCGCGTGCGATGCTTCCCGATGAGTCGGTCCTTGGCCTCGTTGATTTTCGCCGCCAGGAAAGTCGAGCCGCCGTGATCGGGATGAACCGCCTTCATGAGGCGCCGATGCGCGTCTCGGATTTCGGTCTCGCCAACTCCGGGCTCAAGGCCAAGAATCTTGTAAGCCTCCTGCTCTGTCATCGCGCCCGCAGCCGCCGCGCCGCCATGCCCCGATGCCGTGTCGCCGTTCAGGTCTTCACGCCAGAAGGGATCCCGGCGATCCAGATAAGCCTCTAGCAGAGCACGGCTTTCCGGATCGGACCGGAGGTCCCGCCAGAGGTGCCGGAGGTCGTCGGCCGTTAGCCCGGCCAGATCGCGGCCGGCAAAGGGGCCGGCCAGCACCCGGCCGCGCAGATCCCCCGAATCGTGATCGAGTTCCATGTCCAGGATGGCCGTGCGCACCGACGACCGGCGTCCCGCTTCGGCCGCGTCGTCGTCGGCCGCAGCCGAGCCGGTGCGCGCCTGAAGCAGCTTCGGCAACAGCAGGCCGAGCCCGAACACGACCAGCGGGATGGCGACCAGATAGCGTCCCGTCATCAGCAAAAATCCGGAAAAAATCAGCAGTGTCAGACCGATGACCTGCTTGAAGCCGCGTGCCAGCAAGGTCGGATTGGCGTTCGCGAAGCTCTTCGCCATCAAGAGGAATGCGAGCAGGGCGGCGACGCCGAGGAAGATGGTGTTCATGATGCTCCACGGTCCCGACCGAGCGAACCGACGAGCAGGCGCGCCCCCTCGCCGCCGCGCTCTGCGGCGCGCGCCAGTGCGGGATAGCCTCCGCTGGCATAGGCTGCAACGGCCCTGAGCAACGAGGCCAGCCGACCGGCCGACCCGGCGTCGAAGCGGCAATGCGCGCCGCCGGTCAGACGGGCGATCTCCGCGAAGGCTTTCGCAGCGGCCGGATCGTCGCCCTCCTGGAACATGAAGGCCTTGACGCCGAGCAGGGCCAGGTCCCCGGCCCGGCCGGCCAACTCGTCGATATCCTCCTCGGCGGCATCGCCGACATGGACCAGAGCGGCCAAAGGCGCCTCGCGCGCCGTCGCGGCGGCATGGCCGAGGACGCGGCCGATCTGCGTGAAACCGCTGCGGCATTCGATGCCGCTCATCAGGCGTTTCAGCGCCGCCGCGTCGCCGACGAAGCGGCTCGACCGGCATTCGCCGATGCCCCGGAAATAGACCAGACTGACCAGCAGCCCGCCCTGCCCGACCGCCTCGTCGAACATGCCGGCCTGGAGTTCGGCCGCGCGGTCCCAGGTCGGCTGGCGGCTCATGGTCGCGTCGAGCGAAAAGACCAGCCGCCCGGCGCCGGCCCGCGGTGCCAGGCGTGCGGCTTCGGCAAGAAAGTCTTCGACCGCATGCGCACCCCGCGCCGATCGCTCGAGGCTTTCGCCGGCCCGCATTGTCGGGCGTCCGTCGCGGTCGTCGACCATGCCTGAATCTCTCCTCGCCGACGCCCGAACGCTCCGTGTCGCCGAAACGGCTCGGAGACGCGCCCTCTTTCAAAGTGGCATCGAGCCATGCCCCGGAAAAGCCCGATCTCGGGATTTTCCTCCGCGGCGCCGGTTCGCGGTGCGGGAGGCCGGGCGCGGAGTGATCGGACTGCCGCCACGAAGGGGAGAAGGCCTGCACTGCCCGGGCCGTGTTCCGGGCGCGTGACGACCCGCCGCCGCGGTTGCGACGTCGGGCACGCTCCGTCCCCCAGGACTCCGCCTCCGGTCCATGCGACCATGGCGCGCGAAGCCCCGACCGGTCGACGGACCCTAGTGGTGCGATCGAGACGGATGGTACCCATCCGCCTCGGGAATCCGAACCGCTCACTCTTTGACCGCGTGGTCGATTCAATCCGGCATTTGCGGGACGCAACTGGCAGATTTTGACCACCAGGATGACAAACAGAGACGCCTGAGGGAAACGCATGGAGACGAATACCGCCGCCGCCCACGCCGCGACCGGGCCGGCCATCGTTCGCACCGTCGCCGAACTGCGCGCCCGCGTCACCGGTTGGCGGCGCACCGGCGACCGCATCGCGATGGTGCCGACCATGGGCGCCCTGCATGACGGGCATCTGTCCCTGGTCCGGATCGGCTTCGAACGGGCCGAGCGAGTGGTCGTCTCGATCTTCGTCAATCCGACCCAGTTCGCCCCGCACGAGGATTTCCAGAGCTATCCGCGCACCGAGGTGCGCGACATGGAGCTTCTGGAACTGCTCGGCACCGATCTGGTCTTCGCGCCCTCGGCCGCCGAGATGTATCCGCCGGGCTTCGCGACCCGGATCGAGACGGCCGGTCCGGCGCTCGGCCTGGAATCGGATACGCGGCCGCACTTCTTCGGCGGCGTGGCGACCGTGGTGTCCAAACTGCTGATCGCCGCCAATCCCGACCTCGCCATCTTCGGCGAGAAGGACTACCAGCAACTCGCCGTGGTGCGCCGCATGGCGCGCGATCTCGGGCTGCCGGTCGAGATTGTCGGCGCGCCGACGGTGCGCGAGCCGGACGGCCTCGCCATGTCGTCGCGCAACGCCTATTTGAGCCCTGAGGAACGCGATATCGCGCCGGTCCTGCACGACGTGCTGATGCAGACGGCGGCGGCCTTGCGCGGCGGCGTGACCCCGGACCAGGCCCTCGACGACGGGCGCCGCGCCATTCTGGCGGCCGGATTCCGGGCACTGGATTACCTGGATTTGCGCGATGCCCAGACCCTGGAACCCGTGCCCGACGGGTCCGCGTCCGGCCGGCCGCTGCGCCTGCTGGTGGCCGCCTGGCTCGGCCGGACCCGCCTGATCGACAATTGCGCCGTTTGACGCCAGTCCCAAGACGGCTGGCCGCGCCGACGCGGCCGGTCTGCCGTCAGGGCTTCAGATTGCCGGAACGGCTGACCGCATCGACCCGGACATACCCGCCGACCCGGACCTCGGTCTCGCCGGTGCGGTAGACGGTGCGACCCTGGTCGTCCACCGAGGTGGTGGTCTCGGTCTTCGCCTTCGGCGTCTTGGCGGGAATGTCGAGCGCGGAGGGATTGGGCTTGCCGGCCGGCAACGGACGGGCCGTCGCGGTCACGGCCGGCTTCGCCGCGCTGCGGCAGGGATCTGCGGCGCCGGTGGCCGCGCTCGACGAGAAGGCCGGATTGTTGCGCGCGCCGACACATTCGGCGGCCGAGGCCGACGCGGTGGCGCCGAGGCTGGCCAGGACGGTGACGGTGATGAGCGCGAGCGTGCGAGCCATGATCGAAGTCCGAAAACCGGCCGCCGACCCGGCGACCCTGGAGACGCGATCCTAGCGCGGCGAACCGGCTTGAGGAAGTCGCACCGCGTCGCCCTGGTCAGCGGCCCGAAAGGGACCCACTCACAGCAGGCCCAGCACGGCCAGTTCCTTGACGAATTCCGGCGGCAGATCGCGGGCGCCGGCCGAGCGCAGATCCGCCGGCGCCTCCTTCGGATCGAGATAGCGCCAGCCCTGGAACGGCCGGAAGCGGCGGGGTTCGACCTGAACGAAGGCGCCGGTCAGCACGATGTCGCAATGCGGCACGCCATTCTCGTCGGTCACCTGGCGGAGGTCGACGATCGGTTCGCGCAGCATGATGCTGCCCTTGATCACCCAATAGAGCGAGCCGCCCTCCAGGATCTCGTCGCGGCGCTTCGGCATCTGGCGCGTGCGATGGATATGGACCGGCTCCTGGCCGAGCCGCCGCTTCTCGGCCAGCCGCTCGTCCACCCAGTCGGTGAGGTCGCGCACGCTGTCGCAACCGACGCAGAGCTTCAAGAGGTTGAGGGTCATGGGCCGACGAAACGCCGTCGGTCCGCCGCCGTCAACCGCACCCCCGGCACTTGTCCACCCGAATTCGTTCCGCCGGCGGCGACGGGTTCAGCCGGGGATGCGCCAGCGTCGGGTCAGCCTTTCGCTCACCCGTTCGGGGCGGCCGTACCGGGCCAGGATGTCGGCGACGAGATCGTCGATGGCGGCCGATTCGGGCGCCGGGCCGTTCCATTCGTTCGAGCCGGCCGATGCTGCGCGCTCGCCGGCGAAAACCTCCGCGAAGGAGCGTCCCCAGAAACGACGCGCGAAGGCGTCGTCCGCGTCGGCGAAACGGGCCTCGATTCGGGCGGCGAGATCGGCAGCAAGGCCCGAGAAACGGCTGCGGTTCCATCCGGCGGCCTCGGCGGCGGTTTCCAGCGCTGCCCGCGCCGGGCCGTCGCAACGCCCGAGGCGCCGACGCCCCGATTGCGCGGCGAGCCGCCGGAACGCCTCGATGGTCGCGGGTCCCGGCGTCACGTTGAGCCGCGGTGCGGGACCGGCATCGGGCGGCGCGGCGAGACCCGCCGCCGCGAGCAGGCGCGGACCGATGCCCCCGGAAAGCTCAGACGCCGTGAGAGGAATCGCCGCAAAGTCCATGTCCTTGCGATCGGACCATGGCTTGAACCGTCGTGGATACTCGAACCGTGGATGGCCTTCCATCCGCACCGAGAAGGGGCCGAAGCGCTCGGCCGTGAACAGGCGGCGGACATGCTGCGCATAGACCGCGTTGAGGTAGCCGGGCCGCGGGCGGACGACGGCCAGGGCGAGCGGTCGGAAGCCATGCCGTGCGGCAATGGCGGCGATCAGTCCGGGGACGTCGGCCGGCTCAGGGGCGCCCTCGAACTGCTCGGCGGACAGGATCACCGCATCGGCCGGCGTCCCGGCGAGCACGTGGCTGAGCCGCTCGATCTCCTTCTGCCGCGCGGCCTGGCCGAGCGTGCCTTCAAGCCCGAGTGCGAGCCGGCGATGGCCGGAATCCGCTTGCGCCAGAGCCGGATAGTCGATCCCCACGGCCGCCAGACGGGACCGTTCGCCAGCCAGCCACGCCTGCAGGCTGGTCGATGCCGCTTTCGGCGTCCCGATGTGGACGATCAATCGCCGCACCGCCGCCATCCTTTCGACGCCCCGGCGCCGCCTCGATGAACCCCAGCCAACATCTTGATTCCGTGTGCATTCATTTTGGCGGGACGATACTTGTCCCCATCCCGCGAACCCTCACCGAGGTCAAGGTCGTGACGAAGCGCCAGTCCCCGGCGCTCCTGTCGCCCCAAGCGACGGCAGCGCCGCCTGCGCGAAGCCCATCCCCGCCCCACCTGCCCCGCGTCCGAACCGGCGGTGCCCGCTGCACGGCAACGTCGAACCGCGAACCGCCCGATCCATAACACGCCTTCGAAGCCTCGGCTCGCTCTCGGCAGCGGGCCGAACCGGACCGCCCCGGCGGCTCCGCAGAGTCCGTTGCGTCCGGACAGCTCGTCCGGAGGCAACCCGCTACGGCCCGCACGATCCCGTGCGGCCGAACCCGTCCCCGAATCGAGGACACCATGCGTCCCCTCATCGCATCCGCTGCCGCCCTTCTGCTTTCCACCGCTCTCGCCGGCGTCGCCCAGGCCGCCTCCGGCACCGCGACGGCCGGAGATGCCGCCCGACTGACGACGGTTGCCGATACCGCCGGCGCCGACGAGGACCTGATCCCGCCGGCCGGCGCGGTCCAGGACAACGGCGAAGAGGCTCCCGCTGCCACCGACTCGGCGTCGGGCGAGGCGGACGGAGCGACCGCGAGCGGCAGTGCGTCGACGCTGCTCCAGGCCCAGTATGGCGGCGGCTACGGACAGACCTACGAATCCCAGGGCGGCTATGGCGGCTCCCAGGGCAGCTATGGCGGCGGCCAGGGTTATGGCGGCGGCTACGGCCAAGGCGGTTCCTACGGCGGTGGCTATGGCGGCGGGTATGGCGGTGGCTATGGCCAGGGTTACGGCCAGAGCTATGGCGGCAACGGGTACGTCGTCCGCCCGCCCGTCTATGGCGGGCAGGTCTATGTGGTTCGCCCGCCGCACCACCATCACCGCCCGTACTGGAACGGCGGATATGTCTGGCAGCCCTGGGTCTACCGCCCTCATGCCGGCCACCATCCGCACTGGCAGCATCCGGGCGGGCATCGCCTCTATGTGCAGTGACCCGACGGCCCGCCCCTGCGCTTCGGCCTGACGCCCTGCCTTCGATCTGACGATCAGCCGCCGGCCCGGTTCGCCCGGGTCGGCGGCGGCATGCCATTCGGGAGCGTCAGACCGGCTCGATCTCGTCGGAGGGCACGATCCAGGTCTCCTTGCGGGCGGCGGCAAGCCAGGATTCGAAGGCCGGCAAGGTCAGCACGGCGTCCATGTAGGCGCGGATATCCGGCTCGACCGGCCAGTTGTAGCCGTTGAAGCGGATCACCACCGGCGCATACATGGCATCGGCTGCCGAGAAGGCGCCGAACAGGAACGGCCCGGCGGCCCCGTGCCGGCGACGCGCGTCGCGCCACAGTTCGACGATGCGGACCGCGTTCTCGGACGCCTCGCGACCGAAGTCGCGCCAGGCGAAATCCCGCCGCAGGTTCATCGGGCAGGCCTTGCGCAAGCCCTGGAAGCCGGCATGCATCTCGTTGGAGATCGACCGCGCCAGCGCGCGCGCCTCCCGGTCGCGCGGCCAGATGGCGTGATCCGGGAAGGTCTCGGCGAGATATTCGATGATCGCGAGCGATTCCCAGACATGCAGGTCGCCGTCGATCAGGCAGGGCACGCGGCCGCTCGGCGAATGCTCCAGGATGCGGGCATGGGTGTCCGGCTGATCGAGCGGGATGACGATCTCCTCGAACAGAATGCCGAAATGTGCCGCGACCAGCCACGGGCGCAGGGACCAGGACGAATAGAGCTTGTTGGCGATGACGAGCCGCATGGGCCGGATCCCTCCGTGTTGCGATGGACAGCAGGCAATCACGGCGGGCAGGCGCGGTCCAACGCGAATGCTTGAACCCGCCCTTCAACCGGACTGATGATTTCGGAAGTCGGATCGAACCGTCCCGCCCCGGCAAGGTCAGGCGACCGGCTTGCCCGCCTTCTTCCAGGCCGAGAATCCGCCCGCCACATGAGCGACCGGCTTCAGACCCATATCCTGCGCCGCCTTGGCGGCCAGCGCCGACCGCCAACCGCCGCCGCAGAAGAAGACGAAGCGCTTGTCCTCGGCGAAGACCGGCTTGTGATAGGGGCTCTCCGGATCGATCCAGAACTCGAGCATCCCGCGAGGGCAATGGAAGGCACCCGGCATGCGACCCTCCCGTTCCAGTTCGCGCGGGTCGCGCAGGTCCACGAAAACGGTATCGTCGCGACCGGACAGATCCGCCGCCGCCTCGACCGACAGGGTCTCGATCTCACGTTCGGCCGCCTCGACCAGGGCCCTACATCCGGTCGTAATGGTCTGTGGCACGGGCGAAATCTCCGCGTTGATGGGTCGCTCGGGACAGGTAGCGTTCCGGGCCGGCTCGACAAGGTGCGCCGGCGGCCCTATCACCATCGGCCCGACCTCACAGGAGACGCCCATGCCGGCCGCGGATCGCTCGAACCACCTCGTCTCGACGGAATGGCTCGCAGACCATCTCGAGGCGCCGGACGTCGTGGTGGTCGACGCCTCCTGGTATCTGCCGACGATGGAGCGCGACGGCGCGGCCGAGTATCGCGCCGCCCACATTCCGGGCGCGGTGCATTTCGACCTGGACGCCGTCAAGGACGAGAGCAACCCGCTACCGCATATGCTGCCGAGCCCGGAGGTCTTCTCCTCCGCCGTGCGCCGGCTCGGCATCGGCGACGGCATGCGCATCGTCGTCTATGACGGCCTCGGCCTGTTCGCCGCGCCGCGGGTTTGGTGGACCTTCCGCATCTTCGGGGCGCGCGACGTGGTCATCCTCGACGGCGGCCTGCCGAAGTGGAAGACCGAGGGCCGCCTGCTGACCGACGAACCGACCCGGCGCCAGCCGGCCCATTTCACCGCCCGCTTCGACCACGGCATGGTCCGCGACCTGGAGGACGTGCGCCGCGCGCTCGCCGCCGGCTCGCATCAGGTCGTCGACGCACGCCCGGCCGCCCGCTTCGCCGGCGAGGCACCCGAGCCGCGTCCGGGTCTGCGGTCCGGCCACATGCCCGGCGCCCTGAACGTGCCCTATGCCAACCTGGTCGTCGACGGCCGTCTGGCCGAACCGGCCGCCATCGCCGCGGCCTTTTCTGCGGGCGGCGTCGATCTCGACCGGCCGATCGTGACGACCTGCGGATCGGGCGTCTCCGCCGCCGTGCTCTGGCTCGCCCTGGAGACGCTCGGCCACAACCGGCTCGGCCTCTATGACGGCTCGTGGTCCGAATGGGGCGGCCATTCGGAGACCGAAGTCGTCACCGGCCCGGCCTGAGGCGCATCCCGAGGAACGGTCGGCCTCAGACCGCAATGCCGAAGCGCCGCAGGCAGGCACGCGCCAATTCTGCGGTCGGATCGATCAGGACCATGTCGGGCGAGGCCAGGCCCTCCGCCGCCAGCGGCAGCTCCGTACAGGCGAGCAGTCCCGCCTTGACGCCGGCCGCCGCGGCGGCTTCGACCACGTCGGACATGACCGTCCGGGCGCCGACGAGGTCGCCGGCCTTGACCCGGGCGATGACCGTGTCGACCTCCGCCTGGGCGGCGATGTCGAAGGCCGTGCAGACCGAATAGCCGGCCGCGGCGAGCTTGCGCTGGTAGAAGCCGGATTGCAGCGTCCCACGCGTCGCCAGGATCATGACCGGCCCGGCGACGCGATGGACCGCCAGTTCCGCGATCGCGCAATCGGCAATGTGCAGCAGGGTCGAGCGCGCCGATCCGGTCAGTTCGTCGTACCAGTGATGGGCCGTGTTGCAGACGATGGCGATCGCCTCGACGCCGAGGCCGTCGAGCGTCTCGACGGCCTGCCTCAGAGCCGGCAGCGGCGCATCGGTCTCGGCAAGGATGGCGCCGGACCGGTCCGGGATCTGCGGCAGGCTGAGCAGGACCAGCGGCAGGTGCTCCGCATCCTCGCGGGCCGGCGTCAGTTCCACGATCTTGCGATAGAAGTCCGCCGATGCCATCGGCCCGAGCCCGCCGATCACACCGAGCCTGGGACGCACCGGCATCGACATCACGCCGCCGGGCGCGAGACCAGATCGAAGTCCAGATCCTCGATCGGGTCGGCACGGGGATCGAGCGGCGACACCGCAGCCGTGGCGGCCGTGATGGTCGAAACCAGGGTCAGGGTCCGGAACGTGTCGGACACCGCCTCGACGGCGATGAACAGGACGAAGGCGGCCTCGAACGGGATCGCGAAGTAGCCGCACAGGATCGACATCTGCGAGATGATCACGATCCCCGACATGCCCGCCGTGGTCAGGCCGAGCAGGACGGAGGAGAGGCCGAGCAGGACCAGTTCCTCCGGACGCAGGTCCCGGCCATAGAGCTGGGCGATGAACAGCGTGCCGATGACATAGACCATGATCGGCCCGGCGCGCAGCAGCGCGGTCTGCAACGGCACCATCAGCTCGACCACGGTGCGCCGGAACTGCAGCCGCTCCGAGAGAAGTTCGATCATGACCGGAATGCACGCGACACTGGAGCGCGTGGCGATCGCCATCATGAAAACGTTCTGATGCTCGCGGAAGACACGCCAGATCGACATGCCGGTGGCGAACGAGACGATGATCAGGGACGCGCTGACGAAGACCAGCGTCGCGATGCCCATCACACGCAGATAGTCGAGCATCACAAGAAGCGATTGCGGGCCCAGATTCGAAACCTGCTCGGCGATCATCGCAAAGGACGCGAAGGGCAGGAGCACGTTGAACCAGCGGGTCAGGACGATGCAGGCTCGGTAGACCGTGTCGAGCGCATCGGCAAGACTGGCCGAAACGGTATGCGGCACATGCCCTACGGCGATCCCGAACAGGATCGAAAACAACAGAACCTTCAGCGTGTCGCCGCTGGCGAGCGCGTTGAAGATGTTGCTCGGCACCAACTCGACGACATATGCGAAGGGGCTATGCGCATCCGGCGCCTTCGAGGGTTCCGCTAGCGTCATCTGCAGGTCGGTGGCGACGCCGTTGTCGCGGGCGACCAGCTTGCCGAACTCCAGACGCGTCTGCTGGTCCTGAATCTCGCCCGGCTTCAAGGTCAGCGCCAGCGTGCCGCCGACCGCCACCGACATGAACGACACCAGCAGGATCGCGGCCACGATCCGGAGCAGATATTTTGACGAACCCGGGTCCCGGATCAGGGCACGGACCGAGAAGATGATCGACGAGACGATGAACGGCAGCACGACCATCTTGAGCAGGCTCAGATAGGTCTGTCCGAGCGGCGCCAGATCGCGGGACAGATCGGGATACTTGATCCCGAACAGGACGCCGCCACCAATGAAGGCGAATACCGACACCGGCGATTGCAGGATCGAAACGATCCGATCGGTCTTCATGTCCGGTTCCTCGGATGGTCTCTGCAGGTTAGGCCGGCTTCTCGGCGAGCTTGTAGTGTCGGAGGATCTCGTCGGCCGACAGGGCGTTGGAGCGGTCGGTCAGCGCCAGAAAGGTGTCGACATAGGCGGCGAGATGCGAGGCACCGGGCGCGATGCCGATCCCGATCGTGTCGGTCAGATCGGTCAGCGTCACCGAACGGGCGACGAGCGTCAGCGACGGATCGTCGAGCAGTACACGCTTGATCTCGAACTCGTCGCGATAGGCGGCATCGACATCGCCGCTGCGCACGCCGTCCAGCACATGGCCCCAGGACGCGAACTCGACCAGCTTCGCATTCGGGAAATTGCGTCGGGCGAACTCGGCGAAGGACGATTTCGCAATGACGCCCATTCGGCCGTCGAATTTGCGGATAACAGTCTCAATTTTGCGCGTGCCTAGCAAAGCGGCAAAACGAACGCGATTGGCGATCAATCCGTGGCTCAACCGCGCGTAAGGCTGCGAATAGCGGATCACCCGCGCGCGGTTCAGGGTACGGCTCAGTTTGCATACAGCGAGGTCGGCCTCACCTCGGATGATGACATCTACGGCATCGTTGAAGCTTGCCGGACGACGATCGAGTTCGAGTTCAACCCCGAGCGCGGTCGCCATTGCCGAAGCAAGATCGATGTCGATTCCGGCCGGTGTTCCATCTCGTCTGTAGAAAAACGGAGGCGACTCGAACGAAGGAACGACGACGCGGAGCTTTCCTCTGGATATCAGCTTCGCAAGGTCAGTTTCGTCTTGAGTCAACGCTTGCCCCGGCACCGTTGCCGTTGATGCCAGCGCGATCCCAAACGGCGCTGCCAGAAAAAGCCGACGTGTCGGTCCGCGAGACAAGGCAGAGTACTCGTTTGTTCAATGGTAAACGTTTCATACACAGGCGCCCTGTCGCATGCAACGGCCAAACCGGAACTTTTGCAGACTGTTACCGACGTCGCGCCGCCGGCATTCTTGAATGTGAAGGCCACCTTTCGTGCCGGGCGCGAGGCTCCTTGCGGATCGGTCAGGAACCCGGCGCCCATGACGGCGCGCATCAACGGAATGCCGGCATCACCGACGCGAGACGCGGCTGGCCCTGCCCCCTCGGCCGCGCAACAGGCGGATCGGGCGCGCCAAGGATCGAGGCCACGGCCTATGCAAGGCCCGACCGGGCATGTCGCCCGGCGCCTGCGCGTTCGGAGGCATTCATTGTGATGTTGTGGCGTTCGGCCGACGACGGCCGCTCATGCGGCCCGGCCCTCACGTGAGGCTGCGGCCTTCGCATCATGGGCCGCGTCCGGCACGGCACGGCAGCGCATCGAGCGCATCGACAGCCGCGGGGGATTCCAAGCTGAAGCAAGGCCCGGGAAGGCGGCCGGGGACCGTCCTTCCCGGGATGTCGTCGTTCGATCAGTGCAGGATCTGGCTCAGGAACAGCTTGGTCCGCTCATGCTGCGGATTGCCGAAGAAGGCTTCCGGCTCGTTCTGTTCGATGATCTGGCCGGCATCCATGAAGATGACCCGGTTGGCGACCTGGCGGGCGAAGCCCATCTCGTGGGTCACGCACAGCATGGTCATGCCGGATTCGGCAAGGCTGATCATGACTTCGAGCACTTCCTTGACCATTTCCGGGTCGAGCGCCGAGGTGGGTTCGTCGAACAGCATGATCTTGGGGTTCATGCACAGCGACCGGGCGATCGCGACACGCTGCTGCTGGCCGCCCGAGAGCTGTCCCGGATACTTGTTCGCCTGCTCGGGGATGCGCACCCGCTTCAGGTAGTGCATCGCCACCTCCTCGGCTTCCTTCTTGGGCATCTTCTTGACCCAGATCGGCGCGAGGGTGCAGTTCTCCAGGATGGTCAGGTGCGGGAACAGGTTGAAGTGCTGGAAGACCATGCCGACATCGCGCCGCACCTCGTCGATCTTCTTCAGATCGTTGGTCAGTTCGATGCCGTCGACGACGATCTGGCCCTTCTGGTGTTCCTCCAGGCGGTTGATGCAGCGGATCATGGTCGACTTGCCGGAGCCGGACGGGCCGCAGATGACGATCCGCTCGCCCTTCATCACGGTCAGATTGATGTCCTTGAGGACATGGAAATCGCCGTACCACTTGTTGACGCCGGCAAGCTTCACGGCGGTCTCGTCGGAGACCTTCATCTTGGACCGGTCGGCCTTGAGCTCGATCGCGGAGACGGTGTTGTCGGACATGGCGGAAGCTCCGTTCAGCGTTTGTGGCCGGTGTTGAGGCGGTTTTCCATGAACATCGAATACCGGCTCATGCCGAAGCAAAAGACCCAGTAGAAGACGGCGGCGACGAGGTAGCCGGTCATGGCGGTTGTCGGGGCGGCCCAGGCCGAATCGGTCCGGGTGAAATTGATCATGCCGAGCAGGTCGAAGATCGACACGATCGACACCAGGGTGGTGTCCTTGAACAGGCCGATGAAGGTGTTGACGATCCCCGGGATGACCAGCTTCAGCGCCTGCGGCATCACGACGAGGCCCATCATGCGCCAGTAGCTGAGGCCGAGCGCCATGGCGCCCTCATACTGGCCTTTCGGGATCGCCTGCAGGCCGCCGCGCACCACCTCCGCCATATACGCGGCGGAGAACAGCGAGACGCCGATCAGGGCGCGCAGCAGCTTGTCGACGTCGACGCCGGCCGGCATGAACAGCGGCAGCATGTTCGAGGCCATGAACAGCACGGTGATCAGCGGGACGCCGCGCCAGAACTCGATGAAGATGGTCGAGAGTAGCCGGATCACCGGCATCTTCGACCGTCGTCCGAGCGCCAGCAGGACGCCGAGCGGCAGCGACATGACGATGCCGGTGACCGCCACCACGAGGCTGACCAGCACGCCGCCCCACAGCGCCGTTTCGACATGGGGCAGACCGAACCAGCCGCCGACCAGCATCGAGAAGGCGAAGACCGGGAAGATCAAGAAGAACAGGATCACGTTCAGCCGCTTCAGCGGCGCCGCCGGGATCATCAGCGGCACCAGCAGCACCACGAAGACCAGACCGGTCAGGTCGACCCGCCAGCGCTCCGCGATCGGATAGCGGCCGTAGACGAACAGTTTCCAGTAAGCCTGCACATAGGGCCAGCAGGCGCCGACATCGGGCGACTTGCGGCAGTCCTCGCCGCTTGTGCCGACGAAGACGGCGCGCACGATGGCGAAATCGACCACCTGCCAGATGAGCCAGGCGGCAAGGAAGAACCCCACGGCCGTCAGGAGGATGTTGCCGGGGGTCGAGAAGAGGTTCTTCTTCAACCAGCCCTGCATGCCGACCATGCTCGGCGGCGGCGGCTCGGCCTGGACCATTTCGTGGCGCACGAAGGCGATCGGTGCGGTATCGGAGGCTGATGTCATGGTCATCGCTCAGCGCTCCCGTATCGCCATCTTGGCATTGTACCAGTTCATGAAGGCGGATGTGGTCAGGCTGGTGCCGAGATAGATGACCATCCAGATGGCGATCACCTCGACGGCCTGTCCGGTCTGGTTCAGCACCGTGCCGCCGGTGGAGACCAGGTCGGGATAGCCGACCGCGACCGCGAGCGAGGAGTTCTTGGTCAGGTTCAGATACTGGCTGGTCAGCGGCGGGATGATCACGCGCAGCGCCTGCGGCACGACGACGAGGCGAAGGATGTTGTTCGGCTTCAGGCCGAGCGAAGACGCTGCCTCGGTCTGGCCATGACTGACCGCCAGGATGCCGGCGCGGACGATCTCGGCGATGAAGGCGCCGGTATAGAAGGCGAGCGCCATCAGAAGCGCCATGAATTCCGGGATCACCCGGGTGCCGCCGGTGATGTTGAAGGTCGACTTGGCCGGCGCCGTCAGCGTGATGCCGGCACCCGTCGCCAGATAGGCGACGACCGGAAACGCGATCAGGACGGCGAGCGAAATCAGGAAGACAGGGGCTTGGGTGCCGGTGCGCTCCTGCAGCTTGCGGAACACGCTGCGCAGCACCAAGATCGCCACGATCGCGGCCAGCACCGCATAGAACATCGCGTCCGCGGTCAGCTTGGTCATCGTGACCTGCGGCATGATCAGGCCGCGATTGTTCAGGAAGATCCAGCCCGGGATCGGCTGGATGGAGTCGCGCGGACCCGGGAGGACGCGCAGAACGCCGAAGTACCAGAAGAAGATCTGGAGCAGCAGCGGCACGTTGCGCACGATCTCGACATAGCTGGTGGCGAGCTTGCGCACGACATAGTTGGACGAGAGCCGCGCCACGCCGCCGATGAAGCCGAAGATGGTGGCCAGGATCACGCCGAGCACGGCGACCAGGACGGTGTTGACGAGACCGACCAGGATGGCGCGGCCGTAATCCGCGTCCTGAGGATAGCTGATCAGGGATTGCGCGATATCGAAGCCGGCGGTCGTCGAGAGGAATCCGAACCCCTGGGCGATGTTCCGGCTCTGCAGATTGACGGCGGTATTGTGGATGATGCCCCAGGTCAGGAAGACCACAAAAGCAAGGGTCAATCCCTGGAAGATGCGACCACGCACGACTGGATCATTATACCAAACGACCTTGGCTTCGCCCGCTGCGGGCCCATCCGCTAATGCCATCGCCCCTCCTTGTCCGGCCCCGACGACGTTGCGCCGTCCCGACCGGCCCCGCCGGATGTCCTGTCGTTGTCGAGATCCCTCCGCGGGTCGCGCCCGCCGCGGACCGGCCCGAAGGCCGGAGCTCCGCACGGTGCGCCCCGCGGATGCCGCGGCCGCGATCCGGCAAGGATCGGGCCGCAGCCATCGCGATCAACGGATCGGCGGGGCGTACATCAGGCCGCCCTTCGACCAGAGCGCGTTGACGCCGCGCGCGATCTTGAGGGGCGAGCCCTGGCCGACGGTCCGCTCGAAGGACTCGCCGTAGTTCCCGACATGCTTGACGATCTGGTAGGCCCAGGCGTTGGACAGGCCGATGCCCTCGCCGTACTTGCCTTCCTTGCCGAGCAGGCGGCGGATGTCCGGATTGGTCGAATTCAGCATCTCGTCGACATTGGCCTTGGTCACGCCGAGTTCCTCGGCGGTGAGCATGGCATTGAGCGTCCACTTGACCACGTTGAACCAGGCATCATCACCCTGGCGGACCAGCGGGCCGAGCGGCTCCTTGGAGATGATCTCGGGCAGAACGATGTGGTCGCCCGGATTGGTCATCTTCAGGCGCTCGGAATAGAGACCCGATGCGTCCGTCGTGAAGGCGTCGCAGCGGCCCGAATCGTAGGCCTTGTTGACCTCGTCGCTCTTCTCGAACACCACCGGCTCGTACTTCATACCCTTGGAACGGAAGAAGTCGGCGAGGTTCAGCTCGGTCGTGGTGCCGGTCTGCACGCAGACCGAGGCCCCCGAAAGATTCAGGGCAGACGTGACGTTCAGGCTCTTGCGAACCATGAAGCCCTGGCCGTCATAATAGTTGACGCCCGCGAACTTGAGGCCGAGCGACGTGTCGCGCGACATGGTCCAGGTGGTGTTGCGGACGAGCAGATCGACCTCGCCGGACTGCAGCGCGGTGAAGCGCTCCTTGGCGGTCAGCGGAGTGAACTTGACCTTGTTCGGATCGTTGAAGATGGCCGCCGCGATGGCACGGCACATTTCGACATCAAGGCCGGTCCAGTTGCCGGAGGTGTCCGGCTGCGCGAAGCCGGTCAGTCCGGTGTTGGAGCCGCATTGCAGAAAGCCCTTGGTCTTCACGTCGTCCAGCGTCCCCGCCGACGCCGTGGTCGCGGCAGCGAAACCGAGCACGGCACCGAGCGCCGCCGTGACGAATTTGGTTTTCATGTTCGAGCCCTTGCTGTTGCCTTCGGAAAAATTCACATCGCATCCCTTCACGGCCGGCGAGCGCGCCCTCCCCCACAAGATCCGTGCCAATCCCGGGGCGCCAGCGCGGCGTCACATGCGCGGCGCAGTCCCGGGCGACATCTGCGGAAGCGGGCATCTCCCATCTGCCCGGAAGGCCCGGACCAACAGGGTTTCGGCGCTCGGCGATCGCGACCCGGCAGAACGCTCCTCCCAAGAAAAGCCTCCTGCCCGTGGATATCACAGGCCAATTCCGACCAGGGGTCAAGGGGAGGCCGGTCGAATCGGGGACTGGGCGGCGTTAGCTGCCTGACAGGCTGGAGACGCAGGGCGCGCGACGGTCGGGAACCCCGTATCTCCGCGCCGGAGCGGCGACACCCGGGCGATCGAACCGACATCCCCTCAATCGGCGATCGCCGGGCGCGCACGGGCCCTGCACAGGCCACCGCCATGCGCGCCCAGTCCGAGCGAGACTGCGATGACCGCGGAGCCGGATCGTCGGTGCGTGCGACGCAGCATCGGTCGATGCGATGCGCCCACTTCCGATGCACATGCCAACCGGATAAGCACCGGCATCGACACGCGCCGGCGGACCGCGGCCGTCGGGGCGATCCGATCGGCAGACGAGACCGGCCGTTCCGGGCGCCGTCGCCCGTCCGCCGGTTGCGTTGACGGGTCTCGAGCCGCGACCGGGCAGGAGGATTGATTGCAGGCCATTCTGTCCTGGATGGGCCGTCACGGCACCGCCCTCTCCGCGGCGTCGGTGTTCACCGGCCTGCTTCTGCCCGATCTTGCGACCCAGGTCAGACCCTGGCTCGGCTCGTTCGTCGCCTGCATCCTGACGCTCGCCCTGTTGATGGTGGAGCCGGCCCGGCTGGCCGGAACGCTGCGCCGGCCGCTTCCCCTCCTGGTCGGAGCCGTCGCCATGTCGCTGGCAACGCCGGCCTTGGTCCTGGGGCTGGAACCGGTCATCGGCCCCGCGCTCGGCCCCGGGCTGATGCTCGGCCTCTACATCTTCGCCTTCGCGCCGCCGACCTTGTCCGCGCCGGCCTTCGCCGCCCTCCTGGGTCTCGACGCCGCGCCGGCCCTGGCGCTGTGTCTCGGCCTGACGCTCGTCGCGCCGGTCCTGATTCCGCTGATCGCCGGCGGTCTGGGCGTCGATTTCCCGGTCGACGCCACCGCCCTGGCCTGGCGCCTCGCCATGATCGTCGGCCCCGCCGTCGTTCTCGCAACCGCGATCCGCGCTGGGCTCGGCAGCGAGCGAATCCTCCGGCACCGGCAATCGCTCACCGGCCTGATGATCTTCCCGCTGGCGATCTTCGCCATCGGCTCCATGGACGGCATCGCCGCGCGCTTCCTGGCCGAGCCCTTCCGCATGAGCGGCATCCTGGCGCTCGGCATCGGATTGGCCGTGGGCGGCATTCTGATCCAGACCGCGCTCTGTCGGCCGTTCGGCCGGTCGACGGCCCTTGCCTTGGGCTGGTGCGGTGGCAACCGCAACCTGGGACTGATCGTCGGGGCGATATCGGGGATCACGCCGGCCGATACATGGGCCTACTTCGCGCTGGCCCAGTTTCCGATCTACGCACTTCCGTTGATTGCCAAGGCGGTATACTCGCGCATCGGCACAAGGGAAGGCTAGGAGGAACAACTATTTCTAGTTTGTACACGCGGTTTGCTCGAAATTCAGGGCTGCCCCACCAATAAGGCATGGCCGAGAACCCGCTCGGATTCCCAATCAGACTGACGGATCAGATCGTAATTTCTTGATATCCTATAACGATACAATGCTGACTTTAAGTTTCCCAGCCCTCGCCCCGGAGTAAAATGCATAAGCATCCGTTCCCGCATGGTTGCCATATATTCAGACAAACCAGCACTTCATACTTAATTTTTTCCGCATGTGACAATGACATGAACTTTCCGCATACAATCATTCCTACGTGTGCTGACAGGTTTTTGCGTCAACATGGATTTTTGTACTACATGTATGTTAGTTTATTTCTTTCCCTGATCGCATTGCATAAAGCGATTTGGTGAACTACCATTCCGGAATGTCGGGCTGTTCATGGGCAATCTGTTGAATGGTTCCTCGACGTTTTCATCCAGTTGTTGTGCATGCGGGCGCGCAACACCTGGGCAACCTGAGTATGACTCTCGGACGGAGATCACCTCTTGATGGCACTTGACGCGACTGTGTTGGCGACAACACCCGCTGGTCTACCGAACGCGGGAGGCCCGCAGCCGACCGCCCTCGTTGCCAACGCCCGCGAAGCCAGCGAGCTGTTGAAGGCAATGGCCCATGAGGGGCGTTTGGTCATTCTTGCCCTGCTCGGCGAGCGGGAGCGATCGGTGACCGAACTTGAGAGCATGCTTGCGATCCGGCAACCGGCCGTCTCCCAGCAGCTGGCGCGCCTGCGCGCCGACGAACTGGTTCAGACGCGCCGGGAAGGCAAGCTCGTCTATTATTCCCTTGCAAGCGACTCCGTTCGGGAAATCATTCGAACGATGATCCGGATGTATCAGTCGTAAGGGAAGGAATGCGGCCCCGCTCCGTCGGCGACAGGTTCCCCGGAATTGCCGGCGGTTTGGGCCAGAGAAGGCATCGTTTGCGGCGGAACCGCCGCGCTTTGGCGACGACGCCCACGATCTTCGAGCCGAAACGGCGTTCCTGTACAACGCCCTCAGGCCCATCGCGATGCAGGCGGTTCGCTCGGAACGCAGACTTGAGTCTCCGCACCGAGCGAACCGCGTGACCGCTGCGCGAGAAGTGAACAGCGCGGCGGTCGACATGGCCTCAGGCCGGATGCGCCGCGTCCGTGGCCTCTCCGTCGAACCGGTCGCCCGTCAGGACACTCGGAACGCCCCGGCCGACCGCCGCGCGACGCCCCCTATCGGATGTCCTTGCCCAGCTTCATGCTTTCATCGAGCGCCGCCAGATTGGCCGCGATGACCGGATTGCCGGCATCCTTGGCGCGTGCCTGCGCGAGTTTGGCGCGAGCCCGCACAAGGTCGCCGCGCAGCAGGTACGAATAGCCCTGATTGTTCAGGATCACCGGATTTGCACCGGCAAGCCGGATCGCCTGCGCATAGGCCCGGTCCGCAAGATCGAACCGCCGCAACCGATCGTAGGAGGCGGCCAGGCCGACCCAGGCCTCGGCATCGCGCGGCCCAAGCTCGACCGCCTTGCGGAAGGACTGTTCGGCCAGACCGAAATGCCCCTCCCGGAAATGGCGCTTGCCGACGCTGACCGGGTCGACCGGCGAGGCGCCCGTCAGCCCGGTCGCCGCGACCGCGCCGGCGTCGTCGACCGCCACGGCGGGCGAGGCCGCGCCGGTGGTGGCCGGTTCGACCGTGGCCGCCGCCGGCTTCAGTCCGGTCGTTTCGGCCTCGCCGCGAACCAGCATGGCGCCGGTTTCGCAGCCGGCCAGCAGCGCCATCGAACAGACCAGACCCAGGATTCGGCCAGCCGACCGCAGATCGAGCGGCACCGGTGCCTGCCCCAGATGCCTGCGCATCCCCATCCCGCCAATCCAGCCCATCCCGTCCACTCCGCACACCGACACGGCCGGCGCCGTGGCGCGGCCCTTTGAGAAGATCTAGAGCACCGATCGGTTAAGAATTGTCGATGCGCCACACGGCCCGGTCAGTTCGAATAGCCCTTCAGCCGGACGTAGACCGGCAGGATCGTCACCAGAAGCAAGACCGGGAAGATGCAAAGTCCCATGGGAATCACAAGCTTGGCTGGAAGCGCATAGGCCTTCTCCTCGGCTCGGCTCAACCGCTGGTGACGCATGTCGTCGGAGTAGATCCGCAGCGCTTCGGTCATGCTGGAACCAAGTTCTTCCGACTGTTGCAGAAGGGTCGCAAAGGAACGCGCCTCGGCGATCCCCAGTCGGTCGCCGAGATGGTCGAGCGCCTCGCCGAGCGTGCGCCCGGCCCGCATTTCGAGCGTCGTCATGGCGATATTGGCCGACAGCGACGGATAGCTCGGGGCGAGTTCCCGGCCGACGCGGTCCATCGCCGACTCCATCGACAGGCCGGCATCGGCGCAGACCACCATCAGGTCCATGAAGTCGGGAAAGCCGGAACGGTGCTGCTCCATGTTGGCCTTGACGCGCTTGCCGAGATAGAAGGACGGCAGCAGGTAGCCGAGGACGCCGAGCCCGCCGAGGAGCATCCAGTAGAGTTGCGGCGTGAGATCCACCGTCGCCAGCGCCCCCGCGGCACCGCCGCCGAAGGCGAGCGCCAGACCGACGCGGGCGACGAAATACCAGACCACCGCCGACGGCTCGTAGAAGCCCGCCTGCAGCAGCTGCCGCTTCAGCTTGGCGACCTGGCGCACGTCGTCGGGCACAAAGTTCTTGGCGACGCGCTCCATCAACTTGCGGCCGGACGCCTGGCTCTCGGCCATCGGCGAGCGCGGATCGTCGACGGTCACGTCGATGTCGAGCGATCCGACCTCCGAGGCACGCCGCCGGATCGTGCCGCGCGACTGGACGAACTGGCCGACCGCCAGGGTCACCGCGACGACGGCGCAGAACAGGAACACGCTCGGCAGGACGACACCGATATCGGTGCCGGCGAGGAGGTCGTCGATCAAATCGAGCATGGCATCCGCCCTCAGACCCGGAAGTTGATCATGCGGCGCATGATCAGGTTGCCGATCATCATCCAGGTCCCGGCGACACCGAGCACGATCTTGGTCACCTTGAGGTGGATGATGCCGCCGTAGAAGTCCGGATTGGTGAAGGTCACCGCGCAGAAGAACAGGATCGGCATCGCGGTCAGCGCCAGCGCCGAGAAGCGGCCCTCCGACGACAGGGCGCGGATCTTGCGCCGCATCTTGAAGCGCTCGCGGATGACGCGGCTGAGATTGGCGAGAATCTCGGACAGATTGCCGCCTGTCGAACCCTGGATGGCGACGGCGGTGACGAAGAGCGGCAGGTCCTCCTGGCCGACGCGAAACATCAGGTTCCGCATGGCGGTTTCGAGGTCGCTGCCATAGGTGACCTCGTCGGCCAGAATGCCGAACTCGGTACCGACCGGGTCGCCCATCTCACGGGCCACCATGGCGATGGCGATCGGCACCGGATGGCCGGCCTTGAGCGAGCGGACGATGATGTCGATCGCGTCGGGGAACTGGGCGGCGAACTTGTTGTGCCGGCGCGCCCTCAGCCAGCGCAACATGAAGAGCGGGACGGCGAGGCCGAACAGCGGCACCGCGATCGCGGCCCACAGGAGCTCCTGCTTCCAGACCCACACGCCGAGCCCGGATGCGACCCCGACGCCGGCCATCAGCAGCGCGACGCGGTAGAGGCCGAGCGTGACGCCCGACTGCAGCACCAGGCGATTGAAGGCCTTGACGCGGGTCATGTAGAAGCCCTCGCCGGTCAACCCGCGCTCACGGCGCAGGATGACCAGGGCTTCCTCGCGGTTGGGCTTGTCGGACAGCACGCGCAGGCGCCGGTTGACTCGGTCACGATAGCTCTCGCCGGTGAAGAACAGGAGATAGATCGCCTCGACCGCCAGAACGGCCGCGATGCCGACGAAGCCGGAGACGAGATAGATCGGATCGATCTGGTCGAGGGCCGGCATGGCTCAGGTCCTCAGAGCGGCTTCGAGGGATCGAAATGGCTGCCGGGGATGTTGATCCCCTTGGCGACCAGCTCGGTGAGGAAGCGCGGACGCACGCCCGTGGCGACGAACTGGCCGTGGATGGTGCCGTCGGCATCGGTCTTCAGGCGCACATACTTGTAGATCTCCTGCATCTGCAGGATGTCGCCTTCCATGCCGGTGATCTCGGCGATCGAGGTGATCCGGCGCTTGCCGTCGCTCATGCGCTGCAACTGCACGATCACCCGGATGGCCGCGCAGATCTGGCTGCGCATCGACGAGACCGTCATCGGCATGGCCGACATGCCGAGCATCTGCTCCAGGCGCGAGATCGCCTCGCGCGGATTGTTGGCGTGGATGGTGGCCATCGAGCCCTCGTGGCCGGTATTCATGGCCTGGAGCATGTCGAAGGCCTCCTCGCCGCGCACCTCGCCGAGGATGACGCGATCCGGGCGCATGCGCAGGGCGTTCTTGACCAGATCGCGCTGGCGGATCTCGCCCTTGCCTTCGATGTTCGGCGGCCGGGTCTCCATGCGCGCCACATGCGGCTGCTGAAGCTGCAGTTCGGCCGCGTCCTCGATGGTGATCAGCCGCTCCGTCTCCGGGATGAAGGCCGACAGGGCGTTGAGCATCGTCGTCTTGCCCGAGCCGGTGCCGCCCGAGATGATCAGCGTGATCTTGCTCTTGACCGCGGCGGCGAGCACGTCGGCCATCTGCTGGCGGATCGCGTCGACCTCGACCAGTCGGGCGAGCGAGAGCTTCTTCTTCGAGAATTTTCGGATCGAGACCAACGGTCCGTCGACCGCGATCGGCCGGATGGCGACGTTGACGCGGCTGCCGTCGAGCAGGCGCGCGTCGCAGAGCGGATGGCTTTCGTCGACGCGCCGGCCGACCGCGGAGACGATCTTGTTGACGATGCGCAGCAGATGCGGCTCGTCCTTGAACCGGGTCGGCGTGCGCTCCAGCATGCCGCGCCGTTCGACGAAGACGCATTCGTGGCCGTTGATCAGGATGTCGGCGATGGAATCGTCCTGCAGCAGCGGCTCGAGCGGGCCGAGCCCGGTCATCTCGTCGATGATCTCCTTGACGAAGATCTCCAGTTCCTGGGCGTTGAGCGCGATCCGCTCGGAGACCACGTATTGCTGCACCAGTTGGCCGACCTGGCGGCGCATCTCCGCTTCGGGCAGTCTTTCGAGCGAGGAGAGATTGATCTCCTCGATCAGCCGCCGGTGCAGACGGACACGGGCGTCGAGCAGCTTCGCGGAGAGACGGGTCGCGTTCGGGTCGGCCTCGGCCGGCGCCGCATTGGGGGCGACCAGGGGACCGGGCGCGGCCGGCGGCGCCTCGACAGCCGGCAATTCCTCCGGGCCGATCGCCATCGCCTCTTCGACCCGCGCTCTCTGCTCGTGCACGTCGGGTCCCTTCAGCGGCGGTGGCGGCAGCGCGGTCTCCGGCGGCGGCGGCAGTTCGTGCACGGTGCCGGCCGCCGAGGGGACGGGCGGCGGCGGGACCTCGTCGATGCGAGGCATCTGGCGGCGGGCGGTGAAGCGTCCGAGCATCGGGGGCATGTCCTCTTCAGGCGCGGCAGACCGACCCGGTCATTTCGCGCCCGTCTCGGCGAAGATGATCTTGCGCATGTCGGTGACGACGTTGGATCCGGCCTTGATCTCCTCGATCGGCACGCCCCGGTCGATCGCCTCGCGCACCAGCCGGTAGTTGTTCGAGACGACGCCGGCCATCATGGTGCCGAGCGCGGCCTCGACATCGGATTTGCGCAGGCCTGGGCCGAACAGGCGCTGCTCGAAGCGGTTGACGATCGCCTTCGGGGTCGCCTCGTCGCCGAGCCGCTCGCGGATCGCCGTCGCCAGCCGGCGCGCCAGGCGCAGGCCGGGAACGGTCATTTCAGTGACGATGTAGAAGTGGTCGGAGCCGACCAGGACGTCGTCGGTCCAGGGAAACCAGGTGCGCGGCAGGTCGATGACCACATTGTCGAAGCGCGTGGAAACGAGATCGAGCAGCCGTGTCACCACGCCCGGCTGGAAGCTGCGCATCTCCGCCGGCCGGTTCGGGGCGGCGAGTACCGCCAGGCCCGAGGCGTGATGGGCGAGCATCATCTCCAGGAGCTGGTCGTCGAGCCGTTCCGGATTGGGCACGATCTCGTCGAGCAGCAGCCGCGGCTCGATGTCGAGATGATCCGCGCAGGAGCCGTTCTGGAAGTCGAGATCGACCAGGCAGGTGGTCGCGCCCGACTTCTTGCCTTCCCTCAGCAGCAGGAAGGCGGTCTCGACCGCCAGTGTGGTCACCCCGACCCCGCCGGCCGCCGGCAGGAAGGTGTAGATCTCGGCTTCCTTGGTCTCGCCGACCGGCCGCGCCTCGACGGCCTTGATGCAGGTCCGCACCAGTTCGGCCGGCTCGACCGGCTTGCGCAGGAAGTCGGTCACGCGGATCTGCAGGAACCAGCGGGCCAGCGCCTCGTCAAAATTCTCGGTGACGACGATGACCGGCACGCGCCCGCCGGTCCGCGCCATGAAGCGCTGCAGGGCGAGCAGTTCCGGGCGGGACCCGGAGTCGAGATAGACCACCACCACGGCGGCAGCCGACGCGTCGACGCGGCCCTCGGCCCGTTCCAGCGTCTCGTTCACGAATTCGACGGTGAACCGTGCACCGGCCCCGAATGCGGCCTCCAGCGCCGGGCGGGAGGCGGTATCGGGAGAAACGACGATCACCTTCAGGGCGATCACCTTGTCCTGGCCCGATATGCGACTGAAGAACATCGTCACTGACTTCCCGGTTCTCATGCCGTACGGCACAACGTCGGATCGCATTCCGCTCTCGCCTGGCAGTCAACGCCCGGGACATTAAGGTCGGATAAACAATGACCGTCCGCCAACATCGCCCGGCTGCGACGGTAAACACGGATCCATCAAGTCGAAGGCGCGTTGAGGCAATATCGATTACAATTTTACACAATGAACGACTTGATGTCTCGGAATGCGCGCGGAATCCCGGAAACCTCCCGGGAACGGGCAGCGACGAGCCTCCGGGACCTGGCCCCAGACGCAAAAAGGCCTCCCGGAGGGCTCCGGGAGGCCTGATGACCGAGCAACGACGGCGGGGTCAGCGCGCAGGAGTGCCGGCGGGAGCAGTCGGCGCGGGGGCCGCCGACGAAATGGCGTTGGTGGTGGCAGGCACCGGCGGCAGGATCATGCCGGTCCGGTAGCGTTCGCCGGCCGCCGCGGAGCGCTGTCCGCTGGTGGTCAGGCGGGTCTCGGCGACGGCGCGCGGCCAGGGATCGATGGTCTGCAGCGCCTTGTTGGTGTTGACCGCGTCGCCGAATTGCATGGTCACCGAATCCTGGTTCTCCAGGCTGTCGGTGCCGCCCGAGCAGGCGCCGAGGGCGAGGACGGCGACAAGGGCGGCGCCCCGGGCGAAACGATCAGCGAAGGACAACACGAGAACCTCCTTGGGGCATGTCGAGGATATGGCCGAGCGGTGCGGGGGCGGCGCCCCCTGGCGGCATGCGGACGGAATCCGCACGGACCTCGCCCTTGCCGCCGGCGAAGAATTCGGGGTCGTTGGCCGCCCGCAGATTGTCGAGCGGGGTCTTGAGCGGCTGGCCGGGAACCATCGGACGCACGAGGCGCGGCGTGACGATGATCACGAGTTCGGTCTCGTTCTTCTGGTACGAGGACGACCGGAACAGGGCGCCGAGCACCGGCACGTTGCCGGCCCAGGGCAGCTGCTGCAGCAGCGTCGAGACGTTGGACTGGAGCAGGCCCGCGATGGCGAAGCTCTGGCCGTCGCGCAGCTCGATCGTCGTATCGGCGCGCCGCACGTTCAGCGACGGCACGGTGACGCCGGAGAGCGTGACCGCGTTGGAATAGTCGAGCTCGCTGACCTCCGGGATGATCTTCAGATTGATCATGCCGTTCTCGAGCACGGTCGGCGTGAACGCGAGGCCGATGCCGAACTTCTTGAACTCGATGGTGACTTCGCCGTTCTTGTTGTTCATCGGAACGGGATATTCGCCGCCGGCCAGGAAGCTCGCCGTGTCGCCCGACAGCGCCACCAGGTTCGGCTCCGCCAGACGCCGGGCGACGCGCTGTTCCTCCAGCGCCTTGATCAGAATGTCGGCGCCGATGCCGTTGCCGAGCACCTGGGCCACCGCAACGCCGAACGGCGTGTTGCCGGAAAGCAGGCCGGAGGTGCCCGACGAGGCGCCGGCCGTCGAGGCGTTGGACGGATAGGCCATCGCGCCGGTCGACGGATTGTGCAGCATCTTCGAGCCGAAGATGCCCCAGTTGAAGCCGAGATCCCGGCCGGCATCGCGGTTGGCCTCGACGAAGCGGACCTCCAGCATCACCTGCTGGGAGCCGGTCACGCCGATCGAATTGATGACCTCGCTGGCGAACTGCTTGGCGATGGTGACGGCCCGATCGGCCGAGACCGCGTCGCGCACGGTGCCCGAAAGCATGACCTTGCCGTTATAGGTCGAAACCGTGATCCGGGAGGTCGGCAGGCGGCGATTGAGCTCGGCCTGGAGACGGCCGGAATCGTGGGCGACCTCGACGTCGATGATCCCGATCAGCTGCTTCTTGGAATCGTAGACGGAGACATTGGTCGTCCCGATCGCGCGGCCGAGCACATAGAAGCTCTTGTCGGTCAGCGGCACCACGTCGGCGACTTCCGGGTCGCCGACCACCAGATCGGCGAAGGGCGCCTCGATGCGCATGGTCTCGGACTTGCCGCGCGTCACGCGGATCTGCTGGACCTTGCCGTCGCCGACACGGACCAGCCGGTCTTCCGCCCGCACCGTCGGCACGGCCGCGAGCAGCGGCCCGGCCAGGACGGCCGCGCCGAGACACAGGGCTCCGACAGTCTTCACCACGCCCCGGAGCCGGAGCCTTCCGCCATCATTCGTCACGTCGCACCCCCGATCGCCTTTCTGGCGACGGCTTCGTTTTCCAACCCGCCGTTTGGCGGCGGTGTCGGACCTTCCCGGACCTACTCCACCTCGGAGCGGACCCCGTATTCCTGGCGCTTGGTGGCGCGGGAGACCGAGACGGTCGCCGCACGCACGCGGGTATTCTTCTGATTGTCGGCCAGGGCCTCGCCGGCCCGGCGCAGCACCAGCGAGATCGTGCCGACCGAAGACGCGAAGGCGACCTTCTGGGCGACACCGGAATGCACCTCCAGCGTGACCGCCTTGGGTACCGCCGGCTTCTCGGCGCGCTGGTCGAAGCTCTGGTCGACGGCGAGCACGCGGGCCCGCTCGACCAGAACCTCGGTGATCGCGTCACCCTCGCCCTGGTGGCGCGTGAGCAGCACGTCGACCCGGTCGCCCGGCAGGACGAAGCCCGCCACACCGTTGACCTCATCGACCTTCACGGTCACCGCCTTCATGCCCTCCTCGATCACCGAGGACAGCGTGGCGCGCTGGCCGGGGCCGGAAATCTTGGCCGGCAGGATCGGTTCGTTCGCCTCGATGGCGACCAGCGCGACCCGGCGGCCCTGCTGGGCGTAAAGCTCGGCAACGGTGCGGAAGGCTCCAGCCGGCACGGCTTCCGCCGGCCAGGCCACTTCCTTCAGCGCGTCGCGCACGATTTCCGCCCCGAAATTCAGCGGTTTGGCCGCCACGACGACGGTCGACGCCGCGACCGCCGGGGCGGACACTTCGATGGTCCGTGCGCGCTTCTCAGCCTGCCGCTCCAGATAGGACTGCGACATGAACACGGCCGCGCCGCCGAAGACGAGCGCGAGCAGAAGCATGACGACGGTGTTGGTACGCAAAACCTGACCTCGATCGGCACCCTTCCCTTCCCCGTCGTCCACCGTGGCGGCGCGCCATAAACAAGTCCTTAAGTGTAAAATTTGCTGATTTTTCATGGTTAACGAATGGCAAACGGCCGGGTGCCGATTGCCTTGGCCCCGGTCGCAACACCGAAATCCGGATTCTTGCGTATCCCGGCGAGGATTTTCTTAACCATTTCGATGAACCGCGGATTCACCGCACCGGGGCGATCCTTCCAGACGGTCGCGAAAGCGCCGCAAACCGGTTCCGGGGCGCGGCCTCGACAGCGCCGCCACACGGGATCCGGTTCCCATGAAGGTCTGGAAGAGCCATTTCGCCACCGTCTCGCTGACCGGCCTCGCCATGGCGGGCCTCATCGCGGCAAAGCTCGTCGCCCCGACCCGGCCGGCCGAGAGCGGCGTGACCACCGTCGCGGCCGACCCGGTCGAGACCGGATCGCTGCCGGCGCGGCGGAGCATCGAGGCGCAGGCCAGGCCGCGCCGGTTCCAGCCGTCGAATTTCAGCGCCGGCGAGGTCAAGCCACCGGCGCCCGCCACCACCACCCAGTCGCTGCGCTTCACCGTGCCGGAGCGCTCCGATTCGGTCCTGCCGCCGGCCGGGCGCTTCGGCGGATCGACCGGCGTCGAGGCCGTGGCGTCCGACGGGACGAGAGGCGGCAGGGCGGCAACGCGCACGGCCAGCCTGCTGCCGCCGGACGGCACCCCGGCCGGCACCGCCGAAGGCGGCCCGACCGAGCGCCGCCTGCGCGACACGCCTTTCGCTCAGGTCGATGTCACCGACGGCCGCAGCTTCACGGCCGCCGGCCGGCGCATCCGGCTCGCCGGCATCCGCATTCCCAACCCGGACCGGACATGCCCGATGCTCGACGGCACGCCCGACACCTGCGGCGGGCGCGCCCGGACCCAATTGGAGCTGTTCCTGCGCAACCGGCCGGTGCTGTGCGCCTTGCCGGCAGACCAGCCGAAAGGCACCGTCGAGGCACGCTGCCGCGTCGGCGCGGTCGATCTGTCCGAATGGATGGTCCGGTCGGGCTGGGCCGAGCCGGCCGGCGAGCCGGATGCTGCGCTCACCCGCGCGGCCGCCGATGCCAAGCGCCGGAGGGTCGGTCTGTGGCGCGCGTGAAGCCGTCCGACGAGGCTGCGCAGAAGTGCCCGCGCCGTCCCTGACGACCGCACGCCAGGACCGGGTGTCCGCCCTCCATCCGATATGCCGAACGGCCGCCGCGGGACCGTCCGCCTCGGGCGTCAGCCCGCGCCGATCTCCGCCAGGGCGGACCGGAGGCTCAGCCCGAACAGGACGGCGATTTCCTCCAGTTCGGCCTCGGTGGCGATATAGGGCGGCGCCAGGATGACCGTGTCGCCGGCCGTGCCGTCGACATTGCCGCCGGAGGGATAGCAGATCAGGCCGCGCTCGAAGGCGGCGTTGCGGATGCGGATATAGAGCTTCTCGGCCGGATCGAACGGCGTCTTCAGGGCCCGATCGGCGACCAGTTCGACGCCGACGAAGAACCCGCGGCCGCGCAGGTCGCCGACCGCCTCGATGCCGTCGAGCTCGCGCCTCAACAGGTTCATGAATACCGGCCCGAGCTCGTGGACGCGCTCGACCAGCCTTTCGCGCCGCATGATGGTCTGCACCGCGACGCCGGCCGCGCAGGCGGCGGTGTGGCCCGTGAAGGTGTGGCCGGTCAGCACGCCGCCATAGACCCGGTCGATCGGCTCGGCGACGCGCTGGTGGTAGACGGTCGCGCCGAGCGGCAGGAAGCCGCCGCCGAGGCCCTTGGCGACGGTCATGATGTCCGGCTCGACGCCGTCATGGGCGAGCGCCCGCCAGGTGCCGCAACGCCCGGCGCCGCACATCACCTCGTCGGCGATCATCAGCACGCCGTAGCGGTCGCAAACCGCCCGCATCGCGGCCGCATAGCCCGGTGGCGCCGGCACGACGCCGCCGGCCGCACCAACGACGGGCTCGAACACGAAGGCGGCGACGGCATCCGGGCCGATCCGCAGAATGGTCTCCTCGAATTCGGCGGCGTACCAGGCCGGCAGGGCGTCCGGCGCGACGCCTTCGGGCGGCCGATAGGCGTTGGCCGGCGAGATCAGCGCACCGCCTTCGATCAGGGCGCCTTCATAGGGCGCGCGACGCTCGCGAAAGCCCGAGATCGACAGGGCGCCGAGCGTGTTGCCGTGCCAGGAGCGCTCGCGCGAGATGAAGCGCCGCCGCGTCATGTCCCCGCGGGCCGCATGATACTGCAGCGCGATCTTCAGGGCCGACTCGACCGCTTCCGAGCCTCCGGAGACGAACACCATGCGCGTCAGCCCGCCGCCGCAAGCCCCCGCCACCAGGGCGGTCAGTTCCTCGAGCGGGTCGCTGGTGAAAGTGTAGCGATAGCCGTGGGCGATCCGGTCGAGCTGTGCCGCGATGGCTGCATTGACCTCACGGTTGCCATGGCCGAGGCAATAGACCGCCGGCCCGCCGGAGCCGTCGATGTAGCGCTTGCCGTTGGTGTCGTAGACCGACAGCCCCTCGCCCCAGGCGACCTTCGGCAGGGCGGAAGCCGCGATCGAGATCGTGGCCTTGGGCTGGACGGTCATGGGCGCGGCTCCTGGCGAGGGCGGTCGTCTGAGGCCGATGACGCTGCGCCGGGCGTCGATCCTTCGTCAAGGCCGTCCGACCGCAGCCGAGATCCGCGGCCTCAGCCGACCTGCCGATCCGACGATCGCCGCCGCGAGACCCGCATCGGGATGCCGTAACGCGCGCGCAGGGTGATGCGCTGGGTCGGCTCGATGCGGGCGCCCTCGACGAGATCGAAGCGGTGGTCGCGCAGGGCGTTGGCCAGCACGATGACCGCCTCCTGCAGCGCGAAGACGGAACCGATGCACACGCGCGGACCGGCGCCGAAGGGCAGATAGGCATAACGCGGGATCGAATCGCGCCGGCCCGGCATGAAGCGACCCGGATCGAACAGGCCGGGATCGGACCACAGGCGCTGATGGCGGTGGATGATCCAAGGCACGATCATCACGATCGTGCCGGCCTTGACCGGCCGGCCGCCGATCACGTCGTCCTTGACCGCCGCGCGGCCGAGGAAGGGGGCCGACGGATAGAGCCGCATCGCCTCCTCGATGGTCGCCCGGGTCAGGACCAGATCGGCGACCGTCTCGGCCGTCGCCGGCCCCGTGCCGAGCACGCTGTCGATCTCGGCCTCGACCGCCGCCCGCACGTCCGGCGCGCCGGAGAGCAGGAGCAGGGTCCAGGCGAGCGCACCGGCGGTGGTCTCGTGGCCGGCGCCGATGAAGGTCAGGACGTTGTCGCGTACCTCGCGGTCGGACAGACCGATGCCGGTCTCCCGATCGGCCGCATCGAGCAGCAGCGCGAGCAGGTCGCGAATCTCGCCCTCCCCCGATCCGGCGGCCCCGGCGGCGAGCCGCGCCCGGCGCTCGGCGACCATCCGGTCGACCATGTCGCCGATGAATCGGCGCGAGCGGTGCGCCCTGAGCGCGCGCAGGGTCGGGATCCAGGACGGCAGGCGGAACAGGTCAAGCAGCGAGACCCCGCCGGCGCCCTCGATGAAGGCGTTGGAATGTCGCGAAAGCTCGGCCAGCGGCACGCCGAAGCCCTCGCGGAACAGCGTGCGTTCGAGCACGTCGAGCGCGATCGCGCTCATCAGCGGCGCGGCATCGATGACCGAGCCCTCGGGGAGATCCGCGAGCCGGCGGGCTCCGGCGGCAGCGGCCTCCGCCATGGCCGGCAGGAATCCGTTGACCGCCCTCGGTGCGAAGAGCGGCGCCAGAATGCGCCGCTGCGCCCGCCAGGCCTGTCCTTCCGCTGCGAACAGGCCGAGCCCGATCGTCCGCGTCAGGATGCGCTTCTGCAGATCGTCGCGGAGATAGTTGGCCTCGTTGTCGACCAGGACATGGCGGATGCCGTCGGGATCGTTGATGATCAGGCGCGGCCCGAGCAGCCACCCGTCGATCTCGACATAGGGCTCCTCGAACTGCGCCTGGGTCCAGATGGTCAGCGGATTGTCGGTCAGCGCGCGGATATATTGGCGCGGCTTGAGCGGCGCGGCATGGGGCACCGGCGCCGGAGGCCGATAGGCGGCGACGAAGGGCAGGCTGGCCGCGGTCATGGGACGCTCCGGTTCGGATGGGGATACCACAACTAGCCGCCCGACACGGCGCCATCATGGCGAAGCGAAGGCACGGCCGGCGCATCGGCCGGGGGCTCCGTATCAAACGGTATCGCAACGGCCCCATCGGTCCTCGACCGATCGCCCCGTCTCGCCCGTCCGCCGAAGCCCGTGGTGTCCGATCTCGCCGATCAGCCGTCCCAGGATGCCGCGGGACGGTCGCGGATCTCCCAGCGCAACCGCGGGATTCTGGACGATGTCCGAAACTCTCGCGGTGCATCCCCCCAGATGCCGCGGGATGGAAACAGATCTCCCATCGTATCCCCGACCGCAGCGCCAGCGGAGAGCCGGGGCCTACTCTCATTTCCACTTGCCGCAATGCTCTGATTTTCCTCGTGATCTTGACGCCGCTGCGGGGCGAGTGGGTCCCGGATCGGCGGCCCTTCGGGCCTTGTCCGGGATTGCGGGTTGGAAGGTGTTTCGGGGAGCGGGAGGCCGCGGGAGGGTCGTATCACTTCCGGGATATCCTCGGAATATTGCGGGAGGATCGCGCATCTTTCGACGTATCCACCCAGATGCGGCGGGATGAAAGCACATCTCCCAACGCATCCCCGGCCGGAGCGCCAGCGGAGAGCCGGGGCCTACTCTCATTCCACTTGCCGCAATGCTTTGATTTCGCTCGCGATCTTGACGCCGTCGCGCGGCGAGTGGGTCCCGGATCGGCGGCCCTTCGGGCCTTGTCCGGGATTGCGGTCGCGGGGGTGTTGCGAGGGACGGGAGGCCGCGGGAGGGTCGTATCGCTTCCGGGATATCCTCGGGATACTGCGGGAGGATCGCGCATCTCTCCGCGCATCCACCCAGATGTCGCAGGTTGGAAACAGATCTCTCATCGTATCCCCGGCCGGAGAGCCGGGGCCTACTCCCATCTCAACTTGCCGCACGACACTGCATCTGATCGTGATCTTGACGTCGCCGTGGGGCGAGAAGGTCCCGGATCGGCGGCCCTTCGGGCCTGGTCCGGGATTGCGGTTTGGGGGGAGTTGCGAGGAGCGGGAGGCTGCGGGAGGGTCGTATCGCTTCCGGGATATCCTCGGAATATTGCGGGAGAATCGCGCATCTTTCGACGTATCCCCCCAGATGCCGCGGGATGGAAACAGATCTCTCATCGCATCCCCGGCCGCAGCGCCAGCGGAGAGCCGGGGCCTACTCGCATCCCAAATTGCCGCAACGCTCTGAATTTGCCCCCGATCTTGACGCCGCTGCGAGGCGATTGGGTCCCGGATCGGCGGCCCTTCGGGCCTTGTCCGGGATTGCGGTTTTGGGGGGTGGCGGGGGGTGAGATACGCGAAAAGATGGCGTCCTTCGGATCGCTCGGGCGATCCGCTCACGGTCTCGTGATCGACGGCCCGACACCTGAACGGTTTCTGAACCGGGCGTTCGGGTCGGGTGCATGGGCGGGGGCCTAGTCTCAAACCATCGAACGACGGGGCCTGACCCGCCCCACCCCCTGAGAGCCCAGACCGAACTTTTAATTCACGGAGCCCGCCATGTTCGCCAAGATCGCTGCCGCCGCCCTCGCCGTCGCCCTCGTTGCCGGCGCCTCCGTTTCCACCGCCTCGCAGGCCGAAGCCAAGGGAGGCGCCTTCGTGGCCGGCCTCGTCGGCGGCGCCATCATCGGCGGTGCGCTCGCCTCGCAGGCCTATGCGCCGGGCTACTACGCTCCCGGCTACTACGCTCCGGCTCCGGTCTATGCGGCCCCGGTCTATGCCCCGAACTGCTACAAGGTCTGGGCCTACGACTCCTGGGGCAACCCCTACAAGACCAAGGTCTGCAACTGAGCGACCTGCGGTCACGCACTGACGACGCCGCTTCCCCTGAACGTCCTGCCCTGCCCTTCCTCCCCAAGTCCACCTTCAGGCCCGGCCCCGCGCCGGGCCTTTTCTTTTCCGTGCCTGGTGCTTCTCAAGAGGCCGCCACCGCCCTATTTGAATCGGACTGAAACCCGCGAGTTCACCATGCCGTCCGCCACTCGCCTCGCCCTGATCTTGCTGCCGCTGCTGTCCGGCCTTGCGGCCGACCCGGTCCGGGCGCAGAGCGGCGTGCCCAATTACGGCCCGCCGGCGAGCGGGCCGTCCGCCTTGAAGACCGGCCAGTTCCGCTACGACGCCTTGAACGCGCCGCGCTATCACGGCAGCGAGGTGCCGCCGCCGCGCGGGCTGGTGCCGCCCACGACGCCGTCGGCGCCGGGCGCGCTGCGCACCTGCCGGACGGTGTGGGTCGACGACGCCGCCGGCAACCGCTATCGCAGTCAGGTCTGCCACTGAAGGCCGGTCGCGCCCCGGCACCGGAGGATCGCCGCCCGTGCCCGATCATGCCCAACGCCTCGCCGGCCGCATCGCCCTGATCACCGGCGGCTCGCGCGGCATCGGCCGCGCCATCGCCGAACGGTTCGTGCACGAGGGCGCCGAAGTCGGCATCGGCCACCGCCAGGATGCCGACCGGGCCGACGCGACGCTCGCCGCCCTCAAGACGATCCGTGCGAACAGCCCGATCGCGGTCGACGGCGACATCACGTCCGAGACGGTCGCGGAGGCGATGATCGCCGCGATGGTCGTGCGCTTCGGCCGGCTCGACATCCTCGTCAACAATGCCGGCTTCCAGACCGAGACGCCCGGCGCCGATTTCGATGCCGACCGCTTTCGGGCGGTGATCGATGTCGATCTCCTGGGCGCCGCCTGGCTGTCGCGCGCGGCGATCCGGCATTTCCTGTCGCGCCCCGGCGGCGGCACGATCATCAACACGACCAGCGTGCACCAGATCATCCCGAAGCCGGGATATGCCGCCTATGCGGCCGCCAAGGCCGGTCTCGGCCATCTGACCCGGACGCTCGCGCTCGAATTCGCCGACCGGGGCATCCGCATCAACGCCGTCGGGCCGGGCGCCGTGCTGACCGACATGAACGACGCCTGGAAGGACGACCCGGCGGCCCGCGCCGCGGTTGAGGCCCATATCCCGATGGGTTTCGCCGCCGCCCCCGACGACATCGCCCCGGTCTTCGCCTTTCTGGCGTCCGACGAGGCCCGCTACATCACCGGCCAGACCCTCTATGCCTGCGGCGGCCTGACCCTCTACGGCGAGTTCCGGCAGAACTGGTCGAGCTGACGGTCCTCAGCGCAGCAGCGGCCAGAGCGTGGCGACCAGCGCGACGGCGGCGGCGATGTTGAAGGCGCGCAGCCGCACCGGGTCGGTCAGCAGGCGCTTCAGCGCCGTCCCGAACAGCGCCCAGGCCGAGACGCTCGGCAGGTTGACGAGGGCGAACAGCCCGGCAACGGCGAGCGCCGCAGCGATCGGGCGGCCGGCATCGGCATAGAGCGACACGGTCGCCAGGGCGACGATCCAGGCCTTGGGATTGACCCACTGGAACGCCGCGGCCTCGATGAACCGCAGCGGCCGCGCGTCGGCCGCACCGGCCTCGCCGAGGGCGCGCGCGCCGGCGATGCGCCAGGCGAGATGCAGGAGCCAGACCGCGCCGAGCCCCTTCAGGACCGGAACGAGGGCCGGCGCCGCCGACAGCGCGGCGCCGAGACCGAGCCCGATCGCCAGCAGCAGTACCGTGAAGCCGGCCATGATCCCGAAAACCTGCGGCAGCGTCCGGGCGAAGCCGAAATTCACCCCGGATGCGAGCAGCATCAGGTTGCTCGGACCCGGACTGATCGAGGTTACGAAGGCATAGAGGGCGAGCGCCCAGGCGGTATCCAGCGTCATGACCGGCTCCTGAATCGGTCCCGCCGGGAGGTTCGATCGAGACCGACGCATTCATCCGTCGCGCAACGCCGAACCGCTGGTCCCTTGACCATTCGTGCGGGCCTGGAGGCCGTTATGGCCCGTCCGATCCGTCGACGCGGGTCCGGAATCCGGACCGGCCGAGCCCTTCACGCGAGCTTTGCCCCTCGATTGGCGAGAAGCCCGCGCAAGATCGACCGGTGGCACCGGCTTTCCTCGGCGCAATAGCAGCCGATCGAGAGGTCGGTCCGGTGCGAAAGCGCGGCCAGCAGATCGAGCGCATGGCTCGGCGCGGCCTCGGCCATCTCGCGCCGGAAGGCCTTCTCGAAGGCCGCCCAGGCCTCCGGCGTCGCGGCCTGTTGCGCCGACGCGAGCAGCGGCGCGCTCGGCGACAGCTCCGGATACCAGACGTCGTACCAGTCGTCGGCGGCGAAGCGCTCCTTGCGCACCCCGCGCGGCGGCCGGCGCACCGTGCCGATGCGCAGCCCCTCGTCGGTGAGACGCGGCGTGCCGAGGCGGACGATGCGAAGGGTCATGGCACGGGATCCCCGGAACGAGCGGCGGCGGTGGCGGACGGATGGACGGCCGCGAATGCATAGCGATCGAACCAGCCCGGAAAGGCGCGCACCAGCGCGCGGTCGCCCTCCAGAACGAAACCCTGGCGCCGGGCTTCGGCGAAGCCGGCATCGCCGCGCCACCAGGCGACCAGGGCGTCGAGGCGCCCCCGGATCACGACCGGCTCGGGAAAGCCGGGATTGATCAGGCAGGCGGTCGATTCGCCACCTTTCAGCAGGAGAAAGCGCCGCGGCAGCCCGGCAAGTTCGACCCGGACCACGATCGGCACCGCCGGCAGATGCGCCGCGCGGACCCGGCGCGCCATGTCGACCAGAACCGGATCGAGATCGAGATCCTCCGCGGCGGCGTGGCGCGGCAGGTGGCGCTGGCCCCAGACGGCCAGGGCGGCGACGATCGGCATCGCCTCCCGGCCGGCTTGCGTTGCGCGATAGTCCGGACCGTCGCCGTGGTCGCGGCGCTCGATCGCCCCGATCGCGACCAGCTCGGCCAGACGTTCCGCCAACATGGTCTTGGAGATGCGCGGAATGCCCCGCCTGATCTCGGCGAAGCGGCTGGCGCCGCACAGGATTTCGCGCAGGACGAGCAGCGTCCAGCGCCCGCCCAGCACCTCATGCGCCCGTGCGACGGCGCAGAATTGGCCATATCCGGTCATGCGGCCAGTCTACCATTCTGTCCGGCGGGTGGTGGTCCGGATTCCGGACCGCTGCAGAGACCGCCTGCCCGCCCGGCAGCACCGCCGGCCTCAACGATGCGCGATCAGCGCGACCGGGCCGCCGCCGTCCGGACCCTGATGCTCGGCGCCGCCGGAGACGAAGATCTCGGCATGGCCGACCAGGCTCGCGAGCGCACCGGCCGCGAAGCCGCGGGCGTGGCGGGTCGAGGAGATGTCGCTGTCGTCGAGCATGGTGTGGCGGAAGCCGCGCATCCGGCCGGTCGACGGCGCCTCGGCCTTGGCCAGCAGCGCGAGCAGACGGTCCCGGTCGGCGGCCGGAAGCTGGCCCGGGGCGCCGAGGCCGAGCCGGGCGAGCGCGGCGCGGACCGGCTCGATGTCGATGCCGTCGGCCATCACCGCGTGATCGATCCGGAGCGGGCCGGACCAGCGCGGGCTCATGCCCATCACGACGATCTCGTGGCCGGAGAGTTCGACGCCGGCCGAGGTCGAGGCGCGGGTGGAATAGAGCGAGCGATCCGTGCCGATCGCCGCGTCGGTGACGGCCGCATCCGCCACCTCGCCGAGCGCCAGCGCGACGCCGAGCGCGGAGGCGCCGCGCGACAGGCCCATCGATTTCAGCGTGTCGCTGGTCGCCGTCGTCGCGCCGCGCGCACGGGCCTCGGCGACGCGCTCCATGGTCAGGAGCGGGCATTTGATCTGGACGAAATGGATGTCGGCCGGATCGGAGATGCCAAGATCGGCCATCACCTTGGCGACCGCTTCGGCAACCACCGCGGCCTGCGCCCGGCGGCCGAGTTCCTCCGGCTTGATGTCGCGGGTGACCGTCTGGCCGACGGCGAGCGCGGGGCCGGCCGCCGCATGATCCTCGGGCCGGGCCTCGATGACCAGGGCATGCGGGGCGAGCGCGCCCTCGGTGCCGCCGCTCATCACCAGGGCGATCCGATCGATCGCGTCCGTCGGCAGGTGGCGGGCGAGTTCCAGGCGCAGCGACTGGACCGCGAAGCCGCGGGTGAAGTCGTTGACGCAGCCGTTGCCCTCGGTCTTGCCGAGGATGGCGACGATCGCGTCGGGCCGGATGCGGCCGTTGCGGATCGCCGCGGCGAGGCCGGCGGTGTCGTCGGGGCCGGCCATGGACAGGCGGTGGACGAGGGTGTGCGGCATGGTCGGCTCCCGGTCAGCAGCAGCCGAGCGTGTCGCGATAGAAGCGTGCCAGCCGCGGTTCCAGATCCGGCCAGGCGGCCAGGAAGGCCGCCCGATCGGCCATGCCGGCCCGGTAGCGGCTGCGGACCTCGGCATCGATCGCCGCCATGTCGGCGCCGGCGAGCCGGCCGTCCTCGACGATGGTGCGGCCGGCGACGATCAGCGCCGCGATCGCCGCCTTAGTCGCCCGGGTGAAGACCAGTTGCACCGGATCGATCGGCAGGATCCGGTCCGGATCGAGCCGGTCGAGATCGAGCAGCAGGAGATCGGCCGGCTCGCCCGGCGCCAGCGTGCCGGCGCCGTCGAGACCGAGCGAGCGGCGGCCGTTGCCGGCGGCGAAGCCCAGCGCGTCTTGCGGAGTGACGGTCTCGTCGTAGCCCCATCCGGCCTGCAGATGCTTGAACAGACGCAGGTCGCGCAGCGCGTCGTCATCCTCGTCGAAGGCCGAATTGTCGAGCCCGAGCGCCACCGCGACGCCGGCCGCGCGCATGGCGGCGACGGGGGCGATGCCGGATTTCAGCAGCAGGTTCGAAGACGTGTTGACCGAAACGGTGACGCCGGCCGCCGCCAGTTCGGCCAGTTCCTCCGGCCGGGCCCAGACGCCATGGGCAAGCGTCAACCGCGGCGACAGGAGCCCCAGCCGGCCGAGATGCCGGACGATGCCATCCGGAAAGGTCCGGTCGGCCCAGGCGCGCTGATACTTCGTCTCCAGGAGGTGCATGTGCACGCGTCGCCCGGTCCGCGCCGAAGCCTCCGCTATCGCGGCGAGCAGCGCGTCGGAACACCATTGCACGCCGTTCGGCCCGAACTGCACCGAGAAACCCGGCCGCTCGACCGCCGCCGCGATCGCCTCGACCATCGCCACATGGGCGGCCGGATCGACCGCCGGCGCCCGGAACAGAGCCTCGATGGTCGCGCGTGACGGCCCGGGCATGTCCGCCAGGACCGGTTCGCCGTCGCCATAGACGAGCGGATTGCGGTCGCGCACCGAAACCGCATAGGCGGCCTGGATGCCGATCGTGCCGGCCGCCTGCTCCAGTTCGCGAACCTCGTCGGCAAGCGGCACCAGCCCGGAGGTCCGCGTCTGGTGGATCATGACCGACCCGACCCCACCCAGCGCGGCATGGCCGAAGAAGCCGAGACCGCCCAGGCGAGCCTCGATCGGCGGCATCGCGGCCAGCCGCGGCAGCCAGGCTTCGAGCGGCTTGCCGGAGGCCGCGAAGGGGGTCGTGGAAATCGGCCGGCCGTGATTGTGCGCATCGGCCAGCGCCGGCATGGCCAGCAGTCGCCGCCCCGGCGGCGGCGCGGCGAGCGGTGCGACCGCCGCGATCCGCCCGGCCTCCAGCGTGAGCGCCACCGGACCGGACGGCCGGTAGTCGGGGCCGATCAGGGCATTCTCGACGGCAATCGTTCGCGTGGTCACGGCAGCTCCGCCCGGCAGGGGATCGGGCCCCTTCGGGGCTCATGCCGAAAATCTGGCATTTGCATTCCTCGAATGCCAGATGGATTCGCCGCCGTCGTCAGAGTGTTAGGCGGGCAAGCCTGACGGCCGGCGGCTGGCGACCGCTGCCGGGTCAGGCAGCACCGAGCACACGCCGCAACAGGACATCCGCCTCCGCCTCGAAGGCGGCGCGGTGGGCCGCTCGATCGTCGAGATCGGCGGGGTCGATGGCGTCGAGCGTCGCCGAGATGAAGCGATCGAGAGCGGGCCGGCGGGCTCCGGTGCCGAGTTCGGACAGGCCCGCTTTCAGCGCCAGGAGGTCGTCGAGATCTGCGCGCACATCGGCCGGCAGGTCGACGCCGGCGATGAGATCGGCAAGCCGGATCGGCGGCAGCGCATCGGTGCGCGCCACCCAGGCCAGCGCCGCGACCGCGCGCAGGACATAGAAATAGCGCTTCAGCTTGACGGTGTCGGTGCGAGCCAGATCGCGTTCCCAGTGGGTCCGGGCGATCGAGCGGTAGTGGTGCGCGAGCGCCCGGCGCGAGGCGTGAGTCGCGGCCAATTCCGCAACCGCCGGCCGGAAGGCGCCGTCATCCGCATAGGTGATCGGGCTCTGCAGCCATTCGATCAGCGCCGGATTGGAGGCGAGCAGCAGTTGCAGCGCCTTGCGCACGTCCCAGCCGGCGAGATCGATGCCGCGCGCGTCGACCGGCTGTTCGATCACGTCGCGGCGCGGGCGCACGGTCAGATAGTCGGCGAGCGGCGCAGCATAGACGAAGCGGATGTCCCAGTCCGAATCGGGCGAGGCGAAGCCCCAGGCCCGGCTGCCCGATTCCACGGCGAAGAGGACCCGGACGCCCGCCTCCGCGGCGACCTCGGCGAGACGGGTGGCGATCTCCTCGGCGCCGAGCGGCGGATAGCTCATGGTTGCCTCTCCCCGGCACAGATGGTCTCGGCATGGGCCTTCGGCGCCAGCATGCGGAACTGCTCGACCGCATCGAGCGCCGACAGCCGGGCGTAAGGCCCCATCACGGCGCAGACATGGCCGGGCGGCCAGGCGGCACCGAGCGGCGAGCCCGGCTCGGCGATGCGGCCGATCCCGGTCTGCGCCACCCAGAATTCGATGCCGGCCCGGTCCGCACTGCAATGCAGCACCGCATACCACTCGCACTCCGAGGCCGCCGAAACGCCGTCCGCGGCCCCAAGCAGGGCGGCGGCAAGGGCGATCGCGGAAGGCGTCGGGCGGCGTCCTGGCGTCATCGGTCCCGTCATGCGAAGGCAGCGGCGACAGCCTAACCGTTCGACCGTCGCCGAACACCCCTTCCCCCACGGCCCGCGGACTGGCAGCCTGCCGCCATGGTCACGTTCACCCTGCTCGATCTCTCCGCGGTCCTTTGGTTCGTCGTCTGCTGGGTCGGCTACAGCTGGCTGACCGATCGCAGCCGCTTCGGTCACGCCACGCTGAATCGGCAGATGAACGAGCATCGCCGACGTTGGATGGCCGAGATGCTGCGGCGGGACGTGCGCATCATCGACACCCAGATCATGGCTTCGCTGCAGAACGGCACGGCCTTCTTCGCGTCGACCTCGCTGATCGCGATCGGTGCCGCCTTCACGCTGCTCGGGCAGGCCGACCGGCTGATCGCGGTGTTTCGCGACCTGCCGCTCAACTCCGCGACCAACCGCTCGGACATCGAGCTGAAGGTGCTGTTCCTCTGCCTCATCTACGGTTACGCCTTCTTCAAGTTCGGCTGGGCGTATCGGGTGTTCAACTATGCCGCCATCCTGATCGGTGCGGTCCCGCCGGCCGGCCAGAACGATCCCGGAGCTGAACTGGCGGCGCGCCGGGCTGCCGACATGCAGATCATCGCCGCGAGCCACTTCAATCTCGGCCTGCGCGCCTTCTTCTTCTCGATCGGCTTCCTCGGCTGGTTCGTGAACGCCTGGATCTTCATGGCGTCGACCACCTTCATCCTCGCCGTGCTGCTGCGCCGGCAATTCTCGTCGAGCGCCCGGATCGTCGCCGGACCGGACGAGCCTCAGGGGGCCGGGAACCAGTCGTCCGACCGACCGGCGAGCCGGTAGGCGACGAGGCCGAGATACTCGCGGACCGCGGTATCGAAGATCAGCAGGTTCTGGACGGGCGAATCGGGGATCGGCCGGATCCGCGCGAAGCCGCGGCTGCGGTAGTCGACCGAATAGGGCACCAGGCCGGGCCAGCCGACCTTGCGGAAGATGCCGACGGCGCGCGGCATGTGAAACGCCGACGTAACCAAGAGCCAGCGCGAGCCGGGGGCCGGCTTGATCAGGTCGCGGGTGAAGACCGCATTCTCCCAGGTGTCGCGCGACTTGTCCTCGAAGGTCATGCGCGACTCCGGCAGGCCGAAATCGAGGAACAGGCGCCGCGCGATCGCCGCCTCGCTGAAGCTCTGGTCGAGAAGATCGCCGGTGCCGCCGGTGAAGACGATCCGGGCGTCCGGATATTCGCGCGCGAGACGCGCCACGATGGTCATGCGCTCGGCCGCATCGCTCAGCGCGTAGCTGCCCGGCCGGCGGTCGTTGACCTTCTCGTCGAGCGCTCCACCCAGAATCACGATGCCGTCCGGTGCCGGCTCGACCCGCTCCGGCAACGGGAAGCGGTCCTCCAGCGGGGCGATCGACAAGGGGGCCAGCGGCGTGAAGCCGACCAGAAGCAAGGCCAGCACCGTGACGGTCACCAGCCGGCGCCCAGCGCGCGAAAACTGCGTGCGCATGAGGAGCACGCCCAACGCCAGCATGAGCAACGCGAAGGTGACCGGACGGATGATCGCGAAAGTCACCTTCGCCAGGATGAAGAACACGATGCCGAGCCTCCGATGTGCCCGCCGCCGGATGGCAGCGTTTGGTAGAAAGATCCGAGCAATTCAATCAATCCGAAACGATTAACGGGCAATCATGCTCAACAATGTGGCGACTGCGTGCACCGCCGAATGGGAAGAATGCACCAAGGAGCCAAACCGCACGTCAATTCAATGGCTTGCTGACATGACGCGAATCGACCGGATCGCATTGTGGCGCGGGATGGGGGTTACATGAAGAACGGCAAGCAGTCTGCGGTGCCGCAGTTCGGATTGCGGGCGAAGATCGGCTTGATCGCCGCCCTGGCGGGCGCAGGCGTGACGGCGGTCGGCGCGGTCGGCTGGCACGGCACCATGACGCTGGATGCGACCGGACGCAGTCAGCAGGCCCTGAGCCGTGTGGCGATCCAATCCGCCCAACTGGACTCCGCCCTGCGGCAGGCCAGGGCGGATCTGATCGCCTTCTCCGCATCGAGGGCCGAAGACCGCGTCGCACCGATGCGTGCCGCCTTCGCGGTCGCCCGGCGAACGATGGACGAATTGGCCGGCTCGCCGATCGCCACGCAGCGCGCCAAGGAGATCGCGGACCTCGCCAAGCTGGTGCAGACGGCGACCGCCGCGGTCGACCCTCTCGCGGTCGCGATCGGGCGGCTCGGCTTCAGCGACAATGACGGCCTGACGCGCGAACTGATCGATGCCGCCGATGCGATCGAAACGCCGATCCGATCCGCCACCATGGGTGGCGGCGGCGAGGACGCCTACCGTCTCGCCCACGCCCTCGTCGCCGCCCGGCTCGCGGAATTGCGATATCGCACCACCCGCGACAAGGAGGCGGCCGGAAATTTCGACAGTTCGGTCGCGCGCCTGGAACGCAGCCTCGGGCGGCCGGGCGTCGACGGCGAGACCAAGGCGACGGTCGGGCCGGCGCTGGCCGGCTACACGGCGGCGTTCGAGGCCTGGAGCAAGGCCGACGAAGCCGCCGGCCAGACCTATCGGCAGATCATCGACGCCCTCGACCTGGCCGAGCCGGCGATCCAGGCGATCAGCGCCGCCGCCGCCGAAGGCATGGCCGCGGCTGACGCCGATCTCGAGGCCGCGCGGACCAATACGGTGCGCCTCCTGCTGCTCGGGACCCTGCTGGTCCTGATCGCCAGCGTGGCGGCGAGCGTCGCCGCGGGCCGCTCCCTGACCCGCCCCCTGGCACGGCTGCGCGCGTCCATGGCGGCGATCGCGGCGGGCCGCTTCGACACCCAGGTGCCCGAGACGGACCGGCCCGACGAACTCGGCGAAATGGCGCGCGCCCTGCTGGTCTTCCGCGATCGTGGCCTGGAGCGCGAGCACCTGACCGACGCGCAGGTGCGCGATGCGGAGAGCCGCTCGCGCCGTTCCGAATCGGTCGCCCGGCTGGTCGCCGCCTTCGATGAAACCGCCGCACGCTCCGTCCTGCGCCTGCAGGATGCTGCCGGTCGTCTCGCCGGCAGCGCCGCGCATGTCGACCGCAGCGCCGGCAGCGTCGCGGCGGGCGCGACCGCCGGCTCCAGCGCCGTCGGCGATGCGACCGACCGCATCGACGCGGCTGCCGACCAGACGCGCGCGCTCGGCCGGGCCCTGGCGGCGATCCTCGATCAGGCCCGCCAGTCCGCCGATGCTGCCGGACAGGCGGTCGACCAGTCGCGCCGGACGGCCGCCACGGTCGCAGCGTTCGCCGAACTCGGCCAGCGGATCGGCGAGGTCGTCGGTCTCATTCGCGACATCGCCGGCAAGACCAACCTGCTCGCCCTCAATGCGACCATCGAGGCCGCCCGGGCCGGAGAGGCCGGCCGCGGCTTCGCCGTGGTGGCCGGCGAGGTCAAGTCGCTGGCCGCCCAGACCGCGCAGGCGACGGAAGAGATCGCCGCCCAGGTCAAGGTGATCCAGCAGACCTCCGGCGACGCCGTCGCCGCGATCGGTGCCATCGATCGGACGATCTCCGCATTGGCGGCGGCATCGGGCGCCCTGTCGAACGCGGTGGCGGGCGAGGCCGGCGCCATCGACGCCATCGTCGACGGCATGACGCGGGCGACCGGCGAGGCCGGACGCGGCGCGGCGGCCATGACCGATGTCGGCGGTGCCGCCGCAGAGGCCGTCCGCACGGCGGAAGGCGTCGCCGGCCTTGCCGACGAACTCGGCCGCGAAGCCGACCGGCTATCGAGCGAGGTCCGCCAGTTTCTCGAAGCGGTGCGCGCGGCCTGACGGCGCCGCCGACGGCAAGCGCCCCTCAAGGGAACGAGCCCCGGAAAAAGAAAAAGCGCCCGGCTCGCGTCGGGCGCTTTTCTCATTGCGGGGTCCGGCAGCCATCCGGCCGGGACCCGTGACGACCGGTCTCAGGCGAGATCGGCCACGTTGTTGATGACCTTATTGACGAGGCCGTAGGCGATCGCCTCCTCCGGACCCATCCAGTAGTCGCGGTCGGTATCCTTCTCGACCTTCTGCAGGGTCTGGCCGGTCGCAACCGAGAACATCCCGTTCAGGCGATCGCGCATCTTGATGATCTCGCGCGCCTGGATCTCGATGTCGGTCGCCGGACCGCCGGCGCCGCCGGACGGCTGGTGCAGCAGGAAGCGGGTGTTGGGCAGGCAGAAGCGCCGCTCTTTCGGCACCGAGATGTAGATCAGCGCGCCGGCCGAGGCGACCCAGCCGACGCCGATCATGCGCACCGGCGCCGACACGAAGCGGATCATGTCGTGGATCATGTCGCCCGATTCGACGTGGCCGCCGGGCGAGCAGACGATCACGTTGATCGGCTCCTTGGAAACGTGGCTCAGCGCCAGCAGGCGCGCGGTCACGTCGCGGGCGAGTTCCTGCGTGATCGTGCCGGTGATCAGCACGTTGCGGGCTTCGAACAGATGCTTGTCGACGGGCAGCGAGGACGGAGTCTTGGTCTTCTCCTCCTCTTCCTCGTCATCCATGCGCGTGTACCAGTAGGTCTTGGGCGTGAGGATCATTCTCGACATCCGGATGGAGGAGGCTGAAAGTTCGGGCGGGTCGACCCGAGATGTAGGTGTCGGGTCGCCCGATGTCGACCCCGTTCGTCGGCTAGTCTTAAGGGAAGCCCGACGGCAGGGCAAATCCGCGGCCGGACGGCCCCACAGGCCGGCAAGCGGCCGATCAGCCGCGCTTGGCCCGCCAGATCGCGTAGCGCGCCTTGGTCTCTTCGTTGGGCGGATAGAGACCCGGCAGGGCGGCGCCGTTGCGCACCTCCATATGGGCCCAGCCCTCGAACAGCTCCTGCTCCAACCCGGCTTCGGCCACGGCCGTCACCATCGCCTTGGGGATGACCACCGCGCCGTCGCCGTCGGCCATGATCACGTCGCCGGGAAACACCGCCGTGCCGCCGCAGGCGATCGGCTCGTTCCAGCCGACGAAGGTGAGACCGGCGACCGAGGCGGGGGCGGCTACGCCGGCGCACCAGATCGGCAGGTTGGTCGAGCGCACGCCGGCCCCGTCGCGCATCACGCCGTCGGTGACCAGACCGGCGACGCCGCGCACCTTCATTCGCTCGGCCAGGATGTCGCCGAAGATGCCGGCGTCGCGCCCCCCCATGGCATCGGCGATCGCGATGCAGCCCTCCGGCATGGCCTCGATCGCCGCCCGGGTCGAGATCGGCGAGGCCCAGCTTTCCGGCGTCGCCAGATCCTCGCGCATCGGCACGAAGCGCAGCGTGAAGGCCTCGCCGACGACCTTCTCCTCGCCGCCCGAATAGGGCATCGGCCCGCGCATCCAACTGCGCCGGAGCCCCTTCTTCAGGAGCACGGTGGTGACCGTGGCGGTCGAGATCTGCATCAGGGCGGATTTCAGTTCGGGCGTCAGGGTCATCGCGCGGTCCATCTGTCGTGGGGTGGGATGTCCTGTGCCGCTTTCCAGGCAGGCACGCAAGCATCCCGGCGATGGGATCGCTCTGCCGGAGCGAACGGCAGGCCGGTGCCCTCTTCAGGGGGGGATGGGAGACGGCAAAGGGCGAGAATCCCACCGACGCCTAGAAACCGCAGAGCAGCAGGTCGAAGGCGCGCAGGATCCGATCATGCTCCGCGCGCACGGAGGCGACGGGCGGTCCGAGATGGCGCTGCGCGATCGAGGCAAGATCGGTCAGGCCGACCAGCATTCTCGCCCCAAGGACATCGACCGCCGGGCACAGTTCCCGATAGGGAATTCGACGCTCCGCCGGGAAAAGCGGCGCGACAAGGACAGTCGGAACGTCCGAAAAGGCGTCGTGGTTGAGCACCACCACATAGGGCATCAGGTCCGCGAGTTCCCGATCCGGATTGTCGAAAACGTCGAACTGCCTCATCGCCGGAACTTGGCCATGCGCTCGGCGAAGGTACCGTGCTCGTCGAGCATCCGCTGGTGCCAGGCGATCGCCTCGCGATTCTCCTCCGCCCAGCGCTCAGCCTCGCCGGAGGCGGCCGGGGGGAGCACGCGGCGGCGCAGCAGGCGCTCGGCCTCGGCGGCGACGGACAGGCCCTCGGCCTCGATCCGGCGGGCAACCTCCTCGTCGACCTCGATCATGACGGTGCGCTTCGGCTGGACGTTCATCGGCGATCCTCCGCGAGGCCGCAGGATACAGCCGGGGGCACCCGCCGACAAACACGGGCGCCGCACAATCTGCGCAGGCATGTTCCCTTGCGAAAGCACCGAAGCCTGCCGGCGATGACATGACGGAGGCGATTGCGGCGCGCTGTTGCCCGCCGGACCTTGTCCCGGGCCGCAGGACACTGTTAACCCCACAGTCAGAATTCCAATGCTAGCGTAGTTAACGAAGTGCTCTCCCGGCTCCCGGTCCCTTGAAATCGCCGGATTCGCGGACGACGGAGAGGCAAAGGTCGAACCGTCCGCCATGATTGAGGACGCGATTCGCGAGAGAGCCGGCATCGTGCGCCGGCCACGGAGTTTGGATATGGGTCAGTTCGATCGCAACCGGGCGCTGGCGCTCGCTTCCGGCGTGGCTTTCGCAGCCTTGATGGCTGCCGGTGCCGTCCATGCCCAGCAGGCCGGCGGCGGTGCCACGCCCGTGCCGCCGAAGCCGATCACGGCCGCCCCGCCGCCGCCGCCCGCCCCGGCGAAGCCGGTCGCCGCCAAGCCCGTCGTCGTGAAACCTGTCGTGCCGCCGGGCGGCACCGCCGCAGCGCCGGCCGGAACCACCAAGCCCGCCGTCAAGAAGCCCGCCGCCGCGACGGCCGCGGCCGGAACGGCCGCCGCCCCGGCCGGCGCGAAGCCTGCCGGCGCCAAGCCGCAGAAGACCGTGTCGGCCGCCCAGAAGGTGCCGCCGGCCGCCCGTCTCGCTGCCGCGATCGCCGCCAAGACCGCGCAGCCCGTGCCGCCGGTGCATGACCACGTCTCCAAGCCCTATACGGCCGCCTGCAGCAATCCCGACGCGCTCGGCGTGTCGCGCGTGCTCGAGGTCGACACCAAGGACGGGCTCTATCTCGGCCAGCTCTATCACGGCAAGCTGCCGCTCGGGCCGAAGGAGGTCGTGCTGACCTTCGACGACGGGCCGATCCCGCGCAACACGGAACGGGTCCTGGCCGCCCTCGATCACGAATGCGTCAAGGCGACCTATTTCATCGTCGGCCAGATGGCCAAGGCCTATCCGGAGACGCTGCGCAAGACCGCGGCGGCAGGCCACACCATCGGCTACCACACCATGACGCATCCGCTCGACATGGTGAAGCGGCCGCTCGACTGGGCCAAGGGCAACATGTCCCAGGGCTGGCAGACGGTCGACCAGATCCTCTACGGCAAGGCCGAGGAGAAGCCGGCGGTGCCGTTCTTCCGCTATCCGGGCCTGTTCAATTCGCGCGCCATCAACGAATGGCTGAACGGCATGAACATGGGCGTGTTTGCGGCCGACGCGGTCGGCAACGACTGGGTGCGCGGCTACGACGCCCAGAAGGTGATGGAATTCTCGCTGAAGGATCTCGACCGCGCCGGCCAGAGCGGCATCCTGCTCCTGCACGACACCAAGGATTCCACCGCCACCATGGTGCCGCAGCTGCTGCGCGAACTGAAGGCGCGGGGCTACAAGATCGTCCATCTGGTGCCGAAGCAGCCGACGCCGCCGCTCGCCCACGGTCCGGTCAACGCCCAGTTCCCTTCGGCGGCGCCCGCGCCGCTCGCCGAGCGCAGCGTGGCCGGCTTCGATGCCGGACGTCAGCTGGTGCAGAGCACCCAAGGCCGCGACGGCCGCACCGCCGACGGCCCGCTGCCGAGCTATGACAGTGCCGCCATCAACCGCGCCACCGCCCTGCCGGCCTCGCGCGGCGAGCCGGTCGCCGGCGAGGACGGCTGGTTCGCCTCCACGGCGTCGTCCTTCCGCGGTCTCGGCTCGGCGATCGGCCTGTGGTGAGACTTCTGTGGTGAGCATGACGACGCAGTCGCGACATTTCGAGGGCTCTCCACGGAGGGCCCTCTTCGTTTGTGCGCTCGGCCTCGCCGCCGCAGCCTTCGGGCTCGGCCTGGTCCCGGGCTCCGGCATGCCGGCACGCGCCGCCGGCGAGACCGCCTGCCCGAACCCGGGCGCGCTCGGCACCGCGCGGGTGCTGAGCGTCGACACCACGAAGGGGCTAGAAGTCGGCACCAAGAGCTACCCGCAGACCCTGCCGCTCGGTCCCAAGGAGGTCGTGCTGACCTTCGACGACGGACCGATCGGCAAGCCGACCGAGCAGGTGCTCGCGGCACTGGCTGCGGAATGCGTCAAGGCGACCTTCTTCGTGGTCGGCGAGCAGGCCGCGGCCCATCCCGCCCTCCTGAAGCGCATCGCGGCGGCCGGACACACGATCGGCCATCATTCCATGACGCATCCGATCATGACCGGGCTCGGCTTCGAGGCTGGCAAGGCGGATATCGAGCGCGGCTGGCGCACCGTCGACCGCATCCTGACCGGCCGCGACGGCGACCGTCCGGTCACGCCCTTCTTCCGCTTCCCCGGCTTCGCCCCGACGCCGGAGCTGGCCGCCTGGCTTAAGGCCAAGAGCATCGGCACCTTCGGCGCCGACCTCTGGGGCACCGACTGGCAGAAGACCACGCCCGACGCGCTGCTGCGTCAGGTCCTCGACCGCCTCGACAAGCGCGGCGGCGGCATCCTCCTCCTGCACGACATCCACGCCCACACCGCCGCCATGGTCCCGGCCCTCTTGGCGGAGCTAAAGGCCCGCGGCTACCGCGTGGTGCATATCGTCCCGGCCGGGCCGGTCAGCTGAGCGGGCTTGAAAGAAAGCAACGGAAGCGGTGCCAGAACTGCACGCCGACGGCACCGGAGGCGGGCAAGCCCACGGGCCGTCCGATTGCTAATTTCCGGCCACCCCCACCGTCCTCCCGAACAGCGGCTCGAATTCCTCCCTCAGGACCATGTCGACTTCGGGCATCGACAGGGGCAGGCCGAGATCGGCGAGGCTGGTGACGCCGTAGCCGGCGATGCCGCAGGGGACGATGCCGGAGAAATGGTCGAGCTCCGGTTCCACGTTGAGCGCGATGCCGTGATAGGTGACCCATTTGCGAATGCGGATGCCGATCGCGGCGATCTTGTCCTCCGCCGGCATATCGGGCGCGAGCGCGGGCTTGTCGGGCCGGGCGATCCAGACGCCGACCCGGTCGTCGCGGCGCAGGCCGCGCAGGTGCCAGCGCCAGAGCACGCGGATGACCCACTCCTCCAGCGTCGCGACGTAGCGGCGCACGTCGGGGGTGCGGCGGCGCAGGTCGAGCATCACATAGGCGATTCGCTGGCCAGGCCCGTGATAGGTGAACTCGCCGCCGCGCCCCGTGCGATGGACGGGAAAACGGTCGGGCGCGAGCAGGTCGGCGTCGCGTGCGCTGGTGCCGGCGGTGTAGAGCGGCGGATGCTCCAGGAGCCAGACCAGTTCGCCCGCCTCCCCGGCCGCGATCGCCTCGACACGCGCCTCCATGGCCGCCATCGCCGCCTCATAGGCGACCGTCCGGTCGCTGACGCGCCATTCGATCGGCGGCGCCCCGGCCGCCGGCAGGAGCCCCGGTGCCGCGGCCCCCTCGCCGCGCGCCACGACCCGAGCCGGCCCCGCCGATGGCGCATCCCGCTCCTGCGCACGTGGCGCACCGGGGTCGCCGAGCCCGCCCGGTTCGCCCGCCGCGCCCAATCCGCCCCGGTCCTCGGCATTTACCATCTGCTAACCTTCTCGCGGGTAAGGTTTCGTCAACCATTGTGGCGGGCACGGCCCGGCCGGGCCTTGAAGGAACACGAGATGACCCCGTTCGACAACATCCCGATCGACATCTCGGTGCAGCTCGGCACGACCATGATCCCGATCCACCAGCTCCTGCGCATGGGGCGCGGCGCGGTGATCGAACTCGACACGCGCGAGAGCGACGAGGTGACCATCCTCGCCAACAACGTGCCGGTGGCGAGCGGCCAGGTCATCCTGCGCGGCGACCGCATCGGCATCTCGATCACCGAGGTCCTGTTCCGCGCGCCGACGGCGCGCGCCAAGGAAGCCGTCAAGCGCCTGTGAACATTTCCGGCCGATGTGCATTCGGGCTTGCACCCGGGAATCCGATTTGTTAGAGACGCGCCACTCCCGAGACGGACGGTTGCCCGCCGACGGAGACACGGTTTAGCGGTCGTGGCGGAATTGGTAGACGCGCTAGCTTGAGGTGCTAGTTCCGAAAGGCGTGGAGGTTCGAGTCCTCTCGACCGCACCAAATCTTCGGCAACGAAGTGCGAAACCCCGGACCTCTGGTTCGGGGTTTTCGTTTTTTCGGACCCTTTCCGGAGCCGGGACCCTGCCCGGCTGGGCCGCCTGCGGCCGCCGTCGCCGAATCCCCTATGGCCGCCCGATCCGGACCTCGCCGCCGCGCAGGCCCGAGGCCTGGCCCTTGCCGTCGCCGAGGATGACCATGGTCGAGGTTTCGGCGACCGAGGGAATCGACTGCAGCTGCTCGGTGATGAAGGCCCTGAGCGCCTCGATGTCCCTGACCCAGATGCGCAGGAGATAGTCGATGCTGCCGGTCACCAGCAGGCATTCGGACACTTCCGGCAGCCGCTCGACCGCGCTCAGGAACTGGTCGTGGCCGTCCGGTCCCTGCCGGGCGAGGCGCACCGAGACCATCACGCAGATGCTGAAGCCGAGCGCGCGCGGGCTGACCCGCGCCGCATAGCCCTCGATCACGCCCTCGTCCTCCAGGCGCCGGATCCGGCGGCTGCAGGGCGTGGGCGAGAGGCCGACCCGCTCGGCGACATCGAGCGTCGACATCCGCCCGTCCGCCTGCAGCGCCGCCAGAATGCGCAGGTCGATCGCGTCGAGGCGCGGCATGAGCGAAACTCCCTTCGATTTGGCAATCTCAGGGTGGATTACAACATAACACCGCCGCGATGCATCGCAATTTGGCGGGATTCGCTGCCGGCGGCGATGCTACGAGTGACGTCGAGACCGGAGCCCGAACCATGACCGCTGCCGCCGACCGCCCCTCGAACGCTCCCGTGCGGCCGCCCTTCGCCGGCTGGCTCGGCACCACCAACGACGTGACGAAGACCTTCCTGGCCGCTGGGCGGATCCCAGGGCTGATCAACATGGCCGGCGGCCTGCCGGCGCCGGAGACCTACCCGGCCGAGGCCCTGGCGGCGATCGCCCGGCGCGTCATCGCCGAGCATCCGCAGGATTCACTCGGCTACGGTCCGATCGAAGGCTTGCCGGAACTGCGCGACGCGCTCGCCGCGCGGCTCGGCGGCCCCGACTTCCGCCTCGGCCGCGACAACATCCTGGTGACCACCAGCGGCATGCAGGGGCTCGATCTCCTCGGCAAGGTGCTGGTCGACGAGGGCGCGCTGATCGCCGCGCAGGCGCCGACCTATCTGGGCGCGCTCGACGCCTGGCGTCCGCGCCGCCCGCGCTACCGCGCCCTGCGGGTCGACCAGCCGGACTTCGACGCCGTGGCCGGCCTGACCGGCGCCCGATTCGGCTATGCGGTGCCGAACTTCTCCAATCCGACCGGCCGGCTGGTGCCGATGCCGGTCCGCCGCAGGCTGGTCGAGGCGGCGCTGGCGACCGGCACCTGGCTGGTCGAGGACAATCCCTATGGCGGCCTGCAGTTCGACGGCGCGGCCCTGCCCCGCCTGATCGACATCGCCGCCCGCGAGGCCGCCGTTGTGGCCCCGGGCGCGGCCCCCAGTGCGGCCCCCAGTTCGGCCTATGACGGGCCGGTGATCTATATGGGCACGCTCTCCAAGGAGATCGCGCCGGGTCTCCGGATCGGCTGGATGGTCGCCGCCCCCGAGATGATCGCGGCGCTGACCATGGCCAAGCAGGGGTCGGATCTCTGCACCAGCGGGGTGACCCAGCGGATCGCGCTGGCGGCGATCGAGGACGGGCTCGTCGAACGCCTGCAGCCCGACCTGACCGCGCTCTATCGCGCACGGCGGGACGCGCTGTGCGCGGCGCTCGCCGAGCATCTCGGCGCCTGGTTCACCTTCGAGGTCCCGGTCGGCGGCATGTTCGTCTGGGTGGTGGCGCGCGACCCGCGCATCGACACCGACCGGCTGCTGAACGCCGCCCTGGACGCCGGGGTGTGCATCGCGCCGAGCAGCGTGTTCGACGCCTCGGGCGACGACCGCAGCGCCTTCCGCATCAACTTCACCCTCAACCCGCCGGAGCGCCTCGAAGAAGGCGTGCGCCGGCTGGCCGGCGCGGTCCGCCGGCTGACCGACGCCTCGTAAAGACCAAGCCCGGGACCGGGCGTACGGGCGCCGCCCGCGCGCCGCCGCCAACCGACGTCAAGCCCGCAAGGAGGAGCGACCATGCCCGTCACCATCCACGAACCCGCCGTCCCGACGCTCTCCGAGGCCGATCTCGCCCGCTGGCAGGCCGTCCCGGTCGCCGTCGCCGTCGATCTGGCGCGCGATGCCGGCCAGATCGATCCGGCGATCCGGCCGCTGAACCCGCCCGGCCGTCAGCCGCGCCTGTTCGGCCGGGCCGTGACCGCGCGCTGCGAGCCGCCGGATTTCGGCGCCGTGCTGCATGCGCTGGAGCTGATCCGTCCCGGCGACGTGCTGGTCATCGCGGCCGGCGGCCATGCCGAAACGGCGATGATCGGCGAGATCGTCGGCGGCGAGCTGCGCCGGCGCGGCGGCCGCGGCTTCGTCTGCGACGGGGCGGTGCGCGATGTCGCCATGCTGGCCTCGTGGAGCGATTTCGCGGTGTTCACCCGGGCGATCACGCCGCGCGGACCGGCCTCTGCCGATCGCGGCGCCGTCAATGTGCCGGTGGTGATCGGCGGCCGGCTGGTGACGCCCGGCGACCTGATCATCGGCGACGACGACGGTCTGATCGCCCTGACGCCGGCCTTCCTGACCAGCCGCATCGGCGACGCCGAGGCCAAGCTCGCCCGCGAGGCCGAGTGGGAGAAGAAGCTCGGCGCCGGCCGCAGCGTGATGGAGACCTTCGGGCTCGCCGCGCCGGTCGTGCTCAAGGCCTGACGGGCGCCGGTATCGGCAGCGGCGCGAATGCCCCGCCGAATCGGCCGTGGTCCCGTGTCCCTGCCGGCCGGTCGGAGCGACCCGCCGGCGCGGGTGCCGTCACGCCGATCCGGTCGGATGCCCGGCCCGCTTCAGCCGGTTGACGGCCGCGTCGAGCGCTTGAAGGAAAGCCGAACGGTCCTTGCCGGCGAAGGGCCGCGGGCCGCTCGTGACGGCGCCGGCGGAGCGCAGGTCGGTCATCAGGTTGCGGGTGGCGAGCGCCATGCCGATCGAGGCCGGCGTGAAGGCGCGCCCTTTCGGATCGATCACGGCGGCCCCGGCCTTGACGCAACGATCGGCGAGCGGGATGTCGGCCGTGATCACCACCGTGCCGGCGCGGGCCCGTTCGGCGATCCAGTCGTCGGCCACATCCGGGCCGGCCGGCACGACGACGCGCTCGATCAGGGGATCGCGCGGCAGCTGCATCCAGCCGTTCGAGACCACATGGACCCGGATGCCGTGCCGGCCGGCGACGCGAAACACCTCGTCCTTGACCGGACAGGCGTCGGCATCGACGAAGATCAGGAGCGGTTCGGGGCTGGTCATGCGGACTCCGGTCACGGCCCGTCGGCTCGGCGGCGTTGCGGCGCGGACGGGCACTCATGGCCTTCCGCGCCATGTCCCGCGCTTGCCGTCCAATGCAGAAAGGGCCCCCCTCGCGGAGAGCCCTTTCCGGATTTCCTTGCCCGCGGCCAGATGGCGGACACTTCGCTGCCGATCAGGCGGCGCGACTCTCGACAAAGGCGAGAATCCAGGCCACGCAATCCGACGACCGCGGAGATTCGCGAGTGAACACTGGATCACCTCCTTTCGAATGTTGAAGACGCCTTATCATAGGAACACTTTCGACGATTCGGCCAGCCCCACTTCTTCGCAGCCGCCTGGGCCCCGTGCCCAACGGATAGGCAGATCCCAAATGACCTATCGTCAGCGTCCTGCCATGAACATCCCGTAGGATCTCCGAACTGCACCCCGCGCAGGTCCGCTCAAGCCCCCAACCGGCGGACCGAGGCGGGGTTATTTTTGCGGGATGCCATTCTGGGACTCGTCGTCCGAATCAAGCGCCGCCTCCGCGCTGTCGAGGTCGAGGCTGACGACCCAGCGGGCGATGGTGGGGGAATGGCCGTTTCGGCACAGGATGGCGAGGTCGCGTTGGCGCGGATCGGCGGTCCTGCGCCGGTCCCGACGGTCCAAGCCATCGCCGGACGTGTCGTCAGTGCCGGACACGTCGTGGACGCCCGCCGCCCCGTCGCCACCGTCCGGATCGTCCGGATGGATCGCGCGCCGCCAGGGGCCGATGCGCTTGCGGCGGGCGAAAATCAGGGCCGCGCGACGGTCGTCTGTGCCGTCCTCCGCGAGCGTCTCGGCGATGGTGCCGCGGTCGACGCCGCGGGCGGCGAGCGTCTCGGTCAGGCGGGCCGAGGACAGGCCGCGCCGGCGACCCGAGCCGACCTTCAACTCGGCATAGCCGCGATCGTCGACCAGCCCCAGTTGGCGGCAGGACGCGACCGTCCGGGCGACCAGATCGTCCACCGCGGACCGGTCGGGCGGATCGTCGCTCGCGACCAGGGCCAGGCGGCGCAGCGCCTTGCGCTCCAGGATGCGCGCCAGATCGGCTTCGGTCGCCGCATAGCGGGCGCAATGGGCGAGTGCGGCGCGACGCAGATAGGCCGCCAGCCGTTCCGTTTCGGCCGTTCTCGGCCCGCGCGAGTCTTCATCCATCCTGCCGCCTCCGGCTTTCGTTCTGGCCCAGCGGCGAGCGACCGGCAATGGCCGCGATCACGCAGCCCCTGGCGCAAACGTGAAGGGCCGCTTGAAACCTTCGCCGCCTTGCTACGGTATTGAGGGGGAGCAATCCCAATCCGTCATCGGAGCCGCAGCGTGTATCCCTGGAACGATCGGACCGGACGATTCTCCGCCCTGAAGGCTGCCACCTTCGCGGCGACGCTCATGCCGGCCGTCTGGATCCTGCTCGAATGGCGGCTCGGCTGGCTCGGGCCGCGCCAGCTCAACGAGGCGATCCACCAGACCGGGCTCTGGTCGGTGCGCTTCCTGATCGCCACGCTGGCCGTCACGCCGCTGCGCCACATCGCCGGCTGGACGCGGATCCTGATCGTCCGCCGGATGCTCGGCCTGACCGCCCTCGCCTATCTGATGCTGCATTTCGGGCTCTATGCCGTCGACCAGTCGCTGGACGTGACGCGGATCGCGACCGAGATCGCGCTGCGGACCTATCTGACGATCGGCTTCGTCGCCCTTTTGGCGATGCTGGCGCTCGGTGCCACCTCGACCGACGGGATGATCCGGCGGCTCGGCGCGGAGAAATGGCGCCGGCTGCATGGCCTCGTCCATCCGATCGCCATCCTGGCGATCCTGCATTTCTTTATGCAGTCGAAGATCGATGTCAGCGAGGCCGCGCTGATGCTCGGCTTCCTGGTGCTGCTGGAACTCTACCGTCTGCTCGTTCGCCGCCGGATCCCGCTCACCCCTCTGACATTGGCGGCGACGGGCGTGGTCGGCGGGCTCGCAACCGCGCTGCTGGAGGCGGGCTGGTATGGCGTCGCGACCAAGATCCCGGCCTCGGCGGCGCTGGAAGCCAATCTCTACTTCGATCTCGCCATCCGGCCGGCCTGGTGGGTGCTGGGTGTCGGGCTTTCCGTCGCGCTGCTCGCCGCCGGAGATCGGCGCCCGGCCGTGAAACGGCCGCGACCGGTCGGCGGGCCGGCTGCCGCAAAAGGCTGATCGATCCGGATCCGATCCGGGGCCTTGGCGTGGGGTCAGAGCGTCTCGGCCGGCGCACCGGCGTCCGACGCGACCGCGAGGTCCGATGGCACCGCTGGATGGCGGCCGGTCAACCGGGCGAGCAGAACGGCATCCGGCCCCGCCGCGCCCTCGCCGCGCACCGGCCGGTGGATCGGAATCCGTATGCCGGCCTGGTTTTCGACCCGCTCGACCACGTAGTCGCCGCACAGGTTTGATTTCGGCACCATCATGAACACGGTGCCGAACTGCCGGGGATCGCTGCGCCAGGCCTCTGCGACGCGGCGCAGCGTTTCGGCGCGATGGCCGTATTCGGGCTGGTAGGCGACTATGCCGTCGAAGGCCATGTGTCGCAGAGCCTCCTCCCAGACCAGCACGGCGTGAAACTGCCTGTCGACATAGTCGTCGGCATGTTTCTCGTAGACCAGCGCAACCACGAAGCGGAACACGTAGCAGGGCTCGCCGATCGACATCTGCACGGCCCATTCGTTGGTCAGATACTGGCCGATCATGGCTTCGATCGGCGCATAGACGCGGCGATATTTGATCTGCCGCGTATCGACCGGCGGCAGCGGCGGCAAGCCGAACTGCGCGCGCCGGGCATTCCTCCAGGCCCGAAAGCGGGCGGTCAGACTGCGATCGTTGTGCTTGATCGGGGCGAAATAGACATAGGGCCTCTCGCGCTTGACGAAAAAGGCCTGGATGCGAACGCCGAAGGCGGTGCGCGGATTGAGATAGATCGACGCGAGCGAGCGGGAGCCGATCAGGCTGTCCATCAGAACGGTGCGCGTGCCCTCGACATCGGCCAGCACGGCAAGCTTGCAGTCGAGCACATTGGGCGTCTCGCGGCGAATATCCTGCCAATATCCCGCGGCCATCCGGCCGATGAAGCTGCCGGCGACGCCCAGGATATTCTTGACCAGCGTATAGAGATTCTTGCCGATCAGGCCGACGACGACGCCGATCACCAGGACCGCGAGATCCGGGAGTTTCTCGAAATCCAGAAGCTCCCGGCCTTTGATGATCAGGTCGCTGATTTCGCTCATCCGGCCCTCGCCGCAGTGCCCTGCCCTGTCTTTAGACCCAAATCCGTTTCGACCCTATTGCTTCTGCCCGCCCCCGCAACCGCTTCCTGACCGAAGCGTCACCGACGGCGATCGGACCGGCCGATCGGCGGCGGCCGGCCGCGGTCTCTGCGGCGCCTCGGCAGCACGCGCCCGGCCGCGGGCATCCCATGGCGACGCCCGTCCCGTGAGGCGCCGCGATTCTCACCGATGCCGCATGCATCCGAAAGGCCGGATCGCGGGTAACCGACAGAGACCGCGTGGCGGCGTCCGGTGGCGCCCCGACCATCGTCGCGCGGTCCTGGTCAACTCAGGAGGACACCATGCGCTTTCCGATTCTCGCCGCCCTGGCGCTCGGCCTCTTCGCCGCCGCACCGGCCGAAGCCGCCAGCCTCTACACCCGCCTCGGCGGGCAGGACGCCCTGGTCGCGGTCGTCGACGATTTCGTCGCCAATGTCGCGGCCGACAAGCGGATCAACGGCTTCTTCGCCCGCGCCGACATTCCGCGCCTGAAGCGCCGCCTCGTCCAGCAGATCTGCGCCGGTACGGGCGGCCCCTGTCTCTACCAGGGCCAGGACATGAAGACGGCCCATGCCGGCATGGGCATCCGCAAGGTCCATTTCACCGCGCTGGTGCAGGACCTGCAGAAGACCCTGCGCAAGTTCAAGGTGCCGATGCGCGAGCAGAAGGAGTTGCTCGCCATTCTCGGCCCGATGCAGAAGGACATCGTCGCGCATTGACGCAGCCCTCCGCCGAAACGGCGGACGGACGCGGCACCGACCCGCCCGGTTGGGCGTAAAAAGATGAACCCTGCGAGACGGATGGCCTCCATCCGCCTCGCCAACAGTCCATCTAGCCGCGCCGCCGGCGCCGTTCGCCGCGGCCGCCCTCGCCGGGTTCGCCCGGCGCCGTGCCGCGCGCGAAGACGCGGCCGAGCGCGGCTTCCAGATGCGGGAACGGGTCGGACTTGTGCGGGATCGCCATGGCGCCGACGAAATGCGCCTGGAAGGCCGGCTCCAGCGCGGTCTCGATCTTCTCGATGCGCCGGACGACCTCCTCGATCTCCGCCCGCGACGCCTTGTTGAGGAGCGCGATGCGCGCGCCCGTTCCCGCCGCATTGCCGGCCGAGCCGACCGCGGCGAGGTCGCAATCCGGGATCAAGCCGAGGATCATCGCGTATTTCACGTCGATATGGCTGCCGAAGGCACCGGCGAGCGTGATCCGGTCGAGGCTCGGCGCGCCATAGTGGTCCATCAGCAGGCGGATGCCGGCATAGAGCGCCGCCTTGGCGAGCTGGATGGCGCGGATGTCGCCCTGGGTCACGGCGATGCGCGGCCCGGACGCATCGGCCTCGCGGATGACATAGGCGAAGGTCCGCCCCTCCGCGACGATGCGCGGGGTGCGCGCCGCCAGGGTGCCGTCGACGATGCCGTCGGGCGTGACCAGGCCGGCGAGCAGCATCTCGGCGACCGCCTCGATGATGCCCGAGCCGCAGATGCCGGTGACGCCGGTCTTCGCCGTCGCCTCGGGGAAGCCGGCATCGTCCGACCAGAGTTCAGAGCCGATCACCCGGAAGCGCGGCTCCAGGGTCTCGGGATCGATGCGCAGCCGTTCGATCGCCCCCGGCGCGGCGCGCTGGCCCGAGGCGATCTGCGCGCCCTCGAAGGCCGGGCCGGTCGGCGACGAGCAGGCGAGCAGGCGGTGCCGGTTGCCGAGCACGATCTCGGCATTGGTGCCGACATCGACCAGCAGTGTCACCTCGTCCTTCAGATGCGGCCCCTCGGACAGCACCACGCCGGCGGTATCGGCGCCGACATGGCCGGCGATGCAGGGCAGCGTGTAGACGAAGGCGCCGGGCGCGAGGCTCAGCCCGACCTCGCGGGCCGGCACCTCGAGGCCGCCGTCGACGGTCAGCGCAAAGGGCGCCCCGCCGAGTTCGGTCGGATCGAGGCCGAGGAACAGGTGGTGCATGATCGGGTTGCCGACCACGGTCACCTCCAGGATCTCGTCGGTGCCGATGCCGGCCTCCGCCGCCACGGCCGCCGCGAGCTCCTGCAGCGCGCCGCGCACGGCGGCCGTCATCTCGGCATCGCCGCCCGGATTCATCATCACATAGGAGACCCGGCTCATCAGATCCTCGCCGAACCGGATCTGCGGGTTCATGAGACCGGACGAGGCGAGCACGTCGCCGGTGACCAGATCGCACAGATGGGCCGCGATCGTGGTCGAGCCGATATCGACGGCGAGCCCGCGCAGGGTGTCGCGGAAGCCCGGGAACAGGGCGACCAGGTCGCGACCCTTGCGGATCGCGGCCGTCACCTTCCAGTCGCCGGCCCGCAAGGCCTTCTGCAGGCCCTTCAGGACCGCCGTATCGGCATGGATGTCGGCTAGCCCCCACTGCGCGGCGAGCGCCTCCTGCAGGCGGCGGAAATCCGACGAGGGATCGTGCATGTCGGGCTCGCGCACCTCGACATAGTGCAGGTGGACGAGCGGATCGACCTTGACCGGATAGGCCTCGGCGCGCTTGCGCACGACCTGGCGGTGGACCTGGCTGTCGGCCGGCACGTCGATGACCAGATCGCCGCAGACCTTGGCCTGGCAGCCGAGCCGGCGGCCGGCCTCCAGGGCGCCGCGCTTGTCGGCATAGCGCGCCTCGACCGCGTTCCAGGGTGAGACGTGATCGGCGGCCGACTTGATGCCGAGCTTCGGGTTGGCGCCCTCGGTCGGCACGATCTGGCAGCGCCCGCAGATGCCGCGCCCGCCGCACACCGAATCGAGATCGACGCCCAGCCGTCTCGCGGCCTCGAGCACGGTCGTACCCTCCGGAAAGCGCTCGCGCTTGCCCGAGGGCGAGAAGAATACCAGGTGGTCTTTGGCCAAGGCTGCTACCCCGATCGCCGGCATGGTGCCGGCCCGTCCGACCCGGTCTATCCGTCCGCCCTCCGCACGGAAAGACCAGGCTCGATGCCGTCGTCAGGCCCGAAGCCGCCTGTCTGGGGACGCCCCGCGGGGAGCCCGCCCGACAGGAGCCGCCCGACGCGCCCGTCAGCCGCGCGCGCGGCGGCGGCCTTCGCGCTCGCGGCGCCCGCCGCCGCCTTCCGGGTTCGGCGTCGCGCCTTCGGGCGCCGGCTCGCGGAACTTGCGGATCCAGCTCATGCAGTTCGGGTCATGGCCCATGACCACGTCGGCGCCGAGGATCGCCTGGATGTCCTCGTTGTGCAGCGGGTTCATGATCGCCGAGGTCATGCCGGCGCCGATCATCATCGGCAGGAAGGCGGCGTTGAGGCCGCGCCGGTTGGGCAGGCCGAAGGAGAAGTTCGAGGCGCCGCAAGTGGTGTTGACCTTCAACTCGCCCTGCAGGCGGCGCAGGAGATACATCAGCCGGGCGCCGGCGTCGTTGATGGCGCCGACCGGCATGACCAGCGGGTCGACCACCACGTCCTCGCGCGGGATGCCGTAGTCGGCCGCGCGCTCGACGATCTTCTTGGCGACCGCATAGCGCACGTCGGGGTCTTCCGAGATGCCGGTCTCGTCGTTGGAGATGGCGACCACCGCGGCGTTGTACTTCTTGATCAGCGGCAGGACGCGCTCCAACCGCTCCTCCTCGCCGGTGACCGAATTGACCAGCGCCTTGCCCTTGTAGACCGCGAGCCCGGCCTCCAGCGCCTCGACGATCGAGCTGTCAATCGACAACGGCACGTCGACGGTGTCCTGCACCAGCTTGATGCAGTCGGCCAGGATCTTCGGCTCGTCGGCGAGCGGGATGCCGGCATTCACGTCGAGCATCTGCGCGCCGGCCTCGACCTGCGCCAGCGCGTCGGCGACGACGCGGGAATAGTCGCCGGCCGCCATCTCGGCCGCGAGCAGCTTGCGCCCGGTCGGGTTGATCCGTTCGCCGATCATCACGAAGCGGCGTTCGAAGCCGATCACAACCTTGCGCTTTTCGGAGGTGATGACGGTCTCGGTCATGGCTCTCAAGGGTCCGGAAATCGTTGGCGTTGCCCGAACGCTAGGGGCGCGGCCGGACAAAGGCTGTCCTCCATGCGACTTGGCCCGAAACGCCCGCGCCCTCGGGCCCGCTGCCGGTCGGGCCGGCTGGCCGCGACGGCGCACGACGGAGCCACCGCGGCGGGTTGTCGCTGCGCGGTTCGGTGCGCTTGAGCGAGACGGGGCGGCGCGGGTGGAATGGCGCCATGAACGCCTGGGTCTATATTCTCGCCAGCCGCCCGGACGGCGCCCTCTTCGTCGGCACGGCCGAGGATCTCGTCGGCCGCGTCTATCACCATCGGGCCCGCGTGCCGGCCGGCTTCTCGCTCGGCCACGCCATGCAGCGGCTGGTCTGGTACGCCGCCTTCGATCGCGTGGAAGCCGCGATGGCCTTCGCGCGCGACCTGCGCCGCCGGCACCGCCACGCCAAGGTGCGCATCATCGAGGCGATGAACCCGGACTGGGACGATCTCTATCCGGAAGTCACCTGAAGGCGTTCACATGTCGCAAAGCGGCCGACCGGACAGCCCTGCCCGGTCGGCCGCGGATGCTGACGCCGACGATCCGGCCGGTTATACCAATGGCCCAGGATGCTGACGCATCGGGCCGTTGAAGTGACGCGAATTTCTCATATTCGTCAGAGGCATGAGAAATTCGCGTATCGAATACAGACGATCATTCCATGACCGTCGGCATTATTCCGGGATCACCGCATAGGCCTGGATCTCGACCTTGGCGCGGTCCTCCATCAGAGCGACGACCTGGACGGCGGCCATGGCCGGGTAGTGGCGGCCGATCACGGCGCGGTAGGCCTCGCCGATGCCCTTCAGGTTGGCGAGATAGTCGCGCTTGTCAACGAAATACCAGGTCATCGAAGTGATGTGCTCGGGGCCGCCGCCGGCCTCGGCGACCACCGCGACGACATTCTCCAGCGTCTGGCGGACCTGGCCGACGAGCTCGTCGGTCTCGAACTGGCACTGGCCGTTCCAGCCGATCTGGCCGCCGACGAAGACGACGCGGCCGCTGGCGGCGATGCCGTTGGCATAGCCGACCGGCTTCGCCCAGCCTTCCGGCTGCAGCACTTCGAGGAGCGAGGTTTCGCGCGCGGCGCGGGCGGCTTCGGCCATGGTCAGTTCCCCTCGAAGGCGGGTTTGCGCTTGGCCGCGAAGGCCTCGAAGGCGCGGCGGAAATCGCCGGTCGCCATGCAGACGGCCTGGGCCTGGGCCTCCGATTCGATCATCTCCTCGATGCCCATGGCCCATTCCTGGTTCATCATGGTCTTGGTGATGCCATGGGCGAACCAGGGACCGTCGGCGAGCGAGCGGGCCAGGTCCCCGGCTGCGGCCTCAAGCTCCGCCGCCGGGACGAGGCGGTTGTAGAAGCCCCAGGCATGCCCCTCCGCGGCCGTCATGGCGCGGCCGGTGAACAGGAGTTCGGCCGCCCGGCCCTGACCGATAATGCGCGGAAGATAGCCGCAGGCGCCCATGTCGGCGCCGGCCAGGCCGACGCGGGTGAACAGGAACGCGGTCTTGGCCTCCGGCGTCGCGTAGCGCAGGTCCGACGCCATCGCCAGGATCGCGCCGGCGCCGGCGCAGATGCCGTCGACCGCAGCGATGATCGGCTGCGGGCAGCGGCGCATCGCCTTGACCACGTCGCCGGTCATGCGCGTGAAGGCGAGGAGGTCCGGCATGGCCATGCGGGTCAGCGGCTCGATGATCTCGAACACGTCGCCGCCGGAACAGAAATTGCCGCCCTCGCCGGTCAGCACGACCGTGCGCACGTCGGAGGCATAGACGAGGTCGCGGAACAGGTCGCGCAGCTCGGCATAGGACTCGAAGGTCAGCGGATTCTTCTTGTCCGGCCGATTGAGCCGGATGGTCGCGACCCGGCCGTCACCCGGCGCGTCGAACACGAAGTGGCGCGCCTGATAGTCCTTGAACGGGCGCAGCATGGCCCCCAGCGCCGATTTTTCGCTCATCCGGTCATCACCTCCCCACCGGCGACCGCGATCGCCTGTCCATTGATCGATGCGGCACCCTGTCCGGCGAGCCAGAGGATCGCGTCGGCGACCTCCTCGGGCGTGACCAGACGGCCCATCGGGTTCGATTTCGCCAGTTCCGCCCGCGCTTCGTCGGCGCTGCGGCCGGTCTTGGCCACGATGGTGGCGACCGACTGGGCGACCAGGTCCGTCTCGGTGAAGCCCGGGCAGACCGCATTGACGGTGACGCCCTTGCGGGCGACCTCCAGCGCCAGCGCGCGCACCAAGCCGACCACGCCGTGCTTGGCCGCCACATAGGCGGCGACGTAAGGGTAGCCGACCAGCCCGGCCGTCGAGGCGATCGCGATGACGCGGCCCGACCGGCGCTTCACCATGCCGGGCAGGAAGGCGCGCGTGGTCAGCCAGACGCCGGTCAGGTTGACCGCCAGCATGGCGTCCCAGGTCGCCCGTTCGGTCTTGTCGAACGGCCCGGAGGCCGCCGCCCCGGCATTGGCGACCAAGATGTCGACCGGCCCATGCGCCGCCTCGGCCTGCTCGGCGGCCGCCGCGATCGCCGCCTCGTCGGTCACGTCGAGGGTGACGATCGCACCGGCGCGGTCGCCCAGGGTGGCGGCCGTCGCCTGCAGCGGCTCCAGGCGCCGGCCGGCGAGGCTCACCGTCGCCCCGGCCGCCGCCAGCGCCACCGCCGCCGCAGCCCCGATGCCCGAGCCGGCCCCGGTGATGAAGGCATGCCGGTTCGCCAAGGACTTTGTCATTGGGCGGCCTTTCCGATCATGACGAGAAGGGCGGCATTCGCTGCCTGCCGACCGGGAGCCCGCACCGCGCAGCCCTCACGCATCATCAAACGGGCGCCAACCGGATCCCCCCAAAGGCCCCTCGTGGCACCATCCCACAGCGCATCCCCGGACAAGGGCCGAAGGCCCGCCGATCCGGGGCCTACTCTGCGCACGACGGGTCGCAACACTCGGGTCTCGCTCCAACCGTGCAGCGAGCCGGCTGCAGAGTGGGTCCCGGCTCTACGCTGCGCTTCGGCCGGGAATGCGTTGAGGGATTGAACATCCCGAGCGCGATTCACGACGTGCGCGGACAAACGCAGAAACCCGGCTCTGCGCTGCGCTTCGGCCGGGAATGCGTTGAGGGATGGGGCATCCCCGGACAAGGGCCGAAGGCCCGCCGATCCGGGGCCCACTCTGTGCACGACGGGTCGCAGTGCCCGGGTCTCGCACCGAACCTGCACCCCCCCGGCCGCAGAGTGCCCAACGCGCTTGCTACATGCCCCCCTGGCACCATCCAACAACGCATCCCCGGACAAGGGCCGAAGGCCCGCCGATCCGGGGCCCACTCTGTGCATGACGGGTCGCAGTGCCCGGGTCTCGCACCGACCCTGCGGCGATCCTGCCGCAGAGTGGGTCCCGGCTCTACGCTGCGCTTCGGCCGGGAATGCGTTGAGGGATTGAGCATCCCGAGCGCGATTCACGACGTGCGCTGACAACCGCAAAAACCGGGTCCTGCGCTGAGCTCCGGCAGAGAATGCGTTGAGGGATTGAGCACCCCTGACGCGATTCACGACGTGCATGCAGCAGAACGGAAGCGCGCGGATCCCGACGAACGATCGGGATCCGGCGGAAAGCGACCCGAGAGCGGGCAGCGTCATCACTTCACGCCTGCGGCGCGGGCGAGGTTGCTCTCGTACTGGCCCTTGGCGGAGCGGTACTGCTTCGGCCATGGCACATCGGTGATGCCGATGCGGGCGGCCTCGTGCAGGGTCCAGGCCGGATCGGCAAGATGCGGGCGGGCCACGGCACAGAGATCGGCGCGGCCGGCCGCGATGATCGAGTTGGCGTGGTCGGCCTCGGAGATGGCGCCGACCGCGATGGTCGGGATGCCGATCTCGTTGCGGATCTTGTCGGAGAAGGGCGTCTGCCAGAGCCGGCCATAGACCGGCTTCTCCTCCTTGGTGACCTGACCGGACGAGCAGTCGATCAGGTCGGCGCCGGCCTCCTTGAACATGCGGGCATAGATCGCCGCATCCTCGGGCGTGTTGCCGCCGTCGACCCAGTCGTGACAGGACAGGCGCACGGAGATCGGCTTCTCCGCCGGCCAGGCCGCGCGCACCGCCCGGAACACTTCGAGCGGAAAGCGGGCGCAATTCTCATGGCTGCCGCCATAGGCGTCCGTGCGCCGGTTGGTGACCGGGGACAGGAAGCCGGACAGAAGATAGCCGTGGGCGCAATGCAGTTCGAGGAGGTCGGCCCCGGTCGTGGCGGCGAGCTCGGTCGCGCGGACGAAGTCGGCCAGCACGCGGTCCATGTCGGCGCGGGTCATGGCCTGCGGCGTCTGGCTGACGGGGAGATACGGCATGGCGGATGCCGCATAGAGCGGCCACCCGCCCTCGGCGAGCGGCTGGTCGATGCCCTCCCAGGCGAGCCGCGTCGCACCCTTGCGGCCGGCATGGCCGATCTGGATGCCGACCTTGGCGGCGCTCTGGCCGTGCACGAAGTCGACCAGCCGGCGCCAGCCCGCCGCCTGCTCTTCGTTCCAGAGGCCGAGGCAGCCGGGGGTGATGCGGGCATCCGGCGAGACGCAGGTCATCTCGCCGAAGATCAGCCCGGCGCCGCCGAGCGCGCGGGCGCCGAGATGGACCATATGGAAGTCGTTGATCAGCCCGTCGGTCGCCGAATACATGGCCATCGGCGAAACCACGATGCGGTTCGGCAAGGTCAGGTCGCGGATGCGGAACGGCGTCAGCATGGGCGGCGTCGTCCGCCCGTTGCCGACCGTGAGCCCGCAGGACTGCGCGAACCAGCGCTCGTAGCCTTCCAGCCAGGTCTTGTCGCGCAGGCGCAGATTCTCGTGGCTGATGCGCTGCGAGCGGGTCAGCATCGAATACATGAACTGCTCGGGCGGCAGGGTGTCGGCATAGCGGCTGCCGACCACCTCGAACCACTCCATCGCATTGCGCGCCGCATTCTGGATGCGGGCGACATCGACCCGGCGCACCTCCTCATAGGCGTCGAGCACGGCCGGGATCTTGTCCGGGTCATGTCCGAAGGCCTCGAACTGGCGGGTCAGTTCAATCGCATCGTCGATGGCCAGCTTGGTGCCCGAGCCGATCGCGAAATGCGCGGTATGCGCGGCGTCGCCCATCAGCACGACGTGGCTCTGGCCGTTGAAATGGCTCCAGCGGCCGCAGATCAGGCGGTTGAAGTTGAGCCAAGCCGAGCCGCGCAGATGGCGCGCATTGGTCATCAGCTTGGAGCCGTCGAGCACCTCGGCGAAGAGGTCCTCGCAGAAGGCGATCGACTGATCCTGGTCGAAGGCTTCGATGCCATGCGCCTTGAAGGTGTCTTCGGTCGTCTCGACGATGAAGGTCGAGGTCTTGTCGTCGAACTTGTAGATATGCGCCTGGAACCAGCCGTGCTCGGTCTTGCGGAAGTCGAACGTGAAGGCATCGTAGGACTTGTCGGTGCCGAGCCAGATGTAGCGGTTCGGCCGCACGACGAGGTCGGGCTGGAAGACGTCCTGGTAGGCGTTGCGGATCTTCGAGTTGATGCCGTCCGAGGCGATGATCAGGTCGGCATCGGGGAATTCGAGATCGGAGTCCACGTCGCGCTCGAAGACCAGTTCGACGCCCAGATCCTCGCAGCGCTTCTGCAGGATGTTGAGCAGCTTCTTGCGGCCGATGCCGACGAAGCCGTGGCCCGAGGTGCGCTGGCGCGTGCCCTTGAACAGGAGCTCGATGTCGTCCCAATGGTTGAAGGCGTCTTCGATCTCGGTGGCGGTTTCCGGATCCCAGACCCGCATCGCCTCCATGGTGGCGTCGGAGAAGACGACGCCCCAGCCGAACGTGTCATAGGGCCGGTTGCGCTCGACCACCGTGACCGAATGGGCCGGTTGGAGCTTCTTCATCAGAAGACCGAAATAAAGCCCGGCCGGGCCTCCGCCGATGCAGACGATGCGCATGAGCCTCTCCCACGGCCGCCGGACCGGAAACGCCCTCGCCCCCGAATTCCGGCGAATTAGTTTAGGATTAAAATATAGAGGTCTGAAGGGATGCGGTCAATCCGGTCCGTGCTCCTCCGCATGCGGCTCCCATGCGCGCCGGCTGCATTGCAGGGTTCAATATTTGATGTATGAAATGGTCAGCTTGCGAGTCCCGTCCAGTCCCTGCGACGCGCACCGCAGACTCTTTTTCGCACCGGGCAAGTCCAGGCGGCCCGGTCCGGACGGAATGGCGTCCACGCCGCGCCTGCGAAGCACGATGGGACCCGACCATGGCTGCGAGGCCGCGACGCGCCAAATCGGAGACAGGCTCCGCTTCCGCCGCCGAGGCGTGGCCCGAAGCCGCCCCTGCCGCATCGGTGGTCGGCGTCCCGGCCGACGGTTCGGGACCGGCACCGACGGCCGTGTCGGACGGCCGCCCGGTCGGCACGCCGCATGACGAACTGCGGGTCTGGCTGCGCCTGCTCGGCGCCTCGAACCGGATCGAGTCGATCCTGTCGAGCCGCATCACCAAGGAATTCGGCATCTCGCTGGCCCGGTTCGACCTGCTGGCCCAGCTCGAGCGTGCGCCCGACGGCCTGACCATGACGGATGCGTCGCGGCGCATGATGGTCACCAACGGCGCCATCACCAGCCTCGTCGACAGGCTCGTGGAGGAAGGCTTCGTCACGCGCGAAACCCGCGCCGAGGATCGGCGCACCACCGTCATCCGCCTGACCGCGGAAGGCCGCGCGCGGTTTCTGGCCATGGCGGCCAGTCACGAGGAATGGGTGGTCGGCCTGATCGGAGGTCTCGAACCTCAGGCCCGCAACGAACTGTCACGCGGCCTCTCGGCCCTGCGTCGCCATCTCGACGCGCTCGGTGCGTGACCGCGCCGATCGTCCCGCCTACCGTTTGGCCTCGACATATTTCCAGATGCCCTCGGCGGTCGCGACCAGACGGTCGCCGACCTTGAGTTCGCCGCGCACGAAGGCGACGCCGGAGGTCACCCGGTCGACCTTCGGGATGCAGACCACGAACTGGCCCGGTCGGGTCGCGGCGACGAAATGCAGATCGAGCTGGATGGTCGCCTGCTTCAGACCGCCGGTCGCCTCCAGCACCGCAAGACCGAGCCCCTGGTCGGCCAGCGACAGGATCACGCCGCCATGGACGGCGCCGTTGCGATTGCGGTGCTCATGCCGGGTCTTCAGGGCGACCTGAAGAGCGCCCATTTCGTGGCGGGTCCAGAACGGCCCGACGAGCGCCTCGTAGCCGTCCTGCTGCAACGCCTCCCAGCCGTGGTCGCTCGGATCGAAATCGGATTCGCGCGTCGGCTGGGACAAGTCTGGTGCTCCGGGCAAGGACATCCCCGGCCGCAAATCCCAACCGTCCGGGATTTGCCACCGGGGCTGGACGGCCGGCCCGAACGAGCCCGCCACCTGGTCGAGACCGGCGGTGCGACACCCTCGCAACGAATGGCAAGCATCCGTCGCAGGACCGACCGCCGAGCCGGAATCCCCTCGATTCCGACGACCTCCGGTCTAGCCTGTCCGGGCCAATACGGACAGCCCCGGCGATGCAGCCCGGCAATGCAGGGCATTTGCGTCGTCACCGTCGAGCGGTGATCCCGCATGGCAGCCGTGGCCTCAAGCCAGCCGATCCGCTTCCGCGGTCAGACGGGCAGCGCTCAGGACGCCGGCGTGAAGTTCAGCGCCACACCGTTGATGCAGTAGCGCTGGTAGGTCGGCGGCGGGCCATCGTCGAAGACATGGCCGAGATGGGAGCCGCAGCGGCTGCAATGGACTTCGGTCCGCACCATGCCGTAGCTGCGGTCGGTCGTCGTCTCGACGGAGCCCGGCACGGGATCGTTGAAGCTCGGCCAGCCGGTGCCGCTCTCGAACTTCACATCCGCGCGGAACAGCGGCTGGTCGCAGCCGGCGCAGGCGAAGGTGCCGGCGCGCTTCTCGTGCAGGAGCGCGCAGCTCCCCGGCCGCTCGGTGCCGTGCCGGCGCATGACCTGGTACTGCTCCGAAGTCAGCACCTTGCGCCATTCATCGTCGGTGCGCGTGACCGGATAGACGCGGGTATCCATGAGGCCCCTCCTCTGTTTCGGTCCCAAGATCTAGGGACCCGGAGGGCCGGACGCAATCTCCGGCGGGCGCCGCTGGCGCCGGCCGGGATCACCAATTGCTGATCGCAGCCCGCAAGGCCGCGGCCGCCGGAAAGACGGGCCGCCGCGGCGCTTCAGACGATCAGGAGGCCAGCGCCGGATAGTCGGTGTAGCCGACCTCGGTGCCGCCGTAGAAGGTCTTCGGGTTCGGCGTGTTGAGGGGCGCGCCGGCGGCGAAGCGGGCCGGCAGATCCGGATTGGCCAGGAACAGCGTGCCGTAGGCGATCGCGTCGATCGTGCCGGCGGCAACCGCGGCCGCGCCGGTTTCCGCCCCATAGCCGCCATTGACGATCAGCGGCAGGCCGGAGGCGGCCTTCATGGCCGGCGCCAGGGCCGGGCTGGTGCCGACCGGCTCGAGCACATGCAGATAGGCGAGACCGAACGGCTTCAACGCCGCGGCGGCGGCCGTGAAGGTCGTGGCCGGATCGGAATCCTTCATGTCGTTATAGGGGTTGTGCGGCGACAGGCGGACGCCGACGCCATCCCCCGAACCCCAGCCGGCGACCGCGGCGGCAACCGCCTCCTTCAGGAAGCGGACCCGGTTCTCGATCGGACCGCCATAGCCGTCGGTGCGCTTGTTGGACCCGTCGCGCAGGAACTGGTCGATCAGATAGCCGTTGGCGGCATGAACCTCGACGCCGTCGAAGCCGGCCCGGCGGGCATTGGCAGCGGCCGCGCGCCAGCCGTCGACGACGCGGTCGATATCGGCCTGGGACATCTCGCGCGGGGTCTCGAAGTCCGCCTTCTGCCAGCCCGGCAGGTAGACGGCGCCGGCGGGGGCGATGGCGGACGGCGCGAGCGGGGGCAGCCCGTCGGGGCGGAACACCGAATGCGAGATGCGGCCGGTATGCCAGAGCTGGACGACGATCTTGCCACCGGCGGCATGGACCGCATCGGTGACCACCTTCCAGGCCGCGACCTGGGCATCGGAATAAAGGCCGGGGGTGTCGGGATAGCCCTGCCCGTCCTCGGTCGCCTGGGTCGCCTCGGTGATCACCAGCCCGCCGGAGGCACGCTGCGAATAATAGGTGGCGGCGAGCGTCGAGGGCAGGTTGCCCGGAGCCGCCCGGTTGCGCGTCAGGGGCGCAAGCACGATGCGGTTCTTAAGTTCGATACTTCCGAACTTTACGGGCGAGAAAAGCGCGTCTGCGGTCATGAAACGGATCCTTGATCGGGAGCGGCGCAACGGCCGCCGACGACAGTTATGGTCGCGCTTGCGGAAAGCAAGGCGGCAGACCGAGCAAATCGGCGAGAGCGTGGCGGGGTCTGTTGGACGGGGCCGCAGGCTCAGCCGCGCAGGATGTCGGCGAGACTGCGATCGGTATCCGCGTCGCCCTTGAGATCGAGACCGGTTTCGATCTCGACCAGATGCTCGCCCATCAACCGGCCGGCCAGGGCGCCGTCGCCCCGGCGGATCGCCTCGGCGATGGCGGCATGATGGTCGCTGCCGCAGAACTGGGCACGGCGACTGCGATAGAGCAGGATGATGAGGGAGGACCGGGCGATCAGCTCGGCCAGCAGGGACTGGAAGATGCCGTGGCCGGCCAAGGCCGCGACGAGGCCGTGGAATTCGCCGCTGAGGCGGATCGCCGCACGGTCGTCGCCGCGCGCGAGCGCGGCGCGCTCCTCGGCGAGGTGCCGATCAAGCGCCGCCCCCCAATCCGGCGTGTAGCGGAGGGCGGCCCGCCCGGCGATCGCGGTCTCGATCAGGCGGCGGGCTTCGAACACCTCGCGCGCCTCCTCGGGGCTCGGCCGCGCCACGAAGGCACCCCGGTTCTTCTCGATCACCACGATGCCTTCGTGGGCGAGCGCCTGCAGGGCGGCGCGCACGATGGTGCGGCTGGCGCCGTAAACCGCGCCGATCTCGTCCTCGCCGAGCTTCGTGCCGGGATGAAGCCTCTGCTCCAGGATCGCGGTGACGATCCCGGCGCGGATGCGGCCGGCCCGGTCCTCGGCCGTGCGGGACCCGGACGGCCGACCCGCCCGCGGCGCCGACGCCGTTCCCGATCCCGGCGCCTGCGGCGGCGCCATATCCTCGTCCCCGGCCGTCATGGGCGCGGTCGCTCCGGTTCGACCTCTCGCCGCTCAGTCTAGCGTCAGCGGGCTTCGAAAGAACGCCTGGATCGTATACGATCGCAGCGTAAACTGTGTCCACACTGCCCGGTTCCTAGGCAATTCCGTTGCCGGCCGAACCCGCGGTCGAGATGCAAGGAGCCGCATTCCAGGGCGCCCCCGCAGGCCGGGCGGCCCGGACGCATCTGGCACAGGCCTTGCGAGCTTTTGACGGCCGGTCCGACCGGTCAGGCGAAGAGCGGGAGCAACGGCGGCATGGCCCAACCGGCGGCACTGGAACTGGTCCAGGTCACGAAGCGCTACGGCGCCACCGTCGCCGTCGAGGCGGTCGACCTCAAGATCCCCGCCGGAACCTATTGCTGCCTGCTCGGTCCGTCCGGCTGCGGCAAGACCTCGACCTTGCGCATGGTCGCCGGCCATGAGGCGGCCTCGGAGGGCGACATCATCCTCGGTGCCCACAACGTCACCGACCTGCCGCCGGCGCGGCGCGGCACGGCGATGATGTTCCAGTCCTACGCGCTGTTTCCGCATCTCACCGTGATCGACAATGTCGCCTTCGCCCTCAAGATGCGCGGCGTCGACAAGGCGGAACGGCACGCCAAGGCCAAGGTGCTGCTCGATCTGGTCGCCATGGGCGCCTATGCGGGCCGGCTGCCGGCCCAGCTGTCGGGCGGCCAGCAGCAGCGCGTCGCGCTCGCCCGGGCCCTGATCACCGAACCGAAGATCGCGTGGCTGACGACGCCGTCAAGCTGCATGCCGCCGACTGGGGATTTCCGAAGCTCGCCGAGGACTGGACCACCGGCATGGGCCTGTTCACCTCGGGGCTGCTTCGACAGCCGCCTGGAGGAGGCCGCGCGCGATCTCGGCGCGACGCCCTGGCAGACCTTCCGCCATGTCGTGCTGCCGACC
>NZ_LJYW01000001.1:475534-482286 GCF_001305515.1 Prosthecodimorpha hirschii
GGTGGCGACCTGGGCACCCGCCCTCGCCCATCCGCTCGAATGAACAGTCCTAATCAGTCTGCGAAGACCAAAGGGGAGACTGCAACCATGACGGAAGACACGACCAAGCCGGGCCTCAGCCGGCGCACGCTGCTCAAGGGCGCCGCGGCCGGCGCCGGCCTTGCCGCCGGTTCGGGCGCCATCACCGGCTTCCCGTATGTGATGAGCCAGGAAGCCAAGGTGCTCCGCTATCTCGGCACCGCCGTCAATGCCGGCGACGAGATCTCCAAGAAGTGCCTGGCCGATACCGGCATCAAGATCGAATACATCACCGTGACGACCGACGACGTGACCAAGCGCGTCGTGACCCAGCCGAACTCGTTCGACGTGCTCGATACCGAGTATTTCTCGCTGAAGAAGCTGGTCCCGTCGGGCAACATCCTGCCGCTCGATGCGAAGAAGATCAAGGAATTCAACAATATCACGCCCGTCTTCACCAAGGGCCAGCTGCCCTCCGGCAAGAAGATCGGCGACCAGGGCACCGCCCCCTGGAAGGTGCTCTACCTCGAGGGCAAGGACTCCAAGACCTTCGCCAAGAGCCCGACCGAATTCGTCACCCTGATCCCGACGGTCTACAACGCCGACACCCTCGGCATCCGCCCGGACCTGATCAAGCGCCCGATCTCGTCCTGGGCCGAGCTGCTGAACCCGGAATTCAAGGGCAAGGCCTCGATCCTCAACATCCCGTCGATCGGCATCATGGATGCGGCGATGGTCGTGGAAGCCACCGGCCAGTACAAGTATGCCGACAAGGGCAACATGACCAAGGCCGAGATCGACCTGACCATGAAGATCCTGACCGAGGCGAAGAAGTCCGGCCAGTTCCGCGCCTTCTGGAAGGACTTCAACGAGTCGGTCAATCTGATGGCGTCGGGCGAGACCGTGATCCAGTCGATGTGGTCGCCGGCGGTCACCAAGGTCCGTTCGATGGGCATCCCCTGCGTGTTCCAGCCGCTGAAGGAAGGCTATCGCTCCTGGGCGTCCGGCTTCTGCGTCTCGAAGGGCGTCTCGGGCAAGAAGCTCGAATGGGCCTACGAGTTCGTCAACTGGTTCCTGTCGGGCTGGGCCGGCGCCTATCTCAACCGCCAGGGCTACTATTCGGCCGTTCTGTCGACCGCCAAGGCCAATATGGACCCCTACGAGTGGGCCTATTGGATGGAAGGCAAGCCGGCCGAGAAGGACATCAAGGCCCCCGACGGCTCGCTGCTCGAGAAGGCCGGTGCGATCCGCGACGGCGGCTCCTACGACGACCGCATGGGCTCGGTCGCCTGCTGGAACGCGGTCATGGACGAGAACGACTACATGGTCCGCAAGTGGAACGAGTTCATCGCGGCCTGACCGCCTGAACCCGCCACCGACCTCCGGCGCGGCTCCGATCCCGGGGCCGCGCCTTCCCTCGCAGCCCGCGCGGAGCCCCGATGGCGCTCAGAGACAGACCCTCGCAATTCGTCGCCTGGCTCCAGGCCGGGCCGATGATGCTCGTCTTCCTCGTCTTCTTCCTGGTCCCGCTCGCTTTCGTGATCATCGTGAGCTTCTGGGACTACAACGAATACGAGATGATCCCGAGCTTCACGACGCGCGGCTATGTCGAGACCTTCGAGGGCTGTCTCGCACAGCTTCCCGAACTGTGCACCATCCTGAAGACCTACCTGAAGACCCTGAAGCTGTGCTTCCTGGTCTGGCTGATCACGCTGGTGATCGGCTTCACGGTCGCCTATTTCCTGGCCTTCCACATCCGCTCCAAGACCTGGCAGATCGCCCTGTCGCTGATCTGCACGATCCCGTTCTGGACCTCGAACGTGATCCGCATGATCGCCTGGATCCCGCTGCTGGGGCGCAACGGGCTGGTCAATTCCGGTCTCGTCAAGGCCGGCATGATCGACAAGCCGCTGGAATGGCTGCTCTATTCCGAGTTCGCCGTGGTCCTGGCGCTGGTCCACCTGTTCACCTTCTTCATGGTCGTGCCGATCTTCAATTCGATGATCCGCATCGACAAGCGGCTGATCGAGGCCGCCTACGATGCCGGCGCGACCGGCTTCCAGACCTTGACCAATGTCATCATTCCGCTGGCCAAGCCCGGCATCGTGATCGGCTCGATCTTCGTCATCACCATCGTGATGGGCGATTTCGTCACCATCGGCGTCATGGGCGGCCAGCAGATCGCCGCGGCCGGCAAGATCATCGAGACGCGCCTCAACGCGCTGCAGTTCCCGGCCGCTGCCGCCAATGCGGTCATCCTGCTCGGCATCACCTTCATGATCATCGCGATGCTGTCGCGGCTGGTCGACGTGCGCAAGGAGCTGTGACATGCTGCGCGAAGGTCGCCCGCTGAGCTTCTACATCCTGGCTTTCGTCTTCACGCTCTACGTGCTGTTTCTCTACGGCCCGATGCTGGCCATCTACGTGCTGTCCTTCCAGGGGCCGGAGGGCGGGCTGACCTTCCCGATGAACGGCGTCTCGCTGACCTGGTTCTCCAAGCTGTTCGCGGGCGGCGGTATCGTCGACATCGGCGCGGCCTTCTGGCGCTCGCTGAAGCTCGGCCTGGTGGTGATGATGATCACGGTGGTGTTCTCGGTCGCCGCCGGCATGGCCTTCCGCAAGCGCTTCGCCGGCTCGGCCTTCCTGTTCTACACCGCCATCGCCAGCCTGATCGTGCCCTCGATCATCACGTCGCTCGGCATCGCGCTCGAATTCCGCGTGCTCGACGACGCCGTCAAGCTGCATGCCGCCGACTGGGGATTTCCGAAGCTCGCCGAGGACTGGACCACCGGCATGGGCCTGTTCACCTCGGGGCTCGGCGCGCATCTGACCTGGACGCTGCCCTTCGGCCTGCTGATCATGTTCGCCATCTTCAACCGCTTCGACAGCCGCCTGGAGGAGGCCGCGCGCGATCTCGGCGCGACGCCCTGGCAGACCTTCCGCCATGTCGTGCTGCCGATCATCCTGCCCTCCGTGGTCGGCATCGGCCTGTTCGGCTTCACCCTGTCGTGGGACGAGCTCGCCCGCTCCAGCCAGGCGATCGGCTCGGTCAACACCCTGCCCCTCGAATTGCAGGGCTTGACCACCACGGTCACCAAGCCGGACATCTATGCTCTCGGCACGGTCACGAGCGCAGTCTCCTTCCTGGTCATCTTCGCCGCGCTCTTCGCGATCCGTGCACTGCAGAAGCGGCAGGAGCGCCAGGGCTCCGACGCCGGTTCGGGGCTCGTCTGATGCTGATCCACGTCGTCAATCCGAATACCAGCCGCTCCTTCACCGACAAGATCGACCATGCCGCCCGCGCGGTCGCCTCGCCCGGCACGGAGATCAGCGCCACCCAGCCGGCCATGGGTCCGGTCTCGATCGAGGGCTATTACGACGAGGCCTATGCCATCCCGGGCATGCTGGCGCGCATCCGCGAGGCCGAGGCGCTCGGCGCGGACGCCCATGTCATCGCCTGCTTCGACGATACCGGCCTCGACGCCGCCCGCCAGCTCGCCCGCGCGCCGGTGATCGGCATCGGCGAGGCCGCCTATCACGTCGCGAGCCTCGTCGCCGGCAAGTTTGCCGTCGTCACCACCCTGGCGCTGGCGATCCCCGTGATGGAGCACAATCTCGTCCGCTACGGCCTTGCCACGCGCTGCGCCAAGGTGCGCGCGGCCGGCATCCCTGTGCTGGCGCTGGAGGATCCGGCGTCGGGCGGCGTCGAGCGCATCTCCGCCGAGATCGAGGCCGCCAAGCGCGACGACCATGCCGAGGCGATCGTGCTCGGCTGCGCCGGCATGGCCGATCTCGCCGCCGACCTGTCGGCAAGGCACGGCCTGCCGGTGATCGACGGCGTCGCCGCCGCGGTGACGCTCGCCGAGAGCCTGGTCCGGCTCGGCGTCAGGACCTCCAAGCTCGGCGGCTATGCCCCGCCGCCGCCGAAGCCCTATCTCGGCAGCTTCGCCCCGTTCTCGGTCGAGGGTGGCGCGGTCGAGGGTGGTGCGGTCGGGGGCGGCGCGTGACCGGGCTCGCCATCGCGCCCGCGGATGCCGCCGGGCTCGCCGTGATGGCCGACTGGGCGGCGGCCGAGGGCTGGAATCCCGGGCTCGGCGATGCCGGCCCCTTCCTTGCCGCCGATCCGGGCGGCTTCCTCCTCGCCCGCCTCGACGGCGAGCCGGTCGCCTGCATCTCGGTCGTGACCTACGGCCCGGCCTACGGCTTCCTCGGCTTCTACATCTGCCGGCCGGAATTCCGCGGCCTCGGTTTCGGCTGGGCGATCTGGAGCGCCGGCATGGCGCGGCTCGGCGACCGCACCATCGGCCTCGACGGCGTCGTCGCCCAGCAGGCCAACTACGCCAAGTCCGGCTTCGTCCTCGCCCACCGCTCCATTCGCCATGCCGGCACCGTCGCCGCGCCGACCCCCTCGGACCCGCGCCTCCGCGCGCCCGGTCCGGAGGATCGCGCCGCGCTCGCCGCCTATGACCGGGCCGCCTTCGGCTTCGACCGGCCCGGCTTCCGCGCCGCCTGGACCGACGGTTCGGAAGGCCGCGTCACCCGCCTCCTGGTCGAGAACGGCCGCGTTGTCGGATACGGCACGATCCGGCCCTGCCGCTCCGGCTACAAGATCGGCCCGCTCTTCGCCGACGACGCGGCCGGCGCCGAGGCCCTGTTCCTGGCGCTGGCCGCGGAAGCCGGCGGCGCGACCATCGCGCTCGACACGCCGGCACCGAATGCGGCGGCGGTCGCGCTCGCCGAGCGCCACGGCCTGGCGCCGGTCTTCGAGACGGCGCGCATGTATCGCGGCGCCGATCCCGGCCTGCCGCTCGCCCGCATCTTCGGCATCACCACCTTCGAACTGGGCTGACGGCGCCCCGCCGCGCCCCCTGGGAGCAGAGCATGAGCGACTACGATCTCGTCATCCGCGGCGGCACGGTGGTCACCGCCGCCGACACCATGCGCGCCGATGTCGGCATCCGCGGCGGCAAGATCGTCGCGCTGGCCGAGGCGCTGACCGGCGGGGCGAAGACCATCGATGCGGCCGGATTGCTGGTCATGCCGGGCGGCATCGACAGCCATGTCCATCTCGCCCAGCCGGCCTTCGGCGGCCCGGCCATGGCGGACGGCTTCGAGACCGGCACGCGCTCGGCGATCGCGGGCGGCAACACCACGCTGATCCCCTTCGCCCTGCAGCCGCGCGGCGCCTCGCTGCGCGCCTCGGTGATGGACTATCACAAAGAGGCGGACGGCCAGTCCTACTGCGACTACGGCTTCCACCTGATCATCTCCGACCCCTCCCCGACCGTACTCGGCCAGGAGCTGCCGTCGCTGGTCGAGGACGGCTACTCGTCGTTCAAGGTCTTCATGACCTACGACGACCTGGTGCTGAACGACCGGCAGTTGCTCGAAGTGTTCGATTGCGCGCGCGGCTGCGGCGCGCTGGTCATGGTCCATTGCGAGGGCTACGATTCGATCAAGTTCATGACCGAGCGGCTGGAGGCTGCCGGCAAGACGGCGCCCTACTATCACGCCGTTTCGCGGCCGCAGGTGGTCGAGCGCGAGGCGACCCACCGGGCGATCAGCCATGGCGAGCTGCTCGACGTGCCGATCATGATCGTGCACGTCTCCGGGCGCGAGCCGATGGAGCAGATCCGCTGGGCGCAGCAGAAGGGCCTCAAGGTCTATGGCGAGACCTGCCCGCAATATGTCGCGCTGACCGCCGACGACCTGAAGGGTCTCAACATGGACGAGACCGGCGGCAAGTATGTCTGCTCGCCGCCCCCGCGCGACCATGCCTCCTGGGAGGCGATCTGGGAGGGCATCCGCGGCGGCGTGTTCCAGACCTTCTCGTCGGATCACTGCCCCTTCTTCTACGAGGGCAGCCAGGGCAAGCTGAACCCGAAGGCGCGCACCTCGTTCCGCTGGGTGCCGAACGGCATTCCGGGCGTCGAGACCCGCCTGCCGATCCTTTATTCCAAGGGCGTCGCCGAGGGCCGCATCACCGTCAACGAATTCGTCGCGCTGACCTCGACCAACCACGCCAAGATCTACGGCCTCTACCCCCACAAAGGCTCGATCGGCGTCGGCTTCGATGCCGACATCGTGCTCTGGGACCCGAACCGCAAGGAGACCATCAGCCAGTCGCTGATGCACCACAACTCGGATTACACGCCGTATGAAGGTCTCGCTGTAACTGGTTGGCCGGTCATGACCATCCTGCGCGGCGCCGTGGTCTGCGAGGAGGGCCGCATCCTCGGCGCCAAGACCGACGGCCGCTTCCTGAAGCGCAGCCTGTCGCCCTACGCGGTGCCGTCCGGACGCGCCGCCTGACGATCGGGTGCCCCCTTCCCCTTCGCCCCCTGCCAAGGGGGAGAAGGTGGCCGAAGGCCGGATGAGGGGGCCTGGATGCCGCCGCATCGCGAAAGGCCGGCGGTTCGGGTTGGCAGGGGCGGCGACTGCACCGCCACTTCGGCATCTATCCGCGCGATCGCCCCCCTCATCCGCCCTTCGGGCACCTTCTCCCCCCTTGGGGGGCGAAGGGATAACGCGTTGAGGGATCGAGGAAATCGACGCCCCCAAACCCCCGGCTCCTTCCCCTTCGCCCCCTGAAAGGGGGAGAAGGTGGCCGAAGGCCGGATGAGGGGGCCTGGATGCCGCCGCGTCGCGAAAGGCCGGCGGTTCGGGTTGGCAGGGGCGGCGACTGCACCGCCACTTCGGCATCTATCCGCGCGATCGCCCCCCTCATCCGCCCT
>NZ_LJYW01000001.1:482306-1051569 GCF_001305515.1 Prosthecodimorpha hirschii
ATCGCCCCCCTCATCCGCCCTCCGGGCACCTTCCCCCCCTTGGGGGGCGAAGGGATAACGCGTTGAGGGATCGAGGAAATCGACGCTCCCCAACCCCCGGCCCCTTCCCCTTCGCCCCCTGAAAGGGGGGAGAAGGGTTTAACCCGTTGGGAGAGTGCACAAACCGCTGGCCGGCTCAGACTTCGGCCTTCCCGGCATCGTCGCCCGACGCAAGAGACGGTCAATGCCCCAAGCAATCCCCGCCGCCGGGCCGCCGTCGCTTGAGCTAGCCCTGCCAGCCGGCCGGATGGGCGTTCAGGAAGATCGAGTAGAGCGAGGTCTGGGCGGTGATGTAGAGGCGGTTGCGCTTGGGGCCGCCGAAGGCGACGTTGGAGACCAGTTCCGGGATCGGGATCTGACCGAGCAGCGTGCCGTCCGGGTGGTAGCAGTCGACGCCGTTGCCGGTCGAGGTCCAGATATGGCCGCCCCGGTCGACCCGGAAGCCGTCATAGAGGCCGAAGCCGCAGAGCGAGAAGCGACGGCCGGACCCCGCGACGACCGAACGGCCGTCGGCCGCGACCGTAAAGGCGCGGATCTCGGCCGGATGGCCGGCAACATGGGTTGCGCCGGTATCGGCGACATAGAGGATCGATTCGTCCGGCGAGAAGGCGAGGCCGTTCGGGCGCACCATGTCGGTGATCACGGCGGTGACTTCGCCGGACGCCGGATCGAGCCGGTAGACGTAGCAGCCGCCGATCTCCGGCTCGGCCCAGAAGCCCTCGTAATTGGTGTCGATGCCGTAGCTCGGATCGGTGAACCAGATCGAGCCGTCCGACTTGACGATGGCGTCGTTCGGCGAGTTCAGCCGCTTGCCCTGATAGTGGGTGGCGAGCGCGGTCCAGCGGCCGTCATGGCCGAGCCGCGACACGCGGCGGCCGCCATGCTCGCAGGCGATCACCCGCCCCTCATGGTCGAGGGTATGACCGTTGTGATAGCCGCACGGGGTCTGGAACACGGCGACCGAGCCGTCGGCCTCGTCGTAACGCATCAGACGATCGTTCGGGATGTCGGACCAGATCAACTGGCGCGACAGCGGGACATAGACCGGGCCCTCCGCCCAGCGGCAGCCGGTATAGAGCTTCTCGAGCTTCACATGGCCGATGATCAGGGCATTGAAGCGCGGATCCAGGATGACATAGTCGCTCATGAGGCGTTTCCGAGTTTCTTGTCGTTCGGGACCGCCATCGGAGCCGAGGACGCGCCGGACCGCAAGGGGGCAGCCGGCGCGAACCCACCATTCCTCGTACAAAAATCAGCCGCGCGTGACGGCGAGCACACCGATCGTGGCGAGGTTGAGCAGGACGCCCCAGGTGACAAGCAGCCCGAAGGCCGGCCGCAGCTCGGGCCGGACCGCGCGCGCCAGGAAGACCATCAGCACGGGCAGGAAGTCGAGCATGTAGCGGATGCCGTTATACTGCTTGAACCCGTTCGAATGGTAGAACAGCAGCCACAGCACCACCGGCAGCACGGCGAGCGCACCGAACCAGATGGTGCGGTCGCGCGGGCAGAAGAACAGGAACAGCAGGAACGGGCTCGCCGCCAGGAAGGAGGCGCCGAACGGGTCGAGCCCCTCCAGCTTGAGCATGGTCGGGCCGGTGAACTGGGCGTGGAAGCCCTGCAGGAACATGTAGAAGAAATTGAAGACCACATAGTCCTTCGAGAAGACGCCGATGTCGCGCAGCCGGTAGACCAGCGGCGTGATGTCGGGGCTGGTCGCGGCCTGGGCGGCCAGGATGTTGTGGCCGGTTTCCATGGGCAGGCCGAAGCGCGACCAGTTGTAGAAGAGGTAGAAGCCGACCGCGAGCGAGAAGGCGAGCCCCATCTTCAGGCCCTTGACGACGGTCTCGCGCGAGGGCGGCAGCAGCCGGGCCTGCACGGTCAGCGCGATGGCGAAGACGAACGGGAACATGAACAGCGTCATCTGCCGGCTGAGGAAGGCGCAGCCGAGGGCGAGACCGGCCATTACGACCCGGCCCGCCAGCGCCTCGTGGACGGCAAGCGAGGCCATCAGGAAACCGACCACATGGGCGAACAGCCAGACGCCGTCGGACCGCACGACCGAATAGGCGAGCGGCGTGGAGGCGAAGATGGCGACCAGCAGCCAGCCGGCGGTCGCCGACTCGGTGCCGAGCCGCCGGAAGATGAGCCACCAGACGAGCAGCGTCAGCGCCGTCAGGGCGGCGGCATAGAAGATGTAGAAGTGGACGTGCAGACCGAAGGCGGCGACCAGCGGCATCGACAGGACCGCCGGGAACGGCGGCTGGATCAGGTAGGTCTTGCCGCCCGACCGCACGCATTCGAAATCGTAGCAGCCCTTGAAGTCGAACCGGCCATTCAGGAAGGCGTCGGCCAGCAGCGTGAAGCTATTGGTGTCGGCCGGCTCGTGCAGACCGCGCCAGACGATGGCCGCGACGATCGCCGCGGTGGCGAGGAAGGCCGCAAACGCGAGAAGGCGATGGCGCAACGACATGCTGACTCCATGGAATAGCCGGGCGGCCCGCGCGGGCCTCCGCCTGAAGCCGCTACCATTGCGCGCCTTGCCATCGGGTTTGCGGGACGGTCCAACCGGCCGACATCCTTGCGGCAGCCTCAACGGGACGTGAATCCGGCCGACGGCGGGTTTCCGGAAGGCGCCGCGATTGCATACCGATCCGGTTCGCGCGACGTTTCCCATCCGGCTGGCGCTCGGCGCGATTCCGACAGACCGAGGCAACCGCGAGGGGGAACCGCCATGAAGAGCCTGTTTGCATCCGCAGCCCGCATGACCGGAAAGTCCCTGCCCGGGGCCCTCGTGTTCGGCGCCCTGACGCTGGCTGCGGCCCATGCCGATCCGGTCGGGCAATATACCGTCGAGGGGCGCGGCCCCGACGGCGGCGGCTATTCCGGCGTGGCGGTGATCGAGCCGCAGGGCGACGCCTTCAAGGTCACCTGGGTGATCGCACGCGAGAAGTTCGTCGGCACCGCCGTCGGCAACGAGAACTTCTTTGCCGTTGCATACCGTTCCGGCAGTTCCACCGGCATCGCCGTCTACGGCAAGGACGGCGACGGGTGGCTGGGGGCCTGGACCTATACGGGTGGCACCAAGATCGGCACGGAACGCCTGACACGTCGCTGACCTGTCCGGCCCAAGCGTGTGTTCGGACTGAAGAAATACCAGGGCGACGACGCACGGAGGGTTGCCGCCGGGTTCGACTTCAGGCTAGCCTGTCGCCGGCGCCTCGGGACGATCCCTGAGGCGGTCGGGGGCGGGCGCGTACAGGCGGCATGCCGGCACGCAGGTTTGGCCCTCAAAAATTCTGCATGAAGCGCGATGCATTTGGACGCGGTTCCGGGCTGCGTCCAAATTCACCGCGCTTCCTCGGTCAGGAGCCCTGTGTGATGATCCGCAACCTTTCGGTAGTTCTCGCGCTCGCACTTTCCGGGACGGCCCTGTCCGCTCCGATCCTGTCCGATCCGGCCGATGCCAAGCCGTTCCGCTGGGCCCGCGGCCAGGATGCCCCGACGCTCGACCCGCATACCGAGAATTCCAATCAGGTCTTCGGTCTGCTGCACCAGATCTATGAGCCGCTGATCCACCGCGACCAGGACGGCAAGATCGTTCCGGCGCTGGCGCTGTCCTGGGGCCTGCTGCCCACGGATGCCAAGACCTGGCAGTTCAAGCTCCGCCCCGGCGTCAAGTTCCACAGCGGCGACGCCTTTTCGGCCGACGACGTGGTCTTCTCGCTGAAGCGCGCGATGGACCCGCTGGCCGGCGTGCGTACGACGCTGGCGGGCGTCATCGACGTGGTCAAGGTCGACGACCTGACGGTGCATGTGAAGACGCAGGAGCCGATGCCGCTTCTGGTCAACCAGCTGACCAACATCTTCATGATGAGCCAGAAATGGGCGGAGGCCAACAAGGTCACCCGGCCGCAGGATTTCAAGAACAAGGAAGAGACCTTCGCGGTCCGCAATGCCAACGGCACCGGTCCCTATATTCTGGTTTCGCGTGAGCCCGACTCCAAGACGGTCATGAAGCTCAACGAGGGCTATTGGGGCAAGGGCCAGTTCCCGCTGCAGGCGACCGAGGTCGTCTACAGCGTGATCACCTCGGCGCCGACCCGCATCGCCGCCCTGCTCTCCGGCGAACTCGATTTCGTCCAGGACATGCCGGTCCAGGATATCGACCGTGTCGCCCAGACCGCGAACCTCAAGGTCAATACCGGCCCCGAGGTCCGCTCGATCTTCTACGGACTCAATGCCGGCGATCCGGAACTCGCCTCGTCGGACGTGAAGGGCAAGAATCCCTTCGCCGACAAGCGCGTCCGCAAGGCGATCGAAATGGCGATCAACCGCGAGGCGATCCAGAAGGTGGTCATGGGCGGCCAGTCCGCGCCTTCCGGAACGCTGATCCCGCCGGGCGTCAACGGCTATTCCAAGGAGCTCGACCAGTATCCGAAGTGGGATATCGCCAAGGCCAAGGCCCTGATGGCCGAGGCCGGCTATGCCGGCGGCTTCGGGGTCAAGCTCAACTGCCCGAACAACCGCTACATCAACGACGAGAAGATCTGCCAGGCGACGGTCGGCTTCCTCGGCCAGATCGGCATCAAGGTGACGCTCGATGCCCGCCCGATGGCCCAGCACACGCCGACCATCCTGAAGAACGAAACCGACTTCTACATGCTCGGCTGGGGCGTCGCCTCGTTCGACGCGGCCTATACGCTCGACTCCATCTACCACAGCCGCGACAAGGTCTATGGCGCCTACAACGCCACCCGCGTCGTCGAGCCGGACTGGGACAAGAAGATGGAGGCGCTCGGCACGGAAACCGACACCGCCAAGCGCGACAAGCTGCTCGCCGAGATCCTGGCCCATGTGAAGGACGAGGCCCTGTTCATCCCGATCCACAACCAGCTGCTCGCCTGGGGCATGAAGAAGGGCATCGAGGTCAAGGTGCAGCCCGAGAACCAGCTCTACGTGAAATACGTCAAGATCGACTGATTTCACGCAGCGCGATCGGGCCGGTTTGAATGATGCCCGGTCGGCCGGCTTCATGCCGCCCGATGGGTCCCGGCCCGTCTTCCGGCTCCGAGGCTGGCGTGACCGGTGACGAGGACGTGCGGCTGCGCCGGCATTCTGTCCGCCCAGCATGCCCGATCCCTTCCCCTTCTCCCCCGCGGGGAGAAGGGGGCCGAAAGCCGGAAGACGGGGCCGAACGCAGCCATTTTCGCCCGCGCCTGCGGTCCGCGCGACGGGAGCCGAACCGAAGATTCATGGACTGGACGCCGGACCGTCCCCCTCATCCGCCCTTCGGGCACCTTCTCCCCCCACGGGGGGCGAAGGGGATGGAGCCGGGAGTTCTGTGGCTGGGGCGTGCGTGCTTCCTGCGGCCCGATCTCCCGACCTTCCTTTTTTCCCTTGGAGAGAAGGCGAAGGAGCCGGAAGACATTCTTGACCGCCCCTGTCGACGGCCCCCTCTCCGGCGGTTGATCGGCGACGGCCTCTTGCGGATTCCGACCGGCATCGAAACAATTCGGATTGCCGCACCGATCGGATCGAGGGGCGGTGGCCGTGACCTCGACCCGGGGCAGGCCTGGGTCGGGTCGACCGGTCCAAATCCTGCTAGTGTCAGAGTTCACGATTTGCCGGTGACCGCATGCTCGCATTCCTGATCCGCCGCATCGCCGAAGCCCTCGTGGTGATGGTGGTGGTCGCGTTCTTCGCCTTCTCCATGTTCCGCTTCATGGGAGACCCGGTCGCCAACATGATGGGACCGGATGCGACCATCGCCGACCGGGAAGCCATGACCAAGCGACTCGGCCTCGACCAGCCGTTCCCGGTGCAGTTCGCCGCCTTTCTGGGCAATGTCGCGGAGGGCGACTTCGGCGTCTCGTTCCGGGTCGGCCGGCCGGTCATCGATCTGGTCAAGGAACGGCTGCCGGCGACGCTCGAGCTGGCGCTGATCTCGGGCCTGTTCGCCCTCGTCGGCGGGATCGGGCTCGGGGTCTATACGGCGCTGAGACGCGACGGCCTCCTGTCGCGCGCGATCATGGCCATCTCGCTGATCGGGGTCTCGCTGCCGACCTTCCTGATCGGCATCGCGCTGATCTATCTGTTCGCCGTCGAACTGCGCTGGCTGCCGAGCTTCGGTCGCGGCGAGACGGTCAGGATCGGCGGCTGGACGACCGGCTTCCTGACCGGCTCCGGCCTCGCATCGCTGGTGCTGCCCTCGATCACGCTCGGCCTGTTCCAGATGACGTTGATCATGCGCCTCGTGCGCTCCGAGATGCTGGAGGTGCTGCGCACCGACTACATCCGCTTCGCCCGTGCCCGCGGCCTGACCACCCGCGCCATCCATTTCGGCCATGCGCTCAAGAACACGCTGGTGCCGGTGATCACCGTGACCGGGCTGCAGCTCGGTTCGATCGTCGCCTTCGCGATCATCACCGAGACCGTGTTCCAGTGGCCCGGCGTCGGCTCGCTGTTCATCTCCTCGGTCCAGGCCGTCGACGTGCCGGTGATGGCCACCTACCTGCTGTTCGTCGCCGGCTTCTTCGTATTCGTGAACCTGGTCGTCGATCTTCTCTATTTCGCGGTCGATCCGCGGCTGCGCAGCGCCACCACGGGAGGGCACTGAGATGGCCGCCGCGGATGCCGTTCGAGCCGGCCGCCTCCGGCGCGCGCTGGACTCGGACCTGTTCTACTCGTTCCGGCGCTCGCCGCTGACCGTGGTGGCGGCGGTGGTCGTCCTGGTGATCGGTCTCGCCGCCCTGCTGGCGCCCTGGATCGCGCCGACCGATCCGTTTGATCCGTCGTCGCTCGATCTGATGGACGGCAAGACGCCGCCCTTGAAGCCGAACGAATTCACCGGCCACACCTTCCTGCTCGGCACCGACGACCAGGGCCGCGACGTCTTCTCGGCGATCCTCTACGGCGCGCGCATCTCGCTGCTGGTCGGTTTCGCCTCGGTCGTCGTCTCGATGGCGATCGGCATCGCGCTCGGGCTGCTTGCCGGCTATCGCGGCGGTTGGGTCGACAGCGTGATCATGCGCGTCGCCGACGTGCAGCTGACCTTCCCGGACCTTCTGGTCGCCCTGATGATCTTCGGCATCGCCCGCGGCGCCCTGCCGATCGCGGCGCAGGAGCACATGGCGATCCCCGTGCTGATCCTGTCGATCGGCATCGCCAAGTGGCCGCAATATGCCCGCACGGTGCGCGGCGTGACCATGGTCGAGCGCGGCAAGGACTATGTCCAGGCCGCCCGCGTGGTTGGCCTGCCGGCCGGCAAGATCATGCGCCGCCACATCCTGCCCAACGTGCTCGGCCCGGTGCTGGTGATCGCCACGCTCGGCCTGTCGCTGGCCATCATCACCGAGGCGACGCTGTCCTTCCTCGGCGTCGGCGTGCCGCCGACCAGCCCGTCGCTCGGCACCCTCCTGCGCATCGGTCAGGAATATATCGCGTCCGGCGAATGGTGGATCCTGTTCTTCCCGGCGATCGCCCTGGTCGCCATCGCCCTGTCGGTCAACCTGCTCGGCGACTGGCTGCGCGACGCCCTCAATCCGAGGCTCCGGTGATGACCGAACCGCTGCTCTCCGTTCGCGACCTGACGGTCCAGTTCCCGACCCGGCGCGGCCTGCTGACCGCCGTCGACCGCCTCTCCTTCGATCTCGCGCCCGGCGAGGTGCTCGGCCTCGTCGGCGAGAGCGGCGCCGGCAAGTCGATGACCGGCTCGGCGATCATCGGCCTCCTGGAACCGCCCGGCCGCATCGCCGGCGGCGAGATCCGGCTGAAGGGCGAGCGGATCGACAACCTGCCGGCCGAAGCCATGCGGCGCATCCGCGGGCGGCGCATCGGCATGATCTTCCAGGACCCGCTGACCTCGCTCAATCCGCTGATCCGGATCGGCGACCAGCTGGTCGAAACCATCGTCACCCATACCGACCGCACGCCCTGGGAAGCCAAGCTGCACGCCGCCTCCCTCCTGGAGGCCGTCGGCATTCCGGCCGCCCGGGCGCGCATCGATTCCTACCCGCACGAATTCTCCGGCGGCATGCGCCAGCGGGTGGTGATCGCGCTGGCGCTCGCCGCCGACCCGGAACTGATCATCGCCGACGAGCCGACCACCGCCCTCGACGTATCGGTGCAGGCGCAGATCATCGCGGTGCTGAAGGACCTCTGCCGCGACAAGGGCACCGCCGTGATCCTGATCACCCACGACATGGGCGTCATCGCCGAGACCGCCGACCGGGTCGCCGTGCTCTATGCCGGCCGTCTGGCCGAGATCGGCCCGGTCGCCGACGTGATCAGCCGGCCGCATCATCCCTATACGCGCGGTCTGATGGGTTCGATCCCGTCGCTCGACGGCGGCCGCGACCGGCTGGAACAGATCCCCGGCTCGATGCCGCGCCTGTCGCACATTCCGCCGGGCTGTGCCTTCAATCCGCGCTGCCTGCAGGCCTTCGCGCGCTGCGTCGCCGAACGTCCGCCGGCCTATCGGGCCGATGCGTCCGAGGCCGCCTGCTTCCTGCTCGATCCCGCCATGAGCCCGGCGGAGGCCGCCCGATGACCATCGATCGCAACGCGCCGCCGCTGCTGCGCGTGGAAGACCTCGCCCGGGTGTTCGACGTCTCGAAACCCTGGCTCGCCCGCATGATCGAGCGCGAGCCGCGCCGCTTCGTGAAGGCTGTCGACGGCGTCTCCTTCTCGATCGCCAAGGGCGAGACCTTCGCTCTGGTCGGCGAATCCGGGTCCGGCAAATCGACCATCGCCCGCATGGTGGTCGGCCTGATCCGGCCGACGCGCGGGCGAATCCTGTTCGACAATGTCGACATCGCCGATCCGGGCCGCACCGCGGATGTCGCGCGCCTGCGCCGGCGGTTCCAGATGATCTTCCAGGACCCCTTCGCAAGCCTCAATCCGCGCTTCCGGGTCGACGCCATCATCGCCGAGCCGCTGACCGCCTTCGGGCTGATGTCGGATCGCGCCGAGATCGAAGCGCGGGTCGCCGATCTCCTGAAGCTGGTCCGGCTCGACCCTGCGGACGGGCGCAAGTATCCGCACGAGTTCTCCGGCGGTCAGCGCCAACGCATCGCGATTGCCCGGGCGCTCGCCGCCAATCCGGAATTCATCGTCTGCGACGAGCCGACCTCGGCGCTCGACGTCTCCGTCCAGGCCCAGGTCCTCAACCTGATGCGCGACCTTCAGGACGAGTTCGGGCTGACCTACCTGCTGATCACCCACAATCTCGCGGTCGTCCGGCACATGGCCGACGATGTCGGCGTGCTCTATCTCGGCCGTCTCGCCGAGGTCGCGCCGACCGAGGAACTGTTCGCCCGGCCGCGCCATCCCTATACGCGCATGCTGCTCGACGCCGTCCCGGACCTGCGTCCCGGCGGACGGCCGCGCCGGGCCATCACGGGCGAGATCCCGAACCCGATCGATCCGCCGCCCGGCTGCACCTTCCATCCGCGCTGTCCGCTCGCCGACGACCGCTGCCGACGCGAGGCGCCGGGCTATACCCGCGACGGCGGCGCCCGCGTCGCCTGCCATGCGGTCGAGGAAGGCCGAACCGAGACCGCCCCTCCGGCCGCCTTCGCGTTGGCTTGATCGCCGGAGCGGCTGCGTCACAATGATCCGACAAGCCGGCGACGCGTCCGGTGGAGGAAACGCTTCGTGAGTATCGACCCGACGCTGGCCACCCTGATCGCGGAACTCGGTGGGCGGATGGGCTTGCCCAGTCTCTCACTCGACGGCGACCTCAGCTGCGCGCTCCGCTTCGACCGGCGCTCGGTGGTCAACATCCAGTACCGTCCCGATCGCGACATGCTGTGGTTTTTCGCCGATCTCGGCGTCCCGGCCGCCGGTCCGGCAGCCTACGAGGACCTGCTGCGCGGCAACTTCTTCTGGCGCTCGACGCTGGGCGCCACCCTCAGCCTCTCCGGCGATCAGCCGCCGCATGCCATCATCGCCCTGCCGGTCGCCTGGCGCGGCCTGGACGGTGCCCGTCTCGCGACGCAATTGGAAAGCTTCGTCAACACTGCGGAAGACTGGGCCGAGGTGATCGCCGATCCGGGCGACGGCCGCTCGACGGCCTCCGAGTCCCTCGCCACCGGGAACGAGCCGATGACCTTCATCCGCATTTGAGCGCCCCCGAACCGTCGCACCCGCGCTGCGAGTAGCTTTTGTGACAGGGGGCCGACCACAACCCTCTATCGTCCGAGCCACGGCCGCAGGGCCCGGTCTCAAGGGAACGCAATCCATGGCCATCGTCGATTCCGGCCGCGCTTCGTCGAAGATCCAGACCGGCACCGGTCCGCTCGGGACGCCCACCGGCGGCGCGGAGGCGGCCACCGGCGTTCTGCAGACCAGGCTGGTCCAGGTCATGCCCAAGGGCCAGGATCCCGTGCCCCCGCCGCCGAAGACGAAATCCGGCGAAGGGGTGCCGCTGTCCGATCGCCAGGTTGAGCAGCAACCGCCGGTGCCGAAGCTGGTGCGGGCGGCCGCCGCGGCCGGCGTCGCGACCAAGGACGAACTGATCACGACATCGGGCCGCCCCAAGGACGACCGCTTCTTCGGCCTCTACAAGATGTCCACCGGCTACAAGGCCGTCCTCGGCGCGCTGGAGGACTATCACGGCACCGTCAAGAACGCGGATACCTCCGGCAAGACGCCGCGCGAGACGGTCAAGTCGCTGATGGGTCAGTTGGACCGCATCTACGACAATGCCGATCGCTATGCCGCAAAGGCGAAGCACTCGCACAAGGGCATGGTCAACGAAGTCCAGATGCAGGTCGAGCAGGATCGCGAGGTGCTCGCGGGGCTCGACAAGGAACTGGCGGATGGCGGCAAGATTCCGGCCGGCATGAGCTTCGAGAAGGTCCTGGCTTTCGCCCGCGAAGGCATTTCGCTGAACGACATGGCCACCGTGAAGGACATGACGCCTCTGGAGGCGCGCAACCACATCGAATATCAGACGATCGGCAAGGACATCCCGGAGAAGACCAAGACCGAATATACCGAGCACGGCTTCCGGGCATCCGAGGCCGTTCCTCTGGAGCAAACCGGCCTCGGCCTGTTCGGCGGCATGAAGTACCGCTCCCTGGACATTCCGATCACGCCGGAGACGGTGACGGGCACGTTCAGCGAGTCGACCCGGACCGGCAAGGTGGAACAGCTGGGCTCGGGGGCCTGCAACACCGTCTACAAGACGCAGTTCAAGCTCGACGGCGGCAAGACCTTCGATGGCGTGTTCAAGCCGCTGGCCGCCAACGATCCGAACCGCTCGCACCGGCCCGAACATGGCTGGGTGGCGAAGCAGACCGGCGTCAACCAGTACAACCCGCAGATCGCGCTGCGCAATCTGGCCACATGCTCGGTGGCAAACGCGCTCAAGTTCGATGTCGTCCCCCACACCGAGATCGGCTTCACCGATATCGGCAAGGGCGAGACCCTCGGGCTGGTCATGGCGCGGGCGCAGGGCAAGCAGGCGGCATCGACCCCGCGCGAGGTGTTCGACAATCCCGAGGTTCGCCGCGAAATCGTCAAGCTGCAGCTGCTCGACCATCTGGTCGGCCAGGGCGACCGGCACGCCAACAACTATTTCATCAACGTCGACAAGGGCACCGGCAAGGTCACGGTGACCGGGATCGACAACGACCAATGCTTCGGCAAGAACCTGACCGATCCGAACGGCATCGCGCAGGGCTACGAAGACCACAATGACGGCTTCCGCGGCACGACCCTGCCGCCGGTGATCGACAGCGACATGGCGCGGGCCTTCGAGACGATGACCAAGGAAGGTCTGGCGGTCAGCATGAAGGGCTTGCGTCCGTCCGAAATCTCGGCCGCCCAGGATCGCCTGCAGGCGATCAAGGACCATATCGGCGAGCTGCGGACCAAAGGCCGAGTGATCGACCCGGACAAGTGGGGCGACAAGGACGTGATGAAACGCTTCAACAGCGACAACAGCTATCTCGGCCGCGATCGTCACGACGCTCCGCGCGGTACGCCGTCGCAGGTCCAGCAATTGGATGAGCGCCAGCGGATGCTTCAACAGAACCTGGCTCTGCTCTTCGACTGACGACTGCCGTTCCGCAGCCCTGCCCCTCGATATTGCGAGCCGTTGCCATGTCAGAAATCGACGCGACCCTCCTTTCGCCCGCCGAGGCGGCCCGCGCCCTGTTCGCCGCGGATGGCCTCGCCTTTCCGCCGCTGCCCGACGCACTCGCCGCCCGACTGGTGCGCGACGCGGACGAGACGACGGTTTTCTCGACCCGCGCCGACCTGCCGGCCTCGCCCTACCAGATCGAGGTCTATACGCGGGAACTCGCCCGCGGCCGCGCACCGTCGGACTATGCCCTGATCGGTTTCGCCGGCCGTGGCATCAACAGCTGGGCGGCCCATTACTACCGGGTCATGCCGGGTCTCGCGCTCCTGATCCAGATCGAGTGGGGCGGCGCCTATACCGATGCCGAGATGTCCAAGGCCCTGGCCGAGCGGCTGTTCGCCTGGGCAGCGCGGATGCAGGACAAGGCCGCCGCCGCGCGTGAAGCCGGCACGCTGCCGTTCGAGAAGACGCTTCTGTTCGTGTTCTCGCCTTTCGGCACGTCCGGCTGGGCCTGGCTCGACGCCGCCGCGCCGACCGACCGCGTGACGCTCGACACGGAGGCGCCGATCGGCAGCCGGGCCGAGGCCGCGTTCGACGCAGCCTTGACCGTGCGCCGCTGACAATCGGTCTGGAAGCGGCCGATTTCGCCGGCCGCCGCGCCTCGGCTTTTCCGTTACGGCAGTACCCAGTGCCGTTTGTGACAGTCCGGACTTTCCCTGAGTGCATACTCAGCGCATGGACGAGCCGCAAGGGAGAGCGCGCCATGGCCATCAGTCAGACCAGCGGTCCTACGCTTCACCAGCCGATCATCGGCACGACGGGGTCGAAGTCGACCGGACCGAGTTCGGTAACGGGCCAGTTTGGCGGCACGGGCGTCAAGGTGGCTTCGTTCAAGCCGACCGTTCCCCCCAAGCCCAAGACGTTCGACCGCGCGCCGCAGCCGCTGCCCGGACGGAATGTCGAGCCGCGCACGCCGGACTATCGTCTGACCCGGTTGGCCGAACGGGCGCCCGGCGTGGAAACCAGCGCGACCCTGAAAGGCCGGGCGGGCGATCCGAAGGCCGACAAGAGCTTCGGCATCTTCGGCGTCCACAAGATGTCGACCGGATACAAGGACATGCTCGCCAAGATGGACGATGTCCATCAGTTCCTGTCGGACGACGCGCATGAGATGAGCATGCCGCCGCACTACCGGTCGCCGATTAAATCCTATACCGACTCGGGGCGCTTGCACGAACTGGAGAACAATCTCGATTTCGCGTTGGCGTCGGCGAACAAATACATGAAGGGGAGCTCGCACAGCCACAAGACCGAGATCGGTCAGGTGCGCGAGCAGATCAAGGCGGAACAGAAGCTGGTCGAAAGCCTGCTGTCGCAGATGAAGAAGGGAGGCACCTTCCCGCCGGACCGCAGCCTCTCCGAGATCATGGATTTCGCCCGTCTCGGCTTCACGCTCGACAACATGCACGACCTGCATGGCCTGACGCCCGACCAGGCGCGGCATATGGTCGAGAACAATCTGCTCGACCGCAACCTGACGCCGACGCAGTTGAAGACCTATTCCGATGCCGGCTTCAACCGCGGCGAGGCGATCCTGTTGGAGAAGTCCGGCATCGGGCTCGAAGGTGGCCTTCTCTACCGCAAGATGGATATTCCGATCAGACCGGATACCATCGTCACCAGCTTCGACGACACCACGCGCACGAGCGGCATGACCAAGCTCGGTTCGGGCGCCTTCAACACGGTGTATTCGGTGGACTACGATACCGGCGGCGGCGACTATTCTGCCGTGTTCAAGCCCCTGAGCCCGCCGGATCCGACCCGGACCACCAAGGTCGAGAAGGGTTGGGTGGCCGCGCGCACCGGCATCGACCCCTACAATCCGCAGATCGCTTTGCGCAACGTTGCGACCTGCGCGGTCGCCAAGAAGCTCGGCTTCGACGTGGTGCCGCATACCGAGATCGGCCTCCGCGGCACGTCGATGGGCGGCGGCGAACTCGGCATCGTCATGTCGCGCGCCCCCGGCGATCCGGCGGCCAAGACGGATCCGAAGCTCTTCGAACGCGGCGACGTGCGGCGCGAGATCGTCAAGCTCCAGCTGCTCGACCACCTGGTCGGCCAGGGCGACCGGCACGGCAACAACTACTTCATCGCGATCGACAAGAACGGCCAGGCCGTGGTCACCGGCATCGACAACGACCAATGCCTCGGCAAGGATCTGCATGATCCCAACGGCATCGCCCAGGGAACCTCGCCGCTCGACAAGGGCTTCCGCGGCCGGAAGATGCCGCCGCTCGTCGACACCGACATGGCGGACATGATCCGCGGCATGTCCGACACCGATCTCGCCGATTGCCTGAAGGGGCTGAAGCCGGAGGAAATCCGTGCCGCCAAGGATCGCCTCGTCGGCCTCAAGGTGCATGTCGCGGATCTGCAGATGAAGAACCGCATCATCAAGCCGGACCAGTGGGGCCAGGACTGGGTCGGGGCGGAGTTCCGCAACGAGAACAGCTATGTCGGCCGCGACTACGAGCGTGCGCTGCAGCGGACCAACCAGATCATCTAACGGCTTCCGGAGGTTGCAACCATGACCGATGTCATCACGGCCGCCAGCCCGATCGACAAGGCCCGCGCCGTTTTCGAGGCCGAAGGCCTGCCCATGCCGCCGCTCACGGCCGACGAGACGGCCCGGTTGCGGTCCGACGGCGAATTCCTGTTCGCCACGCGCGCCATCGAGACGCCGCCCTACACGCTGGACATCTATCTGGACGAAGCGCTCGCCGGTGCCGCACCGGTTCCGTACACGCTGTTCGGCTTCGATGGCGGCGGTCTCGCCAGTTCGGCCCTGCACTACTTCCTGGTCGAAGACGGACTTGCCGTCTTCATTCAGATCGGCTGGGGCGGCGCCTACACGGATGTCGACGACGCCCGCGGGATGATCGAGCGCGCCTTCGCCTGGGTCGGCGGCCTGCGCGGCCGCATCCGCGAGGCCCGCGCGGTCGGCGCCCTGCCGAAGGATTGGCGGCTCGTCGCCGTGGTCACCGAGTTCGATCTTTCGCGTTGGGGCTTCGTCCGGGGGAGCGTCGACAATCGCGACGCGGTCGACTTCTCGACCGAAGTGCCGGTCTCGAAAGCCGTCAATGCCGCGCTCGACGATCTTCTTGCCGCCCGCCGGACATTGGCCTGACGGCGAGGCCACGGCCGAACCGAGGGGGGACTCGATCCGCCTCGGCGGACCTCAGAGCATCATCCGATCTGAAGGGATCGGAAGATGCTCTGCATGTTTTTGTTTGCGCAAGCTTTTTCCCATCAGAGCGGGCCGCTCTGATCGGACCTTGCTCTAACGCATCCGAATGGGGGGACTGCCATGAACATCGATCCGGCGCTGACCAATCTGCTGGCCGAGTTCGGAGGTCAGATCGGCCTGCCGGCCCTGGCGCTCGACGCGGACGGCGCGACCGCCCTCGCCTTCGACGGCGGGGTGCAGATCAATTTCCAGTATCGCGCGGATGCCGACACCCTCTGGCTGATCACCGATCTCGGCGTGCCGGCCAACGGGCCCGCGGTCTACGAGGATCTGCTCAAGGGCAACCATTTCTGGCATGCGACCCTTGGCGCGACCTTGAGCCTGTCCGGCGACGAGACGCCCCGGGTCATCCTGACCCTGCCGATCGGATGGCGCGGCCTCAACGGTGCCCGTCTGGCCCGCATCATGGAAACCTATCTGAACACGATCCGCGCCTGGAGCGAGGTCATCGCCGCGCCGTCGGACGACGACGACGCCCCGGCCGACGCCGCGGATATGGGGGCGATGATCCGCATCTGAACGGCGGCCTCCCCTCGTCTGCCGACGCCCCGCGTCCGCCGATGGCTCTATCCCGGCGCCGCGCCCCCGTGGCGCCGAGGCGGGCCTACGCCGCCTTCGCCAGATAGCGCTCGGCCAGATGGACCCAGAAGCTCGCGCCGCGGGTCAGGATGGCGTCGTTGAAGTCGAACCTGGCGTGATGCAGCATCGGCCCGTCGCCGGCGCCGAGCAGGAAGTAGCAGCCCGGCTTCTCCTGCAGCATGAAGGCGAAATCCTCGCTGCCCGGCGTCGGGCGCGCCACGATGCGGGCCCGGTCGGCGCCGACGAGCTCGACCGCCAGGGCATGGGCGAAGGCGGTTTCCTCGGGCGTGTTGACCAGTGCCGGATAGATGCGCCGATAGTCGACCGTCGCCGTGCAGCCGTAGCTTTCCGCCTGCAGTCGCGCGACGGCGGTGATCCTGTCCTGCAACTGGTCGTGCACCGCCTCGGCGAAGCTGCGCACGGACAGTCGCAAGGTCGCGGCGCCCGGGATGACGTTGGAAGCCTGTCCGGACTGGAAGGCGCCGACCGTGATCACCGCCGGCTCCTGCGGGTCGATGTTGCGCGAGACGATCGTCTGCAGCGCCATCACGGTCGAGGCGCCGGCGACGATCGGATCCACCGCCATTTCCGGATGGGCGCCATGGCCGCCCTTGCCCTCGATGGTGATGGTCACGTTGTCGGCGGCGGACATCAGAACGCCCGGCCGGAACAGGAAATCGCCGACCGGCCGGTTCGGCCAGTTGTGGACGGCGAAGACCGCATCGCAGGGGAACAGCCGGAACAGGCCTTCGTCCATCATCCGCCGGGCGCCGGCGAGGCCTTCCTCGGCGGGCTGAAAGATCAGGTGGATCGTGCCGTCGAAGCTGCGCGAGCGGGCGAGATGGCGGGCGGCGGCGAGCAGCATGACCGTGTGGCCGTCATGCCCGCAGGCATGCATCTTCCCCGGAACGGCACTCGCATAGGCAAGGCCGGTCTCCTCCAGGATCGGCAGGGCATCCATGTCGGCGCGAATGCCGATCCGCCGCGTGCCGTTGCCGGCCGTGAGCGTGCCGACGACGCCGGTCCCGCCCAGACCGCGATGCACCGTATAGCCCCAGTCGCCGAGCAGGCGCGCGACCAGGTCGCTGGTCTCATGCTCCTCGTAGCCGAGCTCCGGGCGGCTGTGCAGCTGCCGGCGCAGCGCGACGAAGTCGTTCTCTTCGGCGACGATTTCGGAAATCAGCATGGCAGACCCCGCCTTCGGCCCCGGCTGCGGCCGAACACTTAACTTCTTGAATATGTTTGTCGTTCAGCCCGTCCGACCGGCGCTCCTGGCGCGACATGTCCAGTTATGGCGCCGTTCGTTTGCGGATGCCAGCGCTTCGTCGTGCGGCGATGCCGACGGCCCGTTCCCGGCTTCTGGTCCGGCGTCCATCGGCCGAGGCTCGAACCGAGGCGGGGTTCGGGCAAAAAAAAGGGCCGTCACAACGGCGGCCCAGTCTTGGGAGGAAACGCCCGAAGGGCGAGCGGCAAGGGCGATGACGAATCACCCGCCACGATTACGATCACATCGAAGTCTTGCTTTTGTGTAAAGAACCGGGATCGTGACTTCGATATTGTACGGATGCCCCAAATTGTTCGGATGCGACAAGTATCGGTCGGATCGGTTCTTGAGCGCGACTATATCGGACAGGCTCCCGGCCGTTGCGCACCGACGTAGCCCGCGATCAAGGTCATGATCGCGCAGCGGAAAGCGGAATCCCGACGATCTCCGACAGCGCCGCGCCGATCCCCGGCGCCGCGACCAGCACCGGGGCGCCGCTCAGCCAGTCGGGCGCGGCGAAGAAATCGTTGGCGAGGCCGCCGGCTTCGGCAACCAGCACCAGGCCGGCCAGGACGTCCCAGGCCCGGATGTTCAGTTCGGCATAGCCATCGGAGCGCCCGGCCGCCACATAGGCGAGGCCGAGCGTGCCGGATCCGGCCCGGCGGACGCTGGCGCCCGAAGCCAGCACCCGTTCGGTCATGGTCAGATAGTCGGCCGCCGGGCGGCGCGGCGACCAGCCGAGCTCGACCACCGCCTCCGACAGCGCGCCGGTCGCCGCCGCGCGGATCGGGCGCCCGTTCAGGGTCGCGCCGCGGCTGCGTCGGGCGGCATAGAGCTCGTTCTGCATCGGCGCGGCGATCGCGCCGAGTTCGGGCCGGCCGTCGACCAGAAGCCCGATCGAGACGCAGAAATGCGGCACACCGCGCGCGAAATTGGCCGTGCCGTCGATCGGATCGACGATCCAGGTCGCCGCCGCCGAAGACCCTCCGGTCTCCTCGCCGATCATGCCGTCGTCCGGGAACACGGTCGCCAGCCGCTCGCGCACCAGCGCCTCGACGGCGCCATCGGCCTCGGTCAGGTAGTCCTGCGGGCCCTTCAGCGCGTAGTCACCCTGCGGCCGGTTCAGAAACAGGTGCCGCGCCAGGGCGCCGGCCTCGGCGGCGATCGAACAGGCGGCATGCAGGCGCAGGTTCAATGCGCGATCGTCCATCACAGTATCTCCACCTCGACGGCAAGCCTTGTTCACGTCGCCGCAGGTTCTGCGCCCGACCGGCCCGGAAGACAACGGCATCGCACCAGACGAAGGCACCGCCTGGGGACGGATGCCGCCCGATATATTCGTCACCCTGAATTCAAATCAGCCCGACCCTGGCCGGAGGAACCATGGTCGAGCGGGCATGTCCCCGAACGGTTCGAAATGCAACTGCCGAAGCCGCGAAGGCGGCAGAACTGCAGGATTTTGATTGTTTCGTTATTGCAGAATTAATCAACATTACGATACCGATTAACCATGCGATTCACCCAATGATTCGTTGGACTTCCACCGATTGAACCGCCCGATTCGGCCGGAGATGCTGATGCTCAGCTTCGTTCGCCATGCGCCTGCCTGTGCCCTCAGGTCTCCGTTCCGTCGGACCGACTCACCCGCCGCGATGCCCGCCATGGATGTGTCGGATCGGGGCCGGACGATCGAGCGACTGCTCGGCAGCGTGGCGGTCAGCGCGATCCTGGCTGGCGTCGGTCTGCTCGTCGCCATCGACCCGGCCCGCGCCGGCTGCGTGCCGGACGGCGGTATCACCGTTTGCTCTGGGGAGATGCTCGGCAACAACTTCCTGGGCGGATCGGTGCTGTTCGACAAGACCTACAAGACTGTCGGGGCGCCAGAACTGTTCGGCGCCTATGTCATCAGCGAATCCGGCGCCATGACCGTATCGACTGAGGCGGGCAGCGTGATCTCTGCCTTCGGCTATGGGCTGCAGATCGAAAACAACGGCACCGGCGCGACGACCGTGTCGCTCGCCGGCGAAATTTTGGGCGGCACGACCGGTGTCCTTGTCGCGACCAGTTCCGGTACGACCGATTTGACCATCGTTCAGTCGGCAGGCACGATCTCCGGCAGTCTTAATGGAATTGAGGCCTACAACTCCGGCAGCGGAAACACCTTGGTTACGGTGGCGGGGACGGTCAACACAGTCTATGTCAACAACAACCCGAGTGCCAAGAACCTCGACATCGTCCAGAATGGTGGATCGATCACGGGCGGCTCCTACGGAATCTATGCCTACAATTCAGGCACCGGACACACGAACGTCACGACATCCGGCACCATTCAGTCCCTCGGGGACGGTGGTTACGGGATCTACGCGCTGACCGGCGCTGGTGGCACCGACCTGACCTTCAATCAGACTGGCGGTTCGATCACCGGGGCCGGAGGCGGTGTCCATCTGTTCAATTTGGGCACGGGCAACACGTCCGTGTCGGTATCCGGGACGATCGCATCGACGAGTCCCTATGCCGGCGCTCTCTATGCGGCCAACGCTCCCGGCAGCACGGGGAGCCTCACCGTCGTCCAAAACGCCGGCACGATCTCCGGCAAGGTGGCCATCGAGGTCAGCCACCTGGGCACGGGCGATACCACAGTCCGGACGGCAGGCACCCTCACCGGCACGATCACAGGCATCAACGCCACCACCTTCGGCGGCAACCAGACCATCGTGCAGACCGGCGGCACGATTACGGGCGGCGAGGACGGCATCAACTCCCACGCCTTCGGCGGTATCCAGACGATCTCGGTCGACGGCAAGGTCTCCGGGGGGACGCGCCGCGGCATCTATGCCTATAACGACAGCGGCGTGACGGCGATCACCGTCGGGGCCGGCGCCCGGGTCTCGGGCGGGACCTACGGCATCGAGATCGGCGGGTCCGGTAGCACCATCAATGCCGGCGGCCGCATCTCCGGCGGTTCCGCGGCCATTTGGTATAACGGCTCGAACAACACGCTCAACGTCTACAATTCGGCGCGCTTCAACGGCGCGGTCGACTTCAATTCGACGACCGGGAACACCATCAATTTCCATACCGGCTCGTATACGCTGGCGGTGGAAGACTATCTGGTCAACTCGAACCAGATCAACGTCAAGGACAAGTCGCTGACGCTGATCACCTCAGGGATAGATCCGGACACCAAGGCCGGCAACATCGTGGTCGTCGACAACAAGGCGGTCTCGGCCAGCCCGAACATGGTGAGAGACTTCGCCGGCGGCATCCTCGGTCTCGTCGGAGAGATCGTCGACATCGATGCGCCCCGCCCGGCCCGCACCTCCGGCGCGCCACTCGGCTATGCCGACACCACCGGCCGGCCGTCGCCGACCGACATCCAGACCGGTTCGATCGGCCAGGGCACCACCTACGACGCCTATGGCAACCTCGTTTGGCTGCGCAGCCTCGCCGCCGCGCGGCAACAGGATGCCAGCGGCGGCCAGGGCGCCCTGCAATCGCGCCAGTGGGGCATGGCCGGCGGCATCGACCACCAGCATGACGACTGGCGCTTCGGCGCCTTCGGCGGCGGCGGCAAGACCTCGGCCACGCTGGATGGCGGTTCCGGCTCGTCGAGCGGCGATATCGGCCTTGCCGGCGGCTATGCCCGGCGCACGCTCGGCACCGCCTGGCTCGATGCGGTGCTGGCCGGCGGCTATATCCGGACCGAGACCAAGCGCCGGATCGGAACCGGCGGGGAAACCGCGACCGGCAGCTTCGACGGCTGGTTCGGTGCGGGCGAGCTGGCGCTCGCCACCCGCTTCGCGCTGGGCGATCGCTGGTCGCTGACGCCGAGCCTGAAGGCGCGCTACGTCGCCGCCGCCTATGACGGCTACAAGGAACGCGGCTCGTCGCAGAATGTCAGCTACGACGCCCACAACGCGCAGGGCCTGGAGCAGCGCTTCGAGGCGAAGCTGAACTATCAGACCAGTTCCGAAGGCCGCCCGATGAACTACTGGCTCAAGGCCGCGGGCTTCGCGCAAGAGACGATCGGCAAGACCGGCTACGGCGCCACCGTGCTCGACACCGATTTCACCGTGCGCGCGCTCGGCGATCGGACCGTCTACGGAACCACGGTCGGGCTCGGCTTCGATATCGTCCTGATGAAGAATGTCAGCATCTTCTCGGATATCGACGGCACCCTCACCTCCGATCATGCCCGTGCCGGTTCGGTGCGCGGCGGCATGAAGGTGGCCTTCTGAGCGGCCGGAGCGGCGAGTGCGGCCGATGCGCCTGAACCGGTCTCCCGACCGTCCGCGAGTGCCTGTCCCGGAAAGGCGCCTTGCACCTCGGCCGGTCGGACCTGCTGTCGCCGAGATCGTGGCGATCGGGATCGCGGCGATCGCCGTGCTGGCGGGCGCGGCGGCCGTACAGGCGCAGTCGATCAGGCCGGCCGCCAATCAGCGCCCTGCAACACCCGGCAGCCCTGCGGCGGGCAGTTCCGCTGCGGCGGCCCCTGCCCCGTCGCCCTCGGGCATGGCGGTGCCGTCATCGCAGGATGCGACGCCGTCGACGATCGAGGAGACCTACGACGGCTGGAGGGTGATCTGCCTGCAGGAACCGGCCCCCGCCCCGGGACGGGTCGGACCGGGCCCGCGCCGGTGCTCGGTCGTGCTGCAGCAGTTCGACGGGACGACCCGGCAGCGCATCCTGGCGATCGAACTGCGGCTGTCCGGCGCCGAAAAGACCGAGGGGACCGCCATCCTGCCGTTCGGCCTGGTCATCGAACGGGGTGTGGATCTCCAGCCGGAGGCGGCGGCGCCGCTCGCGACGGCGAAATTCCGAACCTGCCTGCCGGGCGGATGCGTCGTGCCGTTGAGCCTGGACGCCAAGGCCGTGGCGACCCTGCGCAAGGCGCAGAGCTTGAACCTGACCGCCGAGGCCGCATCCGGCGGCAACGTCGTCCTCAAGGTCGCCCTGAAAGGCTTCGGCCCGGCCGTCGACCGGGCCATGGCGCTCGCCCGCTGAAGCCCTCCGGCTGGCGCCCGCCAGCGGCCGGCCGCTCGCCGCCGTCGAGGCGTAAGGATTGCCGGGCTGTTCCGAGCGCAAAGTCGGTCCGATCCTGATCGGCGCGTTTGGCGGCTTCGGTTGCAGAGTTATCGGCGAGCCGGTACCGTGCCGATGATTCTCGTTTCGTTCCAGTGTCGGACGCGCCCTTGGATTGGTCTGTCGAACAGGATGCGGCGCTCAAGGCCGTCAAGGACTGGCTGAAGGGACGCCATCCGCAGGTCTTCCGCCTGTTCGGCTTCGCCGGCACGGGCAAGACGACGCTTGCCCGCCACGTCGCCGAGGGGATCGACGGCGATGTCTGCTTCGGCGCCTTCACCGGCAAGGCCGCGATGGTCATGCGCCAGAAGGGCTGCGAAGGCGCGACCACGATCCACAGCATGATCTACCGCCCGCGCCGCAAATCGGCCGAGGACGAGGAGGAGGAGACCTTCTCGTTCGCCATCAACCATCAAAGCGACGTCTCCAAGGCCAAGCTGATCGTCATCGACGAATGTTCGATGGTCGACGAGGAGCTGGGCCGCGACCTGCTCTCCTTCGGCAAGCCGACGCTCGTGCTGGGCGATCCGGCCCAATTGCCGCCGATCAAGGGCGGCGGCTTCTTCACCGAGGCGGAGCCGGACGTGATGCTGACCGAGGTCCATCGTCAGGCGGCCGACAATCCGATCGTTCGCATGTCGATGGACATCCGGGAGGGCCGGCCGCTCGAAATCGGGCACTATGGCCAATCGAGCGTGATACGGCGGCGGGACATCGATGCCGAACGGATTCTGGCCGCCGACCAGGTTCTGGTCGGCCTGAACCGGACCCGGCACGGCTACAACAAGCGCATCCGGGAACTGCGCGGCTATACGAGCCCGCATCCCGAGGTCGGCGAGAAGCTGGTCTGCCTGCGCAACGACAAGTCCAAGGGTCTGCAGAACGGCGGCATCTTCCGGGTCAACCGGCGCAAGGAGCCGAAGGGTGGCTACCTGAAATACGATGTCGCGCCCGACGAGGCCGGCACGCGGGCGCGCATCCACGTCTCGGTCCTGCCGGATTTCTTCGAAGGCAAGGAGGGCGACCTGTCATGGCAGATGCGCCGCTCCTCCGACGAATTCGACTACGGCTACGCCCTGACGGTGCACAAGGCGCAGGGCTCGCAATGGGACGACGTGGTCCTGTTCGACGAGGCCTTCGCGTTCCGGGAGCACCGCGATCGCTGGCTCTATACGGGGGTGACCCGGGCGGCCGAGACCCTGACGGTCGTGGTCTGAGGCCACGGCCTGCTCGGACGGACCGTCGGCCATCGGCGCGCCGGGGCTGGGCCGAGCTGGGCCAGAGCAAGGTCCGATCAGAGCGGCCCGCTCTGATCGGAAAACGCTTGCGCAAACAAAAACATGCAGAGCTTCATCCGATCCCTTCGGATCGGGGGATGCTCTTCAGATTGGGTGATGCTCTAGAGCGGACCGACCGGCTGCCGAAGCCACCGGCCGACGACCCCTTCAGGACTTGTCGCCCATCCATCCGAACAGGATATGGCGCACCGTCGCCTCGAGCCGGATCAAGTGGTTGCGCAGTCGGCGGCCGCCGGTCAGGGACCGGGCCGGCCCCGGCCCGAGAGCCTCGATCCGCCGCACCAGATCCTCCGCCTCGCAGGGAATTCCGGTCTGCGGATCGAGATAGCGGGTATAGAGAAGGAAGATTGCGGCCAGCAGTTCGTCCCGGCTGAGCCGGCGGCTGCGACGCGGGATCGGCGCACGGTCCTCGGTCACCCCCCAGCCGGCATAGGCCGGCATACCCCAGGAGACCACCTTGGCGCCGTAGAGCAAGGCCATCAGCCCGAGCGATGACGTGTTGACATGCACCTCCGCCGCAATCTCGAACAAAGCCGACATGTCGGGGTCGCACAGGATGAGATCGGCGTAGGGGCGCAGCGCGGCATGCGGGACCCAGCCGGCGCGACGGCGCGATTCCAGCCCCGGCGGCTCCATGAAGACCACATAGGCGTCGGGTGCCTCGCGGCGCGCCGCGCGCAGCAGCGCCCGGTTGTTGCGGATCGCCGCCTGGCCCAGTCGCGTCTGAGCCTTGTTGAGCAGATCGCCGACCACCACCACGACCGGCCGCCCCTCGGCACGGGCCAGTACGCTCGATTTGAGGTCCCCGCCGCTGGCCGCGGCGGCACGATCCAGCGCGACGAGGCGCTCGCCGAGATACGCCGCCCGGGCGACCAGGAGCGGGTCGAACGCGGCGGTATTGACCAGGTCTTCGAAACTCGATGCGCGCGTCGCATCATAGTCGATGCCCAAATCGTCTTGGGCGATCGACGGAAGCGGGACGGCCTCGGTCGCCACCGCCCGCGCGTCCATCGCACCGGGGCCCAGCCGGGTCACGGCCAGTCCGCTCCGCCGGGCGGTCTCCTCCAATTGGGGATCGATCCGGTCGCCCCAGACGAGCAGTCCGGCCGAGAGCGCCGTCGCCAGTTCGATCGCTTCCGCCGGTTCGCAGAAACTGAGATGGCCGGGTCCGGCTTCGAAGAAGTTGCGCGCCACCACGCGCTTCTGGGTCGAAAAGCCGACCGCCACGAAATTGCGCGTCTCGACGAGATAGCGGTCGCGCCAGGCCGCCAGCCGGTCCATGGCCGTCAAGGCCGACAACGTTTCGTCGCGCACCGGATCGGCATAGCGCGGATAGGCGACCAGCGCGGCGGCGGCCAGCATGTCGGCCGTAATGCCGTGCGTTCTGCGCTTCATCCAGGCCTGCGCCCGCGGCTCCGACCGGCTGTCGTCGGTCAGGCCCCATCCGGCGTAGAAGGCGGCCGCGAAACAGCACACCTTCGCGCCGGCCATCAAAGCCTCGAAGCCGAAGCCGCTCGAAACCGTCCAGATCTCGTCGAACCAGGGCAGCAGTTCATAGGTGCCGAGATGCTCGCGCAGCACCTCCACGCCGTGACGGGCCGCATCCTGGTCGAGATAGCCGCGCGCGCGGCCGGCAATCACGTCCGGATGGGACTTGACCACGATGTCGGAGGCCTCGTAAGCGGCCAGCGCTTCCGACAGCATGCGCTGGAACGTGACGGCGGAGGCCCCCGCCCCGGCCACGGACTGATCGTTGAAGGTCTGGTCGATCAGAAGCACGCGGCGCCGTCGACCGAGACGGTCGGCCGGGTGGCCTTTGCCGAGCGTATTGTACTTGGTCAGCCCCAGATCGACCATGCGCCGCCGCGCCTCGCGACCGGTCTCCATCAGGCCCGGATCGCCAGCGGATTGCGCGATCAGCGCTTCGAGACGGGAGGGCTGGCGCGCCTCGTAGTAGATGCCGAGATCGTCGAGCACGACCGAGATGGGCGGCGGTTTGACGACGCTGTTGCCGGCCGACCGGAGGAAGCCGTCCTCGAGGGCGATGTAGCGCAACCCATTGCGCGAGGCGAAGCCGCGCGCCCGGGTCGCCGTGGCCTTGAATCCCCAGCCGACCACCGCATCCAGGTCCGACGGGTTTGCACGTGCTCGCGGTCGGGGCACGAACGTCTCGACCCCGAGCAGTATTCCGAGAGTCGGGATCTCTATGATCCCACGTGAAAAAGCCGTGACGCGCCGTAGCTTCAACGCCTCCAGTCCGGTCGTCACAGCACCCGTTTCCCTTTGTGTGTCGTCCTGCAAGCAGGCCTTGGCGAAGTCCCGAACCTGACGAACGGCCGACAATCGGGCCGAACTTAATCTGCCGCCAGCGACGCGTCCACACCCGGAAAGGGCGCGAGAGGGGGAAAGGATCACATATCAGAAGATGCAAATTTGCAGAATCGATGATGTGACGTGTCGCCGGGAGGCGCCAATATCGTTTCGGTCAAAGGCGAGCTCAGGAACGCAGATCGTGGTCGCGCCGGTCTGGCAGGAACGCGCATTCCGCACGGATTCGAAAGCCGGGTCGGCAAACCCGGCCGTACCCGACGGTGTCCGCCATAGTCGGACGATGCTTCCGCCAGAGATGCATCCCCCGTCGATCGCCGACAGCGACGGCAGCCCCGACGTCGCCCGGGGTGCCGTACCGCCTGTGCGGATTCGGAACTCTGAAAACGACGGCACCGTAAACCGAACATTGCTGGGGACCATTACAGTTTCGATAGAAACCGTGATCAGTCCGCAGTTGCGACCATCGCACCCGATGGGGTATCACCCGGACGGGGTCCATGCGCACTTGATCGAAAACCCAGTGACGGGACGCTGATTCCTTCGCGCGGATCGGCGGTTAAGGACAGTCGGACGGTGGCGAACTGGGCGCCCGAGGGTCCGGCAGTCGATTCGCTCGGCCCGGATGGGACGGCGGCGAGACTGACGTCCCTTGGCGGACGCGAATGAGAGCGAATGACGGCGAACCGATTGACCATGGCTGACCGAGAAACCGAAATCGCGATCGTCGGTTACGCATGCCGGCTGCCTTCGGCACCGGACGTGCCTTCGTTCTGGACGCTCCTCAACGAACGCCGCTGCGCCGTCACCCGGATCAGCTCGGATCGCTTCGCGACCGAACGCTTTCTGCATCCGAACAAGAATGTCTGGGGCAAGAGCTACACGTTCTCGGCGGGTATCGTCGAAGACGTGTTCGATTTCGACCCGGGCTTCTTCGGCATCAGCCCGCGCGAGGCGATCCAGATGGATCCGCAGCAGCGCATGCTGCTGCAGGTGACCTACGAGGCGCTGGAACATGCCGGCATGCGGCCGTCGCGCCTGACCGGCGAGCGCGTCGGAGTCTATATCGGCGCCTCGTCGTCGGACTACATGAACCGCTTCTATTTCGATCCGGCGGCGATCGATGCCCAGTTCATGACCGGCAACACGCTGTCGATCATCTCGAACCGGATTTCCTACATATTCGATCTGCGTGGCCCGAGCTTCACGGTCGATACCGCCTGCTCCTCCTCGCTCGTCGCCATGCACGAGGCCGCCGAGGCCATCCGCTCCGGCCGGATCGATACCGCCATCGTGGGCGGCGTGAACGTGCTCGGCTCGCCTGTGCCCTTCATCGGCTTCGCCCGCGCCTCGATGCTGTCGCCGACCGGCCTGTGCCGCGCCTTCGACGCGGCCGGGGACGGCTATGTGCGCTCCGAAGGCGCCGTCGCCATGGTGCTGAAGGCCGCCCCGAAGGCGCGTGCCGACGGCGACCGCATCCGCGCGACCATCGTCGGCACCGGCATCAATTCCGACGGCCGCACGGTCGGCCTGTCGCTGCCCTCCTCGGACATGCAGGCCGCCCTCCTGGAGGAGGTCTATTCCCGCTTCGGCATCGATCCGGAAGACCTGGCCTTCGTCGAGGCCCATGGCACGGGCACCCGCGTCGGCGATCCGGCGGAGGCCGGCGCGCTCGGCCGCAAGCTCGGCCAGCGGCGCCAGCGCGTTCTGCCGGTCGGTTCGGTCAAGACCAATGTCGGCCATCTTGAGCCGGCCTCGGGCGTGGCCGGCATGCTGAAGTCGATCCTGGCGCTTGAGAACGAAGTGCTGCCGGCGTCGCTGCACTTCCAGACCCCGAACCCAGACATCCCCTTCGGCGACCTGAATCTTTCCGTGGCCAGCGAGCCCGTCGCCATTCCGCGCGGTGGCCGTCCGCGCCACGCCGGCATCAATTCGTTCGGCTTCGGCGGCGCCAATGCCCATGTGGTCATCCGCGAGGGCGAACCGGTCCGCACGGCCGAGACGGCGTCCGGCCCGACGCCGCTGGTGGTTTCCGCCCATAGCCGCGACTCGCTGAAGACCTTGGTTGCGGGCTATCGCGACCGTCTGGCCGCCGCGACGCCGGCCGGCGCGCAGGCCCTTCTGGCCGCCGCCGCCCATGGTCGCGACCGCCACGAGCACCGCATCGTCACCTTGCCGATGGCGCGCGACCAGATGGTCGGCGCGCTCGACGAATGGCTCGCCGGCAACCGCTCGGCGCAGATCGTCGATGCCCGCGCGCCGGTCCGCGAGGGCGGCCTGGCCTTCGTCTTCTCCGGCAACGGCTCGCAATGGGCCGGCATGGGGCGCGTCGCCTACCGGGTCAATGCGGACTTCCAGAAGGCCTTCGAGAAGGTCGACCGGGTGTTCATGGGCCGCGCCGGCTGGTCGCTGTTGACCACCATGTTCTCCGAGGAGATCGAGAACGAGATCGAGCGGACCGAAGTGGCGCAGCCGCTTCTGTTCGGCGTGCAGGTCGCGCTGGTCGAGGCGCTCGCCATGCGCGGCATCCGCCCCCGGGCGGTCGTCGGCCACAGCGTGGGCGAAGTCGCCTCCGCCTGGGCGGCCGGCGCCCTCGATCTTTCGGACGCGGTCAAGGTCATCCATGCCCGCTCGACCCACCAGGAGATCACCCGCCATCTCGGCGGCATGGCCGCCCTGCTGATGCCGGCCGCGGAGGCCGAGAAGGCGATCGCGGAAGCCGGCTACCCGGGCATCGAGATCGCGGCCATCAACAGCCCGCGCGGCGTGACCATTTCGGGCCGGATCGACTCTCTCGACCAGTTCCTGAAATTCGCCCGCTCCAAGCGCTGGGCCTTCAAGCGGCTCGATCTCGACTATCCGTTCCATTGCGCGCTGGTCGATCCGATCCGGCAGCCGCTGATGCAGACGCTGGCCGATATCCGCCCGCATGCGTCGAAGATTCCGTTCTATTCCACCGTCAAGGGCGGGATCGTGCCCGGCGAGGCGCTCGACGCGCAGTACTGGTGGGAGAACGTGCGCCAGCCGGTCGCCTTCGAGGCCGGCGTCAAGGCGCTGACCGAAGACGGCTATCGGGTGTTCCTCGAGATCGGCCCGCGTCCGGTGCTCGGCGCCTATGTCAACGACATCCTGAAGGAGGCGAGCCTCACCGGCGCCGCCCTGTCATCGCTCGACCGCGCCGATTCCGAAGCCGTCGATCCGATCGCCCGCATCGCGGCGGGCGTTGTCGCCCATGGTGCGGCGGTCGACGATCGTGCGCTGTTCGGGTCCGGCCCGCGCACGGCCGATCTGCCCGCCTATGCCTGGCAGAATCAGGCCTACAAGCTCGACCTGACGCCCGAAGCCCTGTCGACCTACCGGCCGACCGCCCATCCGCTGATCGGCCTGTCCGACCGCAAGGGTGGCCCGGTCTTCTTCAATCACCTCGATACCGAACTGCAGCCCTGGCTGGCGGACCACAAGGTGGACGGCGCCATCGTGGTGCCGGCCGCAGGCCTGGCCGAGATGGCGCTCGCCGCGGGACGGGAACTGATCGGCACCGACCGGATCGAGCTCAAGGACTTCGACATCGTTCGGGCCCTGGTAATCGAGCCGTCCGAGCCGCGCGAAGTGGCCGTGCGGGTTTCGAACGACGGCATGGTGGTCGAGATTTTGAGCCGCCATCGGCTGACCGGCGACGATTGGAGCCTGCATGCCCGCGGCGCGCTGACCAGCGTTCCGGTCGAGTCCATGCCGGCCCCGGCCGCGACCGGCCCGGCACGGCGGACCATGGCGTCGGCGGAGCTCTATCGTCTGACCGAGACCTTCGGCCTGCAATACGGCCCGGCCTTCCGCCGCGCCGCCAGCGTCGACGTGATCGACGACAAGACCGCCACCATCCGGTTCGCCGGTCCGCAGGCCCCGCTCGACGAGCAGGGATACCTGTTGCATCCGACGCTGCTCGATTCCGCCTTCCACGGCCTCTTCGCGCTCCTCGCCGAGCGCGGCATGGGCGGCCGCCAGCAGAGCTTCCTGCCGACCCGGCTCGGCTCCCTGCGCATCTTCGCAGCCGGCGCGCCGGTCGCCTCGGCGCGCCTCGAACTGACCAAGGGCTCGGTCAAGTCGATCGAGGCCGCCTTTACGCTGGTCGATGCGGCCGGCGCCGTGGTCGCCTCGCTGACCGGTGCCCGCTTCTCCGCCGTCCAGCTGTCCCGCGAAGCGACCCTCGACGACTTCGTCTACCGCACCGTGCCGGTCCGGTTGCCGCAGGACGGCCTGGCGTCGGCGGTGGAAGCCGCGTGGCCGGAAGGCCCGGCGGCCGCGGCCGAACGGCTCCGCCTCGCCGCGGAGGACGGCCCCTCCGATCCCGCGGAAGGCCGCATCCTGGTCGATGCCGCCCTCACCTATCTGGCGGCCGCCGTCATCGGCCGCATCGTCGGCGCCGATCGCGACGGCTTCCAGATCGCCGACCTGGTCGGCCAGGGCCGCGTCCACGCCGAGATGCGCCCGCTCTTTGCCCGCCTGCTCGCCGCGCTCGAAGAGGACGGTCAGGCCAGCCAGTCCGATGGACGCTGGCGCCTGGAGGACGCGTCCGACAATCCCTCGGTCGACAGTCTGATCCGGACCATCGTCGCCGACCAGCCGGCCTGGATCGCCGAAGCCACCATGCTGTCGCGCCTCGCCGATGTCCTGGAGCGGCGGTTGGTCGAGGGCGGCAGCGATCCGATCGGCTCGGAAGCGATGCGCGATCATCTGGCCAGCGGCTCGCCGAGCTTCGCGCCGATCGCCGCGACCGTCGCCCGCCTCGTAGAGGATCTCGTCGCAACCGCCCCGAAGGACCGGCCGCTGTCGATCCTGGTGCTCGGTGCCGAAAACCAGGGTCTCGTCCGCCGCATTCTGGCCGCGCTCGACCCGGAGACCGGTTCGGTCACGCTGACCGATCCCGATCCGTCGGTGCTGGAGCGTGCGCGCCTGCTGATCGGTCATCACACGCTTCTGAAGACCGCCGAATGGGCGAGCTTCGACGGCGAGAACGGCATCCGCTACGACCTCGCCGTTTCCGCGGATGCGGCCCATCGCTGGCCGGATCTGGCCGCGACCCTGTCGCTGCTCGGCCGCGGCATCGCGCCCGGCGGTGCCATTGCGCTGTGCGAACCGGAAGGCCGGCCCTTCGTGGATGCCCTGCGCGGCATCTCGGCGGACTGGTGGCGCTCGTCGGCCGATCCGGATCGCCCGGTCGGTCGCCTGCCCGACCGTCGCAACCGTTGGTCCAACGTCGCCGCCCAGGCGGGCTTCCGCAACGTGCATGTCGATCATGCGCTCGACGGGGCCACGGCCGCGTTCCTGATCACCGGCATCGCACCGGAGGCGCCGGCCGCCACCGAGGCGCCGGCCCCGGTGCGCAAGCCGGTCGTGCTGGTCACCAATGGCGAGGGTCGCGGTCGCGCCCTCTCCGATGCCCTGGTCGCCCAGTTGAACGGCGGCCGTCGTCCGGTGAAGATCCTGATCGATCACCTGCCGTCCGACGAGGCGCATCCGCCGGCCGCCTATTCGACCAAGGTCGTGCCGCTCGACGGCACGCCGGAAGCCGACGCGAAACTGCGCGATGCCCTGCCGGAGGGCGACTTCGAGGTCGTCTTCGCCTATGGCGCCTCGGCCCCCGAGGATGACGCGGAAGCCGCCGTGCTGGCGCGCACCGCGGCTTTCGGCTCCCTCGCCCGTGCGCTCGGCACGCGCGAAGTGCGCGTCTGGACGATCGCACCGGGTGCCGCCCAGTCGATCGTCGGCGTCGCGACCCACCGTCCGGCCCAGGCCGGCCTCTGGGGTTTCGCCCGCGTCGTCGCCAACGAGCATCCCAATCTCGACATCCGCCAGATCGACCCGTCGCCGTCGCTGGCGCCGTCCGAGACGGCGATCCGGATCGCCCACGAGATCGAGAATGCCGGTGCGGAGCACGAGATCGTGCTCGACGCCGACCGCCGCTCGGCGCTGCGCGTGGTGCGCGGCGGCCTGATCGGCGAGACCAGCCTTGCCGGCGTCAGCGGTCCTCTGACCCGGCGCCTGGACATCGCCGGCCAGGGCTCGCTCGATCGTCTGACCTGGTCGACCGTGGCGAGGACCGCGCCCGGCGCGGGCGAGATCGAGATCGAGATCCGCGCGACCGGTCTCAACTTCCGCGACGTGATGTGGGCCATGGGCCTGCTGCCGCCCGAGGCGCTCGAGGACGGCTTCGCCGGCCCGACGCTCGGCATGGAATGCGCCGGTGTGGTCAGCGCGGTCGGCCCGGGCGTGACCGGCTTCAAGGTCGGCGACCCCTGCGTCGCCTTCGCGGCGGCGGCCTTTGCCGGCCATGTCACGGTGCCGGCCCATGCGGTCGCCCCGCTGATGGCGCAGATGTCGTTCGAGGCGGCGGCGACGATCCCGGTCGCCTTCCTGACCTCCTACTATGCGCTGGTGCATCTCGCCCGCCTCGAAGAGGGCGAGACGGTGCTGGTCCATGGCGGCGCCGGCGGCGTCGGCTTGGCCGCCCTGCAGATCGCCAAGTCGCATGGCGCGACCGTGATCGCCACGGCCGGCAGCCGCGAGAAGCGGGTGCTGCTGGAGACGCTCGGTGCCGACCATGTGCTCGATTCGCGCAGTCTGGCCTTCGCCGACGAGGTGATGCGCCTGACCGGCGGCCAAGGCGTCGACGTGGTGCTGAACTCGCTCGCCGGCGAGGCGATGGAGCGTTCGGTCCAGGTGCTGAAGCCGTTCGGCCGCTTCCTGGAACTCGGCAAGCGCGACTTCTACGGCAACACCCGGCTCGGCCTGCGGCCGTTCCGCCAGAATCTGAGCTATTTCGGCATCGACGCCGACCAGCTGCTGACCCGTCAGCTGAAGCTGGCCGAGCGGCTGTTCCGCAACCTGATGCGCCTGTTCGAGGACGGCTCGCTGACCGCGCTGCCGTTCCGCGCCTTCGCGGCCGAGGATGCCACGGCAGCCTTCCGGCTGATGCAGCAGGCCGGCCATATCGGCAAGATCGTGATCACCCCGCCGGCGGTGCCGGCGGTCTCGGCCACGCCGACGGCGCCGGGCTTCCAGGTCTCGGCCGAGGGCCGCTACCTGATCGTCGGCGGCCTGGGCGGGTTCGGCCTCGGCCTCGCCCGGCGGCTCGCCCAGCGCGGCGCGCGCCACCTCGTCCTGATCGGCCGGCGCGGGCTCGTCGAAGGCGATGCCATCGAGATCGTGCGCGAGATCGAAGAGATGGGCGCCACGGTCGAGACCATGGCGGTCGATGCGGCCGATCCGAAGGCCGTCGAGGCGCTGCTTGCCCGGCTCGCCGCCGGCGGTCCGCCGCTCAAGGGCCTGTTCCACACCGCCATGGTGCTGGACGATGCCCTGGTGCAGAACCTGACTCCGGAACGCATCCGCACCGTCCTGCACCCGAAGGTCGCCTCGGCGGCGATCCTCGACCGGGCGACGCGCGGGCTCGATCTCGACTGCTTCGTGCTGTTCTCGTCGGCGACGACCATCGTCGGCAATCCCGGTCAGGCCAACTACGTGGCCGCCAACGCCTATCTCGAAGCCCTGGCGCGCAAGCGCCGCTCCGAGGGCCTTGCCGGCCTGGCGGTGGCGTGGGGCGCGATCGGCGATGCGGGCTATCTCGCCCGCAACACGCAGGTCAACGAGATGCTGGCGCGCAAACTCGGCCGCAGTGCCCTGAAGGTCGAAGAGGCGCTCGACGGCCTCGAGGCCCTGATGGCGCTCGATCCGACCGCCATGGACAAGGCCGCGATCGGCTTTGCCCGCATCGACTGGGCGTCGGCCTCGAAGGAACTGAAGCTGGTCTCGACGCCGCTCTTCGCCGATCTCGGCGACCTCGGCGCGACGGAAAGCGCGGAGGGCGGCGACCAGGCCGCGCGCGAGGAGATCATGGCCCTGCCGCCGGCCGAGGCGCTGGAGCGGGTGATCCGCCTGCTCGGAGCCGAGATCGGCCGCATTCTGCGCATGCCGGGCGACGATATCGACCGCCACAAGCCGCTCTCCGAAATCGGCATGGACTCGCTGATGGCGCTCGAACTGCGCATGGCCGCCGAAAGCCGGCTCGGCGTGGAAATCCCGCTCATGTCGCTTGCCAACGGCGCTACGCTGCACGATATCGCCACCAAGATGGTGGCGCGGATCCAGGGCGGCGATGCGATGTCGGCGACCAGCGACACGGAGACGCTGGCCAATAGCCATACCGACTTCCAGGGCTCGACGGCGGAGGATCTCGCCGCCGTGGCCGAGGCGATCGAGCGGCGCGGCCAGACGATCAAGAAGGTGTTCTGATGACGGCTCCGCGCGGAATCGAAGGTCTGGCGAAGAACGAGAAGTCGAAGCTTCTCGCGGACTTGAAAGCAAAGGCTCAAAATCGACGCGAACGCGACGGCGATGAGCCCGCCATGCTCGAGACGGCGCCGGTCGGTCCCAGGGCGTTCGATTTCTCGACCATGCCGCAGCACAAGCAACTGCGCATGATGGCGGCGGCGGCGGAGCTTTCGGGCATCGCCAACCCGTTCTTCCACGTCCATGAGGGCCGGGCCGGCGCGACCACGCTGTGCGGCAACCGGACGCTGCTCAACTTCGCGTCCTATAACTATCTCGGGCTGAACGGCCATCCGGAGGTTTCGGCGGCCGCCAAGGCGGCGATCGACCGCTACGGCACGACCGTCTCGGCGAGCCGTCTGGTCGCCGGCGAGCGGCCGATCCATCACGAGCTGGAGATGGCGCTGGCGCGCCTGCACGGCACCGAGGACGCGGTCGTCTTCGTCTCGGGCCATGCCACCAACGTCTCGACCATCGGCCACCTGATGGGGCCGAAGGATCTCATCCTGTGCGACGCGCTCAGCCACAATTCGATCGTCGAGGGCACCCGCATGTCGGGCGCCACGCGGCTGATGTTCGCCCATAACGACCTCGACGCGCTCGAAGAGCATCTGACCCGCACGCGCTCGCGCCACGAACGCTGCCTGATCGTGGTCGAGGGGCTCTACAGCATGGACGGCGACATGCCGGACCTGAAGCGGCTCGTGAACATCAAGCGCCGGCACGATGCCTGGCTGATGGTCGACGAGGCGCATTCGGCCGGCGTGCTCGGCGCGCATGGCCGTGGCCTCGCCGAGGAGCAGGGCGTCGATCCGAACGAGATCGAGATCTGGATGGGCACCCTGTCCAAATCCTTCGCGGCGGCCGGCGGCTATATCGCCGGCTCCCATGCCCTGATCGAGATCCTGAAGGCGGGCGCGCCGGGCTTCGTCTTCTCGGTCGGCTTCCCACCGGCTTTGGCCGGGGCGGCGATCAAGTCGATCGAGCTCCTGGAGCGCGAGCCCTGGCGGGCGCAGAAGATCCGCACCAACGCCAAGCTGTTCCTCGAACTCTGCCGGGAGGCGGGTCTCGATACCGGTACCGCCATCAATGCCGCCGTGGTGCCGGTGATCATCGGCGATTCCACCTCGGCGGTGATGTGCGCCAATCGCCTCTACGAGGCCGGCGTCAACGTGCTGCCGATCATCTTCCCGGCCGTGCCGGAGAAGCAGGCCCGCCTGCGCTTCTTCATCACCGCCGAGCATGACGAGGCGCAGATCCGCGAGACCGTCGCCATCGTCGATCGCGAAATCCGCCAGATGCGCACCGAAATGCCGGCCTGGAAGCGGCTGGCCGGCGGCGGCTGACCAGCGTCGACCCCGCAACGCCACGACCTCGGCGCCGGCTGCAATGCATTGCGGCCGGCGTTCGCTTTTCGGCAGCCCCCTTCTGCCGACCGGCTCTCGTCCGCGGCCGAACACGCCATCTGACGGATGGCATCGCCATGCGGCGGACGGCTGCGCCGGCGCGTCCGACCCCGCCATAGGCCGACGCGCGACGCCTCCTGTTTGGGGGGCGGGCAGCGGCAAGGCGGCCACCGTCTCGGGCCAGAGGAGGCAGCACCCGAACCGCGCGGCCGTCGCTGCGGGCGGGCGGGGCCTCGGTTCCGGTGCCGGCCTCCCCTGACCGGAAGCGGCGATCGTCGTCCGACCGCGGGACCCCGGCCGACAGAACGGCCGGGAGGCCCGCGATCCGGTTCTACGCCGCGAGCGACACGATGCCGTTGGCGAAGGGATCGCCGGGATCGCGCAGCAGCGTCGCCTCGGCGACCACATAGGCGCGCCCGGTGATGCTCGGGATGACGCGGCCGGCCTCGTCCAGGCGGTAGCGGGCGGTGAAGCGGCTGCCGACGATGCTCTCCTGGATCCAGTCCACGCCCGGCGCCAGCTTGCCGGCGGCGGCGAGACAGGCGAGCTTGGCGCTGGTGCCGGTGCCGCAGGGCGACCGGTCATAGGCGCCGCCCGGGCAGAGCACGAAGTTGCGGCTCTGCGCATCGGCGGCGGCCGGGGGGCCGAAGAACTCGACATGATCGACGGCCGCGCCGTCCGTGCCGGTGATCCCGGCGGCGGCGAGTGCGCGCGAGACGGCCTCGGCAGCACGGGTCAGGCCGGGGATATGGGCCATCTCGAGCGGCAGCGGCGCGGTCTCGACCAGGAAGAACCAATTGCCTCCCCAGGCGACATCGCCGACCACCCTGCCGAGCCCGTCGACCTCGACCGCCACGCCGGCGCGGTGCCGGAAGCTCGGCACATTCTCGATCGTGACCGCGTTCGGGCCGTCGAGTTGGACCGTCACCGATCCCACCGGGGTCTCGAACCGGTGGCGGCCGGGGCCAATCCGCCCCATGCGGGCGAGCGTCACGGCCGCCCCGATCGTGGCGTGGCCGCACATGCCGAGATAGCCGGTATTGTTGAAGAAGATCAGTCCGGCCGCGGCCGTCGGATCCTCCGGTTCGCAGAGCAGCGCGCCGACCACGGCATCGCTGCCGCGCGGCTCGTTGACGGCGAAGCGGCGGTAGTCGTCGAAATTCCGGGCGAAGCGCTCGCGCCTGAGCGCGAGCGGGCCGGTGCCGAGCGGCGGGCCGCCGTCGACGATCAGGCGGGTGGGCTCGCCCTCGGTGTGCGAGTCGATCACGCGCATCGGGCGAGCTCCGCCGCGCCGGTCCAGGACCGGTACCAGGTCTTGAACAGCTTCAGCTGGGTCTCGGCATAGCGCCGCTGGCTGGCGCTGAGCGCGTCGCTCGGATTGACATGCAGCGCGTATTCCGGATTGCCTTCGAGCACCATCAGGTACTTGTAATAGAGTACCAGATCGACGCCTTCGTCGAAGGAGGACAGCACGCCGAGCGCCTGGTCGAGTTCGCCCGCCAGCCGGCGCGCGGTGGCATCGCCCGTCGCCGCCTGCCGGCACAGCGAGACCAGTTGCAGCACTTCGCGCGGCAGGACGTTGCCGATGCCCGTGATGGCACCGACGGCGCCGCAATTGACGAAGCCATGCACCACCTGGGTGTCGACGCCGACCAGCAGCATCACGTCCGGATCGTGGCCGGTGATGTGCTCGGCCGCATAGCGCAGCGAGGCCGCGCCGCCGAATTCCTTGAAGCCGACCAGATGCGGATGGCGCGCGCGCAGGTCGAAGAACAGGTCGGCGCGGGTCTCGAAGCCATAATAGGGGCTGTTGTAGATGACCGACGGCAGGCCCTCGCCGGCGGCCAGCACCTCGTCGAAATGCGCGCGCTGGGCCGCCATCGAAGCGCCACGCGACAGGACGCGCGGGATCAGCATCAGGCCCTGGGCACCGACCGCGCGGGCATGGGCGGCGAGAGCGGCCGCCCGCTTCGGGTTCTGCGCCCCGGTGCCGACCACCACCGGCAGGCCGGCGGCGACGAGGCGTTCGACGCCGGTCATGCGCTGTTCGTCGGTCAGGAGCGGCCAGTCGCCCATCGACCCGCAATAGACCACCGCCGACATGCCCGCCTGGACCAGGTCCCGGCCCTTGCGAACGAGGGCATCGAAATCGGGTTCGCGATCCGCCGTCACGGGCGTCATCAAGGCCGGCATCGTGCCGCGGAAAATGGTGGCCGACATGCATCCCTCCATGCCGCGGCAGACCGTCCGGGGCCACCGCGCTTGTCTCGATGGCTGCGATCATGTCAGCATCGCCGGGAAGCGGTCTTGTCCGAACCCGGGCCGCACAATCCGGAATCGGCACAAGCGTGCAGCGGCCCCAGACCAAGCCCCGTCCCGCCCCCGAAGGCCCTGCCCTGGGCGCCCCCGCCTGCAACGCCGCTGCCTGCGATCCGTCGCCCCTGCTGTCGCGGCTCGGCCGTCCCTTCGTCTGCGAGGACCTGTTCGACGCGATCGGCGACACGGTCTTCTTCGTGAAGGATGCCGCCGGTCGCTACGTGACGGTCAACCGGACGCTCGCCGCGCGCTCCGGCCGGGCCCGCAAGGAGGACCTGATCGGGCTGACGGCCGCAGAGGTCTTTCCCGGCATTCTCGGCCGGCGCATCGCCGAGCAGGACCGGCGCGTCATTGCCGACCGGGAGCCGATCCACGGCAAGCTGGAACTGCATCTCTATCCCGGCGGCGCCGAGGACTGGTGCCTGACCTGGAAGGAGCCGATCGTCGGCGACGACCAGGCCGTGATCGGGCTGACCGGCATCTCGCGCGATCTGCAGCCGATCGGCGGTGCGGGCCGCGACATGAGCAATCTCTCGCGGGTGATCGATCATATCGAAGCCGAAATGGACAAGCCGTTGCGCATCGACGACCTGGCCGCCCGCGCCGGCCTGACCGCGCACCAGCTCGATGCGCGCATGCGCAGCCTGTTCGGGCTCTCGGTGCGCCAATATCTGATCCGGGCGCGCATCGAACGCGCCTGCAGCCGGCTGCGCCTGACCGACGCGCCGATCGTCAGCATCGCCCTCGACTGCGGCTATGCCGACCAGGCCGCCTTCACGCGCCAGTTCCGCAAATCGGTCGGCATCACGCCCGCCCAATACCAGCGCCATCACGCCGGTACCCGGGGGCCGTGAACGGCGCGGGGCGGCGGTCGGCGATGCGCCGGGACGGGCGGAAAATGGTCCTTGACTTCGAGCGCGCTCGAACCCGTAGCGTCCCGGGTGTCGAGACGGAAGGCAGGCTTTCATGAAGATCGGCGAACTGGCCCGGCGCTCGGGACTGTCGGCACACACGATCCGCTACTACGAGCGGATCGGGCTCCTGCCCTATGCCGATCGGGACGGTTCGCGCCAGCGCGACTACGACGCCTCGATCCTGACCTGGATCGAGTTTCTCTCCCGGCTGAAGACGACCGGCATGCCGATCCGCGAGATGCTGCGCTATGCGGCCTTGCGGGCGGCGGGGCCGGCGACGGGCTCAGAGCGGCAGCACCTGCTCGAGGCCCACCGGGAGACGGTCCGCGCCCGCATCGCCGAATGGCAGGCCTGCCTCGCCGTCCTCGACGCCAAGATCGCCGGCTATGCCGACGCCGAGACGAGGATCGACGACCATGCTGCATCCCTCCATCCCGAACGCCCCCAGCCCGAACGCCCCCTGCCCGGCCGCCCCGCTTCCGGCCGGCTCCCTTCCAGTGGAACCCGAAAGCCGGCTCGAACGCGGTCGGCGCGCGCTGGCTGAGATCGACGGCACTGCCGGCACGGCGGTGATCGCCGCGCTCGCCGACATCGCGCCGGACTTCGCCACCTATCTGTTCGAGTTCCCGTTCGGCGACATCTATTCCCGCCCGGGACTGGGCCTGCGCGAACGCGAGATCGCCACCATCGCGGCGCTGGCGGCGCTCGGCAATGCCGCCCCGCAGTTGGAGGTCCATATCGAGGCCGGCCTCAATGTCGGCCTGACCAGAACCGAGATCGTTGAGGTGCTGATGCAGATGGCCGTCTATGCCGGCTTTCCGGCAGCCCTCAACGGCCTCTTCGCCGCCAAGGCGGTGTTCGCCCGGCGCGCGGCGCGGGGCGAAGCCTGATTGGGACGACCTCAGCGGCCGCGCGCATCCTCGATCACCATGGCGGCGCCCTTGTCGGCGATCATGATGGTCGGCGTGTTGGTGTTGCCGGAGGTGATGGTCGGCATCACCGAGGCGTCGATCACCCTGAGCCCGGCCACGCCATAGACGCGCAAGCGCTCGTCGACGACCGCCGTCGGATCGCTCGGCAAGCCCATCTTGGCCGTGCCGACCGGGTGGAAGATGGTCGTGCCGATGTCGCCGGCGGCCTTGGCGAGCGCGGCATCGTCGTCGCCGACGGCCGGCCCGGGGAGATATTCCTCGGGCCGGAAGCGGGCGACGGCCGGCTGCTTCATCAGCCGGCGGGTGACCCGGATGGCATCGGCGGCGATCAGGCGGTCGGCCTCGGTGGCCAGATAGTTCGGCGCGATCACCGGCTTGGCCGCGGGATCGGCGGAGCGCAAGCGCACGCTGCCGCGCGAGGTCGGGCGCAGGTTGCAGGCCGAGACCGTGATCGCCGGGAAGCGGTGCAGCGGATCGCCGAACTTCTCCAGCGACAGCGGCTGGATGTGGAACTCGATGTCGGCCCGCTCCGCGGACGGGTTGGACCGGGTGAAGATGCCGAGTTGCGACGGCGCCATGGTCAGCGGGCCGCTTTGGAAGGCGGCGAACTCGAGCCCCATCAGGGCCCGGCCGACCAGCGAATGGTAGGTCTCGTTGAGCGTCTTGACGCCCGTGACCTTGTAGATCGCCCGCTGCTGCAGGTGGTCCTGCAGGTTGCCGCCGACACCGATCCGCTCGACCCGGGTTTCGATCCCGTGCTCGGCCAGCCAGTCGGGCCGGCCGATGCCGGACAGTTGCAGGATCTGCGCGGAGCCGAGCGAGCCGGCCGCCAGGATGACCTCCCCGCGGCAGCGCACCGTCTTCGTCTCGCCGCCCTGCCGGAACCGGACGCCGACCGCCCGCCCCTGCTCGACCAGCACCTGCTCGACCAGCACGGAGGTCAGCAGGCGCAGGTTCGGTCGCTTCAGGACCGGCTTCAGGAAGGCGCGCGCGGTCGACCAGCGGAAGCCGCGCTTCTGATTGACATGGAAATAGCCGACGCCCTCGTTGTCGCCGGTGTTGAAGTCGCGCGTGCGCGGTACGCCCATCTCCTCGGCCGCGGTGGCGACCGCATCGAGCACGTCCCAGCGCAGGCGCGGCGGCTCGACCCGCCACTCGCCGCCGGTGCCGTGATGCTCGCTGTCGCCCATGAAGTGGTCGTCGAGGCGGCGGAAGACCGGGGCCACGTCGTCCCAGCCCCAGCCGGAGAGACCGAGCTGGCGCCAGTGGTCATAGTCGGCCGCCTGTCCGCGCATCGAGATCATGGCGTTGATGGCCGAACAGCCACCGATCACCTTGCCGCGCGGATAGCGCAGCGAACGGCCGTTGAGCCCCGGCTCCTTCTCGGTCTCGAACATCCAGTCCGAGCGCGGATTGCCGATCGCGAAGAGATAGCCGACGGGAATGTGGAACCAGATCCAGTTGTCCCAGCCGCCCCCTTCGAGCACGAGGACGCGCTTGGAGGCATCGGCGGACAGCCGGTTCGCCAGAACGCAGCCGGCCGAGCCCGCCCCGACGACGATATAATCGTAGTCCCCATCGATGCTTGTCATTCCCGGCCATCTCCTCGCCGCCTCTCGCGGGCGGATCGACGACATGTGCCATGCCGTCGCACCCGCCCGCAATCCGGATTGCGGGCAGGTGCCGGCGATCGGGCGGCGAGGCCGCCCTACTCGACGATCTCGATATCGACGACCGCCACCGCATGGCTCTGCAAGCCGTGGAAGCCCTTGCCGGCGTTCAGCATGCGCTCGATCAGGCGCGTCGGATCGCCGATCGCGTCGCCGGCCTGAAGGCCTTCGATATCGCGCGTATCCCGGTCGAGATTGTCGGCCATGACCGCGACGAGGCGGGCGGGTCCCGCCGGTCCGGTGACGGTCAACCGCGCTCCGCGTTCCGCCTGCTCGGCCGTCGGAATTTCGACCAGTTGCCCGGGGGATACGCGCTCACGGCCATTGCGCTGGCGGAACGCCCGAACGAAGGGCGACCAGATCAATCTCGCCTTGCCGTTCGCCTCCTGCAGCAGAAGGATCGGTATGCCGCCGCGGGGAGACAGCAGGCGGATGCGCAGGCCGGTGCCGATCTTGAGCCGCGGGCCGTCGACCACGTCGAGCGAGAGACTTGCGACCGGTGCGGCCGGCCGGGACCAGACGGGAAACGCCGCCGAGTCATCGGCGCGTGCGAGGTTGGCCCCGGCGGCGATCGAGCGGATCCAGCCGGCAGATCCGGCGATGGCGACGTAGGCCGCCGATCCCGTGGCCGGCGACCGGACGCCGATCTGAACCCACTCGCCCGTCCCGGTCTCAGCGAAAAGCGGGCCGCCGGGTTCCCCCGTTCCGGCCGCCTCGGACGGCTCGAAGGCGGCGCAAAGGACAGGATCGGCCGCAACGCGCTGCGGACCCGTGCCGCAGGCGCCGCTTTCGCGAAGCGGCACGCGCCAGGTAGGGCGATCGCTCATGGCGGGGCCGGCGATCGGCGACGCAAAACCGGCGGTGACCGCGACAAGGCCGCCCCGGCCGGAGACCGGACGCGTCTCGGGGCCTGCCAGGCGCTGGCGGATCGTCGCCGCATCCCGCGCCAGGATCAGCACGGCAAGATCGTTGGTCCCGCGGGCGGCGTCGAAATCCGGGTGGACCGCGACGGAGGCGATCGGGATTTCGTCGCGCGACGCCTCGTCATGGCGCCGCGCCGGCAACTCGACACGGATGTCGCCGACGCGCGACGCCAGCGCGCATTCGGCGCTGGTCAGGACGGCGCGCGCATCGATGACCGTCCCGGCACAGAAGCGGGTTGCGACGCCGTCGCGGGAGACGAGCAGCGAAACGAGGCTCGGCCATTCGCCCGGCTGCGCCGGCGTGACGATCTGCGACGTGGGTCGTCCGGCGGCTCGCGCCGCGATCATCCGGTCCATGACCGCGCCCGGCAAGACGGACGGGGCCCCGCCGTCGGCCGGAGATTGGGCAACGGCCGCCGGCGGGCTTGCCAATGCGGCGGCCACCCACCCAAGCCCTGCAAGCCACCGCTGCATCCGCGGCCGCCCCGGGACCGTGGCCGGGCGGCCGCCGGCGGCTGTCATTCCACGATCTCGTAGTCGAGGGTCGCGGTTCCGCGATCCAGCGGGGCGACGATCAGATCCTTGACGTCGCTCTCCGCCCGGCTCGCCACCTCGCGCTGGATCAGTTCGGCGACGAACCTGTCGAAGTCCGGAATCGGATCGCCATCGGCATGACGGGCGATCAGATCGTCGGCCTTGGCGCGCTCGGGGACCACCACGGCGATCAACCTGTTCGGGCCGGCCGGGGGCAGGATCTTGTAGCGGTAGCCCTGCTGGCGCGCCTTGGCCGACGGGATCGAGATCGAGCGTCCGGCCTCGATCGTGGCCGGAGCCCCTTCGGCGCGCCCGCTCGGCATGCCCTTGAGGGGATAGATCTGGTGCGCCTGCCCGTCCGGTCCCTGGCTGAACAGGACGAGGCGGCCGGATGTCGAGGACAGGATGCGCAGATCGGCGAAACTGCCGATCTTGAGCCGCTCGCCCTGGACGATCTGCAGGCGGACCTGGGCGACCGTGCTGGGGGCGGCGGCGGCGCCACCGGCGGTCAGCGGCACCAGCGCCTGATCGACGGCCGCCATCGCGGGCTTCGTCGCCTCGGGAAGCGGCGCGAAGGCGGCGGCCGGCACGCGCTCCTTGATCCAGGCTTCGAAATGACCGACCGAGGCATAGACGTCGGGCAGCTTGTCGGTGCAGCCCTTGGGGCCGTAGCTGACGACGCCGACCTGGACGAAGCGGCCGCGCGCATCGAGGGCGAAGAGCGGCCCGCCGCTATCGCCGTTGCAGGCGCCGAAGCCCTTCGGCCGCGCGGCGCAGACCGTGGCGCCGGAGATGCGCTCGCCGAGCGCCTCCCGGCATTTGGGCTCGCCGATCAGGCCGACATCGAGTTGCAGAAGGGCCGGCGACGTGCTGCCGTCGCCGCTCGTGCGGCCGAAGCCGATCAGGGTCGCCTTGGCGTCGTCCTTGACGAGGCCCGGGACCTCGCTGCCGCGAACCAGCGTCTGGCGGGCCGATTTGGCCGGTCGGGCCAGTTTCAGAAGGGCGATGTCGTTGGCGAAGGTCGCCGTCGAATAGTCGGCATGCGCGACCATCGAGGCGATCTCGATGTCTCCGGCCGGCGCGGTGTCGAGATCGGCCGTGCCTTCGCGGACCGTGAAGGTCGCCTTGCCGGCAGCCTTGCTCATCGGCACCACGCAATGGGCCGCGGTCAGCACCCATTCGGCGTCGATCAGCGTGCCGCCGCAGAACAGCGATGCCTTCTTGTCCGGCTTGGTCATCATGATGGCGACCATGCCGGGCCATTGCCCAGGCTTGGCCGGCGCGCCGCCGATCACCCGGCCGCCCAGTTCGCCCGACTTGGCAAGCTCGTCGAGCGACGGCTCGGCGCTTTCGGAGACCAGTTCGCGCTTCTCACCCGGCTGCGGATCCGGCCCGCCGGTGACCGGCTTGCCGGCCTCGGCCGACGCCGCGCCGACACCGGCCGCCACGCCTGCCGCAGCCCCAGCGGCCGCAGCCCCGGCGGCCGGCAGCACGCCCGGCTTGGCCTCGGTCGGCGCTTTGATGTCCGGCGTGCCCTTGGCGTCAGGCGTGCCCTTGGCGTCCGGTGCGCCCTTGATCGCGCCGGCCGGCGTCGCGGCGGTCGCGGGTGCCGCACCGGCGGCAGGTGCCGCACCGGCGGCGGGCGCCGCACCGGCGGCGGGGTTCGCCTCCGGCGTCTTGGCGTCCGTCCCGCCCTTTGCCGGCGCAATCACGTCGCCGGCGCGATCGGTGGCCGGGGTCGCGGGCGGCTTCGATCCGGCCGCGGCAGGAGCGCCGGCCTTGCCCGCCTTGCCGGCCTTCTCGCCGCGCGCGGGCTTGGCCGGCCGCTTGCCGCCATCGGCGGTGTCGCTGGCGGCGACCTGGGGACCGGCCGCCCATGCCGGCCTCTCGGCCGAGGCAATCGAAATCAGCAGCGCCGCGGTCAGGAGGGTTCCGGCATTGAGTGCCGCTGCTGCGAACGGGCGCTTCGGCCCGAGATCGTCCGTCTGCATGGTGAGATATCCTGACCGTCGGGATTCGTTCGGCGGTGGCCCGCCGACTGTCAGGAATGAAACCGCATCCGCGCGGGCCGGGCAAGGAAGCCGCCCCCAATCCGATGGGAAGGCGGCTGAATCGCTCCGGCCCGGGCGTCGTTCAGGAGAAGAACGGCTGCCGCTTCTCGAAGAAGGCCGAGATGCCCTCCCGGAAATCCGCCGTGCCGGCAGCCGCGACGAAGGAGGCCTTCTCTCGCTCGAGCTGCTCGTCGAAGCTCGCCTGGGTGGCCGACTGGATCAGCCGCTTGACCGAAGCGGTGGCGCCGGTCGCCGAGGCGACCAGGCGGTCGGCGAACCCCTCCACCGCCGCCGTCAGGTCGTCCTTCGGCACGACCCGGTTGACCATGCCCCATTCGAGCGCCTTGTCGGCCGGCAGCGGCTGGTTGAAGAGCACGAATTCCAGCGCCCGCCGCGGTCCCATCAGCCGGGTCAGCGACCAGGTCGTGCCGCCGTCCGGGCTGGTGCCGATCTTGGTATAGGCCGACAGGAAGGTCGTGCCCTCCGCGGCGACGACCAGATCGCACGCGAAGGCGAGCCCGACGCCGCCGCCGGCGACCGGCCCGTGCACGGCGGCGATGACCAGCGCGCGCATGTCCTTCATGATGCGCATCAGCCGGTGGAACTTGTCGATCAGACCGGCGGCCGTCCCCGGCGCGCCCTCGAGATCGGCATGGAAGCGGGCGAGATCGCCGCCGGCCATGAACGACCGTCCGGCTCCGGTGAGGATCACCACCCGCACCGTGTCGTCCGCGGCCAGTGCCGCGAAGGCCGCCACGAGGCCGTCCGCCATGGCGTCGTCGAGCACGTTCAGCACACCCGGCCGGTTCATCGTCACGGTCGCGGTCGAGCCGCGCCGCGACACCAAAACGACGTCTTCCTGCCTGTGCTCCATATCCGTCCCTCCCGGTCGCGCCAACCCGATCAGCCGACCGGACGCGTATCCTCGATGACCTTGCCGTCGTTGGGCAGGCTGCCCGGCGGCACGAGTTCGATCGCCGCCCCCAGTTTCATGACCGACCTGACGGTCGCCGCCAAGGCGTCCGAAAGGCCCGGTTCCGGTGCCGCGCATTCCGCCTTCAGGGTCATCGCGTCCGCCTCGCCGGCCCGGGCGATGACGAGCCGTGCGCGCGCCACGTCGCGATGGCGCGCCAGGACGGCGGCGACCAGTTCGGGGCGGACGAACATGCCCTTGACCTTGGCGGCCTGATCGGCCCGGCCGAGCCAGCCGCGGATGCGCATATTGGTACGGCCGCAGGGCGAGCGGCCGGGCAGGACGGCGGAGAGATCGCCGAGCGCGAAGCGCAGCAGCGGCTTCTTCGGATCGAGGATGGTCACGGCCACCTCGCCGACCTCGCCCTCCGCGACCGGATCGCCGGTGCCGGGGCGCAGGATCTCCAGGATGATGTCCTCGTTGACGACCATTCCCTCGCGGGCCGGCGTCTCATAGGCGATCGCGCCGCATTCGGCGGTCGCGTAGAGCTGGTAGGCGTCGATGCCGCGGGCCCGGAACTCCGCCTGAAGCGAGGGCGGAAAGGCCGCGCCCGAGACGATGGCGCGGCGGATCGAGGCGACGTCCCGGCCCCGGTCGCAGCCGGCATCGAGGATCAGCTTCAGGAAATCCGGCACGCCCGCATAGGCGTCCGGGCGATAGGCCTCGATCAGGTCGAGCTGGGCGTCGGTATTGCCCGGGCCGGCGGGGATCACCGCGCAGCCGACCGCGCGGGCGCCGGCGTCGAAGCACCAGGCACCCGGGGTCAGGTGATACGAGAAGGTGTTCAGGATGACGCCGCGACGGCCGATCCCGGCCGCGGTCAGCGCCCGGGCGACCCGCCAGGGATCCTCCTCATGCGCCTCCGGCTCGAAGATCGGGCCCGGCGACATCATCAGCCGACGGTAGTCGCCCGGCCGGCCCGGGATGGTGCCGCCGAAGGGCAAGCCCGTGCGCTGCAGGGCCGGCAGATCGGACTTGCGGAACACCGGCAGCCGGGCCAGCGCGGCGCGATCGACCACCGTTGCCGGGTCGACCTTGGCGAGCAGCCGCCGCCAGGCCGGCAGCGCGCGGGCGGCGGCGACCACGGCGGGCAGCCGCGCCATCAGATCCGCCTCGCGCCGGGCCGGCGCCTGCGTCTCGCGGCGGTCGTGGAATTTCGCCATGGAGCCGATCCTCAGAGTTTGTGAAGGGATCGAGGATGCGAAAGAATGCCCTTCGATATCATGGGCATTCTTCGGACACGTCCGCACCTTTCGGGCATTCCTTCACATCCTCTCAGGCCAGCCAGCGCTTGCGCCGGCGGTAGTGCTTGACCGCGTGATAGTCGACTTTCTGATGGCCGCCGAGATAGGCGTCGGCCACGTCCGGGTTGCTGCGCAACACGTCCGCCGTGCCGCCCATCAGGATGCGGCCATTCTCGATCAGATAGCCGGAATGGGCGATCTCCAGGGCGGCGGTGGCATTCTGCTCGACCAGCAGCACCGCGACGCCGTCGCGCTCGTTGATGGCGCGGATGATGTCGAAGATCTCGTCGACCAGGAACGGCGCGAGACCGAGGCTCGGCTCGTCGAGCATCAGGAGGCGCGGTTCGGTCATCAGCGCGCGCGCGATGGCGAGCATCTGCTGCTCGCCGCCGGAGAGATAGCCGGCCTTGGCCTTGGCCCGCTCGGCGAGCCGCGGGAAGGTCTGGAACATCCGGTCGATCAGGGCCGAGACATGGCCGCGGTCGCGATGCATGGTCGCCGCCGCGATCAGGTTCTCCCGCGGCGTCAGATGGCCGAAGACGCGCCGACCCTCGAGCACATGGACGATGCCGAGCCGGACCCGGTCGGGCGGATCGATCGCCAGGATCGACCGGCCGTCGAAGGTGATTTCGCCGCGATTGACCGCGCCGCGCTCCGGCTTCAGGAGGCCGGAAATCGATTTCAGAACGGTGCTCTTGCCGGCGCCGTTGGCCCCGAGCAGGGCGACCAGACCGCGCTCCGGCACCTCAATCGAGACGCCCCGCACGGCGAGGAAGACCTGGTCGTAGGCGACTTCGATATTGTTCAGCGACAGGAGCGCCATGGTTCCGACCTACCCCGAGAGGAGCCCCGACCGCGCTGCGCGCGGCCGGGTTGGTTGCGTCGATCCGGATCACTTGCCGGTCGTCTTGAAGGTCTCGGAGTTCTTCTTGATCTCGCTCCAGACCACGTCCTGGTTGGCCGCGAACCAGTCGGTCACCGGCACGAACTTCGCCCCGTCCCAGCGCGCGATGCGGCCCATGCCGCCGCCCTGGTGGTCCTCGCGGGTCACCGTCGTCGGCGGCAGCAGGCCTTCGGCGGTGAAGTTGGTGATCGAGCGCAGGCCGTCATTGAGCCAGGGGCCGGTGACCGGGCCGTTCGGCGCCTTGGCGGCGGCGAGCCGGACGCCTTCGACCATCAGCGCGCCCATCTGCACGCCGTAATTGTAGTAGGCGGTGCCGACCTTGGCCTCCGGTCCCGCGCCCTTCCCCTTGGCGACGACCTCGGCCAGGATGTCCTTGATGACCTTCGGCTCGCGACCGCCGACGCAGGGCTCGACCTTCATCACGCCCTTGGCGGCGTCCCGGCCGACCACGTCCATGTCGGATTCCGACAGCCAGACGCTCGACGAGACCCGGTCCATCGGCAGGCCGTTGCGGATCGCCTCGGTCAGCGCGACCGTCTGGCCGACGCCGGCGCCCCAGAAGATCACGAAGTCCGGACGGGCGCGGCGCACCTGCGGCCAGATCGCCGACTGGTCGTTGCCCGGCGGCGTATAGGGGAAGGTCAGAAGCTCGAAGCCTTCCTTCTGCGCCAGCACCTGCAGGATCGACAGCGGCTCCTTGCCGAAGGGCGTGTCGATATGGACGAAGACGATCTTCTTGCCCTTCAGGCTGCCCTTCTCGGTCTTCTTGAAATTCTCGATGATCAGGCCGGCCTGGGTCCAGTAGTTGATCGACAGCGGCAGCACATACGGGAAGGCGGTGCCGTCGGCGGCGTCGCTGCGGCCCGAATAGGCGGTGATCATGTTGATCTTGTCTTCGAGCGCGCGCGGCACCAGGGCGCGGGCGACCGGGGTCGAGAGCGGATCGATCAGCACCGCACCCTCGCGCTTGCCGCGCTCGTAGGCCTCGATGGCACGCGGCAGGTCGTTGGCGTGATCGGTGACATCGGCGACGATCTTGTAGCCGCCGACGCCGCCGCGCTCGTTGACCAGGGCGAAGTAGTCGCGCTGGCCCTGGTTGTATTCGGACGTGACGAAGGTGTAGATGCGGGTGAAATCCTGCGCGATGGTGAAGCGCACGATCTTGTCCTCGGCATAGACCCGGGACGCGAAGCCGAACTGGGCCGCGACGGCGGCCGTGCCGGCGATGAAACTCCGACGATCGATCGACATGATGTTTCCTCCAGCCCTTTTTCTGTTGGGGGCCGTCACCGCTGGGCGTGGCGGAACGGCCAGACGAGCATGTAGTTGCGGAAGTTGGCGTAGAGCTTGGCGAGACCGAGCGGCTCGTAGAGCAGGAAGCCGATCACCAGCAGGCCATAGGCGAGCAGCGGCAGATGCGCGCGCATGTCGATCGGCAGGTCGAGCCCGAAGGTCGCGGCCACGCTGCCGAGCAGGTTGTTGAGCACGATCGGGGCGAACAGGATCAGCGCCGTGCCGAAGAAGGGCCCGAGCACGCTGCCGAGACCGCCGACGATGATCATCGCCAGGATCTGGATCGAAAGCTCCAGGTGGAACTGGTCGGGCGAGACGGCGCGCAGATAGGCGACGGCCAGCACCGTGCCGACCACGCCGCCGATGAAGGACGAGACCCAGAAGGCCATCAGCTTGTAGCGGAAAGTCGAGACGCCGAGGATCTGGGCCGCGTAGTCCTTCTCGCGCAGGGCGGCGAGCGCCCGCCCGAAGCTGGTGCGCTTCACGTTGAGCATGAAGAGGGTGATGACGAAGCAGACGAAGAGCGCGAAATAGTAGGTCGCCCAATCGCTGGTCAGCGGCACGCCGAGGAAGCGCACCGCCGGCACCTGCAGGGTGGCGAGCGTGCCGCCGCTGATCGCGGCATTGTGCGAGATGACGAAGTCGACGATGAACTGCATGGCGAGCGTCGCCATCGCCAGATAGATGCCCTTCATCCGGAGCGCGGCGGCGCCGAACACCGTGCCGATGCCGGCGCTCATGATGCCGCCCGCAATCATGGCGATCTCGAGCGGCACCCCGAAGCGGACCAGATGCACGCCCGCATAGGCACCGATGCCCATCACCGCGCCATAGCCGAGATGGATCTGCCCGGCCCAGCCCATCAGCAGGTTGAGGCCGAGCGCGGCCGAGGTCCAGATCAGCCAGGGCAGCAGGTAGCCGGTCAGCCACAGTCGGTCGAGCAGCAGCGGCGCGGCGATCAGGAAGGCCAGGACCGTCAGGACGAGGCCGCGGTCGAAGGCGAGCGGAAAGAGCTGGCGTTCGTCCTGGTAGCGGGTGTGCCGGAGGCCGGCGCGTCTGTAGAACACGAGGCTACACCCTTTCGATATGTTCGCGGCCGAACAGGCCGTGCGGCTTGAACAGCAGCGTCGCCAGGATGATCACGGCGGCGACGATGTCGCGCGTGCCGCCGCCGACCAGCGGATCGACCACACCGGTGGCGAGGCTCTCGGCGACGCCGACGATGACGCCGGCGATCAGCACGCCGCCGATGGAATCGAGCCCGCCCAGGATGGCGATGGCCAGCGCCTTGATGAGCAGGAGCGACAGCGACCAGTCGACGCCCTGCGTCGAACCCCACAGGATGCCGGCCGCGGTGGCGGCGACCGCACCGAGCCCCCAGGCGACCGCGATCGCCCGCTCGACCCGGATGCCGACCGACCAGGACGCCGTCTGGTCGTCCGCAACCGCGCGCATGACGACGCCGAAGCGCGAATTGAAGAAGATCAGCGAGGCGACGATCAGCACCAGCGAGATGCCGCCGCCGATCAGGGTGGCGCGGTTGATCAGGAGATCGGCGACGAACAGCGGCGCCTGCGGGATGCCGATGTCGAGCCGCTTGACCGAGGCCCCGAACACGCCCGGCAGGAGCCCGCGCAGCATGATCTCGATGCCGAGGGTGAGCATGATGGTCATGATCACCGGCTGGCCGATCATCCGGCGCAATGCGACGCGCTCGATCAGCATGCCGAAGGCGAACATGCCGACCAGCGCGCCCGGGATCGCCAGCCAGACCGGCGCGCCGAGCCCGGCCAGCAGCACCCAGGCGACATAGCCGCCGGTCATGGCGATCGCGCCCTGCGCCAGATTGGCGATGCCGGACGTCTTGTAGATCAGCACCATGCCGAGCGAGACGAGGGCATACATCAGGCCGACGAAGACCCCGTTGACGGCAAGTTCGGCGATCAGCATCCAGTCCATGCGCGTCAGACCTCGCCGATCCGGAGGGTGCGCCGGATGACGCCCCGCTCGCCATTCTCGTAGGTGATGGCCGCCTCGTAGACCGTCTCGACCGCGCCGCCGTAGAGCGCATCGATCAGCGGCGCATAGGTGGTCTCGATCATGTTGCGGCGCAGCTTGCGGGTGCGCGTGATCTCGCCGTCATCGGCATCGAAATCCTTGTGCAGATTGACGAAGCGGCGGACGCGCAAGGCCTCCGGCTGGGTCTTGTTGACGTGCCGGACGACCTCGGCGACGAGGCCCTGAACCTCCGGCCGCTGCGACAGCTCGGCATAGGAGGTGTAGGAGAGCGCGCGCTCCTCCGCCCAATGGCCGACCGCGTCGAAATCGATGCAGACGATCGCCGTCAGGAGGTCGCGGCCGGCGCCGATGACGGCGACGTTGCGGATATAGGGGCTGAATTTCAGCCGGTTCTCGATGAAGTTCGGGATGTAGCGCTCGCCCGCGGCCGTGCGCACCACCTCGCTGACGCGGCCGAGCACGATCAGATCGCCGTCCTCGTCGATGCGGCCGGCATCGCCGGTGTGCAGCCAGCCGTCCACGATCGCCTTGGCGGTCGCCTCCGGGTCGTCGAAATAGCCGGCGATCACCGAAGGCGAGCGGACCAGGATCTCGCCGCTGTCGTCGATGCGGATCTCCGCGCCCTCGATCGGCCGGCCGACCGTGTGCAGTTTGACGTGGCCTTCGGTCTGGGCCGCGGTCAGCGCGCAGGTCTCGGTCTGGCCGTAGAACTGCTTCAGCTTGATGCCGAGCGCCCGGAAGAACAGGAAGGTGTCCTCGCCGAGCGCCTCGCCGCCGGTGAAGGCCCGCTCGGCGCGCGCCAGCCCGAGATAGTCGCGCAGCGGCGCGTAGACCAGGAGATTGCCGATCGCGTCGACCACCCGCTCTGACAGCGTCGGCGTGCCGCCGGCCAGGCGCTTGCGCTCCAGTTCGATGGCGCGCGGCATGATGGTGTCGAACAGCCAGCGCTTGAACGGGGTCGAGTTCTTCATGCCGACCTGGACGCGGGTCAGCATCTGGTCCCAGGCCCGCGGGGCGGCGAGATAGAAGGTCGGCGAGACCTCGCGCAGGTCGCGCAACACCGTCTCCTGACGCTCGGGCACGTTGATGGTCGCCGCCATCATCAGCCCGGCGCCGAGCGTGAACACGAAGTCGCCGACCCAGGCGGTCGGCAGATAGGCGTAGAGTTCCTCGTGCGGGTGGAAATAGCCGCTGCGCGCCGCATTCGCGACGCCCTGGGTGACGTTGCGGTGGAGAAGCGGGATGCCCTTGGGCAGACCGGTCGTGCCGGAGGAATGCAGCAGCACGGTCACATCGTCCGGGCGGGCGGCGCCGATCAGGCGATCGCGCAAGCCGGGCTCGCGGGCGAGCCGCTCGCGACCGCGTCCGACCAGCGTCTCGATCGACATCAGCCCCTCGACCGCATAGGTGTCGAAGCCGCGCTCGTCGTCATAGAGGATCGTCGCCGCGCGGCCGGTGGCCGCGCGCAGTTCCAGGAGCTTGTCGACCTGCTCCTGATCCTCGCCGATGGCAATCATGGCATTGCCGTGCCGGGTGGCGGCGATCAGTTCTTCGAGCGGGATGTCCGGGAAGGCCGGCGACGGGAAGGCGCGCAGCATGTTGGCGGCCAGCATCGCGTAATAGAGCCGGGGCCGGTTGTCGCCGATCACCGTCATGGCGCTGCCGGCGGACAGGCCGAGCGATTCCAGTCCCGCGGCGATCGCCAGAACCTCGTCGAGCACCTCGGTCCAGGTCTGCTCCTGCCAGATGCCGTAGCGCCGTTCGCGGAAGGCGATGCGATCGCGATAGACCGTGGCGTTGCGCACCAGGGCGGCGATCAAAGTCTGCGGCAGGTCCGCTGCGGCGGTGAGCCCGGTCTGCACCACGGACGCCGTCATGCCGCCGCTCCCCCGCGCTGGCGCTTGGCGGCGCGCTCGCCGAGATAGGCGCTGACCACGCTCGGATGCGCGATCGCCTCCGCCGGCGGTCCCTCGGCGATGATCTCGCCATAGCTCAGCACCACGACGTGGTCGCAGATCGCGGTGACCACATCCATGTGATGCTCGATGATCAGGATGGTGACGCCGCGCGCCTCGCGCGCATCCAGAATGAAGCGGGCGATATATTCCTTCTCCTCCTGGTTCATGCCGGCCATCGGCTCGTCCAGGATCAGGAAGCGCGGCTCGGAGACCAGCGCGCGCGCCAGTTCGACCCGCTTCTGCAGCCCGAGCGGGATGACCTCGACGGGCTCGTCGCGGATGTCCTGCAACTGCATGAACTCGATCACGTCCTCGACGACGCGCCGATGCGCCAGCTCCTCGCGCTCGGCCCACCACCAGTAGAACAGCGCCCCGAGCGCGCTCGGACGCATGTGCACATGGCGCCCGATCAGGATGTTGTCGAGCACGCTCATGCCCTTGAACAGGGCGAGATTCTGGAAGGTCCGGGCGACGCGGCGCTGGGCGACCCGGTGCGGCGCGAGGCCGGTCACGTCGTCGCCGTAAAGCGTGATCCTGCCACCCTGCGGCGGATAGAAGCCCGTGACGACATTGACCATCGTGGTCTTGCCGGACCCGTTCGGGCCGACGAGGCCGAGGATCTCGCCCTCGCGCACCTCCAGCGACACGCCCTTCAGCGCGCGCAGACCGCCGAAGGAGCGCTCGATGCCCTGGCAGGACAGCACGACCGGCCGGTCCGGGCGCGACGCAATTGCCGATGGGGCGGGCCCAGACGCAACGGGCGGGGTTGCGATCATGCCGACGCTCCGCTCGGCCTGAAAGGCATCGCGCAGGCGCAGCAGACATCGCGCACAGTATCGCACGCGAAGTGAAAATCACTCCACCTCAAGTCTAGCCTCCCAGCCTGCGTCGTTCTTTTTGACGTCGACGCTTAGTATTGATCTCGAATGAATAGCACTCAGCTACCACTGTCAACGGTGCCAAGGCATAGACTGACCCTCCGCCCGATATTCCGACTGTCCATCAACCGGAAATCGACGGCATCCCATTGCGCATGGAATGAGCGGCCGCTCCCGCCAGGGCTGTCTCATACTCGGCCGCCAGGCGCCGGCAGAGGTCGGCCGCCGCCGGAATGTCGTCGATGCCGCCGATGCCCTGGCCGGCCGCCCAGATGTCGCGCCAGGCCTTGGCCTCGCCGGTGCCGAAGTCGAGTTGCGCCGGCTTCGTCAGATCGTCCGGATCGCGTCCGGCCGCCGCGATGCTGGCGCGCAGGAAGTTGCCCGGCACGCCGCTGATCGCCGGCGTCAGCACGATGTCGGAGGCGCGGCCGGCGAGCATCATCTCGTGCAGCGCCGCGGGGGCCTGGCTTTCGCGGGTCGCCATGAAGCGGGTGCCCAGATAGGCGAGATCGGCGCCCATCAGCCGCGCCGCGGCGACCTGGGCGCCGTTCGACATGGCCCCGCCGAGGATCAGCGTGCCGTCGAAGATGCGGCGCATCTCGGCCAGCGCGGCGATCGGGCTCAACAGACCGGCATGCCCGCCAGCCCCGGCCGTCACCGCGATCAGGCCGTCGACCCCGGCGGCGGCGGCCTTCTCGGCGAAGGCGAGCGTGGTCACGTCGTGGAAGACAAGGCCGCCATAGGCTTGCACGGCCTTGATCAGATCCCGGTTGAGCCCGAGCGAGGTGATGATCAGCGGCACCTTGTGGGCGATCGCGACCTCCAGGTCGCGGTCGAGCCGCGGATTGCTGCGGTGGACGACGAGATTGACGCCGTAGGGCGCCGCTCCCGCGCCGGCCGGGGCGAGGCGCTCCGCGATCTGGTCGAGCCAGGCCGCAAAGCCTTCGGTGGTCCGCTGGTTGAGGGCCGGAAAGGTGCCGATGACGCCGTTCAGGCAGCATTCGACGACCAGGTCCGGCCCGGAAATCAGAAACATGGGCGACGCGATGACCGGCACCGAGAGCCGGCCCGCAAGGGAATTCGGAATGGCCATCGCGACGCTCCCCGCTCGGATCAGTACTGCACGAAGCCGGTCAGCGGCTTGAAGGTCGCCGACTTGATGTCGTACTGGTAGACCCCGACGGCGGTGCCCGAGAGCTGCTTGTCGTTGGTGAAGTCGACCGGCGCGCTGAGACCGCCGGTATCGAGGCCTTTCAGTCCGCGCAGCTTTTCGACCGTGCAGGCGCGAGTCAGGTCCTTGCCGCACTGGCGCATCGCCTCGATCAGCGCCTTCATGCCGATATAGGACGCGTAAGTGTAACGGCTGATATTCTTCAGCTCGTCTTCCGACACGTATTTCTTGGCCAGTTCGCGGAACTTCTCGTTGGCGGGGCCGTTCAGCGAGACGTAGTCGCCGACCAGATAGTCGTAGCCGGCCGGGGCCAGCAGCGCCGCGGAGGCCGGGATGCCCTCGCTCCAGACTTCCGCCGGGATCAGCGGCATGTCGAGCTTGCGCGCCTCGGACAGGATGTTGGCGGCGCCGGCGAAGATGCCGCCATTGGCCAACACGGTGACGCCCGCCTGCTTCATCTGCGCCACTTCGGCCGAGAAGTTGGTGGTGCCCTTCTTGAAGCGGATGCGCACCGGTGCCTTGAGATTGAAGTCCTTCACGGCGCGATCGAAACCGGCCTCGATATCCTTGCCGAAGTCGTCGTCCTGGCGGACGAGACCATAGACGGCATCGGGCTTGGCCATCTTCTCGTGGATGTATTTCAGCTGGGCGTAGAAGGCGTTCTCATAGGTCGCGCCGAAGGTGAACACCGTCGGGCGGACCGGGGTGTAGACCACCGGCGCCGGCGCCTGGCTGACCACGGTCGGCAGCTTGTGCTCGGTGATCAGCGGCATCATGGCGAGCACGTTGGCGGTGCCGGAGGTGCCGTTGAGCGCGAAGATCTGGTCGACCTCCAGGAGCTTCGTCAGCGCCTGGAAGGAGCGGGCCGGAACGTAGCCGTCATCCTCCGTGATGACCACGATCTTGCGGCCGTTGACGCCGCCGGCGGCATTGACCTCTTCGGCCGCCACCTTGGAGCCGACCGAGAAGCCGCGCCCGACGAAGGCGGCCGGCCCGGTCATGATGTTCACGTCGCCGATCTTGATGGTGGTATCGGTGACGCCCGGATCGGCCGCGAGGGCCGGACCGGCGACGAGCATTCCCAGAACGGCAGATGCGATCGTCTTCATGGTTTCCTCCGGGTATCGTAAGTTTTTTAGTAGGCCAACGGCCAATTGGACCAGTATTTCTTCGCGTCCCGCCACATGCCGACGAGACCGTCGGGCTTGAAGCGGAGGAAGACGACGATCACGAGCCCGTAGGCGATGCCCCGGATCTCGTAGACGTAGTTGGTGTAGAAGGTCGAATTCGGATCGGTCACGAGCGAGAAGCCGATGCGCAGGACTTCCGGCAGGAACGACAGGAAGATCGCCCCGAGCACGGCGCCGGCGACCGACCCCATCCCGCCGAGAATGATCATGGCCAGGGCCTCGATCGACAGGATCAGGCCGAACACGTCGACATTGACGAAGCGCAGCTGCAGCGACATCAGCGCGCCGGCGATCCCGACGAAGAAGGACGAGACCGCGAAGGCGAGCAGCTTGTAACGGACGAGGTCGATGCCCATCGCCCGGGCGGCGATGTCGTGGTCGCGGATCGCGATCCAGGCCCGGCCGATCCGGGTGCGCGTCAGGTTGAGCGCCGCCAGAATGGTCCCCGCCGTCAGCGCCAGCGCCAGATAGTAGAGCGGCCAGCCGCGCTGAACGTCGTAGCCGAACAGCCGCGCACCCTTGACGAAGATGCCGTTCGGCCCGTGCGTCAGCCCCTCGGAGTAGAGGATGATGTGGCTGATGATGAACGAGAAGGCGAGCGTCGTGATGGCCAGATAGAGGCCCTTCAGGCGAAGCGACGGCACGCCGACGATCAGGCTGATGCCGGTCGCGGTCAGCCCGGCGGCCGGGAGCGTCAGCCAGACCGGCAGCCCGTAGTCGGACAAGAGGATCGCGTTGGCATAGGCGCCGACCGCCAGGAAGCCGGACTGGCCGAGCGAGATCAGCCCGGTCTGACCGGTCAGCATGTTGAGCGCCACCGCCCCGATCACCGCCGCCATGGCGGAGACGACCAGCGTCAGCATGTAGTTGCCGACCAGATAGGGCAGCAGGATCAGTCCGACCGCCAGCGCGCCGACCCAGGCCCAGACGGCGGGGCTGTCGCTGAGGGCGACCAGCTGGCCCGGCGAGGTCTTCAGGTGTCCCGTCCGCATCTCAAACCCGCTCGATATCTCGGCTGCCGAACAGCCCGTAGGGACGCACCATCAGGACCAGAATGATGACGATGAAGCCGGCGATCTCGCGCATGCCCTCGCCGATATAGCCCTGCGACAGGCTCTCGATCAGGCCGATGGCGATGCCGCCGACCGCCGCGCCGACGATCGAGTCCATGCCGCCGAGGATCACGGCCGGGAAGGATTTCAGGCCCTGGAACCAGAGGTCCGGTGCGAGCTTGAAATTGGCCGCGAACAGCATGCCGGCGATCGCGGCGATGCCGGAGGACAGCACCCAGGCGAGCGCGTGGATGCGGCTGACGCTGACCCCGGTCAGAAGCGCCGCCGTCTCGTTGGCGGCGACCGCCCGCATGGCGATGCCGTAGCGACTGAAGCGCATGAAGGCCCACATGGCGAGCACCACCAGCCCGAGCGCGGCGATCATGATCAGCTGCGCCGGATAGAAGGGCACATTGCCGAGGCGGATGACCGTGGTCGGGATGCCGGCATCGAAATTGGCCGGCTGCGAGCCCCAGACCACGATGATCAGGCCGCGCAGGATGACGGCCAGTCCGACCGTGACCATGACGATCGCGAAGGGCGGCTCGCCGAGCATCGGGCGGATGAAGATCCGCTCCAGCACCAGGCCCACCGCCATCGAGATCGGCACGGCGACCAGCAGCAGAGGGATGAAGGTGAGGCCGAAGGCACCGGCCAGCGAGTAGCCGATATAGGCGGTCAGCATGACCAGCTCGCCCTGGGCGAAATTGACCACGCCGGTCGCCTTGTAGATCAGCGCGAAGCCGATCGCGATCAGCCCATAGGTGGCGCCGGCGACGAGGCCGGTGGCGATCAGGAGAACCAAGAAATCCATCAGCCGGCCCTCCCGTAGATCTGCTCGATCTCGGCCCCGAACTTGGCCTCGATGGCCTTGCGGCGAACCTTCATGGTGGCGGTCAGCTCGCCGTCGTCATGGTCGAGTTCCTTCTTCAGGATCACGAACTTGCGGATGTTCTCGACGCGCGCGAAGCGCTCGTTGACGCGGGTAACCTCGTCGCGGATCAGGTCGTAGACCTGCTCGTGGGCGGCCAGCGTCGGATAGGTCGTGTAGGCGATGTTGCGCGCCTGCGCCCACTGCCCGGTCGTGTCGAGATCGATCTGGATCAGCGCGGCCAGGAAGTTGCGCCCGTCGCCGAGCAGGATCGCTTCGCGGATGAAGGGCGAATCCTTCAGGGCGTTCTCGATCAGCGACGGCGTGATGTTCTTGCCGCCGGACGTGATGAGGATGTCCTTCTTGCGGTCGAGCACGGTCATCTCGCCGGTCGGCCCGATCTCGACGATGTCGCCGGTCAGGAGCCAGCCGTCATGCACGGCGCGCGCCGTCGCCTCGTCGTCGAACAGGTAGCCCTTGAAGACGCTCGGACCGCGGATCTGCATTTCACCGTCGGCCGCGATCCGTTCGTCGATGCCGTCGATCTTCGTGCCCGAGGATCCGAGCGTGGTCGCGCCGGGGCGCTGCGTGTGGCAGACGCCCGCGGATTCCGTCATCCCGTAGATCTGGTAGACCGGAACGCCGATGGTCCAGAAGAACAGCAGCACCTCCGGCGAGACGGTCGCCCCGCCGCAGAAGCCGGCGCGGACCCGGTCGAGCCCGAGGAAGGTCTGCAGGCCCCGGAAGCAGGCAAGCCACAGCGCCGCGTAGGTCAGCCGGTCGCCGAGCGAGGCGAAGCGGCCGCCATTGGCCATCCGCCGTTCGGCGATGCCGCGCCCGAGCGCGAGGCTCCGGGCCAGCACCCGCTGCTGCAACGGCGTCGCGTCCTTGAGCCGATAGAAGATGCTCTGCTGCATCTTCTCCCAGATGCGCGGCACGCCGAGGAAGCCCTTCGGCGCCACTTCGCGCAGGTTGACCACCACGGTGTCGATCGATTCCGCAAAGCTGACCGTGCAGCCGGTGACCAGTTGCATCACGGTCGAGAAGCTGCGCTCGGCGACATGGCAGAGCGGAAGATAGCAGAGCACCGAATAGCTCTTCGCATCGAGACCGTGAATGCGGGCCACCTCGCCGGCCGAATGCAGCATGTTGCGATGGCTGAGCATCGCCCCTTTCGGATTTCCGGTCGTGCCCGAGGTGTAGACGATGATCGCGGTATCGTCCGGCCGACCGGCCGCCAGCGCCGCATCGACGATCGGCCCGAGGCTCGCCGCCTGATCCCGTCCGAGCTGCATGACCGTCTCGAAGGCGGTCAGCCCCGGCTCGGCGTAACGGCGCATGCCCTTCCGGTCGATGGTGATGATCTGTTCCAGATCGGGCAGTCCGCCGTCGAGACGGCGGGCGTCGAGCACCTTGTCGGTCTGCTCCTGGTCGCCGCAGACGACGAAGCGGGCGCGGGAATGACGCAGGATATACTGCATCTCCGGCCAGGGATTGGTCGGGTAGAGGCCGAGCCCGGCACCGCCGAGCATCTGGGCGGCCAGATCGGCCAGAAACCATTCCGGGCAGTCGTCGCCGGCGATGGCGAGCCGGTCGCCTGCCCGGAAGCCGAGCGCATGGAGGCCGATGGCGAAGGCCCGGGTGCGCTCGAAATAGTCGTGCCAAGTCGTCTGCCGCCAGAGCCCGCGCACCTTCTCGCGCAGCGCCAGGGCAGCCGGCATGTGGTCCGCCCGCCAGGCCAGGATCTGCGGCATGGTCCGGGTCGTGATGAGGTCGGCCGAGGTCATGCTGCCTGCTTCGTCCCGAGATAGGCTTCGATCACGGCCGGGTCGGCGGCGACCTCGGCCGGCGTTCCGTCGGCGATCTTGCGGCCGTGGTTCACGACGCAGACATGGTCGGAGATGTCCATGACGATGCCCATGTCGTGCTCGACCATGAACACGGTCATTCCGAGTTCCTCCTTGAGGTCCAGGATGAAGCGGGCGATGTCCTCGCGCTCCTCCTGGTTCATGCCCGAGACCATCTCGTCGAGCAGCAAGAGGCGCGGCCCGATGGCGAGCGCCCGGCCGAGCTCGACGCGCTTCTGCTGGCCGTAGGAGAGCGTGCCGACGACATGGTCGCGCAGATCCTCGATCTCCAGGAAGTCGATGATCTCCTCGACCCGCTCGCGCGCCTTCAGTTCCTCCCGGCGCGCCCGCCCCCAGAAGAAGGCGGCCGAGATCGGATCCGCGCCGAGATGGGTGTGCAGGCCGACCAGCAGGTTGTTGACCACGGTCTCGTGCTTGAACACGGCCAGGTTCTGGAACGTCCGCGCGATGCCGAGCCGCGCCAGCGCGTGGGTCGGCATGCGCGTGATGTCGCGCCCGTCGAACACGATCCGGCCGGAGGTCGGCGCCAGGACCGCGCTGATCAGGTTGAACAGCGTCGTCTTGCCGGCGCCGTTCGGGCCGATCAGGCTGTAGATCTGCCCCTCCTCGACGGAGAGGCTGACCTCGTTGACGGCCGTCAGACCGCCGAAGCGCTTGCTGACGCCCTCGAGTTCGAGAATCCTGCTCATGACAGCCACCGCTTGCGACGCTTGTAGTGCTTCACGTCGCGCATGCTCTTCCGCTCGCCGGCCGCAAAGCCGAGATAGAATTCCTGCACGTCGTCGTTGGCGGCGAGCTTGTCGGCCGGTCCGTCGAGCACGATGCGTCCATTCTCGATGATGTAGCCGTAGCTTGCCGCCTTCAGCGCGACCTGGGCATTCTGCTCGACCAGCAGCACGGTCAGCCCGGTGTCGCGGTTGAGCGCCAGCACGGTCTCGAAGATGGTCTCCACGATCTGCGGCGCGAGGCCCAGCGACGGCTCGTCGAGCATCAGGAGCCGCGGCCGCCCCATCAGGGCCCGCCCGATCGCGACCATCTGCTGTTCGCCGCCCGAGAGATAGCCGGAGATCTGTTTGCGCCGCTCCTTGACGCGCGGGAACATCGCATAGACGCGCTCCAACCCCTCGCGCGTCTCGGCCGGCGACCGCGTATAGCCGCCCATGATCAGGTTCTCCTCGACGGTCAGCGTCGCGAACAGCGCGCGCCCCTCGGGGACCTGAAGGAGGCCGCGCTCGATGATCGCGCGCGGGGCGGCATGCACCAGACTGTCGCCCTCGAAGCGGATGTCGCCGCCGATGACCTCGCCGTCCTCCTGGCCGAGCACGCCGGAGATCGCCTTGAGGATGGTCGACTTGCCCGCCCCGTTGGAGCCGAGCAGAGCCACCACCTTGCCCTTCGGCACGGTCAGCGACACGTCGCGCACCGCCTGGATGGAGCGGTCGTAGAGGACCTGCAGGTTGGTCAGCGTGAGCATGCCGCCATCCCGTCCCGCAGCGCGGCAAGACGCCATGCTGCACGTGCTAAATGAACGAGACTTATCAACGACCACCCCCGCTCGTCCCAATCGAGCGTAGACCGGCGCCGAATTCACACCGACAAGCCCGGATGGGGCTCTGCCTTGAACGAATTTTGCGCCTGTTCACGCCGGTTCTCTCCCGATAGCGTGCCTTCTTTCGAGGCACTTGCATCGCATCGAGCGATGATGAATGATGTTTATTAGTGGCGACCCAGGTCGCTTTGTCAATGCGGTTGGCGGCCTAATTCGAGCCGACCGTCATGGCTTTGCGGGAGCGCCCGAGATGCCTTTCGGCCGGTCCGCCATGCCCGTCTGCGGCGGCTCGCGCACCGCCTCGGCCGGCACTATTCTGGCAGGATCCGGTGCCCCTTGCACGGCCGCGGAACCGGAATGAACGAGAAGACGATCGGGAGGTTGGAATGAACGAAGCGACGGCGGACGCGACACGCGCGGCGATCGGTCGGGCCGGCGGGCTGACGGTCTACGAGCTTTTCGCCGCGCAGGCGCGCGACCGGCCGTCGGCCACGGCGATTCTGCAAGGCGACATCGCCATCACCTATGCCGAACTGGACGGGTGTGTGCGCCGTCTCGCGGCGGCCCTCGCCGCCCGCGGCCTCGGACGCGGCTCGGTGATCGCGCTGTTGTCCGAGAATCGGCATGAATATGCCGAGATCCAGCTCGCGGCGGCCCGTCTCGGCGCGGTGGTCGCCTGCCAGAACTGGCGGCTCAGCCGGACGGAACTCGCCCATTGCGTCGCCCTGGTCGGCCCCGCACTGCTGATCGCCTCGCAACGCTTCGCAGAGGCCGCCGCGGCGCTCGACATCGATGTCCCGAGGCTGGTGATCGAACGCGACTACGCCGATCTGATCGCCGCCGCCCCGAACGAAGTCCCGCCGGTCGCCGCCGAGCCGGAAGATCCGCTGATCGTCCTCTACACCAGCGGGACGACCGGCCTGCCCAAGGGCGCCGCCATCAGCCACCGCGCCGAGATCGCCCGCAACGCGGTGCTGCGCATGGACATGCGCGCCACCGAAGCCGACGGCTTCGTCGCCTGGGCGCCGATGTTCCATATGGGCTCGACCGACCAGGTGCTCGGCGCGCTGATGTCAGGCTCGACCGTGCATGTGGTCGACGGCTTCAACGCCGAACGCATCGTCGCGATCATGGAACATCACCTGCTCGGCTGGCTGCTGCTGATGCCGGGCTCGATCGAGCCGGTGGTCGAACTGCTGAAAGCGCGCGGCATCCGACCGCGCGGCATCCGTGCGGTCGGCGCCATGGCCGACCTCGTCCCCCTGAAGCTGATGGCGGAACTGTCTGGCCTGACCGGCGCGCCGTACCTGAACAGCTTCGGTTCGACCGAGACCGGCCTGCCCCCCGCGTCCGCCATGCTGATCCCGCCGGGCACGATCCCGGAGCGCCTTTCGAAGCGGAAGAGTTCGATGTGCGACCTGCGCCTGGTCGACCCGGACGGCAACGACGTGCCCGACGGCGAGCCCGGCGAGGCGGCGGTGCGCGGGCCGACCGTGTTCTCCGGCTACTGGAACGCCGCGGCGACCAATGCCCGGGACTTCGCCGGCGGCTATTTCCGCATGGGCGACCTGTTCCGGCGCAATCCGGACGGCAGCTACGACTTCGTCGACCGCGCCAAATACATGATCAAATCCGGCGGCGAGAACATCTATCCGGCCGAGATCGAGCGGGTGCTGCTGGCCGACGCACGCATCGGCGATGCCATCGTGCTGCGCCGTGCGGATAGCCGCTGGGGCGAAGTCCCAGTCGCCTTCGTGGCCCGCACCGACGAAAATCTCGGCGCCGAAGAGATCGACAGGCTCTGCAAGGAACATCTGGCCGGCTACAAGCGCCCCAAGGCGATCCACTTCATCCGTTTCGAGGACTTTCCGCGCTCCACCACCGGCAAGATTTTGCGGCACGAAATGGAACGGCTCTACAAAGATCTCCTCATTTGAACTCCGACGCAGGCATTTCCCGACACCACCGGAAAGGGAGCGGAATGGCACGCAGCGCCGTCAAACGACAGGTCAACCGGCTGCCGCCGGAACGCCGGATCTCCGACATCATGAAGGCGGCGCGCGATGTCTTTACGGAGAAGGGCTATAGCGAAGCCCTGATCACGGATATTGCCGTGAGGGCCGGCGTCGTCGAAGGCAGCATCTATCGCTTCTTCGCCAACAAGCGCGAATTGCTGGTCAAGGTCGTCGAACTCTGGTTCGAGGAACTCCTGATCCAGGATGCCGAGCAGTTCGCGGGCATTCGCGGCGTCTGGAACCAGATCCGCTTCATCGTCCATACGCATCTCCTGTCGATCCGACGCGATCCGGCCCTGTCGCGCCTGATGTTCCAGGAAATTCGCCCGACACCCGACTATCGCGGTTCGCGGCTGTTCAAGCTCAATCAGGCCTATACCCACCGGCTGATCGATGTCGTCAAAGCGGCGATAGCCAATGGGGAACTGCGCTCCGACACGTCGCCCAGTCTGGTCCGCGACATGGTCTTCGGCGCGATCGAGCATCGCACCTGGGCCTTCCTGCGCAACGAAGGCGATTTCGATCCCGATCAGATCGCCGACCAGATCACCAACATGGTCTATCGCGGCCTCGCCACCGACCGGAAGGGCGCCGTCACCTTCGACACCCTCTTCACCCGCCTCGACGCCGCCACCCAGCGCCTCGAAGCGATCACCGAACCCCAGACCAAAAAGCGGGCCCGCAAGACGGCATGAGCGGCCGGCAGCCTCTGAAGCCGCCCGCATGGAACCTCCCGCAGCCCTTCTCCCCTCTGCCCGCCGGGGGAGAAGGGGAAGGAACCGCGGGATCAAAGCGTTCACGGGTTCGGACGACCGGGCGGCACCTGCCTCGCGGCACATGCCGGACGCGGACGTCAGAGCCCCTGCAGCAGGACCTTCATGGTGCCGCGCTGGATTTCGGCACCGGTCTGGTTCAGCACGCGGAACAACAGGGTGCAGACATGGCGGCCGCCCTTCGAGGTTGGGCGAAGCGCCTCGATGGTGACTTCGGCCCGGATGGTGTCGCCGATGCGGACCGGGGCGGAGAAGTCCCAGTTCAGGTTCAGGAGGGCCACGACCCGTTCGCCGAGGACGCCGACATGGGTGAACAGGCCGATGGCGGTCGACATGGTCAGCGGACCGTGGGCGATCCGGCTGCCGAAGCTCGTCCGGCTGCAATATTCCGCATCCATATGGACGGGCGTGAAATCCCCGACCAGGCCTGCGAACAGGGTGATGTCGCTCTCCCCGACCGTGCGGCCGGGGGTGAGGTAGGTCTTGCCGACTTCGAGCGGCGGCTGGGTCATGGCGTTTCGTCCTTCTGCCGCAGGGTGCGGCCGGGGCCATTGAAATAGTCCGGACGCGGAATCGTCCAGGTTTCGCCCCAGAGCTGGCCGCCCCCGGCGACGTTCAGCACCTCTCCGGTGACGTAGCGCGCCCCGTCCCCGGACAGATAGGCGCAGGCTTCGGCCACCTCCCAACTGGTCGCCGTGCGCATCATCGGGTTCGAGCGCGGATAGGCGCCGATCACGCTCGGATCGTAGACGCGCCAGCCGGGCGTCTCGATCGACCCGGGCGCGACGCAGTTGATCCGGATGTTGAGCGGCGCCCATTCCACCGCCAGCGCCTGGGTCAGCCCGATCACGCCGGACCGCGCCGCGATCGAATGGGCGACCCCGTGCAGGCCCTGCCGGGTGACGACCACGATCGAGACGATGCTGCCCGGCCGTCCGGCATCGCGCCAGCGCCGACCGGCTTCCTGGGTCATGTACCAGGTGCCGTTCAGGTTGGTGTCGATGACGGCATTCCAGCCCTTCACCGAGAAGTCGATCGCCGCCTGCGGGAACTGGCCGCCGGCGCTGTTGACGAGGATGTCGAGCCCGCCGACCTCGTCCCAGATCCAGTCGTGCAGCGCGGCGATCGAGGCCGGATCGCGCACGTTGCAGGGCTTCGCCGAGGCATCGAGCCCCGCCGCGCGCAGCGTCGCAACGGCCGCGTCGAGCTTGGCCGCGTCGCGCCCTGTCAGCACGACGGCCGCGCCGCAACGGGCCATCAGCCAGGCCGTCGCCCGGCCGATGCCACCGGCGCCGCCCGAGATCAGAACGGTCTTGCCGGCGAAGGCGCTGGGGCCGAACACGGTCGGCTCGATGGCGAGATCGGCATCGTCGAGGCCGAATTCGGGTGTCTGTCCGCTGCCGGTCTCAGCCATTCCGCGACATGCCCTTCAGGAGTTCACCGGCGATGATCATCTTGCGCACTTCGGTCGTGCCGGCGCCGATCTCCAGGAGCTTGGTGCTGCGGAACAGGCGGTTGATTTCCGATTCCCAGATGTAGCCGCTGCCGCCATGGACCTGGACGGCCTTGTCGAGCACTTGGTGACAGGCCTCCGCCGCATACATGACCGAGGCGGCGGTCAGCATGTGGATGTCGCCGCGCCCACCGCCGCCGATCTCCAGCGGGGCGGCCTCGGCGAGCACCCGGTAGGTGAAGCTGCGCATCGTCTCGACCAGCACATACATGTCGGCGAGCATCGACTGGACCATCTGGAAGGAGCCGATCGGCTTGCCGAACTGCTGGCGCGTCTTGGCATAGTCGATCGAGAGCTCGAGCGCCCGCTCGGCGACGCCGAGACAGATCGGCGAAATCATCGCCCGCTCCAGATCGAGGCCGCTCATCACGATCGCGACGCCCTGATTCTCCTCGCCGACCCGGTTGGCGACCGGAACGCGGCAATCCTCGAACACCAGTTCCGCGGTCTGGCTGCCGCGATAGCCCATCTTCACGAGCTTCTGCGCGACGCGGAAGCCGGGGAAGTCCTTCTCGACGATGAAGGCCGAGATGCCCTTCGCGCCGCGCTCCTTGTCGGTCTTGGCATAGACCAGCAGGACATCGGCGACGGGGCCGTTGGTGATGTAGATCTTCGAGCCGTTGAGTACGTAGTGGTCGCCGTCGAGGCGCGCCGTGGTGCGCATCGAACCGAGCGCGTCGGATCCTGCGCCCGGCTCCGTCAGCCCGAGCGCCCCGATGGTGCGTCCGGCGCAGAGATCGGGCAGATAGCGCCGGCGCTGATCCTCGTTGCCATTGCGATAGATGTTGTTGGCGCAGAGATTGTCGTGGGCCGCCACGGACAGCGCCATGGCGTGGTTCCAACGACTGAAGCCCTGCAGCACCAATCCGGCGGCGAGCAGGTCGAGGCCGGCCCCGCCATATTGCTCGGGGATGGTGGCGCCGAAGAAGCCGGCCTCACCGAGTTTCGGGAAGGCCTCCTCCGGCCACCATTCCTCGTCGTCCATGCGACGGCAGAGCGGATAGAGTTCGTTGCGGCCGTAGCGGTCGGCCTGATCCAGAATGGCGCGCTGGTCTTCATCGAGGCCGAAGGCCATGGCCTGATTGGTCCCGGCCCCGACTGCGCTGGCGGCGTTCATCGTATCTCCTCCCTGGGACGGCAGGCCGTCGGGCCGATCCGGCGCCGACGGCGAACGCGGCCGTTCCAACCGTTATTAGTGAGCGTATTTCATCAGCGCCCCGACCATGGTGTCAACACCCGTTTTCCCGCCCATTTGGGCGTACTCGCGAAATCAACACGGGAAGCGAGAGATTGGCCGCGAAGGCATATTGACAGCACAAATGAACTGAAATCATTTACGAGGCGAAGAGTTCGCCGGCCGCGGTTTCGGACGCCGGACGGACCACCGACCTGGGAGGAATCGTGACCGACGCCGTCACCACCCGTCGCGAAGGCGCTGCGATGGTCGTCACCATCGACCGTGAAAGCCGCCGCAACGCACTGAACGAATCCGTCGCTGCCGCCATCGTGGCGGCCCTGGACGCCGCCGAGGCGGATACGGCCGTCCGCGCCGTCGTCCTGACCGGCGCCGGCGACAAGGCCTTCTGCGCCGGCGGCGACCTGAAGCCCGGCGCCGACGGCACGCCTTTCACCATCGAGGCCGCCGATCCGCGCCACTATGTCAGCCGGCTGCTGCGCCGGATGGATGCCTGTCGGCTCCCGATCGTGGCGCGGGTCAACGGACACGCGCTGGCCGGCGGTTTCGGCCTGGTCTGCGCCTGCGACCTGGTGGTCGCCCGCGAGGATGCGCTGATGGGCGTCACGGAGGTCAAGGTCGGCCTCTTCCCGATGATGATCCTGCCCTATCTGCTGCGCGTGCTGCCCTATCGGCGCCTGACCGAATTGTGCATCACCGGCGAATTGATCCGCGCCGGCGATCCCGAGGCCGCCTCGATCGTCAACTACGCGGTGCCGGCCTCCGAGCTCGATGCCAAGACCGATTGGCTGCTCGGCCGGATCGTCGACAAGTCGCCGACCGGAATCCGCCTCGGCAAGCAGGCGCTCGCCAAGATCCGCGAAATGTCGACCGACGCCGCGCTGGAATATGCGCAATTCATGCTGGCCAACATGGCCCGCACCGAGGACGCCCGCGAAGGCTTTGCCGCCTTCGCCGAAAAGCGCCCGCCGGTGTGGACCGGCAAGTGAGGTCGACCATGCGGGACATCGTGCGCATCGGCTGCGGCGCCGGCTTCTGGGGCGACAGCCCGGAAGGCCCACGCCAGCTCGTCCGCTCCGGCGGGATCGACTATCTGGTGCTCGACTATCTGGCCGAGATCACCATGTCGATCCTGGCCCGGATGAAGGCCAAGACGCCGACGCTCGGCTATGCCACCGATTTCGTGTCGCTGGTCATGAAGCCGCTCGCCCGCGAGATCGCGGAGAAGCGCATCCGCGTCGTCACCAATGCCGGCGGCGTCAATCCGGAAGCCTGCCGCGACGCGCTGCTGGCCGCCTTCGCAGAGGTCGGCGTCGACCTGAAGGTTGCGGTGGTGACCGGCGACGACCTGTCCGACCGGGCCGAACAGTTCCGTGCCGCCGGGGTCACCGAGATGTTCTCGGGCGCGCCCTTCCCGGCGAAGACGGCCAGCATCAATGCCTATCTCGGCGCCTTCGGCGTCGCCGCCGCGCTGGATGCCGGCGCCGATGTCGTGGTCACCGGCCGCTGCGTCGACAGCGCCGTCGTGCTCGGGCCGCTGATCCACGAGTTCGGCTGGACGCCGGAAGACTACGATCGGCTCTCGGCCGGCAGCCTCGCGGGTCACATCCTGGAATGCGGCGCGCAGGCGACCGGCGGCATCACGACCGACTGGCGCGAGGTCGCCGACGACTGGGCCGACATGGGCTTCCCCTTCGCCGATTGCCGGCCGGATGGCAGCTTCGAGGTCGGCAAGCCGGACGGAACCGGCGGACGGATCACGCCGCAGACGATCGCCGAGCAGGTGGTCTACGAGGTCGGCGATCCGGCGGCCTACCTGCTTCCCGATGTCACCTGCGACTGGTCGGACGTCCGGCTGGAGAGCGTCGGGCCGGACCGGGTCCGTGTCAGCGGCGCCCGCGGCCTGCCGCCGACGCCGAGCTACAAGGTCAGCGCCACCTATGCGGACGGCTGGCGCTGCACGGCTACCATGATGATCGTCGGCCGCGACGCCGCCGCCCGCGCCGAGAAGGTCGGTGCGGCCATTCTGGCGCGATCCGAACGGCTGATCGGGGCCGCCGGGCTCGGTGCCTTCGCGGAGACGTCGATCGAGATCCTGGGATCCGAGACCAGCTACGGCGTGACACCCGCCGCCTCGCCGGCGCGCGAAGTGATCCTGAAGGTCGGCGTGCGACATGCCAGCCGCGACGCGCTGCAGATCTTCGCCCGCGAGATCTATCCGGCCGCCACCGCGATGGCGCAGAGCCTGACCGGCTTTGCCGGCGGCCGGCCCGAACCGCAGCCGGTGGTGCGACTGTTCTCCTTCCTGATCGACAAGCGCGACATCACCGTCTCGGTGAAGTCCGGCGATGCCGTGATCGAGGTTGCGACTGCGCCGGGGGCCGAGCGCTTCCTCCCAGCGATCGCCCCCGGCGCGGTCGCGACGCCACCCTCTCAGGTTGAGCCGACCGTCGCCGTTCCGCTGGTCGCGCTGGCCACGGCGCGCAGCGGCGACAAGGGCGACATCGCCAATATCGGCGTGATGGCACGGCACCCGGACTTCGTGGCGCCGATCGCCCGCGCGCTGACCGCGGAGGCCGTGCGCGGCTGGTTCGCCCATCACGTCCGCGGGCCCGTCGAGCGGTTCGACTGGCCGGGCCTCGACGGCTTCAACTTCCTCCTCCACCGCGCACTCGGCGGCGGCGGCATCGCGTCGCTGCGCTACGACCCGCAGGGCAAGGCCATGGCCCAAGTGCTGATGGACATGCCCGTGCCGGTGCCCGCCGCCTGGCTCGAACCCGGCGGCCGCCTCGACGGCGTCGCCGCCATGGAAAACGATCGATGAGCCTCACCTCCACCGGCCCCGCCGCGCCGTCGTCACGGCATGTTCCGTTCCGAAAGGTCCTGATCGCCAATCGCGGCGAGATCGCCTGCCGGATCATCCGCACGCTGCGCGAGATGGGCATCGCCGCGGTGGCGGTGCATCACGCCGTCGAGGCGCGGGCCCAGCATGTCCGGCTCGCCGACGAGGCGGTCGAACTGAAGGGCGACACCCCGGTCGCGGCGCATCTGGACGTCCGTCAGATCGTCGCGGCGGCGCTCGCCACCGGAGCGGACGCGATCCATCCGGGCTACGGCTTCCTGTCCGAGAATGCCGGTTTCGCGCGCGCGGTGGCGGAGGCGGGCCTCGTCTTCGTCGGGCCGGATGCGGCCTCGATCGCGCTGATGGGCGACAAGATTTCGGCGCGCAACTTCGCCGACCAGCATGGCGTGCCGGTCGCCCCCTCGGTCATGCCGACCGCGGATCTGGCCGATTTCGTCCGCCGCGCGGAGGCGATCGGCTTCCCGCTCCTGATCAAGGCGGCGGCCGGCGGCGGCGGCAAGGGCATGAGCATCGTCCGCTCGGCGGACGAACTGGAAGGCGCCGCGCGCATCGCCTCGAGCGAAGCGCAGCGCTATTTCGGCGACGGCCGCGTCTATGCCGAGCTCTTCGTCGAGCGGCCGCGCCATATCGAGGTGCAGGTCTTCGGCGACGGCGAGGGCGGCGCGATCCACCTGTTCGAGCGCGAATGCTCGGTGCAGCGCCGCTTCCAGAAGATCATCGAGGAGGCGCCGGCCGCCAACCTGCCGGGCGCCCTGCGCGACGAGATCTGCGCCTCCGCCGTGCGCCTCGCCGCCGCGGCGCGCTACCGCAATGCCGGCACGGTCGAATATATCCTCGGGGCCGACGGCCGCTTCTTCTTCCTGGAGATGAACACCCGCCTCCAGGTCGAGCATCCGGTCACCGAGATGATCACCGGGCTCGACCTCGTCCGGTTGCAGCTGGAGATCGCCGCCGGCCACGGCCTGCCCTTCGGCCAGGACGCCGTGGTTGCCCGCGGCCATGCCGTCGAGTGCCGCATCTGCGCCGAGAATCCGGAGCGCGACTTCCTGCCCGAGACCGGCACCATCCAGCATCTGGCCGTGCCCGAAGCCTCCTATCTGCGCTTCGAGAACGCGCTCGACCGCGGCCAGAAGGTAACGGCCGACTTCGATCCGATGCTTGCCAAGCTGGTCGCCCATGGCGCCGACCGGACCGCGGCGATCGACCGGTCGATCGCCGCACTGGGCGATCTGGCGCTGTTCGGGGTCACGACCAACACCGACTATCTGGCCCGGGTGCTCGACCACCCGGCCTTCCGCGCCGGCGATCTTCATACCGGCTTCGTGGTCGAGCACCGCGACGCGCTGGCCGCCCGCGAACCCGAAACCGGCCGGCTCCACGCCGCCCTGATCGCCGCGGCTTTGGGCCTGCGCGAATTCCGTTCGCTCGTCCTCGACGTGCCGGAACCGCACGCCTCGATCGGCGCCTGGAGGAACTGACCATGACCTTCAAGATCATGATCGACGGCCAGGTCCACGGCGTCGCGATCCTGGCCCGGCGCCCGCATCTCATCGTCGAGATCGGCGGCCACCGCTACCGGGTCGAAGATCTCTGCGACGGCCGGTCCGGCCCGCAGAGCCTGCGCATCGACGGGCAGCCGGTCGCCTTCACCCGCGCGCCCGGCGCCGGCGGCGGCGTCGATGTCCGCCTGGACGGACGCACCTACGAGGCACGCCCCTTCGACCCGGCCGCCGAGGCGGCGGCGAGCGGCGCCGGTTCCGACCGCGTCCGGGCACCGATGCCCGGCGCCGTCGTGGTCGTGCACAAGCAGGCCGGCGACGCCGTCCGCCGCGGCGAGGCGATCATCACCATCGAGAGCATGAAGCTGCAGATGGCCCTCGCCGCCCCGCGCGACGGCCTCCTGGCCGAGGTCGCGGTGCGCGAGGGCGACGTTTTCGACAAGGATGCCGTCCTGGCGCGATTGCAGCCGGCGGCCGAGGAGCGTTGACCCCATGCGACGGATCGAATCCTCCATCAACACCGCCTCGGCCGAGTTCCGCCGCAACGAGGCGCACAACCGGCGCCTGGTCGCGGAGTTCCGCGAGAAGCAGGAGGCCGCCCGCCATCTCAGGCCGCCGCGCGATCTCGACCGGCTCGCCCGGCAGAAGAAGCTGACCCCGCGCCAGCGGATCGAGAAGCTGCTCGATCCGGGCACGCCGTTCCTGGAACTGTCCTCGCTCGCCGCCAATATGGCCTATGGCGGCGAGGCGCCGTCGGCGAGCTCCATCGTCGGCATCGGCATCGTCTCCGGCCGGGAGGTGGTCGTGCGCGCCGACGATCCGACCGTGAAGGGCGGCGCCTGGTATCCGCTGACGGCGAAGAAGATCGTGCGGGCGCTCGACATCGCCATGGAGAACCGCCTGCCGGTCGTGCATCTGTGCGATTCCGCCGGCGGCTTCCTGCAGCTGCAAAGCCAAGTCTTCCCCGACCGCTACATGGCCGGCCGCATCTTCCGCAACCAGTCGCTCCTGTCCAAGATGGGCGTCAAGCAGTTGTCGCTGGTGTTCGGCCATTGCACCGCGGGCGGCGCCTACATTCCGGGTCTCTCGGACTATAGCGTGATCGTGCGCGGCACCGGTGCGGTGTTCCTGGGCGGGCCGCCGCTGGTCAAGGCGGCGACCGGCGAGGATGTCTCGGTCGAGGATCTCGGCGGCGCCGAGATGCATACCAGCGTGTCCGGCACCTGCGACTATCCCGCCGACAGCGAGGAGCACGCCATCGCGATCGGCCGCGAGATCGTCTCGCAATGGGACCGGTCGGAGCGCTGGGCACTGCAGCGCGAGGCCCCGGAGGATCCGTTCTACGATCCGCAGGACATCTACGGGATCGTGCCCGACGACATCAAGAAGGCCTTCGACATGCGCGAGATCATCGCCCGCATGGTCGACGGCAGCCGCTTCCACGAGTACCAGCCCAACTACGGCACCACGCTGGTCTGCGGCTATGCCAACATCTGGGGCTACAAGGTCGGCATCCTGGCCAACAACGGCGTGCTGTTCAACGACAGCTCGCTCAAGGGCGCGCATTTCATCGAGCTCTGCAATCAGAACAACACGCCCCTGGTCTTCCTGCAGAACATCACCGGCTACATGGTCGGCCGCGAATACGAGCGCCGCGGCATCACCAAGGACGGCGCCAAGATGATCATGGCGCAGAGCTGCTCGCGGGTGCCGAAATTCACCGTGATGTGCAACGGCTCCTTCGGCGCCGGCAATTACGGCATGTGCGGGCGCGCCTTCGACGGCCGCTTCCTGTTCGCCTGGCCGAACCACCAGATCGGCGTCATGGGCGGCGATCAGGCCGCCAACACGCTGGCCGAGGTCAAGGCGAACCAGATGAAGCGGGCCGGCGGGACCGTCGATCAGGCGGCCGTCGATCAGGTCTGGGAGGAGACGCGCAAGGCCTACCAGGAACAGCTCTCCGCCTACTACTCGACCTCGGAACTGTGGGACGACGGCATCATCGATCCGGTCGACACCCGCAACGCCCTCGCCGTCGCCCTCTCGGCTTCCCTCAATGCCCCGCTCGGACCTCCGGGCTACGGCGTCTTCAGGTTCTGAGCATGTCCGAACCGATCCGCCTCTACTTCGACTTCGCCTCGCCCTATGCCTATTTCGCCCTCGACCCGCTGGCCGAGCTGGCGGCACGCCACGGTCGGACGCTGGAACTGCGGCCGATCCTGCTGTGGGCGGTCTTCAAGGGCCAGGGCGTCGGCAATCCGCTCGAGAAGCCGGCCCGGCGCGCCTATTTCGACCTGGACGTGCCGCGCTCGGCCGCCTTCCACGGCGTTCCGTTCCGCATGCCGGATCCCCTGCAGATCTCGGCCCATCTCGCCGCGCGGCTGCATCACGCCGCGATCGCCGAGCGTCCCGACCTGGCGCTGCCGCTCGCCCGCGACATCTTCCGTGCCTTCTTCGTCGATGGCCTCAATATAGCCGATCGGGCAGTGCTGGCCGGCCTGCCGAGCGTGCTAGCCTTCGGCGCAGAAGCGGTTCAGGCGATGATCGACGGAGCCGACGGTCGCGGCCGGCTGGCGGCGGCGATCGAGGAGGCGGCCGGCATCGGCGTGATCGGCTCGCCCTATGCGGTCGTCGACGGCGAGGGCTTCTTCGGGGCCGACCGGCTGCCGCAGATCGACTGGCGGCTCGGCGGCGGCAAAACCCCGGCGTGAGGGAAAGAGGCGTGATGAGCGAGGCGGACGGAAACGCGGCGTTGCAGCCGACGGCCTTCATCGATTCGCAGTCCGAGCCGGTTCGCGACTTCGTGGACCGGCATGCCGGCACGGGCAGCGACCGCGAGCGGGCGATCCGCCTCTACTACGCGATGCGCGACGCCATCCCCTACGACATGCGCCATTTCGGCATCGAGCCGCATCTCTTCGTCGCCTCCAACGTGCTGGCGGCGCCGGCGGCCTTCTGCGTGCCGAAGGCGATCGCGCTCGCCGCAACCGCGCGGGCCGCCGGCATTCCGGCCCGGATCGGCTTCGCCGACGTGCGCAACCATCTCTCGACGCCGCGCATGCTCGAACTGATCGGCACCGACGTGTTCTACTGGCACGCCTTCACGGTGCTGCATCTGGACGGACAATGGGTCAAGGCGACGCCGGCCTTCGATCTGGCCTTCTGCCGGAAGTTCAACGTCAAGCCGCTCGATTTCGACGGCCGCAGCGACTCGATCTTCCACGAATTCGATCCCGACGGTCGCCGGCACATGGACTATGTGCTCGACCGCGGCAGCTACGACGACATGCCGATCGAGACCTTCGCGGCCGAGATGCGGTCCCACTATCCACGCCTGGTCGCCGCCTCGATCGCCGAGCGGACCTGAACCGCGGCACGAAAACGACAGACTCAGGAGGGGCGGAATGACCGAACATGTGGTGATCGTCGGCGCGGCACGGACCGCGATCGGCAGTTTCGGCGGCAGTCTTTCGGGCGAGACCCCGGCCGGGCTCGGCGCCAAGGTGGCGGCGGAAGCGCTGAAGCGCGCGAAGGTCGAAGCCGACCAGGTCGGCCATGTCGTCTTCGGCAACGTCATCCCGACCGGACCGCAGGACGCCTATCTGGCCCGCGTCGCCGGCATTGAGGCCGGCATCCCGAAATCGACCCCGGCCATGACGCTGAACCGGCTCTGCGGCAGCGGCGTGCAGGCGATCGTCTCCGCGGCGCAATCGATCATGCTCGGCGATGTCGAGGTCGCCGTGGCGGGCGGCGCGGAGGTGATGAGCCGGGCGCCGCACTATCTGAATTCCGGGCGCTTCGGCCAGCGGCTCGGCGACACCACGCTCGCCGACGGGTTGACCGGCGTGCTGACCGACCCGTTCGGCAGCGGCATCATGGGCATCACGGCCGAGAACGTCGCCGAGAAATGGGGCATTTCGCGCGCCGAGCAGGACGCCTTCGCGGCCGAGAGCCAGCGCCGCGCGGCGGCCTCGCTCGCCGACGGCCGCTTCGCCGACCAGATCCTCCCGGTCGAGGTGCAGAAGGGCCGCGCCACCGTCGCCTTTGCGGTCGACGAATATCCCAAGCCCGAGACCACGGCCGAAAGCCTCGCCAAGCTGCCGACCGTCTTCAAGAAGGGCGGCACCGTCACGGCCGGCAACGCCTCCGGCATCAACGACGGCGCCGGCGCGGTGGTGCTGACCTCCGAGCGCCGCGCGGCCGCCGCCGGGCTGACCCCGCTCGCCCGGATCATCGGTTATGCCCATGCCGGCGTCGAGCCGGGCCTGATGGGCATCGGCCCGGTGCCGGCGGTGCGCAGCCTGCTCGCCCGGACCGGCCTGACCATCGAGGATTTCGACCTGGTCGAATCGAACGAGGCCTTCGCGGCCCAGGCGCTGGCCGTCTCCCGCGATCTCGGATTCGATCCCGCGAAGACCAACCCGGACGGCGGTGCCATCGCGCTCGGCCATCCGGTCGGCGCCACCGGGGCCATCCTGACCGTGAAGGCGATCTCGCATCTCAACCGCACCGGCGGCCGCCGGGCGCTGATCACCATGTGCATCGGCGGCGGCCAGGGCATCGCACTGGCGATCGAGCGGATCTGAGCCCGCGTCTTCCGGCGCCGGACCGACATCCGGCGCGGGCGGGCATTCGGCGCCCGGGGGCAGGTCAGGCCCCGGGCAGAAGTCCGGTGCCCGAAACCGCCTGCCAGGCCCGGTAGGCGGCCAGCACCGTCGCCTTCTGCACGGCGACGCCGCGGCGATAGGCGTCGCCGCGGATGGTCTCGTCGGGATATTCGGTGATCAGCGTGACCGGCACCACGCCGCGATCGTCGGCGGAGACGTGGCACGGCAGGCCGTTGACCATGCGGACATCGACGGCGCCGGCATAAAATTCGAACTGCCGCCTCTGCGCCGCGATCCAGGCGACCAACCCGTCGAGCGCGGCGAGGTCCCGCGTCACCCGGTCGAGCAGCGCCTCGGCCGCCCCCGCCCATCCGGCATGATGGCGCAGGATCAGGAAGAAGCCCTTCGGGATGGTCCAGAGCGCGAAGTTGCGCGGGATATAGCCGGTCAGCGGCCGCGTCCATTCATGCGCCGGGTAGCCGTGCAGGTTGACATGCAGCCGCGCGCCCGAGCGCCGGACGGCCTCATGGCGGATCGCCGTCTCGTAGAGCCCGGTGCCGTCCGGCCCGGCCTCGCGATATTCGAGATCGTCGCCGAGGGCGGTATAGCGGGCGGCATGGTGCATGTGGGCAGGTTGCTCGCGGCACAGCCGTCGGTGCAGCGCATGGCCGTCCGGGTTCTCAAGCGGGCAAAGCGTGAAATGCCGCTCCGGCCAGGGGGCCATCACGCGCGCCGCGGCGAGCGCGCCGGCGATGCCGGTGGTCTCGTTGGCGTGCTGAGCGGCGGAGATCATCACGGCCGCATCCGAACCGGCGACATGGCGCGCCCAGACCGTACGCCCGGCCCGGCTGGCGACGTGGAACGCGGTGCCGCCGAGCCGGTCGAGTTCGGCCGCGATGGTTGCCGGCGACGGCGGGCCGTCGTCGGCCTCGTCGAAACGGCCGGGCGCCTCCGCTGCGTCGGCCGCGAAGGACCGGAGCGCGACCTCTAATCCCGGCGGGCCGGCCCCGACCGACACCTCCGGCACGATCTGGCCCGGCTTCAGCCGCCGGTCGCCGGGCGCGCGCCCGGACCGGGCGCCGAACCATTCCAGGATCGAGAAATAGAGATCCTCGTGCATAGCCTCGGCGAGGCTCAGGCTCTCGTGGCCGACGCCGAGCGGCGCGTCGGCCGCGGGGATGCGGACGCGTAGGAGCAGCTCCTCGAAATGGGGCTCGGCCTCCGGCCAGGGATGGCCGGCCACCGCCGCCATGGCCGCCGCGAACAGCGTCTCGTAGTCGGTCGCGAGCCGAGCGCCCGGCGGGTCTCCGGTCTTATCCCGAGCCCCGCCGTCCTCCTCGTCATTGGCCCCCGCCCCGTCCCTGTCCTCGCCGCCTGCCGGCGCCGGTATCCGCCGCAGCCAGCCGGTCGGCGTCAGACACTCGGTGCCGAGATGGTCGACGGCGATCCGATTCGGGGCGAACACGCGATGATGCTCGATCCCGCCGTCCCGCTCGATCTCTACGCGGTATTTCAGGTCCTCTCCCGGCGGGAGCGGCTCCAGGCGCACCGGGATCGGCGCCAGCATGGCGGCAACCGGATAGGCCTCGAGCCGGAAGCGGGCCTCGGGCGCGGCCGGGTGGACCGGATACCGGACCGTGACACCGCGGCAGCCGGAGAGTTCCAGTTCCTCGCGAAAGAAGGTTACGAGAGGCTTGTAGGCACTCCGGAATCGGGCCATGCCGCCGGCCTCGGCGACCTGCCGTTCCGCAGCCCGACGCGCCGCCGCATCGTCGAAGGTCCAGGCCTCGATCGTCTCACCCGGCCGGGCTTCGGCGACCAGCCGATCGAGCGTGCGGGCGAAGGTCTGCCGGAAGGGAAGCGGCATGGCGGCCCCGCGCTGGTTTCGGTTGGCCTCGACACTAATGCCCCTGACGAGGGCTTGGGAATGCCGGATGCGGCGCATCCCACAGGCACGGACGAGACGGCTCGGCTCACCCGCGGCGCGTCGAGCGCTCCTCGTAGAGCCGGACCGCGCGGAGCATGTTGGCCATCGCCTCGTGCAGATGCCTGTGCAATGCCTCGGCAGCCTCCTGCGGGCGGCCTTCGGCGATCGCATCCACGATCGCCGCATGTTCCCCGATCGCGCTTGCATAGGAATCGTTGCGGCAGACCAGCACCGTATGGGTCTGACAGAGCAGCTTCGCGTGCCAGGCGCTGACCGTCTCGTTGTCGGCCGCCGCGACGAGCGTCTCGTGGAATTCGCGGTCGAGCGCCAGCGCCATCTGCAGGTCGTCCAGCGTGCCCCCCTCCGCGTGGCGCGCATGGAGAGTGAGATTGCGCCGCAGGCTGGCGACCATTTCGCCGGTGATGCCGCCCGACACGAAGGCATTCAGCAGCGAAGGCGGCTCGATCATCATGCGCGCCTCGCACAATTCCTCGACCACGCGCGCCGTGAAGCGGCGCACGAAGGCGCCCTTGCGCAACGGGCTTTCGACGAGCCCATCGGCCTCCAGCCGGATCAGCGCCTCCTTGATCGGCGTCGGGCTGATGTCCAGGTCGACCGCCAGTTCCTCCGGCAGCAGCCGGCGTCCACCGCCGAGGCGGCCGGACAGGATCCGGTCGCGCAGTTCCGTATAGGCCCGGTCGGCTAGGGTGGCTCTGCTCAGGCTCACGGCGATCTCCTCGTCTGCCCATGAAAGTAGAAAACAGAAAATTTTTTATTGCCAAGCCCCGCGGCCGATGTTTCTCTCCGGCAAAATGGAGTGCGCCTCGCCATGAAGATCACCGCCGTCGATCCCTTCATCATGCATCTGCCGCTGACGGCGTCCTCGATCGCGGATTCGACCCATTCCATCACCCATTGGGGCGTCGTCGGAACGCGAATCCGCAGCGAGGACGGGTTGGAAGGCTGGGGCTTCACCGGCACCCATGCCCATCTCGCCTCCGACCGGCTGATCACCGCCTGCATCCGCGACTGCTACGCCCCGCTGCTCCTCGGCGAGGACGCACGCGACCATCGCCGGCTCTGGAAGAAACTCGCCCGCAACCCGGCAACCCAATGGGTCGGCCGCGCCGGCATCACCCATCTGGCGGTGGCGGCGGTCGACATCGCGCTCTGGGATCTGGCCGCGAAACGCGCCGACCTGCCGCTCTGGCGCCATCTCGGCGGGGCGACGCGCGAGCATCTCGACGCCTACAACACCGATATCGGCTGGCTCTCCTTCGGCGACGACCTCTTGGTCGATCTCTGCCGCAAGGCCGTCGAGGACGAGGGTTTCCGGCGCATCAAGGTCAAGGTCGGCCACGACAATCCGATGCGCGACGTGCGCCGGCTGGAAGCCGTGCGCCGCGCCATCGGCCCCGACGTAACCATGGCCATCGACGGCAACGGCAAATGGGACCTGCCGACCGCCCTGCGCTTCGCCCGCGCCGCCGAACCGCTCGATATCCTGTGGTTCGAGGAACCGCTCTGGTACGACGACGTGGCCTCGCATGCCGCGCTCGCCCGGTCCAGCCGCATCCCCGTCGCGCTCGGCGAGCAGCTCTATACGCTCGACGCCTTCCGCAGCTTCCTCGATGCCGGGGCGGTGCATTTCGTCCAGCCCGACGTGACCCGGCTCGGCGGCATCACCGAATATATCGAGGTCGCCGACCTCGCCCTTGCCCACCGCCTGCCGGTCGCCCCGCATGCCGGCGAGATGAGCCAAGTCCACGTCCATCTGAGCTTCTGGCACCCGGCCTCCTCGATCCTGGAATACATCCCCTGGATCAAGGACCATTTCGCCGAACCGATCCGGGTCGAGGACGGCCGCTACGTCCGCCCCGAACAGCCCGGCGCCGGCACCACCCCCCTCGCCGCCAGCCTGGAAGCGCACGGCCAGAGCCTGGGTTGATCCCGCAGGCGCCCTCGGGGCTCGCCCGCCCCTCGCCCCCCGCCCAAACCGCAATCCCGGACAAGGCCCGAAGGGCCGCCGATCCGGGACCCACTCGCATCGCAGCCGCATCAAGATCACGCGTGACTTCGGGGCGTCGCGGCAAGCCGCAGTGAGAGTAAGCCCCGTCTCTCCGCTGCCGCTCCGGCCGGGGATCCGTCGAGGGATCTGGGATCCGTCGAGAGATTCGAGGATCCGTCGAGAAATTCGAAACCAACCAGCGGCTTCCCGCTCCGCACGTCCAGCCCCTCGCCGCTCCCCCAAACCGCAATCCCGGACAAGGCCCGCAGGGCCGCCGATCCGGGACCTACTCGCATTGCAACCGCATCAAGATCGCGCGTGACTTCGGGGCTTCGCGGCAAGTTGCGGTGAGAGTAGGCCCCGGCTCTCCGCTGCCGCTCCGGCCGGGGATCCGTCGAGAGATCAGGGATCCGTCGAGAGATCCGAAACCATCCAGCGGCTTCCCGCTCCGCACCGTCCCGCCCCTCGCCGCCCCCCAAAACCGCAATCCCGGACAAGGCCCGAAGGGCCGCCGATCCGGGACCCACTCGCATCGCAGCCGCGTCAAGATCACGCGCGGATGCGGGGCATCGCGGCAAGCCGCCATGGGAGTAGGCCCCGGCTCTCCGCTGACGCTCCGGCCGGGGATCCGTTGAGAGATCCGGGGATCCGACGAGAGATCCCGGGATCCGTTGAGAGATTCGGACCCATCCGGCGGCTTTCCCGCGCCGGGCCATCCAGCCCCTCCCCATCCCCCAAACCGCAATCCCGGACAAGGCCCGCAGGGCCGCCGATCCGGGACCTACTCCCGTCGCAGCCGCGTCAAGATCACGCGCGGATGCTGGGCGTCGCGGCGAGCCGCCATGGGAGTAGGCCCCGGCTCTCCGCTGTCGCTACGGCCGGGGATCCGTTGAGAGATCAGGGATCCGTCGAGAGATTCGAGAATCCGTCGAGAGATTCGAAACCAACCAGCGGCTTCCCGCTCCGCACCGCCCAGCCCCGCGGCGCCATCCCCTCAAACCGCAATCCCGGACAAGGCCCGAAGGGCCGCCGATCCGGGACCTACTCGCATCGCAGCCGCGTCAAGATCACGAGTGAACTGGGGCATCGCGGCAAGTCGCCGAGAGAGTAGGCCCCGGCTCTCCGCTGACGCTTCGGCCGGGGATCCGTTGGGAGATTGGAAACTATCCGGCGATACCCCGTCCCTCTCCATCCCCCAAAGTCGCAATCCTGACGCCCTCAGTCCAGGCGGCGGCGGAGGCCGACGTCGCGGGCGTGGGCGCGGCGGACCATGGCGCGGTAGTAGGGGTCCAGTCGGGCGCCGGCCTCGCGGGCGGCGGCCATGCCGGGGGCGGCTTCGGCCATGATGGCGCGGGCTTCCCGGCGCAGCGCGACCTCGTCGACCGTCGTCACCTTTCCGTCGCGCACCACCCAGCGGCCGGCGACCATGACGTGGCGCACCGAGGAGCCGGTCTCGCAATAGACGAGCTGGCGTTCGATATCGTTGAGCGGCGTGAAGGCGAAGGTGTCGAGATCGACCACCGCGAGGTCGGCGAGCGCACCGGGTGCGAGCCGGCCGATCCGGCCTTCGAGGCCGAGTGCGCGGGCGCCGCCGTGCCACATGGTATCGAGAATTTCCGGCGCGGCCGGCCAGGTGGCGGGATCGGCATCGGCGAGCGTGTGGACCAGCCCCATGCCCTTGATGGCGCCCCAGAGATTGGCGCTGTCGTCGGCGATCAGTTCGTCGGTGCCGAGGCAGACCTGGATGCCGGCGTTGCGCCAGGCCCGGAACGGCGCGATGCCGCTGCCGAGGCGCAGGTTGCAGACCGGATTGTGGGCGACGGTGACGCCGGTCTCGGCCAGGATGCGCATGTCGTCGTCGTCGACCCAGATGGCGTGGATCACCACGGTGTCGGGCGACAGCGCGCCGTTGTCATGGGCGTAGCGGACCAGCGAGCGGCCGTATTTCTCATCGCCCAGCACGCGCTGCAGCTTGGTCTCCAGGATGTGGATGTTGAACGGCAGGTGCCGCTCGCGGCTGAGCCGCGACAAGGCTTCCAGATAGGGCACCGTCACGCGCTGCGGCGCCGAACAGGACAGGGCGGCGGACAGGCGGCCGTCGGCGGCGCCGTCCCAGGTGTCGATCAGATGGCGGTAGAGTTCGATCAGTTCCTCCCCGCTCTGGCGCGGCGCGGCATCCATGGCGGCGCGCATCTCGGGCGGCAGCAGGTCGGCGAGGAACGGGAACTTGTCGTATTCGACCACGTTCGGTTGGTCGATAGCGACGCGGGCGCGCATGCCGGATTCGCGATAGGCCGCCATGATGCCGTCGACGCTGTCGCGCGTGGCGATCGGGACATGGAAGGCATCGTCCATCACCGAGGTGATGCCGAGCTTCAGCATTTCGAGCGCGCCGAGCAGCGTGCGGACATGGGCGAGCCGGCCGGAATCGGCGCCTTGCGCCAGCGGTGGCACCTCGTAGAGCATGAACAGTTCGAGCGGCAGGCCGTCGAGCATGCCCTTCATAAAATTGCCGGGCGAATGGAAATGCGCGTTGATCAGCCCCGGCATGACCAGGTGGCCGGCCGCCTCGACGATCGCGCATCCGGCCGGCGCCTGAAGCGCCGTCCCGATCGCCGCAATCCGGTCGCCGGACACCAGAAGATCGGCCGTCTCGCGCCGGCGCCCCTGCCCCGTCTCGACGAGGATCTCCCCACCGCGGATCAGGATATCGGTCGGAGCGGCGGCGCGGCCGCCCGCATTTTGTGCGGTGGGGGACATGGTTCGGACCGGGATTGGGGGCGCAGCCGGAGCGAAAACCGCCCGCTTGCGCTTGATGTTGGAGAAGCCGCGCGAACTTGCCGACGATGACGCTTCGGATCAAGGCATTCCGCACCCGGCCGGTGCCTCACATTTGGGCAGCCATCCGGGTTGCCAATCGTATGTTATATCGTAACATTCGGCATCGTTAGCATTCGTGCGGCCCTCTCGGCCGGCGCCGCATTGGCATGGCGCTTGCTCATAGGGGGTCAGCGCAGAGCGTCAGGCTCTTTCGGGTTGGCGTGCCCATCGTCGGGATCCCGTGCAGGGATCGTGGGGCGCTGCGCGTGCCTCTCGATCCGCCGGCTCAACGGTGGTTCGAGCCAGGACGGGGTCCAGTTCGGTTCCAAAGAACCGGAGGGGACCATGTGCGATCGTGATGGCACTTTTTATCGGAATTTCTCCCGGCGCGGCTTCCTGAAGTCGACCGCCGCGGGCGCTGCGACCGTGGCGCTGCCCGCGTCGCTCGCCTCCATGCTGATGCCGCAGCCCGCCTTTGCCGCCACCACCGTCAAGGCGACGCATGGGTCCGGCTTCTGCAATATGGGCATCTTCCTCGCCAAGGAGCGCGGTCTGACCAAGGCCGACGGCGTCGACCTCGAATTCGTCGTCACCCCGTCGAATACCGAGATCACCACCATGTTCGGCGCGGGTCTCGTCGACATCTCGATGATCCCCTATTCAAACTTCATGACGCTCTACGATGCCGGCGCGCCGGTGAAGATCGTCGCCGGCGGCGGCGTGCAGGGCTGCATCATCGTTGCCAAGGAGGGCATCAAGTCCGCGGCCGACCTGAAGGGCAAGACCTTCGGCACCTTCCAGGCCGACACGCTTGAAGTCCTGCCCTACGACTACCTGAAGAAGGCCGGCCTGTCCTTCAAGGACGTGCAGATCAAGTATCTCGACACCTCGCCGGAACTGGCCCAGGCCTTCATCGCCGGCGCGATCGACGCGATCTGCCACATCGAGCCCTACGCCACCCAGTGCGTCATCGGCCGCAAGGGCGCGACCGTGCTGTCCGACGGCACCGATCTCTACGGCAAGGGCTATTCGGACTGCGTGCTCGCCGTCCGCACCCCGCTGATCGAGAAGAACCCGGCCGCCGTCAAGGCGGTCATCAAGGCGCTGATGGTCGCCCAGTCCCAGGCCGAGTCCGACAAGACCGCGGCCCTCAAGGACACGGTCGGCAAATACTACAAGACCTCCATGGAAGCCGCCATGGACGCTTCGACCAAGCAGCCGATCGTGGTCGACCAGCGCAACCAGACCCAGTTCATCATCGATCGCGGTCTTTCGATGCAGGAACTCGGCTACGTCAAGAAGTCCCCCGACAAGGGCGCTTTCGACTGGTCGCTGCTCGAGGCCGTCATCGCCGAGAACAAGCCGCTCTACGACGGCCTGAAGCTGAAGTCCGCCTGATCGGGGCGGCCGCTCCCGCAGGCGGCCCCCTCCTCTCTCCGCGCGACCGCGCCGAACGGCCTGATCGCCCGGACCCGAATGGACGGCAATGCGGCACCCGCCGGGGTTCCCGTTCCGGCAGGGTGCCGCATCCCCGCGCCCCTCTCCGCAGTCCTCTCCGTTCGAAAACGCGACGAGTAGCCATGACCATGAGCGCACAATCGGTTCCTTCCGGCAGCCCACTCGGAGGCTCGCTCGGCGGCGGCAAGCTTCCCGTCCGGAGCTTTCCGTCGCCGGCCGCGAAGAGACGGCTCACGTCGCTGTTCTGGGGGCTGGTCTCGGTCGGCCTGTTCGCCGCGATCTGGGAATTGCTCTGGTATGTCGAAGTCGCCAATCCGCTCCTGCTGCCGCCGCCGCACATGTTCCTGCAGGACATTCCCGGCACGCTGAAATTCTTCGACCGCTCCAACAAGGTCGGCCACATGGCGACCGGCGGCGGCGCGACCGCCCTGATGGCCACCGCCGGCTGGACCATGTTCCGCGTCTTCACCGGTCTGGCGCTCGGTCTGGTGCTCGGCACGGCCGTCGGCGCGCTCATCCACTACATCAAAACCTTCCGCAATCTGGCTCTCGGAACGGTGCTTCTGCTGGCGCCGATCTCCCCGGTCGCCTGGCTGCCGGTCGCCATCTTCGTGTTCGGCATCGGCGACGTGCCGGCCATCTTCCTGGTCTTCATCACGGTCTTCTTCGCGATCGTCCTGTCGACCGGCGCCCAGATCGCCAGCGTGCCGAAGAACTATCTGCATGTCGCCCGCATCATGGGGGCGACCGAGCGGCAGACCTTCTGGCGGGTGATCCTGCCCGCCATTCTGCCGAGCCTGTTCATGACCGTGCGCCTCAACCTGCTCGGCGCCTGGATGGTCGTTCTGGTCGCCGAGACGGTCGGCGTCGGCTCCGGGCTCGGCCAGATCACCAACATGGCGAGGGCGACCTTCAACGCCAAGCTCGTCTTCTTCAACATGGCGATCATCGGAGCGCTGGGTTTCCTCAGCGACTGGGCCCTGCGCGAATTCCAGCGCAAGACGCTCTGGTGGGTCGCCCCCGGCGAGGGAGCCTCCCGATGAACCGCCCCATCTCCGCCCGCCCCTCCGTGTCGATCAAGGCCGTCGACAAGATCTGGACGCCCGAGGGACGGACCCCGGTCGAGGCCCTGCGCGGCCTGGAATTCGACGTGGCGCCGGGCGAGTTCGTCGTCCTGCTCGGCCCGTCGGGCTGCGGCAAGTCCACGCTGCTCTACATGATCGCCGGCCTCGAAGGGGTCAGCGGCGGCTCGATCGTCTGCGACGGCCTGCCGGTGACCGAGCCTTCGGCGGAGCGCGGCCTGATCTTCCAGGAGGCCTCACTGTTTCCCTGGCTGACCATCGCCGACAACGTCGCCTTCGGCCTGTCGATCCAGGGCGTGCTGCCGGTGCGCCGGCGCGAGATCGCCATCGAGATGCTGAAGCGCGTCGGCCTCGGCGATATGCTCGACAAGAAGCCGGACGAACTGTCCGGCGGCATGCGCCAGCGCGCCGCCTGCGCCCGGGCGCTGGCCATGAAGCCGAAGGTCCTGATGATGGACGAGCCCTTCGCGGCGCTCGACGTGCAGACGCGCTCGCGCATGCAGGACTTCCTCCTGCAGATCTGGCGCGACAGCGGCGCCTCGATCCTGCTCGTCACCCATTCGATCGACGAGGCCATCGCGCTCGCCGACCGGGTGGTGGTGTTCACCGCCCGACCCGGCCGCGTGAAGACCATCGTGCCGATCGACCTGCCCCGCCCGCGGCCGACCCGCGACCCGCGCTACCACGAGTATCGCGACATGTTCACCGAGCTTCTCGCCGCCGAGGTCGATCGGGCCTTCGCCGAACAGGAAGCGGCCTGAGGCCATCCGATGGGCACGCCTTTCAGACTAGGCGCGGTCGGGACCGGCCCCGCCGACGGGAATCCTGCGTCCGCGCGCCATCAGGCCGAGGCCGGCATCCGGCAGGCGGCGGCCGCGGGCGCCCACCTCGTCCTGCTGCCGGAGCTCTTTGCCTGGCCCTATACGGCTGCGGAAGATCCGGCCCGCTTCCCGCTCGCCGGCGAAGCGATCGACGGCCCGACCGCCCGCTGGGCCTCCGATCTCGCCCGCGACCTCGGCGTCGCCATCCTGTACGGCGCGCCGCTGGCCGGGGCGGCCGGGGCGCCGCCGTTCAACGCCGCCCTGCTGGCCCGGGCCGACGGCCGCATCGAGATCGCCGCCACCAAGATCCACCTGCCGCCGCCGGGCGACGGCGACGCCTTCGGCGAGGCCGATCATTTCACGCCCGGCGCCGCCACGGTCCGGGTGCTGGAAATCGGCCCGATCCGCGTCGCCCCGCTGATCTGCTACGACCGGCGCTTCCCGGAATGCTGGCGCGCCGCCGCGGCCGGGGGCGCCGACTGCGTCGCCGTGCTGGTCGCCGGACCGGCGCCGGCCGATCCGGCCCCGCTCTATCTCGGCGAACTGGCGACGCACGCTCGCGCCAACGCCGTCTATGCGCTGGCCGCCGCGCGCTTCGGCGCCGAGACCGTGACCGGCCGAGCCGTCCTGCATGACGGCGCGACCGCCGCGATCTCGCCGAACGGCGCCGTCCTGGCCGTCGCCGACGGGCCCCCGTCCCCACAGGGCTCGTCCGCGCCGGACGGCCGGCCGGGTCCCATTGTCCTGATCGACATCGATCCCGCCGCGCTCGCCGCCGCCCGGGCCGCGAACCCGACCGCGGCGCGCCTGCGCCTTCCGCTCAAGAACGCCCCCCAAGGAGAAAAGCCATGGCAGAACTGATCGTCCAGGCCCGCACGCTGATCACCGGCGCTGCGGACCGCCACAACCCGGTCGTCATCGACAAGGGCGCGGTCCTGTCCCGCGACGGCGTCGTGGTGGCGACCGGCACGCTCGACGAGATGGTCGCGCTGGCGCCGACCGCGCCGGTCAAGACCTATCCGAAGCACGCCATGCTGCCGGGCTTCGTCAACGCCCACCACCATGTCGGCATCACGCCGCTGCAGCACGGCTCGCCGGACCATCCGCTGGAACTGTGGTTCGCCAGCCGCATCCCGGCGCGCCGGCTCGACCTCTATCTCGACACGCTCTATTCGGCCTTCGAGATGATCGCCTCCGGCATCACCACCGTGCAGCATATCCAGGGCTGGATGCAGGGCGGCTACGACGCCATCCACGGCGCGGCCACCAAGGTGCTGAACGGCTACCGCAACATCGGCATGCGCGCCTCCTACTGCTACGCCGTGCGCGAGCAGAACCGCCTCGTCTACGAGGCCGACGAGGATTTCTGCGCCCGCCTGCCGAAGGATCTCGCCGACCGTCTGCTGCCCTATCTGAAGTCCCAGGCCATGCCCTTCTCGGACTTCATGCGCCTGTTCGACCAGTTGCACGCCGAGAACCAGGGCCAGCGCCTGACCCGCATCCAGCTGGCGCCGGCCAACCTGCATTGGGTCTCCGACGACGGCCTGCTCGCCCTGCAGGAGAAGTCCCGCTCGGCCAACGTGCCGATGCACATGCATCTGCTCGAGACCGCGCTGCAGAAGGAATATGCCTATCGCCGCACCGGCAAGACCGCCATGCGCCATCTCTACGATCTCGGCCTGCTCGGCCCGCACATGACGCTCGGCCACGGCGTCTGGCTGAATGCCGAGGATATCGACATCGCGGCCGATACCGGCACCTGCATCTGCCACAACTGCTCGTCCAACTTCCGCCTGCGCTCGGGCCTCGCCCCGCTCAATGTCTGGGAGAAGAAGGGCATCAATGTCGGCATGGGTCTCGACGAGGCCGGCATCAACGAAGACCGCGACATGCTGCAGGAGCTGAAGCTGGCGCTGCGCGTCCACCGCACCCCCGGCATGGACGACGACGTGCCGACGCCGACGCAAATCTTCCGCATGGCGAGCGAGGGCGGCGCCAAGACGACCGCCTTCGGCAGCGAGATCGGCCGGCTCGATCCGGGCCGCCATTTCGACGCCGTGCTGATCGACATCGATGCCGCCTTCTATCCCTACCAGGATACCGACATCCCGTTGCTCGACGCCCTGGTGCAGCGCGCCCATGCCCGCCACGTCTCGGCGGTCTATGTCGACGGCGAGGTGGTCTATGCAGACGGCCGCTTCACCAAGATCGACCGCGACGCGGTGCTGAAGGAGATCCACGACATCCTGGCCCAGCCGCGGACCGAGGACGAGATCGCCCGCCGTCAGCTCGGCTTCGACGTGTTCCCGCATGTGAAGAAGTTCTACGAGGGCTATATCCGCGACGAGCCGCGCAAGCCCTTCTACGAGGCCTCCTCGTCGGTCTGATCCGAGGGCCGGAAAGAAGCCGGGCGAAGTCCTGTCGCAGGACTTCGCCCGGGATCGTACGGTTCAGGAGACCTGGAATTCAGGCGGCGTTCTTCTGCGCCAGGGCGTCATAGAAGGCCGTCTCGAAGGCCATGTAGCCGGTGAACGAGGCGGCATCGGCGAAGGGCAGGATCTGCGTCGCCCAGAAGCCGCCGAAGCCGTTCTCGCGGTCGATCCAGTAGAACAGGTTGGCGAGGCCGGCCCAGCCGAGCGCACCGGCCGGGCGACCGGTCGGGGCGATATCGTCGTTGACCATGAAGGTGAAGGCCCAGGATTTCGACAGCCCGGGGAAGAACTCGGCATCGTTCGACAGCGACGGGATGACGCCCGGCAGCATGCAGATCTTCTTGTCGCCGAGCTGGTTCTGCGCCGCCATCCGGACGGTTTCCGGCTTCAGCACGCGGCCGTGCGGGCCGGCACCGTCATTCAGCCACATGCGGATGAAGCGCATGTAGTCCTCGACGGTGCTGTGCAGGCCGTGGCCGCCCATATGCACCTCCGGCGTGGCCGGCAGTTCGAAGTCGAGCGCGGTCAGGGAGCCGTCGGCCCCGCGCGCATGCATGCCGGCGAGCCGGCTGCGCATGCTCTCGGTCAGTTCGAAGCCGGTGTCGGTCATGCCGAGCGGCTCGAAGATGCGGCGCTTGAATACCTCGCCGAGCCGCTCGCCGGTGATGCCCTCGACCACCTGGCCGCACCAGTCGATATTGGTGCCGTACTCCCAGCGATCGCCCGGATCGAACAGGAGCGGCGTCGTGAGCGAGGCCAACGACGCCGTCACGACGCTCGGCTGCCCCTTCTCGATCGCCAGCCGATTGTAGGTCGCGTTGAAGAAATCGTAGCCGAAGCCGGCCGTGTGCAGCATCAGCATGCGGGTGGTGATCTCCCGCTTCGGCGGCCTGAGCCGGGGCTCGCCGGCCGCATCGAAGCCTTCGATCACCTGCAACTCGCCGATCGCCGGCGCATAGATCTTGGCCGGGGCATCGAGATCGAGCCGCCCCTCCTCGACCAGCTGCAGCACGGCCGTGCCGGTGACCGCCTTGGTGGTCGAGAAGATCGCGAACACCGTGTCGGTGGTCATCGGCTGGTCGCGGTCGATCCGCCGCTTGCCGGCGGCGCCGCGATAGATGGTCTGGGTCCGGTCGGTCGCCATGGCGACGACGCCGGGCACATGCGGCGCGGTCTCGACCACGCCGTTCAGGATCGCGTCCGCGGACGCGGAAAAGCCATTCTGCATCGCTTCCTCCCTTGTTCTTTTCGTCATCGCTGCGTGGCGGGCAGTCCGGTGCCGCCCGCCGCACCCGTGTCGGGATCGGGACCGGCTCCGAACCTGCCCGCTCCGTGCCTCGCGCGGTCTTCGCCGCTACTGGATGACGAAGCCGGGATAGCCCCCGGCCGCGACCTCGTCGCATTTGCGCCGATAGGTGCCGACCCCGCCGGTATAGGACAGCACGCGGCGCGGCTTGCCGGGCACGTTCGAGCCAAGATACCAGGAATTGGTCTTGGCGATCAGCGTCGCCCCGGCGGTCTCGTCGTGGTGCCGGACCCAGGCCTCCTCGGCCTCCGCCGTCGGCTCCATCACGGTCTTGCCCTGCTGGCTGAGGTGGGCGATGCAGGCGCTGATCCACTCGGTCTGCTGCTGCAGGCAGGTGGTCATGTTGCAGAGCGCGGCCGAAGGGGCGAGCGGCACGGCGGTCGTGAACAGGTTCGGATAGCCGTGGACCTGCAGCCCCATCGTGGTGCGGATGTCGCGGCCCCAATCCTCCGTCAGCGAGCGCCCGCCCTTGCCGCGGATGTCGATCCGGGTCAGAGCGCCGGTGCCGGCATCGAAGCCGGTCGCCAGGATGATCACATCGAGCGGGTAGACGGTCCCGTCGGCAAGGCGCAGGCCCTCGGGCACCACCGCCACGATCGGGTTGTCCTTGACGCTGACCGCCGTGACGTTCGGCCGGTGATAGACCTCCAGATAGTTGCGCTCGAGCGGCACGCGATGGGTGCCGAAGCCGTAGTCGCTCGGGATCAGGAGATCGCACAGCCGCGGGTCCTTCAGGCGCGCGCGCATCTTCTCGCGCACGAATTCGGACACCTCCTGGCTGACCGCCTCGTCGAAGAACATCTCGCCGAACGAGGCCAGCCAGAGCTTCAGCGAGCCGTCCGCATAGATGTCCTCCAGGACGGCGCGGCGCTCGGCCGGCGACAGGTCCGCCCAGGTATACTGGAAGTCGTATTCGAAGCCCGTGAAGGTATGCGGCAGGGTCTGCCGCAGGTCCTCGAAGCGCTCCTTGTAGGCCTGGACCTCATCGGGGCCATAGGCCGGGCTCTTCATCGGCAGGGTATATTGCGGCGTCCGGATGAAGACATCGAGATGGCCGACCGTGTCGGCGATGGTCTGGATCACCTGGATGCCGGTCGCCCCGATGCCGACGACGCCGACCCGCTTGCCGGAGAGATCGATCGGCTCGCGCGGCCAGCGGCTGGTGTGGAAGATGCGGCCCTTGAAGCTGGCCTGGCCCGGGAAGACCTCGGTCAGCGGCGCCGACAGCATGCCGCAGCAGGTGATCAGATACTGGGTGTCGATGACCTCGCCGGCCCCGGTCCGGACCGTCCAGCGGCGCGTCGCCTCGTCATAGTGGGCGGCTTCGATGGTGGTCTCGAACTGGATGTCCTTGCGCAGGTCGAGCCGGTCGGCGACATAGTTGAGCCAGCGCTCGATTTCCGGCTGGGCCGGGAACTTCTCGCTCCAGGACCAGTCCTTGAAGAGCTCTTCCGAGAAATAATACTGGTAGATATAGGCCTCGGAGTCGAACTTGGCGCCCGGATAGCGGTTCCAGTACCAGGTTCCGCCGACACCCGCGGCATTGTCGTAGGCGCGCACCGTGAGACCCTGGTTGCGCAGCATGTGAAGCTGGTAGAGACCGGCGACACCAGCACCGATGATCATCGCATCGAGCCGGGTCGCACCGTCCGTTGCCTTGCCGGCATGATTGTTCGTGACCGAAGCGGCCATATCGTCCTCCCATGGTCCGTCCCTGAGGGGCGCCTGTCGCAAACGCACCTCGAGCGCGCGCCCTCCCGGCAGCGCAGCCCATCCTTGTCGGATGCCCGGAGGCTCGCCCGAAACCGTCGAGCCGGTCTTGAAGCCTTCCTGCAAAATTTGGAACGGATCCGACAGTCGGGGCGATTGCCGGCGCATCGGCTCGACAAAAGGCGATGTCTATGCGTTGATAAACGTATGGGCCATATTGTGCACCGCACAAATCATGCGGCATGGCAACGTAAGCAAACCTGACGCTTCTCGGACCCTTGCGCGATGAGCAGCACCATCAACTACATGTCACTGCCGACTTACGTGCCCGGCCGGCTCGTCCTCGACAGCTCGTCTTGGGCATGCTCGGATTTTCGGCTCCGCATCTTCGACTACGCACCGCTCGACGTCGACATTCCGCCGCTCGACGACTATCTCGTGGTCATCTACCGCCAGGGCGAAACGGCCATGAACCGGCGGGTCACCGGGCCGTGGCGGCAGGACCGGGTCGGGCGCGGCGTGGTCAGTCTGCTGACCCGCGCCGAGAATTCGCACTGGCATTGGGGCGACCGGGTCGAGGTGACCCATTTCTATATCTCGCCATCCAGCATGATCCGCACCGCCAACGAGGTTTTCGACCAGCCGGCCGAGCGTCTGGAATTGCGCGACGTCCTGCGCGCCGACGATGGCGTCCTGGAGTTGATCGCCCGTCAGGCGGCTCACGAAGTGGCGGCGGGCGAGGCCGGAGGGCGGCTGTTCGTCGATGCGCTGGCGCTGCAGGCCAATATCCACATTCTGCGCAACTATGCCTCGATCACCTTTCGGCGCCCGCCGGCGCATGGGCCGCTGTCGCGCTGCCACGCGCAGCGCATCGCCGAATTCCTGCGCGACAATCTTGGCCGGAACGTCTCGCTTGCCGAACTGGCCGCGGTCACCGGCTTTGCGCCGGATGCCTTTGCGCGCAAGTTCCGCGCCTATTTCGGCGTGCCGCCGCATAGCTACGTGACGCAGATGCGCGTCGAGGCGGCGGCGGCGCATCTGCGGCGCGGCGCCCTGTCGATCAAGGAAATCGCGCTCCTGACAGGCTTTGCCGACCAGAGCCACCTGACCCGCATCTTCCGCAAGGAAATGGGCACGACGCCGGCCGACTACCGCCGCGACCAGCGCAGCACCATTGCGCTCGCGACGGGTCGCCCCGACGCGTGTGACCGGCTATCCGGCGCCGCCGCAGCGCGGCCATATTGGCCCGCAGCCGGCCGCCCATCCCTTCTGGCCGCCCATCCCTTCTGGCCCCCGCGCTACCCTTCGGCCAGCCGCCGCGCGAGGGCCGGCGCGAGGCCCGTGCTCGGCTTGGCGGCCGGGCGCCGATAGTTGCCGACCGTCGGCTTGGCGGGATCCAGCGCGACCAGCGCCTCCGCCTGCTTGACCGCCGCCACCATGGCGTCGACGCAGGGCACCGGCACGCGGTCGCGCACCCGGGCGGCCAGCCCGGCCAGCGGCGCGCCGCCGAGCACGATCACGTCGGCCCCGTCCTCGCCGATCGCCCGGCCGGCCAGGGCGACCAGATGATCCTCCATCTCGGCCTGCACGCTGTCGATCGACGCGAAGGCCCGATCCAGGCAACGCACGCCGGTCGCGCGGCCCTGCAACCCGTTGGCCTCGATGCATTCCTGGTACCAGGGCTCCATCGCCGGCGTGAAGGTGACGACCGCGAAGCGACGGCCGAGCATCAGCGCCGTGACCATCGCCGCCTCCGCATAGCCGACGACCGGGATGTCGAGCAGTTCGCGCGCCGCGCCGAGGCCGGGATCGCCGAAGGCGGCGACGATGACGGCATCGAAGCCGGCCGCCCGCTCGGCCAGCGTCTCCAGGAGGACGGCGCCGCCGATCTGGGCTTCGATGCGGCTGGAGATATAGGGCACGCCGCGCGGCGCGGTGGCGCCGACCAGGTCCGTGCCGGGCGCGGCGGCGCTGCGGCCGACCGCGAGCAGGCGCTCGGTGACGCTCTCGCTGGTGTTGGGATTGGCGACCAGGATCCTCATGCACGCCCCCACGGTGCCGCAGGCCGGCCGGCCTTCCAAAGCCCGGCGACATCGAGGACGGCCTCGATCCGCTCCGCAAAGCCGATCAGACGGAAATCCCAGCCGCGTGCGGCCGCGACCTGCAATCCGAACGGCAGGCCGTCGCCATTGCGGCCGGCCGGCAGCGAGATCGCCGGGACCTGGGCGTGGTTGAAGAAGGGCGTGAAGACCGCATGGGCGCGCGGGGCGACGGCGACGCCGCCGATCGTCTCCGGCCCGAGCCGGTCGTTCGGCCAGGCGCAGCAGGGCACCGTCGGGGCGAGCAGGAAATCGACATCCAGGAAGAAGCGGGCCACCGCGCGACGGATATCCTGCGAGAGGAGAAAGGCGCGCGAGACGGTCGGCCCGTCCATGGCCAGCCCCTGCTCGATCTGCCGGCCGACATCGGGATCGAACAGGGACGGGTCGCGCATCCAGGCCTCGCCATGGATCGCCGCCAGACCGGCGAACTGGATCGGCATCAGCGACAGCTCGGTCAGCCCCTCCGGCCAGACGGGATCGCGCCGCTCGACCGTCAGTCCGGCAGCCTGAAGGGCGGCGACCGCCGTCTCGAGGCCCTCGGCCACGGCGGCGTCGACCGGCACGTCGAGCCCGAGTTTCGGCGACCAGGCGATGCGCGGGGCGGCAGGGCCGTCCCGGCCGTCGAAGAGCGCAATCAGGCTTTCGGCATCGCGCGGGTCGGGACCGGCCAGGACCGCCATGACCAGGCGGATATCGGCGACCGCATTGGCGATCGGCGAGATGCAGGAGAGCCCGCCGAACGGGCTCGCGAAGCCGGGCCCGCGCGGCACGGCGCCGTAGGAGGGCTTGTAGCCGACCGCGCCGACATGGGCCGGCGGTCGCCGGCTCGACCCACCGCCGTCGGTACCGAGCGCGACCGGCACGAGCCCGGCCGCCACGGCGGAGGCGGGACCGCCGGAGGAGCCGCCCGGCGTCAGGCGCGGGTCCTGCGGATGGCGCGTCGTGCCATAGACCTTGTTGGTCGTCATGCCCTTGCAGGCGAATTCGGACGAATTGGCCATGCCCATCACGACCGCGCCGGCGGCGCGCATGCGGGCGATGCCGATCGCGTCGGCCGGCGGGCGGAAATCGGCGAAGAGCCGCGATCCCTGCGTCACGCGCCGGCCGGCGACCCAGAGATTGTCCTTGACCAGGATCGGCACCCCGGCGAGCGGCAGTCTTTCGCCGGCCGCCAGCCGGACATCGACGGCCTCTGCCGCGACCCGGCCTTCGTCGGGATCGAAATCGACCACCGCCACCAGATCCGCCGCCGCCTCGATCCGGCGCGCGGCATCGGCCGCGACCTCGGCCGCCGATACCGCGCCCGCTCCAACCGCCGCGGCGATCGCCACCGCGCCGGTTTCCTCATCGATCGTCATGCCGTTTCCCTCATTGAATGTCGCCGGCCGCTGCTGCGAACGGGATGGATGCCGCAGATGGCGCCGTTCGGGCCGGGGCCGTCTGCCCGAAATTGCGGCATGCGCGCTCGCCGCCTTCCCGCTACCACCGTGCCCGAACGTGATCTCCGCGGAGCCTTCCGGACATGACCCTGCGCATCGGCATGCTGACCCCGTCGTCCAACACCGTCCTGGAGCCGGTCACGGCCGCGATGGTCCGCGACCTTGCCGACGTGACGGCGCATTTCTCGCGCTTCAAGGTCACCGAGATCGCGCTCGACCGGGCCGCGCTCGGCCAGTTCGAGGACCAGCCGATGCTGGCGGCGGCCGAACTGCTCGGCCATGCCCATGTCGACGTGGTGACCTGGAACGGCACCAGCGCCAGCTGGCTCGGCCTCGATCGCGACCGCGCCCTGGCCGACCGGCTCGCTGCCGCGGCCGGCGCCCGCGCCAGCACCTGCGTGCTCGCGCTGTTCGACCTGTTCGCGCGCACGAACATCCGCTCGATCGGGCTGGTCACGCCCTACACGGCCGATGTCCAGACGCGCATCGCCGACGTTTACGGGCGGGAAGGCATCCGCGTCGTCGCCGAAAGCCATCTCGGCATCCGCGACAACTTCACCTTCGGTACCGTCGATGCGGCGACGCTCGACGGCCAGGTCGCAACTGTGGCGGCAGCGAAGCCCGATGCGATCGTGATCCTGTGTACCAATGTCGCCGGCGCACCGCATGCCGCCCGCTGGGAAGCCGAGCATGGCGTGGCGATCGCCGACAGTTGCGTCGTCACGCTCGACGGCGCCCTCCGCGCCGCCGGCCGCCCGGGCCTGCAGGCGCCGCGCTGGGGCCGGCTGTTCGCCTGACAGACGGCGCCCCGGCGCGCTCACGGCCCGATCTCCATCGATGGCGGCGGCGCCCGCCAGGCGAAGCCCGCCTCGGCCTCCAATCGGGCCGCGAAGGCGAGGAGCCGCGCCTCCTCGCCCGGCCGGCCGATCAGTTGCAGGCCGAAGGGCAGATCGTCGGACGGTGCCGGCAGCGTGACGACCGGAAAGCCGACCAGCGTGACCACGAAGGTCACGGTCAGATAGTCGAGAATATCGGCGAGCGGCCGGCCGTCGATCGCCAGAACCTCGCCGTCGGCATTCGGCCAGGGCATCACCGAAGCCGCCGGGGCGACCAGCACGTCGCGGGTTGCGAAGAAGGCGACGAACCGGCGCGAGAGCCGCGCCCGCGCCGCCTCGGCCTCCAGATAGCTGCGCGCGGTCAGGCCGCGGCCGGCACCGAGATTCCAGCGCACCGGGTCGGTCAGAAGATCCTCGCGCCCGGCGACCAGATCGGCCAGGCCGCGCTCGATCTGGGCGGCGCGCAGGGTCCGGAACGCGGCGGGGGCTTCCGCGCAGTCGGGATGCGCACGCTCGACCGGGCCGGCGACGGCGGCGATGCGGGCGACGGCCGCGTCGAAGCGATGCCGGACCGTGTCGGCGATCGGCGCGACACCGAAATCGGCGGAGGCGGCGACGCGAAGCATACTGGCCGCCGGTGCAAGACTCGACTCCGGCGCGGCGAGCGGCGGCCAGACGGTCCAGGACAAGGGATCGGCCGGATCGGGACCCGCCATCGCGGCGAGCATCAGGGCCGCATCGGCGACGGTGCGGGCCATGACACCGTGGCTGGCGAGCCCGGTCCAGGCGAGGTCGCGGCCCGGTTCGGCGATCCGGCCCGGCGTCGGACGCACCGAGACGATGCCGCAGAAGCCGGCCGGGGTGCGGACCGATCCGCCGAAATCGGTGCCCTGGGCGAGCGGCACCAGCCCGGCCGCCACCGCTGCGGCCGACCCGCCCGAGGAGCCGCCCGAGGTCAGGCGCAGGTCGTAGGGGTTGGCTGTCGGCCCCTGGATGCGGTTGGTGCAGACCGCGCCGAAGCCGAATTCCGGCGTGTTGGTCTTGCCGACGACGACCGCGCCGGCCGCCTTCAGGCGGGCCACCACTGGGTCGTCGGTCGCGGGGACATGGTCGGCGAAGAGCAGGGAGCCGCGCGTGGTCCTGAGATCCGCGGTATCGATCACGTCCTTGACGGCGACCGGCAGGCCATGCAGCGGCCCGACCGGCCGGTCGGACGCATCGAGCCGGCGCGCTGCGGCGATCGCTCCCTCGCGATCGACCGTGACGAAGGCCTTCAGTGCCGGATCGAACCGGGCGATCCGATCGAGCGCTGCCGTCACGACCGCCTCGGCCGAAACCTGCCGCGCCGCGAGGCGGGCGGCCAATGTGACGGCATCGTCAGGCCCCTCGGCGGCTCCAGGTCCGGATTGTCGGCTTTTCATGCAGCGACCCCGTGCGTCTGCCTCATTGTTGGGCGGCGGCCGCATTCGCGGTCGACTTCGAACCATTCAATACGATGATTTATCACAGGATTCACCAATCTGGCATGCCCATTGCTGAAGTCATGTGGTGCAAGACGGATGCCGGACGGGTGCGATGGTGCAGGGTGAAGGCATGGGCGGACGGTCCCTGGTGGTCGATGCGGTGACGCATCGCTACGGGACCAGTGTGGCGGTCCAGAACATCAATCTCGACATCCGCGCGGGCGAGTTGGTCGCCTTGCTCGGCCCCTCCGGTTGCGGCAAGACCACGCTGCTGCGGATCATCGCCGGCTTCGTCCGGCAGACCGAGGGTCGCATCATCCTGGCCGACGACATCGTCGACGACCTGCCGCCGAACCGGCGCCAGATCGGCATCGTGTTCCAGAACTACGCCCTGTTCCCACACATGACGGTCGCCGAGAACGTCGCCTACGGGCCGGCCGCGCAAGGCGTTGCGAAGGCGGCGCGCGAGGCGGAAGCGAAGCGGGTGCTGGAACTGGTCCGGCTCGGCCATCTCGCCGACCGGCTGCCGCGGCAATTGTCCGGCGGCCAACAGCAGCGCGTCGCGCTCGCCCGGGCGCTGGCGATCAAGCCGCGCATCCTGCTCCTCGACGAACCCTTCGCGGCGCTCGACAAGAACCTGCGCCTCGACATGCAGATCGAGATCAAGCGCCTGCAGCGGCTCTCCGGCGTGACGACCGTCATGGTCACCCACGACCAGGAGGAAGCCCTTTCGATGGCCGACCGCGTCGCGGTGCTGAGCCAGGGCCGGCTGGAGCAGTTCGCCTCGCCGCTCGACATCTACGACCGGCCGCAGACGCTGTTCGTCAACACCTTCGTCGGCACCTCGAACCAGATGCCCGGCGTGGTCACCGGGCCGGCCGGCGACGGCTTCGCCATCCGGCTGGATGCCGGCGCCGACATCATCGCCCAGGCGCCCGCCGGCGGCCTCGGCCCGGCCGCGCGCGCCACCCTGTGCATCCGGCCCGAGCATCTCGAGCTCTGCGACGACCCGGCCGGCTTCGCCGCGGTCGTCGAGATGGGCCTGCCGCTCGGGCCGACCGTCGTGCACGAGGTCCGCACCGCCGACGGCCTCGGCGTCAAGGTCGCGGAGCCGCGCCGCGCCGGCACCGAACTGCGCGCCCCCGGAACCCCGGTCCGCGTCCGCGTGGCGGCGCCGGGCCTCGCCTCCGCCTATCCCCTCCTGCCTTCGTGAGGATTGCCATGTCGTTGGATCGCCGTCATCTCCTGAAGACCGCCCTCGCCCTCGGCGCCATGCAGGCCTTCCCGGGCCTGACCTGGGCGCAGGCGCGCCCGCTGGTCTTCGCCACCTTCACCGGCAGTTGGGAGGAGGCCCACAAGGCCGTCCTGGTCCCGGCCTTCCGCAAGGCGACTGCGGACGCCCAGATCGTGCTCGACCCGATGCTGTCGGTCGACCAGATCGCCAAGGTCAATGCCGCCCGCGCCAACCCGCCGATCGACGTGATGCTGCACGATCCCGGGCCGGCGCTGGTCGCCATCGGGCAGGACCTGGTCGAGCCCTATCCGGTCGAGAAAAGCGCCTACTACAAGGACCTGATCTCGGAAGCGCAGGTCGACACCGGCCCGGCGCCGTTCTTCCAGGTGGTCGGCCTGACCTACAATCCGGAGGTCATCAAGACGCCGCCGACCTCCTGGGCGGATCTTTGGAAGCCGGAATTCAAGGGTCGCGTCGGCATCACCAACATGAACTCGACGCTCGGCACCGGCTTCATGGTCGAGATCGCCAAGATGCATGGCGGCTCGGAAGCCAATATCGACCCGGCCTTCGCGGCGATCGAGAAGCTGAAGCCGAACCTCGCCGCCGTGGCCGCCAATCCGGGCGCCCTGGCGACGCTGTTTCAGCAGGGCCAGATCGACATCTCGCCCGGCAACTTCAACGCCATCCAGATCCTCAAGGCCAAGGGCGTGCCGGTCGAGTTCGTCGCCCCGAAGGAAGGTGCGATCGCGTTCAAGACGACCATCCACATCGTCAAGAACTCGCCCAACAAGGAACTCGCCTTCAAGCTGATCGAGGCAGCCCTGTCGCCGGAGGTCCAGGCCAAGCTGATGGACAGCCCCTACCTGATCGTGCCGACCAACACCAAGGTCAAGATGGGTGGCGAGATCGCCAAGGTGCTGGCCAAGGATACCGACGATCTCAAGAAGAAGTTCGTGTTCCAGGACTGGAAGAAGATCAACGAGCAGCGCTCGGCCTGGATCGAGAAATTCAACCGCGAGATCAAGATCTGACGGACTGCTCGAGATCGCGGTCTGAGTCTCGGTGGGGGCTCGCGACTGCCAATACCTTCTGTCATTGCCGGGCTCGTCCCGGCAATCCAGCGGGACCTTCAGGGGTTGCAGGATCGAAAGCCTGGATGCCCGGGACAAGCCCCGGCATGACAGAAGCAGGGGGCGTTGCCGCAGCGATGCGGCGACGTCCGTCATACGGCACGACCGCCCAGCCTCTCTGTCATTGCCGGGCTCGTCCCGGCAATCCAGCGAGACCTCAAGGATCGCGGTGCGTGGCGCGAATGGAATCCCTTGCAATTCCAATGGTGAACGTCTGCGTTCCGGCCATCGCCACGTCAGGATGCCAATATGTCGTCTGCCAGTCCGACCGCCTATGACATGAAGCTGGCCCTGCCGCTGGCCGGCTTCCTGACGGCCTTCTTCGCCGCCCCGCTGGCGATCCTCTTCCTGCTCAGCCTGCAGGTCGACCCGAAGGGCAGCGCCTACGGACTGATCCAGTACACCAACTTCCTCGGCGACCTGTTCAGCCTCGGGGTGCTCGGCTCGACGCTTCTGCTCGGGCTGGAAGTCACCGCGCTCTGCCTGCTGCTCGGCTATCCGGTCGCCTGGATCTACACCCGCTCGGGGCCGAAGGTGCGCAGCCTGATCATCCTGATCGTGCTCCTGCCGCTGCTGACCTCGGTCGTGGTGCGCACCTTCGCCTGGATCGTCATCCTCGGTCGTCAGGGCATCGTCAATTCGACGCTGCTCTCGCTCGGGCTGGCCGAGACGCCGCTCAAGCTGCTCTACACGCAAGGTGGCCTGATCGTGGCGCTGGCCCAGGTGCAGATGCCGCTGACCATCCTGCCGCTGATCACCGCGATCGGACGGATCGATCCCAATCTCGGCGACGCCTCCGCCTCGCTCGGCGCCGGCCAGTGGCGCACCTTCGTCAAGATCATGCTGCCCTTGTCGCTGCCCGGCATCATCGCCGGCGCGATGCTGACCTATGCGGCTTCGATCACCGCCTTCATCACGCAGAGCCTGGTCGGCGGCGGGCAGATGCTGTTCATGCCGATGTATCTCTACCAGCAGGCCTCGACCTTGCAGAACTGGCCCTTCGCGGCGGCGATCTCGATCATCTTCCTGGTCGCCGTGCTGGCCGTCGTCACCCTCTTCAACCTGCTCGGCCGCCTGTCGCGCGGCTACGCCAACGCGTGAGGCCGCCATGCGGGTCGATTGGGAAGCCCTGTCCTTCCGCCTGGCGATGGGCCTCGTCGCCTTCGTCGCCCTGGTGCTGCTGGTCGCCCCGACCGCGGTGGTGATCATCGTCTCCTTCACCAGCGGCTTCTCGCTGCGCTTCCCGCCGCCCGGCTATTCGCTGCGCTGGTACGGCGAACTGCTCGATGCCTGGCAGCTGCATTTCGCCGCCATGAACAGCCTGAAGGTCGCGGCCTGGACGACCGGCCTGTCGGTGGTGCTCGGCACCATGGCGGCGCTCGCCATCGCGCGCTCGCCGAAATGGTCGGCGAAGCTGCTCGACAGCTTCTTCATGTCGCCCCTGGTGCTGCCGGCACTGGCCTTCGGGCTGGCCGGGCTGATGTTCTTCTCCGCCCTCGGCCTGCCGGTCTCGCCGATGACGCTGATCATCGGCCACACCGTCGTCTGCGTGCCCTATCTGGTGCGCAACACCGTGGCGGCGCTGTCGCAGCTCGATCCGAGCCTGCTCGAATGCTCGGCCAGCCTCGGCGCCGACCGGCTCTACACCTTCCGCCGGATCACGCTGCCGCTGATCCTCCCCGGTATCCTGGCCGGCGGTTTCATCGCCTTCATGTCGTCCTTCGACAATGTCCCGGTCTCGCTGTTCCTGCGCGATGCCGCCACCGACATGCTGCCGATCCGCATGTGGCAGGACCTGGAGGGCAAGCTCGACGTGACGATCGCGGCGCTCTCGGGCGTACTGATCGTCGTCACCATTGCGCTGATCATGGTGATGGAGCGGCTGACCGGGCTGTCGCGCCGGCTGGCCTGACGGATCGGCGGCGGCCCGGCGCGAGACACCCGGCCGCCCGCCTTGCCGGCCGGTCGGGCTTCGTGACAGATGGCGCGCGACAGCCGGCGCGGTTCAGACACCGCGGAACAGCTGGATGCCCCAGGGCGTGAACTTGAACGGAAGATGGTAGTGCTGCGCCACATCGCCGATCACGAAGCGGAACGGCACCAGGTCGAGAAAGGCCGTCTCGCGGGCCGAGTAGCCGGCCGCCCTGAGCCAGTCGCCGAGATGGAACAGGACTTCGTGCGGACCGGCGGCGATGCCCTCGCCGCGCACGCTCGGATGGTCGAGCTGGCCGTTGGCGCCGAGCCGGCCGGCGGCGATCACGCGGCGCTCGGGCTCCAGCGCGCAGAGTTCGACGAACAGTCCCTCTGCCGCGATACCCCGCGCGATGTCCACGCCGTGGATCGATACGCCGCCCGCCGCCATGCCGTCACTCCCTCTGCCGCTCCGGAGACGGCGCCATGGTAGCGGCCCCGGACCGGAATGCCAGCGCAGCCGCGACGGCCGCACCGATCGCCCCGCACACGGCCGGCCCACCGCCCGCCGACCCGCCACCCGCCGATCCCCCGTTGGTGCCGGCGCTCGCCACCATGATGGCGGTGCAGGCGGTGATCTCGATGGCGGTCTTCGCCCCCGGCGTGGTCGCGCCGCGCATCGGGCTCGATCCGTCGACGCTCGGGCTGTTCTCGACCGTCGTTTTCGCGGTTGCCGCCCTGGCTGCGCCGAAGAGCGGCGCGATGGTCGCGCGGCTCGGGCCGATGGGCGTGGTGGCGGCCTGCTGCCTCGCCACGGCGCTTGCCATGCTGGCAGCCTGTGCCGGATCGCTCGCCGGCCTGCTCGTGGCCGGGGCGCTGATCGGCTTCGCCTTCGGCCCGGAGACCCCGGCCAGCACGACGCTGCTCGGCCGGCTGACGCCGCCGGCCCGACGCTCCTTCGTCTTCTCGGTGCGCCAGACCGGCAACCAGATCGGCGCCGCGATCGGCTCGGTCGCGCTGCCGGCGCTGGTCGCGGTCGTCGAGCCGCGGCTCGGCTATGGGCTGGTCGCGGTTCTGGCCGGCGCGGTCGCGGTCCTCTGCTGGCGCATGGCGCCGCGTTACGATCGCACCGTGGCCGCCACGGGGGCGTCCGCCCGCATGCCGCTTGCCGACCTGTTCCGCTCCCGCCCGCTCGGAACGCTGGCGCTGGCCTCCGCGGCCTTCGGGGCGATGCAGCTCGGGCTGAATACCTTCTTCGTCAGCCACGCCGTCACCGGCCTCGGTCACCCCCATGTCGCTGCCGGTATTGCCCTCGGCGTCGCGCAGATCGCCGGGCTGGTCGGACGGCTCGGCTGGGGGGCGGCGGTCGGCTGGGTCGGCACGCCGCGCGGCGTCATCGCCGGGCTCGGCATCGGCATGTCGGTCGCCGCCGCGACGCTGGCGCTGGCCGGCCCGGCCCTGCCCTTCTGGGCGCTGGTGCTGCTGGCAGCCCTGTTCGGCACCACGGCCAGCGGCTGGAACGGCCTCTTCGTCGCCGAGATGGCGCGCCTCGCCCCGCCCGGCCGGGTCGCCGAGACGACCGGCGCCGTCCTGACCGTCACCTATCTCGGACTGCTCGCCGGTCCCGGGCTGGTGGCCGCGACCGCCGCGGCCGGCGGTCTCGGCCTGAGCTTCCTGGTGCTCGCCGGCGTCTCGATGCTCGGCACGCTGGCGCTGATTGCGGGAGGCCGTCCTTGAGCGAAGTCGTCGACCTGACCCCGCGCCGTCCCGCGCCCCGGCCGCGCCAGCCGCCCGCCTCGTTGTCAGATCAGGCCGTCGCGCGCCTGCGGGACATGATCGTGCTCCTGGAGATCGCTCCGGGAGCGGTCCTCAGCGAACCGCATCTGACCGCAATCCTCGGCGCCTCGCGCACGCCGGTGCGCGAGGCCCTGAAGCTGCTCGCCGCCGAGGGCCTGGTGATCCTGCGCCGCAACCGCGCCGCCGTCGTCGCGCCGCTCGACGAGGCCGAATTGCATCACCTGTTCGAGGTCGAGGTGGCCCTGGAGAGCCACGCCGCCCTGCTTGCCGCGACCCGCATGAGCCAGGCCGCGCTCGACCAGCTCGCCCGCCTGCAGGTCCAGCTCGAGGACCGCCACCAGGCCGGCGACTGGGCCGGCTATATCCGCGTCAACCAGCGCATCCATTCCGCCGTGGTCGCCGGCGCCGACAACCCGGCCCTCGCCGAGACCCATGCGCGCATCCTCGGCCGCCTCGCCCGGGCACGCAATGTCGGCCTGACGGCAGCCGGTCGCATGGAGGAATCGATCGCCGAGCATCGGGCGATCCTGGCCGCCCTGCAGGCGCGCGATGCCGAACGCGCACGCACGCTGTTCGCCGCTCACGTCGAGCGGACCGGCGAGCTGGTCGCCCGCCACTGCGCCGAACGCAAGCCCGGCGCCGCCCGCCGCCGCTCCGCGCGGTGACGGCGCCGTCAGGCTCGGGTCACTTCAGCCAGGCCTGCAGACGGTCGGCGGCCTCGACGATGTCGGTCTCGGTGCCAGCAAAAGAGAAGCGGATGAAGCCGTGGCCGCGCGCGGCGTCGAAATCCGGCCCCGGCGTCGCTGCGACTCCAGCCTCGACCAGCATCCGGCGGGCGAATTCGAGGCTGTCGTTGGAGAACCGCTTGACCGAGGCATAGACGTAGAAGGCGCCGTCGACCGGCAGCAACTCGTCGAAGCCGATCCGCGGCAACCGGTCGATGAGGACCGCGCGGTTGGCCGCATAGACCGCCCGGGTGGCGTCGAGTTCCACCGCGGAGGCCGGGTCGAAGGCGGCGACGGCGGCGCGCTGCGAGATCTCGTTGTTGGAAAGGTAGAGATTCTGCGCCAGCCGGTCGACCGGGCGGACCAGCATCTCGGGCAGCACCATCCAGCCGATACGCCAACCGGTCATGCAGTAATATTTCGAGAAGCTGTTGACGACGATCGCCCGCGGCGAGAATTCGAGCGCGCTGCGCTGCTCGCCGGCGAAGACGAGGCCGTGATAGATCTCGTCCGAGATGAACCACAGGCCGAGTTCGTCGGCGACCTCGACCAGCGCCTTGAGCGCTTCCGGCGAATACATGGTGCCGGTCGGGTTGGCCGGGCTGGCGATCAGGATGCCGTGCAGCGGCTTCTGGGCATGGGCGCGGCGGATCATGTCCGGCGTCAGCGCCCAGCGGGTGTCCGCGCCGGTCTCGATCTCGACCGCCTCGATGCCGAGCGCGCCGAGCAGGTTGCGATAGGCCGGATAGCCGGGCGTCGGCATGGCGACGCGCTGGCCGACATCGAAGGCGGCCAGGAAGGCGAGACTGAAGGCGCCCGAGGACCCGGCCGTCACGGCAATGCGGTCGGGCGAAACGTCCAGCCCATAGGCCCCGGCATAGTGACCCGCGATCGCCTCGCGCAGCGGACGGATGCCCATCGCCTCGGTGTAGCCGAGCCGGCCCGAGGCGATCGCCGCCTGGGCCGCGGCCACGACCGGCTTCGGCGCCGGCGCACCGGGCTGGCCGACCTCCATGCGCACGACCCGGTGGCCCTGGCGCTCGCGCTCGACGGCCGCCGCCAGCACCTCCATGGCGATGAAAGGCTCGACGCGGCTGCGATTGGACGGCTGGAACGGCATGGCGGTCTCCGGTGTCGGGCGCTTGCGCGCGACGCTCTATCAGGTCGCAGCCCTGAGACAAGGCCCCGTGCCGCAGCCTCGAGCGGCAATTTGGAGCGCGCTGTGCCGGAACCCGGCAGCGGCAGCCCCGGACGGGGCCGCCCTCCCTCAAGCCGCCGTCCCTCAAGCAGATGTGAGACCGGCATCGCGAGCCCGGCTTCGCGGATCGGCGCCGATATCCTATAAGGCTGATCACGCCTGGGCTGCGGTCCGGCCGAACCGGAGTTCGCGATCGATGAAGCTGCGCCTCGCCGTCCTTGCCCTCCTCGCCGCCCTCGTCCTGCCCTTCGCGGGTTGGGCGACCCGGCCGGCCGTCGCCGCCGAGGCGCTGACGGCGCAACAGAAGACGGCCGTCGAAGGCCTGATCCGCAGCTATCTTCTGGAACATCCCGAACTGCTCGAAGAGGTCATGACGGCGCTCGAGAAGAAGCGTGCCGACGAGGCTGCGCTGGCCCGCAACCAGATCATTTCCGAGAAGGCCGGCATCCTGTTCAATTCGGCGCGGCAGGTCGTGCTCGGCAATCCGAAGGGCGACGTGACCGTCGTGGAGTTCTTCGACTACCGCTGCGGCTACTGCAAGCGCGCGCATTCCGACATGGCGGCCCTCCTCAAGGAAGATGGCAAGATCCGCTTCGTGCTGAAGGAGTTCCCGGTGCTCGGCCCGGCCTCGAAGGAGGCCGCCCGGGTGGCGGTGGCGGTCAGCCGGATCGCACCCGAAAAGTATGCCGACTTCCACCAGAAGCTCCTGCTCGGCCGCGGCGAAGCCAACCTGGCGCGCGCGACCGAGGTTGCGCTTGCGATCGGCATCGACAAGGCGCGTCTCGAAACCGAGATGGGCAGCCCGGAGATCGAGGCGACGCTGGACGAGAGCTACGCCCTTGCCAACGGGCTCGGCCTGACCGGAACGCCCTCCTACGTGATCGGCAACACCGTCGTGCCGGGCGCCGTCGGCTACGACCAGCTGAAGCAGCTCGTGTCCCAGGCCCGTTGCGGCACGACGACCTGCTGAGATCGGGTCCGACGCCTCATCCCGCGCCACGTTCGCCGGCCAGCCCGATGGGGGCTTTTCCTGGCCGGCCCGAGCCCCTATAAAGCGCGCCTGCAGCCGGCCCCCGAGCGGGATCGACTCGGGGTGGCTTCGGCCGCTCCGGCGATCGCGAAGCGGGGCCGCAACCCGGGCGGCGGGAGCCTTGCGAGGCTCTACCGGATCCTCCGGGCGGATCGGCCGCCGGCACGGCCCAGGATGGACATGTCGATCCCAGTCTTCGCCGAGTGTCGTTTCCCCGTCGCCGACCGGCCAGCCCTGGCCGGCTTTCGGTGCCTGCGGGAACGATGCCGCCGAGGTCGCCTCCCCTGATCCGGCGCGGTGCCCGCTCCGGAGCGGACGCGCCGGCCCTCAAAGGCTCGAGTAACGTAATGGCCACCACGAAGAAACCCTTCGACACCGATCTGATCCGCGATCTCGCGATGCTGATCGCCGAGACGGACCTGACCGAAATCGAAGTCGCCCATGGCGACCTGAAGATCCGCGTCGCCCGTAACGTGACCATCACGGCGCCGGTGCATATGGCGCCGGCCCCGAGCTATGCGCCGCCGGTGCCGACCTCGGCGCCCGGCACGGCCGCGCCGGTCTCGGACTTCGCCGGCCATCCGGGGCTGGTCAAGTCGCCCATGGTGGGCACCGCCTATCGCGCCGCCGAACCGGGCAGCGCCCCCTTCGTCGACATCGGCTCCAAGGTGCGCGAGGGCCAGACCCTGCTGATCGTCGAGGCCATGAAGACCATGAACCAGATTCCGGCCCCGCGCGCCGGGACGGTCACCGCCATCCTGTTCGACGACGCCGCGCCGGTGGAATATGGCGAGCCCCTGGTCGTGATCGAGTGAGCCAAGGACCCGCGCGGATGTTCAACAAGATCCTGATCGCCAACCGCGGCGAGATCGCCCTGCGCGTGCTGCGCGCCTGCAAGGAGCTCGGCATCAAGACCGTGGCGGTCCACTCGACCGCGGATGCCGACGCCATGCATGTCCGCCTCGCCGACGAGAGCGTCTGCATCGGCCCGCCGCCCGCGCGCGACAGCTACCTGAACATCCCGCAGCTGGTCGCCGCCTGCGAGATCACCGGCGCGGACGCGGTCCATCCGGGCTACGGCTTCCTGTCCGAGAATGCCCGCTTCGCCGAGATCGTCGAGGCGCATGGCGTCAAGTTCATCGGCCCGACGGCGGAGCATATCCGCATCATGGGCGACAAGATCGAGGCCAAGCGCACCGCCGAGAAGCTCGGCATTCCGGTCGTGCCGGGCTCCAACGGCGGCGTGTCGAGCGAGCAGGACGCGCTCCGGGTCGCGGCGGAGATCGGCTATCCGGTGCTGATCAAGGCGGCCGCCGGCGGCGGCGGACGCGGCATGAAGGTGGCCAAGACCGAGGACGACCTCGTCGAGGCCTATTCGACCGCCCGCACCGAGGCCCGCAACGCCTTCGGCGACGATTCGGTCTATATCGAGAAATATCTCAGTCGGCCGCGCCATATCGAAATCCAGGTCATGGGCGACGGCAAGGGCAACGCCATCCATCTCGGCGAGCGCGACTGTTCGCTGCAGCGCCGCCACCAGAAGATCTGGGAAGAGGCCGGCTCGCCCGCCCTCAATGCCGAGGAGCGCGACCGCATCGGCGGCGTCGTCGCCAAGGCGATCGCCGATCTCGGCTATGCCGGCGCCGGCACGATCGAATTCCTCTACGAGGACGGCGAGTTCTACTTCATCGAGATGAACACCCGCCTGCAGGTCGAGCACCCGGTGACCGAGGCGATCACCGGCATCGACCTCGTCAACGAGCAGATCCGGGTCGCCTCCGGCGCGACGCTGTCGGTGCGCCAGGAGGACGTGAAGTTCAACGGCCACGCCATCGAGTGCCGGATCAACGCCGAGAACCCGGCCACCTTCACGCCGTCCCCGGGCCGGATCACCTATTACCACCCGCCCGGCGGGCTCGGCGTGCGGGTCGATTCGGGCGTCTACCAGGGCTATTCGATCCCGCCCTACTACGACAGCCTGATCGGCAAGCTGATCGTGCACGGCCGCAACCGCGTCGAGTGCATGATGCGGCTGCGGCGCTGCCTGGACGAGTTCGTGGTCGACGGCATCGAGACGACGATCCCGCTGTTCCGCAAACTGGTCGAGAACCAGGACATCGCCAACGGCCAGTACGACATCCACTGGCTCGAGCGCTTCCTGGCGTCCAAGCCTTTCGCCGACGGGGCCTGACGCGTCGATGGCCGGCCGGAGCGGGTCCAGCGTCGACATCACCCCGGACATCCTGCTGCGCGCCTATGCGGTCGGCATCTTCCCGATGGCCGAATCGGCCGACGACCCGGGCCTGTTCTGGGTCGAGCCGGAGCGGCGCGGCATCATCCCGCTCGACGGCTTCCATGTCGGCCGGCGCCTCGCCCGCACCGTCAAGGCCGACAAGTTCGAGATCCGCTGCGACAGCGATTTCGCAGGAGTGATGGACGGCTGCGCCGCGCCCGCCCCGGGCCGGCGCAAGACCTGGATCAACGCCCGCATCCGCGAGCTCTACACAGCCCTGCACCATATGGGCTGTGCCCATTCGGTCGAATCCTGGATGGGCGAGGAGCTGGTCGGCGGTCTCTATGGCGTCACGCTCGGCGGCGCCTTCTTCGGCGAGAGCATGTTCTCGCGCGAGACCGACGCGTCCAAGGTCGCGCTGGTCCACCTCGTCGCCCGCCTGAAGGCCGGCGGCTACACCCTGCTCGACACCCAGTTCGTCACCGAACACCTGTCCGGCTTCGGCGCCGTCGAGGTCTCGCGCCGCGAGTACCAGCGCCTGCTCGAACGCGCCATCGTCCTGGAGGCGAATTTCGCCGCCCTGCCGAAGACTGGGGTGACGGGGGCTGAGGTGATGGATGCTTTGATTCGCACGTAACGCGGAGCCTGTTCGTGGACTCCTTCACCCAAAGCGAACTCGTCTAGAATCTTACGATCTTTTGAATTTTCAGTTCACGACAAAAGACACCACATCGCAAGTGATGTATTTGGAGATATTCTCATGGATATCTGTGGTAGAGTTGTACGTTCCCCAGAATTTCTTCCTTTGAAGCCCATCTTAAGAAAATGGAGTCGATGCATCGCAATCTACTCTGATCGGCATTGCGGTAAGTATGCAGCATATTATTTTGGAGAGCGAACAAATGTTTCGATTCTAAATGCTGCTAGCTGGATCGCAGGAGCGGTTTCGATAGAAGAATACGCCCTTGAGAAAGGGCAAGATATGGATACTTACAACGGCCGAGCTGATCTTTACATTCAGGCTGACAATCAATGCTTTTCGGTCGAAGCAAAACATTGCTGGGACAACATACATGCCCCAAAACGATCAATACTCATTAGAAATAAAATAAAAGAGTGCATACGTGATGCCAGAAATGTCGACGAGGGCTTGCAAGTCGCTATAACTTTTATCGCTCCAGAATGTGAGTCAAAGCGTCATAAAGAATTTTTGGAAAACCCTCGAACGACGATTAAGACATACATAAAAGCACTGAATTCTGAATTCTCCGGTGCTGGCTTTTTGGCTTGGAGTTTTCCAAATTCCAACCTTATGACCAAAGGATCAAATCAAAATTACTGGCCTGGCGTTGTTATGATCGGGTACGGAGTCGACGGGATCATTTAGCGCGGACTCAATAACCTGGCCCTGTCACTGCTTCACCGCAGTCGCCGGGACGTCGTTCGACGTGGCTTTGCAGGCGGTCAGCCAGATGTCGTAGACGGGGTGCTCGACGGCGTGCAGGCCGGGGCTGTCGGCGAACATCCAGCCTGTGAAGATGCGGCGGATCTTGTTGTCGAGCGTGATCTCGTCGACCTCGACGAAGGTGGTGGTCAGCGGCGCGATGGTCTGCGGGCGCGAATAGCAGACGCGCGGGGTCACCTGCAGGGCGCCGAACTGGACCGTCTCGTTGATCGCCACGTCGAAGGCGATGATCCGGCCGGTGATCTTGTCGAGCCCGGAGAAATTGGCGATCGGCTGCGAGATCTTGGTGCCGTCGTCGGGGGACGGCGGCGGGGGCGGCTGGCGGCGGCCCTGGCTTTGCGCATAGGCGGCCCCGCCGAGGGCGATGGTTCCGGCCGCAAGGGCAGCCACCAGGATATGCGCCCGAAGAGTCCGTCCGCCCGTCATGCCGCGTCCGCTTGTCCCTGCCCTGCCGGAAATGCCCCGCCGGACGTGCCCCGTTGAGAAATCTCGACCCGGCGGCCGACCGCCCGGAAGCGGTCGACTCGGCCCCGCGGCCGGCCGCACCGGTCGCCCGCTTGCGGGCTTCCGGCGGCGTCGGTCCCATATCACGCGTCTAGCGGGGCGAGAAGGCGAGATTCGGGCAGCGCGGGGATGATGCTCCGCCGGCCTCCCGACCGGCCCGCATCGGGATCGACCGGATGCCGTCAGCGCCCCCTTAACCTTGACGCCCGATTCACCCTGCCCCTTGAGCGGGCCTTAAGCGTGCGCGGTCCCAATGGCCCTCGAAAGCGGGTGGCGACGGGAGGGTCGGGTGCACGCAAGGCTCTTTCATCCGGGGTTCGGCGTCATGCCGGTGCGCTTCTGCCTGTCCGTTCTTCTTGGCGCCGCTCTGGCCGGCTGCTCGGACGAGACCGGATTTGCCGGCGCCGCAGCCGCCGCCACCGCGGAAAGCGCCGGCCCGGCGGCCGCCCCGCCTGCCGACCGTTCCCCTGCCGCCGCGCAGCCGGCGACCACCCCCACCGGAATCGTCCCAGCCGGCGCCGCCCCCACCGGTCGCCGCTTCCCCGTCGAGGGGACCTGGATCTGGGCCGATGGTGGCCGCTGGCTGCCGGCGCGCAATGTCGGCTGCCGCGAGAGCCAGGCGAAGCTGTCGCTGAAACCGCATGCGATCGAGGTCACGGCCGGCGCGTGGCACCACGCCGCCTTCACGGTGATCGAGTGGCACGCGGACGCCGCAGACCGGGTGCGGCTGCGGCTCGAGGAGAAGACCAGCCTCGGCCGGCGCCGCCTCCTGGTCACGCTCAATCTGGCCGAACCCGGCTTCGTGCGCTTCGCCGACGCCACCGACGAACGCGGCCGGCCGCTCGCCGGCTATCGCGAACGCGACGGCCGGGAAATCGGCCCCGAGGAGGATCGGGCGATGCTGGCCAAGGCCTTCACGTTGATCCGCTGTGCCGGATCGAGTCCCGCCCCCGACGCGACCGCATTGCTGCGCGGTGCGACGCCGGGCGAACGTCTCCGGGTGATCCGATGAGCACCAACCGTCCCCGCCTGCGTCCGGGCGTCAACATCCTGCCGCGCGCCGCCCGCACGGCGGCGGTCGACCGCGATTCCGACCTGCTCTCCTTCGACGAGTACACCGCCTTCGCCACCTGGGTCGACCCGATCGGACGCGTCTGCCGGGCACCGATCGAACCCGACGGCGACGGAACCTATCGCCGCTGGCTGCTGCCGGACGGCACGCCCGGCGCCATCGAACGGCCGCGCAGCACGGTGCATTGATCGAGGCGAACGTGCGAAGCGGGCATCCCGGCCTCAGCGTCGGTTAGTAATCCTTTTGCTCTACTGAGTACTTCGCTCGAAGACAAATGGTGTCAAATACTTCCCGACAGGGGACGGCTTCGTCACTTGATGTCTGATCCTTGATCAAGCGAGTGGAAATTCATAGACGCGCACCTTGTAACACCGCGTGGCAGCACCGATATTCAAAGTATTCAAGATTCATTGAACATAAAATTCCGTTTCACAATTTCTTTTGATAGCATTATTCAATATCATAGAAAGTACTTTGCGCCTCTTTATATGTTAGTCGACTTGTCAGTGAAACAGTTTGAGCTCGGAGCAGAATACGATTCACATAAACAATCATAAAGCACAAATAATTATATACAACCAGTATGAGTAAGACATAGATAGATATTTCAATATCGATGTAATGCCATCGACTTATCTGGTCGACCAAATACCAAGTAAACATAAGAAGATTATAGTGTATACCAAATCTCGTAGCAGCAAGAATGATGACCGGTGTATTCATGAGGAAGTTGAAAATTTTTCCCATCTCAATACTACCTTTTAGTCACACAGATCACACCTTCCTTACCACTTTATTTTTATTCTTCTCACCCCGGCCGACCCTATGGGCCGCGCTTCGCTGGCGGGTCAACTCCGCGCCAAGCGGCGGTTATCGTCAACCTGTGCGCCCGACATGCAAAAGGCAGGGCTGATCCGGCCCTGCCTTCGCAATCGCACTTTGCTTTCAGCGATCACGCCAGAGCGGCCGGATCTCCCCGCTTTCGCCGGGCGCCCGCGCCAAGCCTTTGCCGCTCGCAGACAGGGCACCCATCCGGACGCTTCAGGATGACCTGACCGACCGGTCAGGCCGCAGCCGTCACTTCGGCTGCCAGGCCTGATAGTCGGCCGAGGCGCTCGCGCGCCGGGCAGCCCCGAGAATCGAGCCCTTCGGGCGGTAGGCGCCCGGCGTCCCGGTCAGGTTCGGCTGATGCGGCAGTTCCCATTCGCGCACGCGGTGGCCGTCGCGGCTGGGGATCACGTCGGTGCGGTGATGCATCCAGCCGAACCAGCCCGGCGGGATGGTGGTCGGCTCGGCATAGCCGGCATAGATCACCCAGCGCCGCTGGACGCCGAGCGTCGGATCGATCGCCCCGCCCTTGGTCCGGTAATAGGCGTTGCCGAACTCGTCGTGACCGACCAGTTCGCCGTTGCGGCGGGTATGCACCATCGTGCCGATGGTGTGCCCGTTCCACCAGGTGAAGAGCTTCAGCAGGAAATCGATCATCGCGCGCGCATCCCGGGCGCCGGATGCCGGGGCGGCGGGCTGTCTCGCCGCGGTCCCGGTGCCGGCATGGGTGTCGGTGCGCCGCCCGCAAGCCGTGGCGGAACACCAGGAACGGGGCGTTTATGGCGCCTCGGCGCCGGCCTGTCCAGTCGCACGATCGTCGGAGCGCCGGCGCACCGCCGCAAAGGCCGAACGGGAGCCGGACGCCGCGGCGCCCTGCCCGTCCGCGGGCCGGTAGGGATCGGCCAGATGCGGATCGGGCGCAACCGGATGGGGTCGATACGGAACCTCCGCGGCCGGCCGGCGGCGCTCCGAAGGGGTGCCGAGCACCAGCGTGTCGTCGTCCTCCGGCAGGCCGCGCAGGGCGTTCCAGCGCGTCTTCTGGGTGGCGAGCAGACGGAGCGTGCCCTCCAGATGGAAGACGCTGCCGGTTTCGTCGAGATCGAACCGGCGGTCGTCCGCCAGGATGGACAGGATCCGGGTGACCAGCGTGTTCGGCGCGAAGGGCTTGGCGATCACCGACTGGATGCCGCACAGAATGGCGTGGCGGATCAGGCGCAGGGTCGGATGGGCGGTGACCAGGATGACCGGCACCAGCGCCAGCGCCCCGGCCTTGGCCTGGCGCATGGTGCGCACCAGTTTCAGCCCGCTGGTCGGCTTCATGCGCCAATCGATGATGGCGAGATGCGGTGGTTCGACCGCCATGGCGACGAGCGCGTCCTCGGCGCTGTCGAAGCAGCGCACGCGTGCGACACGGCAGCCATGCAGAATCGACCGGAGGATCGCCTGCATCGGACGCGAATCGTCGACCACGACCACATCGAGCGATTCGAGAGCGAGCCCGAAGGCCCGATGATGCCGCATGGGCTACCTCGCCATCGTCGCATCCGCCGCGGGTTCGCGCGCGCTGCAAACGATTTGGCCCGCGATCCGAGGGACCCGGCCGACCTGTCGCGATCCTGCCACGGTCGGCTTAAGTGTCGGTTGCCGTGCCCGGGCGAGTTTCGATCGAATTGTCGCAATCGCCCCGCGGACCGGCCGAGCTTTGCCGGCAACGGCCCGGCCCGATTGGCGAATTCGCCGCTCTCCCCGTTATCCACACGCCCCGACGCAACATATAGCCGGCTGAGGGCACCGACGCCCCCAAGTCTTGACCTCCCAAACAGACTCGGACTAGCTTCGAAGCCATCGGATCGCGGCCCGTCCGGCGGGTGAAAGATCCGGCATAAGTTCCTGAAAATGTACTGAAATCGGATCGGGTCGCGGATCTTCCGGATCGGCGCCCAGCCGATTTTTGCGCGTGTTTCAGGGGGCTGCGTAAACGGTCGGGCATTAATACTATATTTAGTGGCCAGACCGAGCCTGAGACACTACATAGAGACGCGACGCGGCGATTCGAAGCCAGAGTCGGACCGATCCGACCGGCCGCGTCCATCGGGGCGGAAGAAGAAGAACGATAGGGCCTGCGGCGGAACGGCCGACGGGCGGGGACAGGATGGCGACCCGACAGGGCGCCTCCATCATGCTAGGATCGGGCTCGTGAGGTCCGATCACCATTGGGGGTCGACACGATGCGCATCGAGCGGCGCTTCACGACGGCGGGACTTTCGCCGTATGCAGCGATCGAATTCCGAACCACGACGAGCGAGATCCGCAACCCTGACGGTTCGGTCGTCTTCAAGCTCGACGGCATTGCGGTGCCGGCGCAGTGGAGCCAGGTGGCGGCGGACATTCTCGCCCAGAAGTATTTCCGGAAAGCCGGCGTGCCGACCCGCCTGAAGCGCGTCGAGGAGGAGACGGTTCCCTCCTGGCTGTGGCGCTCGGTGGCCGACGAGGCCGCGCTCGCCCCCCTGCCCGCATCCGAGCGGACCGGTTCGGAGATCGACGCCCGCCAGGTCTTCGACCGGCTCGCCGGCACCTGGACCTATTGGGGCTGGAAGGGCGGCTATTTCGACTCCGAGGCCGACGCCCGCACCTTCCATGACGAGCTCTGCTACATGCTGGCGATGCAGCTCGTCGCCCCCAACAGCCCGCAATGGTTCAACACCGGCCTGCACTGGGCCTACGGCATCGACGGCCCGAGCCAGGGCCATTTCTATGTCGACTACCGGACCGGCAAGCTGACCCGCTCCGAGACCGCCTACGAGCATCCCCAGCCGCATGCCTGCTTCATCCAGTCCGTCGACGACGACCTCGTCAACGAGAACGGCATCATGGATCTGTGGGTGCGCGAGGCGCGCCTGTTCAAATACGGTTCCGGCACCGGCTCCAACTTCTCCAAGCTGCGCGGCGAGGGCGAACGGCTCTCCGGCGGCGGCCGCTCGTCCGGCCTGATGAGCTTCCTCAAGATCGGCGACCGCGCCGCCGGCGCGATCAAGTCGGGCGGCACCACCCGCCGCGCCGCCAAGATGGTCGTGGTCGACATCGACCATCCCGACATCGAGGACTACATCAACTGGAAGGTGAAGGAGGAGCAGAAGGTCGCCGCGCTGGTGACCGGCTCCAAGATCGTCTCCCGGCATCTCAGCGCGATCATGAAAGCCTGCGTCAACTGCGACGGCTCGGGCGAGGATTGCTACGACCCGCTGAAGAACCCGGCGCTGAAGCGCGAGATCCGCGCCGCCAAGAAGAGCCTGGTGCCCGAGAACTACATCAAGCGCGTGATCCAGTTCGCGCGCCAGGGCTACAAGGACATCGAATTCCCGACCTACGACACGGACTGGGATTCGGAAGCCTATCTGACCGTCTCCGGCCAGAACTCGAACAATTCGGTGCGCGTCACCGACGAGTTCCTGCGCGCCGTCGAGCAGGACGGCAAGTGGGACCTGAAATACCGTCAGACCGGCAAGATCAAGAAGACCCTGCGTGCCCGCGACCTGTGGGAGACCGTCGGTCACGCCGCCTGGGCCTCGGCCGATCCGGGCATCCAGTTCCACACGACCATCAACGACTGGCACACCTGCCCGGCGTCCGGCGAGATCGTCGCCTCGAATCCGTGCTCGGAATACATGTTCCTCGATGACACGGCCTGCAATCTGGCCTCGATCAACCTGCTGCCCTACCGGCGGGCCGACGGCAGCTTCGACGTCGAGGCCTATATCCATACCTGCCGGCTGTGGACCGTGGTGCTCGAAGTCTCGGTCCTGATGGCGCAGTTCCCGTCGCGAGCGATTGCGGAGCTTTCCTACAAGTTCCGCACCCTCGGCCTCGGCTACGCCAATATCGGCGGCCTGCTGATGTCGTCGGGCATCGCCTATGACAGCCCGGAAGGCCGCGCCATCTGCGGCGCCCTGTCGGCGGTCATGACCGGAACGGCCTATGCGACCTCGGCCGAGATGGCCAAGGAACTCGGCCCCTTCCCGGGCCATGCCGAGAATGCCGATCCCATGCTGCGCGTGATGCGCAACCATGCCCGGGCGGCGCGCGGCGAGCATGACGGCTACGAGAAGCTGAACACCTCGCCGGTTCCGCTCGACCATGGCGCCTGCCCCGACAAGGCGCTGCTGGCCGCGGCCGTGAAGGCCTGGGACGACGCCCTCGCGCTCGGCACCAAGTTCGGCTACCGCAACGCCCAGGTCACCGTGATCGCGCCGACCGGCACGATCGGTCTGGTCATGGACTGCGACACGACCGGCATCGAGCCGGACTTCGCGCTGGTCAAGTTCAAGAAGCTGGCCGGCGGCGGCTACTTCAAGATCATCAACCAGTCGGTGCCGCAGGCGCTGCGCAGCCTCGGCTATCGCGAGAGCGAGATTGCCGAGATCGAGGCCTATGCGGTCGGCCACGGCTCGCTCGCCCAGGCGCCGGGCGTCAACCCGTCCTCGCTCAAGGCGCGCGGCTTCACCGACGAGGCGATCGCCAAGATCCAGGGCGGCCTGAAGTCGGCCTTCGACATCAAGTTCGCCTTCAACAAGTGGACGCTCGGCGAGGAGTTCTGCACCAAGGTGCTCGGCTTCACCGCCGCCGATCTCGACAGCCCGTCCTTCGACATGCTGACCGCGCTCGGCTATTCCAAGGCCGAGATCGAGGCCGCCAACATCCATATCTGCGGCGCCATGACGGTCGAGGGCGCGCCGCATCTGAAGGCCGAGCACCTGGCGGTGTTCGACTGCGCCAATCCGTGCGGCCGCACGGGCAAGCGCTTCCTGTCGGTGGAAAGCCACATCCGCATGATGGCCGCGGCGCAGCCCTTCATCTCCGGGGCGATCTCCAAGACCATCAACATGCCCAACGACGCCACCGTCGAGGACGCCAAGAACGCCTACACGCTGTCCTGGCGCCTGGCGCTGAAGGCCAACGCGCTCTACCGCGACGGCTCCAAGCTGTCGCAGCCGCTGAATTCGCAGCTTCTCGCCGATGACGAGGACGAGGCGGAGGATGCGGCCGAGGCGATGATCGCGGCTCCGGCTCCGGCCCGGGCCACGATGGCGGCCGAACGGATCGTGGAGCGTATCGTCGAGCGGGCGATCCGCGAGCGCGAGAAGCTGCCGAACCGCCGCAAGGGCTATACCCAGAAGGCGATCGTCGGCGGCCACAAGGTCTATCTCCGGACCGGCGAGTATGACGACGGCCGCATCGGCGAGATCTTCATCGACATGCACAAGGAAGGCGCCGCCTTCCGCTCGCTGATGAACAATTTCGCCATCGCGGTTTCGCTCGGCCTGCAATATGGCGTGCCGCTGGAGGAATATGTCGACGCCTTCACCTTCACCCGGTTCGAACCGGCCGGCATGGTGCAGGGCAACGAGGCGATCAAGAACGCGACCTCGATCCTCGACTACGTCTTCCGCGAACTGGCGGTCTCCTACCTGTCGCGGCACGATCTGGCCCATGTCCGCCCCGAGGATATCGGGGCGACGGCGATGGGCTCCGGCGTGGTCGAAGGTGTCGCCAAGCCGGCGCCGGGTCCGGAAGCCGTGGTCTCGCGTGGCCTGGTCCGTGGCAAGGTGCAGGAGCGGTTGAAGGTGGTCGACAGCGGCCCGCGCGGGTCCGCCAACGTCGCCCCGACCGCGTCCGGCCCGGCCGTGGTCACCGCCTTCGCCAATGTCTTCGGCGCCACCGCGCTGAAGGCCGGCGCCGCCACCGAGACGCGCAGCGTCCCGGCCGGCCGCACCGAGGCCGAGGAGCGCCCGCAGCCCGCCATCGGCGCCCGCATCGCGGAAGCCCGCATGAAGGGCTACGAAGGCGAAGCCTGCAGCGAATGCGGCAACTTCACCATGGTCCGCAACGGCACCTGCCTGAAATGCGACACCTGCGGCGGCACCAGCGGCTGCAGCTGATCTCGCCCATAAACCCGACGATAGCGCCTCGGACGAAAGCCCGGGGCGCTTTCTTTTGCGATGGGCCGCCTGATACCAACGGCCCAGGATGCTGACGCATCGGGCCGTTGAAGGAGCGCGAATTTCTCATAGGCGTCAGAGGCATGAGAAATTCTCGTATTGAGTACCGACGATCATTCCATGACCGTCGGTATGACACGCAGCCGGCGAGCCCGGGCTTGAATGCCGCGTCACATGTCGTATATTTTGCGACAGTTGACACAAGGTGCTGCGATGGCGACGGCTTCGGTATCGGTCAGAAGCGACAATCTTCAACGCGTGAGCGAACTGCTCGGCGGCGCCGAGGTGCTGTCGAAGCGCGTCTCCACCACGCTGGAGTTGCACGAGCTGATCCTTGAGGGACTGCCGGCCTCGGCCCTCGACCATCTCGTCGATCAGTTGCGCGTCCTCGGGCGGACGGAGTCCCTCGAGAAAGCGGTCGGCATGAGCATCCGGACGCATCAGCGCCGCCGGGCCGATCTGTCCAAACCGCTGGGGCGGGAACAGAGCGGTCGCGCCTGGAAGTTCGCCGAGATCCTGACGCGCGCCACCGACATTTTCGGATCCCAGGAAGAGGCCGAACATTGGCTGGAGCGCCCCGCCCTGGCCTTCGACGGATACCGGCCGCTCGATCTCCTCAGCACGCTCGCCGGAGCCGAAATGGTCGACGACCATCTGGTCCGCCTCGAATACGGGGTCTACACGTGACGGTCGTTCCGGCGGCGCTCGGCGGCGAGGTCATCCTCTGGCGCCTCGACCTCGAACGCCATGCGCCGACCTGGAACACGGGCGAAGGCGCCTATCGCGTCGGCGGGCGCTGGAACAGCCGAGGAACGCGGGCCGTGTACAGTTCGCTCGACGCCTCGACGGCGATCCTGGAAGTCGCCGTCCACAAGGGCTTCACGACGCTCGATACGGTCGCCCACATTCTGACGGCCGCCCGCATTCTCGATCCCGCGCAAATCCACATCGTCGAGCCGGCCGGCCTGCCCAATCCGAACTGGCTTCGACCGGGCATCCCGAGCGCCGGCCAGCAGGCTTTCGGCAATGACCTGATCGGCCGGCACAAGCTCGTGGCTCTGCCGAGCGCGGTCTGCCCGTTCAGTTGGAACGTTGTCTTCGATCCCGAACGGGCGGCCGGGACTTACGAAGTCCTGTTCCAGGAGCGCTTTGCCCTCGATACCCGCCTGCATCCGCCGGCGTGAAATCAATCTGCTGGCGTGGCGGCCATATATACCTGCGATGCCGGCACTGATTGGGTGCTGTCATGTCAGGATCGTCGCGAGCCTCGCCATGACCTCGTCGATGATGGCGTCGGGGACGGATTCCAGCTTGCGACCGCGGCGGGCGCCGATGTCCAGGGCACGCGGCTGGTCACACCGCACCACGCCGGTCGTCTGGGTGCCGGCACCCATCAGCGAGACGGCAAAGCCGGCCATGCGGGCGAAGTTGCCGCCGCTCGTGATCGGCAGCACCACCGGGACCCTGGTCAGCCTGTTGAACGCACCGGGCGAGACGATCAGCACCGGGCGCATGCCCTGCTGCTCGTGACCGGCTGTCGGATCGAGGGAGACGAGATAGATGTCGCCGCGTTCCATCAGAGCAGTTCGCGACCGGCCGGCTCGTCGTCGAGCCACGCGCGATCCTCGCCGTCCGACTCGGCGACGGGATCGCATTGGGCCAGCAGTTCGTCCAGCGTGTAGCGGAATGGCATGTTCGGCTCGATGACCAGCCGGCCATTGTCCACCGAAAGCCCGACCCGGGCGCCAGCCGATAGATTCAGAACATCGAGCAGCGCCGGCGGTACGGCAAGCATCACGGAACCGCCGACCTTGCGCAGATTGGTCGTATGCATGAGCCCCTCGTCGATGTTATATTGAAATATAACATCGACAGCGTACCCCTGCAAGGTGCGGCAAGCCATGCCCAAGGATGCGGCTTGACTCAGGACCGGCCTTCCGAGGCGAATTTCGCGTCGCGTGCGGAAGCGGATCCCAACGCTCGACGATGCCGGCGCCCTCACGCCCTCAGCACGAATCGCGAGCCCGGGACCGTCGTCCGGTCGACGGCGTCGAGGTCCCAGGCGATGCCGAGGCCAGGGGCGTCGGAGGGGTAGGCGCGGCCGGCTTCGATGCGCATCGGACTGGTGGTCAGGCTGTCGAGCTGGGGGATGTATTCGACCCAGCGCGCATTGGGCACGGCGCAGCACAGCGCGACATGCAGTTCCATCAGGAAATGGGGCGAGACCGGCAGGTTGAAGGTTTCGGCCGCGTGGGCGACCTTGAGCCAGGGCGTGATGCCGCCGATGCGCGCCACGTCGACCTGCACGATCGAGCAGGCGCCGGCCTGCATGTATTCGCGGAAATGCAGCGGGCTGTAGAGGCTCTCGCCGACCGCGACCGGGATGGTCGTCGAGCGCGCCAGGCGGACATGGCCGGCGAGATCGTCGGCCGGCAGCGGCTCCTCGAACCAGGCGATGTCGACGGCCTCGTAGTGGCGGGCCCGGCGCACGGCCTCATCGACCGTGAAGGCCTGATTGGCGTCGGTCATGATCTCGAAGGCCGGGCCGACCGCGTCGCGCACGGCGGCGAGCCGGGCGACGTCCTCGCTGACATGCGGCCGGCCGATCTTGATCTTGGCGCCGCCGAAACCGTCGGCCTTGGCCTTCAGCGCATCCTCGACCAGGGCGGCGGGTTCGAGATGCAGCCAGCCGCCTTCGGTCGTATAGAGCGGCAGGCTCGCCTGCGCGCCGCCGGCCAGCCGGTGCAGCGGCTCGCCGAACTTGCGCGCCTTCAGATCCCACAATGCGGTATCGAGCGCCGCCATGGCCAGCGCCGTGATCGCGCCGACCGTGGTGGCGTGGGTGACGAACAGCATGTCGCGCCACAGCCGCTCGATCTCCAGCGCCTCGCGGCCGATCAGCAGCGGCCCGAGCGTCTTCTCGATCAGCTTCATCACCGACGGGCCGCCGGTGCCGATCGTGTAGGAATAGCCGATGCCGGTGACGCCGTCGGCGTCCGTGATCCGGACGATCGGGGTCTCCTGGCTGACGAAGCTCTGGATCGCGTCGGTGCGCTTCACCTTCGGCGCGATGTCGACCATTCCGGCTTCGATCCGGACGATGCGGGCCATGACGTTCCTCCCGGGTTTCCCGGTCTTGATTGTGGCGCCTCAGCGTGGTCGGCGCGGGGTCCGTCCCGGTCGGATCGGCGCGATCGACCGGACGGGGTGCGGCTCGAGCCCTGAGTGCAAAGGCTGTCTCCGCCCCGCCCGGACGACAGCATCCGGCCGGGACAGGCTGCATCGCCCCGGGCTTGCCCGGCATCTTCTTCGATTCGATCGACGAGTGCACCCCGAGGCGGGTGTCGCCGCTGCATGCCCGATCGGCGCCCGTGACACGGATACCGACGGCCGCGGCGCAGACTTGCGGGATCGGCGGCAAGCGCGACGCTCCCGGTCGATTGTCAGCGGGCCGCAGATCGGGAGGGAGGCCCTGCCCTGCCCCCGCGGTCCAATGTCGGCCGGCCGCCGATGCAGCCCGCCATGGCGCCGCGCGAGCGCGGCGGACGGTCAGATCGTCACCCCGGCCTTGAGATCGGCCAGGGTCGCGTCGAGGGCCTCGCCGACGACCGCGATGATGCGCGCGATGTCTTCGGCGGTCGCCACCAGCGGCGGGGCCGTCGTCAGGGTGTCGCCGAGGGCACGCAGGATCACGCCGCGGGCCTGGCAATGGCGTTCGGCCATCAGACCGACCATCCCGGGCGACGGGAACGGTGCCTTGGTGGCCTTGTCGGCCACCAGCTCCCAGCCGCCCAGGAATCCGATCCCGCGCGCCTCGCCGACGAGCGGGTGGCCGGCATGGCTCTGGACGCCCGCCTGCAGGATCGGCGCCAGCCGTTGCACGTTGCCGACGATGTCGAGTTCCTCGTAGAGATCGAGCGCCTCGAGCGCCACCGCCGCCGCGACCGGGTGGCCCGAATAGGTGAAGCCGTGGCCGAAGACGCCGAGCTTGCCGGACTGCGCGTAGCAGGCGTCCCAGATCTTCGCGTTCATCAGGACGGCCGAGATCGGCACGTAGCCGGACGACAGCCCCTTGGCGATCGCGATCATGTCCGGCTCCAGCCCATAGACCTGACAGCCGAACATCGCGCCGAGCCGGCCGAAGCCGCAGATCACCTCGTCGGCGACGAACAGGATGTCGTATTTCTTCAGGATCGGCTGGATCAGGTCGAAATAGCCCTGGGGTGGCACGATGACGCCGCCCGAGCCGATCACCGGCTCGGCGAAGAAGGCCGCGATCGTCTCCGGCCCCTCCTTGAGGATCAGGGCCTCCAGGTTGGCGGCCAGGCGGGCCGCATAGTCGGTCTCCGATTCGCCGGGAAGCCCGTGCCGCCAATGGCTCGGGCAGTCGGTATGCAGGAAGCGCGGCAGCGGCAGGTCGAAGTCGGCATGGTTGCGCGCGAGACCGGTCAGGCTGCCGGACGCCACCGTGATGCCGTGATAGCCGCCGATGCGGCCGATGATCTTCTTCTTCTCCGGCCGGCCGAGCGCGTTGTTGTAGTACCAGGCGAGCTTGATCGCGGTGTCGTTCGCCTCGGAGCCCGAATTGGCGAAGAACACCTTGGACATCGGCACCGGCGCGATGCCGAGCAGCCGTTCGGCCAGTTCGATCGCCTTCGGGTGGCTCTTGTGGCGGAACAGGTGGTAGCTCGGCAGTTCGAGGAGCTGCCGATACGCCGCATCGGCGAGCCGCTTCTGCGCGAAGCCGAGCGAGACCGACCAGAGGCCGGAAACGCCCTCGATATAGGCCTTGCCGTCCTCGTCATAGACCATGACCCCGTCGCCGCGGGTGATCAGCAGGGGTCCCTCGCGGTCGTGCCGCTGCAGGTCCGTCATCGGGTGGATGACGCCGGCGCGATCGCGCGCGCTGTCGGAGTTGGCCGGGGGTGGCGTCTGGTCGTCGAACATGGGCCTCTCCTGGGTGGACGGTCAGAGGGCGGCGCGCAGCGCGGCAGTGGCGGCGGTGTCGACGCTGCCGTCCGGGGCGATGACGGCCTTGTAGACATCCCGGGCGCGCTCGCGCGTGATCCACTTCTCCCGCACGTCCTTGGCGATCCGCTCGGGGTCCCGCGTTGCCGGGTCGCCGTAGCCGCCACCGGCCGTCGAATAGGAGACGACCGTCTGGTCGCGGCGCACCAGCACCTGCTCGGACGTGCCGAGCGGCGTGATCGTGCCGTCGTCGGCGGCCAGCCACTGCCGCGCCGGCTGGGCGTCGAGACCGCCGCGCGTGCCCTTGGCGGCGTTGACGGTGCCGTCCGAGCAGTAGCCGAGCTCGAAGTCGCAATCGACGGGACGGTATTCGGTCAGGATGCCGGGGGCGCCGCGATGCATGCCGGCGCCCTCGCTATCGGCGACCAGCCGCCGCGTGCCGATCATCATCGGGTGCAGCATCTCGTCGACCTCGACGCTGTCGTAGAAGGGCATGCCGGCATTGCCCATCGAAAACAGCGACAGCCAGCCGTCCTGGGTCGGGGTCCCGGCGCCGCCGGCCGCGGCCAGGATGACCTCGTTGACGAAGGCATGGCCGTTGCGCGGATCGACGCCCGAGATGACACCCGCCGCCGGCGGAATGGCGGCGCCGCCTTCCGCCATGCCGATGGTCGGATCGATGGCGGCGAGCGCGCATTGCACCGCATTGGTCACCCGGTCACCCAGATTGGTGGTGGCGACCGAGGTCGAGGTCGGATGGCTCGGGATGCCGACGACGCAGCCTTCGCGCAGGTGCACGACGATGCGGCGCAGGCTGCCGGCATTGGGCTGCATCGGCGTCGGCAGGCTGTTGAAGACGCCGACCAGCGCCGCCGTGCGCGCGCAGGCATGGGAGAGATTGACGCCCACCGGCAGGCTGTCGATGTTGTCGGTCATGTCGACCGTGATCAGCGCCGCCTCGGGGTCGACGGTGACGTCCGCGGTCGCCGGGATGCCCTCGGGCGGGGTGCGCGGCAGCGGGTCGTGCATCGAGGTCGCCCGCGCCCGCCCGGCCTTGATGCCGCGGATGCACGCGATCATCTGCTGTTCGCACAGGTCGAACCAGTCCTGGGCATGCTGCGTCAGCGCGTCCCAGCCGAGTTCGCGCCCCATCCGGACGATCGCCTGCTCGCCGATCCGGGCCGCCCCGACGGTCGCCAGGTAGTCGCCGCGCCACTGGTTGGGCACGCGGATGCGCATCATGCAGATGTTGATGATGTCCTGGATGTCCTTGTAGCCGGTCTGCACCTTCACGGCCGGGAAGATCAGCGCGCCCTCCTCGTAGACGTCGCGCGCATTGCCCATGTAGGTGGTCGGCAGCGAGTTGCCGCAGTCGGCCTGATGCGCCTTGGCGAGAACCGTGAAGCGGTGGCGGCCGTCGTCGTCGAAGACGGGAACCAGGATGGTGTGGTCGGCCGCATGGCTGTTGCCGTGATAGGGCGAGTTGTGCAGGAACGCGTCGCCTGGCTTCGGGTCCGGGTGCATGTCGAGCATCGCCCGCGCCATCAGGTCGGCGCCGCCGATGACATGGATCGGGTAGCTGTCGGCGGCGGTCAGCAGTTCGCAATCGGCCGTGACCAGCGCGCAGGAGAAGTCGCGCGCGGTGTTGATGACCCCCGAACGCGCGGTGCGCAGCAGGGTGTTGGCCATCTTGCGGGTCACGCCCTCGAAGCGCTTCTGCGTGATGGCGAGGCGGACGCCGTCGGGCTTGGGGCGGGTCTCGGTGGCGGTCATGCGGCAATCTCCTCGGCGTCTCGTGCAGCAGGATGGGGCCGGGCGTCCCGGACCGTTCGGGCGCTCACAGGGTGATGATCAGATGGCCGGCCGGCCGCTTGACCGCCGTCGCGCCCGGATCGACCACGACGGTCGTGAAGCTCGACTCGATCACGGCCGGCCCTTCGACCGGCATGTCCGGCGCCAGATCGTCCCAGCGCCATGCCGGCGCCTCGACCGATCCGGTCCGGCGGAACGTCATGGTCCGGTGCTCGACCCCGGGGCCGTGCCCGGCGCGAGGCGCAAGATGCGCCCGGCTCTCCTCGGCCACCCGGCAGCGGGCGACGGCACGCCAGTTCATGATCTCGACGTCGTCGCCGTCGTCACGGAAGCTGAACAGGTCCTGGTGGCGGGCATGGAAGGCCGCGACCAGCCTCGCGACCGCGTCGGGCGCGGCCATGTCGGCCGCCGTGACCGGGACCTCGATCTCCCAGACCTGGCTCGGATAGCGGCCCTCGATGGCGAGTTCGATCCGCTTGGCGAAGGCGTCCGGCCCTGCCGCGGCGAAGAAGGTCTCGGCCTGCGCCGTCAGGTCGGCCAGGATCGCCGCCGCGCGGTCCGCGTCGAAGCGCCGGGTCGGCATGAAGGCGGTGATCGAGAAGTCGCGGGTCAGTTCCGACATCATCGCGCCGGCGGCGCTCAGCGCGGCGGAAACATCCGGGACGATCACGGTATCGCAGCGCAGCCGGCGGGCGATCAGCACGGCGTTGATGCCCGCCGCACCGCCGCCGGCGATGATGACGGCACCGGTCGGATCGATGCCCTGCTTGACGGTGATGTCCTCGATCGCATTGACCATCTGCTCGGTGGCGAGATCGATGACGGCGAGCGCTGCGTCCTCCAGGCCGAGGCCGAGCGGATCGGCCACGTCGCGCTTCAGTGCCGCCCGCGCCGCGTCGAGGGCGAGGCCCATGCGTCCGCCGAGGAAGAAGGACGGGTCGATATAGCCGAGCACGACCGCCGCATCGGTCACGGTCGGCTTGGTGCCGCCGCGCCCGTAGCAGACCGGCCCGGGTGTCGAGCCGGCGCTTTCCGGCCCGACATGGAGCAGACCGGCGGCATCGACCCGCGCGATCGAGCCGCCGCCGGCACCGATGCTCTTCACGTCGACCGACGGAAAACCGGTCAGGTGGCCGCGGTAGATCGGGCCGAGCCAGGTGTCGCGGGTCCAGGGAATGATGCCGTCCTTGACCAGACTGACATCGTAGGTGGTGCCGCCCGCATCCGTGACGATGGCCGCGGTCCAGCCCTCCTCGGCGGCGAAGTAGCGGCCGGCGACCGGGGCCATCGACGGCCCGGAGTTGAGCGCCAGGATCGGGCGTTCGGCGAGGTCGTCAACGTCGACCAGACCGCCCTGCGAGGTCACGGCGAAGATCCGGCCCTTGAGCCCGGCCGCGGTCAGCCGCGTCTTCAGGGCGTGCATGTAGCCCTGCATGATCGGCTTCAGCGAGGCGTCGATCGCGGTCGCGGAGGTGCGGCGGTATTCGCGCACCGTCGGGTTCAGCTGATGCGCCAGCGTGTAGGGCACGCCCGGCATATGCGCATCGAGCAGGGCCGCGACCGCCAGTTCATGGGCCGGATTGACGATCGACCAGATCAGCGACACGGCGACGGCTTCGATGCCGGCCGCCTTCATGTCTTCGATCGCGGCGACCACCTTGGCCTCGTCGAAGGGGACCAGTTCGCGCCCGTCGGCCCAGATGCGGCCGGGCACCTCGAAGGTGCGCGAGCGCGGGATATAGGGGTCGGGATAGGGGACCTGATAGTTGAACGGGTCGGTGCGGCCGCCCTCGCGGATGACCAGGATGTCGGGATGGCCTTCCGAGACCATGAGCGCCGTGGCGGCGGTCCGCCCGGTCACGACCGCATTGATGGCCCGCGTGGTCGAGTGGAACAGGAGGTCGGTCTCGGACAGGATCGCGGCGACGCTGGTCCCCATCTGCTCGGCCGCGACCGCGACGGCATCGAGGATGCCGTCGACCGGGTCCGGATAGGTCGTCGAGGCTTTGTGCAGGGACAGCACGCCGTTGCGGTCCACGACCAAGTCCGTGAAGGTTCCGCCCACGTCGATCGAAAGCCGCATCCGTGTTCCCCTTGCGTGACCGGCATTGCGCCGATGGCCTCATCATGCACTTGCGGCTCATGCAAGCAAGTTGCAGGCCAGCATTCGATGCCGGGAGGCCGCCACCGAACCGCGGGGACGACGCCACCTCTCAATTTTTTCATGCCTCTTTGGGAGTCTTATGCCCGCTTGTTGGGCATTCGGATCGAGGCATCCGCACCGGTGGCCGGCATCCGAGCCCGCAGCGCCCTGGCATCGCATGCGTGGCCTGCAAGTCCGTTTCATGAACTCGGGACGGCACGCCCGTTGCACCGGGCGGGGGCCATCACCCTGGAGGCCCAATCCATGCCGAAGACCACTCTCGTTCCCGCCAGCCTCTCCTTCCAGCCGCGCCCGTCCTATCCCTATTCGCCCGGAACGGCGGCGGCCGGCTTCGTCTTCACGGCCGGACAGGTCGCCTGGACGTCGACGGGCGAACTCGTCGGCATCGGCGACGTATCGGCGCAGACCCACCAGGTGCTCACCAACATCCGCGCGATCCTGGCCGAGGCCGGGGCGACCATGGACGACGTGCTGAAATGCAACGTCTACCTCGCCGACATCCGCACTTTCGCGGCCATGAACGCCGTCTTCGCGGAGTTCTTTCCCAAGGATCCGCCGGCGCGCACCACCGTCCAGGCCGCGCTGGCCGAGCCCGAAATGCTGGTCGAGATCGAAGCCATCGCCTATGTGCGACCATGAGCGGCGGAGCCTCGCTGGCGCGGCGGCGCATTCGACGGCAGACTGCTTGTTCCACGGACTTGACGATCGAGCCCGAACGGTATCGTTAGGCCGCCATGACCGACGAAGCCTCCCCCGCCACCGTACAGCCCGCAGCCACCGAAACCGCCGCGGCCCCGGCCAAAGCCGGCGCCGCGCTGCCGGCCGTCGGACCGCGGCTGCGTCTGCAGCGCCGGATCAGGCGGCTGCGGCTGAAGGACCTCGCCGTCAAGGCCGGCTGCTCGGAAAGCCTGTTGTCGCGCATCGAGAACGGCCTCGTGACGCCGTCGCTGACCACCTTGCACCGGTTGAGCCAGGCGCTCGGCATCAACGTTTCGACCTTGCTGGAGCCGGTCGAGGAGAAGATCTGCACGGTCTACGGCCCGAACGACCGGCCGCGCCTGTTGCGCGGCGACGAGGCCGAGGGGGACGGCTCGACCGCAGACAGCATCATTCCGGTCGACGAGAAGCGCCGCCTCGAAGGGCTGATGATCACCCTTCCGGCGGGCGGGCCGCTTTGCGGACCGTTCCGCCATGCCGGCGAGGAGGTCGGTTATGTCGTGGAGGGCGCGGTCGAGCTGACCGTCGAGGGCGAGATCTTCATCGTCCCGGCCGGGTCGACCTTCTTCTTCGAATCCGACCGCCCGCACAGCTACCGGGCGTCCGGTCCGTCCAGCGCCCTGGTGGTCTGGATCAACACGCCGCCGACCTTCTGAGCGGTCGAGACCCGTCGCCCCGCTCACGCCGGCATCGCTTCGTCGTCGGTTCCGGCCTGTTCGACCATGCGCAGGAAGCGACGGGTGCGTTCGTGCACCGGAGCGTCGATGACCTGTTCGGGCGGCCCCTGCTCGATGATCCGGCCTTCGTCCATGAAGATCACCCGATCGGCCACGTCGCGGGCGAAACGGATCTCGTGGGTGACCACGATCATGGTCATGCCGGCAGCCGCAAGCCGGCGCATCACATTCAGGACCTCGCCGACCAGTTCGGGGTCGAGCGCCGACGTCGGCTCGTCGAAGAGCATCAGCCGCGGCTTGATGGCGAGCGCACGGGCGATCGCGACCCGCTGCTGCTGACCGCCCGAGAGCCGGTGCGGAAGATGCTCCGTATGTGCGTCCAGGCCGACGCTGGATAGAAGTTCCCGCGCGAGCGACTCCGCCTCCGCGGGCGCAATGCCGTGCACCCGGACGGGGGCCTCGACGACATTCTCAAGCGCCGTCAGGTGACCGAAGAGGTTGAACGACTGGAACACCATGCCGATCCGGGCCGCGGCCTTCGCGGCGGCCAGGTTGCGGACGGCACGGGGACGGCCGGCCGCGTAGTCGTAGCCGACGGTGTGGCCGTCGACCCTGATCTCGCCCCAGTCCAGGCCTTCGAGATGGTTGATCATCCGCAGGAAGGTGCTCTTGCCGGAGCCCGAGGGTCCGAGAATGACGACGCATTCGCCGCGGTTGACGGTCAGGTCGATACCGGCCAGCACCTCGCGTCCGCCATAGGCCTTCTGCACGTTCCTGGCGACCACGAAGGGCTCGCCTATCGGCGCCTCGACATCGGCCGCCGCAGCGATGCGGGCGAGCCAGGCTTCGTCGAGCTGCCGGCGGGGAACCGGCATCGGCCGGGCCGGCGCATCGTCCTCGCCGGCGCGCGGCGGGGCGGGTTCGGCCGGAGGAGCCGGGTCCCAGCCGCCGATCAGGCCACCGGTCAATCGGGCCATCAGGTTGGCGCCCTTGCGCTGCGTCCGGTCCGTCTCGAGGTCGTAACGGGCTTCCAGCCAGGCCTGGAACAGCGAGATGGCGCTCGTCATCACCAGATAGATCGCCCCGGCGGCGATGAAGACGGGAAAGAACCGGAAGTTCTGACCGACGATCTGCTGGGCCCGGAAGGTCAGTTCGTTGACGAAGACGATCGAGGCGATCGAGGTCAGCTTGAGCATGCCGATCGTGTCGTTGGACACGCCGGGCAGGATGGCCCGCATCGCCTGCGGCAGGATGATCCGCCGCAGCGTCAGAAACTTGCCCATGCCCAGGCTGTCGGCCGCGATCGACTGGTTGCGGTTGACCGACAGGATGCCGCCGCGAATGATCTCGGCGCTGAAGGCCGCCTCGTTCAGAGCGAAGCCGATGATCGCCGTGGTGATCGGATCGAGCTTGATGCCCAGTTCCGGCAGCGCGTCGAACAGGAAGACGAGCTGCAGGAGCTGCGGCGTGCCGCGCACCACCCAGATGTAGAACCACGCCGTCGCACGCACGGCCGCCAGGCCCGACAGCCGCATCAGCGCGAGCCCGAGCCCGAGCAGAAGGCCGGCCGACATCGCGCAGACCGTGATCTTGACCGCGATCCAGGCCCCTTCCCACAGGAAGCCGGAGACGAAATAGCCCCAGACCTCGAGCAGGAACGGCGGCGGCCCGCTCTTGGTGATGCTCCCGCCGCCCGCGAGATTGTCGAGCGTGGAGGTATTCTGCGTGCCGGCGTCCGGGCCGCAGGCGGACAGCATGAGCGTGAGGATCAATGCCAGGGAAAACAGGCCGGTGAACCGTCGGAGCCAGATCTGCATTCGCCACACCCGGCCGCAGCGGCCGCCATCTGTTTCACCCGGGGAGCGCGGGGAGCCTCAGTCGGCTCCGCATCCGCGCATGTCTCATCGGAGTGCGGCGGGCGAGGCTGCAAGCCCCGCCCGTCCGCGACGGCACCGGACAGGTGCCCTTCTCGGCGAGCGCCGGCGTCAGTCCTTCTTGATTTCGGCTGCGACCTGCAGATCCGGATCGATCTTGTATTTCTGGAAGATCGCCTTCTGGCCGCCGCTCGCCTGCACGGCGACGAGGCCCTCGTAGATGGCCTTGAGCAGTTCGTCGTTGCCGTTCTTGACCGCCGCCCCGATGGTGAAGCCGGTCAGGATCTTGAAGGCGCGCGCATAGGTCTGCGGGTTGTCGATCGCGAGCGATTCCACGATCGCGAGGTCCGTCATCATGATGTCGGCGCGTCCGGTCTGGACGAGACGGATGCCGGCGGCGAGATCCGGATAGGTCATCACGGTGACGCCGGGCTTGCCGGCCGCCTTGCACTTCTCGTCTTCCTTCTTGAGCGCGGCATCCTCGACCGTGCCGAGGCCGGCCGCCGCGGTCGTGCCGCAGGTCTGATCGAGCCCGCCGATCTTCTTGGGATTGCCCGCCTGGGTCAGCGCGCCGGTCCCGGCCTGCATGTAGAGCACGTAGTCGACCTGCTTGGCGCGCTCGGCGGTATAGTAGAGATTGTTCCAGAACACGTCGATCTGGCCGGATATGGTCGCCGGCAGCAGGCCGGACCAGCCGCCGAGGAAAATCTCGTACTTGATGCCCTGGCAATCGAACACTGCCCGGGCCAGATCGGTATCGGCGCCGATGATCTTATTGAAGTCCGCGCCATCACGCATCGTGTAGGGCGGGGTCTGCGGATCGGCGCCGAACTTGATCGTCTTTCCGGCAAGGCTCGGATACTTGGTGGCCAACTTCGCCGGCTCGCAGGCCGGGGCTTGGGCCAGCGCCTCGCCGGCCACGCCGAGCGCGAGAGCGAATGCGACTGCGGAAGTCCATCCTTTGGCCGTCATGTCGGTATCCTTCGAGTTCGCTGACGAAGAGGTGCCGCCCGAAGACTGCGGTCCGGGACACATCCCGCTTGCGGGTCGCACCAGGCAGGAGCCGGGATCCGTTCGCACAACCAAGTGCGCACCGATCAAGTCTCTTGCGCCGAGGTAAATTAGCAAGCCGCGTGCCAAGGCCGCCGCGCCGGAACTCCTGCGCATCCGGGGACTCGATGCGACCTTCGCGGCAAAGAGCCGCTGGTTTCTGCGGCACATGCCCGAAACTTGCTCAATCCCGTCTCTTCCATGGCGTGACGCGGGCATTTGCCGGCCCGCAGCGGGATGCGGCAGCCACCCGGCGGGCTGCCGAAAATCAGACCGCCCTGTGCCCGAATTCAATGCAAGTCACTTCTTTACCACGCAATTGACGTTCACTAGATTTGGTTTCGCGACGCCTTTGCGTCCCTAGACGGCGGGGAGACCCATGCAGCTGGCCAGGGCAGACCTCCTGAAGGCCTACAGAACCATGGCGCTGATCCGCGTCTTCGAGGAGCGGGTCCAGCGGGAGATGTCGTCGGGCGACATTCCCGGTTCGACCCACCTCTATGCCGGGCAGGAGGCGTCCGCGGTCGGCATCTCGATGCATCTGACCGACATCGACCGCGTCGCCTCGACCCATCGCGGCCACGGTCACTCGATCGCGAAGGGATGCGATGTCGACGGCATGATGGCCGAGATCTTCGCCCGCGCCACCGGCATCTGCCACGGCAAGGGCGGCTCGATGCACATCGCCGATCTCGACAAGGGCATGCTCGGTGCCAACGGCATCGTCGGCGGCGCCCCTCCCCTCGCCTGCGGCGCGGCCCTGACCGCCAAGCTGACCGGCTCCGGGGCCGTGGCGGTCGCCTATACGGGCGACGGCGGCTTCAACCAGGGCACCACCGCGGAATCGCTCAATCTCGCCCGGGTCTGGGACCTTCCGGTGATCTTCGCCATCGAGGACAACGGCTTCGCGGAAGCGACGGCGTCGAGCTGGGCCGTCGCCGGCGACATCGTCGTCCGGGCGGCCGGCTACGGCATCCCGGCCGAGCGGGTCGACGGCACCGATGTCTTCGCGGTCCACGAAGCGGCGGGCCGTGCGGTCGCCCGCGGTCGCGCCGGCGAAGGACCGACGGTGCTGCACATCACGGTGCCGCGCTATCTCGGCCATTTCAGCGGCGATGCCGATACCTATCGGTCGAGCGCGGAAAAGCAGGCGATGCGATCCGAGCGTGACTGCCTGAAGGTGTTCCGCGCCAAGGTCGTCCCGGCCGGTCTGATCGACGAGGCCGAACTCGACGCCATCGATGCGGAGGCGACGGCCGCCGTCGAGGGCGCCGTCGTGGCGGCCCGCGCCGCACCCCGGCCGGACCCCGCCACCGTCGCGACCGACGTCTACGTCTCCTATCCCTGAAGCCCGCGAACACGCGACGGAGACCCAGCCATGCCGAGGAAGTCGTTCCGACAGGCGCTGAACGAGGCGATGCGGCTGGAGATGCGACGCGATCCGCGTGTCTTCGTCATGGGCGAGGATGTCGCCGGCGGCAAGGGCGCGTCCGGCGAGCAGGACGCCTGGGGCGGCGCCTTCGGCGTCACCAAGGGGCTCCTCGCCGAATTCGGCCCCGAGCGGGTCCGCGACACGCCGATCACCGAGAGCGCCTTCGTGGGCGCCGCGGCCGGCGCGGCGATGACGGGCCTGCGGCCGGTCGTCGAGATCATGTTCGTCGACTTCATGGGCGTCTGCTTCGACCAGATCTTCAACCAGGCCGCCAAGTTCCGCTACATGTTCGGCGGCAAGGCGGTCACCCCCATGGTGCTGCGCGCCACCTTCGGCGCCGGCACGCGGTCGGCCAGCCAGCACAGCCAGGCGCTCTACCCGCTCTTCACCCACATTCCGGGCCTGAAGGTGGTCGTGCCGTCCTCGCCCTACGACGCCAAGGGGCTCCTCATCCAGGCGATCCGCGACGACGACCCGGTCATCTTCCTCGAACACAAGGCGATGTACGACGACATGGGCGAGGTGCCGGACGGCGCCTATGTGGTCCCGTTCGGCGAGGCCGGCGTGCTGCGCGACGGCGGCGATGTCACCATCGTGGCCTATGGCCGCATGGTCGGCCGCGCCATGGAGGCGGCGGCCCGGCTCGCCCGCGACGGCATCGAGGCGACGGTGGTCGATCCGCGCACGACCTCGCCCCTGGACATCGACACGATCGTCGAGACGCTCGAGGAGACCGGCCGCCTGGTCATCGTCGACGAGGCCTATCCGCGCTGCGGCATGGCCTCCGACATTGCCGGCATCGTCGCCGAGGAGGCCTTCGGCCTGCTCAAGGCGCCGATCCAGAAGGTCACGCCGCCGCATGCCCCGGTGCCCTATGCGCCGGAACTGGAAGCCGCCTACATCCCGAGCGTCGAGAAGATCGAGGCGGCGGTCCGCAAGGCCGTCGGGTGGACCCGATGAGCGCCGCCGTGACGCCGGTCCGCATGCCGCGCTACGGCATGACCATGACGGAGGGGGCTGTCGCCCGCTGGCTGGTGACGCCGGGCGAGACGGTGGCGGCGGGTCAGGATCTGGCGGAGATCGAGACCACCAAGATCACCAATGTGGAGACGGCCGCGGTTGCCGGCGTGCTCCGCCGCGCCGTGGTCGAGGCCGGTCGGATCGTGCCCGTCGGCACGCTGATCGGCGTGATCGCGGACGCCGGCGTCCCGGATGCCGAGATCGACGCGGTCGTGGCGACGCAGTCCGCGCTGGTCGACGACGCAGCCGACACGGATGCGGGCCCGGTCGACGAGGTCGTCCCGGTCGGCGCCCTGTCGATCGCCCTGCGCCGCACGCCGGGGGCGGGGTCGTCCGACACCGTGCCGGTGGTGCTGATCCACGGCTTCGGCGGCGACCGCGACAACTGGATGTTCGTCGAGACCCGACTGGCCGCGGAGCGCCCGGTCCTGGCGCTCGATCTGCCCGGCCACGGCGCCTCCGGCACGGAGATCGGCGACGGCACCCTGGCGACGCTTGCCGCGGCGGTGACCGGCCTGATGGACACCCTGAATCTGCCGCGCGCGCATCTCGTCGGCCATTCGCTGGGCGGCGCCGTCGCGCTTGCGGCGGCTGCCGCACGGCCGGAGGCGGTCGCCTCGCTCTCGCTTCTGGCGCCGGTCGGTTTCGGTCCCGAGATCGACGGCACCTACATTGCGGGCTTCCTGGCGGCCGAGCGGCGGAAGGATCTGAAGGACATTCTCGGCCGGCTCTTCGCCGACGCCGATGCGGTCGAGCGCCGGATGATCGACGACGTGCTGCGCATGAAGCGCCGCGACGGCGTGCCCGAGGCGCTGGCCACGATCGCCGCCGCCCTGTTCCCCGACGGGCGGCAGGCCGTCGACCTGCGTGCCGACGCCGCGTCCCTCGCCTGTCCGGTCGCGGTCGTCTGGGGCGAGGCGGATCGGATCATCCCGATCGCCCATACCGAAGAGCTGCCGACCGGGTTCACAGTGACGCGGATCGCCGGCGCCGGCCACATGCCGCAGCTCGAAGCGCCGGCGGAGGTCGTCCGCGCGCTGCGGGACGGCTTCGCGCGCGCAGGGGCTTGAGCGATGGTCGCGCCGACCGCGGTCCGCGGCATCCCCGGCCTCGCCGGGCTCGACCATGTCGGCCTGACTGTGCCGGACCTCGATGCCGCCGTGGCCTTCTTCGTCGAGGTGATCGGCGCCGACTTCGTCTATGCCGGCGACGCCATCGGCGGACGGCCCGAGGACGAGGCCTTCATGGCCGAGGCGCTCGACGTCCACCCCAAGGCGACCTGCCGCTATTCCTTCCTGCGATGCCGCAACGGGCTCAACCTCGAACTGTTCGAATATTCCGCCCCCGATCAGGTCCGCGCGCGACCCCGCAACAGCGATTGGGGCGGGCACCATATCGCGCTCTATGTCGACGACATTCATGCCGCCGTCGCCCACCTGAAGGCCCATGGCGTCCGCATTCTCGGCGAGCCGATGACGATCACGACGGGCAACTCGGCCGGCGCGTCCTGGGTCTATTTTCTCGCGCCCTGGGGCCTGCAGATGGAACTCTGCTCGGCGCCGCGCGGCAAGGCCTACGAGGCCGACGCGCCGGTCCGCCTCTGGCACCCGAAGCGGCCGGCGGAGTAAGGCCGCCATGGTGGAAACGACCGATGTCCTGATCGTCGGCGCCGGGCTGTCCGGAGCCGTCGTCGCCCGCCGCCTCGCCGAGGCCGGGATCGCCGTCACCTGCCTGGAACAGGGCGGACGCCATGACCGCGAGGACTATCGCGGCCGCCACGACGTCGTCGAGGTCGCCGGGCTCGGCCCCTGGCACGCCCATCCCAACCGCCGCGGACGGCCGGAGGACACGCCGGTCGACGACACCGACGCGGAGATGAAGCCGCAGCTCTTCCACGGCGTCGGCGGCTCGACCATCCTCTACGGCGCCCACTGGATGCGCTTCCTGCCGTCCGATTTTCGGGTCCGGTCGCTCGACGGCGTCGCCGACGACTGGCCGATCGACTATTTCGAGCTCGAACCCTTCTACGACCGCATCGACCGCGATTTCGGCGCGTCCGGTCTCGCCGGCGACCCGGCCTACCCGCCGCGTCCGGACTATCCGCTGCCGCAACTGCCGGTCGGCGCCTGGGGCACGAAGGTCGCCGCCGCTCACCAGCGCCTGGGCTGGCACTGGTGGCCCGGCTCGAATTCGATCGCCTCGCGCCCCTATGACGGTCGACGCTCCTGCGTGCAGCGCTCGACCTGCGGCTACGGCTGCAACGAGGGCGCCAAGGCCTCCGTCGACCTGACCCACTGGCCGCGCGCGGAAGCGCTCGGGGCGCGGGTGCTCGATCATGCCCGCGTCGCCGAGATCACCCTCGACGCCGCCGGCCGGGCGGACGGCGCCGTCTATGTGCGCCACGGCGAGCGCCACCGGATCCGCGCAGCGCTCGTGATCCTCGCCGCCAATGCGCTCGGCAGCGCGCGCCTGCTCCTGCTGTCGCGCTCCGGCCGCCACCCGGACGGCCTGGCGGCCCGCTCCGGCCAGGTCGGGCGGCGGCTGATGATGCACCCGTTCGGGCGGGTCGTCGGCTTCTTCGACGAGCCCATGCAGAGCTGGCAGGGCCACTGGGGCCAGAGCCTCTACTCGATGGAATTCGCCGAATCCGATCCCTCCCGCGGCTTCGTGCGCGGCGCGAAATGGAATCTCGGCCCGTCGGGCGGCCCGCTCTCGGCGGCGCTGTTTCCCTGGCGCGACGGCCGGCGCTGGGGCGATGCCGTCCACGACCATGTCGCCGCCTGGCTCGGCCGGACGGCGATCTGGGGACTGTCCTGCGAGGACCTGCCCGATCCGGACAACCGCGTCGAGCTCGATCCGACCCTGACCGATTCCGACGGGCTGCCGGCGCCGCGGCTGGTCTATCGCGTCTCCGAGGACTGCCACAGGATGCTGGCCTTCAACACCGCCAAGGCCGAGCAGTCGCTGCGCGAGGCGGGCGCCTACCGGACCGAGGCGACCGGCCTGATCCCGGATCTCGGCTGGCACCTGCTCGGCACCGCCCGCATGGGCGACGATCCGGAGACCTCGGTGGTCGACCGCTGGAACCGCGTCCACGACGTCCCCAACCTGATGATCGTCGACGGCAGCACCTTCGTGACCGGCTCTTCGGTCAATCCCGCGCTGACCACCGCGGCTCTCGCGCTGCGGGCGGCCGACAGGCTGGTCGCCGGGCGCCGCGACATCCGGAGCGCCGCATGACCGACCCGCGCCGGACGCAGCTGTTCGATTGGCTCGTGCCCGGCCGCGGGCCGAGCCCGGCCTTCTCGGCCGCCGATCCCGGCGGAGCCCTGATCGCCCGCGTCCTCACAATCCGGCCGGACCTCGCCGGCGCTCCGGACCGGATCCTGGCCGCCCTGCCGGAAGCCTTCGGGCCGGACGACATCGAGGCCTGCGCGGCCGCCGACCCGGCGGGCTTCGAAGCCCTGCTCGAACTCGTGTTCGGCGCCTATTTCCTCAGCCCCGCCGTCCGCCGCGCCATCGGCTACGACGGCCAGCAGGCCCTTTCCCTGCCGCGCGACGGCTTTGGGGCCGAGGAGGAGGCCGTCGCCATGATGGCGGCGGCGCCGCGCTGGCGCGATCCGCGCGATCCGGTCCATCCGGAGGCGCCCGAGGTTCCAACCGCGAGCGCACCATGAGGTCTCCGGGTTCAGTCGATCTGCCAGCCGCCGTCCACGGTGATCGACTGGCCGGTCACATAGCGCGACAGGTCCGAGGCCAGGTAGACATAGGTGCCGGCGAGATGATCGAGCGGGCCGAGATGGCCGACCGGAATCCGGCCTTCCAGCGCACCCCGGACCTCCGCCTCCGGCACGCCGCGGATGGCGGCGCGGTCGCGGAACAGCTGGCGGATCATCTCGGTATCCATCTGCCCGGGACAGACGGCGTTGACGAGAATGCCGGCCGGCGCCAGTTCCGCCGCCAGGCTCTGCATCACGCCGATCATGCCGAATTTCGAGGCCGAGTAGGCCGAATTCTCGCGCCCGCCGCGCAAGCCGAACAGCGACGAGGTGAACACGATCCGGCCACCGTTGCCGTGCGCCAGAAGGCGCCGGGCCGCCACCTTGGCGGTCACGAAGGCGCCGGTCAGGTTGACGTCGAGCACCCGGCGGAACTCGTCGACCCCGGTGTCGACCCCGTGCTTCAGGACCAGAATGCCGGCATTGGGCACCGCGATCGCGAGCGGGCCGAGCTCCGCCTCGATCCGCGCGACCGCCGCTTCGGTCGCCGCCTCGTCGGTCACGTCGAGGGTGACCGGCAGGACCCGGCCCGGCAGTCCCGCCGCCGCAGCCTCCAGCACATCGGCGCGCACGTCCGCGATCGCCACGGCGGCGCCCTCGGCCAGGAAGGCGCGCGCAACCGCGAGCCCGATCCCCTGCGCGCCGCCGGTGACCAGCGCCACCTTGTCCTGCAACAGTCCCGCCATGTCGTCTCCTTCCGGTTTCGGGCCTGCGTCCATCCGCAATCCCTTTGCATCCCACGCAAACGACATGCCAGCCTCCTGCGCCTCCCGGAGTCCAGGCCATGACCGTCCCGCTCGCGTTCGACGCTGCCGTCGAGGCCGCCGCCCCGGCGCTCCTCGCCTTCCTCGATCGGCTGGTCGCCGCCGACAGCGCCAACCCGCCCGGCGACACCCGGTCCGTGGCCGGCCTCGTCGTCGATCACTTGGCGGCGGCCGGACGTGCCGCCCGCATCGTCAGCCAGGTGCCGGAGAAGCCCAACGTCATTGCCGTCGCCGAGGGTCGCGGCCCCGGCCGGCATCTCGTCTTCAACGTCCACCTCGACACCGTGCATCCGGGCGAAGTCGCCGACTGGTCGGTGCCGCTGCACGCCGCGACGCACCGGGACGGCAGGATCTTCGGCCTCGGCGTCGGCAACATGAAGGGCGCCGTGGCGGCCCAGACGCTCGCCTTCGAGCTCCTGGCGGCCCATCCGGAGGCCTGGTCCGGCCGCATCACCTTCACGGCCGTCGCCGACGAGACGGTGTTCGGGCCGGACGGGGCGGGTTTTCTGCTGGAAACCGAGCCGGACCTTACCGGCGACGCCATGATCTGCGGCGAGGGACCCGGCGCGATGGCGCTCGCGCTTGCCGAGAAGGGGCTCCTGTGGCTGGCGCTCGACGCCGTTGCGCCGTCCGCCCAGGGCATGCTGGCGCGTCCGCTCTCCTCCGCGGTCACCCGCCTCGCCGCCGCGATCGCCGAGATCGACCGCTGGAACGACACGACGGCGGCGCCGCCTGCCGAGATCGCCGCGGTCGCGGACCATCCCGAGCGCGACGGCCTTCGGCTCTCGGTCAATGCCGGCACCATCGCGGGCGGCCGCTTCGTCAGCCAGTCGGCGACCCGGGCCACCGCCGAGATCGATTTCCGCATCCCGCCGGGCCTGACCATCGCCGACATCGAGGCCCGCGTCGACGCGGTGATCGGCCGGATCGAAGGCCTGTCGCGCCGGCGCCTCAAGGGCTGGGAGCCGAACTGGACCGCCGCCTCCAGCCCGATCGTCGCCGCCGTGGCGGCCGCCCACGGCGCGGTGCGGGGCGAGGCGGCGGTGCCGGTCGTCCGCCTGCCGGCGAGCGATGCCAGCCGCTGGCGCCGTCTCGGCGTGCCGGCCGTCTGCTACGGTCCGCAGGCCGATCGGGTCTCCGGCGTCGACGACTGGGTCTATGCTCGGGACGTCGTCGACTGCGCCAAGATCTATGCGCGCGCCGCCCTCGCCTTCCTGTCCGAACCGACCTGACCCCGGCATCTGCCGAAACCGACCATCCGAGGCCCGACCATGCTTCTGCCGGATCCCTTCTCCTCCAAGTCCCGCCCGGCCGTGCTCGGCATTCGGGCCGCCATCTCGGCCGCGCATCCGCTCGCGACCGCGGCCGCCCAGGCGATCATCGAGCAGGGCGGCAACGCGGCCGATGCGACCGTCGCCGCCCAGGCGGTGATCGGCGTCCTGATTCCCGAGGCCGGGGGCGTCGGCGGTGACGGCTTCTTCCTGGTCCGCACCGCGCCCGGGCAGGTGACGGCGATCAATGCCGCCGGCGCCGCGCCGTCATCCGGCGTGCCGGACGCGATCCGCGACGACGGAACCTCCGTCAACGTCCCGGGGCTCGTCGCCGGATGGGCGGAACTCGCCCGCCGCTTCGGCCGGCTGCCGCTCGCCCAAAGCCTGGCACCCGCCATCCGGATCGCGCGCGACGGCATGCGCGTCCGGCCGCGTCTCGTCCGCACCGTCGGCCAGCAGCGCGACCGGCTGGTCCGCGGCGGCGCCGAGGCGTCCGTCTTCCTCGACGCCAAGGCGCATGACCTCGTCTGCCAGCCCGCACTCGCCGCCACGCTCGCCGGCATCGCCCAGGACGGCGCCGACTGGTTCTACGGCGGCCCGGTCGGCGCCGCGGTGGCGCACGCGGTGGCGGCGCGCGGCGGCCTGATGACCCCCGCCGACATGGCCCGCCACGAGACGACCGTCACGGCGCCGATCTCGGTCGCCTGGGCCGGGCGGACCGTGCACGTCCAGCCGCCGATGTCGCAGGGCATCCTGCTCGCCATGGCGCTGAACGGCTTCGAGAAGCTCGGCGCCGTGCCGCCCGACCGCGTCGAGCATGCCGCGGTGGAATTGACCGAAGGCTCGTTCGCCTATCGCGACCGCTGCGCGGAAGGCGCGGCGCTGCTCGCCGTGGACCTGCCGGTCGACCTCGACCGGGCCTCCGGTCGCGGCGGGCCGCGCGGCTACCTGCATACGGCCGGCGTCGCGGTCGCGGATGCCGACGGGATGGTGATTTCGTCGCTGTTCTCGGTCTTCGACAATTTCGGGTCCGCCATCTACGTGCCCGAGGGCGGCTTCGTGCTCAACAATCGCGCCGGCAGTTTCACCGCGGCGCCGAACGAGGTCGCGCCCGGCAAGCTCCCGGTCCACACGCTGGCCCCGATGCTGATGGAGCATGACGGCGAAGCCGTCGCGATCTCGACGCCGGGCGCCGACGGACAGGTGCAGACCCTCTTGCAGATCCTCGCCGCGACGGTGCTGCAGGGGATCGACCTGCCGAGCGCGATCGACCGCCAGCGTTGGCGGTCGGAGAACGGCAAGCTGCTGGTCGAGGCCGGCCATCCGGCCTTCGACACCCTGAAGGCGCTCGGGCATGCGGTCGTGGAGATGCCCTATGGCGACATCCGCGGCGGCGGCGGCGTCTGCGCCGGCCTCAAGGGCACCATGCCGTATGCGGTCTCGGACTTCCGGCGCGAGAACTGGAGCGGCGCCGTCTGACGCGTCCGCGACACCGGCACGCCGGCCGCCGGCGTCACGCCGCGCCGACGAGACGGGCGATCCCGGCCGCGATCGGGATCGCCGGACGGTAGCCGAGACGGTCGCGGGCGCGGGTAAGATCGAGCGGGCCGATCGCGCCGTCGCCGTTCTCGCCCTTGTCGGCAACCACATCGAGCCGGAGCGCCGGCAGATGGGTCTGCACCATCGCGCCGATCGCGGCTTCCGACAGATATTCCCCGCCGGTGATGTTGACGGGCACGCATCCGCCCGCAGGCGTTCCGACCGCCGCGGCGACCGCCTCGACCACGTCCTCGACCGCCACGAACTGGCGCATGTTCGACCGCTCGTCCGTGACCACGACCGATCCGCCGGTGCGCCCTGCCGCGATCAGGTCCGAGACGAGGTAGGGCGAGGTCCGCCCCGGCCCGTAGATCGACGCGATCCGCAGCATCCAGGCGTCGATCCCGGCGCTGGCCGCATAGGAGGCGACGATCGCTTCGGCCGCGACCTTGCTGGCGCCATAGGGATCGGTCTTGCCGATCGCCCAGTCCTCGCCGACGGGCAGGCGATCCTCCCGGTCGCGATAGACCGCGTTGGAGGAGAAATGAACGAGCCGCGGCACGGCTGCCCGGCGCATGGCCTCCAGGACGGACAGCGTGCCGGTGACGTTGACGTCGAACATCAGCGCGGGTTCGCCGCGCGCCAGCATCGGGCCGGAAATGGCGCCGGCATGGACGACGAGGTCGGGCCGGGCTTCGGCCAATGCCGCGATCACCGCCGGCCGGTCGCGCAGGTCGAGCCCGGTCCAGCGTCCGGAAGGGTCGGCGGAAAGATCGGTGCCGATGATCTCGTGCCCGTCCTCCATGAGCCGCCGGGCGAGGTGCCGCCCGACGAAACCGGCCGCGCCGGTGAGCCATAGCCGCACGGTCGTCCCTCCCTCAGGCCGGATGCACCCGCATCCAATGTTCCGCGATGTCCTTGCCGGTCGCGACCCAGACCTTGTCGCGGCTGCGGATATGATCGAGGAACCGGACCAGCCCGGTGATCCGCCCCGGCCGTCCGATCAGGCGGTCGTGCAGGGCGAGCGACATCATCTTCGGCCGGTCGGCACCCTCGGCATAGAGCGTCTCGAAGCAGTCGATCATGTAGCGGGCGAAGTCGTCGCCGGTCGAGAAGCCGTGATTCTGGTCGAACCGGTTGTCGTTGGTCTCGAAGGAATAGGGCACGACCAGATGCCTGCGGTCCGCGACCGTGACCCAATAGGGCAACTCGTCGGCGAGCGAGTCGCGGTCGTAGAGGAGCCGGCCGGTCTCGACCAGGAGGCGCCGGGTGTTGGCGCCCGGCCGGCCGGTCATCCAGCCGACCGGGGCGACCCCGGCGACCTGCTCCAGCGTCTCGAAGGCGAGGCGGATATGCTCGCGCTCCTCGGCCTCGGGCATCACCTGGTAGTCGAGCCAGCGATAGTGGTGGCTGACGATCTCGTGGCCCTCCGCCGCATAGGCGCGTACCAGCCGCGGATTGCGCGCCGCCGCCCGGGCGACGGCGAGCAGGCAGACCTTCACGTCGAACCGCCGGAACAATTCCAGCAGCCGCCAGGCGCCGACGCGCGACCCATAGGCGAAGACGGATTCCACCAGCGGGCTGCGCAGGCCGTCCAGCGAGGGCTGGCCGATGTCGTTGAGCACGCCTTCGGAAACGCCGTCGCCGTCCATCAGCGAGCGCTCGCCGCCGGCCTCGTAGTTGAGATTGATGTTGACCGCGATGCGCGCGCCTCCCGGCCAGTGCGGGTCCGGCGGATCGTCGGCATAGCCGACATAGTCGCGGTCGTCGATCATGGGCGCTGGCTCCGGTCGGATGTCGCTCTCGCGTCAAAGCCTAAGCGCCATTGCATCGTAAGCAAGCCGCTTTCAGAGGCGGATTGGCCACCGCTTGGGCGCCCGGCGGTCGCCGACGCTGCCCGGGACGACCGGCCCTGTTGGTGGCGGCACGAATGATCGATATTCAGTCATGCAAGTTACTTGCATAACACTCAATTCGCGCTAGCCTCCTTGTTTCGGACGCGAAGCAGCAAAGGATCGAGACCCTCATGCCCATCCGCAACGGCGCCGCCTATCTCGCCGCCCTCAAGGACGGTCGCCGCATCCATCTCGACGGCCGCCGCGTCGCCGACGTGACCGCCGACCCGGCCTATCGCGGCACGGTGGCGTCCTTCGCCCGCCTCTACGACTTCCAGGCCGCGCCCGAGAACCGGGACCTGATGACCTTCGAGACGCCGACCGGGGCGCGGGTCAACCGGGCCTGGCACCTGCCCCAGTCGCCCGACGATCTCGTCCGCCGCCGACGCGCCATCGAGGCCTGGTCGGCGCTCAATTTCGGCTGGCTCGGCCGCTCGCCCGACCATCTGGCCACCGCGCTCTCCGGCCTGATGATGGGTCACGACGTGATGGCGCAGCATGACGCCCGGCGCGCCGCCGCGTTCCGCAACTACTTCGCCTACGCGCGCGACCGCGACCTCTTCGTCACCTATGTCATCCAGAACCCGCAGGCCGACAAGTCCAAGTCGGCATCGTCCCAGGCGCGCGATCTCGTGCTTCACGCCGTCGACGAGGATGCCGACGGCATCACCGTCAGCGGCGCCAAGATGCTCGGCACCAGTTCGGTCATGGCGGATGAGATCTTCGTCGGCAACATCCAGCCGCTGAAGGCCGGCGAAGGCGCCTATGCGCTCAGCTTCGCGATGCCGATGGCGACGCCCGGCATCGTGCTCCTGTCGCGCCGCTCCTACGAGGCCGGCGTCACCACGGCCTGGGACTATCCGCTGTCGAGCCGGTTCGACGAGAACGACGCCGTCGTGGTCTTCGACCAGGTCAAGGTGCCGTGGGAGCGCGTCTTCGTGCATGGCGATGTCGACGCCGCGCGGACGCAATGGCACGGCACGCCGACGCATGTCTATCAGAACTACCAGTCGCAGATCCGCCTCGCGGTGAAGCTCCGCTTCCTGGTCGGGCTCGCCCGCCGGATCGCCGAGGTCAACGGGTCGGCCGGCATGCCGCAGATCGAGGGCACGCTGGCGCGGCTCGCGGTCGAGGCGTCGATCGTCGAGGGCATGGTCGCCGGCATGGAAGCGGCGGGCCGCCGCTTCGGCCCCTACTGGGTGCCGTCCGCCCATCTCCTCTACGCGGCACAGACCTACACGCAGGAGCTCTACCCGCGCTTCGTCAACACCATCCGGGACCTCGCCGGCGGCGGGGTGATCATGCTGCCCTCGTCGCTGCGCGACCTGGAGGACCCCGAGATCCGCGCCCTGGTCGAGGCGACGCAGGTCTCCTCGGCGACCGATGCGGTCGGTCGCGTCGGCGTCATGAAGCTCGCCTGGGACGCGCTCGGTTCCGAATTCGCATCGCGGCACGTGCAGTACGAGATGTTCTATGCCGGGGCGCCCTACGTGAACCACGCCAACATGAACCGAACCTACGATTGGGCCGGCGCGACCGCCTTTGCCGACGCGGCCCTCGCCCTTTCGCCCCGCCCGGATTGGCCCGCGCGGGCCGCCGCCGAATAGGCGACGGTCAGAGGAAGACGTCGCCGCCATTCGGCGACAGCGTCTGGCCGACATAGAAGTCGCCGTCCGCGGATGCCAGCATCACGGCGGTCGGCGCGATCTCCTCCGGCCGGCCGAAGCGGCGCAGCGGCAGGCCGCCGATCTTCCAGGCCTTCCATTCCGGCGAGAGGGTGTCGTTGAGGCGGGTGTCGATCGGGCCCGGCGCGATGGCATTGACCAGGACGCCGTGCGGGGCCGCCTCCTGCGCGAAGGCGCGCGTGAAGCCGACTACGCCGGCTTTCGCGGCGCTGTAGTGGGCGAGGCCGGGCGCGCCCTTGTAGGCGAGCTGCGAGGTGACGTTGATGATCCGCCCCATGCCGCGCGGCTTCATGGACCGGTAGGCGAGCTGCGACAGCAGGAAGGTGGCCTCCAGATGGACCCGCAGCATCCAGCGCAGCGAAGCCATCGAGATGTCCTCGACCAGGGCCTCCTCGCTCACACCGGCATTGTTCATCAGGATGTCGACCCGTCCGAGCGCGGCCTCCGCCTTGGCGAAGAGGTCGCGGCAGGCGTCTTCCGATCCGATGTCGATCCGCCAGGCGAAACCGCGTCGCCCCGCCGCCGCGATGGCGGCGAGGACCGCCTCGGCACCCTCGTCGTCGTCGTCATGGCAGAAGGCGACGTCCGCGCCCTCGGCCGCGAAGGCGCGCGCCGTCGCGGCGCCGATGCCGCGGCTCGCGCCTGTGATGAGCGCCATGCGCCCTGCCAGACGGCCGCTCATGCCGCGGCCCTCCGGGCAGCCCGCTCCGCGGCGGTCGCGGTCGGATCGATCGTCCCGTCGGCTGCGCAGACGACGGCATAGACGGCCCGCGCCCGCGCCGGCGTCACCCAACCCTCGGCGACGTCCTCCGCCACCCGCTCGACCTCGCGCTCGAGCGGGTCGCCGCAGCCGCCGCCCGCCGCCGTGATCGAGATCAGGCTCTCGCCCGGCTGCAGCACCACCTGTCCGTAGGTCGGCAGGATCTCCTCGCTGCCGTCCGCCCTGACCCGCCATTGGCGGGAGGGCCCGCCCGGCAGGCCGCCGCCGACCCCCTCGGCCGGATGCACCGTGCCGTCGCTGACATAGCCGACCTCGACGGGTGCCGCGGTCGGACCGAAGCGCGTCAGCGTGCCCGGCGCGCCGCGGCGCCGTCCGTCGCCGCCGGTATCGGGCACGATGGCGCGATCGTGGATCACGATGGGGTGCTGGATCTCGGCGACCTCGATCGAGTGCATCTGCGGCATGCCGGCATTGCCCATCGACAGGAGCGTCACCCATCCGTCGGTATAGGGATTGCCGGGACCGCCGCTGCCGGCGAACAGGATGCCGTTGCAGTAGGGCGCGCCGGTATCCGGCTCGAAGCCCGACAGTACGCCGGCCACGGGCGGGAACGGGGGGCCGCCGTCGGCCATGCCGAAGCGCGGATCGATCGCGGCCACGGCGCGCTGGACCGCGCAGCTCAGCCGGTCCGACAGATTGGTCGTCGCCACCGAGACGCTGGTCGGGTGGCGCGGGATGCCGACGCAACAATTCTCGCGCAGCTTCACCTCGATGCGGCGCAGGCTGCCGGCATTGGGCGGCACGGTGTGGTCGATGCAGTTGAAGATGCCGACGATCGCGGCCGACAGCGCGCAGCCCTGCGACAAGTTCAGGCCGTTCGGCATGCAGTCCGGATTGTCGGTCAGGTCGATCGACACGCGCCCCGCCGCCGCGTCGATGGTCACGTCGGCCTGCACCCGGATGCCGTCGGGCGGCGTCCCCGGGATGGCGTCGTGGGTGCCGTGCGCGACCGCGCGCCCGGAGGCGAGGCGGCCGAGCGCGGAGACCATCCGGCGCTCCGAATAGTCGAACCAGGCCCGCGTATGGTCCTCCAGGGCATCCCAGCCGCGCTCGGCGCCGAGTTCCAGAAGCTCCTGCTCGCCGATGCGCGCGGCGCCCAGCGACGCGAGATAGTCGCCGCGCCACTGCTCCGGCACGCGGATGCGCATCTCGCACATCCGGATGATGTCGTCGATGTCGCGGTAGTCGCGCTGCACCAGCACCGCGGGGAAGATCACGGCGCCCTCCTCGTAGACGTCGCGCGCGGTGCCGACATAGGTGGTCGGGATCGAGTTGCCGCAATCGGCCTGGTGCGCCTTGACCAGCGTGGTGAACCGGTGCCGGCCCCGGTCGTCGAAGACCGGGATCATGATGGCGTGGTCGGCCGCATGGGTGTTGCCGTGATAGGGCGAATTGTGCAGCACGGCGTCGCCGGGGCGCAGATCCGGATGGAAGGCCTTCATGGTGGCGTGCATCAGGTCCGGCCCGCGCAGGACATGGATCGGATAGCACTCCGCGCCGGTGACCAGTTCGCCGTCGGCGGTGAGGATCCCGCAGGAGAAGTCGCGCGCCGTGTTGAGCACGCCGGAGCGCCCGGTCTTCAGGAGCGTGTGCGCCATCTTGCGGGCGATCGCCTCGAAGCGGTTCTTCAGGATGGCGAGCGCGACCGGGTCGCGATGGTGGCGGCGGACGAGCGGTGTGGTGGTCATGCTGCGGCCTCCCGGGGTCCGATTTCGCCGCTTGCCCGGCGGATGGTCGCCATCAGTCCATGCGCCGTCACGCCGATCTCGGCGCCGGGCGGGACCACGATGGTGGTGTAGGCGGATTCCACGATCAGCGGCCCGGGCACCGGGCTGCCGATATCGGCCGGCGTCAGCACCGGCACGGCGACCGCCCCGACACCGGCGAAGACCGCGCGGCGGCGGCGGGGTCCGGGGCGCGGCGGCTCGGCTTCGGCCCGCGGCAGTTCGCGCCCGGCGCGCTGCACCGTGCGGGCCCGGAGCCCCCAGGAGACCACCTCCACGGCCGAGCGCGGATCGCCGATGCCGAAGAGCCGGGCATGCGTCGCGTCGAAGGCGGCGCGGACGGCCGCCATCTCGCCGGGGCCCGGTATGCCGGCGCCGAGCGGGATCTCGATCTCCCAGATCTGCCGTTCGTAGCGACCCTCCAGGAAATATTCGAGCGCCGCGCCGGCACCGTCGCCCGCAGTCTCGGCGGCGAGCCGCGCCGACAGGTCCGCACCGATGCGCTCGAGATCCGCAGCCGAGAGGCTGTCGAGCCGGGCGAAACGCGTGACCCGGACCTCGCGCAGCATGTCGGACAGGAGGGCGCCGACCGCGCTCATGGCCGGAGCCATGGACGGAAACAGCACCGCCCGGCAGCCGAGGCGCCGGCCCAGTTCGACCGCGCCGAGCCCGGCCGCACCGCCGCCGGCGACCAGGACGGCACGCGCCGGATCGACGCCGCGCCGGATGGTGACCTCCTCGATCGCCTGGACCATCTGCTCGCCGGCGACCTCCAGGATTGCCGCGGCCGCCGCCTCGATGCCGATGTCCAATGCGGCCGCCAGCGGTTCGATCGCGGTCCGCGCAAGGGCGGGGTCGAGCGGCATGCGCCCGCCCAGGAACCCGGCGGGATCGAGATAGCCGAGGACCAGCGCGGCATCGGTGACCGTCGCGGCCGTGCCGCCCCGGCCGTAGCAGGCCGGCCCCGGCACGGCGCCGGCGCTGGCCGGGCCGACCTGCAGCAGGCCGCCTTCGTCGACCGCGGCGATCGAGCCGCCGCCGGCACCGACGCTCGACACGTCGACGGAGGGAAATCCGGTGATGTGGCCGCGATAGCGCCCGCCGATCCACAGTTCCTGGGTCGCCGGCAGCCGGCCGTCGGCGACCAGACTGACGTCGAAGGTGGTGCCGCCGGTGTCGATCACGACCGCGGTATTGCTGCCGGCATCGGCCGCGGCGAAGGCGCGCCCCGCGACCGGCGCCATGGCGGGACCGGAATTCAGCGCATGGATCGGTGCCCGCGCCATCGCGGCGATCGGGACGACGCCGCCCTGGGAGGTGACGGCCAGCGCGGTCCCGTCGAACCCTTCCTGCCGCAGGCGGGCTTCGAAGTCGGCGAGATGCGCCGTCATCACCGGCTTCAGCGCCGCGTCGAGGCAGGCCGAGGAGGCGCGCCGATATTCGCGCAGGCACGGATTGAGCTCGTGCGACAGCGTGACGGGAAGATCCGGGAAGCGCTCGGCCAGGAAGCGGCCGACCGCCTGTTCGTGCGCCGGATTGACGATCGACCACAGCAGGCAGACCGCGACCGCCTCGATGCGCTCGCGCTTGACCGCCTCCGCCAGCCGCTCCAACCCGGCGGGATCGAGCGGCGTCAGGATGCGGCCGGCGGCATCGATCCGCTCCGTGACCTGGAAGGTCAGACGCCGCGGCACCAGCGGGGCCGGGAACGGCACGGTGTAGTCGAAAGGCTCCGTCCGGCCGCCTTCGCGCAGGAGCAGGATGTCGGGATGGCCGGCCGTGGTCACGAAGGCGGTTCGCGCGGCGCTGCCCGTCACGATCGCGTTGATCGCCTTGGTGCTGGTGTAGATGAAGACCTCGGCCGCCGCCAGGATCGCCCGGCGGCTGGTGCCGTTCCGGGCCGCGGCCGCATCGAGCGCGGCGAGGACGCCCGCGACCGGATCGTCCGGCGTCGACGGCGCCTTGTGGATCGCGATCGATCCATCTTCGAACTCGATGGCCACGTCCGAGAACGTGCCGCCAATGTCAACGGCGATCCGACAGGCCATGCTCCCACCTCCCGACTTGCATGCCATGCAACAAGCATGCATCGTGCCATCGAGGAGGCGCGCGGAACCGCGGCGCACGGGGCCGTCGCCGCCCGGCCTGCGCCGGCCGGCCGTTCGCGGGACGATCGATCCTTCGGCAGATCGCCGCTTCCTTGGGCGCGCCGCCCCGGCTTCGCCCCCTGCATCGCAGGACGCATCGCCAAGACCGGCTGCCGGACCGGCCCCCTCAGAGCAGAGCGCCGAGCATGTCCTCGTTGCGGGTGATCTCCTCGGCGGTGCCGTGATGCAGCACGGTGCCGTTGCTCATCACATAGATGCGGTCGGAGACGTCGGCGGTCAGGGTGGCGTTCTGCTCGACCAGGAACACGGTGACGCCGGCCTCGCGCAGCCGGATCAGCGCCTTGCCGATCTCCTCGATGACGATCGGCGCGAGGCCGAGCGAGGGCTCGTCGAGGACGATCATCTCGGGCTCGGCCATCAGCCCCATGGAGACCGCGAGCATCTGCTGCTGGCCGCCCGACATGGTGCCGGCCGCCTGCCAGCGGCGCTCCGCCAGGATCGGGAACAGATCGTAGACCCGGCGCATCCGGGCCGCCTTGTCGGCGCCGTCGAACGCATAGGCGCCCATGAGGAGGTTCTCCTCCACCGACATGCGCGCGAAGATGCCCCGGCCCTCCGGCACGATCGACAGGCCGAGCGTGATGCGTTCGTGCGCCGGCACGCCGGCGAGGTCCCGGCCGCGGAAGGCGATGCGCCCGGCGGCGGGTTTGATGAGGCCGCCGAGCGCCTTGACGGTCGAGGTCTTGCCGGCCCCGTTGGGACCGATCAGGCCGACGATATCGCCCTTGCCGATGACGATGTCGAGGCTGCCGACCGCCAGGAAGGCGCCGTAGCGAATGGTCAAGCCGCTGATCTCAAGCATGCGCCCGTCCCAGATATTGATCGACGACGCGCTTGTCGGCGAGGATTTCGGCCGGCGTCCCCTGCATCAGCTTCTCGCCCGCCAGCATGACGACGACGCTGTCGGCGAGTTCGCGGATCACCTTCATGGCATGCTCGATGACGAACAGGCCGGTGCGCCGGCGCAGGTCGCCGAGCACCTGCAGCATCGCCCGGACCTCGGTCGCCGAGAGCCCACCGACCGGTTCGTCGAGCATGATCAATCGGGCGCGCTGGACGAGCCGCATCAGGATCTCCAGCCGCCGCTGCTCGAACAGCGTCAGCGATCCCGCCGGCACGGCGAGCCGGTGGCCGAGTTGCAGCCAGTCGAGCGTGGCGGCGATCTCGTCGGCATCCATCCGGTTCGGCGCGTCGACGGTCGCAGTGGCGATGTTGTCGGCGACGGTCAGTTCGCGGAACACCCGCACCGCCTGATAGGTGCGGGTGATGCCGGCCGCCGCCATGCGGTGGGGGCGGAAGCCCGTCACCTCGGCGCCGGCGACGCGGACGCGGCCCTCCTGCGGCGCCAGATGGCCGGTGACGACGTTGACGAAGGTCGTCTTGCCGGAGCCGTTCGGCCCGATCATGCCGAGCGTCTCGCCCTCGAACTGGGTGACGCTGACCTTGCGCAGGGCGACCACGCCGCCGAAGCGCATGACGATGCCTTCGGCCTCGAACAGGGGAACGCGGCCGGTCATGCGGCCTCCTTGCGTCTGAGTCCGGGGGATTGGGTGCCGGTTCCGGCCGCGGCGCGGCTGCCGAGGCCGCCCAGGATGCCGCCCGGCAGGAGCACGATGACGCCGATGATCAGAAGGCCGTAGATCACGTCCTTCACCTTGTAGTAGTCTTGCAGCAGGAACGGCAGCGGTGCGAGCAGGACGGTCCCGACCACCGCGCCCCAGATCGTGCCGCGGCCGCCGAAGGCGACCATCAGCCAGATGTTGAGGCTGAGCAGCACGTCGAAGCTGCGCGGCGAGACGAAACCGACATAGGGCGCGTAGAAGGCGCCCCCGACGGCGGCGAAGAGCGAGCCGACGAAGAAGGCGGCGAGCTTCTGGCGGACCACGTCGATGCCGAGCATTTCGGCCAGTTCGTCGTCCTCGCGCACCGCCACCAGGCGGCGGCCGAACGGCGCCTCGACGATCAGCACCAGCGCCACCATGGCGCCGACCGCTAGCGTCGCCAGGACGAGGTCGAAACCGACCCCCTGCAGCGGCCCGCCGAACCAGGCCGGCGGCGCGATCTGCGAGATGCCGGTGTCGCCGTTGGTCAGGTTGACGAAATAGACGAAGGCCAGCGTGATCACGGTCTGGATCACCAGCGAGCAGAGCGTGAAGTAGAAGCCCTTCAGCCGCAGCGCCGGCAGGCCGAGCCCGACGCCGACCAGGGCGGCGAACAGGGCTGCGACCGGCAGCGCCGTCCAGAAGGCGAAGCCCGCCGCCATCAGCCCGACCGCCGCATAGGCGCTGATGCCGGCGATGCCGGCGAACATCAGCGGCATCAGGCCGGCATAGCCGTAGAGCAGGCTCATGCCGGCGGTCCACACGACATGCAGGAGCGCGATCCCGCCGATGAAGGCGAAGTAGCGGTTGCCGGCGAGCAGCAGCGGCAGCGCATAGGCGGCGACGGCGAAGACCAGGAGGCCGCGGCCATGTTTGCGGAGGGCGTCGGTCATCGTGCGAAGAGCCCCGAGGGTTTCATGAGCAGGATCAGCAGCATCGCGCCGAGATACGAGAAGGTGGCGACGGTCGGGCTGGCGAAGGCGCTGACGATCGCCTGGGTGAAGCCGAACACCATGCCGACCGCGACCGCGCCGACCACCGAGCCCGGCCCGCCGATGATCATGATCGCGAAGGCGGTGATCGACATCGACCAGGAGACGGAGAGGTCGAACGAATAGGCGAAGGCGTAGAGCACGCCGCCCGCCGCCACGACCAGGTTGCCGAGCACGAAGGAGAGCCGGTAGATCGCCCGGACGTTGACGCCGCGCAGCGAGGCGGCATCGCGGTTCTGGAACACCGCCCGGATGGCACGGCCATATTTGTGATAGCGCAGCAGCGCGAACAGGGCCGCCAGCAGGGCCACGCCGGTCACCAGAGCCGCGAGGCGGCTGTTCGAGACCGGGAAGGGCCCGAGAAAGGTGATGCCGGCCATCAGGGGCGGGATCTGGAACTGGTCGCTCCAGACCCCGTAGGTAACCGAGAACAGGCCGGCCAGGATCTGCGTGATGCCGAGGCTGAGCACGAAATAGGAGACGTTGCGGTTCGGCACGTCGTAGAAGCGCCGGATCAGCATCTGTTCGAGCAGCAGCGAGGCCGGCACGCTCGCGCCGATCACCAGGAGCGCGGCGACGACCGGGTGCAGCCCCCAGGAGACCGCGGCCGACCAGAGGGCGAGCGCGGCCAGCAGGAAGAACTGGCCGTTGGCGGCGTTCGGCATCCAGATTGAGCCGTAGATGATCGTCACCCCCGCCGCCACGAGCGAGAAGATGACGCCGAGCATCAGGCCGGTGAAGAGCGTGGAGATCAGGACGAGTTCGGTCGGCATGGACACCCCCGGTCCGGTCCGGCGGCGGGGCTCGGAGCCCCGCGACCGGGCCCAAGGACCCGCCGCGTTGAAGACGGAACTTGCCGCATGGGTCGGGCCGCCGCGTCGCCGCGGCCGCCTCCCCTCACGCGCGGAACGACCACCCGGTCACTTGACCAGATCGTAGACCGGGATGATTTCCGGGTCCCAGTTGGTGGTGAAGACCGGCTTCGACTTGTACTCGACCTCGCCCACGTCCTGGATCTGCATGAAGTAGATGTATTCCTTGCGGGCGCCGTTCTTGTCGAACTCGATCGGGATGCCGGAGGTGACTTCCTTGCTCTTCAGCGCGGAGAGCGTATTGCGGAAGACCTCGCGATCGTCGCCGGCCTTCGGGTCGGCATCGATCACCTCGCGGATGATCTGCGAGGTGACGTAGCAGTAGTTCTCGACATAGGACGGCAGGCGCTTGTTCTGGGCCTTGAAGTCGTCGATGAACTTGCGCCCCTCGGCGGTCACGGTGTCGAGGTTGGCATCGAAGAAGGTGCCGTAGAGCGAGCCGACGCTGCGCTTGCCCCAACCCTTGACCTGGGTCGCCATGCCGTAGGGGTGGATGATCTTCTCCGGCTTGATGCCGACATCGAGCAGCTGGTTGGTGATCGTGTTGTCGAAGCCGCCGGCGCCGACCACGACGACATAGTCGGGATTGGCGGCGAGCACCTGGGCGGCCTGGACGGTGGCGTCGTTTGAGCCCTGCGGGAACACGATCTCCGGCTCGATCTTCAGGCCCTTCTTGGCGGCCTGGTATTTGAGGCCGGCCGAGATGGCACGCATCAGGGCGAAGTCGGAATGCATCAACGCGATCTTGGCGCCCGGCTTCTGCTTGGCGACGAATTCGGCGATGGCGTAGCCCCAGCCGGCGGCATTAGGCTCGATGCGGAAGGAATAGCGCGTGCCGGGCTTGGTCAACTGCGGGAAGGCGGCGACCGGGACCAGGAACGGCACCTTGTTCTGCTCGGCATAGCCGTAGATGGCGAGCGCGGTATCCGAACTGGTCGGGCCGCTGAGCGCGATCACCTTGCTCTGGATGTCGAGATTGCGCGCCGCCGCGACCGCTTGGGTCGGCTGGGTCTGGTTGTCGATCTGGATGAACTCGATCTTGCGCTTGCCGGGCGGGTTGAGCGTCGCCTCGGCGAATTTCAGACCCGCCACGCAGGCGGTCCCGAAGAACGACCAGGGTCCGGTCAGTTCGGTGACGAAGCCGACCTTGACGGACTCCTGGTCGGCGGCAGCCGCCGTCTGCGGCGTGACAAGCGCCAGCCCGAGGCCGGCGGCGACGATGGTTCTGTTCATGTGATTTCCTCCCGTTGAGCCGATTTTCGGACTTCTTGGTCTTGTTGGTTTTGTTGGGTCTGGTCGCCCGGCTAGCCGAGCGGCCGGCCGGTCGCCCCGTCCAGAAGGCCCGCCTGGACGAGCGCGCCGCGGATGCGCTCGATCTCGGGCGCGCGGATTTTCACCAACGGCGGCCGCACGACGGCGCGCGGCAGGCGGCCGAGCAGCACGAGGGCCTCCTTCATGCGGTTGTGCATGTCGACCCAGGGCTCGGCGTAGAAGACGCTGGCGAGCGGATGGATGCGGTCGTTGAGGGCGCGGGCGCGGGCGAGATCGTTCGCCCGGACGGCCTCGAAGAGCTGCGCCTGCAGATCCGGAATGACGCTGCCGCTGCCCGACAGGAGCCCGTTGCAGCCGAGCACGAGCGAGCTCAGCAGCCAGGCTGAATGGGTCGTCAGCACGTTGACCGGACGCGCTGCCGACTGCAGCAGGCGCACATGCATCTCGTGCTGCTGGACGTTGGCACACCAGTCCTTGATCGCCGCCACGCTCGGCACTTCGGCGACGAGACGCATCAGCGTGTCACGCGGATAGCCCTGGCCGGTGGCGAGCGGATACTGGAAGGCGATGATCGGCAGGTCGCTGGCATCGGCGATGCGCTTGAAATGCTCGACCACCATGTCGGCCGACTGGCCGAGCGTGAACGGCGCGGGCGGGAAGACCAGCAGGGCCGAGGCGCCCCCGGCGGTCGCCATGCGGGCGATCTCGGCGGCCTGCAGGCTGCCGTCGGCCCAGATGCCGTTGACGAGCGGCATGCGGTCGCCGATCGCGTCGAGCGCGACATCGAGCACCCGCCGCTGTTCGTCGAAGCTGCACGAGGCGACCTCGGTCGAATGGGCATTGATGGTGATCGCCGAGAGACCGGGCGTCGCCGCCACATCGGCGAGATGCGACCGGAAGCTCGCCTCGTCGATCGAGAGATCGTCGTGGAACGGCAGCAGAACCGCGGGGATCACCCCGTGCGGCCGGTAGTCGTGACGCCTTGCCATCCTGGCTCCCCCCTTCATCCTCTTGTTCTCACTTCAGATCTTCCGCCAGGCCGGGCGCAGGCTGCGACGCTCCAGCGGCCAGATGCGGCCGAGCTTTTCGGTCGTCTCGATCAGCACCGGCGCGAAGGCTTCGAGCGCCTCGCGCGTCATGCGGTTGGTCGGCGCGGCGAGGCTGACGGCGCCGACGCATTCCGGCGAACCGTCGAGCGACGGGATGACGATCGGGGCCGCAATGGCGCCGACGCCGAGTTCCTGCTCCTCGTAGGCGGTGGCGAAGCCGCGCGCATGCGAGAGCTCCAGATCGGCCTTGAGGTCCGTGCGGGTGATCTTGGTATTGGGCGTCAGCCGGGTCAGGCCCTGCCGTTCCAGGAGTCCCCAGGCGCGCTCGAACGGCATGGTCGAGAGCCAGGCCTTGCCGATGGCATGGGCGTTGAGGACGATCTCCAGCGAATAGTTCGGGTCGATCCGCACCGAACGGGTCTGGCCGGCGACCGCATAGATCCAGGTCAACCGCTCGGTGGTCTCGACGATGGCCAGCCGCACCAGCTCGCCCGAATGCTCGGCGAGCTGCTTCAGCGGCACGGCCGACTGGTCGAGCAGGCGGCTCTTCTGCAACTGGCGCAGGCCGAGATTGCTGATCCGGTAGGTCAATTGGTAGGTCTGGCTGACCTCGTCGCGCCAGACCAGTTCCAGATGCGACAGCGTATCGAGCAGCTTGACGGCGATCGCCTTGTTCACGCCGAGCTGGCGGGCGACTTCCGAGATGCCCAGACCGACGGTCGAATCCGCCATGATCTCGACGATACGGAAGGCGCGCTCGACCGAGACGATGATGTCCTCGGACACCTTCTCGCTCGCACCGGGTCGGAATGGGCTGGCGGTCGGCATGTCGATCCTCTCTTCGTCAGGCGGCAGGGTGGTGCATCCTGCCGCCTCCCCTTGCCTGCCGGCAACGGCGCGGTCTCCGGCGGCGGCCGTCGGCAGCGTCAACAGCAGCGGAAGCCGCCGAGACCCGCCGCCGCGACCGCATGGTTGACCGCCTCGGCGGTCCGGTCCGGGCTCGGCCAGACCAGGCAGCGGGCGCAGCCGCAGGGTCCGTCGTCGTCCCGGGCGAAGGGCTTGTCGTGCGGCAGCCCGGCCCGGCGCATCCGGGCCCGGAGCTCCGCGCTGGCGACCCGGTCGGCCCGGCCGGTCGCCGGATCGAGCACCGCGCCATAGAGTTCGCGCGCCGCCTCGGCGCCGACATAGCCCTGCGCCACGTCGCGCTCGACATCCTCGAGCTTGCGATCGAGCGGGTTGCCGTAGCCGCCGCCGCCGCCGGAGCGCAGGGTATAGACATCGCCCTTCTTCAGATGCTGGGCGAGCACCTTGCCGGTCGGATAGCGGACCGGTTCGCCGTCGCGCTCGAGCCCGACCTCGTTGCCGTGCCCCGAGAGACCGCCGAAGAGGCCCCAGGGCCGGCAGTCGACGCGGTCGATCTGGGCGTTGAACATGATGTCGCCGAGCGCCCGCACGACCTGCTCGGTGCCGAGCCCGCCGCGCTGCTTGCCGGCGCCGCCGGAATCCTGGCGAAGCGCATAGCGCTCGACGATCAGCGGATATTTCGCCTCGACCTGCTCGCTCGGCCCGTTATGGGTATCGCCATCGTTGATGGCGACGGTGGCGCTCATGCCGTCCTCGTTATACTTGGCGCCCCAGCCGCCGCCGATCAGCCCGCCGAGATAGACGTAGAAGCCATTGTCGCGCGGATGGCGCCCGTTGATCATCGCGATGACCAGGTCGGCGTGATGGCCGGCGATGACGCGGGTCGGCACGGCCGGCGCGAGCGCCTTGAAGATCGTGTCGACGATGGTCATCGGATAGGTCATCCACCAGCGCATCGGCGCCGGCCGCTCGGCACTGACCACCTTGCCGGACGGCAGGATCACCTCCAGCGAGCGGAAGGTGCCGTCGTTGATCGGCAGGTCGAGGCCCGAGGTGATGCATTTGAAGGCGACCTGGGCGGCCGAGCGGCCGGCCGTCTCGCCGGAATTGTAGAAGCCCTTGACCTGTTCGGAGACGTTGGTCAGGTCGACGGTCATCCGCTCGCCCGCGACCGTCACGCTGACGCGGATCGGGATGCGCTGGCCGAGCTCGACGCCGTCGTCGTCCATGAAGGACTCCGCCTCGTAGGTGCCGTCCGGGATGCGCGCGACGCTCGCCCGGGCGAGCGCGTCGGACTGGTCGAAGATCGACGCGATCGCGTCGGCGACGGTCGCCTTGCCGTATTTGCGGACGAGTTCGAGGAAGCGCTTCTCGCCGGTGCGGACCGCCGCCACCTGGGCCTTCAGGTCGCCCATGGCGCGCTCGGGCATGCGCACGTTCATGCGGATGATCGAGAGGATCTCCTCATTCGGCACGCCGCGCCGCCAGGCCTTCACGATCGGCATCTGCAGGCCTTCGGAATAGATGTCGCGCGTCATGCCGTCGAGCGTGCCGCCGATATCCTGCCAATGCGCCATGCAGGCCGCGAAGCCGATCAGTTCGCCGTCGGCGAAGATCGGCACCGAGAAGGTCATGTGGTTCAGATGGCTGCCGGTCGTGTAGGCGTCGTTGGTCAGGAGCACGTCGCCGGGCTCCAGGCCGTCCTTGCCGAAATGCCGGATCTTGGCCTTGATGGTCTCGCTCATGCCGCGGATGAACATCGGCAGGCCGATGCCGATCGAGATGGTGTTGCCGTCCGGATCGAACAGCCCGACGGTGAAGTCGAGCGCCTCGTAGATGATCATGTTGTAGGCGGTGCGCATCAGGTTGGTCTTCATCTCCTCCGTGGTGGCGATGAATCCGTTCCGGATGATCTCCGTGACGATCGGGTCGGCGGCGGTGGCCTGGGTCATGATTTGGTCTCGACTTCGATCTGCAGGTTGCCGAGGGCGTCGACGGTGACCCGGTCGCCGGGCGCGACGACGGTGGTCGAGGCATATTCCTGGATCAGGGCGGGGCCTTCGACGACATGGCCGGCGGTCAGGCGGTCGCGATGGTAGATCGGCGTCAGGATGCGCCCGCCGAGCACGCCGAATTCGACCGGACGCCGGTCGATCAGCGCCACCTCCGGCGAGGGATCGCCGGCCCGCTCGATCGGAGCGAGGTTCGGCTTGTCGATCTCGCCGACGACCGAGACCCGCAGGCTGACGATCTCGGCGCGTTCGTCAGGCGAGGCGTAGCCGTAGCGCTGCTGGTGGACTTCGTCGAAACGCCGCTTGATGCCGGCGATGTCGCGGGCGTCGAAAAGATCGCGCGCGATCGTCACCTCCACCGCATGTTCCTGGCCGACATAGCGCATGTCGGCGGACTGCACGAAATCGACCGCGACCGGCCCGCCCGCCGCCGCCCGGATCTCGGCCTCGCCGCGCTCGCGCATGCCGGCGAAGACGGTGTCGAAGGCGTCGAAGGGCGCCTGATCGAGCCGGGCGAACAGGGTCTGGACGAAGTCGCGGCGGAGATTGGAGACCAGCATGCCGTAGGCCGAGAAATGCCCCGGCGCGTTCGGGATGACGACCCGGCCGATCTGCAGCTCGCGCGCCACCAGGGTGGCGTGCAGCGGGCCGGCGCCGCCATAGGCGACCATGGCGAAATCGCGCACGTCGAGGCCGCGCGCGGTGGTGACGCGCTTGACCACGTTGGCCATCTGGCTGACGGCGATGCGGACGATGCCGTCGGCGGCCTGGATCGTGTCGATGCCGAGCGGGCCGGCGACATGCTCGGCGATCGCCGCCGCCGCGCCGTCGCGATCGAGCGGCATCTCGCCGCCGAGGAAGAGATCGGGCGCCAGCCGGCCGAGCACCACATTGGCGTCGGTGACGGTCGGCAGGGTGCCGCCATTGCCGTAGGAGACCGGGCCGGGCTGGGCGCCGGCGCTTTCCGGCCCGACCCGCAGCGCATGGCCGGCCACGACACGGGCGATGCTGCCGCCGCCGGTGCCGACCTCCTCGATGTCGATCATCGGGATCTGGATCGGCAGACCTTCGGCATAGCCGCCGATCAGGACGTTGCTGGAGGTCAGTTCGACCCCGTCGACGATCACGCCGGCCTTGGCCGTGGTGCCGCCCATGTCGAACGCGATGGCATTGTCGAGCCCCATCGCGGCGCATAGCCGGCGGGTGCCGATGACGCCGGCGGCGGGACCGGATTCGAGCATCCGGATGCATTCGCGGCTCGCCTGCGCGGCATCGTAAAGGCCGCCGGTCGACTGCACGATCAGGAAGGTGCCCGGAAAGCCGGCCTCGGCCAGAAAGGCATTGGATTCCGACAGATAGTGCTGGACGCGCGGCCCCACATAGGCGTTGGCGGCGACCGTCGAGGTGCGCTCGAACTCGCGATATTCCTTCGAGAGTTCGTGCGAGGCGGTGACGAAGACGCCCGGCAGGCGGCGGCGCAGGATCGCCTGCGCGCGCTCCTCGTGGGCCGGATTGCAGTAGGAATGCAGGAACAGCACCGCCACCGCCTCGACGCCCTCGGCGGCGAGGCGATCGGCCGCCGCCTCGATCTCGGCGTCGTCGAGTTCGCGCAGTACCGCGCCGTCCGCCGTCATCCGCTCGTCGATCTCGATGCGCAGGGCGCGCTCGACCAGCGGCTGGTGCTTGCGGAAGAAGAGATTGTAGGCCTCCGGCCGGTTGATCCGGCCGATCTCGTAGATATCGCGGAAGCCTTTGGTGGTGATCAGCGCCGTCCGTGCGCCCTTGCGCTCCAACAGAGCATTGATCGCCACCGTGGTGCCATGCAGGAAGAGATGGGCATCCGCGAAAGACCCCTCGGCCTTGGTGACGCCATGCGCCATGCCGTCGATCAGACGCGCCGGGGTCGACAGCGTCTTGCCCAGGCGGATGCGGCGGGTCTGTTCGTCGAAGATGGCCACGTCCGTGAAGGTGCCGCCGACATCGGCAGCGATCCGCAGCGTCGCGGCAGTGCTGGCGGCGCCCATCAGCGCACCTCGTCCCGCACGGGATTGCGCAGGATGCCGATGCCCTCGACCTCGATCTCGACCACGTCGCCATGCTTCATGAACAGCGGCGGCTTGCGGGCGAAGCCGACGCCGGCCGGCGTGCCGGTGGCGATCACGTCGCCGGGCTTCAGCGTCACCGCCTCGCTCAGCCGTGCGATCACTTCCGCCACCGGGAAGAGCAGGTCGTCGGTGTTGGCTTCCTGCACGACCTGGCCGTTCAGCCGGGTCTGCAGGCGCAGGCCCTTGATGCCGGGCGGCAGGTCGGCGGCGGGCACCAGCCAGGGGCCGAGCGGGCCGGTCTCGTCGAAATTCTTGCCCAGGGTCCATTGCGGGCCCTTGAACTGGTAGTCGCGGATCGAGCCGTCGTTGAAGATCGTGTAGGCGGCGACGTGATCGAGCGCGGTGTCCATCGGGATGTTGCGCCCGCCCGTGCCGATGACGGCGGCGATCTCGCCCTCGAAATCGAGATGGGTCGAGACCAGCGGACGGACGATCGCCGCGCCATGCGGGATCAGGCCGGTGTCCACGCGCAGGAAATAGACCGGATAGGTCGGTTTCTCGTAGGGGCTTTCCTTGGCGTGGTCGGCATAGTTGAGGCCGACGCAGAAGATCCGGCCGGGCACGGCGAGCGGCAGGCGGAAGGCCGCGGCGGCCTCGTCGATGGCCGGGCCGGTCGCGGCCGCGACGGCGCGCGCGCTCAGGGCCGGGTCGGCCAGGATCGCCAGCGGATCGTCCGGCAGGCCGATATCGACGACGAGCCGGAGACCGGCGCCGGCGTCGATCGCCAGCCGGTCGGATCCTTCAAACTGAATTCGGGCAATGCGCATGCCTCTGGCCTCCCCTGCCTCCCGCGCTTCGATGGTTCGCCGCAGGAAGCTAACGTCGTTATGGTAACGGTGTAACCCAATGCTGATCAGAGAGCCGGGAGCTGTCAAGTAACGGGTCAGGCCATTCGGCGGGTCTCGGAAGGCGGGCGGGACCGGCGGTCCGGACCGCCGGTTTCGGAACCTTGACGGCCGCACCCGACGGGAGCACGGTCCGGCTCGTCACGGCCGTGGTTCGTCGCCGCTGTCGCTGCCGCAGAGGGCGGCGGTCCGGCCGCGGCACGATCCATCATGCGCCTTCCTCAGGTTGTGTTCGGCCGTCCTTGGCGACCGGATCGGCGCGGGACCTTCCCTTGCGCATGGGGGAGGTTTGCGTCATCAAACAACCATGACGCTGGGAATCTCCGCCGAATGACCGTCGCCACGCCACGACTCAGGGTGCTGGCCTTTTCGCCGCTCTTCCTGCCCTTTCTCGGGGGGATCGAGATCCTGCTTCGGACGCTCCTGCCGGCCCTCCGGCAACGTGGAATCGAGACTGCCGTGGTGACCGAAAGCGCCGAGGGACTGGCCTCACGCGAGGAAATGGACGGGACGCGCGTCTACCGGCTGCCGCTGTCCGGCGCCGTCCGGTCACGCAATGCGCTCGAACCGCTCCGGGTGATGCAGCAATTGCGCGCCATCGTCGCCGAGGAGAGGCCGGACGCCCTGCATCTGCATTCGGTGGCGCAGGCGGCGGCCTATTATGTCGAGCGGCTTCTCTCCCAGGGCGGAGCCCTGCCCTATCTCGTCTCGCTGCACGGAGCTCTCGAGACGGAGGATCAGCTGCAGGTCGTTCGCGGCCTGCTCGCCGGCGCCCGCGCGGTCAGCGGCGTCTCGCAGGCCTGCCTCGACTCCGCCGCTCCCTTCCTGCCTGCCGGGTCTGCCCGGCAATTGATCTACAACGGCATTCCGGACACCGATCTCCGATGCGCACCCTGGCGGCAGGGCGAGACGGCACGCCTGCTCTGCGTCGGCCGCCTGCAGTTGGAGAAGGGCTACGATCTCGCCATCGCGGCGCTGGCGATCGCGGTCGCGCGCGGCTTCGACGGCCGGCTGGCGATCATCGGCCGCGGCGAGCAGGAGCTCAATTTCCGCGCCCTGGCCGCACGGCTCGGCATCGCCGACCGGGTGGATTTTCTGGGCGAGTTGGCCCCCTCTCTGGTCGCAGCCGAGATGGCGCGCGCCCATGCGCTGCTCGCCCCCTCCCGCATGCGCGAAGGGTTCGGCCTGGTCGTCGCGGAGGCCGGCCGCATGGGCGTCCCGGCGATCGTGGCCAAGACCGGTGGCCTGTCCGAGGTTGTGATCGACGGCCGGAGCGGCCTTGTCGTCCCGCGCGAGGATGCCGACGCGCTGGCCGATGCCCTGCTGCGGCTCTTTCGGAGCGAAGGCCATTGGCGGGACCTCGGCGCCCAGGCGCGCGAACGGGTCGTCACCACGTTCGGCCACGACGCATGCGTCGAGGGTTATGTCCGGTTCTATGCGGATCATCTGGGGGAGAAGCGGCGTGCGCTATGATATCGACGCCCAGCGCGTCACGCATGAAAGGCTGAACGAAGAAGTCCTGATCATCAATGTCGTGTCGGGCGCCTATTATTCCGGTTCGGGCAGCTTCGCCGATCTGTGGAGCCTCCTCGCCCAGGGCGCCAGCACCGAGGACGCCGCCGCGCATCTTTCCGAGACCTTCGGTGAGAGTGCCGAAACGATTCTGCCCGGCATTCGCGACAGCATCGGCCACCTGCTCGCCAAGGGCCTGATCCGGGAGGCGCCGGACCGCGAGGCGCCCGACGGCTGGAGCCTGCCCGATCTTCCCCGCGCCGAATGGCAGGCCCCGAGCTTCGCGGAATATACCGACATGTGGGATCTCATCCAGCTCGACCCGATCCATGAGGTCGGCGAGGCCGGCTGGCCCTTTGCACCGCCCGAGCACCGGACTTGACCGCGCCGGCGGCATTCCTGGCCGCGATCGGGGCGCAAGCCGATGCCCTGGCGGCCGGTCCCTGCTTTCGGCACGATTTCGGCATCGGCTCCGCCGGCATCCGCGTGACCATTGCGGCCCGCGACGCCGGACAGGTGATCGAAGCCCTGCCGGAGACCGCGACCGATGCGCCGGATTGGCAACTCACCGCCTGGGACGGCAACGAACCCGGACGCCTGCCGCCGCCGCGTCCCTGGGGCGACACGGCCCATGAGCCGCTCGGCATCGTGACGGCATTCAGCGACGAGACGCAGCGCTGCGCCTACGACCTGCACACCCAATCGCTGATCGTCGCCGATCTGGCCGGCCGGCGCGCCTGCACCTGGTATCCTCAGATCGCGACCCTGCCGGCCTGGGCCAAGGCCTCTCCCTTCCGCATTCCGCTCTCCTGGGCCCTGGCCGACCGCGGCCTGCAGATGGTGCACGGCGCGGCGGTATCTTGGGGCGGCGGCGCGGCGCTCCTCTGCGGCGACGGCGGATCGGGCAAGTCGACCACGGCGCTGGCCGCCGCGCTGGCCGGGTTCGGCTATGTCGGCGACGACTATTGCGCCGTCGATTCCGCGGCGCTGCGGGTGCATATGGTCTATCGGACCGCCAAGGTGCTGCCGTCGACCCTGCGCCTGCTGCCCGCGCTCGGACGCTGGATCGTCAATCCGGACCGCATGGCCGAGGAGAAGGGCGTCATCTTCCTCAAGCCGGGCCAACTGGACCTGGTCGCGTCCGCACCGCTCCGCTGCCTGATCCTGCCGTCCGTCGCCGACGATGGCGTGGCCGGTCTGGTCCGCGCCACCCCGGCCGAGGCGATCCATGCGCTGCTGCCGAGCACGGTCGGTGGCCTGATGGGCGGGACGGCCGGCACGCCGAGCCACATCCTCCGCCTGGCGCGGCGCTTGCCGGTCTATCGTCTGCGCCTGGCGCCGGATCTCGCGCGGGTGGTCGCCCTGTTGCGAGATGCGATCGGAGAGGGACCATGACGGATAGGCCGACGATCTCGGTGGTCATGTGCGTCGAGAACGGCGCGCGCTACCTGCAGGAGGCGCTCGACAGCATCGCGCTGAATGCGATGCCGGACATGGAAGTGCTGATCCTCGACGGCGATTCCACCGACGACACGGTCGCGATCGCCCGCCGCCACGCCTTGGCCCCGCGCATCCTGCGCCAGCGCGCGAAAGGCCACCCGCAGGCTCTCAACCAATCGCTCACCGAGGCGCGCGGCACGTGGGTCGCCCATATCGACTGCGACGACGTCTGGCCGGCGGGCCGCATGCGCGCTCTTTGGGCGGCGGCCGAAGCCGGTGCCGGCGAATGGATCTTCGGCCAGGCCGTCAATTGCGACGCCGTGCTGCGCCCGCTGGGCGTGCCGCAGCCGGCGCGGCTGATCACCGCCAGCCTGCTGCACCATTCGATCGCCGACAGGATCGGCCCGTTCCGGACCGACATCACGCATGGCAGCAATATCGACTGGGCCGCTCGGGCTAGCCATGCCGGCATCCGCTTTGCGCCGATCGATGCGCTGGTGCTGCAACGGCGCATCCATGACAGCAATCTGGGCGTGACCGGCAGACCCAAGGCCATGCGCGATCTGTTCCAGATATTGCGCGATCACAAGGCACGGAGCGGGTCATGACCGCCCTCACCGCTCGGGAACGGCTTCTGCTGACGGCGACCCTCGCCGTCGAAGACGCCAAGGCCTTGGCCGCATGGCAGGAATGGTCGTCGGCCATCGCCATGGAAGCGGCCCCGCACGCCGAACTGCGCATCCTGCCGGCCGTGCATGCGCGGCTCGCCCGCATCCGCCCTTTGCCGCCGCTGCCGCAGAAGCTGATCGGCACAGCCCGGGCCACCTTCACCCAGAACAGCATTCTGGCGGCGGCTGCCTATGACCTGTTGCGGGCGCTCGACACGGCCGGCGTGCCGGTGCTGGTCTCCAAGGGCTTCACCCACTGCCTGCAGTTCCAGTCCTTCGCCCGGCGCACCATGGGCGACATCGACATCACGGTGTGGGAGTCCGCTCTCGACCGGGCCCTGGAGGTCCTGAAGGCCGAGGGCTGGGAGCCCTGCTACGGGATGACCTGGGCGGCGTTGCGCTCGCGGGTGCGCATCCGGCGCGAGAGCTGGAACTTCACCAAGGGCGCCGGCAACATCGACCTGCACTGGCGCGTCTCCAACGATCCGCGCGAGGCCTGGCTGGAAGACGCCGTCTGGCGGGAGGCGCGCACGGTCGCGTTCCGCGGCCTGCCGGTCCTCGTTCCCTCGCCCGAAGCCTCGCTGCTCGCCGCCCTGCGCCATGCCGCGCACGGCCTGTCCTCCGATGTGATGCAGATGATCGTCGATGCGCCGGACTGGCTCGCGCGCGCCGACCGCACCCGGTTCCTGGACATCGCCCAGCGCGCTCAGGTCGGCAAGACCTACGAGATCATGCGCAGCACGCTCCAGGAGGTGGGCGCGGACACCGCCCTGCCGCCCCTGCCCGGCTCGGCGTCGACCCCGCATTGGCCGCTCGAGCGCGAGGACGGTCTGGTCCGCCACCCGCGCATCTATCGGCTGTGGGCGGCCCTGGGGCACTCCGCCGCGATCGAGAGACCGCTGCTGCGCTGGCTCGGCCCCCTGTCGCGCCCGTTGCAGCCGCTCGCGGCCACGCAGGACAAGATCGATCTGCGCGACTGCGCCACCGTCGATGCGGTCGGCGGACCGGGCTGGGGCTGGCCGGAACCGGAGCATACCTGCTGCTGGGCCGACCGGGCCGATGCCCGCCTGCTGCTGCCGCTGCCCGCCCGTGCCGATCAATGGCTGGTGCTGGTTCTCGGCCCGAACCACGCCAGCGGCCCCAATCCGGGCTTCCGCGTCTTCGCCAACGGCCACGAGATCGCCCGCGGCGGCGATGACGGCCGCACGGCAGTCCTGCTGCCGATCCGCGCCTACATGCTGCACGGCGCCTGGGTGGAACTCGCCATCCGTCCCGTCCGCTATGCCGACGAGCGCCGCGACAGCCTGCACCACCGCCGCACCATCGCGGCCAGCCGGATCGAGATCCTGGACTCGGACCGTCTCGTCGAACGGCTGAGCGAGATGCCTCCCGGCGGCCTCGCCCGCGACATCCTGAACGGCGACGAGCGCAAGGCGGCCAAGCTCGGCCGAATCCGGCAGAAGATGGCCGCGTCCCCGGACCGCCAGAACGATGCGCTTCCGACCGGCTTCGACGGGCTCGCCTATGTCCTCGCCTATGCCGACCTGTTCGAGCACGAGGTCGATCCCTACCACCACTACCTCAACCACGGCCGCGAAGAGGGCCGTCGCTGGTAGGGCACTGAACCGGCCGCGTCCCGGCGCCCGGCACCCACGTCCCGTCCGTCCGCCGGCGCCCTTCCTGGAGCCTGTCCCGGTCAGATCGAAACGATCTGACCGAAAAGGACCGGCTCAAGCCATTGAATCTGAAGCACTTCCTTGGCGATTGGATGATTTCATCCAATCGGGAAATGCTCTAGGCGACCGGGGCCGGTTCGGCGGTGAGGACGACGCTCGTCTCCCTGAGCATCCGGATCAGGACCTGACCGGCGAACTGCACATGCTCGCGCATGAGCGCATCGGCGCGCTCGGCATCCCGTTCGACGATGGCGCGCAGGATGCGGTGATGGTCGTCGTGCGAGCGCAGGATCACCCGGTGGTCGCGCCAATCGAACACGCGGTCCGAGGCGAGCGGCACGTTGTGGCACTGGCGGACGAAATCGAGCAGGAACGGATTGCGCGATTCCTGCAGGATCGTCTCGTGGAATTCGACGTTCATCTGCCGGTAGGGCGCCAGGTCGTCCGGATCGAGCAACCCCTTGCCGAGCACGCGGTCGCCGCGCCGGACGCAATCCTCCAGCCGCGCGATCACATCCCGACCGAGCCCGTGACGAGCGCACAGGCCGCAGGCCTGGCCTTCCAGCCGGGCGCGGACCGCGAAGGCGGCATCGATCTCCCCGACCGAGAAGCCGCGCACCGCATAGCCGCGGTTCGGCTCGTAGACCAATAGGCCGAGATTGGCGAGCTGCGCCAACGCCTCGCGCAGCGGCGTGCGCGAGATGCCGAAGGATTCGGACAACTGCACCTGATGCATGCGCGATCCCGGCGCGAACTCGCCGGCGAGGATGCGCTCGCGCAGCAGGGCGACCAATTCCGCAGTTGTCGTCGTCACAGGGGGCTTCATGCATTTTGGATAAATTATTCCCGCATTGACGGCAAGAAGATTGACCTGATAGGGAATCCCCTCATAGAATTTATCCAAAATGACGTTCCGGGAGAAACGCGGTGCAGACTGGTAAGGGCCGGAGGGCGCTCGTCACGGGCGGCTGCGGAGGGATCGGCGCGGCCATCTGCCGGCGCCTGGCGGCCGACGGGCTGGTGGTCGCCGTGCTCGACCGGGACGGCGCGGCGGCGCAGGCCCTGGCGGCGATGCTGCCCGGCAGCGGACATATCGGCCTCGGCGCGGACGTCTCCGACGAGGCCGCGGCCGAGGCGGCCTTTGCGGCCGCGGAGGCGGCGCTCGGTCCGATCGACGTCCTGGTGACCGCGGCCGGAATTCTGGTCCTCAGACCCGACGGCAATCGAAATGCGGTTGCGGAAACGTCGCTGGAGGAGTGGCACGGCACCCAAGCGGTCAACGCCACCGGCACCTTCCTGTTCTGCCGCGCCTATGCGCGCCGGGTGACCGAACCGCGCGAGGGCGCCCGCGTGGTGACCGTCTCGTCGGTCGCCGCCCAGCTCGGCGGCTACCGCTCGTCGAGCGCCTATATCGCCAGCAAATCGGCGGTCATCGGACTGACCAAGGGCCTTGCGCGCGAACTCGCCCCCTTCGGCGTGACCGCCAATTCCGTCGCCCCCGGCCTGATCGACGCCCCGATGCTGCGTCTCTCGCTCGATCCCGCCGACGACGCCCGCGCCGCCGCCAACATTCCGCTCGGCAGGCTCGGCACGCCCGAGGATGTCGCCGGCGCCGTCGCCTTCCTGGTCTCCGCCGATGCCGCCTATGTCACCGGCTGCACCATCGACGTGAACGGCGGCTACCGCATGCAGTAACCGGCCCGAAGAGCCGGATGAAATCGAAGCCAACACGGAGGAAACGCATGACCGTCACCAAGAGTACCGTCCTCGCCGCCGGCCTGGCCGCGGCGCTGCTCGGCACCGGCCCGGCCGCGGCCCAGCAGGAGCCCGGCCTGACGCCGACCTCGATCAAGATCGGGATGTTCGCGCCTCTGTCCGGCGCCAACATGGCCTACGGCTTCGACGTCGCGAATGCGGCGAAGATGTATTACGACAAGATCAACAAGGAAGGCGGCATCCACGGCCGCAAGATCGAGGTCGTCCTCGAGGATGACCGCTGCAACGCCAACGATCTGGTCGCGGCGGTGAAGAAGCTGGTCGAACAGGATCAGGTCTTTATCCTCAACGGCGGTTCCTGCTCGGCAGCCGTGGTGGCCGCCAAGGAATATGTCGTGCGCAACAAGGTGCCGCTGGTGATGCTCAACGCATCCGGCGACGGCGCGCTGTATCCGCCGACCGACTACATCTTCGGCGCCTTCTCGATCTCGCAATATGCCGTCGGCGGCGCGATGATCGACTTCGCGGCCAAGACCCTCGGCGCCAAGAAGATCGCCTACGTCAACCACGACGACGCCTACGGCGCCTGGAACCTCGAAGGCGCCAAGGCGGATGCCGAGGCCTCGAAGGTCGACCTCGCGGTGGAATCGGTCAATCCGACCATCAACGACGTGACCGCGCCCTTCCTCAAGCTGCGCGCCGCCAACCCGGATGCCCTGCTGATCGTCACCTATGCGCGTCCGGCGGCGCTGATGATCAAGAAGGCGGCCGAGATGGGCTTCAACAAGCCGATCATCCTGTCGGTCACCGGGACCGCGAACCTGTCGCAGCTGATGCAGAATGTCGGCGGTCCGGACGCCTTGAAGAACTTCTACTTCCAGGACGTGCTCGCCGACCTGCCGGGCGGACCCAAGATCAAGTGGGTCTACGACATGTACAAGCAGTCCTATCCGGACCTGGCCGCCAAGCCGGACCATCCGCAGGCCTACATGCCCTATGGCATTCCGTCCGCGATGAGCATCGTCAAGGCCCTGCAGGCGGCCGGGCCGAACCCGACGCGCGAGAAGGTGCTCGACGCGATGAAGACGCTGAACTTCGATTCCGGCGTCATGGCCGGTCCGGTCGTGTTCGGACCGAGCGAGCGGGCCGCCAACAAGGCGACCATCTTCATCAAGTTCGACGGCACCAACCAGACCCTGCAGCCCGGCGTCTATTCCAGCCGCTGGAAGTTCAAGGGCTGATCCTCCCGGGGACCGGAAGCCGGCGCGCGCCTCCCCGCGCCGGACCGTCGGGCGGCGGCGCTGACCTGCGCTGCCGCCGCCCCGTTGCACGTCCATGCCACGCCTGAGCCAGGACCCGCGCGATCGATGGATAAAGACCTCATCCTCCTCTTCCTGCAGCAGGGCATCGTCTCCGGCATGGTGGTCGGCAGCGTCTACGCCCTGCTGGCCCTTTCCATCGTGATGATCTTCAAGACCTCCGAAGTGCCGAACTTCGCGCAGGGCGAGATCTTCATGGCGGCCGGCTATTGCGCGCTGTTCCTGCTGGTCTTCCAGGCGACCCCGGTCTGGCTCGCCGTGCCGCTGACGCTGGTGGTCGCCTTTGCCGGCGCCGCCCTGTTCCGGCGCGTCGTGCTGACCCAGGTTTCGCGGGCGAGCGGCAGCCCGGTCAATCTGGTCATCGCCACGCTCGGGCTCTCCTATGTGCTCAAAGGCCTCGTCCGCCGGACCGGCTTCGGCGATACGCCGCGCTCCTTCCCGGCCCTGGTCTCCACCGACGGCGTCATGATCGGCCAGGCCAGCATCACCCGGCTCGACGTCGCGATCTTCCTGACGGCGCTGGCGGTCATGGCTTTTCTCTTCTGCCTCTTCGCCTACACCAAGGTCGGCCGGGCGATGCGCGCGGTCGGAATGAACCCGAAGGCTGCGCGGCTGATGGGCGTCGACCTCCAGCGCATCCACATGCTGGTCTGGGGCCTGTCGGCCGTTGTCTCCGCCATTGCCGCCCTGCTGATCTCGCCGAAGATCCTGATGACCGCCGAAATGGGCGGCATCGTCACCATGGCCTTCGCGGCCGCGATCGTCGGCGGCTTCACCAGCCTGCCGGGTGCGGTGGTCGGCGGCTTCGTCATCGGCATCGCCGAGAACCTGGTCGGCCTGTTCATCTCGTCGCGCGCCATCGTGGTCGCGCCCTTCGTCGCCATCATGCTCGTTCTGATCGTCCGGCCGCAGGGCCTGTTCGGCGGCCGCGTCGCCATCAAGAAGGTCTGAGCCGATGCGGTTCCTCGCCATTGCCGTCGCGGCCGCGGTTCTGATCGCGCTGCCGCTCGTGACCACCGGCTACGTGGTCTATCTGGCCAATCTCCTGCTCACCTTCACGGTCCTGTGCCTCGGCATGCATATCGTGATCGGCGAGACCGGCCAGTTCTCGCTTGCCCATGCCGCCTTCTACGGCATCGGCATCTATGCCGCCGGGATCGCCGGGACCACCTTCGGCACGCCCTTCCCGGTCTCCATCCTGATCGGCGGCCTTGCCGCATCGGCGATCGGCTTCGTCATCGGCATGGTCGCGCTGCGCATGCGCGACATCTATCTGGCGCTGGCCACCTTCGCCTTCGGCGAGGCGATGCAATGGGTGTTCCTGAACTGGAATGCCGTCACCGGCGGGCCGAACGGCCTGCGCATCGCGCCGGCGCGGCTTTTCGGCCTGGAGCTGGTGACCGACAAGGATGCCTATCCGTTCGTGGTCGCCACCGCGATCGCCATGCTGGTGCTGACCGTGATCGTCGCGCGCGCCCGGCTCGGCCGCAGCTTCCGGGCGGTGCGCGAATCCGAGATCGCCGCGCAGGCGATGGGCGTCCCGGTCCGGCGCACCAAGGTCGTCGCCTTCGGCATCTCGGCCTTCTTCGCCGGCATCGCCGGCGGCATGTTCACGCTGTTCTCGACCTATATCCACCCAGACAGTCTCGGCTTCCAGACCACCATCCTGGTCCTGACCATGGTGGTCGTCGGCGGCCTCGGCTCGATCGGCGGGGCGGTCGGCGGTGCGATCGCCTTCGGGCTGATCTCGGAACTGCTGCGCCAGGCGCCGTCCTTCCAGGAGATCGCCTATGGGGCGATCCTGATCGTCTTCATGATGTATGCGCCAAAGGGCCTGTTCGCCTTCCTGGCCGACCGCTTCCGGGGGGCGCGGCATGCCTGAGCTTCGGACCCCGCTCCTGTCGGTCGAGAACCTGACCATCGCCTTCGGCGGCCTCGTCGCGGTGCGCGACTTCTCGATCGCGGTCGCACCGGGCACCATCCATGCCCTGATCGGGCCGAACGGCGCCGGCAAGTCGACCACCTTCAACTGCATCTCGCGCCTCTACCGGCCGAATGCCGGCCGGATCCTGTTCGACGGACAGGACATCACCCGCCTGCCCTCCTCCGCCATGGCCGGTCTCGGCATCGCCCGCTCGTTCCAGAATCTGGAGCTCTTCAACGAGCTGACCGTCTACGAGAACATCCTGATCGGCGCGCATTGCCATTGCGGTGCCTCGCTGCGCGACCGCCTGTCCGCCCGCCCGCCGCATCTCGCCGCCGAGATCGATCGGATCATCGAGCGCACCGGTCTCGGCGCCTATCGCGAGACGAAGGCCTGCAATCTCGACTTCGGCCACCAGAAGCTGCTCGAACTGGCCCGGGCCCTCGCCATCCGGCCGCGCCTGCTTCTGCTCGACGAGCCGGCCGCCGGCCTGCGCAACCGCGAGATCGCCATCCTGGACGGGCTCCTGACCGACCTCGCGCGCCGCGACGGTCTGACCATCCTGCTCGTCGAGCATGTCATGCAGCTGGTCATGTCGATCTCCGACCGGGTCACGGTCCTGAATTTCGGCACCAAGATCGCCGAGGGCACGCCGCAGGAGGTGAAGTCGAACCCGGCCGTGGTCGAGGCCTATCTCGGCAAGGAGACTGCGCTCCATGGCTGATCTGCTCGAAATCCGGGGCATCTCCGCCTCCTACGGCCGCATCCAGGCGATCGCCGGCGTCACTCTTTCGGTTCCGGACGGGGCCGTGGTCGCGCTGCTCGGCGCCAACGGGGCCGGCAAGACGACCACGCTCAACACCATCTCGCGGCTCGTGCCGGTGACCGCCGGCTCGATCCTGTTCGAGGGCCGTCCGATCGAGCGCGCCAGTTCGCATGCGGTCGTGCGCGCCGGCATCTCTCAGGTGCCCGAGGGGCGCGAGGTGTTCCGCGACATGAGCGTGCGCGAGAACCTGGAGATGGGCGCCTATGGCCGCTCCGACCGCGCCGGCATCCGCCAGGACATCGACCGCGCCTTCGACTATTTCCCGATCCTGAAGGAGCGCCTGCAGCAGAAGGCCGGCACCCTGTCGGGCGGCGAGCAGCAGATGCTGGTCATCGCCCGCGCGCTGATGGCCCGGCCCCGCCTTCTCCTGCTCGACGAGCCCTCGCTCGGCCTGTCGCCGGTGCTGGTCGAGAAGATCTTCGCCATCATCCGCCGGCTCAATGCCGACGGCCTCGGCATCCTGCTCGTCGAGCAGAACGCCTCGGTGGCGCTCGGCGCCTCGAGCTACGCCTACATCCTGGAGAATGGCGAGGTCGCGGTCGAGGGCCGCTCGGCCGACCTGCGCCACGACGATTCCGTGCGCAGGACCTATATCGGATGACGGCCGCCGCACCCGCCCGACGCCTGGAGGGGCGCGTCCATCTGATCACCGGCGCGGCCCGCGGCATCGGTGCGGCCGTCGCCCGCCGGCTTTCCGCCGAGGGCTCGGCGATCGCCGCCGCCGACCTCGACGCGGACGGCCTCGCCGCCCTCGCCGCGGATCTGGAGGCGACCGGGACCGCCGTCCTGACCGGCCGGTTCGACAGCCGGGACTCCGCCGCCACCGACCGCTTCGTCGCCGAGACGGTCGAGCGCTTCGGCCGGCTCGACGGCGCGGTTCCCTGCGCGGGCATCGCGCGGGCGGCCCGCGCCGAAGAGATGACGGACGCCGCCTTCGCGGACGTGCTCGGCATCAACCTGACCGGCGTCTTCTATACCTGCCGGGCCGTCGGCCGCGTCCTGCTCGCGCGCGGCGAAGGCGCCATCGTCACGGTCGCGTCGATCACGGCGCGCGGCGGCCAGCCCGGCCGCGCCAACTATGCGGCCTCGAAATGGGGGCTGGTCGGGCTGACCAAGACGCTGGCGCTGGAATGGGGCGGACGCGGCGTCCGGGTCAACGCGGTGGCGCCGAACGGTGTCGACACGCCGATGATCCGCGACGGCATTCCGCCCGATTTCCTCGACGGCGTCATGCTCGACCGCACCCCGCTCGGCCGGCTCGCCCGCCCCGAGGAGGTCGCCGCCGTGATCGCCTTCCTGCTCGGGCCGGACGCCTCCTATGTCAACGGGGCGGTCGTCGAGGTCGACGGCGGACTGACCGCCGGTTTCCTGACCGCACGCAACGGCGCCGATTTCGCCTCCCGCACCATCCCGTCCCCACCCGCTCCCGGACAGCAGAACCGCCCATGACCGCCGAACCTCAGTCTCTTCCCCTCGCCGTCGTGACCGGCGCCGCGCGCGGCATCGGTCGCGCCATTGCCGGACGCCTGGCCGCCGACGGCTTCGAGGTGGTCGTGCTCGACCGCGACGGCGCGGCCGCCGAGCGTGCCGCCACAGAGATCGTCGCCGGTGGCGGCCGGGCGCGGGCGGTGGCGCTCGATCTCCTGGATTCGGGTGCGGTTGCCTCGTTTGCGGAGGCGGAACGCCCGCTCGCGGCGCTGGTCAACAATGCCGGCATCTTCGACGAGCGCGCCTTCTTCGACCTGTCGCTGGAGGATTTCCGGCGCATGTACGACGTCAATCTGGTGGCCCTGTTCGCGCTCTCGCAGGCCGCCGCGCGGCGCATGATGCCCGGCGCGAAGATCGTCAACATCGCCTCGCGCGCCTTCCTGGGCGCGCGCAACCATGCCCACTATGTCGCCTCAAAGGCCGCCGTCGTCGGGCTGACGCGCGCCATGGCGATGGAGCTCGCCGCACGCGGCATCCTGGTCAATGCCGTCGCCCCCGGCCTGATCGACACGCCGCTCCTGCAGGCGCTGACGCCGGAGCGCATGGCCGCGCAGCTCGCCCTGCAGCCGACCGGCAAGGCCGGCCGGCCGGAAGACATCGCCAATGCGGTCGCCTTCCTGGCCGCGCCGCGGATGGATTTCGTCACCGGCCAGACCCTTCTGGTCGACGGCGGCAAGTCGCTCGGCGGCGGGATGGGGATCTGATCATGGCGACCGCTTCGTCCTCCGTCGGCTTCGACGAGGTCTTCGACGCCGTCGTGGTCGGCTCCGGCGCCGCCGGCCTCGCCGCGGCTTTGACCGCCTCGATCGGCGGCCTTTCCGTTCTGGTCGTCGAGAAGGCCGACACGATCGGCGGCAGCACAGCGATTTCCGGCGGGGCCGTCTGGGTGCCGGGCCATTCGCATCTCGGCGAGGTCGGTCTGACCGAGAGCCGCGCCGCCGTGATCGACTATCTGCGCGCGCATCTCGGCAACCGCCTGCGCATCGACATGATCGAGACCTTTCTCGACCGCGGTCCGGAGATGATCGACTTCCTGGAGCGGCACACGGCCCTGCGGCTGGCGCCGCGCGCGGTTTCGCCCGACTACAAGCCCGACCTGCCCGGCGCCGCCGCCGGCGGGCGCACGCTCGATCCGGTCGTCTATGACGGACGCGCGCTCGGCCGCGACTTCGCCCGGCTGCGCGCGCCGCTGAAGGAGTTCCTGGTCTTCGGCGGGATGATGGTCAACCGCAAGGACATCGACACGCTGCTGTCGGCGACCCGGTCGCCGGGCGCCTTCCTCGGCAGCGCCGCGCTCGTGCTGCGTTTCGCGCGCGACCGGCTTTCCCAGAAGCGCGGCACACGGCTCCTGATGGGCAATGCGCTCGCCGCCCGGCTGTTCAAGTCGGCGCTCGACCGCGCCATCCCGATCCGCGAGCGCCATGCGGCGCGCGACCTGATCGTCGAGAATGGCCGCATCGTCGGCCTGGTGGTCGAGGGGCCGTCCGGCCCCCGGCGGATCGGCGCGCGCCGTGGCGTGGTGCTCGCCGCGGGTGGCTTTCCGGGCAGCGCGGCCATGCGGCAGGCTCTGCTGCCCCATGCCGACCGGCACTATTCGATGGCGCCGGCCGGCAATGGCGGCGACGGCATCCGGCTCGCACAGGGCGTCGGCGGCCGGATCGGAACCGACAATGTCGGCAATGCCTTCTGGGCGCCCGTTTCGGTGATGCGCGAAGCCGACGGCACCGAGACGCGCTTCCCGCATCTGATCCTCGATCGCGCCAAGCCCGGCCTCGTCGCCGTCGACGGCACCGGCCGGCGGTTCGTCAACGAGGCCAATTCCTACCACGACTTCGTCGAGGCGATGCATCTGGCGCAGGAGACCCGCCCGGCGATCCCGGCTTGGCTCGTCTGCGATGCCGCCTTCGTCCGCCGCTACGGCCTCGGCCTGGTCCGCCCCGGCCTGCGTCCGCTGGGCCGGTTCCTGAAGTCCGGCTACCTCGTCAAGGGCGAGACGGTCGAGGCGCTCGCCCGCGCCATGGCGGTCGATCCGGCCGCGCTCGCCGACACCGTCGCCCGCATGAACCGGTATGCCGAGACCGGGACCGATCCGGACTTCGGCAAGGGATCGACCGCCTACAACCGCTATCTCGGGGATGCCGGACATCGGCCCAATCCGTGCCTCGGGCCGATCCGCACCGCGCCCTTCTATGCGGTCCGGGTCTGGCCGGGCGACATCGGCACCGCCGCCGGCCTGGAAACCGACCCGCACGCCCGCGTGCTCGGCGCCGACCGGCAGCCGATCCCGGGCCTCTGGGCCTGCGGCAACGACATGAACTCGATCATGGCCGGAACCTACCCGTCCGCCGGTATAACCCTCGGCCCGGCCCTCACCTTCGGCTATATCGCGGGTCTCGACCTCGCATCCGCCACGCCCTGACCGTCGGAGGACGACATCCATGCAGCTCTTCTTCTCCCCGACCTCGCCCTACGTTCGCAAGGTTCTGGTCGCCGCCCTGGAACTCGGCATCGGCGACCGCATCGAGAAGCTCGCCTCGGCGGCCCACCCGATCAACCGGGATCCGACCATCATCGCGTCGAACCCGCTCGGCCAGGTCCCGACCCTGATCGCCGACGACGGTACCGTCGTGGCCGACAGCCGCGTGATCCTCTCCTACCTGAACGACCTCGCCGGCGGCACGCTGCTGCCCGCCGATCCGAAGGCGCGTCTGCGGGCCGAGATCGACCAGTCGCTCGCCGACGGCATCACCGTCGCCGCCCTTCTGGTGCGCTACGAGACGGCCGCGCGGCCGGCGGAACGGCTGTGGCCGGAATGGGTCGCCGGACAGTGGGACAAGGTCCGCACCACGCTCGCCCATTTCGAGGCCAACCCGCCGGGCGCGCGCATCGATGTCGGGACCATCGCGCTCGCCTGCGCGCTCAGCTATCTCGACTTCCGCTTCCCCGACCATGGCTGGCGCGACAGCTGCCCGGCGCTCGCCGCCTGGTACGCAGCCTTCGAGCAGCGTCCGTCCATGGCGGCGACGCGGCTCGCCTGAAGCCTCATCGCAAGCGCCGCGCCGGCGGCCGGCCGCCGTGCGGTGCTTGCGTGGGCGCGGGCCCGGTCACGTCTCCAGGACGAGATGGCCGTCCCCGCAGGCCCGGTATCGCCATGCGATCGAGCTTCCGGCCGGACCGGTCCGGTGACGCGCCATGCCCGGATCCGGCATGGACTGCGCCTTGTGTTCGGCGCCGGCCGCGACCAGCGCCCGGGTATAGGGGTGCTGAGGATCGGCCAGCACCCGATCGACCGGGCCGATCTCGACGATCCGGCCGAACCGCATCACGGCGACGCGATGGGCAATCCGGGCGACCACGGCAAGGTCGTGGGTGATGAAGAGATAGGAAAGCCCCTGGGCCGCCTGCAGGTCCAGGAACAGTTGCAGCACCTGCAGCCGGGTCGTGGCGTCGAGCGCGGAAACCGCCTCGTCGGCGATCAGGACGCGCGGCCGGGTCGCCAGTGCGCGGGCGATGCCGAGCCGCTGGCGCTGGCCGCCGGACAGTTCGTGCGGCAGCCGGTCGAGATGGCGGGCATCGAGGCCGACCTCGATGAGCAGGGCCTCGGCCTGGCTCCGCAGCACCTCCCGCCGCGTCTCGCCCCGCAAGGCGAGCGGCTCGACGACCGAACGCCAGGCCTTGAATTGCGGGTCGAGCGAAGCCTGCGGGTCCTGGAAGATATATTGGATGCGCGCGCGGGCCTCGGCACTGCGATCGCGCAGGTCGGCCCCGGCGATCCAGACGCCGCCGTCGGCGATCGGGGTCAGTCCGAGGATCGCGCGGGCCAGCGTGGTCTTGCCGCTGCCGCTTTCGCCGACCACCGCCAAGGTCTCGCCCTGGCCAAGCGACAGCCCGACGCCGTCGACGGCGAACAGGTGCCGCGCCCGGCCGACCGACAGCAGCCCCTCCCGAACCGGGAAGGAGACGGTCAGGTCGCGCACCTCCAGCGCGGCCGGCCGCTCTCCGGCCGGAACCGGCCGTGCCCGGGCGGTCGCCGACGGCAGGCTGGCGGCGACCAGCGTGCGCGTATAGGGCGAGCGGGGCCCGGCGATCAGGGCGGCCGTCGGCCCGCTCTCGACGATCTGGCCGCGCAGCATGACGGCGGCGCGGTCGGCGAACGCCCCGACCAGGCCCATGTCGTGCGAGATCAGCAGGATGGCGCAGCCGACCTCGCGGCGCAGCTGCCCGAGCAGGAGCATGATCTCGGCCTGCACGGTGGCATCGAGCGCCGTCGTCGGCTCGTCGGCGATGACCAGCGCCGGCTTGCAGGCGATCGCGGCGGCGATGACCACGCGCTGGCGCATGCCGCCCGACAGATGGTGCGGCCTGAGTTGGGCGACCCGTCCGGCCTCGGCGACCCGGGTCAGGTCGAGCAGGCGCACGCTTTCGGCGCGCGCGGCGCTCCAGCCGAGCCCGCGATGGGCGACCAGGGCCTCGGCGATCTGGTCGCCGACGGGCATGAGCGGGTTCAGGGCGCTCATCGGCTCCTGGAAGATCATGCCGATCCGGTTGCCGCGGATCGCGCGCAGGTCGCGCTGCGAACAGGCGAGCAGGTCGCGCCCCTCGAAAAGGGCGGTTCCGCCCGTGACCAGCGCCGGACGCGCCATCAGGCCGACGATCGCCTGCATGGCCATGCTCTTGCCGGATCCGGACTCGCCGACCAGCGCCAGCGCCTCGCCGGGCGCGACCGCAAAGGAGACCGCATCGAGGATGCGGCGCGGGCCGGCCGGGGTCAGCACCTCGGTCGAAAGGGCGCGGACATCGAGCAGCGGCGGCATCGCTTCGACAGGCACCGCGTCGGCAGGCACCGCGTCGGCAGGTGTCGGGACCGGGGTCATGCCGCCCTCCCCGCGCCGGCTGTACCGGTCGATCGCGTCAATGCACCTGCGGCGTGTTCACCCAGATGACGCGTGCCGGGATCGTGCCGGTGTTGCGGTAGCTGTTGGTCAGGTGGTTCTTGAAGAAGAACGAATCGCCGGCCGACAGGCTGTAGGTGGTCGCGTCGATGGTCAGTTCGATCTGTCCCTCGATGACGAAGCCCAGCGTCTCGCCCTGGTGGGTGATCATGTCCTCCTTCGATCCCCCCGGCTCGACGACATGGATGTTGCCCTCCAAGAGGTTGCCGGCCCCGAACGGCACCAGCCGCTCGTAGCTGACCCCGGTTCCGCCGCGGATCGGGTCGGTCGTGGTCACCGTGCGCTGGCCCGCACGCTGGATGATGCCCGGCGAGGAGATGTCGGCGCCGAAGAAGGAGGCGAGATCGCGGTCGAGCGCCTCGACCAGCCGTTGCAGCATCGGCACCGAGGGGATCACGCGGCCGCTCTCGATCTTGGAGATCGAGCTCTCCGTGCAGCCGACCTTCTCGGCCAGTTCGCGCATGCGGATGCCGGCCAGGATGCGGGCATGCTTCACCCGGGCGCCGATCTGGAGATCGTTGGACTTCTGCTTGCTGCTGTCGCCGGCCATGGTCAGATCCGCTGCTGTGCGGTCGCCTGTTTCGGGTCCGCATCCTGTCGGATGATCCTTGACCGGAACGCTCCCCGATTGGCAATCCCGTCCATGATTGAAAATCATGCATTGGCGAACCTCGCGCCGACCGCGACCAGCGGACGCCGATCGCCCCAGGGCAACAGCTGTTCGAATGCGGCCGAGGCGGACAGGACCGTCGCGTCGTCCAGGTGGCGGCCCATGATCTGCAGGCCGACCGGCAGGCCGGCCCGCGTGAAGCCCGCCGGAACCGTGGCCGCCGGCTGGCCGGTCAGGTTGGCGAGCGACGAGAAGGGCGTCCAGGCGCTCGCCGGAACCGGCCGGCCGTCGATCCGGTCCGGCCCTTCCCGATCGGCCTCGAAGGCGGCCACCGACGTGGTCGGCGTCAGGAGCAGGTCGAAACGGGACATGAAGCGGCTCATGGCATTGACGATGCCCTTCCGGGCCATGATCGCCGCCGTGAAATCGTCGGCACTCCAGGCGCCCTCCAGCAGCCGCCCGAGCGGACCGGTGAAACGGTAGCCCTGCGCCTCGGCGAGCTGACGCAGTCCGGCACGATCGGTGTCCAGTGCCACGATGGCCTCGAAGGCGGATTGCGGGTCGGGAAGAGGCGGATCGACCGCCTCGATGCTGCATCCCAGCGCGTCCGCGAAGCGGAGCGCCGCAGCGGTCGTGAGGCGGCGGATTTCCGGGTCGACGGCGGCGAAGCCGAGATCGGCGCTGAAGGCGATCCTCAGCCCGCGGAGAGCGTCGGGCGCCGCGATCCGGAAGGCGGCGGCCTCGGCCGGGATCGAGTGGCGATCGTTGGGCGACGGCCCGGCCATCACGGCGAGGGCCAGCGCCGCATCGGCGACGGTCCGGGACAGCGGGCCGATATGTTCGAGCGATTCCCAACCGGAGGCGCCCGGATAGCGTTCGTCGCGACAGCCGGGATAGAGCGGCACGCGTCCCCAGGACGCCTTCATGCCGAACACGCCGCAGAGTGCGGCCGGAATGCGGATCGATCCGCCGCCGTCGCTGCCGAGGCCGAAGGGAACCATGCCGCTGGCCACGGCGGCCGCCGTGCCGGCGCTGGAGCCGCCGGAGGTCAGCGCCGGATTCCAGGGATTGCGGGTGGTCGGAAAGAGCGGGTTGTGGCCGACCGGTCCGTAGCCGAATTCGGACACGTTGGTCTTGCCGACCACGATCGCGCCGGCCGCCTCCAGCCGCTCGACGACGACATCGCTCTCGTCGGGCACGAAATCGGCATAGAGCGGCGAGCCGAAGGTCGTGCGCAGGCCACGGGTCGCGATCAGGTCCTTGACGGCGATCGGTACCCCGGCGAGCGGGCCGACCGCTTCGCCGCGCGCCAATTGCGCGTCGATCCCATCCGCCCGGGCGAAGGCGGCATCCCTGTCGAGGGTGCAGAAGGCATGCAGCATTCCGTCGACGGCGTCGATGCTCTCGAAGGCGGCCGCAACGGCTTCGCGGGCGGACAGGCTGCGCGATCGGATCGCGCGCGCGAGGGAGGAGGCCGTCTCGAGGACGGCGCCGCGGCGGCTGTCGGCTTCAGCCACGGATCTTCTCCGGATGCGAGCCGCGCACGATGCCGGTATCTTCGGCCCCCATCGGGGTGAAATCCGCGAACATGTCGGCCCCCGGGATCGCCGCCGCGCCGGCGCGCGCCACGGCGAGGTCCTGCGCGCCGCTTCCCGACCCGGCCGCCACCGCGCCGACCACCAGGCCGCCGACCTTGATCGGCAATCCGCCGATCAGGTTGGTCCACTGGCTGTCCGAGGCGAGTGCGATCTGGATCTCGACATCCGCATGCGCCCCGCCGGTCGGCTCGCCGGAGAGCGCCGCCGTGCGCGCCTTGCAGGTCGACGAGATCACGCTCAGCGCCTTGGAACCGTCCATGCGCCCGAAGGCGAGGAGATTGCCGCCGAGATCGACGACCGCGATGCACATCGGCTGGCCGATCCGCTCGGCCTCCGCGATCGCCGCATCGAGCACTTTCAAGGCTCCGGAGAGGGTCAGAATGCGGGCATCCTTGAGATCGGCCATGGTGGGTCCTGTCAGGTGAGGCGAAGCCGCGGATCGAGCGCGAAGGAGATCAGATCGACGGCAAGATGGACGGCGAGCGAGAGCGCGGCCGTCACGACGACGAAACCGAGCGCGGCGTTGATGTCGGCGTTGAGCACGGCGGAGACGGCATATTGCCCAGCCCCGCCCCAGGAAAAGACGACCTCGATCAGCACCGCGCCGCCGAGCAGCGTGCCGTAGAGCGTGCCGACGACGGTGACGACGGACGGCAGGGCGTTGCGCAGGACATGCGCCGAGACCCGGGCGGGCGACAGGCCCTTGGCGTCGGCGAAGCGGACGAAATCGCTGTCCTGCAGCCGTTCGACGGTGGTGCGGGTCATCTTCAGGATCGGCACCGCGCTGGTCAGCCCGAGCGTCGCGACCGGCAGCGCGAGTTGGCCGAGGGCGGCCAGCGCCGTGGCGCCGTCGCCGGCGATGAGCGCGTCGATGAGATAGGAGCCGGTGATGCGGTCGGGCGGCAGCACGGCGAAATCGAGCCGTCCGAGCGGCGGCGGCGCCCAGCCAAGCAGCGTGTAGAAGACGTAGATCAGCAAGAGCGCGATCCAGAAATCCGGCATCGCGCCCGCCCCGAGCCCGTAGCCGTCGGCCAGCCGCGCGACCCGGCCGTGGGCGTTGCGCCCGGCGGCGAGGCCGAGCGGCACGCCGATGGCGAGCGCCAGCGCGAGGCCGAGCGTGACTAGTTCGAGCGTCGCCGGGATGCGGATCGCCAGATCGGTCAGGACCGGATTGGTGGTCTGCCAGGAGCGTCCGAGATCGCCGTGGGCGAGACGCACGAGATACTGCCAGAGCTGCACGGGCAGCGCCTGGTCGAGGCCGAGTTCGGCGCGGAGTTTCGCGATCGCCTCGGTGGTCGCCAGCGGCCCGAGCATCATCGGCGCCGGGTCGCCCGGGATCAGCTTCAGGAGCAGGAAGCTGACCAGGATGACGCCCAGAAGCTGCGGCACGAAGGCGATCAGCCGGAACAGGATCGGTCCGAGCACGGTCATGGCGTCGCCGCTCCGGGTCGGGCATCCGCGGACCGCCGCGATCGGTGCGCGGCGACGAAGGCGGCCCATTCGCGCCGGGAGGTGCGCGTCCGCTCGCGCGGATTGCACCAAGCCTCGATGCTGGCGCCGATGGCGCTGAAGCCGAAGATGGTCAGAGCCAAGGCGAGGCCGGGAAACACCGACGGCCACCATTGCCCGGTGATCACGTTCTGGAAGCCGTTGGCGATCATGCCGCCCCATTCGGGCGTCGGCGCGCGCACGCCGGCGCCGATGAAGCTCAGGCCGGCCGTCAGCAGGACCGCGGCGCCGATGCCGCCGGCGACCTGGGCGAGCAGCACGGCGAGCGCATTGGGCACGACATGGCGGGCGAGCGCATAGGCGTCGCCGGCGCCGGCCAGCGTCGCGGCCTCGAAATAGGGCTGCGTCCGGATGGTCAGCGTCTGCGTCCGCATCAGGCGCAGATAGACCGGGATGTTGACGATGCCGATCGCCAGCACGATCGACGGAACGCCCTGGCCGAGCACCGCGACCAGAACCAGCGCCAGCGCGAAGACCGGGAAGGCCTGCACGATATCCGACAGGCGCATGGCCAGAATGGCGACGAGGCCCTTCAGGCCCGGCCGCCCGTCCCACAGGCCGAGAAGCGCGCCGAGAAGCCCGCCGACCAGCGCGGCGAGCAGGGTCGAGAACAGCGCGATGGCCAGATCGACGCGCGGGGCATGGAGGACCCGGCTGAAGATGTCGAGACCGGCCGTGTCGGTACCCATCGGATAGGCGAGGCTCGGCGCGACCAGATAGACGCCGGCATTGGCATCGACCGGCGAGCGCAGCGGTAGCAGCGGCGCGACGACCGCCATGGCCACGACCGCGCCGACGATCAGGTAGCCGGCCAGGTAGACCGGCCGGCGGCGCACGAAGGTGAGGAAGTCCGCGCCGGCCTCGGCCGGCGCGGGATCACGGGAGGGCGGGAGCGGCCCTGGTTCAGCCACGCGCGAAATCCTGGAAGGAGAGGCGGTTGGAGGTGTAGTAGACGAGGCCCTTGATGTCCTTGGCATGGGCCAGCTGGTAGCCCGAATAGGCGATCATCGCCCAGGGCGCATCGCGCATGATCACCTCCTGCGCCTTGGTGACCGCGGCCATGCGGTCGGCCTCGACCAGCGTCGACAGGCTCTGGTCGATCAGCGCATCGGCTTCCGGGCTGACATAGTTGGCGAAGTCGACGAAGGACGTGGACTTGAAATAGAGGTTCAGCGAGAAGCCGGGATCGGGCGTCCAGGGCGCGTCGAGGCTGAAGATCATCGGCTCGGTGCGCTTGGTCAGGCTGTCGAAGAAGGTGCCGGCCGGCAGCTTCTTCAGCTCGAGCTTGATGCCGATCTCCTTCAGCGCGGTCTGGTACATGATCGCGATCGGCTCCTCGATCGGATTGCCGGCATTGTAGGCCAGCACCGTCGAGAAGCCGTCCGGCAGGCCCGCTTCCTTGAGGAGCGCGCGCGCCTTGGCGATGTCGGTGTCGTAGGTGAAGAACTTGTCGGTCGCGCCCGGATAGAAGGGCGGCATCAGGCCGGTCTGCTTGACGCCGAAGCCCTGCAGGATCGTGGCGATGATCGCATCGCGCGGCATGGCGTAGTTCATCGCCTGCCGGATCTTGGCATTGTCGAACGGCTTGAACTTGTTGTTCAGGATGATCCACAGCATCTGCGAGGCGTCGACGGTGGTCAGCGTCGCCTTCGGATCGCCCGCCAGGCTCTTCATCTCGGTCGGCGAGAGATACTGGGCGATGTCGACCGCACCACCTTTCAGCAGCGACAGCCGCGTCGCCGAGGCCGGCACCTCGCGGAAGATCACGGTCTCGAAATAGGGCTTCGGGCCGTAATAGTCCGGCCGGGCCGTGGCCACGAGCTGCTGGCCGCGGGTGATCTCCTTCAGCGCATAGGGGCCGAAGCCGGCGACGTTGGTGTCGAGATACTTGCGCGCCCAGGGATCGTCGGCGGTCGCCATCTCCTTGCACTTCTTGGCGTCGAAGATCGGATTGGCGAGATGGCCGCAGACGATCATCAGGATCGGGTTCGGCTTGTCGATGTTGAACGAGACCGTGTGGTCGCCTTCGACCTTGACCTGGTCCTTGGAGGCGAGGCCCATCACGCCGGTCATGAAGGCGCCCGCGCCCTTGACCTCGAACTTGCGGTCGAAGGTGTATTTCACGTCTGCCGCGGTCAGCGGATTGCCGTGATTGCTGGTCACGCCCTTGCGCAGGTGGAAGCGCGCGGTCTTGCCGTCGGCGGAGAATTCCCACTTCTCCGCCAGCTTGCCGCGGAGATTGTAGCCGCCTGGCTTGGACTTGTCGGCGGCGAGATTCTCGCGCAGCACGCCCGGTGCCTTCGGGTCCGGGATCGTGTCGAACTCGATCAGGTAGTCGTAGAAGGCCCCGACCGTGTCGATGGTCCCGAGACTCAGGGAATTTTCGACATCGAGGCTGAGCGGGGTCGCGGGCGCGGCGATCGCCAGCGTCTTGGCGCGCGTTTGCGCCATGGCGCCGCCGAGACCGCCGGGCAGCAGCAGGGCTGCACCCGCGGCTGCGCCGGATTGCATCAGGCTCCGCCGCGACATTGCTGGCATCCAACCGACTTTCGACATGGCACCCTCCGGGTCGACATTCTGGTTCACGAGACATGCCTGATAATCAAGTTCCATGCCAAAGCCACGATCCCCGGACGAACGGCGCATTTCCGCCAAGCAATGCAAAACCCAGTGGACGCATCAGGACGGCCGAACGCAAGCTGCATGATTTATGATCATGTTTCTTGTGCGATGCGCCGATCCTTTGGGCACCGTCCTGGCGTTCGACGGGCGGGCCTAAGGTTCGGGCAGGATGGCGCACCAGGGCCATTGACAGGCTCAAGACGGCGCGGATAGGCTCAAACAAAATACAGTATACAGTTAGCCGGCGAGGCCAGAATGATCCTCTGTAGCGCAGCCCCCGTCGAGAGCATCGGCCGCCGCGACAGCCTCGCCGAGCAGGTCTATGCGGACCTGCTCGGCAAGCTGCGCCATGGCCGGGTCGCGCCGGACCAGCGGCTGGTCGACGTCGAACTCGCCCGCGGCTACGGGCTGTCGCGCATGCCGGTGCGCGATGCCCTTCTGCGGCTCGTCGCCGAAGGCTATCTCATCGGCACGACCCGGGGCTTCAAGGTCCCGGCGCTGGGCTCCCAGGACGTGCGCGACATCTTCGAGATCCGCCGCCTCCTGGAACCGCAGGCGGCCGCCTCGGCGGCCGGCGCCATGTCGGACGAAGCCCTCGAAGCCCTCGGCACCGCGCTGGCCGAGTGCCGGCGGGCGCATGGCGCCGACGACATCGACACCATGATCGTCGCCAACATGGCCTTCCGCGCCGCCTGGCTCGGCCGCGTCGCCAACCGCCGGCTGGCCGAAACCATCTTCCGCTTCGTCGATCACGTGCAGGCCGTCCGCCTCGCCACGCTGCGCCACCGCGACACGCGCGCGATCGTGGTCGACGGGCTCGGGCGCCTGCACGCGGCCTTCCAGGCCCGCGATCCCGAACGCGCTTCCGCCTGCATGGGTCGCTTCGTCGACGACGCGCAGGCCGCCTTCTTCCGCGCCGCCGGGGTCGAGGGGCCCCAAGACGGGCCGGCACAATCCTAGGGACCGTCGCGACAAGGAGGTCGCTCGTGAACAAGCCGCATCCGCTCAAGGGACCGAACAAGTTCAAGCTCGGCGTCTTCTCCGCCAATGCCGACGGCGGCCTGGCGATCACCGACGTGCCCGAGCGCTGGCGGGCGGGCTGGGACGACAATCTGACCGCCGTCGGCATCGCCGATCGGGCCGGCCTGGAATTCTTTCTCCCGATCGCGCGCTGGAAGGGCTTCGGCGGCAAGAACCGGGTGCGCGAATGGTCGTTCGAGACCTTCACCTGGGCGGCCGGTCTGGCGGCATCCACCGAGCGGATCGGCCTCTTCATGACCGTGCATGTGCCGATCGTGCATCCGGTCTATGCCGCCAAGGCGCTCGCCACCGTCGACCACATCTCCGGCGGCCGCGCCGGTCTCAACATCGTCTGCGGCTGGAACCCGTCCGAATTCGGCATGTTCGGCATCGAGCTCGGCGGCGACGGCTACAGCCGCGCCGGCGAGTGGATCGAGATCATCGAGCGCTGCTACGGCACCGCGCAGCCCTTCGACTTCGACGGCCAGTTCTACAAGCTGAAGCAAGTCGTCTCGCGCCCGGCCAGCATCCAGTCGCCGCGTCCGGTGACCATGAACGCCGCCTTCGGCCCGCCCGGTCGCGACTATGCCGCCCGCCATTGCGACTATCTCTTCTCGACCTTCACCGACATCGAGGATGGTGGCCGGCATGTCGCCGACATGCGCGAGCGCTCGAAGGCCTACCAGCGCGAGGTCGGCGTCTACACGGTCTGCCATGTCGTCGCCCGCGAGACGCAGAAGGAGGCCGAGGACTATTACGAGCGCTATGCGGTCGCCGAGGCCGACCACGCCGCCGTCGACCAGCACATGAGCCAGAAGGTCGAGTTCGCCAATTCGCACGACCGGCACGCCTTCGACCTCTACCGCAAGCGCTTCGCCGGCGGCGCCGGTTCCTATCCGCTGGTCGGGACGCCGGAATTCATCGTCGACGAGATGCTGAAGATCTCGCGCGAGGGCTATGCCGGCGCGGCGCTGACCTTCGTCAACTACGCCTATGAACTGCCCTTCTTCTGCGACCGCGTCCTGCCTCTGATGAAGCAGGCCGGGCTGCGCGTGGCCTGAGGAGCACCCGATGACCGCCCTGTCCCGCGTCGCCGGCCGGACCTCGGGAAGCGCCCGCTTCAAGCTCGGCATGCGCTCCCTGGTCGGCGGCGTGACGGTCATCGGCGCTCACGGCACCGACGGGCATCCGGTCGGGCTGACCGCAACGGCGGTCTCGTCGCTGTCGGCCGATCCGCCGTCCCTGTTGGTCTGCGTCAACCGTCAGAGCACGATCGCGGCCGCGCTGGTCGCCGGCGCGGCCTTCTCGGTCAACGTCCTGACCGAGGCGCAGACCGACGTCGCCCAGGCCTTCGGCGGCCAGCGCCCGGTGCGCGGAACGAGCCGCTTCGCCTTCGGCAACTGGCTGCGGTCCGCCGACAGCGAGGTGCCGCTGCTGCACGGCTGCCGGGTCGCCTTCGAATGCGTGGTCGCCGACCTGCACGACTGGGCGACCCACCACATCGTCATCGGCACCGTCGCCGACATCCACTTCTTCGATGCCGAGGCCGGCCCCCTCGCCTATGCGGACGGCGAGTACAAGGTCATCCGCCCGCTCACGCCAGGGACCTGAACCGATGTTCGATCCGAAGCGACCGACGCTGAAGACCATGATCGCCTCCGGACGCTGCATCGGTGCGGCGTGGTTCTCGCTCGGCTCGGCCGCGCTGGTCGAGCTGGCGCTGAAGAGCGAGCCCGACGCCATCGTCATCGACATGCAGCACGGGTTGTGGGACCGGCGCGAGTTGGAAGCCGTGATCGGCATGGTGCCGAGCCGGATTCCGGTGATCGTCCGGGTCGCCGAGAACACGGCCCTGGCCATCGGCACCGCGCTCGACGCCGGCGCCGAGGGCGTGATCGTGCCGCTGGTCGAATCCGCCAAGGAGGCCCGGGCGGCCGTCCGCCACGCGCTCTATCCGCCGCATGGCAACCGCTCCGGCGGCGGCGTCCGGCCGCTGAAGGATTTCCAGAGCTATGTCGCCGGCGCCGACGGCATCGCCGTGATCGTGATGATCGAGACCGAGAAGGGCCTCGACGCCGCCGAGGACATCATCGCGGTCGACGGCATCGACATGGTGTTCATCGGAACCGGCGACCTGTCGCTGTCGCTCGGCGCCTTCCCGATCCATCGCCACGACCACACGGTCGCCTGTGCGGACATCCACAAGGCCTGCCGGGCTGGCTACATGCCGTGCGGCATCTTCACCGGACGGCCGGAATTCGCGACCGTCGCGCGCGGCCAGGGCTACCGCCTGGTGACCATCGCCAACGACATCGACATGGTCCAGCGCAGCTTCGTGGAGGCCGCCAAGCGCTTCCGCGATCCGCCCGCGCCGGCCGTTACCCAGGTCCCAGCCGCCGGGACCGCCAGCCTGCCGGCCGGTTCCGGTCCGGCGCTCGAGAACAAGCGGAAGGGCGACGCATGAGCGCGACACAGAGCTTCAGGGACCGCCTGATCCTCGACGAGGCCGAGGGCGCCTGGTGGGACCAGAGCCGCCGCTACCTGCTGATCCGCCCGGACGCGCTGATGGGCATCTTCCGCGAGCTGCCGGCGGATCGCCGCGGCGAGGCCTTCGCGGCGCTCGCCCGCTCGATCACCCGCCAGGGCGCCGACAGCGCGCGCGCCTATCGGGCGATGGGCGGCGAAGGCGCCGGCCTGCTCGATATCGTGGCATCGACCGCACCGCAGCTCGGCTGGGGCCGCTGGCAGTTCAGCCTGGAACCGGGGATGCTGCGTCTCACGGTCGCCAACAGCCCGTTTGCGGCCGGCTACGGCCCGTCGGACGTGCCCGTCTGCCATCCGATCAGAGGCATGATGGCGGCGGTCGGCGAGATGGTGCTCGACCGGCCTGTCACGGTCGTCGAGACGGCTTGTGCGGCGATGGGGGCACCGGACTGCAGGTTCGAGGCCCGGCCGGCAGACGGGCCGGCGGCGCAATAGCGGCATTCACAGCGGAGGGTTCGACATGGGCAAGAGCAGCCTCGAGAAACTGGCCAGGGACATCGCCAAGCACAGGATCCGGGTGATCGACCTGACGCAACTGCTGAAGCCCTCGACGCCGGTCATTCAGCTTCCGCCGAATTTCGCGCCGTCGGCGCCGTTCTCCATCTCCGAGATCTCGCGCTACGACGACCGCGGACCGGCCTGGTACTGGAACAACATCGCCTGCGGCGAGCATACCGGCACCCATTTCGACGCGCCGATCCACTGGATTTCCGGCCGCCATCTGACCGACGGGGCGACCCACACGATCGACCCGCAGCGCTTCATCGCGCCGGCCTGCGTGCTCGACTTCTCGGCCGAATGCGCCCGCGACGAGCGCTTCCTGGTCACGCCGAAGCACATCAAGGCCTGGGAGAAGAAGCACGGCGAGATCCCGGCCGGATCCTGGGTCCTGATGCGCTCCGACTGGTCGAAGCGCACCGACCCGGCTGCCTTTCTGAACATGAAGGAGGACGGCCCGCATGTGCCCGGTCCGGGGCCGGATGCCGTCCGCTACCTGATCGAGGAACGGGATGTGCATGGCTGGGGCGTCGAGGCGGTCGGCACGGATGCGGGGCAGGCCTTCGCCTTCGAGCCGCCCTTCCCGGCTCATGCCCTGATGCATGGAGCGAACAAGTTTGGTCTGGCCAGCCTGTGCAATCTGGACCAGTTGCCGGCGACGGGCGCGGTGCTGATCACCGCGCCGCTCAAGATCGAGAACGGCTCCGGCAGCCCGCTGCGCGTGCTGGCGCTGGTCGACGATCGGGATGACGACTGAGATCGACGGTTAAGCATCGAGGACGAGGGGATCGAGCCATGAGCATCACCAGGAGAACTTTCGCCAAATCCGCGCTGGCGCTGGCCGGCGTCGGCATTGCCCGCCCGGCGCGCGCGGCCGAGATCACGCTGAACGCGGTGCATTTCACGCCGGCCCAGGTCAGCTACGCCCGCAGCTTTCTCGCCTTCGTCGCCAAGCTCAACGAGCGTGGCAAGGGCGTGGTGCAGATCAAGGTCCGCGGCGGCCCGGAAATCCTGCCGCTCGGCCAGCTCGGCGACGCGCAGAAGTCGGGTCTCGTCGACATCATCAATTGCCCGGCCGGCCCCTATCTGAACCTGGTGCCGGAGGGCGAGGTGTTCTCGGCCACCTCGAAGACCCCGGCGGAACTCAGGGCCAATGGCGGCTTCGCGCTGATCAACGAGATCTACGGCAAGAAGGGCAATGCCTTCGTGCTCGCCCATGTCGACGGCGGCGCCGGCTTCCACATCTTCACCGTCGATGAGCCGGCCCGGACCGCGGACGGATCGATCGACTTCTCCAAGCTGAAGATCCGCAGCGCTGCGCTCTACCGCGACTTCCTGGAAAAGCTCGGCGCCAGCATCGTGGTCCAGGGTCCCGGCGAGGTCTACACCTCGCTGGAACGCGGCCTCGTCAACGCCAACGCCTATTCGATCGCCGGCTATGCCGGCTTCGGCTGGAACAAGTTCACCAAGTACCGGATCGACCCGAGCTTCTTCCAGACCGACGTGCTGATCTCGATCAACAAGGCGAAGTGGGACTCGCTGCCCGCGGAGGCCAAGACGATCCTGCAGACGGTGGCGATCGAGTACGAGGCGGAGAGCATCGCCGCCAGCCTGAAGACCACCGCCGACGAGGGCAAGGCCCTGATCGACGGCGGCATGAAGGTCGTCGCCATGCCGGACGCACAGAAGAAGCTGTTCCTGGACACCGCCATTCAGGCCAGCTGGTCGCGGCTCGAAAAGCGCGATCCGTCCAACATCGCGGCGCTGCGCGCGAAGTTCGGCTGACCGGCAGGCACGGACGGCCTGCCGTCCGTGCCGCCCCTCGACACCGCCACTGCCGTTTGCCGTTGTCGACTGGACGCCTCCGGCGAGGCGCTCAGCGCGCGCCCATGCCGTTTCCGGAGGATGCGTTGCAGAAACTCTTCGACTTGAGCGGTCTGGCCGCTTCGCTTCTGGCCCACGTGACCCGGGTGATACTCGGCGTCATCGTGCTGCTGGTCCTCTACGACGTGGCCGCGCGCAACCTGGCCCGGCCGATCGCATGGAGCGCCTCGGCGATCGAGATCCTTCTGATCTACGTCGCCTTCCTGCCGATGCCGGCGCTCGTGCGCCATAAGGGGCATGTCTGCGCCGACTTCCTGCGCCACGCCCTGCCGGATGCCGCCCGCCGCGGCGCCGAGAAGCTCGTCTGCCTGCTGTGCATCGGCATCTGCGCCTATCTGGGCCTCGTCGCCTTCCAGCTTCTGCTCGAAAACCTGCAGTCCGGCGATTACGACGTGCGTTCCTTCGACGTGCCGCGCTGGACCATCTATCTGCCGATGGTGATCGGGCTCTGGCTTTCGGTGATCGAGTTCATCCGCTTCCTGACCGGCGCAGATTCCCTCTACGCCATCGACGCGCGCGACATCGAGGGGTTCTGAGCCATGGAATGGTATGTCGCCCTCGCCGTGATGATCGGCCTGATCCTGACCCTGATGGGTTTCGGCGTGCCGGTCGCCTTCGCCTTCTTCGCGACCAACATCGTGTCGATCTTCCTGTTCATGGGCGGCGGCCTCGGCATCCGCCAGATGGTCGCCAATTTCGGCGAGGCGGTGTCGATCTACGCGCTGACGCCGCTGCCGCTGTTCCTGATCATGGGCAGCCTGTTCTTCCGCTCCGGCCTCGGCGACAACGTCTTCCACGCCGTCGACCTGTGCATCGGCCAGGTCCGGGCGCGGCTCTCCTATATCGTCGTGCTGTCCGGCGCGGTCTTTGCGGCGCTGTCCGGATCGAGCATCGCCAATACCGGCATGATGGGCTCCGCCATGGTGCCGGAGATGCTGAAGCGGGGCTACAAGCCGCATATGAGCTTCGGCCCGATCCTCGGCGCCGGCGGGCTGGCCGTGATCATCCCGCCCTCCTCGCTCGCCGTGCTGCTCGGCTCGCTCGCCCAGATCGATGTCGGCGCCCTGCTGATCGCCGGCTTCCTGCCCGGCATCCTGCTCACCGTCATGTACATGGCCCTGATCACCGCTCAGGTGACCATCGACCCGGATGCGGCGCCGAACTACGACACGCCGGTCGCCACGACCGCCGAGAAGCTCCGCGCGATCGTGGCGAACGTCATCCCGATGGGCGTCATCGTCCTGATGGTGATCGGTTCGATCATCGCCGGGATCGCCTCGCCGACCGAATCCGCCGCGCTCGGCTGTCTCGGCGTGCTCGGTCTGCTGCTCGGCTACCGGCGCTTTTCGTGGGGCGTGATTTGGAAGTCGCTCGACGATGCCATGAAGGTCTCGGGCATGACCTTCCTGATCATCGCCGCCTCGACCACCTTCGCGCAGGCACTGGCCTTCTCGGGCGCCTCGAACGGCATGATCCAGTGGTTCCTGTCCTTCGATCTGCCGCCGATGTCGATGCTGTTCGTGATGATCGGCATCATCCTGATCCTCGGCATGTTCATGGATCAGCTGTCGATGATGCTGATCACGCTGCCGGTCTTCATCCCGATCGCCAACCAGTTCGGCTTCGACCTGGTCTGGTTCGGGCTTCTCCTGCTCCTCTCCTACGAGGTCGGCTTCACGACGCCGCCCTTCGGCCTCCTGCTGTTCATCATGCTCGGCGTGGCGCCTCCCGGCACGACGCTCAAGACGGTCTCGCTCGCCGCCCTGCCCTACATCCTGTGCACGATGCTGCTGATCGTCCTGATCGCGTTCTTCCCGGCGATCGCCCTGTTTCTGCCGCGGCTGCTGTGATCGGAGTGCAATCCATGACCCAGGACCCGGCCGCAACGCTCGCCGCCCTCGCCGCCGCCCTGCCCGCCGGCATTCTGTCGACCGGCGCGGCGATCGGCGAAGCGCACTGGCACGACTGGAGCGATCAGGATCCGGTGCCGCCGCTGGCGCTTCTCCGGCCGCGCTCGACGGCCGAGGTCTCCACCGCGCTCGTCGCGCTCGGACGGCTCGGCCTCGCCGTGGTGCCCCAGGGCGGAATGACCGGCCTCGCCGGCGGTGCCCATCCGTCGGCCGGGGCCGTCGCGCTGTCGCTCGAACGCATGAACGGCATCGTGGCGATCGACGAGATCGGGCTGACCATGACGGTCGAGGCCGGCACCCCGCTCGCCGCCGTGCAGGCCGCCGCCGACGCCGTCGGGCTCCAGTATCCGGTCGATCTCGGCGCCCGCGGCTCCTGCACGATCGGCGGCAATCTCTCGACCAATGCCGGCGGCGTCCGCGTGATCCGCTACGGCATGACGCGCGAGAACGTGCTCGGCCTGGAATTCGTGCTCGCCGACGGCACGGTCGTCGATACCCTCAATACGATGATCAAGAACAATGCCGGCTACGACCTGAAGCAGATGCTGATCGGCGCCGAAGGCACGCTCGGGATCATCACCCGCGCGGTGCTCCGGCTGCAGCCGAAGCCGACGACGGTCGCCACCGCGCTCTGCGCCCTGCCGGACTTCGACGCCGTCACGGCGCTCCTGAAACAGTTGCGCCGCCGGCTCGGCCCCGCGCTGACGGTGTTCGAAGGCATGTGGCCGAGCTTCCACGATTTCATGGCCGACGCGCTGCCGCTTGCACGCAAGCCCTTCGCTAGGCCGCACGGCGCCTATGTGCTGGTCGAGGCGAGCGGCTTCGGCGAAGAGACCATCCAGGACCGCCTGGAAGTGGCGCTCGCCGATCTGATCGAGGCCGGCGTCCTGGAGGACGTGGTGATCGCAGCCTCGGAGCGCGATGCGCGCGATTTGTGGACCGTCCGCGAGAGCGTTTCCGAATATGGCCGCATCCTCGGCCGCATCCTCGGCTACGATCTCGGCGTCCCGATCCATGCCATGGGGGCGCTGGTCGTGGCCCTGGAGACCGAAATCCCGGCGCGCTTCCCGGATGCCCGGACGCTCTGCTACGGCCATGTGGGCGACGGAAACCTGCATGTCGTGGTCAACGTGCCCTCCGCAGGCCTGCACCAGCCGCATGACGAGGTCGACGCGATCGTCTACGCGCTGACCGGGCGCTTCGGCGGGACCATCTCGGCCGAGCACGGCATCGGCACCCTCAAGAAGCCCTACCTGCATCTCGCCCGCTCGCCCGAGGCCCTCGACGTGATGCGCCGGATCAAGCGCGCGCTCGACCCGGCCGCAATGCTCAATCCGGGCAAGCTGCTGCCCGATCCGTAGGGGCGACCGGCCCTGGCGACTTCGGCGAGCCGGCTGATCGCGCGCCCCGGGGGGAAACGTCCGCCACGGGGCGACGGCACTACGACCAGAAGTCCCGCGCCGGCGCCGGCAGGCGGGTGAGAACGCGCTCGAAGGCCTCCGCCTCGACATGGCGGCGCAGGACGCTCGCGACGTCGTGGATTGCGGTATCGGGCGAGAAGTTGTGGTCGATCCGCAGCGCCTTGACCTCCTCGGTCATCGTCGCGCGGTCCCAGGATGTGGCTTGCGGCGCGTCCGGATCCCAGTCCTCTACGAACAGGGCGCGGAGCATTGCCGGCAGGACCTGGGCGAAGACGATCGCCTCCCTGAGGGTCAACCGCCGCCGGAAGCAGATCAGCACCGCCTGGATGGTCGTATAGGCCTGGTTTCGTGTCGTCAGGCCGGTCGCCTCGACCACCTCCATCAGGAACCGGTCGAAGTCCTGCGCGGCGAGCCTGTAGTCCATCGGCATGGGCATGGGTGGACGGACCTATGAGGGTTTGACCGGCACCCTGAAGTTTGCCCGATCATGCCTCGGTTCGTCACCCGCGGAGAACGGCTGACGCGGCGGCGGACGATCGGAGCCGGGATCCGGACCCGGCAACGATGGACGCGCGGGCCGCGGTCTGGTGCGGCCGGCATCACCCGCCGTGGCCCGGGACGATCCAGGGCGCCTCGGTGCGGCGGGTGCGGGCGAAGGCGGCGATCTCGGCGGCGTGGCGGAGCGTCAGATCGATATCGTCCCAGCCGTTGAGGAGCTGCAGGCGGCGCACCGGATCGATCGCGAAGGCGATCGCGCGGTCGCCGGCGGCGATCGTCTGCGCGGTAAGATCGACGCAGACGGGGGTCTCCGGCTCGGCCTCGATCGCGGCCAGCAGGCTTTCGGCGTCGTCTTCGGTCACCGTCGCCGGCAGGAGGCCGTTCTTGACCGCGTTGGAGGCGAAGATATCGCCGAAGGACGGCGCGATCACGCAGGCGATGCCGTAGTCGACCAGGGCATAGACGGCGGCCTCGCGTGACGAGCCGGTGCCGAAATTGCGCCGCGCGACCAGGATGCGGGCACCGGCGCGGCGCGGATCGTCGAGCACGAAGCCCGGCACCGGCGCGCCGTCCGGGCCGAAGCGCAGGTCGTGCAGCAGGAACGTTCCATAGCCGGCGGTCCGCGGGCGGCTCATGAAACGCGCCGGGATCAGCTGGTCGGTATCGACATTGGCGAGGCCGAGCGGACAGGCACGCGCCTCCAGGCGGGTGAAGGGCTGCATGTCAGGCCTCGCGATCGGGTTCGGTCAAGTCCCGGACATCGGTCAGCCGTCCGGTCACCGCCGCCGCCGCCACCATGGCGGGCGACATCAGATGCGTCCGCGAGCCCGGTCCCTGGCGGCCGCGGAAATTGCGGTTGGTGGTCGAGGCGCAGCGCTCGCCGGCCGGCACGATGTCGCCGTTCATGCCGACGCACATCGAGCAGCCGGGATCGGCCCAGGTCAGTCCGGCCTCGATGAAGATGCGGTCGAGCCCCTCGGCCTCCGCGGCGCGCTTGACGGCGAGCGAGCCCGGCGCGACCAGCCCGGGCACCACCGCCCGCCGCCCCTTCAGGACCGCGGCGGCGGCGCGCAGGTCGTCCAGCCGGCCATTGGTGCAGGAGCCGATGAAGACCCGGTCGACCGCGATCGCGTCGAGCCGCATGCCGGGCGTCAGGCCCATATAGTCGAGTGCCGCCGCCACCGTCGCGGCGCGGGCCGGGTCGCCGGCCTCCGGCGACGGGGCCGTGGCGGTTACCGGCAGCGCCTCCTCCGGGCTTGTGCCCCAGGTCACGGTCGGCGCGACCGCAGCCGCGTCGAGGCGGATGTCCCGGTCGAACACGGCGTCCGGATCGCCGGCCAGGCCGCGCCACGCAGCGACGGCGCGGTCGAACAGGGCACCGGCCGGGGCGAACGGCCGGCCGCGCAGATAGGCGAAGGTCGTCTCGTCCGGCGCCACCATGGCGCAGCGCGCGCCGGCCTCGATCGACATGTTGCAGAGCGTCAGCCGCCCCTCCATCGACAGGGCCCGGATCGCCGCGCCCTGATACTCGACCGCATGGCCGCGCGCGCCGTCCGCCCCGATCGCGGCGATGACGTGGAGCGCCAGATCCTTGGCGCCGACATGGGCGCCGAGGTGCCCGTCGACGGTGATCCGCATCCGCTTCGGCTTCCTCTGCCACAGCGTCTGGGTCATCAGCACATGGGCGACCTCGGAGGCGCCGATGCCGAACGCATAGGCGCCGAAGGCGCCGTGGGTCGAGGTGTGGCTGTCGCCGCAGACGATCAGCAGGCCCGGCAGGGTCAGACCCTGCTCGGGACCGACCACATGGACGATGCCCTGGCTCGGATCGTCGAGGCCGAACAGGCGGAAGCCGTGACGCGCGGCATTGTCGGAAAGCCTAGCGACCATGCCGGCGATCTCCGGATCGGCGATCACCGGCCGGCCGCGCGTCGGCACATAGTGGTCGGCGACGCCGAAGGTCAGCGCCGGCTCGGCGACCGTCGCGGCGCGCTGGTCGAGCGTACGGAAGGCGTGGTGCGATCCCTCGTGGACGAAGTGGCGGTCGACCCACAGCAGGCTCTCGCCGTCCTCGCGGGTGAGGATGACATGGGCGTCCCAGAGCTTGTCGAACAGGGTCCGCGCGCCGGTCATGCGGCTTCGACCTCGGCCCGCATGGCGGCGATCGAGGCGACGCGGGCGACCGGCCGCAGCGCCTCGATCGCGGTGCGGTGCGTCTCGACCGAGAAGGCGGCGCAGCCGTCCTCGAGCACGATCGCGTCGATGTCGCGGACATGGGCGTCGCGCACCGTGGAGGCGACGCCGCCATTGGTGACGATGCCGCCGACGATCAGCCGGGTGATGCCGAGCTTGCGCAGGACCCATTCCAGCCGGGTCATGTAGAAGGCCGAATAGGCCAGCTTCTCGATCACCACGTCGACCGGCTGCAGCGCGTCGACGGTGGCATTGCCCCAGGACCCGGGCGCGAAATCGCCCCGGCCGAGGAAGGGCCGCAGCGCCTTCAGATGCGGGGAGATGATCGGCTCGCCGCCGCGTCCGGGCACCAGCGTGAACTGGGTCGCGACGACCAGCCCGCCCTTGGCGCGGACCGCCTCCGCCAGCGGCTTCAGCCGCTCCGGCAGCGCCGCGATCTCAGGTGCCGATTGGCCGGCCCGGCCATAGGCGCCCTTCGGATCGAGGAAGTCGTTTTGCAGGTCGACGGTCAGCAGCGCCGTCGCGGCCATGTCGAGAGGACTGTGGGCCATGTCAGGACCGCTCCACGATCAGGTTGCCGAAGGGATCGACCCGGGCGACGAGGCCCGGATCGACCACGGTCGTGGCGTCGGGCTGCTCCAGGATGGCCGGACCGGCGATCGCGGCGCCGACCGGCAGCGCCAGCCGGTCCCAGATGGTCGCGTCATGCCAGCCGCCGTCGAACCAGACCGGCCGGGTGCCGCGGCGGGCGGCGTCCAGCGAGGCGTCGGGTGCGGGCGCCAGCGCCATCAGGTCGAAGGCCGGCCGGCGTCCGATCGCGGCGGTGCGCAGGTTGACGATGCGCACCGGGATGCCGGGCAGCAGCCGCGAGAAGGCCTGCGAATAGGCGGCCTCGAAGGCGGCCCGCACGATCGCCTCGGTGACGCCGGTGGTCTCCTGCCCGGTTGCGCTGCCGGTCGCACCGCCCGTCCCCGCGCCGTCCAGCGTGACCGGCAGCGGGACCGCGACCGTGTGGGTCTGGCCCTGGTAGTGCATGTCGAGTTCGTAGACCACGTCGACCGCCTCGACGGCGAGCCCGGCCCCGGCGACGACCGCGCGCGCCTCGCCGCCGGCCTCGACCATGCGCGCATCGAGCCGGGCGGCATCGAGCCCGTCCAGCGACAGGTTCACGGTGGCGACCTGGTCGTGGCGGATATCGGCGATGATGCAGCCGAGCGCCGAAGTGATGCCCGGATAGCGCGGCACCAGCGCGCCCTTCAGCCCGACATCGCGGATCAGCGCCCCGACATGCAGCGCTCCGCCGCCGCCGAAGGGCACGGCGGTGAAGCGGGTCGGGTCGTGGCCGCGTTCGATCGAGACGAGCCGGATCGCGCCGGCCATCTTGGCATTGGCGACCCGCACCACCGCTTCCGCGGCGGCCTCCGGCGTGAGCCCGAGCGGTGCGCCGATGGCCGCGTCGAGCGCCGCGCGGGCGGCCTCCACGTCGAGCCGCGCCAGCTTGCCGCCGATCGGCCGGTCGGCATTGATCCGGCCGAGCACCAGGTTGGCGTCGGTCAGGGTCGGACGGGTGTTGCCCTGGCCGTAGGCGACCGGGCCGGGCCGCGAGCCGGCGCTTTCCGGACCGACCGCGATCAGCCCGCCGGCATCGACATGGGCGATCGAGCCGCCGCCGGCGCCGATGGTGGTGATCTCGATCATCGGCGTGCGCACGACGAGACCAAAATCGATCACCGTCTGGGCGGCCAGCGCCGCCTTGCCGCCGGCGACCAGCGACACGTCGAAGGAGGTGCCGCCGAGATCGGCCGTGACGATGTCGGCATGGCCCGCCGCCCCGGCGATCGCCGCGGCCGCGATCACGCCCGCCGCCGGACCCGACAGGGCGGTGCGCACCGGCAGTCTTCGCGCGGTGGCGGTCGACATCACGCCGCCGTTCGACTGGACGATGTGGAACGAGCCGGCGAAGCCCCCGGCCGCCAGGGCCTCGTCGAGCTTGCCCAGATAGCTGGCGACGACGGGCTGCAGATAGGCGTTGAGGGTCGTCGTCGAGGTCCGCTCGAACTCGCGGATCTCGGGCAGGACCTGCGCCGAATGGGCGATATGGGCATTCGGCCAGACCGCGCGGGCGGCCTCGAAGGCGGCGCGTTCGTTGGCCGGGTTGGCATAGGCGTTGACGAAGACGATGGCGAGCGCCTCCGCCCCGCGCGCAAGCAGGGCGGCGGCTGCCGCCCGCACGGCGTCGAGATCGACGGCGAGGCGCACGGTACCGTCGGCGAGCGTCCGCTCGGGCACCTCCAGGCGCATGTCGCGCGGCACGACCGGCTCGAAATCGCCCCACAGGCCCCAGGTGTTCGGGCGGTCGCGGCGGCGCATCTCCAGCGCGTCGCGGAAGCCGGGCGTGGTGATGATGCCGACCCGGGCGCCCTTGCGCTCCAGGAGCGCGTTGGTGCCGACCGTGGTGCCGTGCACGATCGCGTCAAGCGCGGCGACCGGCCCGAGCCGGGTCAGCCCGTCCATGAAGCCGACCGCCTCGTCGCCCCGGTTCGACGGCGCCTTGGCGGTCCGGAAGCTGCGGCTCTCCTCGTCGAAATAGGCGAGATCCGTGAAGGTGCCGCCGACATCGACCCCGACGATCCTGGTCATGCCGGCCTCCCGGCGCGCAGCGCCGCCGTTTGCGCGACATCGATCGCGCCGTCCGCCGCGACGGCGACGCCGTAGTCGGCCGCCGCCTTCGCGACCGAGACGAAGCCGCGGCGGACATCGCGCGCGACCGCGTCAGGATCGCGCCGCCAGGGATCGCCCCAGCCGCCGCCGCCCGGCGTCTCCAGCCGCAACCGCTCGCCAGCCTTCAGCCGCACGCCGGTCACCTTGGAGGCCATCGGCGGCTCCTTGGGGCCGTCGGGACTGTCGTAGACGAAACGGTTGAGCGCGGCGGGATGGCCGCCGGCGACGCCGAACGGCGCGTAGCGGCCGCGCTCGCCGAGGAGCGAGACGTCAGCCCCGTCCGGCGCCAGCACTTCGAGCGCATAGACGGCGCCGAGGCCGCCGCGATGCAGGCCGGGACCGGCGCTGTCGGGCCTAAGGCCCCATTCGGTGAACATCACGGGATGCGCCGCTTCCAGGATCTCCGCCGGCGGCATGGTGGCGGTGGAGATCGGGTTGTTGGCATGGTTGAGGCCGTCGGAAGCCGGATTGCCGCCGAGCCCGCCGCCGAAGAAGGAGAACAGCACGAAGCGCTCGCCGCTCGCCCGGTGGCCGGCGACCGAGAGGGCGTTGATGGTGCCGAAGGGCGCGGCCGTGGCGCGGGCCGGATCGGCGGCCGCGAGCGCGCCGAAGACGACGCCGATCATGCGCAGGATGGTTTCCGTGTAGCCGGCCACCGGGCGCGGCGCCGAGACGCCCAGAAAGGTCGTGTCGGGGATGACGAAGCGGATCGGATCGAGGCAGCCGGCATTGGCCGGCACGCCGGTGAAGACATGCTTCAGGGCCACATAGCAGGCCGCAACCGCCGTCGAGCGGGCGATGTTGACCGGCCCCCGGCAAGGCGGCGAGGAGCGCGAGAAGTCGAGCGTCAGCGTCTCGCCTGCGACCGTCAGGTCGAGCGCGATGGTCAGCGGTTCGTCGACGATGCCGTCATTGTCGAGATGGTCGACGAAGCTGTAGGTGCCGTCCGGCAGGGCGCGGATATTCTCGCGCATCAGCGCGGCCGCGCGGGCCGAGGCCGCGTCCAGGGCGGCGGCGACGGTCGCCTCGCCATATTCGTCGATCAGCGCATGGAAGCGCCGCTCGCCGAGATCGAGCGCATTGAGTTGGCCGTTGAGATCGCCCCAGTTGGAGCGCGGCAGGCGCGAATTGGCCTGCAGCACGTCGACGATGTCCTGCTGCAGCACCCCGGCCCTGAACAGCTTGACCGGCGGGATCAGCACGCCCTCCTGGAAGCATTCGGTGGCCTGCGGATTGTAGCCGCCGGGCACGTTGCCGCCGATATCGAGCCAATGGCCGACCGAGGCGAGCCAGGCGAACAAGCGGCCGCCGCGCATCAGCGGCCGGACCAGCCGGAAGTCGTTGAGATGCGTGCCGCCGGCATAGGGATCGTTGAAGATGAAGGTGTCGCCGGCCTCCAGGCCCGCCCCGGCCGCGACCTTGTCGATCACCGCCTTCACGGCGAAGGCCATCGCGCCGACGAAGATCGGCAGGCCCTTGGAACCCTGCACCAGCGTCGCGCCGGTCTCGGCGTGATAGAGCCCGTGACAGGCGTCGCGCGCCTCGGCGATGATCGGGTTGAAGGCCGAGCGGTACAGGGTCGCGTCCATCTCGTCGGCGACCTGCTCCAGGCGGCCGGTCAGGATCGAGAAGACGACCGGATCGAGGCCGGCTGCGGTCGGGGCGGTCATGCGTCGCCTTCGTAATGCTTGCCGAGGGCCAGGATCTCGGGCGTCCCGATCACGGCATTGAGGGTGTCGAAATCGAACATCCGGTTGCGGAAGGCGTCGGTGCCGCCGTCGCGCAGCAGCGTCGCGTAGAAGTCCTCGGCCGCCCGCGCCACGGCGCGCACGACCCCGCCGGGGAAGATCACCAGCGCGAAGCCGAGCGCCTCCAGTTCGGCGGCGGCCATCATCGGGGTCCGCCCGCCCTCGACCATGTTGGCCATCAGCGGCAGCCGGCCGCCAAGCGCCTCGGCGATGGCGGCCAACTGCGCGCGCGAGCCGGGCGCCTCGACGAAGAGTGCGTCGGCCCCGGCCTCGGCATAGCGCCCGGCCCGGTCGATCGCCGCCGCGAAGCCCTCGACCGCGATCGCGTCGGTGCGGGCGATGACCAGGGTTTCGGCGCTGTGGCGCGCGTCGACCGCGGCGGCGATCTTGCCGGCCATCTCGGCCGTCGAAACCAGGCGCTTCTCGGCCAGATGGCCGCAGCGCTTGGGATAGCTCTGGTCCTCGATCTGCAGCGCATCGGCGCCGGCGCGCTCGAACAGGCGCATGGTCCGCTGCATGTTGAGCGCGTTGCCGTGGCCGTTGTCGGCATCGACGATCAGCGGCGCGGCGACCCGGTCGCGGATCATCAGAACCGTGTCGGCGACCTCGGTCATCGCGGCCAGCCCGATATCCGGCTGGCCGAGCCGCGTATAGGATATCGCCGCGCCGGAGACGTAGAGCGCCTCGGCGCCGGCCTTGACGGCCAGGAGTGCGGTCAGCGGGTCGTAGACGCCCGGCGCCAGCAGGATCGGCTTGGCCGCGAGGCGGGCCTTCAGCGATTGGGTCATTTCATGTCGATCAGTTCGAGGATGCCGCCGAGCGTGGCGGCCTTGTCGAGGCCGAGGACCGCCCGGGCGACGGCACCGGCGGCGTCCGTGCCGATGGCCGGCGCCGCCACCTCCATGAATTTCGCCTCGACCTCGGTTGCGGCGTAGGGGTCCTCGGTGTCGCCCTTGTTGGTCAGCGCCTCGGCGGTGAAGACCCGGCCGTCGGTGAGCGTGACCGTCACGCGGGCGGGCCTGAGGCCGGGCAGCATGGCGGTCAGGGCCGGGTCCTCGTCGACGCGGACCCGCCGCGCCAGCGCCCGCGTGACGGCATCCTCGCGGGCCGGATCGCGGAAGGCGTCGAGCGTGGCGCCGCCGTTCACGATGAAGGTGGCGAGCGAGAAGGGCATCGAGAATTTCGCCGCCAGCATGCTGGCCGGCTCGGGATGGTCGAGCTGGGCGGCCCAGACATAGGTCTTGACCTCGATGGCGCGGATCGCCTCGGGGTCGAGCCGGCCGCCGGCCTCCGCGACGATGCGCGCGAGGGCGTCGAGGGCACCGTGATTGTAGCGGCAGGCGGCATGGCGCTTGAAGTAGTTGCGCGCGATCTCCCAGCGCGTGCCGAGGTCGCGCACCATCTCCTCGGGCCGCCAGTCGTCGGCCGCGATGCCGCCATAGACCGAGCCGACGCCGTCCACCTCGCCGGTGAAGCCGGATCGGACCAGGTCATGGGCCATGATCCCGAGCATGTTGGAGAAGCCCGCATAGGTGTTCCGGACGGTCGCACCTTCGAGCATCGTCCGGCGGCTGGTGGTCAGGCCGAGCGAGGAGGCGACGTTGATCGTCTCCGCAATCTCCCCCGCACCCGCGCCGCGCAGGCGCGCGACCGCCAGCGCGGCTCCGACCGTGCCCCAGGTGCCGTGCGGATGCATGGTCACCCGCAGCTTCGAGGCGATGCCGATCCGCGCGCCGATCTCGTAGCCGAGGGCGGTCGCCAGGATCGCAGACGCCCCCGTCACCTTGCGGTCGGCGGCGAGCGCCAGGACGGCCGGCACGACATGGATGCCGGGATGGCCGCGGGCATATTGGTTGCCCTCGTCGATCTCCAGCATGGTCCCGGCCGTGCCGCCGAGAAAGGCGCGCAACAGCTTCGAGCCCGACCGGCCCGTGCGGCCCAGCCGACGCTCGGCCTCGGCGACCTCCGGTTCCCGGCGCCCGGCCAGCATCGCGCCGATGCAGTCGAGGATCACCAGCCGGGTCCGCGCGACGACCTCCTCGGGCAGATCCTCGTAGCGCGTGCGGCGGGCGAAGCGGGCGAAGGTGGTCAGCCAGCCGGGCGTGTGCCCGGTGACCAGAACGGAGGCCGGGACGACCCCCGGGGTGGTGATGGCCATCGGCGTCAGAGCCCCAGATAGGTGGTCATGAGAGTCGGGTCGCGCTTCAGCGTGCCGGCGGCGCCCGCCATGGCGATGGCGCCGTTCTCCAGCACATAGGCGCGGGCGGCGAGATCGAGCGACTGGACGACGTTCTGTTCGACCAGCATCACCGCCAGGCCGTCCGCGGCGATGCGGGCGACGAGCGCGAACATCTCCTCGACCAGGAGCGGCGACAGGCCGAGCGAGGGCTCGTCCATGATCAGGAGTTTCGGTTCGGCCATCAGGCCGCGGCCGATCGCGAGCATCTGCTGTTCGCCGCCCGACAGCGTGCCGGCCGACTGGCCGGTGCGTTCCTTCAGCCGCGGGAAGATCGCGAAGACGCGCTCCAGATTGGCGGCGCGGTTGGCCTTCGCCCTTCGGTAGCTGCCGAGCTCGAGATTTTCCCGCACGCTCATGTTGGGGAAGATCTTGCGGCCCTCGGGCACATGGACGAGGCCGAGCGCGACGATGTCGGGCGCCGAGAGCCCGGCGAGCGCGCGGCCCTCGAAACCGATCGAGCCGCCGTCGGGGCGGATCAGGCCCGAGATGGCCCGGTTGAGGGTGGTCTTGCCGGCCCCGTTCGCGCCGAGCACGGCGACGATCTCGCCGGCACGGACATCGAGCGAGACGCCGCGCAGCACGGGCACGCCGCCATAGCCGGCGACCAGATCGCGGATCTCAAGCATGGTCGGGCGCCCCCGGGTTGCGGGCGGACGCGGCGATGCGCGCGGCCGCGCCATGGCCGAGATAGGCCTCCATCACGGCCGGGTCGCGGGCGACGGCGAGCGGCGGTCCCGATGCGATCATGCGCCCCTGCGCCAGGACATGGACTTCGTCGCAGAGGCTCATCACCGCCTGCATGACGTGCTCGACGATCAGGATGGTCACGCCGCCCTCGCGGATGCGGCGGATGACCGGGATCATGTCGCGGATCTCGGACGGGTTGAGCCCGGCCAGGACTTCGTCGAGCAGCAGGAGCTTCGGGTCGGTGGCGAGCGCGCGGGCCAGTTCGAGCCGCTTGCGCCCGGCGACGGTCATCTCGCCGGCCGGCCGGTCGAGCTGCGGGCCGAGCCCGACCGCGCGGCCGACCGCATCGGCATGGGCGAGCGCTTCGGTCCGGCCGGCCCGGCGCAGATAGGCGCCGACGGCGATGTTCTCGCGCACGGAAAGCCCGGCGAAGGGCTGCACGATCTGGAAGGTCCGGGCGATGCCGGCGGCGGTGCGCTGGTGCGCCGGCAGCGCGGTCACGTCGCGGCCCTCGAAGCGGACCGCGCCCGAGGTCGGCGTCTCGAAGCCGGAGATCATCGCGAAGAGCGTGGTCTTGCCGGCGCCGTTCGGGCCGATCAGGCCGGCGATCGTGCCCGCCCGGACGGTCAGCGCGGCCCGGTCGACGGCCGTCAGCCCGCCGAAGCGCTTGGTCAGGTCCTCGACGACGAGGAGCGGCGCGGTCATGGCGTCGCCTCCCCGCCCTCGGCGGGCCTTGGGCGGCGGATGAGCCGATCGAACAGGCCGAGCAGGCCGCGCGGCGCGAAGGCCACGGCCAGGATCAGGAGGATGCCGAAGACGATCAGGTCGATGCCCGGCACGGCGCCGCCGAACAGATTGCCGAGCGCCATCTTGCTGAGCTCGCCGAGCCCGAGCAGCGCCAGCGCGCCGATCAGCGGCCCGAACACCGTGCCGAGCCCGCCAACGATCGGCGCCAGCAGGGCGTCGACGGAGATCCAGGGTCCGTAGGCGATCGCCGCGTCGAGATAGAGCGACTTCTGCGCATAGAGCCCGCCGGCTGCCGCCGTGACCCCGGCTGAGAGCGTGATGGCGGCGAGCTTGACGCGCAGCGTGTCGACGCCGAGCGCGCGGGCGGCATCCTCGTTCTCGCGCAGGGCGACGAGGCGCGCGCCGAAGCGCGAGCGGGCGAGCTCGGCGGTCAGCACCAGAGCGCCGGCGACGAAGGCGAGCACCAGCCAGTAGAACAGGCGCTTGTCCTCGAACTGCATGTTGGCGGCCTGCAGTTTGAGCGGCACCAGCAGGCCGGCGGCCGCGCCCGTGAAGGCCCAGGCATTGGCCAGGATGCGGAACACCTCGGCGAAGGCGAGCGTCACCAGCGCGAAATAGGCGCCGCGCAGCCGCGCCCGGAAGGCGAGGAAGCCGATCGCCCAGCCGACCGCCGCGCCGAGCAGCATCGCGACCGGCATGGCGGCCCAGGGATTGAGGCCGAAGCGCACCTGCAGGAGCCCCATCGCGTAGGCGCCCGTGCCGAAGAAGGCGGCATGGCCGAAGCTGAACTGGCCGCCATAGCCGCCGAGCAGGTTCCAGCCCTGCGCGGCCAGCGCGACGATCAGCGCGAAGGTCATGAAATTCAGAAGCGTGTTCGAGGTGGCGCCGAGCGGCAGCAGCGCCAGGACGATCACGGCGATCAGGATCGGGAGGCGCGCCGAACCGGTCATGCGCGCGCCCCGAACAGGCCGGCGGGGCGGACCAGCAGAACCAGGATGAAGATCAGGAAGATGCCGATCTGGCCGAGGCTCTCGCCGAAATAGAGGCCCGACAGGCTCTCGACGACGCCGATGATCAACCCGCCGATCAGCGCGCCGGGCACCGACCCCATGCCGCCGAGCACCACGATGGTGAAGGCGACCAGCACGAAGGCATTGCCGACCCGCGGATTGACCAGGAAGGTCGGCATCAGGAGGCAGGCCGCGACCGCCAGGCAGGCGGCGCCGAGCCCGAAGGTGACCGCGTAGACATGCTCGACCGGAATGCCCGACAGCGCCGCGCCGGTCTTCTCGCGCGACACGGCGCGGATCGCCTTGCCGATGTCGGTATGGGCCATCAGCCCCCACAAGAGCGCGGCGACCAGGAAGGAGGCGAAGAAGGCGATCACCTTCGGCAGCGGCAGGAACAGGTTGCCGAGTTCGATCACCGAGAAGCCGTAGGGCACGTCGATCGAGCGCGTGTCCGACCGGAAGGCGGCCAGCAGGGCGTTCTCGATCACGATCGACAGGCCGAGCGTGACCAAGAGGATGTTGCTGTCCGAACCGTGGCTGGCCGGGCCGATGACGAAGCGCTGCAGCGCGTAGCCGAGCGCGAAGAACAGCGGCGTCAGGATCAGGATCGCCACATAGGGATCGATGCCGAGCCCGTCATGGGCCGCCCAGACCGCGAACATGGCCGCCGTCAGCGTCGCCCCATGGGCGAAGTTGATGACGTGCAGCACGCCGTAGACCAGCGTCAGCCCGAGCGCGATCAGCGCATAGACGGCCCCGGTCATCAGGCCGTTGGCGAGAGCCGACAGGAGGATGTCGATCTGGAGCATCAGGCGGCGGCAGCCCGGTTGGAACGGCATGCGGGAGGGGCGGCCGCCCGCCGCGAGAGGCCTTGCGGCCGGCGCGGCGGGCGGGTCTCGTGGCGGGTCGGATCAGACGGCCGGGAAGATCGGCTTGGCGTCCGAGAAGGCGTCCGGGAAGATCACCTTGATGTCGCCGTTCTGGACCTGGGTGTTGACCGGGGCGGCGCCCTGGTTCTGGCCGTTGACGAACTTGGTCGGGCCGTAGGGCATGATGTGGTCGGCGAAGGTGGAGCTCGCCAGCGCCTCGGTGATCTTGGCCCGGTCGCTCGATCCGGCCCGCTCGATCGCGTCGGCGAGGAGCTTCACGCAGGAATAGTTGAGCGGCGTGTTGTAGAGCCAGAAACGGCCGCCGGCCTCGGCGAGCCGGCGCACCTCGGCGGTCTTCGGCTTGCGCGGATCGGCCCAGTGGTTGCAGTCCATGACCAGATTGGCCGCGTCCGGGAATTCCTTGACGAAGCGGAAGTTCGAGGCCGCGCCGTTGAGGATCGCGTAGATGCCCTTCGGGCGGATGCGCTGCTGCTGCATGGTGCGGGCGAGCAGCACGAATTCGGCGTAGTAGCTCGACGGGATGACCAGATCCGGGTTCAGCGCGCGGATGCGCAGCGCCACGTTGGACATGTCGCGCGACGGGGTCGGATGCGCGATGGTCTCCAGGATCTCGAAGCCGCGGCCGGGCAGCTGCGCCTGCAGGAGCTTGGCCATGCCGGAGCCGAACAGGCCGTCCTCATGCACCACCACCACGGTCTTGGCCGGCTTGCCGGCGGCCTCGTTCAGCTTGACGAGGTTTTCGAGCGCCGTCGACGTGACGATGCCGAAGCCCGGGCCGAAGCGGAAGGTGTTGGTCAGGCCGCGGTTGACGATCTGGTCGGAGACGCCGACATCGCAGATATAGGGAATGTTGTAGCGGCTGGCGGCCTGCGAGGCGGCGAGCACGATCGGCGAGGCGAAGCCGCCGACGATGGCCGAGACCTTCTCGGCCTCCATCCGCTCGACCTCCTGGGTGCCGCCCTCCGGGTTCGAGCGGGCGTCGCCGAACACGACCTCGAGCTTGGCCCCGCCGAGCGCCTTGATGCCGCCGGCGGCATTGATCTCGTCGAGGGCGATCTGCGCGCCGAGGCGGCCATATTCGCCGTCCTGGGCGAGCGCCCCGGTGACCGGCTGCAGGATGCCGATGCGGACCGGAGCGGCCTGCGCCCTCAGGATCGCCGGCATGGAGACCAGGGCACCAACGGCGGCACCGGTCTGGAGCAGGGTACGGCGCGTAAGCTCGGTCATGGCTTTCTCCTCTGTCGTGTCTTCGGGCGTTCGTTCACTTCGGAACCCGTGGCGTTCGGATGGGCCGCGGGCACCTTCAGGCGCGTGGTCGGCCGCCAGTGGCGGTCTTCGCCGTCGCCGGCGCGCACGAGTTCCATGCGGAAGGCGTGCTGATCCGGGCGATAGAGCGCGGAAAGATGCTCGATGCCCCGCCCCTCGCCGTCGCGCACCACGCGCGTCAGCGCGATCAGCGCCGAGCCGATCTCGACGCCGAGCGCGGCGGCCGCATCCGGGCCGGCCAGCGTCGCCGAGATGGTCTGCTCGGCCCGGTCGGCCACGACGCCGGAACGCTCCAGAAGTTCGAGCAGCGGGCGGTTGGCGAGATCGCCCTCCGAATAGGTCACGCCGATGCGTTCGGGCACATGGGTGGCGAGATACGAGAAGGGCACGTCGTCGAAGGAGCGCACGCGCAGCGAGGCCTGCGTCCGCTCGCCCGGCCCCAGCCCGAGCGCGGCCGCGATGGCCGGCGGCGGGACCACATAGGCGAAGGACAGGAGACGCACCTTGGACGCCCGACCCATGGCGACCAGATGGGCGAACATGTTGGCGAGATCGGCGACGACGGGCGGACGCCCGTTCGGCTCGGTGACGAAGGTCCCGGCACCGGGCAGCCGCGTCACCAGGCCGTCGCGCGACAGGCCGTCGAGCGCGCGCCGGACCGTGACGCGCGACAGGCCGTGCGTCGCCGCCAGGCTGGGCTCGCCGGGCAGACGGTCGCCGGGTGCCAGCACACCGGTCTGGATCCGCTCCTTCAGGAGCAGATAGAGCCGATGGGTCTTCGAAGATTCGACGGCGTCCAAGAGCCGCGCCTCCGCCGCTGGCCGTCGGAACATCGCGGTTCGGATTCACGGACGGAAGGCGGACCGCCTCCCCCCGACCGAACCGCCGGACTTGCCCGACCGCTCATTGTGTCGGTATTAAAAATGGGACATGTGCCTGTCGTCAAGATCAGACAGGCTAACATCTCAGGAGGCGGCCGTGGCGGAGATCGAAGCGGTGGACGGGGCGGGCTTCGAGGCCGGCTGCGACGTGCTGGTGATCGGCGCCGGCGCGGCCGGCCTGATCGCGGCCCTGAAGGCGCAGGAGGCCGGCGCGACGGTGCTGGTCGTCGAGCGCGATGCGGTCGCGCGCGGCTCGACGGCGCTGTCGGCGGGCCTCATTCCCGCGGCGGAGACGCGCTTCCAGCGCGAGGCCGGCATTGCCGACAGCAAGGCGGGCTTTGCGGCCGACATCCTGGCCAAGGCGCATGGCGAGCCGGACCCCGAAGCCGTCGCGCTCGTGGTCGACCAGGTCGGCGGCGTCCTCGAATGGCTGGCGGACCGGCACGGCCTGCCCTTCTCGGTGATCGACAACTTCACCTATCCGGGCCATTCCGCGCGGCGGATGCACGGGTTGCCGAGCCGCTCCGGCGCCGAACTGATGGACCGCCTGCGCACCGCCGCGGAAGCGGCCGGCATCGACATCGTCACCGAGGCGACCGCCGCCACGCTCTTTGCGGACGGCGACCGGATCGTCGGCGCCGGCCTCGTGCGGCCGGACGGGACCACGGACCGGATCGGCTGCAAGGCGCTGGTGCTCGCCTGCAACGGCTATGGCGGCAACCCGGACCTGGTCGCGGCCCATATCCCGGCGCTGAAGGACGCGCTCTATTTCGGCCATCCCGGCAATCGCGGCGACGCGCTTCTGTGGGGCGAGGCGCTCGGTGCGGCGACCCGCCATCTCTCCGGCCACCAGGGTCACGGATCGGTCGCCCATCCGCACGGCATCCTGATCACCTGGGCGACGATCACCGAAGGCGGCATCCAGGTGAACCGGGACGGCGTCCGCTTCGCCAACGAGGCGCGCGGCTATTCGGAATCGGCCGCCGCGGTCATCGCCGAGCCGGACGGGATCGCCTTCACGATCTTCGACGGCCGCATCGCCGCGATCGCCCGGCAGTTCGAGGATTTCCGCGCCGCGGAGGCCGCCGGCGCCGTGCTGACGGCCGATACCATCGCCGGGCTGGCGGGCCGGATGCATGTCCCGGAGGCCGCCCTCGCCGCGACGCTCGGCGAGATCGCCGCGCTGAAGACCGCCGGTGCGACGGATCGCTTCGGCCGCGACTTCGCCGGCGTGGCGCAACTCGCGCCGCCCTATGCGGCCGTGAAGGTCACCGGCGCGCTGTTCCATACCCAGGGCGGGCTGGTCGTCGACGATCGCGCCCGGGTGATGCGCCGGGACGGGCGGCCGTTCGAGACGCTCTTCGCGGCCGGCGGTGCGGCCTGCGGGGTTTCGGGGGCCGACGCCGGCGGCTATCTCTCCGGCAACGGCCTGCTCACCGCCTTCGCCTACGGCGCCCTCGCCGGTCTCGGTGCCGCGCGCGCCGCCGGCGCAAGCGTGCCGGCCTGAGAGGAAACGTCAGGCCGACGGCGCAGCACGAATGTCTCATGCCCGACGGCGGCACGCGGACGTCGCGCGCCGAATATCGAGCTCCATGGGTGGTGATCGAGCGCATCACTCGGCGCGGTAGTTCACCGCCGTCGTCACAGAGAACTGTCCGCCCGGCGGCGGCGGCAACGAAAGACTGCCGACGAGGCTGCGCGCCGCATCGTCCAGGCTGGCATGCCCGGACGACTGGACGACGGCCGCGCCGCCGACCCGTCCGCCCGGTCCGACCGTGAACCGCAGCACGACGCGGCCGCTGAGGCCGGCCTGCCGGGCGGCCGGCGGATAGGCCTTCCGGCGATTGATCTCGGCGGCCACGATCGCACGGTAGTCGGCGGCCTGCTCGGCGGCGGGCCGTGCGCGGAACCCGACCGCCTCCCCGACCGCCGTTCTCGACCCCGCCCCGGACGCCGGCCGGCTCTCGGATGCCGGTCGGGTCGCGACCGGCCGGCGAGCCGGCGGAGGCGGAGACGCGACGGGAGGCCGACGGACAGCCTGCGGCGTCGGCCTTGCCGGAACCGGCCGGGGCGTGGCGCGCGCCGGCGCGGCCGGCTCGAGCCTGACGGCCAAGCCAACCGCGACGGCCGACGGTTGCACTTCGAGGACCGGCGGTACCGCGACCGGCGGCGCGGCTTCGACGGTCTCCGGCGGCGGGACGGCGGGCAGCGGGCCAATGGGTGGCGGGACAGCAGGTGGCGGGACAGCGGGCGGCATCGGATCGGCCTCGGCAAGCCGGACGGGCGCCGCATCGATGGCCGCCGGGCTGGGCGGTTCGGGCTCCGAATCTGCCACCGGGCGGACTTCAGGCACGGTCTGGTCCGACACGGGCGGCCGATCGGCATACCCCGTCTCGGAGCGCTCAGGCGCGGAGGCCTCGACAGGCGGCGGCTGTGTCGCCGGCGGGACGACATCGCCAGGCGGTCGGTCGGGTTCAGGCGGAGGCGGGTCCGACGCCGCGGTCTCGGCCGGCCCGGCCTCCTGCCCATCCCGAACCGCGACGACCGCCTCCGACAGGACGGGATCGCCCGGCCGGTCCGCGGCGGCGGACTGTTCGGTGGTCACGGCCGACCGATCCTCGACCTCCGCGACGATCTCCGGCGCTGTCGCCACGATCTCGGCCTCGATGGCGATCTCGTCCGAGGGCGTCTCGATCGGCGGCAGGCCTGCCGGCGCGACGGCCAGCACGAGGCCGTGCAGAAGCGCCGACAGCACGAAGGCCGCACCGAGGCGCAGCCGGTCGCCCCCGCGTGCCGGCGCCACGCGGAGGGCGCCGGCACGCGGCGATGCTGAGATGGGTTCCGAAGGGACGATGGCGGCCGACGCGCCCGCCCCAACCCTCACCCCGGCCTCCGCGCGGCGAAGGCGGCCCGGCCGGTCTCCTCGGCGCGCTGCAGGAACCCGGCGAGCATGTCCTCGAGAAGCTTGCGGGCCAACGGCGGTGCCGTGTCGGGCGAACCCGACCGGTATGGCGGATCCGGCGCATATTCGGCCAGCAGTTGGACCGATTCCGCATAGAGCCGGTCGCGCAGATCGGCCACCATGGCGAGGCCGAAATCGACGCCGGCCGTGACGCCCGCGCCGGTGATCCGGTTGCGGTCGCGCACGACCCGGCGGTCGACCGGCTTCGCCCCGAAGATCGGCAGCAGCGAACGCGTCATCCAGTGCGAGGTCGCCTCGTAGCCGTCGAGCAGGCCGGCCGCCCCGAGCAGCAGCGAGCCGGTGCAGACCGACGTGACGAAGCGCGCGCTGCGGCCGCGATCGGCCAGGAAATCCATCGTCGCCGGGTCGCGCATCGCCGCGAGCGTGCCGCTCGTCCCGCCCGGAACGAACAGGATGTCGAGGTCCGCCGGCACCTCGGCGAATGTCGCCGACGGCACCAGGGTCAGGCCGGTATCGCTGACGACCGGGTCCCGGCTGCGCGCGACCACATGGGTGGTGGCGCCCATCAGCGATGTCAGCATGTAGTGCGGCCCGACCAGATCGAGCGCCGTGAAGCCCGGATAGACGAGCATCGCAATCTGTTCCCGGCCCATCCAGGAGGCCGGCATCTCGGTCATGTCATGGGCTGGCGGCGGCGCCTCGGCACCGGCCGCCGGCGGGGTTCCCCCCGCCAGCGCCAGCGCGAGCGCCGCCAGTCCCGTACCGAGGTCGCGTCGCGTCGGGTGCGGCATGACGGCCTCACATCCGCGCGGTCAGCGAGAGATAGACGGTGCGTCCCTCGCCGGGCGCCACGCGACCGTCGAGATAGGGCTGCCGCACCCAGTAGAAGCGATCGCCCAGATTCTTGCCGGTCAAAGCTACCGACCAGGTGTCGCGGTCGTAGCCGATCCGGGCGTCGACCGTGGCGAAGCCGGGGGCGAAGTAGTCGTTGGCATTGGTGATCGCGACCCGGCTCTGCGCCTGGAAGCCGGCACCGACCGAAAGTCCGGCGAACCGGCCGTCGGTCACCCGGTAGGTGCCCCACAGCCGCCCGGAATCCCGCGGCACGCCCTCCACGACATTGCCTTCCGCGATGACGGTGTTGCGGGTGTAGCGCGCGTCGACGCGGGCATAGCTGCCGAGGAAGGACCAGTTCGCGTTCGGCTGCCAGACCATGTCGGCCTCGAAACCGCGCGAGCGCTGCTCGCCGGACTGGATCTGCTGGCCCGGCACAATCGGATTGGCCGTCGGCACGTCGGTCAGACGCAGGTCGAACAGCGCGAAGCTGGCACTGAAGCCATAGGGCAGATCGAGCTTGACGCCGGCCTGGCTCTGGCGGCTCTGCTCGGGGCGCGGAGCGGTCGGACCGTTGAAGAACGGCACGGCGCGCAGGCCCTCGGTATAGTCGGCGAAGACCGAGACGCCCTTGACGACCTCGACCGAGGCGCCGATCCGCGGCAGCACCTTGCTTTCCTGCGTGTGGAAGCTCGACGCGGTGGTCAGTTCCCGAGACCGGATATCGACCTCGGCGAGGCGCAAGGCGGTCAGCAGATGGACCCGCTCCCAGAGGCTTGCCTGCCACTGTGCGGTCAGGCCGCTCTGGACATAGACGTTGTCGATGTCGGTGAAGGTCGTGAACGGTCCCGGAACGGGCTTCACATAGGCCGGGAAGTTCGGATTGGTGAAGTCGACGAAAGCCGCCGGCGTTCCGTCAAGCCGGCCGACATCGGTCACGCGGTTGATGTCGGCCGAGAACAGGACCCGGTTCCGGATCGGCCCGAAATCGAACTTGCCGGCCAGATTGGCATTGGCGGACACTTCCGTGTTGCGTTCGCCGAGGAAGCCGTTCCAGACCAGGAAGGTCGACGGCGGCAGGCTCGGCGTCTGGCCGAGGACGAACTGCGTCGGCTCGTGGAAATCCGAGCGGCTGGCGCGGACGCTGGCGAAGGCGCTCCAGACCTCGTTGAAGGTATGGTCGATGCGGCCGGTCACCGCCTTGTAGTCGGTTCGGCCGTTCGGAAGGTCCCGATCGGCGGAGAACAGCGACGGATCGATCCGGAAGGTCGAGCGGTCGAGCGTGCCGACCGCCGGCAGGCCGGCATAATCCTGCTGCTCGCGATGGCTGAGCCGGGCCTGCAGCGTGAGCTTGGTGCCCTCGTTATTGGTGAGGACCAGGGTCGGATTGAGTTCGTAGCTGCGCCGGTCGAGGCCGTCGATCTGGGTTCCGGTCCGCTCGTAGCTGCCGGTGACGCGGAACAGCACCGTGCTATCCTTGGAAACCGGAACGTTCAGGTCGAACCAGGGATTGAGCTTGCCGTAGCCGCCGGCGGTGACGCCGAACTGATAGGACGGGATCAGCGACGGCATCTTGGAGACGACGTTGACGACGCCGCCGACCGGATTGGGGCCGCCCTGATAGAGGATGCTGGCCGGTCCCTTCAGGACTTCGATGCGCTCGACATTGGCCAGGCTGTCGCGATCGCCGTTGTCGTAATAGTTCGGCAGGCCGTCGACGAAGCGTTCGCCGTTGAAGCCGCGGACGGACGGATAGACCTGTCCGAGGGCGGTGGTCTGCGGCGGCTGCACCGCCGAGACGTTGCGCATCGCCTCGCTCTGGCTGACGGCGCCCTGCGCCTCGATCGCCTGGCGCGGCAGCACGGTGACGGCCTGCGGCAGGTTCAGGAGCGGGGTTTCGATCTTGGTGGCGCTGGCGCTGGTCAGGGCCTGCCAGCCGCGGACCGGGCCCGCGCTGGTCTTGGTGACCCCGTCGCGGGGCGCGTCGACATTGACTTCGATGACGGCGGAATCGGGTTGGGCGGCGGTCTGGGCTCCGGCGGTCGCGGGATGAAGCATCCCGGCCGACACGGCCACCGCGCCGCAAATCACGGCGTTGCGCATGAAGCGTCTCCTGTCAGGTCCTGGTTTTGGCCCCTGGAGCGTTTCCTTGGCGATCGGATGGAACCATCCGTCCGACAAGGAATGCTCCAGGTTCAATGCCTTGAGCCGGTCCCCTTCATCCGGATCGCTTCGATCCGGACGGGACAGGCTCTAGGGGCGGCTCAAACCGGGAGGACAGGGGGAGCGCGGGCGCCGTGTCGGGCCGGCGCCAGATCGGGCCGCGGCACGACCCTTTCGATGACGTCGAAGGCGATGCGGCGCGGCGCCGGTTGGGGAAGCCCGTCGCATGGCGAGACCGGCCGGAGGGCCGGTTGATCGATCGAAATTCGCGAATGCGCGCTGAAACAGCAGGGATGATCGCATCCGCCCCGTTCGGGATCGGCCGGCAGGCCGGACGAAGACAGATCGGCAGTGCCGCCGTCATGGGTGCAGATCGTGCCCAGCAGCGCGATCGCTTCGGAGGCCGGACCGCCCAGGGTCCGGAGCGACGGCCCCGGTCCGGCGGCGCGGCTGACGAGACCGGAAACGGCCAGAATCAGGCAACAGACGACCACGGCGACGAAGCGCGACGGCCGCAGACCTGAGATCCTCCCGAACATGAATGCACGCTAGCGGGACAGGCGCGGTTCCGAAACGTCAATCATGGCCGTTTTCGGGTCCGCGGATCGGGAAGCGGCCGGTGTTGCAATTGCGCAAGCCATGCGTTCTCGGGGCGCCGCGCGACGCATCCCGGTGGCCGGCTTGCGGCTCCGGTATCGTGCAGGCCGGCCGGAACACCGAAACAAGGCCGCATCCCGGAGGGACGCGGCCTTGGATCGAGACTAGGGATACTTGAAAAGCCGGGTATCTCAAAGGGTCTTGCTGCTGAAACTCAGACCGCGCCGAGAAGCGCGAAATTGTCCTGACGGGTACGCTGCGCGACCCGGTCCTCGAGGCTCTGCAGGAGCGCCGGCGTCAGCGGCAGGACGAAGGCGACGACGGGTTCGCCATCGACGGATTCGGGAATGCCGAGCGGACGCGGCATGTAGCCGACCTGCAGGAAGCGGGTGATCCAGGTCGGGTGTCCCTGCAGGGACAGTTCGCGAATGCCCGCCTGCAGGGCATACTGCGCGACGGTGTGGAGCATCGCCCCGCCCTCGAAGGACCACAGGCCCTGGCGGCGATAGGGCCATGCCGTGGTCCAGCGGGTCCATTCCCAGACATGGTCGCCCTTCGGATAGCCGCGCGGCGCCAGATGCGGATAGATGTCCGAGAGAAGATGCGGACGGGTCGTCGGAAGCAGGCGACTGTAGGACGCCAGCTTGCCGCCATCGAGCATCATGAAATGCACGGCATCTTCGTGATCGAACTGGTCTCTTTCGCGGCCGTCGGACTTGCGGACGGCTTCCCAGCCCATTTCTTCGACGAACGTCTTGTGCCTGAGACGAAAGGCCTCATCGAACAGTTCAGGATATTTCCATTCATCCTTGCCCTTGAGCGTGAGCACCTTCATCTGCACCCTCCTACCTTGCGGTAGGAGGATGACCAGGAGCCCTATCCAGGCATATCCCGTAGCCCTCAGGGGTTGCCTAGTTGATCAAACCTTCTCTCATGCAACGGGCGATCAGTTGCGGCCGTGTCCGCGTGTTCAGTCGACGCGCCGCCGCATAGAGATATTCGTTCACGGTGGCCTCGGAAACACCGATGATCTGGCCGATCTCCCAGGAGGTCTTGCCAGCCGCAGTCCATTGAATGCACTCGCGTTCCCGGCGCGAGAGATGGACCGGCTTCTGCCCGCCGGAGCGATCCGGCGCCTGCCGCCGGAGGCACTCGTAGGCGTAGATGCTGATCAGATGCAGCGCCGCCTGGGCGCGCGAATCGATGCATAGCTGGTCGGTGCCGAAGGACACCCCGGCTTCCAATCCGTTCAGATCGTGGATCGGTACCGCAATACCGTCATTGAGACCGAACTCGGTCGCCTCGTCGAGAATCTTCCTTTCGACGGCGCTCAGTGTCTGCTCGCGCACGTCGCTCCAGCGAAACGGTTGCAGAGACATTCGGACACGTTTGACGGTCGGATCGACCTGATCGTACTTCTTGGCCAAATATCGCTCGCCCCATGCCTCCGGCCAATTCGCCGACAGCAACAGCGTGTCGAGCATTTCTCCGGGTCGGGGCAACCCGGTTACGACGACGGAATTGAATCCGAAGTCGGACATGACCTTGGAAAGCTCCCCGATGACCGAGGGATAGTCCTTGCTCGTCCGTAATCGCTCGACTACGTCGAGCGCATATTGTTCCGCATTCATGCTGCACCCGGATCGCCGATCTCGCGGCTTCGATTCAAACTCTTTGCATGAAATATGCAAGACCCAGAAAGCAGGGAAAGACCGACCAAAGTCGTTTTACGAACCCGAAACAAGGCCGCGCGGTTTCGGCCAGGGTTCCGGCGGCCATCGATCGCCGCCACCGAGGGCACGTCCCTTGCCGACCTCACCGGGAGAGCGACGGTTTGTGCTGGATTGCCCCCGAACGCGTCGACCCGACCACGCCAAGACTCCGGCCAATCTGAAATGTCAGACAAGCTCACCCGACATCATCCATGGATGGCAGACTTGACAGCACTAGGTCAATCGTCCTAATCATCTCTAGGACGATTGACCTAAGCCGTCAGGTTGTACCGCTTCCGTCGATCGGCAACGGGCAGGACGAGGACCGAGGATCGGGAACCATGGCGGCCGGAACCACGCGCGACCAGATCACCGCCGCGGCGGACAGGCTCTTCTACGAACGCGGCTTCGAAGCGACGTCGTTCGCCGACATCGCCGCGGCCGTGAACCTGTCGCGCGGCAATTTCTACTATCACTTCAAAAGCAAGGACGAGATCCTCGCGGCCGTGATCGCGCGCCGGGTCGAGACCACCCGGGCCGCGCTCGACGCCTGGGCGGCCGCCGCGGCGGGCCCTGCGGACGGCATTCGCAGCTTCATCGGCATGCTGGTCGCGAACCGCGCCAAGATCATGCGGCACGGCTGTCCGGTCGGCACGCTGTGCGCCGAACTGGCCAAGCTCGATCATGCCGCGCAAGGCGACGCGGCCGCCATCTTCACCCTGTTCCGGACCTGGCTGGCCGACCGCTTCGCCGCCCTCGGCCACGGCGCCGACGCGGATGCGCTGGCGCTCCACGCCCTGATGCGCAGCCAGGGCATCGCCGCTCTGGCGACGGCGCTGCACGACGAGGCCTTCATCGACCGCGAAGTCGAGGCCCTGGAGGCGTGGCTCGACGACCTGCCGCAGGCCCCTGCCCGCCCCTGAACCGCCCCCCTTATCGATGAGGAGATCGATCGATGTTCGTCGTCACGCTCAGCTTCGCCGCCAACAAGGCCGAGGCGCCGCAGCATATGGACGGTCACAATGCCTGGATCCGGCGCGGCTTCGAAGACGGCATCTTCCTGATGACCGGCAGCCTTCAGCCGGCCGCCGGCGGGGTCGTGATCGCCCACAACATCACGCGCCCGGCCCTGGAAGCCCGGCTCGGCGAGGATCCGTTCGTCGCCGAGAACGTGGTCAGCCCGACCATCCTGGAGATCGCACCCGGACGCACCGACGCGCGCCTCGACTTTCTGAAGGCGTGACGGCGGGCGCCGCCACGCCGTCGCGAACCTCTGGGACCGTGACCGCTTAGGACGCGCCGGCCCGAGCGTCGCCGATCGGGCGGACGGATCCTATCCGCCAGCGCACTCGGTTCGCCGGATCAGGCGGCCGCGCGCGCGCCGTCGCGGTTGGCGCGGAGCTGGCGCATCCATTCGCGCATGACCAGCCCGTGATCGTGCCAGGTCCGGCCGCTGACCAGGTTGCCGTCGACGACCAGCGGCGCGTCGACGAAGATGCCGCCGCAGATTTCCAGGTCGAAGCGGCACTTGCGCACGCAGGACATACGGCGCCCGGTCACGCAGCCCGCCCGCGCCGGGATTTCCACACCGTGGCAGACGCTGGCGATCGGCTTGCCGGTGTCGAAGAAGTGCCGGGTGATCCGGATCAGATCCTCGTCGTCGCGGATATATTCGGGCGCCCGCCCGCCGGAGAAGAAGATGCCGGCATAGTCGGCCGGGTCGACATCTCGAAAGGCCGTGTCGGCCTCGATGATGTAGCCCTCCCACTCGCGCGTGATCGTCCAGCCGGGCCGGACCTCGTGCAGGACCATCTGGAAGGCCCGCTTCTCGGGACCCGCCACGACCGGCTGGAAGCCGTCCTCCTGCAGACGGAGATAGGGGTAGAGCGTGTCGAGCGTCTCGGACGCATCGCCGACGATGATGAGCGCCTTGTCGGACTGCACGGAAATCTCCTTCGGATTCAAAGCGCGAGGCGCTGCTCGTCGAGCACGCCGCGCGACAGGAAGATGCGGGTGATGGCGTCGGTCAGCGCGGCGAAGCGCGGATCGTTACGGGCGGCAAGGCCGCGCGGGCGCGGCAGGTCGACGTCGAAGACGTGGTCGACCGTTCCCGGCCGCTGGCTCATGACGATGACCCGGTCGGCGAGCAGCACGGCCTCGTCGATCGAATGGGTGATGAAGAAGACGGTCATCCGCTCGCGCAGCCACAAGGCCTCCAGGTCGAGCCGCATCTGCTCGCGCGTCAGCGCGTCCAGCGCGCCGAAGGGCTCGTCCATCAGCAGCATGCCGGGCTGGTGGACGAGGCCGCGGGCGATTGCCGCCCGCTGCTGCATGCCGCCGGACAGTTCGTGCGGATAGCGGTTCTCGAAGCCGCCGAGCCCGACGGCCGTGAGGAGCGTCCGCGCACGCTCGCGGGCCTCCGGTCCGTCGATGCCGCGCATCTCCAGCTGCAGCAGCACGTTGCCGAGAATGTCGCGCCAGTCGACCAGGGTCGCCTTCTGGAACACGATGCCGGTATCGGCGCGCGGCCCGACGACCGGCTCGCCGGCGACCCGGACGGAGCCCTCGCTCGGCATGACCAGCCCGGAGACCAGCCGCAGGAGCGTGCTCTTGCCGCAGCCGGACGGGCCGACCACCGCGACGAAGGCCCCGCGCGCGATCTCGATGTCGACGCCGGCGAGCGCCGTCGTGCGCTGCAGGCCGCGCACGAAAGTCTTGCCGACGCCCTTGAGGACGATCTGAGCCTCAGCCATCGCCGCCTACTTGGCGAAGTCGTTGGTGAAGAAGGCGGAGCCCGGCTTGTCGGTGGCGAGCGACTGGTAGGTCTTCAGGAGCGTGACGGTATTGTCCCAATCCGACGCCGCGCCGATACCGAGCGGCAGGCCGGCGGTGGCGGCCGAGGTCAGCTTGGCCAGCGACACGTCCATCTGCTGGCGCAGCACCTTGCCGTCCAGTTCGGGCTTGGACGCGACCGTCGCGGCGATCGCGCCGTCCGGGTCCTTCTGCGCCTCGACGAAGGCCTTGCGGGTCGCGCGCACGAAGCGGCGGATCAGGTCGGGGCTGGCCGCGATGGTCTTCTCGTTGGCGACGACGGTCAGGCCGACCAGCTTGACGCCGAGATCGTCGTAGCTGAGCACCGAGGCCGCGACGCCGCGCGCCTCCATGACGAAGGACTGCGCATCGACGCTGCCGAGCGTGGCGTCGGCGCGCTTTTCGAGAACGGCGACCACCTTGCTGGCGGCATCGACATTGACGAAGCGGATCTTCTTCTCGTCGAGCTTGTTGGCGCTGATCACGGCCGGAAAGAGCTGGGTCAGCGCGTCGCCGGCGGTGACCGCGATGGTCTTGCCCTCCAGATCGGCGGCCCGGACGATGTTGGCGTCCTTGCGCGCGACGACGGCGAAGATGCCGCTGTTCATCACCGACATGACGGTCCGGATCGGGATGCCGCGGGTGACGCTGACGATCACCGTGCCGGCATCGACAACGCCGAAGGTATCGCTGCTGGCGCCGATCGCCTGCGCGGTCGCGGCGCCGCCGCGGCCCTCGTTGACGGTCAGATCGATGCCCTCCTCCTTGTAGAAGCCCTTCTTGACCCCGTAGTAGAACGGGGCGTGAAAGCCGAGGATCTGCCAGTTCAGCCGCAGACTGACGGCATCGTCGGCGCGCGCCGTCGCGGCCGAGACCAGCATCGCGGCGAGACCGGCGATCAGGCCGAGCTTTCCAAATCTTGCCATTGTCATTCCTCCCGTGGCGTTCTTGTTTTCAGGTTCTGTTATGCACCTGCCTGATCGGCGCGCATGGAGACGTGCCAGGGCACGACCAGCCGTTCGACGAATTCGATCAGGAAGTAGAAGACCAGCCCGATGACGCCGAGCACGATGATGGTGGCGAAGACCATCGGGGTGGCCAGCTGGCCGTTATAGGTGATGATCAGGTAGCCGAGCCCGCTGTCGGAGGCGACGAATTCGGCCACCACCGCCGCCGTCGAGGCGAGCGCGGCGGCGATCTTCAGGCCGACGAAGATCGACGGCAGGGCGCTCGGAAAGCGGATCTTGTAGAAGGTGCGCAGCGCGCCCGCGCCGGTCGAGCGGGCCAGTTCCATCACGCCCGGATCGACCGATTTGAAGCCGACCACGGTGTTGACCACGATCGGGAAGAAGGTCAGCAGGAAGACCAGCAGAACCTTCGGCATGGTGCCGAAGCCGAACCAGACGATGAACAGCGGCGCGATGGCGATCTTGGGCAGGATCTGGAGAAAGACCACGATCGGGTAGATCGAACGCTCGACCTGCGGCGAGTAGGCGAGCGCCATCGCCAGCGGGATGCCGACCAGGACGCTGAGCACGAAGCCGGCGACCATGTTGAGCGTGGTGATCCACGAACTGTCGGCGATCCGCGGCCAGTTCCGGGCGAAATCGGACGCGATCACCGAGGGCGCCGGCAGGAGATAGGTCGGTATGCCGAGAAGGCGCGTCGCGCCTTCCCAGACGACCAGCAGGGCGATCGCCGTCGCGATCGACGAGAGCGCGCCGCCATTCTTCTCGAACATCTCACGATCCCTTGCTGTTGGCGGGCCGGCGCAGCACCTGCGCGCCCTTTCGGCAATAAGGCGCGACGACCGCCTTGCCGGCGATGTCCCTGGCCGCCTCGCGCAAGTCCGGCACCAGACCGGCCAGCGCCTCGCGGGTCCAGCGTGCGGTCGGGACCACCACCGCAATGGCGCCCAGGAAGGCGCCGCCATCGGCAGCCTTGATCGGCACCGCCACGGCACCGGCGCCCGGATCGGCCTCGTTGTAGGCGAGCGCATGGCCGCAGCGGCGGACACGCTCCAGTTCGGCGAGCAGATCCGCCTCGGTCCGGATCGGCGAGGCGCCGGCCTCGGCCTTGCCGAGCAGCCCCTGCGCGCGAACCCGGGCCAGCGCCTCGGCATCGGTCAGGCTGGCCAGATAGGCCTTGCCGACCGCCATGCTGTGCAGGACCACCGGGCGGCCGAGATTGGCGTCGAACCGCAAGCCGGGCTTCGCGCCCTGGGATTCGGCGACGATCGCCAGCCGCTCGCCGTCGAGCCAGGACAGCCGGATCAATTCGCCCGCCGTGCCGGCGAGCCGGTCGAGGGCCGGCTGGCAGATGTCGAGGAAACCGGTGCCGGCGAGATGCCGGAAGCCGAGCAGCGCGATCTCCAGGGTCAGCGAATAGTCGCCGTTAGGCCCGTCCTGGCGGACCAGGCCGCGCGCGATCAGGTCGGCGAGGAGGCGATGGGCGGTCGGCTTGGCCAATTGTGCGGCGGCCGCCAGTTCGTTCAGCGCCGCGCCCGCCGGTCGGGTCGCGATCGCTTCCAGGAGATCGAAGATGCGGTCGACGGCAGAGCGCATGAAAATTTCCGGAACGCCATTTCGCTTTTATACTCGATGGCGCCCTGCCGCCTGTCAAGCCTCGATGGCGGTCGGCGGATCCCAGCCGTCCCCGGGGGCGCGCTGGCACGCGGGCTCATTGTTTGGCTGGCTCGCGGGCTCATTGGCTCGCTGGCTCGCGGGCTCGCGGGCTCGCGGAACGGCAGGCACCGCCCATGTGGGCGGGGGCCATGCCGGACGGACGGCTTTACCGGCGGACGGGTTTGCATGAGGATCGGGCGATGCGGGCCGGGCGGAGGTCTGGCCCGCGTTTCGAGCGGCCGCCTTGCGGCGATCGGGAGAGAGTCGATCCCGCCGGCAGGCGGCGCCGCATCGATACCGAAATTGGGAGCCCGAACGTCTGATGACCCCCGCAACCGTCCCCGACGTCGTCTTTCACACCCGCGTGCGCAATCCGGCGCTCGGCGGCGACAATCCGTTCGAATGGAAGGACGTGACCACGGCGGAGCTGTTCGGCGGGCGCAATGTGGTCGTGTTCGGGGTGCCGGGTGCGTTCACCCCGGCCTGCTCGGACAGTCACCTGCCCGGCTTCGAACGAAATCACGAGGCCTTCGCGGCGCTCGGCGTCGATCTGGTCGCCTGCGTCTCGGTCAACGACGCCTTCGTCATGTACCAGTGGGCGAAGAGCCGCACGGTCGAGAAGGTCGTCATGCTGCCGGACGGCAACGGCGATTTCACGCGGCTGATGGGCATGCTGGTGCGCCGCACGGCCCAGGGCATGGGCTATCGCAGCTGGCGCTACGCCATGCATGTCGAGGATCGGGTCATCCGCAAGATGTTCGTCGAGCCGGGCTTCGGCGACGATCCCGCGGGCGTCGGCGTCAAGGTCTCGGATGCGGAGACCATGCTGGACTATCTGCGGTCGCGCTGACGGGCGCTGCCGTCCGAACCGGTCGGATCGCGCAATGCGGCGCGGACCGCGTGGCGGGCGGGCTCAGGTTCAGTGCGTGCGGATCCATTCGCGCGCCTGGCGCTGTGCCTCGGCGACTTCGGCGGCGCTCATCTCTCCGGCGATCTCGTGCCGATGACGGGCCGCTTCGCGGTTGCCGCGGGCGGCGGCGAGATTGAACCACTTGTGCGCGGCGACCATGTCGGGCTTCACGCCGCGGCCGACCGAATAGGTGATGCCGAGCTGGAAGAAGACATCGCCGGAGACGTTCTGCTGTCCCATCGTGGCGATTTCACTGTCGCGGACTTCAAAGCGGGCCATGTTGCTCTCCTATACTTTCTGAGCCTCGGAATGTCCTGGCGGGTTTGCACCGCCCTTGAGGAGAAATTTGCCGGAGCCGGCTGAACCGAAGGTGAATCAGCAGGCTTAAGAAGCTCACAACACGGTGAAAACCACTCGTTAACTTCATGAAGGATTCACCCTTCGACGGCGAAAAACGCAATAAAATCAATCCCTCCCGCGAAATCGTGTCGGGATGCCGGTAACCGCCGATTCACCGTGAAACGAGGAGGCGCGGAAAGGTTCGGCCCTCTCGGCCGCCGGCCCGCGACGCCGGGCCCGTCTCGGCCGGTTCCGGCCCGTGCCGCAACGGCAGCCGACCGGCGGGCCGGCGGCGGTGCGCGATCGGACGGGAGGGTAGCGGAGTGCCGTTTGGGCTGCGCGGACGCATAATATCAGCGGCCCGGGCAGATCGATTCGTCACGAGTTCGACACCTTCTGCTCGCGGTAATGACGGACCGTAGGCTGGACGGGAGGCGTTCCGGCACGGACCGGATAGAACGGGGTAGGACACATGACCGATCGCATCCTTGCCGCATTGATCGCCGGCGCCCTCGCCTTCACTCCGGCCGCGGCCTTCGCCCAGGCCACGACCACGAAGCCCGCCGCGACCACCGAGACGAAGCCCGCCGCCAAGCCGGCCGCCTCCAAGGCCGCCGCGAAGGCGGACGACGAGGACGAGCCGTCGTCGGCCGAGCAGAAGAAGGCCTGCGACGCCAAGTGGAAGACCGAGAAGGAAAAGACCGGCGCCAAGGGCTGGAAGGCCTATTTCACCTACATGGCCAAGTGCATGTAACGGCCTTGGCGGTCGGCGCTTGCGTCCCCGCGCGGCGCAAGCGCCGCAGTCAGGCCGCCCCGCGCGGCGCAAGCGCCGCAGTCAGGCCGGTTTCGGCTCGGAAACGGCGGCAGCCCATGGCCTTCCGCGCCGTTCGCCCGAGACCCGACGACCCAAACCCTGCCGGCCCGGATGTCGGACCGGGGGATAGACAAGAGTTGAGGGGCACGCGGTGCCCGAGGGAGTGTCGAGAATGATCCGTCGTTTCGCTCCGGCCCTGGCGGTCGCGTTCCTGCTGGCTCCGGTCGCGGCCGAAGCCCAGACCGTGAAGTTCAAGGCGACGCCGGCCATGTATATCATCGGCGGCGAGTGCCGCGCCGAGACCATCTCCCGCGGCGTCACCGCCGACCAGATCCCGGTTCAGACCCGGATCTGCATCAAGGCGCGCACCAAGCCGTTCCGCAAGGCGTGCAACAAGGACGCCAAATCGCGCGGCTACGTGAAGCGGACCGCCGAGTTCAAGGATTTCGTCCATGCCTGCGTCGGCGCCCAGCTCGCCGCGCTCTATCCCGCCGCCCCGGCCTCGCCGCCGCGCCCGCCGGCGAACTACAGCCAGACCTCGCCCTCGCCGATCTACCAGCCGTCGGACGAAGACGAGGACATGTTCTTCGGCGAAGAAGAGTGAGGCCGGCCCGGAGCCTTCCTGGTGGAGGCTCCGCCGCCACACGACGGCCTTGCGTCCCGGCGCGAGCGTGACGGCCGAACGGTCTCGCCTTCGGCCCGGGTCCGCCCCGATGCCGTCGGGGCGGCCCCGGGCTGTCGGCGGTGCGGATTGGCGACAATGCCGGCTGGCGCGGCGCCGGGTCACGGCGTGTCGGTGTCGAGGTCCATCTTGAAGCCCTCGTGGCTCTTGGCGAAGCCAAGGCGCTCGTAGAAGCGGTGGGCGTCGAGGCGCTTCTTGTTCGATGTCAGTTGCAGGATGCCGGCCCCTCCGGCCCGCGCGGCCGCCTCGGCATGGCGCATCATGGCCGCCCCGATGCCGCGGCTGCGCAGGCGGGAATCGACATGCACCGACTCCACCATCGCCCGCAAACGGCCGCGGTGGACGATGGTCGGCACGAAGGTCAGCTGATAGGTCCCGACGATCCGCGCCCCCAGCACCGCCACGAAGACGGTGTCGTTCGGGCTTGCCTCGATCCGCGCGAAGGCCGCCTGGTAGAGCGGGCCGAGGGCCGGGTCGAGACTGTCGCCATGCCCGCCGGTCTCGTCGTCGACGAAGAGCGACACGATCCCGGTCAGATCGGCGGCCTCGGCCGGGCGGATGACGAGGGGTTCGGCTTCGGCGGCGTCGTTCGGCATCGGCATGGCGGGTCTCCCGGATCCGCCTCCCGATAGACCGGGTCCCGCAGGGCGGCAAGTGCGCGTCCCGCGCGGCAGCCCGGCGCCGCAGCCCCGCTTGTCCCGATCACCGTCCCGCCTCGACCGGCGCCCCCAGGAACGGCCCGGTCCCGCCGGCGCCGTCCGCTCCCGCCGGCCGCTCGCGCCGGTCGGCGCGGCACGCCGAACCCCGGCGGCCGCATGCCCGGCCGGACGGTCACTTCAGCGGAGAATTCGGCAGCGGCGGCGCCTGATGGGCGAGCAGGATGTCGACGCGCCGGTTGGCGGCGAGGAACGGCTCGGTCGGGAACAGCGGCTCGGCATCGGCCTTGCCGACCACCGACTCGAACCGGTCGTAGCCGACGCCAAAGCCGGCCAGGACCTCCTGCACGGCCGCGGCCCGGCCGGCGGAAAGCTCCCACGGCGAGCCGGACGTCGCCGACCAGCGGCGCCCGCCGGCGGTGTGGCCGGTGACGCGAATGCGATGCGGCATGCGCGCGATCACCGGCGCGATGCGCATCAGGATCTGGCGGGTATGTTCGTAGGGCGAGCGCGAGCCCTCGGCGAACATCGACCGGCCGTCCTGGTCGACGAGGCGGATGTTGAGGCCTTCGTCGGTCTCCTCGAAGATCACGTTCTTGGAGATCTCGGCGATTTCCGGCATGTCGGCGAGCGCCTGGCGCAGAGACGCCGCGGCGGTCAGGAACTGCTTCGGCTTCTCCTCGGCGGCGCGCTCGAAATTGTGAGTGTTGGCCTCCGGCCCCTGCTTCTCGAAGCGGTCGTTGCGCTCGGCGGAATGGGAGGCGTCGAGCTTCTTTTCGACGACGTTGGATTCCTTCAGGAACTGACGGACCGGCAGGCCGTCGCGCTCGATCATGCCGGCGCGGCGGAATTCCGGCTGCACGCCGAAGGCCTCGCGCAGGCTGCCGGCGGCGTCGGCGAGCTTCTGCTTGTCCTGGTTGGCCGAGGCGACCAGCATGACGAAGAAGGCCATCAGCAGCGCCATCAGGTCGGCGAAGGTGATGACCCAGGCGCCGCCATGCCCGCCGCCGCCATGTCCCTTTTTCTTGGCCATCGGTCGCTCCTCAGGCCGCTTCCATCATGGCCGCGCGGGTCTTCTGCGGCAGGTAGCTGAGCAGCATGTCGCGGATCACGGCCGGGCTCTTGTTCTCGCGGATCATCAGGACCCCGTCGATGACCAGCGTCATGTTGATGCTCTCCTCCGCGGCGCGCAGCTGCAACTTGTCGGCGATCGGCAGCGCCACGACGTTGGCGAGCACGGCGCCGTAGAGCGTCGTCAAGAGCGCGACCGCCATGCCGGGGCCGATCTTCTTCGGGTCGTCCATGTGGCTGAACATCGAGATCAGACCGATGATGGTGCCGACCATGCCCATGCCCGGGGCGGCGTCGCCCAGGAACTTGAACAGCTTGTGGGCATCCTCCAGACGCTCGACATGCAGGTCGCGCTCGCGCTCCAGGCTCTCGCGGATGACCGGGAGATCGAAGCCGTCGGCGACCATGCGCATGCCCTTGGCGAGAAACTCGTCCTCGATCTCGACGGCCTCCAGGCCGAGCGCGCCCTGCTTGCGCACGATGTCGCTGAGCTCGGCGATCTTGTCGATCATGTCGCGCGCCGAGCCGTGATGCGAGAAGGTCACCGCCTTCAGGCCGGTGGTGAAGGCGGCGATGAAATGGCCGAGCGTGAACCGCGCCATGGTGGTCGTCAGCGCGCCGCCGATGACCACGTTGGTGGCGAGCAGGTCCATGAACTGGCTGAGCTTCGAGCCCTCCATGAAAATGGCGATGACCAGCACGCCGAAACCGCCGCCGATGCCGATGAAAGTCGCAATATCCATGTGAACGGCACCTGACGCGGTACAAAAAGGGTTCTTCGCGACCGTCAGAATGCAGGAAAGACGGAAAGGAAGCGTTACCCCTGCGAACCTTCGCATGCACGACGGCCGCGAACCGTCATGCCGGCGGTGCGACGGAGCGGAGACGGAGCCGCGACGGAGCCGAGGCGACGAGGATGCCGGCGGGCGGCGCAGAGCCAGCAGAGCCAGCGGGGCCAGCGGGGCCAGCGGGGCCAGCGGGGCCAGCGGGGCCAGCGGGGCCAGCGGGGCCAGCGGGGCCAGCGGGGCCAGCGGGGCCAGCGGGGCCAGCGGGGCCAGCGGGGCCAGCGGGGCCAGCGGGGCCAGCCGTCAGTCCGGAGCCGCGGTTGTCAAGCCGCGAGAGGTACCCAGGCTCTCCCACGGCCTGCTTCGTCGCTCTCGGCTCCTTCTCCTTCTCCCCTCCGGGGAGAAGGTGGCCGAAGGCCGGATGAGGGGCTGAATGCTGAAATCCTTGACGAATCGGCGGTCCGGGCCGCGACTTGGACCGGCAGGATGCCCCGTGTCCGCGGCCTCGTCCCCCTCATCCGCCCTTCGGGCACCTTCTCCCCCCTCCGGGGGGCGAAGGGGAAGGAGACGCGAGATCGGCGCAGCGGACCTCCGCAGCCGCCGCCCTGCCGCGCCGCTCGGGCCGAGCCGATGACAGCCGCGGGCGCCGGCGCTAAACCCATCCGACCGCGCCCGCCGGGTCGCGCCACCGCACCCGCAGCGGACGCGTCACCGGGTCCCTTACCGCGACGAGCGGATCACCTGGATGTCCAGGTCGCGGATCTTCTTGCGCAGCGTGTTGCGGTTGAGGCCGAGCAGTTCGGCGGCCTTGATCTGGTTGCCCCGCGTGGCGGCGAGGGCGGCGCCGATCAGAGGATATTCGACCTCGCGCAGGATGCGATGGTAGAGGCCGGGCGGCGGCAGGTTGTCGCCGAAACCGGAGAAATAGCCGGTCAGGTGCTTCTCCATCGATGCCGAGATGCCCTCGTCGGAGGCCTTCTCCTCAGGCGCGGAAACCAGGGCGGGCTGGCTCAGTTCCTGGTCGATGACGTTGGCGGTGATCACGTCCTGCGGATAGAGCGCGGCCAGGCGCCGGATCAGGTTCTCCAGCTCGCGGATGTTGCCCGGCCAGCGATAGCGGCGCAGCCGGTCGAGCGCGGCCTGTTCGATCTGCTTGGTCGGCAGGCCCTCCTTCTCGGCCAGCGCGAAGAAATGCCGGACGAGGTCGGGAATGTCCTCCGAGCGCTCGCGCAGCGGCGGCAGGCGTAGCGGCACGACGTTCAGGCGGAAGAACAGGTCCTCGCGGAACAGGCCCTGGTTGATCAGCTGGCGCAGATCCTTGTTGGTCGCCGCGACGATGCGCACGTCGGTCTTGATCGGCGTGCGGCCGCCGACGGTGGTGTATTCGCCCTGCTGCAGGACGCGCAGCAGCCGCGTCTGGGCGTCCATCGGCATGTCGCCGATCTCGTCCAGGAACAGCGTGCCGCCCTCGGCCTGTTCGAAGCGGCCGGCCGAGCGGCTCGCGGCGCCCGTGAAGGCGCCCTTCTCGTGGCCGAACAGCTCGGATTCGATCAGGTCGCGCGGGATCGCCGCCATGTTGATGGCGACGAAGGGTCCGTTGCGACGCTTGCCGTAGTCGTGCAGGGCGCGGGCGACCAGTTCCTTGCCGGTGCCGGACTCGCCCGTGATCATCACGGTCAGGTCGGTCTGCATCAGCCGCGCAAGGACGCGGTAGATGTCCTGCATGGCCGGCGAACGGCCGACCAGCGGGATCGCCTCGGCGTCGGGCTCCGGTTCCTGGATGCGCTTGTGCTTCGGCTCCGCCAGGGCGCGGCCGACGATGGAGATCAGCTCCTTCAGGTCGAAGGGCTTCGGCAGATATTCGTAGGCGCCGCGCTCGGAGGCGCGGATGGCCGTCATGAAGGTGTTCTGCGCGCTCATCACGATCACCGGCAGTTCCGGCCGGAGCTTCTTGATGCGCGGCAGAAGGTCGAAGGCGTTCTCGTCGGGCATGACCACGTCGGTGATGACGAGGTCGCCCTCCCCTTGCGCGACCCAGCGCCAGAGCGTGGCCGCGTTCGAGGTGAGGCGCACTTCGTAGCCGGCCCGCGAGAGGGCCTGGTTGAGCACCGTTCGGATCGCTGCGTCGTCGTCGGCGACGAGGATGTTTCCGGTCGGCATGACGTATCCTTGTTGGTCGGGTCCGCTGCGGGGTCAGGGCCGCAGCCGGGCGCTCAGGCGTTGCGCGGGTCCTTCGGGCCGGCGACGAAGGCCGGCATCAGGATGCGGAAGACGGTGCGGCGGGGCTGGCTCTCGCATTCGACCACGCCGCCGTGATCGCGCACGATCTTGGCGACGAGTGCGAGCCCCAGTCCGGACCCGTTGGTCTTGGTGGTCACGAAGGGGTCGAACAGATGCGGCAGCAGGTCCTCGGGCACGCCGGGGCCGTTGTCGCGCACGCAGAATTCCATCGGCAGCGTGACCTTGTCGCGCGAGCCCTGCACCGACAGCCGCACGCCCGGCCGGTAGGCCGTCGACAGCGCGATCTCGCCGTCCGCCTGTCCGTTGATCGCCTCGGCGGCGTTCTTGACCAGGTTCAGGAACACCTGGACCAGTTGGTCGCGATTGGCCAGCACCGGCGGCAGGGACGGGTCGTATTCCTCGACGATCTTGACGTTGCGGGCGAAACCCGACAGCGCCAGCCGCTTCACGTGATCGAGCACAGTGTGGATGTTGACCGCCGTGCGCTCGATCGGCCGCTCGTCGGAGAACACCTCCATGCGGTCGACCAGCTTCACGATTCTGTCGGCCTCGTCGCAGATCAGCCGGGTCAGGGCGCGGTCCTGGTCGTCGCAGGACTGTTCGAGCAGCTGCGCGGCGCCGCGGATGCCCGAGAGGGGGTTCTTGATCTCGTGCGCCAGCATGGCGGCCAAGCCGGTCACCGTGCGGGCGGCGCCGCGATGGGTCAGCTGGCGGTCGATCTTGTCGGCCATGGTCCGCTCCTGCAGCATGACCACCACCGCGCCGGGATCGTCGAGCACCGGGCCGGCATAGATGTCGACGATCTTCTCGGTGCCGATGCGCGGGCTCGACACGTCGACCCGATATTCCGAGACCGGGGCCTGGCGTTCGCGCACCTGGTTGATCAGTTCCAGAAGCGGGCTGCCGAAGGGCACGAAATAGCCGAGCGAATGGCGGGCCATGAAGGCCGCGCTCGCCTGGAAGAAATTCTGGGCGGCGTCGTTGGCCTCCTGAATGACGCCGTTGGCGCCGATCATGATGACCGGATTCGGCAGGGCGTTGAGCACCGCCGCAGCGGGGCCGTCCGTGGCCGGTTCCATGTCGCGTCTCCTCAGCGGGATCGGGGTCATGCGGCTCTCCTGGGAGCTCGGTCGTCGAAGGCCTCGCGCAGCATGCGCCCGACGGCCTCGACGTCGAAGGAGGTCAGGATGGCGGTCCGGAGCCCTGCCGGAACGGCGAGATGGGCTTCGGCCGCCTCGAAATACCAGGCGATGTGCTTGCGCGCGGCACGGATGCCGCGCTCGGGACCGTAGTGGTCGATCATCGCCGCGTGGTGCTCGGCGACGAGGTCGCCGAGGGCCGCCCCGCGCGGTCCTTCCTCCCGTATCCCGGTCGCCAGATAGCGTTGCACGGCGGCCGGGAACCAGGGGCGTCCCTGGGCTCCGCGGCCGATCATCACGCCGGCGGCGCCGGATTGTGCGAGGATCGCATCCGCGTCCTCGAAGCTCTGCACGTCGCCGTTGGCGACGACCGGGACGGTCACCGCCTCGACCACGGCGCGGATCGCCGGCCAGTCGGCCCGGCCTTCGTAGAACTGGTCGCGGGTCCGCCCGTGCACGGTGATCAGCCGGACCCCCTCGGCCTCTGCGCGCCGGGCCAGTTCCGGCGCGTTGATCGAACGACGGTCCCAGCCGAGCCGCATCTTCAGCGTGACCGGCACCGCGACCGCGCCGACCGTCGCGCGGATCAGGTCGATCGCGAGATCGAGATCGCGCATCAGCGCCGCACCCGACCAGCCGGTCGTCACCCGCTTGGCCGGGCAGCCCATGTTGATGTCGATGACGTCGGCCCCGTTGGCCTCCGCCATGCGCGCCGCCTCGGCCATCCAGTGGGCCTCGCGGCCGGCCAGCTGCACGATATGCGGCGCCATGCCGGCACCGGCCAGGCGCAAGGCCATGTCGGCATCGCCGGTCGCCAGCGACTCGCTCGCCACCATTTCGGTCACCACGCGCGCCGGGCCGAACCGCGCGACGATGCGGCGAAACGGAAGATCCGTGACACCGGACATCGGAGCGAGGTAAACGAGAGGGGTGGCGGTGTCGGTGGACAGGGCGCGGGTTTCCAAACCGCCGCTCGGAGTTGCGGCGGACAGGGTGAAATCAGGGGCGATCGCTTTGCTCATCGAATGTGCATTCGTGGCGTTTGATTATATATGTGGCATAATCTGGCCGAAGAGCAAGCGTCATCCCGCATTGCAACACGGGTTTTCCCGAATATCGGTGAATGCACCGGCGTCTCGGCGGCCTGAACGACAGGCATGACAGCACGAATGCAACCCCAGGATCAGTCCATTGCCGTCATCGTGGTCGCCGCCGGCTCCGGAACCCGCGCCGGCGGCCTGCCGAAACAGTATCGATCGATCGGACGCCGGCCGATCCTGGCGCGCAGCCTGGGCGCCTTCATGGCATTGCCGGCGATCGGCCGGATCGTCTGCGTGATCGACCCGGCCTTCGAGGCCGAATACCGCACGGCGATCGACGGCCTGGCCGACGATCCGCGTCTCACGGAACCGGTCGCCGGGGGCGCGACCCGGCAGGCGAGCGTGCTGGCGGGCCTGGAGGCCCTGGCGCCGTTCGCACCGGATCTCGTCCTGATCCACGATGCGGCGAGGCCATTCGTCGCACCCGTCGCCATCGCCCGCCTGATCGACCGGCTCGCGGCCGTGCCGGCCGCCCTGCTTGCCCATCCGGTGGTCGATACCTTGAAGCACGCCGATGCCGACGGCCGGGTGATCGGCACCCGGGCGCGCGACGGGCTGTGGGCGGCGGAAACCCCGCAGGGCTTCCGGTTCGCGGCCCTCCTCGACGCGCATCGCCGGGCCGCCGCCGAAGGCCGCACCGACTTCACCGACGATGCCGCGGTCGCCGAATGGGCCGGGCTGCCGGTCGCCGTCGTGGCGGGCGAGCCGGGCAACCTGAAGATCACCTCGCTGGCCGATCTCGAAGCGGCCGACCGGAGGCTCCGCATGGAGGAATTCCTGGCGCTCGGCGATGTCCGCGTCGGCACCGGCTACGACGTGCACCGCTTCACCGACGGCGACGCGGTCGTGCTCGGCAATGTGCGCATCCCGCACGAGGCGAAGCTCGAGGGCCATTCGGACGCCGACGTGGCGCTGCATGCGCTGACCGACGCCATCCTGGGCGTGCTCGGCGAGGGCGACATCGGCACGCATTTCCCGCCCTCCGACATGCGCTGGCGCGGCGCCGATTCGGCGGTGTTCCTCGCCGAGGCGGCGCGGCGCGTCGCAGCCCGCGGCGGCGTCATCGCCCATGCCGACATTTCGATCATCGCCGAGGCGCCCAAGATCGGCCCCCATCGCGAGGCCATGCGGGCGCGCATCGCCGCGATCCTGGGCATCGGGGTCGACCGGGTCGGCGTCAAGGCGACCACCAACGAGGCACTCGGCTTCATCGGCCGACGCGAGGGCATCGCGGCCATCGCCACCGCGACGGTGCGCCTGCCCTTCCCGACCTGACGGAGCCCGCGACGTGTCGGAGAGCCTGCCATGACCGATCTCGCCCCCCTCCTGCCCGCCGCCGAGGCCCTGATCCGGCGCGCGGCCGCGGCCGGCCTGATGATCGCGACGGCGGAATCCTGCACCGGCGGCCTGATCGCCGGGCTGCTGACCGAGATTGCCGGCTCCTCCGCCGTGGTCGAGCGCGGCTTCGTGACCTATTCGAACGAGGCCAAGATGGAGCTGATCGACGTGCCGCCGGGGCTCCTCGCCCAGTTCGGCGCCGTCAGCCGCGAGACCGCCCTGGCCATGGCCGAGGGCGCCCTGGCGCATTCCCGCGCCGATCTGGTCGTCGCCGTCACCGGCATCGCCGGCCCGGGCGGCGGCTCGGCCGCAAAGCCGGTCGGCCTCGTCCATCTCGCCGCCGGGCGCCGCGGCGCGCCCCTCGAACATCGCGAGATGCACTACGGCGCGATCGGCCGCTCGGCCGTGCGCCTCGCCACGATCCGCACCGCCCTGGAAATGTTCGAAGCCGCCTTCTGACCGCGCGAGAGGGCGGCCGGAAGGCGGCCTCGCTTCAGCGGCTTTGCGCCCAGTCGGCCAGGGTGCGCCCTTGCTGGACGAGTTCGACCAGCAGCCGGGCCGGCTCGAAGCCGGGGCCGCCGGCGGCGTGGGCCTCCTCGATCCAGCCGAGCACGGTCGGCAGGCCGATCGCGTCGGCCTCGAACATCGGGCCGCCGCGCCAGGCCGGGTAGCCGTAGCCGTGGATCATGACCATGTCGACATCGAGCGGACGCAGCGCGATGCCCTCCTCCAGGATGCGCGCGCCCTCGTTGGCCATGACGGCGAGCGCCCGGCGCTGGATCGTCTCCGCCGCGACCGGCCGGGCCGTGACGCCCTTGCGCGCCCGCTCCTCCGCGATCACCGCCTCGACCACCGGATCCGTCTTGGCCTTGCCGGAGGCGTAGTCGTACCAGCCGGCACCGGTCTTGCGGCCGAGCCGGCCCATCTCGCAGAGCCGGTCGGGGATGTCGACATAGCGCACGTCCGGCGCGCGGTCGGCCATGTTGCGCTTGCGCCAGGACCAGGAGATGTCGAGGCCGGAGAGGTCGTAGACCGCGAAGGGGCCCATCGGGAAGCCGTAGGCGGTCATCGCCGCATCGATCGCGGCCGGGCTGGCGCCGTCCTCGACCAGGAACTCGTAGTGCCGGCGCACGGTCGCCCAGATGCGGTTGCCGATGAAGCCGTCGCAGACCCGGGCAAAGACCGGCAGCTTGCCGAGCTTCAGGGCGACCGCGAAGGCCGTCGCCAGCACGTCGGGCGCGGTATCGGCGGTCTCGATCACCTCGACCAGGCGCATGACGTTGGCCGGCGCGAAGAAGTGCAGGCCGCACATTTCGGCCGGCCGGCCGGTCGCCGCGGCGATCCGGTTGGGGTCGAGATAGGAGGTGTTGGTGGCCATCACGGCGCCCGGACGGACGACCTTGTCGAGCCGGCGGAACAGGTCGCGCTTGACCTCGGCATCCTCGAACACCGCCTCCACGACCAGATCGGCCGTGCCCAGATCGCCGATCTCGGTGGTGATGTCGATGGCGGCGGCCTTGACGCCGACCGCGTCGGCCGGGATGCGCTTGCGTTCCGCATAGCCCTGATAGAGGCCGTGGATGCGCTCGGCCGCGCGCTTGGCGGCGGCCGCATCGGTCTCCAGCACCGTGACCGTATAGCCGGCATCGGCCGCCGCGACGGCGATTCCCGCCCCCATCGTGCCGCCGCCGACCACCGCGATGGTCGAAACCGCGCGCGGCTTGACGCCGTCGAGCATCGGCAGCTTGGAGAGCTCCCGTTCGCCGAAGAAGGCATGCCGCAGGGCCTTGGCCTGCGGATGGCCGACGAGCTTCAGGAAGCGCGCCCGTTCGGCGGCCAGGCCGGCGGCGAAGTCGAGCGTCAGCGCATCGGCGACGGCGCGGGCGGCCTCGCCCGGCGACAGCTGCCCGCGGGCGCGCTCGACCGCCTTGGCGATCAGTTTCTCGGCCTCGGCCGCATCGAGCGGCGGCACCGGGCGTGCGGAAACCGGCACCGGCATCGTGCCGGCGGCGAGCCAGGCCTCGACCGCCGCCAAGGCGCGGTCGGCAAACTCCTCGCCGGGCTCGAGATCGACCACCGCGTCGGCGATGCCGAGCTTCTGCGCCTCACCGGCACCGATGCGCCGACCGGAGGTGACCGCCTCGATGGCGGTCGCAATGCCGGTCAGGCGCGGCAGCCGCTGGGTGCCGCCGGCCCCCGGAATGATGCCGAGCTTGACCTCGGGCAACCCGACCTCGGCGCGCGAGTCCATCACCCGCCAGCAGCAGCCGAGCGCCACTTCGAAGCCGCCGCCGAGCGCGGTGCCGTGGATCGCCGCGGCCCAGGGCTTCGGCGAGGCCTCGATCCGGGCGATCACGTCGGTCAGCAGCGGCTCCAGCGGCCCCTTGCCGAACTCGCGGATATCGGCGCCGGCGATGAAAGTGCGGCCGCGGCACAGGATCAGGGCGGCGGCGACCTTCGCATCCGCCTCCACGGCCGCGACCGCATCGCTAAGCCCCTGGCGCACGGCCTGCGACAGCGCATTCACCGGCGGGTTGTCGACCCACACGATGGCGACCTTCCCCCGAACCTCGATCACGACCGGCCCCGACGCCATGCCTGCTTCTCCCACGATCAACTCGCAACGGGTCGTAGCCGAGGATGCCGCCCGCGACAACGCAGAGGATTGTGCGAAGGCATCGAGACCTGCGGGACAGGCGCATGTGGTCTGCGCCAGCCGGGCGCAATCCGGCGCCCGTTTCGTAGTTTCCCTTATGGCAGCACCCCGTAGCCCGCGTGCTAGTGTTCTCTTTTCTCGGACAAATCATCTGCACGAAAGCCGAGCCATGACCGATTCCGCCTTGCGGCAGCCCCGCCCTCGCCCGGACAGTTTCGCGGAGCTGTTCACGCCGAAGCTCGTCACCAGCCTGCGCGAAGGCTATGACGGCAAGCGCTTCGTCGCCGACGTGGTGGCCGGACTGACGGTCGCCATCGTGGCGTTGCCGCTGGCCATGGGCATCGCCATCGCGTCGGGCACGACGCCCGATCGCGGCCTGTTCACCGCCATCGTGGCCGGCTTCATCATCTCGGCCTTCGGCGGCAGCCGCTTCCAGATCGGCGGCCCGACGGCAGCCTTCATCGTGGTCGTCTACCGGACGATCGAGACGCACGGCTATGACGGCCTGATCGTGGCGACGCTGATCGCCGGCCTGATCCTGATCGCGATCGGCTATCTGCGCCTCGGCACCTACATCAAATACATCCCCTACCCGGTCACGATCGGCTTCACGGCCGGCATCGGCATCACCATCTTCGTCAGCCAGGTGGCCGACCTGTTCGGCCTGACCACCGCGAAGCTGCCCGGCGAGTTCGTCGCCAAGGTCGAGGCCCTGTGGGCGGCGCTGCCGACGCTCAATCCGTTCGCGGTGGCGCTGTCGGCGATCTCGCTGGGGCTGATTCTCGGGCTCCGGCACTACCGGCCGAAATGGCCGGGCTTCCTGATCGCAGTCGTGCTGGCCTCGGTGGCGACCGCCGTCTTCGCGCTCGACGTGGTCACGATCGGCTCCAAATTCGGCGGCATCCCGCGCGTGCCGCCGACGCCGCAATTCCCGGCCCTGTCGCTGGCCGGCGTCAAGGCGGTGCTGCCCGACGCGATCACCATCGCGATCCTGGCCGGCATCGAGTCGCTCCTGTCGGCCGTGGTCGCCGACGGCATGACCGGCCGGCGGCATCGGTCCAACTGCGAGCTGGTCGCCCAGGGCTTCGCCAATGTCGGTTCCGCCCTGATCGGCGGCCTGCCGGCGACCGGCGCCATCGCGCGCACCGCGACCAACATCCGGTCCGGCTCGACCGGCCCGATCTCCGGCGTCCTGCACGCCGTCTTCCTGCTCGTCTTCGTGCTGGTCGCCGCCCCGCTCGCCTCCTATGTGCCGCTCGCGGTGCTGGCCGCCATCCTGGCCATCGTCGCCTGGAACATGAGCGAGGTGCATGTCGTCTGGCGGCTCCTGCAGAATTCCGGCTGGGGCGACCGCGTCGTTCTGACCGCCACCATGCTGCTGACCGTCTTCTATGACCTGACGGTCGGCATCGAGGTCGGCGTCGTGCTCTCCGCCATCCTGTTCATGCACCACATGGCCGAGGCGGTGGCGGTCGAGGCGCATGGCCAGGCCGGCGCGCTGCCCGGCGGGATGATCGGCCGCGATCAGGCCGACGACGACGGCCGGCCCTACGATCCGAGCCAGCAGACCCGCGAGGATGTGGTCGTCTACCGGATCAGCGGACCGTTCTTCTTCGGCGCCGCCAACCAACTGTCGACCACGCTGTCGCGCATCGGCACCCGCCCGAAGCGCCTGGTGCTGGACTTCTCGGCCGTGCCGCTGGTCGACACGACCGGCGCCGCGACGCTGCGCGGCGTCGTCGAGGACATGCGCAAGCGCGGCGCCGACGTGGTGCTGACCGGCATGTCGCGCCCGGTGCGCCGGTCCCTGGTCCGCTTCGGCATCCGCCGGCCCGAGGTCAGCGTGCTGACCGCCCCGACCGTCGAGATCGCCCTCGCCCAGATGGACCACCAGGAACTGGCCGCCGAGTGATCGGGCCCGGCCCGACGGGCCGACATTCGGTTGATTGGCCCGGACCGACGGGCCGAAAATCGTCGGGTGTGGCCGGGGCCCGACGGTTCACCCGCCGGACCCGGCGCGCAACGGTAGCGCGCCGCCGCTCTTCAGCGTCTCGATCACGATGCGCGAGGTGACATGGGCGACGGTCTCGTGCGCGAGCAGGACCGTGTTGACGAAATCCGCGAAGCTCTTCAGGTCGCGGACCGCGATCTTGATCAGATAGTCCATGTCGCCGGTCAGCGCGTGGGCCTCGAGCACCTCGTCGCAATCGGCGATGACATCGCGGAAGCGGCGCGCATTGTGTTCGGAATGGCGCGACAGCTGCACGTTGACGAAGGCCGTCACGCCGAGCCCGAGCCGCTCGCCGTCGATCTCCGCTCGGTAGCGCCGGATCACGCCCGCCTCCTCCAGCGCCTGCCGGCGCCTCGAGCATTGCGAGGCGGAGAGGTGCACACGCTCGGCCAGTTCCTGGTTGGTCAACCGACCGTCCGTCTGGAGCGCGGCGAGCAGGCGCAGATCGTAGCCATCCAGTGCGATCATGTGCGGGTATCCGGTCGATCATGCATGAAACGTGCATAATCTAATCGGTTCGCCCGCAATTCGCACGCCTCTTGCGCATACTTCCCGCGACACTGGTGCATCGCCGTTTCACGAGGAGGAATGCCGCGATGGGCCCCTTTCCGCACGATGCCGCCGCTGCCGTGATCGACGCCGCCAACCCGATGGGGACGGACGGTTTCGAATTCATCGAGTTCGCCCACCCGAACCCGGACGAACTGGCCGCCCTGTTCGCCCGCATGGGCTTCGCGCCGGTCGCCCGGCATCGCTCCAAGCGGGTCACGCTCTGGCGCCAGGGCGACGTGAACTATGTGATCAATGCCGAGCCGGACAGCTTCGCGGCCGACTTCGCGCGCCGCCACGGCCCCTGCGTCTGCGCCATGGGCTTCCGGGTGGTCGATGCCGCCCATGCGTTGAAGCGCGCCGTCGAACTGGGCGCCACCCCGGTCGCCTCCCGCGTCGGCCCCGGTGAACTGGCCATTCCGGCGATCGAGGGCATCGGCGGTTCGCTGATCTATTTCGTCGACCGCTACGGCGCCAAGGGCTCGATCTGGGAGATCGATTTCGAGTGGACCGGCGCACGCGACCCCGCGCCTGAGGGCGCCGGCCTCTACTATCTCGACCACCTGACCCACAACGTCCATCGCGGCCGCATGGACCATTGGGCCGACTGGTACGCCCGGCTCTTCAACTTCCGCCAGATCCGCTATTTCGACATCGAGGGCAAGCTGACCGGGCTGACCAGCCGGGCCATGACCAGCCCTTGCGGCAAGATTCGCATCCCGATCAACCAGTCGGCCGACGACAAGAGCCAGATCGAGGAATATCTGAGGGAATACAAGGGCGAAGGCATCCAGCACATCGCCTGCGGCTGCCGCGACATCTACGCGTCCGTGGAGGCGCTGCGCGCCAACGGTCTGCCCTTCATGCCGGCGCCGCCCGCAACCTATTATGCGAAGATCGACGACCGCCTGCCCGGCCACGGCGAATCCATCGACCGTCTGGCCGCCAACGGCATCCTGATCGACGGCGAGGGCGTGGTCGACGGCGGCACCACCAAGGTGCTCCTGCAGATCTTCTCCGGCACCGTGGTCGGCCCGATCTTCTTCGAGTTCATCGAGCGCAAGGGTGACGACGGCTTCGGCGAGGGCAATTTCCGCGCCCTGTTCGAATCGATCGAGGAAGACCAGATCCGGCGCGGGGTGCTGTCGGCCGCCGAATGATACCAACGGCCCAGGATGCTGACGCATCGGGCCATTGAAGTAACGCGAATTTCTCATAGGCGTCAGAGGCATGAGAAAATCGCGTATCGAATACCGACGATCATTCCATGACCGTCGGTATGAGGCGACCGACGGCAGCATCGGCCCGGCGCCGCCCCGACCCTCCCGGCCGGGGCGGCGTTTGGGCTCACTTCAGCGTGCGCAGATAGGCGACGATCGAATCGAGATCGGCCGCCGCCATGTTCTTGTAGTAGCCGAAGCCCATCGGCGGGGTCAGGCGGCGTCCGTCCTTCGAGACGCCGGTGGTGATCGCCCGCTTGATCTCGTCATCCGACCAGGAGCCGAGATGCGAGGCGTTGAGCGCCGGCGCGACGCTGGCGCCCCAGGGACCCTTGAACACCGCGCCGCCCTGGAAGGGCTTGCCTTCGGTATCCGGCCCGTGCGCGCCCATCGGCGAATGACACTCGATGCAGTGGCCGAGCGCCGTCACCAGATAGCGGCCATAGGCGGCCTTGTCGGACCGGCTCGGCGCCTCCACCTTGCCGACCGGCGGGCCATAGGCGGGCGGCAGCGGGAACTTGTACTCGGAGGCCGCCACCTTGCCGGCGACCGGCTTGGTCTGCTGCAGATAGGCGACGATCGCCTTCACGTCCTCGTCGGCCATCTTGCGATACTGGCCGATCGGCATCGGCGGGCCGATGATGCTGCCATCGGGGCGCTTGCCTTCGCGGATGGCCAGGATGATCTGCGCCTCGGTCCACTTGCCGATGCCGGTCTCCTTGTCGGAGGTGATGTTCGGCACCCGGGCGACCATGCCCTCGTCGGGAATTTCCATGCCGCCGGCGAGGTCCCGGTCGGCCAGGGGGCCGTTCGGCGTCTGAACCGTGTGGCAGTTGCCGCAGGCGACGATGGATTTCATCAGATAGGCGCCGCGCTCGACCGACGTCTCCGCCATGGCCGACGCGCTGCCGGCCGCGATGATCGCGGCCGCAAAGGCCAGAGTCCATTTCATGCTGTTCTCCCGTCCTGATCCGTCACCCCCGACAGACGGTGCGAGATTGCATGCATAAGCAGAAAAACGGAAGGGCCGGCATGCGCTGCGCCGACCCTCCGGGAACGGAAATCCGATCGGCGGTCAGCCGGTTGTCACCGCCGTCTCGACATCGGACGGATCGATCTGGCGGCTGAGCCCCCGGGCGAGCTTGTCGCGGTCGAGTTCGCCTTCCCACCAGGCGACCACGATGCAGGCGACGCCGTTTCCGGTGATGTTGGTCAGGGCGCGGCATTCGCTCATGAACTTGTCGATGCCGAGGACGATCGCCATGCCGGGAACGAGCGCCGGATTGACCACGGCAAGCGTGGCGGCCAGCGTGATGAAGCCGGCGCCGGTCACCCCGCTCGCCCCCTTCGAGGTCAGCATGGCGACGACCAGGATGGTGATCTGCTGGCTGAAGTCGAGATGCACGCCCATCGCCTGGGCGATGAACAGGGTCGCCAGGGTCATGTAGATGTTGGTGCCGTCGAGGTTGAACGAATAGCCGGTCGGAACGACCAGGCCGACGACCGACTTCGAGCAGCCGAGCCGCTCGAGCTTTTCCATCAGCTGCGGCAGCGCGCTCTCCGACGAGGAGGTGCCGAGAACGATCAGCAGTTCGTCCTTGATGTAGGCCAGGAACTTGAAGATCGAGAAGCCGGCGATGCGCGCGATGGTGCCCAGCACCACGACCACGAACAGCACGGCGGTCAGGTAGAAGGTCGCGATCAGGCCGGCGAGGTTGGACAGCGCCTGCGGGCCGAACTTGCCGACCGTGTAGGCCATCGCGCCGAAGGCGCCGATGGGCGCGGCCTTCATGACGATGGCGATCACGCCGAAGATGGCATGCGCCACGTCGTCGACCAGCGAGCGGACGGTATGGCCGCGGTCGCCGAGCGCCATCAGGGCGAAACCGAACAGGATGGCGAACAGCAGCACCTGCAGGATGTCGCCCTTGGCGAAGGCGCCGACGACGCTTTCCGGGATCAGGTTCAGCACGAAGTCGACCGACTTCATCTCGCCGGCCTGCTTGGTGTATTGCGCCACCGCCGCGGCATCGGGCGCCTTGCCGCCGAAGCCGGCGCCCGGCTGCAGGATGTTGCCGACCAGAAGCCCGATGGCGAGCGCGAAGGTGGAGACGATCTCGAAATAGATCAACGCCTTGACGCCGACCCGGCCGACCTTCTTGGCATCCTGGATATGGGCGATGCCGGACACCACCGTGCAGAAGATGATCGGCGCGATCACCATCTTGATCAGCTTCACGAAGCCGTCGCCGAGCGCCTTGATCCACTCGTTGGTGGCGAAGCTCGGCCAGAGCCAGCCGACCAAGCCGCCCAGGACGATCGCCAGCAGGACCTGCACATAAAGCAATTTCAGTAGTGGTTTGCGCGCACGCGGAACATCGGCGACGGTGATTGTGGCCATGCTGTCCTCCCCTGACCCGAGCTCCGGCAATAACGTGACGTCCCACAGCCGTTCAAGACCGCGAGATCGTTGCATCGAAAAATTTTCTCAAGATGATATTTCGCTGATAATTTCAATCATCAAAGAATGATACTGGGCAACAACTTCGGAAATGCGGTGCGTCTGCATTCGGCGCGACGATTTTCGAGGTGGCAGTCGGGGAATCCGGACGATGATTCATCGCCGAATCCGGCATGCGCCTGCGCCGTCGCGCGAATACGGGACGGCACGGGCGGATGGCGTGCGGTCGGGAGATCCGGAGCGGAAACGGCCGCCGCGGCAGCGGCGGCGGGCCGGTTTCAGCGTTCGGGCGGCAGTTCGACGCGGCCGTCGTCGACGCGGTATTCGAAGATGCGCCGGAATATGCCCGGCGCAATGGCCGAGATCGGGTTGAACTGCAGCACCGGATTGTCGACCGAGCCGACCACCTTGAAGGTGACGCCGACCAGGCCCTCGTTGCGCCCGGCCCCGACGATCTCGCCGAAGAGCGGGATGCGGCTGACCAGATTGTTGAGGCCATAGAGCGGGATGAAGGTGCCGGCCACGTTCAGCCGCTGGTTCACCAGATCGATCTGGCCGCTCATGGTGGCGCCCGTCGCCTGCCCCTTCGCGATGCCGTCCGAAACCGTGATGACGCCCTTGCGCATGGCGAAATTGACCTGAAAGCGATCGAAGCTCGCATCCTCGGTCACGGGCACGTCGCGCACCGCGACCTCGCGCAGGCCGTCATTGGTGGTGCGCAACGAGGCGACGCGCTCGTTCTTCGGCGGCAGCAGGCCGAAGCCGACGATCTTGACGACACCGTCGGCCGAACCCGGTCCGGACAGCACCGCCGACAGCCGCAGCGAACCGCCGCGCAGCCGCTCGTAGACATCCAGGAAGCCGAGCACCGCGCCGGCATCGTCGGAATTGACCGTCAGCACGCGCCGGTTTCCGTCCGGCCGGATGCTGATCTCGACCGACCGGCCGCCCGGCGCGCGCGCCGTCATCTGCAGGCGGATGACCGTCTGGTTGCGGATCTGAGCGTCGATCAGCACGTCTGTCAGCGCCACGTCGTTGAAGCCGACCAGACGGGCGGCCCGCGCCTTGACGATCAGGTCGCTCAGCTTCTTCGGATCGACTTCGTTCGGTTCGCCCTGCTTCTTCAGCGAAGCGAGCAGACTGCGCAGGTCGAAGCTGCCGGCCTCGAAATTGACCGCCAGCGCCTGATCGGCGCCGCGCTGCAGGCGGATGCGCGCATCGTCGCCCCGGCGCAAGGCGAAGCGCTGGAAATCGGCCGTCGCCAGGCGCTTGTCCTTGTCGACCGTCATCGAGCCCTTGACCTGCAGGCCCTCCGATTCGATCGAGAAATTGTCGACCCGCGTCCCGCCGCGCTCGTCGTCGACGAGATCGAGACTGGCGCGCGCGGGCACGCCCGCCCCCTTGGTCCAGCCGAACTGCGGCACGAACAGCCGCGCTCCGGTCATATCGGCGATGATCCGCTTCACCTGCTCGTTGGCGCCCGGCTGCCCGATCTCGATCTTGAGCGGGCCGGCGACCATGCCGGCGAGATCGAGCCCCATGCGGGCGCGCGCCGCGTCGTCGAGCGTCATGGCGAAATCGCGACGCTCCTGCGCGCTCGAACTCTCGCTCGGCTCGAACATGTTCACGTCGGTCGGGACGCCCTCGATCTTGGCCTTGCCGGTGATGGTCGTCCCGCGACGGTCGACCGCAACCTTCAGCGCGCCTTCGGAGAAGCGGCGGCCGAGGATCGGCGAGGGGCTGCCGAACTTGTCGAGCGTGCCTTCGAACTTGTAGTCGAGCGAGGCCGGATCGAACGGCTTGTGGAAGGTCAGGTCGACCCGGCCGCGCACGTCGCCGGTGCCGGCGAGGCCGTCGAGCTTGATGCCCGCCCCGGACAGCAGCGCCAGCGGCTCGGCTTCGATGATCTCGCCGAGGGCGAGATTGTCGCCGGCGACGCGCATCTCCATCGAGGCGCGCGGGCTCTTGCGGACGGCGTCGGGGATGTCGAGCTTGAAGGAGACGACCGTCGGCCGGCGCGGATGCCGCGTCAGGACCGACGACTTGTCGATGGTCACCTCGAAGCGCTTCTTCTCCATCGCGATGCGACCCTCGGCGCCGATCAGATCCGGCAGATCCCCGAAGGTCTTGGATTGGGTCGCATCGAAGCGGGCCGACAGGCGGACGGCCTCGGGCGGCCAGAGCGGCGGATCGACCAGCAGCGGGATCTGGAGCTGCGCGATCGCGTCGTGCAGCCGGCCCGACTTGACGTTGTTGATGAACCAGTCGCGCGCACCGGTCGCCGCGAAATGCGGCCAGAGCTTCGCCACCGTGGCGGCTTCGACCGTGGTGAAGACCACATTGACGACGACCAGCGGCTTGGGCTGGGCGAAATCGAGATGGCCGACGGCCCGGGCGGCGCCGCCGGCGAAGTGGATCTGCAGGTCGTCAACATGGAACACCTGCCGGCCGGTCTCGTAGCCTCCGACCAGGGTCACGGCCTTCAGCTCGACCGGCTTGCCCGAAACGTCGCGCGGGGCGACCTGGCCGCGATCGAGCGAGATCGCCGTTTCCCAGCGCTCCGACTTGCCGGGGACCGGCGGCGTCACGGACCCCTTCAGGGCGATCAGCGTCGGCCCGACCTGCAGCGAGGCCGTCTCGATGGCGATGCTGTCCTTGCCGCGCGCCCAGGAGACGCCGACCTGGCCCTCGTCGACGACGATCTCGTCCTCCGGCTCCTTGCCGAACCGGAACAGGCCGGCACCGATGCGCAGGTCGAGGCGCGCGCCGAGCAGCCGATCGGCGGCATCGTAGTCGACCCGCGCGTGAGGATAGATCGGCATCTCGACCTTCAGGTCCGGATCGCCGGCCCCGAACAGATCCTTCACGGTCACATCGCGGGCGCCGAATTCCAGGCTGTGGCTGGCGCCGTCGGCCGCGGTCAGATGGCGCAGCCGCATCGACCAGCGGCCGACCTCGCCGCGCGCCGAGAAGCCGAGATCGATATCGCCCTCCGCGGTCCGGAACAGGCTGGTCGCCTCCACGTCCGGAATGACCACCTTGCGGGTCTTGCCGTCGCCATCCGCCCGGATCAGCACGATGGAGCCGCGCCGCGTGGTGATGGACTCCAGCCCCTGGGCGCGAACCAGCGTCAGGTTCCGCGTCAGCGCGCGCCCGAAGGCCTCGAGCCGCGTCAGAAGCAGCGAGGCGCCGACCACCTGTCGGTCGGCCCGCGGGGCGACGGTGGTGGCCCCTTCGACCGCCGCGACGCCGGGCTTCGGCTGACCGGGGGCGGGAACGAACGTCTCTTCCAGGTCCGGCGGGCGCGACTGGCGCTCTCGATCGAGCGCGGGCAGATCGAACACCACCTGGGCGTCGTCGAGGTCGAGCGACACCGGCTTGAACTGGCCGAGCAGGATGGGCAGGCTCTGCAGGCGGATTTCGGCCCGCGGCACCACCGCGGTCAGACCTGTGCCCGGCTCGCCGACCGTCACGTCCTGCAGCCGGATGGACAGCCCGGCGCTGAAGCTGCCGGCAAGCTCGGCCTTGCCGATCACCGTCTTGCGACCCGATCCGAGCGCGTCCGAGACGACGCCTTCGGCGATCCGCGCAATCGTCGCAACTTCGAGCGGGCCGCTGGCAAGGCGGACCGCGAACGCCCCGAAGGCTAGGACCAAAACAAGAACGACAAGGGCGCCTGTGCCGAAACAGATGCGAAGCATCCGCGGTCCCCGTCGGCGAGCCCCCTCACCTGTCCTTCGTTCGCGCGCCATCATGAGCCGAAAATTCGAAGTCCTCGTCTCGGCATCACTGTAAGGTCCTCCGCTTGCGACTCGATTTCATCCGCCCAAGGCTTGGCAGCGTACACTTCGCGGCTCTGGCTGTGACGATGAAACGCGACGAAAGGAAGGCGACCCATGGCGCTCTCGATCGGTGACACCATCCCCCCCTTCGACCTGCCCGGCGACGGCGGCACGCCGGTCCGGTCCGCCGACCTCGCCGGTCGGCCATTCGTGGTCTATTTCTACCCGAAGGACGACACGTCGGGCTGCACCAAGGAGGCGATCTCCTTTTCGTGCCTGGCCGATGCGTTCGCCGAAGCCAAGGTGCCGGTGATCGGCGTTTCGCCCGACAGCGCCAAGAGCCACGACAAGTTCCGCGCCAAGCACGATCTCAAGGTCCGCCTGGCGGCCGACGAATCACACGCCATGCTCGAGGCCTGGGGCGTCTGGGCCGAAAAGAGCATGTATGGCCGCAAATATATGGGCGTGGAGCGGACCACGGTCCTGGTCGGGGCCGACGGCAAGGTCGCCCGCATCTGGCCGAAGGTGAAGGTCGAGGGTCACGCCGAAGAGGTCCTGGCTGCCGTCAAAGCGCTTTGACCGGCGCGACCGCCCCGGCCCCGACCTCGCCCCCGACCCTGGTGACATCGTCGGCGCGACGGGCGCCGGCGCCGGTCTTGGCGCGATGCCCCTATTCCGGGCGGACGTAACGGCACTGAGGCTTTGTTAACCCTAACCATGTGTAATCGACCCCAGCGATCGGTGCGGATCGCGCGTCAGTTGGGGTCGGTCGCATGACGACGCGTTCACGAGTTCATCAGGATTTCGGCAAACGCCGCGAGCCACCCCGCATTTCCTATACGTCGAACGGCAAGGTCCGCGCCCTGACCTTGAACCCGGCCCTGGTCGTCTCGCTGATCGGCGGCTTTGCCCTGTTCACCGTGATCTATCTGGGTGCGACGGCCTATCTTCTGTTCCGCGACGACCTGGTCGGCGCCGCCATTACCCGCCAGATCGACATGCGGCACGGCTACGAGGATCGGATCGCCGCGCTGCGTGCGCAGATCGACCGGATCCAGTCCCGGCAGGTGCTCGACCAGAGTGCCTTCGAGGCGCGGATCGACCGGCTGACCGCGCGGCAGGATGGGTTGCGCGAATTCGAATCCCGCATCGGCGCGGTGCTCGACAAGGCCCGCCAGCAGGGCATGAAACTGCCGCTGCCGACCAGTGCCGCCACGGAGGGCGATGTCGGCCCGTCCAAGCCGCTGAAGGCCTCGACCTGGTTCGCCCCGGCGGGCGGCCGGCCGGACGGCACGGACGGCCGCGTCACCGCCCGGATCGACCGGGCGGAGGCCTCGATCGACCGGATGGCCCAGCGCCAGACCCTCGCCCTGGCCGCCCTGGCCGAAATGGCCGAGCGCGATGCCGGCCGCATCGAGGCGGTCGTCGCCAAGCTCGGCCTGCGCTTCGGATCGCTCGCGTCCGCCGACAAGTCCGCGGCGCCCAGGCCGCGCGCCGCGGAAGGCGGCGTCGGCGGCCCGCTGGTCCCGATGATCGACCCCGCCGTCGCGGCGTGGCGCGCAGAGACCGCTCTCGACCGCCTGGCCGATCTGCGCCGCAATGCGGCGGCCCTGCCGCTCGGCGTACCGGTGCGCGGCGATGCCCAGGTCACCTCTGGCTTCGGCGGCCGCAGCGATCCCTTCCTGGGCGTGCTGGCGATGCATACCGGCATCGATTTCCGGGCCGACCTGGGCGATCCGGTGATCGCAACCGGTCCCGGCCAGATCGAAGAGGCCGGCCGGCAGGGCGGCTACGGATTGATGGTCGAGATCGACCATGGCAACGGCATCTCGACCCGCTTCGGCCATCTCTCGCGCATTGCCGTCGAGGCCGGACAGACCGTCCGCGCCGGCCAGGTGATCGGCTATGCTGGTTCGACCGGCCGCTCGACCGGCCCGCATGTCCACTACGAGACGCGGGTCAACGGCGACGCCGTCAATCCCGCCGCCTGGCTCGACGCCGGCGAGAAGCTGCGCCCGGTCCTGCACTGACCTCTTCACGGGCTGGGTGAACGCAGCCGCGCAAGGCGCAAAGGCCCCAACGTCGATGACCAGAGCCGGCCCCGACCGCTTGGCTCAGCGCGGCTCCAGCCACTTCTGCATCATGACCACGTCGCCGGTCTCGAAACCCAGCGCATCGTAGAAGCCGCGCACCGCGCCGTTCTCGCGCCGGACGAGCAGCTGCACCTTCCAGATGCCGCGCGCCAGCAGCCACGCTTCGGCCGCCGCCATCATCCGCCGGCCGAGCCCCCGCCCCTGCGCGGAAGGATCGACCGCCAGATAGTAGACCCAGCCGCGATGGCCGTCCTCGCCGACCATGACGCTGGCGACGACCGGCCGCCCGTCGACATCGGCGACCAGCAGCGCGCAATGCGGCGAGCGGCGCGCAAAGTCGATGTCGCGTTCGGGCGGGTTCCAGGGCCGGTAGAGACCGGCGCGGTGCCAGAGATCGATCACCGCCGCCACGTCGCCGTCCTCGACCGGACGGATGGCGATCCGCACCGCGTCGGCCGAATCCGGATGGGGTTCAGACACCGTAGACCTCGTCGGCGCGGCTTTCGAAGGCACCGGCAAACTTGTGGAAGGCGCGTTCGAACACCGCCCCCATCAGCGCCCCGAGCGTGCGGCTCTTGAACTCGTAGGCGATGAAGAAGCCGACCTCGCAGGACTTCTCCGTCAGCGGCGTGAAGGTCCAGCGGTTCTCCATCTGCCGGAAGGGGCCGTCGAGATACTCGACCAGGATCCGGTTCTCGGCCGGGATCAGCGTGACCCGGCTGGTGAAGGTCTCGCGGAAGACCTTGTAGGAGACGGTCATGTCGGCGATCAGGACGCTGCTGCCATCCGGGCGCGACTGCCGGCCACGCACCTTCAGCGCCTCGCAGAGCGGCACGAATTTCGGATAGGCCTCGACATCGGCGACCAGCGCGAACATGTCCGCCGCCGCGTGTCTGACCTTGTGCCGGGTCTCGAACTTGGGCATCGCCTCCCGCCGTGCTCCCCTGTCAACGCCCGGCCGCGGCCCGCGCCGCGCGCAGGCGGGCGAAATCCTCGCCGGCATGGTGCGAGGAGCGGGTCAGCGGGCTCGACGACACCATCAGGAAGCCCTTGGCATACGCGATGGTCTCGTAGGCCTTGAAGGCTTCCGGCGTGACGAAGCTGATCACCTCGTGATGCTTGCGGGTCGGCTGCAGATACTGGCCGATGGTCAGGAAGTCGACCTCGGCCGAGCGCAGGTCGTCCATCAGCTGCAGCACCTCGTTCCGCTCCTCGCCGAGCCCGACCATGATGCCCGACTTGGTGAACATGCCCGGATCGAGTTCCTTGACCTTCTGCAGGAGCCGGATCGAGTGAAAATAGCGCGCGCCGGGCCGCACCTTCAGATACTTGGACGGAACGGTCTCGAGATTGTGGTTGAACACGTCCGGCTTCGCCGCGACCACCGTTTCGAGCGCGCCCGGCTTGCGCAGGAAGTCGGGCGTCAGGATCTCGATCGTGGTCCGCGGCGAGCGCGCCCGGATCGCGCCGATGACGCGGGCGAAATGGTCAGCCCCGCCGTCGTCGAGATCGTCGCGGTCGACCGAGGTGATGACCACATGGCTGAGGCCGAGCTTCTCGACCGCGATCGCCACGCTGTCCGGCTCGCCCGCATCGAGCGCGCCCGGCACGCCGGTCTTGACGTTGCAGAAGGCGCAGGCCCGCGTGCAGGTGTCGCCCATGATCATGAAGGTGGCGTGCTTCTTCGACCAGCATTCGCCGATATTCGGGCAGCCGGCCTCCTCGCACACCGTGACCAGCTTGTTCTCGCGCACGATCTCGCGGGTCTCGTTATAGACCGGCGAGCCCGGTGCCTTGACGCGAATCCAGTCCGGCTTGCGGGCGATCGGCTGGTCCGGCCGATGCGCCTTCTCCGGATGGCGCGGCTTCACGCCGCCGACGGTATCGAGCACCGTGACCATGACCTGCTCCCGGTGGCGGCGATCGGTCCGGGCCCCATGCCCATGACGATTTCGGCCACGCGATCAAACCCTTGGCGGCTCGCATTCACGACACGGACGGGCATCGCCCGCATCGATCGACCCACCGTCCCGTCCATTCGCCGCCTGACGCGGCGCCAGCGCCAACGCTGCAATCCTCTGCCGAGGCAAGTAGCGACGGATCCGCGGCCCGACAAGCGCCGCGTTGGCCGCACCGCCCACGACCTTCGCATCAGTCGACGCGCTTGCCGCCGGAAAAGCGTACCGGCGCGACCGGACGGCCGCGCTCGTCGAGCCTGATGCCGACCGAACGCTCCGTCTCGCCCGGCGGCGCCGCGGCAAGCAGCACCTTCCCCTCGAAACCCTTCTGCTCGTAGCCGACCGGTTCGGGACCACCGCCACGCGCCTCGAAGGCGAGATTGGAGACGCCCTTGGTCGGGATGATCCGGACCTGCCAGACCACCCCGATCTCGCCGCCGCAATCCGACCGCGCCACCTCCCAGTCGGTACCCGCGGAGCGCCCCTTGGCCTTGATCTCGGCCGGACAGAAATCGCGCGCGTTCCACTGGATCCAGACGATCGGCCCGGCGATGAACACGGCCGCCGCGATCGCGAAGGCCGCCAGCGTCAGGCGGGTGCCCCAGCGCGGACCCGGCGGCTCACGCCCCGCCGCCGGGTCCGGCGTCCCCCGCACGGCGGACGGGGGCTGGACGGACGGCGCGGACGCTGGATCGGGACTCAAGTGCACATTCCTTGTTGTGGCCTCGCATCCACATATACGGCGCGAGGCCGGGAAGTCGATCACGCCAACGCGCGCGCGATCAACACCACCACGATCGCGCCGACGGTGGCGACCAGAATCTGCTCGACCAGCGCATTGCCGATGCCGAGATGGATGCCGAGCTTGGCGAACAGGAAGCTGCCGACGACAGAGCCGATCACGCCGGTCAGCAGGTAGCGCAGGATGTTGCCGCCGCCGACGACGAAGCTGGCCAGCCAGCCGGCGACGAGGCCGATGGCAAGCGTGATGAGAAGTGCGCGGGTATCCATGAATGCCTCACAGGTTGGTCAGCCAGTTCCAGGCCAGCAGGATGACGGCTGCGATCAGGCCCAGGGCGATGACGATAGTGCGGACGCTTTCGTTGAAATAGGCCACGGCGGCCACAACGGCGACCAAAAGAGCGAACAGGAACCACCACTTGCCTGACTGCAGCATGACTGCCCCGCCCCTATGTGGTGGCTGCCGCGGAGACGGCCCGCGGGGGCCCGGCTCCGAACGTCGCCTCGCCGAGATATGGCCCTGCTCAGATGTGGATGGCGCGTCCCTCGGAATCCAGCACGCTCTCGTGCATCATCTCCGAAAGGGTCGGATGCGGGAAGACCGTGTGGATCAGGTCCTCCTCGGTGGTCTCCAGGTTCATGGCGATCACGAAGCCCTGGATCAGTTCGGTCACTTCCGCGCCGACCATGTGGGCGCCGAGCAGGCGGCCGGTCTTCTTGTCGAAGACGGTCTTGACGAGACCGTCCGGCTCGCCGAGCGCGATGGCCTTGCCGTTGCCGATGAACGGGAAGCGCCCGACCTTCACCTCGTAGCCGGCCGCCTTGGCCTTGGCCTCGGTCAGCCCGACCGAGGCGACCTGCGGGTGGCAGTAGGTGCAGCCGGGAATCTTGGCCTTGTCCATCGGATGGACATGCTTGCCGGCGATCGCCTCGACGCAGATGACGCCCTCGTGCTCGGCCTTGTGGGCGAGCATCGGCGGGCCGGCCACGTCGCCGATCGCATAGATGCCCGGGACCGCCGTGCGGCCGAGCCCGTCGGTGACCACCGTGCCGCGGTCGAGCTTGACGCCGAGCGCCTCCAGCCCGATGCCCTCGACATTGCCGACCACGCCGACCGCGGAAATGACCCGGTCGACGGTCACGGCCTGGGTCTTGCCGTCCTTGAACTCGAGCGTGGCGGTGACGCTGTCGGCGCCGCGGTCGAGCTTCACGACCTTGGTCTCGGTATGGATCTTGAGACCCTGCTTCTCGAACTGCTTGCGGGCGGCCTTCGAGATCTCCTCGTCCTCGACCGGCATGACCTGGGACATCACCTCGACGACGGTCACGTCGACGCCCATGGTGCGGTAGAAGCTCGCGAATTCGATGCCGATCGCGCCGGAGCCGACGACCAGCAGCGATTTCGGCATGGCGGGCGGCACCATGGCCTCGAAATAGGTCCAGACCAGCTTGCCGTCCGGCTCCAGGCCCGGCAGCACGCGCGGCCGCGCGCCGGTGGCGACGATGATGTGCTTGGCCTTGTAGTCGCCCGCACCGAGCGCACCGCGCGGAGCCGGGTTGGGCTTGCCGTATTCGGTCTCGCGCGCCGCCTCGACCTTGACGGTGCCGGGTGCGGGGATCGAGCCGCGGCCCCAGATCACGTCGACCTTGTTCTTCTTCAGAAGCCCGGTCACGCCCATGTTGAGCTGGCCGGAGACCCCACGCGAGCGCTTGACGATCGCCGCCGCGTCGAAGCCGACGCCCTGCGCCGACAGGCCGTAATTCTGGGCGTGGGTCATGTAGTGGTAGATTTCGGCCGAGCGCAGCAGCGCCTTGGTCGGGATGCAGCCCCAGTTCAGGCAGATGCCGCCGAGATGCTTGCCCTCGACCACGGCGGTCTTCAGGCCGAGCTGTGCGGAGCGGATCGCCGCGACGTAGCCGCCGGGGCCGCCGCCGATCACGATGACATCATACTGGGACATGGGTCCTCCGCTCCTCTTGCCTTATTGTTCGTCAGGCCTGCCGTGCCGAGCGCGCGCAGTCCTCGTTCATTCCGTAGAAGAGGCCGTCCGCGGCCTCGAACAGGGCTTCCATTCCGCTCGGACCCGCCGCCGTCCGGGCGAGGCCCGTCACGCGTTCCAACTCGCGGGTCAGCGCCGTATAGCGGCTGCGCGCCTCCTCGCCCTGGAAATTGGCGAGATAGGTGCCCAGCGCACCGAAGCGGCTGACCGCCATTCTGGCCTGGACCACCGGGTCCGGCAGGCCGGGCGGCGATCCTGTCGCGGCATCGGCGATCAGGCCGATGCGGAGCTTCACATCGAAATAGGCTTCGATCACGTCCTTGCAGCTTCGAACCTGCTCCCGCCGGGCCAGATCCCGCTGCACGATTTCCAGGTTCCGCGTCTGCACCCACCCCTGGTAGATGGCCGTCGACAGCGAGGCGACCGCGATCGTGAGCGTCACCAGACTGAGGAGCGGCGGCCGACCGGATGACTGTCCCGACATGGTCGAATTCCCCCGGTCCGCCGGACCGCCCTCAGACGGCTTCCGGCGGCGGCGGCAGCTTCGCCTCGACGGCCGTCAACCGCTTCCTGATCTCGTCGATGTCGATCTCGTGGCGGCTGACATGGCCGAGCGACACGGTGACGTAGCTGTTCAGCACGTCCACCTTGTCGCCCTGCTCAAGCAGCATTTCCTTGACCTCCACCAGTTCCGCCTTGGTTTCCCGGCGAAAATTGGCGAGGTCGGCCTGGATCTTCTGCAGGACCGGCAGGATCACGTCCGTCACTTCGCTCATCGGCACAACTCCCGTTAGGCCTTGTGAGACCATAACGTGAACAGGCGCACTCACACAAGCATCGACATCGGCTTCTCGACCAGGTCCTTGAAGGCGGACAGGAGTTCGGCGCCGAGCGCGCCATCAATGGCGCGATGGTCGCAGGACAGCGTCACGGTCATCTGCTGGACGACCTTGACCTCGCCGCCGCGCACCACCGCCCGGGCCTCGCCGGCGCCGACCGCCAGGATGGTGGCATGCGGCGGGTTGATCACCGCCGTGAAGTGCTTCATCCCGAACATGCCGAGATTGGACACCGCCGTGGTGCCGCCCTGATATTCGTTGGGCAGCAGCTTGCGCGACCGGGCGCGGGCGGCGAAGTCCTTGGTCTCGTTGGAGATCGCCGAGATGGTCTTCATCTGCGCCTTGCGGATGATCGGGGTGATCAGCCCGCCCGGCATGGCGACGGCGACGCCCACGTCGGAATCCTTGTGCCGCAGCATGCCGGCCTCGGTCCAGGAGACGTTGGCGGTCGGCACGCGCTGCAGGGCCACCGCCAGCGCCTTGATGACGAAGTCGTTGACCGAGACCTTGAAGGCCGGCTTGCCGTCCTTGACCGGTGCGGAGGCGTTGATCTGCTCGCGCAGCGCCAAGAGCGCATCGATGTCGCAATCGACCGTCAGGTAGAAATGCGGGATGGTCTGGGTGGATTCCGCCAGCCGGCGCGCGATCGTCCGGCGCATGCCGTCATGGGGCACGAGTTCGTAGCTGCCCGGCTCGAACAGCTTGAGGATCGCCTCGTCGGAGAGGCCCGACGGCGCGGCGACGGGCTTCGGCGCGGGGGCCGGGGCTGCGGCCGATGCGGCCACCGGAGCCGGCGCCGGCGATGCGGCGGCCGGGGCGGAACCGGCCTTGCCGGTGCCGGCCGCGATGGCGGCCTCCACGTCGCGCTGGATGACGCGGCCGCGCGGACCCGTGCCGGCGACGAGGGCGATGTCGATGCCGCCGTCGCGGGCGATCCGGCGGGCGAGCGGCGAGGAGAAGACGCGGTTGGCGCCGGTGGCCGCGGCCGGGGCGACTGCAGGCGCCGGAGCCGCGACGGGTGCGGCAGGCACCGGGGCGGCGGTCGCGACCGGCGCCGGTGTGGCCGCCGATTGGGCTGCCGGGGCCGGCTGGGCCGCGGGCGCCGGCTTGGCGCCGCCGCCGGCCGCCGCGGCGGCGAGATCCTCGCCCTCCCCGGCCAGGATGGCGATCGGCGTGTTCACGGCCACGTCGGCGGTGCCCTCGGCGATCAGGATCTTGGCGATCCGGCCCTCGTCGACCGCCTCGACCTCCATGGTCGCCTTGTCGGTCTCGATCTCGGCGATCACGTCGCCGGCCTTGACCGTATCGCCTTCCTTCTTCAGCCACTTGGCGAGGTTGCCCTTCTCCATCGTGGGCGACAGGGCCGGCATCAGAATGTTCACGGGCATTGCTTCCCCCTCGGGTTTTCTCTCTGGCTGGCACGCCACCGGCTCGGCGAGCCGGCGGCGTCACGAGGGCCGCGGATCGGCCGCGGCGGGGGATTTCAGCGGTAGGTCACCGCACGGACGGCGTCGATGACCTCCTGCACGTTCGGCAGGGCGAGCTTCTCGAGATTGGCCGCGTAGGGCATCGGCACGTCCTTGCCGGTGACCTTGAGGACCGGCGCGTCGAGATAGTCGAAGGCCTCGGAGACCAGCCGCGAGGCGATCTCGGAGCCGATCGAGCACTGCGGCCAGCCCTCTTCGACGGTCACGCAGCGGCCGGTCTTCTGGACCGACTTGATCACCGTCGCCATGTCGAGCGGGCGCAGCGTGCGCAGGTCGACGACCTCGCAATAGATGTGCTTCTTGGTCAGTTCCTCGGCCGCCTTCATGGCGTAGGTCATGCCGATGCCGAAGGACACGATGGTGCAGTCGTGACCCGGGCGGGCGACCTTGGCCTTGCCGATCGGGACGATGAAATCGCCCTTCGGCACCGGGAAGGTCTGGCCGTAGAGGATCTCGTTCTCCAGGAACACGACCGGGTTCGGATCGCGGATCGCCGCCTTGAGCAGGCCCTTGAAGTCGGCCGCCGTATAGGGCTGAACCACCTTCAGGCCGGGGATCTGGCTGTACCAGGCGGAATAGTCCTGGCTGTGCTGGGCACCGACGCGGGCGGCCGCGCCGTTCGGGCCGCGGAACACGATCGGGCAGCCCATCTGGCCGCCGGACATGTAGAGCGTCTTGGCGGCCGAGTTGATGATGTGGTCGATCGCCTGCATGGCGAAGTTGAAGGTCATGAACTCGACGATCGGCCGCAGCCCGGTCAGCGCCGCGCCGACGCCCATGCCGGCGAAGCCGTGCTCGGTGATCGGCGTGTCGATGACGCGCTCGGGCCCGAATTCCTGCAGGAGCCCCTGGGTGATCTTGTAGGCGCCCTGATATTCGGCGACCTCCTCGCCCATCACGAAGACGCTCGGATCGGCGCGCATCTCCTCGGCCATCGCGTCGCGCAAGGCCTCGCGCACGGTCTGGTTGGCCATCTCGGTGCCGGCCGGATACTCGTCCTCCTCCGGCGCGGCGGGCGGCGGGCTCGCCGGCGCGGTCACCACCGCGGGCGCGGCCAGGGCCGGCTGCGGCGCCGGCGCTGCGGGGGCCGGGGCCGGCGCCGGGCTCGACGCGGCCGCGGATACGTCCTCGCCCTCGGCCGCGATCACGGCGATCGGGGTGTTGACCTTCACGCCCTCGGTGCCGGCCTCGACCAGGATGGCGGCGAGCCGCCCCTCGTCGACCGCCTCGACCTCCATGGTCGCCTTGTCGGTCTCGATCTCGGCGATCACGTCGCCGGACTTGATCGTGTCCCCGACGGCCTTCAGCCATTTCGAGAGCTTGCCCTCCTCCATGGTCGGGGAGAGCGCGGGCATCAGAATCTGGGTCGCCATCTCGGAATTCTCCCCCCTCACTTGACGATGTCGGTCCACAGCTCGGACACATCCGGCTCCGGATCGGTCTGGGCGAACTCGGCGGCGTCCTGGACGATGTCGCGCACTTCGGCGTCGATCTTCTTGAGGTCTTCCTCGGAGACCAGACCGCCGCCGAGAAGACGCTGGCGGACCTGCTCGATCGGATCGTGCTCGGTGCGCATCTTCTGGACCTCCTCCTTCGACCGGTACTTGGCCGGGTCGGACATGGAGTGGCCGCGATAGCGGTAGGTCTGCATTTCGAGGATGTAGGGGCCCTTGCCGGAGCGGGCATGCTCCAGGGCGCGGGCGCCGGCCTCGCGCACGGCGCGGACATCCATGCCGTCGACCTGCTCGCCCGGAATGTTGAACGAGACGCCGCGCTTGGAGAAGTCGGTCTGCGCCGAGGCGCGGCTGACCGCGGTGCCCATGGCGTATTTGTTGTTCTCGATCACGTAGACGACCGGCAGGCTCCACAGCTCCGCCATGTTGAAGCTCTCGTAGACCTGACCCTGGTTGGCCGCGCCGTCGCCGAAATAGGTCACCGAGACCTTGCCGTTCTTGCGATAGCGGTTGGCGAAGCCGAGGCCGGTGCCGAGCGAGACCTGCCCGCCGACGATGCCGTGACCGCCGAAGAACTGCTTCTCGACGGAGAACATGTGCATCGAGCCGCCCTTGCCCTTCGAGTAGCCGCCGCGGCGCCCCGTGAGCTCGGCCATGACGCCGCGCGATTCCATCCCGCAGGCCAGCATGTGGCCGTGGTCGCGATAGCCGGTGATGGTCTGGTCGCCCTCGACCATGGCCATCTGCATGCCGACCACCACGGCCTCCTGGCCGATATAGAGATGGCAGAAACCGCCGATCAGGCCCATGCCGTACATCTGGCCGGCCTTCTCCTCGAAGCGCCGGATCAGCAGCATCATCCGGTAGGCGGTCAGTTCCTCATCGGCCGTGAAGGGCGCCGGCCCCGCTTCGACCTTGGACTTGGTGGCGGATTTGGCCATGCTCTCCTCCCATCCCGTTGGGCCGCCCCGGCTTTGGGGTCGATCCCGTGGGGTCGCTCCGGCTCGGACCGCGTCTTCGGGCGCGGCGTGATGGGCGTGAGGATAGCGGAGCCGCAACCGAGATCAAGCCGGGGGTCCGGAGGCGACCGCCGGCCGCAAGCTATTGCTGCACCGCAAAGATTTTTGTGTTTACTGGATTGCGGTTAAACGCGGCAATTCAACTCATTTCTTGTTAACGGCCGCCTGCGTGGCGCTTTTGTAGATCACGATCTCGTTGGGCTGGGCAAAACCGAGGATGTTGCGCGCCCGCTCGTCGAGCATGTCGCTTTCCAGGCTCTGCGGGCGCAGCAATGCGACGCGCTTTTCGATCTCGCTGCGTTCGGCCTTCAGTTCGGCCTTGATCGCCTCCAGCCGGGCCGCCTCGGTGTCGAGCACCCGGCGGGCTTCGATGCCGAAGGCGCCGTGCCAGCCATGCCAGGCGAAATAGGCTGAAAAGAGCAGCGCCACCAGGGGCAGCAGAAGGGGGCGGATCAGCGACTTCTTGCGGTGACGCGTGGACATGGACCTGACGCAACTGACACTGGAACAAAGGACGCATCCCGACCGGGACGCTGTCATTCAAGCATCCCAGGGTTAACAAGAGATTCAGCATGCCGCCCGCCCTTGGCGACGAACCCGCACGGTCCGGGAACGAGCCCCGCGAAATCCGTCGAGATTGCCGCCGAGCCCGGCGTCCGGGGCGCTGCCGCCCGCCGGCCGGGCGGTGTAAAATGGCCGCGCGCGGGGAGATAAGCCTTGCGACTCAAAAGAAAATCGGCGGAGACCCCACCCCATGGACCTGTCCCAATCCCTACGCGGCCGCAGCGTGCTGATCACCGGCGCGTCGTCCGGCTTCGGCGCGCATTTTGCCGGCCTCATGGCCCGGGTGGGCGCGCGGATCGCCATTGCGGCGCGGCGGATCGGCGAGTTGGAGGCCATGACGGCCGAGCTGACGGCCGCCGGCGCCGCCGATGTCCTCGCCGTGCGCATGGACGTGTCGGACGCGGCCTCGATCGACGCCGGTTTCGCGGCGATCGACGACCGTTTCGGCGGCCTCGACATCCTGGTCAACAATGCCGGCATCGGCGTCCAGGCATCGGCGATCGACCAACCGGTCGACAGTTACGATCAGGTCATGGCGGTCAATCTGCGCGGCCCCTGGCTGGCCGCCCAGGCGGCGGCCCGGCGCTGGCGGACGGCGAAGCGCGGCGGCGTGATCCTCAACATCGCCTCGATCACCGGGCTGCGCGCCATGAACGGCCTCGCCGCCTATTCGGTCTCCAAGGCGGCGCTGATCCACATGACCGAGAGCCTCGCCATGGAGTGGGCCCGCTTCGGCATCCGCGTCAACGCGCTGGCGCCCGGCTATTTCGCGACGCCGATCAATGCCGAGCATTTCCAGACCGAAGCCGGCAAGGCGCTGATCCAGCGCATGCCGATGCGCCGCCTCGGCCGGTACGAGGATCTCGACGGCCCCTTCCTGCTCCTGGTCTCGGACGCCTCGCGCTACATGACCGGCAGCGTCGTCACCGTCGACGGCGGCCACACCATCGCGTCGCTCTGACGGCACCGACGGCCTGCCCCGGTCCACCGGCCGGGGCACGCCGAACCCCTCGACCCGCTCCGGACTTCGGCCGGCTCCGACCCTCGATCGGCTCCGGACTTCGGCCGGCTACAGATTGGCGACCGACATGTCCGGATCGAGCCCGCACAGCACCCAGCCGCGATTGAGGTCCTCGATATGGCGCGCCATCCAGATGCGCGCCTCGTCGGCGTCGCGGGCGCGGATCGCCTCGACGATCGCCCGATGCGCGGTCATCAGCCGACCGGCCGATTGCGGCAGGTGCGGGCGGATCGCCACATAGGCCGGGTAGAGCAGTTGGCCGATCGGCTCGCGCGCCAGGATCAGCGCGCGATTGCCGGAGCCCGCGGCGATCAGCGAATGGAATTCCATGTCGAGCGCCACCGGCGATTGGCCGGCCACGATCGTCGCCTCGGTGCGGGCGAGATTGTCGTCGAGCTCGGCCAGCACGGCATCGGTGCGCCGGGCCGCGGTCAGGGCCGCGGACAGCGGCTCCATCACCATCGCGGCCTCCCACAATTCGCGGAAGGTGATCTGCTGCAGCGTCAGGGCCCGGCTGGCACGCGGGGCGAGATCGGCGCTGTCCGGTGCGGCCACGACCAGCCGCTTGCGCGTCTCGCGCCGCACCAGGCCTTCCGTCTCAAGCTGCCGGATCCCCTCCCGGACCGTCGAACGATGAACCCCGAAGCGGCCGGCGAGATCGGTCTCGCTCGGCAGCGCGTCGCCGGGCTTCAGCGTGCCGTCGAGAATCAGACGCTCGATTTCCAGGGAGACGGCTCGGTAGGCAGGGGGCAGCTCGAGTTTCGTGAAGGCGACCATCAGGCATGTGCTTCCGGCGGGGTGAAATAGGGGTCGAGCGTTCCGGTCCGCGCCTTGGCCTTGGCGATCTCGTCGCGCGCGACGACGCGCAGATGCACTTCATCCGGCCCGTCGATGAAACGCAAGGCCCGGCCCCAGGTCCACAGATAGGCGAGCGGCGTGTCGTTGGAGAGCCCCATCGCCCCGAATACCTGCATGGCACGATCGAGCACCCGGGTCTGCATACGGGCGGCGATGATCTTGATCGCCGACACGTCGACCCGCGCCGAATGGTTGCCGAAGGTGTCCATGGCCCAGGCGGTCCTGAGGCACAACAGCCGCGCCTGGTCGATTTCCAGCCGGCATTCCGCGATGGCGTCCTGGTTGTTGGCGTAGTCGGCGATCGCCTTGCCGAACACCTTGCGCTCCAGCGCGCGCGCCGCCATCAGCTCCAGCGCCAGTTCGCACTGCCCGATCGTGCGCATGCAATGGTGGATGCGGCCGGGTCCGAGCCGCGCCTGCGCGATGGCGAAGCCCTTGTTCTCCTCGCCGAGCAGATTGGCGACCGGTACGCGCACGTTGCGGAACACCACCTCGCAATGCCCCTCGGGCGAATGATGGTTCATGATCGGCACGTTTCGCACCACCTCGAAGCCGGGCGTGTCCATCGGCACGAGCACGAAGGAATGCCGCTCGTGGCGCGCCGCGTCCGGGGCGAAGTTCGAGACGCCGAGCACGATCAGCACCTTGGCGAGCGGGTGCAGGGCGCCGGTGTTGAACCACTTGCGGCCGTTGATGACATAGTGGTCGCCGTCGCGGCGGATCTCGGTCTGCAGGTTGGTCGGGTCGGAAGAGGCCACGTCCGGCTCGGTGATCGAGACGACCGACCGGATGTCGCCGTTCATCAGCGGCTCCAGCCAGCGCGCGCGCTGCTCGGGCGTGCCGAAGAGATGCAGGATTTCCATGTTGCCGGTGTCAGGGGCGCTGCAGTTGAACACCTCCGAGGCCCAGGGCAGCCGGCCCATGATCTCGGCGAGCGGCGCATATTCGAGATTGGTCAGCCGCGTGCCCGGCTCGTCCGGCTTCAGGCCGGGCAGGAACAGGTTCCAAAGCCCCTCCGCCTTGGCCTGCTCCTTCAGCGGCTCGATCACCTCGAGCGGATAGGTACCGGCCTCGGCCAGCGCATGCCAGCGCCGGTTGGCCGGCAACACGCGCGTCTCCATGAAGGCGGCGAGGCGCTGGCGGAGGTCCTCGACCTTGGGGCTGTAGGCGAAATCCATGGCGGCTCCTCCGCGATTGGTCTGTTTTGCTTGAGACGGTGTCAGATGCCGACCCGCCCCTCGGCCACGGCGAGGGCGCGGCGGGCGAAATTGACGGCGAGATGGCCGATCTCGGCCGCATCGGCCCCGGCCGCCGAGCCGGCCCGCGCCCGGTCGGCGATGCCGACGAAGATCACGGCAAAGCGGAACAGCGCGAAGGCGACGTGGAAGGGCTGCAGCGTGCCGGCCGGGCGGGCCTTGGCCTGGTAGGCGGCGACGAAGTCGGCCGCGGTCGGGATGCCGAGCGCCGCGAGGTCGCGGCCGAGCAGGCCGGCATATTCGTCGGGCCGGGAATGCCAGGCGATGGTGAAGAAGGCGAGATCGGCCAGCGGATGGCCGAGCGTCGACAGTTCCCAGTCGAGGATGCCGATCACGCGCGGCTCGCTCGGATGGAACATCAGGTTGCCGACCCGGAAATCGCCGTGTGCAATGGCGGTCACGCCGCCGTCCGGCGGGCGGTTCTCCGCCAGCCAGTCGCAGAGCGCATCGAGTTCCGGCACCGATCCGAAGGAGGACTCGCGCCATTGCCGCGACCAGCGCGCGATCTGCCGCTCGAAATAGTTGCCAGCCTTGCCGAAATCGGCGAGGCCGACCGTGGCCGGATCGACCGCATGCAGGCACGCCATGGTCTCGGCCATGGCCCGATACAGCGGCCCCCGCTCTTCGCGCGCGGCTTCGGGAAGGGCGCAATCGTGGAAGACGCGCCCTTCGAGCCGCTCCATCAGATAGAAGGGCGTGCCGATCACCGCCGGGTCGGGCTCGTAGAGCACCGGTCGCGGCACCGGCACGTCGGTGCCGGCCAGTGCCGAGAGGACCCGATATTCGCGGTCGACCGCGTGGGCGGAGGGCAGGATCGGGCCCGACGGCTTCTTGCGCAGCACCAGCCGGGTCGCGCCGACGGTGACGAAATAGGTCGGATTGGATTGCCCGCCCGAGATCCGCTCGATCGCCAAGGCGCCGCCGCCACCGGGCACCCGTCCGGCCAGATAGCCGGAAAGCCGGTCCGCGCTGAAGTCGATCTGTCCCTGCCCGGCTGCGCTCATGACATCCCCGCCGCTCGATTTGTCCGACAAACCAGCAAATCCATCGCCTGTCAAGCAACCCGAAGCGACGCGCCGGACGGTCTGCACAAGCGCGGTCCGGGCACGGATGCCACGCAGCCGGGGCGAATCGAGACCGATCGGGCGCCTTCCGCCGCCCCTCGCCACGCCTGGGGGCTCTGGCATTCCGGCCCGGGATCCGGCATGCCCGTGGGGAGCGCCTTCGGGTCTGCCGCCGGGCGCGCCGGGGAGCCGTCATGATCCTCAAGCAACTGGTCTATCTGGTCGCGCTCGCCCGCGAGCAGCATTTCGGCCGCGCCGCCGAGGCCTGCGCCATCTCGCAGCCGACCCTTTCGGCCGCCATCCGGCAGTTGGAGGAGGAGCTCGGCATCACCATCGTCGAGCGCGGCCAGCGCTTCCGCGGCTTCACGCCCGAAGGCCGCAGCATCCTCGACCATGCCCGCCGCGTGCTGTCGGATTGCGACGCCTTGCGCCAGGAGGCCGGGGCGCTGCGCGGCGAACTGGCCGGGCGGCTGCGGCTCGGCGTCATCCCGACGGCGCTGCCGGTCGTCGCGTCGCTGACCAGCCTGTTCCGGGAGAGCCACCCGGCGGTCGCGATCGTGGTGCAATCGCTGACCTCGGTCGAAATCCAGCGCCGGATCGATGCCTTCGAACTCGACGGCGGCATCACCTATCTCGATTTCGAGCCGCTGGACCGCGTCCGCAAGGTCCCGCTCTACCGGGAGGACTATGTCCTGCTCTGCCCCGACGACGGCCGCTTCGGTCGCGACCGGATCAGCGTGACCTGGCGCGAGGCCGCCGACCTGCCGCTCTGCCTGCTGACGCCCGACATGCAGAACCGCCGCATCGTCGATGCGATGTTCCGCTCCGTCGGCTGCGTCCCCCGCGTCGAGGTCGAGACCAACGCTATCTCCAATCTCTGGGCCCATGCCGGCGTCGGTGCCTGGGCGAGCGTCGTGCCGCGCCTCCTGGTCAGCCAGTATGGCGCACCGCCCGGCGCCCGCGCGCTGACCCTCACCGAACCTCATGGCTCGCAACGCGTCGGCGCGATCATTCCCGACCGCGCCCCGGCCAGCCCGCTCTCCACCGCCTTCCACGCCGCCGCCGAGAAGGCCGGGATGACCGTCCTGTCCGAGCACCAAGGCAGGTCATAGCCTATCACTATGACCTGCCTTGATAGATTTTATCGATCATTCATTCGGAACAAACGATTTGCCTCAAGGCATGACCTGCCTGCATCACTGAGGGTGCGGGTCCCCGAACCCGTAAACAACAGGGTGGAAGCGGGACGAGGCCGATGCACAGAGGTCAGGTTTCGGGTTGGGATCCGGCGGTCGCGAGCCGGATCATCGAGGCGCGACGGCAGGAGCCGGGCGCCATGCTGCCGATCCTGCACGAACTGCAGGAGACCTTCGGCTATGTCGACCGCGCGGCCCTGCCGCTGATCGCCGACGCGCTGAACCTGTCGCGCGCGGAGGTCCACGGCGTCGTCTCCTTCTATCACGACTTCCGCTCCGAACCGGCCGGCCGCACGCAGGTCAAGATCTGCCGCGGCGAGGCCTGCCAGGCCGTCGGCTGCCGCGAACTCGTCGCCACCGCGGAGCGCCGTCACGGCCTCACGCTCGGCGAGACCTCGCCGGCCGGCGATCTGACGCTCGAAGAGGTGTTCTGTCTCGGCAATTGCGCGCTCGGCCCGGCCGTCCAGGTCGACGGCGAACTGCACGGCCGGGTCACGCCCGATGTGCTCGACGCCCTGATCGCCATGAGCCGTTCCCGGGGGCACGCATGACCGTCCGAATCCACGTCCCCGCCGACAGCGCCGCCGCCTCGGTCGGCGCCGACCAGGTCGCCGGCCGCCTGGCGACCGAGATCGCGCGCGCCGGGCTCGACGCCCGCATCGTGCGCACCGGGTCGCGCGGCCTGTTCTGGCTCGAACCGATGATCGAGGTCGAGACCGCCGGCGGTCCGATCGCCTACGGCCCCGTCGCGCCGGCCGACATCCCCGGCCTCCTCGCCGCCGGCCTCATCGACGGCGGCGCCCATCCGCTGCGCCTCGGCCCGACCGACGCGATCCCGTATCTCGCCCGCCAGGAGCGGCTGACCTTCGCCCGCTGCGGCGCGATCGACCCGGTCTCGGTCGAGGACTATCGCGCCCGCGGCGGCTTCAAGGGGCTCGAACGCGCGCTGGCCATGACGCCGGTCGCGATCGTCGAGGAGGTCACCGCCTCGGGCCTGCGCGGCCGCGGCGGCGCCGGCTTCCCGACCGGCATCAAGTGGCGCACCGTGCTCGGCGCGGCCGGCGACCAGAAGCATATCGTCTGCAACGCCGACGAGGGCGACAGCGGCACCTTCGCCGACCGCATGCTGATGGAAGGCGACCCGATGCTCCTGATCGAGGGCATGGCGATCGCCGGCCTCGCGGTCGGGGCGACCCAGGGCTGGATCTATATCCGCTCGGAATATCCCCGCGCGGTGGCGACCTTCACCCGCGCCGTCGAGGCCTGCCGGCGCGCCGGCATCCTCGGTGCCAAGGTCGGCGGCACCGGCCCGGCCTTCGACATCACGGTGCGCATGGGCGCCGGCGCCTATGTCTGCGGCGAGGAGACCTCGCTGCTCGAAAGCCTCGAAGGCAAGCGCGCCCTGGTCCGCTTCAAGCCGCCGCTGCCGGCCCTGAAGGGCCTGTTCGGCAAGCCGACCGTGATCAACAACGTGCTCTCCTTCGCGGCCGTGCCGACCATCCTGGCCGACGGTGCCAAGGCCTATGCCGACTACGGCATGGGCCGCTCGCGCGGCACCCTGCCCTTCCAGCTCGCCGGCAACATCAAGTTCGGCGGCCTGGTCGAGAAGGCCTTCGGGCTGACGCTGGGCGAGGCGATCCACGATTTCGGCGGCGGCACGCGCTCCGGCCGGCCGATCCGCGCTGTCCAAGTCGGCGGCCCGCTCGGCGCCTATTTCCCGGCCGACTATCTCGACACCCCGCTCGACTACGAAGCCTTCGCGGCCCGCAAGGGCATGCTCGGCCATGGCGGCATCGTGGTGTTCGACGACAGCGTCGACATGGCCGAGCAGGCCCGCTTCGCCTTCGAGTTCTGCGCCAAGGAGAGCTGCGGCAAGTGCACGCCCTGCCGCATCGGCTCGACGCGCGGCCGCGAGACGATCGAGAAGGTGATCCGCGGCGAGGCGGTCGAGCGCAACCTGTCGCTGGTCGACGATCTCTGCCGGACCATGACGGACGCCTCGCTCTGCGCGCTGGGCGGGCTGACGCCCTATCCGGTGCTGAGCGCGATCGAGCATTTCCCGGAGGATTTCGACCGGGCTCCGGCCCGCGTCGCCGCCGAATAGCGGGCCCGGCGGGGCGCCGCTCCCGCCCCGGCGCGACGGACCTTCACCGCTCGCGCCTCGCCGCTCGCGGCCGGGCGCTCCCGGCCATCCGGCCCGACCCGACGGAGGGAGAGGCCGGATCTCCGGAACCGGTCCGGAGGCGGCAGCGGACGGGAGACGCCCCGGGCGCGACGACCTGAATGAATGCGGATCGGCAGCCCGGCCCGGGCGCCGCCGGCAACGAGAAGAGCAGCGGGAGAGACCCCATGGCGCTCATCAAGGAAATCGACTTCGGCACCCCGATCCGTGTTGCGGACAAGACCGTCACGCTGGAGATCGACGGCATCGGCGTGACCGTGCCGGAGGGCACCTCGGTGATGGCCGCCGCCATGCAGCTCGGCACCAAGACCCCGAAGCTCTGCGCCACCGACAGCCTGGAGCCGTTCGGCTCCTGCCGGCTCTGCCTGGTCGAGATCGAGGGCCGCCGCGGCACGCCGGCCTCCTGCACCACGCCGGCCGAGAACGGCATGAAGGTCAGGACCCAGTCGGCGCGCCTCGCCGGCCTGCGCAAGGGCGTGATGGAGCTCTACATCTCCGACCACCCGCTCGACTGCCTGACCTGCGCGGCCAATGGCGACTGCGAATTGCAGGATATGGCCGGCGCGGTCGGCCTGCGTGACGTGCGTTACGGCATGGATGGCGAGAACCACCACGCCCCGGCGGTCGCCAAGGCGAAGGACGAGTCCAACCCCTACTTCACCTTCGACCCGGCCAAGTGCATCGTCTGCTCGCGCTGCGTGCGCGCCTGCGAGGAGACCCAGGGCACCTTCGCGCTGACCATCGACGGGCGCGGCTTCGCCAGTTTCGTGTCGCCCGGCGGCACGGATTTCCTGGAGTCCGAATGCGTCTCCTGCGGCGCCTGCGTGCAGGCCTGCCCGACCGCGACGCTGATCGAGAAGAGCGTCATCGAGAAGGGCCAGCCGGAACATTCCGCCGTCACCACCTGCGCCTATTGCGGCGTCGGCTGCTCGTTCAAGGCCGAGATGCAGGGCTCCGAGATCGTCCGCATGGTGCCCTACAAGGACGGCAAGGCCAATGAGGGCCATTCCTGCGTCAAGGGCCGCTTCGCCTTCGGCTACGCCACCCACAAGGACCGCATCACCAAGCCGATGATCCGCGCCAAGATCACCGACCCGTGGCGCGAGGTCTCCTGGGACGAGGCGATCGGCCATGCCGCGGCCGAGTTCAAGCGCATCCAGGCCAAATACGGCACCGAATCGGTCGGCGCGATCACGTCGTCGCGCTGCACCAACGAGGAGGTCTTCGTCGTCCAGAAGCTGGTCCGCGCCGCCTTCCGCAACAACAATGTCGACACCTGCGCGCGCGTCTGCCATTCCCCGACCGGCTACGGCCTGAGCCAGACCTACGGCACCTCGGCCGGCACGCAGGACTTCAAGTCGGTCGAGATGGCCGACGTGATCCTGGTCATCGGCGCCAATCCGACCGACGGCCATCCGGTCTTCGCCAGCCGCATGAAGAAGCGCCTGCGCGCCGGCGCCCGCCTGATCGTCGCCGATCCGCGCCGCATCGACCTGGTCAAGTCGCCCCATATCGCGGCCGACTACCACCTGCCCCTCCTCCCCGGCACCAACGTGGCGCTGATCAACGCGCTCGCCCATGTCATCGTCACCGAAGGCCTGGTCGACGAGGCCTTCGTGCGCGAGCGCTGCGAGTGGGACAATTTCGAGGCCTGGGCGCGCTTCGTCGCGCAGGACCTCAACAGCCCCGAGGCGATGGAGGCCGTGACCGGCGTGCCGGCGGCCGACCTGCGTGCCGCGGCCCGGCTCTACGCCACCGGCGGCAACGCGGCCATTTACTACGGCCTCGGCGTCACCGAGCACAGCCAGGGCTCGACCATGGTCATGGGCATGGCCAATCTCGCCATGGCGACCGGCAATATCGGCCGCGAGGGCGTCGGCGTGAACCCGCTGCGCGGGCAGAACAATGTCCAGGGCTCCTGCGACATGGGCTCCTTCCCGCACGAATTCTCCGGCTACCGGCACGTCTCCGACGACGCCACCCGGGCGATGTTCGAGACCTTCTGGGGCGTGCCGCTGTCCGGCGAGCAGGGCCTGCGCATCCCCAATATGTTCGAGGAATCGATCAACGGCAGCTTCCGCGGGCTCTATGTCCACGGCGAGGACATCGCCCAGTCGGACCCCAACACCCAGCATGTCCAGGCCGCGCTCGAAGCCATGGAATGCATCGTCGTGCAGGACCTGTTCCTGAACGAGACCGCCAAATACGCCCATGTCTTCCTGCCCGGCTCCTCCTTCCTGGAGAAGGACGGCACCTTCACCAATGCCGAGCGGCGCATCAGCCGCGTGCGCAAGGTGATGCCGGAAATGTCCGGCAAGGCCGAATGGCAGGTGACGGTCGAACTCGCCCGCGCGCTCGGCTACGAGATGGCCTACCGCCACCCGTCGGAGATCATGGACGAGATCGCCCGGCTGACGCCGACCTTCGCGGGCGTCTCCTTCGACCGCCTCGACGAACTCGGCTCGATCCAGTGGCCGTGCAACGAGAAGGCCCCGACCGGCACGCCCTTGATGCATGTCGACCGCTTCGTGCGCGGCAAGGGCCGCTTCATGATGACCGAATATGTCGCCACCGACGAGAAGGTGACGGCGCGCTTCCCGCTGATCCTGACCACCGGCCGCATCCTCAGCCAGTACAATGTCGGCGCCCAGACCCGGCGCACCGACAACACCGCCTGGCATCCGGAGGACGTGCTGGAGATCCATCCCCATGACGCCGAGAGCCGCGGCATCCGCGACGGCGACATGGTGGCGATCCAGAGCCGCGCCGGCGAGACGGTGCTGCGCGCGACCGTCAGCGAGCGCATGCAGCCGGGCGTGGTCTACACGACCTTCCACCATCCGGTGTCGGGCGCCAATGTGATCACCACCGACAATTCGGACTGGGCGACCAACTGCCCCGAATACAAGGTCACCGCCGTCGAGGTGCGCCGGACCAACCACTATTCGGGTTGGCAGGAGCGCAACGCCCAATCGGATGTCGACCTGCGCCGGATCGCCCGCCCCCTGCCCGAAGCCGCCGAGTGAGCCCCGCCATGTCCCCCATCCCCACGCCGCAGGACGCGGCCCAAGCCGGCCACCCGGCTCCCCGGTCAGTGCATGCCGAGGATCTCGCCATCCCGCACGACGACGCCGCCCACCTGATCCGCATGGCCAACCAGATCGCCACCGCCTTCCGGCTCGAGCCGGAGGACAAGGCGATCACGGCCATGCGTGAGCATATCGGCAAGTTCTGGACGCGCGCCATGCGCGAGCGCCTGAAGGCGCTGGCCACAGCCGCCGCCCCCGATCTCGACGCCCGCATCCGCCGCGCCTTCGGCTGAGCGGTCGGATCGAGACCGGCGAGGATTGCGGACGAGGAAGCGCCCGCTTCCTCGGTCCCACAACCGCATCCCAGCATCGGCGGCGGCAAAGCGCTTGCGTTTTCGCTGGATAGACCTTCACCCGGACGGCTTCCGCGCCGCTGCGCATATTGACCCCGCGGGCGCCTCCCCCTATGGTCCGCCCGCTTCGCCGGAGGGCCCGCCCCTCCAGCGGAGACGCGTTCGGCCACCACGAAGCGGTCGGTCCCGAGGCCCTCCAACGCCTCGCGCCACCCCACCCGAACCCGTCTTCCCAGCATCGGCTGGGCCGGTAGCTCAGTGGTAGAGCACGTGACTTTTAATCATGTGGTCGCGGGTTCGATCCCCGCCCGGCTCACCAAAAATCCCAAAGAAAACATCATGCTAGCACCGCGCCGAGCGATGTACTGCTGACACGATTTCAGCCCTGTCAGCAGACTCTGTCATCAATCAGCGCCGAGAAGCCGCGGAAAACCAGCACTTCCCGTCGAGAACATCGGCGATGCGGCCGGCTTCGGCGATGACAGGATCAACCTCGCCTTCGCCGACTACCCGCCGGATCCGGTCGGCATTGCGAAGTTCCGACACCTTCAGCCGATGACAGGCACCGATGACAGGATCAAAGCACTCGCGCGTGTGGTGCGGGCCGACCGGGTAGGCATCGACGACCGGGTCGACAGCGCCGCGCTGGAGCCGAGTGCAGACCTCGGCCAGCATCGTGTCGGCGCCAGTGCTGTACGGCAGCACCGCCTCGATGACCGAACACCGCCACGTCACGCCGGCCCGATCGACCATCTCGTGGCCATCGCGCGCGAGCTGGCCCAGGAAGTCGAGCGCGGCGTTCTGAACGGTGTCGGGTTCGCCAGAGAACTGCGCAAACTCGCCCTCGGGGCCGGTCAAGGTGACGACCTGGGCGATGGTGGTCAGCGGCATGTTGCTCGGCGCGGTCGCGGCGCAGATGCGGTCGGGCACGAAATTCAGGCGCTGCAAAGGAGTACCTCCTGATGAGAGCGGATCGAGGCGGCGATCGAGGCGATCGAGGCGCCCTGCAGATCGGCCGCCCAATCCCGGCCGCTGAACTGCAGCGCGATTCTCGCGAGCACCGGCAGGGCGGCGAGCGGCGTGCCGGGGTGGTCCCGCAGGAAGCCGCCCAGGGCAAGCCAGGGCTGGCCGGTGACCACTGCGGAGTCGATGATCGAATTGACCACGATCCCGTCGACCGTGACGGCGCGCTTCGGCCGGCCGAGCCCGTCGAGCCGGACGCCATGCGGCAGGCACAAGCCGCCGCCAACGACGTGTCGGATCTGGCCGCGACGGTGCGGCGACCGGCAGCGCTCAGCCATCTCTACGGCGCGACGCTCGGCATGGGCGCCGGCCGGGACGACCGCCTCGGCGAGCCGGAAGCCGGCGCTCTGGCCGTCGCTGCGCGTGATGATGTACTGCGCAGGCGTGACCTCGTGCCAGAGGAGCGAGCCGTGGTCCCGCTGCAGCTGCGCCAGGATGTGCGGCCGGCCGCCGATTAGGACATCCTCGCCGCGATGGATGTTCGGCACGTTTCCGATGAAGAGATCGCGGATGGTGGCCGGCAGGTTGCAGCGCCAGGACACCGCGTCGATGTTCAACCGGCCGAGATCGGGATCTGTGAAGGTGGCCGTCTGGATCATGCCGCAGCCTCCTCGCCCTCGGCATCGACCACGACGATCTCCGCGCCGGCCACGCCAAGCTGGGCGCGATGCTCGGCCGCGCGGATCAGGAGCACCGCGGCGTGGTCCGCCTCGACGGTCCGCTCGGCCAAATCCCAGCGCGAACCGGAGCCGTCGATCATCCAGCCGGTCCAGCCGCGCGCGGTGATCAACTCCAGGCGATCGAACACGGCAACCAACCGTGGGCGCAGGCGGGCGTTTGCCTCGGCCTGTACGGCCGGGCCGGAGCCGATCAACTGAACGGCGGAACCATCGCGGCGGCGGGCGATGAAGCTGACGAACGTCGCTGCCACATTGGCAGCATCTTGCGATTGCATGTTGTGATCCTTGCGTTAGAGTATCTTGCCGACGACGGCGAACGTCGCGAGTCCGATGCCGCGGGAGGCCTCTCGCGGGCCGGCGGCCTTCTCGGGGTGGTGAGTGAAGGTTTCGTCCTCCGATCGCTCGCGAAGGAAGGCGTCGCGACGCTTGCGGACGGGCGGGGTTTGATCGAGTGTGACGGGTGTGCCGCGCCAGGGGGTCGGCGGTGACGATGCGATGATCTGGTCGATGACGGCGCGGACGCGGTGCTCGGGCACGCCAGCGGCGGCGAAGAGGTCGCCCAGGCGATCGACGGCAACAGCAACCTCATCGCCGCTTGACTCCCAGCTCGGCGGCCAGTGAAGCCCGCAGCTCGGCTCAAGGTTCATCAAGCCGACGAACTCGACGGGATCGAGCCCGGCCGTGATGGCGGCATGGCGGGCCGAGGTGAAGCGGCGGCCTCCGATGGTCACCATGCGAGCCTCCCGAGGCTGTCGCGCTGGCGGGCGGGCGACGGATCGGGCCGCTCGAAGTCGAGCGCGGGATAGCGCGGCAGGTTCAGGCGAGCGCGCTCGGCTTGGGCCTCGCCCCCGTTCAACGGCACGAACCGGCCGGATGGCGCGTCGAGCTTGTCGAGGGCGGCGAGGCGCTGGGCGAAGTCGGCCGGCAAGGCGTCGGTGAACGTCCGGCAGCTGCCGAGCGACGATAGGTCGAGCATGACCAGCCGGTCGGGCCGGAGGTGGTTCGACTCGAAGCGGTAGCCGGAGGCCGGCCACTTCGAGGCGATGGCGGTGACGACGGAGACCGGGACGCGCCCGGCCTCCGCAACGTCGAGAGCCGCATAGAGCAGCTTGCCTGAGAACGAGTGGCTCACTGCGCGGCCTCCGGCGCGAGACCCTGGGCGGCAGCGCGCTTGATCGCGATCCGGTCTTCGGCCTCGCGCTCGGCCTTCCGGCGGGCCTCGGCGGCACGCTCGCCGGCAAGGCGTTCGGCTTCGACGATCGGGGCGATCAGGGACTCCCGGCCGGCTTCGATGCGAGCGTCGGCGCGGCGGCAGGCGTCCGCGACCTGGGCAGCGTCGAGCCGCAGGGCGTGAACCGCGGTGCTCGCGATGATCGGCCAGCCGACCGGGCGGCCCAGGCGCCGCATCTCGCGCTCGATGGCGGCGACGTTGAGGCCGGCGGCAGCGGCGTCGATGCGGTAGAAACGGCCCTCGGCCGGGGTGACGTTGACGATTCCGGTCATGGCGATGGCTCCTCAGTTGGCGGGGTGGAAGACGGCGACGGCATGCCCGACCCAGATGCCGGTCGGGTCGAGAACCGGGTCGGCGCTGATCGAGAGGATTTCGACCGATCCGATCTGGCCGGGGTCGGGCTGGGCGCCGGCAAACGCGGCGTGCAGGAGCGCCGTATGGCCGGCATCGAGCGCCTTGCCGACAGCAAACCCGGCCGGGGTCGGGATCAAGACCTGCACGTCATGGATGACGCCAGTCCGCAGCTCGACGCCGGCATCGAGCATGGTCGCGAAGATTTCGCTGTAGACCACGCCTGCATTCGAGATGTAGCCGGCATCGCCGGGTTCCTCTATGAAGCTTTCTCTGCCGTCCAAGTGCTCGATGGCAAGCGCGACATCTTAGCCGGCCCAGGAGATGATCTTCGCGGCGGCGATCGTGTTGGTTTCGACGTCGAGGTCACCTTCGACGCGGAGTTCATCAGCGGAAAGGTCGACTTCGAGCGGGTCGGACAGGTCGACGCGGACGGTCGCGCCGATCGAGAGGGCGACCTGGGAGCCGAGGAAGCTGTCGACGCGGGCCGAGATGTAGCCGGCGCGCGGCTCGATGCCGGCGGCTTCGAGGGCTTCGGCGAGGGTGATTGCTGTGTTCACTGTCTGTTCTCCCGCGCTCAGAGGGCGTGGGAGAGGAGGACGGAAACACCGACGACCCACGGCAGGGTCACGGCGGCCTGGAAGGCGGTATGCAGGGCGAGATTGCGCATTCGGGTGATCCTTATCGGCGGGGCGGGATGCCCCTGCCGGTGAGGCTCAGCTATTCACGGCATCAACTCCGCGGAACCCCGCGGAAGCTCGGCGAGGCCGCCATCCCCACTAGCGCATGTACTGCCGCGAAAAAGAAAAGGCCCCGCAGGTACTTAGCCTCGGGGCCTCTGATAGGTCGCTTTTCAGCCCTGCGCCGGGTGCCTCCACCGATGGCGCAGGATCTGGGGATGGTCGCGGCGAGCATATTGATATGCCGATACTTCGATATGGACCCGCGGAAATCCGCAGACCATGTCAGGGGCGAGGGCCGGTTCTGGTCCGCGCATAGAGATTTCGTGTGGCAGCGAGATTATAGCAGTCGGTACAGAACATGAACATACGGCCCTCGATCACAAAACCGTGATAGGAGGGCCGTGTCATGGCCGAGAATACCGAACTGAAACTGTACACCGTCGAAGCACACAACATCGGCCAGGGCGCCGTCGATCGCATCAACCGCCGCCTCGGGATGGCCATCCGTTTGGGCGCCGCGCCGGTCTGGCTCGCCTGGGGTGAACCGGGTCAGGCAGGAACGCGGCATTACCATCGCGTGGGCGAGGACGATCAGGTCCAAATTTCGGTGATGGGCACGGGCCGCCTGGAGGCGAACGCGCACGATCTCGATACCGTCCTGGAAGCCGTCGAGCCGGAAGTGTCGCGGAGCGCGGGCTTCCGTCATCTGCCGTGGTCGTCGGCTTTGGAGTGTTGCCGGCAGGGCCTGCACGAGGCCGGCATTCCGGCGAAGGAAATCGTCCAGGCGTTCGCAGAGCACGAGCCGCCGGATGCGCTCGTGGCGCTGGGCGCGCGGCATAAGGGGACGCCGGCCGGCGAGCGGTGCCGAACGAACTGGCTGCGGCATCGCCGGCATTTCGTCGATGGCGGCCGGTGGTCGCGGGAGATGCTCGGCGCGGTCGCGGCCTGACGGGGCGGCGGGGTGGCGGGGTGGCGGCGGCGAAAAGCGTGGCCGCCACCTTGCGGTCATACATCTGAGAACAAATATGGAACATGTCGGCATCCCGCCGACACCGGCCGCCTTAGAAATGGCGAAACCCTCGAACCGCTGGTAACGGTGAGGGCTTCTGAAGTGCCGGAAAACTGCGTGCGGAAAAGCCGGCGCCTCTGAGCGAACATATGGCGAACATATCGCCGAATGTCAACGGCCTTTCCCGCACCAAGCGTGCGGCGAACAATGATTTCCCATCCCACTGACGCGGACGTTAACAAGGAGTGCTCCGGCCTCCTGCTTGACGGCTACCCGCTGACATCTGCCATCCTCTCGGCTTCCCGGCCTGAGATCGAGCCCTTGCGCCCGCCGGCCATCGAGCCGGAGGATGGGCACTGGCTGCGCGCCTACGGGCAGCTTGCTGCCTCGCTCGGATGGCCACTGCTGCCGATCCTTGCCGGCAAGAAGATGCCGGCTATCAAGGGCTGGCAGGCGCGAACGGATGTGACCACGTCATCCGATCTCTCGGAATGGAACCGAGAGAACTGGACCGGCATCGGCATTCAGACCGGCGCGGCCTGGAACATCATCGCGATCGACTGGGACCTGCCGCCGGAACGCGACGACCTCCTGGCCGAGTTGGTCGAGATGACCATTCGGCACCTCGGGCGCGCGCCGACCAAGACCGGCAAGAAGGGCGTGACCTTCCTGTATCGGCTTGCGGAAGGCATGCCGACTCCGCGGCGCGCGGCTATGGCGCGCGTGGGTGACATCCTTGGTGCCCGGTCGCAGACCGTAGCCCTGGCTCACCATGCCGACACCGGACGCCCATACCGCTGGCCGGACGACCTCGACCCAACGAACATGAAGCCGACCAGCCTGCCGGTCATCACGCCGGACGGGTGGGATGCGTTCACGGCCGAGCTACTGGCGTGGCGTAAGGCGCACCCGGAATTTGGTCGCGTCGCGGGCGGGCGCCGCGGCGGATCCCAGAATGTCGGCGGCAAGGCCGAACTGGTCCGCGATCCGGTGACCGGTCTCGTGACCGATGGTCGCGACGACTACATCCGCGCGTTGATGGCCTACGCATACGCGACGGTGAAGCGGGCCGGCGGCGATCCGTCGACCCTGGGCGAATGGCTCTGGGCGCGGGCGCAGGAGGAGATCGACCTTTCGCGGCCGAACGCGAACGGCGCGCCCTACGATCAAGCTCTGATCGAGTCGAAGCTGCGGTCGATGGTCGATCGCGACGCAGCCGGCCTTCTGCGCCTTCAGATGTTCGTCGAGGACAAGGCGACCGAAGCCACGCCCGTCGAGGCCAAGCTGGAGAACATCCTGGCGCGCCTGGGGCGGGCCGTGGTGCCCGAGGAGGCGCCGGCCGATCTTGAGCCGCTGCCGCCGGCCACGCCTATCGGCGAGGCCTCTGCATCTGTCCGTCGTGTTCTCGATACCGCACCGGTCAACAAGGTGACGGGGGTTCAGGTATCGACGGGCGGCGGCAAGACGTTCGCAGCCCTCGGCTATGCGGTCGACCATGCCAACCGGGAGCACGAGTCAGAAGATCGCCAGGTTCTGATCTACGCGGCCGAGACGCGCGCCCTGCGCGACCAATTCGCAGCCGATCTGCGCGACCGGCTCGGCGAGCGGTTTGACGAGCACGTCACGATCCTGGCGCCGCGAGACGAGGCGCCGGATAGTGTTCCGCAGGAGAGCTGGTGCGGCCGGGTCGAGAAGGTCCAGGCCGTCAAGCAGGCTGGCCTGAGCGTCAATCGGAGCTGCTGCATAGCAACACGGAAGCCTAAGGTCGTCGAGGGTGGCGACGGCGAGGTCAAGGCCGAGGTGGTCGCGAAGTGCCCGTTCCATGACGTGTGCGGCTTCAAGCGCTCCGAAGCCATGGCGATGAAGAACGCCTCGATCATCGTCATGACTCACGCCGCGCTGAAGGACTCGGCTTACCTTCGACTGATCGCGAAGCGCAAGATCGTGATGACGATCGTTGATGAGGACATCACGAAGACGATCGCTCACGAGAAGGCCCGGATTTCGAAGGAAGCGCTGTTCGGAACCACGTTCTCGATCGAGGAAGCGGCCGAGGCCGTCGTCAAGGAAGAGGATAATTACTCGCAGCACGTGGCCGACGCCGCGAACCTGGGATTCGTGCCAGTCTCCTGGGGGATCATTGCGCAGACGTTCGCCTCCGGTCGCCACATCCGTGCCGGCGAGCTGCGCGCGGCCTTCCTCGCGGCCGGCATCCATGATCCGGTGGGGGTTATCAGCCTGATCGCCCGCACGGCTCAGAAGCGCATCGAGAACATCGAGCGGGAACACCGCGTCGGCGTGCTCGACAGCGACGTTCAGCGCATCCGTGACCGCACCCTTGGTGCCGAGACCATGTTGCCGACCGTGCGCGGCGTGATGGCGGTCTGCCTGGAGGCGAGCCGGATCGTTCGGGAACTGGCAGACGAACAGGAGTCGGGTCGCGTCACGCATCTCGTGAAGGACCGTCAGCTTCATGTGTCGATCTGGCGCGTTCGGCGGCTGCACAAGATGCTGACGACCGGTGCCATCGTCCTGATGGACGCGACGCTTGTTCGCCCCGAGTTGCTGGCCGAGGCCGTGCCGGAAGGCGCCGAGATCGTGCTTGCCGACCCGATCCGAGTTGAGGACGGACCGGAGGTGCGCAGCGAGTTCATGTTCTGGCGGGCCGCCGGCAAGACGGCGTTGCATGGCCGTGATGCGAAGCCGGCCCAAGGCACCGCCTCGCACACCGCGAACATGCTCGGCCTTGCGTCCTACTTGAACGCCATCGTGGTGGCGCGGCGGGGCGAGTCGATTCTGGTGACGTCCGATCTGGCCACCGAGACGGCGCTGGAGGGGCTGATCCATCCGAGCATCATGCTCGGGCACCGCGGCGCGCTCGCCGGCCTGAATACCTGGGAACGGGTTCGGATCCACGTCAATGTCGGCGAGACGATTCCGACCATTGCGGACGTCGAGCAGCAAGCGGCCATCATCCGCGGCTACCGGCCGGCGGGCGAGCTTCGGGACTGGGAGCGGTCGAACGATGTCCAGCGGCTCAGCGACGGGCGTGTGGTCAACATGCCCGGAGTCGCCATCAGCCATCCCGATCCGCTCGCCGACGCCATCCGCGACCGCGTGCAACGTGCCGGGACGCTGCAGGCCATCGGCCGGTCCCGCTCGACCCGGCGCGATAATCCCGCCGAGCCGCTGGCGCAGATCCATGTCGGGTGCCGGCCGCTCGACGGGTTCGTTCCTGACGAGCTGACGGACGGCCTGCCGATCGTGCCCGAAAACTTCTTGACGGTCTCGAAGGATGTCGTGGCGGCGAACCGCCGGAGTGCCCATGCGGCCTGCCCGGAGCTGGTGGCGCCGCTGCATGATGGCGTCATCGACGAGCTGCCGACGCTCGATCAGCTGCCCGAGATGCTGGCTGAGGCGTTGGCCGAGGGCGCCGTCGCTCGGCTGCCGTTTGACGCTGGAAATGGGGGTGATGGGATTAGCCCGAGGTGGGTCCCGGATTCCCTTTTAGAGTCATTAAAGGCATTCGGGGACCCACCTCGGGCTAATCGCGTGACGCCGACCGTTCTGGTGTCGAAGGTCAATGGCCATACGATCGAGTTCGTCGAGCTGTCGCCGGGCGCGGCCATGCGGTCGGTTGATTCCGGCGCCTACGTGATGAGCCTTCGCAACCGCCTCGCCGAGCACGTCGCCGAGCACGGTGTCGCGATCCTGTCACCCTCGATCCTAGCCAAGGAGAGCGACGGTCGGTGGTCGGATGTCGTGCGGCGCGCCAAGAAGGACCCCATCGCATGGCCCGACGAATTGCCCGGTGAGTGGGTGGCGGAAGTCACCCTGAAGCCGGCCCGTGGTCGACCGACCGGCAAGATCAGCTATGCCGTCGCCAGCACCTTCGAGGCCATCGCCAGCCACCCCGACGTTCTGTCGGTCGGCAAGATCTACGTCTCTCCGGCCCCGGTCACGAAGGCCATTGATCCCAAGCCCCAGCCGAGCCCCGTGGCGCCCGAGCCCGAGAAGCGGCGCCCGATCCTGCTGGAGGCCGTCCAGGCCGGTCCTGGGGTTCCGCACGCGGCCACGGTGACGCGCCTGACCCGCCGCGCTGGCATCGTCACGGCCGATGTGGAGATCCACCCCGAAATGGAACCTCTCCGGGTGAAGCATGGCGACGGCACCGCCCTGGCTGGTCAGCTGCTGCAGGCGCATGGCCTGAACGAGAACGTGGTGATCTGGCTGCGGGACCGGACGCCATGGGGTTACGATCCGCTGCTGATGGTCGAGGCGGCGTGAGTTGGTGGGACAGCGGGTGTCTGGTGCCGACGCGGGCGGGGATGAAGCTCGACCGCAACGACATCGAAGGCCTGCGTGCCACCGGCATTCCGCAGTTCATGGCGCTGGCCGACGCCCTGGAGGCCGGCGCGGATGAAGCCGCCCTCGCTGAGCTGGCCCGGAGCTTCGGGCTTATTCGGTCGGCTTGGAGCTGGCCTGATCGATAGCGAGCGGGTGCTCTAGAATTCTTCCGAGCCGCTTCGAGGCTGTTGTGACAGCAGATTGAGAAGTGTGCGCCTCCGTCGACATCGATCAAGAATGGTGCGAATAGATTGGAGTGATCATTGTATTTACTATTTTGTCTTTATCCCAACCCAAAATAGATCGCGATGATCATTTGCATCTCCATCTACGACATTGGATGCCCTGGTTGAGAAAATAACAGTCGAACCGTTTCGAGGTGAAATGGTTGTAGCTTGAAAATCAACTTGCCTATTGATCTGTCCATAAATACCAACCGAAAGTCTGAATATTTGATTTGAGTTCAAATCCTTTAGGAATAAGTCAGTACCATACTGGTCCCATGTATTGATGTCTGCAAAATTTGAGACGTTAGTCGCCATGGAATAGAACATGACTAAATTACTGGAATTTCCAAGAAACCCAGCATTGAAACTCCAATTATTGAACGGCACTTTATTTCCATTTGTCGAAACAATATCTGTTTTCTTTTCTTTTATATTGTAGATGTAAACATTCCATCCAGGAGTCACTGTGGACTTTGACAAATTCGTTGCAAGACTTTGAAACAGGATACTCCTTCCATCTGAACTCAAAATAGGCTGCTCCGCTGCGCCATTGATGTCCTTCGAATCAAAACTCGACAGCAATCTTTCAAGGCTGCCAGTTTTAACATTCTTGAGAAATAGATTTGGGATAGAGTTGGCCGCTCCTCCTGGGAAATTTGTAGAGTTGCTAGAAAAAATAACTGTCCTGCAATCATCACTAGGAAATGGACTGTAACTGTCTCCATTTCCTTGAGCGCCAGATTGCGTAGTTGAAACAATTTTTGATTTTTGAGTACCTAGATCATAGAGAAAGACGTCCTTTTTGTTATTCAGATCGGCGCCATAGATATTTGATGCGCTGCTTGTGTAAGCTATGCATTTTCCTGATCGGGAAACGCTAAACGTATCGACGCTTGAGTTTCCTGCCTGACCAGATTCGGATTGCGAAACCAACGACGTTTGACCAGTGTTGAGGTCTTTCAAATAAATCTGATACACACCAAGTGTTGAATTTTGAGTAAGATTTCCTGCTGCACTAGTAAATACTATTTTGCTTTCAGTTAAAAATTGCCCCCCAAAACTCGGATAGTTACCAATATCGTTGCTGGATGACGTGCTTATTATCTTTGTATCACCCCCTGAAAACGCCCTAACGTACACTTGTGAGTACTGTAAAATAGGATCATCTGTAACACCCGCATAAAATGATACCAACTTCCCATCAGGCGAAATCGAGCTAGCATTATTGTCGTTTGATTGAATTGTTGAAAGGAGAGTTGCTCCTGGCTTGATTGCTGAAACCGTAATGCCTGCTTTCTTGTTGCTAATAACATCGAAACTCTGTTCGGCGGAAAAGGCCGATATCACAGAGAAAACGCAAAATGAAATAGCGGAGATCATGAAAGTTGGGCGCAACAGCATCATCTAAGCTCCAGAATGAGTCCGAGCTAGATTATTGATATTGGTCAATAACTCAAGACTAATGTGAACGAGACTACAACTCTAGTTTGCTGCTCCGGGTAACCGCTAATGGCTGAGCGGGGTGGTCCCCAGTCCAGTTGTTCGGCTTTTGATGCCAGCAGTGCGTGAGCGGTGCGTAGACCATCGTTTATGCCGGCCGCCCTCTGCGCATCCGGCCCGCCCGCACCTGTCCTGAACAACCGCACGGGCTTGGAATGAGGTTCCGGCCTAGGTTGGATAATCTTGGTCTCGCTTGGCCGCTCGCTGGCGGGGCTTGGAGAGCGGCTCATCTACGGGCCGCACGGCCCGAAGTAATTCCGGGCCGCAAGACCCTGTCCAGGCCTTTCCACCCCCCCCTGGACAGCTTGGAACAGCATTGCCGCCTAGCCGGATGAATTGAGGCCTGATCGACCAGTTCAATGAGCATTCTGTTTCGGGCTTGCCGATAGCGCCGCGTCCAAAATCGCCGAACAGGCCGGCAAGTCCGTGGATACGATCCAGCGCACCGACTGCCCCCATCACCTCGTGGCGCCCGGCGGCTTCGGCCACCACGCCCGATCACCTCGGATCGCCGGATCACGGAATAGAGGCCGAGCACGCCGCTTGCCGCAGCGCTGGCACCGCGCTCTGAAGCGCACCGCTTCGACAGCCATCTCCGGGCCGAACCGAGCGACCAGATTGAGGACATCGACCTGGGTGACCCGCCGGCAGTTGGCGCACTCGAAAACCATCGCCAGCCGGCGCTCGACCACGTCGCGCAGGGTGAAGGCATCGGGCGTTTTCTGGTCGGGTTCTCGCGGGTTCGGCATGGAGAACACATCGCGAACAAACGGCGCGGGTGTCAAGGTCGACAGCGCTTATACTATCCTGGCGCGAGTTGCCGAGAGTCGAAACCATGTCTGATAACGAGGTGAACCGGCAGATCGAGGGGGCACGGGCGAGCGAGAAGTCCGTCAGGTGGTACGCCTGCCGAATGCTGTGGCGCGGGGATGCGGTACCGCTCAGGCGGAGGCGGGGAGAGTCCATGTGACCGCCCATTAAACAGCCGCTCCGCGCCGAAGGCGGACGTTGCCCCCACGCCCGAGGTAAGGGCGTCGGGGCCTTGCTGCAGCGCTGGGTCCAAGACCGATTGGGGGTCAATTGCGGACTGACTGGGGGTGGGAAGATGCACATCAAAGCGGACTTTCAACGATGAACCGCCCGACACAGATAGGTCGCTCGATCGCTAACACGGTCTTGCCGATTGTGCTTTGGCAGCGTTCAGACGTTCGGACGCAGGTTGCGAACAGTCACTCAGATAACCATGCATCAACCACTATTCGGAAGCCGACCAACTCTATATGTCGACGTCGTCGAATATCGAGCGGGTCGCTGGAGGAATAGATGAAACAGTTGAATCCTCCTTCTTCTGCGTCACGATATAAGTCCAATCCGTGTCCCCGTCCGCCTCTTCATCGCGCTCCCGCTTACGCTCTTCGATTTCGTCAACCGAACGCTTAACTTGGTCCCGCGCATCATCGATCAACGTCGCGGCGTCAGCATCGACCCCGATAGCCTCCACGCGTTCCAAAAGATCCAAGAGCTTTTTGAAGTGGCTATCGGGCTCGTCATCGAGATCGGCGGCTGCCGAAATTTCGTCGATGCGCTTATCGAGCGATGGCAGGACCCTCGTGCGTAACGCCATTCCCATGCCAACCAGGCGCAATGGCGGTAACAGGCCGAGCATGTCCTCTTGTTCGAAGAAGGAAACGTCTAGCGACAAATGCGCAGCTGTTTCAAGCCTATCCGCCGCCTCCAGTCGCAGATCGGTGGGTAGCAAGTGGAGGCGGCTTGCCCGGCAGTAGGCGGCAAGCTGGGGGTCATTGCCAATTAGCTCCGTCCGCCAGCAAGCTCGTCGGAGCAAATCTGGAAATTGCTTGATAGCCTTAGCGAAAACAACCTCGCTGGCGCGGTAGGACAGGAAGTGGAATAAAAGCCAATTCCGATGCACCTCGTCCGGCGTACGACCTAAGCGAGCGACCAATGCATCGTCAAGTACGGATTGTATAACGAGCGCGTCTCGAATGAGCGGCGATCCCTCGCAGGTGAAACTATTCAGAATGGTATCGATCGGCGCGCCACGGATCAGCGCGGCCATCATATGCGGTTTCTGCCGCAAGATCTCCGTCAACGCGTCCGAGATTGTCGGGTGTGCGAAGGTCCATCTGGGTCCGGAGAGCTTTAGGAAAGATCCCCTCAGCTCGGCGAAGCAATCCTGGATCTTCGTGATTGAGTAGCCGGTGAGTTCGGCGACCGCCTGTGCCGCCAGCGAATCGTGAGTGCCTGGATCGAAGCCAGCCTGATGAACATAAACGAGGATGAGCGCCGCTTGCAGTCGGTCGTCCAGTGCATTGACCGTATCGATGAGGTGTTCGGTCGGCTCCTTCATGAACCGGACAAGCGATTTCTCGCGCGGCACCAGCCCTTTGGTGAAATTCGGGTCTCCGAGCCGCTCGGCAATGCCGGGAAGAAAATTTTCGACGGCGGCCACGGCCGCGAGATGGAGCTTCACGCTTGATCGCCAACTTTGGCTCTGCCCGCCGAAATTAATATGATTATAGAGGATTTGCGCCTTCTCCTCGAAGGTTAGGTCGCCTACGTCGACGACGGCGCTGCGGTCAGCAAACTGAGTGAGGTTGCGCTGACCGAGCCGGAGTCGCGCTGCTTCATAGATGTGCTTGCGCGAAGTCAGGAGGAAGCGGTTCCCATGATTGATCGCTGCGCGGAGCTTCGAAAATGCGGAAGCCCAGTCTTGGACGTAGTCCTCGCGCAGCACGTTTGAACCAAAGGCATCGTCGATCCAGAAGAAGCGGCCCGGATCGTTCGGATTCCATCCAGCCTCAAAATCGCGCGGGCTCGTCAGCGCGAGGACGGTATTGTCTTGGTTCTCTGAGGCGATCGTGGAAACGATGGCACCAATCGCCGATTTGCCGCTCGCCGGATTGCCGAGGAGGAGCACCACTCCATGCTCCGAGATCGCGTTGACAGCGTCGCGATGGGCCTTAGTGGGTACATAGGTCCGCAATTTGGGGACCCAACTGTCAAGCAGCGCCCGGCTCTGTTCGCTCAGTCGCTCATCGACGATCGAGGTGAGATCGCCAAGGCCGTACACCTGTGGGACGAGCGCGCGCAGACGTGCACTGCTTCTGATCACGCGTACAATGTATTGGCGGCCCAGAATATGAGGCTTGCGCACGCCAAGGGCGCGCAGTCGCGCGCGCATCGCGGCGGCCACAGGCGCATCCACGCTCATGTTCGTCATGAACGCGTAGGTGTAGGCCTGACCCGCCTTGACCAACTCCTCTACGTTTTGGATCTCGCCGGAGAGGTCGCCAATCTTCAGCGCTTTTCCCGCCTCCGACGAGTGCTTGCACTGAATCGTGCCGATCGGTGGCATATCCGATCCTGAAGGGACAATGAATACCGCGTCCTGGCCGCCATCCTTGGCCTCCCGATAGATTTCAACGGGACGACCCAGCACGACTTCACAGACCTGAGAACACAAGTCCTGAAATGCTCGCCACCCGATCGTATGGAGCGCGAGATCGCTCCATGGGCCATGAGCGCGACGGTCATGCGCCGGCACGCGCTCACTGGAATCCTCCTCGACTTTCATGCTGCAGTTACCGGCGCTTGCGGCGGGGCTTCGCTCGGAAGATCTTCGTCGCGGAAAAAGCGCCACATCGAACGAATAAGGTTCTTAAGCATCTCGCTCTCGCGACCCTGCTCCTTCGCACGCCGCAGTGTCTCGTAGACGACCTCGGGTATCTTCTGCGTGTCATTGCCGGGGTTCACTCCGAACGGCTCGCAGGCCGCGGCAAGACATGCCGCATGTACCTCCGGTGTGAGGTCCTCCTTCAACCTATGTTCCAAGTTCGTACCAAAATGCGCATAGCAATCGCCGACGAAATCGACGATCGGAGCGGCGTCGAACACGTTTTCTGGCATCGCAAGCTTGCTCAGAGCAAGATCTATTGCCGGCGTTCGTTTGCCTGCGGGCAGATTCTGGTCGCAATCCCACAGCAGGAAGGTCGGAATGCCCAACTCCCGAAAGATCACGTAGGGACGATCGAGATTGGCTTTGCCTTCGGCCGAAAGAATCGCGATCCCGGCCGCCTCAAAATTCACGCCGAGCATCCGTGCCGTTGCGGTAAGCGCTGCCTTATCGCTACGACCCTCAACCAGGATGACGCCGTTGGCGAAGAATCCTTCGGCTAATTCGGCGCCTAGGATGTGGAGCCGCGGCATCAACGTCTGTGCGCTGTATGAGCCGGCGGGTTTATCCCAGCCACGCTCGAGCTTCCGTGCGACGATTTCGAGGTCAAGCGCCTGCAAGCTGCATTGCTTGAACGCGCTGTCAGCGCAGACCGAACGCCGGGTGAGCCGGATTTCGTCCGCCTTGCCCATCGAGATGAACATCGGCGAATGCGACCCGAAAATGATCTGGGTGTGCCCCTGGACGCCCGGGAGGGTGCCGCTGCTCAAACCGCGCAGCACCTCAGCGAAATGCCGCTGCTTGGTTGGGTGCTGATAGAGTTCGGGCTCTTCAATCGCGAGAATCAGGGTCGGAGCTTGTACCACTACCGCCGCAGCGTCATGCGCGCTGTCGCCGCCACCCGCTGCGGCATCGTCGGCCTCCGGCACCGCCGTGCGTGCCAGATGCTGGAGCAAAGTAAAGATGAACGCGCGCTGGAGACCGTGGCCTTGCCGATCCACCGGCCCACCGAACCCGTCATCCTTGAGCAGGACGTCCGCCATTGGCAACGGGACTGGCATTTCTCCGATTTCGCGCCAGTTTAGCGCCACTTCGGCGTCTTGGTACAGGCCGCGTAAGTCCGCGGTGAGGGTGCCTGCCAAAGTACCAAGCTCGGGCATGTTCTCGGCGGAAACCAGCACCTTGTAAGCTTCGGTCATTTGTGCCTTGAAGGCCTGAACATCCGGGCGTTGCAAAATCCGACTCCGCACCAGAATTTCAAGAAGCTTGCCAATTACACTCGCCTTACCGTCCGCAGCATCCACCGACGCCTCGCGCACGGCTGGAATGAACACGAAACTCGTATGACGCTGAAGCTTGCCGCGGCTGTTGTTTTGGAAGCCGAAGAACTGACCATCGTCCGGCAACAGTACCAACTGGGCAGGATGGTTCGCTTCCCATTCCAGTAGTGCTTGGTCAACAGCAGCCGCGCTTCCAGCGTTGGGCAATGCCGCATAGAGGGGATTGGCTTCGCGAAGGGCATTGTACGCGGTACGCTTGGGGTTTGCGGCGGTCTGCGATCTGATCGCTACGAAATCGGGGTTCTGGGGAATCGCACCGTGATAACGTCCGCTCGACGTGCTACCATCGAAAATGCGGGTGACCACCAGCTTGCCGTCGCGAACCCGATCCTCAAACGATGTAGCTTCTTGATCACCCAGTTGATGAAAGGTCAGCTCAATCTCAATTGGTTGACCCTGATTTCGTCCGAAATAATCATCGGCGTCACAACTCTTCGATGTTGAGTAGAATTTCTCAATCGCCTTTAGTATTGACGATTTTCCGGCGCCGTTACCTCCGATAAATGCGGTGTGTGCGCCAAAGGCGACTTCGACATCCCGAATCGATCGAAAATTTTTGATGCGCGCGCGCTCAAGTTGCATTGGTCACCCCCCCCAGGGATCCGTATTTTCGGCCGCGATCGGTTGAAATGCAAGGGCAACTACAACTGTCCGGACCGACACCGCGGGTAGCTTTAGCCAATAAACGCATATCAGCTTCTGCGCAACCTAAGCTTGAACGAACGGCGGATTTCAGGTTCAGCCAAGGGTCGCCGTAACCACGACAATGGGTCGCAAGGCGGCTGGCAAATCAATCCGACGCGTGAACGCGTTGGAACCGGCCCACCAATCACATTGCCACCCGCCCCAATTGTGACGTCCCTCCTTATGCCGTAGTTTCACTACATTGGGGTGGGTCATGAAACGACTTCTAATCATCGCGCTGTCCGCTGTGGCTTTCGCCTCCCCGGCGATGGCCGGCAAGCGCGTCGCGCTGGTGATCGGCAATGCGACCTATCGCGCCGGCCCACTGGCGAACCCAGAGCGCGATGTTGACGCCATGGCGAAGGCCTTCCGGGCCGCTGGCTTTGATGCCGTCCAGGTCCACAAGAACCTCACTCGCGAAGGCATGTCCCGCGCGCTCGACGCCTTCGAAGCCGCCTCCGATGGCGCGGACGTCTCGGTGATCTACTTTTCTGGCCACGGCCTGGAGATCAACGGCACGAACTATCTGCTGCCGGTCGACGCCAAGGTGGCCAGCGCTCGCGAGGTGAAGTTCGAAGCCATCCCGCTCGACGATCTGGTTCAGGCATCACACGGCGCCACGCGGCTGCGGCTGATCCTTCTCGATGCCTGCCGGGATAACCCGTTCGTGGCGCAGACCCGAGGAGCGTCCGGCAAAGGCCTGGCGCGCGTCGAGGCCAGCCAGGCCGACACTTTGGTCGCCTACGCCACCGCGGCCGGTGCAACTGCAACCGATGGCGACGGCAAGATGAGTCCGTTCGCTGCTGCGCTTGCCGAGCACCTGTTCGCGCCCGACCTCGATGTTCGGATAGCGCTCGGGCGGGTTCGCGATGCCGTGTCCAAGGCGACAGAGGGGCGGCAGCGGCCTTATCAGGTCGGCTCGCTCGGCGGCGATGTGGTCGCACTTCAGAAGTCAGCAATGCTGCAGGATACACCTAACAAGGCCCTGACTCAGCCTGTGATCAGCAATGTGCGGACCCAGCCCCTTACGTTTGCCGCCGGACCCCGTATACCAGATAGGCGATTCGATGTGCCCGACGAGAAATATTTTGTAGATATATTAAAGAAAAACGGCGCAGATGAGGTTGATATCACGCGTATCGTATCTGCAGTAACTCAATCATACCCACTCAAAAATCTTAGTAAAACTACTAAAATCAAATTAGGATTGAGTTTCGATGATAAAAAATCGGAAATAAAAATTGCAAATTTATCCATTTATGATGGTGAATTGCACATAATTACAGTATTTCGCGGGAGCGACGAAAATTTTTTAAGGGGCCAGGAGACAAGGAATTATGATGTAGTTCCTTTTGATTTGTTCCGATCAAACACGGCCGCTTCTGGTGAGTATGCAGTTCCGCCCCTGGCCCAAAAGGCGCAATTGCTGGAGGAGGGTCGCGGCAGCTCACCCCAGGGCCAGATCAGTTCTGGCCGCGTCGTCTGGCAGATGGTGCGCGAGAGCCCCGGCGTCGGGAGGCCGGTCGTCACCATGATCAAGGCGCGGGTGGATGTGCCGGACCGCGGGCTGGTGCTCAACCTGTCGATCCAGCCGAATTCTGACAATTCCTTCCCGGCCAGCCATCTGATCGAGCTTAAGTTCGAGGTGCCGGCGGATTTCGACAACAAGGGCGTCTCCAACGTCCCGGGTCTGATCCTGAAGCAGACCGAACATTCGCGCGGCGATCCCCTGGTCGGCGCGGCGTCTCGCATATCGGCCGGCTTCTTCTGGGTCGCCCTGTCGAAGCCGGAGGTGGAGAAGCAGCGCAATCTAGGCCTGCTCAGGGAGCGCGGTTGGATCGACATTCCGATCCTGTTCGACAACGGCAGGCGCGGCATCCTGACGTTGGAGAAGAACGGCGACGGAGGCCGGGTCGTGGCCGATGCCCTGACGGCCTGGACCCAAGGCGCGCAATGACGATCGGCACGAACAGCACTGATCCGCCGGGCGAATGGGTCACGACTACGGCAGTCGTCAAGGTCGCCGGCCTGAGACACCACCAAGAGGCCTTCGAGAGCTTCGTGGCTGCGGTCCAACGGGCCGAGGCGAACGCGATGGCCTATGGTGTCGACCTGGAGCCCGAGCCGACGAACCCGGTCGACCCCTTCGCAATCCGTGTCTATGGTTGGGCAATGCGGTCTCGCTTCTTGCGCGGCCCCGCCCGAGACCGGTATTTCCTGGGCTTCGTGCCGGCTGGCCTCGCTGCCGAGCTTCATGCCGACTTGACCGATGCGGGCGTTCCGTTCGCGGCGCGGCTGTATTCGATCTGGCTCGGTGAGACGGGCTTCGTTGATGTCAACATCATCATCCTGGCGCCATCGGGTTGGTGGCATAAGGCGCGCATCAAGATGAGGGGTTGTTAGCCTCTACTTCTGACAAATCAGCGACTTAGAAGACTCGGAGGCATGACCTCTTAACTCATATAACTTGCCCAATTCTACATATACCAAGTCAGCACGCTTCGATTGCGTAACCCGCAGCGAGGCGTGCTTATTTTTTGGATCATGCGGTATGCCATGCCCGCAAAATCAGTATCCATTCGGCACCTCACAGTGCTCGCAGCGGGGCTGCAAGGTCAGAAGCGACGCAGTCAAGAGAAACCTGCAACCGAGGCCTAATGAATACATGGCCGCGGGCGTGGTACATCGCTCCTCAGCACCTACCCAAGGGGTGCATCGAGAACATGAGCGGTATCAAAAGACCACATCAGTGCATGCATTTTGCGCATATTACCACGGTTGTCCCATGCAATTCAGTAGACAGAGAACGCGATGACGTGCGGCATGGCCATCCGAAACCGTTTCGGAAACGCCAGTAAGTGCCGAAAGCGTGATAAAAATGCCACGGTCAATATTCATTTGGGTCCTCCCAGTCGTCTCCAAGTAACGCGGGGTCGCGGCCTCGCGAAATGTCCGCAGGCCGGGTGCAAAAACCATCTGGACCACCCAGGAATCCGCCCACCGGCTGCAGCCACATTGTCAGCTCGATCAACCCCATAGTGAACATCGCTCACAAACCCGCAGCCTCATGTGGACGACCCCAAATCGCCGACCGCGCCGCCCCATCTGGACGGCCTCCGACCCCATATTCGAGGCATGACAACGCCCACCTACGCCCGCACAATCCGCGACCTCGCCACCCATCTCGGCATCGGCAAGACTCGTACCGGCCAGCTCATCAAGGAAGGCCGCCTGCCGCCCGCCGGCACGGCCGGCTTCGACATTGCCGCTTGCCGAGCCGCCTACGGCGCGACCACCGATCCCGAATGGAGTGCCCGCCAGAAGGTCAACAGCCGCCGCGGCATCGAGACCCGGCAGAAGAAGTCCGCACCCATGCCGCAGACCGGCGACGCGGCCAAGGCAATGGCCGCCCTCGCGGTCGGCAGGGCCCGCATCGCGAAGCTGAAGCTCGACGTCGCCCGCGGCGATCTCTTGGACGTCATGGCCGTCCAGAGCCGCCTATCGGCCGCCGTCACAAGCGCAAAGCAGCGCATTCTGCAGCTGGAACCGACCCTGACCCCGGCGCTGATGTCGAGCGTCACCAGTGCCGACCTGCGTGCCATCCTTCACGATGCCCTTCACCGCCTGCAGGCAAGGTTCCAGTGATGCAACTTTCGAGCGAAGAGATCATTCGGCAGGCCCGGCAGGCCGAGCGCAGCGCCCGCGCCGCGCTCGTGCAGTCAAAGGCCGACGACATCGAAGATGGCTTGATCCCGGTCGGCGAGGTCGAGGAGACGCTCGCGGCCATCCGGGCCATTGCGGCCGAGGAACTGGACGCCTTGCAGGCGCGCCTGCTGGAGGCCGTAGGCGATGGCGCCGATCGGGTGGCCCTGGTGCGCGAACAGGTCGCCTTGATCCTGGCGGACCTCAGCCTCGCGCTGGACGGCATCGTGGCGGCGTCGATCGAGGATACCAAGGAGGGCGCGACGTTCTGAGGCCGCCGGCGCGACGCTGCGGCGGCCACCCTTGTTCTACAGTTTCGGGTCATGTCCCGAAACTGTAGAAGCCCTCTTGATCTGCTTCGGGGTGGTCGGCCACCCAGAGACAATTTCGGCTCATGCGCCGAAATTGTCTCTAACTTCTGACGCAGCTTGCCGGCCGTGCTGCGAGGCTTGCCCGCCATCGCCCGACCCGATGGCGCTGGACACCGCCACCCGCCTCGGCGCCGCTCCAGCCCTAACCTCTCGCCTTCGGCATCCTCCGGCGCGGACGGGGCGGCGTCGGATTTCACCGCAGGTGCGGCGAATTCCGACGAGCGAGTCGCCCGACGCAGATCTCAGCAACCACACCCTTGGGACGGCCGGCAGGCTTGTTGGTATTCCCGGATTTCACCGCAGGTGCGGCGAATTCCGGGAATGCTCCCTTCTGTCGCCGCTTGCGAATGGCGCCGCTGGTCATCCACACCACTGCCAACTTGGCACCCCGCAACGAAAGGGCGAGACCGTCTCCGGCCCCGCCCTCAACCCTTCCCGCCGCTCCAGGCCGATCAGCCGACCGAGCTGCGGCCGGTGTCCAACTTGACGACCGAGTCCTTCTGCTTCTCGCCCGTGATCGGGCCGTTGTATTGGACATCGAGCCGGACCCGCGTCTCGCCCTGGACCTCGACCGGCCCGTCGAGCTTGACCGGCTGGGCATCGCCGGCACCCTGCCGGAGGCCGCCGCGGATGCCCTGCTCTTGGAACGTCTGCGGCTTCGGGGCGACCGGCCCAGGGATGTAGTCTTCGGTCCCGTCCGGGTTGATGACCGACCGGTCCCCCGGCTGGAGCTGCGGCGCCGTGAACAGGCCCTGCGGCGTCCTGACGTCGGGAACCACCGGCTTGGCGCCCGTCGACATGCCGAGGAGCGCCTTCAGCTTGTCGATGGCCGAGGATAGCGAGTCTACCCAGCTGGCGAACGGGTTCGGGATCGAGCTGGCCAGTTCTGCGATGGCCGAGCCGATCCGCTGGACGTTCGCGACCGCGCTCGACACGAACACGTCGAGCCCGGACTCGAGCTTCTTCCAGAGGGCCGGCGCATCCGCTCCGAAGATCGCCCCGATACCGGTAACGATGCCCAGGCCGACGACCTTGGCGGACTCGTAGAGCGCCGTCACGCCGGACTGCAGGCCGTTCACCAGCGCCGTGCCGATGGCCGACATATCGAGCCCCGCGATACCCGCGTGCAGATCGCGCGCCGCATTGTAGACCCCGACGAACGCTGCCGCGGCCCGGCCGATGGTCTCGGAAGCCGCCGACCAACTCGCCCGGATGCCATAGGCTCCGATCGCCACAGCTGCAACGATGGCCACAATGGGCGCCAGGGCAGCGCCGGCCGCCGTAGCAGCCGCTGCAAGCCCCGTGAGGGCCGTTGCCGCGGCGGTGACCACCGGCCCGAGCACCCCGATCGCGACGGCAACAGAGCCGAACACCGCTGCCGCCTGGGTGATGAAGTCCAGATCCCGGAACGCATCGACGAACGACGCGATCGAGAAGTCCTTCATGCGCGCGGACAGCTCACCGATGGCGTAGGACAGCGCCAGGAACCCACCGATCAGCGTCAGGCGCGACATCGCCCGCATGACGCCCAGGAGGCCCGTCAGGCCGCCCATGAGCGCCGTAGAGGCCGCCGTGGTGGCGATCATGCCGAGCTTCATTGCGCCGAACGCGAGGCCCATGCCGGTCGCCGCCATGCTCGTGCGGACGATCGTGTTCACCAGATCGCGGGACCGCGCGATGAAGTCCGAGACGGCCTCGGCCGCAGCGGTGACCGTCTGCATCAGCGTCGCGAGCGGCGCGCTGTCCGGCAGGCGATGGCTGAGGACCGTATTGCCCTTCTCGTCCTGCACGTTGATCGGGTTCTTGATCGGGTTGCCGTCAGGCGTGCGCGCGACGTCCGCAACGTTCTCGATGAAGCGGTTGGAGATCCGCTCGAAGCCCGACTTCAGCCGATCGAGCATGACGCCCATCGACGTGCCGACCCGGTCGACGTCCTTGTTCAGCTTGGCGAGCTGCGCCGGATCGGTGCCGGCCCGATACACCTTGCCGGCATTGTCTTCGCCGAGCTGGTCACGGGCGGCGAACGCCTTGGCGGCGTGTTCGCTGTCCGTGAAGTTCTGCATGGTGCCCTGCGCATTCATGCGCGCGGTCTCGCGCAGGAAGGCATCAGGGTTGGCTGAGACAGCAGAATTGATCTGCGCCTTGTCGATCTTGGTCCGCATCGCCGACTTGGCGCTGTCCTTCATCGGGTCGAACTTGTTGACAAGCTCCACCAGACGGTCGGACACCTCGTAGACGTTCTTTCCAGCCTTGACCGAGTCGGCATACTCCTTATCGAACGCGGCCTTGAACTTCTTGTTGCCGTTATAGAGCTTCTCGAAGCCGATGTCGCCGGCACCCAGGCGGCCGGCAATGGCGCGGGAACCGGCCAGGGGATCCCGATTGTCGAAGGTATAGAAGTTGTTCGGGTTGACCTTCTCGCCGCGCGCCACCTTGATGGCTTCGTCGGTCGGGTCCATCAGCTTCGCTTCGAGGGAGCGCTGATAGGTCGAGATCTCGCCGGGCTTGTACTGGTTGCCGAGCGCCACGGCGGTGCCGAGCGCCTGCGACATGTACTGCTTGATCAGCGTGTCGACATCCTTGCCGAGAACGGGCGCGTCGCGCTTGGCGCGCAGCTGGATGTAAGGCAGCGCCTCCTTGATCGCCGGAAGGACTTCGGACGGCGAAAGCCGCGTCTTGTCGGCAACGTAGCCGGCGGTGGCCCGCGCGAAGTTGACATCCTCCTTCAGCTTCTCAGGATCCTTGGCGCGGTTCCCCGACGCATCGAGCGCGCGCAGGATGTTCATGTAGTCCGCGCCCATGCCGGCGATGTTCTGGCTACCCTCGACCAGAGCGGCCTGGACAGCGGCCGGCAGGATCTGCGTGACCTGCTGGAGATTGGCGCCAGCCGCGAACAGAGCCCCCGCGGCACCCATGATCTGCGCTTCGGGCCGGCCGGACTCGCGCGACTGCTGCAGAACGAGCTTGTTCAGCGCCTGCAGGTCCAGATTGTAGTCGATGGTTCCGAAGAGCTTGGAGACGCCATTCGGTTCGCTCTGCCCCCGCTCGGCCGCGCGGCGCTCGATGTTGGCCTGCAGGCTGTCCTGGGTCAGCCGCCGGACGTTGTTCATCTCGTCTTGCAGCTTGCGAGCGCGCTCGATGGCGCGATCAAAGCCGCTGACCAGCGACTGCGCGAAGTTGAGCGAGGCGAACCCGGCGAAGGCGTTGCGAAGCGCGGCCGACTGGCTCTGCATCCGCTGGACTTGCGCCTGGAGCTGGTTCAGCGAGCGCAGTGCCGCGGCGAACGCTCCGGCCGTACTGTCCTTGCCAACAAGTTCGAGGATTTCAACGGTCTTTGCCATGGCGGCGGGTGATCCTTACTTGGCGCTGTACTTGTTGCGCAGCTTGCCGACCTCGACGCGAACGAGGCGGTGTATTTCGGAGGCGCCCTTCTCCTCGAAGGCGCGGACGGTCGGATTGTGGACTTCGGGCTTGGCCAGTTCGTTGGCGATGCCGGGACCGTAGAGGCCCTTCAGAGCACTGCGGGCCTTGCCGTCACGGACGACCGGCAATCCGCCCTGGACATTCAGGATGAAGCCCTTGGGCGCGTGGCGCGCGATGTTCCAGGGCTTGGCACTCAGGCCACCACCGGACTTGCGCAGGCGTCGGTTCGCGCCGGCATACTGGTCCTTGCGCAGCGGCCCGAACTTGGAACCGCCACCGCCACCGATGCCCAGGCCGAAGTTCTTCCACGACTTGGGGCGGCCGGCACCGATGATCTTGGCGCTCAGGTCTGTGACGACCGACTTGACGCCGGCCGACAGCGAGGCGGTCGAGAAGCCGCCAACGGCCTTCAGCTCGCGCTTCGCCACCACGGTCGCGGCGCGGGTGGCGCCCACCAGGGACATCCGAACCACCTTCTTGCCGACCGTGCTGTTCGCCTCCTGCACGAAGCCGAGGAGGTTGCCGCGCCGGCCGACCTGCAGCGAGATCATCTCACCGACCCCGAGCGCTGTCGTAAGCCGCCCGGATCGCCCGGCGCTGCGCATAGGTCGCGGAGATCGTGCCGAACACCGCCTCGGCATCGACGAAGGTCCGCCCCTCATACTCCGCGACCGCGCCGCGCTTCTGCAGCTCGGCCAGGAGACCCGCCCGGCTCGCTTCGGGCAGCGCCAGGGCTGACGCCAGCCGATCCCAGCGGAAATGCGCGCTTCCGTTGATATTCATGTTCGTTGCTCCTTATCGGATCTGCACGAGGGCCGAGCCGTCGTAGGGCTCGACGACGCCAGCGAAGGACTCGACGGCCGACTGAGCCGCGGCCTTGCCGGACGGGCTCGGCACGCTGTCGGTCGCCTCGGCGACGGGGATATACTGCCGGCCATCCGGCCCCTGGTAGACTTCGCTCGCGGCGGTCAGGACGCTGTTCAGGTGGCGCTCGTACTCGGCGATGTTGATGGCGAGGCTGTCGGCGGCATAGATGCCATCGGCTCGGTTCAGAGCCTGGGCGGCGAGGTCGGCTCGCATCAGATACTTGCCGGAATGCAGGATCATCGGAGAAGTCCTTCGGTTGTTGAGGGTGTCCCGGCCGGCTCGGTGGTCAAGCTGGAAACCCACCGGCCGGCACGGGACGTCGCGGCTTCCCAGGGCCGCGAGCTGAATGGGGCCACCGGCCCGAAGACCGATGGCAAGCCAGCCGTGACCATTTCGAACCGCTTCGAGCTTGGTCGGGCCGGCTGTCGGCGGGGCTCCGAAGGCAAGCCTTCGGAAGACCCCTTGCGGCGGTTAGGCCGCATATTCGTTGGTGCCGGCCCGGAGGCGGGAGAATTGTCCTCCGGGCCGGCTATCGCGCGCAGGGGATCACCCACAAACCCCGCGCTGCGAACTGGATCAGGAGGCCGGCGCGGTGCCGGTGACGTAGCCGCCGCTGTAGAGCGCGACACCGGCCCAGCCGGCCGCGGCGAGCTGGGCGTGGAGGGCGGCATCCTCGATCGGCTTGGCGCCGGCCGGGAGGCTGGCATTCGCCGAGGGCGCGATCTCGTAGCCGCCAGCCGGCTTCCGATAGGCGCGGAACAGTCGGGCGGAAGACGCCACCGGAGCGGCCTGGGTGGCCTGTGCAGCCGGTGCCGTGCTCTTGATCGGCGCGGTCACCGGCTGCGGGGCCTCCTCCCTCGCCGGCTTCATGCTCGGAGCCGGCTGGAGGTTCTTGGAACGGATCTCGGCGGCCTGTCCGGCGCGGGCGCGGGCGGCGGCCTGGATGGCGCGGGCGAAGCGGTCCTCGCTCATGCGGCCACCAGCTGCTGCGCGGCCTTGCGAGCGCCGGCCAGGGCGATCTCGAATTCGATGGCGCGCTGTTCGGCTTCGGCCGGCGCGAGCCCGGCGAGGCGAGCGACATCGCGCAGGCGCCACTTGCCGTGCCCAGCCGACCGGAGGTTGTGGCGAATGACCTTTCTGCACGTGTCGGCCACGTAGACAGCGGCGGGGGTGGAGAGAAGGTTCGTGCTCATGAAACGAAAATGGCCCTCCGCAGAACCCCGCGGAAGGCCATCAGCTGTCAGAGGTGGGGACGGCGATCAGGCGGCGGCGATCCTCTTGCGAGCCTTGCGGATCGCGGCCTCGGTTACTCCGGCCCGCCGAGCGGCTTCGGAGTTGTTCAGGGATAGATCGGCAGCGAACGCGGCGACGTCTGGCTTCGGCTTGGCTGATGCCTCGGCGGAATGTCGCAGCCGCTCGACTTCGGTGGTGATGACTCCTGCCCAGGCCTCAAGGACGGCCAACCGCTTCTCCAGGGCGCGGGATTTGTTGTAAGTCCGCTCCAACTTGGTCCGGCTGTGCGCCAGCACGTCCTCGACGGTGTCTCGGTCGGCATAGACAGGAGCCTCGCCGAGCGCGGTCGCGACACTGCGGCGGATGTCGTGGTTCGTCCACCCCTCCGGCAAGGCATCAACACCGGCCGCCTCGGCGATGGCCGCCGCTTCCTTGTGCATGGAGTCGCCGATCTTCGACCACCCCGACAGCGCCCTCCCCGTCTTGGGCGACGGGCAGAGCAACTCACCCGGCAGAGCGTCGGCGATGACCGCCTGTAGCGCGCTCGACAGCGGAACATGATGCGCGCGGCCTGCCTTCATGCGCTCGGCCGGGATAGTCCAGAGGCGTGCGGTCGTGTCGATCTCTGCTTTCGGCGCCTCGGCGACTTCGCGAAGCCGAAGGCCGGCCAGGATCAGAGCGCGGTACAGTGTCGAGTACGGCCGGCCAAGCCGCTCCGAAGCCAGCCAGACGCAAGCCAGCTGCGGTATCGACAACGTCACCTCGCGCTCGACCTCCCTGTGGACGCGATCGAGTTCCGAGAAGGGATTCGCCGGAACCGCGCGCATCGGGCGCTTGGCGATGAAGGAGCCGAAATGCTTCAGGTACGCGACCACCCGGTTCGCGGTGGTCCCCTTCCCTTCCTTCTTCAGGCGATCGACAAGGGTCTCTGCGTCGTCGATCGTGACCGAGGCGACCGGCAGGGCGAGCCATGCCGCGCAGTGCTTCTTCATGGCTGCGATCCGCAAGGCGCCCGACTTGATCTCAGCGCAGGGGCCGGCCGCGTAGGCGTCCAGGCACTCGCCGAAAGTGATGCCACCGATCCGCTTGGGCTGAGCCGCCGGGGCTTCCGGGGCAGCCTTCGCGGCCCTGATGATGTCGGCGGCCCGGAGGCGTGCGGCATCGAGATCGATGTCATCGACCTTGCCGATCGTGCGGCTGATCTGCGCCGCGCCAGGGGCCGGCCGGAAACGGACCACGTAAGCCTTCGTGCCGTAGGGCTCAATCTGAACGTAGAGCGCCGTCTCACCATCACGGACCCAGGTCCGCTTGTCGGCTGACTTGGCATTGCGGACGGCAGCGGGGGTCAGAGCCTTGGGCATCGGAAATCCTGTTATCATCTGTCATCAATTTGGGGTCTCCACGAGTAGATCGCGAAAAACCCGTCAAATGCTCTACACTGCTAAAATAGCAGAAATCAAGGGTTTTTCTGTTATTTTGACAACTGACAGGCATGAGAACAAGACCGGAACATATCGATTTTTTTGACTTTTAATCATGTGGTCGCGGGTTCGATCCCCGCCCGGCTCACCAACGATAACTCCGCGACCCTCCGATCGGTCACTCGCGATCCGGATAGACGCCCTGCAGCACGGTGTCGAAATGGGCGCGAACGCTGCTATGGCAATGGCAGGCGCGGGCCACCAGCTCATCCCGGTCTTTCACGATCAGGGCTCCCCGCGAGGTGTTGAGCACGCCGTCCGCCTTGAATTTCTGAAGGACGCGGCTCGCATAGCTCCGCCCGACGCCCAGAAGAGATGCCAGTTCCTCATGGGTCAGCGGCACGACGTCTTCGCCCGTGCGATCCATGGACGCCACGATCCACTTGGCCGTTCTCTGCTCGATGGAGTGGATCGCATTGCAGGCGGAGGACTGGAACATCTGCGCCATCAGGCAGTCGGCATAGCGGGCAAACAGCCTGCGAAAGGACGCCGACTGGTCCTTGGCCGCCTGGATGCAACTGACCGTCGCGCGCAGGAATGGGCCGCCGAACTTCACCGTAATCCGGCAGTAGGCGGGCAGATAGCCGGAACTGACGATGCCGCCCACCGCGCCTTCGCGGCCGACCATGACCGTTTCGACATCGCGGCCATCGAAATTGGTCACCAGGTAGGACACAAGACTGGGCCCCAGTGGGAAGTAGACCTGGGCGATATTGTCCCCCGGACGATAGAGCAGATCGCCCGTAATCCGTGTTTCCTTCACAAGGTACGGCTCGATCAGCGCAAAATCCGGATCCCTCAGCGCAGAGAGCAGATTGCTGTTGGGGCGCTCCCTCACTCCTGCAGACATATCGATATTCCCTCCCGATAGCGGACGTTGTGTGCACTAGTGAACAGACGGCGTAACGTGCCTGGGCTATTTAGGTTCCATGGATCGCCGCAGCGGCGGGATCGGAAAGCTCTCGGAAATGGCGCTCGGTGATTGGGTTTCGAAGGCAGGCTCTGCGCGAGGCAACAAGAAGTCACCACGAGAGGCTTGACGGGCTGACGGGACGGTTGTCGGACCCCGTCACATACATGCGCTACTTGCGCATGATGCTGGCCTTCAGGGCGTCGATCGACCCTCACCTTGCACGCCTGCATCCGTTGGATGCGGGACTTGAGCCTGTTCTGCTTCTTTCGGAACTGCGGCTGGACTGCGCCGACCTCGGCAGCGATCCGCAGATATTCGCGATGGCGTGGAACAGCCCAACGACTCGCAGCGGACAGCTCGGCATGATGTATGTTCTCGAAGGCTCCGCGCTGGGTGCGCATGTTCTGATGGCGCAGGCCGAGCAGCTCGGCATGACCGCGACCCGCGGCGCGCGCCATCTCGCAAGACAGATCGCCGACAGGACGCGCTGGCCTGCCTTCTTGCGCGTTTTGGAGGCTTCGGAGCCGTTCTCTCTCAACGAAGCGGTCGATGCGGCGGTGTGCCTGTTCGATGTGGCGATCTCGTCGGCGGGGACTGAGAGCCATGGCGAGTAGCGTGGATCTGACGACCTGCGATCGAGAGCCGATCCATATTCCAGGCAGCATCCAATCCCATGGCGTTCTCATCGCCTGCAGCGGCGGCGACATGCGGGTGCTCCGCTGCTCCGACAATGCCGAGCAGGCGCTCGGCCTTGCGTCCGATCCGATCGGCCAACGCCTGGCGGACCTCGTCGGCGAGGCCCTGGTTCACGACCTGAACAACGCCCTGGCGAAGTCCTCGACGCCGCGCAGACCCTCGCTGATGAGGTCGATCCCGCTCGGGTCGCGCCTCTGGGACATCGCCGTCCACGCGCAGGCCGGGACCGTCATCGTGGAGTTCGAGGCGGCAAGCGCCGACGCACCCGACTCCACGCTCGAAATAGCCAGGGCGCTGATTGCCCGGACGCAATCCCTCGTCGAACCCAAGACCTTAAGCCAGTCGGTGCCGCGCCTGCTGCAGGCGTTGCTCGGCTATGACCGTGTCATGCTCTACGAGTTCGCCGCCGACGACTCGGGAAAGGTGATCGGCGAGGCCAAGGTGCCGCACCTGGAATCGTTTCTCGGCCAGCATTTCCCTGCCGCGGACATCCCGAAACAGGCGCGCGACTTGTACATCAAGAACACGATCCGCGTCATTTCCGACGCCAGCGGCCCGTCGAGCGCCATCCGCCCCGAGCGGGACGCCTCCGGCGAACCGCTCGACCTTTCCTATGCGCACTTGCGCAGCGTTTCCCCGATCCACCTCGAATATCTGCGCAACATGGGCGTCGGAGCCTCGATGTCCATCTCGATCATCGTCAATGGCCGGCTGTGGGGGCTGCTCGCCTGCCATCACTATGCGCCGAAGGTCCTGACCATGGCGCAGCGGACGGCGGCCGAGCTCTATGGCGATTTTCTATCCCTGCACCTGACGGCGATGCATCACCGGCGGCGCGCGGAGGCGAGCATTCGAGCCCGTGTCCTGCTCGACAAGATGCTCGCGGAGATGTCGTTCCAACACGATGTCGAGCAGTTTCTTCGGCAATCGCTGCCCACGATCTCGACGCTCGTGGCGTGCGACGGCGTCGGGCTGTGGCTGAACGGCGTGTGGACGCCATACGGGTCCACGCCGCCGGCGGCCGTCATGCCGCGGCTTGCGAAGGTCATGTCCGGGCTCGCCCAAAACGCGGTCATGGCCACGCACGCCCTGTTCGACCTCATGCCCAACGCCATGGCGTTCGTCGCCGAAGCCGCCGGCGCGCTCGTCGTCCCGCTGTCCCAATTGCCGCGCGACTATCTTTTCTTCTTCCGCAAGGAAAAGATCCAAACGCTCGAGTGGGGCGGCGACCCCAACAAGACCTATGCGAGCGGCCCGATGGGCGACCGGCTGAGCCCACGCAAGAGCTTTGCGGTGTGGAAGGAGATCGTCAAAGGTCAGTCGGACCCATGGTCGGAAGACGACCGCACCACCGCCGAGGCTCTGCTGACCGGGCTGCGGGAGGTCATCCTGCGCCATACCGAAGTATTGGCCGCGGAGCGCAAGCGGGCCGAGGTGCGCCAACGTATCCTCAACGACGAACTCAATCACCGCGTGAAGAATATCCTCGCGCTGATCAAATCCTTGGTCAACCAGAAGCCGGACGACCGCGAGACGCTTGAAGGGTTCATGGGCAGCCTCCGCGGGCGCATTCTTGCCCTGTCCAATGCGCACGATCAGGTGGTTCGCTCCGAGGGCGGCGGCAGCTTGCGTCAGCTTCTCATGGCCGAGCTGTCGCCCTACGATGCCAACCAGATTGTGCTGGATGGCCCCGATGTCGGCCTCGATTCGCGGGCCTATTCGGTCATGGCGCTGGTGCTGCACGAACTCGCCACCAATGCCGCCAAATATGGCGCCCTCAGCGTCGTCGGCGGAAAGCTCGAAATCGGATTTGCCGCCGAGGAGGATGGCAGTTGCACCATCCGCTGGGTCGAGAGCGGCGGCCCCCGGGTCCGGTCTCCGACCCGGAAGGGATTCGGCTCCGTCCTGCTCGATCGGAGTGTTCCATTCGATCTCAACGGCACGAGCGAGGTCGTCTACGGCGAGAGCGGGGTGTCGGCCAAGATCAACATTCCGGCCCGCTTTCTGATGGAACACCTGCCGGCCCGTGAGCCGGGCGCGGTCGAGCGACAGCCGAGTGCCGATGCGATCGATTTCCCGAGGTCGAGCGCCCTCCTGGTCGAGGATCAACTGGTGATCGCCCTGGATGTCGAAGAGATGCTTCGGGGGATCGGCGTCGAGACCTCCGTGACCGTCGCCACCGCCCAGGACGCCCTGAAGGCGATCACCCATTCGGCGCCCGATTTCGCCATCCTGGACGTGAATCTCGGCCACGGAACGTCCCTGTCTGTCGCCGAGGAACTGATCCGGCTCAAGGTGCCGTTCATCTTCGCCACCGGCTACGGCGACTCGACCATGATTCCGGCAGCGATGGGTGCCGTGCCGATCCTGAGAAAGCCCTATACGGAAGACTGCCTGAGAGAGGCGCTGCGACGCGTCGTCGGAACGGACGCCAGGGTCGGCGTCGACCCGGCGCCCTGACCTTCCTCCGAAGCCGGTCGCCGCGTTGAATTCTTGCCGCATGGCTCGGCATTGCACGGCCGATACGGATCGATTGCGGCGATCGGTGCCGGCGGTTCGCCATTGCCGGCGGCCATGCGCCACAGTGGACGATGCCCGATCTGCGCCTGGATGGCGCACTAGAATCCGCGGACGCGCGGCGATCGCCGTGATCCATGCATCGCCGGGTTGCCGTGGGTCGCGGCGGGCTGGCGCCCGGTCGACGGCGAGTCCAGACCGACTTCCGGCCTTGCTTCCGCGGGAGCGGCCCGCCCCGAAACCTCAGCCCGGCCGGCTGATGGCGGACGACGAGAAATGTACCGGCTTTCCGAACGCCACAATTCTTGCAGCAGCCCGTTCGCATTTTCGGGTGAAAGCGCCGGCGGATCGAAGCTCGGTGTCGACCCGAAACGGATGAACAGCTCCTGAAACTCCGGCGTCGGAGCCGCGAACGCCAGCAGCCAGCTGGGGAACCGTCGCTCAGAGACATAGGTCAGCGATAACAGCGTCACATCGCGTTGCCTTGCGTCGATGAACATTTCCCCGAGCCTGGCCGACAAAGCGGTCCGCGGACCTTCGACCGCGTAGAGGAAATATCGTTCGTCGAAAAGCAAGGTTCCGGTCAGACCGGGCGCGCTGCACTCTCGCACTATCGCTTGAACGGTCTGAGAAACCTGACTCGGCTGCGTCACGTTTGAGCTGTAGAAGACGAGGCGGGCAAGGTTCATAGGATAGGGTGGTCTCTCATTCTTTCTCCAGCATTCGTAACGCTACGACATGCGCGCCGGTTCCACGACGTAGGATGCATTTCATAAAAATAAATTGAACAAAAATTTACCTTTATCCTAGCCATCTCGACCGCAAGACGTAACGCCCGCGAAGTTCGACCGATTGTGGATATCTTTTTCGGTCGCCGAATACGGCCTATAAGCTGCGCTTCTGGCGGCAATGATGTCGGTCTGCAGGTGAGGCACGGGTTCATTCGGAATGGCAGGGCAATCACGCACATCCCGTTCGGACAACGAACCCTGGCGCATCGGGTTGCTGTTTTCGCGCTCCGGCATCATGGAACTGGTCGAGACCGAGCATTTCCGCGGCAGCGCGCTGGCGGTGGAGGAGATCAACCTGGCCGGCGGCGTGCTCGGGCGCGACATCGAGCCGGTCTGCTACGATCCGGCGACCAGCCCCGATCTCTACCGGCGCTTCGCCGAGCGGCTGATCGTCGAGGACGGCGTCTCGACCATCTTCGGCTGCTGCCTGTCCTCCGAGCGCAAGGCCATCCTGCCGATCGTCGAGCGGCGCAACGCGTTGCTCTGGTATCCGTCGCTCTACGAGGGCTTCGAATACTCGCCCAACGTGATCTATACAGGAGCGACGCCGAACCAGAATTCGATCCAGCTGGCCCAGTATCTCTTCGCCCATTATGGCAAGAGCCTCTATCTGGTCGGCTCGGACTACATCTACCCGCGCGAATCGAACCGGGTCATGCGCGAATTCGTCGAGCGCGAGGGCGGCACCATCGCGGCCGAGCGCTACCTGCCGATGGAGCCGGGCGAGGAGCAGCTGCGCCGGGTCGTCGACGACATCCGCCGGACCCGGCCGGCGGCGGTCTTCTCGACCGTGGTCGGCCGCGGCAGCCGCGAGTTCTACCGCCTGTTCCACGCCGCCGGGCTCGATCCGGCGACCATGCCGATCGCCAGCCTGACCATGGCGGAGGGCGAGATCCAGGCGATCGGGCCGGAGCTCTGCGTCGGCCACCTGACCTCGGCGCCCTATTTCTCCAGCCTCGACACGCCCGCGAGCCGGCGCTTCGTCGCCGCCTATCGCAGCCGCTTCGGCGCCGGGTCGGCCGTGACCATGTATGCCGAGGCGGCCTATTTCCAGATCCACCTGTTCGCCCGCTCCCTCGCCCGGGCCGGCTCGCTCGACACCCAGCGCCTGGTCGATGCCGCGCTCGGGCTGGAGATCGAGGCGCCGCAGGGCGCCGTGATGATCGACGCCGACAACCAGCATGCCTGGGTCCGCCCGCGCATCGGCAAGGCCACGGCCGAGGGCGAATTCGCCGTCGTCTGGGAGGCGCGCCAGCCGATCAAGCCGGACCCCTACCTCGTCAACCACGCCTATGACGACGCCTGGACGGAGTGAGCGGGTCATGAGCACCAACGCCCTCATCCAGAACCTGCGCAACACGCGCGTCGTCGTGATCCACCCGCCCGACCGCGACGGCGAGGATCTCGTCCGCCAACTGCGCCGCATCGGCGTGCAGACGAGCACGCAATGGCCGCCGGCCGCGCAGCTGCCGGGGCCGGTCGACGCGATCTTCTTCCTGCTCGACGGCGATCTGAAGAAGTCCATGCCCTGGCGCACCGGCGATCAGCCGGCGGCGATCGCCATCGTCGAGTACGAAAACCCGACCATCCTCAAGGCGCTGATCGATTCCAACGCCCATGCGGTACTGGTCCGGCCGATCCGCCCGTCCGGCGTGCTGTCGACGCTCCTCTTGGCGCTGTCGCAGAAGGGCTACGAGACCCGCCTCAATGCCAAGGTCGCCAAGCTTGAGGAGACGCTGAAGACCCGGCGCGAGATCGAGAAGGCGACCCGCATCCTGATGGGCCTGAAGAACATCTCCGAGAACGACGCCTACCAGCTGATCCGCCGCCAGGCGACCGCCAAGCGCGTCTCGATCAGCGTGATCGCCTCCTCGATCATCCGCGCCACCGAGATGCTCGACGGCCTGCGGCTCGACGGCGACGGCTGACCGGAGCGGCCGTCCCCGACGGCTCGATCTGCCGACCAGATGGGCAGTTGCTGCCGAAGATTACGGCAGATTATTTTCCGTCCACGTCCGTATTGACAGCGACGGCATCCTGTTGTTCCATCGTTGCCGACCCGCTCAGTCGGGCCACGCGGCAGCGTTGCCGCTCCATATAAAAGCTATGCAGCTCTCGCAGCGCACCTGACGGTGCCGGCGGGAGCTTTTTTGTTTTCCGGTTCCGCGTCCTTGCGACGACGGGCCAAGGAGAAGGCTTGTCTCATGGACAAGAGCAGCGCGATTACGATCGCCTGTATTCAGATGGAACCGTCCTTCGGCGACACCGCGGCCAATGTCGAGGCCTCGGTCCGGCGCATCGGCGAGGCGGCCGACAACGGCGCGCGGCTGATCGTGCTGCCGGAACTCGCCAATACCGGCTATGTCTTCGCCACCCGCGAGGAAGCCTTCGCGCTGGCCGAGGCGGTGCCGGACGGGCCGAGCAGCCGGCGCTGGATGGAGGTGGCCGCCGCGCGCAACCTCTACATCGTCGCCGGCATCACCGAGCGCGACGGCCAGTCGCTCTACAATTCCGCGGTGGTGATCGGCCCTTCCGGCCATATCGGCACCTACCGCAAGATGCATCTCTGGGGCCAGGAGAACCTGTTCTTCGAGCCCGGCGACCGCGGCTTCCCGGTCTTCGCCACGCCGATCGGCCGGATCGGCGTCGCCATCTGCTATGACGGCTGGTTCCCGGAAACCTTCCGCCTCCAGGCGCTGCAGGGCGCCGACATCGTCTGCGTGCCGACCAACTGGGTGCCGATCCCCGGCCAGGCGCCGGACCGGGAGGCGATGGCCAATATCCTGGTCATGGCGGCCGCCCATTCCAACTCGATCTTCATCGCCGCCGCCGACCGGGTCGGCACCGAACGCGGCCAGCCCTTCGTCGGGCAGAGCCTGATCGCGAGCTACACCGGCTGGCCGGCGGCCGGCCCGGCGAGCCGCGACCGCGAGGAGATCATCTATGCCGAGGTCGATCTCGGCGAGGCGCGACGCAAGCGGAACTGGAACGATTTCAACCAGATCCTGCGAGATCGCCGCACGGACGTCTATGCCGAGATGCTCGGCTCGACGGTTCCGCGCGGCTGGTACTGACCCCCCGAGACGCAGAACGGAGACCTTCCGATGACCCATCCCCATCCCCGGACGATCGGCGGCCTCGTGCTCGCCGCCTGCCTGCTCGCCTCCCCGGCGCTCGCCGCCGACACCATCACGATCGGCATCCCGGTCGGCCTGTCCGGCGCCAACAGCGTCGTGGCGCCGTCGGTGGTGCAGTCCGCCGAACTGGCGGTCGAGGAGATCAACGCCAAGGGCGGCATCCTCGGCAAGAAGGTCAAGCTCGAGGTCGCCGATGACGGCTCGGGCGCGGCCGGCGCGCAGAAGGCCTTCGACAGCCTGATCTTCCAGAAGAAGGTCGACGTGCTGATCTCGATGGAGACCTCGGCCGCCCGCAATGCCGGCCTGCCGATCGTCGCCCGCGGCAAGACCCCCTACATCTACACCTCCTTCTACGAAGGCCGCTCCTGCAGCCCGTATCTGTTCGTCAATGCCTGGGTGCCCGACCAGCAGGTGGCGCCGATCATCGACTATTTCATGAAGGAGAAGAGCGCCAAGACCTTCTTCCTGGTCGGCAGCGACTATGCCTTCGGCCGCGGCATGTTGGCCTTCACCAAGAGCTACATCGAGAAGAAGGGCGGCAAGGTGATCGGCGACGAATATGCGCCGATGGATGCCACCGACTGGACCGCGATCATCAGCAAGATCAAGGCGAGCAATCCGGACGCGCTGGTCACTTCGACGGCCGGCGGCGCGCCGAACGTCACCCTGACCAAGCAGCTGCGCGCGGCCGGCATCAAGGCGCCCTACGGCAATCTCGCCGTCGACGAGGGCACCGCCAAGGCGATGGGGCCGGATGCCGAGGGCATCTACATCTCCGGCTCCTACCTGACCAACATCGACAGCGCCGCCAACAAGACCTTCCTGGCCTCGATGGACAAGAAGTTCGGCTCCAACCTGAAGACCCCGAACGACCTGTCGGTGCCGCAATACGAGGCGGTCTACGCCTACAAGGCCGCCGTCGAGAAGGCGGGCTCGACCGATGCCGCCGCCGTTCTGAAGGCGCTGGCGGAAGTGTCGGTCGACGGCCCGCGCGGCAAGATCACCATGAGCAAGCAGCGTCATGCGCCGCTGACCATGTATCTCGGCCAGGTCCAGGCCGACGGCGGCATCAAGCTCCTGTCGACCTTCAAGGATGTCGACCCCGGCGAACAGTGCCCGAACCTGAAGTGAGGGCCTGACGGGTTCGCGCGCCGCGGGTCCCGCCGCGGCGCGCGACTCCTGCTGCCGGCCATCGGCCGGATGCGGCGCGCGACCCTTGCTGCCGGCCCTCCCCCGGATCAGGCTGGGGCCGGATCAGGCTGGAGCGCGGCGACGCCCCGAAGAGAAGGCAAACCGACCGGATGACCGCACTTCTGCTCGATGTCGTGACCACCGCCGCGATCCTGTTCGCGGTCGCCTCCGGGCTGCTCTTGGTCTTCGGCGTCATGAAGATCATCAACTTCGCCCATGGCGGCCTGATCACGCTCGGCGGCTACGCGGCGCTGATCACCACCCAGCTCGGCCTCAATCCCTGGTTCGGCATTCCGATGGCGGCCCTGTTCGGTGCCGTCGCCGGCACGCTGATCGAGCGCGTCGTGGTGCGCCCGCTCTATGCCCGGCCGCTCGACGCGATCCTCGCCACCTGGGGCCTCGGCATCATCATCGGCCAGACCATCGTGCTGGTCTTCGGCCGCGAGGTGCAGTTCGCCGCCGCCCCGCTCGGCGGCACGATCGACCTCCTCGGCGAGAGCTATTCGCTCTACCGCATCGTCATGGTGCCGATCGCCATCCTGCTCGGCCTCGGCATCGCGCTCCTGCTGAACGGCACCCGGCTCGGCCTGGCCACGCGCGCGGTGATCATGAACGAGGACCTGGCGCGCGGCCTCGGCATCGATTCGACCTGGGTCCGCTTCGTCACCTTCGCGCTCGGCTCGGCGCTCGCGGCAGTCGCCGGCGCGCTGATCACGCCGCTGTCGAGCGTCGATCCGAACATGGGCGTGCCGTGGCTCGTCAACGCCTTCATGCTGGTCCTGGTCTCCGGCACCTCGCTCGCCAGCCTCGCCGCCGCCTGCCTGGTGCTCGGCGGTGCGCAGGTGATCGTGTCGAGCCTCTACAGCCCCGTCCTCGGCGGCATCACGATCGCGCTCTTGGCGGCGATCATCCTCCGCACCCGTCCGCAAGGCTTCGCCCGTGGCTGAACGTCCCATTCTCCTCGCCGCCGGCATGGCCGCGCTGGCCATCGCCGCCTTTGCGGGCGCGACACAGATCCTCGACACCTATTCGATGAACGTGCTGGTGCGCTCGCTGCTCTATGCGATGGTCGCGCTGACGGTCGACATCCTGTGGGGCTATCTCGGCATCCTGACCTTCGGCCAGTCGACCTTCTTCGGCATCGGCGCCTATGCGGCCGGACTGGTCTTCATGCATGTCGGCTTCTCGCCCGGCACAGCCGTCCTCGCCCTGGCGGCCGGCATCGCGATCGCCGTCCTGGTCGCCGCCGTCGTCGCCTGGCTCGCCTTCTGGCACGGCGCCAGCGAACTCTATGCCTCGGTCATCACCCTGGTGCTGCCGATCGTCGCCACGCAGGTGATCTTCTCCGGCGGCACCTGGACCGGATCGAGCAGCGGCCTGTCCGGCTTCGAGACCTTCGATCTCTCGATCGAGGCCTGGTTCGTGCTCGCCGGATCGCTGCTGGCCGTGGCGACGGCGGCCGCCTGGGTGGTCATGGCAAGCGATGCCGGCCGGCTGATCGTCGCGATCCGCGAGAACGAGCAGCGCTGCAAGTATCTCGGCATCGGCACGGCGCGGCTGAAGAGCATCGCCTTCCTGGTATCCGCAGCGCTGGCGGCGGTCGCCGGCTATGTCTTCGCCGGTTACGCTGCCGTGGTCGCACCCGAGCTGGTCGGCTTCGTGTTCGGCACCGAACTGGTCATCTGGGTCGCGCTCGGCGGCCGCGGCACCCTGCTCGGCCCGGTCATCGGCACCGTGCTGGTCGACTACGAGAGCGCGCAGCTCTCCGGCGACTATCCCTTCGTCTGGAAGCTGATCATCGGCCTCGTCTTCGTCGCCGTCATCGTCGCCCTGCCGCGCGGCTTTCTGCCGATCCTCGGCGACGGCCTGAAGCGGCTCGGCCGCTGGGTCGGGCTCGGCGGCAAGACGACGGCCCGGACCGCCACCCTCGTGACGGCCGCCCGCCGCACCGTCGCGACCGCCTCCGACGGCCCGGCCATCCGTATCCGGGGCGTGGCGAAGCATTTCGGCAGCCTGCCGGTGCTGCGCGGCATCGATTTCGAGGCGCGGGCCGGAGAACTCGTCAGCCTGGTCGGCCCGAACGGGGCCGGCAAGACCACGCTGATGCGCTGCATCGCGGACGGCTCGGAGCGCTCGGGCGGCACGATCGAGATCGGCGGCGTCTCGATCGGCCGGCTGCCGCCGGAGCGCTGCGTCGCGCTCGGCATCGGCCGCAAGTTCCAGATGGCCAATGTCTTCGACAGCCTGACGGTCGCCGAATGCCTGCAGATCGCCCGCACGCGGATCGACCGGCCGTCGCTCGTCAGGCGCTCGACCGAGCTTGCCCTGCCCGGCCCGGCCGCCCGCGTCGTCGCCACGACCGGCCTCGACCAGCGGCTCGCCACCCCGGCGCGGCTCCTGTCGCACGGCCAGAAACAGGCGCTCGAACTCGCCATGGTGCTGGCGCTCGAACCGAAGGTGCTGCTGCTCGACGAGCCGACCGCCGGTCTCTCCAAGGCCGAGCGGATGCTGATCGGCGGCATCCTGACCGATCTCGCCACGCAAGAGCGGCTGTGCATCCTGCTGGTCGAGCACGATCTCGACTTCGTCCGCGAGATTTCCTCGCGCGTCGTGGTGCTGCATCAGGGCCGCCTGGTGCTCGACGGCACCGTCGAGGAGGTGGTCGGATCGGAGACGGTCAAGCAGATCTATGCCGGCGCCGGCCATCACGGCGCCCCCGCGGAGGCCGCCCGATGACGCCCGCCCTCCACATCGACGCGATCTCGGCCGGCTATGGCGAGGCGGTCGTGCTGCGCGAGATCGCGCTCACCGTCGCCCCCGGCGAAATCCTGGCCGTGCTCGGCAAGAACGGCACCGGCAAGTCGACGCTGCTGAAAAGCATCATGGGCTACCTGCCCAAGCTCGCCGGTCGGATCGCGATCGGCGGCGCGGACGTGACGCGCGAGGCGCCGCACCGGATCGCGCGGCGCGGCGTCGCCTATGTGGCGCAGGAGAAGTCGCTGTTCCAGGACCTGTCGGTCGAGGAGAATATCCGCCTCGCGCTCGCCTCCGACCGCGACTGGCCGAAGGCCCGGGCGGCGGTCGAGCGCTCCTTCCCGTTCCTGCTCGAACGCATCCGCCAGCGCGCCGGCACGCTCAGCGGCGGCGAGCAGAAGATGCTTCTGATGGCCCGCTCGCTCGCCGCCGACCCGAAGCTCCTGCTGGTCGACGAGATCACGGAAGGCTTGCAGCCTTCGGTGATCGAACGGCTCGGCGGCGTGCTGCGCGCCGAACGCGGCCGCAGCGCAGCCGGCATCCTGCTGGTCGAGCAGCATATCCCCTTCGCGCTCGCGGTCGCGGACCGCTTCGTCGTGATGGACCGCGGCGAGATCGTCGATGCCGGCGCAGCCGGCGCGCCCGGCGCGGCGGCCGAGATCGCGCGCCATCTCAGTCTGTGAGGGGACCCGAAGGATGGAACTGAACACCTTCTCGATCGTCGCGCGCTGTGCGGCGGCCGGCCATCTCGGCGTCGCGGTCGCGACCGCCGTGCCGGCGGTCGGGTCGATGTGCCCGTTCACGATGGCCGCCACCGGCGCGGTCTCGACCCAGTCCTGGGTCAATCCCTACCTAGCGCTGGCCGTGCTCGACCGGCTTGCCGGCGGCGAAGACGCCGAGGCCGCGCTCGCGGCGGTGCTGGCCGAGGACGAGGCGGCGGACCTGCGCCAGATCGGCGTGGTCGACGGCGCCGGACGCGCGAGCGCCTGGACCGGCGCCGCCTGCACGCCCTGGGCCGGGCATATCGTGGGTGAGGATTTCGCCGTCCAGGGCAACATGCTGACCGGGCCGGAGGTGATCGACGCCATGGCGGCGGCCTTCCGCGCGTCCGCGGGGGAGGCGCTCGACGAACGGCTGATGCGCGCGCTGGAGGCCGGCGACGCCGCCGGCGGCGACCGGCGCGGCAAGCAGTCCGCAGCGCTCAGGGTCCATGGGCCGGAAGCCTATCCGCTGCTCGACATCCGCGCCGACGAGCACCCGCACCCGGTCGGCGAACTGCGCCGCATCCTCGGCATCGCGCGCCTGCAGCTGATGCCCTTCGTCGCCCATATGCCGAAACGCGGCCAGCCGGCCGGCCCGCAGCCGGCCGCGGTCACCGACGTGCTGGCCCTCGCCCCGCCCGATCGCCCCGGCGGCGGCGGCGCCTATCCGGCGCGCTGACGCGCCTTGCCGCGTTGCACCCAGGCCTCCCGCCGGCGCCCGTACACGGGGCAGGACTCGACGCAAAAAAGGGGCGACCGATGGCCGCCCCTCGCCTTCAAATGGGTCGGTCGGGCCGCGCCGGCCCGCGCCCTCAGACCCGCTCGCCGATCCGGATCGGCTCGGCGCCGGCGACATTCACGATCGGCGACTGCCGGCGCACGGTCAGCTTGTTGAGGGCCGACACATAGGCCTTGGCCGAGGCGACCAGCGTGTCGACATCGGCGCCGCGGCCGGTGGCGATGCGGCCGTTCTCCTCCAGGCGCACGGAGACCTCGGCCTGGGCGTCGGTGCCCTCGGTGACGGCATGGACCTGGTAGAGCGACAGCTTGGCCTGGTGCGGCCAGATCGACGTGATGGCGTTGAAGGTGGCGTCGACCGGGCCGGTGCCGTTGGCCTCCTTGGTGACGTGGGTGCCGTTCACGTCCATGGTGATGATCGCCTTCTGCGGCCCGCCCGTGCCCGCGATGACGGTCAGCGCCATCACCTTGACGGATTCGCCCGCGCTGGAGATCTCGTCCTCGACCAGCGCCTCGATATCCTCGTCGTAGACATGCTTCTTGCGGTCGGCCAGGTCCTTGAAGCGGCGGAAGGCATCCTCGAAGGCGTTGTCGCCCAGTTCGAAGCCGAGCTCCTTCAGCTTCTCCTTGAAGGCATGGCGGCCGGAATGCTTGCCCATCACCAGGTTGGTGGCGCGCACGCCGACATCCTCGGGGCGCATGATCTCGTAGGTCTCGTTGTTCTTGAGCATGCCGTCCTGATGGATGCCGCTCTCATGCGCGAAGGCGTTCTTGCCGACGATCGCCTTGTTGTACTGGACCGCGAAACCGGACACGGCCGAGACCAACCGCGAGGCCTGCACCAGCATCGGCGTCTTGACGCCGGTGACGTAGGGCAGACGGTCGGCGCGGGTGCGGATGGCCATGACGACCTCCTCCAGCGACGCGTTGCCGGCGCGCTCGCCGAGGCCGTTGATGGTGCATTCGATCTGCCGCGCGCCGCCGCGCAGGGCGGCCAGCGAGTTGGCGGTGGCCAGGCCGAGATCGTCGTGGCAATGGGCCGAGAAGATCGCCTTGTCGGCGCCCGGCACGCGCTCGATCACCTGCCGGAACATCGCCTCATATTCCTCGGGCGTGGCATAGCCGACCGTGTCGGGCAGGTTGATGGTGGTCGCGCCGCAGCGGATCGCGGCCTCGACGCAGCGGCAGAGATCGTCGATCGGCGTGCGGGTCGCGTCCATCGCCGACCACTCGACATCCTCGACCAGGCCGCGCGCCTGGGCGACGGTGGCGTTGATGATCTCGATCACCTGATCGAGCGACTTGTTCATCTGGTACTTCAGATGGATCGGCGAGGTCGACACGAAGGTGTGGATGCGCGGGCGCCTGGCGTGGCGCACGGCCTCGCCGCAGCGGGCGATATCGGCCGGGATGGCGCGGGCGAGACCGGCAATGACCGCGTTCTGGGTGTTGCGGGCGATCTCGCTGACCGCCTCGAAATCACCGATCGAGGCGATCGGGAAGCCGGCCTCGATGATGTCGACACCCATCGCGTCGAGCAGTTCGGCGACCTGCAGCTTCTCGTCATAGGTCATCGAGGCGCCGGCCGACTGTTCGCCGTCGCGCAACGTGGTGTCGAAGATGATGACGCGGTCGCGGGCGGAAGCGGATACGGCGTCGGCGGAGCTGGTCTGGGCGTTCATGGGCTTCCTCTCGGGTGTTTCCGGGCGCTCCGGACGGGCTCTCGGCCGTCGTCCATCGGCGCCGATGATTCGGTGCCTGGTCGGTTGCGCATCCCCTGAGTACCCGGCCACGAAGGGCCAGCCGGCGCTCAGGGGCCGGTAAGGAGAAGAAGCGAGGACAGAAGCAGAGCGGCCGGCCGCGGCGCGGGAACGCACAGACGCACGGCAGCGGCGACCGGAGCGGTCGCATCGTGCGGTGTCGTGGCGTTCGCGATCGTCATCACGCGGTCGTTCGGTTCCGGTCCCAGGGCCGGCCTCATGCCGGCGCCCGCGCGCAGTCTGCGCGGGATCGATTTCGAATAGCTTTACGCAGCCCGCTTGGCAAGAGGCCCTGGCCGAATGGGCCACGCGTCGTTGCCCCGGCGGGGGGCACCGGGCCGCCGGCCGCAGCGTGCCGCGGCCGGTCCCGGTGCCTCTCCGGCCTCAGGCGACCGGGACGGTGCCGAGATCGTCCAGATCGCCGGAATAGCGGAACTTGTCCGGATTGTTCGGGTCGTAGATGTTGGTCGGCATGTTGACGAAGCAGGCCGTCGCGCCATTGTTGATCACCGCGTGGGCGACATAGGGCGGAATGCGCAGGCGGGTCGGATTGGCCTCCCCGGCCTCCAGCACCATGCGGGCGCCGCGCGTCGGCGAATTCTCGCGGATATCGACCAAATGGATCTCGAACCGGCCCATCGTGAAGGCGAGCCGGTCGTGCTGCCATTTGTGATAGACCCAGCCGCGCCGGCTGCCGGCCTCGGCGATCACCTGGTAGACATGCACGATCGGCTCGATCGGCTCGTCGCGGGTGGTGATCAGTTCGATCAGCCGGCCGCGGCCGTCGGCGTTCGGCTCCAGCCGCTCGATCACGACGCCGTCGATCGACACGCCATCCGTCACCCGCGCCGATCTGCCGATCGGGCGCGGCGCGTCCTGCACGAATTCCAAAGCCATTCCGTCGCCCTCCGTCCAGGTGCGCAGATCGGGCCGGAACGCCCGGACCGCATTGGGGATCATGGACCGGCAGACCCGCAAGATATCCGCCGAGCCGCGACACCTAACGCATTTCCCGCACGGGTGGAACATCGACTTGCCGGCATTCCGATCCGGTGTGGAAGAGCAGCCCTGCGGTTGCGTGATGGCGCCACGGCCCGGTTCCGCAGCCCGGCCGGATGATCTAGGGTCCCGGCGCCCCGCGGAGACCGCCATGCGCTTCCTCGTCATCATCCCGACCTTCGATCACGGCCGGACCATCGAATTCGCCATCCGCAGCATTCTGCACCAGTCGCACCGCAATCTGGAATTGGCGGTGATCGCCGACGGGTCGCCGCCGCACACGCATGACCTCGTCCGCCACTTCGCCGCCAAGGACGCCCGCGTCAGACTGCATGTCTTCCCCAAGGGCGCCGGCAACGGCGATGCCTGGCGTCACGAGATTCTGTCCGCAGCCCAGGCCGATGCGGTCGCCTATTGCGGCGACGACGACATCTGGGGACCGCAGCATCTGAAGGCGCTCGCCGGCCTGCTGCGCGACGCCGATTTCGCCCATACCCGGCATGTCATGATCGCCCCGAACCTGGCGATCCGGGCGATCGACGAGACGCCGGCCGATGCGGCGGTGCGGCGGCGGATGATCGACGAGCTCTGGAACTGCTTCGGCCCGACCTGTGCCGGCCATCGGCTCGATGCCTACAGGCGCCTGCCCGACGGCTGGAGTCCCGGACCGCCCGGCGTCGCCTCCGACCTCAACATGTGGCGCAAGTTCCTGAGCCAGGATTGGGTGCGGGTCGCGAGTTCGAAGGCCGCGACGACCCTGAAGCTGGCCAGTCCGGAGCGCAGCGGCTGGGACGAAACGCGGCGCACGCAGGAATCCCGGCTCGTCCACGACCTGTTCCTGGACCGGGCCATGTGGCGCGCCCTCGCCGAGACCCTGCCGGACGGCCACGTCCCCGTGCCGCTGCCGACGGTGGTCAATCGCGCGCTCGAGATCGCACGCGGCCGGCCAAGCGGTCACGGGTCGGGCGGTCGCGGGCCGGGCACGAAGCGACCCGGAGCCTGGTCGCCGGCCGCGCTGTGGCGCCGCCTGACCGGGCGCCGCTGAGGCCCGGGAGGCCCGCCCAGCGCGACCGGGGCTCCGGATGCGGCAGCCGGCCTGCCGGCCCGGGGCAGAGACCCGGACGGCCTGTCACGGGTCTGTCGCACGGCCCGGCTACCAGGGCGGCAGCTTTCCCGGAAGGACGATCCCGCCATGCGTCTCGCGCTCTCCCTCGCCCTCACGCTTGCCGTCGCCGTGCCCGCCGCCCAAGGCGCCGAGGTCGGCGGCCCGCGCGCCTTCGCCTTCATGGCGCTCGGCGACATGCCCTACAAGCTGCCCGACGACTATGCCCGCTTCGACGCCCTGATCGCCAAGATCAACAAGGCGAAGCCGGAATTCTCGATCCATGTCGGCGACATCAAGTCCGGCTCGACGCCCTGCACCGACGAGAATTTCCAGAAGGTCAAGGACCAGTTCGCCACCTTCGAGCAGCCGCTGGTCTATGCCATCGGCGACAACGAGTGGACCGACTGCCACCGCGAGCGCGCCGGCAAGTTCAAGCCGACCGAGCGGCTGACCAAGGTCCGGCAGATGTTCTTCGACGGCAAGCCGCTCGCCAAGGCCGCCATCGCGGTCGAACGTCAGGCCGAGGTGATGCCGGAGATGAAGGCGACCGACGGCTCGGGCTTCGTCGAGAATGCGCGCTGGGTCAAGAACGGCGTTCTGTTCGCGGCCGTCCACGTGCCGGGCTCGAACAACAATTTCGAGCCGCGCGACCTCGACACCGTCAACGAGTATTTCGCCCGCAACAAGGCCAACGTGGCCTGGCTCGACGCCGCCTTCGCCAAGGCCAAGGCCGACAATCTCTCCGCCATGGTGATCGCCTGGCAGGCCGATGTCTGGGACATCAAGCAGAGCGAGCCGGCCGTTCCGGTCGCCTCGGGCTTCGTCGACACCATCAAGGCGGTCGAGCGCGGCGCGCGGGCTTTCGGCAAGCCGGTGCTGGTGATCAACGGCGACAACCACATCTTCCTGGTCACGCCCTTCTACGGCACCGACCTGAAGCCGGTGCCGAACGTCACCCGCCTGCAGGTGATGGGCGAGGCGATCGTCGGCGCCGTCCGGGTCGTGGTCGACCCGGACAATGTCGAAGCCCCGTTCGCCTTCCAGCCGATCAACGAGCCGCCGAAGGCCGCCAACTGAGACCGTGCGTGGGCGGCGCGGGACGGCTCACGCCTCCAGCGTCCCCTGCATGACCCGGACCGCGTGGCCGCCGATGCGGCCCGCGGTCACCTTCGACCCGCCGACCTCGATCTCCAGATCGATCAGGCTCGGCCGGCCCATCTCGAAGCCCTGCTCGATGCGATACCGGTAGGTGCCGTCGGGCAGGTCGTCGAAATGGTTGATGACGCCGGTCATCGCGGCGACCGCCGATCCGGTCGCCGGATCCTCGAGAATGCCGGCTCCGGGCGCGAACATCCGCGCGTGGAAGCTCGAATCGTGGAAGAGCGTCTCGCGGCAATAGAGATAGACCCACGGACAGGTGCCGAAGGCCGCCGCCCAGCCGGCCGCATCCGGCTTCGCCTTGCGCATGGCCGCGACGCCGGCGACGGGCACGAAGGCGAAGGGATGGTTACCGGCGCCCCAGACGCTCGGCACATGGTTCTCGAAGCCGACCTCACCGGGCAATAGGCCGAGCGCGAGCGCGATCTCGGTCTTGACGCCGAGTTCCAGGGCGTCGGCCTCGGGCAGGCGCGGCATGTCGAATTCGGCATAGGCCGGCGCGTCGGGCTTCAGCCGGACGGCCGCCCGGACCAGCCCGACCTCTTCCTCCAGCGCCAGCACCGCGTCGATGCCGTCCGGCATGCTGGCGAAGCGCTGGCTCGCCAGCAGGCAGGCCGTGCCGACCGTCGGATGGCCGGCGAAGGCCAGTTCGCGCGTCGGCGTGAAGATGCGCAGCCGCGCACTGTGGGCCGGGTTGTCGGCCGGCAGCACGAACACCGTCTCCGACAGGTTGAACTCCCCGGCGATCCGCTGCATCGCCGCCGTGTCGAGCCCGTCGGCGTCGAGCACCACGGCGAGCGGATTGCCCTCCAGGGGGCGGCTGGTGAACACGTCGAGGACGGCGTAGCGGCGCTCGGCCATGAGGGGGGATTCTCCTGATTGCGACACGAGCCCCGATAGGGCCCGGACCGGGGCGCGGGTGCAAGCCCGGCCTCTACGGATATCGGTCCGCCAGATGGTCCAGCAACCGGTTGACGTAGAGCGCCGAGGCGGCCGGGTCGAGCCGCTCGCCGAAGGCCGGGAAGACCAGCCGATCGAGTTCCCGCTCCGGATCGGCCGCCATATGGGGCATGGCGGCGGCCTCGATCGCCGCCGCGGTCATCGGCGCCTCGATCAGCGTCACGACGGCATGGCGGTTCGGCCCGGAATCGACCACCAGCCAGCCGGGCGCGCGCGGCCAGCCGGAGGCGTCGAAGCCGATCTCCTCGGCGATCTCGCGCAGGATGTTGGCGAGCGGATCGAGCCGCACCTGCCCGTCCGGCCCGGCGACCAGATCGTGCGGATCGAAGGATCCGGACGGCGGATAGAGACGCCCGCCATTGGCGGTGTGCGGCGACATGCGGCCGACCACCAGGCGGCGGTCGGCGGTCAGGATCGCGCCGACGGGGAAGACATGCCGGAAGCGCGGGTTCGGCGGGTCGACGGCGCGCCAGTCCATGTAGCTGGCGAAATCCGTCTGCGCGCCCTCGCCCGCAAAGACGGCGGCGCCGGCGCGGGTCTCGAAACCGGCCCGCTCGAACAGGAAGAACGGCCCGTTCCAGACCTCCGGCTTGGCGGCGAGCGTTTCCGCCCAGCGCGCCGCGATGCGGTCCGCATCCTCGGGCGCGAAGCCGAGCCGGCCCGGCCGGATGACCAGATCGACCGCCTCGACCCGAACGACGGGGGCGTCCATCGCCGCCAGCGTCACGCCGGGCTCCGGCCGTCGTCGGGGATTTCGAGCTCGATCACGACCGGGCAATGGTCGGACGCCTTCGGCCGGTCGAAGCCGACGCGCGGATAGCGCTCGAACGGGGTTCCGTCCGGATTGCGCGCGCGCACCGGCACTCGGTAGGGCAGCCCGCGGCGCACGATCTCCGGCTTGGCGCGCGGGTTGGCGGCGGCGAGCGCCGGCGAGGCGAAGATGTAGTCGAGCTGCGACAGCTCCTTGCCCTCGCCCCACCAATGCGTCCAGCGCTCCTCCCAGGGCAGCCGCTCGATCAGATTGATGGCGAAGCGATCCGCGAAGAAGGCATCGAGCCCGGACGCCTCGGCCTTGGCCGGCGTCCAGTCCGGCGGTCCCTGGCGCGTCTGCCGGACCGCGATCTTCTCGCGATAGTCGTTCATGTCGCCGCAGATCAGCCAGTTGCAGAAGCGGGCGCGCTGGTCGTATTTGCGCTCGATGATCCGGCGCACGGCGCGCGCCTCGGCGCGCCGGATCGCCATGGTCCGGTCGCGGTCGCCGCCCATCGATTTCAGATGGCAGACGAAGATGTCGAGCACCTTGCCGGCGATCTCGACCTCCACCTCCAGGCAGTCGCGCCGGAAGATGCGGTCGTCCTCGGTATGGCCGCCGCGGCGCAGATCGTCGTTGAAGAGGTTGAGGTCGCGGTAGCTCAGCGTCGCGTGGCTCTTGACCTTGATCGGATAGCCGCGCCGCGCCATCACGGCGACATCGATGCCGCGGCTGTCGTTGCCCTGCAGCAGCGCGAATTCCTCGTAGGGCTCGTCGATCGCCTTGCGGAGATAGCGGTCGTGGAAGTAGCGCAGGGCACGCAGATCGTCGACCTCCTGCAGGCAGACAATGTCGGCATCGAGATCGCGGATCGCCTGCGCGGTCATCTGGCGCTGGTCGTCGGAGATGCCGATCTGCACCGCCCGCTCGATCAGCCGCCCCTCGGCCTCGTTGGCATGATCGTAGAGCCCCACCGCCGCATCCGGAATCCAGGCTCCGGTATGCCGGTCGCGCTCGGCCGTATGCCGCCGCATCAGGTTCTCGACATTGAAGGTGGCGATGCGGATGGGCATGGCTGAGGCGGACCTGCTCGGTTGCCCGTCAAGAGAACGGATTGAACATGGGAACACAGAAGGCTGTTTAGCCCCCGAGATCGGGCATCGCACGTCCCGTCAAAGCCCTTCGATCGGGCAGATCCAGTTTGAAGCGCGGCTCGGGTGCGAGCAGCAACCTGATGGCCACATCCGAGGCCGCTTCATGGAGAGCGGGACATTTCTGAACGGGCCATGTCTTCACGACCGCCTCCCTTGTCCCGTCAAGACTATCGCCCGGCCGTCCCGGCAGCAACCCGCACGTGCCGCCCGCGCCGGGGCGGCGCCATGGCCCAGCGCTTGACGAATTCGGCGAGCGTCAGATAGGCGACCACCAGCACGGCGAGGGTCGCAAGCAGGGTCGGCGGCAGGGGGACGAAGCCGAAGGGCGCGCCGAGCGGGGTCAGCGCGAGAAGGAGCGCCACGGCGAGCGCGCCGAGCGAGGTGGCGACCAGCACCCGGTGCGGCCGGCTGGTCCAGGCCGGCGCCGCGGTGCGGATGACGAAGATGACCAGGATCTGGGTGGTCATGGATTCGGCAAACCAGGCGGTGCGGAACACGGCCGGCTCGGCCGAGAAGACCAGCGCCAAGAGCGCGAAGGTCAGGAGATCGAACACCGAGGAGAGCGGCCCCATGACCAGCGTGAAGCGCAGGATGTCGGCCATGTCCCAGCCGTGCGGGCGCGCGGTCTCCTGCGGATCGGCCCGGTCGAACGGGATGCCGACCTCGGAGAGGTCGTAGAGCAGGTTGTTGATCAGCACCTGCACGGGCGTCAGCGGCAGGAACGGGATCGCCAGCGAGGCGATCGCCATCGACAGCATGTTGCCGAAATTCGACGACGTGCCCATGCGGACATATTTCATGATGTTGGCATAGGTCCGCCGCCCCTCCTCGATGCCGTCGGCGAGCACGCCGAGATCGGGCGCGAGCAGGATCATGTCGGCCGCCGCGCGCGCCACGTCGGTCGCACCGTCGACCGAGATGCCGACATCGGCCGCCTTGAGGGCCGGCGCGTCGTTGATGCCGTCGCCGATGAAGCCGACCCGGTGGCCGCGCGCCTTGAGCGCCCGAATGATGCGCAGCTTCTGGTCCGGCGAGACGCGCGCGAAGAGATCGACCGAACCGACCCGATGCGCCAGCGCGCTGTCGGTCATCGCCTCAATCTCGTGGCCGGTGAGGAGGCCGCGATGCGGCAGGCCGAGGGTCGCGACCAGATGCTGGACGACCGGCGCGGCATCGCCGGAGATCACCTTGACATGCACGCCGGCCGCCTTCAGCCGCAGGACGGCCGCGGCTGCCGACGCCTTGGGCGGGTCGACGAAGACGCACCAGCCGGCGAAGACGAGCTCCGCCTCCCCGGCCTCGTCGAGCGTCTCCTGTCCGGCCGCCGGACGCCAGCCGACCGCCAGCAGCCGCATCCCCTCCCCGGCGCGCGCCGCCTCGAAGACCTCCAGCCGCGCCGCCGCCGCAGCATCGAGCGGCGCGAGCGTGCCGTCCGCGTTCTCGATGCGGGTCGCGCGCGCACGCACCTCCTCCGGCGCCCCCTTCACGATCACGATCCGCTCGCCGTCCCGCTCCGCCAGGACGGTGACCCGCCGGCGCTCGAAATCGAACGGGATGTCGGCGATGCGCGCCCAGCCGGCTGCGGCCGCCCCGCCCGAGCCGGCCAGGATCGCCTCGTCGAGCGGGCTGCGGATGCCGGTGCCCAGCGCCGCATTGGCGGCCGCCAGCATCAGGACGCGGCCGCTCTCGCTCCCGTCGGCGCCCGGATGGCCGGTCAGCGCGATGCGCGCCTCGGTCAGCGTGCCGGTCTTGTCGGTGGCGAGCACGTCCATCGAGCCGAGGTCGTGGATCGAGCCGAGCCGCTTCACCACCACCTTGCGTTCGGCCATCCGCAACGCGCCGCGCGACAGCGACACGGTGACGATCATCGGCAGCAGTTCCGGCGTCAGCCCGACCGCCAGCGCGACCGCGAACAGGAAGGATTCGACCACCGGCCGGTGCGAGACCAGATGCGCCAGGAGGACGCCGAGAACCAGGAACACGGTCAGCCGGACGATCAGGACGCCGAGCCGGTGCAACCCGACCTCGAAGGCGGTCGGCACCTCAGCCGCCTCAAGGGCGGCCGCGATGCCGCCGAAGCGGGTCGCGGCGCCGGTCCGCAGCACCAGCATGGTGGCCGAGCCGCTGACCAGGCCGGTGCCGCCGAAGAGGGCGTCCGTGGCATCCGCGGCATCGGTCGCCCCGCTCGGGCCGGGCCGCTTGTCGACCGGCAGGGGCTCGCCGGTCAGAAGCGCCTCGTCGGCGCGCGCGCCATGGGCGGCGAGCACGATCCCGTCGGCCGGGACCAGATCGCCGGCCTCCAGACGGACCACGTCGCCCGGCACCAGCCGGTCGACCGGGACCCGGACGACGGCCCCGTCGCGCAGGACGTCGGCATGGATCGCGACCGACCTCCTGAGCGCCTCCGCGGTTTTCTCGGCGCGATGTTCCTGGACCACGTCGAGGGTGATCGACGCGGCGACGATGGCCAGGATGATGACGAAGCTCGGCCACTCCCCGGTCGCGCCCGACACGGCCGCCGCGGTCAGCAGGATCGCGACCATCGGCTCGGCCAGCCGCCGCAGGATCTTGGCGGGAATGCTGCGCCGGCGCTCCGCCGCAACCTCGTTCGGCCCGAACCGCGCCAACCGCTCGGCCGCCTCCGCCGCCGTCAGCCCCTCCGCACGCGACCCGACGGCCGCAAAGGCCGGCCCGGGTCCGTCCTGCCAGAAATGATCGGCATCATGCCCGATCGAAGTGGGTTGCGGCACCTTGGTCTCCTTGGAACGCGTCGCCAGCATGCCCTGCGGCTCCGGTTCCGACCTTGATATGGCGCAGTGCCCTCACCTTCGGCTGTCAGAGATGGGAGACCCTGCCGACGACATCCACCACCACATCGAGACCGGAACAGCTGTCCGGGATGGACTTGGCGGCGCGCTTGTCGGAGACGGCGACATAAAGCGCGTAGGTGCCCGGCTCTCGGCCGGCCCCGACACCGATGCCATTCACGCCGCGGACCGACGAGAGCGCATTCGCAAGCTCGCTTTGAGCCGCGATGGCTCGGTCCATTCCAGTGAGTTCGGACATGGCATCACCCCGATACGATTTCGAGATCCAGAGCGGTCAGGATTGGCTCCATCGGCGACGCATAGACGAGACCCGACCCGAAGCTACCACCGGATGACGTCACCGCGAAGAGCAGGCCTGCGGCCCGGCACTCTTCGTCCACAATGACGCTCCCACTGTCTCCCGGCAAGGCGAAGGGCGCCACCGAACGGCTTTCGATCAGAACCTGACCGTCAAATCGGGCGTATTTATTGCCGTAGGGCACGTTGACATTGTACACATTGACCTGTCTGACCCGCCCAAAAGTCAAACCGGTGCTCCGCCCCACCTTCACGACATGTGCCCCGGGCAAGAGGCTACTGGAGGCACCATCCGGAATGGCTCCATAGCGGCGGCCGCCCGTGTCCATCAAGGCGATCGGATCGAAATCCGGCTGGCGCGCCAGATGCCTGGCCCAAGCGGCATCGAAGCCATTGATCGTATTTCCGAAGGTGATCGGCACGAACCCGGCGAGGGTGGCCACCGTATCGGCTTGCTGACCGCCATCGAGAGGGCCGGGCTGGAAGATCGGCTCCCCGACCTTCGCCCGGTTGGAATTCGCCAGCACATGATTGTTCGACAGGAAACCCGGTCGCCCCCCTGCCTTCGAACGCACGAAACACCCGAGCGTTCCCGCCGACACATCCGGATGGCCGACACTGCAACCGATCCTGAGCGGATTGCACTGCGTCAGATGCCAGCCGGTCGCGGGCCGAACACGGCCGCCGACGACCACCTCGAATTCGCCGTGACTGCGGCTGGCGATTTCATCGATGACGGGAGAACCGAGGTCTCGGGCGGACTGCACCGTGATGCCGATGCCGTAGCTGCGCCTGCCGCCCTGATCAAAAATACCGATCCCAATCGCAAAGCCCGGCGCCAGGACGGTGTTTCGGAAGGGCGAGCGGCGATCGTCCGCGGCAACACCATGAACTGTGGCCGGTAGCGCGGTCTCGTCTGCCGCCGGGAGAAAATCCGCCACCAACTCCTTGTGCAGTTCCGTTGCACTCTCCCATCGCATCCGTTCTCCCCCCGTCACCTTTCGGAAGGCAGTATGCGGCAGGGTTGCGGACCCCTCAACATAAAATTGCCGCCCGTGCGTGACGCACGGGCGGCGATTGTCTTCAGCCCGAGGACTGGCTTTCGCGATCTCAGTTCCGGGTCTTGTCGACCAGGGCCTTCTGCTTGATCCAGGGCATCATGCCGCGCAGCTTCACGCCGACCTCTTCGATCGGGTGGGCGTCGTTCAGGCGGCGGGTGGCCTTGAACTTGGGCTGGCCGGCCTTGCACTCGCGGATCCACTCGGTGGTGAAGGCACCGGACTGGATGTCCTTGAGCACGCGGCGCATCTCGGCGCGGGTCTCGTCGGTGATGATGCGCGGGCCGGTGACATACTCGCCGAACTCGGCGGTGTTCGAGATCGAGTAGTTCATGTTGGCGATGCCGCCCTCATAGATGAGGTCGACGATCAGCTTCACCTCGTGCAGGCACTCGAAATAGGCCATCTCGGGGGCGTAGCCCGCCTCGACCAGCGTCTCGAAGCCGGCGCGGATCAGCTCGACCAGGCCGCCGCAGAGCACGACCTGCTCGCCGAACAGGTCGGTCTCGCACTCTTCCTTGAAGGTCGTCTCGATGACGCCCGAACGGCCGCCGCCGACGCCGCAGGCATAGGACAGCGCCAGATCGTGGGCGTTGCCGGAGGCGTCCTGATGGATCGCGATCAGGCAGGGCACGCCGCCGCCGCGCTGATACTCGGAGCGCACGGTGTGGCCCGGCCCCTTCGGGGCGATCATGATCACGTCGACCGTGGACTTCGCCTCGATCAGGTTGAAATGCACGTTGAGGCCGTGCGCGAAGGCGATCGCGGCGCCGTCGCGGATGTTCGGGGCGATGTGGTCGTTGTAGATGTCGGCCTGCAGCTCGTCCGGGGCGCACATCATGATCAGGTCGGCCCAGGCGGCGGCATCGGCCACCGACTTCACGGTCAGGCCGTCGGCCTCGACCTTCTTGACCGTGGCCGAGCCAAGCTTCAGCGCGATCGTGACTTCCGCGACGCCGCTGTCCTTCAGGTTCAGGGCATGGGCGCGGCCCTGGCTGCCGTAGCCGACGATGGCCACCTTCTTGCCCTTGATCAGATTGATGTCGGCATCACGATCGTAATAGACGCGCATGGAAGCGTTCCCCCCGGTTCGGGTGTTGTCGGCTGGACTGATCTCGCCCGGTCGCGGTGAGGCGCGGGGCGTGAAAATCGTGGAGCGGTTTAGCGGGAGAGACCCCGGAGGGCAACCGTCCGAACGCCTGGAAGGGCGCGGAATCCGGTCGCAGACGCCGAAAACGCCGTCGCGTGGGCCAGCCATGCCGCCCAAGCATGCGTGGGACGGCATATCGCTGCACTGCAGCGAAAAACGCAGACCTCGCCACCGTCACGCCGGTCCGGGCCTGCATGCGGCCCGCGAGCCGCCGCAGTCCCGGCCGGTCACCGCTCAGCGCAGGATTTCGTAGAGCTGGAAGCCGTTGCCGTCATGGACCAGCGACAGGAGGTCGGGATCCGGATTGGCCCGGCCGCGTTCGGTGAACAGCACCAGGACGAAGTCGTGCTTCTCCTGCCAGCGATCCCAATAGTGGCCGGTCGCAGCCCCTTCGACCATGGTGGCGGCGATCAGCTGGCTGATATTCGGCGGCGTGCCGTCCTCGGTGTCGACGCGGTCCTCATAGGGCGAGCGCACGCGCAGGATCTGCTTGCCCGGCACGGTGAACTCGGTCGAGACCAGGGCCGAGCGCTCGATCACGGCGGTGCTGGCCAGATGGCTGATCGCATCCTGCTCGCGCTGGCTGAGCTGCGGCTCGTCCGCATAGGCGACGATGAACTTCTGGCCGCGGTCGAGACCCTGGACGACCGCGCGGAATTCGTCATGCGCCTTGGCCAGATGCAGCCACTGGGCGGTCACGTCGCCGACCCGGATGGTCGAGATCGCCAGGACCAGGAAGACGAACGCGCGCGCCACGGCCGGCTGGCCGAGACGGATGCTGCCGAAGCCGATCAGCGTGAGCAGCATCGCCACCGGCAGGCGCTGGTCGGCCATGTAGGAGCCGAACAGAACGGTCGGCAGCGCCAGGAAGACGGCGCAGCTGACGACAGCGAACACCGCCGCCGCCGGATGGAAGCTGATCAGCGAACGCCGCACCGCCCAGGCCAGCGCGGCGGCGCAGACCGCCAGCACGGCAATGTCGATCGGGTCCGAATAGGCGCGGAAGATCATGGTGATCGAATCGAGCTTGCCCTGCGCGCTCCACTCGTATTCGGCCGCCAGACCCCAGGTGGCGCTCGCCAGCAGGAGCGGCACGATCGGCAGCGCCGGCACGGCCAGCGCGGCGAAATCGAGCGCCAGCCGGCGGTCGACCTTCAGCCCGCGGCGATACCAGAGCCAGAGCTCGTAGGAACCGATGGCCAGCCCGTAGAGCCCGACCGCGCACAGATGGCACAGGAAGGTCAGCGCCACGACGGCGCCCGACACCGCCATGCGCAGCAGGATCGACCGCTCGCGCAGCACGATCCAGGCGGCCAGACCCCACATGGCGAAGCCGGCGCCCATCAGGTAGTTCATCAGGCCGACCAGGAAGACCTGATTGTAGAGGATCAGGAAGGCGACCAGCGGCCACGGCTCGAAGCGCCGGTTGAGCGCCCAGCTGATCGCCATCGGCCCGGAGGCGAGCATGAACATGGTCAGCGCGACGAAGATCTGGCCCGACGTGTAGATGTCGAACACCCGTGCCAGCCGCGGCACGACCAGATCCATCGCCAGGTTGGGCAGGAGCTGCCAGTCGACGGCATAGAAGGCGGACAGGAACCGGTCGGACCCTCCGACCGCCATGACATGCATGCGGGCGAGATGGTTGATGTAGTCGTTGAGCGGCGCGACCTTGACGGCGAAGATCGGCACGCAGACCGTCGCGAACAGGAGAGCGAAGACAAGTCCGACACTCGGCGCGGCAGCGCGGACGCGCGCGCCGATGGCGCTTGCGCGAAACAAAATCGATTCGCTCATGATTGGAAAGGATCGCTGTTCGGGAAAGCCAGTCCGCAGCCGAAGCACTGCGAACACCCCGTTTATACCGTTTCCAGCCTGTCAGGCGGCTGACCGGACAGCGACTTTTTCATGAAATATCCAAGGGTGTAGAAAGAATGCGACGGTCCCGGCGCACGTCCGGGACCTCGCCTTTCGGCATTGCGGTAACGCGTCGCCGGCAGGCCGCGCCGGCCCGCCGGGCGGTACCGGGATCAGGTCCGTTCCGGGCCGCGACGGATGGCGGCGACGCCGGTGCGCGACACCTCGACCAGGCCGAGCGGCACCATGATGGTGACGAACTGGTCGATCTTGTCGCCCTTGCCGGTGATCTCGAAGATGAAGCTCTCGGTGGTGGCGTCCATCACGCGGGCATTGAAGGCCTCCGCCAGGCGCAGCGCCTCGACGCGCATCTCGCCGGTGCCGCGCACCTTGATCAGCGCCAGTTCGCGCTCCAGCGCCGGGCCGGACACGGTCAGGTCGATCACCCGGTGCACCGGCACCATGCGGTCGAGCTGGTTCTTGATCTGGGTGATCACCATCGGGGTGCCGGTGGTGACGATGGTGATGCGCGAGAGATGCTTCTCGTGCTCGGTCTCCGAGACCGTCAGGCTGTCGATGTTGTAGCCGCGGCCCGAGAACAGGCCGATCACCCGGGCGAGGACGCCGGGCTCGTTGTCGACGAGGACCGAAAGGGTGTGCCTCTCGGTGGTCTTCGGCGCGTCGTCAAGGAAATAGGCCGAATGGGACTGCCCGGGCGTGGTCATGGCGTTCATATCCGTGGCTCATTGGCTGGTGCCCGTCCCGTGCCGATCGAAGCGATCCGCAACGGGTCAGGGCCGAACGAAGGAAACGGGAGCGTTGCAGGTTCGACGGCCGGGCGTCAGACCAGCATCTTGCCTTCGGCGCCGATCGCCTGGCCGATGTCGTCGTCCGACACCTCCTCGCCGAGCAGCATCTCGTTATGCGCCTTGCCCGAGGGGATCATCGGGAAGCAGTTGGCGAGGCTGGCCACGCGGCAGTCGAACAGGACCGGCTTGCGGACCGCGATCATCTCCTCGATCTTGTCGTCCAGTTCGTCCGGCCGGTCGGCCCGGATGCCGACGCCGCCATAGGCCTCGGCGAGCTTGACGAAGTCCGGCATCGCCTCGGTGTAGCTGTGCGACAGGCGGTTGCCGTGCAGCAGCTGCTGCCACTGCCGGACCATGCCCATATACTGGTTGTTGAGGATGAAGATCTTGATCGGCGCCTCGTATTGCACCGCCGAGGACAGCTCCTGGATGGTCATCTGCACCGAGGCATCGCCGGCGATGTCGATGACCAGCGAGTCCGGATGGGCGATCTGCACGCCGAGCGCGGCCGGCAGGCCGTAGCCCATGGTGCCGAGGCCGCCCGAGGTCAGCCAGCGGTTCGGCTCGTCGAAGCCGAAATACTGCGCCGCCCACATCTGGTGCTGACCGACTTCGGTGGTGATGTAGGTGTCGTGCTTGCGCGTCAGCTGATAGAGCCGCTCGATCGCGTATTGCGGCATGATCACGTCGCGGTTCTTGCGATAGGCGAGGCACTTCTTGGCGCGCCAGCGGTCGATCTCGCCCCACCAGGCGGCATGGGCGGCGGCATCGCGCACCGGCTTCGCCTCCTTCCACATCGCCACCATGGCGGCGAGCACGCGCGCCACGTCGCCGATGATCGGCACGTCGACACGGATGTTCTTGTTGATCGAGGACGGATCGATGTCGATGTGGATCTTTTTCGAATTCGGCGAGAAGGCATCGGTGCGGCCGGTGATGCGGTCGTCGAAGCGCGCGCCGATGCAGACCATCACGTCGCAGTCGTGCATGGCCAGATTGGCCTCGTAGGTGCCGTGCATGCCGAGCATGCCGAGCCAGTTCTTGCCCGTCGCCGGATAGGCGCCGAGGCCCATCAGGGTCGAGGTGATCGGAAAGCCTGTCAGCTCGACCAACTCGCGCAGCAGCCGGGTCGCCTCGGGGCCGGAATTGATCACGCCGCCGCCGGTATAGAGGATCGGCTTCTTGGCGCCGGCCATCAGCCGCACCGCCTCGCGCATGGCGCGCTCGTCGCCCTCGACGCGCGGCTGGTACTGGGTCTGCCGGGCGCCCTTCAGATTCTCGTAGAGGCCGGACTTGAACTGGATGTCCTTCGGGATGTCGACCACGACCGGGCCGGGCCGGCCGGTCTCGGCGATCCGGAACGCCTCGTGCAGGATGCGAGGCAGGTCCTCGATGCGCTTGACCAGCCAGTTGTGCTTGGTGCACGGCCGGGTGATGCCGACCGTGTCGCATTCCTGAAAGGCATCGTTGCCGATCAGATGCGTCGGCACCTGCCCGGTGATGCAGACCATCGGGATGGAATCCATCAAGGCGTCGGTGAGCGGCGTGACCATGTTGGTCGCGCCGGGGCCGGAGGTGACCAGCGCCACGCCGACCTTGCCGGTCGAGCGGGCATAGCCTTCGGCCGCATGGCCGGCGCCCTGCTCGTGGCGGACCAGGATATGCTGCACCTTGTCCTGCTGGAACAGCTCGTCATAGATCGGGAGTACGGCGCCGCCGGGATAGCCGAAGATGTGCTCGACGCCCTGGTCGATCAGGGCCTGAACCACCATTTCCGCACCGGTCATTTCCCGTGTCATCGGTCTTCCCTTTCACGTCTCGGGCCTCTCTCGGGCCTTCGTTCGAGTGTCTTTCGGTCGATGAAAAAAGGGGAACCGTTTCGTAGGGGCCCCGTTCGCTGCGCGCGAACCTGCCGTGACGGGTCAGTGCCCCGTCCCGCTCGCGCGCTCCCTAAGTACGATAATGGTCCGCAGCGACATGACGCGCGTTTCCCTGATCTGGTCGATGGGCGCGGACCCTACGCCTCGATGGCGGTGCGGTCAAGCGCCAACGCGCCGCCTTTGTCGCGAACCGCAACCGCCCGGCGACGGACGAGGCCGTGGCCGGGCGGCGCAGGGAACCGTCGCTCAGCCGGCGATGCCGCGGAGCGGATTGGTCAGGCTGTCCATCGGGAAGCGCTGGCGGCCCTGCATCTGCACGAAGGCATTGGTCAACGCATCGAAGCGTTCCTGGCCGGTCTTGGTCGGATCCGCGAAGGTGTCGCGAACCATGCCGGTCTCGGGGAATTGCGGTTCGAGATTGAGCTCGAACGGCGAGCCCATCGCGAAGTAGCGGTCGAAGACCAGCTGGCCGAGCATCTTCATGCGCTCGTCGGAGGCGGTGCCGATGAGGTTGAGCGGCAGTTGCCCCAGCGGCTTGACGCGGTCGTCCGGCGGGCTCAGCGCCTTGCGCAGATCTTCCAGGTCGCGCGGCGTGACTTCGCCGTTGCCGGCGATCCGCGACAGGCAGGCCAGCGCCATGGCGGAACCGAAATTGTCCTGGTTCGTCTTGGCGCCGAAATGCGACCAGAATTCCGGGCTGCTGCAGACCTCGAAATGCTTGTCGAAGAAGTCGATCATCTTCTCGCCGTCGGTCCCGGTGCCCTTGAAGGGATCGTCGAAGAACGGGTCTTCGAGCGCCGTCGTGGCATCCTGCGGGCGGCCGGGGCTGCGCTGCGGGCCCTTCGGTTCGTCGCGCAGGCCCGAGACCTCCAGGGAGCCGATGATCACGCGGTCCTTCTCGGCATTGTTCTGCAGCACCGTGTCGCGCAGCGCCGCAACCAGATCGCCGGAATTCAGGACGGCATTCTCGGTGAACCGGTCCATGAACGGGGTCGGGCCGGTGCCGTTGATGTGCGGCGTCTCGTAGCCGCGCCCCTCCAGCCGGTCCTTGACCATGGCGGCCAGCTCGGTGACCACGCCGCCCATGTCGTTGACCTTGCCGCAGGCCTGCATGATCTCCATCGCGCCCGGGTCGTTCATGTCGTCGACCTTGGACATCACATAGGCGGAGCCGTTCTGCCCGAGATCCTGGACCAGGGAGGGATTGTTCTGCAGGGTCCGATAGAGGCGGAACAGCTGCATGTCGGACATGTCGTCCAGCTTGTCGCCGAACTGGACCTGAACCTCCTGCCGCAAACCGTCGCGCGACGCGTCCTGCTGGAACGGGTTGTGGCCGATCCATTCGGCGAGCGCCAGATAGACCAGCCCCTCGTTCGGCTTGCTGCGGGTCAGCTCGTGCAGGACGTTGTCGGTCGCCTCGTGGCCATTGGTGACGGCGAGCGGGGTCGGCGTGCTGACGCGGCTGCCGAACAGCGAGGTGAAGAAGTGCTTCACGTCCATCCAGGCGGTCTTCAGCGCGCTGGTCGCCCGCGGCTGGGCCTGACCGACCTCGGCCTGATGCTGGCCCATCGGGACGACACCGTCCTGGTCCTGCGGCACCTGGCCGATGCCGATGCCGATCGGCTGTTGCACGGGCGGGGGTTGGTTGTGGACCGGGCCGGCCATGTCGATCTCCTGTTGATCGTCGCGTAAAGCCGCGATCGCGCGGCTGTCTTGTCTGTCGAATTCCGTCTCGTTGCTGTCGGGCTCTCGCCGCCGACAATCGAACCAGCCGGTGTGTGACATCGATACTAGCGGCGCTCGCGCACCCCGCTGTGCCGAATGAGACACGAAGCACCGAAGACCCGCGCGGGCTTGAAAGGGAGCGGGCCGGACCAGATCGGCCGAGGGGGGCCGGCGCGCCGTGGCGGCGACGGGCGGACCCGGCCGCCATGGCGGCAGCATCGGACGGACCGGGACCTTCCGTCCGGGTCCCCGGCCGGCAGCCAGGATCGCGCTATGGCGTCGGCGCGCGGGTCAGACGCGCAGGAAGCTCTCGCCGGCGCCGAAAGCCGGCGCGTCTGCTGCGGGCGCGGCTCTCATCTGCCGGATCCGTTCGATCCAGGCCTTGGCATGGGTGACGAAATCCTCGATCGCCGCGGCGAATTCGGCATAGTCGGTCTTGCTCATGTCGAGGCGGCGCGTGAGCAGGATCTCGCCGAGATGGCTGTCGATGCCGATCACCGAGGCGCCCGTCCCGCGCCCGAACAGATTGCCTTCGAGCAGGCTGCGCATCAGCGCCTCGCCGCCCGATGTCGGCAGGATGCCGATGCCGGTGTGCAGATAGGCGACCGACCCTTCGACCGCCTCGATATCGACCGGTAGCTTGCCGTCGAAGACCAGCCGGCAGGCGCCGTCGCCGTCGAGCTTCAAAGGCAGGCCGATCTGACGGCCGAGTTGTTGGACCGCATCCGCAAGCTGCATGGTTTCCTCCCTGTCGCGGGACGCCTGTCCCGCATGCTGTCGTCCGGCACGCCCCCCGCACCGCGGCGCCGGCGTCCGATGGCTTCGAAAGGGCGTCCGTCGCCCTTGTCCACAGGCCGACACCTTCGGCCCGCCCGACGTCCCGGCCGGTTCGCCTTTGCCGGCCTGTCCGCCCGCAATGGCCGCTGGCCGCGCCGAGCGCACCCTCTCCCAGGCTCCACCCTATCGATCCGGCGGACGATCCGGAGTGCCAAACGAGACAGAGCAGGCGGGCTCGCCCCATAGGGGAGCGCTGTGACGCCCCGCCCCGCAGCCGCCGCCCTGCACAGTCCCCGCCCCTCAGCAGGACCGTCCCACGGCACGCCACCGACCGATCCGCCGGACGGGACGGCCGCCCGCCGGGTCAGGCTGCCGCCGAGGCGGCGCGCCGCGGCCAATCGGCCATCTGGTTGCGGAACCAGGTTTCCTGGCGCTTGGCATATTGCCGGCTTTCCGCCTGGCCGCACCGGATCGCCTCGTCGAGCCCGATCTCGCCCCGAACCGCCGCGATCAGGGGCTTGACGCCGATCGCCCGCATCGCCGGCAGGTCCGGATCGAGCCCGAGCGCATCGAGCGCCGCCGCCTCGTCGAGGGCGCCGGCCGCAACCATCGCCTCGAAGCGACGGTCGATGCGCCGATGCAGTTCCGCACGGTCGATGGCGAGCACGATCCGCTCGATGCCGGGCCCCTCGAGGAGCGGCGGCAGGCCCGGGGCGGCCTGCCAGGCGGCCAGCGAGCGGCCGGTCGCGTCGATCACCTCCAGGGCGCGCAGGATGCGCTGCGCGTCGCCCGGCCGGAGGCGGGCGGCTCCGTCCGGATCGCGGCGGGCGAGTTCGGCATGCAGCGCCGCCGCCGGTTCGTTCAGCCCGCGCTGGCGCCAGTGCGTGCGAACCTCCTGCGGAATCTCAGGAACCGCCGACAGGCCTTCGGTCAGACAGCGGAAATAGAGCCCGGTCCCGCCGACCACCACGGCCGGCCGGCCGCCGGCTTCGAGTTCGGCGAGCGTGCCGGCCATGTCGGCGCGCCACTGGGCGACCGAGTATCCGGCCGCGGCCGCGACATGGCCGTAGAGCCGGTGTGGGACCCGCGCCTCGTCGGCGGGCGTCGGCCGCGCGGTCACGATGCTGAGTTCGCGATAGACCTGCATGGAATCGGCATTGACCACGGCGCCGCCGATCCGCTCTGCGACCGCCATGGCCAGGGCCGACTTGCCGCTGGCGGTCGGGCCTGCGATAAGGACCGCGCGCGGCCGGCCTTCCGTCATGCCGCCCATTCCGCCTTCCGCCCCCTGCAGCCGGCCGAGGCGCCCGCCCGTCGGGCCGCTCGACGCCGGCTCCTGCTTATCCCCGGACGATGACCCACGTTGCAACCCTGATCTCGTCGCCCGCCGCGCCGGCCCTCACCCCGGACGCGATCGCCGCCGCACGCGACCGGCTCGGCCCCGGCGAAACCGTTCTCCTCGCCCCGGGCGTCGCCGCCGACCTGCACTTCGCACCCGTCGCCGGGAGCGACGGAGAAGCGGACCTGCGCGCCGCGCTGGCCGGGCTGCCGCTCGACATCGTCGTCCAGCCGGTCGAAGGCCGGCGCAAGCGCCTGCTGATCGCCGACATGGATTCGACCATGATCGGTCAGGAATGCATCGACGAACTGGCCGCCGAGATCGGCATCAAGGATCATGTCGCGGCGATCACCGAGCGGGCCATGCGCGGCGAACTCGCCTTCGAGCCGGCCTTGCGCGAGCGTGTCGGCCTGCTCGCCGGGATCGATGCCGGCGTGGTCGAGCGGATCATCGGCACGCGCATCACGCTGACGCCGGGCGGTCGCGAACTGGTGCGCACGATGCGGGCGCACGGCGCCTATACGGCGCTGGTCTCCGGCGGCTTCACGGTGTTCACCGGGCCGATCGCCGGCAAGATCGGCTTCGACGAGAATCGCGCCAACACGCTGCTGGCCGAGGACGGCCGCCTGGTCGGACGGGTCGCCGAGCCGATCCTCGGCGCCGACGCCAAGCTCGCCTCCTTGCATGAAATTGCGACCGCGCGGGCCATCCCGTTGGCCCTGACGCTGGCCGTCGGCGACGGCGCCAACGACCTGCCGATGCTGCAGGCCGCCGGCCTCGGCGTGGCCTATCGGGCCAAGCCCAAGGTCGCCGCCGCGGCCGCGGCGCGCATCGAGCATGCCGACCTGACCGCCCTCCTCTACCTGCAGGGCTACCGCCACTCGGACTTCGTCGCGGCCTGAGCGCGACGGGCGGTCACGGCAGGGCGGCGAGAAAAGCCTCCAGGACGCGGCTGGAATTGGCCGCCGCCAGCCCCAGGAAGGTCATGATCTCGTTCTCGCCCGGCCCGCCGCCGGCGAGATCGGACAATGAGCGGATGGCGATGAAGCCGACCCCGTTGGCGCGGGCGACATGCGCGACGGCCGCGCTCTCCATGTCCAGCACCGAGGCCTGGAAGGTGGTCTGGGTCCAGGCCCGGAAGGCGGCATTGTCGACGAAGGCCTGACCGGAGACGCCGTTGCCGCCGATCACCAGCCGCGGCGTGCGATCGAGGCAGGCCGAGGCCGCCGTGCAGCGCTCCAGGGTGAGGCCCTCCGCGGCGCGGCGCATCACCGCCAGGGCCTCGGCATCGACCGGAAACCACAGGCGCGTCTCGGCCGTGCCGTCCGGCAGGACCACGCCGACGGGATGAGGGAAGATCATGCCGAAATTCGGCAAGTCGTTCGGGAAGAGCGGCGGCGGACTGTATCCGCCGGGCGGGCTGTAGCCGCCGGCGCCCCCCGCCCCGCCTGCCCGCTCGCGGGCGAAGGACGCCTCCAGATACTGCGCCCATTGCGCGGCCACGACCACGTCGCCGATCCCGAGCGCCGGGTCGACCCCGCCGGCAATGCCGGAGAAGACCACGAGGCGCGGCGCGTAGCGGTCGATCGCGCGCTGCGCGTTCATCGCGGCATTGACCATGCTGATGCCGGTCGTCACCACCACGACGGCCTTGCCGCCGAGCCGCCCTTCCAGCACCGGCAGCCCCCCGAGCCGGCTGTCGCGCGGCTCCGCAACGCGCGCCCGGATCGCCGCCACCTCCGGCGCATAGGCCGACAGGACCAAGACCGGCGCCGGTTCGGCGGCGAGCGCCGTGCCGATCGCCCATAGAAGGCAGAACGCCGCCATCAGAAACCGCATCCAAGCTCCTCCTCGCCCCATGATATCGGCCCGCCAGAAGCACCGGATCGCAGCGCCGTCCCGCACGACTGCATGACCATCACGGCCGGCCCGTCGCGTCGTCCTTGTCGAGACAGCGTAAGCGGACCCGGCCGTTCTCGGTCTTCAGGTCGATGATCGCCGGACCCTTGCCGATCAGCTTGCGGGCGCGCCTCAGGACCGGGGCGAGCTTATCGCGCACGGTCGCCTCCGGTTCGGCGAAGACGACCGTGTCGTCGGCGAGGAAATAGCCGGTCGAGCGGCGCAGTTCGAGGGCGGTGACGCGCAGGCCCTTGTAGGTCGCGTCGGCGACCGGCACGACCAGGCGGGCGAGATCGGACGCCTTCTCGCGCTGCACGGTGAGGCTCGGCCTTCCGAAGGCCCCGGCGAGCTCCGGAGGGACCTCGCCGCCGGCCGTGATGGTCCAGCGGCCGGCCTTGTCGTTGGTCATGACGGTGTCGGCCCAGAGACCGAAGTCGTGCCCCTCGCGGCAGCCATCCTCGAAACCGATCAGGAAGGCGTCGAGAACGGCCGGCCCGGCCGCGGCCCGGGTCGCGCTCAGCGCAATCCCCGCCAGCGCGAAACCGGGCACGGCGACCGTCAAAAAGCTGGCTGTCGGAAGCCCAAGCACCGGAAGGCCGACCACCGGAAGGCCGGCCAACGGCAGCCCGATTGCCGAAACGGCTGCCGCCATCGCAGCCGCGATGGCGGTCCGCACCCGGCCAGGCGGCCGGATCGGGTCAGGCGACCGGATCGGGACGGGCGGCCGGATCGGGACGGGCGGCCGGATCGGGACGGGCGCGACGGCGGGCCTGCCGGATCGCGCGCCGTCCATCGCGTCAGTCCACCTGGACGGTGACGAAGCGCATCTCGCCGTCCGGGTTGGACAGCAGGAACAGCGCCCGCTTGCGGCCGTCCTTCTTCAGGGCCTCGACCCGCTTGACCACGTCGTCGGCCGACTTGACCTCTTCCTGACCGACTTCGAGGATCACGTCGCCGGCGACGATGCGCTTCTCGGCGGCCGGCGAATCCGGGGTCACCTCGGTGACGACGACGCCCTTGGTGACCTTGTCCTTGTTCAGCTTGAAGCGGTCGCGGTTGGCCGCGTCGAGATCGGCGAGGCCGAGGCCGAGGGCGCGCGAGATGACCGGCTGCACGGTCGGTGCGGTGGTCCCCTTGCCGGCCGCCGCCTTCTCGCGCTCGATCTTCTCGCCCTCCTCCAGGCGGCCGAGCCGGACCTTGAGGGTCTCCTCCTTGCCCTTGCGCAGCACGACCACGTCGACCTCCTTGGAGATCGCCGAATCCGCCACCATGCGCGGCAGTTCGCGCACGCCCGGAACCGTGCGGCCGTCGAATTTCAGGATCACGTCGCCGGCCTGGATGCCGGCCGCCTCGGCGGGACCCTTCTCGGTCACGCCGGCGACCAGCGCGCCCTTGACGTCCTTCAGCCCGAGGCTTTCGGCGATGTCCTCGGTCACGCCCTGGATGCGCACGCCGAGCCAGCCGCGCCGGGTCTCGCGATAGGTGCGCAGCTGCTCGACGACCGCGGCGGCGCCGTTCGACGGGATCGAGAAGCCGATGCCGATCGAGCCGCCCGAGGGCGAGATGATCGCCGTGTTGATGCCGATCACCTCGCCGTCCATGTTGAACAGCGGGCCGCCCGAATTGCCGCGGTTGATGGCCGCGTCGGTCTGGATGAAGTTGTCGTAGGGGCCCGAATTGATGTCGCGGTTGCGCGCCGAGACGATGCCGACCGTCACGGTGCCGCCGAGGCCGAACGGATTGCCGATCGCCATCACCCAGTCGCCGACGCGGGCCTTGTCGCTGTTGCCGAACTTGACCGCCTTCAAGGGCTTGGTCGGCTTGACGCGCAGGACGGCGATGTCGGTCTTCTGGTCCTTGCCGATCAGCTCCGCCTTGAGCTTGGTGCCGTCGGGGAAATTGGCGGTGATCTCGTCGGCCCCGTCGATGACGTGGTTGTTGGTGACGATGATGCCGTCGGCGTCGATGACGAAGCCGGAGCCCAGCGACTGGACCTTGCGCGGCTCGCGTTCACGGTTCTTCTGCTGCTTGTTGAAGAACTCGTCGAAGAACTCCTGGAAGGGCGAACCCTCGGGTGCCTTCGGGGTCGGCACCGGCGGGGTCGCCCGCTCGGCGCTGGCGGTCTGCGAGGTCGAGATGTTGACGACCGCGTCGAGCAGGCCCTCGGCCAGATCGGCGACCGAGTCCGGCCCCTTGCCGGGCGCTGCCGCGACCGGCCCGGTGGAGACCACAAGCGGGGCCAGGACGAGCGGGGCGAGAACGAGACCCAGCGCCGCAGTGGCAGCGAAGGTCCTCTTGAGGACGCCCAGACGTTGAGTTCCGTTCAGCATGGATCGCCTACTGTTGCGTGGTCCCAGGACACCGGCGCCACACGACATGGCGCCGTCGCCGGCTACCAACCGATCGATCAGCATCAAATCTCAAATGGGGCGGAAAATCGACCGCTCCGGACAGATAGCGATCATACGCCGCCGCCGGCCAGACGGACCAGGGCCACGATCACAACCCCGAGAGCGAGCGCGCCGACGCCCATCAGGCGGAAAACCGGGTCCGGCAGGCCGAGCGCACGCGCCATCATGGCCTTGGCGACGCGGGGAAAGGCCGCATAAAGCGTGCCTTCGATCGCAAGACCGAGACCGAGGGCGATCAGGAAGAGGCTCATGGCGCTGTTCGATCCGGCCAGTGGGACATGCGGGGGGACATGCAGGGTGAGGACATGCAGGGGGGATGACCTGCAGAAAGACGGGCCGTCGTCGTAAGCGCGCCGACGCCGTCGAAACGGCGAGGGCCCGTCCGAGACGGGCCCTCCTGTCATGCGGGACCGAAGGCCGGCCGTGGGATGCGGCGGCCGTCGGCGATCACTGCGCCGCAGCCGGGGCGGCGGCCGGCGCGGGAGCGGTGCCGACGGGCCGGCCCTTCGGATCCGCGAAGTAGCGGAAGAAGTCCGAATTGGGCGAGATGACCAGCCGGGTGTCGCCCGCCTTCAGGCCCTGCTCGTAGGCCTGCATGGAGCGGTAGAAGGCGAAGAATTCCGGATCGCGGCCGAAGGCTTCGGCGAAGACCCGGTTGCGCTGGGCGTCGCCCTCACCGCGCAGGCGCTCCGAATCGCGCCGCGCCTCGGCCAGGATGATCTCCTTGTCGGCGTCGGACTTGGACCGGATGCGCTGGCTTTCCTCCGCACCGCGCGCCCGCAGTTCGGTGGCTTCGCGCTGGCGCTCGGTCTTCATGCGCTGGAAGATCGCCTGGCTGTTCTGGGCCGGCAGGTCGGCGCGCCGGATGCGCACGTCGATGATGTCGACGCCGATCGTCTTCGCCTGGATGTCGACCGCTTCCTTGATCTTGTCCATCAGCTGGGCGCGGTCGTCGCGCACCACCGACGAGAAGGTCGCATCGGCGAGCACCGCGCGCAGCGCCGAGGAGGTGAAGGTGTTCAGGCGCTGCGCGCCGCCCTGCACCGTTCGCACCGTCTGGTAGAACTGCACCGGATCGGCGATCCGATAGCGCGCGAAGGCGTCGACGATCAGCCGCTTCTGGTCGGAGGCGATGACCTCCTGGCTCTCCATGTCGAGATCCAGGATGCGGCGGTCGAGATACTCGACATTCTGGATGAAGGGCACCTTGAAGTAGAGGCCAGACTCCGTGATCGCGCGCTTGACCTGGCCGAACTGGAGCACGAGCGCCTGCCGCGTCGGGTCGACCACGAAGGCGGACGTGCCGGCGGCGATGGCCGCGCCCACCGCGACCGCGATGGCGATACCGAACAATCCGTTCTTCACGGCTGGCCTCCCGTGCGCGGGGTGCCGCCCGGGGCGGCGCGGTTGACGCGGTCGAGCGGCAGGTAGGGCACGACGCCCTGCGCATTGCCGGACTGGTCGAGAATGACCTTGTCCATGCCGCCGAAGACGCGCTCCATGGTTTCGAGATAGAGACGCTCGCGCGTGATCTGCGGCGCCTTGGCGTATTCGTCATAGACCTTGACGAAGCGGTCGGCCTGGCCGCGCGCATCCTCGACGGTCTGGCGCAGATAGGCCTGGGCGGCGTTGATGATCTTGGCGCCCTCGCCGCGCGCTTCCGGCACGATCCGGTTGGCGTAGGAATGGGCTTCGTTCTGCAGCCGCTCCGCGTCGATGCGTGCGGCCTGCACGTCGCGGAAGGCGTCGATGACGTCCGCCGGCGGGTCGACCTTCTGCATCTGCACGAGCCGGATTTCGACGCCCGACTTGTAGTCGTCCAGCGTCTTCTGCATCAGTTCGCGCACCGAAATTTCGATGCGGCGCCGGTCCTCGGTCAGGATCGGCTGGATGTTGCTGCGGCCGATCACCTCGCGCATGGCGCTCTCGGCGACCGCCTTGACGGTGTCTTGGGGATTTTGGATCGCGAACAGGAAGGCGGCCGCATCCTTGACCGCCCACTGCACCTTGAAGTCGACATCGACGAGATTCTCGTCGGCGGTCAGCATCAGGCTTTCCTCGGGAACGTCGCGCACCGTGATGCCGCGGCCGGTATCGGTCTCTCTCAAGCCGACCGTCGTTTCGCGGACGCTCAGCACCTTGGGCGTATAGACCGACCCAATCGGATAGGGGAAATTATAGTTCAGACCCGGGCTGGTGCGCGAGGTGACCTTGCCGAGCACCAGCTCGACGCCGGTCTCGTCCGGTTCCACGCGATAGAAGCCGGTCACCAGCCAGAGGACGAGCGCGCCGGCCGCCACCAGGGCGATGCCCTTGCCGCCGAACCCGCCGCCGCCACCGCCGCCCGGGAGAATGCTCTTCAGCCGGTCCTGGCTCTTGCGCAGCAGATCCTCGAGGTCCGGCGGCTGTCCGCCGCCGCCCGAGGGGCCGCGCGGCGGCGAGCCCCAGGGACCGCCGCCCCCGCCGCCACCGCCGCCTCGCCAACCGCCACCACCGCTCTGGTTACTCCAAGGCATGTGTCGTCCTGTCTCTTCGATCGCCCGCCCCGACGGATCATCCGTCGCGGCGCGGGCTGTTCAGTCGGCGAAGCCGCCGGTTCGCGACCGGCATGCGGGTTATAGGGGTGCGAGCCCGCTCTTTCAACGAAACCGCGCTTCATCCCTAACGTCCGGCTTGCGCCGCCGGGAACGCCACGCGTCGGACCCCCCTTTAGATGGCGCTCCGGCCCCCTGATACCAGGGCAAAGGCGCCGCGTTCAGAGGGACCCGCCGCACGCCGCGATGCCCTGACGGCACGACAGGTGGGGTGCCGCACCCAACCTGTCAACCTTGTCATGTTCGGAATATCGGTTTGAATTCACGCCGGTTCGGCGCGCGCGGGCCGATCGCGGCGCCGGTAGGTGACGAAGGCGAAGCCGGCATCGTCGCGCGGCCCAGGCTCGCCCGGCACCCGGTCCGTCTCCTGCCAGACGGACGGATCGATCGCCGGAAAATGCACCGCCCCCTCGGGCGCAAGGTCGACCTCGGTCAGGTGCAGCACATCGGCGCACGGCATGGCCTCGGCATAGATCTGCCCGCCGCCGGTTACCATGACGGCATCGACGCCGTCGCGGATCGCGATGGCGCGTCCGAGCTTCAGCGCCGCCGCGAGCGAGGCCGCGACCTCGACACCCGCGACCGCGAAGGCCGGGTCGCGGGTGATGACGATATTGGTCCGGCCGTCGAGCGGCTTGCCGATGGATTGGAAGGTGCGCCGCCCCATCAGGATCGGCCGCCCCATGGTCAGGCGACGGAAATGCCGGAGGTCGGACGAGAGCCGCCAGGGCAGATCGTTGTCGCGCCCGATCACGCCATTGCGGGCGACCGCCGCGACAAGGGCGATCTCCGGCGCGCCCGGCTCCGGGTCACGGCCGTCCGTCGCGCTCACCGCGCCCCTCCCCCGAGCCGCGCCAGCGCCGCGCCGCTGACCTGATACATAGTCCACTCGTCCTTCGGCTCCGCGCCGAGCGAGCGATAGAAGGCGATCGACGGCGCGTTCCAGTCGAGCACCGACCATTCGAACCGGGCCAGCCCCTCCGCGACGCAGCGCGCCGCGAGCCGTTCGAGCAGCGTCCGCCCGATGCCGAGGCCGCGGAATTTCGGCTCGACGAACAGATCCTCCAGATAGATGCCGTGCCGGCCGCGGAAGGTGGAGAAATTGTAGAACCACAGCGCGAAGCCGGCCGGCTCGCCGTCCCGGAAGGCCAGATCGCAGAAAGCCTTCGGATCGGGCCGGAACAGGGCGTCGGCGATGCCCTCCGCCGTGGCGTCGACCTCGTGCGTCAGGTTCTCATATTCGGCGAGCTTCATGACGAAGTCGAAGACAAGGCCGGCATCGTCGGGTGTCGCGGGGCGGATCAGGGTCGGCATCGGGCAGTCTCTCCGGAACGGGTCCTCCGGATAGGCCTAACGCGCGGCCTCCGCAAGGATCGCCATGACGCGGGCATGGACCGCCTCGCGCTGGGCTTCCGGCAGGGCGGAGCCGGCCAGGAACACCGCGATGGCGAACTTCGCGCCGCCGGGCAGCGTGACGATGCCGATATCGTTGGTCGCCGCGTTGAGGCCGAGCACGTCCGGACCGGTGCCGGTCTTGTGCGCCAGCCGGGCGCCGGCCGGCAGGCCCGCCTTCAGGCGCTGTGCGCCGGTCGGGCTTTCGGCCATGGCGCGGATCATGACCGCGGTCATGTCCGCCGACAGCATGGCGCCGCGGTCCAGCTTGGCCAGGAAGGCGACAGCCGCCTTCGGGGTCGCGGTGTCGCGCTCGTCGGTCGACAGATAGGTCTGCAGCGCCGCCGCCTTGCGCTCCTCCGGCACGGCCGCCACGGCGTTCTTCCACTCCGCCGGGTCGATCGTCACCCCGGGGGCATAGGGCGGCAGGCCGGCCAGTTCGGGCTGCAGCTCGCGCTCGTAGCGGTCGACGCGCAGGCCGGCGATGTCGCTTTCCATCAGCGCGGCGGTGACCGCGGCCGGCCCGCCGATCAGGCGCATCAGCACGTCGGCGGCGGTGTTGTCGCTGAGCGAGACGGCGCCGCGCACCAGCTCGCGCACCGCGACGCTCTTGCGGTCGCCGGCCATGTCCTTGGCGATCGGGCTCCAGCCCATGGCGACGTCGCGCCTGGTGATGGTGACGGTCTGGTCGAGGCCGAGCTTCTTGCGGTCGACCTGGCGCAGCACCGCAACCCCGAGCGGGGCCTTGAACACGCTCTGCATCGGGAAGCGCTCGTCGCCGGCGAGATACCAGTCCTGCCCGCTCTTCAGATCGAGGATGCCGACGCCGAGCCGGCCGCCGCCGACATCGGCCGCGACCTCGCCGACCTTGCGCTCGACCAGGCTCGCGTCGAACTCGGCGCGCGCCGGAACGGCGATCAGGAACAGGATGGCGGCGGCGAGAAATCGCATGGACGGCCTCAAATCTGTGGAGCGGCCGTCACGCTATCCCGTCAGGGCGGGCGGAAATGTGACGCCCCCCACCCCGGTCACCCGGTCCGCTCCGCCACCCGGCCCGCCCCGGCCGTGCGACCGTGGGCGCCCGGCCACCTGGCCCAGCCAGACCTGGGACTGCGGGCGCCCGGTCACACCGCGACGGCGGCGGCGATATGCGGGTGCGGATCGTAGCCCTCGAGCCGGAAATCCTCGAAGCGGAAATCGCTCATCGACCGGACGTCCGGGTTGATGTGCATGACCGGCAGCGGCCGGACATCCCGGGTCAATTGCAGGCGCGCCTGGTCGAGATGGTTCAGGTAGAGATGGGCGTCGCCGAGGGTATGGACGAATTCGCCGGGCTTGAGGCCGGTCACCTGCGCCATCATCAGGGTCAGGAGCGCATAGCTGGCGATGTTGAACGGCACGCCGAGGAAGACATCGGCCGAGCGCTGCATCATCTGGCAGGAGAGCCGGCCGTCGGCGACGTAGAACTGGAACATCAGGTGGCAGGGCGGCAGCTTCATGCGCGGCAGGTCTGCCGGGTTCCAGGCGGTCACGATCAGCCGGCGCGAATCGGGGTTGCGCCGGATTTCCGCCTCGACCCAGGCGATCTGGTCGATCGTGCCGCCGTCCGCGGTCGGCCAGGACCGCCACTGGTGGCCGTAGACCGGGCCGAGATTGCCGTCGGCGTCGGCCCATTCGTCCCAGATGGTCACCCCGTGCCGGTTCAGCCAGCCGATATTGGTGTCGCCGCGCAGGAACCAGATCAGTTCGTAGAGGATCGACTTCAGATGCAGCTTCTTGGTCGTCAGCAGCGGAAAGCCCGCGGCCAGATCGAAGCGCATCTGATGGCCGAAGACCGACAGGGTCCCGGTCCCGGTCCGGTCGTGCTTGGTCGCGCCGGTCTCCAGGATGCGCCGCATCAGGTCGTGGTATTGCTGCATGGTCGGTCCCGCCTCGCCGCTCCGGATAGCAGGCCGGAGCGCGTCATCGGGCCAGGCCCGATTCTTCAAGGCAGGATATCCCCAGATTTGCGCGGCGCCGGATCACTTATCGAGGCGCCGCACCGGATCCCATATCGTCGTCGATCGGGTCACAGGTCGAAGCGATAGGACAGCACCGCCCGGACCGACTGCGTCGTCACGTCCATCTGGGTCCGGCTTCTGGCCGTGAAGACGTAGCAATTGCAATTGCCGCTGCTGGTCTTGCCGGTGGCCGTCAGCCCGCCGAGGTCGGTGTAGCGATATTCGAGCTTGAGCGAGACGCGGTCGGTCAGCATCTGCTCGAAGCCGACGCCCACGGTCGGTCCCGACAGGGTCGCCGAAGCCCGGCCGCGCACGCCGCCGCTCCAAAGATAGAACAGGCTGGTGTCGCCGGCCCCGAACCGGCCGTCGAGCTTCGCAGTGGCCACGGAGTAGCCGCCGAGCGCATAGAGCAGGCTGGTATCCGTCACCAGCACGCCGCCGCGGACATAGGCGGTCATCCCGTTGCCGACATGGCCCGATCCCTGGAAGGCGGAGCCGTTGGGGAAGGGAATCCCCGGCACCGACTTGTCGACCGAGACCTTGCCGCCGGCACCGTTCGAAAGATCGACATTGGCGCCGAGACCGAGCACGAAGCGGTCGATCTGGACATCGTAACCGATGTCGAGCGTCGCGAAGACCGAGCGTCCGTCGGTCGACCCGGACGACCCGTAGCGGTTGGTCTGGCACGGGCCGGGACCCGCACAATCCCAATAGAAATCGAGCACGGAGCGATTGGACATCGACAGCTTCGTGCTGGCGATGCCGGCACCCGCACCGAGATGCAGTCCGGTCCAGCGCGCCATCGGGGTCGGAGCGGGGATCGGCGCCGGCGCCGGCAGCGGCACGGACAGATCGGCGGCGGAGACCGCCGCGGGAGCCAGAACGGTGCCGAGCAGCAGGATTGCGATGGTCGATTTCACGTCCGAGTCTCCCCCGCCGCTCTCAAGGCGGCGAGGTCACCGTGCAGCTTGTATGCAACGATCGCAAGAGCCCCGGCGACCGCGGCCGTCGATCCCGCCGGCCTGTTGCAAGACGGCATCTAATTGCCACAACATGACATTTCGCCAACGGCCGGATCCGGTCGGCCGCCGGACGGGCGATCGTCAGGCTGCCGCCAGCGCCTCGGTCTCGAAGCTCTGGCGGATGTGATTGGCCAGCGCTTCCACGGCCGCGCCGGAGGCCAGCGGCGAGGTGCGGATCTGGATCTCGTAATAGCCGGGCGCCGGCAGAAGACGGTCGTCGATCGCGACCAGATCGCCGTCGAGCACGCTCTTGGGCAGCGGCGCCACGGCCAGATCGGCGAGCACGGCGGCGACCTGGCCGACATAGTGGGCGCTCGAATAGGCGATCCGATACGGGATGCCGGCGCGGTCGAGCTTTTCGGTCGCCATGGCGCGCCAGCAGCAGGTGCGTCCCGAGGCGGCGATCGGCAGCGGTCGGCGGGTGTGGACCTGGCCATGACGCAGCCCGGCCCAGACCAGCCGTTCGCGGTGGATGATGTCGCCGGTATTCGGCACGCCGCAGGTCGCCCCGACGCTCATCAGGCCGACATCGATCTCGCCCTCGTCGACGAGGTCGACCAGCTCGGACGACGGCTTGCAGGTCACGTCGACCTGGACCAGGGGGTGGGTCGCGGCGAAACGCGCCAGGATGCGCGGCAGGAAGCCGGTCGCATAGTCGTCCGGCGTGCCGAGGCGGACCACCCCCTCGGTCGACTGGCAGCGGAAGCGCGCCAGCGCCTCGTCGTTCAGCTGCAGCATGCGCCGCGCGAAGCCGAGCAGTTCCTCGCCGTCGCCGGTCAGCGCGACGCCGCGTCCGTCCTTGGCGAAGATCGGCTTGCCGACGATGTCCTCCAGCTTCTTCATCTGCATGGAGACGGCCGAGGGCGTGCGGAACACGGCGCGCGCCGCGCGGTTGAAGCTGCCCGTCGACACGATCGCCAGCAGCGTGCGCAGAAGGTCGATTTCGAGCACCGGGCCGGGGGCGAAATCCCGCTCGCCGCCGAGCCGCTCAGCGATTGCCATATCGTCCACCAGGGCCATGTCCGCCTCCTCGCGTCGATCAATTTCACTGAAGCAATCCATTACTCCTTTTCGTTTGATTGATCAATCAGGGTGCTGCATGGTCTCCCCATCGGCCGACGCAACCTGTTCGAGGGTGCTCCGGCCGCCCCTGCCGAACCATCGTTTGAAACCGCGAGACGGCCGAAACAGCCGTTTCGCGTCAAGGAGGACTTTGTCATGCGTGACGCCGCCTACATGATCGCTTCCCAGCGGGACGGGTTCGCCCCCTCCCTGATCGGCCGGCTCCTGTCCGGCCTCGCGGCCCTGGCCGCACGGGCGATGACCTATCGCCGCCGCCGCAGGGCGCTGGCCGAGATCGAGCAGCTCGACGACTACCTGCTGTCCGATATCGGCCTGCATCGCGACGATCTCGACGAGGCGATCCGCAACCGGTCCTGGCCGGTGGCCCGCCGCCGGGAGGAGCGCTGGCATTGAGCGGGTCGCCACACTCCCTCGCGCCGCGGGTGGCGCCGCCCCATGCGCCGCCCGCGACGCCGACGATCCGGAATGGCCCGGCCTCGCCGGACCGAACGGCAAAATTGCCGAAACGTCATTCTCACGTTACAGCCCAGGTTTAGCCGGTTCCCATCGCGTTGAAAGCGCAGAGTGGGGGCATCCGATGCGGCATTTTCTTGCAGCAGCCATTGCATTGTCGATCACGGCTCCGGCCGCGGCCGGCGAACTTCCGAACGGGGTTGCCTCCGGCGACGTGACCGCCAACAGCGCGGTCATTTGGGCGCGCGCGGCCGTCTCCGGGCGGATGAAATTCGAAATCGCCACCGGCAAGAACTTCAAGTCCTATATCGGGACCGCCATCAACGTGTCCGACACGGCCGTGCCGCACAAGTTCCACGCCACCGGCCTCCTCCCGGACCGCATCTACGAGTATCGGGCCACCGACGCCGCCGGCAACCGCAGCGCCGGCCGCTTCCGCACCCTGCCGCAGACCTGCGCCACGTCCGACGTGCGCTTCGGCGTCAGCGGCGACTGGCGCGGCGAGATCGCCCCCTATCCGTCGATCCGCAACGTGCCGGATCGCGGCCTGCAGTTCTTCGTCGAACTCGGCGATACCATCTATGCCGAACGCTATTCCGGCCCCGAAACCGGCATCGTGGCGTCGACGCTCGCCGACTATCGCGCCCGCCACACCGAGGTGCTGACCGCCCGCTACGGGATGAACACCTGGAAGGATCTGCGCGCCACGACGCCGGTCTTCGCCATGATCGACGATCACGAGGTGGTCAACGATTTCGCCGGCGGCGCGGCCCCGGGCACGGATCCGACCCGGTTCGATCAGACCGGCAATTTCATCAACGAAACCAACCGCTACAAGGCGGGCATGCGGGCCTTCTCGGACTTCATGCCGATCGTCGACCAGACCTGGTCCTCGGCGGATCCGCGCTTCAACGGCAAGCCGAAGCTCTACCGGTCGCGCATTCTCGGCAAGACCGCGATGTTCGCCATGGTCGATGCCCGCTCGTTCCGCGACACCGAATTGCCGGGCGTGACCGACCTGACCAACACGACCGAGATCACCAACTTCCTGGTCGCAAGCGCCACGCAGGCGCGCACCCTGCTCGGCGGCGACCAGTTGGCCCAGCTGAAGGCCGACCTGCTCGACGCCAAGGCGCGCGGCATCCAGTGGAAGTTCGTGATGCTGCCCGAACCGGTCCAGAATCTCGGCGTGCTCGCCGCCTCCGACCGCTACGAGGGCTATGCCCGGGAGCGCAACGACCTGCTCAAGTTCATCGCCGACAACGCGATCGACAACGTGGTCTTCGTCACCGCCGACCTGCACGGCACCATGGTCAACAATCTGACCTACGACGTCGGCAATACCCGCCTCGCCTCCAAGGCCTGGGAAATCGTCACCGGCGCGGTCGCCTTCGAGGATCCGTTCGGCCCGACCATCGTCGACCTCGCCAAGCAGGTCGGCCTGATCGACAACAGTCAGTACACCTATTACCTGTCCCTGCCGACGGCGCCGGACGCGGATGCGACCGTCAACGACAAGGACGACTTCGTCGCCTCGGTGATCAATTCCTCCATGTCCGGGCTTTCCTACGATCCGCTCGGGCTCGCCGGCTCCAACGTGCCGGCGAAGCTGACCAAGGGCGGCTACGAGGCGATGCACAGCTACGGCTGGACCGAGTTTGCGATCAACGCCAAGTCCGGCAAGCTGACCGTCACCACCTGGGGCATCGCCCCCTATGGCTACGACGATCTTCAGTCGAACGCCCGCAACCAGATTCTCGCCCGCAAGCCGGCCATCGTCAGCCAGTTCGAGGTCAATGCGGCGGCGGTGCCGGCCGGGAACTGCCGCGGCGCCAACTGACGCCGGTTCGACCGGCGACGGATCGCCGAAAACCGATCCGACGCCGGTCAAACCCTTGACGTTTCAGGACATCCTTCCCGATCGGACGATCCCGTCCGATCGGGAGACGTCGTTCCGGTCGGCGGCGTCGGGCGGCCGGTCCGGGGCAAGTTTGGCCGGCCCTCTTCCCCTCGCGCGCCCGGACCCCTATATTCACGACGTCGTCGCAAGGCGACTATGGCGATAAACGGCCGTTGTAATAAGCCTTTCGGACCCGGGGGCGGTACCCGGCGCCTCCACCCGAACCCGTCCGGCACGATGCCGGGGCGGGTTCCGGCGGGGGCGAACTAGGATCGACGAGGGCCTAAAGAGCGTTCTTTCGCCCGGCATGATACCGCCGTTATCGGGTCAAATTTATAGTTGCCAACGACAACTATGCTCCGGTTGCGGTTGCCGCGTGAGCGGTAACTAATCCGGTACCAAGTCCTGGCGGGTAGCACCGTCAGGCGGGGTTCGGAGGTACCTGGCAACAGAAACCTCCACTTCCCTTTCCAGTCCGCCGACGGCGGGCCGTACCGACCGCGGACCAGAATGACCGAGCCGACCCAGGATTTGATCCGCTACGACGTCCTGGTGCAGGAGGCCCTGCGCGGCGTGGTCCGGAAGGTACTGCAGGAAGTCGTCAAGACCGGCCTGCCCGGCCAGCATCATTTCTATATCTCCTTCGATACGCGCCATCCCGGCGTGCGCCTGTCGACGCGCATGCGCCAGCGCTATCCCGAGGAGATGACCATCGTCCTGCAGCATCAGTTCTGGGATCTGGTCGTCACCGACCATGCGGTCGAGGTCGGCCTGTCCTTCGGCGGCATTCCCGAACGGCTGCTGGTGCCGTTCACGGCCGTGAAGGGTTTCTTCGATCCGTCCGTGCAGTTCGGTCTGCAGTTCGAGGTGCGCGACGAATCCGAGGCGGAAGACGACGACGACGAGGTCGTCGCCGAGGATGTCGAGACCGCTCCGGACGCGGCGGCCAAGCCGGCCGGCCCGCGCATCGTGCCGACCGAGCCGTCCCGCATTCCGGAGATCAAGCCCGAGCCGAAGCCTGCGGCCGCCGCGGCACCCGAATCGCCGCCGTCGGACCGCAAGACCGAGGAGCCGCCGCCGTCGGCGACGGTCATCTCGATGGACAGCTTCCGCAAGAAGACCTGAGCGCGGCGCGGGCACCCGGCCGGTCCCGCGGACCCGTTGCGCCTGCGGGTTCCCTGTCCGGAGGTCCGGTCCGGCCCGATCGCCCTCCCCCGGCGCGCCGATCGGGGCCCCGCTCGTGCGGCCCCGCCAGCCCCCGCCGCTCGTCGCATGCGCCGACGTCGCCGATCGCATCGCCCGAAGCCGGCGCGACTCCTCATCATCCATGCGTTAACGGAGTACCGTCATACCCGGAACGGGGACGGAACGGGTTGCCGTTTGCCGAGGTCCGTGTCAGAAAGGTTATTGTCAGGTTCAAGGGACGGAGATCCGGGCAATGGGCGAAATCGTCAGCCTCGGCAAGGCGCGCAAGGCGAAAGCCCTGGCCGAACGGCGCGAAACCGCGGCGGAAAACCGGGTTCGCTTCGGCCGCACCAAGGCGGAACGGACCGCCCAGTCGGCCGAGACGGACCGGACCGAGCGCCGGCTCGAAGGCCATCGGCGGGAGGGAGACGAATCGTGATGGAGCAGCGTGCGTTGAAGACCCGGGTCCTGCCGCCTGAGGCCTCGCCCGCCCCGGGCATGGACAAGCGTTCGCTGACCATTGCCGGCCACCGGACCAGCCTCGCCCTGGAGGCGGAATTCTGGGACGGGCTCGAAGAGATCGCCGCGCAACGCAGCCTGACCTTGCCGCGCCTGATCGCCGAGATCGACCGCACTCGCACGGCCACCAATCTCGCCTCCGCCGTGCGGCTCGCCGTCCTCGACCACTACCGCACCCGCGCCGGCCGCACCGACCTGGTCGCCTGAGTTCGCATCGCCCGCCCCGGCCGACCGATCGTCCGGAGCGTCGCGCCTCGGCCTCCGGGTCGTGTCGACGGCGTGGTCCCTGGCCTGCGGGCGGGCCGAACGGGCCGAAGCCGCGGTCCGCCCATAAGCGGACCCGCCGGACCGCCGCCCGTCGCGGGCCGGCGCCCCACTCCTGTCGGCAGGTCGGCCGACAGCCGATCGTGCCGGTGCCCTCCCGAACGCCGCGGCAAGCGCAAACAGTCTGACCGAAATTGCCGCCACGGTTGGGCGGGTTCAGCCCATCGAGCCGCGACCGGACAATGAACGGCCCCCGCGACGGCGTGGCGGCGCGGGGGGCGTTCGAGCATCACGCCGGCCAGGCCACGGCGGATCGGCCATGCCACCGCCTGGATCGCCTCGGGCGCATCGGCCCGGCCACCCGGACCGGCCTCGACGACCGGACCGGGTCCCGGGGGGCAGCGATCACTCGCCCAGTTCGCCCATATGCTTCTGCGCATAGAGGGCGACGCCGATCGACTTGATCAGGTCGCGCTGCGTCTCCAGGAAGTCGATATGGCCTTCCTCGTCGGTCATCAGGGCGATGAACAGGTCGCGCGACGGGTAGTCCCTCACGGTCTCGCAGTAGGACGCCGCCTCCTGGTAGAGCGCGCGCGCCTCGATCTCGGCGGCGAGATCGGACAGGATGACCTCTTCGATCGTCTCCCCGATGCGCAGCGGATCGAGCAGCTGCAGGTTCGGATGGCCCTCCAGGAACAGGATGCGCTCGATGAACCGGTCGGCGTGGTTCATCTCCTCGATCGATTCCTTGCGCCAGAACTTGGCGAGGTCCTTGTAGCCCCAATTGTCGAGCACGCGATAATGCAGCCAGTACTGGCTGACCGCGGTCAATTCGCTGCGCAGGCCGCGATTGAGATACTCGATGACTTTCTGATCACCTTTCATGGGCAACTCCACAGCGTTTGCAGGAACTCGGGAAACGGTACATGGGCTCTTCCGCAGCGACGGCAAGCCCCCGATCCGGCCGCTTTGCCGGATGCGAGAGACCGCCCCGTTCGCGCCATGCGATACGACCGGGATCGGCTTCGGCGATCGAATCCCGCGCGCGTCCTTGCGCCAGGCTCAAGCCGCCCGACCGGCCGCCGGACGGTCCGGGTCCATCGACCCGATCCGGCACCGACAGCGGGCGATCGGACGGCCCGCCGACCCCGTGTCGCCGCCGCCGTCTCACGGGCCGCGACCGACTGCGTCGGCGACGCGGACCGTCGGCCGCCAGCCCGAGCGCATCTAATCACGGTTGACCGAAGCGATTAAGGGGCACGCGGACGAGAACTGGTCCAATTCACAATCAATCGCCCGATATTCCATTTTCATCAAATATGTAGCGCCCGCGTTGCGGACGAAAGACACCGGCAGGGACGAGCCGGATCCGGCCGCACCGCCGGCCTGCGACCTGCCATCCGGCGCGCGCAAGCCAAGCCGAACGGTGTTCGGCACCCAGGATGCGAGGGGAAGCGCGAGGAAAAAGCGGCGGCCGGCCACCGGCCGCACGGGTCGGCACGCCCGTATCGTGGGCCGGACAGCGGTCTCACCGGCCGGGCCCGGTCTTCCGGCGGCTATTCGGCCGCGACCGCGTAGACGTCGTCGAACCGATAGGTCTCGTCGCGCCCTTCGATCCTTTGAGCCTCCTGCACGTCCTGCAGGGCTTCGATCATCGCGCCGGCCGGGCAGACCGCGCAGCCGACCTGGCAGGCCGCGCCGTGCTCGACCAGCATGCGCTGGATCGTCGGCAGGCAGCGGCCGCATTCCGGGCGGCAATTCATGCACTTGTAGACCTGTCCGGCGGTGCGCGGCCGCGGTGTCCGCTCGATGGCCAGCACATCGCGGATCTGTCGGTCGTTGATAACGTTGCAGTGACAGACGATCATGACAACCGACAATCCAGAAGCCTGATCTTCAGGTAAAGGAGGCTCCGGTTCCGGTCAATAGGTAGTCTGACGCGCCGCGTTACATCGGAATTATAGTCATTCTAAGGTAGTGGCGACCGGCAGCGGATCGGTTCCGCGGGATCGACATCCGGAATCAGGCGCGAGACCGCATCGGCCTCGGCCGAGAGCAAAGCTGCCGTCAGCGCGCGGGAGGTCGGACCGGTCAGAGGCCGCATCTCGGGCCGGTACTCCGGGCAGTTCTCCGGGGCAGTTCTCCGGAGCGGTACTCCGGGCCGCCGGAGCGGTACTCCGGGCCGCCGGAGCGGCATTCCGGGCCGGCGGCCCGATCCCGCTTCCGCCGGCGCCCGGCTGCTCATGCGACCGAACGCGCCGCATCGCCGGCCTGTTCTCGCCAGGCCGAGCGGCGACGGTCGCTTGCGAACGGGGCGTGCGGGGCGCGGGCTACGGACGGCCGATCGGCATGGGGGGCACCGGTGGCGGACCGGGCGAGAAGAGATCGAGCGGCGCGCGGTCGGCATTGATCGACGGCGCCGGCCTGGTTCCCGGCGCCGGTCCGATCTGGATCGGCGGCGGCAGCGGCGCGAGGCCGGGGGGCTGCCCGCCGGCATTGGACCCACCGCCCTGCGTCGACGAGCGCCGCCGCTCCTCCTCGGTCCGACGGGCGGCTTCGGCAGCTGCTGCGGCCGCTGCAGCCGCGGCATCGGCCTTGCGCTTCTCCTCGAGGCGTCGGGCCGCCTCGGCGGCGTCGCGCGCGCGCCGCTCCTCGTCGAGGCGGCGCTTCTCCTCGTCGGCCCGGCGCTGTTCGGCCTCGCGGGCCTCGCGCGCCTCGCGCTCGATGCGCAGCTTCTCTTCGCGCAGCCGTTTCGCCTCGCGGGCGAAGCGCTCGCGCTCCATGATGTCCTGCTGCAGGACCTCGACGCGGCTGACCTCGCGTTCGAAGGCCCTGAGGGTCAGGAAGGCGTTGAGCGGGGCCACGTCGAGGCTGCGTACCGGGGCATTGAGCGGACCGCGGAACAGCACCCCGACCTGCGGATCGGCGCCCGTCACGGCATTGCGCCCGGCATCGGCCTTGATGGTCCAGTCGGCTTCGAGCGTCCAGCGGCCGAGATCGAGCGAGGCCGTGCCGCTGGTGCGCACCGGTCCGCTCGCCACCGCCACATCGCGCAGCCGCACGATCCCGCCCCCGATCGAGAAGGCGGCATCGACCCGCTCGAACGGCAGTTCACCCGCATCGAGCCGGCTCTGGAACAGGGTGCGGATGCGATCCTCCTTCAATTCCAGTCCGTTGTCCGCCGCCGCGACGACCGCATCGAAGGCCGCCGGGTTCACCGACCGCAAGGTTCCGTTGCGCAGCCCGAAGGCACCGCCGCCCGCCGCGCCGGAGACCAGCGACGCCACCGAGCGGCCGGCGGTCTCGAAGGTCGCCGTCAGGTCCATCTGACCCGAGGCGACGGCGCGGCCGTCGCGTCGCCAGACCAGTTCCCCGAAGGCGGCGCCGTCGATCTTGATGTCGCCCGAAACGGCCACGCCGCCGCCGGCATTGCCGCGCATGCGCATCTGGCCACTGGCCTTGCCGCCGGCGAGCCCGCCGGAAAACGACTCCACCGCGACCTCCCCGGGCCTGAGCCGCAAGCGGAATTCCGGGCGCTCGACCACTCGCTTGTCGGCCATCGCCAGCGCCTCGGCGCTGATCCGCAAATCCGCCGCCAGTCCGGTCACGGACGGCCCCGGCAGCGCCTGTCCCGGCCAGGCCTGCCCGGCATCCGGCAGCGCCTCCAGGCTGCCGGCGCCGAGGCCGAGATCGATCAGATCGGCCAGCCCGATCGTGCCCAGTTCCAGGCGCCCGTCGAGCTTGACCGGCGTGGCCCCGAGATCCGCCGTCGCCTCGCCGCGCAGCGGCCCGGCCCCGAGCCGGCCGTCGATCGCCTTCAGCGTGAGCTTCGGCCAGGTCCCCGAAAGACCGGCCCCGAGATCGACCGGCAGACGGCCGAGCGGCGTGACCGCCGGCTGGCCGAGAACGGTCAGAACCGGCCCGAGATCGGCCGAGACCAGCCGCCCGCGCCCGTCGACGGCGAGACGCCCGTCGTCGCCGGCGATCACCCGCCCGGACAAAGCGAGCCGGCTGCCGAGCGCCTCCAGTTCGGCGGTGCCGTCGAGCCCCGTCGCCGGCACGCCGGCGAGCGTCACGGAGGCCTGCCCGGCCGCCCCTTTCAGCGACAGGGCCGGAATGCCGAGCTGGCGCATCAGCCGCCCGCCGTCGGGTCCGTCGAGCCGGGCGTTGAGATCGATCCGGCCGGCGCGCCATTCCGCGGGGCTGCCGGCGAGCTTGCCGGCCACCGCGAGCCGGCTCGGCCCGGCCGTGCCCGACACGTCGAGCTGCAGGTCGCCCCGCTCGCCATTGGCCTGGCCGGTCAAGGTCAGCCGCGCGTCGAGCGGGGCCAGATGCGGCGCGGCGGCGGCGAAGCGATCGAGCGCCGGCGTATCCGGGAACAGCGAGCGCAGCATGCGCACCAGGCCGTCCAGCGTCGCCGCCTTGACGGTCGCCTGCAGGTTGCCGTCGGGACGGGCCGCGAACCGATCGATCCGCCCGGTCATGTCCAGCGCCGCCCCGGCGGCATCCTGGACCGACAGACGGCTGACCTCGACGCTCTCGCCATCGACCGCGAGCCGGGCGGAGACGCCGCGCGCCGTGACGCCGCCGAGCACGAGCTGGCCGGCATCGAGATCGATCCGGGTGGCGGCCGGCGCCAGACCGGCGGGACTGGCGAACAGCCCCGCCAGCACGCGGATCTGGTCGAGATCGAGCCGGTCCGCGGTGATCCCGGTCTCGACGCGCGGCGCGCTGCCGATGCCGGACACCTGGACATGGCCGCGCACCTGCGCGGCGCCGATGCGCGCCAGCATCTGGTCGGCCCGGAAGCTGTCGGCATCGATCTTCAGGATCGCGTCGACGCTGACGGGGTCGAGCCGGCCCTGCACGCCGCCGCGCCGGAGCCAGGCCGCGAAGGCGTTCGGCTGCTCGGAGGCGACGTAGAGACGGCCGTCGAAGGCGGGCGCGCCGGCCAGCGACAGCCGGCCGGAGGCGGTCACCTGGCTGCGTCCCGGCAGGCGCGCGGTCAGTTCCTCGAGCGAGTAGCCGCCGGGCCGCGGGCGGGCGATCAGCCGCAAGTCCTGCAGGACGCCGCCGCCGACGACCAGGCCGGGTACGTCGAGCGCCAGCCGGCCGGGCATGTCCGGCACGGGCAATCCGGCAATCGTGCCGAGCACGCGCCGCGCGACCCCGTCCAGATCGACCGCCTCGCCGACCCGGCCGGCAAGCGCCCGGTCGAGATCGATCTGTTTGGCGGTCAGGGCGAGGTCGAAATTCGGCGTCAGACCGAGGTCGATCCGGCCGCGGCCGTTCAGCTGGTAGGCCCGGTCGTCCGGCCCGATGGCAAGCGTCAGGGGATCGAGGTCGAGACGGGCCGGATCGACGGCGAACCGGCTTTCCAGGCGCCATGGCGTCGGGCCGGGATCGCCCCGGTCGGTCTTGGCCTCCGGATCGATCCGCTGGACCACGGCCGTGCCGGTCGCGCGCGGCGGTCCGCCGGTCAGCGACAGCGCGGCGTCGACGGTCACGACCACCGGCTCGCCGCCCGGGGTCACCTGGAGTTTCACCGGCACGGCGCGCTCGGCGGTCACCCGCCCCATGGCGAGGCGGAACGCCACGCTCTGCCCCATGGCGACGGCGCCGCCCTCGGCCTTGAGCGGGCCGGCGAGCGCGCTTCCCGAGACGATACCGTTGATCCGCTCCAGCGCGAAGCTGCGCCCTGCCCGCTCGTCGGCGAAATCGATCCGGCCGTCGACGATCTCGGCCATCTCCAGGCTGGCATCGCCGAGATCGCGGCGGGTGCCGGCGACGGGCGCCGGATCGCCGGTCAGCGCCAGCGTGCCGTTGCGCTTCAACGCGACCGAGAGGCTCGGCCGGTCGAGCCGCAGTTCGGAAATATGGAACTCGCCCTTGAGCAGCGGGGTCAGTTCGAGCCGGGCCTCGAATCGGCCGATCTTGCCGGCCGGCCGGTCGACCGAGCCGACCACCACGTCGCCGAGCGACAGCCAGGGGCTCGGCAGGAGACGGGCGTCGATCGATCCGAGCACCGTCACCTTGGCGCCGAAGATGCGCTCCGCCTCGGCCTCGAAACTGGTCCTGAACAGGCCCCAGTCGATGAAAAAAGGTCCGACCAGCGCCGCCACCAGGGCGGTGATGATCGTCAACCCGACGCCGATATAGAGCGAGTTCACCGACTGCCTCCCCGCACGCGCACGCGCCCCGAATCCCGGCGCGCCCGAACCGGGTGACGCGCGCGAAGACGATCCCGTTCAATCTAGGAGGATATGCGGCGCCCGTCAGCCGCCCATGACGGGGCGGACTGCCTCATCGATGGACAAAGGCACCAGCCGCCCTGTCCGGGCGCGACGGTGGCGCGACCGCCATCGACGGCCGCTATTCCACCGTGATGGCAAGATCGGCATGCAAGCCATTGGTCGATATGAGCTCTCGAAAACGGGGCGCCATTGCCAGGCCCCCGCCGGCCACGCGTCGCCCCCGCCGCGGCCCCTACCCGGCCGCGACGATCTTGCCCGGATTCATGATGCCCTTCGGGTCGAGCGCCGCCTTGATGGCCCGCATCGCCATCAGCGCGGGCGCGCCGTGCTCCTTCTCCAGATACTTCATCTTGCCGGAGCCGACGCCGTGTTCGCCGGTGCAGGTGCCGTCCATCGCGATGGCGCGCTCGACCATGCGGCCGACGAAGTGCTCGGCGGCCGCGATCTCGGCCGGACTGTCCATGTCGATCAGCGGCAGGACGTGGAAATTGCCGTCGCCGACATGGCCGACGATCGGCGCGATCAGGCCCATGGCCTCGATATCCGCCTTGGTCTCGGCGATGCAGTCGGCCAGCCGCGAGATCGGCACGCAGACATCGGTCGACAGGCCCTTGGCGCCGGGCCTGAGGCCGAGGCTCGCCCAGTAGACGTCGTGGCGGGCCTGCCAGAGCCGGGTCCGGTCCTCCGGCTTGGTGACCCAATTGAAGGGGCCGCCGCCATGGTCGGCCGCGATCTCGCCGAAGCGCTGCGACTGCTCGGCCACCCAGGCGTCGGTGCCGTGGAACTCGAGCAGAAGCAGCGGCTGTTCGGGCAGCGACAGCTTCGAATAGGCATTGACCGAGCGGACCTGCACCTCGTCGAGCAATTCGATGCGCGCCACCGGGATGCCGGACTGGATCGTGACGATGACCGCGTCGGCGGCCGCCTTCACGGACGGAAAGGTGCAGGAGCCGGCGGCGATCGCCTCCGGGATGCCGGCGAGCTTCAGCGTGATCTCGGTGATCACGCCGAGCGTGCCTTCCGACCCGACGAAGAGGCGGGTCAGGTCGTAGCCGGCCGAGGACTTGCGCGCCCGCTGCGCGGTCTTGACCACCGAGCCGTCGGCGGTGACGACCCGCAGGGCGAGCACATTGTCCTTCATCGTGCCGTAGCGCACCGCATTGGTGCCGGAGGCCCGCGTCGCCGCCATGCCGCCGAGCGAGGCGTCGGCGCCCGGATCGATCGGGAAGAACAGGCCGGTGTCGCGCAGCTGTTCATTGAGCAGCTTGCGGGTGATGCCGGGCTGGACGACGCAGTCGAGATCTTCGGCGTGCACGGCGAGGAGCCGGTTCATGCGCGAGGTGTCGATCGAGATGCCGCCGAAATGCGCGTTGACATGGCCTTCGAGCGAGGTGCCGGTGCCGAAGGGGATGACCGGAACGCCATAGGCGGCGGCGACCTTGACGGTCTCGACGACGTCGTCCTCGCTCTCCGCGAAGACGACCGCATCCGGCGCCTCGACCGGGATCCAGGTGGTGGTGTGGGCATGCTGCTGGCGCAGCGCCAGCGAGGTCGACAGCCGCTCGCCGAAGCGCTGCGTCAGGATGCCGATCGCGGTCGCCACCGCCTGCGGATCCGGACGGGACGACATGAAACCTGCCACGGTCATCGGACTTCCAACCTCCCCGATCATGACGCGGCGCCGATGGCGGCATCATGGATTTTGAACGTTTGCGCGCCCTGCGCGGTGCCGCCGCGCGGTCGCTCGACTGACGCGGCTCCGCCGCGTTGGTGCTCGACTTGCGCGGCTCCGCCGCGCTGGTGCTCGACTTGCGCGGCCCCGCCCCCGCAGTCGCGCGTCGGCGCGGACGGGCCGCGACGCTACACGATCGGCTTCGGCTTGTGCAGCCGGTCGACCATGCGGCGGCGGGCGGGCTCCCTTGTGGGGAACAGCCTCGGCGCAAGACCGCCCGCCGTGCCGGACGCCAACCCGCTTCTTCGCAGGCCAGCCGGCCCCTTCGTCCGGCTGGACAGGAGCGGGCCGGGGATCGAAGATCGCCGCTTCGATGCCGATCCGAGCCCGATCCGAACCCTCCCGCGCCGCGAAAGACCGAAGACGATGACCGAACCGCATGCCGCCATCCCGCTCGTCACCGGCGTCATGGCGATCGAGCCTGCCTGGATCGACTATAACGGCCATCTCAACATGGCCTACTACAACGTGCTGTTCGACCGCGCCGCCGACGAGATCCTCGGCCATGCCGGGCTCGGCCCGGACTACATCGCAACCCGCAACCTCTCCTTCATGACCGCCGAGATCCATGTCTGCTACGTCCGCGAGGTCTTCCTCGCCGACCCGGTCACGGTCACCATGCGGTTCCTGGATCTCGACGCCAAGCGCCTGCATGTCTTCGCCGAACTGCGCCACGCCACCGAAGGCTGGCTCTCCGCCACCTCCGAGCAGATGTACCTGCATGTCGACATGGCCGCCCGCCGCACCGCCCCCTTCCCCGAGGACGTGATGGCCACCCTGACCGCCATGAAAGCCCAGGACGACGGCAAGCCCTGGCCGGAGCGCGCCGGTCGCAAGATCGGGATTGTCAGGAAGGGGTGACCCTCCACGGGCCAGCGGACGCATGTGTCAAAGTCATCGGGCAGGAAGTCGATTCAAGCCCGAGGGACCCGGCCGCATCTGGTCCGGCCTGTGTGACAGTACGGCTCCGACGCGCGGCGCAGTCGACGCCTGACGACGCCCCTACTCCGCCACCGCCGGCCGACGGGCCGGCGACAGGATGGTTTCGTGGCCGGGTTCCGGGTTGCGCGGGACCAGGAAGGCGAAGGTCAGCGAGACGGTGGCCAGCGCGGCGCCGATCAGGAAGACCAGGGACGGGTTCTTCAGCCAGATCATGCCGAACAGGACCGGGATGAACACCGCCGCGATATGGCTGATGGTGAAGGCGACGCCGGCGGTCGGGGCGATGTCGGCGGGGTCGGCGATCTTCTGGAAATAGGTGCGCTGCGCGATCGTGAAGGTGAAGAAGACGCCGTCGGCGACGTAGCAGATCGCCGCGATCCAGGACTGGTCGGAGAGCGCATAGCCGGCGAAGACCAGGATCAGCGAGATGTTCTCGATCATGATCGTCCGGCGCTCGCCGATCCGGTTGATCAGGTGGCCGAGCCGCGGGCCGACCACCGTGTTGATCGAATAGGTGGCGAGCATCAGGATCGAGATCTCGGCGACGCCGAAGCCGAACTTCTCGACCAGCAGGAAGGCGCCGAAGGCGGTGAAGATCTGCCGGCGCGAGCCGGTCATGAAGGTCAGCGCGTAATAGAGCCAGTAGCGCTGGCGCATGACCATCGACTTGCGCTGCGGCACGGGTCCCTCGAAACGCGGGAAGATCGCGATCGCGACGAGCGCGCCGACGATGCACAGCCCGCCGGTGACCAGGAACACCGACTGGTAGCTCGGGCGGATCGCCCACCAGATCAGCGCGATGCCGCCGAAGGCGACGAATTGCGAGGCCGCCGTCACCGCCGACAGCCGCCCGAGCACCTTGGGCGCCTCCTGCTTGGAGAAGAGCTGCAGCGTCAGCGACTGCGCCATGGTCTCGTAATAGTGGAAGCCGACCGACATGATCAGCGTCGTCACCCAGAGCCCGTGGATGCTCGGGAAATAGCCGGTCGCCGCCACGCCGATGCCGAGCAGCACCAGGCTGACATAGGCCAGCGTCTGTTCGCGCATGATCAGCAGGAACAGCAGCGCCGACACCGCCAGCAGCCCCGGCACCTCGCGGATCGACTGCAGCAGCCCCATGGCGAGACCGTCGAAGCCGGCCTGCTCCTTGGCGAAATTGTTCAGGAGCGCGTTCCAGGCGGCAAAGCCGAACCAGTTCACCGCGGCGAGCGCGGTCAGGAAGACGATCGGGCGGTGGGTCAGCGGCGCGGTGGGCGGTGTGATCATTGCACACCAATAAGGCAGGATTCCCGCCCCGAGAAGCGCCGAAGCGGCAGGCGAGCCCCGTCGGCAATGCGCAACTGCGGCCTGGCCCCGTCGCGGGTTGGCGGGCGACGGGCCGCGGGCGGCGCGGCGGCACCATCCGGCACCCGGCACCGTCGACCGGTTTCGCCGATCAACGTCGCCGACCGGTATCGCCGACCGGCACCGTCGACCGGTTTCGTCGACCGGCGGGCCGGCCGCACCCGTGATAGAGTGCCCCCGCCATCGGAGCGGAGCCGCAGCATGACAGACGTCCGACGACTGATCGGCCTGGGGCTGGCGACGGCCTGGCTCTGGGGTGCCGCTTCGGCGGCGGCCGTACCGGCGGCAGCCGAGCCGGAAAGCCGTGTTTTCACCGGCATGTGCGACGCGTCGGCGGCCGTGCCGATCGACGCCGGGCATTTCGTCGTGGCGAGCGACGAAGACAACGTGCTGCGCGTCTATGCCCTCTCCGGGGGCGCACCGACCGCCACCGTGCCGCTCGCCGGCTTCCTCAAGACCGGCACGCGCGAATCGGACCTCGAAGGCGCCGCCCGCATCGGCAACCGCATCTACTGGATCGCCTCGCATGGGCGGAATTCGAGCGGCAAGCTGCGTACCGAGCGGCAGCGGCTGTTTGCGACCGACATCGTGCCGGGCGGCGCCACCGCCACGTTTCAGCCCGTCGGGACGCCGTCGACCGGCCTCCTGCCGGCGCTCGTCGCCGCACCGGCGCTGAAGGGCTTCGGGCTCGACGCCGCAGCGGAACGCGCGCCGGAGGCCGAGGGCGGGCTCAACATCGAGGGCCTTGCCGCGACGCCCGACGGCAGGCTCCTGGTCGGCTTCCGCAATCCGCTGGTCGGCGGCAAGGCGCTGGTGGTCGCCCTGGACAATCCGGCCGAGATCGTTGCCGGGGCTGCACCGGCCATCGGCGCGGTCGCGCTGGTCGCGCTCGGCGGCCGCGGCATCCGCAGCCTGGAGCGGATCGGCGACGGCTACCTGATCGTCGCCGGCCCGACCGCCGATGCCGGCAGCTTCGCGCTCTACCGCTGGTCCGGCGGCGCGGCCGACCCGGTCGCCGTGCCGGGCGTCGATTTCGGCACGCTGCGGCCCGAGGCCCTGTTCGCCGTCGCCGGGTCGTCCGAGATCCAGATCCTGAGCGACGACGGCGGCGTGAAGGTCGGCGGCGTCGAATGCAAGGCCCTGCCGGTCGCGCAACAGCGCTTCCGCGGCATCGCCGTGAAGGTGAACTGACCTCTCCGGGTTTGCCGCCGCCCGGAAAAGGCCGGTCGCGCGGGCCGCGCACCACATCGCGAGAGATCCCGCCGGACCGCCCTGCCCGGCCGCGCCGGCATGGCCTATATAGGGGATCAGGAGAACGAGTCGGAAACATCATGAGCGCAGGCAAGCCGCCGTCGCGCCGCCCCGCGGCGGCGCCGGACGACATCCTGGACGATCCCTTTGCGGAGGCCTTTCCGGGCGATCTGCCGAACGAACCCGAGACGCACGGTCCGGGGGCGGACGGCTACGATCCGGACGCATTCGATCGGATCCCGTTCGGCGACGAGCCGGGCGGCGGAACGGATGCCTATCCGCACGACCGCTTCGCGGACGATGCCGCCGGCTATCCGGCGGCCGGCGGCGGCTTCCCGTTCGATCCCGACCAGCCGGTTCCGGCCGCCCCGGCACGATCGCGCGCGCCGGCACCGCCGCCGACGGCGCGTCCGGGCGGCATCGCGGCCCGCGCCGCCGGCCTGCGCCCGCCGGCCGAAGCCGGCTATCTGGACAATCTCAATCCTGAACAGCACGACGCCATCCTGACCACCGAGGGTCCGCTCCTGGTGCTGGCCGGCGCCGGCACCGGCAAGACCCGCGTCCTGACCACCCGCATCGCCCATATCCTGGCCACCGGGCGCGCGCGCGCCGGCCAGATCCTCGCCGTGACCTTCACCAACAAGGCCGCTCGCGAGATGAAGCACCGCATCTCGTCGCTGGTCGGCGAGGCGGTCGAGGGCATGCCGTGGCTCGGCACCTTCCATTCGATCGGCACCAAGGTGCTGCGCCGCCATGCCGAACTGGTCGGGCTCCGGTCCGATTTCACCATCCTGGACATGGACGACCAGCTGCGCCTGATGAAGCAGATCATCCAGGCGGCCGGCATCGACGAGAAGCGCTGGCCGGCGCGCCAGCTGTCCGCCTTCATCGACGGCTGGAAGAACAAGGGCCTGACGCCGGACCGCATCCCGCCCCTGGAGGCGCGCGCCTTCGGCAACGGCAAGGGCGGCGAACTCTACCGCGCCTATCAGGACCGGCTGAAGGCGCTGAACGCCTGCGACTTCGGCGACCTCTTGCTGCATGTCATCACCATCTGGCGCGGCCATCCCGACGTTCTCGCCGACTACCAGCGTCGCTTCCGCTACATCCTGGTCGACGAGTACCAGGACACCAACGTCTCGCAGTATATGTGGCTGCGCCTGATCGCGACCGGCTCGAAGAATGTCTGCTGCGTCGGCGACGACGACCAGTCGATCTATGGCTGGCGCGGCGCCGAGGTCGACAACATCCTGCGCTTCGAGCACGACTTCCCGGGCGCCAAGGTGATCCGGCTCGAACGCAACTATCGCTCGACCGGCCATATCCTGGCCGCCGCCTCGCATCTGATCGCCCATAACGAGGGCCGGCTCGGCAAGACGCTGTTCACCGACGCCGAGGACAAGACGGCCGAGAAGGTCGTGGTCGCCTCGGTCTGGGACAGCCAGGAGGAGGCCCGCGCCATCGGCGAGGAGATCGAGCGGCTGCAGCGCGACGGCCACGCCCTGTCGCAGATCGCCGTCCTGGTGCGCGCCTCGTTCCAGATGCGCGAGCTGGAAGAGCGCTTCCTCAATATCGGCCTGCCTTACCGGGTCATCGGCGGCCCGCGCTTCTACGAGCGCCAGGAAATCCGCGACGCGCTGGCCTATTTCCGGGTCACCTGCCAGCCGGCCGACGACCTCGCCTTCGAGCGCATCGTCAACGTGCCGAAGCGCGGGCTCGGCGACGCGACCATCCAGCAGGTCCATGCCTATGCGCGCGCCAAGGGCGTGCCGCTCCTGCAGGCGACCGCCGAGATCGTCGAGACCGAGGAGATGAAGCCGAAGCCGCGCAGTGCGCTGGCGGGCCTCGCCGCCTCCTTCGCGCGCTGGCGCGGCGATCTCGACAGGCTGCCGCACAGCCAGTTGGCCGGCATCATCCTGGACGAGGCCGGCTATACCGAGATGTGGCAGCAGGACAAGTCGGCGGAGGCGCCCGGGCGGCTGGAAAACCTCAAGGAACTGCTGCGCTCGATGGAGGACTATCCGACCCTGCCGTCCTTCCTGGAGCATGTCTCCCTGGTGATGGATGCGGAGAACGACCCGACCGCCGACAAGGTCAGCATCATGACGCTGCATTCGGCCAAGGGGCTCGAATTCGACACCGTGTTCCTGCCCGGCTGGGAGGAAGGCCTGTTCCCGCACCAGCGCTCGCTCGACGAGAACGGCGCGGCCGGCCTCGAGGAGGAGCGGCGCCTCGCCTATGTCGGCATCACCCGGGCGCGCAAGCGGGCCAAGATCTGGTTTGCCTCCAACCGGCGCATCCACGGCTCCTGGCAGGCCTCGATCCCCAGCCGCTTCCTGGACGAATTGCCGGAAGCCCATGTCGAGGTGCGCGAGCCGTCGTCCAACTATGGCGGCTACGACCGCAGCCGCTTCGACGCGATGGACCCGTTCGGCTCGAGCTATTCGTCGCCCGGCTGGCAGCGCGCGCAACGCCTGAAGGGCGGCGAGGATCGCCCGCTTGGCGGCGACGGGCGCGCGCGCGGCGGCGAGGAGCGCAGCTCCGGCGGCTGGGCGCAGCCCGAGACCGGCAGCGGCGGCTTCGCGGAAGGGCGCTCGAATTTCGGCGGCGCCTCGGCGCGTGGCGAGATGCGCGATCGCTGGGGCAATCCCGTGCGCCCGCGCAAGGCGGCGGCGCTGATCGAGGGCACGCTGATCGCCAAGTCGGTCGGCACCGAGACGTCGGACTTCAAGGTCGGCGAGCGGGTCTTCCATCAGAAATTCGGCAACGGCACCGTCACCGAGGTGGAAGGCAACAAGCTGACCATCGATTTCGACCGCGCCGGCCGCAAGCGGGTGCTCGACAGTTTCGTGACCCGCCCGTGACCGCCGGTCCTGCCATGACGGAGCGTCCGTGACCACCTGGCTTCTGTCCCTCGACGGTCCCGAAGGGTTCGTCTGCGCGCTCGCCGACCGGATCACCGGCGACGAGCATATCGCGGCCGATGCGGCCGGCGCCTTCGATCTCGGCGGCGGCAGCGGCTGGCGGGCCGAGGCGTGGTTCTCGATCCGCCCCGATCTCGCCGAACTGACCGAACGGCTGGTCCTGCATCTCGACGACCCGGACGCGGCCGGGCGTCTGTCCGGGCTAGCCTTGCGCGCCTATGACGATGCCGACTGGCAGGCGATCGGCCTCGACGGCCTGCCGCCGGTCGCGGCTGGCCGGTTCCGCGTCTTCGGCGACCACAACCGCCCGGCCGATCCGGCCCGGCTCGGGCGCACCGACCTGGTCATCCAGGCCTCGACGGCCTTCGGCACCGGCGACCATGCCTCGACCCAGCTGAGCCTGATGGCGCTGGACCTCGAACTGCGCCGCACGCGCCCGACCAACGTGCTCGATCTCGGCACCGGCACCGGCATTCTCGGCCTGGCGCTGGCCCGGGCGGTCGCCGACGCCAGAGTGCTGGGCTCCGACATCGAGCCGGTCGCGGTGCGCATGGCGGAGGCCAACCGCGCCGGCAACGCCGTCTCGCGCCGCTTCCGCGCGCTCCTCGCCGACGGGCTCGACGACATCCGCTTCGCCCGCGCCGCACCCTTCGACCTGGTGCTCGCCAACATCCTGCCCGATCCGCTCTGCCGCCTCGCCGGCCCGGTCGTCCGCCTGATGGCGCCGGGCGCGCGGCTGGTGGTCGCCGGCTTGCGGATCGGCGAACAGGCCCGGCTGGTGGCCGCCTACCGGGCGCGCGGGCTCGTGCTGGTGCGCAGGCTGGCCGCGAAGGAATGGGCCTCGCTGACCTTCGAGAAGCCCGCCCGCCGTCATGCATTCCTTGGCTGAGCCTCCGGCACTGGACCGGCCGCCCGCTGCCGTGCCAGAACAGCGGCCCTGACCGATCCCGCCCCTCCATCGTCCCCGCCGCGGAGCCGCCATGCCCACCGTCCAGGTCCGTCTCACCGCCGGCTTCGAGGAAGCCCGCCGGATCGCCGACCTGCTGGAGGATGCCTTCGAGTTGGAGGGCTTCCCGGTCACGCTCGAGGAGACGCCGGCCTACAGCAATGTCTGGACCGTGTTCGCCCTGGTGCTCGACAGCGAGCCGGGCGAGGCGATCGAGCGGGTGATCGACGTGCTCGGCGCGGATGCCTTCGGGCTGGAACCGCAGGCGACCGTGCTCGACGAGGGCACCAACTGGATCGCGCTCAGCGAGGAGATCCGCCACCCTGTTCAGGCCGGCCGCTTCTTCGTCCATGGCAGCCACGACCGCATCCGGCGGCCGCCGACCGGCCAGTCGATCGAGATCGACGCCGAACTGGCCTTCGGCACCGGCCACCACGCCACCACCTGGGCCTGCCTCGCCGCGCTCGACCGCCTGTTCAAGAAGGACCGTTACGCCCGCCCGCTCGACCTCGGCACCGGCACCGGGCTCCTGGCCATCGCGATCGCACGGGTGCTGCGCGTCAAGGTGCTGGCGACCGACATCGACCCGGTCGCCGTCACGATCGCCCGCGGCAACGTGCGGCTGAACGGCGTCGGCGGGCTGGTCGAATGCCTGGTCGCCGACGGCATGCGCGCGCGCCGGCTGATGGAGCAGGCGCCCTACGATCTGGTCGTCGCCAACATCCTGGCGCGCCCGCTGATGCGGCTGGCCGCGCCGGTGGCGCGCACGCTCGCCCCGCGCGCGACCGTCGTCCTGTCGGGCCTGCGCACCAGCGACGCCCCCAAGGTCCTCGCCGCCTGGCGGATGCAGGGCCTCCATCTCGACGATGCCATCGAACGCGACGACTGGATGGCGCTGATCCTGCGCAACAGCCGCGCCTGACCCCTAGAGCAACCTGCGATCGGGTGGAACGCCCGATCGCAGGTTGCTCCAGAGTTAATAATATAGAGCACCTTGTCCGCGTCCTTTCGGACGCGGGCCGCTCTAGCCCCCCCGATCCGAGGCCGCCCGCCGATGTTCCAGAGCTTCGAAGACATCACCGATCCGACCGTCGGCCCCGTCCGCGTGGCCGCGCTGCGCGCCGAACTCGACCGGCGCGGCCTCGACGGCTTCGTCATCCCGCGCGCCGACGAGCACCAGAACGAATATGTCCCGGCCTCCGCCGACCGCCTGCGCTGGCTGACCGGCTTCACCGGCTCGGCCGGCGCCGCGATCGTGCTGCGCGACCGCGCCGCGATCCTGGTCGACGGCCGCTACACCCTGCAGGCCCAGGCGCAGGTCGACATGGCGGTGTTCGACCTGGTCGACATCGTCGAGACCCCGGTCGCCGACTGGCTGGAGAAGAATCTCGCCCCCGGCGCGCGGCTCGGGCTCGACCCCTGGCTGCACACGATCGGCGGCATGCGGCGGCTGAAGAAGGCGGCCGAGAAGGCCGGCGCCGAGGTCGTCGCGGTCGACGGCAATCCGCTCGATGCCGTCTGGGCCGACCGGCCGGCACCGCCGCTCGGCGCGGTGGCGCTGCACCCGCCGGAGCTCGCCGGCGAGACCGCCGCCGCCAAGCTCGGCCGGCTGGCCGGCATCCTGGCCGACCGCAAGGCCGATGCGGCGATCCTGTCGCAGCCGGATTCGATCGCCTGGGCGTTCAACATCCGCGGCTCGGACGTGTCCCACACCCCGCTGCCGATCTCCTATGCGGTGCTGCATCGCGACGGCCGGCCGGAACTGTTCATCGACGGCCGCAAGCTCGGCAACGAGGTCCGCGCCACGCTCGAGGACATCGCCGACATCGCCGAACCGGCCGCCTTCCCGGCCGCGCTCGCCGCGCTCGGCGCCGCCAAGGCGCAGGTGCTGGTCGATCCGGCCTGGACGTCGGATGCGGTCGCCGGCTCGATCACCGCTGCCGGCGGCAGCCTCGTCGAGGGCGAGGACCCGGTGCTGATGCCGCGGGCGCGCAAGAATGCGGCCGAGATCGCCGGCGCGCGCGCCGCGCATCTGCGCGATGCGGCCGCCTATGTCGCCTATCTGGCCTGGTTCGACCGCGAGGCGCCGAAGGGCGGGCTCGACGAGATCGCCGCCGTCGAAACGCTGGAGGCTTTCCGGGCGAAGACCGGCGCGCTGAAGGACATCTCCTTCGACACCATCTCGGGTGCCGGCCCCAACGGCGCGATCGTGCACTACCGCGTGACGCGCGCCACCAACCGGCCGATCGAGCCGGATTCGGTCTTCCTGCTCGATTCCGGCGCCCAGTATCGCGACGGCACCACCGACATCACCCGCACGCTGGCCGTCGGCACGCCCGATGCGGAGGCCCGGCAGCGCGCGACGCTGGTGCTCAAGGGCCATCTCGCCATCTCGATGGCGCGCTTCCCGAAAGGCACCACCGGCGCGCAGCTCGACACGCTCGCCCGGATCGCGCTGTGGCAGGCCGGCCTCGACTACGACCACGGCACCGGCCACGGCGTCGGCAGCTTCCTGTCGGTCCACGAGGGCCCGCACCGGATCGCCAAGACCGGGATGGTGGCCTTGGAGCCGGGCATGATCGTCTCCAACGAGCCCGGCTACTACAAGACCGGCGCCTACGGCATCCGGATCGAGAATCTGGTGCTGGTGACCGAGCCGGAGACCATCCCGGGCGGCGAGCGGCCGATGCTCGGCTTCGAGACGCTGACGCTCGCGCCCTACGACCGGCGCCTGATCGACACCGCCCTGCTGACCGCCGCCGAACGCGCCTGGATCGACCGCTATCACGAGCGGGTGCGCGCCGCCGTCGGCCCGCTGGTCGATGCCGAGACCCGCGCCTGGCTGGACGCCGCCACCGCGCCGCTCGCCTGATCGGTCAGGGCGCCGCCCCGTCGGCGCCACGGCCGCCCTTGCGCTGGCGGCCGGCGCCGCGATCATCGAAGGCCTCGCCGGCCGCGGCCTCCTCGCCGGCCGGCCAGGCCCAGGCGGACCGACGGGCACGCGTCCGGATGTCGCGCAGACGCGCAAATCCGGCCGACGTCACCCGGCATACCGCCCCGGCCGGGCTCAGCATCAGGAGACCGCGCGCCGTCAGCGCCGCAATGGTGGCGTGCCGGAAGAACGGACCGGACCGGCCGGCCGCATAGCCGCGCCGATAGGCATGCAGCGGCGTCGCCGCGGCCGCCGCCAGAGCCACCCGCTGGGCGGGCGACAGCGGCGCGACCGGCTCGGGAAGTCCGGAGTCCGCCCGCTGGGCGGGCGACAGCGGTGCGACCGGCTCAGGAAGTCCGGAGTCCGCCCGCTGGGCGGGCGACAGCGGTGCGACCGGCTCGGGAAGTCCGGAGTCCGCCCGCTGGGCGGGCGACAGCGGTGCGACCGGTTCGGGAAGTCCGGAGGTCGCCCGCCGGGCGGACGACAGCGGCACGACGGGCTCGGGCATTGCGGAAACGGCTGCGGTCGGCACGATCTTCCTCCGGCTGCCGACCCGGCGCTCCCCAGCCCGGTTCCGGCATCTCCGAAGTTAATGTCGCAGGACCCATGATGGGCAGTCGGGCAGCCCCCATCAGGACCAGCCCGCAAAGGTCCTTTCCGTAAGGATTTGCCTCAGGCGCCGACCATCGCGATCCACTGGTCCTCGTCGATCACCGCGATGCCGAGGTCGCGCGCCTTGGTCAGCTTCGATCCGGCACCCGGGCCGGCGACGACCAGATCCGTCTTGGCGGAGACCGAGCCGGATACCTTCGCGCCGAGCCGCTCGGCCTGTGCCTTGGCCTCATCGCGGGTCAGCTTCTCCAGCGAACCCGTGAACACGATGGTCTTGCCGGCCACGACCGTGTCCGATTTCGGCTTCTCCGCATCCTCGATGCCGCCGGTCATCTCGCCGACCAGGCGCTCGACGACGGTGAGATTGTGCGGCTCGGCGAAATAGTCGGCGATGGACTCGATCACCGTCTCGCCGATCTGGTCGATCGCATCCATCTCCTCGCGCGCCGCCGCATCGCCGGCCGCCACCGCCAGGGCGGCGGCGTGCAGCGCGTCCCAGGAGCCGTAAGCCCGGGCCAGCATGCGCGCCGTGGTCTCGCCGACATTGCGGATGCCGAGCGCGAAGACGAAGCGCTCCAGGCCGATCCGGCGCCGTTCGTCGATGGCGGCGAAAAGCTTGGCGACCGATGTCGCCCCGAAGCCTTCCTTGTCCTTCAGCTTCTTCAGGTTGGCGGCATCGCGGGCGGCGAGCGTGAAGAGATCGGCCGGCTCGCGAACCGGCAGGTCGGGATCGCGGAAGAAGAATTCGATCTGCTTCTCGCCCAGCCCCTCGATGTCGAAGGCGCGGCGCGACACGAAATGCCTCAGATGCTCCTGGCGCTGGTGCGGGCAGGCAAATTCGCCGGTGCAGATGCGGCGCACGCCCGCCTCGCCGGTGGCGGTCGTCTCGCGCACCACCGGGGTCTGCAGCGGGCACGGGCAGACGGACGGAAACACATAGGGCTCCGCGCCCGCCGGCCGGCGCTCCGGCACCACGCCGAGCACCTGCGGGATCACGTCGCCGGCCCGCTGCACCATCACGGTGTCGCCGATGCGCACGTCGAGCCGGGCGATCTCGTCGGGATTGTGCAGGGTGGCGTTGGAGACCACGACGCCGCCGACCGTGACCGGTTCGAGCTTGGCGACAGGCGTCAGCACGCCGGTGCGGCCGACCTGGATGTCGATCGCGCGCAGCACCGTGGTCGCCTTCTCGGCCGGGAACTTGTGGGCGATCGCCCAGCGCGGGCTGCGCGAGACGAAGCCGAGCCGCTCCTGCCAGTCGAGCCGATCGACCTTGTAGACGACGCCGTCGATGTCGTAGCCGAGCCCGGCACGCCGCCCCTCGATCATGCGGTAATGGGCGATCAGCTCCTCGGTCGTCCGACACAGCACCATCAAGGGATTGATCGGAAAGCCCCAGGACCCGAAGGCCTGCACCATGCCCATCTGGGTCTCGGCCGGCATCGCCGCCATCTCCCCCCAGGCATAGGCGAAGAAGCGCAGCGGACGCGCGGCGGTGATGTTCGGATCGAGCTGGCGCAACGACCCAGCCGCGGCGTTGCGCGGATTGGCGAAGACCTTCTCGCCGGCCTCGGCCTGGCGCCGGTTGAGTTCGGCGAAGTCGGCGTGGCTCATATAGACCTCGCCGCGCACCTCGACGATCTCGGGCACGCCGGCCGGCAGGAGGTCCGGAATGTCGCCGATGGTGCGCACGTTGGCGGTGACGTTCTCGCCCTCGAAGCCGTCGCCGCGCGTCGCCGCCGAGACCAGCCGGCCGGCCTCGTAGCGCAGATTGCAGGACAGGCCGTCGATCTTCGGCTCGGCCGTGAAGGCGACCTCGGCCTCGCCGAGCTTCAGGAAGCGGCGCACGCGCTCGGCGAAGTCGGCCACGTCGCCATCCGCGAAGGCATTGTCGAGCGACAGCATCGGCACGGCATGGCGCAGCTTGGCGAATTTCGCCGAGACCGCGAGGCCGACCCGCTCGGAGGGCGAATCGGCGCGCTTCAAATGCGGGAAGCGCGCCTCGACGGCGAGATTGCGCCGCCGCAGCGCATCGTAGTCGGCGTCCGAGATGAGCGGGGCGTCTTCGTTGAAATAGGCCTGGTCGTGGATCGCGATTTCCGCGGCCAGCCGCTCCAATTCGGCGGCCGCCTGCGGCTCGGTCAATTGCTCGACGGGGAGCGTGGCGGCGGTCGGCAGCGCGTCAGTCATGGCGGTCGGGCGTCCTCGGCGGGGGGCGTCGCGCCGTTATAGCAGGGCCGCGCCCGGAGGACAGCGATCGGTCCGCCCGGCTCCACACCCCGGCCGCGCCGTGATCCGGTGCGGCGCCGGATCAGGGCCGCTGCTGGATCACTCCGTACCAGCCGAGGCCGCGATAGGTCTCGTAGCCGGGGGTGTGATGGAAGGCGACCAGGGTCCCGTCCGGGGCGAACAGGCTGCCCGCCTCCTGGCCCGCCGGCAGGTCGATGCGGTCGCGCAGGACGCCCTGCCCGTCGGAGGCGGCGATCACGCGGCGGTCGGCGTCGACCAGAAGCACCCGGCTGCGCGCCCGCTCGTCCTCGGTCAGCCGCACCCCCTCGACGATGGCGCGGGCCTGCGGCGCCCAGTCGAACTGGATGCCAAGGATGCCGATCAGCCGGCCACGCGGGTCGCCGCCCTCCCGGACCCCGGCCGCATAGGTGGCGACATGGGCGCCGCCGAGCAGCGGTTCTGCTGAGATGTCGGCGACCGCATAATCGTTGCCGTCGGCGAGCGCGCGCGCCGCGGTGAACCAGGGCCGCCCGGCGGCCGACTGGCCGGCGACCGGAAAGCGCCCGGGCCGCCCGGACGCCACGATCTGGCCGGACGGATCGCACAGCCAAAGATCGAGATAGACCGTGTAGGCATCCAGGATCACGCCGAGCCGGTGCGCCGCGAAGGCGGCGGTCTCGGACCCCGGGCGGGCCAGGGCATCGATCATCGCCGAGTCGGTCGCCCACCAGCGCACGTCGCAGCTGCGTTCGTAGAGATTGCGGTCGATCAGTTCGACGGCATTGAGGGCGAGGTCGATCAGGCGGCGTCCCTGGGCGGCCGTCGCCATGCGCCGCGCGGTTTCCTCCAGCCGGGCGATCTCGCGGATCAGTTCGGTCGAGAAGTCGCCCGACAGGGCCTCGACCTCGGCCGAGATGGCGCGCACCTCCTGGGCGACGACCGCAAAGCCGCGGCCGTGATCGCCGGCCTGGTTCGCCTCGATCATAGCATTCAGCGCCAGGATGCGCAGGCGCCCGGTGACCGCCCGGATGCCGGCGATCTTGGTCTCCGTCAGGCTGCGCGCCTTGACCGCCCCGGAGACCACCATGTCGACCGATACATCCGTCTGACCGAAATGCACTGCCGCCATGCCCATTCCCCGTCCGCGAAGCTGCGTTGTACACATCGCTGCGGGAATGTATCGAGATCGGGATATTCTGAAAGACCAAGATACAGGCAATTGATGATTTTCACGCATCCGAAATGTTACGCACGGAGGGCACCCGCAAAAGCCAGATGCAGCCAAGACTTGTGCTTTCGGTTCGGCACTTCCGACTTTAGAACGATCCGGAATTCTGCGTCAAAGAAGCGCCAATGCAGCGGCCTCCATCGACGTCAAACCAAAACGGTTTGACGCAGGACGTCTTGATCGTCCGACGATTTGACCGGTGACCGCCGAGCGATCAGGCGCCGGCCATCAGCCGCGCCGCAGCCGCACGGGCCTCGTCGGTGACCACGGAGCCGGCCAGCATCCGGGCGATCTCCTCGCGCCGTGCCTTGGCGCCGAGCGGCACGACCCGGGTCGCGACGCGGTCCTCGGCGCCGCCGGCGACCGGCTCCTTGGCGATCAGCAGGTGGGAATCGGCGCGCGCGGCGACCTGCGGCGCATGGGTCACCGAGATGACCTGCACCCGTTCGGCCAGGCGTCCCAGCCGGACCCCGATCGCCTCCGCGACCGCCCCGCCGACGCCGGTATCGATCTCGTCGAAGATCAGCGTCGGCGCCGAGCCGCGGTCGGCGAGCGAGACCTTGAGGGCCAGCAGGAAGCGCGACAGTTCGCCGCCGGACGCGACCTTGAGGATCGGGCCTGCGCGCGTGCCGGGATTGGTCTGGACATGGAATTCCGCCCGGTCGATCCCCGAGGCCGCGGCCGCGCTCGGCTCCGCGGCGAGATCGACCAGAAAGCGGGCCCGTTCGAGCTTCAGCGACGGCAGCTCGCCGGCGACCGCCGCTTCCAGCGCCTTGGCGGCCTTGACGCGCGCCGCCGAGAGCGTGCGGGCCGCCGCCATATAGGCGGTCTCGGCCGCCGCGGCCTCCTCCTCCAGCCGGCCGAGCCGCTCTTCGCCCTGGTCGAGATCGGCCAGATTGGCCGTCATGGTCCGGCGCAGCGCGGCGAGCGCATCCGGCGTCACGTCGTGCTTGCGCGCGGCTGCCCGCAGGGCGAACAGGCGCTCCTCGGTCTTCTCCAGCACGCGCGGATCGAAATCGGCCGCCCTGAGCGCCGCGTCGAGGCCGCCGCGCGCCTCCTCCAGGAGATCGAGCGCCTGGCCGAGCGCCTTGACGACCCCGTCGATGAGGCTCGGTTCGCCCGGCCGGCCGGGCGCGCCGCCCGCCTTGCGTTCCAGGCGGCGCATCAGGCCGGCCACCGCCGGCACCGGCGACCCCGGCCCGTCGAGCGTGTCGACCGCCTCCTTGAGGTCGGCGGCGATCTTCTCCGCCTGCATCATGGCGTGGCGCGCACCCGCCAGTTCGGCTTCCTCGCCCGGGACCGGCTTCAGGGCGTCGAGTTCTTCCAGCGCGGCGCGCAGATAGTCGGCCTCGCGGCGGGTGGCGTCGATCCGCGCCCGCATCTGGTCGCGCTCGCGCGCCGCCTTGCGCCACCGGGTCCAGGCCGCCCCGACCGCGGCGACCTCGGCTTCGAGCCCGCCGAAGGCATCGAGCAGGCGGCGGTGCTCGTGCTCGTCGACCAGCGCGCGATCGTCATGCTGACCGTGGATTTCGACCAGTTGCGCACCGATCTCGCGCAGCAGCGTGGCGCTGACCGCCTGGTCGTTGGCGAAGGCGCGGGTGCGCCCGTCCGCCGACTGGATGCGGCGCAGGATCACCTCGCCCTGGGCGTCGATCTCGTTGTCGGCGAGGACCCGGCGGACCGGATGGTCGGCGGCCACATCGAAGACCGCGGTCACCTGCCCCTGCGTGGCGCCGGCCCTGACTAGGCCGGCATCGCCGCGGCCGCCGAGGGCCAGCGACAGCGAATCAAGCAGGATGGACTTGCCCGCGCCGGTCTCGCCGGTCAGCACCGTCAGGCCGCGGACGAAATCGATCTCAAGCCGTTCGATGAGGACGATGTCGCGGATCGAAAGGGCGGCGAGCATGAAGGAACCGAGATCTCCGGAGGATCCTGGCAGTCCGGAAACCGGACCGCCGCTGCGGCGCGGTTGTGAAACCCGCCTCCCGCGCCCCGTTCCGGACGAGCCGCCGGGACAGGCCGCAGGATTCGAGCCTTGCATGCTTCTCTAGCAGAGTCCGGAATGGAACGGAACAGGAACCGTTCCACGGACCCGCCGGCGGCTCAGATCACGTTGATCTTGCCGAGCGCCTTGGTGATCCAGCTGCCCGAGGCGACTTCCGGCTCGTAGCCGCCGCTCTTCAGGAGCGCGTAGGAATCCTTGTACCACTGGCTGTCCGGGAAGTTGTGGCCGAGAACGGCCGCCGCGGTCTGCGCCTCCTTGACGACGCCGAGCGCATAGTAGCTCTCGACCAGACGCGACAGCGCCTCCTCGACATGGCGGGTGGTCTGGTAGTCGGAGACCACCTTCCGGAAACGCGAGATCGCCGCCAGATACTGCTTCTTCGCCAGGTAGAAGCGGCCGACTTCCATCTCCTTGCCGGCGAGCTGGTCGCGGGCGAAGTCGATCTTCTTCTGCGCATCCTTGGCGTAGGGGCTGTCCGGATACTTCTTGATCACGTCGCCATAGGCTTCCAGGGACTTGTTGGTGATGTCCTGGTCGCGCGTGATGTCGGGGATCTGCGCATAGTAGGATTCGCCGATCAGATACTGCGCATAGGCCGCGTCCTTGTGGCTCGGATAGAGCGTCACGAAGCGCTTGGAGGCCTGGATGGCGTCCGTATAGGAGCCCTTCTGGAAGTTCGAATAGGCCTGCAGCAGGATCGATTTCTTGGCCAGCTCCGAATAGGGGTGCAGCCGGTCGACATCCTCGAAGCTCTTCACCGCCGAGGTGGTCTTGCCGGCCTCGAGCTGGGCGAGGCCGGTATTGAACAGCACGTCGGGCGGCGCGGTCTTGTCGACGGTGTCGTCGGTCGACGAACAGGCCGCCAGCGCCAGCCCGGCCGCGGCGACCGCCGCGACGAGGCGCAGGCGGCGCATGCTGCCGCCGTTGCCCGCGGTGCGAGGACGATCGGATGAAAGGCGGGTCCGGCAGAGAGAAATCAACACGTCACCCATCGTTCCTGAAGCGAGGCGCGCGTTCCGGCGCAACCTTGCTCTAGAGCATGCCGCGCGCGAAGGGAAACGCAACCTGCTCTTCTCTGACACCGCGCGCCGCACCCGGAATCGGCACGAGGCCCCACCGGAACGGCGCAAGTTCTGAGCGGTCCACCGATCCGATGCGAGATCGGATCGAAGCCCGCGGCATTCCGGTCACCCGGTTCGTTCGAGCGCCCGCGTCATTCGAGCGCCCGGCTCGTTCGAGCACCTGATCCATTCCGGCGCCCGGCCCGTTTCGGGGTTCGGCCCGTTTCCAGACCCGACCCCTCCTCGAACCTGGCCCTCCCCCGGCCCGGCCGCTCCCCGAGCCTTGTCGGCCGGTTCATGCGTCGGATCCGGTCGTCCGTTTCGCCGCGCCGCCCTCACCGCACCGTGGCCGGGCAGCTGCCGGCACCGGACGGGATTCGGCGCCGCGCACCGGAGCCTCAGCCCTCGCGCCCGAATGGTCCGAATTTGTGACCGATCCGGATTGCCGCCACGATCTCGCGCGGCTGATGCCGGAAGAGCACGGGGCTTGCCGCCGCGCGCGACAGGCGACCGGCGCCGGACCATAGAGCCGGAGGCGCCAAAACACAAAACCGCCGGAGGCGCCAAAATACAAAACCGGCCGGCGCCGAACGCCAACCGGTTTCTGAACCGCCCGGACCCGGCCGCATCGACCTGCGGCCCGGAATGGAAATGTTCGGAGATGAACGGCCATCCGGCCGGTCGGCAAACCGCTCAGCGCACCACCGGACCGAAGGCCGGGGCGACCATCCCGGTGCCGATCTCGGCGGCCGGAGCTTCGCGCCGCGTCGGCGCCTCGACCATCGTCCAGGCGGTCGGGTCGGAGAAGAGGGCGTTGAGGGTCTGGAAGTTCAGGCGATGGCCGCCGCGATAGGAGCGGTAGTGGCCCAGGATCGGCGCGCCGGCCAGGGCGAGATCGCCGATCGCGTCGAGCGTCTTGTGCCGGACGAATTCGTTGGCGAAGCGCAGGCCTTCCGGATTGAGCACCCGATCGTCCTTGATGGCGATCGAGTTTTCCAGGGAGGAGCCGCGGCACAGACCGAGCGGCAGCAGCCGCTCCAGATCGGAGACGAAGCCGAAGGTGCGGGCGCCGGCAATCTGGCGACGGAACACATCCGGCGTGAGATCGATCTCGAAGGTCTGCTGGCCGATCGCCTTGCAGGCGAAATCGATGGAGATTTCGAAACGCGAGCCGTCATAGGGCCGCAGTTCCGCAAAGCCGGGGCCGTTCTCGATCCGGATCGGCTTCAACACTTTCACGTAGCGGCGCCGGGCGACCTGCGAGATCACGCCGACCTGGTCGATCGCCTCGACGAAGGCACGGGCGCTGCCGTCCATCACCGGAACTTCGGCGCCGTCGATCTCGACCAGAAGATTGTCGATGCCGAGGCCGCGGATGGCCGCCATCAGGTGCTCGACCGTGGCGATGCTGGTCTCGGCCGGATTGCCGATCACCGTGCAGAGCTCGGTCGCCGAGACGTTGCGCCATTCGGCGGCGATCTCGACATCCCGGCTGTTGCGGGCGGTGCGCAGGAAGGTGATGCCGGTATCGATATCGGAGGGATGCAGGGTGACCCGGACACGCTCGCCGCTGTGAACGCCGATCCCGATCAGGCTAACCGCCTCGGCGATCGTCTTCTGGGCGTGCACCCCGTTTCGTGCCATCGTGTCCACCCGCTTGCCGTCTCGACCCCGGCTTTGCGCCTGCGATCGGATCGGATTGCCTTGGCCCTGGTTTCGCCGAATTTGGCTCACTGACGTGAGCGACTCGACCCAGGCCCGTCCCGTTGCGAGGCAAGTTACCGACCGGACCGGCATTCACAAAATCACGCTTGGTTACACATTGTTACCACTCCGGCCACCGATAACTCGTTGACAGGATTATTGAATACGACCCGCCGGACAACACGCGGGAACCCGGGTGCGAGCACCCGGGTTCCGCCGGTTGGGACCCGTCCGAATTGTGGCGTCAGTTCGCCTGGCGCCGCAGGAAGGCCGGGATTTCGAGATGCTCGTCCTCGGCGGACCGGGACGGACGCACCTGCTGGTCGTGCTGGGCCGGGGCCTGACGGCCATGGCCGTCATGGTTGCCGGCCGGCGCGCGCAGGCCCTGTTCGGCGAAGGCCGGGCGCTGCGGCGGGCGCTTGGCATAGTCCTGCGCCGGCGGCTGCTGGTAGGTCGGCTGGGCCTGCGGCGCCTGGGTCAGCGCCTCGTCGTGTTCCTCCCGCCGCGAGCCGAAGCCGTTGGCGAGACGCTTCAGAAGGCTGAGCGGACGACGGTCGTCGTCGTGATGCTCCGCCTGCGCCTGCGGCTGGGCGACACGCTGGGCGACCGGCGGGAATTCGTCGATGCGCGGCATGCGATGCGGGCGCGGATCGGCCGGCCGCTCGGCGGTCGGCGGAATATAGGGCCGGCGGTCGATGGCCGGTTCGGCACGCATCGCGCGCGGCTGATCGATCTCCTGGATCGGATCGGCCATGTCGTCGTAGCGGCTGGTGACCGGCGGCTCGTAGCGCTGGATCGTGACCGCCGGATCATCCGCCACGGCGACCGGCGCCATCTCGGAGACGATCTGGGTCGGCGGCTCGGGCAGCTGCATCTCGCGGTCGAGGCGCGCCTCGGCCTCGCTCTGGTAGGCCATCGCCGACGGCTCCAGACGCGACTGGATCACCGGGGGCTGCATGACCGGACGAAACGCCGGCTCGGCGGTCGGGCGCAGGGCCGTCTCGGGCTGCTGACGCAGCACCGGGGCCGGCGCCGCGGCCGGGGTCGCCGAGCGGATGCGCACCGGCGGCTCGGGCTGGCGATAGTCGCCGGGCATCGGCATGTCGCCGGCGACCTGGTCGATGCCGGTCGCCACGACCGACACGCGGACCACGCCTTCCAGGCTGTCGTCGAAGGTGGCGCCGAGGATGATGTTGGCGTCCGGGTCGACCTCCTCGCGGATGCGGGTGGCGGCCTCGTCGACCTCGAACAGGGTCAGGTCCTTGCCGCCCGAGATCGAGATCAGGACGCCGCGGGCGCCCTTCATCGAGGTCTCGTCGAGCAGCGGATTGGCGATCGCCGCCTCGGCCGCCTGCAGGGCGCGCTTTTCGCCGGTCGATTCGCCCGTGCCCATCATCGCCTTGCCCATGCCGCGCATGATCGAACGCACGTCGGCGAAGTCGAGGTTGATGAGGCCTTCCTTGACCATCAGGTCGGTGATGCAGGCGACGCCCGAATAGAGGACCTGGTCGGCCATCGCGAACGCATCGGCGAAGGTGGTGCGCTCGTTGGCGATGCGGAACAGGTTCTGGTTCGGGATGACGATGAGGGTGTCGACCTGCTTCTGCAGTTCGGAAATGCCGGCCTCGGCGATCCGCATGCGACGGGCGCCTTCGAAGTGGAACGGCTTGGTCACCACGCCGACGGTCAGGATGCCCTGCTCGCGCGCCGCACGGGCCACGACCGGCGCCGCACCGGTGCCGGTGCCGCCGCCCATGCCGGCGGTGATGAAGACCATGTGGGCGCCCGACAGGTGATCGGCGATCTCGTCCATCACCTCCTCGGCGGCCGCCCGGCCGACCTCGGGCTGCGACCCGGCGCCGAGGCCTTCGGTCACCGCGACGCCCATCTGAATGACCCGGTCCGACTTGGTCAGGGTCAGCGCCTGGGCATCGGTGTTGGCAACCACGAAATCCACCCCGTGGAGGCCGGTCTGGATCATGTTGTTCACGGCGTTGCCGCCGGCGCCGCCAACGCCGAACACGGTAATCCGCGGCCGCAACTCCCGAATGTCGGGCATCTTCAGATTCAACGTCATGGCACCCTCGCCTGCTCGACGGCCCGCCGCATCAGCGGTCGCGTCCCCGTGTTCCGTTCCCGACCCGGCTGCGCTTCTCGCATCCGGGGCGGGCGCCCTCGCCTCTTCGCGCGCAACGGCCGCCCGGCCGCCGCGCGCCTTACCAACTGTCCTTCAGCCACTGACCGACGCGGGCGATGTAGCCGCCCGTTCCGGTCAGGAGCCCGCCCCGGGCGCGACTCTCGAATTGCTCGATCTGCGCGACCTGCGGATAGATCAGAAGCCCGACCGACGCCGCGAAGGCCGGCCCCTTGGCCGCCTGCGGCAGACCGGCGATGCCGAGCGGACGACCGAGCCGGACGTTCCGGCCCATGATCCGCCGCGCCACCTCGACCACGCCGGTCAGCTGACTGGCGCCGCCGGTCAGCACGACCCGGCGGCCGACGCGCCCGGCAAAGCCGGAGGCGGCCAGCCGGTCGCGGGTCAGCTCCAGGATTTCCTCGATGCGCGGCCGGATGATCCGGGTCAGCGAGCCGCGCGGAATGTTGATGATGTCGTGGCTGTCCTCGCCGACCGACGGCACGCCGACGATCTCGTGATCGTCCGACGAGGTGGCGAGCGCGGAGCCGTGCAGCGTCTTGATCCGCTCGGCATCGGCGAGCCGGGTCGACAGGCCGCGCGCGATGTCCATGGTGACGTGCTGGCCGCCGATCGCGATCGCGTCGGCATGGCAGAACTGGCCGTCGGCGAAGACCGCGATCGAGGTGGTGCCGCCGCCCATGTCGACGCAGGCGCAGCCGAGTTCGGCCTCGTCGTCGACCAGGGTGGACAGGCCCGCCGCATAGGGCGTCGCCACCATGGTCTCGACCTCGAGATGGCAGCGGTTGACGCAGAGCTCCAGATTGCGGATCGGCGCCGTCTCGGCGGTGACCACATGCATGTCGACCGACAGCTTGCGGCCGAGCATGCCGGTCGGGTCCTTGATGCCGCGCGAGCCGTCGAGCGCGTAGCCGATCGGCAGCGAATGCAGCAGCGAGCGGTCGTCGGTCACCGAATGCGAGCCGCCGGCGGCGAGCACGCGCTGGATGTCGCTCTCGTCGACCTCGACGCCGGCCACGTCGACGCTGGCGCGGAAGATCTCGCTGCGCAGGCGTCCGGCGGTCAGGTTCACGATCAGCGATTCGATGGTCAGCCCGGCCATCCGCTCGGCGGCGTCGACCGCGAGCCGGATCGACTGCTCGGCCTCGTCGAGATCGATCACCATGCCGGACTTCATGCCGCGCGCGCGCTGCATGCCGTAGCCGAGCACGGCGAGGTCGTGGGTGCGGCCGGGCAGGATCTTGTCGGGCGTGCGCGGCGTCAGCTGCGCGATCAGGCAGGCGACCTTGGAGGAGCCGACATCGAGCACGGAAACGACGGTCGGCCGCCTTCCGGAAAGCGGCCTCATGCGCGGAACCGATTGGCCTGGGGTCGAGCGCTTCATGTGGCAGCCCCCTTCTTCTTGGCCGAGCGCAGCTTGATCGCCTCGCGCCGCGCCGTCGCGGCCGCATCGGAGAGCTTCACGTAGAGCCGGTCCGGCGAGCGCAGATCGATGGCGGTGATGTCGCGGTCGAGCAGCTTCTTGGTCTCGTCGAGACGGGCGACCTGGGCGAGCGCGCCGGCCGGCGCATCCTCGGGCAGCCGGATCTCGACCCCGTCGACGGTGACGAGGTTCCAGCGCCGCTCGGCGACCAGCACCGCGGCCCGGATCTTGGCGCGAATCGAGGGCGCCGATTCGATCAGGCGGGTCGCCTCCTCGGCGCGCAGATTGGCGCCGATCCCGACCACCAGCGGCAGGTTGGCGTGGCGCGGCTCCAGGGTCTCGGCCATCACGGCGCCGGTCTTGTCGACGACCCGGATGCGGCCGTCATCCTGCCAGAGCGCATAGGGCCGGCGCTCGCGCAGGCTGACCACGACCTTGTTGGGGTAGATCTTCTTGACCGAGACGTCGGCGAGCCACGGGATCTCGGCGATCCGCGCGCGCGCCTTCTCGGCATTCATGAACAGGAGCGACGAGGTCGGCGTCACGTCGATCCGGTCGACGATCTCGGTCGAATCGGATTCGGCGAGCCCGCGAATCTCGATCTGCTGGACGCCGAATCCGGCCGCAGAGGTTAATTCGTCGGCGACCAGCTTGTATTGGCCGCCGAGCGCCATGCCGTAGCCGATCCAGCCGCCCAGGAAGGCGAGCGCCAGCACGGTGCCGTTGCGCCGGTCGAGGGTCTCGGCGATTCGCCCGACCGTACCGGTGACGCGACGGACAAGCCGGCCCGTGCGCGACCGACGGAAGCTCGCAGCAACTGCGCCCTCCGAAGTCGCGGCCCGGTCGGCCCGCCCCTGTCCCGTCAACGATCGCAACTCGCGTCCTCCACGATCCATTTCGCCAACGCCGCGAAGGACATGCCCTCGTGTGCTGCCATCTCGGGCACCAGGGACGTTGCGGTCATGCCGGGCTGAGTGTTGACCTCGAGCACGATGACCTCGCCCTCCCCGTCACCCCGGTCGTCGAAGCGGAAATCGGTTCGTGAAATGCCGCGACAGCCGAGCGCCAGGTGCGCCTTCACGGACATCATTTGGATACCTTGGTAAATAAATGGTTTAAGCCGAGCCGGAAGAATGTGTTCTGAGCCCCCTGGGGCATACTTGGCGTCGTATCCGTAGAAGGCTTCGCTTTTGGCGATTATCTCGGTGACGCCGAGGGCCCTGTCGCCCATCACCGCGCAGGTCAGTTCCCGTCCGGGCACGTAGCGCTCGACGATCACACGGTCGCCATAGGGCCAGTCTTCGCGCAGAAGTTCCTGCGGCGGATGGGTCCGATCCTCCTTGACGATGATGACGCCGAAGGAGGAGCCCTCCGCGACCGGCTTGACCACATAGGGCGCCGGCAGGACGTGCTCGCGCGCGGCCTCCTGTCGGCTGACGGTGCGGCTTTCGGCGACCGGCAGGCCGACCGCCTCGAACACCATCTTGGCCTTGTCCTTCTGCATGGCCAGCGCCGAGGCCAGCACGCCGGAATGGGTGTAGGGGATGCGCAGCGTCTCCAGGAGACCCTGGATAAAGCCACCCTCGCCGAAGCGCCCGTGCAGGGCGTTGAAGGCCACGTCGGGGCGCAGGGCCGCCAGTTGTTCGGCGATATCGTGGCCGACATCGATCTCGCTGACCCGGTAGCCGGCCTCGACCAGCGCCGCCGCGCAGGCCGCGCCCGACTTCAGCGAGACCGGCCGCTCGGAATCCCAACCGCCCATCAGCACCGCGACGTGCTTCGTCATTTCCATCCCTCCGGTCGAATCGGGATGGCCCGGCCGATCCGGGCCGGGGCGCATCCGCCAGGACACATGCGATTTCGCGTCAGATCAGACCGTGAAACGGCAGGATCTCGCGACCGGGCGCGAAATGCCCGAACCGCTTGATCTCCCATTCCAGGCGTTCGCCGGTCGCCTCGTAGACGCGGGCGCGCACGGTCTCGCCGAGGGATTCCACGTCATGGGCGGTGGCGGCGCCGAGATTGATCAGGAAGTTGCAGTGCATCTCGGAGACCTGGGCGTCGCCGACGCGCAATCCCCGGCATCCGGCCGCGTCAATCAGCTTCCAGGCGCTGTGTCCGGCCGGGTTCTTGAAGGTCGAGCCGCCGGTGCGCGACCGGATCGGTTGGGCCGCCTCGCGATGCGCCGTGACCGCCGCCATGGCGGCGCGGATCTCGTCTTCCGGCGCCGGCACGCCCTCGAACAGGGCGGAGGTGAAGATCAGATCGGCGGGTGCGGACGAACCCCGATAGGCATAGCCCATATCGGCATTGGTCAGGGTGTGCAGACGGCCCTGCCGGTCGACGGCGCGGACCTCGACGACCCGCTCGCGCGTCTCGCCGCCATTGGCGCCGGCATTCATCCGGAGCGCGCCGCCGATGCCGCCCGGGATGCCGAAATAGAAGGCGAAGCCGCCGAGCCCGGCGGCGAGCGCGGCCTCGGCCAGCTTCTTGTCGGGCACCGCCGCGCCGGCCCTGAGCCGGTTCGGCGCGACCGACTCGACCTGGCCGAAGCCGCGCGCCGACAGCCGGATGGTGACGCCCGGAATGCCGCCCTCGCGCACCAGCAGGTTGGAGCCGAGGCCGATCACCGTGATCGGCACGCCAGCCGGCACGCGACCCATGAAGACGGCGAGATCGGCCTCGTCGGCCGGCTGGAACAGGAGCTCCGCCGGGCCGCCGACGCGGAACCAGGTCAGCCCGGTGAGGTCGTAGCCGGGCTGCAGGGCGCCGCGGATGCCGGTCGTGTCGATCTGGGCGAGGAGGTCGCTCATGGCCGGGCCGCTCACGCCACCGTGCCGGGGGCGTCGAGCGCGGCCAGTTGCTTCGGCAGCGCATAGGCCCACTGGGTGATGTTGCCGGCGCCGAGGAAGACGACATAGTCGCCGGGCTGGAGCCGGCCGCGCAGGAGGCCGGCGATCTGGTCGGCGCCTTCCAGCGCGATCACGTTGCGATGGCCGCGGGCGCGCAGCCCGCCGACCAGGCCGTCGCGGCTGATGCCTGGGATCGGCGCCTCGCCGGCCGCATACACGTCGGCCACGATGACCGTGTCGGCGTCGTTGAAGGCCTGGCAGAATTCCTCGAACAGCGCCGACAGCCGCGAATAGCGGTGCGGCTGCAGGATGGCGACGACCCGCCCGCCGCGGCCCTCGCCGGTGACCGACGCGCGCGCCGCCTTGAGGACGGCCATGATCTCGACCGGGTGGTGGCCGTAATCGTCGAAGATCTGCACGCCGTTCCATTCGCCGGTCAGCGTGAAGCGGCGCTTGACGCCCGCGAAGCCGGCCAGGCCCTTGCGGATCGCCTCCGGCTTGATGCCGAGCTGGTCGGCGACCGCGATCGCCGCGGTGGCGTTGGAGACGTTGTGGATGCCCGGCATGTTGACGACGAGGTCGTCGATCGACTTCTCCGAACCGGTGACGCGATCGCGGATGACGACCGAGAACTGCGACGCCCGGCCCTTGGATTCGACCTTCTGGTAGCGCACGTCGGCCTGCGGATTGGTGCCGTAGGTGATCACGCGCCGGTCCTCGATGCGGCCGATCAGGGCCTGCACCTCCGGGTGGTCGAGGCACATCACCGCGAAGCCGTAGAAGGGCACGTTCTCGACGAACTGCTTGAAGGCGTTGCGCAGCGGATCGAAGCTGCCGTAGTGGTCGAGATGCTCGGGGTCGATATTGGTGACCACCGCCACGTCGGCCGGCAGCTTGACGAAGGAGCCGTCGGATTCGTCGGATTCGACCACCATCCACTGGCCGCCGCCGAGCCGGGCATTGGTGCCGTAGGCGTTGATGATGCCGCCGTTGATGACCGTCGGGTCCATGCCGCCGGCATCCAGCAGGGCGGCGACCATCGAGGTCGTGGTGGTCTTGCCGTGGGTGCCGCCGATGGCGATGGCCGACTTGAAGCGCATCAGCTCGGCCAGCATCTCGGCGCGGCGGACCACCGGCAGCAGCCGGTCGCGCGCGGCGGTCAGTTCCGGATTGTCGCGCTTGATCGCAGAGGAGACCACGACCACGCGCGCCTCGCCCAGATTGGCGCCGTCATGGCCGACCGAGACCGGGATGCCCTTCTCGCGCAGGCGCAGCACATTGGCATTCTCGGCCACGTCCGAACCCTGGACCTTGAAGCCGAGCGTGTGCAGCACCTCCGCGATGCCGCTCATGCCGATGCCGCCGATCCCCACGAAATGAACGGGGCCGATCGTGGAAGGCATCTTCATGGGTCGTCTCTCCTGTGCGGCCCCTTCTGGGGCATGTCTGTCCGATGGTCCGGGCGGACCGTCCGGTTCGAGCGCCGTCTTGGGATGAGGCGCCAACCGCTTGTGGTATCGGGTCTTTCGACCCCGCGAAATCAACCTTGTGCGACCGCCTCGACGAGATCGGCGAGCCGGGCGACCGCATCCGGGCGCCCCTGCGCCCGCGCCGCCGCGGCGGCCGCAGCCAGCCGATCGGGTTCGCGCATGAAGCCCGCGAGGGTCTCGGCCAGGCGCTCCGGCGTCAGCTCGGCCTGCCGGATCGTCCAGCCGCCGCCGGCCTCCTCGAGCACGCGCGCATTCTCGGCCTGGTCCTGGTCGAGCGCATGCGGCAGCGGCACCATCAGGCCCGGCCGGCCGATCACGGCCAGTTCGCCGACCGTCGACGCGCCGGAGCGGCACAGCACCAGATGGGCCTGCGCGATCCGCGCCGGCAGGTCGACGAAGAACGGCGCCGTCTCGGCCTCGATGCCGAGCCCGGACAGCGCCGTCCGGGTCCGCTCCATGTCCTCGGCGCGGACCTGCTGCACCAGCTTCAGCCGCGCGCGCAGGTCGGCCGGCAGCAGGGCCAGCGCGGGCGGCACGGCATCGGAGAAGAAGCGGGCCCCCTGGCTGCCGCCGAAGACCAGGAGCCGGAACTCGCCCCCGGCGACCGGCGGATCATACGGGATCGTCGCCGCCTCGATGACCATGTCGCGGACCGGATTGCCGGTATGGACGCATTTGGCGGCGAAGGGTTCGGCATGGCGGGTGCGCGAAAAGGACAGCGCAATCCGGTTGACGCGTTTCGCCATTGCGCGATTGGCACGGCCCATCACGGCATTCTGGTCGTGCAGGATGGTCGGCACATGGTGGATGACGGCCGCGAGCAGCGGCGGCACGGTCGGGTAGCCGCCGAAGCCGATCACGGCGGCCGGATTGACATCGGCCAGCAGCTTCCAGGACTGCCGCAGCCCGCGGATCATATGCCAGGCGGTGCGCATCACCGCGATCGGCGACCGGCCGCGGTAGGTCTCGGAATCGATGATGTGGATCGCCCGGGCCGGGAAGGCGCGGCCGTATTTGTCGGCGCGCTCGTCGGTGGCCAGATCCACCGTCCAGCCGCGCCGGCCGAGTTCGGCGGCGAGCGATTCGGCGGGAAAGAGATGGCCGCCGGTTCCCCCGGCGGCGACCAGGATCGTGCCGCTTCTCACGCCAAAGCCTCCAGGGGCTGCTCATCGTGGATCGAACGCGCGATGCGCGTGGTCTGCGCCCGCCGGCGGGTCAGCGCCAGCAGCCAGCTCATGCCGAGCGCGACCGCGATCAGCGACGACCCGCCATAGGAGATGAAGGGCAGCGTCATGCCCTTGGAGGGGACCAGATGCAGGTTCACGGCGAGGTTGATGGCGCTCTGCACCCCGAACAGGGTGACGAGCCCGGTCACGGAGAAGCGGATGAAGGGATCGTCGGTGGCGAGCGCGTGCCTCAGCCCGCGCAGCACCACATAGGCGATCACCGAGGCGAGGATGAGGCAGGCCAGGATGCCGAATTCCTCGCCCATCACGGCGGCGATGAAGTCGGTATGGCTGTCCGGCAGGATCCATTTGACGGTGCCCTCGCCCGGACCGCGGCCGAGCCAGCCGCCGCTGGCGAAGCTGTCCAGCGCCTTGTCGGCCTGGAACGCCGTCGAGTTCGCCTTGGCGCCTTCCATCCCGTTGAACTTGGCCAGGAACTTGTTGATGCGCGCGGTCACGTGCGGCAGCATCGTATAGGCCGCATAGATGCCGCCGACGCCGGCCGCGCCGAGCACCATGACCCAGAAGATCGGCACGCCGGCGACGAAGAAGATCGACCCCCAGGCGATCACGGTCAGCATGGTCTGGCCGAAATCGGGCTGGGCGACGAGCAGCCCGATCATCGCGATCAGCAGCAGCACGGCGAACAGGATGCCGGGGATCTCCGGTCGCCGCTGGCGCTCCGCGAACAGCCAGGCGACCACGATCACGAAGGCCGGCTTGACGAATTCCGACGGCTGAACGGTGATGCCGGCGATCGTCAGCCAGCGCCGCGCGCCCTTGATCTCCTGGCCGAAGAACAGCGTCGCGGCGAGCAGCGCGATGCCGCCGATCAGGGTCACCAGCGCCATGCGCCGGACCAGGCGGGGCGTGAAGAAGGAGCCGACGAACAGCACCAGCAGGGCCGGCAGGAAGAAGGCCGCGTGCCGCTTGACGAAATGGAACTGGTCGGCGCCGATCCGCTCGGCGACCGGCGGGCTGGCCGCGAAGGACATCACCAGCCCCGTCACCATCAGGGCGACGAAGGCGGCGAGCAGCGAGCGGTCGATGGTCCACCACCATTCCGCAAAGCTCGAGCGATCCGTACGGGCGACCATGATCTCTCCCCTGCGAGAAGCGGCCGGGCGGGTGCGGCGAAGCACCTGCGGGACGCATCGGCAGACCAATAAAGTCTTAACCTTGACACTTCGTTAGCCAGGCGGCTCGAACGGCGCCGGACGGCACGGAATACGCTTGGACGCGACTGGAAACTGAGGACCGGCCTGAAACCCGCCGGCAACGCAGCGAATGCCCGACGTGAGGATACCCGTTCATCCACCTGGAGCCACGGACTTTCCCCGGCAGGCACGCATCTATGCCCCCTCGCGCGGGACGAGCCCGTCGATCTGGCGCACGAGGGTGCGGAAATGGTCGCCGCGGACCTCGAAATTCTTGAACTGGTCGTAGGACGCGCAGGCGGGCGACAGGAGCACGACCGATTCCGGCGCGCCGTCCTCGGCCGCATCGCGCGCCGCCGCCGCCAGCGCCGCCGCAACGGTGCCGCTCTTCTCGTAGGCGACATTGCCGTCGAGCGTGCCGGCGAACTCCTCGGTCGCGACCCCGATCAGATAGGCCTTGGCGACGCGCGGAAAGAAACTCTCCAGCGACGTGATGCCGCCCGTCTTCGGCTTGCCGCCCGCGATCCAGTAGATGCGGTCGAAGCTGGCCAGCGCCTGCGCGGTCGAATCCGCGTTGGTCGCCTTGGAATCGTTGACGAACAGGACCCGGCCGCGGCGGCCGATCAGTTCCATGCGGTGGGCGAGCCCCGGAAAGGTCCTGAGGCCCGCCATGATGGTGCGGTGGTCGAGGCCGAGCGCGCGCACGGCGGCGACCGCGGCGGCGGCGTTCTGGCCGTTATGGGCGCCGCGCAGCGCGGCGATGCCGCCGAGATCGCCCGCGACCGTCGCCGACGCCGTCGCCGCCTCGATGATGTGGCCGGCCTCGTAGTAGAAGCCGTGGGCGACCGGGTTGCGGTTGGAGATCCGCACGACGCGCGTGCCGCGCTGCTCGATCCGGTCGGCGATCGCCGCCGAGAGCGGGTCGTCGACGCCGACGATCGCGGTCGCCGCGCCCGCGACCAGGCGCTCCTTGATGGCGGCGTAATTGGCCATGGTTCCGTGCCGGTCGAGATGGTCCTCGCTCAGATTGAGCAGGATGCCGACGGTCGGATCGATCGACGGCGTCGTGTCGATCTGGAAGGACGAGCACTCGATGACGTAGTGGCGGCCCGGCTGCGGCGGGTCGAGCGACAGCACCGCGCGGCCGATATTGCCGCCCATCTGAACGTCGCGGCCGGCATGGGCGAGGAGATGGGCGATCAGCGCCGTGGTGGTCGACTTGCCGTTGGTGCCGGTGATGGCGATCAGCGGCGCGTCCGGGCAGCGCGCGCGCCGCTCGCGGCAGAAGAGTTCGACATCGCCGAGGATCGGCACGCCGTGCGACAGGGCGAGGTCGACGCTCCAATGCGGCCGCGGATGGGTCAGCGGCACGCCCGGCGCCAGCACGAGAGCCGACAGGCCGCGCCAATCGACATCGCGCAGCGGATCCGTGGCGAAGCCCGCCGCCGCCGCGCGCGCCATCGCCTCGGCATTGTCGTCGGCGAGGATCGGCACGGCCCCGCCGGCCCGCAGGGCCTCCGCCGTCACCATGCCCGAGCCGCCGAGCCCGACCACCGCGACCTTGAGACCTCGGAAGCTTTCGACCGGGATCATCGGCTCACCTCAGCTTCAGGGTCGACAGGCCGATCAGGGCGAGCACGAAGGCGATCACCCAGAAGCGGATCACGACCTGCGGCTCCTTCCAGCCGAGCTGTTCGAAATGATGATGGATCGGCGCCATCTTGAACACGCGCTTGCCGGTCAGCTTGAAGCTGGTCACCTGGATGATGACCGAGAGCGCCTCCATCACGAAGATGCCGCCGACGATGGCGAGCACGATCTCGTGCTTGGTGGCGACCGCGACCGTGCCGAGCAGGCCGCCCAGGGCGAGCGAGCCGGTATCGCCCATGAAGATTGCCGCCGGTGGCGCGTTGAACCACAGAAAGCCGAGACCCGCCCCGATCACCGCGCCGAGCACCACCGCCAGTTCGCCGGTGCCGGGCGTGTGGTTGATGTTCAGATAGTCGGCGAAGACGGCGTTGCCGGTCGCATAGGCGATGATGCCGAAGCTGCCGGCGGCGATCATCACCGGCACGATGGCGAGGCCGTCCAGGCCGTCGGTCAGGTTGACGGCATTGCCGGCCCCGACGATCACCACCGCGCCGAACGGGATGAAGAACCAGCCGAGATTGATCAGCGCATCCTTGAAGAACGGGAAGGTCAGCGAGGTCGCATAGGGGATCTTGCCGGCCGACATGATCGTCCAGACCGCGACGCCGGAAATCAGGATTTCCAACCCCATGCGCTGCCAGGCCGAGAAGCCCTTGTGCGACTGCTTGGTGACCTTCAGGAAGTCGTCGAAGAAGCCGATCATGCCGAAGCCGACCATCACGATCAGCACGACCCAGATGTAGATGTTGGTCAGGTTGACCCAGAGCAGCGTCGAGAAGATCACGCCGGACAGGATCATCAGCCCGCCCATCGTCGGCGTGCCCTTCTTCAGAAGGTGCGACTGCGGCCCGTCCGCGCGGATCGGCTGGCCCTTGCCCTGCTTGACGCGCAGCGTGTTGATGATCGCCGGTCCGAACAGGAAGACGAACATCAGCGCGGTCAGGATCGCCCCGCCGGTGCGGAAGGTGATGTAGCGAAAGACGTTCAGCGCCGCGAGCTTGTCGGAGAATTCGCCGAGGAGATAGAGCACGTTCGGGTTCCTCCCCGGGGTCAGGCCCGTTCCGGTTCCGTCTGGGCCGCGAAGCGCGCCTTGAGCGCGTCCACGATCGGGATCATGCGGCTGCCGAGCGATCCCTTGACCATGACCACGTCGCCGGCGCGGATCTCGCCGGGCAGATTCGGTTCGAGACCGGCCGACGTTTCCGCATAGGCCCCGTGCAGGGGGTCCGGCAAGGCCTGCCAAAGGGCATGCATCAGCGGTCCGCACAGATAGGCCCGGTCGACGCCCGCCTCGGCCAGCGGTCCGGCGAGCGCGGCGTGCAGTTCGGCGCCGGTCGGCCCCAATTCGCGCATGTCGCCGAGCACCGCGATGCGGCGCCCGCCCGGTCCGGGACGGGACTGGCCGAGCAGCGCGATCGCCGCCCGCATGGACGCCGGATTGGCGTTGTAGCTTTCGTCGATCAGGGTCGCGGTGCCATCCGGCAGGGCGAGCGTGAAGCGGGCGCCGCGGCCCTTCGGCGGGGCGAGCCCGACCAGGGCGGCGGCCGAGCGGTCGAGATCGGCGCCGAGCAGCACGGCGGCGGTCAGGATCGCCAGCGCGTTCATGGCGATGTGCCGGCCCGGCGCGCCGATCTCGGCGGTCACCGTGCGGCCGAGGATGCTGGCGGTCAGCGTGCTGGCGTCGGGGCGCAGGTCGACCGTGAGCAGTCGGCTCTCCAGCCCCTCGCCTTCGCCGAAGCGATGCACCGTGGCGCCGCAGCGGCGGGCGGTCTCGATCAGGATCGGGGCGGTCGGGATGTCGCCGTTGACGACCGCATGGCCGCCGGGCTCCAGCCCGGAGAAGATCTCGGCCTTCGCCGCCGCGATCTCGTCGACCGAGGCGAAGAATTCCAGATGCACCGGCGCGACCGTGGTGACGACCGCGACATGCGGACGGACCATGCCGGTCAGCGGCGTGATCTCGCCGGCATGGTTCATGCCGATCTCGAACACGCCGAATTCGGTGTCGGCCGGCATGCGCGCCAGCGTCAGCGGCACGCCCCAATGGTTGTTGAACGAGGCGACCGAGGCATGCACCCGGCCGTGCTCGCGCAGCACCATGGCCAGCGCCTCCTTGGTCGAGGTCTTGCCGACCGAGCCGGTCACCGCGACGATCCGCGCCGCCGTGCGCGCCCGCGCCGCGATGCCGAGCCGGACCAGCGCGGCGAGCACGTCGTCGACCGCGACATAGCGCCCGTCCGACGGCAGATCGGCGAGCCGCGCCTCGGCGACCACCGCAAAGGCCGCGCCGCGTTCGAGCGCCTTGGCGACGAAGTCGTGGCCGTCATGCAGGTCGCCCTTGATGGCGAAGAAGGCCTCGCCGGGCTGAATCGTGCGGCTGTCGATGGAGATGCCGGTCGCCGCCGCGCCGGCCGGGCCGACCACGCGGCCGGCCATGGCGGTCGCCAGGGCATCGAGGGTCCAGAGCGGCGCAGTCATGCGGATACCTCGGCGAGGGCCGCACGGGCGGCGTCGTGGTCGGAGAAGGGCAGCACCCGGTCGCCGACGATCTGGCCGGTTTCGTGGCCTTTGCCGGCGATGACGAGAATATCCCCGTCCTTCAGCAGGCCGACCGCCCGGCGGATGGCCTCCGCCCGGTCGCCGATCTCGATCGCACCGGGTGCGGCGGCCAGGATGGCGCGGCGAATCGCGGCCGGATCCTCGCTGCGCGGGTTGTCGTCGGTGACGATCGCGACATCGGCGAGGCGGCTGGCGATTTCGCCCATGATCGGCCGCTTGCCGGGATCGCGGTCGCCGCCGCAGCCGAACACCGCGATCAGCCGTCCGCGCGCGAAGGGCCTGAGCGCCTCCAGCACCTTCTCCAGCGCGTCGGGCTTGTGCGCATAGTCGACGAAGACGGGCGCGCCGGCCGCGGTGGTGCCGACCAGATCGAGCCGCCCGGAGGCGCCGGTCAGGCCTTCGAGCGCCGCCAGGGCCTCGGCGACGGACGTGCCGGTGACGATGGCGAGCCCGGCGGCGACCAGCGCGTTGGAGACCTGGAAGGTGCCGAGCAGCGGCAGGCGGACGGTGTGGGTGCCTCCCGCCGCCGCGATCCTGACGATCTGGCGGAAGCCGTCCGGCTCCACGTCGAGCACCTTGAGGGCCGTCCCGGCCCGCCCGACGGTCAGCAGGTCGAGCCCGCGCCGGGTCGCATGTTCGGCGGCGCGCCGGCCGTGTTCGGTGTCGACATCGACCACCGCCCCCTGCCCGGGCGCCAGCAACTCGTCGAAGAGCCGCATCTTGGCGGCGAAATAGGCTTCCACCGTCGGATGGTAGTCGAGATGGTCGCGCGACAGATTGGTGAAGGCGCCGGCGCCGATGCGGACGCCGTCGAGCCGGCGCTGGTCGAGCCCGTGCGAGGAGGCCTCCAGCGCGACATGGGAGACGCCCTCGGCGGCGAGGCCGGCCAGCGTGCCGGCGAGATCGACCGGATCGGGCGTCGTCAGGCTGCCGTAGAGCGCGCCCTTCGGGCCGACCACCCCGATCGTGCCGATCGAGGCGGCGGCCTTGCCGGTATCGGCCCAGATCTGGCGGACGAAGGCGGCGATCGAGGTCTTGCCGCTGGTCCCGGTGACGGCGACGATGGTGCCGGGCTGCGGGCCGGCGAGCCGGGCGGCGGCGATGGCCAGGGCGCGGCGCGGATCGGGCGCCGTGATCACCGGAACCGGCAGGCCGCCGAGGGCGGCAGCATCCGCGGCCAGCACCGCAACGGCGCCGCGACCGACGGCATCGCCGGCGAAACGGGCGCCGTCCGCCTTGGCGCCGGCGAGCGCCACGAACAGGCCGCCGGGAGCGACCTTGCGGCTGTCGGACGTGACCGCGGTCACCTCCACGGCACCGAGGCCGTCCGGCAGGCCCGGCGTCAATTCGTCGAGGAGTGCGTCGAGGCGCATGATCGTCCCGATCCTTCGGTCGAAAACTCGAACCCGCGGGTAGCGGAACGCAACGAAACGGTCAATTGGAGGCGAGCGTCGCCGGCGCCAGATCGAAGCGCGGCGGCACGTTGAGCATCGGCGCGATGCGCTTGACGATCGCCGCCACCGTCGGGGCGGCGTTCAGACCCGCGGTCGCCGCGCCGATCTCCTTCTCGGCCTTCGGCTCGTCGAGGACCGCCAGCACGACATATTGCGGGTCGTCGATCGGGAAGGCGGCGAGATAGGAGTTGAACCGCTTGTTCGAGGCGTAGCGGCCGTTCTCGATCTTTTCCGCCGTGCCGGTCTTGCCGCCGACCCGGTAGCCGGCCACGTCGGCGCGTGTCCCGGAACCGATCTGGCCGTTGAGCTTGAAGAGATATTTCATCTTCTCGCTGGTCTCGGGCTTGACCACCTGCACCGCCAGGGCATCGGCCTCGGCGCGGCTGCGGACGAAGAAGGTCGGTGGGATCATCTTGCCGCCGTTCATCAGCGGGATGGTGGCGGCCGCCGTGTGCATCGGCGAGACCGAGATGCCGTGACCGAAGGACTGGGTCGCCGAGGACACTTCCGAGAGCCGCTTCGGCCAGAGCGGCAGCGCCACCTCGGGCAGTTCGGTCTTGATCTTGGAGTGGAAGCCGATCTTGGTGAAGAAGTCGTACTGGCCTTGCGGACCGACCTTCAGGGCCATCCGGGCGGAGCCGATATTCGACGAATAGATGAAGATCTCCGGCACGCTCAGAATGCGATTCTTGCCGTGGAAGTCGGAGATGCGCTGCCCGCCGAAGGCCAGGCCGCCGCGCGCGTCGAAGCTGTCGTTGAGGCTGACGCGGCCGGAATCCAGCGCCATCGCCGAGTTGAAGGTCTTGAACACCGAGCCCATCTCGAAGACGCCGGCGGTGGCCCGGTTCATCCGGTCCTTCTCCAGCGCCTCGGCCGGATTGTTCGGGTCGTAGTCGGGCAGCGACGACATGGCGATGACCTCGCCGGTATGCACGTCGAGCACGATGCCGACGGCCGCCACCGCATGGAAGCGCTCCTTGGCGGCCGCGATTTCGTCGCGCACCACATGCTGGACACGCAGGTCGAGCGACAGCTTGCGCGCCTTCAGGCCGCGGTCGGCGACGATGCCGAGCTTGTGCAGCTCGTTCAGGTTCATCTCGTCGTCGATATACTTCTCGATGCCGGCAATGCCCTGGTTGTCGACATTGACGTGGCCGACGACGTGGCTGGCCATGCCGCCACCGGGATAGAAGCGCTTGTTCTCGTCGAGGAAGCCGATGCCCGGAATGCCGAGCCGGTGGATGCGGAAGCGCTGCTCCGGGGTGATCTCGCGCTTCAGCCAGACGAAGCCGGCGCCGCTCTTCAGCTTGTGGCGCACCGACGGTTCGCGCATGTCCGGCAGCACGCTCGACAGGGCCTCGATCGCCTCGTCCACGTCGAGGATGCGGCGCGGCTCGGCGAACAGCGAGGAAGTCTTGATGTCGGTCGCCAGCACTTCGCCGTTGCGGTCGAGCAGATCCGGGCGCGGCGAGGATTGCACGATCGCGGCGCCGAGAGTGTTGCTGTGCTCCGGCCCCTTCAGGCCGAGATAGACCAGCTTGCCGGCGATGGCGCCGTAGATCGCCACGAAGCCGAGCATCGCCACCTTGACGCGGGTCCGCCCGGCCGCGGCGGCCGAGCGTCGGGTCTTGCCGCGGGCGGGCGCCTGGGTCGGCGCGCTGGTCTCCTCGGCGGCCGGCCCGCGGTGAAAGTCGGTGGCGAACGCGTCCATCGTGGTGCTCACGGTCGTCACTCCCGCCTATCGGATGATGGTGTTCAGGAGATCGTTCGGCTTCGGATCGACCCCCTTCGGTTCGGGCTTGTCCGTCTTGCCGACCCGATCGGTCGACTTCCTGATCGTGCCGGTATGCTCGATCGGCTTGACGCCGGCGAAGAGGCGCTCCGGACCCTTGCCGCCAGCCGTGCCGCCGTCGGGCATGACCTGCCGGAACGGGATGTCGTCGAGCGTCGCGACCTGGTTCGGGTCGAGCGGCTCCAGCTCCAGATAGGTGTGGTAGCGGTCGGCCATCTCCTGCAGCCGCTTGGGCTGGTTCAGGAGGCTCCACTCGGCCCGAAGCGTCGCGATCGCCTCGCGTTCCTGCTGGATCTGCCGGCTCAGCTGGGCGACGCGCGTGGTGGCGTGCTCGGCCTCGTATTTCAGGAAGTAGACCACGCCGGCGCCGGCCATCATGCCGCCGATCAGGATGATGTTGACCGTCCGCATCATGCGCGTGCCCTCCCCCGCCGCGGCGCCGGATCCGGCACGCCGAGCGCTTCTGCGTCGATGGCGCGGCGCACCGGCGCGCCGGTGCGCCGCGCGGCCCGCAGCTTGGCCGAGCGCGCGCGCGGGTTGACCGCCGTCTCGGCCTCGCCCGGCTCGACCGCCCCCTTGGCAATCATCACGAAGGTCGGATCCGGCACGGCCGTCTCGGGCGCGTGGCGCGAGCCGCCGGCCCGCTCCCGGCTGCGGTCGGCCAGGAAGCGCTTGACGATGCGGTCCTCGAGCGAATGGAACGAGACGACCACCAGCCGGCCGCCCTCGGCCAGCACCGCCTCGGCCGCGCCGAGCGCGCGGGCCAGTTCGTCGAGTTCGCCGTTCACATGGATGCGCAGGGCCTGGAAGGTGCGCGTTGCCGGATGGATCTCGTGCGGCTTCTTGGCCCGCCCGAGCACCGCCTCGCACAGATCGGCGAGCTCGCGCGTGCGCTCGAACGGCCGTTCGGCGCGGCGGCGCACGATGGCGCGCGCGATCGGCCCGGACTTGCGCTCCTCGCCATAGACCCAGAGGATGCGGGCGATCTCGATTTCCTCGGCCGTGTTGACGATGTCGGCCGCGCTCGGCCCGTCGCCGCCCATGCGCATGTCGAGCGGCCCGTCGAAACGGAACGAGAAGCCGCGTTCGGCCTCGTCGAACTGCATCGAGGAGACGCCGATGTCGAGCACGACGCCGTCGACGGTCTCCCGTCCGGCCGCCCGGACATGGGCATCGAGATCACCGAAGCGCCCCTCGACCAGCGTCAGACGTCCTTCGGCCGCCTCGGCCAGGGCCTGGCCGGCGCGGATCGCGGTAGGGTCGCGGTCGACGGCGATGACGGAAGCGCCGGCGCCCAGGATGGCGCGGGTGTAGCCGCCGGCGCCGAAGGTGCCGTCGAGATGCACCTCGCCGGGCCGCGGCGCCAGATGGGCGATCACCTCGGCGAGCATCACCGGGCGGTGGCGCGGATCGGGCGCGAAGGGGCCGGCATCCGGCAGGCCCATGGCGGTCGGCAGGGCCGGGAGGACGGGCGCGGTGCCATCGTCGGCGGCGCGGCTCATGTCCGCACCTCGCGTCCGCGCGCCAGCAGCTCCGCGGCTGCGGCTCGCGCCTTGGCTTCGAAGGCCTTGAAGGCTTCTGGTGCCCAGAACTGGAATTTCTGGCCGAGCCCGACGAAGACGATCTCGTCCGTGATGCCGGCGGCCTCGCGGATCCAGTCCGGCACCACGATGCGCCCCTCCCCGTCGATCGACAGCGTATCGCCCGCCCCCATCAGGGTGGCGGCAAGATGCAGATGCTCCGGCGAGAAGCCGTCGTAGCCGGAGACCGCGGCATCGATCTGCGCGATCAGCGCGTTGCCGCCGGCCTCCACGGCCGGTTCCCACAAGGCGCGCACGCAGAAGAGCCCTTCGAAGCCGTCGTGAGCCAGCACGGCACGGAACGGCGCCGGGATCGAAACGCGACCCTTCGCGTCGATCTTCTTCGGGTGCCGGCCGAGAAACCGCTCCATGCCCTGACCCGCACCGCCCATCCCGAAGGCCCTGCCTCATGACACAGCCCCAGCTTCGACATGCCGACGGGCGGCTCAGCCCCTCGACCCTCCCCGCAGACCGCGAAACCGCCATCGGACAACGATCCGCAGCGACCCGTCTGGCCGCGAACGGCCTCGGCGGGTTCGACGGGCTGCCCTGCAACGCGCGAACGGGATAATTTGGGATAGCATGGGATGGCATGGGGGTCAATGGAATCAGCCGGTACGCATAGCCCCTATTGACGCCCGATCAAGGTTAACATTCCGTCCACGCCGACGGCACAAAGCGCTTGATCCGATTAGGAATCCGGCAAGATTTGTGGCGATCGCCGCCGCCCCGGCGCGCCGCCGCGGCTGCCGTGCCGCAGCCCCGCGCTACCAGGTCCAGAGGCTGGAAATCGGCACGGCGGTCAGCCTTTCGCCGAACGGAATGACCCGATCATGGTCGAACAGCACCAGCCCGCGCAGGAACCGGTCGCCAGCCGCCTCCTGCAACTTGCGCAGGCCTTTGAAATCGTCGTCCCGCACGGTTGCCGACGCCTTGACTTCGATGCCGACCAGCCGGCCGCGGCGGTCCTCGATGACGAGATCGACCTCGTCTCCGTCGCGGGTCCTGAAATGCGAGAAGCTCAGGCGGCGGAAGGACCAGGCGGCGAGCTTCAGGATTTCGGAATAGACGAAGCTCTCCAGCACCGCCCCGAAGGCTGTCCGGTTGGCCGCGATCAGATCGCCGTCGAGGCCGCGGAGCGCCGCGAGCAGGCCGCTGTCCAGGAAGTGCAGTTTCGGCGACTTGACCAGGCGCGACAGCCGGTTCGACGACCAGGGCACGAGGCTGCGGACCAGGAACAGCCGCTCCAGGATGCCGACATATTTCTGCGCCGTGACCGACGAGAGCCCGAGCGCGGCGCCGTAGCTGGCATGATTGACGAGTTGACCGGCATGCTCGGCGAGCACGGCGAGAAGCCGCGGCAGCCGTTCGAGTTGATCGATCCGGGCGATGTCGCGCACGTCGCGGTCGAGGATGAGGGCGACATAGTCCTCCAGCCAGACCCGGCGACGTTCCGGCGAGCGCCGGCGCACCGCCTCGGGATAGCCGCCAGCCAGCACGCAGTCGACAAGTGCGTCGCCGGTCACCGTTCCGTCGGCCGACCAGACGGTCTCACCGCCGAAGACAAGGTCGAGGAAGCGGCCCGGCGCCTCGCGCAGTTCGGCCTGGGCGAAAGGCAGCAGCGGCACCACGGCCATGCGCCCGGCCAGGGAGTCCGCCACGGCCGGCACCGTCGCGAGGTTGGCCGATCCGGTCAGCAGGAAGCGGCCCGGTGCGGGATCGCGGTCGACGGCTTCCTTGATCGCCAGGATAAGGTCCGGCGCCCGCTGGATTTCGTCGATGGCGGCCCGATCCAGGCCGCGCAGAAAGCCGACCGGATCGGCGCGGGCCGCCGCCAGGGTGCCGATATCGTCGAGGGTCAGATAGGTCCGCTCGGGACCGGCCAGATGCCGGAGCAAGGTCGTCTTTCCGGCCTGGCGCGGCCCCGTCAGAAGGACCACGCGGGTATCCGCCATGGCCGTCTCGATGCGCGCGACGACACGACGCCGGATATAGCCGCCAGAGGGAGAGGTCGATGCACCCATGCGGCAGATTTTAAGCCTGCGCCTGGCTAATTTAAAGTGAACGGCCGGCAGATTTAAACTGAAACTCCGGCTGATTTAAAGCGACGGCCCGGCGGATCGAAAATCCACGGGCGCGGCCGCGCGGGCCGGCCGGCCTTGCGGCGGGGGCGGCGGGCGTGCGGCCGGGTGGGGGAAAAGTGCCAGTCGGCCTATAAGCCGGGTTCTGTAAGGCCGGGGTTTCCCCCGACGCGGCGGCCATTCATCTGGGACGCCCGTTGCCGGACGCCTCGCGCAACCGACCCGGGCGACTGGTCCGGAACGGACTGGGTCTCCGCCGAAGCGAAGAACCCGCGTCGCCCCTATTTGGTTTTGCTCCCGGTGGGGTTTGCCATGCCGGTCCCGTTGCCGGTCCCGCGGTGCGCTCTTACCGCACCTTTTCACCCTTGCCGCGGACGCATCCGCGGCGGTTCGTTCTCTGTGGCACTGTCCCTGGGGTCGCCCCCGCCGACCGTTAGTCGGCACCGTTGTTCCGTGGAGCCCGGACTTTCCTCCCTCCCCCGCGAGGGGAAGAGCGGCCGCCCGGCCGACTGGCGGGTCCTTCTCTCCCGAACCGCCGGTCCGGGTCAACCGCCAAATGGCACCAGCCGGCGCAGCACCGCCTTTTCGGCTTCGGCGACGAAGAACACCACGACGGCGACCGCCGCGATCGTCAGCACCTGGCGCCCGTCCAGCGCCGCCGTCCCGAACAGGGTCTGCAAGGGCGGCCAGGTCGTGAAGGCGATCTGCACGCCGATCAGCACCGCCGTGCCCAGGAGCGCGAGGCGGTTGCCCAGGAAGGCCTCGGCATTGAGCGAGGCGGCGGCCGGATGGCGGGCATTGAACAGGTAGGCGATCTCGGCGGCGACCAGCGCGTTGACCGCGACCGTGCGGGCGACCGCCAGATCGGCGCCCTGCGCCCGTTCCCAGAGAAAGAGCCCGGTCGAGGCCGCGCCCATCAGGGCCGAGACGAACAGGATGCGCCAGAGCAGCAGCGGCGTGACCAGCGGCGCCTTAGGGTCGCGCGGCGGCCGGCGCATCACGTCGGGCTCGGCCGGATCGAAGGCCAGCGACAGCGACAGCAGGCTCTCGGTGACCAGGTTGATCCAGAGCAGTTGCAGGGCGGTCATCGGCAGGTCGAAGCCGACCAGCACGGCGGCGATCAGCCCGATCGCCTCCGCGCCGTTGGTCGGCAGGATGTAGAGGATCGATTTCACGAGGTTGTCGGTGACCACGCGTCCGGCCCGGACCGCGCCGACGATGGTCGAGAAATCGTCGTCGGTGATCACCATGGCGGCCGCCTGGCGGGCGACCTCGGTGCCCTTGGCGCCCATCGCGACGCCGACATCGGCCCGCTTCAGGGCCGGCGCGTCGTTGACCCCGTCGCCGGTCATGGCGACCACCTCGCCCTGCGCCTGCAGGGCCTCGACCAGGCGCAACTTGACCTCCGGCGTCGCCCGCGCGACCACGTCGGCCCCGGCCGCCGCCCGGGCGAATTCCTCCCGCGCCAGCCCGTCGAGCGCGGTACCCTCGATCACCGTCGCGTCGGCCGGCAGGCCGACCCGCAGCGCCACCGCGCGGGCGGTCGCGGCATGGTCGCCGGTGATCATCACCACCCGGATGCCGGCACGGCGCGCCGCCGCCACCGACGCGGCGCTCTCCGCGCGCTCCGGATCGCGCATGCCGGCGAGCCCCAGAAACACGAAGCCGCCGCGGTCGAGCCCCAGATCCGTCTCGCCGGGCTCCGATCCGCCGTCGATCCGCTCGGCGAGGGCGAGAATGCGCAGGCCCTTGGCGGCCATGTCGTCGAGCGCATCGAACCAGGCCTCGCGTCGGATCGGGCGCTCGGCGCCCCCGACCCGCTCGCGGTCGGCCAAGGCCAGCAGCCGCTCGGGCGCGCCCTTGACGATCACCCGGCGCATGCCGGACGGCTCGCGCAGCGCCACGATCATGATCCGCGCCGCCGGATCGAACGGCACCTGATCCTCGCGCCGATGGTCGCGGCGCAAGGCCTCCGGATCGAGCCCGCTCTTCAGCGCCAGCGTGATCAGCGCGGCATCGACCGGATCGCCGAGCGCCGCATAGCGGCCGCCGCTCTCGTCCAGGCTGGCGTCGTTGCAAAGTGCCGCCGCGCGGATCAGGGCGGCCACCTCCTGGCTGTCGCTGTCGCCATGTTCGGCGGTCAGTTCGCCGACCGGCGCATAGCCGATGCCGCCGATCGCGATCCGATCGGAAGCGGTGACGATCCGCTCGGTGGTCATCTCGTTGACGGTCAGCGTGCCGGTCTTGTCGGTCGCGATCACCGTCACGGCGCCGAGCGCCTCGATCGCCGGCATGCGCCGGATGATCGCCCCGCGCGCCGCCATGCGCTCGACCCCGATCGCCAGCCCGACGGTGACGATCGCCGGCAGCCCCTCGGGGATCGCCGCCACGGCGAGCCCGACCGCCGCCATGAACATCTCGGCCGGCGGCATGGTGCCGCCGAGCCAGCCGACCAGGAACAAGAGCGCGGTCGCCGCCAGCACGATCGCGGTCAGCCAGCGGCCGAAGACCAGGAGCTTGCGGAAGAGCGGCGTGTCGAGCGCCTCGACGGTCTCGATCATCCGGCTGATGCGGCCGATCTCCGTCGCCGAACCGGTGGCGACGACCAGCCCGCGCGCCCGGCCGGTGACCGCGAAGGTGCCGGCATGCGCCATCGAATGCCGGTCGGACACGATCGCGCCATCCGCGGCCGGGTCGATAGCCTTGGCGACAGGGGCGGATTCGCCGGTCAGCGCCGCCTCCTCGGTGGAGAAGCGGACGGTCTCGATGAGGCGCAGATCGGCCGGGATGCGGTCGCCGGCCTCCACGGCGACGAGGTCGCCCGGCACCAGCGTCTCGGCCGGCACGATCCGCTCGCGCCCCGCGCGCACGACCCGCGCCTCCGCCGACAGCATCTGTCCGATCGCGGCCAGCGCCCGCTCCGCGCGCCCCTCCTGGACGAGCCCGATCGCCGCATTGGCGACCACCACGGCGAGGATCACCCCGGCGTCGAGCCCCTCCCCGATGGCCAGCGATACCGCCGCCGCCGCGACCAGAACCAGCACCAGCACATCGCGAAACTGGCCGGCGACGCGCGCCGCCAGCGTCCGTCCGGCGGCCGGCTTCAGACGATTGGCGCCGAAGCGGGCGAGCCGGACGGCGGCCTCGGCCTCGTCGAGCCCACGGTCGCCGTCGGCTTCGAGGCGGCGGGCGGCCTCGGTCGGGGTGAGCCGGTGCCAGGGGGGAGCGGCGGAGAGGTCTTCGACCGGCATTCATGACACCAAGCTGACGGAGAAGCCCCACCATCGCCCCCGCCGGCCGGCGGCGCCATCCGGAAGACCCCGTGGTCGGCGGGATCGTGCCCGCGGCGGGCGAAATGGCGCCCGACCGCATCCAAATCGATTGCATCCTGCCCGCAGCCCTTTCAATGCGCCCGTCCGAACTGCGAAACTCCGTTCGGACCCCTGGAGAATCGGATGGCGGGACAGGTTGATCTGACGCATTTCAAGGATGCCCTGCTGGTGCTCGGCACGGCCGGCATCGTGGTCCCGATCGTCCACCGTCTGAAGGTCAGCCCCATTCTCGGCTATCTGGCCGCCGGCGCGGCGCTCGGGCCGAACGGTCTCGGGCAGTTCCACACCCGCGTCCCCTATCTCGAATGGGTGACGATCCAGAAGACCGACGAGATCGCCGGCATCGCCGAACTCGGCATCGTCTTCCTGCTGTTCTTCATCGGCCTGGAGCTTTCGTTCGGCCGCCTCGCCACCATGCGGCGCTACGTCTTCGGGCTCGGCCTGCTGCAGGTCCTGATCAGCGGCGCGGTGCTGGCCGCACTGGCCAGCCTGTTCGGCCTCAAGCCCGACGCCGCCATCCTGATCGGCGCCTCGCTGGCGCTGTCCTCGACGGCGATCGTCGTGGAACTCTTGGCGACGCGCAAGCGCCTGACCTCGACGACCGGCCGCGTCACCTTCGCGATCCTGCTGCTGCAGGATCTCGCCGTGGTGCCGATCCTGTTCCTGGTCGAGACGCTCGGCGCCGGGCGGGACGGATCGCTGGTCGCCGGGCTCGGCTGGGCGCTCGTGCAGGCGGGTGTCGCGATCGCGCTGATCGTCGGCCTGGGCAAGCTGGTCCTGTCGCCGCTGTTCCGCTTCGTCGCCGAGACCCGCGACAACGAACTGTTCATCGCCACGACGCTGCTGGTCGTGGTCGGCACCGGGGTGGCCAGCGCCGCCGCCGGCCTGTCGATGGCGCTCGGCGCCTTCGTGGCCGGCCTGCTGATCGCCGAGACCGAGTATCGCCGGGCCGTCGAGCACACCATCGAGCCGTTCAAGGGGCTGCTGCTCGGCGTGTTCTTCTTCTCCGTCGGCATGTCGATCGACTTCGGCCGCCTGATCGCCGACCCGGTCCTCATTCTTGGCCTCGCCGTCGCGCTGGTCGCCGTCAAGATGCTGATCTGCACGCTCCTGGCGCGCGGCTTCGGCGTCGCCTGGCCGGCCGCGATCGAGACCGGCGCGCTGATCGGTGCGGGCGGCGAATTCGCCTTCATCGTCATCGGGCTGGCCATGACGACCGGGATCGTCGAGCGGGCCGCCGGCTCGATCGCCCCGACCGTGGTGGCGATCACCATGGCGGCCCTGCCGGCCATGGCCTCGCTCGGCCGCCATCTCGGCCGGCGCCTCGCGCAGGCCCTGCCGGCCGATCCGGAAACCCTGGTCGCCCCGCCGGAAGAGGCCGGCGGGCGGACCATCGTGGTCGGCTACGGCCGCGTCGGCGCCCTGATCGGCACCATGCTGGAGCGCCACCGCCAGCCCTATATCGCCATCGACCGCGACCCGACCACCGTCACGCTGGCGCGCCGCAAGGGCCGTCCGGTCTATTTCGGCGACATCACCAAGCCCGACTTCCTGCGCGCCTGCGGCCTCGACACCGCCCGGGCCGTGGTGGTCACCGTGAATTCGCCGACCCTCGTCGACGACATCGTCACCGTCATCCGCACCCTGCGGCCCGAAGCCGTGATCGTCGCCCGCGCCCGCGACGCGGCCCACGCTACCAAGCTCTACGCGATGGGGGTCACAAACGCGGTGCCGGAGACCATCGAGGCCAGCCTGCAGCTGTCCGAGGCCGCCCTGGTCGGTCTCGGCGTCCCGATGGGACCGGTGATCGCCTCGATCCACGACAAGCGCGACGAATTCCGCCAGATGCTGAAGCAGTCGCGGACGAACGCGCCGAAGCCGTGACGGGCGGGCGCGCGGTCCCTGCCGATCGGAAAACGCTCGTGCGAACAAAAGCATGCGGAGCATCATCGCGGTCCCTTCGGATCCGATCATGCTCGGGACTGGGACTGGGACTGGGACTGGGACTGGGACTGGGACTGGGACCATGACTGCGCCGCCCGATGCCGATCGGCGGCCTCGCCTGGTGGTGGCGGGGGCGGCCGGCCATGACCTGATCTACCGTGTCGCCGCCTTCCCGGCACGCGGCAGCAAGACCGTCGCGGCGGATTTCGCCTCGGTCGGCGGCGGCAGCGCGGCCAATGCGGCGGTTGCGGCGCGGCGCCTCGGGGCGTCGGTGCGGCTGGTCTGCCCGCTCGGCGACGACATGGTCGGCGCCATGATCGCGCGCGATCTCGCCGCCGAGGGCATCGACCTCGCGGCGATCGTGATCGCCGGCGGGCATTCTCCGGTCACTGCCGCCATCGTCGAGGCCGACGGCGAGCGCACCGTCCTGTCCTGGCGGACGCCGGGCGGTCCGCCGCCGCCGATCCCGGATCCGGACGGTCTCGCCGCCGGGTCCGATGCGGTCCTGGCCGACGACCGCTTCCTCGATTTCGTCGCGCCGCTCCTCGCCGCCGCGCGCCGCCGAGGCCGCCCCGCCGTGCTCGATGGCGACCGCGCCGATGGCCTGCCGCCGGCTGCACTGACCGTGCCCAGCCACGCGATCCTGTCGGCGGCCTGCCTGGCGGCGACGACCGGGCTTGGCGATCCGGCCGACGGCCTGAGGGCCGCGGCGCGGATGACGGATGCCTTCCTGGCGGTGACGCTCGGCGCGCGCGGGGTCGTCTGGCTCGACCGTGCCGGCGCCATCCGGCATCTGGCCGCGCCGGCGATCACGGCCGTCGATACGCTCGGCGCCGGCGATGTCTTTCACGGCGCCTTCGCGCTCGCCTTGGCGGAGGGCCGGCCGGAGGCCGAGGCGCTCGGCTTCGCCACTGTGGCGGCCGCCCTCAAATGCCGGCGCTTCGGCGGCCGTGCCGGGGCGCCGACACGGGCCGAACTCGACGCCTTCCTTCGGGATCCGGCGGATTGAACGGGTTAGTGCGGGTCAGACCCGCCGCGGCAGCGGCCCCTCGGTCACGCGCCGCAGCCGCGGCGGCGGGGCGTCGAAGGGAAGGTTGGCGTCGTCGACATCCTCGTCGAGGAAGCAGAACCAGACGCGCCCGACGGGCCATTCGGGGGCAGCCTTTTCCGACGCGGAAGCATGCGACGGACCGTTGAACGCACCTGCCATGGGACTCACCGACTGAGGAGGCACCGGACGGGTGCCCCCCGGCCTCGTCCTGTCGCGATCCTCGTTCGGAACGGTAAATTTTCCCTTCCCGGAAGCGGTTCGCCGCCGGCCATGGCGCGTGCCGGACTGCGGCCGCGCGAGCGCCGGACCAGGGCCGGTTGGGCGCCGGACCAGGGCCGACAGGTTACCCCTCCCCGGCCCGCGCCAGGTTCTCGGTCAGGCGCTGGTCGAGATCGAAGCCGGGCCGGGTCAGGTCGCGGCGCCAGGGCTGGCGGCCCTTGAGGACGCCGGATTCGTGGACCATCTCGGCGACATACTCCTCCTGCCGGTAGGCCATGACATGGACCCCGGCCACGCCGGCGATCTCGCGCACCTGCTGGATGATCTCGACGCAGATGCGCTTGCCCTCGGCCTTCTGGTCCTTGGCCTTCTCCAGCCGCTCGATGATCGCGTCCGGGATGTGCACGCCGGCGACGTTGGAGCGCATCCAGCGCGCCGTCTTGGCCGAAGCGAGCGGACCGACGCCGACCAGGATGAAGCAGTGCTTCTCCAGTTCCATGTCGCGCACCTTGGCCATGAAGCGCTCGAGCAGCGGCACGTCGAAGCAATATTGCGTCTGGATGAACTGGGCGCCGGCCCGCACCTTCTTGGCCAGCCGCAGCGGGCGGAAATCGTAGGGCGGCGCGAAGGGGTTCTCGGCCGCGCCCATGAAGACCGGCGGCGGGGTGGTGATCTTGCGGCCCGACAGGAACTTCGCCTCGTCGCGCATGCGCCGGATGGTGGCGAGCAGCGAGGTCGAATCCAGGTCGAAGACAGGCTTCGCCTCCGGATGATCGCCCGACTGCACGCCGTCGCCGGTCAGGCAGAGCACATTGTTGACGCCGAGCGCGGAGGCGCCGAGCACGTTGCCCTGGATGCCGATGCGGTTGGTGTCGCGGCAGGAGATCTGCAAGACCGGCGAGAAGCCGATCCGGGTCAGGAGCGCGCAGATGGCGATCGACGACATGTGGCAGTTGGCGCCCGAGCCGTCGGTGGCGTTGATCGCGTCGACCCAGCCCTCGAACACGGCCGCGCGCTTGTAGACATCCTCGGCGAGCGCCGAATCGGGCGGATTGAGCTCCGCCGTGACGGCGAATTCGCCGCGCCGGAGCACGCGCTCCAGACGGCCGCGCGAGGTGTGGCCCGGCAGCGCGGGCAGCGGATCCCACGGATTCTCGCCGAAATCCTCCGGATGCAGGCGCGGGTTCATGCCGCCCCTCCCGTGCCGGACTTCTCCTGCGCCACGGCCAGCCAGCTCGACCGGCCCTTCAGGCGATGGTCGATCGGCGGCTGCACGTCGCCGATCCGGTCGCCCTCGGCCATCAGCCGCGAGCCCTCCCAGGCCTTGACCCAGACGCAGGGCATCTCCGGATAGACCTCGCAGTTGCCGTCGCCGCGCACGCCGCCGCAGGGGCCGTTGCGCAGGTTCTTCGGGCAGTTCATCGGGCAGGACATGCCGGTCGAGGACAGCACGCACTGGCCGCACATGCGGCAGTCGAACAGCGCCCCCTTCACGGTCCGCTCGACCGCCGCGACCGGCCGCTCCAGCCGCGTCCAGCCGAGCTTCGCGGCGAGCGGCGCGGCGGCGACCAGCGCGCGCTCGAAGGCCGCGTAGAGGCGCGCCAGCCCGCCGGCATGGCGGATCGACCAGAAGCGCAGCGCGAAACGGTCGCGCGGCCGGGGTGGCTTGCCGGGGGGTTCGAAGGCGGCGGGAACGCGCAGCATGGGGCCTCGCGGCAGGCTCGGCGCGACGGTGCGCGCGGGCCGGTTCGGGACGGGGTTCGGTCCGGTCCGTGCCGCTGGAGGGATCGGCGGGTCCGGTCAGGCTTCCTTGCCGCCGGCCTCGACCAGCCGGCGCAGGCGCTCAGGATCGTATTCGGCCTCGATCCGCGCCGTCACATTTGCGACCATGGCTTCCGGATCGGCGCCATCGGCCGGCATCGGCGCGCGCCGCCAGTCGGCCAGATAGGCGTCGGTCTCGCGCGCCCCGCCGCGCATCGCCGCCATGTCGATGGCGACCTGGAAGCGCTCGGGCAGCTCGCGCTTGGTCGCGCGCCGGCCGGAGCCGTGCAGCACCTGGGCGGGAATGTCGCGCCAGTAGATGATCGTCACCTCGCCCATGGTCCCGGCGGCTCCCGTCCTATCGCTCGATGGTCACGTCGGAGCGCGGCCTTGAGCAGCAGAGCAGCACCTGGCCGGCCTCGATCTCGCGCGGCCGGATGCCGCCCGAATGCTTCATCTCGACCTCGCCGTCGAGCTTCTTCGACTTGCAGGTGCCGCACAGGCCCTTGGTGCAGGAGGACGGCAGCACCACGCCGGCCTTGCGCGCCGCCGTCAGGATCGGCGTCGTGCCGTCGCACAGCACCACCTTGCCGCTGCGCGTGAAGGTGATGCGCCAGGTCTTCTCGGCCGGGTCCACCGGAGCCGCCGCCGCCTCGGCGGCCGCATCCGCCCCGAAGGTGAAGCTCTCCTCATGGTGGCGGGCCATGTCGAAACCGGCCTCCGCGAGGACGCCGCGCACGGAGGCCATGAAGCCGTCCGGGCCGCAGACGAAGATCTCGCGCGTGCGGAAATCCGGCGCGATCGCCTCGATCGTCGCCCGGGTCGGCCGGCCACGATGGCCGGCCCAGGGCTCCGCGCCCTCGCCGGTCACGACATGGGCGAGCCGGACCGTCCGGTTGCGCGCCGCGATCGCCTCCAGCTCGCGCCGGAAGACCAGCTCCTCCGGCCGGCGCGCGACATTGACGAAGACGATGTCGGCGCCGCCGGCCAGATCGTCCTCGGCCCGGAGCATCGACATCAGCGGGGTCGCGCCGACGCCGGCGGCCAGGAACAGATATTTCGGCGCCGGATGGCGTGCCGTCGAGAAGTCGCCGAGCGGCAGCTGCACCTTGATCGCATCGCCCGGCTTCAGCCGGTCGTGCAGATGGTTCGAGACGATCCCGCCCGGGATGCGCTTGACCGTGATGGCGACCCGGTCCGGCCGGGTCGGCGCCGAGGCGAGCGTGTAGGAGCGGGTCTCGACGCCGCCGCCGCACTCGACCTCGAAATTGGCGAACTGGCCCGGCGCATAGGCGAAGCGCCGGCCGCCCGGCGCCTCGAACACGAAGGTCTTCACGTCCGCCGTCTCGGTCAGGACCGCGCGGCAGATCAGACGGTCGTCGATGTCCGGATCCCACCAGGCCGGCGCGGCGGTCGCACTCACGCTCATCGGCCGGTCACCCGAGATGCGCGCGGAGGCGCTCGACATACCAGGTGGCGAACTGGTCGACGAGGCCCTCGGTCAGCGGCGAATAGGGGCCGGGCTCGTAGGCCGGGCTGCGCACGCCCTGCTGGGCGAGCTCGACCAGCGCGGCATCCTGGGCGTTGGTGGCGTTCCAGACCTCGGTCAAGCGGTCGAGATCGTAGTCGACGCCCTCGACCGCATCCTTGTGCACCAGCCAGCGGGTGCGCACCAGCGTGTGCTCCGGATCGAGCGGGATGGCGCAGAAGGTGACCGCGTGGTCGCCCATGAAATGGTGCCAGCTGTTCGGCTGGGTCCACAGATGCAGGCCGCCGAGTTTGGCGTCGCTCAGCCCGCCGAGGAGCTTGCGGCAGGCCGCCTTGGTGTCGAGCGTCTGGCTCTCGCCGGACCCGTCGAGCATGATCCGCTCGGTCCGGAAGCCGGTCGCCCGGCCGGAAAGATGCTCGACCGCCACGCTCGGGAAGCCGCGCGCCTCCCAGTCGGCGACCTGTGCGGCGACCTGCGCCTCATAGGCGGCCGCCTCGGCCTGGCCGGCGAGATCGTCGGCATCCGGCACGAAGCCGACCGCATATTTGTTGAAGCTCTGGCCGAGCTCCGGATGGTTGCCCGCGCAGTGATAGCACTCGCGGTTGTTCTCCATCGTGAGCTTCCAGTTGCCCTCCTCGACCAGATCGACCTGCTTGGCGACCTTGGCATTGCGCAGGTCGAACGGCGCCAGCCGGGGTTCCAGCACGGCGGCGAGATCGTCGATGTCGGCGGGCGCCTCGGCGGCCATGCAGACGAAGATCAGCCCGCCGATCGAGCGCAGATGCACCGGCTTCAGGCCGTGGCAGCTGGGATCGAAATCCTCGCCCATATGGCTGGCATGGATCAGTTCGCCGGTCAGCTCGTAGGTCCACTGGTGATAGGGGCAGACCAGCTTGCCGACGCAGCCGGCTTCCTGCGTCACCAGCCGCGCGCCGCGGTGCCGGCAGACATTGTGGAAGGCGCGCACCGCGCCGTCGTCGCCGCGCACGATGACGATCGAGAGATGGCCGATATCGAGCCGGGTGTAGTCGCCGGGCTCCGGCAGCTCGGCCTCGACGCCGGCGAAGATCCAGTGCCGCCCGAAGATCACCTCCAGGTCGAGATCGAAAATCTCGCGGGCGCGATAAAACGGCGCGGCCAGCGTGTAGCCGCGCCGGCGCTCGGCGATCAGACGGGGAATGTCGAGGGGGGCTCGGGAGAGCATGGCGGATCCGGGAGCAACAGGGAGGAGGAGCCGTCAGACTGCCACCGGGACCCGGCCTGGAGTTGTCGAAATGCGACGCGGGTGGTCGCATCGACGCGCAGTGCAGCAAAGCCTTCGCGCCCCGGCCTGGGACGACGGTCATGCCACCGGTCGGGGAACGCGGCGGCCGAAAAAATTCGCGATGAACGAGGCCTGCAAGCCACTCTCAGAGCCCATTCAGCGGCGACGCAATAGTCTCGAAACATCAGCGGACGGGACGAAACAAACCGCCGCCCTCCTCCAGACCCCACGAGAACCGACCATGCTGACCCTGCGCTCCGCTTCCCTCGCCGTCGCCGCCGCCGTCCTGGGCGGTCTCTCGATCTTCGCCGCGGCCGGCCCCGCCGCGGCCGCCGGGGCCTACGGCCCGGACACCTGCCGCCAGGGCTATGTCTGGCGCGAGTCCTTCGTCGGCGACACCGTCTGCGTCACCCCGGCCGAGCGCGCCCGCGCCAAGGCCGACAACTTCGCCGCGAAGTATCGCGTCAACCCGTCGGGCGGTGCCTATGGCCGCGACACCTGCCGCAACGGCTACGTCTGGCGCGAAGCCTTCCCGGGCGACCATGTCTGCGTCACCCCCGCCCAGCGCGCCCGCGCCCGCCACGACAATGCCCGCGCCAACGGCCGCTACGAGAACAGCTACTGATCCACGGACCCCGCAGGTTCACGACGCGGCGGCCGCCCCCCGGGGCGGCCGTTTTGCGTTTCGAGCGCCATGGCGCCATGCCCACCGGCGACGGTGTCGCCGCGTGTCAGAAGTGGAAGCCCTCTTTATCCAGATTGCGGGGCAGACGCATCTCGACGAGGTGGGTCGCATTGCGGCGGAGGCGACGGTCGATCGGCATCGCCTCCCGAGTCGGACCGTCCGCATAGTGGATGGTGAGATAGCCGGCCGAATTGTGCTTTTCGAAATACCGGACATTGCCGCCCGGCGCCGCCGCGGAAATGCTCACCCGCAGCTCCGTATACTTCGCCTGGACGGCCTTGTAGAATTGGCTCAAGAGCAGTTCGCGGTCGATATAGAAACACAGAAAACTTTCGTCGATTGAATTCTTGGCGCAATCGCGCAGCACCTTGCCCTGAAAGGCGACCGTATCCTTGATCGAATTCGGAGCGCTTGAGAAGAACTCCACGAAATAGTCGCGAACCGGATCGCCGGCGTTGTCGATCGCGTGGGTGATGAACTGCATGTGCTGATGGAAATATTCTGCCTCCACATCCGGGAATGCCGGCACGGCCCCGCCGGCACCGAGCGCACCGGTCGCATCCGAGACGGACTTCCAGGACGCTGCCACGGCGGCGTATCCGGCATCGGTACAGTCGAGCGCTTCCAGGATCAACGCCGCCAGGCGTCCCGATGTCTCGCCATCGGCACCCGAGGACGATGCGGGCTGCGTGATGGTGGTGTGGTCGCGATCCGGCAGCACCGCGAACGGGATCTCGACGCCCGGTCCGGCACGCCATGTCCACGGCTTGGCCGTCATTTCCGTATCGGGACCGGCACTATGGGTGAAATCGATCGTATAGCCGGAGACGTTCATGTTGGCCGCCGGGACCCGGACGGTTCCGTCCGCGCCGGGTTCGTTGACCACCTGCCGCAAGGCTTCCGTATAGGGCTTCGTGCCCGTGATCACGAAGGGGAGCGTCTTGCCCGGACCGTAGGGGCCCGCCGCCTGCCCGCCGGTGGCATCGAGGAGGTCGCGGCGCGCCAAATCCCATTGGTATTGCGAGGCGAGTTCCAGACCGTTGAGCATTTCCTGGCCGATCTCGAACCAGCTCCCCCACCCCTTGATCACGCGGCCGAGCATGCTCTTGCCGAGCCGGGCGAGGCTCGACCCGAAATTGGCCGGCGCCAGCATGATCAGGCGCTTCACCGGAACGGGTTCGCCGCGCTCCATCCGCCCGACGATCCATTCCCGTGCCACCAATCCACCCGTGGAATGGACGATCATATCGAACGGGTCCGTCAGCGTCTTGTCGGCGATCATGCCCGCGATCACCGTATCCATCCGTCTCGCCACGTCGGCGATCCGGACATCGTCACGCATGGACCAGTAGTCCGCCAGATGGATGTCGCTGGCCTGGTGTCCGTTGGCGACGAGGAATTCCCGTAAGCCCTTGAATGAAGACGACGTATCGCTCCAACCATGCAGAATTGCGATAGCGCTCATAAAAACCTCCCGATGCCGGGTGGCCGACGCCCCGCCAGCAGCGCGGCGCAGACCATCAAAACGGTCACAGGATACAGCGTGGATTGAATTTCATACAGCCCATAGTGTCATTCTGCACGTTCTAACCGGATTGAGAGTACGGGGCGGCCTCGGGACCGGCGTCGGAGGCCAACATCGGATGCAGTTTCACCCCGGCCCGACCACCGACCCGAGAAAAATCACGATTAACGGATCCTGCAAGCGGGTCTCAGAGCCGGTTCAGCGGCGACGCAATAGTCTCGAAACATCAGCGGACGGGACGAAACAAACCGCCGCTCTCCTCCAGACCCCGCGAGAACCGACCATGCTGACCCTGCGCTCCGCTTCCCTCGCCGTCGCCGCCGCCGTCCTGGGCGGTCTCTCGATCTTCGCCGCCGCCGGCCCCGCCGCGGCCGCCGGGGCCTACGGCCCGGACACCTGCCGCCAGGGCTATGTCTGGCGCGAGTCCTTCGTCGGCGACACCGTCTGCGTCACCCCGGCCGAGCGCGCCCGCGCCAAGGCCGACAACTTCGCCGCCAAGTACCGCGTCAACCCGTCGGGCGGCGCCTATGGCCGCGACACCTGCCGCAACGGCTATGTCTGGCGCGAAGCCTTCCCGGGCGACCATGTCTGCGTCACCCCCGCCCAGCGCGCCCGCGCCCGCCACGACAATGCCCGCGCCGTCGGCCGCTACGAGAACAGCTACTGAGCGCCCGCTGACCGGGATCGCGCGGCCTCTCCGTCAGCGCTCCCGTCGACACAGCGCAGGGGAAAACAAAACGGGCGGCCCTGGGGCCGCCCGTTGGTGATTCCGGAAACCGGAAATCGATCAGCCTTCCGCGGCCTCGGCCCTCATGGGCCTCAGCCTTTCGTGGCCTCAGCCTTCCGCGGCCTCGGCGCGGGCGCGGTCCTCGGCGCCCTTGGCCGACACGTCGCGATCGACGAACTCGATGACGCCGACGGCGGCGTTGTCGCCATGCCGGAAGCCGGCCTTGAGCACGCGGGTGTAGCCGCCGTTGCGATCCTTGTAGCGCGGGCCGAGCACGTCGAAGAGCTTCTTCACGGCCTTCTCGTCGCGGATCTGGGCGACCGCGTTGCGGCGCGAGTTCAGGTCGCCGCGCTTGGCCAGCGTGATCAGCTTCTCGACGATCGGACGCAGGTCCTTCGCCTTCGGCAGGGTCGTCACGATCTGCTCGTGGGTGATGAGCGACGACGCCATGTTGGCGAACATGGCCTTGCGGTGCTCGTGAGTGCGGGCGAACCGACGGCCGGAATTGCCGTGACGCATGGAAGTCTCTCCTCGGGTGGCCCGGCCCGGCCGGGCGGCGCCTTGAGCGCCTCGCTAGGGAACCGGGGACGCGCCCCGGAGCCCCGGCCCTCCCCGCGGGAAGGCCGTCGCACCCCCGGGCATGCGTCATCCGGGTTTGAATAGTCCTTGTCGCCGGGCCTTGGACCCGCCGTCTTCCGAATGCGGCCCCGTCAGGGACCGGCCCGACCGGGCGCCATGCGAGACCGCGACGGCGTCCGACCGGAAAAGGCGAATCAGAGCTGGTGATCCTCGTAGCGCTTGGCCAGCTCTTCGATGTTCTCCGGCGGCCAGTTCTGGACTTCCATGCCCAGGTGCAGGCCCATCTGCGCGAGAACTTCCTTGATCTCGTTCAGCGACTTGCGACCGAAGTTCGGCGTGCGGAGCATCTCCGCCTCGGTCTTCTGGATCAGGTCGCCGATATAGACGATGTTGTCGTTCTTCAGGCAGTTGGCCGAGCGGACCGACAGTTCGAGCTCGTCGACCTTCTTCAGAAGCGCCGGCGGGATGCCGATCTCGGGCAGACGCTCCTCGACCTCGGCCTTCCGCGGCTCTTCGAAGTTGACGAAGATCGCGAGCTGGTCCTGCAGGATGCGCGCCGCGTAGGCCACCGCGTCCTCCGGCTTGACCGAACCGTCAGTCTCGACCGTCAGGGTCAGCTTGTCGTAGTCGAGCACCTGGCCTTCGCGGGTGTTCTCGACGCGGTAGCTGACCTTCTTGACCGGCGAATAGATGCTGTCGACCGGGATCAGGCCGATCGGGGCATCCTCGGGGCGGTTGCGGTCGGCCGCGACATAGCCCTTGCCGGTATTGGCGGTGAACTCCATCCGGATCTCCGCGCCCTCGTCGAGGGTGCAGATGACGAGCTCCGGATTGAGAATCTCGATGTCGCCGACGGTCTGGATGTCGCCGGCGGTGACGATGCCGGGGCCCGACTTGCGCACGACCATGCGCTTCGGTCCCTCGCCCTGCATCTTGATGGCGATTTCCTTGATGTTGAGGACGATGTCGGTCACATCCTCGCGCACGCCGGGAATCGACGAGAATTCGTGCAGCACGCCGTCGATCTGCACGGCCGTGACGGCCGCGCCCTGCAGCGACGACAGAAGAACGCGGCGCAGCGCATTGCCGAGCGTCAGGCCGAAGCCGCGCTCCAGAGGCTCAGCCACCACGGTGGCGATCCGGCGGGCGTCGTCGCCGGCCTTCACGTCGAGCTTGTTCGGGCGAATGAGCTCTTGCCAGTTCTTGTGAATGGTCATGGGTCGCACCCGATGGTTCGAGAAGGCCGCTCGGGCTTAGGAGCCGTATCCGCCACCGGGACGGCACTCCCTCCGAACGACTCGACGGACGGTGCCGGATCCGGTTGATCCGACGCCCCGTCCGCCTGGAGGATGCCCCGCATGCGGACGGGCCACCCTTTGAAATTCGATTTCCGGCCCGACCGGACCATCCGGCCGTCGCGTACAGAAATGGCCGGCCGCCCTCGGGCGCCCGGCCGCCGTCGAATCAGACCCGGCGCCGCTTGCGCGGACGGCAGCCGTTGTGCGGGATCGGCGTCACGTCGCGGATCGAGGTGACCATGAAGCCGGCCGCCTGCAGCGCGCGAAGCGCGGACTCGCGACCCGAACCGGGACCGCGGACCTCGACCTCGATCGTCCGCATGCCATGCTCCTGGGCCTTGCGCGCGCACTCTTCGGCGGCGATCTGGGCCGCGAACGGGGTCGACTTGCGCGAGCCCTTGAAGCCGTTGGCACCGGCCGACGACCAGGCAATCGTATTGCCCTGCGCGTCGGTGATGGTGATCATCGTATTGTTGAAGGTCGAATTCACGTGCGCAACGCCGGAGGAGATATTCTTCCGTTCGCGGCGGCGGACGCGCTGGGCTTCTTTAGCCATGTGGCTGATCCTCGAATTCTTTCGTGACCCGATCGGTCTCGTGCGGTCGGACCGCCGCCCCCGGATCCGGCGACGCTCACGCGCGGCCGGCGAAGGCGGTCATCCTCACTTCTTCTTGCCGGCGATCGGCTTGGCCGGGCCCTTGCGGGTCCGCGCGTTGGTATGGGTACGCTGACCGCGCACCGGCAGGCCGCGACGATGACGCAGGCCGCGATAGCAGCCGAGATCCATCAGACGCTTGATGTTCATCGCCACGTCGCGGCGAAGGTCGCCCTCGACCATATAGTCGCGGTCGATCACTTCGCGGATCTGCAGCACCTCGGCGTCCGAGAGATCGTGCACGCGCCGTTCCGGAGCGATGCGGACCTTCTCCACGATCTCCTGGGCGTTCTTCTGCCCGATCCCATGGATGTACTGCAGCGCGATGAGGACGCGCTTGTTGGTCGGAATGTTCACGCCTGCAATGCGGGCCACGGCATTTCTCTCCAGTCGATGCGGTGTCCGGAGACGACCGCCACCATCAAGGACCTGTCTCCGGAAGGAACCGCACACAGAACGACCGACCGGGGCCGGTCCCCTCCAGGGTCCGACGCCGATCGCACGATCGTCGCGATTGAGCGTCGGGATATAGTGAGTCCGCGCAAGGCAGTCAACCCGGCGCGGACTCTTGTTTGCCACTTACCGACCCCCGATCCCCAAGGATCCCGGCCCGGTTCGAAGTCCCGCTGCCGCCGGTTGCGCAGGGCCCCTGCCCTCCGAGCCCCGGACCGGTATCAGGCTCCGAGAATCGTCGCGATCTCGACCGACACCTGATCGATCGGCAGCATGCCGTCGACGGTTCGCAACTCGCCGGTCCCGGCATAGTAGTTCGACAGCGGCGCGGTCTTCTCGCGATATTCCGTCAGCCGCTTCTTGAAGCTCTCCGGATTGTCGTCCGCCCGGACCTGGCCACCGGCCGCCTGGGTCTCCGCGACCCGGCTCTCCATGCGCCGCACCAGGGCGTCCTCGTCGACCTTGAGCTCGATCACCGCGTCGAGCTTCATGCCCTTCGAGCGCAGCATCGAGGTCAACGCCTCCGCCTGCGGGACCGTCCGCGGGAAGCCGTCGAGAATGAAGCCTTTCGCGCAGTCCGCCTCGACGATCCGATCGGCGACGACACCGATCACGATATCGTCCGAGACCAGCTGCCCGGCATCCATCACCGCCTTGGCCTTGAGGCCGACCTCGGTGCCCGCCTTGACGGCCGCGCGCAGCATGTCGCCGGTCGACAGCTGCACGATGCCGTACTTCGCCACGAGCCGCGACGCCTGGGTGCCTTTGCCGGCGCCCGGCGGCCCGAGCAGAATCAGTCTCATCGCCTTCCCCCTTTGAGCTTCGCCCGCTTGATCATACCTTCGTATTGATGGGCGAGCAGATGTCCCTGGATTTGCGACACCGTATCCATGGTCACGGAGACCACGATCAACAGCGACGTACCACCGAAATAGAACGGCACGCCGGTCCAGGAAATGAGGAATTCGGGTAAGAGACAAACGACGGCGATGTAGATCGCACCGACCACCGTAATCCGGGTCAGCACGTAGTCGATGTACTCGGCAGTCCGCTCACCGGGCCGGATGCCCGGGATGAAGCCGCCATGCTTCTTCAGATTGTCGGCGGTGTCGGTCGGATTGAACACGATCGCCGTATAGAAGAAGGAGAAGAACAGGATCAGGGCCGTGTAGAGCAGCATGTAGAGCGGCTGCCCGTGGCCGAGAATCGCCGTCACGGTCGTCAGCCAGCCGCCGGCCTGGCCGGCCTGGAAGTTGGCGACCGTCGCCGGCAGCAGCAGGAGCGAGGAGGCGAAGATCGGCGGGATGACGCCGGCGGTGTTCAGCTTCAGCGGCAGATGCGACGACTGCCCCTGCATGATCTGGTTGCCGACCTGCCGCTTAGGATACTGGATCAGCAGCCGGCGCTGGGCGCGCTCCATGAACACGATGAAGGCGATCACGATCACGGCCAGCACGATGATGCCGAGAATCACCGGGGTCGAGATGGCGCCCTGGCGGCCGAGCTCGAGGGTGCCGGCGATGGCGCGCGGCAGCTCGGCGACGATGCCGGCAAAGATGATCAGCGAGATGCCGTTGCCGATGCCGCGCGAGGTGATCTGCTCGCCGAGCCACATCAGGAACATGGTGCCGCCGACCAGCGTCAGCACGGCCGAGATGCGGAAGAACACGCCCGGATCGCCGACGATGCTGTTCTGCGAGCCTTCGAGACCGACGGCGATCGCATAGGCCTGGAACACCGCCAGGATGACGGTCAGGTAGCGGGTGTACTGGTTGAGCTGCTTGCGGCCCGACTCGCCCTCCTTCTTCAAGGCCTCGAAGGCCGGAAGGACGGTGGTCAGCAGCTGGACGATGATCGAGGCCGAGATGTACGGCATGATCCCGAGGGCGAAGATCGCCATGCGCCCGACGGCGCCGCCCGAGAACATGTTGAACAGGCCGATGATGCCGGTCTGGGCATTCGAGAAGGCGCGCGACAGCGCCTCCGGATCGATGCCCGGAAGCGGCAGGTAGGTGCCGAACCGGTAGACCAGCAGCGCGCCGAGGGTGAACCAGATCCGCTTCTTGAGTTCCTCGGCCTTCGCGAAGGCGCCCCAGTTGAGGTTAGCTGCCAGTTGTTCGGCTGCAGAAGCCATTCGCCTCACTCCGATGTTCCAGGGCGCCCGCTCGCTTCAGGGCAAGACGGGAGCAGGATCCGATCCGCACAAAACCGAATCGGATGCCGCTCCCGCCCTCGTATCGGCCCGAACCGCCTCGGCGCCAAGCTGGCACGACGACGCTTCGGATCCGTGACGACAGGCAACCGGGGCCGCGCTGCCGCGGCCCCGGTGATGATTTCGAACCGGTCACTCCGCCGCAGCGGCTTCCGGCAGGACCAGCGCGCCACCGGCCTTGGCGATCGCCTCGGCGGCCGGCTTCGACGCGCCCGCGACCTCGAAGGTCACGGCCTGGCCGAGTTCGCCCGGCCCGAGCAGCCGCACGCCGTCCTTGACGCGGCGGATGACGCCGGCGGCGACCAGCGCCTCCGCGGTCACCGTCTGGGTCGCATCGAGACGGCCGGCTTCGATCGCCTGCGCGACACGATCCAGGCTGACCTCGTTGTAGTCGGCCCGGAAGATGTTCTTGAAGCCGCGCTTCGGCAGGCGCCGATGCAGCGGCATCTGGCCGCCTTCGAACCCGTTCACGGCCACACCGCTGCGGGCCTTCTGACCCTTCACGCCGCGACCGGAGGTCTTGCCGAGGCCCGAACCGATGCCACGGCCGAGACGCTTGCCCTTCTTGGCAGCGCCCGGATTGTCGCTGATCTCATTCAGCTTCATGGGAGGTTCCTCGAGGCCGGTTTACTCGTCCACAACGCGGACGAGATGCTGCACCTTGGCGATCATGCCCCGGACCTGAGGACTATCCTTCAGGGTGGAGCGGCGATGCCGCTTGTTGAGACCGAGTCCGATCAGAGTGGCGCGCTGGTCGCCGGGACGGCGGGCCGGGCTGCCGATCTGCTCGACCGTGACGGTCTTGTCAGTCGTCGACATGGGTCTTGACCCCTGTTGCTTCAGCTGGGGACGGAGCCGCTCTCATTCAAGCGGCCCCGGCGATTTCGAAACTTCGACCCGGTCAGGCCTCGGCGCTGGTCGCGTCGATGCCCTCTTCGCGCCGGCGGGACTGCAGCGTCGACACCTTGATGCCGCGCCGCGCCGCGACGGAGCGCGGGCTGTCCTCGTGCTTGAGGGCGTCGAAGGTCGCCCGGATCATGTTGTAGGGGTTCGACGAACCGAGCGACTTGGCGACCACGTCCTGGACGCCGAGCGTCTCGAACACGGCGCGCATCGGGCCGCCGGCGATGATGCCGGTACCGGCCGGAGCCGCACGCAGGATCACCTTGCCGGCGCCGTGATGGCCGTTCACGTCATGATGCAGCGTGCGCCCCTCGCGGAGCGGAACACGCACCAGGCTGCGCTTGGCCGCCTCGGTCGCCTTGCGGATCGCCTCGGGGACTTCGCGGGCCTTGCCGTGGCCGAAGCCGACGCGGCCCTTCTGGTCGCCGACGACGACCAGGGCGGCGAAGCCGAAGCGCCGGCCGCCCTTCACCACCTTGGCGACGCGGTTGATGTGAACCAGCCGGTCGACGAATTCGCTGTCGCGTTCTTCACGCTCGCGGGTTGCCATAGTCAATCATCCTTGCCGCGCTGCACCGACGAAGGCGCGCGCTTGAGATCCCCGGAATGCCTCAGAAGTCGAGGCCGCCCTCGCGCGCAGCCTCCGCAAGCGCCTTGACGCGCCCGTGGTAGATGTAGCCGCCGCGATCGAACACGACCTGCTCGACGCCGGCCGACTTGGCCCGCTCCGCCAGGAGCTTGCCGACGACCTTGGCGGCTTCCACGTCGGCGCCCGTCTTGAGGGACCCCTTGAGGTCCTTCTCGAGGGTCGACGCCGAGGCCAGGGTCGCCCCGGCCACGTCGTCGATGATCTGGGCGTAGATGTTCTTCGAGGACCGGAACACCGAAAGGCGCGGACGACCGTTGGCCGCGGCCTTCACGGCACGGCGAACGCGGGCGCGACGGCGCTCCGTAGTAGACGCATGAGCCATGATGACCGCTCCTTACTTCTTCTTGCCTTCCTTGCGGAAGATCTTCTCACCGGCGTACTTGACGCCCTTGCCCTTGTAGGGCTCGGGGCCGCGGAATTCGCGGATCTCAGCCGCCACCTGGCCGACACGCTGCTTGTCGATGCCGGAGATGCTGATCTGATCCTGCTTCTGGCCGGCGACCGCGATCGTGATGCCTTCCGGCACCGGATAGATCACGTCGTGGCTGTAGCCGAGCGAGAGATTGAGGTTCTTGCCCGCGAGCGCCGCCTTGTAGCCGACGCCGTTGATCTCGAGCTTCTTCTCGAAGCCCTTGGAGACGCCGACGATCAGATTGGAGATCATCGTGCGCGACATGCCCCAGAGCGAGCGCGCCTGCTTGGACTCGTCGCGCGGCTTCACCGCGATGCCTTCGTCGCCCTTGGTGACCTCGACGAGGTCGTGCACCACGAACGACAGAGCGCCCTTCGGGCCCTTCACGTTGACGGTCTGGCCGGCAACCTCGGCATTGACGCCGGCGGGAACCGGGACCGCCTTCTTTCCGATACGAGACATGGATAAGGTCCTCTCCCGATCAGAACACGGTGCAGAGCACTTCGCCGCCGACATTCGAGTCGCGCGCGGCGTGATCGGCCATGACGCCCTTCGGGGTCGACAGGATGGTCACACCGAGGCCGTTGGCGACCCGCGGAATGTTGGCAACGGACGAATAGACGCGGCGACCAGGCTTCGAGACGCGCTGGATCGAGCGGATCACCGGCTCGCCGTCGTAATACTTGAGTTCGATCTCGAACTCCGACTTGCCGCCGTCGACATCGACGAGCTCATAGCCGCGGATGTAGCCCTCGGTCTTGAGAACGTCGAGCACGTTGGCGCGCAGCTTGGAAGCCGGGGTCAGAACCTTCGACTTGCGCCGCATCTGCGCATTGCGGATCCGGGTCAGCATATCGCCCAGGGGATCGGTCATGGTCATCGGGCGCTCCTCACCAGCTCGACTTCACGAGGCCCGGAATCATGCCCTGGTTGCCCAGTTCACGAAGCGCGAGACGCGACATCTTCAGCTTGCGGTAGAAGGCGCGCGGGCGGCCGGTCACTTCGCAGCGATTGCGGATCCGCACCTTGGCGCCGTTGCGCGGCAGCTGGGCGAGCTTCATCACCGCCTGGATGCGCACTTCCGGCGACGTCTCGCGGTCCATGACCACGGACTTCAGCTCCGCCCGCTTCTTGGCGAACTTGGCGGTCATCTTGCGACGCCGGTTGTTCTTCTCGATCGAACTCGTCTTGGCCATTTTGTCCTATCCTCTGCCGTAACGGCTCACTGACGGAACGGGAAGTTGAAGAGCTTCAGAAGCTCCCGAGCCTCCTCGTCCGTTTTCGCCGTCGTACAGACGATGATGTCCATTCCCCAGATCTGATCGACCTTGTCGTAGTTGATCTCCGGGAAAATGATGTGTTCCTTGACGCCCATGGCATAGTTGCCGCGGCCGTCGAAGCTCTTGGCGTTGAGGCCCCGGAAGTCCCGGACGCGCGGCAGCGCGATGGTCACGAGACGATCCAGGAACTCGTACATGCGGGTCTTGCGCAGGGTGACCTTGGCGCCGATCGGCATGTTCTCGCGAATCTTGAAGGTCGCGATCGCCTTGCGGGCGCGGGTCACGACCGGCTTCTGACCGGCGATCATCGCGAGATCCGCAGCCGCGACCGACGGCTTCTTGGAATCGCCGGTGGCTTCGCCGACGCCCATGTTCAGGACGATCTTGTCGAGGCTCGGCACTTCCATCGGGTTCTTGTACCCGAACTTCTCGATCATGGCCGGGCGCACCACTTCGTCATAGTGCTTGCGCAGCCGCGGCGCGTAGTTGACGACCTCAGCCATCGATCAGATCTCCCGAACGCTTGGCGAACCGGACCTTCCGCCCGTCGTCCAGAATCTTGAAACCGACCCGGGTCGCCTCGCCCGACTTCGGGTCGGCAACGGCCAGGTTGGAGAGGTGGATCGGCGCTTCCTTGCGGATGATGCCGCCCTCGTTGGCGCCCTGCGGCTTGGTGTGGCGCTGCACGACGTTGACGCCGCGCACCACGGCGCGGTCCTCGGTCGGCATCACCTGCAGGACCTCACCGGTCTTGCCCTTGTCGCGGCCCGAAAGCACGACGACCTTGTCGCCCTTCTTGATCTTCGCGGCCATCACAGCACCTCCGGCGCGAGCGAGAGAATCTTCGTGTGGTTCTTCGCGCGCAGTTCGCGCGGAACCGGTCCGAAGATGCGGGTCCCGATCGGTTCCTTCTGATTGTTGATCAGTACGGCGGCATTCCGGTCGAACCGGATCACCGAACCGTCGGGACGGGCGATGTCCTTGGACACACGCACCACCACCGCCTTCATCACGTCGCCCTTCTTGACGCGGCCGCGCGGGATCGCCTCCTTGACCGAGACGACAATGATGTCGCCCACGGTGGCGTACTTCCGCTTCGAACCGCCGAGGACCTTGATGCACATGACCCTCTTGGCGCCGGAATTGTCGGCGACATCGAGGTTAGTTTGCATCTGGATCATGACCGAACGCCTTTCTGATTATCTGAACGTGACGGCTCAGCCGGCCGCGCCGACCGGGCCGAGCACGACCCAACGCTTCTGCTTCGACATCGGCCGACCTTCCTCGATGGAGACGATGTCGCCCACCTTGTACTGATTGGTCTCGTCGTGCGCATGGTACTTCTTGGACCGGCGGACGGTCTTCTTCAGCAGCGGGTGGGTGAAGCGGCGCTCCACCTCGACCACGATCGTCTTGTCGTTCTTGTCGGAGACGACGACGCCCTGCAGGACACGCTTCGGCATGGTTTCGCCCTCCTTCAGACGCGCTTCTCGCGCAGCACCGTGTTGATCCGGGCGATGTCATGCCGGACCTCACGGACGCGCGCGGTATTCTCGAGCTGTCCGGTGGCCTTCTGGAAGCGAAGGTTGAACTGCTCTTTCTTCAGACGGGCGAGCTCGTCGCTGAGCTCGTCGGTCGTCTTGGTACGGATGTCGGACGCTTTCATGGCTCTCCCCAATCAGTCGGCGATGCGGGCCACGAAGCGGGTGCGGATCGGGAGCTTCGCCGCGCCGAGGCGGAGCGCCTCTTCGGCGGTCTCCAACGGCACGCCGTCGATCTCGAACAGGATGCGCCCGGGAGCGACGCGAGCCGCCCAGAATTCCGGTGCACCCTTACCCTTGCCCATGCGGACTTCGGTCGGCTTGGACGAAACCGGAACGTCCGGGAACACGCGGATCCAGACGCGCCCCTGGCGCTTCATCTGACGCGTGATCGCGCGGCGCGCGGCTTCGATCTGACGGGCGGTGACGCGCTCCGGCTCGAGGGCCTTCAGGCCGAACGAGCCGAAGTCAAGGTTGAAGCCGGCCTTCGAGGTACCGCGGATGCGGCCCTTGAACTGTTTCCGGAACTTCGTGCGCTTCGGTTGCAGCATCGTCGTTCTCTCTCGATTTCCTGTTCAACCGAAGCCGTCAGCCGGCCCGTTCGGCATCGCGATCGCCACGATCGCGGCCACGGCCACGGCCGCGACGGTCGTTGTCGCGATCCCGATCGCGACCGTCGCCACGCTCGCGGCGGCCGGTCTCCGGCTCGGAGGCGCGACGCTCGGAGGCCATCGGATCGTGCTCAAGGATTTCGCCCTTGAAGATCCAGACCTTGACGCCGCAGGTGCCGTAGGCGGTGATCGCCGTGGCGGTCCCGAAGTCGATGTCGGCGCGCAGCGTGTGCAGCGGCACGCGACCTTCGCGATACCATTCCAGACGCGCGATCTCCGCCCCGCCGAGACGGCCCGAGCAGTTGATGCGGATGCCTTCGGCACCGAGCCGCATGGCCGACTGCACGGCGCGCTTCATGGCGCGACGGAAGGCGACGCGACGCTCGAGCTGCTGGGCGATCGACGCGGCCACGAGGGTCGAGTCCGTCTCGGGCTTGCGCACCTCGACGATGTTGATGTGCACTTCGCTGTCGGTCAGGGCGGCGACGCCCTTGCGCAGACGATCGATGTCGGTGCCCTTCTTGCCGATCACCACGCCCGGACGGGCCGAGTGGATGGTGACGCGGCACTTGCGGTGCGGGCGCTCGATGACGACCTTGGAGACGGCGGCCTGCTTCAGCTCGGTCATGAGATACTTGCGGATCTTCATGTCTTCGTGGAGCAGCTTGCCGTACTCGCCCTTGCCGGCGTACCAGCGCGAGTCCCAGGTCCGGTTGATGCCGAGCCGCAGCCCGATCGGGTTGACCTTCTGTCCCATCAGGCGGACTCCACTTCGCGAACGACGATCGTCAGATGCGAGAACGGCTTCTCGACACGCCCGGCACGACCGCGGGCGCGGGCATGGAAGCGCTTCATCACCATGGCCTTGCCGACATAGGCCTGGCTCACCACCAGGCTGTCCACGTCGAGGTCGTGGTTGTTTTCAGCATTGGCGATCGCGCTTTCGAGCGTCTTCTTGACGTCGATGGCGATGCGCTTGTGCGAGAAGGTCAGTTCCGCCAGTGCGGTGGCGACCTTCTTGCCGCGGATCATGGAGGCGACGAGGTTGAGCTTCTGCGGGCTGACGCGGATGTTCCGCGCCACCGCCTGAGCCTCGTTGTCCTTGAGCGCGCGCTCGGCTTTCGGCTTGCTCATCGGTTACTTCCTCTTCGCCTTCTTGTCGGCCGCATGACCGTAGTAGGTCCGGGTCGGCGAGAACTCGCCGAACTTGTGGCCGACCATGTCCTCCGACACCAGCACCGGAATATGCTTGTGACCGTTATAGACGCCGAAGGTGAGCCCGACGAAGTGCGGAAGGATGGTGGAGCGACGGCTCCACATCTTGATAACTTCCGCCCGGCCGGAGGCGCGCGCCTTCTCGGCCTTCTTCAGGAGGTAACCGTCGACGAACGGGCCTTTCCAGACAGAACGAGCCATGGTTTAGATCAACCCTTCTTGGCGTGGCGCGAGCGGACGACGTACTTGTCGGTCGCCTTGTTCGAACGCGTCTTCTTGCCCTTGGTCGGCTTGCCCCAGGGCGTGACCGGATGCCGGCCGCCCGAAGTGCGGCCTTCGCCGCCGCCATGCGGATGATCGACCGGGTTCATCGCCACGCCGCGGTTGTGCGGGCGACGACCCAGCCAGCGCTGCCGGCCGGCCTTGCCGATCGAGGTGTTCATGTGGTCCGGGTTCGAAACCGCACCGACGGTGGCGAGGCAGGTGCCGTGGACCAGGCGCTGCTCACCGGAGTTGAGGCGCAGGATCACGTAGCCCTGGTCGCGGCCCACGATCTGAGCGAAATTGCCGGCCGAACGGGCGACCTGGCCGCCCTTGCCGGGCTTCATCTCGACATTGTGGACCAGCGTGCCGACCGGCATGTTGCCGATCGGCATGCAGTTGCCCGGCTTCACGTCGACCGACGGACCCGACACGACCGTGTCGCCGACCGCAAGGCGCTGCGGCGCCACGATGTAGCTCAGCTCGCCGTCCGCATAGCGGATCAGCGCGATGAACGCGGTCCGGTTCGGGTCGTACTCGAGCCGCTCGACCGTCGCCGGCACGTTGAACTTGCGCCGCTTGAAGTCGATGATGCGGTAGGACCGCTTGTGGCCGCCGCCGCGGAACCGGACCGTAATACGGCCGAGGTTGTTGCGGCCGCCCGTCTGATTGAGGCCCTCGGTCAGGGTCTTGACCGGCTTGCCCTTGTACAGGCTCGACCGGTCGACGATCACCAGCTGGCGGAGGCCGGGCGTGACGGGCTTGAAAGTCTTGAGCGCCATTGTGCGATACCCTTTTGGCTCAGAGGCCCGTCGTGACGTCGATGCGGTGCCCCTCGGCGAGGGTCACGATCGCCTTCTTCACGTCGTCCCGCTTGCCGACGAAGCCGCGGAAGCGCTTCACCTTGCCCTGCCGGACCAGCGTGTTGACCGCGGTCACCTTCACCTTGAACAGCGCCTCGACGGCGGCCTTGATCTCCGGCTTCGTCGCGGTGATGGCGACGTTGAAGACCACCTTGTTTTGCTCCGCCGCGATCGTCGCCTTTTCGGTGATGACCGGGGAACGGATGATGTCGTAGTGAGCGAGATTGATCATGATGCTCACGCCTCCACCCGGAACCGGGCCTCGATCGCGTCGACGGCGTCCTTGGTCAGGACCAGGGTCTGCCGGCGCATGATGTCGTAGACGTTGATGCCCTGGACGGGCAGCACGTCGACGTTCGGAATCGCGCGGGTGGCGAGGCCGAAATTGGTATCGACCTCCGCGCCCGTGATGAACAGGGCGTTGGCGAGACCGAGCTTGTCGAGCTGCGCCTTGACCGCCTTGGTCTTCGGAGCCTCGGCGGCCGCGGCCGCCAGGATCACGATGGCGCCCGTGCCCGCCTTGACCGAAAGCGCATGCTTCAGGCCGAGGGCGCGGACCTTCTTCGGCAGATCATGGGCGTGGCTGCGCACGACCGGGCCGTGCGACCGGCCACCGCCGCGGAACAGGTTGGCGCGCGCCGAGTGATGGCGGGCCGAACCGGTGCCCTTCTGCTTGTACATCTTCTTGCCGGTGCGGGCGATTTCGGCCCGGGTCTTGGTCTTGTGGGTGCCGGCCTGGCGCTTGGCGAGCTGCCAGCGCACGACGCGCTGAAGCAGATCGATGCGCGGCTCGAGCCCGAAGATCGCGTCCGACAGAGTGATGGTGCCGGCGTCGGCACCCTCGAGAGTCTTGACCGTGATTTCCATCACTCGGCCCCCTTCTCGGCAGTGGCCTCGGCGGCCGCGGTGGATGAGCGGAAGGCGCCCGGCAGCGGCAGGTTGGCCGGCGCAGCGCGCTTGACCGCGTCGCGCACCAGGATCCAGCCGCCCTTCGAACCCGGAACCGAGCCCTCGACCATGATCAGGCCGCGCTCGACATCGGTACGGACGACCTTCAGGTTCTGCGTGGTGACCCGCTCGTTGCCGAGATGGCCGGCCATCTTCTTGCCCGGGAAGGTACGACCCGGGTCCTGACGGTTGCCGGTCGAACCCGGCGAGCGGTGCGAGACCGAGACGCCGTGCGTTGCACGCAGACCGCGGAAGTTCCAGCGCTTCATGACGCCGGCGAAGCCTTTGCCGATCGACGTTCCCGTCACGTCGACGAACTGGCCGACGACGAAATGGTCGGCGGTGATCTCCGCGCCCACTTCGATCATCTTGTCCGGGTCGACCCGGAACTCAACGACCTTGCGCTTCGGCTCGACCGAGCCCTTGGCGAAGTGGCCGCGCATCGGGCGGCTCGTGTTCTTCACCTTGGCGAGGCCGGCACCCAGCTGCAGCGCCGTATAGCCGTTCTTCTCCTGGGTCCGATGAGCCACCACCTGACAGGCGTCGAGCTTCAGGACCGTCACCGGCACCTGCTCGCCCGACTCCATGTAGATGCGGGTCATCCCCAGCTTCGTTGCGATCACACCTGAACGCATGGCGTTCTCTCTATTGTTGCCGGAAACGTCACTGAACCGTGATGTCCCGTGTGTACGTCAGCAGAGGCTCCGACCGGGTCCGCCCAGAAGGAGCTTGGGGTCTCAGAGCTTGATCTCGACGTCGACGCCGGCGGCGAGGTCGAGCTTCATCAGCGCGTCCACGGTCTGCGGGGTCGGGTCGATGATGTCCAGGAGCCGCTTGTGCGTCCGGATTTCGAACTGCTCGCGGCTCTTCTTGTCGATGTGCGGCGACCGGTTCACCGTGAACTTCTCGATCCGCGTCGGCAGCGGGACCGGACCGCGGACATGAGCGCCGGTGCGCTTGGCCGTCGAGACGATCTCGCGCGTCGAGGCGTCCAGCACCCTGTGGTCGAACGCCTTGAGGCGGATTCGGATGTTCTGACCGTTCATTTCGGTATCCTCGAAGGTTCAGACGGGAAGCGGGGCGCGGCGGAACCGCGCGCCCCGCATTCCCGAACCGACATCAGGCGATGATCTTGGCGACGACGCCGGCGCCGACGGTGCGGCCGCCTTCACGGATGGCGAAGCGGAGCTTCTCCTCCATGGCGATCGGCACGATCAGCTCGACGACGAGCTTCACGTTGTCGCCCGGCATCACCATCTCGGTGCCTTCCGGCAGCTGGCAGACGCCGGTCACGTCCGTCGTGCGGAAGTAGAACTGCGGGCGGTAGTTCGAGAAGAACGGCGTGTGACGGCCACCCTCTTCCTTGGTCAGGATATAGGCCTCGGCCTCGAACTTGGTGTGCGGCGTCACCGAACCCGGCTTGCACAGCACCTGGCCGCGCTCCACGTCCTTGCGCTCGATGCCGCGCAGCAGCGCGCCGATATTGTCGCCGGCCTGGCCCTGGTCGAGCAGCTTGCGGAACATCTCGACGCCCGTGCAGGTCGTCTTGCGCGTCGGGCGGATGCCGACGATCTCGACTTCCTCGCCGACCTTCACGATGCCGCGCTCGACGCGACCCGTCACAACCGTGCCGCGGCCCGAGATCGTGAACACGTCCTCGACCGGCATCAGGAACGGCAGGTCGACCGGACGCTCCGGCTGCGGAATGTACGCATCGACGTTGCGCATCAGCTCCAGGATCGCGTCATGGCCGAGCTTCGCGTCGCCGTTGTTCAGCGCCTCGGTCGCAGAGCCCTTCACGATCGGAATGTCGTCGCCCGGGAAGCCGTAGCTCGACAGGAGCTCGCGCACCTCGAGTTCGACCAGCTCCAGGAGCTCGGCGTCGTCGACCATGTCGCACTTGTTCAGGAACACCACGATCGCCGGAACGCCGACCTGGCGGGCGAGCAGGATGTGCTCGCGCGTCTGCGGCATCGGGCCGTCGGCCGCCGACACGACCAGGATCGCGCCGTCCATCTGCGCCGCGCCCGTGATCATGTTCTTCACGTAGTCGGCGTGACCGGGGCAGTCGACGTGGGCGTAGTGACGGTTCTGCGTCTGATACTCGACATGCGCCGTGTTGATCGTGATCCCGCGCGCCTTCTCTTCCGGCGCCGCGTCGATCTGATCGTAGGCCTTGAACGTCGCGCCGCCCGTCTCAGCGAGCACCTTCGTGATCGCGGCCGTCAGCGACGTCTTGCCGTGGTCGACGTGACCGATCGTCCCGATGTTGCAGTGCGGCTTGTCGCGGTTGAATTTCTCTTTGGCCATCGGAGCCTCTCCGTGATCTCTCGTCTAGAGCGGCAGCAACCGCTCCTATCATCTGATTATCGTCGCAAGCTATGTCCGGACGGGGCAGATGTCCCGGCCGGTTCTTGCTCTAGCCGATCGGTCGGATCAGGCGAACTTCTTCTGGACTTCCTGTGCGACGTTCGACGGCACTTCTTCGTAGTGGTCGAACTGCATGGTGTAGCTGGCGCGACCCTGGCTCATCGACCGCAGGGTGTTGACGTAGCCGAACATGTTGGCGAGCGGCACCATGGCGTTGACGATCTGCGCGTTGCCGCGCGTATCGGTGCCGGCGATCTGGCCGCGCCGCGAGTTCAGGTCGCCGATGACGCCGCCGAGATACTCCTCGGGGGTCACGCATTCGACCTTCATGATCGGCTCGAGCAGAACCGGGTTCGCCTTCTGCAGGCCTTCGCGCAGAGCGGCGCGCGAGGCGATTTCGAAGGCGATCGCCGAGGAGTCGACCTCGTGATAGGCGCCGTCAATCAGCGCGACCTTCACGTCCACGACCGGGAAGCCCGCGATCGGGCCGGAGGTCATGACCGAGTTCAGGCCCTTTTCGACACCCGGGAAATATTCCTTCGGCACCGAACCGCCGATGATCTTCGATTCGAAGTGGAAGCCCGTGTTCGGCTCGCCCGGCTCGATCTGGAACTTGACGCGGGCGAACTGGCCCGTGCCGCCGGTCTGCTTCTTGTGGGTGTAGTCGATCTCGGTCGCGCGACGGATGGTCTCGCGATAGGCGACCTGCGGGGCGCCGACATTGACTTCGACCTTGTGGGTGCGCTTCAGGATGTCGACCTTGATGTCGAGATGAAGCTCGCCCATGCCCTTGATGATGGTCTGGCCGCTTTCCGAGTCCGTGGTGACGCGGAAGGACGGATCCTCGGCCGCCAGCTTGGCGAGCGCGACGCCCATCTTTTCCTGGTCGGTCTTGGTCTTCGGCTCGATGGCCATCTCGATGACCGGCTCCGGGAAGATCATCTTTTCGAGGATGACCGGCTTCGACGGATCGCAGAGCGTATCGCCGGTGCGGGTATCCTTGAGGCCGACCAGGGCGACGATGTCGCCGGCGAAGGCCTCGGTGATGTCTTCACGGTTGTTGGCGTGCATGAGAACCATGCGGCCGACGCGCTCGTTCTTCTCGCGCACCGTGTTCAGGAGCGTGACGCCCTTCTCGAGCTTGCCCGAGTAGATGCGGCAGAAGGTCAGGACGCCGTACTGGTCGTCCATGAGCTTGAAGGCCAGCATCGACAGCGGCTCGGCGTCGGACGACTTGCGGTCGGTCTCTTCGCCGGACTTCACGTCGATGCCCTTGATCGCCGGGCGATCGAGCGGGGACGGCAGATAGTCGACGACCGCGTCGAGCATCGGCTGCACGCCCTTGTTCTTGAAGGCGGAGCCGCACATCACCGGATAGAAGGCGCCGGTCAGCACCGCCTTGCGGAGCAGACGCTTGATGGTCGCCTCGTCGGGCATCTCGCCTTCGAGATACTGTTCCATCGCGGTCTCGTCGAGATCGACGCAGGCCTCGATCATCTCGATGCGCGCGGCCTCGGCCTTCTCGACCAGGTTGGCCGGGATTTCGACATCGGAGAACTTCGCGCCGAGCGACTCGTCCGCCCAGACGACGCCCTTCATGCGGACCAGGTCGACGATGCCCTTGAAGTCGCTTTCAGCGCCGATCGGCAGCTGGATGGCGACCGGCTTGGCGCCGAGACGGACCTTGATGTCGTTGATGCAGCGGTCGAAGTCCGCGCCGACCTTGTCCATCTTGTTGCAGAACACGACGCGCGGCACGTTGTACTTGTCGCCCTGGCGCCACACGGTCTCGGTCTGCGGCTCGACGCCCTGCGAGGAGTCCAAAACGCAGACGGCGCCGTCGAGCACGCGGAGCGAACGCTCGACTTCGATGGTGAAGTCGACGTGGCCGGGGGTGTCGATGATGTTCAGGCGCTTGCCGTTCCAGAAGGTCGTGGTCGCGGCCGACGTGATCGTGATGCCGCGCTCCTGCTCCTGTTCCATCCAGTCCATGGTGGCCGCGCCCTCATGGACTTCACCGATCTTGTGCGACTTGCCCGAGTAGTAGAGCACGCGCTCGGTCGTCGTGGTCTTGCCGGCGTCGATGTGCGCCATGATACCGAAATTTCGGTAGTCTTCGAGGGCGTAGGTGCGGGCCATGTCGAAACCTCGTCGGAAGAGCAGAAAGAAGGATCACCAGCGATAGTGGGAGAATGCGCGGTTCGCATCCGCCATGCGGTGAGTATCCTCCCGCTTCTTCACCGCGTTACCGCGGTTGTTCGATGCATCGAGCAGCTCGGCAGAGAGGCGCTCGGTCATCGTCTTTTCGTTGCGGCCGTTGGAGGCGGTCAACAGCCAGCGGATCGCCAGCGCCTGGCGACGCTCCGGACGAACGTCGACCGGGACCTGGTAGGTCGCGCCGCCGACGCGGCGGGACCGCACCTCGGTGTGCGGCATGACGTTCTCGAGCGCCTGATGGAAGATCGACACCGGGTCCTGCCGGGTCTTCTTCTCGATGATGTCGAAGGCGCCATAAACGATGGTCTCGGCGACCGACTTCTTGCCGTCGCGCATGACGTTGTTCATGAACTTCGAAACGACGTTGTCGCCGAACTTCGGATCCGGCTGGATTTCGCGCTTCTCGGCACTGTGACGACGGGACATGGACAGAATTCCTCGGTCGTAAGACAAGACGAGGGGGCGGGAGACCGGCGGCTCGCCAGAGCCCAGCGGCGATCTCCGCCCCCGTTTCAGATCACTTCGGACGCTTGGCGCCGTACTTCGAGCGCCGCTGCTTGCGGTCCTTGACACCCTGGGTGTCGAGCACGCCGCGCAGGATGTGATAGCGCACGCCGGGAAGGTCCTTGACGCGGCCGCCGCGGATCATCACCACCGAGTGTTCCTGAAGGTTGTGGCCTTCACCCGGGATGTAGCCGATCACTTCGAAGCCGTTGGTCAGGCGAACCTTGGCGACCTTGCGGAGCGCCGAGTTCGGCTTCTTCGGCGTGGTCGTGTAGACGCGCGTGCAAACGCCGCGCTTCTGCGGGCAGGCCTCGAGATGGCGGGCCTTTTCCCGGTACACGGGCGCAACGCGCGGCTTGCGGATCAGCTGGTTGATCGTCGGCATGCGTCTTCTCTACCTCGTCTGCGCCCTTACGGGACGCGATCGCAATTCGCCTCAGGCCCACCCGTCAGGGTTCGCCGCTCGCACCTCTTGCCGCCAGCGCTGCGAATCCGATTCGCTCGCGACAACGACGACAAGCACCGGGCTGCGGACTTTACGTCCGCGCTCGGCGCGAAAAGTCAGAGGACCGGAACGGCTAAACCGCTCGGGTCATGATCCTCGGCTTTCCTAGGTCACGGTTTCGCGAGAGCGTCTCGGTGCCATTGTTCGAGTGCATTGGACTCACTCGATCACGGGCTACCGACGGGCCTGCCGCGAAAGTGGGCGGAACATAGGAGGGTCGTCCGTCGCAGTCAAGCCATCTCTGGGGCAAAAGAGCCGGAAAGCCGCGCTTTCCGCGATCCCGCCCCCCCGCCGCCACCCCGCTTCGGAGCCCGCCGGGCGCCCCGACGCGATGCCCTTGCATCCAATCCGATGCCGCAGCGGCAGTGGGCCGTCCGGGCCGAAGCGTCCCGGCCGGCTTCGTCCGATGGCTTCGGATCCCGCGACAACATCCTGTTGCAACGGGCATTCCGCCGGACCGGCCCGGACCGGGCTGCGCCGAGATCCGGCACCGCCGCCACAGTCGCTGGCGTTTGATCACGGGTCAGACCGCCTGCTGGTCCGGCATAAGCCAGCGACGGCGGGCCGCCGCCATGCAGAATCGGCGACCGAGCCCCCGCACCGTCGTCGGGACCGCATCGGCAGGGTCGTCCGGCCGCGCGGATGCCGCGGCCCTTTGACGATTCGTCCCGTGCGGTCCGGTGACCGGGCCGCCGAGTCGGTCGGTTGGCCGGGCGGCCGGCCCCAGGGCAGCCCGAATGCTCCGAACGACAAAAAGCAGGGGCCGCGGATTGCGCCGCGGCCCCTGCCCTCATGCCTTGGTCCGGGCAAAGCCCGTGCGGATCACTCCGCCGCGGGCAGCGCGATGGCCGGCTGTTCGCCGGTGCCGGCGGGCTGCTGGCCCTTGCGCTCCTCGAGGATGAGATCGTCGCGATGGGTGGCGATCGAGCGGATCTTGCTCATCACCGAACCCGTGCCGGCCGGGATCAGACGGCCGACGATGACGTTCTCCTTGAGGCCTTCCAGGTTGTCGGCCTTGCCGGCGACCGCGGCCTCGGTGAGGACGCGGGTGGTCTCCTGGAACGACGCGGCCGAGATGAACGACCGGGTCTGCAGCGAGGCCTTGGTGATGCCGAGCAGCACGGGCACCGCGGAGGCCGGCTTCAGCCCTTCGGAGACCAGCTTCTCGTTCATCGCGTCGAACTCGATCTTGTCGATCTGTTCGCCGTTGATCAGTTCCGGGCTCTCGCCGGCATCGGTGACCTCGACCTTCTGCAGCATCTGGCGAACGATCACCTCGATGTGCTTGTCGTTGATCACCACGCCCTGCAACCGGTAGACTTCCTGGATCTCGTTGACGAGGTAGGCGGCCAGCGCCTCCACGCCCTTGATCGCCAGGATGTCGTGCGGCGCCGGATTGCCGTCGAGGATGAAGTCGCCCTTCTCGATGATGTCGCCATCCTGCAGATGGACGTGCTTGCCCTTCGGGATCAGATATTCCCGCGGCTCGAGCGAAGCGTCGGACGGCTCGATGATGATCCGGCGCTTGTTCTTGTAGTCCTTGCCGAAGCGCACGGTGCCGTCGATCTCCGCGATGATCGCGTGATCCTTCGGACGCCGGGCCTCGAACAGTTCGGCGACGCGCGGCAGACCGCCGGTGATGTCGCGGGTCTTGGCGCTTTCGAGCGGGATACGGGCGATGACATCGCCCGCCCGGATCGGAGCGCCCGGTTCGACCGACAGGATCGCCTCGACGGCCAGCATGTAGCGGGCCTCGCCGCCGCGCGACAGGCGCAGGATCTTGCCGTCCTGGCCCTTCACGACGATCGCCGGCTTGAGGTCGGCCGTGCGGCTGGAGCCGCGCCAGTCGATGACCACGCGCTTGGTGATGCCGGTCGCCTCGTCGGTCGATTCCTGGATCGACTGGCCGTCGATCAGATCCTCGTAGCCGGCGACGCCGTCCAGTTCGGAGATGACCGGACGGGTATAGGGGTCCCATTCGGCGATACGCTGGCCGCGCTTCACCTTGTCGCCGTCGTCGACGAACAGGCGCGAACCGTAGATCAGGCGATGGGTCGCCCGCTCCGAACCGTCCTGGTCGACGACCACGACGACCAGGTTGCGGCCCATCACGATGATCTTGCCGTCGCCATCGCGCACGACATTGCGGTTGCGGATGCGGATCGTGCCTTCGAAGTTCGATTCGACGAAGGACGAGTCCACCACCTGCGCGGTGCCGCCGATGTGGAAGGTGCGCATGGTGAGCTGGGTGCCCGGCTCGCCGATCGATTGCGCCGCGATGACGCCCACGGCTTCGCCCATGTTGACGGGCGTGCCGCGCGCGAGGTCGCGACCGTAGCACTGCACGCAGACACCGATCTTGGTGTCGCAGGTCAGCACCGACCGGATGCGCACCGACTGGATGCCGGCCGCCTCGATCCGCTTCACGTCGGCTTCCGCGATCAGCTGGTTCTTGCCGATCACGACCGCCCCGGTGTTCGGGTCGACCAGATCCTCGGTCGTGACGCGACCGAGGATGCGCATGCCGAGCGAGGCGATCACCTGGCCGGCATCGAGCACCGCCTGGACGCGGATGCCCTGATCGGTACCGCAATCCTGCTCGGTGATGATGCAGTCCTGGGCCACGTCGACGAGGCGGCGGGTCAGGTAGCCCGAGTTCGCCGTCTTCAGCGCGGTGTCGGCCAGACCCTTACGGGCGCCGTGGGTCGAGTTGAAGTACTCGAGCACGGTCAGGCCTTCCTTGAAGTTCGAGACGATCGGGGTCTCGATGATCTCGCCCGACGGCTTGGCCATCAGGCCGCGCATGCCGGCGAGCTGCTTCATCTGGGCCGGAGAGCCGCGGGCGCCCGAGTGGCTCATCATGTAGACCGAGTTGATCGGACGCTGGCGGCCGTCATCGTCCTTATGCACCGCGGAGATGCGCTTCATCATCTCCTCGGCGACGCGGTCGGTGCACTTGGCCCAGGCGTCGACGACCTTGTTGTACTTCTCGCCCTGCGTGATCAGGCCGTCCTGGTACTGCTGCTCGAACTCCTTGGCGGCGGCCTGGGTGTCCTCGACCAGCTTGGCCTTGGTGTCAGGGATGACCATGTCGTCCTTGCCGAACGAGATGCCGGCCTTGAAGGCATGGTAGAAGCCGAGCGACATGATCCGGTCGCAGAAGATCACCGTCTCCTTCTGTCCGCAGGCGCGGTAGACCGCGTCGATCATGCCCGAGATGGTCTTCTTGGTCATGAGCTGGTTGCAGACATCGTACGGGACGGCATGATGCTTCGGCAGCAGGTTGCCGATCAGCATGCGGCCGGGCGTCGTCTCGTAGATCTTGGAGGTGCGGTTGCCCTCCTTGTCGACGCCGAAATACCGGCCGCGCACCTTGGTGTGCAGCGTGATCGCCTTGGCCTCGAGCGCATGATAGAGCTCGCCGAGGTTCGAGAAGGCCATGCCCTGGCCCGGCTCGTTCTCCGCCATGATCGACAGATAGTAGAGGCCGAGCACGATATCCTGCGACGGCACGATGATCGGCAGACCGTTGGCCGGGTGCAGGATGTTGTTGGTCGACATCATCAGCACGCGCGCTTCGAGCTGGGCTTCCAGCGAGAGCGGCACATGCACGGCCATCTGGTCGCCGTCGAAGTCGGCGTTGAAGGCGGTGCAGACCAGCGGATGCAGCTGGATCGCCTTGCCTTCGATCAGGACCGGCTCGAAGGCCTGGATGCCGAGGCGATGCAGCGTCGGCGCCCGGTTCAGCATCACCGGATGCTCGCGGATGACCTCGTCCAGGATGTCCCAGACCTCGGGACGCTCCTTCTCGACCAGCTTCTTGGCCTGCTTGACGGTCGACGACAGGCCCTTCGCGTCGAGACGCGAATAGATGAAGGGCTTGAACAGCTCGAGCGCCATCTTCTTCGGCAGGCCGCACTGGTGCAGCTTGAGCTCCGGACCGACGACGATGACCGAACGGCCCGAATAGTCGACGCGCTTGCCGAGCAGGTTCTGGCGGAACCGGCCCTGCTTGCCCTTCAGCATGTCGGCGAGCGACTTCAGCGGCCGCTTGTTGGCGCCCGTGATGACGCGGCCGCGGCGGCCGTTGTCGAACAGCGCGTCGACGGCCTCCTGCAGCATGCGCTTTTCGTTGCGGATGATGATGTCCGGCGCGCGCAGTTCGATCAGCCGCTTGAGGCGGTTGTTGCGGTTGATGACGCGACGGTAGAGGTCGTTCAGGTCGGAGGTCGCGAAGCGGCCGCCGTCGAGCGGCACCAGCGGACGCAGGTCCGGCGGGATGACCGGGACGACGGTCAGGATCATCCATTCGGGCTTGTTGCCGGAATCGATGAAGGATTCGATCAGCTTCAGCCGCTTGGCGAGCTTCTTCGGCTTCAGCTCGCCGGTGGCCTCGGCGATCTCCTGGCGCAGGGTCTCGGTCAGCTTGGGCAGGTCGAGCGAGGCGAGCAGGTCGCGGATGGCCTCCGCGCCGATCATCGCCGTGAAGCTGTCCTCGCCATATTCGTCCTGCGCCTTGACGAACTCCTCCTCCGAGAGGAGCTGGTGCAGCTTGAGCGGGGTCAGGCCCGGCTCGGTGACGACATAGTGCTCGAAATAGAGGATGCGCTCGAGGTCCTTGAGCGTCATGTCGAGCAGCATGCCGATGCGGCTCGGCAGCGACTTCAGGAACCAGATATGGGCGACCGGGGCGGCCAGCTCGATATGGCCCATGCGCTCGCGCCGGACGCGCGACAGGGTCACTTCGACGCCGCACTTCTCGCAGATGACGCCCTTGTACTTCATGCGCTTGTACTTGCCGCACAAGCACTCGTAATCCTTGATCGGCCCGAAGATCCGCGCGCAGAACAGACCGTCCCGCTCCGGCTTGAAGGTCCGGTAGTTGATCGTCTCCGGCTTCTTGATCTCGCCGTACGACCAGCTCAGGATCTTTTCCGGGCTGGAGATCGAAATCCGGATGGCGTCGAAGGTCTGGGCGACCGTCGCCTGCGGATTGAAGATGTTCATGACTTCTTGATTCATCGGCCGTTTCTCCTGCGGGGCACCGGACGCGTGGCCAGTCGCACCGGCATCCCGCCAAAGGAATTCCATTTCAGCCAAACACATACAGACCGGGTGAGGCGGAACCGCGGCGGCAGCGCGGCAGCCGGGCCGCCGCGCTCACCTCATCCCCGAGACCGGCGCCTCACTCGGCGGCGTCGATCTTGAGCGGGCCGTCATCCGGCCGCCCCTTGGCGTTGACCAGCTCGACGTTGAGGCCGAGCGAGCGCATTTCCTTGACGAGCACGTTGAAGCTCTCCGGGATGCCTGCCTCGAAGGTGTCGTCGCCGCGCACGATGGCCTCGTAGACCTTGGTGCGGCCGGCCACGTCGTCCGACTTGACGGTGAGCATCTCCTGCAGGGTGTAGGCCGCGCCATAGGCCTCCAGCGCCCAGACTTCCATTTCGCCGAAGCGCTGACCGCCGAACTGCGCCTTGCCGCCCAGCGGCTGCTGGGTGACGAGCGAGTAGGGACCGATCGACCGGGCGTGGATCTTGTCGTCGACCAGGTGATGCAGCTTCAGCATGTAGATGTAGCCGACCGTGACCTTGCGATCGAAGGGATCGCCGGTGCGGCCGTCATACAGCGTCATCTGACCCGACAGGGCCAGACCGGCCTTGCCGAGAGCCGATTCGATGTCGTGCTCCTTGGCGCCGTCGAACACCGGCGTCGCGATCGAGACGCCGCGCTTGACCTGTTCGGCCAGGCGGACGACCGAGGCGTCGTCGTATTCGGAGGGCTGCTCGCCCTTGATGTTGGCACCGTAGATGTCGACGATGGTCGACTTCAGCGGCGCCAGCTCGCCGTTCTTCTTGTAGGCGTCGAGCAGCTTGCCGATCTGCTTGCCCATGCCGGCGCAGGCCCAGCCCAGATGCGTCTCCAGAATCTGCCCGACATTCATGCGGCTCGGCACGCCGAGCGGATTGAGCACGATGTCAACGTTCTGGCCGTCTTCCAGATAGGGCATGTCCTCGAGCGGCACGATGCGCGACACGACACCCTTGTTGCCGTGCCGGCCGGCCATCTTGTCGCCCGGCTGGATCTTGCGCTTCACCGCGACGAAGACCTTGACCATCTTCATCACGCCGGGGGGCAGCTCGTCGCCGCGCTGCAGCTTCTCCACCTTGTCGATGAAGCGCTGCTCGAGGCGCTTGCGGCTCTCGTCATACTGGTTCCGGAGCGCCTCGATCTCGCCCATCAGCTTCTCGTCGGCGACGGCGAACTGCCACCACTGCGAGCGCGGATACTCCTCAAGGAGCTCCTGATTGACGGTCTGATCCTTCTTGTAGCCCTTCGGACCGGCGATGGCGACCTTGCCGGTCAGCATCTCGTTCAGACGGCCGTAGACGTTGCGGTCCAGGATCGCCTGCTCGTCGTCGCGGTCCTTGGCGAGACGCTCGATCTCCTCGCGCTCGATCGCCATGGCACGTTCGTCCTTTTCGACGCCGTGCCGGTTGAACACGCGCACCTCGACGACCGTGCCCTGCACACCCGGGGGCACGCGCAGCGAGGTGTCGCGGACGTCGGAGGCCTTCTCGCCGAAGATGGCGCGCAGGAGCTTCTCCTCCGGCGTCATCGGGCTTTCGCCCTTCGGCGTGATCTTGCCGACCAGGATGTCGCCGGCGCGGACTTCGGCGCCGATATAGACGATGCCGGCTTCGTCGAGGTTCTTCAGCGCTTCTTCCGAGACGTTCGGGATGTCGCGCGTGATCTCTTCCGGCCCGAGCTTGGTGTCGCGGGCCATCACCTCGAACTCTTCGATGTGGATCGACGTGAACACGTCGTCGCGCACGATCCGCTCGGAGAGCAGGATCGAGTCCTCGAAGTTGTAGCCGTTCCACGGCATGAACGCGACCAGCACGTTCCGGCCGAGGGCGAGATCGCCGAGATCGGTCGACGGGCCGTCGGCGATGATGTCGCCCTTCTCGATCACGTCACCCACGCTGACCAGCGGGCGCTGGTTGATGCAGGTGTTCTGGTTCGAGCGCTGGAACTTCATCAGCCGGTAGATGTCGACGCCCGACTTCGACGGATCGAGATCGGAGGTCGCGCGGATCACGATACGGGTGGCGTCGACCTGGTCGACGATGCCCGACCGCTTCGACGCGATGGCGGCGCCGGAATCGCGGGCGACGACCGCCTCCATGCCGGTGCCCACGAAGGGGGCCTCGGCGCGGACCAGCGGCACCGCCTGGCGCTGCATGTTGGAGCCCATCAGCGCGCGGTTGGCGTCGTCGTTCTCAAGGAACGGGATCAGCGCCGCGGCGACCGAGACCAGCTGCTTCGGCGACACGTCCATGTAGTCGACGCGATCGACCGGAACCATCATCACTTCGCCGGCATGCCGGCAGACGATCAGTTCCTCGGTCAGCCGGTTGTCCTTGTCCATCTTGGCGTTGGACTGGGCGACATAGTGCTTGGATTCCTCCATCGCGGAGAAATACTGCACCTCCTCGGTCACCTTACCGTCCTTGACCTTGCGGTAGGGCGCCTCGATGAAGCCGTACTTGTTGACCCGGGCGAAGGTCGCCAGCGAGTTGATCAGACCGATATTCGGGCCTTCCGGCGTTTCGATCGGGCAGATGCGGCCGTAATGGGTCGGGTGCACGTCGCGCACCTCGAAGCCGGCGCGCTCGCGGGTCAGACCGCCCGGGCCGAGCGCCGAGAGACGCCGCTTGTGCGTGATCTCGGAGAGCGGGTTGGTCTGGTCCATGAACTGCGACAGCTGCGAGGAGCCGAAGAACTCGCGCACCGCCGCGGCCGCCGGCTTGGCGTTGATCAGGTCCTGCGGCATGACGGTCTCGATCTCGACCGAGCTCATGCGCTCCTTGATCGCCCGCTCCATGCGCAGCAGGCCGACGCGGTACTGGTTCTCCATCAGCTCGCCGACCGAACGCACCCGGCGATTGCCGAGATTGTCGATGTCGTCGATCTCGCCCTTGCCGTCGCGCAGGTCGACCAGGGTCTTGATGACCGCCAGGATGTCGGCCTTGCGCAGCACGCGCACGGTGTCCTCGGCGTCGAGGTCCAGGCGCATGTTCATCTTGACGCGGCCGACGGCCGACAGGTCGTAGCGCTCGGCGTCGAAGAACAGCGAATGGAACATCGCCTCCGCGGTGTCGACCGTCGGCGGCTCGCCGGGGCGCATCACGCGGTAGATGTCGAACAGCGCGTCCTCGCGGGTCTCGTTCTTGTCGACCGCCAGCGTGTTGCGGATATAGGCGCCGGTGTTGACGTGGTCGATGTCGAGGACGGTCAGTTCCTCATAGCCGAATTCGAGCAGCTGCTTGAGCAGCTTCTCGGTGATCTCCTGGCCGGCTTCGGCCTGGATCACGCCGGTCGAGGCGTCGACGACGTCCTCGGCCAGATACTGGCCGATCACGTCCTCGTCCGAGACCTTGAGCGCCTTGAGGCCCTTCTCCATCAGGATGCGGGCCTGGCGGGCGGTCAGCTTCTTGCCGGCCTCCAGGACGACCTCGCCGGTGTCGGCGTCGATCAGGTCCTGGGTCGCCTTGTAGCCGCGCATGCGGTTCGGGTCGTAGGGCGTGCGCCACGACTTGCCGACCCGGATGTAGCTGAGCTTCGAATAGAAGGTGTCGAGGATCTCTTCGCCGTCGAGACCGAGGGCGAACAGCAGCGACGACACGGGAATCTTGCGGCGCCGGTCGATGCGCGCATAGACGATGTCCTTGGCGTCGAACTCGATGTCGAGCCAGGAGCCGCGATACGGGATGATGCGGGCGGCGAACAGGAGCTTGCCCGACGAATGGGTCTTGCCCTTGTCGTGATCGAAGAAGACGCCCGGCGAGCGGTGCATCTGCGAGACGATCACGCGCTCGGTGCCGTTGACGATGAAGGTGCCGTTGTCGGTCATGAGCGGCATGTCGCCCATGTAGACATCCTGCTCCTTGATGTCCTTGACGGAGCGGGCGCCGGTATCCTCGTCGACATCGAACACGATCAGCCGCAGCGTCACCTTGAGCGGCGCGGCAAAGGTCATGCCGCGCTGGCGGCACTCGTCGACGTCATACTTCGGCAGCTCGAATTCGAAGCGGACGAATTCGAGGAGCGCGCGATTCTGGAAGTCCGAGATCGGGAAGACGGACTTGAAGACCGACTGGAGGCCTTCGTCGGCCCGCCCGCCCTTCGGCTCGTCGATCTGCAGGAACTGGTCGTAGGACGCCTTCTGCACCTCGATGAGGTTCGGCATCTCCGCGACCTCGCGGATCGAACCGAAGAACTTGCGGACACGTCTGCGACCGTTGAACGTCTGGACCATTGTCGCTCCTCGCTCGGGTATCCGACGGCAATCCGGAGAACCGCATCCGCCGCCGCGGCGGTCTGGCTCTCGGGATGGTCGCCGAAGGCGCCCTGCATTTGTCGAAAACTTCAACAGAAGCCTTCAACCGATTGATTCCGTTCACTGGGCCGGAGGAAGGTCGGAACCGACCCCCTTCGGCGACACGGCCGGAGCCGACGAAGTCGGCCCCGGCACGCGGCATTGGATTGCACGAGAGCCCGAAAGCCCCGGCAACAGGATTACTTGAGTTCGACCTTGGCGCCGGCGCCCTCGAGCTGCTTCTTGAGCTTCTCGGCTTCGTCCTTCGAGATGCCTTCCTTGACCGGCTTCGGAGCGCCCTCGACCAGGTCCTTGGCTTCCTTCAGGCCGAGCGCGGTGATCGCACGGACTTCCTTGATGACGTTGATCTTGTTCGCGCCGGCGTCGGTGAGGACGACGGTGAACTCGGTCTTCTCCTCGACCGGGGCGGCGGCGACGGCCGGGCCGGCAGCGGCGGCAACCGCCACCGGAGCGGCGGCGGAGACGCCCCACTTGTCTTCGAGGAGCTTCACGAGCTCGGCGGCCTCGAGGATGGTGAGGGCGGAGAGATCGTCGACGATCTTCGACAGGTCAGCCATTTTCAGTGTCCTTCAGAATGACAATTCGGATTTCGGTTCGGGTCCGGTCCGCAGCCGGCGCCATCAGGCGCCGCGGCGGCGAACCGGGCATTCCGGCCTCACGCGGCCTGGTCCTTCTCGGCATTCGCCTTGATGACGCGGGCAAGAGCTCCGCTCGGTGCGGCGATGACCGACGCGAGCTTGGTGGCGGGCTGATTGATGATGCCCGCGAGCTTTGCCCGGAGTTCGTCCAGCGACGGCAGGGCTGCCAGCGCCTTGACCCCGTCGGGGTTCAGGGCCTGCTTGCCCATGCCGCCGCCGAGGATGACGAACTTGTCGTTGGTCTTGGCGAACTCGACCGCCACCTTCGGGCCGGCGACCGGGTCGGTCGCCTGCACGATCACGGTCGGCCCCTTGAAGAGGCCGGCGATGGGCTCGAGTTCAGTGCCTTGAAGAGCCAGCTTGGCAAGGCGGTTCTTCGCGACTTTGACGGTTCCGCCGGCGGCCCGGACCTTGCCCCGGAGGGCATTCATCTCGGCCACCGTCAGTCCCTGATAGCCCGCAACGACCACGGATCCAGTGTTCTTGAACTGGACGCTCAGGGTCGAAACGAGTTCGCGCTTTGCCGCTCTATCCACGACTGCCTCGTTCTCGTATGCCCTCGAGAGGATCCCGAGGGCGGGTTGCAAATGGGCGCCCGGACAGGCCTTGCGGCCGATACGGAAGCCCGCTCACTTCCTGCCCCCTCTCCCCCGCTTCCGCGGGCTCGAGGACCAACGGTCCGAACCGATCCGCCGGAGCGCGACGGCTCCGGAGAAACTGCTCTTCCCCGTCTCATGCAGGCCCCCTCGGATCGCACCCGGCGGTAGGGATTAGGCCGGCGAACCGGCACCTGCAGTCTCGGACAGGTCGGACCGGGAGGCGGAAACCCGCCCGTCCGGTCCGGCTCGTCCCGACCGATCCGCGAGCGGACCGACCGGGAAATCGTCTGGGACGGCACCTCCTCGGAGGCGCCGGTCCGCACTCAGCCGTTCGCCGCGACCGACAGGCTCGCCGGGTCGATCTTGACGCCGGGGCCCATGGTCGAGGAGATCGAGACGCGCTGGAGATAGGTCCCCTTGGCGCCCGTCGGCTTGGCCTTGCTGACCGCATCCGCGAAGGCGCGGATGTTCTCGAGCAGCGCGCCCTCGGTGAACGAGGCCTTGCCGATGCCGGCATGCACGATGCCCGCCTTCTCGGCGCGGAACTCGACGGCGCCGCCCTTGGCGTCGTTGACGGCCTTGGTCACGTCCATGGTGACGGTGCCGACCTTCGGGTTCGGCATCAGCCCGCGCGGGCCGAGCACCTTACCGAGGCGGCCGACCAGCGGCATCATGTCCGGGGTGGCGATGCAGCGATCGAAGTCGATCGTGCCGCCATTGATGCGCTCGACCAGATCTTCGGCGCCGACGATGTCGGCACCGGCGGCGCGGGCCTCATCGGCCTTGGCGCCCTTGGCGAAGACCGCGACCCGCACGGTACGGCCGGTGCCGTTCGGCAGATTGCAGACGCCGCGGACCATCTGGTCGGCATGGCGGGGATCGACGCCGAGATTCATCGCGATCTCGACGGTCTCGTCGAACTTCGCGCTGGCGCGGTCCTTGACCAGCTTCACGGCCTCGTCGAGGCGATAGAGCTTAGTGCGGGAGATGCCCTCGCGGGACTTGGCAATGCGCTTCGGAAGCTTGCTCATGGTCTCACCCCACCACCCGGATGCCCATGGCCGCGGCCGACCCTTCGACCATTCGCATGGCCGCTTCGATGTCGTTCGCGTTCATGTCCTTCATCTTCTTTTCGGCGATCTCCTTGACCTGAGTCTTGTCGATCTCGCCGACGAAGGTGCGGCCCGGGGTCTTCGACCCGCTGCCCGGCTTCTTCTTCGTCTCGAGCTTGGCCGCCTTCTTGATGAAATACGCCGTCGGGGGCGTCTTGATCTCGAAGGTGAAGCTCTTGTCCGTGAAGTAGGTGATCTTGACAGGGCACGGGGTGCCCTTCTCCATCTCCTGGGTCTTCGCGTTGAATTCCTTGCAGAACATCATGATGTTCAGACCGCGCTGACCGAGCGCGGGACCGATCGGCGGCGACGGGTTGGCCGCGCCGGCCGGTACCTGGAGCTTGATGTAGCCCTGGACCTTTTTCGCCATTTCACTCTCTCCTTCGGTGGTGCCGCCCCGGACCGGAAGTCCGTGCGGCGTCGGAGTGGCGGTTCGGCTTCACGGTCCGGCGACGACCGTTCGACCCCCCGCCCCCGCCGTCCGCCCGAAGGCGTCCGCCGGGTTGATGCCGTGCCGTGCCCCGAAACCCCAAGGGTCCGAACGCGGCCGCCATCGACGTTCCCGGTTCCCCGCGAAGACGGCCGAGTTGGGCCGCCCCTTCGCCGCGAACCCGGACCGGTCCCGCTCTTCCGAGCCGTCCCGATCCGTTCGAACCCGCGGGCCATCTCCGCGGGCTCCCGGAACCGGTCCCGTCGGGTCCTCCCCGAACGGCGATCGGTTCCGATCGGACCGTTCCGCCGGCGTCGGACGCCTCTGCGCAGCGGTCAAATTCCGATCGCGTCCGCGCCGGAGGAGCCCTGCTCGACCGGTCCGACGGACGCTGACACTCACGAGCACTCTGGTCGCCCCGACATCCGGCCGCATCCCGAAGACGCGACCGGCAGGACGGGCCGGCGACCGGTCAAACCTTCTCGACCTGGCCGTATTCCAGATCGACCGGCGTCGCGCGGCCGAAGATCGAGACCGCCACCTTGAGGCGCGCGCGCTCCTCGTCGACCTCTTCGACGACGCCGTTGAAGGAGGCGAAGGGGCCGTCGGAGACGCGCACCTGCTCGCCGACCTCGAAGGAGATCGACGGCTTCGGGCGCTCCACGCCTTCCTGCACCTGCTGCAGGATGCGCATCGCCTCCAATTCGGTGATCGGCATCGGCTTGTTGTCGGAGCCGAGGAAGCCGGTCACCTTCGGGGTGTTCTTGATCAGGTGGAAGGCCTGATCGGTCAGATCCATCTTCACCAGCACGTAGCCGGGGAAGAACTTGCGCTCGGCATCGACCTTGCGACCGCGCCTGACCTCGACGACCTTCTCGGTCGGAACCAGAATCTGCTCGAAGAGATGCGACAGCTGCTGCTGCTGCGCACGCTCCCGGATCGATTCGGCGACCTTGTTCTCGAAGTTCGAATAGGCGTGGACGATGTACCAGCGCTTGGCCATGACGGTGCTCGGTCTCGCGTCGCTCAACGGCCGAGGCCGAGAATCAAACTGACGGCCCATCCCATCACCTGATCGGCGACGAGAAAGAAGATGGCCGCGATCGTCGCCATCACGAACACCATGACGGTGGTGATGGCGGTCTCGTTACGGGTTGGCCAAGTGACCTTGGCAACCTCGTCGCGGACCTGCTGCAGAAACATGAAAGGATTCGTCTTGGCCATCCGCCGCTCACGACAGGCGGGCGCGTAGAGGCGACCACCCCCACACGCCCTGAAAGGAACCGTCTACCTAATGCGTTCCGACGCCGACCACAAGAGTGAATCATGCATCTTCTGCAAGTTGATGGCAGGGGCAGCAGGGCTCGAACCCGCGACCTGCGGTTTTGGAGACCGCCGCTCTACCAACTGAGCTATACCCCTGTAGTCCATCAGCGTAGCCATTGGGCCGTGGCCTTGGCTACCATCCCGGCGCCGGAAGCGAAAGCCCCCGATGCCGTTTTTCCACCGCGTCTGCCCCTCCGACCGAACAATTTTCCGATCGGGGACAGGCGGTTCGCCTTTGTCAGGCGATGATCTTGGCGACGACGCCGGCACCGCCATCCGTCGCGGTTGTCCGCGACGGGCCGTTCGCCAAGATCAGGCGATGATCTTGGCGACCACCCCTGCTCCAACCGTGCGGCCGCCTTCACGGATGGCGAAGCGGAGCTTCTCCTCCATGGCGATCGGCACGATCAGCTCGACGACGAGCTTCACGTTGTCGCCCGGCATCACCATCTCGGTGCCTTCCGGCAGCTGGCAGACGCCGGTCACGTCCGTCGTGCGGAAGTAGAACTGCGGGCGGTAGTTCGAGAAGAACGGCGTGTGACGGCCACCCTCTTCCTTGGTCAGGATATAGGCCTCGGCCTCGAACTTGGTGTGCGGCGTCACCGAACCCGGCTTGCACAGCACCTGGCCGCGCTCCACGTCCTTGCGCTCGATGCCGCGCAGCAGCGCGCCGATATTGTCGCCGGCCTGGCCCTGGTCGAGCAGCTTGCGGAACATCTCGACGCCCGTGCAGGTCGTCTTGCGCGTCGGGCGGATGCCGACGATCTCGACTTCCTCGCCGACCTTCACGATGCCGCGCTCGACGCGACCCGTCACAACCGTGCCGCGGCCCGAGATCGTGAACACGTCCTCGACCGGCATCAGGAACGGCAGGTCGACCGGACGCTCCGGCTGCGGAATGTACGCATCGACGTTGCGCATCAGCTCCAGGATCGCGTCATGGCCGAGCTTCGCGTCGCCGTTGTTCAGCGCCTCGGTCGCAGAGCCCTTCACGATCGGAATGTCGTCGCCCGGGAAGCCGTAGCTCGACAGGAGCTCGGCGTCGTCGACCATGTCGCACTTGTTCAGGAACACCACGATCGCCGGAACGCCGACCTGGCGGGCGAGCAGGATGTGCTCGCGCGTCTGCGGCATCGGGCCGTCGGCCGCCGACACGACCAGGATCGCGCCGTCCATCTGCGCCGCGCCCGTGATCATGTTCTTCACGTAGTCGGCGTGACCGGGGCAGTCGACGTGGGCGTAGTGACGGTTCTGCGTCTGATACTCGACATGCGCCGTGTTGATCGTGATCCCGCGCGCCTTCTCTTCCGGCGCCGCGTCGATCTGATCGTAGGCCTTGAACGTCGCGCCGCCCGTCTCAGCGAGCACCTTCGTGATCGCGGCCGTCAGCGACGTCTTGCCGTGGTCGACGTGACCGATCGTCCCGATGTTGCAGTGCGGCTTGTCGCGGTTGAATTTCTCTTTGGCCATCGTCGTCCTGTCCTACACGGGGTCCGGCCGGGCCGGAAACGAACCGGGCAGTCGCTTAGTGGGTTTCGCGCCCGCATTCAAGACCTTTTCCGCGTCGGCGGCGTTCGGAAGCGCGGCGGCGGCGAAGCGGGCAACCGGGGTCGGGCCGCTGTCGCGCCCGGAATACCTGTTATCGGTCGAATTGCCGCGGCGGCGGCGCTAGCGTCCGTCCTGTCCTGCAAGAAAATCGGGAGGAAAGCGCCATGTCGGCAGAAGCCGGCCCCTATCCGGGCCCGGACTGGATGGAGCGATACCGGTCGCGCGTGAATGCCGACCGCGAACTCGGCATCATCGGTCGCTGGTTCACCGCGACCTTCATGCTCACCTTCGGCGAGAACCGCCATGCGGTGAAGGTGGTCGAGGGCCGGATCGCGGAGATCGTCGCCGCACCGCGATTCGACGTGCGCGCGACCTTCGGCTTCCGCGCCCCCGTCGAGGTCTGGGCGAAGTTCCTGTCGCCCAACCCGCCGCCGCTCTACCACGACTTCTTCGCCATGCTGATGCGGGTGCCGGCCTTCGTGCTGGAGGGCGACAGCCTCGCCGCCATGCAGAATGCCCGGGCGCTGCACCGGATGATGAACATCATGCGCGAGACGGGGGCGCCCGATGCCTGATTTCGAACCCATTGCCGGGCGCTACCTGACGGTCGCGATCGACGGCGTCGACCACCGCATCTTCCTGGAGGAGGCCGGCCAGGGCCTGCCGCTGCTCTGCCTGCACACGGCCGGTGCCGACAGCCGTCAGTACCGCCACCTCCTGAACGACGCCTGGGTGACCGAGCGCTTCCGGGTGATCGCCTTCGACATGCCCTGGCACGGCCGCTCCAACCCGCCGGACGACTGGTGGCTGACCCGCTACCGGCTGACCACGGCCGGCTATCTGGCGACCATCCGGGCCGTCTGGCAGGCGCTCGGACTGGACCGGCCGGTGGTGCTCGGCTGCTCGATGGGCGGGGCGATCGTGCTCAAGGTCGCGGCCGACTACCAGGACGAGCTGACCGGCATCGTCGGCCTGGAAAGCGCCGCCTATGCGCCCGGCCGCTACAACGAGCTGCTGCACCATCCGGCGATCCATGGCGGCGAACTCTGCGCCAGCTATACCTACGGCCTCAACGCACCGACCTCGCCGGAGGCCAGCCGGCGCGAGAACTGGTGGTACTATTCGCAATCCGGCCCCGGCGTGTACCAGGGCGACGTGCACTATTACAGCCTCGACTGGGACGCGCGCGAGGACATCAAGACGATCGACACCGCCCGCTGCCGCGTCGCGCTGCTGACCGGCGAATACGACTACAGCTGCACGCCCGAACAGACCGAGCAGGCGGCCGCCGCGATCCCCGGCGCCTCGCTGACCATCATGAAGGGCATGGGCCACTTCCCGATGATCGAGAACTATCGCGACTTCCGGCCCTATCTGCTGGAAGCCCTGAAGCAGATGCTCTGAGGCCGCGCCCGCCCGCCGCCGTCGCGCGCCGGACAAAGCGGCCGCGGCGGCGGGCGGGGCCGGCTCAATAGCTGCGCGGCATGCCGAGGACGTGTTCGCCGATATAGGCGAGGATCAGGTTGGTGGAGATCGGCGCGACCTGATAGAGCCGGGTCTCGCGGAACTTGCGCTCCACGTCATATTCCTCGGCGAAGCCGAAGCCGCCATGGCTCTGCAGGCAGGCCTCGGCGGCATGCCAGGCGGCCTCCGAGGCGAGCAGCTTGGCCATGTTGGCCTCCTTGCCGCAGGGCTCGCCGGCATCGTAGCGCCGCGCGCCCTCGTAGACCATCAGCCGGGCCGCCGACATCTCCGCATAGGCGCGCGCGATCGGGAACTGGACGCCCTGGTTCTGGCCGATCGGCCGGCCGAACACGACGCGCTCCGAGGCGTAGGCGGAGGCCTTGTCGATGAACCAGGTGGCGTCGCCGATGCACTCCGCGGCGATCAGCAGGCGCTCGGCATTCATCCCGTCGAGCACATATTTGAAGCCGCGCCCCTCCTCGCCGATCAGATGATCGGCCGGCACCTCAAGGTTTTCGAAGAAGACCTCCGTGGTGGCGTGGTTCATCATGGTCCGGATCGGCCGGATGGTCATGCCGCGGCCGACCGCCTCGCGCATGTCGACGACCAGGATCGACAGTCCCTCCGACCGCTTCCTGACCTCGGCCTGCGGCGTGGTGCGCACCAAGAGCACCATCAGGTCGGAATGCTCGGCGCGCGAGGTCCAGATCTTCTGGCCGTTGACGACGTAGCGGTCGCCCCGGCGCACCGCCGTGGTGGCGATCGAGGTCGTGTCGGTGCCGGCGGTCGGCTCGGTCACGCCGAAGGCCTGCAGGCGCAGGTCGCCGCGCGCGATGGCCGGCAGCCAGCGCTGCTTCTGCTCGGCATTGCCGTGGCGCAGGATGATGCCCATGACATACATCTGCGCGTGGCAGGCGGCGCCGTTGCAGCCCATGCCGTGGACCGTCTCGAGGATCGTCGCCGCCTCGGTGACGCCGAGGCCCGAGCCGCCGAACGCCTCGGGGATCAAGGCCGAGAGATAGCCCGCTTCGGTCATGGCGGCGACGAACTCGCCGGGATATCGTCGTTCGCCGTCGACCTCGCGCCAGTAGGCACCGGGAAAGCGCGCGCACAGGGCTTTCACGGCATCGCGGATGTGGTCGCGCAGCGAATCCTGGGGCGTTGAAGTCGGGGTGTCGAGCACGTCCATCCTCGTCCGTTGCATGGCCGATGGGTTCGGACTGCATGGTAACCGGACCCGGACGCCCGATAAGCTGTCGCGCCGCGCTAGCTGATATATTCGAACGATAAGGCGCGGCAACGCTGGGAGGCGGCTCCGACCATGGAGATGAAGCAGCTCAAATATTTTCTGGCCGTGGCCGATCTCGGCAGCTTCTCCAAGGCGGCCGTGATGCTGGCGGCGGCGCAGCCGGTCCTGTCGCGCCAGATCCGCAGCCTGGAAGAGGAACTCGGCATCGAGCTGCTCTATCGCAACGGCCGCGGCATCGTCTTGACCGAGGCCGGCACCGCCTTCGTGGCGCGCGCCCGGACCATCCTCGACACGGCCCGGCTGGCTGCCGCCGAGATCGACCAGATGCGCGGCGACCCGTCCGGCAAGATCGTGATCGGCCTGCCGCCGACCGCCGGGGCGGTGCTGACCGTGCCGCTGATCCAGCGCTTCCGCAAGGAACTGCCGCGCGTCCGCCTGAAGGTGCAGGAGGGCTATAGCGGCCATGTGCTCGAATGGCTCTCGACCGGCCGCATCGATGTCGCCGTGCTCTACAACGCGCCGAAGACCTCGACCCTGCTGACCCAGCCGCTGATCGAGGAAGAACTGCTGCTGATCGGCCCGCCGACGACGCCGGCCGCCCTGCGCGCCGGCCCGGTCACCGGCAAGGACCTCGCCGGACTGCCGATGATCCTGCCGTCCCATCCGCACGGCCTGCGCGTGCTCCTGGAAAATCTCCTTGCGGCGCATCAGGTCGAGCTCAACGTCGAATACGAGATCGACAGCTTCCAGGCCTGTCTCGGCCTCGTCGAGGAGGGGCTCGGCTATACGGTGCTGCCCTATGCCGGCGTCCACCGCCAGGTCGCCGCCGGCCAGCTCGTCGTCACCCCGATCGTCGAGCCGCGCCTGGCGCGCCAATTGGTGCTCGCCACATCGACCCAGCGCCCGATGACCCAGACCACCCGCGCCCTCGCCCGCACCGTCACCCAACTGGTCCGCGACCTGGTCCACGACGGCATCTGGATGCCGAAATCCAACCGCCCGGACGGTTGAGCGGGACCGTCCCGAAGGCCAGGGCGCTTGACGGCTCGCGCCGACCCTGGCTGTGGCAGAACCGGTGACCACCTCCAAAACCGCAATCCCGGACAAGGCCCGAAGGGCCGCCGATCCGGGACCTACTCGCCCCGCAGCCGCATCAAGATCGCGGTCAGAAACCGGGCGCGGCGACCTGTCGACACCAGAGTAGGCCCCGGCTCTCCGCTCGCGCTCCGGCCGGGGATCCGTTGGGAGATGGTGGGCCGACCCTGGCTGTGGCGCTGACCGCAGCAGTGGCTGAGACCGCATCGGGGTCGCCGGCCTCGCCGGGTCGCCCGGCCATCGTGCGAGGCGCCCCTGCCCCAAACCGCAATCCCGGACAAGGCCCGTAGGGCGGCCGATCCGGGACCTACTCGCCTCGCAGCCGCATCAAGATTGCGTTCGGAAGCCGAGCACAGCGGCCTGTCGACGGCAGAGTAGGCCCCGGCTCTCCGCTCGCGCTCCGGCCGGGGATCCGTTGCGAAATCGAGCGCCGACCCTGGCAGCGGCTCCGACCCAGGCTGTGGCGCCGACCGCAGTAGAGGCTGAGACCGCATCGGGGTCGCCGGCCACGCCGGGGAACCCGGCCATCGTGCGTGGCTCCCTGCCCCCCCAAACCGCAATCCCGGACAAGGCCCGAAGGGCCGCCGATCCGGGACCTACTCGCCTCCGAGCCGCATCAAGATCGCGTTCAGAAGCCGAGCACAGCGGCAAGTCGACGGCAGAGTAGGCCCCGGCTCTCCGCTGGCGCTCCGGCCGGGGATCCGTTGGGAGATCGAGGGCCGCCCCTGGCTGTGGCTCAGACCGCAGCAGTGGCTCCGACCCGGGCTGTGGCTCCGACCGCATCGGGATCGCCGGCCTCGCCGGAGCGCCCGGCCATCGTGCGAGGCCCCCTGCCCCAAACCGCAATCCCGGACAAGGCCCGTAGGGCCGCCGATCCGGGACCTACTCGCCCCGCAGCCGCATCAGAACCGCGTTCCGAAGCCCGGCGCGGCGGCCCGTCGCCGGCAGAGTAGGCCCCGGCTCTCCGCTCGCGCTCCGGCCGGGGATCCGTTGAGAGATCGAGGGCCGCCCCAGGCTGTGGCTCCGACCGCAGCGGGGCCGCCCGGCCTCGCCGGGGAACCCGGCCATCGTGCGAGGCTCCCTGCCCCCCCAAACCGCAATCCCGGACAAGGCCCGTAGGGCCGCCGATCCGGGACCCACTCGCCTCGCAGCCGCATCAGAACCGCGTTCCGAATCCGAGCACAGCGGCAAGTCGCCGTGAGAGTAGGCCCCGGCTCTCCGCTGGCGCTCCGGCCGGGGATCCGTTGCGAGATTGGGGAGGGTTCCGCAAAACGCTGCGCAATCCGCCGCCCGGGGCGGGACCGGCTCACCCCGTCCCACCCCACCCCGCACCGCCCCGCCCCACCCCGCCCCGCGCCGCCCTATAGCTGCTATACCGGCCGACAGCCGTGGCGGGCGTTGTCCGCGCCGGGCTCTTGCCCAACACTCGCGACCGGGAACGACCCGGCCGCAGATGCCGGGCAGGGAGACCGCTCGTGGATTTCGTCGATTCGCATGCGCATGTCTGGGGCGCGGGTTTCGTGCCGCCGGCCTTCTTCACCCGGGCGGCGGAGGGCTGGGCCGCCAAGGCGCCCGACCGCCGGCCGGACATGATCCTGCCGAAACTGCTCTCCGGCATCGTCGACCCGGACGGCGACCAGTTCGTCGCCAATATGGATGCCGCCGGCGTCGCCACCTCGCTGATCATGATGATCGATGTCGGCGCGCCGGTCTTCGGCGAGGAGCCCGAGGTCGGCGTCGAGGCGCAGATCGACTACTACGCGGCGCTGCAGAAGCGGCATCCCGGCCGGCTCTATTGCCATGCCGGCGTCGATCACCGCCGCCCGGGCCATCTCGACATGGTCCGCCGCGCGATCCGCGACGGCGGCCTCGTCGGCATCGGCGAGATCACCCCGGACGGCTTCTCGGTCGCCGACGAAGCGTTCCGCCCGCTGATGCGGCTCGCCGCCGATCTCGGCGTGCCGGTGCAGATCCATACCCGCACCGGGGTCTGGACCGAGTTCGCCGGCTTCGACTTCTCGGAGGCCAATCCGGTCCACCCGGTCCATGTCGCGCGGCTGGCGCGCGAGGTGCCGGACCTGAAGATCGTGCTCTGCCATGCGGGCTTTCCGCATTGGTGGCAGCGCGCCGCCGAACTGATCGCCGACCTGCCGAACTGCGTGCTCGACATCTCCAACTGGAACGAGACGCTCGGCCATGACGAGGCCGAGCTGGTCGCCCGGCTGGCGACCTGGCGCGGCCTGGTCGGCATCGAGCGCATCCTGTTCGCCTCCGACCAGGCCTCCGGGGCGCGCTTCAGCGGCGAGCGCTCGGAACTGCCGCACTGGACCGGCTTCATCCGCGACCTGCCCGCCCGGGCCGCCCGCTGGGGCACCCGCTTCACGCCTGCGGAGGCTGCCGCCATTGCCGGCGCCAATGCCCGCCGCTTCTATTCGCTCGCCTGAGGACGCCCCGATGCCCATGCCTTCGAGCCGCACCGTTCCGGCCCTGCTCGCCGAACAGGCCGCCCGCTATCCCGACCACGAGGCGCTCGTCGCCGGCCCGGTCCGCTACACCTACGCGACGCTGCGCGACGAGGTGCGCGCCTTCGCCAAGGGGCTGATCGCGCTCGGCTTCGGCAAGGGCAGCCGGATCGCCATCCTGATGGGCAACAAGCCCGAATGGGTCGTCGCCGACCTCGCCATCTGCTCGATCGGCGGCATCATGGTGGCGGTCAACACCTGGGTGACGACGCGCGAACTGCACTACATCCTGAAGCATTCCGATGCCGACGGGCTGGTCGTCGCCGACCGCTTCCTCAAATACGACTATGTCGCCATGCTGGCCGAGATGGAGCCGCATGCCGAAAGCCTGCCCTGCCTGAAGACCATCATCCATGTCGGCGCGGCCGGTCCGAAGGGTTCGATCGCCTTTGCGGATGTCTTCGCGCGGGGGCGTCCCGTCCCCGACGCGGCGCTGGCCTCGGCCGAGGCGGCGATATCGCCGCTCGACGTGACCTATCTCCTCTACACCTCCGGCTCGACCTCGACCCCGAAAGGCGTGCAGATCCAGCATTTCGGCCTGATCGAGAACATGTGGAACATCGGCGAGCGGATGCACGTCACCGCTGAGGACCGCCTGTGGCTGGTGGTCTCGCTCTACTGGGGCCTCGGCTGCGAGAATGCGCTCTTCAACATGCTGACCCACGGCGCCTGCACGGTGCTGCAGGAGCATTTCGATGCCGGCGAGGCGCTCGCCATCCTGGAGAGCGAGCGCTGCACGCTGTTCTACGGCACGCCGAACATCGCCCAGGCGCTCGACGAACATCCCGACCGGCCGAAATACGACCTCTCCCGCCTGCGCTCGGGCGGCTCGACCGGCTCGCCGGAGCAGTTCCAGCGGCTGATCAAGCTCGGCGTCACGGAGATCTGCCACATCTACGGGCTGACCGAGACCTACGGCAACTGCACCGTGTCCGACGGCCGGCTCGACCCGCCGGAGAAGCGCTACGCCTCGGTCGGCCGGCCGCTGCCGGGCGTCGACCTGCGCATCGTCGATCCGGAGACCTTCGCGCCGCGCGGCGTCGGCGAGCCGGGCGAGGTGCAGATGAAGGGCTACGTCACGATCGGCTACTACAAGGACGAGGACAAGAACCGCGCCTCCTTCACGCCGGACGGCTATTTCCGCACCGGCGATCTCGGCTTCCTGGATGCCGACGGCTTCCTGTTCTTCCGCGGCCGGCTGAAGGAGATGATCAAGACCGGCGGCATCAATGTCGCCCCGGCCGAGGTCGAGGAGATCCTGATGGCCGAGCCGGCCGTCAAGGTCGCCTATGTGGTCGGCGTGCCGGATGCGGTGCGCGACGAGATCATCGGCGCGGTGGTGGTCGCCGAGCCGGGCGCCGAGATCACCGAGGCGCAGCTGATGGATCGCTGCCGGCGCGAACTGGCCGCCTACAAGCTGCCGCGCGCCTTCCGCTTCGTGAAGGAGGCCGACCTGCCGCTGACCACGACCGGCAAGGTGCAGAAGAACCGCCTGGCCGAGTTCTTCCAGCCGGCCGCGGCCGGCTGACGGGCGGGCGACACCCCATGAGCGACATGTTCCGATGAGCGACGTGACGCCGATCGCCTTCGGCGGCGAACTGGCCGGCCGGGTCGCCCTGGTCACCGGGGCCTCGGCCAATATCGGCCGGGCGATCGCGCTGGCGCTGGCCGATGCCGGCGCGGCGGTGGTGGCGCATGCGCGCAGTGCCGAGGCGGAGGTGGCCGAGACCGCCCGGCTGATCCGGGCGGCCGGCGGCCGGGCGACCTTCGCGCTCGGCGACCTCGCCCGGCCCGAGACGGCGGGCGATCTGGTCCGCGCGGCGGTCGGCGCCTTCGGCCGGCTCGACATCGTCGTCCACAACGCGGCCCTGCGCGGCGCGGCCCGGCTCGCCGACCTGGAGCCGGCCGACTGGCGCCAGGTGATGGCGGTCGATCTCGATGCCGCCTTCTGGCTCGCCCGCGCCGCCGCGCCGCTGCTCGCCGGTTCGGACGGCGCCGCGATCGTCGTCATCGGCGGCATGTCGGGCCATGCCGGCGCGGCCGGGCGCGCCCATGTGGTCGCCGCCAAGGCCGGCCTCGCCGGCCTCGCCCGCGCGCTGGCGCACGACCTCGCGGCCCAGGGCGCGACCGTCAACTGCGTCGTCCCCGGCGTGATCGAGACCCGCCGCGGCCCGAGCGCCGGCGTCGCGCCGGCGCAGGCGATGCCGCTGGTCGGCCGCCCGGGCCGCCCGAACGAGGTCGCCGCCATGGTGCGCCTGCTCGCCGGCCCGGCCGGCCGCTACGTCACCGGCCAGACCCTGCACGTCAACGGCGGCGCCTATCTCGGCTGATCGGGCCAAGAGGCGGCCGCCCCCCTCGGCGCCGGCTGCGGTCCGGGACCGCGGGGCCGCGAAGGGCGCCGCCCGCCCGGCCCTCACCGGCTGGCCAGGGCCTTGTCGCGGATCGCGGTCAGCGTGGTGCCCGGCAGGATGGCGTCGGGCGAGATCTTCAGATGCACGATCGCCGGCAAGCCCGAGGCTTCCGCGGCCCGGAAGGCGGCCGGGAACTCCTCGGTGCGCTCGACCGTGGCGCCGAAGCCGCCGAAGGCGCGGGCATAGGCGGCGAAATCGGGGTTGACCAGTTCGGTCGCCGAGACGCGGCCGGGATAGTCGCGCTCCTGGTGCATGCGGATGGTGCCGTACTGGCCGTTGTCGGCGATCACCACCACGATCGGCAGCCGATACTGCACCGCGGCGGCGAATTCCTGGCCGCTCATCAGGAAGTCGCCGTCGCCGTTGACCGAGATGACCGGGCGATCGGGGAAGAGCCGCTTCATCGCGACCGCCGCCGGCATGCCGTAGCCCATCGAGGCCGAGGCCGGGGCGACATGCGTCATGTAGCGGCGGAAGCGGTAGAAGCGGTGGATCCAGGAGGCGTAGTTGCCGGCCCCGTTGCACAGGATGGTGTCGTCGGGGAGGTTCTCGCGCAGCCAGATCATCACGTCGCCGAGATTGACGTCGCCGGGCTGCGGCGTCGCCGTGCCGCTCCAGGCGAGATAGTCGGCATGGGCGGCCTCGGCCTCGGCCCGCCAGGACGGCTTCGGCGCCACGCCGAGACGGGCGAGCGCCGGCACGAAGCGGGTCGGCGCGGCATGGATGGCGAGCGTCGGCCGATAGACCCGGCCGAGTTCCTCCGCACCCGGATGGACATGGACCAGCTTCGTCTGCGGCGCCGGCAGGTCGAGCAGCGTATAGCCCTGCGACGGGATCTCGCCGAGCCGGCCACCGACCAGCACGATCAGGTCCGCCGCCTTGGCGCGCGCGATCAGCTTCGGATTGGGGCCGAGGCCGAGATCGCCGGCAAAGACCGGCGAGAGCGGATCGAACAGGGTCGCGCGGCGGTAGGAATTGGCGACCGGCAGGCCCCAGGCCTCGGCCAGTTCGTGCATCGCGGCCCGGCTCGCCTCCGTCCAGCGGCTGCCGCCGACCACGAAGAGCGGCCGCTCGGATTGCGCCAGCAGCCCGGCGAGTTCGGCCATCTCCTCGGCACCCGGCGCGGTCTCGACCGGTGCGCAGGCGGGCACGTCGGGGGCGCTGCAGCGCTCCTTCAGCACGTCCTTGGGCAGCGCGATCACGACCGGGCCGGGCCGGCCGGCGGTGGCGGTGTAGAAGGCGCGGCTGACGATCTCCGGCGTCCGGTCGGGGTCGTCGAGTTCGGTCGTCCACTTGGTCATGCTGCCGAAGACGGCGCGATAGTCCATCTCCTGGAAGGCCTCGCGCTCGCGGAAGGCGCGCTCGATCTGGCCGACGAACAGGATCATCGGCGTGGAATCCTGCTGGGCGACATGCACGCCCGCGGAGGCGTTGGTGGCGCCGGGGCCGCGCGTCACGAAGCAGATGCCGGGCCGCCCGGTCACCTTGCCGACCGCCTCGGCCATCATCGCCGCCCCGCCCTCGTGGCGGCAGACCGTGACCGTGATGCCGCTGTCGACCAGGGCATCGAGCACGGCCAGATAGCTTTCGCCGGGCACGCAGAAGACATGACGGACGCCGTTGGCGACGAGCTGCGCGACCAGGGCCTCGGCGGCGGTGCGGGTCTGTAGCGGGGCATGCATGGGTCGGTCTCCCGGTCGGCGGGTCATTGTCGGCAGGTCGTGGGGCGGCCATGGGGCAGGTCGTGGATCGGATCGGCGGGGCCGGATCGGTCACGGCCCGAAGATCACCAGTTCGGTATCGGTCAGGTCGGCGAGGCGCGCCTCGCCGGGTCCTTTGACGTATTTGCGGCCGCGCCGCTCGGTATAGATGCCGGCGAGCCCCGGCACCGGGCCGACCGCGTCGATCAGCACGGCGAACCGGCCGCGCAGCGCCAGCGCCCGCCCGAGGGGCGCAGCGGCGGCGACGAAATCCTCGACGCTGCGGCAATAGGCGAGTTGCATCACCGGCAGCGGAATGCGGCCGCTGCGCATGCGGAACGGCAGGAAGACGAAGGGCGACGGCCCGTCCGGCCCGCGCACCACCAGGCTCAGGCAGCCATAGCCGGCGTGATCGCCGAGGAGCCGCGCCTCCGCCTCGTCGAGCCCGGCGACCGCCGTCGTCCCCGCGGCGACCGTCTCGACGCGCCGGCCGGCGCCGTTCAGCGACAGCAGCGGAACGGCCGCGAACAGCCCGCTGCAATAGCGTCGGTAGCCCTGCGCCTCCAGGATCGGCCAGGTGCTCGGGGCGGGCGTGACGTTCAGATAGGTCGCCTGCTTGTTGCGCAGCGCCATCGAGGACAGCATCGCCGCATGGCCGCGATAGGGCGGATCGACATACCAGCTGGCGATGTTGCAGCGCGGACCGGCCTCGCCGGACCGATCCGTGAAGATCAGCAGCACGGCGCCGACCGGGACGCCGCCGGTCTCCAGCAGGTAGCCGTAGCGCGGCAACCCGTCCGGCACCGCCCGGCCGGCCTGTCGCCGGAGCCCGTCCAGGAAATAGGCGCGCGGACGGGGTGCGAAGCCGCGCGCGAGCAGATCGGCGACCGCCTCGATGTCGGCATCCCCGATCGGCCGGCAGCGGACCCGAGTATCCGTAGTGCTTTGCTTTTCCATCGGCCCGAAGTCACTTCAAATTTAGGATTTCAGCCTATCGTCCAGTCGTATTCGAACCGCCAACGGGGGTGCAGGAAATGTCGTCACGGTTAACGATTACTAACCTGATCGAAGAGATCGCGGCGGACCACAACAAGACTCTGAAGCCGTTGTCCGACGACTTGGTTCTCCTGGAATCCGGCCTGGATTCTCTGTGCTTTGCGATCCTGGTCGCACGACTGGAGGACAAGCTCGGCATCGACCCCTTCTCGGCGTCCGAAGAGGCCTATTTCCCCGTCACCCTCGGCGATTTCATTCGGTCCTACGACCATGCCGTCGCAGCCTGAGCCGCGGCCGCTGGTCGCCCGCCTCGGCCAGCGGCTCGCCGAACGCAGCCTGTCGGATGCGTCGCGCACGGTGACGCTCGCCGCCATGGCCGGCGGCACCATCCTGGGCGGACGGGCGGGCGATCTCGCCGGCCGCTCGGTGCTGATCGCCACCGCGACGCAGCTCGCCGCCGCCATGGCGCTGGTCGAACTGGACGGGCTCGCCCGCCGCATCCTGCTGGCGCCGCCCGATCTCGCCGCCGAGCACCGCGCCGCGGTGATCGAGGATGCCGGCATCGATGCCGTCGCCACCGACGATCCGGACGCCTGGCGCGCCCTCGGCGTCGGCACCGTCCTGGTGCCGGACGTCCCGCCGGTCCCGGCGCCGCGGCCGGACCGGCCGCCGGTCGCCACCGAATGGCTGATGCTGACCTCCGGCACCACCGGCCGGCCGAAGATCGTCGCCCATACGCTCGACGCGCTGACCGGCGCCATCGGCGGCGATGCGCCCTCGGCCGCGGCCGCCCCGGTCTGGGCGACCTTCTACGACATCCGCCGCTATGGCGGCCTGCAGATCCTCTTGCGCGCGCTGATCGCCGGCGGGTCGCTGGTGCTGTCCGCGCCCGGCGAGGATCTCGCCGAACATATCGCCCGGCTGGTCCGCTGCGGCGTCACCCATATCTCGGGCACGCCGTCGCACTGGCGCAAGGCGCTGATGAGTTCGGCGATCGGCGCCTTCCGGCCCGGCTATGTCCGGCTCTCCGGCGAGATCGCCGACCAGGCGGTGCTCGACGGCCTGCGCCAGACCTTCCCCGATGCCTCGATCGGCCATGCCTATGCGTCGACGGAGGCCGGCGTCGGCTTCGCGGTCGACGACGGGCTGGAGGGCTTTCCGGCCCACTATGTCGGCCGGCCGGGACCGGTCGAGATGAAGGTGGTCGACGGCGTGCTGCACATCCGGTCCCGCCGCGCCGCGCTCGGCTATGTCGGCGACGGGGCGAGCGCGCTGATGGATGCCGACGGCTTCGTCGACACCGGCGACATGGTCGAGCAGCGCGGCGATCGGTTCCACTTCGTCGGCCGGCGCGGCGGCATCATCAATGTCGGCGGCCTGAAGGTGCACCCGGAGGAGGTCGAGGCGGCCATCAACCGCCATCCGCTGGTGCGCATGTCCCGCGTCAAGGCGCGCAAGAGCCCGATCACCGGCTCGATCGTCGTCGCCGACGTGGTGCTGACCCGACCGGCCGACCCCTCGGAGGTCGCCGGCCTCAAGGCGGAGATCCTGGCCGGCTGCCGGGAGACGCTGCCCGGCCACAAGATCCCGGCCCTGATCGCCATCGTCCCCGCGATCGAGGTCGCTCCCTCCGGCAAGCTGGTGCGCAACGTTGCGTAATGTCCTGGTCACCGGCGGCAGCCGCGGCATCGGCCTGGCGATCGTGCGCCGCCTCTCCGCGGAGGGCTACGGCGTCGTCGCCACGGCGCGGCGCGAAAGCGACGACCTCGCCGCCGCCATTGCGGCCGCAGAGGTCGCCGGCGCGGGGCCGATCCGGTTCCGCGCCCTCGACATGAACGAGATCGCCGCCATCCCGGCCTTCGTGCGCGACCTGCGCAAGGAGGTGGGCGCGCTTTACGGGCTCGTCAACAATGCCGGTATCGGCACGGAGGGCGTGCTCGCGACCATGTATGAGAGCCAGATCGCGGAGCTCCTCAGGGTCAATGTCGAGGCGCCGATCGTGCTGACCAAATATGTCGTCCGCCACATGCTGGCGGCCGGCGAAGGCCGCATCGTCAATATGGGCTCGATCATCGGCGCGACCGGCTATCACGCCCTCTCGGTCTACGGCGCCACCAAGGCGGCGCTGGAAGGCTTCAGCCGCTCGCTGTCGCGCGAAGTCGGCCGGATGGGCATCACCGTCAACGTGGTCGCGCCGGGCTTCGTCGCCACCGAACTGACGCGCGGCATGGGAGAGGACGGCCGCGCCAAGATCGCCGGCCGCAGCGCGCTCCGGCGCCTGCCGGAGCCCGACGACATCGCCCGCACCGTCGAATTCCTGCTCGGCGACGGCGGCCGCAACATCACCGGCACGGTCATGACCGTGGATGCCGGCAACACCGCCTGACCGCGGCGCAGCCTCGATCCCCCGGCGCGCCGGGCCTCGCTCTCACGACAGCGGCAGGCGGCGGAACCGGTCGGGGCGGTCGGGGTCGTGGAACTTGTTGAAGGGGCCGTTGTCGACGAAGTGGCGGTGGCAGAAGGCCAGCCGGTCCGGCGACAGCGTCACGCCGATGCCGGGACCGGTCGGCACCGGGACCAGATTGTTGCGCGGGCGCAGCGGCCCCTCCTCGATCACGTCGAAGGGCTGCATGTGGAACAGCGACTGCGACGGCTCGCGGATATGGTCGAAGGCGGCGGCGAGATGCAGGTAGACGCTGCTGGCGATGCCGGAATCGCCCGAATAGCACCAGAAATCGAGGCCCATCTGCTCGCAGGCGGCGATGAATTTCAGCGTGCGGCCGATGCCGCCATGGACGTTCACGTCGGTGCAGAAGGCGTCCGGCACGCCGAGCGCCACCGCCCGGCGCAGGTCCGGCGTGTGCACCGAGAAGGGAATCGCGGTGTGGCGGCGCAGCTTCGCCATGTCCTCGAAGGTGGCGACCGGGTCTTCCCACGACCGGATGCCGAGCGGTTCGATCGCCTGGGCGATCCGCGTCGCGGTCGCAAGGGAATAGGCCTTGTTGGAATCGATGCGCAGCACCGCCTCCGGGCCGAGCCCCTCGCGCAGCAGCGCCAGCGTCTCGATCGACGGCTTCGGGTCGGCGGTGGAGAGCTTGCCCTCGAACATGGTGGTGCCGAAGCGTTCCCGCTGGCCGAGGCAGTAGTCGAGCACCGCCTGCGGATCGCTTTCGCCGCCGACGCCATCCCGGGCCTCGCGGAAGGCGAAATAGTCGGTGAACGTGATGGCGTCGCGCACGCGGCCGCCGAAGAGGTCCGACAACGACCGACCCCAGGCCTTGCCGCGCAGATCCCAGAGCGCCATCTCGATCGCCCCGAAGGCGCGGATGCTGGCGAAGTCGACATCGGTATAGACGCCGCGCCAGGACGGCAGGCACAGCGTCTCGCAGGCCTGGATGTCGATCGGATCGCGCCCGATCAGGCGCGGCGCGAAGCTGTTGGCGATCACCGCCGCATTGGCAGGCGACGGGCCCTCGCCGAGCCCGACCAGCCCGTCGCTGGTCTCGACCTCGACGATGGTCTTCGAGAAGCCCGCCAGCGAGCCGTAGGACCAGAGATAGGGCGCCTCGAGCGGGATGTTGACCGGCGTGGCGCGGATGGCTGTGATCTTCATGAGGCCTGGATCGTCCTGATCTGTGCGAGAAGCGCGTCGTCGACATCGACGCCGTCCGTCTCGGCCCGCTGGCGGGCCTCCAGGCGGCGGTCTCCGGGCAGGCGTGCGCCCGGCTGGGCGACAATGGACGCCACCAGGGCCTCCAGCCGCGCCTCGAATCCGGGCGCATAGGCGGCGGGATCGAAGGCGACGAAGCACTGCCCGACACCCGGCGGCGGCCCGTCGGACTTGGCATAGGGCGAGGCGTCCTGCGAGAAATTCGCCCCCGTCAGGCCGGCCGCCAGGATCTCGACGATCAGCGCCAGCGCCGCCCCCTTGGCGCCGCCCATCGGCGCCATCGAGCCGGCGAGACCGGCGGCCGGATCCGTGGTCGGCTGGCCTTGCGCATCGAAGGCCCAGGTCGGCGGGATGGGCCGGCCGGCGCGGGCGGCCGCCGTCAGTGTCACCTTGGTCACCTGGCTGGTCGCCAGGTCGATCACCAGGGGCTCCCGGCCGGCGCGCGGCACGGCGAAGGCGAGCGGATTGGTGCCGAAGAGCGGCCTGCGCCCACCCCAGGGCGCGACATTCGGCGGCGAATTGCTGAAGGCCAGCGCGATCAGCCCGTCCAGCGCCAAATCCTCGACCGGATGGCCGAGCACGCCGATCGAATAGGACCGCCGCATCGCCAGCGTGGCGCAGCCATTCGCCCGCGCCGCCGCCGCCAGCAGCGGGCGGGCCTTGTCGAAGGCCGGATGCGCGAAACCGTGGCCGGCATCGGCGAGAACCGCGCCCGCCCGCGGTACCGTCACCACCGGCACGGCGCGGCCGTCGACCTTGCCGGACTTCAGATGACCCAGATAGGTACCGAGATAGCCGAGGCCGACACTGCCGATGCCGTCGGCCTCCGCCCGCCGGATCGAACGCGCGACGGCGGCCGCCGCGGTCTCGTCCGCCCCGCAGGCGGAAAGCGCGTCCCGCGCCAGGGTCTCGATGGCCTGAAGGCTGAGCCGCGCCATCAGGCGGCCTCACGGTTGGCGATCGGCGGCGCCCGCCGAGCCGACCTGTGCCCGGCCGGGGCTCCGGCTGCGCCGCGACGCGGATCCTTCCCCACGCGGTGCATCACGACGTGGTGCATCACGACGCGACCGCCCGGACCGGCAGGCTGTCGGGTCGGTCGAGGGTCGGGAGGCTGGCCACGTCCGGACAGGCAGGTCATTGCCGCAAGGGTCGACCGATCATGAACTTGCAGGATCGCCCTGCATCCCGGGATGCCTCGCGCACCCCTCGATCGCGGCCGAGTTTGGACCGGATGATCCCGCCAGATCAAGCGCCGGTCGCCATTCAGGAATGCGGCCGGCGGGCGTCGGGCCCGCCGCCGGACACATCCCGTCGCCCGACAGCAAAACGCAGGCCCGGCCACCCGGCCGGACCCGCGTCCTTGGTCGTCTCGAACCGGCTCGCCGCAACCCTCGGAGGGTCTCCGCGCCCCTCAGACGGTCGCCAAAAGCGCGTCGCAGCGCGATCGGAAGCGGGCCATTCGAACGCTGTCATCCCCGGGCTTGTCCCGGGGACCCAGACTTTTCAAGGACTTGGCCTTCGCACTGGATCCCCGGGACAAGCCCGGGGACGACAGAATGGCGGGTTCGGCATGCTTCCCGGCAGCCTGTCAGAGGGCGAGCAGCGAGCGCACGCTCTCCGGCCAGCGGGCGAGATCGGTGCCGTGGGTGTGGAACAGGGCGACCGCGAGGCGGTCCATGCCGAAGGCGACGCAGCCGGTATGGGCCGGCTCGCCGTTGGCGTCCTTGATGTCCCAGGTCACGCCGAAGTGCTCGCGATGATAGTTGAAGCTCATGCAGGCGGTCGGGCTTTCCTCCGAGCGCAGCGGCACCAGCAGTTCGAACTTCAGCGCCTGCTGGACCTGGCTGACCGCCTTGATCTGACCGACGCGGCCGAAGAAGGGATCGGAGGCGGTGTCGACCCGGAAGGTCAGGCCGAGATCGCGCGCGATGCCCTGGGCCCGCTCCATCCAGCGCTCGCGGAAGGCCGCGACATCGTCGGGCGCGCCGATCATGACATATTCGCGCATCCGGAAGGACTGCAGCCGGTCGAGATGCTTCGACGGCTCGTGGCGGAAGCAGTCGGCCGCCACGTCGAAGACCAGACCGCCGGCCGGCAGGGCGCCGCGCTCGGCGACGATCGGATAGACCGGATAGCAGGCCGCGGGCGACAGGACGAGGTCGGCGGGCGAGAGGGAGTCGGTCCAGCTGCCGCCGCGATCGAAGCGGGTGACGGCGTCGAGGATCTCGCGTTCCGTGCCGTGCAGCGCGCAGACGCAGCCGAGCAGGTTCGGGAAGCTCTTCAGATAGCCGGACTTCTCCAGCTGGCTGCGGCTCATCACCGGCGGGAAGCGGAACACCTCGGTGCCCTCTTCCCTGTGGCCCGAGATCAGCGCCGCCAGCTTCTCGACGATGCCCTCGTAGAGCGCCGTGCGGGCATAGACACCGTCCGCGCCCATCTTGTGGAACAGCACGTCGGCGAGCGGATCGAGCGGGTCGGCGGGCGTGCAGGCAAACCCCTTGGGGGCGATCATGTTCATCGGACGGAACCCTCGGCGGTCGAAAGGCGGATCGGACGGTCGGCCATCGGGGTCAGGCCCGGAGGCTCGGCGCGACTTCGGCCATCAGGTTGGCGGTGGCCATGTTGGCGGCGACGCGGTCGTTGTGGATCATGATCGGTGCGGAGAGCACGTCGCGCAGATGGCGCGAGACGCTGAACTCGCCGTCGTTGCGATAGCCCGACAGGCCGTTGGCCCTGAGTGAGGCCATCACGGTCTCGACCGCGAGATCGGACACGTCGACCTTGAGGCCGGCGATCGCCGACTGGAACTCCAGCGAGGCGAGCGCGCGCTCGTCCTCGTAGATGCCGGCATAGCGATCGGCATTGGCGGCGAGCAGCGCCCGCGCCCGGGCCAGCGAGGCCTTGGCGAGACCGAAATGGCGGGCACCGGGGGGCATCTGCCCGCCATTGCCGCGCGCGACCTTGCGCAGGAACTTCTGCGTCCGCTCGACCGCCGCGGCGGCGACGCCGGTCCAGGCGGAGCCCCAGGTCAGATGCGCGAAGGGCACCATGGTCTGGGTGTGGACCCGGTCGTAGGGCTCGGCGACGATCTGCTCGGCGGATCCCGAGGCTTCCAGCTTGAACCCGATGCTGCGCGTGCCGCGCATGCCCATCACGTCCCAGCCCTGCGTCGGGGTCAGCGTGTAGTCCTCTTTGGCGATCACGACCAGCACCTGGTCGGAGCCGGCCGCATCGGCCGCGCGGCGCGCCGTGGTGACGATGCCGTCGCATTCGGCTCCGTAGGAGATGACCGAGGCGTCGCGCACGAGATGGAAGCGGCCGTCGGCGACCTCGGCCGGCGCGGCGCTGGAGCGGACGTTGCCGCCGTTGTTGCCCTCGGTGGTCGAGGAGCCCATCAGCATCTGGTCGCGGGCGATGCGGCGCATCATGCCTTCCATCCAGGCATGGCCGCGGCCATGGCGCACGATGCAGGCGACCTTGACATGGTGCATGGCGACGATCATCGCGGTCGAGGCGCAGGCCCGGCCGAGCGTGTAGCACATCTCCATCACGTCATGGATCGAGGCGCCCTCCCCGCCGAGCTCGTGCGGCACCAGCACGCCGAGCAGCCGCTGCTCGCGCGCCGCCGCCATGGCGGCCGCCGGATAGCTCGCCTCGCGGTCGACCGCATCGGCATGGGTCGCCGCGATCGCCGCCACCGTCGCGGTCCGCCGCACGAGGTCGGCCTTCGCATCGGCGAACCCGGCTGCGGCCGGCCCGACCGGCATGTGACTGCGGGTTTCCGCCTCGCGGACATTGATGATCGTCATATTCTCGCTCCTCCCGGTCGTTCGGAGGATCGACCGGTTCACGTTCCCACTTCGCTTTTGACGCGCAGGCACTGTCGATCAAAGGCATTTCCAAAATCTGATGAAATGCTCGAATGCCGATATCACGATTTGCCTTGGTTAACGGTCCTCTTCTGTCGAATATGTTTCGAATTGGTAAGCCGTTAAGATTAATTTCCGGAAATCTTCACGATGCCGCGGCCACGCAACGGCTTTGAAACCCGCATGCGCTCCATTGGCGCTATCCTGAACGCAAATATCGGCCCCGGCGCGCTGCGGCGGCCGGCCGGGCCGCAATGGAGGCATGGATGCCGCAATTTTCGAGAGAGCAGATCCGCGACGAGGTGACGGCGCTGGTCGGATCCATCCTGACCGCCTCCGGCCGCAATGCGGCGATCGATCCGGACGCCACGCTGGTCGATGCCGGGCTGGCCTCGGTCGACATGGTCAATCTGATGCTCGGCGTCGAGGCGAGCTTCGACCTGATGATCCCGCGCGAAGACCTGACGCCGGAGAATTTCCGCTCGGTCGCCAGCGTCGAGGCCATGGTGGCCCGCCTCATCGGCCTGGATCAGCCGCTCTCCAAGGTCGCCTGACCGGCCGCCGGCCGGACGGCGCTTGCCCAGACGGCGGCCACTCGAACAGCGTCCTCCCGAACCGCAATCCCCGCCATGACCGAAGCCGCCGCGGAGACGCTCCCGGCGGCTTTCTGCCGTGCCCTGCAGCAGCGGCGGGGACCGCGCCGGCCGGACGCGGCGGCCGGCCTACTCCGCCGGCGCCTCGCGCACCGCCGCGACGGTCACCGGCTGCCGGCTCAGGAACAGGGCGACCACGTCGGTGCGCATCTCGCCGAGCCGCCGGACGACGACGGCGGTCGCCACGATCCAGCCGGTATAGCTGATCACCACCGCCCAGGCGGCGCCCGCCGGCCCGAAGCGCGGCCCGAGCCCCCAATTGGCGGCGAACAGGGCGACCAGGGCGCCGGTGCACAGCGCGGCGTTGAGGCGCTGGGCGCCGGTCAGGGTCAGCAGATGGGCGCTCGGTCCGGCCATGGCGCGGACGACCTGCGTCGCCACCATGATGACGAGCACGTCGCGCGCCATGCCGAATTCGGCCCCGAACAGCCCGAGCACCTGCCGGCCGAGCAGGAAGCAGCCGAGCACCGCCGCACTGGTGAAGGCGAGCGGCAGCAGGATGGAGCGCCGGGCGGCCCGGCGCATGCCGGCCTGATCGCCCTTGCCGCGCGCATCGGCCAGATCGGGGATCGCGATCTGCTGGGCGATCTGCACGAAATAGCCGACCAGCAGCGAGAGTTTGAGGCAGACGCCGAAGACGGCGATGTCGGATTGGCTGAGAAACGGCGTCGCGAACAGGATCGCCACATCCGCGAAGGTGTTGGTGTAGAGCGACAGCAGAACCAGCGGCAGCGCCTCGCGCCGCCAGCGCTGGCCGAGCCGCCGCTCCTCCGGGCGCGGCAGGGTGATGGCCGGCAGATGCGGCTGCAGCGCCCGGAAGACGACCAGGGCGGTGACCGTGACCAGCGTCGAGAAGAGGATCATCACCTCGCCGCCGGTCGGCCGGCGCACGAAGGCCTCCAGGCCGACGATCAGCCCCAGGAAGATGATGGGACGGACCAGGCCGTCGGGCACGTAGCACCAGCCGAAGAAGCGCATCGCGCCGGCCAGGTTGGTGTTCAGCACCAGCGACGCGGCCGGAACGATGGTCGCGCCGGCGACCGCATAGACGACCCGGGTGGTCGGGTCGAGATCGGGCACCAGCATGCAGGCAAGCACGACCAGGATCGCGGCGGCGACCGAGCAGGCCAGCCCGTCGAACATGGCGCGCGACACGAAGGCCTTGAACAGCCGCGCCTTCGAGGCGTCGCGGTAGCGCGCGGAGAAGCGGTAGGCGATCTGCGAATAGCCGATCGACGTGACGAAGCCGGCGACGGTCGCCAGCGAGGTCGCCGAATAGAAGATGCCGAGATCATGGCTGCCGAGGGTCTTGGCCAGCATGATCTGGGTGAGGAAACCCACGCCGGCGCCGGAAATGCGCATGGCGAACAATCCGGCCGAACCCGTGAGGAGGGATTTGATCAAGGAGGCACCCGAGGTGTAGACGTTCCGGTCAATCTAGCGGCCTGGCATTAAGAATTCAGCCCAGACGAGAGCATCGTTACAGTTCGACACGATACAGAACTAAGAATTAACCTTTACGCCACGATCAGCATGCCCGCTCATTCGGCCTTAAGGCGCCGGCGCGCAGTCCTGGTGCGTTCAGCCTGTTGAGGATAGCGCGATGAGCAACCCGTTGATTGTCGTTTCCCGAACGGACGGACCGCTGCGGCCCTCTCCGATCGAGCCGTCCTGGATTCTCGAGGGCAATCCGGTCGCCTCGAACGCGATCCTGTCGACCAGCGCCGACGGCACCGCCTCGACGATCGTGTGGGAATGCACCGAGGGCAGGTTCGAGTGGCACTACGATGTCGACGAGACCATCCATTTCCTGGAGGGCTCGGTGGTCATCGAGGCCGACGGCATGGCGCCGCAGCGGCTCGGCGCCGGCGACGTGATCTTCTTCAAGCGCGGCGCCGTCGCCCGCTGGCATGTCGAGAAGAAGGTGCGCAAGCTCGCCTTCTTCCGCCGGACCGTCCCGGGCTTCGTCGGCTTCGCGATCAAGGTCGCCGGCAAGCTGCGCCGCATGATCGGCGGCAGCGGCACGCCGAGCGGTTCCCTGCAGGAAGCCCGCTGACGCGCCGCGCGCCGGCCGCCCGAACGATGCATAGAACGATGGAAAGACGGCCGGATGGGTCTCCCCATCCGGCCGCTCTGCTTTGGGGTTGCCGCGCGGCTGCGGGCGAGGGGTCAGGGCGCGGCCGACGCCCGGGAGCGGCGCAACCCGCCAGCAGTCTGCAGACGACCGGGCGACGACCGGGCGCGCGCACCCGATCGTCGGATCGCGTCACCTCATGCCGACGGCCCGGGATGCCGACGCATCGGGCCGTTGAAGCCACGCGAATTTCTCATAAAGGCCAGAAAGCCTGAGACATTCGCGCATCGAATGCCGACGATCATTCCATGACCGTCGGTATCAAGCCTCGGGGAATGCCTGACGATACTTGGCGATGCCGCCGAGGTTGCGCCGGCCCGCGGCGGATTTGGCATCGACGGGCCGGGTCGGCGCCGACCAGCCCGCCTGCATCTTGCCGCGCAGCGCCTTGGTCTTGGCGGTCGCGGTCACCAGCGGGCTCTTGGCGATCTGGTCGGCCGAGGCCGGCGACCGGATCAGGTTCTGCAGCACCGGCACGGCCGCACTCGACGGGAAGATGGTCTCGTCGAGCAGGGTCTTCGGCACGCCGAGATGGTCCTGCAGCACGCCCTTGAAGATCGAGCGCAGGTCGGTGGTCGGGTTGAGGTCGCTCTGCTCGTAGAGATTCTGCGGCGCGAGGCCCGGCCAGTCGGTGAAGACGTTGCCGCCGTTGACGGCGCCGCCGGCGAGCAGCGCCACCGTGCCGACGCCGTGGTCGGTGCCGAGATTGCCGTTGACGGCGGCGGTGCGGCCGAATTCGGTGACGCAGACGACGACCGTCTGCGCCCAGGCCTCGGCCATCTCGGTGCGATAGTCGGCAATGCCGCCGTCGAGTTCGGCGAGCCGGGTCGCCAGCTGCCCGGTCGCGCCGCCCTGGTCGACATGGGTGTCGAAGCCCTCGACCGAGAGCACCGCGATGCGCGGCCCGGTATCGACCCGCATCATCCGCGCCGCGCCCCGGAAGGCCTTGCGCAACTGGCTGATATCCTCGCTGCCGCCATTGGGATCGACCGCCTCGGCGAGCGCGTCGGCGGTCAGGCCGCGGCGCAGGTAGCCGGCCATGCCCGGATCGACCGCGTCGTAGACCCCGAGCAGGTTGTTGGTCGTGAGTTGGTTGACATGCTCGAACCAGGTCGGCGACCAGCCGAGCACCGGGGCCGGCCCGCGCAGCACCACCGGCGCCTCGCCGACCTGCACCGCGCCGCCGACGCGGATCGGGTCGCCGCTCGGCAGGGCGGTCAGCAGCCGGTTCAGCCAGCCGGTCGCGTTGGTGGTGTTGCCGTCGGCCGGCAGCCCGGTCTCCAGATTGTCCTGCGCATCGAAATGCGAGCGGTTGCGCTTCGGCGTGCAGGTGGCATGCACCACCGCGGCCTGTCCGGCGCCGTAGAGGCTGCCGAGCGTGGTCAGCGAGGGATGCATGCCGAAGAAGGAATTGAGCTGGATGGTGCTCGCCGCCGGCATGGCGATGCCGCCGCGCAGGCCCGCGTAGTTCGGATCGCCGAACGGCACCACCGTGTTGAGCCCGTCCATGCCGCCGCGGATGATGACCAGAAGCAGGCGTGGATCGGTCGCCGAGCCGGCGACGGCGAATTTCGGCGCGAAGGCCCAGGCGAAGAAGCCGGCCGAGACGCCGAGCATGTGGCGGCGGTTCATCAGGATGCGGGATTCCGTGCAGCCCTCCGCGGCGGCCCGAAGAATGCGCGGATCGACGGCGGGGAAATGATCATCCGACATGGGTCACCTGCGCTGGAATTCGGGGAGCATGAGAAGGCTGGTCAGGCCGTTGCGCTTGTCGGTCGTCTGCGCGAGCAGCGCCTTCGACTGCGCCGACAGGGCCATGTCGAACAGCTGCGTGCCGAGCGTCGCCGGCACCGGGGCCGTCTTCCACCAGAACACGTCGTAGAAGAGCTGCGCCGTGTCGAGCCGGATGGTCATCGCATCCGGGTTCAGCCACCAGGCGGTCTCGTCCGGATAGCCGTCCGGGGTCTGGCGTTCGAAGGGCATGTGGTTGAGCGCGCGCAGCGGCTCGCTCACGGCCCATTCGCGATCGCCCCAGGTCGTGACCTTGGAGGCGCGGAACTGGGCGACGGTCAGTTCGTAGGGCGTGCGGATCTTGGTCGGCGTGCCGGTCAGGGCGGCCGGCAGCTTGATCAGGGCCAGCGCGGTCGTCTTCAGATTGCCGCCGGAATTCAGGAAGGCGGTCTTGACCGGGTTGACCATCTCGGGCGTCGGGCTGTCCGAGATGAAGTGCAGCACCAGCTTGTAGGCGATGTGCTCGGCGGTCTTCGGGTGGATCGCCAGGTCGCGCAGCACGGTCAGGCCCTGGTCGATGCCGGTCTGGGTGTAGCTCTTGCCGAGCACCGTGATCGCGCCGGGTTCGTGCCAGTCGGGGCGGAAGATGAACTGGCCGCGATTCTGCTGGTTGCCGCCGTTCCACTTGTTGTCGGCTTCCCAGCCGCGCACATAGGACCATCCGGTGATGATCTTGGCGAGGTTGGTCACGTCGAGCTCGGTATAGCCGGCGCCGACGCCGAGGGTGTGCAGCTCCAGGATCTCGCGGGCGAGATTCTCGTTGTAGCCCATGCCCCAGGACCGGCCGATCGGCGAGTTCGGCCCCATCGAATTCTCGTTGTCCAGGAAGGCGATCATGGCCGGATGGCGCATCGTGCCGATCAGCATGTCGGAGAACTTGCCGAGCACGTTCTTGCGCACGACATCCCGCTCCCACTGCCCGATCGTCCCCAACACGGTGTTGGACTTCCAGGCCGACATGGAGAAATGGTTTGACCAGAACAGGACGAGCCGTTCCAGGAAGCCGATCTCGGGCTGCAACTGCTTGGAGAAGCGCGCCCGGCACTCCTTCTGGAAGATCGCATAGGCCTCTTCGAACGAGTTCTGCCCGGACGCGGCCGCCTGCACGTAAGTCGGCAGGCTGGAATCCGAGATCGCGGAACCGCTGTTGAGATCGCTCTGGAGGGCCTTCAGCGGATCCTTGCCGATCCGGCCGATTCCCCCCGGCTTCGGTCCGAGACCGAAACGCTGCAATGCGAGTAGAGCCTTGGCGGCGGCTGCGGCCGTGAGTGCCATGGGATGATTCCCCCTGACCATGGAGGCTCCATTCCCGCAGCGTCACCTTAACCAAACGTAAATCGGAAACATTTGGTGCCGACCGGTGTCGGATTCCGTTAACGAATGGCGCCCGCCTTGGCTCGCATTTAGCGCAAGATCCGATGACGCCGGACGGCGCCGCGCCGGCGGGGTCCGGACTTCTTCAGGCTTTCGGGGCCGCGCCGGGCGACCTATGGTCGGCGCGATCGAAAGAGGACCTGCCATGGACAAGGGACCCGCCACCGAATCGGACAGCGCGGCGGACCGCACCACGCCCTATGCGCGGATCGGCGGGGCTGCCGGCGTCGCGGCCTTCGTCGAGCGCTTCTACGGGCTGATGGACACCCTGCCGGAGGCCGCCGCCTGCCGCGCGATCCATCCGCCGAGCCTCGCGGGCAGCGCCGAGAAGCTGACCTGGTATCTGACCGGCTGGCTCGGCGGCCCGCCGCTCTTCGTCGAGCGGCGCGGCGCGCCGATGCTGCGCCGGCGCCATTTCGTCGCCGCGATCGGCGCGGAGGAGCGCGACGGCTGGCTCCTCTGCTTCCATCGCGCCTGGGCCGAGACGGTCGCCGATCCGGACCTGACCGCGCTGATCGTGCCGCAGGTGGAAAGCCTCGCCCAGCACATGGTCAACCGGGAATAGGCTCCGGCGCCGCCGCCTGGGCGGTCTCGGCCATCTCGGCCGCACAGCATTCCGCGATCGCCTCGTCGAGATGGGCCGCCACGTCGGCGATCTGCTCGCGCAGCCATTGCTGCGCCGGGTCGCGATGGGTGCGCGGGTGCCACGCAGCCACGGCCGTGAAGCCGGCGAGGTCGATCGGCGGTTCCAGGGCGGCGAAACCCGGCCCGAAGGCATGCAGCACCCGGCTCGGCACGGTCGCGATCAGGTCCGTGCAGGCGAGCAGCGGCGGCGCGACCAGGAAATCCTGGATCGAGACGGTGACGCGCCGGCTGCGCCCGATCGCGGCGAGCGCATCGTCGACGACGCCGCTGAAGCCGCCGCCGACCGGCGAGACGAGCAGGTGATCGAGCGCGCAGAAGGTGTCGAGGTCGAGGGGCCGGCGCGCCGCCGGATGGTCGTCGCGCGTGACGCAGACGAAGCGTTCCTCCAGGATCGGCCGCGTCTGCCAGTCGCTTTCGATCCACTTGCCGGGCGTGATCAGGACGTCGATCTCGCCCTCCGCCATCTGGCGCGCGATCGTCGCCGCGACCGGCCGGATCAGGGCGACGCGGGTGTTCGGCGCGGTCTCGGCAATGCGGGCGAGCAGCACGACGCCGAACACGGCCTGCATCGAATCGGACGCGGCGATGCGGAAGGTCGCCTCGTCCGTTTCGGGCACGAACCCGCTGCGCAGGGCCAGAAGGTCGGCCAGACCGGCCAGTTGCTCGGTCAGCGGCTCCTGCAGCGCCAGGGCCCGCGCCGAGGGGATCATGCCGCGCGGGCCGGCGATCAGCAGGGGATCGTCGAACATCTCGCGCAGCCGGGCGAGCTGGCCCGAAAGCGCCGGCTGGCTGAGCCCGAGCCGGCGCGCCGCCCGCGTGACGTTGCGCTCGGCGAGCAGCGCCTCCAGCGACACGAGAAGATTCAGATCCAGGTTGCGCAAGGCCATGGTCATTTGCCGATCCGATACCCACTATCCGGACAATCGATTTCTATTATGTCGTAGAATTTCGTAGGGTCCAATCCGTGGCGACGAGGATCCGGATCCGGATCGTCGTCCCGCGACCCGCATCGTTCCGTCCGATCGACCGCAGGACATGGCGCAGCCTTTGGGCATGCCATGACGGAACTCCGCCGGAGCATCCCTTTTTCGCGCCCGCTCCGGCCGAAGGTCGCGCCGCCGCTTCACACCTTGCCGGGATCGTGCCGCCTGCAATCGGCGGCGGCCCGGCAACCGACACCGCATCATCCGGAGGCGACCATGCAAGTCCTCACCATCAACGGGCAGCGCCGGGAACTCGACGTCGATCCCGACATGCCCCTGCTCTGGGCCATCCGCGACGTTCTCGAACTGACCGGCACCAAGTTCGGCTGCGGCCAGGCGCTGTGCGGCGCCTGCACCGTCATGGTCGACGGCATGCCCGCCCGCTCCTGCCAGACCAGCGTCGGCGACGCCGCCGGCAAGCCGATCGTCACCATCGAGGGCGTCGACGGCAAGGTCGCCCAGGCCGTTCAGGCGGCCTGGATCAAGCTCGACGTGCCGCAATGCGGCTACTGCCAGTCCGGCCAGATCATTTCGGCCGTCGGCCTGCTCAGCCAGAACCGCAAGCCGAACGACGACGAGATCGACGCGGCCATGTCCGGCAATCTCTGTCGCTGCGCCACCTATCACCGCATTCGTGGCGCGATCCACGAAGCCGCCCGCATGCTGGAGGCCTGATCATGCTGTTCGATCGACTGGGCTCGGCCCCGCGCCTCTCCGACCATGCCGCGACCGATGCCGCCGGACCTGCCGTCCCGGACCTGTCGCGCCGCCGCTTCCTGCTCGCCGCGGCCGCGATCGGCGGCGGTCTCGCCGTCGGCTTCCGTGCGGCCCCCGCCGAGGCGGCCGCAACCGCCGCGCCGGCCGCAGCGGCCACCAATCCCTTCGCGGCCTATCTGCGCATCGCGCCGGACAATACCGTGACGGTCCTGTCGGCCCATATGGACATGGGCCAGGGCATCTATCACGGCACGGCGACGCTGGTCGCCGAGGAACTGGGTGCGGCCTGGGAGCAGATGCGCGCCGAGGGCGGCTGGGGCAATCCCAAGCTCTACGGCAATCTCGCCTGGGGCGGCACGATGCAGGGCACCGGCGGCTCGAGCGGCACCTTCTCGTCCTTCGACCGCTACCGGCAGGCCGGCGCCGCCGCGCGCATGATGCTGGTCGCGGCCGCCGCCAAGGCCTGGTCGGTGCCGGCGGCCGAGATCAAGGTCGACAAGGGCGTCGTCAGCCACGCCTCCGGCCGCAAGGCGAGCTTCGGCGACCTGGCCGCGGCCGCCGCCGCGATGCCGGTTCCCGCCGACGTGACCCTGAAGGCGTCCGACGCCTGGACGCTGATCGGCAACGAGACCCTGCCGCGCATCGACAGCCGCGAGAAGTCGACCGGCCGGCAGACCTTCACCATCGACGTGAAGCTGCCGGGCCTCCTGACCGCCGTCATGATCCACCCGCCGGTGTTCGGCGCCAAGGTGAAGAGCTTCGACGCCGCCAAGGCCAAGGCCATCAAGGGCGTCGTCGACGTGGTCGCGATCCATCGCGGCGTGGCGGTCGTCGCCGACACGATGTGGTCGGCGCTGAAGGGCCGCGAGGCGGTGACGGTGGTCTGGGACGAGACCGGTGCGGAGACGCGCTCCACCGCCGAGATCATGGCGAGCTACCGTGAGCTCGCCGCCAAGCCGGGCGCGACGGTGGCCGAGAACCGCGGCGATGTCGACGGCGCCTTCGCGGGCGCCGCCAAGGTGATCGAGGCGCGCTACGAGTTCCCCTATCTGGCCCATGCCGCGCTCGAACCGCTCAACGCGGTCGCCCGCCGCAATGCCGACGGCACGATCGAGATCTGGGGCGGTCACCAGATGCCCGACCTCTACCAGATGATCGCCGCCAAGGTCGCCGACACCACCCCCGACAAGATCGTCCTGCATGTCATGAAGACCGGCGGCGGCTTCGGCCGGCGCGCGGTGTTCGATGCCGACGTGGTCGCGGAGGCGGTGGCGGTCGGCCGGGCGATCGGCTGGAAGGCGCCGGTCAAGGTGCAGTGGACGCGCGAGGACGACATGCGCGGCGGGCGCTACCGTCCGGCCTATGTGCATGCGCTGAAGGCCGGCCTCGACAAGGACGGCCGGATCGTCGCCTGGTCGAACCGGATCGTCGGCCAGTCGATCATGAAGGGCACGGCCTTCGAAGCCATGGTGACCAACGGCGTCGACCCGACCTCGGTCGAAGGCTCGGCGCACCTGCCCTACGCGATGCCCAACCGGCGCGTGGAACTGACCACCACGGATGTCGGCGTGCCGGTGCTGTGGTGGCGCGCGGTCGGCTCGACCCACACCGCCTATGCGGTCGAGACCTTCCTCGACGAACTCGCGGCGGCGGCCGGCCGGGATCCGGTCGAATTCCGGCTCGACATGCTGCAGGGTAGCCCGCGCCATGCGGCGGTCCTGAAGATGGCGGCCGAGAAGGCCGGCTGGGGCGCGCCGCTGCCGGCGGGTCGCTTCCGCGGCGTCGCCGTCGCCGAGAGCTTCGGCACGGTGGTCGCCCAGGTGGCGGAACTGACCGTCGGCAAGGCCGGCGCGATCAAGGTCGAGCGGGTCGTCTGCGCCGTCGACTGCGGCACCGCCGTCAACCCGGACATGATCCGCGCCCAGATCGAGGGCGGCATCGGCTTCGGCCTCGGCGCGATCCTGAAATCGAAGCTGACCCTCGACAAGGGCCGGGTCGTCGAAGGCAATTTCGACGGCTACGAGGTGCTGCGCATCGAGGACATGCCGAAAGTCGAGGTCCATATCCTCGCCTCGAACGCCAAGCCGACCGGCGTCGGCGAGCCCGGCGTGCCGCCGATCGGCCCGGCGGTCGCCAATGCCTACGCCAAGGCGACCGGCAAGCGCATCCGCGCCCTGCCCTTCGCCCAGAGCCTGAACACCTGACAGAGCCTGAACACCTGATCGGCGCCGGCCGGGCGGGCAGCGGATGCCCGCCCGGCCGGTCTGCCGAAACGAAAGGCCGGCCTCATTGCGATCCCACGTCCGCGCGGCAGCCGGGCGTGGGATCGACGTGAGGCCGGTCGAATGACGTTACGTCCGGGCGCACGGAAAGGCCGAATCGTTTAGGCGGCCGCGATCTGGTCGACCAGAAATTCGGAATAGTAGTTGAGCAGCGCGTCGGCGAATTCGCGGTCGGTCACGCGCCGGCGCTGGCGCGTGAACGGCAGCGCGGCTTCCATCTCGGCCGCCGACGAATAGCGGGCATAGTCCTGGTCGACGATGACGTGAAATTCGGCCGGCTGGCCGAGCGCGAAGACATAGCCGTCCTCGATCTGGAACACCGTGCCGGCCGCGACCTGCGCGACGGCCTCCTCGACCGAGGCGAGCGGGGTCTCGGCGCAGATCTTCATCACGATCAGGGGCAGCATGCCGCGGTCGTTGACCGCCAGATAGTCGCGCGCGAGCCGGTCCAATGCCGTCTGGCCATAGGGGCGCACCTGCTCGTAGGCCTCCTGCACGTCCGGGTCATATTCGAGCAGGACCGCCCATTTCCGCCGGTCATAGTCGGCCGGATCGGTCGCCGCCGGCAAAGGATTGCGCGCGGCCGCACCCGACAATTCGACGAATTCCTCACGGAAAAGGACGTAGACGGCCCAGGCCGCCGTCACCACCCAGACGACCACGATGGCAACGATGCCACCGAACAGCGAGCCGACACTCAGGGCAAGGCAAACAACACCGCTGACAATCTTGCCGCGCAGCATCAAAGCCAGCCACGGCAAAACAATTGCCAGTACTATCATTGCGCCGACCCCACCTATGTATGGCGGGTTATAAAAATAACGAAAATTTAAGTCAATCAAGAAGGGCCGCGTTAAGGATTTCGTAATTTCAGGTTTCCATAATTATCTGATATTATAGTTTATTTCCATATTGTATTTCGGATAACGACCAGCGCTCGTCCGCGCCCCTGCCCGGAATCTTCGGCCATGGTCGGAAGCGCCTCGGAACCGCCGGCGCGAAGCCGCATCAGCCCTCCTCCGTGTCGGCCAGACGGTAGCCGACCCCCGGCTCGGTCAGGATCAGCGTCGGCATTGCCGGATCGGCTTCCAGCTTCGCGCGAAGCTGCCCGACGAAGACCCTGAGATATTGGGTATCCTCGGCGTGGCCCGGACCCCAGACCTTGGTCAGGATGGTCCGGTGCGGCAGGACGCGGCCGGCATGGGCGGCGAGCAGGGCCAGAAGGTCGAATTCCTTCGGGGTCAGCTTCACCGGCTCCCCGGCGAGGGTCACGCGATGCGCCGGCCCGTCGATCACCAAGGCGCCGACCCGCAGGACCTCCGGCGCCGCCGCATCGCGCCGCCGCCCGCGCAGGGCGGCGCGCACGCGCGCCAGCAGTTCGCCGATGCCGAAGGGCTTCGCGACATAGTCGTCGGCCCCGAGATCCAGCGCCGCGATCTTCTCGGCCTCGATGTCGCGCGCCGAAAGCACGATCACCGGCACGTCCGAGCGCCGGCGCAGATCCGCGATCAGCACCTTGCCGTCGCGATCGGGCAGCCCGAGATCGAGCACGATCAGGTCCGGGTCGATGGCCGCCGCCAGCTTCTCGGCCTCCGCGACGCTGCCGGCCTCGTCGACCCTGTAGCCGGCCGCGGTCAGGCCGAGCCGCAGGAAGCGGCGGATCTGCGGCTCGTCGTCGACGACCAGGATGCGGGCGGTCGGCGTGGTCATGGTGCGGCTCCTTCCACCGGCAGCGTCACGCTCAGGCGCGCCCCGCCCCCCGGGGCCTCGCCGGCGACGATGGTTCCGCCCAGCGCGGTGACGATGCCCCGGCAGACGGCGAGGCCGAGCCCGGTGCCGGACCCCGCGGTGCCGGGCGACACGCGGAACGGCTCGAAGACCCGCTCCCGGTCCGCCGCCGGGATGCCCGGCCCCCGGTCGGCGACCGCCATCTCGACGCCCTCAGGCCGGGCTGCGAGTTCGACGGCGATCGGCGCCGCCGGCGGCGAGAATTTGACGGCATTCTCGATCAGGTTGAACAGCACCTGTTCCAGCAGGGCCGGATCCGCGGCGACGAGCGGGACGCCGGACGGCGGCAGGATCAGGCGGAAGTCCCCGCCGGGGAAGCTGCGCCGGGCGCGATGCACCACGCTGGCCGCGAGATCGGCGAGATCGACCGGCTCGCGGCGCGGCTCCAGTCCCGCCTCGATGCGGGTCATGTCGAGCAGGTTGGCGACGAAGCGGGCGAGCCGTCGCGTCTCCGCCTCGATCGCCTCCAGGAGCTCGTCGCGCGCCGGCGGCGGCATGCGATCGCCGAGTTCGCGCAGCGACGTGACCGCGCCGAGGATCGAGGCGAGCGGGGTGCGCAAGTCGTGCGAGATCGAGGAGACCAGCGCCGCCCGGAAGCGCTCGCGCTCCGCGGTCGCCCGCGCCTCGGCGGCGGCGGCCTCCGAATGCAGGCGGTCGAGCGTGCCCGCCGCCTGGGCGAGCACGGCCGCGGCGACGCGGGAGCCCTCCTCGGCCAGGGGCCGTCCGGCCGGACCGGCGAAACCGACCGCCAGGCGCTCCGATCCGGTCTCGAAGGGGCGGAATTCGAAGCGCGCGCCGGGCCAGCCGGCGGCCGGACGGGGTGCCTCGGCGCCGAGCCGGATGACGCGTTCGGCGGCGGCCTCGTCCTCCGGATCCGGCCGGATCGCCGCCGGAACCGACGCGACCGTCGTCAGCCCCTGCCCGCGCCGGGCCAGCACCAGGGCGGAGCCTTCCAGCGAGCCGGCAAGCGTATCGGCCATGGCCGCCATCACGTCGTCCGGTCCGCCGGCCCGGCCGAGCCGGTTCGAGAAGGCGGCGAGCGCCTCCAGGACCGCCGCCCGCCGTCGCGCCGCCTCGGCCTCCTCCTTCAACCGCCCGGCCAGGCTGCCGGTCAGGAGGCCGGCGAAGAGCAGCAGCGCCAGGGCCAGCATGTCGCGACCCTCGGCCACCACGAGGGTGAAGCGCGGCTCGACGAACACGAAATTGAAGGCCAGGAAGCCGAGGATGGCGGCGAACAGCCCCGCCATCACGCCGGACAGGACCGCGGCGACCAGGACCGCGACCGTGAACAGCAGCAGCAGCGTCGCCTCGGGCAGCACCGTCCGCAGCGCCAGTCCGGCCAACACGGCGCCGGCGACCGCCGCGAGCGCGATCGGCGCGGTTCCGTCAATCGGGCGCAGTCGTCCGGCCATGACGCTCCTGAGGGTTCGTCCCTCTCCGTCTAGCAGGTTGCGGAAAAACGCGTCGAAACGCGATCATACGCTTGCCGTTTCAACTCTGTCATCCCCGGGCTTGTCCCGGGGATCCAGACTTTCCAAGGGCTTGGCCATCGCACTGGATCCCCGGGACAAGCCCGGGGATGACAGAATGGCGGGTACGGAGCGATTTTCAGCAGCCTGCTAGAGATTTTCCGGGTCGAGCGGAAGCCGCAACGCCCCGCAACGCCGCGCCGCGCCGGCGCAGGGCGCATGCCGACGGTCGTCCGGCCGTGCGCCCGACCACGGATCGAGGGGCGGCCGGAGAGCCGGCTTGGGCCGGTCGACGGCGGTTCAGGCGCCCGGGCCGTCATCTTTACGGGTTCCTTATGCCCGGAGACCCGAACCCGCATCGCTTCCTTATGGCCCGGGGCGCATCTCCGGGGGGATCATCGATCCAGGACCGCATCCCATGTCGACCACCGAAAGCACTGAGTCCCAGCCGGCAACCGTGCCGGCGCCCGACGCACCGGCGGATCCGGGCCATGCCCATCCGGGCTTCTTCGCCCTGATGCTGGGTTCGATCGGCGTCGTCTATGGCGACATCGGCACCAGCCCGCTCTATGCCCTGCGCGAGGCGGTCGTCGCCGGCACCGGCGGCGGTGCGCCGGTGCGCGACACTGTGCTCGGCATCCTGTCGCTGATCATCTGGGCGCTGACCGTGGTGGTGACGCTGAAATATGTCGTCATCCTGCTCCGGGCCGACAATGACGGCGAAGGCGGCACGCTCTCGCTGCTGGCGCTGGCCCAGCGCGCCATGGGGCAGCCGAGCCGGCTGGTGCTGGCCTGCGGCATCGTCGGTGCCGGGCTCTTCTTCGGCGACGCGCTGATCACCCCGGCCATTTCGGTCCTCTCCGCCGTGGAGGGGCTGAAGCTGGTCACCGCGACCCTCGACCCCTACGTCCTGCCGCTGACCATCGCGATCATCATCGCCCTGTTCCTGATCCAGAGCCGCGGCACGGCGGCGGTGGCCGGCTGGTTCGGGCCGATCACGCTGGTCTGGTTCCTGCTGCTCGCCGTCGGCGGCGCGCAGCACATCGCCGACGATCCCGGCATCCTGGCCGCCTTCGATCCGCGCCGCGCGGTGACCTATCTGATCCATGGCGGCACGACCGGCTTCTACGTGCTCGGCGCGGTCTTCCTGGCGGTGACCGGCGCGGAGGCGCTCTATGCCGATCTCGGCCATTTCGGCCGCCGGCCGATCCAGACCGCCTGGATCGTGGTCGCCTTCCCGTGCCTGGCGCTCAACTATCTCGGCCAGGGCGCGCTGATCCTGGCGGAGCCCGATGCCCTCGAGAACCCGTTCTTCCGGCTCTATCCCGACTGGGCGCTGATCCCGGTCGTGATCCTGGCGACCGCGGCGACCATCATCGCCTCGCAGGCGGTGATCACCGGCGCCTTCTCGCTGACCCGGCAGGCGATCCAGCTGAAGCTGCTGCCGCGCATGGAGGTGCTGCACACGTCCGAGTCCCATGCCGGGCAGATCTACCTGCCGCAGGTCAATGCCTTCCTGCTGGTCGGCGTGATCGTGCTCTGCCTGCTGTTCGGCTCGTCGAGCCGGCTCGCCACCGCCTACGGCATCGCCGTCACCGGCACCATGGTGGTGACCGCCACGCTCGCCATCGTGGTCGCCTGGAAGCATTGGCGCTGGCCGCTCGCCGCCGCCGTCCTGCTGATGGCGCCGTTCCTGGTCATCGACTTCATCTTCATGGCCGCCAACATGCTCAAGGTGGTCGAGGGCGGCTACGTCTCGCTGACCGTGGCGGCGATCATGTTCGCCATCATGGCCACCTGGGTGCGCGGCACCGACATCATCGCCGCCAAGGCGCGGCGCGACGACGTGCCGCTCGACCTGCTGCTCGGCCAGCTCGACCGCAAGACGACCATGCCGATCGTGCCGGGCACCGCCGTGTTCCTGACCGCCGAGCGCGACCTCGCCCCGGTCTCGCTCCTGCACAGCCTGAAGCACTACAAGGCGCTGCACGAGAAGAACGTCATCCTGACCATCGCGGTCGCCGGCAAGCCGCGCGTGCCGGAAGCCGAGCGGGTCCGGCTGGAGCCGCTGGTCGGCCGCTTCAGCCGCGTCACGATGACCTTCGGCTACATGGAAGAGCCGAACGTGCCCGCCGCGCTGGCGCTCTGCCGCAAGGCGGGCTGGAAGCCGGACATCATGTCGACCTCCTTCTTCCTGTCGCGCCGCTCGATCCGGCCGGCCGCGCGCAGCGAGATGCCGCGCTGGCAGGACCATCTCTTCATCCTGCTCGCCCGCAACGCCGCCAACGCGACCGACTATTTCCGCATCCCGACCGGCCGCGTCGTCGAGATCGGCACGCAGGTCCTGATCTGACGGCCTGCGCCCGCGCGGCGGGAGACCGCGCGGGCGCCCGACACCATCGCTCTCAGCCCTTGTGGTAGCTCGGCTGCAGCCCGTAGACCGGCGTCGGGATGCCCTCCATCCGGGCCTTCAGCTGCAGCGACAGGAACTGCGAATAGTGGCGCGACTGGTGCAGGTTGCCGCCATGGAACCACAGCGCCTCCTGCTGGGTCGGCTTCCACATGTTGCGCTGCTCGCCCTCCCACGGGCCCGGATCCTTCGGCGTGTCGGAGCCGAGGCCCCAGCACTTGCCGACCTTGTCGGCGGTCGCCTGGTCGACGAGATCGGCGACCCACCCGTTCATCGAGCCGTAGCCGGTCGCGTAGACGATCACGTCGGCCGGGATCTCGGTGCCGTTGTCGAGCTTGACGCCGGTCTCGGTGATCTCCTCGACCTGGCCGCCGACCAGCTTGATCTTGCCGTCGATGATCAGCTGCGAGGCGCCGATGTCGATATAGTAGCCCGAGCCGCGGCGCAGGTATTTCATGAACAGGCCGGAGCCGTCCGCGCCCCAGTCGAGCTTGAAGCCCGCCTTTTCGAGGCCGGCATAGAAGTCCTTGTCCAGTTCCTTGATCTTGTCATAGACGGGAATCTGGAAGGTATGCAGGATCCGGTAGGGCAGCGAGGCGAAGATCAGATCCGCCTTGGCGGTGGTCATGCCGGACTTGACCGCCCGTTCCGAATAGAGATCGCCGAGGCCGATCTCCATCAGCGGGTCGGACCGCACGATATGGGTCGAGGACCGCTGCACCATGGTCACGTCGACGCCGTTCTCGTAGAGCGCGGCGCAGATGTCGTGGGCCGAATTGTTCGAGCCGATGACGACGACCTTCTTGCCCTTGTAGCCGTCCGGGCCGGGATGCTGCGAGGAATGGTGCTGCTCGCCCTTGAAGCGCTCCATGCCCTTGAACTTCGGCACGTTGGCCTTGCCGGACATGCCGGTGGCGAAGACCAGCTGCTTCGGGCGCAGCACGATCTCCTGCCCACCGCGCTCGACCACGACGGTCCATTCCTTCTTCGCCTCGTCGTAGCTGGCATGCTTGGCCGTGGTGCTGGACCAGTAGTTCAGCTCCATGACCTTCGTATAGAATTCCAGCCAGTCGCCGATCTTGTCCTTGGGCGCGAAGACCGGCCAGTTCTTCGGGAAGTCGATATAGGGCAGATGGTCGTACCAGACCGGATCGTGCAGGCAGAGCGACTTGTAGCGCTTGCGCCAGCTGTCGCCGGGCCGCTCGTTCTTCTCGACGATGATGGTCGGCACGTTGAGCTGGCGCAGCCGGGCGCCGAGCGCGATGCCGCCCTGGCCGCCGCCGAGGATGACCACATAGGGCTGCGTCTCGAAGCCGAGCGTGCGGGCCTCCTCCTCGCGCTCCTCCTTCCAGGACTTGGCGCCCGGATTGATGCCGTGCTTGGCGCCGAGCGGGCGGGTGAAGCCGGCCTTCTCCTCGTAGCCCTTCAGTTCGACCATGGTGGTCAGCAGCGTCCAGATCTGGCCGTCGCGCAGGCGGATCAGGCCGTAGCCGCGCGCCACCTCGGTCTCGAAGGAGATCCAGGCCTCCAGGATGCCGCCGGCCTCGCTCGCCTCGGTGTCCTCGGCGACGCGCCAGCCGCGCGGGCGGGTGGTGGCGAGCGTCTGGGCGAGCAGGTCGCGCACCTGATCGCGGCCCTCGACGGTCTTGATGTTCCAGGTGAAGGCGACGAGGTCGCGCCAGTAGCATTCGGTGCCGAACAGGTCGACGGCGGCATCGATGTCGCCGGCCTGCAGCGCGGCGTCGAGGCGACCGAGAAAGGCGTCGACGCGGGCGCGTGGAGTGGTGTCGAGCATTCAGTTTCCTCCTGGATGGACCATTCGGCGCGGGTTCGTCACCGTCCCGCGCTCGGCCCCATCCTGGGCAATCGCCGTGCCAGTCCCGGCCCGGCCCGCCGCCCTTGAACGGACAGGCAATTGCGCGCCGCCCGAACCGCGGCGAGCCTGCCCGGACCGTGGCGGACGCCACAGCTGCGGCGCCGCACCTGTGGCGGCCCGCCACAGGCTCACGGAGCGTCACGGCCGAGCATCGGGCGCCGGCCCGCGGCCGGCTGCTGGCCACCGTGGCACGGCCACCGGCGACCGGGTCCCGGCCATCGGCGATCGGGTCCCGGCCGCCGCCCGCGCCGCCGTCAGGCGCGCGGGATCGGTTCCAGCGCTATCGTCATCGAGACCGTCCAGGACGCCCCCGGCGCCAGGATGCGCAGCGGCGTCACGGCGCGCGCGGCGGCTTCGCTCGGCGCGCCGATGGCGTGGGTCTGTGGTTCGAGACAGACGAATTCGGCATCCGGCGGCGCCCAGAGCAGCGGCGCCGCGAGGTCCGCATCGGCGGCAATCCGGATCGCGAAGCCGCGGGCCGGGTAGTCGAGGCGTGCCGTACCGTCCCAGCCGGTATAGCTCGCCACCACCTCCTGCCCGCGATGGACGTGGGCACCGGCCGCGAAATCGAGCTCCGCCGGGACCGGACCGTGCCCGATGGCGCGATAGCCGGGTCCGAGGCGCAGGGCGCCGCCGGCCCGCATCGTCAGGCGGGTATCGGGATCGCACGGGAACCAGGGATGCAGGCCGAGCCCGAAGGGCAGCGGCTGGGTCGCCGTGTTGACGACCGTGAGATCGACCCGCAATCCGGCCTCCGACAGCGCGAAGCGCTCCCGTGCGACATACCGGTAGGGATCGGGGTGGTCGGGATCGGGGTGGTCAGTATCGGGGCTGGCATCGCGCCGATGCTCCAGGACGACATGGTCGGTCCCGGCCGCGACGACCGCCCAGTCGGCCTGCCAGCCGAAGCCGTGGATCGCCGCGCCGCCGCCGGGATCGTTGAGCGCCACCCGGAAGGCGATGCCGTCCGCCTCGACGCGGCCGCCGAAGGCCCGGTTGGCGAAGGGCACCAGCGGCCAGAGGCCGAACAGGTTCGGGCTTGCGGTCGACGGCGCGACGCCGGCCGGCGCATGCAGCAGGTCGACCGCGCCGCCGCCCTGCGCGGCCGTCAGCCGGTGCAGCAGACCGCCGGCCGCCGGGCGGATCTCCGCCGCATAGCCGCCCGCCCGGATGTGCATGTCCGCCTCCCCGCCTCGTTTCGGCCCGACCGGCATGGAGGGCTCCATCCGTCCGGGCCCTGTTCCGGATTCCGCCCGCGCCCCGCGGCGAACCGTCCCGGCCCCCCGCCCCGCACCCTCGCCCCGGCGCCCCCGGTCCTGCCCCAGGCCGGCCGTTCGGGCAAGCCGCCTTGCGACCGGGCCGGCCGTTGATCGGGATCAACGCCGAAAGCGCCCAGTCTGTCAGATTCCGGTCACTCCGGCGGGGGCGCCGGAGACGGACGGAGGATGAAGCCCATGAGGGCCAAGGATATCATGACCACGGGCGTGATCACGGTCACGCCGGAAACCACCATCGACGCCATTGCGGGCCTGCTGCTCGACCGGCGCATCAGCGCGGTCCCGGTGGTCGATCCGGACGGCACGCTGGTCGGCATCGTCAGCGAGGGCGATCTGATTCGCCGCGTCGAGACCGGCACGGAGCCGCGTCCCTCCTGGTGGCTCGAGCTGCTGCGCACCACCGAGGACCGCGCGCTCGACTATGTCCGCAGTCACGGGCGCCGCGCCGCCGAGATCATGAGCACGAGCCTGATCACCGTCACGGAAGAGACCGAACTGCGCGAGATCGCGCGCCTCCTGGAGGACAACCGGATCAAGCGCGTGCCGGTCGTGCGCGACGGCCGCCTGGTCGGCATCGTCAGCCGGGCCGACCTGCTGCGCGGCCTGATCACCGCGCGCCCCGCCGCGCCGCCGGCCGGCAACGACGCGCAGATCCGCACCGACGCGCTGAAGCGGGTGCACGACACCGGCATCTCCGACACCCTGCTGAACGTCACGGTCGCGGACGGCACCGCCCATCTCTGGGGCTCGGTGACCACGGAGGCCGAGCGTCTCGCCGCGCGCGTCGCGGTCGAGAACACGCCCGGGGTCGGCGAACTGGTCGATCACCTGCGCGTGCTGCGGCCCTGATCGTGGGCATTGGCGGACGCCGCCCGAATCCGTCTAGTCTCGGCCCGGAGACGACCGACGGCCGCGCGCCGCCGGTCCGCTTCGATACGGAGACCCGATGACCACCGTCACCCTGACCCTCAATCCGGCGATCGATCTGTGGAGCGAGACCGAGCAGATCCGGCCGAACCACAAGGTCAGGACGATCAACGACCGCTACGATCCGGGCGGCGGCGGCATCAACGTCGCCCGCGTCCTGCACAATTTCGGCGCGCCGGTCGTCGCGGTCGCGCTGGCCGGCGGGGTCACCGGCAACCTGCTCGGCGAACTCCTCGACCAGGAGGGCGTGCCGCACCGGCTGGTCGAGACCGCCGGCCGGACGCGGATCAATCACGTCGTGTTCGAGCGCCGCACCGGCCACGAGTTCCGTTTCGTGCTGGCCGGCCCGCCGGTCTCGCCCGCCGAGATCGACGAGGTGCTGGCGCTGATCGACACGATCCCGGCGACCCGCCTGGTCGTCAGCGGCAGCCTGCCGCCGGGCCTGCCCGGCTCGGTGATGGGCGACATCGGCCGCCGGGCTCAGGCGCGCGGCATTCCGGTCGCGGTCGACACGTCCGGCGAGGCGCTGCCGGCAGCGGTCGCCAGCGGCACCGTCGACCTTCTCAAGGTCAGCCTGTCGGAACTGGAGAGCCTGGCCGGCCGCGATCTCGCCGATCCGGCCGACCAGGAGCGGATCGCCCGCGCCCTGATCGCGGAAGGCAAGGTCCGCCGCGTCGCGGTCTCGCTCGGCGGCGACGGCGCCGTCCTGATCGGGGCGGACGGCCTCTGGCGCCGGGCCGCACCGCCGGTGCAGGCCGTCTCCACCGTCGGCGCCGGCGACAGCTTCCTGGCCGCGCTGGTCTGGTCGCTCGACCGCGGCGATGCACCCGGCGAGGCCCTGGCCTGGGGCGTGGCGGCGGGCGCGGCCGCCGTCTCGAAACCCGGCACCCGGCTCTGCCAGTTCGCCGATGTCGAGCGCATCCATGGCCCCGCCCCCGCGGGAATCGGCCGCAGCCGGGCGTGACGGCGGGATTTGTCAGCTTGCCGTCATCGTGCCATCATGACGGCTCGCCATCGGATACCGTGCCCATGGATTTCGCCCTCGACCCCGCCACCGCGCTGCGCTTCCTGACGGTGCTCTTCGCCTGGGGCGTGGTCGAGTTCGTCATCCGCGTCGACCCGATCGACTGAGCTCTCGGGTCAGTCGATCCTGAAGACCGGCATCGCCACTTCGAGGCCCCTCCGCCGCCGCCGCCGCCGCACGGCGAACGGCTGCGCTCCTGGGGGCAAGGTCACTTGTAGAAATTTCTGTCGACCTGGAAATCGTCGACCCAGACCTGTTCCTTGGGCTGCAGGAATTTACCGGAATAGCGATCGAGGATGTTTTCGATCTTTTTCATCCCGGCTTCGCCGAGGCCGTCCTTTTTGATCACATCCGCGATCTTGTCGGAAATCTCCTGAAACTTCTTCTCGAGCTTGCTGGCGACGAAATCGTCCACTCGGCTGCCGAACTCGGCCGCCCCCATCTTGTTGTCGGCATTCCGATGCTTGGATTCGGCATGAATGAGGCCGAGTTCCTTCGTCAGCGCATTGGAAATCTTGGTCATTTCAGACTTGCTGGGCAGCCCGGTCAGGATCGCCAGCGTGTTGCCCATGCTGGCATGGCCGATCAGTTCCTCGCTTGTGACGCCATTACGCTTCTGGACCTCCCGCGAGACGGTATCGAGGATGGCCGTGAGGCCGGTCCGCTTGGCGGCGATCTCGATGGCATCCATGCATTGGGCGCCGGCATTGCCATCCATCGTCGACCGGGTCAGGCCGCAGTAGTCCTTCGCGAGATTCTTGTGCGCGGCCCTCACCTCGCTCTCGGTCTTCGCCTTCGGATCCAGGCCTTGGGCGATCAGGCGTTTGGCCGTGTCGATGTCGAGCGGCCTCGAACTGTTCATTCCGATGGCCGCTTCGATGCGATCGCGTCCCGCCCGCAGCATGGATGGAAACTCGGATTCGAGGGCTGTCAGAAAGGCCTGCTTGGTGCTCAGGTTCTGCATGCGCCCCTCGCTCGACGTCATGCTCTTCAGCCAGGCGACGGCATAGTTCTTCGTGCCCTCGACCTTGGCACTGGACAGGCTGTTCTTGTCGACCGACAGGAAGCCGGATGTCGCCGTATTGGACTGGATCGAATTCAGAAGGGCGTTGTTGATCTGCATGGTTCGGTCCCCCTCGACATTTGATGACGACCCGGCGGGAGGCTGCGGACGTTGATATCCTGCCGGCCAGGCTGTCCGTCTCGCGTCACCTCGGGTGGCGCTCCCGGCCCGGCACGTGGCGAATGCTGCCGGGCCGGTTCCCGGGCGCGCCGCAGGCGACCGCAGCGGGCGCCGCCCGGTCGCCTCAGACCCGGTAGATGATCATCGGTTCGTAGTCCTGCGCCTTCGGCGCGACCGGCGCCGCGTCAACTGCCGCATTGGCTTCGGCTGCCGCGCCGGCATCGTTGTCGTCCAGCAGACGGTCGATCTCCGCCGACACGGTCTTCGCCTGGCGCGCGCCCCGGATGACCCGATCCAACAGCATGCCGGCGGTGAGATTGCGGACCTCCAGGCGGTCGGACCAGTGGATCAAGCCATCGGCTGCGTCGATGCTGAGCGCGCCAAAGCCCTGCGCGGTGACGGCGTGGTTCATCACCAGCAGCGCCGCATAGAGGTTCGACTTCGGGCCGGCCGGAATGAGGCCGACCACGGCTTGCAGCAGGAGCGCATCGGCATGACGCTGATGACCGAGCACGACCTCCTGCGCCTCGACCTCCAGTACGCATCGCCCCTTCGCATCGAACATCATTCCGGGAATGCCGACGAGGTCCCCGAACTCGGCCAGAACCAGCGTGACGGCTGTCGGCAATGCCACCGTGTCGCCCGCAACACCTTGGCTCATGCAATCTCCACCGCGTTCGAAACCCAGGCGCGCATCCTAAGCCGGTCGGTGGGTCGATTTGTATCGGCCGACCGCCGATTGAGACGTGACGCAAAGTTTTCCCGCGACGACCGTGGAATTTCGGAATTATCGTCGCCGTCAAGCTTTGCAAGCCGATGCCGGGGGGCGTCACTTTGACTGGGACGGTCAGTTTCAGAACCATCGTGCCGGAGGGATCGGCCGACGGCTTCGAGGCGATGCGCGCGGCGATCCTGCCGATGTTCCGGTGGGAACTGTCGTCGCCGGAGGATCGTTCCCGCTTTACCGCCATGGTGCACAGCACCTTCTTCGACGGGCTGAGCATCGGCGGCAGCGAGGCGATGCGCAGCACGATCGTGCGCGACAACGCCGTCGTGGCGTCCGCCGGGCTCGACGATGTCGTGGTGCAAGCCTATGTCGGCGCCGATTATCGCTGCCGGATCGAGGGACAGATCCGTCTGATCCGGGCCGGCGACGTGCTCGTCTACGATCTGACCCGGCCGCTCGCGATCGAGGCGGAGACCGTCTCCAACCTCTCGCTGATCATCCCGCGCGGGCGCATCCGTCCCCTGGTCCGGACGCTCGACCATGCCCATGGTCTCGTCATCCGTCGCGAGAGCCGGATCGGGCGGATCGTGTTCAACCATCTCGTCGAATTGAAGATGCGCGCTCCCGCCTTCGCCGCGGAGACGGCGGCGGAAGCGGCGGCCGTGACGACGGCGCTGGCCGGGGCTTGCATCGGCCCGGCGCCGGAAGCCCAGACGGAGATCCGGCACGCTCTGCGCTGCGGCCTGCGGTCGCTGATCCTGGCGCGGATCGAGCAGGAACTCGGCAATCCCGATCTGAACGTCGACGCCCTGACGCAGGCCTTCGGTCTGTCGCGCGCCTCGCTCTATCGCCTGTTCGAACCGCTCGGCGGCGTTTCGAATTACATCACCCAGCGCCGCCTCGCCCGCATGGCCACGCTCCTGGCCCGGACGGGCAGCGAGAACAAGCGCATCCTCGTGCTCGCAAACCGCTATGGCTTCACCAACTACAGCGCCTTCAGCCGATTGTTCCGCCAGACCTTCGGCGTGGCGCCGCGCGATTTCCGGGCGTCACGGCGAAAGGCGCAGGAGCCCGACGGCGATGGTCATCACGATCTCGGCCTGTCGATGGCCGCCGTCAACGACTGGCTGAGGACCCGGGCCGTCTCGGAGAGCTTCCGCTGACGGCGTGAGGGTACCGCCGCGCCTGGAGCAATGGCGCCGGCCTCAATGCGGCCCCGCCTTGCGGAAGCGGCCGACGATGCCGGTCGGGAAGAAATAGACGCTGGCGACGAACAGGATGCCGAGCCAAAGCAGCCAGCGGTCGGGGTGGATCAGGTGCGGCACGAGCGGGATGCCCTCGGTCGCGGCGGCGCCGACGGCCATCAGCTTCTGCAGGTAGTTCTGCGCGACGATGAACAGCGTGGCGCCGATCACCGCGCCGTAGAGCGTGCCCATGCCGCCGATGACGACCATCAGCAGGATGTCGAGCATGATGGCGAAGGAGAGCGTGGTGTCCGGGCCGGTATAGCGCAGCCAGAGCGCGTTCAGGCCGCCGGCGACGACCGCCATGGCGGCGGCGAGGCAATTGACCTTGGTGCGGAACACGACGGTGCGATAGCCGAGCGCCTCGGTGCGGAAATCGTTCTCGCGGATCGCCTTGAGGACGCTGCCGAAGGGCGAGTTGACGACGCGCAGCGCGAGCAGGAACAGCGCCAGCGCGGTCGCGAACAGGATGTAGTAGGTCAGCACCTTGCCGGTGATGTCGAGGCCGAGCACGGGCTCTTCGAACAGCTTGAAGGCCGGCCGGAGTTCCGGCGGCACCCGGAAGGAGCGGCCGTCCTCGCCGCCGGTGAAGCCCGACAGCTGCGAGGCGAGGATCGCGAAGGCGGAGGCGACCGCGAGCGTGATCATGGCGAAGAAGATCGCCCGCACCCGCAGCGAGAACAGGCCGATCGCCAGCGCCAGCACGATGCCGAGCCCGAGCGCCAGGGCGAGCCCGCCGAAGACCGACACCCAGGTCGCGCCCCAGCCGTAGAGCGCGAGGCCGACCCCGTAGCCGCCGATGCCGTAGAACATGGTGTGGGCGAAGGAGACGATGCCGGCATAGCCGATCAGCAGGTCGTAGCTCGCCACCAGAATCACGAAGACGCAGATCTTGGCCGCCGTGTTGAGCGCCTGCGCGCCCGGGAAGGCGAAGGGCGCCGCGGCCAGCACGACCAGGATGGCCAGGAGAATGACCGACAGGACCGCCGAGCGCGGCCGGTCGCCGGAAAGAAGCGAGATCATCGGTGCCGTCCCCCGTCTGGTGATCAAGAGTCAGTGGTTCGGATTCACGAGACGGATGGGAGCCATCCGTCTCGATCGAACCCCTAGCGCTTGGCGACCGGATAGAGCCCGTTCGGGCGCCAGAGCAGGATGCCGGCCATCAGCAGGATGTTGGAGGCGAGCGCGATCTTGGGCGCCAGGAAGCCGACATAGTTGGCGGTCAGCGCGACCAGGAGCGCGCCGAGGAAGCAGCCGCCGACCGAGCCGAGCCCGCCGATGATGATCACGATGAAAACCATCACCATCACCTCCGAGCCGAGCGCCGCCGTCATGGTCTCGCGGTAGAAGGCCCAGAGCGTGCCGCCGAGCCCGGCCAGCGCCGAGCCGGCCGCGAAGACCATCACGAACAGCCGCTTGACCCGGTAGCCGAGCGCTTCGACCATCTCGACATTCTCGACGCCGGCGCGGATCAGAAGCCCGAGCCGGGTGCGGTTCAGGACCAGCACCATGCCGAGGAAGACGACCAGGCCGACGCCGACCGCGACCAGGCGGAACTTCTCGACCGCCACATCGCCGAACAGGATCGCGCCGCGCAGGCCGGCCGGCAGCGCCATCGACTTCTGCTCGCCGCCCCAGACGACATGGATCATCTGCTCGGCGATGATCAGCCCGCCCATGGTGACCAGGATCTGCTTCAGATGCTGGCCGTAGACCGGCATCACGATGACCCGCTCGAAGGCGTAGCCGAGCGCCGCCGTGCCGGCCATGGCGACGCCGGCGGCGATCCCGAGCGCGGCGAGATTGAGCGCCAGATCGTCGACCTGGACCCAGCCGGCGAGCGGGATCAGCGCCGTCATGGCCAGATAGGCGCCGACCGAGATGAAGGCGCCATGGCCGAAATTGAGCACGTCCATCAGGCCGAAGACCAGCGTCAGCCCGGAGGCGATGACGAAGATCATCATCCCCATGGCGAGACCGGCCAGCGTCAGCGTGATCCAGGTGGTCGGGTCGCCGATCAGCAGGAAGGAGACGCCGGCGATGACCGGCAGGATCAGGAGCGGCAGCCGGTCGTGCGGCAGGCGCGGGATCGGCTCCACGGGCACGGCCGATGCGGAGGCGGAAGCGGCGGCGGAACCGGCGGAAGCGGTCGGGTCGGACAGGGTTTCGCTCATCGGGCCGGCCTCACTGGTGCTGGTCGAGCGAGAGGCCGAGCAGCCGCGTCTGCAGCGCGGCGTCGGCGGCGAGATCGGCCATCCGGCCGGCATGGACGATGCGGCCGTCATCCATCACGGCGACGCCGTCGCCCAGGCTGGCGGCGAAACGGAAATTCTGCTCGACCAGTAGGATCGTGGTGCCGCCGCGCTTCAGCTCGCGGAAGGCGCCGATCATGGCCTCGATGATCGCCGGGGCGATGCCCTTGGTCGGCTCGTCGACCAGGATCAGGTCGCGCGGCTCGATCACCGCGCGGGCGATCGACAGCATCTGCTTCTGCCCGCCGGACAGCACGCCGGCCGGAAAGTCCCAGAATTTCCGGAGCGCCGGGAAGAAGCCGAAGATCCAGTCGAGCCGCCGGGGGTCGGGCCGTCCCGCGCGGGCCGCCAGCACCATGTTCTCGGCGACCGTCAGATCGGCGAAGATGCCCATGCTTTCCGGCACATAGGCGATGCCGAGGCGGGCGATGTCGGGCGTCGCCCAGCCGCCGATCTCGCGCCCGCGCCAGGTCAGCCGGCCGGCGCTCGGCTGCCACAACCCCATGATGGTCCTGAGGCACGTCGTCTTGCCGGCGCCGTTGCGGCCGAGCAGGACCGTCAGTTCGCCCTCCGGCACGACGAGGTCGACGCCCTGCAGGATGTGATACTGGCCGATATGGGTGTGGACGCCCTCGAGCCGGACCAAGTCGGCGGTCATCGCGCCCCCTCCCTGCCGGCCGGGGCGGCCGGGGTTGCGGCGGCAGCCGGCGCGGCGACGCCCAGATAGGCCTCCTGCACGATCGGCGAGGCGATCACGGCGCCGGGCTCGCCGTCGGCGACCAGGCGGCCCTGATGCAGCACGACGATGCGGTCGGCGAGCGAGCGGACCACGTCCATCTTGTGCTCGACCAGCAGGATGGTCTTGTCGCGGCGTTCCTTCAGGCGGCGGATCAGGTCGAGCACCACCGGTACCTCGTCGACCGACATGCCGGCGGTCGGCTCGTCGAACATGTAGACCATCGGCTCCAGCGCCATCATGATCGCGACTTCGAGCTTGCGCTTGTCGCCATGGCTGAGCGCGGCGGCGGGCTGCCCGGCGGCGGCCTCCAGATGGACCTCGGCCAGGATCCGGTCGGCCTTGGCGATCCAGTCGCGATGGCCGGAGGCGAGCGACAGCATCGAGCCGCCGCCGCCGGCATGGGCCTGCACGGCGAGGCGGACATTCTCGCGCACGCTGAGATTGGGAAAGAGGTTGGTCAGCTGGAAGGCGCGGCCGAGCCCGGCGCGCGCGCGCGCCGCCGTCCCGGCGCCGGAGAGATCGCGCCCGTTGAGCACGACCCGACCGGCGCTCGCCCGGATCTGGCCGGAGATCAGATTGAAATAGGTCGTCTTGCCGGCCCCGTTCGGCCCCACGATCGCCGTCAGGGTGCCGGCCTCGAAGGACGCCGTCACGCCGTCGACGGCAACATGGCCGCCGAAGCGCACGGTCAGGTCATGGGTTTCGAGGACGGGCATCGAGAACCGATCGGGGTTGGGAGGCAAGGGTCGAAGCGGCATCAAGGCGCCACCGGCGACGGCCGGACTCGGCCGCGCCACGGGTTCCCATGCGCGACCGGCACGGGCTCCGCCGGCAAGGCGCGGCATCGGCTGCCGACCCGGGCGCGATCCTGCGGACCGCACCCGGCGACGGCACCGCTCAGCGCTTGTTCTTGATCGGGACCGGCAGGTCCTTGGCCGGGATGGTGGCGACCCATTCGAGCAGGTCGGTATCGGTCGCGCCGGCCTTGATGCGCCAGTGATACATGTCCTGCATGGCCTGATGGTCCTCCTTGCGGAAGGTCATCGTGCCTTTCGGGGTCTCGAAGGCGAGGCCCTCCATGGCGGCGATCAGCTTCTCGCTGTCGGCCGATCCGGCCTTGGTCAGGCCGGCGACGAGGGCCGCGGCGGCCGAGAAGCCGCCGGCGACGAAGAAGTCCGGCGGGGCGCCGAAGCGCTTCTGATATTCGGGCTTCAGCCAGTCGTTCTGCGGGTTCTTCGGGAAGCCGTAATAGTAGTAGATGCCGCCCTCGGTGCCCGCGAAGGCCTTCCAGGCCGCCATCGCCGGCAGGATGTTGCCGCCCGGCGCCAGCGCGATGCCGAAGCGCTCGGGCTTCATGTCGACGAACTTGGCGAGCGGATGGGCGCCGGCCCAGATGAAGGCGATCACGCGCTTGCCGGGCTTCTCCTTCAGGGCGCCGAACAGGCGCTCGGCGGAGGGCGCGAAGTCGGCCGTATTGCCAGCGGCATATTCCTCCGAGACGATCTTCGCCTTCGGGCGGATGGCGGCCAGCGCCTCCTTGAAGGCGGCGACGCCGTCGCGGCCGAAGGCGGTGTCGAGCGCCATCATGCCGATCGAGACCTCCTCGCCGGCCGGAATCGCGGCCGCGGCCGCATAGGCGTCCTGCGTGGAGGACCGGCCGGTGCGGAACACGTAGCGGTTCCACTTCTCACCGGTGATCGAATCGGCGACCGCCGGCTCGACGATCAGCACCTTCTTGAACTCCTCGGCGACCGGCAGCATGGCCAGCGCGATCGGGGAGCCGGTGGTGCCGACGGCCACGTCGGCCTTGTCGTCGCCGTAGCATTCCTCCAGGAGCGACTTGCCGCGGTCGGGCTTCAGCTGGTCGTCCTTGACCAGCACGGTCAGCTTGTCGGCGCCGACCTGCATCGTGCCCTTGGTCAGGAATTCCAGCCCCATCATGAAGCCGTTCTCGGTCTGCTTGGCGTAGGCCTCGAGCGCGCCGGTCTTGCCGGCGATCAGGCAGACCTTGATCTCCTTGGCGGCGGCCGGCGCGGCGAAGACGGCGGCCGAGCCCAGCAGGGCGGCGGCGACGGCCGCGCCGAGCGGCGCGGTCTTGGCGGGGATGCGGAGTGCGGACCAGCGAGCGGACATATTCACCTCCCGGATCGAGCCGCCGGCGCAACGCCTGGATGCGGCTCGCATTTCCTCGGTTCGGACTCATGCCCTTGCGGCTTTCGCGTCGCCTCGGGCCGTTCGCTTTCGGACCAGATTTGACACTTGAGTCATGTTTCAGGTGAAGCTATCGTTACCCTGTTCGGCCGTCAAGGTCGGGCGCGCCGAAGGGTCCGGGAGAGACCGCCGGCCGGGAGAGAGACGATAGGATGCAGGAGCGCGCGAGCGAAGCGCCGCTGCCGAGGCCGAAGACCTCGCGCGGCGAAGCGACCCGGCAGAAGCTGATCGACGCGGCCATCCGCGAGATCGGACGGCGCGGCTTCGCGGATGCCTCGGTGGCCGGCATCACCCAGGAGGCCGGCGTCGCGCAGGGCACCTTCTACGTCTACTTCCGCTCCAAGGAGGAGGTGCTGCGCGAACTCGTGCTGCGCATGGGCCGGCGGCTCCGGCATTTCCTGACCCAGGCGACGACCGGCGCGGCCGACCGGCTGGAGGCCGAACGGCTCGGCCTCGTCGCCTTCCTGCGCTTCGTGCGCGACAATCCGGACCTCTACCGCATCGTCGCCGAGGCCCAGTTCGTCGATTTCGAGGCCTACCGGCGCTACTACGACGATTTCGCGGCCGCCTATGAGGAGGTCCTGAAGGCCGCCGTCGAGCGCGGCGAGATCAGCCCCGGCCATTCCGGCGTGCGCGCCTGGGCGCTGATGGGCATCGCCGACATGGTCGGCCAGCGCTACGCGCTGTGGGACGACCAGGCCTCGCTCGAGGAGATCGCCGCCGCCGGCTACGACCTGATCGCTCACGGCCTGTCGCCGCAGTCGGCGGGAGGCGCCCGGTGAGCGCCAGCGATCTCGTCCGGCTCAGCGCCAGCGACCTCGTCCCGCCAAGCGCGAGCGATCTCGTCCGGCTCGACGTGACCGGCGCCGTGGCGCGCCTGACGCTGGCCCGCCCGGCCCGGCACAATGCCCTGGTGCCGGAGCTGGTCGATGGTCTCGTCGCCGCGCTCGATCGCATCGCCGGCGCCTCGCTCGATGCCCTCGTACTGGCCGCGGACGGCCGCAGCTTCTCGACCGGCGGCGACCTCGCCGGCTTCGCCGCCGTGCCGCGCGGCCAGCGCCGGGCCTATGCGGACCGGCTCGTCGGCGGCCTCAACCGCGCCATCCTGGCGCTGATCGAGCTGCCCTTCCCGACCATCGCGCGCGTCCAGGGGCCGGTCACCGGCGGCGCGCTCGGGCTGGTGCTCGCCTGCGATCTCGCCGCCATGAGCCGCACCGCCTTCCTGGCGCCCTACTATGTCGCGGTCGGCTTCGCCCCCGACGGCGGCTGGACCGCCCTGCTGCCCGACCGGATCGGCATGGCGCGGGCGCGCGAAATCCAGCTCCTCAACCGCCATGTCGATGCCGACGAGGCCGCCCGGCTCGGCATCGTCACCGCGGCGGTCGATCCGGACGCGCTCGACCCGACCGTCGACGGCTGGCTGGCGACGCTCGCCGGCCACGAGGCCGGCGCGATCCTGGCGACGCGCGAACTGCTGATGCCGGCCGAGGCGACCGCCGCGATCGCGACGCGCCTCGCCGCCGAGAAGGCCCGCTTCCTCGACATGGTCGACGAGGCCGCCGTCGATGCCGGCCTCGCCCGCTTCCTGAACGCCCCGCGCATCCAGAAGGTCGAGCCATGACGCCGATCCCGGATTTCGCCCGCCGCCGCGCCGAACTGACCCCCGACCGCCTCGCCTTCGAGGAGCTCGCCACCGGCCGCCGCGCCACCTTCGCCGAGGTCGACGCGGCGACGGACCGCATCGCCGCCGTCCTGCGCGCCCGCGGCCTCGTCGACGGCGCCCGGGTCGCGGTGCTGTGCCACAATCAGGCGCGCTTCTTCGAGATCCTGTTCGCCGCCGCCCGCACGGGCGCCATTCTGGTGCCGCTCAACTGGCGCCAGACGCCGGCCGAACTAATCCCGATCATCGAGGATTGCGGCGCCGGCCTTCTGATCCACGACGCCGCGACGGCGGAACTCGCCGCGGCGCTCGGCCCGATCGAACGCCTGTCCTTCGCCGATCTGGAGGCCGCGATGGCCGCCGCGGCGCCGGAGGCCCCAGCCGGCACCCTGCCCGGCTGGCCGGCGCTGCCTGGCGGGCCGGCGCTGCCCGGTTGGCCGGCCGACCGGGTCTGGTATCTGCTCTACACCTCCGGCACCACCGGCCGGCCGAAGGCCGTGATCCAGACCGCCGGCATGGCGCTCGCCAATGCGGTCAACATCGCCCAGGCGACGCAATTGCGCGAGACCGACGTCACGCTCAACGTGCTGCCGCTGTTCCACACCGCCGGCATCAACCTGCACGCCCTGCCGGTCTTCCTGTGGGGCGCCGCCAGCCTGATCATGCCGCGCTTCGATGTCGACGCGACGGTCCGGCTGATCGCGGACGGGCGGCTGACGCTGTTCTTCGGCGTCCCGGCGCTCTATCAGGCGATCGCGCTGCACCCGGATTTCGACCGGCTCGACGTGTCGCGGCTGCGCCATTGGGGCTGCGGCGGCGCGCCCCTGCCCGAACCGCTGATCCGGCGCTTCCTCGATCGCGGCGCCCGAGTCTGCAACGGCATGGGCATGACCGAGACCGGCCCGACCGTGTTCCTGATGGATCCGGAGCGGGCGCCGAGCAAGATCGGCTCGGTCGGCAAGCCGCAGGTGCTGGCCGAGGTCCGCGTCGTCGGGCCGGACGGGGCCGACCTGCCCGACGGAAGCGTCGGCGAACTTCTGTTCCGCGGCCCGGCCGTGACGCCCGGCTATTTCGGCAACGCCCCAGCCACCGAGGCCGCCTTCGCGCCCGGCGGCTGGCTGCGCTCCGGCGACGTGGGCCGCCGCGATGCCGACGGCTATTACTATATCGTGAGCCGGATCAAGGAGATGTACATCTCCGGCGGCGAGAACGTCTATCCGGCCGAGGTCGAGGCGGTGCTCGACGCCCATCCGGCCGTGCTGGAGGCCGCCGTCGTCGGCGTGCCGGATGCGCGCTGGGGCGAGGTCGGCCATGCCGTCATCCGGCTCAGGCCGGGCGCCAGCCTGGAGGCCGAAGCCCTGCGCGCCCATGCCCGCGCGCGCCTCGCCGCCTACAAGGTGCCGAAATACGTGACGATCGTCGAAGACTATCCGCGCACCGCCGCCGGCAAGGTACAGAAGCACCTGCTCGCCCGCAGCCTGAACCCGGAGGCCGCATCATGACCGGCCCCGCCGCCTTCACGCTGGACTGGACGCCGACCCAGGCCGACTTCGACGCCTTCGCGCAGGTGTCCGGCGACGACAACCCGATCCATGTCGATCCCGCCTTCTCGGCCCGCACCCGCTTCGGCCGCACCGTGTCGCACGGCATGCTGCTCTACGCCAAGGTCTGGGGGCTGATCCGCAGCCGGTTTCCGGTCGGCCGGCAGGTCGCCCAGACGCTGGTCTTCGCCCATCCGACCTTCGCCGGCGAGCCGGTCCGCATCGAGGTCGCGGAGATCGGGCGCGACGCGGCCGGGCTTCGCCTCGCGGTCGCGGTGCGGCGCATCGCGGACGGTGCGAGCGGCCTCGCCGGCGAGGCCCTGTTCGCCTGGGGAGAGAGCCAATGAGAATCGGGGCCCGCGCCTCCGTCTCGCGCCGCTTCGAACCGGCCGAGATCGCCGCCTTCCACCGCCTCGCCGGCGCGCCGGAGGCCGACGCGTCGACCGTGCCCGAGCCGCTCGTCGCCGGCATGATCTCCCATCTGCTCGGCGTCGAACTGCCCGGTCGCGGCACCAACTATCTGAAGCAGTCGCTCGACTTCCATCATGCCGCGCCGGCATCGCGCGCGCTGGTGGCGAGCGTCGAGATCACGCGCCTGCGGCCGGAAAAGCACCTCTGCGATCTCGCCACCACGGTCACCTGCGACGACGGCCGGCTGATCGCGACCGGCCGGGCGCTGGTCTATGTCGAGGATGTCGCCAGCCGCGAGCCCGCGCCAGACCGGGAGGCCTCGTGAGAGCGTCCGCCCTGCCCGCCGCGCTGCCGCCGATCCCGGCCGCGACCCGTTTCGACCTGGGGTCCGGCCGTCCGGTCGTGTTCCTGCACGGCTGGGCGACCCATGGCGGGTTCTTCCGGTTGCAGGAGCCCCTGGCGGGGCCGGACCGGCGCCTGATCGCCCTCGATCTGCCGGGTCACGGCGCCGCCCGCGCCGAGGGCCGGCCGGTCGTCTTCGCCGACCTGGCGCCGGCGGTCTCGACCTGGCTCGACGATGCCGGGCTCGACGGCGTCGTCCTGGTCGGCTGGTCGATGGGGGCGAGCGTCGCCTTCGACCTGATCGCGCGCTTCGGTCCGGCCCGGATCGCCGGTCTCGTCGTGATCGACATGACCGCCCGCATCCTCGATGCGCCGGGCTGGACCCACGGCCTCGCCGGCGGCCTGACGCCGGCCCAGGTCGAGCGGGCCAGCGCGGCGATGCGGGCGAACTGGCCGCGTCAGGCCGAGCGGGTGGTCGAGCGTCTGTTCGCCCCCGGCCGGCGCACCGACACGCCCGACCTCGCCGGCTTCGTCGAGGCGATCGCCGCCGCCGACGGCGCCGCCATGGCGTCGCTCTGGTCGACGCTGGCGGTGACCGACTTCCGCAGCGCCCTGCCGCGGATCGATCGTCCGGCCTTGGTGGTCTCCGGCGCCGAGAGCCGGCTCTACCGCCCGGATGTCGGGCCGGCCTTGGCGCAGGCGCTTCCGCGCGGCCGCCATGTCGCGATCGACGGCACCGGCCACGCGCCGCAGATCGAAGCGCCCGCCGCCTTCAATCGCGTGCTGGCAGAATTCATCGCGTCCCTGAGCGATCAGGAGCAGCAGCCATGACGCCCTCAAGTCATGCGTCGCCCGCATCATGCTGCAATGCAGCAGAGACAAATTGTGGAGGCACAATGGTGGTTCGTCCGACAACATGCTGTCGATGCAACTATATCGACGCGCCCATGCCGAACATTTGCGCGCCCATAATCGCCTTTCCGCTTTACCGGTTCGGGCAGGATCGCTAGTTTCCGCCCCAACACCTTCATCGGCCTGGACTTTCCGTCACAAGTCCATGGCCCAAGCGGGCCTCAGACCCGCACCGAGGAAACGGTTCCCGAGGAGCGCCATGGCTGCAGCCGACGCCGTCCCCATTCTCGTCGCGGAAGGTCTGACCAAGACCTTCGCCGGCTTCACCGCCGTCAACAACGTCAACCTCTCGGTCCGGCGCGGGACGATCCATGCGCTGATCGGCCCGAACGGCGCCGGCAAGACGACCTGTTTCAACCTCTTGACCAAGTTCCTCACCCCGTCCGGCGGGCGCATCCTCTACAAGGGCGAGGACATCACCGGCCTGAAGCCGGCCGACGTGGCGCGCCTCGGGCTGATCCGCTCGTTCCAGATCTCGGCGGTCTTCCCGCATCTGACCGCGCTGGAAAACGTCCGCGTCGCCCTGCAGCGCCAGCGCGGCAATTCGTTCGACTTCTGGCGCTCCAAGTCGGTGCTCGGCGTCTACGACGCGCGTGCGGCCGAACTCCTGGAGGATGTCGGCCTGGCCGAATTCATCCACACCCGGGCGGTGGAACTCTCCTACGGCCGCAAGCGCGCGCTGGAGATCGCCACCACGCTGGCGCTCGACCCGGAAATGATGCTGCTCGACGAGCCGATGGCCGGCATGGGCCATGAGGATATCGAGCGGATCACGGCGCTGATCCGCCGGGTCGCCGCCAACCGCACCGTCCTGATGGTCGAGCACAATCTGAGCGTCGTCGCCGAATTGTCGGACACGATTACGGTTCTGACCCGCGGCCAGGTGCTGGCGGAAGGCGACTACGCGACCGTCTCGACCAATCCGGCCGTGCAGCAGGCCTATATGGGGGATGCCGATGGCTGAGGCGGCGAACGGGGCCCTGCTGACGGTGGCGGGCCTGGAGGCCTGGTACGGCGAATCCCACATCCTGCACGGCGTCGACTTCCACGTCCGGCCCGGCGAGGTCGTGACCCTGCTCGGCCGCAACGGCGCCGGCAAGACGACGACGCTGAAGTCGGTCATGGGCATGATCGGCAAGCGCTCCGGCTCGATCCGGTTCGACGGCGCCGAGACCATCCGGCTGACCTCCGACCGGATCGCGCGCGCCGGCATCGCGCTGTGCCCGGAGGAGCGCGGCATCTTCGCCAGCCTCGACGTGAAGGAAAACCTGACCCTGCCGCCGGTCGTCCGGCCGGGCGGGCTCAGCCTGGACCAGATCTTCGAACTGTTCCCGAACCTCAAGGAACGCCTCGGCAGCCAGGGCACCAAGCTGTCGGGCGGCGAGCAGCAGATGCTGGCGATCGGCCGCATCCTGCGCACCGGCGCCCGCCTGCTCATGCTCGACGAGCCGACCGAAGGTCTCGCGCCGGTGATCATCCAGCAGATCGGCCGGACCATCGCCCGGCTGAAGCAGTCCGGATTCACGATTCTGCTCGTCGAGCAGAACTTCCGCTGGGCCTCGAAGGTCGCGGACCGGTTCTACGTCATGGAACACGGCCGTGTCGTCGACGGCTTCGCCAGTGCCGACCTGGAAGCCAACAAACAGAAACTTCAAGACTATCTCGGCGTCTGATCGGCCGAGCAAGAGAGGAAAGAGCCCATGCAGTCTCGCACCATCACCGCGCTGCTCGCCGCCGTTGCGGCGACCGCGCTGACCGTCGGTTCCGCGACGGCGCAAGACAACAAGACCGTCCGCATCGGCAACCTGTCCGACCAGTCCGGCCTCTATGCCGATCTCGGCGGCCCCGGCTCGACGCTGGCCGCCCAGATGGCGATCGAGGATTCCGGCCTCGTCGCCAAGGGCTGGAAGATCGACGTGATCGCCGGCGACCACCAGAACAAGCCCGACGTCGGCACCAACATCGCCCGCCAGTGGTACGATGTCGACAAGGTCGACGTGATCGTCGACACGCCGAATTCCGGCGTCGCGCTCGCCGTCAACCAGGTCACGCGCGAGAAGAACAAGGCGTTCCTGAATTCCGGCGCGGCGACCTCGGACCTGTCCGGCAAGGCCTGCTCGCCGAACACCGTCCACTGGACCTACGACACTTGGATGCTGGCGCACGGCACCGGCGAGGCGGTCGTGAAGTCCGGCGGCGACAGCTGGTTCTTCCTGACCGCCGACTATGCCTTCGGTCACGCGCTCGAGCGCGACACGACCGAGGTCGTCAAGGCCAACAAGGGCACGGTCACCGGCGCGGTCCGCCATCCGCTCAACACCGCCGACTTCTCGTCCTTCCTGCTGCAGGCGCAGTCGTCGAAGGCCAAGATCATCGGCCTCGCCAATGCCGGCGGCGACACCACCAACTCGATCAAGCAGGCGTCCGAATTCGGCATCGTCGCCGGCGGGCAGAAGCTCGCCGCCCTGCTGCTCTTCCTGCCCGACGTGCACGCGCTCGGCCTGCAGGTCGCCCAGGGGCTGACCTTCACCGAGACCTTCTACTGGGACATGAACGACCAGACCCGCGCCTTCTCCAAGCGCTTCTCCGAGCGCATGAAGAACAAGATGATGCCGTCCATGGTCCATGCCGGCGTCTATTCGGCGGTGCTGCACTATCTGAAGGCCATGGAGGCGCTCGGCGGCAATCCCGGCGACGGCGCCAAGGTGGTCGCCAAGATGAAGGAAATGCCGACCGACGACGCGCTGTTCGGCAAGGGCACCATCCGCGCCGACGGCCGCAAGATCCATCCGGCCTATCTGTTCGAGGTCAAGAAGCCGGCCGAGTCCAAGGGTCCCTGGGACTATTACAAGCTGGTCGCCACCATCCCGGCCGACAAGGCCTTCCGGCCGGCCGCCGAGGGTGGCTGCTCGCTCGTGAAGTGAGCGTCGCCGCGATCTGATCCCGGCTGCGGGGCGCGTCCCGTCCCGCAGCCGCTTCGGACCCGGCCGCCCGCCTCCCGCGGGACCGGCCGGCCCGCCCGCCTTCTCAGCGACATCCCGGAACCCGGTGCCCGGAGCCGCCATGCAAGCCCTTTACGGACAGCTCGTCGTCGGACTGATCAACGGGTCCTTCTACGCCCTCTTGAGCCTCGGGCTCGCCGTCATCTTCGGCATGCTCAACATCATCAACTTCGCCCACGGCGCCTTCTACATGATGGGCGCCTTCGCGGCCTATTTCCTGCTCAACTGGGCGGGGCTCGGCTATTGGTGGGCGCTCCTGCTGGCGCCACTGATGGTCGGCGCGGTCGGCGTGCTGGTCGAGCGCACCATGCTGCAATGGCTGACCGGGCTCGACCATCTCTACGGGCTCCTGCTGACCTTCGGGCTCGCGCTGGTCATCCAGGGCGTGTTCCAGAACGAGTTCGGCTCCTCCGGCCTGCCCTATGCCATTCCGGCCGAACTGCGCGGCGCGCAGAATCTCGGCTTCATGTTCCTGCCCAACTACCGGGCCTGGGTGATCGTCTTCTCGCTGGTGGTCTGCCTGGCGACCTGGTTCGTCATCGAGCGCACCAAGCTCGGCGCCTATCTGCGCGCCGCGACCGAGCGCCCGGAGCTGGTCCGCGCCTTCGGCATCGACGTGCCGCGCATGATCACGCTGACCTACGGCTTCGGCGTCGCGCTGGCGGCGCTCGCCGGCGTGCTCGCCGCCCCCATCAACCAGGTCCGGCCGCTGATGGGCGCCGACTTCATCATCGTGGTCTTCGCCGTGGTGGTGATCGGCGGCATGGGCTCGATCATGGGCTCGATCGTGACCGGCTTCGCGCTCGGCCTGATCGAGGGCCTGACCAAGTATTTCTATCCCGAGGCTTCCAGCACGGTGGTCTTCGTCATCATGGCGATCGTCCTGCTGGTCAAGCCGAACGGCCTGTTCGGAAGGACCGCCTGACATGACCAGCGCGACCCATGCCGCTCCGGGTTCCGCCCCGCCGGCCGCCGCCTCCGGCCGCCTCGGCGCACGCGCCGAGATCCTGGCCTTCCTGGTCATGGCCGGCCTGCTCGCCGCTCTGCCGCTGACCGGGCTGATCTACCCCTACTTCCTGATGCAGGCGCTGTGCTTCGCGATCTTCGCCTGCGCCTTCAACCTCTTGATCGGCTATGTCGGCCTGCTCTCCTTCGGCCACGCCATGTTCCTCGGCACCGGCGGCTACATCGCCGCCCATTCCGCCAAGGTCTGGGGCTTTCCGCCGGAACTGGCCATCCTGGCCGGCCTCCTCGCCGCCGGGGCGATCGGCACCCTGGTCGGCCTGCTGGCGATCCGCCGGCAGGGCATCTACTTCGCCATGACCACGCTGGCGCTGTCGCAGATGGTCTATTTCGTCTACCTGCAGGCGCCCTTCACCCATGGCGAGGACGGCATCCAGAGCGTGCCGCAGGGCCGGCTGTTCGGCCTCTTCGATCTCTCCCAGCAGCAGACCTTCTACTATGTCGTGCTGGCCGTGTTCCTGATCGCCTTCCTGTTGATCCGGCGCATCGTCAACTCGCCCTTCGGCGACATCCTGAAGGCGATCCGCGAGAACGAGCCGCGCGCCATCTCGCTCGGCTACCGCACCGAGCGCTACAAGCTGATGGCCTTCGTCCTGTCGGCGACGCTGGCCGGCCTCGCGGGCTCGGTCAAGGCGCTGGTCGCGCAGAACGCCTCGCTGACCGACGTGCACTGGACCATGTCGGGCGAGGTCGTGCTGATGTGCCTGGTCGGCGGGCTCGGCACCATCTTCGGGCCGGTCATCGGCGCGGTGGTGATCATCGCCATGCAGCAATATCTGGCCGGCTTCGGCCAGTGGGTGCTGGTCATCCAGGGCGTGATCTTCATCGCCTGCGTGCTCGCCTTCCGGCGCGGCATCGTCGGCGAGATCATCGCCTTCGCCCAGTGGCGCGGCGCCGAGAAGCGCTGACCGCCGCCGAACCGACGCCCGCCGGCGGCCCCATCCGGTTCGCCGCGGACCGGCCCGTCGACAGCGACCGGGACGGCAGAGCCCGATCCGATGGTCGTCGACGGACCGGCGGCCGCCCGCCGTCGCGAGGGGGACGGAGCCCGGCCATGCGGATCGCCGCCTACCGCATGCCGGCATTCCCGGCTATCCAGTCCGTCCGGCGGATAGATATGGGGTTTTGCGGGTGGCAACGGCGGAGATCGACGACAGGGGCGGCGCCGGGACGCCCGGGCGGGCCTGGCTGGCACCGCTCCTCTTGACGCTGGCGGTACAGTCGGTCGCCTCCTTCCTGCTGCGCCTGCCGCCGACCGTCGGACCGATCCTGACGGCCGAACGCGGCGTCTCGCCGGCCGCGGTCGGCTATCTGTCCGGCGCGGCGATGATCGGCTCGATGCTGTTCCTGCTCGCCGGCGCCCCGCTGATGGAGCGGGTCGGCTCGGTGCGCACGCTGCAGATCGGCCTCGTCGCCGGCGCCTTCGGGGTCGCCCTGATGGCGCTGCCGTCCGGCCCCGTGCTGATCGCCGCCGTGGTGCTGATGGGGCTCGGCTACGGCCCCTCGACGCCCGCCGGCAGCGACATCCTGCACCGCTTCGTGCCGCCGCATCGGCAGGCCCTGGTCTTCTCGATCAAGCAGGCCGGCGTCCCGATCGGCGGCGTCCTGGCCGGGCTGATCCTGCCGCCGCTGGTCGAGCATGGCGGCCTGACCGCGGCGCTGGCGGTCTCGGCCCTGATCGCGCTGGCGACCGTCCTCGCCGTCCAGCCGGTCCGCCGCCGGGTCGATCCGGCCGGGCCGGAGGGCCCGCCGCTGACGCTCGCCCGCTTCCTGTCCCCGGACAACCTGCTGACCCCGATCCTGGTGCTGCGCTCGACGCCCGGCCTCGTCCGCCTCGCCCTGTCGGGCCTGATGCTCGCGGTCAGCCAGGGCGTCTGGATCGCCTTTCTGGTCACCATCCTGGTCGACCGCTTCGGGCTCGGCCTGATCGCCGCCGGCGGGCTGTTCGCGATCATGCAGACCGCCGGCATCGTCGGCCGGATCGGGCTCGGCTGGATCGCCGACCGGATCGGCTCCGGCACGCTGACGCTCAGGGTCGCGGCGGGACTGTCGGCCGCCTGCACGCTGGCCCTGGCGCTGCTGCCGGCCACGACGCCGATCCCGCTGGTCGCCATGCTGTGCACGCTGGCCGGGGCGACGGTGACCGGCTGGAACGGCGTCCAGATCGCCGAGGTCGCACGCATCTCGCCGCGCGGGCGGGTGCGCGAGACGGCGGCCGGGGCGACGCTCCTCTTGTTCACCGGCTACGTGCTCGGGCCGATGGCCTTCGCCCTCGCCGTCTCGGCGACCCACGGCTATGCCGGCCCGCTGCTGGCGGTCGCGCTCTTGACCGCGGTCTCGGCCCTGGTGCCGCGCGGCACCACCGGCGCGGACGTCAGCCGGCCTTGAGCAGGTAGCCTTCCAGCGCCGCCAGGGCGTTGATGTGGTTGGAGCGGATCAGCGCCGCGGCGAGCTGCGGGTCGCCGTCCTCATAGGCCTTGATCAGGCGGGCATGGTCGTCGAAGGAGCGCGCCATGCGGCCCGGCTGCGACAGGCTGAGCCGGCGCAGGCGCGCCGTGCGCAGGAGCAGCGAATCGAGGATGCGTTTGACGGTGCGATTGCTGGCGAGCTGCGTGTTCAATTCGTAGAAATCGACATTGGCCCACACGAAGCCGTTCAGGTCGCCGGCGCGGTGGGCGGCTTCCATCGCGGCGAAATGCTCGCGTAGCGCCTGCAGCCCCTCGGGGGTGATCGCCGCGGCGACATCGGCGGCGATCATCTCGAACAGCACCGCACGGGCGCGATAGATCTCGCGGATTTCGGCCAGCGCCGGCGAGGCGACGCGCGGACGCTTGCGCGGCGGCACGTCGACCAGCCCCTCCTTCTCCAGGAGCATCAGCGCCTCGCGGATCGGCGTGCGGCTGGTGCGGTAGCGCTTCGACAGCTCGACCGAATTCAGGTCGTCGCCCGGCCGGCGGATGCCCTCGATGATCTCCGCGCCGGTCTCCGAAGCGATCCGCGCGACCAGGGACGGCCGGTCGTGCCGCTCGGCCACGATCCGGGTGACCAGGGCCTGGGCGCGGGCAAGCGACTTGAGGTCGAGATCGCGCGCCGCGGCCCCCGCTTCCATCGCCTCGATCGGGCCTTCGCTATCGGCGCGCATTTCGATCTTCACCCCTCGGAACGCCCCGAATCTACCAAGACGCCGCGGCTCCCGCCAGCCCCTACCGCCGCGGCATCGACGCCCCTTGGGTGGCTGAATGTCCACACTTAATGCCAACATAGATGATATGCCTTCCATATTGTCCGGCTCTGTGCATCATAGTGTCGACATATTGAAGATCGACCCCAACAAGAGCGAGGGAGCGAGACGCCATGGTCGGTGGAGCATTGTTGACGGGAAACATGGAACACCTGCGCCGCCCGTTGGTGCGCAACGTGAAGAAGGGGCAGCGCGCGCTGGTGCTCAGCGACACCGCGCACGACCCGCGCGTCTGGCAGGCAGTGATGAGCATACTGCAGGAGATCGGGGCGGACGTGACCGTGACCCTGTTCGAGCGCCGCCCGGCCGACTACTACGACCCGCCGGCCGCGGTGTGCGAGGCGATGATGAAGTCGGACGTGAACGTCCTGATCGCCTCGACCGGCATGCTGCATTGCGCGGCGAGCCTGCGCTCCATGGAGGCCGGCATTCCGTCGATCTGCCTGGATGGCGGCATGCAGCTGGAATGGATGCAGTCGGGCGCGATCACCGAGGACATGCGCCAGGTCGCGGTGCGCAAGCACTATGTCGGCGCACGCATCTTCGGCGCCGACGCCAAGATGTGCCGCGTCACGTCTCGCTACGGAACCGACTTCACCTACAGCGTCGAGAACAAGATCTGGGTGCCGCCGCTGCCCGGTCCGGACTACGACGCCTACAAGATCGTCAACTTCCAGAAGGACGAGAACCGTCCGGCCGGCAAGCTCTACTACTATCTATACCCGACCGGCGAGTTCAACGTCGCCCCGAACGAATATACCGCCAACGGCAAGCTGGTCATCGACCTGACGATGCACCATCTCGGCCGCCTGTCGAGCCCGATCGAGCTGACGGTCGAGAACGGCAAGGTGATCAAGATCGACGGCGGCGCGGATGCCCGCATCCTGCGCGACTTCCTGGCCACCTATGGCGACGAGAACGCCTATATGTGCCCGGCGGAGGCCTCGGTCGGCGTCAATTCCAAGGCGGTCATTCGCGGCATCCAGCGCGAAGACAAGAACATCATGGGCACGATGCATTTCGGCCTCGGCACCAATGTCGATGTCGGCGGCTCGATCTTCTCCAAGATCCACATGGACGGCGTGATCCTGCACCCGACCCTCTATGTCGACGGCGTCAAGCGCATCGAGGACGGCAACTTCCTGGTCGACATCGAGGGCTAGCCGGCGGCCCCGCCGGCCCGGACCGCCGGCCTTTCGGAATGCCGCGGCCTTTCGAAATGCCGCGGCCCCCAGCCCCCCTCATCCGGCCTTCGCACACCTTCTCCCCCTTTGCAGGGGGAGAAGGGGAAGGAGCCGGGAGATCAGGGGGCTGATGCCCAGACTCCTGCATCGCGTATGCGCCGATTTACCCCAATCCCCCAACGCGTTATCCCCTTCGCCCCCCGTGGGGGGAGAAGGTGCCCGAAGGGCGGATGAGGGGGTCGATCCCGCGTCAACGCCCCAAGCCCGCGGTCCGGCCGCCGCCCACGCCGACGAACCGCGAGACTTTCACACTGCCGCTAAATCCAAGCCTCCCTATCCGGCCTTCGGCCATCGTCTCCCCCTTGGAGGGCTGCGTGCCGGGTGCGGCGGTGATCAGCACCTCCGTACGCGCGCCCGCGTGCACCAAAAAAGGCGAGAAAATCGCCCACTCCTCATCCTTCACTAGCCCCCGAACCGCAACCGCTCTCCTGCAAAGAGCAACCATGAATAGGACCGACGTCTACTTTCGGATTCTCCTAGTCAAAATTCAATATACTCCTCGCCCTACGGAGAAATCACTCATGCTGAAACCAAAAGGGCGAGCGGGCGCTTCACCGAACTGTTAATCATCGAAATCAGAATTATGCACAATTTCAATCTGCACCTTATCTTCTGAAAAAATGATTGATAAATTCAACTCATCTTGAATTTCTGATGACTCAAAAGCAGCAAAAGGAATAAACTCAACGCCGTCCTCTTCACCAAACATATGGCATTTGCTCTCCCACCACTCAGAGAATTCCATCTTCTCTGGATTACATTCGTCTGCAAAAATAACTTTGTTCAGGCGCTCATCAGGGAACAAAGCGTTACTCATCAGATAGACTCCACGATCCCCGACAAGCCACAAACCCGGTCCGGTCTCGAGGCCATAAAATGGATGATGAGCATCTGCAAGTTCACTTTCATTTATAAGCATACGGACATCATCCCAACGGAATGTCAGTGGCATAAGAATCTCCAACATAGGCAAAATGATAAGGTTACCTCTGCTATCTTTAAATCATTTTCTATCATTCATGATATTTGCACAAGGGGATCTGTTCACTAGAAATACTGCAATGGCAACGAAGCCGAAGCCACGGCGGCGTCGCGTTCTGGATTGCGAGACGCTTGGTCTGCAAGGCTGCGCTTTCAACGTGCCCGCCGACCACCAACCCAAGTGTTTAGTCCCCGCATTTGATCGATCGAAACGATAATCACTAGTTCTGACTCGTCAGTCCAGCCTTTGCATATGAACTCGTAGGGCGTGAGGCGTCTTAGGGCCTTTATGCGGCGCTCCCGTGGTGATCCTGGTTACTAGCGTGTCCTTTCAGCTCTGCGGAAAGACTGCACTATCAAATGCCGGGATCACACAAGGTGCGCCCGGCCGGTATGAGCCGTCACCCGCCCCGCGGCGCGTTGAGCGGGCGGACCGGGGTGCCGGCCAGGAAGCCTTCGACCGCCTCGATCGTGTCGGCATAGATCAGGCGGAAATTCTCCTCGGCGACATAGCCGAGATGCGGCAGCAGGAGCGCGTTGTCGAGGCTGCGCAGCGGATGGTCGCCCGGCAGCGGCTCCTGGTCGAAGACGTCGAGGCCGGCGCCGGCGATGCGGCCGGCCTGCAGGTGGGCGACCAGCGCCGTCTCGTCGACGATCGGCCCGCGTGAGGTGTTGACCAGATAGGCGGTCGGCTTCATCAGCCCGAGCTCGCGCGCGCCGATCAGGCCGCGGCTGCGCTCGGACAGGCGCAGGTGGATGGAGACCACGTCGGCGGCGGCCAGGAGATCGTCCTTGGCGACCCGTGTCGCCCCGGCGGCGGCGGCCTTCTCGTCGGTCAGGTTGGCGCTCCAGGCGATCACCTTCATGCCCAGCACCTGGCCGAAGGCCGCCATCCGGCTGCCGATGGTACCGAGGCCGATCAGGCCTAAGGTGCGGCCGTGGAGGCCGATGCCGACCGTCTCCTGCCAGCGCCCGGTGCGCATGCCGAGCGCCTCGCGCGGGATGTGGCGGACGAGGGCGAGCATCAGGCCGAGCGTCAGCTCCGGCGTCGCATGCGGCCAGCTGCGGGTGCCGCAGACCTGGACGCCATGGGCGGCGGCGGCTTCCAGATCGATCGCCGCATTGGCCATGCCGGCGGTGACCAGCAGGCGCAGCCGCGGCAGCCGGGCGAACAGGGCGGCGGGAAACGGCGTCCGCTCGCGCATGGCCAGGATGGCGTCGTAGGGCGCGAGCCGCTCGGCCAGCCGGTCGATGTCGCCGATCGGCCCGTCGAGCGCGTCGACGGTCACGGCCGGTGCCAGCCGCTGCCAGTCGCCGAGCGCGAGGGCGACCCCCTGGTAGTCGTCGAGAAGGGCGAGACGCACGGGATCCAATCCTCCGAGGGCGAACGCATTGAGACGGACAGGGCCGCGGGCTATCCCCGGGACGGGCAGCCGGACCGGCGACGCGGCGCCCACCGGACGGACCGCTGGCGGCGAACCGCAAACGGATTCGAAAGGCTTGCAAAAGCCGCGCAACGGACCGGCAAGGACTTGCAGGACGTTGCACGGATTGCAATGGCCCGCACGGCATATCCGGGCCGCGCCGATCCCGTGCCGAAGCCGGCGACGGCCCGGCCGGCACGCCGGCGACGGATGGCGACTGGCGGCGGGCGGATGGCGGATGGCGGATGGGCGCCGGACCGGGCGTGTGACGCGACCCTGCGTCAAGGTGCTTGCGTTCGCAAGCCCGATCGTCGACCATCGAGAATGCATTGTCCATCGGCCGCAGGGCCCGACGCGGAACGCCATGGCAGCCATCACCAAGCAGGATTGGGTCGCGCAGGTGCTGCGCGAGCGCATCATTGCCGGCCAGTATGCCCGCGGCGACAAGCTGAAGCAGGCCGAATTGGCGGCCGAGCTCGGCGTCTCGATCACGCCGGTGCGCGAGGCGCTGCTGACCTTGCAGGCGGAAGGCTATGTCGGCGGCAACCCGCACAAGGGGCTGATCGTGCCCCACCTGGTGGCCGGCCAGGTGCGCGAGATCTACGACCTGCGCCTGATGCTGGAGCGCGAGCTGACCGCGATCGCGGTCGCGCGGATCACGCCGGGCCGGTTCCGCGAGCTGCAGGACCTGCAGCGCGACGTGGCCCGCGCCATCGAGGCGGGCGACCTGCTCGCCGTGCGCACCGCCAATGTGCGCTTCCATTTCGGCCTCTATGCCATGGCCGAGCGGCCGCAGACGCTGCATTTCGTGCGCGTGCTGTGGTCGAAATATCCCTTCACGGCCCAAGACACCCGCAGCGACCGGCCGAACCGCATGCGTCACGAGCATGACGACATCCTGGCCCACATCGCCGACGACGACCCGTCCGGCGCCGTCGAGGCGATGGTCGCCCATATCCGCAGCGGCTGGCGCGAAGGCGGCCACGGCCTCGTGGTCTGATCGAGACGGATGGCACCCAACCGTCTCGATCAGACAACTAACTCTTTGACGACGTGGTCAATTCACTCTGACATTTGCGGGACGCACATGTCAGATTTTGACCACTCGCCACCACCGAAACCGCCGCCGCGGTCTGAAAGGCCCGGGCGGAACGCCCCTCCATCGCCCGCCGCGACGCGGGGCGCCCGCGCCCCTGCGGGCTTCGCCGCCGCCGCGCCACACGACCGGATCCCGACCGACCATGAGCCCTGCCGCAAACACCCCGACCGCCGCACCGAACGCCGACGCCTTGTCGGCCGCCTCCCTGTCCTCCGCCCTGCCCGCCCCGATCGCCACCCTGGATGCCGCCGCCGAGCGGATCGAGACGCCGTGCGGGGCCGGATCGATGGTCTGGCGCGCCTGGGGCGCCGGGCGGCCGGTCGTGCTGCTGCATGGCGGCTACGGCTCGTGGCAGCATTGGGTGCGCAACATCCCGGCGCTCGCCGCACGCCGGCGGGTCTATGCGGCCGACATGCCGGGTCTCGGCGATTCGGCCGATGCGCCGGAGCCGGTCGTGCCGGAGACGATCGCCGCGATCCTGGCCCGCGGCCTCGACGCGATCGGTCTGGCGCCGGCCGAGACGGACCTGGTCGGCTTCTCGTTCGGCGCCCTGATCGGCAGCCATCTGGCCGCGCACCGGGCGGGACATCGTTCGCTGACCATCGTCGGGGCCGGCGCGATCGGCGCGGCGCGGCGGGCGATCACGCTGGAGCGGACCGATCTCGGCCTGTCGCCGGCCGAGCTCGCCGCCGCCCATCGCCGCAACCTGAACCGGCTGATGATCGCCGATCCGGCCCGGATCGACGCACTCGCGGTCGCCATCCAGACCGACAATGTCGCGCGCGCCCGGGTCAAGAGCCGCCGCTTCGCCGCCTCCGCGTCGATCCTGGAGGCGCTCCGGCGCGCCGAAATCGGCCGGCTGCATGTCGTCTGGGGCGAACATGACGCGATCGCGGCCGGGAATTTCCCCGAACGCGAGCGCCTGCTCCGGGCCATCCGCCCCGACCTGACCTTCGACCTCCTCCCCGATGCCGGCCACTGGGCCGCCTACGAGCAGCCGGAGGCTTTCGACGCGCTGCTCGAGCGCCTGATCGGCTGACACCGACGGGCATGGAATGATCGCCGGTCTTCGATACGCGGGTCTCTCATGCCTCTGACGCCTATGAGAAATTCGCGTTGCTTCAACGGCCCGATGCGTCAGCGTCCCGGGCCGTTGGCAGGACACCCCGTTCACGTCCGGCAAATCCGATATGCCGGCCGCGTCGATTGCGGCACGATTTTATAGGATGCATTCTTTCTCGGCGAGACGGGCCGCGGACCCTCCCCGAAGGGTCCGCCACAAGACCCCGCCGTCCGAGGAGATCGAATTCATGCAGGACGACGCGGCGCGAGCTGCCGAGCTGAGGCCCGAGCGGCATCAGGCGGGCGCCCACCCCGAAGCCGGCACCCACCCCGAAGCGGGCGCACACCCCTATCCGGGCACCCGCCCTTACGCGGGCATACGGGTGATCGATCTCACCCGGCTGTACGGCGCCTATGCCACCCGGCTGTTCGCCGATCTCGGCGCCGAGGTGATCCGGGTGGAACCGCCCGGCGGCGGCTCCGACCGGCGACTGCCGCCCGCCACCGCGGGCGCATTGGCCGCCGGACAGGGCGGCGTGCCCTTCGCGTTCCTGGCCCTCAACAAGAAGAGTGTCGTGGTCGACCTGACCACGCCGGCCGGCCGCGACATCCTCAAGGCGCTGGTCGCGACCGCAGCGGTGGTGGTGGTCGAGCCCGAGGCGGAGGACGGCCTCCTCGCCGACATCCTGGCGGTGCCGGGCGTGCGCGTCGTGACGGTCATCACCCCGTTCGGCCTGACCGGCCCCTATGCCGGCTTCGCCGCGTCCGATCTGGTCGTGCAGGCGCTCGGCGGCATCGTCTGGCTGTCGGGCGAGCCGGGCAAGCCGCCCTTGAAGATCGCCGGCGAGCAGAGCCTGTTCGTCGCCTCGCTCTATGCCGCCGCCGCCACCGCCATCGCGCTCTGGGATGCGGAGACCCGCGGCGCCGGCCATGTCGTCGATGTCTCGGCGCAGGAATGCATCGCGCACTCCCTGCAGAACGCCGTGCAGGTCTTCGACCTCGAGGGCCGCGTCTCGACGCGCGGCGGCGAAGGCACCCGCGACGCGACCGAAAGCGCCTTCGCGTGCCAGGACGGCTGGGTCTTCCTGGCCGCGCCGCTCGCCCTGCAGGCCTCCTGGTCGGGCCTTCTCGCCTGGATGAAGGAAGAGGGCTTCGACGGCCATGCCGCGCTGACCTCCGCCCCCTGGCAGGACCGGCCGCGGCGGACGACGGCGGCCATGAAGGCCGAATTCAAGGTGCTGATCGAACGCTTCCTGGCCGACAAGACCAAGGCGCGCTGCGCCGCGGAGGCGCTGAAGCGCAAGATCGTGATGGCGCCGGTCGCCTCGATCGCCGATCTCGGTGCGGATCCGCAGCTCCTGTTCCGGCGCTTCTTCCAGACCGTCGCCATGCCGGGGATCGGGTCCGAGGTGACCATCCCGGGCGCGCCCTACCGGCTGTCCGAACCGGTCTGGGCGATCGACCGCCCGGCCCCGCGGCTCGGCGAGCATGACGCGGAGGTGCTCGGCCGGATGAACCAGGGCCATCCGGGCCGCGCCGATCCGGCCGGACGGGCCAGCGCGTGAGGAGATGGCGATGACCCCCGATTTTCTGGCCGGCATCCGTTTCGCCGATTTCACCTGGGCCGGCGCCGGTCCCTTCTCGACCAAGATCTTCTCGGACTTCGGCGCCGAGGTGCTGAAGATCGAGGGCGTCGCAAGGCCCGATCCGGTCCGCGTCGGCGGCCCGTTCAAGGACGGCGTCTTCGGCATCAACCGCAGCGGCTACTTCGCCTCGCGCAATACCGGCAAGAAGAGCGTCGCGATCAACATGAAGAACCCGGACAGCCGGGAGACGCTCTACGCGATCATCCGGCAGTCCGACATCGTCAGCAACAATTTCGGACCCGGCGCCATGGAGCGCCTGGGGCTCGGCTATGACGATCTCGTCCGCATCAAGCCGGACCTGATCTATCTGTCGATGCCGATGTATGGCGAGGACGGGCCGCTGGCCGGCATGACCGGCGTCGGCATGACCATCAGCGCGGTCACCGGGCTGATGGCGGCGACCGGCTACGAGGGCGAAGGCCCGCTCGGTCCGGGCACCCATTTCCCCGATCATGCGGCCAATCCCTACCACGCCGCCTTTGCGGTGATGGCCGCCCTGCGCCACCGGCGGGCGACCGGGCGGGGCATGAAGATCGACCTGTCGCAGGTGGAATCGACCATCAACTGCATGGGCCTGGCGGTGGTCGAGGCGGCCGCGACCGGCCGCGAGCAGCCCCGCCTCGGCAACCGCTCGCCGCACCATGCCCCCCATGGTGTCTTTCCTTGCGCGGGCGAGGACAGCTGGTGTGCGATCACGGTGCTCGACGACCGGCACTGGCAGGATCTGTGCGCGGTCATGGGCGACGAGGCGCTCGCGGCCGATCCCGCCCTCAAGACCGAAGCCGGACGGCTCGACTCCGTCGACCGGGTCGAGGCCGCGGTCTCGGCCTGGACGCGGGGCCTGTCGGCGGAGGCCGTCATGGCGGCCTGCCAGGCGCGCGGCGTCCCGGCGGGCGTGGTCTCGACCTCGCGCCGGCTGATGCAGGACGACCCGCAACTGCGCCACCGCGACTACTGGCAGGTGGTCGACCATCCGGAGATCGGCCCGGCCCGCTTCACGGCGCCGCCGTTCCGGCTCGACGGCGAGCGGATCGACCTGAAGCGCCCGCCGCTGATCGGCGAGCATACCGACAGCGTTCTCGCCGACCTGCTCGGCTACAGCCCCGAGCGCATCGCCTCGCTGCGCGCCACAGGAGTGCTCGAATGACCGCCCGCGATCTTGCCCGGGTCGGCGCCGTGATCGGCGTCGGCGAGAGCGACTATGTCGGCGACCATGCCCGGGTCCGCGCCGGCGAGAAGCCGGCCGATTCCTACGGCTATGCGGCGGATGCCTTCCGGGCCGCGCTCGCCGATGCCGGCATCGGCCGCGACGAGATCGACGGCCTGATCGTCGGCCCGACGCTCGCCTACGAGCGGACCGGCGAGATCCTCGGCATCAATCCGCGCTGGGGCGGCCAGGCCGACGCGATGCTGGCGGTGATCGAGGCCTGCATGGCGATCCGCTCCGGCCTCGCCGAGGTGGTCGCGCTGGTCTACGGCAACGACCAGCGGTCCGCCGCGATCCAGTATGGCGGGCCGGAGGCGATGGGCGGGAACATGTTCTTGTCCTACGTCTACCACGCGCCTTGGGGCTTCACCTCGCAGGGCGCCCTCTATGCCATGATGTTCCGCCGCTTCGGCGAACTGACCGGCTGCACGGAACGCGATCTCGGCGAGGTCGCGGTCGCCCAGCGCCATGCCGCCAGCCTCAATCCGCATGCCCTGATGCGCAAGCCGATCACCATCGAGGACTACATGGCGGCGCGCTACATCTGCGAGCCGCTGCGCCTGTTCGACTATTGCCTGATCAACGACGGCGGCGTGGTGCTGATCATCGCCGAGGCCGAGCGCGCCCGGAAGATGGCCCGCAAGGCGCCGGTGCTGATCCACGGCGTCGGCCGCTCCGATCTCAACCGCGGCGCCACCAGCCTGGAGCCGCGCCTGCTCGAATTCTACCGCCCGGCGCAGGAGGCCTGCGCGGCGCAGGTCTATGCCATGGCGGGCGTCGGCCCCGAGGACATGAGCGCGCTGCAGATCTACGACAGCTTCTCGTGCCACGTCCCCTTCGCGCTGGAAGGCTACGGCTACTGCCGCCCCGGCGATGTCGGGCGCTTCATGCGCGAGGACGGCATCGGGCTCGGCGGGCGCATCCCGGTCAATACCGGCGGCGGCCATCTGTCGGAAAGCTACATGCAGGGCTGGGCGCATCAGGTCGAGGCCGTCCGGCAGGTGCGCGGGGAATGCGGCGCCCGCCAGGTCGCGGCGCGCGGCGCCGGCGACAGCCGCTTCGTCCACTACAACTCGGACGTGGCCGGCAAGGCCGTCTCCATCATCTACGGGAGCTGAGCCCCATGGCCAATTCTGCCGCCGTCCTGTCGATGTATGACGAGCCGATGTGGGAAAGCATCCGCGCCCATGACTGGCACCTGCAGCAATGCGACGACTGCTCGGAATGGCGCTACCCGCCGGGACCGTGCTGCCCGAAGTGCCTGTCGCCGCGCTCGACCTGGCGTCCGCTCTCCGGACGCGGCGAGATCGCCTCCTGGGTGGTGTTCCACCGCCAGTATTTCGACAACTGGCCGCCGCCCTACAATGTCGTCGCCGTCAAGCTCGCCGAGGGACCGCTGGTCATCTCCAACCTGACCGGGCCGGAGCCGGAGGGCAGCTGGATCGGCCGGCCGGTCGAGGTCGCCTATGGCACGGATGCCGCCGGCACGCTTCTCCCGCAGATGCGCCTCGCCGAATGAGCGACGCCGGAACGGCCCGGGAGACGGCGGAGACGGCGTCCGGTTTGCTGCCCGGCATGCTCGACGGACTTCGCGTCGTCGAGACCGCCGACGAGCGGGGCGAGTATTGCGGGCTGATCCTCGCCGGGCTCGGCGCCGAGGTGATCAAGCTCGAACCGCCGCAGGGCTCGCCGACCCGGGCGATCGGTCCCTTCATCGACGATCGTCCCGGTCCCGACCGCTCGCTGCACTTCCTCGCCATGAATCGCGGCAAGCGCTCGGTCGTGATCGAGGACGGCGAGGCGATGCGGGCCTTGCTCAACTCCGCCGACATCCATCTCGACGCGACCGGCGGCGCCGCGCTCGCCCGGTTCGGCCTCGATGGCGAAGCGGCGCGCGCGCTGAACCCGCGCCTGATCACCGCCCGGATCACGCCCTTCGGCGACACCGGGCCGTGGAAGGACTTCAAGGGCTCCGATCTCGTCCATCTGGCGCTCGGCGGCATCATGATGAACTGCGGCTACGACGCCGCACCGGACGGCTACGACCTGCCGCCGATCGCCCCGCAGCTCTGGCACGCCTATATGATCGCCGGCGAGCAGCTGGCCGTCGGCATCGCGGCCGCGCTGATCCGGCGGCTCAAGGACGGCGCCGGCCAGGACGTCTCGGTCGCGATCCACGAGGCGGTCGCCAAGAATACCGAGCTCGACCTGATGTCCTGGGTCATGCGCCGGGCGCCGCTCTACCGGCAGACGGCGCGCCACGCCGTCGAGACGCCGAACCGGACGCCCAACATCGCCAACACCAAGGACGGCCGCTGGGTCATGTCCTGGGGCGTCTCGGCGCGCGACAAGGCGAAGCTGGTGCCGTTCCTGAAGCGCTGGGACATGGCCGCCGACCTGGAACCGCCGCCGGCCGATGCCGACCTGTCGGCGCGCAACGTGCCGGGATCGACCGATGCCGACGAGGCGGCGAACCATGTCCAGGACGTGGTGCAGCGCTTCGTGCGCGCCTTCCGCTACGAGGCCGTGCCGTGGCGGGCCGCGCAGGAGGCCGGGCTGCTCTGGGCGCCGGTGCGCAAGCCGCACGAGAATGCCGAGGACCCGCACTGGCTGGCGCGCGGCACCTTCGCGGATCTCGACCATCCGGAACTCGGCCGGACGCTGCGCTATCCGGTCTCGAAATGGCGCGCCTCCGCGACCGCCTGGCAACCCGGTCCCGCCGCGCCGCGGCTCGACGAATATGGCCCCGCGCTGCGCGCCGCCCTCAAGGCCGCTGCCGGACAGGCGACGGAGGCCGCCCGTCCGGGCGCGCCCGGCCCGGCCCGCCGCGCTCCGGCGACCGCCATGGCCGAGCGGGCGCCGCTGGCCGCGCGGCCGGACGTGATCTCGGCGCGCGGGCGGCCGATGCCGGTCGGCGGCGTGCGCATCTTCGATTTCTCCTGGTTCCTGGCCTCGGCCGGCGGCACCCGCTTCCTGGCCTCGCTCGGGGCCGAGGCGATCAAGGTCGAATGGAAGGAGAACCCCGACACCCGGCTCGCCGCCATGGCGCCGGTCGGCGGACGGGCGGCGCGGGCGGCCGCGACCGGCCCGCTCAAGGGCGTCACCGATCCCGACATGGGCGGCCAGTTCAACCACAAGAATGCCGGCAAGCGCGGGCTGTCGCTCAACATCCGGCATCCGAAGGGCCTGGCCATCGCCAAGGACCTGATCCGGCTGTCCGACGTGGTCGCCGAGGGCTTCTCGCCCGGGGTTCTGGAACGGCTCGGCCTCGGCTGGGACGTGCTGCGCGCGATCCGGCCGGACATCATCTATGTGCAGCAATCCGGCATGGGCTCGGCCGGCCTCTATGGCCGCTTCCGCACCGTCGGACCGGTCGCCGCCTCCTTCGCCGGCACGACCGACATGTCCGGGCTGCCGGAACCGGCCATGCCGGCCGGCTGGGGCTATTCCTATCTCGACTGGGCCGGCGCGCACGGTTTCGCGCTCGCCATCCTGGGCGCGCTGCATCACCGGGAGCGGACCGGCGAGGGCCAGTGGATCGACAGTTCGCAATGCGAGGCCGGCATCTATCAGACCGCGATCCCGGTGCTCGACTGGTCGGCCAACGGGCGCCCCTGGGCGCGCATCGGCAACCGCTCGCCCTACAAGCCGGCCGCCCCGCACGGCGCCTATCGCTGCCGCGGCACGGATCGCTGGCTCGCCGTCGCCTGCTTCGACGAGACGGAATGGCAGGCGCTGCTCGGCGTGATGGGGCGCGCGACGCTCGCCGACGATCCCCGCTTCGCCACCCTCGCCGATCGCCTGCGCCACCAGGATGCGCTCGACCGGGCGGTGACCGCCTGGACGCTCGATCAGGACGCCCGCGCCGCCATGTTGCGCCTGCAGGCCGCCGGCGTGCCGGCCGGGCTCTGCCAGACGGCCGAGGATCGCATCGACCACGACCCGCAACTCGCGGCGCTCGACTGGATGACCGAGGTGACCGGCAGCCGGATCGGCCGCTGGCCGGTGCCGGAATTCCCGGTCCGCCTCGCGCGCACGCCGGCCTATGCGGGTGGCCCGATCGATCGCGGCGCGCCCTGCTACGGCGAGGACAACACCAGCATCCTGACGGATCTCCTCGGATTCTCGGCAGACGAGGTCCGGCGTCTCGCCGAAGAGGGGGTCCTGTGAGCCGGACGACGAACCGCACCATTCGGGGAGAGCATCGATGAGTCCCGCCGTCGAAATCATCGACTACCAGCGCTTCCGGCCTTGCGTGGTCGGCAATGCCCGGATCGAGGTGCTGCATACCGGCATGCTCTGGGCGGAAGGCCCGGTCTGGTTCGCCGACGGGCAGTATCTGCTCTGGAGCGACATTCCGGCCGACCGGATCTATCGCTGGTGCGAGGGCGGCGGGGTCAGCGTGTTCCGCAGCCCGTCCAACAATGCCAACGGCAACACGCGCGACCGGCAGGGCCGCCTGATCACCTGCGAATCCGGCGCGCGCCGCCTGACCCGGACCGAATATGACGGCACGATCACGGTGCTCGCCGACCAGTATCGCGGCCGGCGGCTCAATTCGCCGAACGACGTGGTGGTCAAGTCCGACGACACGATCTGGTTCACCGACCCCGACTACGGCATCCTGTCCGACTATACCGGCACCAAGGCGGAGAGCGAACTCGGCTTCCGCCCGGTCTTCCGCTACGACCCGAAAACCGGCGATCTCGCCATCGCCACCGACCGGATGGTCCGGCCGAACGGCCTCGCCTTCTCGCCCGACGAGAGCATCCTCTATGTCGCCGATACCGGCGGCTCGCATCAGCAGGGCGGGCCGTTCCACATCCTGGCCTTCGACGTGGTCGAGGGCCGCACGCTGGCCAATCCGCGCATTTTCGCCAAGCCCGATGTCGGGGTCTCCGACGGCTTCCGGATCGACGAGGACGGCAACCTGTGGACCAGCGCCGGCGACGGCGTGCACTGTTTCGCACCCGACGGGGCCCTGATCGGCAAGATCCGGTTTCCCGAGGTGATCAGCAACCTGACCTTCGGCGGCGTCCGTCGCAGCCGCCTTTTCGTGACCGGCGCCTCGACGCTCTATTCGATCTTCGTCGGCCGGCGCGGCATCCAGACCCCCTGAAGCGAGGCAGACCGATGACCGAGCCCCTGTTGCATTCCGACCGGCGCGGCGCCGGACCGCTGGCCGTGCTGCTCCACCCCGTCGGCCTCGACGGGACCTTCTGGGGCGCCCTGCCCGACCGGCTCGCCCGGACCCACACCGTCGTCGCGATCGACATGCCCGGCCACGGCCGGTCCGGCCCGGCGGCGCGGCCCGGGCGGATGGACGCCTGCGTGGCGGCGGTCGCGGCGGTGATCGAGGCCGAGCGCGCAGGGCCGGCGGTGGTGATCGGCCTCTCCTTCGGCGGCATGGTGGCGCAGAATCTCGCCCTCGCCCGCCCGGACCTCGTCGCCGCCCTGATCCCGTCCGGCTGCGGCGGCCGGATCCCGGAAACGGCGCGCCCGGCCATCCTGGCACGCGGCACCGACGCGGAGACCGGCGGCATGGCGGCCGTGGTCGAAGGCACGATCGAGCGCTGGTTCACGCCGGGCTTCCGCGCCACCGCGGCGGCCGAGGCCGTGCGCCGGCGGCTCCTCGCCGACGATCCGTCCGGCTGGTCAGCGGCCTGGGAGGCGATCTCGGGGCATGACGCGCTCGACCGCCTCGGCGCCGTGCAGATGCCCGCCCTGGTGATCGGCGGCGAGGCCGATGCGGCGACCCCGGTCGAGGCCGCCCGCGCGCTCGCCGCCGCCATTCCGGGCGCCGAACTCGCCATCCTGCCGGGCGCCCCGCACATGATGCAGATCGAGAGCCCCGACCTCTATGCCGCGGCGATCGAAGGCTTTCTCGCCCGTCGGGGTCTCTAGACGCTTCGCGCCGGAAAGGGAGGCGAGCCGGGGTCAGACCCCGGCCGGCGCCGGCACCGGCTCGCCGGCCGCGGCCGCCAGCCGCGCCACGATGGCGTCGTCGACCTCGAACCAGCCGGCCGCCTCGATGCGGGCGCGCGCCTCGGCCGAGCGGTCGAACGGCATCCGGACCGGCTGGTCGGGCCGCTCCGGCCGCGCGGTGCGGACGGCGGCCGCATAGTCGGAGACCCGGCGGCGGAAATCCGCGGCATCGCCGAACAGACCCGGGTCGATCGCCAGGAAGAAGAAGCCGCAATCGCGATAGTCGGCCGGCAGCGCGCCGCCGCCGACCATCATGCCGAGCAGTTGCACCACCAGCGCGATGCCCGAACCCTTGTGGCCGCCCCAGACCCGCACCGCGCCGGCGAGCGCCGCGACCGGATCCTCGGTCGCCACGCCGGCCGAATCGAAGGCCATGCCGGGCGGCAGGGGTCGGCCGAGCCGCTCGGCGAGAACCAGTTCGGCGATCATCATCACCGACGTGCCGGCATCGAAGATGATCGGCTGGTCGTCGGACGGGAACGCGAAGGCGATCGGATTGGTGCCGAAGCGCCCCTCCGTCGCCCCATGGGGAGCCACGCGCGGCGCCGAACTGCCGGCGGCCATCGCGACCAGCCCGGCCTGCGTCGCCATCTCCAGATAGTGGGCATACATGCCGCTATACCAGGTATTGTTGGCCCCGACCGCCGCCAGACCGTTGGCCTGCGCCTTGGCAATGCCGGTCCGAACCGCGAAAGGCGCGACCAGATAGCCGTTCTGGTCGCCACCGTCGATCAGCGCGGAGACCGGCGTCTCGCGCACGATGCGAATGCGCTCCGGCTGCGGCGGCTCGGTGGTGCGCTCGATCAGCGACAGCGCGCGCGACAGGCCCGCGAAACCGACGCCGCGCAACTCGCAGCCGACAATCTGATCCGCGATGGTGCGCGCCGCATCCGCCGGATAGCCGGCCCGGCGGAAAGCCGCCAGCACGAGCCGGTCGGCGGCATCGATCGCAATCCGCATGGTGTGCCCCTTCTGTCGACAGATGACAGGATTCCACGATCGCGATCGGGGGTCGAGACGCGCATCGCCGGCGCCGCCGCAAAAGCCCGAACGCGGACCGCATAACAGCTTGAACATTGATGGATCGCCGGCGGAGGGCTAGCATCCGGACCCGGGCCCTTTCGAGACCCGCCGGTCAATATGTCGACACTCAAGGAACGTTTCCCGTGACCATGGTCGCCAAGTCGCGTCACATCCCGGTCCGTCCGGAATGGCTCGCCCTGACCCGCGAGGCCGCGCTCGAGCCGGACCGGCCGATCGTCGACGCCCATCATCATCTCTGGACGCGGCCCGGCAACCCTTACGGGCTGGCGGAATTCGGGGCCGACATGGCCGACGGGCACCGGATCGTCGCGTCGATCTTCGCCGAGTGCCATGCCGAATATACCGAGGATGCCGATCCGGCCCTGCGCTCGCTCGGCGAGACCGCCTATGCGACGCGCTTGGCGATCGAGAGCGAGGCAACCGGCGGCACCCGCGTGGCGGCCGGCATCATCGGCCATGTCGATCTCAGGATCGGCGCGCGGGCCGGCGACGTGCTCGACCGTCACGTCGCCCTGTCGGAGGGCCGCTTCAAGGGCATCCGCAACACCTCCGCCCATCATCCGGACCCGGAGGCGCGCGGCTCGGACATCTCGCCGCCGGAAGGCCTGATCGCCGACCCGGAGTTCCGCCGCGGCTTTGCGGCGCTCGGTCCCCGCGGCCTCGTCTTCGACGCCTGGATGTATCACCACCAGCTCGGCGAGCTCGACGACCTCGCGGCCGCCTTCCCGGACACGACAATCGTGATGAACCATGTCGGCGGCCCGAACGGCATCGGGCCCTATGCCGGACGGCGCGACGCGGTCTTCGCCGATTGGCGCGCCGGCATGGCGGCGGTTGCCCGGCGACCGAACGTGGCGGTGAAGCTCGGCGGCCTCGGCATGCGGCTCGCCGGCTTCTCCTTCCACGAGCGCGAGCGCCCGCCGGGCTCGGCTGATCTCGCGGCGGCGTGGCGGCCCTATATCGAGACGGCGATCGAGCTGTTCGGTGCCGACCGCGCCATGTTCGAGAGCAATTTCCCGGTCGACAAGGGCACCGCGTCCTACGGCCTCTTCTGGAACGCCTTCAAGCGGATCGCCGCCGACGCCGCGCCGGCAGAGAAGGCGGCGCTGTTTGCCGGCACCGCCGCGCGCATCTACCGGCTGGGGCCGATCCCCGGCCTGACCGGGGGTGCCGCGTGAGCGCGCCGGTCCTCCTGGTGACCGGTGCCGGGCGCGGCATCGGCGCCGCCGTCGCGCGGCTGGCCGGCGCCCGCGGCTACCGGGTCGCGGTCAACTATCGCCAGGACGGCGAGGCGGCGGCGGCGACCGTGGCGGCGATCCGGGAGGCCGGCGGCGAGGCCGAGGCCTTCGCGGCCGATGTCGGCGACGCGGACGCCATCCCGGCTCTGTTCGACGCCGTGACGGCACGTTTCGGCCCGATCACCGATCTCGTCAACAATGCCGGACTGATGGGCGGACCGACGCGGCTGGTCGACCTTGAGACCGAAGAACTCGAACGGCTGTTCCGCACCAATGTCTTCGGCACCATCCTGTGCTGCCGGGAGGCGGCGCGGCGGATGTCGCTGTCGCGCGGCGGCGCCGGCGGACGGATCGTCAACGTCTCGTCGATCGCCGCCGTCAACGGCAGCATCGGCGAGCGGGTCCACTATGCGGCCAGCAAGGGCGCGGTGAACAGTTTTACCATCGGCTTCTCGCGCGAGGTCGCCCGCGACGGCATCCGCGTCAACGTGTTCAGCCCCGGCCTGACCGCGACCGAGCTCAACCCGCCGGAGCGGATCGCCCGGCTGGGACCGACCGTCCCCTATGGCCGGGCCGGCGAACCGGACGAGATGGCGCGCGGCATCCTCTGGCTCCTGTCGCCGGAGGCCGAATATTGCATCGGCGCCAACCTGACCATGTCGGGCGGGCGTTGAGCGCGGAAGAAATTTGGAGTCGCGCCGGCGTCCGAGCGGTGCGTCCGGGCAGCCGCCGCCGCCGCTTCCGGCACACGCACGGCAAGTCGGGATCGGCGCGCCCGCGGCGCGGATCGTTCTGCACGACAGGAATCGGACGCCGGATTGAGATCAGACGGCGGACGGGACGCATTCTGCGGCTTCGGCCGCCACCGATCGGCCGGCAGGCGCCATGCGGGCTTGCGGCAGATCGATCCGCCGGGACGTCGCCCGGCGGTCTCTTCGAACAACAAGGACAGGAGCCGAAGGCGCCCATGCTGAACCACCGGATCGAAGGCGGATTGCGGGGGACCACGCTGGTCCTGATCCATCCGCTCGGCGGCGACCTGACCTTCTGGTCGGATCTCGGCCTCGGGGCCGTCGCCCCGGGCGGCAGCGTGGCGGTCGACCTCGCCGGCGCCGGGGCCTCCGCGCTCGGCGACCGGCCGGCGACGATCGCGCGCCATGCCGAGGACCTGTCGGATCTGATCGACGCGCTCGGCCTCGGCCGCGTGGTCGCGGTCGGCTGCGCGATCGGGTCGATGACGGCGGCCGCGCTGGCGGCCCGGCGACCGGACCGGGTCGCCGGTCTGGTGCTCGCCAATGCGGTGGCGTCGACCATCCCGTCCGCGCGGGCCATGCTGGCGGCGCGCGCCGATGCGGTCGCGCGCGACGGTATGGCGGCCGTGCTGCCCGGCGCCGTCGAGCGCGCCTTCCTGGACCAGCCGCAGGACGACCGCTACCGACGCTACTACGAGCGCTTCGCCGCCCAGGACGCGATCGGCTATGCGGCATCGATCCGCGGCATCCTGGACGCCGACATCCGCACCGAACTCGCCGCCCTCGCCTGCCCGACCTTGGTCGTGACCGGCGGCCGCGACGTGCTGCTGCCCCCCGAACGCGGCCGCGAGGTCGCCGACCTGGTTCCCGGCGCCCGCTACGAGACCTTTCCCGAAGCCGCCCATTTCCTGCCCTACCAGACCCCCAACCGCTTCCGCACGCTCCTCGCCGATTTCCTGGCGGAGATCGACCGCGCCGGACCGCAGGCAGGCGACCATAAGGGGACGGCCATAGACGGGCGACCACAGGCAGGCGACCATCGGCAGGCGATCACAGGCGGGTGACCACAGGCAGGCGACCACTGGCAGGCGACCATAGACGGGCGACCATCGGCAGGCGACAATAGACGGGCGACCGCTGGCAGGCGACCGTCCGAAGGACGCCCGCCGCCCGGGAGCGGCACGACGCCAGGACGCCCCCGGCCGGCCCCGCCCGCATTCTCGCCGCAGAGGCCCAAAGCGCCCATTCAGGAGGTTGCCTTCGCGGTCCGCCTTCGCTATGTCCATGACGGTCTGCGGGTATAGCTCAATGGTAGAGCAGCAGCCTTCCAAGCTGAATACGCGGGTTCGATTCCCGCTACCCGCTCCAACCGACCGAAACGGATCCCTGACGGCCTCTTCAGGATTTCCTCAGAGCGGGGAATCACGCGGCGTGCTGCCGGCTTTGGCAGTGCGCGCGCGCAGCTTCGCCCTTCAGTGAGCCGACAGCACCCGCCGAAGCTCCCTCTCAGAGAATACGGGTGAAGGCGTCGCGGCGATGCCGGCCGCCTCGGCCGCCCGCACGTGAAGGATGGCGTGATTGCCGTCCGCCTGGAAAAGACCGGCGAGTTGGTGACCATCCGCATGGCGCCGCCGCTGGCCGCCACGATCGCCGCCGGCCCGACGGGCGACCGCACCGACATCGCCGGCGAGCGCCGGCGGACGACGACGACGGAAGGCTTCGGCAACCGGTTCCGCGACTGGTGCCGGGCGGCGGGCATCGACAAGTCGGCCCACGGCATCCGCAAGCTCGCTGCCACCACGGCCGCCGAGAACGGCGCCACGGCCTCGGAACTGGACGCGATGTTCGGTTGGAGCGGCGGCGGCATAGCGTCGATCCAAACCCGCGCAGCCAACCGCAAGCGCCTTGGGCTGGCAGCGTCCAACAAGCTGGTCGGAACAGACCCGGAAAATCCTATTCCCTCACCCAATGGACAGGTGAGGGATTCACACTAAAAAACGTTTGTCTATCAATGCCTTAGAAAATGGATGGTGGGGGAAGTAGGACTCGAACCTACGAAGGCTTAGCCAGCGGATTTACAGTCCGCCCCCTTTGCCGCTCGGGACATTCCCCCATGTGCCAGACGATGGGGACCACCGCGGAGGACACAGGCAGCCGGCTTTCTTGCGAAGCGCCGTTTGCGGGCGGAGTTATGGCGACCCGGCATCGCCCTGTCAACAGCCGTCCGGCGCTTTCAACAGCCTGCCCGGACTGGCGATTGCCGCCGCGGACTTTTCCGGCTCCGGAGCGCCACGCCGACCCGCCGGCCACGGGCAGCGCCCGCCCTGGCACCGCCGTCTGGATGCCGGGGAGCGGTTGCCCGGCGGTCTCGGTGCCGACGGTCCCGGTGCCGGCAATCCCCGCACCGGCGGTGCCGGTCTCGGCAGGCCTCAGAAGGCGGCCTTGCTGTCGAAGGTGGTGCCGATGATGGTGCAGGCCACCTCCGGGATGGTCACGTCGCCGGTGAACTGGACCAGCGGGAAGCTGCCGCCGGGAGATCCCGGATGACCGGGGCGGACGGCCGTCAGGAGGTCCAAATCCGAAACCGGATCCGCTCGCGGCCATGCTCGTCCGTATAGGTCGTGATGCCGGCAATTTGCGTCCCGACCGGGCACTTTGAGGCCTCGGAAAAGCAGTCTCCGTTCAGGATCATGACGGTCTTGTAGGGCATCGTCATGAAAGAATTCGCATCGACTTGACGCTGGAGAATACGCGGCGGCACGGCGACGACGCCATCGGCGAGCCCGAAACTGCCATGCCGGTCGACCAGGTCCCAAGTGACGTCTTCGTAGACGAAGGCTTCCGGTCCCTGGCCGATGAGGGCAAAGAAATCCTCCAGGGATTCGGCAAAGACGCTTGGCGCCATGGTCAGCGGATCCAGGGAATAGACTGGCGACGCGGCCGTTCCGCCCCGTGACGGATTTTCGACCGCGAACTGCTCGCCCATGGCCGTGCCGGCAAAGCACCAGTACCGGTCGAGGTCGCCCGGCCAGGCGAATTTCCAGCATTCCGCTTCGTTCCACTGCTCGACGTCGATGACGGATTGGCCGGGCACGCCATAGATCTTCAGGAAGCCGCGGAAGAACGTCACGCCGTCCGGCCTGCGGCCCAGCCATCGCCGGAGGGTATCCGGGACGATTTCGGGCACCGAATTCGGCTCGATGTCCGGAGCACCGCCCGGGACGCCGGCTGCCGTCCCAGGGTCATCCGCAAAGGCCAGAATTTCGTTCAGACGATCATCGGCTTCGGTCATCACCTGAAGATCCCCGAGAGGGTCGGTCCGCAATGTCACCCGATCGCCTCACCCGACAGGAGATCGATTCCCGTCGGAATTGCAACCCCGGGCCATAGCCGCAGATGCGTCAGCGCCGGCGACCGAACGGGAGCTCGGAACGCCATCGGGCCGGCTCCGACGGGCGCTGCGCCCTTCCCCCTGGCGCGCGGGCGGCCTATGGAAGGCGATCACGCACCGAGTGGCCCGCCCCATGACCGAAGACCATCCCGACAAGCCCCGCGCCGCGCGCCCCGGCCGCCGGCCGTCCAAACCGCCGGTCGCGCAGCGTCGCCGCACCGGCGGCGGCAACCCGGCGCCGGAGGGGCGCGTCTTCCTCTACGGCCTGCATCCGGTCGAGATGGCGCTCGCCAATCCGGACCGGGTGATCCACGCCATCTACGTCACGCGCAATGCCGAAGCGCGGTTGAGGGAGCGCGGGCTGACCTTCCCGGTGGAGCCGCAACTGGTCGAGCCGCGCTGGATCGACGCGCGCGTCGGCGCCGACACCGTCCACCAGGGCGTCCTGGTCGAGACCGAGACGCTGACCACGGACCGGATGTCGGCGCTGCGCAAGGCGCGGCTGGTGCTGGCGCTCGATCAGGTGACCGACCCGCACAATGTCGGCGCGGTGATGCGCTCGGCCGTGGCGCTCGGCGCCGACGCGCTGCTGACGACCACGCGGCACAGCCCGGAGGAGACCGGCGTTCTGGCCAAGTCGGCCTCCGGCGCGGTCGATCTCCTGACCCATGTCGAGGTGGTCAACCTGGCGCGCACGCTCAACGCGCTGCGCGACGACGGCTTCACGGTGATCGGGCTCGACAGCGACGGCCCGGAGCCGATCGAGGCGGTCCGGCCGGGCGCACGCACCGTGCTGGTGCTCGGCTCGGAGGGCAAGGGGCTGCGGCCGATCACCCGCGACGCCTGCGACCAGATGGTCCGGCTCGACATGCCCGGCCCGATCAAGAGCCTCAACGTCTCCAACGCCGCCGTGCTGGCGCTCTATCTGGTCGGCCGCGCCATGCCGGCGGCGGACGGATCGGCGTAATACCGACGGCCCAGGATGCTGACGCACCGGGCCGTTGAAGGAGCGCGAATGTCTCATAGGCGTCAGTGGCATGAGAAATCCGCGTATCGAAGTCCGACGATCATTCCGTGACCGTCGGTATGACCTGCAGCGGCCCGACGCCCGTCAGGCCCGTTCGACCCGGGCGGCGAAACAGCCGCGGCGGGCGAAATGCACATGCAGATAGGCGATCGCCGGCCGCGCCAGCCAGGCCGTCGCCAGCGCCTCCAATTCGGTGCCCTCGACGACCTCGGCCTCGACGATCATGTCGGCGGCGTCATAGGCGCGCACCGACAGGAGCCGCGTGCGGATCTGGGCCGGCACATGGTCGAGCACCAAGGGCCCGGCCCGGTCGAGCCCGCGGCGGCGGACATAGATCGGCCCGCGCGACCCATAGGGGCTCGATGCCGGCTGGTGCTCGTAGTTCATCAGGATGAGGTCCTCGCCGGCCTCGGCCTCCTCGAGCGTGATGCGGCACGGATAGCCGCCGCCCGCCTCGGCGATCACCCGCACGGCACCGATCGCGGCGAGCCCGTCGTCGTCGAGCGCGAAGGCGGCCGCGACGGCGGCGGGATCGATGCCGCGGATGCGGAACGGCAGAGGACGGGTCTCGGACATCGAAGTTGCGGCGGTCATGGCGGCTCTCCCGGCAGGGCGTTGAAGGTCCGGCCACCCTGCCCGGCCGCTCCCGCTCCGACGACCCGATTTGCGACGGCCGCCGTTTCCGTCCGCGATCCCCGACCGATCCCGCGCGGACGGCGCCGTCGGCGACGATCCCGCGGCCGCCCCAAGCGCCTCGGCGGGGGCCGCCCTCCCCGGCCGATGGCCGCGCCCCGCCATCCCCAACCGGCACGCCGCGCCGCCGCGCCGGGGGGATGAAACCCGCCGCCGCCTATGCTATGGCTCCGCCGGCGCCGGCATAGCTCAGCGGTAGAGCAGCGGTTTTGTAAACCGAAGGTCGGGGGTTCAATCCCCTCTGCCGGCACCAGATGTCTTCGGTGCGCGGCCATTGTTCGAGCCGCCCCCGGCTTGCCCCTCCAGGCTCCAACGGCCAAGGCCGCGCGACACGCGGCGGGACCCTGCTCGGCCGTTCAGGGCTGCGGCGAACCATCGGTCCGGACCGGGCAAATCCCGTGAGGCCGTGCGCACAAGACCCTCGCGGGGGCCGTCAGGCTCAACCACCCCCCGCCCGCTGAGCCGATCGGCAGCAACCCGCACGCCGCGGCTGACAGCAAATCCTATGAAGCCCTTGCAATCCCAAGATGATCTGCGTAGGACTCAAGTCAAACAGCCTCAGGAAAGCCCAGGCCGTTTCAGTCGATCAGGCGCGGCGGTGTGATTATGAGCAAAATTGGAATAGGAATTATCACATTCAAGCGTCTTGAATATTTGAAGAGGGTTGTTGACGCGGTCAGAGAGTTCACGACATCTGAATATGAACTTGTTGTGGCGGAGGATGGTGGCGAGGACGGCGCGGTCGAGTGGTGCAGGCAGAACGCGATTCGTGTCGTGACCGGCCCGAACGCCGGGGCCTGCTGGAACAGGAACCGGGCTCTCTTTGCCCTGCAGGAATTGGGGTGCGACCCCGTTCTGTTTCTGGAGGACGACTGCCTCCCGGTATCCAAGAACTGGGACTGGCAATGGCGCATCGCGACGGCCTTGTTCGGACACGTCTCCTTTGCCCACCCGAAGCTCGACGCCTGGCGGATCAGCGGGACCGGCACCCCGACGGATCCGATCGCGAACCACAAGGCGACGTCCCAGTGCCTGGCCACATCCGGCCTCGCCCTCGCGGAGGTCGGTTTCCTCGACACCCGCTTCAAAGGCTATGGCGTGGGCCACGCCGAGTGGACGAACCGGATGAAGCGAGCCGGCTACGGGTTCAAGAGATGCCTGGATACCCTCGGGCGGATGGGATCGGCCAATCTCTATATCCATGGCGGACTGGTTGCGGACGATGGTCCGACCTTCAGGAACAAAGACACCGTCGAACGCAATCAAAAGCTCTATGAAGAAATCAAGCGCGAGCCGATCTATCGAAATCCATGGTCAAACGAAGACGAACGCAGCCGCTTCCTGGCCGAGCAGGCGGCTGCCGGGATCGGTTCGACCCGACACCAAGCGCTGCTCGGTCATGAGGAGGAGCGGCAGTCGCTGCTCGGAGACCACCACCTGGGCTCCTACGACCGCGCCTATCGCCGCGCCTTCGGGGAACCCAAGAGCTTCCTTCGGTCCAGCGGATGGCTTTCGTCGATCGCCCTGGCGATCCCGGCCTATGACGGCGAGATCATACCCTGGTTCAACTACACCTTCGTCGATCTGTTGCGAGAACGGGTTCGTCCGGATTGGGACGTCTTCGAGTTCGGCGCCGGATACTCCACCCTGTGGTGGAGCAAGCATGTGACGAGCGTCCATTCTGTCGAGCACGACGAGCACTGGGCGGACTTGATCCGCGCGCTCTGTCCGCCGGAGAAATCCGCCATCGAGAGCCGGCCTGCGGACAGTACCTATTCGGAAGCCATCCTGAATTCCGGAGAGAAGAGATACGATATCATTGTCGTCGATGGCTTCGATCGTCCGGCTTGCATATCCAGAAGCATGCAATATCTCAAACCGGACGGATCGATGATCGTAGACAACAGCAACAGACAAGAGTACCGAGAGGCGATCGATGCCGTCAAGGCTCAAGGGTTTCGAGAGCTTTCCCTGAAGGGGCCGGCGCCGATGACACATCAGGTCGAAACGACATCGTTGCTGTATCGCGCCGACAACTCGTTCGGCCTATAGGAATATCTTGCGGCCTGAACCGGCTGAGGACGGCGCCGGCGGCCCCTGTCAAGGCTCGGGCGGACTTGCCGAGGCTCGGGGCCCCGCGCTTCAGGTCGCCGGCAAGCCGGCATTCGAGACGATGCCGGGGCCGGCCTGGCTCGCGGTTCGCGATAGCACCAGTTCCGACGCCGCCCGCACCGGAGCTGCCGGCAAAAACATCGGCTTGATTAAAATTGTCGGGATCGGATTAACGGCGATTTCGCTTGTCGGCCGGATAGTGCGCCATGGTGCGGTCTCAAACCAGTTGCGTTGCCTCATGATCCGGTCCGTTCCCGCTTCCCTTCTCCGTCTCGCGCAGGACAGGCGCGGTTCGCTGACCAGCAGCTTTGCGCTGCTGACAGTCCCGGTGCTCGCCATGCTCGGCGGCATGCTGGATTTCGGCGTCGTCACCAATGCGCGCGGCGACATGCAGAACGTGCTCGATGCTGCAGCGCTGGCGGTCGCCAAGGACGCCGGCAACATGACCGAGGCGCAGGTGCAGACCGCGGTGCAGGCCTATTTCAACAGCACCTACACGTCGAAGGACGTGACCGGGATCACCGTCTCGGCCAAGCTCGTGACCGGCGACGCCGGCGACAAGTCGGTGACGGTGACCGGCACCGGATTGGTCAAGACGACCTTCCTCGGCCTGCTCGGCATCGAAGACCTGACCTTCTCGACCTCGGCGACGGCGACCTGGGGGTCGACCCGGCTTCGCGTCGCGCTGGTGCTCGACAATACCGGCTCGATGAGCAAGTCCGGCAAGATGACGGCGCTGAAGTCGGCGACGAAGTCCCTGCTGACCCAGTTGAAGGCCGCGGCGACCAATACCGAGGATGTCTATGTCTCGATCATCCCCTTCGCCCGCGACGTGAATGTCGGCGCCGGCAACGTCAACGCCACCTGGATCCGCTGGACCGAATGGGAATCCGAGAACGGCACCTGGAGCTGGGTCAAATCGGGCTGGAACTGGTACCAGGTCTGGACCCCGGCGAACCACAACACCTGGACCGGCTGCGTCATGGACCGGGACCAGGACTACGACACGACCGACACGGCGCCGACGACCGCCACGTCCGGGACCCTCTATCCCGCCGAACAGTATTCGGACTGCCCGGCTGCCGTGATGGCGCTCTCGAACAACTGGACCTCGCTGAACAGCAAGGTCGACGAGATGCAGCCGAACGGCAACACCAACCAGGGCATCGGCCTGCAATGGGGCTTCGCGTCGCTGACCAAGGGTCCGCTGGCCATCCCGAGCAAGGATTCCAAGTATAAATATACCGACGCGATCGTGCTCTTCACCGACGGCCTGAACACCGAAAACCGCTGGTCGAGCCGGCAGTCGAGCATCGATGCCCGCCAGAAGAAGACGTGCACCAACGTCAAGGCCGCCGGGATCGTGCTCTATACGGTTCAGGTCGACACGTCCGGCTCGGACGGCGTATCGACGCTGCTGCAGGACTGCGCCACCGACACGTCGAAATATTTCATGCTGACCTCGGCGGATCAGATCATTTCGACCTTCCAGTCGATCGGCACCTCGCTGTCGCAGCTGCGCCTGTCGAAGTGACGGACCCGCGTCCGGGCTGCCGTCACAGCGAGGCGGCGGCGCGGGCCGCCTGGTCGTAGTGGCCGCTGAGCGAGCGGATGCGGCGAGCGACCTCGCTGAGCGCGGCGCCCTCGACGCCGGTCGACAGGACGGAATCGACCAGCAGCGCCTCCCGGATCTCTGCATATTTCCGGCAGGCCGCCTCCCCGGCCGGCGTGATGGCGGCGAGCTTCTCCTTGCCGCGCCGGCCGCTCTTGACCAGCTTCAGCCGCTCCAGCTTCTTCAGCGCATAGGCGACCGTGTGGGTGTCCTCGATATTGAGGACGAGACAGATGTCGGACAGCGTCTTGGCCTTGGCCCGGTGGTTGACGTTGTGCAGCACCAGAACGTCGAGCGGCGAGAGATCCGGCACCCCGGCCGCCGCCATGCAGCGCACGATCCAGCGGTTGAAGGCATGGATATACATGACCATGCCGAATTCGATCTCCGACAGGGCCGGCATGGCCCCGGCGGCGAGATGGCCCGAGGAGACGATCGGGCCGACCGCCGTGTGCCGCGCCCGGGCCGCATCCGCCGCGCCGCGCGGAGCCTCGGCGTCGCCTCCACGCGGCTTGTCGTTCGGGTCCCGCCCGTCGTCCTCCGCGGCCATCATTTCGCTCCGAGCATCTGTTCGGGCAGCCAGGTGACCAGGCCCGGCGCGACGGTGACGAGCACGACCATCACGATCATGCCGACGAAGAAGGGCAGCGCGGCCAGCGCGACATAACCCATATTCTTGCGGGCCAGCGACTGCAGGACATAGAGATTGAAGCCGACCGGCGGCGTGATCTGCGCCATCTCGACCACCAGCACGATGAAGATGCCGAACCAGAGCAGGTCGATGCCGGCCGCCTGCACGGCCGGCAGGATGACGGATGTGGTCAGCACCACCATCGAAATGCCGTCGATGAAGCAGCCCATGACGATGAAGACGACGGTCAGCGCCGCGATCAGCGCGCCCTGGCTCAGCTGCATGTGGCTGATCCAGTCGGCGAACAGGCGCGGCAGGCCGGTCAGCCCCATCGCGGTCGACATGAAGGCGGCGCCGGTCAGGATCAGGCCGATCATGCAGGAGGTGCGCACCGCCCCGGTGACGCTTTGCCAGAAGGTCTCGGCGGTCAGCCCCCCGGTGGCCAGCGCCAGGATCAGCGACCCGACCACGCCGAGCACGGCGGATTCGGTCGGCGTGGCATAGCCGCCATAGATCGAGCCGAGCACCAGCACGATCAGCAGGACGGTCGGGATCAGGCGGCGCGACTGGTCGAGCTTCTGGACGAAGCTCATCGGCGCATCGGCCGGCGGGATGCGCGCCGGCTGCATCCAGGCATAGACCATCACGATGCCGGAGAAGATCAGCATCAGGACGATGCCGGGAACGACGCCGGCGATGAACAGGCGCGCGATCGAGACCTGTGCGGCGACGCCGTAGACGATCATGATGATCGAGGGCGGGATCAGCAGGCCGAGCGTGCCGGAGCCGGCGAGCGAGCCGACCACCATGAAGTCGTCGTAGCCGCGCCGGCGCAGTTCCGGGATGGTCATCTTGCCGATGGTCGCCGCGGTGGCGGCCGAGGATCCGGAGATCGCCGCGAAGATGCCGCAGCCATAGACGTTGGTGTGCAGCAGCCGGCCGGGCAGCCGCTGCATCCAGGGGGCGAGGCCCTTGAACATGTCCTCGGCGAGCCGCGAGCGGAACAGGACCTCACCCATCCAGATGAACATCGGCAATGCGGTCAGCGACCAGGAATTGTTCGCCCCCCAGGTCGAGGTGGCGAACATCAGCCCGGACGGCCGGGTCGTGAAGGTCTCGATGGCGACGAAGCCGACGGCGGCGAGCGCCATGCCGATCCACAGCCCGCTGCCCAGGAAGGCGAACAGGCAGACGGTGAGGAGGATCGCAAGCGTGGTGGCATCCATGGCGATCGCTCCTCAGCGTTCGAAGGTCGGCGCGTCGTCCGCCGAGGCGGCCGCATGGGCGAGATGGGACGGCGTGCCGCCCTTGAGCGCGCGCAGGAGATCCTCCGCCAGCGCGACGGCAAACACGGCAAGGCCGACGACCATGGAGAGCTGCGGGACCCAGAGCGGCACGGCGACCAGGCCCGAGGCGACATCGTGGAAGCGCCAGGAATCGAAGACCATGCGGCCGCACCAGAAGGTCGCCCAGCCGATCGCCACCAGGGCCGCCGCAAGCAGCACCGTCTCCAGCCCATGGCGGACGCGGCCGCCGATCCGGTCGATGATCAGGCCGACGCGAATGTGCTCGCCGCGCCGATAGGCCGGGGCCAGCCCGAGAAACAGGACCGCGACCAGGCCGTAGCCGGAGAAGTCGTCCGAAGCCGGAACCTGGCTGGCGACCAGACGCAGGCCGACATCGGCCAGGATGATGCACCCGATGCCGATCAGAGCGAGACCGGACAGGATTTCCATCGATCGATAGAGGGGAGCGAGGGGCGACGAGGTCACGGCGGCGGGGCTCCTGGACGGATGCGGCGGTCGGATGGACGAAGGGCCGGAGCGTCGCCGCCCCGGCCCTCGCGGATCACTTCTTGAAGGCCTCGATGATGGCCTTGCCGTCCGGTCCGGCCTTGTCGGCCCATTCGGCCGCCATGGTCTCGCCGATCTTGGTCAGTTCCGCGGCCATCGTGGCGGTCGGCGCGCCGACCTTCATGCCCTTCTCGGCCATGGTCTTCTTGAAGCCCTCGTTGAGCTTCTCGGACTCGGCCCAGCCGCGCGCCTCGGCCGCCGCCGCGGCGGCCAGCACGGCCTTGCGGTCGGCCTCGGACAGGGCGTCGAAGGCGGCCTTGTTGGCGAAGACGATGTTCTGCGGCAGGAAGGCCTGCGTGTCGTAGTAGCTGGAGAGATAGTCCCAGGCCTGGGTGTCGACGCCGGTGGCGCCCGACGAGATCATCGCTTCGGCGAGGCCGGCGCGGAAGGCCTGCGGCAGCTCGGCCTGCTGGACGGTGACCGGCGAGGCGCCGAGCAGCTGGGCGAAACGCGCGGTGGCCGGATTGTAGGAGCGGAATTTCAGGCCCTTCAGGTCGGCGAGCGCGGCCATGTCCTTCTTGGCGTAGACGCCCTGCGGCGGCCAGGCGACGGAATAGAGCAGGATCATGCCCTGCTTCTCCAGCCGGGCCGAAAGGGCCGGCTTGGCGATGGCATAGAGCTTCTTGGCCTGCGCATAGCTGGTGGCCAGACCCGGGATGGAATCGAAGGCGAAGATCGCGTCCTCGTTGCCGAGGGTGGAGACGAGCAGCTCGCCGATCTGGACCGTGCCGGTCTGCACGCCGCGCTTGATCTCGGGCAGCTTCAGCAGCGATGCGTTCGAATGGACCGTGATGGCGAGCCGGCCGCCGGTCGCCTTGCCGACCTCGTCCACGAACTGGCGATTGTTGGCGGTGTGGAAGTTGCCGTCCGGATAGGGCGTCGGCATGTCCCACTTGACGGTCTGCGCCGAGGCGGCGCCGGAGAGCGATACGGCGACGAGGCCGGCGAAAAGGCTGGCGAAGACTGATTTCACGATGTCCTCCGTCAAAGATTCCGGCCTGCCGCGTGGCGTCCGGACCGTGACCGGACTGTTCCATCGGCTTGCCGGCTTGTCAACAAAATCTCGACAAGTTATCGTCGTTTTCAAATCGAACGGCTCGAGGCTGGACATGGCGCAAGTTTGGGATTTCTGGATCGATCGCGGCGGCACCTTCACGGACGTGATCGGGCGCGATCCGGCTGGCAAGATCCATGCCCTGAAACTGCTCTCCGAAAATCCCGAAGCCTACCGGGATGCGGCGGTCGCCGGCATCCGGACCCATCTCGGGCTCGCCGCCGGGGCGCCGATCCCGGCCGGCGTGGTCGGCGAGGTGCGCATGGGCACGACGGTCGCCACCAACGCGCTCCTGGAGCGCAAGGGCGACCGTACCCTGCTGGTGACCACCCGCGGCTTCCGCGACAGCCTGGAGATCGCCTACCAGGACCGCCCGGACATCTTCGCCAAGGCGATCGTGAAGCCCGAGCAGCTCTACGAGCGCGTCGTCGAGGTCGACGAGCGCGTGCTCGCCGACGGCACGGTGGAACGGCCGCTCGATCTCGACGGCGCCCGCGCCGCGCTGGCGCAAGCCCGCGCCGACGGGTTCGATGCGGTCGCCATCTCGCTGATGCACGCCTGGCGGTACACCGCCCACGAGAAGGCGCTCGCCGCCCTCGCCCGCGAGATCGGCTTCGCGCAGGTCTCGGTCGGCCACGAGGTTTCGCCCCTGATCAAGCTGGTCGGGCGCGGCGACACGACCGTGGTCGACGCCTATCTGTCGCCGATCCTCGCCCGCTATGTCGGCCAGGTCGCCGAGGAGCTCGATGTCGAGCGCTCCGGTGCGCGGCTGATGTTCATGATGTCGTCGGGCGGGCTGACCGCCGCCACCCTGTTCCAGGGCAAGGACGCGATCCTATCCGGGCCGGCCGGCGGCGTGGTCGGGCTGGCCGAGACCGGCCGGTCGGCCGGCTTCGAGCGCGTCATCGGCTTCGACATGGGCGGCACCTCGACCGACGTGGCGCATTATGACGGCGCCTATGAGCGTGCCTTCGACACCGAGGTCGCCGGCGTGCGCATCCGCGCGCCGATGATGCTGATCCACACGGTCGCGGCCGGCGGCGGCTCGATCCTGCATTTCGACGGCGCCCGCTTCCGCGTCGGCCCGGATTCGGCCGGCGCCAATCCGGGCCCGGCCTGCTACCGGCGCGGCGGCCCGCTCGCCGTCACCGACGCCAATGTCATGGTCGGCAAGCTGATCCCGGACCATTTCCCGGCCATCTTCGGCCCCGGCCAGGACCAGCCGCTCGATGCCGAGACGGTCCGCGACCGCTTCGCCGCGCTGGCGGCCGAGGTCGGCGACGGGCGCAGTGCCGAGGAGGTCGCCGACGGCTTCATCCAGATCGCCATCGCCAACATGGCCGAGGCGATCAAGCGCATCTCGGTGCAGCGCGGCTACGACGTGACCGGCTATGTGCTGAACTGCTTCGGCGGCGCCGGCGGCCAGCATGCCTGCCTGGTCGCCGACGCGCTCGGCATGACGCGCGTGCTGATCCATCCCCTCTCCGGCCTGCTCTCCGCCTACGGCATGGGCCTCGCCGACATCCGCGCTACGCGGGTGCAGGCGCTCGGCGCGGCGCTGGAAGGCTCGGACGCGGCCATCGAGACGCTGGGCGAGGCGCTCGGCACGGTCTGCCGGCAGGAACTCGACGGCCAAGGCGTGCCGGCCGACGAGGTCGTGACCCATGTCCGTGCCCATATCCGCTACCAGGGCACCGACACGGCGCTGGAAGTCGCTGCCTATGACGTGGCCGGCGGGCGGATCGTCGCCGACCATCGCCCGGCCATGCGCGAGGCCTTCCTGACCGCCCACAAGGCCCGCTTCGGTTTCGTCGATGCCGACAAGCCGATGGTGGTCGATGCGGTCTCGGTCGAGGCGATCGGCGGGGCGGCGCGCTTCGTCGAGCCCGAGCATCCCGAGACCGCCGAGGGCGCGCCCGAGCCGGTGCGCCGGACGCGCTTCTTCAGCCGTGGCCGCTGGCGCGAGGCCGGCGTCTTCACCCGCGACCGGCTCGCCCCGGGCCATGCGGTCGCCGGGCCGGCGATCATCATCGAGCCGAACCAGACCATCGTGGTCGAGGACGGCTGGCGCGCGCGCCTGACGGGCCGCGACCATCTGGTGCTCGACCGGACCGAGGCGATGGTCCACCGCGCCGCGGTCGGCACCACGGCCGATCCGGTCATGCTGGAGATCTTCAACAATCTCTTCATGTCGATCGCCGAGCAGATGGGCGTGACGCTGCAGAACACGGCCTATTCGGTCAACATCAAGGAGCGGCTCGACTTCTCCTGCGCGGTGTTCGACCGCGACGGCGCCCTGGTCGCCAATGCGCCGCACATGCCGGTGCATCTCGGCTCGATGGACCGTTCGGTCGAGACGGTCATCCGCCAGAACCCGGTGATCCGGCCGGGCGACGTCTTCGCCCTCAACGCGCCCTATAACGGCGGCACGCATCTGCCCGACATCACCGTCTGCACGCCGGTCTTCGACGCGGCGGGCGAACGCATCCAGTTCTGGGTGGCCAGCCGCGGCCATCACGCCGATGTCGGCGGCATCGCTCCCGGCTCGATGTCGCCGCGGGCGACCCGGATCGAGGAGGAAGGCGTCTATATCGACAATTTCAAGCTGGTCGACGAGGGCCGCTTCCGCGAGGCCGACCTGATCGCCCTCCTGACCGGCGGCCCCTACCCGGTCCGCAACGTGGTGCAGAACGTCAACGACCTGAAGGCGCAGATCGCCGCCAACGCCAAGGGCGTCGCGGAACTGCGCAAGATGATCGCCCATTTCGGGCTCGACGTGGTCGAGGCCTATATGGGCCATGTCCAGGACAATGCGGCCGAAAGCGTGCGCCGGGTGCTCGACCGGCTCGCCGACGGCGCCTTCGAACTCGAAATGGACCAGGGCTGCGTCATCAAGATGCGCATTACGGTCGACCGCGCGGGGCGGCGGGCGACCGTCGACTTCACCGGCACGTCGGCGCAGCGCGACGACAATTTCAACGCCCCCGCCCCCGTCACCCGCGCGGCCGTGCTCTACGTCTTCCGCGTCATGGTCGACGACGCCATCCCGATGAATGCCGGCTGCCTGCGGCCGATCGACATCGTCGTGCCGGAGGCGACCATGCTCAGCCCGCGCTATCCGGCTGCGGTCGTGGCCGGCAATGTCGAGGTCAGCCAGGCGGTGACCAACGCGCTGTTCGGCGCGCTCGGCGCCATGTCGTGCAGCCAGGGCACCATGAACAACCTGACCTTCGGCAACGACCGCTACCAGTATTACGAGACCATCTGCTCCGGCGCGCCGGCCGGCCCGACCTGGGACGGCGCCCATGCGGTCCATGTCCACATGACCAATTCGCGCCTGACCGACCCGGAAATCCTGGAGACGCGCTTCCCCGTCGTGCTCGAGGAATTCGTCGTCCGTCGCGGCTCGGGCGGGCGCGGCGCGCATCCCGGCGGCGACGGCACGCGGCGCACGATCCGCTTCCTGGAACGGATGGACTGCGCCGTCCTGTCCGGCCACCGCCGCCTCCACCCCTTCGGCATGGCCGGCGGCGGCCCGGGCGAACTCGGCTCCAACACGGTGCGCCGCCGCGACGGCACGACCGAGGATCTCGGCGGCTGCGGCCAGACCGTGCTGGAACCCGGCGAGGCGATCACGGTGGTGACGCCGACCTCGGGCGGCTACGGGGCAGCCTGACGGGTCCCGACGATCGAGGGGCTCGGACCGCGACTTTCGGATGGGGCCGCGGCATCGCGCCCCTCGTCCAGCCTGGGGTCCGCTTCTCCCCGGAGGGGGCGAAGGGGATGGGGCCGATGGAATAGGATCGGCGCGAAATCGGACAGGCCGTCCGAAGAGTGGGATGATCGACGGCCTGAATTCAGCGGTTGAAATTTCGATCTTTCAACGCGTTTCCCTTCTCCCCCCAAGGGGCGAGAAGGGGAGCGAAGGCCGGACGAGGGGGTCGATCGACCGACCCCGAAATCCTCGCGGTCCAGCCCACACAGCCGGCCTCTTGAATTGTTCGCAACAACTGAGCCGGCGGTCGATGATCCAGGCGCCGGCTCATCCGACAGCGTCAGATCTTGGTGATCTTGACCGAGACCGGGTCGCTCGCCGGGAAGCTTTCCTCGACGCCCTCGTCGAGGCGCTTGTCCTCGCGGGCCTTGGCGTCTTCCATCTTGGGCTTCTCCTTCAGCGGCACCTGTTCGACCTCATCCTTGCGGACATGGCGGGGGTTGAGCTGCATGGGGTGTTCCTCCCGGTTCCGGCGGCCGGCAGGGGCCGGCGCCTTGTGGAAGGTCAACCCGCGAACCGGACGGAACGTTCCCGCCGCCGGATCGCCCGCGCCGCGCCTGTCAGAAGCCAGGGCGGAAACTCAGCGAGACGCGCGTGACGAGAGCGTCGAAGCGCCGCTCGTCGCGGCGCGGATAGCGCAGTTCGACGCCATGCACGCCGTCGCCGCCGCGCGCCAGACGCAGGTAGAAGACCTCGTCGCCGCGATTGCCCGAAATCACGAGATGGCCGTTGCGGGTCAGGCGCCGGTAGCCGACCGGCGGATTGCCGGCCTCGCGCAGATAGTCGGCGGCGACGGCCGCGAGCGGACGGGCGGCCGGATCCGGCAGGGCGAAGGCGGACAGCCGCAGCGTGCCGTCGGTCGAAACCAGCGTCTCGCCGACCCCGTCGGGCAGCGCCGTACGGGAAGCGAACAGGCCGGCCGGATAATCAAAGGCGAAACCGTGCCGGTCGCTGCGGTAAGGGCGCCAGTCGGGCGCCCGGAGGCCGGCCTCGGCCGTCGTGCCGGCCGGGACGCTCAAGGCCGGGGTGCCGGCTGGGGTGCCGGCCACGGGCGACGGGTCGGTTTGCGCCGGATCGCCGCCGCCACCATCGCCGAACTCGGCGCGGGCGCGGTCGCGCAGGCTCATGCCGGACGGTTCGAAGCGCTCCGCCGCCGAGAGCCCGGACGCCAATGCCGGGATCAGGCAGACGGTCAGGGCGGCACGGCGCAGGACATGGCGGACGGGCATCGGGATCCTCGGGGGCTGAGGCCGCCGCCCGACATCGAATTCAGGGGAGTCGGGGGCGGTCCGGACGATCCTCAAACGAAACGGCGCCGGCCTTGAGGCCGACGCCGTTCGATTTCATGGCGAAGATGAGCGTCAGACCTTGTCGATGGTCTTCTTCACCGCATCCTTGGCTTCGCCGACCGCCTTCTGCGCTTCGCCCTTGCGCTCCTGCACCCAGCCCTCGGCCTGCAGTTCCGTGTCGCCGGTCGCCTTGCCGATGCCCTGCTTGACATTGCCGATCGCCTCGTTGGCGACGCCCTTAACCTTGTCGGTCATGCTGCCCATCGGAATGCTCTCCGTTGTCTGTTTCTCGAATACGCACCCAGTATTGTGCGTCGCGATGTACAGACAACGTCCGCTCCGGCACCCGGTTCCATCCCGACTACCGATTTTCGACGGCGGGTCGCCGACCCCGGCGTTACCCCGGCCTCAGCACTGCGGCCTCAGCACTCCGGCACATTGACGGCGAGGCCGCCGAGGGAGGTTTCCTTGTACTTGCTGGCCATGTCCTTGCCGGTCTGGTGCATGGTCGCGATGACCTGGTCGAGGCTGACGCGGTGCGTGCCGTCGCCCTTCAGCGCCATCGAGGCGGCGTTGATCGCCTTGATGGCCCCGAAGGCGTTGCGCTCGATGCACGGGATCTGGACCAGCCCGCCGATCGGGTCGCAGGTCATGCCGAGATGATGCTCCATGCCGATCTCGGCGGCATTCTCGATCTGCTCGTTGGTGCCGCCGAGCGCCGCGGCCAGCCCGGCCGCCGCCATCGAACAGGCGACGCCGACCTCGCCCTGGCAGCCGACCTCGGCGCCCGAGATCGAGGCATTGAGCTTGAAGAGGCCGCCGATCGCGGTCGCGGTCAGCAGGAAGGCGTGGATGCCCTCTTCGTTCGCGCCCTCGCAGAAGTCGCGATAATAGCGCAGCACCGCCGGCACGACCCCGGCCGCACCGTTGGTCGGTGCGGTGACGACGCGGCCGCCGGCGGCATTCTCCTCGTTCACCGCCATGGCGAACAGGCTGACCCAGTCCATCACCTCATGCGGCATGCGATGATTGGAACGGCGATCCTGCTCCAAGCGCTCGGCAAAGGGGCGCGCGCGGCGCTTGACCTTCAGCCCGCCGGGCAGTTCGCCGTCATGGCGCATGCCGCGCTCGATGCACTGAAACATGGTCTCGGCGATCCGGTCGAGATGCGCCGTCACCGCCTCGGCGCGGCGCTGGGCGCGCTCGTTCGCCCAGACCATGGCGGCGATCGTCTGACCCGACCTCTGGCCCATGGCGAGCAGCTGGTCGCCGGAGCGATAGGGAAAGGGCAGCGGCGCCTCGTCGGCGGCCCCGACCAGATCCTCGCCGGCCCGGACCACGAAGCCGCCGCCGATCGAATACCAGGTCTCCTCGGCGAGCGTCCGGCCGTCGGCCGCGAAGGCGGCGAAGCGCATCGTGTTCGGATGGCCTTCCGTCGGCGTGTCGAAGTCGAAGACGAGGTCCCGCGCCGGGTCGAATTCGATGATCCGGTCGGCGACCGCGAGGAGCTGGTCGGCCTCGACCGCCTCCGCGAGCATGCGCGCCTCGTCGGGATCGACCAGGTCGGGAACCAGGCCGGCAAGCCCGAGAATCACGGCCCTGTCGGTGCCGTGGCCCTTGCCGGTCCAGGCGAGCGAGCCGTAGAGCCGCACCTCGACGCGCTTGAAGCGCTCGCCGACGAGCCCGTCCGCGAAGGCCTTGGCAGCCCGCATCGGCCCGACCGTATGCGAGGAGGACGGCCCGATGCCGATCTTGAAGAGGTCGAAGACGCTGATCATCGATGGCCCGCCCTGCCTGTCGCCGTTCCTGCCCGCCCTGAGGCTAGCCGGACGCGGGCGGCCCCACCCGCCGCTCCGGCCCGCCACCCGGGCTTCAGGCGTATTCCCGCGCCGCCTCGGCGAGGAAGCCGAGCAGATAGGGCGCGAAGGAGCGCCAGCCCTCAATATGGAACCGGTCGGCGGCCTGGCGCCAGAGCACGATCTCGGCCTTGCCGAGCAGGGTGCGGGTGCACATGCCGATCGGGAACGCGGAGGGATGCAGGTCGAGCGGGCAGCCGGCATTGAGCACGTCGACGGCGCGCGCGCCCGACAGCACCAGTCCGGTGTTGCGATGGCCGACATCGACCGCGCTGTGCGGCTCGGCGACCGCGCCGGCGATGGCGGCGAGGATCGCCTCGCCCTCCCCGTCGCGGCCGATCAGCAGCCATTCGTCCGGGCCGAGCCAGAGCGCGGCGCGCCCGCCCGCCTCGCCGGCGCGCATCGGCACGGTCGACAGGGGCGCGCCGAAGACGGCCGAGACGGACGCGGCCGCCGCCGGGCTGCCGCGGAACAGGATGCGGGCAAGCGGGCCGGTCGGCACCGCCTTGACGCGCGAGGTGGCCGGAAAGGCCGGCAGGCCCTCGAAGGCGCCGACGCGCTTGATCTCAGGGGTCAAGGCGACCTCCCTCCTTGTCGTAGAAGACCGGGTCGACCACCGTCACGGCAATGGCGCCGCCCGGCATCGGCACATGCAGCGTCTCGCCGAGCCGCGACCGGCCGCGCTCGACCATGGCGAGCGCGATCGAGCGGCCGAGCACGGCGGAATGATAGGCCGAGGTGACGTGGCCGATCGCATGGGTGCGCGGCGCCGGATCGGCGTCCGGCGTGATCTGCGCGCCCTCTTCCAGCACGACCTTCGGATCGACCGTGGCGAGACCGACCAGCTGGGTGCGGCCGGGCTTCAGGAGGTCGGCGCGGGCAAGGCCGCGCTTGCCGACGAAATCCGGCTTCGACTTGCCGACCGCCCAGCCGACCCCGGCCTCGTCGGGCGTCACCGTGCCGTCGGTATCCTGGCCGACGATGATGTAGCCCTTCTCGGCGCGCAGCACATGCATGGCCTCGGTGCCGTAGGGACAGCCGCCGAGCGCCACGACCCGGGCGTGGACGGCCTCCCAGATCGCCTTGCCGTAGGCCGCCGGCACGTTGATCTCGAAGCCGAGTTCGCCGGTGAAGCTCATGCGGAACAGGCGGCAGGGCACGCCCAGGATGGTGCCCATACGCACGCTCATATGCGGCATGGCGGCCTTGGACAGGTCGATGCCCTCGATCAGCGGCGCGATCGCCTCGCGCGCCTTCGGGCCCTGCACGGCGATCACCGCCCATTGCTCGGTGGTCGAGGTCAGCCAGACCTTGAGGTCGGTCCACTCGGTCTGGAGATAGTCCTCCATGTGCGAGAGGACGCGCGGGGCGCCGCCGGTCGTGGTGGTGACGTGGAAGCGATCGGCGGCGATGCGGCCGACGACACCGTCGTCATAGACGAAGCCGTCGTCGCGGCACATGATGCCGTAGCGGCAGCGGCCGACTTCCAGCTTCAGGAACGGATTGACGTAGATCCGGTGCATGAACTCGGCCGCATCCGGACCGACCACCTCGATCTTGCCGAGCGTGGAGGCATCGAAGATGCCGACCGCCGCGCGCACCGTGCGGCATTCGCGGTCGACCGCGGCATGCATGCTCTCGCCCTGGCGGGGGAAGTACCAGGCCCGCTTCCACATGCCGACATTCTCGAATTCGGCGCCGGCCGCCGCGGCCCAGTCATGGGTCGAGGTCCGGCGCACCGGATCGAACAGGTCGCCGCGCGAGGTGTTGGCGAAGATGCCGAAGGTGGTCGGCGTATAGGGCATGCGGAAGGTGGTCAGGCCGACCGCCGGGATCGGCTTGTCGAGCGCGCCGGCCGCGATGGCGAGCGCGTTCATGTTGGACGTCTTGCCCTGGTCGGTCGCCATGCCGGTGGTGGTGTAGCGCTTGACATGCTCGATCGAGCGGAAGCCCTCGCGCACGGCGAGCTTGATGTCCTTGGCGGTCACGTCGTGCTGGAAGTCGACGAAGGCCTTGACCCGGCCGGGATTGCGATCGTGCGGCAGGGCGCCGAGCACCTGGCCGTCCGGCGTGGTGGCGCCGGCGACCGCGAAGGTCTTGGTGCCGCGGGTGGCAAGGCCCGCCGCACGCGCGGCATTCTCGCCGGCCGCATAGCCCTCGTCGAGCACGGCGCCGAGCGCCATGGTGCCGTTGCAGGCGCCGGCCGAGCGCTCGTGCTCGGCGGAGCGCCCCGGCAGGTAGCGGCCGGTCACCTCCTCGTAGCGCAGCTTGCCGCGCGACTGGGAGAACATGTGCAAGGTCGGCGTCCAGCCGCCCGACATCAGCAGGCTGTCGCAGGGCAGCACCGCATCGTGGCGGACCGAGCCGTCGGCCTGGACATGGCCGAACTCGACCGAGGCGACGCGCAGGCGGCCGCGCGTGCCGGTCACGGTCGCGCCGGTCTCGACCCGGATGCCGGCCGCCCTTGCGGCCGCCGTCAGCGCGCCGCCCTCGCGGCGGATGTCGAGGATCGCCGGCACTTCGACGCCGGCGCGGTGCAGGTCGAGCGCGGCCAGATAGGCGCTGTCGCAGGCGGTGGCGACGACCGTCTTGCGGCCGGCCATGACGCCGTAGCGGTTCAGGTAGGTGCGGGCGGCATCGGCGAACAGGATGCCGGGCCGGTCGTTCTCGGGGAAGACCAGCGGGCGTTCGAGGGCGCCGGTGGCGATCACGACCTGCTTGGCGCGCACCTGCCACAGCCGCTCGCGCGGGCTGGAAGCCGGCGGGGTCGCCATGTGGTCGGTGATGCGCTCGGCCAGCGCGACGAAATTGTCGGCGAAATAGCCGAAGGCCGTGGTGCGGGTCAGGCAGGTGACCCGGTCGGACAGGGCCAGCGCCATGATCACGTCGGTCGACCACTGCCGGCCGCTCTGGCCCTCGATGGTCACGTCCGGATCGGACAGGAGCGAGCCGCCCATTTCGGCCTGCTCGTCGCACAGGATGACCCGGGCGCCGGACTCCATGGCGGCGAGCGCGGCGGCGAGGCCGGCCGGGCCGGCGCCGATGACCAGCACGTCGCAATGGGCGAAGCGCGACTGGTAGCGGTCGGGATCGGGCAGCTCCGGCGCCTTGCCGAGGCCGGCGGCGGCGCGGATGCGCGGCTCGTAGACCGACGTCCAGAACTTCGCCGGCCACATGAAGGTCTTGTAGTAGAAGCCGGACACGAAGATCGGCGAGAGCAGGTCGTTGACCGCGCTGGCGTCGAAGGCGAGGCTCGGCCAGCGGTTCTGGCTCTCCGCCGTCATGCCTTCGTAGATCTCGACCTGGGTCGCGCGCAGGTTCGGCGTCGAGCGGGCGGCATCGCGCGAGACGGTGACGAGCGCGTTCGGCTCCTCGGCGCCGGCGGTCAGGATGCCGCGCGGGCGGTGATACTTGAACGAGCGGCCGACCAGGTGGACGCCGTTGGCCAGCAGCGCGGAGGCGAGCGTGTCGCCCTCGTAGCCGGTCAGCGCGCGGCCGTCGAAGCGGAAGGCGACCGGCTTGTTGCGCTTGATGCGCCCGCCCTCGGGGCGGCGGAAGGTCTGGCTCATCGTCCCGCCTCCCTGGCGGCCAGATCGGCGGCGAGATCGGCGGCGAGCGCCGCCAGATCGGGCTTCGGCGCGCCGACCTCGTAGACGGTCACGAACTTGTCGGTGACCGTGTGGCGGACCGCATTGAAGAAGCGCGCGCAGCCGTGGACATGGCGCCAGCGCTCCGCGATCAGCCCCTTCGGATTGGAGCGCAGATACAGGAAGGCCGCCATGTCGTCGTCGGACGTGCCCTCGGGCGTCGGCCGCGCGATATGGGCCTCGCCCATGTTGCGGAACTCGATCTCGGGCCGCGGCCCGCAGATGGGACAGGTGATGAGCAGCATGGTTTCGACCGGGCTCTGGATCAGTGTGCGACGGCGGCAGCCGCGGCTTCGTCGATGAGACGGCCGTCGCGGAAGCGTTCGAGCGTGAACGGGGCGTTCTTCGGATGCGGCTCGTCGCGCGCGATCGTATGGGCGAAGACATGGCCGGAGCCGGGCGTCGCCTTGAAGCCGCCGGTGCCCCAGCCGCAATTGACGAAGAGCCCCTTGACCGGCGTCTTGGCCAGGATCGGCGAACGGTCCGGGGTCACGTCGACGATGCCGCCCCAGTTGCGCAGCATGCGCACGCGGCGGAACATCGGGAACAGTTCGCAGATCGCGTCGAGCGTGTGGGTGGTGATGTGCAGGCCGCCGGTCTGCGAATAGGAGACATATTGGTCGGTGCCCGCGCCGATCACCAGGTCGCCCTTGTCGGACTGGGAGATGTAGGCGTGGATGGTGTTGGACATGACCACGCAGGGGAAGACCGGCTTCAGCGGCTCGGAGACCAGCGCCTGCAGCGGGTAGCTTTCGAGCGGCATGCGCAGGCCGGCCATGCCCATCACCACCGAGGTGTGGCCGGCCGCGACGACGCCGATCTTCTTGGCCCCGATCGGCCCCTTGGTGGTCTCGATGCCGGTGACGGCACCGTCCGGCCCGCGCCGGATCGCCGTGACCTCGCAATTCTGGATGATGTCGACGCCGAGCGCGGAGGCGGCCCGCGCATAGCCCCAGGCGACCGCATCGTGGCGGGCGACGCCGCCCTTGCGCTGCAGGGCCGCGCCCATCACCGGATAGCGGATATCCCTGGAGATGTTCAGCGGCGGGCAGAAGGCCTTGGCCTCTTCCGGCGACAGCCACTCGTTCTGGATGCCGGCCAGGCGGTTGGCATGGACGTGGCGCTTGGAGACCTGCACGTCGTGGACGGTATGCGCCAGCATCATGACGCCCCGAGGGGAATACATGACGTTGTAGTTCAGCACCTGGGACAGGTCCTGCCACAGGTCGAGGGCGTGATCGTAGAGCGCCTCCGACTCCTCCCAGAGATAGTTGGAGCGGATGATCGTGGTGTTGCGCCCGGTATTGCCGCCGCCGAGCCAGCCGCGCTCGACCACCGCCACATTGGTGATGCCGTGCTCGGCCGCCAGATAGTAAGCCGTGGCAAGGCCATGGCCGCCGGCACCGACGATGATCACGTCATAGGCGGCTTTCGGCTCCGGCGAACGCCACTGTTCCGGCCAGCCGGTATGGGCCGAAAAGGCGTTGCGGAGAAGCGAAGCGAACGAGAAGCGCAAGGGGCGAACTCCGGAAAGCGCGACGGCTCCGAGCGGCGCGGCGGATAGGCCGACACGGCCGGGCAGTCCGGATAACCGCACGGCAAGCCCCCGCGGGCTTGTGCCGATGCGACAGACCAGAGGTCGTTTTCCGACAAGACCGGCCGCTTGGGCTGTTGATATCCCGCCCGGGTTCGGATTTGGTTCCGCCTGCGGCGTGCCGACGCTTTGAAGGTCCGAGGAATGCGGTCTATGGCTTGTGCTGGTCCGCCAGAAGACCGGTCGCGGCAGACGCACGCCGCACGAGGGAAACCGCCATGGCCCGCATGGAAACGCTCGAACTCGTCCGCGCCTACTACGACTGTTTCAATGCCCGCGACATCCCGGGCACGCTTGCGCTGCTCACGGAGGACGTGATTCACGACGTGAGTCAGGGCGGCCGCGAGATCGGCAAGGCGGACTTCGCCCTCTGCATGGAGCGGATGAACCGCTGCTATCACGAGCAGGTCGACGACCTGGTGGTGATGGCGACGGACGGCGGCGAAAATGCCGCAGCGGAATTCACGGTCGACGGCCGCTATCTCGAAACCGACCGTGCCCATCCGTCAGAGATCGAGATGCCGGAGGCGACCGGCCAGGCCTATCGCGTCCGAGGCAGGGCTCTGTTCGAGATCCGCGACGAACGCATAGCTCGGGTGACGGACTGGTATGATCTGCAGGCTTGGCTGCGCCAGGTCACCGTTTAGATTGTTTCCAATTCATGGACAGTACGTTCACCGGGACGATCTCACGTTTCTTTGAATCGCTCAAAAGGACAGCCTCCCCTCATCTTCGCGACATTCGCGGGCGGATAGGCTTGCGACGGACCCGGACCGGGTTCTCGTTTCGCAGAAAATGGGGAGAAGAGAATGAAGGTATTCGCTGGCATCGTCGGGGCCGCTCTGGCCGTTGTCGTGGCGGGAGGCGTGGCGTTTGCCCAGGCTGACGTGATCAAGCAGCGCCAGGAGGCCATGAAGGCGATCGGCGGCTCGATGGGCGCGCTGGTCAAGATGGTCAAGGGCGAAGAGGCCTATGATTCGGCGAAGGCCAAGGCGGCCGTCGAGACCATGGCGGCCAAGGCCAAGGGCTTCGATGCGCTCTTCCCGGCCGGCAGCGACAAGGGCGCCGAGACCGCCGCCGCGCCGAAGATCTGGACGGACATGGCCGGCTTCAAGGCCGCGCTCGCCAAGCTCGAGCAGGTGGCGGGCGCGCAGGCCGCGGTCGCCGGCAAGGATCTGGACGGACATGGCCGGCTTCAAGGCCGCGCTCGCCAAGCTCGAGCAGGTGGCGGGCGCGCAGGCCGCGGTCGCCGGCAAGGATCTGGACGGCGTCAAGGCCGCGGTCGGTGCGCTCGGCGGCACCTGCAAGGGCTGCCACGACGATTTCCGCCTGAAGAAGAGCTGATCATCCACTCTTGACCGCCGCGGCCCCGATGTCCAGGACATCGGGGCCGTTCGCATCTGAAGGCCATCGACCGGAGTGCCGAGCATGAAGCGCCTGTTCACCGCCGCCCTCGTTCTCGGCGCTCTCGGCGCCGGAGCCTTCTGGGTGCTCACGGCGCCGGATCCGTTGGCCGCCGCGGCCCTGCCGAACCGGCAGCCGGACATCGCCAATGGCGAACGGATCTTCTGGACCGGCGGCTGCGCCTCCTGCCACGCCGCCAAGGGGGCCAAGGATGCCGAGAAGCTGAAGCTCGGCGGCGGCCAGGCCTTCGACACGCCGTTCGGCCGCTTCGTGGCGCCGAACATCTCGCCGGACGAGACCAACGGCATCGGCCGGTGGTCGGCGCTCGATCTCGCCAATGCCATGACGCGCGGCCTGTCGCCGGACGGCCGGCACTATTATCCTGCCTTCCCCTACGCCTCCTATGCGCGGATGAAGCTCGACGACGTGGTCGACCTCGCCGGCTACCTCAAGACGCTGCCGAAGATCGCGGAGGCGGCGCCGCCGAACCAGCTGTCCTTCCCGTTCAACATCCGCCGCGGCGTCGGATTGTGGAAGCGGCTCTATCTCGACCCGAGCCCGGTGGTCGCCCTGACGGCGCCGGCCGAGGTGGCGCGCGGGCGCTATCTGGTCGAGGGCGCCGGCCATTGCGGCGAGTGCCACACGCCGCGCAATCCGATCGGCGGTCCCGATCGGTCGCGCTGGCTCGCCGGCGCCAAGGCGCTCGAGGGCGACGGCAAGGTCCCGAACATCACCCCGGATGCCGGCGCGCTCGGCAAATGGTCCGCCAGCGACATCGCCTACTATCTGGAGAGCGGCCTGACGCCGGACGGCGACAGCGTCGGCGGCGCCATGACGTCGGTGGTCGACAACATGTCCCACCTGCCCAAGGAAGACCGGGCCGCGATCGCCGCCTATCTGAAGGCGATCCCGCCGAAGCCGAAGCTCTGAGGCCGGACCGGCGGCGTCACCGGACCGGCATCGCCGGGGCGCGGGGTGACCGCGCCGGCCGCCGGCCTGCGGCCCGCTGACGGCCCAGACGCGTCACCCGGCTTCCGTCTCGCCGCAAATCCAGTCGCCATAGGCGCGCGCCGCAGACGCGATCGGCAGCACGACCAGGGCCGGGACCTCGTAGGGATGCGCGACCCGGATCGCCGCCATGGCCGCCTCGGCCAGCGCCGCGCGGGTCTTGGCCAGGAAGACGATCTCGTCGGCCGTCTCGACCGTGCCCTGCCAGGCATAGATGGAGACCATCCCGGGCAGCAGGTTGACGCAGGCGGCGAGCCCCGCCTCGACCAGCCCGCGCCCGACCGCCTGGGCGGCGCCCATCTCCGGAAAGGTCGAATAGACGATCACCAGCGCTTCGCCGTCATAGAGTTCCACGGACATCAGGCGCCTCCTTTCGGGTCTCGTCCGTCGGCGGCACGGAGCCGTATCCTCGGCGCCATCCGCCCGCCCCGGAGGCCGACGCCCCCGGTTGCCAATGCCGGGGCCTCTCAGGCGCGACAGCTCCGGCGGGGTGTCGCCTTGCCGCCATGGCGACTGCATGATACTCGCCGATCTCACGCGAGGCGCCCATGGACGTGTATCGGCCGAAGCTCGACAATATCTGTTTTCTGGCCAGCGCCTCCGAGGAAGCCGAGGCGGCGCGCCGTCGTCTCAGCCACATCTACGGATCCTCCCCGGCCGATCATGCCGACGTGATCGTCGCGCTCGGCGGCGACGGCTTCATGCTGCAGACGCTGCACCGCTTCATGAACTCCGGCAAGCCGATCTACGGCATGCACCGGGGCACGGTCGGCTTCCTGATGAACGAATTCCGCATCGAGGGCCTGCTCGATCGGCTGGCCGTGGCCGAGGTGTCGTCGATCCGTCCGCTGATCATGAAGGCGGTCGACGTGGCCGGCACCGCCCACGAGGCGCGCGCCTTCAACGAGGTCTCGCTTTGGCGGCAGACCTATCAGGCCGGCCGCCTGAAGCTCTCCATCGACGGGGTCATCCGCCTGGAGGATCTCGCCTGCGACGGCGTGATCGTCGCCACGCCGGCGGGGTCGACCGCCTACAACCTGTCCGCCCACGGCCCGATCATCCCGCTCGGCGCGCCGCTGCTGGCGGTGACCCCGATCAGCCCGTTCCGCCCACGGCGCTGGCGCGGCGCCCTGGTGCCCGACCGCGCCCTGATCCGCCTCGAAGTCCTGGAAGGCAACAAGCGCCCGATGAGCGCGGCCGCCGACCACACCGAGATCCGCGACGTGCGCGAGGTCACCGTCCGCCAGGACCGGCATTCGGAAAGCCTGATCATGTTCGATCCCGAGCACAGCTGGGAGGAACGGATTCTGGCCGAACAGTTCAAGTATTGACGATCGGCTGTTGACCATCGGCCCGGCCGCGCACACAGATTGTTAAAGGCCCCTCCGCCATGATCGCCGGAACCGAGGTCCGGGATCCCGATCGATGGCGCGTTCCAAATCCGCAGCGACACAGGCAGTCGAGCCCGAAGACGACGATTTCGGCTTCGATCTGTCCGACGGCGAAGTCGTCGCCCCGGGCATCGATCTGCGCGGCAAGGTGAAGGAGCGCAAGCTCCAGCGCGGCGAGAAGGATCCGGTCGCCCAGGCCGAGGCCGCCATGAAGCGCCTCGAGACGACCTTCGGGATCTGGATCGCCGACGAGACCGAGAAGCTGCTCTCGGCCTGGAAGCAGGCCGCCAATACCAGCTTCGACGCCGCCAGCCGGGAGGCTTTGTTCCGCAGCGCCCACGACATCAAGGGCCAGGCGGCAACGCTCGGCTATCCGGCCGCCGGCCGGGTCGCCGCCAGCCTGTGCATGCTGCTCGACCACGCCGCCACGCCCGACCTGTTGCCCGACGAACTCGTGCGCCAGCATGTCCAGGCGATCCGGGCGATCGTGATCGAGGATGCGCGCGACGAGAGCAGCCAGACCGCCGTCCGGCTGGCCGACCGGCTGACCGAGGTCACCGACGAGTATCTGAGCCATATCGGCCGCGGGCCCTGAGCACACCGCCGCCGGCATCCGCCTGACCGCAGCCGCATCAGAACGGTTCGCTCAGGCCGCGCGGATGCCGCGCGCATAGTAGATCTCGGCCGGAACGTCGTCCTCGGATTGCGTCGCCGCCCAGCCTTCGACGGGCGCCCCTTCCTCCCCGGCCGGCTCGGCCTCCTCCGGGAAGACGTAGTCGGCGAGCGCCCGCTCGACCGCCTCCGGCTCGATCGGGCCGTCGGCATGGCCGGAGACCGCATGGCGGACCGCCTCTGCAAAGGCGGTGTCGAAATCGGGATCCTCCCAGGCCGGAGCCGCCACGGTCTCCCAGGCGTTGCCCTGCCAGTTCCAGTCCTCGGCCGCCGCATCGTCGTTGGCCGGCTCGGCGACGCCCTCGTCCGCTGCCGTTTCGAGCGAGCGGGCGATGAACTGGCGCGCGGCGTCGCGAGCCGCCTCGGCCGCCAGACGGCGCAGCATCACGACCAGATCCCGGAATTCCGCATCGGCGTCGCCGGGGCAGCGCGCCAGCACGCGCTCGGTCACCAGCCGCGTGAACGCGGCGTCGTCGAGCGCACCGGCGGCCACGTCGGCATGCAGTTCGCGGTTGACCTCGATCGCCGCCCAGAAGGCCGGATGGGACCGCTCCGGCAGACCGGCCTTGCGCGCCAGCGCCCGGAACGGGCCCTCGCCGCCCTCCGCCATCAGGGCCGAGACGCGGCCGGCCGGCATGCCGGCCAGATTGGCCAGGGCCTCGCCGAGCAGACGGATATTGCCGTTGCAGGCCGCGCGCAGCAGAAGCGCCGTGGTCAGCTGGCCGCGGGCGCGCAGATGCGCGACCAGGATGCCGATCTCCTGCGGTTCGGCGGAGGCGGCAAGCGCGATGGTCGCCTTGTCCTTGGCCTCGCGGGTCAGCGCGTCGATGCGCTCCTCCGACATCCAGTCCCGCTCCAGGACCATCGTCTTCAGGCTGGCGGCCAGTTGGTCGAGCAGGGTCTGGCGGATCGCGATCGGCACGCCGGCGCGCGCGAGCATGGCCTGCCGCACCTCGCGCTCGTGGCCGGCCCGCTCTACGATCCGGTCCAGACTGAAATGCGGGATGGCCGCCTGCCGGTTCTCGATCAGCGCGACCAGGGCCGGCGCCGCCCCCACCTCGGCCAGCGCGGCGGCCAGCGCCGGCGAGACCGGCCGGCGACCGGCGGCGGCGACCTGCACGGTCTCGCCCGCCAGGGCGGCGATATCGACCAGTTCGGCGTCGATCAGCACCGGCGAGCGGCCGACCACCAGCGCCGCAATCTCCTCCTCGTCCTGGGCGAGGCCGAGCACGACGGCATGCGGGGCTTCCGGCGCATCGGCGAGCACCTCGGCCAATGCGCGGCGGACGCGCCGATCGGGATCGTCGAGCAGGATGGTCATCAGGGCCTCGATGCCCTGCCGTTCCTGGTCGTCGAGGTCGCCGCCGAGCCAGGCGCGGACGAGAGGTCCGGTGGCGGAGGCCCGTTGTTCGGGCCCCACCATCGCCATCCACCTCAGAAACTCGCCGACGATCATCCCGACAGTCCCGCGCACACAACACTCTCGTCGCGGAGCTTGCCATCCTAAGGTTTAAAGATTGGTTCACTATAGGGATTCACGAATTGGCAACCACGATCCGACGCTCAGCGCGGCATGTAGCGCGTGAGATCGAGCGGAGCCGCGGGCCGCCGGACCCGATCGGCAGCCGGCGTGGTGGCGTCGACGCCGCCGGTCCGGGTTGCCGCATCCGTGCCGGCGGTGGCGCCGGTGGCCGCCGGAGCGGCAGAGCGCGACAGGCGCGGCACGACCGATGCGGTGGTGAAGAGCGTGCCCTGCCCGGCCGCCCGGGACGCCACCACGGCGCTGCGCGAGGCCGCATCCCGGCCGGCCGTGGTTGCGGAGGCTAAGGCGGCCGGCTCGGTCGTGCCGGCGGGCAGGATCGAGATCGGCTCCAGGCGGACCGGATTGCGCATGGTCGCCGCGGTCGCAGAGGTGGCACCCGCTGTGGTGGCCCCAGCTGTCGCCGCCGCCACGTCGGCGACCGGACGTGCGGTGGTCCGAGCCGCGATGGCCGTGGTCGCCGAGGCGGCGCCGGTGATCCGGCTCGCGCCGCCGAGACCGGCCTCCACCATGGCGGCCATCGAAAACCGGCTCGGCCGCTCGACGCCGAGCCGCGAGGTGACCATCGGCAACGGAGCGTCGGGCGCACCGCCCTGGGCACGGGCGGCCACGAGACGGCTCGGCCGGACCTCCGCCCGGGTCGCAGCCGGGACCGGCGGGCCGGAAGCCGCCGCGCCGGCAGCGGCCATGCTGGCGCCCGTCCGACCGAAAGCCAGCGGGCCGGATTGGGGCGCGCGGGCCTGAAGCGCCGCCCCGCCCGTCGCGATATCGGCATAGCCGAGCGCCCCGCCGGTCGCCAGTTGCGGCCCCTGTCCGGCCGCCGTGTCGGTGCGCAGCAACGCCGAGAAGGCATCCGACGGCAGACGGGCGCGCCAGCCCTGCAGATTGGCGCCGCTGGGCGCCGTCGCCCCGCTCGCCTCGCCGGGCAGGCTGGTCTGGCCGATCGCGGTCCGCACGGCCTTCATGTCGGTGCCGGAGGCGGCGACGCCGAGAATGCCCGTCCTGGACACATCCGCGGCCGCCTGGGCGCGCACGATGTCGGCCAGCGCGGCCGGGCTGACCCGCGGTGTGCCGGTCTCGGTCGAGCGGGCCGCGCGCAGGCGCAGATCGGCGGTCTCCGACGGCAGCGGCCGCGCCTCGTGCGAGCGGGCCAGGAACCGGTAGACCTCGGCGGCCGATTTCGCCTGGCCGTCGCGGCCGTAGAAGATCGCCTGGTTGGCGGCGGCCGCGGCCGGAAAGGCGGTCGCGGCGGCGGCCGTCGGGGTCTGCTCGGCCATCCGGATCAGCTTCGCGCCGCCGGCCGGCCCCATGACATGGGCGACGTAGAGGTCCTGCTGGCTCGGCGTGCGCCCGATGGCGCGGGTCAGATAGGCCTCGTTGCGGGCCGTGACCTTGCCGGCCATGACCGAGGCGAGCGCCGGATCCTTGCGCAGGTCGAGGATCTGCTGGCGCGCCTGCGGGTCGGCGACCGTGAAACGCCCGTTCTGTTCGCTGATCGCCGCGGCGGCATTGCCGAGCCCGAGCGCCGGCCCCTCCTGCTTGACCAGTTCGAGCCATTGCTGCTCGATGAACTGGTACATGCCGGTGGCCGTCGAGGTCGACGCCTTCAGATCCGGCTGGAAGGTCGATTCGCGATAGGCGGTCGCGACCAGATAGTCGAACGGCGTGCCGGTGGCATCGCTCGCCGCCTTGATGGCGGCCGAGATCTGCGGGTTGCTCGGCTGAATCCGATCGATCTGCATGGGGCCTGACGGTCCGTTAACGGCCATTAACCTGCCGCGTCATGGTAAAGAGGAGGTTAACGCGGGCCGCGGTACGGGTGCGGCACGCCGGACGCCCGCATCTCCCGAACGCCGGTCCTTTCGCCCCGGTTGACACTCAGGCCCGAATGGCCGGACCCTGGCCCGCCGAAAAACGATCGAGGGGAAACATGCCCGGGCTTTACTTCGAAGAATGGACCGTCGGCCAGGTGATCCGCCATCCGATCCGGCGCAGCTGCACCGAGATGGACAACATGCTGTTCTCCAGCCTGACCTACAATCCGCAGCCCCTGCACATCGATTTCGACTATGCCGCCAAAAGCGAATGGGGCCGGCCGCTGGTCAATTCGCTGTTCACGCTGTCGCTCCTGATCGGCATTTCGGTGCACGAGACCACGCTCGGCACCATCGTCGCCAATCTCGGCATGACCGACATCAAGTTCCCGCACCCGGTCTTCCACGGCGACACGATCCGGGTCGAGACCGAATGCCTGTCGAAGCGCGAATCCCGCTCGCGGCCCGATGCCGGCATCGTCGAATACCTGCACCGGGCCTACAATCAGTCCGACATTCTGGTCGCGGAATGCAAGCGACAGGTATTCCTGCAGAAGAAGCCCACGTCCCCGGTCGAGGCCTGACGCCATGCGCTCCCTGCTTTTCGTCCCCGGCGACAGCCCGCGCAAGCTCGACAAGGGCTTCGCGTCGGGCGCCGACATCCTGCTGATCGACCTGGAGGATTCCGTGGCCCCGGCGGCCAAGGCCGAAGCCCGGCGGGTGGCCGCCGAATTCCTGGCCAGCCGGATCCCGGAGCCGGCGCGCCCGCGCCTTTACGTCCGTGTCAATGCGCTCGACACCGGGCTGACCGACGCCGATCTCGATGCCGTGATCGCGGCCGGCGCGGAGGGCATCATGCTGCCCAAGGCCTGCGGCGGGCCGGACGTGACCCGGCTCGATGCCAAGATCGCGGTGCGCGAGGCGGAGACCGGGCGGGCCGACGGCGCGGCGCGGATCATCGCCATCGCCACCGAGACCGCCGAGGCGGTGTTCCGGACCGGCACCTATCGGGGCGCCTCGCATCGGCTCGAGGGCCTCGCCTGGGGCGGGGAGGATCTCGCCGCCGATATCGGCGCGGCCAACCGGGACGAGGCGGGCGCGTGGCTGGAGACCTTCCGGTTCGCCCGGACCATGAACCTGCTCGGCGCGGTCGCCGCGGAGGTCACGCCGATCGACACGGTCTATGTCGACTTCCGCAACGAGGCCGGGCTCGCCGCCGAGTGCCGGGCGGCCGTGCGCGACGGCTACACGGCCAAGATGGCGATCCATCCGGCCCAGGTTCCGGTGATCAATGCCGCCTTCACGCCCTCCGAAGCCGCGCTGGCGGAAGCCCGCGCGATCGTCGCGGCCTTCGCGGCGGCCGGCGATGCCGGCGTGATCGGGATCGACGGCAAGATGTTCGACCGCCCGCATCTGAAGCGCGCCGAGCGGCTGATCGCGCGCGCCGGCGGCTGAGAGGCTCCGATCGGGTGCCTGTAGACGTCAGAAGGCCCGGGACGCGGACGCATCCCGGGCCTTCAGTCATTTCGAGAACCCGATCCGATCGCCGGTCAGGCGCGGCTCGGCACCTTGCGGGCGGCCTCGTAGGTCGCCACCGCCAGGGCGGTCTTGACGACCGAGCCGACGAAGAAGGGCACCACGCCGAGCGCGATCGCCTTGTCGGCGCCGACCAGATAGGCGAGCCAGGCGACGCCGGGCACGAACACCACCGCATGGGCGAGCGTGAAGGCCAGGATCGAGGTGCCGAGCGAGCGGCCGAGGCCGCGCTCCATGGCGTAGCCGATCATCCAGGCGGAGATCACGAAGCCGATCAGGTAGCCGCCGGTCGGACCCATCATCTTGGCGAGGCCGAAGCCGCCCGCCGTGAAGACCGGCAGGCCGGCGAGGCCTTCGGCGATATAGGCCAGCACCGTGATGGCGCCGAGGCGCGAGCCGTAGAGCGCGCCGATGACCAGGACCGCCCAGGTCTGCATGGTCATCGGAACCGGGAACATCGGCACCGTGACCTGGGTCGAGGCGGCCAGAAGGGCGGTGCCGACCAGAACGGCGGCGGCCTTGGCCCAGATGGGGGCGATGGCGAGGCTGCGGGTCAGACCCGGGAGGGCGGTACCGGACGTCGAGATCATGGGCTGCACCTGTCGAAGGGTGGTTCGCGGAGGCGAATATGTCTGAAGCTGTACCGCGCCGGCCGGCAAAAACAAGCTGCCCGATGGTCTCGGGTCGCGCTTCTGCGCCGACGGACCGGTTCAATCGGCCCCGGGCGGCCGGTCGAGCGCGAAAAGTTCGGTCACGACCGCATAGTCCTTGTAGCCGCAGCGGGTGATCGGGCGGGCGCGGGCGAGATCGAAGCGGCCCGCGATGACATAGGCGTCGTCGATATGGATGCCGACCACCTGGCCGATCACCATGTGGTTGCCGATCGGCCGGCCGTCGAGATCGACCAGCGCCTTGATCTCGATGGCCCGGCATTCGAGCGCGACCGGCGATTCGCCGACCCGCGGGGCCCGGACGATCTGGCCGGGCACGGGCGTCAGGCCGGTCGCCTCGAACTCGCTGGTGCCGTGCGGCAGCGGCGCCGAACTGGCATTCATCGCGTGGCGCAGGTCCCAGGTGGCGAGGCTGGCGGTGAACTCGCCGGTCGCCCGGATGTTGGTGACCGAATCCTTGAGGCCTTCGCTGGAGAACATGACCAGCGGCGGGTGCGAGCCGATCGCGTTGAAGAAGCTGTAGGGGGCGAGGTTGGCCCGTCCCTCGGCGTCGATCGAGCCGATCCAGCCGATCGGGCGCGGCGCCACGATCGCCTTGAACGGATCATGCGGCAGGCGATCGGTCGGGCGGGCTTCGGGACGGAAGAACATCAGCGCGCCTCGCTCCAGCTGGACAGGATGTCGTCGACGGCGGGGCGCGGCCGATCGAGCGGCTTCTCCTTCGGGGTGCCGATATGGACGAAGCCGACGAAGCGCTCGCCCGGCCCGGCCCCGAGGATCGCGGAGGCCGCCGCGTCGTCCGCGCACCAGTCCGACACCCATTGGGCGGCGAAGCCGAGGGCGTGCGCGGCGAGCACCAGGTTCATGGTCGAGGCGCCGGCGGACAGGAACTGCTCCCATTCGGGGATCTTGGCATGGGTCGCGGCCTTGCTGATCACCCCGATGGTGACCGGCGAACGCGAAAAGCGGCCGCGCTCCTGCTCGACGCGCTGGGCCTCGGCATTGGGGAAGCGGGCCCGATAGAGCGGCATCAGAAGCTCGCTCAGCCGCTCGCCCTGCTCGCGCCGGTACAGGATGAAGCGCCAGGGCGTCAGCTTGCCGTGATCGGGGACGCGCGCGGCGATCTCGATCATCTGCCGGATGTCGGCATCGCTCGGCGCGGGATCGCCGAGCAGGAAAGCCGAGACGGAGCGGCGGGTCTTGAGGAGTTCGAGCGCGTCGGGCATGGGGGACTTTCGCGTGGCCTGGAACAGCTTTCGTGCCGAGGCAAAGCGGATCGCACCAGTCCTGTCAACGCATGGCTCCGATCCGCCCCATGCGCGGTTTCGCCGCAAAACATCCGGCCGGCCGCGCCGCCGCGCTTGCGGATTGCGGCGCAGTCTCGTTTTCGCCATTCTCGTCACCGACATCTGCCGCGCCGCCATCGACCGGGCTCCGCCTCATCACGGGAACTTCATGCCGCGCCGCCTCGCCTCGACCCTGCTGGCCCTGCTCATCGCCACCGCGCCCACGGCCGCGCTGGCGCAGAGTGCGCCGGGACGAGGCCCCGCCCCGGCTGCCGGTGCGGCTCCGGCCGCCGGCGCCACTCCGCCTGGCGGAGCCCCCGCCCCCGTCGCGCCGATCCCCTATGCGCCGAACCCGGCGCCGACGATTCCCAATCCGCTGGCCCAGCCCGATCTGCCGCGCTCGAAGCAGGTGCTGCGGCTGCGGGCGCTGGTCACCGACAACGGCCAGCCGATCCGCTCGGGTCTCGTCTGGCGGGTGTTCCAGGACACCAAGGAGACCGACGAGACCAAGCTGAAGCTGGTCGCCACGGCCGCCGGCGGCGAGGCCATGTTCCGGCTCGATCCGGGCTCCTATCTGGTCCATGCCGCCTATGGGCGCGCCGGCGCCACCACCCGCGTGACGGTCGAGAAGGCCGAGCGGACCGAGACGCTGGTGCTCAATGCCGGCGGCATGCGGCTCGGCGCTGCGGTGGTCGGCGACCTGCCGGTCGACCAGGACCGCGTCACCTTCGACATCTATTCCAAGGATGCCGACCAGCGCGGCGACCGACAGGCGCTGGTGATCGGCGCCAAGCCCGGCCGGGTCATCCGCCTCAATGCCGACACCTACCACGTCGTCTCCCACTACGGCGACCTGAACGCCGTCGTGCGCGCCGAGATCCACGTCAATCCGGGCAAGCTGACCGAGGCGACCGTCTACCACAAGGCGGCCAAGACGACGCTGAAGCTGGTCGCGGAGACCGGCGGTGAGGCGCTCGCCGGCGTCGACTGGCTGGTGCTCAGCCAGCCGAACGGCGATCAGCTGACCGAGACGGTCGGCGCCTTCCCGTCCTTCGTCCTGGCGGAAGGCGAATATGCCGTCGTCGCCAAGCACCAGGGGCAGGTCTATACGCGCAACTTCACCGTCGAGGCCGGCTACGACCGGGAAGTCGAGCTGCTCGCCGACAAGCTGGAAAAGCCCTGACGCCCTGGCGCCCCGACGCTCTGACGCTCTGACGCTCTGACGCTCTGACGCTCTGACGCCCCGACAGTCGTCCGTCGCGCCCGATGGCGACGCAACAGCGCGGAAACAGGCGGCGACACGCTGCGGAAATCGGATGGGTGCATGGTCGCCGCCGGTCGGGGGACCACGGGAACCATCGTTCATGCGCCATATCCGTATCGCTGCCGCTCTGGCCGTCGCCGTCGCCGCTTCGCTTCTCGCCGCCGCACCGGCCGCCGCGCAGTCGCTCGAAGTCAAGAAGATGCGCGTCCTTCAGGAGGCCGACCTCTCGACCGCCCTGGCGCTGACCAACAAGCGCTGCGGTCTCGACCTCAAGGCCGGCTACGACTGGAAGAGCTTCGACGAGGCCGAGGTCTCGAAAAAGAACGTCGCGCCCTATTGCTCGGCCGCGCTCGATGCGATCGAGGATCTGTGCGGCGACCAGCTCGGCAAGGACGCGCTGAAGGACAAGGTCAAGACGCTGACCTGCGCGGGCGCCAAGGAGCCGGGCGCCGCCCTCTCGGACGGCACGCTGACCTTCTCGTTCAGCCTGACCCCGAACCAGAACAAGCTGCTGGTCCGCTCCTTCCTGGAAAAGAACCTCTGACGGGTTCCGCCCGGCATCACCGTCCGGCGAAGCCGACGACGGCCGAGACGACCTGGCCGTCGAGACCGGCAAAGCCGTGATGGCCGGCGGCCTGGCACGGGTCGCCGCCATCCGCGCCGCCGTCGAGCCAGGTGACGCTGACCCGCCCGGCCGCCCAGGCCCGGAACGGCTCGACGCCGGCCGGCTGGGTGTAGCGGCAGCCGTCGTGCCGGTGATGCACCACCAGGGTGCGCGGCAGCGAGCCGGCGGAACCGAGAATCTGGCTGACATTCGGGCCAGGCCCGGACTCCGGCGTCAGGAAGCCGGAGGTCAGCACCAGCTTGTCGGGCCGCGCGCCGGCCGCGATCGCCTCCGCGGCGCGCTGCGTGCCGCGGCTCGTTCCGACCATGGTCACCGGCCGGGCGATCGCCGCCATGGTCTGCACCGCGGTGCCGAGATCGGCGCCGCGATCGGGCAGCAGCACCGCGAAGCCGGCCGAGACATAGGACTGCCGGGTGCGCACGAGTTGATTGCCGCGCAGGCCCGTGAAGCTGCCGTTCGCCCCGACATTCAGCATCCCGTCGCCGCCGGCGAGCAGGATGATGCTGCCGCGCGCCTTGCCGGCGGGCCGGATCAGGACGCCGCTGGCGCCGCCGAGCTGGACGGTCTCGTCGGCCGCGGCCGGAACCGCCGCGATCGCCACGAATGCCGCTGTGGCCGCCACCATCCATCGTCTGCGAAGCATGGTCGCCTCCTCCCGCCGGGCCAGGCCGGCGCTACTTGCCGAAGCAGATGCTGTCGAACCGTTTGATGGCGGCCGCCGGCGGCCCGGACGGGGCGAGCACGATCTCCCGCGTCCCGAGCTTCAGTTGGATCGGCCCCGCGCCGCCGAGCACCGGCAGCAGCGAGGCGCGCAGGGCCTTGCGGGTCGCCGCATCGAGATCGGTGTTCGATTCGAAGCGCGACGTGGCGCCGTCGTCGCCGGCCGCAACCGAACCCGAGACGTCGACGCTGCCGCCGCCGCTGCGCAGGGTCAGCGTCGCCTCCCCGTCCGGCCGCTTCGGAAACAGGCCGGCGGTATAGACATCGAAACTGTCGACATCGCGCAGGCACGCCAGCGTCAGTTCGCGCGGCCCGTCCTTCTCGGCGACATAGTGCAGGAAGACGCGCTTTCGCGGATCCGTGCCGATCGACCAGCCGGCCTTGTCGCCCGGATCGGCCCGGGCGGGCATGCCGCCACACGGAATGGCGAGGCCGGCAACGGCGAGGCGCGTGACGAGGCACAAAGCGAGGCGCATGGCGATCTCCCGGTCGACCGGAACGAGTGAGCCATTACCACATGCCAGCGTCAATCCGGCATGACGCTCCTCGGTGCATTGCGGCGCGTGGCCCCCAAGGACTGGCGGACGGGCGAGCGGGACGCCACGGACCCTGCCGGCCGGCCACGATCTTCGCCCGGCGAACTTCCGAAGCGTGCCTTGTAGGCGCGATAGAAGGTCGACACCGCGTTGAAACCGCATTCGAAGGCGACGGCCGCTACCGTCGCAGTCGACGGCTCGATCCCATGCAGCAGGTCATGGGCATGCCGAAGCCGCACCTCCATGACCTCGCGGCCGACGCTGGTGCCGCAATCCGCAAGCAGGGTCTGCACCGTCCGTTCGGACAGTCCGAAGTCCTGTCCGACCGATGCCGCGTCGAGGTCGGGTTCCAGCGCCCGGCGCCTGACCGTCGTGAGAATCAGTCGAGTCCTGGCGGCCGCCGCGGCTCGAACCCGCTCGCCCCGACGGTCCTGCGCCCCGAAGGCAAGCCCGGCAAGTTCGGCGATGTGCTGGGTCGCCAGCGCCTCGCCGTCCGGCCCGGCGAGCGGGTCGGCGATCAGGCCGAGCGCGTATCGAACCAGCAGGCGAGCGGCCCCCGGATCGGTCGGTGTGCGGCACAGCCTGCCGGCCAGATCGAACCCGGACGCCGCAACGTCCACCATGGAAATCGCGACGGCCACGGCGGTGCCACCCTCGGGAGCCAGGGTCCTGTGCGGGCGGGTATGGTCCAGCAGCGTGATGGCGCCGTCGTCGAGAACGATGTCGCGGCCGGCCTGCGAGGCGACCTTACGGGCGCCGCCCAGGCTGCCGAACAGGAAGAGCATCTGATCCCGATCGCGGGCGATGGCCTCGGCCGTCCGGCTGCCGATCGCGGAGGTTGCGTTGGCACGCCCGATTTCGCACCCGGGAAGCTTCAGCAGCTCGATGGCGCCGCGAAATCCGTCCTCCTTCGGGCATTGGAACGAAATGCCGTTTCCGGACAGGCAATCCGCCCACCGCCGTGCCCGCGCGGCATCCGACAATCCGGGCCCGAGTTGATCGGTCGAAAAACGCATTGTCGGCACGGGAGCACCCTCCAGGACCGGACCGGCGGATCACGTCACATTCCATATAAATTATGCATCGGAAGCCTAGCACAGACCTCCTGGGCTTCAAGGATGCGAAATCCGCCAACCATCCCATCCCGCGAAATTTGCCTGCGCTGGCTGGGAAGACGACGGGACCGGCCGCTGAAACGATGGAGCGCGGTACGGTCGCGTCGCAGCTTCACCCTCGACCGTCGCGGAGGTATCCGTCATGCGGTTTCTATTCCTTGCAGCCGCCCTCGTCCTTGCGGCCACGTCCGGCTCGGACGCCCAGATCGTCAACAAGCCGCCCAAGGGCGCCCTGCAATGCCTGCGGGTGGATTCGACGGTCGGCACGAACCAGACCCTGCTGGGCAAGAAATGCACCTGGAAATACGGCTGCCGCTGCACCGGCTCGGCCTGCACGGGCCCCAATGGCGAGGCGGTCTACAAGAACGTCGTCTGCACGCAGCTTCCCGGTTGAGACACCGCGCATCCGACGGCCCGGAAGCGCCGCCCGGGGCCGCAGAACGCGGCGACCCCGGGCGGCAGGTTCGGATCAGGGCGCGCCGGCGCGGGCGCGCTTCACGTCCGGCGGGGTCGCCTCGTCGATGAGCGCGGCGAGCGCCTCGTCGAACTTCACGACGCGGTTCTCATTGGAGCCGAGCCGGCGCACCGCCACGGTCCCCTCCTCGGCCTCGCGCTTGCCGCAGACCAGGATGACCGGGACCTTGGCCAGCGAATGCTCGCGCACCTTGTAGTTGATCTTCTCATTGCGAAGATCGAGCTCGGCGCGGATGCCGGCCGCCATCAGCCGCCGGCGCACCGTCTCGGCATAGCCGTCGGCATCCGAGGTGATGGTCGCCACCACGACCTGGACCGGCGCGATCCAGAGCGGGAAATGGCCGGCGAAATTCTCGATCAGGATGCCGGTGAAGCGCTCCATCGAGCCGCAAATGGCGCGATGGATCATCACCGGGGTCTTCTTCGAGCCGTCGGCGTCGATATAGAAGGCCTCGAACCGGTCCGGCAGGTTGAAGTCGACCTGGGTCGTGCCGCACTGCCATTCGCGACCGATGGCGTCCTTCAGCGTGTATTCGAACTTCGGGCCGTAGAAGGCGCCCTCGCCCGGATTGAGCGCGATCTTGATCCGGCCGCCCGATTCCTCGGCGATCTGTTCGAGCACCTGCATCATGATCGCTTCGGCACGATCCCAGAGTTCGTCCGAGCCGACGCGCTTCTCCGGACGGGTCGACAACTTGACCTCGATCTCCTCAAAGCCGAAATCCGCATAGACCGACAGGATCAGCTCGTTGATCTTCAGGCATTCCGCGGCCATGTGATCGTCGGTGCAGAAGATGTGCGCATCGTCCTGGGTGAAGCCCCGCACCCGCATCAGGCCGTGCATGGCGCCCGACGCCTCGTAGCGGTGCACGACGCCGAATTCGGCCATGCGGATCGGCAGGTCGCGGTAGGACTTCAGGCCGTGCTTGAAGATCTGCAGATGGCCCGGGCAGTTCATCGGCTTGAGGGCGAAGACGCGCTTGTCCTCGGTGTCCTCGCCGGCCGACTGCACCGCGAACATGTTCTCCTTGTACCAGCCCCAATGGCCGGAGGTCTCCCACAGCACCTTGTCGAGCACCTGCGGGGCGTTGACCTCCATGTAGTCGCCCTTGAGGCGGCGGCGCATGTAGGCGATCAGTTCCTGGAAGATGGTCCAGCCCTTGGCGTGCCAGAAGACGACGCCCGGCCCCTCCTCCTGGAAGTGGAACAGATCCATCTCGCGGCCGAGCTTGCGATGGTCGCGCTTCTCGGCCTCCTCGAGCATGTGCACATAGGCGGCGAGGTCGGCGTCGTTGGTCCAGGCGGTGCCGTAGATGCGCGACAGCATCGGACGGGTGGAATCGCCGCGCCAATAGGCGCCGGCCACCTTCATCAGCTTGAAGGAATTGCCGATCTGGCCGGTCGAAGCCATGTGCGGGCCGCGGCAGAGATCGAACCAGTCGCCCTGGTAGTAGATCTTCAGATCCTGGTCGGCCGGAATCGCCTCGACCAGTTCGACCTTGAAGGCCTCGCCCTTGTCGGCGAACACCTGCCGGGCCTTGTCGCGGCTCCAGACCTCCTTGGTGAAGGGCTTGTTGCGCGCGATGATCTCGCGCATGCGCTTCTCGATCTGGCCGAGTTCCTCCAGCGTGAAGGGCTGCCCGGGGCGATAGAAGTCGTAGTAGAAGCCGTTGTCGATAACCGGCCCGATGGTCACCTGGGTGCCCGGGAACAATTCCTGCACGGCCTCGGCCATGACATGCGCGCAGTCGTGGCGGATCAGCTCCAGCGCTTCCGGATCCTCGCGGGTGACGAATTGCAGATGCGCGTCGGAGACGATCGGGTCGCGCAGGTCGCTCAGCCGGCCGTCGAGCTTGACGGCGATGGCCTTCTTGGCGAGCGACTTGGCGATGGATTCGGCCACCGCGAGCCCGGTCGTGCCGGCCTGGAACTCACGCTTCGCGCCATCCGGAAAGGTGATCTGGATCATGGTTTTCCTCCGGCTCACTCCCGGCGACGAACCCGGGTAAGCCTCTTTGGGTCTCGGAATGATCGACGGTTCAGAACCTGTCGACGATGTGCCGGCCGGTCCAGCGGCCGTAGCGCCAGGGCATATACCAGCGGGCCTGGGGCGGCAACTCGGTGGGAACCGGGTCGATCCCCGACGCGCCCCAGGGTCCGCAGCGCAGGATCCGGGCAAGACCGATCCATCCGCCGGCCCACAGACCGTGCCGCGCGATCGCCTCCTCGGTATAGTCCGAGCAGGTCGGCAGGTAGCGGCAGGTCCGCCCCATAAAAGCCGAAAAAGTGTAGCGATAGAGCCTGATCAGTCCGCGGGCCAGGAGGACGTGGGGGCCCCGGCGGATCGGCCCTTCGCCTTGGCATTGCCTGCACATCGCGCCTCCGCTCCGCCTCCCCAAACGTGATTTCCGCTCCCGCGCCGAGATCGGAGGGAGAATGTCCGACGACGCCGTCCTGATCACCCGTGCGGTCCACTTCGCCGCGGTCCACCACAAGGACCAGCAGCGCAAGGGGATCGACCGCGATCCATACATGAACCACCTCGCCGAAGTCGCCGCCTTTGTGGCCACGGCCGATGCCGCCCCGAATGCCGAGGTGATCGCCGCCGCCTATCTGCACGACACGGTCGAGGATACGGTCGTGACCCATGCCGATCTGGTCGACGGCTTCGGCGCGCGCGTCGCCGGCCTGGTCGCCGAGGTGACCGACGACAAGTCGCTGCCCAAGGCGGAACGCAAGCGCCTTCAGATCGAACATGCCGCCGCGCTCAGCCCCGAGGCGCGGCTGATCAAGATCGCCGACAAGATCTCGAACGTACGTTCCCTGGTGTACAGCCCGCCGCACGACTGGGCCTATGAGCGGCTGGTCGACTATGTCGCCTGGGCGCGGCAGG
>NZ_LJYW01000001.1:1051589-1055940 GCF_001305515.1 Prosthecodimorpha hirschii
GGTGATCGCCGCCGCCTATCTGCACGACACGGTCGAGGATACGGTCGTGACCCATGCCGATCTGGTCGACGGCTTCGGCGCGCGCGTCGCCGGCCTGGTCGCCGAGGTGACCGACGACAAGTCGCTGCCCAAGGTCGAGCGCATGCGCGGCACCGACGCAAAGCTGGAAGCCACCTTCGACCGCGTCGCCGCCGAGGCCGACCGGCACTTCGCGCGGCCCGCATCGGCGTGAAGTCGTGACACCGAGATCGCATGCCGCTGCGATCCGTGTCTCGGACGCAGCGCGCGCCGGATTCAACCGTTCGATCTAGAATTACACTCATATCGTGCAAAAAGCCGCACAGACGACTTGGCGTCTGCGCGGCTTTCGCGACAAAGTCATGCACCCGGCCGTCGTCGGGTGTGCAAGCCGACACGCCTCGGCAAGGAGGTGACGGTCATGATGAAGATGACCATCACGCTCCGGCTCGGAAAGTGGAGAGTCACGATCTCCATTTCCCGGTAAGTCCGGCGGGGGGATGGCCGCGAGGCCATTCCCCTAGCCTGCTGGCATCATACACTGAAGGTTGCCGGTCCGGAAGACGCATCATCGTCCCGCCGCCCGCTTCACCATCCCCGCTGCCGGTCTCTCGGCTCGCTCGCGAGCGTCAAAGTCCCGCAGCCGGTCCGATCATACGGCCTCGGCCGCCGCGCGGCGCTTCGCCTCGATCTGGTCCATGGCGGCAACGACCGCGTCGAAGGTCAAAAGCGTCGAGGCGTGGCGCGCCTTGTAGCTGCGCACCGGCTCCAGATACTTCGCCTCCTCGAAGCGGCCTTCCGGCGGGGCGCCGTTCTCCTTGAGCATGCGGCGGACGCTGTCGCGCAGGTCGCGCAGTTCCGACGCGGTCGCACCGACGACATGGCGCGCCATGATCGACGACGAGGCCTGGCCGAGGGCGCAGGCTTTCACGTCATGGGCGAAATCGGTGACCACATCGCCCTCCATGCGGAGATCGACCGTGACGGTCGAGCCGCACAGACGCGAATGGGCGGTGGCGCTGGCGTCCGGATCGGCCAGGCGGCCGAGCCGGGGGATGTTGCCGGCCAGTTCGAGGATCTTCTTGTTGTAGACGTCGTCGATCATGGGGACGCTTTCCGTCGCAGGCGGCGCGCCGTTGGGGCCACCGGTCGCGGCCGGCCCGCCTTATCGGGGCGTCGAAAAGCATTATATAGTCCATGACTGCCGAGCTCGCATCCCGGCGCCGTCACGAAGGACGGCGGGGGCGCGTGGTCCGAAACGCCAGCGGAGCCGTATGTTGCGGAAACCACGAGAGAGCCGGGAGATCTTCCCCATGGACGCCATCGTCAATCTCTACCGCCGCGACCGCGACGAGCGGCCCGCACCGCAGGATGCCGCCGGACGGCCGAGCCGCGAGGACGCCGAGGCGGCCGTGCGCACCCTGATCCGCTGGGCCGGCGACGATCCGGAGCGCGAGGGCCTGCTCGACACCCCGAAGCGGGTCGTCAAGGCCTATGAGGAGCTGTTCTCCGGCTATCGCGCGAGCGAGGCGGAGGTGCTGGCCAAGGTGTTCGAGGAGGTCGAGGGCTACGGCGACATCGTGCTGGTGCGCGACATCCCGTTCCACTCCCATTGCGAACACCACATGGTGCCCTTCGTCGGCAAGGCCCATATCGCCTACTATCCCTCCCGCGGCGTGGTCGGCCTGTCCAAGCTCGCCCGCGTCGTCGATGTCTTCGCCAAGCGGCTGCAGACCCAGGAGACCATGACGGCGCAGATCGCCAATGCGATCGACGACTTCCTGAAGCCGCGCGGCGTCGCCATCCTGGTCGAGGCCGAGCATATGTGCATGTCGATGCGCGGCGTGCAGAAGGGCGGCGTCTCGACGCTGACCACCCAGTTCACCGGCGTGTTCCGCGAAGACCCGACCGAGCAGGTGCGCTTCATGACGCTGGTGCGCGGCCTGCGCTGAGCCGGCAGCCTGGAGGCGGATCGCACGATCGCGCCGGCCGTCAACCCGTCGGCACGGGCGGCGTATCGATCGCGCAAACCATCAGGGACAAAGAGGGCATACGGCCGCGAGACGGCCGGAGCGCATGGCGGGCCGTTGACCGGCGCCCGCCGGCAGCCTATCCCGCTGGCATGACCGACGCCACGCCCCGCTCCTTCCCCGCCCCCGGCGACCACGATGCGCTTGAACTCGGCACGCAGCTGACGCCGCGTTTCGACGCCGCCGGCCTGGTCACCGCCGTCGTCACCGATGTCGTCTCGGGCGAAGTGCTGATGCTCGCCCATATGAATGCGGAGGCGCTGGCGCGGACGATCGAGACCGGCATCGCCACCTACTGGAGCCGCTCGCGCCGGAGCCTGTGGGTCAAGGGCGAGACCAGCGGCAACCGCCAGCATGTCGCCGAACTGCGCGTCGACTGCGACCAGGACGCCGTCTGGCTGAAGGTCCGCGTCGAAGGCCACGGCGCCTCCTGCCATCGCGGCTACCGCTCCTGCTTCTACCGGGCCGTGCCGGTCGGCGGTCCGGCCGACGCACCGCTCGCCTTCGTTGAAGCGGATCCCGCCTTCGACCCGGCCGATGTCTACGGCTCGGCCTGCGGCCACACGCATTCGTGACGCCCATTCGTGACACCGGACCCGGATACCGGCCGGGATCCGGATCGTGGGGTGGGTCCGGCGCTCCCGGTGCCGTCCCGACGGCTCAGGCCGTCGCGATGTAGTTGCGGATTTCCTCGGCGTCCTTCTCGACCTGCTCGATGCGGCGCTTGACCACGTCGCCGATCGAGACGACGCCGATCAACCGCCCGGCCTTGACCACCGGCATGTGCCGGAAACGGCCCGCCGTCATCTTGGTCATCACGTCGTGGGTCGTCTCCTCCTCGTGGCAGGTGACGACGTTGCGCGACATGTAGCCGGCCGCCTTCTGCGACAGCGCGCCGGCCCCCTCCTGGGCCAGGGCGCGCACCACGTCGCGCTCGGAGAGAATCCCCGCGATATCCCCATCCCGCGTGGTCAGCACCACGGCACCGATCTTGTGCGTCGCCAGGGTCTCGCAGATTTCGGCGAGCGTCGCGTCGGGATGCTGGGTGACGACGCTACGGCCCTTGTCGGACAGAATAACCTTCACAGTCATTGGCGGAGCCTCCCTGATTTCGCAGCAGAGCGGGGCTCGCAGCCCCGGAGAGGCGCGAGCCGACCGGTTCAGCCGTCCTCCCTGACGGCTAGCCAACATAGTGAAGGTCGCAATGGTTCCAGGCAACCCCCGCTCAGGGCGCGGGGCGAGGATCGGGCCGGTCGAACAGCGGGAAGCCGAGTAGGCCTGCCAGGAACCCGCCGGCATGGGCCTGCCAGGCGATGCTGGAGTCGGGGCCCGCGAAGGCATCGGCCCCGGCCACGAGCAGCAGATTGGTCACGACCAGGCCTGCGATCAGCAGGATCGCCTGCGGATCGCGGGCGAGCGAAAGAAGCGACCGGCGCGGCTGCTCGGCCCGGCCGGCGAGATCGGGCCGCAGACCCTGCGGACCGAAGCGGAAACGCAGCAGTCCGCCGAGCAGTCCGGAGACGATGCCGGAGGCGCCGATCATCGGGACGCCGGCCCCGGGATGGGACAGGAGATGGGCGAGCGCGCCGCCGGCCGCGGTGGCGACGCAGAAGGCCAGAAACCGGACGCCTCCCACCCGCCGCGCCACGGAAGCGCCGAGCGGCAGCAGCATGGCGGTATTGGCGAGGACGTGGAGCCAATCGACGTGCAGAAGCGCGTAGGACACGAAGGTCATTGCCGCGGTGACCGGTCCGCCGGGATAGCCCATTTCCGCGGCGTCGGCGGCGAAGCGCTCCGGGACGAAGGCGAACCAGAGCAGCACTTCGAAGTCGCTGTCCTCGGAGAGCGCCAGACGGGCGGCGTGGATCAGCACCATGACGGCGGCGAGCCAGAGAACAGGCGCCGGAACGTCGCCGAAGAAGGGCTCGCGCCGGGGTTTCGCCGGCGGCTCTTCGGCGATGGACCTGTTGTGCTGATACCCGTACATGGCGTCCCGCGATCGGCTTCGACGCCTTCTCACATAACGACGACCGATCCGGTCCGGCCTTGCGGCTCTCCCCCTGTCGTCGGACCGGACCATGCCGCGCCGGGCGGCGGTTTCGCAATGGCAAGGTTTTGTTAACCCTAATCCCGCTTTGAGGCAGTTGCCCCCCGAAGGGTCCAGGAACGGCACGAATGCGGCTGGCACCGGGCGTGCATTTCGCCCGATGCGCGGATGGCTCGACAGCTTGGCCGATCCCCTTGCGACCGGGCTGCCGCCCGGCCGGCACGGGGCGACGGCCTGCGGAGCCCGAGCGGGGGCG
>NZ_LJYW01000001.1:1055960-1206176 GCF_001305515.1 Prosthecodimorpha hirschii
CCGCCCGCCCCGAAGGACGGACGGCTCCCGGTCGCGTCCACCTGACGACGGACCGATCCGGTCCGGCCTTGCGGCTCTCCCCCTGTCGTCGGACCGGACCATGCCGCGCCGGGCGGCGGTTTCGCAATGGCAAGGTTTTGTTAACCCTAATCCCGCTTTGAGGCAGTTGCCCCCCGAAGGGTCCAGGAACGGCACGAATGCGGCTGGCACCGGGCGTGCATTTCGCCCGATGCGCGGATGGCTCGACAGCTTGGCCGATCCCCTTGCGACCGGGCTGCCGCCCGGCCGGCACGGGGCGACGGCCTGCGGAGCCCGAGCGGGGGCGCCATGAAGAACCGAACGACACGCGAGCTCTACGACTACTGGCAACGGATCCGGGGCGATCGCCCGGCGCCCGAGCGCAGCGAGATCGAGCCGGCCGACATCCGGACATTGCTCGCCGACACCTTCATCCTCGAGGTCGTCTCGCGGACCGACTATCGGTTCCGGCTCGCCGGCACCCGCATCTGCGCCGCCTATGGGCGCGAGATGAAGGGCAAGGAGTTCCTCTCCTTCTGGCAAGGCAAGGACCGGGAGGCGGTGGCGAGCCTGCTCGCCGCCATCCATGAGGATGCCGCGGCGGCGGTGCTCGGCATGGTCGGGCGCAGCGACCACGGCCGCGAACTGGCCTTCGAATGCCTGCTGCTGCCGATCAGCCAGCCGGGCCAGGGCTACTGCCGCGTGCTCGGCTGCCTGGTTCCGGCCGACGATCCCTATTGGATCGGCATCCATCCGATCATGACCCAGACCATCTCCAGCCTGCGGCTGATCTGGCCGGACGAGCGGCCGTTCCGGATCGGCCTGTCGGAGGACGAGAAGGCCCAGACGCCGCGGCCGGGCAATGCCGGCCTGGTCCATTCCATGCGCCGGCGCGTCGCCCATCTGGTCGTCTATGACGGCGGGAAGTCGTGACGGAGACCCGCGGCGGGCCCGGCGGACGGCGCAATAAACGTTTCGGATGTCAAGCCCGTGTCCGATCGCGGTCCGCGCATGGTTATCGACTGCCAGTCGCAGGTAGCGGCCAGTCGTAACCAAAATCGTTCTTGATGGAGCCCCCGGCAAGATCCCCTTAACCATCCCGGTCTAGGCTGAGCTCCAGGACGCGTTCGGCCGCAGGCTGCGCGCATCGCGCTTCAGAGGCGTGGATGGCAGAGGCGAAGAAATCCAGCACCGCGCTTGCGGCAACATGGCACAAGCAGGATCGCCGCCGCCATCAGCGCGTCAAGGTGAACCTGCTCGGCCGGTTCATGCTCGAGAACAAGCGCGAATATCCCTGCCAGGTCGTCAACATGTCGCCCGGCGGCGCGGCCATGATCGCGCCGGTTTCGGGCACGGTCGGCGAACGCGTGATCGCCTATATCGACCATATCGGCCGCGTCGAGGGCAAGATCGTCCGTCCGCTGACGGGCGGCTTCGCCATGCAGATCGATGCGACGCTGCGCAAGCGCGACAAGATCGCCGCCCAATTGACCTGGCTTGCCAACCGGCATGTTCTCAACCTGCCGGAAGACCGCCGCCACGATCGCTACGCCCCGAAGAACCCCTTCGCGATCCTGACCGTCGGCGGCCAACGCGAGCTGCGCTGCCGCATCGTCGACATCTCGCTGTCCGGCGCCGCGCTCGCCATGGTCGAGCGGCCGCCGCTCGGCGAACAGGTGCTGCTGGGCAAGATCCGCGGCCGCATCGTGCGCCATTTCGACGACGGCGTTGCGGTCGAATTCGCCGTGCTTCAGACGATCGAGAACCTGGAAAGCCAGGTCAACTGAGGCCGGACCGCCCGGACCGGAGACGCCTCTCGGCCTGCCCCGCCCGGCGTTTTTCATCAAACCTTCACCGCATTGGAACGACCGCCCGACGCCGTCGGCAGCCCCGCGCGGGCCGGGCGGCCGCGACCGCATGCGCGTATCCGTTTGATTCATCGACCGAAACGACGATCGATAAAATTCGATACAAATAAGCTTCAAGTTTTCGGCGAGTTTGACTTACAGTCGAATTGAATTCGACCTGCGAACTTATACGCACATAAAAAGCATCAAGGTATCAATTGCCTCCAGGGACAGGGAGGCATTGATGTTCTTCGGCAAAGCATCAAGACATGCCATTGCATTCGGTCTGGCGTTGCTCAGTGTTGCAACGTTGGATGCCACGACAGCCAGAGCCGGCAACGCGATGGACATGCGCGGGACGACGGCGCCGCCGATCGGATTTGTGCAGTTCTGCAAGGAACATCTGGCCGACTGCGTCGGAACCGCTCCGGCAGCCATTCGTGTTCCGATGAGCAAGACGCGCTGGGACGAACTGATCGCCGTCAATTCCTATGTCAATCGGGTGATCGAGCCGGTCACCGACGAGGAACTCTACGGCGTTGCCGAATACTGGACCTATCCGCGCCAGGGCAAGGGCGACTGCGAGGACTATGTCCTCCTGAAGCGCAAGATGCTGATGGATCGCGGCTGGCCGGTCACCAGCCTGCTGATCACCGTGGTGCGCGACACCAAGAACCAGGGCCATGCCGTCCTGACGGTGGTGACGGATCGCGGCGACTACGTTCTCGACAACCAGCAGGCCCAGGTCCTGCCCTGGAACCAGACGGAATACCGCTACGTGAAGCGCCAATCCCAGATCGATGTCGCCCGCTGGGACACGATCGAGGATCGCCGCACCGACACGGTGGCCTCCACGGGCCGCTGACGACCAGACGGGAACTCATTCGGTCACGCGGACCCGGTCGCGTCCCCACCCTCCCCGTCCCCACCAGATCGGGTCCGCGTCTCGGGCCGGCACCGCAAGGTGCCGGCCCGAACCTTTTCGCGGGACGCCCTCAGGCCCCGGTCACGTCCTGCAATGTCGCGATGTAGCGCTTGAACCGGTCGGAATAGATCTGGGCGGCGCGGCGCAACCCGTCGACGGCCTCGTCGTCGAGGCTGCGAATCGCTTTGCCGGGCGCACCGACGACCATCGAACGGTCCGGAAACTGCTTGCGCTCGGTGATCAGCGCGCCGGCCCCGACCAGCGAGCCCGCGCCGACTGCCGAACCGTTCAGCATGATCGCCCCCATGCCGACGAGACTGTCGTCGCCGACCGTGCAGCCGTGCAGGATCGCCTTGTGGCCGACCGTCACGCCGCGTCCGATCGTGAGCGGAAAGCCCGGATCGGTGTGCAGCATGGCCATGTCCTGGACGTTGGACTCCTCGCCGACCTCGATCCACTCGTTGTCGCCGCGCAGCACCGCACCGAACCAGATGCTCGCCCCCGGCTTCACGCGCACCTTGCCGATCAGCACCGCATCCGGCGCGATCCAGTAGGTTCCGGGCGCCGGCAGTTCCGGGCGCTGTCCTTCGAGAGCATAAATCGGCATTCAATCCCCCGCGGTCGCGAAATCGGCGGGACCATGCCAGAAGCGCGCCGGCCGGGCGAGCCCGAATCCCCGGCCGCGATGCGGGTCAGGCGATCGTGTCGCGCAGGGCGAGAGCGAACTCGATCACCAGGATGCCGGAGCACAGGCTCCAGCCGGCGGCGATGAAGGCGCTGGCCGCCAGCCAGCCGAGCGGACGATGCTCGATCAGCCGGCCGCGGATGGCATTGCGCATGATGATGAACGGGCCCGCGAAGGCGCACATCATGATCGCCCCGACCCCGGTGACCAGATTTTCGGTCGACACCGCGAAGGCCGGCGGCCGGTCGGTCATCAGCTGATAGAGGCTCGCCAGGAGCCCCGCCGCGACGAAGCCGGTCGCAACCGCATAGATCAGGATCATGGCGTTGAGAAACATGGCGGAACCCGACATTTACCGACGGTTAACCATTACCACGCAGCCTCGGCACTGTCCCCGGCGCCGACCCCGTTGCCCCGCGCGGACTGCAAACATGGTTAACGCGATGGGCTTCTCCGCCAGCGCCTTCAGACGTGCCGTTTCGGGCTCGGTTACGGTCTCCGCGGCGCTGCTGCTGGCGGCGCTGGCCGGCGTCTGGTCGGTCCGCGACCGGGTCTTCGGCCCGCGCGACGGCGCTCTGGAGGGGGCTGGGCCGCAGGCCGTCGGCATGACGATCGCCGGTCAGAAGCTTGCCGTGCCGAGCCACCTGATCCGCTTCGAGGACCAGCGCAGCGCCGGCACCCATGGTCGGGTCGATCTCGCCTTCACCTGGCCGGATCTCGCCGCCGTCCAGGCGCGCAGCGTCCGCAATCTCGACGATGCCACGCCGGACCCGGCGGTCGTCTTCGTCTCGATCGAGCCGCGCCAAAGCCCGCTCGATACCTCCGCCCGCCTGACCGCGGTCTATGCCCGATTCTTCGTCGGTGCGCCGATCGAGGGGCCGAACGGTCTGGTCGGCCAGCGCATGGCGTCCGGGTCAGGCTATGAGGATGAACTGATCTTCTACGAGCCGGGCGGCGTGCGCCCCTTCGCGGCCCGCTGTTTCGCGACCGACGGCGACAATCTCGCCACGACCTGCCTCAGGGAGATCGCCGTCGGCCCGTCGCTGGTCGCGCTGTATCGGTTCCGCTATGCGCTGATGCCCGACTGGCGCAGCCTCGACGAGCGGGTCCGCACGCTCGCCGAAGGGCTTCTTTCGCGCTGACGACGGTTCATAGCAACGGCCCAGGATGCTGACGCATCGGGCCGTTGAAGCAACGCGAATTTCTCATTTGCGTCAGAGGCATGAGAAATTCGCGCATCGAAAACCGACGATCATTCCATGACCGTCGGTATCAGTCGTCCAGGTCGGATTCCAGGATGGCCATCTGGACGTTCCAGCTGACCTCGCCGTCCTCGTCGTCACGGAAGATGACGGCGATGAACTCGTCGCCCAGGAAGAGCTCGGCGGAATCCTTCTTGCGCGGCCGCGCCTCGATGCGAAGCGTCTGGTTGTTGAACTTCCGGCGCAGATACCCCTGCAGCTTGGCGATTTCCTGCTTGTCCACGCGCTCTCTCCGCTCCTTGGGCCGCCTGTGCGGCCGGCATTCAGGGGCCGCCGATGCAGCCGTCTCGGGGCCGGCTATCGCACGGATCGAGGCGGCCCGTCAAAGCCGGCCATGCCTCTCTCCCCGGTTCCGTCATCGCCCGGACTGCCAATTCGAGACCGCTTCGACCGGATGAATCAGCTGCAGGATATTGAGGGAGAGATTGTCGCGCACCATGGCGGCGAGGCCGATCTCCACGGCCAGCACGAGCCCGATCGTGACCCGGACGGGCAGCCAAGCCGCGAGCCCGAAGCCGATCATCGCCATCGCCGAATCCGAGAGCGAGTTCAGGATGCTGTCGCCCGTGTAGCCGCGCGCGAGCGCCTGCGTGCGATAGCGCTCGACGATGACCGGCGTGTTTTCGATCAGTTCCCAGCCGACCTCGATGGCCAGCGCCGTGAGGGCGAGACGCGCGAGGTCCACGCGCGGGAGGACGAGGCGCAGGCCGGCGAAGAACAGGACGCCGTGCAGGATATGGGTGGCACTGTACCAGTCGAGCAGATGCTGCGACGTCTCCGAACTGTCGATGACGCCATGCCAGAGCTTCACGCTGCCGCAGGGACAGATCCAGGGCCGGCCCATGAGCATGAGGCCGGCGACCTGGATGCCGAGGAGCAGCGTCAGCGCGACGACGAAGGCCGGCCCGGAGCGCACCGGAGCGATCGTTCCGCCGCCGCTCAGATCTGCACGTCGTGTTCGTGCAGCATCTGGTCCATCGCGCGCGAGGGCTCGTTGCAGGGCGCCTCGCCGACGATTCGCGCCGGCACGCCGGCGACCGTGGTGCGCGGCGGTACCGCCTTCAGCACCACCGAGCCGGCGGCGACGCGAGCGCAATGGCCGACCTCGATATTGCCGAGGATGTTGGCGCCGGCGCCGATCAGCACGCCGCGGCGGATCTTCGGATGGCGGTCGCCGGTTTCCTTGCCGGTGCCGCCGAGGGTGACGCCCTGCAGGATCGACACGTCGTCGTCGATCACCGCGGTGGCGCCGATCACGATGCCGGTGCCGTGGTCGAAGAAGACGCCGCGGCCGAGCGGCACCTGCGGATGGATGTCGACCTGGAACACGGCCGAGGACCGGCTCTGCAGGTAGTAGGCAAAGTCGCGCCGTCCGCGCCGCCACAGCCAGTTGGCCAGGCGATGCGTCTGGATGGCGTGGAAGCCTTTGAAATAGAACAGCGGCTCGATGTAGCGGTTGCAGGCCGGATCGCGGTCGAAGACGGCCTGCATGTCGACGCGGATCACGTCGCCCAGATCCGGCTCGGCGGCCAGCGCCTCCTCGTAGGTCTGCCGGATCAGCGCCGCCTTGACGGTCGGGTGGTCGAGCCGCTCGGCGATGCGGTGGATGACCGCGTCCTCGAGCCGATCGTGATTGAGGACGGTTTCCCAGACGAAGCTGGCCAGCGCCGGCTCCGCCGCCACCATGGCTTCGGCCTCCGCACGCACCCTCTGCCAGAGGGGGTCGACATTGGGCAGATGGACGGGCTGGGATTGGTTGCGCTGCATCGTCGTCTCTCCTCGGGGGGCAAGGTCCCGGGTCTGCGACACCCTACCACAGCGGCGGTCGCGCCGCGACACCCGCCGCCACAGAGCCGCCACCGCAGAGCCGCCGCCCCACCCGGCCGATATGGGCGCTGCGCGCCGGACGGACCAGCCCCATCGCGGGTCGGTCGGCGGATTGACAGGCCGGGGCCCGGCCGCTTCTCTCCCGGCCATCCAACCACGAGGGTCCGACATGGCCGAATCTCTGGCAACCGCCGATCCCCGCATCCGCGTCGAAGTGGACGGCGCCGTCGGCCGGCTCCTGGTCGACCATCCGGCCCGGCGCAATGCGGTCTCGCTGGCCATGTGGCGGGCCATCCCGGGCGCGATCGCCAGCCTGGAGGCGCATGACGCGGTGCGCGTGATCCTGGTCTCGGGGGCCGGCGATCTCGCCTTCGTGTCGGGCGCCGACATTTCCGAATTCGCCGAGGTGCGGCGCGACGCCGTCACCGGGGCGGCCTACGAGCGCGCCAATGCCGAGGCCTTCGCGGCCCTGCGCGAGGCGCGGAAGCCGACCGTGGCGGTGATCCGCGGCTTCTGCCTCGGCGGCGGCATGGGGCTGGCGGTGGCCTGCGACCTGCGGATCGCCGCCGACGATGCGGTCTTCGGCATCCCGGCCGCCCGGCTCGGCGTCGGCTATCCGCCGGAATGCATGCGCGACGTGGTCAATGCGGTCGGGCCGATGCGGGCGAAGGAACTGTTCTTCACCGCCCGCCGCCTCACCGCCCCGGAGGCGCTGGCCATCGGCTTTCTGACCCGGACGGTGCCGGCCGCGGACCTCGCCGCGGAGGCCGACCGGCTTGCCGCCGAGATCGCCGACAACGCGCCCTTGACGCTGCGCGCCGCCAAGTCGGCGATCGGGCTCGTGTCGGGCGACCCGGCGACCGCCGATCCGGCCGCCGTGCTGGCGCTGGCCGACGCCTGCTTCAACTCGGCCGACTTCGCCGAAGGCCGCACGGCCTTTCTGGAGAAGCGCAAGCCGCTCTTCCACGGCCGCTGACGGCCGGCCGCGCCGATCAGGCGTCCCGGTAGTAGGGCTCGACGGTGCCCTTCAGCTTCAGGGTCATCGGATTGCCGTAGCGATCCTTGGCCGGCCCGGCCGGCACGCGGATCCAGCCCTCGCTGACGCAATATTCCTCGACATTGGTCTTCTCGACGCCGTTGAAGCGGATGCCGACCGGATGGCGCAGGACATCGCCGTTGAAATGCGGGCTGCGCGGATCGGTGGAGAGATGGTCGGGCAGCGGCGGCTTCTCGGCCGGGGTCTCGTCGGTCATGGTGCGTCCGGTTGGGTTGTCGAGGATGGGTTCGGGGCAGCACCAATAGACGGAGGCCGCCTCCGTGCCAATCTTCTTCCCCCGCGCCGGCTTGCGTCCGCAGTCGGCGGGACCGAGACCGACCGAAGGGACATCCGGCGACCGCCATGCTGAAATTTCTCAGGCGCATGTTCAGACGATGGACCCGCCGCCGCCCGCCTGCCGGACGCGCGCCGACCGGAGCCCAGCGGGCGCGGCCGGCGGCCCAGGGCAAGGCCGGCACCGGTCCGCGCAAGAAGGCCCCGGCCCGGGGTCCGGCCTCGGCCCCAGCCTCGGCCCAGGGTTCGGGTCCGGCCCCAGCCCCGGCCCCGGTTCCGGTCGCCATCCCGTCGCCACCCCCCGGGCCGGCACAGGCTTCGGGCGCTACGCCGGCCGCGGAGGTCGTCCTGCCTTTCCTGCAAGCGGCCCTGGCCCCGCCGCCACCGCGGCCCGAACCGATGCAGGGGCCGATGCTGCCCCCGCCGCCCGAGGTCACGACGGCCGAGATCGAGGCCTGGATCGCGCCGCTGCGACCGGTCCCGTCCGGTCACCCGCTGGTGCGATTCGGCCCGCAGTCGGATGGCGGCTATGTCCTGCCGGACGATCTGGCCGACATCGTCGGCTGCCTGGGCCTTGGTGTCGGCCGCAACGTCGATTTCGAATTTGCCATCGCCGAGCGCGGCGTCCCGGTGACCTTGGCGGACGGCACCATCGCCCGCCTGCCGCGGATCCATCCGCGCTTCCGCTTCGTCGCACGCAATGTCGGCGCGGTCGACAACGACCGCATCACGACGATCGGGCGCCTGGCGGCCGACGGCTTTCCGAAGACCGGCGACCTGATCCTGAAGATGGATATCGAGGGCGCCGAGTTTGCGGCGATCGAAGCCCTGCCGGACGCGGTCCTGTCGCGCTTCCGGATCATCGCCATCGAAGTGCATCACCTGACCCGCGCCCGGCAGGCGCGGTCCCTTGCCGCCTACCGACGCTTTTTCGACCGGCTGACGCGCGCGCATGCGGTGGTGCATCTGCACCCCAACAACGCCGCGAAGGTGCATGCTCTGGGTGCCTACGAGATCCCCGACTACCTGGAATTCACCTTCCTGCGCCGCGACCGCCTGGGCCACGGCGATTTCGGGCCGCCGCCGCCGCCCGTCCGCAACGTCCCCGGCCGGCCGCCGCTGGCGCTGCCCGATTGCTGGCTGCGCCAGCCGGACTGACGGCGGCCCGTCCGGTCCCGGTGACAGGGGCGGGTCCGGACGGGCGCCGCCTGCGTCAGGCGCGATCCAGGCCGAGCAGGCCGCCCGTCGTGAACCCGCCGTCGACGGCCAGGATCTGGCCGGTGATATAAGCCGAGCGGGCCTCGTCGAGCAGGAACACGTTGGCCTCGGCGATCTCTTCCGCGGTGCCGTAGCGGCGCAGGAGGACGCGCTCGTTCCATTCCTGACGCACCGCAGGCGTGTGGTGGGCCTGCACCATCGGCGTCTCGATTGGTCCCGGCGCGACGGCGTTGACGCGGATGCCGTAGCGGCCGAGTTCCACGGCCATGATCCGGGTCAGCGTGATCACCGCCCCCTTCGAGGCGCCGTAGGCGGACCGTCCGATATTGCCGGGCAGCCCGGACACCGAGGCGATGTTGACGATCGCGCCGCCGCCGGTCCGGCGCATCGCCGCGGCGACCGCCTTGGCGACGATGAAGGTGCCGACGACGTTGACCTCGTGGATCTGGCGGAACATGGCCGGTGTGGTCTCGAAGAAGGGCGTGTCGCGGCCGATGCCGGCCGAATTGACCAGGCCCTTGAGCGGCCCGAGTTCCGCCTCGAAGCCGGCGACAGCATCGGCGACCGCCGTCTCATCGGTGATGTCGGCGGCCCGGAAGACGGCCGCGCCGCCATGCGTCTCGAACTCGCGATTGGCGCGTGCGACCGCATCCGAATCCCGGTCGACGCCGCCGACGCACCAACCGCCCGCCAGCAGGGCGCGGACGGTGGCGAGACCGATGCCGGATGCGGCGCCGGTGATGACGGCGACAGGGGTTTGAGACGTCATCGGGCGCTCCTATGGTCCATATTATGGATCTGTCTTGCTGGAAACCGGGCGCATCTGCCCAAGTCGCCCGCATCTCGTCAACACTCTGGGAGGGCAGGTCTGCCCCTCGGGAAGCGTCGAAGCGATCCACGATATGGACCTCTGTCGCCGACAGCGGCGGCGGGCCGGAGCCGCGGCAGCGTCTGGCCGGGAGCCCGACGCGAAACGGCCCGGATCGCTCCGGGCCGTCCGCAGTCTTCGACAGTCGGTTCCTGCGGCCGGTCGGGCCGGCGCCGCGCCCGTCAGGCCGCGGTGCCGGTCAGCGCCGGCATCGGGATCTCGACCTCGATCTCCAGCGTCGAGAGGCCCTGGCCGCGCTCCATGCGGACCTGGACCTTGTCGCGGTCGATCGCCACGTGCTTGGCGATGACGGCCAGGATCTCCTCGCGCAGTTCGTAGACCAGGTTGTGCCGGGTGCCGAGCGAGGCGCGCTCGTGGGCCAGCAGGATTTGCAGCCTTTCCCGGGCGACCGGCGCCGCGTTCGACTTGCGGAACAGATTGAACAGGCTCATGCCGCCTTCCTCCCGAACAGCTTGCCGAACAGGCCCTTGCGATCCGACGGGATGGTCATCGGAACCGCCTCGCCGCACAGCCGGCGGGCCGCATCCGCATAGGCGCGCGCGGCGGCGGACAGCGGGTTGGCGATGGTGACCGGCGCGCCGAGGTTGGAGGCGCGCAGCACCTCCTCGCTTTCGGGCACGATGCCGATCAGCGGGATGGCCAGGATGTCGAGCACGTCGTCGACCTTCAGCATCTCGCCGCGTTCGGCCCGGACCGGGTCGTAGCGGGTCAGCAGCAGGTGCTTCTCGATATGCTCGCCGGCCTCGGCCTTCACGGTCTTGGAATCGAGCAGGCCGATGATGCGGTCGGAGTCGCGGACGGAGGAGACTTCCGGATTGGTCACCACCACGGCGATATCGGCGTGGCGCATGGCCAGCGTCGCGCCGCGCTCGATGCCGGCCGGGCTGTCGCAGATGACCCAGTCGAAGCTCTGGCGCAGCGCCCGGATCACCACCTCGACGCCTTCCTCGGTCAGCGCATCCTTGTCGCGCGTCTGCGAGGCCGGCAGCAGGTAGAGCGACTCGATCCGCTTGTCGCGGATGATCGCCTGGGGCAGCTTGGCGTCACCCCTGACCACGTTGACCAGATCGTAGACGACCCGGCGCTCGGCCCCCATGACGAGGTCGAGATTGCGCAGACCGACGTCGAAGTCGACCACGATGACGTTCTGCCCCGTCCGGGCGAGCGCCGCACCCAGTGCCGCCGTTGACGTCGTCTTGCCGACGCCTCCCTTGCCCGACGTGACAACCAGAACCGTACCCATGTCGCACCCCTTTCCAAAACGATGTCACGCCAGAACGGCTGTCTCGATCTTGTCGTCCTGAAGCCAGGCCTGGACGGCCTTGCCTCTGAGGCCGGCCGGCATGTCTTCGGCGGTCCGGTAGAGACCGTCGATGGCGACCAGTTCGGCCTCGAATCGGCGCGCGAAGATGCGCGCCTTGGAGTTTCCGGTCGCCCCGGCCACCGCCCGGCCGCGCAGCGCGCCGTAGACGTGGATCGAACCGCCGGCGACGATTTCGGCGCCGGAGGCGACCGAGCCGATGATGGTCACGTCGCCCTCGGCATAGATGGTCTGGCCGGAGCGGACGGGCGTCTCGATGAACAGATTGCCGCTCTGCTGGCGGGTCTCGACGGCGGCAGGCGTCTGGGGAGGCGCCTCGCCGTTGACGGCGGCCGGCACCTCGACCGCGCTGGCGCTGCGCCCACCGGTCACCGCCGGCGGCAGCCCCGGCCCGAGCCATTCGGGCTTGGCGCCGTCGATGCCCATGACGCGGATGCCGAGCTTCTCGAGCTTGCCGACGATCAGCACGACATCGCGCATGTGTTCGCAGCAGGCGGAGACATCGAGGATGACGGGCTTGCCGGCGAAGAAGCCGGGCGAGCGCGTCAGCCATTCGGACAGCTGCTGGCACCACGGCTCGACCGGGAAGACAGGCTCGAGCACGAAGGCCATGAAGGACCGCCCCCGGAACCTGATGGCTTGAGCTTCCTTGACGTGTGTGTTCACCGAATCCGCTCCCTACCCCGCAGATCCGATTTCGAGCCGCTATAGTTAAAGGTTGGTTAACAGGTAAGGTATCCTTAACGTTTTCTGCCAAATCCTTAACGAGCCGGCTCGGCACCGTGGCGCCGGCGGAACAGCACCCGAGCTCAAGCCACCCCCATCCGGTACTGCGGCCAGGCGGGTCCGCGCCATGCGCCGGCTCCGCATCGCCCTGCTCCCTTGCAGATATCTCCTATCCGGCCGGCCGCCTTTCCCCCCCGCTCCCGGCCCGCTATGGTCCGGCGCGATGAAGACCGCCCCGATTTCCCCCGAGACGAGCCGCCGCAACACCGCCATGGATGCCTTTCTTTCCGACGGAATCCCGATCGCCTATCTGGACGAGGGTCCGCGCGACGGCGATCCGATCCTGCTGATCCACGGCTTCGCGTCGACCGCGCATGTCAACTGGGTCTATCCGGGCTGGGTCAAGCTGCTCGCCGGCGACGGCCGCCGGGTGATCGCGGTCGACAACCGCGGCCACGGCGAGAGCGGCAAGCCGACCGATCCGCGCGCCTTCCACTCGCGCACCATGATGGCCGAGGACATGGTCCGCCTGCTCGACCATCTGGAGATCGACCGGGCCGACGTGATGGGCTACTCGATGGGCGCCTGGATTTCCGCCTATCTGGCGATCGACCACCCCGAGCGGGTCCGCTCGGTGGTGTTCGGCGGCCTTGCCTCGGCGATGGTCGAGGGGATCGGCGGCCAGGAGACCATCGCGGAGGCCTTGGAGACCGAGGACGAGGCCTCGATCACCAGCGCCAAGGGCCGCGCCTACCGCGCCTTCGCCATCCAGACCCGCTCCGACCGGCGCGCGCTCGCCGCCTGCATGCGCGGCTCGCGCCAGCCGGTGCCGCGCGAGGCGCTGGCGCAGTTGACGATGCCGGTGCTGATCGCGGTCGGCACCAAGGACGACGTGGCCGGCTCGGTGGAGGAGCTCGCCGCCCTGATCCCGCACGCGCAGGTGCTGCCGATCCCCGACCGCGACCACATGCTGGCGGTCGGCGACCGGACCTACAAGGAGGGCGTGCTCGCCTTCCTGGGCGACCGGCCGTGACCCGCCCGCATCCGATCGCCTTCACCGGCTTCGAGGGCAACCGTCTGGTCGGCGACCTCTACGAGGCCGCCGCCAAGGACGCGCCGGTGGCGCTCTTTCTCCACGGCGGCGGCCAGACCCGGCACGCCTGGCGCGGCACCGAGCGGCGCGTGGCCGAAGAGGGCTTCACCGCGATCGCCTACGACCATCGCGGCCATGGCGACAGCGAATGGCCGGCGTCGGGCCTTTACGGCTTTCCCGATTGCGCGCGCGACCTGATCGAGGTCACCCACCAGATCGAGGCGCGCTTCGGGCGGCGGCCGATCGCGATCGGTGCCTCGCTCGGCGGCATCTCGGGCATGCTGGCGGCCGGCGAGACCGACCCCTGCGTGCTCAGCGCGCTGGTGCTGGTCGACGTGGCGCCGCGGGTCAATCTCGACGGCGTCGCCCGCATCCTCGGCTTCATGGGCGAGCGGGTCGCGGAGGGCTTCGGCTCGATCGAGGAGGCCGCCGCTGCGGTCGCCGCCTATCTGCCCCATCGCAAGCCGCCGCGTTCGCTCGAGGGGCTGAAGAAGAACCTGCGCCTGCATGCCGACGGCCGCTGGCGCTGGCACTGGGATCCGCGCTTCCTGACCGGCCCCTCGCACGACCCGGCCTTCACGGCGCGGCTGGAGGCGGCGGTCACGAAGGCGCCGATCCCGATGCTGCTCGTCCGCGGCGCGCGTTCCGAACTTTTGCAGGAGGAGCATGCCCGGGCCTTCCGCGACCTCGTCCCGTCTGCGGCCTATGCGGACGTGACCGGCGCCGGCCACATGGTTGCGGGTGATCGCAACGACGCCTTCGCGGATGCGGTGATCGGGTTCCTGCGCACGCTGAAGACCGGTTGAGACGGCGGGGCCAGGCCATGGATCGGATCGCCCCGCGTGACGGCCTGCCGCTCCTCATCGCCCTCGCGGCCGCGCAGATCGTCGGCTGGGGCAGCCTCGGCTTCCCGTCCGTCTTGGCGCCCGGCATGGCCCCCGCCCTCGGCATGGACCTGACCGGCCTCTTCGCCGGCCCGTCGGCCATGTTCGTCGCCATGGCCTTCGCGTCGCCGGTCCTGGCACCGGCCTTCCGCCGCTTCGGCGCCGGTCGGGTGATGACGGCCGGCGCGACCGTGATGGCGCTTGCCATGGCGGCGCTCGGCCTGGCCGCAGGACCGGTCTCGTATTTTCTATGCTGGATCGCCCTCGGCTGCGGCGGTGCCGCCTCGCTGACGACGGCGGCCCATATCGCTCTGTCCCAGTTGCGCGGCAGCCAGGCCAAAGCGGGAATCGCGACGCTGATGGTGATGACCGGCCTTTCGGGCAGCCTCTTCTGGCCGATCACCGGCTGGCTCGGGGCGCAGTTCGGCTGGCGCAGCACCTGCTTCGTCCTGGCGGGACTGATCGCCAGCCTGTGCGTGCCCATCTATGCCTGGATGGCCGCACCGACGCGACAGGCGGCCGATCGCCAGGACACGGCCGCGCCCGCCGGCGAGCGGCCGTCGCGCGGCGTGTTCGTCCTGATGACGGCGGGAATCGCCCTGAACAGCTGCGTCTCGTTCGGGTTCGGGGCCGTCGGCATCCAGTTGTTCTCGTCGCTTGGCCTGCCATCCGCGCAGGCGATCGCCCTCGCCTCCGCCATGGGGGTCATCCAGGTCGCGGCGCGGGCGCTCGATCTCGCCTTCGGCGGCCGCCTGGACGCCGCGGCCCTATGCCGGCTCGCCACGGCAGCGGTGGTGGCCGCCATGGCCATGCTGGCCCTGTTCGGCGCCGGGGCGGCGATGCTGACCGCCTTCGCGCTCGTCTACGGCATGGCCAGCGGCCTTCTGGCCGTGACCCGGTCGACGCTGCCGCTGCTCTATTACGACAAGGCGGCCTTCACCACGGCAATGTCCCGGATCGCCCTGCCGCTCAACATCCTGATCGCCGCGGCGCCGCCGGCTTTCGCCGGACTGCTGGTCCAGGCCGGCGCGACCGGCGTGCTGGCGACCAGCGCGCTGTTCGCCGGCCTCGCCCTGATCGCCCTCCTGCTCCTGCCCGCCCCGCCGGTCGGCACCCGATAGAGAGCCCGATCGGGGAAATCCCCGTCAGGGCGCGGAGGTCAGGTCCAGCACGCCGCCCGGCCTCTGCACCCGGAAGCGTTCGGGCGCGATTCCGGCCGCCGCCAGGGCTTCGCCGAGCGCGCGCGGCGGTTCCTCGATGCCTTCGTTGGTCAGCCGGAAGGTGCCCCAATGATGGGCGAGCGCCCGGTCGGCGCCGCAGTCGCGCAGGATGCGGACGGCCTCCTCCGGGTTGACATGCTGGTCGCGCATGAACCAGCGCGGCTCGTAGGCGCCGATCGGCAGGATGGCGAGGCGGATATGCGGGAACAGCCGGCCGGCCTCGCGGAACAGCGCGCCGTCGCGGTAGCCGGTATCGGCGATGTGGTAGATGGCGCCGGCCGGCGTCTCGATCATGAAGGCAGCCCAGAGCGCCATCAGCCGGTCGCCGAGCCCGCGCGCCGACCAGTGATGCGACGGCAGGAAATGGACCGCGAGGCCGTCGCCGAGCGACACGCGCGCGCCCCAGTCATGGGTCTCGGCCGTCAGTTCGGAATCGGCACCGACCAGAATGCGGTCGTTGCCGAGCGGGGTGATCAGCCGGAAGCCGTGCCGGCGGCGCAGGCGCGACAGCGTGGCGATGTCCATGTGGTCGTAGTGGTTGTGGCTGACCAGCACGATGTCGATCGGCGGCAGATCCTCGAAGCGGATGCCGGGCGGGTTGACGCGCTTCGGCCCGGCCCAGGCGACCGGGCTTGCCCGCTCCGACCAGACCGGATCGATCAGGATGTTCAGCCCGAAGGTCTGGATCAGCACCGAGGCATGGCCGATCGAGGTGACGCGCAGGCCCGATCCGGCGACCCGCACCGGCGGCACGTCGAAGGGCTCGCCCGGATAGGCCTTCGGCCAGGCCACCTTGCCGCCGCCGAACTGCCATTTCAGGAGGTCGGTGCGCGACTTGTTGAACGGATGGCCGGGACTGAAGAAGCGCGTGCCGTCGAAGTGATCGGAGGTCGGTCCGGAATAATAGCGATTGGTCGGCATCGGGCCTCGCGCGAAAGACGGGTCGGAACCGATCAGATCGGGTCTTCACAGCGTCCCGTCAACATGGCTTGCTGCCGGCCGTCATGACATCGCCCACCGCGCCCCTCACGTTCCGAACCGGCTTTGCCGCCGATCCCGCCGCCCGTGCCGCCGTCGCCGCGCTGCTGAAGCCCGTGTTCGAGATCGACATCGCCCCGCTGGAACGGCTCGGCGGCTGGGAAGACGGCTCGGTGCCCTTCGCGTGGTTCGAGGGCGACGCTTGCATCGCCAATGTCACGGCGCATCCGAAGCCGATGATGCTGCAGGGAAAAGCCGTCACGCCCTGGTCGATCGTCTCGGTCGCGACCCGCCCCGACCGGCGCGGCCGCGGCCTGTTCGGCGACCTGATGGCGCGTGCGCTCGCCCATTGCGACCGGGAGACCGACCTCGTCATCCTGGGGACCGCGACGCCGGATCTCTACCGCCCCTTCGGGTTCCGGCCGATCGGCGAGCATGCCTTCGCAGGGCCCCCGCCGGCGCCGGTCCCCGCCTCGGGCCTCGGCGCGCGCCGGCTCGATCTCGCCGACGACGCCGATGCGGCACGGCTGGTCGCCCTGTTCGGCGACCGCGCGCCGGTCTCGACGATCTGCGGGCTCCGCGCCGACCGGCCCTTCTTCATGCTGAAGGCCCTGGAGGAGCCGCATATTTCGCTCGCCTGGCTCGAAGCCCTGCACGTGGTCGCCGCGATCGAGCCGGACGGCACATGCCTGCGGCTCCTGGACGTGGTCGGGCCGGCGATCCCCCCGCTCGCCGCCATCCTGGCCGAACTCGGCACCGGGTTGGGCGGTCAGAGGTTGGGCGGTCAGGGGCTGGACGGTCCCTCGAGCCGGATCGAAGTCTACTTCCCGCCCGACCGCCTCGCCTGGCAGCCGGCCGAGATCATGCCCGAAGACAGCGGCTGGATGGTCCGCGGCCCCTGGCCCCTCGACGGCGTCCCGGCCATGTTCTCGCCGATGACGCTTTAGGCAACGTCCGACAGACACTCCGAGCCCGCCATTCTGTCATCCCCGGGCTTGTCCCGGGGATCCAGTGCGAAAGCCAAGCTCTTGAGAAATCTGGATCCCCGGGACAAGCCCGGGGATGACAGGACTGGAGTTGCCCGCTTCGGATCGGGGTCACGAAGCGTTCTTCAACACCCCGCACGGCCCTCAGTCCAACTGCCCCGCCACCATCGCGGCGATGGCCAGGGACGCGGTCAGGCCGGGGCTTTCGATGCCGAACAGGAGGGACAGGCCGGCGATGCCGTGGTCGGCGGGGCCGGCGATCAGGAAATCGCGGGCCGGTTCGCCCGGACGGGACAGTTTGGGCCGGATGCCGGCATAGCCGGGCGCGAGCGCATCCTCGGGCAGAGCCGGCCAGTAGCGCCGGATCGCGGCCGCGAAGGCCGGCGCGCGCGACGGATCGACCCGGTAGTCGAGCGTCTCGACCCATTCGACATCCGGGCCGAAGCGGGCCTGGCCGGCCATGTCGAGGGTCAGATGCGTGCCGAGCCCGCCCGGCACCGGCACCGGATAGATCAGCCGCGAGAAGGGTGCGCGGCCCGACAGTGTGAAGTAGTTGCCCTTGGCGTAGCGCGTCTCGGGCACATGGCAGGCCGGCAGGCCCTCGATGCGGCGGGCGAGATCGGAGGCCTGCAGGCCGGCGGCGACGATCAGGCGGCGCGCCTTGAGCCGCATCGGCTCCGCCCCGCCGACCGCGACCTCGAAGCCGTCCGCGACCACCCGCGCAGCCTCGAAGGGCGACAGAAACGCGAAGGCCGCGCCGGCCGCCTCCGCATCGTCGCGGAGCGCCGCCATATAGGCGTGGCTGTCGACGATGCCGGTCGAGGGCGAGACCAGCGCCGCGACGGTGGTCTCCAGCGCCGGCTCAAGCGCCCGGGCGGCCGGCCCGTCGACGAATTCCAGATCGTCCGCGCCGTTGGCGGCCGCTCGCGCGCGGATCGCGGCCAGGAGCTCGGCCTCCTCGGCCGTCACCGCGACGATCAGCTTGCCCGACCGGCGATGCGGCACGCCGCGCGCGGCGCAATAGGCGTAGAGCGCCTTGCGGCCCTCGACGCAGAGCCGGGCCATCAGGCTGCCGGCCGGATAGTAGATGCCGGCATGGATCACCTCGCTGTTGCGCGAGGAGGTCTCCGTCCCGATGGCATCGGCTGCCTCGACCACGATGGTCTCGCGGCCCGCCGTGGCGAGCGCGCGGGCGATGGCGAGGCCGACCACGCCGGCGCCGACCACGATGCTGTCGACCGTCTCCATCGTGCCCCCCCGCCCCCACAAAACCGACTTCAGGTCGTCCCGCTCACGCCGCCCGGTCGGCGAAGCCGCGCAGGATGGCCAGGAAGGTATCGCCGAATTCGGCCAGCTTGGCCGCGCCGATGCCGTGGACGGCGCCCATCTCGGCGCGGCTCGACGGCCGCTTGCCGGCCATGTCGATCAGCGTCCGGTCGGGGAAGATGACATAGGCCGGCACGTTGCGCTCGCGCGCCAGGCGCGTGCGCTCGGCCTTGAGCAGGTCCAGGAGCTTCTGGCCCTCGGCGTCGAGTTCCGCGCCCGCGCTCGCCGTCGCCTGCCGGCGCGCGGTCTTGCGGCTGCCCTTGGCCGGCGCCTCGACCGCGTCGCGGCGCAGCTCGACCGTGCGCCGGCCCTTCAGGACCTCGCGCCCGTCCTCGGTGATGAACCAGCGGCCGTGCTCGGTCATGTCGATATCGGCGATGCCGGCGGCATAAAGCTGGGCGAAGATCGCGCGCCACTGCACCTTGCTGAATTCCTGGCCGACCCCGAAGGTCGGCAACTGGTCGTGGCCGCGCGCGGTGACCTGATCGGTCGCGTCGCCGGTCAGGATGGCGATCAGATGCTCGCGGCCAAAGCGTTGGCCGGTACGGTACATGGCCGACAGCGCCTTCTGGGCCGCGACCGTGCCGTCGACGCCGACGATGCCGTCCTGGCAGACATCGCAATTGCCGCAGGGCTCGGACCGGTCGCCGAAATAGGCGAGCAAGGCCTGCCGGCGGCAGCGCGGCGCCTCGCACAGCGAGACCAGCGCGCCGATGCGCTGGTGCTCGACGCGCTTCTGCTCGTCGGAGGCCTCGCTCTGGTCGATCCACTGCCGGTAGCGCTTGACGTCCTCCAGTCCGTAGAGGGTCAGCGTGTCGGCCGGCAGGCCGTCGCGGCCGGCGCGGCCGATCTCCTGATAGTAGGCCTCGACGCTCTTCGGCATGTCGGCATGGGCGACGAAGCGCACGTCCGGCTTGTCGATGCCCATGCCGAAGGCGATGGTGGCGACCACCACGACGCCGTCCTCCTGCAGGAAGGTGTCGAGGTTGCGGGCGCGCGTCTCCATGTCCATGCCGGCATGGTAGGCGATGGCGCGGAAGCCGCGGCCGGCGAGCGTCGCGGCCATCTCCTCGGTGCGCGCGCGGGTCGAGCAATAGACGATGCCGCTCTCGCCGCGATGCTCCTCCAGAAAGGCGGCGATCTGCGTGCCGGCGCCGTCCTTGCGGCGGATGGCGAGGCGGATATTGGGCCGGTCGAAGCCGTGCACGAAGATGCGCGGCTCGCGCCGAAACAGGCGCGCGACGATGTCGGACCGCGTCGCCACATCGGCGGTCGCGGTCAGCGCGATCACCTGGGGGGCGCCGAGCGCCTCCTGGATGTCTCCGAGCGCCAGATACTCCTTGCGGAAATCGTGGCCCCACTGGGAGATGCAATGCGCCTCGTCGACGGCGAGCCGCGCCACCCCGGCGGCCGCCAACAGACGCTGCGTCTCGGCCATCATCAGCCGTTCGGGCGCGATATAGAGGAGCTTCAGCCGGCCGGCCGACACGTCGTCGCGCAAGGCCCGGGTCTCGTCCCAGGTGAGGCTCGAATTGAGCGCGGCGGCGCTGATGCCGTTGGCGCGCAGCTGCGCGACCTGGTTGGCCATCAGCGCGATCAGCGGCGAGACCACGATGGTCAGCCCGTCGCCGAGCACGGCCGGCAGCTGGTAGCAGAGCGACTTGCCGGAGCCGGTCGGCATGACCGCGAAGACATCCTCGCCGTCGAGCACCGCCGACAGGATCTCGTCCTGGCCCGGGCGGAAGTCCGCGAAGCCGAAGATCGAGCGGAGCGCGGCACGGGCGCGGTCGAGATCGGACATGCGGGGGACCGGTGGGCGTGCGGGACCAGGACGACGGACGGCGGGGTGACTCGCGGGTCGAACCGGCCGGACGGATCACGGAGACCTATCGGCTCCGCCGGCGGGGGTCAACGCGCAGGATGGGGTCAAGTCTGTGCCTGCGGGGCCGGGGCGGCGGGAAAGTGCCGGTCGAGATAGGCGGCGCGGTCGCGCACGGCGGCATTGCGGTCGGCGCGCAGGCGGGCGACGAAGGGCTCGATCGGTCCCAGCGCGGCGGCATGGAGGATCAGCCCGTCGGCGGCGATCTTGCGCACCGAGGCGGCCGGGTCGGCGATGCCGGCCGCGATCAGGTCCGGCAGCGGCAGGTCGTGCCGGATCGGCCGCTCGGCCCAGACCGGAACCGCGCGAGCGATGCCGTAGCGCTTGTCGATCCATTCCACCTGCGTCCCGGCATGCCAGGCGGCGCGGCCCTCGAGCAGGGCCTTGAGCGCCAGCGCACGCACGGCCGGGGTCGCCGCGGTGCCGGCGAGACGCGGCAGGACACCATCCAAACCGTCCTGGCGCAGGGCGAGCCGCAGCACACGGTGCGGAGCGCCGGTGGCGGTCGTGCCGAGAATGCCGGCCAGTGCGGCGGCGACATCGGGCCGCGCGACGAGTGCTTCGAGTTCGGCCCGCTCGTTCGTGCCCCAGCGCCCCCAAACGCGGCTGCGCTCGATCAACGCCATGGCGGCGGCGGCGATCACGCCCGGATCGGTCGCCACGCCGCAGCGCCGCATGGCCGCGACGGCGGCAGCCCGCACGGGGGCCGCCCAGTCGTTCAGCCGGACCGCCAGCGCGGCGACGCGGAACGGCGAGACCATCGGCCCCTTGAGCCGGCGAAGGGCCGCCTCACGTACATAGCCGTTCGAATCGAACAGCAGGACCCAGGCGAGATCCGGCGCCGCCTCGATCCGCCCATCGAACATCACGATGCGTCGCCAGTGGCGATCGTCGCCGGGATCCGCCGCATCATGGCCCATGCAGCCGGACAGGATCGCCGCAGCGACCTCGTACTCGACCGCAAAGACCGCTTCGGGTGAAAGCGCGTCCAAGGCCGCCAGGGCGTCCCGGAGCGCCGGGGGCGAGGCATCGTCCCCGGCCAAGTCCGCCCCGAGCCTTGCGATCCGCGACCGTGCATCCGGCGACAGCATGGGTGCGGGACGGCGGGGCGCAAAGGCGGGGGTGGCGGCCATGAGCGTTGTCTCCTGGCGGTGTCCCGCCCAGGATAGGCGAGAACGTCATTCCCCGATGGATCGATTCCAAAACGACGGTCGCTGCGGCCGTCGCCGCCCCTACTCCGCCGCCAGATTGTACTGGGCCAGCGAGGCCATCAGGTCGGCGAAGCGTTCGCCCTGGACGGTGACATGGGCGCGGGCGCGGTCGGCGGCCTGGGCGGGATCGCCATCGAGGATCGCCTGGACGATGCCGTCATGCTCGCGCCAGGAGGCGCCGACGCGGTTGCGGACGCGCAGCTGCAGGCGGCGATAGGGCTTCAGCCGGGCGTGCATGCGCCGGGCCTCCTCCTCGAGCACGCCGTTGCGCGCCGCCCGATAAAGCGCATAGTGGAACCGTTCGTTCTCATAATAGTAGGCGTCCGGATCCTCGCGTTCGGCGGCGGCGCGGCAGGAGGCATGGGCTTCCAGGAGGGCGGCGCGGTCGGCGTCGGACAGGCGGCGGGCGGCGAGACGGGCGCACATCGCCTCCAGTTCCGCCATCACCTCGAACATCTCGACCAGCCGCTCCGGCCCGATCCGCACCACCGTGGCGCCGCGCCGAAGCCGGATCTCGACGAAACCGGCGGCGGCAAGCTGCTGCAGCGCCTCGCGGATCGGCGTGCGCGAGACGGCGAAGCGATTGGCCAGTTGGACCTCGTCGAGCTTTTCGCCCGGCGCCAGCACGCCGGTCACGATCAGTCCCTCGATCTCGTCGCGCAGGCGATGGGCTGTGCTCACCATACCGGGCCCCATGCATTCTCGTTGTCATTTTGTGTATACACGAGACTTGACCCTGTGTCCAACCGATGACAAGGTTCCGGCTATCGTATGGCTGACTGCGCCGTTCTCCAACCGGAGCGCGGACGAAGAACGCGGCATCGCAACCGCGCACCCGCAGGGACGAGCCATCCAACGAAGAGAGGATCGCCCCATGACCACGAGCCGCCGTTCCCTCCTGAAATTCGCCGCCGCCGCCCCGGCCGCCGCGCTCCTGCCCTGGAGCCCGGCCCGCGCCGCCGCCCGGCTCAAGATCTCGCACCAATTCCCCGGCGGCACGACCGACGAGGGCGACTTCCGCGACCGTCTCTGCCGCAAGTTCGCCGCCGAGATCGCCAAGCGCTCGAACGGCGAGCTCGGCGCCGACGTCTATGCCGGCTCGTCGCTGATGAAGACCAATGCCCAGTTCAGCGCGCTCCGCAAGAGCGCGCTCGACCTGTCGCTCTATCCGCTCTCCTATGCCGGCGGCGAGGTGCCCGAGACCAATATCGGCCTGATGCCGGGCCTGGTCACGTCCTACAAACAGGGCATGGCCTGGAAGACGGCGCCGGTCGGCAAGATGCTGACCGACCTTCTCGCCGAGAAGGGCGTCATCGTGGTCACCTGGATGTGGCAGGCCGGCGGCGTCGCCAGCCGCGAGAAGCCGCTGGTCAATCCGGAGGACGCCAAGGGCCTCAAGGTCCGCGGCGGATCGCGCGAGATGGACCTCGTGCTGCAGGCGGCCGGCGCGGCCGTCCTGTCGCTGCCGTCGAACGAACTCTATGCCGCCATGCAGACCGGCGCCTGCGATGCCGGCATCACCTCCTCGACCAGCCTGATCTCGTTCCGGCTGGAGGAGATCGCCAAGCACCTGACCACCGGACGCGGCAAGGCCTACTGGTACATGTTCGAGCCGTTGCTGATGTCCAAGACGATCTTCGACGGACTGACCAAGGAACAGCAGAAGCTGATCATGGAGGTCGGCGCCGAGATGGAAGCCTTCGGCACGGCCGAAGCCCAGAAGGACGACGAGGCGGTGGCCAAGGTCTACGCCAAGGCCGGCGCCAAGATCTACGATCTCGACGATGCCGTCGTCGACAAGTGGCGGGCGATCGCGCGCGACACCGCCTGGAAGGACTACGCGGCCAAGAACGCCAATTGCGCCAAGCTCCTGGATCTGGCCCTGCAGGTCTCCGCCTGATGAGCCACGCCCCCGTCGCCGGGCCGGCCCCCATGCCGGCCCCCTCCAACACGGTGCTCGCGCTTCTGGCGCGGGCGCTCGGCCTGCTCAACGGCGCGATCGTGGTCGCCGCCTCGATCGCGCTGGTGCTCGCCTGCGTGATTCTCAGCCATTCGGTGGTGGTGCGCTACTTCCTGCACCAGCCGACCTACTGGCAGGACGAGGCGGCCGTGTTCCTGCTCGTCGGCGCGACCTTCCTGTCCGCCGCCTATGTCCAGTCCCGGCGCGGCCATATCGGCATCGAGGCCTTCGCGTCGATCCTGCCGGCCGGCATCGACCGGCTGCGCCGGCTCCTCATCGACGTGGCCAGCCTCGCCTTCTGCGCCTTCTTCGCGTGGAAGTCCTGGACGCTGCTGCATGAGGCCTGGGTCGACGGCCAGGTCACGTCCTCGACCTGGGCGCCGCCGCTCTGGATCCCCTATGCGGCGATGACCGGCGGCATGGCCCTGCTCTGCCTGCAGATCGCCCTACAGGTCGCCCTCTGGTTCGATCGGGGGCGCGCATGAGCACGCTGTCGATCGGTCTTCTCTACGGCGGCGCCACGCTGGCGGTGATGTTCTCCGGCATGCCGATCGCCTTCGCGCTGGGCGCCGTGGCGGTCGTGTTCATGGCCGTCTTCATGCCGGCCGCGGCGCTCGATACGGTCACCCAGAATGTCTACGAGGAAATGGCCTCGATCACGCTCCTGTCGATCCCGCTCTTCATCCTGAAGGGTGCGGCGATCGGCCGGTCGCGGGCCGGCCAGGATCTCTATTCGGCGATCCATGCCTGGATGTACCAGATCCCCGGCGGCCTCGGCATCGCCAACGTCTTCGCCTGCGCGGTCTTCGCCGCCATGGCCGGCTCGTCGCCCGCGACCTGCTCGGCGATCGGCTCGGCCGGCATCCCGGAGATGCGCAAGCGCGGCTATTCGGGCAGCTTCGCGGCCGGGATCATCGCGGCCGGCGGCACGCTCGGCATCCTGCTGCCGCCCTCGGTGACCATGATCCTGTTCGCGGTCGCGGCCGAACAGTCGCTCGGCCGCCTGTTCCTGGCCGGCATCGGTCCGGGATTGCTGCTGGTCGGCCTGTTCACGGTCTACGCGGTCTATCGCTACCGGCGCGAATATGCCGCCGCCAAGGCCGCCTACGACCGGGCCGGGACGCCGCACGCGATCCTGAAGCGCGAGCAGCTGACCATGGTCGAACGCTTCTCGACCCTGCCGCGAGTGCTGCCCTTCGTGATCCTCCTGACCGGCGTCATGGTCGCGCTCTACGGCGGCTATGCGACGCCGTCCGAGACCGCCGGTCTCGGCGGCATCCTGGCGCTGATCCTGATCGCGCTCATCTACCGGGTCTGGACCCCGACCGATCTCGGGCCGATCCTGACGGCGACGCTCAGGGAGGCGACCATGCTGATGATGATCATCGGCATGTCGCTGCTCTACTCCTACGTGATGAGCTACCTGCATCTGAGCCAGGCGGCCGCCCAGGCGATCGTCGCGCTCGGGCTCGGCAAATGGCTGCTGCTCGCCGCCATCCTGCTGATGGTCGTGGTGCTCGGCTTCTTCCTGCCGCCGGTCTCGATCATCCTGATGACCGCGCCGATCATCCTGCCGCCGCTCAAGGCCGCCGGCTTCGATCTGGTCTGGTTCGGCGTGGTGATGACCATCGTCATGGAGATGGGCCTGATCCATCCCCCGGTCGGCCTGAACATCTTCGTGATCAAGAACATCGCGCCGGACATTCCGCTCAAGGACGTCATCTACGGGACATTGCCCTATGTCCTCCTGATGGCGCTCGCGGTGGTCATCCTGTGCTTCCTGCCGGGCATCGCGACATGGCTGCCGGACCTCATCATGGGGACAAGATCGTGATGAATATCACCTATATGGCCGAGCTTCTGGCGACCGTGAGCGAACGTGCCTCGCGTCTCGTCGGGCTCGGCCCGAAACCGCGGTCGACGGCGGAGCGGGGCGACATTGCCGCGCTCGCCGCCGATCTCGTCTCCCATCGCGGCGAAGCCTCCGGCGTCGCCATCGCCCGCGAGATCCTCGCCCGCTACGACGCGCTCGGCACCGACGAGAAGGTCCGCTTCCTGTCCGGGCTGGTCGAGCGCTTCGGCCCGGACGAGGAGCGCGTCGCCCGCGCGGTCGAGTCCTGGCGGGCGGATCCCTCGCCGGTGGCGGTCAGCGAACTGCACATCGCCGCCGAGCCGCGCCGGCAGGAATTGCTGCGCCGGCTGAACCTCGCCCCCGGCGGCACGCTGGCGCTGGTGCATCTGCGCGAGGACGTGCTCGACCTGATGGGCGACGAGCCGACTCTGAAGGTGCTCGACATCGACCTCGTCCATCTGTTCTCGTCCTGGTTCAACCGCGGCTTCCTGGTGGTCCGCCGGATCGACTGGTCGACCCCGGCCAACATCCTGGAGAAGCTGATCGAATACGAGGCCGTGCACGAGATCGACGGCTGGGACGACCTGCGCCGCCGGATCGAGCCGGCCGACCGGCGCTGCTACGCCTTCTTCCACCCCCAGCTCGCCGACGAGCCGCTGATCTTCGTCGAGATCGCGCTGACCACCGGCATTCCGTCCGCCATCGGCCCGCTGCTCGCCGCCGACCGCCGGCCGCTCGCCCCCAAGGAGGCGACCACGGCGGTGTTCTATTCGATCTCCAACTGCCAGCAGGGCCTTGCCGGCATCTCCTTCGGCTCGTTCCTGATCAAGCAGGTGGTCGACGAACTGAAGCGCGACCTGCCGCAGCTGACGACCTTCGTGACCCTGTCGCCGGCGCCGGGCTTCGCCGCCTGGCTCGATCGCGAGCGCAATGCCGAGACGAGCCCGCTGACCCCGTCCGACCGCCAGACGCTCGACCTCCTCGACCGGCCCGGCTGGCATCTCGACAAGGCCGTCACCGACCGGATCGAGCCGGTCATGCGCAACGCCGCTGCGCGCTACTTTCTGGAGGCGCGGACGCCCAAGGGCCGTCCGGTCGACCCCGTCGCCCGCTTCCATCTCGGCAACGGCGCGCGGCTCGAACAGATCGACGTGTTCGGCGATACCAGCCCGCGCGGTCTCGCCCAGGCCTATGGGCTGATGGTCAACTACCTTTACGACCTCGACCGCATCGAAGAAAACCACGAGGCCTACGCGGACAAGGGCGCCACCGCAGCCTCGAGCGCCGTCCGCGCCCTCCTCAAGCGGGATGCGACCTCGCGCGAACTCGTCTGAGCCGCACCGAGGCCTTCCGCCCGTCCCATCATGCGCATCGCGGCGGCCCCAGCCGGGCCGTCCGCCCTCCGGGATCCCTGCCGATGACCAATCTCGCCACCCAGATCCGCCGCCTCGGCGCCCCCGCCGCCAAGACCTTCATCGAGACCGGCGACGGCCGCCGCATCACCTATGCCGATCTCTGGGCGACGACGGCGCGGATCGCCAACCACCTCGTCGCGCTGGGCCTGAAGCCCGGCGACCGGGTCGCCGTGCAGGTCGAGAAGTCGCCCGAGGCGCTGATGCTCTATCTCGCCACGATCCGGGCCGGCGGCGTGTTCCTGCCGCTCAACACGGCCTATACGCTGGCCGAGCTCGAGTATTTCATCGGCGATGCGGAACCCGCCATCGTGGTCTGCCGGCCGGCCGACGCCGACGCGATGACCGCACTGGCGTCCCGGCTCGGCGCGGCGCGCGTCGAGACGCTCGGCACCAAGGGCGACGGCAGCATCATGGCCGGTGCGGCGACGGCCTCCGACCTTTTCGAGGATGTCGAGCGGGCCGACGACGATCTCGCCGCGATCCTCTACACCTCCGGCACGACCGGGCGCTCCAAGGGCGCCATGCTCAGCCACCGCAACCTCGCCTCCAATGCCGAGACGCTGGTCGACACCTGGCGCTTCACCGCCGACGACGTGCTGATCCACGCCCTGCCGATCTACCACACGCATGGCCTGTTCGTGGCCTCGAACATCATCCTGATGGCCGGCGCCTCGATGATCTTCCTGCCGCGTTTCGATGCCGACCAGATCGTCGGCCTTTTCGACCGCGCCACCACGCTGATGGGCGTGCCGACCTTCTATGTCCGGCTCAGCCAGCATCCCGGCGTCACCCGCGCCTCGACCGCCGGCATGCGCCTGTTCGTCTCCGGCTCGGCGCCTTTGCTGGCCGAGACCCACCGCGCCTTCGAGGCGGCGACCGGCAAGGCCATCCTGGAGCGCTACGGGATGACCGAGACCAACATGAACACCTCCAACCCCTATGACGGCGACCGCATCGCCGGCACCGTCGGCCTGCCGCTCCCCGGCGTCGACCTGCGGGTTTCCGACCCCGAGACCGGCCGCCTGCTCGCGCAGGGCGAGATCGGCGTCATCGAGGTCAAGGGTCCGAACGTGTTCCAGGGCTACTGGCGCATGCCCGAGAAGACCGCGGCCGAATTCCGCCCCGACGGCTTCTTCATCACCGGCGATCTCGGCAAGATCGACGAGCGCGGCTATGTCCACATCGTCGGCCGCGGCAAGGACCTGGTCATCTCGGGCGGCTTCAACGTCTATCCGAAGGAGGTCGAGACCGAGATCGACGCCATCGCGGGCGTGGTCGAAAGCGCCGTGATCGGCGTGCCGCATCCCGATCTCGGCGAGGGCGTCACCGCCGTGGTGGTGCGCGAGGCCGGCGCCAGCGTCGACGAGGCCGCCGTCTCGGCGGCGCTGGCCGATCGGCTGGCCAAGTTCAAGCAGCCGAAGCGCGTCTTCTTCGTCGACGACCTGCCGCGCAACACCATGGGCAAGGTGCAGAAGAACGTGCTGCGCGACCAGTACCGGACCATCTACGGCGGCTGACGCGGAGCGCAGCCCGCGGATCGCGGTGCGGCGTGCCGGCGCGGCTCACTCCGCCGCGAGGCGGCGCAGGCGGCGGTGGATGGTGGTGCGGTCGACGCCGAGGCGGCGGGCCAGTTCGGAGACGTTGCCGCCGCAGGCGGCGAGGTCGGCGCGCAGATCCGGTCCGGCCTTGCGCAGCGGCGGCATGGCGGCGGTTCCGGCACGGTCGAAATCGGCCCGGTCGGTCCCTCTGCGCTCGATCCCGTCCCGGTCGATCTCGTCCCGGTCGATCGTGTTCCGGTCGATCGCGGTGCCGGCCGGCCGGTGGCGCCCCTTCCCGGGCATGATCCTGTCATTGCGATCCGCCTGCGCGGCGCCGAAATCCGCTGCGCCGGCGAGCGTGTCCGGCAGGTCCTCGGGGCGGACCTCGCCGTCCTCGGCGAGCGCGGCGGCGACGCGCAGCACATTGGCCAGTTCGCGCAGGTTTCCCGGCCAGTCATGGCCGCGCAGGGCGAGCCGGGCGGCCGTCGACAGGCGCAGGGGGCCGCCCTGCTCCTCGGCGGCCCGGCGCAGCAGGTGGTCGGTGACCGCGTCGAAATCCTGCCGCTCGCGCAAGGGCGGCAGGGCGAGCGTCGCGGCGTTGAGCCGGTAGTAGAGATCCTGCCGGAAGCGCCCGGCCGCGACCCGGCGGTCGAGCCGGTGATGGGAGGCTGAGATCAGCCGGAAATGCACGGGCTTGGCCCGATGCGCGCCGACCGGCGTCACCTCCCCTTCGGCCAGCACGCGCAGGAGCCGCGCCTGCAGGCCGAGCGGCATGTCGCCGATCTCGTCCAGGAACAGCGTGCCGCCGTCGGCCGCCTCGATCAGGCCGGTCTTGCCGCGCGGCGCCGCGCCCGTGAAGGCCCCCGGCGCGTAGCCGAACAGTTCCGATTCGATCAAGCTTTCGGGGATCGCCGCGCAATTGACCGCGACGAAGCGGCCGGGCTGCGGCCGGCTGTCGTGGATGGCGCGGGCGAGATATTCCTTGCCGGTACCGGTCTCGCCCTGGATCAGGATCGGAATGTCGCGCTGGGCGAGCTTCATGGCGCGCAGCTGCACCGCCTCCATGGCCGGATCGCCGAAGCCGAGTTCGCGCAGCGGCCGCGGCACGCGGCTGACCGGCAGGGCGGTGCCGCGGAAGCTCGCCACCGGGGCGACCGCGCTCGCAAACAGCGCCGCGCTGGCGCGGGTGCGCACGATCCGCTCGCCGCTCGGCTGGCCGCGCATCAGGCGCGGCAGGTCGTCGACCTCCAGCTCCAGGAGCCGGGAGACCGGCTGCCCGATCAGGGCGCGCGTCTCGCCGGCGCGCAGCCCGAGCAGGCGCGACAACGCGCGCAGGCCGCCATGGGTCATGCCGGAGATGCGGCCCGCCCCGTCGATCGACAGGGCCGCCTCCGGATCGACATCGAGGAATTCGGGCGAGCGCGACAGGCGCAGGATCCAGTCCTGCCGGGTGCGCGCCATCAGGTTGGCGAGCTCGATCCGCCGCGCCGTCTCGGTGACCAGATGCTGGGCCAGCTGCTGGCTCGCCTTCGCGGTCGGCGAGCGCAGCTGCGAGATGTCGACCACCGCGGTCAGGTCGCCGAGCGTGTCGAAGACCGGCGCGGCCGAGCAGGTCAGGCCGATATGGCTGGTGTCGAAATGGTCGTCCTGGTGGATCACGACCGGATCGCCGGATACGATGCAGGCCCCGACCGCGCAGGTGCCGGCGCGGCTCTCCGACCATTCCGAGCCGAGATAGAGCCCGGCGCGGCGCAGGTGGTTGTCGAAGGTCGGATCGCCGAGGAAGTCGACCGTGACGCCGCGCGCATCCGACAGGAGCAGGACGTAGTGCTGGTCCATGACATGCCGGAACAGGCCTTCGAGCGCCGACCGGCCGATCCGGATCAGGTCCTGCGCCTGCTGGCGATGCTCCTTCAGCTGCGTTTCGGGGACGATATAGGCCTGCTGCGCCTGGGCCGGGTCGAGCCGGTAGTCGTTCAGGCAGCGCAGCCAGGACTGCAGCACCGGCGCGTCCCGCAGGCTCGCATCCCCGCGCGCAACCCGCTCGAGCTCCAGCACATGGGACTTGGCCGACACCTCGGCCGGCATTCTGGCCGAAGTCCCGGCCGGCGTGTTGGCCGACGCTTCGGCCGGCTTTCTGGCCGACACCATGGCATGCTCCCCGGCGCCGCTTCTGTCGACGGCTGCCCAGCCCGAATTCAACCGATTGAAGGGTCGCATGCCCGGGCATGGGGATCAACGGGATCCGGACCTGCGGGACCGCGCGCCGCAGGGAGCAGGAGCAAGGCCCTCAATCGGCCACCGCATGGGCCGGGTCGACCTTGGCCGGCGTCTTGCCGACGCGGATCAGGAGGAGGAGCGGCAGGGCGGCGAGGCTGATGAAGGTCATCAGGCGGAAGTCGTTGGCATAGGCGATGATCACCGCCTGGGCGGTGACCAGCTGCTCGAGCAGGGCGCGGCCGGTCGTCGTGGCGGGATCGACCAGCGCGGCGGTGGGGAACTGCAGGCCGAGATTCCAGGGCGTCAGGCTCTCGGTCAGGCGGGCATGCATCAGCGTGGTGGTCGAGGTCAGCTGCGCGATCACGATCGAGACGCCGACGGCGCTGCCGAGATTGCGGATCAGCGTCCAGACTGCAGTGCCCTCGGTGCGGTAGCGCGCCGGCAGGGTCGCGAAGGCGACGGTGTTCAGCGGCACGAAGACGAAGCCGAGGCCGACGCCCTGCATGATCGAGGTCCAGACGATCGTGCTGGCGGGGGTATCGGCGGTCATGCCGGTCATGAAGACCAACGGCAGGGTCGACAGGATCAAGCCGGTCAGGATCATCAGCCGCGCGTCGATCCGGCCGAGCAGGCGCCCGGTGACCATCATCGCCGCCATGGTGCCGATGCCGCGCGTGCCGAGCAGCAGGCCGGCCTGCATGACCGGGTAGCCGATGACGTTCTGCACGAAGGGCGTGACCAGCGCCATGGTGGCGAGCAGGATGATGCCGACCACGAACATGAACACGACGCCGACGGAGAAATTGGTGTCCCGGAAGATCTGGATCGGGATGAAGGGCCGCTCCGCGGTCAGCGAATGGACGACGAAATACCAGAGCCCCGCCGCGGCGACGATCGCCTCGGCGCGGATCTCGGCCGAATCGAACCAGCCGAGCGACTCGCCCCGGTCGAGCATCAGCTGCGCGGCGCCGATGCCGATCGACAGCGCCGCGAAGCCGAACCAGTCGAAACGCATGCTCGGCTGGGTCGGGGTCTCCTGCATGAAGGCCGCCAGGCCAAGCACGGTGGCGATGCCGAAAGGCAGGTTGACGAAGAAGACCCAGTGCCAGGACAGCGTGTCGGTCAGCCAGCCGCCGAGCGTCGGGCCCATGATCGGGCCGATCATGACGCCCATGCCCCAGACCGCCATGGCCTGGCCGCGCCGCTCGGGCGGGTAGATGGCCATCATCACCGCCTGGCTCAGCGGCACCAGCGCGGCGCCGAAGACGCCCTGCAGCAGGCGGTAGAGCACCATGTCGGTGATCGACTGGGCGATGCCGCACAGCATCGAGGCGACCGTGAAGCCGGCCGCGCAGACGATCAGCACCTTCTTGGTGCCGAAGCGCATGGCCAGCCAGCCGACCGGCGCGGTCATGATCGCGGCGGCGACGATATAGGAGGTCAGCACCCAGTTGACCTGATCGATCGTCGCCGACAGGCTGCCCTGCATATAGGGCAGCGCCACATTGGCGATGGTCGTGTCGAGCGCCTGCATGATCGTGGCCGCCATCAGGCAGACGGTGATCATGCCGCGGTTCTTGACCTCGCCGCCCGGAACGGACCCGCCTGGAACGGACCTGCCCTGGGCCGCGCCGCCCTGGGCGCCCCCGGCCGGGACCGCCGCGGGCGCCTTGCCTGCGCCGGGGCCGCTCACCGGACGGTCGGCGCGACCGACTTCGGTGCGCCCTCCCCGCCTGCGAAAGCCGGAAGACCGACCAGGCCCGCGAGGCTGCGCTTGCGGCCGGTATCGATCGAGACGTCGGCGCTCATGCCGGCGCGCAGGCCGGTCGTGTCCTCGCCCGGCGCGAAGGCGACCCGAACGGGCACGCGCTGGACGACCTTGACCCAATTGCCCGAGGCGTTCTGCGCCGGCAGGATCGAGAATTGCGCGCCCGTGCCGGGGCTGATCGCATCGACGGTGCCGTGCCAGACCCGGCCCGGATAGGCGTCGACGGTGATCTCGACCGGCAGGCCCGGCCGGACGAATTCGAGATCGGTTTCCTTGGGATTGGCGTCGACCCACAGCCGTTCGGTGCCGACCACCGCGAAGACGGTGGTGCCCGCGGTCAGGTAGCGGCCCATCTGGATCGACGGGACCTGGGTGGCCATGCCGGCGATCGGCGAGCGCAGGACGGTGTTGTCGAGATCGCGCTGCGCCATGTCGCGCTTGGACAGGGCCTCCCGATAGGGCGGGAAGCGATCGATCGGCAGGGCGGGATCGCCGAGCAGCTGATTGAGCGCGGCGACGCGGCTCTGCTTCAGGCTTTCGGCCTGCGACCGCGCCGTGGCCAGGGCCAGCCGCACGGTCTCCACGTCGGTCTGGGTCGCGACGCGATTGCCGAGCAGGGACGACTTGCGTTCGAGATCCTTCTCGCGCAACTCGATGCTCTCCTCCGCGATGACGATCTGGCGGGCGAGGCTCTCCACCGAGGTCTTCAGGTTGGCGTGGTCGGCGCGCACCGACTGCAGCTTGGCTTCCGCCTCGGCGAGCGCCAACCGATAGGATTCCGGGTCGATCGCGAAGAGCGGGTCGCCCGGGCGGACCTTCTGGCCTTCGGTCACGTCGATGCGCACGACGCGCCCGGAAACCTCGGGCGTGATCAGCACCTTCTCGGCGCCGACATAGCTGTTGTCGGTCGAGATCCAGCGCCCGCCGGCAAGCCACAGCGCACCGCCGCCGACCGCGGCGGCGAGCGGCAGCACGACCATCAGCACGAAGCGCATCCCGGCCTTTCGATTGCGGCGCTGGGTGGCGGCCTCGACGGCGGCCTGCGGCGCCGGCAGCGCCAGGGGGGCGGATGCGGCCGAAGCCGCGACTTCGGCCTTCGGGGCGGCGGGGGCGGTGTCAGTCGGCATGGGTAAGCTCCGAATCCGCTGCGACCGCATGACAATCGGCGCCGGATTTGATGTTCTGCTTGATGGCGTTGAGCGAGGCCTTCAGCGTCGCGACGGCCTCCGGCGTGAAGCCGGCGAGCATCTCGTCGGTGATCGCGAGAGCCAGCGGCGCCAGATCCTCGACGGCCCGGCGGCCGGCCTCGGTCGTGAACAGGAGGTTGGCGCGGCGGTCGCTCGGATGCGGCCGGCGCTCGACCAGCCCCTGCGCATCGAGCCGGTCGATCAGGCGCGTCAGCGTGATCGGCTGGATTTCCAGCAGTTCGGCCAGTTCCGCCTGGGTCCGCCCCTCCTGCACATAGAGCTTGCCGAGCAGCGCCCATTGCGCGCGCGTGGTTCCGCATTCCCGGGCCCGGTGATCGACAAAGGACCGGATCTGGCGCGCCGTATCGACCAGGAGGAGAAACACCTCCCGGCGCGGATCGGCATAGAGGGACTGTAGCTGAGCCTTCGACATGCGCTCAATATAAGCATGCTTATTATATGGGAAAGGGACTTTGAGCATGGCAGGATTGCAGAAGCGTCCCGGCTCGCCCCGCCTTGCGCGGGCCTTCGGCTTCTGAAACAAAACGCCCGGGTGCCGCGCCCTGTCGCGACGGCCGACCGAGGTCGCCATGGATCGTTTTGCGCCGGGCCATGCCACCGGCATTCTTCTCTATTCGGCCGGAATCTTCTTCTTCGCCCTCAACGACGCGCTCGGCAAATGGCTGGTCGCCGACTATTCGGTCGGCCAGTTGCTGCTCCTGCGCACGATCGGGGCGGTCTTCGTGCTGGCGCCGCTCATCTGGATGCACCGGCCGGCGCTGATCGGCGGCGGCCAGACCGGGCTGAAGCTCGCCCGCGTCGCCTGCATGGCGGCCGATACCTTCGCCTTCTACTATTCGACGCTCTATCTGCCGCTCGCCGACGTGATGACCTTCTACATGGCGGCGCCGCTGCTGATCACCGCGATCGCGGTGCCGTTCCTGGGCGAGAAGGTCGGCATCTGGCGCTGGTCGGCGATCCTGGTCGGCTTCGTCGGCGTGGTCATCGCCCTGAAGCCGACCGGTGCGGCCGTCTCGATGGTCTCGCTGATCGCCCTGTTCGGCTCGACCATGTATGCGGCCGGCGTCACCATCACGCGCGCGCTCAAGGATACCCATTGGCTGCAGCTGGTGACGTGGCAGTTCGCCGGCGCCGGTCTGACCGGCCTCGTCACGGCACCGATCGGCTGGGTCACACCCGGCCCGGTGGACCTGATGCTCCTGTTCCTGCTCGGCGTCGTCGCGGTCGTCTGCTTCATCCTGATCGTCCGCGCCCTGTCGAACACGCCCGCCTCGGTGCTCGCCCCGTTCCAGTACAGTTCGATCCTCTGGGCGGCCGTGATGGGCTGGCTGGTCTGGGGCGACGTGCCGACGCGCGAGATCGTGATCGGCAATGCCATCATCGTGGCGAGCGGGCTCTTTCTCTTCTATCGCGAGCGGCGGCGCGGCTCGGATGTCGCCGATCGGATCGAACCGATCCCGTGAATCGCCCCCATCCGGGCACCCGATACCACATGCGGTTTCCACCTAGGTTGCACTGCAGCATCGGGCAGACCAAGGTGGCGCCAGCGGTCCGAGGGGCGGGCCGTCGGACGGAACGGACGTTATGCGGCCATCGATCATTCTTCTCGCCGCCGCGCTGGTCGGGCTCGGCGGCTTCGTCGGCTATCGGCAGTATCTCGCCGGCCAGGCCGCGCACCTGCCCGAGGGCGTGACCGGCTCGAACGGCCGCATCGAGGTCGAGCGCGTCGACATCGCCTCGAAATATGCCGGCCGTCTCCTGGAGATGCTGGTGCGCGAGGGCGACTTCGTCGAGAAGGGCGCGGTCATCGCCCGGCTCGACACCAGCGAGATCCGCGCGCAGCTTGCCGCCGCGGCCGCCACGGCGCAGCGCGCCATCCAGACGATCGGCCGCGCCGAGGCCGAGACCGCGATGCGCGAGGCCGAGCTGGCGCTGGCCGAGGTGGAGCTGAGGCGCGCCACCGAGCTGCACGACCGCTCGGTCACGTCGCAGGCCGAGGTCGACCGTCGCGCCGCCCAGCGCAACGTCGCCGCAGCGGCCGTCAAGGCGGCAAAATCCGCGATCGGCGAGGCCGAAGGCGCCCGCGCGGTCGCCGACGCCCAGGTCCGCCAGATCCAGGCCATGCTCGACGACATGACGCTGACCGCCCCGGTCGCCGGCCGCGTCGAATACCGCCTGGTGCAGACCGGCGAGGTGGTCGCGGCCGGCGCACGGGTCGCGACCCTGCTCGATCTCTCCGACGTGAACATGACCGTCTTCCTGCCGACGCGGCTGGTCGGCAGGGTCCGGCTCGGCGCGGACGCGCGCATCCGGCTCGACGCCGCCTCCGAATTCGTCATCCCCGCCAAGGTCTCCTTCGTCGCTGCGGAAGCACAGTTCACGCCCAAGACGGTCGAGACCGAGACCGAGCGCGACAAGCTCATGTACCGGGTCAAGGTCAGCATCGCCCCGGACCTGCTCGTGACGCGGCGCGACTACGTCAAGGCGGGGCTGACCGGCAACGCCTATCTGCTCACCGGCCGCGACGCCTTCCCGCCCGAGCTGGCGCCGAGGCTGCCCGATGCCCGCCCCTGACGGCACCCCGGCCGGCGCGCTTGCCGGGACGGTCGCACTCGACGGCATCGTCCATCGCTACGGCAAGACCCTGGCGCTCGAAGGGGTCGGCCTGAAGCTCGCCGCGGGCTCGGCCACGGCGGTCATCGGACCGGACGGGGTCGGCAAGTCGACCCTGCTCGGGCTGATTGCCGGCGTGAAGCGGCTGCAGGCCGGCACGGTCGCGGTGCTCGGCGGCGACATGGCCGACCGGCGCCATCGCGACGCGGTCGCCGGCCGCATCGCCTACATGCCGCAGGGGCTCGGCCGCAACCTCTACCCGACCCTGTCGGTGACCGAGAACATCGCCTTCCACGCCGCCCTGTTCGGCCTGACGCCGGCCGAGCGCGACGCGCGCGTCGACCGGCTGCTGGCGGCGACCGGCCTTGCACCCTTCGCCGATCGTCCGGCCGGCAAGCTCTCCGGCGGCATGAAGCAGAAGCTGTCGCTCTGCTGCGCGCTCGTGCACGATCCCGATCTCCTGATCCTGGACGAGCCGACCACCGGCGTCGATCCGCTGTCGCGCCGCCAGTTCTGGGAGCTGATCACCGACATCCGCGCCGGCCGGCCGGGCATGACGGTGCTGGTCGCCACCGCCTACATGGACGAGGCGGAACGCTTCGACCGCATCGTCGCGGTCGCCGACGGCCGGATCATCGCCGACGGTCCGACCCGCGACATCCTGGCCGCCTCCGGCGCCACCGGGCTGGAGGATGCCTATCGCCGGCTTCAGGCCGGCAGCGGGGGCGCCCTCCCCGAACCCTTCGCGATCGCGCCCCGCGTCCAGCATGACGGTCCGCCGGCCATCGCAGCCGAAGGTTTGACCCGGCGCTTCGGCGATTTCACCGCGGTCGACCATGTCAGCTTCCGGATCGAGCGCGGCGAGATCTTCGGCTTCCTCGGCTCCAACGGCTGCGGCAAGACGACCACGATGAAGATGCTGACCGGCCTGCTGCCGGCGACCGAGGGCACCGCCGAACTGCTCGGCTCGCCCGTCGATGCCGGCGATCTCGCCGTCCGAATGCGGGTCGGCTACATGTCGCAGGGCTTCTCGCTCTACGAGGAACTGTCGGTACGCGGCAATCTCGAGTTCCATGCCGCCGTCTACCATCTGCACGGAGCGGCGGCGCGCGCCCGCGTCGCCGAAACCATCGAACGCTTCGGGCTCGGCGAGGTCGCCGACGCCATGCCGGCCGCCCTGCCGCTCGGCATCCGCCAGCGCCTCCAGCTCGCCGCGGCCTGCCTGCACAAACCGGAGGTGCTGATCCTCGACGAACCGACCTCGGGGGTCGACCCGGAGGCGCGCGATTCCTTCTGGCGCCATCTCGGCGACCTGTCCCGGCGCGACGGCGTGACCATCTTCGTGTCGACCCACTTCATGAACGAGGCCGAGCGCTGCGACCGCATCTCGCTGATGCATGCCGGGCGGGTGCTCGCCGTCGGCGCCCCGGCCGAGATCGTCGCGGCGGCCGGCACGCGCACGCTCGAGGACGCCTTCATCCAGGTGCTGGAGCGGGAGAGCGGACAAGGTCCGGACGTTCCCGGTCCGGCCGCCGCGACCGCCGCACCGGGGGCGCGGGCGGCGCGGCCGGCGATCGACGCGGACCCGCCGTCCGACCGCCCGCTCGGCCGGCGCGATCCGGCCATCGCCCGGACGCTCGCCTTCGCCATGCGCGAGGCGCGTGAACTGCTGCGCGACCGCGTCCGCCTCGCCTTCGGGCTCCTCGGCCCGATGGCGCTGCTGGTCGTCTTCGCCTTCGGCATCTCCTTCGACGTGGAGAACCTGACCTACGCCGCCTTCGATCGCGACCAGTCGATCGAGAGCCGCGACCTGCTCCGCGCCCTGTCCGGCTCGCGCTATTTCGAGGAGCGCGCACCGGTCGCCTCGGAGGCGGAGGCGGACCGCCGGCTGATCAACGGGGAACTGCGGCTCGTCATTTCCATCCCGCCCGGCTTCGGGCGCGACCTGCTGCAAGGCCGACGTCCGGAGATCGGCTTCATCGTCGACGGTGCCAACACCTTCCGGGCCGAGACGGTCAGGAGCTACGTGCAGGGCGTCGTGCTCGGCTACGCGACCGAAAAGCTCCAGGCCTCCCCGCTCGGCAGCGCCGCGACGGCCGAGGCGGTCGCCTTCGTGCCGCGCTTTGCCTACAATCAGGCTTTCCTGAGCGTCAATGCGATCACGCCGGGCGTGATCATGCTGCTTCTGGTGCTGATCCCCGCCATGATGACGGCGCTCGGGGTGGTGCGCGAGAAGGAGATCGGCTCGATCGCCAACCTGCGCGCCTCGCCGGCGCGGGTGGCCGAATTCCTGATCGGCAAGCAACTGCCCTATGCCGCCCTCGGGCTCGCCGCCGGGCTCGCCATGGTGGCGATCGCTGTCTTCGCCTTCGGCGTGCCGTTCCGCGGCTCGGGCCTGGCCCTCGCCGCCGGAACGGCGCTCTACGTGCTGGCGACGACCGGCTTCGGCCTATTGGTCTCGACCGCGGTCGGCACCCAGGTCGCCGCCATCTTCGCGACCGCGATCCTGAGCTTCGTCCCGGCGATCAACTTCTCCGGCTTCCTCTACCCGCTTTCGGCCACCGACGGGGCCGCCTGGTGGGTCGGCACGCTGTTCCCCTCGTCCTGGTTCCAGACCATCGCGCTCGGCGTTTTCGCCAAGGGGCTCGGCCCGACCGAACTCCTGCCCCAATTCGCCGCGCTGGCCGGCTTCGGTCTCGTCTTCGTGACCGCCGCCGTCCTGCTGCTCGACAAGCAGGAGCCCTGACCGCCATGCTGCGCGCGATCGACAACATCTGGCATCTGGTGCTGAAGGAATTCGCCAGCCTCGCGGGCGACCGGGTCATGCTGGTGCTGATCTTCTACGCCTTCTCGATGGCCATCGTGACCGTCGCCAACGGCGTCAAGCTGGAAGTCTCGAATGCCAGCGTGGCGGTGGTCGACCTCGACCGCAGCCGGGCCGTCGACCGGATCGTCGATGCCGTGCGCCCGCCCTATTTCCGCGCCCCCGTCCGGGTCGATCCGGCCGTCGCCGCAGAGGGCATGGATCGCGGCCGCTATACCTTCCTGATCTCCTTCCCGCCGGCCTTCGAGGCCGACCTTCTGGCCGGCCGCAAGCCGGAGATCGGGTTGACGGTCGATGCCACCGCGATGACCCAGGCCGGCAACGGCGTCGCCTATCTGCGCGAGATCGTGGCGACCGAGACCGCCCGCTATCTCTCCGCCCAAGGCATCGAGGCGGGCCTGCCGGTCGCCGTCGTGATCCGCCAGGCCTTCAATCCGAACCTCGACGGCGTCCGCTACAACGCCGTCATGCAGATGGTCAATTCGATCACCATCCTGTCGATCATCCTGGTCGGCGCGGCGGTGATCCGGGAGCGCGAGCACGGCACCATCGAGCATCTCCTGGTCATGCCCGTCCGGCCGACCGAGATCGCGCTCGGCAAGATCATCGCCAACGGGCTCGTCGTCCTGCTCGCGGTCTTCTTCGCCATCGAGGTGGTCCTGCGCGGCGTGCTCGCCGTGCCGATCGCCGGATCGGTCCCGCTGTTCCTGGCCGGCACGGCCGTCTATCTCTTCGCCACCACGGCGCTCGGCATCGTGCTGGCGACGCTCGCCAACTCCATGCCGCAGCTCGGCCTGATGGCGATCCCGGTCTTCGTCACCATGCAGCTCCTGTCCGGCGCCATGACGCCGCTGGAAAGCATGCCGAAGGCCCTGCAGGACGCGATGCACGTCTCGCCCTCGGTCTATTTCGTGCAATTCTCCCAGGCGATCCTCTATCGCGGCGCCGGCTTCGAGGTGGTCTGGTTCCCCCTCGCCATGATGGCCGGCATCGGCGCCGTGCTGCTCGCCTTCGCGGTATCCCGCTTCCGCCGCATGCTCGAGAAGAGCGGCTAAACGGCCTACTCCTCCTACGACCGAATACGCAGGCGGGGTCGGATCAAGGCTTTCCCTGCGGTAGCCGGCTAGCCTTTTCGTCCTGCAGCCGAACCGGCGGGGTCCTTCGGGTCCCGGAGGGTTCGGCATGCGACCGAAAGGCTACCAGCGGGGAGAGAGCGCATGGATACTACCGAGACGATCAATACGCCGGGCGAGCCGGTCGCGGCCTCCACGGGGGCGCCGGTCGAGCGCGTGCCCGATCCGACCGATCCGATCGGCAAGGCCGCGGCGGCGCTGGCCCAACCGGAGGTGCCGACGGTGCGCACCACCCGCGCCGAGCGCCGTGATGCGCTGCGCCGGGCCAAGGAGGATCCGGACGCGATCCGCCGGGTGTTCGAGACCAGCATCTATCCTTACGAGGACCGGCTGACCGAGCGCGCCTACGAGAAGCAGATGGAGCCGCTCCAGGTCGAGCTGCTCAAGGCGCAGAACTGGATCAAGGCGACCGGCCAGCGCATCGTGATCCTGTTCGAGGGCCGCGACGCCGCCGGCAAGGGCGGCACGATCAAGCGCTTCATGGAGCATCTCAATCCGCGCGGCGCGCAGGTCGTGGCGCTGGAGAAGCCGAGCGAGCGGGAGCGCTCGCAGTGGTATTTCCAGCGCTATGTCGAGCACCTGCCCTCGGCCGGCGAGATCGTGCTGTTCGACCGCTCCTGGTACAACCGCGCCGGCGTCGAGCGTGTGATGGGCTTCTGCTCCCCGGCCGAATATCTCGAATTCATGCGCCAGGCGCCGCTGATCGAGCAGATGCTCGTCCGCTCCGGCATCCGCCTCTACAAGTTCTGGTTCTCGGTCACCCGCGAGGAACAGCGCCGCCGCTTCGAGGCGCGTCGCAACGATCCACTCAAGCAGTGGAAGCTGTCGCCGATCGATCTCGCCTCGCTCGACAAGTGGGACGACTACACGGAAGCCAAGGAGGCAATGTTCTTCTATACCGACACCGCCGACGCACCGTGGACGATCATCAAGTCCGACGACAAGAAGCGCGCCCGGCTCAACTGCCTGCAGCATTTCCTGTCGACGCTCGACTACGACAACCGCGACGAGACGGTGGTGGTCGGCGCCGATCCGCTGATCGTCGGCTCGACCGCCCATGTGGTGCGGACCGCCGACCACATCCTCGGCAAGTCGCTGCATCCGGGCAGCCGGCGGGCCTAGGCGGCGATCCTCGGGCGGCCAGCGGCGGAGGCGGGACCCAGGAAGCCGCCCCTACTTTGTAGCCAGCCGTCCCGCCGGTCGCGCCGGTCGGGTCCCGTCAGCCGCGCGCGGCGGCGATCTCGCCGCGCATGGCCGCGATCACGGCGCGATAGTCCGGCGCGCCGTAGATCGCGCTGCCGGCCACGAAGGTGTCGACGCCGGCCTCGGCCACGGCCCGGATGTTGTCCGTCTTCACACCGCCGTCGATCTCCAGCCGGATGTCGCGGCCCGAGGCGTCGATCAGCTCGCGCACCCGGCGCGCCTTGGCGAGCGCGGAGGGGATGAAGGCCTGCCCGCCGAAGCCGGGATTGACCGACATCAGAAGGATCAGGTCGAGCCGGTCCATCACCCATTCCAGGCAGTCGACCGAGGTGGCCGGATTGAGCACCAGCCCGGCCTTGCAGCCCTTGCGCCGGATCAGGTCGAGCGAGCGGTCGACATGATCGGAGGCCTCCGGATGGAAGCTGATCCAGTCGGCGCCGGCCTCCGCGAAGGCCTCGATCATGGCATCGACCGGCTTGACCATCAGGTGCACGTCGATCGGCGCCTTGGTGACCGGGCGGATCGCCTTGCAGATCATCGGCCCGATGGTCAGGTTCGGGACGTAGTGGTTGTCCATCACGTCGAAATGGATCCAGTCCGCCCCCGCCTCGATGACGGCCGTCACCTCATCGCCGAGCCGGGCGAAATCGGCCGAGAGGATCGAGGGGGCGATGATGGCGGGCTTCATGGGCTTCACGTCCTTTAGAAAACGGGAAGGCCCCGGCCACGTTCGGCCGGGGCGCTTCGGGTCTCGTCGTCGCGCCGCGCACGGGGCGGCGCAGGCGTCTCAGTTCACGACCTGCTTCAGCGAGCCGTCGGCATAGCGGGCGGCCATGTCGGACAGCGGGATCGCCTTGATCTTCTCGGCTTGCCCGGCGGTGCCGAAGGCCTCGAAACGCGCGACGCAGACCTTGGTCATCGCCTTGATGCCCTCGGAGAGATACTTGCGCGGGTCGAACTCGCCCTTGTTGACGAACATCACCCGGCGGATGGCGGCCGTCATGGCGAGGCGCAGGTCGGTGTCGATATTGACCTTGCGCACGCCGTGCTTGATGCCCTCCTGGATCTCCTCGACCGGCACGCCGTAGGTCTCCTTGAGCTCGCCGCCATACTGACGGATCTCGGCCAGAAGCTCCTGCGGCACCGAGGAGGAGCCGTGCATCACCAGGTGGGTGTTGGGGATGCGGGCGTGGATCTCCTTGATGCGCGAGATGGCCAGCACCTCGCCGGTCGGGCGCTTGGTGAACTTGTAGGCGCCGTGCGAGGTGCCGATCGCGATGGCGAGCGCATCGACCTGGGTCTTGGCGACGAAATCGGCCGCTTGGTCGACATCGGTCAGAAGCTGCTCGCGGGTCATGGTGCCCTCGGCGCCGTGACCGTCCTCCTTGTCGCCCTTCATGGTCTCCAGCGAGCCGAGCACGCCGAGCTCGCCTTCGACCGACACGCCCTGCGCATGGGCGCTGTCGACCACGGTCCGGGTCACGTCGACATTGTATTCGTAGTCGGCGACCGACTTGCCGTCGGCCTGCAGCGAGCCGTCCATCATCACCGAGGTGAAGCCGTTCTCGATCGCCGAGAAGCAGACCGGCGGCGCGGCGCCGTGGTCGAGATGCATCACGATCGGAATGGTCGGATAGGTCTCGATGGCGCCCTGGATCATGTGGCGCAGGAAGGCGTCGCCGGCATATTTGCGGGCGCCGGCCGAGGCCTGCAGGATGACCGGGGACTTGGTCTCGTCCGCCGCCGCCATGATCGCGCGGACCTGCTCCAGGTTGTTGACGTTGAAGGCCGGCAGGCCGTAGCCGTTCTCGGCGGCATGGTCGAGCAGTTGGCGCAAGGAAACGAGCGGCATTCAGGGATCTCCTGCAACGGGCAATCGGCGGATCCGGTCCCCGTCGGATGACGGACCGGCCTTCGGTCGGCCCTTGCTGTAGCCAGCAATATGGGGCGGCAGCAAGACGAAAAAGGCCGTATCGGCAGAGAAAAGGTGAATGGCTACAGTATATTAGAAAGAATTTGCAGCACGGCAAGGTGTTCCGCGCGATGCCTTGCCGCCGGCGGCGGCAAGGCCGCCGTCAGCATCGGTTGAAGAAGCAGTAGAAGGGTCCCTCGCCCGGTGGCGGGCCGCCCGGACGTGCGCCGCCGGGCGGAGGCTGCGGCGGACGGGCACCGATCCCGGCCGGCGGAACCGGTGCGTTCGGCCGCACAAGGCGCGGATCGACGCCCGGCGGCCGGTCGCTGACCTGGCGGTCCGCGGGCTGGCGGTCGACGGGCTGGCGGTCGGGCGTCGGGCGCGTCTCGCCGGTCGGACGCGGGTCCACGGCCGGCCGTTCGGTCCGCACCGGCGCCGGGGCCGGAGCCTTGTCGGAACCGCGCGGCGCCTCGACGCTGCTGTCGAGCAGCACGCCGTCGGGCAAGGCGGCGACGCGGATCGCCTCGTTATAGGCGCGGAAGCTGTCGGCATTGCGCGCCGTCCCGGCGACCTTCACGCTCGCATCCGAGATCGAGAGCGTGCCGTCGGCCAGTTCGCCGGCCCGCCGGATCGCGAAGCGCAGCGCGGCCTCGAAATCCGGGCCGGCGCCGGCGGCGATCCGCGTGTCGTCGCGAATCTCGATGCCGCGCGGCAGGCTCGCCTTCAGGCCCTCGATCACCCGCTTGCGCTCCTCGTCGGAGGGCACGAAGCCGGTCAGGCGAACCACCCAGCGCTCGACCTTGGCGTTCCACACGTAAGGCGCGACGCGCGCCGGCTTCAGGTCGAGCCTGGCCTTCGCGCCGCCCGGCAGCCAGCCGCCGAGATCCTGCAGGACCGCCGCATAGCCCTCCGGTGTCGCCGCGGTGCCGTCGACCGTTATCGCGCTGTCGCGAAGCGCGACGGTGCCGGCCTCGAGCCGCGCCGCCTGAGCCGTCATGGTGCGGGCGAGTTCGGTGAAACGATCCGGCGCCCCGTCGCCGACCTGCAGGTCGTCGACGACGCGCGCGCCGGCGACCTGCCCGGCGGCAGCCAGCAGGTCCCGGCGCAGGGTCTCGGTCGGAACATAGCCGGTCAGCCGGATCTCGCCGCCCGACCGGGTCATCTGCCATGTGTAGGGCGACATGACCGGCGCATTGACCGAGAATCGGAGCAGCCGGAAGTCCGCCGGCAGGGGGCCGCTGACCGCGCCGCGCAAGGCCTCGAAGGCGTCCGGATCGAGGCTTTGGCCGTCGATGCTGAGATTGCGTTCGGACAGGGTGATCCGGCCGCGCGCGAGCCGCGGCGCCAGCTCGGCGGCGAAGCGCACCGCCTCCGCAAAGGCCGGCGGCGCGCCGTCGGCGATGCGGGTCTCGTCCTTCAGGCTGCGCCCGCCGGCGGCCGGCGCCAAGGCGGCGGCAAGGTCGGTCCGCACGGCCGCCTCCGGCACGGACCCGGTCACCGTGATCGCACCCGGGTCGATCGACAGCGCCCAGTCGAACGGCGCCGCCAGCGGCGGGCGGATGGTGCGTTCGAACCGCAGCCCCGCGACACCGGACCGTGAGACCGCCGCCAGCGCCTGAAAGGCCTCGCCGCTGCGCGCCCGTCCGTTCAGGCGGACGACGCCGTCGGCGAGGGTCAGCCGCGCCTCGCCGAGTTCTGCAAAATCCGCCAGCGCCGCCGCGAGCGTCTCGGCAAAGCCGGCCGGCGCGCCGCCGGCGGGCCGGGTATCGTCGGCGACCGTCAGATTAGGCGCGTTGCGACGGAGCGTCTCGATCAGTTGGAGGCGGGTCTCGTTGTCCGGGACGTAGCCGGTGAAGCGGACGCGGGTGCCGGTCAACTCGGCGCCGAACTGATAGGCGGCCACCGGCGCCGGGGTCAGCGCGGTGCGCGCGATGCCGGAGCCGGATGGCGGGCGGGCGAGGTCGCGCAGCAAGGCGGCATGGGCTTCCGGCGTGGCGACGGTGCCCTCCACGGCGATGTTGCCGTCCTCGACGGTGATCCGCCCCTCGGCCAGCCGGCCCGCCTGGTTCAGCGCCCAGCGCGCCATGCCGGCGAAGGCGTCCGGCGCACCGGCGGCGATCAGCGTCTCGTCCTTGACCGCGCCGTCGCCGAACACATTGGTGCCGGCCCCCGCAATGTCCCGGCGCGTCGCCTCGGAGGGCACGAAGCCGGTCAGCCGCACCGCGCCGCGAGCGACCGCAACCGTCCAGGCGAAGGGCGCGACATGGGCCGGCTCGATCGCCCAGGCACGCTGCCGGAACCCGGCCGGCAAGGCGGTGCCGGATCGGCGCAGGTCCTCGTAGTCGGAGGGTGCATAGGCCTGGCCGTCCAGAGCGGCCGCCTGATCGCGCAGGCTCGCCCGGCCCTTCATCAGGCGGCCGGCCTCACCGGTCAGGAAACGGGCCGCGGCCATGAACTCGGCCGGGGCGCCGTCGGCCACCCGGGTCTCGTCACGCACCGTCCGGCCGCGCCCGACCCGGGCGGCCAGGTCGGCCAGTTCGGTCCTGGCATCGGCCGATGGCACGAACCCGGACAGGACCAGGGCCTGACCGTCGGCGGTCGCGCTCCATTCATACGGCGCCGCAGCCGGCGGCCGCACCTCGAAGATCAGGGTGCCGCCGCCCGGCACCGGCTCGCGATTCTTCTGCAAGGCCGCCATGAAGGCATCGAAACTGCGCGCGCGGCCTTCGAGGCGAACGTCGCGTCCGGTCACCGACGCCTTCGGATCGGCCGTGTCGGCCATGCGCGACAGCGCATAGAGCGCGGCGTCTCCGAAGCCGGCGGGCGCCCCGGCGGCGATCAGCATCTGATCGACGACGTTGCCCTGCGGGGCGAACTTGCGCGCCGCCTCGACCAGGGCGGTCCGTTGCGCCTCGCTGGCGACGTAGCCGCCCAACCTCAGCCGCGCCCCATTGGCATCCGCATTCCAGGTGAAGGGCGAGACGCCGGCCGGGATCAGACCGACGATCTGTCCGATCGCATTGCCCGGCAATGTCTTGCCGAGGTCGCGCATGGCGGCCGCATAGGCGTCCGGGCTCGTTGCGGTACCCTCGACGGTCAGCTTGCCGTCCTCGATCGCCAGACGCACGGTCGCGCCGAGGCGCGGCAATTGCGCCAGCGCCAGCCGCGCCAGCGCCGGAAAGGCCGGGGGGGCGCCCTCGGCGATCTGCAAATCGTCCTGGATCGGCGTGGTGCCGAGGGCGGCCGTGGCGGCGGCGGCAAGGTCCTGGCGAACCGCCTCGGAGGGGACGTAGCCGGCGAGCTTCAGCCCGCCCGCGCCGAGCGTCGCGGTCCAGACATAGGGCGAGATCAGAGGCGGGGAGACCGAATTCCGGTCGATCACGAAGCCGGGCGGCAGACGATCGGAGACCGGCACCTGAAGGGCGCGCGACAGCACCATGAAGTCGCCGGGCGAGGCGACCTGCCCGTCGACCGTCAGCGACTTGCCCGACAGCGCGATCCGCCCGCGGACGAGGCGCGGCGTCAAATCGGCCGCAAAGCGCACGGCGGCCAGGAAATCCGGCGGTGCGCCGTCGGCGATCTGGGTATCGTCGCGCACGGTGCGTCCGCCCGCAGCCCGCTTGGCGGCCGCCGAGACGGCGCTCTTCGCCTCCTCGTTCGGAACGTATCCGGTCACCGCGAGCCGGTCGCCCTCGATCACGAAGGCGAGGTCGAAGGGCTGCACCAGCGGCGGCCGGATGGTCGAAACGAGGCTGCCGGCCGGGACGGTGGCGGATTTCAGCACGGCATAGGATTCCGTGCTGCGCGCGCGGCCGTCGACCTGCAATTCGTCACCCGCGACGGTCACGCGGCCGAGCGACAGCTCCGCCAGCTTGCCGGCGCCGAACAGGGCGAGGTCGACGAAGGCCGGGCCGTTGCCCGACGCGATGCGCGTCTCGTCATGCACGGCTTGGCCCGGAACCGCGCGACGCACGGCGTCGAGAATGCGCGCCTGGACCGCCTCGTCGGGCACGAAGCCGCTGATCGCGACGCGGCCGGGATCGAGGTCGATCTGGAAGCGGTAGCTGGCCACGGCCGGCGCGCGCACCGAGAGGCGGGCCTGCCAGCCGCCCGGCAGCGGTCGCGCGAAGTCGCGCATCAGCCGGGCATAGCCCTCGGGCGAGATCGCCGCGCCGTCGATGACCGCATCCCGGCCCTGCACCTTGACCGAGCCCGAGGAGAGATCCGCGAGGCCGCCGAGCAATTGCCGGACGGTCTCGGCATATCCGGCCGGAGCCCCGGGCGCGACCTTGACTTCGCTCGTCACCTGGATGCCGGCAATGCCGCGGACCACCGCATCCTGGAAGGCCTGACGCTCGGCCTCGCCGGGCGCAAAGCCGATCAGCCGCACGGCACTGCCGTCGCGAAGGGCCACGAAACCGTAGGTCCCGGGCGCGGGGCCCGGATCGTCCTTCGACCCGAACAGGGCGAACAGCACGCCGCCGACGACCAGAAGGCCGGCGAGCGCCGCCGCGATCATGCCGATCGGCGCTCGCCGCTTCGGCCCCTCCCCGGCGGCGGGTGCCTGTCCGGGCCGGGTCACCGTCGGCGGCCGGATGGCAGCCGGCGCCGCGCGTGCAGTGTCGGATGGCGCGACCGCAGGGGCCGCGGCGTCGCCGTCCGGCGCCGGTTCCGGCCCCGCCGTCGCGGGCGAGACGCCGAGAATGGCGGGACGCTCGGCTTCGGCCGGCACTGCCACGACGGGCTCCCGTGTCCAGCCGAGAGCCTCGCGCAGCGCCGCGATGCTCTGCGGCCGCTCGCGCTCGTCGATGCGCAGCGCCTGGTCGATGCCGTTCAGAAAGGCGACCGAATAGCGCCCCGGATCGGCCACGGCCTCCGCGACCGGCAGATACGGGTCGCCGCTGCCGCCAGCGCGGCCCATGCGCATGATGCGGTTGACGGAGGCGACCGGAGGCGCGCCGGTGACGGCCCGATACAGCACCGCGCCGAGCGAATAGATGTCGGTATAGCGGCCGTGCCGGGCCGGCAGGTCGATGTCGGCCTGTTCGGGCGGCGCATAGCGCATCTGGGCGACGGTCTTGGCCGAGCGCTCGCGGTCGAGCCCCTGGCCCGCCGCCCCGAAATCGATCAGCAGCGGGTCGCCGTTCGGCCGCACCATGATGTTTCGGGGGGTCAGATCCCGATGCATGGTATCGGCATCATGGACGTGATCGACGGCGTCGAAGATCTTCTCGAACAGCGGCCGCAGTCCGGCCTCGTCCGGTGGCTCGGCATGGCCGATCAGCCATTGTTCGAGGGTGACGCCCTCGACATATTCCATGACCAGATAGCAGGTGTTGTTCCAGCGCAGAAAGTTCTCGCCCTTGACCACATAGGGGTGGCTCAGGCGATTGACGACCGCCTTGGCCTCGTCCTGGAACTTCTGCAGCGCATACTCGTAGGTTCCCTCGCTGATCGCGGTATCGACCAGCACGGTCGAGCCGCTGCGCGAGGCGAGATCGCGGACATAGAACTCCTTGATCGCCACCGTCTTGTGGGTGACGTCGTTGAAGGCCTTGTAGGTGATCCCGAATCCGCCGGCGCCCAGCACCTCCAGAATCCGGTAGCCGCACACTTCCGTGCCGATATCGAGGGCGTAGGGATACCGCGGATCTTTCATGGGGGATTCGGCCCGCCTTTCACATTCATTATGGCAACCGCGTTCCGCCGTTGCCAGAGCAGGGCTGAAACCGGCAGGCGATCCGCCTCACGGTGCGCCGCACGCCCCGCCTGCCCGAGCCCCTTCGGACGGTGCGACCGATCGGGCCGCCGGCATTCCGACGTCCCCGCCGACCTGCCCTCAGTTCCGTCCTGGCGGCCGAAGGGCCCGTGGTTCGTGGTCACGAGACGGATGGGGACCATCCGTCTCGTGAATCCAAACCACTAGGGGCGCCCGGTTTCGGGATGTTGTCGTTAGGGCATCGTCGTTCCGGACCTTGCTATGCCGCGAGCCCGGGCGGGTGCGGCAGGTAATGGGCGCCTTCTTCCGCCAGGAAATCGGCCAATGCGCGTGGTGCCGGGAGCAGCCTGCGGTCGCGCAGGTGGACCACATACCATTCCCTCAGAATCGGCAGGCCGGCCACGTCGAGCGTCACCAGCCGGCCGTCCTTCAGTTCGGCCGCGATCGTATGGGCGGAAATGAAGGCAATGCCGAGGCCGGCCATGACAGCCTGCTTGATCGTCTCGTTGGAGCCGATCTCGAAACCGATATTCGGCTGCACGCCGTTGGCGGCGAACAGGCGCTCCATCAACCCGCGCGTCCCCGACCCCGGCTCGCGCAGGAGGAAGGATTCGCCGGTGAGATCGGCCGGAGACAGGCCGCGCGCCGCCGCCAACGGGTGATCCGGCGCGGCTATGATGACATGCGGATGCGCGCCGATCGGCCACTGACTGACCGCCAGATCCTCCGGCGGCCGCCCCATGATCGCCACATCGATGCGGCCGGCGCGCAGCTGTTCGATGATCTCGCTGCGATTTCCGATGAAGAGCTTCAGCGTCAGCCCGGGAAAGCGGCGGCGGAACTCGGCGAGCGCGCGCGGCGCGAAATACTTGGCCGTCGAGATGACCCCGACCGCGACCTCGCCGCGCCCGGCATTGCGCATCTCGTCGAGCGCCTGGATGCAGTCGGTCAGCGCCAGTTCGATCCGCTCCACCGTCGCCAGCACCTCGCGGCCGGCCGAGGTCAGCCGGATGCCGTCGGCCAGGCGCTCGACCAGCGGCAGGCCGGCGGCCTCCTCCAACTGGCGCATCTGCACGGTCACGGCCGGCGGCGTGACATGGAGCAGCTCGGCGGCGCCGGCAAAGGACCCCGAGCGGACCACCGCCTCCAGCGACCGCAATTGCTTCAGCGTGACATAGCGCATGATCGCCCTCCCCGGTCGCCGGGCCACCGGTTCGGCCCTCGCACAAGGAAATTTAATGCACGCGTAAAATAATGCAAATTTACTGAAGCGACCGATGCGCGCAGGGTGATCCGGTCCGGATCGGACCCGAGCGGAGGAGTCGGGTCCCATCCGGATCAGGGAGACCGGACATGCACATGACCCTCGGCGCTTTTGCGTTTCTGCCCGATCTGACGGAAGAGCAGATCTGCCGGCAGATCGACTATTGCATCTCGAACGACTGGACCGTGGCGATCGAATTCGCCGCGGAGGTCCAGAATCGCGACACGCAATGGGATACCTGGGGCGTGCCGATGTTCGACGTGCGCGACGCGAAGGCCGTGCTGGCCGAAATCCGCGCCTGCCGCGAGGCCCATCCGAAGCACTATATCCGGATCAGCGCCTTCGACCCGAGCCGCGGCTGGGAGACGGTCCGCCTGTCCTTCATCATCAACCGCCCGCGCGCCGAACCGGTCGTCCGCTTCGACCGCAGCGAATCCCAGTTCCGCGCCCTGCGCCACCGCGCCCAGCCCCAGCCGGAACGGCGGGCGATGGGCGCCCGGTTCTGACAGGGGACATCAAGCCTGTAGTTACGAGCGCAGAGACTGTTTCGTCCGGCGCTATCCCTTAGACAGGGTGCGGATCGTGACCGAGCGATCCGAGCGGACCTCAACGACTTTGTTGATGAGGTCGTCCATCGCTTCGACTGTATCGAGAGCGATGGCGAAGAATTCGGCCTGCAAATCGCGATCGAGATTTCCTGGCAGGAACAAGATGAGCCCGGGATGGATCGCCTCGCGCGCATAGAGGCGCAGGAAATCCCGGGTATTGCTGGTCACGAAGATAAAATTTCCCTGCAGGATGAATGGCATCAGGTGTTCATCGCGCCGTCCCTGCAGGCCGCGATGAACGACATGCGTCGCATGGTGGCCACGCGCATTCGCGACCCCGACCAGACCGGGATAGAGGCATTCGTCGATCAGAAATGGGTCGATCACAGCGGCTTGCCTGCGCGCTCCCACGCGAGGCAGGCCTCGATGCCGTCGAGCGGCAGCGACGGGTAGGTGTTGAAGATCTCCGCCCGCGGCAGACGACGCCGGACCTCGATCAGGACATTCTCGGCCGGCACGCGCGTGCCCTCGACGACCGGCATGCCGCTGAGGATGCCGGGGTCCGATACGATCCGGGTCTTCACGTCGGTGGCCATGATCATCGTCTCCTCGGCACGAGTATCGTCGCGCCGAGGGGCGGCATCAAGGCCGGGGGTCAGCCGGCGACGGCCTTGGCGGCGGCGGCGACCTTCTCGGCGGTCAGGCCGAAATGCTCGTAGAGGGCCTTCTCGGGGGCCGATTCGCCGAAGCGGTCGATGCCGATGACGGCGCCGGTGCGGCCGGCATATTTCCACCAGCCGCGCGTGGTGCCCGCTTCAACCGCCACGACCGGGATTGCGGCCGGCAGCACTTCGTCCTGCCAGGCCTTGTCCTGGGCGTCGAAGACGGTGGTCGACGGCATCGAGACGACCCGGGCTGGGACGCCCTCCGCGGCGAGCAGGTCGGCGGCGGCGACTGCGATCTTCAGTTCCGAGCCGGTGCCGACCAGCGTCACCTTGGCGCCGGCGGTCTCCTTCAGCACGTAGCCGCCGCGCGCGATGGCGGCGAGCTGGGCGGCGTCGCGCGGCTGGGCCGGCAGGCCCTGGCGGGACAGGAGCAGGGCCGACGGCCCGTCCGAGCGCGACACGGCGGCGACCCAGGCGACGAAGGTCTCGGCCGTGTCGGCGGGCCGCCAGACCGCGAGATTCGGGATGATGCGCAGGGATTCGGCATGCTCGATCGGCTGGTGCGTCGGGCCATCCTCGCCGAGGCCGATGGAATCGTGCGTGTAGACATGCACCACGCGCTGCTTCATCAGCGCCGACATGCGCACCGCGTTGCGGGCATAGTCGGAGAAGACCAGGAAGGTCGCCACGAAGGGCAGGAAGCCGCCATGCAGCGCGATGCCGTTGGCGATCGCGGTCATGCCGAATTCGCGCACGCCGTAGAGCACCGTATTGCCGGCCGGATCCTTGGTGATCGGCAGCGTGCCCTTGAAGTTGGTCAGGTTGGAATGGGTCAGGTCGGCCGAGCCGCCGAGGAACTCGGGCAGCGTCGGCGCCAGGAGGTTGAGCGCGTTCTGGCTCGCCTTGCGGGTCGCCACCGTCTCGGCCTTGGCCTGGATCTCGGCCAGCGCGGCTTCGGCGAAGCCGGCGAATTCGGCCGGCAGGTCGCCGGCCATGCGGCGCAGGAACTCGGCCGCCAGCTCCGGATGGGCAGCCCGATAGGCCGCGAACTGCGCGTTCCAGCCGTCCTCGGCGGCGGCGCCCTTCTGGCGGCCGTCCCAGGCGGCATAGACCTCCGCCGGCACCTCGAAGGGCGCATGCGGCCAGGCCATCGCCTCGCGCACCTTGGCGATCTCGTCGGCGCCGAGCGGGGCGCCATGGGCGTCCTGGTGGCCCTGCTTCGAGGGCGCGCCGCGGCCGATCACGGTCTTGCAGCAGATCAGAGTCGGCTTGTCGGCGACCGCCTTGGCGGCCGCGATGGCGGCCTCGACCGCGTCGACATCGTGGCCGTCGACATTGCGGATGACGTGCCAGCCATAAGCCTCGAAGCGCGCCGGGGTGTCGTCGGCGAACCAGTCCTCGATCTTGCCGTCGATCGAGATGCCGTTGTCGTCATAGAGCGCGGTCAGCTTGCCGAGACCGAGCCGGCCGGCCAGCGAGCAGACCTCGTGGCTGATGCCCTCCATCAGGCAGCCGTCGCCGACGAAGACCCAGGTGCGGTGGTCGACGATGGTGTGGCCCGGCCGGTTGAACTGGGCGGCGAGCGTCTTCTCCGCGATGGCCATGCCGACCGCATTGGCGAGGCCCTGGCCGAGCGGACCGGTCGTGGTCTCGACGCCGGGCGTGTAGCCGTATTCGGGATGGCCCGGCGTGCGCGAATGCAGCTGGCGGAAGCGCTTCAGCTCGGCGATCGGCAGGTCGTAGCCGGTCAGGTGCAGGAGCGCATAGACCAGCATCGAGCCGTGACCGTTCGACATCACGAAGCGGTCGCGATCGGCCCAGGTCGGATTGCCGGGATTGTGCTTCAGATGCGTGCGCCAGAGCGCCGCCGAAATCTCCGCCATGCCCATCGGGGCGCCCGGATGGCCGGACTTGGCCGCCTCGACGGCGTCCATGGCGAGCGCGCGGATCGCGGCGGTCACGGGCCAGGTCAGGTCGCGGGCGGGGACGGTCATCGGCAGGCTCCTCGAAGGCACGCGGCCGACGGGAGACCCGCCGGCCGGCAGCAAAGATCGACCGCGCAGGCGCGCGCGGGCGGCCGGCCGTTGCGGACCGGGCGGCGTGCTTCTACAGCGCCCGGCGCTTCCGGTCCATCAGTTGCATGATCATCGGCGTGAGAATGAGCTGCATGGCGAGGTCGAGCTTCGATCCCGGGATGACGATCGAGTTCGCCCGGGACATGAAGCTGTCCTTCAGCATGGAGGTCAGATAGGCGAAGTCGATGCCGCGCGGGTTCTTGAAGCGGATCACCACCATGGATTCGTCCGGCGTCGGAATCCAGCGCGCCACGAAGGGGTTGGAGGTGTCGACCGTCGGCACGCGCTGGAAGTTGATGTCGGTCTCGGTGAATTGCGGGCAGATGTAGTGGACATAGTCCGGCATGCGCCGGAGGATCGTGTCCATCACCGCCTCGGTCGAATAGCCGCGGGTCTGCCGGTCGCGGTGGATCTTCTGGATCCATTCGAGATTGAGCACCGGCACCACCCCGACCCGGAGATCGGCCCAGCGCGGGATGTCGATGTCGCCGATGATCGAGGCGCCGTGCAGACCCTCGTAGAAGAGCAGGTCCGAATCCGCCGGGAAGTCCTCCCAAGGGCTGAAGGTGCCCTCCGGATAGCCGTGGCGTTCGGCCATCTCACGATCGTGCATGTAGAGCCGGGTCCGGCCCCGCCCGCTCTCGGCATAGGACCGGAACACGCCCTCAAGCTCTTCGAGAAGATTGGCGTCCGGCCCGAAGTGACTGAAATTATTGTTCCCGCGCGCGGCCTCCTCGGCCATCACGCGCTTCATCTCGGCGCGGTCGTAGCGGTGGAAGGCGTCGCCCTCGACATAGACCGCGTTGACGTTCTCGCGCCGGAAGATCTGCTCGAAGGTCATCTTGACCGAGGTCGTGCCGGCACCCGACGAACCGGTGACGGAGATGATCGGATGCTTGACCGACATGGGCGCTCGAGACTCGGAACCGGCGGGAACGGCCGCTCGGGCCGCGCCTGCGGGTTATAGACCAGTTCCGGTCATTCGCGGAACAGGCCGCGCTTGCCGAACAGCGGCGCGCGGTCGCTGGTCGCATCCGGGAAGGCGTGATGATGCTCGATCCGCTCGATCTCGTTGTGCGACCCGAAGATGAACGGCACCCTCTGGTGCAGCCGCGCCGGCTCCAGATCCAGGATCGCATCGGTGCCCGTGGAGGCGCCGCCGCCGGCCTGCTCGACGACGAACGCGATCGGATTGGCCTCGTACATCAGCCGCAGCCGGCCCTCGTGGTAGCCCTTGCGGCGATCGGCCGGATAGAGGAACACGCCGCCGCGCACCAGGATGCGGTGGCATTCGGCGACCAGCGACGCGATCCAGCGCATGTTGAAGTCCTGCCCGCGCACGCCCGCGTCGCCGGCGAGCAGATCCTCGACATAGCTGCGGATCGGATCGTCCCAGTGGCGCGAATTGGAGGCGTTGATGGCGAACTCGCGCGTCTCGGCCGGGATGGCCAGCCGCTCGCCGGTCAGCTTGAAGAGGCCGGCGCGGCGGTCGAGCGTGAAGAGCCAGGTGCCGCTGCCGACCGTCAAGACCAGTGCGGTCTGCGGACCGTAGATCACATAGCCGGCGGCGAGCTGCGCGCGCCCCTTCTGCAGGAACGGCGCATGCTCGATGTCGGCGCCCGGCTCCGGCGCGAAGGTCGGAAAATCGGCCGGCGCCGGCAGGATCGAGAAGATCGTGCCGATCGAGACGTTGGTGTCGATATTGGACGAGCCGTCGAGCGGATCGACCGCCAGCAGCAGCGGGGCCAGCGGATCGAGCACGACCGGATGATCGAGTTCCTCCGACGCGAAGGCCGCCACCGGAGCGGAGCGGGCCGCGGCCAGGATGCGCTCGTCGGCGAGGCGATCGAGTTCCTTCTGCACCTCGCCCTGGACATTCTCGGTCACGGCCGCCCCGAGCCGCCCGGCGAGCGGGCCGTCGGCAACCAGGGCGGCGATGTCGCGCGCCGCATCGGCCAGCGCCGCCACCGTGGCGGCCACGGCGCGGCGCGTCCCGTCTCCGGCCGCCCAGGCTTCGAGCACCGCCGCCAGGCTCTGATGCGTCATCGCGATATCCCCGCCCCTGTCGATCCCGGGATGCCCGTTCCCCGCCGGATGTCACCATCCGGCCGGTCGGTCCCGCGCGTCTTCCCCGGATGTCTTCCCTCAGGCGGGCACCCCGCCCGCCTACATCGAGAAGACCCGGCTCGCTCGTATGTCCGAAGCCTCGATGGTTATCAACTGGTCACGGTCGACGAGACCGGATCCGTCGAAGAGGCGCATGGCCTGGCGCAGGCGCGCGCGGTCGATGGCGTTGCGGATCGAGCGGGCATTGGCGAAGTTCGGCTGGGTCTTGCGGCGGGCGACATAGTCGACCAGCGCGGCCTGGGCGGCGGCGCTGAACCGGTAGCCCTCGGCGTCGGCGATCCGGACCGCGATCTCGAACAGTTCCGGATCGGAATAGTCGGGGAAGTCGATATGGTGGGCGACGCGCGAGCGGAAGCCCGGATTGGCGGCGAAGAAGGTCTCCATGCGATCCTTGTAGCCGGCCAGGATGACGACCAGGTCGTCGCGCTGGTTCTCCATCACCTGGAGCAGGATCTCGATCGCCTCCTGGCCGTAGTCCTTCTCGTTCTCCGGCCGGTAGAGATAGTAGGCCTCGTCGATGAACAGCACGCCGCCGAGCGCCCGCTTCAGGACCTCGCGCGTCTTCGGCGCGGTGTGGCCGATATACTGGCCGACCAGATCGTCGCGCGTGACGGCGACGAGATGGCCGCGGCGGACATAGCCGAGCCTGTGCAGGATGCCGGCCATCCGCCGCGCGACGGTGGTCTTGCCGGTGCCCGGATTGCCGGTGAAGCTCATATGCAGGGTCGGCGGCTGCGACGGCACGCCGAGCGTCTGGCGGGCGCGGACGACCAGCAGGAAGGCGGCGATCTCGCGGATGCGCCGCTTGACCGGTTCGAGCCCGATCAGGTCGCGGTCGAGTTCGGCCAGCAGCGCCCCGATTTCGGTTTCGGCATAGAGCGCCTTCAGGTCGAGCGTCGTAGGCGGCTTCGCCTCTGGCGGCAAAGCCGCGGGCAAGCCCGCCTCCTCGGCCGTCGCCGGGTCGGATGGTCCGGTCATCGGTGCTGTCCTCCGCCGATCAGTCTGGCCGGCGCGCGGCAAAAGCGCCATGCGGCGAAGGGACCGGACGGCGGCTTCGGCCGCCTCAGCCGTCCAGCATCGCCGCCGCGATCAAGCGCTCGGTATAGGGGTGGCTCGGGGCGGCGAAGATGCGGTCGGTCGGGCCGCGCTCGACCACGGTGCCGTCCTTCATCACCACGATCTCGTCGGCGAGCGCGCGGACCACGCGCAGGTCGTGGCTGATGAACAGATAGGCGAGCGCGTGGGCGGCCTGCAGGTCGCGCAGGATGTCGACGATCGCGGCCTGGACCGAGCGGTCGAGCGCGGAGGTCGGCTCGTCGAGCACGACGAGGCGCGGCTTCAGGATCAGCGCGCGGGCTATGGCGATGCGCTGGCGCTGGCCGCCGGAGAATTCGTGCGGGAAGCGGTGGCGGGTCGCCGGGTCGATGCGCACCGCCTCCAGCGCCGCCGCCGCCCGGGCGTCGCGGTCGCGCGCGGTGAGTTCCGGCGCATGGACGCGCAGCCCTTCGGCGACGATCTCACCAATCGTCATGCGCGGGCTGAGCGAACCGAACGGGTCCTGGAAGACCATCTGCAGCGAGCGGCGCAGCGGCCGCATCGCCGCCCGGTCGAGCCCGTCGAGGCGCCGGTCCTCGAAACGGACCATGCCGGAGCCCGGCAGCAGATTGAGCACGGCGCGGCCGAGCGTCGACTTGCCCGAACCGCTCTCGCCGACCAGGCCGATCGTCTCGCCGCGCCGGATCGAAAGCGAGACCCGGTCGACCGCCCGGAACACCAGGGCCGGTTGGAACAGGCCGCCGCCGATGCGGAAATCGACCGAAACCTCGTGGGCGTCGAGGACCACCGGCGCGCCGTCTGGCACCGGCGCCTTGCGGCCGCGCGGCTCGGCGGCGAGCAGCGCGCGGGTATAGGGGTGCTCGGGCGCGGCGAAGACCGTGGCGGTCGGCCCGGCCTCGACCACCCGGCCCTTCTCCATCACCATCACCCGCGCCGCGCGTCGCTTCACCAGGGCGAGGTCGTGGGTGATGAACACCATCGCCATGCCGAGCCGAGCCTGCAGGTCGGCGAGGAGATCGAGGATCTCGGCCTGGATGGTCACGTCGAGGGCGGTGGTCGGCTCGTCGGCGACCAAAAGGTCCGGTTCGCCGGCGAGTGCGAGCGCGATCACCACCCGCTGGCGCTGACCGCCCGAGAGCTCGTGCGGATAGGACCGGAGCCGGCGTTCCGGCTCGCGCAGACGGACGAGGCGCAGCAGGTCGAGCGCCCTGGCCTTGGCGGCCGCGCGGTCGAGCCCGTGATGGTGGCGCAGCACCTCGGCCAGGAGGTCGCCGACTCGGGTCAGCGGATCGAGCGCGGTCATCGGTTCCTGGAACACCATGCCGATCCGCCGGCCGCGGATGCGGGTCAGCTCGCCGGCCGGAAGGTTCAGGATCTCGGTGCCGTCGAGCCGCACGCTGCCGCTCGCCCGGCCGTTGGCGGCGAGGAGGCCGAGCACGGCCAGCATCGCCTGGCTCTTGCCCGAGCCGCTCTCGCCGACCACCGCGACGGTCTCGCCGCGATCGAGATCGAGCGAGAATCCGTCGACGGCGGCCACGTCGCCGCGCGGCGTCGCGAAGGCGACGGCGAGGTTGCGGATCGAGACGAGCGGCGCGGCCATCTAGCGGTCCCGCGGATCGAGGGCGTCGCGCAGGCCGTCGCCGACGAAATTGAGCGCGGCGAGCAGCGCGACCAGCACGGCGGAGGGGGCGATCAGCAGCCAGGTGGTGTCCTGGATCGCTTTGGCGCCCTCGGAGACCAGCATGCCGAGGCTGGTCAGCGGCTCCTGCACGCCGAGGCCGAGGAAGGACAGGAAGCTCTCGATCAGGATCACCTTCGGCACCAGGAGCGTCAGATAGACGACGACGGTGCCGAGCGTGTTCGGCACGATGTGGCGCAGCACGATGCCGGCGGTCGAGACGCCGAGCGCCTCCGCGGCCTGGACGAATTCCTGCCGCTTCAGCGACAGCGTCTGCCCGCGCACGATGCGCGCCATGTCGAGCCATTCGATCGCCCCGATGGCGACGAAGACCAGCACGAAATGGCGGCCGAAGAAGACCACCAGCATGATCACGAAGAAGATGAATGGCAGCGCATAGAGGATGTCGACGATGCGCATCATCAGCGCGTCGACCCGGCCGCCGAGATAGCCGGCCGTCGCCCCCCAGGCGACCCCGATCATCAGTGCCACTAGGCTCGCCAGCAGGCCGACCACCAGCGAGATGCGCGCCGCCACCAGGGTGCGGGCGAGGAGATCGCGGCCGTTGCCGTCGGTGCCGAACAGGAACAGGTGCCGCTCGACAGTCGTCTCGACGACCATGCGCCGGCCCTCGTCGGTGGTCTCGACGATGCGGGTGCCCTCGAAGGCGTCCGATCGGTCGAAGGCCGCGGCGATGCGCGGGTCGATCGGCCGGGTCGCGGTCAGGATCAGGCGCAGGCTGTCGCCGGTCAGTCCGGTGGCGGCCACGGTGGCGCGGGCACGCGACGCGACGCGGCGGGCGATCTCGTCGACCCGGTCCGGGCCGGGCTGCGCGGAGAGGCTCGGCGCGGCGCGCACGAAATCCGGGAAGACGCGGTCGTAGCCGTTCGGCAGCAGGGCCGGGCCGAGCAAGGCCGCCAGTGCGATCACGATCAGCACGATGAAGCCGGCCATCGCGCTGCGATGGCGGACGAAGCGCGCCAGGGCGTCGGCGGCCGGCGAGCCGGGCGCGGAGACCGGGGACGGCGTCGGTGCGGGCGTCGCGGCGGCCATCAGTAACGCACCCGCGGATCGATCAGCGCATAGAGGAGGTCGACCAGCAGGTTGACGGCGATGACGAAGATCGCGATCAGCACGACCGTGCCCATGACCAGCGTGTAGTCGCGATTGAGCGCGCCCTCGACGAAGAAGCGGCCGACGCCCGGGATGCCGAAGATGGTTTCGACCACGACCGAACCGGTCAGCAGGGCCGCGGCCGCCGGCCCGAGATAGGAGACGACCGGCAGCGCCGCGGCGCGCAGCGCATGGGCGAGCACGCGGCGCTCCGGCAGGCCGGCGGCGCGCAGTGTGCGGATCGAGGGCGAGCGCAACTGCTCGATCAGGCTCGCCCGCGTCAGCCGCGCGACGACGGCGATCTGCGGCAGCGCCAGCACGATCACCGGCAGCACGCCGTTGCGCCAGGCGCCGCCGTTCCAGCCACCGACCGGCAGAAGGCCGAGAACGAGGCCGAAGGCGATCTGCAGGAGCGGCGCGACGACGAAATTCGGGATGGTCAGGCCGACCGTCGCCACCGCCATGGCGGCGTGGTCGGCAGCCCGGTTCTGGCGCATCGCGGCGGCGATGCCGAGGCCGGTGCCGACCAGAATGGCGATGAGCAGGGCCGCGCCGCCGAGCCCCATCGAGACCGGCAGCGCGCCGGCGAAAAGCTCCGCGACGCTGAAGTCGCGCCAGGTGAAGCTCGGCCCGAAATCGCCGCGCATCAGCCCGTTCAGATAGCGCCAGTATTGTTCGGGGAGCGGGCGGTCGAGGCCGAACACCCGGTTCAGATTCTCGAGCGTCTTGGGGTCGAGCGGCCGCTCCAGGTCGAACGGCCCGCCGGGCGCGATCCGGATCAGGAAGAACGAGAGGGTGACGACCAGGAACACGGTCGGGATGGCACCGAGCAGGCGGCGCAGGGCGTAGCTCAGCATCGCGCCGCACCTGCAGAACGCTCATGGCCGGCTTCGCCCGAAAGCCCTACCGCTGAGGGCGCCGGGATCCGGCGTGCCGCCGCCGGCAATGCGCAGCCGGCTGCCCGTCCGGCGGCCGGTGCGATGATGCCCGCCACGGCGGTCACTTCAGCGACAGATAGCGGGTCGGATGCGCGTCGCGCAGGTTGTCCTCCCAGCCGACCAGCCGGTCGGAGACGAGATTCTTCGACGCGTAGTAGAGCAAGGGCACGAAGGGCAGGTCGCGCATGAAGATGGTCTCGGCCTGCTTCAGGATGCCGGCCCGCTTGTCGAGATCGACCTCCGCGGCGGCGGCCTTCATCAGCGCGTCGTATTCGGGATTCTCGTAGCGGGCATAGTTCAGGCCGACATTGTCGCTCTGGACCAGGAACAGGAAGTTCTGCGGGTCCGGATAGTCGGCGATCCAGCCGGCGCGCGCCACGTCGTAGTCGCCGCGGTCGCGCAGCAATGCGTAATGGGTCTTCAGGTCGGTATTGACCAGCGACACTTCCACGCCGAGCGGCTTCCACATGTCGGCCAGCGCGATCGAGGTCTTCTTGTGGTTCTCGGAGGTGTTGTAGCGGATCTCGAGCTTCAGCGGCTTGCCGCCGGGGCCGTAGCCGGCCGCCTTCATCAGCTTGATCGCCGCCTCCTCGCGCTCGATCGGCGTCTGATCCTTCCAGGTCGCATAGGCCGGCCCGCCGGCATAGTTGGCGATGCCCGGCGGCACGAAGGAATAGCCCGGCACCATCGTGCCGCCCCAGATGTCCTCGGCCAGGAATTCGCGGTCGACGACCATCGACAGGGCCTGACGGACGCGCACGTCGGCGAGGGCGGCCTTCTTGGTGTTGAAGGAGAAATAGTAGGTGCCGAGATAGGGCGCGAGGTGCAGCTGCTTGCCGAGGGTCTTGCGGATGAAGCCGATCTGGTCGGCCGGCACGTCGTCGTTCGACTGCAGTTCGCCGGCCTGGAAGCGGCGCAGGGCCGCCGAGCGGTCCTCGGTCGGGTAGAACACGACGGCGTCGATCTTGACGCTCGCGGCGGCGTGGAAGGTCGGGTTGCGCTCCAGGCGGATATGCGAGGAGGGCACGAATTCCTTCAGCCGGTAGGGTCCGTTGGAGACGATGTTCTCGGCCTTGACCCAGTCCTTGCCGAATTTCTGCACCGAGGCGGGATGCACCGGCAGGCCGGTCGAATGGGTCAGCAGCTGGATGAAATAGGGCGTCGGCGCCTCCAGCGTCACCTCGAAGGTGAGCGGGTCGACCGCCCGGACGCCGAGTTCGGCCGGCGGCAGCTGGCCCTTGTTGACCTTCTCGGCATTCTTCACCGGATAGAGCACGGCCGCATATTTGCCGGCCGTGGCGGGATCCTGCAGGCGCCGGAACGAGAAGGCGAAATCCTCCGCCGTGACCGGGTCGCCGTTGCTCCATTTGGCGTCGGCGCGCAGCTTGAAGGTGTAGACCTTGCCGTCCGGGCTGATCGTCCAGGACTGCGCCGCGCCCGGCGCCGGTTCGCCGCGCGCGTCATGGGCGACCAACCCCTCGAACAGGTCGCGCAGCACGTTCGATTCGGGAACCGTCGAGGTCTTGTGCGGATCGAGCGTCTCCGGCTCGCCGGAATTGCCCCGGTGATAGACGCTTTCCGCTGCTGCCGGGGCCACGCCGAGCGGGCCGAGGCTGGTGGCCGCGAGGGCCAGAGAGAAGGCGAGCAACGGTGCAAAACGCATGGCAGGCTCCCGCAACGATCCGATGTCCGGATCATGGGGCGGCTGATGCCCTGGCGCAACTGCCGCCCTCGCCGGAGGCTGCGACGCCGGCATGGCGGAGAGCGGCCGACGCGCTCATCGACAGAAAATCTGCAATCGTTTTGAATAACAATTACGTCATCTGTTTGCATCTTCAATTTAATCTCCGTGCAATCATTCAAGATCATAAATTTTGCAAAATGCGGGGGACACAGAGTGCAATCCATACGATTCAAGATGAACGCGATACTCGCACTGCTCGCGGTTGGCATCATTGCAAGCATCGGCCTTGGCTTCTGGATTGAAAGAAACTCTGAAGCCGGTCTTGAAACGATTTACGCAGATCGTGTGGTTCCGTTACGTGATATCAAGGAAATCAGCGACGCCTATGCGGTCCTGATCGTCGACAGTGCGCACAAGATGCGTGCCGGCAAGATGAGCGTGACGGAGGGGGCGCCCCATATCGAACAGGCGCTGGCCACGGCGAAGCGCCTGTTCGGCGAATATATGCTGACCCGGATGGACGACCACGAGCGCAGCCTCGCGGCGGCTGCCGAACAGGCAATGGCCAACGGCCTGGTGCAGATCCGGAGGCTGCAGCGAATCGTCCAGGTGGACGACCGGCCGGCGCTCGACCGCTTCGTCGTGGACGATCTCTATCCGGCGATCGACCCGATCACGGCGGCGCTCGACCGTCTGATCAATCTCCAGATGACCGAGGCCCGGAAGAGTTACGACGACGCGGTGACCCTGGCGACGCGGGGCCTGGCCGCGCTGGTCGCCTTGGGAATTCTCGCGGTCGTGATGATCGGCTTCGGCTTCTGGATCGTGCTGCGCCAGGTGCTAGGCCCGATCAATCGGATCACCGCCGCCATGACCGATCTGGCCGCCGACCGTCTCGAGACCGTCGTTCCGCATGCCGGTGAGCGCAACGAGATCGGCCGCATGGCGGCGACCGTCGAGGTGTTCAAGTCCAACGCGGTCGCCCGGCGGCGCCTGGAGACCGAGCAGGAGGCCGAGCGTACCGCCCGGCAGCGCCGCGCCGACGCCGTCGAGCGGCTGGTCGGCCATTTCGACCGCATCTCGGCCGACATCATCCGCAGCGTGGCGTCAGCTTCGACGGAGTTGCAGGCCTCCGCCGAAACCCTGACCGCCTCCGCGGAGGAGGCCTCGAACCAGGCGACGACCGTTTCGGCGGCCGCCGAACAGGCCTCGTCCAACGTCCAGACGGTGGCGGCATCGACCGAGGAAATGGCGGCCTCGATCCGCGAGATCGCCCGCCAGGTCACCGAAGCCTCGACGGTGTCGGCCTCGGCCGTGAGCGAGGCCCGCACCACGCAGGGGATCGTGATGACGCTGGCCGCCGGCGCCCAGCGCATCGGCGAAATCGTCAATCTGATCGGCGATGTCGCCGGGCAGACCAACCTGCTCGCCCTCAACGCGACCATCGAGGCCGCGCGGGCGGGCGAGGCCGGCCGCGGCTTCGCGGTCGTGGCCGCGGAGGTCAAGGGGCTGGCCGAACAGACCGCCAAGGCTTCCGCCCAGATCGCTGCGCAAATCAGCGACATCCAGTCGACGACCGAGAGGGCCGTCGGCGCGATCGGTTCGATCTCCTCGACCATCGATCGGATCAGCGCGATTTCCGGCGCCATCGCCACCGCCGTCGAGGAGCAGACCCTGGCGACCCGCGAGATCGCCCGCAACGTCCATCAGGCTTCCGCCGGCACGGGCGAGGTCAGCGGCAATATCACGGGCGTCGGTCGCGCGGCCGAGGAGACCAGCGCGGCCGCCTCCCAGGTCCTGGGCGCCTCGCGCGAACTGGCCATTCAGGCCGATACCCTGAAGCAGGAGGTCGACCGCTTCCTGCAAGGGGTCCGGGCCGCCTGACCCCTGCCCGATCTGCGGCCTCCCGGCGAACCGTTTCGGTCCCGGGGCGCCGCCCGTCGGTCCGCGGGCACGGCCCTGCGCCGATCGGGACGACGCGCGAATCCGGCGGCAGTCGCAGCCGACATCCGATCGGTCGGACGGCTTGTCCGATCCATCGTCACAAAGGTCGACAGGAATCTGGGAATGGTGGGCGGTACAGGGATTGAACCTGTGACCCTTCGCGTGTGAAGCGAATGCTCTCCCGCTGAGCTAACCGCCCGGTGGACGCGGATATAGAGGCGATGACGGTACCAAGTCAAGGCTTCGACAGGGCATCGGAACCATCGGCAACGGCCGCGGCCTGGAGCGCGCCATTCGAGTTCAGACAATTCAACCTCAAGTGCAGCAAACGCCAGTTAAAACTTTAATTTCCGTAACGTTTCCGAAGCAATCCGGTATGTGCATTTATACATATGGATCCTTATACTTATATTTTTACGAATTTTTATGCGGTGGCGATCAGAATAATGCTCCGCATCCTCAGCAACAAGACGCCTGGCGGGGCATTTCAAGAGAACCGCAATGAAGATCACCATAAAGAGAATGCTGATCGCGATGTTCGGGCTGCTGACGGCCTGCACGATCGGTCTGGGTGTCATCGCGCTGAAGACGATCAGCAGCGAAACGGCGGCGATCGACGAGATCAATACCAACTGGCTACCCTCCATCGAAGCCGCGGCAGCGATCGACGGCGCCCTGTCCGACATCCGCATCGCGCAATATCGGTACGTAACCTCGAAATCCGCTGCTGATCGCGAGAGCGCCGCCAAGCGCATGGACGATGTCTTCAAAGCCGCCGCCAAGGCTCAGAAGAACTACGAACCGCTGATCTCTTCCGCGGACGAGCGCGCCGTCTATGGTCAGCTCCAAGCCATTCTCGGACAGGTGGCCGAACAATTCGACACGCGAATCCGGCCGCTGGTCGATGCCGGCCGGAACGAGGAAGCCGTCCCGGTGCTGCGGGACGAGGGCCGCGTCCTCTACGACAAGGCGATGAAGACAGTCGACCAGATCGTCGAAATCAACCAGCACGGCGCCGTCAAGGCCGGCACCGAAGCCCATGCCTCCGCGCAAACCGGCGAGCGCGCCACCCTGATCGCGCTCGGCCTGGCCCTCGCGATCGCGATCATGGCGATCGCCTTCTCGCTGGCGCGAATCATCGGGCCGCTGGTCCGGATGACGAATGCCATGACGCGTCTCGCCGCCGGCGACCTCGGGCAGACCGTGCCGGATCGCGGACGCACCGACGAAATCGGCGAGATGGCGGCCGCGGTTCAGATCTTCAAGGACAGCATGGTCCGCACCCGCGAACTCGAAGCCGCCGCGGAAACGCAACGCCGCACCGCGGAGGAGCAGCGCCGGGCGGCCATGCTCAAGCTCGCCGACGATTTCGACAGGGCGGTCGGCGGGATCGTGCAGATCGTCGCCTCCGCGGCAACCGAGATGCAGTCCACGGCCCAGCAGCTGACCGCCTCCGCCCAGGAGACCACGGCACAGTCGGTCGCCGTCACCTCGGCGGCCGAGGAGGCCAGCGCCAACGTCGCCAGCGTCGCCGGCGCTTCGGAGGAATTGGGCAGTTCGGTCAACGAGATCGGCCGGCAGGTCGACCGCTCCAACCACCTGTCGCGCAATGCCGTGACCGAGGCGGAATCGACGGCCGCGATCGTCACCGAACTGAGCCAGGCCGCCACCCGCATCAACGGCATCGTCGGCATGATTTCCGATATTGCCGGGCAGACCAACCTGCTGGCGCTCAATGCCACCATCGAGGCGGCACGGGCCGGCGAAGCCGGGCGCGGCTTCGCGGTGGTCGCCGCCGAGGTCAAGAATCTCGCCGAGCAGACCGCCAAGGCGACGGCCGAAATCGGCAGCCAGATCACCCAGGTCCAGGCGACCACGGAACGCGCCGTGGCGGCGATCGGCAACATCTCCGGCACCATCCGCACCATCAGCGAGGCGGCCGAAGCGATCGCCCAGGCGATCGATCAGCAGGGCCAGGCGACCCGCGAGATCGTCAAGGCCGTCAGCCAGGCCTCGACCGGGACCGGCGAGGTCACGGCCAACATCGTCGGCGTGGCGCGCGCCGCGGAGGAGACCGGGGCCGGCGCCAACCAGGTGCTCGGCGCCTCGACCGAACTGTCGAAACAGGCCGAGCGCCTGCAGCAGCAGGTCCGGCACTTCCTGGACACCGTGCGCGCCGCCTGACCCCGCTTAGAGCATCATCCGATCTGAAGCGATCGGATGATGCTCCGCATTTTCTTGTTTGCGCAAGCTTTTTCCGATCAGAGCGGGTCGCTCTGGTCGGACCTTGCTCTGGCGCGCCCTCGCAAATGCCGACGCCCCGCGGTTCAGGCCGCGGGGCGTCCGTCTTTATGGAGCCCATGCACAGGTCTATGGAAGGGAGATGCCCTCCCCCGGATCGGAACGCCGATGGCCGCGCTCGAAGACAAGAACCTGCCTGCCCATGTCCGCAAGAAGCGGCTCGGACCGAAGCCCCTGGTCCACGAGACCGCGATCACCCGGCAATCGACCTTCGGCAAGTTCTGCAAGCTCGGTGCCCGCACGACCGTGATCGAGAGCCGCTTCGGCGACTATTCCTATGCCACCAACGACTGCGAGATCGTCTATGCCGACATCGGCAAGTTCGTCTCGATCGGCGCGCTGGTCGGCATCAATCCCGGCAACCATCCGATGGAACGGGCCAGCCAGTCGCATTTCACCTATCGCAGCTGGCAATATTTCGAGGATGCCGAGGACGAGCCGGACCTGTTCGACCGCCGCCGCGCCGATCGCGTCACCATCGATCACGATGTCTGGATCGGGCGCGGCGCCATCATCCTGGCCGGCCGCACCGTCGGCTCGGGGGCGGTCGTGGCGGCGGGTGCCGTCGTGACCAAGGATGTCGCGCCCTATACGATCGTCGGCGGCAATCCGGCCCGCGTGATCCGCCGCCGTTTCGACGAGGCCGTGTCGGAACGGCTCCTGGCCCTGCAATGGTGGCATTGGCCCCATGCTGCGCTGCGGCGCGCCCTGCCCGACTTCCGCGCGCTGCCGATCGAGGCGTTTCTCGACAAGTACGAGGTTGCGTCAACCGAAATTTGATCGGTATCATGGTTCTGCCATGGCGTTTCCCTATTATGCTGCGATGCAATAGAGGAGTGCGTCATGGCTGAGCGGGTGACACGGGCCCCCCGGGCGAAGGATTCCGAAACGGCGATCGAGGTGCAGCCCGATCCGACGGCCGTCGCGCAGCCGGACATGCCGCCGGCCGCACCCCCGACCCTGCCGGTTCCGGCCGCAGCCGTGACGATGCCAGCCGAAGCGGTGGTGCCGCCGGCCAAGGCCGTCGAAGCCGGCCCGACGATCGGCCCGGCCGCCGGCCTCGCCCTGCATCTGCCGATCCCGCGGGTCGGCAGCTTCGCGGCGCGCACGGTCGCCGATGTGGTCGACCGGGCTTCGCACGCGGCCGCCGCGCGGCTGACCGCCGGCCTGTCGCCCGCCGCCCTGACGCTGGCCGCCCTCGACTGGAGCCTGCATCTGGCCTCCTCGCCGGGCAAGACCATGAGCCTGGTCGAGTCCGCCTGGCGCAAGCAGGCCGAATTCGGCCGCTTCGCGCTCGGCTGCGCCCTCGGCCGCAGCGACCAGCAGGCCTGCATCGAACCCGCACCGCAGGACCGCCGCTTCGCCTCGGCGGATTGGCGCGCGCCGCCCTACAGCCTCGCCGCCCAGGCCTTCCTGCTGACCGAACAATGGTGGAAGGAGGCGACCACCGGCGTGCGCGGCGTGTCCGCCCATCACGAGCGGGTCGCGGAATTCGCCGCGCGCCAACTGCTCGACATGATGGCGCCGTCGAACTTCCCGGCGTCCAATCCGGACGTGATCCGTCACACGATCGAGGAAGGCGGCGCCAATCTCAAGCGCGGGATGGAGAATTTCGCCGACGACGTCGCCCGCGCGATCGGCGGCCAGCCGCCGTCGGGCACCGAGGCCTTCACGCCGGGCCGCACCGTGGCGGTCACGCCCGGCAAGGTCATCTTCCGCAACCGGCTGATCGAGTTGATCCAGTACGAACCCAGCACCGCGACGGTCCGGCCGGAGCCGATCCTGATCGTGCCGGCCTGGATCATGAAATACTACATCCTCGACCTGTCGCCGGAGAACTCGATGGTCCGGCATCTGGTCGACGCCGGCTTCACCGTGTTCATGATCTCCTGGAAGAACCCGACCGAGGAGGATCGCGACCTCGGCTTCGAGGACTACCGCACGCTCGGCATCGAGGCCGCGCTCGACGCGATCGAGGCGGTGATGCCGGGCCGGCGCGTGCATGCGACCGGATACTGCATCGGCGGCACGCTGCTGGCGACCGCCGCCGCGGCCGAACCGGCCAATGGCCGCGGGCGCTTCGCCAGCCATACCTTCCTGGCCGCGCAGACCGACTTCCACGAAGCCGGCGAGCTGACGCTGTTCATCGACGAGAGCCAGCTCGCCTTCCTGGAAGACATGATGTGGGAGCGCGGCTTCCTCGACACCAAGCAGATGGCCGGCGCGTTCCAGATGCTGCGCTCGAACGATCTGGTCTGGTCGCGCATGGTGCGGGAATACATGCTCGGCGATCGGCCGGCCTTCAACGACCTGATGGCCTGGAACGCCGACGCCACCCGCATGCCGTTCCGCATGCATACGGAATATCTGAAGGGCCTGTTCCTGCACAACGATCTGGCCGAGGGCCGACATCGGGTCGACGGCCGGGCCGTGGCGCTCGAGGACATCAAGGTTCCGATCTTCGCGGTCGGCACCGAGACCGACCACGTCGCGCCCTGGCGCTCGGTCTACAAGATCGGTCTCCTGACCGATACCGAGGTCACCTTCCTGCTGACCAGCGGCGGCCACAATGCCGGCATCGTGTCCGAGCCCGGCCATGTCGGGCGCGGCGGCCGGCGGCACTATCGGATGGCCACCAAGAGCCGCGACGACATCTATGCCGAGCCCGACCGCTGGCTGGAGGAGACACCGACGGCCGAAGGCTCCTGGTGGCCGGCCTGGTTCGCCTGGCTGGCAGCCCGCTCGGGCGAGCCGGTGCCGCCGCCGCCGATGGGTCCGGCACTGGCCGCGGCGCCCGGCAGCTACGTGCACGGCGAGTGATACAATACCGACGGTCATGGAATGATCGTCGGCATTCGATACGCGAATTTCTCATGCCTCTGACGCCTATGAGAATTTCGCGTTGCTTCAACGGCCCGACGCGTCAGCATCCTGGGACGTTGGTATTGCGCAGGCGACCGGCCGCGACGCCGGCCCGGCCCGCTGAAGCCGTCACGGATGTCTTCGTCCTTTCATGGGCTCGAGGCATTCCACGGCCCTGTCCCGACCGTCATGCCCGATGACGGTCGGTCCATCCCCGGCACGGTCCAGACCAGACGGAGCCCCATGCCCGACCTCGCCAATCTTCGTGCCCTGGTGATCGGTATCGCCAACGACAAATCGATCGCCACCGGCTGCGCCCGCGCGCTCGCCCAGGCCGGAGCCCGGCTGGCGGTCACCTATCTCAACGACAAGGCCAAACCCTTCGTCGAACCGGTCGCCCGCGAACTCGGCGCCGAACTGCTGCTGCCGCTCGACGTGGAGGCCGCCGATCAGCCCGAGGCGCTGCTCGCCGAGATCGCCCGGATCTGGGGCGGGCTCGACGTGATCGTGCATTCGGTCGCCTTCGCGCCGCGCGACGACCTGCACGGGCCGGTCACGCGATCGACCCGCGAAGGCTTCGCCCGGGCCATGGACGTGTCCTGCCATTCGTTCCTGCGCCTGCTCGGCGCCGCCGTGCCGCTGATGCCGAACGGCGGGGCTGCGATGACGGTGAGCTACTACGGAGCCGAAAAGGCGGTCGCCCATTACGGCATCATGGGCCCCGTCAAGGCGGCCCTCGAAGCCGCCGTCCGCTATGCGGCGGTCGAACTGGGACCGCAGGGCATCTCCGTCAACGCCCTATCGCCCGGCCCCCTGGCGACCCGGGCGGCGAGCGGCATCGACCATTTCGGCGACCTGATGCAGCGCGCCGCCGAAGTGGCTCCGGAAGGTCGTCTGGTGACCATCGACGAGGTCGGCGCGCTCGCCGCCTTCCTGGCCAGCCGACCGGCCCGGGCGATCACCGGCGAGGTGATCCATGTCGATGCCGGCTACAACGTGGTGGGGTGACAGAGTGATCGAGAACCGGACCTATGAGGAGATCGCCGTCGGCGACCAGGCGAGCCTGACCCGCCTGCTCACCGTCGAGGACATCCAACTGTTCGCGCTCGTCTCGGGCGACATGAACCCTGCCCATCTCGACGCGGACTACGCTGCGGAGAGCCGTTTCCACCACGTCATCGCCCATGGCATGTGGAGCGGCGCGCTGATCTCCGCCCTGCTCGGCACGCGCCTGCCCGGGCCCGGCACGATCTATCTGGGACAGTCGCTATCCTTCACGGCGCCGGTCTCGCTCGGCGATTCCGTGACGGTCAGCGTCACCGTGGTGGAGAAGACCGACGCGCACCGGCACCTCCGGCTCGCCTGCCGGGGCGTCAACCAGGACGGCGTCGAAGTGGTCACCGGCGAGGCCCTGGTGATGGCGCCGCGCGACAAAGTCCGGCGCCCCGCCCCCGACCTGCCGGCCGTCTATCTGCGCCATCGCGGCATCGACCGTCTGGTCTTCGACAATGCCGCCTTCATGCTGTCGCTGGCGCCCTATCGCCCGGTCGCCGAATAGGCTCCGCGTCGGCCGGCCCGGTGGCTCGCTCGAGCCGCCGGACCGGAAGTGTCCTGGACCGTCCGATCCGACACCGGCGGCCGGCAACGGTCAGATCGCGACCCTGAGCTCAGTGGCCCTGAGGTCAGTGGCCTTGAGGTCAGCGGCCCTCAGGTCAGCGACCGGTGCCCGGCCACTTGCCGAACAGGCTGGTCATGTTCTTGCCGGCCTCCTCGGCCATCTTCATGGCCTGGCGGTTGTAGTCGGTCATCAGGCCCTGGATATATTCCATCTGCAACTGGGCGAGATCGGCCGGGCTCTTGGCCTGGGTGATCGCGCGCGCGATCTCCATGTCCTTCTTCACGCGCTCTTCCAGGAAGGCGACGCTCTCCTTCGAGATGGTGCGGACCCGGTCGAGCATCTCGGTATTCGCCGTCGGGCCCGAGGTCGCCATCAGGCGGCTCCACCAGGCATTGACGTCCTTGCTCCAGTCCGGCGTCGGCCAGCCTTCGAACGGATTGTTGGTCTTGCTCACGTGAACGTCCTCCCGCATTTCGGTCGCCAAGTCTGGCCAACAAATGGCATCGGCGCAATGCGATAGAGGTCGTACGTCGCAAGACGCAGCGAAACGGCCGCCGGGATCGCGCCGGCGGCCGTTCGACAGGGATGAATCGGGATCACCGGGCTCAGAAGTTGCACTTCACCGCCGGCTTGACCATGAACTTGCCGGTGATCGGGTTGTAGACCGCCTTCTTGCCGACGACGCAGGCCTTGCCGTCGAGCTTGCCGTCGTCATAGATCTCCTTGCCGTTCTGGTTGTAGATGCTGAACCGATATTTGCCCGGCGCCGCCGAGGCCGCACCGGAGAACGAGACGACGGCGAGGGAGGCGATCGCAAGAGCGATAACATTGCGCGACATGTCTTCAGTTCCTTCTCAATGGGGTTTGATCCAAGACGAGACGGACGAGCGATATCGTCTTCGTCTTTATCGTCGGCGAGGGTTCGTTCGCTTTGAAGAACCATTCGTTGTTTTGAGAAGTAACAATGTTTCGCTGAATGTCGGCTGAACTCGCTGTCAGAAACCGGACGGAAACATCACGTCGATGTGAAACGGTCGCGCGCTGTTTCGCGCGGAACTGACATGCGCTCCGGACCGCCGCCGCACTCGACTTCGACCAAGCGACGGCTTGGCCCGGCCGGCCAGCAGGGGTACAAGTCGCGCAGGCATTGCCGGCCCCGCGCCGTCGCCAGAACGGGTTCCCGCCGGACGGCTCCTGTCGGCCGCGGCAGCCCGCGCCAGCCGTAAACGTCAGGCCGGAACCGTCGGCAAGGACCGGTGTTCCGTCCGAGAGGGGAGCCTCCCATGACCGTCCAATCGCCGCCGCCCTATGTGCACATGCCGCTCTTCCCGCTCGCCAAGGACGAGACGCCCTATCGCAAGCTGACCGGCGAGCATGTCTCGGTCGAGCGGATCGGCGGTCGCGAGGTGCTGACGGTCGCGCGCGAGGGCCTGCGTCTGCTCGCCGAGGCGGCGATGTCCGACATCAACCATCTGCTGCGCCCCGGCCATCTGGCGCAATTGGCGAAGATCCTCGACGATCCGGAGGCGACCGACAACGACCGCTTCGTCGCCTACGATCTCCTGAAGAACGCCAACATCGCCGCCGGCGGCGTGCTGCCCATGTGCCAGGATACCGGCACGGCGATCGTGATGGGCAAGAAGGGCCGGCGGGTCTGGACCGAGGGCGACGACGAGAGCGCGCTCGCCGAGGGCATCCGCGACGCCTATCTGCGCAAGAACCTGCGCTATTCGCAGCTCTCCCCGATCTCGATGTTCGAGGAGAAGAACACCCGCAACAATCTCCCGGCGCAGATCGACATCTATGCCGAGGGCGAGGACGCCTACAAGTTCCTGTTCGTCGCCAAGGGCGGCGGCTCGGCCAACAAGACCTTCCTCTACCAGGCGACGCCGTCGGTCCTGACCGAGGACCGGCTGATCGCCTTCCTGAAGGAGAAGATCCTGACGCTCGGCACCGCCGCCTGCCCGCCCTACCATCTGGCGGTGGTGATCGGCGGCACCTCGGCGGAGCTGAACCTGAAGACCGTCAAGCTCGCCTCGGTGCGCTATCTGGACGGCCTGCCGACGCAAGGCTCGGAAGCCGGCCACGCCTTCCGCGACCTGGAGATGGAAGCCAAGATCCACAAGCTGACCCAGTCGCTCGGCGTCGGCGCCCAGTTCGGCGGCAAGTATTTCTGCCACGACGTGCGCGTCATCCGTCTGCCGCGCCACGGCGCCTCGCTGCCGATCGGGCTCGGCGTCTCCTGCTCGGCCGACCGTCAGGCGATGGGCAAGATCACCCGCGACGGCATCTATCTGGAGGAACTGGAGCACAATCCGGCGCGCTTCATGCCCGACATCGACGAGAGCCGGCTCGGCGGCGACGTGGTGCGCGTCGACCTCAACCGGCCGATGGCCGACATCCTGGCCGAACTCAGCCGCCACCCGATCAAGACCCGCCTGTCGCTGACCGGCCCGCTGATCGTCGCCCGCGACCTCGCCCACGCCAAGATCCGCGAGCGGCTCGATCGCGGCGACGGTATGCCGGACTATTTCAAGAACCACCCGGTCTACTATGCCGGCCCGGCCAAGACGCCCGAGGGCTATGCCTCCGGCTCGTTCGGCCCGACCACGGCCGGGCGCATGGACAGCTATGTCGACCAGTTCCAGTCCTTCGGCGGCTCGATGGTGATGCTCGCCAAGGGCAACCGGTCGGCCGCGGTGCGCGAGGCCTGCAAGCGCCACGGCGGCTTCTATCTCGGCTCGATCGGCGGTCCGGCGGCGCGCCTGGCGCAGGACTGCATCAAGCATGTCGAGGTGCTCGAATATCCGGAACTCGGCATGGAGGCGATCTGGAAGATCGACGTGGTCGATTTCCCGGCCTTCATCGTCACCGACGACAAGGGCAACGACTTCTTCCAGGAACTCAATCTCGGCTGACCTGCCGGGACTGAGGCAGGGCCGCGGGGACCAGAACCGCGGCCCGGGCCCGGACCGGAAACAGGACGACCTCGATCACGTTCGAGGTCGCCCGGCCGGTCCGACGCATGCTCCCTGGCGCCGCATGACGGCAAAACGGAGCATCTGCCATGGGTTCAGCATCCAGTCTTCGCGCCGCGGCGGCGACCGTCGCCGTGGTCTCCTGTCTGGCGGTATCCGCCGCGACGGCCGGCGCGACGGACACGTCCGGCACGATCCCGAACGCAAGTCCGGTCGGTCTCCGTCGATTCACGGTGACCTCTCCGCCGGCAGGTCGCCCCCTCGAGGCCGTGGTCTGGTATCCGAGCACCGGAGGCCCGACGCGCCTCGCCGGTGACAATCCCATCTTCGTGGGCGAGCCTGCCGCCATCGACGCGCCGATTTCCCCGGGATCGCATCGGCTCGTCCTGGTCTCGCATGGGCATGGCGGCAATCTCTTCAACCAGGCCTGGCTCGCCTCCACGCTGGCCCGTGCCGGCTATGTGGTCGCCGCCGCCAATCATCCCGGCACGACCTCGACCGACATGCGCCCGGCTCTCGGCGCCGATCTCGGCGAACGGCGGCGGGATCTCGCCCGCCTGGTCGCCTGGCTCGCCGCCGAACCGGAATGGTCGCGGGCCGTCGACGCGCGTCGCGTCGCCCTGATCGGCCACTCGCTCGGCGGTTGGACCGTCATGGCGGCGGCGGGGGCCCGCGTCGACCTGACCCGGTTCCGGGCCGATTGCCGCGATCATCCCGATCTGATCGCCTGCCGGATCGACCGGGACTTGCCCATCGTGTTCGATGCCGAGGCCACATCGACACCGGCCCTGCCCGCGGTTGCGGCGGTCGTCACGCTCGATCTTGGGCTCGCCCGGAGTTTCGACCCGGCGAGCCTCGCCGCCTTCGCTCCCCCGACCTTGGTGATCGCAGCCGGAACCTACGGACCGGACATGGATGCGACGCTGGAAAGCGGCTACCTCGCGGACAATCTGCCGCGAGGCCGCACCAAGTCCGTGAGCCTCGAAGGCGCCGCCCATTTCAGCTTCCTCGGCCGATGCAAACCAGGCGCCGCCGAACGGCTCGATGCGGGCATCCCCGCGCAGGGGCCGCTTTGCCAGGATGGCGGCGCCGATCGGGCCTCCGTCCATGCGCGCGCCCGCAGCCTGGTTGTCGACTGGCTGGACCGTCATTTCGGCGACTGATTCCGACGGTCATGGAATGATCGTCGGTATTCGATACGCGAATTTCTCATGCCTCTGACGCAAATGAGAAATTCGCGTTGCTTCAACAGCCCGATGCGTCAGCATCCTGGGCCGTCGGCATGAGACTGTTCCCTCCTGCGCCAGTCGGTCGGGCTCATGCCGGTCACTCGGCGAAACTCGCGGTTGAAGTTCGACTTGGTCAGGAAGCCGCTGTCGAACATCACCGCGGTGACCGGCAAGTCCGTCTGGTCGAGCAGGCGACAGGCCTCGGCGATCCGATAGTCGTTGAGGAACTGGGAAATGTTCAAGCCACGACTGCGGTTGACGGCCGCCGAGATTCGGCGCGCCGGGACGCCGCTCCGCCGGGCGAGGCGGTCGAGGGTCAAGTCGGTGTCGGCGAAAAGGCGCCGGTTCCGGATCACCTCGTCGAGGGCACGGACAATGGCATCGTCATCGACGCCGCCGTCCGGAATGTCCGGTTCGCCACCGGCTGCGTCAGCGGCGGACCTCGGCTCTGCCGTGGCCGCATCAGGCGCCCCGGCGGCCTCCGCCGCGGGGCTTGCCCGATCGAGGGTCGCGCTGGCGACCGCGGCCCCCACCGTCAGCAGACTGTCGGCTGCGGCCACGATCATCGGCGCGGCCAGGCCTTCGCCGAAGCCCAGGTCGAGCGCGATGGCGAGATCCACCAGCCCGGACAGTCCCAGGGCGGCCGCAGCGACCAGGCCGGCGCTCCGCACGGAAGCGCTGTCCTCCAGCCGCACCCCCTCGATGCCATCGGCGTTGCGCCGGAGACGCCAGGCGAGAGCGGCGCCGTAGCCAAGGAAACTCAAGGCCAGCAAGGCGTCGACCGGCACGGGGATCGGCCTGCGGACCGCGACGGCCGCCACCATCAGGGCGACGGGCGCGCCGTGGGCCAGCAGGCGCAGGCCGCGAACGGGACCGCCGGCGAAGGCGAACCAGGCGAGCGGCGGCAATGCCATGGCCATGATCGGGCGCAGGATCCGAACGGCGAGCCAATCCGTCTGCCAGCGCAGCCCCACCAAGATCAGGAGCACGATCGCCGCGCCGGTGAAGAGCATAGCCGGGCGAAAAGGATCCCGCCGGTCCGGCGCCAGTGCCATGCGGGCGAGCAGCACGGACAGCATCAGGGCAGCGACATAGGGGACGGGAATCGCGAGCATGGCGCAAGGTCATTGAGGACTTCGAGCCGTCGTGATGACGCCGGGCACGCCTCGATGCAAGGTCGCAAGCCGCAAGAGCGCGGCCCCCTCGCCCGCGGTTCCGACTGCCCGTGTCAGGCCTCAGCCGTCCTCCAGGCGCCGGCCCGGTTGGAATGCGCCGCGTCTCCGAGGCGCGCCCCACGGGGAGCTAGCCCTGGTGCTGGTGGCGCTTGCGAGCGAATTGCGCCACGGTCCGCCGGGCCTCGGCGGGATCGACGCGCGCGTAGTCCTCGCGCTCGAAGCGGGCATGGGCATCGGAAAAGCCGAGGCGCCGGCGCCGCATCTTGGTGACGATCTCGAAGGTCTGCGGCGACACGTCGAGACCGCGCAACAGCTTGATGGCGCCGCCGGCGTCGGAGCGGACCAGCACCTTGAGGACCGACAATTCGTCGATGTCGGCGACATGGGCCAGAACCGCGGCCAGATCGTTGCACCGGTCATGGCCGGCGAGATCGGCGACGACCGCATCCACGGACAGGCGACCCGCCTTGATCTGGGCCAGGATCGCGGCCATGTCCATCAGGTGCGGCGGCGTGACCGGAGCCGGCGGCGCCGCGGCGGGGCTCGGCTGAGGCGCCGGCCGATTGGCAATCCGGCCGCGCAGCCGCTTGGCGACCAGCATGACCAGATGCTCGGCATCGGCCTCCGGCAGATCCGAGCGCCGCGTCAGCGCCACGCACAATTCGTCGTCGGTGTCGGCTTTCGCCAGCAATTCGCGCAGGACCCGGGGCGATATCTGCGCAGCGGGATTGGCGGCCACGGCGCGCCATACGGCCATGTCGCCGCGTTCGAACAGGAGATCGGTCACCGCCGTCGTCAACGGCGAGCGCACCGCGATCGCCGCGAGATGCGCGTTGGACAGACGGCCGGCCCAATCCTTCAGCGTGTCCTCGTCGAGCGCCGGATTGGCCGCGAGCACGGGTACCGCGACCTCCGGGATGTCCTCGCACAAAGCGTGCAGCAGCGGCGCCGGCAGATGTTCGCAGGGGGCGACGACGGCGGCCAGTTCGGCGCGGGTGTGGGGATCGACCTTGGCCAGGAGCTGCAGGGTGATGTCGGCGAACAGCGCGACCTCGACCGCGCTCGGCTGGCGATCCGTGAAAACGCACTGCGTCAGCAGGCGAAGCAGTTCGCCGCGGCTGGTCCCATCGGCCTCGAGGGCAATGTCCTGCAATCGTTTAAGTACCGTCACCCTTGCCCCCCTTGGCGGTTATCCGGTGCCCGACGGTTGCGCGCCTTACTGTTATTCCAAAATCTAAGATAAGGCTTAACAACGGCGCCCGGACCCGGCCCGGCGTTGCGGCCTCCGGTCGCTACCGCCAAGCCCATGCTGCGGCGCAGCGTGGCCCGACAGATACAGAACACAGTAAATTGACGGATCGGCGCAATCCCGCCACGGGTTCGGCTTGCCTTGCCGGGGGCATGTCAACAATATGGCAATCCTATGCCGCTGGACTCGTCTCATCGGACGTCCGGGCGTGTGTCGGATTTTGAACCGAGAGAGGTCGGTATGCGCGCAGCAAAGCTGTTGGCGGGGGCGGGTTTTGTTGGCCTTGTGGCTGGCACCCTGACCTACGGTGCCATGGCAGAATACAATCCGGGAATCGAGATCCGCTATGACGCCACCGGCCGCGCGGTCGAAGGGCCGGGCATCACGGTTCCGGGACCGGGTTCGAGCGGCGCCTACGGCCGCAACTATACGCCGATCCCGCGCGAGGTCGTGGATTACAAGCCCGGCGGCCGTGCCGGCGACATCGTGATCAACACCGCCGAGCGTCGTCTCTATCTGATCCTCGGCAGCGGCAAGGCCCTGCGCTACGGCATCGGCGTAGGCCGGCCCGGCTTCACCTGGGGCGGCAATCAGACGGTCACCCGCAAGGCCGAATGGCCCGGCTGGACCCCGCCGCCGCAGATGCGCCAGCGCGTTCCCAACCTGCCGGCCTTCATGCCCGGCGGTCCGGACAATCCGCTCGGCGCCCGCGCGCTCTATCTCGGCTCGACCTTCTACCGCATTCACGGCTCGAACGAGCCTTGGACGATCGGCCAGGCGGTCTCCTCGGGCTGCTTCCGCATGACCAACGACGACGTGACCGATCTCTACGAGCGCGTCCGCGTCGGTGCCCACGTCTCCGTCATTCACTGACGGCACGACGACCGCTTCTGAGAAGGCCGGCGGACGCCGTTCCGCCGGCCTTTTCGTATGCGGGAGCCGCGGCGCCTGTCGTCGGGCGGGCGTGGGCCCGCCGGCGGGATGCCGGCCTGACTGCGGGGCTCGCCCGTCGGCGGCCTGCTCGCCCGCCTGCGGGATGATGGCCCGCCAAACGGTCTCGCGCGGCGTGCTACCGGCGCGGTTCCCGGCTCAGGCCCTTCGCTTCCAGTTCGGCGAGATATTCGCCCCAGATGCGATCGCGCTCGCGGCCGAGCTTGGCCAGATAGTCCCAGCCATAGATGCCGCTCGAATGCATGTCGTCGAAGCTCAGCCGGACCGCGTAGTTGCCGACCGGCTCGACGGCCAGGATCTGAACCGCCGACTTGCCCGGAACCGTCTTGCGCTCGGCCGGGGAATGCCCCTGAACCTCGGCCGACGGGCTGGTGACGCGCAGATACTCGGCCGAGAGCACGTGGCTCTCGCCGCCTTCGAAACTGACCGTCAGCGTGCGGCGGTCCTTGGCGAGGCGCAGTTCGGTCGGCCAGGGCGTTGTCGCGGTCATGGGGCCTGGGTCCTTTCGGCGGGGCGTCGATCAGCCCGGTTCGGCCGGACATACGGCGCCGCTCAGCCGCCGGCAAGCCCCGCCGGGCATGGGGCACTGTCCGGCCGGCTCCGCGACCGCAAGGGGCATGGTATTCCAGCCCTGCCATGCCATATAACAGCCTCGGGAGTGAGCCGGAGGGCAGCATGAATTCCGCCAGCGCGGGTGTCGCGAACCGCACGCCATTGATCGACCCGTTCGGGCGGGCGATTTCCTATCTGCGCGTCTCGGTCACCGACCGCTGCGACTTCCGTTGTGTCTATTGCATGGCCGAGGACATGACCTTCCTGCCCAAGCGGGATGTGCTCAGCCTCGAGGAACTGGACCGGCTCTGCTCCGCCTTCGTGGCGCGCGGCACGCGCAAGATCCGGCTGACCGGCGGCGAGCCGCTGGTGCGCAAGGACATCATGACGCTGTTCCGCTCCCTGTCGCGGCACCTGGAGTCGGGCGCGATGGAGGAGCTGACCGTGACCACCAACGGCTCGCAGCTCGCCCGCTATGCTGGCGACCTGAAGGCCTGCGGGGTGGAACGGATCAACGTGTCGGTCGACACCCTCGATCCGGTCAAGTTCAAGGCGATCACGCGCTGGGGCGACCTGGCCAAGGTCAAGGCCGGCATCGAGGCCGCGCTGGCGGCGGGGCTGAAGATCAAGATCAACGCCGTGGCGCTGAAGGGCGTCAACGAGCACGAGATCGACGACATGATCCGCTGGGCGCATGCCGACGGCATGGATCTGACCCTGATCGAGACCATGCCGCTCGGCGACATCGACGGCGACCGCACCGACCAGTATCTGCCGCTGTCGCAGGTCCGCGCCGATCTGATGGACCGCTGGACGCTGCAGGACATCGACTACCAGACCGGCGGTCCGGCGCGCTATGTGCGCGTCGCGGAGACCGGCGGCCGGATCGGCTTCATCACGCCGCTGACGCATAATTTCTGCGAGAGCTGCAATCGCGTGCGCGTCACCTGCACCGGCACGCTCTACATGTGCCTCGGCCAGGAGGATGCCGCCGACCTGCGCCTGCCGCTGCGCCAGTCGGAAAGCGACGCGCCGCTGCACGCCGCCATCGACGAGGCGATCGGCCGCAAGCCGAAGGGCCACGATTTCATCATCGACCGTCGGCAGGCCAAGCCGGCCGTCTCCCGGCACATGAGCGTCACCGGCGGCTGAAGCCCGCTCGGCGGCTGAAAGCCGCCCGCGATCGCAAGCCGCCCGGCGCCTGCCGGTCGATGCGCTCTCCGGCTATCGCATGCGCAAAGGCCCGGTCTCGCGACCGGGCCTTTGTCTTTGTCTGGAACTCGATCGTCGGATCAGAAGCCGATGCCGAAGCCACCGCGACGGCCGAGGCCGATGCCGATCGAGATCGGCGGGCCGCTATATTGCGGCTGCGGGGGCGGCGGCGGGGCGGCCGCCGGGGCCGGGGCGACGCGACGGGCGACCGGCGGCGGCGCAGCCTCCTCGTTGACGCGGCGGACCACGACCTTGCGTGCCGGCGTCGTCTCTTCGGCGCGCGGCGTCTTCGGCTTCACCACCGTGGTGGTCTTTTCCTTGACCGGCTGGACCTTCGCCTTGGCCGGCTGGGACTGACCGTCGTCGTCGGTCAGCTTGGCGACCACGCCCTTCTTGCCCTTGGCCGGCGCCTTGCCGTCGGCGCCCGAATCGGTCGGCTGGACATTGGCGACCGGGGGCGGCGCGGCGGTGTTCGTCGTCACGGGCTGCGTCACGGTCGGAACCGGGGCGAGCGCGACGGGGACCGGAGTGGTGACGGTGGCCGGGGTGGTCAGGGCAACCGGGTTCGGGGTCACGATCGTGGCTGGCGTGGTGGCCGAGGTCACCGGCGCGACGGACAGGACCGGGCCGGCATCGTTGCGGGTCGCACTCGGCGCCAAGGCGAGTTGCAGGCACGGGCCGGTGGTCACGCCGACGCGGCTGACGGTGCTGCCGAGCAGCGCCGCGGCAATGCGGTCGTCGTCGCCGCTGCGTTCGATCCCGAAGTCCGGCGCGGCCGATGCGAGCACGATGCGCGTGCCGTCGGCGAAGCGTCCGTCGATCGCACCGGACCGATAGCCGTAGTCGGCCAGAACGGCCTGGAGGACGCGCATCCGGTCCGGATCGCTGGTCGGGCGGCCGTCGGCGGTGGTCTTCGGGGTACGGGTGCAGAAGCGCGCCTCGGTGTCGCCGAGGCCGGCCTGCAGACGCCAGGTCAGCTTGGCCTCGACCGGAGCCCCCGGCTTCAGCTGGGCCAGCTTGGCCAGGCACACCGCCCCGCCCTGCATGGCGTAGCAGTTCCAGGCGTCGGAGGCGCGCAGGAAGGTGCCGGCATTGGCCGGCAGGTCGATCATCACCGCCACGCGGCGGTCATCGGTGGCCGGGCGATGGGTCTCGGAGACGAGGCTGATCTCGCATTCCGCATCCTTGCGGCAGGCCTGCGCCTGGGTCAGGCGCACGTCGATCATCGGCTCGGAGGCATGCGGCAGGGACGCGGTCGCCGCGCCCGAAACGCTGGCGGCGGCATTGCGCACCTCGAGCCCCTGGCCCTCGCGGATCAGGCATTCGCGCGTCGTCAGGCGGCGGGCATCCTCGCGATAGCCCTGGGCGTCGCGCACGCGCCGCAGCGTCTCGCGCAGGTCGGCGCGCATCATCTCGGCGGTCTTGCCGGCGCCCGGGTCGCGCTCCGCCGCCAGTTCCTGCTCGATGACCTTCTTCTGCAGGTCCTCGGCGCGGGCGGTGGTGCGGGAAATGAACTGCTCGGCTTCGACCACGAGCCAGTCGCGGTCCTTCATGCAGACCGGCCCGCCCGGCAGCGGCGGCAATTCGGCGATCACGATGCGCCCGGCGCCCGCGCCGGCCGATTGCGCGGCTGCAGGTCCGGCGACGAGAGCGGTGCCGGCCAGAAGCGCGGCGGCGAGGGCGCCGTGCCGGGCGAAGGCCGCGGCCGTGCGGATATCCAACGAGGTCGCGCCCCGGTCGGTGGTCATGACGATGCCTCCTTTCCGCCGCGCTGCGGTTCGGGCTCCGCTCGCGCGGTCGCCGCAATCGCTGCGGATACATTCATGATAGTGCTTACTGACCTGAAGCTGAACCCACCCTGAACGAGAGGGTCGAGCCGAAAGGCGGCAAAGTCGTGGCCGCCGCGCGGCAACCGCCCCGGGAGGTCCGATGATCGCCGTCATATTCGAGGTCTTCCCCGCCGAAGGCCAGCGCCAGCGCTACCTGGAGATCGCCGCCGCGCTGCGCGCCGATCTGGAAGCCGCCGACGGCTTCGTGTCGGTCGAGCGGTTCGAAAGCCTGACCACCCCGGGCAAGCTGCTGTCGGTCTCCTTCTGGCGCGACGAGGCCGCGGTGGCCGCCTGGCGCTGCCGCGACCGGCATCGCTCGGCGCAGGCGGCCGGGCGCAGCGGCATATTCTCCGGATACCGCCTGCGGGTGGCGGCGGTGCTGCGCGACTACGGCATGGACGAACGGGCGGAAGCGCCCGCCGACAGCTTGGTGGCGCTCGGATGAGCGCGGGCGCTCGGATGACCGTCGGAACGGCAGCACGATTGCCCAATGCATAGCCACATCCCGCGCCGGGGCGTTGCCGAGCCGGGTCCGGGCGTCTAGATCAGAGATCATCGGTCATTGTGCCGAGCCGCGATCCCATGCCCTGCCGCACCGGCGGGGCCGCCCTCCCCCGCCCCCTCGACCGGACCCGCCATGCCCGCCGCCCCGCGCGACAATGCTCGCGGCATCCTGGCCATGAATGCCGCCTCGGTGGCCTTCATCGTCGGTGATTCGATCGTGAAGGCCGTCTCGACGGCGATGCCGCTCGGCCAGATCATGGTCCTGCGCGGCGCCGTGGCGAGCGCCCTGCTGGTCGCCCTGTGCCTATGGACCGGCGCCTTCGCGGCCTGGCGGACGCTGTTCCACCCGACCCTCGGCTACCGGCTGGTCGGCGAGATCGGCGCCACGCTGCTCTATGTGACCGCGCTGATGTACATGCCGCTCGGCAATGCGACCGCCATCTTCCAGGTGACCCCGCTCGCGATCACGGCGGCGGCCGCGCTGTTCCTGGGCGAGACGGTCGGCTGGCGGCGCTGGACGGCGATCCTGGTCGGCTTCGGCGGCGTGCTGATCATCATCCGGCCGGGCTTTGCGGGTTTCGACCGCTCCGCCTTCCTGGTGCTCGGCGCCGTCTTCTTCGTCGTGCTGCGCGATCTGGCCACCTCGCAGATGCCGGCCGGCGTGCCGACCCCGCTGGCGGTGCTCAACACCGCCTCGGCCGTAATGATCACCGGCTTCGTGCTGATCCCCTTCGAGGGCATCTTCTCGCGCTACACGGAATGGCAGCCGGTGTCCGATCGCCATGCCGGGCTGCTCGCCCTGGCCGGCTGCGTGCTGGTGCTCGGCTACATGCTGCTGACCTTCGCCATGCGGGTCGGCGACATGTCGGTGGTCGCGCCGTTCCGCTATGCGCTGCTGATCTGGTCCTTCCTCGCCGGCCTCATTTTCTTCGGCGACGTGCCCGACCGCTGGACCCTGCTCGGCGCCGCGATCGTGGTCATGACCGGCATCTACAGCTTCCAGCGCGAGCGCCTGCGCGCGCGTGCCCAGCGCGCCGCCGCCTCCGGGCCCGTCCCGTGAGCGCGCCCCCGCCCCACGCTCCCGGCCCCGCGGACGCCAGGCCCGTGCCGCCGCCGATCGTCGTGCTGATCGCGGTCTCGGCGCTCAATCCGCTCGCGCTCAACATGCTGGTGCCGTCCATGCCCGGCCTGGAGCGGGCTTTCGCCACCAGCTATGCGACGGTGCAGCTGTCGCTCTCGCTCTATCTGATCGCCGTCGCCCTCGCCCAGCTCATCCTCGGGCCGCTCTCCGACCGGCATGGACGGCGGCCGGTCATGCTGGCCGGGATGGCGCTGTTCCTGGTCGGCACGGCGGCCTGCCTGCTGGCGCCGACCATCGAGGCCTTCATCCTCGGCCGCGTCGTGCAGGGCGTCGGCAGTTGCGCCGGGCTGGTGCTCTCGCGCGCGATCGTGCGCGATGTCTATGAGCGCGACCGCGCCGCCAGCATGATCGGCTTCGTCACCATGGGGATGGCCGTCGCTCCGACCCTCGGACCGGCGCTCGGCGGTGCGCTCGACGAGCAGTTCGGCTGGCGCGCCCCCTTCCTGCTGCTCTTCGCCGTCGGCGTCGCCGTGCTCGCCGGCACCTGGGCGACCCTCAACGAGACGCGGCGGCCGGGTCAGTCCGAAGGCGGGCTCGCCGGCCATCTCGGCGCCTTCGCGGTGCTGGCCCGCTCGCGCGACTTCGTCGCCTTCGCGGTCTCCTCGATGCTCGTCTCGGGCGTGTTCTTCGCCTTTCTGGGCGGCATTCCCTATGTGATGCAAAAGCTGCTCGGTGCGGGCGCGCGCGAGACCGGGCTCTATCTGATGTGGCTCGCCGCCGGCTACATCCTCGGCAACTTCCTGTCCGGCCGCTACGCCACCCGGTTCGGCGTGATCCGGATGATGGCGGTCGGCAACGTGATCGGGCTCGGCGCCGTGACGGGGGCCCTCCTGCTGCATCTGGCCGGCTACCACCACCCGGTCGCGATCTTCGCGCCGATGACCTGGCTCGGCATCGGCAACGGCATCGCCCTGCCGTCGACCATCGCGGGCGCCGTCAGCATCCGTCCCGACCTCGCCGGCGCGGCCTCGGGACTGACCGGGACCCTTCAGATCGGCTTCGGAGCCCTGGTCACCGTGTTCATGGGCGCACTGCTCGGCGACAGCGCCCTGCCGCTCTTTCTGACCATGGCGACGCTCGCCGCCGGCGGGCTGGTGGCCGGTCTCGCCGCCCGGGCGGCGGTGCGCTGAGGCCGCAGGCCGGGCTATCATCCGGGCCTCACTCAGCCGAATACCGCATCGGGAAAGCGGCGAGGATGACCCGATCCTGACCGCGGCGGAACGAAGGCCCGGACCCTCTTGACGCGTGCAGGGCGCATAGCCTTTATGCAAATGCGGAAACGCTCGGCGCCAAGACCTTTCCAGGACAAAGAGGGCCCATGACCGGATTGCTGCGCATCAGCGCGCTCATCGATGGCTTCAACACCTTCATCGGCCGGTTCGTGTCCTGGCTGATTCTTCTGGCGGTGGTGGTCAGTGCCGGCAATGCGATCATTCGCAAGACCTTGAATACCAGTTCCAACGCCTGGCTCGAACTGCAATGGTACCTGTTCGGCACCGTGTTCCTGCTCGGCGCGGCCTGGACGCTGCTGCGACGCGAACACATCCGCATCGACATTCTCTCAAGCCAGTTGCCGAAGACCTTGCGCCACTGGATCGAGCTGCTCGGGCATTTCGTATTCCTGATGCCCTTCTGCCTGCTGATGATCTACGAATCCCTGCCCTTCTTCCTCACCTCCTTCCGGCTGCAGGAAGTCTCCTTCAATGCCGGCGGCCTGATCGTCTGGCCGGCGAAACTGATGGTGCTTTTGAGCTTCGCCCTCCTGGCGCTCCAGGGCATCTCCGAGATCATCAAGCATGTCGCCATGATGCAGGGCCTCCGGCCCGAGCCCGAGACGGGCGGCTCGCACGGTACCGCCTCGCACGAATCGTGAGCCGCGGCCCGACGATCGATCAGCTCCACCCAAAGACGGAAGGGTCGGCGAACGGCCGGCGCGCGGGAGGACGACCCCGATGACAGAATTCCTTATCCACAACATCGCACCGATCATGTTCCTCAGCCTGATCGTGTTCCTGTTGCTGGGTTACCCGGTCGCCTTCAGCCTCGCGGCGCTCGGCCTCGCCTATGGCTGGGTCGGCATCGAGCTGGGCCTGCTCTCGTCGAACCTGTTCCAGGCCCTGCCGGAGCGCGTCTTCGGCGTGATGGCCAACGACACGCTGCTGGCCATTCCCTTCTTCACCTTCATGGGCCTGATCCTCGAGCGATCCGGCATGGCCGAGAAGCTGCTCGACACGGTCGGCAAGCTGTTCGGACCGATCCGCGGCGGCGTCGCCTATGCGGTGATCTTCGTCGGCGCCCTGCTCGCCGCCACGACCGGCGTGGTCGCCGCCTCGGTCATCGCCATGGGGCTGATCTCGCTGCCGATCATGCTGCGTTACGGCTACGACCGGCGCCTCGCCGCCGGCACCATCGCGGCCTCCGGCACGCTGGCCCAGATCATTCCGCCGAGCCTGGTGCTGATCGTGCTGGCCGACCAGCTCGGCCGCTCGGTCGGCGACATGTATCTCGGCGCCTTCGTGCCCGGCATCGTTTTGACGTTCTTCTACATGGCCTACGTGATGGTCATGACCATCGTCTACCCGAAGAGCGCGCCGGCCCTGCCGCCGGAAGCCCGCTCCTTCGGCGACGGCGCACCCTACGACAAGGTCATGAAGGCCTCCGTCCTGCCGCTCGCGCTGGTCATCTGGGGCATGATCCTGCTGTTCGATCCGGAAACCGGCATCGCACTGTTCGAACGCTACCTGCCGATGGTCAGCGCGCTCGCCAAGCAGTGGGCGCTGCAGGATCCCTGGCTGTCGACGCTGAAGATCGGCAGCCTGGTCGTCGTCTACGCGATCTATGTCGGTCTCCTGCGCTTCCTCCCGGCCGTCCTCGGCAAGGTGCTCGGTCTCGTCCTGATGCTGGCCGGCGCGGCGGTGCTACTGGTCTTCGCCGGCGGCCAGATCGTCACCGCCCTCAAGGCGATCGACTTCGCCAGCCCGGTGACCGCAGTCGGCGCCTCGATCGTGCTCGCCGTCGTGCGCAGCTGGTTCGATCTGCTCGCCGGCGGGGCGCTGATCGCCGCCGGCTTCGCGATGCTGGCAAGCCCGTCCCGGCCGGTCGCTTCGGCCGTGCACGGCGTCGTCGCCGACCTGCTGCCGCCGCTGATCCTGATCTTCCTGGTGCTCGGCACCATCTTCCGCGGCATCGCCACGCCCACCGAAGGCGGCGCGATGGGAGCCGCCGGCGCCATCATCCTGGCGGTGATCAACCGCAAGCTCAATTTCGACCTTGTCCGCCAGGCGGGCGAATCGACCGCCAAGCTGTCCGCCTTCGTGGTCTTCATCCTGATCGGCGCGCGCGTCTTCTCGCTGACCTTCTACGGCGTCAGCGGCCATGTCTGGGTCGAGGAGATCCTGAAGGAGACGGCCGGCGGCATGTACGGCTTCCTGATCATCGTCAACGCGATGGTCTTCTTCCTGGCCTTCTTCCTCGACTTCTTCGAACTGGCCTTCATCGCCGTGCCGCTGCTGGTCAAGGCGGCCGAGACCATCTTCGCGACGGATCCATCCGCGATCGCCATCGCCAACGAGATGGGCTTCAACGTCATCAACGGGAAGGTCGCCGATGTCGGACCCTTCATGATCTGGTTCGGCGTCCTCCTGGGCGTCAACATGCAGACCAGCTTCATGCATCCGCCGTTCGGTTTCGCGTTGTTCTATCTGCGCTCGGTCGCGCCGTCGAAACCCTACAAGGACACGGTCACCGGCCGGATGATGGACCCGGTCACCACGGGCCAGATCTACTACGGTGCCATTCCGTATGTTCTGATCCAGGTCGTCATGATCGCCGTGGTCATGCTCTTCCCGATCACGGTCATGTGGTACAATGACACCTCCAAGAAGATCGATCCGACCAAGTTCGAGATCAAGCTGGAAGGCACCATCGGCGGCGTCCCCAGCCTCGGCGGCACCGATCTGAGCGCACCGCCGCTCGGTCTCGGCGGCCCGCCTCCGGGTCTTGGCGGCACGCCTCCGGGCCTCGGCGGCGGCACGGCACCGGCCTCCCCGCCCGATCTGTCGCAGCCCCCGGATCTGTCGCAGCCGCCCAAGATCCAGTGATCGCCGCGGTCGCATCCGACCGCCCGCCCCTCTCGAAAGCCGCCCCCGGGCGGCTTTCGTCGTTTTCGCGGCGCGTTCAAGCTTCGTTCAACGACAGCCGCGCAGAATCGGCGTATCTGCCAATGCCTGCCCACCCCCCACCGAGGTTCCGCCGCATGTGTCGCTGGGTCGCCTATTCGGGTCAGCCCATCTTTCTCGGCCAGCTGGTCGCCGATCCCGAGCACTCTCTGATCCACCAGAGCCGCAACGCCGAGGAGGCCAAGGTCGGCATCAACGGCGACGGCTTCGGCCTCGGCTGGTACGGCGAGCGCGACGAACCCGGCCTCTATCGCGAGACCCTGCCGGCCTGGTCGGACGACAATCTGCGCCATATCGCCCGCCAGGTCCGCTCCCGCCTGTTCTTCGCCCATGTCCGCGCGTCGACCGGCACGGCGACCAGCCGTGCCAACTGCCACCCCTTCGCCCATGGCCGCTGGCTGTTCATGCATAACGGCCAGATTGGCGGCTGGAGCCGGCTGCGGCGGGCCGTCGAGGCGCGGATACCCGACGCGCTCTACGCCTGCCGGACCGGTACGACCGATTCGGAAGCCATGTTCCTGATGACGCTCGGCCAGGGCGGCGAGACCGATCCGGTCGGCGCCATGACCGGAACGCTCAGCGCGCTGCGGGCCCTGATGGTGGACGCCGGCATCGACGAGCCGCTGCGCGTCACGGCGGCGCTGTCCGACGGCAGCCGGCTCTACGCCTTCCGCTATGCCTCCGACGGCCGGCCGCCGTCGCTCTACTGGCGCCAGACGGCGAGCGCGATCGAGATCGTCTCCGAACCGGTCGACCGGCATCGGGACGAATGGCATGCGGTGCCGGACCGCTCCGCGCTGGTCTGCTGCGCGCGCTGCGCCTGCGAGGTCGTGCCGCTGGCCGTCGAAGAACCGGCCCGCGCCGAGGCCGCCTGAGGATACGAAAAAGGCGGCGCCGGGCATCCCCGCGCCGCCTCGTCGCAAGGCCGGCCGGATCGAAACCCGGCCGGGAAACCACCAGAGGATCAGAGCGTCTTCTTGCGCTGCTGGATCATCATGAAGGTGTCGTTGGTGTATTCGGAGATCTGGAACCACAGATACTGGTCGGCCCGGTAGGCCTTCAGCGCCTCATAGACCTTCTTGAAGTCCGGGTTCTTGGCGTTGGTTTCGTCGTAGAGCTGGTTGGCGGCGCCGAAGCAGGCCTCCATCACCTCGTTCGGGAAGGGCTTCAGGATGGCGCCCGAGGAGGCCAGACGCTTCAGCGCGGCCGGGTTCACGGCGTCATACTTGGCCTGCATGTGGACATTGGCGAGGCCCGCCGCCGTCTGCACCAGCGACTGATAGTTCTTCGGCAGTTCAGCCCACTTGGCCGAATTGATGAAGAACTCGAGCATGGCGCCGCCTTCCCACCAGCCCGGATAGTAGTAGTAGGGCGCGACCTTGTAGAAGCCGAGCTTCTCGTCGTCGTAGGGGCCGACCCACTCGGCCGCGTCGATCGTGCCCTTCTCCAGCGCCGGATAGATGTCGCCGGCGGCGATCTGCTGCGGCACGGCGCCGAGCTTGGCGATGACCTGACCGGCGAAGCCGCCGATGCGCATCTTCAGGCCCTTGAAGTCGTCGACCGACTTGATCTCCTTGCGGAACCAGCCGCCCATCTGGGCGCCGGTATTGCCGCCCGGCATGCCGACGATGTTGTACTTCTTGTAGAACTCGTTCATCAATTCGTTGCCGCCGCCATAGTAGCGCCAGCCGTTCTGCATGCGCGAATTGATGCCGAAAGGCACTGCGGTGCCGAAGGCGAAGGTCGGGTCCTTGCCGACATAGTAGTAGGGCGCGGTATGGCACATTTCGACGGTGCCGTTCGAGACCGCGTCCATGGCCTGCAGGCCCGGCAGCAGCTCGCCGGCGGCAAAAACCTGGACCTGAAACGCATTGTCGGTGGCTTCGGCAACGGCCTTGGAGAAGACCTCGGCGGCGCCGTAGATGGTGTCGAGCGACTTCGGGAAGCTCGAGGTCAGGCGCCATTTGATCTGCGGATTCGACTGGGCGATCGCCGGCATGGGAAAGGCGGCGGCCGCAACGGTACCGACACCGGCGGCCTTCAGAAACTTGCGACGCTGCATGGACATCAACCTCCCGAATTGACGCTGACGTCCGGCCGCCAATGCCTCCCAGGCGCCGGACCGCTTGCAACGTTAGACAAGATGCAGGGCAGCCATGCAAGAGAAATTGACACCGAAAGACAGATCGCGCCGCGCGCACAGAATCCACCGTTACTGGAGCGCTTGCTCGCGTTTGGCACAAGTCGCGGCGCCGACTGTCACAGAATTCGGCGATTTCCAAGCCATCTGCGCCTGACGCAGGACAGCATGGCGTCATCGCCGCTTGCCAGCCGGGCGTTCCGGTATCTTGCCGGGCTCCGTGCCTATGGCTGGACGGGATCGTGCGCCGCGATCCAATCTTCCGCAGCGGCAAGATCCTCGGGCGTGTTGACGTTGAAGAACGGGTCGAGACCGCCTTCCAGCGGGCCAAAGGCGACGTGCCTCACCGGATGGCGTTCGATCCAGGCCATCACCTTGCGGGCCGCACCGCCGACCAGCGCCTCTTCCAGGGCATCGGCCAGGCTGATCGGGAACAGCGCACAGACCTGATGGGTGCCGGTCGCCGTCACCGGCACCGCAATGCCGTCCGGATCCGCCCCGTCGAGGCTTGCCGCAAGACGGGCGACGAGATCGAGCGGCAGGAACGGCGTATCGGCGGCTGCGGTGGCGACATGACGGGCGCCGGGACGGTGCGTCTCCGCCCAGCGCATGCCGGCCAGCAGCCCGGCGAGCGGACCGGGATGGCCGGCCACCGGATCGGCGGCCACCGGCAGGCCGAAGGCCTCGAACCGCGCCGGATCGCCATTGGCATTGAGCACGAGCGCGCCGACCTGGGGGGCGAAGCGCTCGATCACCCGATCGAGCAGGTGCCGTCCGCCGAGCGCGATCAACGCCTTGTCGCCGCCCCCCATGCGGCGGCCGAGCCCGCCGGAGAGAACGACCCCCACGATTTCGCTCATGCGGCTTTTCCTGTCGATGGCCGGCCGGCCCGCTCGATGCCGAGGGCCCGCCCTCGGGGCTGCCGGCGTATCCGGGGACCGAACCGGCGCCATTCTATCATGGGCACCGGAAGGACGAGACATCGACGCGGCAACCGTCGCCGGTCACGGGAGGAGGGCCAAGGAAGGACGGCAGCGGGATAACGGCCACGGGATGACGGCCGCGGCTCGCCGCCGGCATCCTCAGGCACGTCGGCGCAGATGCCGCGTCAGGCCGCGCTCGATCAAGTCCCAGACCCGGCGGATGGTCTCCACAAGCAGAAGATAGACGACCGCGGCCCAGAGATAGACCTGCTCGTCGAAGGTCCGGTTGGCGGCAAGCCGGGTCGCGCCCATCAGGTCGAACACCGTGACCACCGAAGCCACGGCCGATCCCTTGATCATCAGGATCACCTCGTTGCCATAGGGCCGCAGGGCCGTGACGAAGGCTTGCGGCAGGATGATCTTGACGAAGGCGACCGGCTTGGACAGGCCGAGCGCATGGGCGGCCTCCCATTGGCCGCGCGGGACCGCCCGGATGGCGCCGGCAAGGATCTCGGCCTGATAGGCCGCCGTGTTCAGCGAGAAGGTCAGCAGCACGCACCAATAGGCTTCCTTGAAGAAGCCCCACAGGCCGATGCCACGCAAGGTGTCGGAGAACTCGCCGGCGCCGTAATAGACCAGGAAGGTCTGCGCCAGGAGCGGCGTGCCCCGGAAGAAGTAGACGTAACCGTAGGCGAGGGTCGATGCGAAGCCGCGGTTGCGGAAGCGCGCCAGCGCCAGGGGCAGCGACAGCAGTCCGCCGAGCACGATCGAGATGGCGACCAATTGCAGCGTGACGCCGAGCCCTTCGGCCAGGCGCGGCCAGTAGCGCACGAAGATGTCGTTGCCGAGCCACGTGCCGATCGCGACCGGCCAGTCGGACAGGACCAGGCTTGCGATCACCGCCGCCAGCGCCAGCGCGACCAGGTCCCCGGTCCGGGCTTCGCCGAAGAAGCCCGATGCGGTCGGCGGCGCCTCCGGATGCGGAGTTGTCGTCACGCCCCTGCCCTCCGCTCGCCGCGATTGGCCCAGCGCTCGATCCAGCCGATGCCGATCGAAGAGATCATCGCCAGGACAAGATAGATCAGGCACGCCACCAGGAAGAAGAAGAAGGGCTCCTTGGTCACGCCGACGGCAATGAAGGTCGAACGCAGAAGATCGGGCAGCGCGATCACGGAGACCAGCGAGGTTTCTTTGAGCAGGATCAGCCACAGATTGGCGATGCCGGGCAGCGCGAAGCGCCAGAGCTGCGGCAGGACGACGAGGCGCAGGGTGAGCAGGCGGCTCAGGCCGAGCGCGCGCGAGGCCTCGATCTGGCCGATCGTGATGCCCTTGAACGCACCGAGGAAGACCTCGCTCGAATAGGCCGAAAAGACCATTCCGAGCGCCACCATCCCGGCCACGAAGGCATTGACCTCGATCGGCTCGGGATCCTCGACGAGGAGGGCCTGCACCTCCTGGATCAGCCGCTGGCCGCCGTAATAGATGATCAGCAGCGTCAGCAGTTCGGGCAGCCCGCGAAACACGGTCGTGTAGAGGTTGCCGAACATCCGGGCGGTCCGGCCTCCGGAATGCTTCGCCAGGGCGATCAGGAAGCCGAGCAGCAGCCCGAACGGCAGCGTGGCGATCCCGAGCGCGACCGTGATGGCGGTGCCGGCGGCGATCTCGTCGCCCCAGCCGTTCGGCCCCCAGGCCAGCAGTTGGATAAGGGATTCGATCCGGTCCAAAACAGCCTGTCCGACGGGGAAGCGGTTGGGTCGGCAGCATGGCCGGTCGGGCCGCGCTTGAGACGCGCGCTCCGGCCGGCAAGCCGACGGGACCGAAGCAGCCCGCGTCCCCGGATCATCCGGAGAGGGGCCGCGCCGATGCGGCGGGACGGATCACCAACCCCGCCGGACATCGGCCGGCGGGGCCTCGGGTCCGATCAATAGATCGAGAAGGGGAAATACTTCTTGTTGAGCTTCTCGTAGGTACCGTCCTTGATGATCTCGGCCAGCGCCTTGTTGAACTGCTGCTTGAGGTCCTTGTCCTCCTTGCGCACGGCAATGCCGGCGCCCTCGCCGAAATACTTCACGTCCTTGATGTCCGGACCGACGAACTGGCAGCACTTGCCCGCGTCGCCCTTCTCCAGCCATTCGTAGAGAACGACCGAATCCGCCAGAACGCCGTCGAGCCGGCCGGCCGCGAGGTCGGCATTGGCTTCGTCCTGGGTGCCGTAGAGTTTCACGGTGACGCCCTTGGACTTGTACAGATCTTCGAGATAGTTCGCATGGATCGTCGAAGACTGCGCGCCGACGGTCTTGCCCTTGAGGGCTTCGGGGGTCACCGCCGTAAAGCCGCCGACCTTCTTGGTCGCGAAACGCGCCGGGGTCTGGTAATACTTGTCCGTGAAGTCGACCTGCTTCTTGCGTTCCTCGGTGATCGACATCGAGGCGACGATGGCGTCGTATTTCTTGGCCTTCAGCGCCGGGATGATACCGTCCCAGTCCTGGGCCATGAACTCGCACTTCGCCTTCATCTTGTCGCAGAGGGCCTTGGCGATGTCGATGTCGAAGCCCTGCAGTTCCTTGTTGGAATCCTGGAAGTTGAAGGGCGGATAGGCGCCCTCGGTACCGATCCGGATGGTCTTCCATTCCTTGGCGGCAACGGGCATGGCGGCCGTGGCAAGGGCAACCGCCGCCGCGGCCAATCCGATGACGAAACGCATGACGACTTCCTCTTCGTTGGTTTACCCGCTCCGCAAGCACGCCGAGCCGCCACGCGGGGCGCCGGTGCCTGCATATTCAAAGTTCACACTGTTTCCGAGCTTTACGCAACGGGGGCCGGCCCAATCCTGGGGATTATTGCGTGCATCCGCCGGGTCGCGCCACGCGCCCGGCAGCCGGCACGCCAACCGGTAACCATAACGGCACCCCGCCGTTTCTCTTGCCGTTTTCTTTAGAGTTGACCGCCAGGATCGGCGGCATCAGGGGTTGGCCATGTCTCAAGTGCGTCATTGTCGCGTCCTTATACTTGTCGGCCGGGACGGCATCATGCCGCCCGCGCCGGCCTGCATCGGTGCGTCCGAAAGGGCGCCGACGCCGTCCCTGGCGCCTTGGATATCCGGCCGCCGTCCGAATACCGGCCACCGTCGCCCGAGCGGACCGGCCGCACGATGACCGACCAGGCCTTGCCCAACCGGAATCCCAGTCGATTTGGACGGGCCGCGATGCGCGTCGGGGTCGCGCCGCCGCGACCGACGAAGGCGCCGGAACCGGGCAGACCCGCCTTCCGGTCCTATCGGACCAAGTTTCTCTTGACGGTCGTTCCGACGATCGTGGTGCTCAATCTGCTGATCAGCATCATCTTCGGCTATGCGGCCTACGACATGGTCAAGCAGGAGGTGCACCAGAAGCATTGGGCGAGTATCCGCGGCTTCGCGTCGGCCCTGTCGGATACGCTCTGGCACTATCGCTACGATCAGGCGCGCCTGATCGTCGAGGGCATGTTCGGCAACAACGAGGTCATCATCGTCCGGGTCCTCGACGAGACCGGCCGTTCGATCATCGAATCCGGCCAGGCGGGACCGGACATGAGCCGCCTGTCGACCCCGATCCACTATACCGACGGCAACCGGTCGACCCGCGTCGGCGTCCTCGAGGTCGGCTATTCGAATGTCACGCTGTCGCAGCGGCTGCTGCAGAGCGTCGCCCACGCGATGCTGCACACGTCGCTGTCCAGCCTGGCGCTGATCTTCCTGATGCTGACGATCAATCGCCGGCTGATCGCCGAGCCCCTGTCCCGGGTCACCGCCGCCATCCGGTCGAGCCAGGCGGACACGTTGCGCCAGCGGGTCGACTGGGACTCCAACGACGAACTCGGCGAACTGGTCGAAACCTTCAACGAGATGCAGGCGCGCCTCGACGAGGGCGAGCGGCGGCGGCGGCAGTTCAACGAGCGTCTCGAGCGGCTGTACAACCGCACGCCGGCCATGCTGCATTCCGTCGACCGCGAAGGCACGCTGCTGCATGTCTCCGACCATTGGCTGGTCGCGACCGGCTACAAGCGCCAGGACGTGATCGGCCGGAAGCTCGCGACCTTCCTCACGCCGGACAGCGCCGCGGTCTACATGAACGAAACCCTGCCGCAGTTCCTGGCGCGCGGGGTCACGCCCGAAACGCCGCTGCGGCTCGTCAAATATGACGGCTCGACGCTCGATGTCGTGCTGGCCGAAACGGCCGATCTCCGCCTCGGCGGCAAGTTCCCGATCAGTCTCTCGGTGATGTCCGACGTCTCGCGCACCAAGTCGGTCGAACGCGAGATGGTCCGCCTCGCGCTGACCGATCCCGTGACGGGCCTCACCAACCGGCGCGGCTTCGTCGAAGGGCTGGAGGCGGAGGTGACGCGGCTCTGCCGGCAGAATGGCCGCGGCGTCGCGCTGGTCATGGATCTCGACCGCTTCAAGCGCGTCAACGACGCCTATGGGCACGCGGCCGGCGACCAGTTGCTGATCGCCTTCGCCCGCCGGCTTGCCGAAGCCGGTCTCGGCGGCGCGATGGCCGGGCGGCTCGGCGGCGACGAATTCGCCATGTTCATCCCCGGCCTCGACGGTCCGGAGGGCGTCACCTTCGCCCGGCGCCTGCTGGAGCAGTTGCGCAAGCCGACCGATGTCGGGCCGGCGGTGATCGAATCCTCCGCCAGCATCGGTGTCGCCTGCTTCCCGGCCGACGGACTGAGCGGCCAGGACCTGCTGCTCGCCGCCGACCTCGCCCTCTATCGTGCCAAGGAAACCGGGCGCAACCGGGTCGAGCGCTTCGAACGCCGGCTGGCCGAGGCCCTGCTGGTGCGACAGACCCAGGAACAGGACGTCCGCTCCGGCCTCGCCAAGGGCTGGTTCGAATTGACCATCCAGCCGATCGTGCGCCTGGCGACCGGCCGGATGGTCGGCGGCGAGGCGCTGCTCAGGCTGCACCATCCGACCCGGGGACTGGTCATGCCGGCCGAGTTCATCCCGGTGGCCGAGGAAACCGGGCTGATCGAGGAACTCGGCCGGCTGGTCCTCCGCGAGGCCGCTCGGATCATTCCGGCCCTGGTGGCCGCGGCGCGCAATCCAGACTTCTTCGTCTCCGTCAACCTGTCGGGCGGACAGGTCAACCGCGACCTGCCGAACCTGCTCTCCGAACTGCTCGAAACCGGCCTGCCCGGCCCTTCGAACCTCGTACTGGAGATCATGGAGACGGCGCTGTTGGAAGATGCCGACGAGGTCAACGAGATCCTGTCCGAGATCTCCCGCCTCGGCATCCGCTTCGCCCTGGACGATTTCGGAACCGGCTATTCGTCGCTCAACTATGTCGACCGCTTCCCCGTCAGCATGATCAAGGTCGACCGCTCCTTCACCCGCTCGATCGGCCAGGACGGCGAACAGAATCGCCGCACGCGCGCCCTGATGCGCACGACCGTCACGCTGGGTCGGGAACTGGGGCTGCCGATCGTCGCCGAAGGGATCGAACGGGTCGAAGAGCGCGACCGCATGCTCGAACTCGGCGTCGATCTCGGCCAGGGCTACCTGTTCGCGAGGCCGATGCCGGCGCGCGACTTCCTGGAACTGCTCGCCGCCAGCGCCGGATACCGGACGAACGATCCGGACCGCTCCGCGCCGCCGGATCCGGACATCGAAGTGCTGAGCGCCTGACGCGTCCGGGACGACCAGGCGATCGGCAGACGACCGGTTGTTCGACCGGCAATCGGTGCTCGACCGGCAACCGGTGCTCGACCGGCAACCGGTGTCTAACCGGCAACCGGTTTTCAACCAGCAATCGGGCTCAGGCCTTCTCGGCCACGACCTTCTCGGTCGCCACGAACTGGAGCGGCAGTGCCGTCGTATATTTGATCTGCTCCATGGCGAACGTGGTCGACACATCCGCGATCTCGATGCGGGCGATCAGCTTCTTGTAGAAGACGTCATAGGCCTCGATGTCGGGGACGACCACGCGCAGGAGATAGTCCACCTGCCCGGCCATGCGGTAGAACTCGACCACCTCCGGCATCTGGCTGACGATGTCGGCAAAGCGCTTCAGCCAATCCTCGGAATGCTGGTTGGTCGTGATCGCCACGAAGGCCGTCACCTTGGCGTTGACCTGGCGCGGGTCGAGCACGGCGACGCGCCGCTGCACCACGCCGTCCTCCTCGAGCTTCTGGATGCGCCGCCAGCAGGGCGTCGTCGAAAGACCGACCCGACGTCCGATCTCGGCGACCGGGACCGTGCAGTCCTCCTGCAGGATCTGGAGAATCTTGCGGTCGATGCGATCAATCATGCGAACCCCCTGATGCGCGCATGCGATGAGTACCACATTCCCCATTTCAATGAAAGCAGACCCAAGGATTGCTCGCGTTGCGATCGATGTCCCGATCGTTGGAATTTCATTCTATCGAAGCGGTCAGGCGCGCGATCTCGGCACGCAGCACCGGCAGCAATTCGGTGCCGAACCAGGGATTCCGTTTCAGCCAGCCGGTGTTGCGCCAGGACGGATGCGGCAGCGGCAGGATGCGCGGCCCGGCGGTGCCGGCCATGATCTCCCGCCAGCGCGCCACCGTTTCGGTCATGCCGACAGGCTTCAGCCCGCCGAGATGCCAGACCTGCGCATATTGGCCGACCGCCAGCACGAGTTCGACCGCCGGCATGGCGGCCATGGCGCGGGCGCGCCAGGCCCGCGCGCATTCGCGGCGCGGCGGCAGATCGCCCCCGGCGGCATCCTGGCCGGGGAAGCAGAATCCCATCGGCAGGAAGGCGATCCGGCGCGTGTCGTAGAAGAGATCGCGGCCGATCCCCATCCAGTCCCTGAGCCGGTCGCCGGAGGCGTCATCGAAAGGCAAGCCGGACGCATGCACTTTCGTGCCCGGCGCCTGGCCGGCAACGAGAATCCGCGCCGTCGCCGACAGATGGGCGACCGGCCGGGGTTCGTGCGGCAGGGGGCTTCCGGTCGGCGCATCGCGACAGATGCGACAGGTCCGGATGGCCAGATCGAGTTCGGCAATCGGATCGGGAGAGGTCGCGGACATGGATAAGGGTCGGTCTCCGGGAGCCGGGTCGTCTCAGTCGGATCGACGCGGCGCGTTCACGCCAAGCCGGGGCAAGGTCTCGCCCTGGCCGCCCGCGCCGTCCCGCGGCTTCGCACCCGGCGGATCGGCGGCCCGTCGGAAAGACCGGACGGTCGCCCACCGACGCCGGCATGCCCTCAACGTCAGATGGCCGGTCGCGGCCGGCACCGCCAGGCCCGGGAGGGTCCGGACGGAGGGATCGTTAACCTTTTCCCTGAGGCCGATCTTAAACATTCTGAATCACAGTCCGAAAGCCGAAGGGGACGCGGGAACCAATACCGAATGAGCGACGGCGTGGCGCTGCCGAATGCCGACAAGACGACCCAGAACGCCCGTCGTGCGGAACGGCGGCGGCAGGTTTCGCGCACCGTCCGCGATCTGCGCGACCAGCTCAGCGCGGCGCGCGGGCTGAAGCCGGCCTTCGACAACGAACTCCTGCTCGATCACGCCCGGGCGCGGCTTTCGACCGCCTATGCGCCGCCGCTCCTGATCGGACTGGCCGCCTCGGCCGGCCTGCTCTGGACGGACCGGATGCTGCTCGCCTGCTGGGTGGCGATCGCGCTTGCGGTGCATTTCACGTCGATCGTCTTCTGCCGGCGGCTTCTGGCCATCGAGAGCCGCTCGATCTTCATCGCCGGCTGGAAACGCCGCTTCTTCATCCTCGACGGCGTGATGTCCTTCGCCTGGGCGCTGCTGTTCGTGCTGCCGTCGCAGGCGACCGCGGCGACCGACGTGTTCCAGTTCTCGACCATGCTGATCGTGGTCGCGATCTCCTCGACGCTGGCCTCGCATCTGCCGGCCTCGATCCTGGCGGCGACCATCCCGGTCACGACGATCACGGCCGCCATCTTCGCCTACCGGGCGTTCAACTCCGGCCCGCAGGCGATCTCCTATCTGGCCGTGCTGGCCGGCATGACGCTGGCCTGCGAGGTCTTCTTCGCCAGTCTCGGGTTCCGCTTCCACCGTGCCGCGCTGGCCGAGATCGAGGCGCGGGCGGAGAAGGATTCGCTCATCGCCGAACTGGAGCAGGCCAAGGCGATCTCCGACGAGTCGCGCCGCAAGGCCGAGGAGGCGAACCTCGCCAAGAGCCGGTTCCTGGCCACGATGAGCCACGAACTGCGCACGCCGCTCAATGCCATCCTAGGCTTCTCGGAGGTGATCCAGCAGGAGCTGCTCGGCCCCCTCGAGAACCAGACCTACAAGGGCTACATCACCGACATCCACGATTCCGGCCGGCATCTGCTCAACCTGATCAACGAGATCCTGGACATCAGCCGGATCGAGGCGGGCCGCTACACGCTAAACGAAGAAGCCGTCACGCTGCCCTACGTGGTCGAGGACTGCGTCCACATGATGAATCTTCGGGCGCGCAACAAGGGCCTGACCATCATCGAGGAATACGAGGACAAGCTGCCCAAGGTCTGGGCCGACGAACGGGCGCTGCGCCAGATCATCCTCAACTTGCTGTCCAACGCGGTCAAATTCACCCCGACCAACGGCGAGATCGCCGTCAGGGTTGGCTGGACCGCCGGCGGCGGACAGTATGTCTCGATCAAGGATACCGGCCCCGGCATCCCGGAGAACGAGTTGCCGGTCGTGCTGTCGGCCTTCGGGCAGGGCTCGATCGCGATCAAGTCGGCCGAACAGGGTACCGGCCTCGGCCTCAACATCGTGCAGGCCCTGGTCATGATGCATGGCGGAACCTTCGACATCAAATCGAAGCTGCGCGAAGGCACCGAGGTGACCTTCACGGTGCCGAATTCCCGCGTCATGGAAATCATGCCGGCCGTGCGCGACCGCCCGAAGCGCGCCGCCGGCATGGGCACGCCGGTTGCCAACGGCTCCACGCTCGACATGCTCCGCCGCCAGTCGGCGCGGCGCTGACCGGTCGGGCGCGTCCGGCCGGCTCGCCTTGCCGCCGCCGGCCGTCCGCCCCGAAGGGGCCGTCGGCCTTGAGCGTCGTCGTCAGTCCAGCTTGCCGGCCACGCCGGCCTGCGTGAAGGTCGCCATGCCGGCATGGGTCTTGGCCGCGATGCGCACGAGACCGGCGGCCAGCGCCGCGCCGGTGCCCTCGCCGAGACGCATGCCGAGATCGAGCAGCGGCACCTTGCCCATGGCGGCGAGCGCGCGGGCATGGGCCGGCTCGGCGGAGACATGCGCGAACAGGCAATGGTCGAGTGCGGCCGGATTGGCGGCCCAGAGCACCGCGGCCGCCGCCGTGGTCACGAAGCCGTCGACCACCACCGGCACCTTCTGGTGCCGGGCCGCCAGGATCGCCCCGGCCATGGCGGCGATCTCGCGGCCGCCGAGGCGGCGCAGGATTTCCAGCGGGTCGGACAGACGCCCGTCGAGGCGGGCCACCGCACGCTCGACCACCGCCACCTTGTTGGCGAGCGCCGCGCCGCCGACGCCGGTGCCGGGGCCGACCCAGTCGGCCGCCTCGCCGCCGAACAGGGCGAGGAACAGGGCGGCGGCCACCGTCGTGTTGCCGATGCCCATTTCGCCGAGACAAAGCAAGTCGGGCTGGCCGGCCAGCGCCTCCATGCCGAAGGCCATGGTGGCCGCGCAGCCGGCTTCGTCGAAGGCGTCCTCCAGGCTGATGTCGGGCGTCGGGTGATCGAGCGCCAGCTCGAACACCTTCAGGCCGATATCGGAAGCCGCGCAGATCTGGTTGATCGCGGCGCCGCCGGCGGCGAAGTTCTCCACCATGGCGCGGGTCACCGAAGCCGGAAAGGCCGAGACGCCCTGTGCGGTGACACCATGGTTGGCGGCGAAGACGGCGACCAGCGGCCGGTCGACGGCCGGCGGGGCCTTGCCCTGCCAGGCGGCAAGCCATTCGACGATCGCTTCCATCCGGCCGAGGGCGCCCGCCGGCTTGGTCAGATCCCGGTCGCGCGCCCGAACCGCGGCGACGGCGGCTTCGTCCGGGCCGGGCACGAGATTGACGAGATCGCGGAAGTCGTCGAAGGGAAGCGCGGTATCGGCCATGGACTCGTGCTCTCGGTCGAAGGGATCGGGGTGCGGTCTATCGGTCCGGGACCGGGAGAGCAAGCCGGAGGGCAGGAATGGCGGCTCAGCAAACCGGCCCGATCGGGCCCCGACCGCCCGCCCCGCACCGGGACGGCGCGGCCGGCCGTCCGGTCGCGCGCGCCCTCGCCGACCTCGCCGGCATGATCCGTTTCTTCTCGCGCATCCCCGTGCCCCCGCTGTCGGCGCTCGACGATCCCGCCGCCCTGCCCGATTTCGCACGCGCCGTGCGCCTGCTGCCGCTGGCCGGCCTGGTCGTCGGATTGCCGGCGGCGCTGGTGCTCGGTCTTCTCGGCGCGACCGGCCTGCCGCCCCTGGCCGTGGCCGGCCTCGCGCTGGCCGTCGGGCTCGCCACGACCGGCGCGCTGCACGAGGACGGGCTCGCCGATCTGGCCGACGGTTTCGGCGGCGGGGCGAGCCGCGACCGCAAGCTGGAGATCATGAAGGACAGCCGGATCGGCGCCTATGGGGCGGCGGCACTGATGCTGGCGCTCCTGATCCGGGCCGCGCTGCTGGCCGGCCTGCTCGCGGCGCGCGGCGCGCCGGGCGCGGCGCTGACCCTGCTCGCCGCCGCCGCCCTGTCGCGCGCATTCGCCATCACCCTGATGGCCTTCCTGCCGCCGGCCCGCGCGACCGGCGCCTCCCATGCTGCCGGCATGATCCCCCGGAAGACGGCCGCCATCGCCGTCGGGCTCGGCATCGTCCTCGCCGGGCCGCTCGCCGCGCTGCACGGCCCGGCCTTCGCCCCGCTCGCCGGCATCGTCCTGGCCGCGCTCGCCGTCGGCCTCCTCGGCCTCCTCAGCCGCCGCCAGATCGGCGGCCAGACCGGCGACGTCATCGGTGGCGCCCAGCAGGTCGCCGAGATCGCCTTCCTGGCTGCCCTGACGGCGTGACGGCCCGGCAGCGTGATCGCCCTGGCGGCGTGACCGTTCCGGCAGCGTGGCCGCCCGCGACCCGGCCAGCCTCGGACAGGTCCGGTCGGCCGATCGACGCCTGCCCCCACCCGGAGGGGACGGGTCAGCGCACCAGACGGTAGCCGGCGGACCGCATATAGCGCAGGGCGCCGATCAGGCCGACCGAACCGGCGCGATTCAGCAGGCTCTTTTGCCGGGCATCGGGCGCCAGTCGTTCGAACCCGTCACACAGCAGATCGAGACCCCGGGGGCCGACGGTCCCGTTGCGGTCGCACACATTCTTCCAGCGGATGCCGAGCCGGCGTTCGAGATGGTCGACGGTCTCGTCGGACCAGACCGCCCCGCGATCGGCTTCCGCGGGATAGACCTCATGAAAACACTCGCGCCCGATGGCCCGGTGCAGCCATTCGACCTGCGGCTGAGAGTGGGTCCAGATTTTCGCCAGATCGCGGCGAGGCAGGGAGTATTTGGAGCCCGGCAGGTCTTCGAGCGACGTCCGGATGTTTGCGAAACGCCCCATGATCAGTCGCGGCGTGCGCGACACGTAACGATCGAGGATCGCGACGGCTTCTGACGAATAGGCAACGTTGGTCCATGCCCCGCAAAGCCCGCGGCCCAGGTCAGGCTTCCCGATCGCGGTGCCGAAATCCTGAAGGAGATCGCCGCCGACGAAATGCTGCCGGTCGAAGATCCGGATATCGACATTATCGGCGCCGAACTCGTTGATGAAGGTTTCCAAGCGGCTGTACTTGGGAATCGCAGGGGATTCCATCGAGCGCAGCATCTCCGGATCGAACATGCTGGCGATCGGTCTGGCATATCGCTTCAGGCTGAATTGCGCCCGACTGCTCGCCCATCCGAACGGATGACGGACATAGGCGAGGATCCGGATACGGTCGTACAGGGGCGCCAGCATCTCCCGCAGCGCGCGACACCGCTCCGGCGTCATACGCTGCAGCGATTCCCCCGAGATCACATGGGTGCTGCAATCGGAGTCCGTAATCTCCTTCAGAAAACGACTGCGGATGGACTCGAGGTCGCTTGCAGATATCGGATAGTGATAGCGATTTCCGTATGCAGTTATAAACGTTTTGGTATCGTCACCGAACATCGAGAGAATTGGTTTCGAGTGATTCCAATTCAATCTTGGATAGAAGACATCGGCCGCCTGGCATACATCTGGGTTCTGAAACAGGGATGTTTGGATCGATGTCGAACCTGATTTTGGCATTCCAACATGCATATACAAGCATTTGCCGGGCATGGCTTGAGCTCACGTGATTTACAACCAGATACAAACGCTATATCGTGTACCACAGCATAATGAAACTCTAAAGCGTTCACCAAAGGCGAAATGCTACGCCTCACGGCAGATCGATGCTCGCATTCAATAGGTCATCGCCATAGAACGGTTTCTATTTCGTGAATATGAATATATTCGCGATAGGATAAGCCTATATATACTAATCATGAGCCTAATCGATTTATATGAATTCCATAAGATCGACATTTTTTGTTGACAGGATGCGCGGTGCAATACAATAAATTTTCGGGACCAAGATAAACTTTAAATCGACAAGAAAATCCCCTAAAAAAGCCGGGATCTTCGTGCCGAAAATGGAAATATGCTGGAGATCAGGGTGGCAGGCGACCGCGTCGACAATGATGAGCAAATGTCAGAATTACTGAACGTCTTGAAAAAACTGTCGACCCAGGAGCGTGCCATCATCAAAGAACTGGCTATGAATTTCTTGAAGCGAGATAGCGCGCAAGCTCCAGAACCACCCGAAAGTCCTCCGGCCTCAGCTTCGAAGCCAAGTCCATGATCTCCGTCGCCTGCGGCTCCGGCGCCTCGGGGAACAGCCCGGCGGCCGTGATTTTAAGGCTTCCACACAGTGCAATCAGGGCATCGACGCTGGGAACCTTGTCGGAATTGATCAATTGTTGGACGAAATTGGGACCCAACCCTGCGGTCTGGGAAATTTCCTTCAAAGTCCGCCCCCGTGCGACCTCCTGCCGGATCGCCAACACCAACCGCTTCTTCCATTCGCTTTTGACCAAGCCCGATCCCCCGCCGGCTGATTGAACTGTGAATCTGGCGATCCAACCCATGCACGCTGTGACTTGAACGAACCGATGAGCTGTTGCCGTCCGAGAACGTAACAACTCCGTCATCATGCCGTATTCTCGGCCTATGCTTCTTCTCCGATCGTGCCTGAACGGTGCATTAATGACTGATTCCCTCGGTCGAATAAATTCGATCGCGATTCCCCATTATCAGGCAAGCGGTTCCACTCAAGGGGCGCAGTTCGTGGCTTGATTGGAGACGCCATCCTGGTGACTGGCGATTGTCTCGGGAAACGGAGCCCCGAAGGCGCTTCGCGTGCGGTCGACGCCTCGAGGCGCTTGATCGGTGGGCGCCGATTTCGAGATGACGGCGCCGCCGGCTATCATGCCGGCCGGGACCGCTGCGATCGTGCCGTTCCGTCATCCCGGGAGCCTGCCTCGACCATGCCGCAGTCCGCCGCCATCCTCTCTCCCTGCGTCAAGGTCTGCCGGATCGAACCCGGCGGGGACGTCTGCCTGGGCTGCGAGCGGACGCTCGCCGAGATTGCCGGCTGGGGCCTCTTCACGAACGCCGAGCGAGCGGCGATCATGGCGACGCTTCCCGCGCGCCGGTCGGTCCGGCGCGACGGCGGCACGGCACCCTGAGGCGTGCGAGCGGAGTGGCGAGGGATGCGGTACGGAATGGTCCTGCTGGTGATTTTCGTCGCCGTCGGGCTGCTGATCGTCAACCACGACCGCGGCGAGGTGTTCGGCCTGCCGTCGGGCGACTTCTCGCGCATCGTCCTGATCGGAACCGTGGCGACCTTTGCCGGCGCGACCATGCTGCGCGGCTTCCGCGGCCGCTTCGGCGCCATGCTGCAGAGCGCGGCCATCTGGCTCGCGGTCCTGTTCGCCCTGGTCGCCGGCTATGGCTACAAGGAGGATCTGAAGGCCTTCGCCGAGCGCGCCGTGGCCGGCCTCTCGCCCGGAACCGCCGTCAATGCCGGTCCCGGCGCGGTGATGGTCGCCAAGTCGAACGACGGGCATTTCCGCGTCAAGGCGACCGTGAACGGCCGCACCATCCGGCTGGTGGTCGATACCGGCGCGAGTTCGGTCGTGCTGACCGACCGCGACGCGCGCGAGATCGGGCTCGACATGGCGCGCCTGCGCTACGACATCCGCGTCTCGACCGCCAACGGCACCACCCAGGCCGCCCCGGTGGTGCTCGACCGCATCGAGATCGGCGAGATCGTCGAAAGCCGCGTCTCGGCGCTGGTGGCGCGGCCGGGCCAGTTGGAGACGAGCCTGCTCGGCAACAGCTTCCTGTCGCGGATGGCCTCCTTCACGATCGAGGGCGACCGGCTGACCTTGCGCCGGTAGCCCCGCGGCCGCCCCATCCCTCCCGCTCGATCGACCGGGCGCCAGGTCCGACCAGACCGACCGGTCCGCATCTGAGACGGCCGGCGCAACCGAACCTTCGAGCGCGCCCTCCGGTCCTTGCCGATCGGACGACGCCCTAAGCGGCCGCGTCGGACGCCACCGCGGCATCGCCGCCGGCCGATGGCGCCACCTCCAGTTCGGGCCGGCGCACCAGCGCCAGCGCGTCCAGGATCAGGCGCGGATCGGCGCCCGGCTTGACCGATTCCACGGTCAGCAGCCGGCGCCAGGCCCGCGCGCCCGGCCAGCCGTTGAAGAGCCCGAGCATGTGCCGGGTGACGTTCGACAGGCGGAACCCGCGCGCCACAACGCTCTCCGCATAGGGCACCATCCGCTCGGCGACCACGAAGGGATCGGCATCCGGAGCGTCCGCGCCGAACAGGCGCCGGTCGACGGCGGCGAGCAGCCGCGGGTTCTCGTAGGCGGCGCGGCCGAGCATGACGCCGTCGACATGGGCGAGCGCGGCCTCGGCCTGGTCGAGATCGGCGAGCCCGCCATTGAGCACGATCGGCAGAGCCGGCCGCGCCGCCTTCAGCCGGAAGACCAGCGGATAATCGAGCGGCGGCACGGTCCGGTTCTCCTTCGGCGACAAGCCGTCGAGCCAGGCCTTGCGCGCATGCACCACGACGAGGTCGGCGCCTGCCGCGGCGACCGCGTCGACGAAGCCCGGCAGCGCCGCCTCCGGGTCCTGATGGTCGATGCCGATCCGGCATTTCACCGTCACCGGCACGCCGACCGCCGCCTTCATGGCCGCGACCGCCTCGGCGACCAGCGCCGGTTCGGCCATCAGGCAGGCGCCGAAGCGCCCGGACTGGACCCGGTCGGACGGGCAGCCGCAATTCAGGTTGATCTCGTCATAGCCCCAGTCCGCCCCGATCCGCGCCGCCGCCGCCAGATCGCGCGGATCGGATCCGCCCAACTGCAGCGCGATCCGGTGCTCCGCCGGCGAGAAGCCAAGGAGCTTCTCCCGATCCCCATGCAGGACCGCTCCCGTCGTCACCATCTCGGTATAAAGCAACGCCCGCGCAGAGAGCAGCCGATGGAAGAACCGGCAATGGCGGTCGGTCCAATCCATCATGGGCGCGACGGAGAAGCGGGCGGCTTGGAGGGCCGGCGGAATGGCGGAATTCTGCGGATGGTCGTTCAAGCCTGCTCGCCTATTTGGATCTCATTCATTGCCATTTCGGTCTGTCTTCATCGCCAACTTTGCACGCCCCCCCAACTCGAGAGGTCCTGCTGTAAGCGGGACGATCGCAGACGGGTACCGAAAGGAAGGAACCGTCGTCTATATGGCGCAAGTTGCCATCAAGCGCCAAGGCTGGTCGCATTGAGCGCCGAGACCGTTCAACACATCCTGGCGGCGTCGAACGCGAAGACCTTACCGATCAGCCAGGATTCCGGCCGGGTACGATGATTGGCGCCAGCGCGACCGCCTGTGTGGTGCTGATCGGCCTTGTCGGCCCGACCGCCTTCGGGCGCGTGGACCGACCTGCTCCGGAGAGCAGCGAGATGAACACCCTGTTCCTGCTGATGGTGCAATACAAACGACAGGCAGTCTCCCAGTGGACACCGCCTGCCGTGACTATCTCGCGCATCTCACACCCGAGAAGTTCCTGCGCAAGGTCGGAGCGGGCGAGAGTGTTTTACCCCTCGTACGAATGGAGACCAGCCAGAATTCGGAGAAGGGTGTCCATTTGCAGGATCTGGCGGAATGGATTGATGCGCGGAGAGTTGCAGCCCGCCGTGAGTGCTCTGCGGTTACGCCATAGGGTCTTAAAGTCCGTTTGGGAATGCGTTCAGCTGGCCTGGCACCGAGTCCGGGCGGGTTTCAGTTCACGTTTTGACGCCGCGGTGGAGAGCGACGATGCCCGCCGTCATGTTCTCGTAGCCGACATCGCGAAAGCCGCGCGCCCCGATTTCGCGCGCGAATTCGTGCTGCGACGGGAAGCCGTGGATGCCGCGCGTCAAGTACTGATAGGCGCCCGGATCGTTGCCCGTGGCCAAACGCGCGATCATCGGCATGCACCAATCGACATACTTCAGGTAGGCCCAATGCAGGGCTTCGTTCGGGATTCGCGCCGCCTCGAGGCACAGAAAGAGCCCACCGGGACGCAGCACGCGCGCCGCCTCGTCCAGCACGCGGTGGCGGTCGCAGATTTTCATGGCAAACGAGATCGAGAAGACATCGACGGACGCCGTCGGGAACGCTTCGAGGCTATGCGCATCGGCAAGCGCAAAATCCACGCCCGGCCGCTCGCCGATCTTGCGCCGGGCGAGGTCGAGCATCTGCGGACAGATGTCGGTGGCGATGATGCGCGGCGCGTCTGCACGCTTGCCAAGGCGATCGAGGACGCGGAAGGGAATGCCGCCGGTGCCTGAGGCGACATCCAGGACCACAGCGCCCGGCGCCTCCGCGATGACCTGGGCCATGCGCGCCTTCCAGACGCGGTGGGCGAACAGGCTGAAGAGGTCGCAGAGGAAATCGTAACGGCCGGCGATGCGGGCAAAGACATCGTCGGCCGACGGAGCGAAGGCAGCGGCGTTGCCGGAAGCGGACGCGGCATTCTCGGCCAGATGTGGTGGCTGGTACCAAGGCTCGGTCATGCGGTCACTCGACGGGTGTCGGTCGGAGGTTGGCGGCCAACGAGCGAAACCAATTTCGCCCGCCGGCGAGACCCGCACAAGCCATGCGCGAAGGATCGTATTCGGCCGCCGACGGCCGGCTTGCGCGGGGTGACCGCTCCGTCCAACGACACCACCAAACGGGGACGTCACCCGCATGGGTCGGGTCCGTCCGCCATGTCGGATCACGTCCGAGACGGACCGAAGTCCCGGCGCCCGCGCTCGAGGGGCGAGGCCTTGCGCCCAGGATCCCGCTCCTGTGGTCCCCTCCGCCCTGCCCGCCGCGCCTGGCCATCGAAGAGCCCCGAGACATTCACCCGGGGGCGTGACCGCGTCGGGGCCGAAGGGTCATGGCCGCGTCGCGCCGCAGGCTGGCGGCGCCCCATCGCGCGGCCGGCTGCCGCTCGGCCTCACGAGCCGAACCGGAACCATGCGTCCCGATCGCCCCCATGGGCCCGAAGGTCTTGGGCCGGCTTGCGTTTTTTGCAATGCAGCATTCCTGGGGAGAATGTCGCATCCGTGGCATCGCGGCCGGGTTCGGATGCTGTAGAAGCAATCCGCGTGTCGGCGGATCGGGGTCGCACGGCGGATCGCTGCCGCCGCGCGGGTCCGATGCGGCCGGCAGGCCAAGACCGAAGACGATCCCGGGGGGACGCGACCAGGCCCGACACCAACCGCGGCGACGAGCGCCCGGCGACCCGCCGTCATGGCGGCGGAAGCCGTCGGCTCGACGCCCTGCCAGGATCTCCCATGTCCTCCGCTTTCGTCCTTTCGCTTGCCTGCGACGACCGGCCCGGCATCGTCGCTGCGGTCACCACGGAACTGGCCGGCCTCGGCGCCAACATCGTGGAATCGAGCCAGTTCCTCGACAGCCCGTCGAACCGCTTCTTCATGCGCATCGCCTTCGACACGCGCGGCGAGACCAGCAAGGATTCGCTCGAGCGCGCCCTCAAGCCGGCGATCGACCGCTTCTCGATCAAGGCGTCGATCATGGATCGCGCGCGGCGGCCGCGGCTGATCGTGATGGTGTCGAAATTCGACCACGCCATGCTGCATCTGCTCTACCAGATCCGGGTCGGCTGGCTGCATGCCGATGTGGCCGCGATCGTCTCGAACCACGAGGACAGCCGCCGCACGGCGGAGCTCGAAGGCATCCCGTTCCATTGCTGGAAGGTCGACAAGGCCAACAAGACCGAACAGGAGGAGCGGCTGCTGCAGCTCGTCCAGGAGACCGATGCCGATCTGGTCGTGCTCGCGCGCTACATGCAGGTGCTGTCGGACACCCTGTCCCGCCGGCTGTTCGGCAAGGTGATCAACATCCACCATTCCTTCCTGCCGAGCTTCAAGGGCGCCAAGCCCTACCACCAGGCCTTCGAGCGCGGCGTGAAGCTGATCGGTGCGACGGCGCATTATGTGACGGCCGATCTCGACGAAGGGCCGATCATCGAGCAGGAGACCGAACGGGTCACCCATGCGATGAGCGCGGAGGATTTCGTCGCCACCGGACGCGACATTGAGAGCCGGGTGCTCGCCCGTGCGGTCAAGCGCCATGTGGAGGGCCGCGTCATGCTGAACGGCCACAAGACGGTGGTGTTCGCCTGACCGAACGACGCGAGGCGGGCGGCGCCGCAGCGGCCGCCCGCTTGACGCTTCCCGCTTCGCAGTCAAAGGCCGCCGGGCGGGCTCGGCAGACCGGGCCGTCAGGCGGCGATCCGGTCCGCCGGCACGTGGGTCTGGCAATTCTTCGGACAGACGCGGGCGCAGGCGCCGCAACCGATGCAGGCGCCGGCATGGTCGACGATCATGATCATGCGGTTGAGCTCGCCGTCGAAATCCTCGTCCTCGCCCTCCTCGACGCGGCCGAGCACCTGCCCGGCCTCGTCGACGCCGTGCAGATGCATCACGTCGCGCGAGCAGACCTTGTAGCAGCGGCCACAGCCGATGCAGGTCGCCGCGTCGATCCGGGTCAGGTATTCGGGCATCCAGGCGCTGCCGTCGCGGGTCGTGTAGGCCATCACGCGGTCTCCCGGGCCTTGAGCGAGGCGCGCGCCGCCTCCAGCGCCGCAAAGGCGTCGTGGGCCGCCTGGGCGACGCTCATGATCGACGTCCAGTTGACGGGAAGCTCCTCGGACAGGTCGTGCAGGTTCATCTTGGCATTGATGGCCTTGGCGGAGAGTTTCTTGATCTCCGCCTTCAGCGTTTCGACATCGGACATCGGCTGCTCCCTTGACTCTATTGGCTGGGTCATGACTTCCACATTGGCCCCGGCTTCGCCCGCTGCGGTTCGGGCGATCGGCTGGCCTATCTCGCGTTCGCCTCCGCGCACCCCACGGGGTTTCGCGAAGCCTCAGCGGATCTCCTCGGTCTCCTGATCTCCCGGCGCATCCCAATGAGCCCCGCGATCTTCCGGCGTCTCCCCTCGATCTCCCGAAGGCCGACGCATCCCAAGGAGCCCCACGATCTTCCGGCGCATCCCCCGGTCGCCCGAAGCCCTACGCATCCAAAAGAGCCCCAAGATTTTCCGGCGCATCCCCGGACAAGGCCCGTCAGGGCCGCCGATCCGGGCCCCAATCGCCTCACGGCGGCGTCAAAATCCGCATTCCGCGCAAAGGTTTGCGGCAGGTTGGCGAGCGAGTGGGTCCGGCTCTCCGCTTACGCTCCGGCCGGGAATGCGTTGGGGGATCTGCGACTTCACCGGAGGCCGGGAATGCGCCGGGGGGTCTGCGACTTCCCCGGGGGTCGCGGATGCGTCGGCAGGTCCGCGGCTTCCCCGGGAGCCGCGGATCTCCTCGGTCTCCCGATCTTCCGGCGTATCCCCTCGGTCTCCCGAGACCCGACGCATCCCAAGGAGCCCCACGATCTTCCGGCGCATCCCCTCGGCCTTCCGAAACCCGACGCATCCCGAGGAGCCCCACGATCTCACGGCGTATCCCTTCGGTCTCCCGAAGCCCGACGCGTCCCAAGGGGCCCAAGATTTTCCGACGTATCCCCTCAGTCTCCCAAAGCCCGACGCATCCCAAGGAGCCCCGCGATCTCCCGGCGTATCCCCTCGGTCCTCCGAAGCCCGGCGCATCCCGAGGAGCCCCACGATCTCACGGCGGATCCCTTCGGTCTCCCGAAGCCCGACGCATCCCAAGGGGCCCAAGATTTTCCGGCGCATCCCCGGACAAGGCCCGCCAGGGCCGCCGATCCGGGGCCCAATCGCCTCACGGCGGCGTCAAAATCCGCATTCCGCGCAAAGGCTTGCGGCAGGTTGGCGAGCGAGTGGGTCCCGGCTCTCCGCTAACGCTCCGGCCGGGAATGCGCCGGGGGATCTGCGACTTCACCGGAGGCCGGGAATGCGCCCGGGGGGTCTGCGACTTCCCCGGGGGACGGGACTGCGCCGGCAGATCCGCGGCTTCCCCGGGGGCCGGCGCGCATTCGGGTGCGCCCTCCCCTCAGGCGTCGGCGAGGTCGGGGTGCGTCTCGATCCACCCGGCGGCGTCGGCGACCAGCTTGTCGCCGGCCTCGCCGAGCTTCTCGATCGTCTCGAAGCCGAAGCGGTGCACGTCGCGCAGGGTGCGCGTCAGGACGACCAGCCGGCCGCAGGTCAGCAGGACGCGGCCGAAGCCCTCGTGGCTCATCTTCATCATCGGCGAGGCGATGCGGCCGGTGACGCGTTCGATGTCGATGCCGACCGCCGCGTAGAATTTCTCCAGCCGCCAGAGCACGTCCGGATCGGGATCGCCGATGATCGGGATCTCGCGGCGCTGCTCCTTGGTGACGATGAAATCGGTCAGAAGGTCCGCATCGGTGCGGCCCTCCCAGGTGCCGTAGCTGTCCTCGGCACGCATCAGGCGCACCAGAGCGCGCACGAAGGGCGAGGCGAGCCCGGCGGGCTTGTCGAGAAGGTCGGTGCTCATCGGGGTCTCCTGATCGGATGTGGAGGGCGAGCCGTCCGGCTCAGTCGTCTTCGAAGCTCGGCTTCGCCGTGTTGAGGCCGGCCTCGGCCAGCACCTTGCGCAGCCAGGGCGGCGGGGCGCCGTTCAGCATGGTGCGGGTCTTCTCCAGCACCTCCTCGATCGAGGCGGCCTGCGGCACCTTGATCGGATGGATGCGCGCGGAGACGACCTTGGCGGCGGACGGGCCGCCGATCGCCAGGCAGAACAGCAGATGGCAGCCGGTGAGCGCGTCGACCTTGGGGGCGATGCGATCCTCGCCCTCGCTTTTGTGGGCGCCGGACTCGTCGGAATTGTCGTCGAAGGCCAGCGCCTCGACGAAGCTCCAGCCGTCGCGGGTCACGTCGTAGACGGCGAATTTCGGCGCCGAGCCGAAATGGGCGTTGAGCCCCTTCATGTCGCGGGTCGCGATCGCCACGCGCACCGCCCCGGTCGGGCGCTCCGGCGGAGCCGGCGCCTCGTCAGTGCTCACGAGTTGCAGGCGTCGAACGGCGGTCATGGTCGTCATGCTCCCGGTTGCGGAAGGGATCGAGATCGGCCGGCACCGGCTCGCGCCGCGCCTCCTGGAAGATGTTGGACGTGCGGAAGATCAGGTCGCGCAGGCCCTGGTAGCCGACCGACAGGAGGTGCTGGCTGCCGAGCCGGTCGAAGACGGGGAAGCCGACGCGCATCAGCGGCAGGCCGAGCCGCTCGGCGGCCTGGCGGCCATGGCTGTGGGTGACGATCAGGTCCGCCCCCTCGGCGAGGCGCTCCAGGTCGCCGAGATCGCCGACCTGGACGCTGTCGCACGGGATGCGCTCCAGGATCTTCGAATGCCCGGTCGTGGTCACCGCGGCGTGGATGTCGGCGCCGAGGCCGGTGAAGAAGGTTGCCAGCGCGTAGAGATGGTCGGGCTCGGCGGCGATCGCGATGCGCTTGCCGCCGAAGTGGAAATGCCCGTCGAGCAGGGCATCCTGCGCCTGCGCGCGGCGGCGCCGGATGCCGGCCGGAACCGGTCGGCCTGAGAGTTCCGACAGCAGCATGACGAAACGGTCGACCGCCTTCAGGCCGGTCAGGTCGCGGAACAGCGAATAGTCGACCCCGGTCAATTCGGCGAGCCGCGCCGCCGGGGCGCGCATGTGCTCGCCGATGGCGATGGTGTGGCGGGCGTCGCCGAGGGTCCGGATGTCGTCGATCGGCGTGCCGCCATAGGTGGTCGGGATCCAGCGGTCCGGCACCGTGCCGTCGAGCGACCCGGAGACATCCGGCAGGATGACCGGATCGAGCCCGAAGGCCTCGACCATGGCGCGAAGATGCTCGATGTCGGCGACGGTCAGGTGCCAGCCGGGCAGGATGTTGACGCGGTCGCGCTCGCGCCGGCGGCCGGGCGCGCGGTCGGCGATGCCCTCGATCATCGCCGTGACCGCCTTGGCCCAGCCCTCCTCGATGGCGCCGTCGAAATCCGGCGTCTGCGCCAGCACCACCTCGGTGCCGGCCAACTCCGTCGCCCGGCGCGCCTTGATGGCGGCGAGATCGCCGGCGAAATCCTCGCCGCGCGTCTCGACCAGCGCCGTCGTGCAGACGCCGATCAGCTTGGGCTTGGTGCGGGATTTCAGGTTGAGGATCGCCTCTTCGAGATGGTCGGCGCCGCCCAGGATGGTGGCGATCTCGTCCATCGCGGTCGTCTGCAGCGGGATGGTCTCCTTGAAGTGCCGGACGAACAGCACCAGCGCGAAGGAGGTGCAGCCCTGGCTGCCGTGGAACAGCGGCACCGCGCCGTCGACGCCCAGATAGGCGAAGGCCGCGCCGAGCGGCTGCGAGGATTTCAGCGGGTTGACCGCCGCGGCCTTGGAAGGTTGGAGGATCGATGCCATGACGCGCCTCCTCAGCATTCGCCCATGTCGTCGGCGGTGGTGCCGGCGAACTTGCGACGGGTCAGGGCGATCGCGCCGGCCTCGGCCGGGGCCGACGCCAGGCCCGAAGGCAGGCCGCCGGCATCCCAGGGCGCCGGTGCCCGCACCGTCTCCCAGACCGGATTGGCGAGCGCGATGTCGATCTGGCGCACCAGTTCGACCATGCCGTCATAGCCCGCATAGGGATGGTGGCGCTCCTGGTTGATGTCGAGCCAGGGCATCTTCGCCTTCAGGGCGATGAACTGGGTACGCCCGCCGGACAGCATGATGTCGGCCTTGCCGGCGGCGAGCAGCGCGTAGAGATCGCGCGGCGCCATGGCGTCGAAGGCGTGCTTGTCGTCCTTCAGGAGCTGTTTGATCCGCTCCTTGTCCTCCGGCGTCGACTTCTTGGTCGAGGTGCCGACGATCTCCAACCCGACCTCCTGCAGCGCGGCGACCACCGACCAGGATTTCACCCCGCCGGTATTGAGCAGCACGCGCTTGCCTTGGAGGCGCGGCCGGAACGCCGCCAGCCGCTGCCAGACGATCGCCTCCTCCTGCATGATCAGGGCCTCGGTGCGTTCGATCAGGGACGGGTCGGCGCCGCGCATCACCAAGAGCCGGGCGAGGCTGCGCAGCGCGTCGGAGGTGTCGGAGACGCCGTAGAAGGAGCCCTCGAAGAAGGGAATGCCCCAGCGTTCCTGCATCTTGCGGGCGAGCGTGATCAGCGCGGTCGAGCAGACCATCATGGTGGCGCGCGCGGTATGGGCGGCGGCCACGTCGCGGTAGCGCGCATCGCCGGGAATGCAGGCGCGCACCCGGATGCCGAGCCGGTCGAGCAGCGGCTTCACCATCCAGAATTCGCCGGCGAGATTGAATTCGCCGAGGATGTTCACGTCGGTCGGGCCGACATCGTCCGGCTCGAGCGTGCCGATGACGTGGTCGATCAGCGCCTCGCCGGCGAGCTTGTTGCCGAGATTCTTGGAGCCGACGAAGCCCGGCGCGTTGACCGGCACCACCGGCAGGCCGAAGCGCTCGCCGGCGCGCCGGCAGACCGCCTCGATGTCGTCGCCGATCAGCGCGGTGACGCAGGTCGAATAGACGAACACGGCCGGCGGCGCGTGCCGCTCGACGATCTCGCGCACCGCGCGGAACAGCTTCTTCTCGCCCTGCCCCATGACGATGTCGAGTTCGGTCAGGTCGGTCGTGAAGGAGCGGCGCCAGAGATCGGAGCCGGACGAGCCGGCACCGCGATTGTCCCAGCTGTTGCCCTCGCAGGCGAGCGGGCCGTGGATCAGATGCGCCACGTCGGTGATCGGCTGCAGCGCGATCTTGGCCCCGTCGAAGGCGCATCCGCCCGCCGCCGCCCCCGGCGTCAGCGGCTTCGAACAGCCCTTCTTCTTCGCCTTGGCGTCCTTGGCCTGATTCTTGTCGCAGGCCGGCTCGTTGAAAACGTCCTGAATGCGCGCTTGCAGCGACATGGGCCTGGCCCCTCCGCGACGCCGATGGTCTCGTGAGGGGAGATCAGCAAGCGGTGTGCCAGGATATTAATATTATGATTTCATTGAATTTTTCTCGTCCTCGAAGCACTCGGCCCGACAGTCGACACGACGATGTCGGAAAGGCAACGTCACATCGGCGGAAGAGCCACAACGACATCGGTGGCCGCGAAGTCGTTGCCGACGAACAGGAGCGGACAATCCAAGTGCTTGGCCAGGCAGTAGGCAAAGCAGTCGCCGAAATTGAGCCCGGCCCGATCGAATCCCTTGCCCCACCGTCGGTAGGCGGCAGCGGCAGTATCGGCCGTATCCGCATCGACGGCCACGACCTCGACGTGAAGGGCGTCGATCAGTTCGTTGAGTTCCTCGAGATAGCCGCGCATGACGGCGACGATCTTCGCCTCGGTCAGCGTCCCGGCGGAGATCACCCGCCGGTCGGCCTCGACGAGAGATCGGGATATCAGTTCGAAACCGGCCTCGCGCTGCAGGACGGCGACGAGTGCCGACGTGTCGACCGCGATCACAGGGGCAGACCGTCGTGGCCGTAGAGAAAATCCTGCGACCGCGCCGCGTCCGGGCCGGGCGTCGCCTTGGCAGAGGCGGACCGGCTGATGCGATCGATGACCGCGTAGATGTCCTCGTTCGTGGCGTTGCCGCGCGGCTTCGGGGCGGGCGCCAGCGAAACCAGTTTCGCCGCTGGTGCGCCTTCGCGCGTGAGCACGATCTCCTCGCCGGCTTCGGCGCGGCGGACCAGTTCGGCGAGGTGACCTTCTGCATCCTTGAGCGGAATATTCATGGCTCCACCCTCCAGCGTCGCGCCAGCATGGGCAAGAAGGCGCACAAGGTCAATTTAGGCTTGGGTTGTCGCACCAGAATATCCGGATCGTCCGCCCGTACCGCCCTTCATTCGAGCGGACCAGCCTCTGGAACCCCTCCCCTGCGACGCCGAACGGCCGGCCTCCTGGTGGAGGCCGGCCGCAGGGTCCGACGGGTGTTGGGGATCAACGGGTCAGATCGAAGGAATAGTCCGTCTCGCCGGGCAGGATGGTGTCGTCGTCGAGCTTGTCGAAGACCTTGTCGAGGATCGCCGTCAGCACGCGCAGGCCGCCCTGGTAGCCCCAGAGGGGGAAGCGGTGATGGTGGTGGCGGTCGAAGACCGGGAAGGTCAGGCGCAGGAGCGGCGTGCCGGTGTCGCGCTCCAGATACTTGCCGTAGGAATTGCCGATCAGCATGTCGACCGGCTCGGTGAACAGAAGCGAGCGCAGGTGCCAGAGGTCCTTGCCGGCCCAGACCTTGGCGTCGCGGCCGAAGGGCGAGGCGTCGAGCATGGCGCGCATCTCCTCGCCCCATTGCTTGGTGCCGTTGGTCGCCAGGCAATGGATCGGCTCGCCGCCGGTCTCCATGACGAAGCGCGCCATCGCCTGGACGAAGTCGGGATCGCCGTAGATCGCGTATTTCTTGCCGTGCAGCCAGGACTGGCTGTCCGCCATGGCGTCGACCAGGCGGCCGCGCTCCATGCGGATCGCCTCCGGGATCGGCTTGCCGGCGAGCGCGGAGATCTTCATCAGGAGTTCGTCGGTCGCCCGCACGCCCATCGGGTAGTGGAACGAGGCCGTCTCCTGGCCCTTGCCGGCGGCATAGTCGAGCGTCTTGCGCGTGTTCCAGGTCTGCAGCGACAGGGTCGCCTTGGCGTTGATCGCGGCCTTCACGTCCTCGATCTTGGTGCCGCCGTCATACATGCGGAACTCGCCGTCGGCGGGCGTGTCGAACTGGTCGGAGGCATCGCCGAGGATCGTGTAGTCGACGCCCATCAGATCGAGCAGGCGCTTCAGCTCGCGGTTGTTGCCGACGCAGAAGCCGTCGAAGCCGGGGATGATGTTGATCGCATTGCCCGGCTCGCGCGCGGCGTCCTTCCAGAAATGCTCCAGGATGCCCTTGACCATGTTGTCGTAGCCGTCGACATGGCTGCCGACGAAGGCCGGCGTGTGGGCGAAGGGCACGTCGAAGCTCTGCGGCACCGAGCCCTTGTCCTTGGCGGTCTGGATGAAGGAATGCAGGTCGTCGCCGATCACCTCGGCCATGCAGGTGGTCGAGACGGCGACCATCTTCGGCCCGTAGAGTGAATAGGTGTTGGCGAGGCCGTCGACCATGTTGTTGAGCCCGCCGAACACCGCCGCATCCTCGGTCATCGAGGAGGAGACCGCGCTGCACGGCTCCTTGAAATGGCGCGACAGGTGCGAGCGGTAGTAGGCGACGCAGCCCTGCGAGCCATGCACGAAGCTCATGGTCTTCTCGAAGCCGGCGGCGGCGAAGACCGCGCCGAGCGGCTGGCAGGCCTTGGCCGGATTGACCACCAGGGCCTCGCGGGCGAGGTTCTTCTCGCGGTATTCCCAGGTCTTGGTGAACTCGCCCTGCTCGGCGACCTGCGCGTCGGGCACGCCGCATTCGAACATCTTCTTCTTGTTGGCGAGCATCTCCTTGTATTCGGGCTGCCGGAACAGCGGGGCGTGGTCGAGCACGGTGTCTGCGGATTGCGGCATGGTGATCACCTCGGGTCGCCCGGGCCGCGCCATACGGCGGCACTGTCGGGTGGGTGAAGGGGGGCGCGACGGACGCGCGGGGTCGGTCCCTGCGGGCGGGCGGCTCGCAGGGGTCTCTCCATCAGGGGGATCGGTTAGCGACGCGCGACGCGCCTCATTCCGCCGCGACCGCGAAGGTCTCGGGCGTCTCCCAGGGCGCGTCGAACAGGCCCCAGACCGGGTTGTTGATCGCCAGATCCATGTCGCGGGCGAAGATCGCGAAGCCGTCATAGCCGTGATAGGGGCCGGAATAGTCCCAGCTGTGCATCTGGCGGAACGGGATGCCCATCTTCTGCACCGGGTACTTTTCCTTGATGCCCGAGCCGACCAGGTCGGGACGGATCTTCTCGATGAACTTCTCCAGCTCGTAGCCGGTCACGTCGTCGTAGATCAGCGTGCCGTTCTTCACGTAGTGACCGGTGCGCTGGTAGTCGTCGTTGTGGCCGAACTCGTAGCCGGTCCCGGCGATCTCCATGCCGAGATCCTCATAAGCCGTGATGACATGGCGCGGGCGCAGGCCGCCGACATAGAGCATCACGGTCTTGCCTTCGAGGCGCGGCCGATACTTGGCGATCACGGCATCGACCAGCGGCCGGTACTTGGCGATCACCGCCTCGGTCTTCGCCTCGATCTCCGGCCCGAAATGCTTGGCGATCTTGCGCATCGAGGCTTCGATCTGGGACGGGCCGAAGAAATTGTATTCCATCCAGGAGACGCCGTACTTCTCTTCCATGTGCCGGCAGATGTAGTTCATCGACCGGTAGCAATGGATCAGGTTGAGCCGGGCCTTCGGCGCCCGCTCGATCTCGGCCAGCGTCGCGTCGCCCGACCAGTTGCCGACCACGCGCAAGCCCATCTCCTCGAGCAGGATGCGCGAGGCCCAGGCGTCGCCGCCGATATTGTAGTCGCCGATCACGTTCACGTCGTAGGGGCCGGTCTCCCAGGCGCTCTCCTTCTTGTCGAAGACCCAGTCGCGGATGGCGTCGTTGGCGATGTGGTGGCCGAGCGACTGCGACACGCCGCGGAAGCCCTCGCAGCGCACCGGCACGATGGTGGTGTCGTGCTCCTTGGCCTTCTTCTTCGAGACCGCCTCGATGTCGTCGCCGATCAGGCCGATCGGGCATTCGGACTGCACCGAGATGCCGTTGGCGAGCGGGAACAGCGTCTCGATCTCGTCGATCACCTTCTCCAGCTTCTTGTCGCCGCCGAAGACGATGTCGCGTTCCTGGAAGTCGGAGGTGAATTGCATCGTCACGAAGGTGTCGATGCCGGTCTGGCCGATATAGTAGTTGCGCCGCTGCGACCATGAATACTGGCCGCAACCGACCGGACCATGGCTGATATGGACCATGTCCTTGATCGGCCCCCAGACCACGCCCTTCGAACCGGCATAGGCGCAGCCGCGGATGGTCATCACGCCCGGGATGGACTTGATGTTCGACTTCACGTCGCATTCGGTGAGATGCTTGATCTCGCCATGTTCCTCGTCCTCGCCGGCCGCCTTGGCGACCGAAAGATGCTTGCGGCGGCGCTTGGCGAACTTGTCGGGATATTGCGACAGCACCTCCGCGATGACCTTCTCGTTGAAGGCGCCGTCATTCTCATAATCGAGGCTCATGGAGGCCCCCTCGTTCGATCGGGTTGGCGGGCGGGACCGGACGCCGCCGGGGTCAAGGCCCGGCGCCGACCGTTCCCCGCGCGCGATCGCTTCGGGCATGACCCGCCCGGACGAAACGACCGTCGCGCATCCAGGGACTTCAGAGCCCGGCGGGGCTCGCACGAGGCCCGCCGGGACCCGCGTCGGTGCCGCGCTCAGTGCGCGGCGGCGGCGCGGGCGGCCGCGGCGGCTTCCTTCGCCTGCAGCTCGGCCAAGGCCTGCTCGTCGGACTTCATGATGCCGAAGGCGAGCAGCATGTCCTCGAGTTCCTCCATGGTGATCGGGGTCGGGATCGTGCCCTTGCCCGAATTCGCATGGATCTTGCTCGCGAGCTGGCGGTACTCCTGGGCCTGCTGGCTGTCCGGCGCATACTGGATGACGGTCTGCTTGCGCAGCTCCGCATGCTGCACGATGTTGTCGCGCGGCACGAAATGGATCAGCTTGGAATTGATCCGCGCGGCGAGCGCCTCGGCGAGGTCGAGCTCGCGGTCGGTCTGGCGCTCGTTGCAGATGAGCCCGCCCAGGCGCACGCCGCCGGAATGGGCGTATTTCAGGATGCCCTTGGCGATGTTGTTGGCCGCGTAAAGGGCCATCATCTCGCCGGACATGACGATGTAGATTTCCTGGGCCTTGTTCTCGCGGATCGGCATGGCGAAGCCGCCGCAGACCACGTCGCCGAGCACGTCGTAGGACACATAGTCCACGTCGTCATAGGCGCCGTTCTCTTCCAGGAAGTTGATCGCGGTGATCACGCCGCGGCCGGCGCAGCCGACGCCCGGCTCCGGACCGCCGGACTCGACACACTTGATGCCGTTGTAGCCGATCTTGAGCACGTCCTCGAGTTCCAGGTCCTCGACCGAACCCTGCTCGGCGGCGAGATGCAGGACGGTGTCCTGGGCCTTGGCGTTGAGGATCAGGCGGGTGGAGTCGGCCTTCGGGTCGCAGCCGACGATCAGGATCTTCTGGCCGAGCTCGACGAGCGCGGCCAGGGTGTTCTGGGAGGTGGTCGACTTGCCGATGCCGCCCTTCCCGTAGAATGCGATCTGGCGCAGAGCTGCCATGGTGTGGGTCCCTTTCCCCTCGTTCGGGACCTCCTCCGAGATCCCGGGAAATCGCGGCAGCACGACCGCCGCCTCGCGGAAAGGGTATTTTCAAGCCGCGTGCCAACTCGCCGCCGCGATATAATTGTTCATGATTTCAAATACCTAATGGAAAGACCACCACACCGCGAGGTCCGACGGACCCGTGTCGCGAGGCCGACAATTCGCGACAGGCCTGTCGCGCCCGCCACGCTGCGGCCCGCCGTCGCCCCGGGCTACATCACCAGCGCCCTGCCGGGGACGAGCGGCACGAAGCGCACCGCGCCGAGCACCTCGGCGTGGAAGCCGTCGCGCCGGCGCACGACGCGCTGCAGCTGCTGGACGGTGCCCGGCTCGCCGACCGGCATGACCAGGACGCCCTCCGGCGCCAATTGGCTGAGCAGCGCGTCGGGAATGCGCGGCGCGGAGCCGGCGACATGGATGCGGTCGAAGGGGGCCTGATCGGCCCAGCCCTCCAGGCCGTCGCCGAAGGCGGCCTCCAGGTTGCCGAGCCGCAGCGCCATGAAGCGGCCGAGGGCCAGGTCGACCAGGCCGCGATAGCGCTCGACGGTGAAGACCTGCCGGGCGATCCGCGCCATCACGGCCGCGGCGAAACCGGACCCGGTGCCGATGTCGAGCACGCGCTGGTCCGGTCCGATCTTCAGATGCTGCAGGATGCGCCCGATCGTCGACGACGCCGTGGCGGTCTGGCCGCATTCGATGGCGAGCGGGCGATCGTCGAAGGCACGGATGCGATCCTCGGCCGCGGCGAAGATCTTGCGCGGGCATTGCTCGATCGCCGACAGGATGGCCGGATCGAACACGCCGCGCGACCGCAGCGACAGGACCAGCCGGGCGAGCCGCACGCGATCATGCTCGTCCATGGCCAGGATGGCGGGATCGATCGGACGGGTCGGAAGACCTCGGATCAAGGCGCAGTCCGTGGGGCAAGGGCCGCTGGGAGGCCGACTATTTCGCGAATCTGCGGACTTCGCAATGCGTTCGCCGCAAATGCGCAACCAGCGCCGCAAACAGACGAAGCCCCCCGCACGCGTCGCGTCGGAGGGCTTCGCCGGCCGTCAGCACATCGGGATTGCGAAAGGGTCAGCCGACCAGTTCGACGCCCGAGAAGAAATAGCGGATCTCTTCGGCGGCGGTCTCCGGAGCGTCGGAGCCGTGGACCGAGTTCTCGCCGATCGACAGCGCGAATTCCTTGCGGATGGTACCCTCGGCGGCGTTGGCCGGGTTGGTGGCGCCCATCACTTCGCGGTTCTTGGCGATCGCGTTCTCGCCTTCGAGCACCTGCACCACCACCGGGGCGGAAGACATGAACTCGGTCAGTTCGCCGTAGAAGGGACGCGCCTTGTGGACGGCGTAAAACTCCTGGGCCTGACGCAGGCTCATCCAGATGCGCTTGGAGGCGACGACGCGCAGGCCGGCGGCTTCCAGCTTGGCCGTGATGGCGCCGGTCAGGTTGCGGCGGGTCGCGTCGGGCTTGATCATCGAGAAGGTGCGTTCGATCGCCATGGGATCCTCGGCTTCAGGGGAAACGGTCGGGCCGGCTTATAGCCCGCGTCAACCGGAACGCCAAGGGGCCGCAACGGCATCATCGCGAGCCAAAAGCGCCTCACCCAGTCCGCAAACGGCCTCAGGGGCGCGGGCGAGCCGCACCCCTGAGGTCGGGTCCGTGAAGGGGGTTCGGTCAGGCCTTGCGTGCCGAAGGGTCAGTTCGGCGCGCGGTCCTGCCCGGACTTTTCAGGGGTGTTCACAAGCTTCAGTTCGGCCATGTCGCCTTCGCGCTCCCGGACGGTGAAGCTCGGGATCACGGCGTTCTTGGCGACCACGGTCGTGTTGTTGACCGGGTCGGAGCGATAGACCAGGGCGCCGGACGGGTCGCGGAACTCCACGACGGCGCCCTTGGGCCCGATCAGTTCGACATGGCTGACGACCGCGGCCGGGTCGATGTCGGTATAGGTCAGCGCCGGACGGGCCTCGCCCATCCGATCGCCGCGCAAGGCCGGCACCACGCCGATCGAAGCGTTGACGGACGTGAGGGCGATGACGCCCACGACGGCACCGGCGCAGAAGCCGGCGACCATCATCTTGTATTCGCTACGCATGAATGCCTCCCTCGGCATTACACCTGGGGGCGGATTCTCACCCGGACACGTCGCCTTTTTTCGATGCGCAGCGGGGCTCCTATTCCTCCGCTGCGCCGGCGTGTTCGCCTTATCCGCTCTCGTGATGTTCTATATAGCGCAGGTCCGTTACCCTGCTTTTGCGTCCAACGCTCAAATTGTTTCAAGGTTGCGTGAATTGTTTCGCGACATGCAGATTTCACGGTAACGGTGTCGTGAATACGGTCGAAGAGCTTCGGGCAGCCTTCTTGCGGCCCCCCTGGCGGCCTTCGGGCAGCCCTTGGCCGGACTGCCCGTGCCGGTCACCGGCCTCCGCCGCTCACGGGACCAGCATGCCGCGCTGAACGGCCGGGCGGGCACCGACCTGATCGACCCAGCGGCGCACATTGTCGATCGGCGGCAGGCCGTCGGCGATCTGGTCGGCGAGGCCGGTCAGGGCGTTGAGCGTCCAGGCGTAGGTCGCCATGTCGGCGATGGAGTAGTCGGCCCCGGCCAGATAGGCGTTGCCGGCCAGCTGCCGGTCCATCACGCCGAGCAGACGCTGGGTCTCCTTGACGTAACGATTGATGCCGTAGGGCACCTTTTCGGGCGCATAGCGGATGAAGTGGTTGGCCTGGCCGAACATCGGACCGACACCGCCCATCTGCCACATCAGCCATTGCAGGGTGTGGTAGCGCCCGGCCCCGGAAGCCGGCAGGAACCGCCCGGTCTTCTCGGCCAGATAGATCAGGATGGCGCCGGACTCGAACAGCGACAGCGGACCGCCTTCGGCATCGTGGTCGACGATGGCCGGGATGCGATTGTTCGGGGCAACCTTCAGGAAGGCCGGATCGAACTGCTCGTTCTTGCCGATATTGACCGCCTTGACCTCGTAGGCGAGGCCCATCTCCTCGAGTGCGATGGAGATCTTGCGGCCGTTGGGCGTGGCCCAGGTGTAGAAGGTGATCATGGGATGTGGCGCCTCGACATTCGAACCGGTCGCGACCGGCGACGGCGCGACCCTATTAGTTCGGTTATCCGGAACAAATGAACTCGTTGTGATCGCACGCCACCGACCCGGCGTCGCGCGCCGCGCGCGACCCCGACCCGACGACATCGGTCGCGACACTAGCGCGGAACCCCGCCATGTCCGTCCATCCGGCACGCGCCCCAGGGCCGCGCTGACCGCAACCCTGGAGCCGTCCGGCATCGAGGGCCGCGAGCCCGGCACGGCTGTTCGGAGGTCACCCGCGCGACCGTCACTGTCGGCTCGACGGCGCTACTCGGCCGCGGCCCGGAAGCTGACCGGGTCGTAGTTGAGGATCGGCGCCAGCCAGCGTTCGGCGGTCTCGATGTCCCAGCCCTTGCGGGCGGCATAGTCCTCGACCTGATCGCGCTCGATGCGGCCGACGCCGAAATAGTGGCTGTCCGGATGGGCGAAATAGAGCCCCGAGACGGCCGAGCCGGGCCACATGGCATAGCTTTCGGTCAGCCGGATGCCGGCCGCCGCCTCAGCGTCGAGCAGGCGCCAGAGCGTCGCCTTCTCGGTGTGGTCGGGCTGGGCCGGATAGCCCGGCGCCGGCCGGATGCCCTGGTACTTCTCGCCGATGATGTCCGCCATGGCGAGCGCCTCGCCGGCCGCATAGCCCCAGAATTCCGTGCGCACGCGCCGGTGCAGATATTCGGCGAAGGCCTCGGCGAGGCGGTCGGCCAGGGCCTGAGACAGGATCTTGGAATAGTCGTCATTGGCCCGGGCGAAACGGGCCGCGACCGCTTCCTCGCCGATCCCGGCCGTCACCGCGAAGGCGCCGACATAGTCCGGGATGCCGCTGTCGTGCGGTGCGACGAAATCGGCCAGCGCCAGGTTGCGCCGCGCGCCGGCGGCCCGCCCGATCTGCTGGCGCAGGGTGTGGAGCCGGGCGATCTCGCGCGAACGGCTCTCGTCTTCGAACAGCACGATGTCGTCGCCGGCCTGCGCGGCCGGGAAGAAGCCGATCACGCCGTTGGCGGTCAGCCAGTTCTCCGCGACCATCCGGTCGAGCATGGCGCGGGCATCCTCATAGAGCGCGCGCGCGGCCGGGCCGATCCGGGCATCGTCGAGGATGGCCGGGAAGCGGCCGACCAGTTCCCAGGTCGCGAAGAAGGGCGTCCAGTCGATATAGGGCACCAGGTCGGCGATCGGCACGTCGGCGAGCCGGCGCGTGCCGAGGAAGGACGGCCGGGTCGGGCGCCAGGCGCCGAAGTCCGGCACGAAGCGGTTGGCGCGGGCGGCGGCCAGCGGCACGCGCTCCTTGTCGGCCCGGCTGCGGGCATGGCCTTCGCGGATGGCGACATAGTCGGCGCGCACCTCGGCGACCGTCTTGTCGCGGTGGCCGCCGAGCAGCGACGAGACCACGCCGACCGCGCGGCTGGCGTCGGTGACGTAGACGGCCTGGCCACGCCGGTAGTTGGGATCGATCTTGACCGCGGTGTGGACGCGCGATGTCGTCGCCCCGCCGATCAGGAGCGGCAGGTCGAAGCCCTCGCGCTCCATCTCGGCGGCGACATGGCACATCTCGTCGAGCGAGGGCGTGATCAGCCCGGACAGGCCGACGATGTCGGCGCCTTCGCGTCGCGCCGTCTCCAGGATCTTCGCCGCCGGCACCATGACGCCGAGGTCGATCACCTCGTAATTGTTGCACTGGAGCACGACGCCGACGATGTTCTTGCCGATGTCGTGCACGTCGCCCTTGACGGTCGCGAGCACGATCTTGCCGGCCGTGCTCTGGCCGGTGCCGCCACCGGCGGCCTTCTCGGCCTCCATGGCCGGCATCAGCCAGGCGACCGCCTGCTTCATGACGCGCGCCGACTTCACCACCTGCGGCAGGAACATCTTGCCGGCGCCGAACAGGTCGCCAACCACGTTCATGCCCGCCATGAGCGGCCCCTCGATCACGTCGAGCGGCCGGCGGGCGGCCTTCAGCGCCTCCTCGGTGTCGGCCTCGATATGGTCCGTGATGCCGGCGACCAGGGCGTGTTCCAGGCGCTTGGCGACCGGCCAGGAGCGCCAGGCGAGATCGGCCTCCCGCTTCTCGACCGTCGCGCCGGCCTTGAAGCGCGGCGCGGCCTCCAGGAGCCGTTCGGTCGCGTCCGCCCTTCGGTTGAGCACCACGTCCTCGGCAAGGTCGCGCAGATCCGCCGGCAGGTCGTCATAGACGGCGAGTTGGCCGGCATTGACGATACCGAAATCCATGCCGGCCTGGATGGCGTGGTAGAGGAAGACCGAGTGCATCGCCTCGCGGACGGGATCGTTGCCGCGGAACGAGAAGGACAGGTTGGAGACCCCGCCCGAGACATGGGCATGGGGCAGGTTCGCCCGGATCCAGCGCGTCGCCTCGATGAAGTCGACGCCGTAGGTGGCATGTTCCTCGATGCCGGTGGCGACCGCGAAGACGTTCGGATCGAACACGATGTCTTCCGGGTCGAAGCCGACCGTACCGGTCAGGATGCCGTAGGCGCGCCGGCAGATCTGCGTCTTGCGCGCGAAGGTGTCGGCCTGGCCCTGCTCGTCGAAGGCCATCACGACGACGGCCGCCCCGTAGCGGCGCGCCTTGCGGGCCTGCTCCAGAAACGCCGCCTCGCCCTCCTTGAGCGAGATCGAATTGACGATCGGCTTGCCCTGGACGCATTTGAGGCCCGCTTCGATGACCGACCATTTCGAGCTGTCGATCATCACCGGCACGCGCGCGATATCGGGTTCGGCGGCGATCAGGTTCAGGAAGGTGACCATGGCCTTCTCGCTGTCGAGCAGGCCTTCGTCCATGTTCACGTCGATCACCGTCGCCCCGGCCTCGACCTGCTGGCGGGCGATGTCGAGCGCGGCGCGGTAGTCGCCGGCGGTGACCAGCTTGCGGAAGCGCGCCGAGCCGGTGACGTTGGTGCGCTCGCCGATATTGACGAACGGAATCTCCGGCGCATGCGTGAAGGGCTCCAGCCCGGACAGCCGCATCCGGTGCGTCCGTTCGGGCACCCGACGCGGCGCGATCCCCCGGACCGCCTCGGCGATGGCGCGGATATGCTCCGGCGTGGTGCCGCAACAGCCGCCGACGATGTTGACGAGGCCGCTCGCCGCGAAGTCGCGCAGCATGCCGGCGGTCGCCTCGGGCCGCTCGTCGTAGAGGCCGAATTCGTTGGGCAGGCCGGCATTGGGATAGGCGCAGACCAGCGTGTCGGCGACCCGGCCGATCTCGTCGATATGGGCGCGCATCTCGCGGGCGCCGAGCGCGCAGTTGAGCCCGACCGAAAAGGGGCGCGCATGACGCACCGAATGCCAGAAGGCGGTCGGCGTCTGCCCCGACAGGGTCCGGCCGGACAGGTCCGTGATGGTGCCCGAGATCATCACCGGCAGGCGCAGCCCGATCTCCTCGAACACCTCGTCGATCGCGTAGAGCGCCGCCTTGGCGTTGAGGGTATCGAAGATGGTCTCGACCAGCAGGATGTCGGCCCCGCCCGCGATCAGCCCGCGCGCCGCCTCCGCATAGGCCGCGCGCAGGTCGTCGAAGGTCACCGCCCGGTAGCCCGGATCGTTCACGTCCGGCGACATCGAGGCGGTGCGGTTGGTCGGCCCGATCGCGCCGGCGACGAAGCGCGGCCGCGACGGATCGGCGGCCTCGGCCGCATCGCAGGCCTCGCGCGCCAGCCGGGCGCCGGCGAAGTTGAGCTCGTAGGCCAGCGCCTCCATGCCGTAGTCGGCCATGGCGATGGTGGTCGACGAGAAGGTGTTGGTCTCGACGATGTCGGCGCCCGCCGCCAGATAGTCGGCATGGATCGAGCGGATGATGTCCGGCCGGGTCAGGCTGAGGAGATCGTTGTTGCCCCGCAGATCGCTCGCCCAGTCGGCGAAGCGCTCGCCCCGATAATCCGCCTCACCGAGGCCATGGCGCTGGATCATCGTCCCCATGGCCCCGTCGATGACCAGGATCCGCTCGGCGGCGAGCCGGGCAAGACGGGCGGCGGCGGGAGAGGTGGGGAGCGACATGGAAAACACCCTGTGACTGCGGTAGACTTCGGGCCAACGGTCCGGTGACCGAAGTGCGTCTTGCGGCGAGAGGTCAGAAATGATCGCGTTTCATGCGAAAGATCTCGAAAGCGCTCTTTCGAATATCCGCGAGGAAGTTCGCAGGAGCGTCGAAGACGGTCATGGCGACCAGCAATTCGTCCTGATCCCGGCGGAACAGTATCTGCGTCTGCGGGACACCAAGATCATCGATCTGCGCGAGGTATCGCCGGACCTTCTGGACGAAATGGCCCGTCAGCTCGACGAGGCCGTCGACAAGAGGCCGGCCGACGAAATGCCGGCATAGACCGCGATGGCGCGGATCCCCCCGCCGGAACCGGGGCTGGTCGTTCGCTACGATTTTCTCTGGCCCGAAGACGCCGCGCGAGGGCTGGTCAGCGGAAAGGACCGTCCGGCCTGCGTCGTTCTTGTCGTGGCGCGCCCGCTGCATCCGCAGAGCCCGGAGGTGATCCTGCTGCCGATCACGCACCGGCCGCCGTCGCCGGGGAGTTTCGCGCTCGAACTGCCGGCGGCGGAAAAGCGCCGCCTCGGTCTCGACGATGAGCGATCGTGGATCGCCATCGAGTATGCCAACCGCGAGGACTGGCCGAAGGGTCTGGTTCCCGTTGGCGGGCGGAACGAAGGCTTCACCTATGGAACGCTGTCCGGTCCGATCGCTCGACAACTGGCGGAACTGTTGCGCGCCGCCGCCCGAGCCCGCCGCGTGACCATCGTCCCCCGCCCCTGACCTCACGCCGCCGCCCCTACGGGCGATGCCGCGGCAGCGGCCTTCGCGTCCGGCGCCGGGCGCAGGCCGAGCAGGTGGCCGATGGCGTAGACGAGGTCGGCGCGGTTCATCGTGTAGAAGTGGAAGTCGCGGTAGCCGCGCTTGACGAGGTCGAAGCACTGCTCGGCCGCAACCGTGGCGGCGACCAGCTGGCGGGTCTTGTCGTCGCGTTCCAGGCCCTCGAAGCGATGCGCGAGCCAGGCTGGCACACTGGCGCCGGCGCGCCGGGCGAAGCCGGCGGTGCGCTCGAAATCGAGCACCGGGATGATCCCCGGCACGATCGGGATGTCGATCCCGGCCGCGCGGACGCGGTCGACGTAACGCTCGAAGATGTCGTTGTCGAAGAAGAACTGGGTGATGGCACGGGTCGCCCCGGCCTCGACCTTGCGCTTCAGGAGTTGGATGTCGGCGGGCAGATCCGGGCTTTCGGGATGCTTTTCCGGATAGGCCGAGACCGAGATCTCGAAATCGCCGATCGCCCGGATGCCGCGGATCAGGTCCGGCGTCGAGGCATAGCCGCCCGGATGCGGCTGGTACTTGCGGCCCATGCCGTCGGCCGGATCGCCGCGCAGCGCCACGATATGGCGCACGCCCGCGGCCTTGTAGCTGCGCACGACCTGGTCGACCTCCTCGCGCGTGGCGTCGACGCAGGTCAGATGCGCCGCCGGGGCGAGATCGGTCTCGCGGATGATGCGCGCCACGGTCGCGTGGGTGCGCTCGCGGGTCGAGCCGCCGGCGCCGTAGGTGACCGAGACGAAGCTCGGCCGGAGCGGCGCGAGGCGCTCGATGCAGGACCACAGGGTCTCCTCCATCTTCTCCGTCTTGGGCGGGAAGAACTCGAATGAGACGCGGATCGGCGCGGTTGAGCCGAGCAGATGATCGAACTGGGCGCCGGTCATGCCACCGCCTCCCTTCTCTTCAGATCGTGGGCGACGAGCAGGCGCGGGTCGCGCGCCAGCCAGAGCGTGACGGTGAGCTGTCCCGGCCCAGGGGCCGGCAGGTCGCGGATCGTCTCGACGGCGAGCCCGGCCTGTTCGAGCAGCCGCGTGATCTCGCCATGGGAGAAGCCGAGCCGGCGGTGGGCGTGCTCCTCACGCAGGAATTCCAGATCGTGGGGCGCGAAATCGACCACCACGATGCGGCCGCCCGGCCGCAGCACGCGCGCAGCCTCGCGGATCGCGCGGGCCGGATCCTCCAGATAGTGCAGCACCTGGTGCAGCGAGACGAGATCGAAGCTGTCGCGCGGCAGGTCGAGCGCGTAGATGTCGCCGAGCCGGACCTGGGCGCCGGTGACGCCGGCCCGGTCGAGATGGGCACGGGCGACCGCCAGCATGTCGTGCGACAGGTCGATGCCGAGCGCACGCGCCCAGCGCCCGTCGAGCAGTTCGATCAGGCGGCCGGTGCCGGTGCCGAGATCCAGATAGGCGTCGAACGGCGTCGTCCCGATCGCCTCCTGGATCGCCGTCTCGACCACGGAATCCTCGACCTGCAACGAGCGGATCTCGTCCCAGGCATGGGCGTTGCGGGCGAAATAGGCTGCCGCCCGCTCCGAGCGCGCCCGCTTGACCTGGTCGAGCCGCTCGCGGTCGCGCGCCAGCCGGGCGTCGCGCGCGTCGATCAGGCTGCGGATCACCGAGGCGAGCGTCACCGTCGCGGCGTTGTCGGCGAGCCGGTAGTAGACCCAGGCGCCCTCGGGGAAGCGGTCGACCAGGCCGGCCTCGGTCAGGAGCTTCAGGTGGCGCGAGATGCGCGGCTGGCTCTGGCCGAGGATCTCGGTCAGGTCCTTGACCGTCAGATCGCCCTTTTCGAGCAGGACCAGGATGCGCAGGCGCGTCGGCTCCCCGGCGGCGCGCAGGAACTCGACCAGCTGGTCGGCGGACATGCGGTCGGCCGGATCGGGCGCGGCGAGGGGCGACAGAAAGCTCATGAGACGGACATAAAGATATCTTTATGCGAGATCAAGAGACTTTGGTCCGGAACCGACACTTTCTGTCCGCAGGACGGTGGATCGCCCCCTGCCCGTCGAGAGCCTGTCCCGGTCAAATAGAAACGATCGGACCGAAAAAGACCGGGTCAAGCCATTGAATCCAGAGCACTTCCTTGCCGATTGGATGAGTCCATCCCATCGGTAGGGAAGTGCTCTGGCAAATGCGGGACCGGAAGGCCGGCCGCCCGCATGACCGGCCCCGTTCGGCCAAAGAAAAGGGGCGCCCCGAAGGACGCCCCCGACCCGGCGCCGATCGGCGCCCCGTCTCAAGGTTCGACGCGCGACGGCGTCCCGGAGAGACCGGCAGCGATCTCGCGTCGCCGGTCATCCGATCCCGTGTCAGCCGATCATTGGCAATAGTCCCAATAGCCCTGGATGCGCCGGCCGTCGGTCCAGTACCAGCAGAGGTCGGGACCCGGGGCCGCCGGCACCATGCCGACGGCACCGACCGCCAGGACCGTGCCGAGCGCCACGCCGCCGACCCAGTAGCCGTAATGCGGGCGATGATGCCACGGACGGACCACGACCTTGTGCGGCTTGACGACGATGCCGCCGTGATACGGCTTGCCGTAGAAGCCGCCCGGACGGCCGACCACGACGACGCCGTGATGATGACCGCCGCCCTTGACGATGACCTTGGCGGTCTTTTCGGGCGCGACGCCGGCGGCGAGATCGGCGGTCGCCGGACGCGGACCGGCCGGCAGCGCGGAGGCCGCGCCGGGGACCAGCATGCTGGCGGCCAGGACGGCGGCCGTCACGGATTGCAGATGAGACATGGCCCACTCCTCTTCTGGCCATTCCGGCCGGGCGACACCCCGCCGGACCTGTCGACGCCCGGTCGGCCTCGATGGCCGTCCCGCGCTCCGAACAATAGGTAGGACTCTACCGCATGCCGCGAAATTCGCGAAAGTGCCTAGGGTTTGGGCCGACCGCCTCGGAAACGCAGCCGATCGCCCCGCTTCGGAGCGGAACAGGCGCAGATTTCCTCCGCCTTCACCCCCCGGCATGCGCCGTGCATGCCCGCCCCGACCGCCCTCGCGCCCCGGAGCCTCGATGTCCAAGCCTGAACTGATCGTCGCCCTCGGCGAGCGCCGCTACGCCGTCGAACGTCCCTGGCCGCAGACGCCGGAGGGGCGCGCGCTCAAGGGGATCACCGATGTCGCAGTCGATAGTCGCGGACAGGTGCTGGTCTATCAGCGCATCGACAGCCTGGTCGAGGCGACGATCGATGCGGTCGCGGTGTTCGATGCCGCAGGTCAATGGGTGGGGTCCTGGGGCCGCGACGAAGTGGTCGACGCGCATTCGCTGTCGGTCGCGCCCGACGGACGCATCCTGCTGATCGACCGCGACGCCCATCAGGTGCTGATCTTCGATGCCGATTTCCGCCCGCTTGGGAGCCTCGGCGAGCGACACGGCCCGAACCGGCCCTTCAACCACCCGACCGACGTGGCGGTCGCCCCGAGCGGCGACATCTATGTCGCCGACGGCTATGGCGCCGCCCATGTCCACCGCTTCGATGCCGCCGGTCGCCTGCTGCAGACCTGGGGACGCCCCGGCCGGGGCCCCGGCGAGTTCACCACGCCGCACGGCATCGCCGTCCTGCCCGATGGCCGCGTGCTGGTCGGCGACCGCGAGAACGACCGCGTCCAGGTCTTCACGCCCGAGGGGGCCTTCCTGGACGCCTGGGGTGATTTCTTCCACCCGATGGACATCCATGTCGACGCGACCGGCCTCGTCCACGTCACCGACCAGATCCCGCGCCTGTCGCTGCTCGCCCCCGACGGCACCCTCCTCGGCCGCTGCCGCCCCGTCCTCAACGGCGCCCACGGCATGTCCAGCGACAAGGCCGGCAACCTCTATCTCGCCGAGCAGAACCCGAACCGGGTCACGAGGCTGCGGCGGTTGGGGTGACGGGTCGGCGCTGGCGCGTACGGCTCGTCAGAAAGTTCTCGACCACCGACGCGATGCGTGCTTCGGGGAGCCGGTCGATGCCGAAGAGCCCGTAGAGCGGCAGAACCAGAGCGGAGATCGTCGGCAACAGGGCTTCGGGAAGCGCCGCGCCCCCAACCATCACCTCCGCCGAATAGTCGCCCTGGCGCGCCGGGCGCGTCGGAAGGCCCAGGTCCTCCAACGGACTGGCCCATGACCTCAATTGTCGCCCCAAAAGCCCGGTATAGGTGACGCGGAACCTGACTTCGGGTGGCCGCGCCCAGTCCGTCTGCAAGTGTTCGGCAACCTGACGGGCATGAAGCAGGGTTTCGCAGATCCGCCAGATCGGCAGGGTCCAGTCGAAAACCGTAGCCGGGTCAAAGGTGTCCTGCGAATCCTCTTGATGGCCGCGAAGGATCACAGCCCTGCCGTCTGGCGCGACACGCCAAAAATCGCAGCTGGCTGCATCGCTGAAGGTCCGGTCCACGCCTTCGAAACCGTCCGGCTTGAGCCACGTTTCGATCAGTCCGTTGATCTCGATCGGCGACAAGCCCTGCTGATCACGCACCATGAACAAGGGCCAACCCGTATGCGGCTGCACCGAAGCGGCGAGGATTTTCTGCAACTCGGCAGGCGATACCTGCCGCAAGTCGCCATCCAGCCAATAGTCAAACCGGAACCAACCATGCGGAAAGCGCGCCGCGGCGTCCGGCTCCAACCGGTCAGTCAGATCGCGCCAGCGCGCCATGGCCTCGCGCACGAAGCGGTCCTGCGCATCTTCCGGCGGGCGTTCGTCGAGGAGGCCGACGACGCGCAGGATGTCGAAGGCCTTGGCGAGGGTCAGCGTGGTCTCGCCACGCTCGAAGGCCGCCATGGTCGGGATGCTGACGCCGGCCAGCGCGGCGTGGTTGCGCTGGGTCAGGCCTTCGGCCTTGCGGCGGCGCAGGGCTTCGGCGACGAGGTCGGGCCAGGCGAGCGGGGTCATGGCAGCAGTCTCAGGCATTGGCTCTCGACGATCTCCGAAAAGCGATGGACGAAGCCATCCGGCGGCTCGCCCTGAGGCGGCCGGATCAGCGGCGCGGCCTTGGCGACGCCGCGCTTCAGATCGGCAAAGGTCTGCCGGATCGCCGCTGACGTGAGGCCGATCTCGCGACCGAAAGTCTCGAAGTCCTCGCGCACGATCTCGCCTGTCTGCCGCCGGCGTCCGCCCAGCGCGAGCGCAAACTCGCCGTCGAAGCGATCGCCATAGACCAGCGTATTGAGCACGTCATAGGCCGGCGACAGGCGCAGTCCCTCGGGACGCTCCAACAGCGAGAAGTTCTTGAGATGCGCGTCGCAATTGCCGATCAGCGCATAGACGACGAGGCGGCGGAAGAAGCGCGCCAGGTCGATCACGGGGCGCGCCGAATGGCGCGCGATGGCGCCGGCCACTTCCTCATAGGACGCCTCATACTTGCCACGGTGGTTGCGCCCCTGCGGCTTGGACAGAATCTGGGCACAGTCTTCCAGCCGAAGGCGCCGTCCACCCGCGTCGCGATCGAAGCGATGGACGATCAGCGCATGGTCGTCGACGCCGCCGACGCCGCCGGCCTCGAAGGCGGTCACCTCGTCCCGGCCGAGCACGGCCGCCGTCCAGCGCAGGCTAAGCAGTTCGTTGCGCACGAAGGTCGGGTTGGCGTCCGAATTGAATTTGGCGATGAACGGCGCGGCGCCCTCGGCCGGTGCCGGGAGAAATCCCGTGACGCCGCGGACGACGAGCAGCTTGCGCTGGACACCCGACACAGTGCGGCCGGGATTGACGGTCGGGTCGACAAAGGCGTCGGAACGCGTGCCCTCCGTCTCGGCCCCGATGCTGATCGCCCCGATGCAATCGGCGCCGTAGCGCAGGAGCAGGCCGAAATCATCCTCGATGGCCAGCCGTGCGACCCGTGCCTGCCCCTCGCGCAGCCAGCCTTCCGTCCCGAGATGTTCGAACACTGGATGCAGGCCGATCGGCCATTCATGCTCGCGACGCGTCGCCGGTAGCGCGCAGGCGATGTCCTGCTGCCACCCGGAATCGTATTCGAAACGCGTGCCGCGTTCCGTCTCGATCAGATGCCCGGCCGGCTGGCCCTTGAACAGGATCCTGGCGACGCGCCCCATGATAGAACCATAACTCCGCGCGGAGCCTAGTCTGTGGCTCCACCCCTCATTTCAGGAGTCATAGCTTAATTTTCAATGGTCAGATTGGAAAAATGAAGCCGTAGCTTCCGTTCGCCCAAAGTGCGCCTGGAAATGAAACCATACCTTCATTTCAACGAAGACAAGCGCGACCTGCCCTGAGGGACGAAGCGATGCTTTCACTTCGGACTGGTCGAAATCCTCGTCTCGACCGGGCTGGCGCCACCGGCACGCGAACGCGCCGGTGGCTGAGGCATCAGCGCGTCAGCGGCTTGTAGCGGATGCGGTGGGGTTCGATGGCGTCGGGGCCGAGGCGGCGCTTCTTGTCGGCTTCATAGTCCTGGAAGTTGCCCTCGAACCATTCGACGTGGCTGTCGCCCTCGAAGGCCAGCATATGGGTGGCGATGCGGTCGAGGAACCAGCGATCGTGGCTGATGATCACGGCGCAGCCGGCGAAGTCTTCCAGCGCCTCTTCGAGTGCCCGCAGGGTTTCCACGTCGAGGTCGTTGGTCGGTTCGTCGAGCAGCAGCAGGTTGGCGCCGGATTTCAGCATCTTGGCCAGATGCACGCGGTTGCGCTCGCCGCCCGAGAGCATGCCGACCTTCTTCTGCTGATCGCCGCCCTTGAAGTTGAAGGCGCCGCAATAGGCGCGCGAATGCATCTCGCGCTTGCCGAGATAGATCACGTCGTTGCCGCCGGAGATCTCCTCCCAGACGGTCTTGTTCGGATCGAGCGCGTCGCGCGACTGGTCGACATAGCCAAGATGCACGCTTTCGCCGATCGTGATCGTGCCGGCGTCGGGCTTGTCCTGACCGGTGATCATGCGGAACAGCGTCGTCTTGCCGGCGCCGTTCGGGCCGATCACGCCGACGATGCCGCCCGGCGGCAGCTTGAAGGTCAGGTCGTCGATCAGCAGCCGGTCGCCGTAGCCCTTCTTCAGGCCCTCGAAATTGATGACGTTGTTGCCGAGCCGCTCGGCCACCGGAATGATGATCTGCGTGGCTGTGATCTGCTTGTCGTCGGCCTGCCGGACCAGATCCTCGTAGCGCTGGATGCGGGCCTTGGACTTGGCCTGACGCGCGCGCGGGCTGGCGGCGATCCATTCCTGCTCGCGGGCCAGCGTGCGCTGGCGCGCCTCGTCCTCGCGGCCCTCCTGCTCCAGGCGCTTCTGCTTCTGGCCGAGCCAGGCGGAATAGTTGCCCTGGTAGGGAATGCCGCGGCCGCGATCGAGCTCCAGGATCCAACTCGTCACATTGTCGAGGAAGTAGCGGTCGTGGGTCACGATCAGCGCCGCGCCCTTGAATTCGCGCAGGTGCTTTTCGAGCCAGGCGACGGACTCGGCGTCGAGATGGTTGGTCGGCTCGTCGAGCAGCAGCAGGTCCGGCTCGGACAGCAGCAGCTTGCACAAGGCGACGCGGCGGCGCTCGCCGCCCGACAGCTTGGTCACGTCCGCATCCGGCGCCGGGCAGCGCAGCGCGTCCATGGCCATCTCGACCTTGCTTTCCAGATCCCACAGCCCCCCGGCGTCGATCTGGTCCTGCAGCGTGGTCATCTCCTCCATCAACTCGTCCGAATAGTCTTCGGCGAGCTTCATGGAGATCTCGTTGTAGCGATCGACCAGCGCCTTCTTCGGCGCCACGCCGAGCATGACGTTGCCGAACACATCGAGCGCCGGATCGAGTTGCGGCTCCTGCTCCAGGTAGCCGACGCGCGCGCCCTTCGCCACCCAGGCTTCGCCGGAAAAGTCCTTGTCGACCCCGCCCATGATCTTCAGGAGCGTCGACTTGCCCGAACCGTTGACGCCGAGAACACCGATCTTGGCGTCGGGGAAGAACTGCAGGTGAACGTTGTCGAGGATCTTCTTGCCGCCCGGATAGGCCTTCGACAGACCGTTCATGTAATAGATGTATTCGTAGGAAGCCATGAGCCTCGCTGCCTCTCGTCCGGTCGGGATGGTCGGGTCGCGGAGGCGGCCGGACGGCCGCGCGACGTTCGGGCACACATGTAGCGATAGCCCCGGCCCGGAGCAATGGCCGGAAACGGCCGTGCGCGGCCGCTAGAGGACGCGACGTTGCGACGCCGGTCGGCGCACGGATGCGAATCGGCAATTCTGAGGGGCAGAATCGAAATCAATTCGCCGATGGTTTATTTTTCGTTAAGACCTGTGGTATTTTTGTGATTGCGCACAATTGGCGCAATGCTAGATTATATTGTCATTTCAATATCTATTGGAGATAGAACCATGCGTGGGCTGCGGACAGCCGCCGCGATTGCGATCGCGTGCGCGCTCGGAGGGTGTCAGGCCGGAATTTTCCGCGAATGGTCGATGGACGGAGGCTCCAGCCTCAGCCTCGATGCCAGCCAGCGGCTGGTGTTCGTCACCGAGCGCGGCGGGCGCGGGCGGGATCAGCGCATCGTCTGCGCCGAGCCGAGCCCGGACAGCATCACGTCGATGTCGGCAACGTTGGCCGCCAGTGCCGGGCAATCGAACACGGTCACGCGCCAAGTCGTCGATGCTGAGGGCAAGCCCGCTTTTGATGCGGCCGGCAAGCCCATCATGGAGACGCGGTCGAATGACGCACAGGCAGCCTTGGCGGCCGGCTTCGCACAGAACGCGGCATTCATCGGCATGCGAACGCAGACGATCCAATTGCTGCGCGACGGCCTGTTCCGCGCTTGCGAGGCTTACATGAACGGGGCCATCGACGAGGTTCAGTACAGCATGTTGCTCGTCAACATGCCGCGCATCATGGCCGCCTTGGTGGCGACCGATGGATTGACCGGACGACCTGCCGCACCGCCGGTCATTCTTGCCGCGCCGAGCGTCAAGACGTCCGTCACACCGGGCGCCAATGGCCCCGGCGGCAGCGCCGACGTCGCGCCCTCGACGGTCACGCAGGTCACGTCGGAAGTGCTCAAGTTGCCGGCCCCGGACAATCAGGCTGCGGTAGCCGACGCGGTCAGGGACATCACCCTCAGCATCACCAGGCAACCAACCATGCACGGTCTCTGCGTCTCGCTGATGGCCGCCGCACCGGATCCCAAGGCTGCCTACGACTACCGGCAATACGACGCCAATTTCAGGGAAGTGGTGCAGATGTGCCGCCAGATCTTCAAGGGGCTGCCGCAACTTTACGCCAAAGGCGAAACACCCGTAGGCGGCTCAAAAGGTCCGGACGCTCGCCCGGCTGCGATGTCGATCATGCCACAATGAGCGGGACCGGAATTTCCGCGACGGCGTGATCCGACCTCGTCCACAGCCCATCCCCCTGCGCCTCGCTCGGGTAGGCGGACTGCATCAGGGCCAGAAAGCCGACCGCGCGATCGCGGTCGGCGGCGGCGCGGGTCAGGCTGCGCAGTCGGATGGACTGGCCGTCGTGACGTATGACGCTGATTGTTCGGCGGTTCATGTCGACGCCTCCCATCCTCGACGGACGGAGCGGGCCTCAGCCGCGCTCCCTCCCGGTTTCCGTCCCTGTCGGTTCGGGGCTCGCAGCACCGGGCTTCAGCGCCGGCGGGAACCTCCGCGACGCGTCTCCTTCGGGAGGCGCACCGCAACTTGGGGACAGGATAGGAAGTCGCGGCAGAACCGGGACTGAAGCGCGCCTTCAGCGGGCGTTCAGGCGATCGGGCCGGCTTTCGCGGGGGGCACCGATGTCCTGCGCCGGCCTCAACGGCCGCCTCAATGGCTTTCCGCCGCGCCGAGCACGCGGATCGCCGCATTGGCGCCGCCTTCGATGCTCGCCTTGACCTCGGCGGGATCGAGCACGAAGCGGGTCGGGATCCGGCCGAGCGTCTGCGCCGTTCCGGCATCGAGATCCTCGAAGGCGATCCGTTCGACCCGAACCGACACCTTCCGGCAGTCCCAGCCCTCGGTCGAACCGCGAATCCGCGCCACCTCGTCCGGGTTCAGTGCGCAGCGCCACGTCTTCAGACGCGACTCCCAGGCCTGCATCTGCAGGCGCAGCACTTCGAACGAGTTGCGCACGGCGGAATCGATCGCCGTATCGGTCACCGCCTCGAGCAGTGCCGAGCCGCTCGGCCCCTCCAGGGTCTTGGCGTAATCGGACGGCAGCGTGCGGCCGGAATCGACGACCACGAAGATGAACCTCTCCACCACCACCGCATCGTCGCGGTTGAGCGGTTTGTACGGCTCGGTCGCAGAGGCAAGCGCGACGTTGAAGCCGGCCAGACCCCAGTTGTCGGTCAGTCCGCCGTCGAGCAGCTTGACGAAGGCGACCTGGCCGATGTCGCGATACTTGCGCAGGGCGGAGATGTAGTTGCGCACGATCGGCGACGAATCGCGTCGGCGCGCCATCTCCTCGAGATGATCGGGCAGCTTGAAGCCGCACTTGTCGGCATAGGACTTGATCACGACCGGGGCGAACACGATCGGCACGGCCGCCGACGCCGCGACCGCCTCGGCGATCGGATAGGTCGACAGATCCGAGCAGATCGAGCCGAACGTCACCGGCTCGAAGATGAACGGCGTCTTGGAGGTGATGTCCGAGGCGTTGATCCACACGACCGGGCGGCCGGGCCGGTTGAGGTCGCGGAAGGTGGCGTTGCCGAACAGGTTCTTCTTCAGCCAGGCCGGAAAGCCATTGCGGTCGTTGACGCCGGAATCGAGCGCGCGGGTGATGTTGGTGACCGAATAGAACGAGCGGCGCAGCGACTCTTCCGCATCGCGATAGAGGAAGCGCTGCTCGAAATCGCCGAGACCGGCGCGCCCCCTGAGCCCGAACCAGGCCGCCGTGACCGAACCGCCCGAAACGCCCGAAACGAACCGGACCTGATCCAGCATCGAGCCGCCGCCCTCGACCGGAACCCGCTCCAGCCCGCGCAGCACGCCATAGGAGAAGGCGGACGCCCGCATGCCGCCGCCCGAAAAGGCGAGCCCGACGATGGTCGGCCGCAGCGTGTCGTCGCCGCCGACCGTATTGGTCGGCGTGAGCACCGGCATCGCGGTCGGCTCGTTGACGGGCGTGATGTCGAGCGATGCGCAGGCCGACAGGCCGCCGGTCAGCACGGCGGCGGCGAGAGTGGCTCGAAGGGTCGGAACCATGCGCGAAAGGGCCTCCGGACGGCGGGTCGGCCGGCGAGGCGGGCCGGCGCGGGTGGCGAGATCGAACGAATGCCCCGTTATCACCGGGAATGGGGCATGCGAAAGGCAGTGCCTCGGCAGACCGCAGAACCGGGCCCGAATTCGGGCCCCGCCGCCCGACACGGCCCGGCCGGCATGGTGACCGGATCGTTAACGCCTACCCCCGGCTTTTCTGCTGTCGGGATGTGAAACTGTAAATAAAAGCCATGATCTTCGCTTGTCGCCCCCGGCATCGCGGCCTAGCCTCCGCCCGGGTGTGCAAGGCCGATGCATCGTTTCATGAACAGTACCATCCCATCCTTCGGCTCGCTGTCGCAATCGTTGGATCGCTATCTGTCGAGGCAGGTTCGCTGCCGCAACGGCAACGATGCCCTGGCGCGCCAGCTCTCGCTGTTGTTTTCGATCACATGCGAGACGAGCGGACCCGAAGAAATCGAGCAATTCGACAGGATCTTCAATCGGCTGGTCGACGAGGCCGCGATCGACACGCGCGCCTTTCTGTCGGTTCAGTTCTCCGTTGCCGCCAGGGCGCCGCGCACCACCATCCGCCGGCTGGCCAGGGACGTGATCGAGGTGGCCCGGCCGATCCTGGTGCACTCGCCCCATCTCGACGATGCCGATCTGATCGCCGTCGCGGTCGACGCCGGTCTCGCCCACATGGCGGCGATCGCCGAGAGAGCCGAACTGTCGGTCGTGGTGACCGATATTCTGGTCCGGCGCGGCGATGACGACCTGCGCCGCAAGGTCGCTGCCAATCACGGCGCCTTGCTGTCCGGGCAGGGCTTTCGCCGGTTGTCCGAACAGGCGCGCACCGATGCGCGGCTCGAGGGCCATCTTGTCGAGCGCGAGGATCTGCCGGCGATCGTGGTCCGCTTCCTGGTCCGGCACGGCACCGGCAAGGCGCGCGAGTGCTTCGCCACGACCGGCACCCTCGCATCCGGGCCGGTCCGCCGCGAGGAGAGCCTGCCGGCGGATTTCGTCCCGCGCTCGGTGGCGTCGTGGCTCGCCATCTACGATTTCGACGCCGCCGAGGCCCGCGTTGCGGCCTTCGCCGACCACGGCCAACGCGGCGAACCGTTGCTGCTGCGCTTCGTCGCCGAGGAGCGCTTCCCCGAAGCGGCGGTTCTGCTCGCCCGCATGCTCGGCGTCGGCCGCGATGCGGTGGTCGGCTGGTTGACGGACGCGGACCCGCAGGCCTTCCTGGTTGCCGCCCGAACGCTTCCGCTGCAGGTGCGCACCGTCTCCGGACTGCTCAATATCGGCCCCTGGCGGCAGGGCTTGAACGGACGGACCCGCCAATGCGCAATCCGCAGCTATCAGGCGCTTCCGATCGAGGCCTGCCGTCAAAGGCTGGCCGCGTTGAGCCGCGCGTCCGGGCCTGCCGGACCGCAGCCGCCGGACGACCGGCGCAGCGACCGGCGCGGCGACCGGGGCTGCGCTCTCGACGCGGATTGGTGGTCCCCCGATCCAAGTCCCGCCGGCGCCTGACGATCCCGGGGGCCTTGGCAGACCTTCGACGCGAGCGCCCCGCCGGCCCTGCAGCCTGCCCCGGTCGGATCGACACGACCCGACCCAAAAGGACCGGCTCAAGCCCTTGAATCCGGAGCATTTCCTTGTCGATTGGATGATTCCATCCGGTCGGAAAATGCTCTAAGGTCGCGGCCCGTCTCACCCTTCCGGTCAGTCCCCTCCATGCAGATCGACATCTCCGAACTGGTCGCCGCTTTCCCGGATTTCCGCGTCGCCGTGGTGGTCGCCTCGGATCTCGCCATTCCGGCCGCCCGGCCGCCCGGCCTGGCCGGCATCATCGCGGAGCGCGAGGCCATGGCCCGCGACCGCTGGGGCGGCCTGGAACTGGCGCAGATCCCGGGCGTCTCGGTCTGGCGCGTCGCCTACAAGGGCTTCGGCATCAAGCGGACCAGCTATCGCTCCTCGGTCGAGCGGATCGTCAAGAACGTGCTGGCCGGCCGCTCGATCCCGGAGATCAACGGTTTCGTCGACGCCTACAATGCCGTCTCGCTCAGCCATGTCTTCCCGCTCGGCGCCGACGACATGGCCCGGCTGACCGGCGACATCGCCTTCCGCTATGCGCGCGACGGCGACAGCTTCGTCGACATGGCCGCCTCCGGCGAGGAGGCGGAGGGGGCGGAGGCCGCGGCGCCGGCCGGCCCGGTCGAGGATCCGCCGAAGCCCGGCGAGGTGGTCTTCGCCGACGCGGCCCATGTGCTCTGCCGGCGCTGGAACTGGCGCCAGGATGCCCGCTCGCTGGTCTCCCCCGAGACGCGCAGCGCGCTCCTCACCGTGCAGGCCAACGGCACCGGCGATCTCGACGCCGCAGTCGCGGATGTCTGCGACCTGTTCGCCCGCTTCTGCGGCGCGACGACCGCCGTCACGATCGCCGATCGCGGCCGGCCGCAGGCGACCGTGCTCGGCACCTGACGCGGTGATTGCGGGAGGCTGGCTTCAGAGCGGCGTGCCGGCCGGACAGCCGTCGATCGTGGCGAGCAGGATGCGGGCGGCCCAGGTGGCGCGCACCGTGGCATAGCGGGGACCCGGCGGACGGCGCAGGCCGAGCAGGCGCTCGGTCGGCAGATCGCCGGCCAGCAGGCCGAACCACACCCGCAAGGCCGAACGGGCATTGAGCGATCCGATCAGCCCGGCACGGTTGGCGGCTGCGAACATCCTGAGGGCCGTACGGGTGACCGGACGGCGACCGGAATCGCGTAAGATGCGCGCCAGTTCCGGCTCGTTCTCGGCTTCCGCGACCGCCAGGCGGGTCAGCGCCATCGTGTCCGTGGCGAGCCCGCGCTCCAGAAAGGCAGCCCCGAACTCGATCAGCAGCGCCTGGAACGAGGCACGGTCGGTCGGCGCCGGCAGCACGGCGGCCGGCGACATCTGCGCCGCGCGATCCGAGATCAGGGCGGACAGAATGCCGGCCTTGGTTCCGAAGGCCGCGTAGATGTCGCGCTTGGAGACCTGGGCGACCCGCGCGACATCCGCCGTGGTCAGCGCCGCATAGCCTTTTTCGGCCAGCAGGCGGCCGGCGGCTTCAAGAATCCGGTGCCGTCGCAACTCCGCTCCGGTCGATGCCGGACGCCCGGCGGTGTCCGCCAGGTCGGGGACAGCGGCCGGGCTCATGGCCGCGTGGCCGCCACGCTCGGACGCGCGGCCCAGCCGGCCATCGCGGCCTTCAGGGCCCCCGAGGCCTCGATGATCGCGCCGCCCTCCGGGGTCCGGGCGACATAATCGAGGATCGGCACCAGATTGGCATCCGCATAGGTGAAGCCGTCGCCGACCAGGTGGCCGTTCTCGGCGACCGCCGCGGCGATCAGCCCGAGCGCCTTTTCCACCTGCGGCAGCACGGCGGCGATCTTGTCCCGGTCCGGCCCGCCCTCCGGGGGCATCATGTAGGCGAGCACGTAGCGGCGGACGAGGATCGGATCGAGGGTCGTGTTGACGAGGCTGACCCATTGCTCGACCCGGGCGGCGGCGACCGGATCGGCTGGAATCAGGCGCGGTTCCGGAAAAGTCGCCTCCAGATAGCCGACGATCGCGCGGGATTCGTAGAGTTCGAGGGCGCCGTGGCGCAGGATCGGGATGCGACCGAAGGGGTGGACCGCATCGACGGCCGCACTGTGCGGCCGCGCCGGCACCAGATCGTAGGCGATGCCCTTTTCCTCGGCCACGATGCGACAGACGCGCACATAGGTCGAAAAGGGCGCCCCGATGATCTGTGGCTTCGACTGTGTCCCGCTCATGCCTCACGCCCCCCGACGCCGGTGTCCGGGTTGACGTTAGAGCACGGTCCGGCCCCTTCGCGCCAGCCCTCGCGCGCCCGCCACCGTTGTGCCACGCTCCGGCGAACCGATCGAGCAGGCTGCCATGTCGAATCTGCATTTCGTCGAAACGCCCGCTGCCGGCCGGCTTGCGCTGATGCCGGCGCCGCAGCGCGCCGACTTCCGAACGATGGCCAAGGCCGGCATCGCGCTGGTGGTCTCTTTGCTGCCGGTCGCGGAGGCCGAACGGCTCGCGCTGGCGGCGGAGGCGCGGTTGTGCCGGCAGGCCGGATTCGATTTCGTGAATTTCCCGATCGCCGACTTCGCCGTGCCGGAGGATTTCGGCGCGGCCGCTGCCCTGGTCGGTGCGATCGCGGATCAGCTCGCCGGCGGGGATGCGGTCGCGATCCATTGCCGCGCCGGCATCGGCCGCTCGGGCATGTTCGCCTCGGCCGTGCTGGTCGCCCTCGGCGAGACCCCGGATGCGGCCATGGCGGCGGTCTCGGCCGCGCGCGGCTGCGACGTGCCGGAAACGGAGGCGCAGCGCGCCTGGGTGCGGGACTTTGCGGCCTACGCCGCCGAGCGGGTCACGGCCGGCGGCTGATCGTTCGGGCCCGCCGAAGATGCGCACCCGCGACCTGGCCGATACTCCCCGTGGAACTGCCGGGCGCGGGGTCCTTCCGGCCGGGCTTCGCCGCCCAAACGGATCCCACGCTCGGCAGGATTGCGGGTTCGTCACGCTCTCGTGGCCGTCCGCCCGCTGCGAGGGATCCGGACCTCGCCGGCCCTCGCCTTCGGCGACCGCTTTGCCGCCGGAACTTGGATTGGAGGCTAGCAGGACGCTTGGAACCGTAGCTGAAGCGGACGTTCAGCCGCCGTTCATCCGGTTCGCCCGCCGGACCAGACCGCATCGAGCCGCTCCAGGCCGCGAAAATGATAGCTGTCGCGCCAGACCGGGGGTCCGGCCAGGCGCAGGCCCGGCAGCCGATTAAACAGGACCGGCAGCGCGACGGCGAGTTCGAGCCGGGCGAGCGGCGCGCCGACGCAGAAATGGATGCCGGCCCCGAAGGCGAGATGGGGACCGGGCGCGCGCGTCGGATCGAAGCGGTCCGGCAGCGGAAAACGGTCCGGATCGCGCCCGGCCGCGGCGAGCAGCAGACCGATCTTCTCGCCACGGGCGAAGGACCGGCCGCAGAAGACGAAATCCTCGAGCGCATAGCGCGTGAAGAGATGCAGCGGCGGATCGAAGCGCAGGCATTCCTCCACCGTCCGCCCGGTCGCGTCGGCATCGGCGAACAGGCCGGACGGATCGAGACCCGCGGCCAGGATCACCGCCAGCGCATTGCCGATGGCATGCACGGTCGCCTCATGGCCGGCATTCAGGAGCAGGATCACGGTGGTGACCAGTTCCTCCTCCGAAAGCCGGTCGGCGCCGTCGCGTGCGGCGACGAGGGCGCTCAGGAGATCGTCCCGCGGCCGCACGCGCCGGGCGGCGATGGCCGAGCGGGCATAGTCCTGGAACGCCAGCGTGGCGGCGACACAGGCCGCCTCGACGGCCGGATCGGCGCCGAACTGATAGATCGCCACCATGTCGTGCGACCAGGCGACCAGCTGCGGCCCGTCCTCGACCGGCACGCCGAGCAGCCCGCAGATGACCGCGACCGGGATCGGCGCGGCGAAATCGGCGATCAGATCGGCCCCGCCCTGGCGGGCGATGGCGTCGGCCAGGGTCTCGGCCAGCCGCACGATCGCCGGCCGCAGGCCCTCGACGGCCCGGGCCGTGAAGGCGCGGTTGACGAGGCCGCGCAGCCGGGTATGGGCCGGCGGCTCGCGTTCCAGCATCGAGCCGCGCTCGAAGGCCAGGAACGGCGCGAGACCGGGCGATGGCGCCGGCCAGCCGAGGTCCTCGCGGCTCGCCCGGTCCAGGATGTCGCGCCCGAAGCGCCGGTCGCGCAGGGCGGCGCCGACCACCCCATGGCGCGCCGAACAGACGAAGCCGTAGTCCTTCCAGACGAACAGGTCGCCGAGATCGCGCATTGCCCGATAGGCCGGATAGGGATCGCGGAAGAACTCCGGATCGCGGGGCGAGCAGGCGAAGCGGGCAGGCATCCGACGCGGCTCCGAAGCGGGTTGACCGGGCGCGCCGGCGAGCCCGTACGGACCGCCACCGAGACCCGGAAGATATTGGCAAATCTTCTAAAATCGTCTGTTGTTACACTATGTAACTCGACATTCATGCCGGCGCAAACAAGGCTCGGGACGGTTTCGCAACGTCAAGAACGGAGCTCTCCGATGCGCCCCTCCGCAAGCCTCGCCCTCCTGTCCGTCCTGGCGCTCGGCGCCGCGTTTGCCGTGCCCTCGGTCGCGTCCGCCAAGCCGGCCGCCCTGCCGGCTTCCGGAAAGCCGTTCAAGCTCGGCGGACTGACGGTCGTCTCCTGGTATCCGTCGACCCGCACCGCGAAGCTGCCGCTGATCCTGTTCTCGCACGGCTATGGCGGCTGCGGCGCGCAATCGACCTTCCTGACCACGGCGCTGGCCGGTGCCGGCTATATCGTCGTCGCGCCGAACCATGCCGACGCCTCCTGCGGCCCGGGCGATCCGCCGGCGCCGGAAATCCCCTTCGAACAGCCGGCCGCCTGGAACGACACGACCTATCTGGCCCGCAAGACCGACATGGTCGGGCTGGTCGCCGCGCTCAAGGCCGACAAGGCCTGGAATGCGGCGATCGACTGGACCCGGGTCGCCGGCATGGGCCATTCGCTCGGCGGCTACACGATGCTGGGGCTCGGCGGCGGCTGGCCGTCCTGGGACCAGCCGGTGATCAAGGCCGTGCTGGCGCTCTCGCCCTATTGCGCGCCCTATCTCGACGAAGGCGCGCTCGGCAGCATCGCCGCGCCGGTCATGTATCAGGGCGGCACCCTCGACTATGCGGTGACGCCGACCGTCAAGCGCCCGGACGGCTGCTACGCGCGCACAGCCGCGCCGGCCTATTTCGTCGAATTCGCCGGCGCCGCCCACAATGCCTGGAGCGATCTCGGCAACACCAACAATGCCCAGATCATCTACTATGCGCGCAACTTCTTCGACGTCACTCTGAAGGGCGCCGACCCGTCGCAGCTGCTGACCTCGATCGCCGGGGTGACGACCTATTGGTGGAAGCGCTGAGCCGCCGGATGCCCGACGCGGCCTCCACCGCCTGACCGCCACCGCCCGCCGGCGGATCACTTCGCCAGCGCGTCCTTCACGGCCGTCGCCAGTTGCTTCAGCGAGAAGGGCTTGGGCAGGAAGTGGAAGCTCTCGCCCTCCGGCAGGTTCTTGGCGAAGGCATCCTCGGCATAGCCGGACACGAAGATGATCTTGAGCTCCGGCCGCTGCTTGCGCAACTCGCGCAGCAGCGAGGGGCCGTCCAGTTCCGGCATGACCACGTCGGAGACGACGAGGTCGATGCGCCCGCCGGTCTCCTCCATCACCGCCAGGGCCTCGGTCCCCGAACCCGCCTCGTGCACCGTGTAGCCGCGCGAGCGCAGCGCGCGCGACGCGAAGGCGCGCACGGCCTCCTCGTCCTCGACCAGCAGGATGGTGGCCGAGCCGGTCAGGTCGGTGCTCTGCTGCTGCTGGCCCTCCGGACCGACCTTGTCGGCCTCGCGCTCGACCTCGGTCTCGACATGACGCGGCAGCAGGATGTGGAAGGTCGTGCCCTTGCCGATCTCGCTCGAGCAATAGACGAAGCCGCCGGTCTGCTTGACGATGCCGTAGACGGTCGACAGGCCGAGCCCGGTGCCCTGCCCGACCGCCTTGGTGGTGAAGAAGGGCTCGAAGATCTTCTCCATGATGTCCGGCGGGATGCCGGTGCCGGTGTCGGTCACCTCGATCGAGACATAGTCGGCGGCCGGCATGCCCGGCGTCTTGTAGGCGAGCTTGTCGTCGGCCGAGACGTTGCGGGTGACGATGGTCAGCCGGCCGCCATTCGGCATGGCGTCGCGCGCATTGACCGCCAGATTGACGATGACCTGTTCGAGCTGGCTGGTATCGGCCTTGACCGGCCAGAGATCGCGGCCGTGCACGACGCTGAGCTCGACCTTCTCGCCGAGCAGGCGGGCGAGCAGCATGTGCAGGTCGGCGAGCGTGTCGCCGAGGCGGATCACCTCCGGGCGCAGCGTCTGACGGCGCGAGAAGGCGAGCAGCTGCCGGACCAGCGCGGCCGCGCGGTTGGCATTCTGCTTGATGTTCATGATGTCCTGGAAGGACGGATCGGTCGGCCGGTGCGAAGCGAGCAGCAGGTCGGAGAAGCCGATGATCGCCGTCAGCACGTTGTTGAAGTCGTGCGCGATGCCGCCGGCGAGCTGGCCGATCGCCTGCATCTTCATCGACTGGGCGAATTGCTGTTCGAGTTCGCGCTGCTGGGTCGTCTCCAGCGCGTAGACGATCGCCGTCTCGCCCTCGCCGTCGCCCTCCTGCACGGCGGAGACGAAGAAGCGCACCGAGCGATGGCGCTTGTCCTCGCCACCGGCCAGTTCCGCCTCGATCGGCTGGATGTCGCCGCGCCCCTGGCCGGCCGCCTCCAGCGCCGCCGACAGGTCGGCGCGGCGGCTCTCGGCGACCTGCAGCACCAGCCGGCGCGCCTCGCCGCCCTCGCCCATTCGGATGTCGCCGAAGAGCTTCAGGAACGGCGCATTGGTGCGGCCGATGCGGCCTTCGCGGTCGACCGAGGCGATCGCGATCGGGGTCGAATTGAAGAAGCGGGCGAAGCGGACCTCGGCGGCGCGCAGGGCTTCCGACACGTCCTCGCCGGGCGAGCGGTTCAGCACCAGCGTCCGGCTGTCGCCGAGCACCCCGGTGCCGGAGATCGGCACCTTGTGCATCAGCCGCACCGGCAGGCTCTGGCCGTTGCGCTTGACGAGGTCGAGATCGATGATCCGCGTCTTGTTGGCGTCGGCCGGCCCGTTCAGGTCGGTGATCAGCGCCGCGCCCTGGCCCTGGACGATGTCCTTGAGGCCGATGCCGCCGGGCTCGAACTTGGCCAGGTCGTAGCCGAGCCAGTCGGCGAGCGTCGCGTTCAGATAGGTGATCCGGCCGCGCGGATCGGCCGAGAAGAAGCCGGCCGGCGCGTGATCCAGGAAGGTCACGACCTGTTGCAGTTCCTGGAAGCTGGTCTCCTGCTCGTCGCGGTCGCGCGTGATGTCGGCCACCTGCCAGACGGTCAGGGCGGCCGGCGACGCCCCGTTCCGGCCGGCCGGCAGGTCGAGCGGACGGACCCGGACGCGGAACCAGCGCGGGCCGCCCTCGGACCGGCCGAGCGGCGACAGGGTGCGGATCTCCTCGCGCGCCGCGCGCCGGTCGCGGGCGGCGGTGGCCAGCCGGAACATCGGCTCGGCCGCATCCGGATCGCCCGCGAAGCTGCGCTCCACGGTGCGGATGTCGGTCGCCGCCTCGGCGCGGATCAGCTCGGCATAGGCGCGATTGGCATAGACGATCCGACCCTCGCGGTCGGTGACGACGACGCCCTCCCCGGTCGTGTCCAGGAAGGCCTTGGAGAGCGGATGCCCGTCGCGGCGCGCGCCGAAGCGGACGAGCCCGATCGCCCCGGCAAACAGGGCGAAGACGCCGATGACGGCGAGCAGACCGAGCAGGATCTGCACCCAGATCGCCGCATCCTCGCGCCGCATCAGGGCGAGCACCACCGCCGCCCCGACGAGCCCGAGGGCAAGGGCGAGCAGGAGCCCGATGCTGCCGGTCTTTTCGGCCCTGTCGACCACAGGTTCGCTTCCCGTATTCCCCGCGTCCGTTTCGACCATGCTGCGATTCCCGATATCCTGCTGACATTACCGCAGTCTGCGCCGCGCGGCGCGCCTTTTTCCCCGGCCGCCCTGCGGCGTCGGTATCCGGTTGCGCCCCAGCGCAGCCACACGGCCGGCGATGCCCGCCACGCCGGTCCCGCCCGCCCCGCCGGCTCCGCGGGTCCCGCCGGTCCGACGCCCGATCGTCGCCCCACCAGCGCGCGTTCCGCGTTCCATGCCGGATCCGATCCACCGCCCCCCCGAAACCGCAATCCCGGACAAGGCCCGAAGGGCCGCCGATCCGGGACCCACTCGCCTTCAAGCCACGTCAAGATCCCTTGCGAAAACATGCCCTTGCGACCCGCCGCACGCAGAGTGGGCCCCGGCTCTCCGCTAGCGCTCCGGCCGGGGATGCGGGCCGCGGGATCGAATCCAGACGACGCCCGGCCGTTCTGCCCCTCACGCCCGTCACGCCGGACCCGCCCGTCACGCCATCCCGCCATCCTACTCGTCCCGCCATCCCGCCCGTCGCGCCCATCACGCCGGATCCGCCCGTTACGCCGGATCCGCCGCAGCATCGACATCTCGGCCGCTGCGCGCAGCGCGTTTGATCTCCTGCTCCATCCCCGGTCTCCCGGCTTCCCGGTGCCCCAGTTTCCCGTTCCCCGGTCTCCCGTTCCCCCGTTCCCCATCCCCCGCCCCCGAAACCGCAATCCCGGACAAGGCCCGAAGGGCCGCCGATCCGGGACCCACTCGCCTTCAAGCCACGTCAAGATCCCTTGCGAAAACATACCCTTGCGACCCGTCACCCGCAGAGTGGGCCCCGGCTCTCCGCTGGCGCTCCGGCCGGGGATGCGAACCGCGGGATCGAATGCAG
>NZ_LJYW01000001.1:1206196-1271875 GCF_001305515.1 Prosthecodimorpha hirschii
GACCATCTTGGAGACGTCGATTCCGATCACGTCAGGGTGTATCTTCATGGCGCCTACCCCTGTGCTGCGGGGTCCGCGCCAACGGCCCCGATCAACTGTTCAGGCTGGGTATTTGCAGGCGGGCGGGGATCACAGCCGGCTCACGGTCGACAACGACCAGGGACCCAACGATCTCCCGCCCGCCAACCCACAATGCCACACCCGGCACACACAGGGACCCACTCGCCTTCAAGCCGCGTCAAGATCCCATACGAAAACATGCCCTTGCGACCCGCCACCCGCAGAGTGGGCCCCGGCTCTCCGCTGGCGCTCCGGCCGGGGATGCGAACCGCGGGATCGAATGCAGACGACGCCCGCCCGTTCTGCCATCCCGCCGGTCACGCCATCCTGCCCATCCCGCCATCCCGCCCGTCACGCCTTCCCACCGGATCCGCCGCAGCATCGACAGCTCGGCCGCTGCGCGCAGCGCGTTTGATCTCCTGCCCTATCCTCGGTCTCCCGGCTTCCCGGTTCCCCAGTTTCCCGCTCCCCGGTCTCCCGTTCCCCGGTCTCCCGTTCCCCATCCTCGGTTGCCCGCCCCCCGAAGCCGCAATCCCGGACAAGGCCCGAAGGGCCGCCGATCCGGACCCACTCGCCTTCAAGCCGCGTCAAGATCTCACGCGAAAACATACCCGTGCGACCCGTCACCCGCAGAGTGGGCCCCGGCTCTGCGCTGGCGCTCCGGCCGGGGATGCGAACCGCGGGATCGAATGCAGACGACGCCCGGCCGTTCTGCCATCCCGTCTGTCTCGCCATCTCGCCCGTCCTGCCATCCCGCCCGTCACGCCTTCCCACCGGATCCGCCGCAGCATCGACAGCTCGGCCGCTGCGCGCAGCGCGTTTGATCTGCTGCCCTATCCCCGGTCTCCCGGCTTCCCGGTTCCCCAGTTTCCCGCTCCCCGGTCTCCCGTTCCCCATCCCCCATCCCCCGCCCCCGAAACCGCAATCCCGGACAAGGCCCGAAGGGCCGCCGATCCGGGACCCACTCGCTTTCAAGCCGCGTCAAGATCTCATGCGAAAACATACGCTTGCGACCCGCCACGCGCAGAGTGGGCCCCGGCTCTGCGCTGGCGCTCCGGCCGGGGATGCGAACCGCGGGATCGAATGCAGACGACGCCCGCCCTTTCTGCCCCTCACGCCCGTCACGCCATCCCGCCTCCCGCCAACCTACCCGTTCCGCCCGTCCCGTCGGATCCGCCGCAGCATCTACATCTCGGCCGCTGCGCACAGCGTGTTTGATCTTCCACCCCATCCCCCGGTTCCCTGTTCCCCATCCACGGTTTCCCGGCTTCCCGGCTTCCCGGTTACCCAGTTTCCCGGTTCCAGGTTCCCCATCCCCGGTTGCCCGCCCCCCCGAAACCGCAATCCCGGACAAAGCCCCGAAGGGCCGCCGATCCGGGACCCACTCGCTTTCAAGCCGCGTCAAGATCTCATGCGAAAACATACGCTTGCGACCCGCCACGCGCAGAGTGGGCCCCGGCTCTGCGCTGGCGCTCCGGCCGGGGATGCGGGCCATGAGTTCGGTTGCGGACCCTCGAAGGCCGCGCAACCCCATCCCACCCCCCATAATCGCACCCGCGTCGCCGGCACGGCGGGCATGCCTTGCCGGCCCTCCGCCATCCTGGCATTGATGCGGCGAGCGCGTCCGCCAGAGGCCCGCCGGGAGGATATTCATGCCAGCGGGACCGGGGCAGAGCGGGCGCGAGATCGCCTTCGACAGCGGCTATTCGTGGTTCCGGCTCGGCCTGTCGATCCTGCTGACCACGCTCGGCGGGGTCGGCATGTGGTCGGTGGTGGTCGTGCTGCCGATGGTGCAGACCGAGTTCGCGGTCGCGCGCGGTGCGGCGTCCTTCCCCTATACGCTGACCATGGCCGGCTTCGCGCTCGGCGGCGTCATGATGGGCCGGCTGATCGACCGCTTCGGCATCGTCCGCCCGGTGATCGGCGGCACGATTCTCTTCGGGACCGGCTATGTCCTGTCGGGCCTGGCGCCGAATCTCTGGGTCTTCGCGATCTGCCAGGGCTTCATGATCGGCGTCGGGTCCTCGGCGACCTTCGGGCCGCTGCTCGCCGACGTGTCGATGTTCTTCCGCGCGCGGCGCGGCCTCGCCGTCGCCTTGTGCGCCTCGGGCAACTATGTCGCCGGCACCATCTGGCCGGGCGTGGTGCAGCATTTCATGACCACCGCCGGCTGGCGGGCGACCCAGATCGGCATCGGCCTCTTCTGCATCGTCGCCATGGTGCCGCTGGCGCTGCTCCTGAAGCCGCGCCCGCCGTCGCAGGTCGGCGCCGCCGGGGCGGTTTCGGCGGAAGGCCGGCTCTCCGCGCTCGGCCTGTCGCCGGCGACGCTGCAATGGCTGCTCGCCGCCGCCGGGATCTCCTGCTGCGTCGCCATGTCGATGCCGCAGGTGCATATCGTCGCCTACTGCGTCGATCTCGGCTACGGCGTGGCGCGCGGCGCCGAGATGCTGTCGCTGATGCTCGGCCTCGGCATCGTCAGCCGGATCGCTTCCGGCTTCGTCGCCGACCGGATCGGCGGCGTGGCGACGCTGATGATCGGCTCGGTCATGCAGGCGGTCGCGCTGGTGCTCTACGTCTTCTCCGACGGATTGACCTCGCTCTATGTCGTCTCCGGCGTGTTCGGCCTGTTCCAGGGCGGCATCGTGCCGAGCTATGCGATCATCGTGCGCGAGTATTTCCCCGCCCGCGAGGCCGGCGCACGCGTCGGCGTGGTGCTGATGGCGACGCTGGTCGGCATGGCCTTCGGCGGCTGGCTGTCGGGCGCGATCTACGATTGGACCGGATCCTACGCCGCCGCCTTCCTGAACGGGATCGCCTGGAACCTGGTCAACATCGCCGTCTGCGCCTGGCTCCTGCTGCGCGGCCGGCGGCGACCGCAGGCGGTTCCGGCCTGATCGCCCTCCGGCGGCGGCCGCCCGGCCCCTATCCGCGGCGCGCCCGGATGACGCGCTTGCGCAGGCGTTCGCCGCCCGGCCGGACGATGCCGGAGAAGGGCGCGCCGATCTCGACCGTGCCGAAGCCGAGCCGCCCGAGCACCTGCCGATACCAGGCGACATTCGGCCGCCACCATTCGGCGATGTCGGAGCCCGCCACCGCACCGCCGACATAGCGCAGGGCCGGCGGATCGGTCTCCGCGCCGATGATGTCGTCGGCGATGATCAGGTCCCCGCCGCAGACCCCGGCCGCCGAGGCGAGCGCGTGGAGCGGATCGACCACGTGGACCAGGATGTCGCCGAGCATGACGAGGTCGAAGCGGCGCCCGGAAAGGGCCGAACCGAGATCGTGGATCGAGGCGTAGACCCGCTCGACCTTTGAGCCGAGCCGCTCGTGGCAGAAGCGGAACGGGCCGTCGAGCAGCACGCGGTGCAGGTCCGCCTCGCTCAAGCCATCGACCATGCGGACGATGTCGTCCGGCGCGCTGAGGCTGTGATAGCGCAGGCGATCGCGGATCTTGGCGATGATGCCGGCCCGGGATTCGCCCGGAAAAACGTCCCATGCAGCCAGCGCCGGCAGTTCGACCGACGTGACCTGCGCGCCCCGTCGCTCCATCTCGAAGGCGAAGAAGCCGGTCGCGGAGCCGACATCGAGCGCCGTCATCCCCGTCATCGCGGCCGGCAGGCTGAAGGCGCCGATCGAGGCGCGGTAGTCGAACGAGCCGGGCGTGACCAGCCCGTCGCCGAGATCGACCGTGTGGTACCAGAACAGCAGCGGATCGGGCCGGAGGCCGAGATCGGCGCAGCGCTTCGCGAAGGCTGCGGCGAGCGCGGCATGCTCGGCGCGGATGTCGGTCGGGACCCCAGGAGCGGACGGCGCAGCGGCCGGCGGCGGAACGGGTTCCGGGGCCACGGCCGCGGCCGGTCGCGGCGGCTTGCGCCACCAGACGCCGGTCCAGTCGATCGTCTGCAGCGGTTCCGCGATGCCGTGCCGGCTTCGGTAGTCCTCGACCGCCCGGCGGCAGCCCGGGACGGCGCCGAAATCGTCGACGATCACGAAGCCGCCCGGCGACAGCCGCGGATAGAGCGCCTCCAGCGCCACGAGGGTCGATTCATACATGTCGCCGTCGAGGCGGATCAGCGCGAAGGGCCCGGCATCCAGCGCCGGCAGCGTCCGGTCGAAGGTGCCCTTGACGAACACGACCTGCCCGTCGAGCAGACCGTAGCGCGCGAAATTGGCCTCGACCGCGGATTGCGAGACCGCCAGTTCCGGCCGGGTGTGGTGCTCGTCGCCGGCATCAGCGGGATAGAGCGCCGCCTTGGGCGGTGGCAGGCCCTCGAAGGAATCGGCGACGAAGACCCGGCGGTCGCGCTCGCCATGGGCCGCCAGCACGGCCCGCATCAGGATGCAGGCGCCGCCGCGCCAGACGCCGGCCTCGATATAGTCGCCGGCAATGCGGTCCGCGAGCGTCCGCGCGACCAGATCCGCCAGGTTCCGGAGCCGCGCCGTGCCGGCCATGCTGTGTGCGGTCGTGGGCCAGTCCCGGCCTTCCGCGCGCAGGGCGGGATCGAACAGCCTCGGCTGGCCCGGCGTCATGGCCGGATCCTCGTAGATGGTATTGGCCAGGATGCGGATCATCAGGTCGACATAGAGCGCGGCCGGTCCGTCCGCCGCCGGTGCCGCCATGCCGCCCGCGGTGGCGTGGACCGCGACGATCCCGCCCGCGGCGGGTAGGCGTCGCTCGAGGCGAATCCACGGGAAGGCGCGCTCCAACCGGTCGTGGATCGCATCGACCCGGGGCAGCATCACGGCGGTCCGCCCGGCCTCGTGCGTGCGGTAGGCGGCGAGAATCTCGGGCAACTGCGCGCCGGCGAGGCCATGCCCGACCAGGGTCAGCCAGAAGGCGAAATCCTCCAGGCCATAGTCCAGATCCGGGAAGCCACCGACCTCCGCCCAGGCCGCGCGGCGCACCATGGCGAGCGTGTCGATATAGTTGCCGCGCGCCAGCCGCTCGGGATCGAACGGGTGGATGCCCTGCAGGCCGCCGCGGGCCCCCATCAGACGCAGGATGGGATAGACGAAGGCGACCTGGGCGGCTTCGAGCGCTTCCAGGCAGCGCCGGACGCAGCGCGGATAGAGGATGTTGTCGACATCGAACATGAGCGCCGCCGGCGTGGTCGCCAGCGCCATGGCGGTGTTGCGGGCCGCGGCCGGCCCGGCGCAGCGCTCGTGTCGCACCACCAGGGCACGGGCGAGCGGCCCGGGATCGTCGGCGATCAGCCGGCAGGCGAGCGCGCCGCTTTCGTCGGTCGAGCCGTCGTCGACGACGATCAGCTCGATCGCGACGCCCGCCTGCGCGCGGACGCTGGCGCAGCATTCGTCCAGGAAGCGCGCGCCGTTGCGGACCGGCACGATCACGGTCGCCTCCGGCATCCGGTCCGTCTCGTGGCGGAATGCGATCCGGTGCGGTGTCTCCAGCGCGACCGGCAGTCCGAACCGGTTCATCACCCGCGGCCCCCGGCGCCGTCCGCCCCGAACAGGGTGCGCAGGGTCGCGTCGAGACGGACCTTCGCGGTCAGTTGCGCATGGGCGCGCGTCCGGACGCGTTCGGCGACGGCTGCGCCGGCCTCGGTGCCGAGCAGCCAGTCGATCAGGTCGGGCAGTTCCTCGGTCGGCGCCTCAAGGAAATGCGCGCCGGCGACGAAGCTGGTCTGGGCCGCCAGCGCCTCCGAGACGACCAGCGTGCGCTGCCAGATGCCCTGCAGGACCACCCGGTGCCATTCGAAGAACAGTTCGTCGGACTGATGCAGGTTGAGGATGATCTTGGCGCGCTGGGCGAGCCCGATCGTCGCCTCGCTCTCCAGGACCGCATTGAGCCCGCTGACCTGGGGCCGGTCGGCGTCGGTCAGCACGAAGTGGCAGCGCCAGCGCGCCAGCCGTTCGGCCATCCGCTCGAAGATGCCCGCGCGGCGCGGCGACAGGTGGCCGATGAAGAAGAGGTCGATCGGCCGCCCGGCGAGCGGTGCATCGGGCGCCGGGCAGGTCTCGCGGACGCTCGCTTCGAGGGTACGCAGCGCCGGCAGGTCGGGCAGCGTCGGCTGCAGCGCGAAGCGGGCGACGCCGTCGACATGGCCGAGCGGCAGATAGGCGGCCGGCAGGCCGAGCGTGGCCAGCACGGCGGCCGAGGGCAGGTTGATGTCGAGCACCGCCGCGGCGCGCCGGAGCGCCGGCAGCCCCTCGCGGAACCAGCGCATGTGCAGTTGCTCGACATTGACCAGGATCGCTCCGTCCGCCCATTCGACCGGCACGAAGCGGCCGTTCGAGGGCAGGTGGAAGAATTCGTGCGGCGCCACCACGACGCGGGCCGCCGGATCCGCGCCCGCCTCGGCGAGCGCATAGGTCTCGTCATGCAGGCGGCCGTCGTAGCCCGCGGCCGAGAACCCGGCGGCGACGAGTTCGGCGATCTCGCGCATGAAGATGTTGCCGCCGGCATGGACGCAGACGGCGACCGCCGTGCCGGGCGCCAGACGCGGCCAGGCCTGCGGGTTCCGATGGGCGTCGATCGCGGCCAGCGCGGCTTGCGCGTCGCGCTGGAACCGCGCCAGCAGCGGGCCGATCTGTTCGGCGAAGGGGTCGCGCTCCGGTTCGGGCGGCCTGACGGGCTGGCGCCCCTCGGCCCGCCCGTAGCGCAGGTAGTGCAGGACCGGATTGAACCCGGCCTCGGACACGTCCGGATAGGAGCCGAGATAGTAGGCGCCGTCGAAACCGGGGCCGGGATCGTGGCCGGCGCGCCAGCCGTCGCGCAGGAAGTGCATCAGCCTGTCGTCGGCGGGCACCTCGGGATGGACTTCCCCGTACCAGGCGGCATCGAACAGGCCGGAGGCGAGGAGTTCGGCGGCCTGCCGCTCGATCTCGGCATCGGCCGGCACGACCGCCGGCCCGGGTGCGGGCGGGCCCGCCGCCGGCACGGGCTGGCGGCCCTCGGCGCGACCATGGCGGAGATAGTGCAGCAGCGGCGAAATCCCGGCCTCGGCCACGTCCGGATTGCCGGCCAGATAGAAGGCACCATCGAAGCCGGGTCCGGGATCGTGGCCGGCGTCGAGGCCGATCTCGACGAAATGCTCGAGCGGATCGCCGGCATCCGCCTCCGGATGGGCCGCACGATACCAGTCGGCGTCGAACAGACCCGAGGCCCGGATTTCCGCGATCGGGTCGTCGGTTTCGAGCCGGGGATCGCCGTGCGCGTCCGCATCCGGCACGGCCGCGCCGTCAGGAGGATCGATCATTTCGGTCTGGCCACCAGCGCCACGAAGTCGGACTGCAGTTCGCCGGTCGCCATCATGGTGTCCTCGAGCGCGATGGCTGCGCCGAGAAACGTCTCGGCGAAGAGGTCGCCTTCGCGGAAATTGCAGGCGATGTCGTGCAGCATGGGATGCAGGATGGTGCCGCCATAGGGGCGCCGCCAGAGCACGTCGAAGCGCGCCTCCAGGCAGGCCAGCACCTCGCCGGAGCGGATCGCCTCGGACGGGTCGACGGCTTCGAAGAAGGCTTCCGGCTGATGTTCGATCAACGGCTTGAGGATCCCGTCCGGGGTGGTGCGCATCGCCGGCGAGAGAATCGTCAGAAGTCCGTTGACCGCCCGCATCTGCGCCTCGGTCCAGCGGAACCGCGACGGGCCGGCATATTCGTCGATGACCATCAGTCCACCCGGCCTGAGCGCACGCGCGGCCACGTCGTAGAGCCGTTCCAGTTCGGCGGCATGGTGCAGCGACATGGTCGCGACGACCAGATCGTAGGCTCCCTCATCCAGATCGAGGCTGTTCAGGTCGCCGAGGCGATAGTCGAACCCCTCGATCCCGGCCGCGCGCGCCCATCCGGCGGCGGCCTCGATCGAATCGGGCGAGAGATCGTAGCCGACCAGCGTCTTGACGATGCCGTGCCGGAACAGGCTGCGGTCCTGGCCGCCCCGGCCGCAGCCGAGCGACACCGCGCGCGCGGCCGGCAGCGACAGTCCGAGATCGGGCAGGACCTCGCCGAGCACCTCATGCAGGGAACGGCGCGGCGAGCCCGAGATGCGCCGGTTGATCGCCCGCGCGACGGTCGGTTGTGCGTTCCAATGCCGCCACGGCCACGCCTCGCGCCCGCCCTGGACCCGGTAGAAGTCCTGCACCCGGCCAATGGCCGTGTCCGAGAGCGGCTGAACGCCAACCATCTGTCTTTCCTGAACATTCAACAATTCCGATGGTCGTTTTCGCCGTTCGGCCCGACCGGAGTCAAGGGCGATGCCCCTTCACTCGCTCCATACCCTACGGCCGCCAGCCCTTGCGGCCCTGCTTCAGGCGCATGACGTAGCCGATCACTTCGGCGACGGCGCGGTAGTGTTCCTCGGGGATCTGCTTGTCGAGGTCGACGCTGGCATAGAGCGCGCGGGCGAGCGGCGGATTCTCGATCACCGGCACGTCGGCGCCCTTGGCGACCTCGCGGATCTTCAACGCGATCTCGTCGACCCCCTTGGCGACGCAGATCGGCGCCGCGGTCGATTCGTCGTATTTCAGCGCCACGGCATAGTGGGTCGGGTTGGTGACCACGACGGTGGCGCTCGGCACGGCGGCCATCATGCGCTTGCGCGATCGGGCCTGCCGGATCTGGCGGATCTTGGCCTTGATCTCCGGATTGCCTTCCTGCTGCTTGTACTCCTCCTTCAATTCCTGCTTGGTCATGCGCTGGCGCGCCATCCAGCGATGGCGCTGGAACAGATAGTCGAGCCCGGCGACGAAGCCCATCACGATCAGCACCGCGGTCAGAAGCCGGATGGCGAGCGACTGGGTGATCGCCAGCAGGCCGATCGCATCGGTGGCGACGATGCTTTCCAGGCGCGGCAGTTCGGGGCTGACCGCCATCCACATGCCGATGCCGACCACGGCGATCTTGATGATCCCCTTGATGAAGGTCGCCAGGCTCTCGGCCGAGAAGATGCGCTTCAGGCCCGCCATCGGCGAGATCTTGGAGAGCTTCGGGATCAGCGATTCGCCGCTCCAGACCATGCGGTGCTGGATCATGTTGCCGGCGACGCCGGCGATCACGAAGGCGAGCGCCGGCAGGGCCAGCACGGTGGCGAGGATCTTGCCGGCCTCCAGATAGACCGCGATCAGACCGCGCCGGTCGACCGGGATCTCGTGCAGGTGGCCGAGATAGCCGGCCAGCGGCCGGGCCAGGTCGCGCGCCATCGGGGTCGACAGGAAGGCGACCAGCACCATGCAGGCCGACAGCACGAAGAAGGCCGGCACCTCCTGGCTCTTGACCACGTCGCCGCGTTGCAGCGCGTCGTCGAGCTTCTTTTGAGATGGTTCTTCTGTCCTTTCTTCCTCATCGTCGCCGCCCTCGGCCATCGCCTCACCTCACCGGTTCGACGAAGCGGCCGAGCCCGTCGCGGACATGCTCCATGTACCAGAGCATGATCGGGCCGAAGACCAGCGCGAACAGCGCGAGCCCGGCGCCGATGTTGAGCGGCGTGGCGATGAAGAAGATCTGCAGCTGCGGCATCAGCTTGGAGAGCAGGCCGAGGCCGAGGTTGAAGACCAGCCCGAAGGCCAGGAACGGCGCGGAGATCTGCACCCCGATCCGGAAGGTGTCGGCGGTCAGCTTCAGCGCGGCCTCGGCGAAGTCGCCGACCGGCATCAGGTCGCCGGGGCGGAACAGGCCGAAGCTGCCGGTCAGGCCGGCGACGGCGAGATGGTGCAGATCGAGCGTGAAGACCAGCGTCACCGCGGCGAGCGCCAGGAAGTTGCCGAAGATCACGCCCTGCTGGCCCTGGGTCGGGTCGACCGCCATGGCGAAGCCGAGGCCGAGCTGGTTGGCGATGGTCGTGCCGGCGACTTGGGCGGCGGCCATGACCAGCCGCGTCGCCATGCCGATGAACAGCCCGACGCCGATCTCGGCGGCGAGCAGAAAGCCGAGCCGCGCCGGCGTCGCGGCAAGACCGGCCGGATAGAGCCCGCTCGCCACCGGATAGACCAGCATGGTCACCAGCACGGCGAAGACCAGACGGATGCGGGCCGGAATGTTCGTCTCCCCGATCGCCGGCATCAGCATCATCATCGAGCCGAGCCGCCCGAACATGAGCAGGAACACGATCGCGATGTCGGGCAGGATCGAGACGTTCAAGGCCGCTCAGCTCCCCACGATCCGCGTCATGATGCGCACCATGTAGCCGTTGAGGGTCGAGCCCATGAACGGGAAGGCGACCACCAGCGCGACGAAGATGGCGAGGATTTTCGGCACGTAGACGAGCGTCGCCTCCTGGATCTGGGTCAACGCCTGCAGGAGGCCGATGATCACCCCGACCAGGAGCCCGACCAGCATCACCGGCGCGGCGACGACCACCAGGGTCCACATGCCGTCGCGGGCGATGTCGAGCACTTCGGCGCCGTTCATGGCTTCTCCCGCCGCGCGCGACCCGCCCGTCCGGCATCCGGCCGGTCAGACGGGCATGCGCATGATTTCCTCGTAGGCGGCGATGACCTTGTCGCGCAGCGACACCATGGTCTCCAGCGCCACTTCCGTCTCCGCCACCGCCGTGACCACGTCGATCACGTCGGCCTTGCCCTTGGCATAGGCCAGCGTCTTGGCTTCCGCGCTCCGCCCCTGCTGCACGACATCGCCCATGGCGTCGCGGACCATGCCGGCGAAGTCCGGACGGGTCCGGTCGGCGAGCGGAGAGTGCCCCTGATCGGGACGATTCGCGAGCCCCTGCGCAACCTTGTAGGCATTGGCGGCGAAGTTGGCGGGAATGGTGGCCATCAGGCGCTCCAATCAGGCTCTGAGGATTTCCAGGGTCTTCAGGATCATCCGCCGGGTGGCGGTGACGACGTTGAGGTTGGCCTCGTAGGACCGTTGCGCCTCGCGCATGTCCGCCGTCTCGACCAGCGTGTCGACATTGGGATACTTGACGTAGCCGCTCGGATCGGCCGCCGGATGCCCCGGCTCGTAGCGGCTCTTGAAGTCGGTCTTGTCGCGCTCGACCTTGCCGACCTGCACGGTCTGGGCCTGCAGCTCGCGATCGAATTTCGACGCGAAGGTCACGACCTTGCGCCGGTAGGGGTCCTGGCCGGGCGCCCGGGCGGTCGATTCGGCGTTGGCCAGGTTCTCGGCGATCACGCGCATGCGGCCCGACTGCGCCTTGAGGCCCGACGCCGCGATCTTCAGGGACTGGTTGAAATCCATCGCCATGGCTCAGGCCTTCTTGCCGATCGCGGTCTTGATGATGCCGATGGAGCGCTGGTAGAGCGACGTGACCATCTGGAAGTCGATCTGGTTGTCGGCCGCCTTCAGCATTTCCTCCTCCAGATTGACGGCGTTGCCGTTGGGAGTGGTCTCGAACGGCTTCTGCCCATCCGTGCGGAAGCTGGAGCCCATCGCCCGGCCCTGGATGTGGCCGGCCTCGGTGGTCGCGACCCGGACGGCGACCGGGGCAGGCGCGAGCGCGCCGCCGGCGCCGCCAAGCGCGGGCTGCTTCAGGTCGACGGCGCGATAGCGCGGCGTATCCGCATTGGCGACATTGGCCGACAGCACCGACTGACGCGCCTGGTTCCAGCGCATCTTGGTCTTCAAGGCGTCGACCAGCGGCAGGTTGCCGATTGCCATGATGCCGTCCCCGTTTCCCATATGCCGGCGCCGAAGCGGCCGCGCAGGCACCCGGCACGCGCCGGCTACCGGGCAAAATAGTCCCGGTATATGGTTAACGGCCGGTTAACCGGCTGCATCGCTTCGGGACCGAATCCCGACGGCGACCGGACTTTCGACCGAATTCCGTGAAGGTTCGGTTTACGACGCGGTATTAGGCACGGCAAAGTCTGCCGGGTCAGTTAGAATTCGCCGGCGCCCTAGATTCGGCAGTGCGGGCGTGCGTATGGAGTGGACCCGTATGCGGGACTGGTTGAATTCCCTGTTCGGGGTGGATGGCGGACGAGCGGCGCAGATCATCATCGCGTTGATTCTGGTCGTCATTCTCATTGTGTTTGTGGCGTGGCTGATCCGGCGCTTCTCCGGCGGTTCGGAGAGCGGTCTGTTCCGGGGCCAGGGGCGCGAGCGTGCCCGGCTGGCCGTCGTCGACAGCGCCAATCTGGACGGACGGCGCCGTCTGATTCTGCTGCGCCGCGACGATGTCGAGCATCTCGTCATGATCGGCGGCCCGAACGACGTGCTGGTGGAAAGCCGGATCGTGCGCGGCACGGCCGGCACCGTCGTCCGGCAGCCGCAGGCCGGCCGCGTCGAACCGCCGGCCGTGGCGCAACCGGTCACCGGGCCGACCCCGACGCAGGCGATCGTGCAGCGGACGGAACTGCCGGCCGGCCCGACGTCGCCCGCCAAGGGCAGCGCCGTGGCGGCGGATCTGAAGGCCGCCCTGGGCGACCAGCGCCGACGCATCGCGGAGGCCGCGGCCGCGGCGGCCGCAGCGGCTGCCGCCAACGACCGGCAGCAGGCCGCCGACGACGCGGCCGAGCCCCCGCCACCGCGCCAGCCGCCCCGCATGGAACCGCCGCGCGGCGACGGCGGCCGTCCGGACATGGCACGGGCCGAAGTCGCCCGCTCCGAAGCGACCCGGCACGAAACGACCCGGCCGGAGACGACCCGCCCCGAGACGACCCGCCCCGAGCCGCCGCGCGCCGAAAGCCGGGCCGAGCCGCCCCGGGCCGAATTGCCTCGTCCTGAGATGACCCGGCCCGAGATGACCAGGCCCGAGCCGCCGCGTCCGACCGAACCGACGCGTCCGCCGGAACCGGCCCGCACCGAGGCGACGCGCGGTCCGGCTCCCCGGCCGGCCGCGATGTCGACGGCCTCGATGCCGGTCGAGAGCGACTTCCAGGGCGAAGAGCCGACCATGGTGGTCCCGACGGGCTCGCGGCCCCAGCCCGAACGGCCCGCCGCACCGCCGCCGCCCGCACCGCCATCCCCCGCCCCGTCGGCACCGGCCGCCGAGGCGCGCCCGCCGCGACCCGTGATGACGCTTCCGGGCACGCCGGCCCGTCCGGCCCCGGCCGAGGCCGAGCCGGACGGCAGCCACGAGGCGGTGGTCGGCGAGATCGAACGGGCGCTGGCGGATCTCGCGACGGCGATCATTCCGGCCAAGTCCGAGCCGAGGCCCGGTTCGCGCCCGCCGGGTGCGCCCGTGCCGCGCCCCGCCGTGCCCTCGCGGCCGCCCGCGCCGCAGCCGCGGCCGGCCGTGGCGCAGCCTGCCGTCCGCCCGCCGGAACCCGAGGCGGTCGCGCCGCCGCCGGCACCCATGCCGCCGCCCGCACCGGCGCCCGCGATGCCGGAAGCCGTGGCCCCGGCCCCGGCACCGGCCCCGGCGCCTGCCCCCGTCGCCGCGGCCCCGACGGCGCCGCCGCCTGCCCCCTCGCCGGCGGCCGCACCGGCCGCCCCGAAGGGGCCGTCCGACGAATTGGAGGCCGAGATGGCCAAGCTCCTGTCGGAGCTGTCCGGCCCGCCCAGCCGATGAGCGGCGCATCGGCCGGCGGGCTCCGGTCCGCCGGGCCGTGCGCGCGATGGACCGGGGTCCGCCTTCATCCGCCGGCCGGCGACCGGCAGCGGGGCGCGTGATGGATCGGTATCCGAACGAGGCACGACGGGCAGGCGGGATCGGCAGGGCGGCGTTCTCCGCCCTGGGCGCGCTCGTCCTGCTGGTCGCCGTCGCGTCCGGCGCGGCCGCGCAGGACATTTCGATCAATTTCGGGCAGGGCGGCACGGTCACCGAGCGCGCGGTCCAGCTGGTCGCGGTGATCACCGTCCTGTCGCTGGCGCCCTCGATCGTCGTCATGGTGACCAGCTTCACCCGCATCGTCGTGGTGCTGTCGGTGCTGCGTTCGGCCATCGGCCTGCAGACCGCACCGCCCAACTCGGTGATGATCAGCCTCGCCCTGTTCCTGTCCGCCTTCGTGATGGGACCGGTCTTCAATCAGGCCTATGACGAGGGCATCAAACCGCTGACCGAGCAGACCATCGAGCTCGATCAGGCGATCGAGCGGGCGGCGCAGCCGTTCCACGTCTTCATGCGCGAGCATGTCCGGGAGAAGGATCTCGAGCTGTTCGTCGAATTGGCGCGCGAGCCGCGGCCGGCCAGTGCGGAGGCGATCCCCTACCGGGTGCTGATCCCGGCTTTCATGATCTCGGAACTGCGCCGCGCCTTCGAGATCGGCTTCCTGCTCTACCTGCCCTTCCTGATCATCGACCTGGTCGTCGCCTCGGTGCTGATGTCGATGGGCATGATGATGCTGCCGCCGGTGACCATTTCGCTGCCGTTCAAGCTGATCTTCTTCGTGCTGGTCGACGGCTGGAACCTGATCGCCGGCAGCCTGGTCAAGAGCTTCGGATAGCGACCGGCGCGCCGGCGCAGGCCGCAGGCATCAACGCTTCTTGGCGGCGTCCGGCGCGGAATCGGCCTGGGCGAGCTTGGTGCCCGGACCGTTGCCGGCGCCCGGCCGGGGGATCGAGGCGGTCTTCTCCGGCGCCTTCCGGTCCGCCCCATTGGCGGCGGCCGGGCCCGGCGCCGCCGGCGGCTTGCCGGGCTGCGGCTCGGTCGGCTTGGCGTCCGCCGGTCCCTTCATGTACTGGCTGCGATATTCGTCGAGGAAGCCGCGCATCGTGTCGATGGCGGCGATCTCCTTGGCGATGTTGCGGAATTCGGTGCCCTGGCTCTGGATCGGCGCGGTCACCACGTCGAAGGTGGCGGCGCTCGGGCTGTCCTTCATCCGGTCGGCGAACTTGCTGCGCAGGCGTCCGAGCGCCAGATCGTCGCTGGCCAGCGCATAGGCGACCGCGGCGCGGATTACGTCCTGGCGCTCCTGGTCGTCGAGCGGCGTCGGCTCGTTCCAGCGGCCGCCCAGCATGGTCTCGAGCCTTTCGCCGGCCTCGTGCCAGCGCTTGGCGCGCCACATGATGTCGGCGCGCAGGCGATCGACATCCGCCCCGCCGAGCGCGGACAGCAGTTCGAGCGCCACATCGGCACGGCCGGTCTCCGACAGGGCGCGCGCCTCGACCACGCGCCGCTGCCGCTCGACCGAGACCGGAAGCTGCGACTGCCGGGTCTTGTTGAGCACCGCCAGCGCCTTGTCGGGCTTGCGGTCGATCAGGTGGATCATGGCGAGATCGGCGGCGATCTGCGCCTTGGCGGCCCCGCGCAGGCGCTGGTCGATCTGGTAGGCGAGCAGTTCGGACGCCTGATCGAGCAGGTCGACGCCGACCAGGCGGTCGGCCAGCCGGCGCACGATCTCGTCGCCGAGCCGGCCGACCGGGGTCAGTTCGCGGAAATCGTAGTAGAGCGCCAGCGCCTCGACCGGCTTCAGCCGGTCGGCATTGCCGTCGAGATAGAGCGAGACGAATTCCCGCCCCATGTCGTCCTGCAGCAGCTTGGCGGTTTCCGACTGGGGGGCGACCTGCAGCGCGTTGCGCATGTTCTGGAAGGCCTCGCGATAGAGACCGTGCTGGGCCTGCAACTGCGCCATGAAGCGCAGCGACTTCAGCTCGATCTCGTCGCCGCGCCAGCCGAAGACGAGCGATTTCAGCCGCTCGATCGCCTCGGCCGCCTCGATCTTCTGGTCGCGCACCAGAACGCGCAGCCGGCGATATTCCGCCTCCGCCGCAGCCTTGCGATCGGTTGAGGCGGCGAGACGGTCGAGGCGCTCCATGGCGTCCTCGGGCCGGCCGGCGGCATCGGCGATGCGGGCCTGCAGCATTTCGTAGCGCGCCCGGAGATCGGGGGCGATCTCCTCCGGCAGGATCTCGGCGAGCCGGGATTGCGCGGCGCGGAAATCGTTCAGTTCGACCGCGGCCTCCGCCCCGGCCAGCACATAGGCGGCCTGGATGTCGATCGGATAGCCGCCGACGGCTCCGGCCCCCTTCTGGGCCGCGTCGCGGGCCTCGTCCCACTTCTGCTCGGCGGCGGCCGCGATCGTGCGCCACAGGGCGGCGTCGGGATTGTCGGCGACCTCGGTGCGCGAGAGCGCCCGCAGTGCCGGCGCCGTGCGTCCGGCCATGGTCTGGGCGGCACCGAACAGGACGATGAAGCCCGGGTCGCGCTCGATGCCGGGCTCGTCGGCGGCGAGCAGGCGCAGGATGCCGAGCGCCTCGGGGGCGAAGCGATGCGCGACGTAGAATTCGGCCAGCTGAAAGCGCAGCGGCGCCTTCTGCTGCTCGCCGGCCTCCGCGATCTGGTCGATCAGCCCGCGCACCCGCTCGGTGAATTCGGCCGGGTCCTTGACCGCGAAGGTCGACGGATCGACCACCCGCCGCGCTGCCTTGCGCACCGGCTTCGGCAGTTCGTAGGACGGCGAGCCGAGCGCGCCGGTCGAGATGGTCAGGCCGCGCTCGCGGGTCATGACCACGGAGTCGAACTCGATGCCGACCTTCAGGTCGTCGGTCCGCGGCACCACCGCAACGCCATGGGCGGAGGCGAGGGTCTCCAGCTCCGGGAAGCTGTAGGGCTTGAGGAGACCGCGCGGCGGACCGAAGGCGGTGACGACGTAGAACATGTCGCCGGTCGAGGCGTCGTTGATCTCGTGCACGCTGCCGGCATCGGGCAGCGCAACCCGGATCAGCCCCTGCCCTTCCGACCGGAACTCGCGCTTCAGGGCGAGCGGGCGGGCCGGCTCCAGCACCATCTCGCCGATCGACAGGATCCAGGAATTGCCGTCGAGACCGAGCGTGGTCAGCATCGGCTCGGTCAGCCGGATGCGCAGCACCTGGCCGCGTTCGGTCCGGTTCACGGTCACATCCGCCGCGGTGGTGCCGAGCACGGCCGCGATGGCGCGCAGGTCCATGGACATCTGCGTGTCGAACACGATCCAGAGATTGTCGCCGCGCTTGACCGCGGCGCTGGCGACCTTGCCGGGAAACGGAAAGGCGACCCGCACCACGCTGCCGATCCGCTTGGCTTCGACGCGGACGATCTTGACCGTGTTGGAGCGCCCCGAGCGGACCTCCGGACGGGCCTCGCCGTTGGCGCCGGCATCGTCGCCGGCCTCCTCGTCGGCGCTTGGAGCCGCGGCCGCCTTCTCGACCGCAGCGGCCGGCTTCGGCGGCGGCGTCGGATCGGGCTCCGGCGGCAGGTCGATCAGGCTGGTCTTGACGGCCGGATCCGCCCCCGCAGCGGCGACCGGCGGCCGCGCGGCGCCGGCCGCAGACGGGCCGGCCGCAGACGGGCCGGCCGGCTTGGCTTCCGGGGCCATCCCGGCCTTGCCCGCCACCGGGACCTTGCCGGCCTCGGGCGTCTTGCCGGCCTCGGGCGGGCGCGCCGTCCCGGGCGCGTTGACGACGGTGCGCTGCTTGTCGGCTTCCGGGTCGAGCACCTTGCGGATCGCGGCTTCGGCCGGATTGCCGGGCTTGGCCGGATGCGAGAGGTCGACCACATAGGTCTGCTCCTCGCGGAAGGCGCGTACGTCGGCCTCCGGCGCGATGGTCATCACGACCCTGAGCTTCTCGCCGTCCGGTTCGGCGCGGATCTCGCGCAAGGTCGGCGGCGGATCGGCGATCACGGGCGCGAAGTCGATCTCGGCCAGCCGGTTGAAGGTCAGCGTGACCTTGTCGGCATCGCGCGCCATCTGGGTGTCGAAGGGGACGTTCCAGCCGAACGAGAAGCGCGTGAAGGTCGGGTTGCGGCCGACGCGAAAATCGAGCTTGGCCAGAACCTTGACGCCGAAGCGCTGCTTCTCGGCCTCGCGCTGGGCCTTGAGTGCCGTCTCGGCCCGCTTGGCGAGTTCCAGGACCACGCTTTCCGGGAGCGTCGGCGGCGGACCGGCCCAGGTCGCCGGCAGCAGGTCGACGAACAGGCGCTCGCCGGCCTCCATGGTGTTGATGCGGACCTGGCGCGTCAGCCCGAGGCGGATCGCCTGGCCGTCGGGATCGCGCCGGGCGATGGTGACATAGGGAGCAAGCTGGGTCGGCAGCCGCTCCACCTCCATCTGCACCGGCTCGGCGAACTGGATCACCAGAACGCCGTTGTTCACCCGGCTGGTGAACTGCGGCAGCAGCGAGCGGTCCTTGAAGGTGATGACGATGCGGCCGAACCCCTTCTCCAGGGTGGCGGCGATCTCCGCCTTGGCCCCGGCCGCGGCAGAGGGCGACGCGACGCCGAACGCGGCCAGCAGCAGGCCGGCGAAAAGCAGGACAAGACGGCCGAGGGCCGGCCATGAGGGGGACGCAGACACGGGAACCCATCGGCAAGAAGAACACCGTTGCCGAGGGTAACCCTGCGCGATGAAGGGATGTTTAAGTCAATCTCCGACTCAGCCGCCCTTGCCCTCGATTTTCGGCAGTTCCCGGGCCGGCGACGGCCCCGGATCGCGGCCCTTGCGGTTGGCGAGTTCCACGGTCAGCTTCTCGGCCGCATCGGGGCTCATCTTGGAGACCACGTCGCCGAGCTTCTTCGGATTCATCTGGCGGGCGATATCGACGAGCAGTTTGGTGTCGAGCCGGTCGAAGACCCGTGCGGCGTCCTTGGCCTTCATGGACTCGTACATCTTGACCAGATCGGTGATCTCCTTGCCCTTCTCGTCCTCCTTGGCGGCGGCGCCGGCACCGACCTTCTCCTCGATGGTCTTCAGATCGTCGATCCGCTTCTCGATCTTGCCCTCGGTCGCCTTGAGCAGGTTCTCGCGCGCCTCGAGTTCGCGCTCGCGCTGTTCCAGGAGCTTCCGCCGCTCGGCGAGCTTCTCCAGGATGGTGATCTCGGACAGGAGCTCGCTGCCGCCGATGGGCTTGGCCTCGGGCGGGCGTTCGGTGGTGATCTCGACGCGCGAGCGCGCGGTTTCGGCCGCCTTGGAGAGCGGCGTCTGCAGTTCCGGCGGACCGTCGCCCCCGCCATGCCCGCCGCCCGAACCCGATCCTGTGATGATCGGGTCCGGCGTCACGTCCTTGAACAGTTCCGCCGCACTGGGCAGGTTCCGGGACGCCGGCGGCTTCGCCGGCTGCGGACCGCCGGCGCTGGCGAGGTGGATCCCCTTCAGCGCCAGCAGGACCGCGGCGGCGAAGACCACCAGGGGGATGAGGCGGGGCTGGTTCATGCCGCCCGACCGTCCATGTCGCGGCGCAGGCTCGCCAGCCGTTCTGCGGACTGGGCGAACTTGGCCTTGAGCTCGGACATGCGCGGGCGCGCGGCGGCGGCATCGGCAGCCGACGGCGGCGCCACGTCGGGCGCCTGTGCCTCGGGCAGGGCCGTTCCGCCGGAGGGCGGCGCCGGCTCGGCGGCGGCGGTCGCGCGCGCGGTGCGGGTGATCTGCATGATGCGCTCGAGCACCTGACTGCCCTCGCCGATCTCGCGCGCGATCTCGACCGAGAAATACTCGGCCTCGCGCACGCGCTTGGCGAGCGTGCGGTCGCATTCGGTCGCGGCCTCGCGCAGGCCCCCGATCGCCCGCTCGGCGACCTCGGTGACCCGCACCAGTTCGCCGATGGTGGCCCTGAGCTGCGTCTCGTCGGCCCGCAGCCGCTTGAGGCGGGTGTTGAGCAGAACGCAATAGCCGATCGTGATCGAAAGCAGAACCGCGACCACGACTTCGATGGCGATACTGATCCAGCTGCCGGTCATGATGGCTGCATGTCCTTCTGCGAGGCGGCCTTCTCGAAGGCGGCCAGGGTCATTTTGGGGCGTTTCAGATTGCGCGCGACGCGGACCGAGATGTTCTCGCCGACCCGGCCCATCTGGCCTTCGGTCAGGACGACGCCGCCGCAGGTGATGGTGACCGGGTCCTGCGGTCCCACGTCGAAGACCAGCGTCTGGCCGACTTCGAGATCGAGCACCTGTCGGAGCGGGAGATCGCGTTCGAACAGCACCGCGTCGACCGCGATGTCGGCGGCATAGATCTCGGTGGCGAGATGGCCCTCCCAGATCGGATCGCGGCCGAACTTCTCGCCCATGAACATCTGGAGCAGAAGTTCGCGGATCGGCTCCAGGGTGGCGTAGGGGATCAGCACCTCGATCTTGCCGCCGCGGTCCTCCATGTCGATCCGGAACTCGGCCAGGATCGCCGCATTGGCCGGCCGCGACACGGCCGCGAAGCGCGGGTTGGTCTCCAGCCGCTCCAGGTTGAAGCGCACCGGCGACAAGGGCGCGAAGGCCGCCTCGGCGTCGGACAGCACGATCTCGATCATGCGCCGGACAAGGTTGGTCTCGATCGTCGTATAGGGCCGGCCCTCGATCCGGATCGGCGTCGTGCCGCGCCCGCCGCCGAGGAGGACGTCGATGATCGAGTAGATCAGGCTGGAATCGACCGTCACCAGGCCGAAATTGTCCCATTCCTCGGCCTTGAACACGCCCAGGATCGCCGGCAGCGGGATCGAGTTCAGGTAGTCGCCGAAGCGGACCGAGGTGATGCTGTCGAGCGAGACTTCGACATTGTCGGACGTGAAGTTGCGCAGCGAGGTCGTGGTCAGCCGGACCAGCCGGTCGAACACGATTTCGAGCATCGGCAGACGCTCGTAGGAGACCATCGCCGAGTTGATCAGCGCGCGGATGCCCGACTGGTCGCCCGCGATCTGGCCGTCCAGGTTGAAGCCGAGGAGGTTGTCGATCTCCTCCTGGTTCAGGATGCGGTCGCCGCCGCGGGTCGCCTGGTCGAGGTCGGCGTCTCCGTCGTCGAGCAGCGCGCCCCAGTGGGCGGCCATGTCGTCGGCGCCCTCGACGCCCTGCTCGGCGAGCGCGGCGCCCCATTCGGCCGCGAGATCGTCGCCGCCGTCCTCGCCCTTCTGCTCGGCGAGCGCCGCCCCCCAGGCGGCGTCGATATCGTCGAGATCGTCTTCTTCCGGTCCCGCCATGGCGCCCTACTGGATGATGATTTCCTTGAACAGGACGGCGTCGATCTTGGAGGGATAGATCGCCACGTTGACGCGCTTGGCGAGTTCCTCCTTGACGCGGAAGAGCCCGGCCGAGCCGTCGAGATCGGAGGTCCTGAGTTCGCGCAAGTACACCTGGAAGGCGTCGAGCACGCGCGGCAGCACCGGCTGGATCTTGCCGGCGACCGTCTTGTCGGTGACCTCGAGCGCGATCCGGACCTTGAGATAGGTGGCGCGCTGGTCGACCGTCGAGAGATTGACGGTCATCTCCGGCAGTTCGACGAACATCACGTCCTTCTGCGGCGCGCCATGGCCGCCGGCGTCGCCATGGGCGCCACCGCCGCCCTTGCCGCCGAACATCCCCATGAAATAGGCCCCGGCCCCACCGCCGCCGACCAGCACCACCGCGCCGACCGCGCCGATCAGGATCATTTTCTTCTTCTTGGCCTTGGCGGCATCGCCGTCGGCGGGCTTTTCCGCCTCGTCCTTCTGCGTCGGCTTCTTGGCCATCAGGGCTCCTCGGGAAGTGCCCGCCCTGCGTCCGAACGGACGCCTGCCGGCCACGCCCCACCTTTGCGTGTCGGGCCGCCCGCGCATCGGCCCAAAACCGGCACGCATGCGGCTCTATGGGCGGGAATGCCCATCGATCCTGCACCGTCAACTCTTGCTTAGGAATGGTTAACGGGTCGTAAAGATTAACGGTTTGGCAAGAGATCCCCGCGCGCCGCGTCGCCTGCGCGCGCCCGCGCGAGGGACGCCGAACCGCAGCGGCAAACTCTTCTCGGTCGACGGGGCCTGGCCCGGCAGAAACTGCCCGCGGCCCGGCGCCCCAATCTCAACGCTCTGATTTCATTGGGTTCCGTGTCTGGCACGGTCTTCGCATTAACCATGCCGACCGCCCAGGCTGGGGAGCCGGGGAGCGGTCGCCGGGGAAGACCGAAATGGAAAATGCGCAGCTCGTCGGGCTGGCGCGTCAGGCCACGCTGCAGCGGCAGCTCGACCTGATCGCCAACAACATCGCCAACGTCAACACCAACGGCTTCAAGGCGCAGACCCTGCTCTTGGAGGAGACCCGTCAGCCCCAGGCCAGCGCCGACAGCTTCCTGACGCCCGACCGGCCGATCAGCTTCGTCATCGACGACGCCAATCTCTACGACTTCCAGCCCGGCCAGATGATGCAGACCGGCAATCCGACCGACCTCGCCCTCGACGGCAAGGGCTGGTTCGTCGTCCAGACCGCCCAGGGCGAGCGCTTCACCCGCAACGGTTCCTTCGCCATCAACAACGAGGGCCGGCTCGTCACCCGCGACGGCGACACCGTGCTGACCGATGCCGGGCCGCTGACGCTCGCTCCGAACGAGCAGACCCCGACGATCGCCGCCGACGGCACGATCTCCACCAACCAGGGCGTCCGCGGCAAGCTGCGCGTGGTCGACTTCGCCAATCCGGGCGAGCTCAAGAAGATCGGCGAGACGCTGTTCGAGGGCCAGAATCCCCAGCCGGCGACGCTGCCGCGCGTGGTCCAGGGACAGATCGAGAAATCCAACGTCCGCGCGGTCGTCGAGCTGACGCGGATGATCGCGGTCGGCCGCGCCTACGAGTCGGTCGCGAAGTGGATGCAGGACGCCAACGACCTGCGCCGCAACGCGATCGAAAAGCTCGCCACCGTCAACTGAGGAGGGTCTGACCCATGAAGGCTCTCCATATCGCAGCCTCCGGCATGATGGCGCAGGAGCTCAACGTCGAGCTCATCTCGAACAACATCGCCAACATGCGCACGACCGGCTTCAAGCGCCAGCGGGCCGACTTCCAGGATCTGCTCTACCAGAACCTGCGCCAAGTCGGCTCGCAGGCCTCCGACGCCGGCAACGTGCTGCCGACCGGCGTACAGATCGGCTCGGGCGTGCGCACCGCCGCGACCCCGCGCATCATGTCCCAGGGCACGGTCGAATCGACCGAGAAGGAACTCGACATCGCCATCCGCGGCGAAGGGTTCTTCCGCATCCTGCTGCCGGACGGCCGCACCGCCTATACCCGCGACGGTTCCTTCGAGCGCGATGCGACCGGGCAGATCGTCACCGCCAACGGCTACACGCTCGATCCGGCGATCACCGTGCCGGTCAACGCCACCGGCCTGACCATCAGCCCGCAGGGCGCGGTCTCGGCCGTCGTCGGCACCGCCACCACTGCGACGGTGCTCGGCCAGATCCAGATCGCCCGCTTCGTCAACAAGACCGGCCTCGAGGCGATCGGCGACAACCTCTATCTGGAAACCGCCTCCTCCGGTGCCGCCCAGCTCGCCAATCCGGGCGACGAGGCCTACGGGCAGCTGCTCCAGAACCATCTCGAAATCGCCAACGTCAATCCGGTCTCGGAGATCTCCGACCTGATCGCCGCGCAGCGCGCCTACGAGATGAATTCGCGCGTCATCCGTGCGGCCGACGAAATGATGTCGGCCACCATCCAGTTCAAGTGACAGGCTGAGCCATGACCGCCCGCCCCGCCTTCCTCAAGTCCCGCGCCGCGGCCGCACTCGCGCTCGCGCTTGTGGCGACCGGCGCCGACGCCCGGCCGGTGCTGCGCGCGAGCGTCACCGTCGGCGCCGACCTCGTCACCATCGGCGACTTCTTCGACGATGCCGGCGCGCTCGCCGACCGGGCCATCTTCCGGGCGCCCGACCTCGGCACCACCGGCACCGTGCCGGCCTGGCGGGTCATCGCGGAAGCGCGCGCCGCCGGGCTGACCGACGCCACCGAGGGCAATCTGGTCGAGATCTCGGTCACCCGCAGCGCCCGCGAGATCGGGGCCGGCGAGATCCAGCGCCTGGTCGGTGCGGCGGTCGCCCGCCAGATGAACGTTGCCGGTGTCGACAGCCTCCAGATCACCTTCGACGCCCCGCTCGAGCCGCGGCTCGCCGACCAGCGCTCCGCAACCCCGATCCGCGTCGCCAGCATCAGCCTGCTGCCCGGCCAGGACCGGTTCGAGGCGCTGCTGCTGCTCGACCGCGGCGGCAGCCAGGACCGCATCCGGCTGCGCGGCGCCGCCGTGGAGGTGGTCGACATCCTGACGCTCGCCCGGCCCGTGGTGCGCGGCGAGGTCGTCACCGCCGACGATCTGATCGTCGACCGGGTGCCGAAGCGCCAGGCCGGTGCGGTCAGGCCGATCGCCCCGGAGGAGATCGCCGGCCTCGCCGCCCGCCGCCAGTTGCGGGCCGGGCAGCCGATCGTCGCCTCCGACTTCACCAAGCCGGTCCTCGTCCAGCGCGGCGAGACCGTCGCGATCGTGTTCGAGAGCCCAGGCCTGATCCTGACCGCGCGCGGCCAGGCGCTGGAGCCCGGCGCCCTCGGCCAGACCGTCAGCGTGCTCAATCAGCAGTCCAAGCGTAGCGTGATCGGCGTCGTCACCGGACAGGGCCGGGTCACCATCGGCGGCCGCACGCCGGTCGCCAGTCTCGCCGGAGGTCCCAAGCCGTGAACACGTCCCCGCTCGCCATCCTGCTCCTCGGCACGACGCTGCTGGCCGGCTGCTCGACCGTCGACCGGCTCGCCAATGTCGGTGAGCAGCCGAAGCTCAGCGCGATCAAGGACCCGACCGCGGCGACCGGCTACAAGCCGGTCAGCATGCCGATGCCGGAGCCGCAGGTCGCCGCCTATGCGCCGAATTCGCTCTGGCGCTCCGGCTCGCGCGCCTTCTTCAAGGATCAGCGCGCCGCCCGCGTCGGCGATATCCTGACCGTCAAGGTGACCATCGGCGACAAGGCCGAGATCGACAACGAGACCAAGCGCTCGCGCACGCATAGCGAGAATGTCGGCCTGACCGGCCTGCCGGCGGATGCGATCCAGAAGGTCATTCCGAGCAACAGCACGACCACGCCCGCCGCCCTGGTCGGCGACACGTCGAGCTCCGCGTCCGACGGCAAGGGCTCGGTCAACCGCTCCGAGACGCTGGCCACCAATGTCGCCACCGTCGTCACCCAGGTCCTGCCGAACGGCAACATGGTCATCGAGGGCAAGCAGGAGGTGCGGGTCAATTTCGAGGTGCGCGAGCTGATCGTCGCCGGGATCATCCGGCCGGAGGACATCGCCGCCGACAACACGATCGATTCCACCAAGATCGCCGAAGCCCGCATCGCCTATGGCGGCCGCGGCCAGATCACCGACGTGCAGCAGCCGCGCCTCGGCAATCAGGTGATGGACATCCTGCTGCCCTTCTGACGCGACCCCGGCCGGCACGCAGCCGGCCCCGTCTCCCCAGACAGCAATGGGACGGCCCCGCCAGCGGCCGTCCCCCCCGAACGCGCCGGATCCCCCCGGGACTCCCCACCCGGCCGGCGTGCCAACGAGGCGCGGGTCCGCCCCGGGACCCGCGCCTCCCGTCTCGTCTCCGCCATCCCGTCCCGCACCGGAGGTCCCGGTCGCCGGACTTCGCCGGCCTCAGCCGGGCGCATACTGGGCGAGGCCGTCGCCGAAGGACCAGTCGGCGGGGCCGTTCTCGATGACGACCACCATCACGTCCTGCGGCCGCAGGCCGGCGCGTTCCGCGGCACCGTCCGCGATGGCGCGGTAGAGCGCGCGTTTCTGGTCGTCGGTCCGGCCGCGCCGGAACGTGATCGTGACGATCGCGGCCTCGGCGCTGCGTTCGACGCCGAGATAGGTCGGATCGATCGTCAGGCCATCGGCGGCGTGGCGGGCGACGACGTGAAACCGATCGGCCTCCGGCACCCCGGCGGTGGCGACCAGCGCCTGATGGACGGCATCGGCCAAGCCCCGGACGCGCCCGGCCGCGAGCGCTTCCGGCACGTCGATGCGGACGAGCGGCATCAGAGCCTCCCGGCCGTCAGCGAGATTTCGAGGCCGCGGTCCCGCGCCGGGCGCGGCCGGCGGGTCTGCCGCGGACCGGCGAGGCGCCGCAGGAGACCGCCGAACGCGGCCCCGATCGCGGCCGCCCGCTCGGCCTCCGCCTGCCGCCGGAGCCGCGGATAGTCGGCCGGCGTCGCCGCCGGCGGCTCGAAGGCATTGTGAATCGCATCGTGCATGGTGGTTCTCCGCAACAGCCGGCGCCGCAACGCCCTCGGCCGGGCGCCCGGACTGCACCGGATGTGCGGTCCCGCCGGCGCGGGCCGGAATGGCAGGATGCTATTCGATCCTGAACGGCGTATAATTCGCGATCAGGCGCCATCTCTGCTGACGGAAATTCATGAATAAGGGCACGCCGACCGACGAACTGGCCACCTTCGTGCGGGTCATCGACCTCGGCAGCTTCGCCGCCGCGGCGGCCGATCGCGGGCTGACCGCCTCGGCTGTGTCCAAGATCGTGTCGCGGCTGGAGGACCGGCTCGGCGTGCGCCTGATCGAGCGCACCACGCGCCGGCTCGTGCTGACGCCGGAGGGCGAGACCCTGCTGGCGCGCGGTCGCGACATCGTCGCCGCGGTCGCCGCCGCCGAAGCCGAAGTGATGGCGGCGCGCGGCCGTCCGCGCGGCCTCGTCCGGGTGACCACCGGCACGGCCTTCGCCAAGCACCGGCTGGTGCCGCTGCTCCCCGATTTCCACGCGCTCTATCCCGAGATCGCACTCGATCTCGCCGTCGCCGACCGTCGCGTCGACATCATCGGCGAGCAGATCGATGTCGCCATCCGCACCGGCCCGCTCGGCGATTCCAGCCTGATCGCCCGCACGCTGGCGACCTCGACCCGCGTCGTCTGCGCCGCGCCGGCCTATCTCGCCCGGCACGGTGCGCCCGTAGTGCCGGCCGAGCTCGCCGCCCATATCTGCCTGCGGCTGACCGGCTATGCCCGGCTGGCCGAATGGCCGATGCGCATCGACGGCCGCATCGTGCCGCTGAAGGTCTCCGGCGCGATCACCTGCGACAGCGCCGACGTGCTGCGCGACATGGTGCTCGCCGGCCTCGGCATCGCCCGGCTGGCCGCCTTCATGATCGAGGACGACCTCGCCGCCGGCCGGCTGGTGCCGCTGCTGGTCGAGCACCATGTCCCGGAGCCGGTGCCGATCACCGCCCTGATGCCGCCCGGCCGGCAATCCCTGCCGCGCGTGCGCGCGCTGGTCGACTTCCTCGCCGCCCGCCTCGATGCCCGGACCTGAAGCCGCGGCTCACGCGCGCCAGCGCAGGACCCGCTTCTCGATCGCCGCGATCCCCTTCGAGACCGTCAGTCCCATGGCCGAGAGCACCAGGACGCCGGCGACGAGCTGGTCGGTCGCCATCAGGTTGCCGGCGGAGAGGACCAGCGCGCCGATGCCGTAGCGCGCGCCGATCATCTCGGCGGCGGTCAGCAGGATGATGCCGATCGAGGCGGAGATGCGCGCGCCGGAGAGCAGCGCCGGCATGGCGCCGGGCAGCACGATCTTGAGCACGATGGCGCGGGTCGGCATGCCGAAGCTCTGCGCCATGCGGACGAGGTTGCGGTCGACCCCGTCGACGCCGCCGAAGGCCGCGATGGCCATCGGCGAGAACACCCCGAAGGCGATGGTGGCGACCTTGGACACCTCGCCGATGCCGAGCCAGAGGATGAACAGCGGCAACAGCGCGATCTTCGGCACCGGGAACATGGCCGAGACCATCGGCAGCGCCGTCGAGCGGGCGAGCGACGACAGTCCGATGGCGAAGCCGACCACCGTGCCGGCCGCCGCGCCGATCACCCAGCCGAGGCCGAGCCGCCACAGCGAGGCGGCCAGATGCTGCCAGAGCAGCCCGGACGTCGCGAGATCCAGGAAGGCGCGGCCGACCTCCTCGGGCTTCGGCAGCGCCAGCGGGCTGACCCAGCCATACTGCGTCGCCGCCCACCACAGGCCGAGCAGGCCGAGAAAGGTCGCCGGCGCGCCGAAGCGCAGGCTGCGCGGCGCGAAGCCGCCGCCGCGGAACGGCACCGGCCGGATCGGCGCGCCGGACGGGGACGCCGTAGCCGGGGGATAGGCCCGATCGGTCGTGCCTTCGGCGGGCGGGACGGCCGGCTCAGCCATGGACCATCTCCCGGTCGGCCGCCGCGGCCTCGCCGCGCACCAGATCCCAGATCTGTTCGCGTGCCGCGCCGAGCGCCGGCGAACCCTCGCGGCGCCGGTCGAGCGGCTCGGCGATCTCGACGATGGCGCGGATACGGCCCGGCCGGCGCGACAGGACCACCACCCGGTGGCCGAGCCGCACGGCCTCGGCGACATTGTGGGTGACGTAGACGGCGGTGAAGCGGGTCTCGGTCCACAGCCGGACCAGGTCCTCGATCAGCAGGTCGCGCGTCTGGGCGTCGAGCGCGGACAGCGGCTCGTCCATCAGGAGCACCGCCGGCTCGACCGCGAAGGCGCGCGCGATGGCGGTGCGCTGCTTCATGCCGCCGGACAGCTGGCGCGGATAGGCTCCTGCGAAATCGGACAATCCGACCCGCGCCAGGGCCTCGGCGACCCGCCGCGCGCGCTCGTCGGCACCGAGCCGGTGATGTTCGAGCGGCAGCGCCACATTGCCGGCGACGGTGCGCCAGGGCACCAGCGCGAAATCCTGGAACACGTAGGTGAGCGGATTGAGCGAGGCGGCCGGCGGCGCACCCCGCATCTCGACGCGGCCGGTCGCGGGTCGCTCGAGCCCGCCGAGCATCCTGAGCAGCGTCGACTTCCCGCAGCCGGACGGGCCGAGCAGGGCGACGATCTCGCCGCTCGCCACCGTCAGCGAGATGTCGTCGAGCACGGTCAGGCCGTCATAGGCATGGCCGAGGCCGGTCGCGATCAGATCCATCGGTCCGCCCGCCCCGTGCCCCTGCGCCCTGACCCGGCCCGCCTCACTTGGCGAAGGAGATGTCGACGAAGCCCTTCGCGTCCACGTCGGCGCCGACCAGCTTCTCGGTCTTCATCCAGGCGACCTGCCGCTCCAGATCGGCGAGATCGACCCGCGCCCGCTCGTCGACCGCGACCGCGGAGGCGAACACCTTCGGGGCCGCCGTTTCGGCGGCTTCGGACGGATAGACATGCTTGGCGACCAACGCCGCCGTCGCCTTGGCGGCATCGTCGAAGATGCGTTCGCCGGCAGCGTCGACGCGCATGAAGGCGGCGGCATAGTCGGCCATGCCCTTCTGGTAGGCGCGCACGAAGCGTTCGGTCAGGTCGCGATTGCCGGTCGCCACCTTGGTGGCCACGAACAGGGCGCCGAACTGGTATTGGGCCAAATCGGAGAACCAGCCGATCAGCTTGGCCTCGCCGCGATCGATCATGCCGCGGGCGAGATGCGGGGCGATCAGCGCGCCGTCGACCTGGCTGGACTTCACCGCCGCCATCATGTTGGGCAGGGTCTGCAGCGGCTTCATCTCGACCTTGGCGAGATCGAAGCCCTTGGCGGCGGCGATCTGGCCCATCTGGTAGTGGAACGAGGAGCCGACCTGGGTGATCGCGATCGTGGTGCCGGGCAGCTTCTCGAAGGCGTTGAAGCCCTTGGCATAGGCGTCGTTGGAGGCGATCAGCGCGTTGCCCTTGACGCCCTTCTTCTCCATGCCCTGCGAGGCGACGACCTTGAGCGCGCCCTTGGCGGCAAGATTGAAGGTGCCGGCGGTCAGCGCCGTCAGCCCGAACTGGAGATCGCCCGACGCGATGGCGACGGCGATCGGCTGCGCGGCCTCGAAGAACTGCAGGTCGGGTTCGATGCCCTCGGCGGCGAAATAGCCGCGCTCCTTGGCGATGAACAGGCCGCCCGACGAGACGAAGCGCAGCACGCCGACCGCAACCTTGTCGGCCGCCGCGGCCCGCCCGGGCAGCACCATGGCGGCGAGCCCTGCGGCTCCCAGTCCTGCGAAGCCGCGCCGCGAAATCCCGCCCATGTCTGCCTCCCGCACGATATTCGTTCTTGATTTCGGCCGACCGCCGAAAGACTGGCCGGGCCGCGATTGTCTCGGCGCCGCCACCGGGGCCGACCCGTGCCGCCATGGCGGCGGTAATGCCGTCGACCGGCGACGGCCGCATGAGCCGAGCATCCGCCCGCGGCCGGCACGCCGGGGCGACGCGGCCGCGGCAAGTCTAGCGCAGGCCGACCGCCGGCGAAATCGCCGCCGCGCCCATGGCGGCGCGCCTTGCGTCCGCCCGCCCCGCACGGGGCGCGGACGCTGCCGGCGCCTCGGCGCGGCCCCCGTCTCGCGTCTCACGTCTCTCGGCTCCCGGCATCCCGATCCCGGAAGCCCTATCGCATCAATCGTCGCGGTAGACCCGCTCGCGCCGTTCGTGGCGTTCCTGCGCCTCGATCGACAGTGTCGCGATCGGGCGCGCATCGAGCCGTTTCAGGGAGATCGGCTCGCCGGTCTCCTCGCAATAGCCGTAGGTCCCGTCGTCGAGCCGCTTCAGCGCGGCGTCAATCTTGGCGATCAGCTTGCGCTGCCGGTCGCGGGCGCGCAGTTCGATGGCACGATCGGTTTCCGAAGAGGCCCGGTCGGCGAGGTCGGGATGATTCTGGCTTTCATCGGCCAGATGCTGCAGAGTCTCTTTGGACTCCTTCAGGATATCATCCTTCCAGGCGTTAAGCTTCTTGCGGAAATACTCGCGCTGACGATCGTTCATGAAGGCCTCGTCGTCCGACGGGCGGTAATCCTCATCGAGCTCGATCGACACCATATGTCTTGCGTCTCCCATTGATCCCCCTCGCGAGGCGGGCGGAATATAGACACGGTACGGACCGGATACAACGCCGCATCGACGACGCGCGCATGAACATTCGCCACCGCCCAAAAATAAGGCGATCCACGGACTTAGGAGCTTTTGTCGAGATGGCCGGTGATGAAGCCGGGTCCGCGCTGCGGTCGGCAGCCGTTGCCGCCAGGGATCCGGATCGCCCCGCGCGGGCCTATTCCGGGAAACGGCCGCGCTTGGCCAGTTCCACGCGGGCGCGCAGCTCGATCTCGTCGAGCAGCGCATCGACCTCGGCCTCGCCCGCCTCGGCCCGGTCGCCGAGCACGCCGGCAAGCCGTTCCAGCCGCTCCGGCGCGATGTCGCCGGACAGGAGATCGACGCGGATGTCGTCCAGGATGTCGAGCATGGCGAAGCCGCGCTTGACCGCCTTGCGCCGACGTTCGTTCGGCACCTCGACCGCCTGCAGGGCCATCAGGGCGGCGACATCGTAGATGCCAGTCGCCGCTGCCGTCGTGGTGGCGCGCTGGGTCTGCGCCTCGGGCAGCACGAAGCCGGTCCCCGCCCCGGTCTTCCGGGAGGCGCCCGGCCCCGCCGCAAGCCCCGTCCGGTTCGGCCCCTCGATCCGCATCGTCTCACCCCATCGCCGGCATCCGGCAGATCCGATTCCTGCACGGTCCGGACGTCTCCGGTCGGAGGATTCGCCGGCATGGTTAACGAAGGCTTAACGACCCGGCAGAACTTGCCGGGCCGCGACGCTTCCTGCCGGTGACGAAGCGGTCCCGCGAGCCCTCGATCGATGGCTCGGGCGCGACATATCCATGAAAAGACGGACGTTTTCGTCTCCCCGCCGGTCTGGCACGGACCTCGCAAGGTGTTCGGGCGAAATCTCTGGGAGACCTCGTCCGATGCCGCGAACCGTCCTGAAGCGCCTTGCCGCCGTCCTGCTGTGCGGCCTGGTCGTCCTGCCGGGCGGCGCGGCGCCCGCGGCGGCGGCATCGCGAATCAAAGATCTGGCCTCGATCGAGGGCGTGCGCGAGAACCAGTTGGTCGGCTACGGCCTGGTGGTCGGGCTCAACGGCACCGGTGACAGCCTCAACAATGCGCCCTTCACCCGGCAATCCCTGCAGGCCATGCTGGAACGGTTGGGCATGAACACACGCGGCGCCAACCTGCGTACCGCCAATGTCGCCGCCGTGATGGTCACCGCCAACCTGCAGCCCTTCGCCACCCAGGGCAGCCGCATCGACGTGAACGTGTCCGCGCTCGGCGACGCCAAGAGCCTGCAGGGCGGCACACTGCTGGTCACCCCGCTGCTCGGCGCCGACGGCGAGGTCTACGCGATCGCACAGGGGCCCCTCGCCGTCTCCGGCTTCGTCGCCAAGGGCGACGGCGCCAGCGTCACCCGCGGCGTCCCGACCACGGCCCGGATCGCCTCCGGGGCGATCGTCGAGCGCGAGATCGAATTCAAGCTCGCGACCATGAACTCGGTCCGCCTGTCGCTGCGCAATCCGGACTTCACCACAGCCCGGCGCATCGCGCAGGCGGTCAACGACCTGCTCGGCCAGCCCGTCGCCGAGCCGACCGATCCGTCCAACGTGCGCATCACGCTGCCGCAGAAGTTCAACGGCAACATCGTCGACCTGATCACCGACATCGAGCAGCTCGCCGTGCAGCCCGACCTGCCGGCCAAGGTGGTGGTCGACGAGGCCTCCGGCATCATCGTGATGGGCCAGGACGTGCGCGTCTCCACCGTCGCCATCGCGCAGGGCAACCTGACCGTCACGGTCACCGAGGATGCCCAGGTCAGCCAGCCGAACCCCTTCTCGCAGGGCCAGACCGTGGTCACCCCGCGCACCCAGGTCACCGTCAATACCGACGACAAGCGCCGGCTCGGCATCGTGCGGGAAAGCGTCTCGCTGCGCGAACTGGTCGACGGGCTCAACGCCCTCGGGGTCGGTCCGCGCGACCTGATCTCGATTCTGCATGCGATCAAGGCCGCCGGCGCCCTCCAGGCCGAAATCGAGGTGATCTGATGCGCATGACCGCCGACATCGCCATGCCGCCGTCGGCCCTGCACAGCGTGCCGACCGCCGACAAGTCCGGCGACCGCGCCAGCCGGATGCGCGCCGTCGCGCAGGAATACGAGTCCGTGTTCCTGTCCAGCATGCTCAAGCAGATGATGCCCGAGATCGATGCCAAGAGCCCGTTTCACGGCGGCTCCGCCGAGGAGACCTGGCGCGGCATGCTGGTCGACCAGTACGGCAAGTCGATCACCAAGGCCGGCGGCATCGGCATCGCCGACGCCGTCTATCGCGAACTGATGAAGGTCCAGGAAGGAGCCCGGTCGTGAACGACGTGTTCGTGCCCTCCGACGAGAACCCCGAAATCCTGGTGATGACGCCCGCCGCGGCGGAATCGATCCTCGCGGAGCTCGCCGCCACCATGGAGGGCCTGATCGGGGCGATCGAAGAGGAGACGCGCCTCGTCCGCGCCGGAGCGCTGATCAAGGCGAGCGAGATCGAGCCGGAGAAGTCCCGGCTGGCCGCCGCCTATGTGCGCATCCGCAGCCGCGTCAAGGCGAACTCGGTCGCGCTGGCCCGCCACGCCCCGGCGGCGGCCGAGGCGCTGCGCCGGCGCCACGCCGAGTTCGCGGACCTGCTGAAGATCAATCTCGCCGTGCTCGCCACCGCCCGGGAGGTGGCCGAGGACATCCTGCGCAACGTGTCGGAATCGGTCGGGCGGCAGACCGGTCCGCGCACCTACGGGCCGGGCTCGACCGTACGCCCCGCCGCGCAGGTCGGCGCCCGCGGGATCGCGCTCGATCGGAGTCTCTGACCGCCGCCGGCGAGTCCCGTCCCGTTGCGGAAGGTTAACGGCGGAAGTCCCCGAATTCACGCATTCGATTTAAACTCTCCGGATATTGCACAGGATGCTTTGCCCAACACCCTGCGGGAGCGTCGAATTCGATCGCGAAGACTCGGCTCAATCGGCCGATACCTGGAAATTCGAGATGATGAATTAACGAACGATTCAATCCGACGGCCTAGCGTGGTCCCGTTAGTCAGTGCGGGTCCAGGAGGACCCAGGAGATAGCCATGGACACCGGGTTGACCAGAACGGTCGCGAGCCCGCAGCCAGTGGCTCCTGCCCGACCGCCGGAGCTCTCGGCCGCGACCAAGACGGAATTGCCGATCGAAGCCACCGTGACGCAGGCGACCGCGTCCGGAGAGGCGCGCGGACGCGATGCCCAAGCGGAGAGCCAGGCGGCTCGCGCCGGCATCCAACTGCCCAGCCTGCGCCGCCGCGAGATCGAGAACGACGCCGCGACCGGCATGATCGTGATGAAGTATATCGAGGAGAATTCCGGCCAGGTCGTCGACCAGGTGCCGGCGGATGCCTATCTGCGCATGAAGAACGCGCTCAACGTGCTTCTCGAATCGGACATGAACCAGAGCCACGCCGCGCAGTACAGCGCCTGAAAGGGCGCTGTCGCCGGCCGGCTGAACACCGCCGCCCGCACGGGCCGGCGGCTTTTGGCGTTGGCGGTCAGTCGGCGACGCCCGTAAACTGATGATTCACCGTGAATCCTCCGTAAGTCAGGCTAAAGACGATTCAGACTCTGATAGCCAAAGCAACAAAAGACCCAAAACGGGTTTCTATTCTTGATTTGGCAGAAAGGAAAACCCGGCCAGGGTGCGGCGTCTTCAGAAGGAGACGTGGACTAACCCCCCAGGACGGGATCTAATCAATGAGCGATATCGTTCTCTCGAAGGGCATCAGGTCGAACCTGATGCAGCTCCAGAATACCGCCGCCAACGTCGCGCTGACCCAGGGTCGCCTCGCCACCGGCAAGAAGGTGAACTCGGCTCTCGACAATCCGGCCAACTTCTTCACCTCGCAGTCTCTGTCCAGCCGCGCCAACGACCTGTCGAACCTGCTCGACGGCCTGTCCAACGGCATCAAGGTGCTGGAAGCCGCCGACAACGGCCTGAAGGCGATCACCAAGACCGTCGAGTCGCTGCAGTCGACCGTGCTGCAGGCACGCCAGGACAAGTCCAACAAGACGGAGTCCTTCACGCTCGACGCCACGGCGATCGGCACGTCCTCGGTCAAGAACATCTCGTTCTCCGGCGGCGCCGTCGGTTCGACCGCGGTCAACGTCGCGCTGAACGCGACCTCGTCTGCCGCCGTGCAGAGCACGGTCGCCGGCTCGGCCGCCTATCAGGCCCCGACCGCCGGATCTGCCGCGACCTCGGGCGGCGTCACCGCTTCGGGCACCTTCGCGTCGATCACGCTCGGCGCCTCCGACACGCTGAAGTTCAACGTCTCGGTCGACGGCAGCGCCCAGGCCCTGACCTTCACCAAGGCGGAAGTCGATACCGCGCTCGGCGGCAGCACCGGCACGATCGGCTCGGTCGACGACCTCGCCACGGTCATCAATTCCAAGCTGACCGGCGCGACCGCCTCGAATTCGTCCGGCGATCTCCGCCTGACCTCGTCGAGCACCGGCACCTCGTCCAACGTCAGCGTCACCTCCGTCGCCATCAATGACGGCTCCTCCGACACGGCGACCAACTCGACCGGCTTCGACGGTACCGCCGGCCAGACCGGCACCGCCGGCGCCGCCGCCGTGGCGGCCGTCGACCGGGTCATTTCGATCTCGGACGGCACCAACACCGCCAACATCACGCTGACCTCGGCCAATGCCGGCGACGCCGCCACCGCGGCGACCTACATCAACTCGCAGCTGACCTCCGCCGGCATCACCGGCACGGTCAGCAACAGCTCCGGCACGCTGACGCTCGCCGGCGCCTCGAACGGCACCAACAGCCTCACCGTCTCCGGTGCCGGCGCCTCCGCGGTGTTCGGCGCGAGTGCCACCACCACGGCCGGCACCGCCGCGGTGACCGGCGCGGTCAAGTCGGTCGACGAGCTGGTGACGGCGATCAACGGCAACTCCTCGCTGACCGGCAAGATCAAGGCGTCCAACGACAACGGCAAGCTGCGCATCGAGAACATCTCGACGTCGGATCTGACCGTCACCGGCGCCAATTCCTCCGGTTCGGTCACCGGCTCCGGCTCGGTGACCAACACCATCGGCGCCAACGAGGTGCGCAAGAACCTGGTGACGCAGTTCAACGACCTGCGCGGCCAGCTCGACAAGCTGTCCGACGACGCCTCCTTCAACGGCGTCAACCTGCTCAAGGGCGACAAGCTCAAGCTGAACTTCAACGAGAACTCGACCTCCACCCTCGAGATCCAGGCGAAGGACTCGGCCGGCGCCGTCCGCGAGATCACCAACGCCAAGCTCGGCGTCACCGCCGCCACCAATGCCGAGTTCGAGAGCGACGCCTCGCTCGACAGCCGCGTCGAGAGCCTGCGGTCGTCGCTCGACACGATCCGTTCGCAGTCGTCGTCCTTCGGTTCGAACCTGTCGATCGTGCAGAACCGGCAGGACTTCACCAAGAACATGATCAACACGCTGCAGACCGGTTCCGACAACCTCGTCCTGGCCGACGCCAACGAGGAAGCCGCCAACCTCTTGTCGCTGCAGACCCGCCAGCAGCTGTCCCAGACCGCCCTGTCGCTGGCCAGCCAGGCCGACCAGGGCGTGCTGCGACTGTTCTGAGCCCTCGGGCTTTCCGGTAACGCATCGTTAACGGTGCGGCGGGGTTTGCGTCCCGCCGCACCGAATTCCCGAAATTCCTTCGCGTCCCCTTCGAGAAAGGGCCGAATCTCCGGCATCGAATTAACGACCTGGCAAGACCCCCATGGTGTCATGGCGCATCTCTCAGGATGAGAGGCGTCAATAGCACCCAGGATGGGAGCCAGTACTATGAGTGATATCGTCCTTTCGAAGGGCATCAGGTCGAACCTGATGCAGCTCCAGAATACCGCCGCCAACGTCGCGCTGACCCAGGGTCGCCTCGCCACCGGCAAGAAGGTGAACTCGGCCCTCGACAACCCGGCCAACTTCTTCACCTCCTCCTCGCTCTCCAGCCGCGCCAGCGACCTGTCGAACCTGCTCGACGGCCTCTCCAACGGCATCAAGGTGCTGGAAGCCGCCGACAACGGCCTCAAGGCGATCACCAAGACCGTCGAATCGCTGCAGTCGACCGTCCGTCAGGCGCGCCAGGACAAGTCCAACAAGACCGAATCCTACACCCTCGACACCGCGACGATCGGCACCGCGACGGCGAAGAACATCTCGTTCTCCGGCGGCGCCGTCGGTTCGACCGCGGTCAACATCGCGCTGAACACCACCTCGTCCGCAGCCGTCGCGAATTCGATCGCCGGCTCGGCCGCCTATACGGCCCCGACCGCAGCGGTGCAGAGCACCGTCGCCGGCTCGGCCGCCTATCAGGCCCCGACCGCCGGTTCCGCGGCGACCTCGGGCGGCGTCACCGCCTCGGGCACCTTTGCGTCCTTCTCGCTCGGCGCCTCCGACTCGCTCGAGTTCAACGTCACCGTTGACGGCTCCGCCCAGGCCCTGACCTTCTCCCAGGCTGAAGTGATCTCCGCGCTCGGCGGCGGCGGCGGCACGATCGCCACTGTCGACGAACTCGCCACGGTCATCAATTCCAAGCTGACCGGCGCGACCGCCTCGAATTCGTCCGGCGACCTCGCCCTGACCTCGTCGAGCACCGGCACCTCGTCCAACGTCAGCGTCACCTCCGTCGGCATCAACGACGGTTCGAGCACCACGGCGACCAACTCGACCGGCTTCGACGGCACCGCCGGCCAGACCGGCACCGCCGGCGCCGCCGCCGTGGCGGCCGTCGATCGGGTCATCTCGATCACGGACGGCACCAACACCGCCAACATCACGCTGACCTCGGCCAATGCCGGCGACGCCGCCACGGCCGCGAGCTACATCAACTCGCAGCTGACCTCCGCCGGCATCACCGGCACCGCGACCAACAGCTCCGGCACCCTGTCGCTGGCCGGTGCCGCGAACGGTTCGAACAGCCTGACCGTCGGCGGCGCCGGCGCCTCTGCCGTGTTCGGCGCGAGCGCCACGACGACCGCCGGCTCGGCTGCCGTCGACCGCGTGATCTCGATCTCGGACGGCACCAACACCGCCAACATCACGCTGACCTCGGCCAATGCCGGCGATGCCGCCACGGCCGCGACCTACATCACCTCGCAGCTGACCTCCGCCGGTATCACCGGCACGGTCAGCAACAGCTCCGGCACGCTGACGCTGACCGGCGCCTCGAACGGCTCCAATACCCTGACCGTTTCGGGCGCGGGCTCCGCCTCGGTGTTCGGCGCGTCCCCGACCACCACGGCGGCGACTGCGGCGGTCACCGGCGCGACCAAGACCGTCGACGAAATCGCCGACGCGATCAACGCCAACTCGACCCTGTCGGGCAAGGTCAAGGCCTCCAACGACAACGGCAAGCTGCGCATCGAGAACCTGTCGACCGCGGATCTGACCGTCGGCGGCGTAAGCTCGACCGGTTCGGTCACCGGCGCGGGCTCGGCGTCGAACACGATCGGCCCGAACGACATCCGCAAGAACCTGGTGACGCAGTTCAACGACCTGCGCAACCAGCTCGACAAGCTGTCGGACGACGCCTCCTTCAACGGCATCAACCTGCTGAAGGGCGACAAGCTGAAGCTGAACTTCAACGAGAACTCGACCTCCACCCTCGAGATCCAGGCGAAGGACACGGCCGGCAACGTCCGCGAAATCACGAACTCGAAGCTCGGCATCGATGGCGCGACCAACGCCGAGTTCGAGGACGATGCGCAGCTCGACGACCGCCTGAACAGCCTGAAGGAATCGCTCGACACGATCCGTTCGCAGTCGTCGTCCTTCGGTTCGAACCTGTCGATCGTGCAGAATCGCCAGGACTTCACCAAGAACATGATCAACACGCTGCAGACCGGTTCCGACAACCTCGTCCTGGCCGATGCCAACGAGGAAGCCGCCAACCTCCTGTCGCTGCAGACCCGCCAGCAGCTGTCCCAGACGGCTCTGTCGCTGGCCAACCAGGCCGACCAGGGCGTGCTGCGACTGTTCTGATCGCTGCGAAGACTGTTCGGACGCCATCGGCGGCGGGGTTCTCCCCGCCGCCCTTTTCGCGTTGGTCCGGATGAATCGCGGCACAGCTTGTAAACACTTCATTAACCCTAATGAGTGCTTAATGCCCCGAACAGTAATCGACTCTGCGTCGAGGCCCTGCGAGGGAAGCCAAAGATGTCCGATATCGTCCTTTCCAAAGGCATCCGCAACAATCTGCTCCAGTTGCAGAATACAGCGGACAAGGTCGCCCTGACGCAGGGGCGGTTGTCGACCGGCAAGAAGGTCAATTCGGCACTCGACAATCCGACGAACTTCTTCACCGCCGCGTCGCTGACCAGCCGGGCGAAGGACCTGACCAACCTGCTCGACGGCTTGTCGAGCGGCATCAAGGTGCTGGAAGCCGCCGACAACGGTCTCAAGGCGATCACGCGGACGATCGAATCACTTCAGTCCACGGTCCGTCAGGCGCGCCAGGACAAGACCTTCAAGTCGCAGACCTACTCGCTCGACACCACGACGATCGGCACCTCGGCGCTGAAGAACATCTCGTTCTCCGGCGGCGCCGTCGGTTCGACCGCGGTCAATGTGGCGCTGAACACCACCGCCGCAGCGGCCGTCCAGAACACCATCGTCGGTTCGGCCGCCTACACGGCGCCGACCGCAGCGGTGCAGAGCACCGTCGCCGGCTCGGCCGCCTATCAGGCCCCGACCGCAGCGGTCGCCGCGACCTCGGGCGGCGTCACCGCTCCCGGCACCTTCGCGTCCTTCTCGCTCGGCGCGTCCGATACGCTGAAGTTCGACGTGTCCGTCGACGGCACGACCCAGAACCTGACCTTCACCCAGGCCGAAGTCATCACCGCGCTCGGCGGCGGCGGCGGCACCATCGCCACTGTCGACGAACTCGCCACGGTCATCAATTCCAAGCTGACCGGCGCGACCGCCTCGAACAGCTCCGGCGACCTCGCCCTGACCTCGTCGTCGACCGGCACGTCGTCCAACGTCAGCGTCATCGGCGTCAACATCAACGACGGCACCACCGACACGCCGACCAATTCGACCGGCTTCGACGGCACCACCGGCGCCACCGGCACCGCCGGCACTGCTGCGGTCGCCGCCGTCGACCGGGTGATCACGATCTCGGACGGCACCAACACCGCCAACATCACGCTGACCGCCGCCAATGCCGGCGATGCCGCCACCGCGGCGTCCTACATCAACGCGCAGCTGACCTCCGCCGGCATCACCGGCACGGCGACCAACAGCTCCGGCACCCTGTCGCTGGCCGGTGCCGCGAACGGCTCGAACAGCCTGACCATCGGCGGCGCCGGTGCCTCTGCCGTGTTCGGCGCGGGTGCCACCACCACCGCCGGCACCGCCGCCGTCGACCGGGTCATCTCGATCTCGGACGGCACCAACACCGCCAACATCACGCTGACCTCGGCCAATGCCGCCGACGCCGCCACCGCCGCGAGCTACATCAACTCCCAGTTGACCTCCGCCGGCATCACCGGCACGGTGACCAACAATGCCGGCACGTTGACGCTCTCCGGTGCGGTGGCGGGCACCAACAATCTGACCCTCTCGGGCGCCGGTGCGACCGCCGTGTTCGGTGCCAGCCCCACCACGACGGCCGGCACGGCCGCAACGGGCGGCTCGGTCAAGACCGTCGACGAACTGGTCGCGGCGATCAACAGCAACACCAGCCTGACCGACAAGGTTCGCGCCTCCGCCGACAACGGCAAGCTGCGCATCGAGAACCTGTCGACCGACGCGCTCGACATCTCCGGCATCGCCAGCGGCGCCGTCACCGGCACCGGCACCACGACCACCGATGCGATCGGTCCGAACGATGTCCGCAAGAACCTGGTGACGCAGTTCAACGACCTGCGCAACCAGCTCGACAAGTTCTCCGACGACGCCTCCTTCAACGGCATCAACCTCCTGAAGGGCGACAAGCTCAAGCTGTTCCTGAACGAGAATTCGACCTCGACCATCGAGGTCCAGGCGAAGGACACGGCCGGCAACGTCCGCGAGATCTCGAACACCAAGCTCGGCATCGATGCCGCCACCAATGCGGAGTTCGAGGATGACACCGCGCTCGACAGCCGCCTCGACGGCCTGAAGACCGCGCTCGATACGATCCGCTCGCAGTCCTCGTCCTTCGGCTCGAACCTGTCGATCGTGCAGAACCGCCAGGACTTCACCAAGAGCACGATCAATACCCTGCAGACCGGCGCCGACAACCTGACGCTGGCCGACATGAACGAGGAAGCCGCCAACCTCCTGTCGCTGCAGACGCGCCAGCAGCTGTCCCAGACGGCTCTGTCGCTGGCCAATCAGGCCGACCAGGGCGTGCTGCGACTGTTCGGCTAAGATCGTTTCGCGTAAAAGCCGACGCAGCCGGATCGGGCGGGCGTCGGCTTTCGCATCCGCACAACGACTCCGGGCCAGGATGGGCGGCGGGGATGACCCGCCGCATTTTCTTGTCCGGTCGGATTGCGAAACGATTGTTTACGAATTCTTGGCCCGCCGCACCTAGGCTCTTCCAGAAGGGAAACCGCCATGGCGTTGAAGGTCGAACTGAAGCCGGGCGAGCGGATCATCATCGGCGATTGCGTCATCACGAACGACAATCAGCGGACCCGCTTGTTCATCGAAGGCGACGCGCCGATCCTCCGCGAAAAAGACGTGCTTCCGCCAAAGACGGCAACGACGGGTGCCAAGCGCATCTATCTTGCCATTCAACTTATGTACCTGGCGCGCAATCACGAGAAATACTGGGTTGAATACCAAATCCTGAAGTCTGAATTCCTGGATGCCGCCCCCTCCGCTCTCCCGATCATTCAGGAGATCGAGAAGGAGATGTTAACCGGGAATCTCTATAAATCTATCAAGGCTGCAAAAGCACTGATCGAATTCGAAGAAGGACTGCTCGATCATGCACAACGCAAGTTCGGTCTACGCGAAGACAGCTCAGAAGACGGCCAGCCCGCGTGAGCTCGAAGCGCAGCTTCTGCTCAAGGCCGCTGCAAAGTTGCAGATGATCGTCGACGGAACGACCACCGATCCCGAACAGGTCCAGGAATCGCTTCGCTACAATCGTCGCCTGTGGACCATCCTGCTCGCCTCCCTGACCGAGCCGACCAATCCGCTGCCGCAGGAGACCCGCCAGAACATGGCCAATCTGGCCCTGTTCCAGGTCAGCCACACGCGCGCCGTCGAACTCGAACCCGACGCCAACGCCGTGCCGATCCTGGTGACCATCAACCGCCGCATCGCCGAGGGCCTGCGCTCGGTGCCGACCGCCATGCCGGAGCGGACCGACATCCCCGCCTGAAATCCTGCCTGCCTGCCTGCCACGCCGGCCGCCCGCTGCGGGCGGGCCGGCTTTCGCGCGGGCGGCGGATGGGTCCGTCGCCGATCTATCCGATCCGGGCGCATGACGGGGCAGCCGGGCGATGAATAACCGGAACCGATGACTCCATCATTTCTTTGAATTGTCCGTCATCGCCCGGTTCGAGACGCGCCTCTGCAGACTTGATATCAATCAAGCCGCTGCAAGAGGGGTTCGTCATGAAGTTCGGCTATGAAATCGGTTCTGCCTCGCTCATCGTCCTGTTGATCACCGGCCCCGCCGGTGCCGAGACCTTGAGACTGGCTCACGAATCCTCATCATCGAGCCTCATTCATCAAGCCGTGACGCTGTTCGCCAACAAGGTCGGCGAGAAAAGCGGCGGCGCGCTCAAGATCCAGATCTTTCCGGACGGCCAGCTCGGCGACGAGGCCGCCATCGTCGACGGGGTCGGCAGCGGCTCGATCGATATCGGGCTCGGCGGCGTGGCCGATCCGATCGACCCGAAGCTGAACGTCGTCACCCTGCCGTTCCTGTTCAAGGATCTGGCGGCCGTGCATGCCTTCCTGGACGGCCCGGTCGGCAAGGAGGTCTTCGCGACCGGCGGCAAGAACGGGTTCCGCATGCTCGGGGCACTCGACTCGGGCTTCCGTCAGTTTGCCTTCAAGAAGGGGCCGATCGCCGGCCCGGGCGACATGCGCGGCGTCAAGGTGCGCGTGCCCGACAATCCGGTTCTGCTCGCGACCATGAAGGCGCTCGGCGCCCTGCCGCAGTCGATCCCCTTCGGCGAAGTCTATACGGCGCTGCAATCCGGCATCGTCGACGGCGTCGAGCCGGAGATGCGCGATTTCGCCGACCAGAAATGGTACGAATCGACCAAATACATGTCGATCGCCAACTATGTCTGGACGCCGAACTACTGGTTCATCAACGCGCGCCGCTACGATGCCCTGAGCGCCAAAGACAAGGCGGCCGTCGATGCCGCCGTGACCGAGACGACCGCCTGGTATCGCGGTCAGCTCGCCGCCACCTATGCCAGCGTCCAGAAGACCCTGGAATCGAAGGGTGTGACCTTCAACACGCCCGACCAGGCACCGTTCCGGACCCTGGTCGGTCCCGTCTATGCACAGTTCGGCAAGGAATGGGGCGACGATCTCGTCGCCAAGGTCCGGGCGGCCGCCAGCGCGAAATAGCCCCGTCGGCCACCGTTGGGCAGCATGATGGCTGACTACCAGGCGCCATCGACGAAGCCCGTCCGGGACGGGGAGGATGCCCATGCGCCCCGCATGGGGGCCTCCCCCGAGCCCTGTCCCCCTGCGACCACGCGGACGCGATGCAACCAAACCCATCCTCGCCCGAGGCCGATCCGGCCGTTCTCCGCCATCTCGGCCAGTGGGTGACGGCGACCGGCGTCATCGCCTTCATGGGCATGACCATGACGACGCTGCTGGGGGCCGCCGCCCGCTATCTGGCCCTGCCCGGCTTCGAATGGACCTTCGAGATCACCGCCATCCTGTTCATCTGGACGAGCTTCTTCGGCGCCGTCCTGGCCGAGATCAAGCGTGAGAATGTCGCGATGACCGTCCTGGTCGATCGCCTCAGCGGCCGGGCCGCCCGCCTGGTCGGCCTCGCCGGGGCCTTCGCGACCCTCTATTTCGCCGGCCATCTCCTGGTCAGCGGCCTGGCCTTCGCGTCCCGCAACGGTCTGTCGCCGACGCCGCTGCTGCGCTGGCCGCGTCTGGTCATGATCCTGCCGCTGATTCTGTTCGCCGCCGGGATCGGGGTGACTGTCCTCGTCCGCATCGTCCAAGATTGGCGCGGGGCCGCTCGCCGATGACCATTCTGATCCTGTTCCTGGCCTTCGCGGTCTGCCTCCTGGGCGGTCTTCCGATCCTCTGGGCGATGGGCATATCCACCATCGCGGCCCTGGCGTTCGGACCGCTCTCCATGCCGCCGGCCTGGCTGGCCCAGCAGATCCTGCGCGGTGCGGATTCCATCTACCTCGCCTCGATCCCGCTGTTTCTGTTCAGCGGCGAGTTGATGAATCGCGGCGGCCTGACCCGTCGGCTGATCGCGGTCGCGGAATTCGTCTTCGGCCGCCTGACGGGCGGGCTCGGCCTCGTCAACGTCGCGACCGCCTTCGTCTATGGCGGCATCAGTGGGTCGTCCACGGCCGATACCAGCGCGGTCGCCAAGCTGATGATCCCGGCCATGGCCAGCCGGGGCTACCCGGCGAGCCATGCGGCCGCGATCACGGCCGCCTCCGGCACGCTCGGCATCATCGTGCCGCCGAGCGTCGTCTTCATCCTCTACGGCGTGCTGACCAACACGTCGATCGGGGGCCTGTTCCTGGCCGGCGTCATTCCGGGCGTGCTGATCGCCCTCGCCTTCATGGCCACGACCTGGTTCATCGCGAAACGACGCGGCTATGGCGAGACGCTGCCGCCCCCCTCGACGGGGCAGTTCCTGCGCGATCTGGTCATGGCGCTGCCGGCGCTGTTCATGCCCGTCTTCATTCTCGGCACGATCCTGTCCGGACTGGCGACCACCACCGAGGCGGCTGCCTTCTCGGTCGTCTACGCCCTGGCCGCCGGCAGTCTCGTCTATCGCGAACTGACCTTCGCCGAGATCGGCAAGGCGATGGTCGAGACCATTTCGGGCACCGGAGCGGTCATGCTGATCGTGGCCGTCGCAACGCCCTTCGCCTGGATCCTGACCGTCGAACAGGCGCCGCAGGCCGCCTCGCTCCTCATCCACCACGCCGATGCCGGCCCGCTCGGCACCGTGGCGCTGGTCGTCCTGTTCCTGCTCTTCATCGGCACGTGGCTGGATCTCGGTCCGGCGATGATCGTGCTCGCCCCGATCCTGACGCCGATCCTGAGAGAGGCCGGGCTCGCCCCGCTGCAGATCGGCGTGCTCTTCACCGTCGCGCTGGGCGTCGGGCTCTACACGCCGCCGGTCGGCACCAATCTCTTCGTCGTCTGCAATATCGGCCGGGTCAGCATCGGCGCGGTCACGCGGGAGCTGGTGCCGTTCTGGATCGCGAGCCTCGTCGTGATCGTCCTGCTGGTTCTGTTCCCCGGCCTCTCCGAATGGCTGCCGGGCCTTTATGGAAGCCGATGATGCAACATCTTGTCGGTGGGATCTCGAGTGCCGGGCGGGCCGTCCCGCCGCTCGGCCCGCAGTCCTTCTATGTCGACCGCGCCCAGGGACCGCATCTGTGGGCCGATGACGGTCGCCGCTATATCGATACCGCGCTCGGCTTCGGCGCCGTCCTGATCGGGCATGCCGATCCGGGCGTCAACGAAGCGGTGCACCAGGCCATGGCACGCGGCTCGATGCCGGCCTTCGCCCACCATGGCGAGGAGACAGCCGCGGCGGCCCTGACGGCCGCCTGCGGTCCGCTCTCCCAGGCGATCTTCCTCAATTCCGGCAGCGAAGCCGTGCATCTGGCCTGCCGGATCGTGCGGGCCGCGACCGGGCGGCCGACCATCGTCAAGATGGCGGCAGGCTTCGACGGCTGGTTCGATCCGATGGCCTTCGGCAATGCCGGCTCCCCGGAGGCGCGCATCGGCAACAGCGCACGCCCGGTCCGCGACGGCGTCGCACTGCTGCGCTTCAACGACCTCGGCGATGCGGAGCGGCTGTTCGCCGAGCGCGACGACATTGCCGCCATCATCTTCGAACCGCTCCTGGCCAATGCCGGCTGCATCGCGGCGGCTCCGGGCTATCTGGAAGCCCTGCAGCAGATGGCGCGCCGGCACGGCATCCTGACGATCGCGGACGAAGTCCTGATGGGCTTCCGGACCCGTTGCGGGCTGGCCAGCCACGGCATGGGGCTGGATCCGGACCTGGCCACGGTCGGCAAGGCGATCGGCAACGGCTTCGCGGTAGCCGCGGTGGTCGGCCGGCCCGACCTGATGGCGGCGGCGGCGGACGGCCGCGCGGTCCGGGCCGGGACCTATTGCGGCAATCCGGTCGCCACCGCCGCCGTCTCGGCCACGCTCGATATCCTGTCGAAGGCCGACTATACGGCCCTCGCCGCGCGCGGCGACCGGCTTCGGGCCGCTCTCTCGACAGCCTTTGCGGCGGAGGGCATCCCGGCGTCGACCGCAGGGCTCGGCATGGTCTTCACGCCGTGGTTCGCGCCCGAACCGCCCGCCACCTACGAGACGGCAGCCGCCCTCGCCCGACAGGCCCTGTCGCTCGACTGGCATTTCGCCCTGCGCCGGGAAGGCGTCATGACCATGCCGCAGGCCTTCGGCCGGATCTATCTGAGCTTCGCGCATGACGAGGCGGTGATCGACGCCATGGTGGAGGCGATCCGGCGCGCGGTACGCACGCTCGCCGGGCACCGGGCGCCGGATCGGTAGCCGACCGACCGGCCGCCCCCACCCTCCGCACGACGCCGCGCGGGCGGCTCAACGGGCCGTCCGCCGCGAAGGCCGGCGCGCATCCGCCACGCCGCCTTCGGCTATCCGATGCCGGCCTCGACGGCGCGCGGCGCAGCCACGGCGCCTTCGCCGAATTCCGCGCGCAGGAAGGCCGCCAGTTTGCGACCGGCGAGGCTGATGCCCGGGGCCGTCATCAGGGCGAGTTCGAGATCCGGCAGCGGCGGCAGCCCATCGGCTTCGGTCAGCACGCGATGCTCGAAGGTCAGCGCCGATTGCGGCAGCGCCGTCACGCCGAAGCCCATCATCACGGCGGACTGCACCGACTGCATGTGCGACGACACCCAGACGATGCGCCAGGGCCGATGGGCCGTCTCCAACGCGCGCAGGATATGCGGCCGGGCCCGGCAATTCTCCGGGAACAGGGCGAGCGGCAGTTCCGCCGCCGTCTCGGGGCGGGCATGCACCGACGCGCACCAGATCTGCTTTTCCCGCTTCAGCAATTCCCCCTGCCGGTCGCCGTCGCGCCGGGTCACGATCGCGAGGTCGATGTCGCCGCGCGCGACCAGCTGCTCCAGGTCCTGGGAGAATTCGCAGACCACCTGGACCGAAATGTCGCGATGGCGCGTGGAGAATTTCTCCATGACGCAGGTGCCGAACAGGCCCAGATAGTCGTCCGGCATGCCGAGACGGACCTGACGACGCTCGCCAAGTCCACCCAGCTCCTCGACGATGCGGCGCTCGATCTCCAGGAGCTCGCGCGCCCGCCCGCACAGGAGATCGCCGGCCGGGGTCAAAGAGACCGTCCGGGCCGTCCGGTTCAGAAGCCTGACGCCGAGCCTGTCCTCCAGCCGCGCCATGGCGGTCGAGACCGCCGCCTGACTCTTGCCGACCCGCTCGCCCGCCTGCGTGAAGCTGCCGGTATCGACGATCGCAAGAAAGGTAGCGAGGGTGTCGAGATCGAAATGCTGCACGGTCTGTCTTCGGCGGCCGTCGATTGAAGGAGGGGGCCGCCGGGTCTCTGCGGAGCCGCATGCGGGCAGTCCCGACGACTGCAAGACGATACCGCCCGGTCACCAGCCGGTCAAACGACCGCTCGGGTCGCCGCCGCCCGACCCCGGCCGGTCCTCACATGTAGTTGGTCAGGCTGAGCTTGTAGAGGATCGAGGTCGCCTGGTAGCTCGCCTGCATGCTGGTCTGCAGGGCCAGCATCTTCACGCCGACCTCGTTCTTGTCGGACTGCTCGATCCCGTCCAGGAAGGTCTGCACGGTGCCGGCCGTCTGGGTGTGGCGTTCGCCGGCCTGCTTGTTGCCCTGCTGGGCGAGCGCGATCTCCATGGCGACCGAGGTCAGCGTCTGGGTACCGGGCGGCGAGGCCAGATTGGCCTTCAGCTTGCTGGCGAGCGAGGATTGCAGCGCCTTCTCGGTGGTGCCGCCGGCGCTCATGTCGACGGCCGCCATCACGGCGAACTGGCGCATGTTCCAGGTGAAGGCCTCCTCGTTGCCGCGCATGCCGTAGGAGATCGACACATTGGTGTCGACCTGGGCCTGGACCTGATTGCGCGGCGAGGCCCCCGGCGCGAGCGCGCCGTTCTCGCCCTTGTACCATTGCATCGTGTTGGCGACCGTCCCATCGACCAGCGCGGTCGCGGTATCGAAGGGCGGGCCGTCGACGCGCTGCGGCGCCTGGCCGCCGAAAGTGTCGAAGAAGTTGCCCGAAGCCGCAACGGCCGAGGCGGCGGTCAGATCGGTGCCGGCCGCGAAGGCGAGCCGGTTGGCCAAGACGCTCTGGAGATTGGCCGCCGTGTCGTCCGGCGTGGCGCCGAGCGCGAACAGGCCCTTGTCGGGTTCGGTCGTCTCGCCGACCTTGACGGTGACGCTGGTCGACGTGCCGTCGGGCATGTCGAGCGTGACGGTAAGGCTCTGGCCGACCGCCGGCTGGCCCGTGAAGGTGACGCTGGTGGTCTGCGGGCTGCCGCTCGGCGCCGCGACCGTCGCATTGGCGAGCGAGGAGGTGACCGCGTTCAGCTTGAAGCCGAACGGATGGCTGCCGTCCTCGGCGAGCGTCACCACGCCGGCGGCCGCGGTCAGGCTGAGCCGGCCGTTGCCGGTGCCGATATCGGCCAGGCGGCGCTCGGCCATGACCTGCTTGAAGCCGGCCTGCGTGCCGAACCCGTCCATGATCCGGTCGATCGTCTCGGCCGGCGGCTTGTCGGTCTGCCGGCCGCCGAACATGTAGCGCCCGGCCGTCTCGGAATTCATCAGGCCGAGAAACTCGTTGAGCGCGTTGTAGGCGTTCTTCTGCTGGCCGGTGACGCCGTCGGACAGGAGGTTGAACTGGTTCGGATCGAAGGCCTTGCGGGTCTCGTCGATCACGTTCTGCATGTGCGTCAGCGTGGTCGATGTCGTCTTCAGGCGGATGTCCATCAACCCGATCGTCTGCTGGAACGCGCCGGTATTCTCCAGCTTGCTGCGCAACGAGACCGCGACCGACCGCTCGGTGCCGAGGCCGCCATAGGTGGTGGCCTTCATGCCGGTGCCGAGCTGCCGGCTCAGATCCTCCATCTGCGAGCGCATGGTCATCAGCTGCGCGACGACCGAGGCGGAATAGCCGGGAGGGCTGGTGAGATTGACCATGGTTCGCCTCAGCTCCTCATCAGCGCATCGAGCATTTCGCGCGCCACCTGCAACACCCGCGCATTGGCCGCGTAGGCGGACTGCAACTGGATCAACCGAGCCATCTCCTGGTCGATATTGACCGAGGAGGACTCCGTCATCCGGGTCTCCAGATTGTTCTGGATCAGGTCCTGACTGTCCTTGGCGGCCTGGGTGTCCGAGACCGTCATGCCCCAATGCGACACGACCGCATTGGCGAAGCCGTCGATGGTCGCCGTGAAGGCCGTCTGCCCGGAGACGACGCCGGTGTCGGGACCGAAGGCGAAGCTGGTATTGGCGAGCCGGCTGAGGAGTTCGTTCGGCCGCGCCGGATCGCCGGCGAGCGTCGCCGGGCTGGTCTGCCACTGCACCAGGCGCGAGGGATCCTGCAGGATGGCGTCGTTGACGGCGATGCGGGCGGAGAAGCCGCGCCGCTGCAGGCCGCCGTCGACACGGTCGGTGAACAGCGTGCCGCCCGTGCCGTCGGTGAACAGCGGAAAGCCGAGATCGCCGTCGGTCGCCGCCGTCGTCGTCACCCGCGCGGTCAGCGACTTGATGTCGATCGTGCCGGCCGCGCCGTCGTCCAGGATCCGAAGCGTCGAGCCGGACGGATTGGACACCGTGTAGGCGCTGCCGAGCGCGGCCTGGATCTGGCTGGCCACGGAGGCCATGCCGCCGGAGAAGTCGATGCCGTGGACCGTGTCGCCGGCCTTGGCGGTGGCGTCGTCGGACAGCGGCAGGCTCGCGGCGCTGTCGACGCGCAGGAAGGTGACGGTCTTGGTCTTGCCGGTCGCGATGTCGAGGGTTTCGAGCGTGATCGGATTGCCCGACTGCAGCGCCGACAGATCGAGATCGAAGCCGGCCTGCGCGCCGGACGTCACCGCCGTGCCGGCGACATCCTTGCCCTGCATGGCGTCGGCCAGCGAGGCGGCGAGCGCGTCCATCTGGTTCTGGGCGGTGACCAGCATCCGGTCGCGCACATCCACATAGGCGGCGAGCTTGCCGGAACGGATCAGGCCGCCGGCGAGGAGGTCGACGCTCGGCGCGCCGTTGGTCTCGACCGTGATGGTGCCGACGCCGCGCAGATTGGCATCGGCGTTCCACAGCGTATCGGGCGACAGCGTGCCCTGCTTGTCGAAACCCAGGGTGATGGCGGAACTGTCGACCAGGGTCAGGCCGGAGCGGGTGAACACCGTCATCTGGCCGGCGCCGTTCTCGCGCGTCTGCACGTCGACCCAGGTGGCGAGTTCCTTGACCGAGAGGTCGCGCGCATCCTCCAGCGAGGCGCAGTCCTGCTTGGCGGCCTTCTGGGCGACGATCTTCTCGTTCAGGGTCTCGATATTCTGCAGCAGCGTGTTGACGCGCCCGACGCCCTCGGCGATCGCCTGTTCGGCCTCGGTGCGCATGTCCTGGATGTCGGCCGAATACTGGTTGAGATTGAGCGCCACGCGCTTGGCCGCGTTGACCGCGTCGATGCGCGCCGTCAGGCTGTCGGGGCTTGCCGAAAGCGCCTGCAGCTTCTCGTTCATGGCGGCGAAGACGCCCGACAGGGAATTCGACGTGCCGGGCGTGCCCATCAGCTGGTCGAGACGCCCGGCGAACCGGTTCTGGACGTCGGCGAAGGTGGTCTGCGGGGTCGCCAGGTTGAGCTGGCGCTGCAGTTCGGTGTCGATCTGCCGCTGAACGGTGCCCCGGAGCCCGATCGTGCCGTTGGTGCCGACATAGTCGGCAACGGTCATCTCGCGCCGGACATAGCCCGGCTGCTGGGCGTGGGCGATGTTGAGCGCGACGGTGTCGGTCTCGCGTTGTGTTGACGCGAGACCGCTGACCGCGATCGACAGGGCCGAACTGATCGCCATGACGCACCTCCTGCTTCACGTGTCCGCGGTCAGCGGACGATGTTGAGCACGTCCTGCATCATGTCGTTGGCGGTGGTGATGATCCGGCTGTTGGCCGAATAGGCCTGCTGGGTGATGATCATCTTGGAGAACTCCTCCGCGATGTCGGTGTTCGACCCTTCCAGCGCCTGACCGGTGATCGAGACCTCGTTCATCTTGACCGGCGACCCGGATTCGCGCGTGACCGAGAAGGCGCCGCCGTCCTCCCGCTTCAGCGCGGAATCGCCGTTGAACTGGTAGAGCGGCACCTCGGCCACGTCGATCTGCTGGCCGTTGGTGTAGTTGGCGGTAATGCGGCCGTTGTCGCCGACGCCGACCGAGATCAGCGAGCCCGACGCATAGCCGTCCTGGTCGGTCAGGGTCACGTCGACATCGCCCTGCGACGAGGCGTATTGGGTCAGCCCGTTGGTCCCGAAATCGAAGGTGATCGACCCCATGCTGTTGCCGTTGATCGACATGTTGGGGATGGTCACTTCGCCGGTGGTCGGCGAGGTCAGCTTGCCGGTCGAATTGAAGACGAAGTCGGTGCCGACATTGGTCCACATCGTCTGGCTGCCGGTGGCCTCGGAATTCGACTGGTAGAACAGGTTCCAGGTCGCCGGGGAGTCGTCCATCTTGGCCCAGCGGAACTGCACGTCGGCCGGCGTGCCGGCGGCGTCGTAGACGGTGGTCGAGCCGCCCTCGCGCGACTGCGACTGGAAGGTCGCGAAGTCGGACGCGATCACGACGCCCGTGCCGGCCGGCACCGCATCCGTGCCGCTCGCCGTCGCCGAGGTGCCGAAGCCCAGATCGGCCGCGACCGTATTGGTGCCGGTCGCGACGATGTTGTCGACCGTGATGCTGGCCGACGATCCGGTCGAGGTCGAGGAGAAGACCAGCTTGCCGGCATCGGCGCCGGTGCCCTGGGCGACCGAGATGCCGGCCGGGAGCTGCGCGGAAATCGCCGTCACGGCCTCGCCGATGCTGATCACGCCGGCGGTGCCGTCGCTCGGACCGAGCGTCACGGTGGTGCCGTTGACGTCGAAGGTGAAGCTGTCGGTGGCGCTGGCCGAAAGGTCGATGTCGGTATAGGCGAGGCTTCCGGTCAGGCTCGGCGCGGTCGCCGGACTGGCGGCATTCAGCGCCGGATTCTGGGTGTAGTCGGTGATGTCCAGCAGCCCCGTGCGCGGTTGCTTCGGCAGGTTGGCGGCATAGTCGATCTTGGTCGAGGCGCGGGCCTCGATCAGGCCGGTGGACAGCTTCATGAGCTGCGCCACGTCGCCGACCGGGTTGCCGGTCCCCGGGTCGATCGGGATGCCCATCAGGTAGCCGCCGGCGCCGTTGACCAGGTAGCCTTCCTTGTCCATCACGAAGTCGCCGCGCCGGGTATAGAGATTGGCGCCCGAGAACTGCGCCTCCCCGTCGCTTTCGCCGACCTTGCGCTGGATCTGGAAATAGCCGTCGCCGGTGATCGCCATATGGGTGTCGATCGAGGAGGCGGAGACCGGCCCCTGCAGCGTGTTGGTCGCGCGCGCCGAGGCCAGCACCGAGCCGGAGCTCTGCCGGCTGGACGACTGCCCCATGCTCATGACGATGTCGGCAAAGGAGGTGTCGACCCGCTTGAAGGCTGTGGTCTGCGAGTTCGAGATGTTGCCGGAGATGTTCTCCAGCGCAAAGGATTGTGCCTGCAGACCGGCAACAGCGGTCGTCATGGCGCCGAAAATACCCATGGGGTGCCCCCTCCAACGCGAGGATCCGGGCATCGACCCGGCTCGAGGTCTCGGAGCACGCCGCGTGCCAGCGCGAAAAACGCGGATTCCTCATTCCAGGCAATGATTTTACCTTCGTTTACCAATCCTTTCGGGCGGCAGTTTCCGCCGGGGCCTGCAGCTTTTGCCGGGCGCGGGGGCCGCTGGCGGGCCGGACCTGCCGGGCAGGTCCCGCGCCGGGCCGCCATTCCAAAGGGCCGGTTTGCCGCAGCGCGGCGATGCATTATCGTCCTGGCCGAATTTCGAGAGGACGGACATGCGCTTCGAAGGCACCAGCGACTATGTGGCGACCGAGGATCTGCGGATCGCCGTCAATGCGGCGATCACCCTGGAGCGCCCGCTCCTGGTCAAGGGCGAGCCGGGCACCGGCAAGACCGTGCTCGCCCGGGAGGTCGCCCGCAGCCTCGGCCTGCCGCTGATCGAATGGCACGTCAAGTCGACCACCAAGGCCCAGCAGGGTCTCTACGAATATGACGCCGTCTCGCGTCTGCGCGACAGCCAGCTCGGCGACGAGCGGGTGCGCGACATCCGCAACTACATCCGCCGCGGCAAGCTGTGGGATTCGTTCGAGGCCGATGTCCGCCCGGTCCTGCTGATCGACGAGATCGACAAGGCCGACATCGAGTTCCCGAACGACCTGCTGCTCGAACTCGATCGGATGGAATTCTACGTCTACGAGACCGGCGAGACGGTCCGGGCGCGGCGGCGGCCGGTGGTGATCATCACCTCCAACAATGAAAAGGAGCTGCCGGACGCCTTCCTGCGCCGCTGCTTCTTCCACTACATCCGCTTTCCCGACGCCGAGACCATGCAGGCGATCGTCGACGTGCATTTCCCCGGCCTGAAGAAGCGCCTGCTCGACGAGGCGTTGCGCATCTTCTTCGAGATCCGCGACGTGCCCGGGCTGAAGAAGAAGCCTTCGACCTCCGAACTGCTCGACTGGATCAAGTTGCTGCTCAACGAGGATATCGACGAGACCACCCTGCGCGAGCGCGATCCGAAGAAGATCATCCCGCCCCTGCACGGCGCCCTGCTCAAGAACGAGCAGGACGTCCACCTGTTCGAACGCCTCGCCTTCATCGCCCGCCGCGACGGCCGCTGACCGGCCCCGCCCTCCGGGTCGCCGCGCGAAGGCCCCTACCGACCGCGCGGCCGCCCCCCGTTCGGCACACAAAGCCCGGCCTCCCGGCCGCATCCCCGGACAAGGCCCGAAGGGCCGCCGATCCGGGGGCCACTCGCATCGCAGCGGGCGTTGAGATCGTAAATCAAATCAGAGTCTTGCGCACATCGCCGGCAGAGTAGGTCCCGGCTCTCCGCTATCGCTCCGGCCGGGAATGTTGATGTGGATGGCTCCCTCCTGCGGCATCTGAGTGCCAGAGTGTGTCTTGCAACGGACACGATGGATAGGAGCCATCCATGAGCGAGATTATCAGAATTGGGGTCGACTTGGCCAAGCTGGTTTTCCAGATGCACGGTGTCGACGCGGCGGATCGGGCGCTGCTGCGGCGGCAGGTGAAGCGGGCGCAGTTCATCGGGTTCCTGGCGCAGCTGCCGCCATGCCTGGTGGTGATGGAGGCCTGCGGTTCGGCTCACCACTGGGCACGCCGGATCGCGGCGCTCGGTCACGAGGTCCGACTGGTGCCGGCGGCCTATGTGAGCCCTACGTCAAGCGCAACAAGAACGACGCCATCGACGCGGAGGCGATCTGCGAGGCGGGCGGGCGGGCGAGCATGCGCTTCGTTCCGGTCAAGTCGGCCGAGGCCCAGGCGGTCGGGATGCTGCACGGCACGCGCCAGCTGATGGTGAAGATGCGGACGATGCAGGTCAACGCCTTGCGCGGTCATCTCGCCGAGTTCGGGCTGATCGCGGCCAAGGGGATCGAGAAGCTGCCGGTTCTGGCGGCGCTGGTGGAGGAGACGCCGGCCGATGCGCTGCCGGAGATCGCGCGCTCGAGCCTGCGGGCGCTGCTCGGCGGCATCCACCGGCTGGACGAGGAGATCGCCGGCCTGGAGGCGGAGCTGAAGGCCTGGCATCGCGGCAACGAGGTCAGCCGGCGGCTGGCGGAGATCCCCGGCATCGGGCTGATGACTGCGACCGCGCTGGCCGTCAGGGTCGTCGATCCCGGCCTGTTCCGCAACGGCCGCGACCTCGCCGCCTGGGTGGGACTGACGCCGCGCCAGGATTCGACCGGCGGCAGGACCCGGCTCGGCAGGATCACCAAGGCAGGCGACGCGCTCCTGCGCCGGCTCCTGATGCTCGGCGCGACCTCGCTCATCAGAAGCCTGAAGACATCGGACAGCGCCCTGGGGCGCTGGGTCCGAGCGCTGCTGGCGCGCCGCCCGCCGAAGGTGGTCGCGATCGCGCTCGCCAACAAGCTGGCGCGCATCGCCTGGGTGGTGATGGCGCGGGGTGAGCCCTTCGACCCCCGGCGCCTGGAGGCGGCGGCCGGGGCAGCCTGACACGAACCGGCCGCCACGCAGACCCGACCCGCAAGGGGCGGCAACGATTGGCGAGGGTGAACCGAAGAGGTGAAAGCACGCGGTCGACCCGCAATCCGGAAAACCCGCCGCACGCATCGCTCCTTCGAGAGCATGGGAATGTTCGGGACCGGATCAGCGGACTTCATCTGGGCCGTGGTCCCAAGGACCACAACGTCAAGGCCGTACACATGCCTGCACCCGACCAACCTGCGCAAACCTCGAAAATACACCTTGCCAAACGGCAGCCATCCACACATGCGCTGCGAGATGGCGCATCCACTCCCGGATCTGCGGACGCGCTCCGATCTCTTCCACTCACGCGCCCCCGGATCTCTCCCGCGGACGTCCCCGATCTCTCGGTCGCATCCCCGGACAAGGCCCGAAGGGCCGCCGATCCGGGGCCCACTCGCATCCCAGCGGGCTTGAATATCGCAATTCGAATCAAAGCCTTGCGGCACATCTCCAGCAGAGTAGGTCCCGGCTCTCCGCTCGCGCTCCGGCCGGGAATGCGGCCCTTACGGGGCACCGTTCCGGTGGGTAGGGAGTGGGCGCCAGGCGAAGGAGCGCTAGACGCTGGCCTCCCTGCCTCATTCTCGCAACGCATCCCCGGACAAGGCCCGCACGCGCCGCCGATCCGGGGCCTACTCGCATCGAAACGGCGCAGAATTCCATCCTCAAACAGGACCTTGTGGAAAACCGCAAGCAGAGTGGGCCCCGGCTCTCCGCTGACGCTCCGGCCGGGGATGCGCGGAAAGATCGTACGGACACGCTGATTTTGGTTGTAATGATTTCAAGCGCAATCAAAATTGTCGCCATCTCAATTGAACTCAGCCAATTTCCTGTGCCTCACTTCGATCTCGGATTTCCGTATGTCCGCCTGGGTCTACATCCTTGCCAGCCGGAAGCAGGGCACGCTCTATGTTGGAGCGACAACCGATCTCGCAGGCCGCATGTGGGAACACCAGGAACGCATCAACAAGGGATTTACCGAGCGCTACGGCGTGACCCGATTGGTTTGGGTCTCCGAGTTCGGCACCATTTCGGAAGCCCTTGAATTCGAGTACAGAATCAAGCGCTGGCGCCGCGCCTGGAAAATCCAGATGATAGAAAAGGAAAATCCGGATTGGCATGATTTGTCCGCCAATCTTCTTTAGCGCTCTGGCTTGTTGCACCGCCTCGAGTCAATCAGACAATAACGACAAGCATATCTTATATTAACGCTGCTTCCGGAACGTACGAAGAACCATCTCGATCTCCCGGCCGCATCCCCGGACAAGGCCCGAAGGGCCGCCGATCCGGGGCCTATTCACTTCGCAACTTGCCGCGACGTTCACAGAAAGCGTGTTATCTATCAATGCGTTGCAAGCAGAGTAGGTCCCGGCTCTCCGCTGGCGCTCCGGCCGGGAATGCGCCGGACGAGACCCAGCGTCACGGCATCCGAGAACGGACCCTATCCGCAGGTGCCGAGGGCTTCGGCGGCGGGCTTGCCGGCGAGATCGGGGCGGAAGTCGTAGCCCTGGATCAGGGGCGTGTAGTCCGGCGTCTGTTCGGTCTTGATCCAGGTGTCGAGCAGGAGCGGGCCGTCCGGCAGGCGGTCGGAGAGGAGGCAGCCGGCGGCCGTGATGGTCAGGTTGCCGGCCCAGGCGCCGGGTTCACGCCCGTTGCGGGTCGCCACCGTCTCGCGGAAGGCGCGCAGGCGTTCGATCTCCTTGGGCGGCAGGCGGAACAGGTGCAGCGCCGAACCGGCGCGGGCGCGCGGGGTGCGGCCGAGGCCGTCGGCGGTTGCCGGGATCGCCTCGAGCGCGAGTGAAAGGGAAATCTTGTCCGCGCCGCCGATGCGGGCATGGACCACGTCCAGGCGGACGCCCTCGGGCTTGGGGGCGATGGCGGCCGGCGCGGCGACGGCGGCGCGCAGGCGGACCGGATCGGCGGTCAGGGGATCGAAATCCCTCATGGCCATCAGCCCCGAGGGGGCCATCTGGGCGCAGGCAGTCGCGACGAGGGAAACGGCGAAGAGCGCCGCGCCCATCCGATAAGCAGTCATGTTTTTAACTCCAGGATTGACTTTTTTATGTTTTACGTAAATTTCTTATCGCGTCAATCCATGGAGCGAAACATGACGGCCACACTTCGCGTTCCCATCCCGGCAACCGCAGCCGAGCGGGCGCTGCGCGCCCGGATCGGCGGCATCTGCCGTTCGTTGCGCATCGCCGCCCTCGCCTATCCGGTCTGGGAACTGGCTCTGATCGCCTGGCACTGGAGCGACCGGGACGGCGTGCTGCGCACCTACGCGGCGGCGCTGAAGGTCCCGATCGCCGATATCGCTCTTTGGCAGCGCGGCACGGCGTTCGCCTTCCATCTGGCGGTCTGGCTGCTCGTCGCCCGCGCCTGCCTGGAGCTCTACCGGCTGTTCGGCGGCTTCCTGGTCGGGGAGGTGTTCAGTCTGGAAGCGGCCGCGCGTCTGCGTCGGACGGCCATCTTCGGCCTCGCCGCGGTCGTGGCCGGGATCGTGATCCGTCCGATCCTGACCATCCTGGTCACGCTCGGGAATCCGCCCGGGCAACGCGCCGTCGGCATCCTGTTCTCACCTCAGGACCTGCTCAACGTCATGTTCCTGGTCGGCTTCCTGGCGCTCGCCCAGGTGTTCCGCGCCGCCGCCGAGCTTGCCGCCGAAAACGCCGAATTCGTCTGAGGTCCGCCATGCCGATCATCGTGAATCTCGACGTGATGCTCGCCCGCAGGAAGGTCAGATCCAGGGAACTGGCGACCGAGATCGGGATCAGCGAGGCCAATCTGTCGCTTCTGAAATCCGGCAAGGTGAAGGGCGTCCGCTTCGGCACGCTCGCGCGCATCTGCGCCGCGCTCGACTGCCAGCCCGGCGATCTGCTCGAGTATCGCCCCGGCGGCGAGGACGACGACGCCGACGAGGGCCCCTGACGGCGGCGTCCCCGCGTCAGCGGATGCGCCGCCAGACCTGGCTGCGGCCGAACAGCGGCGTGCCGACATAGCCGCGCAGGGTCAGGGAATGGCCGTCCGGCGACAGCGTCATGGTGCCCTGATAGGTGTTGCCGTCCTCCGGATCGAGCACCGTGCCGCCCGTATAGGTGTTGCCGTCGCGCCGGAAGCCGCGCATGAAGGTCATCCCGACGATCGGCTGGTTCTTGAGCCGGCCCGGGCACTTGTCGCAAATCGGGTGGCTGGATTCGCCGGGGTCGGGATAGACCCGCTGGACATGGCCGGAGAAGACGCCGCCATGCTCGACGATGCGGACGTGACTGCGGATCTTGCCGGTCTTGTCGTCGGCCTGCGCCCAGTCGCCCGCCGCCGTCTCCATGGCGCGGGCGCCGGCCAGGGTCGACAGGCCGGCCGCCACCGCGACCCCGGCCAGCCATGCGATGCGAACTGCGATCATGCCATTCCCCCCGTAGAGCCGGCCCACCGGACGCCGGCCCGCCGGACGCCGGACCGCGCCCCTGCCGAATCCGAACCGCCGGCTTTTTCATCCTTGCGCCGCCGATTGTGCCGGGCCGCGCTCGTGCGGAAAAGACCGGACGGCCGCTTCCGCAGCGAAATGCGGCCGGCGTTGCAGACCGGACCCGCGCCGTTCCAAATGGTGGAAAACCCGGCATCACGATACCGGCTGCGGCGAATTCCCGATGGCCTCGGCGGGGGCCGGCGTGATATCCGCCGCGGCGTGAGGCCCGCAAGGCCGACGGGCCGTCGAGAGCCGAGGGATAGGACCCGATGCCGCGTCTCATGCTGCTCCGCCACGCCAAGTCCTCCTGGGACGACGACCGTGCGGAGGATTTCGAGCGGCCGCTCAACACCCGCGGCCGCCGGGCGGCGCCGCTGATGGGCCGCCACATGGCGACGCATCAATTGCAGCCGCAGCGCATCGTCTGTTCGTCCGCCCGCCGCACGCGCGAGACGCTGGCCGGCCTGCTGCCCTATCTCGGCGAGGACATGGAACTGCGCCTGACGCGCGACCTCTACGAGACCTCCGAAGACCGCTATCTGGATGTGCTGCGCGCCCAGGGCGGCGCATCGCGCAATCTCCTGCTGATCGGCCACAATCCTGCCCTGCAGGACCTCGCCCTGACCCTGATCGGCCAGGGCAATCCGTCGCTGACCGACGACATCCGCGAGAAATTCCCGACCGCAGCCCTGGCGGTGATCGATTTCGAGGCCCGGCGCTGGGTCGACGTGGAGCCGAAGACCGGCCGGATCGTCGCCTTCTTCCGGCCGCGCGAACTGGCCATGGTCGACACGAACGCCGAGGACGACGACGAATAGGCGGCGGGCGCCGCACTGCCCAATGGCACGCCGCCCGCCCGCGCCGGCCCGTCTCCTGGGCCGCCCGCTGGCGTGCCGCGGCGACCGATTCGGACCCGCCCTCATTGCGCCGGCCGGGCGGCAGCCTACATGGGGGGCGGAGGACGCATGCGGCTGACCAGCATCACCGACGAGGCGCGCATCGCGCTCGCCAATCTGACCGATTTCGCCAGCGGGATGATCGCCCCCTCGGTGCGCCTCGGCGTGACGGGGCTGTCGCGCGCCGGCAAGACGGTGTTCATCACCGCGCTGGTCCACAACCTGGTCCATGGCGGCCGCCTGCCGCTGTTCTCGGCCGCGAAATCCGGCCGGCTGGCCGGCGCCCATCTGGAACCCCAGCCCGACGACGCCGTGCCGCGCTTCGATTTCGAGGCCCATGTCGAACGCATGGTCGCCGAACGCGTCTGGCCGGACTCCACCCGGCGCATTTCCGAACTGCGCGTGACCATCGACTACGAATCGGCGAGCCACTGGAACCGCCGCCTCGGCCGCGGCCAGCTGCATCTCGATATCGTCGACTATCCGGGCGAATGGCTGCTCGACCTGCCGCTCCTCGCCCGCGACTATGCCCGCTGGAGCGCGGAGGCGGTCGCGCTCGCCCGCCTGCCGGCGCGTGCCGGGATCGCCGGCCCCTTCCTGGCCGCCCTCGACGGCCTCGATCCGGACGGCGCCGAGGACGAGACCGTCGCCCGCCGGCTGGCCGCGCTGTTCACCAACTATCTGCGCGCCGCCCGCGCCGACGCCCATGCCCTCTCCACCCTGCCGCCCGGCCGCTTCCTGATGCCCGGCGATCTCGACGGCTCGCCCGCCCTCACCTTCGCGCCGCTCGATGTCGCGCCCGACCGCGCCGCCCTGCCGAAATCGCTCGCCGCCATGATGGAGCGCCGCTACGACGCCTATCGCGACATCGTCGTCCGCCCCTTCTTCCGCGATCATTTCGCCCGGCTCGACCGGCAGGTCGTGCTGGTCGATGCCCTGCAGGCGCTCAATGCCGGGCCGGCGGCGGTGGAGGACCTGCGCCACGCGCTCGGCGACATCCTGGAGGCCTTCCGGCCCGGCCGCGCCTCCTGGCTGTCCTCGATCCTGACCCGGCGGATCGACCGCATCCTGTTTGCCGCCACCAAGGCCGACCACCTGCACCGGTCCAGCCACGACCGGCTGGAGGCGATCCTGCGCCGCCTGGTCGGCAGCGCCATGGAGCGTGCCGCCTTCGCGGGCGCCGCCGTCGACGTGGTCGCGCTCGCCGCCGTGCGCGCGACCCGGGAGGCGACCGTGACGCGCGACGGCGAGCGCCTGCCGGCGATCCTCGGCGTGCCGGCCGCCGGCGAGACGATCGGCGACACCGTCTTCGACGGCACCGCCGAGGCCGCGATCTTCCCCGGCGACCTGCCGGCCGATCCGGACGTCCTGTTCCGCCAGGTCGCGGCCGGCGCCGCCGCGGGCGGCGACCCCGCCGCCACCGCCTCGCTCGCGCCCGACGTCTCCTTCGTCCGCTTCCGGCCGCCCCGCCTGGAGCGCACCGCCGAAGGCATGACCCTGTCGCTGCCGCATATCCGGCTCGATCGCGTGCTCGAATTCCTGATCGGAGACCGCCTGACATGAGCGACCGGCCGCGCCGCCCCCAGGCCTTCCGCGTCGGCCCCGGCGGGATCGAGGTCGATCCGCCGGCCGGACCGGGACAGGCCGGATCCGCCGCCGCCGACCGGCGCCGGGCCGTGATCGAGATCGACGAACCGCCGGAGGCGGAGGTCGACCAGGCGCTGGCGCGCGAGGCCCGCGTGCCGGCAAGCGGGCGCGGCCCGCGCTTCGCACGGCTCCTCGTCGGCGCGCTTGGCGGCCTGATCACCCTGGCGATCGGGCTCTGGGTCGACCAGTTGGTGCGCGATCTCTTCGCCCGCGCCGACTGGCTCGGCTGGCTCGCGCTCGGCCTCGCCGGGCTGGCCGTCTTCGCGCTCGCCGCCATCCTCGCGCGCGAGATCTCCGGCCTGATGCGGCTCGCCCGGATCGACCGCCTGCGCCAGGCCGTCGAGACGGCCAGCCGCGCCGACGACGAGGCCGCCGCCCGCCGCCTCGCGGCCGAGATCGCCGGGCTCTATGCCGGCCGTCCCGAGACCGCACGCGGGCGCGCCGCGCTCGCCGCCCACATGCGCGAGGTGGTCGAAGGCCGCGATCTCCTGCTCCTGACCGAACGCGAGATCCTCGCCCCCCTCGATGCCGCCGCCCAGCGCCTCGTCTCGGAGGCCGCGCAGCGCGTCTCGGTGGTCACCGCGATCAGCCCCAAGGCGCTGGTCGACGTGGCCTTCGTCCTCTACGAGAATGTCCGCCTGATCCGCCGCCTGTCCGATCTCTATGGCGGACGGCCCGGCACCCTCGGCTTCGTCGGCCGCGTCCTGTCCCATCTCGGCGTCACCGGCTCGATGGCGATCGGCGACACGCTGGTGCAGCAGGTGGTCGGCCAGGGGCTCGCCGCCAAGCTCTCCGCCCGGCTCGGCGAGGGCATCGTCAACGGCGTCCTGACCGCCCGGATCGGCCTCGCCGCCCTCGATCTGGTCCGCCCGATGCCGCATGAGGGACTGCCCAAGCCGCGGCTCGCCGAGATCCTGCGCGACCTGACCCGCCGCCCCGGCGGCGGCGACACGGCGGCGGGGTAGCGTCCGGGCGGATCGCCTCTACCGGCGGTCCGCTTTCCCTTGCGTATCGCCCCGGCTCCGGCCAAGCTCCGGTCCGGGTGCCGACCGGAGTTCCGCCATGAAAATCTCCCGCATGCCGACGGCCGCCGTCCTCGGCGTGACGTCGGGCGCCCTCTCGTTCCTGACGATCAAATACTATCCGGACGTTTTCACGCTGGCCTCCATCGTCCCCGGCGCCGAAAAGGGCATGTCGCTGGTGCCGGGCGTCATTTTCGGGGTGGCGGTGGCGCTGTCGATGGTGGTCACCGGCGCGGCCGGGCGGTTGCCGGCGCTCGCCGGCACGGTGCTGATCGTGCTCGCCGCCTGGGGGGCGGCCTATCATGCCTCGGTGCTGGTCGTGCCGACGGTCGAGAAACTGGTGCCGGCGGCGCTGGAAAAGGGCAACCGGGACCTGCTGACCATGACGCTGGCGATGAATGTCGGCAACCTGATCGGCGGCATCGCCACCATGGTGGCAGCCGGCCTGGCCGCCGGACGCCGCGTGCCGGGCTCGACCGTGCTGCTGGCGCTGATCGCCGGCTCGTTGTCGGTCTTCGCCGCGCTCTACGGCGCCCGCGACAGCAAGGACGGCGAGAACCTGGCGATCCTGTTCATTCTCTGGCAGACCGCGATGCTGTCCGTGGTCCATGCCAGCTTCATGCGCCTCGACGACGAGGCCGCCCGCGCCGCCCGCGGCGGCCGCCCGGCGCGCCCCTGATCGGCGCCGGCCAGGCCCGGTCCGCGCTCCGGCTCCCCTCCCCTCGCGACGGCGCGGCCGGTCCGCCGGCACCGCCCGCCCCGCTCGGGAACGGCGCGCGACCGGCAACGGACCGCTATCGGCGTGATTGACCTTGCTCAAGGCCGTCCCGCGCCTTTCGTCTACCATGGCGCGCAACGAAACCATGGGAGTGGGTCATGTTCAGGAAGATTCTGGTGCCGGTCGATCCGGGCGAGACGGACTTCGCCGTCCATGCCATCGAGACCGCGGTCGGCCTGGCCCGCCAGTCCGGCGGCGAGGTGCGGCTACTCGCCGTGACTCCGGTCGTCGGCGGTTACGTCACCGAGTTCCTGCCGCCGGATTTCGAGGATCAGCTTGAGAGCCAGACCCGCGACAAGCTGGGCGCCCTGATCCAGGCGAGCGGCCAGCCGGCCAGCCACGCCTCGGTGACCACCCGGATCGGCAGCGTCTATCACGAGGTCGTCGACGAGGCCGCCGAGTGGAAGGCCGACCTGATCGTGGTCTCCTCGCACCGCCCCTCGATGGCCACCTATCTGATCGGCTCCAATGCCGCCAAGATCGTGCGCCACGCGCCCTGCTCGGTGATGGTGGTGCGCGACTGATACCAACGGCCCGGATGCTGACGCGCCGGGCCGTTGAAGGAACGCGAATGTCTCATCGGCGTCAGAGGCATGAGAAATCCGCGGATCGAAGACCGACGATCATTCCATGACCGTCGGTATGACCGGGCCGCGGCGCGCGGCCGGCCCAACGACGCCCCGACGGGGACGAATGGTCGTTCGAGATAGGCCCAGGGCATCATCCGCTCCGAAGAGACCGGATGATGCCCGCCCTATTTTTGTTTGCGCAGGCTTTTCCCGATCGGAGCGCGGCGCCCCGATCGGGCCATGCTTCAGCGGGCCAATTCCTTGACGGCCCGGTCGAGCCCTTCGAGCGTCAGCGGGAACATCCGGTCGCCCATCAGCTGCCGGATCATCTGGATCGAATGCGTATACTGCCAGTGCTTTTCCGGCACCGGATTGATCCAGATGGTCTTCGGATAGACCTGCGCCACGCGCGACAGCCAGGCTGCGCCCGCTTCCTCGTTCCAATGCTCGACCGAGCCGCCCGGATAGGTGATCTCGTAGGGGCTCATCGAAGCGTCGCCGACGAAGACGATCTTGTAGTCGTGCGGGTATTTGTGCAGCACGTCGAAGGTCGCAATCCGCTCGGTCTGCCGCCGCTTGTTGCTCTTCCAGACATATTCGTACAGGCAGTTGTGGAAGTAGAAGTATTCAAGCGTCTTGAATTCGGAGCGCACCGCCGAGAACAGCTCCTCGCAGATGCGCACGTGATCGTCCATCGAGCCGCCGATATCGAAGAAGACCAGCAGCTTGACGGCATTGCGCCGCTCGGGGCGCATCTGGATGTCGAGATAGCCGTGATGGGCGGTCGACTGGATGGTGCCGTCGAGGTCGAGCTCGTCGGCCGCGCCGGTGCGGGCGAATTTCCGCAGCCGCTTCAGCGCCACCTTGATGTTGCGCGTGCCGAGTTCGACCGAATCGTCGAGATCCTTGAACTCGCGCTTGTCCCAGACCTTGACGGCGCGACGGTTGCGGCTGCGGTCCTGGCCGATGCGGATGCCTTCGGGATTGTAGCCATAGGCGCCGAAGGGCGAGGTTCCGGCCGTGCCGATCCATTTCGACCCGCCCTGGTGCCGCCCCTTCTGCTCCTCAAGGCGCTTCTTCAGCGTCTCCATCAGCTTGTCCCAGCCGCCCAGCGCCTCGATCTGCCGCTTCTCCTCCTCGGTCAGCGACTTCTCGGCCAGCCTGCGCAGCCATTCCTCGGGGATGTCGGCCGACAGCGTCTCGGCCATCAGGTCCAGCCCCTTGAAGACATGGCCGAAGACCCGGTCGAACTTGTCGAGGTTCTTCTCGTCCTTCACCAGGGTGGCGCGGGCAAGATAATAGAAGTCCTCGACCCGGCTCTCCGCCAGATCGCGCTCCATGCCCTCCATCAGCAGCAGATACTCGCGCAGCGAAACCGGGATCCCGGCTCCCTTCAACTCCGCGAAGAACTTGACGAACATCCGCACGCTCCTTTCGGCCGCCCCCCCGGGCCGGGCGTCGGACCCTGGACCCCGCCGGCATCCCGATCCGGCCCGACCGCGTCCCCTTGCCGTCGCCGGACCGCGACCGCCACCCGATCCACCACCAGGCTACCGCGTCCCCGCGACGTCGAGAAGGCCCCGCCCCCCGCCACGACCGATCCTCAGATTCCTTCCCGGTCTCCCCCATGGAGGGAAGAAGTTGTAACGCTTTGATGAATATTGGAAAATCGACCCGTGCGATCTCGCGGCTCCTTCGCCTTCAGAGGGCGAAGGGGATAACACGTTGAGGGATATGGGATATCGGCCCGTCCGATCTCGCGGCTCCTTCGCCTTCGCCCCCTGAAGGGGGGAGAAGGTCGCCGAAGGCGGGATGAGGGGGTGGATATGGAAACACCCTCGAAATCAGCGGTCTCTGCGATCCGATCCCGGTCCGGGAGATCGACCGGCGCCGCGCGATCGACCCCCTTGTATCTGTCGCCTGTTCCCCGGGGTGGCGCTTGAGGGGATTGCGCGAGGATCGGTTGCAACCGATCCTCGCGCGCGGCGTCCGGCTCCCGATACCCCTCAGGCTGCAACCGTGGATGAGCACAGGGACCGGCGCCATCGTCACGCACGACCGTACAGTCGCAGGATCGACAGTCGCACGCACAAGGCAGGTTACCGTGATGAAGATCATCTGTGGAGTCGATGTCTCCGCTTCCCATCTGGATGCGCGTGTCGGAATGACCGGCGCATTCGCTCGCTTCGACCGGACCGCGACCGGCATCGGCGAACTCGGCGACTTCTGTCGCCGGCACGGCGTCGACCTGGTCGTGTTCGAGGCCACCGGCGGATACGAGAAGCTGCCCTTCTGCCTTCTCTGGCAGCAGGG
>NZ_LJYW01000001.1:1272582-1286299 GCF_001305515.1 Prosthecodimorpha hirschii
GAAATCGGCGCATACGCGATGCAGGAGTCTGGACTTCAACCCCTGATCCCCCGGCTCCTTCCGCTTCGCCCCCTGCCAAGGGGGCTAGCGTTTGCACACATTGTTTTTGATTGAAGTATTGAGTTGAGCAGCGAGGTTGAAGCCTTCTGCGATGGCTTGGAAGCGTTCGAGGCCTCGGGCCATTGTGACGGGGCCGGGCGGGCGTTCGGAGGCGTATCCGGTCCATCCGCCGAGACGGGCGATGATCCATGCCGCCCAGGCGAGGCTTTGGGGCGGGTGCGGGTTCTGCTGTTTGCGCGTGCGGCCGTGGTCGAGCCTTTGGGCGAGCGCGGCGAGGGGCGCCTGCTGGGGCGGGTCGAAGACGACCTCTGCCTTTCGGGCCGCTCCCGCCTGGTCGCGTCCCTGGACGAGTTGCATGACCTGGGAGGCCACCACAAGCGTGGCGGCGGTCAGCCGTTCCAGCGCCTCGCGCGTCTCCAGGAGGGCGTCCTCGATGGCGAGGATCTGCGACTTCATCGTGCGGAACACCTGCTCGATGCCCCATCGGCGACGGTAGAGCGCGACGATGCGCAACGCGTCGGCAACGGTTTCGACCGGATGGGAGGTGACGAGTTCCCAGTGGATCGGCTCGGCGCCGGCGGGTGGATCGACCTCGACGATTTCGACGACATGGACCGGGACGCTGGCCGGGTCGGCGCCCCCTGAGCGCGTCTTCGGCCGGACGACGTGAAGGCGGGCGAAGCGGATGTCGGCCACCACCTCGCGGGCCTGCCGCCCGGGCCGGGCCGGGATGTCGAAGCGGACCCGGCCGGCGGTCGACCCGGCGGCGAGCGCGTCGCGGACGGTGCCGCCGCCGGCCAGGCGCCGGTTGCGGCAGAGACGGACGAGCACGTGGGTGGTCGGACCGGGTAGGCGCGCGAGCACCTCGTAGATGTCGCCCTCCCGGTCGGCCACGATGGTGACACCCGCCGCCGACGGCAGCGCCTCGACGGCGCTGCGGGCCGTGTCGAGCCAGCGGTGGCTTTCCTTCTCCTCGATCGGCAGGAGCCGGTAATCCGGCCCCTTGACGCGCTCGCGCGACCAGATGGCGGCGGCCGCGAGACCGAGCAGAGCCCCGTCCTCGGCGTCGACCACGATGGCCGGATGGGCGAACAGGCCAACGTCCGCGCCGTTGCCGACCTTGCCGAGGCCGGTCTTGCGGCCGGCCTTGGCCTGATAGTTGATCTCGGTAGTGTCCTGGATGACAAGCACGTCGCGGCCGGCCGCGGCCCGGTCGGCCTTCGCGGCGGCGGCCGCCAAGATAGCGGCCACGGTCACCTTGGCGTTTCTGAAGAAGCGTCCAGCCCCGACCGCCTCAGACCTGCTCTCAGTGAACCGTCGAGGCACCGCCGATAGATGCGCGGCCATGCGCTCGAAGACGAGCGCCCCCTTTTATCGAGCCGCGCATCCCCGAACTGTCCCAACATCATCCCGACCGCCCCATCAACCGCTTCCAGGGGCATTGATTCACATCGTGACCCAAAACGCTACTGACAATAGCGACCGCTATGTCGAATCAGATCTTGCGAATCCATCGATGTGTGCAAACGCTAGGCCAAGGGGGAGAAGGTGCCCGCAGGGCGGGTGAGCCTGAGGGGTATCGGGAGCCGGACGCCGCGCGCGAGGATCGGTTGCAACCGATCCTCGCGCAATCCCCTCAAGCGCCACCCCGGGGAACAGGCGACAGATACAAGGGGGTGGATATGGAAACGACATCGAAATCAGCGGTCTAGCCGATCCGAGCCCGGTCCGCCCGATCGACCGCCGCCGCGCGATCGCCCCCCTCATCCGCCCTTCGGGCACCTTCTCCCCCCTTCGGGGGGCGAAGGGGATAACGCGTTGAGGGATCGGGGAAATCGACCCAACCGAGCCCGCGGCTCCTTCCCCTTCGCCCCCTGAAGGGGGGAGAAGGTCGCCGAAGGCGGGATGAGGGGGTGGATATGGAAACACCCTCGAAATCAGCGGTCTCTGCGATCCGATCCCGGTCCGGGAGATCGACCGGCACCGCGCGATCGCCCCCCTTGTATCTGTCGCCTGTTCCCCGGGGTGGCGCTTGAGGAGATTGCGCGAGGATCGGTTGCAACCGATCCTCGCGCGCGGCGTCCGGCTCCCGATACCCCTCAGGCTGCAACCGTGGATGAGCACAGGGACCGGCGCCATCGTCACGCACGACCGTACAGTCGCAGGATCGACAGTCGCACGCACAAGGCAGGTTACCGTGATGAAGATCATCTGTGGAGTCGATGTCTCCGCTTCCCATCTGGATGCGCGTGTCGGAATGACCGGCGCATTCGCTCGCTTCGACCGGACCGCGACCGGCATCGGCGAACTCGGCGACTTCTGTCGCCGGCACGGCGTCGACCTGGTCGTGTTCGAGGCCACCGGCGGATACGAGAAGCTGCCCTTCTGCCTTCTCTGGCAGCAGGGGCTCGCCTGCGCCCTGGTCAACCCGCGCGCCGTCCGGGATCTTGCCAAGGGCCTGGGATACCTGGAGAAGACCGACCGGCTGGACGCCGGCATCATCGCCCGCTTCGCCGAGATCACCGGGGTGGAGCCCCAGGCTCCCCGCAGCGGAAGCCAGGAGCGTCTGCGCGCCCTCGTCGACAGGCTGCGCCAGCTGGTCGTCATGAACGGCGCCGAGAAGAACCGCGCCCGGCTGGTCGAGGACGAAACCGTCGCCGCCTCGCTCGGCCGCACGCGTGCCCATCTCGAAGCCGAGATCCGCAGGATCGAAGGCGAAGTCGCCTCCGCCATCGACGACGACCCCCTGTGGAGCACGCTCGGCCAGGCCTTCCGGACCATCAAGGGCGTCGCCGATCGCACCGTCGCCGTCCTCGCCGCCCTCCTGCCGGAGATCGGCACCCTCGACAACAAGGCCATATCCAAGCTGGTCGGCCTCGCACCCCTCGCCGACGACAGCGGACGACGCACCGGCCGGCGCCTCGTCCGCGGCGGCCGCAGGGACGTCCGTGACATCCTCTTCGTCGTCGCCGAGATCGTCCGACGCTTCAACGACGACTTCCGAGACTTCGCCAAAAGGTTGAAGGAAGCCGGCAAGCCCCCGAAGGTCATCCGCGTCGCCCTCGCCCACAAACTCCTCATCAGACTCAACGCAAAAGCACGCCAGGCGCGCACAGGCCTCGCTATGCCTACTTGACCCCAGACACAGTCGCTCATCCGCCCTTCATCTCGCGGCTCCCTCTCCCTCCATAAGGATAAATGGATAACGCGTTGAGGGATCCGAGAAATCGACCCGTCCAATCCCGCGGCTCCTTCCCCTTAAGGCAGGCGAAGGGGTTAACGCGTTGAAGAATCACGAAAATCGACCCCGTCCGATCCTCCGGCTCCTTCCCCTTCGCCCCCTGAAGGGGGGAGAAGGTCGCCGAAGGCGGGATGAGGGGGTGGATATGGAAACACCCTCGAAATCAGCGGTCTAGCCGATCCGAGCCCGGTCCGGGAGGTCTACCGGCGCCGCGCGATCGCCCCCCTCATCCGCCCTTCGGGCACCTTCTCCCCCCTTTAGGGGGCGAAGGGGTTAACGCGTTGAGGGATCGGGCAAATCGCCCCCTCCGATCCCGCGGCTCCGCGTCACCCGGCCAGGGCGGCCTTTACGGTTCCGCCGGCCTTGCCCATGTCCATGCGGCCGGAATAGCGCTCCTTGAGGGCGGCCATGACGCGGCCCATGTCCTTCATGCCGCTGGCGCCGAGTTCGGCGACGACGGCCTTGACGGCGGCTTCGACCTCGGCCGGATCCATCGGCTTCGGCAGGTAGGCGCGGATCACGGCGATTTCGGCGCGCTCCTTGTCGGCCAGTTCCGGACGGCCGCCGTCGTCGTAGAGCTTGGCGGAATCCTCACGCGACTTGATCAGCTTGACCAGCAGATCCTGGATGTCGGCATCCGAGATGTGGCCGTCGGCGGCACCGCCGCGCGCCGCGATGTCCTTGTCCTTGATGGCCGCGCCGATCATGCGCAGCGTGGTCAGGCGAGCCTTGTCGCCCGCCTTCATGGCCGCCTTGACGTCGTCCTGGAGCTTCTCGCGCATGGCCTGTCTGTCCTCGCTCGGAGTGTCTGAAAGATTGACTCGGGGGCGCCCCGCGCCTAGGTGAAGGGGCGCCCGGGCCGGTCCCAGGGCCGCAAGGGCGCGCCCGATATCAGTCGGGGGTCGTTCTCTAGTCCAACTTCGTCGGGAAAAGAAGCCATGTCGATCGCGCCCGGAGCCATCCCCGGAACGGACCCGAATGTCTGGGCCGAGCCGCGACCGACCGCGCTGCTGGTGCTGGCCGACGGAACGGTGATCGAGGGCATCGGTCTCGGGGCGGTCGGCAGCCGGGTCGGCGAGGTGTGCTTCAACACCGCCATGACCGGCTATCAGGAGATCCTGACCGATCCCTCCTATGCCGGCCAGATCATCACCTTCACGTTCCCGCACATCGGCAATGTCGGCGTCAACGACGAGGACATCGAGACCGTCAACCTGGCCTCCGCAGCGGGCGCGCGCGGCGTCGTGCTGAAGGCCGAAGTGACCGATCCGGCCAACTGGCGCTCGACCCGCCATCTCGACCTGTGGCTGAAGGCGCGCGGCATCGTCGGCATTGCCGGCATCGACACGCGCGCGCTGACCGCGCTGATCCGCGAAGCCGGCATGCCCAATGCGGTCATCGCCCATGCGCCCGATGGCGGGTTCGACCTCGACGCGCTGAAGGCCGAAGCGGCGGGCTGGCCGGGTCTCGTCGGCATGGATCTGGTGCCGGACGTGACCACCGGGCAGACCTTCACCTGGGACGAGACTACCTGGGAGCTCGGCCGCGGCTATGGCCGCCAGGAGGCGCCGGCCTATCACGTGGTGGCGATCGACTACGGCGTGAAGCGAAACATCCTGCGTCTGCTCGCCGATGCCGGCTGCCGCGTCACCGTGCTGCCGGCGACCGCGACCGCCGAAGACGTGCTCGGCCACCGGCCGGACGGCGTCTTCCTCTCCAACGGTCCCGGCGATCCGGCGGCGACGGGCGCCTATGCGGTGCCGACCATCCAGGCGGTGATTGCGGCCGGCATCCCGACCTTCGGCATCTGCCTCGGCCACCAGATGCTCGGCCTCGCCATCGGTGCCGACACGATGAAGATGCACCAGGGCCATCACGGCGCAAACCATCCGGTGAAGGACTTCACCACCGGCAAGGTCGAAATCACCTCGATGAATCATGGCTTTGCCGTCGATCGCGCGACCCTGCCGAACGATGTCGAGGAGACCCATGTCTCGCTGTTCGACGGCTCGAACTGCGGCATCCGGATCAAGGGCAAGCCGGTCTTCTCGGTGCAGTATCACCCGGAAGCCTCGCCCGGCCCGCGCGACAGCCACTATCTGTTCACGCGTTTCGTGAACCTGATCCGGGCCCGCAAGGGCGAAGCGCCGCTGCCGGAGCGGGTCGCCGTCTAGGCCTTGGACGGAGCGCGCCGGCTTCACGGAGCGTTAACCATGGCGGCGGATTCTCGGGGGCGATACCGCCTCCGGAGGCCGCATGCGTACCCTCGTCGAACTCTTCTCGGGTCCGTCCACGCGGGATTATGCGCGCGGCGCGGCGGCCCTGATTGTGCTGGCGGTGGTCGCCGCCAATCTGCTGGCACGGGCCGTTCCGGCCGCGGATCCGACCGTAACCGGCTCGATTTCCAGCCGATCCGCGATCCAGGCCGCGCCACCGCCCGCCGCCGAGGCGCCGCGCAGCGGAGCGGATGCGGGGGTCTGGGGGCGCGTCATGAGCGCTCTGGCGGCGCTCCGGTAGGCCCGCCGCCGGCCACTCCGCGCAAGGCTTCATTAAGGTTAGCCCGCCCATCCTGGGTCCCGTAGCGTTCAGTTGCGGGGGCGAGTCATGGCGGAAGGTATCGTGGTCAAGTCGGGTCCGGGGGCGGTCGCCTACGGGCTGATCCTGGGCATCGTCGTGCTCGGCTTCATGACCGGTGCCATGGCGGTCGTGCTCGTCAACGCCGCGCCGACCGGCGAGAGCGCGATCCTGTCGAAGGCCGGCGTCAAGGCCGACCGCGAGCCGGTCGCCGGCCGGATCGGCCGCTCGGCTTCGGTGCAGTGACCGCGCCATCCGCCGCGGCGACGTCAGCCGCCGGGCCGCCCGTCCGTCTGCAATGAATTCGAATCCGTTCGGTGACAAACCGGCCGGATTCGAAGGATTTCAAATATTGCCGCGGAAGGTATCGCAACTGGCCATGCGGCCGCTTTCGAAGCCGGTCTTGAACCAGCGCACGCGCTGCTCAGACGAGCCGTGGGTGAAGCTGTCGGGCACGGCGTAGCCCTGGATGGTCCGCTGGATCGAATCGTCGCCGATGCGCGAGGCGGCATTGAGCGCCTCCTCGATATCCCCGGCCTCGATGAAGTCGCGCTCCTTCTGGGCGTGGTGCGCCCAGACGCCGGCCAGGCAGTCGGCCTGCAGCTCGACGCGGACCGACAGGCGGTTCGCCTCGCGCTCGCTGACCTGCTGGCGGCGCCGGTTGAACTCCGGCAACACGCCGATCAGGTTCTGGATGTGGTGGCCGATCTCGTGGGCGATGACATAGGCCTGCGCGAAATCGCCCGGCGCCTTGAAGCGCGTCTTCAGCTGATCGTAGAAGGCGAGGTCGATATAGACCTTGCGGTCGCCCGGGCAATAGAACGGCCCGGTCGCCGCGCTCGCCTCGCCGCAGGGCGAGCGGGTCGAGCCGTTGAACAGCACCAGGCGCGGTTCCTCGTAGGCCTTGCCGGAGGCGGTGCGGACGAGATCGCCGGCCTGCTGCGGCAGCAGCTGCTTCCAGCGCAGTTCGGTATCGCGCAGCACCACCGAGACGAATCGGGTCTGCTCGTCGCGCCTGGCGCCGCTCGGCGGCGGCGCCGTGCGGGTCTGGCGCTCGAACTGGGAGCCGCCCGGGCCGATCGACTGGCCGGACAGCAGCGTCAGCGGGTTGATGCCGAGCACCCAGGAGATGACCAGGATCACCAGGATGGTGCCGATGCCGCCGCCGCCGAGATTGATCGGCAGCCCGAAACCGCCGCCGCCGAGCCCGCCGCCGCCCATGCCGCCGCCGGTGTCGAAGCCCCCGCCGCCGCCGCGGCGATCCTCGATGTTGGAACTCTCTTCCCGACCTTCCCAGCGCATCGCCGTCTCCCGAACGCCCAGCGGTGATCGCCAGCCGCCGCGGCGGACGGCAATCTCCGAAGGCCGTTATATAGGAGCGTTCCGGCGCGGGATACCGAGCGGCGATGTCGACCGGCGCCGCCGGCGCCACCACAGCTTCAGGCTCCGGATCGGATGACGGACCCGGCGATTGAACCCGGCAATCCAGTCCAGGTCGGTTTCGTCATGGCGCATGGACTTGCGTACGCGAAGCAACTCGAACATGGCGAGCCTCGTGTCGTTTGACCCCGCCCCCATCTCGTCGATCGCCTTCTACTCTCGATGGCGCGAACGACGACCAGCACTCACGAGTGTGCGCCCGATCCGATTCATATTTATGACAATCTATATATATGAATTTAATCGCTCTTTTAGAATCATGACGGTGACCGTGACGGACCATGGCGCGCCACCTGCCATTCGGGTTTCGTTGCGCCGCCCATGCGCCATGCTACTGTCCCGGCCTTCGAGCGCGGGCCGGTGCCCGCCGGCCATCCCGCAAGAGACCGCATGTCCTCATCCTGGCTGGAATTCTGGAACGGCCACCATCGGATCTACGTCAACGAGGTGCATCGGCGGGTGCACTACGACCGCGTTGCCCGCGACATCCGCGGCCTCGTCCCCTCGCCGACGGCCGTCGTGGTCGACTGGGGCTGCGGCGATGCGCTGGCGGCTGCCGATGTTGCCGGTGCCTGCGGCGAACTGCTCTTGTGCGACGCCGCCGAGAACACCCGCCTGCGCGTCGCCGAGCGCCTGAAGGGCGAGCCGAGAATCAGGGTGGTGGCGCCGGACGAGCTGATCCGCGACCATGCCGGCCGCGTCGACCTGATGGTGGTCAACTCGGTGCTGCAATATCTCGACGCGCCGAGCCTCGCCGGCCTCCTCGCCGACGCGCGCCGCCTGCTCGCCCCGGGCGGCAGCCTCGTCATCGCCGACGTGATCCCGCCGGCGGACGATCTCGTCGGCGACGTGCGGAACCTGCTGGCCACGGGATGGCGGCACGGCTTCTTCCTGGCGGCCTTCTCCGGCCTCGCCGCGACCTTCTTCTCCCCCTACCGCAAACTGCGCGCCCAGGTCGGCCTTGCGCGCCACGCGGAAGCCGACCTGATCGCCCGGCTGCAGGCCGCCGGCTTCAAGGCCGAACGCCTGCACCCCAATCTCGGCTTCGACCAGCGCCGCATGGCGTTCCGGGCGCGGCTTACCCAGCAACCTACTTGAAATCGAAACTCCCCACTTGACAGCTTAATTCGCAAAAAATTAGCATACACCAGGAGATTGAAAAATGAAGTCTGTTGCTTTTTTTAACAACAAAGGTGGCGTTGGAAAAACGACGCTGCTTTGTAATATTGCATCGTACTTGGCGATTCACAAAAATTATAAGATTTTAATAATTGACGCAGACCCTCAATGCAATGCAACGCAACTTTTATTGGATGAGGACATAGTCAATGAACTATACGAAGATTCTAAGAGCTACACCATCCATTCTATAGTACACCCCCTTTCGATAGGCAAGGGCTATTCGGAGATAATTCGACCAATTGAAGTGGATAACTTCAAATTAGAACTTCTTGCTGGCGATCCCAAATTAGCTTTAAAAGAAGACCTCCTATCCCAAGATTGGCAATCATCGATTTCTGGTGACATCAGGGGCCTGAGAACATCTTTTGTTTTTTCAGAATTACTTAGTCGATGCGAGAATTATGACTTGGTTTTCTTTGATATGGGCCCATCTTTGGGCTCAATTAACAGAGCAGTTCTTCTCGCCTGCGATTTCTTCCTCAGCCCTATGTCAATAGACATCTTTAGCTTACGCGCGATCGAGAATATCGCAGTTGCCCTGAAGGAATGGCGGAAGAGATTATCAAATGCTTTAACGCAAATACCAGACGATGCCATTGAGGACCTTCCTAAGCAGCCAAAGTTTGACGTCCAGTTTATTGGCTATATTGCCCAACAATACAATCAAAAGACAAAGCAGGGCGAAAAGCGAGCCGTCGACGCTTATGAAAAAATTATGAGAAGAATTCCTATTGAGATTCAAAAGCATCTAGTTGATACAGTCACGAAAGCTAAGATAAAAGACTTCAGAATAGGTGAAATACCTAATCTTTATAGTTTAATTCCGATGTCTCAAAGCGAGCACAAGCCAATATTTGACCTAAAAGCCAAAGATGGAGTTCGTGGAGCTCACTTCACAAGAGTAAAAGATGCGGAATTATTATTCAAAAAGGTATCTTCAAACATGATAAAGAATATTGAGGCGTGCGGATAAGCCATGGTCAACTGGCCCAGTTCACTCGTTGATGCAATTGCACGCCGTAAGGCCGTCATAATTATTGGATCCGGCGTTTCAGCTAATGCAAGTGACGCAAATGGCGCTCATCCTCCGACTTGGGCCGAGTTCCTCCTATCAGCGTGCGAAAGCATTCCTCCAGCCAATGCGCGGCTAGGTAGTCTTGTAAAGAAAGCACTAAAATCAAATAACTATCTTCACGCCTGTGAATTACTTAAGAGGGCACACGGTGGCGATTGGAGCAATATTGTTCGGTCACATTTTCAAACTCCAAACTATCGTCCCGCAAAAATTCATGAGCATATTTTTAATCTTGACACGCGTATTGTTATATCTTTGAATTTTGACTCTATTTACGATCGTTATGCACTCAGCAAATCTGAAGGCACTTTCTATGTCAAAAACTATCATGATGATGATATTGCGCAGTTAATTAGCGGTCCGGACAGATATTTGATTAAAGCGCACGGGTCAATTGATACGATTGGAAAACTAATTTTTACTCAAGTTGACTACGCTAAGGCGCGAATAAAACATAGTGATTTTTATAAAATACTTGACTCTATACTACTCTTGAATACTGTCGTTATGATAGGTTGCGGTGTTAGCGATCCCGACATGCAGTTGATATTTGAAAACAATCGTTTTTTGTTTAACACAAACTCTCACTATATGGTGCTACCAAAGGGCACCGCAGATGAGGATCGCCAAATATACGAGGACAGCAGAGGTATTAGGATAATAGAATTCCGAGCAAAGAAAAGAGATTATTCCGACCTGACAAACTCACTTGCCGAACTTGTTACCCAGGTTGAAGATCGGCGCCAAGCGATATCGACGGCCATGGATTGGTAGCGTTATACAAGCATCCATAACCGATGGTGAAACAAGTTAGAATTGGTACAACGTGGGATTGCTCGAATTGCGCACGAAGGCAGGGAGTCTATTCAATCGGTGGCAGCATGCATATGGAAGCGGGTCAGTAGTAAGGCGGCGCGAGCGATGAAGGTGGAACACTGCATGTGCCGGAATGGCCAACATTGTAGCCAGATTAGGAATCACAGATGCAGGACGCGGATTTTGTGTGGGCAGTGGGAAAGGCTGCTTCGGTAACTGGACATGATAGCCCGGCTTCAAGGCCGAGCGCCTGCACCCCAATCTCGGCTTCGACCAGCGCCGCATGGCGTTTCGGGCGCGGCCGGCGTGAGGCGCAAAGGCTCGCATCCGACCCTGCGGATGCGAGCCGGTCGCCACGGGCACGACCGGGCGCCGATCGCGATCCGTCCCTTCAAGTCGGCTGGCGATCCATGTCCTGCAAAGGTTTCGGAAGCGCAAGGTCTCTTCGGCCTGCCTGCTTCCCCATTGATCGCATCTGCTTGCATCGTTCGATTTTTAAACGACCCTCACCCGTGATTTAACTATGTTCTATTGAAAGCCATCATGTCGATCCGATAAAATAAATGTGAACAAGCGGCAACTCAACGCTTGACTTGAGATATACTCAAGACTTGAACCGCAGTGGTTAACAACATTAATTTTCTCTCATTGTAGCGATTATTGAATATTTAATGGGCAGATCATACGATTTGGAAGCACAATCAATCATGTTTGCATACACATATGTTGTCCTGGCGTCGTCTCCAACGTCTTTTTACCGATACCGGCGCAGCCACCGCCCCGGTCATCGCCCTTCTGTTGCCCGCCTGCCTCTTCGCCATCGGTGGCGCCGTCAACGTCTCTCTGACCTTCGCCGAGCGGGCGCGCCTGCAGGATGTGGCGGATTCCGCCGCCACCGGGGCCGCCCGCGAACTCGCGCTGGCGCGTGCCGACACCACCCGGATCGTCGCGATCGCGACCGCGATCGCCCGGGCCCGGCTCGGCGACGACCCCGCCTGGACCGTCGCGACCAAGGTCATCGACCGTCAAACCGCCGTCTTCGTCGAGATTTCCGGCGCCGTCTCCGGGACCATCCCGTTGCCGGGCGGCGATGGGCTGTGGAGCGTCGACGTGCATTCGACGGCGCGGATATCCGCCGGTCCGCCGATCTGTCTGGTGGCGCTCGACCCCAAGGCGCCGCGCACGCTCTATCTGGAGGGCAGCGCCACGCTGACCGCGAGCAACTGTTCGGTCTTCTCGAATTCGACCAGTCCGCAAGGTCTCACGTCGCAGCAATCCGCCTCGATCACGTCGTCCCTGACCTGCTCGGCCGGCGGCAAGGTCGGCACCAAGATCAACTTCACGCCCGAACCGCTGACCGACTGCCCGCCGGTGCCCGATCCCCTCGCCGACCGGCCCGCACCGGCCGACAGCGCCTGCTCGGTCATGAATCGGGTCGTCTCGGCCACCCTGGAGATCCTGCGGCCCGGCACCTATTGCGGCGGCCTGAAGGTCACCAACGGCGCCATCGTCCTGCTCTCGCCCGGCATCTACGTGATGCGCGACGGTCCGCTCGTCGTCGACGGCGGGGCCACGCTGCGCGGCAGCTATGTCGGCATCTACCTGCGCGGTTCGACCTCGACGCTGCTGTTCGCCACCGCCTCGACGATCGATCTCACGGCACCGAAGGACGGCCCGATGGCCGGCCTGCTGCTCTTCGAGGACCGCGCCGCGCCCGATCTGCGCGAACACAAGATCATGAGCGACAATGCCCACACCCTGCTCGGGACCATTTATATCCCGAAGGGACGTCTCATCGTCGACGCCACCAAGCCGATCGCGGTGCGCTCCGCCTATACGATTATCGTCACGCGGCGCATGGAACTCTATGCCGGCCCGAATCTCGTGATGAACACGGACTACGGGTCGACGCCGATCCCGGTCCCGCAAGGCGTCGGCAATCTCGGCGGCAAGATCTGGCTGGAGAATTGATCCGCGCCGGACATCCGGTCAGGCCGGATGCGCCGCGAGGCGCGCGGTGATCTCGGCCGCCCGCTGCGGCCGGCCGAACAGATAGCCCTGCATGTAGTGAACGCCGGCCGAGACCAGGAAGCGGTGCTGCTCGACCCGCTCGACGCCTTCCGCCACCACCTTCATGCCGAGCGCCAGCGCCATCGAGACCGTCGCCTCGACGATCGCGGCGGCATCGGTCGAACTGTCGACGCCGTCCGTGAAGGACTTGTCGATCTTCAGTTCGTCGAACCGGAACCGGCGCAGATAGGAGAGGCTGGCGAAGCCGGTCCCGAAATCGTCCAGCGCGATGGCGATGCCGGCCGCGCGCAGGGCCGCGATCTGACGATGCACGACCGGATCGTCGCCGAGCAGGGCACTTTCGGTGATCTCGACGACCAGGCGCGCCGGCGGGAAATCGAGCTCGGCCAGGATGGCCAGCATGCCGGCGGCGAAGCCCTCCGATTGGATCTGCATCGGCGAGACATTGATCGCCACCGTCAGAGCGGCCCAGTCGCGGGTATCCAGGCAGGCCCGACGCAGGACGAGTTCGCCGATCCGGGCGATCAAGCCCGCCCCCTCGGCCAGAGGAATGAACTGCGCCGGAGGGACCAGGCTGGCATCCGCCCGCTGCCAGCGGACGAGCGCTTCGACACCGACGATCCGCCGGCCCGACGCATCCATGATCGGCTGGTAGATGGGCGTCATCTCGCCGGCTTCGATCGCGCGCAGGAGATCGCGCACCTCCTTCGAGGTGACGTAGCGGCCGAACACCGCCAGGCGGCGGATGACGGGATCGATGATGCTGCGCCGGAGCCCGGCGGCGATCATCAACCCGAAGGCCAGCGCCGCGGCCGTCGCCGCCGCGAAGGCGAACAGCATGGCGACGATCGGCCGGAACAGATCGTCGGTGGCGGCGACCAGCACCAGGGTTCCGACCTGTTCGCCCGCGTCGACGATCGGCACGGCAACCTCGATCGTGCGGCTGCGCAGCACGTCCAGGATCCCCGGCCGAACGCCTTCCGCCCGGAAGCGGCTGTCGCGATCCAGTTGGACGGTCCGGCCCATGGCCGCCAGCCCTCTGCCGCATCGCCTTTGCGCGCGGCCGAGGCGCTGGCGAAGGCGAAGACCTGGGCGGTCGCGGTCAGCGTGCGGTGCTTCTCCTCGATCTCCCCCGAGAGGGCATAGATCACCGAGAAGCCGGACAGCACGAACAGCGATGCGGCAACGGACAGCGTCACCAGCACTGCGAGCTTTCGTCCAATCACCGTTCTCGGCCGACTGCGGCATGGATGCGGACCTCGACAGTTCCACCAACAGGATGCGCCCATGCTCTTGAT
>NZ_LJYW01000001.1:1286319-1724537 GCF_001305515.1 Prosthecodimorpha hirschii
CCTCATGGCCGCGTTCGATGCGGGCATGGGTCACGGTATCGATCTGGCCGATCGCCCGGAGGGCCGCCATGCCCTCTGCCGCATCGCCTTTGCGCGCGGCCGAGGCGCTGGCGAAGGCGAAGACCTGGGCGGTCGCGGTCAGCGTGCGGTGCTTCTCCTCGATCTCCCCCGAGAGGGCATAGATCACCGAGAAGCCGGACAGCACGAACAGCGATGCGGCAACGGACAGCGTCACCAGCACTGCGAGCTTTCGTCCAATCACCTTCTCGGCCGACTGCGGCATGGATGCGGACCTCGACAGTTCCACCAACAGGATGCGCCCATGCTCTTGATCGCAGCTTAAGGGCGGCGCGCCTTTTGCGGATCGGGCGGGCCGGCGGCACGGGAGCGTCGTCATTCGACGGCGTGGGTCCGGCACCCAAGGCCCTGTTACGTAGAAGCGCGTATACGCTTTGGGCACAAGAATATTAGCCTAGCAACGCCGACCCAAATCGTTTAGATATTTTCCAGGGAGGACGCTCTGCATGTACTTGGCGAGAGTTAATTTTTATACGCGTTGCTCCCTGAAGGGAACCGCGGCAAATTGGGTCAAAGAAATTCTTTTATCCTGCACCACATACGACAATGCCTCCGGTCTATCTGGAGCCTTACTTTTCAACGAACGCTATTTCCTGCAGTCGATGGAAGGAGAGCGGTCGCTTCTGACCAATCAGATCATCAAGATTGCTGAGGACCAGCGGCAGTCCGGCCTGACCGTCGTCAGCTTCACGCCGATTGCATCGCGCATCTATCCGGGCTGGACGGTCGCCTATGCGGGCCACAATGATGCGATGGACTCCCTGTATTTCCGCCATAGCGTGATCGGCGAACTTGATCCCATCCGGATGACCCGCGAGATGATCGAGGGTCTTATGGCCGAGCTGTGCGGCATGGAGGGCGTGAATATCCAGCGATCATCCCCCAACGGGCGGATCCGGTCGCCGGAACGCCCGCGACCCAATTTTTCAATCTGAAGTTACTTTGTTGTTCTCAATTTACTCTTGATCGGCCGTTCGCGCTGACGTCCGTGCCGGCCGACGCCTTCCGGCCCGCCGGCGCTTCGGGCAGGTCTGACCTTCCCTCCGACAGGCGCGGGAGGCTGATGTCGGATTGCGACCCCGCGCGCGCTCCGGCCCGCTACGCCCCGAACGTCCAGAACCGGTTGGCGAAGAAGGTCCAGATGAGGACGATGCCGGTCGTGACGAGTTGGGCGAGCATGTAGTGGATGCCGGCCCAGTCGGTCAGGGCGTGCATCAGGAAGCCGGTCAGCAGGAAGGCGGCGCCGGCGATCAGGGCGAAGCGCGGCACGGCGCCGGCATGGCTGCGGTCGCTGTCGAAGGTGAAGCGGCGGTTGAGGATGTAGGAGATCACGCCGCCGACGATGAAGCCGGCCAGCGACCCGACGACCGGACCGGCCGCTTCGGTCTCGACCAGCCCGATCAGGGTCGCATAATGGCCGACCGCAGCCGCGAGGCCGACCGCGACATAGCGCAGGAACTGATCGGAGAGGGCAGCGAGCATGGCGATTCCCGGTCCTGCCGGCGGATGCGCCGGCGTCGGCGCCGGACGAGGCGGCGCTCGGGGCTGCGGCTAGCGGCCGATTGCGGCGCTTTGCGGACCAAGCCGGCGTCATGCGCGGGCGGCGGCGTCGTTGCCGGCCAGACGCGCCCGGCTGCCGGGCCTTTGCCGGCCGGATCGCGCGCCCGGACGCCGCCGCGCCTGCCATGGCGTCGCCCGCCCCTTCCCGGGCCGCGCCTTTTCCCCTATAAGCCCCCGGGCCCATCCGAACAGACCGCAGCCCTGACGGCGCGCGCACCCCGCGCGACGGAGGCTGGACGCGAGCGAAATATGCCGAAACGGACCGACATCGACACCATTCTCATCATCGGGGCCGGCCCGATCGTCATCGGCCAGGCCTGCGAGTTCGACTATTCCGGCACGCAGGCCTGCAAGGCGCTGAAGGCCGAAGGCTACCGGATCGTGCTGGTCAATTCGAACCCGGCCACGATCATGACCGATCCGGAACTGGCCGACGCGACCTATATCGAGCCGATCACGCCGGAGGTGGTCGCCAAGATCGTCGAGCGCGAGCGCGGCGACCGCTCCAAGGGCTTCGCCATCCTGCCGACCATGGGCGGCCAGACCGCGCTCAACACGGCGCTGTCGCTGCGCAAGATGGGCGTCCTGGAGAAGTTCGATGTCGAGATGATCGGCGCGACCGCCGAGGCGATCGACAAGGCCGAGGACCGGGAACTGTTCCGCAACGCCATGACCAAGATCGGTCTGGCGACCCCGAAGGCGCGCTTCGCCGATGCCGGCGACCTGAAGCGCCAGGACCGGGAGACCTACGAGGCCGAGATCGCGCGGCTGAAGGCCCTGCCCGTCTCCGAGGAGGAGCGGCTGAAGGCCGTGCGCGGGTTCCAGGCCGAGTGGAACGCGAAGGAAGAGGAGCGCAAGCGCCGCTACGTCGCCAAGGGGCTGACCGAGGCGCTTGACGCGCTCGAGGAGATCGGCCTGCCGGCGATCATCCGGCCGTCCTTCACCATGGGCGGCACCGGCGGCGGCATCGCCTACAACCGGGCCGAACTGCTCGACATCGTCGAGCGCGGCCTCGACGCCTCGCCGACCACCGAGGTGCTGATCGAGGAATCGGTGCTCGGCTGGAAGGAATACGAGATGGAGGTGGTCCGCGACCGCGCGGACAACTGCATCATCGTCTGCTCGATCGAGAATCTCGACCCGATGGGCGTGCATACCGGCGATTCGATCACCGTCGCGCCGGCCCTGACGCTGACCGACAAGGAATACCAGATCATGCGCGACGCCTCGCTGGCGGTTCTGCGCGAGATCGGCGTCGAGACCGGCGGCTCCAACGTCCAGTTCGCGGTCAATCCGGAAGACGGCCGCATGGTCGTCATCGAGATGAACCCGCGCGTGTCGCGCTCCTCGGCGCTGGCCTCCAAGGCGACCGGCTTCCCGATCGCCAAGGTGGCGGCGCGGCTGGCGGTCGGCTACACGCTCGACGAACTGGCCAACGACATCACCGGCGGGGCGACCCCGGCGAGCTTCGAGCCGACCATCGACTATGTGGTCACCAAGATCCCGCGCTTCGCCTTCGAGAAGTTCCCGGGCGCCGACCAGCTGCTGACCACGTCGATGAAATCGGTCGGCGAGGTCATGGCGATCGGGCGGACCTTCGGCGAATCGCTGCAGAAGGCGCTGCGCGGCCTGGAGACCGGCCTGACCGGCCTCAACGAGATCGAGATCCCCGGCCTCGGCCAGGGCGACGACAAGAACGCCATCCGCGCCGCGCTCGGCACGCCGACGCCCGACCGGCTGCGCCATGTCGCGCAGGCCATGCGCTTCGGCATGAGCCACGACCAGATCCACCAGATCTGCAAGATCGATCCGTGGTTCCTGGAGCAGCTGCAGGCGATCGTCGACATGGAGGCCAAGGTCCGCGCCCACGGCCTGCCGCCGACCGCGGGGGCCTTCCGGCGCCTGAAGGCGATGGGCTTCTCGGACGCCCGCCTTGCGGAACTGGCCGGCAAGGCCGAGGCCGAGGTGGCGGCGCTGCGCGCCGGGCTCGGCGTGCATCCGGTCTACAAGCGGATCGACACCTGCGCGGCCGAATTCGCCTCGCCGACCGCCTATATGTATTCGAGCTACGAGATGCCCTTCGCCGGCACCCCCGCCGACGAGGCGCGGCCGTCGCAGGCGCGCAAGATCGTCATCCTCGGCGGCGGCCCGAACCGGATCGGCCAGGGCATCGAGTTCGACTATTGCTGCTGCCATGCCGCCTTCTCGCTGAAGGATGCCGGCTACGAGACCATCATGGTCAACTGCAATCCGGAGACGGTCTCGACCGACTACGACACCTCCGACCGGCTCTATTTCGAACCGCTGACCGCCGAGGACGTGCTCGAGATCCTGCGGCTCGAACAGTTGAACGGCACCCTGCACGGCGTCATCGTGCAGTTCGGCGGGCAGACCCCGCTGAAGCTCGCCGGCGCGCTCGAGAAGGCCGGCGTGCCGATCCTCGGCACCACGGTCGACGCGATCGATCTGGCCGAGGACCGCGACCGCTTCAAGCGGCTGCTCGACAAGCACGGCCTGCGCCAGCCGAAGAACGGCATCGCCTATTCGATCGAGCAGTCGCGTCTGGTCGCCGGCGATCTGGGCTTCCCGCTGGTCGTGCGCCCGTCCTACGTGCTCGGCGGCCGCGCCATGATGATCGTGCGCGACGAGAGCCAGTTCGACGACTATCTGCTCGGCGTGCTGCCCGGCATGGTCCCGGCCGACGTGAAGGCCAAGTATCCGAACGACAAGACCGGCCAGATCAACATGGTGCTGGGCAAGTCCCCGCTCCTGTTCGACCGCTACCTGTCGGATGCGATCGAGGTCGATGTCGACGCGCTGTGCGACGGCAAGGATGTCTTCATCGCCGGCATCATGGAGCATATCGAGGAGGCCGGCATCCATTCGGGCGACAGCGCCTGCTCGCTGCCGACCCACTCGCTGAAGGCCGAGATCGTCGCCGAGATCGAGCGGCAGACCCGCGCGCTCGCGCTGGCGCTCGACGTGGGCGGCCTGATGAACGTGCAATATGCGGTCAAGGACGACGTGGTCTACGTGCTCGAGGTCAATCCGCGCGCCTCGCGCACGGTGCCCTTCGTCGCCAAGACGATCGGCATCCCGGTCGCCAAGATCGCCTCGCGGGTGATGGCCGGCGAGCCCCTCGCCAGCTTCGGGCTGAAGCCGAAGGCGCTCGGCCACATCGCCGTCAAGGAGGCGGTGTTCCCCTTCGCGCGCTTCCCCGGCGTCGACACGGTGCTCGGCCCGGAGATGAAGTCGACCGGCGAGGTGATGGGGCTCGACACCGACTATGCGATGGCCTTCGCCAAGTCGCAGCTCGGCGCCGGCCAGCGCGTGCCGACCGGCGGCACGGTGTTCGTCTCGGTGCGCGACGACGACAAGCCGCGCATCCTCGCCTCGATGCGGGCGCTCGCCGAGACCGGCTTCCGCCTGATCGCCACCTCGGGCACGCAGCGCTACCTGGAAGAGAACGGCATCGCCTGCACCAAGATCAACAAGGTGCTGGAAGGCCGCCCGCATGTCGTCGACCGGATCAAGAACGGCGAGGTGCAGCTGGTCTTCAACACGACCGAGGGCAACCAGGCGCTCGGCGACAGCCGCTCGCTGCGCCGGGCCGCGCTGCTGCACAAGGTGCCCTACTACACCACCCTGTCGGGCGCCATCGCGGCCACGCAGGCGATCGTCGCCTATGCCAACGGGGAACTGGAAGTCCGCCCGCTGCAGTCCTATTTCCCGGCCGGGGCCTGACAGCTTCCGGGCCATCTGTCGATACGGGACGTTTCGGGCCTTGACGGGCGGCCCGCAAGGAACCACGCTTCGGGTCCGCCGGATCTCCATCCGGCAGGATCACCCCGGTGATCCGATGCGTCCGAATCCGGCGGCCTTGCGCGGCGGGGCGGGTGTTTCGGAACGCCGGGGCGGAAAGAGCGTTCCAAGGCTTCGCAGAGCGCTTTCGCTCGGGAAGCCGACGCGCCGGGAGGCCCCGAACCGGGTGCTCCCACCCGGGGGCCGGCGCGAGAGCGGAACGCCGCTTTCAGGGGACTCGGGCGTCGTCGGACCGGCAGCGATGCCGGCGGCCGGGCGCCGACGCGAGACGGTTTCCAGGGGACGCCCCCCGGACGCCGTCTGCGAACTGTTGTCATGTCCGGTGAGAGCCGGGCCGGGCAGGGTCCGATCCGGCGGCAGCCGGAACGCCCCTCCCCGGCAAGCCACCCACGGCGCGGCGGTCGTCCCGAGTTCGATCGGGCGACCGCCGCCCTGGCGCAGGTTCGGTCCGGACGGCAACGTCCCGCGGCAGAGCCGGTGCCGCATCAACAACGTGAATGCAGGAGGCGCCTCGCCAGATGCGCCGCCCGCACTTGAGAAAATCGGGGGTTCCAACCCATGGAAAAGATACCGATGACGCCGGCCGGCTTCACCGCTCTCGAATCCGAGCTGAAGATGCGTCAGCAGGAAGAGCGGCCGCGCATCATCGCCGCCATCTCGGAGGCGCGCGCCCATGGCGACCTCTCGGAAAATGCCGAGTACCACGCCGCCAAGGAAGCGCAGAGCCACAACGAGGGCCGCATCGCGGAGCTCGAGGACAAGCTCAGCCGCGCCGAGGTGATCGACGTCACCAAGCTCCACGGCACCAAGATCAAGTTCGGCGCCACCGTCACCCTCGTCGACGAGGATACGGAGGAGAAGCGCACCTATCAGATCGTCGGCGACATGGAGGCCGACGTGAAGCTCGGTCGCATCTCGATCTCCTCGCCGATCGCCCGCGCGCTGATCGGCAAGGATGTCGGCGACACCGTCGAGGTGATGGCCCCGGGCGGCGCCCGCTCCTACGAGGTCGTCGGCGTCCGCTTCGGCTGACGGCCACCGCCCGCGAAGATCGCCGGCCACCGGCCGCGCCCGCCAAATGCAGACGAGAGATGCCCGGGTCCGCCGGGCATTTCCATATTCGGCCCTGCCCGCACGGCCCGGCCCGTCCCGCGAGGCCCGGCCCGCCCCGCAAGGACCGGCCCGGGCGGCCGATTGGCCCCGCATCCAGGGGCACGGCCGCTGCGCCGACGCGAACCGCCCGCATCCGGCGGGACCCTCGACCATTTGCATGCCGAGTGCCGGCCGATTGCCGACGCCCGTCCGCAACGACCGCCGGGTTCACCCGATCGGGACGGTCGGTTCGTCCTTGGCGGTGCGGATGGCGAGCGCGGTCTTCACGCCGGCGACCGCGGGGGCCTTGGTCAGTTCGTCGATGACGAAATCCTGGAAGCTGCGCAGGTCGGGGGCGACGCATTTCAGCATGAAGTCGATCTCGCCGGACAGGATCCAGCATTCCCGGACCAGGCTCCAGCCGCGCACCTTGTCCTGGAAGGCGGCAAGGTCGTGATCGGCCTGGCTGGCCAGCGAGACGAAACAGAACGCGACCAGATCGAAGCCGAGCGCCTTTTCGTCGAGCAGCGTGCGATAGCCGCGGATGATGCCGCTCTCCTCCAGCGACCGGACCCGGCGCAGGCAGGGCGGCGCGGAGATGCCGACGCGGCGGGCCAGTTCGACATTGGTCATGCGGCCGTCGGCCTGCAATTCGCGCAGGATGTGCCAGTCGATTTCGTCCAGACGATGTTTCAAGGGGGAATCCGAAACCGCCGACCCGTGCGGCCGAGGCGCGAGGCTGGCCAGGATCGAAGAGTCTGATGGGGGTTGCGCCGCGTCGCCGCTCTGTAGCACTTTCGCCGCCGCGCGGAAATGACCGCATGGAGGCCGATCCTGTCCGACCCGCCCGCGCCGACCACAGCGACATCCCCTACCGCCTGGATCCTGACCGACGGCAAGGCCGGCGATGTCGGCCCCTGCATCGGCCTTGCCGAGGCGCTCGGCGCGCGCACCCTCTGCCATGTCGTGCCGCGCGAACGGTCGCGCCTGGCGAAGCTCGCCGATCTCGCCGGCTGGCCCGCCGCCCTGCCGGACGACCTGGCGCCGCCCTGGCCCGATCTGGTGCTCGCCTGCGGCGCGCCGGCCGTGCCCTTCGCCCGGGCGATCAAGCGCCGCGCCGGCCGGCGCAGCTTCGTGGTCTTCCTGCGCGACCCGCGGCCGCCGCATCGCGGCGCCTTCGACATGCTCTGGATGCCGGCCCATGACGGTCCGCGCGGGCCGGACGTGGTGGTCACCGAGACGAGCCCGCACCGGATCGCGCCCGCGCTCCTCGCCCGTCACCGGGCCCGCCCGCCGGCCTGGGCGGAGGCCCTGCCCGGCCCGCGCGTCGCCGTCATCGTCGGCGGCGGCCCGGGCCTCGACGCCCTGCCCGACCGCCTGGAGCGGCTCCTGCCCGAGGCCGGCTCGTTCATGATGACGCCGTCGCGGCGGACCGATCCAGCCCTCGCCGCGCGCATCGCCGCGATCGTCGCCCGCCGCCCGGCCTTCGTGTGGACCGGCGAAGGCGACAATCCCTACCCGGCCATGCTGGCGCTGGCGGATGCGATCGTGGTCACCGGGGACAGCCACAACATGGTTTCGGAGGCGCTCGCCACCGGCCGGCCGGTCCTGGTGCACGAACCGGCAACCTTGAGGGACAAGTTTCGTCGCTTTCTCGACGGGTTATACGCTCAAGGCCTGATCCGGCCATTTGAAGGTCGGCTGGAAAGCTATACATATGAAGCGTTGGATTCTACGAAGGTCGTAGCGGACGAGATCGCCCGCCGGCTGGAGGCGTTTCGCACCACGGGACGCGGCGGGGCATGAGCGATGCGAAACCCCGACGTCGCCGCGGGCGTATGGGAATCTGATCCGGGGCGGCCCGGCATCGGCGAGCAGGGTTTCTATCCATGGCATCTTCGAAGGTCCTCATCATCGGCTCCGGCCCGGCCGGCTACACGGCGGCGATCTACGCGGCCCGCGCCATGCTCGAGCCGGTGCTGATCGCCGGCATCCAGCCGGGCGGCCAGCTGACCGTCACGACCGAGGTCGAGAACTATCCGGGCTTCGCCGAGGCGGTCCAGGGGCCGTGGCTGATGGAGCAGATGCGCGCCCAGGCCGAGCATGTCGGCACCAAGATCGTCTACGACACGATCACCAAGGCCGACCTGTCGCGCCGGCCGTTCCGCCTGGAGGGCGATTCCGGCACGGTCTACGAGGGCGAGACCCTGGTCATCGCCACCGGCGCGCAGGCGCGTTGGCTCGGCCTGCCGTCCGAGGAGACCTTCCGCGGCTTCGGCGTCTCGGCCTGCGCCACCTGCGACGGCTTCTTCTACCGCGGTCGCAACGTGCTGGTGGTCGGCGGCGGCAACACGGCCGTCGAGGAAGCCCTCTATCTGACCAACCATGCCGCCAAGGTGACCGTCGTGCACCGGCGCGACAGCTTCCGGGCGGAACGCATCCTGCAGCAACGGCTGGCCGCCAATCCCAAGATCGAGGTGATCTGGGACAGCGAGGTCGCCGAGGTGCTGGGCGGCGGCACGCCGGCGGGCGTGACCGGCGCGCGGCTCAGGAACGTCAAGACCGGCGCGCTGACCGACATCGCGGTCGACGGCGTCTTCGTCGCGATCGGCCACAAGCCCGCCGTCGAGCTGTTCGAGGGACAGGTCCGCCTGAAGCCGTCCGGCTACATCTGGACGGCGCCCTATTCCACCGCCACCAGCGTTCCGGGCGTCTTCGCCGCCGGCGACGTGGCCGACGATGTGTTCCGTCAGGCCGTCACCGCGGCCGGGATGGGCTGCATGGCGGCGCTGGAGGCCGAGAAATTCATCGCCGGGATTTCGCATCATCGCGAAGCAGCCGAGTAAAGGCCGCGCGGGAACCGGCGCCGGAAACGATCCGGAGCCGGTCGGGCGCGCCGCGACAGACGAGGGGGAATCGGCTTGGACTGGGACAAGCTCCGTATTTTTCACGCCGCCGCCGAAGCCGGCAGCTTCACGCATGCCGGTGAAAAGCTGGACATGAGCCAATCGGCGGTCAGCCGGCAGGTCAGCGCGCTGGAACAGGATTTGAACGTCCCCCTGTTCCATCGCCATGCCCGCGGCCTGATCCTGACCGAGCAGGGCGAGCTCCTGTTCCGCACCGCGCGCGAGGTTCTGGTCAAGCTCGATCAGGTCCGCTCGCGGCTGGTGGAGACCAAGGAGAAGCCGTCCGGCTCGCTGCGCGTGACCACGACCTTCGGGCTCGGCACCTCCTGGCTGACCGCGCGCATCCACGAATTCGTCGATCTCTATCCGGATGTGCAGCTCGAACTGATCCTCGACGACGAGGAGCTCGATCTCGGCATGCGGCAGGCCGACGTGGCGCTGCGCATCCGCCAGCCGGTGCAGCCCGACCTGATCCAGCGCAAGCTGTTCACGGTGCATTTCCACCTCTACGCCTCGCAGGCCTATCTGAAGCGCCACGGCAGCCCGGAGAGCGTCGCCGATCTCGACGAGCACCGCACCGTGACCTTCGGCCAGTCGACGCCGACCTATCTGCGCGACATGAACTGGCTGGAGACCGCCGGCCGGCAGCCGGGCAACCCGCGCAAGGCGACGCTGAAGATCAACAACGTGATCGCCATCAAGCGTGCGGTGGAGCGGGGCATCGGCATCGCATTGCTGCCGGACTACCTGATCGATCCGGGTTCGGAACTGGTGCAGCTGATCCCGGAGGCCGACGTGCCGGCCTTCGACTGCTACTTCGTCTACCCGGAAGAGATGCGCAACACCGCCCGCGTCAAGGTGTTCCGCGACTTCCTGATCACCAAGGCCGAGCGCTGGACCTTCTGACATCCGGCGCCCGCACCATGACCGCCGGCCCCGCCAGCCCCCGCCACGCCCCCTCGGCGGCGGGATGGCAGGATCACATGGCGGCCCGTGCGGATCGCGCGGATGCCGGCGACGGCGGCCGAAGCCGGTTCGACGCCGGAGCCGGTGTGACGGCGCTCTTCGGTCTGCGCTTGTGATGCCCGGACGATGCCTAGTCTGCGGCTTCGTTTATATTGGGCGCCCTGCATTCGATACATTGATGAATTGTTAACCTCGCCGCTGCAATCTGGGCGCCTCGACCGCCCTGATCTAGCGGTCGTTGGTTCTCCCCTCTGGATCATGCCTTCAAAGGCCACCTTGACCGGGCCGAGACGCGCTCTCGGCCCGGCTTTTTCCAAAACGTTTGTGGTGCTCTCTCGAAGGCCGATCCGGCCGCCGGCGCGGCGACGGTTCCGCTGCGACAGGGCTATGCGGCGCCGCGTCCGCGCCCGGTCGGGCGGCTCGGATCCGGGACGCCCCTCCTCCGCCTTTACGGCCCTGCCGCAAAGTGATTTCCTTCAGAGCCCGTCCCGGTCGGATCGAAACGGTCCGACCGCAGAGGACCGGCTCAAGCCGTTGAATCCGGAGCATTTCCCGATTGCCGATGGGATCAATCCATCCGATCGGGAAAGGCTCGAGGGGACCACATGCGGAGGACGCAGACATGATGCATCGGCGGCACCTATTGGCAGGCCTGGGGACGACCCTCTTCGCGGCATTGGCGCCCGGCGCGCTGCGGGCCGCCCCGATCAAGCCGGGCGACAAGGCGGCCCTCCTGGTCATCGACGTGCAGAACTGCTTCCTGCCCGGCGGCAGCCTGGCGGTGAAGGACGGCGATCAGGTCGTCCCGGTGATCAACCGGATCGCCAAGGCCTTCGCCAATGTCGTGCTGACGCAGGACTGGCACACGCCCGCCCATGTCTCCTTCGCCTCCAGCCACGCCGAGAAGAAGCCCTTCGACCTGATCGACCTGCCCTATGGCAAGCAGGTGCTGTGGCCGGATCATTGCGTGCAGGGCACCGAGGGCGCGTCGCTGTCCAAGGACCTGCTCATCCCGCAGGCCGAACTGATCATCCGCAAGGGCTACCACAAGTCGGTCGACAGCTACTCGGCCTTCACCGAGGCAGACGGCAAGACCACGACCGGGCTCGGCGCCTATCTGAAGGCGCGCGAGATCGACACCGTCTTCGTCGCCGGCCTGGCGACCGATTTCTGCGTCGCCTGGTCGGCGCTCGATGCCCGCAAGGCCGGCTTCACCACCTATGTGGTCGAGGACGGCTGCCGCGGCATCGACGCCCAGGGCTCGCTCGCCAAGGCCTGGACCGACATGGCCGCCGCCGGCGTGCAGCGCATCCAGTCGACCGATATCGCCGTCTGAGCCGGCACCCCGGACGGCCGCGACCTTTCCGCCGCCCGCCGGGGCGGCGGGATCGGCCCTCATGGAACAGCGGGTGCGGCGGCCGCCAAAGAAAGGGGCCGCGCCTCGCGAGAGGCCGGCCCAGGAGATCGCGGGTGGGAGTCTCGGCCCGCCGGCCCCCGGCGGGGTTATCGAAAGCGTCGCGAGCTCAGCTGCCCGACTTGCCCTCGAAGCGGCCGGTGAAGACCTTGTTTTCGGTATCGACCACGTCGACCGTCACGTCGCCGGGCTGTTCGGGCATCTTGAAGCGGAAGGTCGGATCCTCGGAGATCGAGATGCCGCCCTCCATGGCGAGCAGCGTCTTGTCGCCCTGGCGGACGGTGACGTTGCGCACGAACCAGGCCGGAATGTAGAGCCGGCTGACCTGATCCATCTGCAGGCCGGAATTGTTCGGGTGTCGGATCTGGATCTGGGCTTCGGACTGGCCGGCCGCGGCGTAGCGGCGGAACTTCATCTTGCCGAGATTCTGCAGCGCTTCCTGCGGATCCTTGCCGGCCGGGGCCGAGCAGCCGCCCGAGGCCTTGACGTAGTTGGCGGTCATGTAGAGCCGGCCGTCGCTGGTCTCGGCGATGGCGCGCACATAGGAATAGCTGTTGACGCGGATGCGGGTCGACAGGCCGACCTCGCGCTGGCCGTCGCCGAAGCGGAAGGTGGCCGCGACCGGCGAGGGATTCTCGTCGATGATCAGCGTCACCGCCTTCACGCTGCGGCCGTCGCCTTCGGGCAGGGCGACCGAGAAGTCGACCGGCACGGTCGCCGCATCCTCGGCGCGGACCGGGGTCGACAGAGTCAGGATGCCCTTGCCGTCCTCGATGGCGCGGGTGCCGAACACGTCCGTCTTGAGGCCCGTCCAGGTCGTCTGATCCTCGGCACCCGCGACCGGAACCCCGGCCACCGTCAGCCCGGCCGCCAGAAATGCCCCCGCCACAACCTGCCTGAATCGCGCGCGCATGGATGGTCCTCCCGAACCCTATTCGTTAGGTGTGCATAATATACGAGCAGCCGGGCCTGCGGAAACACGACTTCGTGTGAAGACACGGCCCCGCGCCGCGGCACCTCGCCGCTGCCCGACGCTGCCGGCCGCCTCCCCTGCGGCGAAGACGGCGCGCGCCATCGCTCGCGAGATCCGCTATAGCTCTCGGCCAGCGCGAGACATCCGGCCGTGCGCCGGGTCGCCAGGGAGGAGCGCTTGACCGACAATCCCGCGGCTTCGGCCGCCCGGATCGATTGCCTGCCGGATCTCGGCCGGCGCACGCTGATCATGGGCATTCTCAATGTCACGCCGGACAGCTTCTCCGACGGCGGGCTGTTCGCGAGCTTCGAGGCGGCATCCGCCCATGCGGTCGAGCTGGTCGCCGAGGGCGCCGACATTCTCGACATCGGCGGGGAATCGACCCGGCCCGGCCATACCGCGGTGCCGGCCGAGGAGGAGATGGCGCGCGTGCTGCCGGTGCTGCGCCAGGCCGTCGCCAGCGTCGCCGCGCCGATCTCGATCGACACCTACAAGGCCGTGACGGCGCGAGCCGCCTTCGAGGCCGGCGCCCGCATCCTGAACGACGTCTGGGGCCTGCAGCGCGAACCCGAGATCGCCCGGGTCGCGGCCGATTTCGCCGCGCCGGTGATCGCCATGCACAATCGCGAGACGGTCGACGGGAGCCTGGACATCGTCGAGGAGATGAAGGCCTTCTTCGACCGGACCCTCGCCATCGCGCGCGCCGCCGGCATCCCGGACGGCCGCATCGTGCTCGATCCGGGCATCGGCTTCGGCAAGACCTTCGAGCAGAATCTGGACGCCCTGCGCCGGCTCGGCGACCTGAAAAGGCTCGGCTTCCCGCTGCTGGTCGGCACGTCGCGCAAGTCGCTGATCGGCAAGCTGCTCGACAAGACGCCGCGCGAGCGGATCAACGGCACCATCGCGTCCAACGTCATGGCCATCGCCAACGGAGCCGACATCATCCGCGTCCACGACGTGCTCGCCCATCGCGAGGCGGCACGCATCGCCGACGCCATCATGGGGAAGGACATCATGGGGAAGGCCACCACGGGGACGGCCATCACAGGGACGGCCATCACGGGGACCGAACGATGACCGACCGCATCCTCCTGTCGCGCATCGCCGTCTACGCCTATCACGGCGTCTTCCCGGAAGAGGAGCGGCTCGGCCAGCGCTTCTACATCTCGATCGACGCCCGGCTCGACCTGAAGCCGGCCGGGACCAGCGACGACTGGCACAAGACGGCCTCCTACGACCAGATCGCCGAGATCGTCGTGAAGGTCTCGACCGGGCAGCGCTTCCACCTGATCGAGGCGCTCGCCGAGCGGGTCGCCAGCCAGATCCTGGAGCGTTTCGCGATCATCACCTCCGTGCTGGTGCGCGTCGAGAAGCCGGCCGCGCCGATCCCGACCATCCTGGACGGCGTCACCATCGAGATCGAGCGGAGCCGGGATGGCTAGAGCCTATCTGGGTCTCGGCGGCAATATCGGCGACGTGCGCGCGACCATCGCGGCCGCCGTCGACCGCCTCGTCGCGCGCGGCGCGACGGTCATCGCCCGCTCGGCCGACTACGGCACCCCGCCCTGGGGCAAGCTCGACCAGCCGCCCTATGTCAATGCCTGCGTGGCCCTGGAGACCGACCTCGCGCCCGCGGATCTGCTCGCGCTGGTGCTGTCGATCGAGCAGGAATTCGGCCGCCGGCGCCTGGAGAAGTGGGGTCCGCGCACGCTCGACATCGACATCCTGACCTATGACGACCGCACCGTCGACCTGCCCGGCCTGGTCATCCCGCATCCCTACATGCTCGAGCGCGCCTTCGTGGTCGTCCCCCTCGCCGAAATCGCCGCCGACCTGATCGTCAAGGGCGAGCGCGTCGGCGACGTGGCGGAACGCATCGATCGCGCCGGCATCGAACGGCTGGGATAGGGGCAGGGTCGATCCGCAGGGATCGGATGGCGCTCCAGCTGTCTTTGCGTACGCAAGCTCATCCGATCAAGGCCGGTCGCTCTGATCGGACCTTGCTCAAATATCGGGCGTCACGCGGTCCAGCCTGGTCAGCGCCGCTTCGCCTTCACGGCAGGAAGCGGACCGAATCGAAGAAGTCTTCGAACGGGTCGCCGCGGCCGAAGCCGGGGCCGCCGCGGCAGGAGGCGATCGTCGCGATCAGCGCGTAGGTGCCGGACGGCGTCGGCACGCAGAGCAGCTCGCCGCGCGGGGTGGCATTGCGGCACAGGGTATGGGCGGTATGGCGCTCGCCGCGGCGACCGGCGAGCGTGTCGGGCGCGATGGTCGGAACCACGTAGAGCGAGTCCGGCAGATGCGCCTTCGCCAGATCGGCACAGTTCTGCGGCGAGCGCAGGACGGTGACCTGACTGCGCTTGCGGTCGAGCGGGTCCGACGGGGTCAGCACGAAGCTGTCGGGCGTGACGTTCGACAGCGTCCAGCGGCTGCTCTCGTAGCGCAGGCGCATCTTGCCGGCGACGGCCTCGCGCGTCTCGGCGCCGGCGGGGACGGCGAGCGCCGCCGAAAGCAGGGCGGCGGCGACGGCCGCGACGGCGACGGCCACGACGGTCGGAACGGCGATGGCCGCGACGGCGGCCGAAAGGCTCTTTTGCTGCAGCCCCGCCGAAACGGTCTTTTCCGGCTCCCCCGGAGTCTCGGCGCGGCGCGGCCGGCCGCTGGACGATTCGCACATGATGGTTCACCGCCCACGAGGATCGGCCGTCCGGGAGGAGCCCCGGACCGGCCGGCTTTGCGGCCGGAGTGGGGCCGCTACGGCTTCGACACTGTCGGCGTCGACTGTGTCGAATGCACGATTGCCGGTTTGACCGGTGGCGGCCCGGCAGGCCGCGCGGGCGCCGGCTCGCCCTCGATCCAGGGTTCGGATTTCTCCGTCGGAAAGTTCATTTCCGCCCATCCGTCCGTCCCGCCCGGGAACCAGGTCACGTTCGAATAGCCATATTCGAGCATGGCCCGGCGCGCGGCATTCCAGCTCATCCAGCAATCTGCAAGGCAATAGAACACAATCGGCCGGCTCTTGTCGCCCCCCGTGATCGCCTGCAGGCCAGCGCGGAAATAGCGGTCCATCTCGGGCGAGAGCGCGCCATAGCCGACATTGGCGAGCCAGATCGAGCCGGGGATGTTGGCGCGCGGCTTGTCGCGCCAGATCGTGCCGGGCGGCAGGTTGGCGGGCTTCGGCGCCCGCGGCAGGACATCGACGAACAGCGCGTCCCGTCCCGCCCAGAGGTCATAGGCCGGGTCGGCATCGACCACTCGCGCGCCCTTCAGCGTCTCCGGCGTCGGGGTGCGGAAGTCGTCCATCCGGTAGCCGTCCGGCTCGACCGGTGCGGCTTCGGCCGCGGCGGCGCCAGCGCTACCGAACAGGGCGGCGGCGATGGCCGGCACCGACGCGCCGAGGATGGCGACGGCGAGAACGGCGGCGATGCGCCCGGTCGGGAGGCGGCGGATCGGCACGGGGCGGGCCATCGATCACTCTCCGGGGCGGCCGACCTGTGCGGCGGCAGTGGATCGGGGCGACCGCCGCCGGACGGCAGTCGCCGGCGCGTTCATCAGCTGCGCGGCTTGGTGATCGGCCGGTCCTGGTCGTCGAGCAGCGGGACGCCATAGCCGAGCAGGATCTTGTCGATCTCGCCCTGGCGCCCGGCGATCAGTTCGTTGAGCCGGCGCTTCCACTCCAATTCGCCGTGGCGGATGCCGAAGGTGATCCGGAACGACATGGGCGGACCGTTGGTCTCGTGGGTCAGGGCGGTCACGGTCAGCGGCGCCGAAGCCTGCCGGGCGAACCATCCCCCGTTCGGCCCCCACAGGATGCCGGCATCGATCTCGCCGGAGACGATGTCCGAAATCATCGCCTCGGCGGGCGAATCGTAGCGGCGATCGACGATCAGCGGATAGGATTTCGCCTTCGGCAGCAGGCCGTAGCGCAGCATGTAGTCGGACGGCGGCGTCGCCGCGATCAGCCCGATGCGCTTGTCCTTCAGCCGTTCGTCCGACAGGCGGTCGACGCCGTCGAGCGGGCCGCCCGTCTTGGTGACCAGCACGAAGGCCGACTTGTAGTAGGCATTGGTGTTCTGCACCGGGTCCGCGCCCGAGGCATAGCCGATGATCACGTCGCACAGCTTGGTGCCGAGCGTGTTGCGGACGAAGCCGGGCCCCTGCGGCATCCAGAAATAGCGCAGCGGCAGCTTGACCTCGGCCGCGATCAGCTCGGCGATCTTGTTTTCGAACCCGCCCTCGTCGCGGTTCGAGAACGGCATGTTGGCGGGATCGCCGCAGACCCGGAAGGCCTCGTCGGAGACCACGGCCGGCCGCTGCTGGGCGGCGGCCGGAAGCGGCGAAAGGGCGACGAGAAGGCAGGCGGCGATCCGGCTGTTCATGGCTCAGTTCGCCATGCAGGCGTCTTCGTACTGCTTGATCGCGTCGACCTTCGCCTCGCGCTTCTCCGGCCGGGCACGCGCCAGCGCACCGTCGGCGCGGGCCTTCAGGTAGACGTAGAGATCGTCGATGTAGCACATCACGTTCTTGTTCGTGCCGAAGGAGGGCATGACGCTCTCCTTGCCGGCCGTGTGCACGGTGCGACCGTTGACGACCGTCTCCTGGAACTGGTCGTAGGTCAAAGTCTGCAGCGAGACGCGCAGCGCCGGGGCGTAGGTCGAGCCCTCGCCGTCCGGGCCGTGGCAGACATGGCATTCGGCGTGATAGCGGCGGTAGCCCGAGAAGGTGTACCAGTCCCAGGTGCCGTCGTCCTTCTTGTTCCAGGTCGGATTGCCGTCCTTGTCGAGATACTTGCCGTCTTCCGACTTCACGGCCGGACCTGCGATGACGGACCCAGCACCGGCCAGCGCGCCTAAGAAAACCATAAGATATACTGACTTCTTGATCGACATGGCGCGCTTTCTCCCAAACGACGCTACCGTTGACGACGGCCTGACCGGCTGCCCTAGTCCTTGTCTTATGTAGAAAAAAAGAGACCGGCGTCAACGAGGTGACGCCGGTCCCTTTGTCGCAGATCGCGGAGATCTTAGTTGGGCAGAGCGAAGACGGTCAGCTGGCCACCGAGAGCGGTGTAGTTGCTGAGACCCGCATAGCCGCCGACCGCGCCGAGACCGGCATTCGGGTCGGTCAGACCGGCCGCCAGACCGATACCGGCCCAACCACCGACGCCCGACAGGATGGCGACGTACTGCTTGCCCTTGTTGGTGTAGGTCATCACGTTACCGATGATGCCCGACGGGGTCTTGAACTTGTACAGTTCCTTGCCCGACACCGAGTCGACGGCCTTCAGATAGCCTTCGAGCGTGCCGTAGAAGACCACGTCGCCGGCCGTGGCGAGGGCGCCGGACCACACGGAGAACTGCTCCTTGTTGGACCAGACGATCTTGCCCGTCTTGCCGTCCCAGGCGATGAAGTTACCCATGCCGCCGTGGCTGTTCGGGGCCGGATACATCGCAAGGGTCGCGCCGACATAGGGCTGGCCGGGGGTGTAGGTCACCTTGAACGGCTCGTAGTCCATGCAGACGTGATTGGTCGGGACGTAGAACAGCTGGGTCTTCGGCGAGTAGGCCGCAGGCTGCTGGTCCTTGGTGCCGAGAGCCGCCGGGCAGATGCCCTTCGAGTTCACGTCTTCGCCGTTCTGCTCGGTCGAGTACTTGGCCACGACCGCCGGACGACCATAGGTCGGGCTCGACTTGTTCATGTCGACGCCGGTGGTCCAGTTGACGACCGGATCGAACTTCTCGGCGACGATCAGATCGCCGTTCTCGCGGTTCAGCGTGTAGCCGAGACCGTTGCGGTCGAAGTGCGTCAGCAGGGGCGTAACCTTGCCGCCGATCTCCTGATCCGTGAGGATCATTTCGTTGATGCCGTCGAAGTCCCACTCGTCATGGGGGGTCATCTGATAGACCCACTTGGCCATGCCGGTGTCGACATCGCGACCCCAGATGGTCATCGACCAGCGGTTGTCACCCGGACGCTGCTTCGGGTTCCAGGTCGAGGGGTTGCCCGAACCGTAATACATCAGGTTCAGCTTGGGGTCGTAGGAATACCAGCCCCAGGTGCAGCCGCCGCCGGTCTTCCACTGGTCGCCCTGCCAGGTGTTGATGCCGGAGTCCTTGCCGACCGGCTTGCCGAGATGGGTGGTCTTGACCGGATCCATCAGGGTCTGATCATCCGGGCCCATCGAGTAGCCGCGCCAGACGCGCTTGCCGGTCTTGATGTCGTAGGCCGTGACGTGGCACTGCACGCCGAACTCGCCGCCCGAGATGCCGACGATCACCTTGTCCTTCACCGGAAGAACGGTGGCGGTGTTGGTCTCGCCGCGCTTGGGATCGCCGTTGACGACCTTCCAGACTTCCTTGCCGGTCTTCATGTCCAGGGCGACGACGGTGGTGTCGGCCTGATGCAGGAAGACCTTGCCGTCGCCATAGGCGAGGCCGCGGTTGACGGTGTCGCAGCACATCACCGGGATGACCGAAGGATCCTGCTTCGGCTCATACTTCCAGAGGATGCGACCCTCGTTGTTCAGGTCGAGCGCGTAGACGATGTTCGGGAACGGGGTGTGGACGTACATCACGTCCCCAACCACGAGCGGCGAACCTTCGTGACCGCGCAGGACGCCCGTCGAGAAGGTCCAGGCAACCTGGAGCTTCGAGACGTTGTCCTTGTTGATCTGGTTCAGCTTCGAATAGCGGGTGTTGGCGTAGTCACCCGTCTGAAGGACCCACTGATTGGGGTCCTGCGTCAGCTTGATGATTTCGTCGTTGGCGAAGGCCGGCGCCGCAAGAGCGACCGTACCGGCAAGCGCCGCCACGAACTTTTTGATGATCATAAGGCTTCCTCCCAAGCGTGACCGACACCGCGTCCCGCACACGGGAAAGCGCCGCCAGAACACCGAATTTCGGGAACCAGATCTTCGGCAGCGTGTCACGACCGGACATGAGTCGGTCTACACACAGGGCGCTTCCGTCCCTGCCAGGCCTACGAACCGCACCTCACGCTCCCAGACATGAGGTGGTTGAAGCCGAAGACTGAGAAGACCCTAATAAGAGCCCTCTTACGCGGCAATACGTATTTTCACGTAGCGGCCCGCCGGAAAGGCATTGCGGAGCCCGCGCCCCCTGCGACATTCCGGCTCGCCCTCTTAATGCATTGCAGCAATTATCATTTCGGAAACGTTCTCAAGACCCGCCGGGCATGCCCACGGGATGGGCGCCTGCCTGAATTCGAGGCATGGCGCTTTGCTACTCCCATTCCATCTCCTTGAAGGCGGCGGTCGCGTTTCGGGCATTGAAATCCTCGAACAGCGCCCAGGCATCACGCTCGGAAATGCCGGCCTTGGCGGCCGCCTCGGCGATGGTGCGGCCGTCGGCGACCATGGCGCGGACATCGTCGCGCAGTCTGTTCAGGTAGCGCCACTGCGGCGCCATCGCGTCCGGCCAGGAGAGCGAGGCCGGTCCGTGGCCGGGCACCACCCGGTCGACCGGCCGCTTGGCGGCCTCCGCCATCACCTTCAGCCAGCCCGCCAGGCTGCCGTCCAGCGCCGGCACGTGGCGCACGAACAGGAGATCGGCGAGCCACCAGCTGCGGGTCGCAGCGTCATACACGCTCAGATCGGCATTGGTATGGGCCGTCGGATGGGCTTCCAGCACCAGGATCCGCCCGCCCAGATCGATCTCGCGCCGTTCCGCGACCGCCTCGTCGGGCGGCACGATCTCGGTGCCGGCGAAATCCGCCTCCCCGACCAGGCGCCGATTGGCCTCCAGATAGACGGTCGCGCGGCTGAGCAGCGCGAGCTTCAGGTTGGCGTGACCGACGAACCGGGTCCCGTCGGCGCGGAAGGCCACGTTGCCGAGCACGTGGTCGGGATGGAAATGGGTGTTGATGACCCAGCGGATCGGCTTGTCGGTCTTGGCCCGCACGGCGGCGAGCAGGCGCCGGCCGGCCGCCGCGCTGCCGCCGGTGTCGATCACCGCCACCGCGTCGCCGCCGACCACGAAACCGACATTGCCGATGGCGCCGCCGTTGACCGGTGCCGCCAACTGGTAGGGCGCCTGGTAGACGAACAGCCCCGGCGCGACCTCCTGGACCGGCAGCGGGGTCTCCTCGGCCCATGCTGCAGCGCACAAGATTCCGAGGCCGCAGGCCAGCGCGACCAGCCGCGCCGCCATGGTGTGAAGGGCAAAATGACGCATCGTTTTCTCCTGCGGCAGCGGCTTCCTGCAGCGCCGGAGGCGGCCCGCGACAGGCGGGGTTCGGCGCCCGGCGCCTTCAATCCTCGGAGATCGTCCCCGGATAGCGCCGCGCCAGATCGGCGCGGATGGAATCGATCCAGACGGGGGGCCGATCGCCGCGCCGCCGGTCGAGCCGCTCCTCGCCGATCACCCGGGTCGGCCGCGGCGCGAGCAGAATCAGCCGGTCGGCCATCTCCAGCGCCTCGCGCACATTGTGGGTGACCATCAGGACCGTGACGCCGCGCACCGCCGCCGCCGCCGCGATCAGCCGCCGCAGCCGGGCCGCCGTCATGTCGTCGAGCGAGACCAGCGGCTCGTCGAGCACCAGGAGGTCGGGCTCGACGGCGAGCGCGCGGGCGAGCGCCACGCGCCGCTCCATGCCGAGCGACAGCTCCTGCGGAAAGCGGGTCCGCGCCTCCGCAAGGTCAAGCTCGGCGAAGAGCGGGCCGAGATCGGTGCCGCGACGGGCCGGCGGCAGCATCAGGCGGACATTGTCCTCGACCGTGCGCCAGGGCAGCAGGCGCGGCTCCTGGAACATGACGCCGGTGCGTGCGCCCGCGGCGGGCAGCGTCACGTGGCCGGAGAAGTCGCGGTCGAGGCCGAGCAGGATGCGCAGGGTGGTCGACTTGCCGCAGCCGGACGGGCCGATCAGGCAGGCGAAGTCGCCGGCGGGCACCGAGAAATCGAGCCCGGCAACGGCCGTGACCGCCCCGCCCTCAGCCGAGCGGAAGCGCTTCTCGTCGATGCGGACCTCAAGCGTGCCGGATGCGCCAGCGAGAAGCATGCCGTTCCACCGGTTGCACGAGGGCATATTCGATCACCAGCATGACGGTCGCGAAGGCGACCGAATAGCCCAGGATCGCGGTCACGTCGAAATTCTGGAAATGCAGATGGATGGCGTAGCCGACGCCGTTCGAGCGGCCGAGCAGTTCGACCAGCAGCACCACCTTCCAGATCAGCGCCAGTCCGGACCGTGCCGAGGCCGCCAGATAGGAGCCGAGCTGCGGCAGCACGACATGGCGCAGCCGGTCGAGCGCGGACATCCGGTAGACCTCGGCGACCTCGTCGAGCTTCGGATCGAGCGCCCGGGTGCCCTCGCGCATGGTCACGGCGACGTTGGGGATCTTGTTGAGCGCGACCGCCCCGATCGCGGCCGCCTCGTTGAGGCCGAACCAGACATAGGCGAGCACGGTGATGACCAGCGCCGGGGTATTGAGCAGCACGATCAGCCAGCTGTCGCCGAACAGGTCGATCAGCTGCGACCGGCCCATGGCGATGCCGATCGCCGTGCCGATGGCCATCGCGATCACGAAGGCGGCCGCCACCCGGGCAAGCGTATAGGCGAGATGACGCAGCAATTCGCCGGCCGCCGTCTCGGCGACGATGAAGCGGCCGACCTCGAGCGGCGACGGCATGGTCGCGCGGCCGGCGAGAAGCGCGATCGCCTCCCAGACGAGCAGGAAGACGACCAGCGAGAGGACCCTGAGGCCGGACCGATTGAGCGCGCCGCGGCTCCGGCCGGCGCCGTCAGGAGCCACCTTTCAGCCCCGACCAGTAGATGCCGTCCGGCAGCGTGCGCGCCGGGCCGACCAGCCGTTCACCGCCGATCTCGGCCAGGATCGCGTAGAGCCGGCGCGCATCGGCCTGCTCGGCCTCGACCGGCCGCTTCGGGATGCCGTCCAGGAAGCGGCGCCTGAGCGCCTGGAACGTGGCGTCGTCTTCGGCGCGCATCTGCGGCCGGATGCGCTGCCATTCGGCCTCCGAGCCGGCCAGCAGGGCCTTGGCCTTGCGCGAGGCCTCGGCCAGCCCCTTCAGCGCCGCCGGATGTTCGGCCGCGAAACCGGCGCGGAACACGTAGCCGAGCAGCGAGACGTTGCCCTCGATGCCGAACTTGCGCGCGGCCTCGTCGAACGGCATCAGCTCGCGGAAGCCCTTGGCCTCCAGGCGCGCGGCGAAGTTCCAGAACAACAGCGCCGCATCCAGTTCGCCGGTCTCCAACTTCTGCTGCAGAAGCGGCGGCGCGCCGAAGACCGGCTCGGCGTCGCGCGTCAGGTCGATGCCGGCCGACTGCCTTGCATAGCCCTGGATCAGGAGCCAGCCCTTGTCGAGCGCGCCCCCGGCGACGCCGATCTTCTTGCCCTTGAGGTCGGCGAGCGTGCGGATCGGCGATCCGGCCGCGACCATGATCGAGCCTTCGGTGGCCGAGAACGGGATATAGACGACCGGCCGGTTCTCGGCGGTCAGCCGCGCCGCCCAGAGCACGTCGGAGACGATGGTGTCGACCTCTCCGGCCTGGAAGGCGATGCGCGCGGCATCGTTGGAGGCGAGTTCGACGATCTCGATCTCGACGCCGGCGGCCGCGTCGAGCCCGTGCGCCTTGATGACCGAGGTTTCCCAGCTGACGGTGCCGAATTTCAGCACGCCGACCTTCAGCCGCTCGGCCGCCGCGGCGGTGCCGGCGCCCCATCCGGTCGCGAGCGCGGCCGCCGATGTGGCGAGCGCCAGCGCCAGGACCGACCTCCGCGCAAAACCGACCATGACCGTCTCCCGAATGGAACTTGCGGGATAAAATAGAAGGCGGACCGGGAAGACAAGGCACGGCAAGGTCGCAGGAGGCAAAATCACATAAGAAATCAATAAGGAAATGCGACAGGCCGGCAAGGACCGGAGCCGCCCGCGCGGGCCGGCCCCCGGCTTCCGGAGGATCGTCCGGCGCCCGCACTGGGCGCGGCCCATGGCCGCTCACGCGCAAGTGATGCCCGTTCCGCCCCTCGGCAACGAATGGGAGGAGAGACACGCCTGATCCGCCGGCCCGATCCCTGTCGCGGACCGGCGGCGGATCGGACCCGACGACCTGCGGAACGGACCCCCATCATGACCACGATCGAAACCTTGCGGACGGAACTGAGCGCGCGCGGCGTCCTGGCCAAGCTCTTGGGCGGCGGCGCCCTCGGGCTCCTGGTCTGGGAACTCTGGGCGCGCGTGCTGACCAAGGCCGTGCTCGGCTATCCGCTGGAGCCGGCCGGGCTGATCGACGCCATCGCCAATCATCTGTTCGGCCTCCAGGTACCCACCCTCGTGCGCGAGGCGCTGCATTACGGGGTCGGCATCGTCGGCTATCCGCTCGCCTTCTTCGTCATCTCGCGCGTGGTGCCGCGCTGGGGCCTGGTGCTGGACATGGTCGTGTTCGTGACCTTCACGGGCGCGTGCATCGGGCAGATCGTCGACGGCACCGGGACGCCGCTGATGTTCATCTTCTACACGGCGGTCGTCGGCCTCTTGGCGACGCGGGCGATCAACCGGGATCCGGCCATCGCCGATGCCATCTCGTGGGGCAATTTCACCTGGTTCAACGCGCTCGGCCTGTTCGCCCCCCTCGGCGGCGGCCTGTCCTTCTATCTGCTCGGCGAGGGCGGCGAACTCTCCTACATGAGCTTCGTCGGCCATGTGATCTACGGCGCCATCGCCGCATGGCTGTTCATGCGCTGGACGGTCCCGGCCGGGCAGGCGGCACACGGACGCCCCGGCGCGGGCGCGGCGCTGCAGGCCGGCTGAAGCGTCGGCCGGGACGGCGCTTTTCGGTTCCCGTCCCCTCCCCCGATGGCCTAAACTCGGCGCCGGCCTCCACAACGACGGGGGCCGGCGGGCAAATCGGGGGATGCGCCATGGCACCGGTCAACATGTTCGGCTTCCTGCCCGACGGCACGGGGATCGCCAATCTCTGGATCTCCGGCGGCGGCCTCTCGGTCGGCATCATCGGCTACGGCGCCTCGATCCGGGAGCTGACCTTCGATCCCGGCGACGGCCCGCGCCGGACCGTGCTCGGGCTGCAGACGATCGACGACTATCTCGCCCATGCCTCGCATATGGGGGCGATCGCGGGGCGCTATGCCAACCGCATCGCCGCGGGTCGCTTCACCCTGGACGGGCGCGAGATCGAGCTCAACCGCAAGCCGGGCGAGACCCATCATCTGCATGGCGGCGTGCGCGGCTTCGGCAAGCGCGCCTGGAAGGTGGTCGAGCGCGGCACCAAGGCCTGCGCGCTCGAACTGGTCTCGCCGGACGGCGACGAGGGCTATCCGGGGCAGGTCACGGCGCGCTGCCGCTATGCGATCGCCGGCGACGGCATCCTGCGCATCGAGCTGACCGCCGTCACCGATGCGCCGACCGTCGTCAACCTGGCACCGCACAGCTATTTCAACCTCGACGGCGGGCCGGACGTGCTCGACCATGTCCTGGAGATCGCCGCCGAGGCCTATACGCCGGTCGATGCCGACCTGATCCCGACCGGCGACATCCTTCCCGTGGCGGGCACCGATTTCGACTTCCGCCGGCCGCGCCCGATCCGGCTCGAGCGCGACGGCGGCCGCGTCGCCTACGACCACAATTTCGTGGTCGCCCGCGACCGCGCCGTCGAGCCGCGCTTCATTGCGCGCGCCACCGGCCCGAAGACCGGCACGACGCTGGAGGTCTGGTCGACCGAGCCCGGCCTGCAGGTCTACGACGCCGCCAAGATGAACATCCCCGTGCCCGGCACGGGTGGTCGAACGTTCGGCCCGGCGGCCGGCTTCTGCCTGGAGCCGCAGCTCTTCCCCGACACGCCGAACCGGCCGGACTTCGGTTCGGCCGAGCTCAGGCCCGGAGAGACCTACCGGCAGGTGACCGAATACCGCTTCTCGGCGCGGTGACCGGCATGGCGGGCGTGCTCTGCGTCGGCATCGCAGCCTACGACATGGTGTTCGGCATCGAGGCGATCCCGGACCGGGCCGGCAAGGTGCGGGCGACGCGCTTCGCGGAGGGCGGCGGCGGCTGCGCCGGAAATGCCGCAGCGGCGATCGCCCGGCTCGGCGGCCGCGCCGTCTATGCCGGCCGCTTCGGCGCCGACGCCATCGCCGAGCGCATCCTGGAGGATCTCGGGCGGGAAGGCGTCGAGCCGCGCCATGTCGCGAAGGTGGCCGGGGGCAAATCCTCGATCTCGGCGATCATGGTCGATGCCGGCGGGGAGCGGCTGATCGTCAATTTCCGCGACCCGGACCTGCCCGAGTGCCTCGACATCCTGCCCGAGGCGCTGGCGCCGGATCTCGACGCCGTGCTGGCCGATACGCGCTGGATCGGCGCCGCCGCGCCCGCGCTGCGGCTCGCGGCCCAGGCCGGCCGGCCCGGCATCCTCGATGCCGAGCCGCCGCTCGGCGCCCTCGACGCGGCGCTTCAAGCGGCCTCCCATGTCGTCTTCTCGGCGATCGGCCTCGCCGATCTGACCGGCACGGCGGATCCCGTCGCCGGGCTGGCGATCGCGCGGAGCCGCCTGCCCGGCTGGCTCGCCGTGACCGACGGCGCCGCCGGGACTTTCGTGGCGGGTGCGGACGGGCCGCAGCGCGTGCCGAGCCTGCCGGTCGACGCCGTCGACACGCTCGGCGCCGGCGATGTCTGGCACGGCGCCTTCGCGCTGCGGCTGGCGGAAGGGGCCGGGGAGATCGAGGCGGTGGGCTTCGCCAATGTCGCGGCGGCGCTGAAATGCCGGGTCTTCGGCGGCAAGGCCGGCGCGCCGGACCGGGCGGCAGTCGAGGCGGCGCTCGGCGAGCTGCCGCCGGCGTGACCGGATCGTCACGCCCCTAAAGCGGGCATACCCACCGGGGCGGGACGGCTCAGCGCGGCAGCATGTCGTCGGCGATCGCCCGCGGATCGAAGCTGCGCGGCTTGTGCCGGAACAGGGTGTAGAGCCAGGGCAGGCCGGCGATGACCAGCAGCACGCCGGCATAGAACAGGAAATCCCGCCCCTTCACGCCCAGGGTCGAGAGCCAGGCGAGCGGCAGGCCGAGCAGCGGGATCGGCGCGGCGAGCATCAGGGCATAGAGCCAGGCCGGCTTGCCGGCGACGAAGCGGCAGGCCGGATTGGCGGCCGCGATGCGCCGGGCGAGCGCGCGGACGAAGCCGGCATAGGCCGCCGTCTGCGGGGCGATGCGGATCACGTCGAGATAGGTCACCGAGGCGATCGAAAAGCGCTCGCCGGTCCTGACCGTGATGGTGCAGCGCTGGCGGTTCCATTCGGTGCGCTTCGGATCGTAGACCAGCCGCATCGCGACGATGTCGGCATAGTCGAGATGGATCGGCTGCTTCATGCCGGCATCGATCCTGAGCCGCGCGGGCTGCAGGCGCCAGGTGACCGGCCGCTCGAACAGGGCATTGCGGACCGAATAGGCGTCGGGCGCGTCGTGGTCTGGGGTCATGGGCCTCGCCGCGGGTTCAGGGCGTGTGGGGGGATCGAGGATGCGAAGGAATGCCGGTGCGGATCATCTGTCGTCCCGGCAGCCTCGGCGCCGATCGGGCATTCCATCCCATATCCTTAGGGCAGGAACAGGGACTGGTAGGTTTCCCTGGCGAAGGCGATGGTCATCCGCAGATGGCAGCGCGGGACGAGGCGCGGGCTCTCATCGGCCACGCCGTAGCGCTCGAAGAAGCGGCAGGCGGCGACCCGGTGGGTGCGGAACCCCGCCGTCAGGCCGCGCAAGGCGGCCGCGCTGCCCTTCTGGTCGGCGAGCGTCACGGCCAGCCGGTCCAGCACCTTGTCCCACAGCGCGACCCGCTCGGCCACGCACTCCAAGAAGGCCTTGCCGTCGTGCGCGTCGCAGACGGCCTCCGCGCGGTCGAGCGCCCGGCAGGCCTCCGGAACGGTGACACCCTTGCCGGTTTCGAAGGTGCTGCCCTGCCCGGTCAGGCAGCGGGCGATGCGCGCGACTTCGTCGGCCTCGGCCGCCTTGGCCGGCGGAAGCGGGGCGCCCGCGGCCAGAACGGCCAGAAGCGCCAGGGCGGCAAGCGTCTTGTCCATGGACGGTACGGTTCCCCTCGATCGCCCGCCTCCTCTACGCCATCGCGCGGCGGGGCGCGAGAGGCCGGCGCCTCACGCGATCATGGGGAATAGAGCTGCAGATAGGTGTCCTTGGCATAGTCGATGGTCAGGCGCAGACGGCAGCGCGGCTGATAATAGGCGTTGTCGGTGTTGATGCCGAAGCGTCCGTAGAGACGGCAGGCCGCCTCGCGATGGGTGCGGAAGCCGGCGAGCGCGCGGCCGACGGCCTCGCTGGCGCCCTTGCGGTCGGCCATGACCGACTTCAGCCGATCCAGCACCTTGTCCCAGAGCGCGATCTCGCGGGCGAAGCACTGCTGCTGCGGTGCGCCGTCGAGATCGTTGCAGGCGCCGGCCTCGAGATCGATGCCGCGACAGGGATCGGGCAGCGTCTTGCCGGGGGAAGCCGGCAGGTCGCCGCCCTCGTGGGTGATGCAGGCGGCGCGGCGCTCGACCTCGGCATCGGCGCCGCCGGCCGCCGGTGCGGCGACCGCCGCATTGAGCAGGACGAGACCCGCGACGAGGCACATGCCGACCGCGCGGGCGGACCGGATCGGGAGGGGAACGGACGCGACCATCGGCAGACGGCTCCGGAGACGGGTGACGGCATTCGGGCTCCGGTCTACGCCATGGCGCCGCGCCAGGCGAGAGGACGATGCCGGCATGCTGCCGGATGACGAAAAACGTCATGAAATTCTGGCGCGGTCCGGCCATGGTGGCCCGGCTCGCGCGCCTATAGGCGGCGGCGGGACCGGCCGGGCGGGATTGCGCGCCGTGCCGGTCTCCCGCGCGATCGCGCTCGATTGCGCGGAAAGGCGCGCCGTCCTATGTCCAACCGAACCGACCGCCATCGAGGAGCCGTACCATGCTGAAGAAGACCAACCCCTTTCTGCGGGAAGCCAACCTGATCGGCGGCGCCTGGGTGGGAGCGGATTCCGGCGCGGTGATCGAGGTCAACAATCCGGCGACCGGCGAAATCATCGGCACGGTGCCCAATGCCGGCCGCGCCGAGACGCGCCGCGCCATCGCGGCCGCCCATGCGGCCATGCCGGCCTGGGCCGCCAAGACCGCGGCCGAGCGCGCCGCCATCATGCACCGTCTCGCCGGCCTGATCCGCGAGAACCTGGACGGCCTCGCCGAACTCCTGACGCTCGAACAGGGCAAGTCGCTCGCCGAGGCCAAGGGCGAGGTGCTCGGCTCGGCCGCCTATGTGCAGTGGTTCGCCGAGGAGGCGCGCCGGGTCTATGGCGATGTCATCCCGTCGCCCTGGGGCAACCGCAAGATCCTGGTCATGAAGGAGCCGGTCGGCGTCGCCGCCTGCATCACGCCCTGGAACTTCCCGTCCTCGATGATCTCGCGCAAGGTCGGCGCCGCGCTCGCCGCCGGCTGCTCGGTGGTGGTCAAGCCGGCCGACCTGACGCCCTATTCGGGCCTCGCCTGGGGCGTGCTGGCCGCCGAGGCCGGCGTGCCGGACGGCGTCGTCAACATCGTCACCGGCACGGCCGCGCCGATCGGCGACGAGTTCATCGACAATCAGCTCGTCCGCAAGCTGACCTTCACGGGCTCGACCGCGGTCGGCAAGATGCTGGCCTCGCGCGCCGTCGCCAACATGAAGCGCGTGTCGATGGAACTCGGCGGCAACGCGCCCTTCATCGTGTTCGACGATGCCGACATCGACCGCGCGGCCGAGCAGGCGGTGCTGTCGAAGTTCCGCAATTCCGGCCAGACCTGCGTCTGCACCAACCGCTTCTACGTCCAGGCCGGCGTCTACGAGGAATTCGCCGCCAAGTTCGCCAAGGCGGTCCAGGCGCTGAAGGTCGGCAACGGGCTGGAGGCGGGCGTCGCCCAGGGGCCGCTGATCAACGCGGCCGCAATCGCCAAGGTCGAGGCCCATGTCGCCGACGCGCTCGCCAAGGGCGCCAGCGTGGTGACCGGCGGCGGCCGGCACGATCTCGGCGGCACCTTCTTCACCCCGACGGTGCTGCGCGACGCGACCCCGGACATGCGCATCGCCACCGAGGAGACCTTCGGCCCGGTCGCGCCGATGTTCCGCTTCGAGACCGAGGCCGAAGCGATCGGCCTCGCCAATGCGACCGATTTCGGCCTCGCCGGCTACTTCTTCACCCGCGATCTGGCGCGCGCCTTCCGCGTCGCCGCGGCGCTGAAATTCGGCCAGGTCGGCATCAACGAGGGCCTCCTGACCACCGAGGTCGCCCCCTTCGGCGGCGTCAAGGATTCCGGCCTCGGCCGCGAGGGCTCCAAATACGGCCTCGACGACTATCTGGACATCAAATACGTCTGCGTCGGCGGCCTCTGAGGCCGGACACGGCCCGTCGAAATTGAAGCCGCCCCGGATCCAGGATCCGGGGCGGCTTTGTTTTTGACGCCGGGCGAAAACGGGCGCACCGGCGCCCGCCCGCCCGCTCTCCCGCCCGCCGGGCAGGCCCGGTCAGTGGGCCGGCGCTTCCGCGGGCTTGCCGGTCCGCCGCGATCCGGCCAGCCGCTGGGCGAGGCCGACGATCAGGACGAAGAACAGCGGCACGAAGAAGATGCCGAGCACCGTGGCGGCCACCATGCCGCCGAGCACGCCGATGCCGATGGCGTTCTGCGCGCCCGAGGCCGCCCCCGTCGCGATCGCCAGCGGCAGCACGCCGAGGATGAAGGCGAGCGAGGTCATCACGATCGGGCGCAGGCGCAGGCGCGCCGCTTCGAGCGTCGCCTCGACCAGCCCCTTCCCGCGCGCCTGCAGGTCGCGGGCGAACTCGACGATCAGGATCGCGTTCTTGGCGGCGAGGCCGATCGTGGTCAGCAGGCCGACCTTGAAATAGACGTCGTTGGCCTGGCCGAAGGTCTTCGCCGCCACCAGGGCGCCGAGGATGCCGACCGGCACCGAGAGGATGACCGAGAACGGGATCGACCAGCTCTCGTAGAGCGCGGCGAGGCAGAGGAACACGACCAGCACGGAGATCAGGTAGAGGGCGGTCGCCTGGCTGCCGGACAGCCGCTCCTGGAACGACAGGCCGGCCCACTGCACCGCGAAATTCTGACCGAGCGGCGCGACCAGCTGCTCCATCGCCTCCATCGCCGTGCCGGAACTGGTGCCGGCCGAGGCACTGCCCTGGATGTTGACCGCCGGCAGCCCATTGAAGCGATCGAGCCGGGGCGAACCGAACGACCAGCTGTTGCTGGAGAAGGCCGAGAACGGCACCATCTCGCCGCGCCCGTTGCGCACGAACCAGCGGTCGACATCGTCCGGCTGCATGCGGTAGGGCGCGTCGCCTTGGACGTAGACCGGCTTGATCTTGCCGCGGTCGACGAAGTCGTTGACGTAGGTGCCGGCCCAGGCGGTGGTCAGCACGGCGTTGATGTCGGCGACCGAGAGGCCGAGCGCACCCGCGCGCTCCTGGTCGACGTCGATGCGGAATTGGGCCTGATCGGGCTGGCCGTTCTGGCGCACGGCGGCGAGCCGCGCATCCCGGTTGGCGGACGCGAGCAGTTTGTCGCGGCCCTCGTTGAGCGCCGCCCGGCCGATGCCGCCGGCATCCTGCAGATACATGTCGAACCCGCCGGACTGGCCGAGCCCCTGAATGGCCGGCGGCGCCAGGGCGAAGACCTGCGCGTCGCGGATGCGCGAGAGCGCCCCCATGGCGCGCCCGGCGACCGCATGGGCATAGAGCCGCGGCTCGTGACGTAGCGAGAAGTCCTTCAACCGGACGAAGGCCATGGCCATGTTCTGGCCGTTGCCGCCGAGCCCGAAGCCGACCGCGCCGAAGACGCCCTCGACCGCGTCCTTCTCGCCGTCCAGGAAATGCCGCGTCACCTGCTCCAGGACCGCCTTGGTGCGCGTTTCCGTCGCCCCGCTCGGCAGCTGGATCGAGACCATCAGCATGCCCTGGTCCTCCTCGGGGATGAAGGACCCCGGAATGACGCGGAACAGATAGCCGGCGCCGCCGATCAGGAGCGCATAGATCAGGAGGATCCGGATCGGCCGCTTGATGACGCCGGCGACACCGGCGACATAGCCGCCGGTCAGCCATCCGAAGCCCTTGTTGAAGAGACCGAAGAAGCCGCCGCGCGGCCCGCCGTGATGCGGCTTCAGGAGCGAGGCGGTCAGCGCCGGGGTCAGCACCAGCGCGACCACGACGGACAGCAGCATGGCGGTGACGATGGTCACCGAGAACTGCCGGTAGATGATGCCGACCGATCCGCCGAAGAAGGCCATCGGCACGAACACCGCCGTCAGCACGAGCGCGATGCCGATCAGCGCGCCGGTGATCTCGTCCATCGACTTCTCGGTCGCCTCCAGGGGCGAAAGCCCCTCGTCGTTCATGACGCGCTCGACATTCTCGACCACCACGATCGCGTCGTCGACGAGCAGGCCGATCGCCAGCACCATGGCGAACATGGTCAGGGTGTTGATCGAGTAGCCGAACAGGGCGAGCACGCCGAAGGTGCCGAGCAGCACGACCGGCACGGCGATCATCGGGATGAAGGTCGCGCGCAGGTTCTGCAGGAAGATCAGCATGACGAAGAAGACGAGCACGATCGCCTCGATCAGCGTGTGCTCGACCTTGCCGATCGACAGTTCGACGAAGGGCGTCGTGTCGTAGGGAACGACCACCTCGACATTGGCCGGCAAGGCGCGCTTCAGCGTCTCCATCGCGGCCTTGATGCCGACGGCGGTGTCGAGCGCATTGGCGCCGGTGGCGAGGTTGACGCCGAAGCCGGCCGAGGGGCGGCCGTTGTAGAAGGACGAGGTCGCGTAGGACTTGGCGCCGACCTCGACGCGTGCCACATCCGAGAGGCGCACGATCGCCCCGGTCGTGTCGGTCTTCAGCCGGATCGCCCGGAACTGTTCGGGGGTCGACAGCTGGCTCTGCGCCGTGATGGTCACGTTGAGCTGCTGGCCCGGCACCAGCGGCGTGGCGCCGAGCTGGCCGACCGAGACCTGGGCATTCTGGGCGCGGACCGCCGCGACGACATCGGCCGGGGTCAGCTGGAAGCGGTTCAGCTTGTCCGGATCGAGCCAGATCCGCATGGCATAGCCGGACCCGAAGATGTTGAGATCGCCGACGCCGGGCACGCGCCGGATCGGGTCCTCGATATTGCTGGCGATATAGTCGCCGAGATCGTCGGACGAGAGGCTGCCGTCGGTCGAGATCAGCGTCACGACCATGAAGATGCTCTGCCCGCCCTTGGTCACGGTGACACCCTGCTGGGTGACCGCGTCGGGCAGCAGGGATTGCACCAGCTGCAGCTTGTTCTGGACCTGGACCTGGGCGATGTCCGGATTGGCGTTCTTGTTGAAGGTCAGCGTGATCGAGGCCTGACCGCTCGAGGTGCTGTTGGCCGAGATGTAGTCGAGATTTTCCAGACCGGTCAGGTTCTGCTCGATCACCTTGGTGACCGAGTTCTCGACCGTCTCGGCGCTCGCGCCCGGATAGGTGGCGCTGATGCGCACGGTCGGCGGGGCGATGTCGGGATACTGGGCGACCGGCAGCCGGGTCAGCGCCAGGGCGCCGCCGAGCATGATCGTGATCGCGATGACCCAGGCGAAGATCGGCCGGCGGATGAAGAAGCGTGACATGACGGCTTCCCCCTCAGCGCGCCGGCGCGGCGTTGCCGCCCGCGGCGGGCGCAGGCGCCGAACCGGCCGCCGGTGCCGAGGCGGCCGCCGGCCGGGCGACGCCGTCCTCGCCGATGCGCACCTCGATCGGCCGGACCGTCTGGCCTGGGCGCGCCTTCATGACGCCGTCGACGATCAGCCGGTCGCCGTCGGCGACGCCGTCGCGGACGATCCAGGACGTGCCGTAGCTGTCGGCCGCGAGCAGCTGGCGCGATTCCACCTTGTTGTCCGCGGCGACGAAGAGCGCCGTCGCCTGGCCCTTCGGGTTGCGGCTGACCGCCAGCTGCGGGACCAGAAAGGCCCGGCTGCGATTGCCGACCTCGACGGTGGCGCGGACATAGAGACCGGGCAGCAGCCCGCGATTCGGGTTGGGAATGCGGGCGCGGATGGTCATGGCGCCGGTCGATTCGTTGACGCTGCCCTCGAAGGCTTCGATCGAGCCGGTCTCGCCGTAGCGCGTGCCGTCGCCGAGCGTCAGCCGGACCTTGGCGCCGCCATCGGCGATCTGCACCTTGCCCTGCTCGATCTCGCGGCGGACCCGGAGGATCGTCTCGCCGGATTCGGTCAGATCGACATACATCGGGTCGACCTGCCGGATGGTGGCCAGCGCCCCGGTCTGGTTGGCGATGACCAGCGCGCCCTCGGTGACGCTCGACGTGCCGATCAGGCCGGAGATCGGCGCCTTGACCTTGGTGTTGTCGAGATTGATCTGCGCCGTCTGCAGATTGGCGCGGGCCAGCGCCAGGTCGGCCTGCGCCTGGCGCAGGGTGGCGCGGGCGGTATCCACGGTCGACTGGGCGACGGTGTTGCGCTGGAGCAATTGCTCCTGCCGCTTCAGTTCGATGTCGGCATTGTCGGCGGTCGCCTGCGCCTTCTCGACGCCCGCCTGCGCCGAATCCAGCGCGGCCTTGTAGGTGCGGTCGTCGATCTCGTAGAGGAGGTCGCCGGCCTTGACCAGCGAGCCCTCCTTGAACGGGCGCTTCAGCACGATGCCGCTGACTTGCGGCCGTACCTCGCTGACCGCGGAGGCGAGCGTGCGGCCGGGGATGGAGGCCAGGAACGGGATCTCCGCCGGGTGCAGCACGACATACCCGACCTCGGGCGGCGGCGGCGGGGCCGGCGGCGCGCTGGCCGCCCCGGCCTTGCCGCTTCCACTTTCGCCGCAGCCGGCCAGCGCGAGCAACAGAAGGATCGCCAACGGCTTCGGCGAAGTTTCCGACATGAGATCTCCTCAGGAACAGGTGCGACCGCCGGCGGGCGGAGCGAAGGCCTTCAAGCCCACCGCAGGAAGCATGAAATCGTGACGCCGCAAGCGATAGATTATCGTCCTGAAGGAAAAGTGATCACAAAAGAAACATTTGGCAAAGCATCGACGGCGTCCGGCGCGCCGGCAGGGCGAGGTCCCTGTTGCGCCGCGGCCGTTTCCCTTGAAGAGTCTCCGCCGCCCGACCGCGCCGGGTTCCCCGCCGGCGCGGCCTCGCCCGCGAGGCCGCCGTCCGAGACAAGGCTCTTGTCCAAGACAAGGGTCTTGTCCGAGAAAAGGGTCTCGGCCCCGTCAACCGGAAGCCCCTGCCTTGAACACCGACCGGACCCGCATCATCCACGGCCGCAGCCTGGCCGACTGGATCGCCGAATTTCCGCCGATCGCCGATCTGGTCGCCGCGCGCGAGACGGCCTGGTTCAATCCGGCGGTCGCCCCCGCCGCCGAGGCGCTCGGCGATGTCGGGCTCGGCCTCGTCGATGTCCGCGATGCCGAAGCCCGGCTTCGTCGCTTCGCGCCGCTGCTCGCCCGCCTGTTCCCCGAACTCGCCGCGACCGGCGGGATCATCGAATCCGATCTGGTCGCCGCCCCGGCCTTCGCGGCGGCACTGGCGGCGGAAGCCGGAACGGCGCCCGCGGCCCGCATCCTGATCAAGAAGGACAGCCACCTGCCGGTGTCGGGTTCGATCAAGGCGCGCGGAGGCTTCTACGAGGTCCTGAAGCGGGCCGAGACGCTGGCTGAGGCCGCCGGCCTGATCGGCCCGGACGGCGACACCACCCCACTCGCAGAGCCGGCGGCCCGGGACCTGTTCGCCCGCCACGCGATCGCGGTCGGCTCGACCGGCAATCTCGGCCTGTCGATCGGCCTGATGGGCGCCCGGCTCGGCTTCCGCACGACCGTGCACATGTCGGCGGACGCGCGCGCCTGGAAGAAGGCCAAGCTGCGCGCCGCCGGGGTCGCGGTCGTCGAGCATGCGGCCGACTACGGCGCGGCCGTGGCGCAGGGCCGCGCCGAGGCGGCCGCCGATCCGTCCTGCCATTTCGTCGACGACGAGCATTCGCAGGACCTTTTTCTCGGCTATGCCGTCGCGGCGCTGCGTCTGGCGCCGCAACTGGCCGCCCTGGGCATCGCGGTCGACGGCGAGCATCCGCTCTTCGTCCACCTGCCCTGCGGCGTCGGCGGCGGCCCGGGCGGCGTCGCCTTCGGGCTGAAGCTCGTCTATGGCGATGCCGTGCACTGCCTGTTCGCCGAACCGACCGCCTCGCCGGCGATGCTGCTCGGCGTCCTGACCGACCGCCACGACGCCGTCGCCGTGCAGGATTTCGGCCTCTCCAACCTGACCGCCGCCGACGGCCTCGCGGTCGGCCGCCCGTCCGGCTTCGTCGGCCGCGCCCTGCGCCGTCTGGTCGACGGCTATTTCACCGTCGCCGACCGCCGCCTGTTCCGCCTGCTCGCGCTCCTGAAGCGCACCGAGGGCCTGGAACTGGAGCCCTCCGCCATTGCCGGCGCCCCCGGCCCCGCCTGGATCGCCGCCACCCCCGCCTATCGCGCCCGCATGGCCCTCACCCCCGACCGCCTCGCCCGCGCCACCCACATCCTCTGGGCGACCGGCGGCAGCATGGTCCCGCCGGACGAGATGGCCGGCTATCTCACGGCCGGAGAAGAAGCGCTTCGGGCCGACGGCCTCTGAGGCGCCCGGTAACGCGGGCGCTTTCGCGGCGGACCGGCGGAGCGACGCAGCGCCCCGTGCCGGACCGGCGGACCGGCGCACCGCCCCGTGCCGGACCGGGCGCCTATCCAAACCCGATGGCGGCGAGCAGGGTCACCACGCCGAGCCCCAGCAGGCTCGCCGACGACCATCCGAGGACGCTTTCGAAGACCCGCTGGGGATCGCGCCACCCTTGGTCTCCGGACCCGAGTTCGCCCGACTGGCTCCAGTGGCGGACGAAGTAGAGCGTCAGATGCCGGACGCCTCCGCGCTGCGGGTGCCTTGATCGAGGCTACAGGCGCGGATTTGGGCGGCGGGTTCGAACGGCCGGCGATCGAGCGATCGGGACCGGAGCGTTGAGCCGGTACGGAGTTGAACCAGCACGTTGCAGCAAGGGGCGGTTCACCCTAACCTGTCGTTGCCGGCGCCGTTCTGGGAAGCCGGCGGTCGGGGGCGATCGGGTGTGGATGCGGGCATTGGCCGGATGGTCTTGTTCTGGGCGACCGGCGCGGCAGCGCCGTTTGGGCGACGCCCTCCCGGCACCGCAACGGACCGGCGCGCCGCCCTGCGCCCGGCACCCCGACGGGCGTCCCGCCTAGCTGTCGTGGGGCACCCCCCCATCGATCGGGACCACCTTTGAATACAGCGAAGTCGTAGAGTCCGGGCGTTATGTTTCTTTCCGTTACCACAACCCATCGTCCGGCAACGGATCTCGGCTATTTGCTGCGCAAGAACCCTGCGCGCATGCATGAAACCGAACTTTCGTTTGGCCGTGCGCTCACGGTTTATCCGGAAGCCTCGGAGGATCGCTGCACGGCCGCGCTCGTGCTCGATGTCGATCCCATCGGTCTTGTCCGCGGCAAGGGCGATGCCGGCGGATTGATGGATCAGTATGTGAACGACCGGCCCTACGCCGCGTCCTCATTCCTGTCCGTCGCCATGGGTCGCGCCTGGCGTGAAGCCATCGCCGGGCAAAGCAAGGACCGGCAGGCATTGGCCGATGCGGCCATCCCGCTGGCGGCCTCGGTGACGCCGTTGCCGGCCCGGGGCGGCGCCGATCTCGTGCGCGATCTTTTTGTGCCGCTCGGCTACGAGGTCACCGTCGAGCCGATCGCCCTCGACCCGGTCCGGACGGATTGGGGCGACAGCCCCTATGTCGCACTGACGCTCAAGGCGACAACGCGGCTGTCCGCGCTGCTCACGCATCTCTATGTCCTGATCCCCGTGCTCGACGACCGGAAGCACTATTTCGTCGGCGACGACGAGTTGCAGAAGCTCATGGCCAAGGGCGACGGCTGGCTGGAAGACCATCCGCTCAAGGAGTTGATCGTCAATCGCTATCTCAAGCACCGCCGCTCGCTGGTGCAGGATGCGCTGGCGCAGCTTGCCGGCGATGAAGGCGAGGCGGAGACCGCCCTCGATGCCGCTCCGAAAGACACTGCCGAGGCGACGATCGAGACGCCTTTGCGGCTGCACGACCTTCGCCTCGACACCGTCGCCCAGCGTCTGAAGGACCTGGGCGCGAAACGCATCCTCGATCTCGGCTGCGGCGAGGCGAAGCTGATCCGCCGGCTGGTTCAGGAGAAACAGTTCGAGGAGATCGTCGGCGTCGAGGTGTCGAGCGTCAGCCTGGCCCGCGCCGACGAGAGACTGAAGCGCCTGCCGGAGCTGCAGCGCGCCCGCATCACGCTTCTGCACGGCGCCCTGATCTACCGGGACCAGCGGCTGCGCGGCTACGACGCGGCGGCTTTGGTCGAAGTCATCGAGCATGTGGAGCCGGACAGGCTCGACCATCTGGAGCGCGCTGTTTTCGGCGACGCGCGGCCCGATGCCGTGATCGTGACGACGCCCAATGCCGACTACAACGCGCTGTTTCCGACGCTGCCGGCCGGTCGCTTCCGCCATGCCGATCACCGGTTCGAGTGGACGCGTGCGGAGTTCGAGGCCTGGTGCGCCCGGATCGGCGAAGACTACGGCTATCGCTGGACGACCGAGCCGCTGGGGCCGGTGGACGACGCCCATGGGGCCCCCTCGCAGATGGCGGTCTTCCAGCGATGAGCTCGATTCTCCTTCCGGAATTCTGTCTGGTCCTTCTGATCGGCGCCTCCGGCTCCGGCAAGACGACCTTCGCCGGCAAGCATTTCAAGCCGACCGAGATCGTATCGTCCGATTGGGCGCGCGGGCGCGTGGCCGACGACGAGAACAGTCTGGAGGCGACGCCGGATGCCTTCGAGCTGGTGCAGACGCTGATCGAGATCCGCATGCGCCGGCGCATGCTGACGGTCGTCGACGCGACCAACGTGCGTGCGGAGGATCGGGCCAAGCTCACCGCCATCGCCAAGCGCTGGGATGCGCTCTGCGCCGCCATCGTCATCGATCCGGGCGAGGACATCTGTCTCGACCGCAACAAACTGCGGCCCGACCGGCAATTCGGCCCCCATGTCGTTCGCAATCAGCGGTCGGCCTTGCGCAAGGGCCTCGGCGGCCTGAAGCGCGAGGGCTTCCGCGAAATCCATCAGCTGATGTCGCGCGCGGCGATCGACGACGCCGTCATCACGCGCCAGAAGCTCTGGACGGACAGGCGCGAGGAGGTCGGCCCGTTCGACATCATCGGCGACGTGCATGGCTGCGCGGACGAACTCGAAGCCTTGCTCGTCCGGCTCGGCTACGCGCTGGCCTGGACCGACGAGGACGGCGAGCGGCGCTGCCGTGTCGTGCCGCCGGCGGGCCGCAAGGCTCTTTTCGTCGGCGACATCGTCGACCGCGGCCCGCGCGTCGCCGACAGCTTGCGCCTTGTCATGGACATGGTCGCGGACGGCCACGCCTTGTGCGTCGTCGGCAACCATGAGGCCAAGGTCGAGAAATGGCTCGCGGGCAAGAACGTCACCGTGAGCCATGGCCTGCAGGCGACCGTCGATGAGCTGGAGGCCGCCGGAACCGCCTTCAAGGCGCGGGTCAAGGGCTTCATCGGCCGGCTGGTCAGCCATTACATGCTCGATGGCGGCCGGCTGGCCATAGCCCATGCCGGCATCAAGGAGCAGATGCAGGGGCGCGCCTCGGGGCGGGTTCGCGAATTCTGCCTTTATGGCGAGACGACCGGCGAAACCGACGAATACGGCTTGCCGGTCCGCCACAACTGGGCGGCCGAGTATCGCGGCAAGACCAAGGTGGTCTACGGCCACACGCCCGTGCTCGACGCCGAATGGCTGAACGGCACGCTGTGCCTCGACACCGGCTGCGTCTTCGGTGGCGCGCTGACGGCGCTGCGCTACCCCGAAATGGAGCTGGTGGCGGAGCGCGCGCGGCGGGTCTACGTGGAGCCGGTGCGGCCGCTCGCCCATCCGGCTTCGGCGCTCTCGGCGCAGCAGGAAAACGACGCCGCGCTCGATCTCGGCGATGTCGCCGGCAAGCGGATCGTCCAGACGCGCCTGTGGAACAGCATCACGATCCGGGAGGGCAACGCGGCGGCCGCGCTGGAGGTGATGGCGCGCTTCGCGGTCGATCCGCGCTGGCTGATCTATCTGCCGCCGACCATGTCGCCCTCGGAGACGTCGAAGGAGGACGGCTATCTGGAGCATCCGCGGGAGGCGCTCGACTATTTCCGCAAGCTCGGCATCCGCACGGCGATCTGCCAGGAAAAGCATATGGGTTCGCGCGCCGTCATCGTGGTCTGCCGTGATGCCGAAGCCGCGCGCAGGCGTTTCGGCGTCACGGGCAAGGCCATCGGCACGGTCTACACGCGCACGGGCCGGACCTTCTTCAGCGATCGCGCGGACGAGCGGGCGGTGCTGGAGCGAACCGCCGCAGCCGCCGCCGAGGCGGGCCTGTTCGACACGCTGAACACCGACTGGCTCTGCCTCGATGCCGAGATCATGCCCTGGTCCGCCAAGGCCCAGGCGCTCATCGAGCAGCAATATGCGCCCGTCGCCGCGTCCGCACGCGCCGGCCTCACGGCGGCCGAGGCCGTCTTTGCGGCAGCCGCCGCGCGGGGCGTGGATGTGGGCGGCATCGGCGACAGGCTGTCCGGGCAGTTGGCGCGCAGCGAGCGCTATGCCGCCGCCGTGCGCCAGTATTGCTGGCCGACATCCGGCCTCGACGGCGTCAAGATCGCGCCCTTCCATCTTCTGGCCAGCGAAGGCGCGGTGCATCACGACAAGCCGCATGACTGGCACCTGCAGACGCTGGCGGCGCTGGCGCGTCACGATCCCCTGTTCCAGGCGACCCAAGCGCAGGTCGTCGATCTGGCCGATCCGGTCTCGGCCGAAACGGCCATGGCCTGGTGGCTGGACCTGACGGCAAAGGGTGGCGAAGGCATTGTCGTGAAGCCGATGGAGTTCATCGGACACGGTTCGAAAGGCCTCGTCCAGCCCGCCGTCAAATGCCGGGGCCGCGACTATCTGCGCATCATCTATGGCCCGGATTACGACGCACCCGACAATCTCGAACGCCTTCGAAAGCGCGGCCTGCATGCAAAGCGTTCGCTCGCGATCCGCGAGTTCGCGCTGGGCATCGAGGCGCTCGAGCGGTTCGTCGCGAAGGAGCCGCTCCGGCGCGTGCACGAATGCGCCTTCGGCGTCCTGGCGCTGGAAAGCGAGCCCGTCGATCCGAGGCTTTAGGGCATTTCCCGATTGGATGGCATCATCCAATCGATAAGGAAACGCTCCCAATTCAATGGCTTGAGCCGGTCCTTTTGGGTCGGATCGAAACGATCTGACCCAAAAGGACCGGCTCAAGTCCGCGGAGGGGAACGAATGAGCCGAGCGGGTTAGCCTTTGGGTGTTGTTGCTCTGACCGAACGAAACAGGTTCCGATGATCCCCGACTATCAGACCCTGATGCTCCCCGTCCTGCGCGCCGCCGCCGATGGCGAGACCCGCGTCGCCGACGTCGCCGAGAAGGTCGCGGACGCCTTCGCTCTCACGCCCGCGGAGCGGGAGGAGCTGCTCCCGAGCGGCCGTCAGCGCATCCTCCAGAATCGGATCCATTGGGCGAAGTTCTACATGTCCAAGGCGGGCCTGATCGCCGCGCCCGCCCGGGGCCGTTTCGTGGCCACCGACGCCGGGCGGGCCCTCCTCGCCGCTCCGCCCGCGCGGCTCGACACCGAATTCCTGCTCACCTACCCGGATTTCAGCGCCTTCTATCGGAAACAGGGGGCGGAGGAGGCCGAGGCCGCATCGGCTGGGCCGGTGGGTAAAAGCATCCCGGCCGAGCCGCCGAAGCAGGCGACGCCCGAGGAGCAGATCGAGGCCGCGCACCGCGCCCTCAACGCAGCCCTTCGGGCTGACCTCTTGGAGCGGATCCGCGACAACACGCCGGCCTTCTTCGAGCGCCTGATCGTCGACCTGCTGGTCGCCATGGGCTACGGCGGCGGCCTCAAACAGGCGGCCGAGCAGCTCGGCAAGTCCGGTGATGGCGGGGTGGACGGTGTCATCAACGAGGACCGCCTCGGCCTCGACCGTGTCTACGTCCAGGCCAAGCGCTATGCCGAGGGCACCCCGATTGGCCGGCCCGAGGTGCAGGGATTCGTCGGTTCCCTGGTCGGATTCGGCGCCACCAAGGGCGTCTTCGTCACCACCTCGAGCTTCACCAAGGCCGCCATCGACTACGCCCGCAACCTGCCGCAGCGCGTCGTCCTCATCGACGGCGAGCAACTCTCCGCCCTGATGATCGAACACGGCGTTGGCACCCGCCTGCACAGCCGCATCGACATCCAGCGGCTCGACGAGGATTTCTTCACAGAAGGATAAGTTCGACGGCTGCGCCGATACGGCAAGCCCAAAAGGCCACGTCACGTAAGTCCCCGGACCGTCTCCGCCTCAGTCATCCGGCCGGGATGCGCAATCGGACCCAATGGCGGGCGCTGCTGGACTGTGCGTGGCCTGAGACCCTGTTCTCTTCCGGCTCAGGGGAGAGTTCCAAGGGTTATTCTGGGCCGCATGTGGCCTGCGTTTCCGGTGGCATTGTTGCGGCAAACTCGGCAGGGGATCGATTGCCAAGAGCTGAATGAGGGCGATTCAGGTTCTAGTCCTCCTTCCACGGGGCGATCGCGGGACCGGGATCGGGATCGGCATGGTGTCGGACCAGCGTTTCGATACCCGAGGCGACATGTTCGAAGCGGACCTGCCCCTCTTCCCGCACCAGATGCCTCGGTACCTCGGCGATACAGCGCGAGGCCTGCGCCGAGGTTCATCTCGGCCTTCGACTGGATCAGCCACCCGCACGCGCCGAGCTGCCGGTCGATCAACGACCGGGCCTTGTCCTCGGGGTGGAAGGCGGATGTGCTCATTGGAGGGAACTTAGGCGAGAGCTTTGGAGATTGTGAAGGGAGGCAAACTGCGGGCGACGGTTGCGAGGCGCCACCGCAGCCTCGCCGAACGGGCGAACATTGTCGTCGATGAATACCTTAAGGGCGCATGGCAGATTGCGGCAATTGCCGGTTCACCCTAACCTGTCGTTGCCGGCAAAGGGCAGGGAAGCCGGCGGTCGGGGGCGATCGGACGTGGTTACGGGTATTTTTCGGATTGTGTTGTTCTGGGTGATCGTAGCGGCGGCGCAGTTTGGTCTGTCGCAGGTGATGCCGTTCTCCGACTGGCAGCACGTCGCCGACGAACTCATGCGCGTGGCGGCCGCGCCGGACGGACCCGGGCGCTTCGACGGCGTATCGAACGCACATTTCGCCTTCGCGCTGGCCTCGGGAATCATGCAGTTCGCCGTCGCCCTGGCGGTGGCCTTCTTCGTCTGCCACGTCCTGTTCGTGCTTCTGTGGCTCCGCAGCGCCCGGAAGTTGCTCGGCCAAAGCGCCGATCCGAAGATTTTTGCCGACGGGATCGAGGCCATCTCGGCGCGGCTCGCACGCAATGGGCTGGTCGGCGATGCCTGGCTGAAATTCAGGGACACGACCTACGAGCGCGACGGGGTCGTGCACAGCACGGTCCGGCCGCAGGTCTTCATCAATGTCGCGGATGCGCGCGAGCGGCTGTTCGGGCTGAAGATGATGCCGGCCATTCCGGGCTTCTTCGTCGGGACGGGCCTGCTTCTGACCTTCATCGGCCTGCTGCTCGCGCTCCATAAGGCCGCCGGCGCCACCGATGCCCGGTCGGCCGCGGAAATGACCGGGTCGCTCAACGCACTGCTCAAGGCGGCGACGTTCAAGTTCGCCACCTCCATCGCCGGACTGGGCGCCTCGCTCCTCTTGTCGCTGATCTTCCGCGCCTATCAGATCTGGATCGAGCAGGCCTTCCACGCCTTCTGCCATGCCGTGGAAACGCGGCTGACCTACTATCCGGCGCAGAAGGCTGCGCTGGAAACGATCGAGATCCTGAAGGAACAGCGTAACGAACTGAAGGAGATCAACAGCGACCGCTTCTTCACCCGGCTCGGCGAAACGGCAGGGAACAACATCGGGACAGCCATCGGCGTCGCGATGGAGCCGATCACCACGAGGCTCGACAACGCCATGGCCCAGGTCGTCGACACCTCGCGCGGCGGGGTCGACGAACTACTCGGACGCTTCACGGAATCGCTGCGCGGCGGTGCCGGAGCCGAGCTCGGCGAAATGGCCCGCACCCTGGGCGAGACCAGGGCGGCGCTCGAATCCATCCGGCACGACCTGACCGGTTCGGGATCGGATTTCGCGCGCCGGCTGAACGAGGCGGCCGAGAACATGGCCCGGGTCGTCGCGCAGGCGAGCCAGGACCTCGGCGGCTCGGCGAGCGGCGCGGCTGGGTCCGTCGAGGCGACCATGGCGGCCGTGACGGACCGGCTGCAAGGCCAGATGACCGGCGTCGCCGAGGCGCTGGCGGCGATCCAGACCAGCATGATCGAACAAGGACAGGCGGGAGCCCGGCGGGCCGCGGAAGCGGCGGACGCGGCCGCGGAAATTTCCCGGCAGGCCTCCGTGGAGGCGGCCGCGATCACCTCCGAGGCGGCCCGCGAGACGGTCGAGGCGATCCGCTCCGGCGTCGGCGCGGTCATCGGCTCGCTGCGCGAGGACATCGCCCGCCTGTCGGACACGCTGCGCTCGGTCGGAACGGCCTTCGCCAGCCAGACCGCCGAAATCAACGGCGTCGCCGGCCGCTCGCGCGAGGCCGCCGAGGCTTTCGGTCGGGTCGCATCGGACGTGAGAACCGCCAGCCAGCCCCTGCTGGCGCAGGGCGAGCGGATCGCGACATCGACCGAACGCATGGCTGGCGCCGTGACCGCATCGGCGACGACATTGACCACGACCACCGAGGCCGCGCGCGCCGTCGCCGACGCACTGACCGCGCATTTCGCGCGGATCGATTTGACCTGGAAGGACTACGAGGCGCGCTTCAAGGGCGTGGACGAGGATTTCGGGCGCGCCGCCGACCGGTTCCACGAGGAGGTCAGCCGGCACCAGGAGGCGATGCGCAGCTTCATCGGCGATGTCGACCAACACACCAAGAGCATCGCCGCCAGCCTCGGCGGCGCCACCGACCGGCTGGCCGAGACCTTCGAGGCGTTGCACGAAACGCTCGAAGACTTCCTGGAGCGCACGGCTCAGCGCCCCGCGGCTAAGTGAAGGGGCGGGACGCCATGGCGGTTGAAGAGACAGAGTCAAGCGAAGGCGAGAACTACTTCGTGTCGATGACCGACATGATGGTCGGCATGCTGTTCATCTTCATCATCCTGCTGATGAGTTTCGCCCTCGTGTTCCGCGATCAGACCGATACGCAACAGACCACGACGGCAGAGCAGCAGGCCAAGATCGACCAGGCCACGCGGCTGGCCGAGACACTGCAGGAGATCCAGCACAAGATCGAGGTCAACCTCGAGGAGTTGCGGCAGGCCAATCAACTGCGCTTGAAACTGCTGCGCGAGGTCGCCGATCTTCTGAGACGCGAGAACATCGTGGTCGAGCTGACCAAGGCCGGCGATGTCCTGCGACTGACCGAAAACGCCATCCGCTTCGATCCCGACAAGTCTGTGCTGCGCCCCGATGCCTTGAACAACATCGGAAAGATCTCCGTCGTCCTGGCTCAGGTCCTGCCGCGCTACGCGCCCTGCGCCGCCGGCGCTCTGCCGCCGTCCTGCCGAGGACCAACCGAGGCGGCGATCGAAACGGTGTTCGTCGAAGGCCATACCGACGAGACCGGGAACGACGAGCGCAACTGGACGCTTTCGGCGGAACGCGCCGCCAATACATACCGCGAGTTGACGACGCGAGCCCCGGGTCTGCGCGACATCGCCAATCGGCGCTCGGAGCAGATCCTGTCCATCTCCGGCTATTCGGCCACGCGCCGCCTCGACTCGTCGGGAACCCGGGACGCCTGGGCGAAGAACCGCCGCATCGACCTGCGCTTCGTCATGGACACCGACCCGACCGCCGGTCTCGAAGAGATCAAGGCGCTGGTCGTTCAGATGAAACTGCGCATCGACACGTTCAAGGGAGGCGAGCCGTGAGCCTGCGCCAGAGCCTGGCCCAGTGGCGCTTCGAAGCCCGGCCGCTCCGCCAGCAGAGCCTGACCGCCGACTATGATCTGGCGCGCGGCTCGCAGATGGCATCGCTCGACAAGAGGCCACGCGAGGATCTCTCGGTCGTCGCCGCGCGTTTTCTGGCGGCAATCGAGTCGGGAAGGAAACCCGCCGTCCGCGACTGGAACCGCGCGGCATGGTGCCTGTGGACGACCATGCCGGCGATCGCCGAGGATTCTACCGGCCTCGGGGCCGTGCTCGAGCGGGTGACGGGCTCGCGGCGGCCACGGCCATACCGGCAACTCGCCTCGGTCTATCTCGCCGAATTTGCACCGGATCGGCCACAACTCGACAGGATCGCAAAATCGCTGCGCAATGGCGCGGAAGCGGCCGGCGAACCGTGGCGGAAACTGCAAGGCCGGCTTGGCGTCTTCGACGGAGCCCAGGCCGCCGGCCGAGTTGCGCGCGTTGCGCTGCAGAGTGGCACCAGCGTCGCCGCGGTGCTGCGGGATACAGGCGCCGCCACCCTCGATGCGCGCGCGGGATTCGTCGAAGCGGGCTATCGCGCCGGCCTGCAAGAGATCGCCAGCCAACGCCCGACAGGTGCCAAGGCCTGGATCGACCGTGTCAGGACATTCGCCCTCGACGACGGCGGGCAGCTCGCCTTCCCGCAGCATCGCGCCGAGGTGGCGCGCGCGCTGGTCATGCCTCTTGCCTCGCAAGGCCTGTCGGAGGCCGATACCGGTCTTCTGTGCGGGGTGGTCCTCGACCTGTTCGGCGATCCGCGCATCCGCCGCGGCGACTGGATCGGCATGGACGACATTGCCGCGGTGGTGAAGCGTTGGCTGGTCAAGGCGTCGCTCAGGCAGTTCCTGGATGTGGTGGATAAAATCCTGGAGGAAGAACAAGAAGAAACACAACAAAGGCAATGGAGATATCGTCGAGCATTCTGGTATTCAGTTTACAATGCGGGATTGATCGACGACGCCTATGTGGCGTTCGAGAGCCACGGTGTCGATATTGCGGAGAGAGCCTTCAAGGATTCACCTTTCGGTCGCCTGAAGCGTGGAGATGGGCAACTACTCCGGGGCCATTCTGTACTGCTGATGAGAATTGGACGATCTCTGGTAGCCGACTGGAGTCATACAGGCACATGCAATATTTGGGACGATTTAAACGCGTCCGATGCGCCAAATCTACACAAAAAAGAGTATTTTGCCAATGATGTACGAAAAGATAGAATAGGAAATTCAAGGAAAATAGATCTTGAAATGAATGGAGTTTATTCACACGATAGCACAATAAATTATTCCTGGCAGAAGCGCGTCGCCGAACATCTGTTCCGGATCACCGGCGTGCGCATTCCGCCCGAAGACTACAAGGTCTGACCATGGCGATACGTTTCGAAGCGCGTGTCGAACCGGACGCCGTCGAGATCAGGCTTCTCAAGTCATTCTTGGGATTCGGCCCGAAGCCAGTGCCCCGCGCAGAGTGGCCGAATGCCGGAGCCCCGCGCGCCGTCTGTCGCGCACTCGACGCACTCCTCGACCGGGGTGAGGCCACGGCGACGGCCGACGCCGTCCGGCTGCCGATAGCGGCCGCCGCCGCCCTCACCGCCGAGATCGCCGACGCGGTCGGCTTGCCGCCGCTGGCCGAACTGGGCCTCGCCGTCGCGCTGGAGGGCCGCGTCGAGACGCCCGACGGCCATCTCCGCCTGCGCTGGACCGACAAGTCGGCGCGCGAGATCAAGCCCGCGCGCAATGGTCTCGTCCTGCACTGGGGCGAGAAGTCGGCGCGGCTCTCGGCGCCTCTTCTGGCCGTCGTCGAGGCTGCCGAGGCCTATAACAAGACACGCGGCGCGGACTTCGAGGCGCGGGTCGCGGCCTGGATGCCGATGCAGCACGCCCTCGCCCGAACCACCGGCGGCGAGGTCGGCCGCGACGGCTTCCTGGAGACCTTCACCCTCTATCAGGCCGGGGCGTTCGCGCTGGAGATCAATGAAGGCGACGACTTCACGCCGCTCTTGATGGCGCGTTCGCAGGCGCTTTCGCTCGACGACGATGCCCCGGCCGACGACGTCGGGCCGGGCCTCCGGGACGGCGGCGGCGAAACCGATGCGCCCGCACCGGTCGGGTCCGCCGGAAGCCTTTTGTCGGCCGACGATTATCGCGCCTTCCTCGGCGCCTTCGCGATGAGCGGGTCGACGCGCAATGCCTACCGGCTGCACGGCCGCAACCGGTTCGTCCTGGTCGACCCGACGCTGAAGCGCGCGCTCGACGTGGTCCAGGCCAAGCGGCGGGCGAGCCCGGACGAGCGCCGTGCCTTCCTGCGCAATCCGCGCGCCGCCCTTGCGGAGGCCTTGCGCGGCACCGACGAGACCGCGCCGACCGCGACGCTCTTCGTCGAGACCGAGGGCTATTCGGATCGCGTCGCCGGTCTCGGCCTGTGGGAGCCGCCGTCGATCCCATGGATGACGCGGCAGCCGAACGGTTGGCTGCCGGAGAGCGGGTGGACGCAGGATGGCGCGCCTGTCGATCCGCGGCCGCTGAGCACGGAAGAACTCGCCGATCTGGAGCGCGCCTACGAGGCCGCAGAGGCACGCGGCGATTCCCACATGGTGATCCGCGGCCAGTCGATCCCGATCGATGCCGCCCCAGCCGTCCTCAAGAGCGAGCGCGAACGCACGGAGGCTGCCAACCGGGAGGCCGGAGCAGCGGACGGAGATCGACCGCCACCCTCCCCGGCTGACCCGGAACAGGCCGAGCGGTTGGTCCTGGTCATCGCCAAGACCAACTTTGAGGGACTGGACTACGAACTTCTGCTCAAACCGCGAGCCGCGTGCATCGCCCTGGTCCCGCCGGGCGAACTGATGGGCCCTGCGCCGCTGAAGGCCCACCAGGTCGAAGGCTTCCGCTGGCTCGTCGAGGCTTGGCGCACCGGTTGGCCAGGCGTGCTGCTGGCCGACGATATGGGTCTCGGCAAGACCTTCCAGGCGTTGGCCTTCATGGCCTGGCGGCGGCGCAATGCGGATTTCGCCCTGCGGCGCGGAACGGCGGCGGTGGCGCAGGGCCCGGTGCTCGTCGTCGCTCCGACCGCGCTTCTGCGCAACTGGGAGAAGGAATGCGCCGAACGCCTGACGCCTGAGGCGCTGGGCCGCCTGGTGAAGGCTTACGGCCGCGACCTCGCCGACCTGAAGCTCGCCGCAGATCGGCGCAGCGACCCTGGCGAGACGCTCGACCGATCCCGCCTGCGCGAGGCCGATTGGATCCTCACCACCTACGAGACGCTGACCGACCACGAACGGGCCTTCGGGCCGATCGCCTTCTCGCTGGTTCTGTTTGACGAGATGCAGAAGGTCAAGGCACCGGCCACCTTGAACACCAAGGCCGCCAAGGCGCTGAACGCCGATTTCGTCGTCGGACTGACCGGCACGCCGATCGAGAATCGCATGGAAGATCTCTGGTGCCTGTTCGACCGGTTGACGCCTGGCTATTTGGGCGATCTGAAATCCTTCTCAAAGAACTACAGCGAGGGCGACCCTGAAAAGCTGGTGGCCTTGAAGTCGCTCCTCGATCAACCCGCCGGCGCCGTGCCGCCGGTTATGAAGCGCCGCATGAAGGCCGACATTCTGCTCGGCTCCGACGCGCTGCCGCCCAAGGTCGAGCGGGTCTACAAGACCCCGATGCCTGAGGAGCAGCGGCAGGCCTATGGCGACCTGATCGCCGAGGCGCGGCGGCAGCCGGACCGCTCGCCGGGCTTCATGCTCGGCGTTCTTCACGGCATGCGCGGCCTGTCGCTGCATCCGCAGGACGCGACAAGCGTCAACGTCACGTCCGCGGACCGTTTTGAAGCTTTCGCGCGCCGGTCCGCTCGGCTCTCGAAGACCGTCGAAATCCTGCGCGACATTCGCGCGCGCGGGGAGAAGGTCCTCGTCTTCGTCGAGTTCCTGGCCATGCAGGACGCGCTCGCCGACGGATTGGCAGCGCTGTTCGACCTGCCGCGCCGCCCGAGCATCGTCAACGGGACCACGCCGGGCGAGCGGCGCCTCAGGATCGTCGACGACTTCGCTGCCACCGGTCCGGGTTTTGGCGTCCTTATCCTGTCTCCGAAGGCGGCCGGCGTCGGCCTCAACATCACGGCCGCCAACCATGTCGTGCATCTCAGTCGATGGTGGAACCCGGCGGTCGAAGACCAGTGCAATGACCGCTGCTACCGGATCGGACAGACGAAGCCAGTCACGATCCACATTCCGCTTGCCGTCCATCCGGACCATCCCGATGCGGCCTTCGACGAAAGACTGCATGACCTGTTGCAGCGCAAACGCGAACTCTCCCGCACCATGCTGGCGCCGCCGACCTCGGAGGGGGATGTGGGCGAGTTGTTCGGGGCGACGCTCGGCCGATGAAACGGTTCACATCGCCGACGCGAGAAAGCGCGAGGGTGTACCGGACCAGGTGACGAGAAGGCGGTCGCGGGCGCGGGTACAGCCAACATAGAAGAGGCTCAGTTCGCGATCCTCGATAATGCGGCGAGCCTCGGGGTCGGTCTCGGCCACGAGGGCGGCGGCGAGCGGCAATTGGCCATCGTCGCATGCCACGACCGCAACAGCACGGAATTCCAATCCCTTGGCCGCATGCAGCGTGCCGAGCGTGATGCTGTCGCTGCCCGTATCCTGGTCGGGAGACAACCACGCGCCCGAAAGCCCGAGGCGCGCAAGTGCCGGCGTGGCCCGCTCGTCGATGGCGCGCCGGGTGCGGCCGAGCACCGCGATCTCGCCGGGCGCTATGCCGTCGGCCCTGGCACGGTGCAGCCAGTCATGCAGCGTCTCGATCTCACCCTGGAGATCGGCCGCCGGCTTCAATTCGGGATTCTGCCCGCGCAGCACCGACAGGGCGCCGCGCTCCTCCAATTCGCCGTCGACCTCTGCGATCCGGCCGGGCAACAGGCGGTCGGAGAAGCGACGGATCTCGGCCGTGGTGCGATAGTTGACCTTCAGCCGCTGCGCCCGGCCGCGCACGTCGACGCCCGCTCCGAGCCACGAGAACGGCCAGCGGAAGATGCGCTGTCCGACATCGCCGGCGAAGAACAGCGCCCGCGGCCCGGGCACCGCCAGCGCCGCCACCAATCGCAGTTCGCGCGGCCCGAGATCCTGCGCCTCGTCGACGACGACATGGCGGAAAGGTTGGACGCCATCGGCCTCGATGCGGGCACGCAAGGCATCGCAGACCTCGCCGAATGTCAGCATCCCGCGCGCCGCGAGACCCTGGCGGACCGCCGCGAACACCTCCCAAAGGCGGCGACGCTGGCGCGGCGACAAAGCCAACCCGCGGCCGGTGCGCGCCACGTCGCGGTAGGCCTCGAAGCTGTCGAGGCCCCAGAAGTCTACCACCGCATCCCATTCCGCACGCAGAAAGGCGAAGTCGAAGGGCGGCTCCAGACCCCTGCCGGCCTCCTTCAGCAGGTGGTCGATATAGGCGCCGTCGGCAACCGTCGGCTTGGCGATGCGCGAGACATGGGCGAGCGCATAGGCATGGAGATGGCTCACCTCGACCCTGCCGCGCTCCGGCGAGGCGACGCCGAGCAGCGCGTCCATGCCGTCGGAGAGGCGCGCGGCGAGCGTCTTGGAATAGGTCGTCAGCATCAGCCGTCCGCCGGGCGCGGCGCGGGCCAGTTCCGCCGCCCGGTGCATGGCGACGACGCTCTTGCCCGTGCCGGCGCCGCCGGAGACCCGGGCCGGGCCGTTGAAATTGCGCTCCACGGCACCGCGCTGCGAGGGATGCAGAAAGACCAGCCACTCGGCCCAGGGCCGTTCGAGCGCACGGGCGACATCGGCCTCGTCCGTCGTCGTCCAGAAGCGGCGGCGGGCATCGGGATGCTGCAGCGCCATGGCGAAGTCGCCGACGGCGACGACCGGCGCCGGCGCCGGTCGGCCACCGGTGTGCAGGTCGAGCAGCGCTTCGGCCGCCTCCTCCGGCAGCCGCTCGCACAGAGCGAGCAGATCGTCCTCGCTGCGGACGGCCTTCGCGAGGGCGACGAAATCCTCCGGCACGCCGAGCGAAAGAAGATAGACGTCGTCCTCGCCGGCGAAGAGCGGCGGCTTTTCGGGAGCCCGCCGGGCGACCGTCCGCTCGACGATGCGGATTTCCTCGCGCACGACCTCGACGAGTTCGACGATCTGCGCAGCGCCGGTGACCGGATGCACCTCGAAGCGACGGTTCTCGGCCCATCGATAGGCCTCGTCGTGATGGCCGACCCAACAGAACAGCGAACGCGCACCATCCTTGAGGACGACGACGCGCAAATCGCGATCGGCCCGGATGGTCCAGAAGCGCTTGTCGCGGGCGCGGTCGACCCGGTGCAACGACAGGCCCGGCCGGCTCGGATCGGCCATGTAGTCGAACACGACCTGCTTGGCGACCGCCTGCTCGGGGCCGCTCAATCGGTCGAGGCTGCGATGAAACGTCCGTGCCAGTTCGAGCATGCCCGCCACCGCTCAATCACCGAGCCTTCTATAAGGCAACTCCTCCTGAAAATTGCAAACGCAACCGCGAACTGTGCGGCTCGGCACGTAGTGGATCCCGACAACCACCTGAATTCGTCCAAGCCCCGATGCGCCGCATTGATTCTGACGAGATTGGCGTTGCGGCCGGTAAGGCAATCGGATGGCGCCCGGCATCGTGGCGAGCATCTGTGCCGCATCCGTTCGATGGGCGCCCCTTGCCGCCTCCCTGCTCAGCCTCGGCGAGGGCGGTGTCGATCGTGTCCTGCAGGCAGCGGCCGGACTCCTCCGCATCCGCGTAGCCGATCTTCAATTTGTAGCCCTGCCGAACAGTGAGCCGGACGGAGAACGCCCACAACGCCGCGAACGCTCTCAGTCGGGTCGACTTGCTCAGCGACGCCTGCGAACGCGCCCCTGTCTGGATAGCGAGGTGAACTTCGAAACCGGTCGCCCGCTCGATGCGGAACCGGGCAACGTCCCGACGGAAAGTCCCGGCGCCACTAACCTATCGCGAAACGCGAAACGGTCAGCTTCCCTGAAGTCCAGGGGGCTGGCACGCCACGCACCCAAACCAACAAGGCAATCGATATTTTCAATAGTTGAAATGGTACGGCTGGCTGGACTCGAACCAGCGACCTTCGGAGCCACAATCCGACGCTCTAACCAACTGAGCTACAGCCGCCCAAGGGCGCGCTCCTGATAGGCGCAATCGGGCGGCTTGGCAAGGGGGGTGCGGGAGCGTTCTGCGGTGCGGGGCACTGGGGCTTCAAGAGGCTGGCATGGCGGATTTCGGGGGCGGCGATGGATGACGCCGGGTTCGGCGGCGGGCGGCAGGGCCCCTGCCTCGGCGGATTTCCACAGGTCTTTGCCGAAGGTCCTTGCCGATCCGGCGGTTGCGATTCCCGGTAGGCGCGACGACGACGCCCGCGGCGGGAGACCGGTATGCCTCCCGGCCCGGAGAGGCATAATGCCGACGGTCATGGAATGATCGTCGGTATTCGATACGCGAGTTTCTCATGCCTCTGACAGATATGAGAAATTCGCGTCAATTCAACGGCCCGATGCGTCAGTGTCCTGGGCCGTCGCCATAAGCGATGCCTTCGGCCGTCCGCACGGATGGGCGATCGGCGACGGCTCCGGGGGCGGGACAGCCGGCCGCGCCGCATGGAACGGACGGACTGTCTACTCGGGCGTGGCTCTATGGCATCGGCCACGGCGGCGAGATCGGGCAGCAGCCGGCGCGTGGGTAAATGATTTGGCGGCCGGCCGTTAGGCCTTTGGCGTCTCGGGGCCGTGCGAGGTCCGCGGCCGATGGCCAAAGGGCGTGGCGGATCCGTCGCGCGCCCCGGCAACGCCGCCTCGGCAACGCCGCCTCTGCAGCATCGGCCTGCGCGGAAATGGTCGGTGGCGGGTCGTCGCCGTGCCAGGACCGGCGGCGGTCGATAGCGGCGGCGGTCGATAGCGGCGGCGGTGGCAGGGTCCGGGCGGAGCACCGCATCCCGTGCGGACTTCCGGCGTCTGTCCGCACGCCTCCGCGACATCATCCGGCCCAGGAGACCGTGGGCGACCACGCGCGGCGGCGAAACCGGAGCAGGACGCCAGGACTCAGAAGCCTTGAACGCGGTGCCCGGAACGCGCGCTTCTGAAGACAAGGCTCGGGCCCTGGTCTCGGGCACCGGATGGGCGCCGGACGGCCGCGGAAGTGGGCGAAGTCAGGCCAGTCGCACGGCCGTCCGGCCGGTTTGACGACCGTCCCGCCGGTCGGATGGCCGTCCTTGCCGGCCGGCTGGCCTTCTCGCCGGACCGATGACCGTTCCGTGCCCCGTCCCGCGAACCGTCCCACGGCCCGCCCGACCGTCCCCGGGCGCCGCAAGGCGGGCCGTCCTGGTCCGCTCCGGGCGGGGGCGATCAGCGTTCGGTGGTGCGGCCGGCGAATTCGGAGGCGGTGCGGGCGCCGGCGTCGCTGAGGACGCGTGCCTGCTCGCCGAGATTGGCCATCTGCCGCTTCAGGAACTCGCTCTGCAGCGTCATGATCTCCTGCAGGTCGCGCGCGCCGACGAGGCGCTGGGCGTGCGTGAAGGCGCAGGAGACATTCTCTTCCGCCAGTTCGAGAATCTTGCGGTTCAGATCGAGCGCGCCCGTCTGCGCGTCGGAGGACGTGGCTTCCAGCTTGGAAACCGCAGCGCGCGTCGCCGCCACATAGTCGTCGAAGGCCTTGCGGGCCTGATCGACGCTGTCCTGGGTCAGGCTGCGCAACTGCTCCGGCACCTCAAAAGGTTTCTGTTTGTCTTGCGCCATGGCTCTTGTCCCGCAGGTGATGTTGCCTTAGGCCCGGATCATCGAAGTGAGGATTCGCCCCGGCCGGGCGATTGTGTCTCCGCTCGCGCCGCGCTTCAAGCCGCCTGCCGAGCCCCCGTCGTTAACCTTGACGGGCAGAACCTGTCGATAGCCGGCGGCACTTGTGGACCGCGTTGAGGCTTTCTTTATATTAATGGGCAGTTAACAGGCCGAAACCGGGACGGTGCCGGACCTGTCGGAATCCACGCCCGCACGGGGCGCAGGGGTTGGCATGCGCAGGACCGTCGAGACTGCCTTCACGCTCATGACCGTCGCAGAGGTCGGCGAAAGCCTGTTCGCCTCGCGCCCGGTCATGGTCGTCGACGGCGCCTCCTACGGCCTTCTCTTTCTGAATGCGGCTGCGGCGGAACGCGTCGGCGCGAGCGATCTGGCGACCGTCTTCGGCCGGCCGCCGGCCCTGCCCGCCGCCATCCTGACCCAATTGGCGCGCTTCGGCGCCCGGGCCGCGGTCGGCCGCCGCCAGACCGAGCTGGTCACCCATCGCGACGGCCTCACCCCGGTGGTGACCGCCTGCACGATGACGCGGCTGCCCGACCTGGACGAGGCGCCGGTGCTGCTCCTGGAACTGCCCGCCCGGCCCGGCGCGCCCGGCGACATCGCCGCCAGCCTGGCGCTGCTCGCCGATCCGGCGCGCCTGCTGGCCGCCTTCGATGCGGACGGCGAGGTCCTGTCGGCCTCGGGCGACTACGCCCTGCTCGACGGCGTCCAGGACGCGATCGAAGACTTCGTCGTGGCGGCCGCGAATCGGCCGCTGGCACGCACCCGTGTCGCCGCGGCCGACGGCATGGCCGAGGCCATGGTGGCGCGGATCGGCGGCACCCGCGACCTGCGCATCATCGCGATCGAGCGCGTGGCGACCCCTGCGGCAGCCGGCGCGCTGGAAGTCTCGGACGCAAAAGCTGTCGGGGACGCACCGGCGGTCGAGGACAGCCCGGCGATCGCGACCCGCGCGGACGGCACGGCGGACCCGGTTCCGGCGCGGACCGCCGCGCCCGCACGCCCCGCGCCCGACTATCGCGACCTCGGCGAGCCGGACCATCTGCTCGATCCGATCTTCTTCGCCCTGTCGCCGGTGCCCGGTCCGGAGGATTTCAGCAGTTGGGCGGCGGAGCCCGCCGCGACGCCGGAGCCGGCGACCGCGCGGACCTCCGCTGCGGACGAGGCCGAGGCCGACGCCGACGATGCCCTGTTCGCCGGCTTCGCCGCGCCCCTGCCCCATGCGCCGCTCTACCCGGGCGCGACCAGCGACGATCTGCGTCTCGCCGTCGATCTGGTCACCCATCCGCCGGAGGCCCTGTCGCCACCGACCGTGCTGCCCGACCCGGCGCCGGACGCCGAGCCGGATGTGGCCCTGGAGCCGGCGGTCGCAACGGAGCCGGCGGATGCGGCCGCCCTCGCCATCCCGCCGGCTGCGCCCGCCGCGACCGGTGCGGCCGCGAGCCGGGACGGTGATCGGCTGCCGTCGCTCTTCCGGTTCGTGCCCGAAGCCCGGCCGAGCCGCTTCGTCTGGCGGATGGATTCGGCCGGCCGCTTCACCTTCGTATCTGACGATCTGGCCCGGGCCGTCGGCCCGCAGGCCGCCGCGCTGGCCGGCCTCACCTGGGCCGAGGCCCGCGCCCGGCTCGAGCTCGATCCGGACGACCGCGTCGCCGAGGCCCTCGGCCGCCGGCAGACCTGGACCGTGCGGGATCTGGCCTGGCCGGTGGAAGGCCAGGCGCTGCGGGTGCCGGTCGACCTGACCGCACTGCCGACCCTGGCGCGCGACCGGTCGTTCGAGGGCTATCAGGGCTTCGGATTGTGCCGCACCGGCGCGCCCCTGCCCGATCCGGACGCGACCGGCGAGCGCCTCGCGGCGCTGGTCGCTGCCTCCGACGAGATCGAACCGTCCGCACGGCCCGGCGCGCATGCCGCCGAGACCGGCCCGGATCGCGGCGCCGGCCCGGCCGCCATCGACGCGGCGGGCGGCGACGCACCGGACGAGGTCGAGCCGCGCCGCAGCGAGGATCCCGGCCCGGCCGTCGACGAGGCCGCCTTCGCCGGCGAGATCGTGGCGCGCACGGAGATCGCGCCGGAGGATCGGCAGGCCGAAGCCGCGGATGCGCCGGCGTCGGATGACGCGCCCGGCCCGGCAACGGCCGCGCTGCCGGCGGGGGACTGGGCCGCAGCGGAGCTGACCGTGGGGGACCGGGCCGCAGGGGACCGGGCCGCAGACGATCGGGTCGTCGTGTCGCCGGTCTATCCGGTGCCGGCCGAGATCGTCGACGGCACCCGCCTGCCGGCGGATGCCGAGCCGGCGGCGGGGACGCAGGCGGAGCGCCTGTTCCGTCCGTCGGACTCCGGCCGGGTCGTGACCGTTCCGGCCAATCGGGGGTCCCGCGTCGTGACGCTGCCGGGCGCCCATCGGGTGGCGATCGACACCCATCGGCTGAGCGCCCCCGAGCGCATCGCCTTCCGGCAGATCGCGGCGGCCCTCGGCGCCCGGCTCGAAGGCGACGATGCCGGCAGCGATTCGGAAGAGCCCGAGCCGGGCCCGGAGCCGGGTTCGGAGCCGGGTTCGGAGGCTCCGGCGGGGTTCGACGCCACGCGATCCGGTCAGCCGGATGCGGTCGCACCCGCCGAGATCGCGCACCCATCGCCCGGCGGCACGTCGGCCGCGATCGGTTCGGCGCAGACGACGATCGCCCCCGGCGGCTTCGCACCGTCGGGCTCGGGCTCGGGCTCGGCCGCCATCATGGCCTTTGCGCGGCCGGCCGCCAGCGCCGCGTCCGCCCCGGAGCCGGCTGCGGAGATCGAACCCGCAACCGCGATCGAGCCGTTGGCCGCTCCTTCGGTGGCCGCCCAGTCGTCGGCTATCCAGTCGCTTTCTGCCCCATCGTCGGCTGCCCAGCCGGTCGTCGCTCAGTCGTCGGTCGCCCAGCCGGCGACATCCGGCGATGACGACGTGCGTCTCGCCAGCCGCATTCTGGACCGCCTGCCGGTCGGCTGCGCGGTGCTGCGCGAGGACGACCTCGTCTATGTCAACGGCGCCTTCCTGACCCTGACCGGCTATGCCGATCTGGCCGACCTCGAAGCCTCCGGCGGCCTCGACGTGCTGTTCGCCGGCGAGCATGTCGGCCGGCGCTTCGCCGAGGAAGGCCGCACCCGCCCCGTGCCGGTCCTGACCCGGACCGGCGAGGTGGTGCCGGTTGCGGCACGGCTGGCGCCGGTGCCCTGGGGGGCCGGTCCGGCGCTGCTCCTGACCCTCGACCGCCTGCCGCGCCCGATCGCCGAGGCGGCGGGGGAGACGGCTTCCGGCCGCGCCGCCCTGGAGGCGCTCGGCGAGGCGCGCGAGCGGTCGGCCGAACTGGAGGCGATCGTCGACACGGCGACCGACGGCGTGATCATGCTCGACGGCGACGGCCAGGTGCTGTCGGCCAACCGGGCGGCGGAAGCGCTATTCGGCATGGACCGCGCCGAGATGATGGGCCAGGGGCTCGACGAGTTGCTCGCCCCGGAAAGCCGCCGGTCGGCACAGGACTATCTCGACGGGCTCGCCCGCAACGGCGTCGCCAGCGTGCTCAACGACGGGCGCGAGGTGATCGGTCAGGTGCGCCCGGAGGGGCTGATCCCGCTGTTCATGACCATCGGGCGCATTTCGTCCGGCGCGGGTTCGAAATTCTGCGCCGTGCTGCGCGACATCACGCAGTGGAAGAAGTCCGAGGAGGAACTGACCGGCGCGCGCCGCCGGGCGGAGGAGGCCTCGATGCACAAGTCCGAGTTCCTGGCCAAGATCAGCCACGAGATCCGCACGCCGCTCAATGCGATCATCGGCTTCTCGGAGGTGATGCTCGACGAGCGCTTCGGGCCGGTCGGCACCGAGCGCTACAAGGACTATCTGCGCGACATCCACAGCTCGGGCTCGCATATCATGAGCCTGATCAACGACCTGCTCGACCTGTCCAAGGTCGAGGCGGGCAAGCTGGAACTGACCTTCGAGGCGGTCTCGCTGGCCGACCTGGCCGCCGAATGCGTGGCCATGATGCAGCCGCAGGCCAACCGCGAGCGGATCATCATTCGCACCTCGCTGCCCGGCAGCGTGCCGCCGGTGGTCGCCGACAGCCGGTCGGTGCGCCAGATTGTGCTGAACCTCCTGTCCAACGCGGTCAAGTTCACGCCCGCGGGCGGCCAGGTGATCGTCTCGGCGGCGCTGGAGGATAGCGGCGAGGTCGTGCTGCGCGTGCGCGATACCGGCTACGGCATGACCGAGAAGGAGATCCAGGCCGCGCTGGAGCCGTTCCGCCAGTTGCATACGGCCCGCGCGCGCAGCACCGGCACCGGCCTCGGCCTGCCGCTGACCAAGGCGCTGGTCGAAGCCAACCGCGCCGCCTTCCGGATCGATTCCGCCGTCAACCAGGGCACCCTGGTGACCGTCACCTTCCCGGTGACGCGGGTGCTGGCCGGCTGAAGTTCAGTTCGTGAACGGCTTGGCGGCGATATAGGTGCCGTCGACGTTGCCGACGGCGCCGCAATAGGGGGGCGTGCCCTCGTAGCCGGCGGGCTTTTCGGCGGTGATGCGGATCGCCTGGCCGTCGCGCACGAAACGCAGCGTCCAGCCTTCGTAGTCGCTGGTGCCGGGCGCCTCCGCGACCACCATCTGGGCGCCGTCGAGCCGGCCGATGCCCTCGAACTGGCAGATCCAGCGACCGATCGCGCCGTCGCTGGCCGTGACCGAGACGGTCAGGCCCTTGGGCGAGGCTTCGACCGTGGCCGTGCCGCCGACATTGGCCCAGGTGCCGACGAAGCTGGCGCGCGGGGCGGCGTCATAGGCGTCGAGCTGGACCACCCGGCTCTCCAGGAAGCCGGCCATGTCGAAATCCTCGAAATCGAAGGCCCAGTCGCGCAGCTGCATCGCCATTTGCTGGTCCTCGCGGACGAGCCGGCCGGTCGCGGCGTCGAAACGCTTCAGCGCCGACGCATAGGCGACCGCCATCTTGCGGTCGAGCCCGGCCAGCGTCCGGTCGGCGCAGATCGCCTTCTCGACCGCCGTCTTGGCCTTGGTGCAGTCGAAGGAGGCCTGCGCCTGCGCCGGCTGGGGCGAGGCGGCCAGAACGGCGGCAGCCAGCGTCAGCACAGGCAGCGTCAGGATCGGCAGCGTGATGGCGGGTTCGGCGCGCGGCATGATGACACTCCCGGGACGCCGCGACCGGACGACATCCGATCGGGCCCCCATCCTCCTCGACGATGAACGCTCCCGGCGACGGCCGGACGACGGCATCCCGCCGCCGATCCCCGTTCCGGTTGCGTTGAATCTGCACCCGAAACGAACGATTCGATCATCACTTTTGATTGGACCGAATGACGGCGGCGGGCAAGCGTGTCGGACCGAGCCAGAAGGACAGTGCCGCATGCTGACGATCGCCGATTTCGAAGCCGCCGCGGAGGTGGTCTATCGCCGCCTCGCCCCGACGCCGCAAATGGCCTGGCCGCTCCTGGAGGCGGCCGTCGGCGCGCCGGTCTGGGTGAAACACGAGAACCACCTGATGACCGGCGCCTTCAAGGCGCGCGGCGGGCTCGTCTATGTCGACCGGCTCCTGCGCGAGCGGCCGCAGGTCAGCGGCGTCGTCTCGGCGACGCGCGGCAATCACGGCCAGTCGATCGCCCATGCGGTGCGCGGCACCGGGCTCGGCTGCGCCATCGTGGTGCCGCACGGCAATTCGGTCGAGAAGAACGCCGCCATGCGGGCCTTCGGTGCCGAGCTGGTCGAGCACGGCCGGGACTTCGACGAGGCGCGCGAGCGTGCCGTCGCCATCGCGGCCGAGCGCGGCTGGGAGATGGTGCCGTCCTTCCACCGGGACCTGGTCGCCGGCGTCGGCACCTATGCGGTCGAACTCTTGCGGGCCGTGCCCGATCTCGACCGGGTCTATGTGCCGATCGGGCTCGGCTCGGGAATCTGCGGGCTGATCGCGGCGCGCGATGCGCTCGGCCTGAAGACCGAGATCGTCGGCGTCGTCTCGGAGAATGCCGTCTGCTATCGGCTCTCCTTCGAGGCCGGACGGCCGGTCTCGACCAACACGGCCGTGACCTTCGCCGACGGCATGGCGGTGCGGGTGCCCTCCCCCGAAGCCTTCGCGATCATCAAGGCCGGCGCCGCCGGCATCGTCACCGTCTCGGACGCGGCCGTCGCCGAGGCCATGCGGCTCCTCTACGCGACGACCCACAACATCGCCGAGGGCGCCGGGGCGGCCGCGCTGGCGGCGCTGATGGCCGATCGCGACCGGCTCGAGGGCCGGCGGACGGCGGTGATTCTGTCCGGCGGCAATGTCGACCGGCCCTGGTATCGCACGGTTCTCGACGGCGGCACGCCGCTACCGGGGTGACGGCAGAAACATCCGGAAAACTCCGAGGCTACTTTTTAATTATTCTAACTCGTTGAGAAATCACTCGAATTCGGTTTGACATCGGCAAAACCCCATGCCTACGGTGCCGGCAGAGCGGAGCTGACGCTCAACCCGGAACGCAGGGCCTTGCCCCCTGATGGAACGAGGAGTTTGACGATGTCTTACAATTGGGCCACCCGGCTCGGTGCCGGATTTGCCATGGTGATCGCGACCGCCGGCGCCGCTGCGGCTGCCGAGGTCAACGTCTATACCTACCGCGAACAGCCGCTGATCCAGCCGATCTTCGACCAGTTCACGAAGGAGACCGGCATCCGCGTCAACGTCGTGTTCTCCAACAAGGGGTTGGAGGAGCGCATCCGCGCCGAGGGCGCCGCCAGCCCGGCCGACCTGTTCATCGCCGTCGACGCCGCCATCCTGGAGAAGGCCAAGGCGATGGGCATCGGCCAGCCGATCAAGTCGGCGGCGGTCGACAAGGCCGTGCCGGCGCAGTTCCGCGACCATGACGGCACCTGGGTCGGCCTGACCTACCGCGCCCGCATCTTCTACGTCTCCAAGGAGCGCGTGAAGGACACCAGCCTGACCTATGCGGATCTGGCCGATCCGAAGTGGAAGGGCAAGCTCTGCGTCCGCTCCGGCCAGCATCCCTACAATATCGCCCTGATCGCCTCGATGATCACGCATCTCGGCGCCGACAAGACCGAGGCCTGGCTGAAGGGCTTCAAGCAGAATCTGGCGGCCAAGCCGTCCGGCAACGACCGCAGCCAGGTCAAGGCGGTCTATTCGGGCGAGTGCGACATCGGCGTCGGCAACACCTATTACTACGGGCTGATGGCGACCAACGACAAGGAGCCCGAGCAGAAGGAATGGGCCAAGTCGGTGCGCGTGGTCATGCCGACCTTCGCCAGCGGCGGCAGCCATGTGAACATTTCCGGCGCGCTGCTCGCCAAGAATGCGCCGAACCGCGACGCCGCCCAGAAGCTGATCGAGTTCATGGTCGGCGGCGAGGCGCAGAAGCTCTATGCCGAGCTGAACTTCGAATATCCCGTCGTGGCCGGCGTCGCGCCGACGCCGCTGATCGCCGATCTGGGCAAGCTCGAAGCCGACAAGGCGAGCTTCGCGGAGATCGCCAAGAACCGCACCAAGGCCAGCGAACTGGTCGACAAGGTCGGCTTCGACGACGGCCCGGGCAGCTGATCCGGCGCATGCGCGCCATTTTCGGGCAGCTCGGCAATGGCCCCGACTGGACTCGGGCCGCGATCCCCGGCAGGACATCGGCATGATGTCCCGCCGGACCGCGATCACCCCATGAGCCTCGTCAACGACCCGGACCTCAAGACCGGCGCCGATGCCGCGCCCGTCTTCGCCGGCACCGGCCAGGGCCGCACCTGGCGGGTGGCGGTCTGGATCGTGGCCGTGCTCGCCGCGCTGCCGCTCGTGGTCCTCGCCGTCGTCTCGATCTTCCCCGTCGAGGCCGACGAGGGCACCTCGCCCTGGCTGCATCTGATCGGCACGGTGCTGCCCGGCGCGACCTGGACCACCTTCCTGCTGATGGCCGGGATCGGCTGCGTGACGGCCGCGATCGGCGTCACCACCGCCTGGATCGTCGCCACCTGCCGCTTCCCCGGCCGCGGCGTCCTGGAATGGGCGCTGCTGCTGCCGCTGGCGATCCCGACCTATATCGTCGCCTATGCGCATGTCGAAGTGCTCGACTTCACCGGACCGGTGCAGAGCGCGCTGCGCTGGCTGTTCGGCTTCAAGTCCGCCAAGGACTACTGGTTCCCGAACCCGCGCTCCCTGCCGAGCGCGATCTTCGTGATGAGCCTGGTGCTCTACCCCTATGTCTACATGACCACCCGGGCGATGTTCGCGCTGCAATCGGCGGCGACGATCGATGTCGCCCGCACGCTCGGCGCCGGTCCCTGGCGGGTCTTCTTCCGCGTCGCGCTGCCGCTCGCCCGTCCGGCGCTGGCGGTCGGCGTCACGCTGTCGCTGATGGAATGCCTCAACGATATCGGCGCGGTCGAATATCTCGGCGTCAAGACGCTGACCTTCTCGGTCTACGATACCTGGCTCAATCGCGGCAGCCTGTCGGGCGCCGCGCAGATCGCCTGCCTGATGCTCGCCGTGGTGTTCCTGCTGGTCTGGGCCGAGCGCCATGCCCGGCGGCACCAGCGCTTCAGCCACGCCGCCTCGCGCAACCGGCCGATGGCCGGCTACCGGCTGACCGGCAGCCATGCGGCCCTGGCCTTTACGGCCTGCGCGCTGCCGGTGCTGCTCGGCTTCGTGGTGCCGGTCTCGGTGCTGGTCGACTATGCCTCGCGCCGGCTCGAAGTGCTGACCGATCCGGGCCTGCTGCGCGCGGCCCGCAACAGTCTCGTCTTCGCCTTCGCGGCGGCCGGGCTCACCGTCGGCATCGGGCTGGTGCTGGCCTATGCGGTCCGCCTCAATCCGACCCGCACCGTCCGGGCGCTGGCGCGGGCCAGTTCGGTCGGCTACGCGGTGCCGGGCGCGGTGCTCGCCGTCGGCATCCTGCTGCCGCTGACCTATCTCGACAACCGGCTCAACGAAGCGACCGCGCTGATCTTCGGCACCGGTGCCGGGCTGGTGCTGGTCTCCTCGGGCGTCGGCCTGATCTATGCCTATGTGGTCCGCTTCCTGGCCGTCTCGATCGGCTCGATCGAATCCGGCCTCTCCAAGATCAGCCTGCATCTCGACATGGCCGCGCGCACGCTCGGGCGCACCGCCGAGCAGAGCCTCGTCGAAATCCACCTGCCGCTGCTCCGGCCGGTGCTGGTCTCGGCCGGCCTGCTGGTCTTCGTCGATGCCATGAAGGAACTGCCGGCGACGCTCTTGCTGCGTCCCTTCAATGTCGAGACGCTGGCGACCTGGGTCTATGTGCAGGCCTCGCGCGAGGCGATCGGCGATGCCGCCCCGGCCGCGCTCGCCATCGTGCTGGTCGGCCTGATGCCGCTCCTGGTGCTTTCGCGCATCGGCCGGACCTCGGAACGCCGCGGCGCCCGCTGGCGTGCCGCAGCCGCCGCCGAGAGCAACGGCTGACGCTCCGGGAGATCGGGCGGGATTGGAACCGCCGCCCCCGTCCGCCGCTTCGTCACGGATCCGACGGCCGCGCGGCACATTCCGACCCGCGCAGCATCCCCGCCGCGCCCGTCACGCCGACGCCAGGCCGGCCCAGGCCGCCGCGACGACAGCTTCCGCCGTGATCCCGAAATGGCGGTAGAGCGCGTCGGCCGGCCCGGACGCGCCGAAGCCGGTCATGCCGACGAAGCCGCCGGACTCGCCGATCCAGCGTTCCCAGCCGAACTTCACCGCGGCCTCGACCGCGACCCGGACCGTGCCCGGGCCGAGCACGGCGGCGCGATCGTCGGCCGGTTGCGCCTCGAACAGCTCCCAGCACGGCATCGAGACGACCGCGGTCGGCACGCCCTCGGCCTGCAGGGTCTCCCGCGCGGCCAGCGCGATCTGGACCTCCGAGCCGGTCGACAGCAACGTGACGCGGCGCGGGCCGCCCTCGGCCTCGGCAAGCACATAGGCGCCGCGCCGGCAGCGGTTGTCCGGGCCGCCGTCGCGGCGCAGCATCGGCAGCTGCTGGCGGGCGAAGATCAGCGACACCGGTCCGGTGCGATGATCGAGCGCGATCTCCCAGCATTCGGCGGTCTCGACCGCGTCGGCCGGGCGCATGACCAGCATATTCGGCAGCGCGCGCAGGCCGGCCAGCATCTCGACCGGCTGGTGGGTCGGCCCGTTCTTGCCGATGCCGATCGAGTCGTGGCTGAACGCGAACTTGACCGGCAGGCCCATCAGCGCCGCCATGCGCATGGCCGGGCGCTCGTAATCCGAGAAGGGCAGATAGGTGACGGCGAGCGGGATCACGCCGCCATGCGCGGCGAGCCCGTTGGCGAGCGACCCCATGGCATGTTCGCGGACGCCGCAATGGATGTAGCGGCCGGCCCGGTCGGCGGCATCGAAGGCGGCGAGCTGGCGCTTGTGGTTGGTCGGGGCCTCCAGATCGGCGCAGCCGACCATCATCTCCGGCACGATGTCGTAGAGGAGCGCGGCGACATCGCTCGAGGTCTGGATCGAGAAGGCCGCCTGCCCCTCGTCCGCAAGACGCGCCTTGTGGGCCTGGAGCGCCGGACGCCACGCCGCCGGCAGGTCGCCCGCCATGGTCCGCTCGAACAGGGCGCGGCGATCGGCGTCGGCACCGGCGAGCCGCGAGGACCAGGCCGCGCGCGCGGTCCGGCCCGGCTCGGCGGTGGCCCGCCAGGCGGCGGCGATCGCGGTCGGCGTTGCGAAGGCGGCGCCGGTCCAGCCGAAGGTCGCGGCCATGGCGTCGCGATCGGCCGGGAAGAGCTTGCCGGAATGGCCGCCGCGCTGGCCTTCCAGGCGTGCCACGCCGCGCGCGATGGTCGTCCGGCAGGCGATCATCGAGGGGCGCGGGTCGGCCTTGGCGAGCACGATCGCGGCATCGATCGCCGCGAGATCGTGGCCGTCGATCTCGACCACGTGCCAGCCGGCGACACGGAAGCGCTCGGCGACATCCTCGGAGATCGACAGCCGGGTCGCGCCGTCGTCGGTGATGGCGTTGTCGTCCCAGAAGAAGGTCAGCTTGCCGAGCCTCAAATGGCCGGCCAGTTGGATGACCTCCTGGCCGACGCCCTCCTGCAGGCAGCCGTCGCCGACGAAGGCCCAGGTGCGGTGATCGACCAGATCGGCCCCGAACCGGGCGGCGAGATGGGCCTCGGCGATCGCCATGCCGAGCGCATTGGCGATGCCCTGGCCGAGCGGGCCGGTGGTCGTCTCGATGCCGGCGGCGGGATCGTATTCCGGATGTCCGGCGCAATGCGAGCCGAGCTCGCGAAAGCGCTTCACCTCGTCGAGCGATATCTTCGCATAGCCGGTCAGGTTGAGCAGCGCGTAGAGCAGCATCGAGCCGTGGCCGTTGGAGACCACCACGCGGTCGCGGTCGGGCCAGGTCGGGTCGAGCGGATCGAAGCGCAGGTGCCGGGCGGCGAGCACGGTCGCGATCTCGGCCATGCCGAGCGGCACGCCCTGATGCCCCTCCCCGGCCGCCAGGATGGCGTCGACGGCCAGAAAGCGGATGGCATGCGCCATCTCCTGCAAGGTTGCGGCTTCCATCTCCGGCGTCTCTCCCGATCTCTTCCTTGGTGCCGACGCGCCGCCGAGCCGCCATCGATGCGATGGCGGACCCGCGGCGCCCGGACCGCCATATTCCCCGGCCGGGGGCATGGCGGAAAACGCAAAGAATGAAGGTCGAGATGAATTCAGTTCATGTTGAGCGATCGGAGCGGCGGTTCACTGCAGGGCGAGCAGGCTGTCGGCCGGCACATAGCCGAGGCGGCGCCCGTCGCGCGCGATCAGGGACCAGCCGTCGCGACTTTCCATGACCCTGACCTGCAGGCCGGCGGCGAGCGGCGCGCCGGCCGCCGCACCGGATCGGGCGCCCGGCCCCGGCAGGGCCGCGATCGGGCGCAGCAGGACATGGGTCGGCTTGGCCGGAATCGCCTCGACGGCAGCCGCAGCCCCCGGCGCCGGGGCCGGGTCTGCCGTCTCGGCGATCGGGCGGCCGATCGCGAAGGGCGCGCCGACGATTCGCATCTGCGGGGTCTGGTCGCGGCCGAAATGCGCCCGGCTGGTCGCCTGCACGGTCTTGAAGACATAGCTCGACAGCTCGGTCACCAGGATCTCGCCGTCGCCGTCGGCATCCGCCTTGGCGCGCCCGTCGAGCACCGCATAGGTGAAGATGCCGTGGCCGCGATAGCCCTCGTTGGCGGCCTCCGTCTCGGCCGCCGCCGTGATGATGGTCCGGCCGGTCGCCTTGATCAGGCGATCCATCGCGGTCGACCGCTCGATGCCGCGCACGGCCATCGAGCCGCTCTCGCAGGCGTCGAACAACAGCACCGACTTCAGCGCCGGCACCGACGCGAACCAGTCCTGCCACTGCCGGCTCGCAATGCCGCCGGCGGTGACCGAGGCGTCGCCCGCGGCCCCGAAGCCGACCGGCAGGAAGTGGAACTCGCCATCCTCGGTCTTGCCGTGCCCGGCCAGGAAGAACACGAAGGTGTCCTCGGGCCGGACCTGCGCTGCCAACCCCTTGAAGGCGGCTTCGATGCCGTCCCGGGTCGCCTGACCGTCGAGGACGGTCACCACATTGACCTCAGAATAGACGTCCCGGCCCGCCGCCGACAGCGCGCGCGTCAGGCCGGTGGCGTCGGCGACGGCAAAATTCAGCCGGAACCGGCCGACCTCGTAGCGGTCGATGCCGATCGCCAGCACATGCAGCCGCGGCTTCGGCGCGGAGGCCGCGACCGTGCGCGTCACCGTCACCGCAGCGGCCTCGGAGGCGATCAGGCCGGCGGCATTGTAGGCGATCGCGGTCACGCGGTTCTCGCCCGGCGCGAGCGCGATCCGGCGGCGCAGTCGCGTCTCGCCCGCGCGGGCGGCCGGGGCCGGATCGCTGCCGACCACCGTGCCGCCGACACGCCATTCGATCCGGCCGATGCCGCCGCCGCGATCGGTCAGCACGAGCTCAAGCTCGGCCGTGTCGCCGTCGACGGCGCTGCGGTCCGCGCCGGGCACGAAGCCGACCGACGGGGCGGCGCCGGAGTCCGAGACGCGGTCGAGATCGAGCCGGCGGGCCGCCGCGGCGACCACGCCCTTCGGGTCGCCGGCGAGCGCCGCCTGGACCAGATCCGGCCGGTAGAGCGCGCCCTGCGCCTGTTCGATCCCGAAGACGTCGAGCCCGCGCACGATCGACAATTGCCGGGCGCCGTCCGCGGAGGCTCCGAAGAAGCCCGCCGGCGTGATCGAGGCCCATTCCTCGCCGGCCAGTCCGACCAGCGTCGCGAGCGGCCGGCCGTCCGGCAGGCGATAGAGCCGGGTCGAGCCGTCCGCCGACCGGAGCGCCAGGCGATCGAAGGCCGGGGAGACGCTGATCTGGCTCTCCACCGTCGCGGCCCCGACCCGGAAGAGGGCCAGTCGCCGCCGGCGCTCCAGGTCCCACAGCACGATGCCGGCATCGCGACCGGCGAGCAGCGCGGCCAGACGCTTGCCGTCCGGGCTCAGGCGGAAATCGAGCACGGCGGACCCGATGTCGGGGGTGACCGAGGGGAGTTCCCTGCCGTCGGCGACCGCCCAGAGCCGGATCGTGTCGCGCGAGACCCCGGCCCCGCCGACGGCCACAAGACCGGCCGCCTCGCCATAGCGCACGGATCGGAAATCGGAGGCGAGGTCGGTGTGGGTCTGTTTCGCGAAGTCCCAGCGGCGCAGGATCGGGGTGACCGGCGCACTCAAGGACGCACCCTCCAGGTCGATCGCGCCGACCATCGCGCTGCCGTTTGCGGCCATGACGCTCACGTCGCCGGTGCGGGCCCGAGCGACCATCAGCTTCCGGCCGATCTCCTGGCCGGTCTTCGCGTCGTAGAGCGTCCCGAAGGTGTCGTTATAGCCCTGGGTCGAGAAGGTCGGCGCCGACGGCCGGTGGAAGAGCCGGGCGCCATCGGGTGTGAGCGCGACCAGACCGGCATGCGGCACGGCCAGGATGCGGTGGGTGCCGGCCGGCAGATCGGCCAGGACCACGGGATCCTGCGAGGCCCCCGAACGCGCCAGGGCGAGCATGCGGCCGTCGCGGGACTCCGAGACCGACGTCACGGCATTGGTGCCGCCGAGCCGGATCGACGCCCGGCGCTCGGCCCGGATCGGATCGGCCGGCCGGGACGGCATCCTGATCTCGAAGAGGTCGAGCGTGCTTTCGTCCCGGCCGGCATCCTCGACGCGCTGGACCGCCAGCCACCCGCCCGTCCGGCCGAGCTTGACCGCGGCGACGCGCCCCGCGACGGCGACCTCGCCGGTGGCGCCGCCGGCGCCCTCGAGCACGACCCGGCCCGTCTCGGCGCGCGCGACCAGGTCGCCTCCGGCGTCGGTCGCCACATCGACGGCCGCCACGCTGGCGGCGAGCCGGCGCCCGGTCGTCAGATCCCAATGCGAGACGCGCCGGCCATCCCGGTCGATCTGGACGAGGCGGCGCGCGTTCGGCAGCAGCGTGAAGCCGTCGTCGGCCCCGAAGGTCTCGGACAGGGCCTGCCAGGTCGGATCCGCGACATCGACGATGCGCGGCCTGGATTGCAGCCGCCCGCCGCCCTGCTCGGAATAGACGAGTTCGTTGAGCACCAAGCGCTTGCCGTTCGCCGAGAAGGCGATCGGGAGGCCGAAGCCGACCGACGCGCCGTCCGGCGACGAACCGCCGTCGACCGGCATCAGGGCCAGCCGCGCGTCGGACGAGCCCTCGACGGCCTCCGAGATGGCCAGCATGCGGCCGTCCGCGGACAGCGCCGCCGCGCAGTCGCAGATCCGGCGCAGGATGGGCTGGCCGGACGCGAGGTCCAGGACGATGGATTCGGTCAGTTCGCGACCGCTCTCGTTCGCCCGGCGGCTGAGCAGCACCCGGCTGCCGTCCTGCGACAGCCCGATGATCCTGGTTTCGGCAAAGGTGCCCAGCCGGTCGTTCTGCCAGCCGTCCAGACCGACGCCGACGAGGCGGCCGTGTTCGTTCATCGCGACGGCGCGCCGGCCGTCGCCGGACACCAGGATGCTGTAGGCGTTCGATAGGGTGGACACCCGCACGCTCCGCCCCGAACCTGTCAGGTCGGTCAGCACCAGTTCGGCATCGCCGGTCGCATGGGCGAAGCTCCCGCCGCCGGGCGCGAAGGCGACGACGCTGAGGCCGCCCGGGTCGAAGGGCATGACCGCCGTGCCGGTGGCCGCATCGACGATCGAAAAGCGGGAGGATCCGTCGACGGTCTCGTAGCGGCCGGCGAGGACGCGTCCGCGCGCGTCGAGGGCCAGTTGCTGCCCGCGCGGGCCGCCCAGGATCCGCACCGGCGGACCCTGCTGCGCGCCGGTCGCGAGATCGAAGAAGATCACATAGGGATCGCTGCCCCGACCGACCATGGCGCCGCGCTCCGGGCCGGCGAAGTGGATCGAGCGGACCTCCGTCCGGCGGTCGAACAGGCGGTAGGTGCGGATCAGGCGGCCGCTCTCAGCGTCCCAGAGCTTGGCCTCGGCATCCTCCGAGACGGTCAGAAGGCGGCGGTCGTCGGGCGAGAAGGCCACCGAACGGATCGGCTGGCGATGCCCGGTCGGCAGGCGGAGTTCGAACGCAGCCTTCGGCGTGGCGATCGGCGCCGGGGTCGGCGCCGGGGCCGTGCGTCCCTGGGCAAGCATCTCCGGCGTCGTCAGCAGGAGACCGGCCACCATGGCCAGAGCCCCCGAAGCAATCCCGCGCAGCACCATCCGCTCCTCCGGCCAATCTGACAGAAAGGTGACGGCTGGCGTCGGATTGGGCAAGGGGAAGGCGCTGCAGGCCCCGCCAAAGCGATTGGGACCCCGGACCGCCGCGGCTCTCCTCCCCCGGGCGGGGCGACCCGTGCCGGCCGGCGGCCGGCCTCAGAAATCCAGCCGCGCGTTGTCGATCACCTCCTTCATCACAAAAAAGGTGCGCGTCTGGCGCACGCCCGGCAGCGCGATCAATTGCTCGCCGTGCAGGCGGTTGAAGTCGGCGATGTCGCGGACGCGGATCTTCAGGAAGAAGTCGAAATCGCCGGCGACCAGGTGGCAGTCGAGCACGAAGGGCAGTTGCCGGATGGCCAGCTCGAAGGCGCCGAAACTCTCCGGCGTCGAGCGGTCCAGTTCGACGCCGACCATTACCAGCGTGCCGCGATCGACCTTGTCGGCGGCGATCTCGGCGCGCACGGAGCGGATGTAGCCCTCCTCGAACAGCCGCCGCGTGCGCCGGTGGCAGGTCGCCGCGCTGACATGCACGAGATCCGCCAGTTCGGCATTGCTGATCCGGCCATCCTCTTGCAGATGCTGGAGAATCCGGCGATCGATGCGATCGAGGACATCGGGCATGAAAGACTCTTCCGAAATGAGGCGCTTATTGATCTCTTTCTCTCATGAATGTGCGAAATCGTGCAAGTAACTCCCGTTCATGGCCATAACTTTGAGAGGACGTTTCTCAAGCGAATTGCTAGGGTTCGGCCGTCCTTCCTGCTGGAGCCCGCCATGCTGCGCCTCGACCGCTTCGAGAAATATCCCCTCACCTTCGGCCCGACCCCGATCGAGCATCTGCCGCGCCTGACCGCGGCGCTCGGCGGCAAGGTGCAGATCTACGCCAAGCGCGACGACTGCAATTCGGGCCTCGCCATGGGCGGCAACAAGCTGCGCAAGCTCGAATATATCGTCCCGGACGCGATCGCCGAGGGCGCCGACACGCTGGTCTCGATCGGCGGCGTGCAGTCGAACCACACCCGCATGGTCGCCGCGACCGCCGCCAAGATCGGCATGAAATGCGTCGTCATCCAGGAAAGCTGGGTGCCGCACGAGGACGCCGTCTATGACCGCGTCGGCAACATCCTGATGACCCGCCTGATGGGCGCCGACAGCCGGATCGTCGAGGACGGCTTCGACATCGGCATCCGCAAGAGCTGGGAAAACGCGATCCAGTCGGTCAAGGATGCGGGCGGCAAGCCCTACGGCATCCCGGCCGGCGCCTCGGTGCACAAATATGGCGGCCTCGGCTATGTCGGCTTCGCCGAAGAGGTGCGCCGCCAGGAGGCCGAGCTCGGCTTCAAGTTCGACTACATCATCGTCTGCGTGGTCACCGGCTCGACCCAGGCCGGCATGATCGTCGGCTTCGCGGCCGACGACCGCGCCGACCGCGTCATCGGCATCGACGCCTCCGGAACGCCGGCCCAGACCCGCAGCCAGGTGCGCCAGATCGTCGACCAGACCGCCGACCTGGTCGACCTCGGCCGGGCCGTGCGCGACGACGAGATCGTCATCCTGGAGGACTATGCCTATCCGGCCTATGGCGTCCCCTCGAAGGAGACCAACGAGGCCATCCGTCTCGCCGCCCGCACCGAGGCGATGATCACGGACCCGGTCTACGAGGGCAAGTCGATGCAGGGCATGATCGACCTCGTGCACAAGGGCTATTTCCCGGAAGGCTCGCGCGTTCTCTACGCCCATCTCGGCGGCGCGCCGGCGCTCAACGGCTACGCCTACACCTATCGTAACGGCTGAGCCCCCTGGCCGCCGCGGTGTCGATACGGCCATGCCGACCCCGGCATGGCCGTTTGGCTGCCGGGAGGCGCTCTAATTCCCGGAAGAGAGGGCCAGAACCCGGTCGTAGGCGGCCGGGAAGCCCTTCAGGGAGCCTTTCAGTTCCATCGGCTGGCCGTTGTCCATCGACGTGGTCAGCAGCAGGAGCCGGGCCTTCTTCAGGCTCGCCACCGCCTTGGCATCGAGCACCGCCGGCACGACGCAGCCGATCGGCAGGCAGGTGCGGAAGCGCAGCACCTGCCGCAGGCCGCCGTCGTCGGAGGCCAGCACGATGCCGGCCGCCAGATCGAGGCCGAAGGGCAGCACGGCGGTCAGAGTGGTGCGGTCCGGCCCGGCCGCCAGTTCCAGCGTCAGGACGCGCTGCTTGGTCTTACCGTCGACCTGGTTCTGCACCATGCTGCACTGGCGCTTGCGGTCGGCCAGCGTCCGGCACACCACCAGCCAGTCGTCATAGGTTTCCTGCAGGCTCGAAGGCTGCGGCGACGACGGCGTTGCCGGCCCGGACTGCGCCTGGGCCGCCCCCGCGCCGATCAGGCAGAGCCATGCGCAGGCCGATGCGACCGCTCCGAAATGCTTCATCCCGTCCCCTCAGATTTCGACCGCCCCGGACCGCCGCGCCGAACGCGGCGGGGTCCGACCGCGCGCGCCCGACACGCGGCCCGTCCCATGGTGCCGGCTCCGCTCAGAACGCGACCTTAAGGCCGCCGCGCGCCACATTGGTCCGCGACCGATCGGTGAACTGGGCATGTTCGAAACTGCCGAACAGGCTGGTGCTCGCGGATGCCTTCAGTTCGAACCCGACCGCCAGCGTGCCACCATAGACGGTCTTGTCGCCGACCGGCTTGACGGTGAAATCGACCCCCGACACCGAGGCGCCATAGCCGCCCCGGTCGAACCATTGGGTCGCGGTCGCGCCGCCGCCGACCCAGACCGTCGACGCGAGGCCGGCGCCGTTGTCGGTGCGGTAGCCGAGGCGGGCATCGAAGCGCTCCTCGAGGCTCTGCGAGGTGCGGCTGTCGTAGCGGACATTCTGCGACGAGCCGGATTCCCGGTAGCCGTCGAACTGCGTCGCCACGTAGCGGACGCCGAGGCTCGGGCGCAGGGTCCAGTTCGGCCCCAGCGCATACTTGGCCGAGAGGGCCAGTTCCGGCGAGATGAAGCGGCCGTCGAAGGACCCCTTGGCGACGTCGCCGCCACCGATGCGGCGCTCGGCATCCGCCCAGATATAGCCGCCGGTCAGCGACGCATCGAAGGACAGCATGCCGAAGCTGCGCCGGGCATAGAGGCCGGCCAGCGCCATGTCGGCATCGAGCGAGGCGGAGCCGTTGGAGAGCGTATTCGACGTGCGGCCGGCGCCGCCGAAGGCTCCGATCCGCCAATCCTCGTAGACGCGATCGGCGCCGGCGAGCGTGCCGAACTGATGGGCGTTCGACCCGGCGACCGCGCCGTCGGAGGACTGGTCGCGGGTGCCGTAGAAGCCGCGCATCCAGAACAGGGTGCCGGCCGGATCGACCGCGATCGACTGGCCGCGACCGTCGTTGATGACGCGCAGGGTCGGATTTTGCGCCGGCTTGGCCTCCGCGGCATAGCCGAGAGCGCCGCCGCCGGACGACGGCAGGACGGCCGCAGAGCGCTCGGTGTCGAGATCCATGATGTCGCGCAGGATGCCCGAGACCTGGTTCTGCATCACCGCGGCCGAACGATCGGTCGCGCTGTTGCCGCTGGTATCGACCACCAGGATATCGCCCGTGCCGGCCCCGTTCAGACCGGAGGTGATCAGCGTGCGGGCCGAACCGCGCAGCTTGATGGTGTTCTGGTCGAGCAGGTACTCCTGCACCGCCAGCGTATAGCTGCCGGTATAGAAGTTGATCCGGTTTCCGGTCGTGTTCTGGAAGGCGATGCCGCCTTCGAAGGCCGAGCCGTCATAGACGTTGATGCGATTGCCGTTGGCGTTGAGGCGCACCGCAGCCCCGGCGCTGCCGCTGATCGTACCGCGATTGGTCAGCGTGGTCGCCGAATAGGCATCGACGCCATAGCCTTCGCCGGAGATCGTGCCGGAATTGTCGATCACTGCCGAACCGGTCGCGTAGGTGACCACGCCGGTGCCGATGCTGGCGGTGATCGAACCGGAATTCTTGACGACCGTGCGGGTGGCATCCAGGTAGACGCCGGTGTTCACGGCCGTGATGCGGCCGGAATTTACGAGCCGGGCCGTGCCGTCGATGGTGTTGCTGCCGACCGTCGTCGCCGCGGTGTCGTTGATCGTGTCGATCGTGCCCTGACCGGCGCCGTTCGAGATGAAGACGCCCGACAGGCCGTTCAGCGTGCCGGAATTGGTCACCGTCGCATCGCCCGACGGGGTATGGGCCACCACCGCCGCGTCGGAGAGAGCCGTCACCGTGCCGGAATTGACGATCGTCACGGTGCCGGCGTAGTCGACATTGGCGCGCAGGCCCGAATAGCCGTAGTCGGTGCCGAGCGAGTCGGTCGGCGCCATCGCGGCGGTCACGATGCCGGAATTGATGATGGTCGCATTGCCGCGCTCGGTCGCCGCCTGAACGGCGTTGCGGTCGTCGGCGATCGCGGTGCCGGAATTGATCACCGTCGCGTCGCCGGCATTCGACCAGGCGATCAGGGCCTGGCGGGCGACCGAATGCACCGTGCCGGCATTGTCGATCGAGGCGAGGCCGTAATAGGCGATCGCCCGGGCGCCGGCGAGGTAGGACTCGACCGTGGCGCCGGCGGTGTTGCGGATCGACGACGTCTGCATCGGCCCGTTGACGGCCGTGACATGGCCGTCGTCGTCGACCGTGGCGGCCGCATAGTTGCCGTCCGAATAGAGGCCGCGGCCGCTCATGGCCGTGACGGCACCGCGATTGATCACCGTGGCGGCGCCGAGATGGGTGGTCGCGGTCAGGCCGTCGACGACGGCGCCGCCATTCACCTCGGCATTGGTGAAGGGGGTGTTGTCGTCATGGATGCCGACCGCCGTGACGTTGCCGGAATTGTCGATCGCGACATCGCCGGCGCCTTCGCTGCGCAGGAAGACCGCGCCGCCGTAGCGGGCATGGGAATTGATGGTCACGCCGGACGCGACGATCGCGGTCGAGTTCTGGGTGACGTTGTCATTGTTGCCGGAGCCGGTCGACACCATCGAGATGCCGCTGCCGCCGTTGACGCCGCCCTGCCCGCCGGAACTGTCGAGGACGCTGCCGCCGGTCACGGTCAGGGTCTGGGTGAAGGTGCCGGACGGCGTGTTCGGCGGCGGGCTGTAGAAGATGCCGATCGAATTGACTCCGTCGACGGTCAGCGTCGACGAGCCCGAACCGGCCGTGACGTTGATGCCGGTAGAATCACAGCTTGCCACCGTGGCATTGTCGGTCGTGCATCCGGCCTCGGCGCCGACGGTCGACAAGGCCAGCGCCAGCGACGCCGCAGCCCACGGTCCCAAACCCCACAGGGACCCTGCCGGTGCAACCGATCCGAGACAACGCGATCTGAAATTCATTTTTCCCCCCGACGGCCGGCTTGATCACCCCGTGACAAACCGGCCCTCCCCGCATGATCGGCGAATCCCGACATGGAGATTTCCGAAACGTTACTGGAGTTGTCGGGATGCCGGAAGCGCGGGTCGGGCACCGCGAACGCACCTGTGCCTTTTGCGACAAGGCATCGGGCGCCGCAACCTTGGCGGGCTTCGGCCGGGATGGGGCCGAAAACAAGGGGTTAGCATCCGGAGCCGGCCGAGCATGGCGGCGGCGCGCGGGCGTGCATGGCCGGTATGCAGTGGATGCCCAATTTTTTGGCATGGTCGTCGGTGGTCTCACCCTTTGACCGCAGCCCACGGGCGGGCCAAGAGTTGTCGGCAACGAGACTCCGGGGGGACTGCATGGCGCTCGACCGCATCTGGTATCCGATCGACAAGTGCTTCATCGACGGCGCCTGGCTCGAAGCCGAGGGCGGCGGGCGCCTGCCGCTGGAAGACCCGTCCCATGGCGAGATTGTCGGCGCGATCGCGCGCGGTTCGGCCGGCGACGTGGATGCGGCGGTCGCGTCGGCGCGTGCCGCGCTGCAGGGCCCCTGGGGCCGGCTGTCCGCCGCCGAACGCGGCCGGATCCTGATGCGGATCGGCGAGATCGTCGCCTCGCGCATCGACGATCTCGCCGCCATCGAGGCGATGGATGTCGGCAAACCGCTGAAGCAGGCGCGCGCCGACGCGATCGCGCTGGCCCGCTACATGGAATTCTATGCCGGCGCCTGCGACAAGATCATGGGCGAGACGATCCCGTATCTGGACGGCTACACGGTCTATACCTTGCGCCAGCCGCACGGCGTCACCGGCCATATCGTGCCGTGGAACTACCCGATGCAGATCGTCGGCCGGTCCGTCGGCGCGGCGCTGGCGATGGGCAATGCCTGCGTGCTGAAGCCGGCCGAGGAGGCCTGCCTGACGGCTCTGGCCTTCGCGGCGATCGCGGCGGAAGCCGGCCTGCCGGCCGGCGCCCTGAACGTCGTGCCGGGCCTCGGCGAGGAGGCCGGCGCGGCGCTGGCCGGCCATCCGGACATCGACCACATCTCGTTCACCGGCTCCAATCCGGTCGGCACGCTGGTCCAGACGGCGGCCGCCCGCCACACCGTGCCGGTGACGCTGGAACTCGGCGGCAAGTCGCCGCAACTCTTCTTCAAGGACGCCGACATCGATCGCGCCCTGCCGTTCCTGGTCAATGGCGGCATCCAGAATGCCGGCCAGACCTGCTCGGCCTCCTCGCGCATCCTGGTCGAACGGTCGCGCTTCGCCGAGGTGGTCGGGCGCATGGCCGGCCGCTACAAGATGCTGCGGGTCGGCCCCGCCGAGGCCGATCTCGACCTGGGTCCGCTGATTTCCGAACGCCAGAAGGCGATCGTTTCGGCCTATCTCGCCCATGGCGCCGGCCTCGACCGCGCCGCCGCCGGTCAGGTCATCGAGAATGCCCCGGCCGGCGGCCACTATGTGGCACCGACGCTGTTCGCCGGCGTCTCGCCCGACCATGTCCTGGCCCGCGAGGAGATCTTCGGCCCGGTCCAGGTCGTCATCCCGTTCGACGACGAGGCCGAGGCGGTCGCGATCGCCAACGGCACCGGCTACGGACTGGTCGCCGGGGTGTGGACGGCGGATGGCGGGCGGCAGATGCGGCTGGCCCGCCGATTGAGGGCCGGCCAGGTGTTCCTCAACAATTACGGCGCCGGCGGCGGCGTGGAACTGCCGTTCGGCGGCGTCGGCCGATCCGGCCACGGCCGCGAGAAGGGCTTCGAGGCGCTCTACGGCTTCTCGGCGCTGAAGACGGTGGCCGCCCATCACGGCTGACCAGACATTGAGCCGGGCGGCGATCCGGCCGGGCGACGGCGGGGAAAAGACGACGTCCCCGGCTCATTTGCCGGCCGGGGGCCGGACGGGCGCCCGAATCGACGGATAGAACGAGCGGGTTGGTGGGAGAGGCGGGAGGTTCACGATGCGCATGATGAATGCCGGCGGCACGAGGCTGCATTATTGTGTCGACGGTCCGGACGGCGGCCTGCCGGTCGTGTTCGCCAATTCGCTCGGCACCGACCTCAGGGTCTGGGACGCCATGCTGCCGCTGCTGCCCAAGGGCCTGCGCATCGTCCGCTACGACAAGCGCGGCCACGGCCTGAGCGAATCCTTCCCGGCCCCCTATGCGATGGACGACCATGTCGCCGATCTCGCGGCCCTCCTGGACACGCTCGGCATCTCCGGCGCGGTCGTGGTCGGGCTGTCGATCGGCGGGCTGATCGCCCAGGGTCTCGCGGCATCCCGGCCCGACCTGGTCCGCGCCCTGGTGTTGATGGATACCGCGCACCGGATCGGAACCGCGGAAAGCTGGAACGCACGCATCGAGGCGATCCGGTCGGGCGGGCTCGAAAGCATCGGCGACGCGGTGATGGAACGTTGGTTCTCGGCCGCCTTCCGGGAGACCCGCGCGGACGACGTGCTCGGCTGGCGCAACATGATGGTCCGCACGCCGGTCGAAGGCTATATCGGGTCCTGCACGGCCATCCGCGATACCGACTACGGCGTCGAGGCCGCCGCGCTCAGCGTGCCGACGCTGGCGCTCTGCGGCTCCAACGATCTCGCGACGCCGCCGGATCTGGTCCGCGCGACCGCCGCGCTGATTCCGGGCGCCCGCTTCGAACTCATCGACGGACCCGGCCACCTGCCGCCGGTCGAGGCCCCCGAACGGACGGCCGAACTGGTCGCCGGCTTCGTCGCCGGCCTGCTGCAATAGCCGTCCGGACCGGCATCGGCCGGCTTCGGCCGGATGCGCCGGGCCGACGCGAACGACGGTAGACGACGGTGGACGAAGCCCGGCCCGACGGTGACAAGCCGGGCCCGGCTCCCTAGTCTTGGCGCCCGGCATCGGTGCCGGGCGGGTTCGCGGCGGCACGCCGCATGCAGGCCCCGGTTGCCGGCGACCGCCGCCCCGCGCGGCCGGCGCGGCCCTCCGGACGCGGCCCGCGATCGACAGACTTCGGATTTCGGCGGAGACGACAGTGACCAGCAGAGGACGCCGCGCGGCGATGCCAGGGACCGCCGGCGTGGCGCAGCATCGCGGACACCCGGTGCGCCGGTGGGCCGCGTCCGCCCTTGTGCCGGTCATGCTGTTCGCCGCCGGCGCGGCCGCAGCGGACGAGACCATCCCGGATTTCCGGCTGCGCGTCATGCGCGGCGGGACCGAACTCGAGATCGCCGGCGGGCTGCGCCCCGGCATCGCGGAGCGCACCGAGAAGCTGCTGGCCACCCATCCGGCCGTGACGGTCGTCCACCTGAACAGCACCGGCGGCGTGGTCAAGGAAGGCCTCGACCTGTTCCACCTGTTCCGCGGGCGCAAGCTCGATACCTATGTGTCGAACATCTGCTTCTCGGCCTGCACCGTCGCCTTCGCGGGCGGACGCGAGCGCTATGCGCTCGACGCGGCGCGGATCGGCTTCCACGAACCGATCAACGAGGGCGGCCCGCTCGCCGGCGTCGGCATCGCCAAGGACGAACTGCGTCGCGCCTATGACGCCGCGGGTTTCAACAGGGCGCTGGTGGAACGCGGCCTCAAGGTGCCGCACGCGGATCTCTGGACGCCGACCCGCGACGAACTCACGGCGGCCGGCGTGGTCACCGGCTATGTGGACGGCGGCCGCTTCTCCGCCTCCGGCTGGGGCGTCTCGGTCACGCCCGCCACGGTGCGCGAGGAATTCCGAAAGTCCTCGCCGGTCTATGCGGCGCTCGAACGCAGCCAGCCGGGCCAGGCGCGCGAGCTCTATGCCCGGGTGGCGAAGCTCTACGGGCGCGGCGCGACCAGCGACGAGCTGTTCGGCATGGTCAGCCTGCGCGTTCACGAACTGGTCCAGCCGCGCTTCGCCAACGCGCCGGACGGCCCGATCCTGCAGTTCGGGCGCGCCATGGCGCGCCAGTTCGCGGAATTGCAGGCCAAGGACCCGGGGATGTGCTGGCAGGTGATGCGGGCGGGCAGCACGCCGGCAGTGACCGCGCTCCTCTCGGAAGCGGCCCAGCGGGACGAGCGCGATGCCCTGGTGGCGATCCTGCAATCGCCGGCGACCGGCCGGACGCTGTCCAAATCCGGACAGGCGCGCGTGATGGTCGCCCTGCGCCGGATCGTCGAGGGACGGATCACGTCGGCGCAGTTCGCGCTGCTCGACCGTCCGGAGATCGCCCCCGCCGACCGCCCCGACTACTGCGTCGCCATCGCGGCCATCCTGGACGGCATCCTCCAATTGCCCGAGCGCGACGCCGCCGGCCTGCTGCGCACCTTCCTCGGCCAGAACAATTGACGCCTGCGCCCGACCGTGCGAGCAGAGCCGGGGCGATCGGATCACGGGCAGCGGCGGCGGCTGCGCCGCAACGGAATGGCATCGGGCAACAGGCGAGATGCAGGCCTACCGGGTCTTCATGCTGAACAGCTTCTCCCGCTCGGGAGAGACCATGCTGCTGCGCGCGCTGGCCGCGCATCCGATGATCCGCGTCGCCCACGATCTCAACGCCCGCAACAGCCGGCTCGAACAGGCCCTGGTCGGACGCATCCGCACCGAGGGCGCGATCACGATCGGCGCCGACGATCCCGTGCTCGGCGACGACCGGCCGCCGGAGGGCGGCGTGATCGTGGTCAAGAACGCGGTCTGGACCCATGCCTTTCCGTGCCCGGGCTTCGTCCTTGCCCGCAACCCATTCTCGATCGTGACGAGCCTGGCGGCGGTCGAGGTCGGCGCCGAGGAGGAGGCCGAGCGGGCGCCGCTCGGCCGGCTGGTCCGGCGGCTCCGCGGCCGGGACTTCCCGTGGTCGGACGCGGCGATCGACCTGCGCGAGAAGATCGAGCGCTGGTCGCGCGGCATCGATGCGCGCATGGCTCCCTTCGCCAACCGCACCGATCCGGTCAGCGCGATCGCGGTGCTCTGGGCGCGCAAGATGCTCGAGGCGCACGGGCGCGGCGGGCCGATCCTGCGCTACGAGACCTTCGTGCACGATCCCGAGCCGCCGCTGCGCGGCCTGCTCGCCTGGCTGGGCCTGCCCTGGGACGACGCGGTGCTCAGCGCGCACGAGCGCTACCCCGCGGACGCGATCGGCCATGGCGGCATCCGGCTCGGCGAGCCGATCCATGCCGGCTCGCAGGACAAATACAAGGCGATGCCGCTCGCCGCCTTTCACGCGATCTACGCCATGACCGCCGGCGTCATGCGGCTCTACGGCTATGCGGCCGCTCCGGAGCGCAATCTCATCGTCGAGGACTTCGACGACCGCTTCGATCCGCCGCCCCGCGACCGCACGCCCGACGCGGCGGCGTGACGGGGCCGGTCCGCCGTCGGGATAGACCCGGCGCCGGCCGGCGCGACGGCCGATGCGGGTCGAAGGTCGGGGCGGGTCGAAGGTCGGGGCGACGCGGCGGCCGGACGCCGGGACTTTCGGTTGCCAAGGCCGGCGGCGTCGAATAGAGCATGCTCGGTAACAGACGATGGCGTCCGTCCGCGCAAACCGTGCGTTTCCGCCCGGTTTCGCGGGGTGCGCCGAACCGGATCGGGCGCGGCCCGGGGCTTGCGGCGCAGCGCCGCCGCGCCGATGGGCTGCCGGTCCGCAGCGGAGTGAAGCGATGGCCAGGCTCGTCCTCCATATCGGGATGACCAAGACCGGCTCGACCTCGATCGAGGCGACCTTCGACGATTCGCGCGATGCGCTGGTCGCTCACGGCATCGACTATCTGGACATGGGCCAGAACCACTCCAAGCTGATGACGGTGGTGGTCAAGAATTCCGCCAAGGGGCTGAAGGGCGAGATCACCCGCATCCTCGGCGTCGAGAAGGGCGATACGGACTACGATCCGGAACTGGTCCTCGGCACGCTGCGCGACCGCCTGGCCAAGCCGCGCGCCAACACCGTGGTGATCAGCGGCCAGGGTCTGGTCAAGTACAATCGCAAGCAGTGCGAACGGGTTCGCGACTTCGTTTCCCCCTATTTCGACGAGATCCGCATCGTCGTCTATGTGCGCGATCCGACCACCTGGGCCTCGAGCCGTGCCCAGGAGAACATGAAGCGCGGCCACACCCTGGCCGAACTGGTCGCCGCCCTGCACGAAGACCCGGAAAACTGCGCGATCATGCCGGAATACCGAGCCGGCATCGAAGCCTATATCGAAGTGTTCGGGCGCGAGAATGTCGACATCCGCGTGTTCGACCGCAAGCGGATGGTCAATGGCGACCTGATGGCCGATTTCTGCGCCGCGATCGGCGCGGGACCGGAAGTCCCGGGGATCCTCAAGCAGAGCTTCAGCAACAAGGGCGCCTCGATGGAGGCCCTGCTGCTGATCCAGGCGCATTACGACGTGGTCGAGGACCGCCTGCGCGCCGCAGAGGGCGCCCCGCCGCGCAGCGCGGTGCCGCAGACGCTGGCCAACCTGATCGAAGCCCAGGACCGTTACCGCCATCCGAGCTCGAACTATCCGTTCCGGCAGGCGGTGCGCGACATTCGCGGCACCAAATGGGCCCTGCCCAAGCCGGTGCTGGATACGATCTGGGCGAAATCGATGGCCGACATCGAATGGCTGCGCGGGGTGACCGGCGATCCCGGCCTGTTCGCCGACGCCTACCCGCCGGCGGAGGCGCCCGCGCCGGCCTGGAACACGGAGACCCTGCAGGACGTCGCCCGGGCGCTGGAAGAGGCGCTCGGCGACGTGATGCAGGTGGAAAAGCGCCGCAGCCGGCTGCCGGGACCCGCCCGGCAGGCGATCCGCATGCTGCACAAGGCCAAGCGCGCCGTCGGGCTCGGTTGAATTGGACGGTCGGGCGAGGCGATCCCCATGAAGCTCATCTTCCACATCGGGGCGCCGAAGACGGCGACGACCTCGCTGCAGATCACGCTCAGGGGCATGATGGCCGCGCTCAATCGCGAAGGCGTCGCCTATGAGCCGACCCGCGACTTCCAGCAGGGTCCGGTCGGCCGGATCGTGCGGCGCGACCAGGGCGGCTTCTTCGACCGGTTCAAGAAGCCGTCGCAGCAGGCCTATGTCGAAAGCCGCGCCGCCGGCATGCAGCAATTCCTGATCAGCGACGAGGGCTGCACCGGCTTTCTGATGTATCCGACCGTGAAGCGGTCGTGGAAGCGGATGCTGCCGCGCGCCTTCGTGCTGTCGGACTTCTTCACCGCCTATCCGGACTACCGGGTCGTTCTGACGGTCCGCCGGCAGGACAGCTTTCTGGCCTCGTGCTATGCGCACCGGATCGAGCATGGCCGGGTCGACTGCACCTTCGAGGACTACTGGAAGCACGAGATCGATATCAACGGCATGGACTGGCTGACGCTGGTCGAAGGGCTGGTCGCCCGGCACGGCCGGGAGCGGGTCGTGGTGCTGCCCTACGAGCCGATCCGCAACGACTTCCGCAGCTATGTGATGACCTTCATCGAGCACGCGCTCGCCATCCCGCGGGAGCGCTTCGACGACGTGAGCTTCGAGACGCGCGTCGCCAACAAGTCGCTGTCCGGGCCGGCCATGGCGGTGGCCAAGGTCGTCGCCGAGCGGATGGGCGAGAAGGGGGCCAATCCGCGCGACATCCATCATGTGCTGCTCGGGTTGAAATCCGTGCTGCCGATCGGCGAGTACGGACCGTTCCGGCCGCCGATGGACGAATTGCGCGCCGAGCTCACCCGGCGCTACGCTGCCTCCAACCGCACCATCGCCGAACGCTACATGCCGGTGCCGGCGGGCGACTTCCTGTTCGCCTGAACGGCCGGCTGCCGCGGCGCCCGGCACCGACCGCTGGCGCCGACGGCAGGCAGTGGCGGCCCGTGATGGCAGCCCCTGATGGCGGCAGGCGGCGGCGGCGCAGGGCCGGGTTCGCCCGGCCGGCAACGGATCGAGCCGACGCTCTCGCAAGAAGAACGCGGCCAGGACAGGTAGGGAAACGGGCGCCGGGCCTCCTCCGACAGGATGCGCGGTCGGCCCCGGGGAGTATGCGCCCGTGCGGATCGGCTTGTTTACGGACATCCACGGCAATCGCGAGGCGCTCGACAGCTGCCTCGAACACGCCGCTGCGGTCGGCATCGACTGCCACGTCTTCCTCGGCGACCTGGTCGGCTACGGCCCCGATCCCGCCTATATCGTCGACCGCGTCCGCGGCCTCGTCGAGACCGGCGCGATCGTGATCCGCGGCAATCACGACGACTATGCCGTCAAGCCCAAGCGCGGCATGTCCGAGATGGCGCGGATCGCGATCGAATGGACCCACAAGGTGCTCGACGCCGAGGCGCGCGCCTGGCTCGGCACCCTGCCCTTCTCGGCGCAGGAGGACGACCGGCTCTATGTCCATGCCAGCGCGGCGGAACCGCCGGAATGGCACTATATCGACAACCGTGCGGCCGCCGAGGCCTGCCTGGCCGCCACCGCGCAGCGCCTGATCTTCTGCGGCCACACGCACGTCCCGGCCCTGTTCCATTCGATCGGCGGCCGGCCGGCGGAGCATTTCCGGCCGCTCGCCAACAAGCCGGTGCCGCTTCTGCCGGCGCGCCGCTGGGTCACCGTGGTCGGTGCGGTCGGCCAGCCGCGCGACCGCAATCCCAATGCCTGCTGGGGCCTGCTCGACACCGACGAGAAGTCGATCGCGATGATGCGCGTCCCCTACGAGATCGACGAAACCCTGCGCAAGATCAATGCGGCCGACCTGCCGGAATGGCTCGGTATCCGGCTGAAGGAAGGCCGCTAGCGGGCAAAGAGTGAGTGGTTCCGATTCACGAGACGGCTGGGTGCCATCCGTCTCGATCGAACCACGAGGGCGATCCGCTCCGAGCGGAACCGGCGCGGCGGAACACGGGGAGCGGGGCGTGCCGATCAACGAACTGGTACCGGGCGCGGTGATCGACGGTTTCCGGCTGACCGAACGGCTGCCGTCCGGCGGCATGGGGGCGATCTGGCGGGCGACGCGGCCGGACATCAAGTTTCCGCTGCTGCTCAAGGTGCCGTTCATCGCGCCCGGCGACGACGTGGCGGCGATCATCGGCTTCGAGGTCGAGGAGATGATCATGCGGCGGCTGTCGGGCCGCCACGTGCCGCGCTTCGTCGCATCCGGCGATCTGGAGACCCTGCCCTATCTGGCCATGGAATTCGTCACCGGCACCAGCCTGCAGGCGGAAGTCGAGCGGGCGCCGCTGTCCTGGCAGACGGTGTCGCTGATCGGGGCCGACATCGCCGCGGCGCTCGACGACCTGCACGGTCAGAAGGTGGTGCATCTCGACCTGAAGCCCGGCAACATCATCATGGCGGAGCGCGGCGCGGTGCTGATCGATTTCGGCCTCGCCCGGCACGAAGAACTGCCCGACCTGCTCGGCGAGGAATCCAGCCTACCGATGGGCACGCCGGCCTATATCGCGCCGGAACAGATCCTCGGCGACCGGACCAATCCGGCCAGCGACATCTGGGCCCTCGGCTGCATCCTCTACGAGCTGGCGACCGGCCGGAAGCCCTTCGGCGAGCCGGGCACACGGGCCGGCATGGAACGGCGCATCTATCAGGCGCCGCCGCCGCCGCGGTCGGTCTCGCGCTCGATCCCGCGCTGGCTGCAGGAGGTGATCCTGCGCTGCCTGGAGGTCGATCCGGCCCGCCGCTACGCCTCCGCCGGGCAGTTGATGTTCGACCTGCGCCATCCCGAGCAGGTGGTGATCTCCGAGCGCGGCAAGGCGGAAGCGGGCGAGACGATCTGGCGCCGGCTGCTGCGCGCCGTGCTGCCGTCGAAGCCGCGCACGCTGCCGTTCCAGCCGTCGATCGCCTCGCGCCTGTCCGGGGCCTCGGTGGTGCTCGCCGCGGTCGATCTGTCCACCGGCGGCGATGCGCTCTCCGACGAGGTCCGCGTCCATCTCGCCCGCGTGCTCGACCACGAGAAGGATGCCCGGCTCGCCTGCGTGACGGTGCTGAAGACCCGGCTCGCCGGCGAGGACGAGGCGGTCGACGCCGCCGGCCGGCCGGCCTATGTCGGGCGCCTGGTCGCGCTGAAGGATTGGGCGCGACCGCTCGACATGCCGGAGGAGAAGGTCTCCTTCCACGTCATCGAGGCGATCGACGTGGCCGCCGCGATCCTCAACTACGCCGCCCACAACCGCGTCGACCACATCGTCATCGGCGCGCGTGCCTCCTCGGCCCTGCGCCGCCATCTCGGCAGCGTCTCGGCCCAGGTCGTCGCCGAGGCCTTCTGCTCGGTGACCGTGGTCCGCCTGAAGCGCCAGGAAGAAGCCGCCGCCCGCGCCGAGGCCGAAGCGGCAACCGCGGCGGCAACGGCGGCCGAACCGGTCGACGGATAGGCGCCGTCCGCGGCCCCGACGGTCGCCCCGGTCGTCGGCCCGATGCTCGTCCCGACGGTCGCCCGGGCCGTTCGGCTCAGGGCTGCCCGACAGACAGCGGCCCGGGCGCGGCCGGACGCGCCGGCAGGGCGGGCTTCGCCACCCGTGCGGACCGCGACGGTGCCGGGGAAACCGCCCCGGCCGGGCCGCGATCGCCCGCCGGCACAGCGGTGCGGGCGGCGAAAAGGGCGCTGCGCCCGTCCAGGAGGCGGGCGAGGCCGTCGTAGCGGTCCGTGTCGCCCGGCGTCTCGTCGTAGCAGCTCGCGGCCACGACCGGCTTCGCGCCCGGATAGGCCAGCAATTCGCCGACGGTCACGAAGACGTAGCCCTGCTGCCGCAGGCGCGCGACGATCTCCGGCAGGGCGTCGTCGGTCGCCCAGCCGCGGCCGTTGGCATGGAACAGCACGATCGACCCGGGCCGCACCCGCCGCAGCACGCTGGCGACCATGCCGGCCGCGGACAGATGGCGGTCGGGATCGCCGGACGAGACATCCCATTGCACGGGGATCAGGCCCGCCGCGCCGACGGCTTCGATGGCGGCCCGGTTGCAGGCGCCGAAGGGAAAGCGGAACAGGCCGAGCCGCTCGGGCATCGCGGCGGCGAGGTCGCGGCCGGGCCGCGGGGCGCATTGGCGCGCGGCGAGGCCGTCGCGCAGACGCTGGTAGGCGGACTGCGGCCCCCGGATCTCGTCGAGCATCGGGCGGCCGGTCACGATCCGGAAGTTGCGATGTTCCCAGGCGTGGCTGGCGATCTCGAACAGCGGATCGGTGGCGATCTGGCCGGCCCGGTCCGGGTGGGTCAGCATCCACTTGCCGCCGGCGAAGAAGGTCGCCCGCACCCCGTTCGCCCGCAGCGTGTCGACGCTCGCGCCCTGATAGCCGGCGACCTCGAAGGGCGTCTCGCACAGGTCGAAGGTCAGCGCGATCATCTTCGGCGCGCCCGGCGGCAGATCGACCCGGCGGACGACGCCGTCGACCGGCCGGAAGGACTGCGGCGGGGGCGCCGGTTCGTCGGTCGGCAGGGCCACGCGGGCGGCGGCGATGCCGGTGCGGATCGGCCGGTCCCGCTCGCTCTGCCGGAACGATTCGGGCGCCCAGCAGGCCTCCTCGGCCGCGGTGGCGCCACCGAGACCCGGCAGCAGCATCGCCGCGACGGCGGCGAGCAGGGTGCGGACGAGCCCCGTGCGGCAAGGCGCGCGACGGGGGGAGCGGAGACCGACGTGGCGGGGCGCGGCCCGATCCCGGGCAGACAGCAGGACAAGCGACATGGTTCGGAGCCTGAAGACGGGCCGGACCCGGTCGGCGGGTCGGCGGCCGGGAATCGAGGGCGAGGCACCGCCCCGCGCGTCCCCACTATCCGACGCTGAACGGCGGATCCATGACGCTTCGGCAACAGGTCGCCCCGGCCGAGGCCGATCCGACAACGAAACGGGCCGCCCCCGGAGGGGCGGCCCGCACGAACCGTCAGGCGGGTAGAGGCCGGAGCCTCAGTTGCCGCGATAGGTGAAGATGTCGCGATCCTTGGTTTCCGGCACGAAGAACAGGCCGACCACCACGGTGAAGACAGCGATCACGATCGGGTACCAGAGGCCGTAATAGATGTCGCCGGTCTGGGCCACCATCGCGAAGGCGGTGGCGGGCAGCAGGCCGCCGAACCAGCCGTTGCCGATGTGGTAGGGCAGCGACATCGAGGTGTAGCGGATGCGGGTCGGGAAGAGTTCGACCAGGGCCGCCGCGATCGGGCCGTACACCATGGTCACGAACAGGACCAGGATGAACAGGTAGCCGATGATCGTGTAGACCTGCGGACGGAAGATGTCGAAGGGGGTCGCCATCTTCACGATCGACGCGTCGCCGGCCTTCGGATAGCCGGCCGCCTGCAGGGCACCGGTGACCGCCTTCTGGCTGTCGGCGAGCTTGGTCGTGTCGAAGGCGACTTCCGTCGTGCCGACGACGATCTTGGCCGGGGTCGTGCCGGCGGCGAACTCGGTGGCGTACTTGACCGAGGACTTGGCCAGGAAGTCGCGGGCGAGATCGCAGGACGACTTGAAGATGCGGGTGCCGACCGGGTTGAACAGGTCGCCGCAATCGGCCTTGTCGGACACGACCTTGACCTGGACGGTCTCGATCGCCTTGGCGAGGGTCGGGTTCGCGGTCTCGGCGAGACGCTGGAAGATGGTGAAGTAGCTGATCGCCGCGATGGCGCAGCCGAGCAGGATGATCGGCTTGCGGCCGATCTTGTCGGACAGCCAGCCGAAGACCACGAAGAAGCCCGTGCCGAGCAGCAGCGACCAGGCGATCAGCAGGTTGGCGGTGTAGCCGTCGACCTTCAGGATCGACTGCAGGAAGAACAGCGCATAGAACTGGCCGGTATACCAGACCACGCCCTGGCCGGCGACGAGACCGAGCAGCGCGATCAGCGCGATCTTGGCGTTCTTCCACTGCCCGAAGGCTTCGGTCAGCGGCGCCTTGGAGTGGGTGCCCTCTTCCTTCATCTTCTTGAAGGCGGGCGATTCCTGCAGCTGCAGACGAATCCAGATCGAGATGCCGAGCAGCGCGATCGAGACCCAGAACGGAACGCGCCAGTAGAAGGCCGCGAATTCCTTTTCGCCGAAGATCGTCCGGGTCGCCAGGATGACCAGCAGCGAGAGGAACAGGCCGAGCGTGGCGGTGGTCTGGATCCACGAGGTGTAGAAGCCGCGCCGTCCGGCCGGGGCATGCTCGGCCACGTAGGTGGCGGCACCGCCATATTCGCCGCCGAGCGCCAGGCCCTGGATCAGGCGCAGCGTGATCAGGATGATCGGCGCCCAGATGCCGATCTGAGCCGAGGACGGCAGCAGGCCGACGATGAAGGTCGACAGGCCCATCAGCATGATGGTGACCAGGAAGGTGTATTTGCGGCCGACCAGGTCGCCGATGCGTCCGAACACCAGCGCGCCGAAGGGGCGCACGATGAAGCCGGCCGCGAAGGCGAGCAGCGCGAAGATGTCGCGCGTCGCCTGATCGAACATCGGCTTGCCGTCAGGTCCGGCGACGTTGAAGAACTGCGCGCCGATGATGCCGGCGAGCGAACCGTACAGGTAGAAGTCGTACCACTCGAAGACAGTGCCGAGGGAAGACGCAAAAATAACGCGCTTCTCCTCGCTGCTCATCGGGCGCGCGGCAGCCCCCGATCCGCTTGAACTCATGCTCATGGGCGTTCCCCTCGTCGAAAACAGCAACCCCGGGCCGCCTTCTTGAAGCAGCTCGCGCGAAAATCGGAGGTCGCAGTGACAGGACCTTACTTCGGGGCCTCCGCCACCCTCAATGCGACGTAAGTAGGGATCACGCAGAGGCAGACAGGCTATTTCTCAGGCAGCGGGAATCGGTCGCACCGTCTTGTCATGCGATGAGCGCGCGACGTTAGGCAGAAGATCTGCGATTTTAACACATCGTTCATCGCAGATATTCGACGGCTTCTCTTTGCTGCGGCGCATCGTATCGTGCTGCATCGCATCCAGCGACATGTTGCACTGCAATATTGCCTATGGGAGGCGGTCGGCGACGGGGACCAAGGACCGCATCGCTTGCCGGTCCGACCGCGGCACGCCGCCCGGCGCCGGCGACGAGGGGGCGGACGGGGGGCGCTTGACCGTCCGCGCGCGCTCCCCGATGGTCCTGCGCCAATCCGAGGGAGACATCGATGCCGACGAAGGTTCGCGACCGCCTGGAAGCCGCACTCGACGCGATCGCCGGCAGCGGTGCCGCGGCGTCGACCGTGATGGCCAAGGTCCACACGGAAGCGGCGCGCGCCGCGGCCGACGCCGCCGATGCCCGGGCCCGGCTCGGCCTCTCGCTCGGCGCGCTCGACGGCGCACTGGTCTCGATCAAGGACCTGCTCGACGAGGCCGGCGAGGTCACCACGGCCGGTTCGCGCATCAACCGCGACCTGCCGCCGGCCAAGTCCGATGCGCCCGTGGTGCGCCGGCTGCGCGCCGCCGGCGCCGTCATCGTCGGCCGGACCACGATGAGCGAGTTCGCCTATTCGGGCATCGGCATCAACCCCCATACCGGAACGCCCGGCAATGCCGCCGACCCGACCCGCGTGCCCGGCGGTTCGTCTTCCGGGGCCGCCGTCTCGGTCGGCCGGGGCTGGGCCGACATCGCGATCGGCTCGGACACCGGCGGCTCGATCCGCATCCCCTCGGCCTTCAACGGCCTGGTCGGGTTCAAGCCGGGCGGCGGCCGGGTGCCGACGGAGGGCGCCTTCCCGCTCTCCTACACGCTCGACACGATCGGGCCGATCGCGCGCCGGGTCGCCGATACGGTCGCGGCCGACGCGGTCCTCAGCGGCGTGGCTGCGCCCCCATCCGCACCGGTCGCCGCCGACGGCCTGCGTCTCGCCGTGCCGCGCGGCTTTCTCTATTCGGATCTCGACGGCATCGTCGGGCCGGCCGTCGAGGCCGCGCTCGGCCTTCTGGCCAAGGCCGGCATCCGCCTGTTCGAGGTCGATCTCGACGCGGTCGTCACCCTGCCGCTCGCCATCCAGAAGGACGTGACCATCACGGCGATCGAGGCAGCCCATATCCATCGCGACAATCTGCGCGACCGGGCCGGCGATTTCGATCCGCGGGTGCTGGCCCGGATCGAGAAGGGCGCGCAGGCCTCCGGGGCGACCTATGTCGGCATGATTCGCGCCCGCGAAGCCGCCAAGGCCGCCGTCGACGCGGCCTTCGCGCCCTTCGACGCGGTGATCGCCCCGACGGTGCCGGCGGTCGCGCCGGTGATCGCCGATCTCGTCGACGACGACGCGGCCTTCACCCGCGCCAACCTCACGGCCCTGCGCAACACCGCGATCTTCAACCTGTTCGACCTGCCGGCCTATTCGCTGCCGATCGAGATCGGCCAGCCGCTCCCGGTCGGCCTGATGGTGGTCGGCCGGCGCGGCCGCGACCACGACCTGATGGCGCTGGCGGCGGCCCTGGAGCCCGTGCTGCAGCCGTCGCCGCGCACCGCCTGACCGGGCCGGCGCGGCCGCGGCGCGCGCCGATCCCGCGGCATCGGAAGAGCGCATAGACTGGGGAGACGGTGCGATTCGGCGCCGTCCCCGATTCGGATGCCGATGCCCGCCCCTTCCGACAACGCTCCCATTGATGCGACGCCCGGTGACGCGCCGTCTTGCGATCCGCCGGCACCGGCCGATGCGGGCGCGGATCTGGCGGCCTGCGTGGCCGGGCGGCGCTTCGCCACCATCCTGGCCGATCCGCCCTGGCAGTTCGAGAACCGGACCGGCAAGGTCGCGCCGGAGCACCGACGGCTGTCGCGCTACGGCACGATGAGCCTGGACGCGATCATGGCGCTGCCGGTCGCGGCAGCCGCGGCCGAAACCGCGCATCTCTATCTCTGGGTGCCCAATGCGCTGCTGCCCGAGGGGCTCGCGGTCATGCGCGCATGGGGCTTTGCCTACAAGACCAATCTGGTCTGGCACAAGCTGCGCAAGGACGGCGGGTCCGACGGGCGCGGCGTCGGCTTCTACTTCCGCAACGTGACCGAGCTGATCCTGTTCGGCGTGCGCGGCCGGCAGGCGCGGACCCTGGCGCCGGGGCGCTCCCAGATCAACTATCTCGGCACCCGCAAGCGCGAGCATTCGCGCAAGCCCGACGAGCAATATGCGCTGATCGAAGCCTGCTCGCCCGGTCCCCGCCTCGAGCTCTTCAGCCGCGGGACGCGCCCCGGCTGGACCGTCTGGGGCAACCAGGCCGATGACGGCTATGCTCCGACCTGGGAGACCTACGCCAACCATTCCGCCGCCGATCGGCTCTGAACGCGCGGGCGGCGGGCACGGCGGCGTCTGCGCATGGCGGAAAGCGCCGCGTTTCGGCGCCGAGCCGGCGACTGACGCATGGCGGCGCGGGACCGCTTGTCACAGCCATGCAAAACGATCGTGGAAAAGGTGCAGAATACCGCTTGCAGGGTCGGAGTCGCGTCGCTATAAACCGCCCCGCAAGCGACGGCGGAGTGTAGCGCAGCCTGGTAGCGCACCTCGTTCGGGACGAGGGGGTCGAGTGTTCGAATCACTCCACTCCGACCAATCGCTTCCGCTCCTTTCCCGAGGGAGCCTTCTCAGACGAACGTTGAGATATCTGGCGCGATCGATCGCCGAAGCCGGCCACCGGCTCGAACCGGCCGGCTGATGCCGACGGCACCGCCGCTGCGGCCCGCCTGCGCCTGTTGAAGGCCGCCGGAGCGCCGGCCGATCGGACTTTTCCGATCCCCCTCCACGCCCCCACCACCCTCCGCCCCGACGACCGGCCTCGCGCCGACGACCGGCCTCGCGCCGACAATCCGGCCCGCTGGACCGATTCGGTCGATGTCGACTCGTCCGCGCCGGTCTTCGGGCCCAACAACCGGTGGACAATGCGGCCCGCGCGCTGCGACTTTCGCCGAAGATCGAGCGCTTGCGACAGCGGGTGGCCGGAGTCGGGCCGCCGAAGGACTGGCGGACGTAAAGTTGAGATAATCTGTATGCAATTCGCCGATAGTTTTCGACGGTCCCCGCCGCCGTGCGGACAAGCGAAATCGATCGCGGACTCTTGCGGACGGCAGGTATGCCGGCCGGCGTCGACACCGATCACGCCGATCCGCCGGGCTTTGACGCCCCGTTCACGGCCGAGTCCCGTACGGGAAGAAAGACGTCAGGCAGATGGGGCGCCGGGAATTTCTTGCGGACAGGATGCCGGGGATTTGCCCTACCGTGGGTGCAGACTTTCCTTGCCGAGCTATGCAACGGGTGTTGGGCGCTTTTCTTTTGCCAGCCGATGCAGTAGCTTCCCAGTCGCTGGCCCGGTTCGGTCCGGCGACGCGTCCCAATGCCGATCGAGGCAGGCGGATAGGTCCAAGTAGCCACGGCCAGGATATACCGATTGGTCATGCGTAACCCGGCGGATGGTCGAAACGCGCTCGGCGAATTGACGGATCGCAAGGGGCGGCGTCGAATCGTCGCCGCCGGGGCGTCGACGGCGCCGTTCGCACGGATCATCGATTCCTATGTCGACATGCTGCTGGTGGATTGCGGGCTCGTCGCCACGATCCATGGCATCGACCGGCCGATGGATGTCTCGCTCGACCTGATGGTGGCGCATGGACAGGCGGTGATGCGGGCGTCGCGCCGGGCCGCCGTGGTGGTCGAACTGCCGGCCAAATGTTGCGAAGACACGCCCGACCGCGCCCTGCAGGATGCCGAATATCTGATCGAATCCGTCGGCTGCGCCGGGATTGCGCTGGCGATCGAGGTCGAGACCATCGAGATCATCCGGCTGCTCGCCGATAGCGGCATTCCGGTGCTCGGCCTGACCGAAATCGGCACCCCGCGGCGCTCGCATGTCAGCGACTCCGACGATCCGGATTGGCGTCGCCTTCAGGTCGCCCACAACGCGCAGGCCGCGGCCAGCGCCGGGTCCTTCGCCGTCCTGGCGACCGGGTCCGAGGACAGTCTGGCCGAAGAACTGGCCCGCACGGTCGGCGTGCCGGTGATCGGCGACGAGTCGGCGTCGGTCTGCGACGGTCAGTTCCTGACCGATCTCGACTTCATGTCGATGCTGACCAACGTGCGCAGTTCGAACCGCGCGCGCAGCCCGGCGGTGCGGCTGGTCGAAACCCGCAATACGGCGCCGATCGAGACCGGCTACGCCCCGACCGGCTACGCCCCGACTGGCAGCGGCCCAAGCGGCACTACCCCAACCGGCTATGCCCCGACCGGCAGCGGCGCCAACGGTACCGGCGCCAACGGTATCGGCGCCAACGGCATCCGCCCCACCGCTACCGCCCCGGCGGCGGCCGGATCGATCAAGCTGCCGCCCAAGCCGGTCGCGCCCGTGCCCGAACCGGTCGCGCCGCGTCCGACCGCCGAAGCCCGGCCGACGCCGCCGGCTCCGGCCCGCCGCCCGGCCGCACCGCCGCCCGTCGAGCCCATTGAGCCCATTGAGCCCGAGGCGATCGAGCAGATTCGCCCGCTGGCGCCCGAAAACGCCCTGGTCAGGCCGACACCGGCCCGCCGTCCGGCCGCACCGCCGCCCGTCGAGCCCATCGAGCCCGAAGCGATCGAGCAGATTCGCCCGCTGGCGCCCGAAAACGCCCCGGTCAGGCCCGTGCCGACGCCGGTGCGCCGGCTCCCGGCCGCCCTCCCGGTCCACCTTTCCGCGCCGCCACCGGCGCCACAGCCGGCTCCGGCGCCCGCCGCACCGCCGGCGCCGTCCGCGGCCGCACGCCCGGCGGCACCGGTGCGTCCGGCCCGGCCGCCGGCGCCGACCCCGGCCCCGCTGCCGGCGAGGCCGCGCCCGGCCGCGCAGCCGCCGGCCGGTCACGGTCCCGGGGCCCCCTCGCCGGCCCCCAAGGCGCCGGCCGCGCGACCGCCCGCGCCGGCCTCCCCGCGCGCAGCCCCGACGCTGCAGCCCCCTGCGAGCCGCACGGCTTCGGCCCGTCCCCGGCTGGTCGAGCCGACCCCGCGCCCGGCTCCCGCCGAGGCCAAGGCGCCGGTTCCGCCGCCCCCGCCGCCGCCGCCGGCACTCGCCCGGGCAATCCCGCCGGCCGCCCCGACGGCACCGACCCCGCCGCGCATGACCATGCGCCAGAGCCGGCCGGTGATCGAGATCGACGAAGAGGCGATCGCCGCCGAGATCATGGCGCCCGATCCGCGGCCCGCCATGGATCTCGACGCCGTCAACGCGGCGCCGGTGCCGGTGCCGCCCGCCCCCACGCGGGCGACATCCCCGACCCGGCCGCCGCAGACGACCGCCACCCGCCGGCCGACGGCCCCGACCGGGACGCCGTCGCCTGACGCGGACTTCGAGGAAGAACTGACCCAAAGCCGGATCTCCTGGACCGGACCGGCAAAAAGCGAGAAGCCCGGCCTTCTCGGTGCGATCCGCGGCCGGCTGAAGCAGTCGCCGCGCTGACGGTCAGGCGTGACGCCGCAATTTGAGGATGCAATCGGCACGAAACGGCGCCCGGCGGCGGGCGACCGCGGCGAGCCGGCCGCGCCGCAACGGCCGAACACACAACCGGCGACCGGCTCCCGGCCACTTCGTTGTGGCCCGGGTCGGGTCGATCAGTTAATGAACTGTCCGTCCCCGGAAGGGGTTTGGATACGGAACCGCAGGGGGCGGAGCGGGCGATGGCGACGGGTAGCGAAGTCTGGGGCATGGCGACGGAGTTTGTCGCAGGACGTGGCTTCGCACTGACCGGACTGGCCGCGATCGTTCTCATCGCCGGGGCGGCGGCGGCCATCGGCCGGGCCGACGGCGCCCAGCGGATCCGCCGTCCGCTGGAGACCTTGCGCCGCGGCATCGCGCAGGTGCCGGACGGTGCCGACCGGCTCGACCGTGCCGAATCGCTGTTTGCGCCGACCGCCTGGGCTGCGGCCTGGAGCCGCTACCGCGCGGCGCTCGAGGTCGAGCCGGATGGCCGGATCGTCAACTATGCCGACCCCTACCGGGTCTTCGCGGCCGGGGCGCCGGGGCTTCCGGTCCGCCGCCAGGGGCTCGCCGAGATCGTCGCGGCGATCGGCATCGCCATCAGCCTTGCCGGTCTCGCGGTGGCCGGATCGGCGGCGAGCCTCGCCGTCGTGGTGCCGGCCCTCGGCGGTCTGCTCGGCTATGGGGTCCTGACCATCCTGACGCGACGCGACACGGCCGGCGACGAAGCCGCAGCCGCCGCCCTGGCTGCGGCCGTGCAGGCCTTCTCGACCCATGTTCCGCCGGAAGCGATCGCGCGGCGCCAGTTGCGGGCTTCCGATGCCTTCGACAGCCAGCTGAAGCGCCTGCGCGACGAGATGGCCGCCGCCATCGGCACCCAGGTCGAAACCGTCCTGGCCGCCCGCACCGAGCGACTGCCCGACCTGATCGGCGCCAGCATCGGCCAGAGCGTCGGCGCCCGCTTCGAGCCGATCGCGACGGCCCTGGCGGAGACCCGCTCGGCGGTCGCGCTGGCCGGCGTCGAGATGGCCGAACGCGCCGGCGAGAGCTTCGTGACGATCTGGAAATCCGCGCTCGGCGCCGACATGGCCAGCATGGCCGAGGCGAACCGGGCTTCCGTGGCCGCGCTGAGCGCGCAGACCGCAGCGCTGGCGGATGCCGAGCGCCGCTTCGTATCCGCGCTGGAGGGCGCCGCCGGGCGGCTCGACCAGTCGAGCCAGCTCGTGCAGTCGCGCCTCGACGGCGGCTCGGAGGCTCTCGCGAGCCGTCTGGCGCCGATCGAGGCCGTGCTGGAGCGCCTGCCCGAAACCGTCGGGATGTCGGCCGAACGGGCCTTGGCCAACATCGCGTCCGGCCTGGAACGGGCCGTCGGCACGATCGATATGGGCCTGCGCAATTCCGCGGCGGCCGTCACCGCGGAACTCGACAACCGGGTGCGGACGCTGGCGACCCTGCTCGAGGCCGCGGCCTCGGAACTGGTCAGTTCGGCGAAGTCGGCAGGCAGCGAATTGACCCGGGCCGGCGAGGCGGTCGGGGCCGGCCTGCAGGCCGCCCAGCAGAATTTCGTCGGCGGGCTCGACGGCGCCGCGCTGCGGCTTGACCAGGCCGCCGATCAGGTCGGCACCCGCCTCGACCGCGGTGCGGATGCCATCGTGGCGCGCCTCGTCCCGCTCGAAGACGTGCTCGCCCGCCTGCCCGATTCGGTCGGGGCGGCGGCCGAACGGTCGCTCGCCACCATCGATGCCGGCCTCGGCCGCAGCGTCGCGACGATCGAGACCGGCTTGCGCAGCTTCGCCGATGCGGCCGCGGGCGAACTCGACGGACAGGTCCGGACGCTCGCCGGCCTGATCGAAACCGCCGCCTCCGAGATGGTCGGCTCCGCCCGCACCGCCGGCGCCGATCTGCGTCAGGCCGGCAGCGATCTCGGCAGCAGCCTGCAGGGCGCCCAGCGCGACTTCGTCGGCACCATCGAGACCGCGGCCCTGCGCATCGAACTGGCCGCCGAACAGATCGGCAGCCGCCTCGACGGCGGTTCGGAGGCCATCGCCGCACGGCTCGTGCCGCTCGAAGACGTGCTCGCCCGCCTGCCCGATTCGGTCGGCAGCGCGGCGGATCGCGTCTTCGCGACCATCGACGCCGGCCTCGGCCGCAGCGTCGCGACGATCGAGACCGGCCTGCGCAGCTTCGCCGATGCGGCCGCCGGCGAACTCGACGGACGGGTCCGGACGCTCGCCAGCCTGCTCGAAGCCGCCGCCTCCGAAATGGTCGGCTCGGCGCGCACCGCCGGCGCCGATCTGCGCCAGGCCGGCAGCGATCTCGGCAGCAGCCTGCAGGGCGCCCAGCACGGCTTCGTCGGCACCATCGATACCGCGGCGCTGCGGATCGAACGGGCGGCCGAGCAGATCGGCACCCGCCTCGACGGCGGCTCGGAGGCCATCGCCGCGCGGCTCGCGCCGCTGGAGGATGTCCTCGCCCGCCTGCCGGATTCGGTCGGCGGCGCGGCGGACCGGGTCTTCGCCACCATCGATGCCGGCCTCGGCCGCAGCGTCGCGGCGATCGAGACCGGCCTGCGCGGCTTCGCCGATGCGGCCGCCGGCGAACTCGACGGACGGGTCCGGACGCTCGCCGGCCTGATCGAGACCGCCGCCTCCGAGATGGTCGGTTCCGCGCAGACCGCCGGCGCCGATCTGCGCCAGGCCGGCAGCGCGCTCGATCAGACGCTGAAGACCGCGCAAGGTCATCTCGTCTCCTGGCTCGACGGCGCCTCGGCGCGCCTCGACATGTCGACGACCCGGTTCAGCGACCGCCTCGACAGCGGCGCCGCCTCGATCGCCCAGCGTATCGAACCCCTGGAACGCCTGCTCGGCAGCCTGCCGGCGACCGTCGAATCCGCCGCGACCCGCTCGCTGGCGACCATCGATCTCGGCCTGGCGCGGACCGTCGAAAGCATGCAGGACGGCCTGCGCGGCTTTGCCGAGGCCTCGGCGAACGAACTCGACGGGCGGGTGCGCACGCTCTCCGGACTGCTCGAGACGGCGGCCGGCGAAATCCTCGCCTCGGCCCGCAGCGCCGGCGAGGAACTGCGCCGGGCGGGCGACACGCTCACGGCGGGTGCGACCAGCGGCGTCGGTGTCATCGCCGACAGCGCGGCGGCCACCGGACGGACCTTCGCGGCGCAGACCGATGCCGCCGCCGAAACCCTCAACGCCGTCATCGCCGCCATCCGCAACGTGACCGAGGCGGTCAGCCGGACCGAATCCGGTTTCGGCACCGCCATGGACCGGGCCAGCGACCAGCTCAACCGCAGCGCCGGCCAGTTCGGTGCGACCGTGGAAGGCCACGTCCTGCGGCTGGCCGAGAAGCTCGAGGCGGTCGAAAGCACGCTGGCGAGCCTGCCCGCCGTGGTCGCCGAGACGACGACCGGGACCATCGCCACCATCGCCGGCACGGTCGGACGGACGGTCGAGGGCATCGATGCCCATACCCGCCGCGAGATGGAGCGCACCACCGAAGAGCTCGACAAGCGCGTCGCCGCGCTCGCCAAGACGATCGACACCTGCGGCAGCCACCTGCTGGCGACCTCGCGCGAGGCCGGCGGCCACATCACGACCGCCGTCGAAGGGCTCGGCGGCCAGGTCGACCGGCTCGGCTCGCGGCTGGAAATCGCCTCGGCCGATCTCGCCCGCCAGCCGGACCGCATGTCCGATGCCTTCGGCCAGATCTGGAAGTCGGCCGTCGCCACCCAGATGGATTCGCTCACCGGCACGCTGCGCGATCAGATCCAGGCCATGGGCACCATGACCGACACGGTGCGCGAGATCGACCGCACCCTCGGCGTCGGCATCGCCCGCGCGGCGGTGCGCATGGATGAGGCGGCCGATCGGCTCGACCAGCTGATGGTCAAGCGCAACGCGAGCATCGAAGAACAGCTCGACGCGCTCGACGCCGTGCTGGTGCGCATCCCGGCGGCCGTCTCGGAAGCGACCGGCGAGGCCTCCGACGTGATGCGGAACCGGTTCGCCGACCTGTCCGACATGCTCGGCAAGATCCCGGCCAGCGTCGAGGCGACCACGATCGGCTCGCTGGAATCCATCCGTCAGGGCCTGGTCGATACCGCCGAGGGCCTGCAGCGCACCAACGATGCCTTCAGCCGCCAGGCGACCGCCGATCTGGAGGCCAAGGTCCTGGGTCTGACTGAGCTGCTGCGCAAGGCCGGCGACGAGATCCAGGATGCCGTGCGGCGTTCGGGCGAGACGCTCGTGAAGAGCGGCGACAGCCTGACCGGCGGCATCGCGGCCGGCGTGAGGGTGATCGCCGAGACCGCCGACACCGCAAGCCGGCAGCTTTCGCACACCATCGGCCAGTTCGGCGGCGAGGTCGAGAAGCTGGCCGGCCGGCTCGACGGCGCCTCGGGCGCCATCTCCCACCAGAGCGGCGAGATGGCCAAGGCCGGCGATGCCATCGCGACCACCTCGGCCGCCCTGTCGCGCATGGCGACCGCGGTCGAGGCCGCGGCCGATCCGCTCACCGCATCGGTGCACTCGGCCCGCGACGCGCTGTCCTATGTCGCCCGCGGTCTGGCCACCATCACGGCGGCGACCGATCAGGCCAAGGGGGCCACCGATGCGATCGCTCGTTCGACCGATTCGGCCCGCCAGTTCTTCGACACGCAGAATGCCCGCATCGGCGAACTCGACCGCGTCATCGTCTCCACGCTGAACCAGCTGCGCGAGAGCATGAAGCGGCTGTCGACCGAGATCACCACCGAGATCCGGATCATCGCCAACATCAACCGGGAAGAGGTTCAGGGCTTCCTCAGCGAGATGGACCAGAAGCTGCGTCACTACGACCGGCGCTGAACCAGACGGCGACGAGGGCACGAGCATGGCCGGACCGCGCTTCGACAAGGACTTCGACCCGCGCTACGGCGAGGCCGTGCGCGTCTCGCCGCTCATCCGGCGGATCACGGCGCGCAATCCCGGCCCGTTCACCTTCGCCGGCACCAACAGCTGGCTGGTCGGCGAACGGGCGCTGGCGGTGATCGACCCGGGTCCGGACGACCCCGACCACATCACGTGCCTGCTCGCCGCGATCGGCCGCGCCGACGTGGCAGCGATCGTCATCACCCATACCCACCGCGACCATTCGCCGGCCGCCGCGGCGATCGCCGCCGCCACCGGCGCGCCGATCCTGGCCGAGGGACCGCACCGGCCTTCGCGTCCCCTGGCGCTCGGCGAGACCAATCCGCTCGACGCCTCGGGCGATCACGCCTTCCGGTTCGACCGGCGCGTCGCCGACGGCGACCGGATCGAAGGCGACGGATGGACGCTGGAGGCGATCGCCACGCCGGGCCATTGCGCCAACCATCTCGCCTTCGCGCTGCCGGAGGAGGATGCCGTCTTCTCCGGCGACCACGTCATGGCCTGGTCGACCTCGATCGTCGCCCCGCCGGACGGCGCCATGTCGGACTACATGGCCTCGCTGGAGCGCATGATGGCGCGCACGGACGGCCTCTACTGGCCCGGCCACGGTGGCCCGGTGCGAGAACCGGGGACCTTCCTGGCCGACCTCAAGGCCCACCGCCTCGGTCGCGAAAAGGCCGTGCTCGACCGCGTCGCGGCCGGCGACGCGACCATTCCGGATATGGTCCGGGTGATCTATGCGGCGGTCGATCCGCACCTGCACGGGGCGGCCGGCCTTTCGGTGCTGGCGCATCTGGAAGATCTGGTCGCCCGCGGCCTGATCGCCTGCGATGGCCCGGTGGCCATCGACGGCCGCTACCGGCCGGCCTGACGACGCGCGCCCGCGCCGGGAGCATGCCGCATCCTGCCGGCTACTGCCCGTAGGCCTCGACCACGGCCGCATCGAGTTCGGTGAAGAAGTCGCGGATCCGGCGGGCATTGGCGCCGAGATCGTGATCGCCCCAGCGCGACGAGGAGCGCAGGTCGATGCGCGAGCCGGACGGGTCGGAATAGATGCGCACGATCACGTCGTCCGCGAAGCCGAACAGCAGCGTCCGCGCCACCGCCTCGATTCGGGCGCGGTCGGTTTCGTCCTTGGGCGCCGTATCCTCGGTGATCTGCCAGCCGAACCGCTCGACCACTTTGCGGGCGGCGAGATAGAGCTGGTCCGAGCCGATCGTGAAGCGGCGGGTGACGATGTCCGGATAGGCCTGACGCTGGCGCGCCAGCGTCTCGGCATCGGGCGGCCGCGCCGTGTTGAAGCGGCCGACGCGCACGAAGGCGGCATTGCGGTAGAGCGGCGGGTCGGCGATGTCGGTGCTGATGTCGGTGAAGCGCGGATAGGTGTAGACGCCCCAGAACCCGTAGCCGGCCGGCGCCAGGGCGATCAGCCCGTAGATCAGCCCGCGCACCGCGCTGCTGCCGCCGAGATGCCCGCGCTCCCAGACCACCGCGATCCCGACGACGGAAAACAGGATGCCGAGCAGACCGAAGCCGACCGAGACCGCCACCAGCGTGAAGGCATGCTCGGTGGTCATGCCGTAGAAGCGATGGCCGAGGATGGTCAGGACGAGCACCGGCAGCGAAAGGGCGCCGAAGCGGCGGCCCCATTCGGCGGCCTCAGACCTGCGCTGGATCGGGCGATAGAGCATGGCGGTCCCGTCGGCTTCCTGCCGTCAGGCCGAATAGCATGCCGGTCGCGCGCGGGCGAGCCTTCTGGTGCCGCAACGCGCCATCAACGACAGATCGCCTTCAGGGACGCCCAGCCGGCGGGGTCCAGGATCGGCTCCGCCGCGCCGGTCCGGCCGCCGGCCGCCCGCAGGATGCGCGTGCGCTCCGCCGTGACCGGATGGGTGGAGAGCCAGGACAGGACGCCGTCGAGCTCCGGCCCCTCCTTGCTGATCGCCTCCAGGGCGGTGCTGAGCGCAGCCGGATCGCGGCCGATTCGGGTCATCAGGTCGATCGCGAAGGCGTCGGCCATGGCCTCCGTCTCGCGCGAATAGCCGGCATCGATCAGCGTGCGGCCGACCAGCACGGCAACGCTCGATCCGGTGAAGTCGCCGATGATCAGACCGAGGACGATCGACAGGCCGGCGCTTTTCAACAGGCCGCGCATGCCGTCTCGATGGACGACATGGCCGAGTTCGTGGGCGAAGACGCCGGCCAGTTCCTCGGGGCTCGCCACCTTCTCGATCAGGCCGCGGGTCAGGATGACCGACCCGCCCGGCAGCGCGAAGGCGTTGGGCAGGCGCACGTCGACCACGTCGACGGTGACCGGCAGCGGCGCGCCGGCGGCAGCGATCAGCGGCTCGGTCAGATGCCTCAGCGCGAGGCTGCCGTCTTGCGACCGGCACAGCTTCGGCGTCTTGCCGCCGGACAGCGTGCTCAGGATCTGCGGCTTGGCGGCCTCTCCGATCTTCTGTTCGGCCGAGACCGGGATCAAAGGGGCGATCCGATCGGCAAGCGCCGGAATGCCGATGAAGAGCAGCGCCGCGATCGAGGCGACCGCCGCCAGCATCCAGCCGGCGACCTTGAAGAGGCCGCGCCAATCGCTGCCGACCGCCGGGGTCGCCCGCAACGCGACGGACAGTGCGCGCGCCGCCACCGGATCGTCGACCTCGAGCCGCGCATCCTCGCCCTCGCGGGCGATCCGCACGCGGCCGGCCCCGGCGTCGGCCCGCCGCAGGCTGGCCATCGGCCATGACGCCAGTTCAACGCCGGCCAAGTCGGTGATGCTCAGGCGGGTCAGGTCGAGCGCGAAGGCGACCGGCACAGGCCGGCTGCTGCGGCCGTCGTAGAATGTGCCGCGGCCTTCGATGCGCATCAGAGGGCTCCCACGTCGTAGCCGCCGGCATAGTCGTCGCCGGTCGCCGAGGACGGGTCGCGCCGCGCCGACACGGTATCGAGATGCTCGATGCCCTCGACGGTGACCGAGCCGACCAGCTTGCCCCAGACCGGCGCCGTCAGCATCACGAGCCGCAAGGCGCCGAACAGCCAGTAGGTCAGAGCATAGCCGATGATCGTGATGACGAGGTACCGGGTTTCCTGGGTGTCGACCCGGCCGTCCCGGTGGCTCAGCATGAGGTAGAGGAGCAATCCCACGATCACGCTGGTCAAACCAAAGGTCAGCGCCAAGGCGAGATAGGATTTGTAGACCGCCCATGCGGTGAGGTCGCTGCGGAAACCGGTCTCGCCGAGCTGGACGCGGCCGATGAAGCGGCGCAGCTCGCCGGTCCGGTAGAAGGGCCAGAGCAGGAAGGCGCCGACGCAAGCCCAGAGGAAGCTCCAGGTCACCCTCTTGAGGTCGGGGACGAGGCTGGGATCCGGCTGATCGCCGACCAGCAGGGTGCTCACCTGCTCCGCCAGGAAATCATAAGGGTGGGTGAGAAAGACATTCGCACTCGCGGCCGCGAGCGGGCCGAGCACCGGCAGCAGGTAGACCAGGAAGCGCGGCATCAGCGCCCAGCCCGAGGCCGTCGAGGCGAAGCGGCGGTCGCCGTACCAGGTGTTGTTGATGCGCATGCGCTCCTGGCTCGCCCGCCAGAACGGTACCGCCAGGCCGAGGGTGGCGACCGACAGGATCAGCCAGCCGAAATTGCGCAGCGCATAGACCACCGCCGAGCCGGTCTGGCCGAAGCGGACGCCGCGCCACAGCGTGCGCGACAGCCGGTAGCGCCGCGCCCGGTAGGTGGCGAAGCCCGAGAAGAAAAAGACCGAGACCAGAAAGCCGATGCCGGCCCATTGGCCGAGGTCGTCGTCGGGGTAGAATTCCGACAGGTAGAAAAGCACATAGATCGGCGTCAGCAGGGTCAGCATGATCAGGAAGCCGACGAAGATCTCCTTGACGGTGCCGACATATTCGAACGGCGCCCCGCCGACGCTCGACCGGTGCCAGAGCTGCCGGCGGAGGTCGGTCGCGTACCAGAAGCGGTAGAGGCCGAGCGTCAGCACCGTGTAGAACCCGCCCGTGAAGGCGATTTCGGAAAGGCCCGGCGTCTCGCCGTCGAAGGCCGCCCGGACGCCCTGCCCGCCGGGCGGCGCCGCGTCGGACATTTCCGCCGCCGGCATGGTCCAGGCCGGGGGTGGGGTCGAAAGATCGGTCATCGGAACGCACCTGCAGCGAGCGGCCATGGCCGCACCCGCACCATACGACCATGGCGAGTATGATCGCAGCGTGAACGTCCCGTAAAGGAACCGAGACCGGGGACGAGCCCTGCACCGGCTGCAACCCGGCGCCGGCCGGCTAACCCGCCACGCCAGCGGGCCAGCAACGGCGAGGGGCGGGCGCCCGCGAGGGGCCGGCGGCACGCCAGCCTGCATGCCGTCGCTTGATCCCGTCACTTGATCCCGTCGCTCGATCCCGTCGGACGGGCACCGGGTTCGGGCGGGAAACCCTCAGGCGGTCGGCAGGCGGTAGTCGCGGAAGCGGTCGCGCAGGGCGGTCTTCTGGATCTTGCCGGTCGCCGTATGGGGGATCTCCGGCACGACCACGACATCGTCCGGCATCCACCATTTGGCGATCTTGCCGGCCATGAAGTCGAGGATCGCCTCGCGGGTCGGCTCGCGATCCTTCTTCGGCACGATGATCAGGAGCGGCCGCTCGTCCCATTTCGGATGGGCGACGCCGATCACCGCCGCCTCGGCCACGTCCGGATGGCCGACCGCCAGGTTTTCGAGGTCGATCGAGGAGATCCACTCGCCGCCGGACTTGATCACGTCCTTGGCCCGGTCGGTGATCTGCATGTAGCCGTGCGGATCGATGGTGGCCACGTCGCCGGTATCGAACCACTGCTCGGAATCGAAATGCTCCATGCCGACGCCGTGGAAATAGGACGCCGCGACCGCCGGCCCGCGCACCTTGAGCCGTCCGAAGGCCTTGCCGTCGTGGGGCAGCGGCCGGTTCTCGTCGTCGGTGATCTTCATCTCGACGCCGAAGGGCGGCACGCCCTGCTTGATCTGCAGGTCGAGCCAGGCCTCGTCGTCGGCCGGTTTCGTCTCGGGCTTCGGCGTGCAAATCGAGCCGAGCGGACTCATCTCGGTCATGCCCCAGGCATGGCGGACCTCGACATTGTAGTTCTTCAGGAATTTCTCGGTGATGGCGCGCGGACAGGCCGAGCCGCCGATGACCACCCGGCGCAGGCTGCCGAGCTTGGAGCCGGTCGCCTCCAGATGCTGCAGCAGCATCAGCCAGACGGTCGGCACCGCGGCCGAGAAGGTCACGCCGAAGCGCTCCGTCAATTCGTGGATCGAGGCGCCGTCGAGCTTCGGGCCGGGCATGACGAGGCCGGCGCCGGTCAGCGGCGCCGTGAAGGCGAGCGACCAGCAATTGGCGTGGAACATCGGCACGACCGGCATGACCACGTCGGCCGCGCCGAGGCCCATCATGTCGGGCGTCGCGGCCATCCAGGCATGCAGCACGTTGGAGCGGTGCGAATAGACCACGCCCTTCGGATTGCCGGTGGTGCCGGAGGTGTAGCACATGCCCGCGGCGGTGTTCTCGTCGAACTCCAGCCAGTGGAAATTGCCGTCGACCTCGGCGATCCAGTCCTCATAGGCGACCGCATTCGGGATCGTGGTCGCCGGCATGTGCGCCGCATCGGTCAGCACGACGACCTTCTCGATCGTCGGCATGCGCGCGATCAGGCTCTCGACCAGGGGCACGAAGGTCAGGTCGACGAACAGGACCCGGTCGGCGGCATCGTTGACGATCCAGACGATCTGGTCGGGGAAGAGCCGCGGATTGACCGTGTGATAGACCGCCCCGATGCCGAGCAGGCCGTACCAGACCTCCAGATGCCGCCAGGTGTTCCAGGCGAGCGTGGCGCAACGGTCGCCGAGGCCGATCCCGTCGGCGACCAGGCGCTGCGCCACCTTCAGGGCGCGGCCGCGCAGTTCGGCATAGTTGGTCTCGTGGATCGGACCCTCGCAGGACCGGCTGACGATCTTGCGATGGGGGTGCTGAGCCGCCGCATGGTCGATGACCTTGCTGCACAGGAGCGGCCAGTGCTGCATCGTTCCCAACATGGTGTTCCTCCGGGCGGGACTGCTGCCCGCGTTGCCGGGGAGAATCGCGAACCGCCGGGGCCGTGTCCAGAGGGTATCGGGTGGCTGGCGATACGTCGGAATCCGACCCCGGACTTTCTGACCTTGACGTCATTTTGAATTAACCAGCCGACAACGAACCTGTCGGTCTGCCGTCAGGTTTCCGGTCTCGTTAACCTTTGAAGCCCTAGGGTTCGGTCACCCAAACCCGCGAGGAGGTGTATCGATGTCCCGGCTGAAAGCATTTTTGCGTGACGAATCAGGTGCAACCGCCATCGAATACGGGTTGATCGCCTCGCTGATCGCGATCGCGATTATCGCGGGCGCCACGGCCCTCGGCACGACGCTTAACACTTCGTTCAACTTCATCAAAAGCAAAATCAAGACGGCCTGAGGCCGATCCGGACCTCCATCGGCGAGGGACAGGTCTCCTGTCCCGAAATGGAGCAGGTCCGCGGGCGATCCCCCGGGCCGGCCGGACCGCCCCCGGCAAAGTCGGCGAGCGGCCGACCGTCGTCCGCATCTGTCGCCGGCCGGGCCGATACCCGTCGCCTCTCTGAAACCTCCACAGCGTCAAGGACTTGATCCAGTCCCTGCGGGGATGAGCGACCGGTCTCGGCCGGGACGGGCCATGACGACTGCCGCGCGCGCGGCCCGGCCATGTCGCCGCGGTCCCGATCAGGCTCCGGCGCCGTCTCCGACGAGCGCTGGCACCGGCATTGCTATTCCGTGACCCAGAGAGAGATCGGGTTGCGGATATGGTCCATTCAATCACACATCACGGCCGCCGGCTGGCGCACGACCGGACCGGTGCGATCGCGCCGATCTTCGGCGTCGTCGCCTCGGTGGTCATGGTCTCGGCCGGCTTTGCGATCGACTACGGCCGGGCCGTCGCGGCCCGCGCCGACCTGCAGGGCGCGCTCGATGTCGCGGCGCTGGCCGCCGCCAAGGCGCTCTCCACCGGCACGACCGACACGACCACGCTGACCAAACTGGCGCGCGACATGTTCGACGCCAATGTCCGCACCGCCCTGACGGCGCCCGTCGCCGGTTCGGATTTCACCCTGGCGGCGGACGCCAAGACCAAGACGGTCACGCTTGCGGTCTCGGCGCGCATGCCGACCGCCTTCATGGGGCTGGTCGCGATCGACCAGCTCGACATCGGCGCGCAGTCCTCCTCGGTCGTCGACGGGACGAAGTTCGAGATCGCCATGATGCTCGATGCGACCGGCTCGATGGGCGACAAGCCGAAGGGCGGCTCGGTCGCCAAGCTGACCTCGCTCAAATCCGCTGCGGCCGATTTCGTCAACACCATGCTGCCGGCCGGCGGCGGCACCAAGGACATCGTGCGGATCGGGCTGGTGCCCTTCGCGGCCTCGGTCAATGCCGGCGGCTATGCCGCGACGGTGACCGGCGGCAAGAGCGCGGCCTGCGTGACCGAGCGCTACGACGCGGCCGGCCAGATCGACGCCTCGGATGCCAGCGGGGCGGTATCGCCGGTCGGCACCGCGGCCTCGGCCGCCTGCCCGAGCCTGGCGGTCCGGCCGATGACCAACGATGCGGCGACGCTGCTGGCCGATATCGCCGCCCTGAAGGCCAGCGGCACCACGGCCGGCCATCTCGGCACGATCTGGGCGCGCTACCTGCTGTCGTCGAAATGGAGCGATGTCTGGACCGGCGCGGCCGCCTCGGCGACCGGCACGAAGGGCGTCAAGAAGGTCGCCATCCTGATGACCGACGGGCTCTACAACACCTCCTACAGCCCGAAGGGCAAGATGACCCAGGTCGAGCCGAACGCGGTCTCGACCGGGGCTGCGCTGGCCGCCTGCCAGGCGATGGATAAGGAGACGACCGTCGTCTACACGATCGGCTTCGACCTCTCCGGGGCGTCGGGCGGCTGGGCCAAGACGCTGCTGCAGGATTGCGCCTCGACCATCACCGACCCGAACGGCAAGACCCGCAAGGCCTTCTACGACGTGGCCGACGATGCCGCCCTGAAGGCCGCCTATCAGGACATCGCCGCCCAGCTGCTGCGCATCCGCGTCTCGTCCTGAGCGCCCGCCCTGCCGGCCGGCCTGCGCGGCCGGCTCGGCCCGCCCCATGTCCCGCTGCGCGCAACGGTATGGCTGGCATGTCGGCGGCCGCGGCGGCAACGGGGGCCTGCCGGGACCGGGCCGGATCGGCTATGGTCCACGCTTCCGCGCCGTGGGACCGCGGGGCAACGGGCGGCCCGGCCGCCGCATCAGACGAGAGACCAGAATGACCCAGCTCACCAACATGCAGGTCCGCGACATCGAGGCCCTGGTCCATCCCTATACGCCGCAGCACCGCATCCGCGAGATCGGTCCGCTGGTCGTCGAGAAGGGCCACGGCGTCTGGATCACGGATTCGCAGGGCAAGGAGTATATCGAGGGTCTCTCGGGCCTGTGGTGCGCGGGGCTCGGCTTCTCCGACGAGGAGATGATCGAGGCCGGCATCGAGCAGCTGCGCAAGCTGCCCTACTACCACCTGTTCGGCGCCAAGGGCTACGAGCCGGCGATCGAGCTGGCCGAATCGCTGAAGGAGATCGCGCCGATCCCGATCTCCAAGGTTCTGTTCGCCTCGTCCGGTTCGGAGGCCAACGACACCCAGATCAAGCTCGCCTGGTACTACAACAATGCCCGCGGCAAGCCGGACAAGAAGAAGATCATCAGCCGCGTGAAGGCCTATCACGGCGTCACCGTGATGACCGCCTCGCTGACCGGCCTGCCGAACAACCATATCGACTTCGACCTGCCGGTCGCGCGCGTCGTGCACACCGACTGCCCGCAATATTACCGCTTCGGCCTGGAGGGCGAGACGGAAGCCGAGTTCGTCGCCCGCCTCGCCGCCAGCCTGCAGGCGCTGATCGAGCGCGAGGGGCCGGAGACGATCGCGGCCTTCATCGCCGAGCCGGTCATGGGCGCGGGCGGCGTGATCGTGCCGCCGGACGCCTATTTCGCCGCGATCCAGCCGATCCTGGCCGCGCACGACATTCTGTGCATCTCCGACGAGGTGATCTGCGGCTTCGGCCGGACCGGCAACTGGTTCGGCTGCGAGACCATGGGCTACACGCCGCACACCATCTCGGTCGCCAAGCAGATGACCGCCTCCTATGCGCCGCTCTCCGCGGTGCTGCTGCCGCAGTTCATGGTCGACGCGCTGGACAGCCAGTCGGCCAAGATCGGCACTTTCGGCCATGGCTACACCTATGGCGGCCACCCGCTCGGCTGCGCGCTCGGCGTCAAGGCGATCGAGATCTACAAGAAGCGCGACGTGGTCGGCCGGGTGCGCGCCATGGCGCCGCTGTTCGCCGAGCGCATCCGGCGCCTGGAGGAGCATCCGCTGGTCGGCAACGGCCGTTCGAAGGGCCTGATCGGCGGCATCGAACTGGTCGCCGACAAGGCGACCAAGAAGCCGTTCGACCCGAAGCTCGGCGTCGGCGGCCAGGTCAACGCCTTCCTGCAGAACCGCGGCGCCATCCTGCGCGCCATGGGCGACACGCTTGGCCTGTGCCCGCCGATGATCATCTCCGAGGCCGAGCTGAACGAACTGTTCGACCGCCTCGAAGGCGCCCTCAACGACGGCGAGGACTGGGTCCGCCGCCAGGGCCTGCGCGGCTGAGTTTTGCCGGCGACCGGCGGCACGGACCGTGCCGCCGGTCAAGGACATGACGTTCGGGCGGTTTCGCCCGGACCGCCAACAGACTGCCGCGCGGTTGATCTTGCCGGGCGCGGCGATCCGGCCGATCCTCCGGTCCGCACCCGATGCGGAGGACCGCCATGATCGCCCGAGCCCTCACGATCGCAGCCCTTCTGGCGACCGCGCTCGCCTTCTGGACCCCCGGCGTGGCGGCCGAGGAGGTCGATCTCGAACTGGTGCTGGCTGCCGACGGATCCGGCTCGATCGATGCCGACGAACTCGCCCTGCAGCGCAAGGGCTATGCCGATGCGCTGACCTCGCCGGAGGTGCAGCGGGCGATCCGCTCGGGCGTCATCGGCAAGATCGCGGTCGCCTATATCGAATGGGGCGGGCCGGCCTCCCAGCATGTCATCGTCGACTGGCAGGTGATCGGCGATCCCGCTGCGGCCGCGGATTTCGCCGCCAAGCTGATCGCCCGCCCGCGCGCCGCCTTCGGCTACAATTCGATCTCCAACGCCATCGACTTCTCGGTCCGGATGATCGAGACCAACGCCATCGACGGCCGCCAGAAGGTGGTCGACGTCTCCGCCGACGGCCCCAATATCGGCGGCCGCGACATCCAGGCGGCGCGCGACGACGCGGTCGCCAAGGGCGTGACCATTAACGGACTGGTGATCGCGCGGCCCGGCGGCCAGATCCGCCGCGTCGCCGGCGAGCCCCTGACCGAGCATTTTCGCCGCGACGTGATCGGCGGCCCCGGCGCCTTCATCGTCACGGTCGACGAGACCACCAGCTTCCCCGAAGCCGTCCGCCGCAAGCTGGTGATGGAGATCGCCGACGGCCTGGAGCGCGGCCGCACGCGCTTCGCGACGGCTGATTAGGGGTGACACCGAGCCTCACGGCGACACCTTCGGTTGAGATCGCTTGTCGCCAAGACATCGGGCCGGTAGTCTGAAACCTCGCGGAGGGGAGACCGATCCATGGCCACGCTCACCGTCCCGGACCTGCCCGAGGATGCCCGCAGGACGCTCGAGCAGCGCGCCGATCGCAACGGCCGCAGCATCGAGGACGAGGCGCGGGCCATCCTGCTGCAAGCCATCCGGCCGGCACCGGCGCGCCGCGTCGGCGACGAACTGGCCGCCATCGGCCGTTCCTGCGGCCTGACGGATGCGGATGTGGAAGCGATGCAGACGGCGTCCGCGAAGAGGCCTGTCGCGCCGATCCGGTTCGAATGATCGTTCTCGACACCAATGTCGTCTCGGAGGCGATGAAGCCCACCCCGAACCCGGCGGTGATGGCCTGGCTGAACGACCGTCCGGCAGACGAACTGTCGATCACGACGATCACGATCGCGGAGCTGCTCTTCGGCATGGCCGTGCTGCCGGACGGCAGGCGCCGACTGGCGTTGAGCGGCGCCTATGATCGCCTGATGCAGGTGTTCGACGGTCGTGTGCTCAGCTTCGATGAGACTGCGGCGCAGCGATACGCCATCCTGGCCGCAGCGGCGCGCGCCGCGGGCCGGCCGCTTCCCCTTCCGGATGGTTACATCGCGGCGATCGCAGCGGCGCATTCCTGTTCAGTCGCGACCCGGGATGTGTCGCCCTTCACGGCTTGCGGGCTGGAAGTCATCGACCCCTGGAAATCCTGAAGCCGGTCCAGTCCGGACGAGTCCGACGCCTCGAAGCCTCAGCTCAGGAAGCGGAAGAACAGGGATTCCAGGCCCTTGCCGAAATCCTTGTCGCGCTCTTCGGGCTTCGGGGCGTCGCGCTTGGCCTGGATATAGGGTTTGAAGGTGCGGTAGAGCCGCTTCACGTCGATCGCGATGGACCGGCGGATCACGTCCTCGTCGCAGGCGTGCACGGTCAGGCAGCGGTCGAACGGCTCGAAGCTGTCGACCAGCTGGTCGATCGGGGCGGCGAGATTGTGGTCGCGGATGAAGGCGAGCAGGAGTTCGTCGCGGCTGGCGATCAGCGCCTCGCGCTCGCTCTCCACGGTGGCGGCCATGATCTTGCGCTGCTGGTCCTGGATCATGTCCCACCAGGGCTTCAGGTCGTCGCTGAGCTTGACATAGGCGCGCTGGGCGTCGCCGTCGGAGAAGCGGTCGACCAGGTCGAGCGCCACCGAGACGCGCTGCGCATTGGAGGCCTGGGGCAACTCGACGAAGCGTTCCCAGATCGCGACGCCCCAGCCGGCCAGCGCGAAGACGCCGATGCCGAAGACCGTCGCCGGATGCAGCTTGACCGCCCGGCGGCGCGGGGCCGTCGGGGCGGTGCTGCTGATCTCGGTCGGCCGCATCGTCATGATCGGTTCAGCGTCCCGGCTTGGCAGGCTTGGAGCAGCACGGGCCGCCGCAGCAGACATCGCCCCACGGCGGCCGTCCGCCGCCCGGGCGCGGCTGGGCGGAGACGAGGGAGGTTGCGAGCATGATCAGCGCCATCGCGACAAGAAGGGTTTTTTTCATCTTCGTCGAAGTCCCTGGTGGAGATTAGCGGGACGGCGAACCGTCCCCCATCACACTTGCCGAGACCTTAGCGCATCGAACATGAACGCTGCCAGAATGATCGGCCGAACCGGCGAAACCATGGCGGGCGGCTGCCCCCGGCACCGGGAAAATCCATCGCAATGCCTTGCCGTCCCTGCGGCAGGCCGCGCCTCCGGCCGCGTCCCGGCGGGGGCGCCGCGACGCCGTCCGGGTCCGCTCAGCGCGCGCGGCGGGCGCGCAGGAAGCCTTCGAGTTCGGCATCGCCGCCGTCCGGCAGGACGATTCGCGGCGTCACGTAGAGATCGCCCCGCTCGCCGCCCTTCTTGGGCAGGCCGCGCCCCTTCAGGCGCATCGCCTTGCCGCCGGTGGTGCGCGCCGGAATGGTCACGTCGACCGGCGCTTCCAGCGTCTGCACGCGGACCCGTCCGCCGAGCACCGCATCCTCGAGCGAGACCGGCAGGTCGGTGCGCAGGTCGAAGCCGTCGACGCGGAACTGCGGATGCTTCTGGAAGGTCACGGTCAGCATGGCGTCGCCGGCCGGTCCGCCGAGGCCGCTCGTCTGGCCCTGCCCCTTGAGACGCATCCGGTAGCCGTCGGTGACGCCGTCGGGCAGCGACACGTCGAGCGTCTTGCCGGTCGGCAGGGTGACGCGCACCTTCTCGCCGGAGACCAGATCTTCCAGCGCGACCTCCAGGGTCACCGCCACGTCCTCGCCGCGATACGGTCCGCCGCGCTCTTCGCCGAAATCGGCAGTGCTGCCGCCGCCCGTGCGCCGGAAACCGCCGCCGCGGCGGCTCTCGCCGCCCATGGCGCGGCCGAGGATGTCGGTCATGAAGTCGTCGAAGATGCCCTGGCCGCCGCCCCCGCCGCCCGAACGGCGCGAATAGCCCTCGAACCCGCCGCGATTGCCGAAGCCCTCGAAGCCGGAGAATTTCGGCTTGCCCTCGGCGTCGATCTCGCCCCGGTCGAACTGCGCCCGCTTGGCCTTGTCGCCGAGAATCTCATAGGCGGAATTGACCTCCGCGAAGGAATCCTTGGCGCGCGGGTCGTCCTTGTTCTGGTCGGGATGATGCTTCTTGGCCAGACGCCGGAACGCCTTCTTGACTTCGTCTTCACTCGCCGAGCGGGAGACTCCCAGCACGTCGTACGGATCACGCATCGTCGTTTCGAACCCCCTGAGGCATGGCCCGGTCGGCATGTCCCCTGCCGGCCGGGGAAGGTCTGCGGTGCCAGCACCGCCCCCGCAAGCCGCCGCCGCGACCCGCAGGACTATACCATGAACGGCTATGTGGGGGCGATGCGCGCGGATTGCCAGTTGCGGCGCGTCACAGCCGACCGGAATCCGCCGGTTCCACGCTGGTCAGTTCCCAGCCCGAAGCGCGCCGGCACAACTGGCCGCGATAGAGCCTGACGCCGTCGACGGAGGAGACCGTGGTGTTGAAGCCCTTGCATGCGGCGCCGGCGCGACCGGAGGCGATCACGTCGGAGATGGTGCCCGAATTGCCGGTCTCCGCATTGGCCCATTCGATCCGGGCCTTCTCCCTGGTCTTGGCCTTGTCCTTGACGGGCTCCGCCCCGGCGGACGGCTCGGCCCGGGCCACGGAGCGGCGCACGGCCTCCCAGTCGCTCGGCTTGGCGCCGGCATCCGGGGCCTTGGCGGCGGGCACGGGCGGCGCGGGCGCGGCGGCGGCGGCTGTGGGGATCGAGCCGGTCAGATCGGCGGCGGACGGAGCGGCACTGCAGGCGCCGAGGATAAAGGCGGAGCAGATCAGCAATGCCGGGGCGCATTGGCGCGGAGACCCGGCCCGGGTATAGAACGCAACACGCCCGGCCAAGAAACCCTCCAAGAACGCGATGACCGAAAACCTCTCCGACAATCCTCCGTCTGAGTTAACGACCGGTGACTTTTCCGGAGCGACGGAACCATTCCGCCTTTTCGGCGAATGGCTTCGCGATGCCGAGGGCAAGGAGCCGAACGATCCCAACGCGATGGCCGTGGCCACCGTGGACGAGACCGGCATGCCCAACGTGCGCATGGTCCTGCTCAAGGGCTTCGACCAGCAGGGCTTCGTCTTCTATACGAATTTCGAAAGCCGGAAGGGCCGCGAGATCCTGGCGAGCCGCAAGGCGGCGCTGCTGTTCCATTGGAAATCGCTGCGCCGCCAGGTGCGCGTGCGCGGCACGGTCGAGATCGTGTCCGATGCCGAGGCCAACGACTACTATGCCTCGCGCCCGCGCGGCAGCCGGATCGGCGCCTGGGCGTCGCAGCAGTCCCGGCCGCTGGAAAGCCGCTTCGCCCTGGAAAAGGCGGTCGCCGAATATGGCCTGAAATTCGGCCTCGGCGAGATCCCCCGCCCGCCGCACTGGTCGGGCTTCCGGATCGTGCCGAGCGGCTTCGAATTCTGGCACGACCGCCCGTTCCGTCTGCACGACCGCCTGGTCTTCGAGCGCGCCGGCGACGGCTGGACGACCTCGCGGCTCTATCCCTGAAGCCGAGGCGCGCGCGACGCGGCAGGCCGCGCGACCTCGCCTAAAGCCAGCTGCGCCACTTGAACACGGCGTAGGTGACCGCGACGGACGCCACCATCAGCCCGAGCGCCATCGGGTAGCCCCAGGGCTGGTCGAGTTCGGGCATGGCGTGGAAATTCATGCCGTAGATCGAGGCGATCAGCGTCGGCGGCATGAACACGACGGCCAGAATCGAGAAGATCTTCACGATCGTGTTCTGCTGCAGGCTGACCAGGCCGAGCGTGGCGTCGAGCAGGAAGGTGACCTTGTTGTCGAGCGCGACGGCATGTTCGCTGAGCGAGCGGATGTCCTGCGCGATCGTCTTGGTGTGGGCCTTCTCGTCCTTCTTGCCGCCGTTGCGCCCGGCCTCCTCGGCAAAGAAGCCGGCGAGCCGGGACAGCGAGACGAGGCTCTCCTGGATCTTCGCGATCAGGTTGCCCTGCTGGCCGATGGAGCGGATGACGCGGCCGTAATCCTTGTCGCGCTCGCTCTTCTGGCCGATCTCGGCGGTGAAGACCTGGCCGGAAATCTGCTCGACCTCCGCCCCGACCCGCTCCAGAACGTCGGCGATCCGATCGATGATCGCATCGAGCAGGCCGAGCAGGATCGAATGGGCGTCGTCGACACCGGCGCCGGGCTTGCCGGCGCGGACCTGGAACTGGGAGAAGGGCCGCGATTCCTCGTAGCGCACCGTCGCGATGCGGGAACCGGCCAGAATGAAGGTGACCTCCGTCGTGCGCGGCTGGCCGGAATCGACCTGGCACAGGATGGTGGCGGTCATGTAGCAGGCGCCGTCTTCCTGGTAGAGGCGGCTGGACGCTTCGATCTCGCGCATGTCCTCGCGAGTCGGAATGGCGACGCCCATGATCCGCTCGACCAGACGATCTTCCTCGACGGTCGGCTCGACCAGATCGAACCAGACGGCATCGTCGGGCATTTCGCCGGACTGCGGATCGGCATGGCGAACGAGGCCGGCACCCCGGCAGGAATAGACGGTCAGCATCGCGCCGGTCTAAACCGGCCGCACCGCACGGTCCAGCGCCAGCCGTCGAAACGGTCGTCGCCGGAAGCCCGTGAGCGGACGGGATCCGGTCTGCGGCGCACGCGCCGCATCATCCCATCTGGTTGCTGTTGAGCTTCTTGCCCTTGACCGGCTTGACGCTGGCCGCCGCGCTGACCGCCGAAATGCCGATCGACTTGTACTGCTTGTCGAGCGTCACGGATTCGCGCTTGGGCGGGATTCCCTGGCTGAACTGCGCTTCCTTGCCCTGATTGTCCTTGGCAGACATTTTCATCCTCGGATTTTCGACTTGCAGCACTGTCCCGTGCCGGTTTGGAAAGCCGCGATCCGGCGCGCTCCATTGACGCCGGATAGCAACGCCGCGTGCGAATTCTTACGGGCAAGTCAGTTTGGCCCGGGAAATGCGGCAACTCGACGTCACTGTCATGGAGTGTTCATGAAAAACGTGCTCATGAAAAGAGCATCCCGCCTTGAATCTAGCCAACTTATGAACCGAGGACGGGGGTCTGCGGCGTTATGCCGTCACTGTGGATCGTCAGCAACACGATCTCGGGCGGCGCCATGAAGCGGACCGGCAGCCCGGAACAGCCGAGGCCGCCGGAAACGACCAGATGCCGGCCGCCCTCGACGATGTGGCCATAGGCGAAACGCCGGCCATAGGCCGACGGGACCACGACCGCTCCGACGAACGGCACGCGCACCTGCCCGCCATGGGTGTGGCCCGACACCGTCAGGGCGACGCGCTCCGGCACCGAGACGAACAGATCGGGCTCGTGCGCCATGTGGATCACCGGCGCATCGTCGGTGACGCGGGCGAGCGCCCGGCGGAGATCGTCCTTGCCGATGAAGCCGCGCGGCCCATGCAGCGCCACCATGCTGTCGGTGCCGGACAGCCAGAAGCGATGGCCGTCGCGCTCGATCCGCACCGCATCGTTGACGAGCACGGGAATCCGGCTGCGCTCCAGCGCCGTCCGGATCGGCGCCGGGCCGCCCGACCACCACCAGTCGTGATTGCCGAGGATCGCATAGGTGCCGAGCGGGGCGGCGAGATCGCCGAGGATCGGCGCCCAGACCGACGGCAGCAGGGGCCCGTGGCTGAACCGCATGGTGCCGACATAGTCGCCGAGCAGCAGCACCAGGTCCGGCTTCAGCCGGTTGGTCGCCTCGACGATCTGCGCGATGCGGCGGGTCGACATCCACGGGTCGACGGCATGGATGTCGGCGACCAGCGCGACCGTCAGCGGCTTCGACCCGCGCCAGCGCGGCAGGGCGAGATCGTAGCGCGTCACGTTGAGCAGAACCTGCGGTTCCAGCCCGAACGCGTAGCCGCCGAGACCGACGAAGGCCATGCCGCCGGCCGCCGCCGTCTTCAGAAATGTCCGTCTCGTCAGCATGTTCACAGATCGGCCGATGACACCGTGGCTATCGTTATCGGCCGATCGTGGCGAAAACGGAGCCGTCGCCCTGCGGTGGCATATCAGGCGGCCCGCCGGGCGATGCCGGGCCGGAGGGACCGACCCGCAGCGATCGGAGACCGGGACCCCATCCGATCGGGGCGACCCGCCCGGAAGTGGGCACCGCGCGCTCCAAGGGATGCGGTCAGGGCACCGCCCGAATCCGATCCCTTCGGATCGAACGAGGCCCTATCGGGCGAGGGCCCGCATGGTCATCGAATTCGGGCAGAACTCGTCGGCGTGCTGGACCGCCGTCCCGGCCGCGAGTTCGTGCTCGCAGCGGCCCTTGGACAGGCAGCGGCTGCACAGCACCGCCATGTCGGCGAGCACGGCCGGCAGGTCTGCACGGACCTCGTCAGGATCGAGACCGCGCGCCAGCATCATCCGCTCCATCAGCTTGGCGGAGTCGGCGTGCTGCACGAGATCGGCCAGGTCGTCGACCGACAGGCCGTAGTCGGCGGCCATCCGGGAGGCCTCGCTCGGGTCGAGCTCCATCAGTTCGGCGACGGCGGCGCGACTGGCCTGATAGTCGCGCCAGCGGGTGACGAGGGTTTCGAGCACGTTGACCATCGGAGGCTCCGGCAATGTCGTTCGGATCGCCGATAGAAAGCACTCCGCGCGGTCCGCGGCCTTGACGCGGATCAACGGCGCGTCACACGGCGAGCGCCAGATCGACCGTGCCGACCGAATCCGACGACGTCATCACCTGATGGGCCAGGGCGGCGGTCTCGCACAGGAGATGCTCGGCATAGAAGCGGGCGAGCGCGGTCCGTGCCGGGGCATCGTCGCGTCCGGCCTTGGCGGCGGCGACCGCGCCGCGCGCCAGATAGCCGCCGCCGGCCGCAAGGCTCATCAGGCGCAGGAAGGGCGTCGCCACGGCGAGCACGGCGGCGGGATCGCGCGGCGCGGTCTCCTCCATCCACAGCGCGGCCGTCTCGGCATGGCGCAGGGCATCCGCCACGGCCTCGCCGATCCGGCCGAAATCCGGCCGGTTGATCGCACGCGCCTCATGGGCATCGGCCGACAACTCGCCGAGATAGACCCGCCAGGTGCGCCCGGCCGACATCGGCAGCTTGCGGGTGACGAGGTCGATCGCCTGGATGCCGTTGGTTCCCTCGTAGATCGGCGCGATGCGCGCATCGCGCAGGAACTGGGCCGCGCCGGTCTCCTCGATGAAGCCCATGCCGCCATGGATCTGGATGCCGAGCGAGGCCGCCTCGACGCCGATATCGGTCGAAAAGGCCTTGGCCAGCGGCGTGATCAGGCTCGCCCGCTCGGTCCAGAAGACCTTGTCGTCGCCCTCCGCCGCATGGGCCATGTCGAGCGCATGGGCGCAGGCGTAGCAGAGCGCGCGGGCGGCGGCGGTCAGCGCCTTCTGGGTCGCCAGCATGCGCTTCACGTCCGGATGCAGCGCGATCGGGCTCATGCCCTCGCCGGTCCAGCCGGGCGCGCGGCCCTGCCGGCGCTCCTGCGCATAGGCGAGCGCATGCTGATGCGCCGCCTCGGCGACCGCCACGCCCTGGATGCCGATCATCAGGCGGGCATTGTTCATCATCGTGAACATGCAGGCGAGGCCGCGATTCTCCTGGCCGACCAGATAGCCGACCGCCCCCTCCCCGTCGCCGTAGCTCATCACGCAGGTCGGCGAGCCATGCAGGCCGAGCTTGTGCTCCAGCCCGGCGCAGCGCAGGTCGTTATGCGCGCCGAGCGACCCGTCCGCCTCGACCAGAACCTTCGGCACCAGGAACAGCGAGATGCCGCGGGTCCCGGCCGGCGCATCCGGCAGCCGCGCCAGCACGAGATGGATGATGTTGTCGGTCAGATCGTGCTCGCCATAGGTGATGAAGATCTTCTGGCCGAAGATGCGGTAGGTGCCGTCGGCCTGGCGCTCCGCGCGGGCCTTGAGGGCGCCGAGATCGGAACCCGCCTGCGGCTCGGTCAGGTTCATGGTGCCGGTCCACTCGCCGGAGACCATCTTCGGCAGGTAGGTCGCCTTGAGGGCCTCCGAGCCATGCGCGGCAAGCGCCTCGACCGCCCCGATGGTCAGCGTCGGCCCGACCGCGAAGGCCATGCTACCCGAATTCCACATCTCCTGGGCGACGACGGAGAGCATCGCCGGCAGGCCCTGGCCGCCATATTCGACCGGCCCGCTGAGCGCGTTCCAGCCGCCCTCGCACCAGTCGCGATAGAGTTCGCGCCAGCCCGGCGGGGTGGTCACGACGCCGTCCTTCAGCCGGGCGGGATGGACATCGCCGCTGCGCAGCAGCGGGGCGACGCGTTCGCCGGCGAAGCGGCCGGCCTCCTCGACGATGGCGCGCACCAGATCGGCCGAGAGATCGCCGAGCTTGCCGGCCTCCAGGGCCTGGCCGAGGCCGACCACATGTTCGAGCGTGAACAGAATGTCCTCGACCGGGGCGCGGTACGGCATGAAAGTCTCCTCGGGCTTCGTTCTTGTCGGCTTTCGTCGGCCGGTTCCGTCGGGCGGGTGCCGGGCGACGGCGCTTGACGGCCGGCGGCCCGCCGTCTATCGGCTCGACCCGTCGGCCGCCCGCACGATAGGGAGCCGGCGGACGAGGTCAATCGTGACTTCGGACGAATTCGGATCCGCCATGCAGGTCGTTGCCGCCGATCCCGCCGGCCTTGAGGCCGCGCTCGCCGCGCTCGCCGAAGGACGCCTCGTCGGATTGCCGACCGAGACCGTCTACGGCCTCGCCGCCGACGCGACCGACGGGCGGGCGGTCGCCGGCATCTATGCCGCCAAGGGCCGGCCGAGCTTCAACCCGCTGATCGCCCATGTCGCCGATCTCGCCGAGGCCGAACGGCACGGCCGATTCGGGGCCGACGCACGCCGCCTCGCCGAGGCCTTCTGGCCGGGGCCGCTGACCCTGGTGGTGCCCAAGCGACCCGACAGCGCGATTGCGGATCTGTGCACCGCCGGGCTTGAGACGGTCGCCCTGCGGGTCCCGGCGACCGCGGTGGCCCGCGACCTGATCCGCCGCTTCGGCCGCCCCGTCGCCGCGCCCAGCGCCAACCGATCCGGCCGCATCAGCCCGACCGCGGCCGAGGACGTGGTGGCCGAGCTCGGCGACCGCGTCGCCGTGGTGATCGACGGGGGACGGACGCCGGTCGGCGTGGAATCGACCATCGTCGCCTGTCTCGACGGACATGTCCGCCTGCTCCGCCCCGGCGGCGTCCCGCGGGCGGCGATCGAGGCGGCCATCGGCCGGGCGCTCGACCCGGACGATGCGGAGGGTTCCGATCCTGCGCGACCGCTGGCGCCGGGGCTGCTCGTCTCCCACTACGCGCCGAATGCCCGCGTCCGGCTCGACGCCGCCGAGGTCCGCCCCGGCGAGGCCCTGCTCGCCTTCGGCCCGGATGCCCTGCCCGGCCAGGAACGCGCGGTCGCGCGGATCAATCTGAGCCCCACCGGCGACCTGGCCGAGGCGGCAGCCGGGCTGTTCCGGGCGCTGCGCCAGCTCGACGCCAGCGGCGCACCGACGATCGCGGTCGCCCCGATCCCCGCGGACGGGCTCGGCGAGGCGATCCGCGACCGGCTCGGGCGGGCCGCGGCGCCGCGCGGGTAGCCGCTGCGACCGCCGCGCCGGTCGCCGCGATCGGCCCGGACTACGACCAAGAGCCTAGTCGGCGTTTGATTTTGATCACGTCGGGATCGGCCGCAAAGGCACAGACTGACCAGTACGACGATCTGGCATGCCAGGGACCGAACCTGCATTGACAGGGCGGGACCGGGCGGCGTCCTATGCGCCGAGAATGGCGCCGCAGGTCCCGGCCGGGCGTCGACAGACGGCACAATCAAGCGCTGGGGGACCCTGGGTCCGGGCCGGCCGGGTGCGGCGACGCACCGAAGGGGAGGACCGAACGAGCGATGTCGACGCTGCTGATCCATCATCCGAGCTTCCTCGATCACGTCACTCCGCTCGGTCATCCGGAGCGGCCGGACCGCATCCGCGCGATCGACCGCATTCTGGAGCATGAGCGCTTCCAGGCGCTGGAGCGGGAACTGGCGCCGCTCGGCTCGCCCGAAATGGCCGCACTGGCCCATCCCGAGGCCTTCGTCGCCGACATCGAGGCCGGCGCGCCGACCGAGGGCCTGACCCGGATCGACGCCGACACGGTCATGTCGCCGGGCTCATGGCAGGCGTCCATGCGCGGCCTGGGCGGCGTGACGGCGGCGGTCGACGAGGTCTTCGCCGGCAAGGTCAAGAACGCCTTCTGCGCCATCCGTCCGCCCGGCCACCATGCCGAGAAGGACCGCGCCATGGGCTTCTGCCTGTTCAACAATATCGCGGTGGCGGCGCGCTGGGCGCAGAAGAAGCACGGCGTCGAACGCGTCGCGATCATGGATTTCGACGTGCACCACGGCAACGGCACGCAGGACATCTTCTGGTCCGACAAGTCGGTCATGTACACCTCAACCCACCAGATGCCGCTCTATCCGGGCACCGGCGCGCCGAACGAGACCGGCGTCGGCAACATCGTCAATGCCCCGCTCAGCGCCGGCGACGGCGGTGCCGAGTTCCGCGAGGCGATGGAAGTGGCGATTCTGCCGCGAATCGCCGACTTCCGCCCCGATCTGATCCTGATCTCGGCCGGCTTCGACGCCCATCACCGCGACCCGCTCGGCTCGATCAACCTGGTCGAAGCCGACTATGCCTGGGTCACCGCCAAGCTGATGGACATCGCCAACGACTGCTGCCAGGACCGCGTCGTCTCGATCCTCGAAGGCGGCTACGACCTGGAAGGCCTCGCCCGCTCGGTCGCCGCCCATGTCATGACGCTGATGCGGGCGTGAGGGGTCACGAGGCGGCGGTGCGGATCAAGTCCGTATCGGCATAGATGTCCGCCATCGCCAGGGAGAGGCCGAGCGCGGAAAGCGTCACGACGGCCTCGGCGGTACCGGCAGCCGCGGGGAAATCCGACCAGCTGCCGGTCTCGTCGCGCGACCAGACTTCCACCCGGAACTCGCGCGGGTGGATCAGCACGTAGTGCTGCAAGGTCGGCATGGCGAGATATTGCTGCTGCTTGTAGCCCCGGTCGATCGCGATGGTCGACGGCGACAGAACCTCGAAGACGGCGACCGGATCGTCGATCCAGGTCTGACGGCCATCCGGCATCGGTCCGCACCGGATATGCACGTCGGGAAAGGCCCCGAAGCGGTCCGACTCGGAACTGCGGACGAGGACATCCCGCAAGGCCCGGCAGCCGCGTTCGCGCAGCCGCTGCGCCGTCGCGATCACGATATTCTGCGCGATCACGTCGTTGTCGATGGCCCCTCCGGCCATGGCGACCGGCTGACCGTCGAGCAGTTCGAATTTCTCGGCCGGCGACCAATCGTTCATCCAGGCGACGAAGTCGTGGATGAGCATCGGGTTTGCGGAAGGCTTCGCCTGGGCGGACATGGCGGACTGTTCTCGGTTCGTCCGATCCTAGCAGAATTGCAGCCCGCCGCATCCCGCCATTGACACCGCCCGCGCGGGCGGGTTCCCTCTCGCGCTCTGACGAGGAGCCTGGCGCAGGGTCCCAGCCGCGGCTGGACTGCGCGAGCCGGAGAGACCTTCGTGACCAAAGCCGCTGCCGAGACCGCCGCCGCCAAGGACGCCGCCAAGGGCGCCGCCGCCGTGCAGAGCCTGTCCTTCGAACAGGCGCTGGCCGAACTGGAGGGGCTCGTCACCAAGCTCGAACGCGGTGACGTGCCGCTCGAGGAATCGATCGCCGCCTACGAGCGCGGCGAGGCGCTGAAGGCCCATTGCAGCCGGCTCCTGTCGGCGGCGGAAGCCCGCGTCGAGAAGATCCGGCTCGGCACCGACGGCAAGCCGGCAGGCCTGGACCCTCTCGACGTGGAATGATCCGGCCGCGGCTTGCGACACTGGTCTGATTTGCGCGGCCGGGGTCGCTCCTGTATGGAGAAGCGCTCGTTCCCGGGTCGGCGGCGCCCTATATGGGGTCGTGACCCCAGGAGTGCCGTCCCCCGTCCCTCCGCCCGGACGGCCTCAGAACCAGGCAGGCGCAAGACATTGACCGCGGCCTCGAATACGCCTCTGCTCGACACCATCCGCACGCCCGCTGACCTGCGCCGGCTTCCCGAGAGCCAGTTGCAACAGGTCGCCGCGGAACTGCGCCAGGAAACCATCGACGCCGTCTCGGTGACCGGCGGCCATCTCGGCGCGGGGCTGGGCGTGGTCGAATTGACCGTCGCGCTGCATCACGTTTTCGAGACCCCGCGCGACGTCCTGATCTGGGATGTCGGCCACCAGTGCTACCCGCACAAGATCCTGACCGGCCGGCGCGACCGCATCCGCACGCTGCGCCAGCCCGGCGGCCTGTCCGGCTTCACCAAGCGCGAGGAGAGCCCCTACGACCCGTTCGGCGCGGCGCATTCCTCGACCTCGATCTCGGCCGCGCTCGGCTTCGCCGTCGGCCGCGACCTGAAGGGCGCCGACAACAACGTGGTGGCGGTGATCGGCGACGGCTCGATGTCGGCCGGCATGGCCTACGAGGCGATGAACAATGCCGGCGCGCTCGGCTCGCGCATGATCGTCGTGCTCAACGACAACGACATGTCGATCGCCCCGCCGACCGGCGCGATGAGCGCCTATCTGGCGCGGCTGGTCTCGACCCGCACCTTCCTGACGCTGCGCGACATCGGCAAGGGCATCGTCCGCCACCTGCCGAAATTCGTCGAGGTCGGAGCCAAGCGGGCGGAGGAATTCGCCCGCGGCATGGTGATGGGCGGCACGCTGTTCGAGGAACTCGGCTTCTACTATGTCGGCCCGATCGACGGCCACAATCTCGACCACCTGCTGCCGGTCCTGAAGAATGTCCGGGACGCGCAGAAGGGTCCGATCCTGGTCCATGTCGTCACCCAGAAGGGCAAGGGCTATGCCCCGGCCGAAGAGGCGGCGGACAAATATCACGGCGTCAACAAGTTCGACGTGGTCACCGGCAAGCAGGCCAAGCCCAAGGCCAATGCGCCGAGCTACACGCGCGTCTTCGGCGAGAGCCTGATCGCGGAGGGCCGCAAGGACGAGCGCGTGGTCGGCATCACCGCCGCCATGCCGAACGGTACCGGGCTCGATCTCTTCGCCGAGGCCTTCCCGAAACGCGTGTTCGATGTCGGCATCGCCGAGCAGCATGCCGTCACCTTCGCGGCCGGCCTCGCCGCCGAGGGCTACAAGCCCTTCTGCGCGATCTATTCGACGTTCCTGCAGCGCGGCTACGATCAGGTCGTCCATGACGTGGCGATCCAGCGTCTGCCGGTGCGCTTCCCCATCGATCGCGCGGGTCTGGTCGGGGCCGACGGGCCGACCCATGCGGGCGCCTACGACCTCGCCTTCCTGGGCTGCCTGCCGCATTTCGTGATCATGGCCGCGGCCGACGAGGCGGAACTGGTCCACATGGTGGCGACCGCCGCCGCGATCGACGATGCCCCGTCGGCCTTCCGCTACCCGCGCGGCGAGGGCGTCGGCGTCGAGATGCCGACCGAGGGCGTGCCGCTCGAGATCGGGCGCGGGCGCATCCTGCGCGAGGGCTCGACGGTCGCCATCCTGTCGCTCGGGACCCGGCTGAAGGCCGCCCTGGAGGCCGCCGAGACGCTCGACGGCTTCGGCCTGTCGACGACCGTGGCCGACGCCCGCTTCATGAAGCCGCTCGACCGCGACCTGTTGCGCCGGCTGGCCCGCGAGCACGCCGTGCTGGTCACCGTCGAGGAGGGCTCGATCGGCGGCTTCGGCAGCCATGTGCTGCAGGCGCTGGCCGAGGAGGGGCTGCTCGACGGCGGGCTCAAGGTGCGTCCGATGATGCTGCCCGACAGCTTCCTTGACCATGACAGCCCGGAGCGCATGTATGCCGCCGCCGGGCTCGACGCGCCCGGCATCGTCACGCGCGTCTTCGAGGCACTCGGCCGGGATACGGCCGGCGTGGAAGCCATGCGCCGGGCCTAGTATCGTCCGTCGCGACCCGCAGGATCGGATCGGGAATCGTCATGTCCATCAGAACCATCCGGCTGGCGCTCTGGGGCGCCGTCGTGGTCGCCGCCCTCGGGCTGGGCGGCCTCTTCGCCTGGCAGAGCCTCAAGCCGCGCGTCAACGAGCTGGGCGACCTGATCGCCCCGACCGACACGGTCGGCGGCCCGTTCACGCTCAAGGACCAGAACGGCCGCGTGGTGACGCGCGACGACCTGAAGGGCAAGCCGGCGGCAATGTTCTTCGGCTACACCTTCTGTCCCGATGTCTGCCCGACGACCCTGACGGAAGCGACGCAGTGGCTGAAGACGCTCGGTCCGGATGCCGACAGTCTGCAGGTGGTCTTCGTCAGCGTCGATCCCGAGCGCGACACGTCCGAGAAGCTGAAGGAATATCTGGAGGCCTTCGATCCGCGCATCCGCGGGCTGACCGGCACGCCCGAGCAGGTCGCCGAGATCGTCAAGGCCTACCGGGTCTATGCCCGCAAGGTCGCCTCCGGGCAGACCTATCTGATGGACCATACCGCGACCGTCTATCTGATGAATGCGCAGCAGCGCTTCGTCGGCGCGATCAACTATCAGGAGCCGACCGACAAGGCGCTCTCCAAGCTGCGTCAGCTGCTGGCGCGTAGTTGACCGCATCGCCCATGCGGACCGATCTGCTTTTCGCCGGGTCCTTTCGGCGCTATCATCCGGCCATGTCATCGAGCGACCTCAAGGCTGCCCTGATCGCGACGCCGCTGCTCCTGGCAGCCCTCGGCGCGAGCCTCTGGCTGTGGACGCGCTGGGGCCTGGGCGTCTATTTCGATGCCGCCATGGGCGCGCTGGCGGGTTGCTTCTGAGTGCGGGACACGAGCTCCGAAATCGCCGGCACCGGACCGGGCGGCCCCGATCGCATCCGCCTCGATCAGCTCCTGGTCGCGCGCGGCTTCTACGCGACCCGGGCGCGCGCGCGTGACGCCATCCAGCGCGGCGTGGTCGCGGTCGCCGGGACGGTCGAGACCAAACCCGGAGCCCTGGTGCCCGGCAATGCGCCGATCGTCGCCGCCGATCCCGCCGCCCGCTACGTCTCGCGCGGCGCCCTGAAGCTGATCGCCGCGCTCGACACCTTCGGGCTCTCTCCCGCCGGCCGGGCCTGCCTCGACATCGGTGCCTCGACCGGCGGCTTCACCCAGGTGCTGCTCGAACGCGGCGCCCGCTCCGTGACCGCGATCGATGTCGGGCACGGCCAGCTCGACCGGACGCTTGCCGCCGATCCCCGGGTCGGCGCCGTGGAAGGCCTCAATGCCCGCGACCTGACGCTGGTCGACGTGCCCGAGCCGCCGGAATTCGTCACCGCCGACGTGAGCTTCATCTCGCTGACGCTCGCCCTGCCGCCGGCGCTCGCCCTCGCCCGTCCGGGTGCGGTCGTGGTGGCGCTGATCAAGCCGCAATTCGAGGTCGGCCGGGACGGCATCGGCAAGGGCGGCATCGTGCGCGACGCGGAGGCGGCCGAGGCGGCCGCCTGTGGCATCGAGACCTTCCTGGAGGCGCAGGGCTGGCGCCTGATCGGTCGCATCGCCTCCCCGATCGAGGGCGGCGACGGCAATCGCGAATATCTGGTGGCCGCCGAAAAGCCCGAAGCGGTCAGAAGGTCCGCTCCGCTCTGACGGTTGCGGTGACCGAATGCGCGTCCCGCAGCCGCCGGCGCCAGGGATTGTATTCGCCCGGCCCCGGCTTGCCGCTGAAGGCGGAGCGGGTCGCCGGCGTGAAGTCGAGCCGCCGCCATTCGAGCGCCGCGCCGAGCATGAAGCCGGGCACCGGCCGCCACAGGAGGTCGCCACCGAGATCGGTCAGCGCGAAGTCGCGTGCGCGATAGCCGTTGACCGCGACATAGCCGCCGGTCACGGCCAGTTCCCAGCGCGGCGAGAAGAAGTGCCGGTAGCCCGCGGCGATCGACTGCGCCTTGGTCGGCTTCAGGGCACCGTCCGGCAGGTCGTTCAACCGCCCGGACCAGCCGAACAGCGCATCGGCGCCGAAATTGCCCAAGGCATCGAGGCTCGCCGCCGCATAGGCCGTCGCACCGCTCGCGCGCACCACCTGGAGGCTCGCGCGATCGCCCTCCCCGAGCATCGGCAGGTGGAGGGTCGCCCCCGCGCCGGTCGCGCTGCCCCAGCCGACCGTCGTGCCCGCGGGTGAGTAGCCGAGATAGCTGCGGTGACGGTCGTTCTCCAGACGGTGCAGGGCGGACATGACCTGCACCGAGCCCCAGGTCTCGGTGAGGACGGCGGAGAAGACCAGATCCGGCCAGTCGGGATCGGTGCCGACAAGGCCGTCGCGCGCCCGGGTGCGCAGCGCGTTCGGCATGTCGGCGAGGATCAGTTCGTCGAAGATGCCGATGCCGTTGCGCCCCCGGTAGCCGGAGGCGGCCCATTCCAGGCTGGCGGTGACGGCGAGCGCGCCCTCGATCTTGCGCGTGACGGCCAGGAGATCGACCTTCGCGTCCGGCCAGGGCCGGTTCGTGGTCGGGTTGAGCGCATACCAGCGGTCGTTGGTGCCGATATAGTCGAAGAAGGACTGCCGCCGCCCGACCGTGACCATGCCGAGTTCGATATAGGCCGCGTCGAGATAGACCGCCGGCGCGTCGCCACCCGCGCCGCCGGCGGAACGCTCGATGGCCAGCGCGGTCACCGTCCGGATGGTGCCGATTTCGCTCGCCGTGCGCAGATCGATGTCGAGACCGGCCCGCGCGGTCAGCGCGAAGCGTCCGGGCGGCGGACCGGTGCCCTCGATGCGCCAGAGCCGCTCTTCGGGACCGGAGCGCGCGGTCAGGACGCGGCCGCCCCGATGGCCTTGCGCGTCGAGCCGGGCGGTGCCGACCACGGCGAGACAGCTTTCGGTCGACGGCAGGGCGACGAAGGCGGGGCCCAGGGCGGCACAGTCGAGCGGCGTCGCCTTGCCGTCGCCGGCGCGGGTCGTGCCGGTGGCGAAAAGGGCGACCAGTACGGCGGCGGCCGAGACGCGACAGAAGCCCATGGCGAGCCATCCCCCGTCGACCCGAAATGGTCGACGGCGGCGGAACGATACTCAGGGTAGCCACGTCCCGACAACCTTTGATTTCATCCGGATTGCACCCGGCTTCATCCCAGGACCGCGCGGAACAGCACGACCGCGGCCGCGCCGACCGCGACCGTGCCGATCAGCGGCAGCCGCAGGGCCGCCAGGGCCGTCACCGCCGCCGCCAGGGTTTCGGCCGGCCCGGTCGCCAGGGCCATGGGGGCGATCACGGCGGTCAGGACGGCGAGCGGGATGGCGTCGAAGGCCGCCTTGAGGCGCGGCCCGAGCACCAGGCGGTCGGCGATCAGGACACCGCCGATGCGCGTCGCATAGGTGACGGCCGCCATGGCCAGGATGGCGGCAAGCGTCTGTCCGTCGACCATCACGGCCGCGCCTCCGTCTTGCCGGCTATCGCCGGGTTGCCGGCTTGCACCGGATTGCCGGCTTGCACCGGATCGCCGGCCTGCGCCGGGTTGCCGGCTATCGCCGGATTGCCGGCTGCGGGCGCCAGCAGGACGGCGGCGGCGATCCCGGCGGTGGCGCCGGAGACGACATGCCAGGGACTGCCGACGGCGAGATGCGCCAGGGCCGCCGCCGCCGCGCTGGCGGCGATCACCGCACCGGCCCGCGGCGCGGCGCGGAAGCCGGCGACGAGGCCGATGAACAGGGCCGTGAAGGCGAAATCGGCGCCGATCCGCTTCGGGTCGCCGAGAAGCGACCCCGCCAGGGCGCCCAGGGTCGTGAACAGGACCCAGTTCACCCAGAAGGGCACCGCCATGCCGATCCAATAGGCCGGTGTCAGCGGCCGTTCGCGTGCCCGCCGTTCGGCCAGCGCCCAGTTCTCGTCGGCCATCACGCCGACGCCGACGAACCGAACGAGCCGCGGGAAGCCGGCGATCTTCGGCGCCAGCGAGGCCCCCATCAGGAGATGGCGGGCGTTGATCAGCCCGGTCGAGAAGGCGACGGCGCCGATCGGGACCGGGGCGGCCCAGAGATCGAGCACGGCGAATTGCGCGCCGCCGGCAAAGACCAGGGCCGACATCAGCGCCACCTCGGCCGGATGCAGGCCCCGGCCGACCGCCAGCGCCCCGAACAGAAGCCCGATCGGGACCGCGGCGAGGAGCGGCGGAAGAATGTCGCGGAGGCCCGCGCGGGCCTCGGCAAGGGTGTCGGCGGTCATGGCGGGACTCGTTCGAAAGGCCGGTCTCAGGCCTGAAAAGCGGTCTCAGGCCTGAAAGGCGGTGCGGTAGGCCCCCGGGGTGACGCCCATCCGCGCCTTGAAGGCACGGGTCAGATGGGCCTGATCGGCGAAGCCGGTGGCGGCGGCGACCTCGGCCGGCCTCTCGCCCCCGCGCAGCCTGTCGCGCGCCGCCGCGACGCGGCGATCGACCAGGTAGGCATGCGGGGTCAGGCCGGTCTCGCGCCGGAAGGCACGGATCAGCCGGTGCGGCGTCAGGCCGGCGATCGCCGCGAGATCGGCGAGGCTATGCTCGACGGACGGATCCGCCTCCAGTCGCGCCCGCACCCGGGCGACCGGGCCGGGCTCGCGGCCGAGCGCGGCGACGGGGATGTCGGCATGGCGCGCCAGGCAGCGGGCGAGCGCGCGCGTCATCAGTTCCTCGGCGCCGAAGGGGTCGGTGCCGGCCTGCAGCCGGCGATGCGCCTCGGCATAGAGCGCCGCCCCTTCGGGATCGCGCACGGCGGCCTGCGGGAAGCCCGGCGTGCCGCGATCGCGCCCGCCGGCGAGATCGGCGGCGAGACGGCGCAGGGTCGCGGTCGACGGATAGATCATGCGGTAGCTGTAGCCCTCGGCGAGCGGGGCGCCGTCATGGACGACTTCGGGATCGTTGAAGGCGAATTCGCCGGGTCCGGCATAGTGGCGAATGCCGCGGGCGGTCCAGGTCTCGCAGCCGGCCTCGATCGCCCCGATGGCGTAGGTCTCGTGCCGATGCGGCACATAGGCGTGGGTCGTGAAGGTCGCGGTCATGCATTCGAGCGCGTCGAACCGCCCCGCGACGAAGAAGCGGGCGCTTTCCGCACCGTCGAGGTCGCCGAGGGCCCGGCTCTGGCTGATCGCATCCATGGCCGGAAAGGTAACGCTTCGGGCGACGGCGTCTTGAACAAAATTGCGCGCCGGTCCACTTGGAGGTCCGGCCTGCCGGTCGACCGCGAGGTCCGGCCGGGACGGCCGGGCCCGGGCGGCCGCCATGGCGGTCCGGCCATCAGCGAGGACAGGGTTTTGCACGCACAGGACGGCATCGAAACGGTCACGGTCGCGGAGATCGGCCACAAGGGCGACGGCGTCGCCGACAGCACGGCCGGACGCATCTTCGTGCCGATGTCGCTGCCGGGCGAGGCCGTCCGGATCGAGCAGGCCGGCGAGCGGGCGCGCGTGATCGAGATCGTCACGCCGAGCCCGGACCGGGTGGCGCCGCCCTGCCCGCATTTCGGTCTGTGCGGCGGCTGCAGCCTGCAGCACTGGGCCGAACCCGCCTATCTCGAATTCAAGCGCCAGACGGTCGCCGCCGCCTTCGCCGATCGCGGCATCGACGCGACCGTGCTGCCGACCGTGGCGGTTGCACCGCGCAGCCGCCGCCGCGCGGTCATCGCCGTCCAGCGCGGTGCGGACGGGCGCTTCGCCGTCGGCTTCCGCGAGCGCCTGTCGCATAAAGTGGCGCCCGCGGCCGGCTGTCTGGTCGTGACGCAGGCCATCGTCGACGCCATGCCGAAGCTGATCCGGATCGCCGACATGCTGTCCGTCCCGGCCAAGGGGGCGATCTTCACGGTGATCGACACCGAGACCGGCCTCGACGTGGCGGTCGCCGAGGCGCGCCTGCCGGCGGCCCGCCGCCAGGACGTGATCACCGCCGTGCTGTCGCTCGGCTTCGCGCGCTTCTCGATCGACGGGGAGACGCTGGTCGAGGCCCGCCCGCCGCAGATGCGCTTCGGCGGCGTCGCGGTGGCGATCCCGGCCGGCGCCTTCGTGCAGGCGGTGGCGAGCGCCGAGGAGGCGCTGTCCAACCGGGTCGTCGAGGCGGTCGGCAAGGCCAAGCGGGTCGCCGATCTCTTCGCGGGCTCGGGCACCTTCACGCTGCGGCTGGCCCGCGGCGCCCATGTCCATGCCGTCGAATCGGAAGCCCGCGCGCTCGACGCCCTGTCGCGCGCCGCGCGCCACGCCCAGGGCCTGAAGCCGATCTCGATCGAGACCCGCGACCTCTATCGCCGCCCCCTGATGGCCAAGGAACTGGCCAAATACGATGCGGTCGTTTTCGACCCGCCGCGCGACGGCGCTGCCCCGCAGGCCAAGGAACTGGCGAAATCCGCCGTCCCGATCATCGTCGCGGTCTCGTGCAATCCGGCCACGCTCGCCCGCGATGCGCGCTACCTGATCGATGCCGGCTGGCGGCTCGGACCGGTCCAGCCGGTCGACCAGTTCCTCTGGTCGCACCATGTCGAGGCGGTCGCGGTCCTGACCAAGGGCTGATCCGGGCGCTGCCTCGATCGCGCTGCGTTCGCCGGGCGGGTTCGCCCTCGCCTTCGGGTCGCCAGGGTGGGGAGACCGGCGTGATCGGAAGACCTACGCGGTCAGGATCGCGTAGATCTTGCGCACCGGTTCGATCGTCTCCCAGGTGCCGCGGAAGCCGCGCGGGATGACGAAGCTCTGGCCGGCGGAGAATTCCTCGGCGTGACCGGCCTCGGAGGTCAGGCGCAGGCGGCCGACCAGGATCACGCAGAGCTCGTCCTCGGCATAGTCGACCGACCACGTGCCGGGCGCGGATTCCCAGACGCCGGTATAGAAGCCGCGCGCGTCGTCCTCGGTCGCCGGTCGCGTGCCGGTGACCGGCGCGCCGGCCAGCACCTTGGCGGGGTCGATCGGGTCGGCGACCCGGTCGAGCGGGGATGTGTCGATACGGACGATTCCTGTCATGCCCTCACCCTGCCGCCGCCAGCCGTTCGGCCCGTTCGCGTTCCGCCTCGCTGCGCCGGGTCAGGATCGAGGCGATGATCACCGCCACGGTGACCACGCCGATCATGATGGTGCAGACGGCGTTGATCTCCGGCTTCACGCCGAGCCGGACATCGGAATAGATCTTCATCGGCAGGGTCGTCGCGCCCGGCCCGGTGTTGAAGCTGGCGATGACGAGGTCGTCGAGCGACAGCGTGAAGGCCAGCATCCAGCCCGACACCACCGCCGGCAGGATGATCGGCAGGGTGATCCGGAAGAACACCCCGACCGGCCGGCAGCCGAGATCCATGGCCGCCTCCTCCAGGCTGTGGTCGAAGGTGACCAGCCGCGACTGCACCACCACGGCGACGAAGCACATCGTGAAGGTGACGTGCGCGAGCATGATCGTCCAGAAGCCGCGGTCGAAATCGACGGCGACGAACAGCAGCAGGAAGGACAGGCCGAGGATGATCTCCGGCATGACCAGCGGCGCGAAGACCATGCCGGAGAACAGCATGCGGCCGGGGAAGCGGCCGTAGCGGGCGAGCACGATGGCGGCCAGCGTGCCGAGCACGGTCGCCGCGCTCGCCGAGATCAGCGCGATGCGGATGGTCACCCAGGCGGCTTCCATCAGCTGTTCGTTCTCGAAGGCCGCCGCGTACCACTTGGTCGACCAGCCGACCCAGATGCCGACGCTGCGCCCCTCGTTGAAGGAGTAGATCACCAGGATCAGGATCGGCAGATACAGGAACGCGAAGCCGAGCGTCAGCGAGGCCGCGTTGAAGAGCGAGAATTTCTTCATCGGCCGGCCTCCTGCGAGCGCGCCTGCGCGTTCTGGAAGAAGACGATCGGCACCACCAGGATGATCAGGAGCGCGATCGCCACCGCCGAGGCGACCGGCCAGTCGCGGTTGGCGAAGAACTCTTCCCAGAGGGTCTTGCCGATCATCTGCACGTCGGACCCGCCGAGCAGATCCGGGATGACGAATTCGCCGACCGCCGGGATGAAGACCAGCGCCGATCCGGCGACGACGCCGGGCAGCGACAGCGGGAAGGTCACCCGCCAGAAGGCCTGGAACGGCGTGCAGCCGAGATCCTGCGCCGCCTCGAGGAGCGAATCGTCGAGCTTCTCCAGGGCCGAATAGAGCGGCAGCACCATGAAGGGCAGATAGGAATAGACGATGCCCAGATAGACCGCCTTGGAGGTCGACAGGATGGTCAGCGGCTCGTCGATGACGCCGGTCCACATCAGGAGCGAGTTGAGCAGGCCCTCGTTGGAGAGGATGCCGATCCAGGCATAGACGCGGATCAGGAACGAGGTCCAGAAGGGCAGGATGACCAGCATCAGCAGCGTCGGCCGCAGCGATTTCGGCGCCCGCGCCATGCCGTAGGCGATCGGATAGCCGACCAGCAGCGTCATCAAGGTGGCGCTGCCGGCGATCCACAGGCTGGTCAGATAGGCTTCGAGATAGATGCCGGCGTCGTCGAGGAGCCCGAGCGCCGAGATGCGCTCCGATAGGGCGATGCCGGCGAGCAGCACGAAGGCGAGCACCCGCGCCTCCAGCCGGGCACCGAGATAGGCGAAGGGCAGCGAGACTGCCGCGGCGAGGCCGAAGATGCCGAAATCCGACGCAAGCCAGGCCGGCGGTTCGGCCATTCCGGCGGCCGCCAGCAGCGCGCCGAGGCCGGGCTCGCCGGCGATCAGGCCGACGGAGGGCAGCACCCGTCCCGCCGCCACCGCGATCGCCGGCAGCGCGGCGACCAGCACGACGAGAGACCCGAAGCTGCGCGGCACCGCATCGACCAGCGCCTCGACCACCCGGGCCAACGCCGCGGCGACCGCCGCGACGGCGATGCCGTAGAGCGCGACCAGCAGCAGCGGCGTCCCCTTCAGGTCGCCGATCAGACGCTGGTAGTTGGCGAGCGAGAATTCGGACAGCCGCTGCCAGGTGGCGGCGAGACCCTCGGCGATCGGATCGAAGGTCGGCACATAGGGCGGCATGGCGATCGCGGTCTGCGACAGCGAGATCTTGAAGACGATCGCGAAGGGCGCCAGGAAGAAGATCGCCAGCCAGACATAGGGCACGGCGACCACGGCGATGCGACCGAGCGACGGGCGGGAACGGGACATCGGGCGAGCCTCCCTCAGCGCGTCAGCACGACGCCGGAATCCCGGCCCCAGGTCAGCCAGACCCGGTCGTCCCAGGAGATCGGCCGGTCGATCAGGCGATGGCGGTTGGCGACGGTCGCCCGGATGGTCCGGCCGCCGTCGAGGCGGACATGGAACACCGACACGTCGCCGAGATAGCCGATGTCGAAGACCGTCCCGGAAAGGGCGTTGACGCCGGTCTCGGCCGGCGCATCGGGCGAGATGGCGATCTTCTCCGGGCGGATCGCGAAGTAGACCGTGTCGCCGGCATTGACCGCGGTGTCCGAATTGACCTCGACGCGGGTGCCGGCGGCCTCGGAAACGATCGTGACGACCGGCGCGGCGCTTTCCACGCGGCCCTCGATGATGTTCACGTCGCCGATGAAGTCGGCCACATAGCGCGAGATCGGCTGCTCGTAGATCTCCGAAGGGGTCGCGACCTGGATCAGCTTGCCGTGGTCCATCACGGCGATGCGGTCGGCGACCGTCATGGCCTCCTCCTGGTCGTGGGTCACGATCAGAAAGGTCATGCCGAGCGTCATCTGGAGGTCCATCAGCTCGAACTGGGTCTCCTCGCGCAGCTTGCGATCAAGCGCGCCGAGCGGTTCGTCGAGCAGCAGCACCTTCGGCTTCTTGGCGAGCGAGCGGGCGAGCGCGACGCGCTGGCGCTGACCGCCGGAGAGCTGGTGCGGCTTGCGCTTGGCGAAGGATTCCAGCTTGACCAGCTTCAGCATCTCCTCGACGCGCGCGGCGATCTCGCCCTTCGGCAGCCGGTCCATCTCCAGGCCGAAGGCGATGTTCTTCTCGACCGACATGTGCGGGAAGAGCGCGTAGCTCTGGAACATCATGTTGACCGGCCGGCTGTAGGGCGGCAGGCCCTTGACCGACTGGCCGGCCAGCAGCACGTCGCCGGTGGTCGGATCGTCGAAGCCGGCGACCATGCGCATCAGGGTGGTCTTGCCGCAGCCGGACGGCCCGAGCAGGGCGAAGAACTCGCGCTCGTAGATGCCCAGGCTCACGTCGTTGACGGCCGTGAAGTCACCGAACCGCTTGATCACATTGCGGAACTCGATCAGCGGCTTGGCCGCAGGGTCGGTCCAGGGCTGGAACTTGCGTCGGACGGGACCGAGCGTCTTGGTCGACATGAGGGACACCCGAATGGAGGGAAGGGCCTGAAACGAAAAGGCCCGGCAGGTCGACTGCCGGGCCTTCGGGGATCACTTGCGCTTCATGTCGCGCCAGGTATCGGTCAAGACGCGCTGCGTCTTCGGATCGTAGGACTGGATCTGGTAGAGCTTCGCCATCACGTCGTCCGCCGGATAGATGTTCTTGTCGTTCAGCACCGCCGGATCGATCAGCTTCTGCGACGCCAGATTGCCGTTCGGATACTTGATGAAGTTCGACGCCTTGGCGATCACCTCGGGCTTCATCATGTAGTTGATGAAGGCATGGGCCTCATCGATATTCTTGGCATCCTTCGGCAGCGAGAAGTTGTCGAACCACATGGCGGCGCCTCCCTTGGGGATGGAGTAGCCGATCTCGACCTTCTTCTTCTCGTCCTTGGTCTTCGCGTTCTTCTCCTCGGCGCGGTCGCCGGCCTGCTTGATGTCGCCGGACCAGCCGACCACCAGGCAGACATCGCCGTTGGCGAGCGCGTTGATATATTCGGAAGAATGGAACTTGCGCACGAAGGGCCGGATCTTCTTGAAGTGCTCGGCAGCCTTCTTGAAGTCGTCCGGGTTGCGCGTGTTCGGATCGAGGCCGAGATAGTTGAGCACGGCCGGGACGATCTCGTCCGAGGCGTCGAGCATCATGATGCCGCAGTCCTTGAACTTGGCGGCATTGGCCGGATCGAGCACCAGGGACCAGCTGTCGAGCGGTGCATCGGGCATCCGCTCCTTGATCTTCTTGACGTTGTAGCCGATGCCGGTGGTGCCCCACATGTAGTTCACGGCATAGTCGTTGCCGGGATCATACTTGGCGAGGCGCTCGGTGACGGCCGGCCACATGTTGGTCAGGTTGGGCAGCTTCGACTTGTCGAGCTTCTGGAACACGCCGGCCTGGATCTGCCGGCCGAGGAAGTGCGCCGAAGGCACCACCACGTCGTAGCCGGTCTTGCCGGCGAGCAGCTTGGTCTCCAGGATGTCGTTGGAGTCGAAGACGTCGTACTTGACCTTGATCCCGGTCTCCTTGGTGAAGTCCTCCAGGATGCTCGGGTCGATATAGTCGGACCAATTGTAGATGTTGACCTGCTTGGTCTGCGCCTCGGCGCCGCCGGACAGCACGGCGGCGATGGTAAAGCCGACCAGGCCGAGCAGCCTAGGATGGTATTTCATGTTCCAACCTCGCGATTTGACCATCATTCCGGGACTTCCGACGGCCAGCCTATCGCGTCCGAACAGCGGTACAAGAGTGCCGCTGCGGCACGATCAGAGATAGGTCAGACGTTCGAGCGGGGTGATCTCGCGCGCGAAGGCCTCGGCCTCGGCGCGCTTCAGATGGGCGATCAGGCTGCGATACTCGACGCCGAGCATCCGGCGCACGAAATCGGAGCGTTCGAACAGCGTGATGGCCTCGGCCATGCTGGCCGGCAGGGCCGGCACCGGCTCCTCATAGGCGTTGCGGACGACCGGCGGCGGCGGCGTCAGCTCGCGCTCCAGGCCTTCCAGCATGCCGGCCAGGACCGCGGCCGTGACCAGATACGGATTGGCATCCGCCCCGGCGATGCGGTGTTCCAGCCGCCGCGCGGCATCGGAACTCGCCGGCACGCGGACGCCGACCGAGCGGTTGTTGTGGCCCCAGGAGGCCGTCGTCGGCGCGTAGGAGCCGGGCTGCAGGCGGCGGAAGCCGTTCCAGGACGAGACGAACAGCAGCGTCGACGCCTGCATGGTTTCGAGCAGGCCGGCGATCGCCTGGCCGAGCCGCCGCTCGCCGATCATCGGATCGGCGAAGACATTGTGGCCGAAGCGGTCGAGCAGGCTGACATGCAGATGCAGGCCGCTGCCGGCGACATCCATGAACGGCTTGGGCATGAAGGTCGCCTTGAGGCCGTGCCGGCGCGCGACCTCGCAGACCAGCCGCTTCAGCATCACCGCATCGTCGGCCGCCGCGACCGCATCGGCCCGGTGCTTCAGGTTGACCTCGAACTGGCCGGGGGCGGCCTCCGACACCATGGTGTCGATCGGCAGACCCTGCGCCTTGCCGTAGGCCCAGATGTCCGAAAAGAAGGACGAGAAGTCGGACAGGTCCGACATGGCATACATGTTCTGCGGCGTCGGGCCCGCGGTCGCCCGGTAGACCGGCGCCGGCATGCCGTCGGCCATCGGCGGCGCCTTCGGGTCGAGCAGGTAGAATTCCAGCTCGACGGCGCAGCAGGGCGTATAGCCGGCCGCCTTCATGCGCTCGACGACGCGCACCAGCGCATGGCGCGGATCGCCGAGAAACGCCTCGCCGGTATCCGCATGCATGGTCAGGAGCACCTGCGCGGTCGGCCGCGCCGCCCAGGGCACCGGCCGCAGGCTGCCCGGAACCGCCCGGCAGTAGCCGTCCCGGTCGCCGGTGGTGACATGCAGCCCGGTCTCCATGACCTCGCGGCCCCAGACGTCGAGGCCGTACATGGAGAAGGGGAAATTGATGCCGTCCGCGAAGGCCTTGGCGATGGTCGCCGCCGGCGCCCACTTGCCGCGCAGCACCCCGTTCGATTCCGTGACCAGGAACTCGACCGCCTCCGTCTCCGGATGGGCTTCGAGGAAGCGCTCGACCTCGCCGGTTTCGATGGCGTCGAGGGCATCGCCCGCCGCCGGCCCGATCTCGATACGCCCCATTACTCCCCCGTCACCCCACGGCCCGTCCCGCTGCAGGCCCGACGGAAAGGATCGGCCCGAAGGCACTCCGATCGGGCGGCAGCGGCGGCGTTGCATCCGGGCGAAAATGTGATCACAGTGGACCGACCCTGTCAACGCGCGATCCCGGTCGAAGATGCCGTCGCGAAGCCGACTTGCCGCCCCCCTTGAGATCGAGCGTCCCGGCCGCCGCCGCACGGCGCGGACCGCCGGAGCGCCCGGCAGCGCCACCGAGGCGCCGGCCGCCGCGCCGATCCACGATCAGGTCTACGATACCCTGAAGACCGCGATCGTGACCGGCCAGATCGTGCCGGGCCGCGCCGTGACCTTGCGCGGCCTGGCGGCGACGCTCGGGGTCTCGCCGATGCCGGTGCGCGAGGCGATCCGGCGCATTTCGGCCGAGGGCGGCCTGGTCATCCATCCCAACCGCCGCGTCTCGGTGCCCGACATGACGCGGGCCCGCTTCGACGAGGTGGTCGCGGCCCGCTCCCTGCTTGAGCCCGAGGCCGCCGCGCGCGCCTTGCCGCATATCGACGCCGCCCGGCTGGCGCGCATCCGCGCGGCCGACGACGACATCGAGCGCGCGCTGGAGACCGGCGACGTGGAGGACTACATGGCCTCCAACCACCGCTTCCATTTCGAGATCTACGGCGCCGCCCGCTCCGAGGTGCTGGTGCCGCTGATCGAAAGCGTCTGGCTGCGTTTCGGTCCCTTCATGCGGCTCGTCTATGGTCGCTTCGGCACCGCCATCCTGATCGACCAGCACGAACGCGCCATCGAGGCGATCGCGGCGCGCGACGAGGCCGGACTGAGGGCGGCGATCCGCGCCGACATTCTCGACGGCATGAACGAGATCGGCGCCGCGAGCCTGGTCGATTGAGGACGGTTCGGGTCCGATCGCCGTCGTGGTTGACGGACGGGACGGTGCCTGCAAAAATGTGATCACATTTTCGGACGGACCCATGGCGAAGAAGAAGAAATCGGTCAAGGCGCACGAGACGGTGCGCGGCGTCGGCTCCGCCTCGGAGGCCGCCGCCTGGCTCGAGGCGCGCGGCCTCGACGACATCGAATGCGTCGTGCCGGACATGTCCGGCGTGGCGCGCGGCAAGATGATGCCGGTGCAGAAGTTCGTCGACGGGCCGACCATGGCCATCCCGGGCTCGATCTTCCTGCAGACCATCACGGGCGACTATCCGGACGACGACGAGAGCTTCACGGTCGATCCGGCCGACAGCGACATCATCCTGACGCCGGACTATTCGACGCTCTGCGTGGTGCCCTGGGCCTCCGACCCGACCGCGCAGGTGATCCACGACGCCTTCCATCGCGACGGCCGCCCGGTCGAGATCGCGCCGCGCCAGCTGTTGCGCCGGGTCGTCGAGCTCTACGAGCACAAGGGCTGGAAGCCGATCGTGGCGCCCGAGATCGAGTTCTATCTGGTCGAGCGCAACCAGGATCCGGACTATCCGCTGAAGCCGCCGACCGGCCGTTCGGGCCGCTCGGAGACCGGCCGGCAATCCTATTCGATCGCTGCCGTCAACGAATTCGACGACCTGTTCGACGACATCTACGACTATTCGGAAGCGCAGGGCCTGGAGATCGACACCCTCATCCACGAGGAGGGGGCCGCCCAGATGGAGATCAACCTCCTGCACGGCGACCCGATCGCGCTCGCCGACCAGGTCTTCCTGTTCAAGCGCACGATCCGCGAGGCGGCGCTGCGCCACAACATGTATGCCACCTTCATGGCCAAGCCGATCGCCAACGAGCCCGGCTCGGCCATGCACATCCACCAGTCGGTGGTCGACATCGAGGATGGCAGCAACATCTTCTCCAATCCGGACGGCCAGCCGACGCGCGAGTTCTTCTCCTTCATCGCCGGCCAGCAGCGCTACCTGCCGCATGTCATGTGCATGCTGGCCCCCTACGTGAATTCCTACCGGCGGCTGATGCGCAAGTCGTCCGCGCCGGTCAACGTCCACTGGGGCTACGACAACCGCACCGTCGGGCTGCGCGTGCCGAACTCCTCCCCGGTCGCCCGCCGGGTCGAGAACCGGGTGCCGTCGTCGGACGCCAATCCCTATCTGGCGATCGCGGCCTCGCTCGCCTGCGGCTATCTCGGCCTGATCGACGGGATGTCGCCGGAGGAACCGATCGAGGGCTCGGCCTATGCGCTCGATTTCGGCCTGCCGCGCGGCCTGCTAGAGGCGGTCGCGCTGTTCGAGGAATGCGAGGAGCTGACCGACATCTTCGGCAAGGCCTTCGTCGCCACCTACCGGGCGATCAAGCAGGCCGAGTTCGAGACCTTCATGCGCGTGATCAGCCCCTGGGAGCGCGAATACCTGCTCCTGAACGTGTGAGGCCGGACGGTCGCCGCCGTACCGGCCGGGCCTTCCAGCGTCCGACCGCCACCGGCGCGCCCTCTCCCCGCCTGCCACGATCCGCCCCGCCGCCCTTCCGCCGACACCGGCCCGAGGATGCCATGCTCCAGTCGAACCTCTATCCGACCGCGGACCTGCGCGCCGCCGACGCCCGCCACTATCTGCATCCGTTCACCGACCACAAGGCGCTGGCCGAGGAAGGCGCGCGCGTCATCGTCAAGGGTGACGGCGTGTGGCTGTGGGATTCCGAAGGCAACAAGCTGCTCGACGGCATGTCCGGGCTGTGGTGCACCAATGTCGGCCACGGCCGCCCGGAGATCGCCGACGCGGTCCATGCCCAGATGGGCGAGCTCGCCTTCTACAATTCCTTCTTCAAGACCACCAACGCGCCGGCGGTCCGCCTCGCCGAGCGCCTCGCCGCGATCGCGCCGGCCCATATCAACAAGGTCTTCTTCACCTCGTCGGGCTCCGAGGCCAACGACACCGTGCTGCGCATGGTGCGCCACTATTGGGCCCTGAAAGGCCAGCCGAACCGGCAGATCGTGATCGCCCGGCACAATGCCTATCACGGCTCGACCATGGCAGGGGCCTCGCTCGGCGGCATGAAGCCGATGCATGCCCAGGGCGGCCTGCCGATCCCCGGCATCGTCCATATCCGCCAGCCCTATTGGTTCGGCGAGGGCCACGGCATGGCGCACGACGCCTTCGGGCTGCAGGCGGCGGCCGATCTCGAACGGATGATCCGGACGCTCGGCCCCGAGAATGTCGCCGCCTTCATCGGCGAGCCGATCCAGGGCGCCGGCGGCGTGATCATCCCGCCGGCGACCTACTGGCCGGAAATCCAGCGCATCTGCCGGAAATACGACATCCTGCTCGCCGCCGACGAGGTCATCTGCGGCTTCGGCCGCACCGGCCGCTGGTTCGGCTCCGACTATTTCGGCATCGAGCCGGACCTGATGACCATCGCCAAGGGCGTCACCTCCGGCTACCTGCCGCTCGGCGGCGTCATGGTCTCCGACAAGGTCGCCGACGTGTTGGTCAATCTCGGCGAGGAATTCTACCACGGCTATACCTATTCGGGTCACCCGACCTGCGCGGCCGCGGCGCTCGCCAATCTCGACATCATCCAGCGCGAGGGTCTGGTCGAGCGCGTCGCCAACGATATCGGCCCCTATCTGCAGGGCCGCTGGAAGACGCTCGCCGACCATCCGATCGTCGGCGAGACGCGCATGGTCGGGCTGATCGGCGCGCTGGAGCTGGTGCCCGATCCGAAGAACATCTCGAACCGCTTCACCCCGACCGGCGCGGTCGGCTCGATCGCGCGCGACTACGCCTTCCAGACCGGGCTCGTCATGCGCGCAGTGCGCGACAGCCTGATCATCGCGCCGCCGCTGACGCTGACCCATGCAGAAGCCGACGAACTGGTCCGCCTCGCCCGCCAGACCCTCGATCTCACCTACGAGGAGCTGAAGCGGCGCGGCGTGTTCGGATGACGCCGGCGCGGACCGGGAGCCTCGGATGACCGCGCACCCCCAGCCCGCGCACCCCCAACCCGTGCGCGCGGCGCCGCATGCCCCGTCGCTCTATGCCGCCACCGCGCGCGACCGGCGCGAAAGGCCGGCGCTCGACGGCGACCGCGATGCCGATGTCTGCATCATCGGCGGCGGCTATACCGGGCTCTCGGCCGCGCTGCATCTCGCCGAGGCCGGCCGCCGGGTCGTCCTCCTGGAGGCCAACCGGATCGGCTGGGGCGCCTCGGGGCGCAATGGCGGCCAGCTCCATTCCGGCCAGCGGCAGGATGTCGACACGCTCGAAGCCTGGTTCGGCCGCGACCGCGCCCGCGCCCTGTTCGACCTCGGCGAGGCCGCCAAGGCGACCGTCAAGGACCTGATCGCGCGCCATGTGATCGCCTGCGACTGGCGCGACGGCCTGATCCATGCCGCCCACAAGCGCCGCTATGTCGAGCCGATGTGGCGCCAGGCCGACAAGCTCCGCCGCGACTACGGCCTCGACGGCGTCACCCCGCTCGATGCGGCCGCCCTGGCGGCGGCGATCGGGACCGGGGTCTATTTCGGCGGCACCCGCGACGCCACCGCCGGCCATCTGCAGCCGCTCGACTTCGCCCTCGGCCTCGCCCGCGCCGCCGAGACCGCCGGCGCCACCCTGCACGAGGCGACGCCGGCACTCCGGATCGAACCGGGCGCCAGGACCCGCGTGGTCACGCCGACCGGCACCGTGACGGCGGACGCCGTGCTGGTCGCCTGCAACGGCTATCTCGCCGGGCTGGAGGCGGAGACCGACGCCCATGTCATGCCGATCCACAACTATGTGCTGGCGACCGAACCGCTCGGGGCGCGCGCCGATCGCCTGATCCCGGGGCGCGAGGCGGTCTCCGACAGCCGCTTCGTGGTGCATTACTGGCGGCTCGACGCGGCCGGACGGATGGTGTTCGGCGGCGGCGAGACCTACCGGCGCGACTTCCCCCGGGATCTGAAGACCTTCGTGCGTTCGCATATGTTGAGGGTCTATCCCCAACTGGCTGATGCGGCGATCGATTTCGCCTGGGGCGGGACGCTCGCCGTGACCATGTCGCGGCTGCCCTACATCCGCCGCCTGAAGCCCGGCCTCTATACCGCCGCGGGCTATTCCGGCCAGGGCGTCAGCCTCGCCACCTTCGCCGGCCGCCTGGTCGCCGAGGCGATCGCCGGCGACACCGCCCGCTTCGACCTGATGGCCGCCCTCCCCGCCCGCCGCTTCCCCGGCGGCCGCCACCTGCGCCACCCGTCCCTGGTCCTGGCCATGACCTGGTACGCCCTGCGGGACCGGTTGTAATTACTATTATTGATTGTCAATATCGTATATATTATTCCTGCTTGCATACTCCTTTGCAGGATCCTCCATGTTCGACGAACGCGCGCTCGCCAGCCTTCTGGAACAGATCATCGTCGAACCATTCCAGCAAAGCGAAAGGCAGACCCACGCCCAGGCTGTCGATGCCGCATGGCCGGAACCGTCGCCTGGTCGCCGGGAGATCGCTCCCAAAGAGCGGCATCGCCTTCATTCCATGACCAAGACCTGGCGACAGTCAGGCGGGGTCCGCGGGTTCGGCATCGGTGAGAAGATTGCCGGCGCCCAGCGCACCAACGACCTTGCCATCCGGATCTATGTCGAGCAGAAGCAGCCGATCAGTGCCCTGGCCCATCCAGTGCCGTCGACACTGGAACTGCCGGATTTCGGAACCATACCGACGGACGTGGTCGAGATCGGCCGCGTGGTTGCCCAGCTCGACACCCGGCGGTACCGCCCCGCCCTTCCCGGTTGCAGCATCGGGCATTGGGAATCGACGGCCGGGACGCTCGGTTGCTATGTCCGCAAGCGCGGAGACCCGACCCGCACCTATATCCTCAGCAACGCCCATGTCCTGGCCATCAACGGCTCTGGATTCGGCATGCCCGGCGACCCGATCGTCCAGCCGGGACCGCTTGACGGCGGTCGACGGCCACACGACATAATTGCCAGTCTGGCGGAACTCTGTCCGATCGACTTCACAATGCCCAATCTGGTCGATGCAGCGATCGCCGAGGTCATAGATCCGACGGTGGTGACGACCCTCACCGCCCGCGGCGGCCCGGTCGCGGCCGGCAGCATCGTCCGTACTCCGCGACGCGGCACCATGGTGCAGAAGTTTGGGCGAACGTCAGACTACAGCGTCGCCGAAATTCTCGACGTGAATGCCATCCTGGAGACGGACTACGAAACGCCGCACGGAACCAAGAAGGCGTTGTTCACGAACCAGATCGTCTGCACCAAATGCTCGGATGCTGGCGATAGCGGATCGCTGATCACAACTCTGACAGGTCGACCCGTCGGCCTGCTTTTCGCCGGATCCAAGGCGATTACTGTCGCCAACCGCATTAGCGATGTGTTGTCGGCGTTGGATATCGATATCCTGCGCTGACGGTTTGCTGTTGCGTCCCCATTCCGAACGATCAACAATGTTGCCGCACTGCGGCAAGAGGCAAGCCATGGCTGGAATCAGAGAAGCGAAAGCTGCGCTCCGGCAGCACGAGGCCCGGTTGATGGCAGTGTCGGGTGTCCGCGGCGTCGGCATCCAAGACGCAACCGGCGGCGCCGGACAGGTGTTGGCGGTCTATGTTGCGCGCAACGTGGACAGAGACGCCATACCGGCCCAGTTGGAGACGACGGTGGCCGGACGGTCCGTCATGGTGCCGGTACGCCAGTTCGAGGTCGGCGTCGTGAAGGCTCAGGCGGCATCGGGCGGCACCGAGCTCATGCAGATGCAGATGCAGGATTTCAAATAACCGCGACGCTCGGCCACCGACCCGCCCGTGCCTGACGCAACCGGCCGACCTGGCCGGTTTTTGCGTTCGGGCGAACGTCTCGCTGAGGTGGGCGGCGAGACGCGGCATGGCGTCCGCAGGCCGGTGTCCCGGCGCGCCGACCGAAGCCGCCGTCGTGTGCCTTCTCCTCACCCAAAGCATTAACTGTCGCCGGAATGCGCGGAGCTCTCCGTGGCGGCGCCGTGGTTCGGCCGCGAACGGGACAGAATCCGCGCCGAACCTCCTCGATGCGGGCTGGCGGCGGCCCATCCGGCGGCGGGGGAACCGCCGCGGGGCGGCGCCGATGGGGGCAAGGCGCGCAGGGTCTCGATACCGAGCGCGCCGGCTTCAACAATCGAGGGAGTATGTCATGTTGAGGAGTGTACTGGCCTTGACCGCCGGGCTTGCGCTGACCAGCGCCGCCTCTGCGGCCGATACCTACTACGGCGAACCCGACGGCGGCGACTATGCCGAGCAGACCTGGCGTCCCCCCGTGCCGCCGCGCGGCATCGGACCGGACTTCGAGACCCAGGTCGTGGTGCGGCGGCCCCCGCCGCCGCCGCGCCTCTACGATCCCGGCCGCGGCGGGGTCGTGGTCCACGAACGCACCGTGACCGAACGCACCATCGTGCCGGCCCGTCCGGACGGCTGGCGCGAGCGGGCGGACTGGCGCGAGCGAGCGGACTGGCGCGACGACGAGGACGACGGCCTGCAGCGCCGCCGTCCGACCTGGACCGCCGCGCCCGTCGGCTACGAGCCGCCGCCGATGGTCATCGACCGGCCGGTCGTGATCGGCACCGTGCTGCCGCACAGCATCATGCTGACCCCGGTGCCGCCGCGCTACGGCTTCGCCGGCTACAGCTGGGTCGCCGATCCGCACGGCCGTCGCCTGCTGGTCGAACCGCACACCCGGCGGGTGGTCCGGATCGTCGACCGCTGGTGATCGGGACGACCTGAAACCGCGAACCGGCGGCGCGGGGCCTCGGCTCCGCGCCGCTTTCGGCCGAAGGGATGGGGGCGTCCCGGCCGGCGCTCAGATGCAGCGGCCGCCATCGACCTCGAGCGCGACGCCGGTCAGGAAATCGGCCTCGTCGCTGGCCAGGAACAGGGCCGCATTGGCGATGTCGCGCGGGGTCGACAGGCGGCCGAGCGGGATCGAGGCGACGAATTTCGCGCGCATCTCGGGCGTGTCGGTGCCCATGAAGTCGGCCAGCATGGCGGTCTCGCCGGCGACCGGGCAGAGGCAGTTGACGCGGATCTTCATCGGCGCCAGTTCGACCGCCATCGACTTGGTCGCGGTGATCACGGCGCCCTTGGAGGCATTGTACCAGGTCAGGCCGGGCCGCGGCCGCAGGCCGGCGGTCGAGGCGGTGTTGATGATCACGCCGCCGCCGCGCGTCTGCATGACCGGGATCGAAGCCCGCGCGGCCAGGAAGACCGACTTCACGTTGACGGCGAAGATGCGGTCGAACATCTCCTCGGTCACGTCGAGCATCGGGCCGTTGCGATGGGTCGCGCCGGCATTGTTGACGACGATGTCGAGGCCACCGAGCCGCTCGGCGGCGGCCACCATGGCCTCCACGTCGGCGCGGCGGGCCACGTCGCAGGCGACCGCTACGGCGCCGCCGCCGATCGCCGCCGCGACCGCCTTCGCGCCATCCTCGTTGATGTCGGCGACCACCACCCGGGCGCCCTCCGCAGCGAAGCGCTCGGCGATGCCGCGGCCGAAGCCGGAGGCCGCGCCGGTCACGATCGCGATCTTGTCCTTGAGCCGCATGGTTCCTTCCCCCTTGATCCGCGCCCTCGCGGAGCGCCTGCGTCGCGGTGCCGGCCGCCCGGCCCCGGCCGCCCCTCCTCTAGCATGTCCACCGGCCACCGGGAGGGGCACCGTCGCCGCGGCCTGCGGCCGACGGGAGCAGGCACCCCTTGCGGCAACGGAAAATTGACGGCGCATCGGCGATGGTGACCGGGCCGTCCGGGGCGGAACCGCCCGGACAGTGCCGCGTTGGGGTCCGGAGCGCGTCATCGCGCAGTCACCGTGTCGCCCACATCCGCTTCCACCTTCCTGGTTGGCGCCTCGGCACGGAGGCGCCTAAACCAGCGTCCGGGATCCGTCATGCGTCGCGCACAAAGCCTGCTGCTTGCCTCCACTCTTCTCGCCGGCTCCCTCGCCGCGGCGACCGCCATGGCGCAGGAGGCGTCCGGGCCGAGCACGTCCGGCGGCAGCCTGCCCTATATTTCCGGCAAGGGCACGCCGCGCGGCGAAGGCCCGCGTCCGGACCCGAAACGCCAGGAGACCAGCGGCGGCCAGCAGGTCGGGACGCCGCCGGCAGGCGCGGCGTCTGGGGGGGCGGCGGGGACCGCGACACCCTCCGGCGATGCATCCGGCGTGCGCGTGATCGACCTGTCCAAGGGCGGCGACCAGAGCCCGACTTCCGGCAAGGCGGCCGTTCCGGCCGGCGAACCGAAGCCGAAACCGGAGACCGAGACGGCCGGCACCCCGCCCCGTCCCGACACCGCGGGTCCCGCGACGGCCCGCCCGGCCCCCGAACGCGTGCCCGGCCCCGCCCGGACCGATGATGCCAAGGCCAACCAGATCGTCCCGGCCGGGCCGGCGCGACCGGAGGCCGACACGGCGGCGACCACCACGACGCCCGAGCCGATCCGACGGCCGGAGGATGCCAAGCCGGTCGAGCGCAAGACGGCCGGCAAGCCGGCGACCCGCAAGACGACCGAAGCCAGCCGCCGCGATCCGACCGCCCACGATCGCCGAACCACGGCTGCCGGGCGCGCCGACGGCCTGCCGGGCGATGCCGGCACCCGCCGCGTCGGCCCGGACGGCTACCCGATCGATCCGCGCGCCGGCGCCGCCCCCTATGGCGGCTCGCCCTACGGCTCGGCACCGCGCACGGCCGAACGCCGGCCCGCGCCCGGATCGCCGGTCTATGACGACGACGACGAGGATACCGTCACCACCTACCGTTACCGGCGGTCCTACTATCCTTACGGGTTCGGCAGCCCCTATTATTATGGCCCGCCCGGTTATGCGCCGCCCGGGGCGATCCCGCCCTACCGGCCGCCGCCGCGGGTCTATGCCCGGCCGGCGCAGCCGAACAACGGCGACAACTGCCATTTCCACGCCTATCCGGGCGAAGGGCCGTTTCACCGCGAGATCCGGTGCCACTGGCACGCCAACCCCTACCATCCGAGCATCCGCTACGTCCGCTGACGGTCGGACCCGGATCCCGGTGTGTGTGGTCAGACGACGCGCACGACTTCGGCCTGCCCCCATCGGGCAGGCCGTTCCGTTTCAGGCGCAATGACAGTCACTCGATGTCGGCGAACAGGGCCGGGCGGGCGATGCGCAGCGACTGGACCAGCGCGAAGGTCTTCAGATCCTGAAGCTCGCCCCGGTCGGCGAGGCCGGCGAGTTCGCCCAGCGGGATGACGACGACCTCGATGTCCTCGTGTTCCTCCGCCGCGCCGCCGCCGGCGCTGGTGCGGGCTTGGTGGATATCGATCTCGGCCAGGAACAGATGCAGCTTCTCGGTCGAGATGCCCGGGGTCGAGTAGGTCGCCGCGACCGGGATCATGTCGAACACCGACAGGCCCGCTTCCTCCTCGGCCTCGCGCCGGGCGGTCGCTTCCGGTCCCTCCCCCTCGACATCGAGCAGGCCGGCGATCGCCTCCAGCGGATAGGCGTCGTCCTCGCCCGCCACGGCGATCGGCACGCGCAGCTGGCGCACCATCACGGCGACGCGGCGGACCGGGTCGAAGGGCAGGATCGCCGCTCCGGAGCCATGGGTCTCGATTTCCCGGCGAATCCGGCGCACCTCGCCCGACTGGAACGTCACTTCCAGATCGGCCACCTCGAGCGTGGTGAAGCCGCTATAGACCGTGGATCGGCCGAGGATTCGGAAGCGCTGGGACATGGGGGGACTCCGGCCAGTTCGAACCCCCTTCCTATCGCAAGCGGGTCCGCGGGCAAAACCGCAAGCGTCGCGACCGGCGCGGCGACGCGGCAGCGTATCGAAAATGCCGCAAACGACGCCCGATCCCGCGCCGAGCCCCGCCCGTCGGACCCCGAACCCGACCGATCCGGCCCGGAGCCCTGCCGGGCAGGCGGGGCGGCCCGGCGCGGCGGCGACTGGTCAGGCGGCCATTTGCCCGTATCTTGGGCAACCCTGCCGCGGTCGCGATGATCCGGACGGGCCGTGCGGGCCGGACCCCGCTTGAAGCCAGCCATGACAGGGCAGCGCCGCCGCGAAGGGTCCGTCCGGACCTGGCGCGGCGACCCGCGCGCCCCGGGAGTTCGCCTTGGTCGTCACCTACGCGGTTCTGGTCGCCGCCTATCTGCTCAGCCAGTTCTTTCGTGCCTTCCTGGCCGTGATCGCGCCCGAACTGGCGCGCGACATCGGCCTCGATCCGGCCGATCTCGGCCTCGTCTCCGGCGCCTTCTTCGCCGCCTTCGCGCTGGCGCAGGTGCCGATCGGCATGGCCTTCGATCGGATCGGCCCGCGCGTGACCGTGTCGGTCTTGATGCTGGCCGCCGTCGCCGGCAGCGCCCTGTTCGGCTTCGCCGCCCGGCCCTGGCATCCGGTCGTCGGCATGGCGCTGATCGGCATCGGCTGCGCGCCGGTGTTCATGGGCGCGCTGTTCGTGATCGGCCGGACGGCCGGCGCGGCGCGCTTCGCGACCCTGTCGTCGGCCATCGTCGGCGTCGGCTCGCTCGGCAACATCTTCGCGGCGACGCCCTTCGCCGCCACGGTCGCGGCGATCGGCTGGCGCCATGCGATGCTGTCGGTCGCAGTGCTGACCTTCGTTGGCGCCGCCGCGGTCGCCCTTCTGCTGCGCGATCCCCCGCCCCCGGCCGGGGCCGCCAAGGCGACCGGAAACCCCTTCGCCATGGGCGAGGTGCTGCGCATCCGCGAGCTCTGGCCGATGATCCCGCTCGCGCTGACCTCCTATCCGATCCTGGCGGCGGTGCGCGGCCTCTGGATCGGCCCCTATTTCGCGGAGGTGCATGGTCTCGGCCCGCTCGATCGCGGCAATGCCGTGATGGTCATGGGCTTCGCCATGATCCTCGGCAGCTTCGTCTACGGGCCGCTCGACCGCCTGTTCGGCACGCGCAAATGGGTGGTGGCGGCCGGCTCGGCGGTGACCGTCGCGGCGCTCGCGCTGCTGGCGCTCAACCCGCAGGTCGGCGTCGTCGGCGCCACGATCGCCTTTGCGGTCATCGGCGGCTTCGGCATGACCTACGGGGTGGTCATGGCCCATGCCCGCGCCTTCCTGCCCGAACATGTGCTCGGCCGCGGCCTCAGCCTGATGAATGCCTGCATGATCGGCGGCGCGGGCCTGCTGCAGCCGGTATCGGGGGCGCTGGTCGGACATTTCGCGGCCGCCGGCGCCGCGCCTGCCGCGACCTTCGCCATCCTGTTCGGCGGCTTCGCGGTCGCCCTGACGGCGGCGCTCGCCGTCTATCTGTTCGCACGCGACGCGCGGCCGGCGCGGGACTGAACCGCTGCCGCGGCGGCGCTGAGGAGACCGAAACCATGGACTTGCAGATCGACGGCCGGGTCGCCCTGGTCACCGGCGCGACCACCGGCATCGGCCGGGCGACGGCCCTGATGCTCGGCCGGGCGGGTGCCCGGCTGGCGGTTGCCGGACGCAACGTCGCCGCGCTCGAGGACCTGTCCGAGACGCTCGGCCGGGACGGCGCCCGGCGGCCGCTGATCCTCACCGGCGATCTCGCGCAGGCCGAAACCGCCGGCCTTCTCGCCGACAAGGCCATCGGCACCTTCGGCAAGGTCGACATCCTGGTCAACAATGCCGGCGGCTCGCGTCCGCTCGCCGCTCTCGACGACGAGGCGGCCTGGGAGGAGGCCTTCGCGCTCAACTTCGACGCCGCCCGCCGCCTGACCCATCGCCTCGCGCCCCTGATGGCCGCCCGCAACTGGGGCCGCGTCGTCAACGTCTCCGGTGCGCTGATCATCAAGGCGGTCAATGCCGCCTCGCCCGCCAAGGCGGCGCTGGAGAGCTGGTCGAAGTCGATGGCCGCGCGCTTCGCCGCCCAGGGCGTGACGGTCAACTGCGTCGCCCCCGGCCGGATCAAGAGCCCGCAGATCATGGACCGGCTGCACCCGACCGAAGAGGCGCGCGCGGCCTTCATCGCGCAGAACATCCCGGCCGGCCGCTTCGGCGAACCCGACGAGGCCGCCGCCGTGATCGCCTTCCTGGCCTCGGGCCCGGCATCCTACGTCAACGGCGTCACCATCCCGGTCGACGGCGGCACCCTCCGGTTGGCCTTCTGACCGGCATGGGCCTGCGGCCGGTCGAGGGCTCCCCCGCCGGCGCAGAGCCGGTCCGCCGTTCGGGCCTGTTCCGTGTCGCATTGGCGACCGCTATGCTGCATCGCGACGAAGAAAATCGCTGAGGAGACGACCATGACCGCCGCCATCGTGGGCTGGGCCCATACGCCGTTCGGGAAGCAGGATGCCGAGACCGTCGAGGGCCTGATCGGCCGCGTCGCCACCCAGGCGATCGCCGATGCGGGCCTGGAGCCCGGCGACATCGACGAGATCGTGCTCGGCCATTTCAACGCCGGCTTCTCGGCGCAGGACTTCACCGCCTCGCTCGTGCTGCAGGCCGACGACGCCTTCCGCTTCAAGCCGGCGACCCGGGTCGAGAATGCCTGCGCGACCGGCTCCGCCGCCGTCCACCAGGGCGTCAAGGCGATCCGGGCCGGCGCGGCGCGCTTCGTGCTCGTCGTCGGCGTCGAGCAGATGACCCGGCTGCCCGGACCGGAGATCGGCAACATCCTGCTCAAGGCCTCCTACCTGCCCGAGGACGGCGCCACGCAGGGCGGCTTTGCCGGCGTGTTCGGCCAGATCGCCGAGGGTTATTTCCAGCGCTGGGGCGACCAGTCCGATGCGCTCGCCGCGATCGCGGCCAAGAACCACCAGAACGGTGTCGCCAACCCCTATGCGCAGATGCGCAAGGATCTGGGCTTCGACTTCTGCCGCGCCGAGAGCGATAAGAATCCCTTCGTCGCCGGGCCGCTGAAGCGGACCGACTGCTCGCTCGTCTCCGACGGCGCCGCCGCGCTGGTTCTGACCGACATGACCACCGCGCTCGGCATGAAGAAGGCGGTCGCCTTCCGCGGCCTCGCCCATGCGCAGGACTTCCTGCCGATGTCGAAGCGCGACATCCTGAAATTCGAGGGCTGCTCGGTCGCCTGGGGCAAGGCGCTGGCCGCCGCCGGCGTCTCGCTGTCGGATCTCGATTTCGTCGAGACGCATGACTGCTTCACGGTCGCCGAGCTGATCGAGTACGAGGCGATGGGCCTCGTGCCCGAAGGCCAAGGCGCGCGCGCCATCCTCGAAGGCTGGACCACCAAGGAGGGCAAGCTGCCGGTCAACCCGTCGGGCGGCCTGAAGTCGAAGGGCCATCCGATCGGCGCCACCGGCGTCTCGATGCATGTCATGACGTCGATGCAGCTGACCGGCCAGGCCGGCGGCATGCAGATCCCCGGAGCCGAACTCGCCGGCATCTTCAACATGGGCGGCGCCGCCGTCGCCAACTATGTCTCCGTCCTGCAGGCGCTGAAATAGGCCTTTCCCGTTTCGCGCCCGCGGTAGCATTTCGATCCTGCGGGCGCGATCGGGCCGGCCCCGCTGCGGGCGGACGGCGCAAATTCATTCCACGAAAGGCCCGCCCGGCGCGACGATCGACCTGATCTCGCGCCGGTTTGCGTTTGTCCGCGGCCGACGGCGCCCGAATGGCTTGGCGCATCCGGGCGATCGACCGAAATGATTTTCTAGACTTGGAAAAGAAAAAGGAATTCCTGACGGCGCCGGGATTTGCTGCGGCGCGTATATCAACGGGACCAGGATCCAGCGCGATCCGCACCGCTCGAAAGGTCCCCGCCCGTGCCCAGTCAGGTCATCACCGCCAACCGCCTCACCGACGGCCGCGTCGTCTGGCTGACCGCGGATTCGGTCTGGGACGAGGACGTGAACCGCGCCGCCGTCGCCGACGACAAGGCGTCCGTCGAGGCCGCGCTGGCCAAGTCCAACCCCGCCGTCAGCGAACTGAACGTCGTCGAGCCCTATGCGGTCGAGGTCGAGGTGACCGGCGGCCGGATCGTGCCGAAATCGCTGCGCGAGCGCATCCGCGCCGAGGGGCCGACGATTGCCGGCGCCTATGCGGGCGAACGTCCCGCCGCCGCCCGCAATGCCGACATCCGGCCCCAGATCGCCTGACGACAGGATCGCCGCCATGTACCGTTACGATGAATTCGACCAGCAGTTCGTCCAGGCCCGCGTCGACCAGTTCCGCGACCAGGTCCAGCGCCGCATGGCCGGCGAGCTGACCGAGGAGCAGTTCCGTCCGCTGCGCCTGATGAACGGCGTCTATCTGCAGCTGCACGCCTACATGCTGCGCATCGCGATCCCGTACGGCACGCTCAATTCGCACCAGCTGCGCACGCTGGCGGCGATCGGCCGCAAATACGATCGCGGCTTCGGCCATTTCACCACGCGCCAGAACCTGCAGTTCAACTGGCCGGCGCTGAAGGACATCCCGGATATCCTGACCGAGCTCGCCGCGGTCGAGATGCACGCGATCCAGACCTCAGGCAACTGCATCCGCAACGTGACTGCGGACCAGTTCGCCGGCGCCGCCGCCGACGAGATCGCCGACCCGCGCCCCTATGCCGAGATCCTGCGCCAGTGGTCGAGCCTGCATCCGGAATTCTCGTTCCTGCCGCGCAAGTTCAAGGTCGCCATCTCGGGCGCCGCGCATGACCGGGCGGCGATCCGGGTGCACGATATCGGCCTGCAGATCGTCCGCGACGAAGCCGGTCGGATCGGCTTCGAGGTGTTCATCGGCGGCGGCCTCGGCCGCACGCCGTTCACGGCCTGGCACCTGCGCGATTTTCTGCCCGAGGAGGACCTGCTCGCCTATTGCGAGGCGATCCTGCGCGTCTACAACCTCTATGGCCGGCGCGACAACAAGTACAAGGCGCGCATCAAGATCCTGATGCACGAGGCGGGCCTGGAGACCGTGCGCGAGCAGGTCGAGGAGGAGTTCGAGCGCATCCGCGACGGCGCGCTCAAGCTGCCGCATGGCGACATCGAGCGGATCGCCGCCTATTTCGCCCCGCCGGTGTTCGAGACCCTGCCGGCGGAGAGCGCCGCGCAGGCCGCCGCCGAGGCGGCCGATCCGGCCTTCCGCGCCTGGGTCCGCGCCAACGTGCACCCGCACAAGCAGCCCGGCTATGCCTCGGTGACCGTCTCGCTGAAGCCGGTCGGCGGCATTCCGGGCGACGCCACCTCCGAGCAGATGGAGGCGGTCGCCGATCTCGCCGATCGGCACGCCTTCGGCGAGATCCGGGTCAGCCATGTGCAGAACCTGATCCTGGCCCATGTCCGGCGCGACGCGCTGAAGGCGGTCTATGACGGCCTCGTCGCCGCCGATCTCGCCACCGCCAATGTCGGGCTGGCCTCCGACATCATCGCCTGCCCGGGCCTCGACTATTGCAGCCTCGCCAATGCGCGCTCCATCCCGGTGGCGCAGCGCATCTCCGAGCGGCTCGGCGCGCCCGACCGGCAGGCCGAGATCGGCCCGCTGCAGATCAAGATCTCCGGCTGCATCAATGCCTGCGGGCACCACCATGTCGGCCACATCGGCATCCTCGGCGTCGACCGCAAGGGCGAGGAATTCTACCAGCTGACGCTCGGCGGCTCCGCCGACGAGACCGCGTCGATCGGCGACATCACCGGCCGCGGCTTCTCGACCGCCGAGGTCGTCGACGCCATCGAGACCGTCGTCGACACCTATATCGCCCGGCGCCAGTCGGCCGACGAGACCTTCCTGGAGGCCTATCGCCGGCTCGGCCTGCAGCCCTTCAAGGAGGCGCTCTATGGGGCGGCCTGACCTCAATCTGGCGGATGCCGGCGTCGCGGGTGCGACGCTGCTGCCCGACGCCGCCGCGCTCGACGCGCTCTATGGCGGCCTGCCGACCGCGGCGCTCCTCGACATCGCGATCCACACCCTCTTTCCCGGGCGGATCGCGCTGGTCTCCTCCTTCGGCACCGAGGCGGCGGTGATGCTGCACCTGGTCGCCCAGGTCGACCGCCACACGCCGATCCTGTTCGTCGACACCGACAAGCTGTTCGGCGAGACGCTGCGCTACCGCGACCGCCTGGTCGCGCGGCTCGGCCTGACCGACGTGCGCACCCTGACGCCCGATCCGGCACGGCTCGTCGCCGCCGATCCGGACGGCATCCTGTGGGCCGGCAATCCCGATCTCTGCTGCAAGATCCGCAAGGTCGAGCCGCTGGCCGTCGGCATCGACGGGTTCGACGCCTGGATCTCGGGCCGCAAGCGCTTCCAGGCCGCGACCCGCGCGACGATCCCGGTCTTCGAGACCGAAGCCGCCCGGGTCAAGGTCAATCCGCTCGCCGCCTGGATGCCGGCCGATCTCGCCGCCTATGCGGCGGCCCACGACCTGCCGCCGCATCCGCTGGTCGAGCAGGGCTACCGCTCGGTCGGCTGCATGCCGTGCACGAGCCGCGTGGCCGAGGGCGAGGACGACCGCGCCGGGCGCTGGCGCGGGACAGAGAAGATCGAATGCGGTATCCATTTCGGCCTCGAGGCCGATGGCAGCGGTATCTGAGGGGACGGGCATGAGCGATGTATTCCGGGACGGCCGCTTCCAGGCCCAGGACTGGCCGGTCCTCGCCGCCGACGCCCCGCTGCCGGCCGCCGGCGGCGTCGTCATCGGCAAGGCGCGCTATCTTGCCGAACGCGACGCGCTCGCCGCCTCCAACGCGGTCGTCGGCCTGCTCGTCGAGCCTGCCGACACGTTCGACGACATCGCCGCCGATCTCGACCGCTTCCCCGTGATCGTCGTCCGCTTCCCGAAATTCAACGACGGCCGCGGCTTCTCGCATGCCCGCATCCTGCGCGAGCGGCACGGTTACGCCGGCGAATTGCGGGCGACCGGCGACGTGCTGATCGACCTCGTGCCGTTCATGCAGCGCTCCGGCTTCACCGCCTTCGAGGTGGTCAACGAACCGACCCGACAGGCGCTCGCCGAGGGCCGCCTGCCGCTGGTGCCGTTCTTCTACCAGCCGGCCGCCGACGCCGCCGCGAAGCCGCTCGCCGGCCGCCCCTGGCTGCGCCAGGCCCCCCGCGCCGCCGCCGAGTAAATCACGGGCTCCGGACGATCGGGCTCCAGGTCGGCCCCGCAGACGATCGCACACCGGTCGAACTCCCGGTCCATCACCCGACCAGCGCCCTGGAGCCGGTTCCGTGCCCCGGGACCGGCGTCGCGCGCCCCTTCACGCCGCCGCGCCGGTGCGGGCGTCGTAGGCGGCCTGTGCGGCGAGGATCGATTCGACATTGGCTTCCGCCCAGCGGGTCAGCGCCTGCGCGGTATCGACCAGAGTCCGGCCAAGGGGGAGAATCGAATATTCGACCGTCACCGGCACGGTCGGGAAGACGGCGCGACCGATCAGGCCGTCGCGCTCCAGGCTGCGCAGCGTCTCCGACAGGACCTTCTGCGAGACGCCCTCGATCTCCCGGCGCAATTGATTGAAGCGGATCGGCTTCTCGCCGAGCCGGATCAAGATCAGCAGCGCCCATTTGTCGGCGAGGCGGTCCAGCACCAGCCGGGTCGGGCAGTTCTTCTTGTAGACATCGTAGGCATAGTCCATCGCGGGACCTCCGGCGGTCGGGCGGTTACCGCAAGGTGACCACGTAACCGAAAAGTGCGTTCTTCACAGCAAGATGCGATCTCGCTATCTGCATAGTCCATCGACACTTGGTTTCCAATCGAAACCATATCAAGGGGAATGCAATGAGCGGGAAAATCCTGGTCCTCGGCGCCACCGGCACCATCGGCAAGTCTCTGGTCGCGGTGCTGGTCGCCAAGGGCGAGAGCGTCAAGGCCGCCTCGCGCGGCGGTCAGGCCGTTGGCGGCGCGGAAGGCGTCGCCTTCGACTACGGCAATCCGGCCACCTTCGCGGCCGCCCTCGACGGCGTCGACCGCGCCTTCGTGCTGGCCCCGACCGGCACCGAGGACGTGATCGCCGCGCTGAAGCCGATCATTGCGGCCGCGGCGGAGCGCAAGGTCAAGGTCGTGCTGATGACCGCCTGGGGCGTCGATGCCGTCGACGAGATCCCCTACCGGCAGGTCGAGCTGTTCCTGATCAAGTCCGGCACGCCCTATGTCATCCTGCGGCCGAACTGGTTCCAGGACAATTTCCTGACCTTCTGGGGCCATGGCGTCCAGGCCGGCGCGATCGCCGTACCGGCGGGCGACGGCCAGAGCGCCTTCATCGACACCCGCGACATCGCCGATGTGGCCGCCGCCGTGCTGACCACCTCCGCCCATGACGGCGCCGCCTATCCGCTGTCGGGTCCGCGCGCGATCGGCTACGCGGAGGCCGCGGCGCTGATCTCGACCGCGATCGGCCGGCCCGTCGCTTATAAGGCGTCGACCGACGAGGCCTTCATCGCCATGCTGACCGGCGCCGGCGTCACGCCCGGCTACGCGGCCTTCCTGGCCTCGATCTTCTATCCCGTGCGTGAGGGCTGGACGGCGGCGACGACCAACTATGTGGCGCTCATCACCGCTCACAAGCCGCGCACGCTGGAGGCCTGGATCGCCGAGCACGCCGCAGCCTTGAAGGGCTGACTGGCCCTGAGGGGCTGAGCAGCCCTGAAGGGTCGAGCGGCCCTGAAGCGCTGACCGGCGCGACCGGTCCTGACGACATCCGATGCGAGGGGCGGTCCGCCGGGCCACCCCTTTTCCCATGCGCATTCGACGCGTCTTCCCGCCGCCATGGCCCTGGAGTATCCATCGTTCAGCACTACATGACACCGCGCGCGCCGGTTGGCGCCCTCGCGAAAGGGAGTTGAACTCGTGTCCGATGTCGTCGTGAAGACCCCGATGCAGTATCTCGACCGCGCCGTCAGCGGACTGAAGAAGATGGGCGTCGCGCCGAGCCGCACCGAGGATGCCCCGGTGGTCGCGCTCCTGGAGAAGATCGCCGACCTCGACAAGGACAAGATCGTCGTCATCGCGCGCACGCTCGGCCAGAACTCGGTCTTCAACGAGGTCGTGCGCGAGCAGGTCGCCGGCATGACCGTCGGCGAGCGCTACAAGCAGATCACCGAGGGCTTCAACTCGATCCGCGACGACGCGAAATCGATGGTCGACCAGATCTCGGACGGCAAGATCAACGTCTTCGAGCGGGCCACCAATGTCTGGATGAAGCTGTCGCGCGGCGACATCGCCGACCGCTTCGACAAGATCCGCGCCATCTATCTCGAGGTCACCAAGGAGACCCGCAACCAAATCGAGCGCGAGGCGATCATCCTGGAAGCCTATCGGGACTTCCGCGGCGCGCTGAAGCAGTCCGACGTGATGGCGCTCGAAATCCTGAAGAAGGCCGAGGAGCGCCTTGCCGCCGCCAAGGCGAAGCTCGATGCCGCCTCGAAGGTGGTGGCCGAATTCGCCGGCGACATCTCCGAGAAGGCCAAGCTCGAACTGATCCGCGACGAGGAGCTGCGCCGCACCCAGGACGAGGACAAGCGCTATCAGATCGCCAAGGACCTCTCCGACAATCTGACCATCGGCTACAACACCTCCGAGGTCATCATGGCGCGTCTGATGCAGACGACCAACGCCAAGGAGCGCGTCTACCAGCAGGCGGTCAGCTTCTTCTCGACCAACGATTCGGTCCTCACCGCGCTGAAGGCCTCGTTCACGGGCATGTTCGGCCTGCACGAATCGACCGAGAGCCTGAATGCCATGAAGGAGGGCGTCTCCAAGTCGATCGAGGTGCTGGCCGAGATAGGCGGCAAGATCCAGGAGGAAGCGGTCAAGGCCGGCTACGGCCCGACGGTGCGCGCCGACGCGGTCAAGAAACTGGTCGACTCGATCGTCAACTTCCAGGAGAAGTCGACCGTGATCATCGACGAGATGCGCAAGCTGTCGACCCAGAACTCCGCCGAAATCCGCGATGCCGTGGAGGACGGCAAGCGCCGCATCGCCCAGCTGATCGCGGAAGGCCAGCAGAGCTTCAATGTCTGACGCAAGCCCGGCGGCCGCGGCGGCACCGCCCTCCCTCCCGGCCGGAACCGGTCCTGCGCCTGCCCCGGCGCAGGAGGCCAAGCTCGACGACATCATGATGGCGATGGATGTCGTCGACACGCTGCGCCATCAGGATGCCCTGGTGGCGCGCGAGCTCGACCAGGAGGCGCGCGAAAGCCAACTGGTCGAGCGCCTGCGCGAGATCTATCGCGGCCAGGGCATCGAGGTCACCGACCGGGTGCTGATCGACGGCGTGCGCTCGCTCGCCGCGGCGCGCTTCGTCTATACCCCGCCGCCGCCCGGGCTGGCGCGCTCGCTCGCGCTCATCTGGATCGACCGCGGCCGCATCCTGCGCCAGGCCGGGACCGTCGCGCTGGTGGTGGCGCTCGGCTGGGGCGCCTACAGCTATTTCTGGGTCGGCGCCTCGGAACGGGCCGCCGAACAGGCCCGCATTGAGATCACCCAGACCCTGCCGGGCGAGCTCGACCGGGCCTATCAGGCCGTCCAGGCCGAGGCGCGGGTCGCCGAGGCGCGCAGCCGCGCCGGCGCGATCCGGACCGACGGCCGCAGCGCGCTGGAGCGCAAGGACGCCGCCGCGGCCCGTCAGGCAGTCGCCGCGATGACGACCCTGCTCGCCGACTTGCGCCGCGAATACAGCCTGCGCATCGTCTCGCGCCCCGGCGAACAATCCGGCATCTGGCGCGTGCCGCGCGCGACCGGCGGGCGCAACTACTATCTGATCGTCGAGGCGCTGGCGCCGGACGGGTCGGTGCTCAAGCTGCCGATCACCAGCGAGGAGGACCAGAAGACCACCGTGGTCGACCGGTTCGGCATCCGCGTCAGCCCGCAGGTGTTCGAGGATGTGCGCCGCGACAAGGCCGACGACGGCATCATCCAACACGCGGTGATCGGGCAGAAGACCCGCGGCACCCTGGAGCCGACCTGGACCGTGACGGTCCTCGGCGGCACCATCACATCCGGCTGGTGACCCCATGATTTCCGGACGCGATACGCTCGCCGCCTTCGACAGCGCCATCTCGGAGGCCCGCGCGGGCGAAGGCCGCCTGGATGCGGTGCTGGCTTCCGCCACCGCCGAGGCGCAGCGCCTGCGCTCCGAGCAGACCGACGCCTACCGGGCGCTGGCCCGGCTGCGGCTCGACGCGATCGCCGCCCAGGCGGTGGATGCGCGGCTCGATTCGGCGGAACGGCGCGCCCTTCAGCTGATGGAGACCGCCCGCAAGGCGCTCGCCGATCTCGCCGCACGGCGCGATGCGGCGACCGCGGAGGTCGCCCGCCTGGATGCCGACCAGCGCGCCGCGGAGACCGATCTCGAGGCGGTCGAGGACGAAATCGCCGCGCTCGCCCGGCGCACGGCCGATGCCAGCGGGCGCGACGCCGACTGGAGGGGCGCGCGGGACCGCCTCGCAGAGGCCGAGCGCATCGCCGACGAGGCGGCCAAGAAGGCCGAAACGGCGACCGCGGACCGCGTCACCAAGGGCGCGCCCTACGAGGGCGACCCGCTGTTCATGTATCTCTGGCGGAACAGCTTCGGCACGTCGGCCTATCGGGCCGGCAATGTCGCCCGCTTCTTCGACCGCAAGGTCGCGGCCTTGGTCGGCTACCAGGATGCCCGGCCGAACTATGCCATGCTGATCGAGATTCCGGCCCGGCTGAGCGAGCATGCGGAACGACGCAAGGCCGAGGTCGAGGCCGCGCGTGCGGCGCTGGCCGCCGTCGAACGGAGCAAGCTGGAGGCCGCCGGCGTCGGCCCGCTCGACGAGCGCCGCGCGGCCGCCGTCGCGGTGCGCGACCGCATCGCCGCCGCCGCCAAGCTCGCCCGCGATCATCTGGCCGCGCTCGACCAGGAGCTCGCGCTGGCCCGCAGCGGCTCAGACAAGGGCGGCTATGCCGAGGCGCTCGACCTGATCGCCGGCGAACTCGCCCAGGACGACATCCGCGACCTGTTGGCCGCCGCCGCCCGCACCCCGGACGCCCAGGACGACCGGCTCGTCCGCCGCATCGCCGAGCTGGCCGCCGCGATCCGCAAATGCGATGCCGAGATCGCCGAGACGCGGGCCCGCGCCCGGGAGATGGCCGGACGCCGCGGCGAGCTGGAGACCGTGCGCGAGGATTTCCGCCGGCGCGGCTGGGACCAGCCGCAGGTCGCCTTCGGCAACGAACGCATCATCGGCGAGATGATCGGCGGCCTGATCGGCGGCGTGCTGACGAGCCCGGACCTCTGGCGCGTCCTGACCGAGGGCTACACATCGCGTCCGCGCCACACCGACTCTGGCGGGGGCTCTGGCGGCGGCGGGCCGCGCTTCCCGATGCCCGGCGGCAGGAGCGACGGTCCGCGCGGCGGCACTGACGGCCCGTCCGGCGGCAATGACGGCTTCCGCACCGGCGGCGGCTTCTGACGGCCAAGCCGAAGGCGGCTTGACGACCGCGCCGACGGGGCCGCCCGCCCCGACCAACCCCTGACGATCGCCGCCAAGCGCCAGCGCGATCGGGCGGCCCCACGCCGACGGCGGAAAGTCGGCAAACCAAGGAACTCCGAACGGCTCCGGGTCGTTGATGGCAAGCGAAAGCGAGGCCACATGACCAGCACCGATACCGGCGTATCCGCCCCTGCCGTCGAGACCGCAGACGACAAGGCGGCCCTGCCGCCGCGCGTCGAGCGACCGATGCTCGTCCAACTCGGCGTTCTGATCCGGGACATGGTCGGCAACGGCAAGGGCGCCGCCATCCTGGTGCTGATGGCCGCCCTGGTGGCGATCCTGATCGGCAACATGGTCGGTCAGGTACGGCTGAACACCTGGAACGGCCAGTTCTTCGACGCGATCCAGAAGAAGGACCTGGCCGGCTTCTGGACCCAACTGACCGCCTTCCTGTGGATCGCCGGCCTCCTCTTGTGCCTCGTCGTCGCCCAGACCTGGCTGCAGGAGATGCTCAAGATGCGCATCCGCGCCCGCCTGAGCGCCCTGCTGCTGGATCGCTGGCTGAAGCCCCGCCACGCCTATTGGCTCGGTTTCGCCGGCGAGCGCGGCGCGGCGGCCGATCAGCGTCTGCAGGAGGACACCCGCCTGTTCGCCGATTTCACGACCGAACTCGGCGTCGGCCTGCTGCAGTCGACCCTGCTCCTGATCACCTTCACGGGCGTTCTCTGGGGGCTCTCGACCAACGTCACCTTCTCGATCGGCGGCGAGACCTGGCAGATCCCCGGCTATATGGTCTGGGTCGCCATCCTCTATGCCGGCCTCGGCTCCGGCCTGACCTGGCTGGTCGGCCGGCCGCTGATCGCCCTCAACACCGAGCGCTACGCCCGCGAGGCCGATTTCCGCTTCGCGCTGGTCCGGGTCAGCGAGAATGCCGAAGGCGTCGCGCTGCATGGCGGCGAGGCCGACGAGCGGCGCAACCTGGACGGTTCGCTCGGGCTGGTGCTGTCGTCGATGCGGCGGCTCTCGGGCGCGCTGTCGCGGCTGACCTGGATCACGTCGGGCTACGGCTGGCTCGCCATGGTGGTGCCGGTGGTCGCGGCTGCGCCCGGCTACTTCGCCGGGGACCTCAGCTTCGGCAGCCTGATGATGGTGGTCGGCGCCTTCACGCAGGTGCAGACCGCGCTGCGCTACTTCGTCGACCAGTTCCCGCGCATCGCCGATTGGCGTTCGGCCGTCTCCCGCGTCACGATCTTCCGCGACACGCTGAAGGACCTCGAGGAGGATATCGGCAGCCAGGAGACCCTGACGGTCGAGACGCATCCGGACGGCAAGCTGGTCTTCAACGATGTCGCGCTGTCGCTGATCGATGGGCGGACGGTGATCGACGAGATGACCGCCGAGATCGCGCCGGGCGAGCGCGTGCTGATCACCGGCGAGTCCGGCTCCGGCAAGAGCACGCTGTTCCGCGCCGTCGCCGGGCTTTGGCCGTGGGGGTCCGGCACCGTCCAGGTGCCGCCCGCCGAGGACCAGATGTTCATGCCGCAGCGTCCCTACATGCCGCTCGGCACCCTGCGTCAGGCGCTGTGCTACCCGAGCGGCCCGGATCGCTTCACCGACGAGGAGATCGCGGCCGCCATGGAGCGCTGCCAGCTCGGCGACTTCATCGACCGGCTCGACCAGGAGGATCGCTGGGACAAGTCCCTGTCGCTCGGTCAGCAGCAGCGCGTCGCCTTCGCGCGGGTGCTGATGCACCGGCCCAAATGGATCTTCATGGACGAGGCGACCTCCGCCCTCGACGACGACAGCCAGACCGCGATGCTGTCGCTGTTCCTGGAGGAGCTGGAGGGCACCACGCTGCTGTCGATCGCCCATCGGCCGGGTGTCGAGGAATTCCATACCCGCACGCTGCACATCGCCCGGCGCGACGGCGGCACGCGCCTATTCGGCAAGGCATCCAGACCGGTCGAGAAGCGGCACGGCCGTCGCTGGACCCGGAAGGTAGCCCGTCTTCTGAAGCGCGAACCGGCGGCCGGCCCGGCGTGATCGCGCCGGGCAGGTCTGCATCGAACACAGAACGGGCCACCACGTATACACGGCGATTGACTTTGCATTCTCACCATGGCCTGCTGTCGACCTCTGCGAGCACCACAACAAGCGGTGCCGCACCGATGTCAGGAGGAGGCATCCATGGCGGAATGGACCCGGGCGGCATTGGCCGCTCCGGCAATCGCGCTTTGCGCTGCGGCCGTCGCGCCGGGCGCGGCGGAGGCAAAAATCACCCGCATCGAGATCGCCAAGGTCGAACCGGCCTTCGGCGGCAAGAGCTTCGGCTCGGTCGGCGCCTATGAGCGGGTGACCGGCAAGGCCTATGGCGAGGTCGACCCGCTCGAACCGGGCAACGCGGTCATCCAGGATATCGGCCTGGCGCCGCGCAACGCCCGCGGCCTGGTCGAATATGTCACCGACATCGACATCCTGCGTCCGGCCGATCGCAGCAAGGGCAACGGCATCCTGCTGCTCGAAGTCCTGAACCGCGGCCGCAAGCTCGCCTTCAACTACTTCCATGTCGGCGCCGGCGGCAACGAGGCCGAACTCAACGCGCTCGCGAAGCCCGGCGATCTGCTTCTGATGCAGCAGGGCTATTCGATGGTCTGGCTGGGCTGGCAGGCCGACATGCTGCCCGGCGCCGGCCGGCTGATGCTCGACGTGCCGGTCGCGCGCCATCCGGACGGCTCGCCCGTGACCGGTGTCGTGCGCTCCGAATTCGCCCCGACCGCGCCGACCTTCGTGCAGAACCTGTCGAGCGGCTGGTTCACGACCATGACCCACCGCAGCTATCCGACGGTGGAGACCGACAACCGCAAACCGCTCGCCGACGGCTTCCTGCCCAGCCTGACCGTCCGGGCCAAGGAGCAGGAACCGCGCGTCGCGATCCCCAACACGGAATGGTCCTTCGGCGCCTGCCCCAATGGCGGCGAGGCGAAGCCGTCCGACACGCAGATCTGCCTGCCGGCCGGCTTCCAGCCCGGTCGCCTCTACGAGCTGATCTATCGCGCCAAGGACCCGCTCGTGATGGGTCTCGGCTATGCGGCGATCCGCGATTTCGGCAGCTTCGCCAAGCGCGCCGCCAAGGACGATGCCGGGACGGCAAACCCGGTCTACCGGGCCGACAACCGCGCCATCGTCATCGGCGCCTCGCAGTCCGGCCGCCTCATCCGCTCGTTCCTCTATCTCGGCTTCAACCGCGACGAAGCTGGATCCCAGGTCTTCGACGGCGCCATGCCGCATATCGGCGGCGGCCTGATGCCGCTCAACGTGCGCTTCTCGCAGCCCGGCCGCGCCTGGGGCCAGCAGGTCGACCATCTCTATCCGGCCTACGAGTTCCCCTTCTCGTATGCCCGGATGCACGACCCGATCACCGGCCGCCGGCAAGGCCTGCTCGACCGCTGCCAGGAAACCGGCACCTGCCCGAAGCTGTTCCACACCGCGACCTCGCTCGAGGTCTGGGAGGGCCGCCAGTCGCTCGGCCTGACCGACCCGATGGGCACCCGCGACGTGGCGGATCCGGCCTCGGTGCGGACCTTCATCTTCGCCTCGACCCAACACGGCGCCGCCGGACTGCCGCTGCCGACCGCCGAGCCGTTCGGACTGTGCCAGCAGCAGCCGAACCCGAACCCGCACACCTATTCCATGCGCGCGCTTTTGACCGCGCTGACCGGCTGGGTCCGCGACGGCGTGGAGCCGCCGGATTCGATCAAGCCGCGCATCGCGGACGGCACCCTGGTGGCGATCGATCAGGTCCGCTTCCCGGCCATCCCGGCCAACGCCTACGGCAACGTCAAGCGCCCCGCCGTGCGCTTCATCGGCCAGGGCAACCCGCTGCACGCGCTCGATTTCGGCCCGGACTTCCGCGCCGGCGAGCAGTCCGGGGTGATCACCCGCGAGCCGCCGACCGCCTCGCCGCGCAGCTACGGCGTGCTGGTGCCGCAGGCCGATGCGGACGGCAGCGATATCGGCGGCCTGCGCTCGATCTTCCAGCGCGTGCCGATCGGCACCTACACGGCCTGGAACCTGTTCCGCGCCGGCCGCTTCGAGGATGGCTTCTGCAATTTCAACGGCAGCTTCATCCCCTTTGCCCGCACCCGTCAGGAGCGGAACGACGCCCACGATCCGCGCCTCTCGATCGAGGAACGCTTCCCCAGCAAGGACGCCTATGTGGCCGCGATGCGCGCCGCCACCTCGGCCATGGTCGCCGAGCGGGTCCTGCTGCCGGAGGACGCCCGGGCGCTGGTCGGTCAGGCCGAAGCCGAGGGCATCCGCCTGGCACCGTGACCGGGCTGCCGCCCACCAAGAGGTTCTCAACGCTCAACGGCCGGATCGAAAGATCCGGCCGTTGCCGTTTCGGGGGATGCCTGCGGTTCGCCGGGCGCCGGCTCTGGGTCGGTTGAGGGACAGGCGCAGGCTCAGGCGTTCAAGACCACCAGGACGCCGACGACCAGGAGGGCGATGCCGAAGCCTTCGCGCGGGCTGGTGATCTGGCTCATCAGCCGGTGCGAGACGGCGAGCGAGAACAGGATCTCGACGAGGCCGAGCGTGCGCACATGGGCGACAGGTTCCAGCGCGAAGGCCGCGAACCAGCATTGCGACGCGAAGGCCCCGAGAAAGCCGGCCATGACCGAAGGCCGCCAGGCGCGGAACAGCTTGATCAGCGCGGCGCGATCCGTGGCGATCAGATAGCCGGTCAGGATCAGGGTCTGCAGGCCGAGCCCGGCGGCGAGGGTGGCCGAGGCGGCGACCAGGAAATTCGGCAGGCCGAGCGATTGGATCCCACCTTTGAAACAGACCGCGGCCAGCCCGAACAGCCCGCCCGACACCGTGCCGAGGATCGCGGGCGTCCAGTCGCGCGCCGTCCCGTCGGCCGTCGCCTTGGGCCAGCTCATGATCATGACCCCGGCGGTCGCCACCACGATGGCGCCGGCGAGCATCGGGCTCGGCACTTCCGACAGGAACAGGATCCCGAAAATGGCGACCTGGACCGGTTCCGTCTTGGTATAGGCGATCGTGACCAGGAAGGATTTCGACTTCATCGCCTGAAGCATCAGCCCGGTCGCCAGGATCTGGGCCAGCGCCCCGCCGAGCGTCCAGAGCCAGAATCCACCGGTCGGCACCGGCACCGCGGTGCCGCTCGCGGTCGAGACGATCAGCAGGAACAGGCAGCCGAACGGTAGCCCATAGAGGAAGCGGACATGGGTCGCCCCGACCGTGCCGACTTCGGCGATCAGGTCGCGCTGCAAGGCATTGCGCAACGTCTGGCCGCCCGAGGCGACGATCGTGAATAGAATCCAGAGATACGCCATCATGCCAACGGGATCCAGACCGACAGGAAGCCAACGACCATAAGGCATCGGGCCGCCGCGTCCAGTCCATGACCCGCCGGCATGCCGAGGGCCTGTCAGGTACGCCGTGCATGGGTGGAGGGCGGGGCGATGCCGTCGACCAGTTGCGCCCTCCCGCGCAGGAACCCGCCGTTCGGTCCGCGACGCCCGCCGTCACCTTCGCTCGAAGACGCGGACATCGCCTGATCCGGCCAGCACGCCGCCGCTGCTGCGGACCTCCCGGACAACGGCAGCCTTGATTTCGCGTTCACCGCCCCAAACGGCGATGGGCGCCGCTCAAAGCCGTCCGCGAAACCGATACTTCAACAGCCTCATGGTTAAACTCTGAAAGCGAAGCGCGATAATGCAGACAATCGTGCGTGCGATAGCGGCGGACGTAGCCGGGATCAGGCGGGAATTGCCGGGATTTCGCGGGATTGGTTGAGACGGCAGGCGCCTGTGCGAGTTGCGCGGGCGATCGTCTCGCGGCGCGATCGGCCGCAGCCTGATGGCTTCACTCGTGGCACCACGACATACGGCCCGGCCGATCGAGGACCCTGATGGCAGGGAGATAGCAGAGGCCTTCTGGCCGAAGCGGTTTCGAAAAATGCGTGCAGCTCGCTGCCAACGCGTTGAAATATTGGTGAAACCTTCCGACTCCGTCCTGCAGGGCAAACAGGGAAAGCTGCGGTCCGCTACGGAGAACCGTTATCGCCGGATCTCGGAAACCAAAGGGCTACCGGAAGTCCTCGGTTCAGATCGAACCGATGGTCACAGCTTGTCTTCGGAGGGCTTGATCGTCTTCAGGCGAATGCCCGGGCGATCGTCGGGACTGCCGATGAACTCGATGCCCGCGCGCTCAAGCGCCGACTTGATCGCCGCGAGCGTCGAGGTATGGCTCGGCGGGATACCGTCGAATGTCTCGAGGCGTTTGATGGTCCTCAAAGCGACGTCGGACATGTCGGCCAAGCCTTGAGCCGACAATCGCAGGGCGGCCCGAGAAGCCCGAATTTGCGCAGCGGTGATCATTGACCTCCACTCATATTGCCCATATGGTGCAATTATAAACACCATATGGGCCATTCTGTATATGCTGCACCATTCTGCACCTTCCAGCGAGACCACCAAGGACTGGATGGCAACGCTTCATCGTCTCGACGGAGCCTACTCCGAAAACACCCTGCGCAGCTACAGGGCGGACTTCCGCATTTTCGAAGCGTGGTGCCGCTCGAACGACCTTGCCGCCCTGCCGGCAGCGCCGGCGACCATCGCGGCCTTCCTCGACAGTGCGTCCCCGACCGCAGCACCCAGCACGCTGCGACGACGCCTCGTCTCGATTGCCAAGATTCACCGTTTGTTCAAGTTGCCCACCCCGACCGAGGACGAGGAGGTTCGCATCGCGCTGCGCAGAGCCGAGCGCTGTCGCCACCGTCGGCCCGCGCAGGCTCTCGGCCTGACCGCCGAGCGCCGCGACCAACTCATCGCCGCCTGCGCCGACGACCTCGCCGGGTTCCGTGACCGGGCGCTGGTCGCCATCGGCTACGACACGCTGTGCCGCCGATCCGAACTGGTCGCCCTGCGCATCGAAGACCTGAAGCGGCTGCCCGACGGAGCCATGCTCGCCATCGTCCGCCGCGCCAAGAACGATCCCTTCGGCAACGGCCGCGAGGGCTACATCTCCAAACGCAGCGCCGCACTCCTCGACGCTTGGCTGGAGGCTGCAGCCATCCACGAAGGCTGGATCTTCCGCCGCATCCTCTGGAACGGCGCCGGCCCGAGCGCCCTGCACCCCCACTCCGTTGGCCGCATCCTGAAGCAACGCGCTCTCGCCGCCGGACTGTCCCCAGCCGAGGCCGAAGCCCTCTCCGGCCACTCCATGCGCGTCGGCGCCGCCCAAGACATGATGGCCGCCGGCATGGGGCTCTTGCCGATCATGAAGTGCGGCGGGTGGAAGTCGGCGAACGTGGTGGCGAGGTATGTGCAGGAGGTGGATATTATGCGTCTGGCAGCGATGAGGCGCTAAGCTCGAGAAAGTGCAAAGCGGACACGAGAACTGCCGCGTACGCTCCGAACCGATCGCGGTTCCGTCGTCTCATATCAGACGCCGACAGCCGTCTGGAGGGCGGCGGCGAGAGTGGGTAGGTCTTTTCGAGGTGCCTGTATGGTTCAAACAGCGAGATGGTCTGCACGCCGGAATCCAAATCCCGTGAATGGCACGAGGCGGGACCGACCCTTTGCCAATGGACCTCTCCAGTGTGTAAAAGCCAGCTCCCATCTGCTGCGCACGAGATCGACCTCCAACGCCCCCCGACAGTTATTAATGCCCAAATTTTCGGATGATGTCGATTTCTTGTAGTTTTTCTCATGGATAAATTTGATTCTTCATCCAACGTATAAGATATTTTTCAAATATAATATAAAAAACTATACCGAATGCAACAGACACAATCACCACTAATGCAAAAACTATCTCAACTGATACCACTTTATTTATCGCTAGTGGCGAAAATATCTTTGCAGCAGCTGAAACAGCCAGGAAATGGACCAGATATATAGAGTACGAAGCGTCTCCAAGCCAAGTTAGCACGTGGTGCGCATTCATGATCGCTAGTCGCTCCGCCTGAACCATCCCAACAAGAATGAGCGTGCTGGCAATGCCATAGAGCAGCGTCCCGAGCGCATATGTCCCTCCAAAAAGGAAGAGTTCTCCGAACCAAGCGAAGACGAAAAGCGCAACGCCAGCCACGAACGTCATGATTGCGCCGATCCTACCCATAGCCTTGTATCGACAGCGGAACGCGGCCAATACACCGAACAGAAAAAGTGCATTATAGGGCGATATAACAACTGAAATAGTATTCTTCTGATCGGGAAAGATGAAGACAAAAGGCACGATAACCCAGATCAACATGCCGATAGCGCCGAACAGCGGCCTCCAAATCGCCACGGCATAGAGTATATAGAATAGAACTTCGTGGCGCAACGTCCACTCAACAGCGAGCAAAGGCTCCTCAACATGTATCGGAAAGGCCGTAATTGCCAATATCCATTCCACAAAAGTGGGATGACTTTTCCCCAGCGCCACGGAGAGCGATGCAGACAGGGCAAGTGCTATCCAGAGTGGCGGAAAGATCCGCGAAAAGCGCCTCAGTAAAAATTTTCCTATAGCCCTCGGCTTGCCCAGGTCACCCCAGTGCGTCGTGGCTATAATGAAGCCGCTTAGTACAAAGAAAAAGTTCACTCCGAAATGCATAGCTTCGGCGAACGGAAAGACCGCGATTCCTAGATATTTTTCAAGGCGAAGGACCACCTCCGTATGAAAAATGACAACGGATATAGCCGCAATAGCACGACCAGCCTGTACAGTTTTCAGAATCATTGATTCCTCATAGCGCATTGCAGAGATACCAAAACATCCCTATCAATTTCGGAAGATACGAATTCATCCGGAGCCATACGAAAACATTCGAATCACTCGCTATTTAAATGAGACGACGGAGTACCGAAGTCATGAGGCCTGCACTTTTTTGACGCACAAGTATACGAAGTGGCCGGGGATACGTTCTCTTTAAGCGACGAATTCGTTCCATGCTTTTCTCGGACGTCGATTAAAGCTTGCTACTCGTGGAAGACTCGGTTGGAGAGGAGGCGCTCCTACACGCCTAGCCAAATGCATTCGACTTGGTTGAGTCCCGGCGGTTAGACCACTAAGGACTGGTCGGCGTCACTCTGCCGCCTCGACGGAGCCTACTCCGAAAACACACTGCGCAGCTACAAGGCGGACTTCTGCATTTTCGAAGCGTGGTGCCGCTCGAACGACTTCGTTGCCCTGCCGGCAGCGCCCGCGACCATTGCCGCCTTCCTCGACAGTGCGTCCCCGACAGCTGCGCCCAGCACGCTGCGACGCCGCCTCGTCTCGATTGCCAAGATTCACCGTTTGTTCAAGTTACCCACTCCGACCGAGGACGAGGATGTTCGCATCGCACTGCGCAGGGCCGAGCGCTGTCGCCACCGTCGACCAGCGCAAGCCTTCGGCCTGACCGCCGAGTTGCGGGACCGGCTCATTGCAGCCTGTCCCGACGACCTCGCCGGGTTCCGTGACCGCGCGCTGATCGCCATCGGCTACGACACGCTGTGCCGTCGATCCGAACTGATCGCCCTGCGCATCGAAGACTCGACGCCTGGCTGGACGCTGCAGCCGTCCACGAAGGCTGGATCTTCCGCCGCATCCTCTGGAACGGCGCCGGCCCGAGCGCCCTGCACCCCCACTCCGTCGGCCGCATCCTGAAGCAGCGCGCCCTCGCCGCCGGACTGTCCCCAGCCGAGGCCGAAGCCCTCTCCGGCCACTCCATGCGCGTCGGCGCCGCCCAAGACATGATGGCCGCCGGCATGGGGCTCTTGCCGATCATGAAGTGCGGCGGGTGGAAGTCGGCGAACGTGGTGGCGAGGTATGTGCAGGAGGTGGATATCGTGCGTCTGGCAGCGATGAGGCGCTGATTTCGAATACGCATGGAGCGCACTTGCCAAGCCCGGGTGCGCTCCGAACCGACCGTGGATTGATAGCTACACGCACAGTGATGGAGCAACTCTCTCAAATGGTTCTATTTACAAGTGAAAACATGTCGGCATTCCTCACTCTATCTTCAACAAGCCGAATATCGCGTATAAATATCGTATTTGAATTCGATTTATCATATGAACATATCTCTCTCTTTACGGGATCATAAGAAATTGGATAAAATCCATGAGGTGATACTGCGTCGTATATTTGTTTATCGGCCACCCCGTATCTTGCGCCAGATCCATTAGTCTCTATGATTATGGCAATTAATTTATCGTTGCTCAGTGTCCCACTTGCACCATTTAGAACGCGCAACTCATGTCCTTCGACATCGATCTTCATCAACGTTGGGCTACGTTCTTTCAAAAGACAATCAAGTGGTGCAACCGGTATTTCTATAAAGGAACCGTGCACTTCTTCGTCGGCCAGGACATGGTTCATTGGGCCAAGATCTTTTGAGAATTTTAGCAATGATTCTTGATCTGAAACGCCCCCAGCCCAAACCTCTACGAGACTACTTAAATCATTGAAGCGAATGTTTCTTTTTAGCTTTTCCACAGTCTCCGGGATAGGTTCAACAGAAAAGCAATATGCCCCTATGGCGCCAGCCGCAAGTATTGTATAACTGCCAATATTCGCACCAATATCTACAAATAACTCTTCCCTTCTAAGAATGTGAAGTGCAAATCCCATGTATTCTTCTTCGTGGAGGCCACAATACCAATTTCCCGTAGCGCCAGACATCCCGCGCTCAGCAACCAAGCTAGTGCCATTTATATAGGGGAGCGCGATTGGACAATTCATCAGTCGTGATGACATTTGCCAAATCAAGAATCTCTTGACAGCCTCAATTTTATTTTCTTTGTTAAGTGGATGCTTTAATATAAATTTCATCAATCTATATATATTAAGCATCTGAAACTCCGGGTTGTCATTTTTAACGGTGCGGCGCGGCTGCGCCGAGTGAGCAACATTAGATCGGATTGCGCAGCCGAGCACAAACTATGTTATCTGCCCTCATCTCCGACCGATATTTGCCCAATTGTATATTCCAATTGAGTAGATGACCTCGGGATCGTCGAAGAGCCCGCGCCAGCCGACGCAGGCGGCGTCGATCACGATGGAGACGGCGTTGGAGATCGAAGGCAACCCCGCCGAGGACGAGGATGTTCGTATCGCACTCCGCAGAGTCGATCGCCGTCGCCACAGCCAGCCCGCGTAGGCACGCGGCCCGACCCCCGAGCGCCGCGACCGTACACTGATCGCCATCGGCTACGACACGCTGTGCCGCCGATCCGAATTGGTCGCCCTGCGCATCGAAGACCTGAAGCGGCTCCCCGATGGCGCCATGCTCGCCATCGTCCGCCGCGCCAAGAACGATCCCTTCGGCGACGGCCGCGAGGGCTACGTCTCAAAGCGCAGCGCCGCACTCCTCGATGCCTGGCTGGCAGCCGCGGATATCCGCGACGGCTGCATCTTCCGCCGCATCCTCTGGAACGGCGCCGGCCCGAGCGCCCTGCCCCCCACTCCGTCGGCCGCATCCTCAAGCATCGCGCCCTCGCCGCCGGACTGTCCCCCGCCGAGGCCGAAGCCCTCTCCGGCCACTCCATGCGCGCCGGCGCCGCCCAGGATATGATGGCCGCCGTCATGGGCCTGTTGCCGATCATGAAGTGCGGCGGGTGGAAGTCGGCAAACGTTGTGGCGCGGTATGTACAGGAGGTGGACATCATGCGGATTTCGACCGCGAGACGATGAGGAAGCGCCGGCTTCTTTGCGCAGGGGAACCCGTTAAGTATATTCTAGGTAGATGCCAATGCAATCTTGTGACCGGTGGCTCGCTCCAGTGCTTCAGCGCGCTCCCTTGTTGTCTGGCACTCTCTCAAGGCAAACTCATACTCAACAACCTTGGCATTGACCAAGAAACGATACCAGTAACCCTGCAGGAAATGGTAGATTAGCCCTGAGCGGCCATCCAGAAATCCCAGTTGGAAAATATATCTGTAGACGAAATAGCCCAGTGGTCCGACCCAGAACGGCAATCGATTGTAGATTCGCTCCTTCACGAAGCGTTTCATCGACGCCTGGAACGAGGCAGATTCCATCGACAGATCCTCGTCCCGGGCGAAGAGCCCATATTTCTGGTTGAGGATGTCGATCGCCTCACGGGTCGCATACTTGTTATGCTTGTCGGTGAAGAAGGTCAGATCGTTGAGATTGTGATCGGCGAAACCGCCTTGGAATGTGACGATGCGTCCTCCCCAGACGATCATGTGCTCGTCCATCCACCGCTGCTCGATCCGTCCCTGGCCCCGTCGCCAGATTCGCAACAGGATCAGTGGATATCGCCCGCCGTGACGAACCCATCGGCCCATAAAGATGTGTTTTCGCGCCAGATTGACGCCGGCAACATCGGCGCCCAGAGTCGGCAGCTTCGTCTCGATCTCAGCGATGAGATCAGGTTCGATCACCTCGTCGGCGTCGAGCCGCATCACCCACGACGCAGTGATCGGCGCATTCGCCAGCCCCCACTCGAACTGCTTGGCGTAGTTGACGAACTTGTTCTTCAAGACTACCGCGCCTGCGCTGTTCGCGAGTTCCACGGTGCGATCGGTGGAGAAGCTGTCAATCACAAAGACTTCCCGGGCGATCGGGCGGATCGCTTCAAGGCAGCGCAGAATATGCCGCTCCTCGTTATGTGTGAGAATGACGACGGAGAGATCGAGCATTGCTTGTCTTTACCTCTTCGCGACGGCGATCATCGACTTCGCCAACGGCGGAATCCGCCCAACCCTGTGGAATTGAATCTCGGAGAATCCAGCCTCGCGCAGTAACTTTGTCAACGTCGCGATAGACCAAAATTTGATGTGACCGTGATCCCACAACGCAGTGAAATGTTTATCCAACTTACCAGTCACGGCCATGGCTAAATTCTTGAAGTACCCATGGTACGGCGTACTGATGATCACGATTCCCTCTTCCTTCACTAGTGAATAAAGGTTGGCAGCATACTTACGCGGATCGTAGAGATGCTCGACGACCTCCAAACTCATGACGACGTCGAAAGTTCCGTGAAGGGATGACAAGTCATCATAGGCCGATCCTTGAAGGATCTCTATATCCGGATACATCTCATTCGCCAAACGGACCCCCTCGACCGAAGCATCGAGCCCGATGCAGGTATAGCCACGCAGCGACATCAACTTCGTCACCGAGCCATTGCCACAGCCAACGTCGATCAAAGTTCGACCTTTGCTCGCTTTCTCGAAATCGTCTAGTACTCTCTCGACTTGTGGTAACAAATATACATGAGAATCGTTGAGTTTCGAATCGGCGTATCGGTAGCCGGAGATCGACGCGAGTTCGTTCATGAATAGGTGCTCCGCAAAGAGTTGGAATTCTGTGGTTTTGATCATCCGTTACGATTGGCGGCGGCGACCACGAACCTTACGGGCCGGATTGCCGACGTTCACGGACCAGGGATCGAGATCGCGAAAAGTAACCCCGCGCGCGCCAAGTACCGCCCCTTCCCCGATCGTCACACCCGGCCCTACAAAGGCTTCCGCCGCCACCCAAGCGCGCGTTCCGATGGTAATCGGCCGCGCGATAAGCTGGAAGTGCGGGTCCTCGATGTCATGAGTTCCGGCGCAGAGGTGGGCGCCCTGCGAGGCCAACGCATAGGGCGCAAAGGTGATCTTTGCCATCGAGTAAACTTTCACCCCTGGTCCGATGCAGGCGTGCTCACCCATCTCAATATTGGCTGGGGACCAGATGTCGGCACTGGGATAGATAGCCCCGTAGCGCCCAGTTTTGCCCCCAAACATGCGAACGAGGAACATCCGCCAGCGATGCATCGGCGCCGGCGTCCATGAGGCCAAAAGCGTCCAGGTGACCAGCCACGCCAGCCGATATAGCCGGTTGCGGAGTGTGAAGCTGGCCCCACCCGACCAGGTGTCTGTTTCATTCGCGTCGAGGATATCCATCTAAATTCTCTTTGAAATTGACGTGAGCTGCCCTGGGTTTATTGGAGGCTCGATTGGCCTGCTGCCGGTTTGCTGTGATCCCCGAAATTCGATCCAATTGAGGCTAGGTGTTTAGTCCCGGCATTTGATGGATCGGATCGAGGATGAATCGTTCTGACTCGTCAGTCCAGCGTTTGCATATGAACTCGTATGGCGTGAGGCCTCTGAGGGTCTTTAGTCTGCGACCGAAGTTGTAGGCGGCGACGAAGTCAGTGAGATGCGCTTCGAACTGGCGATGATCGTCGTAGTGGAAGCGCTTGACAGTTGCCTCCTTGATGGTGCGGTTCATCCGTTCGACCTGCCCATTGGTCCAGGGATGCTTCACTTTGGTCAGGCGGTGTTCGATGCCATTCTCGCGACAACGCATGTTGAATATGTGGGTCATGTAGCGCGCTGTTGGTCCGTCGGCGTAGCGCGGTGGGAACGTGAACTGGATGCCGTTGTCGGTCAGAACGGTATGGATCCGATAGGGCATCGCCTGAATCAGGGCCATGAGGAAGGCGGACGCCGAGGTTCGCCCGGTCTTTCTGACGACTTGCACGAAGGCAAATTTGCTCGTGCGATCAATGGCCACGTAAAGGTACAGCTTGCCCTCAGCGGTCTGCACCTCGGCGATATCGATATGGAAAAAGCCGATCGGGTAGGATTTGAACCGCCTCTTCGGCTCCTTGTCTCCCCCCACCTCCGGCAGCCGGCTGATGCCATGGCGCTGCAGGCAGCGGTGCAGGGACGAGCGCGTCAGGTGCGGGATCGTCGCCTGAAGAGCGTAGAGGCAATCGTCGAGCGGCAGGAGGGTATGCCGGCGGAAGGCGACAATCACTGCTTCCTCATCGATCGAAAGAACCGTCGATGTTGGCGCCCTCGGGCCAGTTGGCAGGTCCGTGACCGAGGTCCGCTTCTTCCACTTGGCGACAGTCTTCTGGTTGATACCGTAACGCTTTGCCAGCGTCCTCAGGCTCTCTTGACTATGCTGTATCGCTCGACGGACCGCCGCTGTTGTCGCGGCGCTCCCGTGGTGAACCTGGCCCATAGCGCATCCTTCCAGCTCTGCGAAAAGACTGCACCATCAAAGCCCGGGATCAAACACCTAGTCCGTCTCATTGAGAGGACCGGACCGTGAAGCGATCGAGGTTCACGGAAGGGCAGATCATCGGCGTGTTGCGCGAGCAGAAGGTGGCGCGAAGACGTCTGACGTCTACCGTCGGCATGGCATCAGTTCAGCGACGTTCTACGCTTGGACGGCCAAGTTCGTCGGCGTGTACGTCTCGGAGGTGAAGAAACCGAAGTCGATCGAGGACGAGAATGCGAAGTTGAACGAATTCTCGCCGACGCGATACTCGACAACTCCGTCCTGAAAGACCTGTCGGAAAAAAAATGGTGACGCCCGCCGCCGTTCGGGAAGCCGTCACCCATGTGCTGTGCGAGCACTACGTGAGCGAGCGGCGGGCGTTTTCCATCGTCAGCGCCGACCGATCGACCATCCGTTGTCTCTCTCGGCGGACCGACGATGCTCTTCTGCGTGGTCGTGGGAACTGTCGTCGAAACGGCGACGGTTCGGCTATCGGCGCCTCTATATTCCGCTACGGCAGGAGAGTCACGTCGTGAAACACAAGCGGACCCAACGGCTCTACCCTGGGGAAGGGCTGTCAGTTCGCCGGCGCCACTGCCGCAAGCGGGCCATCGGAGCCCGTGCGCCGATGGTCGTCGAAGCGCGCCCAACTCCCGTTGGTCGCTCGACTTCGTTCACGACCAGATGGCATTCGGACAGCGGTTTCACGTGCTCAACGTCATCGACGACGTGACCAAGCAGTGCCTCGCGGCGATTCCTGACACGTCGATCTCGGGCAAGCGGGTCGCCCGTGAACTGAAGACACTCGTCGCCAGGGGGTAACCGCCCGACTGTCACCGCAGCTGCTTGGTCTTGACCCTGGCGGCGATCTCCGGATCGGATACGAAGTCGTTTAGGAACTCCGTCCATGTTCGGTCCGACCGCCTGGCGCTTTCGAGCATGTCCTTGATCTCGTCGATGCCGTCGGTCGTCAGGGCGAGGATCGCCTCGTCGGTATCGGTGTGGACGGTGATGATCGCGCCGTAGGTCAGGTTGTCGTCGTTGGCGATAATGGCTTCGACGAGTTCGGGGTCTTCGCCGAGTAGTCCGGCGACATAGCTGACTGTGAAGACCTGGGTGATCGTCGCCATCAGGCTGCCGCGGCGCGGTCGCGAACCGCGGGAGCCCAGTTCCAGGGCAGGAGTTCGTCGAGACGGTTGATCTTGTGGTCGTGAATGCGGTCGAGTACGTCGGCCAGGTAGGCCTGGAGGTCTATGCCGTTCATCTTGGCGGTCTCGATGATCGTCATGGCGCGGGCGAGCGTCTCTCGGGTTTCGACGAGAAGATCATCTCGATGTATGCGCGCGGCATGAGCACGCGCGAGATCGTCAGGCATGTGCAGGAGCTCTACGGCATCGACGTGTCGCCGGACCTGATCTCGGCGGTGACGGACGCCGTCATCGAGGAGATCGCGGCCTGGCAGAGCCGACCGCTGGAGCCGGTCTATGTCATTGTCTTTTTTGATGCTCTTCGCGTGAAGATCCGCGACGAAGGTCATGTTCGGAACAAAGCGGTGCACGTTGCGCTCGGGGTTCGCGGCGACAGGTCCAAGGAAATCCTTGGGCTGTGGATCGAGACCAACGAAGGGGCGAAATTCTGGCTGCGCGTCATGAACGACCTGAAGAACCGCGGCGTCGAGGACATCCTGATCGCCGTCGTCGACGGCCTGAAAGGTTTTCCCGACGCGATCAACGCCGTCTTCCCGGAAACGACGGTGTAGACCTGCATCGTCCATCTGATGCGCAATTCGCTGGATTTTGCCTCCTGGAAGGACCGCAAGGAGCTGGCGGGCGGGTTGAAGGCGATCTACGCCGCCCTCGACGACACGGCGGCCGAGGCGGCGCTGACGGCCTTCGAGGCCGGCCCCTGGGGCCGGAAATACCCGGCCATCGGCCAGATCTGGCGGCGCGCCTGGTCCGAAGTCATCCCGTTCTTCGCCTTCCCGAAAGACGTACGGCGGATCATCTATAAGACGAATGCCATCGAGGCGTTGAATTCCAAGCTGCGCCGGGCGGTCCGCGCCAGGGGCCACTTCCCAACCGATGAAGCTGCCATGAAGCTCTTGTTCCTGGTCTTGAACCGCTCAGAGAAGGAGTGGAAGATGCCGCCAAGGGAATGGGCCATGGCCAAGAGCCAATTCGCCATTCTCTTCGCGGATCGCTTCCAGGCCGCGAGGGCGTAAGAAATGTTCAACCCCACGCCCGCACACGAAATTCCTGACACTCCCCAGTAACTTGCCAGAGATCTGGCTGCACCGGAGCCCATCTCGGCGCTCAAGCTGGCGCCGTCGGCTGCCGCTCGGAACGAGCCTGATGAACCCGCTTCCAGTCGAGCCCCTCCAAGAGGGCGGCCAGTTCGCCGGCGCTCAGCCGCATGACGCCGTCGCGGATCGACGGCCAGTGGAACCGGCCCGTCTCCAGGCTCTTGGCGTAGAGCACCATGCCGGTGCCGTCCCACCAGATCAGCTTCACGCGGTCGGCCCGCTTCGCACGGAAGACATAGACCGTCCCCGAGAACGGATCGGCGCCCATGGCCTCCCGCACCAACGCGGCCAGACCTTCCGCGCCCTTGCGGAAGTCCACCGGCCGCGTCGCCACCATCACCCGGACCGACCCGATCGGCCCGATCACGACGAGGCCTTCAGGGCGCGCAGCACCGCCGTCACTGTCCGCGCATCCGCGCCGCGCCCGACCCGCACCGTGACGCCGGCGATCTCCACCTCGATTGTCCCGGCGCCGCTCGCGTCGCGCCTGGCTCGCGGCCGTCGGACAGGAGCTGGATCGGCACTCGCCGGCACGAAGGAGGGAGCGGTTGCCGGTTCGACGTCCCTTACGAGCCCAGCCCGCAACGTCCGCCGCCAGGTAAACAGCTGCTGAGGCGTCAATCCATACCGACGGGCAACGCCGCAGACCGTGTCGGCCCCGGAGTAGCTCTCCGCCACAATCGCGGCCTTCTCCTCCACCGTCCACGTCCGCCGTCGACCCGCGCCGGTGAAGATCTCGAAGCGGCGGACGGGACCACGGTCGTCCTTGGACACGTGCTTACGCTCTTAAATCGACATGTGTCGAAGCCCTCCAGGCTCCGAACTTCCGACGATCCTCGAACAAAATGGTAGATGGGGCCGGGATGACGCTTACCATCAAATCCTGGGACTAAACACCAGCTTTGCGTTCACGAGTGCGCTGACGGCGGTCGGTATCTCGATCAGTATGGACGGCAAGGGTGCCGGGCGGAACAATATTTTTATCGAACGGTTCTGGCGGTCCCTCAAATATGAGGAGGTCTATCTGAAGGCCTACGACATTGTCACGAAAGCAAGATCGTCGATCTCGAAGTACATCAACTTGTACAATTCCGGACGCCAGCATTTGCGCCTTGACGGGCGCACACCCGACGAGGTCTATTTTGGCGATCGGCAGACGACCCGGGCAGCGTGATAGACGCCCGCGATTTTGCCGCCGCTCTGGTCGCGCTACCCTCACACGACACCGCGACAAAAACCGCCAGGCCCCGCACCCTGCACCCCGGCTGGAGATCCGCTCAAATTCCGCGGGGCGCAGTCCAATCCAGCAGGGCCACTTCACTTGCGACCCGGGCATTCATCAAAGTTCTCTCCGCGCAACCTCCTGCAGGACAAGATTCAGGGCTTGCGCGGCGTTCCGAATCTCAAAATGCTCCAAAAATCCCGCACGCCCCCGCTCGCCCATCTCTACCCGCGCCGCCGGCGTCAGAACGAGGAATCGGCGGAGCAGTCGTGTAACCCCGTCCACGGTGTCCGGCTCAATGAGCCCGCCGCCGCAAGCGTCGACTTCGCGCCAGATATTGACCTTGTCGGAGATCAGGACAGGCCGTCGGCACGCCATCGCCTCGGCCACCACAACACCGAAGTTCTCCTGGTGCGACGGCAGGACGAACGCTACGGCACCATGATACGCGCCCCACTTTGCCGCGCCCTGCACCATCCCGGGCCAATGTACGCGGTCGGCGATCCCCAGCGCCTGAGTCTGGCGTCGTAACGCCGTCTGGTAACCCTCGGCCGCCGGTCCCGCCATCACCAGATCGAGGTCTTGCTCGGCGCAGATGGCCGCGAAGGCGTCCAATAAAAGGTCGCAGCCCTTCTTCGGGTGGATGCGACTGAGGTAGAGCAGATATGGGCGCGTCACGCCCGGCACCCGGGCCCGAAACGCCGCCGAGGCCGAGTCCAGATCTGTTGCGTCGGACGTCGCCAGCGGGTCGGACGTGCCATAGCCGACAACCGCGTCGCGTACCCTATAGGGCAAGAACGCGCCGCGCGCGCGGATCCTCTCCTCCTCGGTGGTGAATAAGACCCGAGCTGCGTGGCGCAGCAGGACGCCTTCGTTGAACAGCCAGAACAGTTGTTTCAATGCTCCCTTGAGCGGATAGGTGCGCTTGAACCAAGGATCAAGCATGCCATGCGTGAAGACGGCGTAAGGAACACCCGAGCGCGGCAATATCAGGCGAGCGCCCATGGTGGCATAGTTCCATAGGCCGTTGACCACGACGACATCGTACTCCGCTACGTGGTTCATCAGCCAGCGCGCGAAGCCAGGTTGATAGCCATAGCGTCGCCAGGGCAGCCAGCGCTTCCACCGCCGCGTGGCCGCCATGGGCTCTCCACAGGCGAAGAGAGGAAAGGGAAAGTCGGCCACCCAAGGCGCATCAGGAGGATCGAGCGACACGATGTGCTCTACGATCCCCGCCGTAGCGTGTACGGTGGCCTGCTGGCGGATGCCCTCGATTGGGCCGCCACCGGCCGGGTGAACGCTTGCGATGATCTGGAGGCGCTTCATGACCTACCGATGCTGATTGCGGAGGACGGGGGCGCCGCTACGGCGTCCCACGAACGCCGCCAGCCTAGCGTGGGGCGTTCGGAACTTCGAGGTTCAAGGCAGAAGGGGCGCGATCGGCACGGAACGATCGGAGTTCATAGGCCTGAAAGGTGAGCGGAAATCCCCCGTCTGATAGCGGGATCGTCACGCCCGAGCCGAGAGCCTCGACGGAGTCTACATTGGCGGCGCGGACCACTCGGCTGGCCGTCTTCGCCGAGACATTCACGACGTAGAAGTACCGATCGTGCCGCCAAAGCACGACAGAGTCGGCCCTGATGTCGACCCGCTCGAAGGGCACCCGTGGCAGCGTCGCGAACTCCTTCGTAAAAGTTCTGAGTCCATCGTCCACGAAAACATATCCATTGCCACCGTCACCGACGCTATGGACGTCATGAAGCCCTACCATCTCGGCGTATCGGGCGAGCTTGAGTCGGCCGGGCGGCTCGGACGCCGACGTGATCCACGGCTCCCGTTTCGTGGAAGGCCAGCCAATCTGTTCATTGTGCATGAATAGTGGAAAGGGAACTCCCATATACTGCATTGTAATGAGGGTTCGCGGGCGTTGGCCGGCCGGAACGAAGGCAGCAAACGCGCCGGACGCGCCCGCTGCCGTCCGCATGGCCAGGCGCTCGACCGGATCCAGTTGCTTCGAGCCGTAGGCCAAGCGTCCCTCCACCAATTCCAGGCCAGGAAGATCGCGCAGCAGCCAGGGATCGAGCCCCAGTTCGCGCAGGCGCTGGCGGTCGAGCGCCGGGTCGCGGTCGCGGGTCATCGCCGAAAAGTGCAGCGAGACGACGAGGTCTGGCCGCGCCGCACGAACGGTTGCGACGATGTCGGCCAGCACGTCGCGCAACTGGCGGCAGCGCCAGTCGACCCACGCCTCGCGCGGCACGCCGGTCAGGAAGGTGTGTCGGGCCACGGCGGCGTCGGGCGTGTCCGACTGGAGGTCGAACGCCGTCGGCGGCACGACGGCCGTGTCCCCCAGGAAGCGCCGCACCGTCGCGGCGTCATAGCCCCAATCGAGTGACACGAGATTGTTGAACGCCGGGTTCGCCCATTCCGACACGCGCAGGGTAATGCCGACGAAGGTCGAAGACTCGCGGTACCGCATCGCCAGATCGCCGATGACCTGACGGTACCAGCGACGGACATCCGGATCGAGTGCGTTGTAGTAGGGCGGGCGCCGGACCGATCCATCGCGCGCGAGAAGGTTGGGTTGCCGCGTCCCGGACGTCAGTAGCCGCCGCGCGAACGCCACCGGGTCGCGTGGCGCCCACAACAGTTCGTCGGCCCGCGGATGGAATTCGGGCGAGACCTTGAGGCCGTAGCGTTTGGCGCCGAGCAAGAACCCGGCGAGCACATCGGAGCGCTGTTCGCCGAAGGCCAAGTTGTAGGTCGAGGGATAGAGCGGCTCGCCATAGACCAGCACCGTCGGCCAGATCGTGGTCGCCCCCATCTGGCGCGCCAGGCGGAGATAGCGGTCGGTTGCGAGGTGGACGAGGTCGGGACGATCCCGAGCGACCCCGGCGAATTGGCGGAAGGTGGCCCCCTCCTCGTACCAGGCTACCATCTCGCGGCCGTTCGGCGGTCGTGCCACCGGCGCAGCATCGATGGGGTCGATGGCTTAGAGGCGGATACGGGCCACCGCTGCTTTCATGCCGTCGTACTTTGAAGACTAGCACGCGCGCGTCGGACGTTTGCGGCCAGAAAATGGCCGTCCTCTGCTGCATCTGCCCGGACAGCGGCCAGAGCACGCCGGTCTCGCTTCCCGCCGCCGTGGAATAGGACGTCTCACCGAGATCCCGGACAGAGGTCAGAAACACGCGCGGCGCGTTGTCCGGAAAGGTGACGTCCAATTCGTAGGCGCGGTGCGGCACGAGCCCGCTCAGCCGATAGGCGAACCATCCCGGCGGGACGGACTTATCCGCTCGCATCAGGAATTGCCGGACGCCGCGGTCACTGCTCTCGCGATACGCGCCGGCTGCGCCTTGCGTCACAGCGGTCGGGCCGGAGGCGAAGTCGGGCGCGCGCACGGCGGCATCGATCTCAACGGCCAACGGGCCCCGTCGGAATTCGGGTTCGACCGGCCGCGTATCAAAAACGCTGTAGCGATAGGTTTGCGCGAGCCGGGCGTCGGCGCGGCCGCCGGGCATCACGACGGTTGCGGTCAGGTGGCCGGGCTGGTCGCCGGGCACCGGGATGTCCAGGTCCAGGGGAACCGGCTCCGCGCTTACCGGTACCGCCACCTCACGATCATCTACGAACACACCGTTGAGGCGGAATCGAACGACGAGCGTCGTCGGCCGGTCGGTCGCGGCAGCGAGGACGCGGATCGGGGCACAGCGCCCAATGGCGGCGACCGGATGCTCCTCTTGGTTCGTGATACGGAACGCGCCGGTTTGTACTGCTACCATCGCGACGAGTCGGATTGAACTGATTTGAGGCATGCCGGTCTAGAAATTGTGGACTACACGCGATCGCTGCAGGCCTGCCGCTAAGAACACCCAATCGTCGGGACGTAGCGCGCCCGAGGTCGCCATACGCTCGACAGGTGGCAGCGGCGCGTCGAGCGACATTTCGACGCGGCCGAAATTGGGCTTGCCTATTAGTGCCAGCCTTCGCCAGCCTGCCGTGAGAAAGTCAAAGGCGAACTCGAATCAGCCCGATTGAAGCGGCGGAAAATCAAGGAGGCCGTGCGTGGGCTCCAGTGGTCGCATCGTCCCGGGATCTGCCGCTAGCTAGTAGGCCAAGGGGCATTCCGGGTCGATGTCGATGGCCGGCACCAGCAGTGCAAACGCCGCCCCAACCTCAATTGCAAGGCCGGCCGCCAAAAGCGCGATGACCACCACGCTGCGCCCGGCTCCACGCGAAGCATTGATACACGCATTTAAGGAAGCTTGGTTCACACACGTGAGCCTATCTCCTCCCGTCGTCGCTTCGCGTTCCGTGACACGCGGTAGACTGCGAGCGGGCTCCATTACGCCGCCGTCTACCGCGTGGTCCCATTGTCGAACGGCAACCCGGCTAGCGCGGAAACGGCGCGACAGAGCTCCTGCACATCACCGCCGGGCGCCACGGCCGTCGCGGCCTCGCAGAACTGCCGCCAAAGCGCCTCATCTTCGGCGAGCAGCCGCATGAAGAACGCCAGACCTTCGGGATTGTCAGGCTCGACGACGAAGCCGTTGACGGCGGAGCGAATGAGAAGATCGCGAGCCCCGCAATTGTCCGACAGGATCACCGGAAGCCCCATGGCTTGGGCCTCGGGAACGACATTGCCGAACTGTTCCTCGATACTCGGCAGCAGCAGCGCGACAGCGTCGGCGAGGTGGTGCACCACCTCTTCGGTCTGCACGAAACCCGTGAAACAGACGTCCGCCGCGATGCCGAGGCGTTCGGCCTGCTGCTTCAGCGTGGGCTCCAGGGGCCCAGAACCGCACAAGACAAGCGAGCGCGGTGCTGCCGTCGTGGTGTTCCGGTAGATCCGGTAGGCGTCGAGTAGTATGGCTAGGTTCTTTTTCGGTACCAGTCGCGCGACGCTGACGAAGCGGCGTTCGGCGTAAGGTGTGCCACCCGGCGCGATCGGCTGCCCCGATAGCCGCCGAATCCTCGCGATCGACACAGTGTTGTATTCGCCGAAGACACGCGCTGCGGGAACACCGAGAAAACGGAAATAGTCGGTCGACCGCAGGCCCGAACCGATCGCGCCCTGATAGGGCAGAAACATCGTCGCCTTGAGCATTTCCTTCCAGGCGCGGCGCGGCTTGTCGTCGAATTTCGAGCACCCCATCGTGAAGACACGTGAGCCGCCGAGGCGCAGCGAGACCGCGAAGAGGAAGATAGCCGGAAGGTTCCAATGGCACAGGACGTAGTCGCCGCGGCCGAGGCTATGGGCGGTCGCGATCAGGCGGGCGAGAAGACGCGGCGTGGACACCGTGGTGAGGTCCTGTCCGGGGAACAGAGTGATCCTCTCGAAGCCGGAGTCGTCGAAGCTCCGCCAGCCGTAGACGTCGCTCTTCGAGCACAGTTCGATGCCCACCACTCGACGGTCGCGCCCGAACGCCGCTGCGACGGCGCGGGCGCGGTCCTCGTGCAACGGGCCGAAATTGTCCCAGAGGAGGGCGAGCGGCCGGGTCACTTTGACGTGCTCGTGACAATATCGGCCACATCGACAATGATGAAGCGACGCCGGCCATTCTCGGTGGCGTCGACGCCGATGCGCGAACCAGCCCGGTTCCAGCGCGGATGCAGATCACATTTCAGATCGGTGTCCTTCGACCCGACATCATGCACAAACGTGGCGAGATCGATCCGACGCCGCGCTGCGATGTCCACCAGCAAAAGGGGGGTCTCGCCGTTAGTGGGATTCGGGTACTCGTCAGTTACAATCCACGCTCGGTCCGGCGATGTCATCGGGTGTCCGTCTTGCGGCAGGACCCCGGACAGGAATGGGGCTCGAGCCCCGGTCTCCGCGGAGAGGGTGAAATAGCTTTCGCTGAGGAGCACGCCCTTCAGACGCGCGCGTGATTTTCGTGCCAGGGCAATGAGCGGCCTAAACAACGGCAATGCCAGCACGCCCGAGCGTCGGGCGGCGGCAAGCCCCTTCATTCCACGGCGCATCCAGACAACGATCGTATTCTCGTCCAGCCAGTCGAAATGGCTGATTTTCTCCTGTTCGAGGAGCTTCAGGCTCGTACCATCGGGGCGGGCGGAAAACAAAATCGAGTAAAGTGCATGATCTTTCGAGAAAAACCGCAGCATGAAGACGATGCGGGTTCCCTCTCGGTTGAAAGACACGTGCGTGACGAAGACTGGGACATCGGAACCGATGGCACCGCCCGTGGCGGCGACTAGTTCGGGAATGGAGAAGACGAGCGACCGCGCACCGGTCATCAAGTCAATCCGCCACAGGCCGTCGTCCTTGGGCTGAGCCAGTGCGTCGCGGGAGCTACCGAAACCGGCATAGCCGTAGGCAGGCCAAAGCGCTCCAAGTCGCGTAAAACTGGGGGCCATGGCGAAGCAGCCGTCCGGAGCGATCGCCCCGAGCGCATGCGGCAGTTCACGCTGCTTTCCCGTCGTCAGGTCGACGAAGGCACAGCCCGGCCTTCCCTCAACAGACTTGTTGTAGACGAGCGTTGCCTCTGCCTGCGGCACCCACATGGCGCGTGCACCTTGCTGGAAGTTCCAGCAATTCGTCGCGCCCATTGTCTGGACGTCGTTGGTCATAGGGTCCCAAACCACCACCTCAGCCAAATCATCAGGCCGAGGCATGCAGCGCAATTTTGGATCGACTCGGTGCAGCAGCACGCGGCGATCGTCGGGACTCCAGGGCGTGACATCATGGAAGCCGAAGAAATAGGAGGCATCCCTAGGCGCACCGGCTACAATTCTATCTCGCACTAGACCAATCCTACCCGGTACAGGTGATTTCAAGGCGCGATAAGCGAGTGAGGCAAACGACCTGGGATCAAGCGATCCGCGATCCGCGTCAGCAGACGGGTCGGCCGCATCAGATGTGTGGCGTAGGCATTCAGTCGGCGCAGTCGCAGGTCGAGGAGAGTACGTTCGCGGCCGACTACTTTACGGAACATCCGCTCGTGATTGACCACACTCAACGCCGCATGACTCTGGCTGCCGGTGATACTGGTTGGATGAACGACAAATGCCGACCAGAAGCCCGGTACCGGCCGCAGAGTCATTCCGGCGAGGGACAAATCGACCAGCAACTCGGCGTCCCAACTTGTGTGGTTCTCGGTCTCGAAACCGCCAACCTCGCGGAAACTGTTGGCCTTTATGAAAGTTGATTGCTGTAGAACTAAGGAGCGCCCCCACACGAAGGACCGCGCACTGAAGGGAGTGGAGTACACTCTGCGCAGCGGCTTGCCGTCGACATCGGCAATATAACCATTGGCATAGACGCAGTCCGCAGACGGCGCACTTGAAATGGCTTTGGCTGCTTGATTAAGTGCACCGGGAAGAAAAAAATCATCGGAATTAATATATCCGAACCAATCTCCCGTCGCAAGTGCAAAACCTTTGTTTAGTCCGTCGGCGGGGCCATTGTCCTTCTCAAAAACCACGTGGTCAAGCTGCGGGCGGTATCGCTCAATGATCTCGCGGCTGCCGTCGGTCGAGCCTGGGTCAACGACAATATACTCGACATTAACGCCCGTCTGACTGAGCACGGAGCGCAAGGCGCGTTCGAGGAAGGGGGCTTGATTGAACGATATGGTGACGATGGAGAACTTCATCATTCCACCCTCAAGTGTAGCGGCCGAAGAAGTGGCCGCTGGCGCCGGACCGCGGCAGGGACTATGACCACCGGCAGTTGCCGCCGTGCCATCAGGATCATCAGATAGAGTGCCGCCGCCTCCATGACCCGACCCGTCAGCCCGAACGGCGAGAACGGAATGTCCCACAGTAGGCTGATCCCGATGAAAGCGACGAAGCCGGTTAGCGGGCTGGGTTTTCGGACTGCGGCGAGTAGCCCCTTGCCGGTGACGAACAGCGCCCATACCCAGAACGCCGCACCGAACATGCCGTGTTCTACCCATGCCCCGAGAAGGTGAGAATGGGATGGGATGAGGTCGCTAATGATCGGGGAACTCTTTAATCCCAGTCGTTCTCTTTCTGCCATATACAGCAAGACATAGTCGATATCGCGTGCCCATGAGCCGTGACCGAGAACCGGCGAGTCCATGATCGCCGGGATCGACGCCAGCGACTCCGAGCGGCCGCCCAGCACAAGGCCGACGTCAGTTTCGGCCTGACTGAAATACTTGTCCTGCGCTTCGCGGCCGAGCAGACCCTCCCTGGCGGTGTAGTGATAGATATTGATAACCAACATTCCCGCCAGTACCGAAGTGACGCCGATGGCCACTAGATGCGGCACGGCCAGCGGCCGGCGCCGCCCGGCAGTAAGCACGGACATCAGCCCTGCCAGGGCCGTGATGCCGATAAGGTTGCGGGCATTCATCAACAGCGCCATAGCCGCCGCGCCGAACGGCAGCGCGACCGCCAGCGGCCGCGACCACGCTGAACGGAGCAGCCACGCCGAGGCCAGAAGCGCCGTGGCAGAAACTAGCTGCCCGTAGCCCATCTTCCATGCACCGCCAAACACGTCTTGACCAAGTTCATCACCATCCCACCCGTACGCGAGGCGCGCTGCTTTTGCGATCATTAGAAAGTAGATGAGAAATATCGCCCGTCCGAGGTCGTTGCCGATGAGCCAGCGCAACGCGGTGAAATTCATTGCCATAATGCCGATCTTCGCCCAACCGCGCGAGAGATCGTCGAATGCGGACCCATTATAGAGGTCCGACGCGATCGCCGCTAAAAACCACAAGACTGCGAAAAAATAAAAATGTAAAACATCGCCTGATGGCCGCAGGCAGCGGGTCAGCGCGACGACCGCACATCCACCGAGAATGATCTCTGTTCCCGTCAATCGTCCAATGATGTTGAGTTCGGCAACCATGGCGAGGGCGGCGAATGCGAGAAACAGCTTCATGTCGGTTTCCCAATCATTGCTCTGAAATTGGAAATGCGTGTCAGGCGGCAGTTCTCGTCCCTGCGACTAAATCGCCTGCGCGCGGTGCGCGCCACAAACATTCTCACGGACGGTCGCTCAAAATTCGATCGTAAACTGCCTCGAGTTGCCGACCGTAGGTATCCTGGGTATAGAACTGCTTAACAATTTGCGCGTTCTCCGCACCCACAACGTCGATTTGATCACTTGACAACGCCGCTTCCATGGCGTGCTTCAAAGCATCGACATTGCCCGCCGGGATAAGGGTGCCGTGGACGCCATCCTTGACAACGGAACCTGCGTTATCCGTCGTAATGACGTAGCAACCGCATGCCATGGCCTCGAAAACTACACGCGCCGATCCCTCTATCCACGTTGGAAAGACGAAAACGTCGGCCTCAGACATCTCCTGGGCAAGGGTTGCGCGGTCTAAATTACCAACATAGCGAATCGGTAAAGACTGTTCCGCTGCTTGGAGGGGCTTCGCAAGTGCCGGGTCAATCGTGCCGGCGATCACCAGGGACCAACCGGTGGACGGAAGTTTCCAGAGCGCGTCCAAAAGAATGGAAGCCCCCTTCCGCTCCGTGAAGTATCCAGCAAATAGAAAACGCAAATTAGAAGATGGGCGACATTTACGCGAGACCGGAATCTTCGCAAGAAACGCCTCATCAACACCTTGGGATACGACAAATATTCGATCGGGATCCCAACCGATGCGCTCGAATGTATGCTTTACAAATTCAGAGTTTACGAGAACGTACTGCGCAGAGTTGATATCTCGTAGCGCATACTGTGCCCAGAGTTGTTTCGGTTCGGTTATCGGAGCGTCTGCAAGACAGCCATTTGCGGTGATGAGGCCATCAAGCATCTGAGGATGAACAATCGAGTGATCACACAATGTGCGGATTCCCATCGCCTCCGCGTAACGCACCGATGACAGCCCGTAAGCTGCTCTAAAATGGTATATCCCGATCCGGCTTGAATTCCGCCGCAGAATTTTCTTGGCTTTACGAACAAATAAAATCAATGACAAATGATTAAAAATCTTATCTACGGGAAAATTTACAGAAATACTTTTCAACAAAATATGCATCTCAGCAAACACATCGGCAAAGACAGCTGAATATACATACTTGTCATCAACATCCACCTTTCGCCCAACAAATTTGCGAATCTTAACCGAATTTTTTATCAATCGAGGACCAAAAAGAGAAATTATTGTATCATAAGGATAGAAACCACACAACAACCCAGCGAGCCGACCGCGACGATAGGCTTCCGCAGCTGCAGATGTCATATGGAAATTCTTAAAACCGCTTGTGATGAAAACAGCACTAGGCACCCCCTTCACTTCCGCCTCCAAGGTTATGAACGATTGCTGTCAGAGCCCTCTTTGGAAAACTCCCTGTGTCACGGGGCTCTTGCGATTTTGCGCAGGACGACACAGATCGTGGCGAGATGGGCGAAAACGACGTGCGTGCGGGTGCAGTTCCCCAAGTCCGTGGTGCGGCGGCGGCAGTGGTTCGGCTAGGCGAGCGTCCACAGGACGCCCCACAACTTCGGCAGGACGACGACACCCTGGGCTCGTCGTTCCGCCTTACAATCGCCAGCGGCCCGCTTGACCGCGGCGGCGCTGTTCCCGCCCTGACAGCCGCCGTCCGCGGCGACACTCACCAAGAACGAAAGGCGGCGGACCTTGCTTGAGACGGTGAGGCAGCCCTCTCGATCCTGGATTTCGGCGGGCCAGACATAGATCCCAAGCATCAGCCGAGGGTACCGATGACCGCACACCACTTGCGGCCTCTGACCTCCTTACCGGCAATGTAACCTATGGGACCCGGCGTCCCAGTCCGGCGCCCTACATGCACTGGCTGTCGACGATGGCGAGGGCGGGGCGGGCCTTCTTGCCGGCCCCCTCTCGGTTTTGTTCGTACAGCTCACATTGGTAAAGGCGTAGCGTGCCACCGCATTGCGAGCGGATGAAGTTGCCATGAGCTACCGATCGCGGTGGCAAGTCTCGGGGCAGCACCCGCCATTGGCAGCCGGTCTCAAAATCTTGGAGGTCCGCATTTATCGACCCGCGCAGATCCGCCACCGACTTTGACCCCACCCACACTGTACAATGTCGACGTAGGGGCGAACAAGCGTCCACTCCGTATTCGCCATTTCAACGTAAATTTGTCCACACGTCTTATCCAGCCTTGCGTTTGTTCCGGCGGTTGGATTTGCCCTCTCGGGCGGGTTGAGCGGCGTGGGCAGACGCCGCGCTACTCACGCTGCGGAGCGTCCGATCCCGCCGCGAATGGAAGGTGGCCGCGAAGTCCATCGGCATCTGCCACCCGAGCTTCGAATGCGGCCTTGTTGTGTTGTAGTCGATCTGCCATCGCAGGAGGGAGGCTCTGGCCTGGGTCAGGCTGGAAAACAACGTCTCGTTCAACAACTCATCTCGCAGTCGACCATTGAAGTTCTCGATGAAGCCATTTTGCATCGGCTTGCCGGGCGCGATGTAGTGCCACTCTACCTCGGTCGCATCGGTCCAGGCCAGGATGGCGTTGGAGGTCAGCTCGCTGCCATCGTCACTCACGATCATCCTGGGCTTGCCGCGGGCGGCCAGGAGTCTGTCGAGCTCGCGAGCGACTCTCACACTCGACAGCGACGTGTCCGCCACCAGAGCCAGGCACTCGCGGGTGCAATCGTCGACGACCCCCAGCATCCGGAAGCGCCGTCCGTCTGTCATCTGGTCGGCGACGAAGTCCAGAGACCAGCGCTCATTCGGTCGCAACGGGATCATCAACGGTGCACGTGTCCCGATCGCCCGCTTGCGGCCGCCGCGCCGACGGCCGGTCAGGCGCTCCTCGCGGTTGAGCCTGACCGGCCGTTTGTAGTTTACCTCGAAGCCTTCGCGCCGGAGCAGCACATGCAAACGCCTATATCCGAACCGTCGCCGTTCCCGGGCGATAGCCTTCATGCGCCCGTGCAGCGAGGCGTCATCCCCAAGCGTGGTTTTGTATCTAACGGTCATACGGCAGAAGCCGGTGGCTTTACACGCCCGCCGTTCGCTCATCCCATGGGTGTCCATGAGGTGGCGACAGCTTTCCGCTCGGCAGCGGGCGTCACCACTTCTTTCCCAAGAGATCCTTCAGCGCGACGTTGTCGAGCATCGCATCGGCCAGCATCCGCTTCAGCTTGGAATTCTCGTCCTCGAGCGCCCGCAGCCGCTTGGCCTCAGATACATCCATCCCGCCGAAGCGAGCCTTCCACTTGTAGATGCTGGCTTCGCTGACCCCGTGCTTGCGGGAAAGATCCGACACCGGGATCCCCGCCTCGTGCTCCTTCAGGATCCCGATATGAGCGGGCGTTGAATTCTCCCCAATTGTGTGCCTCGAAAATTCCCCACCTTGCGCCGTTCCGCCCTCTGGCATGCCAGAGGGCGGAACGGCGCGTCGTCGCCGATGCTGGAATCCTTCTGCGGGAGGGGCGGATCGGTGGTCACACTTGGGGAACTCATGATGATCCTGGAACTGCGCCGGCAGGGACTAACGGTGACGGAGATCGCCCGCCGGCTCGGTCTCGATCGCAAGACGGTCAGGCGCTACATCGCGAAGGGACTGGAGCCGGCCGCCTATGGTCCACGGGTGCGTCGGCCGAAGGGCGTCGATCCGTTCCTTCCTTATCTTCGCGAGCGGCTGGCGGCCTAACCGGGCCTGACTGCGGTCCGGCTATGGCGGGAACTTTGCGAGCGGGGCTTCCCGGGCGGCTACACCGCCGTGAAGCGGGCCGTCCACGCCCTGCGGCCGGATCCGGTCAAGCCCTTCGAGGTGCGCTTCGAGACGCCACCGGGCGAGCAGGCGCAAGTCGACATGGCGCGATTCGAGGTCGCGTTCACGAATGAGCCGGGCGTCACGCGCATCGTCTGGCTGTTCTCCTTGGTGCTCGGCCATTCCCGCCTGATCTGGGCGCGTTTCGTCGTTCACCATGACCTGCAGACGATCCTGCGCTACCACATCGCCGCCCTGGAGGCGATCGGCGGCGCGCCGCGCGAGATCCTCTACGACCGCATGAAGACGGCAGTGGTCGGGGAGGATCCGGACGGGTTGGTCGTCAACAACCGCGGCCTTCTCGATCTCGCCCGGCACTATGGCTTCCAGCCGCGCGCCTGCCGGCCGTATCGGGCCAAGACCAAGGGCAAGGTGGAACGGCCGTTCCGCTACATCCGCGAAGACTTCTTCCTGGCCCGGACATTCCGCGATCTGGAAGACCTCAACGCCCAACTCCGGCATTGGCTCGATACCGTCGCCAATCCCCGCATCCACGCCACCACCGGCCGGGTCGTCGCCGAGGAGATGCCGGCGCTGAAGCCGCTGCCGCTGGTGCCCTACCGGTCGCTTCTGAAGCTCGATCGGCGCGTCTCGCACGAGGGCATGGTCAACGTCGGCGGCAATCTCAACAGCGTGCCCGACACTACGAGGAGCCGCATTCTGGATGCCCATGTCGCCCCCGACGAGATCCGCATCTTCTAGGACGGCGCCCTCATCGCCGCCCATGCACCCCTCGAAGGCCGCGACCGCAGCCGGGTCGATCCGGCGCATCGCAAGCCGAGACCGTCTCCGAACCATAGTGGCGGCACCGACCAACCTGTCGTCATCCACGGCGCCGGCGACCGGGTCGCGCGCCGATCGCTCGACTTCTACGACGCCGTCGCCCGCCGCCTCGCCACCGTCCAGGGAGGCGCAAGATGAGCGCCGGAGAGCACCTGCCCGTCCTCGACCGCATCAAGCGCAGCCTGGTCGGCCTGAGGATGCCACGCGCCATCGAGATCCTCGATGCCACCGTGCGGCGCATCGAGCGCGGCGAGACCACAGCCCTGGAGGCGATCGACACGCTGCTCGCCGAGGAACTGACGCAGCGCGAGAGCCGACGCGTCAAGACGGCCCTCGTCATGGCCCGGCTGCCGGCCATCAAGACCCTGGCGGAGTTCGACTTCTCGTTCCAGCCTTCGCTCGACCGGAACCGCGTCATGGCCCTCGCCGAGCTGAAGTTCGTCGACCGCTGCGAGACCCTCCACTTCCTCGGGCCGCCCGGCACCGGCAAGAGCCATCTGTCGATCGCTCTCGGCGTCGAGGCGGTCAGGGCGGCCAAGAGCGTCTACTTCGCCACCCTGGCCGATCTGGTCGGCGCCCTGGCCAAGGCAGAGCACGAAGGAACCCTGCGCGAGAAGATCCGCTTCTTCTGCCGCTTCGCTCTCCTGATCGTCGACGAGATCGGCTACCTGCCCGTCATCCCCGGCGGCGGCAACCTCTTCTTCCAACTCGTCAATGCCCGCTACGAACGCGGCGCCATGATCCTGACCTCCAACCGCGGGGTCGCCGAATGGGGCGAGGTCTTCGGCGACCCCGTCGTCGACACCGCGCTCCTCGACCGCCTGCTGCACCATGCAAGCTTCGTCCAGATCGACGGCGCGAGCTACCGCCTGCGTCATCATGCCGATCTGGTCCCGGAACACATCCGGTCGAAGGCCATCATCCAGTCGCCGCCGATCGCAATCCCGCGCCGGCGCGGTCATCCGCCCAAATCAGGAGCTGCAGACCAGAACCACCACTGACCGAAACCACTCTCAACCGGGGAATTTTAAGAGCCCACAAGTGGGGAGATTCCGCGGCCCGTTGACAACCGATGATCTGCTCTTCAGTGAACCGGCTGCGCCCCATGTTCTGGTCCTCTCGATGGGCCAGAACGAATTTCAAGCTGGATTGTCCCAGTGGGGCAACGTCAAACTAGATAGCGCGGGACCTTCTAAGTATAGGAGATATGTAACTCCGGTTTCCACATCGTCGCTTCCAACGAATTGGCGCCCACTACACAATTACAAACGATTTTAATTCTTCAAATTCCTGCAGGACTGTATTTTTAAAACGCCTCCAACGTGGCTCGCCAAATCGCCAGAAAAATCTCTCTAGCGTTACGCTGCTTGAACAGAACTAATCCGATGCCACGCAGCACAATGGCCAGCATGATAAGTTCGAGCGCAATCAGCGGCATTGCGATCGCCCAAACGCCGAACACCGTCAGAACCGCGAGTACCGCGAGCACTGCGAACGCCGTCAACGCCAGGAACAGCGGCGCGTACGCTGCTGCGTGATTGACGATCATCAGAAGATTCGAAAGCGGGTGCCAAACCACGTTCACGGCCATCACAGCCACCAGGGAAAAAAGCAGCACCGGTTCGGGGACGATCCGCCCATTGGTCCATAAATAGATAACGCCCGACCCGAAGACACTAAGAAAGAGAGCGGATCCCACCCCGACAACGGCGCTGCTCAGGATCGTAAGGCCAACATACTTCTCGATCGAATGGAGGTCACCTGCGAAATGTGCGCGCGCCGTTACGGGAAGGATAGCGTGGTTGAACATACTGAGGATTTGCATAGGGAAGCGCGACATCGTCCGAATCACTGTAAACTGCGTAACCATAGCGGGCGATATCGCCAACCCGATGACCAAGGGCACGCCTTGGAGATAGACCGCTAGCGCAGCGGGCATCGCCATCGTGGCGATCGACGGCCGCAATAGCGCCTCCAGCACCTGCCTCGAGAATCCGCGAATATTAAACTGCAGCCATGGCACTAAGCGAAATAGCAGCAGGCCCTGCCCGATTGCCGACAGCGCGCGGATGGTAACAAGAGCGACCGCAGCATCGATCAGCGAGCCTCCCGCCAGCGCCACGCAAATTGTCGAAGAGCTTTCGACAAGCCGGATCCCACTTAGCAGCATCGTGCCGGTGGCGTAGCGGTCAAATGCGCAGAAGCCCGCGTGGATCGCGGCGCTTATCAGTGCGGCCGCGCCAAAGAAGATGAGAAGCGTGACAACTGACCGCACCCCCAAATAACCGTCGCTAAAATGCAGGTCGGGTAAGATGACGCCCTGGATCAGAAAGATGGCGATTACCGAAAGCACGATAGCGATTGCGGCGAGGCTGAAGAATGTGGTCAGAAAAATAGTATTTGCGCCGGCGCGATCCTTAGCGGTGATCTTCTCTATCATCGAGCTGGTGGCGGAAGTCGTAAGGCCGACGTCACTCATTGCGATGAAGGCAGGAATTGTCGACGCCAAAATCCAGATTCCGTAGATCTCGCTACCCCAGCACATCAACAGCACTGGAACTGTTATGACTTGAAAAAAGATCGCGACCAAAAAGCCGAAAACATTGGACCCAAGATTCCGAACGACGGGTCGGGCGCAAGAGACCGACTTGAGCACCCCCACGAAAGGACTTGTGATCGTGCCTATCAGATCTCGCCAGGCGCTGGAATTCATAAGGATATCTCTTTTTTACTAGGGCTTTATTGGGGTCTTATCAGAGCCCGTCCGCAATCATATTGAGTGATAGGAATCGTTTGTGATTCAAGGGAGGTGGCCTGATTCTCGGGGAGGTCGCCGATGTGGACGGACGAAAACCGCAGTCGCTACGACCGCAGCAAGCTGCGCTATCCCAGCGACCTGACCGACGCGGAGTGGGCTCTGGTCGAACCGCTGATCCCGCGGGCCAAGCCGGGCGGGAACAAGCGCCGGGTGAACGAGCGCGAAGTGGTCAACGGGCTGATGTATATGCTCTCCACCGGCTGTCAGTGGCGGGCGATCCCGAAGGACCTGCCGCCGCGCTCGACCGTGCACGACTATTTCGAGCGCTGGAGCCACGACGGCACGTTCGGTGCGATCCACCATGCGCTCTACGTGAAATGTCGCGAGCAGGCCGGGCGCGAGGCCAGCCCGACCGCGGCGATCATCGACAGCCAGAGCGTGAGAGGCGCAGAAAAAGGGGGGCCGCGATCGATCCTTCGGGCTACGACGCGGGCAAGAAGATCAAGGGCAAGAAGCGCCACATCCTCGTCGACAGGCAGGGCTTCCTGATGCATGCGATCGTGCACGCTGCTGACGTCCAGGACCGCGACGGCGGCGTCCTGCTCATGGCGAGCCTGTTCGGTCTGTTCCCGTTCCTCATGAAGCTCTACGCCGACGGCGGCTTCCAGGGACCGGCATTTCGTCGGGTCTTGAAGAGGGTCGTCGCCCGGGTGAACGTCGAGATCGTCAAGCGCACCGACAAGGCCAAGGGCTTCGTCGTGTTACCGAGACGTTGGGTGGTCGAGCGTTCCTTCGCCCGGCTCGGCCGATGCCGGCGACTGGCCAAGGACTGGGAGTGCCTCGACCGGAAATCCCTCGCATTCCTGCGCCTCGCCTCCATTCGACTCATGCTGCGAAGGCTCTGTAATCCATCATGATGTTCCCGGACGGACTCTTATAACATTCGACTCTCGAAATGTACCTATCTGCAATTTTCTTTGTATGAACGCTGTATATAATAATTCAAAAATGCATATACAGACTAATACAATTTATATCTTTCTCAAAATAAATTTTACTCGATTTGAAAAGAGCTCATATTCATCATATCCTTCGAGCATTCTACGCTTATCGATCGTAAGATGCTGCACACCACGCATTCCAAACATTTGCTCGTCAGTTTCTATTGTAAATCCGGCTTGCTCGAATAATTTACGATACTCACCACGCCGTAAACGATTCAAATACGTATTCAAGGTGAAATTTGGATTAGTCAAATGCTCCCAAGCAGTCGCGGCGCAATTGCCATCTACTTTATGTGGATACCATTTCAAATCATGGCCACCTGAAATTCCAGTAAAGATGAACGGTCGCGTGATTACAACTCCGCCCGGCGTCAATTTCTGACGAATATTCCGCAAAAGACAGTGCAGGTTTTCAAGAGGAGTATGTTCGAATACGTCAGTCGAAAAACACGATCGGCTGACGCAATCCGCTGCCAAGTAAATATTTCACCAGAATTGCCAATAGTGAAATTGACCTCTTCTAGATTATACTCAACACAATACTCCTTCATGCCACGATGAAAATCGCTCCATTGCCAGCTATCAAATAGCAAATGACGGACAGAGCTCTTCAGACCACGTTCCATGTCGTTTTTACAAAAACCCGCAGTATATCTCTAAAATTAAGAACCGGAACATCAATGTCGATTGCCTCGACAGCAGCAAAGAACGCAGTAAATGCAAATGCACGATGCGGTCGCGCACCAAATCCCACTTCGACAACATTCGATTCCTTTACATATTTACCAGTGCATTTTTCGTATAGATCTATAATTTCTTTCAATTCGACAGTGCATGCTCTTGCTGTCTCATAGCCTCCGATCATTCTGGAGCGCATTCGCAGCAATTAGAAGTTATATTTCATCTTATTCAATAGAGATACGCAGGCATTAGATGAGTTAGATGTCTTTCGGCTTTGGGAATCAGAGTTCTTTTTCATCGCAACTCCTCGCACAATACACAAAGAGACACACCAACAGCGCACTTTGTGCGCCGTTCGAAGGTTGAAATTTCTTTTTCGAATCGGAGCGAAAGACAGCACCCGACAATGAATGTTTAACTTCGCTGGCTTTTGGCGCGAAGTTCACGGCAGCGTAGGAGACCTCCATCCTACTAAAGGCAGAAAAATGTGCGGCGGTCGGCGAGGTCTACCGCAAAGCCCGGAATTGGAGAGGCTACTCTATAGCGGATTTTGGACTCAGCTGTATTAGAGACGGATTTCAGCGGAGTTGATTTGATTCGTAGTCTTTGGCAGCATAAATATATCTGACTTAAATAGTCAATCGATAAATAGCGAAGCCGTTGTGCGGCTTTAAATACATAGCCCACACAACATTGAAAAAATTAAACGGCAAATGCCGTCACCCGAAACGTAGATCTCGGTCGCATGAAAAGCGTCTGAATACTCTATGTCTTACGCATTATTACATGCACCTCTCAGTTCGATCCGTTTCGACTAATCTGATTGGATCGGATCGATCTGCCGTAAGCGACCGATTGCCCCCTGTGATTCGAGCACCTGGGGGGCAGCATGCGGTGAGAATTTCGGACCTACGGGGCCGCAAGGCCGGCGAGCGCATCTTTGCCCATGGCGGCGAGGGCCTGGCCGACATGGCCGGATGGCTCGTTGCCGTGACCGGCGTCGAGCCGGACGGGATCGACGTGGCGATCGAGGTCCCCCACGGTCCCGTGGTGGAAAGCCTCCTGGAACGCGGCTTCCGTGTCCACGCCATCAATCCCAAGCAACTCGATCGCTTCCGGGATCGCTTCTCGCCCGCCGGTGCCAAGGACGACAGCCGGGATGCGGAGGTCCTGGCCGACGCGCTCAGGACCGACCGCCGGTGTTTCCGCCGGCTCGCGCCGCTCGACCCGGTGCTGGTCGAGCTGCGGGAGTGGTCGCGCATGGCTGAGGAATTGCGGGCCGAGCGCAACCGACTGGGCAACCGCGTCCGCGAACAGCTCTGGCGCTACTATCCGCAGGTCCTTGACCTCGCCGACGATGTCGCGGCCGGCTGGTTTCTCGACCTGTGGGCGCTCCTTCCCACGCCCGAGAAGGCGCGGAGGGTGCGCGAGGAGACCGTCGCCCGACTGCTCAAGCGCCACCGCATCCGCCGCTTCACAGCTGCGGACGTGCTCGAGCGGCTGCGCCGTACCGCCGTTCTGGTCGCACCGGGCACAACCGAGGCCGCCGTCGCCCATGTCCAAGCCCTCGCCAAGCGGCTCGATCTGGTCAACCGCCAGAATGCCGAAGCCGAGACCAGGCTCGACCGCCTGACCGAACGCATGGCGCAGGCGCGAGCGGATGCCGAGCCCGGCGAACCGGGGCAGGACGAGGTGCAACAGGGCGGGGCGCAGCGTGACGTGACGATCCTCAGATCCTTGCCGGGCGTCGGAAGGGTCGTCCTCGCCACGCTGCTGGCAGAAGCCTGGGAGGCCCTGCAGCGCCGAGATTATCACGCGTTGCGCTGCCTGTGCGGGGTCGCACCGGTCACCAAACGATCGGGCAAGTCCAAGATCGTCCAACGTCGACAGGCCGCCCATCAGCGCCTCGCCAACGCCGTCTACCATTGGTCCCGCGCGCCGTACAGCACGACCCCAGAAGCCGCGCCAAGTACGCCGCACTCCGCAAGCGCGGTCACGGTCACGCCCGCGCCCTGCGTTCCGTCGGAGACCGTCTCATCGCCGTCGCCTGAGCCATGCTCGAAACCGGAACCACATTCGATCCGGTTATCGCTCGTGAAAGAGCCTCAGCTCTCACCTAAAGCCAATTCAGAAACGACGGAGAGTCCCCCACGCACCTGGAGGAACTACTTCATCACGGTCGGTGAATTATTCCAAACGAGCGTTAAGCACCCGAATTTTAAGACTTATTTGGAGCTATATTTCCGAAACCCGACTATACGCGCAATTCAATCTATAGTTGAAAAAGCCAATACACGCTTTATGCCCTGAATCTTGGCTCAAACCCTCGGAATCGAGGGCCGCTTCAGTTGCAAAACACAACCGCCTCACGCTCGATAACGCCGCATATCAAACACATAAAAAACCCCTCATGCCCGTGCCACAAATTCCCATGCTACCGCCATCAGGGTGAAACGCCTTTCACCCACCCAAAAACCGGCGATAAGTCACCCGGCAAATGCCGTCAGGCAACCGGTTGCAGCATGGTTCGTGCCACGCGGGCGCGAAGTGTGTTGCCGTTCAAGAGCGTCAACAGCAATTCGACGCGGCCTTTGGCGTCGAGGCTGAGGAGTTCGCCGATGCCGCCGGCCAGGGGACCGGCAGTCAGGCGGACGCGATCGCCCGGCTGGAAGCCGTAGTCGGGTTCTATGACACCATCAGGACGGACGGAGGCGGCGAGTGCCTTCACCAAGCTTTCAGGAACGGCCAGGGGGCGGTCTCCGAACATCACCAGCGAGGCAACGCCGGTGGTGCCGTTAACCGAACGCCAGCGGTCGCGGGTCACATCGAGACTGACGAAGAGATAGCGCGGGAACAGCGCAGCGCGCACGGTTTCGATGCGACGGGCGTGGCGGCGGGATTTTTCGATGAGAGGAAGAAACGCGCGCCAACCCTGTCGCTCGATGTGGAAACGCGCTAACGGCTCCTTGTTCGGCAAGGTGTAAACCGCATACCACCGTTGACCCGCACCATTCTCCGACAAATCCAGCCCTCACAAACATAGTCCCATATTCATCGATTGGCGTTCATTCTACCCATCCGTGCTCCATTATCTCGAACTTCTCTTATACGACACGAGACCGACCGAGAGCAATAGCCGTCGACACAGCCATCGTGGCAACCCAATACATCGCCACGCCGTGGATCTGGATGGAGAAATCGACCAGGGCGTGGCTTGCGACCAGTGCCAGGGCGCCGAATCCGCCGGCGACGATATGCCGATTGCGCCGACGCGATGCGATACCTTGGCGCAGGATCGACACCAGTCGCCCGACCACGAAGACCAGAAGGACGACAAAGCCCAAGCCGAGGCCCAGCGTCGCCTCCAGATAGCTGTTGTGGGCTCGGTCCCATACGCCTTCGATACTGGCGCAGGCGGGATCCCGATAGAGCGGGAAGATGTCCGCGAAGGTCCCGAAGCCGGTTCCGAACAGCCAGTTGTCGCGGATCGCAGACAGGGTCGAAAGATAGGCGCAGAGTCGGCTGTCGTCGGCGCCTTGCACCTGCAACCTCTGCAGGGCCAATCCACCGAACAACGCGAAAACCGCAAGAATAAGCCCCAGCCCCGCCAGCCCATGCCAGCGCGAAGAGGCTCGATCGGTTGGCGCGCCACGACTCATCTGAATGAACACGACCAAGAAGCCGATTGCTGTGGCGATGAAACCGCCACGCGAGGTGCTCAAAAACAAGGCCCCCAGGCTCAAGAAAGTGGCAAGAGCTGCCCGCAGTGCCGTTGCAAGACCGTCCTCCCCGCCCCACCGGAAAGCACCCAGACGCTCGGCCAGATCTCGCCAGGAAAGCCTGCGCATGGCGCCGAGGAACTCCGCAAACCAAAGCAGAGCGACGAGGCCCAGGAAGGTCGCCGCGCTGTTGCGGTTGACGAAGGTTGCCGTCAGCGAGCCTTGATAGGTCCATTTTTCGAATATCAGGATCGTATTTGGCAGGATCAGGAACTGCGCCAGACCGAAGATCGTTACGCAGAGACCGAACAGCCGAAGGAAGCGCCACAAACGCGCCGCAGCCGTATCGTTGCCGAATAGAATCAGAGCTGACACGAAGGACAGGAACGGCGTCGCAAGGTCGATCAGACTCCAGGCGGTCGCGTTGGGGTTTATCGAGATCGAAGGCTCGATCGCCCCGAAGTCGCGTTCAACGCTCCGCCAGGCCGGATGGCTCGGCAGGATATCCGGAGCCGATAGGCTCTGCACAAGGAGCCATCCGGTCAGAAGAGCAGCGACGCCGGCCGCCTGCACGATCAGCCGGCCAATGGCCGGATTGGTCACGGCACGACCCAGCGAAAGCACCAGAACTAGGCACGTGACGACAGCCGACAAGCCAAGCGGGATGGCGTGGACGGCACCGAAAGGCACCACGGCCAACACGATCGACGTGAAATAAAGATACTCGCCCCACCGCTGGCCGATCGGGACTGCCGCGGTATGCCCCCTCCCCGCCGAGAGGCGCGGCTGGGTAACTCCTTGCGCTGCCGCCGAACTGGGCTCCGGCATGCTCATGGACGCACGCCCCCGGTCCCGGGCGGATCGAGGAACGGGACGATCTCGCCCGGCCGCTTCGGCTGCCCGACATCCAGTTCCACCTGATCGGCCGCCGCATAATGCCGCCGCCGCTCACGCTCTTTCATCCGGGCGAGCAGGGCCAGATAGGTCTCCTTGAACAAGTCCGGCCAGCGCTGGACGGCTTTGACAACGCCGGCGCGATCCATTCCGAATTCGACCAGGAGCCGAAAATCGCGACGCGCGGGCTCGCGGAATGCCTCGAGCCCGCGCGAAGCGAGATCGGCGTAGAAGGGCAGCCGGCCGCGCAGGACCCAGCCTTCGAAGGGGGCCAAGCGGTCTGCCTGCGCAAAACTTTCCATCACGTCTGCCGTCAGCCCCAGCGCTGAAGTCGCCACCATGGCATGGCGCAGCCAAGCATTGCCGTCGGTCGGAACACAGGCAATCAGGCGGCGGGTCGTATCGAGCGCAGTGACGCGGGCGCCATCCTGCCGTTCCAGATTGCCCTGCGCGACAGCGAGATCGAGCCGCGCCAGTGCGATCGTCACGCGCGCCCGCCGGATCCGCGCATCGCACAGGCCATCGAGCCGCGCTTCCGGATACGCCGCGTCGAACCGGTCCAGCGCATCCTGATCCATCAGGGCGCCGTCCTCTATCCGGGCAGCGAGATCAACATCAGGCGTCGCGAGAACCGTAGCAGCCATCATGTCTGCGGCCTGCCAAGCAACAGCTCCGGCGATCGTGAGGGCTATGCATTTACCAAAAAGGACGGGGACGGTCATCACCGATCACGATAGTATTTTTTATACTTGCCATAGTAGTAGTCGCGCGAGCCATAATCCTCATAGAGACGGACACCGGCGAGATTGGCCTTGTTGAGCACCACGCCAATTGTCTTCTCATAGATCACAGGTTCGTGCTCCAAGGTCGCGCGGACCACATGGCGCGCCGTCCGGCCCCACTCGACCACGAAGACGAAGGCATCGAACAGGCGGGCCGCTGCCCTCACGTCGACGATCGGCCCGACAGGCGGTAGATCGACAAAGATGTAGTCGTAGTCCTGCCCGGCATCCTGCAATAGGGCCTGCATGGCGACGGACGAAATCAACTCGCTGGTATGCGAGATGTCGCGACGTGACACCGTCGGCAACAGGTCCAGACCGGTTTCGGCTTCGTGCAACAGAAGTTCTCGAAAGGGGATGCGGTCCATCAGCACTTCGACCAGTCCCTGACGGGCCTCTGGAGCAACCGACCGGGACAGGCCCGGGTTGCGCAAGTCGGCATCGATCAACAAGGTCCGGGCACCGAGATGCGCGACCAGGGAAGCGAGATTCTTCGATGTCGTCGACTTACCCTCGTTGGGCAACACGGAAGCCAGCCCGATGATCTTAGGCTTATGTCCGCCGAGTGTGATGTCGGCGGCGACCTTGGCGGAGCGCAGAACCTCGGCATAACCGGAAAGCGGCGAGCCAACCGAATAACGCATCACGCCGTTCGCGAGCACGGGAGGCAGGCCGGTTGAGGCGAGATCGGTCGACGTCGGGTGCATGCTACGCAACTGCGACGCTGTCACGGCCGGCAGGAAGCCGAGGAATTCGAGGCCGAGCTCGTCGCGCACTTGCTGACCCGTGCGGAACACGCGGTCTCGGATCTCGCGCAGCGCCGCGATCCCGAGGCCCAATCCCAATCCGAGGATCGTGGCGAGAGCGACCACAAGGCTCTTCTTCGGATGGGACGGCACAAGCGGCCGCGATGCCGCGGTGATCACACGCGCTTCCGTGATAGGGAAGGATTGCTTCTGGACGGCTTCTTGATAGCGCTGGAGGAAGGCCTGGTAGAGATTCTTGTATGTGTCCGCTTCGCGCTCCAGTTCGCGCAACGCAACCAGGGTCTCGTTGGTCCCGGCATTGGCGCCGACCAGGCCGGACAGGCCTTCCTCGAGCGCCTTTTCGCGGGACCGGGAAATTTCCTGTTCGCTTTTATAGCTCTCCGCAATCCGGCCAAGTTCGTCGAAGATCAGCCGTTCGTATTCGCGCATCTCGGTACGCAGCGAGACGACCTGTATGTGGTTGCGTCCCAGCCGGGCGGACAGTTCAGCCTCGGTCTTCGAGGCCTTCAGATACTTGTTGCGCAGATCGATGATCACAGGACTACCGAGCGCCTCGGAGACCGCGGCATCGGCCTGACCGGAATCGATGATCGACTTGATCCGCTCATACTTCGCTTCGGCCCGCGCCGTCTCGCCACGGGCAACAATCAACTGGCTATTCAATTCGCTGAGTTGCTGCTCGCCGACCAGCTGTCCGGAGGAGCCAGACTTGACCAGCCCCTTGTCCGACTTGAAGCGCTGGACCGCCATGTCGGTCTCCAGAGCCTTGGCCTTCAACTCCTGAATGCGCGCAAACAGCCACTCCGTGGCGCGCCGGGTTGCGTCGAACTTGGATTCGAGCTGGTCATCCAGATAGGCATCGGCGAAAGCGCGCGAGATTTCCGCGGCACGGTTTGCATCCGGCCAGGAGAACTCGATCGACAGCACATAGGTTCGCGCAACGCGCTTGACGGCCAGATTGTTGGTCAGCGTCGATATCAGCAGGCGTTCCTTGGCGAAGCGCACCTCGGTGTCGCTCTCGATATCCGAGCCAAACCAGCTCTTGATATCGAGCGATTGCCGGATCGCGCCCATCAGATTGCTGAACAAGGAGCCCGTGGCGCGTTGGAAACCAGGATCATCAGCGAGCCCCGCCTTAGCGATGACGGCGGTGACGATGCGCTCGGATTTCAGAACCTCGACTTGGCTATCGATCGCACCGGTGTCGAATTGCAGCTCTGCGATCGACCCCGTCGGATCGGGATCCTTACCCTTGCGGCTGTCGATTAGAAGCTGCGTCGACGCCGAATACCAGGGAACCGCCGTCAAGGCATAACCTATCCCGACGACGGCGCCGAGCAAGGCGAAAAACAGCACAAACCGATACTGCCGACGCGCCGCGGCAATCAACTGATCGAACTGGATAACGCTGGCAGGCTCCCGGAGATCTTCAACCACCCCCGCATGGACATCATTTGAACCGGCAGGCTTCAACATCGAGCGACCACTCCGTCAGCCCGTCACAACGATGAGATGTCTTGCCGAAAAGCGAAGGTCAGCGCGTACGACTGACCGAGCGGGAATCGGTGAAGCTCGACCCGCCACCACCAAGCGAATAGCTTCCAACACCGCTTGCTGTAGTATTCGACCCACCGCCAGAGCCGCCACCACTACCACCACCACCTGAACTGCCACCACCGTTAATGCTGCCGCCGATGGCACCTCCGACGCCCGCAGCGCCGAGCGACGCCGAATCGAAGGCGTTCGAGCCCGACAGGAAGGCCACCGAGAACTCACGGTCCGAGATCTGACCGAACAAAGCTTGCAATTGGGTCGCCAAATCAGGGCGCTCGCGGACGCAAACCTGAACCGCTTGCGACGACCCGGCGCCGATCGACGCCTTCTGTCCGGAATTGCCCTTCTTGACCAAACCCGCCATCAGTTCGGCCGTCCCGACATCGGTGGCAACCAGATTGCGCACCTCAGTGGTCATCGGCAGACCTCCGACCGGATGCCGAGCCAAGAGCGACTCCGGCTTCGCCAGAAATTCCTTGATGGCCGCCTCGGACGCACGAACTGCACCTTTGATGCAGCCATTGCTGGCCTCAGGCTTGACCGCCTGAGCCGCCACATCAAAACTCACGAAAGGCAGCGCCACGAAACCTGCCAGCATTGTCGACAATGCGGTACGCTTGAACATAGAACCCTCCAAAGCTCAGCAAGAATAGCATGGCGCGTAGGGGCTCTCAAGCCCGAGCGGCAGGCACGGTCGTTCACCTCCGAAGCGTCCTGATCGAACTCTTAACAGATGCGGCATCACTGCCAACCTGCGCCGTTGCCCCGGTCACACCAGTCACCAGCGAGAGGAACTTGAACAACTCGACTTGATCCGCATTGGAAACGTACACGATATCCGCATCCCGCATCGGGAACTTCTGCGATGCAAAGAAGGACGAGGGATCGCGGAAATTCGTGCGGAAGATGGTCGGAATTTTCTTCTGATCCGGATCGAAAGGCGCCAGATCGACACCCATCTTCTCGAGCGCCGCACGGTTCTCCACGCGGTAGACGAAGACCTGGCCGGGATCCGCGCGATCGTCCATCAAACCGCCGGCCTTGCCAACGGCATCGGACAGATTGAGCCGTTCCTGCTCGAACTTGAACTGACCACTCAGCCCAGTCGCGCCAAAGGCGAGGAAGGCACGCTGCTCGCGATAGACGTAGATCGTGTCACCGGGTACCGCGAAGATATTCTCGACCGGCCTCTCGATCAGGGAATTGAAGAAAACAGTTGCGCGCTTGCCGCGGCGCTGCAGAGTGACATAGGTCTCGTAGCCCGGATGCACGATGCCGCCAGCCTTGGCGATCACATCCAGCATGCGGTCGCCACCGGCGTTCAATGTCAGCTTCTTGGGCGCGCCGACATCGCCGACCACGGTGACTTCGTTCGAGCGCTGGTCGACGAGCGCCACAATCGCTTGCGGCTCGATCGCGCGATTGACCAACTTCTGTTCGATCTCCCGCTGCACCTGAGCCAAGGTCCGACCGCCCGCCCTGATCAGGCCAGCATAGGGCACGGAGATGAAGCCGGCCTTGTCGACCGTCTGTTGCGGCAAGGTGACGAAATTGCCAGGTCGACTGCCCGCCTCGTTCGGAATGAACAGGCCGCCGGCAGCCGATTCGAAGATCGACACCTGAATGATGTCGCCGACGCCGATCTGGAGCTCGGGAGACGGACCTCGCCCGCCGCCGAAGCTGCCATAGAGCGAACCAGGCCCGGGATCGGTCAGGAAATCGAGAATACCCGAACCGATATCGACCAAGGCATATTTTAGCGCCACCGCATCGGCGCTCTTCACGCTCGCCGATGCGCCACCTTCGATGGCCCCATCACCCGGCCCCGCAGCAGGCAACATGCTGCACCCCATGAGCCCCCCGACCAGGACGGCAATCGAGGCGCCTCGCAGAATCAGATTTGTTGCAATTGCCATCCGCAAAACTCTCAATTACCTCGGCGACGAACCGTACCGAACGGCGCAGGATCCGCAAAATGGATTCTCCAGTGTCGGCACCATTCCGACGGAGCTGTTGCCCTCAAGGCACAGAACAGTCCGCCCAGGATTTCAAAATGTCGCACATTTTGTGAGCAGGGATGCCAAGTAAGATTCAGGCTATCGTCCAAAAATAATTCTTTTTCAGTCTAGGTCGACAAAAATGCGTCAAATTTCAACACGATCCACATCAAGTGGTTGTATTATTTAGTAAAGAATACTAGTTTTTTCATCAAATATTTCAATTTATGATCGAGACGCCATGGGAGCAAATTCGAATGGTGGTCAATTTGTTTGTGATAAAGGCGCCGGTATCGATATTGACGCGATTGGTCAGGAAGTCGGGCTGCGGCACCGGCGTATGACCGTGCACGACGACGAAGCCAAAATCGTTCGGGAAGTTGAGGAACTCCTCGCGAATCCAGAAGAGATCCGATTCGCGCTGGGCTTCGATCGCCACCCCCGGCCGTATGCCCGCATGCACGAAAAGATAGGCGCCAAACCGGCAATAGGAGTGCGTACGGGAAAGGAACAGCTTGTGGTCGTCTGGAATCGCGCGCCAAGCCGCCGTCTGGACCTTGGCCATGTCCTTCGGACGAACGGAGACCCCATAGGACAGCAGGGTCGGCAATCCGCCGAGCGTTGCCCATTCCTCAAGGGAGACCTGCTCCGCCAGGAAGGACAGCATGATCTGCTCGTGATTGCCTCTCAGGAAAACGGTTTGGGCACAGGAGGCCCGCTCGATCAGCGTCGCGATCACCTGCGCGGTGGCCGGCCCGCGATCGACATAGTCGCCAAGAAAAACCTCGATCTTCTCGCCCTCATGCGAACGCAGCGCGTAGTCCCGGTCGATACGTTCGAGGCTCATTCGAAGCAGGTCGGCGCGGCCGTGAATGTCACCGACCACGTAGATGATTTGACCGGCCGGAGCTGGCGGATAGACCACCGGCCGATGGATCAGCTTCTTCAGCGCTGCTGCCAACACGTGCCTCGGCCTCCTCGGATCGGAACGGTTGAAATTGGAAATCGTGGGCGGATGACGATCCTTGCGATCGGGCTTCAATAGGCGTCCGGGCTGACCCAGCCGGACAGGAAGGTGCGCAGCAGAATCCGCACGTCGAGCCAGATCGACCAATTATTGACGTACCAGATGTCGTGTTCGACCCGCGCTTCCATCTTGGCGGTATCGCGAGTCTCGCCACGATAGCCGTTCACCTGCGCCCATCCGGTGATGCCGGGCTTGACATGATGCCGGAAGGCGTAGCGGGCGATGATCCGATCGTAGAGATTGTCATGCGCGATAGCGTGCGGCCGCGGCCCGCAGACCGACATGTGCCCCATCAGCACGTTGACGAATTGCGGCAATTCGTCGGCACTGGTCTTGCGGAGAACGGCCCCGATACGGGTCACGCGCGGGTCGTTTCGCGTCGCCTGGGTGACGACCGCCCCATCCTCGGTGCAGGTCATCGTGCGAAACTTGTAGATGTAGAACGGTCGCCCACCAAAACCCTTCCGCTTCTGACGGAAGATCACCGTGCCGCCGCCTTCGACCCGGATAGCACAGGCGATCAGGACCATCAGCGGCCCCAAAAGAAGCAGCGCGGCGACTGACACGGCGACATCGAAGACGCGCTTCAGGGTCCGATCGACCAAATCGAGCGGAGCGCGCTGCAACTCGTAGCCGTGCATGCCGCCGACGGACAGATGGCGGCGCCGGAGAACCCGTTCGGTCTCGACATCGGCGAAGAGATGGACTGGGACCGGCAGCCCCGAGAGCGCGACCCGCATCTCGTCAATCGCGCGCCGATCGTTCCAGCCGAGGAACAGAAAGACGCCGTCGACCTGGGCGTGCGACAGCGCCCCCTGTGCCCGCTCCAAGGCATGACGGCAGACCAAAGAGTAATCGTCGCGGCGAAACTGGCTAGGCGAAACCTCGATCAATTCGACCACCTCAATGCCGTTGCGGCGGAGGAGATCTTGAAAATCGTCGCCATTGCGCTGCCGTCCGTCAGCAATCACGACAGCACGCCGCAGCGAAAGCTCGCCTTTCGCCAGTTTCGAATTGAGGAGCCCGGAAACCGACCAATGCAAGGCTGTGAGGCCGATCAGGTTGACCACGAAGAACACGGTGAGATCGAGCCGGGAGAAAGTGGCCGTCGTCTTCGAAAGGAAGGCGAACCAACCCATCAAGAAGAAGGCAATGCAGACTGCGCCCGCCACAAGCCGGACCTGGTGGCGGCTATGCCGGAGCGTGTCCAGCTTGTACCCGCCACGCAGCGCCAAAATGCCGATGAAGACGGCCGCGAAGGTCGCCCCCAACGCCAGATTGCCAATGAGATCGCCGACAGCGCCACGTGCGAACAGGTCCGACAGCAATGTGGAGAGTTCGATGGACACCACGATGAAGGAAAAATCCGCAATCAGCGTAATGGCTACCAGCCATTCCGGGGACCACCGATATCGCACCGCAGCATCACGGTACCCTTCCGTTGAGGCATTCCGAGTGCCTGCTCTTGAATTGACGACACGTATCGCCTCGCTACCCGAAATAGGTTGCGACGGAATTGGGTCGCGGAAACTCATCACCAAGACCTTATCGCAAAAATACCATCTGATTGCCAATTTGTTAATGATCCAACCCCGACTGTCAATACGCATTGCAGGATATCGACCGCCGCTAGGCACGGTGCACGCCGTTACTGTTAATGCCTTGTGCCAAGATTCATGTTCATATCTCGCCAAAAATTGTATACACTGAAGTTTAGTGGCTGTTCGATATTAGGATACTTTCTATTACGATTCAGAAAACTATCGTAATTTCGCGGGACGCCCGCAATTCCCGAACGTGATCTGGCTCCGTTTACCAGAGTTGGCCAACCAAAGCGCGAGGTTTGAAATTCTAAAGTGATTTTTCTCCGGTCTACACTCGCACTTTCACATGATTCACCGGGCGCCAAAGCGACGACGTCGCGTTGCGATGCAAAAGAAACAATATGCGCATTCTGCAACTATTTATTGCTGTCGGCCAGGAATGGGTACCATGACCCATCGGGGCATTGGGCAGCCTCTTAGGAAGACCTTCGCCCACTGTGGCGCGCTTGCGCCAGGGAGTACGGAACGCCGCGGCAGGTTGCGTGCCTCACTTGTTGTCGGGGCGTGTCTCGATCACACTTCGTTAACGTCCCGACGGCCGGCGGCAAGAACCGGCGGGCCATGGCATGGGGGAGAGACTTTGAAACGACGTGATTTCCTGCTCGGCGCGACGGCGGCCACGGCGGCCGGCTTCGGATTCGCACCGGCCTTCGCCGCGGCCCTGCCGACGCCGTTCGGCCAGGACGTGATGCCGCCGATGGACGGGCGCGAGAAGTTCGTCAAATGGATGGCCGAGAACCGGGCCGAGGACGCCAAATATCTCGGCCAGCGCTGGGACCGGTTCCAGGTCATGGTCGCCAACAAGGACGTGCTCGACGCCCGCAACAAGCGCGCCTTCCTGATGACGCCGCGCGAAGAGTTCGTCCTGAAGCAGAATCTCGGCCGCGCCTACGAACATGCCTTCCTGGACATCGGCTTCGGCGTGACCATCTCGGGTCCCCATGTCGTCGGCAAGATGACCACTTCGATCGACGTGAAGTGGGGCGAGAAGGTGCTCGAGATCGGCACCGGCTCGGGCTACCAGTCGGCCTATCTCGCCTATCTGACCGACAAGGTCTGGACGATCGAGATCATCAAGCCGCTCGCCGAGCGCACCCGCGGCATCTATGACGCCCTGATCGAACGCGGCTACGGCGAGTTCAAGGGCATCACCTCCAAGAATGCCGACGGCTATTACGGCTGGGAGGAGGCCGGGCCGTTCGACAAGATCATCGTCACCTGCGGCATCGACCATATCCCGCCGCCGCTCCTGCAGCAGCTGAAGCCGGGCGGCGTCATGGTCATCCCGGTCGGCCCGCCCGGCGCACAGCGCATCCTCAAGGTGACCAAGGAGCAGGCCGCCGACGGCGCGATCCAGGTCGCCCGCTCGGACATCTACAACGGCAAGATCGTGCCCTTCGTGCCCTTCACCAAGCTCGAGGGCGACAAGATCGTCGGCACCCACAACAACTGAGGACATCGACCGATCGATCGCCGCCCCGCGGGGCGCGGCGGCGGCCGGCGCCTCGGACCACATCTTTTTCCGCCTCTTGCGCCGGACGGACCCTGCGGGTTCCGCCCGGCCTTTTCATGAAAGCCGGGACACCGCATGCCTTCGCCGAACGATGCCTTCCACGCCGACACCCGGGCGCGGCTCGATCTCTATCTCGCGGTCGGCCTGATCGCCGGCGCGGTCATCGCGCTGCAGATCGGCATCATGCGCGTCTTCTCGGTCGGCAGCTGGGCGCATTTCGGCTCGCTGGTGGTCAGCCTCGCCATGCTCGGCTTCGGCCTGACCAGCGCGGTGATGTGCGTCGCCAAGGACTGGTTCGAGCGTCACTGGAAGGGCGTCGCGGCCGGGTCGGTGATCCTGTTAGGCCCGGTCATGGTCGCCGCCAATCTCGGCGCCCAGCAGATCCCCTTCAACGCCATCTTCCTGGTCTCCGACCCGGCGCAGAAATGGAAGCTCGCCGGCAATCTGGGGCTCTACCTGCTGCCCTTTCTGTGCGGCGCGGTCTTCCTCGGCACCGTCTTCCTGCGCGCCTCGACCTTCTTCAACCGGGTCTATTTCGCCGACCTGACCGGCTCGGGCCTGTGCGGCCTCCTGTTCCTCGGCGCCCTCTATGTCGTGACGCCGGAAGACCTGATCCTGGTGCCGCTGGCGCTCTGGTTCATCGGCGCCGTGCTGTGGTTCCGCGCCGTGCGCCAGACCGCCCCGATGCTGGTCGCGGTCGTCGCCGGCCTCGCCGCCGCAGCCGTCCACATCGGGCTGCCGGCGACGACCGGCGTGCCGAAGCTCGCCGTTTCCGACTACAAGGGCGTCGCCTATGCGCGCAAGTTTCCCGACAACCGGCAGGTGACCCGGATCGTATCGCCCTTCGGCGACCTGCAGGTCTACGCCTCCTCCTACCTGCATTTCGCGCCCGGCCTGTCCGACAACGCCGCCTTCAACCTGCCGAAGATGCCGGCCAACGCCTATCTCGGCCTCTATATCGACGGCGAGGGTCCGAACGGCATCATCCGCGACCTGCCCGCCCAGGAGACCGCCTACTACCGCTACCTGCCGATGTTCTATCCCTATCTCCTGAAGGACAAGCCGGAGACCTTCGTGGTCCAATTCGGCGGCGGCATCTCGACCTCGGTGGCGCTGAAGTCCGGCTCGAAGCGGGTGACGGTGGCGGAGGGCAATCCGACGGTGCTGGAGGCCTTCCGGACCGTGCAGGAATTGAAGGACTTCACCGGCGACATCCTGGCCAAGCCCAATCTCCGGGTGATCGACCATGACGGCCGCATCCATCTCGCCTCCACCCGCGAGCGCTACGACATCATCGACCTGAGCCTCGCCGACTCCGCCGGCCTGTCGAGCCCGGGCGGCTTCGCCATCACCGAGAAATACGCCTACACGCGCGAGGCCATGGCCAACTACATGCGCGCGCTCGACAAGGACGGCATCCTGTCGGTGACGCTGTGGAACAAGGAGGAGCCGCCGAAGTCGGTCCTGAAGCTCTATGCCACCATGGTGGCGGCGGCAGGCGAGATCGACGGCGGCGCCTTCGAGGACCGCTTCTTCGCCGTCTCGACCTATCTGTCGACCGCGACCGTGCTCTACAAGCGCGGCGGCTTCACCGAGGCCGAGGTCGCGAAGCTCCGCGCCCACACCAAGGCGATGTCGTTCGACGAGGTCTATTCGCCCGGCTTCGTGTTCGATCCCGCCTCGGTGCCGAACCTCCTGACGCAGTATCGCGCGCAGCTGTTCGGCGAGGAGGCCAAGGCGAAGGACCCGAAGGCGCCCGCCCCGTCGGCGGACGGGTCCGCGCCGGCGCCGGAGGCCGAGCCGCTCGACGGCGATGCCGCCCCCGACGTGCTGCCGGCGACCAGCATGGGCCGGCTCGCCTGGCATCGGCTGATCCACGGCGGCTTCTCGGCGCTCGCCGCCGACTATGTCTTCGACACCCGGCCGCTGACCAACGACACGCCCTATTTCGCGGCTTATGTGAAGTTCGCCGATCTGCCCGGCGTGCTCGACCGGCTGGAACTGGTCCAGGACGAATGGGGCTACCTGCTGCTCTGGGCGACGCTCGGCATGGCGGCGATCGCCGCCTCGACGCTGGTGCTGATCCCGCTCGTGTTCGGCTGGCGCACCATCTTCTCGCGCTATCCGGGCAAGAGCCTGACCATCCTCTATTTCGCCTGCCTGGGCGCCGGCTACATCATGGTCGAGGTCGGGCTGATCGCCCATTTCGTATTGGCGCTGTCCAACGCCACCGTCTCGGCCTCGATCCTGATCACCGGCATGCTGGTCTTCTCAGGCCTGGGCAGCTACGTCTCCGAGCATGTGCTCGGCCGCGCCAAGGCGATCATGCCGGTCGTGTTCCTGGCGATCGGCGCGATCCTGATCCTCTACGGTCTGCATCTCGACAAGGTGCTCGACGCCATCGGCGCCTGGCCCTACGGGCTGCGTCTGATCGCCTGTTTCGGGCTGATCATGCCGCCGGCCTTCCTGATGGGCATGCCGATGCCGGTGGCGATGACCTCGCTCGGCCGGCTCGGCAAGGATCACATGTTCCTGTGGGCCTGGGGCATCAACGGCTGCTTCTCGGTGCTCGGCGCCGCGGCCGTGCCGGTGATCGCGACGGCCTTCGGGCTCTCGACCGTGCTCGAAGTCGCCGGCGGGGCGTATCTCCTCGCGATACCCGCCTTCTTCGCGGTGCTGCTACCGTTGGCCTCGTCCGGATCGGATCGGCCGGCCCGGGCGTTGTGACCCGGAGGCCGGTTCCGTTCCTCCGCTGCGGCCGCCCCGCCGGACGGCCCGACCGCTTCGAGGCCCACACATGCTGAACCAGACCCGTCCGCCCGCCAGTCCGGATATCGTCATCGAGGGTCCCGAGCGCGGATCGGTCACGCCACGGCCGGCGGCGGAGCGGGGAGCCACGGTCGGACGGCGCGATCCCGGGCGCGGTGCGGTCGATGCCGGTGCCGCCGGAGCCTTGCGGGCCAGAGTCCTGCGGATCGGCCTTGCGGCGCTCCTCGCCGCCGTGCCGGTCTCGTCGGCCGATGCCCAGGGGGCGCCGCTACCGCATCGCAAGCCGCCCGCACTACCCGCCACGTCACCCAACTTCGGCAAGCTGCCCCTCCCCGCCACCCGGCTGGTCATCCGGCCGTTCGAGACCTCTCCCTTTCCCTATCGCGGCGACATCCCCGGCAAGGACAAGCCGTTCATGGACGTGGCCGACGGCGACCGGCTCGGCCATACCGCGCCGGCCGGGACGATCCGCTGGGAGCGCGAGACCTATGCGGACCGCCGGGTGCTGATCGCAATGCCCAAGGGCTTCGATCCGCGGAAGCCCTCGGTGATGGTCGTCTATTTCCACGGCAACCGCTCGCTCCTGGAGCGCGACGTGGTCGAGCGCCAGCGGATCATCGACCAGGTCGAGCGCTCCGGCCTCAACGCCGTCCTGGTGGTGCCGCAATTCGCCCGTGACGCCCCGGATTCGAGCGCCGGCAATTTCTGGCGGCCGGGCTTCTTCGCCGCTTTCCTGAAGGAGGCCGAACGCGCGGCGATCGACCTGTGCAGCCCGCGATGCGCCGCGGGGCTCGCCGGCCGTCCGGTGGTCGTGGCCGCCTATTCGGGCGGCTACCATCCGGCCGCCTTCGTGCTGCATCATGGCGGCGCCGAGGAGCGCATCCGCGGCGTGCTGCTGTTCGACGCGCTCTATGGCGACCTCGACAAGTTCGAGGGCTTCGTCGCCCGGCGCGGCCCCGCGGTCTTCTTCGTCTCGACCCACGCCAAATCGTCGGCCGAGGGCAACAGGGACCTCGCCGCGAGCCTCGCCCGGCGCGGTCTGAAGCCGGCCGCGTCCCTGCCGGCGAGTTTCAAGCCCGGCACGCTCGCCTTCCTGGCCGGCCCGGACGGCATCGTCCACAACGACTTCATGACCCGCGCCTGGACCGACGAGCCGCTGCGCGCGCTGCTCGCCCGCATTCCCGGCTATCGCCGCTGAGCCTCCCCGGCACGGGGCTTCGGTCGGTTCCCGTCCGGACAGGACCCTGACCTGGCGCATGCCCGGGCCTGAACCGGCCATGCACGGCCGCCCCAGCCGTCATGCAGCCATGCCATGGCAGCGCCGCGCGCCGGGCCATCCCGCCCCGATGCCGACGGCCTGCGGGCGCCGCCACTGGAAAATCTTAGGAAATTCCGCGCGGGGCGCCCGTCCGGCCGCCGACCGCCATGCCTCCCGTCGTTCCGGATGCCCGCCGAATGGGCGATTGATCGGGTTTTTCCCGCATGTTGCCGGGAGAAGCATCCTTGACGCTTCGGGGTCCCATGTTACGGTATGCCATATTAGGGATTACCGAGCGGAGAGCATGATGCGTCTGGACGGCACGAAGGCAGAACGACAGGTCCCGAAGGCGATGGCCCGCAGCCTCGCGGTGCTGTTCGCCGCGGGCGCCATGGCGATGGCCGCCGGAGCGGCCGAGGCGCAGGATTGCAAGCCGAAGATCGCGGACGCGCTCCTGGTCACGCCCGGCACGCTGACCATGGCGACCAGCCCGACGCTGCCGCCGATGGCCTATGCGGATCAGGACGGCACCCTGAAGGGCCTGCGCATCGAGCTCGGCGCCGAGATCGCCAAGCGCCTGTGCCTGAAGTCGGAATATATCCGCACCGAATACGCCACGATGGTGCCGGGCCTGAAAGGCGGTCGCTGGGACCTGATCAATGCCGGCCTGTTCGTCACCGCCGAACGCCGCAAGATCCTGCTGATGATCCCCTATGAGAGCCTGGCGATCAGCATCTCGACGGCGATGAAGCCGGCGAAGCCGATCACCAAGGTCGACGATCTGGCCGGCCTCACGGTCTCCTCCGACATCGGCGGCTATGCGGAAGCGAAGATCAAGGAGCTCAACAAGGAGTTCAAGGCGCGCGGTCTCGCCGAGATGAACATCAAGCTGTTCGACGGCTACGCGACCGTCTACCAGGCGCTGCGCGCCGGCCAGGTCGACGCCGCCGTCTCGATCGACCCGGTCGCCAAGCAGTATCAGGATCGCGGCGAGTTCGCCCATGCGCTGGCCGGCATGTATGCGACGCCCGGCTCGCTCTCGATGGAGAAGAAGGAGATCGCCGAAGCGGTCTCCGGCGCCCTCAAGGAGATGAAGGCCGACGGCTGGTTCGACGCGCTGATGAAGCGCTACGGCGTCACGCCGGCGCCGGGCGATCTCAGCGTCCTGCCGCAGGGCTGATCCCTCCGCTGCCCGGCCGGGCAGCGGCATCGACTTCTCAACACGACGGGAGCCGCGCGTGAAGGGCTGGAACTGGCAGGGATTCTTCGAATACCTGACGAACACGTACCTGTTCGAAGGCGCGCTGGTCACGCTCGGCCTGACGGCCTTCTCGATGACGGCCGGGCTGATCCTCGGCTTCTTCATCGCGGTCCTGCGCATGTCGCGCTTCCGGATCCTGTCGACGATCGCGTCCCTCTATATCTGGCTGTTCCGCGGCACGCCGCTGCTGGTGCAGCTGATCATCATCTATACCGGCCTGCCGCAGGTCGGCATCAAGCTGTCGGTGATCCAGTCGACCCTGCTCGGCCTCGCGCTCTGCGAGGCCGCCTATCTGTCCGAGATCGTCCGCGCCGGCATCACCTCGGTGCCGCGCGGACAGGTCAACGCCGCCCGCGCCATCGGCATGCGCGAAGCCCAGATCATGCGCTACGTGATCATGCCGCAGGCGCTCCGGCTGATCATCCCGCCGCTCGGCAATTCGGTGAACAGCGTCCTCAAGACCACGTCGATCGCCTCGATCATCTCGATGGAGGAACTGCTCCGGCGCACCCAGGTTCTGATCCAGGAGAAGTTCCTGGTGCTCGAACTCTTCGTCGTGGCGGCGATCTACTATCTGATCATGACCACCGCCTGGGAATTCGTGCAAAGGCGCATCGAGGCGCGCCTCGGCAAGGCCTATGGCCAGTCCGCCATGACCGGGCTCTGAGGGAGGCGGCAGGATGAGCGACGCGATGCCGATGTTCGAACTCCAGTCCGTCAACAAGTGGTACAGCCCGAGCTTCCAGGTCCTCAAGAATTGCTGCCTGACGGTCGGCAAGGGCGAGGTCGTGGTCGTCTGCGGGCCGTCCGGCTCCGGCAAGTCGACGCTGATCAAATGCATGAATGCGCTGGAGGCGGTCACCGACGGCCGCATCCTGGTCGCCGGTGCGGAAGTGACCACCCCGAAGGCCGACCTGCCGGCCCTGCGCGCCCGCGTCGGCATGGTGTTCCAGAGCTTCGAGCTCTTTTCGCACATGACCATCCTGGAAAACCTGTGCATCGGCCAGGAGAAGGTGCTCGGCCGCAGCCGCGAGGCCGCGATCGCCAAGGCCAACCTCCTGCTCGAACGGGTCGGCATCGCCGGCCAGGCCGGCAAGTATCCGGGCCAGCTGTCCGGCGGCCAGCAGCAGCGCGTCGCCATCGCGCGGGCGCTCGCCATGGACCCGGTCGCCATGCTGTTCGACGAGCCGACCTCCGCGCTCGACCCGGAGATGATCAACGAGGTGCTCGACGTCATGGTCTCGCTCGCCCAGGAGGGCATGACCATGGTGGTGGTGACGCACGAGATGGGCTTCGCCCGCAAGGTGGCGGACCGGATCGTGTTCATGGATGCCGGCGAGATCGTCGAGGTCGCGCCGTCCGAGACCTTCTTCGCGGCGCCGCAGACCGACCGCGCGCGCGCCTTCCTGTCGAAGATCCTGCCGCATTGACCCGGCCGCGCGGGGCCCCTGCGCGCCCGGCCGCGGCCCATCCGGACCCACAGCCATGATCAACCGCATCCTCACGCCGCGCGAAATCCTGGTCGGCGGCGGCAGCCGCGCGCGCCTGCCGGACGTCCTGAAGAGCCTCGGCGTCGGCCGGCCCCTGGTCGTCGCCGATCCGGTCATGGCGCGGCTCGGCATGGCCGACGAGATCCTGCGCATCCTGGCGGAAGCCGGCATGGTCGGGGCTGTCTTCGCCGACGTGGTCGAGGATCCGACCGACGTCTCGGTCCTAGCAGTCGCGGCCCGGATCGCGGAGGGCGGCCACGATGTCGTCGTCGCGCTTGGCGGCGGCAGCGCGATCGACACAGCGAAGGCGGCCGCGATCGTGGCCACGACCGGCGAGATGCCGCGCGCCCTCAAGGTGCCGCGCATCGTCGACGAACCGGTCATGCCAGTCGTCGCCCTTCCGACCACGGCCGGGACCGGCGCGGAGGTGACACGTGCGGCCGTCGTCACCGACACGGCGGCCGAAGAGAAGATGCTGATCCTTGGCACCGCCGCCCTGCCGGCCGCCGCCATCGTCGACTACGAACTGACGCTCACCTGCCCGTTCCGGGTCACGGCCGATACCGGCATCGACGCGCTGACCCATGCGCTGGAAGCCCTGATCAACCGCAACCGCAGCCCGCATGCCGATGCCCTGGCGCTGTCGGCCCTGAGGCTGATCGGCGGCCATCTGGTGCGGGCGGCCGAGCAGGGCGACGACCGCGACGCGCGCGAGGCCATGATGCTCGGCGCCACCCATGCCGGCCTCGCCGTCTCGAACACCTCGACGGCTCTGATCCACGGCATGAGCCGGCCGATCGGCGCCTTCTTCCACGTACCGCACGGCCTCTCCAACGCCATGGTGCTGCCGCTGGTGACCCGCTTCTCGCTCGAGGCTGCGTCCGACCGCTATGCCGCCGCCGCGCGCGCCCTCGGCTTCGCCGATCCGACCGCCGACGACGCGACCGCCGCGGCCCTGCTGCCGGACGCCTTCGCGGCGCTCAACCGGCGCCTGAAGGTGCCGACGCTGGCCGAATACGGCATCTCGCGCGAACGCTATCTCGCCCTCATCCCCGAGATGGTCCGCCAGGGCCTCGCCTCCGGCACCCCGGGCAACAACCCGCGCATCCCGACCGCAGAGGAATTCGCCGACCTCTACCGGCAGGCCTATGACGGCGAGGGTCCCGCCGCCTGAAACCGCCCCATTGAGGGGAGCGCCGCGGTACCGATCCGCTTGCGACCGCACCGGGCGATCCGCCGCGACGCCGATCTTCGTTCAGAGGCGGCTCAGAGGAAGCAGTGCGCCGCGGCCGGCTCGAAGCCGAGGCCGATCGACTGGCCGCGGGCGAGGCCGGCAGCGGCGGGATGGCCGTAGGGCAGACGGACGGCAACCGCCTCGCCCCAGGCCGTGCGGGCGGCCAGATGGATCGAGGCGCCCAGGAAGGTGATGTCCTCGACGGTGGCCGGCAACGCGGCGCGGTCTCCGTCCACGGCGGATGACGGGGCCGTCGCCACATCGATGCGTTCCGGCCGCAGCATCAGGCTGGCTTTGGCGCCCGGCCGTCCGGGGTCGCCATGGATCGGCACGCCGCGCACGATCACGTCGTCGCCGAGCTTCAGGTCGGCGCGCCCCTTCTCGGCGGCCGTCACGGTCGCGGTCAGGAAGTCGCTGTCGCCGATGAAGCCGGCGACGAAGCGGGTCGTCGGATGGGCGTAGAGCTCCTCGCCGGTGCCGACCTGGTCGATCACGCCCTTGGAGAAGACCGCGATGCGGTCGGACAGGCGCAAGGCTTCCTCCTGGTCGTGCGTCACGTAGAGGATGGTGACGCCGGTTTCCTGGTGGATGCGGCGGATCTCGAACTGGATCTCCTCGCGCAGCTTCTTGTCGAGCGCCGACAGCGGCTCGTCCATCAGCAGCACCGGCGGGTCGTAGACCAGCGCCCGGGCGAGCGCGACGCGCTGCTGCTGCCCGCCCGACATCTGCGCCGGCTTGCGGTCCTCGAAACCTTCGAGCCGCACGAGGCGGAGCATGGCCTTGACCTTGGCGTCGATCTCGGCGCGCGGCCGGCGGCGCACGACCAGCGGAAAGGCGACGTTCTCGGCCACGGTCAGGTGCGGGAACAGCGTGTAGCGCTGGAACACCATGCCGATCTGACGATGCTGCGGCGGGGTCGACAGCAGCGAGCGGCCTTCGAGGCGGATGTCGCCGGCGGTCGGCACGTCGAGCCCGGCGAGGATGTAGAGCGTGGTGCTCTTGCCCGAACCGGACGGCCCCAGGAAGGTCATGAACTCGCCGCGCTGGATCGTCAGCCGGACCGCCTCGACGGCGACGACCGGGCCGAATTCGCGGCGGATGCCGTCGATCTCCAGATAGGGCTCGGTCACGGCCGGATTTCCTTGCGGATCATGGTTGGGATCAAGACCGGGTCCCCCTGCGGATGACGGCGACGAGAAGCATGAGCAGGATGGTCAGCCCGATCAGCAGCGTGGAGGCGGCGGCGATGACCGGGGTCAGGTCCTGACGGAGCGTCGCCCAGATCTTGACCGGCAGGGTCTGCAGCGTCGGGCTCGCCATGAAGATGGCCAGAACGACCTCGTCCCAGGAAGCGAGGAACGAAAACACCGCCGCCGAGAACAGCCCATGCGCGATGCCCGGCAGCGTCACCCGGACGACCGCCTCGAGCGGCGAGGCGCCGCACAGGATCGCCGCGTCCTCGATCGCTTTGTCGAAGCCTTCGAGGGCCGACGTGATGGTCAGGACCGCGAAGGGCAACGCCACGACCAGATGGGCGATGACGAAGCCGGTCGTGGTGCCGTTGAGGCCGACGCGCAGGAACAGCGCGTAGAGGGCGACGGCCAGGATGACCACCGGCAGGATCATCGGCGTCAGGAAGAAGGCCTTCAGCGCCTCCCGGCCCCGAAAGGTCCCGCGCACCAGCCCGTAGGCGGCGGCAAGACCGATCACCACCGACAGGACCGCGACCACGCAGGCGATCACGAAGCTGACCCAGGCGGATTCGAGCCAGCGCGGATCGGCGAAGAGTTCCCCGTACCAGCGCGTCGTCCAGGCCGGCGGCGGGAAGATCAGCCATTGCGAGGCGCCGAAGGACAGCGCGGCGATGAACAGGATCGGCATCAGGAGATAGACGACGGTCAGCCCGGTGATGCCGACCAGCACCCAACGCCACCAGCCGAGCCGGTCGAATTGCAGGAGCATCTCAGCGCCCTCCCAGACCGGCCGTGCCGAACAGGCGCAGCTGCAGCGCATAGAGGGCGAGCGTGACCACGAGCAGCACCAGCGCGGCCGCACCGCCCATGCCCCAGTTGACCAGCGACTGGACGAATTGTGCGATCAGTTCGGCGAGCATCATGTTGGCGGTGCCGCCGAGCAGCGCCGGCGTGACGAAGTAGCCGAGCGACATGACGAAGACCATCAGGGCGCCGGCCGCCATGCCGGGGGCGACCAGCGGCAGGAGCACGAGGCGCAACGCCTGGAAGCGCGAGGCGCCGCACAGGGCCGCCGCCTGCAGGATGGCCGGGTCGATCCGGCGGATGACGCCGTAAAGCGGCAGCACCACGAAGGGCAGCATGATGTAGGTCATGCCGATGGTGACGCCGGTCAGGTTGTTGACCATCGGCAGCGGCGCATCGATCAGCCCGAGCCCGATCAGGCTCTTGTTGATGACGCCGGTGCGCTGCAGCAGGACCATCCACGCATAGGTGCGGGTCAGGAGATTGGTCCACATCGACAGGATCAGCACGCCGAAGATCGGCGCCGCGACGCCCTGCGGCAGGATCGCCAGCGTCCAGGCGACCGGGAAGCCGATCGCCAGGCTGACCAGCGTCACCACGGCGGAGACCAGGAAGGTGTTGAAGAAGATCTTCAGGTAGGTGCCGGAGCCGATCAGCGCCGCATAGTTGGCGAAGCCCGGTTCCGGCTCCGTGACGCTGCGCAGCAGGAGCGCCAGCACCGGCAGGGCGAAGAAGACGACGAGCAGCAGGAGCCCCGGGACGACGAGGGCGAAGGGGCCCGCCGGCAACCGCCGGGGCCGGCCGGGCGCCAGGCCCGTCCCGCCCCCGATCGCTGCCGCCTGCCGTGTCACGCCCGCCATGTCCCGGTCGCTCCCCTGCCCCGTCGGTCCCGTCGCTCAATCCGCTCGCGGGATCAGCCCGCCCGCTTCGCCTGCCTGCTTACTTCGCCTGCCACGCGTACCAGCGCGTGCCGATGGCATCGCGGTTCTTGGCCCAGTAGGTCATGTCGGCATTGATCTGCTTGGCGGTCTGCTGGTCCGGCAGGGTCTTGGCGAGCGCCGGATCCATCAGGGCCGGCGAGCCGAGATTGGTCGGTGCATAGCCCGACGCCGCCGCGAACTCGGCCTGCGCCTTGGCGGAGGACGCATAGGCGATGAACTTCATCGCGGCCGCCTTGTTCTTGGAGCCCTTCGGCACGACCAGCGAATCCGCCGCCGTGATGTTGCCGTCCCACGAGGTCGAAACCTTCACGCCGGTCTTCTCCAGCGCGGTCAGCCGGCCGTTCCAGAAGGAGCCGAACGGCGCCTCGGCCGAGGCCAGCAGCTGCTGCGACTGGGCGCCGCCGGTCCACCAGACGATGTCCTTCTTGATCGTGTCGAGCTTCTTGAAGGCCCGGTCGAGATCGAGCGGGTAGAGCTTGTCGGCGGCGACGCCGTCGGCGAGCAGGGCGGCCTCGATCACGCCCGGCGCCGACCACTTGTAGAAGGCACGCTTGCCGGGGAACTTGGCGGTGTCGAACAGATCCGCCCATGTCTTCGGACAGGCCTTGACGGCATCCTGATTGCAGCCGATCACGAACGAATAATAGAAACTGCCGACCGAATAGTCGGTGACGAAGCGCGGATCGAGCTTCGACTTGTCGATCACCGAGAAGTCGAGCTTCTCGAGGAGCCCGGCGTCGCCGGCCTGGACGGCATAGTCGCCCTCCACGTCGACCACGTCCCAGGTGACCTTGCCGGCCTCGACCATGGCCTTGATCTTGCCGTAGTCGGTCGGCCCGTCCTGCAGCACCGACAGGCCGGCCTTCTCGGCCCAGGCCGCCTTCTGGGCGTCCTGGGTGGTGCCGCCCCAGCTGACGAATACCATGTCGGCGGCGCATGCGGGCGCGGCCAGCCCGACGGTGGCGGCGAAGGCCGCCCAAGCGATCACGTTTTTCATGTCCCTCAATCCTTTGCTGCGTGCTTTCCGGGCCGCCTCGCATCCGCCATGGCGCGATCGGGGCGGTCTGCCTCACCAATTCCGCGGCAAATCTTCTTGTCTTTGGGCAGGCTGTCCTGCCGGGATGACGCGTCGGGCGGCGCGCGGCCGCCTCACCGCATCACGAAGGGGTCGGGGATCGGCGCGTCCGAGGTCCTGAGCCAGATCGACTTGGTGCGCGTGTAGTCGAGCGCGGCGGCGAGCCCGCCCTCGCGGCCGTGACCGGAGAGCTTGGTGCCGCCGAACGGGGCGATCGGCGAGACCGCGCGGTAGGTGTTGACCCAGACGATCCCGGTCCGGAGGCCACGCATCATGCGGTGCGCCCGGGTCAGGTTCTGGGTGAACAGGCCGGCGGCGAGGCCGTAGAGCGTGTCGTTGGCGATCCTCAGCGCCTCGGCCTCGGTCTCGAACGAGACCACCGACAGGACCGGCCCGAAGAATTCCTCGGCGAGCGCCGGCGCATCCGTGCCGTCGCAATCGAGGATGGTCGGGGGATAGTAGTAGCCGGCGCCGGCCGGCGTGGCGCCGCCTGCGACGAGCCGCGCGCCGGCCGCGACCGAACGCGCCACCAGGGCCTCGATATGCTGGCGCTGGCGCGCCGTGCACAGCGGGCCGACCTCGGTCGCCATGTCGAGCGGGCCGCCGATCCGGACGGCTTCCGCACGCTCTTTCAGGAGGGCGAGGAAGCGGTCCTTGACCGAACGCTCGACCACGAGCCGGGAGCCGGCGACGCAGCTCTGGCCGGTGGCGGCGAAGATGCCGGCCACCTGGGCGTTGGCCGCGCTGTCGAGATCGGCATCGGCGAAGACGATGAAGGGCGACTTGCCGCCGAGTTCCAGCGAGGTCGAGGCGAGGTTCTCGGCCGAGTGGCGCACGATGTGGCGCGCGGTCGACGGCCCGCCCGTGAAGGCGACATGGGCGACCTTGGGATGGCTGGCGAGCGCCGCCCCACAGGTATGGCCGAAGCCGGTGATGACATTGACCACGCCCGCCGGAAAGCCGGCCTCGTGGACCAGCCGGGCGAAGGCCAGGAGCGGCGCCGGTCCGTCCTCGGAGGCCTTGACCACCAGGGTGCAGCCGGCGGCGAGCGCCGGGCCGATCTTGACCGCGGCCAGGAACAGCTGGCTGTTCCATGGCACGATGGCGGCGACCACGCCGATCGGCTCGCGCCGGAGCCAGACCTCCATGTCGGGCTTGTCGATCGGCAGCACGCTGCCTTCGATCTTGTCGGCGAGACCGGCATAGTAGCGGTAATATTCCGCCACATAGGCGATCTGCGCGGAGGTCTCGCGGATGATCTTGCCGGTGTCGCGGGTCTCCAGTTCGGCCAGTTCGCCGGCATGGGCGGCGACCAGATCGGCGAGACGATAGAGGAGCCGGCCGCGCTGGGACGCGGTCATGGTCGCCCACGGCCCCTCCAGGAGCGCCCGCTCGGCGGCGACAACCGCGCGGTCGACATCGCCGGCCCGGGCCTCGGGCATGGTCGCCCAGGCGAGGCCGGTGGCCGGATCGAGGCTCTCGAACCGGGCCTCGCCGGGCTCGAAGCGACCGTCCAGATAGGCGTCGAAGGCTTGCATGGGGGTCACTCCGCGAAGGCCGGCATGACATCGGCGATGAAGCGCTCCAGCGAGGCGCGCTTGCGCTCGAAGCTCATGCCGGTGTCGATCCACAGCGAGAATTCGTCGTAGCCGAGCGCCTCGTAGCGCTTCAGCCGCTCGATCACCTCGTCGGCGGTGCCGACCGGCAGGTTGCGGCGCATGACCTCGGGCGAGACCTGCGGGTTGGCCGCCAGATCGGCCTCCGACAGGGCTTCGATCAGCCCCTGCCGGATCGGCCGCTCGTTCTTGAACCAGGCGAAGAAGTAGTTGTAGTAGACGCTCATCTCGCGGGCCGCCTGCGCGATGTCGTCCGCATCGGTGCCGACATAGCCGTGCGCCAGGAGCATGATCTTCGGCCGCGGCACGTCCGGATATTTGGCGCAGGCGGCGTTGAACTTGCCCATCAGGCTGGCAACCTCGTCGTCGCCGTTCCAGAGCGGCGTGACCTTGACGTTGCAGCCGTTGGCGACCGCGAATTCGTGGCTGTTCGGGTCGCGCGCGGCGATCCAGAGCGGCGGATGCGGCTGCTGGACCGGCTTCGGCGCCGAGGTGGTCGACGGGAACTGCCAGAATTCGCCGTCATGGGCATAGTCGCCGGCCCAGATGCCCTTGATCGCTGGGACCAATTCGCGCATCCGCTGGCCGGCCTGCCAGGCATCGAGACCGGGCATCAGGCGCTCGTATTCGAACGTGTAGGCGCCGCGCGCGATGCCGACATCGAGCCGGCCGCCGGTGATGATGTCGGTCATCGCGGCTTCGCCGGCGAGCTTGATCGGGTGCCAGAAAGGCGCGATCACGGTCGACGTGCCGAGCCGTACATTCTTCGTCCGCCGCGCCAGGTCGGCGAGATTGATGAACGGGTTCGGGGCGATGGTGAATTCCATGCCGTGGTGTTCGCCGGTCCAGATAGCGGTCATGCCGCCGCGGTCGGCGATCTCGCACAGCCGGCAGAAGTCCTCGTAGAGCTGACCATGGCTCTCGGACGCGTCGAGCCGTTCCATGTGGACGAAGAGCGAGAATTTCATCGCATCACGCCTCCCGAGGCAGCGGGTGGACCCGCCCGGCGGTTTCATTGCCGACATAAAGTCCGAAATTGCCGAGTGCGCTCTCGGCCGCGTAGCGACGCAGGATGTCGGCCGTCTGCGCGCTGTCGAGCCGGTCGAAGGGCACGCGGTCGAGGCCGACGAGGCGGCCGCGCGCCGGCATCCCCTCGCCGAGCGCGACGCGGTAGACGACGTGCTGCCGCCCGGCGGCGCGGTCCTGGTAGACCGAGAACAAGAAGCCGACCGTGGCGGCAAGCCCGATTTCGCCCTGGATCAGATCGGCGATCCGGCGCGGCGCGCTGCCTTCGGCGACCGTGCAGCGCGGCAATCCGAGCCGGCCCGCGGCATCCTCGACGAGGAGCACCGCGCCACCCCGCTCGGCGACCGCCGCTGCCTCGACCGGTCCGTCGCCGACCGGGCCGGCCGCCTTGGCCTCCATCGCGGCGGTGAAATAGCCGCCGCGCGCATAGCCGAGCCCGTTCAGCCCGGCATTCTCGAAGGCCTCGACCCGGCCGATCAGGATGGCATGGTCGCCCGCCTCGATCACCCGCTCGGCCGTGCAGTCGAACCATGCGGCGGCGCCGGGGAAGACCGGCGCGCCGTTCGGCCCGGTCATCCAGTCGACCGACGCGAAGCGGTCCTCGACCGGGCGCGCGAAGGTGTTGGAGACTTCCTTCTGGGTCTCGGCCAGCACGTTGACGGCGAAGCCGGACGCGGTCGTGAAGACGGCATAGTTGCGCGACGAGCGCGCGATGCAGACGAGCAGCAGCGGCGGATCGAGCGACACCGAGGCGAAGGAATTGGCCGTGAAGCCGATCGGACGCCCGTCCGCATCGTGGGCCGTGACGACCGTCACACCGGTCATGAAGGCGCCGAAGGCATTGCGCAACTGGCGGGGATCGAGACCGGGTCCGCTCATCGGGTGCCTCAGCGTTTCAGCCAGTCGGCCAGCACGGCATTGACGATGTCCGGCGCGGTCAGCGTGACCATGTGCCGGTGCCCGGGGATGATCACCGCCGCGCCGCGCGGCGCCGCGGCCGCCATCGCCTCGGCCATGGCGGGCGTGGAGTTCGGATCCTCACGCCCCGTCAGAAACAGGGCCGGACAGACGACCCGCGGCCAGGCATCCGCATAGACCGCATCGCCGGCCGCGAAGGCCCCATAGGCGGTGGCATAGGCGGCCGGATCGACCCCGGCGAGCCATCCCCGCGTCTGCCGCCGGGCCTCCGCGGCGGCCGGATCGTCGCCGAACCAGCGCTGCAGCGGGCCGTCGACATCGACGCCTTCGGCCGCGATCAGCCGGGCCCGCGCCAGCACGGCCGCACGCGCATCCGCGTCGCGCCGGTAGACGCCGTTGACCAGCGCCACCCGGGCGATCCGGTCGCCGAAGGTGGCCGCCGCCCCGCCGGAGATCAGCGCGCCCATCGAGTGGCCGGCGAGATTGATCCGATCGAGACCGATCTCGTCCAGGACCCGACCGAGCCAGGCGACGAAGGCCGGCAGCGCCGCGCCCGGCGCGATCGGCGCGCTCTCGCCGTGTCCCGGCATGTCGAGCGCGATGACGCGATGGCTCTGCCGCAAGGCCGCGATCTGGGGTAGCCAGGCCTCGAGCCGCAACCCGACGCCGTGGATGAGGACCAGCGGTTCGCCCCGCCCGGCCTCCCAATAGGCGGCGCCGGACGGCGTCCTAGACCGCTGCGGGGTTATCGAGGTCATTCCCGAGATCCTTCAGATCCTGATAGCGATCGCCGATGCGGTGATGCGGGCGGCCGCCGACCGAAGCGCCGAGCGCCACGACGATCTCGTCGGCGGCCGGGGCATCCGGGATTGCGGTCTGGATGGTCAGGTAGTGGGACCGGCGCCCTTCGTCGGCCTTGTCCATCAGCGGGATCATCAGCGGCGCATTGGCGGGACCGCGCGTGTTGGTGAAGGCCAGATAGGACTTGGCACCGACCGCCTGCCGATAGTGATTGCCGAAGCGGAGCGTGTGGATCAGCGCCGAGGCATGCTCGATCTCGCCGTCCAGGCCGACCAGGGCGGCCTTGCCGTAGCCTTCGACCGCCGCACCGGAGCCGACCGCACCGAGGATCATGTCGGTCAGCAGCTTGCCGAGGATGGGGGCGGCCTCGTGGATCGCGGGCTTCAGATCCTCGACGAAGCCCTGACCGGCCCAGGGATTCTTGACCACCGCCAGGGCGGCATAGAGCACCAGCGGCCGGGGCGCCGTCCGGCCGCCTTCGACCAGCGTCGTCTCAACCTGAAGAAGGGTCTTCCTGATCACGAGAGCCATTCTGCCGACCTACCATCATATCGTCATACGGATTATGGTATGCCAAAATTCAGAACGTCAAGAGGCTACCGCACAGCCTCGGACGAGATTTGCGGCGGGCGGCGTCCCGATCGCATCCGGCGATCGATCGACCCCGGCGTCGCTGACCGGCTCAGGTCTCGGACAATCGATGTCGGCGCGGTCGCGCGGCGCGACAGATCGAGAACCGTATTTCCAAAATCATTCGCCAGACGGGGCGAAACGACAACGGCAACAACCCGCCTCCGGTTCTGCCGAAGGCGGGCCAAACGATATCCATTATCTTGAACGCGGATCAGCCGGCTGCATTCCGGACCGAAGCCGGTCTTGATCGGACCGGGCACAAACCCGCATCCGACCATCCTTGCGGGCGGCGGAGACGGATCAGGTCCGGCCCCGGTCTCGGATCAGATGTCGAGCGTCGTCTCACGCTCCCAGGCGGTGAAGTGGCTGCAGTAGGACTGCCATTCGCCATGCTTGAGCTTCAGATAGGCGGCCGAGAATTCGGTGCCGAGGGCCGCCTGCAGCGATGCGTCCTTCTCGAATTCGCGCAGCGCATCGAGCAGATTCAGCGGCAGCTTCGGCGCCCCGGTCACCTTGTGGCCTTCGGCATACATGTCGATGTCGTGGTGCGGCCCCGGATCGGCCGACGTGGCGAGGCCTTCGAGGCCCGCCGCGATGATGATCGCCTGCAGGAGATAGGGGTTCACGGCGCCGTCGGGCAGCCGCAGTTCGAAGCGGCCGGGGCCGGGCACGCGCACCATGTGGGTGCGGTTGTTGCCGGTCCAGGTGACGGTGTTGGGCGACCAGGTCGCACCCGAGATGGTGCGCGGCGCATTGATGCGCTTGTAGGAATTGACCGTCGGGTTGGTGATCGCCGCAAGCGCGGAGGCATGCTTCATGATGCCGCCCAGGAAGGCCTTGCCGGCGGCCGACAGCCCGAACGGCATCGCCTTGTCGGCGAAGGCGTTGACCTGGCCGGCCACGTCCCAGACCGAGATGTGGCAGTGGCAGCCGTTGCCGGTCAGCCCCCGGAAGGGCTTGGGCATGAAGGTCGCGCGCAGGCCGTGCTTCTCGGCGATCGAGCGGACCATGAACTTGAAGAAGGAATGCTTGTCGGCGGTGGCGAGCGCGTCGTCATATTCCCAGTTCATCTCGAACTGGCCGTTCGCGTCCTCGTGGTCGTTCTGGTAGGGCTTCCAGCCGAGCGCCAGCATGGCGTCGCAGATCTCGGCGATCACGTCGTAGCGGCGCAGCAGGGCCTGCTGGTCGTAGCAGGGCTTCTCGGCCATGTCGGCGGCGTCCGAGATGGCCGATCCGTCCGGCGTGATCAGGAAGAACTCGGCCTCGACGCCGGTCTTGACGCGGTAGCCGGCGGCCCGGGCCGCCTCGACCTGCCGCTTCAGCACGATCCGCGGCGCCTGCGCGACCGGCTCTCCCTCCATGTAGAGATCGGCCGCCACCCAGGCGACATCCGGCTTCCAGGGCAGTTGGATGACCGAGGCCGGATCGGGGATCGCGAACAGGTCCGGATGGGCCGGCGTCAGGTCGAGCCAGGTCGCGAAACCGGCGAAGCCGGCGCCCTCGGCCTGCATGTCGGCGATCGCCTGGCGCGGCACCAGTTTGGCGCGCTGGGCGCCGAACAGGTCCGTATAGGAGATCATGAAATACTTGATGCCGCGTTCGGCGGCGAAGGCGGCCAGATCCTGTGCCATGACATCCCTCTTGTCGGCCCGCTCACCCCCGGGCGGCAGCCTCGTCTCGATGCGTCGGCGCCACGCCCGACGGCGGAGCCGGATGCAATTTCCGTGACGGCCGCCGTGTGGCGGCCGGCATCGTTCAGAAGCCGGACTTTCCGGGGATCCAGTCCGTCCCGGCCAGCGGCACGCCGGCCATGGCCGCCGCCTCGATGGTCAGGGCACACAGATCCTCGGGTTCGAGATTGTGCACGTGGTTGTGGCCGCAGGCGCGCGCGATGGTCTGCGCCTCCAGCGTCATGACCTTCAGGTAGTTGGCGAGCCGGCGGCCGGCCGCGACCGGATCGAGCCGGGCCATCAGCGCCGGGTCCTGGGTCGTGATGCCGGCCGGGTCCTTGCCCTCGTGCCAGTCGTCATAGGCGCCCGCGGTGGTGCCGAGCTTGCGGTACTCGTCCTCCCACTTCGGATCGTTGTCGCCGATCGCCACCAGGGCGGCGGTGCCGATCGAGACCGCATCGGCGCCGAGCGCCAGCGCCTTGGCCACGTCCGCGCCGGAGCGGATGCCGCCGGAGACGATCAGCTGCACCTTGCGGTGCATGCCGAGATCCTGCAGGGCGCGCACCGCCGGGCGGATGCAGGCGAGCGTCGGCTGGCCGACATGCTCGATGAACACGTCCTGGGTCGCGGCCGTGCCGCCCTGCATGCCGTCGAGCACGACCACGTCGGCACCGGCCTTCACGGCAAGCGCGGTGTCGTAATAGGGACGGGCGCCGCCGACCTTCACGTAGATCGGCTTCTCCCAGTCGGTGATCTCGCGCAGTTCGAGGATCTTGATCTCCAGGTCGTCCGGACCGGTCCAGTCCGGATGCCGGCAGGCCGAGCGCTGGTCGATGCCCTTGGGCAGGGTGCGCATCTCGGCGACGCGGTCGGAGATCTTCTGGCCGAGCAGCATGCCGCCGCCGCCCGGCTTGGCGCCCTGACCGACCACGACCTCGATCGCGTCGGCACGGCGCAGGTCGCGCGGGTTCATGCCGTAGCGCGAGGGCAGGTACTGGTAGACCAGGATGCTCGAATGGCCGCGCTCCTCCTCGGTCATGCCGCCGTCGCCGGTGGTGGTCGAGGTGCCGGACAGCGTGGCGCCGCGCCCGAGTGCCTCCTTGGCGTTGGCCGAGAGCGAGCCGAAGCTCATGCCCGCGATGGTGATCGGGATCTTGAGCTGGATCGGCTTGCGGGCGAAGCGGGTGCCGAGGGTGACGGAGGTGTCGCAGCGTTCCCGGTAGCCCTCGAGCGGATAGCGCGAGATCGAGGCGCCGAGGAACAGGAGATCGTCGAAATGCGGCACCTTGCGCTTGGTGCCGCCGCCGCGGATGTCGTAGATGCCGGTGGCGGCGGCGCGGCGGATTTCGGCCAGCGTATAGTCGTCGAAGGTGGCGGACTTGCGCGGCGGGGTCGGCGGGTTCTGGTAGCTCATGGCGCGCCTCGCTCAGTACGCGTCGACATTGTCGATGTTGAAATTGTAGAGCTTGCGGGCGGAGCCGTAGCGCTTGAACTCGCTCGGCGCGACGCCCTCGACCCCGGCCCGGGCCAGGAGATCGGCCAGGATGGCGAGATGCTCGGGCCGCATCTCCTTCTCGATGCAGTCGGCGCCGAGGCTCTTGACGCTGCCGCGCACGAACAGGCGGGCCTCATAGAGGCTGTCGCCGAGCGCCTCGCCGGCATCGCCAAGCACGACCAGATTGCCCGACTGCGCCATGAAGGCCGACATGTGGCCGATATTGCCGTGGACGACGATGTCGATGCCCTTCATCGAGATGCCGCAGCGCGAGGCGGCATTGCCCTTGATGACCAGGAGGCCGCCGCGGCCGGTGGCGCCGGCATATTGCGAGGCGTCGCCTTCGACCACCACGGTGCCGGACATCATGTTCTCGGCGACCCCCGGACCGGCCGAGCCGTGGATGGTCACCGCGGCTTCCGAATTCATGCCGGCGCAGTAGTAGCCGACCGATCCGCGCACCGCGATCGTCACCGGGGCATCCGCACCGACCGCGACGGCGTGATGGCCGCGCGGGTTGATCACTTCGAAATGGGTATCGTTGGCGCCCGCACCGACGGCGTGCAGGGCGGCGTTGAGGTCGCGCAACGGGGCGACCGCGAGATCGAAGACGGGCATGATGGGCGTCCTGAGGCGGGGAACGGCGGCGGATCGACCGGCGGCTCGGCGCGCGAGCCGGTGCCGGTCAGGCGGCCTTGGCGTGATCCCAGAAATAGACGGTGGCCGGCTCGGGCTCCCAGATGCGGGCCTCCTCGATTCCGGGCAGGTTGACGAGGGCGCGGTATTCCGAGCCGAAGGCGACGTAGCGGTCGGTTTCGGCCATCACGGCCGGCTTGCAGGCGATCGGGTCGCGCAGCACGCCGAAGCCGGAGCGGGTGCCGACCACGAAGGTGAAGAAGCCGTCGAGATCGGCGAGCGCGCCTTCGAGCGCCTTGCCGAGATCCTTGCCGCCGCGCATGGCCGCGGTGAGATAGGCGGCGGCGACCTCGGAATCGTTCTCGGTCTCGAAGGTGACGCCGCCGCGCTTCAGTTCGCGACGCAGGTTGTTGTGGTTGGAAAGCGAGCCGTTATGGACCAGGCACTGGTCCGGACCGGTCGAGAAGGGATGCGCGCCGAGCGTGGTGACGGCGGATTCGGTCGCCATCCGGGTATGGCCGATGCCGTGGCTGCCGGCCATGGCGGCAATGCCGAAGCGCTCGACCACCTGCCGGGGCAGACCGACCTCCTTGAAGATTTCGACGCTGGCGCCGGCGCCCATCACCCGAACGGTCGGGGCGACGGTCGCCAGCGCGGCGCGCACCGCCTCCAGGCTCGCCTCCGGCACGGTCAGGACCGCGTGCGTGTCCTTGACGGCGAGCTCGACCGTCACGCCGGTCGCCGCGGCGAGGCGTCCGTCGAGGCCGGGGAAGTCACGCGCCGGATCGGGCGACTGGACCGTGATCTTGGCGAAGCCGGGAGCCTCGGCGCCGTAGATGGCGATGCCGGCCGAGTCCGGCCCGCGATCGGTCATGGTGATCAGCATGTCCGACAGGAGCCGCCCGAGCTCCGGCTCCAGCGACTTGTCCTTCAGGAAGAGCCCGACGATCCCGCACATGGTGATCCCTCGCAATATCGACTGACCGGACGATAGGACAGCGTCGACGGGCGCGCAACTGCAAAGAATAAAAGTTTCTTCTCAATACGTGTTCACAATGCCTGTTGTTTGTGCAGTCGAAGCGCAGGGGCCGGCCCTCCCCGACCCGGCCGCCGCTCCGCGATCCGGCACCGGCCGCCGGTACCGGACCCCGGACCCCGGCCGCACCCGCCGTGCCGTCAACCCGGTTCGGTGCCGCTCTTCGGATAGGAGATGATCGAGAGATACTGGGCCGGCAGCCTGACCAATTGCTCGGGTCCGTGCGGGGCGTCGGCGTCGAAGAACAGGCTGTCGCCGGGCTGCATGTGGAACAGCTGGTCGCCGTGGCGGTAGACCACCTCGCCTTCGAGCATGTGCAGGAATTCGAGGCCGGCATGCTGGAAGGTCGGGAAGGTATCGGAATCCTGCGACAGCGTGATCAGATAGGGTTCGACCATCACGCCGCTCGAATTGTTGTCGATATGGCCGAGCAGGCGGTACTGGTGGCCGGCCCGGGTGCCGCGCCGTTCCAGCTCGACGCCCTCGCCGGACTTCACGAAGACCGCGTTGCGCGGCTCCTCATAACGGCGGAAGAAGGCCGTGATCGGCACGCCGAGCGCACGGGACAGCGACTGCAGGGTGGTCAGCGACGGCGAGATGTTGCCGTTCTCGATCTTCGACAGCATGCCGATGGACAGACCCGTCGCCGCCGCCAGGTCGGCGACCGTGATGCCGAGCTGCCGGCGGGCCGCACGAACCTCATGGCCGATGGCCATTTCCAGGTTGTTTTCCTTGGGCTCGCGAACGGCATGCGGGTTCTGGATCAAGGTCGCCTCCTCGACACGGATGACGCCGTGCCGGGTTGCACCCTAGCATTCGCAGGAAACTTTCCTCAATTGGCAGGAAACGCGCCGATCGACGGCACGATCGCGATCAGACGGCGTCGTCGGCCGCCAGCAGCCGGCGGGCAATGTCGGACGCCGCGCGGACATGCTGCAGGGCGGCGGTCTCGGCCGCTGCGCCGTCGCCGGCCCGGATCGCGTCGACGATGCGCTGCATCTGCTCGGGCCCCTGCTGGTCGCGGCCGGGGGTCTTGATGGTCATCGAGCGCAGGTGATTGATGCGCACGGTCAGCGAGCTGACGATGCTCCAGGCGATATCCTTGCCGGAGGCGGAGAAGAGCGTGCCGTAGAATTCGGACGTCGCCTCCAGCACGCCGGCCATGTCCTTTCCGCGATAGGCCGTGCGAATGCGGCCGATGGCGGCGTCCAGGTCGGCCGCGACCGCCGCATCGCCGAGTTCGGCGCAGGCGCGCGCCGCGATGCCTTCGAGTGCGCCGCGGATCTCGTAGATCTGCAGCGCCTCCGCGGCCGAGGTGCGCGAGACGATCGGCCCGCGCGCCTGCAGGGTCGTGACCAGCCCCTCGGTCTCCAGGTGGCGCAGAACCTCGCGCACGATCGTCCGGCTGACGCCGAGCTGTTCGCACAATTCGCGCTCGACCAGCCGGTCGCCCGGCCGGAAATGCTGCGTCAGGATGGCCTCGCGCATCTTCACCAGAGTGAGTTCGCGCAACGTCTTGGCCGGCCGGTCGACGCGGAGCGAATCCGGTCCGGCGGTCCTGGCGGCAGTGCGAACGTCGCTTGATGGCATGGCGGGCCCGATGGCAGGTGAGGCGGATGGCGGCTTCGGCGTTCGAATGGCAGGCAGTCAGCCGGTTGATGGCATGCCATAATATGAAGTGCAAGATGTCCCTGCGGCATCCGAGAGCGCCGCACGCCTGCGACACGGCGGACCAGCAAGGCCGGGAATCGCATCAAGTCATCCGGAAGATAGCCCCAAGAGTTTATCGGCATTTTCCGCGGCCGTCCTGATTTTCGGCTCGGCCGAAGGGCCCACCGCCCTTCGCCGAACGACCGGCCGGCCGGCCGCGCGGCGCGGTCGGGGCCCTGACGGCTGCCGCTCTGCCGGGTGGGTGGTCGCATCGAACAATTTATGCGCGTCACCTATTCTCAGACAAAACCGCTGGATGGCAGCGCTTTCCTTCCTCGATGACGAGAAGCGCCCTCTTGCGACGAAGGTCGAATTTTTGTGTTGCGCGGTCCCGAAAAGTCCGATGAAATCGCTGCCAACGCGATCGGTCCGGCCATCGGGCATCGCGAGACAGCCTCGTTAAGGGGTTGAATCATAGGGAGGAGTTCCATGTTTCGCACGCTCAGCGTGTCGGCGATGGTGATCGCCGGCCTTGCATTCGCGTCCTCTGCTGCCTGGGCCGGCCCCAAGGTGGTTTCGGGTCCGGGCGCCAATCCGGCCTGCTTCAAGCCCTGGAACGACAAGACCAAGTATCTCCAGTGGGACAAGAAGGCCGGCCCGTACCGCGTCGCGATCGTCAACGGCTTCGTCGGCAACACCTGGCGCATCCAGATGATCAAGACCGCCAAGGCCTATGCCGAACAGGCCGGCGTCAAAGAGAAGATCAAGGAATTCAAGGTCATCTCGACCGGCACCGACGTCGCCGCCCAGCTCGGCGCGATGGAGGACTTCATCAACCAGGGCTATGACGCGATCGTCACGATCGCGGTGTCGCCCGAAGGTTTCGACCGCGTCATCCGCCTCGCCGACAAGAACAACGTCGTCGTCGTGCCGTTCGACAACGTGCTCGACACCGACAAGGTGATGATGGTCAACGAAGACCAGCTCGAGATGGGCAAGATGTACGGCCGCTGGCTGCGCGAGCAGCTCGGCGCCAAGAAGACCGGCAAGATCCTCGAAGTGCGCGGCCTGCCCGGCAACTCGGTCGATCGCGACCGCCATGTCGGCTTCCAGGAAGTCATGAAGAAGGACGCCAACTTCGAGATCATCGAAGTGGTCGGCAACTGGGACGACGGCACGGCCCAGAAGGTTACCGCCGACGCCATCGCGGCCCATGGCAAGTTCGAAGGCATCATCGTCCAGGGCGGTTCGACGGGCGTCGTGCGCGCCATGATCGACGGCAAGCATCCCTGGGTGCCGATCGCCGGCGAGTCCGAGAACGGCTTCCGCAAGCTTCTTGCACAGCATGGCAAGGACGGCCTGAAGGGCATTTCCATCGGCCAGTCGCCGGGTCTCGTCGCCATCGCCATGAAGGCGGCGCTGTCGGCCCTCGAAGGCAACCCGATGCCGCAGCTGATCTCCGTTCCGATCCCGGCGTCGACCTACGCCGAGCTGAAGGACGGCGTGAACTACTGGTCGAACCTCACCGACAACTTCTTCACGGTGAACGAGTTCAAGCCCTGCGACACGAACATCACGGCCACCGAGATCATGGCCAAGGACGAGAAGAACACCAACTGATCTGACGGCGGTGGCCCGGCCCGCCCGGGCCACCGTCTTCCGATATCGTGACTTCTGCTTTCCGTTCCGTGCAGCCGGGCGTCGACAGCGTCCGCCGCGGTCGCCGTTTGTCTCCCTGCCGACGGACCCATCAGGCCCATGACCGACCGGGACGCCCAGCCGCTCCTGTCCTTGTCCAAGATTTCCAAGCGCTATGGCGGCGTGCGGGCTCTCGAGGACGTTGATTTTTCCTGCTCCGCCGGGTCGATCCACGCCATCCTGGGCGAGAACGGCGCGGGCAAGTCCACCCTGATCAAGATCATGTCGGGCGTCGTGCAGCCCGATACCGGCAGCATGACGCTGACCGGCACGCCGCGGCGCTTCCTCAGCCCCGCCGAGGCCAATGCGGCCGGCGTGGTCTGCGTGTTCCAGGAACTGTCGCTGATGCCCGACCTCTCGGTCGCGGACAACATCTCGATCGTCGGTCCGCCGACCCGGCTCGGCCTGATCGACGCCAAGGCGCAGCGCCGGCGCGCCGAGGAACTGCTCGCCTCGATCGGTTGCGAGGACGTGAACCCGCTGCTCAACGTGCGCGACCTGCCGCTGTCGCGCCGCCAGATGGTCGAGATCGCCAAGGCGCTCGGCAAGAAGCCGCAGCTGCTGATCCTCGACGAGGCCACCTCGGCGCTGACCAATTCCGACGTGGCGACCATCTACGAGGTCTTGAAGCGTCTGCGGCGCGAGGGCCTGTCGATCCTCTACATCTCGCACCGCATGCACGAGATCGAGGAACTGGCCGACCGCGCCTCCGTGTTCCGCAACGGGCGCCATATCGAAACCTTCCCGATGGGCCGCTACGGCCATGGCGAGATCGTCGAGCTGATGATCGGCCGCGAGATCAGCGCGCAATATCCGCCCAAGGTGAAGCGCGAGCGGCCCGCGCCGCTGTTCGAGGTCAAGAAGCTGACCTGGGAGAACCGGCTGCGCGCCGTCGACCTGTCGATCGGCAAGGGCGAGATCGTCGGCCTCGGCGGGCTGGACGGCCAGGGCCAGAAGGAATTGCTGCTCGCCCTGTTCGGGGTGCTCAAGGGCGTCACCGGCGAGGTCACGCTCGACGGCAAGCCGGCCCTGCCGGGCTCGCCGGCCGAGGCCAAGGCGCCGTCGCGGCGCATCGCGCTGATCCCGGAAGACCGCAAGACCGAGGGCCTGATGCTGCCCATGTCGATCGCCGAGAATCTGTGCTCGGCCTCGCTCGACGCGCTCTCGACCGGTCCGTTCATCGACCGGACCAAGGAAGAGGTCGCCATCACGGATGCGATCAAGCGGCTGCAGATCAAGATCGGCAGCCCGGGCGATGCCGTCGCCACGCTGTCGGGCGGCAACCAGCAGAAGGTCGTCATCGCCAAGTGGCTGATGACCAACCCGCGCGTCATCCTGCTCAACGATCCGACCCGCGGCATCGACGTGGGCACCAAGCAGGAGATCTACGCGCTCCTGCGCCAGCTCGCCGACAAGGGCGCGGCGATCCTGTTCTACTCGACCGACTATGACGAGCTGATCGGCTGCTGCGACCGCGTCGCCGTCATGTATGACGGCGCCATCAAGGTCGAGCTGGAAGGTGACGGGATCACCGAGCAGGCCCTGATCGCCAGCGCCCTCAACATCGATGCGGGCGCCGCCGCGCGGTCCGGACACGGAGTTCACGGATGACCGGGTCGACCCCCGACTGGCTGATCCGCCTCAGGCAGAATGCCGGGCTGGCCAGCGCCATCGCTCTCTTCGCCGCCTTCTACCTCGTCTACAACATGGCCCACCCGAAGGGCTTCTCGCCGCAGGTCTTTGTCCAGAACGCCGACGAGGCCTTCGCGCTGGTGATGGTCGCCATGGCGCAGACCCTGCCGGTGCTGCTCGGCGGCCTCGACCTGTCGGTCGGCGCGGTGATGACCATGGTCAACTGCCTCGCCAGCCATCTGGTCGTCGGTTCGCCGCTCCAGATCTTCTTCGGCATGACCGCCTGCATCGCCGCCGGCGCCGCCTTCGGCTTCATGAACGGCTGCATCGTGGTCTATGGCCGCATCCAGCCGATCATCACCACGCTCGCCACCGGCGCCATCGCGATCGGCATCGCGCTGTTCCTGCGGCCGAAGCCGGGCGGCAAGGTCGACGAGGACCTGTCCTGGGCGCTGACCAACGGGCTCGGCGATTTCGCCGAGACCTACCACCTGTTCGACGACGGCAAGGCGGCCTGGTTCCAGCCGATCGCCGGCATCCCGGTGGCCTTCGTGCTCCTGATCCTGGTGGTGCTGATCATCTGGGTGCCGTTCCGGCGCACCGTGATCGGGCGCACTGTCTACGCGGTCGGCTCGGCGGAGGGCGCGGCCTTCATGTCCGGCCTGCCGGTCAACCAGGCCAAGCTCGCCGCCTTCACGCTGGCCGGCGTCTTCGCCGCGATCGGCGGCCTGTTCCTGGCGATCCAGACCTCTTCGGGCAATGCCGACATTCCGCAGGCCAATTCCTACACGCTGAACTCGATCGCCGCCGTCGTGCTCGGCGGCACCTCGCTGCTCGGCGGGTCGGGCTCGGCCATCGGCTCGCTGTTCGGTGCGCTGATCCTGCGCGTCATCTCCTTCAATTTCCGCATTTTCGACATCCCCCCGCTGATGCAGTCGCTGGTCGAGGGCCTGATCCTCCTGGCGGCGGTCAGCCTCGGCGGCCTGCGCGTGCTGCGGATCAAGAACCGGCTGGAGCTGTTCCGATGACCGCCGCCACCCTGAAGCCCCGGCGCTTCGCGCTGGCCGCCGACGACAAGCCGATCGTCATCGCCTCGGCCTTCATCGTCGTGCTCCTGATGATCGGCACCGGCTACACGCTGGCGACGCAGGGCACGATGACGCTCCTGTCGCCGAACTATCTCCTGCAGCAGCTGCAGATCGGCGCCTTTCTGGGCGTGGTCGCGGCCGGCATGATGCTGGTCATCCTGATCGGCCATATCGACCTCTCTGTCGCCTGGACGCTGGCCGCCGCCGCCATGATGGCGACGACCGTCGGCGGCGCCTGGGCGATCCCGACCGGCCTCGCCGTCGGCCTGACGGTCGGCGTGATCAACGGCCTCGGCGTCGCCTATCTGCGCGTGCCGTCGATGATCTTCACTCTCGGCGTCAACGCCGTGATGCGCGGCCTGATGGTCGCCCATACCGGCGGCTTCGCGCCGCAGACGGCGGCCACCGACCTGATGCGGTTCCTCGCCGCCGAGCGCATCGCCGGCATCCCGATGGCGATCTTCGTCTGGCTCGGCGTCTCGGTGGTGATCGCGATCGTGCTGAAGCGCACGGTGTTCGGCCGCACCATCTACGCCATCGGCAACCGCGAGGCGGCCGCCTATCTGGCCGGCATGCACACCCGCGGGGTGATCATCACCGCCTTTGCGGCCTGCGGCATGCTCGCCGGGCTGGCCGGGGTGCTGCTCGCCGGCTACTCGACCAAGGCTTACCAGGGCATGGGCGACGCCTATGTGCTGCCGGCGATCGCCGCGGTGGTGATCGGCGGCACCAACATCCTCGGCGGCCGCGGGAAATATCTCGGCACCGTGGTGGGCGTGATCCTGATCGTGCTCCTGAACAGCGTGCTGTCGATCATGCAGATGCCCGAGGCCGGCCGGCAGATCATCTATGGCGTGGTGATCATCTCCATGCTGCTCGTCTACGGCCGCAACCAGCGCGTCACCAGCTAGCCCCTCTCCGGCCGCGCCCGACCTCCGGCGCGGCTCCCCTCCCCTGTCGGCCGCAAGGCCCGCCGAGACGTCCGGACAGCACCATGGGCCTGCGCTTCGCCGTCGATACCGGCGGCACCTTCACCGACCTGATGGTGGCGAGCGAGGACGGACGCCTCGCCATGTTCAAGGCCTCGACCACGCCGGCCGACCCGGTCGCCGGCCTGATCGACAGCCTCGCCCTGGCGGCGGCGGCGGCCGGCGAGCCGCTCGCCAGCTATCTGGCGCGCGGCGACGTGCTGGTCCACGGCACCACCCACGCCATCAACGCCATCGTCACCGGCAACACGGCGCGCACCGCCTTCCTGACCACCGAGGGCCATCCCGACACGCTGGTCTTCCGCGAGGGCGGCCGCATCGAGCCGTTCAACTTTACCGTCCCCTATCCGGAACCCTATGTGCCGCGCGCGCTGACCTTCGAGGTGCCCGAGCGGATCATGGCCGACGGCCGCGTCCGCACGCCGCTCGACGAGGCCGCCGTCGTCGCCATCCTGGAGCGGGTGCGGGCGGCCGGCGCCGAGGCGATCGCGGTCTGCCTGCTCTGGTCGGTGGTCAATCCGGCCCACGAGACGGCGGTCGGCGCCCTGATCGAGCGGCACCTGCCCGGCATCCCCTATACGCTGTCGCACCGCATCAACCCGTCGATCCGCGAGTATCGCCGGGCCTCCTCGACGGCCATCGACGCCTCGCTGAAGCCGGTCATGGGCGCCTATATGCGCGGGCTGGAAAGCCGGCTGCGCGAGGCCGGCTTCAAAGGCCGCGTGCTGGTCGTCACCTCGCAGGGCGGCGTGATGGATGCGGCGAGCGTCGCCGAGGCGCCGGTGCACCTGATCAATTCCGGGCCCAGCATGGCGCCGGTCGCCGCCAAGGCCTATGCGGGCGGGACGGCCGAGGAGACGCTGATCGTCGGCGACAGCGGCGGCACCACCTTCGACGTGTCGCTGGTGCGCCGCGGCCGCATTCCGCGCAGCCGGGAGATCTGGCTCGGCCAGCCGTTCCGCAGCGCCATGACCGGCATGCCCTCGGTCGACGTGAAGAGCATCGGCGCCGGCGGCGGCTCGATCGCCTGGGTCGATGCCGGCGGCCTGCTGCATGTCGGCCCGATCAGCGCCGGCGCCCGACCCGGCCCGGCCTGCTACGGCCGCGGCGGCACGCGCCCGACGCTGACCGACGCGGCCGTGACGCTCGGCTTCATCGATGCCGGCTTCTTCCTCGGCGGCAAGATGACGCTCGACGAACCGGCCGCCGTCGAGGCGATCCGGCGCGACGTGGCCGATCCGCTCGGGCTCTCGGTCGATGCGGCCGCCGAGGCGATCGTGGCCTTGGCGACCGAGCACATGGTCCAGGCGATCATGGACATCACCGTCAACCAGGGCATCGACCCGGCCGAGGCGACCTTCGTCGCCGGCGGCGGCGCGGCCGGCCTGAACTGCGTCGCCATCGCCCGCCGGCTCGGCTGCCGGCGCGTGGTGGTGACCGAGGCCGGCGCGGCGCTGTCGGCCTCCGGCGCGCTGATCTCGGACCTGACCGCCCACCATCAGGCGATGTTCCACACGCTCAGTGGACGCTTCGACCGCGACGGCGTCAACCGCACGCTGGCCGACCTCGAGGCCGCCTGCGACGCCTTCGCGGCCGGTCCCGGCGCGGGCGCCAGCGCGGTCGAGATCCACTGGTCGTCCGAGGCCCGCTATGCCGACCAGGCGTGGGAGATCGAGGTGCCGCTCGCCCGGGCGCGCTTCGAGACCGAGGCCGATCTCGCCGCCCTCATCGACGACTTCCATCGCATGCATCAGGACATCTTCGCGGTCAGCGATCCGGGTGCCGAGATCGAGGCGGTCGGCTGGAACGCCGAAGTGCGCTGCCGGATCGGAACCGGCCAGCCCGGCCGGCTCGCCGCGACCGACCGCCCGGCCCGCCTGCCCGCGCGCGCGGTCCGCTTCCTCGGCACCGAGGCCCGCGCCGAGGTCGAGGTCTGGCGGCTGGAATCGATCCGTGAGGGCGTCGTCATCGCCGGCCCGGCGATCATCGAATCCGACTTCACCTCGATCGTGCTGGATCCCGGCGCCCGCGCCCATCGCGACGGGTCCGGCAATCTCGTCATCGCGCTTTGAGGCCCGGGCGGGTGGGTCCGGGTCTCGGCATCGATGGACATTCGCGGCGCGGCGCGTTCAGATGGCGCGCAGTCCGCACTCATTTGTATAGGAAATAGAATATGTTGCTTCGATCTCTCGCGACGGCCGCGGCCGTCATCCTGGGCACGCACGGCCTCGTCGGGACCGCCTCTGCGATGGGCAACGATCCGGATCAGAACGTGATCCGCGTGACCAGCGCCACCTACGGCGCCTCCTGCCGGGTCGCCCCCGGCAACGCCACCTACGATGTCGCGGCCCGCTGCAATGGCCTGCCCTTCTGCAACTACAAGGTCTCCTACAAGGTGCTCGGCGACCCCGCCTATGGCTGCAAGAAGGACTTCCAGGTCAGGTACCAGTGCGGCCGGCGCGGCCCCTTCCAGGCCAGCGCGCCGGGCGAGGCCGGTTACGGCACGCCGGTCGCCCTGATCTGCAAGTGAAGCGACGCGGCGCGGTTTCAGCGGTCGCGCCGCGCTGGCCCCAAACCGAGCGGCCCCGGCCGCGCGCCCATGACCCGAGACGCCAGGGAGGTTCCGCCGTGACGGATGCAGCATTGAGGTCCGGTGCGCCGCTCGACGGCTCCAAGCTCGCCGTGCTGACCGCTCGCTTCGAGGGCATCGCGCGCAAGATGGCCAACACGCTGCACCGGACCGGCCGGTCCGGCATCCTGACCATCGCACGCGATTTCTCCTGCGTAGTGCTGACCGCGCAGCACGAACTGCTCGCCACCGCCGAGAGCCTGCCCAACCACGTCCTGCGCGGGCCGGAGATCATGACCCGCGCGATGACCGACAACCACCCGGTTCTGAAGCGCGGCGACGCCTTCCTGCACAATTCGCCCTATCACGGCTGCACCCATCCGGCGGATCATTCGATCCTGGTGCCGGTAATCGACGATAACGGCCGGCACCGCTTCACCGTGCTGGCCAAGGCGCACCAGGCCGATTGCGGCAATTCGCTGCCGACCACCTATATGGGCGCCGCCACGGACGTCTATGCGGAGGGGGCGCTGATCTTCCCGGCCGTCAAGGTGCAGACCGACTACCAGCATGTCATGGACGTGATCCGGATGTGCCGGATGCGCATCCGCGTGCCCGAACAATGGTGGGGCGACTATCTGGCGACGCTCGGCGCGGCGCGCGTCGGCGAACGCGAGATCATGGCGCTCGGCCGCGAGATCGGCTGGGACCGGCTCGACGCCTATGCGCGGCAATGGTTCGACTATTCGGAAAGCCGCATGGTCGACGTGATCCGCGCCCTGCCGGCCGGCCGCGTCACGCGCAGCTCCACGCACGACGCTTTCCCGGGCACGCCCGCGGAGGGCGTGACCATCACGGCGACCGTCGAGGTCAAGCCGGAGGAGGCGCTGATCGAGGTCGACATGCGCGACAATCCGGACTGCCTGCCGAACGGGCTCAACCTGTCGGAGGCCTGCGCGCTGTCGACGCCGATGATCGGCATCTTCAATTCGATCGACCATACCGTGCCGAAGAACGAGGGCAGCTTCCGGCGCATCCGCATCCACCTGCGCGACGGCTGCGTGGTCGGCCGCCCGCGCCACCCGACCTCCTGTTCGGTCGCCACCACCAACATCGCCGACCGGGTCGCCAATGCGGTCCAGGCGGCGATCGCCGATCTCGCCGACGGGCTCGGCCAGGCGGAGACCGGCGCACTGATTCCGCCCTCCTGCGGCGTCGTCTCGGGCGTCCATGACGGCAAGCCCTTCGTCAACGAGGTCTATCTCGGCTGCACCGGCGGCGCCGGCACGCCTTGGACGGACGGCTGGCTGACCATCCTGCATGTCGGCAATGCCGGCATGTGCTACCAGGATTCCATCGAGGTCGACGAGTTGCGCCACCCGCTCTTCGTGCGCACGCGCCGGCTGATCCCGGATTCGGAGGGCGCCGGCCGGTTCCGCGGCGCGCTCGGCGCCTATTCGGAATTCTCGCCGGTCGGCTGCGCCATGACGGTCGCCTATGTCAGCGACGGCAACCTCAATGCCGCCACCGGCGCGCGCGGCGGCCATGCCGGGGCGCCCTCGGCGCAGTACCGCCGCCGCGCCGACGGCACGCTCGAACCGGTACCGGCCTGCGCCGAGGTGGTGATCGGTCCCGACGAGGCCATGGTGTCAATCAGCGGCGGCGGCGGCGGCTATGGCCGGCCCGAGGAGCGGGAGCCCGAGCGCGTCGCCCATGACGTGCGCGAAGGCTGGATCGCCGCGGGCCGCGCGGAAGCCGTCTATCGGGTCGCGCTGACCGCCGAGGGCCGGGTCGATCCGGCCGCGACCGCGCGCCTGCGCGCGGCCACCGCCGCCTGACCGGCCGCCGGCTCGACCGCCCGACCCCGGCGCGCCGCGGGATCAGCCGGCGAGCTTGCCGTCCACCCAGGCCGCGACCAGGGCCGGATAGCGCGCGAATTCGGCATCGAGCCACGGCTCGATCCGCAAGGCCGCCGCCGCCCGGGCGAGACGCGGTCCGGGCGCGGCCGACAGCCCGAGCGGCGCCGCGAGGGCATCGAGCCAGATGAGCGTCGCGGCATAGCCGCAATCGGCCACGCTCGGCGTCGGACCGGTCACGAAGGGCCCGTCGGGCGACACGGCGGCGTCGATCAGCGCGAAGGCCTCGGCCATCAGCCGATCGGCCTCGGCGACGACCGTCGCGTCGCGGGTCGCGGGCGCGACATGGGGGAACAGCCGGCGCAGCGCAGGTTCGAGCCGCAGGTCGTGCCAGCGCGACAGCATCACGGCGCGCGCCGCCCGACGCGGGTCGGCCGGTGTGATCCGGTGGCCCAGACCGAGCGCTTCGACATGGCCGAGGATGGCGTCGGATTCGGCCAGCCAGAAGTCGCCGTCGACCAGGGCCGGGATGGTGCCGGCCGGATTGATGGCGCGATATTCGGCCGACCGGTAGCTGCCGCCGGGCGGTTCGACGAGTTCGAGGCCGACGCCCATTAGCGCCAGCCCGAGCCGGACCTTGAAGCTGTAGAGCGAAACCGGGAGATGATAGAGCCGCATCGACGATCCTCTTCTGGCCGACCGGCACTCTGCCACCGACCGCCGCGCGCGGCTTGAACGAAATCGGCGGCCCGGTCGAGAGCATGCCCGGCATGCGTCGACCCGGGCCGGCTTGGCAGTCCGGGCTTTTCATGGAACATGTTGGTTTCACGAGCGGATCGGCTGCACGGTCCGCCCCGGCCGGAAGGATCCGCGATGCGCCTGGAACTGATGACCTCGCCGGCCGTCGCGGCCTATCTGGCCGAGCGGCCGGGCATCGTGATCCCGATCGGGGCGACCGAGCAGCACGGGCCGGACGGGCTGATCGGCACCGACCATCTCTGCCCCGAGGCGATCGCCAGGCGCTTCGGCGCGCGCGACGGCGTCATCGTCGCGCCGACGCTTGCCTATGGCATGTCGCAGTTCCATCTGGGCTTCGCCGGCTCGATCTCGCTCCGGCCCTCGACTCTCGCCGCCCTGATCCAGGATCTGGTCGCCTCGCTGGCCGCGACCGGCTTCACGCGGATCTATTTCCTCAACGGCCATGGCGGCAATCTGGCGCCGCTGCGCGCCGCCATCCAGGAATTTTACGCCGCGCGCTCCTTCGCGGGCGTAACCGAACCCTGCCCGGTGCATTGCCGCGTGCGCAGCTGGTGGGAACTCGACGGCGTCGATGCCCTCCGCAAGGCGCTCTACGGCGCCGCCGAGGGCTATCACGTCACCCCGTCCGAGGTCGCCCTGACGCTGGCGAGCCATCCCGACCACATCGCCGCGACCGATCGCCCGGCCCCGCCCCCGCTCGCCGACATGATCCTGCATGGCGGCGACAACTATTACGACGCGGCCGATTTCCGCCGCCGCTTCCCCGACGGCCGCGTGGTCTCCGACGCCTCGCTCGCCACGCGCCAGCACGGCGAGGACCTGTTGGCCCTCGCCGTCGACGATCTGGCGAAGGACTTCTTCGCCTTCTGCCGCTCGGTGTGACGGGTGATCAAAGATCGAATGGTTCGACCGGGACGGATGGGAACCGCCCGTCCCGATCGAACCACCGGGGCAAGCCGGTCAGCGCGCGTCGCCGCCGGCCAGCTTCCGCTCCAGGCGACGCACGGCCCAGGAGACGACCGCGATCAGGATCAGGTATTCGATCACCAGGATGGTGTAGATCTCCAGCGGCCGGTACTCGATCAGGGTCAGTTCGTTGGCCCGCCGGGTCAGTTCCTGGTAGCCGACCACCGAGATCAGCGACGACATCTTCAGCACATAGATGAACTGGTTGCCGAGCGCCGGCAGGATGCGTCGGATGGCCTGCGGCAGGACGACGAGGCGCATCACCTGCCAGGGCGTCAGGCCGATGCTGCGGCCGGCCTCCCATTGGCCCTGCGGCACGCCCTGGATGCCGGCCCGGAAGATCTCGGCCTCGAAGGCGCTGTCCGACAGCGCCAGCGTGATCACGCCGGCGGTGAAGACGCCGAACTGGATGCCGGCGACCACGGGCAGGCCGTAATAGACCCAGAGCAGCAGGACCAGGAGCGGGATCGCCCGGAAGGTCTCGACATAGACCCGGTTGAACTGCCGCAGCGCCTTGGTCGGCGACAGCGCGCACAGGCCGACCAGCAGCCCGATCACCACCGCGATGGCGATCGAGACGGCGGAGATCGCCAGCGTCGCCCAGACGCCGGCGGTCAGGAAGCCCAGATTGGCCAGACCGCGCGGGTCGAAGGGCGAGACCGAATGCCAGCCCCAACTGTAGCTGCCCCCGGCGCAACCGCCGAGGGCCAGAACGATGCCGCCGAGCGCGAGCCCGGCGGCGATACGACGAAGACTGGCCATCCTGCTCAACCGGCCGGCAGCCACTTGGACTCGAGCGCGGCGAAATAGCCCTCGATGCGCTTCAGCGAGACCCAGGTGTTGACGGTGTTGAGCCAGGTCACGTCGTCCTGCGGCACCACATAGGCGAAGGGCCGGCGGTTGCGCATCTCCGCGCCCTTGACCAGGATCGCCAGCTGGTCGAAGCGCTTGATCAGCGTCGAGGCCTCGACATTGCTGGTGATGGTCACGTCGGCGCGGTCGGCCAGGACCTCCTGGTAGCCGGTCGCCGGGGTCTGCACCGCCGCGATGGTGGCCTTGGGGAAATGCGCCTTGGCCTGATCATGGAAGACGGTGCCGAGGCTGACCGCCACCCGCACGCCTTCCGTGTTGATCGATTCCCAGGTCGCGAAGCGGCCGGCATTGGCCTTCTTGGCGAGCGGTACCGTGCCGGCCTCGAGATAGGGCAGCGAGAAGGCGGCGACGCGCGCGCGGCCCATGGCCACCGAGGCGCCGGAGAAGATGTCGTAGCGATTGGCCGCGATGCCGGCGACCAGGGTCGCCCAGTCGGTCTGCACCCATTCGACGGTGACGCCGAGATCCTTGGCGAACAGCGTCATCGCCTCGATGTCGAAGCCCGTATAGGTGTTCGAGCCCGGATCGCGGAACGACATCGGATTGAAGTCGCCGGTGGTGCCGACGCGCAGCGAGCCGCGCTTCAGAACCTCGGCGAGCCGGTTGTTGCCGGTCGGCATGGGCGGCGGCGGGGCCGCCTGGGCCTGGACTGCGGCGGGCGCCAGCGCTGCGGCGGCTCCGGCCAGAACAAGGGATTTCGCAAGGTCGCGTCGCTTCATGGTTCACTCCGCCCGTTCGGAAGTGGCTGGGAAGGATCGCCTGCCGGCCGCCCGACGGAAAGCCGGGTCTCGTTGCGGCAGGACTGCTGGGAGATCGCCGGCCCGCTCGATCGATCGGGATCCGGTCATCGCCGCTCCGCCTGAACGGAGAGGAAGCGCAATGTGGGGCTCAGCACCTTCTGGATGCCGTAGCGGATCTCCGCGTCCAGGCAAACGGAATCGCCGGCGCCGAGCCGCATTTCCTGATTGCCGTAACGATAGATCGCCTCGCCCTCGAGAATATAGATGAAAACGCAGCCATGGCCGGTATAGGTCGGCGGTGCGGCGGCCTCGTTGCGCTCGATAGTGACGATCACGCTTTCGAACTGCAGGTCGCGCCGCCGGTGGAAGCCGAGCATCACGAATTCATGTTCGTGATCGCCGAGGATGCGCCGCGAGCGCAGCCCCTCCCCGCCGCGGACCAGCGTGAAATCGGCGACCGCCGAGCCGGTGTCGCGGAACAGGCCGGCGATCGGCACCTCCAGGGCGCCGGCGATCATCTCCAGTACGCTCAGCGACGGCGACACCTGGCCGGTTTCGATGCGCGAGACCATCGCGGCCGAGATGCCGGCCCGCTGCGCCAGATCGCGCGCGGTGATGCCCTTCAGTTCGCGCAGTTCGCGCAAGGTGCGCCCGACCGCGGCATTGACGCTGGTCGCCGGCCCCTCCCATCCGGGCGGCCCCTCATCGCCGGCTTCCGCATCCGTCATCGTCACCTCGGCCGTGTTCATGCCGCCGCGTCCAGCCCGATGCGCCGTTCGGGCGCCGCGAACAGCGCCGCCACGTCCGGATGCTCGGCCAGGATCGCCGCCGCTCCCGGAACGGCAGCGATGTCGAGGCGGCCGTCTCGCCAGACCGGGACGCCGTCGACCGCGACGGTCGGGTCGATGATGTTCCAGCAAATCTCGCCGGGCGCATAGTGGCCGCAGGTGTGGAAATGCAGGATGCGCGGATTGCCGAAGGCCGAGCCGCTCCAACGCTCGTAATGGTCGTGGGCCGAGCCCGGATAGGCGCAGCCGGGATGGATGCCGGTGTGCCAGGAATGCACGAGGGCGCCGTCGATGCCGAAGCGGTCGGCGACGGTCGCGACATGGTCCTCGACCCGCGCGACCACGTCCGGCCGTCCGGACCAGCCGCGGATCCGTCCGCCGCCGATCTCGGCGATGACCGGGGAGGCGAGCGGAATGCCGTAGGGCTGATAGTAGCGCGAGCCGGTGCCGCACAGCATGTGGGCAACCGCCACCCGGCCCGAAAAGCCGGTCGCGTCGACCGGTCGGTGGACCGATTGCGGGAAGCGCTTGATCGAGGTGTCGTAAGGCGCCGCAGCGCGCTCTGGCGCGATGGCGCCGGTGAGGTCGGTGCCGAGCGGACAGGTGACGCGAATCTCGCGGGCCCCGGCCAGATGCCGGTCGATCGCGGCCGACAGCGCCACCATCGCCCGATGGTCCGCCGTGCCGAAGGGCGAGGCGAGCGCGGTCTCGTCGAGCACATAGGAGACGATCGGCCGGCTGCCGGCCGGCATGGCCTTGAAGCGAAGCTGGTCGCCGAGACGGGCCAGGAACAGCGCATGGTCGGCGCGCGCGACCGCCTCATGCACGGCATCGGGAAGCCGGGTCGCGTCGGGATCGAACCCGACCTCGACCGTCGTCACGGCCAGGCCGAGCCGCTCCGCGGCCGCCGCAAGGGTCGGCGCGAGACCGGCGCCGAAATAGCCGTACTGCGCACTTTCGTGAAGAATCAGAAGGGTTTCACCGACCCGCGCCGCCGCACAGGCGAAAAGCAGGTTGCTGGCCGCCCGGTCGACCTCGTTGTCGGAAACCGGCATCGGTTCACCTCGTCATTGGAATTTGACAAGAAATCAAACCACATGCCAGATTGCCTGTCGATCAAAAACTATACCGTCAATCAACACACGAACGCCGACGCAAGTTGGTATCATCCCGCCCCCGAAAACGGGGCGCAGAGCCGGAGATCGCAATGTTCCTGAGGGACTGCTGGTATGTGGCGGGCTGGTCGCGCGACATCGGCGCGGCCTTGACGCCGGTGCGCATCCTCGGCGACGCCATCGTCATGTTCCGCAAGGCCGACGGCACGGTCGCGGCGCTGGAGGATGCCTGTCCGCACCGCAAGCTGCCCCTGTCGATGGGCCGCCGCGAGGGCGACCGGGTCGTTTGCGGCTATCACGGCATGACCTTCGACGCCGGCGGCGGCTGCGTGGCCACGCCGACCCAGGAGCGCATCCCGAGCGGCGCGCGCGTCCGCTCCTATCCGACGCTGGAACGCTACGGCTTCGTCTGGATCTGGACCGGCGCGGCGGAACGGGCCGATCCGGCCCGGCTGATCGACATCCCGCACTATGACGACCCGACCTGGGGCCGGACCGCGGGCGGCGACATGCCGATCGCCTGCAACTATCTCTACATCACCGACAACCTGCTCGATCCCTCGCATGTCGCCTGGGTGCATCTGAGCTCGTTCGCCGGCGCCAAGACCGATTCGACCCCGCTCAGGACCGACGTGACCGAGACCGGCGTCGTCGTCTGGCGCTGGATGATGGATACCGAGCCGCCGGCCTACTACAAGCCGCTCGTGAAATTCGAAGGCAATGCCGACCGCAAGCAGCACTACGAATGCGTCGTGCCGTCGATTGCCATCAACAAGTCGATCTTCGCCCCGGCCGGCCATGGCGGTCCGGACGCCCCGTTGCACGAGAAGACCTATATCAACATCTCGTACAACTTCATGACCCCTGTCGACGAGAGCCACAGCCACTACTATTGGTTCCAGCATCGCAATACAGACCCTGAAAACCAAGAGATCTCCGAATCCATGAACCGCGGTGCCTACGGCGCGTTCACGGAAGACAAGGACGTCCTGGAGGCCGTGCAGATCGGCATGGCCAACAAGAAGACGCCGCATCTGGATCTCGCCCTCGACGCGGGCGCCCTGCGCTTCCGCAAGCTGGTCGCAGCCCGCATCGCCGCCGAGACCGCCGCGCCGACGCGCGCGGCGGAACCGGTCGGAGCCTGAGGCATGGCGGGCGAGGCGACCGGTTTCCGCGACCTGACGGTGACGGCGCGCCGCCGCGAAGGCGAACGCGTCGTCTCGCTCAGCCTCGCCGCCGCCGACGGTTCGCCGCTGCCGGCTTTCGAGCCGGGCCAGTTCCTGACCTTTCGCCTGGCCGGGCCGGACGGGCGGCCGGTGCCGCGCAACTACAGCCTGTCGGGCGATCCGGCCGACCGGTCGCACTACCGCATCAGCGTCCGCCGCGAGGGTCCCGCCGCCCTCGGGTCGGGCCATATGCACGAACAGGCCGTCGTCGGTGCGCGGCTGCAGGCGAGCGGCCCGAAAGGCCGCTTCGTGCTCGACCGGGCGTCGCGCCGGCCGGTCATCCTGATCGCCGAGGATATCGGCCTGACGCCGCTCCTCGCCATGGCGCACGCGCTTGCCGCCGATCCCGGCCGGCCGGCCCTGCTGGTTGCTGTCGCAACTGCGCCGGCCGAGGCGATCTTCGCCGACGAACTGGCGGGTCTCGCGGCACGGGCGCCGAACCTGCAGGTGCGGCGCCTTTCGGACGGTGCCGCCCCCCTGACGGCCGCCCATCTCACCGCCTGGCTGCCGATCGGCGACTACGAGGCCTATCTGTGCGGGCCGCAACGCTTCCTCGACGCGACCGCGCAGCTGCTCGACAGTCTCGGCCTGCGACCGGAGCGGATCCGGACCGAAACCTTCGGCCCGGCCGCACCGCCCCGTCCGAGCCCCGCTCCGGCGCTCCCGGTCGAAGCGGGCCCGACCGAAGCGGGCCCAACCGAAGCGGGCCCTGCCAGCGCCCCGGCAGCAGCCGCTCCGCCCGCCGGCGGTGTGCCGACGGTGACCTTCGAACCCGCCGGGCGCTCCATCGCCTGGGACCCGGCCTCAAGGACGCTGCTCGATTTCGCCGAAGCCAACGGGCTCGCACCGGCCTTTTCCTGCCGGAACGGCATCTGCGGCACCTGCAAGGCCGCCGTCGAAGGGCCGGTCACCTATCTCGACGATCCGCTCGAGACGCCCGAACCGGGCTTCGCGCTGCTATGCTGCTCGGCTCCGGCGGGGCCGGTCACGGTGAGGCTCTGAGATGGCAGACGGGGCGACGATCGAAGACAGTCAGGTCCGCCTGCCGCCGCGCCCGCGGCGGCCGGTCTGGTATCGGCGGCAGAGCTTCGACCTTCTGGTCTTCGCCCTGCTCGGCGCCGGCCTCGTCTGGATCGCCGTGCACGGTGCCCAGTCGATGGGCTACCGGTGGCAGTGGTTCCGCGTGCAGCGCTATCTCTGGCGCATCGTCGACGGCGAGATCATCTGGGGGCCGCTGATCCAGGGCCTCGTCGTCACCCTGCAGATCTCCGCCATCGCCATGGCGATCGCGCTGGCGCTCGGCCTCGTGGTCGGCTTGATGCGGCTGTCCGGCGGCATCATGGCCGGGATCGTCTCGACCGCCTATGTCGAGGTGGTGCGCAATACGCCGATCCTGGTGCAGATGCTGATCTTCTACTTCATCATCGCCCAGATTCTCGGCATCAACCGCTTCTGGTCGGGCGTGCTCTGCCTGGCGCTCTACCAGGGTGCCTTCGCCTCCGAGATCGTGCGCGCCGGCATCCTGTCGGTGCGCAAGGGCCAGTGGGAAGCCGCCCGCAGCCTCGGTCTCGGCAGGCTCGACACCTATCGCGACGTCGTCCTGCCGCAGGCGGTGCCGCTGATGCTGCCGCCCCTTGCCGGCGTGCTGGTCAATCTCGTCAAGCATTCCTCGATCGTCAGCGTGATCGCCATTTTCGATCTGACCACGCAGGGCCGGACGATCGTGTCGGATACCTTCCTTGCCTTCGAAATCTGGCTCACAGTGGCCGCACTCTATCTCGTCGTGACGCTGACGCTCTCAGGCTTCGTCGCCTGGCTGGAGCGCCGGGTGGCGACGGGATGATCCGGGGAAACTCGCATTCGCACGATCAACGGGGAGACTGTCGCATGCGTATTCTGAAGACCATCGCCGTCACGCTCGGCCTCGCCTTCGCGGCAGCCACACTCGCGCCCTCCGGCGCCTCCGCCCAGCAGGCCTCGACGCCGCTGATTGACCAGATCAAGCAACGCGGCAAGCTGCAGGTCGGCATGGCCAGCTTCGTGCCCTGGGCGATGCGCGACAAGCAGGGCAACTGGATCGGCTTCGAGATCGACGTGGCCACCAAGCTGGCCAAGGATCTGGAAGTGGAACTCGAATTGGTGCCGACCGCCTGGGATGGGATCATCCCGGCCTTGCTCTCCAGCCGCTTCGACGTGATCATCGGTGGCCTGAGCATGACGCCGAAGCGCGCCCTGCAGGTCAACTTCACGGTTCCCTACTCGCGCTCCGGCACCGGGATCGCGGCGAACAAGAAGCTCACCGAAGGCATGAAGTGGCCGGCTGACTACAATCGGGCCGACGTAACCTTCGCCTGCCGTCGAGGCACGGTGATCTGCAGCGAAATGGAGCGCGCCTTCCCGAAGGCGACGGTGCGCCAGTTCGACGATACCGCGGTCGCCATCCAGGAGGTCGTCAACGGCAATGCCCATGCGATGGGCTCCTCGGAGCCGGCGCCGACCTTCGCGGTGATCCAGAACCCGGATCGGCTGGTCAAGCCGCTGAACGACTACTTCACCGCCTCGACGGAAGGCTTCGCGATCCGCCGGGGCGATGTCGATACGCTCGCGTTCCTGAATTCGTGGGTGACCTTCAACCGCGAATCCGGCTGGCTGCAGAGCCGCCACGACTACTGGTTCAAGACGCGCGACTGGGCCGGCCAGCTCGCCCAGTGATCCTGCCGTCCCGTCGCCCCGACGGGACCCGCAGACCCCGGATTGCCGGTGGCACAACCACCGGCAAGAACCGGCTGTCCGGCCGCTCAGCCCGCAAGCGGTCGGACAGCCGGTTCCAATCCTCCCGCACGCGCCTCTGCCCGCACGCGCGTCCGCGCCGCGAGGGCGCGGATCCGGGACGGCGGATCCGGGGCGATCGTCTCCGATGCCTCCCCCTCAGGTGACCTGCCGGTGAACGACACTTCAGCCGCCCCGTCCCGGCCGCCGCCGCCCGCGCGCCGCCGCCGCTGGACCTGGATCGACACCGCCCTCCTGGCGGCGGTCCTGGCCGCGCTCGGCTGGTTCGCCTATCGGACCGAAGCGGTGATGTTCTACCGCTGGAACTGGAGCGTGGTCGCCAACTACCTGATCAAGGTCGATCCCGCGACCGGCCACTGGCAGCCCAACGCCCTCCTGGACGGCCTGTTCGCCACGCTGCGGCTCGCCGTCTGGGGCCTGGTGCTGGCCACCTTGATCGGCGTGCCGATGGGCGTGGCGCGCAACAGCCGGCGGCTGTTCCCGCGGCTGGTCTCCGGCCTCTACGTGATGGTGATCCGCAACATTCCGCCGCTGGTGCTGGTCTTCGTCGTGGCCTTCTTCGTCGCCAACCAGATCCTGCCCGGGCTCGGCATCCGGGCCGCGCTCGCCCGCGCGCCGGACTGGCTGCAGACGACCTGCGCCGTCCTGTTCGGGCCGCCGAAGATCATCGAGAACATCATCGTCGGCCTTCTGTGCCTGGCCATCTTCACCGGCGCCTATGTCGCCGAGATCGTGCGCGCCGGCATCGAATCGGTGCCGCGCAGCCAGATCGAGGCCGGCGAAAGCCTGGGCCTGACGCGGTTCCAGATCCTCCGGGACGTGATCCTGCCGCAGGCGCTGCGCAACGTGCTGCCGCCGCTCGCCAACCAGTTCATCCAGATGATCAAGGATTCCTCGCTCGTCTCGCTGGTCTCCGTCCAGGAGTTGACCTTCGTGGCGCAGGATGTCCAGATCGCGACGCAACGGGTGTTCGAAGTGTTCCTCTTCGTCGGCTTCCTCTACTTCGCCGTCTGCTGGAGCCTGTCGCGGCTGTTCGCCCGCCTCGAGGCCCGCGCCCGGGCCGCCGGATGACCGCCCCGATGGCCCCTGCCGCCTCCATCGACCTCAAGGCCCCCGGCAAACGGATCGGCCATATCGAACTGGTCTGGTCGGACGACGCCCATGCCTACGGGGTCATTCCGGTGCCGATCGTCGCCATCGTCGGCGGCAGCGGCCCGACCGCCCTGGTCACCGCCGGCGTCCACGGCGACGAGTACGAGGGCCTGGTCATCGCCCGAAGCCTGGCGGCGCGCCTCGAGCCCGGCGACCTCGCCGGCCGGCTGATCGTGATGCCGGCCCTCAACTGGCCGGCCGTCGAGGCCCGCGCGCGCACCTCGCCGATCGACCGGCAGAATCTCAACCGCGCCTTTCCGGGCGGCAGCGACGGGCCGACCGCGCTGATCGCCGCCTTCGTCGAAGGCCTGTTGCCCGAGATCGATATCGCCATCGACCTGCATTCCGGCGGCACGCAATCGAGCTACACGCCGTGCGGCTATGTCTACGCCATGGGGTCGGCCGAGTTTCGCGCCCGCAAGCTCGCCGCCGCCCATGCCTTCGGGGCGCCGGTGACCGCCGTCGTCGCCGCCACCGCCTCGTCGGGTTCGCTGTCGGGAGCCTGCGAGCGCCACGGCGTGCCGATGGTGGCGACCGAACTCGGCGGTGGCGCGCGCCTCGACCGCGCCGCTCAGGCGATCGGCGAGGCCGGCACCCTCAACCTCTTGCGCCATGCCGGCGTGCTGCACGGTGCGCCCGTCCCGACCCGCACGACCTTCCGCCACACGCCCTCGCGCCGCGCCCATGTGATGGCGCCGATCGACGGGCTGGCCGAAACGGTCGTGGCGCCGGGCGAGACGGTGGAGGCCGGTCAGCTGGTGGCGCGGGTCTGGCCGACGGACGACCTCGCCCGGCCGCCGGTCGAGGTCCGCTTCGCCGAAGCCGGCATGGTGATGGCGGTCCGGACCATGCCGATGGTCAAGCGGGGCGATACGCTCTGCCATACCGGCGTACCGATGAGCGACGACGACTTTCTGGGAGTGGGCCGATGACTGCCGCGCCGATGATCACCATGACCGGCGTGAACAAATGGTTCGGCCGGTTCCATGTCCTGAAGGACATTGACCTCGCGGTCGCGGCCGGGGAGCGGATCGTGATCTGCGGGCCGTCCGGCTCGGGCAAGTCGACGCTGATCCGGTGCATCAACCGGCTCGAGGAGCATGACGAAGGCCGCATCGTCATCGACGGCATCGAACTCGACGAGGATACCCGCAACATTGCCGCGATCCGGCGCGAAGTCGGCATGGTGTTCCAGCAGTTCAACCTGTTCCCGCACCTGACGGTCCTGGAGAATTGCGTGCTCGCCCAGCGCCGCGCGCGCGGCACGCCGCGCAAGGAGGCCGAGGCGCGGGCGATGCACTATCTGGAGCGCGTGCGCATCCCCGAACAGGCCGGCAAGTATCCGGCCCGCCTGTCCGGCGGCCAGCAGCAGCGCGTGGCGATCGCCCGCTCGCTGTGCATGGAGCCCAAGGTGATGCTGTTCGACGAGCCGACCTCGGCGCTCGATCCGGAGATGATCAAGGAAGTCCTCGACGTCATGATCGATCTCGCCGGCACCGGCATGACGATGATCGTGGTCACCCACGAAATGGGCTTCGCCCGTCAGGTCGCCGACCGCATGGTGTTCATGGACCAAGGCCGCATCGTCGAGGCCGCCTCCCCGGCGGACTTCTTCGCCGCGCCCAAATCCGACCGCGCCAGCCTGTTCCTGAGCCGCATCCTGACGCATTGAGACCACCCGGAAGATGCCACGGGACCGACCGGGCGCTCGGGCGGTACGCGGTGCGTCAGCCTTTCGGCAATGGCGCCATGATGTCGTCGAGGGCGACGAAGGCGGTCTTGGGCGGGACCGGACGGTCGGGGTCGTGGTCCTTGAGGACCTGGAAGACGCGCTGGCGCAGCGGCGAAGAGCTCTCGAAATCCGCATAGGCCCGCTGCAGCACGGCCTTGGCGCGGGCGGCGACGACCGAATCCGGCAGGCCGTCGAAATCCTCGCCGGCCAGATACTCGCCCATCCGCTTCAAGATATGCAGCCGCGCGACCTGCAGCACCTTCGGGTCGAAGGTGACGCCCAGCGCCAGGAAGAACTCCTCCGCGGCGGAGAGCCGCTTCAGGCGGGCGAGGATGTCGGTCACGTCGATCGGGCGATCGTCCAGGGAACAGCTCATCGGGGTCACTCCAGTTGGATGTCGGGGCGGGGCTCGCCGACGCCCGGCTCGCCACTACCCGGGTCCGGGCGCCGCTGCAGATGGGCGAGGCGCACCTCCAGGAAATCGATCCGGTCGACCAGGGCGGCGACCGCCTCGCCGACCGGGTCGGGCATCAGGTGATGTTCGAGATCGATCCGGCCGTCGCCGAGCCGGCGCCGCGTGGCGGCCGGCCTGACCACCCGGCCCGGAATGCCGACCACCGTCATCGACGGCGGCACGTCCTCGATGACGACCGAGTTGGCGCCGACGCGGGCGCCCGCGCCGACCGTGATCGGGCCGAGGATCTTCGCGCCCGCTCCGACCAGCACGCCGTCCTGAAGCGTCGGATGGCGCTTGCCGCCCGACCAGGAGACGCCGCCGAGCGTGACGCCGTGATAGATGGTCACGTCGTCGCCGATCTCGGCCGTCTCGCCGATCACCACGCCGGCGCCGTGATCGATGAAGAAGCGCCGGCCGATGGTGGCGCCGGGATGGATGTCGACATTGGTCAGGAAGCGGCCGAGCCAGGACAGGAACCGGCCGGAGAAGCGGAACCCGCCCCGCCAGAGCCGATGCGCCAGGCGGTGCCACACGATGGCGTGGACGCCCGGATAGGTCAGCACGATCTCCAGCGTCCCGCGCGCGGCCGGGTCGCGCGCCCGGACGCAGGCGACATCCTCGCGGATCGAGGCGAAGAGCGACGGGCGTGCCGGCTGTACCGGCAGATCGGTCGGCGGACCGGCGACGACGAGTTCGGCCATGGCGTCCTCCTCCTCCGAGGCGCTTCCGTCAGTGGGCGAGGCGGGCATGAGGACCGGGGCCCCGATCCAGAAAATCGGCCGCCTCGACCAGCAGCCGCTCCAGGTCGGCCGGCGGGACGGTCCCCTTGACCGCTTCGGCATGGTGACGGACCAGCGCGAGCAGCACCGGCGCGATCGCCGGATCGAGCGCCAGGCCGCGTTCGGCCAGCACATGGGCGAGCGCCGCCTGGCCGGAATGCTTGCCGACCACGAAGCGGTGGTCGCGGCCGATCAGGGCCGGGTCGAGCCCCTGATAGGTCTCGCGCGCGCCGAGCAGGGCGGCGACATGGATGCCGGATTCGTGGGTGAAGACATCCCGTCCGACGATCGCCTTGCCGGCCGCGATCGGCCGGCGGGCGGCGCGCGCGACCCGTTCGGCGAGACCCGTCAGGGCCGGCAGCGCCACGCCCGAGACGCCGAGCCCGAGCCGGGCGATGCCGACCGCGACCTCCTCCAGCGCCGCATTGCCGGCCCGCTCGCCGAGCCCGCAGACGGTCACGGAGACATGGCCGGCGCCGGCCCGGACCGCCGCCAGGCTGTTGGCGGTGGCGAGCCCCAGATCGTCATGGCCGGGGAATTCCACCGCCAGACCGGCCGCCGCGACCACATCGCCGACCAGCCGCGCGGTCGCGAAGGGGTCGAGGATGCCGACCGTGTCGGCGAGGCGCAGCCGGAACGCGCCCACGCTGGCGGCCGTCTCGGCGACGCGCTGCAGGTGGTCGGGATCGGCGCGCGAGGCGTCCTCGCCGCCGACCGCCACCGCGAAACCGGCGTCGAGCGCCATCGGCACCATGCGGCGGATGCGGGCCAGCGCCTCCTCCCGGCCGATGCCGAGCTTGGCGGAGAGCTGCAGGTCCGACATCGGGATGGACAGATTGACGGAAGGCACGCCGCAGGTGCGGGCCGCGCGAAGGTCGGCCTCCGTCATCCGGCACCAGGCCATCAGCCGGACCGGCAGCGCCAGCCCGGCGACCGCCCGGATCGCCTCGATCTCGGCCGCCCCCATGGCCGGCGTGCCGACCTCGATCTCGTCGACGCCGGCTTCCGCGAGCGCTGCCGCGATGGCGACCTTCTCGGCGGTCGAGAAGGCGACGCCGGGCGACTGCTCGCCGTCGCGCAGGGTCGTGTCGTTGAGATGGATGCGCCGCGCCGCGGTCATCGGCTCGCCCCCGCGTCCCGCCGCCGTCACGCGTAGACCGGCTTGAAGGCGGCCGGGGCCTCGCCGGCGCCCTGCCAGAAGGGCGACAGGTCGCGCAGCTTCTCGATGATCGGCGGCATGGCCTCGATCACCCGGTCGACATCCTCGTCGGTATTCTCGCGCGAGAAGGAGAAGCGGGTCGCGCCATGGGCGGCGGTGTAGGGCACGCTCATGGCGCGCAGCACATGGCTCGGTTCGAGCGAGCCGGAGGTGCAGGCCGAGCCGGACGAGGCCGCGATGCCGGCGCGGTTCAGGAGCAGCAGGATCGCCTCGCCCTCGATGAACTCGCAGGCGATGTTGCAGGTGTTGGGCAGCCGGTTGTCGGCGTCGCCGGTGACGAAGGTGTTGGGGATGCGCTGCAGCAGGCCCTTCTCCAGCCGGTCGCGCAGGGACCGCACCCGGGTGACCTCGTCGTGCATATTGAGTTCGGCCAGTTCGGCCGCCTTGCCGAGGCCGACGATGCCGGGCGTGTTCTCGGTGCCGCCGCGCCGTCCGCGTTCCTGCTGGCCGCCCTTGATGAGCGAGCGGAAACGCACGCCGCGCCGGACATAGAGCGCGCCGATGCCCTTCGGGCCGTGCAGCTTGTGGCCGGACAGCGACAGCATGTCGATGGCGGTCGACTTCAGATCGATCGGGATCTTGCCGACCGCCTGCACGGCGTCGGTATGGAACAGCGCCCCGACCGCCTTCGCCTCCTCGGCGAGGTCGACGACCGGAAACAGCGTGCCGGTCTCGTTGTTGGCCCACATGATCGAGACCACGGCGACCCGGGTCGAGAGCGCCGCCCGGTAGGCGTCGCGGTCGAGCCGGCCCTTGGCGTCGACCGGGATGATGTGGACCTTGATGCCGCGCGTCTTCTCCAGATGGGCGGCGAGCGCCAGGACGGCCGGGTGCTCGACCGCCGAGGTGATCATCTCGGTGCGCTCCGGCATGGCTTCGAGCGCCGACAGGATGGCGGCATTGTCGCTCTCGGTGCCGCCGGAGGTGAACACGATCTCATGGTCGAACTCGGCGCCGATCAGGCTCTGCAGCTGCTTGCGCGCCCGCTTCACCGCGCCGCCGACCTCCGCCCCGAAGGCGTGCATGGAGGACGGATTGCCGAACTGCTCCGTGAAGTAGGGCAGCATGGCGGCGACCACCTGCGGGTCGACCCGGGTCGTGGCGTTGTTGTCGAGATAGACGGGTTTCATGACGACGCTTCCCCACGAGGACGGAGGACGGGGCGGGACCGGCCACGGCCCCGAACGGAACGAGAGGATGGGCGGGCGGCCGGGGCCTTGGCGGCTCAGACCGGCACCACCTTGAGCGGGATGCCGAGCGTCTCGATCAGCTTCTCGCGCACGCCCGAGATGGTCACCGAGGCCATCTGGCAGCCGACGCAGGCCCCCGACAGCTTGACCTGCACGGTGTCGCCGTCGACATCGACCAACTCGCAATCGCCGCCGTCGGCCTTCAGGTACGGCCGCAGCCGCTCGATCGCGGCCTCGATCGCCTTGATCTTCTGCAGCGTGGTCAGCTTCGGCGCGGCGGGCCGCGACGGCGCCAACGGCGAGACCGCCGGGCCGCGCGGCGCGGGCGCCGCCATGCGGGTCGGCGCGGGAGCCGCCGCCCCCGGCGCGGGCGCCGCCGTCACATCGGCGGAGGGCCGGGCCGCCATGACCCGGTCGATATCGACCTTCGGCTGGCGCAGCTGCTTCGGCTGGGCCTTGGCCTTCATGGCGCGCGGATCGACCGAGCCGATCCGATAGGCGGCCTCCGCGGTGATCAGCCCGTCCTCGACCATGCTGTCGTTGACCCGGGCGAGCACCTGCTCGATGCCTTCGAAACAGGTCAGGCAGCCGCCGCCGGCCTTGGTGTAGAAGGTGACCTGCTCGGGCGTGGTCAGCTTGTTGACGCGGATCGCCCGCTCGATCACGCCCTCGTCGACGCCGAAGCACTTGCAGACGAGCGCGCCCTCCTCGTGGTCGTCATGCCACTCCTCGCCGCGATAGTTCGCGACGGCGGCCTGCAGCGCCTCGTAGCCCATCACCGAGCAGTGCATCTTCTCCGGCGGCAGGCCGCCGAGGAAGTCGGCGATATCCTGGTTGGTCAGCGCCAGCGCCTCGCCGATGGTCTTGCCGGTGACGATCTCGGTCAGCGCCGAGGAGGAGGCGATGGCCGAGCCGCAGCCGAAGGTCTGGAAGCGGGCCTCCTCGATGACTTCGGTCGCCGGGTTCACCTTCAGCATCAGCTTGAGCGCATCGCCGCAGGAGATCGCGCCGACCTCGCCGACCGCGTTGGCGCCGGCCAGCACGCCGGCATTCTTGGGGTTGAAGAAGTAGTCCTTGACCTTGTCGGTATAGTCCCACATGGGCGGCTCCGCGCGGCGCGTCGTTGGGGTGGAGCCCGGCCGCGATCGGCCGGGCCGGGCGGCGTCAGCCGAAGGACTTCCCGCAGGAGCACTTCGAGGCGGCATTCGGGTTGTTGAAGACGAAGCCGGAACTCTCCAGGCCGGTGACGAAATCGACCGTCATGCCGGACACATGCGGCTGCGACCCGGTGTCGACGAACAGCTTGACGCCGCCCTGGTCGATCACGGCGTCGCCGTCGCGCGTCGTGGTCTCGAGCCCCATCATGTATTTGAACCCGGCGCATCCGCCGGCCTGGACCATGATGCGCAAGCCCTCCGCCGGCTGGGCGGAACGGGAGATCGCGGTCTTCACGGCGGCAATGGCGCTGTCGGTCAGTTGGATCATGGCATGTCCCCTCGCAGGAATGACTGAGGGGGAATTAGCACGAGCCATGCCAGACGCTAATTATCTGATGAAATTGATTTTTTCTGATTGTCGGGATGTTTCGAATCCGACAAGGTCGACATTCCGACACGGCTTTGGGCCTCACGGCCCCGCCATCTTCACGGATCGGCGAAGTCCGCGCCCGGATCGAGCGGGCTGTGGCGCAGGAGCCGGCTGTCGGCGACGCCGGCCTGGCGATGCACCATCGCGGCGCGATAGACGGGATCGCGGATCATCGCCACGAAGGCGGCGACGCTCGGATATTCGGCGATGAAGGCGAGGTCCCAGGCTTCGGATTTCGGGCCGATCAGCATGAACTCAGGCCGGCCGCGCCAGACGATGCGCCCGCCGAGCCGCTCGAAGACCGGCCGGCTCTCGCGCCCATAGGCCGCATAGGCCTCCCGCCCGGTGGCGGTGCGGCCGTCCGGATATTCGGCGCGCGCCTTCAGGCGGACCAGGTTCAGCATGTGGATCGGGCCGGGCCGGTCGGCCGCCGCGAAGGCCGCGAAATCCTCGCGCCCGAAGGCGGTATGCACCGTGGCAGTGTCGTTCATGGCCCCGTCCTCCACCGGTTTCCTCCAACCGGTACCACGCCCGTGTTTGGCTAGGCGCCTGGAGTCGCAGCCACTTTATCCATACTGACGGAAGTCCAGAAGTGTTCCGGTTTGATCTTAGGGGCTTTCAAGTTCGGTCGATTCGAGCATTCTTGTACTATCCATGGCGGAAATTGTGAGGGATTCCGGATGTCAGTGCCACAACGAATAAATGACTTCATCACACAGATGCGCCCGAATCCCGTCTGCAATAAATGTATAGCGAGAGGGATTGGCCTAAAAAACGAAACTGCCCACCCAGCCCAAGTAACTGGCGCATTGGCAACTACCAGTGAATTCACCAAGGAATATGGAACCTGCTCGATTTGCAAGAATATTAAAGAAGTTATTCGTCGCGTCTAATCTTATTTTCCAGCCCACAATCCTTTACAAGAAGATATGGGCATCATCACGACAACAGCTCAGGCCGCCCGTGCGGTCTCGCGGCGGACCTGGGCGATGCGGCTCATGCCGTCCTCGGCGCCGAAGCAGTCGGCGAAATCGGTGCAGACCGCGCAGCTCGGCGCGGTGCACAGCACGAAACCCTCGGCCTCGCACAGGCGGCGATAGAAATACTTCTTCCAGCGCATGTTTTGGGTGTTGCCGGCATGCAGGGCGGGGAAGTGGCGCGCGATCAGACGGCCGAGTTCCGGCCGCTCGAACAGGCCGAGATCCTGCCAGAGATGGTCGTCCTTCATCGCCCGCCGGGCGATCGCTGCCGCCAGCCAGGCCGACAATCGGCCATCGGGCGGCGATCCCGCGCCGTCGAAGGGGGCCGTGCCGCCGAAAGCGGCGGTGTCGCCGAGAGCTGCGGTGCCGCCGAGAGCGGCGGTGCCGCCTAGAGCGGCGGTGCCGCCCTGACCGGCGCTGCCGCCGCGAAGGGCCGACGGCCGGGCGCGGTGGGCGAGCAGCAGGTCGCGCACCATGCCCTCCTCCATGTCGGCGGCCGGGTTCGGCGCGGCGTCGAGCGCGAAGGGCGTGCGCGGCATCAGCGGGAACCAGGCGGTCAGGATGTCGACCAGCGCGCCCGCGTCGAGCCCGGTCGCCGTGGTCACCGCGACGCCCTCGGCCTCGGCCTCGGCGAGGCCGGTCGCCAGGATGCAGGCCAGCACATGGGTGTCGAAGGCGGTCGCCTCGTCGCGGGGCGGCCATTGGGCGGCGCGCAGGCAGGCATAGTGGTGGGCGAACATGGCAGGCCCCCGTTCCGACACCGGCGTGTCGGAAATCCGACGCGACCGGACCGCCCGGCCGCCTCCGGGGCGGATGTCGCAAGTGCCATGCCGGCCGGGCCGGCCTGCGTAGTCGTGCGGAGGCGCCGGGCGTCCGAGCGGGCTGCGGAGCCGTCCGATCAGGCCGGGCCGAGCGTCACCGCCACGTCCCGCGGGCGCGCCGTGTAGGGCCAGGAGGTGACCAGCAGCCCCGCGCCGGCGGCCACATAGGCGGCGGCATTGTCGGGCGAGATGCCGCCGGTGGCGGCGATCAGCGGCGCCCGCGGCAGGCCCGCATAGGCGGCGGCGACCGCGGCGACGGCCTCGGGGGCGAATTTCTCGAGCTGCACCGTGTCGAAACCCGCCGCGGCGGCGGCGATGGCGGCGTCGACATCGTGCACCTCGACGGCGATTGTCTTCTCCGGTTCGGCCGCCCGGAGCCGGGCCGCGAGACCGGCGAGATCGAGATCGGGCAGGAAGGCGCGGTGCTCGGCGAAGACCAGGATGGTCTCCGACAGCCCGTGCCGGTGCAGGATGCCGCCGCCGGCGCGCACCGCCAGCTGCGACAGGACCCGCGCCCCCGGCACGGTCTTGCGCGTGCAGGCGACGCGCACCTTCGGGTCGACCGCCGCGGCGGCCCGCGCCACGGCGGCGGTGGCGCTGGCGATGCCGGAGGCGATCTCGACCAGGGTCTGGGCGGATTTCCAGGTCCGGTGCAGGGCGCCGGCCGAGCCGGTGGCGGTGAGGAGCAGGTCCCCGGATGCGGCCGGCGCGCCGTCGCGGCCGTGCAGCTCAGCCGTACCGCCGGCCGCGGCGACGAGGCGTGCGGCGATGTCGAGACCGGCCGGCACCATGCCGTCCCGCGCACGGAACGCCATCCGGGCCGGCCGATCGCCGATGCCGAGCGCGGTCGTGGTCAGATCGCCCGAGGGGACGTCCTCGGCGAGCAGGCGCTCGATCGCCGCCAGGCCGATCATGGCACCGCGATGATCACGTCGGAGGACTTGATCACCGCATGGGCCTCGCTGCCGATCTCCAGGCCGAGATCCTTGGCGGCCTCGTTGGTGATCGAGGAGGAGATGATCATGCCCGCGGCGATCTCGATCTTGACCACCGTGGTGGTCGCGCCGGTGGTGACGGCGACGACCTTGCCTTTGAGCACATTGCGGGCGGACAGCTTCATCCTGGCAATCTCCTGAGCGACGGGCGCGACCGGACGGCCCGCACCATGCTATATCCTAGCGGGAACGGATCGGCCTGACCATCCGACCAAATCCCGATGGCATTCCAGGGCGTTGCGGCCCGGAACTTGCCAAGCCCTACCCCGGGCGCCGCGGTCCGGCGGCGTCCTGTCGGGTTTCCGACACAGTCCCGCCGGACCCGCCAGGAGTCTTGCCCATGCCCGTCGCTCATCCTGCCGCCGATCCCGACCTTGCCGCCCGGATCAACGCCTTCGACCTCGCCGCCCTGGTCTACGACGACGGCATCGCCATCGACCGGCTGATGGTCGATTTCGCCCACACCCTGACGCAGGCCGGACGCCGGGTCGGCGGCATCGCGCAACTGCCGCCCGGACCGGCGACCGAGCCCGGTCAGGTCGACCTGATCGACCTCATGTCCGGCGAGATCCGCCCGCTCAAGCAGCGGCTCGGCCCGGGCGCGGCCTCCTGCACGCTGGACGGCGGCGCGCTGGCGGCCGCCTCGACCGGCATCCGCCGGGCGGTCGCCGCCCGCGTCGACCTGGTGGTGATCTCCAAATTCTCCAAGCAGGAGATCGCCGGCGGCGGCTTCCGGGCCGAATTCGCCGCCGCCGTCGAGGCCGGATTGCCGGTGCTGACCTCCGTGAAGCGCAGCCAGATCGGCGGCTGGCTCGCCTTCACGGGCGGCCTCGGCACGCTGCTCGACGGCCGCATGGACATCCTCGCCGACTGGTGGGCGGAGACCCGGCGCCGGCGCGCCTAGGATTCTGCCGCTACGTCAAGCGAATACGGCTCTTCAAACGGCGCGCCGCCTGCCCCATATTCGCCTCAGACAGATCAGCGATGCGGGGTGGACATGGCAGGGTGCGGATGACGGTTGTGCTGATCGCCCTGCTGCCGATTTTCGGTGCCGTCCTGCCGCTGCTCGCCGCCCCCTCGGGGCGGTCGCGCGCGACGGCCGTGACCTTTGCGGTGACCGCCGCCAGTCTGTTCCTGCTGCTTGCCCAGGCGCCCGCGGTGCTGGGCGGAGCGACGGTTGCCGGCGGCAGCGCCTGGCTGCCCGACATCGGCCTCGGCTTTACCTTCCTGATCGATGGGCTCGGACTGTTCTTCGCCGGCATCATCCTGACGATCGGCCTGCTGATCGTCGTCTATGCCGGCTTCTATCTCGGCCGCGACGACGATCCGGGCCGCTTCTTCTGCTTCCTGCTCCTGTTCCAGGGCGCGATGCTCGGAGTGGTCCTGTCGGACAACATCCTGCTGCTCGCCATCTTCTGGGAACTGACCAGCCTGACCTCCTTCCTGCTGATCGGCTTCTGGCATCACCGGCCGGAGGGGCGGCAGGGCGCCCGCATGGCGCTGATCGTCACCGGCAGCGGCGGATTGGCGCTGCTCGCCGGCATGCTGCTGCTCGGCCAGGCCGCCGGCAGCTACGAACTGTCGGAGATCCTCACCCGCGTCGACCAGGTGCGCGCCTCGCCGCTATTCGGCCCGATCCTCGCCCTGGTGCTGGCCGGCGCCTTCACCAAGTCGGCCCAGTTCCCGGTCCATTTCTGGCTGCCGCACGCCATGGCGGCGCCGACCCCGGTCTCGGCCTATCTGCATTCGGCCACCATGGTGAAGGCCGGCCTGTTCCTGATGCTGCGGCTGTGGCCGCTCTTCGCTGGCACCGAAGCCTGGTTCCTGGTCGTTTCCGGCACCGGCCTCGCCACCATGGTGATCGCGGCGCGGATCGCGCTCGCCAAGGACGACCTGAAGGCGATCCTCGCCTATTCGACCGTCAGCCATCTCGGCCTGATCACCTTCCTGATCGGCCTCGGCACGCGCGCGGCCGTGGTGGCGGCGGTGTTCCACATCTTCAACCATGCCGCCTTCAAGGCCGCCCTGTTCATGACCGCCGGCATCGTCGACCACGAGACCGGCACGCGCGACATCCGCCGCCTCGGCGGCCTCGCCCGGCTGATGCCGGTGACGGCGGTCATCGGCACCGTGGCGGCCGCCGCCATGGCCGGCGTGCCGCTCCTGAACGGCTTCCTCTCCAAGGAGATGATGCTGGAGGCCGCGGCCGGCACGAGCTATCTCGGCAATCCCTGGATCGTCGCCGCCGTGGCGACGCTGGCCGCGCTCTACTCGGTCGCCTACGCGCTGCGCTTCGTGCATGCGACCTTCTTCGGCCGCTCGCGGCTGATGCCCGGCGGCCATCCGCACGATCCGCCCGCCGGGATGTGGCTGCCGGCCGCCCTTTTGGTCACCCTGTCGGTCGCCGTCGGCGTGCTGCCGCAGGTGATCGCCGGGGACCTCGTCGCCGCGACCGCCGCCGCGGTGACCGGCCCCCAGGGTCCGGCGCCGGAGGTCCATCTCGCGCTCTGGCACGGCGTCACGGCAGCACTGAGCTTAAGCCTCGTCGCCTTCGCGGGCGGTGCGGCGCGTTATGCGCTGTCCGGCTGGGTCGACCGGTTCTGGCCGCGCGACCCGATCCCGGACGCCAAAGCCCTGTTCGACGCCGCACTCGCCGGCCTCGTCGGCGCGGCGCGCTTCGTGACCGACCGGATCCACACCGGAACGCTGCAGCGCGCGCTGTCGGCGACCGTTCTCGCCATTCTGGCTGTCGGCGCCGCAGCCTTCGCCGGGTCCGGCCATGCCGCCGGGACCCGCCCGCCGCTGCCCCCCGATCCGGCGACGATCGCCGGCGTGCTCGCGCTGGCCGGGGCGACGCTCGCGGTTCCGCTGATGCACCGCGACCGGCTGCTCGCCTTGATGCTGACCGCCGTCGCCGGCCTCGCCGTCTCGCTCCTGTTCCTGCGCTTCTCCGCGCCCGATCTGGCTTTGACGCAGATCGCCGTCGAGGTGGTCGCCGGCCTCCTGCTCCTCCTGGTGCTCAATCTCCTGCCCAAGACCTCACCGGCCGAGCCGAGCCGGCTGCGCCTGATGCGCGACGCCGCGCTCGCCGGTCTCGGCGGCATCGCGGTCGCCGGCCTCGCCTATGCGGTCATGACGCGCGACGGCTCGAGCATCGCGGCCTTCCATCTGGCCGAATCCAAACCGCTCGGTGGCGGCACCAATGTCGTCAACGTGATCCTGGTCGACTTCCGCGGCTTCGACACCTTCGGCGAGATCATCGTGCTCGGCATCGCCGCCCTGGTCGTCGTCGCCCTGCTCGATACCGCCCTGCGTGGCCGCGCGGCGCGCCGGCTCGACCGGATGCGCCGAACGCCCGCCGGCGGCGACCGGCATCCGCTGCTCCTCGCCATGGCGACGCGCGTCCTGCTGCCGCTCGCGCTGGCGACCGGCCTGTTCATCTTCCTGCGCGGCCACAACCTGCCCGGCGGCGGCTTCGTCGCCGGCCTCGTCGTGGCGATCGCGATCCTGATGCAGTCGATGGCCAACGGCTATGCCTGGACGGCCGGGCGGATGACGCTCGACGCGCATGCGCTGATCGGCGCCGGCGTGCTGATCGCCGGCGCCACCGGCCTCGCCGCGCTCGCCTTCGGCGCCCCGTTCCTGACCTCCTCCTTCGGGCACTTCCACCTGCCGCTGGTCGGCGACATCGAACTCGCCTCGGCCATGGGCTTCGATCTCGGCGTGTTCCTGACGGTCGTCGGCGTGGTGCTGCTCGCGCTGTCGCGGATCGCCCGGATCGAGGCGCGCGCGGAGGATCGGCGTCCGAACCGGGGGGCGATCGCCGAACCCGCCACCGAAGATGGCGGGCGCTGACATGGAGCTTCTCGTCGCCGCCGCGATCGGCCTGACCACCGCCACCGGCCTCTACATGATGCTGCGCGGCTCGACCTTCCCGGTCATCGTCGGGCTGACCTTCCTGTCCTATGCGGTCAACGTCTTCCTGTTCGCCATGGGGCGGCTCGCGGCCAACCGCGCGCCGATCGTCGGCACGGTGCCGGACCCGGTCGATCCTCTGCCGCAGGCCCTGGTGCTGACCGCGATCGTGATCTCCTTCGGCATGACGGCGCTGATCGTCGTGCTCGCCCTGCGCGGCTTCCTGGAGACCGGCTCGGATGCGGTCGATCTCGATCGCGGCGATGCCGATGACGAGGACGACGACCTCGACGACGCGGCGCCCGACCCCGCGCCGGACGCGACGACGGCGAGCGAGCGCGCGATCCGCTTCTTCCGCGACGGCGCCGGCCCCGACGAACCCGAAGCCGATCCTGGCCGCGGCCCCGCCCCTGCCCGCCCGGTGCCGTCGGAGGGCCGCCCATGACCGGCCTGATCGTACTGCCCATCCTGCTGCCGGCCCTGACGGCGCCGTTCCTGATCCTGGCCCTCGGCTACGATCTGCGCGCCCAGCGGGTCGCCTCGATCGGCGCGACCGTCCTGTTCCTGGCACTGGCCGTGACGCTCTACGCGCTCGCCGGCGACGGGCCGCCGCGCACCTACCGGCTCGGCGACTGGCCGGCGCCGTTCGGCATCGTGCTGGTGCTCGACCGGCTGGCCGCCACCATGCTGGTGCTGACCGGGGTGCTGGCGAGCGTGGTGGTGGTCCATGCCGCGGCCGGCTGGGACGCGCGCGGACGCCATTTCCACCCGCTGTTCCAATTCCAGCTGATGGGCCTCGCCGGCGCCTTCCTGACCGGCGACGCGTTCAACCTGTTCGTCTTCTTCGAGGTGATGCTGATCGCCTCCTACGGGCTGATGCTGCATGGCGGCGGCGCGGAGCGGATGAAGGCCGGCTTCCAGTATGTCGCGCTGAACCTGGTCGCCTCGACCCTGTTCCTGTTCGCCGTCGGGCTCCTCTATGCGGTCACCGGCACGCTCAACATCGCCGATCTCGCCGTCAAGGCGACCCAGGTGGCGGCCGGCGACCGTGCCCTGCTGACGGTCGGCGCGGCGCTGCTCGCCATGGTGTTCGCGCTGAAGGCCGCCGCCGTGCCGCTGCACTGGTGGCTGCCGGCCGCCTATCCGGCCGCCAGTGCGCCGGCCGCGGCCCTGTTCATGATCATGACCAAGGTCGGCATCTATGCGCTGATCCGCATCCACGGCCTCGCCTTCCCGGATCTCGCCGCGCCCTGGCTCGCAGGCGCCGGCGCCCTCGGCCTGGTGGTCGGCGCCGTCGGCGCGCTGGCCGCCCGGCGGCTCGCCGAACTCGTCGCCTACGGGGTGGTCTGGTCGATGGGCAGCCTCTTGGTCGCGCTGGCCGCGTCCGGGGCCGCCGCCGGGACCGCCCTGCTCTACTATGCGGCCCATTCCACGCTGGCCGGGGCCGCGCTGTTCCTGCTCGCCGGCCTCGCCGCGGCCGCGCGCGGCAGCCTCGGCGACCGGCTGGTGCCCGGCGGCCCGCCGCTCGGCGCCGGCCCGGCGATCCTGTTCCTCCTGGCCACGATCGGCTTCACCGGCCTGCCGCCGCTCTCCGGCTTCATCGGCAAGATCCTGATCCTGCAGGCGATCGCCGGCGATCCGCACGGGGCCGTGCTGTGGGCGCTGCTGATCGGCTCCAGCCTGCCGGTGATCGTCGGCTTCGCCCGCGCCGGCAGCACGCTGTTCTGGAAGACTGCCGGCGCCGAGGGCGTGGAGCCTGCCGGAACCGGCCCCGCAGCGCTGGTGCCGCCCGGCCGAAGCGGGCTCGCCGGCGTCGCCATCCTGGTGATCGCCCTCGCCGGCCTGACCGTGCTGGCCGGACCGGTCGCCCACCAGTTGACCGCCACCGCCCGCCAGATGGCCGATCGGGCCGGCTATGTCGAGGCCGTGCTCGGCGAGCCGGGCGGCCGCGGCCGGGAGGCGGCCCGATGATCGCGCGGCTCCTCCCCCACCCGCTCCTGTCGCTCGCCGTGGCGGCCTTCTGGATCGTCCTGGAAAACCGGCTTTCGGCCGGCACGGTCCTGCTCGGCGCCGTGCTCGGCATCGCCCTGCCGCTCGCCACCCGCGCCTGGTGGCCGGACCGGCCGCGCCTCGCCGGCCTGCCCGGTCTCGCCGCCTATGCGCTGATCGTGCTGTGGGACATCCTCGTCTCGGCGGCCGAGGTGGCGTGGCTCGTGCTGACGCGGCCGGAAGCGGAGCTGAAGTCCCGCTTCGTCACCGTTCCGCTCGCCGTGACCGCCCCGGAGGCGATCGCGCTGCTCGCCTCGACCATCACCATGACACCCGGCACGCTCAGCGCCGATCTTTCCGCCGACGGCCGCTCGCTGCTCGTCCATGTCTTCCACACCGACGATCCGGACGCGACGGTGGCCGCCATCAAGGCGCGCTACGAGCGCCGGCTTTTGGAGATCTTCCCATGATCGCGACCGCCGCCGTGATCGCCGCCGCCGCCGCCGGGCTCGGGCTCCTGCTCAATCTCTGGCGCCTGATCCGCGGCCCCGGCGCAGCCGACCGCATCCTGGCGCTCGACACCATGACGGTGAACGCCATCGCGCTGGTGCTGCTGCTCGGGCTTGCCTATGGGACGGGGCTCTATTTCGAGGCCGCGATCCTGTTCGCCATGGTCGGCTTCCTGACCACGGTCGCCTTCTGCCGCTACCTGCTGCGCGGCAACATCATCGAGTGACCGGAGGATGCCGATGACCTTCGCCGCCGAAGCGCTCGCCGCCGCCCTGATCCTCGTCGGAGGGGCGTTCCTGCTGCTCGGATCCGCCGCCCTCGCCAAGCTCCGCGACCCGCTGCGCCGGCTGCACGCCCCGACGCTCGCCGTCACGGTCGGCCTCGGCGCGATCCTGATCGCCTCGATGCTGGAGGCCGGCATCGTGCGCGCCGATCCGTCCTGGCACGAACTGGCGATCGTGCTGTTCCTGTTCCTGACCGCCCCGGTCTCCGCGCAGATGATCGCCAAGGTGCATCTGATGGAGATCGACCCCGCCACCCTGCCCCCGCCGCGCGAGGGCGGCCCCTGGGCGAGCCATGCGCCGGATGACGAGGGCGAGCCGGAGCGCGGCGGATAGGCGGGGTCTCCTGACCGATCTGCCGCCCGGACGCGGAAACGCCGCCGGTCCGGGCTTTGGGCTCCCGTCGGCGGCGTCTTGGCCTCGCTTCACTTCCCGTGTCGGGACCGCCCCGTCACTTCTCGACGAAGGCCTTCTCGATCACATAGTGGCCGGCCTCGCCCTGGTTGCCCTCGACGAAATTGAGGCCGGTCAGCATGGTGCGGGCGTCGGCGATCATTTCCGGGCTGCCGCACAGCATGACGCGGTCGTTCTCGAGCGACAGGGGCGGCAGGCCGATATCCTCGCCGAGCTTGCCGGAGGACAGGAGATCGGTGATCCGGCCGCGGTTGCGGAACGGTTCGCGCGTGACGGTCGGATAGTAGACCAGCTGCTGGCTGACGAATTCGCCGATCAGCTCGTCGTTCGGCAGGTCCTGCGTGATCGTCTCGCCATAGGCGAGCTCGGCGACCTGCCGGCAGCCATGCACCAGCACGACCTTCTCGAAGCGATCGTAGGTGTCGGGATCGCGGATGATGCTCATGAACGGCGCCAGTCCGGTGCCGGTGCCGAGCAGATACAGGTTCTTGCCGGGCAGCAGATTGTCGATCACCAGCGTGCCGGTCGCCTTGCGACTGACCAGGATCTGGTCGCCGACCGAAAGATCGCGCAGGCGCGAGGTCAGCGGGCCGTTCGGCACCTTGATGGAAAAGAATTCCAGCGTGTCGGAATAGTTCGGGCTGACGACCGAATAGGCCCGCATCAGCGGCTTGCCGTTGACCGGAATGCCGATCATCGTGAACTCGCCGTTGCGGAACCGGAAAGACGGGTTGCGCGTGGTGGTGAACGAGAACAGAGTGTCGGTCCAATGATGGACGGAAAGGACCTGTTCTTCGTTGAAGGCGCTCATTTTTCGGCTCCGTACACGCGGCCGGCAAGGGGCTGCTTGCGGGTCGCGAATTCGTTCGTATACTAACGATATAGCGCGGGTTTGGTGCCCTGTCGATGCGTGCAGATACGTGCTGCACTGCCGAAGGGCAAGTTCGGAAGAGCCTGGACAGACTTTCGTCGGGAGGACGCTTTGGCACATGACGCACCCGGGGGACCATCCGGTCCTACCAAGCTTGTCATCCGCAATATCGGCATGCTCCTGTCGGGCCGTTTGGAAGAACCGATCCTCGATGCCGACACGATCGTTGCGACAAACGGTCGCATCACGGCGATCGGCCGCGCCAAGGACTGCGACACCGACGGGGCGACCACGCTGATCGACGCGCATGGCTCGCCGGTCGCGCCCGGCCTGATCGACAGCCATGTCCATCCGGTCGCCGGCGACTGGACGCCGCGCCAGAGCCAGCTCAACTGGATCGACAGTTCGATGCATGGCGGCGTCACCACCATGATCTCGGCCGGCGAGGTGCACATGCCCGGCCGGCCGCGCGACATCGTCGGCCTGAAGGCGATGGCGATCACCGCGCAGCGCATCTATTCGTCGTTCCGGCCGGGCGGCGTGAAGCTGCATGCCGGCGCGCCGGTGATCGAGCACGGCATGACCGAGGCGGATTTCAAGGATCTGGCCGATGCCGGCGTCTCGCTCCTCGGCGAGATCGGCCTCGGCGGCGTCAAGGACGGCCCGACCGGCCGCAAGATGGTCGAATGGGCGCGCAAATACGGCATCCAGAGCACCATCCACACCGGCGGCCCGTCGATCCCGGGCTCCGGCCTGATCGACAAGGACGTGGTGCTGGAATGCGATGCCGACATCGTCGGCCACATCAACGGCGGCCATACCGCGCTGCCCGACGACCAGATCCGCTGCATCTGCGAAGGCTGCCGGCGCGGCCTCGAACTGGTCCATAACGGCAACGAGCGCTCGGCGCTCTACACGCTGCGCACCGCCCGCGACATGGGCCAGCTGGAGCGCGTCATCCTGGGCACGGACGGGCCGGCCGGCTCGGGCGTGCAGCCGCTCGGCATCCTGCGCATGGTCTCGATGCTGTCCGCGCTCGGCGACGTGCCGGCCGAACTCGCCTTCTGCTTTGCGACCGGCAACACCGCGCGCATGCGCAAGCTCGACTGCGGCATCATCGAGGTCGGCCGCACCGCCGATTTCGTGTTCCTGGACCGCCCGCAGCATTCCGCCGGCAAGAACCTGCTGCACGCCGTCCAGCTCGGCGACCTGCCCGGCATCGGCATGGTGGTGATCGACGGCCTCGTCCGCGCCGGCCGCAGCCGCAACACCCCGCCGGCCACGCTGGTCCCGGAGGTGGTGCACGGCTGAGGCAGAGGCCGGCCCGTTCCGATCGAGGCGTTCCCGTCGGGATGGGCCGAAGTCGATCCGGAGGTGGCGGGATGGATATCGCCGGACTGGTCGAGGAGATCTACGAAGCCGCGATCGTTCCCGATCTCTGGCATCGCCTGCTCGACCGGCTCGCCGAGATTGCCGGCGCCGAGGGGACGCTGCTGTTTGCCGCCCGGCCGGGGGCGACGCGCCACATCAACTCCCCGCGCATCGATCGGCTCATCGAAGCCTGGGTCAAGGACGGCTGGGCGGGCGCGCGGAACGATCGCGGCAACCGCCTGATTCCGATCCGGGAACCACGGTTCCTGACCGATTTCGACGGCTTCAGCCCCGAGGAGATGGACCGTTCGCCCTTCTATACCGAGTATCTGAGACCGCTCGGATTCTGGTGGTGTGTCGGAACCGCGATCCATTCACCGACGGCCGACACGATCATCTTCTCGATCGAACGGCTGGAGAGAAACGGCCCGGTCGAGCCGGAGGCCGTCCGCAGGCTCGATCACCTGCGGCCGCATCTCGCCCGCGCCGCCGTCCTGTCCGCCCGGGTCGGCATCGAGCGGATGCAGGCCGGGGTGATCGCCCTCGAGACCGTCGGCCTGCCCGCCGCCATCGTCGACGCCACGGGCCGGGTCCTCGCCGCGAACGGCCTCTTCGCCGGATGCAGCCCATCGATGCGGATCGGCGCGCATGACCGGCTTCTCTTCGGGGACGAGACCTCGAACACCGCCTTCAGGAACGCCCTTCGGCATGGGGGCCGCGGGGCCGCAGCATCGCTGGCCCTTCCGGCGAGGGACGGCGCCGCTGCCGCCGTGGCTCACCTCGTACCGCTGAAAGGGTCGGCCCTGGATGTCTTCACGGGGGCGGCATGCCTGGTCTATGCGACGGTCCTGGCGCCGAAAGGGGCGCTGCCGGCGGCCCTGATCGAGGTCCTGTTCGACCTCACGGCCGCCGAGGCGCGGGTGGCCTCCATGGTCGCGGCCGGCACCAGCGTCGCCGCGGCTGCGCTGAAGCTCAGCGTCACGCCGGAAACGATCCGGGCCCACTTGAAATCGGTCTACGCCAAGACTGGCGTGCATCGACAGATCGATCTCGCGCGCTTGTTGTCGGAACGACCCTGACGCCTCCCCGCAAAGCCGCTGCCGAAAACGCTGCGATCCGGCCGGACAGGGTCACGCAACTTCGTCCCGGCACGCAGGGACATTACCCATTTGGGTAATGACGCAACGGAAGATTCAGTATTCCATGACGCGGTTGCTTCGGCAGCGGACAGTCGGGTGCCGAACCGCCGCGGCCATTCCCCTTGGGCGGCAGTCCTGGCCTCAAGGGCCGCCGGACCGACGGCGCGACGCTTCAGAACACGGGAGAGGATGCATGCGAAGCTGGATAATCGGCCTGGTCGGCGCCGGACTCTGCGCCCTGGTACCGGCGACACCGTCCGCGGCGGCGACGACCTGCAATGCGGCCGCGCAGTCGGACGATGTCGACCTTTGCGGCCAGGCCCTTTTCACCTCAGGCCCGGCGGCGACCCGCGCAAAGATGTTCAAGGACTGCGTGATCGAGGAAATGGGCAAGAAGGGTTTCACCGAAGGCAAGGACTACACGGTTCGGGTCACCAACGATCCGGCTTCCGAACTCAACGGTCCCGTCTGCAAGAAGGCGAAGAAATAGACGCCGGCGGCGGACGGCGTCCGTCGCACCCTCGGGATTTCGGGAGGCATCGGCTATGGAAGCGATCGTGCCGTCCAGGATGCGGATTCGGCCGGCGGTCGGGCTGTCGCTGGTCCTCGGGTTGTCGATGACCATGCCGGTCCGACCGCAGGAGCGGCCCGACTTCGACCTGTCGGGTCCCTGGCGATGCTCGGGCAACTGCGGTGCGGCCGTCGGGACGAGCATCACGATCCGTCAGACCGGCGAGGATCTCCAGCTCACGACGGACAAGGGGGAGACGATCCGCGGGTCGGCATCGCTTCGCACGCGTCAGCCGTCCTCGCTCAAATGCCTGCTGAAGCCGCCGCCGGCCGAATGCGCGAAAATGACGACGACCTACGAGCGTCAGGTCGCTCTTGGGATTGGGCCGGGCGGCTGGAACTGCCAGTTGATCCCGTCCGATATCCGAAGCCGGTCCGACACGGCGCCGCCGTTCAAGGCCGTCACGTTCACCTTGCAGTCGGTCGAGATCTTCAAGGAAAAATGCGCATTCCCCGGCTCGATCTGGACCGCCGGCAACGAAGCCGCGCTGCCCGAGACGGCCGCGGCCATCACGTGCGATGCCGAACTTCTCGAAGCCGGCGGCCGGTTCCGCAGCGCCGGTTTGAGCGTGGTCGTCCGCCCTGCCCGGGACACGGCCTACGGATGGGCGGCCGAGATATCGGAAGGCGGGTCGACGCGGCGCGAGAAGGATGTCGGCGTCGGGGCGGTCTTCCCGAACGATCCGGTCGGCCGGCACGTTCGCGAGCTTTCCCGGAAGCTCGCCCCGGCCGTCAAATGGGACACGGTGCATCATATTCGAGAGATCAGTGTCGGCTTTGAGTCCATGCTGAAGCAGAGCAGGGGCATCGCCATCTACGAGATCCGCGATGCCAAGTCGCAGCCGATGGCCCGGCTGTTGACGATCGACGAGGTCAAGCTCGGCCGCTGCGCGGGCGGCCGCTAGAACCGGTCCCGGTCAGATCGACACGATCCGATCGGAAAGAACAGGCTCAAGCCATTGAATCCGGAACATTTCTTTTGCGATTGGACACGTCCATCCAATCGGGAAATGCTCTGAGCCGGTCCGTCGACGGCCCGGCCCATGCGGTCGATCCGCCCGGGCTGGCGGTGGACGCGATGGACATCCATGCCGTGTCCTGGTGATATCGCCGGGAAGCGGGCGGAGGAGGTCCCAGTGGCGACCGGCGAAGACCTGCGGCGCCTCGCGCTGGCGCTGGCCGGGACGATCGAGGCGCAGCATGTCGACCGGCGCGCCTTCCGCGTCGCGCGCATCTACGTGACGCTCCACCCCGACGGCCTGACGGCCAATTTCAAGTTCACGCCCGAAGACCAGGCCCTCAAATGCCTGGTCGCCCCCGACGCCTTCGCACCGGTCCCGGGCGGCTGGGGGCCCATGGGCTGGACCACCGCGACCCTCGCCCGCCTGACCGAAGCCGACCTCGCCCTTGCGCTCGAAACCGCCTGGCGGGACGCCCAGCCAAGATCGAAATCGAAGCGGAAATAGCGGGCACCGCTGGCTTCGGGAAATCGGTGCGGATGCTCCTTTCCGTCGCCATTCGCTACCCCTGGATGCAAGTCGGATCTCGTTCTATACCTTGCTCCCGAAGGTGTCGGCCACGCTGTTCGTCGAAGAGAAGGCTTATGAAGGTCCTGGACCGCATCCTTGCCCACCCGACGGTCCAGCGCTGGCGGCGGGGCATCGGGGACCCGACAGCCAGGCACGGCGTCACGGCGCCGACGGTTGGCTCCCACCCGGGCGATCCCGCGCTCGAACCGGAAGGTTACCGCGTCTACACGCACGCCCACGACGAGGAACTGACCGGGGAGGCGTTCCTGACGTGGCTGAAGGAGGAGTACGGCCATCGGGGCGGCGACTTCGCGGAGGTCAGGCGGGCCTTCGTGCATGACTTCCAGGCGGAGCGAGTGGCGATCCTGGCCCATGCGGGCCGGCTGCTCCGGAAGATCGAGGCCGGCATTCCTCTCGACGAGAGGAAGCGGACGGTCGTCAGTCTGTTGCTCGATCACTCAGGCTCGATGCGCGGCCTGAAGATGCTGTCGGCCCTGACGGCGATCGAGTGCGCGGCAGACATGATCGCCTTGGCCGGCATGTCCTGCGAAATCCTGGGCTTCACGACGACGAGCTGGCGCGGCGGACGATCACGGCAGCAGTGGATCGCCGACGGCCAGCCGCCCCATCCGGGCCGACTGTGCGATCTGCGCCACATCGTCTACAGGGAGGCCTCGGCGCCGCACACCTCGGGCCTGATCGCCGCCCTGCATCCGGACGCGCTTTACGAGAATATCGACGGCGAAGCCCTCCTCTGGGCCGTATCTCGTCTGCCTCCGGAAAAATGGACCAAACGGATCGTCTGCATGGTTGGCGATGGTGCGCCGGTCGACGATTCCACGCTGGCGGCCAATGCGAACCAAAGCCTGCTTTGGGATCACTTCAAGGCGGTTCTCGGCGACGTCGCGCGGCATGGCGTCCCGGTCGGCAATCTTCACCTCGATCACCAGGAGCGGAAGCTTCCGGTCGTCTCAAGGCATGCGACCGAACCGCACGGTGCCGGCGTCGCGCTGGTCGACCTGATCGGACAGCTCCTGCTCCCGCAAGCGGCCCCAGCCCCGCTACAAGGCGACCAAGCCGGGGCCCAAGGCGACGACTCGCCGCCGGCCTGAAAGCCATCAAGGCGTCCGATCATTCCTTGGCCGGCGGGAAAACGATCGGCGCGCCGCCGCCGAGCGGGATGGCGGCGAGGTTCTTGCGGCTGCGGACGATGCCGAAGTCCTTCTCGATCCGGCGCAGTTCCTGGCCCGGCGTGACGCCCTCGCCGCGGACCAGGGCGATGTTCGGGCCCTTGCCGCCGGGGCGGGTGTGGACGACCGGGGTCTCGTCGACGATGGCGATCTTGCGGTCCGGATAGCCGATCAGCTTCGGAAACAGAAAATCGAGGCCCCAGGACGAGACGCTGCGGTCGAAATAGGGCCGGCAGATGCGGAAGGCGCGCTGCGACAGGCCGAGCGCCATGATCTCGGCGAAGTCGGTGAAGCGCAGGCGGTATTCCGGGCGCTGGCTGGTGATGCGGTGGTTGACGAAGGAGCCCGGGCCGAGGGCCGGCTGGGCGATGTCGAGATCGTATTCGGCGACGATCGCGAAGAAGCGGTTGAGGGTCGGCAGGTCGGCGGCGAGATCGTCGTCGGGCAGCCAGATGAAGCGGTAGCGGTCGAGGCGGGCGCCGAGGCCGGCGAGGCACGCGACCGTGCCGGTCGCCTTGCTGCCCTTCTCGAACGAGACCGTCACGTCGGCGGGCCGGTCGGGAAACGGATCCGGGTCGTTGCCGAAATAGCTCAGATGCAGGTCCCAGGTCCGCGTCTCGGGCGGAGCGCCCGCGAGCCAGCCGGGATGCAGGGACCGGTCCCCGGCGCGCAGGATGACCAGGACGGGGCGGGCGGCGGGGTCGACTTCGGTCATGGAAAACGGCTTGCACCAGGGATGGATCCCCCGGCGCGCGGCCGCGGGGTTCGATGTGGCAAGCTTCTACAACATCTTCACAAGCAGGCGCAGCAGCGTCTTGCGCTCCTGCGCGGTCAGGTGCGCCAGCGTCTCCTCGGTGATGGCGGTGGCGACCGGGGCGGCGCTTTCGGCGAGGCGGCGGCCGTCCTCGGTCAGGCCGATGACCAGCCGGCGGGCATCGCCCGGGTCCGGCTCGCCGCTGACCAGGCCGCGGGCGGCGAGCCGATCGACGACGCCCTTGATGGTCGCCGCATCCATCGCCGTGTGCCGGCCGAGCAGGTTCTGCGACAGCGGCCCCTTCTCGGCGAGCTTGGCCATCGCCGCCCATTGGGTCGGCGTCAGGCCTTCGATCATGCGCTCGGCGAAGATGGTGGTATGGCGCTGGTTGACCTGCCGGAGCACGAAACCGACCTGGTCGTCGAGCCGATAGGCCGGCGGCGCGGCCTCGGTGGCTGCGTCTGGAGCAGCCTCCGTCGGATCGCTCATGGGGCATTCCTCCGCGAGTCTTCTTGTCTGTCGCCCGAAGGTTAGCCGCTCGGCGCGCCGGCCGCCACAGCGCCGTCGTCGCGGGGGGCGGGGTCGCGGGGCCACCGTCGCGGAGCCACCTTCGAAGCCGAGGCGCCGGCAACCGCAGCGCCCCTGCGCCGAAGCGGCTCCGAAGCCGGAGCGGGCTTGCCGCCGGAGCGGACGCGCCGCCGGAGCGGCGCCTACACCGCCAGATAGGCGTCGCGGATGTCCGGGCGCGCCTCCAGCTCCGCCATGGTGCCGCCGAAGCGGATGCGGCCGCGCTCGATGATATAGGCGCGGTCGGAGATGAGCCGGGCGAAATGGAGATTCTGTTCGGAGACCAGGATCGACAGCCCCTCCTGCTTCAGGCGCACGATGGCGGCGGCCATGTCCTCGACGATGCGCGGGGCGAGGCCCTCGGACGGTTCGTCGAGCAGGACGGCGCTGGGATTGCCCATCAGGGTGCGGGCGATGGTCAGCATCTGCTGCTCGCCGCCACTCATCCGCCCGCCCGGCCGGCGGCGCATCTCGCCGAGATTGGGGAACAGGGCGTAGAGCCGCTCCGGCGTCCAGGGCGTCAGGCCCGCGCGCGCCGGCCGGCGGCCGACCTCGAGATTTTCCTCCACCGTCAGGTCGGTGAAGATGCGCCGGTCCTCGGGCACAAAGCCGAGGCCGAGGCGGGCGATCTCGTGGGTCGCCATGCGGCCGATCTCCTGCCCCTCGAAGCCGATGCGGCCGGAGCGGCGCGGCACCAGCCCGACCAGGGCGCGGAAGGTGGTCGACTTGCCGGCGCCGTTGCGGCCGAGCAGCGCGACCACCTCGCCGCGGCCGAGGTCCAGCGCGACATGATCGAGGATCTGCGCCGGGCCGTACCAGGCATCCAGATCGGCGACGGAGAGCACGCTCATTGGGCGCCTCCCGGGGCCGGGGCGGCGACCTCGGTTTCGGCCGCGAAGGTCGAGCCGCCGCCGAGATAGACCTCGCGCACCTTGGGATCGTGGCGCACGGCGGTCGGCGAGCCCTCGGCGATCAGGTTGCCGCGGTCGAGCACCATGATCCGGTCGGCATGTTCGAAGACCACGTCCATGTCGTGCTCGGTGAAGAGGACGCCCAGCCCGCGCTCGCGCGCGATCTCGGCGGTCAGCCGCATCAGGTCGATGCGCTCGGCCGGCGCCATGCCGGCGGTCGGCTCGTCCATCAGCAGCACCTTGGGGTCGTTGGAGAGCGCGACGGCGAGTTCCAGCCGCTTCAGGTCGCCATAGGCGAGCTCGCCGCAGGGCCGCCCGGCCTGATCGGCCAGGCCGACCAGCGCCAGGAGCCGTTCCGCCTCGGCCCGCTTCAGGGTGCCGAGCGCGCCGAGCCGCCAGGCCAGCGCCGCATCGGCGGAGACCAGCGCCACCTGGACATTCTCGATCACCGTCATCGAGCCGAAGGTGGCGGTGATCTGGAAGGTGCGCCCGACGCCGAGCGCCCAGATGCGGCGCGGATCGAGCCGCGTCGTGTCGCGGCCCAGGATGGTGATCCGGCCGCGATCGGGCTTGATCTGGCCGTGCAGCATGTTGAAGCAGGTGCTCTTGCCGGCGCCGTTCGGGCCGATCAGCGCCAGCATCTCGCCGGCCGCGAGCCGGAAGCTGACGCCGCGCACGGCATGCACGCCGCCATAGGATTTGTGGATGCCGTCGACATCGACCACCACCGTCATCGCGCGGCCTCCGAGGGTGAGGAACCGGACGCGTCGTTCCGCCCTGTGCCCGATGGCCGGACCAGGTCGGCGAGGCCGCCGAGGCCCTTGGGCAGGAAGACGACCAGCACCACGATGATCGCGCCGAGCACGAGCTTGGAATAGTCGGTCTGGCTCATCAGCCAGATCGAGAGCGCCTTGAAGGCGACCGCGCCGATCGCTGCGCCCGAAACCGTCTCCAGCCCGCCGAGCAGCACCATGACGAGGCCGTCGACCGAGGTCGGGATCGCCAGCGCGTCGGGGAAGACGTTGCCCTTCAGGAAGGCGTAGAGCGCGCCGGCGAGGCCCGCCACCGCGCCGGCGACCGCGAAGGCGATCCATTGCGTCGACAGGCGGTCGATGCCGATCGCCTCGGCGCGCAGCGTGGAATCGCGCACCGCGCGCAGCCGGTAGCCGAAGGGCGAGAAGGCGAGGATGCGCAGGGCCGCGACCGAGACGGTCGCCACCATGAGCGAGAGCCAGTAGAAGGCGGCCGGCTTGGACGCCCAGGCCGTCGGCCAGACGCCGAGAATGCCGTTGTCGCCGCCCGTCACGGCCACCCACTGGAAGGCGATCGACCAGGCGATCTGCGCGAAGGCGAGCGTCAGCATGGCGAAATAGACGCCGGACAGGCGCACGCAGAACCAGCCGAACAGGATGCCGCCGAGCCCGGCCAGCACCGGACCGGCCAGGATGGCGGCCTCCATCGGCGCGCCGAGCCATTTCACCGCTAGCGCGGCGCCGTAGGAGCCGAGCCCGAAATAGGCGGCATGACCGAAGGAGGCGAGCCCGCCGACCGACATCAGGAACTGCAGGCTGGCCGCGAACACGACGAAGAGCAGGATCTCGGCGCCGACCGAGAGCAGGTAGGGGCCGGCGAAGGCCGGCGCCGCGGCCAGCGCCGAGACCAGAACCGCGACCGCGATCCGGCCCGCGCGCCCGAGCGGCTGCCACGGCCGGATGGTCGCGCCGGGCGTCGTCCGCCGCGCCGCCTCGGGCCGGCCGAACAGGCCGAAGGGCCGGACCACCAGCACGACGGCCATGACCAGGAACACCACCACGATCGAGATCTTCGGGAAGATCAGGATGCCGAAGGCGTTGATTTCCGAGACGATCACCGCCGCCAGGAAGGCGCCCGGCACGCTGCCGAGCCCGCCGATCACGACGACCACGAAGACCTCGACGATGACGCGGAGATCCATCGAATGGCTGACCGCCTCGCGCGGGATCTGCAGCGCCCCGCCGAGGCCGGCCAGGAAGACGCCGAGGGCGAAGACCGAGGTGAACAGCCATTTCTGGTCGACGCCGAGCGCGGCGACCATGTCGCGGTCCTGGGTCGCGGCGCGCACCAGAATGCCCCAGCGGGTGCGGTTGAACAGGAGCCAGAGCGCGCCGAGCACGACCGGGCCGGCGGCGACCAGGAACAGGTCGTAGGCCGGCACGCGCTGGCCGAGGATCATGACCGCGCCGGTGAAGCCGGGCGCCCGGCGGCCGAGCAGGTCTTCCGGGCCCCAGGCCAGGATGACCAGGTCCTGCACCATCAGCGTGACGCCGAAGGTGGCGAGCAGCTGGAACAGTTCCGGGGCCTTGTAGATGCGGCGCAAGAGCAGGATCTCGGTCGCAGCCCCGATCGCCGCCACCGCGACGGCCGCGGCGAACAGGCCGAACCAGAAGCCGAAGGCACCGCCGAGCCGTTCGGTCAGGCTATAGGCCAGATAGGCGCCGATCATCGTGAAGGCGCCATGGGCGAAGTTCACGATGCGGGTGACGCCGAAGATGATCGACAGCCCGCTGGCGATCAGGAACAGCGAGGCGGCGCTGGCGAGCCCGGTCAGGGCCTGGACGATCAGGAAGGCCAACGCACGCGTCTCCCGATGGCGCCCGCGTCGGGCGTCTTGAAGGGTTCGGATCGGAGAGGGAACCGGGACCGGCGCGATGGCCGGCCCCGATCGGGTTCAGACCGGGCTCAGTCGGCCGGACGCAGCGCCTTGACCATGTCCTCGCTCGGCATATAGGCGGCGCCGTCGCGATAGACGCTGTCGACCATCACGCCCTTGCCGTCCTTGACCGCCGTCTTGCCGACGAAGGCACCGAGGGTCGACTGGCCGTCGGAGGCGCGGAAGACGATCTTGCCGAAGGGGCTCGGGACCTCGAGGCCCTTGGCGGCAGCGATCATCTTGTCGGTATCGGTCGAGCCGGCCTTGGCGATGATCGCGGCGGCGGACTTCATGGTCATGTAGCCGACCACCGAGCCGAGGCGCGGATAGTCGTTGTACTTGGCCTGATAGGCCTTCAGGAAGGCCGCGTGCTCGGCGATCTTCACGTCGTACCAGGGATAGCCGGTGACGATCCAGCCGGCCGGGGTCTCGTCCTTGAGCGGGTCGAGATATTCCGGCTCGCCGGTCAGGAAGCTGGCCACGGCGCGCTTCTCGAACAGGCCGCGGGTATTGCCCTCGCGCACCAGCTTGACCAGATCCGGGCCGAAGGTGACGTTGAGGATCGCCTCCGGCTCGGCGGCGGCGATCGCCTGCACGACGGCGCCGGCCTCGATCTTGCCCTGGGTCGGCCACTGCTCGGCGACCCACTGGATGTCCGGACGCTTCTTGGACAGCAGCTCCTTGAACACGGCGACCGCCGACTGGCCGTATTCGTAGTTGGGCGCGATGGTCGCCCATTTCTTGGCCGGCAGCTTGGCGGCCTCCTCGGCCAGCATCGCCGCCTGGGCGTAGTTCTGCGGACGCAGGCGCAGGACGTATTTGTGGCCCTTGGCGAGCGTCACCGCGTCGGTCAGCGGCTCGGCGGCCAGGAACAGCACCTTCTTCTGCTTGGCGAAGTCGGAGACCGCGAGACCGATATGGGAGAAGAAGGTGCCGGTCAGCATGACGACCTGGTCGGAGGAGACCAGTTCGTTGGCGGCCGTCACGGCATCGGCGGGCTTGCCGCCGTCGTCCTTGGAGACCACCTCCAGCTTCTTGCCGAGCACGCCGCCGGCGGCGTTGATCTCGTCGACGGCGAGCTGCCAGCCCTTGCGGTAGGGCTCGGTGAAGGCCGGCAGGCCCGAATAGCTGTTGATCTCGCCGATCTTGATCGTCTGCGCCGCCGCGAAGGAGGCGGTGGCGGCCATGAAGGCGCCGCCGAGGGCGCCCGCGAGGACCATTCTGCGTCCGATTCCCGTCTGCATGATCGAGCACTCCCTGTTGACTGATCCCGGTCCGTCCAGGCGCCGGCAGGCGCGTCAGCGCAGGCCGTCCTCGCCCTTGATCTCGTGTTTGGTCAGGCCGCCGACCCGCGGCAGCGGCCGGCCGCCGTCGGTCACCGCCACGGCGACGACGATCTCGCGGGCGCGCGGCGCGTCGGCGATGCGGATCTCGACGCCGTCGAAATGGCTGCGCACATAGGCGGCATCCTTGTGGCCGAGCGGCACGTCCAGCACCGTGCCCGGCCCGCCGCGCTTCTTCGACGAGGGGATCAGCGCGGCGCCCTTGCCGAGCACCTTGCGCACCGGCGTGCCCATCTTCGGATGCAGCAGCGCGGCGGCATGTTCCAGTTCGCCGTCCTCGCCGACACAGGCGGCCTTGCCGTAGCCCTCCGCCTGATCGCCCGGGATGCCGAGCGCGGCGACGCAGCGCGCCGCCAGAAGACCGCCGAGTTCCTCGCCGATGGCGATCAGCTCGGACAGATCCTCCTGATAGACGCCCGCGAAGGGATTCTCGATCACCGCCGCCGCCACCGCGCGACGCACCGGCGGCGACACCGTGCGGCCCATCTCGGTCAGCGTCTCGTCGAGCTGGACCACCAGCTTGCGGATCTTCGCGCTCATCGGAGGCCGTCCTCGCCCTTGATGTCGGCGGCCTTGAGGCCGCCGACGCGGGCATGCACCCGCGCGCCCGTGGTCATGACCAGCGCGAGCACCAGTTCGTCGGCGCGCGGACCGTCGGCGAGGCCGACCTCCATGGCGTCGAAATGGCTGCGCACATAGGAGGCGTTGATATGCGTGACGGGGATGTCCAGCCGCGTGCCCGGGCCGCCGACCTTCTTGGTCGAGGGCACGATCGCCTTGGCGTCGCCGAGCACCGCCCGCATGGCGTAGCCGCCCGGCACATGCCACAGCGCGCCATGCTCCAGCTCGCCGGCCTGACCGACGATGGCGCCCTTGCCGTAGCCCTGGATCGCCTTCGGATCGCCGCCCAAAGCCGCGACCAGCCGCTCCGCCATGTCGATGCCGAGCGGGTTCAGCACCTCCATGAAGAAGGCGATGTCCTCGTGGTAGCGCCCGGCGAAGGGATTGCGGATCACCGACAGGGCAGCGGCACGCTTCGGCGGTTCCGCCGCCACCGGCCCGCCCTCGTGGAAGATCTCCTCCACGGTCAGCACACGCTTGCGCAATTCGATCCCGGTCATCGGGGTCCTTCCTCCACCGGCCGAGTGGTTTGATCGAGACGGATGGTACCCATCCGCCTCGTGAATCCAAACCACTAACTCTTTGACGACGTGGTCAATTCAATCTGACATTTGCGGGACGCAAATGTCGGATTTTGACCACTCGGGCGCCGTCCGGCCCAGACGGCATGTCCCGACAGCATTTTGTCAATCCCCGGAATGGCCGTCACCGTCGCATGGCGGTCACCCGGCACCGTCAGGTCGCGAAAATCGCCCGCCACACGCACTCGGGTAGCGAGCTGCAGGGCCGCGCCGACGATGCGTCCCTCGCCGATCAGCCGATCCGCCTCGCGCAGTCCGCCAGCCAGCGCCCGCTCGATCTCGGCGGCGTCGAGAGGACCGACCGCGACCGTGACCAGCCGGTCGCCGAGATCGCTGTCGGGCTGCAGGTCGCGCGCCCGGCGGCGGGCGATCGCGCCGTGGCCCGGCAGGTCGACCGCGTTGGCGACGACGGTCGCGGCCGCATCCGCCTCGGCCGCCGTGCCGACCAGGACGGTGACCGCATCGGCGATGCCGAGCGAGAAGGAACGCCCGCGCCAGCCGGAGGTCGCGATGCCGCGCACCGGATCCGCCGCCCGGATGGTCGCCGAGCCGACCAGGCTCGGCCGGTCGGGCCGGTCGACCAGACCCGCGGCGAGGCTCATTCCGGGCGCGAGATGCAGGGCGATGTCGCCGCCATTGTTGACATAGGCGCGATCGAGCGGGGCCGCCGCACACATGGCGGCGAGGATCTCCTCGGCCACCGCGCCGGCCACCGCCGCCATCGGGGTGATGAAGGCCCGTGCGGCATGCGGCAGCACCGCTGCCCACATGCGCCGCGCCACGATGCCGGCCGGCGGCCGGTCCGGCACGGCCGGGGCGCGCAGGAGGGCGAGGTCGGCGCAGAGTTCGTCGAGGAGACCGGCGAAGCGCCCGGCCGCAGCCCGGTAGGCCGCCGCGACCGCGTCCTGCACCCCGTCGGCGCCGATGATGAGATCGATCGGTCCGTCCTGGAGATGCAGGCGGCGCCCGTCCGGCAGCAGCCGCGCGACCATCCGCGGCCGGGATGCCGTTGCGGACGGATCGGAGGCGGGCTGTCGGAGGGCGGCCGCGGCGGTCATGGGGTGCCCCCGCTGCCCGGCTGTCCGAACGGCCAGGGATTGTCGGCGATCGGCGCGACCAGCCGGCGCCCCTGCGGCGTGCCGGCTTGCGACAGGCGGCGGACATGGTCCATGTGGCCGCCGAGCGCTTCGTAGTCGGCGAGCGTCATGGTGAATTCGATCGGCGCGACCAGGGCCGGCGTCGGCACGTAGCCGAAGGCGTTCGACGGCATCCGCGTCACGTCGACCATGAAGGTGATGCCGCCGCCGGGCCAGACATAGGCCGGCGCGCCGCCGCAGGTGACGCGGGTCAGCGCCTGCTTGACCGAATGGGTCAGGCGGACCGGGTTCTCGGTGACGCCGGAGCGCAGCGAGCCGCCGGCGCCGCCCATGAACAGCACCGTCGACAGCGCCGGCTCGCAATTCTCCGCGATGCGCTCGGCGACCGCGGCGAGCGGGGCCGGGATCGCCTGCTCGACCGGGCGCAACGCCTCGTCGAGCACGAAATAGGCGGCATGCTCGCCGGTGGTCGAGACCATGAACAGGGTCAGGCCGGGCCGCGCGCCCTTCTTTGGGTCGAAGGCGCCGAGGATGGCGAGCGGATCGGCGAGATTGGTGCCGCCCCAGCCGGTGCCGGGCTCGGCGACCTGGAAATAGCGCCCGGGCGTCGAGCGCCGGCCCTTCATGCGGATGCCGGTATCGGGGATGCCGAGCAGCTTGCCGGCCTGATGCTCGGACAGGACGCCGGTGATGTGGTCGTCGACCACCACCACCTCATCGGCGAGGCCGAGCCACTGCTTGGCGAACATGCCGATCGTGGCCGAGCCGCAGCCGACGCGCATGCGCGTCTCGGGCACGCCGTTGACGATCGGTGCCTTGCCGGCCTCCACGATCACGGTCGAGCCGCCGTCGATGGCGAGTTCCACCGCGAAGCCGTTGCTGAGCGCCAGGAGCGCGTCGCAGGTGACCTTGCCCTCGCGCTTGGAGCCGCCGGTCAGGTGGTGGACGCCGCCGAGCGACAGCATCTGCGAGCCGTATTCGCCGGTCGTGACATGGCCGATCGCCTCGCCGTCGGCGCGGACCACCGCCTGTTCCGGGCCGAGCCAGCGGTCGGTGTCGATCTTCACCTTGACGCCGCAATAGCTGAAGATGCCCTCGGTCACGACCGTGACCATGTCGACGCCGTCGATCTCGGAGGCGACGATGAACGGGGCGGGCTTGTAGTCCGGATAGGTGGTGCCGGCGCCGATGGCGGTGACGAAGGTCGTCGCCTCGCCGAGAATGCGGCCGTCCCAGTCCGCCTCCCGCTCCAGGAAGGGCACGACCTCGCCGCCGGTCGACAGCGTGCGGTCGATCAGGACATGGGGATCGACGCGGATCAGTTCGCCGGCCGCATTGGCGTAGCGATCGCAGGCGCCGGTCATGCCGTCCTTGATGATGCACATCACCGGACAGGCATCGCAGCGGATCTTGCCCGCCTCCGGCGCGCCTGTCCCGGTCCCCGCCCCGCCGGCCGTCTCCGTCGCCACGACGCTCATGCTTGGCCTCCCAGACCGACGAGACCGGCCCGGATCCGGTCGGGCGTCGCCGGCACGCGGGTGACGCGCAGGCCGGTGGCGTGATGGATGGCGTTGAGGATGGCCGGCGCGGTCGGGATCAGAGCCTGCTCGCCGACGCCCTTGGCCCCGAAGGGACCGGCCGGGGCGCCGTCCTCGATCAGGATGGTGGTCACCGGCGGCACGTCGCCGACGGTCGGGATCAGGTAGTCGTGCAAGTTCTCGCCGCGCCCGGGGATGAATTCCTCCATCAGCGCCAGGCCGATGCCCTGCGCGACGCCGCCCTCGACCTGCCCCTCGATCAGAAGCGGGTTGACCGCGCGGCCGACATCGTGGGCGGCGGTGACATGCAGCACCCGGACGGTGCCGAGCGCCGTGTCGATCTCGATCTCGGCGAGATGGGCGCCGAAGCCGTAGACCGCATAGGGATCGCCCTGCCCGTTCGCATCGAGCGGACTGGTCGGCGGGTCGAAGGTCTCCTCCGCCGCCAGCACGTAGCCGTGGCGGTCGACGGCCAGACCGGCGAGGTCGATCTCGCGCCGGGCCTCGCCCTCGGCCACGATGACCCGGCCGGGGCCGCAGACGATGGCGGCGTCCGGTCCGGCATTGGCGAGGCGCAGGATGGCGGCGCGCAGCGCCCGGCCGGCCAGTTCCGCGGCCCGGCCGGTGACGAAGGTCTGGCGCGAGGCGGAGGTCTTGCCGCAATCGGGCGTCAGGTCGGTATCGGCCGAGACGAGATCGAGCGCCGCCAGATCGACGCCGAGCGCCTCGGCGGCGATCTGGGCGATCACGGTATTCGACCCCTGGCCGATATCGACCGCGCCCTGATGCAGCGCGATGCGGCCGTCCGGCTTCAGTCCGATGCGGATGGTCGACGGGTTCGACATCGAGGTGTTGCCGCAGCCGTACCACATGCCGGCGACGCCGGCGCCGCGCCGCAGGCTCCCCGATGCCGTCGCGTTGAAAGTCTCCGCCGCCGCGCGGGCGCGCGCCCAGTGCGGTCGCAGCGCCTCCAGGCAGGCGCGCATGCCGGCGCCGGCTCCGAGCACCTGGCCGGTCGCGGTCGGCGTCTCGGCGGTCAGCGCGTTGAGGATGCGGAATTCGAGCGGATCGAGGCCGAGGCCGAGCGCGAGTTCGTCGAAGAGCTGCTCCTGCGCCACCGCCATCTGCGGCACGCCGAAGCCGCGGAACGCGCCGGCCGGCACGGAATGGGTCAGGATCGCCCGCGCCTCGGCCCGGTAGTCGGGCACGAAATAGGGGCCGGAGGCATGCACCGGCACGCGGTTGGCGACCGTCGGACCCCAGGAGGCGTAGGCGCCGGTATCGAAATCGCCCGAGAAGTCGATCGCGGTCAGCCGCCCGTCGCGGGTCGCGCCGACCGTCATGGCGAGCCGGCCCGGATGGCGCTTGGTGGTGGTCATGATCGATTCCGGGCGGGAATAGACCATCCCGACCGGCCGGCCGAGCCGCCAGGCCGCGACTGCGATGAAGGGCTGCACGGACAGGTCGAGCTTGGAGCCGAAGCCGCCGCCGACCGCGGTCGGAATGATGCGCACCTGCTCGGGCGCGATGCCGAGGACGAGCGCGACATCGTCGCGGTCCATGTAGGGCGCCTGGGTGCAGGCGGCGATCTCGATGCGATCGCCGACCCGGCGGGCGAAGCCGGCCTCCGGCTCGATATAGGCATGCTCGACGAAACCGGTCGCGAACTGCCCGGAGACGGTCCGGTCCGCCGCCGCCAGCCCGGCCGCGACATCGCCCTTGGCGACGCGCCCGCGCACCAGCACGTTGCCGGGCCGGTTGGCCTGGACCAGGGCGGCGCCGTCGGCCAGGGCGGCATCGAGGCCGATCAGCGCGTCGAGCGGTTCCCAGGCGACCGGGAAGCCGGCGAGATCGAGCGCCTCGACCGCGGCCCGGTCGCCGACCACGGCCGCGACCGCCTCGCCGCGGAAGCGGACCTCGCCGGTCGCGAAGACTGGCTGGTCGGCAAAGGCCGGGATCACGCCGTAGAGATTGCGGCCGGGCACGTCGGCGGTGGTCAGCACGGCGACGACGCCCGGATGGGCCGCACGCCAGCCCTCCAGATCGCCGAGCGTGAAGCGCGCCCGATGATGCGGCGAGCGGACGGCGCGCAGCAGCAGGGTCTCGGCCGGCCAGCCGTCGGCGCCGTAACGCTCGGTGCCGTCGACCTTGGGCACCCCGTCGAGGCGCGGCACCCGCCGGCCGACGATCCCGCCGTCGAATGCAGCGGCTTCCGCTCCTTTCGGCGCGGCGGCGTCGAGCACCGCCTCGACGATCTTGCCGTAGCCGGTACAGCGACAGAGGACGCCGCCGAGCGCGTCGCGCACGCCCGCCTCATCAGGGACCGGAGTCCGGTCCAGATAGGCGGCCGCGGAGACCAGCATGCCGGGCGTACAGATGCCGCATTGGGCGGCGCCCCTGGCGAGCATCGCAGCCTTCAGCGCCGCGCCCGAGCGCGTGCCGGCCTCGATGCCCTCGACCGTCACCACGGCGCGTCCGGCCACCTGGCCGAAGGCGGTCAGACAGGCGCAGACCGGCTCGCCGTCGACGAGGACCGTGCAGGCGCCGCAATCGCCGGCATTGCAGCCGATCTTGGTGCCCTCGCAGCCGATCTGGTCGCGCAGCACCGCGGAGAGCCGGGCGCCCGGATCGGCGGCGATGCGGCAAGGCTCGCCGTTGAGCGTCAGGGCGAAGGCGGCGGGCTGATCAAGCACGGGCGGCCTCCCAGGCCTGCAGGATGGCGCGGCCGACCAATTCGCGGGCGGCATCGAGGCGGTAGGCGGCGCTGGCGCGCACGTCGTCGATCGGCGACAGCCCGGCCACGTCGGCGGCCGAGACCAGATCGGCCGGCGCGCTTCCGACCGGATCCGTGCCGATCAGCCGCGCCTCGAGCCCGCCGAGCCGCTGCGCAGCCGCCGAGGCGGCCCCGACGGCGACCCGGGCGTCGGCGATCCGGCCGTCCGGGCCGGGCACGAGCGTGACCGCGACCATGACGATGGAAATGACCATGTAGCGCCGCGCGCCGAGCTTCAGGAAGGCCGATCCGCCGGCCTCCAGCCTGCGCGGGATCAGGACGGCCGACAGGATCTCGTCGGCCGCCCGCGCGGTGCGGCGATTGCCGAGCACGAAATCGCCGACCCTCAGGCGGCGGAGCCCGTGCGGACCGACCAGTTCGATCGCCGCGTCGAGCGCGAGCAGCGGCGGGACGCCGTCGGCGGCCGGGGAGGCATTGCAGAGATTGCCGCCGATGGTGCCGGAATTCTGAATCTGGACCGAGCCGACCTCGCGTGCGGCCGCCTGCAATGCCGCCAGACCGCGCGGCAGGGACGCCCGGGCGATCTCGCTCCAGCGGCTTCCGGCGCCGATCCGGATCGCGTCCGCCCCGATCGCGATGCCCTTCAGCTCGGCACAACGGGTGAGATCGATCAGGCCGGCCGGCGACGGCCGATCGACCAGGGCGGGGAACACGTCGGTCCCGCCGGCGACCAGGATGCCGCCTTCGTCCGCCAGAAGGCGGACCGCTTCCTGCAACGAGGTCGGCTGCCAGAACATCCGTACCCTCCGGGAATGCCGGCAGGAGCCGTCGCCCGCCCAATCATTCGTATACGAACGATCACAACGCCGTTTCACGAAACTGTCAAGACCGAACTCAGGGATGCTACGGATCGGCGACAAAGGCGAACGGCCGCGTGCCTGGCGGCGATCGCGCGCTCATTCGGCCCGAAAGGCGAGCCGGAACCAGGCGCCGGCCTCCAGCCCGTTGCCGCAGGTCACCCGCCCGCCATGGATCTCCATGGTGCGCGCCACGATGGCGAGCCCGAGGCCGGCCCGGCCGCGCGTCGTTGTGTCGCCCTGCCGCCAGCGCTCGAACAGGGTGGCGACCCCGTCGGCCGGCAGTCCGGGCCCCTCGTCGGCGACCAGAAGCTCCGGCCCGGGGCCGGCCTCGACCAGCACGGTCCCGCCGGCGGGCGTGACCCTGAGGGCGTTCTCGACCAGATTGCGCAGGGCCGCCGAGATCGCCTCCCCCTCGCCGAGCGCCAGAGCCCCGCCTTGGTCGGAGAAGGCGAGTTCGCGTCCGGCCTCGATCGCGATCGGCGCGAGCCGGGCGACCACGTCGCGGGCAATCTCGGCGAGATCGATCGTCGGCATCCGGTCGGCCGGCATGGCCTCGAGCCGCGCCATGCCGAGCAGCTGGTCGACCAGCCGGGCCATGGACTGGACGTCCTGCTGGGCCCGCTCGGCATCCGGTCCGGCCAGCCGATCGAGATCGAGCTTCAGCAGCGTCAGCGGCGTGCGCAGTTCGTGCGCCACCATGCCGGCGAAGGCGCCGCGGGCGGCGACCATGTCGTCGAGGCGGCCGAGCAGCCGGTCGACCGCATCGACCAGGCTGGCGACCTCGGCCGGCAGCCCTTGCGTGCCGATCCGGAACCGCGTGTGGCCGGGATCGACCCGCCGGGCCGCCTCCGCGGCCGCACTGAGTGGGGCGAGGCTGCGGCGCACGACCGCGGCGGCGACCAGGATCAGCCCGAGGCCGAGCGGCACCATCGGCAGGATCACATGGTCGATCGTCTCGTGGAACAGGACCGACCAATACAAGCCCGCCGGATCGTCCACCGCGACGAAGCGGACCACGTAGGGGTCCGGACCGCCTTCCACCCGTCGCGCCATGATGCGCACGACGTGATCGGCAGCCGGCTCGACCTTCCAGGCGAGATCGAGCCGCGACTTCGGATCGTACGGCTCGCCGACGAACAGCGCGGCATTGCGCTCCAGGAGGACCTCGCCTTCGCCGTCGATGATCTGCAGACCGTAGGATCGGGGGAAGCGCTCGTAGCGCTCCTCGAAATCCGGCGGCATCTCGAAGGAGAGCCGATCCTTGCCGACCGTGAGGCGCTTGGTGATCGCGGCGATCTCGCGTTCGGCCGAAGCCTTCGCGAGTTCCTCGATATCGATGCCGTATTCCCAGCCGACCAGCACGATCTGCGCCGCGAAGGCGAGCGCGACCGCCAGGGCCAGGCGACGGGTGACGAGGCCGGCGAGCGTCATCGCCCCTCCCGGCGCGGCGCCTTCTCCCGGGCCAGATAGCCGATGCCGCGGACGGTGTGGATGTCGAGCCCGGACCCGGCATCCGCCAGACGCCGGCGCAGGCGCGAGATGACCGCCTCCAAGGCGTTCGGCGTCACCTCGTCGTCGAAGGCGTAGAGCCGTTCCTCCAGCGCCGGGCGCGGCACCACTTGGCCGGCCCGCCGCAACAGCACTTCCAGACAGTCGATCTCCCGGCGCGGCATGTCGATGGCCCGTCCACCGACGCGCGCCTCGCGGGCCGCGGTATCGAGGCTGACGGCGCCCGCCGTCAGCACCGTGCCGAGCGTCGCGCCGGGCCGGCGCAGCAGGGCGCGACAGCGGGCGGTCAGTTCCGCCATCTCGAAGGGCTTGACCAGATAGTCGTCGGCGCCGCTGTCGAGGCCCTGCACGCGGTCGCCGAGCTGGCCGCGCGCGGTGACGGCGATGACCGGCAGGGCCAATCCGCCGGCACGCCGACGCTTCAGCCAGGCGAGGCCGTCGCCGTCGGGCAGGCCGAGATCGAGCAGAACGATGTCGTGGGCCGCCGGGTCCAGCATCGCGTCGGCCTCGGCCGACGAGCCGGCGCGATCGACGGCAAAGCCCGCCGATGCCAAACCGGCCGCCACATGGGCGGCCAGCCGGTCGTTGTCCTCGATCAGCAGGGCTCTCATAGACGCTTTCGGCCGGTGATCATGGCGAGAATCAGATTCTCTCTGTGCCGCATGCTCTCATAGATCGCCGCCAGGACGTGGATCACGGCAAGGCCCAGGATCGCGTTGGCGATCAATTCGTGCAGGTCCTCGAGCCATTCCTCACCGAAATAGGCGTCGAGCGTCAGCATCCAGCCGGTCACCGAGACCGCCGCGAGCAGCGCCATCAGGGTCAGGATCATGACCGACGCGGCCGGGTTGTGGCCGACATGGCGCGGCTCCCGGCCGGCCAGCATGGCCCGGAGATAGGCGATCAGGCGCGCCGGGCCGGGCACGAAATCGGTGAAGCGCGCATGCGCGGTGCCGACGAAGCCCCACAGGATGCGGATCGCCAGCGCCCCGGCGACGACATAGCCGACATAGCGGTGCACGGTCTTGCCGTCTTCGAACACGAAGCTGTTCACCACGCAGCCGGCGACGACCGTCCAGTGAAACAGGCGGACGAGCGGATCCCAGACCATCAGGGTCCGTGGCGCGGCAACGCCTTCTCGGGCGAGCGACATGGCAGCCGAAATCCTTGTTTTGATTGTGGAGCCGCAAGGCCTTCGGCATCGAAGGCTGGCCACGATCGGCCCGATGCCGGAGCGCGGCGCGGATCGCGCGGGCCTCCGGCCACACGGGCCGAGCGTCCCACCGGGGACGGCCGGCAGGACGCTCGCATCCGGATGGGTCTTGCGCCTCATTCGGCAACCCACCCGAATCGGGGAGCCGGCGGATCTTGCGGACGTGCCGGCCCCGCCCGACCGCATCGACCGGGTTGGACGGAACCCGGGTCGACACAGCCGCTCGACGGCGTCAGCCGCCGATCTCAGCCTTCACGATCTCGCCATTGGTCGGGTTGAAGTAGACCTCGGCCTTCTTGCCGTCCTTGTTCCAGCCATAGATTTCGTAGCAGGGGCCGGAGATCTTGAAGGTCTTCACCTTGAAGCCGAGTTCGGCGACCTTGGTCTTCATGGCCTCTTCCGAAAGCCACTTGTCGCGCGGTTCCTTGGTGCAGGCCGGGCCGGCCAAGGCGGCGCCAGAGACGGTCGCGACAAACGCGAAGGCGGCGGCGGAAAGAAGAAATCTCTGCATCGGGGCAATCTCCAACCGGCGGCATCGACTTGCCGTTGGAGAGCACACTACTCGGCTGCACTGACGGTGATCTGACACGTCAGGTCGGGGAAATCACCACCCGATCATCCGATCTCACGGGACCGGTTGATCGGCCGCATGGTTCTGGCCGTGCTGGCTTTTTCCGATCGGGGCGGGTCGCGCCGACCCGGCCTTGCGCCACCGTGCAACGACGAAGGACGCCGCCTCAGGCGGACACGCCGCAGCTTTGTCCGCCGTCGACCGGCAGCAAGACGCCGGTGATGAAACGCGCATCGTCGGAGGCCAGGAATACGGCCGCGGCCGCGACATCCCAGGCGGTGCCCATATGGCCGAGCGGAACCAGCCGGTTGCGCGCCTCGACCATCTCTTCGACGCTGCCATATTGCGACGAAATCTGCTTGTAGATCAGCGGCGTATCGATCAGGCCGGGCATGATCGCATTGGCCCGGATGCCGTGCCGGGCATACTGCATGGCGAGCCCGACGGTGGCCTGGTTCACCGCGCCCTTGGCGGCGTAATAGGCGAAATAGGGATAGCCGGTCCAGCGGATGGCGGCGAGCGAGGAGATGTTGACGATCACGCCGGAGCCGCGGGCGAGGAAATGCGGCAGCACCGCCTTGGCGGTGCGGTAGACCGAGCCGACATTCACGTCGAGATTGCGCCGGAAGGTCTCCTCGTCGAGTTCGGTCGGCCCGCCATGGACGACCACGCCGACATTGTTGTGCAGGATGTCGATGCTACCGAAGCGCTCGGCCGTGGCGGCCGCAGTCGCCTCCACGGAGGCGAGGTCGGTCACGTCCGCGGCCAGCGCGATGGCCTGGCCGCCCTCCGAGCGGATGATCTCGGCCGTCTCGGCCGCCGCCGCCTCGGCCACGTCGATGCAGGCGACCCGCGCGCCCTCGCGCGCATAGGCGACCGCGGCCGCCTTGCCGTTGCCCCAGCCGGGGCCGGACGAGCCGGCCCCGAACACGATGGCGACGCGATTCCTGAGCTTCATGGACTTCACTCCGTCCCGCGTCCGCGCGGATCCCGGCTCACAGGAAGCCGATCGAGATCCACGGGACCGCGGCGACCACGATCAGGCCGACCAGCAGCGCCAGCATATAGGCCCAGATCGGCCCGATGCCCTCGTCCGGATTGACCTTGCCGATGGCGCAGGCGGCGTAGTAGCCGACGCCGAAGGGCGGGGCGAACAGGCCGAGCCCCATGGCGAGCACGACCACCATGGCGTAGTGGACCTCGTGGATGCCGACTGCGCGGGCGATCGGGAACAGGAGCGGCCCGAACAGCACGATGGCCGGGATGCCCTCGAGCACCGAGCCGAGGATGATGAAGGCGACCACCGACACCGTCATGAAGCCGAAGGCGCCGCCGGGCAATTGCGTCATCGCCTGGGCGAGGGTGCGCGAGAAGCCCGACTGGGTCAGCCCCCAGGCCATCGCCGAGGCTGCGCCGATGATGATCAGGATCGCGCCCGACAGGGCCGCGGTCTCGACCAGGATGGTGCCCATGCGCCGCCAGTCGATCTGCCGGTAGAAGACCAGCCCGACGACGAGCGAATAGACGATGCCGATGGTCGAGACCTCGGTGGCGGTGGCGACGCCCTCGACCACCGCGGCGCGGATCACGAAGGGCAGCGCCAGGGCCGGGAAGGCGATCAGGAAGGCCTTGAGAATCTCGCCGCCGGTAGCGCGGCGGACATGCGACAGGTCGTCGGTGCGGTAGCGCCGCGCGACCACGAAGCACAGCCCGACCGCCAGGACGACGCCGGGCAGGAGGCCGCCGGTGAACAGCGCGGCGATCGAGACGCCGGTGACCGACCCGATGGTGATCAGAACGATCGAGGGCGGGATGGTCTCGGTCTGTGCGCCGGTGGCGGAGAGCAGCGCGACGAGGTCGCCCGGCTTGGCGCCGCGCGCCTTCATCTCCGGGAAGAGCGCCGGGGCGACCGCCGCCATGTCGGCCGCCTTCGAGCCCGAGATGCCCGAGACCAGATACATCGCCCCGATCAGCACATAGGAGAGGCCGCCGCGGACATGGCCGAGCAGGCTCGCCAGGAAGCGCACCATCGCCTTGGCCATGCCGGCCATCTCGATCAGGAGGCCGAGGAAGACGAACAGCGGCACGGCGAGCAGGATCAGATGGCTCATGCCCTCGTCCATCCGGCCGACCAGCGTGCCGAGCGGCACGCGCGTGGTCAGCGCCAGATAGCCGAGCGTGGCGAGCGCGAAGGAGAACACGATCGGCACGCCGGAGAAGACGCAGATGCCGACCACACCGACGAAGAAGATGACCAGGTTCCAGTTGCCGAGCGGCTTCAGGGTCGGGCCGGCGAACCAGAAGGCCGCCACGATCGCCGCGGTCAGGAGCGCCGCGCCGAGCGCCGAGGCGAGGCTTGCGCGCAGGGCCAGCCGCAAGAGCGAGAAGACGATCATCAGCACGACGCCGACGGGGAAGGCCGCGGCCCGCCAGGCATTGGCGATCTCCATCGCCGGCGTGGTGATGAAGCTCTCCTCATAGGCCCAGTGATAGGCCGGCGTGATGATCAGCACCAGGAAGGCGAGGCCCGCGGTCACGGCGAGCGCATCGACGAAACCGCGCGCGCCCGGCGGCAGGCGGGCGACGAGCGCGGTCATGCGCATGTGCTCGCCGCGCCGGAGCGCCACCGCGGCCCCCAGCATGGCGAGCCAGAGGAACAGGATCGAGGCCAGCTCGTCCGACCAGACCAGCGGCTGGTGCAGCACGTAGCGGGCCACGATGCCCGAGAACAGGACGACGATCTCGGCGACGACCAGTACCGCCGCCGGGATCTCGACCAGAGCGCCGAGAATCCGCTCGGCTGTCGCCAGAGCGGAATCCGGCCTCACCACCCGCGAGGCATGCGGGGGCGCGAATTCGGAGACGGCACCCATGATCGATCAGCCGAGCGAGCCGACGGCGCCTTCCAGCACCGCCCAGGCCGCATCGCCGTACTTGCCCTTCCATTCGGTATAGAAGCCGGCCGCCTTCAGCTTGTCGCGGAACGGGGCCTGGTCGACGGTGTTGAACTTCATGCCCTTGGAGGCGAGCGTCTCCTGCAGGCCCTTGGTGAGATCGGCGACATCGGCGCGCTCGGCGATCGCCGCGGCGTTGATGTGCTTCGACACCACGGCCTGGATGTCCTTCGGCAGGGCTTCCCAGCTCGCCCGGTTGGCGAGGAAGTGGAAGCCGTCCCACATGTGATTGGTCATCGAGCAATAGCCCTGCACTTCGTAGAGCTTGGCGGTCTCGATGATGGCGAGCGGGTTCTCCTGCGCGTCGACGACCTTGGACTGCAGGGCGCTATAGACTTCGTTGAAGTTGATGGTCGCCGGCGCGGAGCCGAAGGCCTTGAACATCGAGGTCCACAGCGGCGCCGGGGGCACGCGGATCTTCAGGTTGGCGAGATCGGCCGGCGAGGTGATCGGCTTGGTCGAGGTCGTGGTCTGGCGGAAGCCGTTGTCCCACTGCTTGTCGAAGGCGAAGATCGTGCGCGACTTGGCGATCTCGGCGCGGATGAAGTCGCCGAGCTTGCCGTCCATCGCCTTCCAGACGGTGTCGTAGTCCTTGAAGGCGAAGCCGACGCCGTTGATCGAGGCCGCCGGCACGAAGGTCGACAGGATCAGGCCCGACAGGGTGAAGAAGTCGACCGCGCCGGAGCGGATCTGGCCGAGCGTGTCGGTGTCGGAGCCGAGCTGGCTGGACGGGAAGATCTGCAGCTCGAAGCGGCCGCCGGTCTCTTCCTTGATCTTCGCCGCCGCCTCGGCCGCGCGCTTGTTCAGCGGATGCGACAGCGCGAGGTTGTTGGCGAACTTGTAGCTGAACTCGGCCGCGCGGGCACGGCCGATATTGAACGTCGTGACGCCGAGCGCGGCGGCGCCGACCGTGAAGTGACGGCGGGTGATTCCGGACATGACAATTCCTCCCTGGCGCCGGAGGTCGGGCTCCCGACCCGCCTCCGGGTTGCCGCAAAGTCCACAATGTGGACCTCAACGGCCAAATCGTTTTTCAGGTTGACGAATGGCCGGGTATGTCCCACTTGTCAACGACAAATCGGCGATTGGCTGGGTCCACATGGTGGAATTGATCGAGACGGACGTTTCCGGCACGCTGCCCCGCGTCACGGCGCGCAGCGACGCGGACCGTTTCGATCCGTCCCGCGCGGAGACCGGCGAGCCGTCCGGCACGCAGAGCATCGGCCGTGCCGTCGCCCTGTTGCGCCAGCTCGCCGCCACGCGCAACCGCGGCGCCGGGCTGTCGGAACTGGTCGAGGCCTCGGGCCTCGCCAAGCCGACCTGCCGGCGCATCCTGCTCGCCCTGATCGAGGCCGGGCTCGCCGAGCAGGACCCGATCACGCGGCGCTATTTCCTGGGTCCGGAGGCCTATGTGCTCGGCACCGTGGCGGCCGACCGGTTCGGCCTGCACCGGCTCGCCGCCGACAGCGTCACTCGGCTGGCCCGCGAGACCGGCGACGCCGCCTTCCTGCAGGTCCGGCGCGACTGGTCGGTCGTCTGCCTGCAGCGCGAGGACGGCGACTTCCCGATCCGCTCGCATGTGCTGGCCGCCGGCGACCGCCATCCGATCGGCTGCGGCGCGGGCGGCATCACGATCGCCGCGGCGATGCCGGATGCCGAGATCGAAGCCTCCTTCGAGGCCAACGACGCGCTGCTCGCGGCCCGCTATCCGATGCTCAACCGCCCCCTGATGCGCGATCTCGTCGCCGAAGCGCGCCGGCTCGGCTACGGCCTCAACCGCGGCCTCTTGTTCCCCGGTTCCTGGGGCATGGGCATGGTGGTGCGCGACGAGCGCGGCCGGCCGAATGCCTGCCTGTCCCTCGCCGCGATCGAGAGCCGGATGCAGCCCGACCGGCAGGTTCAGTTGGCCGAGCTTCTCCGCGAGGAGGTGCGCCGCGTGGAAGCGCGCATCGCGGAGACCGGCCTTTCCCATGACGACAGGGCTCCGGCATCGGCCGGGGCACAACGCCGCAAAGTCGGCGAGAGGAGATGACCATGAGCCGTGCCGCCATCGTGGGCTGGGCCCACTCGCCCTTCGGCAAGCTGGAAGACCCGGATGTCGAGAGCCTGATCGGCCGCGTCGCCGCCGATGCGCTCGTCCATGCCGGCGTCGCCCCGGCCGATGTCGATGCGATCACGGTCGGCGTCTACAACAACGGCTTCTCCAAGCAGGGCTTCGAGGCCTCGATGGTGGCGCTCGCCGTGCCGGAGCTCGCCTATACGCCGGCGACCCACATGGAGAATGCCTGCGCGACCGGATCGGCCGCGATCTATTCGGCGCTCGACTTCATCGAAAGCGGCCGGGGCCGGATCGCGCTGGTGGTCGGCGCCGAGAAGATGACCGGCATTCCGACGGCGGCGGTCGGCGACGTCCTGCTGAGCGGCTGCTACCGCAAGGAGGAGGCCGAGGTCGACGCCGGCTTCGCCGGCATCTTCGGGCGCATCGCGCAGCACTATTTCCAGCGTCACGGCGACCGTTCCGAGGAACTCGCCATGATCGCGGCGAAGAACCATCGTCACGGACTGGCCAATCCGCTCGCCCACATGCGCAAGGATTTCGGCTTCGACTTCTGCAACACGGTGTCGGACAAGAACCCGCGCGTCGCCGGTCCGCTGCGCCGGACCGACTGTTCGCTGGTCTCCGACGGTGCCGCCGCGCTGGTGCTCGCCGACGAGGAGACCGCGATGAGCCTCGCCCGTGCGGTCCGCTTCCGCGCGCGCCAGCATGTCAACGACTTCCTGCCGCTGTCGCGGCGCGATCCGATCGCCTTCGAGGGCGCCCGCCGCGCCTGGACCAAGGCGCGCGAGGATGCCGGCATCGCGATCGACGACCTCGATCTGGTCGAGACCCACGACTGCTTCACGGTCGCCGAGATGATCGAATACGAGGCGATGGGTCTCGCCGCCCCCGGCGAGGGCTGGCGCGTGGCCCGCGAGGGCCAGTCGAGCCGCGGCGGCCGGCTGCCGGTCAATCTCTCCGGCGGCCTCAAGTCGCGCGGCCATCCGATCGGCGCGACCGGCGTCTCGCAGCACGTCATGGCGGCGATGCAGCTGATGGGCGAGGCCGGCGAGATGCAGCTCGACGGCGCCGCCCTGGCCGGCGTCTTCAACATGGGCGGTGCGGCCGTCGCCAACTACGTGTCGATCCTCGAACGGCTGAAGTGAGCCGCGCGGTCGCCACGCCGAAACAAGTCCGCACCTTCGAAACAACCTGAACCGACCGGCGGCCGATCAGAGCCGCCGGCACGTCCTTGGAGAGGAACCGATCCCGTGACTGCAACGGCTCCGCGCGGGGGCGTCGCGCCCTCGTCCCGCCGGGTGATGAACCTCGCCCATGTCCTGGTCCAGAACGCCCGCCGCTTCCCGGACCGGCCCGGCTTCGTCTGGGCCGACCGCAGCTGGAGCTGGGCCGAGATCGAGGCCAGCGTGTCGGCCTTCGCGGCGGCGCTGGCCGCGCGCGGCATCGGCAAGGGCGACCGCATCCTGGTGCATTCCAAGAACTGCGAGGAGATGTTCTTCTCGATGTTCGCGACCTTCCGGCTCGGCGCCGTCTGGGTGCCGACCAACTTCCGCCTGATGGCGGCCGAGGTCGCCGATCTGGCCGACTATGCCGGCGCCAAGGCCTTCCTGTGCCATGGCGACTTCCCCGAGCATGCCGCCGCCGTCGAGGCCCATATGCGCCCGCGCGGCCTGACCTTCACCATGCGGCTCGGCCCCGGCACGCTCGGCGACTGCGCGGCATCCGACGAGATCGCCGCCCATGCCGGCACGGTCGTCAAGGACGCGGTGGTCGAATATGACGATCCCTGCTGGTTCTTCTTCACCTCCGGCACCACGGGGCGCTCCAAGGCTTCGGTGCTGACCCACGGCCAGATGGCCTTCGTCATCACCAACCATCTCTGCGACCTGATCCCCGGCACGACCGAGGCCGACGCCTCGCTGGTCGTCGCCCCGCTCAGCCACGGTGCCGGCGTGCACCAGCTGGTGCAGGCGAACCGCGCCGTGCCGACCATCCTGCTGCCGACCGAGCGCTTCGACATCGACGAGGCCTACCGGCTGATCGCCAAGCACCGGGTGACCAACCTCTTCACCGTGCCGACGATCCTCAAGATGCTGGTCGAGCATCCGGCGGCCGACATGCACGACCATTCCTCGCTGCGCTACGTGATCTATGCCGGCGCGCCGATGTATCGCGAGGACCAGAAGACCGCGCTCCGGAAGCTCGGCAAGGTGATCGTGCAGTATTTCGGCCTCGGCGAGGTCACCGGCAACATCACCGTGCTGCCGCCGGCCCTGCACGAGGAGGAAGACGGCCCGACCGCGCGCATCGGCACCTGCGGCTTCGAGCGCACCGGCATGCAGGTCTCGATCCAGGACGACGAGGGCAAGGAACTCGAGCCCTTCGAGACCGGCGAGATCTGCGTCATCGGCCCGGCCGTGTTCCCGGGCTACTACGACAATCCGGACGCCAATGCGAAGGCCTTCCGCAACGGCTGGTTCCGCACCGGCGATCTCGGCCACATGGATCGCGAAGGCTTCGTCTACATCACCGGCCGCGCCTCCGACATGTTCATCTCGGGCGGCTCGAACATCTACCCGCGCGAGATCGAGGAGAAGCTGCTGACCCATCCGGCCATCGCCGAGGTGGCGATCGTCGGCGTGCCCGATCCGCTCTGGGGCGAGATCGGCTATGCGGTCTGCGTCGCCCGCCCGGGCATGAGCGTCGGCGAGGCCGAGATCGCCGACTTCCTCGCCGCCAAGGTCTCCAAGTACAAGATGCCGAAGCGCTTCTTCTTCTGGGACGCGCTGCCGAAATCCGGCTACGGCAAGGTGCCGAAGCGCATGGTCAAGGACGAACTGGCCGCCCGCGGCCTGATGCCGAAGGCCGCCTCGGCGCATGACCAGGCGGCGCCGAAAGCCGCGGAGACGAAGCCGTGACCACGCCCTCCCCCCTGCCCCGCCGCATCGTCCAGCCCGGCCCGGCGCCGGAGCCGCGCGTGCTGGCCGTCGATTGCGTCGGCACCGAGATCGCCTTCACGCTGGAGCCCGGCGTCAACCTGCTCGAGGGCGTGCGCCGCGCCGTGGCAGCGGCCGGCTTTTCGGCCGCCGCCGTCGATCTCGAGGGCGGCGCCTTCGGGCCGTTCACCTATGTCATCCCGGCCCTGTCCGAAACGCCCAAGCACGCCGCCTTCTATTCGGAGTTCCGCCGGCCGGCCGGCGCGACGCCTTTGACGCGCGGACGGATGACCTTCGGGTCGAAGGACGGCGAGCCCTGGTTCCACTGCCACGGCTTCTGGACGGTCGACGGGACGCTGACCGGCGGTCACGTCATCCCGCAGGAGACCGTCGTCGCCGCGCCGATCCAGGCGCGCGCGCTCTGCCTCGCCGGTGCCGCCTTCGTCGCCGAGCACGATCCGGAGACCAATTTCCAGATCTTCGGCCCGGTCCCGGCCGAACCGTCCGCCCCGGCCTCCGGCACGCCGGCGATCGCGATCCGGATCCGCCCGCACGAGGATGTCGCGACGACCTTCGAGACCCTCGCGGCCGCGCGCGGCTGGGCGCGGGCGCGCATCCGCGGCGGCGTCGCCTCGACGATCGGCGCCCGCTTCGAGGGCGGCGGCCAGGTCGACAACTTCGCCACGGAAGTCTTCGTGGTCGACGGCCAGGTCGCGCCGGGCCCGGACGGACGTCCGGTCGCGGCGATCGATGTGGCGCTGATCGACTATACCGGCGCACTCGCCGAAGGACGCTATGTCCGCGGCGACAACCCGGTCCTGATGACCTTCGAGGCCGTGCTCGAAAAGCTCTGAGCGCGGCCGGCCCACCGCGCGCCGAGACGCAAACGCATTCCGGGCGCGCGCCCCGCGGCGCCCGGAATTTGCGTCGGTTTTCGCCGGCACCGGCTTCGTTTCGTCCGAGGCACCGGTCGCGGTGGAATTTTCCAACACGGGCCCTGACGCCAGTAGCCGTTTGCCTCGACGGACCGCCTCCCGCCGGTGAGGATCGCGCCCTCACAGTTTCGGGAGCGAACGACCATGACCTTCACCCGCCGCGCCCTCCTCGGCGCCGCCCTGGCCCTCGGCCTCGTCGCCGGCAGCCCGGCCTCCGCGGCCGACGCGCCGAAGGAGATCCGGATCGACTGGGCGACCTACAACCCGGTCTCGCTGATCCTCAAGGACAAGAAGATCCTGGAGCAGGAGTTCGAGAAGGACGGCATCGCGATCCGCTGGGTGCAGTCGGCCGGCTCCAACAAGGCGCTCGAATTCCTCAATGCCGGCTCGCTCGACTTCGGTTCGACCGCCGGTGCCGCAGCCCTGCTCGGCCGGATCAACGGCAATCCGGTGAAATCGATCTACGTCTATTCGCGCCCCGAATGGACCGCCCTGGTCGCCCGCGCCGACAGTTCGTTCGCCAAGCCGGCCGATCTCAAGGGCAAGTCGGTCGCCGTCACCCGCGGCACCGATCCGCATATCTTCCTGGTCCGGGCGCTCGCCGAGGCCGGCCTGACCGAGAAGGACGTGAAGCTCGTCCTCCTGCAGCATGCCGACGGCAAGATGGCGCTGCTGCGCGGCGATGTCGACGCCTGGGCGGGCCTCGACCCGATCATGGCCTCCGCCGAGATCGAGGCCGGCGCGAAGCTGTTCTTCCGCAAGCCGGACGCCAATACCTGGGGCATTCTCAACACCCGCGAGGACTTCGCCAAGGCCCATCCGCAGATCGTCGCCCGCGTGCTCTCGGCCTATGAGAAGGCGCGCGCCATTGCGCTTGCCGACAAGGCGACCCTGACCGCCAGCCTGGTGGCCGCCACCAAGCTGCCGGATGCGGTGATCGCCAAGCAGTTGGAGCGCACGGAGCTGACCCATTCGCGCATCGGCGCGCCGCAGCGCGACTCGATCCTCGCCGCGGGGCTTGCCCTTCAGGAGGCGGGCGTCATAAAGGCCGATGTGGATGTGAAGAAGGTCGTCGCCGACCTGATCGACGAGCGCTTCGGCCAGTTCGGTCAGTAGGATCGGAGATCGTCGGAATTCGGTCATGCCGCGGGGCGTGCCGGCCGGGAACACCGGGCGGCGCGCCCCGCGCTCGCGAGGGGGGAGCGGAATGAGTGCGGTGGAGACCACGGCAGCGCCGGCCAGCGACGGCGGGCCGCGCCTCATTCCGGCGCCGCGCTTCGTGGTCGGCCTGATCCTGCCGATCTTGCTCGCCGTCGGCTGGGAGGCCGCGGTCCGGTTCGGCCTCGCCACCGGCCGGCTGATGCCGCCGCCCTCGCGCGTCTTCGCCACGCTGTGGGAACTGGCCGCCTCCGGCGAACTTGCCCGCCATATCGCCGCCACCAGCCTGCGGGTCGCGGTCGGCTTCGGTCTCGGCGTGGTGGCGGGCACGCTCGCCGGCGCCGTCGCCGGCTATTCGACGCTGGTGCGCCGGCTGATCGACCCGACGCTGCAGGGCCTGCGCTCGATCCCGTCGATCGCCTGGGTGCCGCTGTTCATCCTCTGGCTCGGCATCTTCGAGGAATCCAAGGTCGCGCTGATCGCCGTCGGCGTGTTCTTCCCGGTCTATCTCGGCGTGATGGGCGCGATCCTGTCGGTCGACCGCAAGATCGTCGAGGTCGGGCGCGTGTTCCGCCTGACCGGCCCGGCCCTGGTCCGGCGCATCCTGCTGCCCGCCATCCTGCCCGCCTATGTGCTGGCCCTGCGCTCGGGCCTCGGGCTCGGCTGGATGTTCGTGGTCGCGGCGGAATTCATGGGCGCCTCGGAGGGGCTCGGCTATCTCCTGGTCGACGGCCAGCAGCTCGGCAAGCCGGACCAGATCGTCGCCGCGATCCTGTGCTTCGCCGTCCTCGGCAAGATCACCGACGGGCTGGTCGCCGCCGGCTCGGCCCCGTTCCTGCGCTGGCAGGACAATTTCCGCCGGGAGGACTGAGCCATGCTGACCATCGACGGCGTCGGCCGGGTCTATCCCAACGGCACCCGCGCGCTGGAGCGGATCGGACTGACGCTGGAGGCCGGCGAGATCCTGGCCGTGGTCGGCGGTTCGGGCTGCGGCAAGAGCACGCTGCTGCGCCTCGTCTCCGGGCTCGACCGGGCGAGCGAAGGCCGCATCCTGGTCGACGGCGCGGCGATCGCCGAACCGCATCCGGCCGTCGGCATCGTCTTCCAGGAACCGCGCCTGCTGCCCTGGCTCGATGTCGCCGACAATGTCGGCTTCGGCATCGCCCATCTGCCGCGCGCCGAGCGCGAGGGCCGGATCGCCGCCGTGCTGGCCAAGGTCGGCCTCGCCGACTACGCCCGGCGCTGGCCGCGCGAACTGTCCGGCGGCCAGGCGCAGCGTGTCGCGATCGCCCGCGCGCTGGTCGCCCGGCCGAGCGTGCTGCTGCTCGACGAGCCCTTCTCGGCGCTCGACGCCTTCACCCGCGCCGACCTGCAGGACCACCTGCTGGACCTCTGGGCGGAGAGCCGGCCGACCATGGTGCTGGTCACGCACGACATCGAGGAGGCGCTGGTGCTGGCCGACCGGATCGTGGTGATGCAGCCGAAGCCCGGCCGCATCGCGGCGGAGACGCGCGTCGCCCTGCCCCGCCCGCGCGACCGGCTGGCGCCCGAATTCGAAGAGGCCAAGCGGCGCATCCTGCGCTCGCTCGACGACACCCTGTCGACGCGCCCGCGCGGCGAGGAGATCGCGCCCGCCGCGGCGATCTGAGACCCCCGAGGAGGAAACCATGGACGCCAACGAACTGAGGGCCATGCAGGCCCCGATCAAGGACCGCTACAAGTCCGAGCCGGGCGATGCCCGCATCACCCTGAAGGCCCGCGGCTCGGTCGACGACCAGCATCTCGCCTGCAAGGTCGAGACCGGCCGCGCGCTGGCCATCGCCGGCCTGCATCCGGCGACCGGCGGCTCCGGCCAGGAGCTCTGCTCCGGCGACATGCTCCTGGAGGCGCTGGTCGCCTGCGCCGGCGTGACGCTGAAGGCGGTCGCCACCGCGCTGGAGATCCCGCTGCGCTCCGCGCAGGTGGTCGCGGAAGGCGATCTCGATTTCCGCGGCACGCTCGGCGTCGCCAAGGACGCCCCGGTCGGCTTCGAGGCGATCCGCCTCTCCTTCGAGGTCGACACCGACGCGCCGCAGGAGAAGATCGACACGCTCCTGAAGCTGACCGAGCGCTACTGCGTCGTGTTCCAGACGCTCAACAAGCGGCCGGAACTCTCCGCCGGCATCGTCAACGTCGCCAACGGCTGACCTTGCAGCGGGCGGCCTGCCGGTTTCCGGGCTCGTGCTTGGGGACAAGCCTGCCGCCCGACGCATCTTGCCTGCAATCCGGGCAGAATGATTATGTCTATACATTTGACAGGACGCGTCACGGCGTGGTGATATCCGGTCAGCCATTCCGCTCGGGAGGTTCCCCCATGAAATTCGCGCTCGCCTTCTCGGCCGTCGCCGCTCTCGGCGCCGCCCTTCTCGGTCCCGCCGCGCCCGTTTCCGCCCAGGAGACCAAGGTGGCGATCGGCTTCAGCGGCTGGACCGGCTTCGCGCCGCTGACGCTGGCCAAGGAGGCCGGCATCTTCAAGAAGAACGGCCTTGATGTCACGCTGACCAAGATCCCGCAGAAGGACCGCCATCTGGCGCTCGCCTCCGGGGCGATCCAGTGCGCCGCCACCACGGTCGAGACCTGGGTCGTCTGGAACGCCGCCGGCGTCGCCGCCAAGCAGATCTTCCAGCTCGACAAGTCCTACGGCGCCGACGGCATGGTCGTGCGCAATGCGATCGCCTCGATCAAGGACCTCAAGGGCAAGACCGTCGCGGCGTCTGCGCCCGGCACCGCGCCCTATTTCACGCTCGCCTGGTTCCTCAAGAAGAGCGGCCTCAGCGTGAAGGACGTGACCGTCGTCAATCTCGAGCCCGGCCCGGCCGCGCAGGCCTTCCTGGCCGGCCAGAACGACGCCGCGATGACCTACGAGCCCTATCTCTCCAGCGTCCGCGACAAGCCCGAAGCCGGCAAGATCATCGCCACCACGCTCGACTATCCGATGATCATGGACACTTTCGGCTGCACGCCGAAGTTCCTGGACGACAATCCGAAGGTCGCCAAGGCGCTCGCCGACAGCTACTTCGAGGCGGTCGCCATGATCGAGAAGGAGCCGGCCAAGTCCTACGAGATCATGGGCGCCGACGTGAAGCAGACCGGCGACCAGTTCGCCTCGTCCGCCAAGTATCTGCGCTGGCAGGACAAGGCCGCCAACCAGAAGTTCTTCTCCGGCGACATCCTGACCTTCTCGGAGGAAGCCGCCAACCTGCTGCTGGAAGTCGGCATCATCAAGTCCAAGCCGGACATCAAGACGATCATCGATACCCGCTTCATCCAGTGATGCGGGCAGGGCCGACCCGGTGGCGGTGCTCGCCGACGTGCTGCGGCCCGGCCTGAAGGTCGTGTTCTGCGGCACCCGCCCGGGCACGCGATCGGCCGCGGCCGGCGCCTATTATGCCGGTCCGGGCAACCGCTTCTGGCCGATGCTGGCAAGCCTCGGCCTGGTGCCGCCGGATTTCGACCCGCGCGGCTTCGAGACGGTCTGGCGGCACGGCATCGGCCTGACCGATCTCTGCAAGACCTCCGCCGGCCCCGATGCCAGCATCCGGGCCGGCGACTTCGACGTGGCGGGTCTGGCCGAGGCCGTCGGACGGGCCGCACCGGCCCGGCTGGCCTTCAACGGCAAGCGCGCGGCCGCGGCCGCGCTCGGCACCCCGTCCGAACGCCTCGCCTACGGGCTGCAGCCGGAGCGCTTCGCCGGCGCCGTCGTCCACGTCCTGCCGTCGACCTCCGGCGCGGCGCGGGCGGCGTGGTCGCCGGAACCCTGGGCGCGGCTGGCGCGCGAAATCCTCGCGTCCGTCGGCTGACCGACTGCCCGGAGGGCTGCGCGCCCGGAGGACCGCCTTCCCCCGTGCGCCGGCCGCCGCCCGGCCCCAATCCGGGCGGATCGACCGCCCGCTTCCCCTTTCTCACCAAGGGTGTTGAATGAGACCGCTCGAACCCGTCTCCCCCTGGCTCCGGATCGTGCTCGGCATCGCCTTCTTCGTCGTCTTCGTCGCCGCCTGGTCCTTCGCGACCTTCGGCGGCTTCGTCTCGAAGACCTTCCTGGCCGATCCCTTGACCATGGTGAATGACGGCTGGACGCTGATCGCCAAGTTCGGCTTCATGACCGATATCGGCATGACCATCTGGCGGGTCGTCGGCGGCTTCGTGCTGGCCGCGCTGGTCGCCGTGCCGCTCGGCATCCTGATGGGCGCCTACAAGCCGGTCGAGGCCTTCTTCGAGCCCTTCGTCTCCTTCGCCCGCTACCTGCCGGCCTCGGCCTTCATCCCGCTCCTGATCCTCTGGGCCGGCATCGGCGAATTGCAGAAGCTGCTGGTCATCTTCATCGGCTCGGTGTTCCAGATCGTCCTGATGGTCGCCGTCGCGGTCGGCTCGACCCGGCGCGACCTGGTCGAGGCCGCCTATACGCTCGGCGCGCGCGATGCCGGCATCGTCCGGCGCGTCATGATGCCGGCCAACGCGCCCGAGATCGCCGAGATCCTGCGCCTCGTGCTCGGCTGGGCCTGGACCTACGTGATCGTCGCCGAACTGATCGGCTCGTCCTCGGGCATCGGCCACATGATCGTCGACAGCCAGTCGCTGCTCGCCACCGGCCAGATCATCTTCGGCATCATCGTCATCGGCCTGATCGGGCTGGTGTCCGACTTCCTGTTCAAGGCGGTCAACCGCACCCTGTTCCCGTGGAAATTCGCATGAGCAAGCTCAGCATCGAGGGCGTCGGGCGCGTCTTCCCCGGCGTGCGCGGCGGCAAGCCGGTCACCGCCCTGCAGCCGACCACCCTGGCGGTGGCGCCGAACGACTTCATCACCGTGCTCGGACCGTCCGGTTGCGGCAAGTCGACCCTGCTCCGGATCGTCGCCGGTCTGGACCATCCGACCTCCGGCCGCGTGCTGCTCGACGGCCGCGCCGTCACCCGGCCGGGACCCGACCGCGGCATGGTGTTCCAGTCCTACACGCTGTTCCCGTGGCTGACGGTCGCCGAGAACATCGCCTTCGGGCTGGAGGAGAAGCGCGTCGCCAGACCCGAGCAGGCCCGAATCGTCGCCGAATATGTCGAGAAGGTCGGCCTCCGCGGCTTCGAGCACCACTATCCGAAGCAACTGTCCGGCGGCATGCAGCAGCGCACCGCCATCGCCCGCGCGCTCGCCAACGATCCGGAGATCCTGCTCCTCGACGAGCCCTTCGGCGCGCTCGACAACCAGACCCGCGGGCTGATGCAGGAACTGCTGCTCGGCATCTGGGAGCGCGAGCAGAAGACCGTGATGTTCGTCACCCACGACATCGAGGAGGCGATCTTCCTCGCCTCCCGCGTCATCGTGATGAGCGCCCGCCCCGGCCGCATCAAGGCCGACATCAAGGTCGACCTGCCGCATCCGCGCCACTACACGGTCAAGACCAGCCCGGAATTCTCCGCCCTCAAGGCCCGCCTGACCGAGGAAATCCGCGTCGAAGCCGTGCTGGCCGCCGCCGAGCACTGACGCGGGATTCGGCCGGCCTTGCCTTGGGCGGCGCTGACGCCTGGACCCGCGGTCCGGCGCCGGCCGCAAGCCGCCTGACGAAACGTCAGCCGGTCAAAGGCCTTGCCCCGGACGGCGGGAACGTTACATGGTCGGAGGAACCGCCCGGCAGACGGCGGACCTGGGATCATGGAAGTGGGAGGCGGCATGCAATCCGGCGCGGGACGGGGGTTCGAGGATCTCGGCATCGAACCCGGTCCGGTGCAGGCGGCCCTTGACGAGGCGGTGGCCCGTTTCGGGCCGCGGCCGGCAGTCGATTTTCTCGGTCGGCGCTGGAGTTTCGCGGAAATCGGCGCGCTGGTCGACCGGGCCACGCGCGGCTTCCAGGCGCTCGGCGTGCGCCGCGGCGTGCGCGTCGGCCTGTGCCTGCCCAACACGCCCTATTCGGTCGTCTGCTATTTCGCCGTGCTCAAGGCCGGCGGCACGGTGGTCAATTTCAACCCGCTCTATGTCGAGCGCGAGCTGAAGCACCAGGTCGTCGATTCGGGCACCACCATCATGGTGACGGTCGACCTCAACCTGATCTACCCGAAGGTTGCTGCCCTCATCGGCCCGGGAGGGCTGGAGAAGATCGTCGTCTGCCGGCTGGCCGCCGCCCTGCCCTTTCCGCAGCGCCTGCTGTTCCCGATCGTCAAGCGCAAGGAGATCGCGCATCCGCCGCAGGATGCCGACCACGTCCCGTTCGAGCGGCTGATCGCCTCGCCCGGTGCGGCGCCGGTGACCATCGATCCGGGCGCGGATGTCGCGGTGCTGCAATATACCGGCGGTACGACGGGCGTCCCGAAAGGCGCCATGTTGACCCACGCCAATCTATCCGCGCAGTCCGAGCAGCTGCGCCGCGTCGTGCCGGGCGCCCGGCCGGGCGAGGAGCGGATGCTGATGGCGCTGCCGCTGTTCCATTGCTTCGCGATGGCGGTCGGCATGCTGCTGGCGGTCCGGATCGGCTGCGAGATGATCCTCCTGCCGCGCTTCGACCTCGCCCAGGTGATCGCCACCATCCGCAAGAAGAAGCCGACGCTGTTTCCCGGCGTGCCGACCATCTACACCGCCCTGAACGCCGCCGCCGCCAAGGGCGATGTCGATTTCGGCAGCCTGCGCTACTGCATCTCCGGCGGCGCGCCGCTGCCCGCCGAGGTGATGCGCGAGTTCGAACACCGGTCCGGTTGCCGGCTGGTCGAAGGCTACGGCCTGACCGAGGCCTCGCCGGTGGTCGCCGTCAACCCGCTCGATCTGCCCGGCAAGCCCGGCTCGATCGGCCTGCCGCTGGAAGGCACCCGGATCGAGATCCGCGCGCCCGAGGACGGCCGGCCGCTGCCGGTCGGCGAGAAGGGCGAGATCTGCGTGATCGGCCCCCAGGTCATGGCCGGCTACTGGCAGCGCCCCGAGGAGACCAAGGACGTGTTCCACGGCCGGGCGCTCCGGACCGGCGACATCGGCTACATGGACGAGGACGGCTACACCTTCATCGTCGACCGCATCAAGGACGTGATCCTGTGTTCCGGGTTCAACGTCTATCCGCGCGCCATCGAGGAGGCGCTCTACCAGCATCCGGCGGTCGCCGAGGCGATCGCGATCGGCATTCCGGACGGCTATCGCGGCCAGGCCCCGAAGGCCTTCGTCAAGCTGAAGGACGGCAGCACGGCGACACCCGCCGAACTGGCCGAATTCCTGACCGACTATCTCTCGCGCATCGAACTGCCGCGCGAGATCGAAATCCGGGACAGCCTGCCGAAGACCATGATCGGCAAGCTGTCCAAGAAGGAACTGGTCGCCGAGGAGCAGGCCAAGGCGGATGCCCGCCTGGCGGCCGGCGGGACCGAGACAACCGGCCAGGACGGCGCAAGGCCCGCGTCCGGCCGCGGGGAGAGCAGGACATGACGAGAGCAGTGATCGCCGGCTATGTGCGGTCGCCCTTCACGCCGGCCCGGCGCGGGGCGCTCGCCTCCGTGCGCGCCGACGACCTGATGGCGGCGGTGATCCGCGCGCTGATCGAGCGGAGCGGCATTCCGGCCGACGCGGTCGAGGACGTGCTGGTCGGCTGCGCCTTCCCGGAGGCCGAGCAGGGGCTGAACATCGCCCGCATCGTCGCCGTCATGGCCGGCCTGCCGGTCTCGGTGGCCGGCGCGACCATCAACCGCTTCTGCGGCTCCTCGATGCAGTCGGTGCATTCCGCGGCCGGCGCCATCGCGCTCGGCGCCGGCGAGGCCTTCGTCTGCGGCGGCGTGGAGAGCATGTCGCGCGTGCCGATCATGGGCTTCAACCCGATGCCCAACCCGGCGCTCGCCCGCGACGTGCCCGGCCTCTACATGAGCATGGGCGAGACGGCCGAGAATGTCGCCCGCCGCTGGCAGATCCCGCGCGCCATGCAGGAGACCTTCGCGGTCCTGTCGCACCGCCGCGCCGGCCAGGCCCAGGCCGCCGGCCGCTTCGAGGACGAGATCGCGGCGATCGACACGCGCGACGGCCCCGTCGCCGAGGATGGCTGCATCCGGCCGGAGACGACGCCGGACTCCCTCGCCGCCCTGAAGCCGGCCTTCGACCAGAGCGGCTCGGTCACCGCCGGCACGTCCTCGCCGCTGACCGACGGTGCCGCCGCGGTGCTGGTCACCACGGAGGATTTCGCCCTCCGGCACGGGCTGACCCCACTGGCTGCGATCCGCGCGGTCGCGGTGTCGGGTTGCGCGCCCGAGATCATGGGCATGGGGCCGGTCGAGGCGACCCGCAAGGCGCTGCAGCGGGCCGGCCTGACGGTCCGCGACATGGATGTGGTCGAACTCAACGAGGCCTTCGCCAGCCAGGCGCTCGCCTGCATTGCCGATCTCGGCCTCGAACCGCACAAGGTCAATATCGACGGCGGCGCCATCGCGCTCGGCCATCCGCTCGGGGCGACCGGCGCGCGCATCGTCGGCAAGGCGGCCGCGCTCATGAAGCGCGAGGGCGGCCGCTACGCGCTGGCCACCCAATGCGTCGGCGGCGGCCAGGGCATCGCCACGGTCCTGGAGGCGCTGTGATGGTCGAGGACATCCGCCGCGTCGCCGTGATCGGCGCCGGCGTCATGGGCGCGTCGATCGCCGCCCATGTCGCCAATGCCGGCCTGCCGGTGGTGCTGCTCGACATCGTCGCCAAGGACGGGGACGACCGCAGCGCCATCGCGCGCGGCGCCATCGAGCGCATGCTGAAGACCGAGCCGGCGCCCTTCATGTCCAAGGCGGCGGCCCGGCTGGTGACGCCCGGTAATATCGACGACGATCTCGGCCTGATCGCCGATTGCGACCTGATCGTCGAGGCCGTGGTCGAGCGGCTGGACGTGAAGCAGGCGCTCTACGAGCGGATCGACGCTCTGCGCAAGCCGACCAGCATCGTCTCCTCGAACACCTCGACGATCCCGCTGGGGCGCCTGGTCGAGAGCCAGTCGGCCGCCTTCCGGCGCGACTTCGTCATCACCCATTTCTTCAACCCGCCGCGCTACATGCGCCTGCTCGAAGTGGTCGGCGGCCCCGACACCCGCGCCGACGCGCTCGATGCGGTCACGGCCTTCGCCGATCTGGCGCTCGGCAAGAGCGTGGTGCGCTGCAAGGATCGTCCGGGCTTCATCGCCAATCGGCTCGGCATCTTCTGGCTGGCCGTCGGGGTCGCCGAGGCGGCCGAACGTGGGCTGGCGGTCGAGGATGCCGACGCGCTGATCGGGCGACCCTTCGGCATCCCGAAGACCGGCATCTTCGCCCTGATCGATCTGGTCGGCCTCGACCTGATGCCGCATGTCATCGGTTCGATGGCCGGCGCGCTCGCCCCCGACGACCTGTTCCACCGGGTCAACCGGCCGGTCGCCACCGTCGAAGCGATGATCCGCGCCGGCTATACCGGCCGCAAGGGCAAGGGCGGCTTCTACCGGCTCAACCGCGAGCGCGGCAAGGTCAAGGAGGCGGTCGATCTCGCCACCGGCGACTACCGGCCCGAACGGCCGGCGCGCGTGCCGGCGATCGAGGAGGCCGGCCGCTCGATGGAGGCGCTGATGCGCCATCCCGGCCAGCACGGCCGCTACGCCCGCGCCGTGATGGCCGCGACGCTCGCCTATGCGGCGCTTCTCGTCGGCGACGCCTCCGACGAGGTCGACGCGATCGACGAGGCCATGCGCCTCGGCTACAACTGGAAGGAAGGTCCGTTCGAGCTGATCGACCGCATCGGCGTCGACCGTTTCACGGCCCTGATCGTCGAGGACGGCCTGCCGGTCGCCCCGATCCTGCGCACCGCCGCCGGCCGCAGCTTCTACCGGGTCGAGGGCGGCATCCGCCAGGTGCTCGGGCTCGACGGGACATATCGCGATCTGGTCCGCCCCGCCGGCGTGATCATGCTGGCCGACGTGAAGCGGGCCGGCGAACCGGTCCTGAAGAACGGCTCGGCGGCGCTCTGGGATGTCGGCGACGGCGTCGCCTGCCTGGAATTCACCGGCAAGATGAACACCCTCGATCCGGACGTGATGGACCTGATCGTCCGGGCGGTGCCGGTCGTGGCCGAGCGGTTCCGCGCCCTGGTCATTTACAACGAGGGCAGCAACTTCTCGGTCGGCGCCAATCTCGGCCTTGCCCTGTTCGCGGCCAACATCGCCGCCTGGGGCGAGATCGAAAAGCTGGTCGCGGCCGGACAGGAGGCCTTCAAGGCGCTGAAATACGCGCCCTTCCCGGTCGTCGGGGCGCCGTCCGGCATGGCGCTCGGCGGCGGCTGCGAGATCCTGCTGCATTGCCACGCCGTCCAGGCCCATGCCGAGACCTATATGGGCCTCGTCGAGGCCGGCGTCGGCGTGGTGCCGGGCTGGGGCGGCTGCAAGGAGATGCTGGCGCGCTGGCAGGCGACGCCGAAACATCCGCGCGGGCCGATGCCCGGGCCGATGAAGGTGTTCGAGATCGTCTCCACCGCGACCGTATCGAAATCCGCAGCCGACGCCGGCGACCTGCTCTATCTCAGGCCGCGCGACGGCATCACCATGAACCGCTACCGCCTGCTCGCCGACGCCAAGGCGATGGCGCTGCGGCTTGCCGAGGATTTCGCCACGCCGGTGCCGCCGGACTACATCCTGCCCGGCCCGAGCGGTCGCGTCGCCATGGAGATGGCGGTCGCCCAGTATGCCCGGCTCGGCAAGGCGACGCCGCATGATGCGGTGGTGGCCGGCGGGCTGGCCGAGGTGCTGTCCGGCGGCGACACCGACCTGCTGCAGCCGCTCGGCGAGGACGACGTTCTGGCCCTGGAGCGCCGCGTCTTCATGCGCCTCCTCAGGACGCCGGGCACGCTGGCGCGCGTCGAACACATGCTGGAGACCGGCAAGCCGCTCCGGAACTGACGGAAGGGACCCGCGATGCCGATCTACAAGGCGCCGCTGCGCGACATGCGCTTCGTGCTCTACGAGTTGATGGACGGCGACGGCCTCGCCGCGCTGCCCGGTCTGGAGACCTTCGACCGAACCTTGACCGACGCCATCCTGGACGAGGCGGCGCGGCTCTGCGAGACGGTGCTGTTCCCGCTCAACCGGTCCGGCGACGAGGAGGGCTGCCGGTTCGAGAACGGCACGGTCGCGACCCCCGCCGGCTTCGCCGAGGCCTATCGCCTGTTCCGCGACGGCGGCTGGACCTCGCTCGCCTGCGATCCGGCCTATGGCGGCCAGGGTGCCCCGGCGACCGTCGCGACCCTGTTCCAGGAGATGATGTGCTCGGCCAATCTCTCCTTCGGCACCTATCCGGGCCTGAGCCACGGCGCCTATGTCGCCCTGCACGGCTATGCCTCCGACGACATCAAGGCGCTCTACCTGCCGAAGCTGGTCGACGGCACCTGGTCGGGCACGATGTGCCTGACCGAGCCGCACTGCGGCACCGATCTCGGCCTGATCCGCACCAGCGCCGAGCCGCGCGAGGACGGCAGCTACGCGCTCTTCGGCACCAAGATCTTCATTTCGGCCGGCGAGCATGACCTGACCGAGAACATCGTCCATCTGGTGCTGGCGCGCCTGCCCGGCGCACCGAAGGGCACGGCCGGGATCAGCCTGTTCGTGGTGCCGAAAGTTCTGCCGGCCGAGGACGGGCGGCCGGGCCTGCGCAACGCGGTCGCCTGCGGGTCGCTCGAACACAAGATGGGCATCCGGGCCTCGGCGACCTGCCTGATGAATTTCGACGGGGCGACCGGCTGGCTGGTCGGCGAGCCGCACAAGGGCATGCGCGCCATGTTCGCCATGATGAATGCCGAACGGCTGGCGGTCGGCGTGCAGGGCCTCGGCCTCGGCGAGGTCTCCTATCAGAATGCCGTCGCCTATGCGCGCGACCGGCTGCAGGGCCGTTCGCTTGCCGGCACCAAGGCGCCCGACCGGCCGGCGGATCCGATCCTGGTGCATCCCGACGTGCGGCGCATGCTGTTGACGGCGCGCGCCCATGTCGAGGGCTGCCGCGCCCTGGCGCTCTGGGCCGCGCGCGTGCTCGATGATGCCCTGCATCATCCCGATCCGGCGGAGCGCCAGGCGGCGGACGATTTCGTCCAGCTGGTCACGCCGGTGGTCAAGGCGCTGCTGACCGATCTCGGCTTCGAGACGACCAATCTCGGCGTCCAGGTCTTCGGCGGCCACGGCTATATCCGCGAGCACGGCCAGGAGCAGCATGTCCGCGATGCCCGGATCGCGCAGATCTACGAGGGCACCAACGGCATCCAGGCGCTCGATCTGGTCGGGCGCAAGATGCCGGCCCATGCCGGGCGCTACCTGCGCCGCTTCTTCCACCCGGTCGCCGGCTATATCGAGGCGAAGTCCGCCGATCCGGAGCTCGCCGCCTTCGTCGGGCCGCTCGCCAAGGCCTTCGGCCGGCTGCAGCAGGCGACCGCGACCATCGCCCGGCGCGGCCTGTCCCGGCCGGAGGAGGCCGGCGCGGCGGCGAGCGAATATCTGCACCTGTTCGGGCTGACCGCCCTCGCCTATCTGTGGGCGCGCATGGCCGAGGTCAGCCTGCCGCATCTCGGCGCGGCCGATCCGGACGGCTTCTATCGTGCCAAGGTGGCGACCGCGCGCTTCTACATGGAGCGCATCCTGCCGCGCACCGGCGCGCTGGCGGCGCAGATCATGGCCGGCGGTCGCACCATGATGGATTTCGAGGACGCGGCCTTCTGAAATGGAGCCCGCCTTGTGTTTCGTTCCAGGCGCACGGCGAAAACGAAACGAAACACGATTCGCGTGCCGCGTGGTCGGCCGGAAATGCCGGTCGGGCATAAGGATCACGTCGCGACGGGGGCACGAGCCAGGCTCCCGCGGTCCAGAGCCGGACCGCCTCGCGACGAAGTCCAGGAGCCTCGCCGATGTCCGCCGCCCGCTTTGCCGCCATTGCCCTCGTCTCGCTTCTCGCCGGTGCCGCCGTCGGCATGGCCATCACCCGCACGGCGGCCGATCCGGCATCGGCCGCCCCGGCACCGGCTGCGAGCCCCGCCCCGGCCGCCGAGCCGATGCCGATCGAGGCGCCGACCCGCGGCATCAAGCAGGCCCGCCTCGACGACCGTTGCGGCCGCTCGACCTGGCCCTATATCCCGGCCGAGTGCCTGAAGCGCATCGCGGCCCCCAAGGCGCCGTCCGTGACCATCGCCCGCCACGATCCCGAGAGCCGGACCACGATCCTGATCAAGACGACGCCGCTGCGCACCGCCAATCGGTGACGGCACCGGCAGGATCGGGCGACCCGGCCACCTGAGGCTCTGGACGAGACCGACCTTCGCGGCGGACCGGTTGCAGCGCCGAATACGAAACCATGCACTGCACAAGAAAAAAGGCCGCTGACGGCTGTCAGCGGCCCAAGTCTAGGGAGGAAACGCCCAAGGAGGGCTGCCAGGGCAAGGCCCTGACAAGCGCTAATTTAATGGTGCGCCGCAGCAATGCAAGGGGAATCTGACACCTGACTCAACTTTTTTCGAAAGCCAGAATTTCGTTTCCGGTTCATTTCGAAAGCGCCCATAGGCACAGGCCCGCGATCCCGCGAAAGGCCCGTCCCCGGCCGATGCCGGACATCCGCCCCGACAGAAGGGTTCGCCCGGCCGTTTCCGGGGCCTGACGGGCCGACCGCGGTCCTCCGGATCGCGGACGGCGGCCGACACGCCGGCGCTTCGACGATCAGCGCAAACGGTCGAGGATGCGGGACGCCGTGCCGGCGAGGATCATGTCCTTCTCGGCATCGGTCAGTTCGGCCACCTCCACGGTGTCGGCGACCTGATCGGGGGTGAAGATCGGGTAGTCGGTGCCGAGCATGATGCGGTCGGCGCCGAAAGTGCGGACGGCGAGTTCCAGGGCGCGCGGGCCGAGCGAGGCGCAGTCGTAGACCATGCCGCGCAGGCTTTCGCGCGGGAAGGGCTCGTGCGGCGGGCGCGACAAGGCGACGGCCTCCAGCCGTTCCAGCACGAAGGGCAGCGTGCCGCCGAGATTGACCAAGTGGAAGGTGATCGACGGCCAGGCCTCGGCGAGCTTGCCGGCCAGCACCGTCATGCCCATCTGGGCGAGGCTCGCCTGCAGGTTCAGCACCGAGGCGCGGTAGACGCTGGTATCCGGATAGGGCTCCGGCGGTGCCTCGCCGGGCATCAGGCCCGGATGGATCATGACCAGCGCGCCGGTCTCGGCGGCCGCGTCGAAGACCGGCGCGAGCCGGCGGACGGCCTCGATCGACAGGAAATAGTTCCCTGGCAGGATCACCCCGGGCAGGCGGAGGTCGTGCCGGATGCGGCGCATTTCGGCGGCGGCCTGCGACATGTCGTCGAGCGGCAGGCCGGCGAGGCCGGCGAAGCGGCCGCCGGAGCCGGCGCAGAGCCCGGCCAGATGGTCGTTGTAGGACAGGATCGCCGGCGCAATCTCGGCCGCCGGCATGACATCGACGCCGAGCGCGCCCGGAAAGGTCATCAGCTGCGTGGCGATGCGGTTCCGATCCATCCAGGCGAGGCGCGCCGGGATGTCGGTATAGCCGTCCGACATCTCGGTCGAGGCCGTCATCGCGTTGAGCACCAGCCGGCCGGCCGCGTTGCGCGACACGAACGGCCGGCGGTCGCGCTTCAGGAGGTCGTCGACCAGGCCGCCGTAATAGTGGGAATGCATGTCGATCGCGCGCATGCGGGGTTCCTTGGGCGTTCGGGGACTGGACCCGCTTAGGGGCTAGAACCCTCAGGGGTTATGGACCCTCAGGGAGTGGGCCGGATGCGGGCCGGCGGTCGCACCATCGTGCCGGGCCGGTGGACCGACGGCGCGCCGGAGGCGACGGCGAGCCATTCCTCGACAAAGGCCGCGTAGGCGATGTCGACCAGGATGCGGAAGCCGCCGGCCGGCAGCGGCATGCGGCCGAGGATGACGGTCACGCCCCAGAGTTCGGTGCCGGTCATCCGACCCGCCGGGAACCGGGTCGCGTCGAGATCGAGCGGCGCGCCCTGGCGCAACACGTCCTCGGCGCCCGATCCGGACACCACGAAGCCGGTCAGCATGTCGGAGACGTCGACCGCATCCGCGGTCGGCTGGCGATCGAAGGCGGCGGCGACGCGCGCCGCGATGGCCGGCGCCGCAGCCGACGAGACGAGGATCAGGAGCCGGGTCGGGCCGAGCCGGACGAGATCGGCCTCGTCCGCACCGAGCGCATAGTCGTTGAATGCCGCCGGCCAGGGCAGGCCGGCCGCCGCGACCGCGTCGGCCAGTTCGGCTTCCGGGCCGCGCGCCTCGAAGACCGTCATCGGCGGCAGGCGTTCGATCGTGACCGGATAGCGCAGGCCGTTCATGACTTGACCCTCGTCCGATCGGCATCGTGGAACACGGGCGGCACGACCGTCAGCGGCACGATCTCGTCGCGGACGCGGGCATGGACCGTCTCGCCGAGCCGCGCCCGCCCGCGCTTCAGGAGACCGAGCCCGACGACGCGGCCGAGCGCGACGCTGGCGACGCAGGCCGAGACGAAGCCCTCCTGGTCGGTCGCCGCCCCGCCGGGCGTCAGCGGTGCGCCCTCCGGCACCAGCCGGTTCGGATCGGCCGGCAGCAGCCCGACCAGTTCGAAGCGCTCCGGATCGAGCCGGCGCCGCAATTCCATCGAGCGCTTGCCGATGAAGTCCGCCTTGCGCCTCGAGACCATGCCGCCGAGGCCGAGATCGATCACGTCGGCGGTGCCGTCGACCTCGTGGCCGGTCGAGATGTAGCCGGCCTCGACGCGCAGGATGTGGTTCGCCTCCGAGCCGACCGGCGTGATGCCGAAGGGCGCCCCGGCGGCCATGATCCGCTGCCACAGTTCGACCGCGTGGCGAGCCGGCGTGTTCAGCTCGAAACTCAGTTCGCCGGTCCAACTGACCCGGCAGACCCGGACCGGCAGTCCGCCGACATGGCCCTCCACGGTCGCCATGAACGGCAGGGCCGCGGGCGCGATGTCGAAATCCGGATTGAGAGCGGCCAGCACGTCGCGGGCGCGGGGGCCGCACAGCGTGGCATTGGCCCATTGCGAGGTGACCGGGATCAGCGACACGCGCCAGTCCGGCCGGTGGACCTGCAGGATCTGTTCGAGATGCAGATGCACCCGGTCGGCCGCGCCGGTCGAGGAGTGCAGCAGCCAATGCGTCTCGTCGAGCCGGAAGGTGACGCCGTCGTCGAGGATCAGCCCGTCGTCGGTGAGCATGATGCCGTAGCGGCCGCGGCCGGGCGCGAGGCTGGCGAAATCGTTGACATAGACGAGATCGAGCAGGGCCGGCACGTCCGGGCCCTTCAGGCGGAACCGTCCGAGCGGCGTGCCGTCATAGACGCCGACCGCCTCGCGCACGGCCCGCGCCTCGCGCGCGGCGGCGGTGCGGTAGTCCTCCCCGGCGCGCGGATAGTAGCCCGGCCGCTGCCAGCGCAGACCGGCCTCGTAGATCACCCCGCCGGCGGCCAGATGCCAGTCGGCAAGCGGCGTCTGGCGCCAGGGATAGAGCCGCGCCTCGGCGCGCGCGCCCGCGATGGCGCCGAATTCGACCGGCGCATAGGGCGGCCGGAAGGTGGTGGTGCCGACATCGCCGGGCGCCGCCCCGGTCAGGGCGCCGACCACGGCGATGACCGAGACATTGCCGGTCTTGCCCTGGTCGATGCCCATGCCGGCGGTGGTGTAGCGCTTGACCAGTTCGATCGACCGGTAGCCCTCGCGCAGCGCCAGGCCGAGATCCGCCGTGGTCACGTCGTTGGCGAGATCGACGAACAGCTTCGCGCCCGGCTTCGCCGGCGGCACCAGGAACAGCGGCGCGACCGCGCGGGTGACCGGTGCCTCCGGACCCTCCGGCGGGGCGACGGGTCCACCCGTCCGGCCGAGACCGGCGGCGATGGCGGCCGCCGCCTGCCAGCCTTCGCGCACGCAGTCCTCGGTCGCGAAGCTGCCGCGCGCCGCGCCGACGACGACGAGATCGGGCGGACAGTCCCCGGCCGTGAAGGTCGCCAGCGCCTCGTTCCAGACCGATCGCACGCGCCGGGAGTGCGAGGCGAGATGGAAGGCCGGATTCCAGCCGCCGGCGACGGCGATCAGGTCGCACGCCACCCGTTCGGTCCGACCGCCCGGCCCTGTCAGGACGGCGCCGGCGACGCGCGACCGTCCGAGCGCGCGCTCGACGACGGTGCCGGGTCTGAGGTCGATCCCGGCCGCGGCGGCCGCGCGGGCGAGCGCCGGATCGACCGTATCGCGCGCATCGGCGATGCGCACCGCGGCCCCCGCCGCAGCCAGCGCGAAAGCCGGGCCGTAGCCGGAATCGTTGGTGGCGAAGGCCAGCACGTCGGCGCCCGGCCGCACTCCGTATCGGTCAAGATAGTGGCCGGCGGCCGAGGCCAGCATCACGCCCGGGCGATCGTTGTCGGCGAAGGCGATCGACCGTTCGAAGGCCCCGGCGGCGACCACGATCGCACCGGCGCGGAGCTTCCAGTGGCGGAAGTCGAGATCGGGTGCGTCGGGCGGCGCGCGCTCCAGGAGCGAGACGAAGCCCTGCTCGTGATGGCCCCAGACGGTCGATCGCGGCATGCGGCGCAGCGTGTGCAGGCCGTCGAGTTCGGCGACGGTCGCGTCGATCCAGGCGCGCGCCGCCGGTCCCTCGTCGAGGAGCCGGCCGCCCGGCCGCTCGCCGTCATCAGCCAGGATGGTGCGGAGCCCGGCGCGGGCACCGGCGAGCGCCGCCGCGAGGCCGGCCGGACCGGCGCCGACCACGAGCAGGTCGCAATCGCCGAAGCGGCTTTCCGAGACCGGCTGCCAGGCTGCCTCCGGCACCCGGCCGAGCCCGGCCGCAGCCCGGATGAAGGGCTCGAACAGGTGCCAGTTCGGCGCCATGAAGGTCTTGTAGTAGAAGCCGGCCGGCAGCAGGCGGCCGAAGGCGCCGGCAACCGCGCCGAGATCGTGGCGCGCGTTCGGCCAGGTGCCGACGCTGCGATACTCCGCCCCCGCCTCGATCGGCGTGGTGGTCGCGCGCAGATTGGTCGCGGGCCGCGGGGCAAGCCGGGTGACGGTGGTGTTGGGATCGTCGATGCCGGCGCCGAAGACGCCGCGCGGCCGGTGCAGCTTGAAGCTCCGGCCGACCACGGCGACATCGTTGGCAAGAAGCGCGGCGGCCAGCGTATCGCCCGCGAAGCCTGTGAGCGCCAGGCCGTCGAAGCGGAAGGCGATCGGGCGCGACCGGTCGATCAGCCCGCCGGCGGGAAGGCGCGTCGCCGTCACGGGCGGGCCTCCGGATCGAGCGGGCGGATGGCGTGGGTCAGCGTGTCGCGCTCGATCGCGAAGATGCGCCCGCAGCTGCGCTGGTGCCACCAGCGCTCGACATGCGGTCCGCGGACATTGGCGCGCATGATCAGCGTCTCGACCCAAACGTCGTCGGCGAGCGCCGCGGGATCGGCCGGGCGCGGCGGCACGGCCTCGCCGAGATTGACGAATTCGCCCTCGGGCCGCGGGCCGCACCAGGGACAGGGGATGAGCAGCATCGGCCGGCCTCCGGATCAGCGTTGTGCCACCGTTCCCGCCTCGAGCAGGAACTTCAGGCCGGTGAAGCGGTCGAGCCCGAAGGCTTCGGCCAGCGGATGGGGGGTGCCGGTGGCGATCAAATGCGCGAAGGTCAGGCCGCCGACCGGGATCGACTTGAAGCCGCCATACCAGCCGGTGCTGACCAGGAGCCCGGGCAGGTCGGTCTTCGAGATGATCGGGCTGGCGTCATAGGCGAACTCGATCGCCCCGCCCCATTGACGCAGCATCTTCAAGGCCTTGAAACGCGGGAACAGCTCGACCAGCGAGGCCACCGTGTCCTCGAAGGTCGCGAAATGGCTGCCCTGCCGATAGGACGGATAGGGATCGGTGCCGCCGCCGATGACGATCTCGCCCTTGTCGGACTGCATCAGGTAGAGCCCGACATCCGGGCAGTTGACGATCACGTCGATCAGCGGCTTGACCGGCTCGGACACGAAGGCCTGCAGGTTGCGGGTGACCAGCGGCAACGAGAGCCCGGCGCGCCGCGCCACGTCGCTGGTGCTGCCGGCGGTGGCCAGCGCGACGATATCGGCGCTGACCGTGCCGCGATTGGTCTCGACGCCGGTCACGGCGCCGTCGGGGCCGCGGACGAAGCCGGTCACCTCGGTATGCTGGTGGATCTCGACGCCGCGCGCATCGGCGGCGCGCGCATAGGACCAGGCGACCGCGTCATGCCGGGCCATGGCGGCTTCCGGATGCACCATGCCGGCGAGCGGCGGCAGGCGCACCTGGTCGAGCGATCCCATGGCGGGAATCCGCCGCTGCAGCTCGTCGACCGAGATCAGCTGATATTGCGGCCCGTGCAGCGCCATGGCGAGCGAGCGGCGGCGCAGGTCGCGCAGCTTGCCGAAGCTCTGGATCAGATCGATCATGCTGCGCTGGCTGAATAAAATATTGAAGTTCAGCTCGCGCGACATCTGCTCGTAGAGCTTCACCGAGACATCGTGGAAGCGGATGCTGACGTCGCGGATGTAGTTCGAGCGGATCGTATGGGTGTTGCGCGCCGTATTGCCGCCGCCGAGCCAGCCCTTCTCCAGCACCGCGACATCGGTCAGCCCGTGTTCCTTGGCCAGATGATAGGCGGTCGACAGCCCGTGGCCGCCGGCGCCGACGATGACGACCTGGTAGCGCCGTTTCAGCGGCGGGCTGCGCCAGGCGCGCTGCCACCCTTCATGGTGGGTCAGCGCGTTGCGTACCAGTGAATATATTGAGTATCGCTGCATCTTGCCGGCATGCTAGCGCCAGTCTCACGCGAGGGAAATCCCGTATTTTCGCTTTCCGGCGACTTTCGCACGGGGGGCGTTCGGGAAGCCGCGATGCGCCCCGCGGCCGCCCGTCGGGAAGTTCATGACTGATTCCTGACGGTCGCCATGCCACCATGCCGACCACAGAATCGGCGTCCGCCTGGAGGGGCGGACCGGAGGCTCGACGGCCGGTCGGCTCAGGCGTCCGGGCCGGCGTTGCGAGGAGGCGGTCGTCATGGATTGGGGATGGTTGCGCGCGTTGTGCGCGATCGGACTGGTCGCCGGACTGACATCCGCCCTGCAGACGGCCGAGCCGCCGGTCCTGCGCGTTGCGGAAACCGATCTGTCCGGCTTCGACTGGAGCGCCGTCGAAGTGGACCCGGACTATGTCCCGGGTCCCTGGCGCCGGACCCACCGGCCGGTCGTCGCAGCGTCGTCCGAGCGCGGCTCCGCGGCGGCCGAGGACGAGGGCGGCGGCGGCGGCCGTCAAGGCGCCCACGCCGTGACCGCCGACCGGGTCGCGCTGCGCGCCGCGCCGAGCCTGCGCGGTCAGGTTCTGCTGCGCTTCGACCGCGGGGCGGCGGTGCTGGTGCTGCGCCGGCGCGGTGCCTGGGCTTTTGTGCAGGAGGCCGGCAGCACCCGCCAAGGCTGGATCTTCGGCCGCTATCTCGGCCCGACCCGCGACGGGTCCGAGGACGCGGACCCGACCGCCCAAGCGAAGGCCGACAGTTGAGCGCGCAGACCGCCAGGCGCCCGGATCATGATTGCAGCGCCAGCAGGCTGGCCAGGCGCCGGTTCTCCGCCTCCAGCGTGCCGATCCGCGCCCGCAGCGCCTCGACGGCGGTCATCACCGCCCCCGCATCCACCTTGCGGGGAATATGCTTCGGGCAATTCGCCTCCCACGCGACCACCTCGAAGATCAGGACGCGCTCGACATCCATGTCGTCCGGATCGATCCCGAGCGCCGGCGCATGGGCCGCGATGTCGGCGGAGAAGCGGGCCCGCCCCCAGATCTTGATGCGCGAGCGCGTCTCGTAGTCGATCAGGAACAGGAAGGCTTTCGGATTGTCGGCGAGATTGCCGGTCGAGACATATTGCCGATTGCCGCGCCGTTCGGCGAAGGCGAGCGTCGCGTCGTCGAGAATGCGGATGAAGCCGCGCGGCCCGCCGCGATGCTGGATATAGGGCTGGCCGTCGGCATTGACGGTGCCGAGGAAGGCGGTGTCGATCCGCTCCAGGAAGGCGCGCGGAAAGTTCGACAGATCGGCCTCGAAACCGCCGCGCGCCTCATAGTCCGCATAGTGCCGGCGCGAGCCGCGGCGCGCCTGTTCGGCCTTGACCGAGAGGGTGAAGGCCACATCGCAGGTCGACGGGATCATGGACTTTCCTCCGTTGTTGCGAGCCGCCGCCGGACCGGCCCAGCCGGTACCGGCGGCGGACCCGGGGGATCAGGCCGCCTGCCGGGGCAGCGTCTTCACGACCGGGAAGTCGATCTCGGTGCGGGCGACCAGGTTCAGATAGTTGGTGAAGGTATTGAGCGCGACCTGGGCGACGATCTCGACGATCTGGCCGTCATCGAGCCCGGCCTGCCGGGCACGCGCCAGGTCGGCTTCGGCGACGCGGCCGCGCATCCGCACCACCGCGGCGGCGAGATCGAGCGCGGCCTGCCGTTCGGCATCCGGGGACCGGCCCTGGCGGGCGGCCTCGATGTCCGCATCGGACAGGCCGGCGCCCTTGCCGAGCAGCGTGTGTGCGGACAGGCAGTAGTCGCAGCCGTTCAATTCCGCGACCGTCAGGGCAAGCGCCTCGCGGGTGCGGCCGGACAGCCGGCCGGTGCGCAGGGCCGACGACAGCGCGAGCAGGCCTTCGAGCGATGCGGGCGACTGTGCGGCGACCCGGAACAGGTTCGGCACCGAACCGAGGCTCTTGGCGACGGCGCCCAGCAGATCGGCGGCCTTGCCGTCGGCGGACTGGGGATCGAGAGCGGTGATGGCGTTCATGGCAGGTCTCCAGGGATATCGGGGTCCGGCGGGACGCCCGTGGCCCAGAGATAGGTTGTCCGAGCATTGCGCAGAATGCGCATAATGTGGAAGAGATTGGTTCGAATGACGCAACAATGGAGAGACCGATGGACCGGATCGACGCCATGCGGGCCTTTGTGCGAACCGTCGACGACGGCGGATTGGCCGCCGCGGCGCGCCGCCTCGGCCGATCTCCGGCAGCGGTGACCCGCGCCATCGCCTTTCTGGAGGAGGAGGTCGGCGCCCGTCTGCTGCGGCGGACCACGCGCAGTTCGGGCCCGACCGAGGCCGGCGAACGTTTCCTCGACAGCTGCCGGCGGATCCTGGCCGATTTCGACGAAGCCACGGCTCTGGCCGCCGGCGAGCGGTCGGTTCCGCGCGGCGTGCTGACCGTGACCGGCCCGCTGGTGTTCGGTCGGCGCCACGTGCGGCCGGTCCTGGACGCCTTCCTGGACCTGCACCCGACCGTGCAGGGTCGGTTGCTGCTGCTCGACCGGGTCGTCAACCTGATCGACGAGGGCATCGACGCCGCGATCCGGATCGGCCAATTGCCGGATTCGAGCCTGATCGCCACGCGCATCGGGCATATCCGCCGCGTGCTCTGCGCCAGCCCGGCCTTTCTGGCCGCGCATCCGCCGATCCGCCATCCCGAGGATCTGGCCGCGCTCCCAGTGATCCATTTCGGCCAGATCCACGACGGCCGGGGCTGGAGCTTCGCGACGCCGGCCGGCCCGATCACGGTTCCGGTCCAGCCCCGGCTGACGGTGAACGGTGCGGAAGCCGCCATCGAGTCGGCCATCGACGGCCATGGCGTGACCGCCGTGCTTTCCTATCAGATCGCCGACGCCCTTCGGGAAGGCCGCCTGACCCTGCTGCTGGAGGGCTTCGAGCCGCCGCCCCTCCCGGTCCACCTGATCTATCCGGAGGCGCGGCTCGTCGCCGCCAAGGTGCGCGCCTTCGTCGATTTCGCCGTGCTGCGCCTGCGCGCCCTGCCGGTCCTGGCCTGACGGGTTCGGCGGACGACGCGCGCCGCGCTCAGTCCGCGCGCCCGCGCGCCTCGACCGGCCATTGCGCGACCAGGCGATCACCCCGGCAGACATGCAGCCAGTCGTGCAGGTTGATGGTCGGGTCGCAATGCGGAACGGTGCATTCGACCACCGTGCCCACGGCAAGCGGTGCGCCGCCGTCGGCCGGCAGGATGCGGCCGAATTCGTCGCCGCACCATTCGATCCGTCCGATCTCGCGGCCAGCGAGGAAGACGCGCGGCGCCGGGCCGTCGAGCGCGAAACTCTTGCTGCCGCCGTCCGTGATGGCGAAGCCGGCCGAGGAATGGCCGATCACCGTCACGGCGACGCGCAGGGCCGGCCCGAAATCCGCGTGGCCCGCGCCGGTGCTGTCGACCGAGGCATAGCCCTCGTCCATGAAGACATAGGACCCGGCCTGGATCTCGGTCAGGATGCCGGCCGCGCCGTCGATGGCGAAACTTCCCGTTCCGCCGCCGCTGACGATGTTCGGCGCGAAGCCGGCCGCGGTCAGCGCCCCGATCAGCCCCGCCAGCACGCCGTTCACGTCCGCGCCGACCGCGCGCCGTTCGGCGAAGCCGTCGATATGCTGCATCCGGCCGTGATAGGCCTGCACGCCGCGATAGACGAGCGTGTCCTCCGCGGCGATCGCAGTCGCGATCGCTACCGCCGCCGCCGGATCGGCGACGCCGCTGCGTTTCAGACCGGTATCGAGATCGACCAGCGCGCCGAAGCGGGTGCCGTGCCGGCGGGCGGCGGCCGCATAGGCGCGGGCGAGGTCCGGCCGCTCCACGACGAGGTCGATCCGGGCGCCCGCCGCCGCCGCGCGGGCGAGCGCGTCGATCTTGCGGGCACTGGCCACCGGAGCGGACAGGAACAGGTCGTCGATGCCGGCGGCATGCAGGGCGAGCAGTTCGCCGGGCTTGGCGCAGCACACGCCGAGCGCGCCGGCGGCGATCTGGCGCCGGGCGATTTCGGCGCATTTGTGCGACTTCGCATGCGGCCGGAGCGCCACGCCCGCCGCCGCGCAGGCCGCGCTCATGCGCGCCATGTTGGCCTCGAACAGGTCGAGATCGAGCACGGCCGCCGGCGTCTCCAGCCGGGCCCGGCCGCCGGCGACATCGACGAGGTCGCGGTTGAGCGCGGCCGCGCCGATCATGGTTTCGGATGCCGATGGGGTCACGCGCGGCTCCTGGCGAGTTGGTCGCGCCGGGCCGACGTGGCAGCCGGATCGACCGTCACGCCGTCGGCGCAGAAGACGACACCGTAGTCCCGTTCGGCCCCGGCGCGCGAGACCTTGCCCTCGCGCAGATCGTCGGCGACGCGCTCGGGCGCCCGGTTCAGGGGATCGCCATAGCCGCCGCCGCCGGCCCCGACCAGGCGGAAGACATCGCCGGCGCGCGCCGGGAAGCTCTCCATCGGCATGGTCGGCAGGCTGCGTGCGGCACCGTCGGGCCGGACCAGGATATGGGCCGACGGTGCCCCGGGCGCGCCGCCTTCCAGACCGTAGGGCGGATGGTCGCGCCGGTCGCCGCGCAGCGTGAAGCGGGTATCGGCCAGGAATCGGAACTCGCGCACGAAGGCGAGGCCGCCGCGGAACTCGCCCGGTCCGCCGGAATCCGCAACCAACCCGTAGGCGAGCACCTCGACCGGCATGTCGGTCTCGATCATCTCGACCGGCTGATTGGAAATGTTCGCCGCCGGGTTCGAGATGCCCTCGATGCCGTCCTTGCCGGCGCGCGCCCCCCAGGTGCCGACCACCATCTCGTTCAGCACATAGGGCCGGCCGTGATGGACGCCGCCGGCGGCGAGCAGATAGGGACCGCCTTCCGATCCGCCGATCGCCCGCTCGGGCACCACCTGCGCCAGCGCCTGCATGATCGCATCGAAGACCCGGTAGCCGACCACGCCGCGCGCCCCGCAGGCGGCCGGATAGCGCGGATTGACCAGGCAGCCCTCCGGCGCGCTGACCGTGATCGGGCGCAGATAGCCTTCGCAGTTCGGAATGTCCTGGCGCGACAGGCAGCGCACCGCGCAGAAGCTCGCCGATTCCGGCAGCGAGATCGGGCAGTTGATCGCCGCGGCGACCTGGTCGGCGGTGCCGGTGAAGTCGATGTCGAGACGGTCGCCCGCCACCGTCACGGTGACGGCGATCGGCAGCGGCACCGGCGTCTCGCCGAAGCCGTCGATATAGTCGACCGCGCGATAGACCCCATCCGGCAGCGCCCGGATGGTCTCGCGCATCAGCGCTTCGGCATGGTCGTGCAGCGCCTCGATATAGCCGGCGAGCAGGCCGGCGCCGTAGCGGCGGACGAGCGCCGTCAGCCCCTCCTCGGCGACGTGGCAGGCGGCGATCTGGGCGCGGATGTCGCCGAGCACCTCCACGGGCGAGCGGGTATTCGCCTCGATGATGCGCATCACCGCATCGACCGGCTGCCCCTTCTCGTAGAGCTTCACCAGGGGCAGGCGCAGGCCTTCCTGCTGGATCTCGGTCGAGTAGATCGCCACCGAGCCCGGCACGATGCCGCCGATATCGGTGTGGTGGGCGACGGTCGCGGCGAAGCCGGCGAGCGCTGCGTCGACGAAGATCGGCTTCAGGATGTAGATGTCGGGCAGATGCTGGCCGCCGGAGCCGTAGGGATCGTTGGCGATCAGGATGTCGCCTGGATTGAGGTCCGCGCCGAAGCGCTCCTGCACGTAACGCATGATGCGCGGGAAGGAGCAGAGCTGGATCGGCAGGGTCAACCCTTGCGCGATGACGCGGCCTTGCGCGTCGCACAGCGCCGTCGAGTAGTCCATGATGTCGCGCACGACGGGCGAATAGGCGCTGCGCATCACGATCAGCGCCATTTCGTCGGCGGTCGAGGCGAGCGCGTTGCGGATCACCTCCAGGGTGATCGGGTCGATCGATGCGGCACTCATGCGGCCTCCAGGGCGATCTCGATATTGCCGACGGCATCGAGCCGGGCGGACTGGCCGGGCGCCACGACGCAGGTGCAGTCATAGTCCTCGACGACGAAGGGGCCGGCGCGCGGCGCCTCGTCGAGATCGGAGCGGCCGATCACCGCAACGGTTGCCGGATCCGACGCCCCTGCCCCGCCGCCGGGGTCGGCGAAGGCGATGCGCCGGTCGGCCCGCGCGACCGCGCCGGGGGCGGCGAACCAGCCGGGAGCGGCGCGTAGCGGCAGCCGGACCATCAGGCGCGCATTGACCAGATGGACCTGGTCCTTCATCGATCGGTGGCCGTAGGTCCGCTCATGCTCCTGGTGGAACAGTTCGGCGAGGTCGGCGAGGTCGAGGCTCTCGGCCGGCACGGTCAGCTCGTAGGCCTGCCCGACATAGCGCAGATCGGCGAAGCGGCGGATGACGGCCCCGGCGAGATCGTAGCCCTCCGCACGGAGTTGCCGCTCGGCATCGGCGGCGAGCGTCGCGAAGAGATCGGCAAGCCCGGCGGCATCCATCTCGCCCGGCCGGCGCCCCGACGGGCGGACGAATTCCTGCTCGACATCGGAGCGCAGCAGGCCAAGCGCGCTGAACACGCCGGCCCCGCGCGGCACGATCACCCGGCGGATGCCGAGCGCGCGCGCCACCTCGGTGGCGACCACCGGCCCGTTGCCGCCGAAGGCGACCAGCGTCGCCTGGCGCGGATCGCGGCCGCGATAGGTCGAGACCGCCTTGACGGCCCGCGTCATGGTGGTCACCGCCAGGGTCAGGACGCCGCGCGCGGTGCGGACGAGATCGAGGCCGAGCGGCCGGGCGATCTGGTCGGCGAGCGCGGCGCGGCCGGCCTCTGCGTGGATCGGGAAACTGCCGCCGGCCAGCGCCACGTCGTTGATGTAGCCGAGCGTGACGAAGGCATCGGTCAGCGTCGCCTCGCGGCCGCCGAGCCCGTAGCAGACCGGTCCGGGATAGGCGCCCGCGCTCTGCGGGCCGACGGTCACCTGGTTCATCCGGTCGAGCCTGACCAGGCTGCCGCCGCCGGCGCCGATCTCCGACACGTCGATGAACGGCATCTTGATCGGATAGCCGCCGCCCTTGACCAGCTTGGACGAGAGGTTGATGCCGGCACCGACCTCGTATTCGGTCGTGCGCGCCGGCTCGCCGTCCTCGATCAGGGCCGCCTTGGCGGTGGTGCCGCCCATGTCGAAGCTGATCAGGCTTTCCGCATTGCGCGTGCCGAGCCGTGCGCAGGCGACGACGCCGGCCGCCGGCCCGGACTCGACCAGCGAGGCCGCCCGCCGGACCGCCGATTCCAGCCGCATGATGCCGCCGCCGGAATGCATCATCTCGATCGGGCAATGGATGCCGATCGAGGCCAGCCGTGCCGTCAGCGCGGCGGCGTAGTTGTGCACGACCGGCCCGATATAGGCATTCACCACCACGGTGCTGGTGCGTTCGTATTCGCGGATTTCGGGGAGGATCTCGGAGCCGCGGCAGAGATAGACCCCGGCGCCGAGCACCTCGCGCAGGATCGCCTCCGCCTCGATCTCGTGGGCCGGGTTGGTGTGGGCGTGCAGGAAGCTGACCGCGACCGCCTCGACGCCTTCGGCGCGGAACCGCTCGCCGGCCGCCGCCACCGCGGCGCGGTCGAGGGCCACGCGGACGCTGCCGTCCGCCGCCATGCGTTCCGGCACTTCGAGCCGCAGATGGCGGGGCACGAGCGGCTTCGGCTTGTCGTATTGCAGGTCGTAGAGCACCGGAATGCGCAGGCGGCGCATTTCCAGCACGTCGCGGAATCCGGCCGTGGTCAGAAGCCCCGTCCGCGCGCCCTTGAATTCCAGGATGGCGTTGGTGGCGACCGTGGTCGCATGGACGATGCCGGCGATCCGGTCGGGCGTGGTGGCGAGATCGTCGATCAGCCGCGCCAGCGCCTCGGCGATGCCGCGGCTGTAGTCGTCGGGCGTGGACGGGACCTTGCGGGTCTCGATCAGGCCGTCGTCGCGGGCGACCACCACATCCGTGAAGGTGCCGCCGATATCGATGCCGATCCGATAGCGGTGATCGTCGGGAGGAGACTGGCTCATGGGCGGGGGAACTCGGGGTTCGAGGTTCGGGCCGGCGGCCGGCGCCGTCCCTCGATGCCCTTCGGCACCGCGGACAGGAGCAGCCGCGTATAGTCGTCACGGGGGGATTCCAGCACCTGCAGGCACGGCCCCTCCTCGACGATCCGGCCCTTGCGCATGACGATCACGCGGCGGCAGAGGGCGCGGACGAGGGCGAGGTCGTGGCTGATGAAGAGCAGCGTCAGGCCGAGTTCGCCGGTCAGCCGGCCGAGCAGGTTGATCACCTGGGCCTGCAGCGACACGTCGAGCGCGGAGACCGGCTCGTCGGCGATCAGCACGTCCGGCTTCATGGCCAGGGCGCGGGCGAGGCCGACGCGCTGGCGCTGGCCGCCGGAAAGTTCGTGCGGCAGGCGCGGCAGCATCTCGGCACCGAGACCGACGCGGCCGAGCAGCGCCGCCGCCTCGGCCGGCCGCGCCGCCTTGTCGACGCCGGCGAGCACGAGCGTCTCCTCCAGGCAGCGGCCGATCGACTTGCGCGGATTGAGGGCGCTGGAGGAATCCTGGAACGCCATCTGGATGCGACGCCGCCAGGGGCCGGCATGGTCGCGCATCAGGAGACCGAGATCCTCCCCGCCGAGCCGGATCGTGCCGGCGGTCGGCCGGGTCAGCCCGACGGCGAGTTGCGCCAGCGTCGACTTGCCCGAGCCGCTTTCGCCGACGATGCCGACCACGTCGCCGGCCATCACGTCCAGCGACACGTCGTCGAGCGCCAGAACCGGCGCGCGCGCGCCGAACACGGAGCCGAGCATGCCGCCGCGCGGATAGCTCTTGGTCACGCCGGAAAGGCTGAGGATCGGCGCGCTCATTGCGGGTTCCAGCAGGCGAGACGGCGCCCGTCCTCCACCGTCAGCGGTGGCATCTCGGCGGCGCAACGGGGCAAGGCGCGCGGGCAGCGCGGGGCGAAGGGGCAGCCGGGCGGCATGGCGCCGAGCCGCGGCGGCGCGCCGTCGATGGCGAAGAGCGGCCCGGGCGGGGCCGTCAGGCTCGGCACGCAGGCCTTGAGGAGCCGGGTGTAGGGATGGCGCGGGCTGTCTTCGATCGCGAAGACATCGGCATCCTCGACCAGCTTGCCGCCATAGAGGACCACGACCCGGTCGACGATCTCGGCGACCAGTTGGAGATTGTGCGAGATGAACAGGACCGCGAGGCCGAGATCGCGCCGGAGCTCGGCGATCAGGTCGACGATCTGGGCCTGCACGGTCACGTCGAGCGCGGTGGTCGGCTCGTCGGCGATCAAAAGGCGCGGCCGGCAGGCGATCGCCATGGCGATCAGCACGCGCTGGCGCATGCCGCCGGAGAATTCGTGCGGATAGGCGCCGAGCCGGGCGGAGGCGTCGCGGATGCCGACGCGTTCGAGCGCATCGACGGCGATCTCGGCCGCCCGGCCGCGCGACACGGCCTGGTGGGCGACGACCACGTCGACGATCTGGCGGCCGATGCTGAGCGCCGGATTGAGCGAACTCTGCGGGTCCTGGAACACCATGGCGATGTCGCGACCGCGCAGCGCCGCCATCCGGCGTTCCGGCGCGGCGGCGAGATCCTCGCCGTCGAACAGGATGCGGCCGCCGGTGATGCGGGCGCCGCCGGCCAGGAGGCGCATCACCGCCAGCATGCCGAGGCTCTTGCCCGAGCCGCTCTCGCCGACGATGCCGACCGCCTCGCCGGGCCGAACCGCGAGGCTGATGCCGCGCACGGCCTCGACCATGCGCCGCCCGCCGGCCCGAAAGCCGACCCGCAGATCCTGGATGTCGATGAGGGGCGCGGTCATGCCACCAGGGTCCTTGCCTCGCTGCGCGGATCGAACAGATCGCGCACCGCATCGCCGAGGAGATTGAAGCCGACCACCGTGATCGAGATGGCCAGGCCCGGGAACACCGGCAGCCACCATTCGCCCGAATAGATCGCGTTGCGCGCATCCGACAGCATGGTGCCCCAGCTCGCCGCCGGCGGCTGCACGCCGAGCCCGACGAAGCTGACCGAGGCTTCGACGACGATGCCGATCGCGACCAGCAGCGTCGCCTGCACGATGATCGGCGACAGGCAGTTCGGCAGCACGTCGCCGGTGACGATCGCCCAGTGGCCGGCGCCCTGCAGCCAGCGCGCCTTGACGAAATCGGCCGACACCACGCGCCTGGCGACCGCATGGGTGACGCGGGCGAAGACCGGCGAGAACAGGCAGCCGACCAGCACGACGATCTTGACCTCGTTGGGCAGCGAGAGCGGGCCGACCTGGACCGGCCCGACGCCGAGCACGCCGACGATCGCGATCGCCCAAACGAGGAGCGGGATCGACGCCACGGCATCGACGACCCGCATCACGGCGAGTTCGGCGAGGCCGCCCTTGTAGGCGGCGAAGATGCCGGCCGAGACCCCGATCAGGCCGCCGATCAGCACCGCCCCGATGCCGACCGCGAGCGAGGCGCGCGCGCCGAACAGGATGCGGCTGAAGACATCCCGGCCGGCCTGGTCGGTGCCGAGCCAGTGGACCGCGTCCGGGGCGGTCAGGCGATCCTCGATATTGACCGCGACCGGGTCGAAGGGCGCGATCCAGGGCGCCAGGACGGCGGCGCCGACCATGGCGACGACGATGGCGGCGCCGAGCCAGCCGGACCAGTCGACGATCGCGAGGGCCTGACGGAGCTTCGTCATGCGGCGGTCCTCTGGCGGGGATCGAGCAGACGGTTGACGAGGTCGGCGCTCAGGTTGGCGAGGATGAAGACGGCGGTGAACAGGAACACGATGCCCTGCAGCAGCAGGAAGTCGCGCTGCGAGATGGCATTGAGGAGGGCGCGGGAGAGACCGGGCACGTTGAAGACCTGTTCGATGATCAGCGCCCAGCCGAACATGTAGCCGAACGACAGGGCGGCGAGATTGACGACCGGCGGCAGCGCGTTGACGAGCGCGTAGACGACGACCTTGCGGCGCGGCAGGCCCATGGCCCGGGCGGTGCGGACATGGTCGCTGCGCAGCGTCTCCTGCAGGCTCGCCTGGGTCATGCGGGCGAGCACCGCGACGTAGTAGACCGCGAGCGACAGGGCCGGCATGGCGACGAACTGCAGATGGGTGACGAGCCCGGCCGAGAGCGGCGCGTAGCCGCCCGGCGGCAGCCAGCGCAAATCCACGGCGAAGACCCGGATCATCAGGATCGAGAGCCAGAAGGCCGGGATCGACAAGCCGATCACGGTGCCGAACCGGCTCAGCCGGTCGACCACCCCGCCCGGCCGCAACGCTGCCGCGGTGCCGAGCGCGCCCCCGAACACGACCGCGATCGCGAAGGCGGTCAGCACGATCGACAGCGTCACCGGCAGCGCGTTGACGATCTCGGCGGCGACGTCGCGACCGGTCACGAAGGACCGGCCGAACTCGCCGCGCGCCACCTGGGCGAGCCAGTCGCCGTACTGGGCGAGGAGCGACCGGTCGAGACCGTTGACCCGCTCGAAATCGCGGATCTGCTCGACCGTCGCATCGACCCCGAGCACGATCCGGGCCGGCGAACTGGGGCCGGACCGGGTCAGCACGAAGAGGGCGAGGCCGACGATCAGGAGCGTCCCGAGCGAGGCCAGGACGCGGCCGGCGACGGCACGAACGAGAACCATCGCGCCCGTCAGACCTTCACCTCGCCGACCGAAATGGTCAGGCCCTGGTTGACCTTGAAGTTCTCGACCGTGGGCCGCCACAGATTGGCGGCATGAACATAGCCGAGCACCCCGATCGGCGCGTCGCGGGCGACGATCGTCTGGATGGCGCCGTAGATGTCCTTGAGCTTGTCCTGGTCGGTCTCGGCGAAGGCCTTGGCGAGCAGCCCGTTGAGCTCCGGATTGTTGTAGCCGGTGCTCTTGCTGAGGACCTGGTCGGGGGTCAGGCAGACCTGCAGGATGTAGCTCGGCTCGCCGGGCGACATGAACACCTGCAGGGCCATCTGGTGCTCGCCGCGGATCGCCTGCTGGATCAGCACGGAGAATTCGTAGACCTTCAGATTGACCTTGATGCCGATCTTGGCGAGCTGCGCCTGCACGAAGATGGCCGCGTCCTTGGTGTCGAGCAGGTAGGGCTCGGCCTGGATGGACAGGTCGATCTCCGCGCCGGTCGGATATTTCGACTTGGCCAGATAGGCCTTGGCGCGTTCCAGATCGTAACCGAGCTCCTTGTCGGCCGCGGCGTTGAACCACCAGCCGCGCGGCGGCGCCGGCACCGAGGACGGGTCGAGCAGGCCGTAATAGACCTTGTCGCCGATCGTCTTGCGGTCGATCGCGCAGGCGATCGCCTTGCGGAAGTTCACGTCGTCGAGCGGCGGCTTCAGGGTGTTGGTGTACATCAGAAGCGCGCCGCCGAGCGTCGGCCGCGAGGCGCCGGTGACGCCCGGCAGGGTCTTGAGCTTGTTGAACTCGCGCGGCGGCGGCGCCGAAATGACGTCGACCTGCCCGGTCAGCAGATAGGCGACGCGGGTCGCATCCTCCGGGATCATCTTGACGACCAGCCGGTCCCAATGCGGCAGGCCCTTGCGCCAGTAGTTGGGATTCTTGACGAAGGTGATGGAATCGTTCGGCTTCCAATCCTCGAAGATGCCGAAGCCGGTGCCGACGCCCTTCGGGCTCGACTTGAAATAGGCGTCGCCGTGCTCCTGCCGCGAGCCGACCGGGAAGATGCCCATATACTTGGTCAGGAAGTAGAGCCACGGCCCGTAGGGCTCGGAGAGGTCGAACTGGACCTTGTAGGGTTCGAGCACCGTGACCTTGGTGATGCGCGTGAACAGCGACCGCCGCGCCGCCTTGTTGTTGGCGTCGAGCAGGTAGTCGAAGCTGTATTTCACGTCCTCGGCGGTCATCTTCTTGCCGTTCTGGAACGTGACGTCGTCGCGCAGTTCGAAGACGTAGGTCTTCTTGTCGGCCGAGATGGTCGGCAGCGCCTTGGCCAGTTGCGGCTTGAGGACGCCATCGAGGTCATACTCGACCAGGTTCTCGAACACGGTCTGTCCGAGCACCATGGCATCATGATTAAGTTGGTTGATCGGATCGACCGTGATCGGATTGCTCGGCAGCACGACGGTCAGCGTCTTGCCGTTGTTCGGCTGGGCGTGCAGCAGATCGATCGGCAGCAGGGCGGCGAGACCGCCGGCGGCCCCGCCGGCGAGGAACTTGCGGCGATCCAAGGTGAATTCCGTCATGGTCGGCTCCCTCCGTCGCGTCGTGGCATCCGTTCGGCATGCCTCGCCCGGCCTCATGACCAAAACGCTAACACCGGCCGGACCCCCGTGAAAATGAGTTCTCATTGAAACATGATAGCCAATCTCTATCATGCTCCCATGCGCTACTCGTTCGGACAGGCAGAGGCCTTCTATTGGGTCGCCAGGCTCGGCGGCTTCCGCGCCGCGGCCCAGCATCTCAATCTGTCGCAACCGACCGTCAGCCTGCGCGTGAAGGAACTTGAGCGGACCCTGGGCGGCGACCTGTTCGACCGGTCCGGCTATCGGCCGGTCCGGACCGCGCTCGGTGCGGCGATCTATACCGATGTGGAGCGGCTTCTGATCCACGCCGAGCATGTCCAGCGCCGCTCCAAGGGCGCGCTGCCGGATCTGGGGCCCCTCAGGATCGGCGCCGCCGACAGTTTCGCGGCCCGCATCCTGCCCGACCTCCTCGCCGCGCTGGCGCTACGCCATCCGGAGCTCCAGGTCGACGTGACCGTCGACTTCAGCACGCGGCTGGAGCAATTGCTGCTCGACCGGGCGATCGACATCGCCTTCCTGTCGCAGCCGCGCGTGCACGAGCGCATCACGATCGCGCCGCTCTGGCCGATCGACCTCGTCTGGGTGATCGGCGAGCGCATGAAGTTCGACGGCGAGACCGCGACCCCGGAAAGCCTGGTCGGCCTGCCGATCTTCACCAACGGGCCGCCCTCCGGCCTGTTCACCACCATCCACCTGTGGTTCGCCGCCCATGGCCTCAGGCCGCAGCGGCTGAACACCTGCAACCCGCTGACCGTGATCGCGCGCCTCGCCAGCGCCGGCACCGGCGCCGCGCTTCTCCCGCGCGAGATGATCGAACTCTCCGGCCCGGACCTGTCGCTGCGCGTGCTGGAGGCCGACCCGCCGATCCCCGCCCACCATCTCTGCGCCATCTGGTGGGACGGCGAGGCCTCGACCGAATACGCCTACCTGTCCCGCCTCGCCCAGGAGATCGCCGCTCAGCCTTGAGGGCCTTGGGCGCGATCCCGAAAATCGTTGTGCTCCGTGGGTTCGAAGGTCTTACCAGCTTCGAAGAAAAAGGCTCAGAAAGTGGGGATATGGGCAGCAGGGCAACAGGCGGCCGATCGGTGGGACGGCCGACGCTTTCCCAGCCAGGCGATGGATGCTCGGTCGGCGCGACGGGAGCCGCTCATCCCGCTGGCCACGCCCGGTTCAGGCCCGCTCCTCCGTCAGCACGCTTTTGCGTCAGGCTCTCAGACTCCCGGATTTTGCCCAATAGATGCCGTATAGTCCGTGTCCGTGACACTGATTGTGCCAGCAACGAATGGCGCGGAGACACTACACGTCACGCATTCAATGAATGAAATAGCATGTCAACGGAAATTGCAATGATAATACTGAAATTATTATCTTTATTTAACTTCGTATATGTCCGTATATATAGTAATTCGACCACGAGTACCTTTTGCAAACCAAAAATATGCGCTCATATAAATATAAGTAACACATGAATTCTCTTCCCGATCTATATTCATATGGTATACTACATCCATTGATCTTCTTATAATTCTCTTGTCTATCCAAAGATCATAATCTTTAGGCGGATTCGGTTCATCCGGAACTCCAAGTAATTTATGAACCTCTGCTCTCTGCATGACGCATGGTTGATTTTCGCGATCTCTCATGCGCACCAGGGACATGACATGAGACCATCGATCCGGGATCAAGCCATCGTAGACGATGATTGAAAGCGCCCCCAATGTCCCAAGCCCGATGACAATCGCGATTGCAGCAAGGCGTTTCATAGCGGACCTCACTTGGTCTGAACGAACGTCGGTTCGCTTTACACCGGTGCCCCATCGTCGAATGCTCGAAAGGATCTGGGCCCGCTGGTTTGAGTGCTTCCGTTTTTCTCCACCCGACACCAAGGCGAAAGGCACGCCACCAGGATTAGTGCAGTCCCATGTGGGCGGCGAGCGGATCGTCGCGCGAATTGTCGCCCGGATGCTGAGGACCGAACTTTTCCAACGGCGATTGCTTTTCCATACCTTCAACCAATCGAATAGATGAAAATCCCGACACACCTCTTGTAAAGCAGACGTGGCAGGACGAGCAAGGCGATTGGTCCTGCAACTGACCATGGCGATATCCGCGGCCAGCCGCTCGCCCCTCCGTCCCAGGCTTGCCGATCACGCCCCCGAATTGTCGCCCGGCCAGCCGGTGAAGATGGCCGGGCCGCGCTTGGCGATCTGGCCGCCGATGATCAGGCGCTGGATTTCGGAGGTGCCCTCCCAGATGCGGTCGACGCGGACGTCGCGGTTCAGGCGTTCGACCGGGTTCTCGCGCATGTAGCCGCGGCCGCCGAGGATCTGGACGGCCTTGTCGGTGACGCGGCCGGCCATCTCGGAGGCCTGCAGCTTGATGGCGCTGGCATGGGCGTGGGTGATCTTGCGGTCGATGCCGTGGTCGATGCCCCAGGCGACGCGGTAGACGAGGCTCTTGGTGGCCATGATCTCCACCGCCATGTCGGCGAGCATGAAGTCGATCGCCTGATGCTGGCGGATCGGCTTGCCGAAGGCGACGCGCCGGTTGGCCCAGCGGCTGGCCTCCTCGAAGGCCCGGGTCGCCGCGCCGATGCAGTTGGCGGCGATCTGCAGGCGGGCCTCGACGAACCATTCCTTGGTCAGGTCGAGCCCCTGCCCGATGCCGCCGAGGATGCGCTCCGCGCCGACCTCGACGCCCTCGAAGCGGAATTCCGGATGGCCGAACACATAGGTGTGGGTGAATTTCGGCTCGCGCTGGATGGTCAGGCCGGGCGTGTCCTTGTCGACTAGGAACAGGGTCGGCTTGTCCGGATCGCCGTCGACCAGGGCATGCACGATGACGTAATCGGCCTCGTCGCCGGTGGTGACGAACCATTTCTCGCCGTAAAGCCGGAAGCGGTCGCCGTGCCGCTCGGCGCGGGTGACGATGCGGCCGGTATCGGAGCCGGCATCGGGCTCGGTGATGGCGACGCAGGCGCGCCGGCGGCCGAGGCAGCTCGGCGTCAGGAAGTCGCGGATCTGGTCGGGCGAGCCGTCGCGCAGCGGCAGGGCCGGATGCCAGACGACCGCCCAGAGCGCGCCGGTCGCCCGACCCAGTTCCTCGTTGATCAGGGTCTGCTCCATCTGGGTGCAGCCCTGGCCGCCGACCGCGCGCGTGTGGTTGATGCCGTTGAGGCCGCTTTCGACCACGGCCGCGCGCAGCCGGTCCTTGGTGGCGCGCGGCAGGCTGCCGGTCAGTTCGAGCTCCAGTTCGTTCGGGAACAGCCAGGTCTCGGCGAAGGCGCGCGCCTTCTCCTTCCAGGCGAGTTCGGCGGCGCTGAGCGACAGGTCCATCAGTGACCTCCTGAGGCGGGAATGACGAGCCCGTCGACCGCCACGATGCCGGCGCCGCAGACGAGCGGGTTCACGTCCATTTCGGCGACGAGACCGTCGGTCTCAAGCGCAAGCACCGAGAAGCGGGCGAGGAGGATGGCGAGGTGGTCCAGGTCGACCGCCGGCCCGCCGCGAAAGCCGTCGAGCAGCCGGCGGATGGCGAGCCGGTCGAGCAGGCGCCGCGCCGTCGCCGGGCCGAAGGGCGCCAGCGCCGCCTGCCGGTCGGCGAGAAGCTCGATCAGCACGCCGCCGGCGCCGACCGTGACGATCGGGCCGAATTGCGGATCGCGCACCAGCCCGAGGCTGACCTCGACGCCGGGCGGGATCATGCGCGCGACCGTCGCGCGGGGCCCGAGCCGCGTGGCGAGATCGGTCCAGGCGGCGCTGACCGCCGCCTCGTCCTTCAGGCCGAGCTTGACGCCGCCGGCGTCGGACTTGTGCAGGATACCCTCGACCGCGGTCTTGAGCACGACCGGGTAGCCGATCCGCGCCGCCGCCGCGACCGCCTCGGCCTCCGAGGCGACGACGGCATTCTCGGCGACCGGGATGCCGTAGAGGGCGAGGATGTCGAGCGCGGCGCTTTCGTCCGTGCTGACGGCGAGCCGGGCGCTGACCCGGTCGCGGCGATCGGCCGGCGTGCCGTCGAGCACCGGCGCGGGATCGGCCGGGCGGGCGAGGAAATCCCGGTGGGCGAGCGCGCCGCGCACGGCGGCGAGCGCGTTGAGGGTGCCGTCGAGCACCGGCACGCCGGCCTCGGCGAGGCGCAGCGACAGGTCGCGATGGTTGACCTGGGTATAGTTGGTGACGAAGGCGACCGGCTTCGTCGTCTTGGCGGCCGCCGCCATGGCGGCCGCGGCGAAGCCCTCGCTCAGATAGTAGTTGTCGCGGATGTCGGCGCAGAAGACGCCGAGCGCGGCCTGCGGGTCGTCCATCAGCGCCGTCAGGCAGGCCTCGAACTGCGGCACGAAATCGGCGCCGGTGCCCCAGGCATCGAGCGGATTGGCGGCCTCCAGCCCCGGATCGAGCCGGGCCGCAATCGCCGCCTTGGTGGCGGGGGCGATCTCCGCGAAGGCGACGCCGGCGCGGTCGGCGAGATCGATGATCAGTTCGCGTTCGCCGCCGGAATCGTGGATCGAGACCAGCTTGCCCGCAGCCGCGCGCCGGCCGGTCGACATGAGCATGAGGGTGCAGGCGAGTTCGTCGAGCGTCTCGACCCGGATGGCGCCGTGGCGGTCGAACAGGGCCTGATAGCCGGTATCGTTGCCGGCGAGCGCGCCGGTATGGGTCAGCGCGGCCGCGGCCGCCGCCTCGGTGCGGCCGGCCTTCAGCACGACGACCGGGACGTTGCGGTCCGCCGCCTTGGCGAGCGCCGCGGCGAAACCGTCCGGATCGCGCGCCGTCTCCATGAACAGGCCGATGACCTTCACCTCCGGGCGCGACAGGCAATAGTCCATGTAGTCGGCGATGCCGGTGACCAGTTCCTGGCCGGGCGAGATGGCGAGCGCGTAGCTGAGGCGCGGGTCGTTGTGGGCCAGCGCGCCGAACACGCTGCCGGAATGGGCGATGAAGGCGATGCCGCCCGGCCGCCGCTCGCGCGGGCTCGGGAAGCCGCAGATCCAGGTCGCGTCGAGATCGTTGTAGTAGCCCATACAGTTGCCGCCGCAGATCGGCATGCCGGCCTCGCGCGCCATGGCGGCGAGACGCGCGGCGAGCGGCGGGTCGCGGTCGGCCTCGAGATAGCCGGAGGCGAAGATCACCGCCGAACGGGCGCCGACCGCGATCGCCTCGGCGAGCGTCGCCTCGAGCCGGTCGTTGCGCACCGACAGGACGGCGAGGTCGGGCGCCGCGGGCAGGTCGGCGAGCGTCGGCACGCAGGCGAAGCCCTCGATCTCGCGATAGTTGGGATTGACGCCCCAGACGGTGCCGGCAAAGCCGCCGCGCCGGTTGGTGCGCAGCATGTCGTGGCCGGGCGTGTTGGGCCGGCCGCTCGCGCCCACGTAGGCGATCGAGCGCGGCGCCAGAAGCGGCGTCAGTCGATGGTCGGTCATGGCGGGTCCGGGGGATACGGGGACGGGGCATTGGTCTCGCGGGAACCGTCTTGCGACGGCCCCCGCGAGAGTGCGGGCCGGAGGCACCGGCGGCGCGGGCTGCCGGCCGGAGCCCTCCGGCCCATGCGAGGAAGAGCCGGAGCCTTCCGGCCCATGCGAGGAACGACCTGATCGTCGCCGCAGGGGATTCTTGCTTGCTTGCCGATCGGACCGGCCCGCCGATCAGCCGCCGAGCTGGAAGCGGTTCCAGTCGGCCTCGTACTTGGCCGAGTAGGCGGCCGCCTGCTCCTCGTCGAGGATCAACATGTTCTTGGCATTCTCCGGCGCCGTGACCAGCACCTTGCGCTGTGCCTCGCTCGCCTTGGCGGAGGCCGCCCCCAGCGCCGGGCCGTAGGTGCCGGCATCGAGCAGCCGCGACTGCGCCTCTTCCGAGATGGCGTAGTTGATCGCCTCCATGCAGGCCTTCAGATGCGGCGTGCCCTTCAGCACCACCCAGGCATTGCCCCAGGCGATGCCGTCCTCGTAGGTCATCGCGATCGGCGCCTTCTCCTTGATGCCGGCCAGGATGCGGCCGGACCAGGCCGACGACATCGCCAGTTCGCCGCTCGACAGGAGCTGCGGCGGCTGGGCGCCGGCATTCCACCACACCTTCACATGCGGCTTGATCTCGCGCAGCTTGTCGAAGGCCAGCTTGATCTTGTCGTCGGTGACCGGGAACACGTCCTTGCGCGCCACGCCGGCGGCGAGCAGGGCGGCCTCGTAGTTGTAGTAGAACTGCTTGTAGAGGCCGCGCGCGCCCGGGAAGGCCTTCACGTCCCAGAAGTCCTTCCAGCTTTTCGGCCCCTTGTCGGCCGGGAAGGCGTTGGTGTTCCAGGCGATCACGGTGGCGCCGGTCGAGGTGAAGATGCCCTTCGGGGTCACCCAGCCCGGATCGAGCGCCTTGGCGTTGGGGATCAGCGACATGTCGAGCGGTTCGAGCAGGTCCTTGCCCTGGGTGACGAAGCGGCCGCCGACATCGACGATGTCCCATTCCGGCGCGCCGGCTTCGACCATCGACTTGATCTTGGCATAGTTGGTCGGCGAGGCATGGGCGATCTCGATGCCCTTGGCCTTGGCGAAGGGGTCGAGCAGCGCGGTCTTCTCCAGCTCGCTGAGCGCACCGCCCCACGAGCAGAAGGTCAGCGGCCGGCCCTGCGCCGCGGCGCGCCCGGCGAGGAATGCCGGCCCGGCCGCCAGGCCGGCGGCACCGATGGACAGCAATCTGCGTCTCGTCAGCATTTCTACCTCCCGTTCAGGCGGCACCCGCCGCGTTGACCGATCTGGCGGTCGAGACCGCCGGCGGCCAAGCCCCCGGCGATGTCGGCCGCATGCAGCGTCTCCGGCGGCTTTCCGCCGCTCTTCTCGGTTTCGTCCGGCCGAAGCCGGTCTCACGCGCCGGCGGCTCCCGCCGGGTTATCCATCACACCGCCTCCGCAGGCGGCAAGATCGAGACGGCGCCGGCATCCCAGCCGATCGCGATCCGATCGCCGGCCGGCACCTCGCCGGCGAAGCGGCGCGACCAGACCTCGTGGCCGCCGTCGAGCCGCAGCCGCAGGGCGACGATCTCGCCGAGATAGACCCGCTCGATCACGCCCGCCTCGATGCCGCCCGCCGCGGCGCGGATCGCCTCCGGCCGAATGAGCGCCGAGGCGACGGCCCCGACCGCCAGCCCGGCCGCCGCGCGGCCTTCGATCGGCGCAGACAGCCCCGGCACGGCGAGCCGAGCCCTTCCGTCGGCGATCGCCTCGACGCGGCCCTCGATCAGGTTGGATTCGCCCAGGAAGCGGGCCACGAAGGTGTCGACCGGGCGCTCGTAGAGGTCCGCGCCCGATCCGATCTGCACGATCCGCCCGCCGCGCATGACCGCGATCCGGTCGGACATGACCAGCGCCTCCTCCTGGTCGTGCGTCACGTAGATCGAGGTGCGCGGCCGGGCGAGATGCAGGCGGCGGATCTCAAGCTGCACCTCCTTGCGCAGCTGGCGGTCGAGCGCGCCGAGCGGCTCGTCCATCAGCAGGATGGCCGGCTCGATCACCATGGCGCGGGCGAGCGCGACGCGCTGCTGCTGGCCGCCGGACAGCTGCCGGATGGCGCGCCCGCCATAGCCCTCCAGGCGGACGAGGCGCAGGGCCTCGTCGACCCGCCGACTGAGTTCGGCCCGCGGCACGTTGCGCACCTTGAGCCCGTAGGCGACGTTCTCGGCGACCGTCATATGCGGAAAGAGCGCGTAGTTCTGGAACACCATGCCCATGTTGCGCAGGCGCGGCGGCGCCGCGGTCACGTCGCGCCCATCGACGATCAGCCGGCCGGCGCTCGGCTCCAGATAGCCGGCGCAGATGTTGAGCAGCGTCGTCTTGCCGGACCCCGACGGCCCGAGCAGGGTCAGGAACTCGCCCTGCGGGATGTCGAGGTCGGTCGGCAGCAGCGCGCGGACCGGGCCGAAATGGCGGGCGATGCCCTCGAAGCGGACGGTGCTCATGTGGCGGCCCTTTTTGTCATCAGCCGGCTGACCAGGGCAGCGAGCAGGGCGAGCGTCAGCATGATGGTCGCCGCGACGGCGACGAGCGGCGTGTATTCCACCCGGATCTCCTCCCAGATGCGCACCGGCAGGGTCTTCACCGTCGGTCCGGACAGGAAGATCGACAGGACGACCTCGTCGAACGAGGTCACGAAGGCGAAGACCGCGCCGCCGATGACGCCCGGCGCGATCAGCGGCAGCGTCACGGTGCGGAAGATGCGCCAGGGTCCGGCACCGAGCCCGGCCGCGGCCAGGAGCAGGCGCCGGTCGAGCCCGCCGAGCGAGACGCCGACATTGAGCACCACATAGGGCAGCGCCAGCATGGTATGGGCAAGCACCAGGGCGGTCAGGGTTCCGACCAGCCCGGCCGCCCGCGCCATGGCGTAGAGCGCCACCGCGATCACGATCACCGGCGTCACCACCGGCCCCAGGAACAGGGCGCCGAACAAGAGCTTCAGGCGCGGACCGCAGCGGTCGATGCCGAGGGCGGCGGCCGTGCCGGCGAGCGCCGCGACGACCGTCGTCAGGCCGGCGACCTGCAGGCTGGTCACCAGCGTGCGGCGCCAGCTGGCATCGGCCGCGAAGGCCGTCCACCAGCGCAGCGACCAGGCGTCCGGCGGCAGCTTGATGAAGCTCTGCGCGCTGAAGGCGGCCGGCACCACCGCCATGATCGGCAGCACCAGATAGGCCGCCGTCAGGGCGACGAAGCCGTAGAGCCAGACGCGCCCGCTCATCGGTGCGCCTCCGCGATCGCGCGCACCGAGACGAAGCGCCCGGCCAGGCCGACGACGATCAGCGCGGCGACCATGAGGACCATCGAGGCGGCCGCCGCCAGCGGCCAGTCCAGCCGCTCGTTGACGAGGCTGTCGATCAGCATCGACAGGGTCATGCTGGCCGGCCCGCCGAGCAGCGCCGGGGTGATGAAGAAGCCGAGCGCGAGCAGGAAGACGAAGGTCGCCGCGGTCGCGACGCCGCGCATCGAGAGCGGCAGCAGGACCGACAGGAAGGTGCGCAGCCGAGAGGCGCCGAGCCCCTCGCTCGCCCGGATCAGCGCCGGATCGATGCGGAGCACCGCAGCATAGATCGGCAGCACCGCATAGGGCAGCAGCACCTGGACCATGCCGATCAGCACGCCGGTGCGGTTGAAGAGCAGCGACAGGGGTTGGTCGATCAGGCCCGAGCCGACCAGCGCGCGGTTAATCGGCCCGTTGCGCTCCAGGAGCAGCATCCACGAGAAGGTCCTGACCAGGACGCTGATCCAGAGCGGGAACAGGACGCAGGCGAACAGCAGCGTCCGCCAGGCCGGGCCGATCCGGGTCAGCGCGAAGGCGGTCGGATAGGCGATCGCGATCGCCACCACGGTCACGGTCGCGGAGACCACGAAGGTGTTGACGAAGACATGGCGGTAGATCGGGTCGCCGAGGACTTCGAGATAGGTCGCCATCGGGCCGGCCTTGGCCTCGAAGCTCATGGCGAAGAGGCGGACGAGCGGGGCCAGGAAGACGATCGCGACGACCAGCAGGGCCGGCGCCATCAGCGCCGCCGCCGCTCCTTTCGAGGTCCCGCCCGCGCCGCTCATTTGCCGAGATCCTTCAGGATCTCGCGCGCCGCATTGTGGCCGACCACCGCGCCGACGCCGCCGCCCGGATGGGCCGAGGCGCCGCACTGGTAGAGCCCGGCGATCGGGCTGCGATAGTCGGCATAGTGCGGCGCGGGCCGCGACCAGAACAGCTGGTCGATCTGCAGTTCGCCGTGGAAGATGTGGCCGTGCGGCGAGCCGATGATCCGCTCGATGTCGGGCGGGGTCAGCACCTGCATGCCGATGATGCCGTCCGAGAAGCCGGGCGCATGCTCGTCGACCACGCGCAGCGCGTTGCGGACGAACTCGTCCTTGCGCGTCTCCCAGTCGCCCTCGGCGAGCTTATAGGGGGCGTGGCCGCCGAACAGGTGGACGACATGCTTGCCGGGCGGAGCGACGGTCTTGTCGACGAAGCTCGGCGTCACCGGGGTGATGAAGGGATCGGCCGACCAGCGCCCGTACTTGGCGTCGTCATAGGCCTTCTCGAGATATTCGATGGTCGGCCCGATATGGGTGTAGCTCGGATACTCGAAGCCGCAGACGGCGGGATCGAAGGCGGTGTATTGCGGCAGGCGTTCACAGGCGATGTTGATCTTGAAGGCGCCCGAATAGGTCCGGTAGCTCTCGACATCGCGCACGAATTCGGACGGCAGCGCGGATTTCGGCAGGAACTTCAGGAAGGTCAGCTTGGCGGAGACGTTGCTGGCGACGATGCCGGCCTCGTAGCGGGTGCCGTCGGCAAGCGTGACGCCGGTCGCCCTTCCGTTCGCCGTGTCGATCGCCACCACCTCGGCCTCGGTGCGGATCTCCAGCCCCTTCTCGCGCCCAGAAGCCGCGATCGCCTGCGTGATCGTGCCCATGCCGCCGCGCACGAAGCCCCAGCCGCCGGCGCCGGCATGCTCGCCCATGACGTGATGGGTGATCACGTAGGCGGAGCCGGGGCTTTTTGGTCCGGCCAAAGTGCCGATGCCGCAATAGTAGGCCAGGACCGCCTTCACCTCGGAGGACTCGAACCACTCCGACAGATAGTCGTCCGCACTCATCGTGAAGAGGTCGATCAGCCGGAACAGCTTGCCGCCGACCTTGCGGTATTTCCACAGGAACGAGGCCGTCTGCTTGAACGACTTCCAGTCCCGGCAGGTCGGATCCGGCGGCGTGTCGAGCAGGATCTTGCGGACGATGGCGACCGATTCCATCAGATATTTGTCGAATTCCGGATAGATCTCCGCATCCTTGCGGGAGAAGCGCGCGAAGCTCTTCTGCGTCTTCTCCATCGAATCGCTGAACAGGATGTGGTTGCCGCCCGGTAGAGGCCCGAACATGTCGGAGGCCGGCAGCACCTCGAAGCCGAAGCGCCGGAGCTCCAGATCGGCGATGACCTTCGGATGCAGCAGGCTCATCAGGTAGCTGAAGACCGAGAACTTGAAGCCCGGGATGATCTCCTCGGTCACCGCGGCGCCGCCGATGACCGGGCGTCGTTCGAGCACCAGCGTCTTCAGCCCGGCGCGGGCGAGGTAGCTGGCGCAGGTCAGTCCGTTGTGTCCCGCGCCGATCACGATCGCGTCGTAGCGTGCCGCCATGTGAGACCGCTCCCTGTCCGGTTTACAAATTAAGGGCTTCCCCCTACTATTTTTGTCAAGCTAAAAAAATGCGGTCATATTTTTAGTGAGAGAAAATTATGGAAGTCCCCAGACTGCGCCGTGCGGGCCGTCCCGCGCCGACCGAATCGCTGCCCGAGGCCGCCCCGGCGGATCCGTCCGAACGGCGGATCGGCGGCGAGATCCGGACGCTCCGGAAGGCGCGCGGCTATACGCTGGCGGTGCTGGCGGAGAAGTGCGGCGTCTCCGTCGGCTATCTGAGCCTCATCGAACGGGACATGTCGACGCCGTCGATCAACACCCTGCATGCGATCAGCCGTGCGCTCGGGGTCACCATCAGCTGGTTCTTCGATGCCGGCGAGGTCCCGGCGGAGGAACGCGACCTGGTCGTGCGCCGCAACCGCCGCCGCCGGCTCGACTACTCGGCCGGCATCGTCGACGAACTGCTGAGCCCCTCGCTGGCCGGGCAGTTGGAACTGCTGGCCAGCCGCTTCCCGCCCGGCTCGTCGTCCGGCGATGCGCCCTATTCGCATACCGGCGAGGAGGCCGGCGTGGTCCTGCGCGGCTCGCTCGAACTGTGGATCGACGGCAAGATCTTCCTGCTCGAAGCCGGCGACAGCTTCGGCTTTCCGAGCCACCTGCCCCACCGCTACCGCAACCCCGGCAACGAGGAGGCGGAGGTGATCTGGGCCATCACGCCGCCGAGCTACTGAAAGGCGCATGACCGCCATGGCGAACCCGATTCCGGCCCGAAACGTCTGGGAAGAGACGGCCGTCCCGGCGCCGCCGCTGGCGCCGCTCGTCAATGACGGGGTCGCCGAAGTCCTGGTCGTCGGCGGCGGCTATCTCGGCCTGACCGCGGCGCTGCACCTCGCCGAGGCCGGCACCGACGCGATCCTGCTCGATGCCGAGGCGCCGGGCTGGGGCGCCTCCGGGCGCAATGGCGGGCAGATCATCCCGGGCCTGAAATACGATCCGGGCGAGCTGGAGGCGATGTTCGGCCCCGAGGTCGGCGCGCGCATCGGGCGTTTCGCCGGGGCGACCGCCGACGCCGTGTTCGGGCTGGTCGAACGCCATGGCCTCGCCTGCGAGGCCCGGCGCACGGCCTGGGTCCAGGCGCTCCATGCCGAGGCCGCGCTCGAACGGGCCCGGCGCCGCGCCGACGACTGGCAGCGGCGCGGTGCCCCGGTCGAACTCCTCGACCGCGCCGGCGTCGCCGCGATCGCCGGGACCGACATCTATCGCGGCGCCTTCGTCGACCGGCGCGCCGGGGCGCTGCAGCCGCTCTCCTATGCCCGCGAACTGGCCCGCGTCGCGCTCGCCCACGGCGCGCGGCTCCATGCCGGCCAGCGCGTCACCGCCCTGGAGCGGCAGGGCCTCGGCTGGACGGCGACGACCGCTCAAGGCCGCCGCATCCGCGCACAGCGCGTGATCGTCGCCACCAATGCCTATTCGGACCGCCTGGTGCCGGGCCTCGCGCCGTCGGTGGTCGCCGCCAACTCGCTGCAGATCGCGACGGCGCCGATCCCGCCCGCCCTGCGCCCGACGCTGCTGCCGGGCGGCGAGGTGCTGTCCGATACCCGCCGCATCATCCGCTACTGGCGGCTCGACGGCGAAGGCCGGCTGCTGCTCGGCGGCCGCGGTCCCTATCGCGAGCCGGGGCCGGAGGCCGACTGGGCGCATATCGTGCGCGACCTGCGCAAGCTCTTTCCGGCGCTCGCCGGCATCCCGGTTACCCACCGCTGGGGCGGCCGGGTCGCGATCCATCCCGACTACATGCCGCGCCTGCACCGGCCGGAACCGGGGCTGACGGTCGCGATCGGCTGCCAGGGCCGCGGCATCGGCCTGCAGACCGCCATGGGCATCGAACTCGCCCGGCTCGACCGCGATCCGCGCGCCGAGCCGATCCTGCCGGTGACGCCGATCCGGCCGATCCCGTTCCACGCCTTCAAGGCGCTGGGCGTCACCGCCACCATCACGCTCTATCGCGCGCTCGATCGCCTCGGCATCGGGTGATCCATCCCGGGAGGAAGACCCTTGACCTATGAGACCATCGAGGTCGACATCCGCGGCCGCATCGCCGTCCTGACCTTCAACCGTCCGAAGGTGCTCAATGCCTTCGACGGCGTCCTGGTCGACGAGACCATGGGGGCGCTGAAGGCGCTCGGCGCCGACGACCGCATCCTGGCGATCGTGGTGCGCGGCAGCGGCCGCGCCTTCTCGGCCGGCTTCGACCTGAAGGCCGGCGCGGCCACCGCGGGCAGCCGCACCCTGCCGCACTGGCGGCGGATGCTGGAGGCCGATTTCGACTTCATCATGGGCTTCTGGGACTGCCCGAAGCCGACCATCGCGGCCGTGCACGGCTACTGCATCGGCGGCGCCTTCGAGCTGTCGCTCGCCTGCGACGTGACCGTCGCGGCCGCCTCGACGCGCTTCGGCGCCCCGGAGGTCAAGTTCGGCTCCGGCGCCGTCGCGCTTCTGCTGCCCTGGATCGCCGGCCCGAAGGCCGCCAAGGAATTGCTGCTGACCGGCGACGACCGGCTCGACGCCGCCCGCGCCCTGGCGCTCGGCATCGTCAATCACGTCGTCCCCGACGGCGAGGAATTCGATCGGGCGATCGCCATCGCCGAGAGCATGGCGTCGGCGGCCCCGGCGGCGGTGCGGCTGACCAAGCTCGCCATCAACCGCAGCTTCGATGCCATGGGGCTGCGCGCCGCGCTCGCCTCGGCACTGGAACTGGACATCTATATCGAGGGCTCGGGCGGCCCCGAACGCGCCGAGTTCGACCGCATCCGCCGCGAGCAGGGCCTCAAGGCCGCGCTGGAATGGCGCGACGCGCGCGCGGCCTCCTGAGCGCAGACAAGGCAAAGCCCGGCCGGCACCCGGAGATCGGGCACCGGCCGGGCGATGACGGCATCGCAGGATGATGCCCTCACGCGATCATCGGATCGCGTGAGGGCTCCTTCGTCAGCGCCGTCAGACGGCTTCCGGCGTCAGGTCCGGCAGCACCGCCTCGATCCGGGTGCGCTGGCGCTCCAGCCCGGCCGGCAGCTTCAGGGCGGTGCCGAGCGCATCGACCGGTTCGTCGACGGCGAAGCCGGGCTGATCGGTCGCGATCTCGAACAGCACGCCGCCGGGCTCGCGGAAATAGACCGAGCGGAAGTAGTTGCGGTCGCGCTGCTCGGTGGTGCGGATGCCGTGGTTCTCGGCGAGCCGCGCCACCATCGCCTCCTGCTCGGCATCGTCCGCCGCCCGGAAGGCGACGTGATGCACCGAGCCGCCACCCGGCCGGGCCGGCAGGAACCCGCCGACGGCCTTCAGGTCGACGATGCCGCCCTGCACGGCCCCGGGCGCGATGGTGCGCGTCAGGTTGCCCTCCTGGCCGCCGGCCTCGAAGCCGAGCACGTCGGTCAGGATGGCGGCGGTCGGCTCGCTGCGATCGAGCAGCAGCGTCACGCCGTGAAAGCCGCGCAGGGCGTGTTCAGCCGGCACCTCGGACCCGTCCCAGGCCGGTTCAGCCTCCGCACCCGGCACCGCGACGAGCGCCAGGCGCATGCCGTCGGGATCGCGGAACGGCAGCACCGTCTCGCCGAAGCGCTTCTCCGGCGCCTCGTGCGGCACGCCGGCCTCGATGAAGCGCTGCGTCCACCAGCCGAGCGAACGCGCCGGGATGCGGTAGGCGGTCTCCTGGGTCTCGCCGAGGCCGAGCCGGCCCGGCGCCACATTGGCCCAGGGGAAGAAGGTCAGGATCGTGCCGGGCCGGCCGACCGTGTCGCCGAAATAGAAGTGATAGGTGCCGGGATCGTCGAAATTGACGGTCTTCTTGACCAGCCGCTGGCCGAGCACGCGGGTGTAGAAATCGAGATTGCGACGCGCCGGGCCGGCGATGGCGGTGACGTGATGGATGCCGTGTGTCATGGCGGAACCTCCTTGCCCCGGCCAGAACCGGGGGCCTTGATGGCTCCACAGATAGGCATCCCGAGCCCTCGGCGCATGCGCTTTCGATTGCACGGATGCAATGATATGATCGCCTCTCGGCAATCCATATTGCACCACGGAAACCACGGGAGTGCGATCGTGCCGGACGCCGCCAAGTCTCTCGCCTGGGACGATTTCCGCGTGATCAAGGCGATCGCCGAGGCGCGTGCCCTGCCGGCCGCGGCGGCGAGCCTCGGCATCGACCATTCCACGGTGTTCCGCCGGCTGAACCAGATCGAACGGGTGCTCGGCCTGCGCCTGTTCGATCGCATCCGCACCGGCTACGCGGTGACGGCCGCCGGCGAGGAGGTGGTCGGGCTCGCCCTGCGCATGGACGAGGAGATCACGGCCCTGACCCGCCGGATCGCCGGCCGCGCGCCGGATCCGAGCGGCGAGTTGCGCGTCACCACCAACGATTCCCTGCTGATCCATCTGCTGACGCCGCTTCTCGCCGTGTTCCGGCGGCGCTATCCGCGCATCCGGCTCGACATCGTCATCGGCAACCGGGCGCTCGATCTGTCCCGGCGCGATTCCGACATCGCCATCCGGGCGACCGACCGTCCGCCGGAGACGCTGGTCGGCCGGCGGATCGCGCGGATCGCCTGGGCGCTCTACGGCCGCGCCCAGGATTTCCCCGATCCCGGACCGGTCGAGGCGGCGCGGCTCGCGGACCGCGACTGGGTCGCGCTCGGCGACGCGCTCGGCGCCATCGCGGCGGTCCGCCATGCCCGCGAGCAGGTGGCGCCGGAGCGGCTCGCCTGCCGGATCGACACCGTGCTCGGCCTCGCCGAGGCGGTCGAGGCCGGGCTCGGCATCGGCCACCTGCCCTGCTTCGTCGGCGACCTGCGCCCCGGTCTCCGCCGCCTCGGCCCGACGATCGAGGCCTTCGCTACCGACCTCTGGCTTCTGACCCATCCCGACCTGCGCCATGCCGCCCGCATCCGCGCCTTTCTGGAGGTCATGGGCGCCGAGTTGACCCGCTGCCGTCCCCTGCTGGAAGGCCGCACCGCCGCGGACGACATGGCGGTCGAGGCCGCGCCGGCCTGACCGGGCGCCGCCCCACCCGGGGGCTCGGGAGAACCCGATCCGGCAACCTACCGGCGCGGTCCGCGGCAGGTCGCTTATCTCGCCGACCATGTCGCCGGGATGGTGCCGCGCCTCCGCTTCCCGCCCGACACTGGCATCCGCCGGCGGGCTGCCGCCGTCCGGCCGGCGGCCCACCCCGGCGGTCCACCCCGGCGGTCCACCGTGGCGCCCGCGATCCGGCGTCGCCAGCCGCCGCCGGCCCACCGCGCCCGGGCCGGTCCCGCCCTCAAGGAGTGATGCGCCGATGCCGGTCGTCGATTTCATCCATGCCCTCGCCTTCGACGACCTGCCGCCCGCGGTCCGGTCGGCGGCGCAGCGCTGCCTGCTCGACCTGGTCGGCGTCGCCGCCGCCGGCCGCAAGACCGACCTCGCGCGCATCGCGCTCAATCATGCCGCCCGCCAGTTCGGCCCGGGCGAGGGCCGCGGCGCCCGGATGCTGTTCGACGGGCGCCGGGCCTCGGAGGTCGGCGCGGCCTTCGCGGGCGCCTCGCTGATCGACAGCTACGATGCCCATGACGGCCATGCCCTGACCAAGGGCCATGCCGGCGTCGCCATCCTGCCGGCGATCCTCGCCTATTGGGATGCCGGCGGCCTGGCGATCGACGACCGCGAACTCCTGACCGCGATCGTGCTCGGCTACGAGATCGCGACCCGCGCCGGCATCGCCCTGCATGCCTCGGCCTGCGACTACCACACCTCCGGCGCCTGGAACGCGATCGCCTGCGCGGGCCTCGGCGCGCGCCTGCTCGGCCTCTCCAATGCGGCGACGCGCGAGGCGCTCGGCATCGCCGAGTATCACGGGCCGCGCAGCCAGATGATGCGCTGCATCGACTATCCGACCATGGTCAAGGACGGCTCCGGCTGGGGGGCGCTGGCCGGCGTCTCGGCCGCCTTCCTGGCCGCCGACGGCTTCACCGGCGCGCCGGCGATCACCCTGGAGGCCCCCGAACAGGCGGCGATCTGGGCGGATCTCGGCCGGCGCTGGACGATCGAGGACCAGTATTTCAAGCCCTATCCGGTCTGCCGCTGGGCCCAGCCGGCGATCGAGGCCGCGCGCGGCCTCATGCTGGACCATGGCCTCACCGGTGCGGATGTCGCCGATGTCGAGGTGCGCAGCTTCGCGGCGGCCATCCGGCTGGCCAGTGCTCGGCCCGCGACCACCGAAGAGGCGCAGTACAGCCTGCCCTTCCCGCTCGCCTGCGCGATTCTCCGCGGCCGGGTCGGCGCCGACGAGATCGTCGGGGCCGGACTGGCGGATGCCGAGGTGCTGGCGTTGTCCGAGCGCATCCGCCTCGTCGTCGATCCCGAGATCGAGGCCCGCTTCCCGGCCGAGCGTTTCGCCGTCGTCACCCTGACCACCCGGGACGGCCGAACCGTGACCTCGCCCTGGACGGTCGCCCGCGGCGGTCCACTCAACCCGCTCGATTCCAGCGAGATCGTCGAGAAATATCGCAGCGCGACCGCCCATCTCGGCCCTGTCCGCGCCCATCTGATCGAGAATACCGTGCTGGCGCTGGGCACCGGCCCGGCCCATGCGGTCGACCACCTGCGCGACCTGGTCCTGGAGGCCGCCGACGCGCCGGCGAACCCGGCCCGCACCATCGTCGGGTAGATCGCATCCGCCGCCCATCGGGCTATTGGGCCGACGCTGCCAGCAGGCGCGCGATCAGGTCCGGATCGGCGTCGCGCATGGTCGGCAGGAGGTCGCGGGCGCGGCGGACCCGGGCGAGCGCGAGATCGGCGACCAGCAGCTCCGGCCCCTCGCCGGCCTGCGCCAGGACCGATCCGTCGGCATCGAGGATGCGCGAGCCGCCCCAGAAATCGAGCGCGCCGCGCGTGCCGCAATGGTTCACGAACACGGTCGGCAAGCCGTAGACCAGCGCGGTATGGGCAAGCACGGTGCGCCAGCCGCCCGGATTGTCGAACTCGGCCCCCACCGCGCTGCGGGCCGAGGCGGTCGGCAGGGCGAGCAGATCGGCCCCGCGCAGCGCGGCCAGCCAGGGCAGCGCCGGGTTCCAGGCATCGGCGCAGATCAGCGTGGCGACCGACCAGCCGCCGAGCGGAACCGGATCGAGCCGGTCGCCGCCGGCATAGTGGCGGGTCTCGGTCAGCCGCCCGTAGCCGGGCAGATTGAGCTTGCGGTGAACCGTGCGCCCACCGTCGCCCGCCAGCAGCGCCTGGGCGTTGTGGCAGCGGCCGTCCGCCGCCCGCTCGATGAAGCCGAGCGAAACCGCCATCGGTCCGGCCGCCGCGGCGATTTCGGCGAACGGGGCGGCGTCCGGCGGCAGCGCCAGGGCCGCACAATCGGGCGCGCCGAGATAGTCGGTCAGCGACAGTTCGGCGAAGACCACGAGATCGACCCCGGCCGCCCGGGCCGCGCCGATCGCCTCGAGATGCAGACCGAGATTGGCCGCAAGATCACCCGGCCGGCATTCGATCTGGGCCGCGGCGACGCGCAGGCGGGTCATGGCGGAAGGGCTCCGGGGACAACGACAGCGGACCACGGCGGCATGCCGGCCGCTGTGGTCTCGGAGGGTCGGGGCGACTGCCGCAGGCGGCGGCAGGCCGACGGTGTGCCGCCGGCCTGCCGTGCATCAGCCGGTCAGATCAGCGACTGCGCCTTCAGGAAGCCGGTGGCGACCTCCTCGATGGTCTTCTTCTCGACATCGACCGAGGCGTTGAGCTTGGCCATGGTGGCGTCGTCGAGCTTGGCCGACAGGCCGTTCAGGATCTCGGCGAGCTTCGGATTCTTGTCGAGCGTCTCCTTGCGGACGACCGGCGTCATCGCATAGGTCGGGAAGTAGCCCTTGTCGTCGGTCAGAATGACGAAGTTGAAGGCCGGCACGCGGCCGTCGGTGGCGAAGACGAGGCCGACTTCGACCTGCGAGTCACGCAGGGCCTGATAGACGAGGCCCGTATCCATGCGCACGACGTTGTCGCGGCCGAACTCGAAATCGTAGGTCTTCTGCAGCGGCGTCAGGCCGTCGGCGCGCGAGTAGAATTCCGCGTTGCAGCCGAACTTGTAGCCGGCGCCGCCCTTGACCTTGGCGGCCAGATCCGACAGCGACTTGATCCCCTTGGCGGCCGCGTCATCCTTGCGCATGGCGAGCGCATAGGTGTTGTTGGCCTTGGACGGCTGAAGCCAGACCAGCCCCTTGGCGGCGTCGAGCTCCTTGACCTTGGCGTAGGTCTGGGCGGCATCGAGCTTGTCGGTGATCTTGTTGAAGTTGATCAGCGAGGTGCCGGTATATTCCCAATAGAGATCGATCTGGCCGGCCTCCTGGGCCTGGCGCAGCGGCGCGGTGCCGAGGCCGGCGCGCTTGTCGACCGTGAAGCCCTTGGCGCGCAGGAGCTGCGTCGTCATCTCCGACATGATCTGCTGCTCGGTGAAATTCTTGCCGCCGACCACGACGGTCTGGGCGGCGGCGTCGCGCGGCGCGGCCAGGACGGCGAGTGCGGCGCAGGCGAAGGCGAGAAGGCTGCGTTTCAGCATGGTCGGGTCTCCGGTTGCATTTGCGGACGGCTGCAGTGCCGCGGTTGCTGTTGCGGGCGGCGAGCCGCCTCGGTTGCGGGTCTTGAGCGGGATCAGCGCAGTGGATTGACGCCCCTCGGCACGAACCAGAACTGGATCTGGCCGATGAGGAAATCGACGGCGACGGCGAGCAGTGCGGTCGGGATCGCCCCGGCCAGCAGCATCCCGGGCTCCATCAGGTCGATGCCGGTGAAGATCAGTTCGCCGAGCCCGCCCGCCCCGATCAGGAAGGCGAGCGGGACCGTGCCGATATTGATGGCAAGCGCCGTGCGGATGCCGGCCAGGATGACGAAGACCGCATTGGGCAGTTCGACCCGACGCAGGATCTGGCCCGGCGTCATGCCCATGCCGCGTGCGGCATCGACCAGCGGCGGCGGCACGGCGTTGAGGCCGGCGACGGTGTTGAGCAGGATCGGCAGCAGCGTCAGCACGAAGAGGGCGAACACGGCCGGCGGCGCGCCGATGCCGAGCACCGACATGGCCAGCGCGATCAGGGCGAGCGTCGGGATGGTGGTGCCCAGATTGACGATCTGGGTCACGATCCCGGCGATCGCGGCATAGCGCTCGCGCGTCAAGAGGATGCCGAGCGGCACGCCGACCGCGATGGCCATCGCCCCGGACATCGCCGCCAGCACCAGATGCTGGCGGGCGAGATAGATCACGTCGCCGCGATGCTGCAGGATCGACGGCAGCGTGCCGCGTGCCTGCAGCCAGGCGCCGAGCGCGAAAACGCCGGCCACGAAGGCGAAGCGCGCCAGACCGCCGAGCCCGCCCGCGCGCATGTCAGCCCTCGCCCGCGGTCGCACCGAGCATCCTGGTGATGCCGGTCTGGGTGATGTAGCCGCGATAGAAGCCCTCGTCGTCGACGCAGGCGAGCCAGGTCACGCCATGGGTGAACATCTGCGAGACGGCGGCGCGCAGGTCGTCCTTGACGTTGACGACGCCCGGCAGCGGCTCCTGGTGCTCGCCGACCAGCCCCCTCGCCTCGCGGACCGCATCGAGCCGCACCACGCCGCGCGCCCGTCCCCGCGGCCCGACCATCACGATGGCGACATGGCCGTGGTCCTGCATGCGGCCGACGGCGGTCTCGACCGTCTCCTCGGCGGTGACGCGCGGCGGGTCGGCCATCATGGCCTCGGCGACCCGGATCAGGCGCAGCCGCTTCAAGGTGCGGTCGGACCCGACGAACTCGGCCACGAAGGCGTCGATCGGATGGGCGAGCAGGCGGTCGGGCGTGTCGTACTGGATCAGCCGGCCGTCGCGGAAGATGGCGATGCGCGTCGCCATCTTGACCGCCTCGTCGATGTCGTGGCTGACGAAGACGACGGTCTTCCTGAGCTCCGCCTGGAGCTTCATGAACTCGTCCTGGATGACCTCGCGGTTGATCGGGTCGATCGCCCCGAAGGGCTCGTCCATCAGGAGCACCGGCGGATCGGCGGCCAGCGCCCGGACGACGCCGACGCGCTGCGCCTGGCCGCCGGAGAGTTCCTTGGGGTAGCGCTTGAGGAAGATGCCGGGATCGAGATTGACGAGCTCGAGCAGTTCGGCGGCGCGCTTGCGCGCCTTCGCCCGCGGCCAGCCGAGCAGATCGGGGACGACGCAGATGTTGTCCTCGACGGTCATGTTGGGGAACAGGCCGATCTGCTGGATGACGTAGCCGATCGAGCGGCGCAGCGAGACCTGGTCGACCGTGGCGGTATCGCGTCCGTCGACCAGGATGCGGCCGGAGGTCGGCTCGATCAGCCGGTTGATCATGCGCATGGTGGTGGTCTTGCCGCAGCCCGACGGGCCGAGCAGGACGCAGACCGCCCCGGCCGGAACGACCATGTCGACGCGGTCGACCGCCGTGACCGGACCGAACTGCTTGGAGACCTGTTCCAGTCGGATCATCGCGGCCTCAAGCCCGGGGAGGTCATCAGCCGCTGCGCGCCGAGAAGCGCCAGATCGGCCAGGATCGCCAGCAGACTGACGGCCAGCGCCCCGGTCAGGAGCTGGCGGATATCGGTCTGGGAAATGCCGCGCGAGATGAAGGTGCCGAGCCCGCCGGCGCCGATATAGGTCGCGATCGCGGCGATCGCGATGTTCAGCACGACGGCATTGCGGATGCCGGTGACGATCACCGGCAGGGCGACCGGGATCTCGACCCGGCGCAGCCGGTCGAGGGTGGTCATGCCCATGCCGCGCGCCGCCTCGCGCAGGGCCGGGTCGACATTCATGATCGCCGTATAGGTGTTGCGGATGATCGGCAGCTGCGCATAGAGGATCAGCGCGATCACGGCCGGCAGATAGCCGATGCCGTGTCCGATGGTCGACAGGATCGGGATCAGGATGCCGAACAGCGCGATCGACGGGATGGTCATCACGATCGCGGCGACATAGAGCACACGGTCCGCGGCGGCCCGGCTCTGCGTGATGGCGATGCCGATCGGCACGCCGGTCGCGATCGCCACCCCGACCGAGACGGCGACCAGGGAGACGTGTTCGAGCATGCGCTGCCCGATCACCGGCAGGTTCGCCAGGATGAAGGCGAACGTCTCCATGCGAGAGCCCCCGAAATCCGCTGTTTCCGGGGAGAAGTGTCAGGCAGCCGACCGGGCACGGGCGTCAGCGAAACGACGCCAGGGGCCAGAAATTCGACCTCAGGGATGCAGGCCCGGCGGGGGTGCCATGTCGTGGCGGGCCTGCCGGGCGGAGCGAAGCTCCGAGGGACGCTCGCCATGGATGCGCTTGAACCAATGGCTGAAATGCGACGCCGAGGTGAAGCCGGTGGCGACCGCGATCTCGAAGATCGGGCGATCGCTGTAGATCAGCAGTTCGCGCGCCCGGTCGAGCCGCAGCGCCAGATAGTAGCGGGTCGGCGTCATCTCGCAGTAGCGCAGGAACAGCCGCTCCAACTGGCGCGCCGTCACGCCGGCCCGGCGCGCGATCGCCGGAATGGCCAGCATGTCCTCGGTATGCTCGATCATCAGCGTCACGGCCGTGCGCAGCGGCGCCGGCAGGCCGGCGAGCCGCTCGAGCCTGCCGCCATGCTGGTTGTCGCGCTCGTTGCGGATGCGCTCGTGGTGAAACTGGTTGGCAACCCGGCGGGCGAGATCGGCGCCGTGGCGCTGCTGGATCAGATGCAGCATCAGGTCCATGGCGGCGGTTCCGCCCGAGCAGGTCAGCCGGTCGCGGTCGATCTCGTAGATCTTGTCAGTGCAGTCGAGATCCGGGAATTCCTCCTGGAAGGCCGGCCGGTTCTCCCAATGGATCGTGCAGCGATAGCCGTCCAGGAGGCCGGCCCGGGCAAGCAGGTAGGAGCCGGTCGAGAGCGAACCGATCGGAATGCCGGCGCGCGCCGCCTTGCGCAGCAGCGCCAGATACGAGCGCTCGTCCTCCGACTGGATGCGCAGGCCGCCGCAGACGAACAGCATGTCGGCCTCGGAGACCGCCTGCTCGGCCGGCTCGCTCGGCAGCGGAATGCCGTTCGAAGCCGCGATCGGCCGGCCGCCGAGGCTGACCAGCCGCCAGCGCCAGGCCTCGCGCCCGACCAGCCGGTTGAGCGAGCGCAGCGGCTCGATCGCCGAGGCGAGGCTCATCATCGAGAGGCCTTCCACCAGCAGGAAGGCGATCGCTTTCGTGTCGGTATCGGTGGCCATCGTTCCCCGCACGTCCCATGGAGTGCGGGCAGTCTATCAGATAATCGACATCGACAACAGATTTACGACCGAACCTTCGGCCTCTAGACGGCGGACCCTTGCCGATGCGCGAAGGCCTCCGCGGACAGCCAGCCGAGCCGTTCGCGCCAGTCCGGTTCCAGCGCGGCGAAGCGGTCGAGGCGGAAGGTCGACAGATCGGCGAAGCTGCAGGCGCGGTCGACGACGAGGTCGCGGATCGCCCGGCCGCTCGCCGGCGACAGGCCGAAGCCGACGCTCGACAGCGTCGCGACGATCACGTTGTCGGGCTCGGGCAGCCGGTCGATGATCGGCCGGCCGTCCGGGGTATTCTCGATCACGCCGGCCCAGGAGCGGATCACCCGGGCATGGGCGGCCTTGGGCAGCAGTTCGGCGACGCGCCGGGCGATGTTGCCGGCGAGCGGCGTCGAGGGCTTGGGCGGCGCGCCCTCATGGGGCAGGTCGAGCCATTCATGCGGACCGCCGCCATAGGCGAGATTGCCGCGCAGCGTCTGGCGGCCATAGAGGCCGTTGCCGTCGACGCCGCCGAGCGGCATCAGCGGCAGGGCCTCGGTGACGATCATCTCGGCCCGGGCGACCGCGAGCGGGATGTCGGCACCGAGCAGCGCGGCGAGCCGGCCGGTATGCGGCCCGGCGGCGATCACCACGTGGTCGCAGGCGATCGCGCCGCGCTCGGTCTCCACCGCGACGACGCGCCCGCCCGCCCGGCGGAAGCCGGTGACGGCGCAATTCTGCAGGAGCGTGCCGCCGTGGTCCTGCATCGCCCAGGCATAGCCCTGCAGGGTGCGGTGCGGATTGGCGTGGCCGCCGAAGGCATAGTAGTAGCCCCCGACGATGCCTTCCCCGGCCAGCGGCACCAACTCCTGCGCCTGCTTCGCGTCGAGCACCTCGGAGCGGAAGCCCTGCGCGGCGGCGTTGGTCAGCGCCCGCCCGTAGAGCACCATCTGCTCGTCGCTGCGCGCCAGGCGCACGCGGTTGGGGCGGAACTCGGTCGGATAGCCGAGCAGCTCGTCCATCATCGGCCAGAGCCGCTGCTCTTCCCGGAACAGCGGCGAATGGTGATGCGAGCAGCCGCCGCCGTTGCGGCCCGAGGCCTCGGCGCCGAGCGTGCCCTTCTCGACCACGACCACGTCGATGCCGTCGCGCGCCAGCCACCAGCCGGCCGACAGGCCCGTGACGCCGCCGCCGATGATCACCACGGCGGCCTTGCGGATATCCTCCATGGCGCCCCTCACTCGCTGACCTGCGGCCCATCGGCGTCGTCGCCGACCCGGAATTGCGGCGGAACCTCCCAGAAGGGCCGCCACTGGCCCTTCATGCCGAACCAGCTGTCCCAATGCGCCGCCTGATCGGGATGCTCCGGCAGGCTGCCGAGCACCGCCAGCGACAGCGGCCTGACCGGCGCACGGTGGCTGGCGAGCCGGATGCGATCGAGCGGCACGGCGCCGCCGATCGCCAGCAGCGCGGCGACCTGTTCGCGACAGCGCCGCCCCTGGCACGGCCCCATGCCGGCGCGCGTCAGGCGCTTGACCTGATCGGGGTCCGGCGGCCCCTCGCCGAGCAGCGAGGCGAGCGAGCGGTCGTTGCGCGCATCGTGCGCGGCATCGAGATAGCGCGGCGGGCGGACCTCCAGGATCTCCCGCGCCGTCACCTCCTCGCACTGGCAGACCGTGCAGTCCCGAGCGGCATGCACCACGCTCGCCGCCACCCAGGCGGTCCGGTAGGCGGATGGATCGACCTCCGGCTGCCCGGGACCGTCCGTCGGCGCCGCCTCCGGTCCGGCGGCGCCGCCGAGGCTTGCCACCACGGCCCGCGCCGCGCGACGGCCCTCGGCCCGCGCAATCTCCGGATCGCGCGCCTTGGCGGGCCAGAGGCCGGCGCAGTCGCCGACCGCATGGATGTCCGCGATCGAGGTCCGCTGGTCGCCGTCGACGACCGGCACATGGCCGCCGCGCGCCGGATCGAAGCCGATCCGGCACCCGGCCGCGTCGAGCAGATCGACCACCGGCACCGCCGCAACGGCCAGCACGACGCCGTCGCAGGCGATGCTGCGCGCCGGCCCCGCATCGGCACCGGCGGCATCGACCGGGACCACGGTCACCGACGCGACCCGATCTGCGCCTTCGGCGCGGCGGACCGCATGGCCGGCCAGAATCTCGGTGCCGCCGGCGGCGAGCGCGGCGACGAGATCCGGCGCCCCGACCGGCGCGGCCGCGCATTCGACCAGCGCGGCGATCTCGACGCCGGCCGCCTTCAGGTCGAGCGCGGCGGCGAGGGCTTCCGACGTGGAGCCGAGCCACACGACGCGGCGCGGCGCCAACGCCTGATAGCGGCGCGCCAGCGTGACCGCCGCCGTCGCCCCGACCACGCCGGGCAGGTCCCAGCCGGGAAAGGCCAGCCCCATGTCGCGCCGCCCGGCCGCCACGATCACCCGCCGGGCGCCGATCAGATGCGCGACGCCGTCGGCCGCGACGCCGACCAGCGTGCCGGGCAGCCAGGCGAGACCCGGCCCGTTGGCATAGAGGCCCCAGGCCGCCGTGCCGAGGCGGACATCGACGCCGGCCTCGACCGCCGCCTCGATCTCCGGCGCGGCGGCGAGAACCGCCTCCATCATGGCGTTGCGGTTGCGCACCGCGCCGGTCATGGCCTGGCCGAAATGCAGCGGCACCTCGTCGCCCATCACCTCGATGCCGACCGGATGCTCGTCGACCAGGATCACGCCGAGACCGGCCCGTGCCGCCTCGATGGCGGCGGCAAGGCCGGCCGGACCGGCGCCGATGACCACGAGGTCGGCCGTCTCGGCGGGCGGAACCGCCTTGCCGGCGACGGATTTCGGGTCTGGACGGACTTCTGTCATCGTGGGCTCGGGTCCGGATGGGAGGACGGCGGGGCGCAAGGCGGGCGGCGCAACCGCGGGATCACGGCTCGTCGTGGCCGATCGCCTCGCGCCGTGTCGTCACATAGGCGTCGAGCTCCTCGCGGATCGCAGGGTCCATCGGCGGCTCCTCATATTCGGCGAGCGCCCGCTTCCAGATGTCGGTCGCCCGCTCGGTCGCGTCCTTGCCGCCGGCGATCTGCCAGTTCTCGTAATTCTGCCAGTTGGAGACGAGCGGCCGGTAGAAGGCGGTCTCGTAGCGGCCCATGGTGTGCGGCGAGCCGAAGAAGTGGCCGCCGGTCGGCACGCCCGCGATGGCGTCGAAGGCCAGTTCGCCGTCGTCGACCGGGATCGGCTTCAGGAACTCGACCATGTGCTGGAGCATCTCGATGTCGAGCACCAGCTTTTCGTAGGAGGCCGTGAGCCCGCCTTCCAGCCAGCCGGCGGCATGATAGAGCAGGTTGGTATGGCCGAGCACGGCCCCCCAGAGCGCCATTTCGGTCTCGTAGACCGCCTGGGCATCGACCGCATTGGACGCGTTGCCGTTGGTCGAGCGGTAGGGCAGCCGGTAGCGCCGGGCGAACTGGCCGCCGATCACATTGGCCTTGGTGTTCTCCGGGGTGCCGAAGGCCGGCGCGCCGGAGCGCATGTCGACATTCGACGTGAAGGCGCCGTAGATCACCGGCGCGCCGGGATTGACCAATTGAGTCAGCACGATGCCAGCCAGCGCCTCAGCATTCTGCTGCGCCAGCGCCCCGGCCAGCGAGACCGGCGCCATGGCGCCCATCAGCGTGAAGGGCGTGATCACGGTCGCCTGGCCATGCTCGGCCATGGCCATCAGGCCCTCCGACATGGCGTCGTCGAACCGGCGCGGGCTGTTGACCGAGATGATGGTCAGGACCGACGGATCGGTCTTCATCTGCTCAATGGTCAGCCCGCGCGTGATCGCCATCATGCGGATGCCGTCGATGGCCCGGCCGGCACCGATCGCCGAGCAGTGATAGACGAGGTCGGACAGCGTCAGGTTGGCGCGATAGGTGTCGAGATGGCGCGAATTGGCCGGCATCTCGACCGGCGCGCAGACCTGATTGCCGATCAGGTGCAGCGTGTTGAAATACTGCGTCAGGCGGATGAAATCGCAATAGTCCGCGAAATTGCCCGACCGCCGGCCGCGCTCGCGGTCGTGCACGTTGGGCGGCCCGGCGACGAGGCCGAAATTGATCACGTTGCCGCCGAAGAAGACCTGCTTGTCCGGATTGCGCGGCGTCAGCGCGAAACTGGCCGGCGCCGTCGCGAGCGCCTGCTCGACCAGCCCGCGGTCGATGCGCACCGTCATCGAGGCATGGTCGACCTTGGCGCCGGCCGCGGCGAAGAGCGACAGCGCGCGCGGCGACATCACTTCGATCCCGAGTTCTTCGAGAATGCGCAGCGACGTGAGGTGGATCGCCTCGACCTGGTCGGCGGAGAGCAGCTCCATCGGCGGATAGGGATTTGCGACGCGCTGAAGCGGCAGCTGCGGCAAGCGCGCCGGCCCCGTCTGACGCGCCCGTCCGCCCTCGCGACGCCGCCTCATCTCGTTCATCGAACCCATCTCCTGCGGCCTCGGACCGAGGTCATGCCCGCAGTATCGGTCGCCAGGAGACCGCAGCACCGCGGGATATGCGACCGCACCCCCCAGAAATGCGACATGACCATCACCGGAGGCCGGCGGCCTGCCATCCCGGCATGGCTCCTCGAAGACGTTCGGTCCTGGTGCCGGACGCCGGTTCGACGCATAATCCGGCATTCAAACCGGCCGGTTCGGGACGCAGCGGACCCGGTCGGCCCCGAAAACCCGGAAAACACAGCCTCCCATGTACCAGGATCATGCCTCGAAGACCGGCGGACCCGCCCCGGCCCGACCGAAAGCCGCGCCCGTGCCGCTCGCCCGCGGTCGCGAGTTCCTGTCCATTCCGGGCCCGACCAACGTGCCCGACGTGGTCCTGCAGGCGATGCACCGGCCGGCGGTCGACATCTATGCCGACGAACTGCTGGCCACGACCGGCCATTGCCTGGAAACCCTGAAGGCGGTGTTCCGGACCGAGGGCTCGACCTACATCTATATCGCCAACGGGCATGGCGCCTGGGAGGCGGCCCTGACCAACACGCTGTCGCGCGGCGACCATGTGCTGGTCCTGGAGAGCGGGCGCTTCGCGCGCGGCTGGGGCGACCAGGGCGAATTCCTGGGGCTCACGATCGAGGTGCTGCCGGGCGACTGGCGCAAGGCGGTCGACCCGGCCGCCGTCGAGGCCCGGCTCAAGGCCGACACGCTGCACGCGATCAAGGCCATCCTGGTCGTCCAGATCGACACCGCCTCGGGCGTGGTCAACGACATCCCGGCGATCCGGGCGGCGATCGACGCGGCCGGCCATCCGGCGCTGTTCATGGTCGACGGCATCGCCTCGGTCGGCTGCATGGAATACGAAATGGACCGCTGGGCGATCGACGTCTCGGTGACCTGCTCGCAGAAGGGGCTGATGATGACGCCCGGCCTGTCCTTCGTGGCCGCCAGCCCGAAGGCCAAGGCAGCGCACCGGACGGCCGGCCTGCGCACCGCCTATTGGGACTGGACGGCGCGCGACCTGCCCGAGAACTACCGGAAATTCTGCGGCACCGCGCCCGAGCACATGCTGTTCGGCCTGGAGGCCTCGCTCGGCCTCTTGTTCGAGGAAGGGTTGGAACGGGTCTGGGCCCGCCATCTCGGCCTGGCGGCGGCCGTGCAGGCGGCCGTGGCGGTCTGGGCGGAGGGCGGCGCGCTCGAATTCAACGTGCTGGCCCCGGCCGAACGCTCGCCGGCGGTGACGACCATTCTGACGCCCGGCTTTGATCCGCAGGCCCTGCGCGACTTCACGCGGCAGAATGCCGGCGTCGTGCTCGGCTCCGGCATCGGCGATCTGACCGGCAAGGCCTTCCGCATCGCCCATATGGGCTATGCCAATGCGCCGATGGTGCTCGGCACGCTCGGCGCCACGGAAGTTGCGCTGAAGGCCCTCGGCCTGCCGATCGGCGACGGCGGCGTGCAGGCGGCCCTGACCGCGCTGCAACGGCATTTCGGCGCGCCGGCCTGAGGCATCCGCGCGACGGCTGAGCGGCGGCGCACGACTCCGCCGCTCAGCCCGGGCGTGGCTCCATGCGCAAGGGCGCTCCGCACCCGGACGCGCCACGGAATTCTCCCCGCCCTGTCAATGACATGAGACCGGACCGGATCTCCGTCCGGCCGGCGGCGGCATGACCGTTCTGTCGGTGCGATTTGGTGGGCCCGGCCGGATTCGAACCAGCAACCAGACCGTTATGAGCGGCCAGCTCTAACCGTTGAGCTACGGGCCCGGACCACACGGAAACGAGTCGCCGTGAGGCCGATTGCGACGTGTGGCTGAGTAGCACCCCCGGGCAGTGCGGACAAGCACGCCCCATTCTGGTCACAGTCCGGGATATGGTGGCTTTCGCAAGTGAAGTGCAAAAGAGTGAGTAAGTGAATGATTTGTAATGCGTTTCTGGCCTTGCCGGCTCAGTTCCAGCCGGACCCGTTCCTGCCCTCGGGCCCAGATCGGCGCATTGCAAGCCGCATTGAACTCCTCGTTTCCGGCGCCAACGGCGTCGAATGCCCGACAAGTCGGGTCCTCTGTGGCGGACATGCAACAGCGCTGTCCGCCGGGCGCCTCCTGCGGCTCAAGCGCCGCCTCCGCGCCCCGCGTCACTGACGCCTCGGTTCCGGCCCCGATCTGCGGTTTGCGCCCGTCCGGTGCCGGACTTCGCCCACCCCCACGTTCCGCCGTGCCGGCCCGACGCGCAGTCGGCCGCCACCGGACCCAGCACGACCGTCGGACCGGCTCGCGAGCCGCACGCGGTCGCCCCCTTCAACCAGGAGACCAAAGGACACGGCATCGGGGCATGCGACCCCGCAACCAAACCTGGAGAACCCAACAATGAAGAATTGCACTGTCTCGCCGCGCGTGTCGCGCGGCACGCCCCTCGCTGCCGCCATGCTGGGCCTCGGCCTCTCGGCAGTCACGGGCAACCCGGCGTCTGCCGAAGGTGTCGGCATCGCCTCCTTCTACGGCGGCCGCCTGCATGGCGGACCGACCGCATCGGGCGAGCGCTTCAATCAGAACGCCATGACCGCCGCCCATCGCTCCTACCCGCTCGGATCGCGGGTCAAGGTCACCAATCTCAACAACGGCAAGACCGTGATGGTGCGCATCAACGATCGCGGGCCCTTCGTCCGCGGCCGCATCATCGACGTGAGCCGGGGCGCCGCCGCCCAGCTCGGCTTCATCGCCAGCGGCCTGGCCAAGGTCCGTGTCGAACGCGTTGGTGCCAACGCGGACGCCGCCGAGCCGGTCCGGATGGTCGAGCGCTAAACGCCATCCTCTCGCGGGGCGCACGCGGTCGCGCCGGACGGATGCCGTTCGGCCCCTGAGCCCCAAGGCGCGCGCCCCGCGACGAACCATCAGGAAGCCGCTGGGGCACGTCGCCCCCGGCGGCTTCCGCTCCGATCCGCCTCCGCCCGGGCGACCGGCCCATGACACCGTGACAGCCCGGTGCCCGAGACGGCCGGGATTTGGGAACCGCGAACTGTCGGGAACGGTTGTCGACCCGCGCGCCGTGTTCTAACTCTTCACGGGCGACGGAACGTGAGGCGCGGGTGATCGATATCTGGTTGGTGGTCAAGGGCATCGGGATCGGCATCCTGTTCTCCGCCCCGATCGGCCCCGTCAACATCATGTGCATCCAGCTCGCCTTCCGGCGCGGCTTCCTGGCCGGGCTCGCCGCCGGCATCGGCGCCGTGTTCGCCGACGGCCTGTTCGCCGCACTCGCCGCCTACGGCTTCACCGCCACGGCCGCCTTCATCGCGGGCTATTCCTCGCTCTTCCAACTGGTCGGCGGCCTGGTGCTGATCGTCTTCGGCATCCGGATCATGCGCATGCACCCGCATCTGGCCGCCGGCGGCAGCGCGCGCGACAGCATTCTCTCGACCGCGCTGACCTCGTTTGGCATGACGGTGACCAATCCGGCCACCGTGCTCGGCTTCATCGCCGTGTTCGGTTCGCTTGGCGATCTCGCCCCGGCGCCCGGCGACTATCTCGGCGCGACGCTGCTGGTGCTCGGCGTCCTCGCCGGGGGCTGCGGCTGGTGGTTCTTCGTCGCCTCGCTGGTCTCGGTGGTCCGAGACAAGCTGACCGATCGCGGCCTGGAGCGAATCAACCAGGGTGCCGGCGCCGTTCTGATTGTCTTCGGTGCGGCGATCCTGGGCCGCCTCGCCTGCGCGGCGCTCGGCTTCGCGTGAGAGCACCCGGCATCGTCATTGGCGCATCCGGCGCACGGCTTCGCGTGAGCGCCGATACCTCGGCGCTACTGCAGCGGGCGCACCAGGGTATATTCGCCGGCCATGATCCGGTCGGAGAGGCGCCCGGCCAGGGCCGCCACGGCGGCCTCGCCATAGTGCCCGACCAGTTCCGTCAGCACGGCAAACAGCGCCGCCTGGGTGACGATCTCGTATTCGATCCCCTCCGCCTCGGCTTCCGCCATGGCATCGGCCACGATCTCGTAGGCCGCGCGCTTCTTGTCGGCGACTGTCGTTTCGACCTCGTCGGCCTTCCGCTCGTCGAGCATGATGTCGTCCCATCCAGGGTGCGTCCTGCACCCGGTCCTATCCCCGACAGAATTGGTAGCATGGCGAAATTTCTCTGGCGCGGTTAACCTCGTGCCAACGTTAACGAGTATTAAAGTTTCTCAAGAAATGGTTAATTTCGGTTGATAAACAAGGGCCCTGTCGAGCCCCGGCGCGGCCCGTCAGGGCCGGCCGTAGCGCGAGACGATGTCCCGCGTCAGCCGTCCGCCCTCGGCCAGATAGCGGTCGATGATCTCGATCGCCGCCGGGGTGCAGGTCCGGTGGATTTCGGCCAGCGAGCGGTAGCTCTGATTGAAGCGCTCGACCAGGCGTTTGCGGTCCTCCGGGGTCGGGTCCTGGGCCTGGAGCAGCGCCGACATCTTCTGCCGCCAGATCTGACCGTCCGGCGCGCCGCACAGCGGCCGCAGGTGATGCAGGCCGCCCAGGATCTCGGCCAGCCGCATCAGCGATTCGGCATAGGGCGGATCGCCCGGCAGGGCACGGGCCGGGACCGCCGCGACCAGCGTGGCGGCGATGCCGGCCGCCAGCAGCCGGGCCAACGCCCGCCGCGCCCGTCCAGCCATGCCGCTCCTCACGGGTCGCCGTCCCGTCATGCCGTGCCGCTCCTCACGGGTCGCCGTCCCGTCATGCCGTGCCGTTCCTCACGGGTCGCCGTCCCGTCATGCCGTGCCGTTCCTAACGGGTCGCCGTCCCGTCATGCCGTGCCGCTCCTCACGGGTCGCCGTCCCGTCATGCCGTGCCGCATCGGAACGGCCCTCCTTGCGATTGCCCTTCTAGCCGATTTTCAAGGCGCCCCGCCACCGATCAGTCGGCGGGTGGCGAGAATGTAGGGCACCGTGCCCGGCACCATCGCGAGGCCGTCGAAGTCGGCGGGCGCGAACCAGGATGCCGCTTCGGCATCGTCGCCCGCGATCGGCTCGCCGGAGATCCAGTCGGCCCCGTAGACCGCGAGCACGACATGGCTGGCCGGACGGCCGTCGCGTGCGGGCATGATCATCTCGCGCAGATCGGACAGCGGCGTCAGCCGGCATTCCACACCGGTCTCCTCGCGCACCTCGCGCAACGCGGCCTCGGCGAGGCGCTCGCCGAGCGCCACCTTGCCGCCGACCGGCGCCCACAATCCGCGCCCGGGATCGCGGCCGCGCCGGATCAGCAGCACGCGATCGCCGCGCCAGACCGAGACGCTGACGCCGAGAAGCGGCCGCCCGAGCTGGGCGAGAATGTCCGTCGTGGATTCGCTCATGGGGCGACGATAGGCAAGGCGGCGGCGCCTGTCGCGCCCCGGATGGCGCAGACTGCGCGTTATGGAAAGAGCTGGTCGACCGAGTGCTGGGCGGCATCGACATCCAGGTCGGCCTCGCGCAGCGCACCGGCGCCGTTGACGATGGCCGAGGTGCGCGCGATCAGCGGCTGTAGGTATTCGCGTTGCTGGCGGTGCAGTTCCGCCGCCATGACGGGATCGGTGGGATCGCCCGACAGCACCAGATGGCGGGTCTCCAGCATGGCGGTGTCGAGTTCGCTGACCGCGGCATCGAAAGCGCGGCGGACCGCCGGATCGGCGCGGCGATAGGCCGAGATCGCCAGGTCGCGCTCGCGGAAATGCGAATGGGAGAAATAATCCTCGTAGGCGATCGGCTGCCAGGCCTCGATTTCCGCGGCGCATTCGGGCATCGCCGGGAGGATGTCCAGCAGCATCACCGCGTTGTTGTAGTGGTTGAGATAGTCGGTGGCGAGACGTGTCGTCGGGTTGATGTTGGCAGCGGCGAGCTTTTCGGGGCTGAGACGGTCTCGATCGACGTCCTCGCTCTCCATCAATGCCGCTTGCATGTCCCCAACCCCCGCGCCTTTCCGGCCTTCCGACGACTATGGCCTGCAATGTTTCCAATTTTCTTAACCAGACGCAGCGTCATCCGCCGCAAGACCGGCGGGGGGCCGCCGGCGGACGGGAAGCGCGCATATTCGGATTCTGCGGGCTAGCAGATTGCTGAAAAGCACGTCGGTACGCGATCAGACGCGGGCCGTTTCAACTCTGTCATCTCCGGGCTTGTCCCGGGAACCCAGACTTTCCAAGGACTTGGCCATCGCACTGGATCCCCGGGACAAGCCGGGGATGACAGAATGGCGGGGTCGGAGAGATTTTCAGAAGCCTGCTAGACTGCCGGCCAAGGAGACCTGACATGTGCGGACGCTTCGTCCTGACCGCCACGCCCGAGGAAGTGCGCGCGCTGTTCCGCTATGCCGAGCAGCCGAACTTTCCGCCGCGCTTCAACATCGCGCCGACGCAGCCGATCGCGATCGTCACCGGCCCGGGGGCGACACCGAAATTCCTGCTCGCCCGCTGGGGCTTCCTGCCCGGATGGGTGGCCGATCCGAAGGCGTTCTCACTGATTATCAATGCCCGCGCCGAGACGGCCGCGACCAAGCCGTCGTTCCGCGCCGCCATGCGCCACCGGCGCTGCCTGGTGCCGGCCAGCGGCTTCTACGAGTGGCGGCGCACGCCGGCCGGCAAGCAGCCCTTCTTCATCCGCCCGCGCCATGGCGGGCTGACCGCCTTCGCGGGGCTGTGGGAAACCTGGTCGTCGAAGGACGGCTCGGAGATCGACACCGCCTGCATCCTGACCGTGCCGGCCAACCGCGCCATCGCGGCGATCCACGACCGCATGCCGGCCGTGGTCGGCCCCGAGCATCACGCCGCCTGGATCGACACGATGCATGTCGACGTGGCGGAGGCGATGCGCCTGATCGCCCCGGTCGACGACGACTATTTCGAGGCCGTGCCGGTCTCCGAGAGGGTCAACAAGGTCGTCAACGACGACGAGCGGCTGCTGCTGCCGCTGACCGAACCGCTGCCGCCGCCGGCCGCGCCGGAAGGCGAAACCGCCGCAGGGGCGCGGGTGCAGGAGCAGACGCAGGACCCGGCCGGGCCCACCGGCGCGCCGAACCCGACCCGGCGGGCCGCGCCGCGCAAGAAGGCCGCCGGCGGCAAGGCTGCAGGCGGCCAGCTCGATCTCCTGTAGAGCCGCCGGCCGCCGTCACACCACCTTGCCGGGATTGAGAATGCCGGCCGGGTCGAGGGTCGCCTTGAGGCGGCGCATGAGCATCATCTCGACCGGGCTGCGCACGCCGGCAAGTATCGCCCGCTTCATGCGCCCGACGCCATGCTCGGCCGCGATCGAGCCGCCGAGTTCGGTGACGATGCCGTGGACGACCGCGTTCATCGCCTCCCATCCGGCCAGGAAGGCGGCCTTGTCGCCGCCGACCGGCTGGCTGACGTTGAAGTGGATGTTGCCGTCGCCGAGATGGCCGAAGGGCACCGGCCGGCAGCCGGGAACCAGCCGCTCGACGGCCTCGGTCGCGCGGGCGAGGAAGTCCGGCAGGGCCGAGAGCGGCAGCGACACGTCGTGCTTGATCGAGCCGCCCTCATGCTTCTGCACCTCCGACATGCCGTGCCGCATGCGCCAGAAGTCCTTCGCCTGGGCGACCGACTGGGCGATGGTCGCATCCTGGATCAAGCCGGCGGCGAGCCCGTCCTCGAGCACCGCCTCCATCAAGGCGCGCGCCTCGGCCAGGCCGGTGCCGACCGAGACCTCGACGAGGAGATACCAGGGCGCCGGCGTCGACAGCGGATCCCGGCTGCCCGGCTGGTGCGCGAGATAGAATTCGACCAGCCGGCGCGGCATGATCTCGAAGGCGGTCAACTGAGCGCCGGCGCGGGTCTTGGCGAGCCCGAGAGCGGCGAGCGCGTCGGCCGGCGTCGCGACGCCGGCGACCGCCACCTCCTGCGCCTTCGGCTTCGCCCAGAGTTTCAGGACCGCGGCGGTGATCACGCCGAGCGTGCCCTCGGTGCCCAGAAAGAGCTGCTTCAGGTCGTAGCCGGCATTGTCCTTGCGCAGCGCCCGCAGGCCCTCGACGATCTCGCCGGTCGGCAGCACCACCTCCAGGCCGAGCACCATGTCGCGCGCATTGCCGTAGGCGAGCACGGCGGTGCCGCCGGCATTGGAGGAGAGATTGCCGCCGATGGTGCAGCTGCCCTGGCTGCCGAGCGTGAGCGGAAACAGGCGGTCGACCGCGTCGGCCGCGTCGTGGATGCGGTCGAGGATCACGCCGGCCTCGGCCGTCATGGTGCTGGCCGCCGGATCGATGGCGCGGATACGGTCGAGCCGGCCGAGCGACAGCACGATCTCGGTGCCGCTCTCGTCGGGCACCTGGCCGCCGACCAGGCCGGTATTGCCGCCCTGCGGCACGATCGGCGTGCCGGTCTCGCTGGCGAGCTTCAGGATCGCCGCCACCTCGGCCGTGGAGCCGGGCCGCAGCACCAGGGGCGAGACGCCCTCGTAGCGATCGCGCCATTCGATCAGGTAGGGGCGGGTATCGTCAGCGGCCGTCAGGGCGTGGCGCCCGCCGACGATGGCGGCGAACCGGGCGATGAGATCGGCGGACGGCGGTGCGGGACGGCTCGGCATGAGCGGGGGTTCCGGTGGGCCTCGTCCCTGCCCTTAGCATTGCGGCGCGGTCGTGTAACCCGCTTCATCGGCCGGGCCGTCCCGCCCCGCGCCGAACCGGGACTGTCGCGCCGTCCCGCACCGCGGTCGCGCCGGTCGAGAATGCCCAACGTGGGTCTCCGAACCGCCCGGGTCGGTTCCCGATGCGGTAGCAGGGTGAGGCCGGCTTCTTGCGGTGCAGGATAGGCTTGTGCCATAGGAGGCCGCTCAGGGCGCGCCTGGAGGTGCGCCCGCTCTGGATCGGGGCGGTGGAAATGGCAGATACGACGGGTTTGATGGCCGGCAAGCGCGGCCTCGTGATGGGGATCGCGAACAACCGGTCGATCGCCTGGGGTATCGCCAAGGCGGCGGCTGCCGCGGGCGCCGAGATTGCGCTGACCTATCAAGGCGATGCGCTCAGGAAGCGGGTCGAGCCGCTGGCCGCCGAGATCGGCGCCAAGGTGGTCGGCCATTGCGACGTGACCGATGCGACCACCATCGACGCGGTCTTCGCCGAGGTCGAACGGCTGTGGGGCAAGATCGACTTCATCGTCCACGCGATCGCCTTTTCCGACAAGGATCAGCTGACCGGTCGTTATGTCGACACGACCGAAGACAATTTCGCCAAGACCATGCTGATCTCCGTCTACAGCTTCACGGCTGTCGCGCAGCGCGCCGAAAAGCTGATGACCGACGGCGGCTCGATGCTGACGCTGACCTATTACGGCGCCGAGAAGGTGATGCCGCACTACAACGTGATGGGCGTCGCCAAGGCCGCCCTGGAGGCCTCGGTGCGCTATCTCGCGGTCGACCTCGGCAGCCGCGCGATCCGCGTCAACGCCATTTCGGCCGGCCCGATCAAGACCCTGGCGGCGTCCGGAATCGGCGACTTCCGCTACATCCTGCGCTGGAACGAATACAACGCCCCGCTGAAGCGGACCGTGACCATCGAGGAGGTCGGCGACACCGGGCTGTTCCTGCTGTCCGACCTGTCGCGCGGCGTCACGGGCGAAATCACCCATGTCGATGCCGGCTACCACGTCGTGGGCATGAAGGCGGTCGACGCGCCGGACATCTCGGTCGTCAAGGACTGACCCGCCGGCGCTGCGGACGACCGGCTCAGCCGGCCGCCCAGATCACCCCGTCCTCCGGATTGATCAGATCGTCGCTGGCCGCATGGGCGGCGACGACCTTGTTGCGGCCGGAGCGCTTGGCCCGGTAGAGCGCCCGGTCGGCCCGGTCGAAGAGGTCGTCGATATCGAGCGACGCCGCCGGCATGACCGCGATGCCGGCGCTGGCCGTGACGCGAAGATGCGGGCAGGCTTCGAATTCGTGCCCTTCGATGGCGGCGAGCAGGCGCTCGGCGCGCGCCAGCGCATAGTCCGGCGCGGCATCCGGCAGGAAGATCACGAACTCCTCGCCGCCATGGCGTGCCGCGATCTCGGCGTCGCGGACATGGTCGGCCAGGATGCGGCCGACATCGGCCAGCACCAGATCGCCGACGACGTGGCCGTGGGTATCGTTGACCGACTTGAACCGGTCGATGTCGATCACGAACAGCGCGACCGTCGCGGTCGGCTTCAGTTGGCGCTCCAGCCGGTCGAGGCATTCCCGGAAGCCGCGCCGGTTGGCGAGGCCGGTCAGCGGGTCGATCACGGCCGCCCGCTCCTGGCGATGCAGCAGCAGTTCGACCGTCTGCATCAGGGTGTGCACCGACTTCAGCAGTTGCCCGGCCTGGTCGTCATGGTCGACCGGGAGCGACCGGACGGTCCGTTCGGCCTCGTAGCTCTTCAGCGCCTCGGTCGCCGTCTCGATCGGCTTCAGCACGAAATGCAGGCCCGTCAGCGTGATCGCCGTCCCGATCAGGGTCGCGGCCAGCAGAACCACCACGATGCTGACGGTATCCTTGCCGGCCTGCTCGTCGAAGGTGAAGAAGGCGAGCGTGGCCAGGAGCGGCAGGTGCGTTCCGATGAAGGCGACCAGAAAGAGTTTGAGATTGTAGCTCCTGGGAAACACCCGATCGAGCAGCCTGTAGAGAGTGAATTCCGACATCTCGCATGTCCTGAGGATCCGGCCAGCATGGTAACGCCGCGCCGTCTGGCAAAGCGTCAACAATTTCCATTGCATTTGAACCATGCCGCCGGCCGCCGTCTTTCGCCGCGGCAGGCCCTGGCGGGCGCGGCAGCGTCCTGGCATACAGGCGGTCAGGCAGAGACAGGGCGCCGTGACGCCCGCCCATGAAGCCGAGTTCGCCGCAGGATGAGCCGACCCGACCTGATCCATATCCGCCACGGCCAGACCGACTGGAACCTGGCCGGCCGCCTGCAAGGCTCGAAGGACATCCCGCTCAACGAAGTCGGGCGCGGCCAGGCCTTGCGCAACGGCAGGACGCTCGCCGCCTTCCTTGCCGAGACCGGCCGCTCACCGGCCGAGTTCCGCTACGTGGCAAGCCCGCTCGGGCGCGCCCGCATGACCATGGAGATCGTCCGCGGCGCGCTCGGCCTCGACCCGGCCGGCTACACGGTCGAACCGGCGCTGGCCGAGGTCTCCTTCGGCGACTACGAGGGCTACACCTACGAAGACATCCGGTCGATCGATCCGGCCGCCCACGCGGCGATCCGGGCCGACAAGTGGCACTATCTGCCGCCGCGGGGCGAGAGCTACGTGATGCTGCAGGACCGCGTCGGGCGGTGGCTCGATACCGTCGGCCCGGATACGGTGGTGGTCTCCCACGGCGGCGTCTACCGCGTCCTGAAGGCGCTGATGCTCGGCACCTTCGATCCGCATCTGGCCGAAATTTTCGTGCCCCAGGACATGATATCCGTCTGGCGCAACGGCGCGGAAAACTGGATATAGTTCGTGTCCCAACGATTTGCCCGGCATCGGTCGGCACGGCGTCTGCAAGCCGGAACCGACGGCAACCGTCCGGGACGCACAACAAGCGACCCTGGCGGTCCGGCCGAGAGCGCCGGCGTCCGAACGGGTTCTGAGCAGGGTTCGGAGACGGCCGATGTGCAGTCTGGATGGGTGCGGCCACCACCGCGATATGCCGCCGATCAAGGTGCCGGACGAACTCCGCCGGGCCTTCCTGCTCGGTGCCGCCACGCTGCCGCTCGCCGCGGTCCTGGCCGACAAGGCGCTCGCCGCCGGCGCGGCCGCGACGCTCGCCGATGTCTCGGTCCCGGTCGCCGGCGGACGCAGCCTGACCGGATCGCTGGCCATCCCGGACGGCGGCGGCAAGGCGCCCGCCGTGGTGATCGTCCACGAATGGTGGGGCCTCAATGACCAGATCAAGGCCGTCGCCGCCGAGATGGCGCAGCAGGGGTTCCTGGTGCTGGCCGTCGACCTGTTCGGCAAGGTCGCCGAGGATTCCGAGACCGCCCGCACCCTCGTGCAGGCGCTCGACCCCGCAGCCGCCACGGCCGGCCTGACCGCCGCGGTCGCCTTCCTGCGCCGGCACGAACGCGCGAACGGCAAGGTCGCGACCATGGGCTGGTGCTTCGGCGGCGGCTGGGCGCTGAACACCGCCATCGCGACGCCGGTCGAGGCGACGGTGGTCTATTACGGCAACGTCAAGAAGACGGCCGCCGAGCTCAAGCCGCTGAAGGGGCCGGTGCTCGGCCATTTCGGCACGCTCGACAAGTCGATCAACGCCGACATGGTGGCCGGCTTCGAGAAGTCCATGCGCGAGGCCGGCAAGGCCGACATCCTGACGGTCTACTGGTACGAGGCCGACCACGCCTTCGCCAACCCGACCGGGGCGCGCTACGATGCCGAGGACGCGGCGCTCGCCTGGGAGCGGACGCTGTTCTTCCTGAGGAAGCATCTCGCCTGACGGCCGCCGCCCCGTCGCCGGGGCCGGCGCGGACAATGCAGACTGGCAACGGTGCGGCCGGTTCGCGCCGGCGCGCCGATGCCTTAACGAATCACCCTTGCGGAATCCGAATCACCCGTTACATAAGCGTCCTCCGGAAAACTCCGCCCGTGCGGAGTCCCGGACCTATTGTCGAATGCGGCGGGCGCTTTAGCTATCCGGACAGGACCCGGACGGGCTGATCGGCTCCAAGTGAGTGAGGAACCGTCGCTGCCTTGCACGGTTAAGCGCGGTTTAAGGCGCGACCTGTATTCGACGGCACTACGCGAGGGACGCTGTTTCGGTTCACCTGTCGGCGAGCGATCGACGACGGGGGGCGTTCCCGGCGGCACATCAGGAGACTGAGCTACATGGCGACGAAGGCTGCGGAGCAGGAAGAGGGCGAAGTCCAGGCCCCCGAGACCCAGGATGGGCCGCTGCTCGATCTCTCCGATGCCGCCGTCAAGCGGATGATCAAGGCCGCCAAGAAGCGCGGCTTTGTCACCTATGACGAACTCAATGACGTGCTGCCCTCCGAGGAGGTCACCTCCGAGCAGATCGAGGACATCCTCGCCATGCTCAACGAGATGGGCATCAACGTCATCGAATCGGACGAAGTCGAGGATGCCGAGGCGGCCGAGAAGGGCGCCGACAATGCCGAAGAGGAAGCCGAGGGCGGCGACCTCGTCGAGGCGACCTCGACCGCACCGACCCTGACCAAGACCGCGCGCGAGCCGGCCGACCGCACCGACGACCCCGTGCGCATGTATCTGCGCGAGATGGGCTCGGTCGAGCTTCTGTCGCGCGAAGGCGAGATCGCCATCGCCAAGCGCATCGAGGCCGGCCGCGAGGCGATGATCGCGGGGCTGTGCGAGAGCCCGCTGACCTTCCAGGCCATCATCATCTGGCGCGACGAGCTCAACGAGGGGAAGATCCTCCTCCGCGACATCATCGACCTCGAGGCCACCTATGCCGGCCCGGACGGCAAGGCGCCGCTCGCCGGCGGCCCGCCGATGGTGCCCGCCGATGCGGCCGAGGGCGAAGCCGAGCCGGAACTGCCGGAAGGCGAACTGGCCGACGACATGGACGACGACATGGAGGGCAACGTCTCGCTCTCCGCCATGGAGGCCGAGCTGAAGCCGAAGGTCGTTGAGACCTTCGACCGCATCGCCGACCAGTACAAGAAGCTGCGCCGCCTGCAGGACCAGCATGTCGAAGGCGCGCTCAAGAACGAAGCCCTGTCGCCGTCGCAGGAGCGCCGCTACAAGAAGCTCAAGGACGAGCTGATCCTCGACGTGAAGAGCCTGTCGCTCAACCAGGCCCGCATCGACAGCCTGGTCGAACAGCTCTACGACATCAACAAGCGTCTGATGGGCCAGGAAGGCCGCCTGCTGCGTCTGGCCGAAAGCTACGGCGTCGGGCGCGAGGACTTCCTCAAGAACTACCAGGGCTCCGAGCTCGATCCGCACTGGGTGCGCCGCGTCGCCACCCTGACGACGCGCGGCTGGCGCGACCTGGTCAAGTCGGATTCCGATGCGGTCCAGGACCTGCGCCTGGAGATCCAGACGCTCGCCACCGAGACCGGCCTGGAGATCACCGAGTTCCGCCGCATCGTCCACATGGTGCAGAAGGGCGAGCGCGAGGCCCGGCAGGCCAAGAAGGAGATGGTCGAGGCCAACCTGCGCCTCGTCATCTCGATCGCGAAGAAATACACCAACCGCGGCCTGCAGTTCCTGGACCTGATCCAGGAGGGCAACATCGGCCTGATGAAGGCGGTCGACAAGTTCGAGTACCGGCGCGGCTACAAGTTCTCGACCTATGCGACCTGGTGGATCCGGCAGGCCATCACCCGCTCGATCGCCGACCAGGCGCGCACGATCCGCATCCCGGTGCACATGATCGAGACGATCAACAAGATCGTGCGCACCTCGCGCCAGATGCTGCACGAGATCGGCCGCGAGCCGACCCCGGAGGAGCTGGCCGAGAAGCTCGGCATGCCGCTCGAAAAGGTGCGCAAGGTCCTCAAGATCGCCAAGGAGCCGATCAGCCTCGAGACCCCGATCGGCGACGAGGAGGACAGCCATCTCGGCGACTTCATCGAGGACAAGAACGCGATCCTGCCGATCGACGCGGCGATCCAGTCGAACCTGCGCGAGACCACCACGCGCGTGCTCGCCTCGCTCACCCCGCGCGAGGAGCGCGTGCTGCGCATGCGCTTCGGCATCGGCATGAACACCGACCACACGCTCGAAGAGGTCGGCCAGCAGTTCTCGGTCACCCGCGAACGCATCCGCCAGATCGAAGCCAAGGCCCTGCGCAAGCTCAAGCACCCCAGCCGCAGCCGCAAGCTGCGCAGCTTCCTGGACAACTGAAGACACCGCCGCGTCCGGTTCCGGTCGCGGCGGACCGCTCGATCCGTCAAAGACCGACCGGGGAGGCCCAGCCATGGTCGAAGTGGTCTTGGAATGGACGGCCCGCGCGGCACCGGTCCAAGCCGAAGGAACCTTCGACGGCCTGCCGATCTATTTCCGCGCCCGCTGGGATCACTGGTCGGTCGGCATCGGCGGCAGCGATCCGGCCGGGGACCCGCTCTGGTACTATGAGGAGCCGTACGGGAAGCCGGACGGCTATGACGCGAGCTACATGCCTCAGGACGAGGCGCACGCCTTCATCCTCGCCGCCATCGAACGGTATCGGGCCGAGCAGGCCTGACGGTCCGGTGTGAACGGGCGGCGACCGAACGAAGCCGCCCGCCGGCCACCCCTGCATCATTTCGCGTGGGTGGCGACGCCGATCGCCATGAAACCGTGGCGGCCGTCCTTGGTGATATAGGCCGAGCGCGCCCAGATGCGGACCGGTTTGCCGATGCAGCACTGCGTCCCGTCGCGGGCAATCTCGGCCATGATCGAAGCCGCCGTCATGTCCTGCAGGTGGAAGATCACCGTGCGCCCCGCCCGGCTCGTGACCTCCAGCCCGTAGCGGGCGGTCGGCGGGGTGGGGATTTCGTTGAGGCGTGCCGACTCTTCGTAATAGGGCGCGCCGGCCGGCCACAGGAAGGGCGGACGCTTCAGCGTACCCATGACCACGACGGGATCGAGCGGCCGGAAGAAATTCGGTCCTTTGCGGAACCGCAGTGCGTTGCGCCCTGCGATGAAGCCATCGAGGTCGACCGGCTGGAAATCCGGGTTCGAAAAGGCCGAGGTCGGATCGAGGGCCGCCGCCGGCGGGCCGGAGAGGACGAGCACCGCCAGAAGGGCGGCGACACCGGAGCGCATCATCGGAAAACATGTCGAGCGCGAAGACGGGGCGGCGCACGAGGGCTTGCGGGCCGGAGGGGCGGGATCGATCGGCGGCGTGGGGCCGGTTCGGATCGCTCAACCCTTAGTCGACCGGACACCGGACCGGCAAGGTGGCAATGCGCGGCAGGATGCCTGTTTGGCGGGCTTACGCGATGGGCCGATGCGCGCGAGGCTTGACGCTCGTCCGGCCGGCGTGGTTTGCCTGCCGGGACGGCGGCGGTCGGCGACCGCCGGCGCTGAACCGGCCATGCAGAGCGAGCGGCACCGATGTCCTTCCTGAAGAAGCTTTTCGGCCTCGGCGGCGGCCCGTCCGCGCCGGCCGCGCCCCAGCCCGGCCCGACCCAGGAGCATGAGGGCTTCGTGATCGAGGCGACGCCGTTTCTCGAAGGCGGCCAGCATCAGGTCTGCGGGGTGATCCGGCGCGAGATCGACGGCGTCCTGAAGGAGCATCGCTTCATCCGCGCCGACCGCATGGCGTCGCGCGACGACGCCCTCGACATGACCTTCCGCAAGGCGCGCCAGATCATCGACGAACGCCGCGGCAAGATTTTCGACTGACGGGCCGGCGCGCCGGGTGCCTGCGGCACGCGTACGCCCGCGATACCGGCCCCGGCTTCACGGATCGGCGCCGCCACTATAGATTGCGGCACCATGAGCGCTCCAACCGTCCTTGCCGCCGATGGTCTGCCGCGCCGCGCCTTCACGATCGCGGATCTCGACCGCATGGTCGAGGCCGGGATCGTCGGGCCTGAGGAGCGGCTGGAGATCGTCCACGGGGAGCTGATCCCGCGAGCCGACAAGAGCGCGCGCCACGAAATCCTGAAGCGCGCGATGATCTATCGCCTCGTCCGCGGCCTGCCGCCGGAGGCGCTGTTCATCCCCGAAACCGGCTGGCGGCTGGAACCGACGCTCTATCTGGAACCGGATTTCCTGATCTTTCCGGCCGGCGTCCGGCAGGCCGCGGTGACCGGCCGCGACGCGCTGCTGGTGATCGAACTGTCGGACTCCACGCTCGGCTACGATCTCGGCCGCAAGCCGGCGCTCTATGCCGGCGAGGGTGTCCGCGAATATTGGGTGATCGACGCGGCGCGGCGCGTCACGCATGTCCACCGGGACCCCGCCGGAGACGGCTACCGCTCCGTCGCCGCCTGGCCGGCGGAGGCCGAACTCCGCCCGCAGTTGATCCCGGGCTTCTCGGTCCGCCTCGCCGATTTCCCCGAAGACTGAACCGCACGCCGTCGGACGACATCGGCCGATCGGAGGGCGCGCGCTTATACCGACGGTCATGGAATGATCGTCGGTATTCGAGACGCGGATTTCTCATGCCTCTGACGCCTATGAGAAATTCGCGTTACTTCAACGGCCCGATGCGTCAGCATCCTGCGCCGTTGGTATTATGCCTCCGGCCCGCATGCCGACGCCGTCCGGCGGTGTCGTCCGCGCCCGGCGCCAACCTCCCCCGCCCTGGGGCGCCCCGAAGCAACCGATCCGGTCCGGCCGGTCGCTCCGGGTTCGAGAGCGGCCCGGCAAGCCCGGTCCGGGCCGAGCCCCGCCCCCGCGACTGAGCCGGCAGGGGCCGGGCTTCGCAGCGCCGCGCGGCGGCCGGCCGGCCGGGTATGCCGCGCCGACGCGCCGCGACCGATCCGACGTCAGGCGGCCGGCTTGAAGTCCGGCACGGCGCCCATGAAGTCGCGCTTGCCGATCTCGACGCCGGCGGCGCGCAGGATCGCGTAGGCGGCGACGATGTGGAAATGGAAGTTCGGCATCGCGAAATGGACGAGATAGTTGGTGCCGCCCATCTGCATCTTGTTCGGCCCGACCGGGAAGACGATCTGGCGCGAACCGCCGGCATCGATGGCCGCCGCATCGACGTTTCTCAGGAAGTCGGCCGTCTTGGCGATGCGCGCCTTCAGCTGGTCGAGCGTCGTCTCGTCATCCTCGAAGCGCGGCGCCTCGACGCCGGCGAGCCGGGCCGTGGCGTTCTTGGCGAAGTCGCAGGCGATCTGAACCTGGCGCGACAGCGCGAACATGTCCGGAATGAGCCGCGTCGCCGCCATCACGGCCGGATCGATCTTCTTCGCCGCACAATGCCCCGCCGCCTTGTCGAGCACACCCGAAAGCGCCTCCAGCGTGCGAACGAAGACCGGCACGGAAATTTCGGAAAGGGAGAGGGTCATTGGGGGGGAATCCTGTCTCGGCACCGGCCGCCGAAGGGTGAAGAACCGGAATGCGCCCGGGATAGCGCACCTGAGGCGACCGGGGAAGGCGGGCGGTGGGTTGTCGGCGGCGCGGGGGCGGAAGGCTGGTTGAAACAGAAGTGCCGTTGGGGGATACTGAGTTCGGACTCGGGCGGGATGGGCGGATGGTTGATTTCACAAATCGCCGCGAAACAGAAGCCTGGCTTTCGGAAAAGCCCCGAGATGTGGCGATTGTTCTAGCTGCCAGAGCTGCGCTGCGAGTGCTACCGACTCTTCACCGGGTGATCATTCCCCATGAGCGGATCCAGGATATTGTCCTTCCAACATTCCGCGGTATGGCCGTGTCATGGGTTGCTTCTAGGTTTCCGGCTCAGAGCGTAGGCCTTCGTCCTTATGCTTCCGCTGCGGATGACGCCGCGTCTGCTGCTGCCTCTGCTGCGTCTGTCGTTGCAGTAGCCGCCTCAACCTCGACGTCCGCAGCCTACACAGCTGCTGCCGTGGCATCGAATGCCTCGGGGGAGGCTGCTGCCTTCGCAGCCTATTCCGTTTCTGCGGCTTTGGCAGCCGCCGCAGACGACCGCAAAGCCTCAGCTGAAGCCCTTTCCTTTGACGCCGCCACCATGGAGGAGGGACTAACACCTACTATCCTCGCAGGAAGGCCGCTCTGGCCGGACCGCATAACGAGTTCGAGCAAAGCAGGATGGGACGCATTGAAGCGCGACCTGCTCTCGGCTGGTGACGACTGGGACGTCTGGACCGACTGGTACGACGACCGCCTCGCCGGCAAACGTCCCTGGCGCCGATCGCTTGAGATCGCCCGTGCGACCTTGCCGGACGATCTCTGGGAGCAAGGCCCCAAGGCGGTCAATGCGGAGATCAAGCGCCTGATCGCGGCGGAGAAGGCGAAGACCGCCGCCAATCGGCGGGCGTCCCGGGATGGCGTCCAGAGCATAGGCGATCTGGAACCGCTCGATATTCCCTCGCCGGTCAGCTTCAAATGGCAGGATGGCGTGATCGCCTTAGGCGGCTCGGCCTTGCCGGTGCTGGGACCGCGGAACGATCCGCGCGACCTTGCGCGCAAGATGCAGGCATGCCGCGAGATAGCCAAGGACATCTCAGCGAAGATTGCCAAAGGTCGCTACAATTGCCGGGTTGAGTACCGGGAGCATCTGGAAGGATATCTCCAGTGGTTCCCGGACGGCGACGACGGGAACATCTATCTGGCAGACCGCAGCGCTCGCGCCTTGCGCGAATTATTGGTCGCGGAGCAGGATGAGCTGCCGCGGCCGTTTGTCGCCGACGTGAAAGGATTTCTCGAGCAGCACATTGGAATCCGCCCTCACTTCCAGGAGCTGCTTGAATTCTTCGAAAGCGTTCGCACGCACGCCCTGCCGGAACCCTTGCCCCAGGATGCCGTCGACCAGGCCCGTCAGGCGATCGCCGAGGCGACGCCGGAGGTGTTCGCACCGAATGTCGGTCAGGCTTTGGACGTGGAAAGCGGTCCGCCGTCGACCGTGGAACAGCCGTCGGTCGCAGGCGAGTCCGGCATCTCGAAGATCGAACTCCCGCCCGATCCCATTCAGACGCTGGATCCCGAGATTGAGAAATCAGGCGCGATCGCAAGGACATTAAACGCCCTTGGAAAAGTCCTCAAGCAGGGGCCGGACTACGTCAAGAATATGGAAGCGTGGGAAAAGGTCAGCACGCGGCTACTCCCCTATCTCCACACGATCATCGAGTGGCTTCGGAACATGACCGGCCTTTGACCCTTACAACCCATCCTTGCCGCCCCCCGCCCCCGTGCTATCCTTTCCCCCATGAACGCCCGGACCCTGATCGCTGCCGATGGTCTGCCGCGCCGTGCCTTTACGGTGGCGGAGGTGGAGGCGATGGTGCGGGCCGGGATCCTGGCCGAGGACGAGCGGATCGAGCTGATCGACGGGGAGTTGATCCCGATGTCGCCGAAGGACAGCCGCCACGAGACGGTCAAGATCGCGCTCAACCTGCATTGGGGGCGCCTTTGTCCGGACGACAGGCTGGTCGCACAAGGGACCACGGTCCGCCTGTCGCCGGACAGCTATCTGGAACCGGATTTCGTGATCTTCCCCTTCGCGGCCGGGATCGACGGGCTCGGGCCGGAGACGGCGCTTCTGGCGGTCGAGATCGCCGACAGCTCGCTCGGCTACGACCTCGGCCGCAAGGCCGCCGTCTATGCCCGCTTCGGCATCGCCGAACTCTGGGTCGTCGAGGCCTGGACGCTCGCCGTGCATGTCCACACGGATCCCGGGCCGGACGGCTACCGCTCGGTCGCGATCCATGCCGCCGACGCCATGATCGTGCCGACCCGCGCCGCCGCCTTCGCGCTGCGCCCGGCCGCTCTGCGCCTGCCCGCCTGACGGCGGCGCCCCTCCCCATCCCTCCTCCATCCGCCCCTTCCCCAATCCTTGCCGCCCCCCGCCCCCGTGCTATCCTTCGCCCCATGAACCACGCCGTCCGCCCGACCGCGAATGAGCCCCGCACGACCCGCGCCGCCGACGGGATGGAGCGACGCGCCTTCACGGTCGAGGAGGTCGAGGCGATGGTGGCGGCCGGCATCGTCGGCGAGGACGAGCGGTTCGAGCTGATCGGCGGGGAGATGGTGCCGATGTCGCCGAAGGGCGCCCGACACGAGATGGTCAAGATCGAGCTGAACCGCTGGTTCCAGGTCATGGCCCCGAAGGATGTGTCCGTGGCGCCCGAGACGACGTTGCGGCTGGACCGGTTGAACTTCATCGAGCCGGATTTCTGCGTGTTCGATCGTGCGCTGGATCTGACGAAACTCGACGGCTCGCGCGTGCGCCTCGCCGTCGAGGTCGCCGCCTCCAGCCTCGCCTATGATCTCGGCCGCAAGATCGGGCTCTATGCCGCCTTCGGCGTGCCGGAGGTCTGGGTCGTCGATGCCGCGACGCTCGTCACCCGCATCCACCGCCGGCTCGGCGCGGAGGGCTATGCGGATGTCCGCGATCTCGGCCCGGCCGAGCGGCTGGTGCCGGTCCGGGCGCCGGCGCTCGCCGTGACGCTGGCCGAACTCGGCCTCACCCCCGCCCGCGACCCCGCCCCCGATCCGGAATGAGGCTCCCGCCATGACCGACGCGATGCCTTCCGCCGAAGAAGCCCGAACGCGATCGCGCGAACGCCCATGAACCACGCCGTCCGCCCGACAGCGAATGAGCCCCGCACGACCCGCGCCGCCGACGGGATGGAGCGGCGCGCCTTCACGGTCGAGGAGGTCGAGGCGATGGTGGCGGCCGGCATCGTCGGGGCGGACGAGCGGTTCGAGCTGATCGGCGGGGAGATGGTGCCGATGTCGCCGAAGGGCACCCTGCACGAATGGGTCAAGCGCAAGCTCAATCGGCATTTTCAGATCGAGGCGGGGCCGGCGTTCGACGTGCTGGTCGAGACGACGGTGCGCCTCGACGCACAGTCCTTCCTCGAGCCGGATTTCTGCGTCGTGCGCAGCACGGCCGCCCCGGCCCCGGTCGCCGCCAGCGATCTGTTCCTCGCCGTCGAGGTCGCCGCCTCCAGCCTCGCCTATGATCTCGGCCGCAAGATCGGGCTCTATGCCGCTTTCGGCGTGCCGGAGGTCTGGGTCGTCGATGCGGCGACGCTCGTCACCCGCATCCACCGCCGGCTCGGCGCGGAAGGCTATGCGGATGTCCGCGATCTCGGCCCGGCCGAGCGGCTGGTGCCGGTCCGGGTGCCGGCCCTCGCCGTGACGCTGGCCGAACTTGGCCTGACCCCTGCCCTTGAGACCGACCGCGAAGCCGCCCCCTGAAACCGAATGAGGACCTCGCCTTGACCGACGCGATGCCCGCCGCCGCGCCCGCCCGTATGCCGCCCCTGCCCGAGCCCGAGCAGCCGCGCGGCGAACTGACCGTGCGCACCATCGCGATGCCGGCCGACACCAATGCGAATGGCGACATCTTCGGCGGCTGGGTGATGAGCCAGATGGACGTGGCCGGCGGCATTGCGGGTGTCCAGCGGGCGCGCGGCCGCGTCGTCACCATCGCGGTCGATGCGATGACCTTCATCCGGCCGGTCAAGGTCGGCGACGTGCTCTGCGTCTACACGGAGGTCGAGAAGGTCGGCCGGACCTCGATGAAGATCCATATCGAGGCCTGGGCGCGGCGGTTCCGCACCGACGGCCGCGAGAAGGTCACCGACGCCACCTTCACCTTCGTCGCCATCGACGACGACGGCCGGCCGCGCCCCGTCCCGCCGCTCTGAGCGCCCGCCCCCCTGGCGAAGGAAGCCGGGCGGAGGACAGTCGCCGATTGGCAGTGGGCAATGGGCAGTGGGCAATGGGCAGTGATCCTCGGCCTGCCTCGGGGCTCCGCGATACCGGGTTTCGGCGCGGCCGAAATTTGGCCCGACCGTTGCTGCAGGGAGGCGGGAATCCGGCCACCGGATGGGCTATGGTCGGGCGCGCCGGTCGGCCTGGAGACATCGCATGATCCGTATCCTTCCCGCTCTCGCCCTGCTGGCGATCGCCGCGATGCCCTGGCGCGCGACCGGCGCGGAGGCGGCGGCGCCGCGCAAGGTCGAGACCGAGCGCATCACCGTGCCGACCAAGCCGGTCGATCCGCCCGGCAAGGCCGCCAATGCCGTCGCCGAGCCGAAGCTCGGCAAGGGCGCGACCGGCCTGCCTCCGCTGGTCGCCAAGACCCGGCAGGCGATCCTGGACGCCGCCTATTCGGGCGATCTCGGCAGCCTGCGCGCCGTCATGCAGCGCAACGAGACGCCGCCGAGCCTGTCGGTCAACGAGGTCGGCGATCCGATCGATTATCTGAAATCGCAGTCCGGCGACGGCGAGGGGCTCGAAGTCCTGGCCATCCTGACCGACGTGCTGGAGGCCGGCTGGGCCCTAAAAGGCGCCGGCACGGCGCAGGAAATGTATATCTGGCCGGCCTTCGCGGTCCTGCCGCTCGACAAGCTGAGCCCGGGCGAGAAGGTCGAGCTCTACAAGATCGTCACCTCGTCGGATTTCGACGAGATGAAGAATGCCGGCAAATACACCTTCTACAGCGTCGGCATCGGCCCGGACGGCACCTGGCACTATTTCAAGCTGACCGATTGATGCCGCCGGCGCTATCGGGCTGCTGCAAACATTCAGAACCCGCCATACCGACGGTCATGGAATGATCGTCGGTATTCGATACGCGAATTTCTCATGCCTCTGACGCAAATGAGAAATTCGCGTTACTTCAACGACCCGATGCGTCAGCATCCTGGGCCGTTGGTATCATTCTGTCATCCCCGGGCTTGTCCCGGGGATCCAGTGCGAAGAGCAAACCTTTGAAAAGTCTGGATCCCCGGGACAAGCCCGGGGATGACAGAGTTGAAACTGCCCGCCTCTGATCGCGATACGACTGTCTTTTCAACGACCTGAGAGCAACGGGCCGCCGACCGGACCTCACCCCACCGGCAGGCATTCGGCGAAGCGGCAGGGCTCGCCGGTCGCAGGCGTGACGATCTCGTTGTCCCACATCACGCGCCGGCCGCGCACGATGGTGCCGACCGGCCAGCCGGTCACCGACATGCCGTCATAGGGCGTCCAGGCCGCGCGCGAGGCCGACCAGGCATCCGTGATGGTCTCGGTCCGCTTCAGGTCGACGACGGTCACGTCGGCGTCCCAGCCGACCGCCAGCCGCCCCTTGCCGGCCAGGCCGAACAGACGCTGCGGGCCGTGGCTGGTCATGTCGACGAAGCGGGCGAGCGACAGGCGGCCCTTGGCGACGTGATCGAGCATCACCGGCACCAGGGTCTGCACGCCCGGCATGCCGGAGGGCGAATCCGGATAGGGCTTGGCCTTCTCGTCGAGGGTATGCGGGGCGTGGTCGGAACCGAGAATGTCGGCGATGCCCTGCTCGACGCCCCACCAGATGCCGGCCTGATGCGCCTTGTCGCGCACCGGCGGGTTCATCTGCAGCCGCGTGCCGATGCGGGCATAGTCGTCGGCGGAGAGCGTCAGATGGTGCGGGGTGACCTCGCAGGAGGCCCAGTCCTTGTGGGCGGCGAGATAGCGCATCTCGTCCGCGGTCGAGATGTGCAGCACATGGATGCGCGCGCCGGTCGCCCGAGCGATGCCGACCAGCCGCTCGGTGCAGCGCAGCGCCGCCACCGCGTCGCGCCAGACCGGATGCGACGACGGATCGCCGGGCACGCGCAGGCCGCGGCGCTCCTCCATCCGGTACTCGTCCTCCGAATGGAAGGCGGCGCGGCGGCGCGTCCGTTTCAGGATCTCGGTCACGCCGGCATCGTCCTTGACCAGGAGATTGCCGGTCGAGGCGCCCATGAACACCTTGATGCCGGCCGCGCCCGGCAGGCGCTCCAGCTCGGCCACGTCGCGGGCATTCTCGTGCGTGCCGCCGACCCAGAAGGCGAAATCGCAGTGCATCCGGTGCCGGCCGCGCCGGATCTTGTCGGCCAGCGCTTCCGGCGAGGTGGTCAGCGGGTTGGTGTTCGGCATCTCGAACACGGCCGTGACGCCGCCGAGCACGGCCGCGCGCGAGCCGGACTCCAGGTCTTCCTTGTGCTCGCCGCCGGGCTCGCGGAAATGCACCTGGCTGTCGATCACGCCGGGCAGGAGATGCAAGCCCCGGCAATCGATCGTCTCGCCCGCCGCGGCCCCGGCGAGCGCGCCGATCGCCGCGATCCGGCCGCCGCGGATGCCGATGTCGCGCGGGCCTTCGCCGTCATGGTTGACGACCGTGCCGCCGGCGAGAACGAGATCGAAGGTCTCGGGCATGGGAGCTCCTGTGAGGCGGATACGAGGCGGAGGCCAATGGGTCCGCCGCTTGCATGGACGAGGTCATAACCGCCCGGCGCCGCCAGGGGAAGCGCCCGGCTTGCCGGGAGCCCACCGCGTCCCTAGATGCTTGATCCCGGGGCGGAATGACGAGGACAGAGCCGATGCCGATCGAGTGTGCCGAATTGACCGATCGCGCCGTTCTGTCGGTGTCGGGGCCGGAAGCCGCCGGCTTTCTGCAGGGCCTCGTCACCTGCAATGTCGAGACGCTTCAGCCCGGCGCGGCCGCCTTCGGGGCGCTCCTGACCCCGCAGGGCAAGATCCTGTTCGATTTCTTCGTCGTCGCGGTGCCGGAAGGCTATCTGATCGAAACGCCCGTCTCGCTCGCGCCGGATCTCGCCAAGCGTCTCAAATTCTACAGGCTGCGTGCGAAGGTCGACATTGCCGAGCGCCCTGACCTCCGCGTCCTGGCGCTGCAGGGCGGCGTCCCGGCAGGCCTGCCCGGCACCGCCTATGCCGATCCGCGCCTCGCCGCGCTCGGCGCGCGGGCGATCGTGCCGGCGGATGCGGTGGCGGACTGGCTTGCCGCGGACGGCGTGACGGCCGTGACCGCGGAGGCGTTCCGGGCGCGCCGGATCGCGCTCGGCGTGCCCGAGGGCGGGCTCGACTTCGCCTATGGCGACGCCTTCCCGCACGACGCCAACATGGACGATCTCGGCGGGGTCGATTTCGCCAAGGGCTGCTATGTCGGCCAGGAGGTGGTCAGCCGCATGAAGCATCGCGGCCCCGCGCGCCGCCGCATCGTGCAGGTCGAGGGCGACCGCGCCCTGCCGCCGGCCGGCACCGAGATCGTCGCCGGCGGCAAGACGGCCGGCACGCTCGGCGCCCATGCCGGGACCGCCGGCCTGGCGCTGCTGCGCATCGACCGCGTGCGCGAGGCGATCGATGCCGGCCAGCCGGTCACCGCCGGCGATACCAGCATTTCGGTCGCCCTGCCCGGCTATGCCCGCTTCACCTGGCCGGCCCCGGCGGCCGACTGACGGCGGCGACGGACGGCGACGACAGACGGCGACATCGGCCGGCGATCCGGCCATATCGGCCGGCAACGCCCTTCGCCCCGTGCCCTCGGCGCGCGACTCGTTTATGGACGGATCGGAGGAGACCCGACCGCCCATGCCGCCCCCCACCAAAGCCCCCCGCGCGTGGCAGCGCATGCTGTCCGGACGCCGGCTCGACCTGCTCGACCCCTCCCCGTTCGATGTCGAGATCGCCGACATCGCCCACGGCCTCGCCCGGGTGGCGCGCTGGAACGGGCAGACGGCGGGCGATCATGCCTTCTCGGTCGCCCAGCATGTCGTGCTGGTGGAGGAGATCGCGCTGCGCCTCGAACCCGCCCTGCCGGCGCGCGACCGGCTCGGCGTGCTGCTGCACGATGCGCCCGAATATGTCATCGGCGACATGATCTCGCCCTTCAAGGCGGTCATGGGCGGCGCCTACAAGGAGGTCGAGGCGCGCCTGCAGACCGCCATCCATCTGCGCTTCGGCCTGCCCGCGCGTCTTCCTGCGACTCTTCTCAAGCTGACCAAGACCGCCGACACGGTCTCGGCCTATTTCGAGGCGATCGAACTCGCCGGCTTTTCCGAACAGGAGGCCGGCCGTATCTTCGGCCGCCCGCGCGGCTTTCCGGCCCGCCTCGGGCTCGCCGCCTGGCCGACCGCCGAGGCGCAGATCCGTTTCCTGGAGCGGTTCCGGTCCCTGGAAGCCCTTGCGGCGTCCCCGGCCGGGGCCGCGGACGCCTGACAGAACCCGAGGTCACCACTCATGCCGGCCATCCATGTCTGCTCCCTCAACCGGCTGGCCCGCACCGTCGAGGCGATCGGCGCCAGCCATGTCGCGACGCTGATCAATGCCGGCACGCCGGTTCAGCGCCCGGCACGGATCGCGGCGGAAAACCACCTGTTTCTCGGCTTCAACGACATCACCGAGCCGACCGAGGGCCTGCTGCCGCCCGGCGAGGAGCATGTCCGGGACCTGCTCCGCTTCGTCGGCGATTGGGATCGCGCCAGACCGATGGTGATCCACTGCTGGGCCGGCATCAGCCGGTCGACCGCCGGCGCCTTCATCGCCATGTGCAGCCTGCATCCGGAGGCGGACGAGGCGGACATCGCCCGCGACATCCGGACGCGGTCGCCCTCCGCGACGCCGAACATCCGCCTGGTCCGGCTGGCCGACGACCTGCTCGGCCGCCAGGGGCGCATGGTCTCGGCCGTGGAGGCGATCGGCCGCGGCCGGGAGGCCTTCGAGGGGCACCCGTTCTCGCTCGCCCTCAAGCTGGGCGGCTGACCTGCGAACATTTGAAAGTCGGATATCGCAAATCGCTCGCATCAGCATGTGTGCGGGCAAACCTTAATGGTTTTCATAGTTTCCGGTGCGACTGTGAGGTTCCGCACAAGGGACGGAACTTATGCGCCTGATCCGGAACCTGCACTCGCTCCGCTTCGTCGTTCTTTCGCTATCAGGTATTCTACTGATATGCCTGATCGCAATGACCGCCTCGACCTGGTTTGCCTTCCGGGGCCTGAGCGGACGGGCGGATGCCGTCGAGGACCATTTCCAGCAATTGCGCCGTGTCGAACTGCCGATCGGCCTGATCGCGCGCGACCTGCAATTGACCGTCGTGCAGGTCCGGGAGGGGCTGACCGAGGTCGCCGCGACCCGCGCGGCGCCCGGACTGGATGGCGGCTTTGCGCATGCGGCGCAGGCCGCGGCGCGGTTCCGGACCAAGATCGTCGAGATCGAGGCCGCCGTGAAGGCGGCCGGCTCGCCCGCCATGACCAAGATCGCGGCCGATCTGAAGGAGAGTTTCGAGGCCTATTACGAACAGGGTCTCGAACTGGCCCGCATCTATGTCGATCAGGGCGTCGAGGCCGGAAACGACGCCATGGCCCCGTTCGCGGCCCTGACCGAAGCCCTCAACTACGATCTGGATGGCTTCGCCGCGAAGGCCAACGAGGCCATGGCGGCTTCCGACAATGCCGTCGCGGGCGAGATCGAAGCCATGCGCGGGGCGATTCTGTCCGGCGGCCGTGTGGTCCTCGGCGGCGCCATCGCAGCCGGTCTGGCCGTGATCGCGATCGTGTTCATGATCGCGTGGCGCGTGATGCGGCCGCTCGGGGACCTTACCGGCGCCATGGCGGTGATGGCGGAGGGCCGCCTGGATACGGCCATCCCGCATCGGTCCCGTGCCGACGAGATCGGCACCATGGCCACGGCGCTCGGCGTGTTCCGCGATGCCATGGTGCGCGGCCGGGCGCTCGAGGCGGAGCGGATCCGCGCCGAACACGCCCAGGCCGAGGAGCGGCAGCGCCTGACCACATCGCTGGCCGCGGGCCTGGAGCAATCGCTGAGCGGTGTCGCGACCGCCCTGCGCGACACCGCCCGGCGCGTCCAGGCCGGTGCAGGCGCCATGCAGGGCATCGCGCGCCGGACCGCCGACGAGGCCAGTCAGGTCGACAGCACCGCCGCCGATGCGACGCGCAGCACGGTCGCGGTCTCCGAAGCGGCCGCCCGTATGGGCCAGGCGCTCGGCGAGATTTCCGGCTTCACGGCCGAGTCTTCGGTCATGTCAGCGCGCGCCGTCGGCGAGGTCGGCCACATGGCCGATCAGGCCGGCACGCTCGGCACGGCGGCGCAGCGGATCAGCGACGTGGTGACGCTGATCCAGGCCATCGCCGGCCAGACCAACCTGCTCGCCCTCAATGCGACCATCGAAGCCGCACGGGCCGGCGAGGCTGGCCGCGGCTTCGCCGTGGTGGCCAACGAGGTCAAGGCGCTGGCCGGCCAGACGGCGCAGGCAACGCAGGACATCACCCGCCAGATCGCCGCCGTGCAGACGGCGACCGAGGATGTGGTCGGCTCCATCGCCACCGTGGCGCAGTCGATCCGCGACATCGACAGCCTGTCGCAGCGCATTTCCGAGGCCACCCATGCCCAGCAGGCCGCCACCGGGTCGATCGTGGAGTCGATCTCCGCCACGGCACGCGGCGCCCAGGCGATCGCCGGCAGCATCTCGACCGTGACCGAAGCCTCCCAGGAGACCGCCGGCCGCGCCGAGGCGCTGTCGGCCGCCTCCGCCGATCTCGACCGCCAGTCGGCCGTTCTGGAATCGGCGCTCGGCCGCTTCCTGGCCGATATCCGCGCGGCCTGACCGGGAACCGGACGGAGGCCGAGCCGCAGGCGTCGGCCCCGCCGACGCTCCCCGGTTCACGGCCGCCGCGCCGCCGCGGCTCCCAACCGGCGACGACACGGACATGCGCCGCCGCACCCGCGAGGCGCAGCCCTCTCGGCCGGACGGAGGGATTGGGAGATCTTCGGCTATGACATAGCCCGGCACGGCGCTCAAGATCAGGCCGCGGCGCGCGCGCCGAGGTCCATCCTGCCAATCGAATTTCGGACAGAGAGCGCGGCCCAGCCCTGCACCGCCAAGGGCCGTACGGGTCCGTCCTCGGACCCGCACCCGGTCGTGCCGGCCGCCGTTCAGCGGGTCAGCGGGGCGGCTGCATCATGACATCGAGTGCCAGGCGATCGGAGGCGCGGCCGGTAACCGGCCATCCCCGTTCCAGCTCGTAGCGGCGGATGGCGTCCTGGGTCCGCTCGTCCATGCGGCCGTCGCCGCGCAGGGGGCCGTAGCCGGCCGCATTCAGGGCGCGCTGAACCCGCTGCAGCTTCTCGTCGCCGCCGGATGCCAGCGGCTCCGGACCGGACGAGCGGCCGAGCGGGGCCGGCGGCGTGACCGCGGTCGTCCGCACCGGGATCGGGGCCATCCGCTGACCCTGGCCCTGATTGTTCGCGACCGTCGCAGCGCCGGCCGGGCTGCCCTGGCCTTGCGCGCCGACCATGGCGGCGCTGAGCACCCGCTCGTTGGCCTCACCGGTCACCGGCAGGCCGGCCAGCCGCTCGAACACGCGGATGGCATCGGCCGTGGCCGGTCCCGGAATGCCGTCGATCGGGCCGTTGTAGAAATTGCGTTCGCGCAGCGCGACCTGAACGTCGCGGATCAGCTGCGTGCCGTCGAGCCGCGGCTTGGCGCGCGGCACCGCGGCCGTGGCCATGGTGTCGACCGCCCCCGTGCCGTGGGCGGGCGCGGGGATCTGGGCGGCGGCCGGGGCCGGCGCTGCCGCGGGCGCCGGGACGGGTACCGGGATCTGGCCGGCGCCGCCAAGGCCGGCCGTCCGGGTCGGTGTGGCCGGGGCGGCGGCGAAGGGACGGGTCTCGAACAGCGGCGCCGGATGCCGGCGCGTCTGGTTGGACAGGGCGTTGGTGACGATGGCGACCGCGGCGACCAGCGACAGAATCGTTCCGCCGGTCAGCACCGGATTGGCCATCGCGGCGATGGCCAGCCGGTAGGGCAGCCCGCCCGGGCGCGGGCGGCCGTCGTCCCAGCCGCCGGCATCGGCGCCGTCCCGGCCCTGCGCGACATCGTCGCGATCGTCGTCGGCATAGCGGCGGCGCGCCTCGACATCGCCGCCGCGCGCCGGCCCCGGACGGGCGCCGGCGGGTCGGGCGGGGCTGCGGCCGTGGACGACGGGGCCGCGCGGGGTGGTGGCGAGTTGGACCCGGCTCATGCGCGCATCTGCCTCGGTTCTTGAGCCTGATCCTTGTCGGCCGAAAGCGGCACGACGACGGCGGCGGTCCGACGATCCCCGGCGGCGATCTCGGAGGTCACCGGCAGGCGCACGGTGACGCAGGTGCCCTCGCCCAGCCGGCTCTGGATATGCATCGAACCGCCATGCAGGCTGGCCAGTCCCTTGACCACCGACAGGCCGAGCCCGGTCCCCTCGTGGCGACGGTCGTAGCCGCAGTCGGCCTGCACGAAGGGGGTGCCGAGCCGGCCGAGATCGCCGTCGGCGATGCCGATGCCGGTGTCGCGGACGAACAGGGCGACGAGATCGCCCTCGCGCCGCGCGCCGACCGTGATCGTGCCGCCGGCATTGGTGAACTTCACTGCATTGGACAACAAATTGATCAGGATCTGCTTGCAGGCGCGCCGGTCGGCTTGCAATTCCGGCAGGCCGAGCCCGATGGCCGTGACGATCCTGAGCCCGCGCGCCGCGGCCTGGTGGCTCATCATCTGACGGGTGCCCTCGATCAGGAGCGGCACGTCGAAGGGTTCCGGCACCACGTCGAAGGCGCCCGATTCGATCTTGGACATATCCAGGATGTCGTTGACCACCTGAAGAAGATGCGCACCCGATTCGTTGATCAGCCGGACATAGTCGCGCTGGCGCGGATCCGGCAGCTTGCCGAAGGTCTCCGAGCCGAGCAGGTCCGAGAAGCCGATGATCGCATTGAGCGGCGTGCGCAATTCGTGGCTGACATTGGCCAGAAACCGGGTCTTGGCCTCCGACGCCTTCTCGGCCTGCTCGCGGGCACGCAGCAGTTCGGCCTCCTGGTTCTTGCGCTCGGTCACGTCGCGCATGACCCCGACCACCAGGAGCCGGCTCGGCAGGCCGTCGCCGGACTGCGCGGACCGGCAGCGCATCTCCAGCCAGACATGCCGGCTCTGGCCGTCCGGACCGTCGGCGCGGGCGCGGAATTCGACCGTCGAGGCGAGGCCGGCGGCGGCATCGGCGAGCGCGGTCAGGAAGGCGGGGCGATCGGCGACATGAACGCGGCGGAACAGGCCGTCGCCGAGCGCATCGGCGACCGACAGGCCGAGCGAGCGCTCCACCGCCGGCGACACGAAGACCAGATCGCCGTTGGCGCCATGACCCGTGACGATGTCGCCGATATTGTCGGCCATCAGCCGGTACTGCGCCTCGCGCTGGCGGGAGACCACGTCGGCATTGCGGTAGAGCGCATCGAGCCGGAAGGCCAGGATCGCCATATAGGCGAGACCGGCGGCCGTCACGCCGAACAGAAGCCGGTCGCCATGGGCGGCGATCACGCTCTGCGGCAGCGAATCGGTCGCGCCGGCCAGCGCCAGCAGGGCGATCACGACGAAGCCGATGCCGAGCGCGGCATGCACCACCCGGCGCGACCCGGACAGCGCCGCCTCGACCGGCAGCACCGCCAGCCAGATCAGCGCGATCGAGGCGAGCCCGCCGGTGAACAGCGCGATCCAGCCGACCAGCGCCGCCGTCGTCAGGGCGAGCAGCACGTGACCGAGTTCCAGGCGGCCGGTATGGGAGACCGCCAGGGCGATCGGAGCCGGCGCCGCAAGGCCGATCAGGGCCACGGCGGGGACCACCCCGACCGGACCGGCCACGACCAGATGCACCGGCAGGGCCAGCAGTGCCGCCATCCCGCCGAACAGATTGACTGCGATGAAGGACCGGTGCCGGTGCAGATCGGTCGGGTCGCCCTGCGCCGAGGCATGGACGAGCCCATCGACGAAGCGACGGAGAGCCGGCATGAGGTCGAGCTTGCGCAACACAGTCACCAGATACGCTTGCCGACGGGAGGATCGCCGACAGGGGGAATCCTCGCAGGCCACGTTTAAGGAACGCCTAAATGCGCCCGGTGGTGTTGGCCCCGCGCAGCCGGAAGCCGGGAAACCCTGAAAAGACAACAAGGCCTTTCGCCAGTCACGGTTAACGGCGGGTGACCGGCCGGCATCCGGCGGGTCTCGGGCGGGTCCCTGGCGGGTCGCGGGCCGATCGCTACAATTCTATTCGATTTCGCCGGACCATCTGAACGTGGACTTCAACCGACAGCGCTATGGTCGGCCACGGTCGAGAACGCCGGAGGATCGGCCGGACCGGATGGCCCCATCCGGACCGGCAATCCGAACCGTTCGCGTCTCGCCATCACAAGGCTCGGTCGAGCAGGACGTGACCCGTCCGGCACGCGATCCGGCCGCCAACCAGACGGGCGGGCCGCCAGCCGCTCCGGGGCTCGCATCGCGCGACGACCGGCGGCCGGCACCGCTCTTCCGGCCCCAGGGACGAGGACCATGGGTTTCCTGATCCGCACGGCGATCGTCGTCACGATCGGCATCATGCTGATTCCCGCCGATCCGGCCGAACTGGCCCGGACCGGCAAGGCCAGCGAGGTGTCGACCATCGGCACGCTGGTCTTCATGAAGACCGCCTGGGACGATGCGCGCGGCTTCTGCGACCGCAACGCCGAGGCCTGCACGACGGCGGGACAGTTCGGCGACCTGTTTCAGGCCAAGGCGCGCACGGGCGCGAAATGGATCTACGGCTTCCTCGGCCCATCTTCGCCCACGCCCGCCGCCGCCCGGCCGTTCCCGGCCGTGGACGCGACCGCGACCGGTTCCCTCCCGCCCCCGCGACCGGTCCCGCGGCGCAAGCCGACCGATCTGCAGCCGCACTTCGCCGCGTCCTGATTTCGCCCGACGGTCACGGTTCCCCGACGGCCGGCAAGGCCCTATATGGTGGCGGGGACTTCCACCCCGTGCGTGAGGCCGGCCTTGGCGACGATCGACGACATTCTCCTCGACTTCGAGACGATCGACGACTGGGAGGAGCGCTACCGCTACCTGATCGAGCTCGGCCGCGCGCTGCCGGCCATGTCGCCGAGCGGCCATGACGAGGCCAACAAGGTGCGCGGCTGCGCCAGCCAGGTCTGGCTGGAGACATCGATCGAACGCCCGGACGGCGGCGTGCCGGTTCTGACCTTCCGGGGCGATTCCGATGCCCATATCGTGAAGGGGCTGGTCGCCGTGATCCTGGCTCTGTTCTCCGGCCGGACCGCGACCGAGATCCTCAGCCTCGATCCGGAGGCGACCTTCAAGTCCCTGTCGCTGCGCGAGCATCTGACGCCGCAGCGTTCGAACGGCGTCAATTCGATGGTCGAGCGCATCCGCCGCGATGCCCGCGCCGCGGCGGCCGCCGCCTGAGCCCGGCGCCCCGGCCGTCCCTCAGGAGGCCGTGCCGCCATTGACCTCCGGCCGATAGTCCGGAGCCCCCCAATGCCGCATCGGCGCCGATCGCCTGGCCTCGGGGCGCGGGCCGTCGTAGTGGCCGGCGAGCCGCGCCAGCGCAAGCCGCAGCACCACCTTGGCCGAGCGGGCCGGCCAGCGCCGCTCGGCTTCCACCGCCTCCAGGCCCTTCAGAAAGCAGCAGACGTCGACGAGGATGCCGGACAGTTCCGGCCCGACGGCGTCGAGGGCCCTGCGGACCCGATCCCGCGCCGCTAGGGCCGCGTCCGTGGCATCGGCCGGCCCGCCGCGGGCGCCGCCCGCCGACGCCAGCCCGGTGCGCCAGTTCGATGTCACCGACGGCATCAGGCCCGCGCGGGCGAACTCGATGCGCAGGCGCTCGCCGGCGCGGAACTCCGCCTCGGGCACCAGGGGTGCGCCGTCCGCGCCGCGGCGGCGGAATAGCCAGGCCAGCGGGCTTTCGGCATCGTTGACCAGCACCGCCGCCGCATCCGCTGCGTCTCCGTCGAGGCGGCGTGCGACCAGCCGGCCCGCAGGCCCGCCGGCCGCCGCCACCCGGTCCCGTCCCCTGGCGGTCAAGGCGATCGTGCCGTCGGCGACACGAGCGGTCAGGCCATCCCGGAGCGACCGCTCGAGATCCGCCGCGTCGACGCGCAGGCGGGCGAGCCCGGCCACCCCGATCCGGCGCAGGCTGCCCGAGGCGTCCGCCTCGGCCGGTCCGGCGGCCAGAAAGGCCAGCAGACGCGCAATCTTCTCCGGCTTTTCCATCAGGCCGCCTCCCCGACCAGATGGCCCTGGCTCTCCCGCCAGTTGGCGAGCGCCGATTCGACGGCATCGACCACGCGATCGACGCGCGGATCCTCACGCGCCTCTTCGACCACCCGGCAGGCATGCGCGACGGTGGTCCGATCCCTTTCGAACAACCGTCCGACCTCGGTCATCGACAGTCCGAGCCAGACATGGGCGCAATACATGGCGACCTGCCGGGCAAAGGCCGCGCGCGGCGTGCCGCGGCTCGGCCGGCGCAGATCGCCCGGAGTCAGCCCGAAGGCTGCAACCACGGATGCGACCAGCACCGGACACGAGCCATCGGCCGGGAGCCGCCGGTATCCCCTCCCTCGACTGTCCCGCTGTTGAGAATGCCGCATCATGCTGCCACCCCACACCCTCTGACTGTAGGAATATTTACCTGTCAATTATGCGAGCGCGGGGGCAACCGGGGATAACTAACTGATGTTTTGTTTAACATCGACGGGCTCTTGGGCGCAGCGCCTCCCGATAGCAAGGGTGGGGATATCGAGGAATATTATCCTCGGTCGTCGTCCGCCATGAAACGATCCCGCCACCAGAACGGGAGTTCACAATGGCTACGGAGTTGGAAGCGAGGTTGCGCGGATCGGTCGGCGCGGCACTTGCCAGGGTTGTTGCGACCGAAGCCGACCGATACCAGCGCGAGCATGCCCTGCCGCGCCTGCTGCCGATCGGGCCGGACCTGCTCGCCGATCCAGGCCGGGCAGCACGGCTGCATGTTCTGAAACTGCTCGCCCGCGCCTTGCGCGGCGAACGCAGCCGCGGCCGCGCCGGTCATTGGACCTACAGCCTCGACAGACATCTCGCCCTGATCACGGCCTACCGTGCGGAGAAGGCAGCCCTGTCGACGACGATGACGGCAGCCACCGACAAGCCCAAGGCGGTGCCGGAGGCTTCGGGTGGCACCGGTCATCGCCCTGCGGCAAACGGTCCCGCGCCGCGATGATTCCGCCGCCGGATCGCAGCCACATCCTCGGCGAAACGCCCGCCGCCGGCGCCGGGCGCGGACGAGAGGACCGGGTCGGTGCGGCGGACCGGTGCGCCCAAGCACGATCATGGGGGCGAGTGCGGACATGTGGGGCGCATCGCCGGGATCGAGACGATGTCAGAAGGTGCGGGTGAACCGCAGGAAGGGCGAGGTCAGAGCGAGACCGGTCACGGAGACCACCTTGTCGGGCGTGCCGCGCTTCAGGATCACGTCGACGTGATAGAAATTCGCGGCAAAATCGAGCTGGAAGCTTGAGGGCGCGATGTTCTGCTCGACCCCGGCCGGCAGCGTCAGGGCGATCTGGTCGGATTTGAACCCGCCGATCGCGGTCGAGATCCCCGTTGCGATCGCGGTTCGCACCAGTTCGACCGCCAACACGGCCGACGGATCGGCGCCGGACGAATCCTGGAAGCGGATGGTCATCCCGCCGAGCTGTGCGGCATCGCCGGCCGCATTGCCGAAGCGGACATGGGAGATCGGGCAGACCAGACGAATGGCGCCCGTCTTGCCGGGCATGAAGCGCACCGTCGGCCCGGAGATTTCGACCAGATCCCGACCTTCCGCAACGGAGCAACCGGCCGCCGGACTGCTCCAGGCGACATCCGAGGCCGCAGCGCTCGGCGTGACGGAGGCCCCCGTCAGGGCCAGGGCCGCAGCGGCGGCGAGAAGAGCGGTCGAAAGCATCCGGTTCATGATGTCCTCCAAGGCGTGACGCGCTGGGCGCTCAGGCGATGGAGCGAGAATGCCGCGGCGGCGCCTCGTCGCCAGTTCCCTGGGGAACAGGATCGGGTACCGCCGGAGCTCCGACCGGCCGGCCCGCGGCAGCGGACCGATCCAACCGCCCCGGCCGGCCGGGCCGACAGAACCGCCCCGGCCGCACCGCCAGGCACCGCCGTTTCACCGATCGAACCGCGGCTTGAGCGGCATGGCGCGCCGATCCGAAAAGAAAAAGACCGCCGGGACTTGTGTCCGCGGCGGTCCTTCATCTCGGCCCGGGGCCGGCGTTGCGCTCAGCGCGAGCGGCGGCGCTGCTGGCCGAGGCCCATCTTCTTGGCGAGGTCCGAGCGGGCCTGGGCGTAGTTCGGGGCGACCATCGGATAGTCGGCCGCCAGGCCCCACTTCTCGCGATACTCTTCCGGGGTCATGTTGTACTGCGTGCGCAGATGGCGCTTCAGCGACTTGAACTTCTTGCCGTCCTCAAGGCAGACGATGTAGTCGGGCGTGACCGACTTCTTGACCGGAACGGCCGGCTTCAGCGGTTCCGGCATCGGCTCGGGAGCAACGCCCGAGGAGGTCCGCTGGAGGGCTGCGTAGACTTCTCCGATCAGCCCCGGCAGGTCAGACGAGGAAACGGTATTGTTGCTGACATAGGCCGAGACAATGTCGGCGGCCAAGTCGATCAGATTTGCGCTGGTAGAAGTCTCGCTCATTTTTCACCTGTCGAGAGCGGATCATTGGCCACGCCAATTCGCCGTAGATTGGATTGAATCACCCCTGCGTCGCACGACTAGGGCATTCAACCATGGAACCGAGCAGAAGGTTCAAGTGAATCGATCACCCGGACTGTTTCGAACTCCGTATATGACCTCTACGCTAGAAAAACAAGATGTCAATCACCCTCTTCGCGGCAAATGAAGCCAATTGTCCGCATCTGCCAGCGTCGATGCTGGTTACCCGGGAGTCACTGCCTGCGTCTCGGCAAGCATATATACATGACAAGCCCATTCCCGGGGCTTCCTGGAATCACCAGGAATCCAGTGCGGAATCGGGCTCCGAAAGTCTCTTCTGCCGATCGGCGCCATCACGTTTTGGCGTGCCGGTCGTGCGTCGCGGTTCCACCTGGGCGGGACGGTCGCGCAGCACCCGGATTGCCGTCAAGTCACCGGACGCCTATGTGAGGCGCCACAGGGCCGCCGGGCAGGCGGCCAAAGGAGATGCCCGAGATGAAAGATACCGGCCGTTCCGTCACGCCGCCGCGACCGGCAGAAAAGCGACCGTCGGTCAGCGTCTGGCACGGCCGGGAACGGGTCGACGACTATCAATGGCTGCGGGCCGACAACTGGCAGGACGTGATGCGGACGCCGAGCGCCCTGCCGGCGGATATCCGTGCCTATCTGGACGCCGAGAATGCCTATACGGAAGCGGTCCTGAAGGAGACCGAGGCGCTGCAGGCGACGCTGTTCGCCGAGCTCAAGGGCCGCATCAAGCAGGACGATTCCTCGGTTCCGACCAAGGACGGTCCCTGGGCCTACGGCACGCGCTATCTTGAAGGTGCGCAGCATCCGCGCGTGGTGCGCGTGCCGCGCGACGGCGGCGAGGAGCAGGTCCTGCTCGACGCCAACGCGCTCGCCGAAGGCAAGGCCTATTTCCGGCTCGGCGCCGCCAGCCATTCGCCGGATCATGCCTGGCTGGCCTGGTCGGCCGACGACAAGGGCTCGGAATATTTCACGCTGCGGCTGCGCGACCTCACCACCGGCAGCGACCTCCCCGACGCGATCCCCGAGACCGGCGGCATGGCCTGGGCCAATGACGGCAAGACGCTGTTCTATGTCTGGCTCGACGAGAACCATCGCCCCGCCAAGGTCTTCCGGCATCAGGTCGGGCGACCGGCGAGCGAGGACGTGGTCGTCTACGAGGAGCGCGATCCGGGCTTCTTCATCGGCGTCGGCCGCACCCAGTCGGGGCGCTATCTGGTCATCGACGTGCACGACCACGAGACGTCCGAGGTCTGGCTGATCGACGCCGACGCCCCGCTCGAGGCGCCGCGGCTGGTCGCCGCGCGGGAAACCGCGGTCGAATACGATGTCGACCATGGCGACGGGCGCTTCTACATCCGCACCAATGCCGACGGCGCGGAGGACTTCAAGATCGTCACCGCGCCGGAAGCGACGCCGGATCGGGCCCATTGGCGCGACCTCGTCGCCCATGTTCCCGGGCGTCTCGTGATCTCCCATCAGATCCTGGCCCGCCATCTCGTCCGCCTGGAGCGGGTCGAGGGCTTGCCGCGGATCATCGTCCATACGCTCGCCACCGGGACCGAGGCCCCGATCGCCTTCGACGAGGAGGCCTATTCGCTCGGCCTGGCCGGCGGCTACGAGTTCGACACCGACGAGATCCGCTTCACCTATTCGTCGATGACCACGCCCGCCCGGGTCTACGACTACGACATGGCGACCGGCCGACGCACGCTGCGCAAGGAGCAGGAGGTGCCGAGCGGGCACGATCCGGCGCGCTATGTGACCCGTCGCATCCAGGCGCCGGCCGCCGACGGCGAGACGGTGCCGGTCTCCCTGCTCTATCTGAAGGATACGCCGCTGGACGGTTCGGCGCCGCTGCTGCTCTACGGCTACGGCGCCTATGGCATCACCATTCCGGCGGCCTTTTCGACCAATGCGCTGTCGCTGGTCGACCGCGGCTTCGTCTATGCCATCGCCCATGTCCGCGGCGGCAAGGACAAGGGCTTCCGCTGGTATGCCCAGGGCCGGCGCGCGTTCAAGACCAATACGTTCGACGACTTCGTCGCCGCCGCCGACGCGCTGATCGCCGGCCGGTTCACGAGCCGCGGACGGATCGTCGCCCAGGGCGGCTCGGCCGGCGGCATGCTGATGGGGGCGATCGCCAACCGGGCGGGCGATCGCTTCGGGGCCATCGTCGCCGAGGTGCCCTTCGTCGACGTGCTCGCCACCATGCTCGACGAGACGCTGCCGCTGACGCCGCCGGAATGGCCCGAATGGGGCAACCCGATCGCCGATCCGGAGGCGTATGACCGCATCCTCGGCTATTCGCCCTACGACAATGTCGCCGCCCAGCCCTATCCGGCGATCCTGGCGCTCGCGGGGCTGACCGACCCGCGGGTTACCTATTGGGAGCCGGCGAAATGGGTCGCGCGGCTGCGGGCGACCAAGACCGACGACAACCTGCTGCTCCTGAAGACCAACATGGATGCCGGCCATGGCGGCGCCGCCGGCCGCTTCGACCGGCTGAAGGAGGTCGCCCTGATCCAGGCCTTCGCGCTGCTGTGCGTCGGTCTGGCAGGGGCGTGAAACACGACGGCAGGCCGGGGCACGATCGCCGCGCCCCGGCCTGCCGTCCGCGACCGCGCCCGGTCAGGCCCGCTTGGCCGGGCAGGTGCTGACGCCGATCAGCGTGTAGGCCGGGCACCAGCCCATCAGAGCCGTCAGAAGCGGGACGACGCCGATATAGCCGACCCATTTCCAGGACAGGTCCGCCGGTCCGAAAAAGGCGAAGGCGAGCAGCGCGAGACCGGCGACGATACGCAGGATGCGGTCGATACCGCCAACATTGGCATTCATGACGTCCCTCCTCAGGGGCTGGCGCAAGGCGACTTGACGATGCGGGCCGGGGGCGCTCCGCCGCTCCGATCGTGCCGCCGGACCGGCCGCGCCGCGCATGCGCCGCAACCGCCGACCCGGCCACCATGCGCCAAAGCCGGGGCCGGGTCCGTGACGCAGTCACCGAAGCGGTCTCCGGATCATTCCAACGGCCGAGGATGCGGACGCATCGGGCCGTTGAAAGAGCGCGAATTTCTCATAGGTGTCAGAGGCATGAGAAATTCGCGTCTCGAAGACCGACGATCGTTCCATGACCGTCGGTATCATTCCGTACGGGCGGCCCGCAGGGCGAGGCGATCCGGATCGGCGATCTCGATCCGACCGCGTGCCAGCCGGACCAGGCCGGCCTTCTCGAATTGCTTCAGGTGCCGGCTGACGACCTCGCGCGCCGTCCCGATCTCGGCGGCCAATGCCTGATGGGTCAGGGCGACCGGCCCGCCGCCGGCCCGCGCGATCAGGGCGCGGGCGAGCCGACCGTCGAGATTGTGAAAGACGGTGTCCTGCACGGTCGCCAGCAGGGCGGCGAGGCGCTGCCCGAAGCCGGCGAAGACGAACCGGCGGAAGCCCTCGGACGCCGCGATCAGGGCGAGGAAGCGGGCCAGCGGGATGGCGACGGCGCGGGTCTCGGTTTCGACGATGCCTTCCGCAGGGTAGACCTCTCCGCCGAACAGGCACGACGTGGTCAACACGCAGGTCTCGCCGCGGCGGACCCGGTAGAGCACCAGTTCGCGCCCCGTGTCGGCGATCATCTGGACGCGCACGCAGCCGTCGACGACGAGCAGGAACTGGGAACAGGGCGAGCCGGGGTCGAAGACGCGCATCTCCGCCGGCAGCCGCACCGGATGCGCCGACGCCAGGACGGCATCGCGATGCTCCTGGCCGAGGGCGGCCAGCGGCGGAAAATGCTCGATCCAATCGGCAGCGGTCATGTCGGGTCCCGGCGACACCATGTCCGGCTCGCGCGGCGGCGGTCAAGTCCGGTCGCCTCGGGACCGATCAATCCAGGAAATGGGACGACTCGTCGCGAACCGGCACGTTGAAGCCAGGGACCGGATAGGGCCGGCCCGAACCCGCCGCCGGTGCGGGCAGCGACGTGGCGTGCGGAGCCTCCGGGCGACGCCCTTCCGAGAGGCGCAGGCGCCGTTCAAGCCGCTGACGGGCCTCCGCGATATCGGGCCCGAAATAGCCGTCCGCCCCGCGGCCGTAGCTGCGTTCGCTGCCCTTCAGGGCCTTGAGACAACCAAGCACCGTGTGGGGGCTGACCGGCTTGGCGAGAACATGGTCGGCCCCGGCTTCGACCGACGCGACGATCACGCCCCGGCTGGCATGGCCGGTCACCAGCACCATCGGCATCGCGCGGTTGACGACGACCGGCGAGCGCCGCACCGCGCGGATCAGCGACAGCCCCGCCTGACGGGAGCCGCCGGTTCCGGTCATGACCAGATCGACGAAGGCGAAATCGACATGATGGTGTTCGAGATGCCCGAGGAAGTGGTCCGCCTCGGCGATCACGTCGATCCGGCGAAAGCCGAAGCTTCGCAGCATGACGCGCATCACTTGCTGGAAGTTCCGATTGTCGTCGACGACAACCACGCGTCGATCGGCGAAGTCTTCAGGCACGGTGTTCATGGCGGCGCCAGCATGGCGCGCGGACCTGAACAAAGCCTTTCCGGTACGTCAACAATGCGAAGGACCTCGGACCCGCGCGGGCGCCGGCGTCTGCGGCCTCCGCCCGGCCCGGAACGGGCGCCGGCGACCGGGTTGGCCCGATCGCCGCGCGCTCGGCCCCATGCGGCCTGGCGATGTCAGACCGCCGCTTCGTAGAGTTCCAGGACATAGTCCCAGTTGATCAGGCTGTCGACGAAGGCCTCGAGGTACTTCGGGCGCAGGTTGCGGTAGTCGATATAGTAGGAGTGCTCCCACACGTCGACGCCGAGCAGCGGCACGCCGCCGTGGACCAGCGGATTCTCGCCGTTCGGGGTCTTGGTGATGACGAACTTGCCGTCCTTCAGCGTCAGCCAGGCCCAGCCGGAACCGAACTGCGTCACGCCGGCCTGGACGAAGTCGGTGCGGAACTTGTCGTAGCCGCCGAGATCGGAATCGATCTTCGCCTGGAGCTTGCCCGGCAGGCTCTTGCCACCGCCATTCGGCTTCATCCACTTCCAGAAATGGATATGGTTGAAGTGCTGACCGGCATTGTTGAAGAGGCCGGCATTCTTGCCGTAGCTCTCCTTGACGATCTCCTCGAGCGACTTGCCTTCCAGGCCGGAGTCCTTGAGAAGGTTGTTGCCGTTGTTCACATAGGCGAGGTGGTGCTTGTCGTGGTGATACTCTAGAGTCTCAGCCGACATGTACGGACCGAGCGCATCGTAGGCATAGGGCAGCGGGGGAAGTTCGAAGGCCATCGCTATACTCCTCATGAGGGGAAGCGGGACGATCCGTCCCGCCCCGAGAAAGCCGTTTCGACGGGGGAACATAGGTCGGACACGGGTCAGCGGCAACACTGACCGCCGCGTTTCAGCCCTGCCCGCGCCGTTGTCCCCGATCCGACCCCGACACGTCTCCAGAATGACCATCCCGACCGAGCGACAGCTTCCCGATCTCCCCATCCGCCGGCACCCGAACCCCGGGGCCTGGCCGTCGCCGGATGCGCTTCGCGGTGACGGGTCGCGCCCGACGGAGACGGCCGGTCCGTTCGGCGACGGCGACGGCGGCGACGGCGGATCGCCGGCGGACATCGCCGCAGACCGGCAGCGCAGGATCGCGCGCATGGCGGCCGGCGGGACGGTGGCGGCCATCCTGATCGTCGGCGCGGTCATCTTCGCGCTGCGCGGCGAGAGTGCCCTGCCCCGCCTCCACATCGTCGATCCGGCAAGCGATCCGGCCCCACCGCGCCGCCCGCCCGAGGCGAACGCCCGCGCCCGCACCCGCACCCGGTCGGGCGGCTGGGCCGCCGGCCTCATCGACGGCAAGCCGTTCGACGTGCTCGGCCCCACCGAGGACGAGCCCGGCAGCTTCCGTTCGCCGATCATCCTGGCACCGCCCTACGATGTCGTCGACGCGATCACCTTCCGCACGCCGCGCCAGCGCGTGCGGTTGGCCGGCGTCGAGGGCATCCGCCGCGGCGATGTCTGCTTCGGCGAGGACGGATTGAAATTCCCCTGCGGCCTGATGGGCCGCGCCGTGATGTCGAACTTCCTGCGCTCCAACCGCGTGGTCTGCTTTCCGGCCATCGACCGGCCGGAACCGGAGGGCGAAACGATCCTGGCGGACTGCTATCTGGGCGCCACCGATCTCGCCGAGCGCCAGATCCGCGCCGGCCTGGCCCGACCGACCGCGGAGACCATCGGCCGCTTCGGCACCGCCCTTGCGGCCGCCCAGGAGGCCCATGTCGGCGCCTGGAACGGCGGCTGGAACCTGATGGACCTGCCCGAAGACAAGCGGGACGGGCTGTAAGGTCCGCCTCCCGGTGTCGAAGCCCTGCGGCCCCGGGTGCGGCATTTGCCTGCACGCTGCAGAATGCGCTGCCCGACGCGCCCCTCAGGCGTGGGCGAATTCCCAATAGAGACGGCGCGCCTTGGCGTAGAACGGACCGGGCTGAAGATCGCGATCCTCGATGCGGGTGATCGGCACGACCTTGGAATAGTTGCCCGTGGAGAAGAGCTCGTCGGCCTTCTTCAGATCGTCGTAGCGGACCGTGGTCTCGACCACTTCGGTTCCGGCCTGCCGAAGCAGTTCGATCGTCCGCTGGCGGGTGATGCCGTTCAGGAAGGTGCCGTTCGGCGCCGGCGTGAACACGACGCCGTCCTTGGCATAGAAGAAGTTCGCGGTGGCCAGTTCGGCGACATTGCCGAGCATGTCGCAGACGACCGCATTGTCGAAGCCGCGCGCGCGGGCCTCCAGCGCGGCGCGGGCATTGTTCGGATAGAGGCAGCCGGCCTTGGCGTCGAGCGGCATGGTCTCGCGGGTCGGCCGGCGGAACGGGCTCAGCGTGACCGAGAAGCCGGTCGGCTCGGGCATCGGGGTCTCGTAGATGCACAGGCAGAAGCGCGTCGAATCCGGATCGGCCGGCACCGACATGTAGCCGCCCTGCTCGGCCCAATACATCGGCCGGATATAGAGCGCCGTGTCGTCGTCAAAGAGGCGGATGCCGTCGCGCGCCAGAGCCTCGATGGCGTCGGCCGGCATGGTCGGCTTCAGGCCGAGCGCGACGGCCGACCGGTTGACCCGCTCGCAGTGCCGGTCGAGATCGGGCGCCACGCCCTCGAAGGCACGCGCGCCGTCGAACACCGAGGAGCCAAGCCAGGCGGCATGGGTGCGCGGACCGATGACGGCCGGATTGCCCTCGATCCACTGGCCGTCGATCCAGTTCCAGGTGCGGGAGAAGCCGGCGGTTGCGCTCATGACGGTCCTCATCGTTGCTTTTGGTTCGGGACCGGCATTCGATCCCACTCGGCGCGCGGCGAAAAGAGGAAATCGCGACGGGCTGCCCCGCCGGTATGGGTTTCCTTCGGCGCCGGTTCGCGTCATTAATGCGCCGCCTCCGCGCCCGCTCGTGTCCCTCCGACACGGCCGCGCCGCCCTTCCGGAGATCCGAGGACCCCGATGACCCTCTCGACCTATGTGTTCGACGCCTACGGAACCCTGTTCGACGTGCACGCCGCAGTACGCCGGCATGCCGCGTCGGTCGGCCCCGAGGCGCAGTTCCTGTCGGAGGTATGGCGGGCGAAACAGCTCGAATATTCCTGGATGCTGACCATGATGGGCCGCTACCGGGACTTCTGGTCGCTGACCGAAGAGGCGCTGGACTATGCGCTCGACCGGGTGCCCAGCGCCAACCGGCAGATGCGCGCGTCCCTGCTCGACGCCTACTGGACCTGCGACGCCTATCCGGAGGTGCCGGAACTGCTGCGCCAGTTGAAGCTGCGCGGCGCGCGCCTCGCCATCCTGTCGAACGGCTCGCCCAAGATGCTCGCCGCCGCCTGCACCTCGGCCGGCATCGGCGACTTGTTCGACGATGTCGTCTCGGTCGACGAGATCAAGATCTACAAGCCCGACCTGCGCGTCTACGACCTGATCACGACGCGCTACCGGCTGTTCCCGGAGGCGGTCTCGTTCCAGTCGTCGAACCGCTGGGATGCCGCCGGCGCCACCGCCTTCGGCTTCCGCACGGTCTGGATCAATCGCAACAAGCTGCCGGAGGAATACCAGGACATGCAGCCGGCCGCCGTGCTGCCGGATCTGAGCGGCCTGCTGACGCTGGCCTGAGCCGCCAAAGCCAAGACCCTGATCGCGGGCACCGGCTGACCCGCCGGAGCCCGGAACACGCGGCGTTTCGGAGCCCGAATCGCCGCGCGATGGGCTCCCCGGACTGCGCCGGGGAGCCGCCTGTCACCAGGACAGGTTGAAGCCGGCGCGCGCGGCCACGCCGTGGCCGGAACCGGCCACCGTTCCGGTGCTGAAGGAGCCGCCGGCCGTCAGGGTCAGGTTCTCGTTCATCTTGTAGGCAGCCCCGAAGCCCAGGGCCCCGGTCTGTTCGAAGGTGGCGAAATTGCCCGCGATGGCGAAGGTGTGGCCGGGCTGCACGAACGGGTTCGGCAGCGCCATGGCGAGCGCCGTGCCCTGCATGGCCAGATTGGCGCGGTTATTGGCCCGGTCGACCATCTTGGCCAGTTCCGACCGCCCCTGGACCACGCCGTCGATGGTCGTCAGGCGCGTTTCCCCCGTCAGGGGATTGAGGCACATCGATGTACCCGGCACATAGTAATAGCCCGCCCCATAAGTATCGCAGACTTTGACATACTCCACGACCGCATGGGCGGGCGCGCCATGGCCGGCAGCCCCGAGAATGAATGCAACAATTGCGATGTACTTCTTCATCGTACCCCCCGTTATTTGCGGCCGAAGAGCGTTGATTGCAAAATCAAGCATTCGATACGCATCGGGTTATAAGATTTATCTTATGATTTGGTCCATCAAGTCATTTCTATTGTATATGTTGTTATTCCAGATGCCCCGTGTTCGCAGTGACACAACGGAAGCTCCGTCATTGCAGCTTCGCAAGGACTGGCGCACAACTCGCTCAAATCCCCGAACCAAGAGCTCCAGGATGCTGCAACCCCGACCCGATCCATCAGCCTCCGCTTCCGTCTCGCAGGCCGGCTGGCCAGGGTTGATCTGGGCCTGGGTGTTCGACGCGGAGGGTCGGGCGACGCCGCTCGGCGGCCGGCCGCTGGAGGCCGTCCTGTCCGATCCGGAGGCGTCCGTCTGGCTGCATTTCAACCTGGCCGACCTGCGCGGGCGCGACTGGATCGCCGAGCGTTCCCCTCTGCCCGAGGGCGCGCGCACGCTGCTGCTCGAGGATGACGATCATCTGAGTCTAGTCGCCGAGGACGGCGCGCTGGTCGGGGTCTTCGCCGACTTCCGCCGCGAGTTCGATCACGGCACCCAGGATCTGGCGCGGCTGCGCTTCGTCCTGAGCGGCCCGCTGCTGGTCACCTGCCGCAGGCATGCGCTGCACGCGGTCGAGGAGGTGCGCGGTGCGCTCCTGTCCGGCCGCAGCTTCGAAGGCGGCGGCCTCGGCGTGCTGGAGAGCATCTTCGAGAATTTTGCGGCCCAGGTCGGCGCGGTCGCGCGCGAGCTGTCCGGCCAGATCGAGAAGATCGAGGACCGCGTGGTCGACGAGACGGTCGCCGCCGAGGATGTCCGCCTCGGCCCGATCCGCCGGACGGCGCTCAAGCTGAACCGCCAGCTCGGCGCGCTCCGGCTGCATTTCTCCGCCTTCGTCGACAATGCCGGCGAAGACCAGGTTCCCGAAGCGGTCGCCGCCATGGTCGAGCGGGTGGCGCTGCGGCTCGACACGGTCGGACGCGAGATCGAGGCGATCCAGGAGCGGGCGCGCATCCTGCAGGAAGAAGTCGCCGCCAAGGCGGCCGCCGAGACCAACCGCCAGCTGAGCGCGCTGTCGGGCATGACGGCGCTGTTCCTGCCGGCGACCCTGGTCACCGGCCTGTTCGGCATGAACACCCACGGCCTGCCGTTTGAAAGCTCGCCGAGCGGCTTCTGGCTCGCCTTCCTGTGCGGCGGCCTCGGCAGCGCTGCCGTCTATCTCTATCTGCGCTGGCTCGGCCTCATGAAATGAGGCCGAGCCCGGTTGCGGGCAGCGCCTATGCGGCGAGCGCGTCGAGCACGCGCGCCCAGGAGCGGATGCCGTGGTGGAAGGACGTGAGGTCGTATTTCTCGTTCGGTGAATGGATGCGGTCGTCGTCGAGACCGAAGCCGATCATCAGGCTTTCCATGCCGAGCCGGTTCTTGAAGTCGCCGACCACCGGGATCGAGCCGCCGCCGCCGATGATCACCGCCGGCTTGCCCCATTCCCGGGTCAGCGCGTCGCGGGCCTTGATCAGGGCCGGGCTGTCGAAGGGCAGCGCCAGGCCCGGGCTGCCGCCATGGGCGCGGAAGCTGGCCTTGGCGTCGGCCGGCAGGTTGGCGGAGATGTAGTCGCGGAAGGCCGCGCGCACCTTGGCCGGATCCTGGCCGACGACCAGCCGGAACGAGACCTTGGCGGTGGCCTGCGCGGGCAGCACCGTCTTGAAGCCCTCGCCCGTATAGCCGCCGACGATCCCGTTGAATTCGCAGGTCGGCCGCGCCCAGACCTGTTCGAGCACCGATCGGCCCGTCTCGCCGGCGGCGGTCGACAGGCCGTAGGGGCCGAGGAAGCTCTCCGGCGTCATGCCGAGGCCTTCCCACTGGGTGCGCAGCGCAGGCGGCACATCGGCGACGCCGTCGTAGAAGCCCGGCAGGGTCACGCGGGTCTGGTCGTCATGGAGCCCGGCGAGCAGATGCGTCAGGACGCGGATCGGATTCTGCGCCGGGCCGCCGAACAGGCCGGAATGCAGGTCGCGATCGGCCGTGGTGATGGTCACCTCCTCGCCGACCAGCCCGCGCAGCGTCGCCGTGATGGCCGGCGTCGCCGGGTCCCACATGTTGGTGTCGCAGACCAGCGCGAGGTCGTGCGACAGCTCGGCCTTGTTGGCATCCAGGAAGGCGGCGAGCGACGGCGAGCCGGATTCCTCCTCGCCCTCGAACAGGACCGTGACCCGGCAGGGCAGCGCCCCGGTCTCGGCCACATAGGCGCGCGCCGCCTCGACGAAGGTCAGAAGCTGTCCCTTGTCGTCGGCGGCTCCGCGGCCGACCACGATCTTGCGGCCTCCGGCCGCCTCGGCGAGGCGCGGCTCGAAGGGCGGCGTCTCCCAGAGCGAGAGCGGGTCGACCGGCTGGACGTCGTAGTGGCCGTAGAAGAGGACATGCGGGCTTTCGCTGCTGACCGGGCCGCGCCAATGCGCGACCACCATCGGGTGGCCGGGCGTGTCGCGCACCGAGGCCTCGAAACCGATCTCCGCCAGGGCCGCCCGGCACCACTCCGCCCCGCGCCGGACATCGGCCGCATAGGCCGGATCGGTCGAGATGGACGGGATGCGGACCAGATCGAACAGGCGGGCGAGGGAAGCGTCGAGGTCGGCGTCGATGCGGGTCAGTACGGTTTCGATGGTCATCGTGAACTCGCGACAGGTGCAAGGGGCGGCCGCACGATACCGGGACCCGGACCGGTTGGCCACCGCTCCGCGCCGGTCCCCACCCGGTCCTGCACATCGCGCCATGGTGGTGCCTACCCGTTCTTTTACGAATGGATACAACCTCAATATTCGCAATTGTTATATTAATTTATGCTTATAAAGGCATGAGACCCGAGGTCTCATTGCCGATCGCACATCGCTCCGACGAGCCAAACGACGGTGCCGGACAGTCCGTGCCGCGGCCTCGCTCGTGCGGTGCGCAAGCAAGACCGAAGGGGAAAACCATGACAAGACCGGCAACCATCCGCCCGCGCCGCTGGCTTTGCGTCGCACTGGCAACGGCCTTCGCAGCCTTCGGCGCGGTCGGCAGCGCCGCAGCGCAGGCCGACGGCAAGGCCCTGAGCGACAGGCTGTTGGCCAAGGCGCCGTCCGACGAGTGCTATTACGGCGTCGGCGATGCGCGCAACGTGCCGCTGTCCGCCAATCCGACCTGCCCGTCCGGTTCTGTGCGCAAGGTCAACCAGGCCTATGTCTGGGGGCTCGCCGCGACCGCCATACCGGCCGCCGGCACCGACGAGGAGCGCAAGAAGAACAACAAGGATCCGGGCTCGCGCCTGTGGTTCGGCACGGCCGCCAACGTCGTCTGCCTGGTGCTGCAGAGCTATCTGGGCATTACCGATACGATCGAAACGCCGTCCTATGTCTGCGAAGGCGCCGCGCGCACGGCCACGCCCGCGCATACCGACTGGCGGCCGCCGAAGCTCTATGTCTACGACACCAAGGCCAAGGCGTTGACCGACCTGTCGTCCAAGGCGCCGGCGCTGAACCTGACGCTCGGCATCCGCTCGGCCGGCGCGCTCGGCGATGTCGTTTTCTTCGGCGGCCCGGCGGTCGACAATAGCGGCGTCTACCTGTTCGCGTTCCGCAACGACGCCTCGATGACCTTCCTGGGCAGCACCAAGCTGGCCGCCTACAACAACATCCGGCAATGGACCACCTTCAACGGCGGCCTCTATACCGGCGTGCGCGTGCGCGCCGACGGCACCGGCCGGGTCCTGCGCTGGCTCGGCGTGATCGGCCAGGAGGTGTTCAACTTCGAGGAGGTCGGTGCCACCGATTCCGATGTCGCCTATCTGACCTCGCTCAACTCCCGCCTCTACGTCACCACCTGGGGCGGCCTCAACTCGCCGGGGCGGGTGGCATCCGGCGTCTGGGTCAGCCCGCAGGCCGGCAAGAATGCGCCGCTGACGGCCGCCAACCTGAACCAATGGGTCAAGATCTGGGATGTGTCGCGCTACGAACCCGATCCGGTGACGGCGGCCACCGTCGTCGGCGGGGCGATCTCGGCCTACCAGAACAAGATCTACTGGGGCATGATGCAGGTTCCGTTCACCGGCGTCGCGGCCCATTTCCAGGCCTGTCCGAGCGCGCCGCAGGACCAGCAGAACATGGCGCTGGCGCTCGTCAACACGACCCGCGCCATCCCGGTCTTCCGCAGCGACGGCAATGCCAACCCGGCCAAGACCAAGACCGAACTGCTCTACGGATCGGAACAGCTGCCGGTCTGGGACTGCGCCAATGCGATGTGGAAGACCGTCGCCAATCCGGCCAAGCTGCGGCCGGCCTACGGCCAGGCGGGCTTCGGCAATCCGTTCAACACCTATACGTGGGCGAGCGCGGTGTTCGACGGCAAGCTCTACTTCGGCACCTTCGACTGGAGCTACGTCGCCTCCGAAAGCCTCGCGCCGATCGCCGAGGCGCTGAACATCACCCTGCCGACCGGCTTCGATTGGACCCGTCTCGTCGCCCTGCTCGGAAGCCGGCAACCGAACTTCGGCGCCGATCTCTGGCGCTTCGACAATGCGCTGAACCCCGCCAAGGCCGAGAGCACGGACGGGCTCGGCAATATCCTGAACTACGGCATCCGGACCATGATCGTCACCGCCAAGCATCTCTATGTCGGGACGGCCAATCCGATGAACCTCAAGACGACCGAGGGCGCGCCGAAGGGCGGCTGGGAACTGCACGACCTCCAGGCGCGGTGACCCGGACAGCCGACGACGGCCCGTTCACCATGGCGCACCGCCGGCGGGACAGAACCGCCGACGGCGCAGGGCGCCGGCAATGCCGGGGTGCCGGCGGTTTCGGACCGCCGGCACGGCTTGACGGCCGACAGTCGGGGCATCCGCGCCGGCCCGCGCGCCGCGCCCCCTTGATCGGGGGTGCGGAAGCCTCCCTCAGCGACCCTTGAACAGAGAGCCGAGCACGCCGCGCACGATCGCCTGGGTGACCTGACGGGTGACCGTGGAGGCGGCCGTGCGGGCGGCCGACTTGGCGACCGCCTCGGCGAGGCTGTCGGTGCTCTTGCGGCTGCCGCGGGCGGTGCCGCGATCGCCCGGCGCGGGTGCCGAGCCGCCGGTATTGAAGATGCCGTCCAGGATGCCGCCGAGGATGCCGCCCGAGGAGCCGCTGCTCGCCTCGCCGGCCGGCGCCCCGGCCGGGACGTTGGCGGCGACATGGCCGCGCAGCTTCTCGTAGGCCGATTCGCGGTCGATCACGTCCTCGTACTTGCCGGCCAGCGGCCCGGTATTGACCACCGTCGCCCGCTCCGCCGGCGAGATCGGCCCGACCTTGGCCGAGGGCGGCCGGATCAGCGTCTTCTGAACCATGGTCGGCGTGCCCTTGTTCTCCAGGACCGAGACCAGGGCCTCGCCGACGCCGAGTTCGGTGATCGCCGTCTCGGTCTTGAAGGCCGGGTTCTGGCGGAAGGTCTCGGCGGCCGCACGCACGGCCTTCTGCTCGCGCGGCGTGAAGGCGCGCAGCGCATGCTGGATGCGGTTGCCGAGCTGGGCGGAGACCTTGTCGGGCACGTCGAGCGGGTTCTGGGTGACGAAATAGACGCCGACGCCCTTGGAGCGAATCAGACGGACGACCTGCTCGACCTTGTCGATCAGTACCGCCGGCGCCTCGTCGAACAGGAGATGCGCCTCATCGAAGAAGAAGACCAGCTTCGGCTTGTCGAGATCGCCGACCTCGGGCAGTTCCTCGAACAGCTCGGACAGCAGCCAGAGCAGGAAGGTGGCGTAGAGGCGCGGATTGGCCATCAGCTTGTCGGCGGCGAGCACGTTGATCGTGCCGCGACCGTCCGGCGCCTTCAGCATCAGGTCGGCGATGGCGAGCGCGGGCTCGCCGAAGAAGGCCTCGCCGCCCTGCTGTTCGAGCACCAGGAGCTGGCGCTGGATGGTGCCGATGGTCGCCTTGGTGACGTTGCCGTAGTCGGTCGTCAATTCGCCGGCCCGCTCGGCGACATGCGACAGCAGCGCGCGCAGGTCCTTCAGGTCGAGGATCAACAGGCCCTCGTCGTCGGCGAGCTTGAAGGCGATGTTGAGCACGCCCTCCTGGGTGTCGTTGAGCCCCATCAGCCGGGCGAGCAGCAGCGGCCCCATCTCGGTGACGGTCGCCCGGATCGGGTGGCCCTGCTGGCCGAACAGGTCCCAGAACACGACCGGGAATTTGGTCGGCTCCCAGTCGTCGAGGCCGATCGCCTGGCAGCGCTTGACGACCCAGTCCTTCTCCTCGCCGGCCGCCGCGACGCCGGAGAGATCGCCCTTGATGTCGGCCGCGAAGACCGGCACGCCCGCCGCCGAGAAGCCCTCGGCCATGACCTGAAGCGAGACCGTCTTACCGGTGCCAGTCGCGCCGGTGACCAGACCGTGCCGGTTGGAGAGCTTCAGTTCGAGATATTCGGCCTTGACGCTCTGACCAAGGTAGATCTTGCCATCGACCTGCATGCGGCACTCCCATGGTGGCGGCGACGGATGCCCGCCCGCACGCACGCCTGCGCCGGTTATAGGGGACACCTGCCCTTGATGGAACCGGCTCGGATTGCGGAAGGTCGACCGGCCCACTGGACAGAAGCCCGGCCCCGTCGTACCGCCTTGAGTTATCCGAAGAGGCCGTGTCACATACGGCGAAGGCTAAGTCTAGGGAGTCGCGTTTGGTCGAGGAACTCGTCGGGCGTATCCAAAACAAAGTCGGCATCGACGAGGAGACTGCATCGCGGGCCGTCGCGATCATCCTGCATTTCCTGAAGAGCGAAGCGCCGCCGGAACTGATCGACCGCATCGTCGCCTCGATCCCCGGTGCCGGGGAGCTGATGGCCGAAGGCGAGGCGCCGCCGAAGCCCGGCGGGCTGATGGGGTCCATCACCGGCATGCTGGGCGGCCTGCTTGACGGCGGCATGGGCGGGATCATGGCGGCCTTCACGATGCTGAGCGAGGCCGGGTTGGACATGGATCAGGTCCAGAAGGTGACCCGCGAGGTGATCCAGTTTTCGCGCGAGCAGGCCGGCGATACTCTGGTCGACGAAGTGCTCGGGTCGATTCCCGGTCTGGCGCGCTTCGCCGGCTGACTGAATTCCGCGCCGCCGGCATCCGGACCGGCCGGCGCTTCTGTGAGGGAGGACTTCGACATGTCGAACTACCCGATCGCGAGCATCGAAGGCGTCGGCCCCGCCTATGCGGAGAAGCTGAAGGCCGCAGGCATCAAGGACACCACGACCCTCCTGGAGCGCGCCAAGGATCCGCGCGGCCGCAAGGCGGTCGCCGCCGAGACCGGCATCGAGGAAAGCCGCGTCCTGAAATGGGCGAACATGTGCGACCTGATGCGGATCAAGGGCGTCGCGGAAGAGTATTCCGAACTGCTCGAGGCCGCCGGCGTCGACACCGTCAAGGAACTGCGCACCCGCAACGCCGAGAACCTCTACAACAAGATGGTCGAGGTGAACGAAGCCAAGAAGCTGGTGCGCCAGGTGCCGGCCGCCAAGTCGGTCGCCGACTGGGTCGAGCAGGCCAAGGGTCTGCCGCCCATGATGACCTACTGATCGGGCGCGAAGCGCCATCCTTCGCCGTTCGGGGGCGCCGGTCGAGCCATCGGCCGGCGCCTTTGTGTCTGGCGCCAGGACGCCGACCGGATCGGACGATCGGCATCCCGGCATTCACGGCGGCTGCGGGCCGGCCGGCGGACCCGCACTGCGACCATCGTTCAGTTTTGCCCTGCCGGGCGAAGCCCTACCAATAGGCCGCCGATCGTGGATCGGCCGTCCGCCGCGCCCGGATTGCGCTATCCTTGGCCGGGCGCTGGCGCGACGCGCCGGGACGGTCCGCTGGCACGATCGCCTGTGGCGATGGGGCTCGGTGGGCTGAATGTCCGATTGACAGGAAATTTTCGCGAGGACTACCAAAGCCCCGTCGCCCGACGACCCTTCGGAGCGACGATCATTCGGAGCCTGGCCGTGACCGTTCAACCTGCAACGCTGCTCGAAAATTTCCCGCCGGTCACGGAAGAGCAGTGGCGCGCGGCGGTCGCCAAGGCGCTGAAGGGCTCCCCTTTCGAGCGTTTGCGGCGGATGAGTCCGGAAGGCATTCCGCTGGAGCCGCTCTATCGCGGCGATCGCAACGGCCGGGTCACGGTCGGAGGCCATGCCGGCCAGCCCTGGACGGTGATCCAGCGCATCGAGATTCCCGATCCGGCCGAAGCCAACCGGATCATTCTGGCCGATCTGGAAGGCGGCGCCGGCGGCCTGGAACTGGTCTTCGCCGATGGCACCGGCGCAAGGCCGCATGGGCTCGGCGCCCGGTCGGAGGGCGATTTCGATCGCCTGTTCGAGGGCGTGCTGCTCGACCTGATCCGCCTGCGCGTGGATGCCGGCGCCGGCACGGCCGAGACGGTCGCGGCGATCGAGGCTGCGGCCGAGCGGCGTGGGATCGCCCCGGCGGCCTTGTCGATCGACCGCCTCGTCGACCCGATCGGCCGGCTCGCCGCTTGCGGCCGGCTTTCGGAAACCGTGGAGGCGACCATCCGCGCTGCCGCCGGCGACGCCTCGAAGGCCCGCAACGGCACGCTGCTGGAGGCCGACGGCCGGATCGCCCATGCGGCGGGCGCCAACGACCTGCAGGAACTGGCCGGCCTGATGTCGACCGCGGTCGCCTACTGGCGCGGCCTGGTCGAGGCCGGCCTCGAGGCCGACCGGGCCGCCCGCCTGATCGGCTTCACCATCGTGGCCGACCAGGATCAGTTCCGGACCATCGCCAAGCTGCGCGCCCTGCGCCGGCTCTGGGCCAATGCGCTCGAGGCGGCCGGCGTCGGCGGCGTCCCGGCCCGCATCCATGCCGAAACGGCCTGGCGCATGATGAGCCGCATCGGCTCGCAGACCAATCTCCTGCGCACCACGATCGCGGCCTTTGCGGCCGGGCTCGGCGGCGCGGATTCCGTCGCCGTGCTGCCCTTCACGGCCGCGGTCGGCCTGCCGGACGATTTCGCCCGCCGGCTCGCCCGCAACACGCAGACGATCCTGCTGGAGGAATCCAATCTCTGGCGCGTCGCCGATCCGGCCGCCGGATCGGGTCTGGTCGAGACCGAGACCAACGAACTGGCCGAGCGGGCCTGGATCCTGTTCCAGCAGATCGAGGCCGAGGGCGGCATCCTGGCGCTGATCCGCAAGGGCCAGTGGCAAGAGCGCGTCGCCGCGGTCGCAACCGAGCGCGAGAAGGCGATCGCCCGGCGCAAGCTGCCGCTGACCGGGGTCAGCGAGTTCCCGGACATTTCCGAACGCCCGGTCGCGGTGCTCGACCGTCCGGCCGCCGAGCCGGCCGAATTCGACCCGGCCGAGACCGCCGTCGCCATGCCGGCGCGCCGGCTCGGCGCCGCCTTCGAGCAGTTGCGCAGCGCCGCCGCCACGGCCGCGCCGACCGTCTTCCTGGCCAATATCGGCCGCATCCCGGACTTCAACGCCCGCGCCACCTGGGCGAAGAACCTGTTCGAGGCCGGCGGCATCGCGGCTCTGGGCAATGACGGCTTCGCCGACGAGGCGGCTCTGGTCGAGGCGTTCCGGGCTTCGGGCACCGGGCTCGCGTGCCTGTGCTCCTCGGATGCGCTCTATGCCGAGGCCGCCGAGCGCATCGCCGGTGCCCTCAAGGCGGCCGGTGCGACCCTGGTGATCCTAGCCGGCAAGCCGGCCGACGGCGAGACCGAAATGCGCTGGCGCACCGCCGGCATCGATCTCTTCGTCCATGTCGGCATCGACGTGGCGGCGACGCTCAAGGGCCTGCTGGCGCGCGCCGGCGTCGCGGCCTGATCCTTTCGACCGGTCGCGGGGTGCCGCGCCGGATGCTACTATGGACCGATCGGCGGGCTCGACCCGCCGCGCCCCGGCTGCGGCCGCGGGCGGACGACAGCGAGGATGGCCCGATGAGCCGCATCCCGGATTTCACCAAGGTCGCGTTCAAGCGCGACACCGTCACCGGCGCGCTGCCGAAGGGCGCGGCCTGGACGACCCCGGAGGACATCGCGGTCGCTCCCGCCTACACGGCCGCCGATCTGGCGGGGCTCGATTTCCTGGACACCTGGCCGGGCCTGCCGCCCTTCCTGCGCGGCCCCTACCCGACCATGTATGTCAACCAGCCCTGGACGATCCGGCAATATGCCGGCTTCTCCACCGCCGAGGATTCCAACGCCTTCTACCGGCGCAACCTCGCCGCGGGTCAGAAGGGCCTGTCGGTCGCCTTCGATCTCGCGACCCATCGCGGCTATGATTCCGACCATCCGCGCGTCACCGGCGATGTCGGCATGGCCGGCGTGGCGATCGATTCCATCTACGACATGCGCACGCTGTTCTCCGGCATCCCGCTCGACCAGATGAGCGTGTCGATGACCATGAACGGCGCGGTGCTGCCGGTGCTGGCGCTGTTCATCGTCGCGGCGGAGGAACAGGGCGTCGATCAGTCCAAGCTGAGCGGGACCATCCAGAACGACATTCTCAAGGAGTTCATGGTCCGCAACACCTACATCTATCCGCCGTCGCCCTCGATGCGGATCATCTCGGACATCTTCGCCTATACGGCGAAGCACATGCCGAAGTTCAACTCGATCTCGATCTCCGGCTACCACATGCAGGAGGCCGGGGCGACCGCCGACCTGGAACTCGCCTACACGCTCGCCGACGGCATCGAATATATCCGCGCCGGCATCGCCGCCGGCATGCCGGTCGACAGCTTCGCGCCGCGCCTGAGCTTCTTCTGGGCGATCGGCATGAACTTCTTCATGGAGGTCGCCAAGCTGCGCGCGGCGCGCCTTTTGTGGGCGAAGCTGGTCCGGCAGCATTTCGATCCCAAGGACGACCGCTCGCTGTCGCTCCGGACCCATTCGCAGACCTCGGGCTGGTCGCTGACCGCGCAGGATGTCTACAACAACGTCGTGCGCACCTGCGTCGAGGCGATGGCGGCGACCCAGGGCCATACCCAGTCGCTGCACACCAACGCGCTCGACGAGGCGCTCGCCCTGCCGACCGACTTCTCGGCCCGGATCGCGCGCAACACGCAGATCCTGCTGCAGCAGGAGAGCGGCACCACGGCGACGATCGATCCCTGGGGCGGCTCCTTCTATGTCGAGCGGCTGACCGCGGAACTGGCCGCCCGGGCGATGACGCATATCGAGGAGGTCGAGGCGCTCGGCGGCATGGCCAAGGCGATCGAGGCCGGCATCCCGAAGCTGCGCATCGAGGAGGCCGCCGCCAAGACGCAGGCGCGCATCGATTCCGGCGCCCAGACGGTGGTCGGCGTCAACAAGTTCAAGCCCGAGACCGAGCAGGCGATCGACGTGCTCAAGGTCGACAATTCGGCCGTGCGCGCGACCCAGATCGAGAAGCTCGAACGGCTCAAGGCCGAGCGCAACGAGGCCGAGACCCAGGCCGCGCTGGCCGAACTGACCCGGGCGGCGGCGGAGGGCGGCAACCTGCTCGACCTGTCCATCAAGACCGCGCGCGCCAAGGCGACCGTCGGCGAGATCAGCCTCGCCATGGAGGCGGTGTTCGGGCGCCACAAGGCGGAAATCCGCTCCATCCAGGGCGTCTACAAGCGGGAGGTGGCCAAAATGGGCGACGCTGTCGACCGGATCCTGCGTCTCGTCGAGGCCTTCGAGGAGAATGACGGCCGGCGGCCGCGCATTCTGGTCGCCAAGATGGGCCAGGACGGCCACGACCGCGGCCAGAAGGTGATCGCCTCGGCCTTCGCCGATCTCGGCTTCGACGTGGATATCGGTCCGCTCTTCGCCACCCCCGACGAGGCCGCCCGCCAGGCGGTCGAGAACGACGTGCACATCGTCGGCGTCTCCTCTCTAGCGGCTGGCCATCTGACGCTGGTGCCGGCGCTGAAGGCGGCGCTGGAGGCGCGCGGGCGCGGCGACATCATGATCGTGGTCGGCGGCGTCATCCCGCCGCAGGACTACGACGCCCTGCTCGCCGCCGGCGCCAGCGCGATCTTCCCGCCCGGCACCGTGGTGGCGGAGGCCGCGCAGAAGCTGATCCACGAACTCAACGCCCGCCTCGGCTACCAGGCGCTCCAGGCCGCGGAGTAGACGGCGCGGGGCGATCGGGCAGGGCGATCGAACCGGGGCGCCCTCCCCGCGGCGACCAGCCCGCGGCGACCGCTCCGGAAAGACCGCCCGACGCCGACGACGCCGGGCTTTGGCGACCGTCCGGGCGGCGCCGAACGCTCTCGCGGAACCGGGCGTTTCGCGCGGCAGGGGCCGCCGATGCGGTGCAGGAATGCCGCACAATGCGTCGATCAAATCGTTTGCGACCGTCTGCAGTTGCACGTCCGGCTGACGGCATCCTAACTTCTGCGCGAAGGTTTCTGTCCGCGCAGAGGATTTCAGCATGCATTACCCGGCCCTCACCCTCGCCGCCGTCATGGCCCTGGCCGCGCCGGCTCTGGCCGAGCCCTACAAGTCGGTCTTTCCGGACCGGCAGCCGCTGCAGAGCGCGACCGCGCAGACCTTCCTCGAAAAGCTCGACTACAAGCGCGGCAAGATCGCCCTGCCGGGGGCGGGGGCCTCACTGACCGTTCCGAAGGACTTCTACTTTCTGGATTCGGCCGATACCGAAAAGGTGCTGGCCGACGCCTGGGGCAACACGCCGGCCGGCTCGAAAGGCAAGCTCGGCATGCTCCTGCCGGCGAAGGTCACGCCGCTCGATGCCGAAAGCTGGGGGGCCGTGGTCACCTTCGACGCCAGCGGGCGGGTCGACGACGCCGACGCCGCGGCGATCGACTACGACCAGCTCCTGGCCAGCATGAAGTCGGATACGGCAGAGGAAAGCGAGCGGCGCAAGAAGGCCGGCTACGAATCGATCGCCCTGGTCGGCTGGGCTTCTCCGCCCTTCTACGATCGGGCGGAACGCAAGCTGCATTGGGCCCGGGAACTGCAATTCGGCAGCAACGAGAAGCACACGCTCAACTATGCGGTCCGTGCGCTCGGACGCGAAGGCGTGCTGCAGATGAACTTCATCGCCGGGATGGACGACCTTCCGGCGATCAAGGCCGCGATCCCGGATGTCATGAAGATGATCGCCTTCGACGAGGGCAAGCGCTACGCGGACTGGGTGCCCGGCGACACGGAGGCGGCCTACGGGCTCGCCGGCCTGATCGGTGGTGCCGCGGCCGCGCAGGTCGCGGCGAAACTCGGCTTTCTGGCCGTCGCCCTCGCCTTCCTGAAGAAGGGCTGGATCCTGCTGGCGGTCGGCGGTGTCGCCGCCCTGAAATGGCTCTTCGGCCGGTTCCGCCGCAAGCCGCAGGACCCGCCGGCGGGCAGCTGAGGCCTGCCTCCGGAGCCGGATCGCAATCATCATCGGTCTGCCATCAAGGCCGGTCAGGCTGGGCGGATTGGCGTCGGCGCGGCGCGCAGCGGAGGGAATGCGGCATGACGATCGGCGGCGAAGGCGCAGCCTGCGAAGATGGCGCGGCCAGGCTCCGAGAAGCCGGCTTCGCGCCCGACCTCATGGACCGGATCGATCACGGCATCCGAGCCGGGCTGATCCGCGGCTTGCACGGGCTGGTCCTGACCCGCCACGGCCGGATCGTCGCCGAACGCTACGACGCGGGCCAGGATGCGGCCTGGGGCCGGCCGCTCGGCCGCGTGCGCCATGGCCCCGACACGCTGCACGATCTGCGCTCGGTGACGAAGAGCATCGTCGCCCTGCTTTACGGAATAGCCCTCGAACGCGGCCTGGTGCCGCCGCCGGAAGCGCCGCTGCTGGCCGCCCTGCCCCGGTATGCCGATCTCTCGGCCGATCCGGCGCGCGCCGCCATCACGGTCGGCCATGCGCTGACCATGACGCTCGGCACGGACTGGAACGAATCCATCCCCTATACCGACCCGGCCAACAGCGAGATCGCCATGGAGGCGGCGCCGGACCGGATCCGCTACGTGCTCGACCGGCCGATGATCGCCGCCCCGGGGCAACGCTGGGTCTATAACGGCGGGACGTCGGCCGTTCTGGGCGCGCTGATCGAAGCGGGCAGCGGCGAGGACCTCGACACCTTCGCGCGGCAGGCCCTGTTCGCCCCGCTCGGCATCGAAGGCTTCGAATGGCATCGCGGTCGCGACGGCCGGCCGTCGGCCGCCTCGGGCCTGCGGCTGACCGCGCGCGATCTGGCCCGGATCGGCCAACTGGTCCTCGATGGCGGCCGCCATGCCGGCCGTCCGATCGTCCCGGCAGCCTGGCTGGCGGCCATGGTCCAGCCCCATCTGGCGACCGGCGACGGGCTGCACTACGGCTACCAGTGGTGGCTCGGCGAGGGTCGAACCGGCGAGGCCGACACCCCGGTCCGCCCCTGGTCGGCCGGCTTCGGCAATGGCGGCCAGCGGCTCATGCTGCTTGCCGACGCCGGACTGGCGCTCGTGCTGTTCTTCGGCAACTACGACCGGCCCGATCGATGGGCCCATCCCGCCCGCCTCTGGTCGGAGATCGTGCTGGCCTGCCTGGTCGGGGACGATACCGTCGGGCGCAACTAGCCTGATTGGAGGCTACACGGTGATCTGCTGGCCGAGTTCGACGACGCGGCCGGTCGGGATCGAGTAGAAGTCGGTCGCGTTGGCGGCGTCCTTCGACATGGCGATGAACAGCCGGTCCTGCCACAGCGGCATGCCGGAATTGGCCGAGACGCGGAAGGTGCGGCGGGCGACGAAGAAGGTCGTCGACATGATGTCGAACTTCAGCCCGAGCTTGCGGCACTGGCCGAGCGCCTTCGGAATGTTCGGCTCTTCCATGTAGCCGTAGTTCACGAACAGCCGCGTGAAGTCCTCGTTGACCGGCTCCAGCGCGATCCGGTTCTCCTCGGCGACCTTCGGCGTGGTCGCCGTCCTGACCGTCAGGATCACGTTCTTGCCGTGCAGGACGCGATTGTGCTTCAGGTTGTGCAGCAGGGCCGGCGGCGCGGTATCCGGGTCGGAGGTCAGGAACACGGCCGTACCCGGCGGCCGGAACGGCTTCGACTTCTCCAGCGAGCGCATCACGGTGGCAAGCGGCACGCTGTCGCGCCGGGACTTGTCGAACACGATCTGCGTGCCGCGCACCCAGGTCCACATGGAGGTGACCAGGAAGGCCGACAGGCACAGCGGCAGCCAGGCGCCATCGAAGAGTTTCAGGAGATTGGCGGCCAGGAAGGTGAGTTCCACGGCCAGGAACGGCGCCACCACCAGGGCCGCCGCCGGCAGCCCCCAGCCCCAGACCCGCCACAGCACGATGAAGGCGAGACAGCTGGTGATCACCATGTCGCCGGTGACCGCGATGCCGTAGGCCGAGGCCAGCGCCGAGGACGACCGGAACATCAGGACCAGGACCAGGACGCCGGCCAGCTGCATCCAGTTGACCCGCGGCATGTAGATCTGTCCGCGCTGGGTCTCCGAGGTGTGCCGCACCTCGAAGCGCGGCAGCAGCCCGAGCAGCACCGCCTGGCGGGTGACCGAGAAGGCGCCGGAGATGACCGCCTGGCTGGCGATCACCGTGGCGACGGTGGCGAGCAGCACATAGGGCAGCAGGGCCCAGCTCGGCACCAGCAGGAAGAAGGGATTCTCGATCGCCTCCGGATGGGCGAGCACCAGCGCGCCCTGGCCGAGATAGTTCAGCGCCAGCGACGGGAACACCAGGCTGATCCAGGCCAGCTGGATCGGCTTGCGGCCGAAATGGCCCATGTCGGCATAGAGCGCCTCAGCCCCGGTGACGGCCAGGAAGACCGACCCGAGCACGACGAAGCCGATCACGCCTTCATGCAGCAGGAATTCGATCGCATAGACCGGATTGAAGGCCAGGAAGATGCCGGGATCGTCGGAGATGTGCGACAGGCCGGACGCCGCCATGGCCAGGAACCAGACCGCCGTGATCGGGCCGAAAAAGACCGCGACCGCCCCGGTTCCGCGCGGCTGGATGGCGAACAGGCCGACCAGGATGACGACCGTGATCGGCACCACATAGGGCTCGAAGACCGGCGTGACGAGCTTCAGGCCCTCGACCGCCGAGAGCACCGAAATCGCCGGCGTGATGATGGAATCGCCGTAGAACAGCGACGCGCCGAGCGCGGCGAGCACCATCAGCAGCACGGACTGGCGTCCGACGGCGCCTTGCGCGAGGGCCAGCAACGACAGGATGCCGCCTTCGCCCTTGTTGTCCGCCCGCATCAGCAGGATGACGTATTTGATGGTCACGATGATGACCAGCGCCCAGAGCAGCAGGGAGACGACTCCCAGCACCTCGGACCGGGTCAGCCCGTCCTTCGCCGAATGCACCAGCGATTCGCGCAGCGCATAGAGCGGGCTGGTGCCGATATCGCCGTAGACGACGCCGATCGACCCGAGCGACAGCGCAAGCAGCCCGCCGTGATGCTCTTCGGCGGGTTCGGCTGGCGGCGCAGTCGTGGCGGCGGTGTCTTGGTCCTTGCGGACGGTCTGGTCGAGTTCCGAAGGCTCGGTTCCGGTCATCGGCTGGTCCAGGCATCCCAGGATCGTCGTTGCGTCAGGTGCGACGGCAGGACCCTATGACGGGTCCGGCCCGCCGACAAGGGATCCCGTCGGCATCCGCCGCCCAGCGGGTCGGGCGCCGACCGAAGAGGTCGGGTGCCGACCCGAGAGGTCGGTTGCCGACCCGAGAGGTCGGTTGCCGACCCGAGAGGTCGGGTGCCGACCGAAGAGGTCGGGTGCCGACCGAAGAGGTCGGGTGCCGACCGAAGAGGTCGGGTGCCGACCGAAGAGGTCGGGTGCCGACCGAAGTGGTCGGGTGCCGACCGAAGAGGTCGGGTGCCGACCGAAGTGGTCGGGCGCCGGCCCGGCTTCGGCCGGTTCGCGCGGACCTGACCGCAGGCGAGCGTTTTCCCCCGCCGTCGGGGCCGGCGGACGCGCCTGCCCAATCTCCCGCACCGACGAACTTCCCTCACGGTCGCTTCCGGTGTAGGGCTCGGGTCGGGACGGACAGGAGGGATGGCACGGACATGACGGTACGCCGTATCGGCGCTGCAGCGCTGGCCGTCGCAGGCCCGCTCATGCTCGCCGCTTGCGAGACGCAGATGGACGGTCTCGACAAGCAGCCGGAAATCACCGAGACCTTCCTGCGCATCACCGCCGACGGGGCCGGCCCGTTGACGGGTGCCACGGCCTATGACGCCAAGACGATCGAGGGCCTGATGCCGGGCTACACGACCGGCTCCGTGCTGATCGGGCTGGAAACCGGCACCACCAACGCCACCGTCCTGTTCCGCAAGATCTACGAAGGCCAGATCCAGGTCCTGCACATCCTGTCGGCGCCGAACGGCCGAATCGGACAGATCCATGGTGTCACCCACCATGTGATCGGGCCGGCCGGCGAACGGCCGGGCATGACCTTCCGGGAGGCCGGCGTCGATCCGGCATCCTGCCGGCCGGGCACCAATCTTTGGCTCGGCATGGCGATCTGCACGTCGCGCGGCGCGCCCAACGTGGTGCTGACCTTCTCGTTCAAGGGCGAGGCGGCAACCTCCGTCAAGCTGCCGGCGCGCGCGGTGCTCGACACCGGCGAACTGCAGCGAATCATCTGGACGGCCCCGGCGGGGTGAGACGCTGCGGCGCCATTGCGCTTGATCGCGCCGCATCGATAGGCTTGATGCCCACCATGTCCATTGCTTCGGCCCCCGCCTCCCGCGACCTGTCGGTCGACGACCTTGCCGCCCGCATTCTCGCAGGAGACCGGGCGGTGCTGGCGCGCGCCATCACGCTGGTGGAATCGCGCAAGGCCGAGCACCAGGCAAAGGCGCACCGCCTCGTGCAGGCGCTGCTGCCGCATACCGGCCGGGCGCACCGGGTCGGCATCACCGGGGTGCCGGGCGTCGGCAAGTCGACCACCATCGACACGCTCGGCTCCAACCTGACCGCCGCCGGCCACCGCGTCGCGGTGCTGGCCGTCGACCCATCCTCGACCCGCACCGGCGGCTCGATCCTCGGCGACAAGACCCGCATGGCGCGCCTGGCGGTCGACGCGAATGCCTTCATCCGGCCCTCGCCTTCCTCCGGCACGCTCGGCGGCGTCGCCGCCAAGACGCGCGAGACCATGCTGCTCTGCGAGGCGGCCGGCTTCGACGTGATCCTGGTCGAGACGGTCGGCGTCGGCCAGTCGGAGACGACCGTCGCCGACATGGTCGACTTCTTCCTCGTCCTGATGCTGCCCGGCGCGGGCGACGAACTGCAGGGCATCAAGAAGGGCGTCCTGGAGATCGCGGATCTGATCGCGGTCAACAAATCCGACGGCGACAATGCCGTCCGGGCCCGGGCCGCGGCTGCGGAATACCGTCATGCGCTGCATATCCTGGCGCCGAAGAGCCCGAACTGGACGCCGCCCGTCGTTCTGGTCTCCGGCCTCGCCAACGAGGGGCTCGACGCGATGTGGGCCGAGGTCGAACGGCACCGCGAGCGGCTTTCGGCGACCGGGGAATTCGCCGAGCGGCGCCGCAGCCAGCAGGTCAAGTGGATGTGGTCGATGCTGGAGGACCGGCTGATGCAGGCGCTCGACCGCAATCCGGCCGTGCGCGCCCGTCTGCCCGACCTCGAATCCGGCGTGCGCGGCGGCACCGTCTCGGCCGCCCTGGCGGTCGAGGAGATCGCCGGCCTGATGGGGCTCTGACCGGCCGCAACGACCGGCCGCATCGCCGCAGGCGCCCGCCGCGCTCCGCTCCGGTTTACCGGCGACGGCGATTGCCGCACACTCGCCTGCGAGGAGCCCTGGCCATGCCGACACGCCGCAGCCTGATCGCCACCGCCGTGGCGGCCCTCACCGGGGGCCTCGTCGGCCTGCCGGCACGGGCCTTCGCCCAGAAAGGGCTTCGCCCCGGCGGCGGCCTCGGCCCGCGCGGGGCCGAGCCGGTCACGGAGGCCTTCGAGAGGGCGCTCGCCGAGGCCGCGAAGACCGGCCGGCCGGTCGATCTGGAGGCCGGCGTCTACACGATCGAAAGCCTGCGGCTGCCGGCCGGTACGACGCTGCGCGGCGCGCCGGGGGCGACCGTCATCCGCGCGGCCGGCTCGGAACCGCCGCTCAGCGCCAGCCGGGTCGACGGCATCCGGCTGCGCGACTTATGGTTCGAGGGGCCGGGCGGCAAGACCGGCAACGGCAAGGGCGCTGGAGACCAGGCCCTGTTCGCGGCCGAAACGGTGCGCGGGCTGCATATCCGCGACTGCACCTTCGCGCGCGCACCCGGCCTCGGTGTGCGGCTGACCGATGTCGGCGGCCGGATCGAAGCCTGCCGCATCGAGGGCGCCGGCCGGATCGGGCTGTTCGCGCTCGATTGCGACTATCTGACCGTGACCGGCAGCGTGGTCAGCGATTGCGGCGACGGCGGCATCCTGGTCTGGCGCAGCCGGATCGGCGAGGACGGCGCACAACTGCGCGGCAACCGCATCTTCCGCATCCGGGCCGAGTCCGGCGGCACCGGCCAGAACGGCAACGGCATCAATCTCTACCGGGCCGGCAACGTGATCGTCGCGGAGAATACGGTCGTCGACTGCGCCTTCTCGGCGATCCGCGCCAACAGCGCCTCGGACGTGCAGATCCTGTCGAACCAGTGCCTGCGCTCCGGCGAGACCGCGATCTATGCCGAATTCGCCTTCCAGGGCGCGGTCATCTCCGGCAACCTCGTCGACGGCGCCGCCAACGGCATCTCGGTGACCAATTTCAACCAGGGCGGCCGCCTCGCCAGCGTCACCGGCAACATCGTCCGCAACCTCAAGCCGGCCGGCCCCTACCGCACCGATCCGCCGGGCTTCGGCATCGGCATCGCCGTGGAGGCCGATGCCGCCATCACCGGCAATGTCGTCGAGGGTGCCCCGCTGGCCGGGCTGTGGCTCGGCTTCGGCGCCTATCTGCGCGACATCGTCGCCAGCGCCAACGTGATCCGCGACACCGACTACGGCATCGCCGTCTCGGTCGTCGACGGCGCCGGGCCGGTCGTCATCGCCCAGAACCTGATCCGCAACGCCCGCCGCGGCGCCATCGTCGGCTTCCGCCAGGCGACGCCCGCGACCGGCGACCTCGCCACCGGCGGCGCCGAGGCCTGGCGCGGATTGACGATCACCGGCAATCGGGTGACGGGGTGATGCCGGTCGCTTCGTCTTGGGCAGCGGCACGGTTCGATGGGTCGGTTTTTATTCGGCAGGGTCACGGCTCGAACAGCCGGTACGTCTTCGGCAGGACCACGGTTCGATCGATCACTACTTCTTCGGCAATGTCACGGTGACCTCGATGGAGGAATACCAGGCGACGAGATCGGCGATGTCGGCGTCCGACAGCGCCTTGGCGACCACCGACATGTTCTCGTCCTTGCGGTCGCCGGAGCGGAAGGCCTTCAGCTGGCGGTCGAGATAGTAGACGGATTCGCCGGCCAGATTGGCCGCGTTGGGCAGCTTGGCGAGCCCGTCGATGCCGTGGCAGGCCGCGCAGGATTGCGCCGCCTTCTTCCGTCCGGCAGCCGCGTCCCCGGCGGCTTGCGAGGCGGTCGTACCGATCCAGGCAACAGCGAGGGCGGTCAGCGAGACGGCCAGTGTCTTCGAAGTGATCAACGGATCGGCCCCTTGTCGATACGCGAGAGAGATCGGCCGCGCCGCCGATCCCGGCCATCCCGCAGGAACCGGACATCGGCGGCGCGTCGGAAGGAGAATGCGGGCATGACGCGTCCCGTCCGGACGCATCATGCCCGAGGTGCCGTTCCGAGACCGGGACGGCCGCGTGGGTCAGCGCTCGTAGCTGATCCGGTAGATGGCGCCGGCGAAGTCGTCGGAGACCAGGATCGAGCCGTCGCGCAGCTGCGCCACGTCGACCGGGCGGCCGATATACTCGCCGTCGGCGGTCAGCCAGCCCTCGGCGAAGACCTCTGTCTTGTCCGCGGTGCCGTCTTCCTTGAGCGAGGTGAACATCACGCGGGCGCCGACCGGATCGGTCCGGTTCCAGGATCCGTGCTGCGCCGAGAAGATGCCACCCTGATACTTCTTCGGGAACTTGGTGCCCGAATAGAAGGTCATGCCGAGATCGGCCGCGTGCGCGTCCATCTCGACCTGCGGGAAGACCACGTTGGCCGGCGGGGTTTCCTTGTCGTAGCCGAATTCGGTGACGCGGACCTTGCCGCCGCCATACCACGGGAAGCCGAAATGCAGGCCCGGCTGCGGCGCGCGGTTCAGTTCGCCCGGCGGGATCTTGTCGCCCATGCCGTCGACCTGGTTGTCGGTGAACCAGACCGTCTTGTCCTTCGGGTTGATGTCCATGCCGACCGAATTGCGGATGCCGAGCGCGAAGACCTCGCGGTTCTTGCCGTCGCGGTCCATGCGCACGATGCCGCCGATGCCCCACTTCTTGTAGAGCTCGGCCTTCTCGGGCGCCGGCACGTTGAAGGGCTGGCCGAGCGTGATGTAGAGCTTGTCGTCCGGCCCGACGCGGCAGACGCGGGCGGTGTGGTTGTAGCTCTCCTCATCCTTCGGGATCAGGTCGCCCTGAGCCACGATCGGGATCGCGACCACGTCCGGGCTCTCGTAGAAGAACTCGGCCGCCGGATAGACCATCACGCGGTTCTGCTCGGCGATGTAGAGGAACCCGTCCTTGGAGAAGCAGACGCCGTTGGGCAGCGTCAGATCGATGGTCGGCGCGAACGGCTTGACCTCTTCGGCGGTACCCGACTTGGCACGATCGGTGACCGCATAGACCTTGTTCTTGCGCGTGCCGACGAAGGTCACGACGCCCTGCGGGCCGACCGCCATATGGCGGGCATCGGGAACCAGCGCGTAGAGGTTGATCTTGAAGCCGGCCGGCAACTTGATCTTGGCCAGATTCTTCTTGATCGCATCGGCCTTGGGCCCGGTCTGCGGGATCAGCGGGATGTCCGCCATGGCCCCGGTCGACTTGAACTGTCCGAGCTTTTCGAGATTGCCGGCGTTGCTTTGAGCCTGGACGCCGGTCGTTGCGGCAGCCAACATGGCCCCTGCGGTCGTCGCTGCGAGCAGTACGTGACGCATCCTGTCCTCCATGGTCTTTCGACCGCGTGTTTCTCCCACGACCGCCTTTTTATTAAAGTGGCGGCTAACCTGCCTTGTTGGGCATTGTCGTGATGATTGAACAGAACCGGCATCCGGTTCAACCACAATCAATATTGCATCGCACAAGATATACTCTGTAGTATCTAAATACTACTTTATGGAGGCGGCAGGCCGGGGCCAACCCCGTGGCGCGCCGGCACAATCACAGGCTTCAGGCCTCCCGGCCGCAGGCATGCGCCGCCGATGCGGACGATAGCGTCCGGCCTCGGCACGGCGGGCAGGCTGCGGATCGGGCTTCAGTCCTCGGAACGGGTCTGCCGTCAGGGCGCCAAGGTGGCCGCCGCCTCGACCAGCTCGGCGCTCGGGCGCAGGCCGCCGACGGTCATGCGGTTCCAGTTGGTCAGGACCGGCCTCAGGAAGCGCTCCAGTTCGGGCGCGTCGGAGCGGCCGAGCAGTGCCGCGATCACGGTCGCCACCACCACTTCGGCGGCCCGGCTGGCGCCGTCGTCGCATTTGACGGCGATGCCGAGGCCGAGCGACGGTATGGCGGCGCAGAAGACGCCCTCCGCGCCGGTCTTCGCATAGGCGACGCCGCCGAGCGCAGTCATGAAATCGGTGCAGAAGCGCTTCGTGCCGGCGACCATGAACGGCTCGGCGATCGAGGCCTCCATGATGCGCCGCGCAGCCGCGGCCCGGCCCGGCGCCAGCCCCTGCCCGGTCGCGAGCCGGGCCATCCCGGTCGCCAGCCGGTCGAGCGGGATGGCCCAGGTCGGGATCGAGCAGCCGTCGATGCCGCAGGACTCCACCCCGAGCACCGTGCCGAAGACATCCTCCAGCGCGGCCTTGGCGGCCTGCTGAACCGGATGGTCGACCGCCGTATAGCCCTTCGGGTCGATCCCGGCATGGCAGGCATAGCAGACGAAGCCGGCATGCTTGCCGGAGCAGTTGTTGTGCAGCGCGCCCGGCTTCAGCCCGGCGACATGCAGGCGGCCGCAATCCTCCTGGCGGGCCGGCCAATGGGCGCCGCATTCCAGATCGGCCTCGGACCGGTGGGCTCGCGCCAGCATGGCGGCCGCGGTGGCGACATGCCAGTCCTCGCCGTTGTGCGAGGCGGCGGCCAGCGCCAGTTCCTGCGCGCCAAACCCGTAGGCGTCGGCCGCGCCGGATTCGACCAGCGGCAGGGCCTGGACGATCTTCACCGCCGAGCGCGGAAAGACCGCCCGCGCGGTGTCGCCGAGGCCGAGCCGGACCCGCCCTTCCGCGTCCGACACGACCACCGAGGCGCGGTGCGCGCTCTCGACCAGGGATCCGCGCAGGACTTCGACGAGAATCGGAACGACCGGCATATCGCTTTTCCCTTCAGGGTCCCGTCGGACCCGGGTCCCGTTGGACCGGTTTGCGCGGAATCAAGGCGTCGGCGCCTGCCTTGGCGCAGCATCGCGGCAGGACGGAGGCTGCCATGATATCCAAGGACGACATTCTGGGCTTGTGCGGTCTCGAAGCCGACGAGGTCGATGCGATCGCCGAACACGAGCACATGCCCGACGTCGCGGCGGCAGCGCTCGGCAGCTATCTGTTGCATGCTCCCCACGGCGCCGACCGCATCCGTAACATGATTGTCGAGGATCTGCGTGCGGCGCTCGACCGCGGCGACCGCGACCATGCCGCCAGCCTGTTCATGGCCCTGCGCCATTTCCTCTCCGAGCATCCCGAGGCCGGCTGAGACCGGCCCGCCTCAGTCGACCGCCAGACGGAAGTTTCCGTTATGGCGCTCGAAATGCGGCGAGTAGAACGGATCGTCGTCCAGCACCGCTCCCCAGCTCTTGGCCATGTAGTCGACCTCGCGCAGGAAGCGGGCGCGCTTGGCCGGGCTCATGTCGTCGCCGCGCGAGACCGATTCGTGGTGGATCAGCTCCGCATGAGGCGTCCAGATGATGCGGTAGCCGGCCCGGCCGATCTTCAGGCACAGATCGACATCGTTGAAGGCCACCGCCAGATTGGCCTCGTCGAGCCCTTCGACCTCGTCATAGACCGACCGACGCAGCGCGAGGCAGGCCCCCGTCACCGCCATCAGGTCCTGCGGCAGCAGCAGCCGGTCCATGTCGCCGGGCGCGTCGGACGGGTCGCCGAGATGCAGGTGGCCGGCGATGCCGTGACGCGACAGCAGGACCACGCCGCCATGCTGGATGGTGCGATTGGGGAAATGCAGCTTGGCGCCGACCGCCCCGACGCGCGGCTGGACCGCCCAGCCGACCATCTCGTCGAGCCAGTCCGGCTGGATGACCTCGGTATCGTTGTTGAGGAGAACCAGAATCTCGCCATTCGCCTGCCGGACGGCGACATTGTTGAGCGCCGAATAGTTGAACGGCCGGGGATCGCGCAGCACGCGGATGCGCGGATCGGTCAGCCCGGCGAACCAGGCGAGCGTGTCCGGCTCGATCGAACCATTGTCGATGATGATGATCTCGTAGGCCGGATAGCGCGTCTTGGCGACGAGCGAATCGACCGCGACCTTGATCAGGTCGAGCCGGTCCCGGGTCGGAATCAGGATCGAGACCAGCGGTGCCGGCTGCGGGATCGGATGCCGGGCGCGGACCGAGCGGCCGTCGGCGGCGGGCTCATAGACCGTCGAGGCGCCGCGCGCGGCCGCCCACGCCTGCAGCGTCGCCAGTCGGGCGGCGACCGGCTCGCGCTCGGGAGGGGCGGCTCCGTCGGCCGGCAGCGGCCGATGCACCGGCATTTCGGCGAGCCGGCGGAAGGCGAGGCCGGCATCGGCCATGTCGAGCACCAATCGGGTGAACGGAGCCGGCGCCCCTGCGGCGCGATCGAGCCGCTCCGCCGTCAGCGCCGAACGGCGGAAGGCGACGAGCGGGCCGAGATAGTCGCGCGCCTCGAAATGGGCCTCCGACCAGCCCGGCCGGAACCGGCCGTTCAGGCGGTGGCCGACCTCGTCGACATCGTCGTCGTCGGCATAGACCAGCGCCGGCTGGGTCGGGCCGGCGAAGCCGACGGCCAGGACCGCCAGCGCATGCGGGGCGAGCCGGGCATCGGGGGCCAGGGCCAGCACGATCTCGGCCTCGGTGGCGGCGCCGGCGCGGAGCGCTTCGATCGCCGTCGTCGCGCCGAGCCGCTCGACGCGGCGATCGGCATCCGGCGGCGGGTCGGGGACCAGGAGGCGCCAGTTCGGAAAGGGCTGGCCGGCCAGCCGCCCGATCAGATCGGCCGCATCGGCCGGTGCCTCGCCCGGACCCGGCGGCAGCGAGACGACCGCGATGCGCGGCTTAAGCCCGGCCGCCAGCGCCAGCGCGAGGCGGCGCGCCGCGCGGCGCTCGTCGAGCCCGGCCCAGCGCGCGTAGCGGTCCGCCGCCACCCGCCCGGGC
>NZ_LJYW01000001.1:1725549-1891201 GCF_001305515.1 Prosthecodimorpha hirschii
AAACGGCTCATTCGGCGAAAATTCTGGATGGGGCGGCAGGATTCGAACCTGCGGATGGCGGAATCAAAATCCGCTGCCTTACCACTTGGCGACGCCCCAACGGGCCGGTGTCGGTTCCGGCGGAGGCCTCTCATAGCCAGTTCGCGGCGAGGCCGCAACCGTCGCGGCGCGGACGCAAGCGGCCGCGGCGCGCGACCGGAGTTCGGCGATCCGCGATCGACCGCGGCCGCCGGTAGGCGCGCCGGTTACGACATCGCGGGTCTCGCCATCCCGGTTGACCGCGATCCCGGGCCGTTACCGCCCATCCGCCGATGGCGGGTACATCACCGGCCGCGCCATCCCCTGCCCGATGGACGTCGCCATCCGTCAGGCCGTCCCCTGCCCCGACGAGCATCGCCATCCGTCACGCCGTTGCCTGTCCAACGGACGTCGCCATCCGTCACGCCATCCCCTGCCCCCCGGACATCACATCCGTCACGCCGCCAGCAGCATGGCGTCGACTTCGTCGCGGCGCGGCAGGTCGGCGCCGCGGCGGGTGCAGGTGATGGCGGCGGCGGCGATGGCGAAGCGGATGGCGTCGGCGAGGCGATCGTCGGAGAGCATGCGCAGGGTCGGCTTGGCGAGCAGCCCCTGCTCGTCGAGGCGGGCGAGAATCGCGGCCTGGAACGTGTCGCCGGCGCCGATCGTGTCGGAGACCGCGACCCGCAGGGCAGGCATGAAGACATGCTGGCCGCCGCGGGCGACATGGACGCCGTGGCCGCCGTCGGTGATCAGCGCGAAGGCCGGGCCGGCGCGCGACCAGCGCCGGGCGACCGTCTCCAGATCGGCGCCCTCGCCCTCGATCCAGGCGACATCCTCGGCGGAGGCCTTGACGATGTCGGCGCGTACGAGCTGGCCGGCGAAGCGGTCGAGCCACCGGCGCCGGTCGGGGATGATGCTCGGCCGGATGTTCGGATCGAGCGAAATGACCTTGTCGTCCGCCATGCGCGCCATGAAGCGGTCGAGGGTGCCGGCGGTCGGCTCCTGGGCGAGCGCGATCGAGCCGAAATGGATCGCCGAGACGTCCGGATCGAGGCGCGCCGGCAGGTCGGCCTCGGTCATCGAACGGTCGGCCGCGCCGGTGCCGTAGAAGGAATAGACCGGCTGGCCGTCGGCGCCCAGCGCCACGAAGGCCAGCGTGGTCTGCAGGCCGGGGGCGCGCACGACATGACGCCGGTCGATCCCCTCCGCCGCCATGAAGGCGTCGAGCCGGTCGCCGAAGAAGTCGGTCGAGAGCTTGGTCAGGAAGGCCGTGCGCCGCCCGAGGCGGGCGAGCCCCATGGCGACGTTGAGCGGCGACCCGCCGACCACCGGCAGGAAGGCCTCGCCGGCCTCGGTCCGGTGCCCCATCATGTCGAACAACGCCTCGCCGGCGACAAGCAGCATGGCTGCCTCCTCCCTTGTTGTGATTGGCAGCCGGCGTCTCAGTCCGGCCGGACGACGCCCTTGCGCAGGACGAGATTGCCGTAGAGCCGCCGCTCGCCGGTCGCCACCACCGCATAGGCGGCGCGGACGCGGTCGTAGAAGGCTTGCCCCATCAGCGGGGTGACCGCCTTGGCCGGCTCGTGGCGCCGGACGATGGCTTCGAAATCGGCCATGATCGGCTCGACCGCGGCCTCGTCGCCGCGGATGCCCGGCCGGAAGGCGGCATCCTGGTCGTCGTCGAGCGGCATCACCGACAGGATGGCGTCGACCACGCGCGTCGCATCGTGGCCGTCCATGCGCACCAGCCGGCGCGCATGGGCGACGGCCGGATAGTTGCCGTCGACGACGGCGATCTCGTCGCCATGGCCCATGGCGCGGAGCGTCATGATCAGATCCGGCCCGAGAACCGGGTCAATCCCTTTGAGCATCGCTGGCGTCCTTGAACAGGACCTCCCTGTTGCGGGCAAAATTGGCGAGGAACGGCAGGGCCGCACCGCCCATGGCGCGGGCGTCGGCCCCGACGGTGCCCTCGCGGATGTCGCAGGGCGTCAGGCCCTGCAGGTCGAGATGGCCGAGCCCGGCCCGGGTCGCCTCGACCAGGCGGCTGCGGATCGCGCTCGGCACGGCGCCATCGATCACCACCGCCTCGAAATCGAGGATCGCGGTCGCCGCGGCGGTCAGCACGGCGAGGCTGCGCCCGGCCTCGGCGATCCAGGTTTCCAGGGTCTCCCCGTAGTCCGGCCAGTCATGCGGCTGGATATAGAGGCCGGAGGGATCGACGCCCTGCCGGCGCAGGCGGGCTTCGAGTTCGGCCAGCGAGGCGCTGCTGATCAGCTGGGCCGTCGTCACCGACCCGTCGGCGCGCGCGAGCGGGATCGGCATGGAGCCGATCGCGCCGGCATTGCCGGTGCGTCCGGGAACGACATTGCCGTTGATCACGATACCGCCGCCGATGAAGGAGCCGATGAAGGCATAGACGAAGTCGCGCGGGGCCGGCGCGCGGCCGAAGAAATTCTCCGCCGCGCAGGCCGCCGTGCCGTCGTTCATGACATGGACCGGCCAGGGCATCCGGGCGCCGATCTCGGCCGCCACGTCGAAGCCGCGCCAGGCCTCCATGACGCCCGCCGGCGCGCCGACCTGCGGCGCCCAGTTCCAAAGCTCGAACGGGGTGGCGATGCCGAAGCCGACGATCCGGCCGCGCCGTTCCGCCGACAGGCCGGCGGTCAAGGCGGCCGTGCCGGATGCAACCTGGGCGAGCAGCAGGTCGGGCTGCGGATAGGCATGCGTCCAGTGCCGGCGCGCGATCACCCGGCCGACGAAATCGACCAGCACCAGGTCGGTCGAGCGGCGGCCGAGCTTCAGCCCGAAGGCGAGCGCACCGTCGGGATCGAGCCGATAGGGGATCGACGGCTGGCCGACGCGCCCGCGCTGGGGCTCGCCGCGGCGGATCAGACCATCGGCCTCGAGCCGGTTCATGATCACCGTGGTGGTCTGCGGCGACAGTCCGGTCAGGCGCGCGATCTCGGCCTTGGGCAGGCCGTCGCCGCGCCGGATCAGGGACAGGATCAGGCGCTCGTTATAGGCCCGGACCCCGGCCTGGTCGGTGCCGCGGCGCAGATCGGCCGCCGGGAGACCCTCATGCCCGGAGGGGCCGGAAGGCCCTGGGGGCTCGGGCCGCAGGGCGGCACGCCGCGAAGGATCGTCAACGTCGTCCACATCCGTCTCCACGGTCCGAAGTTTCCGACCGAAGCCGCAGGCACGTCCGGTCGGACAGGCGCCGCACCCGGCCCGGCGGCCATCGCGAGGCCGGGATGTCGGCGGCCCCTGCCCCCGTCGGGACGACGGCGGACAGCGGCTTCCAACCCAGGCCGCGCGACACGCGACACCGCGGCGCGCCCTTTGACCACGCCCGATCCTGCCTGTCGGCGGCGCCCCTGTCAATAAATTCATCCGATGGATTTATTTATTGACAGGGCCGGAGGCTCATGTCAAAAACGGGACAAGCCCGACGGAAAAGGGCCGACGGGACGACAACGACGCGACGGCCGAGCCGTCGGCCGCCGGGACCGTCCGCGGAACATCCGGCGATCGGTCCACCCATTGCGGCCGGGGCCTGGATGCTTTCGATTTCAAAGGGATCGAGCGCCCATCCGCCTCTGCGCGGAGGCCGGCGCCCCAGGGAGGACGCGATGAGGAAATTCGCCAGCATGCTCGTGGCCGGCACCGCCGCCGGTCTGATCGCCGCTCTCGCGCCGGCCGCCGCGGCCGACAAGCCGATCGTCGGCCTGGTCACCAAGACCAACACCAACCCGTTCTTCGTCAAGATGCGCGAAGGCGCCGAGGCCAAGGCCAAGGAACTGGGCGTCGAACTGCGCTCCTTCGCCGGCAAGGTCGACGGCGACAACCAGGGTCAGGTCGAGGCGATCGAGAGCCTGATCTCGGCCGGTGCCAAGGGCATCCTGATCACCCCGTCCGACAGCCGCGCCATCGTCCCGACGGTCGAGAAGGCGCGCAAGGCCGGCCTGCTGGTGATCGCGCTCGACACCCCGCTCGAGCCGGCCGAGGCCGCCGACGCGACCTTCGCGACCGACAATTTCAAGGCCGGCGAACTGATCGGCCAGTGGGCCAAGGCCTCGCTCGGCGACAAGGCCGCCAGTGCCAAGATCGCGCTGCTCGATCTCAACAAGAACCAGATCTCGGTCGACGTGCTGCGCGACCAGGGCTTCCTGAAGGGCTTCGGCATCGATCTCGGCGACCCGCGCAAGAACGGCGACGAGAAGGACCCGCGCATCGTCGGCAACGACGTGACCCAGGGCTCCGAGGAAGGCGGCCGCCGCGCCATGGAGAACCTGCTGCAGCGCGACCCCTCGATCACGGTCGTCTATACGATCAACGAACCGGCCGCGGCCGGCGCCTATGAGGCGCTGAAGGCGGTCGGCAAGGAGAAGTCGGTACTGATCGTCTCGGTCGACGGCGGCTGCCCGGGCGTGAAGAACGTCAAGGGCGGCGTGATCGGCGCCACCTCGATGCAGTTCCCGCTGCTGATGGCCTCCAAGGGCGTCGAGGCGGTGGCCGAGTTCGCCAAGACCGGCAAGAAGCCGGAGAAGAGCCCTGGCCTCGACTTCCTCAACACCGGCGTCGAACTGGTCACCGACAAGCCGGTCGCCGGCCAGCCGTCGATCACCTCGGCCGACGCCCTGAAGAAGTGCTGGGGCTGAGCGCAAGGTCCGGTCGGGGGCGATCGGCTCCGATCGGGAAATGCTTGCACAGCCCAAGACATCCCGGGCGTCATCGGATCCCGTCGGATCGGATGACGCCCTGAGAGCCCGACCGGCGGGACGGCCCGAGGCGCGTCCTCCGCCGGCCCTTCCCCCCAAACGTTGACCGAGCCCGGCGCGTCCGATTGGTGCGTGCGTGCGGCCGGGTCGGCAGTGCGACGCGTCCCCGACCGGGGCGCCCGCGCACCATCGCCCGGCCGGACCGGGCCCCGCGGTTGCCGTCGAAGCGCCGCCCAGCGAGGAACCGAACCCATGAGCGCGAACGAGACCCCTCCGCGCGCGCCGGCGGACTTCGAGAAGGTGGCGATCGGCGCCCAGGCGACCGTGGCGACCTTCAAGGAGGAGACGCCGTCGCTCCTGAAGCGGATCCAGCATCTGCTTCACGTCCACCCGACGGCGATCCCCGCCCTCGTGCTGGTCCTCTCGGTCGCCGTCTTCGCGATGGCCGGCGGGCAGCGCTTCCTGACCGCGTTCAATCTCTCGGTCGTCCTGCAGCAGGTGACCATCATCGCGGTGATCGGCATCGCCCAGACCATCGTGGTGCTGACCGCCGGCATCGACCTCTCGGTCGGCGCGATCGCGGTGCTGGCCTCGATGGTGATGGGCAAGCTCGCCGTCACCGCCGGCGTGCCGACGCCGCTCGCCATCCTGATCGGCGTCGCGGTCGGCGCGGCCTGCGGGGCGGTCAACGGCATCCTGGTCACGCGTTTCCGGCTGCCGCCCTTCATCGTGACGCTCGGCACCTGGTACATGGTCTTCGCGCTGAACCTCTGGTACTCGGACAGCGAGACGATCCGCTCGCAGGATATCGGCGAGACCGCGCCGCTCCTGCAGTTCTTCGCCACCGCGATCCCGATCGGCGACGCCCGGCTGACCTACGGCTCGATCGCCATGGTGATCGCCATCGCGCTGTTCTGGTATCTCCTGTCGATGACCGCCTGGGGCCGTCACGTCCATGCGGTCGGCGACGATCCGGAAGCGGCGCGCCTCGCCGGCATCCGGGTCGAGCGCGTGCTGATGTCGGTCTATATCGTCGCCGGGATCGTCTGCGCCTTCGCCGCCTGGATGATGATCAGCCGCTACGGCTCGGCCAGCCCGCAATCGGGCCAGACCTCCAACCTCGACAGCATCACCGCGGTGGTGATCGGCGGCACCTCGCTGTTCGGCGGCCGCGGCTCGATCGTCGGCACGCTGCTCGGCGCCCTGATCGTCGGCGTGTTCCGCAACGGCCTGGCGCTCTCGGGCGTCAACGTTCTCTGGCAGGATTTCGCCGTCGGCGCGCTGATCATCGTCGCCGTCGCTCTCGACCAGTGGCTCCGGAGGGTTTCGCAGTGAGCACGCCCGTTCCCCAAGTGCCCGTCTCCCAAGCGCCGATTCTCGAAGCGCGCGGCCTCGTCAAGCGCTACGGCCGCGTCACCGCCCTCGACCATGCCGACTTCGATCTGATGCCGGGCGAGATCCTGGCCGTGATCGGCGACAACGGCGCCGGCAAGTCCTCGCTCATCAAGGCGCTGACCGGCGCCATTCGGCCCGACCACGGCACCATCCTGTTCGACGGCCAGCCGGTCAGCTTCGACAGCCCGATCGACGCCCGCCGCATCGGCATCGAGACCGTCTACCAGAACCTCGCCCTGTCGCCGGCGCTGTCGATCGCCGACAACCTGTTCCTCGGCCGCGAGCCGCGCGTCGCCGGCCCGCTCGGCACGCTGCTCGGCATGCTCGACCGCCCGCGCATGCGTCGGGAGGCCCGCGCCGCGCTGTCCTCGCTCGGCCTGATGACCATCCAGAACATCGACCAGCCCGTCGAGACCCTGTCGGGCGGCCAGCGCCAGGGCGTCGCCATCGCCCGCGCCGCAGCCTTCGGCAGCCGCGTGGTGATCATGGACGAGCCGACCGCCGCGCTCGGCGTCAAGGAAAGCCGCAAGGTGCTGGAGCTGATCCTCGACGTGCGCGCCAAGGGCCTGCCGATCGTGCTGATCAGCCACAACATGCCGCATGTCTTCGAGGTCGCCGACCGCATCCACATCCACCGCCTCGGCCGCCGCCACGCCGTGGTCGACCCGCGCGCGATCACCATGTCGGACGCCGTCGCCATCATGACCGGCGCCATGGCGCCTCCGGGAGAGGCCCGGGCGGCGTGAGGGCGGGAGGTCGTCTGCAAGCGCCCCACGGCTGGCATCCCCGGACAAGGCCCGAAGGGCCGCCGATCCGGGGCCCACTCACCTTGCAACCGCATCAAAATCGTCAATAAATCCGATAGCTTGCCGGTGCCGCCCGCACAATGGGTCCGGCTCTCCGCTCGCGCTCCGGCCGGGAATGCGCCGAGAGATCGTGCGATGGTCCCCCGATCTCTCGACGCAGCCAGGCTCTGCCGGCGCGCGATCACGATGTCGGACGCCGTCGCCAACATGACCGGCGCCATGGCGCCTCCGGGAGAGCCCCGGGCGGCGTGAGGGCGGGAAGTCCGTCGGGAAGCGACCCTCGGTTGGCATCCCCGGACAAGGCCCGAAGGGCCGCCGATCCGGGGCCCACTCGCCTTGCAACGGCATAAAGATCGTCAATGAAAGCATGGTCTTACGGCAAGTCACCAGCAGAGTGGATCCCGGCTTTCCGCTTTGCTGCGGCCGGGAATGCGCTGAGAGATCGCGCGGTGGATCCCCCGATCTCTCGACGCAGCCCGGGTCTGCCGGCGCGCGATCACGATGTCGGACGCCGTCGCGACCAGCGCCATGGCGCCTCCGGAAGAGGCCCGGGCGGCGTGAGGCCGGGAAGTCCGTCGGGAAGCGACCCACGGTTGGCATCCCCGGACAAGGCCCGAAGGGCCGCCGATCCGGGGCCTACTCACATTGCAGCCGCATCAAGATCATCAATGAACGCATGGTCTTACGGCAAGTCACCAGCAGAGTGGGTCCCGGCTCTCCGCTTACGCTCCGGCCGGGAATGCGCTGAGAGATCGCGCGGTGGATCCCCCGATCTCTCGACGCAGCCAGGCTCTGCCGGCGCGCGATCACGATGTCGGACGCGGTCGCCATCGCGACCGGCGCCATGGCGCCTCCGGGCGAGGCCCGGGCGGCGTGAGGGCGGGAAGGCAATCTGGATTGGGACATAGGAAGCCGCGTGCAAGGCGCGGGCGACGCACCGGCAGAACGGAGCTGCGTCGAGAGATCGGGGGGCCGACGGCACAATCTCTCAGCGCATTCCCGGCCGGAGCGCGAGCGGAGAGCCGGGACCCACTCTGCTGCCAAATTGCAGCAAGATTCTGATTTAATTGACGATTTTGATGCCACCGCAGGGCGAGTAGGCCCCGGATCGGCGGCCCTTCGGGCCTTGTCCGGGGATGCCAACCGTGGGTCGCTTCCCTTCTGCCTACTGCCTACTGCCTACTGCCTACTGCCTTCTGCCCACTTCCCACCGCCGACTGCCTGCTGCCCACGGCCCCCTTCCCCCTATTTCCCCGCCAGCACCAGGTCGGCCCCCCGTTCGCCGATCAGCACGCAGGTGGCCATGGTGGCGCAGGTGACGATGCGCGGCATGATCGAGCCGTCGACGATGCGCAGGCCGGCCAAACCCTTGACCTTCAGGTCGGCGCCGACGACGGCGCCGTCGTCCTTGCCCATGCGGGCCGTGCCGACCTGATGGAAGAAGGTCGTGGCGCCGTTGCGCACGAACTGCGCCTTGGCGTCCGGATCCAGCGCCTTGCCGGGCACCGCCTCGCGCTTGGCATAGGGCTTCATCGCGGGATCGTTGCCGATCTGGCGGCAGAGGTCGATCGCCGCCATCTGGGACTTCACGTCGCGCGGATCGGACAGGAAACTGGCCGTCACCACCGGTTTGGCGGTCGGATCGGCCGAGGCGAGCCGCACCTCGCCGCGGCTCTTCGGATCGACCAGGCCGGCGCAGAGTGCCCAGGCGCTGGCCGGCGGACCGTATTCCTTGCCGATCGCATCCGACGCATAGGGCAGTTCGATCTGCACGATGTTCATGTCCGGCCGGTCGAAGGCCGGATCGGACTTCCAGAAGCCGGACGCGTTGGCGGCCGAGTTCTTCATCTTGACCGGCTCCGGGCTCTCCCAGATGCAGCCGCCATGCAGGATATGGTCGTGGAAGTTCCGGCCGACCTCCGGCGCATGCAGAACCGACGCGATGCCGTGCTGCGCCAGATGGGCGCGGTCGCCGATGCCTGACAGCATCAGGATCTGCGGCGTCCGGATCGCGCCGAGCGACAGCACCACCTCGCGTGCCGCCCGAAGGGTGATCTCGGCCCCGTCGCGCAGGGCCTTGATGCCGACCACCCGGCCGTTCTCGACCACCAGCCGGGTGACCCGGGTTCGGGTCAGAACGGTGAGATTGGGCCGGTCGATCACCGGATAGAGATAGGCCTGCGCCATGTTCATGCGCCGGCCGTCCTTGATGATCTGGTTCATCAGGGCGAAGCCGCCGGGGCCTTCCTCGCGGGCGCCGTTGAGGTCGTCGGAGACCGGCAGGCCGAGATTGCGGGCCGCCGCCAGCATGGCCGGCGCGATCGGCGGCGGGTCGGCGGCGACTTGCGACCAGACCTTGCCGCCCTTGCCGCGATAGGGGCTGGCCGGCCCCTGCCAGTTCTCGATCCGGCCGGTGAAGAGCTTCAACGCGGCGTCGTAGCCCCAGGCCTTGTCGCCGGCGGTCTCGGCCCAGCCGTCGAGATCAGCGCGGGGCGGCCGGACCCAGATGGTCGCATTGATCGAGGAGCCGCCGCCGACGGCGCGCCCCATGTGGGACGCGATGGCGCGGCCGTTCACGCTCGCGGTCGGCACCGCGACATCGCCCCAATCCCTCTCGGTGCCGAGATTCATGAACCACTGGCCGGGATCGAGGATGCTCGGCGCCGTGTCCCAGTCGCCGGCCTCGATCAGCGCGACCTTCAATCCCGCCTCGGCGAGGCGGCCGGCGAGCGTGCATCCCGACGTGCCGGCGCCGCAGACGATGATATCGAATTCGCCCGACAGGGCCTTGGCGCGGGCGTCCTGGTTGGCGCGCGCCGCATCGAGCGTGTCGGCCAGGGCGGACGCAGCCGGCATGCCGAGGCCGAGTGCGAGCGACCATTGCAGGAATTGCCGGCGCCGGATCGTTCCGCACAGCAGGGACGTTTCGAGCTTGTCCAGAAGGGTGGACCGAAGGTCTTCGCCGAGATCTTTCATGACGCTCCCCATTCGCGGCCGGAATTCTGCACGCCCGGCTCCAATCCCCGACAGGATGGCGTCTCTTTCAGGCTTGAAATATCCACCTCTTGCGGCGGCAGCGCCGCCGGTTATCCGCTTCTTCCGGTGCCGGTCGCCGGGGCGGCGCCGTGCAGCCGCCCGCGCGTCTCGCGCGGCGCCTCGCCGAACAGGCGGCGATAGTAGGCGGAGAAGCGGCTCTGATGCTCGAAGCCGTAGCGCAAGGAGAGCTGGGTCAGGGTCTGGTCCGGATCGATTTCCAGGTCGCGGCGGGCGGCCTGGAGGCGCAGCCGGCGCACCAGCGCCATCGGCGCACAGCCGAAGGCCTGCTGGGTCAGATCGTTCAATTGCGACCGTCCGACGCCGACCGCCCGGGTCAGATCGTCGAGTTGGATCGGCCGGGCGAGACGGCTTTCGATGAAGGCGACGAGCCGGTCGCGCCGGTCGGCATGCCGCTCCGAACCGTCGCGCTCCGAGGCCTCGCCGCCCGCAGGGTCCCAGGATCGCAACGCAGCGGCGGCTTGCGCCGGATCGGCGCGCAGATGCAGGGCGGCGAAGCGCGCGAAGCCCTCCTCCGCATGGGCCGCCCAATCGGCCAGACCCGGCAGCCCCTCGGGCTGGCGGGCGAGGGACAGGAGCATGTTGAGCTGGCTGGAGAAGATCGGCGCCAGACCGGCCGCCAGCGGCGCGCCGGGCCTCAGCGGCGTCCCGGCCTCGATCCCGGCCAGCCCATAGGGCACCCGGATGATGACCTGCTCGCAGCCCTCCTGCCAGCGCAGGCGGATGCGCCGCTGCGGTGCGCTGAAATAGACCCCGCCCTGTGGGACATGCGCGGTCTCGCCGTCGCCGTCGAGCTCGATGCCGTTGCGCAGGCAGACATGGACCAGCAGGAAATCGCGGTAGAGGTCCGGGGTGATCGTCACCTCGTCGCCGTAGCGCATCGAATAGATGGCGAGCCGCCCGGTCCGGCAGCGATAGGCCTTGGCATCGACCGCGCCGCCGCGCCATTGCAGGCCGTAGTCGCACAACTCGCCGGCAATGACATCGTAGGTCTCGCGACGCTCGCGCGAATCGAGCAGGCAGTCGCGATAGAGCGGGGCCAGATCGAGCCCCTGCAAAGGTCCCGGCATGCCCTGGCGCGATTGCATGGGCGAGCGTTCCTGCCGCTGCGGGCCAGCCCGCGTGATCCGGTCGATCCGGCGATGATACGCCGTTTCACGACCCCGACAAGCGGCCAGACGGCCGCCTCCGGCCCGGCGCGGCATCGTCGTCCGCGTCGACCTATGCACTCCCCGAGACGAACGCTGCGCGCCGGACCGTCGTTACGGCCGTTCGCCGCGCATCAGGCGGCCTTCGATCTCGTCGAGGACCGGCAACAGGTCGGCGACGCTGTCGATCACAACATGGGCGCCGGCGCGGACCAGCGTCGCGGTGGCGGCGTCGCGGCGCGCGGCGAACTCCGCCGGGGCGAGCGCGGCGACCTCCTCGCGCGACAGCCCCATGGCGTTGCCCGAGACGGCGACGCCGACCGTCCAGGTCCCGGCCGCCAGCCCCTCGGCGATGCCCGGCTCGGTGTCGTCGACCTTGACCACCGCATGGGCCGGGAAGACGCCGAGATCCAGGAAGGTCCGGTACATCATCAGGGGCGTCGGCCGGCCGGCGGCGAGATCGCCGGCGCAGACCAGGTTGTCGGGCGCATAGCCGGCCGCGGCCGCCACGGGCGTCAGATTGGCCATGATCTCGCGGGTATAGCCGGTGGTCGAGCCGATCTTCAGGCCGCGCGCCCGGCAGGCGGCGACCGTCTCGACCGCGCCCGGGATCATGTCGGCATAGTCGGTGACCACCTGCGCGTTGAGCGGCACGAAGACCTCGTAGATGCGGTCGGCCTCGGCCGCTCCAGGCACGACGCCATGCGCCGCCTGCCAGCGCGCTGCGATCGCGGGCGTCTTGAGGAGCGCGTCGATATGGTCCCATTTCGGCAGGCCCATCGGACCGCGTGCCTCGGCGATCGAAAGGGCGACGCCGAACTGGCGGAACACCTCCACGAAGGCGCCCATCGGGGCGCGCGAGCCGTGGTCGACGATCGTGCCGGCCCAATCGAACACGACCGCTTTCAGCTGGCTCATCCGATCCACTCCCCGATCACCTCTTCGGCGATGCCGAAGGCCGTCGAGGCCCCGGTCCCGCTCGTCACCATCGCGATGCGCACGTCGTCGGACGGCTTGTCGACGAACATCAGCCGGTCCGACGCGGAGGCATAGATGCCGGTCCAGCGCTCGGTCACGCGGCGGCCGGGCATGGCCAGCACCGCATCGAACTCGTCGAGGATCAGCCGGTCGACATGCTCCGGCGCGAAGGGATCGGGCGTCGGGCCATAATGGTGGCTGTCGCCGACCACCAGCGAGCCGTCGGCCGACTGCACGACGATCAGGTGGACGCCGTTGTCGAGCGCATCGGCCTGCTCGGCCTCGAGCCGGGCCTTGAGCGCCGCCGCCTCGGGCAGCGCCGCATAGCCGAGATAGCGCACCAGGCCGAGATCGGACATCACGGCCGCACCGAGCGGGGTCGGGTCGGCCGGCGTCACGCGCATCATGTGCAGCTTGCACTTGGTCACGCCATAGGCGGCGATGCGCTCGGGGAAGAGCGACAGGAAATCGTCGCCGGGGCAGACGACCGCGCGGGCGGCGCGGATCGTGCCCGTGGTGGTCTCGATCGCCGGCGGCGCGACGGTGCGCACGGCCGTCTGGCGGCGGAAGGTCACGCCATGGGCGGTTTCCAGCCAGCGCGCCAGCTTCGGGATCGCCTCACGGCTTTCGACCCGGATTTCATGGGACGAGTGCAGCGCCGCCACCATCCCGTCGGCCTTCAGCGCCGGCACAAGGCCGCGCGCCTCGGTGGGCGACAGCATCCGGCAGCCGGCGCCCATCTCGGTGGTCATGAAGGCTTCGAGCACGGCCGCCGCCTCCGGCCGGCGCGCCGCGACGACGAGGCCGCGATGCTCGACGCGGATGCCGGCCTCGGGCGCGATCTCGGCCCAGATGTCGCGCGAGCGCATCGCCCGCTGCCAGCAGGCGCCGCGCTCCTGGCCCGTCACGGTGACGAAGCCGAAATTGCGGATCGAGGCGCCGTTGGCCTGGGCGTCGCGGTCGACGACCACGACCTTCAACCCCTTCTTCGCGGCCGCCAGCGCATGGGCGAGGCCGACGATACCGGCCCCGACGACGGCAAGATCATAGCTTTCCACGACAATCCCCTGCGACAAACCCTTGCGATGGCGGCCCTCAGGCCGACCGCTTCACCCGCGCCTCGGCCATCACGCACAGCATCTCGTACAGGATCGTGACACCGGCGAGCGTGGTCATCTGGCCGACATCGAAGGGCGGCGAGACCTCGACCAGATCGCCGCCGATGAAGTCGACGCCCGACAACGCCCGGATCAGGCGCTGCGCCTCGCGCACCATGATGCCGCCGGCCTCCGGGGTCCCGGTGCCGGGCGCCTGGCTCGGATCGATGCTGTCGATGTCGAAGGAGAAATAGGTCGGGCCGTCGCCGACGATCCGGCGGGCTTCTTCCGCGGCCCAGGCCCAGCCCTTGTCGTCGAACTCCTCGATCGGCACGACGCGCATGCCGGACGCATAGGAGAAGTCCCACATCGTCGGCGCGTTCAGGCTGCCGCGGATGCCGATCTGGATGACCCGCTTCGGATCGAGCAGGCCTTCCTCGACGGCCCGGCGGAACGGCGCACCGTGATGGAAACGCGAGCCGAGATAGTCGTCGCCGGTATCGCAATGGGCATCGATATGCACCATCCCGACCGGGCCGCCGCGGGCGGCCGCACGCAGGATCGGCAGCGAGATGGAATGATCGCCGCCGACGGAGAGCGGCGTCACGCCGGCGCCGCAGACCGTGTGGAAGAAGTCCGCGATCTCGGCATGGGCGCCTTCGAGCTCGTAGGGCTTCTCGACCCAGGCGTCGCCGAGATCGGCGACGCGGACGAGCGCGAAGGGATCGACGCCGGTGGCCGGATTGAACCGGCGGATCAGCGAGGACTGGCCGCGCATCTCGCGCGGTCCGTGCCTTGTGCCGGTCCGGTGCGTGACGCCGCCGTCGAAGGGCACGCCGATGACGCCGATATCGACCGCCGCGAGATCTTCCGTATAGGGCCGGCGGAAGAAGGTCGGGATGCCGGTATAGCGCGGCCGCAGCTGCGGGTCGGCCAGTTCCGGATAGCGTTCGATACGTTTGACCATGGCGCGCGGGAACTCTCTTCGCTCGGCGGGACGGTGCGGGTGGCGGCCGCCCGGCCAACCCGCCGGGCTGGACCTCGTGCAAGCGGTCAGACGCCTTCGCGATGGACCGTGAAGGGCGAGAAGGACTGGCTGACCGGCATCATCTCGATGATGTTGATGTTCATGTGCGGCGGCAGGGTCGCGATCCAGAAGATGGTCTCGGCGATGTCCTTGGGCTGCAACGCGTTGGCGCCCTTGTAGAGCTTGTCATAGGCGGCCTGGTCGCCGCCGGTGCGCACCAGCGTGAACTCGCTCTCGCACAGGCCGGGCTCGACCGAGGTGACGCGCACGCCGGTGCCGGACAGGTCGGAGCGCAGGTTCAGCGTGAACTGATGCACGAAGGCCTTGGTGCCGCCATAGACGTTGCCGCCCGGATAGGGGTAGTGCGCCGCGACCGAGCCGAGATTGACGATGCTGCCCTTGCGGGCGATCAGCTTCGGCAGGACCTTGTGGGTGATCGCGGCCAGACCGGTGACGTTGGTGTCGATCATCTGGCGCCACTGGTCGAGGCTCGAGGCCTGGGCCGGGCCGGTTCCGAGCGCGAGGCCGGCATTGTTGACGAGCGCATCGATCTCGGCGAAGGCCGGCGGCAGGGCGGCGAGCGCCGCGTCCATCGCGACTTCGTCGCGCATGTCGAAGGCGGCGACATGCGCGACCTCCGGGCCGCCCAGTTCGGCGGCGAGATCGGCGAGCCGCTCGGCCCGGCGCGCGGTGATGATCACGCGCCAGCCCCCGGCGACGAAGCGGCGGGCGGTGGCGGCGCCGAAGCCGGCGGAAGCGCCGGTGATGAGCACGGTCTTGGTCAAGGCGTTTCTCCTCGGATGCTTGTTCAGGAGAGCAGGGATCGGGCCAGACTGAGCACAGCTCCGCCCGCGATGGAATAGGCGGCGATGCGACGCCACCATGCGGCATTGACGCGCCGGAACAGAAGCCCGCCCGCCCAGGTGCCGAGAAAGGCTGGCGGCAGCAGCATCGCCGCGTGGCCCCAGGCCTCGGCCGGGATGCCGATGGTCGGCCAGCGGAAGGCGACGGCCGCGAAATCGACCACCGCGAAGAAGACGATCAGGTTCGCCCGGATCGCGGCCGGCTGCGCCCCGACGGCCAGGAACCAGACCACCACGAAGGGCCCGCCGACCGCGAAGGCGCCGGCGAACAGGCCGACCAGAAAGCCGACCGCCGCCGCCCAGGCGGGGGTGTCGAGGCGCGGTGCGCTGACATGGGCGAGCGCCGCCAGGGCGGAGACGAACACCGCCGTATCGAGCGCTGGCTTGGCCCAGGCCGCCGGCAGCCCGGAGACCATGAGGGTGCCGATCGCCGTCCCGGCCACCCCGCCGAGGCACAGCCGGACCAGCCGCCGCGGCTCGATGGCGGCGCGGTCGAGCCCATAGAGCAGAACCACCGCGACGACCAGTTCGAGAAGCAGCACGACCGGCGTCGCCATCGCCGGCGGCCAGACATGGGCAAGACCGATCGCGGCGACGAGCGCGAAGCCGAAGCCCGTCATGCCGCGCAGGATGCCGGCGACGAACACGATGGAGGCGGCGGTGAGGAGGCCCAAGGCAGTCGTTTCGCGGCGGGACGGAAAAAATTTTGTCGAGGCCCTGCCTATCGCTCCTTTGCCTCGGAAGGAAGCGCCGGCAGGAAAAGAAACTGCGCCGCTCGCACCAGGAAGAACAAATTCCTCAACTGGCATCACAGGCCGCCTAGTGCTCCGATGCGGATCGTGTCGCGGCGGCAGGCGCGGGTCGTCTGCCCATCTTTACGGCAAGTGCCGCTTCGGTATGCATCAGCAGGCAGGAACCGCAACCGCCCGAAACCCTCGCGCAAGCCGAAGCGAAGGCCGGCTCGCGTGGCCCGCTTCGTGCTTCCTGACCGTTGCTCCAATGCAGGGAACTCAATCGATGAGCAAGACGCAGGATCCTCGCAAAGACACCGCCGCCACGCTGGCCGCGGCGCGCAACTTCTCCCGCCGCTCGGTGCTGAAGGCTGCTGCGGTCGCCGGCGCCGCGTCGGCGGTCGGCCCGTGGTACGTCAAGGATGCGCTGTCCTCTTCCGGCACCCTCAGCCTCCTGCACTGGGATGACGAACTGCCCAATCCGGTCATCCCGGAATTCGAGAAGAAGACCGGCATCAAGGTCGTCTCGACGCCCTTCTCGCAGAACGAAGAGCAGATCAACAAGCTGCAGGCGACCGGCGGCGAAGGCTTCGACCTCTGCCAGCCGACGCGCGACCGCTCGCCGCAGTTCAAGGATCTCGGCCTGCTGCAGCCGCTCGATCCGAAGAAGATGAAGCTCGACAACCTGCTTCCGGCCATGCTGGAAGGCTCGACCAGCGTCTGGACCTGGGACGGCAAGCTCTATCACGTGCCGCATTGCTGGGGTTCGGAAGCCATCTCCTGGCGCACCGACCTCGCCAAGATCGAGTACAAGACGCTCAGCTACGGCACGCTGTGGAGCGAGGAATTCAAGGGCAAGGTGCAGGGCCGGCCGCATTCGCTGCTCGCCGGCATCGGCCTCTGGCTCGACGCCACCGGCAAGGTGCCGTCCAACCGCATGATGGACGCCTTCAAGGACGAAGCGTCCATGAAGAAGATATACGACGAAATCCTCAAGGTCGCGATCAGCAAGAAGGCCTGGATCAAGCAGTTCTGGGATTCGGCCGACAACACCAAGTCGGGCCTGATGGAGAACGGCGTGGTCATCGGCCAGACCTGGGACGGGCCGGCTCTTTCCCTCAAGAAGCAGGGCAAGCCGGTCTCCTATATGGCGCCGCAGGAAGGCGCGATCGCCTGGCTCGACGGCTGGGCCATGCCGACCGGCGCCAAGAATATCGCGCAGGCCTACGAGTGGCTGAGCTACGTCCATTCGCCGGAGGTCTCGGCCAAGGTCGCGGACGGTTCGGGCTACAACCCGGTCTGCAAGGGCTCCGACGGCATGCTGTCCGAGGTCGCCAAGAAGAACTTCACGGAAGCCTTCCCGGACGACGCCCTGTCGCGCCTGTGGCACCGTCCGCCGGAGCCGTCGTGGTTCGCCGAACTGCGCACGCAGTATGCCGAAAAGTTCAAGGCGGCCTGATCCGGCCGACCCGGCACCTCCGCGGCGGCCCGGCCGGGCCGCCGCGACCGCCGCCCAAGCAGCCAGCGCGGACCCGTTCGGCCCGCGCCGGCCTTCGTCCCGTGCAATCCCGTCGCCCGCCGGAGACCGTGATCCTCCATGACAGCCGCCGTCCATCTCGACCGCGTCAGCGTCCGCTTCGGCGACTTCACCGCAGTCAGTTCCGCCGATCTCGAAATCAGCCCCGGCGAATTCTTCTCCTTCCTCGGTCCTTCGGGATGCGGCAAGACCACCCTGCTCCGCGCCATCTCGGGCTTCGTCGACCCGTCCGAGGGCCGCGTCCTGATCAACGGCCGCGACATGCGCGGGATCGGACCGAATGCCCGGCCGACCGCGCTGATCTTCCAGAATCTCGCCCTGTTCCCGATGATGTCGGTCGCCGACAATATCGGCTACGGCCTGCGCGTGCGCGGCGTGGCCAAGCGCAAGCGGGCGGAGACGGTGGAACGTCTGCTCGATCTCATCGCGCTGCCCGGCCAGGGCGGCAAGCGCATCGATGAACTGTCGGGCGGCCAGAAGCAGCGCGTCGCCATCGCCCGCGCGCTCGCCGTCGAGCCGCAGGTGCTGCTGCTCGACGAGCCGCTCTCCGCCCTCGACCTGAAGCTGCGCCAGCATATGCGCAACGAACTGCGCGCCATCCAGCGCCGCGTCGGCATCACCTTCATCTACATCACCCACGACCAGGGCGAGGCGCTGACCATGTCGGACCGCATCGCCGTGATGAATCGCGGCGTGATCGAGCAGGTCGCCGACGGCCGCACGCTCTACAACCATCCGCGCACCGCCTTCGTGGCCGCCTTCGTGGGCGAGAACAACCGCCTCGCCGGCCGCGTCCTGGAGATGGACGGCGATCTGGCCCGGGTCGAGACCCCGCTCGGGCCGCTCGCCGGCGTCAATGCGCGCAAGCTGATGGCCGGTTCCGACGCGATCCTGTTCGTCCGGCCGGAAAGCCTGACCATCGGCCCGGCCGGCGCCGACGGCATCCCGGCCCGTATCGCGGAGGCGTCCTTCGAGGGTACCGTCACGCATCTGACGCTCGCCACCGAGGCCGGCATCCGCCTCATCGCCACGCTTTCCGGCGCGACCGCCCGCAACGTGCCGGAGGAAGGCGCCCCGGTCACGCTGACCTGGCCGAACGCCGAGGCGATCGTGCTGCCGCCGGAGAGCGCCGACCATGCATAGCTCCGTCGGCCAGTGGATCATCTATCTCCTGCCGCCGCTGGTCGTCGCCGGCTTCGCGCTTCTGGCGATCCTGGAGCGGCGCCGGCTCGGCCCCGCCGCGCCCGCCGGCTTCGTCGACCGCAACGGCTGGCCGGTGGCGCTGTTCCTGATCGTCGCGGTCGGCCTGTGGACCGTGTTCATGATCGTCATGCCGCTGATGGCGATGGTCGATCTGTCGTTCCGGCCGAAGCTCGCGCCGCCGCAGTGGGGCGGGCCGAAAGACTTCTACACGCTGGAGAACTACCGCTACTTCCTGTTCGGCTCGACCACCTCGACCGACGCCTGGAACGTCACCCACCTGAAGGCCTTCGGGCTGACCATCTGGGTCTCGATCCTGATCACCATCCTGGATTTCGCCATCTGCTACCCGATCGCCTTCTACATGGCGCGGGTCGCCGGTCCGGCCCGGCTCCGGTTGATGATGCTGCTGCTGATCGCGCCCTACTGGGTCAACGAGATCCTGCGCGCCTTCGCGTTCCGCATCCTGTTCACCCAGCAGGGCGTCATCAACAAGGCCCTGCTCGCCATGGGGGCGATCGACCAGCCGGTCGACTTCATCGCCGCCGACGTGGCGCTCTATTCCGGGCTCGCCTACGCCTACCTGCTGATGATGATGTTCGCGCTCTACAATGCGATCGAGACGCTCGACAAGAATCTGATCGAGGCGGCGCGCGACCTCGGCGCGCCCTGGTGGCACATCCACACCTTCATCGTCATCCCGCACGCCAAGCCGGGCATCGGTTCCGGCGCGACCCTGGTCTTCATGCTGACCGCCGGCTCGATCGCCGCGCCGCTGATCCTCGGCGGCCCGAAGACCTTGTGGTTCACGCCGATCGTCTACGACCGCTTCTACCAGGCCTTCAACTGGCAGCAGGGCGCGGCCTATGCGCTGATCCTGCTCGCGGCCTGCGTGGTCTTCGTGCTCGGCGTCCTGAAGCTGTTCCGGCTCGGCCTCGGGGAGATCGCCCGGTGAGCACGCGCGCCATCCATCGCGCCCTGATGGGCGTCTATATCGTGATCTTCTTCGCCTATCTGTTCGGGCCGCTGCTGATCATGGGGGTCACGGCCTTCAACAAGTCGGCCTATCCGCAGATCATGCCCTTCGAGGGCTTCACCCTCGACTGGTTCTCGGTGCTCGCCGCCGACAAGGACATGATCTACGGCCTGCAGAAGAGCCTTTGGATCGGCTTCCTGGTGGTCCTGGTCTCCGTGCCGATCGGCCTGGCCGGCGCGCTGGTGATGACCCAGGTCTACGCCCGGGCGCGCTCCTTCTACTACCTGATCGTGGTCTCGCCGGTGCTGACGCCGGGCGTGATCATCGGCATCTCGACGGTCGTCTTCTGGCGCCAGGCGACGCAGATGACCGGGCTGAAATTCATCTACGACGGCACGGTGCTGACCGTGCTGGCGCAGTCGAGCTTCATCTCGGCCTATACGATGCTGATCTTCCTGGCCCGGCTGGCGCGCTTCGACCGCACCCTGGAGGAGGCCGCGCTCGACCTCGGCGCCTCGCGCGCCCAGGTCTTCCGCCACGTCCTCCTGCCCTTCATGCTGCCCGCGATCGGCTCGGCGGCGGTGATCGCGTTCCTCTCCTCGTTCGAGAACTACAACACGACCACCTTCGCGATCCTGGCCGACAAGACGCTGACCACCGTGCTCGCCGGCCGCATGCGCCAGGGCACCACGCCGGCCTTGAGCGCATTGGCTGTGGCGGTGGTGGCCGTGACCGTGGTCGGGGCGATCCTGTTCGAGATCGTCAAGCGCCGCGAGGAGGCCCGCGCCAAGGCCCGGGCGGCGACCGCCGAGAAGGCGTTCAACGCCGAACTGACCGCGGATGCCGCCGGCGCCACGGCAGCCTGAGGCACCGTTCCGCCACCTGCGCAAGACACGCCACACCGAGACGCGGCACAGCGGCTTGAGGACGGCAATAGCCGATCAAGTCGATGAAATGGCCAAAAGATGACCGCCGCCAGGGGCTGCGCCCCTGGATCTCTGGCAAGCGAAGTAAAGACAAGAAAGACAAGCAAAAGAGGTAAAGATCAACGAGTTAACGTTCTTGCTACCCGGAAGCCATTGTCGAAGTAGCGATTCCCGGGATTGTATCTGCCGCGGACGGCCGCACGAAGGTACCTCGGATCATCGTCCCAGGAACCGCCGCGAAGAACACGATATTTGCAGTCATCGGTTGTGTTAACCGAGCCGTCCGTTGGTGCACCCTTGTAGTCGTCCGAATAGCAGTCCTCAACCCATTGCCACACGTTGCCGTGAACCTGATAGAGCCCGAACGGATTCGCAGCAAAACTGTCGACCGGGACGGTGCGCTCGCGGAACTCGCCCTTCTTGCCGCTTCCATAGGTAGAGTTGCCGGCATAATTCGCTTGGCTCGTCGAGATCGACGAGCCCCACCAGAACGGCGTGGTCGTCCCTGCTCGTGCCGCGTATTCCCACTCCGCTTCGCTCAGAAGCCGGTAGCTCTTCCCTGTCACCTTCGACAGCCAATCCACGTAAGCCTTCGCATCATCCCACGACACATTGATTACCGGCATCTTGCCCCGGCCCGAGCCTCGATCCCCTGGCCGGTAGCCTTTGCAGCCACCTCCCGCAACGCAAGCATCCCATTCCGCAAAGCTCACCGTGAACTTGCCCACCGCAAACGACTTCCCAATTCGCGCCGTCCGCTGAGGACCCTCGTTGATTTCGCGCCCTTCCTCGGTCTCCGGCGATCCCATTGTGAACGTGCCCGCCGGTATGACAACCATCGCAGGGCAGTCCGCGCATTCCCGGAACTCGTCCTTCGCCTTCAGACACCGTTCCTCGGACGCCGTCAGAACACTCGCCGCCCGGCCGCCCAGCGACACCGTCTGAACACCCCCGTCGCAGGTCCCCCCATCCGGGCGCGCAGCCGGCGGCAAACCTGCAACCTCGATCTTCGACGGCGCCGTCACGCTCGGCGCCGATGTGGCTGTGGGCACCGGCGCCGTCAGTGCCGAAAGGCGCTGACGCGCCAAAGCCACCAGGAAGCCGGTTTTGTATCGGTCGATGAACGCCTGCCAGACCTCCGGCGTGTTCGCACGCTCGGCAAGGGCGAAGTCCGCGCGCATCCCGGCGTCCGGATCAGTCGCGGCGGGCGCCGGGGTGGGCACGCTCACGGCAGGCTTGAAGTAGAACTCTCGCTTCAGCCGAGACAGGCGCTCAGGCTCCTGCTTGTTTCCCGTCAGTTCCTGAACACGCGCACTCACACGCTTCAAGACCGCCTCAACCTCGACGCCCTCGGTCGGAAGATGCGCCAGTAGCGCCGTCGTGAAGGGACTGTTCCGTCCGCTCCCGTCGGCCGCCGTCCGCCCAGGCGTCGTCGCATACACAACCAGAGTGTCAGGCGCGCCGATCTCGATCCGCGCCAGACCACGCGAGACCGACACGCTTCGCCCCGCACTGCGCATGTTGTCGGCCAGGCGATCGGCCAGAGGATTGTCACGACAGGCGTCGATCAGCGCGATCACCATCTTGGCGCGACCGTCGAGCGTGCTCAGCAAAGAGGTGAGGCCGATGGTTCGATTGCGCGCCTCGAACTCGTTGCGAAAATCCGCGTCGACCGGCAGCAGATGCGTCTCGGACCCGAGCCCCATGCCATGGCCGGCATAGAAGACCAGCGCAACGTCGGCGCCCATGGCCTTGTCTGAAAAATCGCTGATTGCCGTCTCGAACCGGCTCCGGTCGGCATCGAGCGTCAAAGCCACATCGAAGCCGAGTTTCTCCAGCGTCGCTGCCATGTCCCTGGCATCGTTCTCCGGATTGGTCAGTCGTCCGGCCGCCTTGTAGGACCCGTTGCCGATCACCAGCGCCACACGTTTCTCGGCCAAGGCGGGCACGCAGTTCAGGAGCGCAACAAGAAGACCAACAAGCCCGTAACCGAGCAGGCGAGACACCCTCATCGCAGCAATCCCCGTGACCGATAAGATCATGCGGAGCGGCACGACGTCCCGCAAGGGCAAAGCCCTGCAATCGACTGGGAACCCAGGGCCGCATCGCCGTCTTTCGGCGCCCGGCGTCCCTTGCAGAGCCGCCCACCGCAGCGGCCCCGTTGCGGAAACGCCCGTCGCGATGCGACAAATGCGGCTGCCGCCTTCCGCCGCGTCGTCCAACCTGCCCCGAGGCCGAACTCATGATCGCGAATTCCCACGACCTGCTCGACCGTGCCACGCTGATCCACCAGCAGACCGACCTCGCCGCCTATCAGGACACCGGCGGGACGATCATGAAGCACGGCGAAGGCGTCTATGTCTTCGACGAAGCCGGCAACAAGTATCTGGAGGCGATGGCCGGCCTTTGGTGCGCCTCGCTCGGCTTCTCGGAGAAGCGGCTGGCCGAGGTCGCCTACAAGCAGATGCTGGAGCTGCCCTACTACCACACCTTCTTCGCCAAGAGCCACGTGCCGAGCGTCGAACTCGCCGACCGGCTGCTGGCCATCGCCCCGAAGGGCATGTCGAAGGTCATGTTCCAGTGCTCAGGTTCCGAGGCCAACGACGCCGCCATCAAGATCATCTGGTACTACAACAACGCGCTCGGCCGCCCGCAGAAGAAGAAGATCATCGGTCGCGTCCGCGGCTACCACGGCAATACGGTCGCCTCGGTCAGCGTGTCCGGCCAGCCGCACATGCATGCCGATTTCGACGCGCCGCTGGCAATGTTCAAGCACACCGATAATCCGCACTACTACCGCTTCCATGAGGACGGCGAGTCCGAGGAGGCCTTCTCGACGCGGATGGCCGACAATCTGGAAAAGCTGATCCTTGCCGAGGGTCCGGACACCGTCGCGGCCTTCTTCGCCGAGCCGGTGCAGGGCGGCGGCGGCGCGATCACCCCGCCGGCCGGCTATTTCGAGAAGATCCAGGCGGTCCTGAAGAAATACGATGTGCTGTTCCTGGCCGACGAGGTCATCTGCGGCTTCGGCCGCACCGGCAACATGTGGGGCTCGGAGACCTACGACCTGAAGCCCGACCTGGTCTCCTGCGCCAAGGCGATGTCGGCCTCCTACCAGCCGATCTCGGCCCTGATGATCTCCGACAAGATCTACGAGGCGATGGTGTCGGAATCGAAGAAGCTCGGCACCTTCGGCCACGGCTTCACCTATGGCGGCCATCCGGTCGCCTGCGCGGTGGCCAGCGAGACGCTCAAGATCTACGAGGAGCGCGACATTCTCGGCCATGTCCGCAAGGTCGGCCCGCTGCTGCAGCAGGGCCTGAAGGATCTGGAGGCGCATCCGCTGGTCGGCAACGCCCGCGGCGTCGGCCTGATCGCCGGCGTGGAACTGATGGCCGACAAGGCGAAGCGCATCCCCTTCGCGCCGGAGCTGAAGGCCGGCATCCAGGTGATGGAGGAGTGCCACAAGGTCGGCCTGATCGTCCGCGCCATCGGCGACCGCATCGCCTTCACGCCGCCGCTGGTCATCTCCGCCGGCGAGATCGACGAATTGCTGGCCAAGTTCCGCTCGGGCCTCGACGCCGCCCTGCCGCGCCTGATGCCGGCCTGACGACCCGGCCGATGCCGGCGCCCCTCGGAGCGCGCCGGCATCGGCCCCGTTGCATGCAAGCCGCGCCGGCACCGAATGCGTTCCGGCGCCGGCTCGACAGATTGCATTCTTTCGAAAAATCGCGTCTGCTCGACGCGGTCCGGAGGCTGCGCCGGGCCGGCGCAAGCCCTGGAGGAGACGGCATGACGGCGAACAAGACGGTCTGGCGTGGAACGTCGGTCGTTCTGGCCTGCATGGGCCTTGCCGTCCTGGCCGCACCGCAGGCCATTGCCGCCGATCCGGCCGGGATGCGGCCTCCCGCGGTCGTCGTGCAGCCCCCCGTCAAGGTCGTGCCGCCGCCGCATGTCGTCGAGTATGTCGATCCGGGCCCCTGCGGAACGCGCTCGAAGCCCCCGTTCACCGAACTCTGCTACGGCAATTACCGGCCCTGGTTCTATTCGGGCTGCTACTGGCGCCACGGCTTCTATGTCTGCCCGAAGCCGGACAATGACCCGCCGCCGCCGACCGCCTTCGGCCCGAATTCCTGATCGCCCGATCGATCGTTTGACGTTGTGACGTGATCCGCCGCTCCGCGCGAGCGGAGACCGGGGCGAACGCCGTCTGCGCCTGCCGTGCCGAATCGCCTGGTCCCGCAAAGGCCCCTTCCACGCCCCGCACCCGGGCGGACAGCAGGGCGCCCACGCTCAAGCCGGGCACGGTTTCGGGAGGCCTGCGGGGTCGCGCGGCTTGCGTTCGGCGATCCGACGGGGCGCCGGCCGGTTCGCGTCAGGCTCCCGCCAGGGTGGCCCGCGCGAGGTCTGCGGTGCCGGCATCGGCAGCGGTCGCGGCCACGTCGGTCAGGATGCGGGCCGCGTCGGCGCGGTCGCCCCGGCGCAGCAGCGCCATGCCCAGAAACAGGCGGACCGGATCGCTCGGCGGAAGCGTGCGCAGGAGCTTGACGGCACGGTCGGCGTCGGAACGCAGCAGCGCCACCAGCGCCATGCCGAGCGGCCCGGCCTCGCCGTCCGGACGCGCCGCGGTGACGCCGTCGAAGATCGCCTCGGCATGGCGGTCGAGCCCGCGCGACAGGGCGATGAAGCCGATATCCACGAGGGCTCGGACGGCGTCGGTTTCGATCATCGGCATGGAGCCCGGCATGTTGGGTGACGAAGGGATCAGGTCAGGTGCAGCAACAGCAGCAGCTGCTGCGCGGCCCGCTGGTCGGCGCGCAGTTCGGGGCGCCGGCGCGCCAACCGCGTCGCGGAGGCGAGATTGTTCTGCGCGGCCTTGCTCTGACCCTTCTTGAACTGCCCATAGCCGATGATGACATGGGCGCGCGGATGGCCCGGCGACAGTTCCAGGGCGCGGGTGCCGAGTTCGATCGCGATGTCGTGGGCGGCCGCCTCGGCGGCCAGCGCGGCCAAGGCCAGGTAGCCGTCGGCAGCGGATTCCTCGACCGTGGTCAGCAAGGCCGCAAGGCGCGCGGCCCCCTGGCGATCGCCGGCTTCCGCGGCCCGGCCGGCCGCCGCGAGGACCGCCCCGGTGTCGCAGCCCACGATCACGCCCGGCTGCCAGGCCTCTCCCGCCGGACCGGTCAAGGTCAGCACGTCGCGCGCCACGGCATCGCCGTCGGCGGCACGGTCGGTCAGACGGACGAGCAACTCCTCGACGGCAGTGGCAACCGCCGCGGGGGTCTCGTCGGAGAGGATGACCAAGCCGGGCCCCGAAAGGGCCCAGTCCGGCCCGAGGGTCAGAATGCCCTGCATGATCTCGCTCACATAGGCGGCCAAGGAAGACTCCAGCATCACCGCTCGGGTTCTTGGGCTAACATGCCCCTCGCTATGGGAGTGTCACTTTCGGCACAGACTGTCGAGAGCGCGCTGATACCATGCAGCTCGGATTGGGGAATGGGCGTCGACGCCGTCCGGGTCCGCTTGGCTGCCGTGCGGCGGCCATCCGGGAGGGCGGCGGGCGGCGCCGAGCATGCCTGCCGATGCCGGTTCGGGCGCAGCGCCTCCGGGCATTCTGCCGACCGTGCCCCGGCGGACGACGAGGGAACAGCATGTCCGAGGCCGGCGACAACCGACCGACCCATGACCAGACCGCCGAGGCCGTCGAGCGCCTCACCGCCCTGCTGGCGCGGACCAGCGCGCGTCAGCGGCACCGCGACTGGGAACGGGTCCTGGGCGAGATGCGCAAGGCGCTGACGCAACTGGCCGAAACCGAGATCGTGCAATCGGATCCCGGCTCCATGGCGATCCTGGCGGCCATGGTCGGCGCCAGGGACATGACGGAACTGGACTTCATGGCCGACCAGCTGGCGCGGCGCGTGGCCTCGGTGATCGCGGCCCGCCAGCGCCGGGCCGGAACGCCGGACGTCGCGGCGCCGTCCCTCGCCACGCCGAACCGACCGGGCGGGGAACTGGCCCGGGCCGGACTGATGCCGTCGCTTGCCGCCGAGGAGTCATCCAAGGCGCGCACCGTACTGAAACTCTAGATCCGGACGGCGCATCCTGCGACGCGCCCCCGGAACCGGGAATTCCAAGCGTCCGTCCGCTCGGCGACCGTCGTCCGAGCGAAGCCGGCGCCGAACCGCAACCGGTCGCCACGACGGCGGCCAGCGAGGTGAGATATGTCCGACGTGTTCTGGTCTTCGACCTTCGGAGCCATCTACCAGCCGCTGGAAGCCGATCCGGTCATCGAGCAGGCCGGCATCATCCAGTCCACGCCCGGACAGGACCTGACCGCCTATACGGATTCGAATACCAACACGACGGTCCTCGACGGCTACAACCAGCCCTATTTCCTGCTGCCGGGAGCGGACGACGGCATCGATTCGCCGGCGCTCGTCGCGCAGACCGACCAGTTGTTCCCCGTCTTCGATGGCGTGACCGCACCGCCGCCGGCCATCTCGACGCCGCCCGACGGCTTCACGGACAGCCCGGGCACGCTCGACCCGGAGGATTTCCTGAGCTGGCACTCCTGGTGGCAGATGCAATACATCGCCAACAACAAGGATTCGCTGGCATCGGCCGCCAATCCCTGGGTGACGATCGGCAATTCGACCGACGGCACGATCACGGCGATCCTGCTCGACGGCAAGACCAAGGCCGGCGTCGTCGAGCAGATGCAGAAGAACGATTTCGCCAGGCTGTCGAAGGTCGACCAGGAGGCGATCGCGGTGCTTCCGGCCTTTGCCGGCACCACCTCCGCCAACGGCACCGCCGGCCTCGCCTTCCGTCTCGGCCTGATCCCCTATGTGGGTGCGACGATCAGCTATACCGGGCCGACCGGCACGACCGTGACGCCGCATGTCGAGACGCCGGAGGAGGCCCGTCAGGCGCTCGCCGATATGGCGACCAGCTACAAGAGCTTCATGCAGGGGACGTCCGGAACCGCCCTGACGGACGAGATCTGCAAGGTGTTCCGCGACGAGATCGACAACTGGGCGATGGGGCATACCGATACGACGGTGACTCCGGCCAAGACCTATACGGGTCGCCTGGAGAATTCCGGCATCTTCTCGTTCACCGAGTTCAAGAAGGCGCTCGACGAAATCCTGACCCGTTTCAAGCGCGTCCAGACCTTCGCACAGTCTGTGACCCCGACGGAGCTGCTCGATACCAGCGCCGACGACGACGGCAACGTCATTTCCACCAGCACGGGCTACTACTACAACGTCTCCAGCCTCGACAGCGGCGCGGCCGTGGCGCGCGGCCTGGCCAAGTTCGTCGAGCAGGAGCGGCGCATCCTGGCGCTCGACAACGCCAAGCTGGAACTGGTCAAGGACGGCAAGCTGAAGAACAAGAAGCTCGACGTGCCGAACCTGATCTTCCTGCTGCAGCTCAACTACAACCTCATGGACGAAGCCAAGGTGACGGCGGACACGGAGGAGATCAACCAGCAGAACGTGCTCCTTCAGGTCTACGGACAGATGCAGCAGATGGTCAACAACGCCATCAAGATGTTCGACGCGACCGAGCAGGAGGAGGACCGGACGATCAACGGCACCGATTCCGGCGACGAGAAGATCACCGCGGTGACGAATGCCAACACCAAGCTCTTGATCTCGATGTTCGACCAGACATTGGCGACCAACGGCGCCGGAGCGAACGGAACGATCGCGCTGCATCCGATCGAAAAGCTGCGCGGCATCCAGCGGCCGCTGCACGAGATCATCGAACCGAAGGATGTCGAACACCTCGTCATCTTGAACAATATGGTCATTCCCGGCACCGGCGGCGACGAGTTCAAGGAATGGCGCCGCGGCCAGTGGGACAGCTACAACACCAACCTGTCCAACGCGGTGAACCTGATCAACCAGGAAAACCAGGTCAAGATGAACGACATCAACTCGCTGTCGAAGCAGAAGGACCGGCATTTCGACCTGGCCAACGGCGCATTGTCGAAGATGTTCGATACGATCCAGAGCATCGCACGCGCCACCGGGAACTGATAGCATTGCGCCGACCATGGCCCGCTCGCGCTTGTGCGCGTAGGCCATCGCGGTCTGCGGACGCATGATCACAGCGGATTGGGACGACAAGCATGCGCATCCGGTATCTCGATCGCGGCGTCGAATCGATCTCGGTCTGGCAGGAACAGGACGAGGTCCACCTGCCCAAGGAAGGCGGATTGGCGCCGGCCTTCCTGCCGCAATACCGCGCTCTGGACGAGATCACGCGACGCCCGTCCCTGGACGAACGCCTGCCGCGCCTGCTGCAGCCGGATTTTCTCGATCCGGACCTGCTCGACCCGGCGACCCTGACCGACACGCGCATTGCCGTGCGCGACCAGTTCATCGCCGAGGCGGCGCGCTCGAGCGGGCGGCGCAAGGCGGTGCTGGAACTGGCCGCAAGCCACCTGGAAGATTCCGTCGCCATGGACGAGGAGGTCCGGCGATCGCTCGCCGTCCTCCTGCGCGGCTGACCGCGACGGATCGGAGGCCTCGTGACATCCCCCGTCGACGACCGGAAGCGGGACTTCCTGCTGCTCAATGTCTTTGTGCTCGCCCAGCACGGCTATATCGACCGGGCGGCAACGCTCGTCGAAGCACTGCACGAACTGGGCGACGCCTCGCCCGAGGTGCTGCTGGCACGCTCGATCATGCGCTTCTTCCGGGCCGACTGGTCCGGTGCCCTCGCCTGCCTGGACGATCTCGACCGCATCGATCCGCTCGAGCGCTTCGGCCGCTACAAGCTCGACGACCGCCAGCGCATGCGCCGCTACATCAAGGCGCGCTGCCTCTACGAACTCGGCGAGAAGGCGCGCGCCCGCGATGCCGTGGAAGGCTACCTGCGACACGGCTCCGGAGAGGGCGAGGGCGAATAGCCCGCCCTCTCCCGCCTGCCCTCTCCCGCCTGCCCTCCGCCGCGCGATCCTCTCCCGCCCGTCGTCCCGCCGGTGCAACCGGACCCGACGGCGGCGACACGGGACGGCGACGACACGGGGCGGCAACACCTGGCTGCTACAGACCGGGGGAGGGCCGACACCGCGATTGCGGCAGCAGCTTGGCGGCAAAATTCTCTGACTGTAACCTTTGACACACTTCGCCGGCGTCGATCGCCTAGTCTCACTCACGACAGATGTCGTCCAACATTCCCGAGGAGAACACCGTGTCGATCATCGATGGGATGATGAACTCCGAAGGCCAGATGATCGGAGCGCTTCAGGTCAGCGAGAAGCTGCTTGAGCAGTTTTTCGGGACGGCTGAATTCACCCCGAAGCAGAAAGAGATCATCGATCTGGTCCGTGAAGGCATTCCTTTGGGATCGATCATGGGCATCACCCAGCAGCATCGCGATGCGATGTTCACCTTTGCGGTTCAGGCCATCCAGGCCGGCGACCGTCAGAAGGCCCGCGACATCCTGCTTCAGAATTATCTGTTCGATCCGCTGGAGGAGAACCGCTCCGTCTATGCGATCGCCAACACCTATCAGCTTGACGGCGTCTTCGATGCTGCCGCCAAGCTCTACCTGAACTTCCTGGCCATGGATGCCACCAACCCCGACGGCTATCTGCGTCTCGGCGAGTGCTTCATGGCCGCACAGGAATACGACAACGCCCAGCAGAGCTTCGAAAGTGCGGCCCGTTTCGCCGAGCGTGGTCTCGGCAGCAAGGGTGCCGCCGAACACGCGGCCAAAATGCTCGCCGTCCTGGCCGAGCGTCGCGCCGAAGCCAGCAACTAACCGCGAGAGGAGACCCGTCATGGCTAGCATTGGTGGCGTCGGCACGGTCGGTGGCAATCAGCAGATTTCCCAGACCGAGCTCAAGGGCAAGGACATCACGGGATCGGGCAATCTCGGCGAGAACGGCCCGACTCCTGACCTGAACAATGTCCAGGGCTATACGGAGATGATGGCCGCGCTCGGCTCGCTTCTCCCACAGATGTCGGGCGACATGGTCGAGGTTTTCCTCGCCGAGATCACGGCGAAGATGAAAGAGAGCGAGGACAAGGCGTCCACCGACAAGTACAAGTCGGACCAGGAGGCCAAGCGCACCGAGCTCGGCGCCAAGAAGGCGAAGATCGACGAAGCGGAAAAGAAGATCCAGGAGTCGATCGACAAGCGCAACAGCGGCAACATCTTCGACATCATCGGCCTGATCTTCCAGGCGATCGCCGCTGCCCTGGCCATCGTGCTCGGCGCCCTGCTGTCCGCGGTCTGCCCGGTGGCCGGCGCCCTGCTGATCGCGGCCGGCGTCGTCGGCATCATCATGATGGTCGACTCGGCAGTACAAATGGCGACAGGGCTCGGCATCGCCGGCAACATCGCCAAGGCCGCCGGCGCGTCGCCGGAGGAATGCGCCAAGGCCGACATGGGCTTCCGGATCGCCATGGCGATCGTCGGCATCGCCCTCGCCATCGCCAGTGCGGTCGTGACCGGCGGCGCATCCTTCGCCACGGCGGTTCAACAGCTGAGCAATGCCGTCCAGTCGTTCCAGAAGGTCGCACAGACCATCCAGAACATCACCACCATGGCGAGCGCGGTCAACGAAGTCGTCACGACGAGTATCAAGGCCGACGCCGCGGTCACCGAAGGCGAAGCCAAGAAACTCCAGGCCAAGGCCATGGAAAAGGACGCCAATATCCAGCTCCTCGAGGAGCTGATCGATATGTCGCTGCAGCGCCTGATCGCTGCCGGCAATCGGTTCAACGAGATGATGGACATGATCACCGACATGATCAAGGACAAGGGTGACATGCTTTCCAACGCCAAATTCACCGGCTGACCGGAGGACATCCGCCATGGTCGAGATCAACCCTCAATACGTTCCCGCTTCATTCTACAACGCGCAGGGTCAGCTGACGGTCCCGCCGGAAGTCGCCGAGCAGGTGCAGTCCGGCGTTCTGGCCAAGCTCGACAAGCTGCCCGCCCTCGAGCAGCAGATTTTCCTGGCCCTGCTGCAGAGCGCCGACGTGGCGCCGAACGGCCCCGGTCAGACCATGTCGGATGTGAAGGCCGACAAGGTCCTGTCGGTCCTGAACAGCGCCATGGACGTGATCTCGTCCGGCATGAGCGTGCTGGACACGATCCTGAAGGACAGCAGCGCCCTCAACCTGCTCGGCCGCGCCATGATCGAAATGGCCGCCGAACAGCGCAAGGCGGCCTTGGACGAGCGACTGGCGGCCCGCGAAGCGGCGAAGGGGCAGATGCTGGCCCAGGCCGCCGACCTCAACAAGGCCGGCAGCACCATGATCGCCACCGCGATCGTCAGCGCCGTGATCGGCATCCTCGGCTCGGTCGTCTCCTTCGCCGGCGCCGCCAAGGCCCAGGCCAAGATGTCGACCGCGACCACCGACGTGCCGGACACCTCGACCTCGCCGAAGCCGAACACGACCGGCGGCTCCAATCCGCTGAGCGGTTCGAACAAGACCATCTCGGAAGGCATGCTGCTGCAGCAGGTGACGGCCGACTTGCAGAAGAACGCGGCGATCTCGAAGGTCTTCGAAGCAATCTCCGGCATGATCAGCGGCATCGGCCAGGGCACGGCGAAGAAGCAGGAGGCCGACGCCTCGGTGCATGCCGCCTACGCGGAAACCGAAAAAGGCGTCGCCGACCTGGCCAAGGAAGTGCAGCAGGGGGTTGAAGAGACCCTCAAGGCCGTGATCAACTTCCTCAAGGAGATGGGCGACGCCAAGGCCGAGCTGATGCGCGCCTTCAAGATGTGACGGCGACGGATTGGCTCGGAGCGGCGGGGCGTCATGAGCGCGAATTTCGAGACCACCATCAGACGGCTGTGGGCAGGGCTCCGGCTCCCGGCGCCGACCTTTCGCGACAAGCCGGAAGTGACGCTCTCGATCGACGGCACCGATCTCAAGCTGGCCGAAACCGCCGACGGGCGCGGCCTGGCCGTCTCCGGGCGGCTCGGCCGGCTCTCCGCCGACCCCGGCGAACGCGACGGGCAGACCCGGCGGCTCCTGCAGATCGGGCTCGGGCTGATGGCCTCCAACTGCAGTTGGGTCGGCCCCGATCCCGACGATCCGGCCGGGGCGGCCATTCTCGCCGAAGCGCGGTTCGACTATGCCGACGGCCGGGGCGACCGGCTGATCGGCGTGATCGAGAACGTCATCCAGGCGGTCGAGATCCTGTCGCCCGAACTGTCCGCGCGGTCCCGGCGGGAGCCGGACAATCGTGGCGGGACGGGGGGCCTGGAGGAGGCCATGATCTTCAGGCCGTAGCCGACGGCCGCCCGATCAGACGGCCGCCCGATCACAGGCCCGGCCGCGGAGGGCCGGACGCGCCGAACCGGGCCGTCGACGGGGTGGGAGCCCCGATCGACAGATACCCGGCCATGCAGTGCCCTCGGGCGCGCGACCTCGCATCGGCCTCGCCGGTGTCCGGCCCGTCAACCGACTGACTGCCGACCGCACCGGATCGGATACCCTGCCGCGAAACGGCATGTGCCCGACCGGACCGGCACCGTGAGATTGAGACAACGGCCGCCGCCCCGGCGCGGCGCCGTCTGGGATGGAGAACCCGGAATGGAAACCATGACCGCGCAGACCGACTCTGCCCAGACCGGCTCGGCCGTCGACGCCTTCGGCCGGCTTCTGGTCGAGGCCGAGATCGGCAAGAATCTCGGCCTCGCCGCCGACGATCTTGCCGTCGGCCTGGATATCGCCAAGAGCCTCCTGGAGCGCGGGCAGCCGGTGCGCGCGATGCGCATCTATTGCGCGCTGGTGCTGTGCTTCCCGACGGTCGCCGACTACCAGATCGGCCTCGCCAACTGTGCCCTGCAGCTCGAGGAGCACTACATGGCGCTGCAGGCCGCCTCGGCCGTGATCGCGCTCGAGCCGCGCAATCCGCGCGGCTATTTCCTGTCCGGACGGGCCTGCCTGGCCGCCGGCGAGCTCGCCGAGGCCCGCGAGGATCTCGCCGATGCGCTGCGGCTGGCCAAGGAAAGCGGCGACACCCTCGTCGCGACCGAAGCCGAACGCCTGCTCAAGACGGCCGAAGCCAAGCCGTCCTGACCCCGATGGCGGCCGGTTCCGGGCCCGGGGTCCGGCCGCGACCGGTTCGGTATGTCCGGCCCCCTCGTGGCCGTTGCATCCGGACTGGAGGTAACGCACCCTGAACCATCCTGAGCGCAGCGGCGGCGCCCCGATCGCGGGTCGTCGCCGGCCATCGCCAACCGGAGACCCAGCATGGCTGCACCCGCCCAGGGCGACGAGACCGCGCTCGGCCGTGCGCTCGGCTTCGCACCGGAGGAGGTGGATCTGCTCGGCGAGATCTTCGTCGAGGTGCTGGGCAAGTCCGGCATCGAGGCGGGACCGATCTTCGAGAAGCTGAAGCGCGGCGCCTCGCTCGGCGAGGCCATTGCGGTGCCGGCCGGGGTGCCGCGCCTGCTCTATGCCCGCGCCCATCAATGGTTCGCCGGAGGCCGGCCCGACCGCGCCGAGAGCCTGTTCCGCACGCTGTGCCTGATCGAGGGCGGCAAGCCGGACAACTGGGTCGGCTGGGGCATCTGTCTGCGCATCGCCGATCGACTGGATCAGGCCGCCCTCGCCTTCGCGACGGCCGCGAGCCTCGCGCCGCAATGGCCGATCCCGCCCGTCCACCAGGCGGAACTGGCGATCCGCCGCGGCGACTGGAACGGCGCCCGCCTCGCGCTCGATCGCCTGGATGCCCTCGGCGAAGACCGGCTCCCGGGCGAACTCAAGGTCGAGGTGGCGCGCTTCCGCAGCGCCCTCGCCCTGCGAACCGAACGCAACGCGCGAGGGTGACCGCCATGATCACGCTCGAGCGCATCCTCAGCATGGTCGAGCAGATCGGGCAGACGACGACAGCCATCACGGTCGCCAAGAACCTGGTGACCGAAAACGAACTGAAGCTGATTCCGCCGCCGGCGCAGACGTTCGACGCCCCGGAGTCGCTTCCGCCCGAGACCGCAGATCCCTACCGGGCCCGGCCGGCCGTCTCCCCGGCCCTGACCCTCGCCGGCCTCTCCAGCCCGACGGCCACGTCGCCTGCAGCCAATGCCGATTCCGGTCCGGAGGCCTTGGCCCCCTGGGCCGGCGTCGATGCGGCCGAGGCCGGCGACGCCCCCGCGCCGGCGCCGTTCACCGCAATGCCGGGACAGACGGCGACGGGTCCGATTTCCGCCTCGCTCCTCGCCACCAGCCTGGCGGCGCGCGCCCTGCGGCCCGACGACGGCATGGTGTCGGACGCCGGCGAGGCCGCGCGCACGGCCGATACGGCGCGCGCGCTGACCACGCGCGAACTGATCGACCGGGCGCTCGAAGAAACCCTCAACCTGATCGAAGGCGACCGCGAGACGCTCGCCGACCGCACCACCGCTGCGGCCGCGGCTGCGGCCCAGAACCGGCGCCTCGGCGGCACCGAGGGGTCGGCAAGCGCCGTCAGGGCGGCGGCAGCGTCGACCGACGCGGACGGGGCGACCGCCCAGGGCACGGAACGCAGCGCCCGTGCTTCGTCGTCGACTGAGGGCCGCACCTCCGGCCTCGCCGCCGCGGGCCTGCCGCTGGCCGACCCGGCGACGCTTTCGGCCGCCGCCGCGGACGGCCGTGCCGGCACCATCATCGACAGCATGATCCTCAACGCGGCCATGATCCCCGGCTGGCCGCGGCCGCGCCCGCTCACCGGTGCCCTGCCCGAAGAAGAGGCCATGCGCGCCCGCAAGGCCGCTGCCGGTCAGGCTGCCGACGGTGCCGAGGAGCCGAGCCTCGTCGGCGAGGCCCTGCTCCTGTCCTATCTGGCGGCCCTCGGCGTCGGCGAGGCGATGATGGCGCGCATCCGCACGCTGCTGGTCGACGAGAACCGGCGGCGCAATTTCCTGCTCTTCCTCGCACGCATCCTGAAGGCGCTGAAAAGCATCATGGCGAGCCTGAAGGAGGAGTTGAAGCGCATGCGCGAGGAGCAGGAGGCGCCGCCCGAACCGGATCCCGGCACCGACATGCTGCCGCGCGGCCGCCGGCACCGGCTGCAGCTGTAGCCGCCGTCTGGCAGGCGCCGTCGGTGACGCCCCGGCCGCACGAGCAGCCGGGCGTCATGGAATGCGACGGCGTGCGGCGCCAAATCCCGCGCCAGAGTGACGTTGAGCACAATGATGGTCCGCATCCGCACTAGGATGGGGCAACAATTCGAAATCGAGAGGGGACCATCCCATGGCGATCGGAGTCACCAGCGGCACGTCGATCACCGACCCGCAATTCACGACGACCACGATTCCGCAGTCCTCCCCGACCGGCGGCGCGTCGTCGGTGCCGGCCGTCCCGAACGGCGCGACCTACTCGAGCTCGGATGCGGACTCCCAGTATCTCAGCCTGCCCTTCGCCCGGCTGTCGCTGGAAAATCTCGGCCTGTCGCCGAGTTCGACCTTCCAGGACGTGAGCGTCCTGCTCGACCAGGTCGCCATGGCGCTCGACCAGTTGTTCGAGGAGAACGACAAGGAGCGGATCAAGGGTGAGAACTCGATCCGGCGGGGCGCCCTGGCCGATATCCTCGCCCTGAAGAGCAGCATCGACACGCTGACGGCGCGCAACGCCGAGCTCGATCAGACGATCGCCGACGCCCAGGCCCAGAAGTCGGACCTGGAGGACCAGAAGTCCGGTCTCGTCTCGCAGCGCAACACCCTGACCAACCAGATCGACTCGCTCAACGATCAGATCGCGCACACGACCAATCCGACCACCCGCGCGCAGCTGGTCTCGCAACGCGACGGCCTGGTCACCCAGCGCAATGCCATCGATAGCCAGATCAACGGCGTGAACACGCAGATCGCCGCAGTCGACAAGACGATCTCCGACGCCCAGGCGGAAAAGGCCTCCAACGAGGCGACCATCGCGAACCTGGAGCAGCAGATCACCACGCTCGCCAGTCAGCTCTCGCAGACCCTGGCGGCGATCGATCGTCTGCTGGCCAAGGCCACGCCGACCTCCGGCCTCGATATCCCCGTCGACGACCTGGTCGCGGCCGCGATCGCCTTCGATTCGCGCTTCGCCGACGTGAAGGCCTTCGAGAAGCTGCAGAAGCTCAACGACCAGGATACCGACACGGAAACCGACATCCTGCGCAAGGTGCTCGGCCAGGACGGCGATACGGGCTTCCTCCCGCAGCAGACGGGCGCCAGCACCCCGCCGCCGGGGACGACGATCGGCCCCAACGCCAATCCGATCGGCCAGACGGCCGGGGCCAAGTCGCTCGCCGCCGAGATCGGCGCGAAGGCGGTGGCTCTGGTCGAGGCGCTGACCTCGGTTCTGAAGACGCTCGCCGCCCTGGAGCCGCCGCCGAAGACGAACCTGTTCCAGGAAGCGACGACCAACGGGTCACGCATGCGGCTCTCGGTCTGACGGGGACCGGAAGCCCCCGGGCGGCGGTCGGCGGAGGGGCGCGAACCGGCCGTCCTGCCGGGCCGATGGCGCCGATCCTGCATGCAATGAGTTCGAGACCGTGGCGCGGCCGCCCTTTCCGCAGGGGCGCCGCGCGCGGTAGTCTGTCCGACACGCGCCTGAATGTGCGTGGGCGGCGGGTCCGGGCGAAACGCACGGATCGAGGGCGAGAGACGGCGAGGGCGACGGCTCCATGACGAAATTCCTGCAGACGCTGTCCAAGCGGAACGACCTGTTCCTGGCCTTCCTGCTGATCTGCATCGTCTTCATGATGATCCTGCCGCTGCCGATCTGGCTGGTGGACACGCTCATCGCGCTGAACCTGTCGATCTCGGCCGTGCTGCTGATGGCGGCGATGTATCTGAAGGACGTGGTGCAGCTGTCCGCGTTCCCGTCGCTGCTGCTGCTGACGACGCTTTTCCGGCTGGCGCTGGCCATTTCGACCACGCGACTGATCCTGATCCAGGCCGATGCCGGTCATATCGTCGAAACCTTCGGCAACTTCGTCGTCGGCGGCAATCTGATCGTCGGCATGGTGGTGTTCCTGATCCTGACCATCGTCAACTTCATGGTCATCACCAAGGGTTCGGAACGCGTCGCCGAAGTGTCCGCCCGCTTCTCGCTCGATTCGATGCCCGGCAAGCAGATGTCGATCGATTCCGACATGCGCGCCGGCCTGATCGAGCTCGACGAGGCGAAGCGGCGGCGGTCCAAGCTGGAAAAGGAAAGCCAGCTCTACGGCGCCATGGACGGCGCCATGAAGTTCGTGAAGGGCGACGCCATCGCGGGCCTGATCATCATCGCCGTCAACCTGATCGGCGGCATCACGATCGGCACCCTGCAGCGCGGCCTGGAAGTCAGCGACGCGCTGAACCGCTACGCGCTGCTGACCATCGGCGACGGCCTCGTCCAGCAGATCCCGGCCCTGTTCATCTCGATCACCGCCGGCTTCATCGTCACCCGCGTGTCCTCGGACGAGAACCAGGACCTCGGCAGCGACATCGCCATGCAGCTGATGAACGAGCCGAAGGCTCTGCTCATCACGTCGGTGATCCTGGCGATCTTCGCCGTGGTGCCGGGCTTCCCGATGATCGTGTTCGCGTCGCTGGCGATCGCCTTCGCGTCGCTCGGCTGGATGACGCAAAGGAAGCGCCGGCGGTCGTCGAGCCAGCAGCGCTCCTCGGAGATGCCGGCGCTGGCCCCCGCCATCGCCCCCAAGGGCATGGTGCCGTCCTTCCCCAAGAAGGACGACGATGTCGAGGATCTGGAGCCGGTCGAGGCCGTCACCTTCGCGCTGACCGTGCCGCTGATCGTCGACATCGCCTCGTCGGTGCGCAATTCGATCCGCCCGGAGAAGCTCGATCGCGAGGTCGCACGCGTCCGCCGGGCGCTCTATTTCGACCTCGGCGTGCCGTTCCCGGGCATCCACCTGCGCCTCAACGACAATCTGAAGGACGGCGAATACCGGATCATGGTCAACGAGATCCCGGTTGCCGCCGGCGCGGCGCGGCCGGGCTACTTCATCGTCCGCGAGACGGAAGCGAACCTCAAGATGTTCGACATTCCGTTCGAGCGCGGCGACGATTTCCTGCCGCATACGCCGAGCTACTGGGTCTCCAACAAGCACCTGGCGCTGGTCGAGAAGGCCGGCGTGCAGGTCATGACCCTGTCCAGCATGCTGACCTATCATCTGGCGCATGTGCTGAAGAGCAACGCCTCGGAGTTCATCGGCATCCAGGAGACGATGTATCTTCTCAACCAAATGCAGAAGAACTTCGGCGAACTGGTCAAGGAGGTGACCCGCACCCTGCCGGTGATCACCATCAACGACGTGCTGCAGCGGCTGGTCGGCGAGGAGATCTCGATCCGCGACATGCGCACCGTCCTGGAGGCGCTGGTCGAGTGGGGTCAGCGCGAGAAGGACCCGATCGTCCTCGCCGAACATGTGCGCAGCGCGCTGTCGCGCTACATCACGCATAAATTCTCCGGCGGGCAGAATCTGATCCCGGCCTATCTGATCTCCAAGGAGATCGAGGATGCCGTGCGCGGTGCGGTCCGCCAGACATCGGGCGCGTCTTATCTGGCCCTGTCGCCCGACATCCACCGCCAGTTGATCACCTCGATGAAGAATGTGATCGGCAATGTCAGCCATCACGCCCTGCCGCCGGTGATCCTGGCGCCGATGGATATCCGGCGCTTCATGCGCAAGATCGTCGAGCGCGACTTCCCCGATCTGGCCGTGCTCTCCTATCAGGAGCTCGCGCCCTACGCGAATGTGCAGCCGCTGGAACGGGTCAAACTCGTCAGCCAGATCGCATCGGGCTGAGGCCGCGCGGGGGACCGGTTCGTGGATCGCCAGAAGGTCACGATCTATGCCGTCGGTCTCGCGGGTGCCTTCGCGCTGCATCTGGCGATCCACGCCGGCAACTGGCCGGGGCCCGTTCTGGCGGCTGCCGCGCTCGGCGTGGCCGGCCTGGTGCTGGCCCAGTTCCCGCCCCTGGCGCTGCGCCATCCCGACCTCCTGCGTGGCGCCGTGCTGCTGATCGGCGGTCTCACGCTGGCGATGCCGCTGCTGTTCGACCCGGCGGCGGCGGTCGGCGGCGGCCCGTCGGGCGACGGAACGACCGTCGGCGGCCCGGGAACCGCGGGGATCGGCGGCGCGGAGGCGGTGCTCTGGCCGCAGATCCTGGTCGCCTTCTTCGCCAGCCGCGTGCTCGCATCCGAGACCGAAGCCCGCTTCGCGGCCTTCTGGGCCGATCCGCTCGGCACGACCGGGCCGGTCGGCGTGCAGTCGAGCCTCGCCGCGCTGTTCCTCGGCGCCGCGCTCGGCCTCGCCTTCCATCTCGCCCTGCCCTGGCTGAAGACGCTCGCACCCGCCGGCCCGTCCGGCATCCTGGTCACGGCGCTGGCCGGCAGCACGGCGCTGCACAGCGCGATCATCGTGCTGTTCTTCGTCATTCTCGCCCATCTGGCCGATGCGCTGCGGCTGCATCTCGCCGACGCCGCCGCACTGGCGAGCCTGCGCCGGCACGGCCGGGCCCGCGCCGGCGGATCGGCGGCCGATCTGAACGCCCTGGTGGCCGACGAGATCGCGGCGCGGCCGTCGAGCCGGCTCTTACGCCTCGTCGCCGACTGGGTCGCCCGCAGCGGCGGACCGGAGTCCGACGCGGGTCCCTTGTCGCCCGCGGCCGCCCAGGACGGCTTCCACCGCGCCGCCCGCCAATTCGCCCGCGGCCTGGTCCCGTTCCTGCCCCTGCTCGGCTTCCTCGGCACCGTGGTCGGCCTCGCCGCCGCCATGGCGGAACTGCCGCAGGGCCTCGGCGCGGGCGGCGGCGGCGCCGATATCGCGGCCAGCCTCGCCGGCCTCGCCATCAAGTTCGAAACCACCCTGCTCGGCCTGATCGGCTCGATCGTCGCCTCGCTGCTGATCGCCGTCATGGAGCGCCGCGAGACCGAACTCGCCGCCGAGGCGCGCCGGGTGGTCGGCGCGCTCGTCGCCACGGAGGCCGTCCGCCATGGCTGACCGGATCGCCGACGACGAAACCGAACGCGACGGCTTCGACCCGCTGACCGACCTCTTCTTCGGCATGGGGGCGATCTGCCTGCTCGCCGTGTTGATGATCCTGCCGAGCGTCGGCGTCGCGGCCGTCCAGGAGCGCGCGCGGCTGAAGTCGCTCGCCGAGGTGCTGGCGCTCGCCGAGTACCGGGTCGACGGTGCGGCCGCCGACGCGATCCTGGCCGGCCCGGACGGGCTCGCGCTGGTCGATCCCGCGCCGGCCGGGAGCAGCGCGGAGACCGTCGAGCGGATCGGCGCGGATGCCATCGCCGACCATCCGGGCCTAGCCGACCGGCTCGCCCGCGCGCGGCGGGACGGCCGTGCCGTCCTCCTCCTGATCGAGCCCGGCGGCGAGGATACCGCCTTCGCGCTGGAACCGGTGCTGGCCGCACGCGGGCCGCAGGAGATCCGTCAGGTGCGGCTCGATCGCGCCTGCAGCTTCGCCGAGCGGCCGGATCTCGCCGCCGCCTGCCGGACCCGCCGGACCGGCGATCGGGAGGGACGGCCATGATCGGCGACCGCGTCGGCATGACCGTGGCGGCCGACCTGTCGGCCAACGTCTTTGCCGCCTTCCTGCTGATCCTGATCGTGCTGCTCGCCCGTTCGGGCACGCCGGAACCGGCGACCCGGCCGGCACCGATCGAGGCCAGCCGCGATCTCGACACCCGGACGCACCGCCCGGAAGCGCCGGCCGGACTGGTCGAACTGTTGCGCCTGCGCGGTCCCGCGGCCCCCGGCCTGACCGTCGACCTGCATGCCGAGCGCATCGAGATCGGCATTCCGGGCCGTCGGACCCGGACCGTCCTCGCCCTCGCCGGCATCGACCAGGCGAGCGCCGCGGCCCGCATCGCAGCCGCGACCTTGCTGGCCGAGCCGGGTGCGGTCCGCCTCTATGTCTTCGATGCCGCCTGGTACGGCGCCGTAACGGCACGTCTCGTGCGCGATGGCCGATCCTGGCGGGAATTGTCGGTCCCGGCCGCGCTCCGCGTCGGCGGGCAGGCGAACGGCGCGGCCTGGGCGCCGGCCTTCGAGGCCCTCGTCGCCCGCTCAGCAGACCCCGGCCGCTTTCGCGCCGGCCTCGCCGAGATCATCGCCGGCTCGGGTGGCGAACGCGTCGACCGGCCGGTGCCGGGAGGCCGGAACGGTGGCGGTCTGGACGGCAGCCCGGTTCAGGGGGAAACTCTGTCCGAACGGCTCGGCCGGTACGGACGCATGATCCTGGCGCTTCTCGCCGTGACGGCGAGCCTCGCCCTGGTCATCTACGCCGAAACCCGTCGCCCCTCCCGGCGGCGGACCTGACCATCCGACTTGGGGAACTCATCCGCAAACCCATTCGGAATGCCCGATATCGCCGCCCGCGCCGCATTCCGGTCACAGCGGGCCGCCCATCAGGAGGAGACCACGCCATGGGTATCGACAGCATCCAGCGCTCCAGCACCGTCCCGATCCCGGAGCCGGTCAGCGATCGGACCACCCGCGATCCGCTGCCGGTCGATTCGAAGCTGCAGATCGACAAGTCGAACGACAAGCGCCTGCAGCCGTCGAACGACGCCAAGACCGATTCCTTCGAGGACTATCTGAACGACAAGAGCGTTCTCAACCTCGAGAAGAACAAGGAATCGAGCAAGTTCGACCCGGTCGCCGAACTGAGCAAGAACGGCGTCTACTACGACCCCGGCAAGAATACCCCGATCTGATCGGGCGACCGTCCGGGTCCTGGCCGGCGCAAAATCGGGCAGGTGCATCTCTGCACCTTTTCCCGGCATCCCTTGCCGGGCCGGCCGGCCGTGGCGCATGGCCGCCGGACCGGCCACGACGGCCGCAGGTCCGCGGCAGCGCATCAGCCTGTGACGTTCATCACACCCGGTGATTTCGCTCCGGGTTAATGAATCGTACGTATGCAACGCTTGCCGTAGCGGTGCAATTCGTATCCAATTGTATGCGTGCGAGAAGCGCTCCATCGGGGCGGTTCGGACTGGCGAGCCGCCGGCGGTTTGCGGTCGCACGAAGCGGGACGGCATGAGGGACGGCTGACATGACCACGATCGGTTTCTCGCTGGGCGGCCAGTTGGCGGCGTCTACCGGCCATTCCGAACATTCCGGCTATGAGGTGCTGAAAACGGCGGCCTCGCCCGACAAGAAGAGCACCGGCCTTTTCGACTCGGCCCTCGACCGTGCGGTGAGCGGCGGCCAGACCACCAAGGTCGCGGCCGTCGATGCGCCGAAGCCGGTCGCCGGCGCGGTCGCGACCGATTCCGTATCGACCGCCACCGGCGGCATGCGGCTCAGCCAGCTTTTCGGCGGACCAGGCGGCGCACGGCCGGTCACCGGCCAGCCCGGCGCCGCACCGGCCCTGAACGGACAGCCGACCACGGGTGCCCGTCCGGTTGCCGGCCAGACGGTCAACGGTCAGACGACGATTTCGCAGACCACCCCGACGCCGACATCGGGGACCGCCGCGACGACCGATCGCGAGCGCGCCCGGCGCGCCCTCGAACTCGACGCGCCGGCGGCCAAGACCACGGTGCCGGCCGAGGGCAGCGGCGACGCGATCATCGAGGGCATGCAGAAGCTGCGCGGCGTGTTCGACGCCCGCGAGGCGCAACTCGGCAAGCTGATGTCGCACAGCCACATGGACGTGAACACCATGATGGCCATGCAGATGGAACTGGTGCGCTTTTCGCTCCTGGTCGAGGTCACGTCCAAGCTGACGGGCAAATCGACACAAGCTTTCGATACTCTGATGAAGGGCCAGTGATCGGCCCGGCTCCGACAGTTCCGACCGACGAAGTGGTGCCGCCTTGCTGTCCAAGTTCCTCTTGCGCGTCTGTGTCCTCATCGGTGCGCTGGCTCTCGCCGGCTGCCAGAACGACCTCTATTCGAACCTGACGGAACCGGAAGCCAACCAGATCCTGGCGGTCCTGATGTCCAACGGCGTTCAGGCCGAAAAGGTTTCCGTCGGCAAGGAAGGCTTCAAGATCACGGTCGAATCCAAGGACATGCTGCGCGCCATCGCGCTGCTGAAGGATACCGGCTATCCGCGCAGTTCGCGCGAATCGATCGGCAAGGTGTTCCAGAAGTCCGGCATCATGTCGTCGCCTTTCGAGGAGCGGGTTCGGTACATCTATGCGCTCGGCGAGGACGTGGCGCAGACGCTGTCCAATATCGACGGCGTGGTGACGGCGCGGGTCCATATCGTGCTGCCCGACGCGCCGCAGCTCGGCCAGCCGGTCAAGCCGTCCTCGGCGGCGGTGTTCATCAAGCATCAGCCCGGCGTCGATCTCGACTTCTTCGTCCCCCAGATCCGGCGCCTGGTGTCGAGCGCGATCGAAGGCCTCGAATATTCGGCCGTGACCGTGGTGCTCGCCGATGCGCAGCCGACCAAGGTCGCGACGCCCGGCCCGGAGGCGGCGCAGTTCACCGAGGTCGTGCCCGGCGTTTCGATCAAGACGGCAGACGCGACCCGCTTCTGGCAGATCGTGTCCGGCACCGGCGCCCTGATCGCGGCCCTCATGGTCGCCCTGATCGCCAGCCTCGTCGCCTATGCCCGCAAGGGCCGGTCGCGCCGCGACGGGTCCAACGCACTGGTCGAACCGTCATGAGCGGCCGGCCGACCGGCCGCTCCCGGGTCCGGCACGGCACGCAGGGCGGTGGCAATGCGTGGCGGCAACCGAACCCGGCGGGCGGGCATCGCCCGGCCAAACCGAGGACCGACCGGTGACGGCGGCAGCACCCGACATCAAGGCGCTCGGCCCGGCGATCCGGTTCGCCGATGCGATTCTGCGCCCGATCGGCCGCATGGACGTCGATGCGCTGGCCATCGCCCCATTGCCCGGCTCTGACATCCGCGCCCTGTCGTCTCATCCGGCCTTCGCCGCGCCGATCAACCGGGCGGTCCGCGAGCGGTTGCGGCTGACCGGCAATCCGGTCTCGCGGGCGACCGTCGATCGCCTGATGACCCAGCCGAAGAGCCGGCTCGCCCTGCTCTTCGCCACCGAGCGTGCGATCGAGGTCGACCGGGCATCCATGATCCTGGCCGCGACGGTGCTGCACAAGCGGATCGCCGGCATGCTTCTGAAAAGCGACCGGATCGCGGCCCAGAAGGCGCTCGGCAGCGACGCCTTCGCGGTCGCGGTTCACGAGGCGCCGTTCATGCATGCGAGCCTCGCCGAACTCGACCGGCTGCCGGCCGAGTCCGACATCCTGACCACGCCGCCGGATGCCGCGCAGGGGCGGGTCGACGCGGTCAACCGCTTCGGCCTGCATGTGGCGCTGAACTATGTCGAGGCCGTCGAGCCCGAGATCCTGCCCTTCGTGCTGGCCCGGCTGCATGCCGACGCCGCACCGGCCGGCCGGCGCGACGCCGTCGCCGCGCTGCAGCCCGGTCATGTCGACCACATCGTGAAACTCATGCGCCGGAGGCTGCCGTCATGGTCGGCTATTATCGGCTGAAAGAACTCGGCTTTCGTCTGTCCGCCGGCGCCCATGTGCTGCGCGGAGGCGAGGTCGAGCCGCTCGACGCCGCCACTGCACTTCTGAAGGCCGCCGAGCAGGAAGCCGAGCGCATCCGCCAGGAAGCGCGCGACGCCTATGCGGCCGAGAAGATCCGCGGCTTCGAGGAAGGCCTCGAACAGGCCCGCATGCAGGCGGTCGGTCGCATCGTGGAGGAAAGCCGCGTCCTCGACGACGCGCTGCGCGACATCGACCGCGACCTGACCAATCTCGTCATCCATGCGGTGCGCAAGCTGGTCGACGGCTTCTCCGACCAGGACAAGGCGGAGGCCATGGTGCGGGCCGCGCTGAAGCAGATGCGGCGGGAAAAGCGCATCCAGCTCTCGCTCGCCCCCAGCCAGATCGAGCATTTCCGCCGCTCGATCGGCGACATCAAGGCGGGCTTCCCCGAGATCGACCTGATCGACGTGGTCGAGGATCCCTCGCTCGATCCGCCGCGCATCATCGTGGAATCGCCGGTCGGCCGCGTCGACGGTCATTTCGCCCAGCGGCTCGACGAGCTTGAGGCGATCCTGCGCCGCAGCGCGGTCGTGATCGCCGAGGAGGATGCCGCGGAGGGGGCGCATCGATGAACGACCTGCCCCGCCCCGGTCGCGGCCCCGAGCGCGAGCGCAAGAACCGCATCCGCGCGGCGCTGAAGCGCATGCCGGCGGCGCTGGACGAACGCGTCGGCGAGTTCCGCCCGTTCGGCCTGACCGGCCGGGTGCGCAAGGTGGTCGGCACGATCATCCATGCCTCCGTCCCGGAGATCCAGGTCGGCGAGATCGTCGAACTCTACACCCGCCAGACCGGCGCCCGCCTGATGGCCGAATGCGTCGGCTTTCTCGACGACCAGGCCCTGCTGTCGCCGATCGGCGAGACCCAGGGCGTGTCGCCGAAGACCGAGGTGCGCCTGACCGGGCGCGTCCAGTCGGTCGCCGTCGGCCCCGGCCTGATGGGCCGCGTCATCGACGGGCTCGGCAATTTCGTCGACGGTCTCGACCGCCCCTTCGAACCCGAGACGCATTACCCGGTCTACCAGAACCCGCCGGACCCGATGAAGCGGCGGGTGATCGACGAGCCGATCTCCATGGGCGTGCGCGCGATCGACGCCATGCTGACGGTCGGCGAAGGCCAACGCCTGGGCATTTTCGCGGCGGCCGGCGGCGGCAAGTCGACGCTCCTCTCCATGCTGGTCAAGGGCGCCGCCGTCGACGTGACCGTGATGGCGCTGATCGGCGAGCGCGGCCGCGAGGTGCGCGAGTTCATCGAGCACGATCTCGGCCCGGAAGGCATGGCCAAGTCGATCATCGTGGTGGCGACCTCCGACAAGAGCTCGATGGAGCGCGCCAAGGCGGCCTTCATCGCGACCGCGATCGCCGAATATTTCCGCGACAAGAACCAGCGCGTCCTGTTCCTGATGGATTCGGTGACCCGCTTCGCCCGCGCGCTGCGCGAGATCGGCCTCGCCGCCGGCGAGCCGCCGACCCGGCGCGGCTTCCCGCCCTCGGTCTTCGCCAACCTGCCCAAGCTGATGGAGCGGGTCGGCATGAACGACAAGGGCTCGATCACCGCCATGTACACGGTGCTGGTCGAAGGCGACGACATGAACGAGCCCGTCGCCGACGAGACGCGCTCGATCCTGGACGGCCACATCATCCTGTCGCGCAAGCTCGCCGCCGGCGGCCACTATCCGGCCATCGACGTGCTGACCTCGAAGAGCCGCGTGATGGACAAGGTGGTGCCGAAGGAGCACGTCCTGATGGCCCGCAAGGTGCTGTCCTGGCTCGCCACCTATGCCGACGTGGAACTGCTCGTGAAGGTCGGCGAATACAAGAAGGGCAGCGACGCCGATTCCGACATGGCGATCGCCAAGTACAAGCCGATCAACCAGTTCCTGCAGCAGCGCACCGACGAGTTCGACGCCTTTCAGACCACGCTCGACAAGCTGAAGGCGCTCACCCGATGATCGGCCAGCTGAAGACCCTGCTGCGCGTCAAGCAGCTGAAAGAAGATCAGGCGCTGCGCAATATGCAGAAGAAGCGCCAGGATCTCCGCGACGCGCAGATCGCCGTGGACGAGCGCCGCGGCGTGATGGAGGAAAGCCGGCGCACCCTGCGCGCCCGCGAGGATGCCATCTATCAGGAGATCATCGGCACCCGCACCAATGTCGACGGCATCAAGGAAACCAAGGGCAAGGTCCTGCGGCTCGAGGCCGAGCATCAGATCCTGGTCGACGATGTCGAACGTGCCCGCCACGTCATGATGCGGATCGAGAAGGAACTGCAGGAAGCGACCAACATCTACAACAAATGCGTCAAGGACCGTGACAAGTACCAGATCCTGACCACCGAGGTCGGCGCGACCATCGCGGCGGAACTGGGACTGGCCGAGGAGAACGAGATCGAGGATCTGTTCTCGCGCAAGAGGGAGCAACCGGCATGAGCGAGATCGCCAATTCCGGACGGGGGCCCTTCGACCAGGCCCGCGAAGGCCTGCAGCAGGGCCTCGATTCCCGCACGCGCGCCGGCGCGGACGCCAATGCGCGCATGAACACCGGCGGCGACCGGCGCCTGTCCGACCGCCTCGCCATGGCCGATCGCGCCAAGGCCTTCGGCGCCCGCATGGCCGCGACCCGGCGGCCCGGCGACGCGGAGGCCGAGACGCGCGATCCGGCACCGAAGACCGACGACGCCGCGCGCGTGCTGGCGACGGCGCAGTGGTCCGGCGGCCTGACCGGCCCGCCCCCTGACCCGCTTGCTCTCGCGGTTCCTGAATTCCAGTCCGAGGCCGGGCGCCGCGCCGCCGAGGCCGGCGCCATGGCCGAGACCGTGTCGGCCCGTATCGAATCGGCGCTGGCGGCCGATCTCGGCCGCCGCCCGGGCGATCCGATCGCCCTGCGTCTGCAGATGGCCGATGCCGGCTGGGCCGCCGTGGCGCCGGCGGGTCTGCGCGAGCTGCAGGTCTCGATCACCCCGACCAGCCTCGACATCCTGCTCGTCCGCGCCGGCCACGAGATCGACCTCGCCCCGGCCGCCGCCGAACTGGCCGCCGCGCTGGCCCGCCGCTTCGAGGGCCGCCGGGTGACCATCCGCGAGAGCGTCGTCGCCGACCGGGACGAGGCGATCGCGGACGGCAGCGGCCTGTCCGCCTTTTCGAGCCTTTTCGCCGGCGGGAGCGCGCGCGCATGACCCAGGCCTTCCTGCCTCCCGAACTCGGCATGAAGCTCGACGAGGCCAAGCTCTGGACCGCCATCCTGAGCTATGCCGGCGAGCCGATCCGCCTCGGTCCGGCCAATGCCTCGCTGACCTTCGAACTGGCCGAGCGCCCGGCACCGGCCGGCGCGGCGCTGATCGTCGAGGGCGCGGACAGCGCCAAGGCCTTGATCTCGCTGACCAGCTTCCCGTTCAAGGCGCTGTTCAATTCCGACCTGCAGCCGGCCGAACTGTTCGACCTGCCCGACGGGCTGCGCGGCGCCATCCTGGAAGGCATCGTGGCGATGATCGCCGGCGCGCTGCCGGCACACCGCGCCGGTGCCCTGCGGCTGGCCGGCACCGGATCGGTCGGCGGCCTGTCCGACCGCCCGGAGATGAAGCGGCTGCGCTGGTTCGCCGTCAGCCTGCGCGGCCTCGCGCCCGAGCCGATCACCTTCGATTTCGGCGTCGATCCGGTCGTGCTCGGCCGCGCCCTTGGCTCCGGCAGCTTCGCGGCGCGGGCCGCCTGGTCCGATCTGAAGACCCGGCTGACCGCGGAGGTCTCGCTGGCGCTCGGCGCCATCGACCTACCGGTCGTCGAGGCCCGGGCCCTGCGTCCCGGCGATTTCGTCGTGCTGGCCGAGACCGTCGGCCGCACCGCCGTCCTTCACGCCGGCGATCTGGCCATCGACCTGAAGGCCGAGAACGGCCGCTGGACGGTGGTCGCCCGCCGCACCGAGCGCCGCTGGCGCGCCGAAACCCGTTCCGGAGCCTCGCGCATGTCCGACCAACCCACCGCCGGCGGACTGACCGTCGCGCTCGATTTCGACCTCGGCCGCACCACGGTTCCGATCGCCGATCTGGAATCCTGGCAGCCCGGCGCCATCGTCGCCCTCGATCTGCCGGCCCCCAAGGAAGGGATTGAGATCACCGTCCGGGCCAATGGCGAGGTGATCGGCACGGGCGATCTGGTCCGGCTCGACGACCGCGTCGCCGTCCGGCTGACCCGGCTCAACCTGTCCCGGTAGGCCGGACCGGTCGCTTACCCGACACCCCTTCGGCGCCGTGCGGTCCATCGGACGGCGCTCCGCTCCCGAGACCACCCGCGACGAGGCCGTTCGTGACGGATCCGCTGAATCTGATCATCGTACTGGCGCTGGCCGCGCTGGTGCCTTTCCTGGCCGTGGTGGCGACCGCGTTCATCAAGCTTTCGGTCGTGTTCCTGCTCGTGCGCAACGCGCTCGGCGTGCAGTCGATCCCGCCCAACATGGCCATGAACGCGCTGGCGATCATCCTCGCCGGCTACATCATGACGCCGGTGATCGTGGAGACCTACGACATCCTGTCGGCCGGCCAGTATTCGATCAATTCGGCCGAGGGCATGCGCCGCGCCTATGAGGACGGCAAGGGGCCGCTGGTCGGCTTCCTCAAGAAGCATGCCGCCGAGCGCGAGAAGCTGTTCTTCATGGAGGCGGCCAAGTCGCTCTGGCCGCAGAAGCTGGTCGACCGGATCGATCAGGACTCGCTCGTCATCGTGCTCCCGGCCTTCACGGTCAGCCAGTTGCGCGAGGCCTTCGAGATCGGCTTCCTGCTCTACCTGCCCTTCATCGCCATCGACCTGATCGTCTCCAACATCCTGCTCGCCATGGGCATGATGATGGTGTCGCCGCTGACCATCTCGCTGCCGTTCAAGCTGTTCCTGTTCGTGATGGTGGACGGTTGGTCGCGGCTGATCCTCGGCCTCGTGAAGACCTACATCTGAGGGACGAACCATGACCCCTGCCACGGCCCTGCATGAAGTCACCGAGGCCATGATGCTGGTCATGCTCCTCTCGATGCCGCCGATCGCGGTCGCCTCCTTCGTCGGCATCCTGGTCAGCCTGATCCAGGCCCTGACCCAGATCCAGGAACAGACCCTGTCCTTCGCCATCAAGCTGATCGCGGTCGCGATCACCATTGCGGGCATGTCGGGCTTTCTGGGCGCGGAGATCCTGAACTTCACGCTGAAGCTCTTCAACGACTTCCCGAACCTGACCTGACGCCCCAATGGATGTGCTCCGCTCGCTCTGGTCGATCTACGATCAGGAGATCATCGCGCTCCTGCTGACCTGGCCGCGCATCCACGGCTTCCTGGCGACGTCGCAGATCTTCACCGCGACCTCGGTGCCGCGCCTGTCGCGCACCGCGACCGTGTTCGTGCTCTGCCTGCCGGTCCTGCCGGTGAATTTCGACTATGCGCTGGCGATCGAGCGAACGCCGCCGGTCTTTGCGCTGCATTTCGCCAAGGAATACGTCATCGGCTTCCTGCTCGGCTATCTGGTCGGCTGGATCTTCTGGGTGGTGCAGTCCGCCGGCGCCTTCATCGACAACCAGCGCGGCGCCGCCATCGCCTCCAGCGTGGACCCGCTGCACGGCCACGAGACCAGCCCGATCGGCAACATGTTCAGCCAGGTCTTCCTGACCTATCTGTTCATCACCGGGGCCGTGCTGCCGATCTTCGGGCTGCTCTATGCCTCCTACGGCGCCTGGCCGGCGGACCGCACCGTCCCGCTGATCTCCGACCAGTTCCCGAAGATGCTGCTGCTGATGTTCGATCACGCCTTCCGGCTGATGTTCGTGCTGGCGGCGCCGATCATCGCGATCATGTTCATGGCCGAATTCGCGCTCGCCATGGTCAGTCGCTTCGCACCGCAGATCCAGGTCTTCATCCTGGCCATGCCGATCAAGAGCGCCTTGGCGATCTTCGTGCTGATCTTCTACTTCAGCATCCTGATGCCCTACTCGGCCAAGCAGATGCTGACCATTCCGGGAATGGCCGATACGTTCTACAATATGCTGAAGGCCGGCGAGAAGATCCGCCAGCTGCAGCCTCCGGGAGGCACGGTACGGCCATGAGCGAAGGCGGCGAAAAAACCGAACTGCCGACACCCAAGAAGGTGCGCGACGCGCGCGCCAAGGGTCAGGTCGCCCGCAGCCAGGAGGTGGTCACGACCATCTCGCTCCTGTCGGTGATCGCCTATCTGTGGGCGACCTCGCAGTCGACCAACATGCGCCTGATCGCCTTGATGAACGACATCGCGCAGCTGTCCACCGGCGACTTCCGCACCAACGCCTATAACGGCATTTCGATCGCCTTCTCGGAAGGCGTCAGCATCATGATGCCGGTGCTCGGCGTCGCCATCTTCTCGGCCATTGCGGCCAACTACATGCAGTTCGGCAGCATCTTCGCGCTCGAGAACCTGACGCCCAAGCTGGACAAGATCAGTCCGGCCCAGGGCTTCAAGAAAATCTTCTCGATGAAGAACCTGATCGAGAACCTGAAGTCGGTCGCCAAGATCATCTTCCTGTCGATCCTGCTCTATTTCGTCGTGCGCGATTCCATGGGCGCCTTCCTGACCGCCCTGCCCTGCGGCCTGACCTGCCTCGCCTCCGTCGCCAGCCTCTATATGGGCAAGCTGTTGGCCTACACGGCCTTCGCCCTGATCGTGGTCGCCCTGATCGACTTCGCCTATCAGCGCCACACCTATACCAAGAGCCTGATGATGTCGAAGGACGAGGTGAAGCGCGAATACAAGGAAAGCGAAGGCGATCCCCACATCAAGGGCCACCGCAAGCAGCTCGCCATGGAACTGATCATGGGCGACGGCGGCCACCAGGCGCGCAAGTCGAGCGCGGTCGTGATCAACCCGACCCATTTCGCCGTCTGCATCGCCTACCGGCCGGACGAACTTCCGCTGCCGATGATCGTCGCCAAGGGCCGCAACCTGCAGGCCCACTACCTGCGCACCGAGGCCGAACAGGCCGGCGTGCCGATCTTCCGCAACGTGCCGCTGGCGCGCGCGCTGTTCGCCGATTGCGATCCGGGCGAGTTCGTGCCGGACGAACTGTTCGATGCCATCGCCGAGGTGCTGGCCTGGGTCGAGCGCAACAAGGATACGCTCTACAAGGGGCCCCTGCCCCACGGCGTCATCGACATGGAAGCCGGCGACCACCGCGTCACCGAGGGCGTCGCACACCGGATGTGACGGAAGGTCCCGGTTCAGGCGGAGCCCGGAGAGACGGTGGGCCACGCCGACGGCGCGGAGTGCCCCTCCAGGGGGGCGATCGCGACCCGTCCCGCCGGGGTGGCGCCTTCGACGGTCGGAACCGGCTCTCATACCAACGGCCCAGGATGCTGACGCATCGGGCCGTTGAGGCAACGCGAATTTCTCATAGGCGTCAGAGGCATGAGAAATTCGCGTATAGAATACCGACGATCATTCCATGACCGTCGGTATCAGAACCGGCTCGAAGCGACCCAGTTGATGGCGGGATCGAAGACCAGGACGGCGTTGCCGTCCTTGATCTGCACCAGCGCACCGAGTTCCGAGACCGAAGCGATCCGGGACGCGGTGTCGAGCGAGGTGCCCTCCGGCAGCTTGCGCCCGTCGCGGGTCTGCACATAGCGGTCCGGCCCGATGCTGACGCCGGTGATGTCGAGCGGGAAGGTCGGCAGATCGCGCACCACGAAGCGGACGAATTCCGGATTGCGCCGGACCTCGTCCATGTAGAGCGAATTGTCGATCACCGAGGCCGGCTTGTCGCCCGCCGCCTTGCCGGCCACCGGCTTCGCACTTCCGGCGCCGTTGCCCGCGGAGCCATTGCCGGACGAAGCACTGGCCGCGGTGCCGTTACCGGCAGATCCACTGCCGCCGGCGCCGTTCGATGCCGATGCAGCATTGATCGCCGCCGCCATCGGCGCCTTGCCGAACGCCGCACAGGCCGCGACACCGCGCGGATTCATCGCGGTATCGATCAGCACGCGCTGCTCGGCCTGATCGAAGCTCGCCAGCGACAGGTCGGTCGAGACGCTCAGGAGATCGAGCCAAAACAGCGACGCCGTCAGGCTTGCGGTGGTCACGCGCGCGCCCGGCCAGCAGAGTTGCTCCGGCCCGGCCCGCTGCTCGCGCAAGGCCGCCAGATAGACGGCGGAGACGCGGCCGCCTTCGGTCGGCGCCGCGGTGCCGCCCGGACCGGCCCAGCCGACCTTGGACAGCGCGTTGAGCGCCGCGGCGAGCGTGCCGGGGCTGAAGCCGTTGCGTTCCGGCAACGCGCCGCCCTCGCGCCATCGCTCGATCAGCGTGCGCGCCTGATCGCGCAGGCGGGCACCGTCGAGGGCCGCCGCCGCCGTGATCGCCTCCGGAACCGGGGCCGTGCCGCCGCCCAGACTGCCGAGGCCGCCGGCCCCGCCGACGCGCGGACCGGGTCCCGGCCGTCCGTCGCCGGGCCGACCGGGACCGCCGGCCTGGCCGCCGGGGCGTGCCAGTCCGCCATTGCCGTAGAGCGTGTTGAAGTCGTAGCGACCGGACTTGATCTGCTCCGGATCGATCAGCAGTTCGCCCTCGCCGGCCTTGCCGCCGATGACGAAGGGCACGACCGGACCGCGTTCGCCGTTCTCGGCCTGCACCTGGACCAGCGAACGCAGGCCGATATCCTTGGCGAAGCGCGCCGAATAGGACTGCATGAAGGCCAGCCAGGCGTCGAGCCGGGTGGTCGGTACGATGCCGCTCGCCTCGATCAGTTCCTTGTCGAGGCGGAACAGGACGAAGGGATCGATCTGGTTCTGGCGTCCGAGCCGCTCCACGTCGCGCAGCAGGATGCGGGCGGTGCGGATGCGGTTGTCGAGCGCGCGAATGCCGAGCACGTTGTCGCGCAGCAGGGCGACGAACTTGTCGGCCGTCTCGGCATCGAGCACCACCCCCTCGATGGCGACCTCGCCGTTGCCCGTGACCGAGCTGGTCAGCGCAAGCTGGCGCGACTTGATCAGATTGTCGATCTCGTTGCGCAGCGAGGCGAGCACCCAGATGCGCGGATAGGCAGCGACATTGGTCTTCTCGATGGCATTGGCCAGAGCCCGGCGTTCGACCTGGGTCTCGACATAGCCGTTGACGTAGATGGTGCCGTCGACTTCCCGTCGGATATCGATCGGGCGGCCGAAGGGAAACTGGTTCAGCGCGTCGCGCAGGATCTCGACATCCGAGCGCTGGTCGACCGCCACCTGCTTGCCGACCTTGCCGTAATGCTCCCAGACGTACCAGCCGCCGAAACCAAGTGCCGCGATGACCGCGACCCACGGCAGGGCCGAGCGGCCGCCGCCTTCGTTGCGCGGCCGCGCCTGGCCGGCCGCCTTGGCGCGGGCGAGCGGGTCCATGCCCTTTTCGGAATCGTCCTCGGCGATCGTCGACCACTTGGCCGTCGGCGGCCCGAGTGCGAATCGGGTCGTGCCGGCGGTGATCACGTCGAGCGGCTCGACCTCCTGCCAGTCCTGGTTCCCGGCCGCGACGATCAGGCCGTTGGCCGTCCGGAACGAGCCCGACCCGCCGGCGATCTGGATCTTGCCGACCGCGACGCGGAGCTTCAGGTGCCCCGGCCTGAGACTGACATCGACCAGCTGGATATCGTCGTCCGGACCGGATCCGAGCGCATAATCCCCCGGCGTCAGCGACACCTCGGCGCCGGACTGCTGCCCGTTCAGGATCTTGAGGATCGTCCGTTCCGACTCCGTACCGTCCGCCATGACGCTCCGCCGTGCCAATCCGCCGCGCTGACGCCGCCCCGCCGGGGTAGCGTTCAGGTCACAAAGCCGCCGTCCCGATCGGATGGCTGCGCAGCGTCGGCGAGACTACAGCCCCGGCCCCGCGCAGCAAAGTGCGACCGGTCCAATTGTACGCAACACTTATCGGCATTTCCAATGACAGATGTGCCGTTCGGCACAATCGCCCGACCCGGATCGGCTAACGTGCGATCCGTCAGGCCCCCGCGCTGATCGACCCGGGTCATCCAGCATGGTGACCCCGCACCGACCCGCCGGGCATAGCCGGCATCCTGCTCCGTTGCCCATCGGTATCACCCGAACGGCTTTGTGCTGCATGAGATTGCGCTGATGCATGCAAGCGTCGTATACAATGCCAAGACCGCTCCGGGAGGCCGCAGCCGCCCGGGGTGGCTATGCGACGTGAGGGGGCAGGTCGCCGACGGGCCGCCGGAGGGCATGGATGTCTCGAGCGGATACCGAGTTCGCATCGATCGGCAACGAAGCGAAGGCGGCCTTGCAGTCGGCTCTGACGTTGCGCAACTACGGCAACAACGAATTCATATATTTGCAGGAAGACGACGCCGAGCAGTTGTACTTCGTACGCGCCGGCCATGTCCGCCTGTCGCAGCTCCTGGAAGACGGCTCGGCGATCCTGTTCGCCATCCTGCCGCCCGGGGAAGCCTTCGGCGAGTTGGGCGTCTTCGAGCGCGGCCTGCATTGCGACATGGCGACGGCGGTCGGCAGCGCGACGGTGGCGAGCGTTTCGGCACGCACATTTCGCAGCCTCGGCCAGCGCCATCCGGAGCTCGATCAGGCTCTCGCGCGTCTCGTGGCGCGGCGCTACCGGTCCTATATCGAACTGACCCGCAATCTGAGCCTGCGCAGCCTGTCGGCGCGGCTCGCCCAGGCGGTGCTGCGGCTCGCCGACGGGCTGGGCACGCGCATGCCCTACAAGGGCCGGGACTGCGCCTGCATCGGCTCGGTCGTCAACCAGACCGATCTCGGCCTGATGGCGCGCGGCGCCCGCGGCAATGTCAATCGCGCGCTGAAGAGCTGGGAGCGGTCCGGCTGGATCGTCACCCAGAACCGTTCCATCATCATCGTCGATCGCAACAAGCTCGAACTGCTTGCCCTGCAGGAGGACGAATGATCCCGACCCACGAGCCCGCACAGGCGGTTCTCCCCGATCTCCCGTTCGGCATGACGGAGATCGAGGAACGGTTGCGCGGCCCGGAAGCCTCGGCGTTCCGAGAGGAACTCCTGGAACTGCTCGACCGCGCGGCGATGGCGGTCGAGGAAGATCTGTCGGCGGGACTTCCTCCCGCCGACTACACCCGTGCCACATCTCTTTCCCGTGCGCTTGCGGCGGCAAAAGAGATCGTGTTAGCTTTTCCTACAACTTGACCTCTCGGGGAGGGGAACCTCATGACGCAGACCACAGGCTCGGCCCTCTGGGTCGATACGCTCACCAACGGCGGCAACAACGGCGCGCAGTGGATCAGCGACTATGTGAACCGCGACGGCTTCGACCTGGTCTGGCGCCAGCGCTATCTGTCCGAACAGATGACCAAGATCGAGGACGACATCCGCGCCATCGAGCAGAACGCGAACCTCTCGGACACCGAGAAGATGTTCTCCATGCAGATGGCCATGAACACCTGGTCGGCGATCTCGAACCTGCGCACCAACGTGCTCAAGAGCGTCTCCGATACGCTGAAGTCGATCGCCCGCAACGTCGCGTGACGTTGTCACCGGGGCCGTCACGCGGCCGGCACATCGTGCCGGCTCTCAAGTGATTGCGTCGACTGTCATGAGAATGTCAGGCCCGTCGGCTGTGCCGGCGGGCCTTGTTCTGTGCGGGAACCTATCGGCGGGCTGACAGCCAGCGATCCGGCACTGTGACGTCCGTCACACTGCACTTGCCTGATCTGGCTATTTTGACCCGAACACCCGTCCGAGACAGCGGAGAAGGTTCTGGTGGCCGGTCCCCTCGAATCCATCAGACAGACGATCGCCACCGAGAACGTGATCTCGCCGGTCGGCGTCGAAGTCATGCGCGAGGTGCGCGGAGAGTATCGCGGCGAGCGGGTCGCGACCACCGACGAGGCCTCGAAGCTTTCCGATGCCGCCGAGGAGATCGGCATGTCGGTGGCCCATCGCGCCGACAAGAAGTCGCTCGGCCAGCGCGAAGTCCGGCAGGGGCGCGGCGCCAATCTGGAGGCCCTCGCGCGCATCGCCGACTATTACGACAAGCTGCCCAACATGCCGCGCGAGGACGCGCTCAAGGCCCTGATCGACCAGTTGCAGACCTTCGAGGATCTCCTGGGCGAGGCCGGCGGCGGAGGCGGCGGGTCGGTTTCCAAGGAGGACATCCTCGCCGCGCTGCAGAAGTTCGACGGCGACGTGACGCACCAATACGCCGCCCTCGACATGGCGCTGGAATATTTCGGCACCACCGATGTCGGCGAATCCTTCATGGCGCTCCTGGAGGAGGCGCGCGGCGATTTCGAACGCGGCGACCTCGGCCGCGACGTGCGCGCCGGCTTTGCGGCCGCCGAGATCGCCGAGCGCGAGGCGGCGACGCTGGAGACGGATCCCGGCAAGGTGCGCGACACCTACCGCCAGATGCTGCGCGAATCCGGCAATATGGGGCAATTGTTCGACCAGATCGCCAAGTTCGACATCTCGAAGAAGTTCGCCGAGATTTGCGAGGTCTTCCGGGAGATTGCCGGCCGCGACATGAACATGACCGGCCCGTCCTCGGATCCGACCTTCCTGCATGGCCTGCTGACCGAGATCTCCAAGCTCAAGAAGCTGCAGACGGTGTTCGAGTCGAGCCGGGAACTGGTCGACAAGACCGAGCGCATGTTGCCGGCCGCGGGCCGGGGCATCGGCTCGCCCGAGGAAACCACCAGCAAGCTTCTGAATTTCGCGGCGAAGATGGCGACCAGCCTGACCGACGCGCGGGGCCTGCTCGGCAGCTACGAAAAGGCCGGCCCGCAGACGCAGGTCGTTTTCGCCAACGGGCTGAAGCTCCTTCATGCCCAGTTGCCGGACGACCTGATGCCGTCGATGCAGGCACGGCTCCAGCAGGTCAGCACCCTGGGAACCCTTCTCAACAATCTCGTCGCGGAAGAGGAAGCCGCCTACGAGGAGGAGATGGAGGAGAAGGACCGGGACAAGGATGTCCGCGACAAGCGCAAGCGTGACCAGGAGCGCAGCAACTGATGGCCAGCCTTTCCAGCGCAGCCCTCGTCACGGTCGAGACCTTCGCGGGCGCCATGGGCTTGCCGGCGCGGGCCTCCGCAGACGGCAGCTACGCCTTTCGCTTCGCCCGATCCGGCACCTTGTCGATCACGCCCGCCTCGGACGACCGGGTGGTCATGAGCCTTGCCTGGATGCCGGAGCGCCGCGACGCCTCCGGTCCCCGGCAACTGCTTGCGGCCGCAACCCATGATCCGGCGACCGGACGGTACCTTCATACCGGGATGGCCCCGGACGGCAGCTTCGTGGCGGCTGTCAACCTCGATCAGCGCCATCTCGACCTTCCGACACTCGACCAATGGCTGCGCCGCCTGCTCGATCTGCGCAGCGCCTTCGGCTGATGGTTTCGTTCGTCCGATCAACGACTTGATCGACCACCTCCGGAGGCCAGACGTGCCCTTTCCCGTGCCGTGCTCCCGTCGATTGCGCGACCGTGTGTCGTTCGGGCAATGGCTGCCCGAAATCTAGTATGCAATCCGTAGCCTGCCGTAGAAGGGCAGGTGCGATCTGTTAGTATCGAATACGTGAATCGGGGTGAGGCCTGGACCGAATGTCGGGATGGGGTGTGGAATTGAGGCGCGCCGGACCGATTCGGGTCCCGACCGACAGGGTCGGGGACGGCGCGGCCCGGACCGATACGGCATTCGCTCCCGAGCGGGAGGAATCCGGTCGACCCATTGCGTCTTCTGCAGCCGGCCGGACCGCGGGAGGCAGACTTCGATCCCTGTTGTCGCGGCTTGCCGAAGCGGCGGGCGAATGGAGCCACGCTCCGGGCCGGCCTTCCAAGGCGTCCTGGGGCCTTCTCGCCGTCGTCGCACTGGCGCTGCCCGGCTGTTCCAGCATTCGCGGCGATGCCTGCGCGGTCGGTCATACCGAGGGTGTCGAACGGGTTGACGACGGCGCCTGCAACGGCGGCTTCCTGTCTGCCCTCAATCAGCGCACGACCCTGTTCGGCGGCGACGACAACCCGAAGCTCTATACGGGCGAAGCCGCCCGGCGCGGACCGATCATCGACACCAGCGTGGTCAATGCCCGGCGCAGCGACAAGTATCGCCCGATCGTCGGCTATATGGGCAGCGTCCGGGTCGAATTGGCGGCAGCCCAATCGGACGCCGGCATCCAGAACGACCTGCTCGATCTGCGCAAGGCCGGCTCCAACCTGCAGAACCCGGACGACCGCGTCACGGTGTCCTTCGAGAATGCGACGCTCGACTTCTTCCTGAAGCAGATGCTGGGCGGTGCGCTCGGCGTCAACTATGTGGCGCCGCAAGGCCTCGGCGGCAGCGTCACCTTCAGGACCGAGCAGCCCGTGCCCAAGGCGCAGGTGCTGCAGATCGTGCGCGACATCCTGGCCCGCGACGGGCTGGTCATGCGGCTCTCCAACGGCGTGTTCCAGATCGGCCGCGGCGACCAGATGGCGGCCTTCGAGGCAGCCACGGCGGCCAGCCGGATCGGCGACACGACGACGCGCGTGGTGCGGCTGCGCCGCGGCTCCGCCCCGGAATATGTCCAGTTTATCCGCCCGCTGCTGCCCGACTACGTGCAGATCGAGGCGACGAGCTCGCCGGATTCCCTGCTGCTGCGCGGTCCGTCCCAGGATCTGCAGAAGCTGGAGGAGTTGATCGGCACGCTCGGCGCCAACGGCCTCGGCGACGATCGGGTCGCCATCATCCAATTGCGCCAGTCCGCACCAGAGGTGGTCGCGGCCAAGCTGATTGAATTCTATCGCACCCGCACGACCAGCCAGGTCGACCAGATCACGATCGTTCCGCTGGAGAACCAGCAGTCGCTTCTGGTCGGCACCCGCGATGCCCGCATGATGGAAGGCGTACGCCGCCTGATCGCCGAACTCGATCGCGACCTTTCGGACGAAGTCAGCCTGCGCATCATCCCGCTCGAATATCTCTCCGCCGATCAGGTGGCGCAGCAGCTGATCGCGATCCTGGCCGGCAGCGGCCAGGGCGGCAATCGGCAGGGCTCCAAGGTTCAGGACGGTTCGAACCGCGGCGGCGGTGGTGGACAGGGGCAGGGCCAAGGCTCCGCTGCCGCCGCCATGGCCCCGCGCGTCCAGCAGTCGTCGCCGGAATTCGACGAAGACGGCAACAACGTCACGCCCCCCGGCTTCGCCATGGGCGGCGGCGGGGGTGGTGGTGGCGGCGGCCGACGCGGCAACGGCTTCGACCAGCCCGATTCCAACGGCGGCAACGGCGGGGGCGGCAACGGCGCCGGCCGGCCCGCGTCCGGTCAGGGCAGCGTGGTCGTCGGCGGCACGGAGGCCATCCGCATCGCGGCCGACACGCGCAACAATACGCTCCTGATCAACTCGAACTACACCATGTTCAAGCGCGTCAAGGAGGTCGTCCGCGCCCTCGACGTGCCGCAGGCCCAGGTGGTGATCGAGGCGACCGTCCTCGAAGTGACCATCAACCACCAGCTGCAATACGGCGTTCAGTGGTTCCTGCAGGCGGCGGGCATCAACATCCGCGCCTCCGCAGACCCGACCGCCCGCGATCCGGGCGGCTCCGGCGGCGTCGCGACCGCGACGGCGACCATCGGGCAATCCGATATCGGCGTGGTGATGACCGCCCTGCAGGGCGTGACCAACGTCAAGGTTCTGTCTTCGCCCTACCTGACGGTCGTCGACGGCTCTTCCGCCCGGCTGCAGATCGGCGACCAGATCCCGTTTGCGACGCGGACGCAGCAGTCGAACAATGTCGGCAACGTCACGGTCACCCAGCAGATCGAAGTCAAGGATACCGGCATCATCCTGGAGGTGACGCCGAAAGTCCGCTCCAACAACGGCGTGCTGCTGGCGATCAACCAATCGGTTTCGAAGCCGCAGGATACGACGCTCAACGGCAACGTCACCCCGGTCATCTCCAACCGCCAGATGAAGTCGGACATCCTGGTCCAATCCGGTCATACCGCCCTGCTCGGCGGCCTGATCCAGGAACGGCACGACAAGACCGAATCCGGCGTCCCGGTTCTGAAGAACGTTCCCTATCTGGGCGAACTGTTCAAACAGACGTCCGACACCGTCGGCCGGGTCGAGATGCTGGTGATGATCACGCCGCGCGTGGTGCGCCGGACTTCCGAAATCGACAACATCACGCGCATGCTGCACAAGACTCTCTATCCGAAGAACATGCCGCGCTGACGCAAGCGCGGCCGGCCGAGCGGAGGCCCGAGATGCGTCGCTCCGTGTCCGATGATCGATGGGCCGGCCCCACGAAGTCGTGGCGGACAACCGCCCGATGCCTGGCCGCCGCGGCTTTGCTGGTATCGGTCGGCACTGTCTCAGCCCGTGCGGACGAGGCCGAGGCCGCAATGGATGCATATGTGCAGTGCCTCGATCAGCGCTACGCGGCGCTCGTGAAGACCAGTTGCGAGCCGGCCACCGTGCTGGTCACCGCCATGGTCACGGGCTGCAACGGTCTGCCGCAACGCCGCCTCGAACAAGCAATCCTACCATTCCATCGCTTCTTCGAAGAGATGAAGATCACCATGATGGGCATCCGCGCCGCCCAGAGTGATCGCCTCCTCACCCGCGTGATCGAGTATCGGGCCACCAATCCCTGCATGTCGCGCTGACCGCCGCACCGAGGTCGCGCCCGGCATCTTCCCCAACGAAGACGCCATCGTCCGCCGCGTCGGCGCATTGTTGCGGGAGCCGAATGATGATTGGGCGGCCCAGCGCGCCCGGTCCATGACGCTGGAAGCCGTCGCCCCGCCCGGCAATGATGCCCTCATCGGCATGCCTGCCGCGGCATCCTGATCAGCAAGGCCCGCGCCGAACAGCGCGGCCCGCGCCACCGCCACCACGCCCGGGAATACGATCGCGATGGTCCCTTCGCGATCGTCCCTCGAGGCCATGGAGGCGGGTCCGGAAGTTGGGCCGATGAGCCGGCCCCCCCAACGGATGCGCCGGGGGTCTCAACCGCGGCGGCGGCTGGAGCCCGTCCCTTCGGGCTCGAAGCCGGCGGGGACATAAGGCCGGAACGCGCTCTTCTCACTGCCGCAATCCGGGCAGCGCCATGCGGCGTCGAGCTCCGCAAAGGGGACGCCGGCGCCCGCAACTCCGTCGTGGATATAGTAGCAGCCGCGGCAGATGAAGCGTCCCGCGGGTGCGGGACCGGGCGTGAGGACGGCGGCGGCTTCGGCCGGAGCGGCGCTGCCACCCGGGCCGGGCACTGCGAGCGGATCGCCCACCACCACCTTGCCGCCCCTCTGGGTCACCAGATAGACGCCGAGATCCTTGTGGCCGAACCGGGCGCGCAGGGCGCCGGGAATGTCCATGTCGCGCTTGCCCGTCTGCGGGTTGACATTGGTGGCGCCGCATCGCCCGTTGCGCCGGTCGACACGGAACACGGCATCGCCGAGGCGGATGTCGCTGCCGACCAGGTCGAATTCCTGCCAGGGACGGAGGCCGTCCACATAGAAATTGGCACGGAAGCGCAAGGGGTCGAGCGGCCGGCCCCAAAGCTCCTCCAGCTGACGCAGCGTCGCCAGATTGATCAGGGAGATCACGTTGTCGGGCTTGTCCATGAAATGGCCCTGCCGGCTCTGCACCAGATGCGGCGCGTCGCCCAGCGTCGGCACGAGGCCCCGGACGAAGCGTTCGAGGTCGCGGCGTCCCTCGTCAGTCCGCAGATCGGCGCAGAACACGGCCTCGCGCTGCGACCACGCGCGGAACACCAGACTGTCCGGGTCCAACTCGGTGCGCACTTCGGCCAGGGCCTCGTCGATCATCAGCATGACGAACAGGCCCTTCTTGGCCCATTTCGGATCGTAGCGATCGATCGGGACATTCGGCCGGGCCAGCGCGAAGATGCGGTCGAACGGAAAGGGCCTGCCCGCCTCGAGCATGATGCCGTTCACCGGTTGGGCGCTCATGCCCTTGATGGGATAGCGATAAATACCACGGACGATCTGCATGGGATCCTCGGACAGCGCGTTCGGGGCCGACACTGCCCGAGCCGGCGGGGCGGCGCGTAGGGCCGGCTTGTGGCGATTGCGGGGGGCCGGTTCGCTGCGGGGAACCTGGGACAGGGGCTCGGAGACCAGCAGTTCCGACAGAAAGCCCGGGCTGCCGTCGAGCTTGTCGTCGACCAGGTCGGACAGGCGGGCGATGCCCTGCTCGATCTGCCGGGGTGCCATCGCCGCATAGCCGAGGATGATCCCCCGGCGAGCCAGCGCGGTGTCGAGCCCATCGTAGGCGCCGGCCGATGCCAGCGAATAGACGCCGAGCCGCGCCTTGCGCGCCATGGCTTCGAGGGTCGCCGCAGGGGGCACGCCGGGCGGCAGCTGCCAGCAGATGTGCAAGCCCGCGCCGGTTCCGGCCAGGTCGACATCGCCAAAATGGCGCCGCAGCGCCGCGACGGTCGTGTCGCGCGCCTCGCGATAGTGCCCGCGGGCCCGCAGCAGATGCGAGACGAAACTGCCCGAGCGGATGAACTCCGCCAGGACATGCTGGTCGAACCAGCTGTTGCCGTTGTCGAGGAGCCCCTTCACGGCCACGGCCGCATCCGCCAAGGCCGGCGGCACCACCAGGTAGCCGAGCCGCAGACCCGGACCGAGCGATTTCGAAAAGGTGCCGATATGGATGGTGCAGTCCGGCGCCATCGCGGCGATGGGCGGCAGCGGTGACCCGTCATACTGAAAGTCGCTGTCGTAATCGTCCTCGACGATGTAGGTGCCCCGCCGGCGCGCCCAGGCGATGAGGCTCTCACGGCGTGCCATGGAGAGCGTGGCGCCGGTCGGAAACTGATGGCCCGGCGTGACATAGGCGAGCGCGGCCCCGACGTCGGGCAAGCGGGCCGTGATCAGTCCGTCCTCGTCGACCGGCACGCGATGCACCACCGCGCCCGCCGCCTCGAACGCGAAGGTGGCCCCCTGGTAGCAGGGATTTTCCACCACGACCGGCGTTTCGGGCGCGATGAAGAGCCGGGCCGCGATGGAGAGCCCCTCCTGGGCGCCGGAGACGATCACCACCTGGCCCGGATCGGTCGCGATGCCGCGCCAGGCGCCGAGATGGTTGGCGATCGCCGCACGCAAGGCGGACAGGCCCGCCGGATCGCCATAGCGCGTCATGCCCCGCCGAAGCCCGCCGGAGACGGCACTCTGCATCAGCCGCCGCCAGGTCTTGACCGGGAACAGGGCCTCGGCCAGCCGGCCGGGATAGAAATCGAAGCTGAGCCGGCTGCTCTGGGCGTCGCTCAGCCGCTGCACCCGCTGCGGCACCCGCGGCCGCACCCGCTCCACCATGGGCGTTTCGATCCTCGTCGCCGGAAGGGCCGGCGACAGGACGGCTCTCGCCTGGGGGGCGAGAACGAAGATCCCGGCGGCCGGCCGGATGCTGACCAGGCCGTCGTCGTGCAACTGCTCGTAGGCACGCACCACCGTGTTGCGGGCGACCTGCAGCTGATCGGCAAGGCGCCGGGACGAGGGCAGGCGCGAGCCGACGGCGATGCGGCCGTCCTGGATACCGGTTCTGATCTGCGCGACGATCTGCAGCGCGAGCGTTTCCGCGACCGTCCGATCGAGCAGGACCGTCACCTGGGCCGCATATCCCCGCAGGCCCTCGGCGGCGGACGGCGCGGGAATGGGACGTCGCTCCATGGCCATGATCCGGTGGGTGATGGCCGCCATGGGACCAGTTTGCCCGCGGCCGGTCCAGGGGGCGGTCCGTTGGCACCCATGCTTTGTCGGCGACTGGCACCATGACCCGCCCTGTGCCGCCGCGGCTGCCGCTTGACGCGCCAAATCCGTATTGCCGGCGAGCGATATGACCAAGCCTTAGCCAAGGACGGCGTCCCCGGGCCCACGACGCCGGGTCCGATCTGGACGCCTGCGATCCTCCGCGGTCGGCTCTGATGCGACGGGCACTTCCCGCCCATCGTTCAGGCAACCGGGAGCCGGGCGGCCGTCATGGATGGCCGAGGCCTCGGTGATGGTCAGAAGGAGTGAGATATGACCCTGACACGCCGCACTTTCGGCAAGAGCCTTGCCGCGCTGACCCTGGCGACGACCCTGTCCGGTCCCGCCCTCGCCGAGGAGACGATCAAGATCGGCGTCCTCCATTCGCTCTCCGGGACGATGGCGATCTCGGAGACGATCCTCAAGGATCTGATCCTTTGGCAGGTCGAGGAGATCAACGCCAAGGGCGGCCTTCTCGGCAAGAAGATCGAGCCGATCGTGGTCGATCCGGCCTCCAACTGGCCTCTCTTCGCCGAGAAGGCGCGCGACCTGGTCGAGCGGCAGAAGGTGGTCGCCGTCTTCGGATGCTGGACCTCGGTCAGCCGCAAGTCCGTACTGCCGGTGTTCGAAGAGCTGAACGGGCTGCTCTTCTATCCGCTCGAATATGAGGGCGAGGAAACGTCGAAGAACATCTTCTACGGCTCGTCCGTGCCGGACAACAAGGCGATCCCGGCGGTCGAATACCTCATGTCCAAGGACGGCGGCAGCCACACCCGCTTCATTCTCGAAGGCACCGACTACGTCTATCCGCGCACGTCCAACAAGATCATCCGCGCCTTCCTCAAGTCCAAGGGGGTCGCCGACGAGGACATCCGCGAGAACTATACGCCGTTCGGCTTCTCCGACTGGCAGACGGAGGTTGCCGCCATCCGCAAGTTCGGATCCTCTGGCAAGAAGACCGCGGTCATCTCGACCGTCAACGGCGATGCCAACGTGCCGTTCTACAAGGAACTGTCCAACCAGGGCGTCAAGGCGACCGACATTCCGGTCATCGCCTTCTCGGTCGGCGAGGAGGAGCTGAAAGGCCTGGATACGTCGCAACTGGTCGGCCACCTCGCCGCCTGGAGCTATTTCCAATCGATCGACACGACGCAGAACAAGGAGTTCATCGCCCGGTGGCGGGCCTACAAGAAGGATCCGAGGCAGGTCACCAACGATCCGGTCGAATCGGCCTATATCCTGTTCAACCTCTGGGCCCAGGCGGTGAAGAAGTCCGGTTCGACGGATGTTGCGGCCGTCAGCAAGGCCATCGTCGGCGAAAGCGTCGTCTCGCCGGGCGGCAACACGGTCACCATGAACGCCAACCATCACGTGACCAAGCCGGTGCTGATCGGCGAGGTCAACGCCAAGGGGCAGTTCGACATCGTCTTCCGCAGCGCGCCCATCGCGCCGAAGCCCTGGAGCCCGCACCTGCCGGAAAATGCCAACCGCCAGTGACGGGATCGGGCAATGCCGTTCCTGGCGGCCGGCCCCACGGCCCGCTGCCAGGAACGACGCCGACGCAGCGATGCGTCAGGAGCATTCGCCGCCGGTCGGCGGCGGGCGGGTGCTTCCCCCCACCGAAGCCCGGCCGCCGGCCGCATGCCGCCCCGCCCTCGCACTCACGATCGATGCCGCCCGCGGCCGCGCCGGCGCGGCCCGCGCCCCTTCGGAGCCTGCTGCCATGCCGAACGTGACTTTCATTCTGGCGGACGGAAGGGTCGTCACCGTTCAGGCCGAAGCCGGCTCGACCGCCATGCTGGCAGCCGTCACCCAGTCCGTTCCGGGCATCGACGCCGAATGCGGCGGCTCGCTGGCCTGCGGCACCTGCCATGTCTATCGCCTGTCAGGCGATTGCGGCGAGCCGAGCGCGGCAGAATGCGCAATGCTCGACGCTCTGACCGGCGAAAGACGCCCGAACAGCCGCCTCTCGTGCCAAATCCGCCTCGATGCCGACACGGAGGTGACCCTCGCCATTCCGGCCGAGCAGGGGTGAAACGGAAAGGTCTGCAGAGGAGAACCGCAGACCTGCCGGAATACCCTCCCGGCTCGTTCAGCCAACGCCGGGACAGAGCGGACAGCGCGGAAGCGCGCTTGTCGAGACCCAGCCTTCGAATCCAAGTCCGTGATGCACGGTCCGACGCGCCGCCGACCGCCACTGTTCGCCGCAATCCGCGCACGGGTTTGGGACGAGCGACTAAAAGCCGAGCAAGATCAACGGCAATTTGGCGAAAGTGGCGCTCCCAAGGGGACTCGAACCCCTGTTTTCGCCGTGAGAGGGCGACGTCCTGGGCCACTAGACGATGGGAGCAGCTGCGGCGGCAAGGCCGCCTGGACGGGGGTCGGTATAGCCAGCCGCGGGGCGGCTGGCAAGTGGAAAGCGTGGGCCGGGTGCGATTGTCCCGGCGGCCGGGCGAAAATACGGCGGGCGGGCTCCAACCGGCTTCGCCGGCCCCAACCGGCTTCGCCGGCTCAGCGCCTGCCGTACAGATCCAGGCGGCGGGTCCAGCTGCTCGGAACCGCACACCCTGCCTTTTCGGCTTCGCCGGCTTAGCGCCTGCCGTACAGATCCGGGCGGCGGGTCCAGCTGCTCGGGACCGCACACCCTGCCCTTTCGGCTTCGCCGGCTCAGCGCCTGCCGTGCAGATCCGGGCGGCGGGTCCAGCCGCCGGGAACCGCAAACCCTGCCCGTCCGGCTTCGCCGGCTTAGCGCCTGCCGTGCAGATCCGGGTGGCGGGTCCAGCCGCCCGGAGCCGCGCGCCCTGCCCGTCCGGCTTCGCCGGCTCAGCGCGGGCGGGGCAGGTCCAGGCGGCGGATCGGCTTCAGGGTGGCGAGGTCGACGACCAGGATGGCGGCGCCGGTCGGGGTTTCGAGCGTCACGGCGAGGCGGTCGCCGTCGAGGGTGGTCCCGGTGACGCGGGCGCCTTCGGGCAACGGCAGCGCGGCGTCGAGCGGACGCTCGAACGCGGTCGACGGCGGGGCGGCGGTCTTGTATGTCGAGCGGTACAGCACGGCGGCGAACACCGCCACGATGCCGAGCGCCAGCGTCGCGTAGCCGACCGCCAGGAGCTTGCGGAACTTCGCCTGCAGGCGCAGCTGCGCCGGATCGAGCGGCGGGTCCTTGTCGTCGTCGTCGAGAATGGGATGGGTCATGGCGTCTTCGCGACGGAACTCGGGCACGAGGGCAACGGCACCGGATGGCGGCCGCCGGCTGGCGACCGGCAAGACGGACGCGCAACGCCCCCCTTCCCTACCCGGCCCGGCCGACCGCGTCGAGGCCGATGACGCCGGCGCGCGGCAAGAGATCGACGCCGCCACGGCGGCCGATACGCACCGGCAGAGCCCCGGGGCGCCTGCGGGTGCGGCCGCAGCATCCGGCCCGCCCAGCCCTGAACGGACCGGGGCCGCAGCGGCCAGTCGACAATCTCCGATGACAGCGACGAAGGCCGACGCGGCGGCGTCGCCGGTCCCCGGTGGGCCGGCGGGGGCGACCGTGACCTCCTTCGCGCCCGGCATCGTGGCGCCCGGAGCCGTAGCAGCCCGTCCGAAGTCCCGGCTGCCCGCGACGAAAGCCGACGCAGCGGCGTCGCCGGTCCCCGGGGCGCCGGCGGGTGTGGCAGCCGCCTCCTTCACGCCCGGCCCTGGGGCGAGCGGGGCTGCAGCGGGCCCGCGGGAGCCCGTCCTGCCGGCCGGCGGCGACACGATCGACGAAGACGACGAAGCCCTTGCGGTCGGCGATCCGGCCGTGACGCCAGGGAGCGCGCGGCGGATCGAACTGGTCATCGAAGCCGACGCCGCGACCGAACGGCTCGACGCCGCGCTGGCCCGGCGCCTCGCCGGCGACGACCTGTCGCGCAGCCGCATCAAGGCCCTGGTCCTGGATGGCCGCGTCGCGGTCGGCGGCCGGACCGTGACCGACCCGTCCGCCAAGATCGCGGCCGGCGCAGCCGTCGCGATCGACCTGCCGGCGACCGCTCCGGCCGCGCCGGGCCCGGAGCCGATCCCGCTCGCCATCGTCCACGAGGATGCCGAGGTGGTGGTGCTCGACAAGCCGGCCGGGCTGGTCGTGCATCCGGCCGCCGGTCATGCCTCCGGCACGCTGGTCAACGCGCTGATCGCCCATTGCGGCGCCTCGCTGTCCGGGATCGGCGGCGTGGCGCGGCCCGGCATCGTGCACCGGCTGGACAAGGAGACCTCCGGCCTGATGGTGGTCGCCAAGACCGACCGCGCGCATCGCAGCCTGGCCGCGCAGTTCGCCGATCACGGCCGGACCGGACCGCTGGAGCGCGCCTATCTGGCGGTGGTCTGGGGCGTGCCGCGCCAGCGTTCGGGCACCGTCGACCTGCCGATCGGGCGCAACCCGCGCGACCGCGAGACCATGGCGGTGGTCCATGGCGCCCATGGTCGCGAGGCGATCACCCACTACGAGGTGCTGGAGACCTACGGGCCGGCGCAGGATCCGGTCGCGAGCCTGGTCGAATGCCGGCTTGAGACCGGGCGGACCCATCAAATCCGCGTGCACATGACCCGCCTCGGCCATCCGCTGCTCGGCGATCCGACCTACGGCACCGGCTTCCGGACCAAGGTGGAGAAACTGCACCGGTTGGCGCCACAGGCCGCCGCAGCCCTCGAGGCCCTCGGCCGACAGGCGCTCCACGCGCGCCTGCTGGCCTTCGAACACCCGAAAACCGGCCGCACGCGGCGCTTCGAGAGCGACCCGCCCGCCGACATGGCGAGCCTGATCGAGGCGCTGCGCAGCATCGGCTGAGCGCGCGATTTTGCGCCCCCCACCCCTTGAATCCCGGCCGCGGCACCTTAGTTCAATAATTCAAAACAATGTGACGATCCGTGACCCGAAGCGAGTCGCCTTCTCGCCGCAAAGCCACGTATACTCACTCATGACGCGCCGATGAGGGCGTCGGCCTGATCCGCCGATGGTCGGGGATCGGGTGTCGCGCCGGGCGAACCCGGCGGCTGGAACGAAGATGCCTGTGCGGGGGTTCCCTCCGACACGTCTCGGTCCGGCATCCAACGGAGGAAAGGGCGCTTCCATGGCCCGCACGCAGTCCCTTGCACCGCTTGCCGCTCTCGAAGGTGGCCTCTCGCGCTACCTCAACGAGATCCGGCGGTTCCCGATGCTGGAACCGCAGGAAGAGTACATGCTCGCCAAGCGCTATCACGAACATGCCGATCCGTCCGCGGCCGAACGGCTGGTCACGTCGCATCTGCGCCTGGTGGCGAAGATCGCGATGGGCTACCGCGGCTACGGCCTGCCGATCTCCGAGGTCATCTCGGAGGGCAATGTCGGCCTCATGCAGGCGGTGAAGCGGTTCGAGCCCGAGAAGGGCTTCCGCCTCGCCACCTACGCCATGTGGTGGATCAAGGCCGCCATTCAAGAGTATATCCTGCGCTCGTGGTCGCTCGTGAAGATGGGCACGACCGCAAACCAGAAGCGGCTGTTCTTCAACCTGCGCAAGATCAAGGGCCAGATCCAGGCGCTTGAGGAAGGCGACCTGAAGCCCGAGCAGGTGACCCATATCGCCGTCAAGCTCGGCGTCTCCGAGGAGGAGGTCATCTCGATGAACCGCCGTCTCGGCGGCGACGCCTCGCTGAACGCGCCGCTGCGCGCCGACGAGGACGCCTCCGAGTGGCAGGACTGGCTCGTCGACGAGAGCGCCAATGCCGAGACCCGGATGGCCGAGGATCAGGAGCTCGACAGCCGCAAATCGCTTCTGAAGAACGCGCTTTCGGTCCTGAACGATCGCGAGCGGCGCATCTTCGAGGCGCGCCGTCTGGCCGAGGATCCGGTCACGCTCGAGGATCTGTCGACGGAGTTCGGCGTCAGCCGCGAACGCGTCCGGCAGATCGAAGTGCGGGCCTTCGAAAAGGTCCAGGAGGCCGTCAAGGCCGGCGCAGTGAGCATGATGGCCCGCTGACGCGACCGGCGATCGGTGTCGATCGGGGCTGGATCCGGATCGGATCCGGCCCCTTTTTCTTGTCGCCTGCCGTTGCCGCAAGATTGCCGGACGCGACGCCGGATCCGGGCTTCGCCACCGGCGCCGGTTCGGCACACGACCTGCCGATCCCTGCGCGGCGGCCTGGCGTGGACGAGCGCCCCTAGTGGTCAAAGAGTTAGTGGTTTGGATTCACGAGACGGATGGGTACCATCCGTCTCGATCAAACCACTAGGTTTGGCGCCAGCCGGTCAGGCCGTCACGCCGAGCGTGGCCCCGAGCGCGGATTTCGAGGCCTTGGAGGCCGAGAGATAGGCGCCGGCCGCATCGGCCGCCGCGTTGGTGGTGCCGGTCAAGGCCGCGCCGGCCTCGTCGGATACCGCCTTGGTGTATTTGCCGAGGAGCTTGAAGAGGTTGCCGTCCGGCTTCTCGCCCGACACGGCGGCATCGAAAAAGGCCTGCAGCTTCTGCAGGATCTCATCCGACTTCTGCGTCTCGTCGGTCGTCGAGGTCGCGGTCGCCGCGGCAAGTTCGGAGATGTAGCTCTTCAGGCTCTTGCGGGCCGTGTCCGTGGCGCTGTCGGCCGTATCGGTCCCGCTGGTCGACTTGGTGCGCTGTTCGGCGGCGCTGAGGAGCGCACCGAGCGCGTTGCTGGTGCCCGAACTGCCGGTCGGCACGAATTGCCGGGCCGACTTCGCCCCGAGCGTCGAGGCATCGACGCCGGCTTCGTTGCTTCCCGCGCTCTTGGTGCTCTTGCGGCTCAGCAAATCCGCCACTGTGCGCCGGACCGACCCGCTGACGATCGTGTCTGCCATGATGTTTCGCCTTCTCGCTGCCCGTCCGTCGGGCGGGGATGGACAGGTCAATGCACAGACGATGCCAAATTGGGACAGCTGCCGATCCGGCCGACCGAAACCCGCGCCGGTGCAGAGCGGAAGGCGGCCAAGCGGGCTTCCGGTGACGGCCGGTCGCCGCTATGAATGCGCCTCCCTGCCGTTTGCGAGACCTCCATGCCCGACGCCACCCGCCGCCTGCCCGCCTCCGCCTTCGCCTATCGGGACGGCGAACTCTGCGTCGAAGGTGTCGCCCTCGCCCGGATCGCGGAAGCGGTCGGCACGCCCTTCTATTGCTATTCGGCCGGCCGGCTGCGCGAGCGCGCCCGCGCGCTCAAGGCGGCGCTCGGCCCGCTCGGCGTCGACATCCATTTCGCCATGAAGGCCAACGGCAATCAGGCGGTGCTGGCGCTCTTCGCCGCCGAGGGCATCGGTGCCGACATCGTGTCGGGCGGCGAACTGGCCCGGGCGCTGGCCGCCGGCATTCCGCCCGGCCATGTGGTCTTCTCCGGCGTCGGCAAGACGGCCGGCGAGATCGATGCGGCGCTCGCCGCCGGCATCCACCAGATCAACGTGGAATCCTTCGAGGAACTGCATCTGGTCGAGACGCTCGCGGCCGCGCGCGGGATCGTCGCCGAGGTCGCCCTGCGCATCAACCCGGATGTCGATGCCGAGACCCATGCCAAGATCACGACCGGCAAGAAGGACAACAAGTTCGGCATCGATGTCGACCGGCTGGCCCGGCTCGACAACGAGTTGAAGGCGCTCGCGCATGTCCGCGTGGTCGGGCTGGCGATCCATATCGGCTCGCAGATCATGTCCGCCGGCCCGTTCCTCGCCGCCTACCGGACGCTGCTGGCCGCCGCCGACACGCTGAAGGCGCGCGGCGTGCCGCTGACCCGGCTCGATCTCGGCGGCGGCTTCGGTATTCCCTACGAGAACGAGCTGGAATTCTCCTTCGCCGACCTGGCCGGGGCGATCCGCGAGACCGTCGCCGGCAAGGGCTATGCGCTCGCCGTCGAGCCCGGCCGCTCGCTGGTCGCCGATGCCGGCGTGCTGGTCAGCCGCGTCGCCTTCGTCAAGGATGCCGGCCACATGCAGTTCGCCGTGCTCGACGCGGCCATGAACGACCTGGTCCGGCCGGCCATGTACGAGGCCCATCACGACATCGTACCGGTGCGCGCGCCGGCGGCCGGCGCCGTGCCGGTCGAATATGACGTGGTCGGTCCGATCTGCGAATCCTCCGACACCTTCGCGCGGCGGCTGAAGCTCGCCCCGCTCGCGGCCGGCGATCTGGTCGTGCTGGCAACCGCCGGCGCTTATGGGGCGACCATGTCGTCGACCTATAACGGCCGCGCGCTGATCCCGGAGGTGATGGTCGACGGCGACCGCTTCGCCGTGGTCCGCCGCCGGGTCGAAATCGCCGAGCAGATCGGCTGGGACAGCGTGCCGGATTTCATCGCCGCCCCGAAGACCCCGGACGCGTCGGCCTGACCGCGGGGGGCGGCATTACGCCCCGCCCCTCCCCGCGCTCCGCGTCGTCAGTTCGGCATTTTCGGCACGACCGCGTAGCTGTCGAGCGGCGGGATGGTGTCGATCAGCTTCTTGGCCTTCAGGAAGGCGGCGAAGCGGGTGTAGCGGTTGGCGTCGAGCGCGGCCGGGCGCTTGGCGAAACGGGCCAGCGTGTCGAAGAAGGCGCGCCGGTTCAGGTCGTCGTCGAGCTTCGGGTCGGCCTTGCGGAACACCGCCCAGGCCTCGTCCGGATTGTTGGTCAGCCACAGCGTCGCCGCCTCGACGGCCTCGACAAAACGGCCGAGCTTCGGATCGGCGGCCCGGTCGCGGCGGGCGACGTAGATCAGCTCGTCATAGGGCGGCACGCCGGCCTCCTCGGGGAAGAAGGCGCGGCCCTTCTTGCCGGCCAGATCCAGTTCGGTCAGCTCGAAATTGCGGTAGCCGCCGACCACGGCATCGACCTGGCCGGCGCTGAGTGCCGCCGTCAGGGCGAAGTTGACGTTGATCAGTTCGACATCCTTGAGCGACAGGCCGACGCTCTCCAGCATGGCTCCGAGCACGGCATCCTCGAAGCCGGAGACCGAATAGCCGACCTTGCGGCCCTTCAGGTCCTTCAGCGTCTTCACCGGCCCGTCGGCCAGCACGATGACCGTGTTGAGCGGGGTCTCGACCAGCGTGCCGAAGCGCACCAGCGGCAGGTTCTCGGCCACCGCCATGTGCAGGCTCGGCTGGTACGAGATGGCGATATCGGCCTGGCCGGCGGCGACCAGGCGCGGCGGGGCGGCCGGATCGGCCGGCGCGATCAGCTCCACATCCAGCCCGGCCTTGGCGAAGAAGCCCTTGTCGCGGGCGACGACCAGCGGGGCGTGGTCGGGATTGACGAACCAGTCGAGCGCCACCGAGAGCTTGTCGGCGGCGGCGGCCGGCAGGGCGGCAAGGCCGAGCGCGGCGGCCAGGGCGAGCGACGCGAGAATGCGGGGCATCGTTGGGAGACTCCGTTCGGGAGAGAGCGGGAGGATCAGCGGTCCGTCTCGTCCAGCCAGGGCAGGAGACGGTCGGCAAGGAGATCGGCCGCCAGGCGCAGGATCACCGCCATGGCGACGACCAGTGCGAGCGCGGCGAACATCACGTCGGTCTGCATGCGGGCATTGGCATGCATCATGATCAGGCCGAGGCCCGACGAGGCGCCGACCCATTCGCCGACGATCGCGCCGATCGGCGCGACAGCGGCGGCCATGCGCAGGCCGGTGACCAGCGCCGGCAGCGCGGCCGGGACCTGGATCAGGGCCAGCGTGCGGGCCCGGCCGGCGCCGTAGAGACGGGCGAGATCGAGTAGGCCCGGGTCGGTCCGCTCGATGCCGTCATGGAAGGCCGAGGCGACGGGGAAGAAGATGATCACCGTCGCCATCACGATCTTGGAGGCGAGGCCGAAGCCGAACCACAAGACCAGCACCGGCGCGATGGCGAAGACCGGCATCGACTGCAGCACGACCACGAAGGGCGTCACCACGCGGCTGGCCGCCGGCACATAGCCCATGAACAGCGCCGTGGCGACGCCGGCGACGATGCCGGTGACGAGGCCGATCAGGATCTCGGTCAGCGTGACCAGGGCGTTCGGCCACAAATCGCCCCAGCGCCGGATCAGTGCCAGGACGACCCGGTCCGGGCCCGGCAGCAGGAAGGGCTCGGGCGCCAGCACCAGCACCACGCTCCACCAGACCGCCACCAGGGCGACCAGCACGAGCGCGAGATCGAGCACGAAGCGCCGCCCCGACGCCCGGCGCGGCCGGGATGGCGGCGGGTTGAGTGATGCGGCCGGGCCGGCAGGTAGCGCGACGGGGGGGCCGGCGGAGGGGATCGCGGCGGCGGGCATCGCAGCGGCGGCGGGGCTCGCAGCCGCCAGGCTCGCGATGGCAAGCGGCGTCTCGGCGACCGGGCGGGCCGGTTCGGTCGTGAAGCCCGGAGCGGCGGGCGGCCGCTCTGCGATGAAAACAACCATGGATCTCCTGCTCCTGACGCGGGAGATCCGGGAGATTCTTGTCTGCGAAAGCCGGTTGATCCCGTCCCTTCGCCGGCATGACCCGGATCAGGTTCAAAGGGTCCGACGCCGCAGCGCCATCTCAGCTCCCACAGGAGCACCCCTCGGACTGGCATACCATGACCCGGAATCGCCCCGGGGACAAGCCCCGTCGCGCGACCGACTGTCGGAACGGCGCTTTCGGCCGACGCCGGCTGAAGACTTGGCGAGCGGCGAAAACCGTCCGCCGACGCCGCCCATCAGTGCGGGCGAACGGTCGCGGACGGTACTGTCCAGAGCCTGTCCCGGTCAGATCGAAACGATCTGACCGAAAAGGACCGGCTCCGGCTGGCAACGGAAACATGCCGTGGCGGATTAGCCGCCCTGCGCCCAGGCGGTGAGGGCATCGGCCACGACCCGGTCTCCGGCGCCGCTCTTTTCCAAGGTCAGGATGCCGCGCTTGCCGTTGTCGAACAGGATCGGGATATCGATCCAGCCGCGCTCCTTGAGCAGGCCCAGATTGCGCTGCTTCTCCGCCTCCGGCGCCGACAGCGCGATCCAGAAGAACCCGGCCGAGATGCGCGCCGCCGCCCCGACCAGCGGATCGCCGCGCGCCGTCTCGGTCTGCTTCAGGATCAGGCCGGGGACGTTGGAGACGCCCTTGTTGTCGAAATCCGCCGGCACCTCGAATTTCAGCTCGATCAGATGGCTGGCCGGAAACGAATTGTCCGAGTTGGGCTGAATCGACAGGTTCAGAACCAGGCCGCGATCCGGCACTTCGACCCGCGCCTTGATCATCGTGACCGCGGGCTTGCCGGCGCCGGGGCTCTCGCGCACCGTCTGCCAGATCACCCGGCCGGAACTGATCTGGTTCTGGGTCGAACCGCCGGCCCCCTCCTCCAGGAGCTGCGCCTTCTGGGCGATCGGCGGAACGTTCGCCGCGCCGCCGCCGGGGACGACGGCCGTGCCGCCGCTCGGCGCAGCCGCAACCGTCTGGCGTCCGCCGGCATCGCTTCCGCCGGCCGCCGGCTGGCCCGCGCCGGCCGGCTGTCCGGTGGCGCCCGTCGTCGACTGGACCGACGGCGTCGCGGTGATCGGCTGGGTGGTGACGACCTTGACGCCGTTCTGGGCATTGGCGGCCGTGCGGCCCGGATTGGTGCCGTCCTCCGGGGCCAGACGATCGGTCACCTTCGGGGTCAGCGTCTTCTCGCTGGACGGACGCTGGCCGGTACCGCCGGACAACCGCTCCGTTCCGAAATAGGCCGCGACCTGATCGCGCTTGGTCCACAGCGCCACGGTGCCGACCGCAACCACCAGAGCGGCGACCGACAGGCCGACGATCAGCGGCATCCGTTTCGGCTTTTCCGGCTCAAGCAGCGGGTCGGGATCGGCACGGCGGCCCTTGCGGCCCTTCGTCCGGCCCGTCGGGGCCGGCTCGGGGGTCACCTCAGGCACGGCCGGCGCCGCGGCTTCCTCGGGATAGTCGGGCTCGACGGGATCGGGGTCCGGCGCCGGGGCGGCGGGTGACGCCGCGCCGTCGACCGCATAGCCGACCATGTCGGCATCGGTGATCGCCGCCTCGTGCTCCTCCGGCGGGGGCGGCGGGGCAGCGGGTGGCGCGGTTCGTGCCGGGATCGACACGACGGGACGTGCGATCTCCTTGAGGCTCAAACGCTTCCGCTCGATGCCACCGGTCGGCGGTGTTGGCGCCGGGCGGTCGTCCTCGTGCAGGTCCGCGGGCGGCGGCGGCGGCACGACGGCCGCATCGAACCGCGAGCGCGACGAGGTCGGCTCGGTTTCAACGGATGCAGCCCGGCTCGGCGCTCGCGTGAACCCGGTCGGCGCCGGTCTCGTTGTCTCGATCGGCTCCGCCATGGACCCGCGACCGACCGGTTCGGGCGTGCGGGTGATGGTCGGGCGGGACGGACGCACGGCGGGGCCGGCCGTCGGCGCGGTCGCAGCCGGCGTCGGCGCGCCGGTCGCCGGTGCAGCCGAGGGGCCGGGCGCGGTGGTAGCGGTCCGGGCGGGAGCGCTGCTGGTCGGGGGCGTCGGTGCCGGTCGGGCCGCGATCGGACCGGGCACCGGCGGACGCGGCGGCGCGGGTCGCGCCGGCGTCGCGGTGGTCGGCGCGGCAGGCGGTTCCGGGCGCGTTTCGGGCCGCGGTTCCGGCGCCTGACGGTCGCGGCCCTCCGTCGGACCGGCGAGCGTGCGGGCGGTCGGCGCAGCCGGGCGCGGGGTCGGTGCTGCCGGACGCGCGGTCGGCGGCGCCGGTCGACTCGATGTCAGGCCGGTCGGTGCCGTCGCCCCGGTCACGGCACGATTCAGCGATTGCGCCAGAATGCCCTTGGCGGCCTCGCCCTCGACACGGCGGATGGCATCCTCAAGCTGCAGACGCTGTTGGGTGATTTCGGAGGCGCTGAGCGGCGGATCGAAGGACTTCAGCTGCGTGACGAGCGCCGCGCGAGCCTTCTCATAGACCGCGCGGCGCGCCTCGCCGGTCGGTTCCGGGAGGGCACCGATCGCCCGTTTGAGGATCGCATGATAATCCGCCATCACCAGCCTCTGAGGCACCGGCCACGCGGATTGAGCCGCCGCGACCGATACCGGACCTGACCATTCGTCCCGCATCCAGGCGCGTCAACGCCCGAATCACCCGCCCGCCTCTCCAGTCCCCGCGGGAGACGCCCGCGCGCCGCCCGAAGGTCGTCCAGAAAGCCGCGCCGCCAGCCTTCGGATGCCGATCTTTCGGTCAACCTCCAGCTGTTCCCCACTGCGTCAGTCCTGGAACGGGTCCTGGACAAGAATGGTATCCTCCCGTTCGGGGCTCGTCGACAACATTGCGACCGGCGCCCCGATCAGTTCCTCGATATAACGCACATACTTGACGGCCTGAGCCGGCAGATCGGCCCAACTGCGCGCGCCGCGCGTCGACTCGCCCCATCCTTCGAGCGTCTCGTAGATCGGCTCGACCCGCATCTGCGCCGCCTGACCGGCCGGGAGATAGTCGATCTCCTGGCCGTCGAGACGATACTTCACGCAAATCTTGATCTCTTGAAGGCCATCGAGCACGTCGAGCTTGGTCAGCGCGATGCCGCGAATGCCCGAAACCTGGATGGTCTGCCGGACCAGCACCGCATCGAACCAGCCGCAGCGCCGCTTGCGCCCGGTCACGGTGCCGAACTCGTGCCCGCGCGTGCCGAGGAACTCGCCAACCTCGCCGGTCTGCTCGGTCGGGAACGGTCCCTCTCCGACGCGGGTCGTATAGGCCTTGGTGATGCCGAGCACGTAACCGACCGCGCCCGGTCCGAGGCCCGAGCCGGTCGAGGCCTGGCCCGCCACGGTATTGGACGAGGTCACGAACGGATAGGTGCCGTGGTCGATGTCGAGCAGAGCCCCCTGGGCGCCCTCGAACAGAATGCGGTCGCCCGCGCGGCGGCGCTGATCGAGCAGCCGCCAGACCGTATCCATGAAGGGCAGCACCTTGTCGGCGACCGAAGACAGTTCTTCGATCAAAGTCTCGGCGGCGATCTCGGGCTGGCCGAGGCCGCGACGCAGCGCGTTGTGGTGCGTCAGCAGGCGGTCGATCTTGCCCGGCAGGCTGGGCAGGTCGGCGAGATCGGTCAGGCGGATCGCCCGCCGGCCGACCTTGTCCTCATAGGCCGGGCCGATGCCGCGGCCGGTCGTGCCGATCCGGTTGCCGGGATTCGAGCTTTCGCGCTTCTGATCCAGTTCGCGATGCAGCGAGAGAATCAGCGTCGTGTTCTCGGCGATGCGCAGATTGTCCGGCCCGACGACGACGCCCTGGCCGCGCAGCTTCTCGATCTCGGACAGAAGCGCATGCGGATCGAGCACCACGCCGTTGCCGATCACCGCGAGCTTGCCCGACCGCACCACGCCGGAGGGCAGCAGCGAGAGCTTGTAGGACGTCCCGTCGATCACCAGGGTGTGGCCGGCATTGTGACCGCCCTGGAAGCGGACGACCACATCGGCGCGTTCGCTCAGCCAATCGACGATCTTACCCTTGCCTTCGTCACCCCACTGCGACCCAACCACGACTACATTGGCCATCCTGCGCTTCCCTGCCCCCGTGCTCCAATCGCATGAACCATCGCCGCCTCCCTTGCCGGAAGGTGCCGGGCTCCAATCGCGACCATTGGCGTGAACGCCCCGGAACCGCGCAGCTCTGAATGGGGAACGTCACCCGTCCCCGGCGCGGTATCCAGCCGCCCCGGACGGAGCGACGGTGGCGGACTATAGACCCATTGTGGCAGCGGCGCGACCCCGATGCGCGCCGGAGGCATGCGGTGCGGCACACGAATGCACGTTTCCGAAGCTGACGCAGCGTTCGCCGTAAAACTTCATTATCGGTTCGCCAGTAGGGTTCCGAAAGAATGGCGTCGGCGCGGACCGGCGGCCGCGGGCGGGGCTTTCGGGCTCCTGCGGGAGGGAAGCGCATGCGCATCGTTGTCGCAGACGCCAGCCGCGTCGTCCTGAAGATCATGATCAAGCTCCTGACCGACCACGGTCACGTCGCCTTCGGCTTCACCACCGGCGAGGAGGCCCTCGCCAAGCTGGTCGAGGATCCCTCGGTCGACGTGCTGATCACCAGCCTCGAACTGTCCGGCATGTCCGGTTTCGAACTGTGCTGGGAATGCCGGGTGATGACCAAGCGCGAGCAGCAGCTCTACATCCTGGCCATGTCGTCGCTCGCCGCCCACGAGCGTCTCGCCGAGGCGCTCGACAGCGGCGCGGACGATTTCATCGGCAAGCCGCCCAACCCGGAAGAGCTGTTCGCGCGCCTGCGCGCGGCCGAACGCTTCGCGATGACGCAGCGCCAATTGGTGCGCCTGGCGACGCGCGATACCCTGACGGGCCTGCTCAACCGCCGCGCCTTCTTCGAAAGCGCGGAGACGCTTGCCGAGCGGCGCGGCGATCAGCCGGTCGCCGTCCTGATCGCCGATATCGACTGGTTCAAGCGCATCAACGACACGCATGGCCACGATGCCGGCGATCAGGTGATTGCGGCCGTGGCCGAGCGGATCAATCTGGCCGATGCCGTGGTCGGGCGGATCGGCGGCGAGGAATATGCCCTGGTCGTGCGCGAAGGCCGGCCGTCGCGGATCTGGGAGATCGCCGACGGCCTGCGCCGTGCGGTCGGCGACACCCCGGTTCAGACCAGTCTGTCGGCCATCCCGGTCACGATTTCGGTCGGCACCGCGATCCTGCAACCCGACGAAACCGTCGATACGGCGCTCCGCCGTGCCGATGCGGCGCTCTACATGGCCAAGCGCGCGGGCCGCAATCGGATCGTCGCCGCGGACGGCGAGCAGGTCGTCCCCCTGCCGCAGGTGACCGCTCCGATGATCAAGACCGAGGTCACCGTCCTGGCCTGACGGCCGGCACGGGGATCGTGCATCTCCGGCATCGGCGCTCGCCCGGCCCATGGCGCGGTGTTTTCGGGTCGCCGGCACCGCCGGATCGGCCTATCAGGTCCGCACCCGCCATCAACCGGACCGAACCGATGCCGCTGCGCGCCTGGGGCCTTCTCGTGACCCTGTCCGTCCTTTGGGGCGGAACCTTCCTGTTCAACCGTCTCGCCGTCGGCGAAATCCCGCCGACCACGCTGGTGCTCGCCCGGGTCGGGCTGGCCGCCCTGGTGCTGCTGGCGATTCTCTCGGCGACCGGCGGGCGCCTCGCCTTCGATCGCCGCCGCCTGTTCGACTATGTCGGGATGGGGCTCCTCAACAACGTCATCCCCTTCGTCCTGATCGTCTGGGGTCAGAAGACCATTGCGGCGGGTCTCGCCTCGATCCTCAACGCCACCACGCCCATCTTCGCGGTGCTGCTGACCCACTGGATGACCGACGAGAAGGCGACGCCCGCCAAGTTCGCCGGCGTCCTGGTCGGCATCCTGGGCGTCGCCGTGCTGGTCGGGCCGGGCAAGATCGACTTTGCCGGGACCGAATTCCTGGCCGAGCTCGCCTGCCTGGGCGCCGCGGTCAGCTACGGTTTCTCGAGCGTCTGGAGCCGGCGCTTCCGCGGCAGCCCGCCGCTGGAGACGGCGACCGGCCAGTTGACCGCCTCGACCGTGATCCTGCTGCCCTTGTCGCTCTTCGCCGACCAGCCCTGGACGCTGCCGATGCCGGGCACCACCGCGCTTGTCTGCGTCGCCGCGCTGGCCGTCCTGTCGACGGCGCTCGCCTATCTGATCTTCTTCCGGATCGTCGTCATTGCCGGCGCGACCTCGGCGATGCTGGTCACGCTGCTGATCCCACCGAGCGCGATCCTGCTCGGCTGGCTCGTGCTCGGCGAACGGCTGGCGCCGCAGCATTTCGCCGGCATGGGGCTGATCGCCCTCGGGCTCCTGACCATCGACGGCCGGCTCCTGAAAGCGATCGCGGCGCGGTTCCGGTCGACCTGACCGGAAATCCGCGCCGCGTTGGCGGTTCGAAGATGGTGCCGAGGATCAGAAGCGCAGCGGCTTGACCTGGAGCACGTTCGGCAGCTTGCCGACCGCCGCGATCACGTCGTCTCCCGGAACGCCGTCGACGCCGATCAGCGCGATGGCATCCTCGCCCGGCGCGGTGCGGCCGACCGCGAAGGTCGCGATGTTGATCTCGGCCTTGCCGAGCACCGTGCCGAGATTGCCGATGAAGCCCGGCTTGTCCTTGTTGGTGACGTAGAGCATCGAGGGCTGGAACTCGGCATCCATCTGAATGCCCTTGATCTCGACGATGCGCGGCTTGCCGTCGGAGAAGACGGTGCCGGCGACCGCACGCTCCTGGCGCTCGGTCTTGATGGTCAGGCGCAGCAGGCTGTCGAAGGTGCGCTGGTCGTCGCGGCGGACCTCCTCGACGGCGATGCCGCGATCCTTGGCGACGGCCGGTGCGGAGACCATGTTGACGCTGTCCATCAGCGGCTTCATCAGGCCGGCCAGCGCCGCGGCGGTCAGCGCGCGGGTGTTCATCTTGGCGACCTCGCCCTCATATTCGAGGCGCACGCCGACGAGGCCGGTCTCGGTCAGCTGGCCGGCGAAGGAGCCGAGCAGTTCGGCGAGCTTGACGAAGGGCGTCAGCTTGGGCGCCTCCTCGGCCGAGATCGACGGCATGTTGAGGGCGTTCTGCACGGCGCCCTTGGTCAGGTAGTCCGACATCTGCTCGGCGACCTGGAGGGCGACGTTCTCCTGGGCTTCGGTGGTGGAGGCGCCGAGATGCGGCGTGCAGACCACGTTCGGGTGGCCGAACAGCGGATTGGCGGTGGCCGGCTCCTCGACGAACACGTCGAAGCCCGCGCCGGCGACATGGCCGCTGTCGAGTGCGGCACGCAGGGCCGCCTCGTCGACCAGGCCGCCGCGGGCGCAGTTGATGATGCGCACGCCCTTGCGGGTCTTGGCGATGTTCTCGGCCGACAGGATGTTGCGGGTCTTGTCGGTCAGCGGCGTGTGCAGGGTGATGAAGTCGGCGCGGCGCAGCAGTTCGTCGAGATCGACCTTCTCGACGCCCAGTTCCATCGCCCGCTCAGGCGTCAGGAAGGGATCGAAGGCGATGACGCGCATCCGCAGGCCGATGCCGCGGTCGGCGACGATCGAGCCGATATTGCCGCAGCCGATGATGCCGAGCGTCTTGCCGGTGATCTCGACGCCCATGAAGCGGTTCTTCTCCCACTTGCCGGCCTGGGTCGAGGCGTCGGCGGCGGGAATGTCGCGGGCGGTGGCGAACATCAGCGCGACGGCATGCTCGGCGGTGGTGATCGAGTTGCCGAAGGGCGTGTTCATGACGATCACGCCGCGGGCGGTGGCGGCCGGGATGTCGACATTGTCGACGCCGATGCCGGCGCGGCCGACCACCTTCAGGCGGGGCGCCTTCTCCAGGAGCTTGGCGGTCACCTTGGTGGCCGAGCGGATGGCGAGGCCGTCATAGTTGCCGATGATCTCGGCGAGCTTGTCCTTGTCCTTGCCGAGATTGGGCTGGTAGTCGACCTCCAGGCCGCGGTCCTTGAAGATCTGGACGGCGGTGGGCGACAGCGAATCGGAGATCAGAACGCGGGGGGCCATGGGGCAGTCCTCGAAGCGGGATGGGGGCGGGCCGCCGTCCGCATCGTCCGTCAGGGGGGTCGCGTCTCAAGCGTTCGCAGGCGCATCGCTCCACCCGATGCAGCCGGCGAAGGCTCGGGCGGGTCCCGGGCCGAACAGCGGCGACGGCGCTTGGCCGTCTTGGAAGAAGGAATTTTGGACTTTGGGGCCGGCGCGATCGGCCGGCCCACGGACCGGAACGGTCGTCAGGCCGCCTTGGTGAGCGCCGCCTTGGCTTCCGCGAAGGCCCAGTCGAGCCATGCGGTGAAGGCCTTGAGGTCGGCCGCCTCGACGGTCGCGCCGCACCAGATGCGCAGGCCGGCGGGGGCGTCGCGATAGGCGCCGAAGTCGAAGCCGACCTTCTCCTTCTCGAGCATCGAGACGATCTGCTTGGCGACCGCCGCCACCGCGTCGGGACCGCGTGCGGTCACGTCCGGATCGGCGATGACCAGGCAGACGGAGGTGTTCGAGCGGGTCTCCGGCACCTTGGCGAGATGGGCGGCCCAGGACGATCCGGCGACCCAGTCGGCGATCACGGCCGCATTGGCGTCGGCCCGGGCGATCAGGCCCTTCAGGCTGCCGACCGACTTCGCCCACAGAAGCGCGTCGAGATAGTCCTCGACCGCCAGCATGGACGGGGTGTTGATGGTCTCGCCGATGAAGATGCCGTCGATCAGCTTGCCGCCCTTGGTCATGCGGAAGATCTTCGGCAGCGGCCAGGCCGGCTTGTAGCTTTCCAGCCGGGCGACGGCGCGCGGCGACAGCACGATCATGCCGTGGGCCGCCTCGCCGCCGAGCACCTTCTGCCAGGAGAAGGTGACGACATCGAGCTTGGCCCAGTCGAGATCCTGCGCGAAGGCGGCCGAGGTGGCGTCGCAGATCACCACGCCCTCGCGGTCGGCGGCGATCCAGTCGGCATTGGCGACGCGCACGCCGGAGGTGGTGCCGTTCCAGGTGAAGACCACGTCGCGGGTCTTCGTGTCGACGGCGGCGAGATCGGGCAGTTCGCCGTAAGGCGCCGTGAAGATGCGCGCGTCGGCGAGCTTCAGCTGCTTCTGAACGTCGGTGATCCAGCCCTCGCCGAAGCTCTCCCAGGCGATCATGTCGACGCCGCGCGCGCCGAGCATCGACCACATGGCCATCTCGACGGCGCCGGTGTCGGACGCCGGGACGATGCCGATCTTGTAGTCGGCCGGAACGCCGAGCACTTCGCGGGTGAGGTCGATGGCCTGCTGGAGCTTGGCCTTGCCCGGCTTGGAGCGGTGCGAGCGACCGACGAGCGCGTCGGTCAGAGCGGCCACGGACCAGCCGGGACGCTTGGCACAGGGGCCGGACGAAAAATGGGGGTTCGCGGGCTTGGCGCCCGGACGCAGTATCGCGGTCATGTATCCATCCTCTCAGATGGGCGCCCCTCGGTGGGGAGGGGTCTCCCGCCGTCCGCAGTACAGGAGGCGGGACGGGAATGCAATCTCCGAAGTTTACCGGGGTCGACGATTGGTCCGATGTCGCGGCGGCCCTCACGACGACGGCGCGGCGGCCGGGTCGCCACCGGCCGCACGAACGCGACGAGGCGCGGGACCGGCCCGCGCCTCGCGTCACACCAGATTGAAATCGCTCAGTTCTTGGCGATGACCGGCATCGGCATCGGCGCTGCCGCCGTCGGCCCGCCGAGCAGGTAGCGGAAGCCGAGCCGGAAGTCGTTCGAGGACAGATCCGTCGAGCGGTACTTGTCGCCGAATTTCGGCTTGCCGCCGGCATTGTCGAGGCCGTAGAGCGCGCCCGTCGAGGCGGAGCCGAAATCGAGATAGCGGTAGCTGAGATCGAGCTTCAGGCGATCCGAAATGTCGTAGCTGGCGCCGGCATGCAGCGCCCAGGCGAACGAGGCCGTGCCGGCATCGTTATACTTGGCGAGCACCGGAACCGGACCGTTCGGGCTCGGAATCGTGTTGGTCTGCGTGAAGCCGGTCATCCGGTTGTAGGCCATGCCGAGACCGCCGCCGACATAGGGCGTGATGCCCCAGTAGGTGCCGAGATCCGCATAGGCATTGGCGAGGATGACGGTCGAACTGAGCGAGCCGCTCATGTTCGCATAGGCCGTGCCGTTGATGTTGTTGAACGATCCGGTCTGCTGTCCGATGCCGCGCACGGTCACCGCGGTGCGGTACTCGGCGGTCAGATCGCCGCGCAGCCACGGATTGAACTGATAGCCGATGCCGATGCCGAACGAGGCGCCGTCGTCGATCGACTGGCGGATCCAGCGCCCGCGATAGCCCGCCGGCGGCTTGTCGAACTCGTTCTCCTTGAACCGGCCGCGCTCGATCCCGATGCCGATGTCGCCGCGCAGATACCAGCCGCCCGGCACCGCGATCTGTTCGATGATCGGCGCGACATAGGGCACGGTGAGGTCGGCGGCGGCGGCCTGCGTGATCGCCCCGGCTATCGCCGCCCCCGCCAGAATTGCGCAAACGAACCTGGACATGATCCCAACCCTCGATGGCTCTGAGCCTCGGCCCGATGATCCTGAGGCACTATACACTCGATGCATTGTGCAATACCCTGGTTAATCGAAGCCTAATGGACAGTCTTATGTCCTTGATTTCGTCAACTGGATACAATTATTTCGCTGACAGGGCATCCGATCCGCCGCCATCGACTATGGTCAATAGACGAAATACCGGAGGCCGACGCGAACCTGGTGACTGGTGATGTCGCGATACTGGACCTGACCCTTGACGTTGCCGGATGTTCCGGTCTCCGCCTTGTCGATCCAGAGATATTTGTAGCCGGCGTCGAGCTGGAAGCCGTTGCCGAGATCGTAGCTGGCGCCGGCCATGGCCGAGGCGGCGAGCGACCAGCGCTGGCTCGCCCCGAAGCTGTCGTCGGCGATCTTGTCGCCCGGGTTGTAGCTGAGATGCTTGCCGGTCGAGATGTAGGCCATGCCGACGCCGCCGCCGACATAGGGCGTGATGCCGGCCCAGTTGCCGAAGTCGAGATAGCCGTTGGCCATCATCAGCCAGGCGTTCATGGTCGTCTGCTCGGACGACACGTCGCCCGGCAGGCAGCCGGCATTGCGGCACTTGGCACGGCCGCGGACGGTGAACGGGTCCAGATGATCGGCGGTCAGATCGCCGCGCAGCCAGCCATTGTATTTGTAGCCGATGCCGCCGCCGAAGACGCGCGAATCGGCCGCCTTCATGGTGGTGAAGCGATCGTCGCGCCAGTTGGCGTCGATCCGCGTTGTCCGGTTCACGGCCACGTCGCCGCGCAGATACCAGCCGGTGCCGATCTCTTCCGGCGGGATCATCGAGGGGGCGTTGATGGTCGGCTGGTAGCCGTAATCGGCAGCGACGACCGGCTGGGCCACGAGACCGAGCGCGATGACGGCGGCGATACGAGCATACTGACGCATGGTCCGGTCCCCTGATCGGGCGCCCTCTTCGGTGGGCAGCCTCGTCGACTGGGAAGGATCATGCTTGGTAAACGTTAAAGCAGGTTTAACCTTAACGCTTAACCACGATTCGTAACCTTAACAAAGTCTTTCCGGAGGAAAGACCGGCGCGACGGCTGTATCGGCGCGCCGGTCGGCGCGCCTGCACCGGAATTTTACGGTTCCGAATGTCCGGTCAGGCCGCGGCGCGGCCGATCACGTCGACCAGATCGTCGACGATGCCCCGCACCAGGACCTCGTCGTCGCCCTCGCCCATGACCCGGATGAGGGGTTCGGTGCCGGACGGACGGATCACCAGGCGGCCCTGGTTGCCGAGCCGCTTCAGGGCGTCGGCGATGGTCGCCTTGACCTTGTCGTCCTCGAGCGGACGGCCGCCCCGGATGCGGATGTTCTTCAGGAACTGCGGCACCGGATCGAAGCGGTGGCAGACCTCGGAGACCGGCTTGCCGAGCCGCTTGACCACCGCCATCACCTGCAGCGCCGCGACCAGGCCGTCGCCGGTGGTGGTATAGTCGGACAGGACGATATGGCCGGACTGCTCGCCGCCGACATTGTAGCCGCGCTCGCGCATGCACTCGACCACGTAGCGGTCGCCGACCTTGGTGCGTTCCAGCATCAGACCGAGCCCGGCGAGATGCCGTTCGAGACCGAGATTGGACATCACGGTGGCGACGATGCCGGGCTGCGACAGACGCCCGTCGTCATGGAAGGAGCCGGCGACGACCGCCATCAGCTGGTCGCCGTCGACCACCCTGCCCTTTTCGTCGATCACGATCACCCGGTCGGCGTCGCCATCCAGGCAGATGCCGATATCGGCGCGGGTCTCGTGCACCTTGCGGGCGCACAGGTCGGGCGCGGTCGAGCCGCAGTCGCGGTTGATGTTGAGCCCGTCCGGCTCGACGCCGAGGCGGACCACGTCGGCCCCGAGTTCCCACAGCGCCTCGGGGGCGACCTTGTAGGCGGCGCCGTTGCCGCAATCGATCACCACCCGAAGCCCGTCGAGCGACATGTTGCGCGGCAGGGTGCGCTTGGCGAATTCGATATAGCGGTCGGCGACGCCGTCGATGCGCTTGGCGCGGCCGAGATCGAACGAGCCGGCCAGACGGTCGCTGAGATCGACATCGATCATCCGTTCGATCTCGGCCTCGATCTCGTCGGAGAGCTTGTAGCCGTCCGGTCCGAACAGCTTGATGCCGTTGTCGGCGAAGGGATTGTGCGAGGCCGAGATCATCACGCCGAAATCGCAGCGCAGCGAGCGCGTCAGCATGGCGACCGCTGGCGTCGGGATCGGCCCGGTCATGAACACGTCGACGCCGACGGCCGTGAAGCCGGCCACCATGGCGGTCTCGATCATGTAGCCGGACAGCCGGGTGTCCTTGCCGATCACGACCCGATGGCGGTGCCCGCCGCGCCGGAACGCGATGCCGACGCTCATCGCCACCTTCATGGCGACCTCCGGCGTGATCGGCCAGCGGTTGGCGGTCCCCCGGATGCCGTCGGTGCCGAAGTATTTTTTCGTCATGATCGCGTCGCTCTTCGTTAGCCGTGGCCCGCCCTGTCGGCGACGTGGCCCTCGACCGGGCCGCGGCGTTGTCGACCGCTTCGATACCCCATCAACCGGCCGGCAGGCCAGACCCGTCGCCGGACGGGCGACGGGCAGCAGTTCCCACCGAGTCGCCGAGACCGAGGGCGGCAAGGTGCCACGCATTCACACAGGGTTCAAAAGGCCCGCGCCAAATTTGCGGCATCCCTTCCCGACCGCGAGTCCGATGGTACAGTGGCGGACCGAACCGGAGGATGCAGAATGTCACTTCGACACGCCGGCGCCGTCCTGGCGCTCGGCCTATGCCTGACCGGCACACCCGCCCAGGCCGACAACATCGTCAAGGCGCCGCAAAACGATCGGGAACTCGCCGTTGCCGCCGGCAAGGCGCAGGCGAGCCTGTCCGAATTCCTCAAGACGGCGATCCCGCCAGCCCCCGGCACCGGCGGACACGCGGTCAAGGTCCCCTTGCGACAAGGCGGTGTGACCGAATGGGTCTGGATCAACGGGCTGACGCTGAAAGGCGCCGACACGGTGGCCGGGTCGCTGGGCAACACGCCCGCGATCGTGAAGGGCTTCACGCCCGGCCAGACGATCGAGGTCAAGCGCTCGGAAATCGTCGACTGGATCTATGAGAAGAACGGCCGCATGGCCGGCGGCTATTCGGTTTGCGTGCTGATCGGCCGCCAGAAGGGCGCCGCCGGCATCGCCGAACTGAAGGCGGCCGGCTTCGCCTGCGACTGACGTGGCCGAAACGAAAACGCCCGCCTCCGGGGAGGCGGGCGCGATCATGAGGGCCTGACGGACGCCCGTCAGCTCGGCTGCGGGGCGACGCCGCCTTCCGGCTCGCCGGCCTTGGTCTCGCGCTTGGCGCCGCCGGCGCTGGGCACGGCGGAGGACCGCTGGCTGGACTGCTTGTCGCCGGAATCACGGTGCGGCGGGTTGCCGTTGATCAGTTCCTTGATCTCGTCGCCCGACAGGGTCTCGTATTCGAGCAGGCCCTTGGCGACCGCGACGAAGGCGTCGTGCTTCTCGGTCAGGATGCGCCGTGCATCCGTATAGGCCTGATCGATCAGGCGACGGACCTCGCGGTCGATCGTCTGCGACGTCGCCTCGGAAATGTTCTGGCGCTGGCCCATCGAATAGCCGAGGAACACCTCTTCCTGGTTCTCGCCATAGGCGACCGTGCCGAGCTCGTCGGAGAAGCCCCAGCGGGTCACCATGGCCCGCGCCAGCTTGGTCGCCTGCTCGATGTCCGACTGGGCGCCGGAGGTGATGTTCTCCTTGCCGAAGGTGATCTCCTCGGCGACGCGGCCGCCCATCATGATGGCCAGACGCGAGGTCATGAACTTGTAGCGCATCGAATAGCGATCGCCCTCAGGCAGCTGCATCACCATGCCGAGGGCGCGGCCGCGCGGAATGATGGTCGCCTTGTGCAGGGGATCGGCGGACGGCACGTTCAGCGCCAGGATGGCATGACCGGCCTCGTGATAGGCGGTCAGTTCCTTCTCCTCCTGCGTCATGACGGAGGAGCGGCGCTCCGCACCCATCATGATCTTGTCCTTGGCGTCCTCGAACTCGGCCATGGTGACGATGCGCTTGGAGCGCCGGGCCGCCAGAAGCGCCGCCTCGTTGACGAGGTTCATCAGGTCGGCGCCCGAGAAGCCGGGCGTGCCGCGGGCGATCACCTTCAGATCGACATCCGGGGCGAGCGGCACCTTGCGCACATGCACCTTCAGGATCTTCTCGCGCCCGATCACGTCCGGGTTGGAGACGACGATCTGGCGGTCGAAGCGGCCGGGACGCAGCAGCGCGGGATCGAGCACGTCGGGCCGGTTGGTGGCCGCGATGATGATGATGCCCTCGTTCGGCTCGAAGCCGTCCATCTCGACGAGCAACTGGTTGAGGGTCTGCTCGCGCTCGTCATTGCCGCCGCCGAGGCCGGCGCCGCGATGGCGGCCGACCGCGTCGATTTCGTCGATGAAGATGATGCAGGGCGCGTTCTTCTTGGCCTGCTCGAACATGTCGCGGACGCGGCTGGCGCCGACGCCGACGAACATTTCCACGAAGTCGGAGCCCGAGATGGTGAAGAAGGGCACGTTGGCCTCGCCGGCGACGGCGCGGGCGGTCAGCGTCTTGCCGGTGCCGGGCGGGCCGACCAGCAGCACGCCGCGCGGGATGCGGCCGCCGAGGCGCTGGAACTTTTGCGGGTCGCGCAGGAACTCGACGATCTCTTGGAGATCCTCCTTGGCCTCGTCGATGCCGGCCACGTCGTCGAAGGTGACGCGACCGTGGGCCTCGGTCAAAAGCTTGGCCTTGGACTTGCCGAAGCCCATCGCCTTGCCGCCGGATCCCTGCATCTGGCGCATGATGAACAGCCAGGCGGCGACGATCAGCAGCATCGGGAACCAGGTCATCAGCACGTTGAGCAGGCTGAAATTCTCGCCCGCCGGCCGCGCCTTGATGATCACCTCCTTGCGCCGGAGCAGCTCGACATATTGCGAGTCCTTCGGCGCGTAGGTCTGGAAGCGGCCGCCGCTGGTCAGGTTGCCGGAGATCTGCTGGTCGACGATGGTCACGTCCTTGACGCGCCCGTTCTCGACCTCGTCGAGGAATTGCGAGAAGGCGATATCGGTCTGGTCGCCCGATTTGCCTGGAGCCTGGAACAGCTGGAACAACGCGATCAGCAGGAGACCGATCACGACCCACAGTGCGAAGTTCCGGAAATTGGCGTTCATCAGGATTTCCCACAAAAACGGGCAACACAGGATCGCAGCCGGCCTGTGCCGACTGCCCATGGCTCCCGCGTTCCGAGACCTAAAATAGGTCGTGGACCGGCGAAAGCCAAGTCGACCGGACTTCGGATGTCCGATCCGATGACGGAATCGTTACGTTCGGTTCCACGGCGGCCTCAAACGGGTCCAAACGGCGGCGGGAACCTGCCGGATCGGCCAGGACGGCGGCGAGAATGGCGGCCGAATCCGGATCGGTCGGGGCGGCCGCGACAAGCTCCGAAAGGCCCGCCGGCAGCGCGACGACCGCCACGTCCGCGGCCTCCGCCATCCCGACGGCGGGCACGCCGACGAGGGTTTCGCCGCGCCGGATCGCCGGGACGGCGTCCAGCGCGAAAGCCGGCAGGTCGAGGCCCCGCGCGGCCACGATCCGTTTGGCGTCCGCACGGCCGAGATCGCCGACGGTCAGGGGAAGCGCTGCGCCGTCGGGCGCCCCGACCGCGAAACGACCGTCCCAGAGGACGGCGCCCGTCGGCACGAGCGGCATCGGGCTCCGATCGGAGCGGCCGGTTTCGCGCAGGAACCAGAGATCGTCGCCGTCCGGCCGGATCAGCGCCCCGCCGAGCGTGCGCCGGGTCAGCGCTCCGCCCGCGGCGATCGACGCGCCGAGCGCCTGCAGTCGCTCGGCGCGCGGTCCGGGACCGGCACCCCCGGCGTGACGGACGAGGCTGCCGAGCGCACGCAGGCGGATGATGTCCGGCGCCGATGCGAGCGCGGCCCGCGCGATCCGCGCGAAGCCGCCGGGATGGATCAGCGCCTCGGCCAGCACGGCCGCGGTCGCCGCATCGAGCGCGCCGGCGGCTGCCGCCATGTGTTCGGCGGTCAGGGCGAGGCGCTCCGGCGACAGGCCGAAGGCTCCGGCCGATGCCAGGAGGCTGCGCATCCGCACGCGGGCGAAGCGCTCGCTCCGATTCGACGGGTCCTCGATCCAGTCCAGCCCGCGCGTTTCGAGCGTCGCCACCAGGCGCCGCTTCGGGACGGTCAGGAAGGGTCTCAGCAGGGCGACGGGTCCGAGCCGGCGGATCGGGGGCATCGCGGCGAGACCGTGGACCCCGCTGCCGCGAGCGAGATTGAGCAGCAGCGTCTCGGCCTGGTCGTCGAGCGTGTGGGCGGTGACGAGGCCGTCGCAGCCGGCCCGGAGGGCGGCGGCGAGAAGAAGGCGATAGCGCGCCCGGCGGGCGGCGTCCTGCAGGTTGGCGGCGGGCTTGTCGCCGCGCCAGACGAGCGAACGGGCCGGAAGGGAGAGACGGTCGGCGAGACGCAGGACGGCGAGCGCTTCGATGCCGGAGTCTGCGCGCAGGCCGTGGTCGACGGTCAGGACGACGGGCGGCTCGGCGCCAGGACGGCGCGCACTCCACTCCGCAAGGAGGAGCGCCAGCGCGGTCGAATCGGCACCGCCCGAGACGGCGACGGCCAGTCGGCGAAAACCGGCAAGCGGGGCGAACAGCCGATCCGCTTCGGTCCGGCCGAGCGGACCGTCAGCACTTGGCACGGATCTTCTCGGCCTGGGCGCGGTCGCGGATCGGCTTGGAGGCCTTGGGATATTTGGTCAGGAGTTCGTCGTAGCTGGTGCAGGCGGCCTTGCGCTCGCCGTAGCCCTGCAGCGCGATGCCGAGCTTGAGCAGGCTGTCGGGCGCGTTGCGGCCGTCGGGATACTGCGTGTAGCTCTTCAGGAAGGCGTCGCCGGCTTCGCGGAACATGTTGCGCGCCAGCAGGCTCTCGCCGAGCCAATAGAGCGCGCTGCCGGACCGCTTGTCGGTCGGGTGGTTGGCGAGGAAGGTGCGGAAGCTGGTTTCCGCCAGTTCGTACTCGCCGTTCAGGATGTAACCGTAGGCGGCGTCATATTCGTCGGCCGGACTGGCCATGCCGCCCGGCTCGGCGCCGCGCAGGCGCGGATTGACGGTGGTGACGGCGGCGGTCCGCGGCTGGGGCGGCGGCGGCCCCAGATTGACGCCCGGAGGGGCGTCGCTGTCCTGGAGGACCGCCTGCGGGGCCGGCGCATAGATGACGCCGCCATTGGCCCCCGCGGCACCGTTGCGGGCGCCGAGATCGAGCGGCCCCTGTCCGCCGATCACGCCGCCGATCGGATCGCCGCTGGAGGACGTTTGCCCGAGCGGCGCGGGCGGCGCCCCCGGGCCGGGCCGCGGCACCGGGCCGGCCGGCGCATTGCCGTAGACCGGCGCTGCCGGATAGACCCCGCCCTGCGCGGCCGGATAGCCGCCGGCTTGGGCGGCGCGCCCCGGAGCAGCGCCGATCGGAGCCGGCGGGGCCGGCACCGCCCCGTCGTCGGCGTAGACGGCACCGGCCGGCGGGGCCAGTTCGGTCTTCTTCTGGCCCGGCTGCGGCCGGCGCTGCGGCTGCTGACCGCCCTGTCCGTTCTCGATCTCCTGCAGGCGGTACTCGAAGTCCTTCTGCATGCGGGTCATGCCGTCCTGCAACTGGCGGACCTGGAAGCCCATCTGCTCGAGCTGGCCGTTCAGATTGCGGATCTGGCCTTCGAGCTGCTGGATCTTCAGATTGAGTTCGGCCTGGCGCCGCTGGGCCATGTCGGCGCCATTGTCACCGCCCAGACCGAACAGGTTCTGCGCGGCGGCCGGACCGGCCAGCCCGAGCGCCAGGACGGCGCCGACGAGGAGGCGCCCGCCGGCGCCGAAGATGCGCGAGACCAACCCGGGCAAGCCGGGAGGGGGCGCTGTGGGTACGACGATACCTGCCATTGAGGAGAAGCCCCGGTCCACGGAGGTCGCCTGCCGCCCGGCGGGCGGCCACCTCCGGAAACTCGCGGATACCATGGCGCGAGGCATTCGGCCAAAGTTTGACTGATTTGAAGCGGAAGCGGGAGGGTTGCAGGGCGGCCACAGGGCGGCGGCCGCAAAGATTACCATTCCGTAACGTGCCGGTATCCCTGCTGCCATGCGGCAAGGCTCAAGGTGCGGACGCATTTCGAAACGGGGAACAGACCCATGTCCGTCAAGGATTCCACCGCCGGCTACGGCAGCCTGTCGATCGCCCTGCATTGGATCGGCGCCGCGCTGGTGATCGCGCTTTTCATTCTCGGCAATCGTCTCGAGGATATTCCGAAGGGGCCGGATTTCATCGCCGCCCGCAACCTGCATGTCGGGCTCGGCGTGATCGGCTTCGCCTTCCTGGCCGCCCGCATCCTCTGGCGCCTCGCCAGCCCGGTGCCGCATGTCGCCTCGAAGAGCCCGGCGCTCGACCGCGTCGCGGTCTTCGTCCAGGCCGCGTTGCTGGCCCTGATCGCGGTCTTGATCGTGACCGGGCCGCTGTCGATCTGGGCCGGCGGACGGCCGATCAACCTGTTCGACATCGCCTCGATCCCGAGCCCGATGCCCAAGATCGATTGGCTGCACGAGGGCCTCGAGGTCGTCCATGCCATCGCCTCGAAGGCGATCCTGGTGCTGGTCGGCCTGCATGTGCTCGGCGCGCTGAAGCATGCCATCGTCGACCGCGACGGCCTGATCCGGCGGATGCTGGTGCCGGCGCGCTGAAGGCCCCGACCGAATCAGCAGACCGAATCAACCGACCAAAACAGATCGGCGGCCTCGCGGCCGCCGATTCGCGTCTTCGTATCAGGCTGCCGTCGGGCAGCGGGATTCGGTCAGGAACCGGCGCCGTTCAGCACCGTCACGGCGCGGCGGTTCTGGTTCCAGCAGGTGTCCGCGTCGCAGACCGCGACCGGGCGTTCCTTGCCGTAGGAGATGGTCTTGAGACGGGTCGGCGGCACGCCGCGCGAGATCAGGTAGTCGCGGGCTGCGGCGGCGCGGCGGGCGCCGAGCGCAATGTTGTATTCGCGGGTGCCGCGCTCGTCGGCATGGCCTTCGACCGTGACGGTGTAGCGGGCATAGCGGGCGAGCCAGGCGGATTGCCGGTCGAGCGTGCCGCGGGCTTCCGGGGTCAGATCGGACGAATCCATCGTGAAGAACACGCGATCGCCGACATTGACGACGAAATCCTGCTGGCTGCCCGGAGTGGCGGCGCCAGCGCCGCCGAGGCCGCCACCGGCCCCCATCTCCGAGGGCGTCTGGCTGGCGCAGGCGCCGAGCGCCAGGGTGGCCGCGAGCGCGGCGGCGAACTTCACGACGCGCCCATGACGCAGCACGAGAGACATGGTCGGCTTGCTCCTTCGAATGGATACTCTTTAGTATCCCTAATGCGGCTTGGTTAAGGTGCGGTACAGAAGCATGGTGAACGAAACGTTTACTGCGCTTCAGGACCGGCTGAATTGCTGGATTTCTGTGTCGACCCCGAGTGTGGTCGAAAGGTGTCGCGCCGGCGGCACTCCGGTGCCGGCGCTTTACTGTTGCATCAGGGCATCACTTGAGCAGCGACGACCAGGCCGGATCCGACGCGAAGGCCGGCGTCCGAATCTGCGTCAGCACGTTGCCGGTCACATCGGCGAGCCAGAGCCCGGGGCCGCCGGAAGGGCCGCCCGATTCGCGGAAGAACATGACGTAGCGGCCGTTCGGCGACCAGGTCGGCCCTTCGTTGTGGTAGCCCTCGGTGAGGATGCGCTCGCCCGAGCCGTCCGGACGCATCACCCCGATCTTGAACGACCCGCCGTCCTGCTTGGTGAAGGCGATGTAGTTGTTGTCCGGGTCGGGCGACCAGACCGGCGTCGAATAGCGACCCGATCCGAAGCTGATTCGGCGCGGATTGGCGCCGTCGGCGCCCATCACATAGAGCTGCTGCGAGCCGCCGCGATCGGACTCGAACACGATCTGCGATCCGTCCGGCGAGTAGGACGGCGAGGTGTCGATCGCCGCGCCCTGGGTCATCGGGCGCACCTGCCGGCTGGCCAGATCCATCACGTAGATGTTGGCGTCGCCCTCCTTCTGCAGGGAGAAGAGCAGCCGCCCGCCGTCGGGCGAGAAGCGCGGCGAGAAGGTCATCGACGGGAAGTCGCCGACCAGCTGGCGCGCACCGTTATTGACGTTGAGGATGAAGACCTTGGGGTCGCCCTGGCCGTAGGACATGTAGGCGACCTGCTGCGAGGTCGGCGAGAAGCGCGGCGTCAGCACCAGTTCCTGGCCGCGGGTCAGGTAGCGCACGCCCTGCCCGTCCCAATCCATGATGGCCAGACGCTTGACGCGGGCATTCTTCGGGCCCGTCTCGTCGACGAAGGCGACGCGGCTGTCGAACATGCCCTTGAAGCCGGTCAGCTGCGAATAGGCGGCGTCGGCGACGATATGGGCGAGGCGGCGGATATTGTCGCGCGAGGTGGCGAACTGCTGGCCGACCAGCTGCTGGCCGGTCGCCACGTCCCAGACCCGGACCTGGGCGACGATCTGGCCGCCCTGGTCGGAGACCGTCCCGGCGACCAGGGCCTGCACGTTGAGCGGGCGCCAGTTGTTCCAGTTCGGCATCTCGCCGGCGCCGACCACCTTGTCGAGATAGGCGGCGGGATCGACCGGGGCGAAATAGCCGGAGGTCTTCAGGTCCTGCGCGACGATGCGCGAGACCTCGGCGCCAAGCTGGGGATCGCCCGAGAAGCCCGGCACCGCGATCGGCATCGGCGTGAACGGCTGGCCGGGGGTGATGGTGATCTTCAACTGGGCGGCGGCAGGCGCGACCGCTGCGGCAGTCGCCAGGACGACCGTCGTCAGAGCGGCAAGCGCCGCCACCATCCCACGGATGGCCCGATCGCGGCCCGAAAATCCGGCCAGGCGCCGGAACAAGGTCGTCATGGTCTTCCTCGTCGTCTTGGCCACGCGTCTCGGCCGGACCCGAAACGCCGTCGGCCTTGAGCGGTGCTGGTCATAGGTCCTTCGGATCGAAAGTGGCTTCGATGTCGGACCAGGTCTGGAATTTCTCGGCAGGCAGCCGGTACGGGCCGCACTGCAGGATCGCACGCTCGGCGCTGCGACCGAGGCCGGGGCCCAGCGCATGGGCCGGACCGCTGACCACCGAGGGTCGTCCGTTAACCGTGCCATCCTGATTGAGCGAGAAGCGCATGACCACCCGAATATTGGCTTCGGCAGAGCCGATCGGCGGATTCCAGCACTTCTTGATCTGCCCGATCAAGGCGTCGACCTCGGTCTGGGTCATCTTGATGGCACTGTTCTGACCGGTCACGCTGCCGAGCGAGGCGGTGCGCGGCGCGGTCGAGGCCGCGGTCCCGGTCGGCGTGCGGCTCAGAATCTGCGAGATGTCGCGGGCATTGAACGAGGACTTGGAGTCCGAGGCGGTCGTCGGCGTCGCGACGCTGGCCGTGCGGGTCGGCTCCGGCTTGGCGACCGGCTTGGCGACGGGCTTCGCCTCTGGCTTCGGCTCGGGTTTCTTCTCGGCCTTCTCCAGGATCTTGTCGAGCGCCTTCTGGTCCTTCGGCGGCTCCTTGACCTCGGGCGGCTTGCCTTCGCCGTTGTCGCGCGCCTTCTCGGCCTCGCGCGGCTTCTCCGGCTTGGGCTCGTCAGGCTTCGGCTCGGGTTTGGCGACGGGCTTCGGTTCCGGCTTCGGCTCGGGCTTCGGCGGCTCGGGCTTGTGCTCGGGCGGGCGCGGCGGGGTCGGCTTCTGGTCGTCCTTGCTGACGGCGGCGACCTGCTTCTTCTCCGGCGGCGGCGGAGGCGGCAGTTCCTCGGCCTTGCTGGTGCCGGCACGCTCGCCGGTCGTGTCCTTGAGCGCCTTGACGGTCTCCTTCGGGACGATCTCCTGGGCGGGCTTGGCGGTCTTCTGGCCGAGGCGCAGTTGCGTCGCCTCGGCAATCGGCACGAACTCGACCGGAAGCGCATCGACCACCGTGACGGAATCGGTCTTCGAGCCGGGAAGCGACAGGATCGCCCAGGCCAGAAGCGCCGAATGCAGCGCGATCGATGCCGGCAGCCCGAGCTTCACCGCGCCGCAACCTCCTCGGTGGAGACGAGGCCGATCTTCTTGAAGCCGGCCTGGTTCAGGCGCCCCATGACGCGGATCACCGCGCCATAATCGGCCGCCTTGTCGCCGCGCACATAGATGCGCTCGTCGGCGCCGTTCTTGGCCATCGCCTGCAGGGTCGGGATCAGATCCTCGATCTTCAGTTCCTTGTCCTGCAGGAACAGCTTGCCCTTGGCGTCGACCGAAATGGTAATCGGCTGGGTCAGCCCCTCGAGCGGCTTGGCCTTGGATTCGGGCAGGTCGATCGGCACGCCCGTGGTCATCAGCGGCGCGGCGACCATGAAGATGATCAGCAGCACCAGCATGACGTCGATGAACGGCGTCATGTTGATCTCATTCATGATGGCGTGCTTGGAGCTGCGCCGACGCCGGCGCCCGCCCGAACTCTCGCCACCCCCGACAGCCATGCCCATGTCGGATCCCCCTCAGGCCGCCTGCCGCTCGTCGATCTGCCGCGACAGGATCGCCGAGAATTCGTCCGCGAAGGTCTCCAGCCGGGCGCCGAGCGCGCTCGAATCCGAGGACAGCTTGTTGTAGGCGATGACCGCCGGGATGGCCGCGACGAGGCCGATCGCGGTCGCGAACAGCGCCTCCGCGATGCCCGGCGCGACGACCGCCAGCGAGGTGTTCTTGGACGCCGCGATGCCCTGGAAGGCCGTCATGATGCCCCAGACCGTGCCGAACAGGCCGATGAAGGGCGAGGCCGAGCCGATCGTCGCGAGCACCAGAAGCTTCGACTGCAGCCGCTCCAGTTCGCGCGCGATGGTCACGTCCATGACCTTGTCGATGCGCGTCTCCAGGGAGCCGATCGCGGCGCGGCCGCCCTCGTGGCTCCGCTTCCATTCGCGCATGGCCGCCACGAACAGGGCCGGCATGCCGAAATTGGTCCGGTTGGAGAGCGTCCGGTACAGGTCTTCCAGGCTCTGGCCGGACCAGAAGACCTGTTCGAAATGATCCATCTGCTTGCGCGTGCGGGTGTAGAGGATGACCTTGTCGATCACGATCGCCCAGCACCAGATCGAGGCCGAGATCAGCCCGATCATGACGATCTTCACGACCAGATGGGCGTTGATGAACAGGGTCAGGAGAGACATCGTCGCGGCACTCGGCGCCGTAAGCGCGACCTGCGTGACGTTTGCGGGATCCATCTCGTTCCGTCTCCTCTGCCGCCGCCGCAGCGGGCTGTCGCCCCGCCTCGGTCTGTGCGCCACCATCCCCGGGCCCGCCCGAAGGGCGACCCGGTGGTGAGCGATCCCGGCGCGAATGGTCGGGAGGCGTTCGAGTGCGGGAGAACCGGATCGTGCCCGCCCCTGGGCATTGCAATCCTGATCTGTCCGCCTTCCTGCCTGCCGAATATGGCCAAACGACGACCCGGCCAGTTTCGTGGATCCCAGCAAGACCTTGTCAAGGTTAAGGAACCATTACGCTACCGCAATGCAACAAGGCGTGGCGGCCATGCGGCAGACGAACAGCCGGGGATGGGACGGGCGTGACGACCCGGACGGCGCGGTGCTCAATCCGCCGCGGCGGCGGTCCCGCTGCCGAGTGCCGCCCGGATCGGCATCGGAATGCGCCGGGGCCGGCCCTCCGGCGAAATCGCCGCAACCGTCACCCGCGCGGCGACCAGCGTTTCGCCGCCGCGGTGGACCGCCTGACGCATGACCAGGCGCGCGCCGGCGATCTCCTCGACGGCGGTCGTCACCTGCAAGAGGTCGTCGAGCCGGGCGGGCTTCAGGAAATCGAGTTCCATGTGCCGGACCGCGAACAGGATGCCGTCCGGGCCGGCGGCGAGCTCAGACTGGCGGATGCCGGCCAGGCGCAGGAAATCCGTCCGGCCGCGTTCCATGAAGCGGACATAGCCGGCGTGATAGACGATCCCGCCGGCGTCGGTATCCTCCCAGTAGATGCGCAGGTCGAGCCGGTGGATGCCCTGCTCGATGCGCCCGGCGAGCGCGTGATCGGGGTGTCCGGCGCTCATTCGTCGTCGCCCGCCGTGAAGAGCGGCATCTGGTCCGGCCGGCTCGACGGCACGGGCAGTCCCATATGCCGGAAGGCGGCGGCGGTCAGCACGCGGCCGCGCGGCGTGCGCATGACGAAGCCCTGCTGGATCAGATAGGGCTCGACGATCTCCTCGATCGCGTCGCGCGGTTCCGACAGGGCCGCCGCAATGGTCTCGATGCCGACCGGCCCGCCCGAGAAGGAGACCGCGATCACGGTCAGATAGCGCCGGTCGAGCTGGTCGAGCCCGGCCTCGTCGACCTCCAGCCGGCGCAGCGCGCTGTCGGCGGACTGGCGGTCGATGCGGTCCTTGCCGCCGACGACCGTGAAGTCGCGCACCCGGCGCAGCAGCCGGCCGGCGATGCGCGGCGTGCCGCGCGAGCGCCGGGCGACCTCGTTGGCGCCCTCCGGGGTAATGCCGATGCCCATCAGCCGGGCGCCGCGGGTGACGATCAGTTCCAACTCGTCGACGGTGTAGAAATTGAGCCGGATCGGGATACCGAAGCGGTCGCGCAGCGGCGTGGTCAGGAGACCCAGCCGGGTAGTCGCCCCGACCAGCGTGAAGCGGGCGAGATCGATCCGGACCGAGCGCGCCGCCGGGCCTTCGCCGATGATCAGGTCGAGCTGGTAGTCCTCCATGGCCGGATAGAGGATTTCCTCGACCGCCGGGTTGAGCCGGTGGATCTCGTCGATGAACAGCACGTCGCGCTCTTCGAGATTGGTCAGGAGCGCGGCCAGGTCGCCGGCCTTGGCGATCACCGGCCCGGACGTCGCGCGGAAATTGACGCCCAGCTCGCGCGAGACGATCTGCGCCAGCGTCGTCTTGCCGAGGCCGGGCGGGCCGACGAAGAGGACATGGTCGAGCGCCTCGCGCCGCGCCTTGGCGGCCTCGATGAACACCTTCATGTTCTCGCGCGCCTGCGCCTGGCCGACGAAATCGCCGAGCGTCTGCGGGCGCAGCGAGGCATCGACGTCCTCTTCGCGCTTCTCCCCGGAGACGAGGCGTTTGGGCGTGGTCATCGGATCGGGCGTCCTGGCGGGTTCCGGGCATCGGCTGCGCGAAGGCTCGCGCGGCGGAACGAATCGTGTCTGGCGCCACTCTACCGTTTGGCCGCCGCCATTCCATCGCGTATCATCGGGTACGGACCTGAACCGGAGCCTGGGCGATGGCGAGCGCGATCCCCAAATACGAGACCATGAGCTTCGACGACTTCGAGGAGCTGCTGCTCGACAAGCCGGACAACGAGCGCTGGGAGCTGATCGGCGGCCGGGTCATCCGCGGCATGGTCGGCGCGCGCTGGGAGCATCACATCATCGCGCAGAACCTGATGGTCGCCCTGCGCAGTCACATCAAGGCGACCGGTCGCCCCTGCCGGGTGTTCCAGGAGACCTTCTTCCTGAAGCGGCGCGAACTGGATTTCGCCGTCCTGCCGGACGTGATGGTCCGCTGCGGCCCGATGGAACCAGCCTCGGCCTCCGTTCCCGACCCCATGGTGGTGATCGAAGTCCTCTCCCCCGGGACCGAACCGCGCGACCGCTACGACAAGTGGGACGGCTACCGCCAGATCCCGAGCCTGCAGCATTACGTCCTGGTCCATCGCGACCGCGTCCTGGTCGAGATCAAGACGCGCCAGGGCACCGAGTGGACCACGACGGTCGTCGACGACCCGGCCGCGGAGTTCGCGCTCGCCGCGCTCGATTTCCGCATGCCGCTCGCCGCGGTCTACGAGGACGTGCTCGCCGGCTGAGCGGCCGCAAGACGCTCGGCGGCGCGCCGGACGAGATCGTCCTGGGTCGCCTCCGGACCCGCCTCTCCGATGGCCGCATCGACGGCCGCGGCGATCGCGGTCCGGTCATGGTCGAGATAACGCAACGCCTCGATGGCGGCGTTGCGGCGTGCGGCAGCCGCTTCGGCCGAAGACGGTGCACGCGGCGCCACGATCCGCCCGGCCAGCCATCCGGCCAGGCCGCCGCCGATCGCGAACGGAACCACCAGAAGCGGCTGGCCGATGCCGAACAGGGCGGGCGACGTGCCGGCCCCGATCACGGCGCCGAGCCCGGCGGCGGCGATCCGCACAGGGCGGCGCCCTGCCCCGGCGGCGCGGGCGATGCCGACGACGAGGCCCGTCGCCATGGCCGGGACCAGCCAGATCCGATAGGCGGTCATCACGACGATCACCGGCACGGCAGCGACCGTTTCGAAATCAGCTGCGGGAGCGCCCCGGACGAGCCAGAGCCCGACAACAGTCGCCAGGGCCAGGATCGCACCGATCCCCGGACCGGCCAGCGCGAAGAGGACGGTGACGCCGAGAATTTCGGAGAGTTTGCGCATGCCGGTCCCGCCCCGCTCCCTCAGACGCCCGTGTGGCCGCCCGCGACCGGGACCGCCGCGCGGCTGGCCCGCCAACGGCGCAGGATCGCCGCGGTGACGACGGCCGAGACCGCGCCGCAGGAACCGACCATCAGGAAGACCGGGATCGCCGACGGGCTGGCGGTCAGCCCAAGCAGGGTGCCGAACCCGAACAGGCCGAGCGAGCCGGCCCAGAGCATGGACGAGACGGCGCCGATCCAGAGGCATTCCAGAAAGCCCGGCTCCCGGGTCGGCCGCCACAGCAGGGCACCGGCCGCGAAGGCCGGGGCCGCGCCATAGAGATAGCTCGCCACCAGCATCAGGACCGCGATCTCGCCGCTGAAGGACGTCGTGATCATCCGAAGGATCGTCGGGTCGAGCAGCATGGCGAGCGCCAGGAACCAGCAGGCGCCGACCAGAGGGCCGACGGCCATGTAGACGAGGCCGGTCGTCAGCCGCGCGAAACGGCCGCGCGCATCCCTGTTCGGTTCGTCCATGCTGCCCCCGACGGGTTGTCCCGCGCGCCCTGGAACCATCAGCCGACGAAAAGGCGGCCGGATCGTGACGGCACCCGTGCCGCGGCGCCGCTATTTCGCCAGTTCGCGCAGGCCGACGCGGATCAGCTGTTCGGTCGTCGCCGTCTCGCCGAGATTGCGCGATGCCGCCGCCACCGCGGCCGTCGCCTGCAGGCTCGGATAGCCGAGATTGACCAGCGCCGAGACCGCATCGGCCATCGGCTTCGGCGCGGTCCGGGCGGATGCGTCCGGACCGGCCGGATGCGGCATGCCGGGATCGGTCGCCCCGAAGGCCGGTGCCTTGTCCTTCAGCTCCTGGCAGATGCGCTCGGCGAGCTTCTTGCCGACGCCGTTGGCCCGCGCCAGGGCCGCCGCATCCTTGAGCGCGATGGCGGTGGCCAGTTCGACCGGCTTCAGGACCGACAGGATGGCGAGCGCGACCTTGACGCCGACGCCCTGCACCGTGCCGAGCAGGCGGAACCAGTCGCGCTCCTCCTCGGAGACGAAGCCGAACAGGCGGATCATGTCCTCGCGGACATAGGTCTCGATGGTCAATACCGCGGCCTCGCCGACCGGCGGCAGGGTCTGCAGCGTGCGCGCGGAGCAATGGCAGACATAGCCGACGCCGTGCACGTCGAGGATCACCGTGTCCTCGCCGATGCCGTCGACGACGCCCTTGAGCCGGCCGATCATGACGCCCTCCCGGCGAGGCGCAGGGCCGTCTGCAGGGACGGCCGGTGGTGGGCATGGCAGATGGCGATGGCCAGAGCGTCGGCCGGATCGTCGCCCTCGAAGACGGCCTTGGGCAGCAGGATGCGGACCATGTGGTGGATCTGCCGCTTCTCCGCATGGCCGGCGCCGACGATCGCCTTCTTGATCGCATTCGGCGCATATTCGGCGACGCGCAGGCCGGCCTTGGCGGGCACCAGCATGGCGATGCCGCGCGCCTGGCCGAGCTTCAGCGTCGATGTCGGGTTGACGTTGACGAAGGTCTGCTCCACCGCCGCCTCGTCGGGCGCGTGGCTGCCGATCACCGCGACCAGCCCGTCATGCAGTTCGACCAGCCGATCGGCGAGACCCTCGTCGGCGCTCGACCGGATCACGCCGGCGGCGACGAAGGACAGCCGGTTGCCGGCCATGTCGATGATGCCCCAGCCGGTGCGCTGCAAGCCGGGGTCGATGCCGATGATTCGGATGATCTCTGCCATGACCGAGAGTGGTAGCCGGACCGCCGACCGGCCGCCAGAGGCTGGCTGGCGGTCCGACCCGGCCGCGGACCGTGCCGTGCGTCCTCCGGTCGGCCATCATGCAGGCAAGACGGTGGCGTGCCATCGGGCCGCGGGCTAGGGTCCGTCGCCGGCCTGCTTCGGGCCGGATCAAGCCGATCGTTTCATGTCCGACATCCTCATCTCCTGGCTGCGCGTCGCCGACGGTCACGATGCCGCGCTTCTTCTCGCCATCGCGGTCCTGGCCGGGCTGGTGCGCGGCTTCGCCGGCTTCGGCGCCGGCATGGTGTTCGTGCCGGTGGCCGCCACGGTGGTCGGCCCGGCGGCGGCGGTCGGGCTGATCTGGACCATCGACGTGCCGATCACGCTGCACTATGCGGCCGGCTCGACGCGCGGCTGCAACTGGCGCGATATCGGCCCGCTGCTGCTCGGATGCCTGCTCGGGCTGCCGGTCGGCATGATGCTGCTGACCGGGCTCGACCCGACCGCGCTGCGCTGGGCGACCTCGGTCTTCATCCTGCTCTCGGTCGCCGCGATGGCGTCCGGCTGGCGCTATCACGGCCGCCCCGGCATGGGCATGACCGGCTCGGTCGGCCTGCTGTCGGGGCTGACCACGGGGCTGATCGGCATCGGCGGCCCGTTCATCGCCATGTTCTGGCTCGGCGGGCCGGACGATGCCGGGACCGTCAAGCGCAACCTGAACGCCTATTTCGGCCTGACCACCGTCACCATCGGCCCGGCCTTCTTCGTCAAGGGCATCATCACCGGGGGCCTGATCCTGAGCGCGCTGCCGCTGATCGTCGCCTATACGGCGGGCGTGCTCGCCGGAACCTCCGGCTTCCAGCGTGGCGGCCAGGGCATCTATCGGCCGATCGCACTCTTCGTCGCGGCGGCGGCGGCGATCAGCAGCCTGCCGGCACTCGATCCGTGGCTGCGCTGACGACTTGAGCGTGAGCGCGGTGGCAATCCCGCAACGGGGCTGCTACAGGCTGACGCGTTCAGACACCGCGTCCGGAGGCGGCATGGGCTGGATCAGTCCGAATTTCATCACCATCCTGGTCGTGCTCGGCGTCTCGGCAACGGTCTGCTTCTTCGACCTGATCCAATCCGATCTCGCCGTCTTCACCTTCGTGCTGGCCGGCTGGGTGGCGAGCGTCTGTCTGCACGAATTCGGCCATGCCGTTGCGGCCTGGTACGGCGGCGACCGGTCGGTCGCCCACAAGGGCTATCTCAATCTCGATCCGGTCCAATATGTCGATCCGGTCAACAGCATCCTGTTGCCGGTCGTCGTGCTCGCGCTCGGCGGCATCGGCCTGCCCGGCGCGGCGGTCTATATCGAGACCCGCTTCATCCGTTCGGCGTGGTGGCTGTCCTTCACGGCCGCGGCCGGGCCGCTGATGAATCTGGCGCTGCTGGTCGTCCTCGCCCTGCCCTTCATGCTCGGGCTGGATCTCTGGGGCGGCGGCACGCGCTTCTGGGCGGCGCTGGCCATGCTGGCCTTCCTGCAGGCGACCTCGGTCATGTTCAATCTGCTGCCGGTGCCGGGCTTCGACGGCTACGGCATCATCGAGCCGTTCCTGCCCGACTCGATCGTGCAGCGCATCCATCCGTGGCGCTTCGTCGCGCCGGCGATCGTGCTGGTCGCACTGCTCGCCATCCCGGATTTCGGGCGCGCGATCATCGAAAAGGCCGGCGCCATGACCATGACGGCCGGCGTGCCGCCGTTCCGCATCTACGAAGGTTTCGGCCGCTTCCGCTTCTGGAAGCGGCTCGGCGCTCTGGACGGCAGCGTGCGCTTCGTCCAGGACCGGACCGTGTCCGACCGCATTCCGTCGGCTTGAAACCGAGCCGCCCGGACCGTTCGCGGCAACCTTGAGCCGGACCGCCGCGGTGGTCCCGTGCCGTTCATGCCCCGGCCGGCATTGCCGGCCGGAACCGTTCCAGATCTCCCGTCAAGCCGCGGTGAGCTTGGCCATGATCTCGTCGGAGACTTCGAAATTGGTGTAGACATTCTGCACGTCGTCGTCGTCCTCGAGCTGGTCGACGAGCTTCATCAGCGTCTGCGCCTTCTCTTCGTCGACCGGCACCGTATTCTGCGGCTTCCAGATCGCCTTGATCGACTTGGCGGCGCCGAGCGTGGCTTCCAGAGTCTTGGAAACCTCGCCGATCGCCTCGAAGCCGCACAGGATGACGTGCGTCTCTTCATCCGACACGACATCGTCGGCGCCGGCCTCGATGGCGGCGTCCAGGATGCCGTCGGCGGTGCCCGCCGAGGCCGGATAGACGATCTCGCCGACATGATCGAACGAGAAGGAGACCGAACCGGTCTCGCCGAGCGCGCCGCCATGCTTGGTGAAGGCCGCCCGGACCGCGCCGCCGGTGCGGTTGCGGTTGTCGGTCAGCGTCTCGACGATCACGGCGACGCCGGCCGGGCCGTAGCCTTCGTAGCGCACCGTCTCGTAGTTGGCGCCGTCCGCGCCGGCCGCCTTCTTGATGGCGCGCTCGATATTGTCCTTCGGCATGTTCTCCGCGCGCGCATTCAGAATGGCGAGGCGGAGCTTGGAATTCATGGTCGGGTCCGGCACGCCATCCTTGGCGGCGACCGTGATTTCGCGCGCGAGCTTCGAGAAGAGCTTCGACCGGACGGCGTCCTGCTTGCCCTTCCGGTGCATGATATTCTTGAACTGTGAATGTCCGGCCATGCGCGCCTCGCTGAGGTGACTTCGCTATTCGGGGGCGTTCCGCCCGGACCGGACGTCCGGGTCGCCGCCTCGCCGCGATCGATCGAAAGCGGTTGGGCTTATAGGCCGCGCCGCTGCAAGAATCCAGACGGGCCGCTATGCTGTGCCTCCCGCAGCCGCGAAGGAGCCGGCCGAACCATGCCGTCGCACCCTGTCCGCCCTCTCATCGGCCTGATGCTCGGCTGCCTCTTCGGCCCGTCGGCGATCTCGGCCGAAGAGATCGAATGGACCCGCTTCGTCCCCGATGCCTATGAAGGCGAACTCTTTTCCGGCAAGAGCTTCGTCGCCGGCACGACCGAATTCGCCGCCGGACCGAAAGGCCTGACCGGCCTCTACCGCTTCCGAGCCGGTGCCGAGACCATCGAGGGCCGTCTCGACACCTGCGGCACCCCGGCGCGCAACACACTTGTCTGCCGCTGGACAGACCGCTTCGGTCAGGGCTCGCTGGCCATCACCTTCACCGAAGACCTGCAGCGCTTCGACGGTTTCTGGTGGACCGAGGGCGACGCCAAAGTCCGAGCGCCGTGGTGGGGCAAGCGGCGGATCGGAGGGTGATTGGGGAGAGGGGAATGAGCAGTGGGTAGTAGGTAGTGGGTAGTGGGTAGTGGGGACAAGGGCAGCGGGTAGTTCGCAGTCGCGCGCGGGCGCCTTTCGTCGTGACCCCTTCCGCATTCTCACAACCGCATCCCCGGACAAGGCCCGCAGGGCCGCCGATCCGGGGCCTACTCGCATCGCAACTTGCCGCTATGCTCACAGAATACTTGTTATCTATCAATGCATTGCGAGCAGAGTGGGTCCCGGCTCTCCGCTGCGCTCCGGCCGGGAATACGTCGAGAGATGGCGTATCCATCCCCAGATCCGGGGTTACCCTTCGATCCCACAACCGCAACCCCGGACAAGGCCCGCAGGGCCGCCGATCCGGGGCCTACTCGCAGCGCAACTTGCCGCTACGCTCACAGAAAACCCAATCCCTATCAATGCGTTGTGAGCAGAGTGGGTCCCGGCTCTCCGTTGCGCTGCGGCCGGGAATGCGGCCCTTCGGGAGGCACCACCCTCACCGACCGCCCATTCCCCACGGCCTCGCCGTCACCAGAACCCCGGCGCGGCCGGCGCCAGCTTGCCGCCGAGGCGGAGGGGGGCCACGTCGGTGGCGAGGCCGGTCATGTCGTCGATCTCGACGCAGAGGCCGGACAGCGTGGCTTCGCCGTTGGCGGGTTCGAAACGGGAGCGCGGGATCTTGGAGGTGAAGCGCTGGACGGGCTCCTCCTTGTCCATGCCGAGCACGCTGTCGTAGTCGCCACACATGCCGGCATCCGACATGTAGGCGGTGCCGCCGGGCAGGATCATGTGGTCGGCGGTCGGGACATGGGTGTGGGTGCCGACCACGAGACTCGCCCGGCCATCCACGAAATGGCCGAGCGCCTGCTTCTCGCTTGTGGCTTCGGCGTGCATGTCGATCACGGTGGCGTCGCACTGCTCGCCGAGCGGACAGGCGTCGAGCTGCCGGGCCACCGCCGCGAAGGGATCGTCGAGCGCATCCATGTAGATGCGCCCCATGACGTTCATCACCAGGACGCGGGCGCCGTTGCGGGCGACGAACAGATTGGCGCCGCGACCCGGCGTGCCAGCCGGATAGTTGACCGGGCGCAGCAGGCGCGGCTGCCGCTCGATGAACACCAGCGCCTCGCGCTGGTCCCAGGAATGGTTGCCGAGCGTCACCACGTCGGCGCCGGCATCGAGCACGTCCTGGCAGATCTCCTCGGTGATGCCGAAGCCGCCGGCCGAATTCTCGCCGTTGATGACCACGAAATCGAGCCGGTAGCGTTCGACCAGGCCCGGCAGGCGCTGGATCACCGCCTGGCGGCCCGAGCGGCCGACGATGTCGCCGAGAAACATCAACCTCATCGATCCGCTCCGCAATCGATCCGGCCGGCCTCGGTCAGGACGACACGCATCGGCCGGTCGTGGGGCTCGTCGGGAACCCGCTCGATCTCCTGGCAGGCGAAGGCGATGCCGATCTCCAGGAGCGGCCCGGCCGCGGCGATGCGGGCGATGGCGCGATCGTAGTGGCCCTTGCCGTAGCCGATCCGGAAGCCGCGCCGGTCGAAGGCGGCGAGCGGCACCAGCATCACGGCCGGATCGACCACCGGCGCGGTCTCCGGCGGCACGGACAGGCCGAAGCGCGCCGGCTCGAGCGGGTCGCCCGGCGTCCAGGCGCGGAAGATCATGGTGGTCCGGTCGTCCAGGATGACCGGCAGGCAGAGCCGATGCCCGCGCGCGGCCAGCCGCGCCATGGCCGGCTGTGCGTCGATCTCGCCACGGATCGGCAGGAAGCCGGACACCAGCGCTCCGGCGGGCAGATCCAGCGTCTCGACGAGGGCGGCGACCCGATCCGCGGCCGCGGCCCGCGCTTCGGCCGGGACCGCGGCGCGGCGGGCGAGCGCGGCGGCGCGCAGGTCGGCCTTCGACGCCGGCGCGGCATCGGACATGGTGGCATCAGGATCGGACGGCGCCGCGAGCGGCCTCGACGAAGTGGTCACAGGGCGGGCAGGCTCGAATGCGGCGGCGGGAAGGCGGCCCGGCTTCGCATCGGCGGCGAATGGCGCGGACGGCACGCGAAAGGGAAGTGACGAAGCCACCGCAGCCGATGGATGTAACGATCCCGGGAACCTACAGAGTAGGTGGGCGCCGTGTGGAAGAACCCAGGGGTTCAACCGGGGACAGCTCCCGTTAAGATCGTTAAGGCCCCGGGGATTCAGTATCCTGTCGCACCGTGCAGCCTCGTCGACAGCGAATATAGGGGAGCCGGGCGGCCGAAGCCAGAGGCGATCGATGGTTTGCCGCCTGGGCGCCGATCAATTGACCGGCTTGGTGGCCGTCAGTGCCGCGGCCAGTTGCTCGATGCGCCGGGCCGCGCCGTCGATGCGCTCCGCGACCGCGCCTTCTATGCGGTGGCGGTGATCCCGGGTGATCGCCCCGGCATCCTTCAGGGCGCGATTCTCGCCTTCGAGCGCCTGCGCCTTGCGCCGGGTCTCGGTCAGTTCGTCGATGGCCATGATCGCCGCCATCACGGTCAGCCGATGGTCGCCGATCTCGCCGAAGGTCTGGCGAAGGTGCGAGATGGTCTGGTCGAGGCGGTGCGCGAGGCCCTGCAGATGGTCCTCCTGGCCGTCCTCGCAGGCCATCCGGTAGACCCGGCCGCTGATCGTGACATTCACCTGCGCCATGCCACACCGACCATTTTGTTCCCGCTCGGACTATCGATGCCCGCGGCGAAGCCACCCCCTGCCGTGCCGGCTCCGTACCGGCTACGGTCGCGGTCCGGCGAACCGGTGCCGGCCGGACCGTTCCTGCAGGCCTCGTTCCGAAGGGTTCGGTTCATCCGCCATTGGCCTCGAGCACGGACCGGATCGTCTCCATGGCGGCGACCAGCCGTCGCGAAACCTCCCGGTTGGTCTCCTCGAGCCGCCCCGAGCGCGCCCGTTCCTGGTCCAGATCCTGGGCAAGGCGCGACCGATCCTCGCCGGTGCGGGACAGTTCGTCCTCCAGGCCTAGCACGGAACGCTCATGTTCGAGACGTCGTTCGACGGCCGCTTCGAGCGCGCCGAGCGACATGTCCAACCGCTTCAAAGCCGCGTCGACGAGCGAGGCTTCGACCATCACGTCATCACGTCCCACGACACTCTACCCGTCCGGTGGCGCCCCCGCTCCGGTGCGGCGGGTCCGCCGGCGATCCTGCTCGACTCGCCGCCCGACGCATGCGTGACTCTATTAGTCATGGAAACGCGGGGTCAATCGCGAGAATGCCCGATCGGTTCGCACCGTTCGGCGCCGCGCCCTGGTTACTTCACGATTGCTGATGGCATCCATCGAGATATGCGCATTGACAGGCGGCCTTCCCCTGTTATCAGTGCCGCAGCCTCGCCGCCCAGGCAGTTACCGGGCCGAAATTTGCAGCAGGAGAGAAAGAAATGGCAGTTCGCGTTGCCATCAACGGGTTCGGACGCATCGGTCGCAACGTTCTCCGCGCCATCGTCGAATCCGGCCGCACCGATATCGAGGTCGTTGCTGTCAACGATCTCGGCCCGGTGGAGACCAATGCTCATCTTTTCCGGTACGATTCCGTGCATGGCCGGTTCGCCGGTGAAGTGAAAGTCTCCGGCGATATCATCGATGTCGGCCGCGGCCCGATCAAGGTGACGGCGGTCAAGGATCCCTCGACCCTGCCGCACAAGGATCTCGGCGTCGACATCGCGCTCGAATGCACCGGCATCTTCACCTCGAAGGACAAGGCTTCGGCGCATCTGACGGCCGGCGCCAAGCGCGTGCTGGTTTCGGCCCCGGCCGACGGCGCCGACCTGACCGTGGTCTATGGCGTCAATCACGACAAGCTGACCGCCGACCATGTCGTCGTCTCGAATGCCTCCTGCACGACCAACTGCCTCGCCCCGGTCGCCTGGGTGCTGAACGAGGCGGTCGGCATCGAGCACGGCTTCATGACGACCATCCACTCCTATACCGGCGATCAGCCGACCCTCGACACGATGCACAAGGACCTGTACCGGGCCCGCGCCGCCGCCATGTCGATGATCCCGACCTCGACGGGCGCCGCCAAGGCGGTCGGACTGGTGCTGCCGGAACTGAAGGGCAAGCTCGACGGCGTCTCGGTCCGCGTGCCGACCCCGAACGTGTCGGTCATCGACCTCAAGTTCGTCGCCAAGCGCCCGGTCACGGTCGCCGAGGTCAACGCAGCCGTGCGCGCCGCCGCCGACGGCAAGCTCAAGGGCGTCCTGGGCTATACCGACGCCCCGAACGTCTCGATCGACTTCAACCACGACCCGCATTCGTCCATCTTCCACATGGACCAGACCAAGGTCATGGACGGCACCCTGGTGCGCGTCATGTCCTGGTACGACAACGAGTGGGGCTTCTCGAACCGCATGTCCGACACCGCGGTGGCGATGGGCAAGCTGATCTGAGCAGTACCGAACCTCGAAGCCTGCGCGCGGCCAGCGAGCGGCGCGCAGGCTTGAAGGCCGCGGCTCCCGCGAGAGCGGCCGATGGGACCGCGCAAGCGGCGGCGGTCGTTTTCACCAGCCTCAGGTTCGCCAAGTCATGAACGCCTTCAAGACCCTCGACGACGCTTCGCTTTCGGCCAGGTGCGTTCTCGTCCGCGTCGACCTCAACGTGCCCATGGAGGGCGGCGCCGTCTCCGACGACACGCGCATCCGCGCCGTCGTGCCGACCATCCGCGAGATCGCCGACAAGGGCGGGCGGGTGGTGCTGCTCGCCCATTTCGGACGGCCGAAGGACGGGCCGGAGGCGAAGTTCTCGCTCGCCCAGATCGTCGCGCCGCTCGCCGAGCGGGTCGGCCGCCCGGTCGCCTTCGCGGCCGACTGCATCGGCCCGGTCGCGGCGGACGCGGTCGCGGCGCTGAAGGACGGCGACATCCTGCTCCTGGAGAACACCCGCTTCCACAAGGGCGAGGAGAAGAACGATCCGGCCTTCGTCGAGGCGCTGGCGGCGCTCGGCGATGTCTACGTCAACGACGCCTTCGCCACCGCGCATCGCGCCCATGCCTCGACCGAGGGTCTGGCGCACCGGCTGCCGGCCTATGCGGGCCGCTGCATGCAGGGTGAGATCGAGGCGCTGGAGAAGGCCCTGGGCAGCCCGGAACGTCCCGTTCTGGCCGTGGTCGGCGGCGCCAAGGTGTCCTCCAAGATCGATCTCCTGGAGAATCTGGTCGGCAAGGTCGACATCCTGGTGATCGGCGGCGGCATGGCCAACACCTTCCTGGCCGCGCAGGGCATCGCCGTCGGCAAGTCGCTGTGCGAGCACGATCTCGCCGAGACGGCACGCCGCATCCTCGACAAGGCCAAGGCCGCGCGCTGCGACATCGTGCTGCCGGTCGACGCCGTCGTGGCGCGCGAATTCAAGGCCGGCGCGGACAACGAGGTCGTGCCGGTCGGCGCCGTGCCGGCGGACGCGATGATCCTCGATGTCGGGCCGAAATCGGTCGCCGCCATCGCGGCCCGCATCGACGGCGCCCGCACGCTGGTCTGGAACGGCCCGCTCGGCGCCTTCGAGATCGAGCCCTTCGACCGGGCGACGGTCGCGGCGGCGCGCCATGCGGCGGAGCGGACTCGGTCTGCCGGCCTGCTCACCGTGGCGGGCGGCGGCGACACGGCCGCGGCCCTGAACCATGCCGGCGTGGCCGAAGCCTTCTCGTATGTGTCCACCGCCGGCGGCGCCTTCCTGGAGTGGCTGGAAGGCAAACCGCTGCCCGGCGTCGAAATTCTGCGTAAATGATGCGGCGCGTGACCGGCGGGACCGCCGCCGTCACGAGCCCGCCCGAATTCGGCGCCAGACCCGGCCGGCCATGATGCCGGCACGGGCTGGCGTCGAATGCCTTCGCGGCCGGTTCCTGCCGGCGCCCTCCGGAGTAGCGTCTTGTCGAGCCTCTATCTGATCACGCCGCGCGCGATCGATCTTGCCGTGTTCCCGGCCGAACTCGACGCGGCGCTGGCCGCCGTTCCGGTCGCCTCGCTCCTGATCGCGCCGGAGGGGGTGAGCGAGATGGTGCTGCAGCGCATCGCCGAGGTGCTGACGCCGATCGGCCAGCGCCACGGTGCGGCGGTGCTGGTCGCCGGCGACAGCCGCGCGGCCGGCCGGGCCAAGGCGGACGGCATCCATGTGGCGAGCGGCGTCGCCGATCTGAAGACGGCCGTCGCCGCCTTCCAGCCGCAGCGGATCGTCGGTGCCGGCAATCTGAAGACCCGGCACGACGCCATGGAGGCCGCCGAGGCGAATGCCGACTACGTGCTGTTCGGCATGATCGAGGCGCCCGAAACCCCGGACGTGCATCCCAAGACGCTCGAACTGGCCGAATGGTGGGCGCCGGTGTTCCAGGTGCCCTGCGTCGCGCTGGCCGGATCGGACCTGGCCTCGGTCGATGTCCTGGCGGCCACCGGGGTCGACTTCGTCGCATTGCGCGACGCGGTCTGGTCGGACCCGCGCGGCCCCGCAGCCGCCCTTGCCGAGGCCGCCCGACGGATCGCCGAATCCGCCCCGGAGACGGTCGCGTGAACCGGCCCGGGCCCCTCGCCGTCCTCATCGCCGCCCTGGCGTCGGCGACGGCTGCCGGGTCCGCCCTCGCGGCCGGCAACGCCGCCCAGAAGGGCAGCCGACCGGATGCGATCGCGCCGCTGATCCGCGATTCCGAAAACGGCGTCGTGCCGCTGCCGCGCCCGGCGCAGACGGGGCAGCCGGTTGCCGCGCCGTCGGCGCCCGACATGCTGTATGCGGCTTACCAGCGCGGCCTCTACCTGGAATGTTTCGCCATCGCCACCCGGCAGGCCGGTGCCGGCGATGCCGTGGCCATGACCATGCTCGGCCACCTCTACGAACAGGGCCTCGGGGTGGCGCGCGACAATTTCCGCGCCGCGAGCTGGTATCGCCTGGCCGCAGACCGCGGCGACCGGGAGGCGATCGCCGCCCTCGGCCTGCTGACCGTCACCGGCAACGGCGTCCCGAAGGACAAGAAGCGCGCCATGGGGCTGTTCGAGGCGGCGGCGGCGCGCGAGCATCCCGGCGCCCTCTACAATCTCGCGCTGATGTATCTCGACGACGAGGTGGTGCCGCGCGATCCCGTCAAGGCAGCGGCCCTGCTCGCGCGCGCGGCGCGTGCCGGCAATGTCGAGGCGCAGTATGGCTACGGCATCCTGCTGAAGAGCGGCGAGGGCGTGCCTCCCGACGCCTTCGAGGCCGCCCGCTGGATCGGCGACGCCGCCCGCGCCGGCATGACCGATGCCGAGCTCGAATACGGCATCCTGCTCGCCAACGGCCGCGGGGTGGCCAAGGACTTGCCCGGCGCCGCCCAGTATTTCCGGCGCGCGGCCTGGAAGGGCAATCCGATCGCCCAGAACCGCCTCGCCCGGCTCTATGCCGTCGGCATCGGCGTGAAGCTCGACCTGATCGAGGCGGCCAAATGGCATCTTCTGGCGCGCGCCAAGGGCGTCCCGGACTTCTGGATGGACCAAGCCATGTCGGGGCTCACCGACGGCGAGATGAAGCTGGCCGAACGGCTGGCGGCCCGTTTCCCCGACACGCCCGACGATCCCGAGCCGGTCGCGCTCGGCCGGCCGACCGACGACGCCGCCTGGCCGGCGGATGCCGCCACGGCGGACAACAAGCCGGTCACCATCCTGCCGATGTGGAGCCCGGCGCCGATCCCCTTCTCGGTCGCCGGACCGGAACGGCGCGATCCCGCCGACGGGGCCGCGGCAGGCCTGCCGAACCTGTCGGGCGGCCTGCCGACGTCGCCGCTGCCCGCGCCGTTGCTTCGCCCCTCCGGCCCCCGGTCGGCCCTGCCGCCGGCCGAGACGCGCGCCCCGAACCCGGACGTCCCGTCGCCGCCGGCCGCCGCGACCGCAGCCGGGTCGGCACCGACGCCCGTCACGGCGGCGACGACGGCGGGGCCTGCGCCCGCAGCCCTGCCCGCCCCAGCCCCGGCCGGCGCCGCAACAGCCGGCTCCGCCCTGCCGATGCCACGACCGTCGCCGAAAGCGGGCCGCGAGGCGGTGGTCGCCCCGCACACCGAGCCGTCCCCGAACGGGGCGGCAACGCCCGGCCCGGCGCCGACGACCGGCGTCGCAGCGTCGATCGCCCGGCCCGGTGCGGTCCCGGCGGGCGGCGATGCCGGCAACGGCCCGGCGCGCCTGCCGCCGCCGCCGATCCCCGCCCTGCCCGACCCGATGCCGAAATCGCCTTGAACTGAAGCCGCGGATGTGGTGACGAAGGCCGTCCGCAAGCGCCGCTGCCGCGCTTCCCCAGAATTCTACGAGACCGTCCGCCGCGCCACCGATCTGCGCCGCGGACGACGAGGTACACGATGGCCCGTTCCGCGCTGCTCAACGTCATGGTCGAGGCCGCCCGCAAGGCGGCCCGCTCGCTCACCCGCGATTTCGGCGAGGTCGAGAACCTGCAGGTCTCCGTGAAGGGACCGTCGGATTTCGTCTCCGCCGCCGACCGCAAGGCCGAGCAGATCCTGCAGCAGGAACTGGCCCGCGTCCGTCCCGGCTACGGATTCCTGATGGAGGAAGGCGGCGTCATCGAGGGCACCGACCCGCAGCATCGCTGGATCATCGATCCGCTCGACGGCACCACCAACTTCCTGCACGGCATTCCGATGTTCTCGGTCTCCATCGCGCTGGAGCGGCAGGGCACCATCGTCGCCGGCGTGGTCTACAACCCGGCCATGGACGAGCTCTTCGTCGCCGAACGCGGCGGCGGCGCGTTCCTCAACGATCGGCGTCTGCGCGTCAGCAAGCGTTCCGCGCTGGCCGATTGCGTCATCGGCACCGGCATTCCGCATCTCGGCCGCGGCGATCACCCGGCCTATCTGAAGCGCCTGCAGAAGGTCATGAACGAGGTCGCCGGCGTGCGCCGCTGCGGCTCCGCCGCGCTCGATCTGTGCTGGGTCGCCGCCGGCCGTTTCGATGGCTTCTGGGAATCCGACCTGTCGCCCTGGGACATCGCCGCCGGCATCCTGATGATCCGCGAGGCGGGCGGCTTCGTCACCGATCTCGACGGCCGCGACAAGATGCTCGAGACCGGCACGGTGGTGGCCGGCAACGAGGATATTCATCGCCGCCTGCAGGCGATTCTCTGATCGCGAGCCCCGCGGCCCGCCCGAGGCCGGCCGGTCCATCCCCGCACGGCCGCCGGACCCGTCCGGCGGCGCCAGTTCGTGTGCCGGATTGCTCACTGTCTTGGCGCAGACGCATTTGCGGTGTTTGTTCGCGCGCCGAAGCGCGGTAGAAAGACCGGGTCGCGGCGATCAGAAGGGCACTCCATGGCGCGGGATTTCGACCCTCACCGGCTGTCCAGCCCGCAGCAGTTTCTGTGGCGCATGGTCATCTTCCTGATCATCGCGGGCTTCGTCGTCGTCATCCTGTACCGGCAGGTGATGGCGGCCTTCATGGCCAATCCCGGCCTTAACGGCCTGATCGTCGGCGTCTTGCTGCTCGGCTCCATCCTGGCGATCCGCCAGGTCGTGCGGCTGTTCCCCGAAGTCAACTGGGTCAATTCCTTCCGGGTCGGCGATCCGGGCATCGCCGTCAGCGCCCAGCCGCAGTTGCTCGGCCCGATGTCGGCGCTGCTGCGCGATCGCGCCGGCCGGCTCGAAGTCTCGCCCGTTCTGATGCGGTCGATCCTCGATTCGATCTCGATGCGCCTCGACGAGACGCGCGACATCACCCGCTATATCGGCGGCCTGCTGGTCTTCCTCGGCCTGCTCGGCACCTTCTGGGGCCTGACCGAGACGGTCGGCTCGGTCGGCCGCACCATCTCGACGCTCAGCGTCGGGTCCGCCGATCTCGGCGTCATCTTCGAAGACCTGAAGACCGGACTTGCCGCCCCGCTCGGCGGCATGGGCGTCGCGTTCTCGTCCTCGCTGTTCGGCCTGTCCGGCTCGCTGGTGATCGGCTTCCTCGATCTTCAAGCGAGCCAGGCGCAGAACCGCTTCTACAACGAGCTCGAGGACTGGCTGTCCGCGATCACCGACATCGATCTCGGCGACCGACGCGAGGGCCCGCTCGGCACGGTCGAATCGCTGCGCGTCGCGATCGAGCGGCTGAACCGCACGGTGCAGGAGAGCGGCGCCAACCGCACGGCCACGACCGCCATGGCGAGCCTCGCGGAAGGCGTCCAGGGCCTGGTCACCCACATGCGTGCCGAACAGCAGATGATCCGCGCCTGGGTCGAGGAGCAGACCGAGGAATCCCGCGAGATGCGCCGGGTTCTCGTGAAGCTGGTGGCGCCGGAGGACTTGCCGGAAGGCTGGCGCGAGGACGACTACCGCACGACCGAACGGCCCGGAGAATAGGCCATGAGCCTCGCCCGCGGCCGGCGCAGGGATACGCGCATCGACTATTGGCCGGGCTTCGTCGACGCCATGGCGACGTTGCTGCTGGTGATCATCTTCCTCCTGTCGGTGTTCATGCTCTCGCAGTTCTTTCTGACCCGCGAGATCACCGGCAAGGACACCGCTTTGTCGCGGCTCAACTCCCAGATCGCGGAGTTGACCGAACTGCTGGCCTTGGAACGCGCGGGCAAACGCGAGGTCGAGGATCAGGTCGGAACGCTGCGCTCGAGCCTGACGGCGGTCGAGGGCGAGAAGGGTCGGTTGCAGGGGCTGATCGAGCAGCAGGCCGGCGCCGCCAGTTCGTCGAGCGGCGCGGTCGAGACGCTCGGGACCCAGCTCGACGATGAGAAGCGGGTCAGCGCACGGGCGCTGGCGCAGGTCGAATTGCTGAACCAGCAGATCTCCGCGCTGCGCCGCCAGATCGCGGCCCTGGAGACGGCCCTGGACGCCTCGGAATCGCGCGACCGGGAGAGCCAGACCAAGATTTCGGACCTCGGCAAGCGGCTGAACGTGGCCCTGGCGCAGCGCGTCCAGGAGCTGCAGCGCTACCGCTCGGACTTCTTCGGCCGCCTGCGCGAAATTCTCGGCAGCCGCTCCGACATCCGCGTCGTCGGCGACCGCTTCGTGTTCCAGTCCGAGGTGCTGTTCCCGGTCGGCCAGGAAACCATCAACGATGCCGGACGGGCGGATCTCGACAAGCTCGCGCTGGCGATCCTGGAACTGGAACGCCAGATCCCGACCGAAGTCGCCTGGACGCTCCGCGTCGACGGCCATACCGACGTGCGGCCGACCTCGTCGACCGGCCGCTTCCGCTCGAACTGGGAGCTTTCCGCGGCGCGCGCGATCTCGGTGGTGCGCTACCTGATCGACCGCGGCGTGTCGCCCAAGCGGCTGGTCGCGGCCGGCTTCGGCGAGTATCAGCCGCTCGAAGAGGGGACGTCGGAAGAGATCTACGCCAAGAACCGGCGCATCGAGATCAGGATGACGGATCGCTGATGGACCACCGCAACACCCTGCGCGGCCTGTTCCCGTTCGACAGCGCCTATCTTCCCGAGATCGCCGATGTCTGGGTCGAGAGCTGGCAGCGCACCATGCCGTCGATCGACTTCGAGACCCGGCGGGCCTGGCTGGTCGACCACCTGATCGCGGCCGAAGACGCCGGGCAGACCATCCGCTGCGCCCTGGTCGAGACCGGCGAGATCGCCGGCTTCGTGCTGATCGACACATCGACCTGCTATCTCGACCAGATCGTGGTCGGCTCGCCCTGGTGGGGCAAGGGCATCGCCGAAGCTCTGCTCGACGAGGCGCGCCGGCTGGCGCCTGGACGCATCGAACTCGACGTGAACCAGGACAATCCGCGCGCCGTCGCCTTCTACATGCGCAACGGCTTCCAGGTCATCGCCGAGGGGGTCAACGCGAAATCCGGTCTCGCCACGCTGAAGCTCGAATGGCGGCCGGCCGCGCAGGCTGCGGACCCGTCGTGACGCCGGCGGCCATCCGCCCCTTCGCCAAGGCCGATCTGGAGCCCTCCTACGGCGTCTGGCGGCGGGCCTGGGCCGCGGCCGTCCCGAGCCTGGATATGGACGCCCTGGAGCCCGGCTGGCGCCGCCAGCTGCCGGCCGAGTATCTGCCCGCCCGCATCGTGCTTGCCGCCGAATGCGATCGCGCGCTGGCGGGCTTCGCGATCTTCGATCCCGCCCGCTCCTGGCTCGATCAACTGGTGGTCGACCCGGCCCGCCACCGCGCCGGCATCGGCCGTGCCCTGATGGCGGCGATCCGCGACCTCGAAGCCGGACCGATCGAATTCCGCGTCATGCAGGCCAATGCCGGCGCGATCGCCTTCTACGAGCGGCTCGGCTGCGTGCGGCTCCGGCCCGATGCGAGCCCGACCACGGGCTGGCCGAGTTGGCGCTATGTCTGGCCGGCCGGGCGCGGCTGACCCCGACCGCCTGTCCGGCGCCGCCGGGCGGACCGGCGGTTCAGTGGGCCTCTCCGATCAGGCCTGATCCGAGGTGCGTTTCCCGTCCGCCGCGAGCGCGGCCGCGCCGGTCTCGAACTGCAGCCGGGCCAGCCGGGCATAGAGGCCGCCGCGGGCGACGAGATCGTCATGGCGCCCCTCCTCCACAACGCGGCCGCCGTCGATGACCAGGATGCGGTCGCATTCGAGCACCGTCGCCAGGCGATGGGCGATGACGATGGTCGTGCGGCCCTGCATCAGCCGGTCGAGCGCGGTCTGCACCAGCGTCTCGGATTCCGCGTCGAGCGCGCTGGTCGCCTCGTCGAGCAGCAGGATCGGCGCATCCTTGAGGATGGCCCGGGCGATCGCGATGCGCTGGCGCTGGCCGCCCGACAGCGTGACGCCGCGCTCGCCGACGAGGGTCTGGTATCCGTCCGGCATGGCGCGGACGAAATCGTCGACCAGGGCCGCCTCGGCGGCGCGGCGCACCTCCTCGTCGCTCGCCTCGGGCCGGCCGAAGCGGATATTCTCCATCACGGTGCCGGCGAGGATCACGGTGTCCTGCGGCACCACGGCGATGCGCTGGCGCAGGGCGGTCGGATCGACCCGCGTCAGGTCGGCGCCGTCGACCAGAACCCGGCCCGAACCGGGATCGTAGAAGCGCAGCAGCAGGTGGAACACGGTCGACTTGCCGGCCCCGGACGGACCGACCAGCGCAATGCGCTCGCCGGGCTCGGCGGCGAGCGAGAAGCCGCTCAGCACCGGCCGCTCGGGCGCCGTCGGATAGGCGAAGCCGATCGTGTCGAGCGCGACGGCACCGCGCCGCGGCGGCATCGGCTCGGGGTCGGCCGGAGCGGCGACGCTCGGGCGGACCTGGAGCAGTTCGGCGAGACGCTCGGCCGCGCCGGCCGCCTGGCTGATCTCGCCCCAGACCTGACTGAGTTCGCCGAGCGCGCCGGCGGCGAAGACCGCATAGAGCACGAATTGCGACAGGGCGCCGGGCGTCAGCCGACCGGCGAGCACATCGGTGGCGCCGATCCAGAGCACCGTCACGACGCTGCCGAAGACCATGAAGATCGCCACGGCAGTCAGGATCGATCGCGCCGCCGTCGACGAGCGGGCCGCCTCGAAGGCGCGCTCGACACCGCCCCGGAAGCGGCCGATCGCGGCCGTCTCGCCGGTGAAGGCCTGGACCTGGCGCACCGCGCCGATCGCCTCGGTGGCATAGGCGGTCGCGTCGGCGAGCGTGTCCTGCGCGAGCCGCGACTTCCGGCGCACCCGCCGCCCGAAGGCGACCAGCGGCAGGACGATGAACGGGATCGCCAGGATGACGAGGCCGGAAAGCCGCGGACTGGTCACCACCATCATGGCGACCGCCCCGACGAACAGGAAGAAGTTGCGCAGCGCGATCGACGCGGAGGCGCCGACCGCGGCCTTGATCTGGGTCGCGTCGGCGGTCAGCCGCGAGACGATCTCGCCCGACATCGAGCGGTCGAAGAAGTCGGCCGAAAGCCGCATCACATGGGCGAAGACGTCGGCGCGCAGATCGGCGACGATGCGCTCGCCGAGCCAGGTGACGAGATAGTAGCGGGCCGAACTGGCCGCCGCGAGCGCGCCGGCCACGACCAGCAGCATCAGGAAATAGCGGTCGATCAGCCCGGCATCGGCCCCGGTGAAGCCGTGGTCGATCATCCGCCGCACCGCGAGCGGAACCACCAGGGTGGCGGCCGATGCCGCCGTGAGTGCCGCCAGGGCTTGGAGGATGCGGCCGCGATAGCGCCGCGCATAGGGGGCCAGCATCGCAAGCGGTCGCACCGACCGTGAGCGTGTCTCGGCCGCCGCCTTACTGTCAGTCCTCGCCACCAATCGTCTCCTCGCCGTCGCCGGCCCCGTCCGCCGGTTTGATGGCCGGTTCCGGCGGCATGTTCAAGTCGGTGTTTGTCCGCGAACCGGCAAATCGGTTTCTCGCCGATGCCCCGGCGGGATGCGGAAAACCGCCGCGGACCGCTTGCCCCGCGCGGCCCCTTCCGCTATAGCAGCGCCGACTGGATTTCGGGGCTGCGCGCCGACAGGCTCGCGGCCCTCGGATTTTGGGCTGCTCGCCGCACGGGCGGTGGCCCGACGGCATGGTGGACGGTTCGCGCGGCCTTCGGGTCGTGGTGTCGTCCGAAGCCCGCGATCGGCATGGTGTGACGAAATCGTCCGCTCCGGCCTGCGGCTTGATTGGAACACGATTGGGACGACGGCTATGAAGCAGGGCATTCACCCCGACTACCACATGATCAAGGTCGTCATGACCGACGGCACCGAGTACATGACCCGGTCGACCTATGGCAAGGAAGGCGACACGCTGAACCTTGACATCGACCCGCGGTCGCATCCGGCCTGGACCGGCGGCAACCAGCAGCTCCTGGACCGCGGCGGCCGCATCTCCAAGTTCAAGGACAAGTTCAAGGGCTTCGGCCTCTGAACATCCCGGGTCCGCAAGGGTCCGACCTCGAAACCCCGGCTTCGGCCGGGGTTTTTTATTGCCCGCCGCCGCGATGCCGGCAGGCCGACGCGTCCGATCGGGCGACGGGCGGAGCACCCGCCGGACAAGCCAAGGCAGCCCCCGCCCCTCTGCCTGAACGGTGGCCGCCTGACGGATATCTGGCGGTATCTGGAGAAGACGCGCGCGCCGCTGCCGCCCATGCGGCAGACGGACGGCCGACGGTCAGTTGCCCGAGCCGAAGACCTGATTGAGCTTGCCGAGCTGGGCGAAGACCGGATTCGGCGCCGCCTCGCGCTCGCCGCCATAGATGGCCGCATCGAGCTTGCGGATGCGCTCCTGCAGGCGGACCGAGCGTTCGATCAGCTGCTTCAGCATGTCGGGGACCTCGTCCCAGCCGGGACCGGTGCGGGCCGTGGTCGGGCCGTCGATGCGGACCTTGGACTTCTCCTGGCCGGCCTGGGCCTGGGTCATCTCGCCGTCGTTGACCGCGCGCTGCAGGAGAAGCCAGGAGGCGAGTTGCATCAGGCGCGTGGTCAGCCGCATGGATTCGGTCGCGTAGACGAGCGAGCCGGTCCGCGTCAGGTCGCGCGACTCCGAGCGCCCGGGACCATCCAGATAGGCCGCCGTCTCCTCGACGAGCCCCATCCCTTCGCGGAACAGGGTTCGAAAGGTCTCCGAGCCGGCGAATCGCTGGGCGAAATCGATCGTTCCAGTTCCAGCGCCGCCCCGATCATGGGTCGGGTTCCGGTCCATGCTTTCGCCCCGCGTCATGCCGACAACTCCCGCAACTCTAGCCTCTTCCGAGGCCGAACGGAACAGCGCCCGTCTCGTGCGGCAGGACTAGCAGGCCGAATGCCAGAAGGCGCCGCGCGGCACGCGGCCTTCCACCGAAATCGGCGTTGGGGTTAACGCTTCGTTACAAAATACCGGAGTGCTCAAAAAAACGAGCCGTGACGGGCACGGCTCGAAGAAAGTACAGGGAGGCGTCAAAAAGAGGAGTGGATAGGAGCCACTCGGGTCCGGGACTTCCGGACCAGACGATCATGCCTCGTAAACCTTAACGAAGCGTAAATCGGGACGCCTCGACGCGTGACCTGATCCAAATCGGCACATGGGACCCTCCCCAAAAGTTTGCACCCAAACAATCGCGCCATGCCTCGCTTCCGACACGATCCGGGCCGAACTGACCGGCGGTTCCGGCGCCTGCCCGGCCCGCCGACGACAGCGGCGGCGCGATGAGCGCCGGATGAACCGAGACTTAAGCCGGCATAAAGCCGACCCGTCCTAGGATGGGTGCAAGTGGACGAGAGCAAGAGGATCAATCCGATGGAACCCGTGAGTGCCGTGCGTCGCGACGCCCTGTTCGACAAGGCCAAGCTGTCGGTCGACGAGATGACCCAGCTGATCGCAGACCGCGTCGCCGTGCTGCCGACCGTGCGCAGCGTCACCGTGGCGGACGAGGGCGCGATCGCCGTCGACCTCGTCGGCGGCAAGCAGATCGAAGTGCAGGCCATCCCGGTCGCCCGCGCCTTCAACGCCTCGATGGTCGAGCGCCAGCACGCTCTGGACGAACTCCTGAAGCGCTGCGCCTGAGCCCGCCCGGCCCGGTTCGCCGCCCACGTTCCGAAAACGAAAACGGCCCCCGATCCGTCGGATCGGAGGCCGGCGTCCGGACCTGATCGGTCAGGACCGGAGACTTCACACCCCGATGCCGCGGGCGCGGATGGCGCTTTCGATCTCGTCCAGGATGGCCGGATCGTCGATCGTGGCCGGCATGTTCCACGGCTCGTGATCGGCGATTTTCTGCATCGTGCCGCGCAGGATCTTGCCCGAGCGGGTCTTCGGCAGCCGCTCGACCTTGATCGCCAGCTTGAAGGCCGCAACCGGCCCGATCTTGTCGCGGACGAGCTTGACCAGTTCCTTCTCGATCGCCTCGGCATCCTTGCTGACGCCCGACTTCAGCACCACGAAGCCGCAGGGGATCTGCCCCTTCATCTCATCGTGGATGCCGATCACCGCGCATTCGGCGACATCCGGATGCGAGGCGAGCACCTCCTCCATGCCGCCGGTCGAGAGGCGGTGTCCGGCGACGTTGATGATGTCGTCGGTGCGCGCCATGATGAACAGGTAGCCGTCCTGGTCGCGGAAGCCGGCGTCGGCCGTCTTGTAGTAGCCCGGGAACTCGTCCAGGTAGGCCGACCGGAAGCGCGCGTCGGCTTTCCAGAGCGTCGGCAGGCAACCCGGAGGCAGCGGCAGACGGGCAACGATGTTGCCGAGCGTGCCCGGAGCGACCTCGTGGCCGGCATCGTCCAGGATCCGGATGTCCCAGCCCGGCATCGGCACGGTCGGCGAACCGTGCTTGATCGGCAGGAGACCGAGCCCGACCGGATTGCCGGCGATGGTCCAGCCGGTCTCGGTCTGCCACCAATGGTCGACGACCGGAATCTTGAGCATGGTCTCGGCCCACTGGACCGTATCCGGATCGGCGCGCTCGCCGGCCAGGAACAGGGTCCGCAGGCACGACACGTCGTATTTCGCGAGATAGGTCCCGTTCGGGTCCTCCTTCTTGATCGCGCGGAACGCGGTCGGCGCGGTGAAGAAGGCCGCGACCTTGTGCTCGGAGATCACGCGCCAGAAGGTGCCCGGGTCGGGCGTGCCGACCGGCTTGCCCTCGAACACGATGGTGGTCGCGCCGAACAGGAGCGGCGCATAGACGATATAGGAATGGCCGACCACCCAGCCCACGTCCGAGGCCGCCCAATAGACCTCGCCGGGCTCGACGCCGTAGATGTTGCGCATCGACCAGACCAGCGCGACCATGTGGCCGCCATTGTCGCGCACCACGCCCTTCGGCTGGCCGGTCGTGCCGGAGGTGTAGAGGATATAGAGCGGGTCGGTCGCGGCGACCGGCGTGCAGGGCGCGGCGCGGCCGGCATTGGCGGCCATCGCCTGGCCGAGATCGTGGTCGCGGCCGGGCTTCAGCGCCGCGGCGACCTGCGGGCGCTGCAGCACGAAGACCGCTTCCGGCTTGTGGCCGGCGATCTCGATCGCTTCGTCGATCAGCGGCTTGTAGGCGATCACGCGGTTCGGCTCGATGCCGCAGGAGGCCGAAATGATGGCCTTCGGCTTGGCGTCGTCGATGCGGGTCGCCAGTTCGCGGGAGGCGAAGCCGCCGAAGACCACCGAATGGATCGCGCCGATGCGGGCGCAGGCGAGCATCGCCACCGCGGCCTCCGGGATCATCGGCATGTAGACGATGACCACGTCGCCCTTGCCGACCCCCTGGTCGACCAGCGTCGCCGCCATCGCCTGCACGCTGGCCAGAAGTTCGGCGTAGCTGATCCGGGCCTTGGTCCCGGTCAGCGGGCTGTCGTAGATGATCGCCGCCTGCGCGCCCCGGCCGGCCGCCACATGGCGGTCGACCGCGTTGTGGCAGGTGTTGCATTCGGCCCCGACGAACCAGCGCCCATAGACGCCGGCCTCGGCATCGAAGGCCTTGTCCCAGGGCTTGAACCAGTCGAGGTCCGCGGCAGCGGCGGCCCAGAAGCCCTCCGGGTCCGACTGCCACTGGCCATAGACGTCGCTGTAGCGGCTCACCATCGTGTCATCCTCCCGACCCGCGCCCCCTCCGAGGGCCGCGTACTCTTGTTACGCCCCATAGGAAGCCGCAATCAGCCATTTGGCTATCCCGCGGCCGCATCCGTGACATTCCGGAGCCGCCCGGCAGTTCCGAACCCGGCGCCGTTGCCCGTCTTCGGCAGAAGGGATAGACCCGGGCGCCGGGCGGTCGTCCTGCGCGACTGCCGGCATTCCGGCCGAAGGGCCGGCTCGAGGATCGTCGCGTGCCCGAACCACCCTCCCGCGAACCCGAGACCAGACGGACGGCCGCCGCGCCCTTCGTGCTGTGCCTGCATCTCGGCGCCCATCGCACCGGCACGACCCTCGTGCAGAACCGGATCGCCGCGCTCCACGGCCGGCTCGGCCGCGAACGATTCTCCTTCGCCCAGAACCAGGACCTGAAGGGCCAGCCCTGGGCCTTCTGGTGCCGCGGCCGCAAGGTCGAGGCCGACCCGCAAGCCGATTTCGAGCGCCACCTGGCGGTCTGGCGCAAGACCGGACGCGTGCTCCTGATCTCGGCGGAGGATTTCATCGGCACCACCGCCATGTTCGACGGTCGCGGCCTCTACCCCGAAGCCGGAACGCGAATCCGACGGCTGATGCGACTTCTCTCCGCCCATCCGGAAGTCGACCTCCGGCTTGTGATGCATATCCGCCGGACCTCCGATTTCCTCGCCTCCTGCCTCGCCCAGGAAGCCGCCAAGGGCCGGCGCGCCCGGCTGCGCGACCCGTCGCGAATCGATCCGGCACAGTTCCGCTGGAGCGATCTTGTCGCCAGCATCGAGGCGGCGGCCGGGCAGCGACTGGTGCTGCGCGACTTCGCCGACCTGCCGCGCCTCGGCGGCCGTGCCTACACCACCGATCTCCTGGCCGCCTTCGGGCTGCCGGAGCCGACGCGACTGCAGGGCCTGGGTCCGCTCGGCGGCGCCGTCGACGCCCTGCCGGCGCGGATCGCGGACCGCATTCCGGGCCTCGGCCCCTGGCGCCGCCCGAATGCCTCGCTGTCGACGCGCGGCGTGGCGCTGGCCGACGCCATGCGGTCCCATGTCGACGCGCAGACCTGGGCGCAGGTCGTGCGTCCCTTTCTGAGCCGGCACTTCTCCGCCCGCACCGGCGACCCGGCCGTGACGCTCGATCCGTCCCTGGTTGCGGCACTCGACGGGACATGGACGTCGGATCGGGCCGTTCTCGCCGATCGCCTTGCCGCACGCCATCCACCGATCCGGAGCATCGCCCGCCCGTGAGCGCTCAAGTCGTGACCGCCGACCTTCTGTTCTATCTCCTGGCCATCCCGGCCGCCGCCCTGGTCGGCGGATCCAAGGGCGGCGTGCCGATGGTCGGAATGCTGGCGGTACCGCTGCTGACGCTGGTCGTTCCGCCGATCCAGGCGGTCGGCATGCTGCTGCCGATCTACGTCGTCTCGGACATGTTCGGGCTGTGGGTCTATCGCCACGCCTTCGACCGCCGCAACCTCGCGATCCTGATCCCGGCCGGGATCGCCGGCGTCGGCGTCGGCTGGGCGACGGCCTCGCTGGTCTCGGAAGCCGCCGTCACCCTGATGCTTGGCCTGATCGGCCTCGCCTTCTGCCTGGACCGCTGGCTCCGCCCGGCCACGCTGGAGAAGAAGCAGGCCGACATCCCGCGCGGCATCTTCTGGGGCATGCTGACCGGCTTCACCAGCTTCGTGTCGCATGCCGGGAGCCCGCCCTACCAATGGTACGTGCTGCCGCAGCGGCTCGACAAATATGTCTATGCCGGCACGACGACGATCCTGTTCGCGGTCATCAACCTGACCAAGCTGGTCCCCTTCTGGATGCTCGGACAGCTCAATCTCGGCAGTCTCGAAACCGCGCTGACGCTCGCCCCGGCCGCGGTGATCGCCACCTTCGCGGGCGCCCGCGTGGTCAAGATGATCCCCGAGGGCGCCTTCTTCCGCTTGGTCGAGTTCGGCCTCTGCGCGATCTCCCTGAAGCTGATCTGGGACGGCGCCCACGCGCTCGCCGGGTGAGATCGCTCGAAAGCCGACGCGTCGCCAGTCGGATGGCGAACCGGCTTGACGGCCGGCTTCGCCAGCATTCCAGAGGTCCCGGAAATCAAGCCGACCGGGATCGGAAACCAGGAGGCGGTCGGGAACCGTCCCTCATGCTCGAACCGCTAGTGGTCAAAGAGTGAGTGGTTTGGATTCACGAGACGGATGGGTGCCATCCGTCTCGATCAAACCACTAGGCCAGTGCCGAGGCACGGGCTTGCACGACGGCGCGCTCCGCGTTGACGCGGCCATGGCCATAGAAGGGGCTGTGGCCGCGCGCATCATAGTTTCCGCCAGCCAGATCGATGCGGTCGGCCGTAGATTTGATCAGTTCGATGACATCGCGATAGGTGAGATCCGGATCGGCCGCCAGGACCAGGGCCGCGGTACCGGCCGCACCAGGGCAGGCGCTGGAGGTTCCCCCGAAGGTGCTGGTGTAGTCTCCGGCAGGATCGCCGAGCGAGGCATTGCCAGGATTGTAGCCGCGCCGGCCGCGCCGGTCAGTCGTCCAAATCCCCGGGGTCGGGCCGCCGCGATCGCTGCTCGGGAAGCAGCATGCAATAGCGTCGCCCATGTCGCTGTAGTGCGAGCGCGTGCCCCGGTCGTTGCACGCCGCCACCGCCATCACGTCCGGATGCGCCGCATAGCCGTCGTTGTCGACGGATTCGTTGCCGTTTCCCGCCGCCCAAGCGATCACGATGCCACGGCCGTTCCGGCCGGTGCGGAGGCAATGCTGGAGGGCATCGCGCGTGAGGTCGGACATCGGCACGACGTTGTTATGGAGCGGATCGTTCGGATCGTCCGGGTGACCATCGACGGGACCCCAACTGCAGGAGATCACGTCGGCACCGTGGCGGGCGGCGAATTCGAAGGCATCCGCCTCGGTGAGCGACCCAAGGGCGCCGTCGCTGCGGATGGCGATCAGATTGGCTTCCGGCGCCACCCCGCTCGCCCCGGCCACCCCGGCGGCGACCGCGACACCCGCGCAGGCGGTGCCGTGGTTCTCGCGCGCGGACCGCGGCCGCGCATCGGCGGTCTGGGTGGTCGCGTCGAATTCGATCACACGACCCGGCTTCAATTCGGGATGGGTGAGATCGAACCCGTCGTCGATGATCGCGACATTGATCCCGGCGCCCCGGCTGTGACTCCAGGCCGCTTCGACATGGGCATGCTGGTCGACTTGTGCACCGCCGATCCGGCGCGACCCCAGATGCCATTGCATCGGCGCGCCCGCCCGGTTCTGACGCGGGCGCAGAAGTTCCGGGTGACAGCGCGACACCGAGACGTGCCTCAGCAACTCGAGAGAAACCTCGAAAACCGCCGTCCCGAGGTCGATGTTCGGTTCCAGAACGAAGGCATTTGCCGCAAAGCCGACCTTTCTGACGATCCGCATATGTTTCTGGCGGCTAAGGGTGCGGCGGATTTCCTCGGGCGAGACCCCGTCCTCGAACCGGAGATAGACTCGCTCGGTAAAGCCGACGGGTTGATGACTGCGATTGTCGATGAGCAGATGATTGGCGAAGGCCTTGGTCAGCCGATCGCGGGCTGAGACCGAGCCTGTGCCGGCCGGGCGGACCAACTCGGCCGACGCTCGCGAAACGGCCAGACTCTGGGAAAGGGAGCGGGCCAGGGGCAATAGCGGCTTCATCGCGACCGATATCTTGCCTTGGGTCGCGACCTGGGACAGGCTTGCGGACAGTTCCGCGCCATCTGGGGAAAAAGTGAAGCTGACGCCGCTCTTGCCGCCGAAGACGACCTCGACCATGTCTATTTTCCTCCGATGCCCTATATGATTGCATGAATCATATGACGCTACGGATAGGCGCGCAATCAGAATGGATCTTCGAATGTCGAATGCACCAATACGTTTAACCGGGTCCGGACCGGTCACCGTTGCCCTGGATCTCGATCCCGACCTCGTCGTCGTGCGCCTCGAAGGCGGCAAGACACCCGCCTGGGCGGAATCGGTCTTGCGGGACGGAGCCGAGACTTTCGCCGTTGCGCGCGCGAAGGCGCCGGCGGTTGGGCGAGAGCGCAAGAGCGGTCGATCGCTCGGGCCCGTCTACAAGGCCGCGGCGTCGGGAGCGGTGGCGGTTCCAACAGGCCGGCTGACGCTGCAACTGGCGGAGGGCACGCCCACGGATGGACTCACCGTGGCCTTGGACGATCTCGGTTTCGACATCATCCGCCGATCGGACACCATGATGCTTGTCCAACCGCGCAAACACGACATCGCCGATGCGCTCGACAAGATCGAGATCGTGGCGGGCCTCGCCGGCGCCCAGGCGGTAACGCCACAGTTGCTCTATCCGAAGGCCACCAAGTAATCGCCTTCGTCCGGCCCCGCAGGCCGACGGTCCGCCTGGGGCGCCCCTCCAGCTACGCCCCATTGCGACTTGCCTTGCGTCGGCGGGCGGGGTCTATTCCCGGCCAAACGATGCGATGGGAGCGCCCGATGGCTGCGGAAACGAACTGGTATGAGATCGACCTCGACAAGAATCCGGCCAATTTCCAGCCCCTGACGCCGCTCAGCTTCCTGGAACGCTCCGCCAAGGTGTTTCCCGATCGCATTGCCATCATCCACGGCAAGGCGCGCACCAGCTATGCCGAGCTCTATGCCCGGTCCCGCCGGCTCGCCTCGGCGCTGGCCGCGCGCGGCATCGGCAAGGGCGATACCGTCTCGGTGATGCTCTCCAACACGCCGCCCATGCTGGAGGCCCATTACGGCGTGCCGATGTGCGGCGCGGTGCTGAACACGCTCAACACCCGGCTCGATGCGCCGATCATCGCCTTCTCGCTCGACCATGCCGAGACCCGGGTGCTGATCACCGACCGCGAATATTCCAAGGTGGTCGCCGAGGCGCTGGCCCTCGCCACCCACAAGCCGATCGTGATCGACTATGACGATCTTGAGTTCCCGCAGACCGGCGCGCGGCTCGGCGCGATCGACTACGAGGACTTCCTGGCCGGCGGCGATCCCGACTACGACTGGCAGATGCCGGCCGACGAATGGGACGCCATCTCGCTCAACTACACCTCCGGCACGACCGGCAATCCGAAGGGCGTGGTCTACCATCATCGCGGCGCCGCGCTGCTCGCCCAGGGCAACGTGATCACCGCCTCGATGCGCAAGCATCCGGTCTATCTCTGGACCCTGCCGATGTTTCACTGCAACGGCTGGTGCTTCACCTGGTCGCTGTCGGTGGTCGCCGGCACCCATGTCTGCCTGCGCTGGGTGCGGGCCGGGGCGATCTGGGAGGCGCTCGCCGAACATGGCGTGACGCATCTGTGCGGCGCGCCGATCGTGATGTCGACGCTGCTCAACGCGCCCGCCGCCGAGAAGCGCACGCTCTCCAACACGGTCGAATTCTTCACCGCCGCGGCGCCGCCGCCGGAGGCCGTGCTCGCCGCCATGGCGGAGGCCGGCTTCAACGTGACCCATCTCTACGGGCTGACGGAAACCTATGGCCCGGCGGTGGTCAACGACTGGAAGTCCGAATGGGACGCGCTCGACGGTGCGGCCAAGGCCGGCAAGAAGGCGCGCCAGGGCGTGCGCTACGCCGCGCTGGAGGCCTTGACCGTGATGGATCCCGAGACCATGACGCCCGTCCCGGCCGACGGCCAGACCATGGGCGAGGTCATGTTCCGCGGCAACGTCGTTATGAAGGGCTATCTGCGCAACAAGAAGGCCAGCGACGACGCCTTCGCGGGCGGCTGGTTCCATTCGGGCGATCTCGGCGTGATCCATCCCGATGGCTACATCCAGCTGAAAGACCGCTCCAAGGACATCATCATCTCGGGCGGCGAGAACATCTCGTCGATCGAGGTCGAGGATGCGCTCTACAAGCATCCGGCCGTGCAGGCCGCCGCCGTCGTGGCGCGGCCGGACGAGAAATGGGGCGAGACGCCCTGCGCCTTCGTCGAGCTGAAGCCGAATGCGGAAACCACCGCCGACGACATCATGCAGTGGTGCCGGCAGCATCTCGCGGCCTTCAAATGCCCGCGCACGGTGGTGTTCACCGAACTGCCCAAGACCTCGACCGGCAAGGTGCAGAAATTCCGCCTGCGCGAGATGGCCAAGGCCCTGTGAGGCGCCGCGCCGACGGCATCCGGAAAGCGGAAACGCGCAGGCCCGTCCCGCGCGCTACCGCGTGACCGGAAACGACTTCATCGGGCTTAACGCCGGTCCCGGTCAGATCGAACCGATCCGACCGAAGAGGTTCGGCTCAAGCCGGCGACTCTGGAGCGTTTCCGGATCGGTCGGACGTTTCCATCCTGTCGGCAAATGCTCTCGCTGGAATTGCGTCCCGACGCTGGGAGCCGGTCGATTCGAACCGCGCCGGATCCGCTGCCGGTCGGGTCGGGTCGATAGCCGGTCGGGACGATAGCCGGTTGGGCCAATAGCCGATCGGGTCGACAGTGGGGCGTGCTCACCGCTGCCCGGCCGCGGTCGCCTGCCAAATGGACGGGGTCGATGTCGCCGCAACGGGCTGGGCCCGCACGGAGGCCGTCCATGCAGGCTTCGGCCACAGGCGCCGTCGGATCAACCGCGGCTCGGAGAGGAAGATTGAAGGAGAGCGTCCCGACGCGCGGGCATCCGCCCTGCGGGGACCCTGCGATTGGACGGTCGCAACCCGTCCCGACGATGGCGCCGGCCGAGCGGCCATGCGGCGGGCTGCAGCCCATGGCCGCGATCCGCTCTGAGGGGCGCCGTCGATCCGGGTCGACCTGCCGATACACGGCGCCACCCCGGCAAAGGGCTCCGGCACGCCGTCTCGGGCAGGTCTGTGCGTTGTATATCCGAAGGCGAGCCCGGCGATCCGCGCCGTCCGGGCTCGGCATGGCATCCTGAATGGCCACCTCGCGACCGCATCGATCGCCGATCCGGCAGGATCGTTGTTCAGGATCGGAGCATCGGCGGGTGCACCCCGCCTGGCGAAGCCGTCAGTGGACCGTGACGCCGGTCCCCAACCGGTTGATTTCGTCCTTCAGCAGCAGCTTGCGCCGCTTCAGATCCGCGATTGCCAGAGAGTCGGAGCTGGGATGGGTCATGGCGTCGCGCAGCTCGGTCTCGAGGGCCTGATGGCGGCGCTTCAACTCTGCAAGATGCGATTGGATGGACATGCTGTAAGCCTCCCATGTTCGCAGGACTTGACGAAGCGAGCATGACACAACGCGTCAGGCCCGCAAGGATGGATGTGGGGTTTTTTCGCCGGCACACCACCCCGTCCCCGAAAATTCGTGGTTCATGAATTCCTAACGTCGCGGGACCCGGGCCGACGCGGATCGGAGTCCCCTTTTTCGCTCGGCCGCGTTATGATGTTCGACGTGCCGGGCCGCTCCCAGAAGGGGAGGCGGAGGTCTGCCGCGCCGGTGCCGTGGATCTGTGACACGGCGGCCGTGCGATCGGGTGGCCGGATCGGCAGGAGCGCCGGATGGCCGGACTTGCCGCGCCGTCCGAAGAGGTATCCAGAGACGGAAGACCGGAAAGACACGGCGCGCAGATGACCGACGAGGAAGAAGAGGACGTCCGCCGGGAACTCGGGCGGCTCCGGCAGGAACATCGCGATCTCGACACGGCCATCGATGCCCTGGTGGTGACCGCCCGCGGCGACCATCTCACCATCCAGCGGCTCAAGAAGCGCAAGCTGTCGATCCGGGATCGCATCCAGCACCTTGAGGATCGGCTGGTTCCGGACATCATCGCCTGAGGACGGGCGATCGCCGGCCGGCCCCGGTCCCGAACGGCATCCGGGACCGGCGGCGCGACCTCGGGGGCGTTTCGCCAGCCGCGGCGCCTTGCCGCCACATCGGCGATTGTCTATAGAGCGCGCTTTCCGGGCCTTGGGGCCTTTCGGGGGTGACGATGGCCGAGAAAGCGCCGCCCGTGGCGATCATCATGGGCAGTCAATCCGACTGGGATTGCATGCGCCACACGGCCGAGACGCTCGAAGCGCTCGGCATCGCCCACCACGCCCGGATCGTCTCCGCCCATCGGACCCCGGACCGGCTCTATCGCTTCGCCAAGGGCGCCAAGCAGGCCGGCTACAAGGTGATCATCGCCGGGGCCGGCGGGGCCGCCCACCTGCCCGGGATGACCGCCGCGCTGACGCCGCTGCCGGTCTTCGGCGTTCCGGTCGAATCGCGCGTCCTGAAGGGCGTCGACAGCCTGCATTCCATCGTCCAGATGCCGGCCGGGATCCCCGTCGGCACGCTGGCGATCGGCAAGGCCGGCGCCGTCAATGCCGCGCTCCTGGCTGCGGCCGTGCTGGCGCTCGGCGACGAGGCGCTGGCGGATCGGCTCGATGCCTGGCGCGCCCGTCAGACCGAAGCCGTCGCCGACCAGCCGGTCGACCTCGCATGACCCGCCCGGCCGCATCCGCCGGCGCCCTCCGGATCGGCATTCTCGGTGGCGGACAGCTCGGCCGCATGATGGCGCTCGCCGCCGCGCGCCTGGGCATCGCCACCCGCGTCCTGTGCCCCGATCCGAAAAGCCCGGCCTTCGACGTGACCTCCGACATCGTCGTCGCCGACTACGAGGATGAGGCCGCTCTGACGCGCTTCGCCGAGGGCCTGGACGCCGTCACCTACGAGTTCGAGAATGTTCCGGCCGCAACCGCCGCCTTCCTGGCCGCGCGCGTCCCGGTCCGCCCCGGGACCCGGGCCTTGGCCATCGCGCAGGACCGCCTGCCGGAGAAGACCTTCCTGGCCGCCTGCGGCATCCCGACCGCTCCGTTCCGGGCGGTCGACGACCGCGCGGGGCTCGAGGCCGCGCTCGGCGCGATCGGCTATCCGGCCGTTCTGAAGACGCGGCGCATGGGGTACGACGGCAAGGGCCAGGCCAAGATCGCCCGCCCCGAGGATGCCGACGGGGCCTTCGCGGCGATGAGGGGCGCGCCCGCGATCCTGGAGGGCTGGGTGCCCTTCTCGCGCGAGATCTCGGTCCTGACCGTGCGCGGTCTCGACGGCAGCTGCGCCTCGTTCGACATCCCGGAGAACGAGCACCGCGACCATATCCTCAAATATTCCCGCGTGCCGGCACGGCTCGACGCCGGGACTGCGGCGGCAGCGCGGGCCATCGGCGAGACCGTGGCGGCAGAGCTCGACTATGTCGGCGTGCTGGCGGTCGAGCTCTTCGTGGTCGAAGAGGACGGCCGGGAGCGGCTGGTCGCCAACGAGATCGCGCCGCGGGTGCACAATTCCGGCCACTGGACCGAAACCGCCTGCGTCGTCTCGCAGTTCGAGGCGCATATGCGCGCGGTCGCCGGCCTGCCGATCGGCGATCTTGCCCGCCATTCCGACGTGGTGATGGAGAATCTGATCGGCGACGACGTGGCCCGCATGGCGGCGATTCTCGCCGAGCCGGGCGCCAGCCTGCATCTCTACGGCAAGCACGAGGTGCGCGCCGGCCGGAAGATGGGGCATGTCAACCGCATCGCGCCGCGCCGGTGACCCGCCGAGGGCCGGGCGTCGCGGCCGGTCGTTAATGCCGGTGGACAGAGCCGGCGGACTCTGGTAGCAAGTCCTGGATTTCGAGCGACGCGAAAGCGGCGCCGGGAGGTCTATTACCGAGCAATTCGCCCGCAACGGCCGCTTGCCCGGATGACGTGCCCAACGAAATCGGCAACCCGGTGCCTGACCCGAGACACCCGCCGGATCGACGGCGGGCGGCGATCGCGGGTGACCGGCGGAACGAAACCCGTTCCCGAAGCGACTTCCGACCGGTGCGGCTCGCCGCCGCTCTGGCAAAGGCGTCCGGCCGGTTTTCCGGCGGGTCGCGACCATTCAACCACGTCCTGGTCGGGTCACCGCTCGGGATGGAAACGATCACGGTCCCGCCGGGACCGAGCAAAGACAAGGGATCCGACGCGTGCAGGTTCTCGTTCGCGACAACAATGTCGACCAGGCTCTGAAGGCGCTGAAGAAGAAGATGCAGCGTGAGGGCATCTTCCGTGAGATGAAGCTCCGCGGCCACTACGAGAAGCCCTCCGAGAAGAAGGCCCGCGAGCGGGCCGAGGCGGTTCGTCGCGCGCGCAAGCTGGCCCGCAAGCGCGCCCAGCGCGAAGGCCTGATCCCCGGCAAGCCGGCCGTCACCCCGGCCCCCGGCAAGCGCTGACGCCGCAAGGCCGGCGCGCCATCGGACCGGCATGGACCATGCCGGCCGAACGCTCCGCCTTCCGATATCGTCGGCACAGCCGCCCTTCTGACAGGTCCGGTTGGCGTTGGTGCTGACGTCCGGCGAAGGTGCGTTTCGCATCCGGGTCGTGGCGGCACCTCGCCGCTGTGACATGGTCCCGGCGACACCCCGGCGCGTCCCCTATCGATCCTGGCCGCGCCGGCACCAGCCGTCGGCGCGGTCTTGCTTTTCGGGGCGGGGATTTCGGCTTCGACGGCTCGCTCCCGACGGTCGGTCCCGCTTCGCGACGCAACACCAATTCGTCGAAAGGCCGGCTGCGGCGGTTTATGTTTTGCCGGCCGCGACCGGGCGGATGCGTTCCTTAGCCTTCCGGATTGCGATTTCGGGACGGATCGACACAATCGCCCCACGCCCGACATGATCCTCTGGTCCGCTCGGCCCCCACGGGCCACACCCGAGAGACGCCATGCCCCGATCTGAGAGCCCCGTGACGCGAATCGGCCCTTCGAGCGGCTGCACCCCGACCGGCCCCGTGCCGGATGGCGCCATCGGCTTGCGCACCGGTTCGGCGCGGCGTGCCCGGGCGTTCGGCATGATGCTGGCGGCACCGCTCCTGCTGACCGGCTGCATTTCCGGGCCGGGCTTCGGCGGGTCCGGCGCCATCTCGACCATTCCGGGCGCGGAGAGCGATCCCGGTTCGGTCGCCGGCGCCCAGGCCAATATCGCCTCGCTCTCCGAAGTGGTCCGCGCCAATCCGCGCGATGCCGGCGCCCTCAACGTGCGCGGCACCGCCTATGCGCGCGCCGGGGCCAACAACGAGGCGCTGCAGGACTTCTCCAACGCCATCACGATCGACCCGCGCCTCTACCAGGCCTATGCCAATCGCGCCCTGGTGCTGCGCCGGCTCGGCAAGCTCGACCTCGCCATTGCCGACTTCTCGCGGGCGATCGAGATCAATCCGAACTACGATCAGGCCTATGTCGGCCGCGCCAACGTCTACCGCCAGACCAATCGCGTCGATCTCGCGCTGGCGGATTTCGCAGCCGCGATCCAGATCAACAGCCAGAATCCGGGCGCCTATCACGACCGCGGCCTGATCTACCAGCTGCGCGGCGAGCATCAGGCGGCGATCAACGACTTTTCGGCGGCGATCGAACGCGACGCCACCGCGCCGGAGCCCTGGAACGGCCGTGGGCTCTCCAAGCTCGCGACCGGCGATTCCAAGGGGGCGTTGGACGATTTCAACGCCGCGCTGAACCTCAACAAGAACTACGCCGACGCCTGGCTCAACCGCGGCATGGTGCAGGAGCAGCTCGGCAATCGGGACGACGCCCGCGCCGCCTGCCAGCGCGCGCTGTCGCTGTCGCCGGGCTCGGCGGTGGCCCGGGCCTGCGTCCAGCGCACCGGCGGCGTGGCGGGCTGATCCCCGCCTCCGTCGCGGCTTCCGCGCGGCCAAATCCGTCAATTGGCGGCAAGCTTGCCGGAGCGGACTTCGGCGGTCCCCTTGGCCGACAGCTGCAGCACGAGCGCGTCCGGCCCCACGACCATGCGCTCGGCATCGAGCGAGCGCACCGAACCGACGACATAGGCATCGGCTGACAGCTGCCGGGTCATGGCCTTGCCGGCCTTGGCGAGAGCTGCCGCGTGCAGCGCCGTGAAGTCGTATTCGAGGCTCTCGCGCAGGATCGCGTTGACCGGGTCCGTGCGCAGGATCGCGGCAAGCAGGTCGACCGGCGCATTGTCGGTGCTGCTGAAGATGTCGAATTCGGCGAGCGATACCCGCTTGCGTTGATTGTCGAAGGTCACCGCGGCGGTCAGCCAGATCGTTCCCCTGGTATCGAAGAGAGCCGACGGGGCGTCCGCGTCGAGCGTCACGCCGACGGCCAGACGCCGGGCCGTGGTCTGGTGAACGGTGACCGTCCTGAAGGTCACGGCCACCTTGCCGACCTTGGGGACCTCGATGTCGCGTCGGGTCCCGACCTTGAGGGCCTTCTCGGCCAGAGCGGCGAGAGCCGGAAAGTCGACCGTGACCGGAACCGAGAAGGCGAAGCCGGGTCCCGGCAGCGACTTCTGCAGCGCCGACAGCGGCAGCGGCTCCGCGGCGGCAGGCCGTTCGCCGACGAAGGTCGCCGCATCCCCCGTTAGCATGATGTTGGTCGTCAGGTTTCGCCCCTCAATGCGCAGACCGTCGAACCCGACGCTGCGCGGCGCGATCCGCAGCCAGATGTCCGGCGCGCTGCCGACCTGCACCACCGCATGTGCCGCGCGCCATCCCCGCTCGGCCATCGCCCGGACATCCACCTTGGCCAGCAGCGCGGGAATCTTCGCCTTGAACGATTCGATGGCCTCCCGGATCTTCGGATCGACCTTGCTGGCGAAGGTGATGCGGAAGCCGAGCACGTCGACGCCGATGCGGTCTTTCCACGCATAGTCGGCATCGACCGTGGCGGTCGGGTTCCAGTCGCCACCGATCTCCGCCTTGACCGTCGCCGCTGCGGTGACCGAACCGGTCGCGGTCTCGCGGATATGCTTGCCGATGTCGCCGCGGCCCCGCACCTTGATGGTGGCGGAGACCGGCAGGGTGATGGCGATCCGATCGCCCTGCCCCGCGACCGCGATGGCGCCGCGATCCACCACGCCGTCGATATGGCAATCGATCTCGGGCGAGACCTTGGTCTTGAACCGCTTGGCACAGCCTCCGTTGAACGGATTCGGAAGGATGCACTCGTCGACCCACTTGGCCGGCACGCAGGCATTCCTGTCCTCGTCGACGGCATGGACGCGCGTCGGGACCTGCTCGTTCAGCTTCGCCTGCAGATCGTCCAGCGAGATCGTGACCGGGACCAGCAGCGAGGACGTTCCGGACGGCAGATCCTCGCGTTCCGCCGTGACGGGTGGTCCATGATAGGTCGCCTGTGCCGCGCGCCAATAGCCGAATGCGCCGCCTGCGACCGCAATCGCAGCCAACAGGACCGCGGCCCGCCGTATCGGAATCCAGCGTCTGACCGTCAAGGGATCATTCTCCCGGCACGGTTCTGACGGCTCGAGGATCGGCCCCGCCCGGCCATCGGAGCGGTGCGGATGCGCGTCCCGTCGCGCCGCATGGCCTCGCCCAGGCCGCTGCAGAACCCGACCGTGCCGAGAGGAAAGCGGACCCGGAAGGGTGCATTGCACGGGCCGAGGCGGCATCCGGTGCCCGCCGCTTGCACATCCATCCTGCCGCAATCAGGAGAAATGTCCAGTGTCCAAACGTCGCCTGGGCGCTGCGGAAGGGGTCAGGGGCGCCTGCTGGCGCCTCCCCTGCCCCGCCCCCGGCGCCGGGCCGTCAGCGGCCCGAGACCAGATAGCTGACGATCGAGGCGCGCAGGGCGTCGTCGGCGCTGCCCTCGTATTTCATCGTCCCGCCTGGGACGACGGCTTTCGGATTGCGGATATAGGCGTCGATCCGCGCCGCGCTCCAGGGCGTGGCGTTGGCCTTCATGGCGGCCGAATAGTTGGCGAAGCCGGCGGCCGTGCCGGGCTTGCGGCCGACCACGCCGGCGAGGCTCGGACCCTTCTTGTTCTTGCCCGGCGTGACCGAATGGCAATCGCCGCATTCCTGATCGAACGCCGATGCGTCACTGGCATGGGCGATCGTCGATACCCCGGGGAGGCCGGATCCGGCCGCGACGAGGCTGGCGGCGAGGGTGAGAGATGCGATGCGACCCATGATGCGTCTCCGAAGATGTGAGCTCAATCCCGTCCTGCGATCCGCCGGCCGACGGACACCCCGTCCCGCCGTCCCTGGTCGATCCGATCGGGCCGCAACCGTGCCCCTGGGAGACCGGGCCCGAACCGAGCCGGCCCGCCCGGGGGCAGCCTCGCGGCGCCCCACCGGCCCGGTCGCCGGCGACGACCGGGGCCGCCATGGGCGGCGTGTCCGTCAGAAGGCCGTCCAGACGAAGCCCATCAGGGTGTTGTTGTCGCTGGCGTGCCGGGTCGTTCCGTCGAACTTGGCGTAGGCGGTGTATTGCACGCCGACCCGGACATTGGCCCAGGGCGCACCCCAGCTCGTCTCCTTGCCGAAGGGCGACCAGTCGGCCTGGAACATCAGGCCGCTATTGTCCGGCTTGCCGGTCGGGGCATAGAGCAGCTTGTCGGCAGAGCCCCAGTTGTTGAAATACTTGGCAGTCAGGCCGTAGGTCTTGTCGAAGGTGTAGGAGCCGGTGACGTTGAACTGCTCCATAGTCTGCGCCGCATGGGCCGCCGCGCCGCTGCGCACCGAGCCGTCCAGCTGCTGCATCTCGTGGATGAACGAGGTGGCGACCGTGAAGACATGGGTGCGGTCGCCGAGATACTGGTAGGCGAGGTCGGCGCCGATATCGCGGTAGTGGTCGGCCCGGCCGCGCTGGCCGAACACGCCGAGATCCGCGCTCATGGCGACGATGCCGAGCGAGACCGCCTGCGAGCGCATGTCCTTGAACCAGGCCAGCCGTCCATAGGGCGCCCCGCCGATCAGCCGGCTGCCGGGATCGGTCGGATCGATCACGTTGACCGCCTGGAGGAAGCCGCGGCTGAGCCCGCCATAGCCGCCGGCCTCGGCATAGAGGCCGTTGTCCATCGACGCATAGGCGGTCGCGCCGATCACCCGGCCCTCCAGTCCGCCGTCGAGCAGCGGCGCGTGGGCGGGCGACGGCGCCAGATCGGAGGTCACGAAGGGATAGCGCCAGGCCGGCAGCGTGTTGAAGGGATCCTGGATGGTCGGGTTGTTGTTGATCGAGAGCCCGAAGGTCGTGTTGCGATCGAGCAGGGTGGCGTCGAAGGTGATGCGCAGGTCGACATTGTCGAGCACCAGCTTGCGGTCGATGCCCGAATAGGTCACCTGCGCGAAGGCGCCGACATGGTCCATCAGCTTGCCGGCCACGAAGGCCGACAGTTCCTGCACGGCGGCATTGTCGTTGGTTGAGAAGCGCGCCGGCGGCGGCGACTGGTTCGCCTGGGTGTGGGTGAAGGTGCCGACCGCCATGCCGGAGAGCGGGATCTTGGTATCCTCGCCGTTGGTCTCGGTATAGCCGCCGATCTTGAACTTGACGCCGTAGGGCGTCAGCTGCGGCCCGAAGGCACCGACATGGCAGGTGGCGCATTCCTGGCCGGTCTGCCGGGAATAGCTCGGCACGGCCAGGGCCGGATCGGCCGTCACCCAGGCGAGGAGACCGATAAGCGCTGCGAGAAGGCCCGTGCGACGGCGCGACGATGCGGGCCGGAAGGCGAGAGACGGCGACAAGGCGATTTCCTCCCATGAGGCCGCGTCTGCGGCGCCGGATGGTGCGAATTCGGGGCGGCGGGTCGAGATGGTCACCGGGGTGCCGTCGCGCGGGCGGGACGCGCAGGATGGGCGGGACGCGCGGGACCGGCCGCGGGCAGCATGGACGGCAGCACGCCGTCGCGGCGGACGAAGCCGTGCCACAGCGCGGCGGCGACATGCAGGGCGACGAGGCCGAGCAGCAGCCAGGCGGCGGTCGGGTGCCAGATTTCGAGCAGGTCGGCGAGATCACGGTCGCGTCCGGTCAGCGCGGGCAGGACGACGAGCCCGAACAGGCTGGCGGCCTTGCCGGAGGCATTGGTGAGCAGCCAGCCGAGAACCGGCACGAGCAGGGTGAGGCCGTAGAGGAAGCCGTGGACGAGAGCGGCCGCCTGCCGGCTCCAGCGGTCGAGACCGGCATGTTCGACGCCGCCGACCACCAGCCGGATGGCGACCCGCGCCACGAGCAGGATCAGGACGGTGGCGCCGAGGCTGCGGTGCAGGTCGAGCAGGCTGCGGTCGAGCGCGACATCGTCGACGAGGTCGCGCGCCAGCACCGCCGTCAGGGCGGCCACGAGCGTGACGGCGGTGGTCCAATGCAGCACGCGCAGGGGGGCGGCGTAGTGGGCATCGGACGGGGCCGGCGCGCGCTCGGGGCGGTGGGCAATCAGGCTGTCGGTCACGGTCGCTCCGGGGTTCGAGTCGTGGCGCGACCATGGGTTCCGGGCGCTGTCCGCGTCCTTTCGGCCGCCGTCAGGGTGTCGAAAGCTCGCCGTCGTCAAATCGGCGGATTGACCGGCTTTGAAGGCAGCGCACACGAGAGGGCTGGGCCTTGCGGATCCTGACGGTCGAAGACGATGCGGTGGTGGCTGCTGGCCTCGTCGAGGCCTTTTCCCGCGCCGGGTATCAGGTCGATCACGCCACTTCGGCGGAGACCGCGATCGAGGCGCTGGCCACGACGCAATACGATCTGGCGGTGATCGATATCGGCCTGCCGCGCATGAACGGCCGCGACCTGATCCGGCACATCCGCCGCAAGGGTCTCTCGCTGCCGGTGCTGATCCTGTCCGCCCACGATGCGCTCGAGGAGCGGGTGCGCGGGCTCGATCTCGGCGCCGACGACTACATGGTGAAGCCGTTCCAGCTGCCCGAACTTCTGGCGCGGGCCCGCGCGCTGATCCGGCGCAGCCAGGCCGTGTCGAGCTCGGAAATCCGCATCGGCGCCCTCAACATCGACCTCGGCCGGCGCAGCGCCGATGCCGGCGGGGTGGCGATCGACCTGACCGGGCGGGAATGGGACATTCTGCAGCAGTTGGCCCTGACCTGCCCGAAGGTCGTGCCGAAGCAGAAGATGGTCGAGAGCCTGAGCGACTGGGGCAACGAACTGACCCCGAACGCGATCGAGATCTACGTCTCCCGGCTGCGCGCCAAGCTGCAGAATTGCGGCATCGCGATCCGGACCATCCGCGGCCTCGGATATCGTCTCGATGAACTCGCCTGATGCGCGGCGGGCCGGCACCAGCCTGCGCCGGCGGCTGCTCGTCCTCTTGCTGGCGCCGCTCTTCCTGCTGGCGCTGATCAGCGGCCTGATCGACTATCGCATCGCCAGTTCCACCGCCGAGACGGCCTTCGACCACGGCCTCGCCGACGACGCCCTGGCGCTCGCCTCGCGCGTCGCCCTGCGCAACGGCGAACTGGCCGTCGACCTGCCGCCGGCCGCCGAGGCGATCCTCCGCACCGACAGCGAGGATGCCGAGTTCCTGGCCGTGCGCGGGCCGGACGGGCGGCTCCTGGGCGGCGATGCCGACCTCATGCCGGATGCGGTCGAGGCCGGGCGCAGTCCCGTGCTCACCGATATCGTCATGCGCGGCCGGCCGGTGCGCAAGGCGAGCTATGCGATCGCGACGCCGGCCGGCCTCATCACGGTTGCCTTTGCGGAAACCACCAACAAGCGCGACGAGGCCCGCTCGCGCATCCTGGCGGCGCTGCTGATCCCCAACGTGCTGATCCTGATCGCGACCTTCGTCCTGGTCTATTTCGGCATCGCCGCCGGCCTGGCGCCGCTCAACGCCCTGTCGCGGGCGATCGAGGAGACGCCGCGCACCGACATCCGGCCGCTCGACGGCGCCGACGTGCCCCAGGAGGCCGCGCCGCTGGTCGCCGCGATCAACCGCCTGCTCGACGATCTCGCCGCCTCCGCGGCCGCCCAGCGCGCCTTCCTGTCGAACGCCGCGCATCAGTTGCGCACCCCGCTCGCCGGCCTGCAGACCCAGTTGGAACTGGCCGCCCAGGACCTGCCGCCCGCCCACCGCAGCAAGATCACGCGGCTCGTCGAGGCGACCGGGCGCATCGCCCGGCTCGCCGGCCAGCTGCTGGCGCTGGCCCGCTCGGCGCCGGAAGCGAGCGCCGGCCATCCGGTCGAGACCATCGACCTCGCCACCGTGATCGCCGAGAACGGCTCCGACTGGTACGACCGGGCGCTGGCGCGCCGGGTCGACCTGGAGTTCGAAACCGCGCCGGCGCCGCTGATCGGCTCGGCCTGGCTGATCGGCGAACTGGCCGGCAACCTGATCGACAATGCCGTCGCCTATGCCGGCCCGGAGGCGCGGGTGATGATGCGCTCCGGCGTCGATGAGCACGGCAAGGCCTTCCTGGAGGTCGAGGATGACGGCCCCGGCGTGCCGGCGGCGGAGCGGGAGCGCATCTTCGAGCGCTTCTATCGCGCCGAGGGGCAGACCGCCCCCGGCACGGGCCTCGGCCTCGCCATCGTCAAGGAGGTCGCCGACCGGCACCGCGCGACCGTCAGCCTGCGCTCGCGCCCCGATTTTCCCGGTTGCCTCGTGCGCGTCACCTTTCCGGCGCCGGATGCGCGGGCCGGCGACGGGACTCGCGGTCCATAGGACCGGCCGGAAAGCGCTGCATGCCATTTCGAGGTCCGGTTCGGACCCGCAGGTCATCCACGGCTCCCCCTCGCCTGACGTTTCCACCCGGCGTCTGCATCTTCGGAACGTGCGCCACCTCTTCCGCCCGACGCCGAAGCCTTGCCCGGGTCCCCGGCTTTGATGACAATCCGCGCTGGGCCTTGGAGAGGACATCCATGCGGCGGAAGGAACCGCTCTATCGAAGCGTCAATACCCGGACGCACGGCGTACGCCACCCGAGCGGCGAATATCGCTGGTCGCGGCGGCGCGACGATCATACCGGTCAGGGCGCCATGCACGGCAAGACCCGACGCGGCCGCGACTACACCCCCCTGTTCCGCTTTCTCCTGTCGCATGTCGGCGACGATTGGGATGCCGTCCATGCGGAGGCGGTATCCCGTCTCGACAGCCCGGAGCCGATCTTCTGGATCGTCGCCCTGACCGAGTCCGAGCGAAAGCCGATCGTCCTGACCGGGGAAAGCACCTTCTTCAGCGGCCTTTATGTCGACGATGCCAACCGTCTCGCTCTGGTCGACCCGGACTTGCGCATCGAGCGCCTGAAGCCCGGCTGCGCCTGCTGTACCCATACTTTCAACGGCAAGCCCTTCGTCCTGAAATATCAGGACGACCCCGTGTGATTCGCGGATGCGGGCGGTCGGTCAGATGGCATCGCCGATCTTCAGGCGCCCATCCGCCACGACGATCAATGACGCCGGCCCGCGGCTTTTCATATGGCGTCGCGCCATCTTTCGGCAGTCCGGGTCACGGTTGATCTGCGCATCGACCCAGCGACGCCAGTCCGGATCGCTCAACGCAATCCGTTCCGCCGCCAGGATGTCGCAGCCGTGCTGCGCGCGGATGTCCTTGATCGCCTGAAACCAGTCGGTCCTTTGACGCGTCATCGGCATCCCTCGAGCCTCTTGCCTCTGCGGTCCGGGCTGCGCCGGTGCGGACCGCCGTCCATCGCATGGCAGCCCACAACTCGCCGGATAGGCGTTCGGACCGACCACGGGGTCAAACAACCTTCACGTTTGCACTCTCAGACTGTAGTTCCGTGGTGCAGATGCAACCCGCAGCAGGATCGGCCTGACATGGATTTCGTCGTCGAGTCTCTCTCGCAATGGCCGGCCCCTCTGGTCGCGGGCCTGTTCGGCGGCGTAGGCGCCCTTCTCGGCTCGCTGATCGTGGCGGCGATCTCGAGGATCGTCACGCTCAACAAGACGGTTGCGGCGGCCATCGTCACGGGCTTCGTCGTGCTGGGCTTGAAGGTTCCCGATGTGACGATCTTCAAGGCGAGGAACGCCGATCCGGCACGCCGCATCGTGGAAGAGATGAAAAAGACGCGCTATGGCGCGGTCCTGTTCCGCGCACACCCGGAAGCCGAAGCGCTTGTGCGTGACGAAATCAAAAAACTGGCCTCGGGCGGTCTCGACGAAGCCAAGCAATCCCAGTTGCGAGCCTTTGTCGCGGAACTGTCGACAAAATACGTGAATGCCCACCTGCTGACGGCGCCCGACCAGATGCTGTTCAAGGGCCTGCAGAGCAACCTCGTCACCATCGAATCCTTCCGCACGCGCCCGGACATCTGCTTGGCCTTCTACAAGGCCAGCGGCCAGGTCCCTTCAGCGGCAATGACTCCGAAATTGATGGAAGATGAGCTGAACCTGAAGGCCGACATCATCGAGAGTTCGATCGCGAACCCGTCCCCGCCCCGCGAGCCGGTCAGTCCGGAGGAGATCAAGAGCCTCTTCGTCGAGGCCTACAAGAATACCGGCGCCGACATTCGGGATCTGCCGAAACTGACCGGGTCGTCCGCAATCCCGCCGGACGAGGGCTGCCGCATCGCCATCGAGTTCTACAAGGCCCTGGTGTCCCTCGGCGAGCAGAAGGGCGCCCGCCTGTTCCGGGGGCTGCTGGAGCCATAAGCGATCGAGGCTCCGGTCCGGCGGCAGCAGGTGCGGCCGGGCGATTTCGGTCTGACCGCCGCACCGGCCGCCCTCACCGGCTTGCGGCGAGCCGGTCCAGGAAGCCGAGCATGTGGGCGATGCCGCCATGCTGGTCGAGATCGGCGTGGCCGGCTTCGGGCAGCTCGACGAATTCGGCATCCGGGCCGGCGCGTGTCGCCAGCCGGCGGCCATGGGCGATCGGGACGGTGCGGTCCAGGGTGCCGTGCAGGATCAGGATCGGCCGCCGGATCGCCGCGACGGCCTCGCGGCTGAGCCAGGCATCGGCGAGGAGCCACCGCACCGGGACATAGGGGAAGATCTCCGCGGCGCGGTCGACGATGGCGGTCGGCGGGGCTTCGAGCATCAGCGCGGCGACGGGGCGGCGGACGGCGGCCTGGATCGCGACCGCGGAGCCGAGCGACCAGCCGTGCAGCACGATCCGGTCGGAGGGCACGCCCTCGGCGGCGAGCCGGTCGAGCAGCGCGACGGCGTCGGCGACGAGCGCGGGCTCGCTCGGCCGGCCCGGCGCCCCGGGATAGCCGCGATATTCCAGCGCGGCGATGCCGTGACCGGCTGCCGACAAACCTGCGAGCCGGCTGACCGAGCCATGCAGGCCGCCGCCATTGCCGTGGAAATGCACGATGGTAAAGCGGTCCGGCACGCCCGGCCGCCGCCAGACCGGGACGGCGAGGCCGTCGGCGGTCGCCAGCCGGTCCAGCCGGAAGCCCTGCAGGCCGGCCGCCTCGGGCGTTTCCGGTCCCGGCCAGGGCCGGTAGAGCAGCGAGCGCTGCGACAGGGCGAGCCAGCCGACCGCCGCCCCATAGGGCAGCGCCAGGCCGAGGGCGACCGCAACCAGTTTCGACAGCATCGCGCCTCCGGATGCGAAAGGACCGGCCGGGAGGGTCCCGACCGGTCCAGACTCGTGTGCGACGATGGAGACTTCGTGACCGCGCGGATCGCGCGGGTCCGGAGGGCCTCAGTCGAGGTTCTTGATGATCTCCTCGGTCATCTTCTTGGCGTCGCCGAACAGCATCATGGTGTTGTCGCGGAAGAACAGCTCGTTCTCGACGCCGGCATAGCCCGAGCCCATGCCGCGCTTGATGAACAGGACCGTCTTGGCCTTCTCCACGTCCAGGATCGGCATGCCGAAGATCGGCGAGGCCGGGTCCGTCTTGGCGGCCGGGTTGGTCACGTCGTTGGCGCCGATCACATAGGCCACGTCGGCCTGCGCGAAATCGTTGTTGATGTCCTCGAGCTCGAACACCTCGTCATAGGGCACGTTGGCCTCGGCGAGCAGCACGTTCATGTGGCCCGGCATGCGCCCGGCGACCGGGTGGATGGCGTATTTCACCTCCACGCCCTCGTGCTTCAGCTTGTCGGCCATCTCGCGCACGGCATGCTGGGCCTGGGCGACCGCCATGCCGTAGCCCGGCACGATGATCACCTTGGACGCGTTCTTCATGATGAAGGCCGCGTCGTCGGCCGAACCCTGCTTGACCGGCCGCGACTCGACCGCCCCGCCGGCCGGACCGGCGGTCTCGCCGCCGAAGCCGCCGAGGATGACCGAGATGAAGCTCCGGTTCATGCCCTTGCACATGATGTAGCTGAGGATCGCGCCCGACGAGCCGACCAGCGCGCCGGTGATGATCAGCGCCGAGTTCTGCAGCGTGAAGCCGATGCCGGCCGCCGCCCAGCCCGAGTAGCTGTTCAGCATCGAGACGACCACCGGCATGTCGGCGCCGCCGATCGGGACGATGATCAGCACGCCGAGCGCCAGCGAGACCAGCACGATCAGCCAGAACACGACCTGGCTGCCGGTCATGACCAGGGTCGCGATCAGCACGACCAGGATCACGGCGAGCGCGATGTTCACCAGATGCCGCATCGGCAGCAGGATGGGCTTGCCGCTCATCCGGCCGTCGAGCTTGAGGAAGGCGATGACCGAACCCGTGAAGGTGATCGCGCCGATCGCCACGCCGAGGCTCATCTCGACCAGCGCCTGGCCGTGGATATGGCCGGGCGAGCCGATGCCGAAGGCCGCCGGGGCATTGATGGCGGCCGCCGCGACGAACACCGCCGCCAGGCCGACCAGCGAGTGGAAGAAGGCGACCAGCTGCGGCATCGCCGTCATGGCGATGCGCTTGGCCGTGATCGCGCCGACGCCGCCGCCGATGGCGAGCGCCAGCAGGATCAGCGCATAGGCGCCGAAGGAGGGCTTGATCAGGGCCAGCGTGGTGCCGATGGCGATGGCCATGCCGACCATGCCGTAGACATTGCCCTTGCGCGACGTGGCCGGGCTGGACAGCCCGCGCAGCGCCATGATGAAGAGCACGCCGGAGACGAGGTAGAGCAGCGCAGTGATGTTCTGAGACATGGATGCGCCCCCCTCACGACTTCTTCTTGTACATCGCGAGCATGCGCGACGTGACCATGAAGCCGCCGAAGATGTTCACCGCGGCGAGAACGGTTCCGACGAAGCCGAAGCCGCGCGCCCAGCCGGCGCCCGGGCCGGAAGCCCAGTCGACGCCGACGGCGAGCAGCGCGCCGACCACGATCACCGACGAAATGGCGTTGGTGACCGACATCAGCGGCGTGTGCAGGGCCGGGGTCACCGACCAGACCACGTAGTAGCCGACGAAGATCGCCATCACGAAGATGGAGAACTGGAACACGAAGGGATCGACCGCGGACGCGGCCGCATGGGCACTGGCGACCTGCGCGGAGAGGTCGCCGAGGATGCCCTGCGCCTTGTCGGCCGCACCGACCGCGGCAGCGGCCGCATCCTGGGCGGCCTTGGCGGCGGCCCGGGCCTGTTCCAATGCCTGTTCGGGAGTGAGATTGGCCATGGTTGCCCCCTTCAGCCCTTCAGCGACGGATGGACGATCTGGCCGTCCCGCGTGATCATGGTCGCCTTGACGAGTTCATCCTCGTAGTTGACCGCGAGCGTCTTCTCCTTCTTGTCGATCATGGTCTCGACGAAGGCGAACAGGTTCTTGGCGTAGAGCAGCGAGGCGCTGGCGGCGACGCGGCCGGCCACGTTGAGATGGCCGAGGATCTTGACGCCGCCGATGGTGACCACCTCGCCCGGCACCGAGCCCTCGATATTGCCGCCGCGCTCGACCGCGAGATCGACCAGCACGGAGCCCGGCCGCATCGACGCGACCATCGCGGCGGTGATCAGCTTCGGCGCCGGCCGGCCGGGGATCAGGGCCGTGGTGATGACCATGTCCTGCTTCTTGATGTGCTCGGCGACGAGCGCGGCCTGCTTGGCCTGGTATTCGGCCGACATCGGCTTGGCGTAGCCGGCCGCGGTCTCGGCCTGCTTGAACTCCTCGTCCTCGACGGCGACGAACTTGGCGCCGAGCGAGGCGACCTGTTCCTTGGCGGCGGGGCGCACGTCGGTGGCGGTGACCACCGCGCCGAGGCGGCGGGCGGTCGCGATCGCCTGCAGGCCGGCGACGCCGGCGCCCATGACGAACACCTTGGCGGCCGAGACCGTGCCGGCCGCGGTCATCATCATCGGGAAGGCGCGATCATATTCGGCGGCGCCGTCGATGACGGCCCGATAGCCGGCGAGATTGGCCTGCGACGACAGGATGTCCATGACCTGCGCGCGGGTGATGCGCGGCATGAACTCCATCGAGAAGGCGGTCAGGCCGGCATCGGCGAGCGCCTGAACGGCAGCCTGCTGGCCGTAGGGGTCGAGCGCGCCGATCAGCAGCGCGCCGCGCTTGGCCAGCGCCGCAGCCTCGGCGGAGGGGCGACGGACCGTCAGCACGATATCGGCGCCGGACCAGACCGAAGCGGCGTCGGGGGCGATGGTGGCGCCGGCAGCTTCGTACTCCGAGTCCAGGATGCGGCTCTTCAGCCCGGCACCCGTCTCGACCACCACCTCGGCGCCGAGACCCTTGAACTTCTTCACGGTATCCGGAGTGGCCGCGACGCGGGCCTCCGCCGGATCACGCTCCATCGGCACGGCTATCTTCATGGATTGCCCCCTTTCGGCACCCCTCCGGTGCCGTCCATCCGCAGGAATGGCCGGCCGGAGACGGGGTGGAGAAGCCGATCGCTACCGGCCGCCGGCGATGCGGCGCCACCCGTTCCGACGAAATCCGGCCACCGACCCCGCTCCGTCAGGAACGCGGGGGTCAGGGGCCGGCGATGAAATTCCGAATCCCGCCCGATCGAACCTTCGGGTTGGCTGGCCTGCCGCTCCCTGCGGATCGGTCCGGCCGGCCGGATCAGAGCAGGAATACTGCCATCAAGGCGAGCAGGACGACCACACCGATGGTGCCCCACTTGGTCATGGCGATGAACAGCTTGTAGGTCTTCTCGTGCTCGGCGTAGTCCATCGGGCTGTGCTCGGCCATTGTTCGCCCCTCGCGTGTCATGGTCATCGTTCCCTTGCGGGCCGGCGTCTTTATAGGAGATGGCTGTCCCACGGGCAACGCGTCCTGGTGGCCGCAGTGCCGGTTCCGACGACGGATGCGGCACGGCGCACGACCGACCCGATCCCACCTATCTGGTATGCCAAATGCCAGATGGCGTCAAGCGACCTGCGGCTCCCGACCATGGCAATCACCCCCTTGCATACAAAGAGCAATTCACCTCATATGCCGCTCGGGAACATGCGGTGGCTTGGAGACCCGAGGGATGAACGACAGGGACCCGCTCGAACGGGCTGCCGATCGGCTTGCATTCTGGATCGAGACGTTCAACCGGCTCTTCGAGACCGACCTGACGGTGGACGACCCGCAGTTGATTCTCAACAGCAAGGGCGGGGTCGAGATCCTGATCACGCCGGTCCTGCAACTCGGCAGTTTCTTCTTCACGGCGTCGCTGCGCGAAGTGCCCGAGCCTGCGGAGGATTTCCTGGTCAGGGTGCTGGCCGGCAACCTGTTCCAGGCGGAAAGCGGCGTCGGCTGGTTCTGCATCACGCCGGAAACCCGGCAATTGTGCTGGCAAATGCGCTGGGATCGCTTCATGACCGCGACCGAGGAGGCCTTCCTGGGCTTTCTGGAGGCTTTCGCGGATGCTGCCGAGGAACGGCGCCGCACTGCCCTCTCGTGGTCCGACGGTCCGCCCCTGCCGCCGGGTGCGCCGCAGGAATTCACCCTGGTGCGCGCCTGAGGGAGGTCGGATATGGCCACGGGAGGCGTGAATTCAGGCCGGCCGACAGGTCCGGTCGCGATCGAGACCACGGGTTCGCAGCGACCCGAAGCGACCGTCGTCCCGACGCAGCGCTACCAGGGCGATCGGTTTCTGTCGGTCCAGAGGGCAAGCTTCCTCGGCAACGCCGTGCTCGGCATGGTCGCGACGATCGGCGGCCGGTTCGTGTCGCAGACACCGTCCTCGAACGGTTCGGGTCCGCAGTCGTCCGCCCCGTCCCTGCCGTCGCCCGGCCCGGATGCCGGCAAGCCTTCGGACCTGGCCTATCGCGGCACGGTCATGGACAGCATCGACAAGCAGTTCCAGACGCTCGACACCGTCGCCCAGAAGGTCAAGCAGGTCGGCGATACGACCTCCGAGGTCCTCGACGCCCTGCCGGTGCCGAAGGGCGCGCAGAAGCTGTTCAAGGTCGCCAACCGGACCACGACCTTCACGGGTCTGGCGCCATTGCTGCTGTCCGGCCTCTATGCCGCGGCCTCGACCTCCAATGCGGTCGGCACCCACGCGCATCTGCGTTCGCTCGCCAAGCCGACCGACGAGGATGTCCGCATCAACGCCTTGGTCCAGCAGCAGGCCCGCGACGCGCGCCAGCTCTTCAAGGACCGCACCGTCGACTATGTCGGCGAGCGCTTCCAGGAGATCGGCGTCACGCTGCCCTTCGACAAGCTCTGAGGCATTGCTTCGCGCGACGGGCCAGCCCTGCCCCATGCCCATGCCCCAAGGCCCCAAGGCCCCACACCTCAGGAGGGGCAGACGCGGACATGCTTGCGCGCCTCGGCGAAGTCCATGACCAGAAGCTTGGCGGTCAGACCGCCGCGCGCCTTGATCCAGTTCTGCACCGAGATCGGATAGAGGGACAGGACGATCTTGTTGGCCTTCGGGTTGGTCTTGCCGGTCTTGATGTCCGTCGTCTGATGAAAGGCCAGCACCGCGCCCGGACCGAGGCAGACGCGGTTGACCCTGGTCAGTGCCAGATAGACCGTGCAGGCCGAGGCGCACAGTCCTTCGATGCGGACGAGGCGACCGGAATCGGCCACGTCCAAGGCCGTGGTCACGCGCTCGATGACGCGACCGCCCCGATCTCCGGAAATCACATAGGGAGGCAATTCGTCCATCATCGCGCCGGCCCCGTCATTCAACCCCGGCGGGAAGTCTAAGCGAGCCCCCCGCCCCTGGCCAGAGCCACGGCATCACGTCAGGGCTGGATTGCAACCGGTCGGCGCTTTTCGGCAACGACCGGTTACTCCGGCCCCGCCGCAGGGCCCGGTGTCGACGCCGTATTGCCGCGCAGCGGCCGGTGCTCGGCGCGGCTCAGAATCGCCACCGCGATCGTCTGAGCGATGGCGGCGACCAGAAACACCCAGCGGAAGCTGTCCACCGCCCGGGCCGCAACGGCCGGATCGACCGCCGCGTGGCGCGCGCCCTCGCCGATTTCGGCGACGACGCCGGTCCCGGTCAGGATCGCGCCGAGCACCGTGACGCCGACCACGGAGCCGAGCGTGCGCAGGAACGACATCGAGGCGGTCGCAACGCCGAGATCGCGCGGCTCGGCGGCATTCTGGACCGAGATGGTGCCGACCGGGAACAGCGTGCCGGTGCCCATGCCGGCGATGCCGACGGCCAGTTCGACCGCCCAGAACGGCAGCAGGCCTGCCCCCGCCGCCAGACCGAACAGGGCGGCGGCCGCGACCAGACCGCCGACGATCGCCACCCATTCGTAGCGCTCGACCCGGGCGATGACCCGGCCCGACAGGTTGGCGCCCGCCACCGTGCCGCCGAGATAGACCACCAGGGCGAAGCCCGCGTTGGCCGGCCCCATGCCCTCGACCAGTTCGAGATAGACCGGGAAATAGACCGAAAGCCCGATCGAGGACGCCATCGCGAAGAAGAGACCGAGCGTCATCGGGGCGATCACGGGGTTGCGCATCACCCGGGGCGGAATGAGCGGCTCGGCCGCGCGGGTCTGGTGCCACAGGAACAGGCCGGCCAAGGCCGCCGCCCCCAGGAGGAGCCCGACCGTTCCGGCCGAAAGCCAGGCCAGCCGGTGGCCGCCGAGCGTCAGCGCCAGCATCAGCATGACCGTGGCGCCGACCACCATCAACGAACCCGGCCAGTCGAGCTGATGGTTGCGCTGCACCCGCGGCAGCTTGCGCAGGGTCCGTTCGGAGAGGAAGAGCGCGACCGCGCCGAGCGGCAGATTGATCCAGAAGATCAGCGACCAGTGGATATGCTGCGCGAACAGACCGCCGACCACCGGTCCGGCCAGGCTCGCCGTCGCCCAGACGCCCGTGATGTAGGTGACGTAGCGCGGGCGCTCCCGCGGCGGCACCACGTCGCCGATGATGGTCTGGGCGAGCGCGATCAGGCCGCCGCCGCCGAGCCCCTGCAGGGCGCGCCCGGCGATCAGCACGCCCATATTGGGTGCCAGCGCACAGACCACCGAGGCGGCGAGAAAGATGCCGACGGCGGCGAACAGGACCGGCCGGCGCCCGCGGATATCAGCCAGCTTGCCATAGAGCGGCGTCACCGCGGTGGCGGTCAGGAAATAGGCCGAGATCACCCAGGACAGCCATTCCGGGTCGCCGAGCGTCGCCCCGATGGTCGGCAGGGCGGGCGCCACGATGGTCTGGTCGAGCGCGGCGAGCAGCATCGAGATCAGCGCGCCGACGACGATGTTGCGCTTGTCGATCTCGCTGATGGCGGGAACATTCGCCCGGGATCCGGGCGCGGCAGTTTCGGTCATCGAACGGGAGCTCTCGGACTGGGAGGAGGGATCGGCGCCCGACCGCAACGCGACAGGTGGCAGTCGCAGACTATGGACTGCTCCGCCCCTCTCTGGCCACCGTTCGATCGTCCCGATTCCCGGCAGTCGCCATGCGCCGGACGCCCGGCTCGCGCGATTCGCGGCGTCTTTCCGTATCGGAATGCTCAATCATAGATTGATATTTCTGAATGTATTGAATTCGCCAAATCCTGCGACCACCCCAGCCTACGGATTGTTTCATATCGATTATTTTCCAGACCACGGACAGCTTCGCGACATGCAGGGCTGACGTGCAGAAACAATCCAGCAAATAGACTCGCGTCCCGATTGCACCAGCGCGGTCGGCTTGGCATGCTCTCCGATGTCATCGTCGTCTGGTCGCGCGCTCCGCCGAGCCCGCGGCGCCGGACAGCGGCTTGGCCGGACAGCCGGGAGGGCTTCGGACAGGCCGATACATGGGATGTTGCGGGCCTCGTCCCGATTGCTGTTCCGGGACAGCGTCGGCGGCGGAGCCCGGTGTTCTTGTTGGGAGAAGATATCGTGCCGCGTCAAAATCGCCGGACCGCATTGCTCGCGTCGACGGCCCTGAGCATGGTCGCCCTCGCCTTTTCCGCTTCCGCCGTCCTGGCCGTGTCACCGTCGCTGGAGATCAGCGCGACGCCGGGCGAGACCTATGTGGTGTCCGGGAACGAGACCTGGGGGGCGGTGACCGTCGGCGCCCAGGCCGGCGAATCCGGGACCCTCAAGGTCGGCGCGGGGACCACCCTGGCCACTGACGGCGGCGCGGTGATCGGCGACGCCAGCGGGTCCGTCGGAACCGTCGTGGTCCGCGGCAGCGGCGCGAACTGGACCGACGTCGGCGCGGCGGTCGAAGTCGGACGGGAGGGGACCGGCGCGCTGTCGGTACTCAACGGCGGCACCGTCACGGTGACGAGCCTGGAGATTGCCTCTACGGGGGGAACGGGCAGCGTCGTCGTCTCCGGCAGCGGCAGCAAGCTGACCTCGATCCAGCACATGTCCATCGGCGTGTCGAATGGGACGCCGGGCTCGCTGGTCGTCGAAAAGGGCGCCAGCCTGGAGACGGTCGGCGGCTACGGCAGCGATGCCGGCGGCGGCCTCTATATCGGCGGCGGCGGCACCGTCACCATCCGCGATGCCGGCACCAGCGTCGTGATCGGATCGCGCCACAGCGGCACGCCCTCGGATTGGACGACGGCGGACGGCTGGTTCTATATCGGCGACGGCACCGCGACCCTGTCCAATGGCGCCTCGCTGGAATCGGACGGCGGTTACGTCTCCGGCACCCTCGCCGGCGGCTATGCCAAGATGACCGTCACCGGCGCCGGCACCACCTGGAATTCCGGCATCTCGCTCTATGTCGCCGGCAACGGCAACGGCAATGACGACGGCAACGGCGAATTGACCATTGCGGACGGCGCGCATGTGTCCGCCTCCGTCGTCGGGGTCGGCGTCGATGAGCGCTCGACCGGGACAATCCTGGTGACGGGCGCCGGCTCCCGGCTGAGCGCCGTCGCCAGCGGCACCTTCACGGGCAACTTCTATGTCGGCTCGGATGGCGACGGCACGCTGATCGTGCGCAACGGCGCCACGGTGACAACCGACAACCAGATCCGCATCGCCTACGGCGAAACCGCGACCGGGCTCCTGGTCATCGGCGCCAAGGAAAGCGAGGCCGCGGCCGGTGCCGGCAATATCGTTGCCGCTGGCGGCATCGCGTTCGGCGACGGCTCGGCCACCCTGGTCTTCAATCACACCAGCGACAACCTGATCTTCAACAACGTCCTGTCGGGTGCCAACGGCGCGATCCGCCAGATCGCCGGCGTCACCGACCTGACGGCGAACTCGCCCGACTTCGCGGGCTTCATGACGGTCGTCGGCGGCACTCTGAAGGTGAACGGCACCCTGTCCGCCGCCTCCGCCAACGTCTTCGGCGGCACCTTCGGTGGCAGCGGGACGATCGGAGCCCTGACCGTCCAATCCGGCGGCACCGTCGCCCCGGGCAATTCGATCGGTACGCTGCACGTCGCGGAGACCTTCACCCAATTGGCGGGCTCCACCTACCTCGCCGAGCTCTCCTCCGCGGGCCCTTCGGACCTGATCTCCGTCGGCGGCACGGCGACGCTCGGCGGGTCGGTCCGCGTCACGGGGGACAGCAGCTACCGGTTCGGCCAGAGCTTCACCATCCTGTCGGCGGACGACCTGAGCGGCACCTATGCCAGCGACACGGTCCGGCTCTCGGCCTTCGCCACCGGCACGCTCAGCTATGTCGACGACAGCGACGTGGTCCTGACCGTCTCCAAGTCGCGCAGCTTCGCGTCGGCGGGCAAGTCGGCCAACCAGCGCGCCGTCGCCACGGTCCTCGACGGCTTGCCGGTCGATTCCGAACTCGTCATTGCGGCCGCCCATCAGCAGACCGGCAAGGACGCCCGCGCCGCCTACGATTCGCTCTCGGGCGAGTTCAACGCCACGCTGGTCGGCCAGACCATCGAGGCCTCGCAGATCGTCCGCGACAGCATGACGGATCGCCTGCGTGCCGCCTTCGGTCTCGCCGGGGCCTCGCAAGGTCCGGTCGCGACACAGCTCTCCTATGGACCGGCGCCGAACGACCCGGCCGGCAAGGCGATCGCGGCGCCGACCACGCCCGGGCCTGCCGTCTGGACCCGGGCCTATGGCAACTGGCTGGATAGCCGGGGCAACGGCAATGCCGCGGGCGCCCGGCAGACGATCGGCGGGGTCCTGTTCGGCGCGGATGCCGCGCTGAACGATCCGTCGACCCGTATCGGCATGATGTTCGGCTATGGCCGCGGCTCGGTGTCGAGCACGGGCCGCAGTTCCAGTGCCACCACCGACGACTACCATGTCGGCGTCTATGGCGGCCAACAATGGGGAGCGCTCGGCCTGCGGCTGGGCGGTGCCCTGTCGCTGCGCGACGCGGATACCGAGCGGCATCTGAATTTCTCCGGCTTCTCGGAAGACACCAAGGGCCGGCAGCGCCTCATGACCTCTCAGGTCAATGCCGATCTCGGCTACAATATCCGCATGGGCTCGCTCGCCCTGGAACCCTTCGCGGCCGCCGCCTATGTCCGCGTCAACGGCCTGTCCGACCGGGAATCGGGATCTTCCGCCAAGCTGAACGTGCTCGACAACGATGCCGGGGTCGGCTTCTCCACCCTCGGCCTCCGGTTCGGGCAGGACTTCACTGCCGCCGGCCAGCCCTTGGCGGTGCGGGGTTCGGTGGCCTGGCGCCATGCCTTCGGCGACGTGACGCCCGGCGTGCGCCAGAGCTTCGGCAGCGGCTCGGCCTTCACGGTCACCGGCACGCCGATCGCCCGCAACACGCTGGTGGCCGAAGGCGGCGTGGACTTCCGGCTGGCCGGCGGTGCCACCCTCGGACTGACCACGACCGGCACTTTCGGCAGCGACACCCGGTCGCTGTCCGGCCGGGCCGATCTGCGCTGGTCCTTCTGACCCCGGGCCGGTCCCGCCCGGGATCGCCAGCGCCCTTCAATGCGCCCCGCTGCCGCCGCAGCGGGGCGTTCTTGTGTCCGGGATCGCCTATGGACCGCAAGCGGGCAGTCCCGCGCCTGCCTTCCGCCGGGCACTGCGTGGCGCTTGCGAAGCGTGGCGCCTGCAAAACGTAGCAGTGCGAACGGCCTATGCCGCGTCGGCCGATGCCAGCCCCTGGGACGCCAGCGCGGCCGCCTGGCGGCGGCCCATGGCGGCGCGGTCGAAGCCCTCGATCTGCTCGTTGAACAGCCGGTAGAAATTCAGTTCCGCATCGAGATGCAGGAACACGCCGCCGAGGCCGATGGCGGCGCGGTCCATGAACACGAATTCGCGCGGCACCGTCACCGGCCCGCGCGCCTTGAGCGCCTGCGCCACCCGCATGGCCTCGCGCCGGCCATACTCGGCCGGCGAGACGCCGTCGGCGATGCGGCGCACCCGGTCGGTCAGGAGCGGCCCGTAGATGAACCGCGCCCAGATGTTCAGGATGTCGATCAGTTCGGTGTCGAGGCCGCGGAAGCCCCAGCTCTCGTAGGCCGAGACGATCCGGTCGCGATCCTCGGCCATCAGCCCGCGATAGAGATCGATCACGCCCTCCACGAAGCGCGGCGGGAAGATGCGGATGCAGCCGTAGTCGAGCAGGTTGATGCCGGTCGGCGTCCCGTCGGCGTCGTCGAAGACCGTGTAGTTGCCGAGATGCGGATCGCCGTGGATCACGCCGAAATGGCTGAACGGATACCACCAGGCCTTGAACATGGCGGTCGCCAGGCGGTTGCGGGTGTCCTGGCCGGCGTCGCGATGGCTCAGGATCGGCCGGCCTTCGAGCCAATTCATGGTCAGGAGACGGCGGGTCGACAGGGCGGGAACCGGGACCGGCACGCGGATGTCCGGGTCGCCGGCGAAGATGCCAGCATAGAGGCCCATATGGCGGGCCTCGCGGGCATAGTCGAGTTCCTCGCGGATGCGCGCCGCGATCTCCTGGCGGATCTCGGTCGTGTCGATCGCCGGCCGCATCCGGGCATGCAGCGCGAAGATGACGCCGAGCTGCTTCAGGTCGGCCTCGACGGCCGATTCCATGTCGGGATACTGCAGCTTGACGGCAAGCCGCGCCCCGTCATGGCCGGTCGCGCGGTGCACCTGGCCGAGCGAGGCGGCATGGGCCGGCTGATGCTCGAATTCGGCGAACCGGCGTTCCCAGCCGAGCCCGAGTTCGGCGGTCATGCGCCGCTTGACGAAGGCCCAGCCCATGGCCGGCGCATCGGCCTGCAGGCGCATCAGTTCCGCCGCCCATTCGGGCGGGATCGCATCCGGAATGGTCGCCAGCAATTGGGCGACCTTCATCAGCGGCCCCTTCAACTGGCCGAGCGCGGCGGCAAGCAGTTCGCCCTCGCGCCGCAGGTCCGGATCGCCGCCGAACAGCCGCGCCCCGGCAATCCGCGCCGCCGCCGACCCGATCCCCGTGCCGACCCGCGCATAGCGCGACACGCGGCCCGTGAGGCGGTTCTTTTCATCGTCCTGAGATGAGGTCATCTGTTCCTGCTGAGTCCTCAGGCAGTGCACGTCCGCTTGATCGTCGCTGCCCCGTTGGTCGGCGGCGACGATCGCCCCGACCGGCATCATGGCCCGTCTACGGATTTCCCGCGCCATCGGACCGATTTCCGATCCAGCGGGCGAGACCGTCCTCCGAAACCGATCCGGCGGCGAGGTCCAACATGATCCGCGTCGCCTCGGTCTGCGGTGGCCGGAATATCGTGCCGTTCTTGCGCAGAAACAGCATCATGGTGACGAAGGCGGCCCGCTTGTTGCCATCGACGAAGGGATGGTTGCGTGCGATTCCGAAAGCATAGGCGGCCGCCAGAACGGCCAGCTCGCCACCTTCGTACTCCCACTTGTTGCGCGGACGCCCCAGAGCGGATTCGAGGGCACCCTCGTCCCGGATCCCCGCGGCACCGCCAAAGCGGTCGATCTGCTTCTCATGGAGGGCGAGAACCTCGGCCTTCTCTACCCAGCGCGGACCGAAACCGGCCTGTGGCCGTTCGCCGAAGCCGACCGCGACCGGCCCGGTCATTTGGCGAGCTCTTTCAGAGTATCCTTGTATTCGTCCATGATTTCGTCGACGAGCCGCATGCTCGCCTCGAACTCCGGATCGTAGGGCGTCAGGCGCAGCCCACCGTCGCCGTCCGCGACGGCGAAGACAACATCGCCGAGCTTCAGTCCCAGTTGAGCCAGAGCATCGCGCGGCAGGATCAGGCCCGTCGAATTGCCGATCTTCCTGATCTCCAACTTCATGGCTCGATACCCCGCTTCGGCGTTGTACGAAACGTATAACACGCCTGAGGGTTCGACACCATGGTCGACGTGAAGGTGCACGATCCTTCGGGGCCGCCCGCCCTACCGCGCCTGCCCGGCGATCCGCGCCAGTTCGCCGGCGACCAGATCCCGGTGCTCGTGCAGGTTCTTGTAGCGGAGTTGATCGGGGTCGAGGCTAAGGATCTGGTCGCGCAGCGAGGCGGCCAGCCGCGGACCGTCCGGGTTGCTCTCGAAGGCCGCGAAGGGATCGACCAGAATGCGGATGGTGAAGAGCACGTCGCCCGAGACCGGCAGCCGGCGCAGCGTCTGCCGTTCCACTCGGACGAAGGCGTCGCGGTCGCGCCCGAACCAGTCGCGCGGGCGCTCCTTGGTTTCCGGATGGTGCAGGACCGCGTCCGGATAGATCGACCAGTTCAGCCGCTCGACGATGACGCCGTCCTTGAGCCCGTCGAAGATGCGCTTCATGCGCACGGCGAGCCGCTCCTGGTAGCCCGGCACGTTGTGATGCAGCGCATCGAGCGAGACGCCGAAGCGCTCGGACAGCGACCAGGACGACGGGAAGCAGAGCGCAGCTGCGACCAGCCGGTAGCCGTCCGGACCGGCGGGCCGCATGATGACCAGATCGTCCTGCACGAGGCGCGCCGCGGTCATCAGCGGGGGCTCGCCGCCGGCCTCGATGCGCCGGCCGTCGTCGGCGATCACGATCCCGTCGCCCTCGCGCCGGAAGCGCTCCGGGTAGCGGCCGACGAGGAAGGCCGACACGCGCTCCAGCACCTCGGCCTGCGCCGCCTCGGTCCCGGCCTCGGCGCGGAAGACAAGATCGGCCTTGTCGCGCAGGAGCGCGTTCTTCTCGTCAAGCTCGGCGATCAGATGCTCGTCCGGCTCGAACCACCGGCCTTCGTCGATCGGGGCCAGGCCGATGGAGAAGGGCTGCTTGGAGCCGTCATAGGGCGTGCGGGCGAATTGCAGCATCGGTCGATCGGATCCAGCCGGGGTGCCTGCCGCAGGGTCCGGCAGGCCGACGCGCCGACCTTAGCGAGCCGTGCTGCACTGCACCAGGGGGCGATTCAGGTCCCAGCCCCTACTTTCCGGCAAGGCTGATCACCGGATCCTTGCGTTCCGCGCAGACCGGCCCCTTCAGTCCGGCAATCGGCTCGAGCCCTGCGAACAGGACGATCGCGACATAGCCGAGCGGATCGACCACCGAGAGGGCGCCGTCCTGGGCTCCGAGCGCGCCGATCTCGCGCGGCACGCCGGGCCGGGCGTCGCGGATCTGAATGTCGGCCGTCTCGCCGCGCCGCGCCGATTCGGTGCGCACGAAATCGACCGGCCGCGTGCCGGGACCGAACAGGCAGAGCCAACTCCAGTTGCCGTTGTTGAGCGAGGTGAAATCGATCCGGTCGGCCTTGACCTGCAAGGCCCCACGCAAGAAGGCCAAATGCGGCGGCGGCGGCACCTCGTTGCGTTCGTGCCACCAATAGAGTGCGGAGATCGCCACATTGGCGAGCACGAACCCGGCCAATACGCCGCCGACAAGCATCAGGACCTGGCGCATATGATCTCAGCCTCCCCCACCCGATTGCGGAGCCGACTGGCGCCGCATTGCGGTCAAGCCTCCATGGCTTCCAGTTCGCCGATCATCCGTTCGACCACGCCGAGGCCGAGGGACCAGAAGCCCGGATCGGAGGCATCGAGGCCGAAGGGGGCGAGCAGTTCCTTGTGATGCTTGGTGCCGCCGGCTTCCAGGAGGGCGAAATACTTGTCTTGGAAGCCCTCGGCGGCGTTCTCGTAGACCGCATAGAGCGAGTTCACGAGGCAGTCGCCGAACGCGTAGGCATAGACGTAGAAGGGCGAGTGGATGAAGTGCGGAATGTAGGTCCAGAAGGTCTCGTAGCCGGGGCCGAGGCGGATCGACGGGCCGAGGCTTTCCGCCTGCACCTCCATCCAGATCTCGCACAGCCGGTCGGCGGTCAATTCGCCCTCGCGCCGCTCGGTATGGACCTTGCGTTCGAAGGTGTAGAAGGCGATCTGGCGCACGACCGTGTTGAGCATGTCCTCGACCTTGGAGGCCAGCATGGCATGCTTCTGGGCCGGGCTCTCGGCCTTGGCGAGCAGCGCCTTGAAGGTCAGCATCTCGCCGAACACCGAGGCCGTCTCGGCCAGCGTCAGCGGCGTCGGCGCCATCAGCGCGCCATTCGGGCCGGCCAGCACCTGATGCACGCCGTGGCCGAGCTCGTGGGCGAGCGTCATCACGTCGCGCGTCTTGCCCTGGTAGTTGAGCAGCACATAGGGATGCGCCGAGGGCACGGTCGGATGCGCGAAGGCGCCCGGCGCCTTGCCGGGACGCACCGGCGCGTCGATCCAGCCGCGCTCGAAAAACCGCCCGGCGATCTCCGACATGCGCGGCGAGAAGCGCGAATAGGCGCCGAGCACGGTCTCGCGCGCCTCGCTCCACGGGATCGAGCGGGTGTCGGACTTCGGCAGCGGGGCGTTGCGGTCCCAGTGGTCGAGCTGGTCCTTGCCGAGCCACTTGGCCTTCAGCGCATAATAGCGGTGCGACAGCTGCGGGAAGGCGCTGCGCACGGCCGCCACCAGGGCATCGACCACCTCGCGCTCGACCCGGTTGGCGAGATGGCGCGAATCCGCGACATCGCTGAAGCCGCGCCAGCGGTCGGAGATTTCCTTGTCCTTGGCGAGCACGTTGGTGACCAGCGCGAAGGTGCGCAGGTTCGCCTTGAAGGTCTCCGCAAGCGCGTCGGAGGCCGCCTTGCGGCGGGATTCGTCCGGGTCCTGGAAGAGGTTCAGGGTCGGCTCGATCGCCAGTTCCTCGTCCTCGCCGGCGACGCGGAAGCGCAGGCTGGCGATGGTCTCGTCGAAGAGCCGGTTCCAGGCGCCGCGGCCGGTGGTCGACTTCTCGTGGAACAGCTGCTCGATCTGATCGGCGAGCTGGTGCGGCTTCTCCTTGCGGATGTCCTCGAGCCACGGCCGGTAGTGACGCAGGCCGGCATCTCCGTCGATCAGCGCATCCACGGTGGCATCGTCGAGACGGTTCAGCTCCAGTTCGAAGAAGATCAGGTGCGTCGAAGCCTGGGTGATCTTGTCCTGCAGGTCGGAATAGAACTTTGCCCGCTTCGGGTCGGTGGTATCGCCCGAATAGACAAGGCCCGCATAGGAGACGAGGCGGCCGAGCAGTTCCTGCAGCGCCTCATATTCGCGCAGCAGCTCGGCCAGCCGGTGGCCCGCCCCGGCCTCGGCGAGGCCGCCCAACTTGCCCTTGGCGTTCTCCTCGAAGGTCCTGCACCAGCCGAGCGCCTTGTCGAGATCGCCCTTCACCTCCGGCCCGTCCATCGACGGGTAGAGATCGGCAAGGTTCCATTCCGGCAACGCCCCGAGATCGGCGGCGGGCTTGCGTCCCCCCTCGATGGCAGGCGCAGCGCGGCAAGACCCGTTCTTCATGGCAACCCCGACCGAAATGACCGGCCGATCCCGTCGGCCTCGCCGGACTATATGGCCTTTCGCCGCCTCCCGATCAACGCCGACGGGCCGCTTCCCTGGCCAAGCGTTTGGAGGCCGGCGGAGACCACCCAGGCTCCGGCCGTTTGCAGTCCGTTGCAAAACGACCCGCCAAGGCAAACGAACCGTTAACTCTTCGCCCCCAGGATCGGTCCCGTTTCGAAACAGATTCCAGGGTCCCATGGCCGAGCGCATCCTCATCGTCGACGACGATCCCATCCAGCGGCGCCTGCTGGAGGAGGCCGTCCGCCGCCTCGGCCATACCTCGCGTAGCGTCGACAACGGCTTGGAGGCTCTGCACATTCTGACCGGACCCGAGGCCGCCGACATCTCCCTGGTCGTGCTCGATCTGGTCATGCCCGAACTCGACGGCATGTCGGTCCTGACCCGTCTCGGCAAGGCCGGCGTCAGCATCCCGGTCATCGTGCAGACCAGCCAGGGCGGCATCGACGTGGTCGTCTCGGCGATGCGGGCCGGCGCGGTCGACTTCGTGGTCAAGCCGGTCGGTCCGGAGCGCCTGCAGGTCTCGATCCAGAATGCGCTGAGGGTGGCGAGCCTCGAGGACGAGGTCGGCCGCATCCGGCGGGTCGAACAGGGAACCCTCGGCTTCTCCGACCTGGTCACCCGCAGCCCCGCCATGGCGCGCGTGCTGCGGCTCGGCGAGCGCGCCGCGGCCTCCAACATCCCGATCCTGATCGAGGGCGAATCGGGCGTCGGCAAGGAACTGATCGCCCGCGCCATCCAGGGCTCGTCCGACCGCCGCTCGAAGCCCTTCGTCACGGTCAATTGCGGCGCCATCCCGGAGAATCTCGTCGAGTCGATCCTGTTCGGCCACGAGAAGGGGTCCTTCACCGGCGCGCTGGAGCGGCATGCCGGCAAGTTTCAGGAGGCGCACGGCGGCACCCTGTTTCTCGACGAGGTCGGCGAACTGCCGGCCGACGTGCAGGTCAAGCTGCTGCGCGCGATCCAGGAGGGCGAGGTCGAGCCGGTCGGCGGGCGGCGCACCGTCAAGGTCGACTTCCGCCTGATCTCGGCGACCAACCGCAGCCTGCTCGACATGACCCGGCAGGGTCGGTTCCGCGAGGATCTGTATTATCGGCTCAACGTCTTCCCGGTCTGGGTGCCGCCCCTGCGCGAACGCAAGGAGGATATCCCGGATCTGGTCCGGCACTTCGTCGCCCGCTTCGCCGCGGAGGAGAAGAAGCGCCGGCTGGTCGGGGTGACGGCCGAGGCGATCGGCCTGCTGCAGCGCTACGACTGGCCCGGCAACATCCGGCAGTTGGAGAATGCGGTGTTCCGGGCCGTGGTGCTGGCCGACGACACCAGCCATCTCGGCATCGGCGAATTCCCGCAGATTGCCGCCCTGGTCGGCGAGCCGCGGATGCCGCCGATTCTCGGCGCGGCGGCGCCGCTTCGGGACGCCGCCGCCCCGAATCCGCCGTCCGAAAGCCCCGGTCACGTCATTTTGACTCATGCCCCCGCGCCGCCCGCCGCCCCCGTTCCGACGTCGGCCGGGACGGCCTCGCCGATGTCCGGATGGTCGCCGGCGCCGGGCGCCTTCTCGAGCGGAACCGGCCCGGCACCCTTCGGTTTTCTGCGCAGTCTCGACCAGAACGGGCATGTCCGCGACCTGGCCGCGATCGAAGCCGAAATGATCCGGATCGCGATCGAACACTATGGCGGTCGAATGTCAGAAGTCGCGCGGCGGCTGGGCATCGGGCGGTCGACCCTCTATCGCAAGCTCAAGGAATATGGTTTCGATGACACACCGGATGTCGAAGCGGCCGAGTGAAGCCGTGCCCCGGTGCGATGGCTGTTGAAAGGAATCACCGGCTCGGGTTTTTGCTGATGCCGGGGACATCCAAAAGTTTCGGTCCTCGTTCGGGAGCCAGGCATGATCCGCCGCTCGTGGTCGCATCTCTTCTCCGGTACCGCCCTCCTCCTGCTGCTCGCCGGGAGCGCGGCTGCGGAACTGACGGGCGTCGCCCCGGGTCAGACACCCGGCCCGGGCGTCGGCGTCGCGCCGGCCAATGATGCGCAGGACATCGCCGGCAGCTATCTCGACCGCGGCAATTACGAGGTCGTCGTCGGCAAGCGGGTCGTCAGCGCGAGCGAGGTCGACTGGGCCAACGTCAATCCGAATGCCGTCTCGGTGCGCCAGCGTCCGGGCGGCGGCAATGCGCTCGGCAACATCAAGTTCATGTTCCCGAACCAGCATTCCGTCTACCTGCACGACACCTCCTCGCGCGGCCTGTTCTCGCAGACCTACCGGGCGCTGTCGCATGGCTGCGTGCGCGTGCACGAGCCCTTCGCCTTCGCCGACGCGCTCCTCGCCGAGGAGCCGGGTGGGCTCGACGGCAAGCAGCTCAAGGGCATGATCGGCGGCGGCGAGAAGTATCTCTGGCTGAAGCGCAAGCTCGAGGTGCACCTCGCCTACTTCACGGCC
>NZ_LJYW01000001.1:1891221-1969041 GCF_001305515.1 Prosthecodimorpha hirschii
CGGCGCGCCGAACAGGCGGCCGACCGTTTCCGCCATGCCGCCGACGATGGCCTCGACCCGTCCACCTATCTGGTCGGCCGGCCGAAGGGCGATGCCGGCGAGACCACGCTTGCGGAATTCGAGGTCGGCTATGCCGCCGCCGCGTTGCGCTACGCGATGCATGCCATGTCGGGTCGCTTCGAGCCGACCCGCCTCAGCGAGTTGGCCACCGCCAAGCCGCCGCAGGTCGATCCGGCCGCCGCGCTGGCGGAGTTCGCCGCGTCGTCCGATCTCTCCGCGACGCTCGAAGCCTACAATCCGCCGCATGAGGGCTATCGCCGCCTGAAGGCCAAGCTGGCCGAGATGGGCGGCTATACGCCGCCGCCGCCGGTGGTGCAGGTGCCGAACGGCCCGACCCTGAAGCCCGGCCAGAAGGACGGCCGCGTCGCCGCCCTGCGCGAGCGGCTGGGCGTCGGCGCGACCGCGTCGGACGGCGAACTTTACGACGATCCGCTGGTCGAGGCCGTCAAGGCGTTCCAGAAGGAGAAGGGTCTGAAGCCGACCGGCCTGGTCGGTCCGGCAACCGTCTCGCTTCTCAACGATCCGGGTGCGGCCGGCGAGACCAAGGCGGTCGAGCTGAAGCCGGCCGACATCGTCGCCAACATGGAACGCTGGCGCTGGCTGCCGCGCGAGCTCGGCTCGCTGCATGTCTTCGTCAACATTCCGGACTACCAGCTCGCGATCGTGCGCGACGGCAAGGAAGTCCACCGCACCCGCGTGATCGTCGGCCGCGTCGCCAATCAGACGCCGGTCTTCTCGGAGACGATGACCCACATCATCGTCAATCCCTACTGGAACGTGCCCGTCTCGATCCTCAAGAAGGAGATGCTGGGCAAGATCCAGGAGACCGCCGGCAGCTATCTCGACCGCGGCAATTACGAGGTCGTCGTCGGCAAGCGGGTCGTCAGCGCGAGCGAGGTCGACTGGGCCAACGTCAATCCGAATGCCGTCTCGGTGCGCCAGCGTCCGGGCGGCGGCAATGCGCTCGGCAACATCAAGTTCATGTTCCCGAACCAGCATTCCGTCTACCTGCACGACACCTCCTCGCGCGGCCTGTTCTCGCAGACCTACCGGGCGCTGTCGCATGGCTGCGTGCGCGTGCACGAGCCCTTCGCCTTCGCCGACGCGCTCCTCGCCGAGGAGCCGGGTGGGCTCGACGGCAAGCAGCTCAAGGGCATGATCGGCGGCGGCGAGAAGTATCTCTGGCTGAAGCGCAAGCTCGAGGTGCACCTCGCCTACTTCACGGCCTTCGTCGGCCCCGACGGCAAGCTCGAAAGCCGGGCCGACGTCTATGGCCACAATGCGCGGACCAAGAAGCTGCTCGGCATCTGACCGGCGTCGCTCCGGGTCGGGTCCGACGGCAAAGGGGAAACCGGCCGGCGATGCGCCGGGCGGTTTCAAAGGGGTCCGATGCACCCCGCACGTTCGCGATCAGGCGAACCGAGACCGGGCCGGATGGGGCCCGAAGCTCGCGATGGGGATCGGAAAACTGCGATCGGGGCGTGCGTCATCTTTTCAGCGCATTCCGTTCTAGGGTAAATGCTTCATTAACCAGTCGCAGCGAATGTGGGCCGATCGGGGTGGTACCAAGTTGCAGGGTCCGGGACCCTCGCCTACCTCGGGGTAGCAGGCTGAACAGAGTGGTCGAACGGGGCGCATGTCGAACGGTTATCGCCTCCACCGCACCGGGCTTGGCGTCGCAGCCGCGGTGCTGATTGGCTCCGCCGCGGTCGCCAAGGCCGAGACGCGCGCGCTCAATCTCTACAACACCCACACCCAGGAACGCGCGACGATCGTCTTCAAGCGCGACGGGTCCTACGATCAGGCCGGGCTGCAGGAACTCAACCGCCTGCTCAGGGATTGGCGGCGCAACGAGTCCACCAAGATGGACCCGCAGCTGTTCGACCTGATCTGGGAGGTCTATCGCGACACCGGCGCGCGCGACCCGATCCACATCGTCTGCGGCTACCGTTCGCCCACCACCAACAACATGCTGCGCTCCCGCTCGCGCGGCGTCGCCAAGTTCAGCCAGCACACGCTCGGCAAGGCGATGGATTTCTACCTGCCCGACGTGCCGCTGGACAAGCTCCGCGCGGTCGGCATGCGCAAGCAGTTCGGCGGCGTCGGCTTCTATCCGACCTCGGGCTCGCCCTTCGTCCACATGGATACCGGCAGCGTGCGCGCCTGGCCGCGCATGACGCGCGAGCAGCTGGTCGCGCTGTTCCCGGACGGCAAGACGGCTCATCTGCCCGCCGACGGCAATCCGCTGCCGCGTTACTCCGAGGCGCTCGCCGAGGTGCAGTCGCGCAAGGGGCGCGGCGAGACGGCCGTGGCCTCCGCCGGCGGGTCCGGCGGACGCAGTTTCCTGGCCTCCTTCTTCGGTGGCGGCAACAAGGCCGCCGAGGCCGGCGACGACGATGAAGAGGGCGCGGCACCGGCCCGGGTCCAGACCCTGCGCCAGGGGCCGCCGCCGCCCGGCTCGCGCGCCGTCGCAGACGCCGGCGAGAGCTACAGCCCGTCGACGGCACCCAAGCCCGGCGCTGCGGGCACGGCCGGCAGCGCCGCGCCGGGTTCGCTGGTCGCCCTGCCGCTGCCGGTTCCGGCCCCGCGCGCGCCGGGTTCCCTGGTCGCCAGCAATCAGGGCCCGAACGGCACGCCGGCCGGCTGGATGCAGGGGCCGTCCGGAATCGTCCCGGCGCCGGCAGCCGCCGGCACCGCCCAATCCGTCGACATGCCCGTGCCGGCGCCGAAGCCGGGAACGCAACTGGCCGCCGCTGCACCGACCATCGGGACCCCGCTGCCCGCCGGCTATGCCCAGCCGCGCGGCAAGCCCGGCACCAGCTACGCCGCGCTGCCGCCGTCCGCCGCGCCGGCGAGCCAGGCCATCGCGATGGCCACCGGCGCGCAGGATCCGGTCATCGCCGCCTCCGCGCTCGGCTATGCGCCGATCCTGCCGACACCCAAACCCGCCTATGAGCCGATGCCGGTCGCCGAAATCCGGTCCGGCGGGACCGGTTCGTCGGTCCAGGCGACCGCCTTCGGACAGTCGACCGCGCCGCGCCCGCAGGCCGGCGGCGGTGTCGTCCTGGCGGCCCTGCCGGCGGCGACGACCGGCGCCGTCTCGGCGACCGATGCCGGCACCGCCCGGCTCGCATTGCCGTCGACGCCGGCCGCCCGCCCGGCCGCCAAGGGCGATCGCGCCGATCCGCTCGCGCGTCTGGTCGGCCGCACCGGTGAACGGACGGAACCGAAACTGCTCGACAGTGCAACGACCCGGATGGCGGCGTTCAGCGAATTGCGCCATCCCGACCAGGAACATCTGCCGCAATTGCTGACCAAGCCGGCGCTGCTGGTCGTGTCCCACTTCGGCAACGGTTCGGGCGAGTTGCGCAGCGACCGCTTCAGCGGCCCGGCGGTCGCGGCGCTTGCGATCGTCAAGACCGATTGACCGCGACGCCCGGCCCGGGCGCTCCTGATGCCCTCGTGAGAAAGGCCCGGCGGGTTCCCCTGCCGGGCCTTTTCTCCATCCGCGCGTCAACGATGCGGTGCGATCACATGTCAGCGTAGTGGTCGGCACCGACGAAGGCGATGCGCAGCATGTTGGTCGATCCGGGCGTTCCGAACGGCACGCCGCCGGAAATGATGATGCGCTGGCCGGGCTTCGAGAAGCCCTCCCGGAAGGCGAGCCCGGTCGCACGCGAGACCATGTCGTCGAAATCGCGCGCATCCTCGGAGATGACCGAATGCAGCCCCCAGACCAGCGACAGGCGGCGGGCCATGTCCGGGTCGGGCGAGATGGCGACCAGCGGCGGGAACGGCCGCTCGCGGGCGATGCGCAGGCCCGTGGAGCCCGACATGGTGAAGCAGACGATGGCCGACAGGTTCAGGGTCTCGGCGATCTGGCGAGCCGCGGCCGCGATGGCGTCGGCCCCGGTCGCCTCCGGCTCGGAGCGCTGCGCGGCGATGATGCCGCGATAGGTCGGGTCCTTCTCCACCTCGCGGGCGATCGCATCCATCATGGCGACCGCCTCGACCGGGTACTTGCCGGCCGCGGATTCGGCGGAGAGCATGATCGCGTCGGCCCCCTCGAAGACCGCGATCGACACGTCCGAGACCTCGGCGCGGGTCGGCACCGGCGAGGCGATCATGCTTTCGAGCATCTGGGTCGCCACCACCACGGGCTTGCCGGCGCGGCGGCAGGCGCGCGTCATCTGCTTCTGCAGGCCCGGCACCCGCTCGATCGGCAGTTCCACGCCGAGATCGCCGCGCGCCACCATGATGGCGTCGGACAGTTCGACGATTTCCGCCAGCCGGTCGATCGCCTGCGGCTTCTCGATCTTGGCCATGATGCCCGCGCGGTTGCGCGTCACCTTGCGCGCCTCGGCGAGATCCTCGGGCCGCTGCACGAAGGACAGCGCGATCCAGTCGACGCCGATATCGAGTGCCGCGTCGAGATCCGCGCGGTCCTTCTCGGTCATGGCGCCGATCGGAATGGTGGTGTCGGGCAGGCTGACGCCCTTGCGGTCGGAGACGCGGCCGGCAACCTCGACGCGGGTATGGATCGCGCGCTCGCCATCCTTTGCCGTGCAACGCAGCAGCACCTTGCCGTCGTCGACCAGCAGGCGGTGGCCCGGCTCGACCGCGGACAGGATTTCGGGATGCGGCAGATAGACCCGCGTCCGGTCGCCCGGCGCCGGATCGGCATCGAGCGTGAACTCGTCGCCGATCTTCAACTCCTGCGGCCCGCCCGCGAAGGTGCCGAGGCGCAGCTTCGGGCCCTGCAGATCGGCCAGGATGCCGATCGGACGACCGGTCTTCACGTCGAGTGCGCGGATGATGCCGACCAGTTCGCGCAGCCGATCGTGGCTGGTGTGGCTCATGTTGATGCGGAAAACGTCGGCCCCGGCCATGAACAGCCGTTCGATCGTGGCACTGTCGCTCGAGGCCGGGCCCAGCGTGGCCACGATCTTCACACGTCTCTTGCGCCGCATCGCCGCCGCCGCCTCCCCTGTCGGTCCGGCGCTTCATCGCCGGTTATCCGAGTGATGCGGCAGGAAGACCCCGCGATGCAAGATAATGCAAGAGCCCGCGCGGCCATTTGGCTCTGCCGCGACCGTCCGCCGCGACGGCCGGTCCGGCAGGAGCATGTCGCCGGCAGCCGGGCAACGATCCGTCAAGCGCCTCGAATGTCTGGATTTTCCGTCCCGGGCACGGCAGAGAGGTCGGGGCCGCGGGGATTGCCGGCCGGGCTCCGGGGAGGCGGCGCCTGCGACGATGGTCGAAGCCGGCTCAGCGCCAGCGGTCGACGATCCGAAGCGCCGCCCATGCCCCCAGGACGGTCGCCACCATGCCGCCGGCCAGCGCCAGCGACATCACGGGCTCGCCTGTCTTGACGATCGAACTCTCCACGGTCGCGACGCTGCCGAGCAGCATCACCACGAGGAAGCCGCCGATCTGGGCGGCCACGAACGCACCGAAGACGGCGACGACGATATTGACGATCCAGCCGGCCAGACCCCGCCTGTGCATCCAGGCCTCATGAATCCCAACCGCCAGGGCCGCGGTGACGAAGACGGACGCGATCGCCAAGGGGCCGCCGACGCTGGCCGCCGGGATCGAGCGGGTCCATTGCAGAAGCAGGATCGACAGCACAGCCAGAGACAGGATGTAGCGCACGGACCTCGTCCCTCCCTCACCTTCGCTTCAAGCGGCGCGTGTACGGCTGCGGGGGCGCCCGACGCGGGTCTCTCCGGGCAGCGGAACCCGTCGGAGCCCTCGCCATTCGGTCGCGACCGAAGGGCGGCACAAGGTGATTCGGGAGACCGTCAGGCCTTGAGAATCGTGACCGGCTGGAGAAAGACCGATGGCCGCCGGTCGCCCGGCATCCGCCGCGCTACTGGCTGCCGGCCGTGCCGAGGCCGGCGCGTCCCGGCTCGGTCAACTGGACCGTCCAGCTGCGCTGCTCGCCGGTGTCGATCTCGAAGAAGCCCGTCCGCTCGAAACCGCGCTTCAGACAATCTTCGATGCCGCGAATCGTGAAGGTCTTTTCCTGGGTGCACATGAAGGAGCGGCCGCTCCATTCGCCGCCCCGGTCGTAATCGATCGCATAGATGTAGTAATAACGCGAAACGAGCGGTCCGGCGAGCAGGGTCTCGCAAGACGAAGCCGGCAGGTTCCACCAGCCTTCCGTCGCCCAGGCGGTCTGATCCTTGTAGCCGACGGCGATACCGATCCGGCTCGAGGTCTTGTTGCAGATGCGCAGGTCCGCCTTCGCTTCCGTGGCGGAAAATGCGGAAGCGGCGAAGATCGCTGCGGCGATCGTCGAAACCGTAAGGAAAGACGTCCGGCCGAAGCGCGGACCGACACAGGCAGGTGACAGCAAGCTTCGCATCGCGTCCGGATCGGAGGGGTTCATCACGGAGGGGACAGAAGTCAAAGCGTCTCGTCCGGTGACCAGTCGATTTCGGGTGCGGAGGATGCCTGCTCGTCCCGGTCTTGTCCAGACGAACGGCTTCCCCCATGGCGAGGCTGACGAAAGGGCGGGACAATTGCGGCAGAAAATCGGCCGACCGCGTGCGCGACGCCGTCCGGCCGGTCGCGAGCCCGCGGTCGGACGGCGCGCGGGCCTCATGATCTCGGCCGCGCGATCCAGATCCCGGCGAGAATCCCGGCGCCGCCGAGCAGTTCGAGCGGCCCCAGCGCCTCGCCGTAGATCAGCCAGCCGAACAGCGCCCCGGCGACCGCCTCCAGGAAGATGACCAGCGAAGAGAAGGCCGCCGACAGGTGGCCGAGCGCATAGGCCAGGAGCCCCTGCCCGCCGGCATGGCTGACCCAGGCCATCAGCACCAGCGCACCGGCGCCGAGCCAGCCGGCGGGCAGCCAGCTGTTCTCCGTCACGCCCGCCACCACCGCGAGGGCGGCCGCGGTCACGATCGTCGACCGGAACAGCACCGCGCCGGCGGGCGCGGTGCGCCGGGCGACGCGGACCGCCAGGAAATAGAGCCCGAAGAAGAACGAGGTGCCGATGCCGAAGAGATCGCCGAGGAACCGTTCCGGCGCATAGCTGGAGCTCGAACCGACCAGCACGGCGCCGCCGGCGACGCAGATCGCCAGCCCGAGGATGGTCGGACGCGTGACCGGCTCGCCGATGAACAGGCTGGAGAAGGCCGCCACCCAGATCGGCGCCATGGTGGCCAGCAGCGTGGCGTTGGCGATGGTCGTCTTCAGGACGGCCAGATGCCAGAAGAACAGATCGCCGGCGAAGAGCAGTCCGACCACGACCATCTGCCAGGTCCAACCCGGAGCCGGCTGGCCCGAGCGACTGAGTTCGAGGCGTGCCCAGACCCACAACAGCGGCAGGGCCAGGAAGACGCGGTAGAAGGCACTGGTGAAGGGACCGACGTCGGCGGCGCCGGCGACGCGGACGAAGACCGGCGAGATCGCCATGGCGACGGCGCCGGCGACGAGGGCGGCCACGGCGATGAGAACGACCGGCGAGGGTCGGCCCGGGCGGGCGGTGAGGGTCATGGCGGGGCGGACTTCCGTCGAACCGGGGAGGAGGCTTGAGGCGCGGGCTCTGGCGGCCCGGGCTGCGCGTCACTATCATTCCGCAGACGCTTCCGCCTATGGTCTTTCGATGCCAAGCCCCGAACTCGATGCCCGTTCGCCCTTCCGCGACGAGGCCCGCGAAATTCTTGCCGGCGATCCGGCCCGCGGCCTCGTGATCCTCGCCGATCACGCCACCAATATCGTGCCGGCGGAATATGCCGGCCTCGGCCTGCCCGCCGGTCAGCTGGAGCGCCATATCGGCTACGATATCGGCATCGACGGCCTGACGCGCGAACTGGCACGGCGGACCGGCGCCCCGGCCGTGCTGTCGCGATTCTCGCGCCTGCTGATCGACCCGAATCGCGGCGACGACGACCCGACCCTGATCATGCGACTGTCCGACGGCGCCGTGGTGCCGGGCAATGCGCGCATCGATGCGGCCGAAAGGGCCCGGCGGATCGGGCGCTTCTGGCGCCCCTATGACGAGGCGGTCGCGGCCGTGATCGAAACGGCGGCACGGGCGAGCGGCGTCCCGCCCGTGATCCTGTCGCTGCACAGTTTCACCCCGGTCTGGCGCGGCGTGCCGCGGCCCTGGCATGCGGGCATCCTGTGGGATCGCGATCCGCGCCTGCCGAAGCTGCTGCACGACGCGCTCGCGGCCGATCCGGCCCTGGTGGTCGGCGACAACGAGCCCTATGGCGGCGCGCTCTCCGGCGACACCATGTTCCGCCACGCCACCCGTCGCGGCCTCGCCCATGCCATCCTGGAGGTGCGCCAGGACCTGATCGCCGACGCGGCCGGGATCCTCGCCTGGGCCGAGCGGCTGGCGCGGATCATGGACGATCTCGCCGGCCGCCCCGACCTGCACCGGGTCGAGCATTTCGGCTCGGATGCCGGGCCGGTCGACCCCTTGCCGCTGCCGCTGGCGGAGGCGGCGCGTCCCTTCGAACCGCCGGCGACCGCGCCGGCCTGACAGTCCCCACCGAACCGGCGCCCCGGCCGTCCCGGCGGGTGCCGACGTTGCAGCGGAGGCCATCGCATGAGCGATCTCGACGAAAAATCACGCACCGAACTGGAAGCCGCGGCCTTCCGCCGCCTGCTCGAGCATCTCGACAAGCGCAGCGACGTGCAGAATATCGACCTGATGAACCTGGCGGGCTTCTGCCGGAACTGCCTCGCCAACTGGTACCTGGAAGCCGCCGAGGCGCGCGGCATGCCGGTCAGCAAGGCGGACAGCCGCGTCGCCGTCTACGGCATGCCCTACGACGAGTGGAAGGCGAAGCACCAGCGGGACGCCTCCGGCGACCAGCTCGCGGCCTTCGAAAAGAACCGCCCGCAGCACTGAGCGATCGCGGCCGGAGCGGCGCCGCCGGCCGGGATCGGCGGCGGGCGCCGGCCGGGCGGCGGGGTCAGATCGGACCGTCAAACCCCGCCGCCGCGCGGAACGCTTGACCCGGCCCCCAGAGTCGGGCTCTAACCCGCGCTGATCCGTTCACCCCCCGTTGCCGAGGAGACAGCCTTGTCCGGACCCGCGGGCTTTGCCGCCGACCAACTGAAGTCCTTCGTCGAGCGCATCGAGCGTCTCGAAGAGGAAAAGCAGACCATTCAGGACGACATCAAGGATGTCTATGCCGAGGCCAAGGGCACCGGCTTCGATATCAAGATCCTGCGTCAGGTGATCCGCATCCGGAAGCAGGACAAATCAGAGCGGGAAGAGCAAGAGGCCGTGCTCGACCTTTACTTGCAGGCGCTTGGCATGGTCTTCGGCGGCGAGCCGACCGAAGAATAGGCCACCGGCCGGGGACCGGCATGCCGCCGTGGCCCTCCGGACCCCGGTTCGGGATGCCGGATGGTGCATTCAGATCGTTTGCGTGGATCCTTTTTTAGGATTTTGCGGGCTACGGTGCGGTCTCGCTCATTCACGGGATCCGGAAATTGTCCGTGCCGAACTCCATGCTCGTCGATCTGGCTCGCGAAGGGTCGAGCGAGAAGCGGCGCGAATTGCTGCAGCAGGTCTCGAATCTCTTCGTCGACGGCTCGGAACTCCATACCGATCGGGAGACCCTCCTGTTCGGCGAGGTGCTCAGCCGCCTGCTCGATCAGGTGCCGCTCGATGATCGCGTCAAGGTCGCCGACAGGGTCTCCGGCCTGGATCGCACGCCGCGCGATCTGGCGCTGAAGCTCGCCCGCGACGATGCCCGCGTCGCTGCGCCGATCCTGCGTCATTCGCCGGTCCTGACCGAGGACGATCTGGTCGGCCTCGCCACCAGCCAGGGCCAGGCCCATCTCCACGCGATCGCGCAGCGTGCCGAACTCGGCACGCGCGTCACCGACGTCATCGTCGAGCGCGGTACCGGCGAGGTTCTGAAGGCCGTCACCCGCAATCTCGGCGCGCAGTTTTCCGAGCGCAGCTTCGCCAGCCTCGCCGAGAAGGCCGGCAGCGACCATGAGCTGGGCGACGCCCTGTCGTTCCGGGCCGACATGCCGCCGTTGATCGCCAAGGCACTGGTCGCCCATCTCAGTCCGGCCGCCCGCCAGCGGCTCGAGCACCTGATGGCCCAGGATCACGAGCAGCTGGACGCGCTGATGAACGAGGCGCGGCGCGAGCTGGATCAGGCGCGCCACACCAACCGGCGCAACCGGCTCGACGCCAAGCTGGCCATCGCCGACATCCGGGAGGGTCGACGCCCGCTGGACGAGGTCGTCGACCAGCTAATTTTCAAGAAGCGGATCATGGACGTGGCTTTCGTCCTGTCGGAGCTGGCCTCCGTCCCCGAGGCCCATGTCAACAACGTGCTGCACAAGGTCAACGCGATGGGCATCGCGGTGATCTGCCGGTCGCTCGACATGTCCGATACGGTCTACCAGCGGCTGAGCGCGTTGCGCTGCGAACGCCTGCGGCTGAACAAGGCCCAGGTGATGCCGATGGTCACCGAGTATCGCCAACTCGACAAGCAGACCGCCGACCGCGCCTTGCGGTTCCACAAGGTGCGCAGCACGGTCGGCCGCGCCGGCTGAGCCGTCTTGCGCCGCTCCCGCAGGCCGGGCCGCTGCGCGGCGCCCGTCTGTGGCCGGGCGTCAGCGCGACGCCACGGCCCGTCCGCGCGCCAGATCGACCACCTCCTCGATCGCGGTGACGACCCGTTCGCCCGCGGCGTGATGGGGCATGTGGCCGACCCCGTCGAGCCAGATCAGGCGCGATCCCGGGATGTCGCGGGCCAGCCCGCCGGAATGCAGCTCCTCATAGACGACGGAATCCTTGTTGCCCGACAGGATCGTGGTCGGAACGCGGATCTCGCCGTAGCGGCGCGACTGGATCGCCAGATTGGCATTGAGGCCGAAGACGTCCTCGGCATTGGCGACGAATTCCGGCGGGCGGAACAGCAGGTCCACGGCGACCTTGCCGGTATAGCCGTCGGGCTCCGGATTGGGATCGAACACGCTCTTCAGGCCCGCGTCGCGCGACGCCATGCCGATCGGCATGACCAGGGTGCGGGCGAACAGCGTGCCGACGATCGGCGTCGCCGCGACGCGGTAGTACCACTCGACCCCGCCCGGCCAGGGATGGGTCGCGGCGGCGACGAAGACCAGACCGGCGACGCGGTCCGGACGCAGCACGCCCATGGCGGCCGCGACCGCCCCGCCCCAGCTGTGGCCGACCACGACCGCACGCCGGACCCCGATCCGGTCGAGCAAGGCGGCCAGCACGGCGGCCTGGGCGGCCGGCGCGGCAATGCCGGGATTGGCGCCGCGCTCGGAATAGCCGTGCCCCGGACGGTCGACGAAGATCAGCCGATGGCGCCCCTCCAGGGCCGCCCGGAAGGCCAGCAGGCTGTCTTTGAGATTGGCGCTCGCCCCATGCACGAACAGGATGGCCGGGGCATCGTCGGCCTGCGGCACGGTCGCGGGCAGGTCGACATAGTGCAGCCGCAGCCCGGCGACTTCGACGAAGCGCCCGGCCGGCGGATGCTCCGCCTCGATCCGGGACGACTTCACCGACGCATAGGCGGCGAGCAGGAAGGCAAGAACCACGGCCCCGCCGGCGGCGAGCCCGATCATACGCAACACCATGGGTCCGGTCTCAGAGATCGCGCCCGTCGACCTCGAGCGACAGGTCCTTCACCTGCTTCTCGACCTCGGACAGGAAGGGGTTGAGCGCGAGTGCCTGCCGGTAGGCGGCCAGCGCCCGCTTCTTGTCGCCGAGTTCCTTCATCAAGGTGGCGAGCCCGTAGAGCGCCCCGTAGTGGCGCGGCTCCAGCCGGAGCACGGCCTCGATGTCGGCGACCGAGCGGCCGATGTCCTTGCGCACGAAATGCACCGTGGCACGTTTGTTCCAGCCCTCGGCATAGTCGGGCTTCAGCGTGACGATGGCATCGAGCAGGTCGAGCGCGAGGGCCGTGTCGTTGGCCTTGATGGCGGCGAGCGCGCGCGCCATCAGGAGATCGACGGTGTCGCTGCCCGATTGCAGCCAGCGCCCTTCGATCTCGCGCGCGATGCGCTGGCCCGCCTCGGGCCGCTTCGCCGTCTTCAGGCGTTCGAACAGCTGTTCGAGGGTGACCGCCGCCTGCGGGCCGGCCGGCGGTGCGGTCAGGTCCACGCCGACGCCGCCGCCCGGCAACGGCTTCTCGGTGCGGCTGCCGCGACCAGGTCCCGGCTCCGCCGGCACGCGATCGGAGGGTGCCTTGCGGTCGGGGGTCAGCGGAGGATGGTCGCGCGGGACGCCCTGGGCTCCGGCCGGCAGGACCGCACCGGCCAGCGACGCGACGAGGACAGCCGCCGACAGCAGCGTCGAACCGACAGACAGGAGGGGAGACCGTGGCGACATGAAAAACCGCATGATCGGATCATAGGGACCGATCATGCGGCTCGTCAAAGCCGGCCTTTCGGACATCACGCGATCGTGGCCGGACGGCATCGCGATGCCGAAGGTCCGGAAATCCGCTGCAGGCGCCGGGATGAGCCTCGCGCGTCTGCGACGGAGCGATCGGATCAGCCCTGCCGCGCCTTGTAGCGCGGATTGGTCTTGTTGATGATATAAACGCGCCCCTTGCGGCGAACCAGGCGGTTGTCGCGATGGCGACCGCGGAGCGACTTGAGCGAGTTCTTGATCTTCATGACCGGGCACCGGGCTGTCGAGCGCGTAAGGATCGATCGCACCGCGAAGCGCGCAGTCGACACCTGTCCGTCACGACGGGTTGATACGAAAGCGAGCGCGGTTTTGTCCGCGCTCGCGACGAATTCGGGCGGGACCATAGGCAAGCGCCCTGCCCCTGTCAACGGCGGATCCGGCCCTTCCCACGACCGGATCGGTGCCTTTTCGGGTGCCTTCGCGCATCCCGGCCGAGCCCTGGCGGTCTTGATGATGGCGCTCCCGCCGCTCCTCGCCGGCCCGACCGCTCTGGCCGCCGAGGCGCCTCCGGGGCAGCCGATCTGGACGCAGGTGCCGACCCGGATCGATCGCAGCCAGGAGACGCGCGAGCGAATCGACGCGCCCGCCCGCACGATCGACGACCGCATCTATGTCCGGGTCGACAGTCCAGCCCGCATGGTCGACGCGGTCACCTTCGTGGCCGACGACAAGGCCTTCCGGCTGGCTGGCATCCGGCCGTTCGAGCGCACGCTGATCTGCCGAACGCCGGCCGGGCTGCGCTGGGCCTGCGGCATTCGGTCGGCGACCGCCCTGTCGGGCTGGATCGCGGGCCGCGTGGTCGGGTGCCGCGCGGTCGGACCCGAGGAGACCAGGCCGTCCGGCCCGGCCGCCTTGCCGCGCCCGCCGATCGTGCCGGCAGCCTGCGATCTCGACAAGGACCCGCTCGCCCTGCGGCTCGTCCGCGAGGGCTGGGCCGAACCCGAGGATCCCCGCGATGCCCTTCTGGGTCCGGCCGCGGAAGCGGCCAGGCGCGATCGGCGCGGCATTCACGCCGACGGCCCGCCGTGACCGGCGGCGGCCCCGAAAGATCGATCTTGAAGCGAAGTCGAGCGGCACCATGCACCGGATGCCAACCGTCCGGTCCTGTCGAAGCGGCCCGGCGGCGCCCGAGGCGCCCCCGAACGGGTCGGTTTCTTCCCGTCTTCATCACAAGATGCGAGGATGGACTCGAACGCCGGTCCGATTCCAAAGCGATTCCGCCGCAGCAGGAGCAACCGCCATGCGCGTGACCACGACCCTGAGCCTCGCGGCGATGCTGATCGCCGCCACCGTCACGGCCGCCACGCCGACCGACGCCCCCCGCATCACGACCGAGAAGGCCACCATCACCGCGACGGTGGTCGCCTCCGGCCTGGACCATCCCTGGGGCATCGCCATCCTGCCCGACGGCCGGATGCTGATCACCGAGCGCAGCGGCCGCATGCGCATCTTCGAGCAGAACGGCAAGCCCTCGAAGGCGATCACCGGTCTGCCCAAGGTCGACGCGCGCGACCAGGGCGGCCTGCTCGATGTCGCGATCGATCCGGATTTCGCCCGCAACGGCCTCGTCTACTGGAGCTATGCCGAAGCCGGTCCGGGCGGCAACTCGACCGCGGTGGCGCGCGGCCGTCTGAACGCCAAGAAGGCCAAACTCGACAACGTCCAGGTGATCTTCTCGCAGAAGCCGAAGGTCGCCAGCACGCTGCATTTCGGCTCGCGCCTGGTCTTCGACCGCACCGGCGCGCTGTTCATCACCCTCGGCGAACGCTTCGACTACACGATCCGCGAGAAGGCGCAGACACTCGACTCCGATATCGGCAAGGTGGTGCGCATCACCCCGGCCGGCGACATTCCGAACGGCAACCCCTTCACGACGCGCCCCGGCGCCCTGCCGGAAATCTGGAGCCTCGGCCATCGCAACGCGCAGGCCGCCGCCCTCAATCCGAATACCGGTGATCTCTGGGTGATCGAGCACGGCCCGCTCGGCGGCGACGAGATCAACATCGCCAAGGCGGGGCTCAATTTCGGCTGGCCGGTCGTGTCCTTCGGCAAGAACTACGACGGCACGCCGGTCGGCACTGGCCTGACCGAGGCGCCCGGCATGACGCAGCCGATCTACCAGTGGACGCCGGTGATCGCGCCGTCCGGCATGATCTTCCATTCCGGCCGCGCCTTTCCGGGCTGGAAGGGCAACCTCTTCGTCGGCGGCCTGAAGACCAGGGTTCTGGTGCGGCTGGAACTGAGCGGCAACACAGTGGTCAAGGAGGAACGCATCCTCGGCGAGCTCGGCGCCCGCATCCGCGACGTGGCCGAGGGCGCGGACGGCCATCTCTGGATCATCACCGACGATGCGAACGGCAAGCTCGTGCGCGTCAAACCGGCGACCTGAACGGAGGCCGATCCCGCCGGCAACGCGTGCCGGTGCCGCCGGCGATGCCGACGGCGTGCGGCGCCGCGCACGCCGGTCGCGGGCTCACTCCTCGCGCAGCACCCGGAAGCCGTTGCCGTAGTAGCGGACCTCGGCATCGTATTTGAACCGGGCGGCGGAGCGCAGATAGCGCGGATCGTTGCCGAACGAGCCGCCGCGCAGGACGCGCTCGCGGCAATTGGCCGAATCGCGCGCGGACCCGTCCGCCGGCGCGCCGCGATAGTTGTCGAACCAGCAGTCCTCGACCCATTCGGCCGCGTTGCCGGCCATGTCGTGCAGCCCGAACTCGTTCGGCGGGAAGCGTCCGACCGGCAGGACCCGGCGCAGCGACGTGGCATTGCAGCCGAGGCAGTTGGCCCGCTCCCGGATCAGTTGCGCGCCCCACGGATAGGTCGTCTTGCCGCCGCCGCGAACGGCATATTCCCACTCCGCCTCGCTGGGCAGCCGATAGCGCCGCCCGGTCTTGCGCGCCAGCCATGTGGCGTAGCCGCGCGCCTCGCCCCAGGTCACGTCGGTGACCGGCAGCGAGCCGTCCATGGCCGGACCGACCTTGGCCGGACAGGCGCCCTCGCCCGAACAGACCTCCCATTGCCGGACGGTGACCTCGTAGCGTCCGATCAGGAAGGGCCGCGCGAGGGTGACCCGATGCACGGGCTTCTCGAAGTCGAACAGCTCGTTCGCCCCCATCTCGAAGCTGCCGGCCGGAATGCGCACCATTTCCGGGCAGTCGGCGCAATCGGTGACAGGTTCGCCGGGTCGCCCGGCCGCCACCGCAGCCCCTGCCGAGTCCGGGGACGGACCGCCCTGGCCGGCGCCGGCGGCCGGGGTCCCGCCGACCGGCTTCAGGCGCTCGGCGGCGACGAAGCCCGGCTTGCCGTCGCGCCGCTCGACCCGCACCAGACCCGTCGCGGCATGCCGGCCGGTCACGCGGACGGCCTCGCCGGCCCGCAGACTGCCGAGGCGCGGCCCATCGGGCGCCGGACGCGCCAGAACCGGGGTCGCCTCGCTGGCGACGAAGTCGCCCGAGAATGCCTCCAGCGCCTCGGGATCGGTCGGGCCGGGTCCATCGCCGCCGTTCTGACGCAAGCGGATGCGGGCCAAAGGCGCGAAGCGCCCCTTCGGAAAGGCCTCCAGATAGGCCCGGAAGTCCTCGGGATTCTTGCTGTTGCGGATCGTGTCCCAGAAGGTCAGTTCGAAGGCGTCGGGCGATACGGTCTCGGCCGGCGCGGCCGACTGGGCTGCGGCCGGACGCGCCGCCAGACCCAGGGCGAGGGCGCCGAGCAGGAGGAGACAGCCGAGAGACGCCGTGACAAGGCGCGCGGAACAGCCCGCTGCCGTCGCCGCTGTTCCTGCTTCCGCTCCTGCCATCGCGCGCGACATCCCTCCGGGCTTCAATAGACGGTGACGGTGATCTTCGGCGACTGAACCGGCGGCTGATGCGGCATGTGGCGATGATCGCCGACGACGAGCTGCAGGGTGTGACGGCCCGGGGTGAGCGTCAACTCCACCTCGGTCTGGCCGTTGCCGAGATGGATATGGTTGAAGTCGGCTGGGATCGGCTCGCCGGCCGGCGGCGCCTCGGCGTCGATCAGGACATGGTGGTGTCCGGTTCCGGCCGTCGCCACCCCGGCCGGCGCAACCCCCATGTCGCGCAGCCCGATCCGCACGGTGAAGCGGCGCGGCACGCGCTGGCCGTCCTGCGGCGTCTGGAAATAGACCGCCGCCCCCTTCGGTGCCGGCGTCGTGCCCTCGGCGGCGATCGCCCTGTCGGCGCGCAGCCCGACGCCGGCCGGCAGCCCGATGCCGACCGCCAAGGCGATGCCTGCCGCGGCTTCCCTCAGACCTCTACGCCTCATCGGACCCTCCGCGCTTTCGGCTTGGGCTTGCCCTTCGCCTTCGCCTTGACGGGCTTCGGCGGCAGCTTGACGGTGACCCGGATCCGCTCCGACAGGATCGGCGGATCGTGCGGTATGTGGCGTTCGTCGGCGAAGACGAGTTGCAGCGTGTGCTCCCCGGGCTTCAGGTCGAGCCGGTGCTCGGTCTGTCCCTTGCCGAGATGGATGTGATTGAAGTCGTTGGGCAGCGGTCCGTCGAGCGGCGGGGTTTCGACATCGACCAGCAGATGGTGGTGGCCGGTATTGGCCTTGTCGATTCCGGCGGGCGCGACCCCCATGCCCTTGAGGCCGAAGCGGATCGTAGTCCGCGGCCGGATCACGGCGCCATCCGGCGGATAGACGAAATAGACCGATGCACCGGGCGGGGATGGCCGGCGCCCGGCCGCCGCCGGCACCCCGGCCACGCTCCCGGCATCGCCAGCGCCGTGGTGCAGGTGGCCGTCCTGGGCCTGCCCGGTCGGCGGCGGCGGCGCCGCATCCTCGACGACGCGGATGCGCAACTCCTTGGAGACGAGCGGCGGATCGTGCGGAATGTGGTCGTGATCGGCGAACAGGAGCTGCAGCGTGTGCTCGCCCGGCGGCAGCGTCAGCTCCGCCTCCGTCTGGCCGCCGCCGAAATGGACGTTGTTGAAATCCGCCGGGATGCGCTCGTCGAAGGGCGGCAGGTCGGTGTCGATGATGACGTGGTGATGGCCGCTGTTTGGCTTCGGCGTCCCGGACGGCGAAACCTCCATGCCGGAAAGCCCGAAACGGATCTTGAAGCGGGTCCCGACGGTCGCGCCGGGTTGCGGCTCCAGAAAATAGACGCTGGCACCCGGCGGCGACTTGGTTCGCGGCCTGGGCGCCTGCGCCTCGGCCGCGCCGAGCGCCCCGACCAGCACGACCGCACCCGACAGAACCGCCATTCCGACGCGACGGCCGGCGCGGCAGGCGGACACGGCGCCGCGCCGCAGAAGTCCGCCGGCGGCCCCGATGCGGCGCCGGAGTGCAGAATCGCCGAAACAGCATCGGAACATCGATCACCTCCCTCGGGCGACCCCGGACCTATGCACTGGATCGGATGCTATCGCCCAGGGCCTGTGGCGGCAAGCCGAACCCGCGATTCGGCCGGCGCCGGCCGCCGTTCCGGGGGCCGCGCCCGGGGTTCCGCAACCCCGGCGGGTTCTCGCCCTCCACCGATGCCGCAATGGTGAAGCCGGCTGTCACGATCCCTTCAACGGGCCATGGCACCCGATTTGGCGGATGCGCCGAAGTTGCGGCAAAATCGCCGGAGCGCCTAATGTGACTGACGTTTCAGGCGTCGAACCGGACCATTTGCCATGATCGCCCGGCGTTCCGGGCGGAGTTTCCTGACGCTCCGCCTCCACAGTTCTGGCATGCTTGCCAACAATGCGCGCGACCGCTATCGCAGGCGGGGAGGATTTGCCACTCACAGTTAGAGGAATCCACCGTTCCCCGGATTCTACAACCCAAGACTGCGATCTCATGGCATTCGATATTTCAAAACTGTTCCGGCGCAAACGCAGGCCGCTGAGCGCCGCGGCCTTCGAACTGTTCGATGCCGATTGGTACCGCAGCCAGACGTCCGAGCCGATCCCCCCCGGCCGCGAGCGGCATCACTTCGAGACCGTCGGCCGGCAAAAGGAACTGTCGCCGCATCCGCTGTTCGACCCCGTCTGGTACCGCCGCCGCAACCCCGACGTGACCCATTCGGATCTCGATACGATCGAGCATTTCCTGTTCCACGGCCATTTCGAGCGGCGATCGCCGCATCCCTACGTCGATCTCGAGCACCTCGCGCGTCAGCTCGGAACCGATCAGCCGCCGCTCGCCCGCTATCTGGCCGGCGCCTGGCGCAACGGTGTCACCGCCCACCCCCTGTTCAATCCGGTCCATCTGCTCAAGGCGGGCCTGATCTCGCCCGATCGCGAACCGCTCGCCCAGTATCTGGCCTTGCCGGAACGGATGCACATTCCTCCGCACCCGATGGTCGACCCCGCGCTTCTGGGCCGGCGGTTCGCCGAGAGGGGCGAGACGGTGACCGACCCGGTCCTGCACTACCTGACCGGGCACGGCTGGAAAGAGGTGCAGCCGCATCCGTGCTTCGACCAGATCTACTACCTGCACGCCAATCCGGATGTCGCCGAGACGGGCTGGAACCCGCTCGCCCACTATCTCACCACCGGGCACCGCGAGGGTCGGCTGCCGCTGCCGGATTTCGACCTGGGCCGACTGCGCCGCATGCTGCCCGGTCCGGCGCCGGCGGATCTCGACATCGTCTCCTTCTGGCTGACCGAGGGGCTCGATCCGGTCGCCATCATGCGGGCGCTCGACGACTGGGACCAGCGCATCGTCGCGCTTGCCGCGCGAATCCGGCTCGACGGCTATGCGGCCGCACTGGCCGAACTCGAATTCGAGACGCCGACCGAGCCCCGCGGGCAGGGCTACTCGGTCTGGCGCACCATGGCGCGCGCCCTCTGCCTGTTCCATGTCGGCCTGGTCGACGAAGCCCTCGGCATCACCGCCGAACTGCCGGCGGACCTGACCGGCGATCTCGGGGTGCGCTCCCTGCGCCAGCACGTCCTGGCCCTCGACGGCGACCACAACGAAACCCTGTTCGAGACCGTCGCGGCGAGGCCACCCGGGCCGCCCTCCGAACGGCCGCGCATCGCCGTCTATACGGCGCTGTTCGGTCCCTACGACCGGTTGCCGCCGGTTCTGGCGCCGACGCCGGGCATCGACTACATCTGCTTCACGGACCAGCCGGTGCATTCCGACGGCTGGCAGGTCCGCAAGGTTCCGCGGCGCACCGACAACGACAATCTCGAGGCCAAGCGCTACAAGCTGTTTCCGTGGGAAGCGCTTCACGGCTACGACTACTCGCTCCATGTCGATGCCTGCTCGGTGCTGGCCGGCGATCTCTGGCCGTGGTTCGACCGCTTCCTGATCGGCTGTGATTTCGTCGCCTGGGCCCATCCGGAGCGGGCCAGCTTCATCGACGAGTGCTTCGCGGTCCATGTCGCCGGCAAGTACCAGCCGGCGCCGCTCTACGCCCAGGCGGCGCGCTATCTCAGCTCCGGCGTGCCGCCGCGCACGGGTCTGGTCGAAGCGTCGCTCCTGTGGCGCCGTCACGAAAGCACCGATGTCCGCCGCCTGATGGCCGCCTGGTGGGCGGAAATCGAATGCACCACAACGCGCGACCAGATCAGCCTCGGTGCCCTGTTCCATCTCGAGGCCCAGCGGCCGGCCATCATGCCGCCGGCCTACGGCAATTCCCGCGCCAACGCCTGGATCCGCAAGATCGCCCACGCGATCCCGGGCGGCCCCAGCCGCCCCGCCCTGGCGGCCGGCGCCCGCCGGTGCAGCATCCTTTATGCAGAGGACCGGCGGACGACCGGCACGACGGTGATGCGGGGCTTCCAGGCCGTCGACATCCTGCGCGCCCACGGCGTCGAGGTGGCCATCCGTTCGGATTTCGAGATCGCCGGCGAGGTGGTCATCCTGACCAAGGGGCTGCTGCAGACGATCACGCCGGATCGCATCGCCGCCCTCGCCGATCGCGGCAATCGGGTCCTGGCCGATTTCGTCGACCTGCCGGCACGGCCCGAACTGGTTCCTCTGCTCGACGGGCTGATCGCCTCGTCGATCGAAGGCTATTGCGACCTGGCCGATCAGTTTCCGGCAACGCCGCGCTATCATCTGACCCACACGGTCGACCCCCGCCTGCCCGCCGGCCACGCACGGGCGCCGTCCGCCGCGCCGCGGATCGGCTATTTCGGGGAGATTGCCAACACGGTCCTGACGCCCGGCATCGCCGAGCGCGTCACCATCGTGCCGGTCGACACGCAGCGCTCCGGCACCGATTGGCTGGCCGGGATCGGCGACTTCGAGTGCCACTATGCCGTCCGCCTGCCGCGCAAGGACGAAAGCAGCAAGCCGTTCCTGAAGGGGTTCACGGCCGCCCATCTGGGCGCGGCGGTGATCGTCGACGCCGCCAATCGGGAGGCGCGGTACTATCTGGGTGCCGACTATCCGTTCACGGCGGCGTCCCTGGCGCCGGACGACATCCTGGCCGCGATCGACCGCGTTCACGCGGCCTGGGGCACGCCGCTGTGGGACGATGTGCTGGCCATCATGGCCGGCGTGGCGGAACGCTCGTCCGCCGATCGCTTCGTCAAGGAATTCCGCCTGATGTTGGAAGCGGTCTGAGCCCTTGCCGGGCGCGCCGCCTGAGCCCTTGCCGGGCGCACTGCGCCGGGGATCACGGCCCCGCAGGGTCGCGTCGCCGTCCGCGGGGCGCCTGACCGATCCGCCGGGCGATGCTACAGCCGGGCGGCGACCAGGCTGCGCAGTTTGCGCAGGTCGGCGGCGAAGAGCCGGATGCCCTCGGCGAGCTTCTCGCTCGCCATGGCGTCCTCGTTCATCCGCCAGCGGAAGGCCCGCTCGTCGAGCGTCAGCCGCTCCGGCGCCTCGCCGACCGCGGCCGGATCGAGCTGGCGCGTCAACGGACCCTGGTCGGCGGCGAGCGCGTCGAGCAGGGCCGGCGAAATCGTCAGACGGTCGCAGCCGGCCAGAGCCTCGACCTCGCCGATCAACCGGAACGAGGCGCCCATCACCACGGTGGCGATGCCGTAGGCCTTGAAATAGCGGTAGATCGCGCGCACCGACTGCACGCCGGGATGCTCCTCCAACCCGAAGCTGCGCCCCGCCGCCTTCACGTGCCAGTCGAGAATCCGGCCGACGAAGGGCGAGATCAGATAGGCGCCGGCGTCCGCGCAGGCGACCGCCTGGACCAGCGAGAAGATCAGGGTCAGGTTGCAGTCGATGCCCTCGCGCTGCAGGATCTCGGCGGCCCGGATGCCCTCCCAGGTCGCCGCGATCTTGATCAGGATGCGATCGCGGCCGATGCCGCGCTCGGCATAGGCGGCCACGATCGCGCGCGCCTTGGCGACGGTGGCATCGGTGTCGAAGGAGAGATCGGCATCGACCTCGGTCGATACGCGGCCGGGAACCAGTGCGGCCAGCTCGGCGCCGATCGACACGGCCAGGCGGTCGGCCACCGCCGCAATGCGCGCCTCGCCGGTGAGGCCGAGCCCGGCCGACCAGGCCACCGCCTCGTCGAGCAGCTGACGGCCGGCCTCGGTATCGACCGCCTTCAGGACCAGGGTCGGATTGGTGGTGCAATCGACCGGCCGGAGCGCGCGGATCGCGCCGATATCGCCGGTATCGGCGACGACGGTGGTCATGCTGCGCAGTTGATCGAGCTTCGACACCATGGGGACCTCTCCTGGACAGCCTTCCGCATAGCCGCAGGCGCGAGGCGGGACAAGGCCGCTGACGCGCCGAGGCCCCCCGCGCCGGCCGCAGTCATCGGGCGGTTGCCGACGCCCGGTCCGGCCGTCATGCTGGCGCGCTGCCGCCGGAGACTACCATGACAGCCCTGCCCGGATACGCCGTCGCCCTTCTGGTCCTTCTCACCGGTGCCGCCCTGGCCGATCCGGTGCGCCTCGCCGCGGAGGACGGCCGCATCGTCGCCATCGCCGCGGATGGCGGCCGGCGCGTGCTCTCGGCCGGACCGGAGGACCGCGATCCGGTTCTGTCGCCGGACGGTCGGCAGGTCGCCTTCCTGCGCCCCGAAGGCAAGACCGACCAGGATGGCGACGAGGGCCAGCCGGTGGCGCTGATGCTGGTCGCCGCGGAGGGCGGACCGGAGCGCCGTCTGGTCGCCCCCGAGCGCGGACCCGAGCCGAAGACCAACCTCCTCGGCATCAACAACCCGGCCTTCGCGGCGGACGGCACGGCCGTCTATTTCCTGGCCCGGGCCTGGGCGGTCTCCGATGCGGTGCACCGGGTCGCCCTGGCCGGAGGACGCCCGACCTTCGTGGTCGACGGCAACAGCGTCGAGGCGATCCGCTCCGGACGGTACGCCGGTTCCCTCCTGGTCTCCCGGCACAAGTACCGGAAGGGCGGCGGCGCCTTCGATCCACTCTGCGTGATCGACGCCGCCGGCCGGGAGAAGCTGTGCATCCCCGGCAGCGACGGCGAAGCGGCGGACGGGCCGAAGGCGCGCGCCTGGCTGGCGCGGCAGGGCGGCCGAGCGCAATGACCGACCTCGCCGATCGCGTGGCGGCGCTGGCCGCCGCCATCGAGACCCGCGCGACCGCGACCAGCGCAAGCGGGCGGCGCCTGATGGTCGGCATCGTCGGGCCGCCCGGCGCGGGCAAGTCGACCCTGGCGGAAGCCCTGGTCGCCCGTCTCGACGGCACCCGCCCGGGCCGCGCCGCCCTGCTCGCGCAGGACGGCTTCCATTATGACGACGCGGTGCTCGACGCCGCCGGGATGCGCCCGCGCAAGGGCGCCCCGGAGACCTTCGACGTGGCCGGCCTGGTGCACTGCCTGAAGCGCCTGGCCGCGCGCGACGAGGCTGAGGTCGCGGTGCCGGTCTTCGACCGCCGGCTCGAAATCGCCCGCGCCGGCGCCCGGCTGATCGAGCGCGCGAGCGAGATCGTCGTCGTCGAGGGCAACTGGCTGCTGCTCGACGAAACACCCTGGAGCGCCGTGCGCCCCTGGCTCGACCTGACCGCGATGCTGCAGGTTCCGGAAGCCGTCCTGCGCGCGCGGCTGGAAGCGCGCTGGTGCGACCTCGGCTTCGACCCGGCGTCGATCGCCGTCAAGGTCGACGGCAACGACCTGCCCAATGCCCGGCGCGTGCTGGCGGCGAGTGCGGCCGTCGATCTGGTGCTGTGACGCGCGTCCAGACCAGACGGGACGCTGACCGCACGGGAGGCTGACCGCCCGGATGGTGGCGGCCGCGATCGTCACATCCGGCGACGGCGCCGGACCATCAGGCGATCGATGGCATGCAGCCGGCGGCGCAGGTCGCCGGGTGCTTCCGCCTGCGCGGGTCGGCCGAAGACCGCCACGCCGAGCCCCGCGAGGGCTGTGGCAACCTGATCGTCCTCGACGCAGCCGTTCCGGCCCGCCCAGCGCAGCGCGGCCGCCCGGAAGGCGGCGGCATCGCCGGCCCGCACGGCCCGGCGCATGGTGCGACGGTCGGGATCGGGCGTCAGCCGGGACAGCGCCCGGCGAAGTCCGGCCGCATCGAGCCGCCGGCCGGCGAGCAGCAGGCCGAGGCCGAGCGCCAGCCCCGCGGCCAGTCCGCCCGGCACCGCAACGGCGCGGATCGCCGCCAGTCTCTCGCCCGTCCCCGCGACCGCCGCGCCGAACCGGCCCGGCGCCGCCACGGTGGCGGCGGCCATGACGGCCGCCTCGGTCTTGCGCGTCCGCGTGTCGAACCACCGGATGGCCACTTCCGGCACTGTGGCCGGCTCCCCGGTCATCGACCGCAGCGTCCAGTGCCAGACGACGGTCGCGACCGGCCCCTCGCGGGTCAGGCGCGTGGTGCGCGTTTCCGGTTCCGGAAAGGCGATCACGCCCGGCGCCCTGAGGCTGGGGATGGGCGGCAACTGGTCGGCCGAGATGCCTTCGGCCTCGATCGTGACGGTCCGCCGCGCGGTTTCGCCCGGCGGCAACGCGGTCGGATCGCGATCGAAGCGATCGGTCAGTTGCAGGGCGCGCGCCGGCAGCCACCAGCCGCCGGAGGGTGGCACCTGCACGGTGACGGCGACCGGTGCGGAGACGACGTCATGCGGCACGCGCGACCCGTCCGGCGCCAGCAGCGTCAGATGATGGCGGAACGACGGGACGGTAAGGACGCCGGCGCGCTTGGGAAACAACGCCATGACGCGTTCGAAGCTGCGCGCCGGCCGGCCCTCGGCCGTGGTGCTGGTCCAGCGGTCCCGGCCGAGCTGCATCCAGGCGAAGTCGGTCAGATCCGGCTGGTCGAGCGTCTCGAGCGTCATCTGCACGGTGTAGAGCCCGCGGATGCGCACCAGGATCATTTCGCGCGCATAGGGCTCGGGCGCCGCCGCATCGATCGTCACGGTCAGGCGGGCATCGTCGGGCAAGACGAAGTCGGCCGTCTCGGCCCGGATCGGGAATGTCGCGAAGGCGCAGACCAGGACCAAGGCCAGTCCGGCCGCGACGGCCAGTCGGCATGCCTGCAGAACCGAGGTCCGGCCGGGGATCATCGGGTGGCCTTTCCGGAAAGGACGTCCAGTTCGGTCGGGATCGGACCGGCCTCGCGCCGGCGCGTCTGCTCGGCGGCGATGATCAGCTTCAGGTAGCGGCCGGGATCGTCGGCCAGCGTTTCCAGCCACTCGCGGTTGGCAGCCATCGCCTGGGCGTCGAAGCTCTTGCCCATCTCGCGCTTGCGGACGTCCTCGAAGGCCTTGGCGATGACAGCGTCGGTCACGCTGGCCTTGCCGACGCCATCGCTGTCGGTGGCCGCCCCTGTGGCACGCCCCTCGCCCGCCGCCTGCGCCTTGGTGTCGGTCGCCCCCTTGCGCGCCACCCGCGAGCCGCCCTCGGCCGAGCTCGACGAAGCCGCCTGCTGATCGCCGGCCATGCCGTCGCCGCCGGATGGCTGCTCGTCGCCTTCGCTGCGCGCCTCGCCGGCACGGGACTTCTTCTCCGTCAGCGCCGCGCCGCCGTCGATCGTCCCTTCCGGCGGCAGCGCCTCGCGACCGGCGATCAGCGCCGCGACCAGAGCCCGGTTGGCGGCCGCATCGCGATCGTCCGGGCGGCCGGCCAGCACCGCGTCGAAGGCCTCGACCGCCTCGGAAAGCCGGCCGGCGCGGGCCAGCGCGTCGCCGCGGTCGAAGGCGAAGGCTGCCCCCGCCCGGCGGAAGGCGTCCGCCGCCTCGCCGTAGCGGCCCGCCCGGTAGAGCGCGGTGCCGATCGCCTCCGGCCGGTCGAACAGGCCGACCGCAGGCTCGGGCCAGCCCGCGGCCATCAGCAACCGTCCGAGGGCGGCGCGCCCATCGGCGATCGCCGCGACCGCCAGGGCGGCCGCGAGGGCCAGTATGGCGACGGCAAGCCGGATCATCCGCGCCTCCGGAACAGAAGCAGCGCCGGAAACAGCGCCGCGATCAGGACGAAGCGTCCGAGATCCTCGGCCACCAGGGCCGAAAGCCCGGTCGCGGCCAGCCGGCTGGCCGGCCGATCGGCCAGGAGCACGGCGAGCGGCGACGGATCGGCGACGCTCGCCGCCCGCCCGCCGCCGAGTTGGGCGACCGGTTCGAGGGCAGCGCCTTGGCTCGACGGCGCCGAGACGAGGACCGACAGCCGATGGCCGCCGGCAGCGACCGCGCGCGCGCCGGCGAGAAGCGCCGGCCGCGGGGCGGCGTCCGGCGCGATCAGCACGAAATCGGCGGCCAGGATGCCGGCCTCCGCAACCAGGCGCCGGCCCAGCGCCAGGGCGAGATCGGGCCGGTCGCCGCGATCCGGCACGGTCTCGCCGTCGAGCACCGCGATGGTGGTGCCGAGCGCGTCGGCGTCGGTCGTGAACCCGGAGGCCAGATAGGCGTCGCCGGCATAGACCACCAGCGCGACCGGGCGGGAACCCGAAGCCTCGGCCAGCAGGCGCGCGGCCATCAGCGCCGCCGGCAGGCGTTCCGTCGTGCTCGCCCGGGCCCCGAGGTCGACCAGCAGCACGACGCCGTCGAGATTGCGGAAGCTGGCCCCGGCCCGCGTCTCGCGCGCCGGCCCGGCCAGCGCGGCGGCGAGGACCGCCGCGACCGCCAGCGCGAGGCCGGCCGGTCCGAAGGCGCGCACCGGGACCCCGGCCTCGACGCGGCCGAGGGCTTCGAGCGCGGCGCGCAGCGGCGGGTCGATCGCCTCCGTCCAGGCCGCGGCGATGCGCCGCCGCCGCCGGCGCAACAGCCAGGCGGCGCCGACCAGCGCCGGCAGCACCAGGAGCCAGAACGGCCGCAGCAGGATCAGACCCAGGAACTCGATCATGCCGCCTCCCGATGGCGTTCCGGCCGCCCAGATTCGGACTTCACGGCCGGATCGGGGCCGCGTTCACCGTCCCCGGCCGGCTGCCGCGCCGACGGCCGGCGCCGCTTCCTCCGGCCAAAGGTCTGCGCCAGGGCCGACCGTGTCAGGAGGCCGGCATCCGAGGCGGCGAGCGCGAGCGCGAGGAGCAGCGCCGCCACGGCCGGATAGACCCAATAGGAATGGAAGACCTGCGCGGCTGCGGCCCGGCCGCGGTTCGCCTCCATGGCGTCGAGCGTCGCCGAGACGGCTTCGAGATCGCCGGTCGAACGCACCCGGAAGGCCGTGCCGCCGGACAGTTCGGCGACCCGCCGGAGCGTCGCCGCGTCGACGGCGTCCGGGTCGTCGCCGACCATGCCGAGTTCGTTGGCGCCGAGCGCGATGGTGTGGACGCGGATGCCGAGATCGCGCGCCAGCACGGCCACGTCGCGCGGGCCGACCGTGCCGGCATTGTTGGCGCCGTCGGACAAGAGGATGACCACGCGCGACGGCGCCGGGGATTTGGCGAGCCGCTTCAGGCCGAGCCCGAGCCCCTCGCCAATGGCGGTCGAGCGGCCGGCAATGCCGATGGTCGCGGCCTCGATGGTGCGCGCGACGCTCTCGGTGTCGAAGGTCGGCGGTGCGGCGAAGAAGGCGCGTTCGGCGAAGATGACGAGGCCGATGCGGTCGCCGGTACGGCCGCGGACGAAGGCGGCGGCGACCTTCTTGACCGCATCGAGCCGGCGCGCGGGCGTGCCGTCGATCTCGAAATCCTTGCGGTCCATGCTGCCGGACAGATCCAGGACCAGCACGAGATCGCGCCCCGAGACCGGCAAGGCCGGGCTCGGCTCCAGGCGTTGCGGCCCGGCCAGCGCCAGGACGAGGGCGATCCAGAGCAGGCCGGCGAGGCCGAGGCGCGACCGGCCGGCGACGCGCGCGCCGATGCCGGCGGCGAGCCGCGCCGCGATCGTCTCGGGCACCAGCATCGCACCGCCCTCCTCGCCCGCCGCCGGTGGCAGGAGGAGGAGCGCGACGAGCGGCAGAGGCAGGAGCAGGAGCGCGAGCGGGCTTGCGAACAGATCGCCGATCATGGCCGCCGCCCCCCGATCAGCCGGGCGAGCCGCTCCGCGATCGCGCCACCGTCGAGACCTGGATCGGGCCGGTAGAGCGCCGCGGCGAAGCGCTGCGCCTCCGGCCCGGAGAACCAGTCGGTGGCGAAGAACCGGTCGAGCGCGGCGCGGGCCGCGGGATCGGCCAGCGAACCGGCCGGGCCGCCGGTGGCCGCGACATGGTCGGCGAGCGCCCGGGCGAGGGCCGGAGCCGCCGCATCGGACGGCAGGACGGCGGCGGCACGCAGGGCCGCCAGGGTGCGCACCCGCGGGCTTGAGCGCGCAACCACGAAGCGGCGCACCACCAGCCCGACGAGCATCGCCAGGGCGATCCCGATCGCGATCGCAATCGCCGTGTCGGCCGCAAGGCTCTCGAACGTCGGCTGCGGGCCTCGGATGTCGACGAGACCGGCCAGCGCCTCCGACGGGAGCGGGACGACGGCCCCGGGGAGCGTTTCAGCGCCGGCCATCGAGCGCCTCCAGGGCTTCGACCATCGCGGCCGGGCCGGCCTCGGCCCGGATCGGCGCCGCCGCGACGGCGAGGCGGTCGAGGGCAAGGAAGCGCGGATCGGTCGTCCGGTCGAAGGGCGCGGCGATCCGGCCGCGCCGGAGCGCACCGCCAGGGTCGAGGAACGGATAGACGACGCCGTCGGCGCGGGCCTCCAGGGCGTCGACCACCACCAGGGCGGCAAGGTCGCTGCGGCGCATCATGAGGCCGGCGGCCTCGTCGAAATCGGCGCCCGGGTGATCGAAGCCCGAGACCAGCAGCACGGTGGCGCCCTTGGGGGCGAGCCGCGCGGCGATGCGCAGGCCGGCGGCGAGGCTCGGTTCGTCCGACGGGCTTCTGGTCTGCGGAGATCCGCCCCACGGGCCGGCACCGAGCGCGCCGGCCAGCGCGGCGTCATGCGCCACCGCCAACCCGCCGGCGACCGCGATCATGCCGCGCACCCGTCCGCGGGCCGGCACCACGACCGGCTCGCCGACCCCGAAGGCGAGGAGCCCGATCCGCCCACCGGTCTCCAGCGCCCGCCAGCCGGCCAGCGCCGCGGCCTCGACGGCGGCGGCCGAGCGCAGGGCGCGCCGCGTGCCCCACAGCATCGACGGACGCAGATCGACCAGCAGGAGCAGCGTGCGTTCGCGTTCGTCGCGGAAGGTGCGCACATGCGGCTCGCCGGTGCGGGCGGTGGCGTTGCGGTCGAGATGGCGCAGGTCGTCGCCCTCGGCGAAGAGGCGGATGTCGTCGACCTCCAGGCCGCGCCCGCGCCGGCGCACCACGAAACCGCCTGGGAGAGCGGTCGCGGCACGCGGCGCGGCGCGGTCGGCGCGGACCCAATGGCGCAGCCGGAGCAGATGCTCCGCATCCGGCGCCACGCCGGGGCCGAGATCGGCGAGAGCCGCCGCCGTCACAGCGGCGCGACGGTTTCGAGGAGCCGGCCGATCAGGCCGCGCGCGGTCTCGCCCTCCGCGCTCGCCCGCCAGGTCAGTCCCAGCCGGTGCGCCAGCGCATCGACCGCCATCTCGGCGACATCCTCGGGCAGCGCATGGTCGCGGCCGCGCAGGAAAGCCCGGGCCCGGGCGACCGCCGCCAGGGCGAGCGTGCCGCGCGGCGAGATCGGGTGCTCGATCGCCTTGCGCAGGTCCGGCGCGGCGCCGCCGTCGCGCGTCGCCATGACCAGGCGGACGATATAGTCCTTCAGCGCCGGGGCGAGATGCACGGCGCCCGCGGCCCGGCGGGCCGCCAGCAGAGTCGCGGCATCGAGCCGGCGCGGCGCGGCCTCGGCGCCGGAGCGGCCCTCACGCTCGACCAGATCGAGGATCGCGCGCTCCGCGCCGGCATCCGGCAGGGTCAGCATGACATGCAGCAGGAAGCGGTCGATCTGGGCCTCCGGCAGCGGGAAGGTGCCCTCGTGCTCGATCGGGTTCTGGGTCGCGACGACCATGAAGGTCTCGGGCAGCGGATAGGTGTGGCCGCCGGCGGTGACCTGGCGTTCCGCCATGGCTTCGAGCAGGGCCGACTGCACCTTCGGCGGCGCGCGGTTGATCTCGTCGACCAGCACCAGCGACTGGAACACCGGCCCGGCGACAAACTCGAAGGCGCCGCGATCCGGCCGCCAGACCTGGGTGCCAGTGATGTCGGCCGGCATCAGGTCCGGCGTGCACTGGACGCGCGCGAAGCCGACCGCGAGCCCGTCGGCGAGCTGCTTCACGGCCCGTGTCTTGGCGAGGCCCGGCGCGCCTTCGAGCAGCACATGCCCGCCGGCGATCAGCGCGACGATCAGGCGTTCGACCAGGCTGTCGAGCCCGATCAGCCCGCCCTGCAGGCTGGCGACCAGGCGACCGATCGCGGCGGCCGCGTCGTCGGCCGCCGGCATTGCGGCGTCGGCGAATGGCCCCTCGGCCCTCGGCAAGGCGTCCATGCTGTCTCCCATTCCCCCCGCGGACGCAGTCGAGCCCGCCCCTCGCCCGCATACGGCCACCGAAGCGCCCCGGATGCCAGAGCCCGACGCCCTCCGATCCCTGGGAAATCTTCCCGATCGGCCGGGACGCCATGTCGCACCGGGGGCCGGCGTGGCAGATTGCGTGGCCGGGGTCCGCCGGTCACGCTGGTCCGCGGTCGCCGCGCCGGCCGCGCGCGGGCGGCGCAGTGGCCCGTCAGGAGTTCGCCCGCTGCCATGAGCCTCATCGTCAGGATCACCGTCCGTCTCGCCGTGGTGGCGCTGATCGCGCTCGCCGGAACCATTCTGTGGATGCTGCATGCCACCGATGCCCGGCTGCAGCGGGGGGCGGAAATCTCGGTCGACCGGCTGGAACGGCATTGGATGTACCGGCCCGGCCTCGGCAGCCTCGGCGTGACCAGCAGCGAACTGCTGTCCGGCTGGACCGCGCGGGCGAGCGGCAGCGTCGTGCTGCCCGGCGTGTGCATCTTGGTCTCGACCCCGACCGATCCGGACAGCAGCCTGTGCAATGCCCGCGACGGGCTCGGCGGCACGGTGCCTGCCTGGTTCGCGACGCTGTTCGAGCGCTTTGCCGCCCCGCGCGAGGCGGTGGTGCGGGAGGTCGTGTTCCGCGGCCACCGGCTCGGCACGATCCGGGCGAGCGTCGACACCCAGGCGGCGACCGAGCAGGCCTGGCAGCAGGTCAGCCTGGTCGCCGGGGCGGCGGCCGGGATGGCGGCCGGCATGTGCCTGCTCGCCTGGCTCGCGGTCGCCCATGCGCTGAGGCCGGTCGGCGGCATCGTGCGGGCGCTGCGCGACCTCGAGGACGGCGCCGATGGCCCCGGCGCGACCGCAGCCCGGCTGCCGGCCTCCGGCACCGCCGAATTCGACGACATCGCGCGCGCCTTCAACGATCTGGCCGCACGGCTCGAACACACGACCGAGGAGCGCGGCCGGCTGACGCGGCGCCTGTTCGCGGTGCAGGAGGAGGAGCGGCGCATGCTGGCGCGCGAACTGCACGACGAATTCGGCCAGTGCCTGACCGCCGGCGGCGCGCTGGCCGCCTCGATCGCCAGCGACGCCCCGCCCGCGCGGCCCGACATCGCGCGCGACGCCCACTCGATCGGCCGGCTGATCGCCGACATGCAGGCGACGCTGCGCGGTGCGCTGGCGCGGCTGCGCGTGCCGGACCTGGAGGAGGTCGGGCTGGCCGCCTCGCTGCGCAGCCTAGTCGGCTCGTGGAACAGCCATCGCGGCAGCCGCACGCGCTTCCTGCTCGATGTCGAGGGCGATCTCGGCGCGACGCCGCCGGCCGAGGCGCTCGGCATCTATCGGCTGGTGCAGGAATGTCTGACCAATGCCGCCCGCCACGGCGATCCCGCCACCGTGCTGGTGCGCATCCGCCGCAACCCCGGGCCGCCCGGCACGCTGACGGTGACGGTCGAGGACGACGGCGGCGGCGCGCCCGAGCGCTTGTCCGACAGTCCCGGCCTCGGCGTCACCGGCATGCGCGAGCGCATCCGCGCGCTCGGCGGGCGGCTGTCGATCGGCCGCTCGGCCGGCGGCCTGTCGATCTCGGCGGAGATTCCGACCGCACCGGCCGCCCCCGCAACCCTGGCCGCCGCATCTACTCTGGCCGCCGCGGCCACCCTGACCGCCGCGGTGGCATCGTGACGGCGCTCTCGATCATGCTGGTCGACGATCATCCGATCGTGCGCGAGGGCTATCGCCGGCTGATCGAGCGCCAGCCCGGCCACCGGGTCGTCGCCGAGGCCGAGACCGCCGCGGAGGCCTACCGGCTGTTCAAGAGCGCAACGCCGGATTTGACCGTCATGGACCTGTCGCTGCCCGGCGCCGGCGGGCTGGAGGCGATCCGCCACATCCGGCAATGGGACCGGACCGCCCGCATCCTGGTCTTCACCATGCACCAGAGCGCGCCCTTCGCCCTCAAGGCCTTCGAGGCCGGCGCCAGCGGCTATGTCACCAAGACGAGCCCGCCGGAGGAGCTGATCCGGGCGATCGACACGGTGGCGCGCGGCGGCCGGGCGCTCAGCGCCGACATCGCCGCCGATCTCGCCGCCGAGCGGCTGACCCGGCGCGGCGGACCGCTCGACGAGCTGGCCCCGCGCGAGGCCGAGATCCTGCGCATGTTCGCCTCGGGACAGGCGGCGGAGGAGATCGCCGAGGCGCTTTGTCTCAGCCTGAAGACGATCCAGAACTACCATTCTCAGATCAAGGCCAAGCTCGGCGCGCGCACCGACGCCCATCTGGTCTGGCTGGCGATCGCCGAGGGCCTCGTGCTCGACCGGCGCGAACCTTAGCCGGCGAATGACCGTCCGCCGGCGGCGTCAGTGCACCGCCGCATACATGATCTTCTCCTCGGTCGCCTCGTCCGGACCGAACTCCTCGACGACGCGCCCGGACCGGCAGACCAGGATACGGTCGGACAGGTTCATGATCTCCGGCAGGTAGGAGGAGATCACCACCACGGCCAGGCCCTGGTCGGCGAGGCCGTTGATGAACTGGTGGATCTCCGCGATCGCGCCGACATCGACGCCACGGGTCGGCTCGTCGAAGATGATGATCTTCGGCTTTTGCACCAGAGACTTGGCGATCACGACCTTCTGCTGGTTGCCGCCGGAGAGTTCGATGACGCGCGCATTCGGGTTGATCGCGCGAACGTTCAGGGTCCGGGTCCATTCGGCGGCGATCGCCCGCATCTCGGCCATGTCGACCAGCATCCCGCCCGCCGTGCCGGCCGCCAGCGCGCCCATGTAGAGATTTTCCGGGATGGTCATGGTCTCGAAGAAGCCTTCGAGCTTGCGGTCCTCGGTCACGTAGACGATCCCGTCGGCGACCGCCTGGCGCGGCACCCGGTAGCGGACCGAGCGGTCGTGCAGGCGCACCTCGCCGCCGTTGAAGAAGTTCCGCTTGGCCACGCCGGCGATGATCTTGGCCGCTTCGGTCCGTCCGGAGCCGATCAGGCCGAACATGCCGGTGACCTGGCCACTATAGATCGAGAAGGACGTGTTGCGCACGATGCTGCCCATCGACACGTTCTGCACGCTCAGCACCTTCTCGCCGACCGGCCGCGCCGCCTGGCCGGCCTCGCGCCGATAGAGCGAGCCGGACAGCGACCGGCCGACCATGGCGCGGATGATCCGATCGCGGTCGAAGGCGCCGGCGTCGTCGCTGGCCACGATCTCGCCGTCGCGCAGCACCGTGATCCGGTCGGCGATGGCCAGCGCCTCCTCAAGCGCGTGCGAGATGAAGATGATCGAGACGCCGCTCTGCTTCAGCCGCCGCACCAGGGCGAAGAAATGGTGCTTCTCCTCCGGCGTCAGCGCGGCGGTCGGCTCGTCGAAGATGATCACCCGCACCTTCTTGCGCACCGCGCGCGCGATCTCGACCATCTGCTTGTGGGCAGCGCCGAGAGCGGAAACGAGGGCGGTCGGATTGACGTTGAAGTTCAGCGACTGCAGGAAGGTTTGGGCGGCGATGTTCAAGCCCCGGATGCGGTTGAACAGGCGCTCGTCGCCGAGATAGAGATTCTGCGCGACCGTCATCGACGGCACCAGGCTGGTCTCCTGGAACACCATGGCGATGCCGTTTTCCAGCGCCTCGGCCGGCGTCTCGAAGCGGAACGGCGCGCCGCTCAGGAACATCTCGCCGCTGGTCGGCAGGGTCACGCCGCACATCATCTTGGTCAGGGTCGACTTGCCGGCGCCGTTCTCGCCAAGCAGAGCGTGGATCTCGCCCTCGCGCAGCACGAAGTCGACCTTGGTCACCGCCGGCACGCCGCGATAGGCCTTGGTGACCTGACGCATCTCGATCAGGGCGTTCATGGCTGGGCTCCCGTTGCGGCGGCCGGCCCGTTGGCGGGATCGGCGGCGGGATCGATCTCGACCACCGCATCCCCGCCCTTCGCGGCCGCAAGGATCCGGCCGCCGAAGGGCAGGCAGGTGAACACGCCGTGGCGCATGCCGTCGGCGCGGCTGTGATAGGAGGCGACCGGACGCAGCGCGTCGTCGAGCCGCACGATCAGCCCGTAGGAGCGGGTCGGCGCCCAGGGCTTGAGCATGCCGAGATGCTTCTGCGCGCCGCCCTGCAGCGGTTCGAGGAAGGTCGCCGAGGGCCGCAGCGAGGGCGCCGCCCAAAAGGCCTCGTCGACTTCCGCGAACATGCGCGCCAGGAAGGCCGGCTCGCGCTGGACGAACTCGATCAGCTGGTTGCGCGGGGCGAACAGGGCGAGCCAAAAGCCGCCGGCCGGATCGGGATGCAGCCGCGCCGGATAGCCGGGCAGATCGGCCAGCACCGGCCGCGGCGCGCGGCCCGGTGCCAGCGCGACGATGCGATGCCTCCAGCTTTCCGCGACCAGGATGCCGCCGGCCGCGTCGAGCGCGAGACCGAGCGGCCAGCCGAGCCCGCCGGCCAGGCGCTCGGCCTGCCGGGTGGCGAGATCGAGCCGCCAGACCGCGCCGTCGCTGCGGCGCTCCATCAGGTCGCGTTTCCAGCCGGCGGCCGCGCGCTGCGACGAGCCCTGCGCGATCAGCAGCGCGCCCTCGCCCGCGAAGGTGAGCGCGGTGATGCAGCGCGTCGGCCCGTCGCCGAGGCGGGCGATCGTGGTCGAGGCCCCGTCCGGTTCGGTCACGACGAGATGGTCGGAGGCGACCGCCGCCGCCATCCGGCCGCGCGGCGAGGCCGCCAGGGCGGTGATCTCGGCACCGAACTCGGCCGTCACTGTGCCCACCCCGTCGACCAGCCGGAGGATGCGCGGCCCCGACGAGACGAAGAGGCTGCGGCCGTCGCTGGCGAGATCGTCCGGCGACGGCACGGCGGCGACCAGGCGGGCCGTTTCCAGGAGCTGGTTCGGGCGCAGCGCGCCGTCCATCGGCGGCACGGTCACAGCGGCATCGCCGCTGCCGCGGAAGCCGTCCCAGAGGCGTTTCAGCGGACCGATCACGACCGGTCTCCCCAATAGGAGGCATTCGAGGTCCAGGCCGGGTCGGCGCCCGGAATGTGGTATCGGCCGACCCGGTTGTTGTAGATGCCGCCGAGATAGAGGTGGCCCTTGTGCTCGCGGATCGAGGTGATCATCGGATGCGCCTCGCCGCCGAGATCCCAGAGCACGTCGAGAATGGTGCCGGCGGCGTCGAACTTGATGACGCAGCCGGTATTCATGTTCGGATAGAGCCAGTCGTCGCGGCCGACCTTCTGCACCATGCGGCGGCGGAAGTCGGGCATGCGCAGGGCGAGATCGAACACCGGCGAACGCATGCCGCACAGCGCGCACCAGAAGGTGCCGTCCGAGGCGCGGTTGATGTTGTCCGGATAGCCCGGCAGGTTGTCGATGACGACTTCGCGCCGGCCCTTGTGCGGTCCGTCGAAATGCCAGCGCGTGATGCGGCAGCCCCAGGTCTCCGCGAACAGGAGCGACTGGCCGCCCGGCTCGACGCAGATGCCGTTCGGCAATTGCAGGTTCGGCAGCACCGTGCGCGACTGGCCGGTGCGCGGGTCGTAGCAGATGATGCGGCCGTTGCCGCGGCCTTCGAGCGCGTCGACCATCCAGTCATACATCTCGTAGCGGATGGTCGCCTCGCTGAAGAAGACGCGGCCGTCCGGGGCGATGTCGAGGTCGTCGGCGAGACGCAGGCGGCTGTCGTCGACGATCGACAGCAGGCTGCGGTTGGTCTCGTCGGAGAGCTTGGTGACCTCTCCGGAAGGCGAGACCCGGTAGAGCCCCATGCCGCCGACGCAGGTCAGCAGGTTGCCTTGCGGATCGAAGGCCAGACCAAGCGGATGGCCGCCGATATGGGCGAAGATCTCCGAGCGCCGATGGTCCGGCGCGAAGAAGCGGATGATGTCGCCATGCCGGCTGCCGCAATAGAGATTGTCGTCGCGGTCGAAGATCACGTCCTCGGGGCCGTCGAGCTCGCCGAGGCCGATCGCCGCGACGCCGCGCAGACGGTCGTTGAGCGCATAGGGCGAGCCGGAGCCCGCCGCCGTCTCGGGCAGCGGCGGCAGGCGGAAATAGGTCGGCGAGACATAGGCGCGCGCCAGGATCTTGTGCCGGTTCTTGACCCAGCGCACGTCGATCGCGACGGCGGCGAGCAGGATCAGCCCGAGCACCAGCGAACTGGTGCCGCTGGTCAGGCCCATGCGGATCAGGCTGTTCTGGACCAGGAGCACGATGACCGCGCCGAGCATCGCCTTGATGACCGAGCCGCGACCGCCGCCGAGGCTGATGCCGCCGAGCACCGCGGCGGTCAGCATGGTGACTTCCAGGCCCTTGCCGACATCGGTGCCGGCGCTGGTCAGCCGGGCGGCGTAGAAGGTCGCGGCCAGCCCGGTCATGAGGCCGGAGATCATATAGGTCAGGCAGACGGTGCGCTTGACCCGGATGCCGGCATTGTAGGCGGAGCGGCGCGACCCGCCGACCGCCATGACGTGCCAGCCGAAACGCATCCGCGTCAGCACGACATGGCCGACCAGCGCGATCGCGGCGGCGACGACGAGGCTTGACGGCACGCCGAAGACCGTGCCGACGCCCATGAACTCCCAGGCCGTCGAGGCATTGAAGCCGCGGCTGATGGTCTGGCCATAGTCGAGCAGGCCCTGGTCGACGACCGCGCGCACGATGATCAGCATGACCAGCGTGGTCAGGAAGGCGCGCATGCCGAGATAGCCGATCAGCAGGCCGTTGATCAGCCCGATGGCGCCGCCGATCAGCATGATCAGCGGAATGCCGAGGGCGAGGTTCATCTCCATCGAATTGATCAGCAGCAGGGCCGCCAGATTGCAGAAGGCGAAGGTCGATCCGACCGTCAGGTCGATGCCGCCGGCCATCATCACGAAGGTGATGCCGACGATGATGATCAGATACTCGCCATAGATCTGCGCGATGTCGCCGAGATTGGAGCCGCTCAAGAAACCGGGCAGCTTCAGGCTGAAGAAGGCGAGCACCGCCGCCAGGATCACGCCCGGGATGAGGGTGTCGATCCAGCTCTTGGATAGGATCTCGCCGACCAGCTTGTCGGGGATCCAGCGATACCGCCAGCGCGTCCAGGCTTCCGACGCCGCCATCTCATCACTCCTCGCAAGGGAAGGCCCGGCCGGCATGGGGCGCCGGCCGGGAGATCGGACCCGGGGGACCGCGGTCTCAGCCGCCGTCGCGCTTCAGCTGGTCGAGCGTCCAGCAGGAGGAGGCGGTCAGGCTGTCCTTGGTGATCAGCTTCAGCGGCGTGTAGAGCGCGAAGGCGGCGCTGCCCGGCTTCGGCTTGGTCTGCAGCAGGATCTTCACCGCCGCGTTCAGATCGCGCCCCTGGCCGGGCACGTCGTAGCTGAAATAGGCGTCGAAATTGCCGTTGGCGATGTTGTCGCAGGCGGCCGCCTTGTTGCCGCCGCCCTGGCTGATGAAGAAGACTTGGTCCTGCATGCCGGCTTCGCGCACCGCCGCGGCGACGCCGGTATCCTGGCCGTCCCAGATGCCGATGATGCCGCACAGATCCGGGTTCTGCTTCAGGATGGTCGAGGTGACCGCCTGCGCCTTGGACGGATCGAAATCGGCCGACTGCTTGGCGACGATCTTGATGTCGGGATGCTCGGCGAAGACATCGTCCATGCCCTGGTTGCCGATGATCACGGTCGGCGTCGCCGCCTGGCCGGTGACGATCGCCACCTTGCCGTTCTTGCCGGCGGCCTTGCCGCAGGTCTTGGCCATCAGCTGCGCCTGGCGGACGCCCATGTCGTACCAGTCGGTGCCCACATAGGCATCGCCGTTGACGACCGACTTGAGGTTGACCTGGACGACGTAAATGCCTTCCTTCTGGGCCTTCGGCACGAGTCGGTTATAGGCCTGCTGGTCGAGCGGATGCAGGATCAGCACGTCCGGCTTGTCGGCGATGAAGCCGTTGACGGCCTGCACGGCCGCCTCGACGTTCCAGTTCGGATCGCGCACGTCGACCGTGTAGCCGAGCGCCTTGGCCTGGTTCTGCAGGGCGGCATTCCAGCCCTCGGTCAGGTCGAAGCCCATCGAGAGCGGCACGAAGGCGACGCGCTTGCCCTTCATGGTCTCGTAGTATTTTTTCGACTGGCCGTCGTCATAGGGTCCGGCCGCGACGGTCCCGGCAACGCTCGCCAGGATTGCGACAGCGGCGGCTGCGCTCCACATTGATTTCCCGATCATGGCATTCCTCCAGTTTATCGTTTTGGGGTCTGCACGTCCGCTTCCGGCTCCCGGTTTTAGAGACAGTCGGGGGATCGAATTCACGAGACGGGGGAAACCCTCCGTCCCGACCGGCCGCTAGATGTCGCCATGCTGGGCCGTCTGCTCGTCCCGGGGGTTGAGCAGGGTGTCGGCCACGATGGCCAGGAGCAGGATCACGCTCTTCAGGATGCTCTGCACGGTGTAGGTCAGGTTCATGATCGTCATGCCGTTGAGCAGGATGCCGATCAGAAGCGTGCCGACGACCACGTTGCGGATGCCGCCCTTGCCGCCGGCGAGCCCGATGCCGCCGAGCACGACGACCAGGATCACGTCGTAGACCATGGTCGAGAGGGCGAGCCGGGTGTTGATGCCGGCGAGCGCCGTCGCCATGACGATCCCGGCGATCAGGGCGATGATCGAGATGATCACATATTGCAGGATGATCATCGGCCGCACCGGGATGCCGGTGACACGGGCGGCGAGCGGGTTGTCGCCCATGCCGTAGATGAAGCGGCCGGGCTTCAGGGTGCGCAGGAACAGGAAGGCCGCCGCCGCCACCAGGGCGAAGACGATGACCGGCGACGGGATGCCCAGCACCCGGCCGCTGCCGATCGCGTAGAACCAGGACTCGCCGCGGCCGGTATAGACCGCGTCGATCGGCGTCATGAAGGCCTTGCCGAAGCCGTAGACCACGATGCCCATGGCGAGCGTCGCGAAGATCGCCGGGATCTCCACATAGGCGATCAGAGTGCCGTTGATGATCCCGACCGCGATGACGAAGCCGAGCGCGCAGACGAAGGCGAGCCCGATCGGCATGCCGCCGTTGACCAGCGTCAGGAGCCACGCGGCCGAGACCGGCATGGTCGACAGGATCGAGAGATCGATGCCCCGGCCGATGATCGCGATCGCCATCGCGACGCCCAGGATGCCGAGGATCGACACGTTCTGGATCAGCGACAGGAGATTGCCGGCGGACAGGAATCCAGGCAGGAGCACGGAGAACAGGACGAACAGAACGACCGCGATCGTGAAGACGATCCGTTCCTGATTGAGGCCTCGCAGCATCGCCGCCATCTCCCCCGCCGACTTCCCCGTTCCGTCCGTTCGTGTCGGGCCGGTCGTGTCCCGACCGCCGGTCGCGCCGAAGCCCGCTCAGAGCGGATAGCCGACCAGCTTCCCGTCCTCGATCCGCTCGATATATTCGGTCATGCCGAGGCCTTCCTGGTCGCCCCAGCGGAACCGGGTGAAGCCCTCGGCGATGCGCGAGACCAGCGTCTCGTCGCCGGCCTTGCGGCGATTGCGCAGCGGCGCCAGGGTCATGATCTCGCCGTCGATGCGCACCTTGCGGTTGGCGGTCATCACGCCGAGGCGGACGAAGCGCGGGTCCTGCTTCTCGGTCCAGTCGGTCTGCACGTCGAGATCGAGGATGTCCTCGTAGACGCCGTCGACCAGCAGGACGCCCTCGCGCCGGACCTTGCCGGTCTTGTCGGTGATCTTGAGCAGCATCATCGCGTCGCCGTTCGGGAAATTGGCGATGAACAGCCGGTAGTAGTAGATCACCTGCCAGTAGCGCGGGCCCCAGGAATGGTCGCGCCAGCCGCGCCCGTCGAGCGTCCAGCGCTTGTCGCCGACCTCGATCGTACCGCGGACCCGGCCGTGCTGGTTGAAATGGCCGAGCGAGAAGTCGCGGCCATACATGGTCTGGACGCCGTCATGGGCCGGCTCGCCGCCATGGATCGGCGATTCCGCCTGATGCTGCCAGGAGACGCGGCCCTTCAGGCGCGGCCCGTGGGCGAGCAACTGCTTGGGATCGCGCAGGGCGTCGGGATCGTCGACGATGATCAGATCGCCGTCATAGTGCATCGAGACGCTCTTCAGCGGCTCGTCGACCGTGTAGCGGAGCCCGCCGGCGTCGAAACGATCGTTGCTGGTGATCTCGGGGCGCAGGAACTGGCAGGCGATCCGCCCGTCCGGGAGGTAGAGGCAGACCGAAAGCTCGGCATAGCCCTCGTTGACGCGGTTGCCGAGCCGCATCCAGCCGCCGAACCGCGTCGCGCTGTCGAAACCGTTCGTGTAGACGCTCTCGTTGAAATTCGGCGAACTGTCCGGCGCATGCATGAATTCATGCTCGGGTCGCATCACATACCGATCAGACACCGGCATCCTCCCTCGTTCTGTTGCGTTTCGTCTTTTGGCTTGCGTTCGGCATCCGCGGTCACGCCCAGCGGGCCAGTTCGACGCGCGCCAGGGCCTCGCGATGCACCTCGTCGGGTCCGTCGCCGATGCGCAGGAAGCGCGTCTCCGCGAAGGCCTCGGCCAGGAAGAAGTCCTGCGACACGCCGGCGCCGCCATGGATCTGGATGGCCCGGTCGATGACCGCGCCGGTGATCGTCGGCACGACGATCTTGGCGATCGCGATGTCGTTGCGGGCGGCCTTGTTGCCGTGCCGGTCCATCGCCCAGGCGGCCTTCAGGGTGACCAGGCGCGCCTGCTCGATGTCGCAGCGCGACTGGCCGATGGCCTGGCGCACGGCGCCCATGTCGGCGAGCGCCGAGCCGAAGGCGACGCGCGACTTCGCCCGCTGACACATGCTTTCCAGCGCCCGTTCGGCGAGACCGATGAAGCGCATGCAATGGTGGATGCGGCCGGGACCGAGCCGGCCCTGCGCGATCTCGAAGCCGCGCCCCTCGCCGAGCAGCATGTTGGCGGCCGGCACCCGCACCCGGTCGAAGACGACCTCGGCATGGCCGAGCGGGGCATGTTCGAAGCCATAGACCCGCAGCGGGCGCACCACCCGCACGCCCGGCGCATCGATCGGCACCAGGATCATCGACTGCTGCTTGTGCTTCTCCGCCGCCGGATCGCTCTTGCCCATCACGACGGCGACCTTGCAGCGCGCCGACGGGGCGCCGGTGACCCACCATTTGCGCCCCTCGACGATGTAGTCGTCGCCGTCGCGGGTGATCGCGGTCTCGATATTGGTCGCATCCGAGGAGGCGACCGCCGGCTCGGTCATGGCGAAGCAGGAGCGGATCTCGCCGGAGAGAAGCGGCGCCAGCCATCGCGCCTTCTGGTCGGGCGTGCCGTAGGCGGCGAGAATTTCCATGTTACCGACATCGGGCGCATTGCAGTTGAAGATCTCGGGCGCGGCGAGCGAGCGGCCGAGAATTTCGCAGAGCTGCGAATATTCGAAGTTGCTGAGCCCCTGCCCTTCCGGTCCGTGATTGTAGAACAGGTTCCAGAGCCCGGCCGCGCGGGCCTCGGCCATCAGCGCCATGGCGAGCGGGCGCGGCGCCCAGCGCTCGGCCTCCGGCGGCGGCTCCAGAAGGGCGCGCTCGTTCGGATAGATGTGCTCGGCCATGAATGCGGTCAGCCGGTCGCGCAGATCGCGCGCATGCGGGGAGAGTTCGGCGAACATTCCCAATCTCCTGAGGCGCAGCCCGGCCGGATCGACGGGATCCGGCCGGTACGGGCCCGCTTGAACCCTTTGATATCAAGCCCCTGCCGGTCGGCCGGACGGCTCACGTCCGTCCCGCCTGGCTCTAGGCGCTCTGCTGTCCGATCTTCTCGCGCTTGACCTGGATGCCGGCGGCCTCGCGGTCCCAGGCATCGGCGGCGAGGCCCTCGTCGCGCAGCTTGAACTTCTCGATCTTGGAGGTCGGCGTGCGCGGCAGGGCATCGACCACGCGCACGTAGCGGGGGATCATGAAATGCGGCATCCGCGGCCGCAGGAACTCGATCAGTTCGACCGGATCGAGGCTCATCCCCTCGCGCAGCGCGACGACGGCCAGCACCTCGTCCTCGGCGATCTCGTTCTTGACCGCGACCGCCGCCGCCTCGCGGACCGACGGGTGGGCGAGCAGTTCGGACTCCACCTCGAAGGACGAGATGTTCTCGCCGCGCCGGCGGATCGCGTCCTTGAGCCGGTCGACGAAAAAGAAGTTGCCGTCGGCGTCGCGCCGGAACCCGTCGCCGGTGTGGAACCAGCCATTGCGCCAGGCCCGCACCGTGGCTTCCGGATTGCCCGAATAGCCGTGATTGAGCGCCCAGGGGCACTCGGTGCGCAGCACCAGTTCGCCGACCGCCCCGACCGGGACCTCGCAATCGTTCTCGTCGACGATACGCACCTCGACCCCGTCCCGGACCCGGCCGGCACTGCCGAGCGCGGTCGGATTCGGCGCCGAGACGATCGGCATGCAGATCTCGGTCATGTTGAAATGCGTGTGGATTTCCGTGCCGAAGCGCTCGTGGAACTGCGGCGCGGTCTCGTTGAGCGGCACATAGGTGCAGGTGCGCAGCGTGTGGTTCTTGTCGTCCGGGCTCGGCGGGCGCTTGAGCAGAAAGCCGCCCATCACGCCGAGCAGCACGACGGTGGTGATGCCGGTCTTGCGCACGGTCGGCCAGAAGGCCTCGGTGTTGAAGGCTTCGACCACCACGATCGAGCCGCCATGGATCAGCATGGCGGTGACCGGCATCACGCCGCCGGAATGGAACATCGGCAGGTTGACCATGTAGCGGTCGTCGGCGCTCAGGAACGGCGCCGATTTCGACATGCTGTAGAGGTGCATGTAGGACGACATCACCCCCTTGGACGGGCCGGTCGTGCCCGAGGTGAAGATGATCGACTGCATGTCCCAGGGCGCGATCGGGCGCTCCAGCTCCGGCGGCGTTTCGTCCTCGGAGGCGAACCGGTCGGCGCCGTGGACGGTCAGCCCGGGCACCGGCCGGGCCTCGCCGCCGATGACGACGATCTCCTGCAGCAGCCCCAGATCCACCTCGCCGAGCCGCTGGTGCAGGTCGGCATGGATGATGCCGAGCCGCGCCTCGGACAGCTTTACGGCATGGCGCAGCAGATTGCCGCGATAGGCGAGATTGATCGGAACGAAGACGGCACCGAGAAAATTCAGCCCGAACCAGGCCTTCAGGCAGTCGGCACTGTTCGGCAGCCAGCACAGCACCCGCTCGCCCTGGCGGACGCCGAGCGCCCGGAGCGCGTTGGCGGTGACGATCGCCTGGCGCAGCGTCTCCGCATAGGTCCAGCTCGTCCCGTCCATGAAGATGGCGAAGACCTTGTCCGGCTGTTCGGCGGCCCATCGCTCAAGTTGATGGCGCTGGACGCAGGCTTCGCGCGGGGGCATGCGCGGATCGAGATGATACACCATAGTCCACCCTCCCAGTGGAGCCGTCGTTCTTGCATTCCAGGGTTCAGGCGTTCTTGCCGCCGTCGGTCCCGCTGGCGATCTCTGCGAAGAGCGGCTTTCGCGTGATCTTCATTTCCGCCGTCAGTTCGTCGTGCAGATGCACCTTGATCAGGGACGCGGCCTCGGCGCAGTGCGCCTCGTGCCGGCGCGGCCAGAGCAGCGCGATGGCATCGCAGATGGCCGCGTCGAGCCGGCGCACCAGGCCGCCCGGCTCCTCCGCCGGGGCCGGCTGCTGCAGGTCGGCGCAAGCCGGCGACAATTCGGGAACGAGGTCGCAGATCCGGTCGAGCAAGGCGCGCTTCGCCTCGATGCGGCGCAGTTGCGGGGCATGCGCCCATTCCACGCGCGGGGCGATGTTGTTGAGCAGGTCGATCACCCCGACCGCCTGGCCGCGCGCATAGGGATCGGTGACGTTCGGGATGACGTCGGCGCGCATCGTCGCGATGATGCCGTCGATCAGCCGGGTCAGCGGGATATTCACGATGCGCGCTCCATCGCCGATTCCACCTGCAGCAGGACACGGGGGATCTGCGCCCCCATCCCGGCCATGCGCAGGTCGTTGAAGCCGCGGCGCGCGAAGCAGTCGGTGGCGCCGTAGTGCATGATGGCGAGCTTGAAGGTGCCGAAGGCCTCCCAATAGGCCATCTCGGCAAGCGTCGGCTCGTGCCCGGTCAGCGCCGCATAGCGGTCGCGCAGGTTCTCGCGCTCGAAGAAGTGGCACATATAGGGCGAGCGGCCGCGCCAGGCCTGCAGGCAGATCCAGCCGAGATCCTCGACCGGATCGCCGAGCCGGACCAGTTCCCAGTCGAGGATCGCGGTGATGCGGCCGTCCTGTTCCAGGAAATTGCCGATCCGGAAATCGCCATGCGTGATGGTCACCCGGCGGGCGACCGGTGCCTTCTCGCGCAGCCAGGCGGCTGCCAGGTCGAGCATCGGCACGCGGTCCTCCGACCAGCGGGCGAGATAGCCCATCCACAGGTCGACCTGCGCCGTCGCTGTCCGGTGCGGATCTGTGGTGCCGTCGATGGCCGCGACCGGCGTCCCCTGCCAGGCGAAATTGTGCAGTGCCGCCAAAGCCGCGACGAACTGCTCGCCGAGCCGGACGCGCCGCTCGTCGTCGAAGGCGGGACCGCCGTCGCGGGTCCAGGGAATCGGCGCCTCGCCAGCGACCAGGTCGCAGATGAAGAAGGGCGCCCCCAGGATCGACAGGTCGTCGGAATGCCAGTAGACGCGCGGCACCGGCACGGCGCTCGCCTCCAGGGCCTTCAGGGTGACGAATTCCGGGAAGGCGCTGTAGGGACTGAAGATGCCGGTCGGCGGGCCGGCCCGCAGGATCAGGTCCCGCGAGACCTTTCGCCCGCCGGCCGACCAGGTGGCGTGGAAGCCGTAGGTGACCCAGGAGAACCCGACCGTGAACCGGCGCAAGGCGCCGATCTCGACCGGGCCGCCGGTCTCCGCCGCGACGAAACCGGTCAGGGCGGCGCGGACCGCCTCGGTATCGGTCGGATCGAAGCGCCGCACGGGCGGCTCACCGACGACCGGCTGGCGTGCCGCGACGCTCATACGACCAGGCTCCCCTGATGGTGGGCAGGCTCGTCGACGCTGACATCGAGACCGAGCGCGCGGCGGATGTCGCGATGAAGCAGGCGCCCCATCTCCAGGAGCATCAGCCCGAAGGCGAGCGGCATGGTCAGCAGGATCGGCCAGACCGGCAGGAAGGTGGTGCCGATCTGCATGGTCCGGTTGGTCTCGACGCTCTGCCAGACGAAGCGGGCGACAAACCAGAAGAAGAGACCATAGACGGCGATCTCGACGACCGTCGCGACCGCTCCGATCAGGGCGCGCCGGCGCGGCGGCTGCGCGTCGGCGAGGGTTTCCAGGCGCGGGAACATGCCCTCGCGATGGGCGATCGGCAGTGCCCAGAAGACCAGGAGCGGGAACAGGATCCGCTCCACGATATTGTAGGCACCCGGGATCAGGTCGACCTGCAGGAAGTAGCGGCCGGCCACGCTGATCACCGTGACCATCATCATGATGAACAGCATCGACCCGGCGCCGATGGCGGCGAGACCCCATTCCAGGGCCCAGACGGCTCTCCAGAAACGCATGGCGGACCTCAGTTCAGGTGGCTCGGCAGCCAGGTGGCGATGCCGGGGAACAGCATCATGGCGCCGACCACGATGAAGGCGGCGAAGGTCGAGAAGACGAGGCAGGGCCGGAACACCGGCCCGACCGGCGTTCGCGCGGCCGTCGCGGCCGAGAAGGCGACGAGCCCGACCGGCGGCGTCAGCAGCCCCAACGAGATGACGAAGCAGGCCATCACGCCGAACCAGATGGTGTCGATGCCGGCGGCCCCGATCATCGGTTCGATCAGCGGCACGGCAAGCACGATCGTGGTCACCTCCTCCATGAACATGCCGGCAGCGAACAGGCCGCCCATCAGAACCAGCACCAGCACGGTCGGATTGGCGACGAGCGGCTGGGCGAATTCCAGAAGTTCGGTCGGCAGGCGCGAGAAGGACATGAAGCGGGAGAAGATCTGCGCGCCGATCAGCAGCATCAGCAGCATGGCGGAGACCTTGACGGAATCGACCAGCGCCGCCGCGATCTGCTTCGGCCCGACCCGCCCCATCACCAGCATGCCGACGAAGGCCGCGAAGGCGCCGAGCGCACCGGCCTCGCCGACCGTGACGATGCCGCCATAGATGCCGCCGAACACGACGACCATCAGCACCACCACGAAGGTGAAGGCCTGAACGGATCGGCGGGCCTGGCGCGGATCTTCGTCGAGCTCCACGCGCGATCCGTCGATCGCGCCGGGCTCGACCTCGCCCAGGAAGTAGAGGCAGCCGATATAGACCAGGATGCAGAGCAGGCCGGGTCCGATCGAGCCGATGAACAGATGGCCAATCGGCACCTCGGTCAGCGAGCCGTAGATCATGATCAGCAGGCTCGGCGGGATGATCACCGACAGCGAGCCCGAGATCGCCGTCAGGGCGACCGAGAAGCTGCGGGTATAGCCGACCTTCTGCAGTTCCGGGCCGGCCAGGGTGGCGAGCGCGGCGGCGCTGGCGGTGCCCGATCCCGAGACCGCACCGAGCAGGCCGCCGGTCACGATGGTCGCGATGCCGAGCGGAAAGCGCTTGTAGCCGGCCAGCCGGTGGCCGACGCGGAACAGGTCGACGATCACGCCGCCCTTGAGCAGAAGCTGCGCCATCAGCAGATAGAGCGGGATGATCGACAGCGTATAGGCCGAGGCGGTGTAGAAGGTATCCTGGCCGACGATGCCGCCCAGCACGGCGGGACCCATCCAGAGGGCCACGCCGAGAAGCCCGGCGCCGAGCAGGCAGGTCGCGACCGCCTGTCCGGCCAGCATGAAGACGACGATCCAGGCCGTGACCGCCCAGATGATCCAGTCCTTGCTCATGGGAGTTCCGTGGTTCGGGTTGCGGGAACGGCGCCGCCGCGGCGACGCCGACCACGGATCACTTGGCGAGATATTCGGCGACGCCGGTCGGCAGCTTGCCGCCTTCCGCCTGGATCAGTTCGGCATAGAGCCGCGCCGCCGCCTTGGCCGGATGGCCTGCAGCCTCGGTCTTCTCGATCCAGGCCGTCCAGGTGTTGGCCGCCGCGGTCTCGACATGGCTCTTCATGGCCGCCGACAGCGTGTTGATCGAGACGAAGGAGCCGCCGTACTTCTTGATCGAATCCTCGCGCACGGTGCCGACGCGGGCTTCCCACTGCTCGGCATTCTTCAGCGCGATCTCGCGCGCCGTCTTGTCGAACAGCTGCTTCTGCTCGTCGGTGAGCTGCGCCCAGGCGGCGTCGCTGATCGCGAGGTAGCTCTCCCAATGGCCGATCGAAACATCGACGATGGAATGGCGCAGCACCTGCTGCAGCGAATAGGACGGCCAGTCGGAAATGGCGATCACCAGGCCTTCGATCGTGCCGCGCGAAGCGGCTTCGAAAGCCTGCGGGCCCGGAATCGTGACCGGCGTCGCACCGAGCTTGCCGAGCATGATCGTGTGCAGCGCCGAACCGGCGCGCAGCGGCGTGCCGTTGAAGTCCTGCGGCTCCTTCAGCACCTTCTTGACCGTCGAGATCGAATAGGGGGCGGTCGCGCCGAGCGCCCACACCCGGATGCCCTTCTGGCCGATCTCGTACTGATAGAAGGTCTTGCCGTCCTTCAGCTTCACGTCGGAATCGAGCAGCTTCTGATAGGCCCGGGTGACCATCGGCGACGTGGTGCCGTAGGTCGGCAGCTGCGACACGTCCGAGAGCGGGAACCGGCCTTCGTGATAGGGCGCCAGCAGCGGCGCGGCGACGCCGATCACCCCGCCGTTCAGGCTGTCGAGTTCGCGGCCGACCGCGCTCAGCTCGCCCGCATAGAAGCGCGTGAACTTGATCTTGCCGCCACTGCCCTTCTCGATCGCGTCGGCGAAGGGGTCCATATGGGCGCCGACCCACAGATGCGGCTTGCCGAGGCCGCTCGAAATGATCAGGTCGGCCGCCGCAGCGGTCTCGGCAAAGGCGAGACCAAGCATCGCGGTCGCGGCCAGTAGCGTTTTGACATGTCGGATCATGAATTCCTCCCCAAGGCAGCCGTACTCGTTTCGGGACTTGCATCCCGATCGGCAGGCTTTGCTTTGTTGCGTCCGGGATTGTCCGGCCCGACCGCCCTGCCGTTCCGTCCGGAACCTCCCACGGGCAACGCGGTGACGGTCATGCTAGCCCGATTTCCAGCCTTGTAAAGAGAAATGAACGACGAGTCAGAATTCATCCAAATTGACGGCCCGGATGGCGTCCTCTAGGGTTATTGACATCATGACCGACTCTCCTGCCGTCGCCCCCAAGCCCGTTTCCACCCCGGTCCGGCCAAGCCGGACACGCCTCAGCCGCGCCGAGAAGGCGGAGGTGACGCGCACGCGCCTGTTCGAGGCCGCGATCCAGATCGTCGGCGAACAGGGCTATGCGGGCGCCTCGGTGGCGCTGATCACCGCGCGGGCCGGTGTGGCGCAGGGCACCTTCTACAATTATTTCGAATCGCGGCAGGACCTGCTCGATCAGCTGCTGCCGGCGATCAGCGAACAGCTGCATGAGCTGATCCGCGACCGGGTCAGGGCCGCGCCGGACGATCCGATCGCGCGCGAGCGCGCCCGCCTGTGCGGCTTCTTCGATTTCCTCGAGGAATCGCCGCACCTGTTCAAGATCCTGAGCGAAGGCATGGTGCAGGCGCCGGTCGGCTTCCGCCGGCATCTCGAAATGCAGTCCGAAAGCTACCGCCGCGCCATGGAATACGAACTGCGGCGCGGCAACCTTCGGATCAGCGACCCGCGCGAGATCGACATCCTGACGCAGATGCTGCTGTCGACGCGCGAATATCTGAGCGGCCGCTTCTGCTATGTCGACGGCCAGTTCGTGCGCCCGTCGGAGCTGGTCGTGGAAACCTACGTCAAGCTGCTGACCGGCCGGATCTTCGCCTGAGGCCGGCCCGAAACCGCCGTCCCGATCCTGTCCGCACCGCGCGCTCACGCCGACCGGCAGCACGCGTCCGCATCACCCGATCCGACCCGGCCCCGGATCGGACCGGCAAAGCGCCATCCCGGTCTCGGCAGCGCCAATGACCGCTTCAGGCTTGGAAGATTTGGCAGAACCGGAGGGAATGGTGGGCGTGACAGGGATCGAACCTGTGACCCCTACGATGTCAACGCGGGTGCCTCGCCTGATTCGCAAGGAAAACCGCCACCGACCGAGCCGGAATGTTCGCATCCGTTCTCGGATCGTGCCCGGGTATCCTGGGCGAAACCTGGGCGGGATGGTCCGCCGGACCCCGAAAACGAAACCGCCGGCGAGGGGGTCGGATCCCTGGCCGGCGGCAACGAAGATAGCAATGCGTGTGCATCTCAGACCTACCCGAAACCGGCGGAATCTACAAGGTCCGGAAACGGCGGCCCTCCGCTGACGGCGCGGATCCCGCTCCTGCTCGACCGCCTCGTGGAATGGGACCACCGCTGGCGCGAACCCGGGCACCGGGCCGCGTGGTCGTGGAGCCACGGTCGCGGGGTGGGTCTCGCCGGCCAAGTCGGGCGGGCCTGGCGTGCCGCCCGGTGGCTGGAGGCCGCGATCGAGGCGCACCGGACCGAGGCCGATCCGCACCGCCGGCAACGGATCCGACATGCGGTCGCGGACCTAGCGCGACTCGTGGTAATTGGCTCGACGGTGGCATGCTTCGTGGCGGGAGGGGCGCCGAGGCGCGGACCGCTCGGCCGGATGGCCTGCGAGTTGGCCGATGTCGCGCTTCAGATCGAGCGTGAGATCGCGACGCTCGACGCTATTGCGTTTTTCTCGGCGCTACCGCCGGAGATCCTAGACGTCGACCGGACGGCTGAAGCCGACCACCGCGACGCCATCGGCGACCACCTGACGGACTGGCGCCGCATGGCTGGTGACCTCCTCGTGGCCGCGGGAGGCGCCGATGCTCGGTGACCTGCCGCCATGGCTTACGGACGGGCCTCCGGCCCTCAGCCTCGCCGACTACGGTCTGCCCGACGATCTCGAAAGCGAGCCGGGCCGGAGCGGATCAAGGCGCGCAGGCCCGGCGGGCGGCTGGAATGCCGAACGCGCGGCGAGTAATGATCAACGGCCGGCAACGGATCCGCTGCCGGTCCTGATCGCTGCCGAACTCGCCGGGGAAGCCGTGCCGTCGCGTCCGTGGCTGGTGCCAGAGCTGATCCCGGACCGGACGGTGTCGCTGATCTATGGCGACGGCGCAGCCGGCAAATCGCTGCTCGCCCTGCAATTGGCCGTCGCGGTCGCGACCGGATCCGACTGGCCCTGCGGACTGCCCGATGTCGGGCCGGCGATCTATCTATCCGCCGAGGATGACCGGGACGAATTGCATCGACGGCTCGCCGACATCTGCCGGGCCAAGGGCATCGACCTCGCCGACCTGGATAACCTGCATCTGCTACCGCTCGCCGGCAAGGATGCCGTCCTCGGTACAGCGATCGGCTCGACGGTGATGAAAACCGAACGTCTGAAACAGATCAGGCAATACGCGGCGTCTGTACAACCTCGGCTCATTGTCCTGGATACGCTGGCCGATCTCTTCGCCGGAAACGAGAACGACCGGACGCAGGCTCGGCAGTTCATCGGCTTCCTGCGGGGCCTTGCCATTGATCTGCAATGCGCCGTGTTGATGCTGGCACATCCCAGCCTCGATGGTCTCCGGAGCGGCACCGGGGCGAGCGGTAGCACGGGCTGGAGCAATTCGGTCAGAGCGAGGCTCTTTCTCGAACGGGTCAAGTCGGAAGACGATTCCGAGCCGGATCCCGACCTCCGGCGCCTGTCCGTGAAAAAGGCGAACTATGCCCAGGCCGGGCAGGACATCCTGTTGCGCTGGCGTGCTGGCGTCTTCGTGCCCGATGGCACCGGCATCGGCGGGCTCGACAAGATGGCGGCCGAACGCCGCGCCGAGGAGGTGTTCGTCACTCTGCTGCGGCAGTTCGGCCGCGAGGGGCGAAGCGTGTCGCCGGCGCCATCGTCAAGCTATGCACCTCGTGTTTTTGCGGCTCATCCGGGCGCGAAGGGCTGCACGGCTCGACATCTGTCCGGAGCGATGGATCGGCTGTTGGCAGCCGGTGAGATTCGGATCGAGGAACATGGCCCGGCATCGCGGCGGCGGACCCGGATCATACCGTCAACATAACACAACCGCAGCCACATGAATTCAACCGATGATGCCCCTTCCAACGCCCTTCCAACTCGAAAATCGGCCTTCCAACGCCATTCCAACGGCCTTCCGACCGCCTCTAAAACCCCTACCAACGGCCTACCAACCACCTTCCAACCGGCGTGCTTCCAACCCCCCTATACCCCCCGGCGGTTGGAAGCCCCGCCTCCGGGGATGGGCGGGCTACCAACCGCCCCGGATCGGGTTGTATCGGCGAGCCGTCGCGGGTGCGGTGTCGGGCATGATCGTTTGGCGCGTGTCGGTCAGTGTGGTATGTTCCCGCTCCGTTCGGAGCTGACGCCATGGCGCGCATCGTGATCACATACGACCCGTCGGGGGTGCAGAAGATGCTGACGGCCCTGTCGGGGCTGCGCTCGCCGGATCTCGTGCAAACCCGTCTGGAGGAAGGCGTCCACCGCGCCGGCCGGTATCTGCTGCCGATCGTGCGGAAGACGCTGCAGGAACAGACCAACATCAAGCCGCGCGGCGTCTCGTCCCGCACGAAGGGGTTCGTTCCGGCTGGCATGCGCGGCGTCTACCAGATTGCCGCGACGGGATCCGGCGTCTACATCGCTGAGGTGCAGGGCACGAAGGGATCGAAGCGAGACAGCGTCCGGTGGTCGCCGCGGCAGCATTGGAAGCTGCAGGCGCGAGACAGCCGAGGCCGCTGGGGGCAGATCGCCGGCGGGACCGAAGGTGGTGTCACGTCGGACCCGTGGGGAGTGGCCCACCGGTTCAAGCGGTCGTTTGTCAGCGCCAAGGGTCGCTACTATGCCGTCTTGCCCACCGCGAAGGGCAGTAAGTCCAAGGGCCGGTTGCTGTACGGGCCGGCAGTCTGGAAGGAACTCGTCAAGGGCGCGACCCTGGCAGTCTTTGAGGCGCAGGCACCGGCGCTCATGCAGCGCGAGGTGGAAGCGAAGCTGACCCGGCTGATGCCGTAGGGTGATGAGAGGCCATGGCACCCGACCTTACCCAGGGCAATCGAGGTATAGACGCGGGTCCTTCCGACCACCCCCATCGACCGCGGTGCGATTCGCAGCGCACAAATTCGCTAGCGGTTGGATTCTGAATTTGCGTTTTGCAACGTAAATTTCCGGCGACACAGGCGATGGATAGCGATATCCAGCCTGACCAACCGGAGGAAGCACCATGAGCTATGCCGTGCGCCTGGAGCCGGAGGACGGGGTCGTCCTGGTCTCCTGTCGCGACCTGCGCGAAGTCGTGACCAACGGCGCCACCGTGGCGGAAGCGCTCGAACAAGCCGCCGATGCAATCGAGACGGCGATCGGCTACCGCCGCGCCCACGGTGAAGCCATTCCGGCACCATCGCCGGTCGAACCCGGCGAATATGTCGTGACGATTCCAGGCCAAGCCTGAAATAGTCAATTCGACACCCTTGCATCTAATTTCCAGATCGAGCATCGTTCTTTGCGTAATAAACACGCAAGGAGTCGATGTCATGCGCCTTGAAATCGTTGAACACACTGCAAATACGCAAATCCGGATTTGCAAATCGCAAACGTCGTACGATTTTCCGGATCTCGTCGGCTACAATATCTATGGTCTCCTCGAACAATACAGTGATGCCGCCGACGGATTGCTGCTGTGGTCTGACGAGGCGACGGAACGTCGCCTCCTGGCGATCCTGGAGGCCGCCGCCGTCGCGTCGCTGCCGACCTGGGGCGATGCGCTCGCGGCCGAAAGCTTGGCCGTGACGGCCGGTCTGAACCGCCGGCACGCCGAGGCCGCTCGGCGGCTCATGGAGGCTGCCGATAAGGCGTTCTGCCGCCTGGCCCCTCGCGTCGTCCTGCTCTGAGGGCGCTATGGATCGCCTCCTCAAGCTTCACGAAGTCGAGGAAATCACCGCCCTGTCGCGGTCGACGATCTATGAGTGGATGCGTAAGGGCAAGTTCCCGCAGCCGCTGGTGCTGTCGACCCGGTCCGTCCGGTGGCGGGCCTCAGCGGTGGCGGAATGGATGGACCGGCTGCCGGGACGCTCGGCGTGACGGCGATGTCCACACTGCCGACCGCGGAATGTAGCCTCGCGAGGCAGCTCGCAGGATGGCGGTTGCCATTCCGTTCCATTGCGGCCACGCTCGGTACAGAACGTGGAGCCGAAAACTATGCGACGAGAAGCTTTCTGCCTGTTGACGGATCTGACCGATAGTCAGATCCGTCACGGCGTCAACAACGGCACCCTGCCGCTGCCGGTCCGATCCTCAAATGACAGTCATTATCGGCGATACAGCGTCGCCGATGCCATCGCGTGTCTTGCCGCTGATGCCCTCGTCGGCCGACATCTCGGCGCCGAGACCGTGACCAGCCTGATCTACGAGAATTTCGATCACCTTCAGAAGGTTGCGCGGGTCTACCAGGATGCGTCCGTCCCCGGCTATTTCGCGATCGTTCGCGTCGGCTGGACCGACGGCACCCGTCGGCTGGAGCGTCTCGCGGTGGCCATCGGCCCGGCCGCGGATCTCCGCGTCGTCAGCCGGCACGGGCTCGTCCCGATCGGCGATATCGACGGCGACATGATCGCCATCGCGGCGACGAACATCACTTCTCTGGTGTCCGGCCTCCGGCAGCGCGCGGCCAAGCTCGGCATCGGATTCGAGATCGGTGCGGTCTGATGCCGGCGACCTGGCTCGACCACTTGATCGGCTATTTCGCCCCCGGCGCAGGGGAACGACGCCTGATCGAGCGGGCCAAGCTTGAGGCGCGGATCCGTTCCTATGCCGGCGCCAACAAAAATCGCCAGTCCGGCGGGTGGACTCCGAAGGGCGCCTCGGCAAATGCCGAATTGTCGGTCAGCCTGCCGGCGCTTCGGAACCGCATGCGCGACCTGGTGCGGAACAACCCCCATGCGGCAAAGGCGGTCTCGACCATCGTGGTTCACGCCATCGGCACCGGAATCGTCCCGCGCGCCAAAACCGGCAACAAGGGCCGCGACAGGAAGATCATGGCGGAATGGGATACGTGGACGAAATCATGCCATTCCAAGGGGCTGCTTGATTTTTACGGTCTGCAGACCCTGGTCTGCCGCGAGTTCATCGAGGCCGGCGAGGTTCTGATCCGGAAGCGGATCCGCCGCGGAACGAGTGCAGCGGTTCCGCTGGAATTGCAGGTCCTGGAGGCGGACCTACTGGATACGTCCAGGGATGGTCCGGTCGGCAACGGTGTCACGGCCTATCAAGGGATCGAGCAGGACGCATCCGACCGGCCGTCCGGCTATTGGCTGTTCCCGCGCCATCCCGGCGATTCCGGCACCTGGTCGCTGGAAGCGAACGGCTTTCGGTCTCTTCGCGTCCCTGCGGCCGAAATTGCCCACGTCTTCGAGATGCGGCGCGACCAGTCACGCGGGGAGCCGTGGGGTGTTGCCGCCATTGCCGGCCTTCGTGACCTCGACGACTACCGCGATAGCGAGATGATGCGGAAGAAGATCGAAGCCTGCGCCGTGGGCGTCGTCACCGGGGGCGATGAGACCGACATGGGCGTCGGCATTCCGCTGGACGACAGCGAGGCTGCAGCGCTTCGAGGCGTCTACGACAGCTCCGGCGCGACGGTCGACCGTTTCGAGCCCGGCATGTTCCTCTATGCCCGCGGCGGCAAGCAGATCACGTTCAACTCGCCGGCTGCCACCGGATCCTATGAGGCCTACAAGCGGGCCTCGCTGCAGGACATCGCGGCGGGCTTCCGGGTGCCATACGAGCTGCTTTCCGGCGATCTCGCCCATGTCAGCTACATTTCGGGCCGGCTCGGCCTGCAGGAGTTCTATCGGCTGGTGGAAGTCATCCAGTGGCAGATTCTGGTCCCCGCCTTCTGTCAGCGGGTGTGGGACTGGTTCTGTGAGGTGGCCTACACGGCCGGAAAAATCCCCCTGGCGTCTGTCCCCGTTGAGTGGGCGCCGCCGCGCATGCCTGCGGTCGATCCCATGAAACAGGCCATGGCCGACGTCATCGATCTCAGGGCTGGTCTCCGCTCGCATGCCGAGATCGTTCAGGAGCGGGGCCGCCCGCCGTCCGATGTGCTGGCCGAAATCGCAGAGTTCAATGCCGCGGTCGATGCCGCCGGGATCGTCCTCGACTCCGATCCGAGGAAGGTCGCGAAGTCCGGTGCCTCCCAGGTCGCCGAGGCTGTCGCGACGGACCCGGGTACGCCCGGCGGCAGATCGGAGGCCTCATGACCACGCTGCAACGGACACAGCGCTTGGCGCCTGGACAGGTCGCCGGGGCAAGGGTGGCGCTGGTAGACGGCATCCAGTTCCGACCCGGCACGTTCGATGCCAAGGCCGGGACCTTGGAGGCGGTGTTGGCCACGGCGACACCGGTTCGCCGGTGGTTCGGCAACGAGATCCTCTCGATCTCGCCTGATGCCATCGACCTGACCCGCATGCCGACCGGCCAAGTCCGGTTCCTCGACCATCACCGCGCCACCGACCGCCGCGCCGTGCTCGGTGTCGTCGAGAGGGCCTGGATCGAGGGTGGAATCCTCATCGGCGCCATCCGTCTCGCCGCCACGCCCGACGCCCAGGAGGCCGCCGGCCAGATCGAGCGCGGCGAGCTGACCGGCATCAGCGTCGGTTATCGCGTCGAGAAATGGCAGATCACGGCCGTCGACGAGACCACTGGCCGCGAGGATTGGACCGCGAAACGCTGGTCACTTCACGAGGTGTCCCTTGTGTCGGTGCCGGCCGACGCTAGCGCGATGGTTCGCATGCCGATGCCGGCGCCCGGAACTGAACCCATACTCAAGAGGACTACCATGGACGACGAAGTCATCGAATCCCCGCCGGCCGATGCCGGCACCCGCGCGGAACGGCAGCGCGCCACCGAGATTTCCCGGCTCGCCACGCTGCACCGGATGCCGGATTTCGGCGCCGAGCACGTCGCCGCCGGAACCTCGCTCGACAGCTTTCGATCCGCGATCCTCGAAAAGCTCGCGACCGAGCAGGAGCAGACCGAGATCCGCCCCACCGCCCGCATCGGCCGGGACGAGACCGAGACTCGCCGGGCCGGCATCGAGAACTATTTCGCCACTCGGCTCGATCCCACGGTCGAGCTCAGCGGTCCCGGTCGTGAGTACCGGGGAATGACGCTCATCGACCTGGCGCGGGACTGCCTCGCCCGGGCCGGTGTTCGGACCCGCGGTCTCGCCGCCGGCGAAGTCGCACTCCGCGCGCTGACGACCGGCGATTTTCCGCAGCTCCTGTCGAACGCGATGGGTAGCAGCCTGCAGCGGTCATTCCAGGCCGCATCGACCGGCGCCACCATGATCGCAGCCGAAGGCACGGCGACCGACTTCCGGGAACAGCGGATCGTGTCGGTCTCGGAGTTCCCCGCGCTCGAAAAAATCAACGAGCACGGCGCCATCAAGTTCGGCTATCTCGACGACACCGCCGAGAAGCTCGTGATCGCCAGCTTCGCCAAGGGCTTGTCGGTCACATTCGCGGTTTTGATCAACGATGACCTGAACGGCGTCGCCCAGGCTCTGTCGAGCTACGGCGCCGCCGCCGCCGACTTGAAGGCGAATTTGATCCTCAGCGCGCTCGGCGCCAACCTGTCCGACGGCCATCCCATCGCGCACAGCACGCGCGGGAACTCGGTCTCCGGGACCGGGTCCGCGCTGTCTGCCGGGGCGATCGGTGCGGCACGTCTCTGGATGCGCACGCAGCGGATGTTCGGGGCCGCGAATCCGCTCGGTGTCGCCCCGCGTCTGCTGCTGATCCCCGCAGCCCTGGAGATGGCAGCCGAGCAGATCTTGAGCCCGATCGCCGCCGCCAAGACCGACGATGCCGTTCCGGAGTCGATCCGGAATATGCGGCTCGCCATTGAGCCGCGATTGGACACGGCCTCGGCGACGGCCTGGTGGGCCTTCGCGGACCCGGCGCAGTTCCCGACGGTGAAGTTCTTGACGTTGCAGGGCTTCGCCACCCCGAAGCTGGAACAGAGTCAGGAGTTCAATATGCTCGGCACGTCATGGCGGGTGCACTGGCACGTTGGTGCCGGGCCGGCCGAATGGCGCTGGGGCTATCGGTCGGCCGGCGCCTGATTTTCCGAGGGCGGGCATCTCCATGGTGGGGTTGACGGTCCCCGCCACGATACATGACCTCCGAGCCCGCCCGCTGCGCTCGCAGTCGGACACGGTCAAGGTCACGGCACCGTCTGGCCGGCGCTTCGGCGTCGGCCTCTTCCTCTTCATGAGCGGAGGCCAAGATGGGTAATGTCACGTCGACCCTGACGATGCGGCTGGTGGACGGCGTGTCCGCCGCCGCCCGCAAGATCAAGGGTGCGCTCGACACGGTCGATGCCGCCGCGAAGCGCACGCAGCACCGGACCGGTGCTGCGGCGTTCCTCGCCGGGGGCGGCATGATCGCGACAGGCGTCGGAGTTTATGGCGCGAGCCGGGCTTACCGCGATAGTGCCGACCAGGATCGACGATTGCTCCGAATTCGGCAGACCGCTGGCGCCACCGAAAAGGAGGCGGCCGGGCTCCGGCAGACCCTCTATAGCCTCGCCGCTCAGACCGCCACCCCGATCGGCCAAGTCATCGACGGTCTCGATAGTCTCGTCGCCGCCGGCCGCTCGCTGCCGGAAGCCATGGCGTTCCTGCCGTCGGTGGTCCGCACCGCGCAGGCCTCCGGCGCCGAAGTCCTGGACATCGCGAAGTCGGCCGACGCCTTCGGGCAGAGCTTCGGGATCGCGGCCACGGACATGGAAAAGGCCTTCGATGCCGCCGTGAAGCTCGGCAAAGAAGGAAAATTCGAGCTCAAGGACATGGCTCGGTACCTGCCGAGCCTGCTGCCGTCGGCGGCGACGCGCGGCATCAAAGGCCTGGAAGGCCTTCATAAGGTCATGTCGGCTCTGCAGGTCGCCCGCATCAATTCCGGCACCCCGGAAGAAGCGGCTGTTGCCATCGGCGATCTTCTTCAGAAGATGGATTCTGACGAGACGATCAAGAAGTTCGCGAAGAACTTCAAAATCAACCTTCCGGAGGCGATGAAGAAACTGAAGGATGCCGGCAAGGACTCGCTGGAAGCCTTCCTCGACATCACCGAAAAGGCGATCAAGGGCAACGACGAACTCATCAACAAGATTGCTGCCGACAAGGAATTTCGCCGCGGTCTGACCGCCATGATTCAGCATCGCCGCGAGTACGAGCGGCTGATCGCTGCAGCCAAACGCTCAGCCGGCGAGGTCGGTCGGGACATCAAAGATGTGACCGAGGATACCCGGGCGTCCATCGACCGCATGACGAATTCATGGAACGACTTCGTCGGTGCCCTGACAAAGACCGTCGACAAGGCCGGGGTCTCGTCTCTGCTTACCGAGACCGCGAAGGGCCTCAGCTCCATTTCGGAGATCCTCGATGCCATCGACCGAAAGGATTACGGCAAGGCCACCAGGCTGACGGCCGAATTCCTGGACGGTCGGACGCCGGAACAACGCGAGCAGGACCGCGCCCGGCAAGCGCTGCAGAACGCCCTGCGCAACGAGCAGACCGCTCGTAGCAAGATGGCCGACAGCCCGGAGGCAGCGAAGGTCCGGGCCGCGCTCGCACGGGCAGAATCCGATCCGCGAACACCGAATCAGGGCGAGACGATTCGGGCGCTTCGGGAGCGTCTGCGCATCCTCGATGGCACGAACGATCGAAATCGTTCCGATGCCCTCGACTACCGCCGTGATGCGACCCGGGCCGCCGTGGATCTCCTCCCGCCGCTGTCGCAGGGACCGTCCGGTGTCCCGCTCGATCTTGCCCGCGGCAAGATGCCGGCGGCGAAAGACCGCGTCTCCGGTGCGACCCGCGCCCGTCCGCGCGCCAACCTCGGCACCGGAGCCGGTGATGGCACCTGGCCGGAGCGGCCGGGCCGCGCACCGCTCGGTGTCATGCTCGACGATGCCTCCGCGAGAGCTGGAAACATTCAGCCCGGGGTGACCATCGACCGGGAGGCCGCCGTTGCCGCCGCCATGATGGCGCGGGATGCGGCGCAAGCAGCGCTGAACGCGCGACCGCTGACGATCCCGGTTCGGGCGGGTGACATCTCGTACGGCTTGGGACGCGAGGTGCTCAAGGGCACACAGAGCGCCTACTCGAACCTCGGTTCTCTTCGGGGGCCGCAGTGATGCCAGCCGCCGGCCTGCCCCATGATCCGATTCTGTTGCTCGTTAAGGCTCGCCGGATGGCCCGGGAGGCGTGGAGCGATTTCGAACAATTCGACCGTGGCGATCTCCGGACGGCCTGGCTGGCGTGTAGCGCCGCTGGGCGAGATCCACGGACAGATCCGAAAATCGCTGACCTCGTCGACAAGGTCGTGATGCTTCAGCACCTGGCCGAGCGGCTCGACCGGATCGCCGCGGACCTGGCGCTTATTGCCGTCGACGCCGCACCGGCGGGGGTGGCTTGATGCGACGGCCGGTCAGTCTCGACGACATCGATGACGACACGCCGCTGAGGCTCGATGTCGCCGCCGCGCTCGCCTTCCCTGATGGCTCGATGACCCGGAGCGGGCTCCGCAAAGAAGCGCAGCGCGGGCGACTTGTGATCGAGCGCATCGCCGGCAAGGATTACGTGACCATGGCTGCCATTCGGGAGATGCGATCACGATGCCGCGCCGACGCCAACCGCCCCGCCTCTACCTCCGGCAGCGCAGGGGCCGCGATCCCGTGTGGGTCATCCTCGACGGACAGACTGAGATCGGGACAGGCTGCGGTCCTGGCGATGGCCGCCGAGCTGAAGAAGCACTCGCGGCGTACCTCGCCGGCAAGCACCGCGCCGACTTCGGGGACGGTGATCCCGCTCATGTCGCAGTCGCGGACGTCCTGATGCTGTATGGAGCCGAGCGCTCCGACCACATGGCGCACCCGGAGTTGGTCGGCTTCCACGCCGCGCATCTAGCGCAGCACTTCGGACAGATGCAGGTTGCCGAAATCAACGGCACCACCTGCCGCGAATACGTCCGGAAACGCACGACCGGGCGCATCGGAGCCCGACCGGTGAAGGAGGGCACCGCACGCCGAGAACTGGAGACCTTGGGGGCCGCCATCAACTACGCCTATCGGGAGCGGCGGTTGCGGTTCCCGGTCCCGGTCACGCTGCCGCCGAAGGCTCCGGCCCGCGAACGCTGGCTGACCAGACTCGAGGCGGCCCGCCTTCTCGGTGGCGCCCTTGGCCTGGCACGAATCACGTTCTGCGATGTCCGCACCCGCGCGGAGCGCGCGAAGTGGGTCCGTGTCGGCAAGCCGGTCTATCACGTCGGCCGCTTCATCCTGATCGCGCTCTATACGGGCACGCGGCACGAGGCCGTGCTGCAGATGCGGTGGGGTCTTTCCTCCGAGGGCGGATGGTTCGATCTGGATGGTGGCGTCATGTATCGCCGCGGTCAGGGCGAGCGCGAGACCGCCAAGCGTCGACCGCCGATCCCCATTCCAAGCGTCCTACTGCCGCATCTGCGGCGCTGGCGGGATGTCGATCGCCGGGCCGATGCCAGACGAGCGGCGGCAGCCGCACCCGGCGAGACCGTCCTCCCGACAACGCATGTCGTCAGCTTCGCAGGCCGGCCGATCCTGAAAGAGCGGCGAGGCTTCGCACGGGCTCGCGAGATCGCCGGGCTCGGCGAGGATGTCACGCCGCATATCCTGCGGCACACCGCTGCGACCTGGCTTCTACAGGCCCGGGTCCCGACCTGGGATGTCGCCGGATATCTCGGCACGTCGGAGGCGATGATCCGAAAGACCTATGGGCACCACTCGCCCGACCACCTCGCCCTTGCCGCCGCAGCGTTTCATGGGCGAAGATTGGGCGCGTCGAAAACGGAGACCGGTTAGATGACCGATAAGCCTTTGATTTGGAATGGTGGGCGTGACAGGGATCGAACCTGTGACCCCTACGATGTCAACGTAGTGCTCTCCCGCTGAGCTACACGCCCATTCCATGAGCCGTCGGTTCGGGTTGCCGTCGGCGAGGTGGTCTATAGCCAACCTCGTTCGGGGGTGCAAGCGGAAAGCTGGCTTGGAACCCGATGCTTGCGGCAGCACGGCTCCCATGCCGCCCGAAGGGTGCCGAAACCGGCCGGCTGCGCCGTTTTGGCGGCGCCGGACCGGCCGAAACGGGGGCCGCGGCGCCGCGCCGGGTGTGGAAAAGTCCGGCGTTGCCCCTCCCCGCCGCCGCCGAGCGCTCTCGGCGGCGCTCAATGACGCACCTGCGGCCGTCGGTGCGGTCGCGGCGCGGTCGTACAGGCCGAGGCCGCCTATCCGGCGGCAGCCAGGCTCTGCACCAGGAGACGGGCGGTGCGCAGCAGGCGGGCGTCGTCGTCGCGGGCGCCGACCAGTTGCACTGCCATTGGCAGGCCGTCGGCCTCGAACAGCGGCAGGCTGACGGCCGGGGTGCCCAGGAAGGTCCACAGGCTGCAGAAATGCGGGTCGCCGGTCGAGCCGTGGCCCGCAGGGGCCGGCCCAAGCGCGGCCGGCGTCAGGATCGTGCCGTGATCGAGGAAGATCGCGCGCGCCAGCCGCTCGAGGCGCTCGCGCGTCTCCTTGGCGTCCAGATAGGCGACCGCCGAGGCGGCGCGGCCGCGCTCGACCACGGCACGCAGATCGGCGTGGATCAGCTCCGGGGTCCGGTCGGCAAGGTCGCCGAAGGCGCGGGCGAACTCGACCTCGCGGATCAGCTTGGCGGCCGCGATGCCCTCCTCGAAGGCGAAACCGAACGCGATCTCGGTGACGCGGGCGCCCAGTTCGCCGACCAGATCGTCGATCGCCTCACGCTGCTCGGGTGCCAGATCCGACCAGCGGTCGGAGCGGACCAGCGCGAAGGTCGGCGGCAGGGTCCAGTCGGCCTCGACGGTCTCCAGCAGGGTCGACCGGCTGCGCGGCCGCGTCGCGCCGTCGCGCGGGTCGTAGCCGATCAGCGCGTCGCCGATCAGCGCCAGGTCCTCGATCGAACGGGCGAAGACCCCGACCGTGTCGAGGCTCGCCGACTGTTCGAGCACGCCGGGGCGCGGGATGGCGCCGAAGCTCGGCTTGTAGCCGTAGACGCCGCAGAACGCGGCCGGCCGGATCACCGAGCCGAGCGTCTGCGTGCCGAGCGCAAGCGACACGTGGCGGTCGGCGACGGCGGCCGCCGAGCCGGACGAGGATCCGCCGGGTGTGCGGCCCGGATCGGCCGGATTGCGGGTCGGTCCCGGAATATGGGTCGCCAGTTCGCAGGTGACCGTCTTGCCGAGAATGATCGCGCCGGCCGCGCGCAGCGCCGCGACCGGGGCCGCATCGGTCTCGGGCCGGCGGCCGCGATGCGCCGGCGAGCCGTGCTCGGTCGGATAGTCGGCCGTGTCGATCACGTCCTTCAGGCCGACCGGCACGCCATGCAGCGGACCGAGCGGCCGGCCCTCGGCGCGGGCCCGGTCCGCCCGCGCGGCCGCGTCCAGCACGAGGCCGGGATCGACATGCGCCCAGGCCCGGATGTCGGCCTCGCGGGCGGCAATCCGGTCGAGGCTGGCCTCGACGAGATCGGTGGCGGTGACGAGGCCGTCGCGGATCGCCGCGGCGACCTCCCGGGCCGTCATTCGAGTCAGGTCTTGCATCGGTCCGGTTCAGTTCCCGTAGAGGAATTCGGGCAGCCACAGGGTCATGCCTGGCCACAGATACATGATCACCATGCACAGGATCACGATCAGCATATAGGGCATCATGCCGGCGAAGATCTGGTTGATGGTGACGTGCGACGGCGCCACCCCCTTCAGATAGAAGGCCGACATGGCGACCGGCGGCGACAGGAAGGCCGCCTGCAGGTTGACGAAGACCAGGGTGCCCCAGAGGATCGGGTCGATGTTGAAGTGTTTCAGCATCGGCAGGAAGATCGGCACGAAGATCACGATGATCTCGGTCCATTCCAGCGGCCAGCCGAGGATGAAGATGATCGCCTGGCTGAGGATCATGAACTGCAGCGGCGTCAGGTCGAGCGCCAGCACCCATTTCTCCAGGAGCGCCTGGCCGCCCAGGATGGCGAAGACGCCGGAGAAGAGCGCCGAGCCGACGAACAGCCAGCACACCATCGAGGTCGTCTTGGCGGTCAGGAACACCGCCTCCTTGGTCCGCTTCCAGTCGAGCGTGCCGGCCTGCAGGGCAAGCAGGAAGGCGCCGGCGGCACCCACCGCGGCCGATTCGGTCGCCGTCGTGATGCCGAACAGGATGACCACCAGGACCACGACGGTGAGCGTGCCGAGCGGCGCGATCGACGTGGTCAGGAGCTTGACCACCTCGAACTTCTCTGCCCCCATCTTTCGGTAGCTGCGCAGCATCCAGAGCGCTGCCAGGGCGGCGAGAATGCCGAACCACAGGTAGAAGCCTTCCGGCGGACCGGCCGCGGCAGCCGGTTCGGCAGCAGCGGCGGGGTCGCCCAGTTCCTGCAGACCGCCGCCCAGTTCCTCCACCCCGCTCGGGATCGCCAGCGTCTTCTTCTGCTGGTGGACGACGACATACCACCAGATCAGCGCAAAGGTTCCGGCCGTCATGATCAGCGGGACCAGCGCGTAGAAGAGGTGCAGCAGCACCGTTCCGTAGCCCATCGGCTTGCCGTCGACGGTGAGGCCGCGAGCGCGCCCCGGCGAGACCGCCGCCTTGACCAGGCCGACAGCCATGTTGTTGCCATAGTGGGACTGGAAGGCGCGGATCCAGTCCGGCACCGGCACCCGGGTCTGTTCCTCGGGCAGCTTCGGCGCCACCTTCGGGTTGATCAGCGCCCAGCCGACGATATAGGCGAGATAGAGCAGCGACAGGAAGAAGCCGGGGAACATCGCCGCGGCATAGAGCTTGACCACCGACAGGCCGGCCACCGCGGCGAAGACGATGATCATCACCGAGGGCGGGATCAGGATGCCGAGCGTGCCGCCGGCGGTGATCACGCCCGACGCCAGACGCACGTCGTAGCCGGCGCGGAGCATCGGGTTGAAGGCGATCACGCCCATCAGCACCACGACGGCGCCGACGAGGCCCGAGGCGATGCCCCAGAAGGTGCACACCACCAGGGTGGCGACGGCGAGCGAGGCCGGCACGTTCCGGAAGGCGAGCTGGATCGAATAGAACATCTTATCGACCAGCGCGCCGCGCTCCATCACGTAGCCCATCAGGACGAAGAGCGGGATGGAGATCAGCACGTCGTTGGTCATCGCCCCGTAGGTCCGCTGGACCATCAGGTCGAACACCAGGTTGTCCGCGAAGGCCTGGCCGGATTTGAAATAGGCGATGAAGCCGAAGACGATGCCGAGACCCATCAGGGTGAAGGCGGTCGGGAAGCCGAGCATGATGACCACGACGATCAGCGCGAGCATCATGAGGCCGAGGGCGGGATCGCTCATGTGATGTGGTCTCCCCGGCCGCGCTGGCGGGCGGCTTCGTCGATGTCGTGGGCCTGCTCGATGGCGCGCCGGCGCGTTTCCTCGTCGACATATTCGCTGCCGGCGAGCTGTTCCTCGACCACGTCGATCTCGTTCACGTCGCTGAGCCGCGACGGCCATTCGCCGGTCTTCAGGCAGACGATGCAGCGCACGATCTCGGCGACGCCCTGCAGCAGCACCAGCGCGCCGGCGATCGGGATCACGGTCTTGAAGTGATAGACCGGCGGACCGTCGGCGGTGACGTTGGAATGTTCCGCGATGCGCCAGCTGTCGGCGGCGTAGTGGGTGCCGGCATAGACCAGCGCGCCGATGCCGGGCACGAAGAAGACCACGTAGAGGATCAGATCGAGCGTCGCCTGGGTACGCGGGCGCATCGACGAATAGAGGAAGTCGCCGCGGACATGCGCGTTCTGGGCCAGCGCATAGGCGCCGGCGAGCATGAACAGCGTGCCGTAGAACATGTTGGAGGCGTCGAAGATCCAGGCCGTAGGGGCGTTCAGGATGTAGCGCTTGAACACTTCGGCGCAGACCAGGAGCATCAGTCCGACGATCAGCCAGGCCGCCGCCTTGCCGACCCAGGTACTGATGCCGTCGATCGCGTGCAGGAACCGCTCGATCGTCATCGGGGCGTCCGTTGGTCAGAGGAACCCGTTGTCAGGTCAGTGACTTGATCAGGTGATCAACGTGGTCAGGAGAATGTCATGACCCCGCAAAACCGTCAGGCCCGGCCGGGGGGTCCGGCCGGGCCTGCGGAGCGTGGGTGCGGGCGGATCAGGTCCGCCGCAGGGTGCCCTGAGGCCCGAAATAGTGGTCGTAGGCCATGCGCCGGTTGACCACGGTATCCTGCTCCCAGCGCGTGGCGCGGCGGGCGAAGGCGATCTGGCTTTCCAGGATTTCCTTGAACAGCGCGTTCTCGGTCGACTTCTTGGCGGTCACCTGGTCGTAGACCTCGAGCTGCCGCTTCAGGATCGCGTCCGGGGTCTTGAAGAAGCGGACCTTGTCCTTGGTCTGCATCTCCGCATAGTCGCCGGAATAGCGGTCGATCGCCTTCCAGGACATGTCCGACGAGGCCGCCTCGACCGCGTTGGCGATGATCGCGCGCATCTTCTCGGGCAATGCGTTGTAGCGATCCTTGTTGAACATGATCTCGAACTGCTCGGCATTCTGATGGTAGCTCTGCAGCATGCAGACCTTGGACACATCGGGGAAGCCGAGCACGCGGTCCGAGGAGGCGTTGTTGAATTCGGCCGCATCGAGCAGGCCGCGATCCATCGCCGAGACGATCTCGCCGCCCGGCAGCGCGTTCACGGCGGCGCCGAGCGCGGTGAACACGTCGATCGAGATGCCGACGGTGCGGTATTTCAGACCCTTGAGGTCCTCTTCCTTGGCGATCGGATTCTTGAACCAGCCGAGCGGCTGGGTCGGCATCGGACCGTACGGGAAGGAGACGACGTTGGCGCCGATCGAGTCGTAGAGCTTGGCCAGCAGTTCCTTGCCGCCGCCATATTTGTGCCAGGCGAGCAGCATGTTGGCGTCCATGGCGAAGCCGGGGCCGGAGCCCCACAGCGCGAGCGCGGTCTGCTTGCCGTAGTGATAGACGAGCACGCCGTGGCCGCCGTCGAGCGTGCCCTTGGAGACCGCCTCGAGCAGGCCGAAGGCCGGCACGACGGCACCGGCCGGCAGCACCTCGATCTTCAGGTCGCCACCGGTCATATCGTTGACCTTCTTGGCGAAATCGTTGGCGTATTCGTGGAAGATGTCTTTCGACGGCCAAGTGCTCTGCCAGCGCATGCTGATCGGGCCCTGGGCCTTGACGACGGCCGGGGCCGTAACGGCCGCGGCGGCGACCACCGCCGAACCGGTCAGGAATCGGCGACGTGCGACTGCCTTCACTTCGTTCATGGTGTTCCTCCCGAGAACCGGACCCTTTTCGGTCCTTGTTATCGGAAGGATTAGATTTCAAAACCGTCAGGTCGACAAGGTCCGTCAGGCATTCGGTATCCCAAATCGACCGACAAATATTGCGCCATTCGGGCGCACCGCCCCATTCATCCGATCGCCGTCCCCGACCGTACGCGCGAGCGGGGGATCGGATGGGGATCGGATGCGGTGACGGCGCGGTCGGTCAGGCGGCGACCAGTTTCTCGACCTCGCGCACCAGATCGCGCAGGTGGAACGGCTTGGACAGGACCTTGGCGTCCTTCGGGGCGTTCGAATCCGGGTTCAGCGCCACGGCGGCGAAGCCGGTGATGAACATCACCTTGAGGTCCGGGTCGAGCTGGGTGGCGCGCCGGGCGAGTTCGATGCCGTCCATCTCGGGCATCACGATGTCGGTCAGGAGCAGCGTGAACGGCTCCTCGCGCAGGCGCTCGTAAGCGCTCTTGCCATTGTCGAACGAGACCACTTCGTAGCCGGCGTTCTGCAGCGCCTTGGCCAGGAAGCGGCGCATGTCGTTATCGTCCTCGGCCAGCAGAATCCGGGTCATCACGTCCATCCGCGTCCATCCATGCTGTGCGCCTCAATTCTTTCTCATAGACGACGGCCGGGGTAAATATCCGGTGAAACGGCGGACCGCCGCTTGCCATGGACAAGGCCGGTGGTTTCTGGGCAACATGTTGCTGCGCCGGCTGAACCGGGCGCCGCTTCGGCCGGAGCGTGCCGCCGGGCGGCCGGTCCTCCAGGGGAGCACGCGAGGAAGGTGCGCATCGTCCGGGACTTCGAGACCGAAACAGCCTTCGAGGTGGTCGCACCTGAGGCCGTGCTCTGTCCGTTCATGTTCAACTCGCCCCACTCCGGCAGCCGCTATCCGGCGAGCTTCCTGGCGGCGTCGCGGCTCGATCCGCAGCGCATCCGCCGCTCCGAGGATGCCTTCGTCGACGAATTGTTCGCCTCCGCGCTCACCCACGGCGCGCCTTTGATGCGAGCCAACTTTCCGCGCGCCTTTCTTGATGTGAACCGCGAGCCCTACGAGCTCGATCCGAAGATGTTCGCCGGCCGGCTGCCCTCCTATGCCAACATCCGTTCGCTCCGGGTCGCCGGCGGCCTGGGCACCATTGCACGGATCGTCGCCGAGCATGAGGAAATCTATGCCGGTCCGCTCGATGTCGACGAGGCGCTGCAGCGGATCGAGCGGATCTACAAGCCCTACCACGCCACGCTCAGGCGCTGGCTGGCGCGCCAGCACGTCACCTTCGGCTATGCGGTCCTGATCGACTGCCATTCCATGCCGTCGCTGATTCGCGGCATGGACAACCGCAACCGGCCGGATTTCGTGCTCGGCGATCGCTACGGCACGAGCTGCGGCGCCAGCCTCGTCGACGGCGCGGTCGAGATCCTGCGCAGCCTCGGCTACGCGGTGGCGCGCAACAAGCCCTATGCGGGCGGCTTCATCACCGAGCACTATGGCCGGCCGGGCAAGGGCCTGCATGCCCTGCAGGTCGAAATCAACCGCGGTCTCTACATGAACGAGGAGACCTACGAGCGCACCGACCAGTTCGAACGGCTGGTGCGGGATCTCGGCCTGTTCGTGGCCGAGATCACCGCGCTCGGCGGCAGCGGGCTGCGCGCGGAGCCGCTCGCGGCGGAGTGACCGCCCTGCCCTGCGGCGCTTGCCCCGCGGATTTCCCGCCCGATCCCCAATCTCGGCTTCGCGACAAAGAAAAAGGCCGCTGACACGTGTCAGCGGCCCAAGTCTAGGGAGGAAACGCCCAAGGAGGGCTGCGGCAGGGCGGGAGGCGCCCGTACCGCGGTGCACCCAAGATGGATGTGCGACGCAAAAAGGTCAAGCCAATTGTCCAACCGGGACGGCATGCCGCACCCGATCGGGCATATGTCCGGCCGACGGAATGGCCTGTCGGTAATGCCTGGTGACAGACCTACCGTACTGGCAGGCATACCCCGCAGGCCGGCACGACCTGCTGGCAAGTGCGGGCGGATGCGCTATCAGGAGGGATGCCTCGCAACGCCGGACCCGCCATGCCCGAACTCATCGCCTTCCTCGACCAGCTCGCCGATGCCGCCGGCAAGGCCATCCTGCCGCATTTCCGCACGCCGATGGCGGTCGAGGACAAGACCGAGGCCGGCACGGGGCGCCGCTTCGATCCGGTCACCGTCGCCGACCGGGCGGCGGAGACCGCCATGCGCAGCCTGATCGGGCTGCACCATCCCCAGCACGGCATCCTCGGCGAGGAGTTCGGCTCCGAGCGCACCGACGCCGAGCATGTCTGGGTGCTCGACCCGATCGACGGCACACGGGCCTTCATTTCCGGCGTGCCGGTCTGGGGCACCCTGATCGGGCTCAAGACGAACGGCGTGCCGAGCCTCGGCATGATGGCGCAGCCCTTCACCGGCGAGCGCTATGCCGGCGACACGCGGCGCGCCTGGTATCGCGGTCCGGACGGCGAGAAGGTGCTGAAGAGCCGGGCCTGTGCGGAACTCGCCGACGCGGTCCTGTTCACGACCACGCCGGCCCTGTTCGAGGGACCCGACCAGGAGGCCTATCGGCGCGTCGAGGCCAGCGTGCGCCTCGCCCGCTACGGCTGCGACTGCTACGCCTACTGCATGGTCGCCGCCGGCCATGTCGACCTGGTCGTCGAAGCCGGCCTGCAGGCCTACGACATCGTCGCGCTGATCCCGGTCATCGAGGGGGCCGGCGGGGTGGTGACGAACTGGACCGGCGGCTCGGCCGCCGACGGCGGCAAGGTGGTCGCCTCGGGCGATCCGCGCCTGCACGAGAAGGCGCTCCGGCTGCTGGCCGCGGCCTGAGCATCCCGGAAGAACGCCCCGGAACAACGCCCCGGCTGGACGTCCCTGACGGCCCTCAGGAGCCCGGGATGAAGGCATCGAAGGCCGCGAAGGTCTGTTCGCGGTAGATGTCCGATTCCATCAGGAGTTCGTGCCGCGCACCCGGGATCGTGATCATGTGGCCGATCTTCAGGGTACGGGCGAAGCGCTCGGTCGCCGCGTTGGAGACGACCTTGTCGGCGCCGGCGGCGATGATCAGCGTCGGGATGCGGATGCGGTCGACGAAGTCGATATCGTCGAGCCGGATCATCGCGTCGGTGGCGGCGCGAATCCAGCCGATCGTCGGCGCACCGACGGTCAGTTCGGGATGGGCTTCGGCCAGCTTGGCGGCGCGGGCGAAGCGGCGCTCGTCGGAGCTCAGCCGGTTGCCGGCGAAGGGGCGCGGATAGAGCACATGCCGCGCCGCGCCCGGAACCTGCGTGCGGGCGAAGCCGAACAGCGCCAGGGCGCCGGCCAGCGGCCCGATCACCGTGGTCGGCCAGCCGTGGTCGCCGAAGCCCAGGAGCGGCGACAGCAGGACCAGGCGCCGGAAGCGCGTGCGCATGGCCGGCGCACTGCCGATCAGGATGGTGGCGCCGGTGGAATGGCCGACGCCGTAATAGGGCGGCGGGCAGTTCGGCATCACGACCTCGGCCATGACCGCCTCGAGATCGGCCTGATAGTCGCGGAAGTCGCCGACATGGCCGGCCGGACCGACACGGGGATCGCGCCCGGAGCCGCCCTGCCCGCGCAGATCGAAGGTCGCGACCGCGAAGCCGCGGACCTGGAGATCGCGCACCGTCTCGAAATATTTCTCCAGAAACTCGGCGCGGCCCTGCACGAGGACGACGGTGCCCTTCGGCGTGCCGGCCAGCGCCGGCCAGCGGGCGAAGCGCAGGCGGGTTCCGTCGGATGTCGCGATCTCGCCGCTTACCGCTCCGCCCGGGATGGGATTGGCCTCGTGATCGTAGATCGTCATGGCGGCTCCGGACGGGCGGTCCCCCAGACGGGGATGCCGGGCACGCGAGGGTGCCGGGATGGGCCGGGGTCTGACAGGAGGTCCCGGGTCGGACGGATGCCGGCAGCGGCCGACATCCGTCCTCCGAGATATCCGACCGGGCGCGCCGGCTCAACGGGCCTCGTCGCGGGAGCCGACGCGACGGGAGCCTAGCCCGAAGCCGGGCCGGGTCGGTTCGAACACCGCGCCATGAACCGTGAGCCTCCTTCAGGGAGCCTCCGCCGAGAGTCCCGAAGGTCGGCCATGGCGCAGCGATCGAAAAGACCATGGCCGATCGGCGCTGAATGCCTTGGGAATCGGCCGTTCATCCGCCGTTCAACCGGCCGGCCGTCGCCCGATCGACATCGCCCTCGGGCACCCCCTTGAAAGCCTCCGCGCCGCTTCCCACTTCATCGATGCGGACGCCGGTACCGGGTCCGCAAGGCCGATGCGAGGCATGGTCCATAGGACATGCCGAGGTTCCCCGAAGTATCGGACCTTCGTCCTGAAACAGTCGCTCACTCTGGAGGACTTGTCATGCGTGTTGATTTCGCTCCGCTCTATCGTTCCACCGTCGGCTTCGACCGGCTCTTCAATCTGATCGACTCGCTCGGCGCCGAACAGGGGCAGCCGACCTATCCGCCCTACAATATCGAGCGGACCGGCGAGAACGATTACCGCATCTCCATGGCGGTGGCAGGCTTCGGCGAATCCGACCTGACCATCGAGGCCAAGGAGAACGGGCTGACCGTGAAGGGCGACAAGAAGGACGACGCCAGCGGCAAGGAACTGCTCTATCGCGGCATCGCCTCGCGCGCCTTCGAGCGCCGCTTCCAGCTCGCCGACTACGTGGTCGTGAAGGGTGCCAGCCTGGAGAACGGGCTGCTGCATATCGATCTGGTGCGCGAGATCCCGGAAGCCATGAAGGCGCGTCAGATCCCGATCGCCGGCGGCGCCGCCAAGGTGCGGCAGATCGAAGCCCAGGCGGCCTGACGGTCCGGCCCTTCGCCGAACTTTGAGCACTCCAGGAGCGCCCCGGTCCGTCCGGGGCGCTTTTTCGTGCCGGGCCGGCCCCGCCGTCGCCTGTCGGTTGACTGCTGGCGGCTCCGGAACGTCGGCGGCTCGCCGGCCGCACGCGGCGCCTCACGCGGATCCGGGAGCGCCCCATCTCAGCCGATCGCCGGCCTAAGCCGGTCGCCAGTCTCAGGCGATCGCCGGTCTCAGCCGATCGACTGCCCGAAACGCGGCAGGGTGGAGGGGCGCTGGAAATCCATCAGCCGGTCGGCCGTTCCGGACCCGAACTCGCCGTCGATCGCCTGCTTCACACCCGTGCCCGCATCCTTCTGCCCCTGCACCCGCTGCCGCACGCTGTCGGGATCGCTGAACTTCGCCTGGAATTCCGGCGAGGCGAGCGAGAAGCGCGCATGGGTGTGCAGGGTCTTCTTCGTGTCGGAGAAGCTGACCGTCGACTTGTCGACCGTCGGCGCGGCCGTCTCCTGCGGTCCGGCCAGGGGCAGGCTCGGGCGGGGCGCGTTGGAATTGATGCTCGCCGTGGACATGGCGTGGTCTCCATCGGAATCCGGGACTCTTCGGACCCCGTGCGTCAGAGACGCAGGATTGTGTAGTCGGACAGGGAATCCGGCGGCAAGGCGGCCTCGCCCTCACGGCGCGCGACGAGGTCTCGCCACGCGACGCTGCGCGAACCGAAGGATTTCAGTGCGTAGACCAGGTCGTCGAGCGTCAGGCTCGCCGCCCCGAAATCGCACAGCAGCGTCAGGGACCCGCTGGTCCGGTCGAGCCCGATCCTGAGACCCCCGGTCGCCAGCCAGGCGAAGGTGGTTCTCAGGCAGAGCTCGAACAGAGCCTGCGGATCGCTGCGGCCGGGCGCACCGAGATCGGCGGACAGGACGAGAACGTCGCGATCCTCATCGAGTTCCGCGAAGATCTCGATGCCGTCCTCGACGCCGATATGCCAGAGGCGCTCAGCCGTATATTCGTTCACGATCAGAAGGTCGCCGGCCGGCCCGACCCGCGCCATCAGATCCTGGAGATGAGACAGGCTCGACATTCTCGTTTCCCTCGGCTGCCGAGACAGCGACCCGAGCCCCCTGACGCTACGACGGCGCAGGACCGGCTTCGGTGACGAAAATTACAGAATCGCTCAGCAATTTCGACCGGTTTCGAGTCCGTCCTGTCGCATAGCCGGCGCCCCGCCGACCAGAGCGACGAAACGATCGACCTCGGCGGGCTCGGTCCTGAAGCTGGTGACCAGCCGGTAGAGCACCTCGCCGGGACGCGGACGGTCGGCGACGGCGAGCCCGCTCGCCGGCCATTCGTAGAAGGTCGCCCCCTCGGCCCTGAGCGCGGCGGCGGTGGTCGGCGCCATGAAGGCGAAGACCTCGTTGGCCTCGGGCATCCAGGCGAGCCGGGCCGCGGACGCCCCGTCGAGCCCCGCGGCAAGGCGGGTCGCCATGGCGTTGGCATGGTCGGCGAGATCGAGCCAGTGCTCGCCGTCGAGCCAGGCGTCGAACTGGGCGGCGACGAAGCGGTGCTTGGAGACCAGTTGGGCGGCGCGCTTGCGCAGATAGCCGAGCGCCTCCTGGCGGGAGCGGTCGAACAGCACGATCGCCTCGGCCATCAGCGCCCCGCCCTTGGTGGCGCCGAAGGAGAGCACGTCGACGCCCGCCCGCCAGGTCAGCGTCGAAGGCGCAACCTGCAGCGACGAGATGGCGTTGGCAAAGCGCGCGCCGTCCATATGCACGGCGATGTTGCGGTTCTTGACGATCCCGGCCAGTTCGGCGACCTCGTCGGCGGTATAGACGGTGCCGAGTTCGGTCGACTGGGTCAGCGACAGAACCGCCGGCTGGACATGATGGACGACGCCCGCCGGCATGTCGTCGAGCGCCTCGACCAGTCCGCGCGGATCGATCTTGCCGCGCGCGCCGGCCAGCCCGACCACCTTGGTGCCGGCGAAGAATTCGGGCGCGCCGCATTCGTCGACATTCAGATGGGCGTCGCGATGCGCCAGGATCGCCCCCCAGGGCGGTGCGAAGGCCGCGGTCGCCAGCGCATTGGCGGCTGTCCCGGTGGCGACCAGAAACACCGCAACGTCGCGCTCGAAGAGATCCGACATCCGGACCTCCAAGCGCCGCGTGATCTCGTCATTGCCATAGGCCGGCGCCGGCCCCTGGTTGGCGGCGACCAGCGCCGCCATCACGGCTTCGGAGGCCCCTGCCCAATTGTCGGATGCGAAGATCATGCGCGGCCCCTCGTCTCGATCGCGGCCGTAGAGCTAGCGCATGTTCCCCGCGGACGAAATCGCCCGGGCGAAAGAAGTGCCGCGGATGACGGCGGAACGGGGAATTTCCCGGCCGCGTCCCGGCGGTCCCGATCGAGGGCGATGCCTGGTCTCGCGGCAGGGAGAGCCCCCGGCACGCGCGGCTCTGCAAACCGTCCGCCGGTTTCGGCAATAATATTGCGTTCTGGTGCGGCAATTTTTCCGTTTCGGACGCGAAAGGCGCTGATCGTCGCAAGAAAGATAGGCATCGGCAGAGATTGCGCCTTGCAGGGCGCGGGGAATTCTGGCATGGTCGGCGCGGATAGGACAGTAATGCTGTCCAATCTGGCCGGAAAGCTGGGGCAGGCTGCCGGCCGGAAGTGGGGCATTCAACTCCACCGGAAACCCTGCTATCGGGTTGCCGGTGGTTCGGTCGCGCGAAGACGCCATAAAGAGCGGGGACGCGACCAGTCCGGCCGATGCGGGGTATGCCTGCGCGCCGGATACCGTCGACCTTCCGAAATACCGGCGCGGCCGGCATCGACCGCCAGACGCTCGGGTCCCGCAACGGACCGGCGACGGGCGGAGGCGCCGACCGCGAAGGAGTGTGCCCGGAACTTGCATGGTGTGAGACGACGCCGCCACCGGCCGACGGCCGCGCGGCAGACAAGAGAGACGAGGACGTTTCCATGGCCAGGATCGAAGCTGAAGGACCCTTCGGTGCCGCTCGAGCCGGGACCCCGACCGCCACGGCGGCCGCGGGCGCGTCCACCGCTACCAAAACCCCGTCTCTCGGCCCGAACGGATTGCCGGAAGCCGGCGGACTGTTCGTCGATCCGCGTGGGCGCGACGCCTGCGGGGTCGGCTTCATCGCCAACCTGAAGGGCGTCAAGAGCCACGCGATCGTCACCGATGCGCTGAAGATCCTCGAGAATCTCGAGCATCGCGGCGCCGTCGGCGCCGATCCGCTGATGGGCGACGGCGCCGGCATCCTGGTCCAGATCCCGCACGTCTTCTTCCAGGAGGAATGCGCGAAGCTCGGCTTTGCGCTGCCCGAGGCCGGACAATACGGCATCGGCCAGATCTTCTTGCCGCGCGACGCTGCCGACTGCGAGCGCGCCGTCGGCATCATCCAGAAGGTGCTGCGCGAGGGGGGACTGAAGGTGCTCGGCTGGCGCGACGTGCCGGTCGACAATTCCTGCCTGTCCGACGGCGTCCGCGCCACCGAGCCGGTGCAGAAGCAGGTCTTCGTCACCACGACCGCCCGCCTCGCCGACCAGGACGACCTGGAGCGTCGGCTCTACATCACCCGCAAGACCATTTCGGGCCTCGTCTACGACGCGGACTGGAACGGCCAGACCAAGCGCGATCAGGACTCCTTCTACGTGGTGTCCTTCTCGTCGCGCACGATGGTCTACAAGGGCATGTTCCTGTCCTACCAGGTCGGCGCCTACTATCGCGACCTGCATGACGAGCGCTTCGTCTCGGCTCTGGCGCTCGTGCACCAGCGCTTCTCGACCAACACCTTCCCGTCCTGGAAGCTCGCCCATCCGTACCGGATGGTCGCCCATAACGGCGAGATCAACACCCTGCGCGGCAACGTCAACTGGATGTATGCCCGCCAGGCCTCGACGACCTCGAAGCTGTTCGGCGACGAGATCGAGAAGATCTGGCCGATCTCCTACGAGGGTCAGTCCGACACCGCCTGCTTCGACAACGCGCTCGAATTCCTGGTCATGGGCGGCTACTCGCTGACCCATGCGGTGATGACGCTGATCCCGGAGGCCTGGGCCGGCAACGCGCTGATGGATGAGGAGCGCAAGGCCTTCTACGAGTACCACGCCGCCATCATGGAGCCGTGGGACGGACCGGCTGCGATCTGCTTCACCGACGGCCGCTCGATCGGCGCGACGCTCGACCGCAACGGCCTCAGGCCGGCGCGCTACGTCGTCACCGACGACGATCGCATCATCCTGTCGTCCGAAGAGGGCGTGCTGCCGATCGCCGAGGAGACCATCGTCTCCAAGTGGCGCCTGCAGCCGGGCAAGATGCTGCTGCTCGACCTTGAGAACGGCCGCATCGTCTCCGACGAGGAGATCAAGCACCAGATCGCCTCGGCCCATCCGTACCGGGACTGGATCGAGAAGACTCAGATCGTCGCCGAGGACCTGCCGGAAGTGCCGGCCCAGGCCCCGAAGACGCTCGAGTCCCTGCTCGATCTGCAGCAGGCCTTCGGCTACACCCAGGAAGACGTGACGCTCCTGATGGCGCCGATGGCGACCACCGGCCAGGAGGCCGTCGGCTCGATGGGCACCGACACGCCGATCTCGGCGCTGTCGGACAAGTCGAAGCTGCTCTACACCTATTTCAAGCAGAACTTCGCCCAGGTCACCAACCCGCCGATCGATCCGATCCGCGAGGAACTGGTGATGAGCCTGGTCAGCTTCATCGGCCCGCGGCCGAACCTGTTCGACCTGGAAGGCGAGAGCGCGCAGAAGCGGCTCGAGGTGCGCCAGCCGATCCTGACCAACGAGGACCTGGAGAAGATCCGGGCGATCGAGGCGGTCGAGGGCTCGGGCTTCCGCACCATCACCATCGACACGACCTATCCGGCCGCCAACGGCGCCGCCGGCATGCGCCCGGCGCTGGACGCGATCTGCGTGCAGGCGGAAGCGGCCGTGCGCATCTCGGCGACCGGTCAGGTCTACAACATCATCATCCTGAGCGACCGCGCGGTCGGCTCGGGCCGGATCGCCATTCCGGCGCTGCTCGCCACCGCGGCCGTGCACCATCACCTGATCCGCCAGGGCCTCCGGACCCGGGCCGGTCTGGTCGTGGAATCCGGCGAGCCGCGCGAGGTGCACCATTTCTGCCTGCTCGCCGGCTACGGCGCGGAGGCGATCAACCCCTATCTGGCCTTCGAGACCCTGATCGCGATGCGGGAGGAGTTCCCCGACCCGCTGACCGAGAAGGAGATCGTCTATCGATTCATCAAGTCGATCGACAAGGGCATCCTGAAGGTCATGTCCAAGATGGGCATCTCGACCTACCAGTCCTATTGCGGCGCCCAGATCTTCGACGCAGTCGGCCTGGCGACTGACTTCGTGCAGCGCTACTTCTTCGGCACCCGCACCTCGATCGAGGGCGTCGGGCTGACCGAAATCGCCGAGGAGACCGTGCGGCGGCATCGCGAAGCCTTCGGCGACGCGCCGGCCCTGCGCACGATGTTGGATGTCGGCGGCGAATATGCCGTGCGCATGCGCGGCGAGGCGCATGCCTGGACGGCGCCGATCGTCACCGCCCTGCAGCATGCGGTGCGCGGCAACGTGCCGGAGAAGTTCCGCGAATATACCCGGCTGCTCGACGACCAGTCGCGGCGTCTGCTGACCATCCGCGGCCTGTTCCGCATCCGCAAGGCCGAGGAAATCGGCCGCACGCCGGTTCCCCTCGACGAGGTCGAGCCCGCCAAGGAGATCGTCAAGCGCTTCTCCACCGGCGCGATGTCGTTCGGCTCGATCAGCCGCGAGGCGCATACCACGCTTGCCATCGCGATGAACCGGATCGGCGGCAAGTCGAACACCGGCGAGGGCGGCGAGGAGGTGGATCGCTTCAAGCCGCTCCCGAACGGCGACAGCATGCGCTCGGCGATCAAGCAGGTCGCCTCGGGCCGGTTCGGCGTGACGACGGAGTATCTCGTCAACTCCGACATGATGCAGATCAAGATCATCCAGGGCGCCAAGCCCGGCGAAGGCGGACAGCTGCCCGGCCACAAGGTCGATGCGGTCGTCGCCAAGGTCCGGCACTCGACGCCCGGCGTCGGCCTGATCTCGCCGCCGCCGCACCACGACATCTATTCGATCGAGGATCTGGCGCAGCTCATCTACGACCTGAAGAACGTCAACCCGGATGCCGACGTTTCGGTGAAGCTCGGCTCTGAGATCGGCGTCGGCACGGTTGCGGCCGGCGTCTCCAAGGCGCGCGCCGACCATGTCACCATCG
>NZ_LJYW01000001.1:1969381-2096839 GCF_001305515.1 Prosthecodimorpha hirschii
TCTTCCTCGCGGAAGAGGTGCGCGAGATCATGGCCTCGCTCGGCTTCCGCACCTTCGCCGAGATGGTCGGCCAGATCGAGTATCTCGATCGCGCCGAGGCCGTCAGCCACTGGAAGGCCAAGGGGCTCGACTTCTCGCGTCTCTTCTACCGCCCGAAGGTGCCTGCCGGCGTCGCCACCCATCACACCGAGCGGCAGGACCACCAGCTCGGCAAGGTGCTCGACCGCACCCTGATCGCCGAGGCCATGCCGGCCCTGGAGCGCAAGGAGAAGGTCCGGCTCGAGCACCGGATCGGCAACACCGACCGCACCGCCGGCGCCATGCTGTCGGGCGAGGTCGCCAAGCGCTACGGTCATGCCGGCCTGCCGGTCGACACGATCCACGTCAAGCTGAAGGGCATCGCCGGCCAGAGCTTCGGCGCCTGGCTCGCCCATGGCGTGACGCTGGAACTGGAAGGCGCCGCCAACGACTATGTCGGCAAGGGCCTCTCCGGCGGCCGCCTGATCATCTATCCGGCGAGGGAAGCGACCAAGCTGACGCCCGAGAAGTCGATCATCATCGGCAACACGGTGATGTACGGCGCCATCGAGGGCGAGGGCTACTTCCGGGGCGTCGCCGGCGAGCGCTTCGCGGTGCGCAACTCCGGCGCCGTCGCGGTGGTCGAGGGTGCGGGCGACCATTGCTGCGAATACATGACCGGCGGCGTCGTGGTCGTGCTCGGCAAGACGGGGCGCAACTTCGCGGCCGGCATGTCGGGCGGCATCGCCTACGTGCTCGACGAGGCCGGCGATTTCGCCAAGGCCTGCAACCTGTCCATGGTCGAGCTGGAGCCGGTCATCGAGGAAGAGGAACTGGCCGCCCGCCGCCACCATGCGGTCGGCGACCTGGAGGCCCACGGCCTGGTCGACGTGATGAGCGACATGACCCGTCACGACGGCGAGCGCCTGCGCCAGCTGATCGAGAACCACGCGCACTATACGGGTTCCGAGCGGGCCAAGACGATCCTCGCCAACTGGGGCGAGTATCTGCCGAAATTCCGCAAGGTCATGCCGGTCGAGTATCGCCGCGCGCTGCAGGAAATGGAGCGCATGCGCACGGCCGTCGCGGCGGAGTGATCAGACGAGGGAGCCGTTCGCCGGCTCCCTCCGGCATCCCGAATTTGACCAGCGCCGCCTTGATGAGCGGGCGCGACGGGGACTGACTGATGGGCAAGGTTACGGGGTTTCTCGAGATCGACCGCCAGGACCGCAAGTATCGGCCGGCGCATGATCGCATCCGCAACTACCAGGAATTCGTGATCCCGCTGAGCGAGCAGGGAACGCGCGATCAGGCGGCGCGCTGCATGAATTGCGGCATCCCCTATTGCCACACGGGTTGCCCGGTCAACAACCAGATCCCGGACTGGAACGACCTCGTCTATCACGGCGACTGGGAGGCCGCGGCGCGCAACCTCCACTCGACCAACAACTTCCCGGAATTCACCGGCCGCGTCTGCCCGGCCCCGTGCGAGGCCTCCTGCACGCTCAACCTGATGGACACGCCCGTGACCATCAAGACGATCGAATGCTCGGTCGCCGACCGCGCCTGGGAGGAAGGCTGGGTCAAGCCGGAACTGCCGAAGCGCAAGACCGGCAAGAAGGTCGCGGTGATCGGCTCCGGCCCGGCCGGCCTCGCCGCCGCCCAGCAGCTCGCCCGCGCCGGCCACGAGGTCCATCTCTACGAGAAGAACGCCAAGGCCGGCGGCCTGCTGCGCTACGGCATCCCGGACTTCAAGCTTGAGAAGACCGTGATCGACCGTCGCGTCACCCAGATGGAGGCCGAGGGCGTCGTCTTCCACTACAACGTCAATGTCGGCGTCGACCTGAAGGTCGAAGAACTGAAGGCAGCCTATGACGCCGTGTTGCTGACCGGCGGCGCCGAGAAGCCGCGCGACCTGCCGATCCCGGGCCGCGAGCTCGACGGCGTGCATTTCGCGATGGAGTTCCTGCCGCAGCAGAACCGCCGCGTCTCCCACGAGCCGGTCGGCAATGTCGAGCAGATCCTGGCCGGCGGCAAGCATGTCGTGGTGATCGGCGGTGGCGATACCGGCTCCGACTGCATCGGCACTTCGGTGCGTCAGGGCGCCCTGTCGGTGACCCAGCTCGAAATCATGCCGAAGCCGCCCGAGAAGGAGAACAAGCTCCTGAACTGGCCGAACTGGCCGCTCAAGCTGCGCACCTCCTCCTCGCACGAGGAAGGCGCCGAGCGTCAGTTTTCGGTGCTGACCGAGCGCTTCGAGGGCGAGAACGGCCGCGTCAAGGCGCTGCATTGCATCGAGGTCGACGCCAAGATGCAGAAGGTTCCGGGCAGCGAGTTCGTCCTCAAGGCCGACCTCGTCCTGCTCGCCATGGGCTTCGTCGCGCCGGTGGCCGAGGGCCTCGTCAGCGAGATCGGCGTCGCCCGCGACGGCCGCGGCAACGTGCAGGCGACCGAAGAGGACTACAAGACCTCGGTCGACAAGGTCTGGGCCGCCGGCGACATGCGGCGCGGCCAGTCGCTGGTCGTCTGGGCGATCCGCGAAGGCCGACAGGCCGCCCGCTCGATCGACCTCGCCCTGATGGGCAAGTCCGAACTGCCGCGCTGATCGCCCCGCTCCGGCCGGCGTAACCCGGCCGGCCGCACCGGTCGCACCGCAAGACCCTAAGGCCCCGCTCCACGGCGGGGCCTTTGTCATGTTGCGTCTCGAAAAGGACGAGAGTCAGCGACCGGAGAGGGCCGAACCGGCCCGCCGGCCGAGCCTCAGCGCGGGCGGCGCCAACGGAAATCGTCGATCCGGCCGGTCGGCGCCTCGATGTTCTCGCCGCGCACGAAGCGGCGGTAGAGCGGGGTTTCGGTGATCGGGAAGCCGCCCGGCATCGCGTCCGAAGGCTTGACCAGGACGGGGGTCGGCGCGGGTGCGACGGTGACGATGCTGCCGCTGGTGCGCGCAGCCGGTGCACCGGGGGCGGCCGGCGCGGGGCCGCCGGCGAGCTCCGTCTCGGCGTCCGGGGCAACCTGCCCGCTCAGGCTGACCACCGGGCCGATCTTCTTCCACGGCGCCGGCGGCAGCGGCGGCGGCGCGGCGAGGATGACCTCCTGCGGCAGTACCGGCGCGGCCGGCGCTTCCGGCAGCGCGGGCTCGGGGGCCGGGGCGACGCCCTTCAGCTGGTCGCGGATCGACTGCTCGACGAAGAAGGCGAGCTTGCGCTGGCCGGCCCGGTTGAAATGCGTGCCGTCGCCGGCCCTGAGCTTCTTTTCCTTGCCGTCCACGTCGGGGCCCGAATAGGTGAAGTTGCCCTCGTCGTCGGTGAAGCCCGGCCAGATGTCGATGAAGGTCGCCCCGTTCGCCTCGACCAGCTGTTTGACGATGCCGTTGGTGACGCTCAGGAAGGCCGACAGCGTCGGCCGCTCCACCGGCGGCTGGCCGACCCAGTAGATCGGCTTGCCGGTTTCGCGCAGGGCCTTCAGCACCGCGCCGATCCGCGCCCGGTAGGCGACCTCCCACTTGTCGGTCTTCAGGTCGTCGGTCTTCTGACCGGTCTTTCGGTCGTAGAAGGACTGGCGATCGTTGATGCCGCTCATCACGACCAGGAAGTCGAAGCGCCCCTCCTGCAGCATGGCCGGCAGCTGGGCGAGGAAATCATACTCGTCGTCGCGCACCAGGCTCAGCGAAGGCCGCGCCTTGGAGACGACCTTGACCGAGGGCGTGTCGGCGAAGGCGACCTGAAGGCCGAGCGCGAGACCGGCCGCCTGACTGTCGCCGAGCACCAGCACCACCTGGGCATCCGCATCCTTGGGCTGCTCGATGATGCGCGGTTCCGGATTGGACACGCGCGGCCGCGGCGGCGGCGCGGCGGTCTCGGGCTGGCCGGGATAGCCGAAGCCGCCGGGCGGGGCGGGATATTGTCCGGCCGGCGGGCGGGTGCCGATGCCGCCGGGCGGGGTCGGGGCCTGCTGCCGGCCACCGCCGAACAGGAAGCGGAAGAAGCCGCCGCCGTCATTCTGGGCTGCGGCGGGCGGCGCGGAGGCGAGCACCGAGACGACCGCGAGCAGGAGCACGGCGGCGAGCCGGACCAGGCCGGCGAGCCGCCCCGGGCGATCGCCGGCGCGCCCGGCAACGCGCAGCCGCGGCGCGGCGGTCACGGGGGCCGCGGGCATCGTCTCAGGCAGGATCGGCATCGGGCGGACCTCCGGGCAGCAGCGGGCGCGGCCCTATCGGCGCCGCGCCGCATCCTCCCCCAACGGCCCGCAGTCTAGCCGCCGCGGAGCCGTTTGAGAACCTTGTCGGACGGGAAGCCGTCGGCCGGCGTCATGCCGACCGAGCGCTGCCAGGCCTGCACGGCGGCCTGGGTCTTGTCGCCGACGCGGCCGTCGGTACCGCCGGTGTCGAAACCGAGCTGGGTCAGGCGGGTCTGCAGTTCCTGCGCCTCTTCCAGGCTCAACTGGCGCTCGTCGGTCGGCCAGGGCTGCACGAAGGCTCCGCCACCGCGAATCCGATCGGCCAGATGGCCGATCGCCAGCGCATATTTGGTCGAGGGGTTGTAGGAGCGCAGCGCAAACAGGTTCTGCAGATACATGAAGGCCGGCCCCTTGACCCCCGCCGGCACGGCGAGGCGGGCCTGATCGGCATCGCGCGGGAACGGGTCGCCCGAAACGCGGGTCACGCCGAGCGCCTTCCACTGGGCGACCGTCTTGATCAGTTTGCCGTCGGCGAGGCCGGCATTGAAGGTCGGCGGCAGCTTGACCTCGTAGCCCCAGGTCTCGCCGCGCCGGAACTTGCCGCGCTCGACCAGATAGCGCGCCGTGCCGGCAAGCGCGTCGTCGGGCTTGCCGAACGGACTGATCCGGCCGTCGCGATCGAAATCGACGCCCATGTTGAGCCAGACCTCAGGCATCCACTGGGTATGCCCCATGGCGCCGGCCCAGGAGCCGACCATGTCGGCCGGCGTCGCCCAGCCGCGATCGACGATGATCAGCGCGTTGATCAGTTCCTGTTCCCAGTAGCTGCGCCGGCGCGCGTCGCCCCAGGCCAGCGCGGCGAGACAGGGGATGACCGGACGCATCCATTTGGTGTTCACGGCCACGTCGCCGAAGGCCGATTCCATGCCCCACAGCGCGCACAGCATGAAGCGGTCGACGCCGTAGACCTGCTCGATGCGACCGAACAGCTCGGCATACTGCTTGACCCGCTCGCGGCCGGTATTGATGCGCCATTCGTTGACGCGGCGGTTCAGGTAGCGCCAGATCGGCTCCTGCACCTCGGGCTGCGACTTGTCGAACTCGAACACCTTGGTGTCCGGCTGGGTCTGGCTCATGACCCAGTCATACATCTCCCCGCGCACGCCGTTGGCGGTCGCCCGCGGCTTGAACACCTGAACCCATTGGGCGAATTCGTAGGTCGACGTCTGGCCCCAGGCCGGCCCGCCCAGGCCCGCCGCCGCCATAGCGCCGAGCCCGCCGGCCAGAAGGGCACGCCGAGACGGCGCATCAAAGCGGACACCCGCCGGCGGCGCCAGGGCATCGGTGCGGCAGGCAATCGCGTCGTCCATCGGGCGCAAGGCACCGAGCGGTGGGCGGTTGGCGGTCATGGTCATCTCCTCGCAGCGGCGGGGCGCGGCGGGGCATTCGGATCAAGTCCCCGCATCTTCCGTCGAAGCTAGGGCCGGATACGGTTAACGTCGTCCTAATGGTGAATGTAATGCGCGCCCGCGCGCTCGAAAAGGCCCGGATGTCTCACGCGCCCGGATCGAGGAAACCGCCGTGCCGTCTCGCGCGTTTCCGTCGGGCGCGGCTGCTCTTGCAGGTCTTCGAGCGATCGAATACGGCAGGATGACGGTCATGTTCGTGCCGCAAGCGGCGGCTAGTGCACCGTCGCTGCACGCTCGGGCGGCCATTCGAAAGCAGGCTCCATGTCCAAACCGATTCGCAAAGCCGTTTTTCCCGTCGCCGGTCTCGGCACGCGCTTCCTGCCGGCCACCAAGGCCGTGCCGAAGGAGATGCTGACCGTCGTCGACCGCCCGGTCATCCAATACATCGTCGATGAGGCGAGCGCGGCCGGCATCGAACATTTCATCTTCGTCACCGGCCGCAACAAGGCCGTCATCGAGGATCATTTCGATATCGCCTACGAGCTCGAGGCGACGCTGAAGAGCCGCAACAAGACCGCGGAACTCGAGCTTCTGTCGCGCTATCAGCCGCCCGCCGGCCAGACCAGCTTCACCCGCCAGCAATTGCCGCTCGGCCTCGGCCACGCCGTCTGGTGCGCGCGCGACATCGTCGGCAACGAGCCCTTCGCGGTCCTGCTGCCCGACATGATCATGAAGGCCGAGACCGGCTGCCTGGCGCAGATGATGCAGGTCTATGCCGAGACCGGCGGCAATGTCATCGCGGTCGAGGAATGCGATCCCGCGCTCGCCCACCAGTACGGCATCGTCGGCGTCGGCGAGAGCCGGGGCGCCGATGCCTTCGCGATCACCAGCATGGTCGAGAAGCCGCCGAAGGGCACCGCGCCGTCCAACCGGTTCATCTCCGGCCGCTATATCCTGCAGCCCGAGATCTTCGACCACCTCTCGCGCCACGAGAAGGGCGCCGGCGGCGAGATCCAGCTGACCGACGCGATGATCCGCCTGATGGCCGACCAGCCCTTCTGGGGCACGCGCTTCAAGGGCGAGACCTACGATTGCGGCTCCAAGATCGGCTTCCTGGCCGCCAATGTCGCCTTCGGGCTGGACCGGCCGGAGCTGAATGCCGATTTCCGCAAGGAGATCGCGCGCCTGCTCGGCTGACCGAACCCCGACCGCATTTCGACACGCCGCTTCCGGACCCCGGGGGCGGCGTCGTCATGTGCAGAACCGCCGCCGGCGCCATGGGCCAATGACGACGCGGCTCGTCACTTCTGCAGCCGCAGGCCGATCGTAACGCGGTCGCTATTTCTGCAGCCGCAGGCCGATCGTGACGGTGCCGACATCGTAGTCGGCGCCGGCCGTGGTGGAATGGAACCGGTCATACTGCGTGCGCAGGAAGGCCTGGACGTTCGGGTTGAAGCTCCAGGTCAGCCCGGCCTTGGCGGTCGTGCTGCGCTCCTCCAGCGGCAGGCCCTGATAGCGGCGGTCGGTCGCCGACAGTCCCGCCTCCGCCGCCATCTGGCGCCCGAACTGCTGATTGACCGTGACCCCGACCGTCCGCGCGATCGAGCCCGGCGAGCCGGCCAGCGTGGTCGGCTCGAACGCGGTCTTGGCGGTCAGCGTCACCCGCGTCAGCCGGGTCGGCGACCAGATCAGCGAACCGTCGAAGGTCGCGCCCGTGAGATCGCCGAGCTTCGGCCCCGCCGGGCTCTCGCTCGCCCAGCCGACCGAAAGATCGCCGCGCAGCAGCGGCCCGAAATCGAGCTCGGCGCCGGTCTTGACGGCGCGCCCGTCGGTATCGCGCAGTTTCGCCGCCGCCGGCTCGCCATAGCTGCGCCGGCTGGCCTGGACCTCGACATAGGGCGTCACCGCCGGGGACAGATGGAACCCGGTCCTGAGCGCCCCGATCACGCGGTCGTTGTCGCGCGAGGCGGCATCCGCGATCGGGCCGCCGCCCTGCAGCGTGCCGCCGCTGTAGCGGGTCGATTCCAGATCCGTCCGCAGGGTCAGGAAGATCAGGCCGGCATCGCGCGTGAAGCCGGCCGACCCGGTCACGGTCGTGGCGGTCGACGGAACCGCCGTCCCGGACGGATTCTCGGCGCTGCCGGAGGACTGGCGCGAGACCGCATAGCCGGCCTTCAGATCGAGCCGCATGCCGTCGGCCAGGTCGACCCGGCCCGCCGCCTTCAGGGTGGCGCTCGGCTGGTCGAGGCTGCGGTCGGCCGGATAGGCCAGATAGCTGCCGCGCAGATCGAATTCGAGCGCATGGCGCGACCAGTCCGAGGCGGCGCGCAGTTCCGGCGCGAAGGACAGCACGGAGCCGGGCCGGCCGGTGGTCGAGGCCGCGGCGTTGCTGGTGCGGCCGAGGCCGATCTCCAGCGCCGGCCTGAGCAGGAAGCCGCCGGCGCGGAAGCCCTGCTGGGCATAGGGCTCGTCCGTGTCGGCGAGCGGGTCCTCGTCGGTCCGGCGCAGGCCGGGCGGGACCGGATCGGCCGGAGGCGCCGGCTCAGTGGCGCGCGCGGGCGTCGCCGGCCGCAGCGCACCGGTCGTCAGGGCGCGCCGGTCTCCGCTCCGGGCGGTCGGCGCCGGGCGTCCGTCCCGGCCGCGTTGCGCTGCAGGCCCGGCGACACCGGACGGGCTCGAGCCCGCAAGCGGCGCGCCTGCCAGGTTCGCGGCGGTCGCGTTCGGGCCGGCGGCATCAATGCGCGTCGATCCGGGGACGGCTGCGGCCGGATAGGCTCCCGCGCCTGAAATGGGCGCCAGGGTGACGCCCCGGGCCGCCGGCGCCGCGAGGCGTGCGTCGGTTGGGCCCGGCGCGCCGGGGCCGGCGGACAGGGGATCGGCGGATAGGGGATCGGCGGGCACGAGGCCCGGCGGATCGATCGGCGGGCCGAGCCAGTCGATGGTCGACGCCGGCGGATTGGCGCCGCCCAACGGGGCCCGGCGGGCGGCCGGCGCGGTTGATTCGCGGCCGCGCGGGCGCCCGGCGGCCGGCGTCCGCGCCGCAACCGGGTCCGTATCGCTGCGGAGTTGCTGCAGGCCGGGCGGCAAAGCCCCGTCCGATCCCCGCAGGGGCGGCGCCCCTTGCGCGGCGGCGGAGCCGGCGGCGCCGACCAGCAGCCAGATGACCGGAACGGATCGGCGCAACATCGCGGAAATCCGCCCTCTTTCCCTCTCGGCGCCGGGCGCCGGGCGCTCGCCGGGCGCCTTCCTTACCGGACCGTAAAGGGACATGGTTAAGGCTTCCTTGCCGGCCGCCCGGCGGGCCCGAGGGGGGCATCCCCCGGGCCGGCCGAACCGCCGGGGTTGGCGCAGCCGGCAAACGTGCTAAAAGGCCGCCTGAGGTCGCCGGGGATCGGGACCGCCCGGCGGGCGGAACCCGGCCCGGCCCAAGTGCCAGGAGAACGGGGATGCGCTTCATCGACGCCAATATCGTCTCGAAGGCGGATCGCGGCCTCTCGGGGCTCGCCGGCGAAGGCAACCAGGCCTCCGACCTCGTCTCCGCGCGCCGCACGCTCGGCATCCAGATCGAGAGCATGCACATGCTCGCCGCCGCGCTCGACGGCCCGCTCGGCCGCGCGATCATGGAGGCGGTCGCCACCATCCGCGCCGCCCGCGGCCGGGTGATCATTTCCGGCATCGGCAAGAGCGGCCATATCGGGCGCAAGATCGCCGCCACGATGGCGTCGACCGGCACGCCGGCCTATTTCGTCCATCCGAGCGAGGCGAGCCACGGCGACCTCGGCATGGTCACCGCCGACGATGCGGTGATCGCGCTGTCGTGGTCGGGCGAGTCCAGCGAGCTGGCCTCGATCCTCGCCTATACCCGCCGCTTCCGCGTGCCGCTGATCGCCGTCACCTGGAATGCCGCCTCGACGCTCGGCAAGGCGGCCGACATCGTGCTCGAACTGCCGAAGGTGCAGGAGGCCTGTCCGCACGGTCTCGCGCCGACCTCCTCGACCATGCTGCAGCTGGCCATCGGCGACGTGTTGGCGATCGCGCTGCTCGAAAGCCGCGGCTTCACCGCGCAGGACTTCAAGGTCTTCCATCCGGGCGGCAAGCTCGGCGCCAGCCTGAAGCATGTCCGCGACGTGATGCACCAGGGCGCGGCCGTGCCGCTCGCCCCGCTCGGCACCTCCATGAAGGAGGCGATCCTGCTGATGAACCAGCGCGGCTTCGGCTGCCTGGGCGTCCTCTCCGAGGACGGCCGCCTCGCCGGCATCGTCACCGACGGCGACCTGCGCCGCCACATCGCCGACGACCTGCTGGTCCGCTCGGTCGACGAGGTGATGACCCGCCGCCCGAAGACCATCCGTCCGGACGCGCTGCTCGCCACCGCCATCGAGATGCTCAACGCCGCCTCGATCACCGCGCTTCTGGTGGTCGACGACGAGCGCCCGGTCGGCATCGTCCACATGCACGACCTGCTCCGCATCGGCGTCGCCTGAGGAGGGCGCGCCGGACGCCAACGTCCCGCGCGCATGGTCGTCAGGCCCCCGGTCCGCAGGGGCCGGCCCAGTCATTCCGCTCAGATCCTACAGCGACCCGCCGCATCAGCGGCGGGACGATCAGCCGCGTCGAGAGCGGCCCCTCTCCTCTCAGGCCCGGTCGACCTTCAGGATCGGACCGTCGACGCCGATCACCTTGACGCGGGTTCCGGCGCTCATGTCCGGGCCCGAGATGCGCCAGATCGTGTCGTCGACCTTGAGCGAGCCGTGGTCTTCGAGGATCGGCGTCGCCAGGGTGAAGACGCGCCCCAGATAGCGCGAAGCGCGCTCGTTCAGATGCGGGTCCTCGGAATGCTGGTCGCGGGCGTTGAAATAGCGCCGGCCGGCCAGGAGCAGGACCAGCGACAGCACGCCCCAGGCGATGGACTGCACCTGCCAGGTCAGGTCGAAGGCCAGATCGAGCCCGCCGACCACGAGGGCGGCGACGCCGAGCCAGAGGAAGAAGGTCCCGGGCGCGAAGACTTCCAAGACGAGCAAAACCAGGCCGAATACCAGCCAGAACCAGGCTGTCGAAGCCCATCCGATCAACAAGCCGGTCAGATCCATGGCGGAGTCTCCTTCGGAGAACGAGGCCAGCGGCAGCGGGGAGCGCGTGAGGCGGATCCCCACGCGCCCGACGGTGGGGTTTACGCCTTGCGGTCGTGGCTGAGGGCGCTCTTGGCGATCTCGGCGATGCCGGCGATCGAACCGATGATCGAGGTCGCCTCCATCGGGATGAGCACCACCTTCTGGTTCGGCGCGGACGCCATCTCCTTGAAGGCCTCGATATATTTTTGCGCGACGAAGTAGTTGATCGCCTGCAGGTCGCCCTTGGCGATCGCCTCGGAGACCATCAGCGTCGCCTTGGCCTCGGCCTCAGCGAGACGCTCGCGGGCCTCGGCGTCGCGGAAGGCGGCTTCGCGGCGGCCTTCGGCCTCCAGGATCTGGGCCTGCTTCTGGCCCTCCGCACGCAGGATTTCCGACTGGCGCGAGCCTTCCGCCTCCAACACCGCGGCGCGCTTGTCGCGCTCGGCCTTCATCTGCCGGCCCATCGACGCGACCAGGTCGGCCGGCGGGATGATGTCCTTGATCTCGATGCGGTTGGCCTTGACGCCCCAGGAGGCGGCGGCGGCATCGACCACGGAGAGCAGACGGACATTGATCTCGTCGCGGTGCGACAGGAGCTGGTCGAGATCCATCGAGCCCATGACCGTACGGATATTGGTCATGACCAGGTTGAGGATCGCGGTTTCCAGGCTCTGCACCTCGTAGGCCGCCTTGGCGGCGTCGAGGACCTGGAAGAAGGCGACGCCGTCGACCGAGACCGTCGCATTGTCCTTGGTGATGACCTCCTGCGTCGGCACGTCGAGCACCTGCTCCATCATGGAGAGCTTGGCGCCGATCTGTTCGACGAAGGGCGTGATGATGTTGAGGCCCGGCTTCAGCGTGCGCGTATAGCGGCCGAATCGCTCCACGGTCCAATTGGAGCCCTGCGGCACCGTCTTGACGCCCGCGAACACGGTGACGATCAGCACCGCAACGATCGCGATGATGACCATGTCGCTGCCCGAAATGACGAAATTCATGTGCGATCCCCCGAACGCCCGGCCGCGCCCCTCCGACATGGAAGGTATGCGGACCCGTCCAGCACCGCAACATTCATGAACCGATCGTGTCGCCACCGTGGCGGCAGACGCAAGCGGCGCCCGATCCGGCCGGCCTCGGCCTCCAATCGCTTGGGAGGCAGGACCCGGCCCGGACCGGACGCCGTCGCCCGTTCAGATCCAGCCCGACAGTTCGCGCCGCGTGACCGCCTCGATCACCCGCATGCCGAGATCGCTGTCGTTCAGGCACGGCACCGCGTGGAAGTTGACGCCGCCGGCATGATGGAAGATCTCGGCATTCTCGCCGGCTATCTCCTCCAGCGTCTCCAGGCAATCGGCCGTGAAGCCCGGCGTGATGACGGCGAGATTCTTGACGCCCGACTTGCCGAGCGCTTCGACGGTCTTGTCGGTATAGGGCTGCAGCCATTCCTCCGGCCCGAAGCGCGACTGGAAGGTCAGACGCAGCTTGTCCTTGTCCCAGCCGAGCGTCTCGCGCAAGAGCCGCGCCGTCTTGGCGCAATGGCAATGGTAGGGGTCGCCCTTCTCGAAATAGCTCTTCGGGATGCCATGAAAGGAGGCGAGCACCATGTCCGGCGTCCAGTCGAGGCCGGACAGGCTCGTCGTCAGGCTCTCGGCAAGCGCGTCGATATAGACCGGGTCGTCGTGATAGGGCGGCACGGTGCGGATCGCCGGCTGCCAGCGCATGGTCTTCAGCACGTCGAAGACCACGTCGTTGACGGTCGCGGTCGTCGCCGCGGCATATTGCGGATAGAGCGGGAAGACCAGGATGCGCTCGCAGCCCTCGGCCTGCAGATGGGCGAGACGGCTGGCGATCGACGGATTGCCGTAGCGCATCGCCCAGTCGACCACGATCCGGCCGCTGTCGGCGCCGAGCGCCGCCTGCAGCTTGTCCGACTGGGAGCGGGTGATGGTCCGGAGCGGGCCTTCGTCGCGCTCCTTGTTCCAGATCGTGTCGTAGTCGCGCCCCTTGCGGCCCGGCCGGGTGGTCAGGATGATCAGGTTGAGCAGCGGCCACCACAGCCAGCGCGGCGTCTCGATGACGCGCCGGTCGGACAGGAATTCCTTCAGGTAGCGCCGCATCGACCAGTAGTCGGTGGCATCCGGCGTGCCGAGCGCGACGATCAGCACGCCGATGCGGCCGGCCTTGACCGGGGGGTGGTCGGAGGGAAGCCGGATGGCCCGATGCTGGGCGGCGCGGTCCGACGCCGGAGCGGCGGGACGGGGGACCCCAAGGGCAACCCCGGGGGCGACATCGGAGGCGGCGACGGGGCCGGGAGTGGAATTCAACGTCAGGTCCTTTCACAGCGCGGTCGGGACGACGGCGACCGCGGCACGGTTGCCGGAGATACGCCCCGAGGGTGCAATCCGATCATCGGCCGATCATATCCGTTGCTTGCGACGAGTCCTATGGACAAGCCGGCATGGCTTTGCCACACTGATGTTCACGAATAGTTCCGGTTTTTGTGCGTCTTTCGGAATGTGAGGGACCATGCAGTTGCTGTCGCACCGTGTCCGCCATGCGTTCGCCCGGGCGGCGGCCGCCCTGGTCGTCGCCGGCCTCGTCGCCGCCGCCCTGCCGGCGGGTCTTGCACGGGCCGCCGAAGCCAAGCTGACCTTCCTGCTGGTCAACGACATCTACAAGATCGACGGCGACAAGAAGCGCGGCGGCTTCTCGCGGCTGGCAGCGATCGCCCGGGCCGAGAAGGCCAAGGGCGGCACGGTGGTCTATGTCCATGGCGGTGACACGATCTCGCCGTCGCTGATGTCCGGTTTCGACCGCGGCGCCCATATCGTCGAGATCCTCAACATCGTGCCGCCGGATGTCTTCGTGCCCGGCAACCACGAATTCGATTTCGGCCCGCAGGTCTTCCGCGAACGCATGGCGGCCCTGAAATCGCCCCATAAGCTCGCCGCCAATCTGCGCGAGCCGAATGGCGAGCCGGTCGCCGGCTTCAAGGATTCGTCGGTGATCGAGGTCGACGGCGTCAAGATCGGCATCGTCGGCGTGACCGCGGACGACAGCCCGAACAAGTCCTCGCCGGGCGATCTTAAATTCACCGATCTGATCCGCACCGCGACCGCCGAGGCGCGCAAGCTGAAGAGCGGCGGGGTCGACTTCGTCGTGCTGGTCGCCCATGCCAACCGCGTGCAGGATTTCGCGCTGATCCAGTCGGGCGCCTTCGACCTGATCCTGTCGGGCGACGACCACGATCTGGCGCTGATGTTCGACGGGCGCACCGCCATGGTCGAGTCCAAGGAAGAGGGCGAGTATGTCACCGCCGTCGACCTGACCATCAATGCCGAGGACCGCGGCGGCCGGCGCACGGTGACCTGGTGGCCGAATTTCCGGATCATGGACAGCGCCACGGTCGCGCCGGATCCGGAGACGGAAGCGCGCGTCGAAACCTACCGGAAGGAACTGTCGCGCGAGCTCGATGTCGAGATCGCCAAGCTGGCCGTGCCGCTCGACAGCCGCTCGACGACGGTGCGCACCGGCGAGGCGGCGATCGGCAACCTGATCGCCGACGGCATGCGCTGGGCGACCGGCGCCGACATCGCCATCACCAATGGCGGCGGCATCCGCGGCAACAAGCAGTATGTCGCCGGCGCCCCCTTCTCCCGGCGCGACGTGCTGGTCGAGCTGCCCTTCGGCAACCGCACCCTGCTGCTTGCCGATACCGGCGACACCATTCTGGCGGCGCTGGAGAACGGCCTGTCCCAGCTCGGCGAGACCGGCGGCCGCTTCCCGCAGATTTCCGGCGCGACGGTCGAGGTCGACAAGTCGAAGCCGGTCGGCAGCCGGGTCGTCTCCGTGAAGATCGGCGGCGAGCCGCTCGACCCGAAGAAGACCTACAAGATCGCCATCAACGACTTCATGGGCCGCGGCGGCGACAACTACCGCATGTTCATCAAGTCCAAGCCCCTGCTCGGCGAGCGCGATTCCAAGCTGATGGCCAACGACGTGATGGCCTATGTCAAGGAGCGCGGCACCGTCGACCAGACGGTGCAGGGCCGCATCGTCATCAAGTGAGCCTGAGCGTTCGGCGGAGGGTTTGACCGGCGCGGCGGACGCCGCCGGTAGGGCAGCTCCGCCCCGCCTGTTGCCGGCGCTTCGACGGGGTCATCCCCATCCCGTCGCCGCAGCCCGAAAGCCCTACTCCGCCGCCTCGGCCGGCGGCCAGGCGCGCAGCTTGCCGGGATTCATCAGGCCGTGCGGGTCGGCGAGCGACTTGAACTGAGCCGCACCGCTGTCGACGCGCTTCCAGCCGGCATCGTCGAGCGCGTAGCTGTGCGGGTCGCTGACCGCGACCTCGTTGGCATTCAGCTCGTCGACGATGGCATAGAGCCGTTCCGGACTGGTGAACTTGACGATCGGCAGGGCCGAATTGGTCACCCGGCCGAAGCGGCGCTGGAATTCGAGATGCAGCCAGATCTCGTCGCGGAAGCGCTCGCCGACCCAGGCGACCAGATCGAGATTGCGCCCCGGCGGGAAGCGGAGCTGCAGATAGGTGATGGTCGGATCGACCTTCAGCATGTGCAGCGTGGTGTGGTTCCAGGTGTATTCGTAGAGCGGCGCGATCGCGCCATGGCCGTCGAAGGCCGCCGCGCGCGCCGCCTCGGCCGTGCGGCGGAACGTGACCGTGCCGCCATGGGCCGCCGCGATCGCCTCGCAGGCCTCCGCCTGCGGCTCGCTGACCATCAGGATCGCGATCGCCGCCCCGTCCGGCGCATAGGGCTTCAGCCGCTTGATCGCGGCCGGGATGCGCGGCTCGTGGATCGAGACCAGCCGCTTGGCGATGCCGTCGGCCTCCGTGAAGGCCTGCCCGAAGCGGGCGGCGGCGGCGAGATCCGGGAAGGCGACGATGCGCTCGGCCCAGTCGTGGCGCGGTGCGAGCGGGATCTCGGTCTCGGTGATGACACCGTTGACCCCATAGGCATGCAGCACCTTGAGCACGTCCGGCCCGCGCAGTTCGACGATCCGCGGGCTCTCCTCGACGGTCACCACCTGCAAAGCCAGCACGGCGCCCGGATCGGAGATCTGGCCCCAGGTGCAGGACCCCGCCCCGCCCGCGCCGCCGGCGATCAGGCCGCCGATGGTCGCCTGCTTGCGGGTCGACGGATAGAGCCGCACCTCCTGGCCCTCGGCAAAGAGCCCGCGGTCCATGTCGAGCAGCCGCGCGCCCGCCTCGAAGCGGCCGGCGCCGGGCTTGACCCAGAGCGTCCGGTCGAGCGCGGAGACATCGAGCAGCATGCCGCCTTCGAGCGGGACCGCCTGGCCGTAGTTGCCGGTGCCGCCGGCGCGGACCGTGATCGGCACGCGCAGCCGTGCCGCGACCGAGGCCGCCCGGATGACCTCGTCGCGATTGCGCGGGGCGACGACCAGATCGGCGCGGCAATGTTCCAGTTGCGGCTTCAGGATCGGCGAGAACCAGAAGAAGTCGCGGCTCTTCAGTTTCAGGGTCGCCGCATCGTCGGCATGGGGAATGTCGCCCAACGCCGCCTTGACCTCGGCCCAGATGCCCGCCTTGCGCCCTGCCATGTCCCGTCGCTCCAATGCTGCTCCGCGCGATGGTGGCACGCCGTCCGCCGCGGCGATAGCGCCCCGATCGCAACCCCGTCCCCGACCCCGGGCGACCCCGGGCGACCCCGGCCCCCTCGATCACCGGATCGCGGACCTTCCGGCATCGTCGAGACCCGGGCTTGCGGCCCAACCTGTCGGGCCGCTGAGCGAAGCGTGCCGGCAGCGGCGGGCCGACCGGCCCGGCCTGCATGGCTGGCCCCTTGGCGGAGGCTGACTGTTACGGTATAACATTCGCATCGTTCCGCCATGGATCGCTGCGAGCAGCCCGTGACCTCATCCCCGTCCCAGATCACGCTTCTCCCGGCCGCAGCCGCCGGCACCCCGCCGATGCCCGCGGCGTCGGGGGCCGTGCAGGGGGGGCATGCCAGGCACGACCACGCAGGGCATGCCCCTCACGACCACCGCGATGCCGGTCCTTCGGCACCCGGGACGCACGACGATCATGATCATGGCGCCCACCAGCACGATCATGGCGGCCACGATCACGGCGAGCACAACCATCACGGCGAGCATGGCCGCCGTCAGCACCGCCATCATGGCCACGACCATGCCGGCCACGACCATCACCCGCACGGCCCCGAGGCGGCGACCGTCGCACTCGGCGCGCGCCATGCCCATGCGGCGGCGCCGTCGCTTTCGCTCCTGCGCCTGTCGCTGGGCATTCGCCTGGCGGTGGCGCTAACGCTCTCCGTTCTGATCTGGGCCGGCGTGGCCTGGGCCCTTTCCTGATCGCAGCCGCAGAGGACCGCCCGTGGCCGCCCGTATCGAATTCCAGGACCTGACGCTCGGCTACGATCGCCATCCGGCCGTGCACCACCTGACCGGCGCGATCGAATCCGGCGCGTTGATCGCCGTGGTCGGGCCGAACGGCGCCGGCAAGTCGACGCTGCTCAAGGGCATCGTCGGCATGCTGCAGCCGCTCGGCGGCCGCATGCGGCTCGACGGCATCGCCCCGCACGACATCGCCTATCTGCCGCAACTGGCCGAGGTCGACCGCAGCTTCCCGCTCTGCGTCTACGATTTCGTCTCGATGGGCCTGTGGCGCAAGGTCGGCGCCTTCGGGCGGATCGGCCGGGGCGAGCGCGGCCGGATCGAGGATGCCATCCGCGCCGTCGGCCTGGAGGGCTTCGAGCGTCGCGCCATCGGCACGCTGTCGGGCGGGCAGATGCAGCGCTGCCTGTTCGCCCGCCTGCTCCTGCAGGACTCGTCCCTGATCCTGCTCGACGAGCCGTTCAACGCGGTGGACGCCAAGACCGCGGCCGACCTGCTCGACCTGATCCGCCGCTGGCACGACGAAAAGCGCACGGTCGCGGCCGTGCTGCACGACATGGAGACCGTGCGGCGCAGCTTCCCCGAGACCGTGCTGATCGCCCGCGAGGTGGTCGCCTGGGGGCCGACCGCGGAGGTTCTGACGCCGACCAACCTGCTCGCGGCGCGCCGCATGATCGAGGCCTTCGACGACGCGGCGCATATCTGCGCCCGCGACGCGGCGGCCTGAGGGAACCCGCGATGCTGTACGACCTGCTGATCGAGCCCTTCGCCGAGTTCGAGTTCATGCGCCGGGCGCTGGTCGGCAGCCTTGCCCTGTCGCTCGGCGCCGCGCCGATCGGCGTCTTTCTGATGCTGCGCCGCATGTCGCTGACCGGCGACGCGATGGCGCATGCCATCCTGCCCGGCGCCGCGATCGGCTACCTGCTGGCCGGTCTGTCGCTGCCGGCCATGACCATCGGCGGCCTCGTCGCCGGCCTCGCCGTCGCACTCGGCGCCGGCGCGGTCGCCCGCGCGACGGTGCTGAAAGAGGATGCGACGCTCGCGGCCTTCTACCTGATCTCGCTCGCCCTCGGCGTGGTCATCGTCTCGGCCCGCGGCTCGAATGTCGACCTGCTGCATGTCCTGTTCGGCTCGGTGCTGGCGCTCGACGACCAGACGCTGCTGCTGCTCGCCGGGGTCGGCACCGGCACCCTGATCACGCTCGCCGTCATCCTGCGCCCGCTGGTGCTGGAATGCGTCGATCCGGCCTTCCTGCGCTCGGTCTCCCATGCCGGCGCACGCGTCCATTTCACCTTCATGGCGCTCGTCGTCATGAACCTGGTCGGCGGGTTCCATGCGCTCGGAACCCTGCTCGCCGTCGGCATCATGATGCTGCCCGCCGCCGCCGCGCGGCTGTGGACCAACGACCTGACCGGCCTGATCGGCATCTCGGTGATCATCGCAGGCCTGTCGAGCATCGGGGGGCTGCTGCTCTCCTATCACCTGAGCCTGCCCTCCGGGCCGGCCATCATCCTCGTCGCCGGCGGGGCCTATGCCCTGTCGCTCGTCTTCGGCCGCGCCGGCGGGGCGATCCGCCACTTTCTGCCGGCCCGGCATCTGGAAGCCTGACCCGCTCCCGGGCCCGCCCAAAGGCCCGCCCGGAAGCCCAGGCCATTCGCATATCGGAGGTACCCATGACCGGAATTGTTCGTCGCTCCGTCCTCGGCGCAGCGGCCTCGCTGGCTGCTGCCCTCGTCGTCCTGCCGCTCGGTGCCGGCCCGACCCGCGCCGCCGATCCGATCCCCGTCGTCGCCACCTTCTCGATCCTCGGCGACTTCGTCCGCCAGGTCGGCGGCGACCGGGTCGCCGTCAAGATCCTGGTCGGCCCGAACGGCGACGCCCATGTCTACAATCCGACGCCGGCCGACGCGAAGTCGGTCGCCGGCGCCAAGGTCGTGTTCGTCAACGGCCTCGGCTTCGAAGGCTGGATGCAGCGCCTGGTCAAGGCCTCCGGCACCAAAGCCCCGCTCGTCACCGCCACCACCGGCATCACGCCGCGCGAGATGGCCGACGAGGACGACGATCACGATCACGACCCCAAGGCCAAGGGCAAGGGCAAGGACGCCCATGCCGGCCACGATCACGGCGCCACAGATCCGCATGCCTGGCAGTCGGTCGCCAACGCCAAGGTCTATATCGCCAATGTCCGCGACGGCCTGATCGCCGCCGACCCGGACGGCAAGGCGACCTACGAGGCCAATGCCGGCGCCTATCTGGCCAAGCTCGACGCGCTCGAGGCCGACGTGAAGACCGCGATCGACAAGATTCCGGCGACCGAGCGCCGCGTCCTGACCTCGCACGACGCCTTCGGCTACTTCTCCGGCGCCTACGGCATCACCTTCCTGGCCCCGCAGGGCATCTCGACCGAGGCCGAGGCGACCGCCAAGGACGTGGCCAAGCTGATCCGCCAGATCAAGAAGGAGAAGGTCAAGGCCGTGTTCGTCGAGAACATGACCGACGGCCGCATCGTCGAGCGGATCGCCAAGGAGACCGGCATCCGCCTCGGCGGATCGATCTTCTCGGACTCGCTCTCCCCTGAAACTGGACCGGCGGCCACCTATATCGATATGGTCCGCCACAACGTGAAGCTCCTGACTGCGGCCATGGCCGGGGCCTGAGTCCCCGACCGCCGGTAGACCGGACGTTTCGACGACCGCATCGCGAGCTCCGGCCCGTCCGGGGCTCGCTCCTTTGCCGAAGAGGCCAAAGCCCATGTCTTCTGCGACTGCATCCGCGACCGCCCCGATCCCCGTCACCGTGCTGACCGGCTATCTCGGGGCCGGCAAGACGACGCTCCTGAACCGCATCCTGACCGAGGACCACGGCAAGAAATACGCCGTGATCGTCAACGAGTTCGGTGAAGTGGGCATCGACAACGACCTCGTCGTGGATACCGACGAGGAAGTCTTCGAGATGAACAACGGCTGCATCTGCTGCACCGTGCGCGGCGACCTGATCCGCATCATCGAAGGGCTGATGAAGCGCAAGGGCAGCTTCGACGGCATCCTGATCGAGACGACCGGTCTCGCCGATCCGGCGCCGGTGGCGCAGACCTTCTTCATGGACGACGACGTGCGCGCCCGCACCCGGCTCGACGCCATCGTCACCGTGGTCGATGCGCTGAACCTCGCCAGCCGGCTCGACGACGCCCCGGAGGCCGAGGACCAGGTCGCCTTCGCCGATGTGATCCTGCTCAACAAGGTCGATCTGGTCACGCCCGAGCAGCTCGCCCGCGTGCGCAGCGACATCCGCGCCATCAACCCCTATGCGCGCGTCATCGAGACCGAGCGCTGCAAGGTCGAGCTCGGCGAGATCCTCGACAAGGGCGCCTTCGACCTGACCCGCATCCTGTCGGTCGATCCGGATTTCCTGGTCGACGACCATCATCACCACAACGAAGACGTCCGCTCCATCTCGCTCAAGGCGGGCGACCTGGACCCGGAGAAGTTCTTCGACTTCGTCAACCGCGAGACCCAGGCCCAGGGCCCCAACATCCTGCGGCTCAAGGGCATCCTGGCCTTCAAGGACGATCCGGACCGCTATGTCGTGCAGGGCGTGCACATGATCGTCGAGGGTGACCACCAGCGCCCCTGGCGGGCCGACGAGCCGCGCGAGAGCCGGCTGGTGTTCATCGGCCGCGACCTCGACTGGGCCGGCCTCAGGACCGGCTTCGAGGCCTGCCGGATCGCCGCCTGACGCCGCAGAGCCCCCGCCTTCGACAGGGCGGCTCCCCGGCCCCGCGCCCCGGATCGGTTCGTGCCGGACGGGGCCGGATCGGGACGGACGGCATGAAAAGACGCGGGTCCGTGCCGCCATGCCGCTGCCGGGCGTTGTCCTGACGCCCGGAAGGGGTCAAAAGGGGACGGCGGACGACACGAGCCGGCGCGGCATCCAGCCGTCCGCCGGAACCGCCCGTCCCCGCCGGCCTCGGCCGACCCGACCGCATCACCCACCGTCCGGATTCCCGCCTTGCCCCGACTGACCCCCCTCGCCCTCCCCGCCTATGTGGTCGCCGTCACCCATCTCGGCGGACGCGCGGCCTTCGCCCTCGGCGACGGCTCCGTCCATCTCGGTCATGCGGCGGACGATGTCCGCGCCGTCCAGGTCCATGACGGCGGCATCCTGGCGGCGGTGGCGGCGCCCGACGGCAAATCGCTGATCACTGCCGGCGACGACGGCCGCGTCATGGCGACCGACGCCGAGGGCGCGACGCAGTTGCTGTTCGAGAAGAAGGGCAAGTGGATCGACCAGCTCGCCTGCGGCCCGCAGGGCGCGGTCGCCTTCGCCAGCGGGCGGATGGCCTGGGTGCGGCTGGCCGACGGCCAGGTGGTCGAGTTCCCGCACGAGAAGGCGGTCGGCGGCGTCGCCTTCCTGCCCAAGGGGCTGCGGCTGGCGACCGCGACGGTCGACAAGGCGATCCTGCATTGGGTGACCGCCAAGGGCGCCCCGGCCGAGCTCGGCTGGAAGGGCGCCCATACCGGCATCACGGTTTCGCCGGACGGCCGCTTCCTGGTCACGACCATGCAGGAGATGGCCCTGCACGGCTGGCGCATCGAAGACGGCAAGCACATGCGCATGACCGGCTATCCGGCCAAGGTGAAGTCGGTCTCCTGGAGCCCGAAGGGCCGCTGGCTCGCCACCGCGGGCGCCAATGCGGCCATCCTCTGGCCGTTCAGCGCCAAGGACGGCCCGATGGGCAAGCCGCCCCTGCAGCTCGGCCCCTATCCGAAGCTCGCCACCCAGGTCGCCTGCCACCCGACCGAGGAGGTCGTCGCGATCGGCTACCAGGACGGCATGGTGCTGGCGGTCCGCTTCGGCGACCAGGCCGAGGTCGCCATGCGCCACCCGAGCGGCGAGCCGGTCTCCGCGCTCGCCTGGAGCCCGGACGGCATGACGCTGGCCATCGGCACGGAGAGCGGCGCGGCCGGGCTGGTCGATATCGGCGCCGCCTGAGCAGCAGCCGCGCTTCCCGGCACCTTTCCGTAACGGCTTTGCGGCACAGTGACGGTGCGTCCCGGGCATCGCGCCCGGGCGACGCTGCCGGGAGCCGCCCATGCCGGGTTTCGCGTCACACCTCGTCGATCGGATCGCCGCCCATTGGGTCGCCGCAGCCCTGGCCGCGGGCGTGGTGTTCGGGCTGTCGGCGCTCGTGCTGCAGCCGCTCCTGCCTGCGGCGATCGGGCTCGTGCTGCTGGCCGGGCCGGCCTACATGCTGCATCAGGTCGAGGAGCATGCCGGCGACCGGTTCCGCCGTTTCGTCAACGAGCGGGTCTTCGGCGGCGTCGAGGCGCTGACCACGGCCGACGTGCTGGTGATCAATCTTCCGGGTGTCTGGGGCCTCAATCTGGCGGCGCTCTACGGGGCCGTGCTGGCGGCGCCCGGCTGGGGCCTGGCGGCGGCCTATCTGATGGTCGTCAACGCCGTCAGCCACATCGCCATGGCGGTCCGGCTCAAGGCCTACAATCCGGGCCTGGTCACCGCGATCCTCCTGTTCCTGCCGATCGGCGGCCTCGCCCTGGTCCGCACGCCGGCCGGGATCGGCGAGCATCTGGCCGGCCTCGGCATCGCGCTCGCCATCCATGCCGCGATCGCCCTCAACGCACTGCGCCGCGCCCGCCAGGCGCGCAATCCCTGACAGCGCGCAAAGCGCGCCAGGCCTGCACCCTCGTCGGCACAGCCCGCTCAGTCCGCGGCCCGCCGCTCGCCCGCCGCGTCACCGTCCGCCAGCGTCGGCTTCCAGCGCGTCAGCGTCAGCGCGTTGGTGACCACCGAGACCGAACTCAGCGCCATGGCGGCGCCGGCCAGCGCCGGGGTCAGATAGCCGAGCGCGGCGAGCGGCACGCCGACGACATTGTAGGCGAAGGCCCAGAACAGGTTCTGCCGGATCTTGGCCCAGGTCGCCCGCGCGATCTCGAGCGCAGCCGGCACGAGGCGCGGATCGGGCCGCATCAGGGTGATGCCGGCGGTCTCCAGCGCCACGTCGGCGCCGGTGCCGATGGCGATGCCGACATCGGCGGCGGCGAGCGCGGGCGCATCGTTGATGCCGTCGCCGACCATGGCGACGATCCGCCCGTCCCGCCGCATCGCCGCGATCGCGGCCGCCTTGCGCTCCGGCGGCACCGGCCCTTCGACACCGTCGAGACCGAGCGCGGCGCCGACCGCGGCGGCCACCGGCGCGGCATCGCCGGTCAGCATGCGGCAGGCGATGCCGCGCGCCTGCAGGGCGGCCACGGCGGCGCGCGAGTCCGGGCGGATCGGGTCGGCCATGGCGATCAGCCCGACCGCCTCGCCGTCGCGCGCGACCGTCACCACCGTCTTGGCCTCGGCCTCCAGCCGGGCCAGCTCCTTGGCGTAGAGCCGCGTGTCGACGGCCAGTTCGGCCATCAGGGCGGCATTTCCGATGGCGACACGGCGGCCGTCGACGGTCGCGGTCACGCCGCGCCCGGTCACGGCGCGGGCCTCGCGCGCCGGCGACAGCACGAGGCCCTTGAAGAAGGCGGCCGCCACCATGGCCTTGGCGAGCGGATGCTCGCTCGCCGCCTGGACGCTGGCGGCCAGCCGCAGCATGTCGTCGCCGCGGCCGCCGAAGACGACCACGTCGGTCACGGCCGGATGGCCGGCGGTCAGCGTGCCGGTCTTGTCGAACACCACCACGTCGACCGCATGGGCGCGTTCCAGGGCCTCGATATCCTTGATCAGGATGCCGGCCTTGGCGGCAGCCCCGGTGCCGGCGACCAGCGCAGCCGGCGTGGCGAGGCCGAGCGCGCAGGGGCAGGCGATGACCAGCACCGAGACGGCGGCCACGAAGGCCGTCTCGGTCTCCGCGCCGACCAGTGCCCAGCCGGCGAAGGTGGCGAGCGCGACCACGACGATCACCGGCACGAACAGGGCCGCGACCCGGTCGACCAGCTTCTGCACCGGCGCCTTGGCGATCTGCGCCTGCTCGACCAGCCGGGCGATGCGCGCCAGCACGGTATCCTCGCCGACCGCGCGGACCGTCACCGTCAGGGCGCCGGAGCCGTTGATGGTGCCGGCCGTGACCGTGTCGCCGGGCCCCTTGGCGACCGGCAAGCTCTCGCCGGTGACGAGCGATTCGTCGAGCTCGCTCGCCCCCTCCTCGACCAGACCGTCGGCGGCGACCCGCTCGCCCGGTTTGACCAGGATGCGGTCGCCGGACCTCAGATCATCGATCGAGACGGTCTCCTGTGCGTCGCCGACGAGCCGGATGGCGGTGTCGGGCCGGAGCGCCATCAGGCTGGCCACCGCGGCCGAGGCCGCCCGCCGTGCGCGCGCCTCCATCAGCTTGCCGGCCAGGATCAGGGTCAAGATGGTGGCCGAGCCCTCGAAATAGAGATGGCCGGCGGCATGCTCGCCATGGGTGGCGATCATCGCGACGGAGAACAGATAGGCGGCCGTGGTGCCGAGCGCGACCAGCACGTCCATGTTGGCAGAGACGCCGCGCAGGGCCTTGAAGGCGCCGACATAGAAACGCCAGCCGGCGACGATCTGGACCGGCGTGGCGAGTGCCAATTGCAGGGTCGGGGTCAGCCAATGGGCATGCGCGCCCCAGGCCATCGGCACCATGGCGACCACGAAGGGCAGCGTCAGCACCGCGGAGAGCGCGAAGACCAGGAGCGTGCGCCGCTCCTCCGCCCGCCGCTCGGCGGTCGCCGCCTCCAGGGCCTGCCGCCGCGCCCGGGCGGCCTCGGCGCGCAGCGTCGCGCCATAGCCGGCCCGTTCCACCGCCGCCACCAGCGCGGCCCCCTCGATGCCCGGCGCCCGCACCTCGGCCGTCTCAAGCGCCAGGTTGACGGTCGCCTGCTCGACGCCGGGCACGCGCGACAGCACCTTCTCGATACGCACCGCACAGGCCGAGCAGGTCATCCCGGTCAGGTCGAGCACCACCGGATCGGCGGACCGATCGTGCGAACCGGCGCCGGACGGCGGGGCGCCGGTCAGGCGGTCTGCGGGGGCTGCGGCGGGCGCGGTCATGGACGGTTCCTGTCTGGTCTTCGGGTCCGCTCACCCAGGTAAGGTTTCCCCTCGGGGCAAGGTCAAGGGGCAAGCGCCGCCTCCGCACGAGACCCATGCGGAATTGTCCGCGTGGGCGCGCGCGCCCCGCGCCCGGTGCGCGTTGACGCCCGGCTACCACGCATGACAGCCTGAACCAAACGCCCGGGCAACCGGCGGCGTTCCGGGAGGAAACGGCATGCCGCGCAATGCGGTTACACTCGACGACAAATACGACCTCTCGGCCGAGCGGGTCTTCGTCTCGGGCACGCAGGCGCTCGTCCGCCTGACGCTGATGCAGAAGGAACGCGACCGTCGCGCCGGGCTGAACACCGCCGGCTACGTGACCGGCTACCGCGGCTCGCCGCTCGGCGGGCTCGACCAGCAATTCTCCCGCGCCGTCAAGGTGCTGACGCCCGCCGACGTGAAGTTCCAGGCGGCCATCAACGAGGATCTCGCCGCCACCGCGCTGTGGGGTTCGCAGCAGTTGGAAGTGCGCGGCCAGGGCCGCTTCGACGGCGTCTTCGGCATCTGGTACGGCAAGGGCCCGGGCGTCGACCGGTCCGGCGACGTTTTTCGCCACGCCAATCTCGCCGGCACCTCGCCCCATGGCGGCGTCATCGCCCTGATGGGCGACGACCATACCTGCGAGAGCTCGACCACGGCGCATCATTCCGAATACGCCATGGTGGACGCCATGATGCCGGTGCTGAACCCGGCCGGCGTGCAGGAGATCCTGGATTTCGGCCTCTACGGCTGGGCGCTGTCGCGCTATGCCGGCGTCTGGGTCGGGCTGAAATGCGTCAAGGACACGGTCGAATCGACCGCGGTCGTCGACGGCCGGGTCGACCGCGTCGCTCCCGTGGTGCCGGAGGGCCACGTCTTGCCGCCGGGCGGATTGCATCTGCGGCCGCAGGACCACCCGCTCGCCCAGGAGGCGCGGCTGCACGAGGACAAGATGCCGGCGGTGCTCGCCTGGCTCGCGGCCAACCGGCTCGACCGGATCGTGATGGCCGGCGGCCGCGCGCCGCGCATCGGCGTGGTCGCGGCCGGCAAGAGCTGGCTCGATGTGCTGCAGGCGCTCGACGATCTCGGCATCGACGAGGTCCGCGCCGGCGAACTCGGCCTGCGGCTCTACAAGGTCGCCTGCCCCTGGCCGCTGGAGCCGAGCGGCCTCGCCCGCTTCGCCGATGGGCTCGACCTGATCGTCGTGGTCGAGGAGAAGCGCGCGCTGATCGAGACCCAGATCAAGGACCAGCTCTACGGCCGGCGCGCTGCCCCCCAGATCGTCGGCAAGCGCGACGAGGAGGGGCGTTGGCTGTTCCCGTCCAAGGGCGCGCTCGACACCAACGACATCGCGGTGGCGATCGGCGAACGCATCCTGCGCCATGCCGACGATGCCGACATCCGCGCCCGCGTCGCCAGGCTCGCCGAGGCCCAGCGGGTGCTGGCGGCGATCGAGCCGGTCGCGCTGCGCACGCCCTATTTCTGCGCCGGCTGCCCGCATTCCACCTCGACCCGCGTGCCCGAGGGCCATCGCGCCTATGCGGGCATCGGCTGCCATTTCATGGCGCAGTGGATGGACCGCGCCACCGAGGGCTACACCCATATGGGCGGGGAAGGCGCCAACTGGATCGGCGAGGCGCCCTTCTCCAAGGAAACCCATATCTTCCAGAATCTCGGCGACGGCACCTACAACCATTCCGGCTCGCTGGCGCTCAGGGCCGCCAAGGCCTCCGGCGTCAACATCACCTACAAGATCCTCTACAACGATGCCGTCGCGATGACCGGCGGCCAGGCCCATGACGGCGGCCTGACCCTCGCGGCGATCGCCCGCCAGGCCGCGGCCGAGGGCGCGGTGCGGGTCGCGGTGGTCACCGACGAGCCCGACAAGTATCCGCCCGATGTCGGCTTCCCGCCCTTCACGACGATCGACCACCGCGACGCGCTCGATCGCGTTCAGCGCGAACTGGCGGCGATCCCCGGATTGACGGTGCTGCTCTACGACCAGACCTGCGCGGCCGAGAAGCGGCGGCGGCGCAAGCGCGGCACCTTCCCGGATCCCGACAAGCGGGTCCTCGTCAACGAACTGGTCTGCGAGGGCTGCGGCGATTGCGGCGTGCAGTCGAACTGCGTCGCGGTCGCGCCGGTCGAGACCGAGTTCGGCCGCAAGCGGCAGATCGACCAGTCGAGCTGCAACAAGGACTTCTCCTGCGTGAAGGGCTTCTGCCCGAGCTTCGTCACCGTCCATGGCGCGAAGCCGAAACGCGCGGCGGCGCAGCCCGCCGCGACCGCGTCGAACCTGCCCGAGCCCGACCTGCCCGCGCTCGACCGGACCTTCGCGGTGATCGTCACCGGCGTCGGCGGCACCGGCGTGGTCACGGTCGGGGCGATCCTCGGCATGGCGGCGCATCTGGAGGGCCGCGGCATCGGCATCATCGACATGGCCGGCCTCGCCCAGAAGGGCGGCGCGGTGACCAGCCATATCCGCCTGGCGCCGGCGCCCGAGGACATCACCACCATCCGCATCGCCGCCGGCGGCGCCGACCTGATCATCGGCTGCGACCTCGTCGTCACCGCCTCGCCCAAGGTGCTGGCCGCGATCGATCCAGCCCGCACGGCGGTCGTCGTCAACACCCACGAGACCACGACGGGCGACGCGACCCGCCGGGCCGACTTCTCGCTGCCGACCGAACGGCTGATCCGGGCGATCCGCGAGCGCGCCGGGCCGGGCCTCAGCCGCTTCACCGAGGCGACCCGCCTCGCCACCGCGCTTCTCGGCGACAGCATCGGCGCCAACCTGTTCATGCTCGGCCTCGCCTGGCAGATGGGCCGCGTGCCGCTCGGCCGGCAGGCGATCGAGGAGGCGATCGCGCTCAACGGCGCCGCCGTCGCCTTCAATCTGGCGGCCTTCCGGCTCGGCCGGCAGGCGGCCGTCGATCCGGGCGCGCTGGAGGGCCTGGTCCGTCCGGCCGCCGGCAACCTCGATCATAGGCGGCTGTCGGAAAGCCTGGACGAGCGCATCGCGCGCCGCGTCGACCATCTGACCGCCTATCAGGATGCCGCCTATGCGGCCCGCTACCGGCAGCGGATCGAGGCGATCCGGGCCGCCGAGGCCCGCGCCCTGCCCGGCCGCACCAGCCTGACCGAGGCCGCGACCGTGTCGCTGTTCCGGCTGATGGCGGTGAAGGACGAATACGAGGTCGCCCGGCTGCATGCCGACGGCCGCCTCACCGAACAGCTCGGCGCGGCCTTCGAGAGCTGGGATCGGCTGGAGGTGCATCTGGCCCCGCCGCTCCTCGCCCGCACCGACCCGGCCACCGGCCGGCCGGCCAAGATGCGCTTCGGCGCCTGGATGTTCCGGGCGTTCCGGCTGCTCGCCGCGGCCCGATCGCTGCGCGGCGGTCTCCTCGACCCGTTCCGTTGGACCGAGGAACGGCGCATGGAGCGGCGGCTGCTCGCCGAGCAAGAAGCGCTGCTCGACGAGATCGCCCGGGCGCTGACGCCCGCCAACCATGCCGCCGCCGTCGCGCTCCTGGAGGCGGTCGCGACGATCCGCGGCTTTGGCCCGGTCAAGGCGGCCAGCGTCCAGCGCTTCGAGGACGGGCAGCCGGCCCGCCTGGCCGCGTTCCGCCACCCCGCCCGGCCGACCCTGACGGTGGCCGCGGAATAGCGATGCCGCCCGAAAACAATCGATCCGGCCCCGCGTCGGCGCGGCCGGATCGACAGACAGGTCCGAGATCGACGCGGAAACCGCCGCGTTGCGGATCAGTCCTTGGCGCGCTCGACGTAGGAGCCGTCCTCGGTCATCACGACCACGCGGGTGCCGGTCGAGATGTGCGGCGGCACCATGGTGCGCACGCCGTTCGACAGGGTCGCCGGCTTGTAGGAGGACGAGGCCGTCTGGCCCTTCATGGTCGGCTCGGTGTCGACGATCTCGAGGGTCACGCGCTGCGGCAGTTCGATGGAGACCGGGACGCCCTGGTAGAGCGACAGCTGGACTTCCATGTTCTCGTGCAGATAGACCGCGCCGTCGCCGATCACTTCCTTCGGCACGGCGACCTGCTCGAAGCTCTCCATGTTCATGAAGGTAAAGCCTTCGGCGTCCTCGTAGAGATAGGTGAAGGGACGCTCGTCCAGGAAGGCACGCTCGACCTGCTCGGTGGTCTTCCAGCGCTCGGAGACCTTCACGCCGTCGGCGATCCGGCGCATGTCGATCTGCGTCGTCGGCGTGCCCTTGCCGGGGTGGAAGCTCTCGGCAGAGAGAACGACATAGAGCTTGCCGTCGAGTTCGACGACATTGCCGCGGCGGAGCGCTTGAGCATTGACCTTCACGGGGCGACCTCGGAATGGTTTCGGTTAGGTCCGGACAATAGCCGGAGACCCCGGTCTCGCCGGGCGAGCGGGTCTTTCGGGCGTTTCTCTGACATTTTCGCGCCGAGAAGGGAAGTGGTTCGATGGAAGACGCCTCGCCTTGGTGGCAGAAAGCCCGCCATGCCGACCGCCGGCCGCGCCTTCTGGCGCGCAATCGGATCACGGCGGCCGTCCGGGCCTGGTTCGCGGCCGAGGATTTCACCGAGGTCGAATGCGCGGCCCTGCAGGTCTCGCCCGGCAACGAGACCCACCTGCACGGCTTCGCCACCGACCTGATCGGCCCGGACGGCGCCCCGCGCCGGCGCTACCTGCACACCTCGCCCGAATTCGCCATGAAGAAGCTGGTCGCCGCCGGCGAGACCCGCATCTTCGATTTCGCCCGGGTCTGGCGCAACCGCGAGCGCACCGCCCTGCACCATCCGGAATTCGTGATGCTGGAATGGTACCGCGCCGGCGCGCCCTACACGCGGCTGATGGAGGATTGCGCCGCGCTCCTGGCGCTTGCCGCCGCCACCGCCGGCACGCAGAGCTGGTCCCACCGGGGTCGCGAGGCCGATCCGACCGCCGCGCCGGAGCGGCTGACCGTCGCCGCCGCCTTCGCCCGCCATGCCGGCATCGATCTCCTGGCGACCATCGCACCCGACGGCGCGCCCGACCGGCCGGCGCTCGCCGCCGCGGCGGAAGGCGCCGGCATCCGCTTCGCCGCCGACGACAGCTGGACCGACATCTATTCCCGCATCCTGGTCGAACGGATCGAGCCGCATCTCGGCATCGGTCGGCCGAGCATCCTCTGCGAATACCCGGCCAGCGAAGCCGCTCTCGCCCGCCGCAAGCCCGGCGATCCGCGCCTCGCCGAGCGCTTCGAGCTCTATGCCTGCGGGGTCGAACTCGCCAACGCCTTCGGCGAACTGACCGACCCGGCCGAGCAGCGCGCCCGCTTCGAGGCCGACATGGACGAGAAGCAGCGGCTCTACGGCGAGCGCTACCCGATCGACGAGGATTTCCTCACCGCCCTCGTGGCCATGCCGGAAACCAGCGGCATCGCCCTCGGCTTCGACCGTCTGGTCATGCTGGCGACCGGGGCGGCGCGCGTCGAGGACGTGATGTGGGTGCCGGTGTCGGAGTGATCGTCCGGCCGGCGATCCCGCGGCCGGCGATCGCCCTCAGGGCTCAATGCCCCTCGAAGGAAACCAGAGTCCGCACGTCGACGCCGAGGGCGCGCAATTTGTCCGCTCCGCCGAGGTCCGGCAAGTCGATCACGAAGCAGGCGGCGACGACCTCGGCCCCCATCTGGCGCAGGAGTTGGACGGCGGCGGTCGCCGTGCCGCCGGTGGCGATCAGGTCGTCGACCAGGATGACCCGTTCGCCGGCCGCGACGGCGTCCTCGTGCATCTCCATCTCGTCGAGGCCGTATTCCAGCGAATAGGCGATCCGCACCGTGGTGTGCGGCAGCTTGCCCTTCTTGCGGATCGGCACGAAGCCGGACGAGAGCTGATGAGCGACGGCGCCGCCGAGGATGAAGCCGCGCGCCTCGATCCCGGCGATCTTGTCGATCTTGCCGCCGGCCCAGGGCGCGACCAGTTGGTCGACGCTGCGCCGGAACGCGCGCGCATCGCCGAGCAGCGTGGTGATGTCCCGGAACAGGATGCCGGGCTTCGGATAGTCGGGGATGGTGCGGATCGCGTCGCGGAGGTCCATGAACAGTCCCGTGGGGCCGAGGGCGCGGCCTGACGCCGATGTCGATCGGATGGCACCATCCGATCGACACAGAGAGGCTCCAGACTCAGGCGGTTGGATCGGGGCGGATTGTCCCCGGCCACGGCGATCCGATCAAGCGGTCGGATCAAGCGGCGCGAATCTGCTCCACGAAGGACCGCACCCGCGACTGCAGGCCTTGCGTCTGCCGGTCGAGCAACTCGACGCCTTCGACGAGCAGGCTCGCCGCCTTGTCGGTCTCGGTCGCGTCGGTCCGAACCGCCTCGACCTCGCGGCCGACCGCGCCGGTGCCGGTGCGCGCACCGGCGGCACCGTTGGCGATCGCGCTGGTCGCCGCCGACTGCTCCTCGACCGCACCGGCAACCCGCAGCACCGCTTCGGTGATGGCGCCGACCCGACCCTGGATGTCGGTGATCGCGCCCGCGGCCGCATTGGCGGCGGAGGTGATCTCGGCGACCTGCCGGGCGATCTCCTCGGTCGCCTTGGAGGTCTGGCCGGCCAGCGCCTTGACTTCGGAGGCGACGACCGCGAAGCCGCGCCCAGCCTCGCCGGCACGCGCCGCCTCGATGGTGGCGTTGAGGGCGAGCAGGTTGGTCTGGCTGGCGATCGATTCGATCAGGGTGACGACTTCGCCGATCTTGACCGCGCAGCCGGACAGCGAGCCGACGATGCCGGTGGTCTCGACCGTGCGCCGGCCGGCCTCCTCGGCGATCCGGTTGGTGCTGTGGATCAGTTCGGCGATCTCGCGGATGGCGCGGTCCAGTTCGCCCGTGGACGCGGCGACCGATTCGACCTCGCGGCCGGCCTGATCGGCGGCCGAGACGACGGTCTCGGAACGGCCGCGCGCCGCCTGGGCGAGCCGGGCCATCGCATCGGCGGAACGGCCGATGCCGCGCACGCCGTCCGAAACCTCCGAAATGGCGCGCCCGACGGCGCGTTCGAAATCCTCGGCGAGCCCGCCGAGCATGCGCCGGCGGACCTCGTCCTCCTGCCGCGCGGCTTCCGCGGCCATCCGCTCGCGCTCGCGCGCATCGGTCGCCAGGCGCGTGCGGATGCCTTCCACCGCACGGCCGATATCGCCGATCTCGTCGCGCCGGCGCGAGGCCGCGACCTCGATGTCGAGTTCGCCGGCCGCCATCCGGTCGAGCGTGCCGACCAGTCCGCCGAGCGGACCCGTCACCATGCGCGCCGCGAACAGGCCGACCAGAGCCAGGATGCCGAGCACGATCGCGGCCGCGACCATCATCCGGTCCCGGATCGTGGTGACGGCGGCCAGCGCCGTCTCGGCGTCCTGGACGGAGACCAGGCTCCAGGCGATGCCGGGCGTTTCCGCCGCGCGCCAGGCCGCGAAGCCCTCCGCGCCGGCGCCGCCGACCTTGGCGAAGCCGATCGGCCGTTCGGCCGCCCGGGCGGCGGTCACCGTGTCGGCAACGGCGGCCTCCAGGCCGGCAATGCCGGCACCGAGCCGCAGCTTGCCGTCGGAGCCGAGCACGGCGCTTGAGACGCCGCGATTGACCGCCTCCGGCAGCAGCTTCGCGGCCGGGAAGGAGACCACCAGCACGCCCTCGTCGGCGGCCTCGCCGATGCTGCGTGCGGCATAGACCATGCGCTCGGCTTCGGGCAGGGCGGCATCGATGTCGCTGAGGACCGGCTTGCCCTTGGCGGCCAGCGCCGCCTGGAAGGCGCGCTTGAGGCCGGCATTCGGGAAGCCGGCATCATTGACGTTGCGGGTGAACTCGGCCGACTTGGTGACCGAATAGGCGACCTGGCCCTTGGCGGAGACGACGAAGATGTCGTCGAGATCCAGCTGTTCGCGCTGGGCCTTGAAGGTGCCGTGCACCTCCTTGTGGTTCCAGGAATAGATGGTCGGGTTGTCGGCGCCGTCGAGCGCCGCACGCGCCGCCTTGGTCGCCGGTGCCTGATAGTATTTCAGCACCTTCTCCAGATCGACCGAGGCGACCGAGAAGGCTTCGGCGAGCTTGCCGGCGGCATGATGGGCGGCCGAACTGTCGGCCATCGCCCCGGCGGTGCCGACGATGGTGGAGAGCCGGCTGTCGAGCGCCTTGACGCGGGTCTCGGCCACGAAAGCGAGATTGCGTTCGGCCGCATCCGTCAGCCCCTTGCGGGCTTCGAAATAGCCGATCGCCCCGATCGTCGCCGAGGCCAGCAGGCCGAGACCGACGATCACCAACGGCAGCTTGACCTTGAGCCCGATTCCCCGGCGCGTGCCGTGACCGCGATCCACCATGCGTCACCCCTTCTGTCCCGTCGCCAAGGTTGCAGAGAGGTCGTTTCCAAATCGGTAAAAACCACGATTCCGTTCGATTTTTCTCGTCTTGCGGGTCCGGCCGGGGCCAGCCGTCAACGGCCGAGGACGCGGCCGGCGACGGCGTCGAGGCGCGCGACAAGGGCGGGGTCGCGCCTGTCCGGCGCGGTCATGACGGCGAAGTCGAGCGCATGGTCGGCGCCGACCGGACAGGGCGGATGCTCGAGCGGGAAATCGGCGGCGAAGCGGGCGACCAGGCGGCGCGCCTTGTCGGCATTGTCGGTCAGCACCCGGATCACCTGCGCCACGTCGACATGATCGTGGTCCGGATGCCAGCAATCGTAGTCGGTGACCATGGCGACGGTCGCGTAGGGCATCTCCGCCTCGCGGGCGAGCTTGGCCTCGGGCATGTTGGTCATGCCGATCACGTCGAAGCCCTGCGCCTTGTAGGCACGGCTTTCGGCCAGCGTCGAGAATTGCGGCCCCTCCATGCAGACATAGGTGCCGCCGCGCACCACCGGGATCGCCTCCGCCTCGGCGGCCGCCGCCAGCCGGTCCATCAGGCCGGGGCTGGTCGGATGGCCGAAGGCGACATGGGCGACGCAGCCCCTGCCGAAGAAGGACGAGGCCCGCCGCACGGTCCGATCGACGAACTGGTCGACCAGCACGAAGGTGCCGGGCGGCAGATCCTCCCGGTAGGAGCCGACCGCGGAGACCGAGACGATGTCGGTCACCCCGGCGCGCTTGAGGGCGTCGATATTGGCGCGGTAGTCGATATCGGAGGGAGAGACGCGATGGCCGCGCCCGTGCCGGGGCAGAAAGACGATCGGACGGCCGGCGATGGTGCCGAAGCGCAGATCGTCGGACGGCTCGCCCCAGGGGCTTTCGACCCTCTGCCAGCGCGCATCCTCCAGCCCGGGCAGGTCATAGAGCCCCGAGCCGCCGATCACCCCGATCACAGACCTCACCATCGCGCCCTCCCGTCGTCGAGAGCGCGAGGTTAGAGCGTTTCGGCGCGCAGCGGAAGCCGGCCGCCCGATCGGACGGCCGCGGATTCAAGGGCTTACGGCGGCGGCCCCCGTCGCCCCGCGGAAAGGGGGGACGGGACGGCCGCCCGGCCTCACTTCAGCGAGACCGCATAGGCGATCACCTTGGCGCGCCAGTGGGCGCGGGCGGCCTCGTTCTCGGGGCCCTGCGCGGTCTCCCAGGAATGGGTCGCGCCGGTATAGTTCCACCAGTCGATCCGGAAGAGACCGCTGCCGGCGACCGCGGCCGTCTTGGCCGCCTCGTAGCGCTCGCGGCAGGCGCCCTTGTCGGACGGGGTGCCCGGCATGGTCCCCGGCGGCACGGAGGTGTCGGCGCTGCCGGTGCCGATGCTGAGCGGCGTCACCGCCGCGGAGGCCTTGTAGTAGGTGTTGGTGCCGCCGAGCGCGCAGCCCGGGTAGGTGGCGAAGATGCGCAGGAACTGGCGGCCGCCGTTGAGCGGGCTGGTATTGACCGGATGGTTGCTGAGGGCGAGCGCCATGGCGGCGCTGCCGCCATGGGAATAGCCGAGCGCGACCAGCTTGCTGCCGTTCGCCCAGGGCACCACGGTGCCGACCGCGGCGGCCGCGCCGGCGAGATCGTAGGGCCGCGAGGCATGGTCGGAGACCAGCGGATCGCGCTTGGTCTTGTCCTCGTTGAGGCCGAGCGGATAGATCTCCCATCCGGTCTGATTGACGTGCAGCTGCAGGATGCGGTCGTTGCGCGCCGGCGTGAAGCTGTTGACCAGCATCATGCCGATGCCGGCCGCGGTCAGCTCGCGGGCGAGGCTGGTATACTGCGACTGGATCGTGACGTTGCAGGCGCCGGAGACCGCGACCGCATAGGCGGGGTTGGACCCGCAATAGAACATGCCGGTATGGCCATGCGCCACGATGACCAGCGGCACCTTGGCCTGCGCCGAGGCGCCGACCGGCTTCCACAGATAGCCGTCGATCAGATTGTAGCTGTCCGCCGACAGCTTGCTCTGGAAGCTGACCTTGTCGGGCATGGCCGGAACCACGTCCGGGATGGTCAGCGTCTCCGCCGGCTCGGGCGCGGCATGGCGGACTTCCGCCGCACGGACACCGGTTCCGACGATGATGAGAGACGTCAGAAAGGAACAGGAAAGAACAAATGACCGGACAAACATCGAGACTGGGCTCCGTGATGGGTTGAGAGCCTTTTAGTCTTGCCGATGAGAAAGTCTATCACTATCGAGTTTCGGTATCGCTACGTCATCATTTCATTGTTTCAGCCAGACTACATCAACGAAACATATTCGGAAAATCGACTGACGGATCGCAGTCAAACCCGGCCGCGCGGGTGCCGCGAAGCTTCCGGACGACGGCCCGCCCGATCGCCCCGCTGAAACGCAAAACGGGGCCCGAAGGCCCCGTTCGCAGGTCGTCAGGATGGCGGGCGATCAGTGTGCCACGTCCGCCCAGATCTTGCGCTTGGTGAACCACAGCAGGCCGGCGAACACGATCAGGAAGGCCATGACCTTGAAGCCGGTCCGCTTGCGGTCCTCGAGCTTCGGCTCGGCGGTCCACATCAGGAAGGCCGACACGTCGCGGGCATAGTTCTCGACCGTGGCCGGGGTGCCGTCGGTATAGTCGACGACGCCGTCCTCGATCGGCTTGGCCATGGCGATGCAGGCGCCGGCCAGGAAGGCCTTGTTGTAGTTCAGGCCCGAGGCGCATTCCTGCCCGTGCGGGGCGTCGGTGTAGCCGGTCAGCAGGCTGTAGACGTAGTCCGGACCGGATTCCTGGTACTGCGTGAAGATGTCGAAGACGAAGCCCGGGAAGCCGCGATGGGCGGCGCGGGCCTTGCCCATCAGCGACAGGTCCGGCGGCAGGGCGTTGCCGTTGGCGACGCGCGCAGCCTGCTCGTTCGGGAAGGGCGACGGGAAGCGGTCCGACGGGCGGGCGGGACGCTGGAACATCTCGCCGTCGTCGTTCGGGCCGTCGGTGACCTTGTATTCGGCAGCGATCGCCTTGACCTGCTCCTCGGTGAAGCCGGGGCCGCCCTCGTCCGAAAGATTGCGGAAGGCGACATACTTCATCGAGTGGCAGTTGGCGCAGACGTTCTTGTAGACCTTGTAGCCGCGCTGCAGCTGACCCTTGTCGAACCGGCCGAACGGCCCGGCGAAGGACCATTTCTGGGCCGTGATTTCCGGATGATGCACCGCGGCGCCTTCTTCCGCGGCGATCGCCGTCCCGGACAGAAGCGCGAGGCCGGCCGCGACCGCGACGGCGCGCAGGGCGCCGGCGATCGGGGAGCGAGCGATACGAGGATGGATGTTCATGGGTCTCGTCTCCGTGATCGCTCGTGTCAGGCCTTGTGCGCCGCAGCGGCACCCGCCTTGCCGAGCACCGCCTCGCTGATGGAGGCCGGCAGCGGCTTCGGGGTCTCGATCAGACCCAGAACCGGCAGGATCACCAGGAAGTGCAGGAAGTAGTAGGCGGTGAGCACGCGCGCCCACAGCACGTAGGTCCCTTCCGCCGGCAGCGAGCCGAGATAGCCGAGGCCGACGCAGACGATCGCGAACACCCAGAAGAACTGCTTGAACAGCGGCCGGTAGGCGCCCGACTTGACGCGCGAGGTGTCGAGCCAGGGCACGATGAACATCACCGCGATGGCGCCGAACATGCACAGCACGCCGCCGAGCTTGGACGGGATGGCGCGCAGGATCGCGTAGAAGGGCAGGAAGTACCACTCCGGCACGATATGGGCCGGCGTCACCATCGGGTTCGCTTCGATGTAGTTGTCCGGGTGACCCATGAAGTTGGGCACGTAGAACAGGAACCAGGCGAACACGATCAGGAAGCACACCACCGCGAAGGCGTCCTTCAGCGTCGCATAGGGGGTGAACGGCACGGTGTCCTGCTGCATCGACTTGACTTCGACGCCGGCCGGATTGTTCTGCCCGACGACATGCAGCGCCCAGATGTGCAGGATGACGATGCCGACGATCACGAAGGGCAGCAGATAGTGCAGCGAGAAGAAGCGGTTGAGGGTCGGGTTGTCGACCGAGAAGCCGCCCCAGAGCCAGGTCACGATCGGCTCGCCGACGAACGGGAAGGCCGAGAACAGGTTGGTGATGACGGTGGCGCCCCAGAAGCTCATCTGGCCCCACGGCAGCACGTAGCCCATGAAGGCGGTGGCCATCATGACCAGGAAGATCAGCACGCCCAGGATCCAGAGGACTTCGCGCGGTTCCTTGTAGGAGCCGTAGTAGAAGCCGCGGAACATGTGGATGTAGACGGCGATGAAGAACATCGACGCGCCGTTGGCGTGCATGTAGCGCAGGAGCCAGCCCCAGTTCACGTCGCGCATGATGTGCTCGACGGAGGCGAAGGCCAGGGAGGTGTGCGGCGTGTAGTGCATCACGAGCACGATGCCGGTCAGCAGCTGGCAGACCAGCATGACCATCAGGATCGCGCCGAAGGTCCAGAAGTAGTTCAGATTCTTCGGAACCGGAAAGGCAACCGCCTGGCCGTGCGCCATGCTGATGATCGGCAGCCGCCGCTCGAGCCAGCGCGTGAAGCCGTTGTTCGGAGTATAGGTCGAATGACCCTGCATGATCTCGTCTCCCGAAGCCGGCGATCAGCCGATCTTGACGACCTTGTCGGACAGAAACTGGACGGAGGGAACGGGCAGGTTGTACGGCGCCGGGCCCTTTCGAATGCGGCCGGAGGTGTCGTAGGACGAGCCATGGCAGGGACAGAACCAGCCATTGTATTCGCCGCGCTGTCCGACGCCGCCGAGCGGCACGCAGCCGAGATGGGTGCAGACGCCGACCACGATCAGCCAGTTGTCGCGGCCCTTCTGGACGCGCGCCTCGTCGGTCTGCGGATCCTTCAGCTCGCCGAGCGGAACCTTGCGGGCCGCTTCTATCTCCTCCGGCGTGCGATTGCGGATGAAGACCGGCTTGCCGCGCCATTTCACCGTGACGATCTGGCCCGGCTTGATCGCCGAGACATCGACCTCCAGGGAGGCCAGCGCCAGGGCGGAGGCGTCGGGGTTCATCTGGGCGATGAAGGGCCAGGCCAGCGACGCGGCGCCGACCGCGCCGGCGGCGCCGGTCGCGATGTAGAGAAAGTCGCGGCGGGTCGGTTCTGCCGTGTGGGTGTTAGCCAAGATCGGATCCTCTCGAACATGCGGCCGACCCGTCTCGCCGTTCCGCCCCGTTCGACCCGCCTCTGCCGCGACAACCGCGCGACCGGGTGCCCGGAAGGCGGTTCTTCGGAAGAAGGCGGACGGGCGCAGGCGGGCGCCGAGATCGGCAGGAAACGGCGTGCCTTGGCGCAGCTTCGGCCGGTCGCGCGGTGTTTTGGCACTACTTCCGAAGATTGTCCAGCACGCCGAAAGCAGCAATCGGCCGGATTTACGACCACGTCGCGGCACCGCAACATGAAAGCCTAAATCCCGATAGCCATTGACGAATGCCAGGACATCGGCATGCCTGTCCGCATTCGGAGACGAACCCATGCGCCTTGTCCTCTACCAGCCCGACATCCCGCAGAATACGGGTTCGATTCTGCGCCTCGCCGCCTGCCTCGGCGTGCCGGTCGATCTCATCGAACCGGCGGGCTTCGTCATTACCGACAAGGGCTTGCGTCGCGCCGGGCTGGACTATCTGCCGGCCGCCACGCTGACCCGGCACGACAGCTTCGCAGCCTTCGAGACCTGGCGCCGGCAGGCCGGCGGGCGCCTCGTCCTGGTCACCACCCGCGCCGCCATGCCCTATACCGAATTCGCGTATCGGCCCGGCGATCTGCTCATGCTCGGGCGGGAATCGGCCGGGGTGCCGGATGCCGTGCACGATCTGGCCGAGGCGCGGGTGGTCATCCCGATGGTCGCCGGGATGCGCTCGGTCAATGTCGCGGTCGCCGCCGGCATGATCCTGGGCGAGGCCCTGCGCCAGACAGGCGGCTTTCCCGCAGCCGGGCCGGCGGAGTAGTGTCGTGAGCGGCCCGCCATCGCGCGCCGTTCCCGCCCGAGCCCGCAAGAGGTCGTCCTTGTCCCTGCCCGCCACCATCGAGACCGAAAAGACGGTTGCCCGCGCCTGGTTCGAGACCCTGCGCGACCGCATTTGCGCGGCCTTCGAGCAGATCGAGGACGCCTTCGACGGCCCGTTCGCCGATGCCGCAGGCGCGACCGGGCCGGCCGGCCGCTTCGAGCGCACGCCATGGCAGCGCACCGACCACACCGGCCAGGACGGCGGCGGCGGCGTGATGTCGATCATGAAGGGCCGCGTCTTCGAGAAGGTCGGCGTGCACTGCTCGACGGTGCACGGCGAGTTCAGCCCGGAATTCCGCAGCCAGGTGCCCGGCGCCGCCGAGGACCCGCGCTTCTGGGCCAGCGGCATCTCGCTGATCGCCCATCTGCACAATCCGAATGTCCCGGCCGTGCACATGAACACCCGCATGGTCGTCACGACCCGGCGCTGGTTCGGCGGCGGCGCGGACCTGACGCCGGTGCTCGACCAGCGGCGGACCCAGGACGATCCCGACACGATCGCCTTCCATGCCGCCATGGAGGCCGCCTGCCAGGCCCACGGCGCCGACTATCCGCGCTACAAGGCCTGGTGCGACGAGTACTTCTTCCTGAAGCACCGCAACGAGATGCGCGGCATCGGCGGCATCTTCTACGACTATCTCGACGGCAACGGCTTCGCGCAGGATCTCGCCTTCACGCAGGCGGTCGGCGAAGCCTTCCTGGGCATCTATCCGGAGCTGGTCCGGCGCAACATGGGCACGCCCTGGACCGAGGCCGACCGCGAGGAGCAGCTCGTCCGGCGCGGCCGCTACGTCGAGTTCAACCTGCTCTACGACCGCGGCACGATCTTCGGCCTGAAGACCGGCGGCAATGTCGATTCGATCCTCTCCTCGATGCCGCCCGTGGTGAAATGGCCGTGAGACCATGCGGGAAAACCCGCAGCCGCTTCTGGCGCAACGGGAATCAGCTAGGCTGACGCCTTCCTTCGATGGAGGCTTTCCATGTCCGACACCCTGTTTTCCCCCGGCGATGTCGTCTCCCTGCGCTCAGGCGGCCCGGCCATGACGGTGACCGAGGTGACCCCCACCGCGATCACCTGCCTGTGGTTTTCCGAGCAGGACCAGACGCTCCGCACCGGCACGGTCCCGCCGATCGCGCTCGCTCTGATCGAGTCGGATGACGAGATCGAGGACGCGGACGACGAGATCGAAGACGACGACGACTGAGGCCGCGCCGGCCCGCGCGCTCCGCGAGACGCGGCCCGACCTTCCGCCGCCCGGACCGGGGCGGTCGTTGTTCGGGCCGGGCCGACATGCGAGGATCGTCGCGGTCCCCGGCCGATCGGGGACCGTGCAGCCGGAGCCCGCCATGAGACCCGCCGCCCTCTTCCTCGCGCTCGGCCTGGCTGCGGCCTCGGCGACATCGGCTCCCGCCTGGTGGGATGCCGGTCACATGCAGATCGCGGCGCTGGCCTGGGAGCGGCTCGACGAGCCGGTTCGGGCGAAGGTCGACGCGCTGCTGCGGGTCAATGCCGAGCAGTACCGGCTCTGGTCGGCGGGCGCGCCCGACGAGGCCACCGGCCGGCAATATGCCTTCATCCGCGCCTCGGTCTGGGCCGACGAGATCAAGGACACGCCCGGCTACGACGCCCGCGACGACAAGGTCGACGGGCCGGAGGCCGGCCGCAATATCGGCTGGGGCGACAAGCTCCCGCACGCCTACTGGCATTTCAAGGATATCGGCTTCAGCGAGGACGGCACGCCGGCCGTGCATGCCGATCCGGTCGACGCGGCCTCGCAGATCAAGCTGCTCTCCGCCGCCCTGGCGCCGGGCTCGGGCGCGACGGACGACGTCCGCTCCTACGATCTGGTCTGGCTGATCCATCTGGTCGCCGATGCCCACCAGCCACTGCATGCGGTCGCGCGCAGTTCGGTCCTGCGGCCGGGCGGCGATGCCGGGGGCAATTTCGTCGACGTTCAGCCGGCGACCGGCGAGATCATCCCGCTGCATGCCTATTGGGACCGCCTGCTCGGCACCGGCTCGACGCCGCGCCAGGCCGTCAAGGATGCGCTCGGCCGCGACCCGGCCGGCACCGACCCGAAGCGCGTGCGCCCGTCGGCCAGCGTGCTGCCGGGAGCCGACCGGGCACGCGCCGCCATCGCCGACCCGGACGCCTGGTTCGCCGAGAGCGCCGCGCTCGCCCGCCGCTACGCCTATGCCGAGCCGGTCCGCTCCGGTGAGGGCCCGATCCGCCTCGACCGCGCCTACGAGACCGCAGCCCGCTCGGTCGCCCGCCAACAGGCGGCCGTGGCCGGCGCGCGCCTCGCCAACCTGATCAACGCGGCACTGCGGTAGCCCCTCGACGGACAGGCTGCTGCCCGCTCCCCGCCCGGGCGCCGTTCAGCCGGTAACCGCGATGACGGTCGCGCCGGTCGCCGCCGCCAACTGGGCGGGCGCAACTGCGAACACCGCCTTCGGACTGCCGGCGGCGGCCCACACGGTCTCGAAGGCGAGCAGGTCGCGGTCGAGATAGGTCACCATCGGCGTCTCGTGGCCGATCGGGGCGACGCCGCCGATCGCGAAGCCGGTGGTGGTGCGGACATAGGTGGCATCCGGGCGCTCCAGCGCCTCGCCGATCGCCGCCCGGACGCCGGTCTCGTCGACCCGGTTGGCGCCCGAGACGAGCAGCAGCAGCGGACGACGCGTCTCGGCGCCGACGAAGACCAGCGACTTGACGATCTGGCCGACGGCACAGCCGCAGGCCGCCGCGGCATCCTCGGCCGTGCGGGTCGAGCCCGGCATCTCGACGATCTCGACCGCCAGACCGAGTTCGGTCGCGGCAAGGCGGACCCGATCGATTCCGCTCAGCTTTTCCGCCATGGTCCCTATGTCTCCCGTTTCCTGCCCTGTGCGGATGGCACCGGGCCGGCTTGCTGGTAGGATATCGGCGTCCACCGCCGCAAGCCCGGTCAACGGGTTGCGGCCATGCCGGAACGCTTGGAGCCGTTCGAGATGGTCGATGCCGATCCGTCCGGTCGCCCGGCCGGGACCGTCCGCAGCCTGCAGGAGGCGATCCGGCGCGTCCGCGAGGTTGCCACCGCGAAGGCCGACAGCCTCGCCGACCTCGCCGCCACCGAGCGCGCCCGTCTGCACCTGCTGGCCGAGGCCCTGGCCGACGTGGCCCGGGACGTTCCGCCGGAGGTGGAATTCTTCACCCTGGCGATCCCGCCGACCGACCCGCCGCGCTTGTGGATCGACATGACCAGCCATGTCGCGCTGGCGCGCGACCGGCGCACCTACCGTTTCGTGAAGGATACCCGGCTCGGCCGCGTGGTGCTGCGCGAGACCGCCGCGCTCGACCAGATGGCCGATGCGGTCACCGACTACATCGCCGAGCGGCTGATCGAGCGCGAGCAGGTTTTCGAGGCCGATTGGCTGCTGGCGCGACGGAGTACCGGGGGACGTGGTACCGGGGGTCAGGGCACTGGGGAGCTGGGCACTGGGGAGCCGGGCACTGGGCACGGCGCTCCGGCCGTCCCGACCTCTTCCGAGGCGACGCCGCCCGCAGCGCCGGGGCCCCTGCCCGGCCGCCTGTCGACGCTCGCAGCCTTCGCGGCCGGCCTCGCCCTCGGCATCGCGGCCCTGCTCGCCTTCGCGATCCTGCGTTCGGGCTGAGCATCGGCCAGGAATCAGGCCGGCCAGTTCGGGCCAGGCCAGATCGGGCCCCGGCCGCCCGGCCGTCAGGTCCCGGGCCTGAGGGTCCGGCGCGCGATCTCGCCGGCCTGGCTCGCCCCCGGCGCGAAGCCGCGCTCGACATGGGTCAGCGTCCAGTCGCCCGGCCCGCCCTCGACGGTGAAATGGTTCCAGCCGGCACCGCGCCGGTCGGCCCGCGGCGAGGCCGAGGCCGACGGCACGCCGACGACCGGTACGCTGCCGGTCGGCCCGTCGATGAAGCCGACGGTGCCCTTGTGGGTATGGCCGTGCAGGACCAGTTCGGCGCCGGCCTCGCGCACGATCCGGCGGAACCGCTCGGCGCCGATCAGCCGGGCCGCCCAGGGCGCCGCGCCGCGGATCGGCGGATGATGGATCATCACGCAGCGGAACAATCCCTCGCGGCCGAGCGTCTCCAGGAGTTCGGCCAGCCGCATGCCCTGGCTCACGTCGAAGGTGCCGGTGGCCATGAACGGGCCGGTCGCCTTGGCCGAGGAGACGCCGACGAAGGCGACCGGACCGCGGCGGCGCAGATAGGGAAAGCGGACATGCTCGCTGCCGTCGCCGGTCAGGAACGGCCCCCAGACCTCGGTCGCCTGCTTCAGGGCGGTGCGCACATAGGCGTCGTGGTTGCCCGGCACCACGGACACGTCGGCGGCGGCGCCGAGCGACATCAGCCAGGCGCGCGCCGAATGGACCTCGGCGTCGAGCGCGATGTTGACGAGATCGCCGGTCACGCAGACATGCCCGGGCGCATGGGCGCGCATGTCGGCGACCAGGTCGTCGAGCACGGTCGGCCGCATGGCGCCGCGCCCGCGGTTGAGCCGCCAGTTGAGATAGCCGAGCACCCGCTTGGACATCAGTTCGCGCAGGCGGACGTCGGGCAGCGGGCCGAGATGGGGATCGGACAGATGGGCGAAAGAATACATGAGCCTCGCGCGGGGCTGGTCGGAAACCCGGTCCGCGAAACGGCCGGACCGCCGGTCGGTCTCCCGTCGGCGGCGCGACCGCTTTAGCCCATGCCGGCGTCCGAGGAAACGCCAGACATGCAAAAAGCGGCCAGCGCCGGACAGGACCCGGCGACGGCTCCGCTAGCCAACTTCATGCCGCCCGGGAGGTTCCGACGATCGGAGGCGACCGCCGGCGCGATGGCCGCACCCGACCGGACGCGATCCGGCTCGGGTGTCCGGTCAGGCTCAGGTGTTCGGGAAGGTGCGCAGCGTCGCGACGACGCGCGGATTGGTCCAATCGACCGCAGGCGCCCAGGAAAAGCTTTCGATCCGGAACATCCGGCGCAGAACGGCGAACATGACAGGTCCTCAAAGCGGACGGCGTCGCTGCCCGCAGGGGGCGGACTGCCGTCTCGTGACCGCCCGCGGCGGCCATCCATTGTGCATTGCACACGTCATCAAATAGGCAAAAGCACAGCAAAACGGCAGCCCTCCGTCTGGCAATGCCGCCATGCAGACGCCACATGGCGGGCAGCGGGACGGCACCGCAGACGGCTTCCTTTGTGGAAGCAGGCGGGTGCCTCGGCTGAAGAAGACTTCATGAACCGGTTTCGGCTAGATTGTCGGCCGACAGGAGACCACCGAGCGTGCTCAATCGCCTGAAGCCGATCGTGCGGCGCACCGTGACCTGGTCGGGTCTCGTCACCCGTCCGGTGACGCTCGGCGTGCGCGGCTTCGTGGTCGACGGGCAGCGCCGCATCTTCCTGGTCCGGCACGGATATCTGCCCGGCTGGTACCTGCCGGGCGGCGGCGTCGACCCGGGCGAGAGCGCCGGCCGCGCCCTGGTGCGGGAGTTGGAGGAGGAAGGCGGCCTCCGGGTCGAGGAAAGCCGCATCTTCGGCCTCTATCTGAACAGCCGCACGTCGCGGCGCGATCACGTCGCGCTGTTCGTGGTCGAAGCCTTCACGATGAGCCCGTCGCCCTTCGTGCCCAATGCGGAAATCCGCGAAGTCGGCTTCTTTCCGCTCGACGCCCTGCCGGAGGAGACGACCGGGGCCACCCGGCGGCGCATCGCCGAGGTGGTCGAGGGCGCCCCGCGCGCCGACATCTGGTAGGCAGCATTGCGCCATCGAGCCGCTCGGTGCCCTTGAACCACCGTGCCGCTCATGCTAGCGACAAACCCTCTGCGCGGCGGGTTCGGAACAGCCGATCTCCGGCCGGCAGTCATTGTGGACCCGATATTGGGTCAACCCGACATCGGGGCAACCCGACATTGGGTTAACCCAACATTGGGTCAACGGGAGCGGATCGTGCGGTTCGGCATGGCGCAGCGACGACGAGGCGAACGACGTGGAGCGATCCACGCCGCCGGCCCGCGCGCCAAGTCCTGATCCCGACGCCTCCGCCATCGGCAGCAGTGCGGTCCAGGGGTTCCGGTTCGAGCGCGGGCACAAATGCCCGCCTGACTGACGACGATACCGGACCCATGCTGATGCACGCGCCCCTCTATTTGATTCGCCCCGAACTGCCCGAAGACGACGCCGCGATCGAGGATCTGCACGAGATCGGTTTCGGTCCCGGCCGTTTCGCCAAGACGGCCTTCCGGCTGCGCGAAGGCGTCCCGGCCGACCCGGATCTCTCGCTGGTCGCGCTGGTCGGCAGCCGGGTCGCGGGGTCCGTGCGGCTGACGCCGATCCGGATCGGCGCGGATCCGGCGCTCCTGCTCGGCCCGCTGGCCGTCCATCCGGATTTCGGCAACCGCGGGATCGGTCGCGCCCTCGTCCGGACCTCGCTGGAGGCCGCGGCCCGGCTCGGCCACCGCATGGTCCTTCTGGTCGGCGACGAGCCCTATTACGGGCCGCTGGGCTTCCGCCACGTGCCTCCGGAGCGGGTGCAACTGCCGGGTCCGGTCGACACCCGGCGCGTCCTCATCGCCGAATTGACCCCCGGTGCTCACGCCCAGGCCCAAGGCCCCGCCAAGAACTGGCGCTGGGGGTGAGGGATGGTCGGTGCGCATCGCGCGCCGATCGATCGCACCGCGATCGAAATCCCGAACGCACCCGAGCGCGAGCGAGGGGGCCGGACGAGGGATGGTCGGTGCGCATCGCGCGCCGATCGATCGCACCGCGATCGAAATCCCGAACGCACCCGAGCGCGAGCGAGGGGGCCGGACGAGGGATGGTCGGTGCGCATCGCGCGCCGATCGATCGCACCGCGATCGAAATCCCGAACGCACCCGAGCGCGAGCGAGGGGGCCGGACCGCCGGCGTACCACCCGGATGGGCTACCGCCCTTCGCGCCACCACAATAGCGAGACCGCGCCGAGCAGCAGGGCGAGGCCGAGCAGGCCGGTGAAGAAGCCGTAGCGGTCGACACCCTTGAGGACGCTGGCATTGGTCTGCTTCAGGCCGATCCAGTCGCTGCCCGACAGGGTGACGCCGGCGCGCAGCGGCAGCACGCGCGGCGTGGTCACCTGATCGCCGGACTGAACCAGCCGGCGCACGCCGCCGCCGGTCGACTGGGCCAGCGCCTCGGTCGGGCGGGCACTCGACAGCACGTCGGTGAATTCGCGCGGATTGGGCGGGCCGATATGGGCGAGCGCGGTGCGCTCCCCGTCGGTGACGCGCCACAGGCCGAGTTCGCGCGCCGGCGTCTGGGTGCGCCAGAGGCCCGGCTCGGACTGCTCCAGCTTCGCCGTCAGCGTCTCGCCGGTCGGCTTGGTGATGGTCACCGGCTTGACCTCGGCGCCGAGCGTCTGGCGCTCGACGACCAGGTCGCGGCCGCGCTGCACCAGCCGCAGGGCCTCCTCCTCGAGATCCGGCTCCTTCATCAGCCAATGGGCGAGCCGCCGCAGCAGCTGGCCATGCGGCCCGCCACCCTCGTAGCCGCGCGCCCAGAGCCAGACATGGTCGGACAGCAGCAGCCCGACCCGTCCGGCGCCTTCACGCGACAGGATCAGGGCCGGCTTGTCGTTGATGCCGGTCATCACCGCCGTGCCGCTCGACGGCGTCGCCTCGATCAGGCGGAACCAGCGGCTCCACTGCGGCGGGTCGGAGGCACCGCCGGGCAGCGCCCGGGTGACCGGATGGCGCTGGCCGACCGTGCTGACCTTCGGAAAGAAGGGCTCCTCGCGCACCACGCCGTTCGGCTCGGCCGGCAGCACGCTGGCCAGCGGCGTGCGGAACAGGCTGCCGGCGCCGGCCGGATCGGGGCCGGAGGCGACCAGCACGGCGCCGCCTTCGCGCACGTATCGCGCGATATTGTCGAAATAGATCGACGGCAGGATGCCGCGGCGCTGGTAGCGATCGAAGATGATCAGGTCGAAATCCTTGATCTTCTCCTGGAACAGCTCGCGCGTCGGGAAGGCGATCAGCGACAGCTCATGGATCGGCGTGCCGTCCTGCTTCTCCGGGGGCCGCAGGATGGTGAAATGGACGAGATCGACCGAGGCATCCGACTTGAGCAGGTTGCGCCAGGTCCGTTCGCCGGCATGCGGCTCGCCGGAGACCAGCAGCACGCGCAGGTTTTCGCGGATGCCCTCGATGGTGCTGACCGCCCGGTTGTTGACCGTGGTCAGTTCGTCGGCGATGGCCTCGGCCTCGATCTCGACGATGTTGTCGCCGGCATGGGTGATCTTGACGGTGGCGTTGGCGACCTGGCCGGGCGTCACCTGCTGGACCGTGACGGTCTCGCCGTCGCGCCGGATCGTGACCTTGACCCGCCCACCCGGCGGCACCGCACCGGAATCGATCACCCGGTAGGCGATCTTCTGCTCGGCGCCGACCAGGCCGAAGCGCGGCGCGGTGGTGACGACCACGCGGCGGTCGATCTCGCGCTCGCGGCCCGACAGCAGCACATGCAGCGGCGCGTCGAAGCCGAGCGCGGCCTTGTCCTTGGGCACGTCGTGGATCTGGCCGTCGGTCAGCATGACGACGCCGCCGATCCGCTCGGGCGGCACGTCCGAGAAGGCCTGGCCGAGCGCCTGGAACAGCCGCGTGCCGTCGGCGCCGGCGCCGTCGCGATCGGTGCCGACCTCGACCTCGCGCAGCTCGAAGCCCTTGAGCGCGCCGATCTGGCGGGCCAGCGTCGCGCGCGCCTGCTCGGTCTCGCGGGTGCGCGTGCCGAGCGCCTGGCTCTGGCTCTTGTCGACCACCAGCGCGACCACGCTCGGCAGCGCCTCGCGATCCTCGCGCTGGAAGACCGGATTGATCAGGGCGAGCACCAGCGCCGCGACCGCGCCGACGCGCAGCCAGCCGCCGCGCAGGCCGGCCAGGATCGAGACCAGCGCGAGCGCACCGGCGCCGAGCCCGAAGAGCGCGATCAGCCAGAGCGGCATCAGCGGCGCGGCATCGAAGGACCAGCTCATCGGGCACGGTCCTCCCGCGGCGGACCGGACGGATGGGGCACGACCGTGGGCAGGGTCACTGGCCGAGCCTTTCCAGAAGGGCCGGGATATGGACCTGGTCGGCCTTGTAGTTCCCGGTCAGCGTGTACATGACGATATTGACCCCGACCCGGAAGGCGATCTCCCGCTGGCGCGGATCGTTCGGCACGGTCGGCAGGAAGAAGTCGCCGCCGTCGCTCAGCGCCCAGGCGCCGGCGAAATCGTTGCCGGTGATCATGATCGGCGAGACGCCGTCGCCCGGCCGCACCGGCCGCTCGGCCGCCTGCGCGGGATCCTGCGGCGGCGTCGCCTCCACCCAGAGCGAGCCGCCGTCGAAGCGGCCGGGGAAATCCTGCAGCAGATAGAAGGATTTGGTCAGGACGTGATCGGTCGGGACAGGCTCCAGATCCGGGATGTCCAGACCGGTCAGGATGCGCCGCAGCGCCTCGTTGGCCGGCGAGGTCCGCCCGGTGCCGCGCAGGACGCCGGCATTGAGCGTGTCGCGGGTGTCGAACAGGATGGTGCCGCCATTCTTCATGAAGGCATCGACCCGGGTGATCACCTTGGGGTCCGGGCGCGCGGCGCCGGCATCGACCGGCCAATAGAGCAGCGGGAAGAAGGCCAGTTCGTCGCGGGTCAGGTCGACCCCGACCGGCATGGCCGGCTCCAGGGCGGTGCGGTCGGCGAGCACCCGCGACAGGCCTTCCAGTCCGCGGCGCGAGACCTCGTCGATCTCGGCATTGCCGGTGACCACATAGGCGAGCCGCGTGCCCAGGGCGGCATCGCGCTCGAACTTCTCGCGTGCCGCGTCGGCCGCGACCGCGTGGCCCGAAAGCGGCGCCAGCGCGGTCAGGGCCGCAAGGACCAGCATGGCGGCCGAAACCGCGGGCCGGCGCAGGAGGCGGCCGGCGAGATACAGCACCGCGACGCCGTCCAGAAGGAGCAGCAGGAGCGCGGCCGCGAAGGCGAAGGGCTTCAGGTCGCGCGGGCCGCCGGCCGCATAGGCCTCGACCCGGGCGGCGGGGACGGCCGAGAGATCGAGCGCGGCGATCCTGTCGCCCGCCCGCATCAGATTCAGTGCCACGAAGGCCTCCTCGGTTCCGTAGAGCCCCGGCGGGTGTTCGCGTCCGACCTCCAGGTCGCGCCGGCCTTCCGGGATCGGCTTGGCGTCGGCGCCGGGCAGCACCGGGCGCCCATAGCCGTCGAGCAGGCGCAGCGGGGCCAGCAGGACCGGGCCCGCGGCGGCGCGGTTGCCGGCCTCGGCGGCCTCCTGGCCGGTTCCGGCGCCGCCGGCCTCGGTCTTGCCGGTGCTGGCGGACGAATAGGCGACGACCCGGCGCAGCATCTCGATGAAGCTGCCGGACAGCGGCAGGTTCGACCAGCCGGTATCGGCGGTGACGTGGAACAGGATCAGCCAGCCCTTGCCGAGCCGCGTCGCGGTGACCAGCGGCGTGCCGTCGGTCAGGCTGGCCCAGGTCTTCTGGGCGAGATCGGGATGCGGTTCGGCCAGCACCTGCCGGGTCACGGTCACGTCGCGCGGCACGTCGAGACCCGCGAAGGGGCCGGTCTGGCTGAAGCTGCCGAGCGCCTGCGGCTGCGACCACGACAGGGCGCCGCCGAGCGTCCGCCCGCCCTGGCGCAGCGCCACCGGCACCAGCCGGTCGCCGCCCTTGACGGCCGCGAGCCGGGGACCGGCGAAGCGGACCAGCACGCCGCCATTGGCGACCCAGTCCTCGGTCACCTTCTCGGCATCGCCGACGATGGTGCCGATGTCGGCGGTCATGATCACCGACACGTTCTGCCGCACGAGATCGCGGATCGCCTGGGCGGTATCGGTCGCGCGCGGCTCGCGCACCTCGGCGAAGGGCGCCAAGGCACGGGTCAGATAATGCACGGGGGAGAGCAGCGGCTGGGCCGTGTCGGCGCTCGAGCCCGACAGCAGGCCGACCGCGCGCCGGCGCCAGCGCTCGTCGAGCAGTTGCACGGCCGCGGCATGGCCGGCGCCCTCGATCTCGACCCGGGCGATGTCGTTCCTGAGCTCGATCGGCAGGTCGAAGCTCGCCGTCGTCGACGCCTGCCCGGCCGCGAAGCCGAACGGGACTTCGGCGACGACGCGGCCCTTCGGATCGAGCGCGCGGACGAGGCCGCCGCGCGGGCCCGCCGTGTCGGCGCGCAGCAGCGTCGCGGTCAGGGCCTTCAGCTGGTTCTCGGTCTCGCCGAGCGCGAGCGGCAGCAAGGTGCCGCCGGCATAGACGGTGATCGGCGTCGCGCCCGCGAAGCCCTGCAGGTCGGCGGCGAAGCGCGTGCCGGACTGGTGGTCGAGGCCGTCGGAGAGCCAGATCACCGAGCCCGGTGCGGTCTTCTCGGCGCTCTTGCGCAGGGACGGCAGCAGGGCGGCGCGATCGGGCTGCCATGGCCGCGGTTCCAGGGCGGCGAGACGGTTGCGCGCCTCGCCGACGGCGCCCGGGTCGAGCGGCTGGCTGGTGCCCTCGGCGGTCGCGATCAGGGCGACGGGACGGCCGGCATCCGAGGCCTGGGCGATCAGCCGTTCGGCGACCGACCGGATCGATCCCCAGCGGTCGGCGGAGCCCCAGCCGTTGTCGACGACCAGCCAGAGCGGCCCGCTGCCGCCGTCGCTGCGGGCGAGCGGTCGCCAGACCGGGCCGGCCAGCGCCATGATCACCAGGGCGGCAAGGAGCAGCCGCAGCAGCGTCAGCCACCAGGGGCTCCGGTTCGGGGTCTCCTCGCGCTTGACGATGTCGAACAGAAGCCGGGTCGGCGGGAAGGCGATCTCCTGCGGACGCGGCGGGGTCAGGCGCAACAGCCACCAGATCGCCGGCAGCAGGACAAGCGCGCCGAGCATCAGGGGGGCGGTGAAGCCGAGCGGCAGGAGGCCCATCACGATGCGACCTCCAGGGTCGAGACGGAGCCGCCCGCCTTGACGTTGCCGGCGCCGCGCGCCGAGGCCGACAGGCGGCCGTGCAGCGCCAGCAGCGGTTCGGCGGCCGAACGGTCGGTGTGGTGGATCAGGTAGGTCCAGCCGAGCCGCGCGGCGAGGCGGCGCAGTTGGTCGCGATGCGCGGCCAGCCGGTCGCGATAGGCGGCCTGCCAGTCCTCGGCCCGGCCGGCGACGATGCGCGCGCCGGTCTCCGGATCGCGGAACTCGGTCCGGCCGGCGAACGGGAAGGTCTCCTCGACCGGGTCCATCACCTGCACCAGATGGCCGCGCGCGCCCGATCCTGCGATCCGGGTCAAGACCGCCGCGGTGGTCTCGATCGGATCGAGGAAGTCGCCGACCAGCACGAGATCGGAGAAGCGGCGGATCGGATGGCTGTCCGGGAAGGCCTCGCGGCCGGTCAGATGGGTCAGCGCCGCCGCGGCGCGCTCGGCGGCGGCCCGGTGCGGCGTCGGGCGCAGCAGGCCGGGTACGCCGACGCGCTCGCCGCCGCGGGCGAGCAGATCGGCGACGGCGAGCAGCAGCACGACCGCCCGGTCGCGCTTGGTCACGGGGGCGAGGCGGGACTGGAAGTCCATCGAGGGCGACAGATCCGGCCACAGCCAGACCGTATGGGCGCTCTCCCATTCGCGCTCGCGGACATAGAGATGATCGTCGCGCGCGGAGCGCCGCCAGTCGATCCGGCCGACCGATTCGCCGGCCGTGAAGGGCCGGAACTGCCAGAAGGTCTCGCCCGGTCCGGCCTGCCGGCGGCCATGCCAGCCGGCCGCCACGGTGGCGGCGACGCGACGGGCCTCGACGAGCAGATCCGGCAGGGCCGCGGACAGGCTCTTCGCCGTCTTGACCAGTCCGAGACCGTTCCTGTCCGCCACTCCGGCTCCCTTCATCCTGTCGCTCAACCGATCCGAGCCCTCGCCTTGCCGATCAATTGGGCGATGGTCATGCCGTCCGCCCGCGCCGCGAAGGTCAGCGCCATGCGGTGCTGCAGCACCGGCTCGGCCAGCGCCTGGACGTCGTCCAGCGAGGGCGCCAGCCGGCCGTCGAGCAGCGCGCGGGCGCGCACGGTCAGCATCAGCGCCTGACTGGCGCGCGGGCCGGGACCCCAGGCGATGTGGCGGGTGATGTCGTCGGTCTCCTCCATCGGCCGGCAGGAGCGGACCAGTTCGAGGATGCCCTCGACCACCGTCTCGCCGACCGGCATGCGCCGGACCAGCGCCTGCATGGCAGCCAGCCGCTCCGCGGACAGCACCGCGGCCGCACGGGCCTCGCCGGCGCCGGTCGTCTCCAGGAGGATGCGGCGCTCGGAGGCGAGGTCGGGATAGTGCACGTCGATCTGCATCAGGAAGCGGTCGAGCTGGGCTTCGGGCAGCGGATAGGTGCCCTCCTGCTCGAGCGGGTTCTGCGTCGCCAGCACGTGGAACGGGCGCGGCAGGTCGTGGCGCTGGCCGGCGACGGTGACGTGGTATTCCTGCATCGCCTGCAGGAGCGCCGACTGCGTGCGCGGGCTGGCGCGGTTGATCTCGTCGGCCATCAGCAGCTGGGCGAAGACCGGACCGCGGATGAAGCGGAACGAGCGCGAGCCGTCGCCGGCCTGGTCGAGCACTTCGGAGCCGACGATGTCGGACGGCATCAGGTCGGGTGTGAACTGGATGCGGCGGGCATCGAGCCCGAGCACGGTGCCGAGGGTCTCGACGAGCTTGGTCTTGGCGAGCCCGGGCACGCCGACCAGCAGGCCGTGGCCGCCGGACAGGATCGTCACCAGCGAGCGCTCGACGACGCTCTCCTGGCCGAAGATCACCTCGCCGACGCCGGCCTTGACCCGAGCGAGCGTCTCGACCGCACCTTCCGCCTCGGCGATGATCGCCTTGTCGTCGACCTTGACCATCTCGTTCATCGCACTCATGCGGCCGGAACCTCTCTTGTCACGCCGGGATCGCCGATACCCCGAGTCCGCCTGCCGGAACCGATCTTGGCAGGAAGCCCGGTGTTGCGCACCCGGATATTCCGCACCGGCCGGTCTCCTTCGTCGCAGGCATCCTGCCGCAGCCGAAGCCGGACGACCTATTCCTGATGGGATCACATGGATCAACGGTGGACAAATCAAGGCCAAAGCCCCAACTGCCTGGGACGGCCGGGTCGATGCGGGGCGCGGTTCCAGGGAACGCAGGCGGATGGATAACGGCAAAGTGATGGGAGGGCTGGAGGCGCTGATCGCCCGCGCCGGGCAGATCCGCGGCACGCCGCCGGTCGAGCGCTGGAATCCGCCCTTCTGCGGCGACATCGACATGCGCATCGCCGCCGACGGCACCTGGTTCTACATGGGCACCCCGATCGGCCGGGAAGCGCTGGTGCGCCTGTTCGCCTCGGTGCTGCGGCGCGACGAGGACGGCCGCACCTATCTGGTCACCCCGGTCGAGAAATGCGGCATCCGCGTCGACGACGCCCCCTTCCTGGCCGTCGAGATGCAGGCCGTGGGCGCGGAAGCGGCGCAGAAGCTCGTCTTCCGCACCAATGTCGGCGACGTCGTCGAAGCCGGGCCGGAGCATCCGCTGCGCTTCGAAATCGACGCCGACAATCAGGGCCTCCGGCCCTATCTTCACGTCCGCGGCCGCCTGGAGGCGCGGCTCGCCCGCGCGGTGATGTATGAGCTGGTCGCCGCCGGCACCGAGGCCCCGGTCGACGGTGCGCCCTGGTTCGGGGTCTGGTCGGCCGGCCGATTCTTCCCCATTCTCCCTGCCGCCGAGGCGACGAGCCTCGAATGAACGAACGCCCAGGCGATGAGCCTCGGCCGATCCGGACGCCGCCCTTGCCCCTCCACCTTGCTTCCGATCCGCTCGACGCGTCCGCCGTCGCCGCCTCGCCGTTCGCCCCGCAGCGCTTCCGCGCCGTCGCGACGCCGCGTCTGACGCTCGACCCCGACGCGGTCTATGCCGGCGAGCCGACCGGCGACGACTGGCTGAACCCGGACGGGCGGATCTTCGAGCCGCAGCCCCGGCTGCGCGATGCGGCGGTGCTGGTGCCGATCGTCGCCCGCGAGCCGGAGGCGAGCGTGATCCTGACCCGCCGCACCGACCATCTCTCCTCTCATGCCGGGCAGATCGCCTTTCCGGGCGGCAAGATCGATCCGACCGACGCTTCGCCGGCGGAGGCCGCGCTGCGCGAGGCCGAGGAGGAGATCGGGCTCGATCGCGGCCTCGTCGAGATGATCGGCTACGCGGCGCCCTACCACACGCGCTCGGGCTTCCGCATCCTGCCGGTCCTGGCCATGATCCGCCCCGGCTACCGGGCCACGCCCAACCCGAACGAGGTCGCCGATGTCTTCGAGGTGCCGCTCGGCTTCCTGATGAACCCGGACAACCACCGCATCAATTTTCGCGAAGCCCCCTCGGGCCGGCGATATTTCTATGAAATGCCCTATGGCGATCACTATATATGGGGTGTGACGGCCGGCATCCTGCGCCGAATATACGAGAGGCTATACGTCTGATGCTGCGCCAGGTGCTGATTGAACTGAGCCTGTTCCTGACACCCTTCGTGATCTGGGCCGCCTACGCCAAGGCGCGCGGACAGATCGGCGAGGTCGGAATCCTGGCCGCAGCGCCCATCGTCTGGCTCGTCCTGTCCGGCCTGGTCCTGGTGGCGATCGGCCTCGCGGGCTTGGCCGTGCTCGACGACAGCGGCCATGCCGGTCTCAATGGCCGCTACATTCCGACCCACATGGAAAACGGGAAACTGGTGCCGGGCCGGTTCGACACGAAGTGACCGCCTCGATCGCCGGAGCCGGGTGGCTCGTCGATCCGCGCCTGCAGCGCCTGTTCCGGGTGATCGCACGCGACGGCGACGAGGCCCTGGCGGTCGGCGGCGCGGTCCGCAACACCCTGATGGGCCTGCCGGTCAACGATGTCGACATCGCCACGACCGCCGCCCCGCCGACCGTCATGGCGCGCGCCGAACGCGCCGGGCTGAAGCCGGTGCCGACCGGCATCGACCACGGCACCGTCACGGTGGTGGTCGACGGCCATCCGTTCGAGGTCACCACGCTGCGCGAGGATATCGAGACCCACGGCCGCCACGCGACCGTGCGCTTCGGCCGCGACTGGAACGCCGATGCGCAGCGGCGCGACTTCACCATGAATGCCCTCTATGCGACGCCGGACGGCCGCGTGCGCGATCTCGTCGGCGGGATCGAGGACTGCATCGCCCGCCGGGTCCGCTTCATCGGCCGGCCCGAGGACCGCATCCGCGAGGACTATCTGCGCATCCTGCGCTTCTTCCGCTTCCATGCCGCCTATGGGCACGGCGCGCCCGACGGCGCCGGCCTGGCGGCCTGCATCCGGGCACGCGACGGGCTCGATCGGCTCTCCGCCGAGCGGATCGGGCAGGAGACCGCCAAGCTGGTCGTCGCGTCCGGCGCACCGGCGACGGCGACGATCATGAGCGATTGCGGCCTGTTGCAACGGGTGCTCGGCGGGGCCGCCGATCTCGCCGGCTTCGCGCGGCTGCACGCCGTCGCCCGCGACGCCGTCGTGGCGCCCGGCGGCAAGGCCGACTGGCCGCTGTTCCTGGCCGCGCTGGCCGTCTGGACCGAGGCCGATGCGCCGCGGCTGGTCGAGCGTCTCCGCCTGCCCGGCGCGGCGCGCGACCGGATGGCGCTCGCCGTCGCCATGGCGCGCGCCATCGGGACGGATTTCGACGAGGCGGCGGCGCGCCGGCTGCTCTACCGGGCCGGCGAGGTCGGTCATCGCGACGCGCTGGCGCTGGCGGCGGCGCGCGGGCGGATCGCGGCGGACGATGCCTTCGCCCATCATCTCGCCCTGCCCTGGCGCTGGCGCGCACCGCGCCTGCCGATCGGCGGACGCGACCTGATGGCGGCGGGCATCGAGAGGGGACCGCGGATCGGCGAACTTCTCGCCGAGGCCGAAACGCTCTGGCTGGCCAGCGATTTCGCGCTGACCGGCGGCGAGCTGATGGCGCGCCTGGCGCTCACTCCGCTTCCGGAACCGGCCCCCCGGACTTGACGATCGACACCGGCAGCGGCGCGGGCTCGATGCCGAGGAAGCGGCAGATCCGCTCGGCCGGCTCGGGCCGAAGCTCCCGAATGTCGCCGGATCCGGTCAATTCGCCATAGTCGACGGTCAGGATGCGCGGATTGTCGCCGATCAGCGGCCTCAGCCGGGCGAAATCGTCCGCATGCTTCGCCATCCAGTCCCGGATCGCATCTTCCGGAGGGACATAGTTCATCTGCGCGGGGATCGCGGCCGGGTCGCGAAAATGGGCGCGGTGGGCGCGGCCGAGTTCCCGGCGCGACAGGGCGCTGCGCAGGTTGCTGACCGCCACCGCGCGCGGATCGCGGACCAGGTGGATGATCGGCAGGCTCGAAAGGTCGACCCCCAGCGACGCCGCGGTTTCCGCCTGATTGTACATCACGGCGGCGAAGTTCAGCTTGCCGCTCTGGGCCGCATAGTGGCCGCGGCGGCGGAGCGGCTCGAACTCGCCGTGAAAGGCGACCCGCGGATGGTGCCCGAGCGCCGATCCGAGCATGTGCGAGCCCGAGCGCTGCAGGCAGAGGAGCACGAAGTCGAAGCGCGGGCGGAACGGCCCGATGATCCGGCGCACCGGCGCGCCGGCCGGCTCCTGCCACAGGCGCCGGGCCGCCCGGGTCGCATCCGGTCCCCAGACCCGGTCGAACTGATCGGCCAGATCGGCGGCGAAATAATGCCGGCCCGGATCATAGGCATCGCTCTTCCAGCGCTCGCTCTTCCAGCCCAGATTGATCTGCCGGAGATGGCGGAAATGCACCGTGCCCTCGCCGACGCGCCAGACCGAATCGGGGTCGGGGCGATGGTCCGGACCGAGAATCGCATGCACGGCCAGGCCGGCATCGTCGGCGAGGCGGGCCGGGATCGCCGCCCATTTCGGACGACAGGGCGTCTCGGTACGCGGCCCGGATGGCTCGATCTGGTCCAGCCGGCCGAGCAGGCAGTCCCGATGCCGCACGCGATCACGCTCGGCCGGGGTGGCGATGGCCGGAGCCTCGGCCCAGAAGCCGCTGAAGACCGCGGCCGCCGACGCCGTCGCCTCCAGGCGTTCGAGGACCGGACTGCCGCCGTTGACCGCCACTTCGTCGATGTCGAGGTTGAGAATGCCGCGGGCCAGGGGCAGAAAGCGCCGCCGGGCATGTTCGAGGGCGCCGACCTGGCAGAAGCGGTCCTGGCCGTTATGCCCGCTCAGTCCGTAGGGAAACGGCCAGGAGACGACCGTGACCTGGGCCAGGCCGTCGATCCCGGCCACCGCGGCCGCGACATCGTCGGGCGCATAGCGCTTCGAGCCGTTGTCGTAGAGGAGCAGCGCGTCGATGCCCTCCGTCCGGACATGATATTCGACCCAATCCCGGATCCAGGCCAGATGATTGTCCTGAGACAGCGTGAACAGGACGCGGCGACCGGAAAACAGGCTGGCCCCGGAGGGCTGGATGGCGACTTCGGCGCGCCGCCCGCGCGCCGTCACCTCGATCCGGTCGGCCCGATCCAGGTCCGGACCAGTGACGATCCAGCGCATCAGCGGCAGGCCGGACCGGGCCGGCCGGGCCTCGACATCGAGTTCCACGCCACCGGCGCGGAACCGAAGCGGTCCGAGCGCCGGCACGATCGTGTCGATCCGCGGGCCGAGGGCGACGACGCGGTTGGCTGCCGTATCGCGAAAGAGATCGAAGACGAGCGTTTCGGAGTCGAACCCGACGGTCGGCTCACTTGTCGGCGGCCGGTCTGCCGAGGGCGTGCGGGCCGCACGGAAAGCGGATAGCGAGAGCGTCGAAAGGCCGTCCGGACGCTTCCGGCCTGTGCCGAGCCGCTGCAACCAAGTCCAGACCGAAGCCATGCCGCCCCCCGTAGGAAACGGGTGTTCCCACGGGGGCGTTACGGCGTCAACGGCGGCTTCCTGGCCGGCCGCGCGGGCCGGTCGCCCTGGCCGGTCGCCTTGGCCGGCGGCCGGGGCTGTCCCTGCCGGCTATTCGTAGCGCAGCGCCTCGATCGGATCGAGCCGGGCCGCCTTGGTGGCCGGATACCAGCCGAAGAAGACGCCGACCCCGGCCGAGAAGGCGAAGGCCAGGCCGATCACGTCGGGGGCGATGACCAGCGGCCAGCCGGTCATTCGGGCGAGCGTGACCGAGGTCGCCGCGCCGATCAGGATGCCGATGGTGCCGCCGACCAGGGCCAGCACCATGGCCTCGATCAGGAACTGGAGCCGGATGTCGCGCCGGCGCGCGCCGACGGCCATGCGCAGCCCGATCTCGCGCGTCCGTTCGGTCACCGAGACCAGCATGATGTTCATGATGCCGATGCCGCCGACCACCAGCGCGATGGTGGCGACCACGCCGAGCAGCCGCGACAGGGTGCGGGCCGCGGAGGTCTGCGCCTCGACCAGCTGGGTCAGGTTGCGCAGGTTGTAGGCCTCCGACAGATCCCCGGCGGTCTGCTGGGCGAAGCGCCGGTCCAGCACCGCGCGGGCCGACTTCTCGACCTCGTCGAGCGCCTCGGCCGAATTGGCCTTCAGCGTGATGGAGTCGATCTGGTCGGGCCGGGACTTGAACCGGCCGAGCAGGCGCTGCCGGGCCGTGTCGAGCGGCACGAAGATGACGTCGTCCTGGTCCTGGCCGAACATGGTCTGACCCTTGGATTTCATCACGCCGATGACCTCGGCGGGCATCTTCTGGATGCGGATCACGCTGCCGATCGGGTCGTCTTCGCCGAACAGCTGTTCGGCCACGGTCCGGCCGATGATCGCCACCTTGGCGCCGCGCCGTTCCTCGGCCTCGGTGAAACTGCGTCCGGTGTCTATCTCCCAGTCGCGGGCCACGAAGAAATCGTCCTCGACGCCGTTGACCCGGGTCGACCAGTTCAGATTGCCGTAGACGACCTGGACATTGCCGGCGACGCTCGGCGCCACCACCAGGGCCTCGGAGACCTCGTCGCGCAGCGCGGTGGCATCGCGCTCGGAGAGCCGGCCGGACGAGCCGGACGGGCCGCGCGCGCCGCCGAGATTGCTGTTGCCCGGCCAGACCACGATGATGTTCGAGCCCAGGCTGGTCATGATCCGGCCGATGGTCTCCTGCGCGCCGACGCCGATCGCGAAGGTGGCGATCACCGCCGCGACGCCGATCACCATGCCGAGCATCGTCAGCGCCGAGCGCAGCCAGTTCGCCGTCAGCGCGGCGAGCGCCATGCGGGTCGCCTCGATGAAGCTCATGCGACCGCTCCCGGGATGCCTTGGGGCACCGGCTTTGCGGCCGTCCCCGGCGTGCCGGCCGTCTCCGGCGTGCTGACGGGTACCGGTGCCGGCTCGATGCCGGCGCGGGCATCGAGCGGCGCGGCGACGACCTCGTCGGCGATCAGCCGCCCGTCGCGAAAGCGCAGGATGCGGCCGGCATGGCGGGCGACATCCTCGTCATGGGTGACCATCAGGATGGTGCGGCCGTCGCGGTTCAGCGCCTGCAGGAGGGCCAGGATCTCCCGGCCGGTGCGGGTGTCGAGCGCGCCGGTCGGTTCGTCGGCGAGCACCACGGCCGGGTCGTTGACCAGCGCGCGGGCGATCGCGACGCGCTGCTTCTGGCCGCCGGACAGTTGCGGCGGCATGTGCCGGGCCCGGCCGGACAGGCCGACGGCGGCCAGCAGTTCGGCCGCCCGCTGCCGGCGCCGGCGCCGCGGCATCCGGCCATAGGCGAGCGGCATGGCGACATTGTCGAGCGCGGTCAGCCGGGGCAGAAGGTTGAAGGTCTGGAAGACGAAGCCGAGCGTGTCGCGCCGCGTGCCGGCGAGGCCGTCGCTGTCGATCTGCTCGACATCGACGCCGTCGATCAGGAGCCGGCCCGAGGTTGCCCGGTCCAGGCAGCCGATCAGGTTCATCAGCGTCGACTTGCCGGAGCCGGACGGCCCCATCACGGCCACGAAGCTGCCGCGCGGCACCGTGAAGCTCACGTCGTCGAGGGCGTGGACCACCTCGTCGCCGCCCGAATAGGTCTTGGTCAGGTGCTCGACCGCGATGACCGGCTGCGCCTCCATGGTGGCCTCCCGTCAGAAGCCGAGCGGCGCGCGGCGCCGTTCCGGAGCGTCGTCGAGGCGGCCGGTGACGACCCGGTCGCCCGCCTGCACGCCGTCGCCGGAGACCTCCACCATGGTGTCGGCGGCGAGGCCGACCCGGACCTCGACCGGTTTCAGGCCGCCGTCGGCGCCGAGGAGATAGATGCGCGCGCGGCGCCCCTCCTCGGCGGTGGCGTTGACGGTGCGGGCGCGCTTGACCTGTCCGCCCTGGGCCTGACCGTCGGCGACGGGTTGCGCCGGACGGAAACGCAGGGCCGCCTGCGGGATCCGGAGCACATCCTTGCGGGTGTCGACGATCAGCCGGACATTGGCGGTCATGCCCGGGAACAGGGCGCCGGAGGAATTGTCCGCCGTCACGACGGCCGTGTAGGTGACCACGTTCTGCACCGATTTCGGGGCCCGGCGCACCTGCGAGACGCGCCCCTCGAAGCCGCGGCCCGGATAGGCGTCGACCGTGAAGGCGACCTGCTGGCCCTCGCGGACGCGGCCGATATCGGCCTCGTCGATCGAGGCCTCCAGCTGCATCTCCTCCAGCGCCGCCGCGATCACGAACAGCGTCGGGGCCGACAGGCTGGCCGCCACGGTCTGGCCGAGCTCGACCTGCCGGTCGATGACGATGCCGTCGATCGGCGATCGGATGGTGGCACGGTCGAGATCGGTGCGGGCGATGCGGACCGCGGCGCGCTTCTGCTCGACATTGGCCTCCGCGACGCGAATCTCGGCCTCCGCCAGGGCGATGTCGGCCTTGGACGAGACGACCTGCGCGTAGGTCTGCGCCTTCAGGACCTCGGCCTGCTCGACCGAGCGCTCGGTCACCGCGCCGGTCTTGACCAGCTGGCGGGCGCGATCGAGCGCCCGGTCGCTGTCGCGCGCGGCCTCGTCGATGCGGACCAGTTCCGAGCGCGCGCGGGCGAGCGTCGCCTGCTTGGAACGGATGCTCGCCTCCGCGACGGCGAGATCGGCCTCCGCCGAGGCGACCTTGCCCTGGAAGGTGGTCGGATCGAGCCGCGCGATCACGTCGTTCGGCTTCACCTTGGAATTGAAATCGGCGATCAGCTCCACGATCTGGCCGGAGACCTGGGAGGAGACCTGCACGGTCTGCACCGGCTGCAGCGTGCCGGTCGCCAGCACGGCGGACTGCAGCGTGCCGCGTTCGACCGGCGCCGTGCGCCAGCGCTCGCCGGCGGCCTCGCCGGTCTTCGCGGCGTCGAAGGGCGGCTTGGCGCCCGCCCAGACGGCCGCGCGGTTGATCCAGGCCGCGACCTTGGGGTCGCGTTCCGCAGCGACCACGACGCCCGCCCCGACAAGCGCGACCAGGACGAGGAAGACGAAAAACTTCTTCATGAGCTTTGGCGACCCGTTGCCGCCTTGCCGGACGGCTCGGCGCGACCATGCGGCGGCGCCGGGGCGCCGGCAAGTTACTAACTGTTAATGGGAACACTACGCAGGCCGCGTCCTGCCGGTTTTGGGCGCGACGCGCGCAGTCGCCCCGCTGCGGCGCCGATCACATTGCCGGCAGGATCGCGAAAGGCACCCGTCAGGAGACCGGAAAGCAGCCGCCGTCGCGGTTCTGCTCACGCGGATTTCCGGCCGAGTAGGGATAGCGCCGGTCCGACATGCCGTCCGAACCCCGCCCATCGCGCGTCAGCTGCAGGAGCACGCGCCCGTCCGGCGCCACCAGGTCGATCCGCCCGCGCGCCAGCCGCCGCGCCGTGACCGGACGGACGGTCTCGCGCCGGACGTTCGGATAGTCCGTGACCGGGTCCTCGATGGTCAGGGACCGTGCCGCCGGGCGCCAGATCAGAATCGCCGACGGTTCGGTGAACAGGCAGCGGATCGCGCGGGCCTCGGCCGTCCCGCACCCGGCGGCGAAGGCCAGCCATGCGGTGCCGAGGATCCCGGCCAGAGGGCGCATCAGACGTCCTTCCGGACGAGGCATGTCACCTCCGTACCGCGCACCGATTTGGACCCGAGATGCGTCGCCCAAGCACGGCCGGTGAACCGGATCTCGTAGTCCTCACCGTCCTTCGGCTTGAAGCGGAGCGACTTGGGCAGCGCATAGACCTCGACATAGCCGCTCGCATCCGGCGCGGTGCGGTCCACGATCAGGGTCCAGACGCCGTCCTTCGGGCCGAACGAGACGTAGGCGACGGAATCGTCGGGTCCGAATTCGGAGACCTGCTCGCCGATCGTCACCGTGATGTTCGGTTTGCGGCCCTCGCCGGCCGACCCCTCGATGGTCAGGCCGCCTTTTCCGGCGCAACTGATGCGCGGCGCCACGTCGCCGGCGGCGGCCTGATCGGTGGCCGCGAGAAGCAAACCCAAGCCGACGAGTGACTGCACGGCATTCTTCATCGCAGACCTCCGTCATGCCGTTAGGGCATGTCCGCAGTCTCTACGATCCGCCGGCTGAACCGCGCGTGAACCGTCACAGCTTCTCGGCGATGATCCTGGCCAGTTCGAAGGCGCGCTGCTCCAGGAGGCCCGGCGATTCGCAGACATAGGTCAGCGACTGGTTGCGTTCGTCGAAGATGCGGATGGTCCACTTCAGCTCCTCCTCGAGCTTCGGCAGATCCTCCGGCTTGACGCCTTCGACCGGCTTGCCGGCCTTGATCAGCGCGATCTGGTCGCCCAACTGCTCGATGCGGCGGGCGAAGGCCTGCTGCTTGCGGGCGTAGCGGACGAGGCCGTTCATGACCCGGTCGCGCTCGGCATTGACGCGCTCCAGCATGCCGACGAACAGCTTCGACAGGCGCATGGCCTTGTCGCCGGGCGCCTCCGCGACCTTGGCGATGATCTTCTCGGTCTCCTCGACGGGCGTGCGGCGCGAGGCGATGGCGCGGACCGCGTCGGCGACATCCTGCTCGCTCCACCACTCCTTGGCGGTTGCCGGAATGTCCGGCCCGCCCCAGATCGCGGTCGCGGCGATCTGCGGATTGCGCACCTGGATGCAGGGCCAGTTCGGGTCCGTTCCGGCCGCCGCGGCCGGGGCAGCGAGACCCAGCGCGAGGGCGGCGGCAAGGGCGAGGCGCAGACAGGCGATCATGACGCGGCTCCTTCAGGCCCGCCGCGCCGGCCGATCAGACCGCGCGACGGATCGTAGGCGAGAATGGCGAGGCCCATGAACAGGGCGGTGGTCGTCACGACGACCAGCAGGGCGATGAAGGCCGGATGGTCGCCGGCGAAGGGATCGAGCGCATTGGCCTTGCCCATGGCGGTGAACATGGCCACGAAATCCGCCCAGGACTGCGGCGCGTCGATCTTGGCATGCAGGCCGAAGCGGATCAGCTCGACCGTGTAGGTGAAGGGATTGAGCGTGCAGATGTAATAGAGCAGCAGGCTCGATTCCTTGACGCGCCACAGCGGGTAGAGCGCCGACGAGGTGAAGAACATCGGGAAGATGATGAAGTTCATCACGCTGGCGAAATTCTCCAGCTGCTTGATCAGCGAGGAGACGAAGAGCCCGATCGAGCCGAGCATCAGGCCGGACAGGAACACCGCCGGCAACGCGACCAGATAGCCGATCGGCGGCGGCTCGACCTCCCACCAATAGGCGATGGCCAGATAGGCATAGACCTGGACCACCGCGATGGTGGTGCCGGCGACCAGTTTCGAGGCGAGCAGGTACCAGCGCGGATAGGGGCTGGTCAGCAGGATGCGCATCGACCCGACCTCGCGGTCGTAGACCATCGAGAGCGAGGACTGCATGCCGGCGAACAAGAGGATCATCGCGCAGAGGCCCGGCGTGACATAGACCTCGTAGAGCACGTAGGTCTCGTAGGGCGGGATGATCGAGACGCCGAGCACCGAGCGGAAGCCGGCGGCGAAGATGAACAGCCAGACCAGCGGCCGCACCAGGGTCGACAGAAAGCGCCCGCGCTGCAGCAGGAAGCGCAGGATCTCGCGCTTCTGGATGCCCCAGAAGCAGTGCAGGTAGCCGAACCGCGGCAGTCGGAACGGCGCCTCGGCGGCCGCGGGTGGGATGGTGCCGTGCATCAGGCGGCCTCTTCGGTCGGAGTGCCGGTGATCTTGCGGAAGGCGCCGGCAAGGCTCGGCTCGCCGGCCTGCGCACAGAGATCCGGCGTCGTGCCGCGGGCGAGCACGCGCCCCTTGTGCAGAAGCACGATCGGATCGGCCGGCCGCACCTCGTCGAAGAGATGCGTCGCCCAGAGCACGCTCAGGCCATCCTCGTCGACCAGCCGGCGCACCAGCGAGACGATATCCTGGCGGGCGGCGATGTCGAGGCCGACGGTCGGCTCGTCGAGGATGACCACGCGCGGATCGTGCAGCAGGGAGCGGGCGATCTCGACGCGCCGGGCCTGGCCGCCGGACAGGCTGCGGACCTTGTCGTTGAGCCGGTCGGCGAGCGAGAAGCGCGCCAGCAGCCGTTCGGCCCGGTGCCGGCCCTCGGCCCGCGACAGGCCATGCAGGGAGGCATGGTAGGTGAAATTCTGCAGCACCGTCAGGTCGGGGTCGAGGGTGCGCGCCTGGAACACCACGCCGAGCCGGCCGAGCGCCTCGGTCGGCCGGCGGCGCAGGTCGCTGCCCATGATCGCGATGCGGCCGGTGACGTTGTCGTAGAGCCGGGTCAGCAGCGAGAACAGCGTCGTCTTGCCGGCGCCGTTGAGGCCGAGCAGGGCCACGAAGGCGCCCTGCGGCACGCTCAGCGACACGTCGTCGAGCGCCTTGCGGGCGCCGAAGGCGTGGCTGACATGGGCGACCTCGATGGCGGGCACCACCGCGCCCGCCGTCCGACCTGCCGTTTCGATCACGCGTGGCCCTCCATCATCGGCCGGTTCACTCGGGCTTCACCCAGACGCCCCAGGGCAGTCGGCCGACCTTGATCGACTTGGTGACGCGCAGCGCGTCGACATCGATCACCGACACGTCGCCCGACGCGCCGTTGGTCGAGAACAGCATCTTCTCGTCCGGCGTGAAGGCCAACTGCCAGACGCGCTGGCCGACCAGAAGATACTTCTCGACCTCGTAGGTGTCGCCGTTGATCACCGCGACCCGGTTGGCCGGGCCGAGCGCCACGAAGACGCGCTTGCCGTTCTTGGTGATGCGGATGCCGACCGGCTGGATCGCCTCCTTGTTGAGGCCCGGAACCGAGAATTCGATCCGCTTCAGCACCTGCTTGGTCTTCGGGTCGATCACCGTGACGGTGCCGCCGACCTCCGCGGAGGTCCACAGCTTGGCGCCGTCGCTGCTGAATTCGGCGAAGCGCGGACGCGCATCGACCAGCACGTTGTCGGTGATCTTCTGGGTGGCGGCATCGATGAAGTGGATCATGTTCGTCGTTTCCGACGTGTTGATCACCGTCTTGCCGTCCGGACTGACCGCCATGCCCTCGGGCTCGACGCCCACCGGGATCTCGGTCACCTTCTTGTTGGTCTCCATGTCGACGACCGTGACGAGATTGTCGTCTTCGTTCGCCACATACATCAGCTTGCCGTCGGGCGAAAAGGCGAAGAGTTCCGGGTCTGGACCCGACGGCAGCGTGCGGGCCAGCTTGTAGTCGGTCGTGTCCCAGGCCTCGATGCGGTGATCGTCGGAGGCGCAGACGACGATATACTTGCCGTCCGGCGTGACCGCGAGGCCGCGCGGGCGGCGGCCGACCTTGAAGGTCTTGGTGACCGTCATGGTCGCGGTGTCGATCACGCTGATCGTATTGTCCTTTTCGTTGGACACATAGACCGTGTAGGCCTCGGCCGCATCGGCGGCCAGCAACGTTCCGGCGATGGCCGCGACGGCGGCGATCCGCGCCTTCATGGATGATCCTCCCGACTGTCCGGGTTTGCGCCCGGGCTTCATTTGAGCTTGCATTTGGATTCCGGCTTGTCCGTGCCGAGCGTATCGAGCGGCGTGCGCTGATGCAGGAAGCCCGGCTGCGGCGACATGGAGACCAGCGCGGCGGCCTGCGCCAACAGGATCGGCTGGCGCAACTGCCAGTCCCAATCCCGGAAGGTCAGGCCGACGCCCTTGAAGGCGGCGAGTTCGAATTCCTTGCCGCGCACGAAATCGTAGAGCGGCTTGAATTGTACCGACTTCACGCGCGGGGCGGATTCGGTGACGGTTCGGACCGCCATCCAGACGTTGAAGTCGAGCGACGTCATCGGCCGGTTGGCGAGCCGCTTGAAGCGGTTGTTCAACTGGACGGCGCCGTGCTGCTCGGCCTGGGGATGCCAGGTCGTCGCCATCAGGCCCTGCGTGCCGGCGGTCGGCCGCGGATCCCAGGTGTGATAGGCGACATAATCGCCGAACTCGCCGGCTTCGTCGGCGATCATCACCACGTCGTAGCTGAGCGCCTGGGTCAGCAGAGGCACTTCCTGCTGCGCCGTGCGGCGGCCGTCGGGCCCGAATTCCCAAAGCTTCTCGGCGATGATCTTGCCGGAGAACTTCTTCGCCGCCCGCTTGATCTGATCGAGATAGAGCTGGTCGTTCGGATGCGGACCGTAGATGACCAGCCAGTTGCGCCAGCGTTTCCAGACCAGGAACTGCGCCAGCGAATCCGTCAGCATCGACCGGGTCGGCGCGACATGCATGACGTTGTCGCGGCAATCCTCGTTGCGCAGCGATTCTTCTTCCGCCGCCGCGTTGAAGAGCAGGATGTCGCGCCCCTTCGCCGCATCGGCGATCTTCAGGACCTGGGCGGCCGGCAGGTTGAGCACGACGAACTGGTTGCCCTTGGCGACCAGTTCCTCGAAGGCGGGCAGCGGATCGTCGCCCTCGTCGATGATCGTCTCGTCGAGCCGGAAGCTCTGCCCGACCAGCCGGCCGGTGGTGTTGGAATCCTTGATCGCGAGACGGCCGCCGGCCAGTCCCAGATCCTCGGGCAGCGGGTCCTGATCGTAGATCGGCGGCGGCGGCGGACGCAGCGACAGGATGCCGACGGAAAGTTCGTCGGCACGCGCCGAGGCCGCGGTCCCGGCCCATCCGGCCATGGCGGTGCAGGCCGTCAGAAGAACGGTGCGCATCGCCGCCTGTGCGTCAATCCGGGCCATCGCGTCCTCCTCCCCATGCGTTTCCGGCATGGGACCCTAGCAGTGGGGTTCGGGCGGGCAATCCCGAATGAGATAAGAGAATCCTAAACCCACGAGCCACTTGCCGGGCCGGGACCGCGTGCTAGCTTCGCTGCCATGAGACGAAGTCAGCAAAAGCACGGATCGGCAAGCGTTTCGACGGCCGGGCGCCGCGGCGGCCTTCTGAGCCTCTTCTCAGGATTGGGTCTGGCCGGGCTGCTCCTGGGCGGATTCGACGCAGGGGCGACCGAACCGCCGCGCATCGCGGTATTCGATTTCGAACTGGCCGACGGCGGCGTCAGCGCCGATCCGACCGGCATGACCGCCATGGGGGCGGCCATGCTCCAGGGGCGCGGCCCCGACCTGGCCGACCGGCAGCGGCTGACGCTGGTCACCGCCGAATTCCGGCGGCTGGTCGCCGAAAAGGGCCAGCAGACCCTGGTCGATCTCACGCCGATGGCCGGCAAGCTCGCCGACGCCGCCCCGCTGCACAAATGCAACGGCTGCGGCACCGATCTGGCCCGGGAGGCCGGGGCCGATCTCGCCGTGTTCGGACGCGTCAAGAAGTTGACGCCCTTGCTGATTCATATCGACATCACGGTCACCGACGTGGCCGCCGACCGCCCGGTGCGCACCATGAGCGTCGACGTGAACGGCGACACCGACGAGAGCTGGACCCGGGGCGTGCGCTGGCTGTTCCGCAACCGCTTCGCCGATCCGCCGCTGCCCCTGTTGCCCTGAACGGGACCGGTCGCCCTGAACGCGGCCGGTCGCCCTGAACGCGGCCGAATGTCCGGCCGTGCGCAGCTTCCCGGGCGCGGGCCGAGGCGCTAGTTTGACGCGCCGATCCCACCAGCCGCCGGAACCTCCGCCATGCCGAACCTGCTCGTCAGCGTCGCCGATCCGGCCGAGGCCGTCCGCGCGGCGGCGGCCGGGGCGGATCTGATCGACGCCAAGGACCCGACCGCCGGTGCGCTCGGCGCGCTGCCGGTCGAGACCATCCGGGCGATCCGGGAGGCCGTCGGCCGATCCCGGACGGTCACCGCCGTGATCGGCGATCTGATTGATTCGGCTGGCGTTCTCGATGCGGCCGAGCGGGTGGCGGCGACCGGGGTCGACATGGTCAAGGTCGGCCTCTTCCCTGGACCGGACCGCGCCGGCCTGGTGGCCGAGCTGGGTCGCCGGCTCGGGTCGCGCACAAGGCTGGTCGGGGTTCTGATCGCCGACCGCGCCCCCGATCTCGCCCTGGTGCCGGCCGCTGCCGCGGCTGGCTTCGCCGGCATCATGATGGATACCGAGGGCAAGGCCGGCGGCCTCCTGTCCGCGACCGGTCCGGCCGAGCGCGCCGCCTTCGTGGCCCTGGCGCGCCGGCACGGGCTGATGGTCGGCCTGGCCGGATCGCTGCGCATAGCCGACATCGCCGGCCTGGCCGCCCTCGGGCCGGACCTCCTCGGCTTCCGCGGCGGGCTGTGCGAGGACTTCGACCGGCGCCGGCCGCTGGTCATGGACCGGGTCGCCGAGGCCGCCGCCGCCTGCCGGGCGGCCGGGTCGGGGCGGCGCCTCGTCGGATCGCCCCCGGCCGCGCTCGGCCTGACCGCGTGAGGGCCGGCGCGCCGGTCGTCGTCAAGCTTGGCGGCAGCCTGATGGCGGGTGCCGATCTCGACGCGCTGCTCGACCGGGTGATCGACGCCGTCCGCCCGGTCGTCATCGTCTGCGGCGGGGGGATGTTTGCCGACGCGGTCCGCGCCGCGCAAGGCCGGCTCGGCTTCTCGGACGGGCTCGCCCATCGCCTCGCGCTCGATGCCATGAGCCAGTTCGCCGCCGTGATCGCGGAGCGCCGGCCGCAGCTGGCGCTGTGCAATTCTCTGCAAGCCATTGCCATGGCATTCGAACGCAATCGACAGGCTTTGTGGCATCCGGTCGCGCTCCGCGACGGTCATCCGGCCATCCCGGAGACCTGGGCGGTGACCTCCGACAGCCTCGCCCTGTTCGTCGCCCGGGAGATCGCCGCCGCCGCGGTGATCCTGGTCAAGTCCGCCGACCCGGCGGCGGCCGCCGCCACCGCGCAACCCGACGGGAGCGGCCCGGCCGTGCTGCGGCTCGTCGCCGCCGGCCATCTCGATGCGGCCTTTCCGGCTTTCCTGGCCGGCGGTTCCGGTATAGTCCGCATCCTCGGGCCTGCCGACCATGACAGGCTGGGCGCTGCGATCGCGGCGCCGGAGAGCGATATCGGCTTCGACCCGCTCGGCTGACCGGGCGGGCCGGATCGGATGGCAAAGAGGATGCGCGTGTGGCCAAGACCGTCGTGACACCCCGCCTCGGCTGGGCCCTGACCGGCTCCGGGCATTATTTCGTCGAATGCCTGACGCTGATGCGCAAGGTTCCGCATCTCGATCTCTTCGTCACCAAGGCGGCGGCGGAAGTGATCCGAATGTACAAGAAGGAGTTCGAGCTCCTGCCCGAGGACACCCGCATCTTCAAGGACACGACCGCCAGCGCCGCGCCGGTCGGGAACTTCTACAAGGGCCAGTATTTCGGCCTGATCGTCGCGCCGGCGACCTCCAATACGGTCGCCAAGGCGGTGCACGGCATCTCCGATACGCTGGCCACCAACGTCTATGCCCAGGCCGGCAAGTGCCGCGTGCCCTCGGTGGTGTTCGCCTGCGACACCGCGCCGGAGATGGACACCGAGGCGCCGTCGGGCTGGGTCAAGGTCTATCCGCGCCGGATCGACCTGCAGAATACCGAGGCGCTGAAATCCTTCGAATATACCGACGTGGTCGAGACCCTGCCGGAGCTCGAAGCCGCGCTCGACCGCATGCTCGCCGCCGCCGGCCAGAGCCCGGTCGCGGCCTGACCCTCCCGGCCGCGCGCGGCCGCGCCGACCGCCCCAGCCCGAACCGGAAGACGATGCCCGACGCCCCCGCCCAAACCCCATCGTCCCAGGACCGGATCGTGCTGCTGACCGGCCATCTGGCGCGAGCCCGGGTCGAGGCGGTGATGGCCGAGATCGGCGGGCGCGGACAGGACGGGCGGACCTTCCAGTGGAAGGTGATCGATGCCGGCGTGAAGGTCGCCGCGCTGATGACCGAGGAGATCATCCGCCGCCGGGTGAGCCTGCCGGAGGGCGCCACGATGGTGGTAGTGCCGGGCCGCTGCCGGGCCGATCTCGACGCCCTGTCGGCCCATTTCGGCGTGCCGGTGCGGCGCGGGCCGGACGAGGTGGTCGACCTGCCGGCCTTCTTCGGCCGCGGCGCCGCGGTGCCGGATCTGTCGGGCCATGACCTCCGGATCTTCGCCGAGATCGTCGATGCGCCGGATCTGCCGGTCGAGGCCGTGCTCGCCAAGGCGCTCGGGCTCGCCGCCCAGGGTGCGGACGTGATCGATCTCGGCTGCCTGCCGGATACGCCCTTCCCGCATCTCGCCGACTGCGTGCGCGCCCTGAAGGCCGCGGGCTTGCGCGTCTCGGTCGACAGCGCCGATGTCGGCGAACTCAGGATCGGCGCCGAGGCCGGCTGCGACTTCCTCCTGTCGCTCAACGAGGACACGCTCGATCTCGCCCGCGCGGTTGCCGCCGTGCCGGTGCTGGTGCCGGCCCGCCCGCACGATCTCGACAGCCTGATCCGCGCCTGCCGGCGGATGGACGATTGGGGCCTGCCCTATCTGGCCGACCCGATCCTCGACCCGATCCATTTCGGCTTCACCGATTCGATCGTCCGCTACCATGCCTTCCGCAAGGCCATGCCGGCGGCCGAGATGCTGATGGGCACCGGCAACCTGACCGAACTGACCGAGGCCGACACGACCGGCATCACCATGACGCTGCTCGGCATCGCCTCCGAACTGGCGATCCGCAACGTGCTGGTGGTCCAGGTCAGCCCGCATACCCGGCGCACCATCGCCGAACACGATGCCGCCCGCCGCATCCTGCACGCCGCCCGACGCGACGGCGCCCTGCCCAAGGGCTATTCCGGCGCGCTCTCCGCCCTGCACGACCGCAAGCCCTACGCCAACAGCGCCGCCGGCGTCGCGGCGGCGGCCGCGGCGGTGCGCGACCGCAATTTCCGCATCGAGGTGGTCGAGGACGGCATCCATGTCTACAATCGGGACGTGCATGCGGTGCATACCGAGGCGCTGCCCTTCTTCCCGGATCTGGGGGTCGAGACCGACGGCGGCCATGCCTTCTATCTCGGCACCGAGCTCGCCAAGGCGGAAACCGCATGGCGGCTCGGCAAGCGCTATGCGCAGGACGAACCCCTCGACTGGGGCGCGGCATGGGACCGCAAGGCGGAGGACTTGACCCGTCTGAAGGACGCGGGCCACACCTTGGCGACCCGCCGGCAGAAGGCGGCGCCGGACGCGACCGCCGACGCAACCGACCCGGATGCCGAGGGTGCCGGCCCTGCCGATGCCGGAGGAGACGCCGACTGATGCCCTTCATCCTGGAGACGGTGGTGGCGACGCGAAACCCCGACGGCAGCCATCATGTGGCGCCCTACGGGCTGATCCGCGACGACGCCGGATGGATTCTGGCGCCGTTCCGGCCGTCCCCGGCGATCGACAACCTGCACCGGCACCCCTTCGCGGTCGCCTCCGGGCCGACCGACATGCGCGTCGTCGCCGGCCATGTCACGGGGCGGCGCGACTGGCCGCTGGTCCCCGCCGACCGGGTCGAGGGCGTGCGGCTGGCCGACTGCTTCGGCCATATCGAACTCGCGGTGGTCGATTTCACCGACGACGCGACCCGGCCGCGCTTCCGCTGCCGGGTCGTGCACGAGGCCGCGCATCGCCCCTTCTCGGGCTTCAACCGCGCCCAGGCCGCGGTGCTCGAGGCCGCCATCCTGTCGACCCGGCTCGGCATGCTGCCGCGCGACAAGGTCGAGACCGAGATGGCCTATCTGGAGATCGCCGTCTCCAAGACGGCCGGCCCGGCCGAACGCGAGGCCTGGGACTGGATCCGGCAGAAGATCGAGGGGCATTTCGCCGCACCTCTGGCCGCCACGGATGCGAGTACCCATTAGCTCACGACACGACCGGCGGCCCGCCCCGGTCCCTTAAGAAATCAGCCGGCGGTGTACCGACCGGTTCGCAGGAGAGGAAACGATGAAGCACTGGACCCTCACCGCCGTCGCGGCTGCCGCCGTGGCGCTCGTCGCCGCCACGGCCGATGCCCATGGCCCGACCCGCCAGAAGGTGACCGAGACCATCGAGATCAACGCGCCCGCCGCCAAGGTCTGGGCCGTGATCGGCAATTTCCAGGACATGAGCTGGCACCCGGCCGTCGTGAAGGGCGAGGGCAAGGGCGGCAACGACGTCAATGCCACCCGCACGCTGACCCTGCAGGGCGGCGCCGTCATCCCCGAGGAGACGCTCGAGAAATACGACGCCGCCGGGATGAACTACAGCTACCGGATCACCAAGGAGGACGTGAAGGTCCTGCCCGTGACCAACTACACCTCGCGCATCGCCGTGACCGAAGAGGGCGGCAAGGCCAAGGTGGAATGGCGCGGCGCCTTCTATCGCGGCTTCCCGAACAACGATCCGCCGCCGGAGCTGAGCGACGAAGCCGCCATCAAGGCGATCAAGGGCGTCTATTCCTCCGGCCTCGAAGCCCTGAAGAAGAAGGTCGAGAGCGGCAGCTGAGCGTGCCCGGCGCCGACAGGACCCGACGGCCGGCGGGCTGGCTCCGCCGGTCTTCCATCTGGGCTCTGACCCCCGCCCTGCCGGCGCGCCCGGCGGCGGCGGTGGTGTTGGTGCTCGGCCTGCTGACCGTCGTGGCGGGTCCCCCGGCCGGGCCGGCGGTGGCCGACGAGGCCTTCGTCACCAACCAGGGCTCCGACGACCTGACCGTCGTCGATCTCGATCGGATGGCGCCGGTCGCCACGATCGCGATCGGCGGCAAGCCGGCCGGCATCGCGGTCTCGCGCGACGGCCGGCGGGCCTATGTGACCAGCCCGGACTCCAAGACGCTGACGGTGATCGACGCGGAGACGCGCGCGATCGTGAAGCGGATCGCTCTCACCGGCGGCCCGCTCGGCCTCGCCGTGCACCCTTCCGGCCACCCGGTCTATGTCGCCGACTGGTATGCCCACCGGCTCCTGGTGGTCGACCCGGAGGCCGGAAGCGTGACCGCGCAGGTGACGGTCGGCGAGAGCCCGTCCGGCATCGCGCCGACCCCGGACGGCAGTCTGGTGCTGACCGCGGACCGGGATTCCAACCAGATCTCGATCATCGATGCCGCGAGCCTGACGGTGGTGGCCGTGGTGCCGGTCGGCACGCGGCCCTTCGGGGTCACGGTCTCGGCCGACGGCCGGCGCGCCTATACGGCCAATGTCGGCTCCAACGACGTCTCGGTGATCGACCTCGCCGCACGGCGCGAGATCGGCCGCGTTCCGGTCGGCAACACGCCCTATGCGGTCGCACTCGCCGGCTCCCGCGCCTTCGTCACCGACCAGCATGCCGACACGATCACGGTCTTCGACACCGCGAGCCTCGCCCCGGTGGCGACACTCGCCTATGGCGGCGAATACCCGGAGGGCATCGCCGCCACCCCCGACGGCCGCCGCATCCTGGTCGCCGACTGGTTCTCCAACACCCTGTCGGCGATCGACGCCGCCACGCTGAAAACCCTCGGCACCGCCAAGGTCGGCGACGGCCCCCGCGCCTTCGGCGATTTCATCCGCCGAACACGGTGAACCGGTCCGCAAGACCCGTTTGGACCCGACATCGAAGGGGCGTCTTTTCTCTTTCAGCAAGGGGGAAGGGGAAGGAGCCGGGAGATCGTGCGGCCGGATGCCGCGTCACGCCGATGAGGCGACCCGTTTCCCGCCGCAAGCAGACACCGGGAAGGAGGCAGCAGATCTCGCGGGCCGCTTCCGCATTGCGTCAGAGGCGTATCCCTTCTCCCCACAAGGGGGGAGAAGGTGCCCGAAGGGCGGATGAGGGGGCGGTCCCGCGGCAATTTGCCGAACAGTCGGTTCGCGCCGCAGGATATCCCGAGCCGAACCGAAAAGCGCGCCCGGTTTTCCACATCCAGGCCCCCTCATCCGCCCTTCGGGCACCTTCTCCCCCTTGGCAGGGGGCGCAGGGGAAGGAGCCGGGAGATCATGCGGCTGGCTTCGGCATTTCGCCGATGAGGCGACCCGTCATTCCATTGTGCGCTATAGGATGGCGCCATGGATACGCCGCCGCGGCTTGAGGATCAGATTTGTTTCGCGCTCTATGGGGCGCTGCAGGCCATGACGCGGGCCTACAAGCCGCTTCTGGAGCCGCTCGGGCTGACCTATCCGCAGTATCTGGTGATGCTGGTTTTGTGGGAACGCGACGGGCTCTCGGTCGGCGAGATCGGCGACCGTCTCGGGCTCGATTCGGGCACGCTGACCCCGCTTCTGAAGCGGCTGGAAGGCGCCGGCTATCTGAAGCGCAGCCGCGACAAGGCCGACGAGCGCGTCGTGCGCGTGGTGCTGAGCCCGGCAGGCGACGCCCTGCGCGGGCCGGCCGCGGACGCGGTCCGGGCGATCGGCTGCCTGATCGGGCAGCCCGCCGGCGACCTCGCGGCGCTGCGCGACGGCATCAAAGCCCTGAAGGCCAGCCTGTCGAAGTGACCCTCTCGGCGCCGCTGGCGCATTTCGGCGCCGTTGGCGCATTTCGGCGCCGTTGGCGCATTTCGGCGCCGCTGGCGCATTTCGGCGCCGCTGGCGCATTCCGGCGCCGCTGGCGCGGATTGCGGTCCGCGAGACCATGCGCCGTGCGCGGTTCGATCCGTCCGCGGGGGGCCGTCAACTTCCGGCGGCCTGCCCCGGGCCACGGCAGGTGCCCAATCCCCTCGGCAACCGCCTTCACCCCCGGCTCCGCACGCCCCGGGCCTCCTCGGTGACGGCTGCCCCTGCCCCCGCGTCCGTCCGACCGACGGCGCCCCCCCGGAGTCCCCGTCCGGGCGGGACGGCACTGCGGCGGCCTTACGGGAAGCAGCGCATTTCGGCTTCGGCCTGGGCGCGGCGGAGATCCGCGATGGTCTCGTCCATGGCGGTGTTGGAGCGGAAGGTCGAGGCGGCCTGGCCGACGCCCTGGCGCATCATCAGGATGGTCTCGGCCTGCTCGTACTTGTCGTAGGGCAGGATCGAGGCGACCACGTCGACCGAGCAGGAGCAGCGCATCAGCGCGTCGCGGGTCTGCCCGTTGGCGGCCATGCAGCCGAACACGTAGTCGGCGCGCGCGGCGGTCGGGAAGTCGTTGAGGGTGCCGGGGTCGACCCCGTTCTGCGCCAGCGCCGGCCCGGACAGGGCGAGCGCGGCGACCAGCGCGAACAGGGCCGTGCCGGCCCGGCGGCGATCAGTTCTCGACATAGCGGGTGACCTCCTCGACCAGCGGGGCGCCGCCGTCGGGGGCGGGCGTCGTGATCCGGATCTCGTAGATGACGCCCGGGACCTCGGGCGAGACCGTGAAGCGGTAGACGGTTTCCGAGAAGGCGGCCATGCGGGCCTTCTGGGGATCGTTGACATAGGGCCTGACGGTGAACTGGGTGCCGTCGACCTCGCCGGTGCCGAGCTTGACCTTGACCGGCTCGGCGCTGGCGGCCTCGCGCATTCCGGTCCGGATCGCGTTCTTGAAGTAGCGCGGATTGCCGCCGAGCAGCTTGGCGAAATCGCCGAGATGCAGTTCCAGCATCAGGATCGCGGTCGGATTGAAGGCGACATTGTCGAACGGGCCGGCGGCGCGATGCTGCGGCCCCTTGAACAGCGTCACGATCACGTTGCGCTTGGTCGCGGCCTCGCCCGGCTCCAGCGTCAGCTCGACCACGTCCTTGAAGCCCGGCTTGACCTTGTCGGGATCGCGGACGCTGCGCTCGAAGCTGTATTTCAGGACCGTCCCGGGCGCTGCCTTCAGATAGTGCTCGCCCTCGAACAGGATTTCGCCGACATCGGCCTTGGTGGCGGCGGCCTTGGTGGCGGTGGCGGGGGCCGCCGGCCCGGCCGCCTCGGCCACTGAAACAAAGGCGCCGGGCACGACGGCGGCGAGAGCGATCGCGAAGGCCGCGGCCGCAACGGCACGCTTTCCGAATTCCATCATCGACAAGGGTCATCTCCTCCCGAGACTGTCCTGCCCTAAGCCCGCGCCGGTTCTTTGCCTGTCGGCGTCGGGCCGGAGCCAAGTCCGGACCGGGATGCCGTCATTCTACCGGTTCGCGGGCCCGGGCCGTCATTTCCCGATATTGATAGGGCGGCGGTGTGGCTGTCACTGCCTCCGCCTCGGCGAGAGCCACGATTTTGTGGTGCAGCGGCGATTTGTGGCAGGCCGGATCGGTCGCCGCGGCGTCGCCGGCGAGCGCCAGCGCCTGGCAGCGGCAGCCGCCCCAGTCGATCTCGGCCCGCTCGCAGGTCCGGCACAGATCGGGCATCCAGTCGGTGCCGCGATAGGCCGTGAAGGCCGGCGAGAACAGCCAGATGTCGCGCAGCGAATGCTCGCGCACGTTCCAGAATTCCAGATGCGGGATGGTCTCGGCGGCATGGCAGGGCAGCGCCTTGCCGGACGGCGCGACATTGATCGACCGGCGCCCCCAGCCGCCCGAGCAGGCCTTGGGATATTTCGCGTAATAGTCCGGGATGACCATGTCGATGACCAGCGTGCCTTCCAGGCGCGTGCGGGCCGCCTCGACGATCGCGATCGCCCGGTCGACATCGGGCTTGGCCGGCATCAGCGCGGCGCGGTTGGCGTAGGCCCAGCCGTAATACTGGGTGTGGGCGACCTCGAGCCGCTTCGCCCCCATGGCGACGGCGAGACCGACCAGGTCGCCGACCTGGTGGATGTTGCCGCGATGGATGACGGCGTTGAGGGTCAGCGGCAGGCCCGCATCGACGACCCAGCGGCCGACCTCGCGCTTCTTCTCGTAGGCGCCGCGGTAGCCTGCGACATGATCGTTGACCGCCCCGTCCGCGCCCTGGATGGAGAGCTGGACGTGATCGAGGCCGGCATCGACCAGCCTGGTCAGCAGGTCCTGCGAGACGCCGACGCCGGAGGTGATCAGGTTGGAATAGATACCGACCTCGGCGCAGTGGCGGGTCAGCTCGACGATGTCGCGCCGGGCGGTCGGCTCGCCGCCGGACAGATGGGTGTGCAGCACGCCGAGCGCGGCGGCTTCGGTGAAGACCCGCTTCCAGGTCTCGGTGTCGAGTTCGACCGAGCGCCGGTCCAGCTCCATCGGATTGGAGCAATAGGGACATTTCAGCGGGCAGCGATGGGTCAGCTCGGCGAGCAGGCCGAGCGGCGCCGGGACGGAGACGGGCCGCGGTGCGTTCATAGCTCCAGCACCCTCTTGTTGGCGAGATCGACCAGCATGGCGCGGATGTCGGCATCGACGACCGACGGCGCCTCGTTGTAGGCGGCGGCGGTTTCGGCGATCACGGTCGCCAGCGTGCGTTCGCCGTCGCAGAGCTTCAGGATGCCGGCCGCCGCCTCGTCGATCTGGAAGGCGCGTTCCGGGGCGAGCAGCATCCAGCTGTTGCGCACCTGGTCGAAACGCAGCTTCACCCCGCGCGGCAGGCGCGGCACGGCCTCGTCGGTGGCGGCATCGGCTTTCATCGGGTCTCCTCGTCCGGGTTCCAGGCCCCCGGCGGCGGCAGCTTCGGATCGACATAGGCGAAATGCAGCGCGTCGAGCTGCGACCAGAGCACGTCGCACTTGAAGCGCATGGCGGCGATCGCCAGGGCCTGCGTCTCGGCCGTGACCGCATGGGTCTTGACATAGGCGAGCGCGAAGTCGGCATCGCGGTTCACCCGGGCCAGCCGCTCGTCGAAATAGGCGAGCGTCCGGCGGGCGATGAAGTCGTAGGAGGCGAGCATGCCGGACATGCGCTCCGAGACCACGGTCGCCGAGAACAGCTCGGTCAGCGAGGAGGCGACGGCCTCCAGCGGCGTGCGCTCGCGGACGAATTGCAGATAGGCGTCGACGGCGAAGCGGGTCGCCGGCAGCACGCCCTCGAAGGCCAGCACCTTGGCGCGATCGAGGCCGAGGCCGTCGGTCAGCCGCAGCCAGCGGTCGAGCCCGCTCTCGCCCTCGCCCTCGCCGTCCTGCTCGACGATGCGCCGGCGCCAGGAGCGGCGATCGGCCGGATCGGCGAGGCGGGACAGCACCAGCGCGTCCTTCACCGGGATCATCGCCTGATAGTAGGTGCGGTTGAGCGCCCAGGCGGTGACCTGCGCCCGGTCCAGCCGGCCGGCGCTGAGCAGGCGGTGGAACGGGTGCAGGTGATAGTAGCGCCGCGCGGCGACCTGGCGGAGTTCCGCCTCCAGGTCTGCGGGACTGAGAATCCGGGCCATGCGATCACTCCCCTGCGCTCGGCTTGCGCGCCGAGTGATAGCACGGGGCACCCATCGCGGGGTCGGCACCCGGCGCCGGGCCGCCCCGCGCCGAACCGCCCCCGATCGGCCGCCCACGGTCCGGGACCGGCAGGGCTCGACGGGACGGCTGGCGGACGCGACCGGCGGCATGGCGGAGGCCTCAGGTGGCGCGGAACACGCCGGGCGGCGGCATGCCCGGATCGACATAGGCGAAGTAGAGCGCGTCGAGCTGCGACCAGAGCACCTCGGTCTTGAAGGTCAGGGCGGCGATCACGGCCTCCTGCTGGTCCGGGGTGCGCGCGTTCTTCTTGACGTAGTCGAGCGCGAAATCGGCGTCCTTCGGCGCCTGGTCGAGCCGGCGGCGGAAATAGGCGATCACCTTCTCGTCGATGAAGTCGTAGTTCTCCAGCATGCCGGAGATGCGCTCCTTGTGGATGCCGGGCGCGAACAGTTCGGTCAGCGACGACGCCACGGCTTCGAGCAGCGGCTTGTCGCGGGTGAAGTGGACATAGGCTTCGACCGCGAACTTGGTCGCCGGCAGCGCGCCGCGCTTGGAGACGACATAGTCCCGGTCGAGACCGAGGCCGTCGGTCAGCACGAGCCAGCGCTCGATGCCGCCGGGATCCTCGCCCGTGCCGTCATGGTCGGTGATCCGATGGATCCATTCGCGGCGCAGGTCGCGGTCGTCGCAGCGCGACATCAGCGCCGCGTCCTTGCGCGGGATGGCCGACTGGTAGCAGTAGCGGTTCAGCGCCCAGGCCTGCACCTGCCCCTTGTTGAGCTTGCCGCCGTGCAGCAGGTGATGGAACGGATGCAGGTTGTGATAGCGCTCGGCGCCCACCTTGCGCAGGGCGGCTTCCAATTCGTCGGGGGTCATCAGACGGGTCACAGGACCACCTCCAGGCCATCGTGAGAGATCTCCCAACCGGCCTCCTCCATCGCCCGGCGTTCGGGCGAGCCCTCGATCAGGACGGGGTTGGTATTGTTGATGTGGATGAAGCAGCGTCGGCCGACCGCGAGACCGGCGAGGGCGGCGGCGCTGCCGTCCGGCCCCGACATGGAGATGTGCCCCATGCGCCGGCCGGTCTTGGCCCCGAGACCCTCGCGGATCATCTCGTCGTCCGTGTAGAGCGTCCCGTCAAAGAACAGGGCATCGGCACCGTCGATGCGCGCCCTGACCGCGTCGGTGACGTGGGCGCAGCCGGGAATGTAGACGAGGCGCGCCCCGCCGGCGCTGATCGTCACCCCCACGGTGTTCTCGCCCTCCTCCCCGATCCTGAGGCTCTGATCCTCGCGCCAGAGCGGGACCTTGCCGGGGACGGGGAAGATTTCGATGTCGAGCCCCGGCAGCGGCCGGAACGGTTCGCCGAAGGCCACGCTCCTGCGTGTCACGCAGTCGGCGGCCATCACGTCGAAGATCTGGTTGTCGGCGATCGTCCGGAGCGTCTCGTCGGTGCCGTAGAGGTCGAATGCCTGGCGTTCGCGAAGGCCGAGAAGACCCGTCACGTGATCGACGTCGCCATTGGTGACCAGAACCGCCGCGATCGGGGAATGGCGCGAACCCGTCTGCGGGTGCAACGCCGGCGCCGACCAGATCTGCTGGCGGATGTCGGGCGAGGCGTTCAGAAGAAGCCAGCGCTCGCCGTCTGCGGATACCGCTACGCTCGACTGGGTGCGGGGACGGACCGAGCCGTCGCCCTTCCAGGCCATCCGGCAAACGCGGCAGCGGCAGTTCCATTGCGGAACGCCGCCGCCGGCTGCCGAACCGAGAACGATCGCGCGGAGACGGACAGTCATGCCCCTATCGTCCACGCTTCACGATCCCGTCGTCGGTCTCAGTATTCCGGCGGGAAGTAGCCGTTGATCTCGAGGCCGACGCAGATTTCCTGAACGAGGGGCTTGTTCCAACGCATGGTCTTTCCTCCGTTTTGTGCGACCCGCCCAGCCAAGTCTTATTTCTAAGAATTTCCTGAGAAGGTCCGTCCCAGTCGCATCGAATGTGCGACAGCTTCCGTATATTTGCAGGCTTCGATCCGGTGTCAAACAAAATAGAATAAGAGAAATCTTAGTATTTCTGCACTGCAATAAATAAGAAATCCATAAGAATCAAGTCGAACGCCGCGGATTTCGGCCGCAATACAGGCAAGGCCCACGCTTTCGCGCAGGCCTCCTGTCCGGTCGGCAGTGGTAGCAGGGGATGGGCCGCCGGCCGCCGCAGCGGAATGTCGCAGCCGTGCGCGATCAGGCGATCGTCGTCGTCACGTCGATGTTGCCGCGCGTCGCGTTCGAATAGGGGCACACCTTGTGGGCCGCCTCGACGATCTCCTCGGCGGTGGCCCGCTCGATGCCCGGCAGGGACACGTGCAGCGCGACCTCGAGACCGAAGCCGCCCGGGATCTGGCCGATGCCGACGGTCGCGGTGACGCTCGCCTCGTCGACGATCTTGATCTTCTGCTTGCCGGCGACGAAGCGCAGCGCGCCGAGATAGCAGGCCGAATAGCCGGCGGCGAACAGCTGCTCCGGATTGGTCGCGCCGGCCGCGCCGGGGCCGCCCATGTCCTTCGGAACCGACAGATTGACGTCGAGCACGCCGTCGGAGGAGCGCGAATGACCCTCGCGTCCGCCGGTCGAGGTCGCGGTCGCCTTGTAGACTGCCTGAATGCCCATGATGGCCTCCTTGGTTGTTGAGGACGACACTATTATATTGCGCGCAATATAAATGCAAGCGCCGACCCGTCCGTTTGCGCCCGATGCCGGAATCGTGACCGCCGCATCCGGTCGGGCGCCTCCGGGCCGGCGGGAAGAAACCGAGCCGGGCTTCCCAGGCAGGCCAAGCCGGGCTCGGAGGAAAAGCCAAGTCGGGCTCCGAAGCCGAGCCAGATCGAATTCCCTAACGGAACCGCGCTGGATTCCTCCGCAGAACGGTGTCGGGTGCCGCCGCGGTCCGGTTCGGCAACCCGGGCCCCACCGCAACCGCCGGACGCAGTCGCCGATGCGCGGAAACGTCGAATGCCGACAATTTTCGCTCACTTCGAAGAACGCGATTGTTTCTTGATTTACAGATTGCACCTAATAACTGCATGAAAGTTGGCGCGATTCGCCCGCCAAGAACCGGGCGAGACCCACCGGAGCGGTTTGCGATGCTGAAATGGATGCTCGGACTGATCATTGCGGCTGCTCTGGCCGGCACCGCGACAGCAGCCGAACCCTCGGGAAAAGCCCTGAGCGTCCGGTATCTCAGCGCCGAGTCCGCGACCGTGCAGGCCCGCAATGCCGATCCGGCCATGGCCGGACTGAAAGGCAAGAAGTCGGTCCGCTACTTCCAGGCCGGCGCCAGCCTGCCCGTCGACACCCAGACCGACACGATCGACTTCGGCAGCGCGATCGGCAAGCTGACGCTGAAATCGGCCGAGAAGCGCAGCAACGACGACCTGACCTGGGTCGGCAAGCTGGACGGGAAGGACGGCCGCGCCATCCTGGTCGTCCGCAAGGGCGCGATCACCGGCACGATCACCAGCGACCGCGGCAATTTCGATATCCGCCCGGTCGGCAACGGCACCCACGCGATCATCGAACGCGACGTTTCGGCCTTCCCGCCGGAGCATCCCCCGGGCGCGCTGCCACGCGGCAATGGCGGCATCGATCCCAAGGCCAAGGCCGCCACCAAAGGGTCGCTGACCTATATCGACATCCTGGTCGCCTACAACACCGCCGCCAAGAATGCCTATGGCAGCGACATGGACGCCTATGCGCAGCTGGCCGTCGACACGGCCAACACGGCCTATTCGGATAGCGGCGTCGATGCCCGCCTGCGCCTGGCCGGCACGATCGAGACCTCCTATTCCGGCACGGACTTCAACACCGCGCTCGACGACGTGACCAACGGCACCGGCGGTCTCGGCCCGATCAACACCAAGCGCGAGGCGCTCGGCGCCGACCTGGTCAGCTTCATGTTCAACGGCACGGCCTATTGCGGGCTCGGCTGGCTGAACTCGTCCTCGACCTCCGCTTATAGCGTCGTCTACTGGGACTGCGCCGTCTCCAACCATTCCTTCGAGCACGAGATCGGGCATAATTTCGGCGCCCGCCACGACCCCTACGTCGACAGTTCGACGACGCCCTATGCCTATGGCCACGGCTATGTCTACCAGACCTCCTGGCGGACCATCATGGCCTATGTGAATGCCTGCGGGTCCTGCCCGCGCATCGGCCGCTTCTCGAACCCGAACCTGACCTACAACAGCGTCGCCACCGGCACCGCCCAGACCCACGACAATGCGCGCGTCCACAACGAGCGCGCGGCCACCATGGCGGCCTTCAAGACCCCGGCGACCACCTATGCGCTGTCGGTGAGCAAGACCGGCAACGGCACGGTGACCAGCTCGCCCTCGGGCATCAACTGCGGCTCGACCTGCTCGGCGAACTTCACCGAGAATGCCAGCGTCACGCTGACCGCGGCGGCCTCCACGGGGGCGACCTTCTCGACCTGGGGCGGCGCCTGCTCCGGCTCGTCGACCACCTGCACGGTGACCATGTCGGCGGCCAAGTCGGTGACCGCGACCTTCGTGGCGACGCAGATCTCCGTCTCGGTCTCGAAGAACGGCACCGGCGCCGGCTCGGTCACCAGCAGCCCGTCGGGCATCGACTGCGGCGCGACCTGCTCGACCACCTTCGCCTACGCCACCAGCGTCACGCTGACCGCCACCCCCGACAATGCCTCGGTGTTCGGCGGCTGGAGCGGCTCCTGCGCCGGGACCTCGACCACCTGCACGCTCAGCGCCGATGCGGCCAAGTCGGTGATCGCCACCTTCACCAACGCCTCCGATCCGCAGACCCTGACCGTCGCCAAGAGCGGCACCGGCTCCGGCACGGTGACCAGCAGCCCGTCCGGCATCAGCTGCGGCGCGACCTGCTCGTCGACCTTCACGACCAATACCAGCGTGACGCTGACCGCCGTGGCCGCCAACGGCTCCAGCTTCAGTGCCTGGGGCGGCGCCTGCTCGGGCTCGTCGTCGACCTGCACGGTCACCATGTCGGCGGCGCGGTCGGTCACCGCGACCTTCAACACCTCGAACAGCAAGGTCCTGGTCGCCGTCACCAAGACCGGCAGCGGCACCGGCACCGTCACCAGCAACCCGTCCGGCATCAATTGCGGGTCGACCTGCTCGATGCAGGTCAATACCGGGACGTCGGTCACGCTGACGGCGACGGTCGGCAAGAAGACCAAGTTCAAGGGCTGGTCGGGCGGCTGCACGGGCAAGGCCACGACCTGCACCTTCACGGCCAGCACGGACAAGTCCGTCACCGCCAACTTCGCCAAGAAGTGAGACGGCGGCCGGAGGCGCGATGCGTCCGGCCGTCCACCGACTGTGCGGAGGCACCAAAGCCTCGGCGTCTTGAGGAATCCGCGCGGGGACGGTTCCGGGCGGTTCCCCGACCGCCTCGGCGGCTGCTGACTGGAATGTCGGCACGGCGATGCCTTGCCGACGCGTGGGGGCTAGCCGTCGGCCTTGAACATGAAGCCGCGGCCGCGGACGGTGACGATCAGCTGCTGGCCGGGCGGCGTGATCTCGCCGAGCTTGTGGCGCAGATAGCCGACATAGACGTCGACCACGTTGAGCGAGGCGCCGCCCTGGTCGGCCCAGAGCTGGTCGAAGATGTCGCCGCGTGCGACCGGCCGGCCGGCGGCGCGCATCAGCACCACCAGGAGCGCGCTTTCCCGTTCGGTCAGCCGGGTCTCGGCCTCGCCGATGCGGGCGATGCGGGTCTCGAGATCCAGGGTCAGCGGTGCCGCCGTCAGGTAGCGCCCGGATTGCGGCGCGTCGGAGCGGCGCAGCATGTGGGTCTTCAGCCGCGCGACCAGCTCGCCGAAGGCGAAGGGCTTGACCACATAGTCGTCCGCGCCGGCCTCCAGGCCTTCGGCGCGCTCGGAGATCGCCGCCTTGGCGGACAGCATCACGATCGGCATGGCGAAGCCTTCCGCGCGCAGGCTGCGGCAGATCTCGATGCCGGAATGGTCGGGCAGCATCACGTCGAGGATGATCGCCTCGGGCGCCAGACGCCGCGCCTCGGGCAGGGCCGCCGCACCGGTATCGACGACGTGGACCGCGTAGCCCTCCTCGCCGAGGCCGCGCCGCAACAGCGAGCCGATGTCCGGATCGTCTTCGACCACCAGGATCGTCATGCCGTTCTCCCGCCTTCCGGCTCCACGGCCGGCAGCCTGATCGTCACCGTCGTGCCGCGGGGCCGGTCGACCCCGTCGGCCGTCGCGCTGGTGACCGCGATGCTGCCCTTATGCCTCTCGACCACCCATTTTGCCAGCGCCAGACCGATCCCGAAGCCGCTGCCGGCCTCCGATCCGGCGCCGCGATAGAAGCGGTCGAAGATGCGCGGCAGGTCGGCCTCGGCGATGCCGGCGCCGGTATCGGCGACCTGGATCGCCACCATGCCGGCCTCCAGGCGCGCGGCGACGCGGACGCTGCCGCCGGACGGGGTATGGCGGATGGCATTGGCCAGCAGCCCCTCGGTCACCTGGCGCATCCAGTCCCGGTCGGCGCGCGCCGCCAGCCCCTCGCCCGGATCGACGCTGAGCGAGACGCCGCCGCGCCGGGCCAGCGCCGCCACCGTCTCGGCCGCCTCCCCGATCAAGCCGCCGACCGGGGTGTCGGCGATCATCAGGTCGATCTCGCCGGTTTCCGAGCGGGCGACGCGCAGCAGGTCCTCGACCCGCCGGTGCAGGCGCTGGGCGCGCGTGCGGATCGTCGTCAGCGCCTCGCCGGCCGGGTCGCCGGGCTCGCGGAGCGGGCGGCGCAGCGCCAGATCGCATTCGCCGAGGATCACGGTCAGCGGCGTGCGCAGCTCATGGCTGACATCGGTGAAGAAGCGCCGCCGGGCGGCGTCGACGGCGGCGAGCCGCTGGTTGGCGTCGCGCAGATCCGCGGTGCGCTCGGCGATGGTCTGCTCGAGCCGCGACCGGTCGGCGGCGACCCGCGCCTCGCGCCGTTCGAGCCGGGCGGCCATGCGGTTGAAGCCGGCGAGCGCCAGGCTCAGTTCGTCGCGCCCCGTGACGGAGAGACGGGCGCGCAGGTCGCCGCGTCCGATCGCGCCGGCGCCGCGGCCGAGGTCGGCCAGACGGACGACGAGCGGACGGGCGACCGCCCGGAACAGCCACAGGGCGAGCGCCAGGGCCAGCGCGACCGCCCCGGCCGCCGCCAGGGTCAGCCGGCCGCGCAGGGCGCGCATCTCCTCCTGGATGCGCCCGCCGGTGCGCCGTTCGTCGTCCATGATGGCCGACAGGTTGGGGGCGAAGGTGACCGCGAAGCCGTTCAGCGCGCCGCGAATCTGGTCGGCGACGGCGCCGTTCGGCTCGGCCATCCGCTCGCCGATCTGCCGGTCGAGCACCTCGAAGCCGGCCCGCAGCCGGGCCAGCATGCGGCCGCGATTGGCGCTCGCCGCCTTCAGCCCGTCGGTCGGCGCGGTCTCGATCGCCTCGATGACGGCGTTGTCGACGGCCGAGAAGGCGCTGTCGACGCCGCGCCGGGCCTCCTCGATGCGGCGGTTGCCGGCGGCGCCGCGCTCGGCGGTGTCGAGCGCGACGAAGGTGTAGTCGGAGATGCGCGCCGAGACCGCGCTCCACAGATCCAGCCGCCGCTGCGACGCCAGGGCGCCGGCGATCCGGTCCTCGGCGAGCGACAGCGACCAGACCACCGCGACCGCGGCCAGGATGGCGGAGGCCGCGGCCAGGCCGGCGACGGCGGCGATGCGGAAGCGGATCGAGGCGGTATTGAGCTTCATGGACCCTTCCCACGCACCGCGGGCCCCGCGGCCGGAACGGACCGGCCACGGTCCGGCGTGCGATCCCGGCCACGATGCGGGGCGCGGCGCGCCAAGGTGCCGAAACGGAGCCCGACAGGGAAGAGGCTGCCTGCGGCCGACCGATCCCCGGCCGGGCCTGCGTCGAGTTGTCTCGGCGACCATTGCGACGTTTTGCGGAAGCCGGTCAGCGGACTAACCTGCCGGGAACAAAGACTCGGCAGTCTGCTTCGCAGCCTGACACCATTGGCATGTCTTGGGAGGAATCGTGGCGGTCATCAGCGAAGCGGCGGTCGGCTGGCCGGCGTCCGAGGCCGAAGCGCGTGCGGCGGCGCTCATCGGCCGGGCGCGGCTGCCCCTGATCGCCGGACTGGCGGCGGACCTGGACGCGATCCGGGCGGCCTTCGCGCTCGCCGACCTGACCGGCGCGGCGGTCGATCCGGCCGCCGGCGACGCGCTCGCCGCCGAAATGCGCGCCTTCGCCGATTCGGGCCAGATGAACACCACCCCGGCGGAAGCCCGCCACCGGGCCGATCTGGTCGTCGTCGCCGGCCCGGCCGCGCTCGCCCATGCGGTGGCGGTCGGCCTGTTCGAGGCGGCGGCAAGCCCGCTCTATCCCTGGCGGACCCAGCGCAAGGTGCTGCTGATCGGCTGCGGCGATGCGCCAGCGGTCGATTTCGGGCCGACCACCGTCGCGGTCAGCCATCTCGATGCCGATCCCGCACATCTGCGCCCGGTCCTGGCGGCCCTGCGCGCGGCCGCGGCCGGCCACGGACTGACCGCGCCGACCGGCGATCGGCCGACACTCGCCGCGATCACCGCGGCGGCGGCCGAGATCAAGGCCGCGGCCTTCGGCGTGCTGGTCTACGATCCGGCCGGGCTCGGCGCGCTCGGCATCGAACTGGCGCAGGGCCTCGTCAAGGACATGAATGTCGCCACGCGCTTCACCGCGCTGACCCCGCCGCCGGCGCTCAACGGCAAGGCCGCGGCGCTGGCCGGGCTGTGGACCGTCGGCCTGCCCGGCCGCTTCGGCATGGTCCGCGGCGTGCCGAAGGGCGACGACTGGCGCTTCGACGGCCGCCGCCTGGTCGCCTCCGGCGAGGCCGATGCGGTGCTGTGGGTCGGTCCGCTGGCGCCCGGCCTGCCGGACTGGCTGCCCGCGGCCGGCACGGTCGCGCTGGTGCCGCCCGGCCAGGCCGCCGCGGCCGACGTGGTGATCGAGGTCGGCGTGCCCGGCATCGACCATGGCGGCACGCTCTACGAGGCGCGCCGCGACGGGCTCAGCTATCTGGAGCCGGCCGCGCCGTCGGCCCGCCCACGCGCGGCGGCCGTGATCGGTCGCCTCGCGCAGATCATCCAGGGAGGCGCGGCATGCTGATCCGTCTCGCCGGCGGCCGCGTCATCGATCCCGTGCAGGGGCTCGACGCGGTCGGCGACCTTTACGTCCGCGACGGCCGCATCGTCGCCGCCCCCGAACCCGGCGAGGCGGTCGACGAGACCCACGACTGCCGCGGCCGCATCGTGATGGCCGGTGCCATCGACGTGCACAGCCACATCGCCGGCGGCAACGTCACGCTGGCGCGGCTCCTGCTGCCCGAGCTGCATGTCAACGAGGCGCCCTCGCCGGACGGCATGCCCTTCGCCCATGCGCGCTGGTCGAGCTGGGAAATCGGCCGGCTCTATGCCGAGATGGGCTTCACCACGGTGATCGAGCCGGCGCTGGCGCCGACGCACGCGCTGCAGACGCATCTGGAACTGGCCGACCTGCCGGTCATCGACAAGGGCGCGCTGACCGTCGTCGGCAACGACGACCTGCTCCTGAAGCTGCTGCGCGAACGGGAAAGCCGCGACGCGGTGCGCGATGCGGTCGCCCACGCGCTCGCCGCCTCGCGCGGCCTCGGCCTCAAGGTGATCAATGCCGGCGGCGCGCCGGCCTTCAAGTCGAACCTGCGCGCCTTCTCGTTCGACGACGAGGTGCCGCATTACGGCCTGACCTCGCGCCGGATCGTGACCGGGCTGCTCGACGCGGCGGCCGAGATCGGCGTGCCGCATCCGCTCCACGTCCATTGCAACAATCTCGGCGTGCCGGGCGCGACCGAGACCGTCCGGGCGACCATGGCGGGCGCCGAGGGGCGGCCGATCCATCTCGCCCATATCCAGTTCTACGCCTACGAGGAGGACCCGGCCGGCCTGTTCCGCTCGGGCGCCGAGACCATCGCGGCGGCGCTCGCCGCCCATCCGAACGTTTCGGTCGATGTCGGGCAGGTCATGTTCGGGCCGACCGTGACCATCTCGCTCGACATCATGAAGCAGTATTCCGGCCACCCCCATGCCAGCCCGAAGAAATGGGCGCTGGTCGACGGCGATGCGGAAGGCGGCGGCATCGTGCCGATCGACTACCGGGCCAAGAGCTGGGTCAACCAGTTGCAATGGGCGATCGGGCTCGAACTGTTCCTGCTCTCGCCCGATCCGTGGCGCTGCCTGATGACCACCGACCATCCCAATGGCGGCCCGTTCACGTCCTACCCCGAGATCCTGCACCTGCTGATGGATCGCGGCGAACGCGAACGCTGGATCGCGCGCATGCCCGAAGAGGCGAAGCGGCGCTGCGGCCTCGCCGCGCTGGAGCGGGAATATACCCTCGACGAGGTGGCGATCATGACCCGCGCCGCGCCGGCCCGCCTACTCGGGCTCGCCGATCGCGGCCATCTGAAGCCGGGCGCCGTCGCCGACATCGCCGTCTATGACGACCTCGCCGACCGGGCCGCCATGTTCCGCGCGGCGCGGCTGGTCTTGAAGGACGGCCGGGTCGCCGTGCGCGACGGCCGCTGCACCGGCTGGATCTTCGGCCGCACCCATGCGCTGAAACCCGGCTACGACGCCGCCATGACCCGCGAGGTCGAGACCTATCTGACCGACCGCTACGGCGTCGGCGCCAAGGCCTTCGCGGTTCCCGACGAAGCCTTCGGCGAACGCCACGTCTTCAAGGTCGAACCATGCAGCCACTGAGCCTCAACGGCGTCACGATCGACGACAGCTTCGCCGAGGCCTTCGACATGGCCGCGACCGGCCTCGTCATCACCGCGCCGACCGCGCGCTGGGCCGAGATCGCCGCCCGCACCATGACCGGCTTCGCCACCTCGGTGATCGCCTGCGGGGTCGAGGCGGGCATCGACCGCGAGCTTTCCCCCGACGAGACCCCGGACGGACGGCCTGGGTTTCGGGTGCTGATGTTCGGCTTCGACGGCAAGGGCCTGGAGATGCAGATCCAGAACCGCGTCGGGCAATGCGTGCTGACCAGCCCCGGCTCGGCCTGTTTCGCGGGCCTCGACGGCACCAAGAAGCTGAAGCTCGGCGCCACCCTGCGCTTCTTCGGCGACGGCAACCAGATCTCCAAGCGGCTCGGCGGCACGCATTACTGGCGCGTGCCGGTGATGGACGGCGAGTTCCTGGTCGAGCATTCGACCGGCCTTTCGGAGAGCGCGATCGGCGGCGGCAACCTGCTGATCCTCGGGCGCAGCCATGCCGAGGTGCTGGAGGCATCGGAAGCGGCCGTCGCGGCGGCCTCGACGGTCGCCGACGTGATCCTGCCCTTTCCGGGCGGCATCGTGCGCTCGGGCTCGAAGGTCGGCTCGAAATACAAGGCGTTGATCGCCTCGACCAACAACGCCTTCTGCCCGGTGCTGCGCGGCGATCCGGGCTCGGAACTGGACGCCGAGACCGACTGCGTGATGGAACTGGTCATGGACGGGCTGTCCTTCGAGGCGATCCGGGAATCCATGCGGCGCGGCCTGCACGCCGCCTGCGCGTTCGGGCCGGAGCACGGCATCCTGCGCATCTCAGCCGGCAATTACGGCGGCAATCTCGGCCGTCATCACTTCAAGCTGAGGGACCTCATCTGATGGCCGCCCTCGTCTTCCGCCTGCGTGCCGCCCCTCCCGAGCGGCTCGATCTCTCGGCCCTGACGCCGGCCGGTCTCGTCGGCCTCGACCGCGCGGCGATCGCCGCCCTGGTGGTCGGCACCACGAAACACGCCCCGACCGTCGGCGATCTCTTCGAGGTCTCCGGCGACGATCCGGGCGAGATCGTGTTCGAGGGCGGCTCGGACCGCCTCGACCGGATCGGCGCGGGCCTGACCGGATCGGCCCGGATCACCGTGGTCGGCGATGCCGGCCTCGATGTCGGCGCCGGCATGAAGGGCGGCGCGATCCGGGTGACCGGATCGGCCCTGCACCGGGCGGGTGCCGGCATGACCGGCGGGCTCCTGACCATCGGCGGCGACGCCGGCGACTTCACCGGCGGCACGGCGGCGTCCGGCGCCATGGCGGGCCAGGCCGGCGGCATCATCGTGGTCAGCGGCCGGGTCGGCGACCGGGCCGGCGACCGCATGCGCCGCGGCCTCCTGGTCGCCATCGCCGGGACCGGCGCCCATGCCGGCGCGCGCATGTCGGGCGGCACCATCGTCACGGCCGAACTCGGCGCCGAGCCCGGCACGCTGATGAAGCGCGGCACGCTGGTCGCCGGGCGGCATGGCGACCTCGGTCCGACCTTCGTGCCGGCCGGCCGCTACGAACTGCCCTTCCTGCGGCTTCTGGCCCGCCACATCGCCACGACGGTGCCGGTGGCCGCCGGGCTGATCCCCGAGCGGGCCCTGCGCTGGCGCGGCGACATGGCGGCGCTCGGCAAGGGCGAGATCCTGGTCGCGGCCGGCTGAGGCCGGTTCCTTCCGGACGGCAAACGGGTTCCGACCGGACGAAGACCCCCGCCCGGCACGGACCGTTTCCCGGCGCGGACGGTGCCCCGGCGCGGTGCCGGATTGACGGTGCGGCCTCTCGGGGCGAGCCGGCGGCCGAAGGCCGACTCCCGAAGCGGCAGAGCGGACGAAGACCGGCTCCGGCGGCGACAGAGCGGCCGCAGGCTCCGGGTTGCCGGCTTATTGGTCACTCCCGATCTCGGTCGTGACAAAAGATCGCAGGCACTTCCCTGCCGACCGCCTGATATTTGGGCGGCGGAACAGTGTGCAGCGCACAATTTTTGAATGCATTGCAATATTTCCGAGGGGATCGACCGAGGCGTCGACGAGCCGACATGCGCCCGAAGGGCGCGATCACATGATTGTGAGGCCGGGGACTCGAGACCGGCTATCGCCGTTGAGCCATCGGCGCTTTTCGCGCGTTCACTGAAATTCCAGCACCCATCCGGGCGGACCGCCTCGCCGGGCGGCGGCTCCGGGACGGAGCGTGGCACGGGGCTTGCCAACTTGTGACTGTGCGGCGGACCGCGGAACACACCGGCGGCAGGACCGTACCGAAGGACGAACAGACCGCGACTTCCGGGTCGGTTCCGCAGGGGTCCCCGCGATCCCGGCGATGCGGGGCCGGAGGATCGGCGGCGCAAGAGGTGAGAGAGCGACCGAGAGGGTGATACCCGACCCTGACACGGAAGGTCACACCCCATGGAACTGATCCTGGCCGTTTGCATGCTGTCCACGCCCGGCGATTGCCGCGAGGAGCGCCTGTCGGTGAGCGTCGAGGAAGTCGCGCCGATCCAGTGCATGATCGGCGCCCAACCGATCATTGCGGAATGGTCCCAGTCGCATCCGAAATGGAAGGTCGAGCGCTGGCGCTGCGGGCCGGCGGGCCGCGACGGCTATCGGATCTGACCGATCCACGGCGTTTGCCGACGACGCTTCGGAGCATGGCCGTCCGGCCCCCGGCGGCCGTGCGCGGTCCGGGCGGCGCGATCCACCATGACCCCCACTGACCGGGGGGATCATGCCCTGGATCTTCGCGGTCCGGACCTGCGCCGGCGCCGGCCAGGCGCCGGACCGGTCCGCGGCTTCGCGCCGGCTCAGTCGTATTTGATATAGGCGAAGCGCAGATCCTTGTCGGGCGTGCCCTCCAGCCCCTTGCCCTCGCGGGCCGGCTGCCACTGCACGACCTCCTCGATCTTGGCGGCCAGCGCGAAGTCCTTGTCGGTGATGCCCTTGGCGGCGTGGTTCATCAGGCGCACCTCGACCCAGGCATAGGAGGCGGTCAGGTCCGGATGGTGCCAGGCGGCCTCCGCGAGATGGCCGACCGTGTTGATCACCATCAGGGTGCCCTTCCAGCTGGACGTGCGGTAGGTCCGCCGGATCCAGCCGTCTTCCAGACGCCAGGTCGGCAGTTCGGCGGCGAGCCGGGCGCGCACCTCGTCGTCCGTATAGGTCTTCTCGGTCTGACGCTCGCTCATCGTTGCGCTCTCCGGCTCGACGGGCCAAAATCCCGGTCGACTGGTCCCGACATCGCGTCGGACCCTGACAAGGCAGAAACCTAGGGGCGATGATGGTGTCCGTCCAGACGCGGCCCGGGCTGGTCCGCGTGACCGCTCCCGCGCGCTTGCATATCGGCTTCCTCGATCTGAACGGCGATCTCGGACGGCGCTTCGGCTCGATCGGCCTCGCCGTCGATCGGCCTTGCGCGATGATCCGCATCGCGCGCGCCGCCGTCACCGCCGTCTCGGGCGCCGAGGTCGGCCGCGCGCATCGCTACCTCGTCGCCGCCTGCCGGGCGCTCGGCGTCAAGCCCGGCCACGATCTCGTCGTCGCCGGCACCATGCCGGCCCATGCCGGATTCGGCTCCGGCACCCAGCTGGCGCTGGCTATCGCGGCCGGGGTGGCACGGCTCGACGGCCTGCCCTTCGACGCGGGCGCCGTCGCCGCCGAACTCGATCGCGGCGCGCGCTCGGGCATCGGCGTGGCGGCCTTCGAGGGCGGCGGCTTCGTGCTCGACGGCGGCAAGGGCGCGGGGCCGGCGGCACCGCCGATCATCGCGCGGCTGCCGATCCCGGAAGCCTGGCGCATCGTGCTGGTGCTCGACGAGACCACCGAGGGCGTCCATGGCGACGACGAACGGGCCGCTTTCCGCACCCTGCCGACCTTCCCGGCCGCCGATGCGGCGCATCTCTGCCGGCTCGTGCTGATGCGCATGCTGCCGTCGCTGGCGGAGGCCGACCTTGCCGGCTTCGGCGCGGCGGTGACCGAGATCCAGGCCCGGCTCGGCGACCATTTCGCGCCCGCGCAGGGCGGCGGACGCTTCACCTCGCCGCGCGTCGCGGCCGCGCTCACGGCGCTCGCCGAGGCCGGTTCCGCCGGATACGGGCAGAGCTCCTGGGGTCCGACCGGCTTCGCACTGTTCGCCACGCAAGCCGCAGCCGAGGCCGCCGTCGCCGCCCTTGCGCTGAATGACCGCATCGCGGACGGTTTGAATTTCCTCATCGTCAGGGGCAGAAACCAGGGAGCCGCGATCGAGGCCGAATGATCGGCCGAAGCAGATGGCCCGCCTGGCGGGCGCGAGGAGTCCGGGGGAAATGTCCAAAAACATCCTGCACATGCTGACGCCGCTCAAGCATATGAGCCCGTTCGACGTGAACATGGCGGCGGATGCCGGCTTCGACGTGATCGCCACCTACACGTCGGTCACCCCCGAGGAGGTGCGCGGGCTGGTCCAGGACGCGATCTTCTCGCGCTCGCCGGCCGATGCGGTGCGCCAGGGCGTCTTCTTCGCCGGCAAGAACGCCATCGCGGCGCTCGACATGATGAAGACGGCCGAGGACAGCCTCGTGCCGCCGTTCCTGATCAACCTGATGGCCGACCCGGCCGGCTCCTTCACGACCGCCGCCGGCATGGTCGCCTGCGCGGCGAAGCTCCTGGAGACCCGGTTCCAGACCAGCTTCAAGGACAAGACCGTGGTCATCTACGGCGGCACCGGCGTGGTCGCCTTCTCGGCCGCCGTGATCGCCGCCGGCGAGGGCGCGCGGGTGAAGCTGGTCGGCTATGACGGCACCAAGCGGGTCGGCGCCATCGCGGCCGACATGAAGGCCCGCTTCGGCGTCGACGTGGAGCCGGCCGACGGCTCCTCGCCCGAGAAGAATGCCGAACTGGCCCTCGATGCCGAGGTGCTGTTCGCCGCCGGCCCGGCCGGCGTGCAGATCCTCAATGCCGACCAGGTCGCCGCGGCGAAGAAGCTGCTGGTCGCGGGCGACGTCAATGCCGTGCCGCCGCCCGGCATCCACGGCATCGACGTGTTCGCCAACGGCGAGCCGCTCGGCATCGGCGACGGCGTCGGGCTCGGCGCGCTGGCCATCGGCAACGTCAAGTATCAGGCGCAGAACCGGCTGTTCCGGCGGATGATCACCACCGGCGAACCGCTGGTGCTGGATTTCCGCCATGCCTATGCCGAGGCCCGTGCCTTCATCGGCTGACCGGACGTTGCGCGCGGACCTGCCCCCGCCGGCGGTCGATGCGGCCGAGGCCGATCCGGCGAGAAAAGCGGCGGCCGGCGGCGCCTGCCTGCTGGTCGCCGCGCAATCCGGCCGGGCGCTCGCCGCCGCCGCGCGGCGGGCCGGGTTCGTGCCGCTGGTCGCCGACCTCTTCGCCGACAGCGATACCCGCGCGCTCTGTCCGGCCGCGATCGCGGTCGAGGGGGCCCTGGCGACAGGTTTCCGGCGCGACGGCCTGGTCGCCGCGCTCGACCGGTTGGCGGCCGCGGCCCCCGCCCCGCCGATCGGCCTGGTGCTCGGGTCCGGTTTCGAGGACCGGCCGCGGCTGATCGAACGGCTGGCGGCGCGCTACGGCCTCCTCGGCACGGCCGGTCCGGGCGTGCGCGCGGCCAAGGACCCGCAGAGCCTCGCCGCGGCCTGCCGCCAGGAAGACATTCCGCATCCGCCGATCGCCCGCACGGTGCCGGAGGCGGGCGACTGGCTCATCAAGCGCATCGGCGGATCCGGCGGCGTGCATGTCCGCCCCGCGCGCCGGCCCGGAACGCTGCCGCGCGGGCGCTACGCGCAGGCCTTCGTGCCCGGCCGGTCGGTCTCGCTCGGCTTCCTGTCGGACGGCATCGACATCCGCCCGGTCGGCTTCGCGGAGCAATGGGCGGCGCCGACCCCGGCGCGGCCGTGGCGCTTCGGCGGCATGGCCGGCCCGGTCCGGCTGCCGGAGACCGTCGAGGCCGGCATGATCGAAACCGCGCGCCGGCTCGCGCGCCGCTTCGGGCTGCGCGGCCTCGCCAGTCTCGACGCCGTTCTGGACGGCGAAGACTGGACGCTGGTCGAGATCAACCCGCGCCCGGGTGCCGCGCTCGATGTGCTCGATTGCGGCGAAGTGCCGCTGCTCGCCGCCCATATCGCGGCCTGCCGCGGCTATTTGCCTGAAATGAAAGTCGTTTCCGCTATGGTCCGGGGCATCGGGATCGTCTATGCGACGAAGCCGATTGCTGCGGTGCTCGCTGCCGAGTGGCCCGCTTGGGTATTCGATAGGCCGGACTCGGGCGGTTCGATCGGGGCGGGAGATCCGATCGCGACCGTGACCGCCGAAGCGCCGGATGTCGGGGCGGTCCGCGCCCTGATCGAACGGCGCTCGGCATGGCTGCGCGCGGACTGCGGCGCGACGTAAGGGGGAAGAGGTCGATGGCGGGTACGGGTACGAAGCCGAGCGTGAACCGGTCGGCGGCTCCGCTCGTGGAGGCGATGGCGGCGGAGGCGGACAGCCTGCGCGTGGCCGTCCTGGCCGGCCCGCTCGGCTGCCGCCTGATCGATGCCGGTGCCACCCGGCGCGGCGGCATCGAGGCCGGGCGTCGGCTGACGGAGATCTGCATGGGCGGGCTCGGCCAGGTCGCGATCGTGCCGTCGCCGAGCACGCCGCGCTGGCCCTTCGCGATCCGCGTCGGCGCGACCGACCCGGTCGTCGCGTGCCTCGGCAGCCAGTATGCCGGCTGGAGCCTCGCCGACGACGGCTGGTTCGCGCTCGGCTCCGGCCCGGCGCGCGCGCTCTACGCCAAGGAGGACATCTTCGCCGACATCGCCTATGCGGACCGGGCGGCGAGCGGCGCCCTGGTGCTGGAGACCGACACGGCCCCGACCGAGGCCGTGGTGCGCATGGTCGCCGACGGCACCGGGCTCGATCCGGCCGCGCTGACCTTCCTCTACGCCCCGACCCAGAGCCTCGCCGGCTCGACCCAGGTGGTCGGCCGCGTGCTCGAAGTGGCGCTGCACAAGGTGCATGCCCTGCACTTCCCGATGGAGCGGATCGTCGACGGCATCGGCATCGCCCCGCTGGCGCCGCCCTCGCCCGATTTCGTCACCGCCATGGGCCGCACCAACGACGCGATCATCTATGGCGGCACGGTGCATCTCTTCGTCGAGGGACCCGACGACGACGCCCGCGATCTCGCCCAACGCCTGCCGAGTTCGACCTCGCGCGACTACGGCGCGCCGTTCGGCGAGGTCTTCCGCCGCTTCGGCGGCGACTTCTACGCCATCGACGGCATGCTGTTCTCGCCCGCCGAGGTGGTCGTGACCGCGCTCGAATCGGGCAACAGCCATCGTGCCGGGGCGATCGCGCCGGGTCTCGTCGACGCCTCGTTCGGCTGACGGGGACGGGCGGGTGCCGGATTTCTCCGACACGATCGTGGTCTTCGCCGACGGCCGCGACAGCCATGTCCGGGGGCTGGTCGCCGGCTTCGCGGTGGCCGGGCGCGACAGCCTGATCGTGCCGCTGGAGCGGGTGACCATCGCGACCGGCGGCGCCGGCGATCCGGTGCGCATCCCGGGCCTCGACGGGCGCCTGCCGCGCGCCGCCTTCGTGCGCACCATCTCGGCCGGCAGTTTCGAGGCGGTGACGGTCAGGCTCGGCATCCTGCATGCCCTGGTCGCCGCCGGCTGCACGGTCTGGAACCGGCCGCGGGCGATCGAGGCCTGCGTCGACAAGTCGATGACCAGCCTCATGATCGCGCGCGCCGGCCTGCCGACGCCGGCCACCTGGGTGACCGAGAGCCGCGAGACGGCCGCCGCCATCCTGGCCGAATTGGGCGGGCCGCTGGTGCTGAAGCCGCTCTTCGGCGCGCAGGGCAAGGGCCTGGCGCTGGTGCGCGCGGCCGCCGACCTGCCGCCGCCCGAGGCCGTCGCGGGCCTCTACTATCTGCAGCGCTTCGTCGGCCCGTCCGAGGGCGGCTTCCGCGACCACCGCGTGCTGGTCTCCGGCGGACGCGTCATCGCCGCCATGCGCCGGCACGGCGAGACCTGGATCACCAACGTCCACCAGGGCGGCCGGCCCGAGGCCTGGGCGGCGGACCCGGCCGCGACCGAACTCGCCCTGGCCGCCGCGCAGGCCGTCGGCGCCGATCTCGCCGGGGTCGACCTGATCGAGGACGGCACGGGCGGCTACATGGTGCTGGAGGTCAATTCGATGCCGGCCTGGACGGGCCTCCAGAGCGTGACCGCGATCGACATTGCCGGGCGCATCGCCGCCGACCTGATGGCGGCCGCCTTCGGCGACGCGGCGCGGCCATGACGGCAGGCGCGCCCGACCCATCGGCCCTGGCGGCGGCCTTCGAGCGGGCCTGCCTGATGGAACTGCAGGCGCTGAAGCCCGGCAACGTGCATGTCCATGCGCCCGGCCATCGCATGACGGTCGCCGATTTCGAGCTGAGCGCCGCCGTCGCCGCGCCCCTGGTCGCCCGGCCGGGCGCGCGGGTCGGCCGTCGGGTGCGCGAGGCGGTCGAGGCGACCATGGCGGCCGTCGGCCAGAATACCAATCTCGGCATCCTGCTGCTGGCCGCGCCGATCCTGGCCGCGGCGGAGCGTGGCGGCGACCTGCGGGCGGATCTCGGCGCGATTCTCGCCGAACTCGATCGCCAGGACGCGGAGGACGTGTTCGCAGCGATCCGGCTGGCCAATCCGGGCGGGCTCGGGCGCGCCCCGGAGCACGACGTGCACGGCCCGGCCGTCGATCTGCACGCCGCCATGGCGGCCGCCGCCGACCGGGACTCGATAGCGCGGCAATATGTCACCGGCTTCGCGGATCTGTGGACGATCGGCCTGCCGGCGCTCGCCGCGGCTATCCGCCGCTCCCCCTTCGGCCCGGCGGCGGTCACCGAAATCTACCTCGCCTGGCTCGCCGCCCGACCGGATAGCCACATCGTCCGCAAATTCGGCGCTGATATAGCTGAGGACGTGCGAAAGACCGCGGAAACCTTACGCGGCGCTACCGCAAGGTCAGGCGGGCATGACGAACTGATGAAATGGGACGCGGCCTGGAAGCGGCGCAGCATAAACCCTGGAACCAGCGCGGATTTGACGGTTGCGACGATTTTGCCGCACCTAATCCGGCCAATTACGTGAATACGCGTAGGGCCGCTCTCTTGCCGCCTGACAGCGGCCGGATTAGGCTCCGCTCCGTCTGGGAAATGTCCGTCCTATCTGGCGAACCGGCTCGCGCTTCGGATCGTGCCGAATGTCGGGTGCTGCAGCAAGGATAGACCGGGGGTCCGCGGTGCAGGGATCGCCCTGCCGTGGAATTTCTTTGTGTACCGGGAGGTTTACTGATGGCGAAAATCAACAAGGTCATGGTCGGCGAGGCTCTCGTCGGCGACGGCAACGAGATCGCTCACATCGATCTGCTGGTCGGCCCGCGCAACAGCGCCGCCGAGGCGGCGTTCTGCAACAGCCTGACCAACAACAAGGACGGCTTCACGTCGCTGCTCGCGGTCATCGCGCCGAACCTGCCGTGCAAGCCGAACACCTTGATGTTCAACAAGGTCACGATCAAGGGCGCCAAGCAGGCGGTCCAGATGTTCGGCCCGGCCCAGTATGCGGTCGCCAAGGCCGTGCAGGACTGCGTGGCGGACGGCACCATTCCGGCCGACGAAGCCGACGACGTCTACGTGCTGGTCGGCGTGTTCATCCACTGGGAAGCCGAGGACGACGCGAAGATCCAGTCGTTCAACTACGAGGCGACCAAGCTCGCTCTGAAGCGCGCCGTCGCCGGCGAGCCCAAGGCGGCGGAAGTGACCGCCAAGCGTGATTCTGTGAAGCACCCCTTCGGCGCTTAGATAGGAAACCACCCTGGGCAGCCGGAAACCCCGGCGATGCCGCGGGGTCTGCTCCAGCGGTTGGTTGCCAAATTCTTCGGCAAATAGGCTCGAAGAGCGAAACGGGGACGGCGAACGCGCCGTCCCCGTTTTCGTTTCCGCATCGCAGCGAAGACGGCCTGTTGCGCCGGCTTTCCGGCAATGTCTTGTGCCGAAACGTCTTTCAATCTCAATTATTGTACAGCCCAAGCCTGACATGAACGTCACGAAAGCCGCCCAAAGAGCGGTCCGTTCATGCTTAATTCAATCGCTCGACAAAGGGCCTCTTCGCCTATTACGCTCGCACGATCGTGAAGAGTGGCGAGGCTCTCCGGATGACCAGACGTCTGACGCGGCATGGAATGCTCGGATGCGCGCTTCTGGCTCTTGCCGGAGCCCCACCGGCTCTCTCGTCCCCGGTGACCGGGCCGGATGCGACGGTGGTGGTCGGCCGCGACACGCGCAGCAGCGCCCTGCCGCCGGGCGAAGTCGGCAAGTCGGCCTTCGCAGGATCCTGGGGCGCCACCGGCACGATCGAATGCGGCGGGATGCGCTCGACCGGACAATTGACCGGGCGCGGCGATCTGGTGACCACCGCCGCCCATGCGCTCTATGACGAGAACGGCCAGTCCCGCGCCGCATCGGGCGCCTGCCGCTTCATCATCGCGGTCGGCGGCACCACAAGATCGATCGCCCTGAAGCCGGACCCGGCCCGCTGCGGCTCGACGCGGCCCTACGGCATGGCCGGTCACCATGATTGGGCGGTCGGCCGGCTGGCCGAGCCGGTCACCGGAATTCGCCCCTATCGCCTCGGCCTGCCGCCGAGCCCCGGACAGGGAATCGTGGTGGTCTCCTACAGCCCCGAACGGGGCCGGACCGTGGACCATTGTCAGGTCCGCGAGGTGGTCGAGAAGAGCGACGGCGGGCCGCGCGAGATCCGGACCGATTGCACCGGGCGCGGCGGATTGTCCGGTGCCGCCTATCTGACCACGGGACCGGATCCGGCCATCGTCGGCATCCATGTCGGCTATCGGTCGGCGACGCCGGGCAGCGCCGCCCCCTATTCGTCGAGCCACTACACCTTCGGCACCACGGCCGAACGGCGCTTCAAGGCCGCCGTCGCGGACTGACCGTACCGCCGGCCGCCCCCCTGCCCTCGCCGCATCAGGCGCCGGGCAGAACCGCATGCCGCGAAGCGGTGTCGCCACAAGATGCGGTGTCGCCACAAAAAGGAAGTCCCGATCCGCATCCGGCCTTTCGAGGACCGCCTGCGGATCGGGACTTTGCCTGAACCCAATCTGCGTTCCGAACGGTCAACCGCCCGGCCCGTCTGTTTCGTCCCGTCGATCCCGACCAACCGGGTCGAGCGACGATCGAGGTCGGGGACGGCGCATCGCGCCGTCCCGGACGACCTGACCCGATCAGTTCTTGTTCTGGTCCTGAGCCTGGCGCTGCTCGAACTGCTGCAGACGCTCGCGATCGGCCTGGCTGAGGCCGGTCACCGGGGTCGCCTGGCGGCCTTCATAGACCGTCGCGGCGCGGGCCGCCGGTGCGGTCGGGACCACGTCATAGACGCCCGAGCGGGTATAGGCATCGTCCGGCTCGGCCGAGGCGGCGCCGATGGCGGTGGCCGAGAGGAGGAACGCGAGAGCGGCGGTCTTGGTGATGATGGACATGGAAGTCTCCGTTTGCTCGCTGCGTCGGTGCAGCATGAGAGCTCATGTAATGGGTTCGATGGGCAGAAAAACCCCTCGTTCGATTGACGGTACTGTCCGCGTTTGTGAACATTGACGGTTGCGTGATCGGAAGATGACGCCAGCATCATCACTTCGTGATCGCACTTGAATTCGCTGATCGTGCCCATGAAAACGTATTCACGAATTCTCAGCAGGCAAATCAACGCGCAAACAGAAACGGCGCCGCATCCGGTCGGGTCGGATGCGGCGCCGCAAAGATGGTGGAACGGTTTCCCGGCCGGCCGCCGGCGGGATCGCCAGCGGCCGCCGATCGGGATGACTTCGGCGGCGAGGCCGCCACTGGTCGGATCGGGATCGCCGATACCGTCGTTCGCCGGTCGGCCTACGGGTCCGAGGCGCCAGGGCTCCAGTCCCCCGGGCTCCCGGGCCCTCAGGGCCCCATCCGATCAGAGCGGCTCGCTCTGATCGGATCAGCCTTCGCACCCCGGAACGGGCGGATCATCGGGCTGTTGACGCGACGCGACACGCTCACTTGCAACAGGGGCAGGCGAGGATGGCGTGCCGGGCTGCGGCCGACCGCGCCGGGGACCGCCGCGATCAGTTCTTGTTCACGTCCTGCATTTCGCGCTGCTCGAACCACTGCAGGTTCGTCTGGCCGGCCGTGTTGGTGACGGCCGGGGCGAGGATCGGGGTCGCCTGGCGGCCCTCGTAGACGGCGGCGGCCGGCGCGGCGTCATAGACGCTGGAGCGGGACGCGGCATCATCGGGCTCGGCGCTGGCGGCACCGATGGCAGCGGCGGACAGGATGAGGGCGACAGCGCCGATCTTGGTCATGGACATCTTTAGGCTCCTGTGTTTGAGCCGCCGGCTCGGCGGCCCGTGGTAAGCAAGTTCACATGACGATATTTAATCCTCTGCTGCGGACCTTCAATACCGATCGCGATTTTCAGCGTTGACATGACCGTTACTACATAATCACGATCGGATCATGCGTTCGTGATAGCAATTGAACAGCGCGTCATTTGTCCGTAACTGAACTTTTCCAGGGAACAAAATCGATATTACATTTTCGTAATCTTTGTCAGGTTGCGAAAGCGGCCGGCCATGCGCGCAGTCCGGGTCGTCGACACCGGCCTGGCAGGCGGAACCGACGACCGGGTTCGCCCGCGCGCGACCAATCAGGCGGGCGCCGGCTTCGAATGGCCGGGAGGGTCACGACGGCGGACGGTCGGCACGCGGGCGCCGCCCCGGATGGCTCGGTACCTGGCGAAAGAAGGGTTCAGGCCAGCGCGGCGATGTCGGCCGCCGTCAGTCGGCCGTCGTGGAGCGCGGTCGCCATCAGGGCCCCGGAGACGTCGAGGCCGCGCAGCGCCTCGAGATCGTCGACACCGCGCACGCCGCCGGCGGCCCAGAGCCGGGTGCCGGAGGACCGGCCGCGCGCGGCGGCCAGTTTGGCGAGATCCGGCCCGGCGCCGCTGCCGACCCGGGCCAGGGTCATGACGATCACGTCGTCGGGCCACAGCGCGGCGTCGGTCTCCAGGGCCGCCGGTCCGAGAAAGACGTCGCCGCGATAGTCGAGCGACAGCACCGCCCCGGCCCCGAGCGCCCGGGCAAGACCGGGATCGGTCTGGCTTTCCGAACCGATCACCAGGCGCGCGCGGTGGGCGCCGAGCCAGTCCCGGCAGGCGGCCGCGTCGGCGAGCCCGTTGTCGACCCAGAATTCGACCTGCGGCAGGGCGGCCGCCAGCGCGTCGACGATCGCGTCCGAGCGCCCCCGCCCCTCGATGCCGTCGAGGTCGGCCAGATAGAAGCGGCGGAACGGATGGAGCGCGACGAGCCCACGCGCCACGTCGAGCGGCGCTGCCGATGGGGCGAGCGGCGTCTCGATCGGCCGGTAGGCGTCGCGGTCGCCGTGGCGGGCGCGCACGACCAGACCTTGCTTCAGATCGAGAACGGGAACGACGTCCAAGGCGGCCTCCGGGTTTGGCAGCGCCGACCTTGGACGCCGCCTGCCGGGTTCGCAAGCGCGGCGGCGCGACCTTGGCATGCGCCCGCCGGGCGACGCGCCACCCCGAACGGCCCCGGGTGCGACCGTGACGGCCCCGGGGCGGGCACGCGCGATCCCGAACAACCCCGGGTGCGACCGTGGCGGGGCTGGCATTCGGACCGCAGGCCTGCTTTTCCTCGCACCGGCGAGAGACGGGAGACGGACATGCGGCGGATCGGCTGGGACATCGGCGGCGCACATCTGAAGGCGGCGGTCGCGGAGGACGGCCGCATCGTCGCCGTCGTGCAGGAACCCTGCGCCCTGTGGCAGGGCCTCGACCGTCTCGATGCGGCCTTCGCGGCGGTGCTCGGCCGGATCGGAGCCCATGGCCGGATCGGAGAGCGCGGCCGGCATCAGGCGACCATGACGGGCGAACTGGTCGACCTCTTCTCCAGCCGCGCCGAGGGCGTCGCCGCCCTGGCCGCGCGGGCCGCGGAGCATCTCGGCGCCGACGTGACGATCTATGCCGGCCGGGCCGGACAGATCGCCGCCGACAACGCTGCGGCCCATGCCGACGATGTCGCCTCCGCCAACTGGCACGCGACCGCCCGGCTGACCGCCGCCGCGCTCGGCGACGGGCTCCTGATCGACATGGGCTCGACCACCACGGACATCATCCCGGTCAGGGCCGGCGCGGCGGCGGCGCGCGGCTATTCGGATGCCGAGCGGCTGGCGACCGGCGAACTCGTCTATACCGGCGTGGTGCGCACGCCGCTGATGGCGCTGGCCGCCGACATCCCCTTCGCGGGCCGTCGGCTCGGCGTGATGGCCGAGCATTTCGCCACCTCAGCCGACATCTGGCGCCTGCTCGGCCGCCTGCCGGAGGGCGCCGACCAGCACGGCACGGCGGACGGGCGCGGCAAGTCGGTCGCGGAGAGCCGGCTGCGACTGTCGCGCATGGTCGGCGTCGATGTCGCCGAGGCGAGCATGGCGGCCTGGCGCGATCTCGCCGCCGCCTTCGCGGAGGCGCAGATCCGGCGCATCCAGGACGCCGCCGCCACGGTCCTGTCCGGGGCCGGCCTGCCGGACGCGGCGCCGGTCGTCGCCTGCGGGGCCGGCGCCTTCGCGATCGAGGAGGTCGCCCGGCGGCTGGGCCGGCCCTGCCGGCCGCTCGCCGATCTGATCCCGGCCACCGATCCCGCGCTCGCGCTGGCGGCGGCGGCCTGCGCACCCGCCGCCGCCATGGCGCTCCTTTAGATCAATCCGGCCGCGCCGCCACCGGCGTCGGGGCCGGCGTCGGATGGCGGAACAGCAGGCGTTGGTAGAGCAGCCCGATGCCGATCAGGATCGCGCCGAGCGCGATGAAGGACAGCGCCCGCCAGATGCCGGTCAGGGCCGACATGTCGTAGAGGAACACCTTCAGCACGGTCAGCGTGACGATCAGCGAGGAGGCCAGCCGGGCCGGCTGCGAGGCCGCCAGCAGGCCGCCGATCAGGAGCGCGACGCCGAAGCCGAGCCAGACCGCCGAATAGGTCCAGAGCTCTGCGTCGCTGGTCGGGCCGTGCCAGAGATCCGGCCCCTGGTAGACGCGGCGGACCATCAGGCTCATCCAGGCGAAGACGAGCACGACGCCGAGCGTCCGGAGACTCATGATCAGCTGCGGCGGCCGTACGCCCTCGGAGAGTTTCGCGGCGAGCAGCGCGGCCGCGGCCGGCAGGAGATAGCCGAGCATCAGGGTGGAGAAGACGAGATGGGCGACCGGCTCGCCGGTCAGCATCGGGTTTTCGAGCACCAGCGCGCCGAGGGCGGCGGCGGCGACGCCGGCGCCGGTGAAGATCACCCCGGCGGCATCGTAGACCCGCGAGCCGAGCCGGCCGGCGACCCGGGCGAGACCGGCGCTCATCAGGAAGGCCATGGTGGCGGAGAGGCCGACCTCGCCGAGATTCGATCCCGGCGCGAAGACATCGCCGTCATGCGACAGGTGGCGGATCTGGAAGAGCACGAGCAGGCCGGCGAAGATCACCGCCAGCGCTTCCAGGATGCGCTGCCAGACGTCGTCGCCACTCCGGCCGTCCACCCGGCCGCCCGTGCGACCGAAGGTCCAGGCCGCATAGGCGAAGCCGGCGGCCGGGATGCCGTAGCCGTAGAGCAGCCAGTTGAGGATCGGGCGCGTGCCGAGATCGTCGCCGACGATGCGCGGGTCCCAGAACACGCGCGCCAGCACGGCGAGGCCGGCGATGGCGGCGAGCGGGCGCAGCGCCGGGATCGGCCGGGCGCCGTGGACATGGGCGAGCGCCGGCACCATCAGGGCGAGCGCCACGGTCAGCGCGCCGCGTTCGAGCCCGATGGCGAGGCCGGCGCCGAGCGCCGCGATGCTGCCGACCGCATAGGCGGCGACGGCGCGTGCGGGCACGTCCGGCCGCTCCTGGCGTACGAGGAGCGCGGTCGCCGCCGCGAAGACCGCCGCCAGGACGAGGCCGCCGCCGGCAAAGGCGGCGCTCGATTCCCAGCCCGACGTCCGCAGCCAGGCGACGACCAGGATCATGACCGGACCGATCACGCCGGCCAGCGCGAACCAGCCGGCGGTGCGGTCGGCGCCGGGCGTCGCGCGGCGCGCGCCGAGGAAGCCGAAGCCGCCGGTCAGGGCACCGGCGAGGCCCGCCACGGTCAGGAAATCGACGACCACGCGCGGCCGCAGGGCGACCAGCCCGTCGGCCCCATAGGCGAAAGTATCCGCCCAGAAGGCCGGATTGACCTCGACCTTCCAGGCCAGCACCGAGATGACGGCGAGGAGGCTGGCGGCGAGCGTCGCCGGGGCGACCGCCGCCACCCCCCAGGCGAGCGCGAAATGCCCGGCCACCACGATGGTGGCGAGCAGGCGGCTGCCGGTGCCCTGCAGGTCCTGCAGGGTGCCGACGAAGGCGAGCGCGGCGACGACCGACAGCCCCAGCACGGCGAAGCGGTCGGTCGGCCGGTCCTCCGGCAGCCGCGACCAGCCATGCAGCGAGACGACCAGGATGGCGGCGGTCAGTCCGTAGAGCCCGGCCACATAGGCGAGGAGCCAGCCGGTGTCCGGGCTCGGCCGGCCGATCTCGACCAGGATGGGGAAGAACCAGGCGGCGGCGAGGCCGAAGGCGCCGCCGGCAACCCAGCGCCAGAGCCGCAGCCGCGCCAGCCCGAAGGACGAGGCGGTGACGATGAGGAGATAGGAGACCAGCGCCGGGACGTTCGGATCCTTGCTCTCGACCAGGAGCGGCGTCGCATAGGCGCCGAGCAGGCCGAGCGCCGCCAGCCAGGGGCCGTGCAGCAGGGCGAGCGCCAGGGTGGCGAGGCCGACCAGACCCAGGCCGAGGAAGGCGGTCGCCGGGCCGATGAAGCCGTAAAGCGCATGCGCGCCATAGACGGTCGCGAAGGCGCCGATCGTGCCGGCCGCCGTCAGGGCGCCGGGGATATGGGCGACCGGGATCTCGCCGATCGGGCGGGTGATCTCGTTGCGGCGCAGATATTCGCCGGCGGCGAGCAGGGCGGCGGAGAACAGGGCCGCGAAGGCGATGCGCGCGGCCGGGCCGAAGAAGCCCTGCTCGATCGAATATTTGACCATGAAGACCGCACCGAGCGCGAGCGCCAGTCCGCCGATCCAGACGGTCCAGCGGGTGCCGAGGGTCTCCTCCAGGCTGCGGGACGGCGGAGCGGGCGGCGGCGGAACGGCCGCATCGCCGGCAGCCGCGGCGTCGGCGCGCGAGGGGTCCGCCGCCTCGGCGACGGCTTCGGCCGGGTCGCCCGAAGACGGTATCGGCCCCTCCGGACCGGCCTCGGCGGCGACGCGGGCCGCGCGAAGGGCCGAAGCCGCGTCCTCGGCGGCCTCTTGCATCTCCCGGAACCGGCCGATGACGGCGCCCCGCTCGTCGAGCATCACGGGGGCCGCGCCGGTCTCGCCCGCGGCGATCGGGGCGCCAAGGGCTGCAGTTCCCGCGACCGGGGCCGCCGTCGCCGCCCCTCCGGCCTCAAGCGCGATCAGGCGCCGCTCGACCCGGTCGATGCGGCGGGCGACATCCTCCAGGGCGATCTCCAGCCCACGCCGGTTCGCCGTCAGATCGTTCAGGCGCCGACGGGCCCCGAGGCTGAAAAAGAACCCGACGACCCCGGACACGGGAATCGCGAGCATGATCAGTATGCCGAGGATTTCCAGACCGCCCATGGTCGATCATCCCTAAAATGAACATTGTTCATATTAGCAGACGCACCCTCATTCTTCAAGGGGCGCTCCGCGCCGGCATGCTTCAAGGGGCGCTCCGCGCCGGTAGGCTGCAAAGGCGCTGCGCACCGTCACGCTTCACGGGCGCTCCGTACCGTCGTGCTTCAAGAGCGCTGCGCGCCGGTCGGCAGCGTCGCGCGGAAGCGATGTGCCCCACGCCCCGCGATCTCCGGCGTAGCGGACCAGGGAACACAACCCTGTTCTCCTTATGCGCGCAGTTCATCGATATTATTATTCTGGGATGCATGTCCGCCATCGTCCATGCTCGCTGTCCGCAAGACCGAAGACGACGCGGAGGACAGCCATGCGGGCTGCAGCCACCACCCTTCTTCTCCTGTCCGCTCTCGCCTGGCCGTTCGGGGCCGGCGCCAACACCATCGCGGCGCCCGACTCCGTCGCGGTGCCCGGCTCCGTCGCGGTACGCGGCACCGACGCGGTGCCCGGCAGGACGCCGTCGGCCCCGGCGGCCGTGACGGAGACGGCCGAGCGGCTGGCCTGCAGCGGCTGCGGCTGTCGCGGCGGCGGCGGCTATCGGCTGCCGAGCGGGAAATGCGCACCGCGGCGCTGAGCGCGATGGACGTCGGGGTGCCGGGCGCTGAGCGCGCTCGACTCGACGTCGGGGCGCCGGGGTCCCGGCGAGCGTCGGGGCGCCAGCCCCCGGCCGGCGATGCCGATTGCGGCCGGCCGGTGCGGCTTGCTAAGACACGGCCGTCCCATCCGGAGCCGCCCGTGCCCGCCCCCGACCACGTCGCCGAACCGGCCCCGGCCAAGCTGAACCTCGCCCTGCATGTCACCGGGCGGCGGCCGGACGGCTATCACAGCCTCGACATGCTGGTCGCGTTCGCGCCTTTCGGCGACCGGGTGACGGCGGAGCCGGCCGAGACCCTGTCGCTCGCCCTCACCGGCTGTTTCGCGGCCGGCCTTTCCGCCGGTCTGGACAATCTCGTCCTCCGCGCGGCCGGCGCCCTGGCCGACCGGGTCGCCGCGCGCGGGCGGCCGCGACCGGGCGCGCGGCTGACGCTCGACAAGGCCCTGCCGGTGGCCTCGGGCATCGGCGGCGGCTCGGCCGATGCGGCGGCGACGCTGAAGGCGCTGAACCGGCTCTGGGATGCCGGCCTCAATGACGCGGACCTGGCGGCGCTCGGGCTGGCGCTCGGCGCCGACGTGCCGATGTGCCTGGCCGGCCGGCCGGCACGGGTTTCCGGCATCGGCGAGACGGTCGCGCCGCTCGCCGGCCTGCCGGACTTCGCGCTCGTGCTGGTCAATCCGGGCGTGCCGGTCGCCACCCCGGACGTGTTCCGCGGGCTCGACCGGCGCGACAATCCGCCCCTGCCGGCCCTGCCGGCGCAATTCGCCGACCTCGATCATCTCGCCCGATGGCTCGGCGAGACCCGCAACGACCTGCGCGCGCCGGCGATCGGCCTCGTGCCCGCGGTGGCCGAGGCCGAGCGCGCGCTCGCCGCCTGTCCGGGCTGCCGCTTCGCGCGCATGTCCGGCTCGGGCGCGACCGTCTTCGGCCTCTTTCCCGATCGGATCGCCGCCGCCGGGGCCGCGCATGCGCTGCGCCGGACATTTCCGCATTGGTGGGTGGCGGATTGAGCGGCTAGCCGGCCGATCCCGGTCATGTTAGCCACGAAACTCCGTGCGTCACCGAGTTGCGCTGCGCCGGCCTCTCCCCGAAGGTCCCCGTCGAGACAGGCCCGCCGGCCATGCCGCTTCTCCATTTCATGCTCGTCGGCTGCGCCCAGCTCGTCGGCATCGGCACGATCTATTTCACGATCGCGGTGATCGCGCCGGCCCTGTCGCGCGACACCGGCGTTTCGCTCGCCATGGTCTTCGGCCTGCTCAGTTCCGCCATGCTGACCGCCGGCCTGCTCGGTCCGACGCTCGGCCGCCAGATCGATCGCGGCGGCGCGCGCGGCATCCTGATCGCCGGCTCGGTGATGGGTGCGCTCGGGCTGGTCGGACTGTCGGCCGCCCAGGGGGTGGCGAGCATCGGCCTGTCGCTGCTGGCCCTGCAGATCGGCAGCCAGATGGCGCTCTACGAGACCATCTTTCCGGCCCTCGCCAAGGTCGATGCGGCCGGCGCGCGGCGGCGGATCGCCACCGTGACGCTGTTCGGCGGCTTCGCCTCGACCGTCTTCTGGCCGGTGACCGGCCTCCTCTCCGACTGGCTCGGCTGGCGACAGGCCCTGATGGTCCTGGCGGCGCTGGAGCTTGCGGTCTGCATCCCGATCTATGTCGTCGCCTTCGCGCCGCGCCGGCAGATCCTCGAGCCCTCGTCGGACATCCGGCCTGCGGAGCCCGCGGCCGCCCTGCCGCCGGTCGAACCGCTGCCGCGCCGGGCCGCCCTGCAGGTCGGCATCCTGCTGGCGATCGCGATCGCGGCGATGAGCTTCGTGTTCAATGCCATCGAGCTGACCTTCGCGGCGCTGTTCGCCTCGCTCGGCGCCGCGCCCGGCACGATCATCGCCATCGCGGCCATGAAGGGACCGGCCTCGGTGATCGCGCGCGCGGCCGAACTGATCGCGGGCGAGCGCGTGCATCCGCTGACCAAGGGCATCGCCATGACGGCCGGCATGGCGCTTTCGCTGGTCATCGGGGCCTTCGGCGCGCCGAATCCGGTCGCGCTCTGGGTCTTCGCGATGCTGCTCGGCACCACCCAGGGGCTGTTCTCGATCGTGCGCGGCACGATCCCGCTCGCCCTGTTCGGCGCCGGCGGCTTCGGAGAACTGCTCGGCCGGATCGGCATCGCCCGGCAGATGGCGATCGCCTCCGCCCCGGCCGTCACCGCCTTCGTCATCGACCATGCCGGCGCCGACCACGCGCTTGGGCTGATGGCCGTGCTGAGCCTGGTCGCGCTCGTCGCGCTGGCGGCGGTCGCCCGGATCGTCGCCGGGGTCCGCGCCGCCGCCTGACCGGCGACCTTATGGCCCGCCCAACGGCGCCGGCAAGCCGCGAGACGCGGAGTCGGCGGCAAGCCCGGGCGTCAGACGGTGTGGTCGTCAGTAGGCGCGGGCGACGCAGAACTCGACGACTTCGAGCAGCGCGCGCTTGTGCTCGCTCTCGCGGAACGGCGCCAGCGCATCGCGCGCGACGGCACCATAGTGGCGCGCCCGGTCGACCGTGTCGGCGAGCGCATTGTGGCGCTTCATCAGGTCGACGGCGCGGCCGAGATCGCCCTCGCCGATCTCCCCGCCCTGCAGGCAGCGCGTCCAGAAGGCGCGATCCTCGTCCGAGCCGCGCCGATAGGCGAGCACGACCGGCAGGGTGATCTTGCCCTCGCGGAAGTCGTCGCCGACATTCTTGCCGAGCTTGGCCGACGAGCCGCCATAGTCGAGCGCATCGTCGACGAGCTGGAAGGCGAGGCCGAGATTGGTGCCGTAGCTGCGGAAGGCGGCCTGCTCGCCGCGCGGCCGGCCGGCCACGACCGGGCCGACCTCGGCCGCCGCCGAGAACAGCGCCGCCGTCTTGGCCCGGATCACCGCCAGATACTCGTCCTCGGTGGTGGCCATGTTCTTGGCCGCGGCGAGCTGCATCACCTCGCCCTCGGCGATGATCGCCGCCGCATCGGACAGGATCGACAGGGCCTGCATGACGCCGACCTCGACCATCATCCGGAAGGCCTGGCCGAGCAGGTAGTCGCCGACCAGGACGCTGGCCTGGTTGCCCCACAGCTTGCGCGCGGCCAGCTTGCCGCGGCGCATGTCGCTCTCGTCGACCACGTCGTCGTGCAGCAGCGTGGCGGTGTGCATGAACTCGACCGCGGTGGCGAGCCGGATATGGCCGTCCTCCCGATAGCCGCACATCTGCGCGGCGGCGAGGGTCAGCATCGGGCGCAGCCGCTTGCCGCCGGAAGAGATCAGGTGGTTGGCCACCTCCGGGATCATGGCGACATCCGAGCCCGCCTTGGACAGGATCAGAGCGTTGACGCGGTCCATGTCGTCGGTGACGAGGCCGATGAGCCGGTCGATCGACGGCTCCGGATTCTGGATCTCTTCAAAAGGTACGACGACGCCCACGGAGGAAGGCTCCTTATTTCGTGCGCGCGGGAGCATAGGGATGTGGCGGTCCGGGGACAAGAGACGCTGACGTCGTGGATCGTCACCGAGATAGTCCCGCCATGCGGGAATGAATTCCGTCGGCGCCCGGGATGCTCTAAGCTTGACCGGCGGGAGGACTCATGACGATGGAAGAACTGGTGCGTTCGAACGACATCGTCCTGATCACGACGGTGGATGCGCTGCTCCAGGGCGCGGGCATCGCCCATCTCCTGCTCGACACCCATATGGCGACGCTGGAAGGCTCGCTCGGCATCCTGCCGCGGCGCATCCTGGTCGACAGCGAAGAGATCGCGCGCGCCCGGCGCATCCTGACCGATGCCGGCCTCGGCCACGAACTGCGTCCGGCGAAAAGCGCGTGAGCGCGGTGCCTGCAGCCGCCGCGTCGCCGGCACCGGACGGTGCGCCATCCGGTGAAGCGGCCGGCGGAGCGCACGCCCATCCGCCGCCTCCCGGCGATCCCGCCACCACGCTCGACCGGTTCCTCGGCGGGCGCCTGATCATCGAGCAGCCCGCGCGCGGCGCGCATCGCGCCGGGCTCGACGCCATCCTGCTGGCCGCAACCGTCCCGGCCGGGGCCCGAGGCTTGCTGGTCGATCTCGGCGCCGGCGTCGGCACCGCCGGGCTGGCGGCCGGCCTGCGCGCGCCCGACCTGGCGCTTCACCTGGTCGAGCGCGATCCGGCGACCGCGCGGCTCGCCCGGGCCAATGCGGCCCGGCTGGCGGCCCAGTTGGCGGCCATTGGGCGGATGGCGCCGATCTCGGTGATCGAGATCGACATCGCCGCCAAGGCGTCGCTGCGCGAGGCGGCCGGGCTCGGGCGCGAAAGTGCCGATATCGTGATCATGAACCCGCCCTATTTCGCCCCGGCCCGGGTGCGCGCCTCGCCGGCCGGCGCCCGCGCGGCCGCCCATGTGCTGCCCGAGGCGGCCGGACGGCCGGAGGCGGCCGGACGGGTCGAGCCGGGCGACGCCGGCCCGGATGCCCCCGGCCCGGACGCCTCCGGTCCGCACCGCCCGCCACGGCGCGAGGGCGAACCCGGCGGTCTGGCGGTCTGGACGCGCGCGGCGGCGGCGCTCGCCCGGCCGGACGGGAGGCTGGCGCTGATCTTCCGCGGCGACGCGCTCGGCGAAATTCTGGCCGCCCTCGACGGCCGCTTCGGCGCGCTCGCCATCCGGCCGATCCATCCGCGCGACGGGATGCCGGCGCACCGGCTCCTGGTCACCGGCCGCAAGGGCAGCCGGGCCGCGCCCACGATCCTGCCCGGACTCGTGCTGCATCCGCCCGCGGGCAGCGACTATCTGCCCGGGGCGGATGCGATCCTGCGCGGGGAATCCGGTCTGTGACGGCCGGACCGGCGCCCGACGACCGACGGCTGGCGGGCGACGACCGGCGGGCGGCGCCCGATGACCGGCAAGGGTCCGCGATCGGATGCGACCCCTGAGATCTTCGATCAGCCGATCCGGACCGCCGACAGCAGGCGATCGAGGCCGGACATCAGCGCCATCGACGGCGACGGCGAGTGGTTGCGATCGAAATAGGGCATGTTCTTCGGCGCGTCCCAGTCGACCGCATATCTGTTGTCGGAAAGATAATCGCGGATGGGTTCGTTGATCTCATTTCTCGCCGACATGTGCTTTTCGTAGGCGTTCTTGAGCTTGCCGAGCTTACCCGACGGATCGGCGTCGCCGAAACCCTGGAGCTCGTGCCGCGCGCCAAGGTCGTCCAGGAACAGCGGCGCATTCTGATCGTTCGGCGTCCGGATCCCGTAGTGCCGGGCGATTTCCGAGGAAAGGATGGATTCCGGATTGAACCAGCGCCGGTTGGCGATGCCGCACAGGTCGTTGACGAGATTGTCCCGGTTGTTGGACGTCTCGAAATCCCGGAAGACCTTGTCGAGGTCGGCCTTGCCGCCGAAGCTGTCCTTCGGGAACAGGGCTTTGAGCAGGGTCTTGGTGCCGTCGTCGAGCGGCGCGCCATTGTTGAGATTGTCGATGATCGCCAGCGCGGTGCCGGCGCCGAGTTCCGGGATGCAGAGCCCCTTCACGGCCAGGTCGACCTCGTTCGACTTGTTGCCGCCGTTGATCTGGCCGAACGCGAAGGCGATCCCCGGGAGATTGTCCTTGAAGGCCGTGGTCAGGTCGCCGCCGTTCTGCAGCGACCGCGCCAGATCGTCGATGGACCCGGCGATCCGCTCGGCGTCGTCCAGCTGCTGCTTGATCGCGATGACGTCCTGGTTGGTCATCCGGGCGACGACATCGCCATCCTGGTTGACGAAGCGGCTCATCAACCGATCGGCCAGCGCCTGCACCTTCGGGTTCTTGCCCTGGACGTAATTGTCGACGCTCTTCTTGACCTCGAGCGTGCCGGCGTCCTGGCGCTCCGGGTTGCTCTTGTTGAAGAGCGACCGAAAGCCGCCCTTGTGGCCATAGACCACGACCCCGCCCAGTCCGTCGCTCTTGGCGCGGATATGGCCATCGGCCTTGGACTGCGAGGCGACGTTGGCGATGTCGTCGAGGGACGCGACGTTCTGGTTGCCGGTCGGCGTGTGGGCGATGCGGTTGGTGTTGAGATTGACCATGACCTGGTCCTCCACATCTCTGAAAGGGTCGACTGTCGGGGGTGGCCGGGCTCAGACCCGCATCATCATCTCGTCGCCGGACAGCGGCTGCGTCGCCCGGACAGCGGCTGCGCCGGCTCGGCCGGCGCGGCGGCCTCAGCCCTTCAAGCCGACCACGTCGAGGAACTTGTCGAAGCTGAGCGCCAGGGCCTGGCCGTTGGTGGGCGCATGGCGGACGACGCCCATTTGTTGCCCGATGTTGTTGCCGTGCAGCCGTTCGGGCGGCGCCTCCAGGTGGCGCTCGTAGGCATTGACCAGCTTGTCGAGCTTCTCGTTCGCATTCGCCCCGCTGAAGCCGGCCAGATGGTTGCGGGCGGCTTCGTCGTGCAGATAGACCGGCGCGCGGATGTCGTTCTGCCGCGGCAGCTCGGGATGATTGTCAAAGTCGACGCTGCCACAGGATTGCTCGGCGAAGAAGCGGTTCTTGATCGCATCGGCGAGGCCGCCGATCAGGGCCTCCCGGTTGCCGGACTCGTCGTAGCGGTTGAACAGTTGGTTCAGATTGTTGCCGCGGGCCTGCGAGTCGTTTCGGTGCAGATCCATCAGGAGCTTGCGGTCGCTGGGCAGCAGGTCTCCGCCATCGCCGAGCTTCTTGAGGACGCCGAGCGCCAGACCGGCATTGATCTCCGGGAAGGCGATGTTGTCGAATTTGTCACCGCTCTGCGGCCTGTAGTGGCGCATGTTCGCCAGTTCGATGCCGTCGGCAATCGACGACAGGCGCGGCGTGACGGCGAGCAGGAAATTCGACGGGTCGCGTTTCAAGGCCTGGTTGATCACGCCGAGCCCCACCGTGGCATTCTCGGCCTCGTCGAGCTTCTGCTTCAGCGTCAGGATGTCCTGATTGGTGATGTTTGCCGTGACATCACCACCCTTGGAGACGAAACGGCTCAGGAATTGTCTCGCAACTTCCTGGGTCTGCGGATTCTTGCCCTGAACGTAGTGCTCCAGGCTCTTCTTGACCTCGAGCGTGCCGGCGTCCTGGCGGTGCGGGTTGCTCTTGTTGAAGAGCGACCGAAAGCCGCCCTTGTGGCCATAGACCACGACCCCGCCCAGCCCGTCGCTCTTGGCGCGGATTTGGCTGTCGGCCTTGGACTGCGAGGCGACGTTGACGATGTCGTCGAGGGACGCGACGTTCTGGTTGCCGGTCGGCGTGTGGGCAATGCGGTTGGTGTTGAGATTGACCATGACCTGGTCCTCCACATCTCTGAAAGGGTCGATTGTCGGGGGTGGCCGGGCTCAGACCCGCATCATCATCTCGTCGCCGGACAGCGGCTGCGTCGGCTCGGCCGGGGCGGCGAGCACCGCGCGCCACTGTCCGGCGCGGGCGGCGAGCGCCGGCAGGCCGGCGGCCAACCCGGCCTCCGCACCCTGCAGGGCGAAGGGAGCCGCGAGCGTGATCCGGGTGCCGTCGGGCGACAGGCCGAAGGCCAGGCCGCCGGTTGCGGCGGCTTCGCCGTTCATCGTCATCAGCAGGCGAACCGTCGCGTCCGCCGGTCCGGTGGCGTCGGCGAGCGCGCCGGCATCGACCGTCGCATAGATCAGACCGCGCTCGGCTTCGATCTGGATCGCCACTTCGGTCTCGGCATCGAGTTCGACGACCCAAAGCCCCGAAGTCTCGTAAGCCGTGACGCTCTGCCAGCCGGCCCCTTCGGCCACGCGGGCCAGCATGATGCTCATGTCATTCGGTCCCATGCCCGTCCCATCCTCTATTGATGTTCGTCGCCCTGCCGGCGTTTGACTTCCCGTCAGAGTATGACCGACGCATAAATTGCATGCAATGATCATCGCCCCAATGAAAGGCCAGTCCGGCTTCGTTTTTTTGTTTCGAGCCCCCTCCGTGAGCCGTCTTGACGCGACTGCATCGGGTGGCGAGTTCATGGAAAATCTTGTCCCACAAAGCCGCACCGTCCGGTGTCACCGATATGACAGGCCGATTTCGTGGCGGGCCCATTCCATCGCCACACAGCGGCGAGGCGTCCGTGGGACAGGCGGGTGGGCGCTTTGGGCCGTTCCAAGCCGGGCGGCAAAGGGCTACTCTCCCGCCCCATCCGCAGCATCGCCCGATCCAGGGGGAAACCATGACTGACCGTTCGCTCGCCGCCGCCCTCGTCCTGGCCGGCCTCCTCGCCACCGCGACCGGCGCGCCGGCCTTCGCCCAGTCGCTCGACGGGCGCTATTCCGGCGCCTCCTCGATCGCCGGCGGCACCGGCAAGTGCTGGGGCAATGCGCCCGCCGACGCGATCGTCTCGGCCGGCACGGTGACGATCCGCTACGTCGCCTATGACGGCACCGATTCGCCCGTCGTCGCCACGATCGGCAAGGACGGCGCCTTCGCGGCCAGCCAGACGATCCAGGGCGGCAAGACCGTCACCTATGCCGGCAAGGTCAACGGCCGCCGCGTCACCGCCAACTGGAAGGGCCCCGACTGCTACGGCACCCTCGACCTGTCGCGCTGAGCCAACGCCCGCCCGATCCGGCCCGCCCGATCCGGCTGACCCGCCGGATCGCCGCGAGGACCGATGACGATCGAAACGGAACGGCCCCCGTCCTGAAGCGCTCAGGGCGGGGGCCGTTCGACGTTCAAGGCTGCACGCGCGCCGTCCGGCGCGGATCCGTCACATGTTCGGATAGTTCGGGCCGCCGCTGCCTTCCGGCGTGGTCCAGGTGATGTTCTGGTTCGGATCCTTGATGTCGCAGGTCTTGCAGTGGACGCAGTTCTGCGCGTTGATCACGAAGGTCGGCTCGCCGTTCTTCTCGACCCACTCGTAGACGCCGGCCGGACAATAGCGGTTCGACGGGCCGCCATAGGTGCCGAGTTCGTCGGTACGCTGCAGCGACAGGTCCTTGACCTTCAGGTGGATCGGCTGATCCTCCTCGTGGTTGGTGTTCGACAGGAACACCGAGGACAGCCGGTCGAACGAGATCTTCCCGTCCGGCTTGGGATAGGCGATCTTCGGCATGGTCGCGGCCGGCGCCAGGCTGGCATGGTCGGCCTTGCCGTGGCTCATGGTGCCGAACAGCGAGAAGCCGAACAGTTCGTTGGTCCACATGTCGAGCCCGCCGAGCGCGACGCCGGCGACCGTGCCGAGGCGCGACCAGAGCGGCTTGACGTTGCGCACCTTGTAGAGGTCGCGACCGATATCGCCGCCGCGCCATTCGGCCTCGATCTCGTGGACCTCGTCATGGGCGCGGCCCGTGGCGAGCGCGTCGGCGATCTTCTCGGCGGCGAGCATGCCGGACAGCATGGCATTGTGGCTGCCCTTGATGCGCGGCACGTTGACGAAGCCGGCCGAGCAGCCGATCAGCGCGCCGCCCGGGAAGGTCAGCTTCGGCACCGACTGCCAGCCGCCCTCGGTGATCGCGCGCGCGCCATAGGACACGCGCTTGGCGCCTTCGAAGATGTCGCGGATCGCCGGATGGGTCTTGAAGCGCTGGAACTCCTCGAAGGGCGACAGCCAGGGATTCTTGTAGTTCAGGTGGACGACGAAGCCGACCACGATCTGGTTGTCTTCGAGATGGTAGAGGAAGGACCCGCCGCCGGTGGAGAGATCGAGCGGCCAGCCGAACGAGTGCTGCACCAGGCCGGGCTTGTGCTTGGCCGGGTCGACCACCCACAATTCCTTCAGGCCGATGCCGAACTTGGCCGGCTCGCGTCCCGCCGACAGGTCGTATTTCGAGATCAGCTGCTTGGCGAGCGAGCCGCGCACGCCCTCGGCGATCAGCGTGTACTTGCCGAGCAGCGCCATGCCGCGCGCATAGCCGTCCTTCGGCTGGCCGTCGCGGCCGATGCCCATGTCGCCGGTGGCGACGCCGATCACGGCGCCGGCCTCGTCGTAAAGCACCTCGCTGGCGGCAAAGCCCGGATAGATCTCGACGCCCAGCGCCTCCGCCTTGGCGGCCAGCCAGCGGCAGACATTGCCCAGGCTGACGACGTAATTGCCGTGATTGTCCATCAGCTTCGGCATGGCGAAATTGGGGAGGCGCAGCGAGCCGGCCGGGCCGAGCAGCAGGAAGCGATCCTCCGTCACCGGCGTCTTCAGCGGCACGTCCTTTTCCGAACGCCAGTCCGGCAGCAGCCGGTCGAGCGCGATCGGGTCGATCACCGCGCCGGACAGGATATGGGCGCCGACCTCCGAGCCCTTCTCGAGCACGACGACGGAGATGTCCTCGCCGCGCGCCGCCGCCAGCTGCTTCAGCCGGATCGCCGCCGACAGGCCCGCCGGGCCGGCGCCGACGATGACGACGTCGAATTCCATGCTCTCGCGCTCGGGAAGTTCCATCGCCGCCATCTCGCTCCGCTCCTTCGCGCTCGCCATCGGCCGCCCGGATCCTCCGGGACCCGCGCGACACGCCTGATCGTCAATCATGGGTCCGACGCCGGTTCTGTCCGCCCGGACATTCCGTCCGGGCCGAACTGGCGCTAGTGTCCTGGTCGTCTTAGCGCATGTTCCGCCCGGACGGAATTCGTCCGATCGACCGGAAATCGGTTCGGCAGGCAGGTTTCGGCGTGATCGGAACATGCGGTGCGCCGCGGGCGGGACGGCAGGATCGAAGGGGCGGACGTCCAAAGTGTCGGCAGGGCTGGGGGCAGAGGGAATGGTCGACCGTGCCGCTTTGGCGGCGCTGATCGACTGGTATGTCGCGGCCGGGGTCGATGTCGGCCTCGGCGAGGCGCCGTGCGACCGTTTCGCCGAGACCCGCGCCGAACTGGAGGCCCGCCGCCAGCGCGCCGCCGCCCCGCCGCCGGCCGCCGTCCCGTCGCGTCCGGCCAGTGCCGTGCCCTCCGCCGGCGCCCCGGCGGCCGACCGTTACGCCGGGCCGGCTGGCGGGTCCCCAATGGGTGGGACCCCAATGGGCGGGTCCCCTATGGGTGGGTCCTCTCAGGGTGGGCGCCCGCCCGTGCCGATGCCGCCGGAACGGCCGCGATTCGAGGCGCCGCCGCAGCCGGTGGCGCGGCCCGCGCTCGGCGCCGGCGTTCCGGGCGACCAAGCCGTCACCGCCGCCCGCGAGGCGGCACGCTCGGCCGGCAACCTCGAGGAGCTGCGTGCGATTCTCGCCCGCTTCGAGGGCTGCAACCTGCGCCTCACCGCCAAGTCGCTGGTCTTTGCCGACGGCAATCCGGCCGGCCGGGTGATGTTCGTCGGCGAGGCCCCGGGCCGGGAGGAGGACGAGGCCGGCCTCCCCTTCGTCGGCCGCTCCGGGCAGTTGCTCGACCGGATGATGAAGGCGATCGGGCTCGACCGGACCGGCGTCTACATCGCCAACGTCGTGCCCTGGCGGCCGCCGGGCAACCGCACGCCGACCCCGCAGGAGACCGAGATCTGCCGGCCGTTCATCGCGCGGCAGATCGAGCTGGCCGACCCGGATGTGCTGGTCTTTCTCGGCGGCGCATCCGCCGCGGCCCTCGCCGGCACCACCGAGGGCATCACGCGACTGCGCGGGCGCTGGCTCGACTACGACACCGGCCGGCGCCGCATCCGGGCGCTGGCCACCCTGCACCCGGCCTATCTCCTGCGCCAGCCGCTGCAGAAGCGGCTCGCCTGGCGCGACTTCCTGGCCCTGCGCCGGGCGCTCGACGACGGCGTGCCCTCCTGAGCGCACTTTCGCGCAAAACGCGTAAAATGCCGTCGATTGCGGTTATGGTTTCTTGCAGGTTTCCGGTCAGTCTCGAACACGGGGATGAGGGCTTGCGCGCCGGACGAAGGTTCGGCGCCGGGAAAGGCCTGCAACCATGTCGATCACTGCGCTCGGATCGTCCTTCGGCTATATTCCGCCCGCCGCCGCCGTGCGCGAGACCGCGCCGGCCAGCGAGGCCGGCGACAGCACCGCGAGCCGGCTCGTCGAGCAGGCGCAATCGATCGCCAGCGGACCGGTGATCAGCACGACGACCCCGTTCCAGCGCCTGATGGACCGGATGGCGGCCGCCCAGGTCTCCATCCAGGAACGCGTCGGCGGCGAGCCGGAGCGCCCCGGCACCGCCGTCAAGGCCTACGAGGCGGCGGGACGAAGCGGGTAGCGGTTCGATCGAGACGGATGGTCCCCGTCCGTCTCGCGAATCCGAACCACCGACGGCTTCTGCAAGACACCCCGAACCCGCCATTCTGTCATCCCCGGGCTTGTCCCGGGGACCCAGCGCAATGGCCAAGTCATTGAAAAGTCTGGATCCCCGGGACAAGCCCGGGGATGACAGAGTTGAAAATGCCTGCTTCCGATGCGCCCTTCAGCGACCCGACGGCTCATTGACCGCCAACCGGAGTGCCGTGCCGCCGGGGGAGCGCCGCGGACGGGCGCCCTCCGGCCGAAATCGATCGTCGGCGCCGGCCCGGGGTGGCGGAGGGACGCGGGCGGCCCTATCTTCGGTGGCAAGAGCTACCGCGAGGTCCGATGAACGTCCTGCAGTCCGTGCGCGATTTCGCGAAATCGCTGATTCCTGCCCGTTTTCGCCGCGACATCGTCACCATCCCGGTCGTGCGACTGGCCGGGCCGATCGGCATGCCGGGCGGTTTCGGCGCCAGTCTGTCGATCGGCAACGTGGCGACCCGGCTGGAAGCCGCCTTCTCGGTCGCGCGCGCGCCGGCCGTGGCGATCGTCGTCAATTCGCCCGGCGGCTCGCCGGTCCAGGCGCGGCTGATCTACGAGCGCATCCGCGCGCTCGCCGAGGAAGAGGACAAGAAGGTTCTGGTCTTCATCGAGGATGCCGGCGCCTCGGGCGGCTACATGATCGCCTGCGCGGGCGACGAGATCATCGCCGATCCGTCCTCGATCGTCGGCTCGATCGGGGTGGTCTCGGCGAGCTTCGGTTTCGTCGGCCTGCTCGACCGGCTCGGCGTCGAGCGCCGCGTGCATACCGCCGGCGAGAACAAGGCGATCCTCGATCCGTTCCGCCCGGAACGCCCCGAGGACGTGGCCCATTTGCTCCAATTGCAAAGGGAAGTCCACGAGACCTTCATCGACATGGTGCGCGAACGGCGCGGCTCGCGGCTGAAGCATGACGAGGATCTGTTCACGGGCCTGTTCTGGACCGGCAAGCGCGGGCTCGAACTCGGTCTCGTCGACCGGCTCGGCGATCTGCGCGGCACGCTCAGGGAACGCTACGGCGAGACCGTCCGCATCCGGCTGATCGGGGAGCCGCGCGGCCTGACCATCCGCCGCGGCGGCAGCGACGGCGTGAGCCTGCCGACCGGCCTCGCCGCGGAGGCGCTGGCGACCCTGGAAGCGCGGGCCTTGTGGGCACGCTACGGATTGTGACCGTCCCGGACCATCCAGAATTCGCCGCAGTCGAGGCCCAGCCTGCCGGCACCTTCATGAGGGGAAGCCCATGCCGCATATCCTGATCATCGCCGCCGCCGGTGCGGCCGCCCTTGCCGGGTACAAGCTTTTGAAGCGGGAAATGGGCCGGGTCGGACGTTCGCTCGGCGAACTGCGCGAGGCGGAAGCCCGCGCTCCGGTCCGCAGCGGCACGCTCGTGCGCGGTGCCGACGGCGTCTATCGTCCGGTCGACCGCCAGGGCTGAGCCCGGCCGACAGTGTTGCCGTTCCATGAACGGGTGCCGCTCGCGCGGCGGCAGTCGGTGAATCGTGCTTGGTCGGTCAATCGACCGTAGTCGGTCAACGGACCGTAGTCGGTCAATCGACCGTGGCCGGTCGATGGGCGGCGGCCGGTCAATGGACCGTGGCCGAGAAGGAACCGGCCAGCAGTTCGAAACGGCGGCCGAGCATGCGTTCCTGCAGCAGGAGCGCGTCGATCTCGTCGACCAGCGACGGATCATAGGCATCGACGAAGTCCGCCATCGGGTCGATCTCGACGCGGATCGCGGACCGTGCGACCGAAGTCGCCATGAATCTTAACTTCTGACTGCGGGTCATGATCGGCTCCCTCGTCGGTCCCACTCACTACGCCCCGGCCCGACAGCGGCTTCGCTCTTGTTGCAGAATTGTTAACGCACCCGGGCTGAACTGGAACTGAACGCAGCGGTCATGTTGGGTTTGTCCACCGGACAGAATGTCGCTTGCGGCGGGCCGGGGGCCGGTCCGCCGCAAGAACTTGCTGTCCGACAAGGCGTCGCGGATCAGTCGTCGACGATCACGTCGCGGCACCGATAGATGTAGGTGGCGCCGAAGCGTTCGTAGACGAACCGGTCCGGGCAGGCGTCGCCGACATGGCGGGCCGCCAGATGCGGCAGCGGCCGCGGGCGGGGATGCCGGTGCGCGGCGCCCGGACCGCCGGGGATGTTGCCCGGCTCGCCGAGACGCAGGATCCCGTCCGATCCGCCCGATCCGCCGTTGCCGCCGGGGTCGCCCGTGCCGCCGGCGCCGTTGCCGCCACGCCCGCCGCCGGTGTCGGCAGCGAATGCCGGCGCGGAGCCGCCGATGGCGGCGACGGAGGCGAGCGCGAGGGTTGCGGCCAAGAGAAGCGACTTCATCATCGTCACGTCCTTTCGGTTTCGCCCGCTGCCGTTCGGCGCGCGGGCATCATGCCATCCAGGCGGAACTTCGTTGCTTCCAATGGGATTGATGATCGCCCGCGCGGCTTGAACCGCGCCTGACCGGCGCGTTCATTCCCGTCCGGCCGCAAGCGCGACCATGTCGGCCATCGACAGGCCGGGGTCGGCGTGAAAGGAATGCGGCCTGATTTCGGCCGGGCGGAATGGAAGGAGCGGCGGCGCGGCATGAGGATCCTCGATATCGGCCTGACCGATCCGGTCGCGGCGGCTCTCAGCCTCGCCGGTCTTCCGGGCCTCTGCGTCCTGGAAAGCGCCATGCGCGACCCCGCGCTCGGACGCTTCTCGTCGGTCGCGGCCGATCCGTTCGGGGTCTTCACGGTCGTCGGCGGCACCGCCTTCTGGAACGGCGTCGCGCTCGAAGGCGATCCCCTGGAGGCGCTCGGCGCCCGCCTCGCGCTCTATCCGCAGGGCACGGTGCCGGGTCCGGGGCCGTTCCAGGGCGGCGCGGCCGGCTATCTCGGCTACGAACTCGGCCGGGCGCTCGAAAGCCTGCCCGAACCGGCCGTGCCGGAGTCGGCGATCCCCGACATGCGGCTCGGCTTCTACGACGTGGTCGTCTCCTTCGACCACGTCACCGGGCGCACCGCGATCGTCTCGACCGGCTGGCCCGAGCAGGACCCGGAGGCCCGCGCCGCCCGGGCCGAGGCGCGCGCCGCCGATTTCGCCGCCCGATTGGCCCGGCCGGGAGCGCCACCAGTAGGCCCCGGCGCGGCGACGCTCGCCTGGACGTCGAACTTCACCCGCGCCGACTACGAGACGGCGGTCGCCCGCGTGGTCGAATGGATCCGCGCCGGCGACATCTTCCAAGCCAATCTGGCGCAACGCTTCGCCGCCCGCCTGCCCGCGGACTTCGACCCGCTCGCCTTCTATCTGCGTCTCAGGCACGTCAACCCGGCGACCTTCGCGGCCTATCTCGATTGCGACGGCTTCGCGGTCGCCTCCTCCTCGCCCGAACGCTTCGTCCGGCTGGCCGACGGCGAAGTCGAGGCGCGGCCGATCAAGGGCACGGCGAAGCGCTCGCCGGACGCCCATGAGGACGCCGCGCGCGCGACCGAACTGATGGCCTCGGCCAAGGATCGCGCCGAAAACGTGATGATCGTCGACCTGCTGCGCAACGACCTGTCGCGCGTCTGCCGGGCCGAGAGCGTCGAGGTGCCGGTGCTGTGCGGCCTCGAAAGCTATGCCTCGGTGCATCATCTGGTCTCGGTCGTGACCGGACGGCTGGAGCCGGGCCTCGGTGCGGTCGACCTGATCCGGGCCAGCTTCCCGGGCGGCTCGATCACCGGGGCGCCGAAGATCCGCGCCATGGAGATCATCACCGAACTGGAGCGGCACGCGCGCGGCGTCTATTGCGGCGCGATCGGCTGGCTCGGCTTCGACGGTGCCATGGACCTCAACATCGCCATCCGCACCGTGACCTTTCGCGGCGGCGAGGCGGTGTTCCATGCCGGCGGCGGCGTGACGCTCCTGAGCGATCCGGCGGCCGAATACGAGGAGACGCTGGTCAAGGCGGCGCGCATCTTCGCCGCCTTCAAGCCCGATCGGGACGCCCCGGCCTGAGGCCGACCCGGCCTGGGGCCGACCCGCGACCGCAAGGCGACTTGACGGTTCGCGGTCCGCGCCCGACATGATCGGACGATGCGGGGGCGGAACCCGGCGGCGGAGGCATCGGGGTCCCGTGATCCTCGTGATCGACAATTACGACAGCTTCGTCGCCAATGTGGCGCGCTATTTCCGCGTGCTCGGCGCCGAGACGCGGCTGATGCGCAACGACCGGATCGGGCTCGACGACATCCGCCGGCTCGCCCCCGACGCCATCGTGGTCTCGCCCGGCCCCTGCACGCCGGCCGAAGCTGGCATCTCCAACGCGGCGATCGCGGCGCTCTCGGGCCAGATCCCGATCCTCGGCGTCTGCCTCGGCCATCAGTGCCTGGGGGCGGTCTGGGGCGAGCGGGTGACGCGCGCGAAGACGCCGATGCATGGCCGCGCCTCGATGATCACCCATGACGGCACCGGGCTTTTCGCGGGCCTGCCGAACCCGCTCGAGGTCGGCCGCTATCATTCCCTGGTGGTCGAGATCGACCGGCCCGCGGCCAGTCCGCTGCGGATCACGGCGCGCTCGGACGACGGCGAGATCATGGGCCTCGAACATCACCAGCACCCGACCTGGGGCGTGCAGTTCCACCCCGAATCCGTGCTGACCGAAGGCGGTCTGGTGATGTGCGCCAATTTCCTGCGCCTCGCCGCCGACTGGCGCGCCGGCCGTCCCGTCCGGTCGGTCGCGTGAGCGCGATCTTCCTCGACGGGCGCCTGGTCGAGCGGGCCGCGATCGATCCCGCCGACCGCGGCTTCCTGCTCGGCGACGGGCTGTTCGACACCGCCACGCTGTTCGGCGGCCGGGTCTGGCGGCGCGACGACCATCTGGCGCGCCTCGCCGCCGGCGCGGAAGCGATCGGCATTCCGATCGGGCGCGGCGAGATCGAGGCGGCGTTCGACGCACTGGCACCGCTCGCTCCGGCCGCCGGGGCGGTCATCCGCACCACCCTCACCCGAGGTCCCGGCCCGCGCGGGCTGAAGCCGCCGGCCGACCCGCGGCCGACGCTCCTGGCGACGCTCGCGCCCTGGAACCCGGACCTGGCGTTCCGCCCGGTCCGCGCCGCGCTGGCCGAGGCGCGCCGCAACGACCGCTCGCCGACCGGGGCGGTCAAGACGCTCGGCTATCTCGATGCAATCCTGGAGACCGAGCGCGCCGCCCGGCGCGGCTTCGGCGAGGCCATCCTGCTCGACACGGCCGAGCGCGTGGCCTCCTCGACAATGGCCAATCTGTTCGTCCTGAAGGGGCGGCGGCTGAAGACGCCGCGGCTCGCCGGCGCCGTGCTGCCCGGCATCGTGCGTGCGCGCGTCCTGGCGCTCGCCCCCCTGCTCGGCCTCGGCGTCGAGGAGGCCGATCTCGGCATCGCCGATCTTGCAAGCGCGGACGGCCTGTTCCTGACCAACAGCGTGCGGCTGGTCACACCGGTCGAGGCCTTCGAGGATCGCCGCTACGATCCGGCCGCCTTCGGGCCGGCGCGTCTGGTGCTGGAGATGCTCCGGGCCGACATCGAGGCCGAATGCGGCGTCACGCTGCCGCTCGGCGGCTGACCGAGACTTTGGCCGCCGTCCCGCCCAAGATCACTCGTCTTCCTGATAGAGTTCCAGAGTGACGGTGCGCACCGTGACATTGCCGAGCCAGGCATTGCGGTCGGCGATGGCGGTCGCATCGGTCGCCGTATCGGTGGTCGAACCCGGCAGGTTCGAGAACAGGTCGTAGAGCGCCCGGCTCGATCCCGGAGCCGCCGCGACCAGCTGCTCGGCCGCCTGCTCCTCGGCATCCGTCGAGGTCGTCTGATCGTCCGAACTGGTCGACAGGCTGGAGGTCAGCTGCGTGGTCAGGGAGGACAGGGCCGAGGTGATCGCGGTCATGACGGGTTTCCTTTGCGCCGGCGGCATCATGCGGCCCGGCCCCGAGCTCGGCTGTGCCGTACGGCACACATGGTGGCATCGGAATACCGCCAGCAAAGGTCCGAAACACGAATCCGGCAGACCGGCCGGCGCGCTGCGGCCGGTCCCGACGATTGACCCGCCCTGCCCGCGCCGTTACGGTCCCGGCACATTTTCGAACCGGCGAAAGCTCATGATCGACCCCAGCCTGCCCGCCCATATGCGCCCGGACCGTTCCTTCCAGGGCCTCATCCTGACGCTGCAGCGCTTCTGGGCGGACTATGGCTGCGTGATCCTGCAGCCCTACGACATGGAGGTCGGCGCCGGCACCTTCCATCCGGCGACCACGCTGCGCGCGCTCGGCCCGAATCCGTGGCGCGCCGCCTATGTGCAGCCGTCGCGCCGGCCGAAGGACGGGCGCTATGGCGAGAACCCGAACCGGCTGCAGCACTACTATCAGTATCAGGTGATCCTGAAGCCGAACCCGCCGAACCTGCAGGAGCTTTATCTGAAGAGCCTCTATGCGATCGGGATCGACCCGGCGCTGCACGACATCCGCTTCGTCGAGGACGACTGGGAGAGCCCGACGCTGGGCGCCTGGGGGCTCGGCTGGGAATGCTGGTGCGACGGGATGGAAGTCAGCCAGTTCACCTATTTCCAGCAGGTCGCCGGCTTCGAATGCGCGCCGGTCTCCGGAGAGCTGACCTACGGCCTGGAACGGCTGGCCATGTATGTGCAGGGCGTCGACAACGTCTACGACCTCAACTTCAACGGCCGCGACGGCGCCGAGAAGGTCACTTATGGCGACGTTTTCCTGCAGGCCGAGCAGGAATATTCGCGGCACAATTTCGAGCATTCCGATGCCGAGATGCTGTTCGACCTGTTCGGCAAGGCCGAGGCCGCCTGCCGGAAATATCTGGAGGCCGGCTGGGCGGGCGAGCGCCACCTGATGGCGCTGCCGGCCTACGACCAGTGCATCAAGGCGAGCCACGTCTTCAACCTGCTCGACGCCCGCGGCGTCATCTCGGTGACCGAGCGGCAGAGCTACATCCTGCGCGTGCGCGAACTCGCCAAGGCCTGCGGCGCCGCCTGGCTCGCCACCGAAGCCGGCGGCAAGGCCGCCGCCTGACGGGCGCCGCCCCATTCTGGGATTCGCCCCTTCCCGGTTCC
>NZ_LJYW01000001.1:2097386-2244910 GCF_001305515.1 Prosthecodimorpha hirschii
GAAAACCGCCCGATCCACCCCCTCATCCGCCCTTCGGGCACCTTCTCCCCCGTTGGGGGGGCGAAGGGGATAACCGTTGCGGGATTTCGGAAATCAATGCACGCGATACCCCGGCTCCTTCCCTTCTCCCCTTGCGGGAGAAGGTGCCCGAAGGGCGGATGAGGGGTTGCGATGCCGCGGGCATGACGGATTGTCCGGTCCCGCTCGAACCGCGAATCTGGTGGAAAACCGCTCGTTAGCAGGCTGCGGCACGCGGATGGGGCCGCGAGGGCCGTCCTCGATCGCTTCTGACGGCGGGCGACGGTTCAATCCGGCAGTCGGACGGCGCCGGTCTCGTCGAAGCTCCAGAACGGGTTGTGGGCGACTTCCCAGAGATGGCCGTCGGGGTCGGCGAAATAGGCTGTGTAGCCGCCCCAGAAGGCCTTGCCGGGTGGGCGGGTGACGCGGGCGCCGGCGCCGGCGGCGCGGGCCATCACGGCCTCGACTTCGGCCGGGGACGCGACGTTGCAGGCGATGGTGACGGCGGAAAAGGCGCTTTGGCCTCCGGTGCCCGCGGGGCTCTCGGCGCTTGCGGTGCTCACGGGGCTTGCTGGACTCTCGGGGCCTGCGGGGCTCTCGGGGCTGATGGCCCCCTGCCCGGCGGGCCGATCGCCGTCCGGTTTCGTGCCGTCCGGGCTTCCGTCAGTCGGTCGGGGGGCGTCGGGCCGGCCCGCGGCGGCGGTCAGGCCGGCATCCTCGGCCAGGGCCGCCCGGCCGAACACGGACAGGACCAGCGGGCCGACCTGGAAGAAGGCCACTGCCCCGGCCACGCTCTGCGCGGAGCGGACGAAGCCGAGCCGCTCGTAGAAGGCGGCGCTCGCCTCGACATCGGCGACGCCGAGCGTGATCAGATGAATGCGCGGGACCATCTTCGTCCTCCTCTCCAGCGTTGTTCGTCCAATCCGGGCCGCGGTCTCGGTGCCGGAGCCGGTCCGGTCCGGTCCGCGTGCCGATGCCCTTGTGCCAGACAAAGACGTCGTCCGCCCGCGTTCCGGCCGGATCCCGGCATCCGCCGCCGCCATGCCGGCGGTCCGTGCGGGAGGGCCCGGGGGCCGCGGCGGCGAACCGGTCAGCCTTGGGATCGGTCGCGCCTGCGAACCGCTCCACGGTGGGATCGGCCGCGGCGGCGAAACGGTCCGCCTGTGCATCGGCCGACGCCAACGAACCGGCCCGGCTTTCTATCGGCCGACGCCAACGAACCGGACCGGCTTTTCATCGACCGACACCGGCGAACCGGTCCGGCTTTCCATCAGCCGACACCGGTGAAACGGTCCGGTTTTCCATCGACCGACGCCGGCGAACCGGTTCGGCTTTCCATCGGCCAACACCGGCGACCCGGTCCGGCTTTCCTTCTACCGACGCCAGCAAACCGGCCCGGCTTTCCTTCTGCCGGCACCGGCGAACCGGCACGGCTTTACACCAGCCCGGGATGCCGCACCCTGCCTGGGGCGCCGCACCGTCGCCGGCCCCCGCCGCCCCGCCGCGCCGTCGGCAGCCGGTTCTAGAACAGGCTGAGTTGCACACCGCGTCCGACCGGGGGCTCGAACAGGTCGGCCCTGAGCCGGGTGCGGCCGCCCTTCTGCAGGCCGAGCTTCTTGACCTGCAGTTCGAAGCGGCGGGCGATCTGCCAGGCATAGGGGCCGGCGCCGCGCATGCGCTTGCCCCAGGTCGAATCGTAATCCTTGCCGTCGCGCATCGCCCGGATCAGCGACATGACATGGCGATAGCTGTCCGGCCGGTTGACCAGCAGCCATTGCCGGAAGAGTTCGGAGACCTCGAGCGGCAGGCGCAGCAGGACATAGCCGGCCTCGCGCGCGCCGGCCGCCTGGGCGGCATCGAGGATGCGCTCGATCTCGTGATCGGTCAGCGCCGGGATGATCGGCGCCACCATCACGGCGGTCGGCACGCCGGCTTCGGACAGTTCGCGGATCGCGTCCAGCCGCCGGCGCGGGCTGGCGGCGCGCGGCTCCATCGCGCGGGCGAGCCGGCCGTCGAGCGTCGTCACCGAGAGCGCCACCTTGGCGAGGCCCTTGGCGCCCATCCGGCCGAGAATGTCCTTGTCGCGCGTGACCAGATGCGACTTGGTCACGATCGCGACCGGGTGGTTGGTGCGTTCCAGCACCTCCAGCACCTCGCGCATGATCCGGTGCGTCTTCTCGATCGGCTGGTAGGGGTCGGTGTTGGTGCCGATCGCGATGGTGCGGCACTGGTAGCCGGGCTCGCCCAGTTCGCGCTCCAGCATCGCCGCCGCATTCGGCTTGACGAACAGCTTCGTCTCGAAATCGAGCCCCGGCGACAGGCCCATATAGGCGTGGGTCGGCCGGGCGAAGCAGTAGACGCAGCCGTGCTCGCAGCCGCGATAGGGGTTGATCGAGCGGTCGAAGGAAATGTCCGGCGACTGGTTGCGCGTGATGATCCGCTTCGGCTTCTCGACCTGGACCTCGGTCTTCAGCGGCGGCAGGTCGTCGAGGCTGTCCCAGCCGTCGTCGACGGCGACGCGCACTTCCGTCTCGTAGCGCCCGCTGGCATTGGTCACCGCACCCCGGCCGCGCCGCCGCTCGGCGTCGATCCGGGCGCCGATCTCCTCCGGTGCCGGCTCGAACACCTCCTCGGGCGACGGCTCGAACATCTCGTCCGGCGATGCCGCCATCCCGCCATCGGCGACCACCCGCCGGGCCGCGCCGCCGCGCGTTGTGCGCCGGACAGGCGCATCCGGAGCCGAGTTTTGAATGTTTCGAAGCGGGGCCATGGTAAAAAGCTACCAAGCCGCACCGAACAAATCAAGAACATTCACGAAAATTCGACAGATGGCCTCTTGGGCGACTCCCGACAGCATGGCTGACCTGTTATGACATGGCCATGCTTTCCGTGGTCATCCCGACCCTCAATGCCGAAGAAGGTCTCCTGCGCACGCTGGCCTCGCTGGTCCCGGCAGCAGCGGAGGGAGCCATTCGCGAAGTCGTCGTGGTCGACGGCGGGTCGCGCGACGGCACCGAGAAGGTCGCCGAGGCGGCCGGCTGCACGCTGCTGCAGCATCCCGGCCCGTGGGGCGAGCGCGTCGGACAGGGCGTCGCCATCGCGCGCCGGGCGCCCTGGCTGATGATCCTGCCGCCCAACGTGCTGCTCGAAGGCGAGTGGTTCCGCGAGGTGATGGCCTTTGCCGAGCGGGCCGAGCGCAACGGCGCGGCCGGCGAGGCGGCGGCGTTCCGGCTGGCCTTCGACGCTTTCGGCTGGCGCGCCCGGGTTGCGGAGGGCACCGTCGGGGTGGCCAGTTCGGTCTTCGGGCTGCCGCTGCCCGAGCAGGGTCTGATCCTGAGCCGGCGGGCCTGGGACACGGCGCGTCGGCACGCCCCGATCCGCGACCACCGCGACCTGATCGGCCGGATCGGGCGCCGGTCCATCCATATTCTGCGGTCCAACGCGGTCGCGATCGCCAGCCGGCACGACGGCCGCGAACTTCCGGCCGGCGGCGCCATCGCCCGTCATGTGCTCGCCGCCCTCGGCGTGCCGATCCGCGCCACGGGCGCCTGACCGCGAGGCGCCTGATCGCGGCGTCCCTGCCGATATCGGCACGCCTGCGGCCGTCCGGCCGGGCCTCAGCCCGGAACCGGCTGGCCGCGCAGCTTGCCGCGCTTCAGGTGCTCGTCGAGCCGCGGCATGATCTCCACGAAATTGCACGGCTGGTGGCGATAGTCGAACTGCGCCGCCAGGATGCCGTCCCAGGCGTCCCGGCAGGCACCGGGGGAACCGGGCAGGCAGAAGATGAAGGTGCGGCCGGCGAGGCCCGCCGTGGCGCGCGACTGGATCGTGGAGGTGCCGATCTTGTCGTAGGACAGGCGGTGGAACACGATCGAAAAGCCATCCATGCGCTTGTCGAACAGCGGTTCGACCGCCTCGGGCGTCACGTCGCGGCCGGTGAAGCCGGTGCCGCCGGTGGTGATCACCACGTCGATCCGCTCCTCGGCGATCCAGGTCCCGACGATCATACGGATTTCGTCGACAGCGTCCGGCACGATCGCGCGTTCGGCGAGTTCGTGACCGGCCGCCGCGATGCGCTCGGCGAGGAGGTTGCCCGACCTGTCGTCGGCCAGCGTGCGGCTGTCCGAGACGGTCAGGAGCGCGATCCTGACCGGGATGAAGGGCTTGGTTTCGTCCAGTCTCGACATGGTGGCCCGCTCCGTCTCAATGCGCGATCGCCTTGGTCTAAGCCAGCGGCGCGCCGGCGCCAATCCGCAGGATGCCGGGTCCGCCCTCCCCGGATGACGCGGTCAGACGGCGGCGGCCACATGGCCGCGGACGCAGATCGACTCGCTGCGCCGGGCCGCCAGCACGCTGGCGATCACGCCGGGGAAGCGCCGCTCGACCTCGTCGATGCGCAGGCGGTTGAGCAGTTCGACGCCGCGCCGCTCGCTGCGCACCAGGCCGGCCTCGCGCAGGATGCGGAAATGGTGCGACAGGGTCGACTTCGACAGCCCCTGCAGCTCCTTGGCCGACGAGATGCAGTTCATCTCGCAGCCCGCCGTCGACAGGCAGAGCACGATATCGAGACGGACCGGATCGGACAGCGCATGCAGCAGGGCCGCAAGCGTCACGTCTTCGATCGCCGGATGGGAGAGTGGGCGCATGTCCTGTCCGTTCTCGGGCGCCTGCCGGGCATGCGCTGGAAAGGCGGCCCGGGGTCCGCGCCGCCAATGCCAATGTGGTTCGCCGCGCCCGCGGATTCAATCGCCGATGCCGCCGGCTGGCGCAGACGTGAAGGCCGGCGGCCGGTTTGCCCGCGCAAATCGGGCACTTGGGTCCGCGCGGATGCGGGGCCGGCAGGGCTCGCCTGCCCGGCGGGGCGTTCCGTTCCGTCGCCCGAGGCGCTATGACGGCGCCTGACCTGGAGACGGAAGGCCGACATGCTGGTGATATTCGACTGCGACGGCACCCTGATCGATTCCGAGATCATCGCCTCGGCCATCGACGCGGAAGCCCTGACCCGGCTCGGCCGGCCGACCACGCCGGCGGAATTCTCCCGCCGCTTCACCGGCATCCCCTACCGCGACATCTGGGCGCTGATCGAGCAGGAACTCGGCCGCCCGCTGCCGGACGGCTTCCTGGAGGAGATGAAGACGGTCTCGCACAAGCGCTTCGCCGAGGAGCTGACGGTGATCGACGGGGTCCATGACGCGGTCGCGGCGGTCGCCGGCCTCGGGCTGAAGCGCTGCATCGCCTCCTCGACCCAGCTTGAGGGCCTGCGCCGCAACCTGACCACGACCGGCCTGCTCGACGTGTTCGATCCGCATGTCTTCTCGGCCAGCCAGTGCGCGCGCGGCAAGCCGGCACCGGACGTGTTCCTGCTCGCCGCCTCGCAGATGGGCTCCGATCCGGCCGATTGCCTGGTGGTCGAGGATTCGGTTGCCGGCGTCACGGCGGCGCGCCGGGCCGGCATGCCGGTGATCGGCTTCACCGGCGGCGGGCATGCCGACGACGAACTGGCCGACCGGCTGAGCGCCGCCGGCGCCGCCGTGGTGCTGTCCGCCATGCGCGACCTGCCGCGCATCGCCGCCGCGCATTTCGGCGTCTGATCGGCGGCGCGGACCGTCGGGCGGCCCCTTGACCCCTGCCGGATCGGCGCCGATGGTCCGGACCGTCCGAGCCATCCGGAGTTCCGCCATGCTGGGCGTCGATTCGCCGCCGCCGATCGCCTTCGAGGACTTCACCGCCGCCGAGCCGGCCGTCGAACGGCTCGAAGCTCTCTATCGCCGCAATACCGGCTTCCTGGCCGAACGCTTCGCGGCGGTGATGTCCGGCGCGATGCCGTCGGGTCGGGTCCGGGCCTGCTATCCGGAAATCCGCGTCGGCACCGATACCCATGCCCGGCTCGATTCCCGGCTCGCCTACGGCTTCGTGCACGGCCCCGGCACCTATGCGACCACGATCACCCGGCCGGATCTCTTCCGCAGCTATCTGGTCGAGCAGATCGGGCAGGTCATCCGCAATCACGGCGTGGCGGTCGGCATCGGCGAATCGCAGACCCCGATCCCGCTGCATTTCGCCCTGGCCGGGGATGCGGGCCTGTCCTTCGAAAGCGCCGCCCGGCTCGACCGGCCCTTGCGCGACGTGTTCGACGTGCCGGATCTGGCCAATACCGACGACGCCATCGTCAATGGCGAGCAGCGGCTGGCGCCGGGCGCGCCCGGACCGCTCGCGCCCTTCACGGCGCCGCGCATCGACTATTCGCTGCACCGGCTCGCCCACTACACGGCGACGCAAGCCGAGCATTTCCAGAACTTCGTGCTGTTCACGAACTACCAGTTCTATATCGACGAGTTCGTCGCCCTGGCGCGCGCCCGCATGGCCAGCGGCGACGGCGTCTTCGAGGCCTTCGTCGAGCCCGGCAACGTCATCACCCGGCCGGGCGCCTCGGCGCCGTCGGGCGGCCAGGCGCCGGCGCGGCTGCCGCAGATGCCGGCCTATCATCTGGTCCGGCCCGGTCATGCCGGCATCACCATGATCAATATCGGCGTCGGCCCGTCCAATGCGAAGACCATCACCGACCATGTCGCGGTGCTGCGGCCGCATGCCTGGGTGATGCTCGGCCACTGCGCCGGCCTGCGCAACACGCAGAAGCTCGGTGACTACGTGCTCGCCCATGCCTATGTGCGCGAGGACCACGTGCTCGACGCCGACCTGCCGGTCTGGGTGCCGATCCCGGCCCTGTCGGAGATCCAGGTGGCGCTGGAGGAATCGGTTGCGGAAGTGACCGGTCTGACCGGCTGGGAGCTGAAGTCGATCATGCGCACCGGCACGGTCGCCACCATCGACAACCGGAACTGGGAGCTGCGCGACCATTCCGAGCCGGTCCGCCGCTTCTCGCAGTCGCGCGCCATCGCGCTCGACATGGAATCCGCCACCATCGCGGCCAACGGCTTCCGCTTCCGCGTCCCCTACGGCACGCTGCTGTGCGTCTCCGACAAGCCGCTGCACGGCGAACTGAAGCTGCCCGGCATGGCCAGCGAATTCTATCGCCGGCAGGTCAACCAGCACCTCGCCATCGGCATCCGCGCCATGGACAAGCTGCGCGCCATGCCGTCGGAACGGCTGCATTCGCGCAAGCTGCGCAGCTTCGAGGAGGTCGCGTTCCAGTAGACGTCCGCCCCGGTGTCTGCCCGCCGGCGGCAAACAAAAACCGCCGGCCGCGTTCGACGCGCCGGCGGTTTTCGTATCGGAGCGACCGGCTCGCGGCCGATCAAGCGGTCAGCAATTGCCGGCGAGACGCGCGCAGGCGGTCGTGCGCATGGCGGTGAAATCGGCGTTGAGGATCGAGGAGCCCTGGTAGAAGGAGGGCGAGGGGCCGCCGGCCGGGCCGTAGGAGGTGACGCCGACGATGCGGTTGGCGACCGAATTGGCGATCAGCTGGCCGGAGCCGACCACGCCGAAATCCTCGATCCAGGGGCCGCCCGACGAGCCGCCGGCCATCGACGACCCCATCACGCCCGAGGACGAGCCATAGGGACGCGTCTCGCCCTGGTTGGCGATCATCCGTCCGCCCGAGTCGATGTTGCCCGGATAGCCGAGCGCGGTCAGGTGGTTGTAGTTGAGCCGGGCGGTCGCCGTCGCATAGTAGCCGAGATAGCCGCCGATGGTGCGCGACACGCCGCCGATGGTCTGGTTGGCGATCTCGATGATGCCGAAGTCCGAGACGTTCGGAACCGTGCCGCCGCCATTCTGCCAGGCCGGGGTGGTGTAGACCGCCGACCAGGTCCACTGCCCGTAGGGCTGGGTGCCGAGCGTGGCATTGTAGCCGGGCGTGAAGCGGAAGTCGGTGTAGAAGCGCTTGCCGGTGGCGTTGTAGACGCAATGGCCCGCGGTCAGCACGAGGCGGTAGGAGATGATCGCCGCCGTGCACATGTACCAGCTGTTGGTCGTGCTATCGCGGAAGATCAGCTTGCCGGCCATGCGGTAGGGAGCCGTCGAGACCGCCGTGTCCGGGAACACCCGTGTCGTCGTGAACGGATAGCCCGACGTGCCCTTCGAGCGGCTGTCGTCGTTGCCGGCATCGTAACGGATCAGAGGCCCGTTCCAGTCGGCCGGCGGCGGCAGGGCGTCGGACTCGGCCGGCACCGGCTCGTCGGCCGGCACGAAGCCCGGGAAGACCTGCGGCGTGCCCTTGGCGGCCGCCTTGCCACCGGAGCCCTTGCTTTCCCTGGGCAGCGGCAGCGGGGCGATCGCGCGCAGCTGTTCGGTGGTCAGGTCGGCCGGCTTCTGCCGGCTCGGATTGACGATCCAGGTCTGTGCGGCGGCCGCGCCGGCGCCGGCAAGCGTCAGGGTGGCGGCCAGGGCCGGAACGGCGAGAAGAATTGTGCGGGACATGCGGCAATCCGGTTTGCGGTCGATCCTGTTTCCGCTTGTAACGTGCTCCCGTTACGGAAGATTGCCGCCGATCCGTCAAATTGTGTGCAACTGCGCGATTGTCAGGATCCGAACGCCTTCTGGGCGGCGCCGACCACCTTGCGCATCACGCTCGGCAGCGCCTCGCCGGCGAGATCGGCGGCGGTCGACCACCAGAAGCCGTCCGGAGCGGGATCGCCGGCCGGCCGGCGCGCCAGCCGGACCTCCAGGATCAGATGGAAATGCGTGAAGGTGTGTTCGATCCGGCCGGCCGCCGCCCAGGGGCCGGGCAGAGGCGGGCTCTCGGCCGGCGCGGCCGGCGTCCAGTCGGTCGACGGCACCTCGCTCATGCCGCCGAGCAGGCCCTTCGGGGGGCGGCGGCGGAGCAGAACCGCGCCGTCGGATCGCATCGCCACATAGGCGATGCCGCGCCGGGTCGGCCGTTCGGCTTTCGCCCTCCTGCGCGGATAGGTCTCCGGCGCGCCCGCGGCGCGACCGCGGCAGGCCTCGGACCAGGGGCAGAGCGGACAGGCCGGCTTGCGCGGCGTGCACAGAGTGGCGCCCAGATCCATCATGGCCTGCGCGAAGTCGCCCGCCCGCCGCTGCGGGGTCAGCGTCGCGGCAAGCCGCTTCAAGGCCGGCTTGGCATCGGGCAGCGGCTCCTCGACAGTGAACAGCCGGGAGACCACCCGCTCGACATTGCCGTCGACCACGGTGGCCGGCCGGTCGAAGGCGATCGCCGCGATCGCCGCGGCCGTATAGGCGCCGATCCCGGGCAGCGCCAGCAGCGCGGCTTCTGTGTCCGGAAACCGTCCGCCATGCCGTTCGGCGACGGCATCGGCGCAGGCCTTCAGGTTGCGGGCGCGAGAATAGTAGCCGAGCCCGGCCCAGGCCTTCATCACCTCCGCCTCGTCGGCGGCGGCGAGATCGCAGACCCGCGGCCAGCGCGCCAGGAAGGCTTCGAAATAGGGCTTCACCGCCGTCACGGTGGTCTGCTGCAGCATGACCTCCGACAGCCAGATCCGATAGGGATCCGGCTTCGCCCCGGCCGCCCGGTCGGCGGGGCCGATCCGCCAGGGCAGGCGGCGATGGTGGCGGTCGTACCAGGCGAGAAGGGCTGCCGAATCGGGTCGCGTCGTCATGGGGCGATCCTGGCAATGCCGGAGCCGCGGGAAAAGCCGCGGACGCCGCCGGCGGTGCGGCGCCGTCGATCCGGCGCCCAGCTTTCATCGCCCGTTCCGGCGCTTAACGTCGCTTTTACCGAATTGGGTAACCTTAATGTTGGTATCCGCGTAACCCGGACGAGTGGTGTTCATGAGTATAGTGCGTAAGGTTGCGACGGCGCGTGCCGTCCGCCCCTCGTCCTCCGTTGCTTCACCGGCCGAGGCCTGGCTCGATCGCATCCATATCGGCGACTGCGTGGCCGAGATGGCCCGCATGCCGGCCGCCTCCGTCGATCTGGTCTTCGCCGACCCGCCCTACAATCTGCAGCTCGAAGGCCAGTTGCACCGGCCCGACCAGAGCCGGGTCGACGCAGTCGACGACGCCTGGGACCGGTTCGACAGCTTCGAGGCCTATGACGCCTTCACGCGCGCCTGGCTGATTGCGGCGCGCCGCCTGCTCAAGCCCGACGGCGCCCTGTGGGTGATCGGCTCCTATCACAACATCTTCCGGGTCGGCACGATCCTGCAGGATCTCGGCTTCTGGATCCTAAACGACGTGGTCTGGCGCAAGACCAACCCGATGCCGAACTTCAAGGGCCGCCGCTTCCAGAATGCCCACGAGACCCTGATCTGGGCCTCGCGCAGCCAGGAGGCCAAGCGCTACACCTTCAACTACGACGCCCTGAAGGCCTTCAACGAGGACCTGCAGATGCGCTCCGACTGGCTGATCCCGATCTGCACCGGCGGCGAACGGCTGAAATCGGAGGGCGGCGACAAGGTCCACCCGACCCAGAAGCCGGAGGCGCTGCTGCACCGCGTGCTGCTCGCCTCGACCGAGCCCGGCCATGTGGTGCTCGATCCGTTCTTCGGCACCGGCACGACCGGCGCCGTCGCCCGCCGCCTCGGCCGCCGCTTCATCGGCATCGAGCGCGACCGCACCTATGCGGCCGCCGCCGAGGCCCGCATCGCCACCGTCGAACCGGCCTCCGACGCCGCGCTCGCCGTCATGCGCGGCAAGCGGGCCGAACCGCGCATTCCCTTCGGCAGCCTGGTCGAACAGGGCCTGGTCGCCCCCGGCGAGACCGTGCAGGACGCCCGCGGCCGCCACAAGGCGACGGTCCGCGCCGACGGTTCGCTGCAATCCGGCGAGACCACCGGCTCCATCCACCGCGTCGGCGCCGTGCTCCAGGAACTCGACGCCTGCAACGGCTGGACCTTCTGGCACGTGCTGCGCGACGGCCGCCCGGTCCTGATCGACGACCTCCGCAAGACCGTCCGCGACGCCCTCGGCGACGGCTGACGCCAGGCCCCTGGGCCGTCGGCCCGGCCGCAGGTCGCGCCGGACCGCAAGACCTTCATCCTGCCGCGTCATCGCAACCCCTCATCCGCCCTTCGGGCACCTTCTCCCGCAAGGGGAGAAGGGGAAGGAGCCGCGAGATCGCGTGCGCCGATTTCCGCTATCCCTCAACCCGGGTGCGCGGACTTCCCCCAATCCCTCAACGCGTTACTCCCTTCTCCCCCCAAGGGGGGAGAAGGTGCCCGAAGGGCGGATGAGGGGGTCGATCGTGCGTCAACGCCCCAAGGCGGCGGTCCGGCTACCCGGCCGCCGCGCGCCGTCACACCGGCTCGGGCCTACCCGGCGATCTTCGAGAAATCGGCGACGGCGTGGCAGGCGGCGCGGATTTGGTCGAGGAGGCGGAGGCGGTTGAGGCGGAGGGCGGGGTCGGCGGCGTTGACCAGGATCTTGTCGAAGAAGGCGTCGACCGGAGCACGCAGGGCGGAAAGCGCCGTCATGGCGGCGGCGAAATCCTCGCGCGCCACGGCCGCGGCGGCGGCCGGGGCGGCGGTTGCGATGGCGGCGGCGAGCGCCTGTTCCTCGGCCTCGGCGAGGAGGCCCGGATCGACCGCGCCGGTGACGGCGGCGGCGTCCTTCTTCTCCTCGGCCTTCAGGATGTTGACCGCGCGGCGATAGCCGGCGAGCAGGTTGCGCCCGTCCTCGCTCGACAGGAAGCCGCCGAGCGCCTCGACCCGGCGGACGATCGAGACCACGTCGTCCTGTCCGCCGAGCCCGAAGACCGCGTCGACCAGATCGTGCCGGGCGCCCTGCTCGCGCAGCTGCACCTTGAGGCGGTCGGCGAAGAAGGCGAGCAGGTCGAGGCTCTTCAGCCAGGCCTCCTGGACGGTCGCCTCGGCATAGGATTCGACCGCGCGCGGATCGGCGACCGGCGCCAGCAAGCGTTCGCGCAAGGCGACCATGACGGTCTCCGGCACGCCGGCGGAGGCCAGTTCATCGGCGATATCCATCTGCCGGTCGACCGCCACCAGGCGCTTGTCGAGCATGATCTCGCCGAAGGGCGCCGGCATCGCGGCCAGCAGCGGCAGCCGCACGCCGTTCGACAACAGGATCCGGATCACGCCGAGCGCGGCGCGGCGCAGCTGGTAGGGGTCCTTGGAGCCGGTCGGCTTCTCGTCGATCGCCCAGAAGCCGATCAGGGTGTCGAGCTTGTCGGCCAGCGCGACCGCGATCGCGACCGGGTCGGTCGGCACGCGGTCGGACGGGCCCTGCGGCCGGTAGTGGTCCTCGATCGCGCGGGCGACCGCCGGATCCTCGCCCTGCAGCGCGGCGTAGCGGCCGCCCATCAGGCCCTGCACTTCCGGGAACTCGCCGACCACTTCGGTCAGGAGGTCGGCCTTGGCGAGCGTCGCCGCCCGGGCGGCAAGGTCCGCGTCGGCACCGACGGCGGGCGCCAGGTCGCGGGCGAGCCGGACGATGCGCTCGATGCGCTCGGCCTGGGTGCCGAGCTTCTCGTGGAAGACGATGCCGAGGTCGCGCATCTTGGCGAGGCGCTGGTCGAGCGGCTTCAGCCCGCGGTCGCCGTAGCCCGGCAGGTCGCGCTGGTCGGTCTCCCAGAAATGGCGCGCGTCGGACAGGCGCGCGCGCACCACGCGGCCGTTGCCGGCCGTGATTGCGACGCCGTCGTCGCTGGCGATGATGTTGGAGACCAGGATGAAGCGGTTGGCGAGGCGCTGGTCGACATGTTGCGAGCGCAGCACGAAGCATTTCTGGTTGGCCCGGATGGTCGCGCGGATGACCTCGCCCGGCACCGCCAGGAAGGCCTCCTCGAAGGCACCCATCAGCACGACCGGCCATTCGACCAGCCCGGCGACCTCCTCCAGGAGGCCGTCGTCCTCGATCAGTTCGAGCCCTTGCGCGAGCGCCAGATCCTTGGCGTCGTGCAGGATGATGTCCTTGCGCCGGTCGGCGTCGAGGATCACGTAGGCCGCCTGCAGCCTGGCCGAATAGTCGTCGAAGCGTTTCACCGTGATCGGGCCGGGCGCCATGAAGCGGTGGCCGTAGGTGACGTTGCCGGAGCGGATGCCGTCGATCTCGAAGGGCACGATGTCGGGCTCCTCGGTCTCCGGGCCGAAGGTGCAGACGATCGAATGCAGCGGCCGCACCCAGCGCAGGGAGCCGGTGCCCCAGCGCTGCGACTTCGGCCAGGGGAAGTTGCGCACCACCTGCGGCACCAGATCGGCGATCACGTCGATCGCCGCCCGGCCCGGCTTCTTCTGGCGGGCGACGTAGAACTCGCCCTTCTTGGCGTCGGCGACGATCTCCGCCTCGTCGATCGAGGCGAGGCCGGCCGCCTTCAGGAAGCCCTGCAGGGCGGCCTCGGGGGCGCCGACGCGCGGCCCCTTCTTCTCTTCGGTCTGGTCGGGCGACCGGGCCGGCACGCCGGTCACCTGTAGCGCCAGCCGGCGCGGCGTCGCATAGGCCTTGGCGCCCTCGTAGATGAGACCCGCCGCGACGAGACCGTCCGTGATCGCCTTCCTGAGGTCCTCCGCGGCCTTGCGCTGCATGCGCGCGGGGATTTCTTCGGAAAAGAGTTCGAGCAGCAGATCGGGCATGGTCATGGCTCACGGCAGGGCGCCGGCTGAGGCGCGAAGGAACGTCCGGCCCGCGACGGGCAGGCGCGACCGAGGGCGGACGGGCGCGAGGACGCGACGCCCGCGGGCGCGCGAGGCCGCACCTCGGGACGGCTCTCGTCTAGCCCCGCCGCGCGGCTTTGTCAGCCCCGGGCGTCCCGAAAAGCAGGCCCCCGAAAAGCAGGCGCCCGGAAAAGACGAAGGCCCGCGACCGTTTCCGGACGCGGGCCCTGTCGGGTTCGAAACGGTCGGTCCGTCAGGCCAGCTTGGCGCGCACGTCGGAGACGGCGTTGCGCACCAGCGCGTCGGCCACATCGCCCTTGACCTTGACGGCCAGCAGCGCCGTGGCGGCCTCGACGGCGACATCCGCCGCACGGGCACGGACCTCGGCGAGCGCCTGGGTCTCGGCCTGGCCGATCTTCGCTTCCGCCGCCTTGGTCCGGCGGGCGATCATCTCTTCGAGCGACTTGGTGGCTTCGGCGGTGAGGCGCGCGGCCTCGGCCTTGGCCTCCTCGACGATCTTGGCCGCCTCGGCTTCGGCGCCGGCCGTCTTGGCCTTGTACTCGGCCAGGAGCGCACTCGCCTCGGCGCGCAGACGCGCGGCCTCGGCAAGGTTGTCGTCGATCTTCTTGGCCCGGTCGTCGAGGGCACCGGCGATCTTGCCCGGCACCTTCAGGACCACCATGGCAACCAGGAAGATCACCAGGGCAACGAAGGCCCAGAAGCTAGCGTAACCTGTCGCGTCCATCGGTCGTCCTCACTTGGCCATCGCGGTGCCGACCGCGCCGGCGACCTCGTCGCGGCTCGCCGACACGCTGGTCAGCGCCGACACGAGCGCTTCGGCGGTCTCGATCGCGATCGAGCCGACCTCGCCCAGGGCGCGCGCCTTGATCTCGCCGATCCGGTTTTCGGCTTCCGCCAACCGGGCGCCCAGAGAGGCTTCGGCAGCGGCACGCTTGGCGTCCATGTCGGCGTTGAGCGCCGCACGGGTCTCGGTGGCGATCGCCTGCGCCCGGGCGCGGGCGGCGGCGAGGCTTTGTTCATAGGCGGCGAGCGCGGCGTCGGTCTCGGCCTTGAGGCGCTGGGCCTCGGCCAGATCACGCGCGATCCGGTCGCTGCGGGCCTCCAGGATACCGCCGATCCGGGGCAGAATCACCTTGGAGACGACCCACAGAAGGGCCACGAAGGTGATCGCGAGCCAGAGCAGCTGGGAGGCGAAGGTCGAGGAGTCGAACGGCGGGAAGCCGCCGGCATGGGCCTCGCCGCCGCCGTGGCCGACCTCGGCATGAGTCGTGGGAGTCTGAGCCATGATGGTCCCCGGAGGAGGATGGACGGATTCGGCCCGCCCCGATCCGTCGGGGGAGCCGAATACGGTCTTCTTGCCGGTGCCGGCCGTCTGCCGCCGCAACCGGCCCCGTCAGGGCGCCGGCCTCGGCGGCAGCGGATCGATCAACGGAACAGGAGCAGCAGCGCGACGAGCAGCGAGAAGATGCCCAGCGCTTCGGTCACGGCGAAGCCGAAGATCAGGCGGCCGAACTGGCCGTCGGCAGCCGCCGGGTTGCGCAGGGCGCCCGCCAGGTAGTTGCCGAAGATGGTGCCGAGACCAATGCCGGCGCCGCCCATGCCCAGGCAAGCGATACCAGCGCCGATGAGAGCGGCAGCGTCAGCGTTCATGTCGATGCTCCTTCTTGGGTGATCCGGCGATCTCGCGATCGGATTGGGGATCGTGGATGGGTAGGCTCTCGGCGGGACGCCCGGGCTCAGTGGCCCGGATGCACCGCGTCGTTCAGGTACATGCAGGTCAGCACGGTGAACACGTAGGCCTGCAGGAACGCGACCAGGAACTCCAGCGCGGTCAGCGCGATCGTCATGGCCAGCGGCAGAAGCGAACCGACGACGCCGATACCGCCCAGCGCACCGAGCGAGAAGACGAAGCCGGCGAAGACCTTGAGGGTGATGTGGCCCGCCAGCATGTTGGCGAAGAGACGGACCGAGAGGCTGATCGGACGCGAGAGGAACGAGATGACCTCGATCGCGGTGACCAGCGGGATGAGCGCCATCGGCACGCCGTGCGGCACGAACAGGCCGAAGAAGTGCAGGCCATGCCGCCAGATGCCGTAGCCGACCACCGTCAGGATGACCACCATGGCGAGCGCGAAGGTCACGATGATGTGGCTGGTCACAGTGAAGAAGTAGGGCACCATGCCGAACAGGTTGGCGAACAGCACGAAGGAGAACAGCGAGAAGACGAGCGGGAAGAACTTCATGCCTTCCTGGCCGGCCGCATTCCGCAGCGTGGTCGCGACGAACTCGTAGAGCATCTCGGCGACCGACTGGGCGCGGCCCGGAACCAGCGCGCGGCTCGTGGTCGCCCAGGTGGCGAACAGCGTGATCGCGGCGACCGTCAGGACCATGAACAGCGCGGAATTGGTGAAGGACAGGTCGAGACCGCCGACCTTGATCGGAAGGATCTTCACGATCGCAAACTGGTGAAGTGGATCGACCTTCTCGCTCGCCACCGCTCGGTCCTCGCAACCATTGGGGGCCCGATGGACCCCGCCTCCGACATGATCGGAGCCGACCGGCGGGCTATCACCCACGATCGGCTCCTCGAAACGTCAAGCGCGCGAAGCGCTAGCAGATGCGGACGCCGATGGCATCCGAATTCTTTGCGTCCTGCCCGGCCTTGTCGCCCGTCAGGAAGCCGCTCAGCCCTTCGGCGAACCGCCGGCACCCGGCCCGCCGCCCGGATCGGATCCGCGCTTGCGGAGCCGTTCGGTCGGCTGGGCGATGGCGCCCTGCGAGCGCAGGACGTTGAGCACCCCGGCGGCAAAACCGAGCATCAGGAACAGGATCAGACCGAACGGCCGCGTTCCCGCCACCCAGTCGATGCCATACCCGATCGCGGCACCGACCAGCACCCCCGCGACGAATTCCGACCCGACCTTCAGCGCCTCGGCGAACCCGCCGCCTTGCCGCGCCGGCCCGCCGGCTTGCGCCGCCCTGGCCGGCATCCGCGCATCGAGCTCGCGCTCGAGCCGCTTCAGCCGATCGTCGAATTCCGCCCGATCCGGCGCCCCCGACGGACCCGCTGGGCGGTTCCGATCGGTCGCGTCCGATCCGCGATCTTGCGATCCACGTTCCCCGGAGGACTGGTCTGCGGACATTGCCTCACCCCGCTCTTTATCCATTCGACACCATGCCGTACCGAAAGAACGGGTTCCCGCCCCTTCGGTTCACGCATGCGGTCAGCATGGACAAGACGACGTGACGCCACCCCGAAGCCGGCGGCACCATAGTTTCCCGTCAGGAGCCTGTCAAGGATCGCGGATTATCTATTATCTCATTGATTTCACGACACGAACACCGTTTGCGACGAATTCGCCGCACGGCTCCGCACCCTCGCAATTGGTCGAAGTTGCCGCAGTGCAGCGTCGGGACGGCAGCCGGCCACCGGAGACGGTGCGGTCAGACCGCTTCCAGGAAGCGTTCGGCGCGTTCCAGGTCCACGGAGACGAGCTGCGAGACGCCGCGTTCGGCCATGGTCACGCCGAACAGGCGGTCCATCCGCGCCATGGTGATCGGGTTGTGGGTGATCACCACGAAGCGGGTGTCGGTGCGCCGGCTCATGTCGTCGAGGAGATCGCAGTAGCGCTCGACATTGGCGTCGTCGAGCGGCGCATCGACCTCGTCGAGCACGCAGATCGGGGCCGGGTTGGTCAGGAACACGGCGAAGATCAGCGCCATCGCGGTCAGCGCCTGCTCGCCGCCGGAGAGCAACGTCATGGTCGAGGGCTTCTTGCCCGGCGGCCGGGCCATGATCTCCAGGCCCGCCTGCAGCGGATCGTCGGATTCGACCAGCTGGAGCTCGGCCGTGCCGCCGCCGAAGAGATGGGTGAAGAGCGAGCGGAAATGGCCGTTGACGGTCTCGAAGGCCGCCATCAGCCGTTCGCGGGCCTCCCGATTCAGGCTCGCGATGCCCTGGCGCAGGCGCTTGATCGCCTCGATCAGATCGTCGCGCTCGCCGACCAGCGTATCGCGCCGCGTCTCGACCTCGCGCGCCTCGTCGTCGGCGCGCAGATTGACCCCGCCGAGCTTCTCGCGCTCGACCTTCAGACGCTCGACGCGCGTCTCCAGGGCGCCGAGATCCGGGCGCCGGGCGGCCGGATCGAGCCCGGCCAGCGCGGCGAGCCCGGCCGGCGCGCTGTCGAAGGTCTCGGCGATCGCCTGCTCGATCTCGGCCGCACGGCCGCGCGCCGCCGCCTGGCGCTCCTCCGCGCGGCCGCGCGCCTCGCGGGCGGCGGAGAGCGCGTCGAGCGCGGCGCGGGCGATCCGGTCGGTCTCCTTGGCGTCGCGCTCGGCGGTGTCGAGGGCGGCATCGGCGGCGGCCAGCGCGCCCTCGGCGCGGGCGATCTCGGCGGCGAGCGCGATCCGGCGCTCGGCCAGTTCCTCGGGCCGGTCGACCAGCGCCTCCTTCTCGATCTCCGCGTCCTCGCGCCGGCGATCGAGCACGGCCAATTGGCTGCGCGCATTCTCGGCCCGGGCGAGCCAGGCCGACCGCTCCCGGCCGATCGCCTCCAGCCGGCGCCGGCGCAGATCGGCCTCGCGGGCGAGGCCCTGGGCGGCGGCGCGCCGTTCCACGGCCTCGGCGCGCGCGGTGGCGACGGCGGCGCGGAGAACGGCCAGCCGCTCGTCCAGGCCTGCGGCCGGCGGCAGGGCATCGAGGGCCGCGCGGCTCGCCGCTGCGGCGGCCTCGGCGTCGGCGGCCTCCGCGACCAGCCGGGCGAGCGCGGCCTCCTCGGCGGCGAGCCGCGCGGCGAGGTCGGCGGCGGCCCGTTCGGCCTTGGCGAGCGTGTCGCGGGCGGTCTCGGCGCGACGGCGCGCCTCGCGCAGGGTCTCGCGGGCGGCGCGTTCGCCGGCCTCGGCGGTCCCGATCGCGGCGCGGGCCTGTTCGGCTTCGCTCTTCAGCGCCTGCTGGGTGGCGCGGGCCGCGTCCAGGAGCCCTTCGAGGGCGGCGAGCCGGTTGCGTCCGGACAGGCGCTGCGCCGCCGCGGTCGGCGCGCCGGCCGTCATGGCGAGGCCGTCCCAGCGCCAGAGATCGCCGGCGCGGGAGACGAGACGCTGCCCGGCGGCGAGCCGCTTCTGCAGCGCCGGGCCATCGGCCGGATCGACCAGGCCGACCTGGGCGAGGCGGCGGGCCAGAAGCGCCGGCGCGCGGACATGGGCGGCGAGCGGCGCGGCGCCCTCCGGCAGGGCCGGGTCGGCCTCGGCGGATCCGGGCGGGCGCCAATGAACCGGCGCGGCCGGATCGGTGCCGGCATCGAGATCGTCGCCGAGCGCGGCGGCAAGCGCGGCCTCGCAGCCGGCCTCGACCTCGATCTGGTCGATCACCGGCGGCCACAGATCGAGCCCGCCGACATTGAGCAGGCCGGACAGCGTCCGTGATTCGGTCTCCAGGCGCTGGACCGTCCGCTCGGCCTCGGTCAGCGGCCCGCGGGCGCGCTCCGCGGCCGCACGCGCCGTGCGCACCGCCTCCTCGGTTTCCAGGGCGTGCGCTTCGGCGGCCTCGACCGCCTCCGCGGCGGCCTCGGCCGCCTCCCGCTCGGCCACGAGCCCGTCATAGGCGGCGATCCGCCCAGCCAGGGCGTCGCGCTCGGCGGCGACGGTCTCGGACTGAGCGGCCAGCCGGGCCACGCGGTCGGCGGCGGCGGCAACATCGCGCTCCAGCGCGGCGCGGCGCGCGACCACATCGGCGGCGGCGCTGCGCAGGGCGTGCTCCTCGGCCTCGGCCTCGGCGAGACGGGCCTCCGCGTCGGCCAGCTGGTCGGCCAGCTCGGCGGCATGCTCGGCGCCGTCCTCGGCCTCCGCGGTCAGGTCGGCCGCCTCCGCGTCGAGGACCGAGACGGCCTCGCCGGTATCGCCGGCCAGCCGCTCCTCGCGCAGCCGGTCCTCGGCGAGCTGGATCAGGCGCCGGTCGATCTCGGCCAGGCGCTCGCGCACCCGCCGCCCCTCCGCCTCGATCTCGCCGACCGCGAGACGCAGGCGCTGCAGGGTCGCGCCGGCCGCCGCATGGGCTTCGCGCAACCCCGGCAGCCCATGCGCGGCGACGGCCTGATCGCGCGCGGCATGCGCCTGGGCCTCGGCGACCTCGGTCTGGCGCCGTTCGGCTCCCGTGAGCGCGGCCTCGGCCTCGGCCAGCTGCTCGCGGGCCGCGATCCATTTCAGCCAGGCGATGGCCGCCTCCGCCTGACGGATCTCCGCCGACAGAAGGCGGTAGCGGGAGGCCTGGCGGGCCTGGCGCTTGAGGCCGTCGAGCTGGCCGTCGATCTGGGTCAGGACATCTTCGAGCCGCTCCAGATTCTGTTCGGCGGCGCGCAGGCGGATCTCGGCCTCGTTGCGGCGCGAATGCAGGCCCGAAATGCCCGAGGCCTCCTCCAGGATGGCGCGGCGCTGGGTCGGCTTGGCGGCGATCAGCTCGCCGATCTGGCCCTGGCGCACCATGGCGGGCGAACGGGCGCCGGTGGAGGCATCGGCGAACAGCATCTGCACGTCGCGGGCGCGCACGTCGCGGCCGTTGATCCGGTAGACCGAGCCGGATTCGCGCTCGATCCGACGCGAAACCTCCAACAGGTCGTGGTCGTTCAGCGCGGCCGGCGCGCGGCGGTCGGCATTGTCGAGAAACAGGGTGACTTCGGCGGCGTTGCGGGCCGGGCGCTGGTGGCTGCCAGAGAAGATCACGTCGTCCATGCCGGACGCGCGCATGTTTTTGTAGGAATTCTCGCCCATGACCCAGCGCATGGCCTCGACAAGGTTCGACTTGCCGCAGCCGTTCGGCCCCACCACGCCGGTGAGGCCAGTCTCGATCAGGAAATCGGTCGGCTCGACGAAGGTCTTGAACCCGACGAGCCGGAGCTTGGTGAATCTCACGAGGCGCCCACTCCGCACCCGGGCGGCGCGCCGGACCAGGACCGGCCGGCCGCCCCGGTCATGTCCGGGACGGACCGCGGCTCAATCGCGACGTCAGCTCTTCAGAAGCGGCGCGAGCGTCTTGTCGACCCCGTCGGTCGACTGGAAATTCTTGGCGCGCATGCCGTTCACGAAGAAGGTTGGCGTCGCGTCGACCTTGAACTTGTCGGCGCCGCGGTCCTTCACGGCGTTCACACCATCCAGCAGGGTCTGATTCGTCAAGCATTGCTTGAAAGAATCCGGTGTAAAACCGACCTGCTTGGACAGCGCGAGCAGCGCGTCGACCGGCTTGTCGGTCCGGGTCCACGCCGGCTGCTGCTCGAAGAAGAGCGAGACCATGTCGAAATACTTGTCTTCCGGTGCGCAACGGGCAAGCATGAACGCAGCGGCGGCAAGCGGATCGAGCGGGAACTCGCGCATGATCATCCGCACCTTGCCGGTGTCGATGTACTTCTCTTTGATGTAGGGAAGAACGGTCTTGTGGAAGTTGGCGCAATGGCCGCAGGTCATCGAGGCATATTCGACGACCGTCACCGGCGCCTTCTCGTCGCCGAGCCACTTCTCCGGCAGCGGACCCGGCTGCATCAGTTCGGCCACGTCGACGCCGGCCTGGGCGAAGGCGAAGGAGGCCGAGCCGCCGAGAGCGGTCGCGGCGAGGGGCGCGATGGCGGTGTGGGCGATGAAGCGGCGGCGGGTAAGCATCGCGGTATCGTTCCTTGTTGAGGCGCGCGGGTCTCCGGCCGACCATCGCCGGCCGGGCCATCCGGGGCGGACCATCGCGCGAATGCCGCCATCACGCAACGGGCGGAAGATGGCGAAACCGTGGGCGGCGAGGTCACGTTGCCGTCAGATCAGCGCCGCCGCTCGGTCCCCATGACGCCCCGGCCGAGCCGTTCGAGGGCGGCCTTCAGGCCTTCGTTCTCGATGCCGTCGAGGCTGGCGGCGAGGCGCTTTTCCTCGGCCGGCGACAGGGCGCGCGGGCGCGGCGAGGGCTCGACGGCGATGCGGGTGATCGGCTTCTGGACGATGCGGATGCGGCCGACCGCCTTGAAGCCGTAGACCGCATTGATGCGCCGGGCGATGTCGGCCGCCTCGTGCTGGAACAGGAGCGCGCGCGAACCTTCCACCGCCACGGTCAGCGTCGCCGGCTCATAGGCCTGCTCGCCGCCATCCTCGATGCGCTTCGGCCAGGTCAACCGTTCGGGGCGCGTGCAGTCGGCATAGGCCGCCCCGACGATGTCGGCCCAATAGGCGACCAGGTCGACCGACGCGAAGCCGCGCCGCTTGGCCGCCGGCCGCATCAGCGCCGGGATCAGGTCGGCGACGGGGCGCGCGCCGTAACGGTTGGCCTTGGCATCGGGTTCGGACATGGCCTCAGGATGCGGGCCGGCCTGCCAGGATGCAAGGGCTCGTGGCGAGTATCGCTTGTATCTCAATTGATACCTGCCTATCTTGAAGCTCGGAGGATTGGCCATGGCCACGAGCATGATGCATATCCGGATCGACGACGACCTGAAGCGCGACGCCACCGCGACGCTGGAGGCGATGGGCCTGACCTGCTCGGATGCCGTGCGGCTTTTTCTGAAGCGCGTCGTCGCCGACCAGGCGATCCCGTTCGCGATCAAGGTGCCCAATGCCGAGACGGTCGCGGCCATGCGCGAGGCGCAGGCGCTGTCGGCCCGCTTCGCGACCGCCGAGGCCCTGTTCGATGACCTCGAAGCGGAACGTTGACCGCAAGCGCTCGAAACTGCCGAGAGCCTCGGACTACACGCGGCAGTTCCGGGCCGACTGGGACGCGGCCAACCGGTCCGGCCGGTACGACATGGCCCGCGTCAAGCAGGCCATGCTGGAACTGATCGCCCATGACGGTCCCCTCGGTGCCGAATGGCTCGATCATCCGCTGAAGGGCGACTGGAGCGGGTATCGGGAATGCCACATCGGCGGCGATTTCCTGATGATCTACCAACTGTCGGGGACGCAGCCCAAGGAGCAGGTCGTCTTCGTCCGCCTCGGCACCCATGCGGCTCTTTTCGAATAGGCCCTCACACGAACAGCTCCACCTTCTCGAACTTGGTCACGTCGACCAGGCCGATGTCGGAGATGCGCAGTTCGGGGATGACGACCAGGGCCAAGAGCGAGTGCTGCATATAGGCGTTGTTCAGCCGGCAGCCGCAGAGTTGCATCGCGGCGACCAGCTTGGCGGCCTTTTCGGCGACGATCTCGGCGCGCTCGTCGGACATCAGGCCGGCGATCGGCAGTTCGACCAGCGCCAGTTCCTCGCCGCCGGAGATGCACACGACGCCGCCGCCGACCTCGCCGAGCCGGTTCGCCGCGCGCGCCATGTCGTCGCGGTCGGTGCCGACCACGATCATGTGGTGGCTGTCATGGGCGACCGTGGAGGCGATCGCGCAGGGCCGGTCGTAGCCGAAGCCGTGCACGAAGCCGTTGGTCAGCGTGCCGAGGCCGCGATGGCGCTCGACCAGCGCGATGCGGCAGACGTCCTCCTTCGGGTCGGTCTCGACCTTGCCGTCGCGGACCGGAAGCCGGCGGGTCAGCGCGCGGGTCGGCGCCTGGTTCTCGACCACGCCGATGACCCGGGCCTCGACCTCCTCGCCGGCCCCGGCCGGGGCGGCGACCTCGAAATCGGCGGCCGTCAGCGGGCGGCCGAGCTTGACCGTGCCGCGGGCCGCCGCCGGATAGGCGTAGGGCGGCACGTCGACGACGAGCCGGCCGTGCTCGGCCACCACCGTGCCGCGGGCGATCACCGTCTCGACCGGCAGGGTGACGAGGTCGGAGGTCAGGATCAGATCGGCGCGGCGGCCGGGCGCGATCGAACCGAGTTCGCGCTCCAGGCCGAAATGGGCGGCGGTGTTGAGCGTCGCCATCTGGATCGCGGTGACCGGCTTGCAGCCCTGCTGGATGGCATGGCGCACGACGCGGTTCATGTGGCCTTCGTGGACCAGCGTGCCGGAATGGCTGTCGTCGGTGCACAGGATGAAGTTGCGCGCATCGAGGCCGAGTTCGGTGACCGCCTTGATCTGGCTGGCGACGTCGTACCAGGCCGAGCCCAGCCGCAGCATGGCGCGCATGCCGAGGCGGACGCGGGTGACGGCATCGACCAGCCGCGTGCCCTCATGGTCGTCGGCCGGGCCGCCGGCGACATAGCCGAGGAAGTTGCGGCCGAGATCCGGCGAGGCATAGTGGCCGCCGACGGTCTTGCCGGCCTGCATGGTCGAGGCGATCTCGCCGAGCATGCGCGCATCGGCGGCGGCGACGCCCGGGAAGTTCATCATCTCGCCGAGCCCGACGATGCCCGGCCAGGTCATCGCCTCGGCGACCTCGGCCGGCCCGATGGCCGCGCCGGCATTCTCCAGACCGGGGGCGGAGGGGACGCAGCTCGGCATCTGCACGAAGATGTTGACCGGCAGGGTCAGCGCCTCGTCGTGCATCAGCCGAACCCCGGGCAGGCCGAGCACGTTGGCGATCTCGTGCGGATCGATGAACATCGAGGTGGTGCCGTGCGGGATGACCGCGCGGGCGAACTCGGTGACGGTGACCATGCCGGATTCGACATGCATGTGCGCATCGCACAGGCCCGGCACCATGTAGCGGCCGTCGGCCTCGACCACGACCGTGTCCGGTCCGATCGCGTAGGACAGATCCTCGGCGATCGCCGCGAAGCGCCCGGCCGCGATCGCCGCGTCGCGGCGGCCGAGAATCTCGCCGGAATGCACGTTCACCCAGCGCGCGCCGCGCACGACCATGTCGGCCGGGCTGCGGCCGGTGGCCACGTCGACGAGCCGCGCGGCGCATTCGCTCCAGGGTTTCAGGGTCATCGGCAGCCATCCTCGCGTTTTCTCTTGTCTCGCCCGACAATAGCCGAGCCGCCGCCGCGCGTCAGCGCCCCCCGGCGGGCGGGTCGCCGCACCGTCCGGCGCGCGGCCGCAGCGGTGCCGCAATCTTCCGGGACCCTGGGCCCCTGGACGGCGGCGTGGGGCTGGACTACGTGACGGTATCCCGGGATGCAGTCCCCCACCGGAAGCCGCCATGCCCGCCGACTGGTCGATCGACGCCGTTCTCGCCTTCATCGCCGCCAACCGGGCCTGGGGCACGGTGGTGTTCGCATTGCTGGCCTTCGGCGAATCCCTTGCCTTCATCGGCATGCTGGTGCCGGCGACGGGCGTGCTGATCGCCGCCGGAGCGCTGGTTGGTGCCGGGGTGATCTCGTTCTGGGAACTGTGGATCGGGGGAACGGTCGGCGCGGTGCTGGGTGATTCCATCAGCTACTGGTTCGGCCGGCGCTTCGGCCCTGAAATCCAGCGCTATCCGCCGTTCCGGACGCGCCCGCACCTGCTCGCGGCGGCCGAGCGGGTGTTCACGCGGTGGGGCTGGGCGGCGGTCTTCTTCGGGCGCTTCATCGGGCCGCTGCGTGCCACCATCCCGCTCGCCGCCGGCATGCTGGCGATGCGGCCGGCGGCCTTCCAGATGGCCAATATCGGCTCGGCCGTGGTCTGGATTCCGGTCCTGATCGTTCCCGGCGCCGCCGCGACGATCCTGGTCGACGAGTTCCGGTCCGGCAACGAAACCGGCGCCGTGCTGATCGGCCTGGTGCTCGGTGCCGCCATCCTCGGCGCGGTCGTCGCCGTCCGCCGCTACGCGCCGCGCATCCTCGGCAATGGGCGGCCCGACGGCGGCGTTTGAAGATCGAAGCCGGCGCGCAGGCCCGGTTGCGGCGCGGGTCCGGCCAGGCCAGCATCCCGGTCATGGCCAGACGTTCCGAATCGCCCGCCCTGTTCGATCTCGCGCAAGGCCCCGATCTGTCGATCGAGCGCCGCGTCGGCCGCGGCCTGATCCGCGGCGCTTGCGTCTGCGGGGTCGACGAGGCCGGGCGCGGGCCGCTCGCCGGGCCGGTGGTGACGGCCGCGGTGGTGCTCGACCCGGCCCGCATTCCCGATGGGCTCGACGATTCCAAGAAGCTCGACGAGGCGACGCGGGAACGGCTGTTCGAACAGATCTGCGCCGGCCACCAGGTCGCGGTCGCCTGCGCGTCGGTCGCCCGGATCGACCGGCTCAACATCCGCGGCGCGACGCTCTGGGCGATGGCGCAGGCCGTCCGGTCGCTCGCCGAGGCGCCGGCCTTCGCGCTGATCGACGGCCTCGACGTGCCGCCCGGCCTCGGCTGCCCCGGCGAGGCGGTGGTCAAGGGCGATGCCCGCTCGCTGTCGATCGCGGCCGCCTCGATCGTCGCCAAGGTGACGCGCGACCGGCTGATGGTCCGGCTGGCGGCACAGTGCCCGGGCTACGGCTTCGACCAGCACAAGGGCTACGGCACCGCGGCGCATCGCGCCGCCATCCTGGCGCTCGGCCCCTCCCCGCATCACCGGCGCAGCTTCGAGCCGGTCAAGAGCCTCGTCGCGCCGGCGGCGGGGCCGGCGAACGGGTCCGTGCCCCAGCTGGTGTGAACCGTCTGTTCGACCGGCATGAACAGACAAGCCCGCGACGTTGCGATAACCTCCCTGGAATTGTTCCAATTCGCATTCGGAACAAGCGCGGACCGGATGCCGATTGGTCATCCGATGCCATCAGGGGGAAGACATGACCGAGCCCGTCGTTGCACAGAAGGCGCCCTACCCGGTCGACGTCGTCAAGGGCGAGTCCTATTGGTGGTGCGCCTGCGGGCGTTCGGCCAACCAGCCCTTCTGCGACGGTTCGCACCAGGGCACCGACATTACGCCGGTCGAATGGGTATCCGACAAGGACGGCAAGGCCTGGTTCTGCGGCTGCAAGGCGACCAAGTCGCCGACCATGTGCGACGGCAGCCACAAGGCCCTCTGACCCTGCGGGCGGGGGCCGCCGGCATGACCGCCGCCCGTTCCTGATCAACGGGCGGGACGGATGGACGGCGCGGGCTCCTCGTCGGACCCCGCGCCGCCGCACATCATCCGGCGGCCTGATCGCCCTGGCGGCGCGCCTTGGCGGCGATCCGGCTTTCCCGGTGCGGCCGCTCCCAGTCGCCGGCCATGATCGAGCCGTAGGGCACGACCTCGTCGACCACCTCGGCAAGACCGAAGCGCTCGATCTGGCGGCGCACCGCCTTGGCGTCCTTGTAGGCGCTCGGCAGCTCCGACAGATCCGGGATGCCGGCATAGAAGCGCGCGTCGATGCCCTTCGTCTCCTCGGCCAGGATGTCGGCCTCCGCGCGATGCGCGTTGCGGCGCATGTGCTCGCGGCGGCCGAAATTGCGGCCGGCGCCGTGCGGGCAGAAGCCGATCCCGTTGGCCGCGTCACGTCCACGGGTGATCAGCACCGGCTCGGCCATGTTCAGCGGAATGAGCGTCAAGCCGCTCGAATCCGCGGCGAAATCGGCCCAGGCCGGGGTCGCCCCCTTGGCGTGGTAGTAGCGGCCGTCGCTGCGCTGGAAGACGAAATTGTGCTCGTTCCAGAAGCGGTCCTCGGGCGTGACCTGGAGCGCGTCGGCGACGAGGTCGTGGATCGCCCAATGGTTCGCCTTGGTCCAGGCGCGGATCGTCTGCAGGGCCTCCCAGTAGTAGCGGCCCTCGTGGGTCTCCGCCGGGATCCAGGCATTGTGCTCGGGCGTCTCCGGCGACAGCGTCTGGCGCCAGCGCTCGGCGACCGTCATGCCGCGCTTGTAGACCATGGCGCCGGGCTTCCGGGACCCGTGATGGGTGACCAGCGCGACCGCCCCGGACGACTTCAGCCGGCCGACGAAGAAGAAGTGGTTGCCGTCGCCCTGGGTGCCGAAATGCTCCGCGGCCGGCTGCTGCAGGCCGGACAGGAACGGATTGCCGTCGAAGCGCGCGATCACGTCGTCCGGCGGCGCGAGGCGCCGGTCGGGCGCCCGGCCGCCGGGTCCGAAATGCGACAGCACCATGCCGAGGTCGAGCACGCGCTTGGGATCGACATCGCCCAGGATGGAGATCGCCACCGAGCAGCAGATGTCGGCCGAGTGCATGCCCGGATGGATGGCGTTCTCGGTCGCCACGATGCCGCCGACCGGGATCGTGCCGAGCGCGGCGCCGGCCGGGCAGGCATCGGGCATGATCGCGCCGGCGACCGCCGTCGGCAGACGCATCAGCGCCGCCATGTGGCGTTCGACCGCGGCGATGTTGTCGGTTTCGTGCGGGTGCTCCGCCTCGATGTTGAGGTGATAGGCGACCTCTCCGGCCGGCTTGAGCGGCACGGTCGCGGGCGGCGCCATCCCGGCGACGGCCGCCCGGATCGCCGCCTCGTCGGCCCCTTCGGCCGCAAGTCGGTTCGCCACCGGCAGGGCATCCTTGAACCAGATGCCGGGCGCGAAGCCCCATTCGATCAATTGATGTCCGGTAATGCTCATATCGCGGATCCTGTTCTGTGATCCCGGCGATAGTCCGAGCGTGCTGAATATGCCTTGAATGCCTGCGGCAAATCAACGGTCGACCCAGCCGAAAGCGGCGGCGCCGGCCGGCAAAGCGCTGGGAGGCGGGTCTGTTGCGGACGGTCAGCTGCGCCGGGCGAGCGCCAGGCCGGCACCAGCGCAGACCAGGAGGGCGCCGGTGATCCGGTTGGTCAGGCGTCCCTTGAGCGCGAGCACGCTGCGGAAGCGGTCGGCAAGGATCGCCCAGACGCCGTCGAGCACCACGGCCAGGACCAGGAAGGTGGCGGCCAGCACCATCAACTGCCGGCCCGGGTCCGCTCCTTCCGCGACGAACTGGGGCAGGAAGGCGCCATAGAAGATCAGCGTCTTCGGATTGGTCATCGAGACCAGGAAGCCGCGCGCCCAGATGGCGCGCATGGATTTCGGCTGCGCGCGGGTGCCGGCAAGATCGGCCGGCGGTGCCCGCCAGGCGCGGATGCCGAGATAGACCAGATAGGCGGCGCCGACCCAGCGCAGGACGTCGAACAGCCCCGCCATGGTGGTGACCAGAGCGGTCATGCCGGCGACGGTGAGGGCGAGTTGCAGCACCATGGCGGACGAGGTGCCGGCGACCGTGACGAGCCCGTAGCGCCAGCCATAGGCCAGCGCATTGGCGACGATCAGCGCCACGTTCGGCCCGGGAATCAGGATCAGCACCACGCAGGCGGCGACGAAGGCGAGGTAGAGCTCCAGGGTCACGATCGACTCCTTGGCCGGCTAATCATAGGTCTATTGCAGCTGGAACGGCATGCGGATCTGCGCGATCTTGCCGGTCGCGGTGTCCTTGACCTCGGCCAGCAGCAGATAGCCGCCCGGCTTCAGGCCCTTCGGCACATAGGCGAAATGCAGCATGAACTCGCGATTCGGGTTGCGGCTCTTCAGCTGCAGCGATCCGGCGCGCGGCGCGATCGCCTCGCTGCCGTCCGGATTGGCGACCGCGATCCGGATCTCGAACGCGATCTTGTACCAGTCGCCCTCGCGGACATGGCCGAAGCCGAAGGGTTCGGCATAGATGCGCAGGGCCTCGCCGGCCTTGAAGCCGGTCCCGGGACGCGGATCGTAGACCCCGAAGCCTTTCGGATCGCCCTCGACGAACAGGAGCTTGCGCAGTTCCAGCGGCGCCGCCGTCCAGAGCGTGTCGGCGGCGCGCGCCAGGGCGTCGAAGGCCTCGCGGTTGCGGCCCTCGGCGGCGAGCTTTTCGGCCTCCGCCGCCGCATCGGCGATCGGCCCGGCGCGGACCGGGACCGTGCCGGCGGACAGGAAACCGGCCCCAAGGCATGCGGCGGCCAGCAGCAGGACGGCACCGGACACGCGCCCCCGCCCCTGCCGCCCCGCAAGCCGGCAGGGCGGACGGACGGCCCCTGTCGCGGGCCGGTCGGTCGGGGCAGGATCGAGACGCATGATTCGAGGCTCCGCCTGTCGGGTGGCGGAGCATAGTCCGAGGCCGGCGCGAACGCCACGCAGGGTCAGAGCCATGGAGTGGCGCAGCTTCTTCGAGCGCGACGCGGCGACGGTGGCGCGCGATCTGATCGGTGCGCGCCTGACCTTCGCCGGCGCCGGGGGCCGCATCGTCGAGACAGAAGCCTATGAACGCACCGACCCGGCCTCGCACAGCTTCATGGGCCCGACCGCGCGCAACGCCGTGATGTTCGGCCCGCCGGGACGGGTCTATGTCTACCGGTCCTACGGCATCCACTGGTGCCTGAACCTGGTCACCGGCGCGGACGGCCACGGCGCGGCGGTGCTGATCCGGGCGCTCGAGCCGCTCGACGGGCTCGACGCCATGGCGGCCCGGCGCGGCCTCGACGATCCGCGCCTGCTGGCCTCCGGCCCGGGCCGGCTGTGCCAGGCGCTCGGCATCACGATCGCCGAGAACGGGCTCGACGTTGCCGAGCCCCCGTTCGGGCTGGCGCCGTCCGACGAGACCGTGCCGATCCGGACCGGGCCGCGCATCGGCATCAGCCGGGCGATCGAACGGCCCTGGCGCTTCGGCCTGGACGGCTCGCGCTATCTCAGCCGGCCGTTCCGATCGTGAGACCCAGGCAGTCTTCGGCCTTCGCCGCCGGACGACCATGGCGCGCGGAGGTTCCGGCCGAGCCGAGGCCGACAGGCGCGCGCGATCATGCCGACTTCGGCGGCCAGTGCACGGCGAGCCACACGGTCGGCCGTGCCGGATCGGTCCACAATACCCAGTGGCGGCGCCGCGCCGGAATGAACGCGTGGTCGCCCGGCCTCAAGATGCGGTCGGCCTCGCCGTCCAGGCGGAGCGACGCCGAACCGGCCAGGAGCAGGACCCATTCGTCATGGTCCTGATCCCAGGGCGCCTCCGCCGGGGTCGCCTGCCCGGTCGAGACGATCCGCTCGATGCGCATGCCGTCCCGGGCGAGGATCTCGCTGAAGATCTCGTCGGCGAGCGGCCGGTCCGGGCAACCGTCGAGGAGGTTGGCGTCGAGCAGGTTGGCATCGAGGAGATTGGTCATGGCGCCATGGTGGCACGAGCGGATGTCCTCGGCCCAGCCGGTTCCCGGCCGCCGCACCGTGTCGATCAGGATGGCGGGTCGACGACCGGGGCCGACGCCCGGGGTCGACAACCGGGGGCCGGCATCTGCGGCGGCCGGGGCCCGACATCGTCATCCCCCGGATTGACGCCCCCGACCGGCATCGTCACCGTGCCGTTCGTCCGACGGGCGGAACGCCTCCGCCTGCCAGAACCGCGAGACCCGCATGCGCCCGACCCGCTGGTTCCTCCTTCTCATTCTGATCGCCGCAGGCGTCGGCGCCGGCTGGGCCTGGTGGCAGCAGCCGCTGGCGGTGGAGACCGTCGCGGTCCGGCGCGGCTCGGCGGCCGAGGTGGTCTATGCGACCGGGGTGGTCGAGCCGGCGCGCTGGGCCAAGGTGCAGCCGGTGGTGCGCGGGCGCATCGTCGATCTGTGCCGCAAATGCGAGGGCGAGACGGTCCGGCTCGGCGAACCGATCGGACGGCTCGACGACGGCGTCGCCAAGGCCTCGCTCAAGGAACTGCAGGCGCGCGAGGCCTTCGCCAAGGGCGAACTCGACCGGACCGTGGAACTGCTCTCCCGCCGCGTGGTCAGCCAGCAGGCCTATGACCGGGCGGTCAGCGAATTGTCGCAGATCCAGGCCGCGATCGCGGCGCAGACCGCGCGGCTCGACGACTATGTCCTGCGCGCGCCCATGGACGGCACCATCCTGCGCCGCGACGGCGAGATCGGCGAGGTCGCCGACACCGCGACGGTGCTGTTCTGGATCGGCATGCCGCGGCCGTTGGAGGTGCTGGCCGAGGTCAACGAGGAGGACATTCCGCGCATCGAGGCCGGCCAGGAGGTGCTGCTGCGCTCCGACGCCTTTCCGGACCGGCGCCTGGAGGGCTCGGTCTCGCGCATCACGCCGAAGGGCGATCCGGTCGCCAAGACCTACCGGGTGCGCATCCAGCTGCCGGACGAGACGCCCCTGATGATCGGCATGACGGTCGACATCAATGTCGTCATCCGCCGCAAGGCCGGCACGCTGATCCTGCCGCGCACGGCGCTCGACGGCGACCGGCTCTGGCGCATCGGGGCGGACGGCCGGGCGGTGGCGATCCGGCCGCGGCTCGGCATCCGCAGCGCGACGGAGGTCGAAATCCTGTCGGATCTCGCCGAGGGCGACCGCGTCATCGCCCCGGTGCCGGCCGGTTTCGAAGCCGGGCGGCGGGTGCGGGCGGTCCCGGTTTCCGGAGCCGCGGCGGGCGGGCCGGCCGCGACCGGGGCAAGGCCGGGGGCGGCGCCGTGATCCGGCTCCTGTTCGACATCGCCTATACGCATATCGCCGGCCGGCTGCGGCAGACGGTGGTGTCGATCGTCGGCGTGATGCTCGGCGTCGGCTTCTCGATCGCCATGGCGGCGCTGATGCAGGGCTCGCAGGACGATTTCGTCACCCAGCTGATCGATGCGCTGCCGCATGTCTCGGTCAGCGACGAGACCCGCCAGCCGCCGCGCCAGCCGGCGCTCGACCGCTTCGACGCCGTCGAGATGTTCGGCCTGAAGCCCGACGACGACCGGCGCGGCATCCGCAACCCGACCGAGGTGCTGGCCCTGCTGAAGGCCCTCGTGCCGGGCCGGATCGCCCCGGCCCTGACCGGCCAGGCGGTCGCCCGCTACGGCGGCGGCGATGTCGGGCTGGCGGTCGCCGGCATCGAGCCGGCGGCGGAGAAGCGCGTCTCGCGCATCGCCAAGGACATGCGCGAGGGCTCGCTCGATACGCTCGCGGCCGATCCGAACGGCATCGTCATCGGCGACGGCGTGGCGCGCAAGCTCGGCGCCGGGCTCGGCGACCAGATCACGGTCTCGACCAGCCGGGGCATCCTGAAGCGCCTGAAGATCGTCGGCCTGTTCCATACCGGCGTCACCACCCAGGACGACGGCACCGGCTATGTCGGCCTGAAGGCGGCGCAGATCCTGTTCGAGCGGCCGAACGCCATCAACCAGATCAAGATCCGCCTCGACGAGGTCGGCCAGGCCCGCGCGGTCGCGGCCCGGATCGAGCGCGAGATCGGCTACAAGTCGCTGTCCTGGGAGGAAGCCAACCAGAGCCTCCTGGAAGCCTTCAAGATCCGCAACATCATCATGTTCACGGTGGTCGGCGCGATCCTGCTGGTCGCCGGCTTCGGCATCTACAACATCGTCTCGACCATCGTGCACGAAAAGGCGCGCGACATCGCCATCCTGAAGTCGCTCGGCTTTGCGGAAGCCGACATGCGGCACATCTTCCTGATCGAGGGGCTGATGATCGGCGTGCTCGGCTCGGCCGCCGGCTGGGCGCTCGGCTTCGGCCTGACCGAACTGCTCGGCTCGATCCGCTTCGAGCTCAAGGGCGGCCTGACCGAGGTGACCCACCTGCCGGTCGCCCGCGATCCGCTGCACTATCTGATCGCCGCCGTCTTCGCGCTCGGCTCGGCCGGCGTCGCCGGCTTCCTGCCCGCCCGCAAGGCCGCCAAGGTCAAGCCGGTCGACATCATCCGGGGGGCGACGTGACCGCGCCCGGCCCGGCCCCGGACGCCGCCGCGATCCCGCTGATCGAGGCGCGCGGCGTGACCCGCATCCTGTCGGGCGCGGTCGAGACGACGCTGGTCAGCGACGTCAGCCTGTCGATCGGCGCCGGCGAATTCGTCGCCGTGACCGGCCCGTCCGGGTCGGGCAAGTCGTCGCTGCTCTATCTCCTCGGCCTCCTCGACCTGCCGACCGCGGGCGAGGTCCTGATCCGCGGCCGGCCGACCCACGCCATGGACGAAGCCGAGCGCGCCGCGACCCGGCTGGCGACGCTCGGCTTCGTCTTCCAGTTTCATTTCCTGCTGCCGGAATTCAGCGCGCTCGGCAATGTCATGATCCCGATGCGCAAGCTCGGACGGCTCGACGCCCGGGCGATGCGCGAGCGTGCCGCCCTGCTGCTCGAACAGCTCGGCCTCGGCGGCCATCTCGACAAGCTGCCCGAACAGCTCTCCGGCGGGCAGCGCCAGCGCGTCGCCATGGCGCGCGCGCTCGCCAACGATCCGCCGGTGATCCTCGCCGACGAGCCGACCGGCAGCCTGGACACGCGCTCGTCGGCCCAGGTGCGCGACATTCTCGCACGGCTGGTCGCCGAGCAGGGCCGGACCGTGGTGGCGGTGACCCACGACCTGACCTTCGCGGAGGCCATGCGCCGGCGCATCCACCTGGTCGACGGCCGGATCGTCTCCGACGAATTCAGCCCGGCGGCGGCCGGCCCTCAGGCCGGCCTCAATCAGGTGGCCCAAACTCAGGCGGCGACGTCGTAGCCGGCATCCTCGATGGCGGCGACGAAGGTCTCGCGCGGGGTGGCGGAGTCGATCGCGACCTTGCCGCTCGGCAGGTCGATCTCGACGCGGGCGCCTGGATCGGCGCGGCCGACGGCCTTCTCGACGCTGCGCACGCAGCCCATGCAGGTCATGCCTTCGACTTTGAGGGTGATCATGGTCGTGGTCTCCAATGGCTTCGAACGGCCCGGTCGGGTCCGGTCGGACGGGTCGGTGCGGTCCGTCGCGCCGATCCCGGCCGCCGACCTCGGCAGCGCTGTGCGGGCGGCGGCGCCCCATGCCGGCGGCATCGGCCGCGCCCGGCCGTCCGATCCCGACATTCATAGCGGGATATGGACCTTCCCCTCGGGGCAAGGTCAAGGGCGCCGGCGCCCGGTCGATTGCGGATGCGGCCACGACCGCGGCGGCGCGCCGACGGCCTCAAGCCCGGGGCGGCAACCGGCTTTCCGGTCAAGCGGATAGAGCGCTTTGCGCAGACCGTCCGGGATCGCGCTGCGGACCGTCAGCCGACGGCCGTAGAGAATGGTTTCGAAACCGTGAATCACGCATAGTGGCAGCTGATTCGAGGGGCCGGCCCGCGCCGGTCCGGGCACTCGAGCGGGTCCATGAATCGCTTCGCCGATCTCTTCATCACCACCTGCATCATCGTCGTCGCCATCGCGGCCGCGGTGGTGCTGCGCTTCCAGGCCGGATTCGGCTGGGAGACCGCGCTGGTCGGCGGGATCTCGATGCTGGCCGTACTGACCATCGTCAACATCCAGGGCAACGGCCGGCGCGACCGCGACCGGTTGGCCGCCGAGGTCGCCGGGCTGACGCTGCGGCTCGGCGAACTCGGCCAGGACGTTGCGAACCTGCAGCGCCGCGTCGGCGGGCTGGAGCAGAACCAGGGACGCCGGCAGAACCAGGATGTCGAGGCGGTGGTCGCCGAGGTCGAGGTGATCGGCGCACTGGTCCGGCAGGTGGTGGAATCGGTCGCCGACATGGAGACGCGCGTCCTGTCGCACCAGGTGCGGACCGGGGCTGCCGGCAGCCGGCCGGCACCCGCCGCCGCGGCACAGCCCAAGCCCGCGCCGCCGCCCGCACCGGTGGTCGAGGAGCCGCCGCTCTTGCCGCGGCGCTTCGCCCATCTCGGCGAGGCCGGCTTTCTCGATCTCGTCCGCCGCGCCATCGAGGCCAACCGGATCGACATCCACCTGCAGCCGATCGTGACGCTGCCGCAGCGGCGCATCCGCTACTACGAGGCGCTGACGCGGCTGCGCACCGAGGACGGCGATACGATCTACCCGTCCGACTATATTCCGCTCGCCGAAGCCTCCGGCATCATGCCGATGCTCGACAACCAGATCCTGTTCCGCACCGTGCAGATCCTGCGCCGGCTGGTCACCCGGACCAAGGATATCGGGCTCTTCTGCAACATCTCCATGGCGAGCCTCGGCGACACGGCCTTCTTCCGCGAGTTCGTCGCCTTCCTGGAGGCCAACCGCGCGCTGTCCGACACGCTGGTGTTCGAGTTCACCCAGCGCCAGATCAAATCGATGAACCCGATCGAATACGAGGCCCTGCGCAGCCTGCAGTCGACCGGCTTCCGCTTCTCGGTCGACCAGGTTTCGGACTTGAGGCCGAGCTTCCAATTGATGGCCGAGCGCGGCTTCAAGTTCGCCAAGATCGGTGCCGAGCGCATCCTCAACCGGATGGACGAACTCGGCGCCGACATCCACCCGGCCGATCTTGCCAATTTCTTCGCCCGCTTCGGCATCGACCTGATCGTCGACCGTGTCGAGAGCGAGACGCAGGTCGTGGAACTGCTCGATTTCGGCGTGCGCTATGGCCAGGGCTTCGTCTTCTCGCCGCCGCGCCCGGTGCGCAGCGACGTGCTGCAAAGCACGATCGATCCGCCCGCCGCCGAACCGGTCCCGACCGTCGCGCCGACCGCCACCATGGCGACGCCCGGCATGACGCCGCCGACGGCACCCCCGCCCTCCAGGATGGAAGCGCCCGCCCGGATGGAACCGCCCGCGCGCGCGGACAGGCCGAAGCCCGCGGCCGAGCCGCGTCGCAACGCGCTCGGGCGGGCCATCGCTCAAAAGACCTGAGGGGTGGACGCGACCGCGGGTCCGGTGAAGCCGGCGCGCGGTCGTCCCAGTCCGTTCGGATCAGTCGAACAGCTTGTCGATGTCTTCCTGGTCGGACATCGAGAAGAAGTCGTCGACATCGGATTGCGAGACGCCCTGGCCCTTCATCTGCGGACCGTTCAGCATCAACTCGCGCATGCGGCGCTCGTCCTCGCTTTCCTCCACGGCCTCCGCAGGCCCGGTCTCGGCAAGGTTGAGCCGCTGGGCGAGCGATTCGATGCGCTCGTCGATCCAGGACAGCGTCTTGACGACCTTGCGGATGCGCTGGCCGGTCAGATCCTGGAACGAGCAGGCCTCGAAGATGACGATCATCTTGTCGTCGACGAGGGCCTTGTAGGCGGCCGGGTCCGAGGCATCGGCCGCCATGATCGCCTCGGCCGCCGCCATGATCGTTTCCGTCGCATCCTGGGTCGACTCGACCACGGCATCGAGCTCGCGGCCGGCTTCCGGGATGCGCTCGAAACGGAACTGATCGGGCCGCAGGTCGCGGATTTCCCGCTTCAGGGACGAGATCTGCTCCGCGATGCTGCGGAATTCCGCGTGAAGCATCTTGTCGGTGGTCGCCACAGCCTCGTCGAGGCTCTGCGCCATCCGCTCGGCCAGATCCATGACGTCGTTGAGTTTGACGTCCTCGCGGTCCTGCTGGAGGAATTCCACCACCCGGCCGATCTCGGTCGCCGTCGGCTGCGCCATGTGCAAGTCCCCTTCCACGGCCGGATGCCGAATGGCCCGGCCGGCCGTGATGCTTCCGGAAGTCGCCAAATCAGTCGTTGAAGACCGCTTCGATCTTGCCCTTCAACGTCTGCGCGTTGAACGGCTTCACGATATAGTTGTTCACGCCGGCCTTCTTGGCGGCGATCACGTTCTCGGTCTTGGACTCGGCGGTCACCATGATGAACGGAGTCTTGGCCAGCGACGTGTCGGCCCGAACATGCTTGAGCAGCTCGTAACCGGTCATCGGCTCCATGTTCCAGTCGGAGATGACCAGACCATAGCGCCGATCCTTCATCTTGGCGAAAGCCTCGGTTCCGTCGGAAGCCTCGTCCACATCCTCGAAACCGAGCTGCTTCAGCAGGTTGCGGATGATGCGGATCATGGTCTTGTAGTCATCGACGACGAGGATCGGCATCGAAAGATCGAGCGCCATCTGTTAAACTCCACTCCTCGGCGGCCCAGTCCCCTCCGGGCGGTGCCGTAACACTTCGGTTCCGGTTGGTGAGCCCTCATGTGCCCCCGCCCGCTTCCCGACCGTCACATTAGCCAGACCTTCGAAAATTTCCGTTAATGCCGAAAATTCGCTTTGAATGAGACCGCGACCGCACGTCACCGGGACGAGACCATGTGGTGACTTGCCAAGCGCGGCGCCCGGCGCCAAGGTCCGCCCGCATCGATGCCGGCGGGGTCCGGCAGGCGCCGTTGCCCGGCCGAGCCGGCGCCGGCGTGCGACAATCGCCTGCAGCGAGGCCGCTCCATGACCGTGCCGGTCCTGAATTCCTACTATTTCGAAGACCTCAAGGTCGGAATGCGCGAGACCATCCTGAAGACGGTCATGGATTCGGATGTGGTCGGCTTCGCGCAGATCTCCGGCGACGACAATCCGCTGCACCTGTCCGACGTCTATGCGGCCAAGACCCGTTTCGGCCAGCGCATCGCCCACGGCCTCTATACGGCGAGCCTGATCTCCGCCGTGCTCGGCACCCGCCTGCCGGGGCCGGGCGCCGTCTACATGTCGCAGACGCTGAATTTCATGGGTCCGGTCCGGATCGGCGACGTGGTCGTGGTCGATGTCGAGGTGATCGAACTGGTCGAGAAGGGCCGCCGCTGCCGGCTGCATTGCGAATGCTCGGTCGACAACCAGGTCGTCCTGGAAGGCGAGGCGACCGTGATGGTGCCCGGCCGGCCCAAGCCGGCCATCGGATAGGAACCATCGGCCCAAGCCGGCTGTCGGATAGGGGCTACCGGCCAAGCCGGCGTCTTCGGGCGCGCGGCGGCGCCATCCGCGCCTGCGGCACGGACCGGGGGCGGTCGACGGACCTTCGGTCGCTTGACCCTGACGGCGTGGCGTTGCAGGGTCCGGCCGACTTGGTTCCCTCGGAAGATCCCGTCCGCCCATGCATGATCCGGCCGCTCCGGCGCCCCGCCCCTTCGCCCTCGCCGAAAGCCTGGATGCGTTTCCGGAGAGCCTCCGCGGCGGCATCGTCGCGATCGGCAATTTCGACGGGCTGCATCGCGGCCATCAGGCCGTGCTCGACGCGGCCCTGACGCGCGCCGAGGCGGCCGGGCGGCCGGCCTTCGCGATGACCTTCGAGCCGCATCCGCGCAGCGTGTTCCGGCCCGAGACGCCGGTCTTCCGCCTGACGCCGGCCGGCCCGAAGGCCCGGCTGATCCGCGCCGCCGGGCTCGACGGGCTTCTGGTGCTGCCGTTCGATCGCGACTTCGCGGCCCGCTCGGCGGACGATTTCGTCGGCGACATCCTGGTCGACCGGCTCGGCGTCGCCGAGGCGGTGGTCGGCTGGGACTTCCATTTCGGGCGCGGACGCGGCGGCTCGCCGGCCTTTCTGGCGGCCGAGGGGGCGGCGCGCGGCTTCGCCGTCTCGGTGATCGAGGCCTTCCAGGACGAGGGCGGCGGGCCGGTCTCGTCGAGCCGCATCCGCGATGCGCTGGCGGCCGGCGATCTCGGCCTCGCCAACGGCCTGCTCGGCTATCGCTGGTTCGTCGAAGGCACCGTCATCCACGGCGAGAAGCGCGGCCGCGATCTCGGCTTCCCGACCGCCAATGTCCGGCTCGGCGCCGATTGCCGGCTGGCCCACGGGGTCTATGCGGTCACCTTCACGGTCGACGGAGTGCAGCATCTCGGCGTCGCCAATTACGGGCGCCGGCCGCAATTCGACAACGGCGCGCCGCTGCTCGAGACCTTCGTGTTCGACTTCAAGGGCGACCTCTACGGCCGCACCGTCCAGATCGGCTTCGCCTCCTATCTGCGCCCCGAACTGCGCTTCCCGAGCGTCGACGCGCTGGTCGCCCGGATGGGCGAGGATTGCGCCGAGGCGCGCGCCGTGCTGACCGCGATGGGTCCCGGGACCGCGCTCGACCGCCGGCTGGCCGAACTGGCGTAGTGGTACCGGCTCGGCCCGCGCCACCGGCCGCCGGGTTTGAAGCGGACTTCCCTCGCGGGCGTGCGGCTGATAGAACCGCGGGCCATCGTTCCACCCTGGGACTCCAGTGCATGCGCCGGTTCTTTGCGATCCTGCGGCCCGCCCGCCGAATTACGGGCCCGGCTTCGTCCGGGCGCGATTGATCGCGACCGGCCGAAGTCCGGGACCTGCGTGCCGACACCCGACCTCCCCGCCGGCCCTTTGCGGCTCGTCCGCCGCGGCCGGCCCGTCCCGATCGCTTCGAGAAGACCGATGACCGAAACCGCCGCACCCGCCGCCCGCGACTATTCCGAGACGCTTTTTCTGCCCGTCACCGATTTCCCGATGCGCGCCGGCCTGCCCGAGAAGGAGCCGCAGATCCTGGCGCGCTGGGAGAAGGGCGACCTCTACCGGCGCCTGCGCGAGAAGGCCAAGGGCCGGCCGCTGTTCGTGCTGCATGACGGCCCGCCCTATGCCAACGGCAACCTGCATATCGGCCACGCGCTCAACAAGATCCTGAAGGACGTGATCACGCGCGCCAAGCAGATGGACGGCTTCGACAGCAACTACGTGCCGGGCTGGGACTGCCACGGCCTGCCGATCGAATGGAAGATCGAGGAGCAGTATCGCGCCGCCGGCAAGAACAAGGACGAAGTGCCGATCGTCGAGTTCCGCCAGGAATGCCGGCAGTTCGCCGAGCATTGGATCGGCGTGCAGGCGGCCGAGTTCAAGCGCCTCGGCGTGACCGGCGATTTCGCCGATCCCTACACCACCATGGCGTTCCGGGCCGAGGCCGTGATCGCCGCCGAACTGCAGAAATTCGCCGTCTCCGGCCAGCTCTACCGCGGCTCCAAGCCGGTCATGTGGTCGGTGGTCGAGAAGACCGCATTGGCCGAGGCCGAGGTCGAGTATCAGGATTACCAGTCGGATACGATCTGGGTGAAGTTCCCGGTTCGAAACACATTGCAGATCTCTGATTACACATCAGGAACGCTGCTTCCTGCTGTCAAAGGTCCGGTATTCCCAGCAAGATTGACAGGTGCCTCCGTCGTCATCTGGACCACCACTCCCTGGACCATCCCGGGCAACCGGGCGATCTCCTTCTCGTCCAAGATCGAATACGGCCTCTATGAGGTCACCGAGGCGCCCGAGGGCAACTGGGCCAAGGCCGGCGACCGGCTGATCCTGGCCGACAAGCTCGCCGACGAGGTCCTGAAGCAAGCCAAGGCGACGGCCTGGGAGAGGCGTGCCGCCGTGCCGGCCGAGGTGCTGGCGGGTCTCGTCTGCGCCCATCCGCTGGCCGCGCTCGGCTACGGCTTCCAGGTGCCGCTGCTCGACGGCGACCATGTCTCCGACGATGCCGGCACCGGCTTTGTTCACACCGCGCCCGGTCACGGTCGCGAGGACTTCGAGATCTGGACCCACAATGCCCGCGCACTCGCCGCCCGCGGCATCGATACCGCCATCCCGTTCACGGTCGACGACGACGGCTTCCTGACCCGCGAGGCGCCGGGCCTCGAAGGCCGGCGCGTGATCACCGACAAGGGCGAGAAGGGCGACGCCAACGGCGCCGTGATCGCGGCATTGATCGAGGCCGGCGCGCTCCTGGCGCGCGGACGGCTGAAGCACCAGTATCCGCATTCCTGGCGCTCCAAGAAGCCGGTCATCTTCCGCAACACGCCGCAATGGTTCATCCACATGGACCGCGACATTGCCGGCGCGGGCGACACGCTGCGCGCCCGCTCGCTGAAGGCGATCGGCGAGACCACCTTCTATCCGCCGCAGGGCCAGAACCGGCTGCGCGGCATGATCGAGGCGAAGCCCGACTGGGTCGTCTCGCGCCAGCGCGCCTGGGGCGTGCCGATCGCCGTGTTCCGCCACCGCGAGACCGGCCGCCTCGCGCCGGGACCGGAGTTCGACCGCAACGACGAGCTGATCGGGCGCATCCGCACGGCCTTCGAGGCCGAAGGTGCCGATCCCTGGTTCACGCCGGAGGCGCGCGAGCGGTTCCTCGGCGGCCTCGTCAACGATCTCGACGCCTGGGAGAAGGTCACCGACATTCTCGACGTGTGGTTCGATTCCGGCTCCACCCACGCCTTCGTGCTGGAGAAGCGCCCGGACTTGAAATGGCCGGCCGACATGTATCTCGAGGGCTCGGACCAGCATCGCGGCTGGTTCCATTCCTCGCTGATCGAGAGCTGCGGCACGCGCGGCCGCGCGCCCTACGATTCCGTGCTGACCCACGGCTTCGTCATGGCCGAGGACGGGCGCAAGATGTCGAAGTCGCTCGGCAACATCGTCGCCCCGCAGGACGTGATCAAGACCTCCGGCGCCGACATCCTGCGGCTCTGGGTGGTGACCTCCGACTATGCCGACGATCTGCGCATCGGCCCGGAGATCATGAAGACCAATGCCGAGGCCTATCGGAAGATGCGCAACACCCTGCGCTGGATGCTGGGCACGCTGGCCCATCACGATCCGGCCGCCGAGGTTGCGCTCGCCGACATGCCGGAGCTGGAACGCTCCATGCTGCACCGGCTCTGGGAGGTCGGCGAGGCGGTGCGCGAGGGCTATGCCGGCTATGACTTCAAGCGCGTCGTCAACGCCTTGATGAACTTCATGGTGGTCGACCTGTCGGCCTATTATTTCGACATCCGCAAGGATGCGCTCTACTGCGACCCGCACTCCTCGGTGCGCCGGCGCGCGGCGCTGACCGTGGTCGACCGCCTGTTCGACGCGATCGTCACCTGGCTCGCCCCGATGCTGCCCTTCACCATGGAGGAGGCCTGGACGCTGCGCCACGGCGATCCGGAGCGTTCGGTGCATTTGGAACTGTTCCGGGCGCCCGACGCCGCCTGGCGCGACGACGCGCTCGCCGCCCGCTGGGCGCGCATCCGCCGGGTGCGCCGGGCGATCACCGGCGCTCTGGAACTGGAGCGCGCCGCCAAGCGGATCGGCTCCTCGCTCGAAGCCGCACCGGTCGTCCATATCGCCGATCCGGACCTCCTCGCCGCGGTCGCCGGCATCGATCTCGCCGAGATCGCCATCACCAGCGGCGTGACGGTCGCCGCCGGCGAAGGCCCGGCGGCGGCGATCCGCATCGACGAGGTCGCCGGCGTCGCCGTCGAGCCCGCCCGGGCCGAGGGCCGCAAATGCGCCCGGTCCTGGAGGATCACGGCGGATGTCGGCAGCGATCCGGACTATCCGGACCTGACCCCGCGCGACGCGGCCGCGATGCGCGAGTGGGAAGCCCGCCGGGCCGCCGCCTGACCCGACGGCCCGCAAAGGCCCTCCCCCCTTCGCGTCCCGACCGGGCGCGGAGGGCTTCCGACGACCGACCGGAGCCCGCCATGTCGCCCCGCCTTCTCGGCCTGATCGTCGCCGCCCTCGGCCTCGTGCTGGACCAGGCGAGCAAGCAATATGTGCTGAACGGGATCGAACTGGGCGTCAACGGCCCGGTCCGGGTCGCGCCCTTCGCGGAGTTCCGGCTGATCTGGAACTACGGCATCTCCTACGGCCTGTTCCGGCAGGAGGGCGATCTCGGCCGCTGGCTGCTGGTCGCCCTGTCGGTCGCCGCCTCGGTGGCGATCCTGGTCTGGATGGCGCGCAGCCCGTCGCGCCTCGTCGCCGTCTCGCTCGGCCTGATCCTCGGCGGGGCGATCGGCAATGCCATCGACCGCGCGATCTACGGCGCGGTGATCGACTTCGTGCATCTGTTCCTGCCGGACCGGTCGCTGTCCTGGTATGTGTTCAACCTCGCCGACATGTGGATCGTTGCCGGTGTGGCCGGGCTCCTGTATGACATGACCTTCCATGGCCCCAAGAGCGCCACAAAGTCGGGCTCTTCGTGAGACGTGATTTTGATCGGCGGACGAACGGGAGTCGGTCGCCATCGACGCATCGGCAACGGTGGCGTCGCAACGACCATCCGGACCGCGACACGGTCCGGGCGACCTGCCTGGGGCGGGCCGAACAGCAGGGATAGCGCATGATCCACCTGATCCGTCTCGCCCGACCTGCGGTCCTGGCCGGCCTCATCGCACTCGGCGGCTGCGCCAGCGCGACCAACGGCTTCGAGGACGAGCAGACCGGCGAACAGCGCGACACCAACCTGGTCAAGGGCTTCATGGCCGGCATCGGGGCGATCGACCCGAGCGAGAAGGCGGTCGAATACAAGCCGCGCTCGCCGCTGGTCGTGCCGCCGAAGCGCGACCTGCCGGCGCCGCAGGATGCCGACACCGCGCTGTCGCGCAGCAATTTCCCGAAGAACCCGGAAGACCGCCAGCGCGATCTCGACAAGATCAGCCGCGACGATCCGGACGCGTCCAAGACCTGGACGCCGGATCAGTTGGCCAAGTACAAGCTGGCGAGCCGGCCGGCCGGCACCTCCGGCGGCCCGGGCGACACCTCGCGCCGGCTGACGCCGGACGAGATGGCCGGCCAGTTCAAGGTCAACCGCGAGGCCATCGCGGCGCGCGAAGGCCGCAACAAGGGTCTGACCGACCTGCCGAAGGACTATCGGACCCCCTCGCCCAAGGCCCCGGTCGATCCGGAAGCCGCCGAGCAGAAGTCGAGCAGCTGGAAGCCGACCTGGTGGCCGCTCTGAGCGGCGCCACCGCAGCGATTCGTGACCGGTTCTCGAATGTCGATCGCGCCGCCCCCATGGCAGCGGACGGGCTCGGCTGCCTGCCCTGCCGGGCGTCGACGCGACTTCGGGCCCTGCGATCGCCGCAGGTTCGCTGCGGCGCGCGGCCATCGACGGCGCGCGGTTGGGCGGCATGGCCCAGCGCGACGCGGGTCTTGCGCGTCCGGCCCCGGCGATCCGTCCTGCCCGTCCGACCGTAGAGTGAGGCGAACCGACGCCGGGCGGGTCCCGCAGGCGCGACCGGCCCCCGGGTGACCGAGGGGTCACGCAAGCGTGACGCGGCCGATGGCACCGAAAGGTCACGCAAGCGTGACGCGGCCGGCATAGGCACTCGATTGACTGTCGCTATAGTGTTGCACCGACCGAACCCGAGACTTCGAGGACAAAGCCCAGTGACGCAACCGGTCTCCGTGCCCGATACCGTCCGTCCGCTCCGCGCGCGCCTCGCCGCCGCGCTCCTCACCGCCGCCCTGGCCGGCCTGCCGATCCCGGCCGGTGCCGACACGGCGTTGCAGGGCAGCGCGACGGCGACCGCCGCGAATGCGCTTCCCCCCGCCCCCGAGATCGGCGGCAACGTCACCAGCTTCACGCTCGCCAACGGGCTGCAGGTCGTGGTCGTGCCCGACGCCCGCGCGCCGGTCGTCACCCACATGGTCTGGTACAAGGTCGGCTCCGCCGACGAGCCCAAGGGCAAGTCCGGCATCGCCCACTATCTCGAACATCTGATGTTCAAGGGCACGCGCGACAATCCGGCCGGCGCCTTCTCCAAGAAGGTCTCGGAGATCGGCGGCCAGGAGAACGCCTTCACGTCGAACGACTATACGGGCTACTTCCAGCGCGTCGCCAAGGAACACCTGCCGCTGATGATGCGGCTGGAGGCGGACCGGATGGCCAACCTGCAGCTGGTCGAGGCGACCGCCAAGCCCGAACTTCAGGTCGTGCTCGAGGAGCGCTCGCAGCGCACCGACAACGATCCTTCCGCGCAGCTCGGCGAGGCCATGGAGGCGACGCTCTATCAGGCGAGCCCCTACCGCATTCCGGTGATCGGCTGGCGCCACGAGATCGAGCAGCTGACCTACAAGGACGCCATGGCGTTCTACGATCTCTGGTACACGCCCAACAATGCGGTGCTGATCGTCGCCGGCGACGTGGACCCCGCCAGCGTGCGCAAGCTCGCCGAGGAGACCTACGGCAAGGTGGCGCGCCGGGCCGAGCCGGGCGTGCGCATCCGGCCGACCGAGCCCGAGGCCCTGGCCAGCCGGACCGTCACGCTCGCCGACGAGCGCGTCAACCAGCCGAGCCTGCGCATGGCCTGGGTGGTGCCGTCCTACCGCACCGCCGCCAAGGGCGAGGCCGAGGCCATCGACCTCCTCGCCGAAGTGGTCGGGTCGGGTCCGACCAGCCGGCTCTATCGCGAACTGGTCATCGAGAAGGGGCTCGCCGCCTCGGCCGGGGGCTACTACCAGTCGACCGCCTGGGACGACACCAAGATCATGTTCTATGCGACGCCGCGCGACGGCGTCACCCTCGACCAGCTCAAGGCGGCCGTCGACGAGGTCCTGGCCGCCGTCGTCCGCGATGGGGTCAACGAGGCCGAGCTCAACCGCGCCAAGCGCAAGATCGTCGCCAACGCCATCCACGCCCAGGACAGCCAGGCCTCGCTCGCCCGCATCTTCGGAACGGCGCTGACCACCGGATCGACCGTCGAGGATGTGCGCACCTGGCCGGCCAAGGTCTATGCGGTCACCCCCGACGACGTGAAGAAGGTCGCGACCACCTATCTGCGCAAGGACATCGCCACCACCGCCTTCCTGGTTTCCGCCCCGCCGACGGGCAAGAAGCCGACCGCCCGCGCGCAATGGCCGGTTGCCGGTCCGGGTTCCGGCGCGATCCGCTGACCGGATCGCCCCCCGCTCTCTCGCCCCGCGCCGCAACGACCACAAGGAACGATCCGGCATGATGTCCGTCGTCCGCCACATCCGCCGAGCCACCGGCGCCCTCGCCCTCGCCGCCGGCATCGGCCTGTCGGCGCTTGCCGCCGGCCCGGCCGAGGCGGTCCAGATCCAGCGCGTCGTCAGCCCCGGCGGCATCGAGGCCTGGCTGGTCGAGGAGCAGGCGGTTCCGCTGATCGCCGTCAACTTCGCCTTCAAGGGCGGCAATGCCCAGGACCCGGACGGCAAGGCCGGCCTCGCCAATCTCCTCTCGACCCTGCTCGACGAGGGCGCCGGCGAGATGGACGGGCAGACCTTCCAGGGCCGTCTCGAAGATCTGTCGATCCGCCTCGCCTTCGAGGATTCGCGCGACGCCTTCTACGGCGAGATGAAGACGCTGTCGGCGCATCGCGACGAGGCCTTCGACCTGCTCCGCCTGTCGCTGACCAAGCCGCGCTTCGACGACGACGCCGTCGAACGGATGCGCGTGCAGGCGATTTCGGGGCTGCGCCGCGAGAAGCGCGATCCGGACACCGTCGCGAGCCGGCTGTGGGCCCGGTCGATCTTCCCGAACCATCCCTATGGCCGCCCCGCCAACGGCGACGAGGCCTCGGTGGCGGCGATCACCGGCCAGGACATTCGCGACTATCATGGCCGCGTCTTCGCCCGCGACGGGCTCAAGATCGGCGTGGTCGGCGCGATCGATGCCAAGACGCTGGCCCCGCTGCTCGACCGCGTCTTCGGCGACCTGCCGGCCCGCCAGCGCCTGACGCCGGTCGCCGAGGTCGCCCCGCTGTCCGGGCTGACCGTCTCCGAGACCATCCCGAACCCGCAGACCGTGATCCGCCTGTCGGCCGAAGGCCTGAAGCGCAAGGATCCGGACTTCATCGCCGCCTATGTGATGAACCACATCCTCGGCGGCGGGTCGTTCTCGTCCTGGCTCTACACGGAGGTGCGCGAGAAGCGCGGGCTGGCCTATTCGGTCTATACCTCGCTCGCCCCCTACGACCATGCCGGCATCTTCTACGGCGGCCTCGGGACGCGGGCCGATCGGGCCGCGGAGAGCATCCGGGTGATCCGCGACGAGATCAAGCGGATGGCGGAGGTCGGCCCGACGACGGCCGAACTCGACAAGGCCAAGTCCTATCTGACCGGCTCCTATGCGCTGCGCTTCGACACCTCCGACAAGATCGCCGGCCAGTTGCTCGCCATCCAGATGGACGATCTCGGCATCGACTATATCGACAAGCGCAATGCGCTGATCGAAGCCGTCACGCTCGCCGACGTGAAGCGGGTCGCCGCCCGGCTGCTGTCCAAGCCCCTGACCGTCGTCACCGTCGGCCCCGGCGGCAGCTGAACCGCCGAAGACCCGGACAATCGACAAGGAAAAAGCCCGCCGCTCGGTCAGAGAGCGGCGGGTTTTTTTGAGTGTCTGTGGGGACTCTTGCGGCCGGTATGCGCTTCTGCGGCGCGGCCGATCGACGGGATGTCGGCCTGAGGTCGGTCCGGCTCTTCTTGTTGATCAGATGCTGCGCCAGAACTGCGGATTGGCCCCGGACTGCATCGAAAGCCAGCGGATGTCGGTCTGCCGCCACGGCCGGATGTCGTCGGTGCGGTTGTCGAGGACGTAGTCACCCTTGTCGGTCCTGGCGATCAGCACCGCGTGGCCTTCGCCGCTGGGCAGGCGTCCGATCGCCAGGCGCAGCGCCGAAGCCGGCCAGCCGGCCGCGATCAGGCGGTGACGCTTGGTGATGGCGAAGTCCTCGCAATCGCCGGCCCTGGGCTCCAGGCTCCACTGGTCGATCACGCCGGGGCCGGATCGGTCGTTGAGCGGGATGATCGCCCGGTTGACGGCCGTGTTGATCGTCCGAAGCGCGGCGAAGCGGCCGCCGGTCATCGAGACCCGCGTCACATGGACCAGGCTCGGCTTGCGGCACTCGGCCGGGCGGGCCTGACAGAACATCACGTGCCCCATCGGGCTGACCGACCAGCCACCTTCCCGGATCAGGCCGGCCCGGACCTTCTTGAAGTGGGTCCCGGTGCCCGCAAGGTTGAGCGCCTGGACGGTCCCGGACATTGCCCAAATGGCGGTGGCGGCAGCAATGAGAACTTTGGCCTTGCGCATCGTCGAAATTTCCCGCTTCGATGCGCGGAGGTTTATCTACAGTATTCATCGAATTCAATATTAATGAAATTTCGGAAATCGATGAGTTAATTACAAATCGAACACATTTAACGACGATCTGCGAGGAAAGTGTGTAATGCTTTCTGTTCGCTCCGGCTCTCTTCATTTCCATGTCTTGTGTTAAGAAGAAACATTCCAGAACGACTGACTACAATTTCCGCACGGCTATTTTTCGGGCACGACAGATGCGGACGGCCGGAGCCGCACCGGAGGCGCGCGGAGGCGCCGAAACCGGCAAGCCCGTCCGGCATCCCCGTCCGGCGGGCGCCGGCACGCAGCCGCCAGCCGGCAGGCAGCCGCCGGCCGGGCCTCTCGGCTCGATGATGGGAGATCGGACGCCGACCGCTCAGGTAGCCGGCGTCAGCCGGCGCGGGCGAAGCGCTTGCGGCCGGCCACCCAGGTGCCGGCCACGGCGCGGTCGTCGCCGAGCACCGCAAGGGCGAAGAGACGATCCTCGACACTTTCGGAGAGATCGTCGCGGGCGGCCAGCACCGGCGTCGCGCGCGGGTCGAGCAGGACGATATCGGCCCACTTGCCGGCCTCCAGGCTGCCGATCTCGGCATCGAGATGCAGCAGGCGGGCATTGGCCAGCGTGGCCAGATAGAAGGCGCGCGCGCCGGCAAGGTGGCGGCCGGCCAGCATGGCGACCTTGCAGGCCTCGCCCATGGTGGTCAGCATCGAATAGCTGGTGCCGCCGCCGACATCGGTCGCGAGTCCGAAGCCGACCGGGCGCGCGGCGGCGCCGACATGGCCGAGATCGAACAGGCCGGAGCCCAGGAAGGTGTTCGAGGTCGGGCAATGCACCAAGGCCGAGCCGGTCGCCGACAGGCGCCGGCACTCGTCGTCGGACAGGTGAATGCCATGGGCGAACAGGCAGGTCGGGCCGACCAGACCGAAGCGCTCGTAGACCGCCGTATAGTCGCGATCGTTCGGGAACAGGGCGCGGACGGTCTCGATCTCGCGCCGGCTCTCCGACAGGTGCGTCTGCATCAGGCAGTCGGGATGGGCCTTGAGGAGCGCGCCGGAGGCTTCGAGCTGCGCCTCCGTCGACGTGATGGCGAAGCGCGGGCTGATCGCGTAGCGCAGGCGGCCGCGGCCGTGCCAGCGCGCGATCAGGTCCTCGGTGTCGCGCGCGCCGCTCTCGGCATCGTCCAGCACGACCGGCGGCGCGTTGCGGTCCATCATGGTCTTGCCGGTCGCCAGCGCCATGCCGCGCCGCTCTGCCGCTTCGAACAGTGCCTCGGCGGCGCCCTTGTGGACCGACGAGAAGGCGAGCGCCGCGGTGGTGCCGTTCGAGACCAGGCGGTCGAGGAAGATCTCCGCGGCGACCTCGGCATGGCTGCGGTCGGCGAAGCGGCCCTCCTCCGGGAAGGTGAAGCGCGACAGCCAGTCGAGCAGGTCGCGGCCGGGGGCGGCCAGCATCCGGTATTGCGGAAAATGGATATGCGCGTCGATGAAGCCGGGGGCGAGGATCATCTCGCCGAAATCCTCGCGCGCCGTGATGGCGAGGCCGGGCGGCAGTTCGGCGAGCGGACCGGCCCAGGCGATGCGGCCGTCGTCGCCGATCGCGATGGCGCCGTGCTCCTCCCAGCGCAGCGCGCCGCTGCCGTCGATCTCGGGATCGCCGGTGAAGGACAGGGTGCGGCCGGTGAGGAGCTTCATGGCACTATCCTTCAGGCGGCGTGGCGCGCCGCCATGCCGGCGACGAAGCGGATCATGGCCTCGACCGCCAGACCCAGATCGGTGACGCTGGTGAACTCGGCCGGGTTGTGGCTGATGCCGCCGCGCGAACGGACGAACAGCATGGCCGACGGGAAGGCGCGCGCCATCGCCATGGCGTCGTGGCCGGCGCCGGAGGGCAGGCGGCGGGTCGATTCGCCGAGCGAGGCGACCGCCGCGGCGAGCCCGGTCTGCAGGTCCTCGTTCATCGGGCAGGTCGGCACGTCGGCGAAGCGCTCGAAGCGGATCTTGACGCCGCGGCGCTGGGCGATCTGGTCGGCCTCGTAGCGGATGCGCTCGATGGCGGCCAGACGCGGCGCGTCGGCGCTGGCCCGGATGTCGAGCGTCGCCTCGACCTCCGACGGGATGACGTTGGTGGCGCCCGGCTTCACGTCGACCCGGCCGATCGTGGCGACCAGGTTGGCGGTGCCCTCGCGCGTCGCGCGCTCGATGAAGGTGGCGAGTTCCGCCAGCGCCGCGAAGGCGTCCCGACGCAGGCCCATCGGCACGGTGCCGGCATGGCCGGCCTCGCCGGTGATCAGGATGCGGAAGCGCGACTGGCCGGCGATCGAGGTGACCACGCCGAGCGGCTCGCCCTGATGCTCGAGCACCGGCCCCTGCTCGATATGCAGCTCGACATAGCCGATCACCGAACCCGGCGGGATGACCGCCTCGCGGATGCGCGCCGGGTCGCCGCCATGGGCGCGGAGCGCGTCGCGCAGCTTGACGCCGTTGCGGTCGGCCGTGTCCAGCCACTCGCCGCGATAGGTGCCGGAGACCGCGGCGGAGGAGGACAGCGAACTCGGAAAGCGGACGCCCTCCTCGTCGCCGAAGGCCAGGACCTCCAGTCCGAACGGCAGCGCGATGCCGCGCGCGCGCAGCTCCTCGACCACCATCAGCCCGGCGACGACGCCGAGATTGCCGTCATATTTGCCGGCATCGATGACCGTATCGATATGCGAGCCGATCAGAAGGCGCCGGTTGGCCTGCGGACCCGGGGCCGCAGGGGCCAGGAAGCCGCGCACGGTGCCGATCGCGTCTTCCGTCACGTCGAGACCGCGGTCGCGCATCCAGTCGGCGACCTGATCGGCCGCGCGCCGGTGGGCGGGCGAGAGATAGAGCCGCGTGATGCGGCCGGGCTCGTCGGTGATCGCGGCCAGACGGTCGAGCAGGTCGAGCGTCCGGGTTCCGAGATCGTGGATCATCATCATGTCGGCCATGGCGGGCTCTTCGAAGGGCTCAATCGGGCGAGACCCGATCCTCGATGCGGAAGCGGAAGATTCGGGCGATCTGTCCGAGCGCGTTCTCGAATTCCACCGCCGGCGCATTGCCGACGCGCTCGGCGAAGGATTCGAGGATGCGGTGCTTGGTGGCGCCCTTGACGGCCAGGATGAAGGGGAAGCCGAAGCGGGCGCGGTAGCGATCGTTCAAATCGGTGAACCGTGCATATTCCTCGTCCGTCAGCGTGTCGAGGCCGGCGCCGGCCTGCTCCTTCACCGAATCCGCCGCCATGCTGCCGGCCCGCGCGGCCCGGCCGGCGAGATCGGGATGGGCGTTGACCAGCTTCAGCTGCAGGCTGCGCGGCGCCGTGCGCACGGCTTGCGCGAAGGCCAGCACCATCGCCTCGCGCGAGGCGAACGGGCGCAGCGCACCGGCCGCCTCCGCCACCCAGGGCGAATGTTCGGCCACGTCGCCGAAGCGATCGACGAAGCTGTCGATCGGCAGGACGTTCACGTCGGAAAGGCTGATCACCGGATCGCGGCCCTCACTGGCGGGCGACCCAGGCGCCGAGCGTGCGGCGCTCGTCGTCGGTCATCCCGGTCTCGTTGCCCAGCGGCATCACATCGGACTTCACGGCCTGCTGGTCGATCAGCACCGCATAGCGGCGGATGTCCTCGATCGTCTCCAGCATGACCCCCTTCGGCGGCTCGCCGAAACCCTCGTGGCGCGGCTTGGCGGCATGGCACATGGTGCAGTGCTTCGCGGTGATCCTGATCACGTCCTGATCGCTCGCCGCAAGCCCCGCCAGCCGCGGATCGGTCTTCGGCGCGGTCAGCCAGAGCGCCCCGACGAGACCGAGCGCGGCGAGGCCGAGCGCCCAGGCGACCTTGGCGACCGGATCGCCGGCCTCGTGGCGGACCATGAAATGCCGGACCATGCCGCCGACAATCAGGATCAACGCCACCACCGCCCAGGCCTGCGGATGGCCGGTCAGCATCGAATAGTGGTTCGAGACCATCATCAAGAGGACCGGCAGGGTCAGGTAGGTGTTGTGCACCGAGCGCTGCTTGCCGATGGCGCCGTATTTCGGATCGGGCGCCTCGCCCTTCAGGAGCGCGTCGACGATCTTGCGCTGGTTGGGGATGATGATCATGAACACATTGGCGGCCATGATCGTGCCCACGAAGGCACCGACATGGATCAGCGCGCCGCGGCCCGAGAAGACCTGGCTGAACGCCCAGGAGGCCGCGACGATCATCAGGAACACCGTTGCCGCCAGCAGGGCGGTGTTGCGGCCGATCGGCGACCGGCAGACGGCGTCATAGACCGCCCAGCCTGCGGCCAGGCCGGCGACCGAGATCGCGATCGCCTGCCAGGGGGCGAGCGCCATCACCTTGGGGTCGATCAGAAACGCCTTGGCGTTCCAATAGTATTGCACGATCAGCAGCGCGAAGCCGGACAGGAAGGTGAGATAGGCTTCCCATTTGAACCAGACGAGATCGTCCGGCAGCGCCTTCGGGGCGACCAGATACTTCTCGACATGATAGAAGCCGCCGCCATGGACCTGCCAGACGGTGCCGTAGACGCCCTCGTTCATGCGCTCGCGTTTCCGAAGCGTCACGTCGAGGCCGATATAGTAGAAGGAGGCGCCGATCCAGCCGATGCCGACGACCATGTGGAACCAGCGGGTCAGGAGATTGAGCCAGTCGGCGGCGAAGGCTTCCATGGGCGGGTCCGTCCGGGAGGATCGCGGTCCGGCGGATGCCGGCGCGCGTGGGGCCTAGCAAGTTTCGTGCATGGCGCTGCGGCAGGGTGTGCGGGCGCGGGTCGTTCGGGTGCCGGAGGACCCGGCGGACGGTCGGCGCGGCGCCGGATCGGGACACGGCCGGCCCGCCGGTTCGCCGGACACGTGGCACGTCGGACACGCAGCACGCCGGACCGGCGGTCCGCCGATCGGGCGGTTCCGAGGCCGGGGCCGGCGCCCCGGGGTCGGCACGCGCTGCGGGCCGGGCGGGCCGACATCCCCCAGCGCGAAAGGTGCCGCAGATCGGTCCGGGCGACCCTCGATCGCCCGTCCGGAGCGGATACCCGCATCCCGTCGCGGTTCCGGGCATCGGCAGGCATCGGCGGGCGTGCGGACGCCCGCCGATCCGGTCGGCCTTACTGCGGCAGCTTGTCGTCGATGCCCTTGACGTACCAGTTCATGCTCAGGATGGCCGGATCGTCGAGTTCCTTGCCGGCCGGGATGACCTGGCTGCCGTCCTGCTTGAAGATCGGGCCGGCGAAGGGCTTCAGCGTGCCGGCGGTGATCTTGGCCATGGTGCCCTCGGCGAGCGCCTTCACGTCGGCCGGGACGTTCTGGATCGGCGGCAGCACGACCATGCCTTCCTTCATGCCGTCCCAGGTGTCGGTCGACTTCCAGGTGCCGTCGAGCACGGCCTTGACGCGCGAGATGTAGTAGGGATCCCAGTCGTCCGTGATGGCGGTGATCTGGGCCTTCGGAGCGAACTTGGCCATGTCGGAGGACTGGCCGAAGCCGAGGATGCCCTTTTCCTGGGCGACCTGCAGCGGCGCGGTCGAATCCGTGTGCTGGACCAGGATGTCGGCGCCCTGGCTGACCAGAACCTTGGCCGCATCGGCTTCCTTGCCCGGATCGTACCAGCTGTTCACCCAGACGATCTTGACCTTGATGTTCGGGTTGACCGACTGCGCGCCGAGCATGAAGGCGTTGATGCCGGAGACGACTTCCGGGATCGGGAAGGAGACGATGTAGCCGACCGTGTTGGTCTTGCTCATCTTGCCGGCGATCTGGCCGATCACGTAGCGGCCCTCGTAGAAGCGCGCCGAGAACGTCGCGACGTTCTTCTCGCGCTTGAAGCCGGTGGCATGCTCGAAATAGATGTTCGGATACTTCTTCGCCACCTTGATGGTCGGATCCATGAAGCCGAACGAGGTGGTGAAGATGATCTTGTTGCCGTCGCGGGCGAGGCGCTCGATGGCGCGCTCGGCGTCGGGACCTTCCTGGACGTTCTCGACATAGGTCGTCTGGACCTTGTCGCCGAGCGCCTTCTCGACCGCCTTGCGGCCGAGGTCGTGCTGGTAGGAATAGCCGAAGTCGCCGACCGGGCCGACATAGACCCAGGCCGCCTTCAGCTTCTCGGCCGCCTTCGCGGCACCGGCCGCCAGTCCACCCGCCAGGCCGAGCCCGAGCGCGGCGGCGATCGCCACAAACCTCTTCATCCGAGTACCTCCGTAACCCTCGCGGCCCCTCTCTTTCGTATCAGGCCTCCGCGCCGGGCCGCAGCCGCGGGGCCTTCTGACCGTAACCCGGCTAGAGGTTCGATCGAGACGGATGGTACCCAACCGTCTCGTGAATCCGAACCACGAACGCTTCGACCGCTAGCGGTCGGGCACGAAGCTCTGACCGAGGCAGGCGGGCGTGTTGGCGCGCATGACCAGCCGGTTCTTCGAGATGATCACAAGCGCCAGGATGGTGACCAGATAGGGCAGCGACGACAGGAACTGGGCCGGAATGCCGAGCCCCATGCCCTGCGCGGCGAAGCCCAGGATGGTCACCGTGGCGAACAGATAGGCACCGACCATCGCGCGCCAGGGCAGCCAGGAGGCGAACACGACCAGCGCCAGCGCGATCCAGCCGCGCCCGGCGGTCATGTTCTCGACCCATTGCGGCGTGTAGGCGAGCGACAGGTAGCCGCCGCCGAGCCCGGAGGCCGCGCCGCCGAACAGGATCGCCCCGTAGCGCACCGCGATCACCCGGTAGCCGAGCGCATGGGCCGAGCCGTGATTGTCGCCGACCGCGCGCAGCACCAGCCCGATCCGGGTGCGGAACAGGACATGGCCGACGACCAGCACCAGCACGACCGAGAAATAGACCAGGATGTCCTGCCCGAACAGGATCTTGCCGACATAGGGCAGGTCGGTCAGGCCCGGGATGTCGAGCTTCTGCAGGCGCACGCCCGGCTGGCCGACGAAGCGCTCGCCGGCCAGCCCCGAAAGGCCGATGCCGAACAGCGTCAGGGCGAGGCCGGTGGCGACCTGGTTGGTGACCAGCGTCTGGGTCAGCACCGCGAACAGGAGCGCAAGCGCCATGCCGGCGAGCGCCGCCGCGACGACGCCGAGGAGCGCCGATCCGGTCATCAGCGCGACGCCGAAGCCGGCGACCGCCCCCATCACCATCATGCCCTCGACGCCGAGATTGAGCACGCCGGACCGTTCGGTGACCAGTTCGCCGATCGCCGCCAGCAGGAGCGGCGTCGCGGCCGTGATGATGGTCAGGATGGTGGCCTCAAGCATGCGCGCGCGCCTCCGCCGGAGCCCGGCCGACCAGACGGATCCGATAGAGGATCAGCGTGTCGCAGGCGAGGATGTAGAAGAGCAGGATGCCCTGGAAGACCCGGGCGGTCTTGTCGGAGATGCCGAGCCCGACCTGCGCGGCCTCGCCGCCCAGATAGCTGACCGCCAGCACGATGCCGGCGAAGATCACGCCGATCGGATTGAGCCGGCCCAGGAAGGCGACGATGATCGCCGTGAAGCCGTAGCCGGGCGAGATGTTCGGCTGCAGCTGGCCGATCGTCGAGGCGACCTCCATGATGCCGGCGAGACCGGCGAGGCCGCCGGAGAGCAGGAAGGCGAACACCACCATCCGCTCCGACGAGAAGCCCGCGAAGCGGCCGGCGCGCGGCGCCTGGCCGAGCACGCGGACCTCGAAACCCTTCAGCGTGCGGCTCATCAGGACGGCGAGCAGGACCGCGATCACGAGCGCGATGGCGGTGCCGAGATTGACGCGGCCGTCGCCGATCACCGGCATGGTCTGCCAGCCGTCGAAACCGACCGATTTCGGGAAGTTGAACCCCTTCGGATCGCGCCAGATGCCGCGCACCAGCCAGTCGAGCAGGAGTTGCGAGACATAGACCAGCATCAGGCTGGTCAGGATCTCGTTGGCGCCGAAGCGGACCTTGAGCAGGGCCGGGATCGCGCCCCAGACCATGCCGCCGATCGTGCCCAGCACCAGCATGGCGACCAGCGTCGAGGGGTCGTTCCAGCCGTTGAGGAGGATCGGCACCGCCGCACCGAAGATCGCCCCCATGGTGAACTGCCCCTCCGCGCCGATATTCCAGACATTGGCGCGGTAGGCGATCGACAGGCCGACGCCGATCAGCACGAGGGGCGTCGCCTTGACGATCAGTTCCTCGATCGACCAAAGCGAGGTGAACGGCTCGATGAAGAAGACGTAGAGGCCCTTCAGCGGATTGATGCCGGCCAGCGCGAAGATCAGCCCGCCGGTGACGACCGTCAACGCCACGGCGATCAGCGGCGAGGCCCAGGCGAAGATCTCGGCGCGCTCCGGCCGTTTCTCCAGTTCAATGCGCATGGCCGTCCGCCTCCCTCAGCCGCTCCGCCGTCTCGACCGCGGCACTGTCGCCATGGGCGCCGCCCATCAGGAGCCCGAGCCGCTCCATGGTGACCAGATGCGCGTCGTAGGCCGGCGACAGGTGGCCGCGCGAGATGACCGCGATGCGGTCGGATATCTCGAAGATCTCGTCGAGATCCTGGCTGATCACCAGCACGCCGGCCCCGTCGGCGGCGAGATCGAGCAGGGCCTGCCGGATCAGCGCCGCCGCGCCGGCATCGACCCCCCAGGTCGGCTGGTTGATGACGATCAGCACCGGCTTGCGGTCGAGCTCGCGGCCGACCACGAATTTCTGCAGGTTGCCGCCGGACAGCGCGCGCGCCTCCGGATCCGGCTTGCCCTTGCGCACGTCGAAGGCGTCCGAGACGCGCTTGGCGGTGCCGCCGGCCTCCGCATAGTCGAGCAGGCCCGAACCTGAGCGACCGCCGCCCGGGCCGGTCGAATGGCGCGTCAGCACGACATTCTCTGACAGCCGGAAGCCCGGCACCGCGCCGTGGCCGAGCCGCTCCTCCGGCACGAAGCCGGCGCCGAGCCCGCGCCGGGCGGTCACGCCCTGGTCGCCGCAGGGCTTGCCGTCGAGCAGGACGGCCTCCGCCCGCGCCACCGGCCGCTCGCCCGAGATGGCATCGAACAGTTCGGACTGGCCGTTGCCGGCGACGCCCGCGATCGACACCACCTCGCCGGCGCGCACCTCCAGCGACACGCCGACCAGCGGCACCGCGAAGGGGCCGCTCGGCGGCAGGTCGAGCCGGTCGAGCTTCAGCCGGGTCGGCCCGTCGATGCGCCGGCGCGACGGCCGCACCGCATGGACCTCGGACCCGACCATCAGCCGGGCGAGGCTGGCGGCGGTCTCGTTGCGCGGGTCGACGCGGTCGACCACCTTGCCGTGGCGCAGGATGGTGGCGGCATGGCAAAGCCGCTTCACCTCCTCGAGCCGGTGCGAGATGTAGAGGATCGCGCAGCCCTCGCGCGCCAGCCGTTCCAGCGTCAGAAACAGCTGGTCGGCCTCCTGCGGGGTCAGGACCGCGGTCGGCTCGTCCATGATCAGGAGCTTGGGCTCCTGCAACAGGCAGCGGACGATCTCGATGCGCTGGCGCTCGCCGACCGACAGGTCGGCCACCACCGCATCGGCCCTGAGCGGCAGGCCGTATTCCTTCGAGACCGTCTCGATGCGCGTCGCCAGCGCCGCCATCGCGGTCGGCGGCAGCGCCAGGGCGATATTCTCGGCGACGGTCAGGGCCTCGAACAGCGAGAAGTGCTGGAACACCATGCCGATGCCGAGCCGGCGCGCGGCGGCCGGATTGGGGATCGCGACGCGCTCGCCCTTCCAGCGGAACTCGCCTTCGTTGGGCTGCAGCGAGCCGTAGATCATCTTGACCAGCGTCGACTTGCCGGCGCCGTTCTCGCCCAGCAGCGCATGGATCTCGTGCGGCTTCAGCGCCAGGTCGACATGGTCGTTGGCGACCAGCGTCGAGAAGCGCTTGGTGATGCCGATCGCCTCCAGGAGATAGGGTCCGGGCGCGCCGGTCGCCGCTTCCGGGCGTTCCTCCACCATGGTCACGACGCCCGTCCTCCCCCGACACTGGCCAGAAGCGGCTCCGAGCGCCGCTCTCCGACCGCCTTCAGCCGCTCGTCGGCCACGATCAGTTCAACCGCCGTCGCCGCCGCGATCACCGCCGGCAGCTTGGATTTCGGCCCGGTGGCGCCGATCGGGCAGATCAGCCGGGCGATGGCGGCCGGTCCATGGCCGACCTCGCGCAGCCGATTCTCGAATCGCGCCCGCTTGGTGGCCGATCCGATCACGCCGACATGGGGGAAGCGAGTCCCATGAAGGGCGGCATCCACGATGGCGAGATCGAGCGCATGGTCGTGCGTCATGACCAGCACGAAGGCGCCGTCGGCGACCTGATCGAGCACCGCGACCGGATCGGCCGGACGCACCAGCGTCACGTTGCCGGGCACGGCCCCCGGAAAGGCGTCCGGCCGCGGGTCGACCCAGACGACCCGGAACGGCAAGGGCGCCAGGGCCAGCACCAGCGCCCGCCCGACATGGCCGGCCCCGAACAGAACCAGATCCCGCCGCGCCTCGCCGAAGGTCTCGACGACCCGGTCGCCCTCGATCGCCGCCGCCGGATGCTCGCCCTCGACCACCATCCGCGCGAGCCCGTCGGCACCGATCCGCCCGACCGTCGCGAACGGCCCCGCCGCCTCGCGCGCGGCGAAGTCCCGGACCCGCGCCAGATCACCCGCCGCGAACAGCTCCACCGCCACCCGCACATGCCCCCCGCAGCACTGCCCCAGCTGCGGCCCGAGCGCAAAGGACAGGATCCGAAACCGCGCGCTCCCCTGCCCCGCCGCACCACCCGCCGACCCCTCGGTTTGTCCCCCTTCAAGATCGAACCCACCGGCTCCTTCCCCTTCTCCCCCCCTGGGGGGAGAAGGGAAGACGCAGAACGATCGCTCCATTCCTCTTCGAGCTCAAAGTCCCCGGCCCCTTCCCCTTCTCCCCCCAGGGGGGGAGAAGGTGCCCGAAGGGCGGATGAGGGGGTCGATGCGGCGGCTGATCCGACACCACGGTCCGAGGATGGGGCCCCCGTCTCCCAAGCCTCCAGCGGAATCACGCCGGCCGCGTCGAGGGCATGCCAGATCGCCTCCAGCACCATGTCGGGCTGGCGCAGGATTTCGTCGTTCCAGAAGCGCAGCACCCGGTAGCCCTGCTGTGTCAGCCAGGCATCGCGCACCGGGTCGCGCGGGTTCTCCGCATGTCCGCCGCCATCGGCCTCGATCACGAGCCGGGCCGCCGGGCAGAGGAAATCCGCGATGTAGCGGCCGATCGGGGCTTGGCGGCGGAACTTGAGGCCGACGAAGCGCCGGTCGCGCAGGGCAGACCACAGCATGCCTTCCGCATCGGTCGGGCCGGTCCGAAGGTGACGCGCCATCGCCAGAAGGCGTTCCGGAACCTGGCCCCGCCGCACGCGCCCGGCCGGCGTCTCGAACCGCCGATCCCAAGTGTTGACGGGCACCGTCCCCCTCATCCGGCCTTCGGCCACCTTCTCCCCCCCTGGGGGGAGAAGGGGAGGAGAGAGACGCCTACTCGGTCCCGCTTCAAATTCAAAGTCCCCGGCTGCTTCCCCTTCTCCCTCGGTCGCAGGAGAAGCGGACCGAAGGGCTGCCGTGGCGGCTTCGATGAGTTTGAGTTCGAGGGCGCCGCCGCCGATGGTGCCGGTGAAGGTGCCGCCGGGCTCGACGACCATGCGGGCGCCGGCCTCGCGCGGGGTCGAGCCTTTCGACGCCAGCACCGTGACCAGGGCGGCACGGCCGCTCCGGGCGATGGCTCGGTCGAGGGCGCGCCAGGCGAGCATCAATCGCTCCTCATGGCCTTGGCGGCGGTCAGGATCGCCTCGGGGGTCGCCGGGGCGTTGAGCGGCGGGACCCGGCCCGGGCGGAGCGCGGCGAGCGCGTCGAAGACGGCCGAGAGGACCGAATTGGCCAGCATCAGTGGCGGCTCGCCGACCGCCTTGGAGCGGTAGATGGTGTCGGCCCGGCAGCCGCCGGATTCGAACAGGGCGGTGCGGAAATCCGCCGGCACGTCGGAGGCGGTCGGGATCTTGTAGGTCGAGGGCGCGTGGGTGCGCAGCCGGCCGGCGCGGTCGAAGACCAGTTCCTCGGTCGTCAGCCAGCCCATGCCCTGCACGAAGGCACCCTCGATCTGTCCGATGTCGAGCGCCGGGTTGAGCGACCGGCCGACATCGTGCAGCAGGTCGACGCGGTCGACGCGCATCTCGCCGGTCAGCGTATCGACGGTCACCTCGGTGCAGGAGGCGCCATAGGCGAAGTAGAAGAACGGCCGGCCGGTCGCGCTCGGCCGGTCCCAGTGGATCTCGGGCGTCTTGTAGAAGCCGGCCTCGGACAGCTGCACGCGCGCCAGATAGGCCTTCTTGGCGAGGTCGCCAAAGCCGATCGAGGCGTTGCCGCCGAAGACGCGTCCGTCGCGGAAGCGGACCTCTTCGGCTGGCACGCCGAACTCGGCCGCCGCCACCGCCGCCATGCGGGCGCGGATGGCACCGGCGGCGATTCTAGCCGCCATGCCGTTCAGGTCGGAGCCCGAGGAGGCCGCGGTCGGTGAGGTGTTGGGCACCTTGGCGGTCGTCGTCGCGGTGATCTTGACCCGCTCGATGCCGACGCCGAATTCCTCGGCGACCACCTGGGCGACCTTGAGATAGAGCCCCTGCCCCATCTCGGTGCCGCCATGGTTCACCATGATCGAGCCGTCCGAATAGACATGGACCAGCGCGCCGGCCTGGTTCAGGTGGATCAGCGTGAAGGAGATGCCGAACTTCACCGGCGTCAGGGCGAGGCCCTTCTTCAGGATGCGGTTCGAGGCGTTGAACGCCTTCACGGCCTCGCGCCGGACCCAATAGTCCGACGTGCGTTCCAGTTCGGCGACCAGGTCGTGGATGATGTTGTCCTCGACCGGCATGCCGTAGGGCGTGGTGTCACCGGCCGGCGCATAGAAGTTCCGCTTGCGCACGGTGAGCGGATCGAGCCCGAGGCGGACGGCGATCTCGTCCATGACGCGCTCGGCGAAGACGGTGCCCTGCGGGCCGCCGAAGCCGCGGAAGGCGGTGTTGGAGACGGTGTCGGTCAGGAGCCGGCGCGAATGGATGCGCGCGGCCGGGTAGTTGTAGGCATTGTCGGCATGGAACATGGTCCGGTCGTTGACGCCGAGCGACAGGTCGGCCGAATAGCCGCAGCGGCCGTAGAAGGCCACGTCGACGCCCGTCAGGCGGCCGTCGGCATCGTGGCCGGCCTCCCAGTCGACCCGGAAGTCGTGGCGCTTGCCGGTCATGATCATGTCGTCGTCGCGGTCGAGCCGGATCTTGGCCGGCCGGCCGGTCGCCCGCGCGACCAGCGCGGCGATCACCGCCCATTGGGTCGCCTGGCTCTCCTTGCCGCCGAAGCCGCCGCCCATGCGCCGGCACTCGGCCACCACCGCGGCATCGGGCAGGCCGAGCACCTTGGCGGTGATGTGCTGCACCTCGGTCGGATGCTGGGTCGAGGTGTGGACGAGCATGTCGCCGTCCTCGCCGGGCACCGCCAGCGCAGCCTGCCCCTCCAGATAGAAATGCTCCTGGCCGCCGATCCGGAAGGTGCCGCCGATCCGGGCGGGACTGGCATCCAGGGCCGCGACGACCTCGCCCTTGCGGAACTCGTAGGGCGGCAGCACCTCGGTGTTGCGGTCGAGCGCATCGTCGACCGTCACCGCCGGGGTCTCGGCCTCGACCTCGATCGCCGCCAGCCGCGCGGCGCGGCGGGCCTGGTCGCGAGTCTCGGCGGCGACCGCGAAGACCACCTGGCCGTGGAACAGGATGCGGCCTTCGGCGAAGACCGGATCGCCGCCGACCGAGGGCGAGCAGTCGTTGATGCCCGGCACGTCGGCGGCGGTCAGCACGGCGACGACGCCCGGCGCGGCGCGGACCCGGTCGAGATCGATCGACAGGATGCGCCCGCGCGCGGCCGAAGGCGCATGGCCGGGCACGACCTGCAGCGTGCGCGCCGGCTCGGCGATGTCGTCGATATAGGCGGCGGCGCCCTGGACATGCTTGACGGCGGAATCATGCACCAGCGGGCGGCCGACCACGGCCAGCGCGGCGGCGTCGGCAAGGCCGGCAGCATCGGCAAGGCCGGCGGGATCAGGCGACACGGTCAAGGCGGGCCTCCCTCTGGCCGGTGATGCGGGTCAGATCGGTCGCCGCCCCGGCGCTCTCGATCAAGGCCTTCTCGAGCAGGGCCGCGGCGACCTCGGACCGGTAGGCGGCGCTGGCGCGCATGTCGGAGAGCGGCACATAGTCGGTGCGGATCGCCGCGAGCGCCGGCGCCCAGGTCGCCGGGTCGGCCGGATCGGCGCCGACGAGGGCGGCCTCGGTTGCGGCCGCGCGCTTCGGCGTGCCGGCCATGCCGCCGAAGGCGATGCGGGCCGCGGCGATCCGGCCGCCGTCCAGCGTCAGCCGGAAGGCGCCCATCACGGCCGAGATGTCCTGGTCGAAGCGCTTGGAGATCTTGTAGGCCCGGAAGACCTGTCCGGGGCCGAGCTTCGGCACGATCACCCGGCGGACGAACTCGCCCGGCCGGCGATCCTGGCGGCCATAGGCGAGGAAATAGTCCTCGAGCGGCAGGCGGCGCAGGTCCGGACCGCACTGCAATTCGAGTTCGGCGCCGAGCGCGATCAGCGCCGGCGGGCTGTCGCCGATCGGCGAGCCGTTGGCGATGTTGCCGCCGACCGTGCCGGAGGCGCGCACCTGCTTGGAACCGATCCGCCGCCAAAGCTCGGCCAGATCCGGATCGATGGCACCGATCGCCGCCTCGGCGGCCGCGAAGGTGGCGGTGGCGCCGATCTCCAGGCGATCGGGATGGTCGGCGATGGCATCGAGTCCGGCGACGCGGCCGAGTGCGATGATTTTAGGCAGATGGCGCAGCTGCTTGGTAATCCAGAGGCCGACATCGGTCGCCCCGGCGACCAGCGTCGCGTCCGGGTGGGCGGCGACGAGCGCGGCTAGGGAGGCGATCGAGGCGGGTGCCGCGAAGAAGGATTCGGCCGTGCCGACCATCAGGTCGCGCCCGTCGTCGATCGCCGCGAGCCCGGCGATCGTTTCGGCCTCCGCCGCCGCGATCGCGTCGACCGAGCCGGGACCGCGGCCGGCGCAGGCTTCCAGCGCCGCGTCGACGATCGGGCGGTAGCCGGTACAGCGGCACAGATTGCCGGCGAGCTGGTCGGTCACCGCCTTGCGGTCGACCGGCCCGTCGCCGTGATAGAGCACGAACAGGCTCATCACGATGCCGGGGGTACAGAAGCCGCATTGCGAGCCGTGCTTTTCGACCATGGCGGCCTGGATCGGATGCAGGCGGCCTTCGCGGGCGGCCAGATCCTCGACGGTCACCAGTTCGCAGCCGTCGATCTGGCCGAGCAGCGCGATGCAGGCATTGACCGGCTGATAGACCATGCGGCCGTCGACCGGCCGGCCGACCGCCACCGTGCAGGCGCCGCAATCGCCCTCGCCGCAGCCTTCCTTGGTGCCGGTCCGGCGCCGTTCCAGGCGGATATGGTCGAGCAGCGTGGTCATCGGCGGAAAGTCCGCGACTTCGATGACGCGGCCGGCGGAGAGGTAGCGGACGGCGGTGCGCGGTGCCGACATGCCCTCAGCTCCCCCGATAGGTCGAATAGGCATAGGGCGAGATCAGCAGCGGCACATGGTAGTGCGCCCCGGTATCGGCGATGCCGAAGCGGATCGGGATCACGTCCAGAAAGGCGGGCTCGGGCAGCGAGTGGCCGGCCCCGCGCAGATAGGCGCCGGCATGGAAGCGCAGCTCGTAGACGCCCGGACGCAGGCTGTCGCCGTCGAGCACGGGTCCGTCGACGCGGCCGTCGGCATTGGTCAGCACGGTCTTGATCAGGCTCGGTTCGCCGTCGAGCGCCCAAAGCTCGATGGTCAGACCCTCAGCCGGCTTGCCGGCCGCGGTATCGAGCACATGCGTCGTCAGTCGCCCCATGCTGCGCCTCGCGCCCCTGCTGTCGCCCTGTCCGGCGGATGCCTCCGGCCGAGCCGACCGGACCGTCCGCACTCCCATGCAGGATGCGGGCCGACCGGTCGCACGATTCCCCCGGCACCGGCGGGACTGCATTCCAGCCCCGATCTTTGCGCATAAGGACTGAACGAAAAAGAAGAGATTTTCGACCGAACCGCTCGCCGCGTTCGTACGATCCGGCCGCCCTGCCCGCGGTGGCGCCCGGTTGCCGCGAAATGCGCCAGGATGGCGTGCGCTGTTCGCGCGTTGCGCGCAACGCCTCGGCACCGGGACCAACGCCGCCCGCTCAGGACCGGGGCAGCTCGAGGGCTGCCTTGACGTGCTCGCAGAAGACGGTCAGCGCCAGGCTCGGCACGCGCCCGGCCTGGGCCACGACGACCAGCCGGTCCACCTCCACGTCCGGATCGGCCAGCGGCACCAGCACCAGCGATCCGTCGAGCAGATCCCGTTCGATCCCGACCGTGGTCTGGAAGGCGATCAGTTGGCGCCGCCGGACGAGGCCGGCCATGTGGCGCAGGCTGTCGGATTCCAGGCGCGGCCGGACGTCCCGGGCGAGCCGCACCAGCGCGGGATCGAGCGCCGAGCGCAGGCTGAGCCCGCGCGCCGGCAGCGCGAGCGGTTCGTCGGCCAGTTCGGCCAGTTCGATCGAGGCGCGCCCGGCGCAGCGATGGTCGGGCGTCATGAGTGCGCCGATGCGGTAGTCGCGGTGATAGAGCGGTTCGAGGCGGCTGGTCGTCGGGGGATTGAACGAGAAGCCGATATCGGCCTTGCCGTCCTCGACCAGATGGGCGACCGCCTCCGATCCGGTCACCGTCACGGCGGTCTCGATGCCGGGGAACTGCGCCCAGAAACCCGCCAGGATGTCAGGCAGCACGTTGACCGAGATGCTCTCCACCGTCGCGATCCGGACGCGGCCGCGCTTCAGGCCGCGAAAGGCATCGAGGTCGGCCTTGGTCTCGCCGAAGGTTTCGAGGATCGCCCGGATCTGGCGCAAGAGCACGGCGCCGGGTTCGGACAGCCGCAGGCCGCGGCCCAGGCGTTCGAACAGGTCGATGCCGATCTCCCGTTCCAGGAGCAGCACCTGACGGTTGACCGCGGAGGGCGCGATGTTCAGCACCTTGGCGGCGGCCCGGATCGAGCCGACCTCGGCGACGGCAAGGAAATAGCGGAAGCTCGTGGAAAGGATCGCGGTCTCGCGCTGCATCGGGGTCTCCGGCCGGAAGGAGCGCGATGGCACGCCGAAAGCGCTGCCGATGCAAGCCGTCACCCCGTAACCGGCGCAAGATTTCCCGACATCCGTTCGGCGACTGTGCCTCAGGCGGCTTCGACATCGGCCGGCTTGGCAGCGCCGGGCTTGGATTCCCAAATCTTCTGCCGGTTGCGGATCTTGCGCGGCGCCGGGCCGAAATAGGTCGGCGTCTTGACGAATTCGCGCGGCTGCAGAATCACGCTGGCGACGCGCTGGTAGAGCGCCTTGGCGGAGATCGGCTTGCACAGCAGCTCGTGGATGCCGAGCTTGCGCGCCTCCAGGATGCGGCTGCGCTCGGTATGCGCCGTGACCATGATCACCGGCACATAGGCGAAGGGATTCTGCGGGTTGCGGATCATCCGCACCATGTCGGCGCCGTCCAGGATCGGCATCACCCAGTCCAGGATGATGATGTCCGGATTGGCGCGGTCCATCGCCTCCAGGCCGGACGCGCCGTCTTCCGCCTCGACGATGCGGCGCGCGCCGAACCCCTGCAGCATGGTGCGCAGGATCGTGCGCATATAGGCGCTGTCCTCGACGACGAGGAAGGTCAGGGACGAGAGATCGAGGTTCAAGGCACGCCGCCCTCCACGGGATCCGACGGTGACCGAAAGGCGTGAAGGTTTGGTTTAGAGGCGACATCCTGGTCGTGCCGGATGCCGGGTGCATCCACGGACGGCGCGGCCGTGTATCGGCTTCGGGCGACGGCGGGCGCGGGTTTCGCCGGACGGCCTCAGGATGCCGCAAGGAATGCGGTGGTAAGGGAGGATGGCGACCATCGACCGCAGCGCGTGGAGCGCAGACCACGATCGCGTGACTTGATCATGGTCAATGCTCCGGGGAATGGTCTAACTACGCTCCGACCGGGTTCGTCCGGGACACCGCAGTCGCGATGCCGCATGGGCGGGTGGAAGTTGGGAATGGGGAGGCACGGCGAGGATGGGCCGGCGCTTCCTCCGACGCGAGGACGGATGATGAACTACGACGCGATTTTCGAGACGGCGGTGGCTGCCCTCAAGAGCGAGAAGCGCTACCGCGTCTTCGCCGACCTCGAACGCATCGCCGGGCGCTTCCCGCATGCCGTCTGGCGGCGCGACGGCGCCGAGCGCGAGATCGTGGTCTGGTGCTCGAACGACTATCTCGGCATGGGCCAGCATCCCGATGTCGTCGACGCCATGGTCAAGGCGGCCCAATCGATGGGGGCCGGTGCCGGCGGCACGCGCAACATCTCCGGCACCAATCATCCGCTGGTCGAGCTCGAGGCCGAACTCGCCGACCTGCACGGCAAGGAGGCGGCGCTGACCTTCACCTCCGGCTTCGTCTCCAACGAGGCGGCCATCTCGACGCTGGCCCGCATCCTGCCGAACTGCCTGATTCTTTCCGACGAATTGAACCATGCCTCGATGATCGAGGGCATCCGGCGCTCCGGCTGCGAGAAGAAGGTGTTCCGGCACAACGATCTCGACCATCTGGAAGAGCTTCTGAAGGCGGCCGGTCCCGAGCGGGCCAAGCTGATCGCCTTCGAGTCGGTCTATTCCATGGACGGCGACATCGCCCCGATCGCCGCGATCGCCGATCTGGCCGAGCGCTACGGCGCGCTGACCTATATCGACGAGGTGCACGCGGTCGGCATGTACGGTCCGCGCGGCGGCGGCATCTGCGATCGCGACGGCCTGATGCACCGCATCGACGTGATCGAGGGTACGCTCGCCAAGGCCTTCGGGGCGCTCGGCGGCTACATCACCGGCAAGGCGGCGCTGGTCGACGCGGTGCGCTCCTACGCGCCGGGCTTCATCTTCACCACCGCCCTGCCCCCGGCGGTCGCCGCCGCCGCGACCGCCTCGATCCGCCACCTGAAGGCCTCCGCGGCCGAACGGGAGGCGCATCAGCGTCAGGCGGCCCGCAGCAAGGCCGTGCTGGCCGCGGCCGGTCTGCCGGTGATGCCGAGCGAGACCCATATCGTGCCGATCCTGGTCGCCGACCCGGACCTCTGCAAGAAGGCCTCCGACCTGCTCCTGGAAAAGCACGGCATCTACATCCAGCCGATCAACTATCCGACCGTGCCGCGCGGCACCGAGCGCCTGCGCATCACGCCGACGCCGTTCCATGACGACGCGCTGATCGAACGCCTCGCCGACGCGCTGATGTCGGTCTGGCGCGAACTCGGCCTGCCGCTGTCCGGCCCGACCGAGGTGACCAGCGCCGACGAGACCGAAGCCGCCGCGCCGGTCACCCGGATGGCGCTCGCCCGCGCCGGCGGCTGAACCCGGCTTCGGCCCGGTGGCAGCTCGGCCCGCAGACCGCATCCGCATCGCCCGCGAGGATCCGGGCGCGGCGGATGTGATCGCCCTGCTCGCCGCCGGCGAGGCGCATTCGGCCAGCCTCCATCCGGCCGAAAGCAACCATCACCTCGATCTCGACGGCTTGCGGGCCGCATCCGTGCGCTTCTTCGTGGCGCGCGACGAAGCCCTGCACGGCCTTGAGCCCGAAGCCCGTCCGCGTCTAGCGGGCCAAGCCGCCCGATCCGGCACGGCGCTGGCGACCGCCGCCATCGTGCTTTACGACGGCTGGGCGGAGGTCAAGCGCATGTGGGTCGAGCCCGAGGCGCGCGGGCGCGGCCTGTCGCGCCGGCTTCTCGCGGCGCTCGAAGCGGAGGCCGCCGCGCAGGGCATCGGGCTGCTGCGGCTCGAAACCGGCATCGCCAGCGCCGAGGCGCTCGGTCTCTACCGCAGCGCCGGCTTCGTCGAATGCCCGCCCTTCGCCGACTATCGGCCGGATCCCAACAGCGTGTTCATGGAAAGGCGGCTGCCGGTGCCGCCCGGTCGGGGTTGAGCCCCCCGCTGAGCGCACCAGATGATACCAACGGCCCAAGATGCTGACGCATCGGGCCGTTTAAGTAACACGAATTTCTCATAGGCACCAGAGGCATGAGAAATTCGCGTCTCGAATACCGACGATCATTCCATGACCGTCGCTATCAGTCCTTCAGATATTCGGTCGCCACGGCCTTGAGGCTCGATCCGTCATGGCCGCGAATGTCTTCGAGCCGCCAGGCGCCCTTCTCCAGGCGCAGGTCGAACAGCACGCGCATCTTGGCATCGAAGGAGACGAAGGTCGCCGCGACGGTCGCGGTGTCCGCGGTCGCGGTTTCGATCGCCACCGCGAGGCGCTTGACCTCGCCGTCCTGGCCGTCGATCAGCGGCTCGTAGTCGATGCCGGGTTCTTCGTTCTTCTTCGACTTGGCGTCGACCTTGTCGAGCAGCTTCAGCGTCGCGGCGGTGAAATAGCGCTGCGCGAGCTTGCGGTTGGTCCGGTAGTCGTAGGCTTCCGCGGCATAGCGCGCATAGAGATTGCGCACGACCTCGTCGGGCCCGGCCGTGGCCGGCGCCGGCGGCGGCGCCTTGCCGGCCGCGTGGGCGGGCGGGACGGAGACGAGCGCCGCCCCGGCGACGACAAGGACGGCGATCCTGACGATGAAATCGCGACGATGCATGAACGGAGCTCCCTGATTCGGAAGCCAGTCATAGCCGGTGCCGGCAGGCCGCGCTATCGATCGCGGTCCGGCAGGTCGTCGTCGGACAGGACCCGCCATTTGGCGCCGTCGAGGTCGTCGTACTGCCCGCTCTTCAGCGACCACAGGAACGCACCGAGCCCGAGGAAGCCGAGGCCGAGCGCGATCGGGATCAGGTAGACGAGGACGTCCATCACGCTCTCCCGAATTCGCCGGCGGCGACCGCGCCCGCGCCCGCCGTCCCGACGGCCGGCCTGCCGCCGTCCAGGGTCCCGCCGCGTTGCGCGGTCGGCTCCGGGGCCGACCAGCGCAGGCGCAGGGCATTCACGGTGACCACGATCGACGAGCCCGACATCGCCAGCGCGGCGATCAGGGGCGTGACCCAGCCGGCGATCGCAACCGGCACCGCGATCAGATTGTAGACGATCGAGATCCAAAGGTTCTGCACCATCGCCGCCTTGGCGGCCCGCGCGATGGCCAGCGCGTCGGCGACCGGGGCCAGCCGCTCGCCGAGGAAGACCGCGTCGGCGGCCGCCTGGGAGAGATGCACGGCGGTGACCGGCGACAGCGAGACATGGGCGGCGGCGAGCGCCGGCGCGTCGTTCAGCCCGTCGCCGACCATCAGCACCCGGTGGCCTTCGGCCTTCAGGGCTTCGAGACGGGCGATCTTGCCGGCCGGCGTCAGGCCGGCCCGCCAGCGGTCGATGCCGAGTGCGGCGGCCGCGCGGGCGACCGCATCCGGCCGGTCGCCGGACAGGATCTCGATGCCGTAGCCGGCCCGGACCAGCCGCCCGACCACCTCGGCCGCATCGACGCGCAGCCCCTGGCGGAAGGCGAACAGCACCGGCTCCGCCGCACCGGCCCGATAGGCGACCAGCGAGGCGTCCGGATGGAGGGCCGTGACCGCCGCCACATCGGCATCGCAGACGCCGCAGAAGGCGGGCGAGCCGAGCCGGTGGACGACGCCGTCGATCTCCGCCTCGACGCCCGATCCGGCGATCTCGCGGGCCGTCTCCGGCGCGCGGGTGGCCCGGGCGGCGGCGGCGAGCGCGATGCCGAGCGGATGCCGGCTCGCGGCGGCGAGATGGCCGGCGCGGTCGAGAAGCGCGGGATCGATCCGGCCGGCATCGATCAGGCTCGGTTCCGGCAGCGTCAGGGTGCCGGTCTTGTCGAACACGATGGTGTCGGCGGCGGCCAGCCGCTCGATCGCGTCACCGGCATGGACCAGCACGCCGCGCCGGAACAGAAGGCCGGAGGTGACGACCTGCACGGCCGGGATGGCCAGCGCCAGGGCGCAGGGACAGGTGATGATCAGGACCGAGACGGCGACGACCAGCGCCTCCGACACCTCCGCGCCGGCGAAAAGCCAGCCGAGGAAGGTGACGAGCGCGGTCAGGTGGACGACGGGCGCATAGCGGCGGGCGACGCGGTCGGCCAGTTGCATGTAGCGCGACTTGGCCTGCGCGGCGGCCTCGAGGAGCTTGTTGACCTCGTCGAGCAGCGTGCCGGCTTCCGCCGCCGTGACCCGCACGGTGAGCGGGCCGGTCAGGTTCATGGTGCCGGCATAGACCCGCTCGCCCGCGGCGGCCGGTGCCGCGACGGTCTCGCCGGTGACGAGGCTCTGGTCGATCTCCGACAGCCCCGCCTCGACGATGCCGTCGACCGGAACGCGCTCGCCGGCGCGCACCAGGACGCGGTCGCCGGGATCGATGCGCGAGACCGGCACCTCGCCGAGCGTGCCGTCCGGGGCCATGCGGAGGGCCGTGTCGGCCCGGAGCGCGGCCAGATTCTCGGCGACCGAGCGGGTGCGCCGGCGCATGTTGTGGTCGAGGAAGCGGCCGAGCAGCAGGAAGAACAGCAGCATCACGGCCGAATCGAAATAGGCGTGCTCGGCCGAGCGCATGGTCTGCCAGAGCGACAGGCCGACCGTCAGAGTGATGCCGATCGAGATCGGCACGTCCATGTTGGTCCGGCCGACGCGCAGCGCCCGCCAGGCCGAGCGGTAGAAGGTGCGGCCCGCATAGGCGACGATCGGCAGGGCGATTAGCGCGGACAGCCAGTGGAAGAAGTCGCGCGTGACCGGTTCGATGTCGCTGGCATTGCCGGCCCAGACCGAGACCGACAGCAGCATGATGTTCATGGCGCCGAAGCCGGCGACCGCCATGGCGCGCAGCAGCGCCTTGGCCTCCGCCTCCTCCTCGGCCGAGCGGCGCGCCGGATCGAACGGATGGGCGCGGTAGCCGAGATTTTCCAGCCGGCGCACCACCGTGCCGGCATCGGTCGCGGCCGGATCCCAGTCGACGGCGAGCCGGTGGGTGGTCAGGTTCAGCCGCGCCTTGGCGACGCCGGGCACGACGCCGAGGCCGTGCTCGATGGTCGACATGCAGGCCGCGCAGGTGATGCCCTCGACGGCGAGGTCCATATGGACGGTGCCGTCCGCGCGCGGCTCCGCGAAGGCGCTCCAGTCGCGGACATGGGGGGAGAGCGGCTCGGCGAGGAGCGGGCTGGCGACGGGGGCGTTCATGGCCGGATCCGGGCTCAGCGCAGGATCAGCCGGCTTTGCGACAGGAACAGGCGGCCGCCCTTGCCGTCGCCCTCGATGACCAGTTCCCACTGGCCGGCCGGCAGGTCCTCGACCTTGCCCGAGAAGGTGCCGCTGGCGCCGGCGACCTCGCCGAGGACGAGCTTGCGGTCCTGGGCGCGGTTCATCGGATGCTGCAGCTCGGCCTTGAAAGCGACCCCGGTGACCGGCCGTCCCTCGGCGTCGCGCGCCGAGACGGTGACGAGCGCGTGCCCGTCGGGATCCCGCTTGGCCGTGGCATCGACATGCCAGCCGCGCGCGGTCTGCGCGTTGGCCGCCGCGATCTCGGCATTGTAGGTCTGGCTGACCCGATAGGGACTGTCGGTCGCCACGCCCGGGAAGGAGCCCAGCGCGTAATAGACCAGCGCCCCGTTGGCGGCGAAGATCGACAGGAAGAAGGCGATGCAGATGGCCAGCACGTGCCAGCCGGTCAGGCGGAATTCACGGGTTTCGGCGTTGGTCGACATTTGCCCCTCCGCAACGGTCGAGCGGACCATCCCCTCCCCTCGAAGGATCCGGCCCCGGTATGGCCCGTTTCTAGGCCGTCCCGGAACCGGCGTCTTTGAGCGAGATCATTTGGGCCGCACCGGCGAAGCGCGGCGCGGCCCAGTATTCGAGGCTCACGGCCCCTTGAAGAAGTCCTTCGCGGCGGCGCGCTCGCCGGCCTTGGTCTCGGTGACCACGACCTGGATCGGCGCCGTGGTCTCGACCTTGGCGTCGCGCGGGGCGATCAGGTTGACGCGGACTTCCTGGCTCTGGTCGGGTCCGACCTCGATGATCGGGTTGCCGTCCTGCTTGCGGGTCGCGCCGACAGCCTCGATGCGGGTCCGCTCCGGCGCACCGGTCACCGACAGCACGAAATCGCGCGCCTCGCGGTGCTTGTTCAGGATGCGCACCGTGTAGCCGTTGCGGATCGAGCCGTCGGAATTGACCACATAGACCGGGCTGCGATCGTGCAGCACGTTGACGCCGAGCGTGGCGCGGGTGGTGAAGACGAACGTCATGATGCCGATGACGATCGAGATCACCGCCACGTAGAGGATCGTGCGCGGACGGACGAACTTGTAGATCTCCGGCTTGCCGTGCTCGCGCCGGTCGATGTTGATGTCGGTGTCATAGGCGATCAGACCGTGCGGACGGTTGATCTTGTCCATGATGTTGTTGCAGGCGTCGATGCACAGACCGCACTGGATGCAGGAGAGCTGCGGTCCGAGCCGGATGTCGGTGCCGGTCGGGCAGACCACGACGCATTGCTGACAGTCGATGCAGTCGCCGGCGTCCTGGCCGGCCGCGCGCAGCCGCTCGGCGGCCTTGACCGAGGTGCGCGGCTCGCCGCGATCGACCCGGTAGGAGACGTTCAGCGCCCATTCGTCGGTCAGCGCCGCCTGGATGCGCGGCCAGGGGCACATGTAGATGCAGACCTGCTCGCGGGCGAAGCCGGCGAGGATGTAGGTCGTGAAGGTCAGGATGCCGATCCAGATATAGGCGACCAGCGGGGCGTCGAAGAACAGAAGGTCGCGCACCAGCGTCGGCGCATCGGAGAAATAGAGCACCCAGGCGCCGCCGGTCCACCAGGCGATGCCGAGCCAGAGGGCATGCTTCAGCACCTTGCGGCCGAACTTGACGGCGCTCCAGGGCGCCTGATCGAGCTTGATCCGGTCGCGACGATCGCCCTCGACGAGGCGTTCCACGGCGAGAAAGAGGTCGGTCCAGACCGTCTGCGGGCAGAGATAGCCGCACCAGACGCGGCCGGCGACCGCATTCATGAGAAACAGCGTCAACGCCGCCAGGATCAGAAGGCCGGTGATGTAGTAGACTTCCTGCGGCCAGATCTCGATGAAGAAGAAGTAGAAGCGGCGATTGGGAAAGTCGATCAGGACGGCCTGCGACGGCGCATCGGGTCCGCGGTTCCAGCGCACGAAGGGCAGCAGGTAGTAGACGCCGAGGCAGGCGATCAGCAGACCCCATTTGATCCGCCGGAAGACGCCCTGCACCGCCGCCGGATAGATCTTCTTGTGTTCCGCATAGAGCGAGTCCTCGTGGACCGCGCCTCCGCCGGCGACCGTTTCGGCCTTCATGGATTCCACTCCTCTGCAGCCGCGCGGGACCCCTTGTCGTCCGGACCCGGCAACCGAACCCGATCCATGCGCCCGGCGCCGCCGTCCTGCCTTGATCGACGTCAAAGCCTTGGGGCACCCGTCCGTTACGCGCGCGCGACGAACCATCGCACTGCAGCAAACCGCTGTCGGTGACGGAGTCACGAAGGCCGCGAACGGTTCGGCAGGCGGGCCGGACTTCCAGCGGCGTCGTGGAGTCCGAGGACGGTGCCGAAACAGAAACCCCGCCATGCTTGCTCTCGCGATGGCGGGGCCGCCCGAGCCCTCCGCACGGCTGCCATTTCCTGAGACGGCTTTGCAATTCGGCGGGAAGACTGCAAAGCAGGGCGGTCGCCTCGACGCCGGGCGATCCGCCCGATGCGAGGCTGCCCGAAATGTCCACCACCGTGATGATCGCCGTCCTGTTCTCGGCCCTGCTGCATGCCAGTTGGAATGCGGTGGTCAAATCGGGCCGCGAGAAGGGGCTGGACATCGTCCTGGTGGCGACCGGGTCGGCCGCGATCGCCGCCGCCGTGCTGCCCTTCCTGACGCCGCCGGCACAGGCGAGCTGGCATTTCCTCGGCGTGTCCGCGCTGATCCACCTTGTCTACTTCGTCCTCGTCGGCGCGGCCTACCGGGCCGGCGACATGGGCCATGTCTATCCGCTGATGCGCGGCACGCCGCCGCTCCTGGTCGCGCTCGCCAGCGGTCCGCTGATCGGCGAAACCCTCAAGCCGGCCGGATGGTTCGGCATCCTGTTCATCTGCGGCGGCATTCTCGCCATGGCCTTCGTCGGCCGGCGCGGCGGCACGCCCGCCCTCAGGCCGACGCTGCTGGCGCTGGCCAATGCGCTGGTGATCGCCGGCTACACCTTCGTCGACGGCCTCGGCGCGCGCGCCTCGGGCAGCCCGGCGGCCTATACGCTATGGGGATTCCTGCTGATGGCGCTGCCGATGATGGTCTATGGCGGCGTCGTCTACAGCCGCACGCCCGGCATCGCGCTGCGGGTCCGGTCGCGCCTGCCGATCGCCTTCGGCGGCGGCGCCTGCAGCATCGGCGCCTATGTGATCACGCTCTGGGCGATGACCGAGGCGCCGATCGCCCTCGTCTCGGCGCTACGCGAAACCAGCATCATCTTCGCCGTCGCAATCTCGACCTTCGTCCTGAAGGAGCGCTCGGGCTGGTCGCGCACGGCCGCGGCCGGTGTCATCATGGCCGGCATCGCGGTCCTGAAGCTGTCGTGAACGCCGGCCACGCAACCGAACACTTCCCCGTGAGGGCGTAACCGGACCGCCCCATCCGCCGAAATTCCTGGCAGGACCGCCCGATCAAGGGCGGCCGCAGGACAGGATGGAACCCATGCTGCATCGTCGCACGCTCTTCGCCGGCTTCGTCTTCGCCGCCCTCGCAGGCGCCGTGTTGAACGCCGTACCGGCCGCTTCCGCCGCCGACTCGGTGCCCTTCACGACGGCGTCCTTCGCCGCCGCGAAAGCCAAGGGCGGACCGATCCTGGTCGAGGTGACCGCGCCCTGGTGCCCGACCTGCCAGGCCCAGAAGCCGATCCTGTCCGAATTGCGCGCCATGCCGAAATTCAAGGACATGACCGTGCTGACGGTGGATTTCGACAGCCAGAAGGACGCCCTGCGCACGCTCGACGCCCGCACCCAGAGCACGCTGATCGTCTACAAAGGCGAGCGCGAGGTCGGCCGGTCGGTCGGCGTGACCGAACGCGGGGCCATCGAAACGCTGTTGGCCAAGAGCCTCTGAACCATGATCGCGTCGATCCTGCTCGCCGGGCTGGCCGGGTTGCTGTCGATCCTGTCCCCCTGCGTGCTGCCGCTCGTCCCGATCGTTCTCGGCGCCGCGGCATCCGAACACCGCCACGGTCCGCTCGCGCTGGCTGCGGGCCTGGCCCTGTCCTTCACCGCGATCGGGCTGTTCGTGGCCACGATCGGCTTCGCGATCGGGCTCGACGGCAGCGTGTTCCGGATGGTCGGGGCACTGACCATCGGGGCGGTCGGGCTGGTGCTGATGGTTCCAGCCATGCAGACCCGGCTGGCAGCCGCCGGGGCGCCGGCGGGGACCTGGGTCGAACAGCGCTTCGGGGGCTTCTCGACCGACGGACCCTTCGGTCAGTTCTGCGTCGGCCTCCTGCTCGGCGCCGTCTGGAGCCCGTGCGTCGGCCCGACCCTCGGGGCGGCCTCGGTTCTCGCAGCGGAAGGCAAGGATCTCGGTGCCGTGGCGCTGACCATGCTGGCCTTCGGCGTCGGCGCCGCCCTGCCGCTGGCACTGCTCGGCCGGCTGTCGGGCGAACGGCTGTCCGCGCTGCGCCGGCGGCTCGCCGCGACGGGGCGCGGCGGCAAGATGCTGCTCGGCGGCATCCTGGTCAGTCTCGCCATCCTGGTCGCGACCGGCTGGGACAAGCGCATCGAGGCCGAACTGGTCGCGCTCTCGCCGGCCTGGCTGACCGCGCTGACGACGCGGTTCTGACCGTCGCGGAGGCCGGCCTCGCCGCGCCCTGCCGAGGACAAAAAGAAGGCGGCGGGGATCTCTCCCCGCCGCCTTGCGTCGTCCTTGGGCTCCTCGAGCCAATCGAAGTCGGACCCGATCAGTCCGGCTTGCCGCCACCGAGGCTGTGCACGTAGACGGCCAGCGACTTGATGGTGACCGGATCGAGACGGCCTTCCCAGGTCGGCATGACGCCGGCGCGGGAATTGGTGACGGTCTCGACGATCTTCTCCTTGGTGCCGCCGTAGAGCCAGATGGCATCGGTCAGATTGGGCGCACCCATCTCGATGTTGCCCTTGCCGTCCTCGCCATGGCAGCTCGCGCAGTTGTCGGCGAAGAGCTGCTTGCCGGCCGGGGTGGCGGTGCCCTTGCCCGAAAGCGAGAGCACGTAGTCGGCGACGGTCGAGATCTCGTCCTTCTTCAGGACGCCGTCCTTGCCGAAGGCCGGCATCTGGGTCTGGCGGGTCTCGTCATGGGTCGAGCGGATGCCGACCTTCAGGGTCTGGTGGATGTCGGACAGCTTGCCGCCCCACAGCCAGTCGTCGTCCTGCAGGCTCGGGAAACCCGGGCCGCCGACGCCGGCCGAACCGTGGCACGGCGCGCAGTTGTCGCCGAACGCCGCCTTGCCGTTGGCCATGGCGAATTCGCGCATCTTCGGATCGGCCGCGATGGCGGACAGTTCCGCCGTGGCGAGGCCCTTGCCGATGACCGCACGGGCCGCCTGGCCTTCCGCGACCTTGTCGAGCGCATCCTGACGCTGGGAATAGCCCAGGAGGCCCTTGGTGTAGCTCGAGGCCAGCGGCCAGGAGGGATACAGCACGTAGTAGACGAGGGCCCAGGCGATGCAAGCATACCAGGTCCAGAGCCACCACTTCGGGAGCGGATTGTTGAGTTCCTTCAGACCGTCCCACTCGTGTCCGGTGGTCGATATCCCGGACAGGCGGTCGATATCTCTTTCTGCCATGGATCAATCCTCCCGCAGGGGGACGCGGGCGGCGTCATCGAAGCGCTTGCCGTTGGACGGCCACAGCGCATAGACGAGCACGCCGAGGAAGATGACGAAGAAGTAGACGAGGCCGTAGGTCTGAGCGAACTCGGCGGCCGCGATATACGGACTGCTCATGGTCGCCTCCTTCAGCGCAGGTTGGCCTTGTCGTCATAGAGCTTGAAGTCGACCAGCGTGCCGAGCATCTGGAGATAGGCGACGAGCGCGTCCATCTCCGAAACCTTGGTGACATCGCCGTCGAAATCGCGAGCCACGGCCTTCGGGTAGCGCTTCAGCATCGCGTCGACAGCCTTGTCGTCGGGATTGGCCTGGGCGCGCAGGTCGGCGACCGCGTTGGAGATCTGCTCGTCGGTATAGGGCACGCCGACAAGCTGGTTGGTGCGCATCACATCCGCGATGTGGCTGTAGTCGAGCTCGTTCTTGGCCAGGAAGGGATAGCCCGGCATGATCGAACCCGGCACGATCGAGCGCGGATTGCTCAGGTGCTCGCGATGCCACTGGTCGGAATATTTGGCGCCGACGCGGGCCAGATCCGGACCGGTGCGCTTCGAACCCCACTGGAACGGATGGTCGAACTTGGATTCCGCGGCGAGGCTGAAGTGGCCGTAGCGTTCGATCTCGTCACGCATCGGACGGACCATCTGGCTATGGCAGTTGTAGCAGCCCTCGCGCAGATAGATGTTCCGGCCGGCCAGTTCGAGCGGCGAATAGGGACGGATCCCCTTCGCGTCTTCGATGGTGCTCTTCAGGTAGAAGAGCGGCAGGATCTCCACCATGCCGCCGATGGCGACCATGATCAGGATCCCGACGAGAAGAAGGATGGAGTTCTTCTCGAGGACGACGTGCTTGTCGAAGAGAGACATGGATCAGCCCTCCATCATTCTGCGGGGGCCAGGACCGGCTGTCCGGCGGGCTCTTCGCGCTCGCCTTTCTGCACGGTCATGTACAGGTTGTAGGCCATGATCAGCGCGCCGAGGACGAACAGGAGGCCGCCCAAAGCCCGGATCACGTAGAAGGGATGCATCGCCTCGACGGTCTCGATGAACGAGTATTCGAGGAAGCCGAGCTTGTCGTAGGCGCGCCACATCAGGCCCTGCATGATACCCGACACCCACATCGCGCAGATGTAGAGGACGATACCGAGCGTCGCGAGCCAGAAGTGCCAGCTGACCAGCTTCAGCGAATAGAGCTGCTTGCGGTTCCACAGCCAGGGATACAGGCAGTAGAGCGCACCGAAGGACACGAAGCCGACCCAGCCGAGCGCACCGGAATGCACGTGGCCGATGGTCCAGTCCGTATAGTGCGACAGCGAGTTCACCGCCTTCACCGACATCAGCGGACCTTCGAAGGTCGACATGCCGTAGAAGGCGACCGACACGACCAGCATGCGCAGGACCGGATCGGTGCGGAGCTTGTCCCAGGCGCCCGAGAGCGTCATCAGGCCGTTGATCATGCCGCCCCAGGAGGGCATCCACAGCATGATCGAGAAGGTCGCGCCGAGGGTGGAGGCCCATTCCGGCAGCGCCGTGTAGTGCAGGTGATGCGGGCCGGCCCAGATGTAGAGGAAGATCAGGGCCCAGAAGTGCACGATCGACAGGCGATAGCTGTAGACCGGGCGCTCGGCGCGCTTCGGCACGAAGTAGTACATGATGGCCAGGAAGCCGGCGGTCAGGAAGAAGCCGACCGCGTTATGGCCGTACCACCACTGCACCATGGCGTCCTGCACGCCCGAGAAGACCTGCACCGACTTGGAGGTGTAGATCGACACCGGCACCGACATGTTGTTGCCGAGGTGCAGCATCGCGATCGTCACGATGAAGGCGAGATAGAACCAGTTGGCCACGTAGATGTGGGGTTCCTTGCGCTTCCAGATCGTGCCGAGGAAGGCGAGCAGGTAGACGACCCAGACGACGGTCAGCCACAGGTCGGCGTACCATTCGGGTTCGGCGTATTCCTTGCCCTGCGTGACGCCGAGCAGGTAGCCCGTGCCGGCGATGACGATGAAGGCATTGTAGCCGAGGACGATGAACCAGGGCGTCACGATGCCCGGCATGCGGGCCTGGCAGGTGCGCTGCACGACGTAGAAGGACGTCGCGAGCAGGACGTTGCCGCCGAAGGCGAAGATCACCGCGGAGGTGTGCAGCGGCCGGAGCCGGCCGAAATTCGACAGCGGAAAGTCGAAGTTCAGTGCCGGGAAGGCCAGCTGCATCGCAATGATGAAGCCGACGAGGAAGCCGGCGATGCCCCAGAACATCGCCGCGACGGACGCGAACTTGATCGGTCCGAAGTTGTAGTTGGGCTTGCCGTCGACGAGCTGGTCCGGCTGGCTCGGCCGGTCGGAGAAGCCCTTGAAGACAAGGAAGATGCCGATCGCGGAGAACAAGGCTCCCACGCCGGCATGTATGGCCATCACCTGATCCCAAGCGCGCGATGCGATCAGGAGACAGGCGACGAGAAGAGCACCGAGGAACAGGACGTAGCCTATCTCCTCGGCGGTGATCCTTTTTGCCTCGACTGTGCGAGCCATGGTTCGCCCCGTATCTCGAGTACCCGAAACACCTCGGACGACACCGCCCCGTCCGATGGATAGAACGGGAGGGGCGCCGGTTCTTTGACCGATGAGGCGAGCGACTGGCGTCAGGCACCGCCGCGCGACCATCCGAGGGTAGCGGGACGACCCTAGGCAGATCGGCGCGAAGGGCTTTGATTCAGGTCAACGGGATGCCGATTAGCGCCTGGATCTTAAGGACGAGACGCCAGTGTCGCAGCGCAGCATCGGTCGCCGGAGCGACACCCGATCTTGCGCCGCATAAGGCCCGTCCGAAGACGCCGCAGGTGCCCGGTGCCGCGGCGCGTCGAGGCCCGATCCGGTCCGCTCACCGCGCCGGCGGCGGTCCGTCGGCCCGGTCGATCAGGCCGATCACGGCCGGCATGACGATGGCGATGCCGATAAAGCGGAACAGCTGGTGGGCGGCGACGAAGGCCGGGTCGACGGCGAGCGCGAAGGACAGGGCCGACATCGCCTCCAGGCCGCCCGGCGCGAAAGCGAGCACCGACTGCCCCCAGCCGACGCCGATCGCCAGCACGGTCAGGAACGCCCCGATCGTGGCCAGCACGCTGCCGACCACGAAGCCGCCGGCGGCGAGCGCAAAGCTCGCCCGCAAGGTCGCGCGGTCGGTTCCGGCGAATCGGCCGCCGATCATCACGCCCACGCCGAGGAAGCACGGCACCAGCAGGACCGGCGGCAGACTGGCGGCGACGAAGCCCGCGCCGTGCAGCAGCGCGCTCGCCAGGAAGGCGCCGGTCAGCAGGCCGGCCGGAACCCGGATCCATTCGGCGAGCAGGCCGGCGGCGCAGCCCGCTCCGATCAGAAGGGCCAGATCGAGCCAGCTTCCCTCCGGCGCGGCCGGCGCCGCCGCCGCCGAAGCGTGACCGAACCCGGTCACGGCCAGCGGCACGATCACGACCAGCACCATGATCCTCAGCGTCTGGGCGATCGCGACCTTGCGCAGATCGGCGCCGCGGTCGAGCGCGATCACCATCACATAGGAGAGCGCGCCGGGCACCGAGGCGGTCAACGCGGTCATCCGATCCCAGCCGCCGACCTTGCGGAACCACCAGTAACTACCGGCCGTGACCAACGCCATGGTGACGGTCAGGATGGTCAGACTGACCGGCCATTGCGGCAGGCGATGCACGGTGTCGGGCGTGACGCCGCCGCCCATCGAGATGCCGAGAAAGACGAACAGCACGTTGCGCAGCCGGACCGGCATGGCGACTTCGAGCCGCGCCAGCACGGCGAACGTCACCGCCACCGTCGAGCCGGCCACCCAGGCGGCGGGAAAGTCGAGCAGCGTGAACAGCCCGCCGCCCGCGAAGGCGATCAGGAAGCCGCGCAACACGATCCAGGTCGTGCGCAGGGCATCGGGCGGACGGTTCCAGGTGATCATGCGGATGGCGGCTCCGGACGGCACGAGACAGGTCATAGCGAATTCTCGCCGCCGTGGCAGGGGCCGTTGCGGGATTGCGCCATGCAGCCGAGGCCGGCCCGACGGGTGCCCGATCGCGTCGGATCGAAGGACCGCGAACATTCTTGACGCGGGAGCCCCCGACGCTTGACGAGAATCAACGCCGAGGCCGCGGCACGCCCGCATCATGCGGGCCATGAACACGTCGCTCCACGCCCGCTACGCCGCACGCACCGTGCCGCGCTACACCAGCTATCCGACGGCGCCGCATTTCACCGGCGCGGTTGGAGCCGATCTCTACGAAAGCTGGCTCGCCGCGCTGGCGCCGGAGGCGCCGGTCTCGCTCTATCTGCACGTCCCCTATTGCCGGGCGATCTGCCACTATTGCGGCTGCCACACCAAGGCGGCGCGGCGCGACGACCCGGTGGTCGACTATGCGGAGCGGCTGGTCGACGAGATCGGCCTGGTCGCCGACACGATCGGGCAACGCCTGGGCGTCGCCCATGTGCATTGGGGCGGCGGCACGCCGAGCCTCCTGCCGGCGCCGTCCTTCCGCGCCGTGGTCGCCGCCCTGACGTCGCGCTTCCGGTTCCTCGACGGCGCCGAGCACGCCATCGAGCTCGATCCGCGCACGGTGACGCCCGAACTGGCCGTGATGCTGGCGGAAGCGGGCATCACCCGGACGAGCCTCGGCGTGCAGGATTTCGATCCCGCGGTCCAGACGGCGATGGGTCGGGTTCAGCCCTTCCCGGTCGTCGAGCAGGCCGTGGCGGCGCTGCGGGCGGTCGGGATCGAGGCGATCAATTTCGACCTGATGTATGGCCTGCCGCACCAGACTGCGGAGACGATCCGTTCGACCGTGGACCTCGCCATGCGGCTCGGGCCGACGCGCATCGCGCTCTTCGGCTATGCGCATGTGCCGTGGTTCAAGAAGCACCAGCGCCTGATCGACGAGATGGCCCTGCCGGGGGCGACCGAACGGCTGGCGCTCGAAGCGACGGCCCGCGAGGCGCTGGCCGCCTGCGGCTTCCTGCCGATCGGTCTCGATCATTTCGCCCGGCCCGACGACGAGATGGCGCGCGCCGAGGCGGACGGCACGCTCCGGCGCAATTTCCAGGGCTATACGACCGATCAGGCCGACACGCTGATCGGCTTCGGCGCGTCCTCGATCGGCCGGATGCCGCAGGGCTTCGTCCAGAACGATCCCGATATCGGCCGCTGGAGCCGGGCCGTCGAGGCCGGCCGCCTGCCGGTGGTCAAGGGCAAGGCGCTCGATGCCGACGACCGCCTGCGCGGCGCGATCATCGAGCGGCTGATGTGCGACTACCGGGTCGATCTCGCCGCCGTCACCGCCGCCCATGGCGTCGGCCTTGCGGCGATCGCCGACGGGGTCGAGCGGCTCGCCGAACTGACCCGCGACGGTCTGGTGGCGATCGAGGGCAACACCATCATCATCACCGAGGCGGGGCGCCCGTTCGTCCGCCTCGCCGCGGCGGCTTTCGATGCCTATCTGGCGCAGGCAGCCGCCCGCCATTCGATGGCGGTCTGATGGCGGTGTGACCGCCATCCCGGACAGCGTCCGATGCCTTCCGATCGGAGGCCGCGCGGGGGCGACCGTTCGCACGCGGCGCTGCGCGCTATCCTTCGCCGCGGCCGCAGAAGCGGGTCGCGCTGTGGCAGGCCTGTTCGAACCGGACGAAGGCGGCGAGCCGGTCCCTGTCGAGCCGCCGCCCGCTCAGGGCCTCGTAGCACCGGACCAGGGCCTCATGCTCCGGTTCCGGCAGCCGGGTATGGGCGATGTCGCTTTCCCGCGCGCCGAAGCCGGCATTGCCGAAGTCGATCAGGCCGGCCAGTCGGCCGGTCGCCGGATCGACCAGCACGTTGCCGCCCTTCAGATCGCCATGGCAGAGCGCGGTCGTGTCGGCCCCTTCGAGGGCGGCGCGCGCAAGCCGGCTCGATGTCTCCAGTTCCGCGGCCATGCCGGTCGCGCCCTTGCCGACGAGGAGCCGCCGCAGCCGCATCCGGTCGCCGACAAACGTGGTCGGCCGCGCGTAGTCGGGCACCGGGGTGTCGTGCACGGCGAGGATCGCCCGGGCCAGATCGTCGATCCATCCGGTCTGACGGCGCGATCGCAGGGTATCGATCATCCGCGACAGCGGCTGCCCCGGGATGGCGCGATAGCGGGCGATCGGCGGATCCGATCCGATCAGTTCGGCCTGCGGGATCGGGACGCGGAGATGGGGCCGGACCAGATCCATGATCCGATATTCGGATTCGAACTGGGCGATCATGCGCCGCGTCGCCGGAACCCGGTAGATGTGCATGGTCGCATCGACGAAGACGAAGCAGGTCTTCTCGCGCAGGAAATAGAGCCGACCGGATGGCATCTTGAACGCGGACGCGATCGCCCGCCCGGCCTGGCGGGCCTTGGGCGAGGCTTTCAGCATCGACCAGGCGGCGCGAGACACAAAGGCGATATGGCGCAAGACGCCGTTGTCCGGCCCGGCGGAAGCCGGGTCGAAGGCTATGCTGCTCATCGTCACGTCCGTCCACGTGAACCTAAGACAGCTTACAACTTAATGCCGGGCTAATCATTCAGCAAGCCGCTTCACGCCGGAGGGGTGCCGGCCCGACCGGTTTCGCCCCGGCCCGTTGAGACGAGATCGGTTTCGCCCGGATGCGGTCGCTCGAAGCGGATTTGGCGAACCGGATTCCGGTCGCGACCGGCCGCAGCCCGGCGACGGGCGATGCGGATCCGTGGGACGTCCGCCATTCGTCGACGGTCCGGCCGGCGCCCGGGAACCATACCGGGCGGCGATGCCGGCTCAGACGGCGATCGCCGCGGTCCGGGCGTTCAAGGCCCCGATCAGGGCCGCCGGCGCCAGGGCGACTTCCAGTCCGCGCCGCCCGCCGCTGACATGGACCCGGGCAAGACGGGTCATCGACCCGTCGACCACCACGGCGAGGCTCTTCTTGGTGCCGAAGGGGCTGATTCCGCCGAGGACATAGCCGGTCAGGCGCTGCGCCGCGGCCGGATCCGCCATGACGGCGCGCTTCCAGCCGAGCGCGCGGGCAGCCTCCGCCAGACTCAGGCGCATCGCCGCCGGGACCAGCGCCAGCGCATGCGCCTTGGCCTCGTCCGAGACGACCAGCGTCTTGAACACCGCCGCCGGATCGAGGCCGAGTTTCTCCGCCGCCTCGACCCCATAGGCCTCCGCGCGCGGATCGTGATCGTATTCCAGGATCGAAAATTCGATCGCGCGCGCCTTCAGAAAGGTCGTCGCCGGGGTGGCCGCCAAGACAGCAACTCGCAGGTCGGTCTGCCGCCGGGGATTCGGCGGGTCTGAAAAAGATGCGCCGTGCTCGAGGCACGGCGCAAGGTGGCAAGAGGAGGAGATCGCTCGGGAGGAAATAGCTGGACCGATCGGCTGCCGTCGACATCGCCCGTCGGGCGGATCGGATGCGCCGATCGAAACGCGCTGGACTTCTCGCTCCCCCTTCGGCTGCCGGTCTCGCCCCCTCCTGACGAGGAGCCGACCGCTTCCGATGCCGAAATTCTACGTCCGTTCCGGCACCGATCGGGCCCAGGATGCCCGAAGCGCCCGGGCGCCGGTATCGGTCATTGTGTCCCAGTCTGGTGACACATGGTGCAGACATTGGTGATCCGGATCCGGTCCTGCTTCTCGATCGCGATCAGCCCGCGCCGCTTCAGGTCGGAGATCACCCGGCTGACCGTCTCGATGGTCAGGCCGAGATAGTCGGCGATTTCCTGGCGGGTCATGTTGAGCGCGATGACATGCTCGTCGCGACCGGCCGCCGTCGGGCCGGGGCAATCCGCGGTACCGCGTCCGGCGACGAAGCGCATCAGGAAGGAGGACACCCGCTCATAGGCCGACTTGCGGCCGAGCAGGACCGCGTGCTCGTGCAGCGCTTCCATCTGGGCGAGCAGGCAGCGGGTGATGTGGCTCTGCGCGGCCAGCGTCTGCTCGGCATCGCGGCGATCGACGACCCGGATGACAGCCGGGGTCAGCGTCTCGGCGTTGCAGTCGTACTGGCGGCTGGAGAGAAGACCGAACATGTCGTTCGGACCCAGGATCTCGACGACCTGGCGGCGACCGTCCGGCAGCAGCTTGTAGAGCATGACCGCGCCTTCGATCAGCTCGTAGATCCGCTCGGCCGGGTCGCCTTCGAAGAAGACGACATCATGGGCTTCGTAGCGGTTGGTCTTGACGCGGGGCGAGCGGGCAAATTCCGCCCAGGCCTCGTCGCCATGAGTGTTGCCGCCGAGCCGTGCGCTGCCGCCGGCCGCAAGACCGCGATCCGAATAAGCCATGGTAGTCCCTCCTCGAAAAGGACCAGTCCTACCGCGCGCAAATCGAAATCTGCGTCCGTCCGCGTCGGGCTGCTCCGCCTATCGGGGCGGGGTTCGATCGAAGCGTTGCGGTCGCAGGCCCTTACCCCCGCCACCGATGCCAGTCGTTCGATCCGCCATCCGATGCTGAAAGGCTAGGCATCAATCCGAGTCTTCACAATCCCGTTGCCGTACTTACGACTTTGTACCTATGTGGCAATCCATGCCTTCATCGGACACCAATACGCAGACAAACGAGTATACTTCCGCCCGTCGAAATAGAAGCGAAGTCGTCCGAAGAATTGTACTTCATATTAGAAAATCCTCAGAGAGGATCCGATGTCAGGCAACCGTCAGACGCCGGCCTTACGCTGCGTTGCCAATCGGTGGCCCTACAATAGCGCCACGATGGTTTCCCCGGACAGCGGCTTCCGCAGCACCTGGGTGCTGGGCATGTCGCGCAGGCTCTCGTCGATCGTCTTCTGGGCCTGACCGGTGATGCAGATGATGCGCGGCGACCAGCCGCGTCCGGTGACTTCGCGAATCGCCTCCGCGCCGCTCATGCCCGGAAGTCCGAGATCGATGATCAGCACGTCCTGCGGCTGCGGCTCGGCTTCGACCAGGAAGGTCTCGGCATCGTCATAGGCCGAGACGGCATGCCCCATCGCCTGCAGCAGGAAGCGCAGGGAGTCGGATACGCCGGGATCGTCTTCGACGATGTAGATGACCATGGCACACCCTCCCGGTCTGGCGCCGGGAGTTGGAGGGCAAGCGGAGCGGTTTTGCCGGACTATCGGGGCAAACCGCGTGCTGTGCCATTCGTACTCTTTCTTACGGGCACCGATGGCCGGCAACACAAGTCGTTGATGGCACGGGGGTGCTGTCGTTCAGGCCACCGCACGGGCGCGGATTTCGCCGGCCGGGTCAAACCCGCCGGGCGCGGCCGCCCGCGGACGGCGGACGCGGCACGGGGCACGGGGCACGGGGCACGGGGCACGGGGCACGGGGCACGGGGCACGGGGCACGGGGCACGGGGCACGGGGCACGGGGCACGGGGCACGGGGCACGGGGACGACGCACGATCGGCGCGCCACGCGCAAGCCCGCGGCGGGCGACGGGCGGCCCGCCGGTCCCGCTTCGCGAGCGGATCTTTGAGGAATCCTGCCTTGCGGCCGACGGGCGGCTCATACCTACGGCCCAGGATGCTGACGCATCGGGCCGTTGAAGGAACGCGAATTTCTCATTGGCGTCAGAGGCATGAGAAATTCGCGTATCGAAGACCGACGATCATTCCATAACCGTCGGTATCAGCCGGCGTGATCGTTTCCGGTCAGGACGATCCGCACCAGGTCGGCGGCGTTGCGGGCGCCGAGCTTTTCCATGATGCGGGCGCGATGAACCTCGATGGTCCGCGGGCTGATGCCGAGTTGGCGGCCGGCTTCCTTGTTGGACGCGCCGGCGGTGATCTGGCCGAGAACCTCAAGTTCGCGCGGCGTCAGCAGTTCGCGGCCGACGAAGGCCGGGTCGGCAGAGCCGCGACCGTTGTCGCTGTTGCGGCGGGCGACGGCTTCGAGAGCCTCGCGCACGCGCTCCACGACCGTATCGGCATCGAACGGCTTCTCGATGAAGTCGAACGCGCCCTGCTTGACGGCCGAGACGGCCATCGGGATGTCGCCCTGGCCCGAGATGATGAAGATCGGCGCGGGATAGTGCTCGGCGTTGAGGGCCTTCAGCACATCGAGGCCGGACCGCCCCGGCATGTGAACGTCCAGGATCACGCAGGCCGGCTGGCGCGCCAGGGCCGCTTCCAGGAAGGCGTCGCCGGATTCGTAGGCCTCGACCGCGAAGCCCTCCAGCTCGAACACAACCGCCAGCGCGTCGCGGACCGCAGGATCGTCGTCGACGATATAGATCGTGTTTTCGCTTTTTCCCATCTGCGAACCCCCCGTTCTTCCCACTATCGCCAACCGTCCCAATATCGAAGGCACTTTCGAATCACGGGCGCGGCGGGATCCTATCAGGTGCCGACGCGTGACCGGTCAGAGGCAACGAAAGTATGAAGCGGGCGCCACGGCCCTCGCCTCCGGGATCCACGACCAGATCGCCGCCATGGTTCTGGGCGATGGTCCGCGAGATGGCAAGGCCAAGCCCTAGTCCGGTGCGCTTCGAGGTGGAAAAGGCGCGGAACAGGTTCTGCGCCACGTCGCCCGGAATGCCCGGCCCGGAATCCTGGATTTCGACGCTGGCCGCCTGGCCGTCGGTGCGCGTGACGACCTTGAGCACGCGCGCCGGACGCCCCTTCATCGCTTCCAGCCCGTTGCGGACCAGATTGCAGACGATCTGCTGAATCTGGACCGGATCCGCCTCGACGCGCGGCATGTCCGGCGCCTTCTCCCGGTGCAGTTCGATGCCGTGGACATCGTGGCCGAGCAGCGTCAGCTCGAGCGCCTCGTCGATCAGCTGTTCCAGATCGATGGCCTGGCGCTCCGGCTCCCGCTTCTCGACGAATTGCCGCATGCGCTGGATGATGCTGCCGGCCCGCTCGGCCTCGCGCAGCGCCTTGCCAAGAATGTCGAGGATCGGCCGCTCGCTGTCCGGCGCATCCTTCTTCTTGCGCAGGATGGCCTGCAGATAGAGCATGACCGCGGTCAGCGGCTGGTTGAGTTCGTGGGCGATGGCCGCGCCCATCTCGTCCATGGCGCTGATTCGGGCGAGATTGACGAGTTGCGCCTGCAGCTGGTTGAGCCGGTGCTCGACCGCCTTGCGGGCGCGCAGATCGCGCAGGATGCCGATGAACTGGCGGCCGTCCGGGGTCTGTGCCTCGCCGACCGAGAGTTCGAGCGGGAAGATCGTGCCGTCGCGGTGCATGCCGCGCACCTCGCGGCCGATGCCGATGATCCGCTTCTCGCCGGTGTCGTGATAGTGGCTGAGATACTGGTCGTGATGGTCGGAGAATTCCGGCGGCATCAGCGTCTTGATGTTCTGCCCGATGATCTCGCGCGCCTCATAGCCGAACAGCGCCTCGCAGGCCTTGTTGAAGACCAGGATGCGGGCGCGCGAATCGATCACGATGATCCCGTCGACCGCCGTGTCGAGCACACTGAGCAGGCGTGCCTCCGAAACCGTTCGGGCATCGCAAGGGGGATTGGCGGGTACATCTTGCATAGGCGGCTTCCAATGCACCGTCCTGGAAAACATCCGCAATCTTGCGGCGGCGGCGCCAGACCATGGCGCATCCGGTCATCGACGCACCTTGTCCTGGATCAAATCCGTAGGCAGGTTCAGCCGCGGCGAGCATTTCTGCCCGACCGGCCGCGACCAGCCTTCCTTCGCGCGACGATCGCCCAAGCCGTCCCCGACCGGACGGCGGCACGCGCCAGCGCCGGCAACGTCCCCGGCGTGGCGATCACCATAGCTACGGATTTTTACGGGGGAAAGCCCGTTCAGCCGGCCTTTCGCAGCCAGCGCACGAGCCTTTCGGTGGCTTCCGCTATGGCATCCGGGCTGCGCGCGAAGCAGAGGCGCAGATAGCCCTCGCCGCCGGCGCCGAAAGCCCGGCCGGGCGCGAGGCCGACGGCGACCTCGTCGACCAGCCGATAGGCGAGCGCCTGGTCGTCCGGCTCGCCGTCGACCGCCAGATAGAGATAGAAGGCGCCGGTCGGGCGGGCGAAACGGACCCGCCCCGTGCCGCCGAGCCCGTCGACCACCGTGCGCCGGCCGAGATCGGCCCGCGCGATCTGTCGGGCCACGAAATCCTCGCCCTCGTCGAGGGCCACCACGGCGGCCCGCTGGACGAAGGTCGGCACGCCCGAGGTCGAATACTGGACGAGATTCTCGATCACCTGCCCGAGGCTGGGATCGGCCTCGATCCAGCCGATGCGCCACCCGGTCATGGCCCAGTTCTTGGAGAAGGTGTTGACGTAGAGGATGCGGTCTTCCGGTGCGGCGACATCGTGGAAGGACGGCGCGCGCACGGCGCCGTCATAGACGAAGCGGCCATAGACCTCGTCGGACACGATCCACAGGCCGTGGCGGCGCGCCAGCGCCAGAATGGCCGTCAGATCGGCCAGGCTCGCCGTCCAGCCGGTCGGATTGGACGGGCTGTTGATGAACAGCGCCCGCGTCCGCGGCGTCACGGCGGCCTCGAGCCGTTCGAGATCGAGCGTCCAGCCGTCGTTGCCGAGGGTCATCACGACATCGACCGCCTTGGCGCCGTGCACCTCGACGGTAGCGGCCGAGTTCGGCCATGCCGGCGTCGGCACGATCACCTCGTCGCCGTGGCCGGCCACCATCGCGACGGCGATCTGGATCGCCTGCATGCCGGAGCCGACCACGAAGAAGCGCTCCGGATCGTCGGCGATGCCGTAGTGGCGCGCGTGGTAGCGCGCGAGCGCGGCCCTCAAATCCGGAATGCCGCGCTGATAGGTGTAGAAGGTCTCGCCCGCCTTCAGGGACCGGTCGGCGGCCGCGCAGATGAAGTCCGGCGTCGGCAGGTCGCCCTCGCCGACCCAGAGCGGAATCAGCCCTTCGCGATGGCGGCCGTAGTTGAAGACGCCGACGATGCCGCTTTCCGGCGCCTGACGCGCTTCGGAGCGGATGGCAGAACGGAAGTCGAGAGGCATGGCAGGATCCGACGCTGCGAAACGAGGCCGCCTCTTAGCATGGCGGCCCGGCGCCCGGCGATGAATTCCGGTGATCGGACCGATCAGCGCCGCTGGTCGGACCGCCCGAGCGACCCGCGCGGGCCCGGCTCGCCGCCGGCCGGACGGTTCGCCCCGCGCATCGACCGCCGGGGCGGCGGCCTGCAGCCGCCCCGGCGGTCGGCAGGGTCACTTCGATTTCAGGAGATCGCGGATCTCCTCCAGGAGCACTTCCTGGCGGCTCGGCGCCGGCGGCGGCTTGGCGGCCGATTCTGCGGAATCCCGCGCCGAGACCCGGTTCACGGCCTTGACCACGATGAACAGGATCCAGGCGATGATGATGAAGTTGATCGAGACGGTGAGGAACTTGCCGTAGCCGATGGTCGCGCCGAGTTCGCGCGCCTTCTCGTAGGTCGCCGGCGCCGCGACGCCCTCGGTCAGGCTGCGCAGCAGGATGAAGTAGTTGGTGAAATCGAGCCCGCCGGTCACCGCGCCGACGATCGGCATGAAGATGTCGTTGACCATGCTGTCGACGATCTTGCCGAAGGCGGTGCCGATGATCACCGCGACGGCCAGTTCGACGACGTTGCCCTTCATCGCGAAGGCGCGAAATTCCTTCCACATGATCCCGTCTCCCCGAATTGGCCCAGCCGGCTGCGGCCGGGACAGGCAGGATCGTAGTCCCATGTATGGCGCTGCACGAGCCACATGCAGGCCAAGGTGGACAGTTCGGCGCCGATATGTTCGATTCCTTCGAAACGAGAAGCTCCGCCGTGGCGCGGACGGGATGAGTTCGGGGTCGAGATGCAGCAGGGTTGGATCGTCCTCGGCATCGCCCTCGCCTATATCGGGCTGCTGTTCGGCGTCGCCCATTACGGCGATCTCGCCGGCCAGCGTTCGCGCCCGGCCGGCGGCCGGCCCTACATCTACGCACTGTCGCTCGGCGTCTACTGCACCTCCTGGACCGTCTTCGGCTCGGTCGGCCTCGCCGCCTCGCGCGGGCTCGACTTCCTGACCATCTATGTCGGGCCGATGATCATGTTCCTCGGCGCCTATCCGCTGCTCAGGCGGGTCGTGCGGCTGGCCAAGTCGGAGCGGATCACCTCGATCGCCGACTTCATCGCCGCCCGCTACGGCAAGAACCAGACGGTCGCGGTCGTCGTGACGCTGATCGCCTTCATCGGCATCGTCCCCTACATCGCGCTGCAATTGAAGGCGGTTTCGCTTTCGGTCGAAACCGTGGTGGCGCATTTCGACATGGGCTCGGTCGCCGGCGGCGCGATCCCGCGGATGCCGGACGTCTCGCTCCTGGTCGCGCTCGCCATGGCGGCCTTCGCCTGCCTGTTCGGCACCCGCCACATCGACGCGACCGAGCATCAGGAAGGCCTGATGCTGGCGGTCGCGGCCGAATCCATCGTCAAGCTGATCGCCTTCTCGGCCGTCGGCATCTACGTCGTCTGGGGCCTGTTCGGCGGCCCGTCCGATTTCCTCGCCCGCACCGCGGACCTGCCGGGCGTGCATGCCATGTTCGAGCGCGACCTGTCCGGCGGCAGCTGGATCGTGATGTCGCTGTTGAGCTTCTTCGCCATCCTGCTTCTGCCGCGGATGTTCCACGTCACCGTGGTGGAGAACAATTCCGTCGACGAACTGAAGACCGCGCGCTGGCTGTTCCCGGTCTATCTGATCGCCATCAACGTCTTCGTCATTCCGCTGGCCATGGCCGGCCACGCGCTGCTCGGCCCGAATGTCGATGTCGACAGCTTCGTGCTGCGCGTGCCGCTCGACGCCGGTTCGACGGTCTTCACCATCCTGGCCTTCATCGCCGGCCTGTCGGCCGCCACCGCCATGGTGATCGTCGCCTCCGTGGCGCTCGGCATCATGGTCTGCAACGAGCTCGTGGTGCCGGTGCTGATCCGGCACGGCAGCCTCGGCGACGAGAAGGAGGACATGGGCCTCCAACTGCTGATCGTGCGCCGCATCGCCATCTTCTGCATCCTGCTGCTCGCCTATGCCTACTACCGGACCGTCGCCGACAGCGCCGCGCTGGCCGAGATCGGCCTGCTCGCCTTCGCGGCCATCGCCCAGTTCGCGCCGGCCTTCTTCGGCGGCATGCTGTGGCGGCGGGCGACGGCGCGCGGCGCCATCGCCGGCATGCTCGCCGGCTTCGGCATCTGGTTCTACACCCTGCTTCTGCCGGCCTTCGTCGGCGCCGGCATCGGCCCGCATTCGCTCATGACCGACGGCCCCTTCGGCATCTGGCTGTTGCGGCCGCAGGCCCTGTTCGCCTTCTCGTTCGACCCGCTGTCGCACGGCGTCTTCTGGTCGCTGGTGGTCAATGTCGCCGCCTATGTGGCGGTTTCGCTGACCCGCGCGCCGGAGGCGATCGAGCGGCTGCAGGCCAACATCTTCGTCCCCTCCGACCGGCCGCCCGCTCCGGCGCTGCGGCTCTGGCGCACCGCCGTCACGGTCGACGACCTGCGCAAGACCGTGTCGCGCTATCTCGGCGAGGAACGCACGCACGCCGCCTTCGACGACTACGGCCGCTCGCGCAACATGGTGCTGAACCCGGCCGCCCAGGCCGACATGTATCTCCTGCGCCTGTCCGAACAGCTGCTCGCCTCGGCGATCGGCGCGGCCTCGTCGCGCCTCGTCCTGTCGCTCCTGGTCAAGCGGCGCGATCCGAGCGCCAAGGCGGCGATGAAGCTGCTCGACGACGCCTCGGCGGCGATCCAGTATAACCGCGACCTCTTGCAGACCGCCCTCGACCAGGTGCGCCAGGGCATCTCGGTGTTCGACCGCGAACTGCGCCTGATCTGCTGGAACCGGCAGTTCCGGCAGGTGCTCGACATTTCGCCCGACCTGACCCAGGTCGGCACCTCGCTGGCCGCCCTGGTGCGCGACCGCGCCGAGCGCGGCGAGTTCGGCGCCGGCAATCCGGACCGCATCGTCAAGGACCGGATCGACAAGCTGGTCGTGCGGATGGAGACCTATCAGGAGAAGATGGTCTCGTCCGGCCGTGTGCTCGAAGTCCGCACCAGCCCGATGCCGGACGGCGGCATCGTCACCACCTGGACGGACATCACCGAACGGGTCGCCGCCGCCGAGGAACTGGCCCGCGCCAACGAGAGCCTGGAGCGGCGCGTGCGCGAGCGGACCGAGGAACTGACCCGCCTCAACGAGGCGCTGCAGATCGCCAAGAGCGCCGCCGACGAGGCCAATCTCGGCAAGACCAAGTTTCTCGCCGCCGCCGGCCACGACATCCTGCAGCCGCTCAACGCGGCGCGTCTCTACGTCACCAGCCTGGTCGAGAAATCCGAAGGCACGAGCTTCAACGACCTCGCCGCCAATGTCGGGCTTTCGCTCGATGCGGTCGAGGAGATCATCGGCGCCCTGCTGGACATCTCCCGGCTCGATACCGGCGCCCTGAAGCCCGAATTCGGCGTCTTCCGGCTCGACGAGATCCTGAAGCCGCTGAAGGTCGATTTCGAGCCGATCGCGCGCGAGAAGGGTCTCGAATTCCGCATCCTGCCGTGCAGCCTGACGGTGCGGTCCGATCGCCGCCTGCTCAGGCGGCTGGTGCAGAACCTGATCTCCAACGCGATCAAATACACGCCCTCCGGCCGGATCCTGGTCGGCTGCCGGCGCCGGCGCGGCAAGGTGGTGATCGAGGTGCTCGACACCGGTCTCGGCATCCCGACATCGAAGCGCAAGGTGATCTTCCAGGAATTCCAGCGCCTGGAACAGGGTGCGCGCGTCGCCCGCGGGCTCGGCCTCGGCCTCTCGATCGTCGAACGCATCGGTCGCGTTCTGGCCCATCCGATCGGCCTGGAATCCACGCCGGGGCGCGGCTCGCGCTTCTGGGTCGAGCTGCCGATCGCGGCGGCCGTTCCGGTCGCCGAGCCGGAGGGCGGCCAGCTCCGTCTCGTCCCCGGCCGCCTCGACGGCATGATCGCGCTCTGTCTCGACAATGACGACGCCATCCTGGACGGGATGGGACGCCTGCTGGAAGGCTGGGGCGCCACCGTGATCACCGCGCGCGACCAGCGCGAGGCCGCGGCCAGGATCGCCGAATTCGGCCGGAGCCCGGAGGTCCTGCTGGTCGACTATCATCTCGACGACGGCACCGGCATCGATGCGGTCGTCCAATTGCGCTGGCGCTTCGGTGCCGATATTCCAGCCGTCCTGATCACCGCCGACCGAACGCCGCAGGTGCGCGAAGCGGCCCGGGAGAAATCGATCCACGTGCTCAACAAGCCGCTCAAGCCAGCCGCCCTCCGGGCCCTGATCGGACAGTGGCGCCAGCAGAGACAGGCGGCGGAGTGAACCGACCGCAGCATTCCGGCGCCCGGACGCCCGCCGGCGTCCGCACGGCCGCCGACTACGCTGCCTTGATCCGCGAGCGAACCCCTTTCCACTATGCCAAGGTCAATCACGGCTTCTGGGAGCGGCTGGTGCGCCTCGGCGACCATCGGGCGCTGCGCGGGGCGGTGCGCTTCGACGCCTTGAGCGAAGACCAGCAGGCGGACGATCAGCGCTTCCTTGCGGAATTGAAGGCGCTCCTGGCCGGACTGCCGGCGGCGGATCCGGCGATCGATTTCGGCGCGGGTCCCTATGCGTGGCCGGATTCGGATCGCGATTCCGGCAGTCCCGCGCTCCCGCTGGCCGATATCGAAGCCATGATCGCCAGCATGGTGCCGGCGGCCGCCTTGACGGCCGACCCGCTCGTCTGGCGCAACGCGGTCTATGACGGCAGCTTCGCGGGCTTCGTCGAGGCCTTGCGCGACCGGCCCCTCGTCGTGGTCGGCCCCTCCTGGCTCGAACATTTCGGCGCCTTCGCTCGGGTGCCCGACTGCCGTTTCGTTCCGATCTCGGCAACCGCGGCCATCGACGAGCGCGGCAGCATCCTGGCGGGACTGGAGGCCGACCATGTCGCCGCCAAAGCCCCGGTCTACCTGATCCAGGCCGGCTATTTCTCGGCCTGGCTCGTGCCGCACCTGGCCCGACGGCTGCCGGGCGCCACGGTCGTCGACATCGGGACGTCGCTCGACCTCTGTTGCATCCCGAAGCTCGATCAATGGAACTGGGCGCGGCAACGGCGCCTGGACGTGGCCCGGACGCTGATCGCCATCAATCCGGACTGGCCGACCGACCCGCGTGCTGCCCCCGGACTAACCGCGACGGCCGCCGCGCGCCTCTGGGAGAATTGCTCGGAAGGATGCCTGCCCGGCTTCGGCGCGCGTCTCGGGATCGCCCAGCGCCGGAGCGGGGCCTCGCGCCTGGACCTGCCGGACCTGCATGCGCCCCATGTCCGCTTCGTCGAGGCGAAGCGGCCGGACTGGACGCGGATCGGCGAGATCGCGGCCCTCTCGGAGCGCGCCGGGCAGTGGGCCAACAACGGCCCGGTCGTCGCCGCCCTGGAACGCGAGCTCGCGCGCCTGCTCGAGATCGGGCCGGGGCGCTGCGTCGTCGCCGCATCCTCGGGCACGGCGGCGACCTTCGCGCTGGCCGGCGCGGCGGCCGTCGAGCTCGGGCGCGCGCCGCGCTGGGTCGCCTCCGCCTTCGGCTTCCTGTCGACCGGCATCGGCCCGCTCGCCGACGTGACCTTCGTCGATTGCGATCCCGGCGGCATGATCGATCTCTCCGCCGTCGCGGCCCTGCCGGAGGACGCCTGGGACGGCCTGATCGCCACCAATCCGTTCGGCCTCTACCCCTCGATGGAGCCGGTCATCGCCTTCTGCCGGCAGCGCAACAAGCGATTGATCGTCGATTCCGCCCAGGCCTTCCTGGGCATCCGGCGTCAGGGGGAGGCCGAACAGGCCAGCGAGATCGTCAGCCTGCATGCCACCAAGCCGGCCGGGATCGGCGAGGGCGGTTTCGCGATTCTGAGCGAGGCGCAGGCGCCCGCGGTCCGCTCGATGCTGAATTTCGGGGTCGGGTCCGATCCGCAGGCGCGCGCCTTCGCGGCCAACGGCAAGATGTCCGAGATCGCCGCCGCGGCCGTGCTGGAGCGGCTGGAGCGGCTGCCGTCCTGGCGGCATCTCTACCGGTCGCAGCGGAAGCGCCTGGAGATTCTGACGCAGGATGCCGGTCTTGCGCCATTGGCTCCCACCACCGGCCCTGCGCCGATCGGCAACCTGCCGCTCCTCCTGCCGAGGCCCTATCGCAGCGGCGACCTGCCGCCGGCCCGCTTCGATTGCGGCCGCTACTACCGGCCGATGGCACCGGACGCGCCGGTCGCCGCCTCGATCTACGCCCGGATGCTGAACCTGCCCTGCCATCCCGGCATGGCGGCGATCGCCAGCGAGGAGATGCGCGCCTTCCTGGCCGCCCTGCGGCGCATGCCGGATGGGGCGGCGCCGCCGCTCCGGACCGGTCCGGGGATGCCGGGCGACGCCCCGCCCCCTGCGGACCATCCGCCGGGAGACAGGCGATGCGCGTGATCGTCTACGGCTGCGGCGCCCTGGCGGAACTGACCCGCACCTGCCTGGAGGCGGACGGCATCGAGGTCGCGGCCTTCACGGTCGAGGCGGCGTTTCGCCGGACCGAGACCCATTTCGGCCTTCCGCTGCTGGATTTCGACGACCTGGAGGCCCGGTTCGCGCCGGGTTCGACCGACCTCGTCATCGCGGTCGGTCCCCACAACGACGGCGGCGGTCCCAACTCGGTCCGCCGGCGGCTGGTCGAGACTGCCGTCGCGCGCGGCTTCCGCCTGCCGGGCTACCGCGCCGGCGGAGCCCGTCTGCCGGCCGGGCAGCCGTGCGACGCCAACCGCATCGTCTTCGACGGCGTCCTGGTGCAGCCCTTCGCGACGCTCGGCGCCAATGTCGTGCTGCGCCACGGGGCGCAGATCTCGCACCATGTCGTGCTCGAGCCGGATTGCTTCGTGGCGACCGGCGCCGTGATCGGCGGCGGCGCCCGGATCGGCCGCGGCAGTTTCATCGGCCTCAACGCCACGGTGCGCGACGGCGTGAGCATCGGGGCCGGCTGCATCCTCGGCGCCGGCGCGGTGGTGCTCGCCGACACCGCGCCGGACGGAATCTATGTCGGCGTCCCGGCCCGACGGCTGGCACGGCCGGCCCGCGAAGTTGCGCGGCCATAGCGCTGCACCCCGCGAACCCTGACTCTTATTGCCCCGGCCGCCCCTGCCGCCCCGGCCGGAGCGCGGAAACGGCGCCGGCCGGTCAGACCTCCAGCGATTGCCACTGCCCCGCTTCGATCTTGGAGGCAGCGATCACGGCCTGGGTCCGGCTTTCGACCCCGAGCTTCTGCAGGATCGCCGAGACATGCGCCTTCACGGTCGCCTCGGAGACCGACAGTTCGTAGGCGATCTGTTTGTTGAGCAGGCCCTCGCTCAGCATCATCAGGACGCGGACCTGCTGCGGCGTCAATGTCGACAGGCGCTGCACCAGCTTGCCGGTCTCGTCGCCCGGCATCGCCGCAATGTTGACATCGGGCGGGGTCCAGATGCCGCCGTTCATCACGGTCGCGATCGCCTCGCGGATCGACTCCGTGCCGAGCGACTTGGGCACGAAGCCGGCGGCGCCGAATTCCATGCAGCGGCGGATGGCCAGCGGATCCTCGTTGGCCGAGACCACCACCACCGGCACTTCCGGATGCTGCGCGCGAAGATACATCAATCCCGAGAAGCCGCGCACGCCCGGCATGTTCAGGTCGAGCAGGACCAGATCGACATCGCCGGTCTCGTCCAGAAGCTTGGAGACCGCATCGAGGGATCCGGCTTCGGCGATGGTGACGCCTGCGAACATGGCTTCGAGCGTCTGGCGCAAAGCGCCGCGAAACAACGGATGGTCGTCCGCTATCACGAACCTGTAGACCGGGCTGCTGGCCAACGCGTGTTCCCCCCTGCGTTTTGCTTTGCCGTATCCGGCACCGTCTTGCCGCGGACTTCAGTCACGCGCCTGCGCCCTCCTCGCAGACACATGCATGTCGTTGGGAATTATCGGTTCGCGCCCGTCGTCATGCAAGGGCGTAAGTCGCAGGGCGATCACGTCACGGTCGCACCGCCCTCGGCGGGATCGCGCGGACCGGGTGCGGCGCCCATGGCCGTGCCTCTCGCCCGGCATGACGGCCCCGCAACGGAGCCACGCCGGACGGCCGTGCGGACCGGGCTTGCGGCCGGCGGCGGGCTCTGATCCCATCGCCACGTGCCCTAACGCTACATCGGACGCCGCCGCCATGACCGCCACCCGCCATACCCTCCTCCCGCCGACAGAGCCCTACCGCACCGGGCGCCTCAAGGTCTCCGACCTGCACGAGATCTATTTCGAGGAATGCGGCAACCCGGCCGGCAAGCCGGTGATCATGCTGCATGGCGGCCCGGGCGGCGGCATCAACCCGGCGATGCGGCGGCTGCACGACCCGGCCGCCTACCGGATCGTCCTGTTCGACCAGCGCGGCTGCGGCCAGTCGACCCCGCATGCCGAATTGCGCGAGAACACGACCTGGGATCTGGTCGCCGACATGGAGCGCCTGCGCATCCTGCTCGGCATCGAGCGCTGGCAGGTGTTCGGCGGCTCCTGGGGCTCGACGCTGGCGCTCGCCTATGCCGAGACCCATCCCGACCGGGTCAGCGAACTGGTCCTGCGCGGCATCTTCACCCTGCGCCGCAAGGAACTGCTCTGGTTCTACCAGCAGGGCGCCAATGCCATCTTTCCGGAGACGTTCGAGCCCTACCGCGAGCATATCCCCGAGGCCGAGCGCGACGACATGATCGCCGCCTACCATCGGCGGCTGACCTCGGAGGACCCCGCGGTTCGGGTCGCGGCGGCCAGGACCTGGGCGCGCTGGGAGGGTTCGGCCCTGTCGCTGCTGCTCGATCCCGCCCGCGAGGCGGCCTTCGGCGAGGACCATTATGCCGAGGCCTTCGCGCGCATCGAATGCCACTACTTCGTCAACCGCGGCTTCTTCGACAGCGATTCTCACCTGCTCGACCATGTCGACCGGATCCGCCACATCCCGGGCGTGATCGTGCACGGGCGCTACGACATGTGCACGCCGGTGTTCATCGCCCACGATCTCGCCCGGGTCTGGCCGGAAGCCGATTTCCGCATCGTGCCGGATGGCGGGCACGCCGTCACCGAGCCGGGCATCACGCATGAGCTGATCGCGGCCACCGAGCGGTTCAAGTCCCGGCCGGCCTGACGCCGACCGGGCCAGCCGCGGGGTCTATCGGGTGGGCGGGGCGGCGGACGCCGCCAGCCGGAGGGCTCTACTGGGTGGGCGGGGCGGCGGACGCCGCCAGCCGCCGGCCGATCGACGGCGCCCGCCAGGCGATCCAGGCCAGCGTGGCGAGATTGCCGAGCACGAACAGCGCGACCAGGAAGGCGAGCACGACCGGCGCACGCCGCTCGAAGGCCGCGACCAGCCCCGCCGTCACCGCGAAGCCGAGATAGAGGTCGATCAGCGCGACCAGCCCCCAGGGGTCGGCCGCGACCGCCGCGAAGGAGGCGAAGAGGTCGGCACGACCGCTCGCCCACACGATCACGCCGGCAAAGACGGCGGCGGCCACGAGGGCGGCGATACGGATCAGGGTCGCGGTCTGCGGCATCGGACAAGGTCTCCTTCGTCCGTCTACGCGCGGACCCGGCCGGCGGTTCAGGTCGGCGCCTGCCGGCGGCGGCCGGGCGTAATGCCGCCCGGAGCATTTCCCGACCGGATGGACGGATCCACTCGACAAGGAAATGCTCCGGATTCAATGGCTTGAGCCGGTCCTTTTCGGGCGGATCGTTTCGATCCGACCGGGACCGGCCCTAACGGCCGAGATAGTGCAGCGTCACCTCGCGCCGGTGCGGCCGGGTCCGGTGCTCGAGGAGATAGATCGCCTGCCAGGTGCCCAGATCGGCCCGGCCGCCGACCACCGGCACGGCCAGCGACACCCCGGTCAGCACCGCCTTGGCATGGGCCGGCATGTCGTCGGCACCCTCCATGGCGTGCCGATAGTCCCGATCCGCCGGCGCGAAGCGGTCGAGCAGGCCGAAAAGATCGGCCAGCACGTCCGGATCGGTGTTCTCCTGGATGGTCAGCGACGCGGAGGTGTGGCGCAGGAACAGCGTGACGAGACCGTCGGCCGCCCCGATCGCGGCCAGCCATTCCGAAACCGCCGCCGTCAGATCGACCGCATCGCGTCCGCGGGTCGGCACGGCGAGCCGGGCGAGCGCCTGTCTCCCGACCGCCTCAGGACCGGCAAGATCGCTCCGGACGATGCCGTTCTGCCATGATGCTGCCCGCATCCTGCCCTTCTCCTCCGCATTCGGGCCTCGACGACCGCACCGGCCACCCCAGCCGGTGCGCCGTCACCGATGAGGCGTCCGTCGCCATTGAATAGTGCCGCGCGCTCCGACAAGATACGGACGACTGCGAAGCCCAGGAGTTCTGGCCCCATGCTCGATTGGATCGCGACGGCCGGCGTGCAACTGGCGGTCCTCGTCCTCATCGTCGTCGCGGTCGGCATCGGCATCGCCGCCACGGTGAAGCGGGAGCGCGAGGCGGCCGCCCTGGCGCGCGCCGCGGCCGGCGCCGTGCCGTCGGCGCCGCAGCCGATCATCACCAAGCAGGCGCCCCCGAAGGTCGCGCTCGCCGTGCTGGAATTCGAGGACGACCCGGGCGTGGTCGCCGTCGACCAGCCGCGCGTGACCATCGGGCGGCATTCCGACGACGACATCCGCGTCAAGGACGTGACCGTCTCGCGCCATCACGCCGTGCTGCAGATGAACGCGCAGGGCCTGTTCGAGATCCACAACCAGACCGCCGGGCGCTCGGAGCCCAACCCGCTGCTGGTCAACGGCGTCTATCGCGAGCATGCCGAACTGGCCGACGGCGACTTGGTCACCATCGGCGGCGTCACCTTCCGGTTCCGGCGCGAGGGGACCCGCACCGCGGCCTGATCGAGCCTCCGGCCGGGCTTGACGGCCGGCCCCACAACGGCCGTACCGCACATTCGAGGACTTTGCCATGTCCAGGTTCAACGACCCCGAAGAGGACCGCACCCGCGTCGTCGGCACGCGCCCCGGCGAGGAGGAGGCCCTGCGGCTCGAGGGCGATCTCGATACGGTCGAGACGCAGCTCGTCATGCGGCGCTCCAACAACCCGATGGCCCGCCTGGTGGTGATCGACGGCCACGGCCTCGGCAATGCCAAGCCGATCTATCCGGGCACCAATTCGATCGGCCGGGACCGCAAGAACCGGGTCGCGCTCGACTTCGGCGACGACACCATCTCGCGCATCGATCACGCCATCATCGTCTGCGACGACCGCAGCCTCAACTTCCGCATCTATGACGGCGGCAAGCTGAACCCGATCCACGTCAACAGCGTCCTGGTTACCGGCGAGCGGGAACTGTCGATCGGCGACGTGATCGAACTCGGCTCGACCCTGCTCAGGCTCGAGGCCGTGTGACGACGGTGGCGCCGGCCCGGCGGCCGCCGAGCAGGCGCGCCCCGTAGAGCCGCTCCAGAAGATCGAACAGCGGCATGGTCAGCGCGGTGGAGACCAGCGCCACGATGACCAGCGCCGAATAGGTCGCCGGCCCGACCACGCCGCGCTCGTAGAAGACCGTCACGATCACGAGTTCCATCAGCCCCTTGGTCTGCAGCAGCACGCCAAGCCCGGCCCCCATGGCCCAGCTCTCGCCGGCCAGCCGCGCCGCCAGCATCGTGGCGGCGAGCTTGGCCAGAACGCAGACCGCCAGCGCGACCACGAAGATCGTCCAGATCGCCGGATCGGCGAGGCTGAACGAGGTCTTCAGGCCGGTCGCCAGGAAGAAGAACGGCATCAGGATCAGGGCGGTCGGCGCGTCGAGCTTGTCGGCGGCCAACTGGCGCACGCGCTCGGGCAGGAACAGCCCGGCCACGAAGGCGCCGACGACATTGTGCAGGCCGAACAGCAGGGTCAGCGAAGACGCGGCGAAGATCACGATCGCGACCGCGCTCATCACCACCCGCTCGGGTGCCTGACGCGCCATCATGGCCAGGATCAGCGGCCCGGCGACGAAGCGCACGCCGAGACAGGCGAGAAGGCCGCTGCCGAGCGCGAGGACGCCCTCGCGCAGGAGGCCGCCCTCGCCGGCGGCGAACGGCAGCAGCACCGCCATGCCGGCCCATAGGATCGCGTCGCCGATACCGGCCGCCGCCAGCGCCACCGCGCCGACCCGGACCTGCAGGATGTCGAGTTCGCGCAGCAGGACGGCCAGCACCGGCAGGGCCGGGACCGCATTGCACAGCCCGAAGGCGATCGCGAACAAGGCCGGCCCCTGGTCGCCCGCCATCAAGGGAAAGCGGCCGGCCAGCGCCCATCCGGCCGCGGCGCCGATGCCCCATGTGGCGAGCAGTCCGCCGGCCCCGACTGCGAAGATGGTCCGGGCGGCCGGTGCGATCAGGTCGTGATCGGCCTCGGTGCCGGCCTTGAAGGCGAACAGGGTGACGGCGAGCGTGGCGATGGCGTTGACGCCGCCGAGCAGGTCCTTCGAGAACAGGAAGGCGAAGACATCCGGCGCCGCCACGCCGAGGACGGAGGGGCCGAGCAGAACCCCGGTCAGGATCTGGACGACGACCAGCGGCAGGAACCGGCGCAGCCCCAAAACCCACCAGAACAGGAAGGGCACGACCAAGACGGCGGTCGCCTGGAGCAGCAGAATGGACGCGGTGGTGTGATGCATCGGGACCCTCGCTCGGCGCGAACCTTCCATGGGTGCGGCGCAGGGTCAACGAAGGGCGCCCTTCCGGGCGGGCGGCCGGGCGGATAGTGTCGGCGCTCCCGATCGATCCCCTGGAGCCGCGACGCGCCGATGACCGGACTGCCCGATCCCGCCCTCTTCCGTCCCGACGCCATCCCGGAGGAGACCCGCCGGCTCAATGCCGAGATCACGGCGAAGATCGAGGCCCTGCCGGATGTCTGGAGTTTCCCGGCCCATGTGGTGCGCGACCGGCGCGCCCGCGGCCTCGGGCCCTTTCCGCCGGCGCCGAAATCGGCGCGCGCCGAGACGTTCGACATCGACGGCCCGCGCGGGCCGATCACGCTGCGCGCGATCGCGCCGGCGGAGGGTCCGACCCGCGGCGTCTATCTGCATATCCACGGCGGCGGCTGGACCCTCGGTGCCGCCGACCAGCAGGACCCGCGGCTGGAACGGATCGCCGATGCGACCGGGCTGACCGCGGTATCGGTCGACTACCGGCTCGCGCCCGAGCATCCCTATCCGGCCGGCCCGGACGATTGCGAGGCGGCTGCGCTCTGGCTGCTCGGCGAGGGCCGGACGCGGTTCGAGACCGGGCGGCTGGCGATCGGCGGCGAATCGGCCGGCGCGCATCTCGCCGTCGTGACCCTGTTGCGCCTGCGCGACCGGCACGGTCTGACCCCGTTCCACGCGGCCAATCTGGTCGCGGGCTGCTTCGATCTGGCGCTGACGCCGAGCGCGCGCCGCTTCGGGCTCGAGAAGCTGGTCCTGTCGACCCGCGACATCACCATGTTCGTCCGCCATTTCCTGCTGCGCGGCGGCGATCCGGCCGATCCGGACATCTCGCCGCTGCAGGCCGACCTTGCCGGCCTGCCGCCCGCGCTGTTCTCGGTCGGCACCCGCGATGCGCTGCTCGACGACAGCCTGTTCATGGCGGCACGCTGGAGCGCGGCCGGCAACGCAGCGGAACTTGCCGTCTATCCGGGCGGCTGCCACGTCTTCCAGGCCTTTCCGTCCGGCCAGACCGAACAGAGCCTGGCGCGGATGGACCGGTTCCTCGCGCAGCACAGCCGATGAACGTGACACGCCCGCATCGCCGGGAGACAAAGCCGCATGGCGGAGCGGCCCGGCCGCTTTCTCGCCGCAATGGATGGTCAGGAAGCGGTGGGTTACGAATGCCGTACCCCATTGAACCAATCCGTCCGGATGGGCTATGACGGGCACCGATCAGCCCCGGGGGTCGATGAGAACCATGATGAATGTCCTGAAAAGCGTCGTGAAGCAGGTGGTCGTCACGACGATGACTGCGGTCATGACGCTCCTCGGTATGGCCGTCGGCTCGGCCGTGGCACAGGGTGCCAAGAGCGGCGACGGAATCGTGACCGACGGCTGGATCAAGATCTGCCGGACGGACGAGAAGGCCAAGAAGGAGCTGTGCCAGACCGGATACGATCTGCGCACCACCAGCGGCCAGTTCCTGGCCTCCTTCTCGCTGATGGAAATGACCGGCGAGGCGCGCAAGATCGTCCGCCTGATCGTTCCGACCGGTCTTCTGCTGCAGCCGGGCCTCAAGGTCCAGGTCGACGACGGCAAGGCCGAAGAAGGCAAGTTCGGCTGGTGTGCCCCCGACGGCTGCGTCGTGCAGCTGGTGGCGAGCGACCCGTTCGTGGCGGCGCTCAAGAAGGGCAATGCCATCGTGGTCAACGCGCAGGGCCAGGCCGCCAATGCGGTTGCCTTCAACTTCCCGCTGGCGACCTACAAGTCGGCCAACGAGGGCAAGCCGATCGACCAGGAAACCTTCAAGAAGCGCCAGGAGGCGATCGCCGCCGAGGTGAATGCCAAGCGGCAGTCGATCGAGGATCAGCTGCGCGCCGCCCAGCGCAAGGCGCAGCAGCAGCAGTGAGCCGGCGCGCCCGTTCCGGGCGCGATACCACCGGTCTTGGCGCCAATCCGGCGGGCCCCTCCTGGGGCCCGTTTGCGTTTGTGAGCACGCCTTCGTTTCCGGGCACGCCGTCGTGTTCGGCACGCAGTGGTGTCCGGGCCAGGAATCGTTTCCGGGCACGCCTCCGTCTGGGACAGAAGGACCGAGCCGCATCGCTTCGGCGGCTATCGCCGTCCGGAAGCCGAGACGGTGCCGGAAGCAGAGACCGCGTCGAAATCGGAGACCGTGCACCCGGCGGCCCGCCGGCCTCCGCGAGAGGCCGCGTTGCCGGTGGCGGGCTCCGTCGCCCGTGGGATCCCCCCTGTCGCGGCCATCGGGAGCGCACCGGGCCTGGACGGATCGCATCCCTGCGGAAAGATGGCTTGGATTGGCGCCGCCGGTTCACCCTTCGGCGGCGAACGGACCTGCTCGCGCATGAGCGCGCTACGCCGACCCCGCGGGCGCCGTCGGCTTCGTTCGCGCCTGCCCGGCAAGGCCGCCAAGCGCGGCGCCGGGGATTCCACCCGCAGTGCCGCGGCGCGCGGACCGCATCGCCCCGTTTCGATGCCGTTCCGTCGTCGCCACAGCCATACGGATCGTGCCGATCCGCTTCTGCCGGTGCCGTCCGATCGATTATGGGGCCGACCCGACAGGCCGACCCGATCGGATCGGTCAGTTCCGGGTCTTCTCGCGCGTCTTGATCATGTCGGCGACCTGGCCGACCGTCGTCTTCAGTTCGTCAAGCGCCAGCTCGCAATCCCGCTTCTGGGCCTCGAGCACGCCGATCTGTTCGTTGAACTTCTTCAGGGCGACACGCAATTGCGTGAGCTGATTGTCCTTCAGGTCGTAGAGATCGAGCACTTCCTTGATCTCGGTCAGAGAGAACCCGACCCGCTTGCCCATCAGGACAAGTTTCAGCCTGGCCCGATCCCGCCGATTGTAGATTCGATTGAGCCCCTCGCGCCGCGGGTTCAGCAGCCCCTTGTCCTCGTAGAAGCGCAAGGTGCGCAAGGTCACATCGAATTCACGCGCCAGATCGCCAATCGTAAACCAAGCCTGCCGCGCTTCAACGGAACCGCCCGGCAGACGCTCCACATCATCGGACCCCGACTTTTCAGCCGTCCGTGCATTCGTACCCATGGGAACAGCTCCTATCTCGAAAGAGAATCGAGAGAAGTTCCCCCACCCCGGACCATCATTATTTTTTATATCAGATCAGGTGATATTATGTACCTCACGTGAGGTCAAGAGTGGCGGGATCGATCGGCGCCGGTTTTGGTGCATCGCCGCCATCCCGTCCGGGCATTGCTGACCGGTTCCTGTCGGACCCGCCGCGACCGTTTTCGGCTCCGCGACAGGACATCCGCAGCCGCGCGGCACGCCATTCCGGGTCGCAGTCGAAGTGGCGAATCATTAACGGAGGTTTCCCAACTGTTCATGGGTCCTGCGGGGGTTAACCCGTTGTTTACCATGACAGCCTGAATCTGCTTCCGGTGACGGCGGCGGGCGCCGAATCGCCCGATCGGAATTTCGGCGCCCCGCCCTCGATGAGGTCGCACATGACGTGGAGTGTCCGCGGGATCGACGACGAGGCCAGGGAACGTGCGCTCGGTGAAGCCCGGCGCGCGGGGTTGTCGGTTGGCGAATGGCTGAATTCGGTCATTCTGGACCGGCGTCAGGATCCGTCGACGGCCGTGCCGGCCGGAGGGACCGGATCGGCGGCCCCTGCCAGTCCGATGGCGCTCGAAGTCGAACGGAAACTCGCCGAACTGACCGAGCGGCTGCAGCGGCTGAGTGCCACGCCGCCTGCCGGACCCCGCACGACGGCCCCGTCCGCAGCCATCGCCGCGCCCGTGCTCCCGGTCCAGGCCGCCCCGAGCCCGATGCCGGCCGCCGCGCAGGCCGCGGTGCCGGCCGCCGCAGCGGGACGGGCGATGGACGATCCCGAAGCGATCGCCCGCGCCCTCGCCAGACTGATCGGCACCCCGAGACCCGAGGAACCGGCACGGACGGCCGCCGGCCGCCCGGCCGAGATGCCCTATGTCACCCCCGATCCGGTCGCGCACCCGCCCGCGCGCGCCGAAAGCGCGCCGTCCGGCGGACGCGGCAGCCCGGAGGGCGGCGACCGCACGACCGGGCTGTTGAAGACCCTCGAAAGCCTCGACGCGCGCCTGCGCAATCTCCGCGCCGCCGCATCGTCGCCGGAGACGGCCACGCAACGCGGCGGCGAGGCGACGACCGCGTCGTCGATGGCCACGTTGTCGGCGACCGCGGCGCCCCCGGCCGGACGCCCCGAATCCCGGATCCCGGCCGGCGCCCCCGCCACGCTGGAGCCGGCCGCCCGACCCGTTCCGACCGCCCGGACGGAAACGTCCGTCCGCCCCACCATGGCCGCTCCGGCCGAGCCCGGAGCGCTCCTGTCGGGCCGGCTCGACCTCCTTCAAAGCGCGATCGCGGAGATCACGGCGCGCCGCCAGGCCCTTGCCGCCGAAACCGGTTCCGGCGCCATGGAGCGGCCCGGACCGCAGTCGATCGCCGTTTCGGCCGCCCCGCCGATCGCCTCCGCCGCGCCGCGCCTCCCCGAACAGAGCGCGCCAGCACCGCGGACCCAGGCGCCGCTGCCGCACGTGCCGCTGCCGCAGGCGCCGCAGGTCCAGGCCCCCCTGGGCGCGGCGATCCCGCCGATGCCGTCTGCGGCCATCCCCAGCATGGCCGAGATCGAACGGCATTTCCGCGCCCTGGCCGAACGGATCGACGGATTGGCCGCCCGGCAGGATCCGGTCGGGCCGACCGACCTCCTCGACGAGATCCGCGCCTTCCGGGCCGACATGGAACGCCACGGCCGCCATCCGACGGCCGCCGACCTGAGCCTGGTCGAGACGATCGTCGGTCGCGTCGACGCGTTGGCGGCCACGCGGATCGAGCCGAGCCTGCTCGATCCCCTGGTGCTGGAGATCGCGCGGCTGCGCGACGCCATCGCGCAGGCCGATCCGCAGCCCGGCTTCGCCCGCCTGGAAGCGGGGCTCGGCCATGTCGTCGCGCGCGTCGACGATCTCGGCCGCCACGGCGTCGAGCGGGACGCGGCCGACCGCGCCATCCTGAGCGCCATCGCGACGGAACTCGGCGCCCTGCGCAGCCGGCTCGAAGACCTGCCGGATGCCGGCGAGGTCGCCGGGCTGCGTGCGCTGGTCGCCAGCGTCGCCGGTCAGGTCGAGACCTTCGGGGCCGACGCCGCCGAGGCGCGCCGCCTCGCCGCCGGTCTCGAGGAGATCCGGCAGGCACTCGGCGCCTTCGATGCCGGCGGCCTGGTCCGCCTGTTCGACCAGCGGCTGACCGAGATCACCGAGAAGATCGCGGCCCTGGAGAGCCGGCCCGGACCGGGCATCGCCCCGGATCGGCTGGAAGCGCTGATCGACGAGTTGCGGGCGATCCGGGCGGGTAGCGGCACCGCGGAGGCCCTGCAGGCGATCGAGGATCAGACCTTCGAGGTGACCCGCCGGCTTGCCGCCATCGAGGCCGCCGCGCGGCGCGACGACAATGCCGTGATCACGGCCCGCATCGCCTCTCTGGCCGAGCAGCTCGACCGGCTGGGCGAAAGAACCCCGGACGCGAGCCAGGTCGCGGCCATCCAGACCGCGATCGCCGACCTGGTCGAACGGCTCGACCGGGCCGAGGCGCCCCGCTCCGGCGCCACGCCCCAATTCGGGGCGATCGAGGCGCTGCTGCATCGCATCGACGAGCAGATGGCCGGCCTCAGGCCGTCGCACCATCTCGACATGATGGAAGCCTTCGAGGCGCGCGTCACGTCCCTCGTCGACAAGCTCGACCGGCTCGAACTGCGCCCGTTCGCGGGCCTCGATCCGAGCGCGCTCGCCCGCGAGATCGCCGCGCTGCGCACCGAGATCGCCCGTTCGGTGGCGCAGCCTCCCTCCGCCGCGATCGAGGCGCGCCTCAACGAGCTCGGCGACCGGATCGATCGGGCACGCATCACCGTCGACGAGCGGGCGATGGTTCTGATCGAGGAGCAGCTCGGGCGCCTCAATCGGCAGATCGAGGAGAGCGAGAGCCGCAATTCCGGGCTTGGCGCCATCGAGGAAACCCTGACGCGCATCCAGATGATCCTGTCGGAACAACAGGATCTGACCGTGGAGGCAGCCCGTCAGGTGGCGCGCGAGGCGCTGTCCGAGATCGCCGGAGTGACCGAGGATCGCGGAACCCTGGCCGCCGTCGAGGCGCTGCGGGCCGAGATGGCCGCCCTTCAGAACGGCATGCGCGAGCATGAGGCCGCCGCGGCGACCACGCTCCGCTCGGTCCACGACGCCCTGGCGGCGGTGATCCAGCGGCTCGGCGCCGTCGAGGGCCGGGCCGCGTCGCCGCCGGCCGCCGAACTGCTGGCGAGCCTGCAGACCGGCCTTTTGCGCGCCGAACAGAGCCGCGCGGCCACGGAGGATGCCCGTCCGCTGGCCGTCGGATCCGGCAAGCCCGGCCTGCGCGGTCGCGCGGCCGATCCGGAGGCGGCATCGCCCGACCGGCGGACCGGCGACGCCGACGAGACGACCGTCGCGGTGCCGCGGCGCACCGACTTCATCGCCGCGGCGCGCCGGGCCGCGCAGGCCGCCCAGCAGGCGGAGACGCTGCCGGTCGAGGAACCGTATGTCGAGCCGCAGCCCGGCCCGCAGGACGACGGCCCGGTGCCCGAGGACAATCCGCGCGGTCCGCTGGCGCGGATCGGCGCCGCCCTGCGCGGCCGGCGCCGTCCGCTGATGCTGGCGGCCGCGGCCGTGCTGCTCGCCGTCTTCGCCTTGCAGATGCTGCCTGGCCAGCGCCAGACCGAGACCGCCGGGACGGCCGCGAAGGCGCCGCAGGTGGCCGAACTCGGCAAGCCGGTGCGAGACCCCGCCGGGACCGCCGCCCCGTCCGCCACCCCGACGACCGGGGGCAGCCCGGTGGCCGGGGGTAGCCCGGTGGCCGGGGGCACCCCGGTGGCCGGCGGCTCGCCGCCAGCCCTCGTTGCGCCCTCCCAAACCGGCAGCGCCAGCCTGGCACCGCCGTCGACCCCGCCCGGCGGCTTCATCGACGCCCCGCGCCCGTCGATCGCACCGGGCGGCTTCGCAACGGCTCCGACGGTGACGCCCGAGGCGGGTGTGCAGCCGGTCCGCATCGCGGCCCCGCCGCCCTCGCTCGCCGCCGATCCGATCATCACCGGCGGCATCCAAAAGGCCATCGAGGACCAGGGCGGCACTGCCGCCCTCGAGCCGCCCGAGGCGATCGGCTCGTCCGCGCTGCGCAAGGCGGCCGCGGCGGGCGACGTCAAGGCGCAGTTCGAGGTCGGCATGCGCTATGCCGAAGGCCGCGGCGTGACCGCCGATCCGAAGGAAGCCGCGCTCTGGTATCAGCGCGCCGCCGACCGGGGCTTCCCGCCGGCCCAGTACCGGCTCGGCTCCGCCTACGAGAAGGGCCACATGGGCACGCGCGATCCGATCCAGGCGCGCCGCTGGTACCTGTCGGCGGCCGAGAAGGGCAATGTGCGCGCCATGCACAATCTCGGCGTGCTGTTCGCCAACGACCGCGACATGACCAATGCGGTGCCGTGGTTCCAGAAGGCGGCGGAATACGGCCTGCGCGACAGCCAGTTCAACCTCGGCATCATCTATGCGCTCGGCTCGGGCGTGAAGCAGGACCTCGCCGTCTCCTACAAATGGTTCGGCCTCTCGGCGCTGCAGGGCGACAAGGACGCCGAGAAGAAGCGCGACGAGGTGGCCGGCCATCTCGACAAGAGCAATCTCGCGGCCGCCAAGGCCGCCGTCGAGGTGTTCCGGGCCCGCCCGGCGGACCGGACCGCCAACGAGGAGGCGACGGTCTGGATCGAACCCGGCGCCCCGCAGGCGGGCCTCGGCCCGGCCGACACGATCCAGCGCGTCCAGGCGCTGCTGCAGTCCCGCGGCCTCTATGGCGGGGCGATCACCGGCACGCTCGACGACAAGACCCGGCAGGCGGTCAGAACCCAGCAGCGCAAGCTGAACATGAAGCCGACCGGCGAGCCCGACGAAGCCTTCCTGAGAGCCCTGCAGGGCAACGCGACCTGATTCGGGCCGCGGCCTCCGGTCAGCGCGCCCCGAAGGTTTCGGCGGCGCGCCGACGGCTGATCCAGCCGAGCGACAGGCCGCGCACGCCGAGGAAGATCAGGAGGGCCAGCCAGAGCCCGTGATTGCCGAAGGCGGGCATCAGCAGTGCCCAGGCCGCCAGATAGACGACCAGCGATACGAGCATCATGTTGCGCATGTCGCGCGACCAGGTGGCGCCGATGAAGACGCCGTCCATCTGGAAGGCCAGCACGCCGGCGAGCGGCGTCAGCGCGGCCCAGACGAGATAGAGCCGCGCCGTTTCCGCCACCGCGGTCGCCGAGGTCATCAAGGCCAGCAGCGCCGGACCGGCCGCCCAGAGCGTGGCGCTGACCAGGCCGGCGAGGGCGAAGCCCCAGATGGCCGTCAGAATCAGGGCGCGATCGTAGATGTCGCGCCGGCGGGCGCCGACGGCGCGGCCGACGAAGGTCTCGGCGGCAGCCGCGAACCCGTCCAGGAAGTAGCCGCCGAACAGGAAGAACTTCTCCAGGATGGCGTTGGCGGCCAGCACCAGGTCGCCCTGCAGCGCGCTCTGCCGGGTGAAGAAGGCGAAGGCGGCGAGCAGCACGAAGGACCGGATCATGATGTCGCGGTTGGTGCCGAGCATGGCGAGGACGGCGGGACGGTCGATCACGCGCGCCCAGCCCGGCCAGGCCGAGCGGTCCCGGGTCCGGGCCAGCAGGGCGAGCCCGAGCGCGAGCGTGACCGCATCGGCGGCGACCGCCGCCCAGGCCGCACCGGCCACGCCCCAGCCGGCCCCGAGCACCAGTCCGACCGCCGCCGCCACGTTGACGCCGTTGAGCACCGTCTGCAGCACGAGCCCGGCGCCGGCCCGGCCGAGACCGAGCAGCCAGCCGAACAGCGCGAAATTGGCCAGCACCAGCGGGGCGCCGAGGAGGCGGATCAGCACATAGGTGGCCATCGCCTCCATGACCGCCGGGCTGCCGCCGAAGACGGCGCGTCCGGCCAGCGCGGCCGCCGGGGCCGCCAGCATCATCAGGAGGCCGGCGAGACCGGCGAGGACCAGCGCGCGCATGAGCGTCGCCAGCATTTCCGGCCGATCGCCGCGGCCGACCGCCTGCGCGGTCAGGCCCGTCGTGCCGGATCGGAGGAAGTTGAAGGTGGTGAAGCCGACATCGCAGATCACCGAGCCGATCGCCACGCCGCCGATCAGGGCGGGCTCGCCGAGGCGGCCGACCACCGCCATGTCGACCAGGCCGACCAGCGGCGTGGTCATGTAGCCGAGCGTCATCGGCACCGCGATGGCGAGAACGGCGCGATGGTCGGGCGCCCGCAAGTCCGGTTGCCCGAAGTCGGGCGGCCTGAACTCGGGCGGATGGGGGATGGCGCTGGACGTCATGGCGGCGACCTTTGCGGCAGGTCCGTCGATCCGGCAAGCCCCGGCCGCCTCATGGCTGGATGCCACCGATGCGTCGCCGGCCGGCCGGAAAGGCTGTCCGGCCTTTCCGGCCGGGACCGTTCCGCCGGCGCGCCGCGAGCGATAGACTCGCGCCATGCTGCCGATCGTGCACAATCCCCACTACGACGCGGACTTTCCGCCGAGCCACCGCTTCCCGATGGCCAAGTTCCGGCGCATCGCCGAGATCCTGGTCGAGGACGGACTGGCGGCGGCCGGCGCGTTCCACGTTCCGGCCGAGGCGCCGGCCGGCTGGATCGGGCTCGCCCATGATCCGGCCTATGTCGACCAGGTCTTCGGCGCCGCCGTGCCCGACCGGGTCGCGCGCGAGATCGGCTTCGCCATGACGCCGCGTGTCGCCCGGCGCGCGCGCACGGCTTCGGCCGGCACCGTCATGACCGGCCGGCTCGCGCTCGAACACGGGCTCGCCTGCAACACGGCCGGCGGCAGCCACCACGCCCGGCGCGAGCAGGGCTCCGGATTCTGCGTCTTCAACGACGTCGCGGTCGCGATCCGCGTGCTCCAGGCCGACGGCCTGATCGGGCGCGCGCTGGTGGTCGATCTCGACGTGCACCAGGGCGACGGCACCGCGGCGATCTTCGCCGGCGACGACGCCGTCTTCACGCTGTCGATGCATGCCGAGCGCAACTTCCCGGCCCGCAAGGTTCCGTCCGATCTCGATATCGCCCTCGCCGACGACACCTCCGACGAGGCCTATCTGGCGGCCCTGGCGGCGATCCTGCCGGATGCGATCGACCGGCACCGGCCGGACATCGTCTTCTACAATGCCGGCGTCGACCCGCATGTCGAGGATCGGCTCGGCCGGCTGGCGCTGTCCGACGCGGGCCTCGCCGAGCGCGACCGGCGGGTGATCGGGACCGTGCGCGATCGGGAACTGCCGCTCGCCTGCGTGCTCGGCGGCGGCTATCAGGACGATATCGACCGGCTGGCGCGCCGGCACACCATCATCCACCGCGTCGCACGCGGCTTCGTCTGATCGCCGGCGCGGGGGCGCTCCGGCTAGACGGGTCCGGTGCGGCGGTCGGTGCGGGCTCGACGCAGTCCGCCCCAAGTCCCGAAGGCGACCAGCACGACAAGGCCGAGCAGCGCATAGGGGGCGCTCAGTGTCATGGCCAGGAAGGTCGCGATCTCATAGTGGATGTCGCCGCCGAGTTGGACCAGGCTGCGCGGGAAGGCTAGGATCGCACCGCCGATCGTCTGCTTCAGATCGAGCCCGGCCGATTCCGAGACGATCCGGGCGAGCCCGATCGAGACCGCCAGGAACAGGATGTTTCGGAAGGAGCTCTTCTTCTCCGACATGGCGGCGGATCAGCGCGGGCCGCGGCCGACCGCGAGCAGCCGCGAAATGAGCCAGATCGGCACGACCACGATGGCGCCCCAGATCAGATATTGGCCGACCGACCGGAAGGCCCCGAGACCGAGCCGCGAGATCGCGTCGATCAGGCCTTCGACGGCGTCGATCACGCCCTGCACCAGCCGCATCGGATGCAGGCCGAGCGTGGCCAGGACGAAGCCGACCACGATCGACAGGAAGGCCAGCCATAGCAGCGTCCTCAGCGGCGGGCCGCCGAGAAAGCGTTCAATCGGGTTTGCCATGTCGTGCCTCCGGAGATTTCAGACGGAGGCATAGCACGCGCGTTCGGGGCGGGTCGAGGCGCCCGGTTCGGGGCCGTCCGGCCGTCGGGCGACACAACAGTTCGCAGAAGATGGGCGGCAGCGGCGGCGGGGCGTTCGGCCGCCGCCGCTGCCCGACTGCCGGTCAGTCGGCCGAGAGCAGGCCGGTGCGCGAGACGATGCCGGCGAGCGCGCCGCCGATCAGCGGGGCGACGATGTAGAGCCAGAGCTGGCCGAGCGCCCCGGCGCCGGCGAACAGGGCCGGGCCGAAGGCGCGGGCCGGATTGAGCGAATTGCCCGAGACCGGGATGAAGGCCATGTGCAGGATGGCCAGCGTCAGGCCGATCACCAGCCCGGCCAGAATGGTCGTGTGCTTCGGATGGGTGACGCCGAGGATCACGGTGACGAACACGAAGGTTGCCACCACCTCGATCAGGAAGGCGGAGGTCATCGAGAAGCCCTTGACCGGATCCCAGCCGTTCTGTCCGAAGCCGAGCGTGGCGACGTCGTAGCCGCCGGCCTTGCCGGAGACGGCCAGCAGCAGGACCACCGAGGCCAGCGTCGCGCCGACCAGCTGCGCGATGATGTAGGGGATCACGTCCGCGACGGACATGCGGCCGGCCAGGAAGGCACCGACCGTCACCGCCGGGTTGAGATGGGCTCCGGAGACCGGGCCGATCGCATAGGCGGCCGCCGTGACGGCGAGACCGAAGCACAGCCCGATGCCGACCTGACCGAGCGGCAGGGCGCCGCCGAGGCCGCCGGCCACCACCGAACCGACGCCGATGAAGACCAGAATGAATGTGCCGACCACTTCGGCGATATACTTTTTCATGGTTGAAGTTCCCCAGCTGAACCGGCTCCGCTGGAACCGGGGCGACGATACTCAACCAAGTTTCTGCATGCGTGCAATCCCGGATCGCGGGGAAGCGCCGCCGGTGGCGGCATTTCCCCGGATATGGGAGCCATGCGCCGCCGCTTCACGCCACTTTGGTCGCCAGGGTGCCGGCCAGGGCCTTGCCGATGAGGGTTCGGGTCTCCGCAACGCCGTAAAGCGCCACGAAGGACCCGAATCGGGGACCGCGCTCCTGGCCGATCAGCACCTGGTAGAGGCTGGCGAAGAATTCCTGCGACACGCCGGGCCGGCCGTCCGGGCCGAGCTTCTTGGTGTCGGGGAAATGGCTGCGGCCGACATCGTAGACCGCCGCCTGGATGGCATCGCCGTCCGGCACCGCCGGCAGCGCGCCGAGCGCGGCATCGAGGGCTTCCAGGGCCGCCCGCTCGGTCGCGGTCGGCGCGCGGAACACCTTGCCGGGCTTCACGAAATCGTGGAAGTAGCGGATCGCGTAGCCGACCAGCCGGTCGAGCTCCGGGTTGCTCGCCGGCGAGGCGCCCGGCGCGTAGCGCGACAGGAAGCCCCACAGCACGGCGCGATCCTCGGCATTCGAGGCCGAGACCAGATTGAGCAGCATCGTGAAGGAGATCGAGCTCGACGGGGCATTGCCGGCCGCGCCGCCGATCCGCTCCGGTTCCGGCGGCAGGCCGGAATGGATGTGCCAGACCGGATTGCCGAGCTGCTGCTCGAGCGGCTGGCGGCGATAGGCCTCCAGGAACTGGGCATACTCGTCGACATTCTTCGGGATCACGTCGAAATAGAGCCGCTTGGCCGCCTTCGGCTCGCGGAACATGAACAGCGACAGGCTTTCCGGCGAGGCATAGGACAGCCATTCGTCGATGGTCAGGCCGTTGCCCTTGGACTTGGAGATTTTCTGGCCCTGGTCGTCGAGGAAGAGCTCGTAGTTGAAGCCCTCCGGCGGACGCTCGCCGAGCACGCGGCAGATCTGGCCGGAGATGCGGACATTGTCGATATGGTCCTTGCCGGACATCTCGTAGTCGACGCCGAGCGCCGCCCAGCGCAAGGCCCAGTCGGGCTTCCACTGCGCCTTGGCGCCGCCGCCGGTGACCGGCGTCTCGAAGCGCTCGCCCGTATCCGGATCGGTCCACACGACGGTGCCGCGCGCGACGTTGCGCTCCTCGATCGGCACCTGCATGACCACGCCGGTCTTCGGATGCACCGGCAGGAAGGGCGCGTAGGTGCGCCGCCGCTCCTCGCGCAGCGTCGGCAGCATGATCGCCATCACGTCGTCGTAGCGCTCCAGCATGACGAGCAGCTTCTCGTCGAGCCGGCCGGCCGCGTAGTAGTCGGTGGCGCTGGCAAATTCGTAGGTGAAGCCGAAGGCATCCAGGAAGCCGCGCAGGCGGGCATTGTTGTGATGGCCGAAGCTGTCATGGGTGCCGAACGGGTCGGGCACGCGGGTCAGCGGCTTGCCGAGATGGCCGCGCAGCAGATCCTGGTTCGGCACGTTGTCGGGCACCTTGCGCATGCCGTCCATGTCGTCGGAGAAGCACAGGAGCCGGGTCGGCACCCGGTCGCCGGTCAGCACCCGGAAGGCATGCAGCACCATGGTGGTGCGCGCCACCTCGCCGAAGGTGCCGATATGCGGCAGGCCCGACGGCCCGTAGCCGGTCTCGAACAGCACCTCGCCCTTGCCGGTCTTCTCCAGGCGGGCGACGATCTTGCGCGCCTCCTCGAAGGGCCAGGCCTTGGATTTCGCCGCCGCCTCGATCAGGGCCGGGGTGAGATCGAGGGCGAGCGGGCGCGGGGCGGTCATGGCAACGGCTTCCTGTGGATGGGGCGGGCCGACGGCGTCGGACCACGCAGGACGGCGCCGGCGCTCCGGCTCCGGCAGGCGGCCTGTCGGTGCGAAGCGCAGCGCTGGTTGGCTGAAACACGGGCCGCTCGGCTGTGGAGCGCGGCTGCGGACCGGCCGTTTCGGCGGCGAAGACCCGCCCCCGAGACGCGCGCGACACTAAGGTCGGCCTCCGGACACGTCAATCACGCCGGCCCTTGCGGCTCGGCGCCGCCGGACCTAGCTTCCGGCCGCCGCCGGACCCTCGGCGCCCGAGAGGACATGATGACAGACCAGCCGACCATCCAGGAAGCCCTCGTCCATGTGATGATGACGACATGCGTCGCCGATCGCGACATGGCGCATGTCGAACTGACCGCCATCCGCATGCTGGTCGATCGCCTGCCCGTCTTCGCCGGCTTCGACATCGCCCGCCTGGTGCCGATCGCCGAATCCACCGCGCGCACCCTGGCCGAGGAGAACGGGCTCGACGTGATCATCGAGATGGCCAAGGCGGCGCTGCCAGCCCGGCTCTACGAGACCGCCTATGCGCTCGCCGTCGAGGTCGCCGCCGCCGACGTGGTCGCCCGCCAGGAAGAGCTGCACCTCCTGGAAATGCTGCGCGATGCGCTCGAAGTCCCCACGCTCGCCGCTGCCGCGATCGAACACAGCGCCCGCGTCCGCTACCGCCGGCTCTGAGGGCGGGAGCGGGTCGTCGGGGATTGCGGTTTCGGGGGGGCGTTGGGCGGCCCGTCGCGAAACGGCCGCAGATCGGTCGAGGCATCCCTGAGAGGGTGCAGGATGGGTGCCATCTCGCGGCCCCCCCTCAGATGCCGCAGGCTGGAAACAGATCTCTCATCGGATCCCCGGCCGGAGCGCGAGCGGAGAGCCGGGGCCTACTCTCGTTTCCACTTGCCGCAATACTCAGAATTTGCTCGCGATTTTGACGCCGCCGTGGGCCGATTGGGTCCCGGATCGGCGGCCCTTCGGGCCTTGTCCGGGATTGCGGTTTCGGGGAGTGTTGCGAGGGACGGGAGGCCGTGGGAGGGTTGTATCGCTTCCGAGATATCCCTGGAATACTGCGGGAGGATGGCACATCTCTCGACGCATCCGCCCAGATGTCGCGGGATGGAAACAGATCTCCCAACGTATCCCCGGCCGTAGCGCCAGCGGAGAGCCGGGGCCTACTCTCGTTTCCACTTGCCGCAATGCTCTGACTTCGCCCGCAATCTTGACGCCGCTGCGGGGCGAGTAGGTCCCGGATCGGCGGCCCTTCGGGCCTTGTCCGGGATTGCGGTTTCGGGGGGATGGCCGGGGTGAAATGCCACGAGGCGGCCGCGGGGTGCCGCGATGCATCACCCGGATGTCGCGGAGCGGTGAGAAATCTCTCGGCGCATCCGTGAGAACGTGCAGGATGGGTGCACATCTCGCCGCGCATCCACCCAGCACCCAGATTACGCGGAATGGAAACACATCTCTCATCGCATCCCCGGCCGCAGCGCCAGCGGAGAGCCGGGGCCTACTCGCCTCCCGACCTGCCGCAATGCTCCGATTTTCCTCGCGATCTTGACGCCGCTGCAGGGCGAGTAGGTCCCGGATCGGCGGCCCTTCGGGCCTTGTCCGGGATTGCGGTTTCGAGGGGGATGGCGGGGGGAAATCCGCTGAGGGATGGCGTCCTTCGGATCGCTCGGGCGCTCCGCTCACGGTCTCGTGATCGGCGGCCTGACACCTGAACGGTTTCTGAACCGGGCGTTCGGGTCGGGTGCATGGGCGGGGGTCTAGTCTCAAATCATCGAACGACGGGGCCTGACCCGCCCCACCCCCTGAGAGCCCAGACTGAATTTCGACTTCACGGAGCCCGCCATGTTCGCCAAGATCGCTGCCGCCACCCTCGCCGTCGCCCTCGTTGCCGGCGCCTCCGTTTCCACCGCCTCGCAGGCCGAAGCCAAGGGAGGCGCCTTCGTGGCCGGCCTCGTCGGCGGCGCCATCATCGGCGGTGCGCTGGCCTCGCAGGCCTATGCGCCGGGCTACTACGCCCCCGGCTACTACGCCCCGGCCCCGGTCTATGCGGCCCCGGTCTATGCCCCGAACTGCTACAAGGTCTGGGCCTACGACTCCTGGGGCAACCCCTACAAGACCAAGGTCTGCAACTGAGCGACCTGCGGTCACGCACCGACGACCCCGCTTCCCCTGTACTTGCTCCCCTCCCCTTCCTCCCCAAGTCCACCTTCAGGCCCGGCCCCGCGCCGGGCCTTTTCTTTTTGGCGCCCGGCTGCGCAATCGGCCGCCAAGCGGACGGCCGCTGCCGCTTCACCGGCCGGGCGTGCCTCACGGCAAGGCCACCAGCGTTGAGGTCCGTATCCGGCCTTTCATCGACCGAATATTCACTCTATGATATGCAATTGTCTGCATGACGGGAGGATGGCATGACGGCCTTCAACGTCGTACGCTTCAAGACAAAGCCCGGAATGGAACGCGAATTTATTGATGCCCATACGAATGCGTCGATGGATGTCAAAGGCTTCCGGCGATTTTCACTGATCTCGACCGGCCCGGCCACGTTCTGCGTGATCGGGGAATGGGACGATCTGGACAGCTTGGCCGCGGCGCGTCCCACCATGATCGGCCTTCTGAACAGCTTCCGGCATACGCTCGAGGATCTCGGCGACGGTCTCGGCGTCACCGATCCGGTGTCCGGGCCGGCCCTCCTCGAATTGAGGCCGTAGCGACCGCCGGGTTCACGCCGTCTCCATCGCCTCGGCCACGATGGCGTCGGCGGCCTCGCGCAGCAGGGTCTCGTCGGCCTCGCCGGGGACGCGCTCCTTGCCGATCTCCAGCATGATCGGCACGGCCAGCGGGGAGATGCGGTCGAGCCGCTTCAGGACCGTATGCCCCTTGATGCGGGCCAGCATCGCGCCGACGCGGCCGAGGTCGATCAGGCCGGCGGAGGCGTCGGCCCAGGTGGCGCGCAGCAGGATGTGGTCCGGCTCGTGGCTGCGCAGCACGTCGTAAACCAGGTCGGTCGAGACGGTGACCTGGCGGCCGCTCTTCTCCTTGCCGGGATGGCGCCGCTCGACCAGGCCGGCAATGACCGCATTGGTACGGAAGGTGCGCTTCAGGAGATAGCTGTCGGCCATCCAGGCTTCGAGATCGTCGCCGAGCATGTCCTCGTCGAACAGCGTGCCGAGCGACGGCTGCCCGTCCGCGAACAGCCGGCCGAGATCCTCGACCGCCCAGATGCCGAGCGCGTAGTCGGTCGCCACGAAGCCGATCGGACGGGCGCGGAAGCGCTCCAGGCGCCGCGTCAGCAGCATGCCGAGGGTCTGGTGGGCGAGCCGGCCCTCGAACGGATAGGCGACCATGTAGTGCCGGCCGCCGCGCGGAAAGGTCTCGACCAGCAGTTCGTCGCGCTTCGGCAGCACGGAACGGAGCCTCTGGATCGCCAGCCAGTCGGCGACCTGTCCGGGCAGGCGGCCCCAGGCGTCCGGATCGGCGAGCATGCGGCGCACCTGGTCGGCCAGATAGGTGGAGAGCGGAAACTTGCCGCCCGCATAGGCCGGGATGCGCGGACTCTCGTCGCGGGTGCGCGTGACCAGCGCCTCGTTCTCGCGGATCGTCTCGAAGCGCAGCACCTCGCCGCCGAACAGGAAAGTGTCACCCTTGGCGAGGGTCTCGAAGAAGAACTCCTCCATCTCGCCGAGCACCCGCCCGCCGCGCGCCGGCGTGCCGCCCGAGACCTTCGAGACCAGCCGCACCTTCAGCATCGGCATCTCGACGATGGTGCCGACATTGAGCCGCCAGCCCTGCGCGATGTCGGGCGAGGCGACCCGCCAGAGCCCGTCCTTGCGCCGCCGGATCTTGGCATAGCGCTCGTAGACCTTGAGCGCGTAGCCGCCGGTCGCGACATAGTCGACGACCCGGTCGAAGGTGGCGCGATCGAGCGCGCGGTACGGATAGGCGGATGTGATCTCCGCATGCAGATCGTCGTCGGCAAAGGGGGCGGCGACCGCCATGCCGAGGACATGCTGGGCGAGCACGTCGAGCGCGCCGGGGCGGATCGGCGGGGTGTCCTGGTCGCCGAGATAGTTGGCGTCGAGCGCGGCGCGACACTCCAGCACCTCGAAGCGGTTGGCGGGCACCAGCAGCGCGCGGCTCGGCTCGTCGAGCCGGTGGTTGGCGCGGCCGATGCGCTGGGCAAGCCGGCTCGCGCCCTTCGGGGCGCCGACATGGATGACCAGATCGACATCGCCCCAGTCGATGCCGAGATCGAGCGTCGAGGTCGCCACCACGGCGTCGAGCGTGCCGGCCGCCATCGCGGCCTCGACCCGGCGCCGCTGCGCGACATCGAGCGAGCCGTGATGCAGCGCGATCCGGAGCGTGTCCTCGTTGATAGTCCAGAGCTCCTGAAACACCATCTCGGCCTGGCTGCGCGTGTTGACGAAGATCAGCGTGGTCTTGGCCGATTTGATCGCCGCATAGATCTCGCCCATGGCGTAGCGCGCCGAATGGCCGGCCCAGGGGATGCGTTCGGCGGATTCCAGGATGCGGATGTCGGGCTTGGCGCCGCCCTCGAGCCGCACGATGTCGGCCGGCGGGGTGGCGCCGTCCTGGGCGACCAGCCAGGCGGCCAGTTCGTCCGGATTGGCGACCGTCGCCGACAGGCCGACCGTGCGCAGGCCCGGCGCCAGCTGGCGCAACCGGGCGAGGCCGAGCGCCAAGAGGTCGCCGCGCTTCGACGTGACCAGGGCATGCAGTTCGTCGAAGATCACCGTCGTCAGGCCGCCGAACAGGTCCTCCGCCTCGCGCGCGGCGACCAGCAGGGCGATCTGCTCGGGTGTGGTCATCAGGATGTCGGGCGGATCGGATTTCTGGCGCTGGCGCTTGTGGGCGGGGGTGTCGCCCGTGCGGGTCTCGACCGTCACGTCCAGGCCCATCTCGGCGATCGGGTGCTCGACATTGCGCGCCACGTCGACGGCGAGCGCCTTCAGGGGCGAGACATAGAGCGTGTGGATGCCGCGCCGGCCGACGGTGCGGCCGCGGGCGGTCAACCGGGCAGCGCGCGGCGTGCCGGCGAGATCGATCAGGCTCGGCAGGAAGCCGGCCAGCGTCTTGCCGGCGCCGGTCGGGGCGACCAGCAAAACGGGCCGGTCGGCCCGCGCGCGGGCGATCAGGTCGAGCTGGTGCGGCCGCGCCGTCCAGCCGCGCGCCGCGAACCAGGCGGCGAAGCGGGGCGGCAGCAGGGGGTCGGGATCGTCTAGATCGGACGGGTCGCTCACGACATGAGAGGTAGCGCCCGCCCCGCCCGAGCGGAAGGGCGAGCCGTCATTCCTCCACCACCTCTCGGGACGCTCCCGCCTCGCGGGCGGGTCCCGGAGCGTTGCGGCTTTTTGCACCATCCCGCACCGCATTCCCGGCCGAAGCGCAGCGGAGATCCGGGACCCACTCTGCTGGCGATGTGCCGCAAGGTTTTGAATTGACTGGTGATCCTGAGGCCCGCTTCGATGCGAGTGGGCCCCGGATCGGCGGCCCTCACGGGCCTTGTCCGGGGAGGCGACCGCTCACGCCGACGGGGGGCTCAGGGACGGGGATTCGGGGACGGGGGACACCGGGCTGACGCCGCGACGGTCTGGGGCGACCGACCGTGCGTAACAGGCTTTGTCCGGGCAGGGAATACCCCGCCCGGGACGGCATGATCCCTCAACGCATTCCCGGCCGCAGCGCAGCGGAGAGCCGGACCTACTCTGCTGGCAACCTATCGCAAGACTTTGATATAAATGGCGATCTCGACGCCCGCTGCGATGAGAGTGGGCCCCGGATCGGCGGCCCTCACGGGCCTTGTCCGGGGATGCGCGGGGAGATTGCGGCAGGGGCTCCAACATCGGACCTTCCACTGCCCACTCCCGAATCCGCACTGCCCCGCACCCGCTGGAACGGTGTCCCGTAGGGGCGCATTCCCGGCCGGAGCGCCAGCGCAGAGCCGGCTTTTTTGCACCATCCCGCACCGCATTCCCGGCCGGAGCGCAGCGGAGAGCCGGGACCTACTCTGATGGCAACCTGTCGCAAGACTTTGATATAAATGGCGATCCCGACGCCCACTGCGATGAGAGTGGGCCCCGGATCGGCGGCCCTCACGGGCCTTGTCCGGGGATGCGCTGGGAGATTGCGGCAGGGGCTCCAACATCGGACCTTCCACTGCCCACTACCACTGCCCACTCCCGAATCCGCACTGCCCCGCGCCCGCTGGAACGGTGCCCCGTAGGGGCGCATTCCCGGCCGTAGCGCCAGCGGAGAGCCGGCTTTTTGCACCATCCCGCACCGCATTCCCGGCCGGAGCGCAGCGGAGGGCCGGGACCCACTCTGCTGGCAACCTGTCGCAAGACTTTGATATAAATGGCGATCCCGACGCCCGCTGCGATGCGAGTGGGCCCCGGATCGGCGGCCCTCACGGGCCTTGTCCGGGGATGCGCTGGGAGATTGCGGCAGGGGCTCCAACATCGGACCTTCCACTGCCCACTCCCGAATCGGCACTGCCCCGCGCCCGCTGGAACGGTGCCTCGTTGGGGCGCATTCCCGGCCGGAGCGCCAGCGGAGAGCCGGGACCTACTCTGCTGGCGATGTGCCGCAAGGCTTTGAATTGACTGGTGATCCTGAGGCCCGCTTCGATGCGAGTGGGCCCCGGATCGGCGGCCCTCACGGGCCTTGTCCGGGGATGCGACCGCTCACGCTGACCGGGGGCTCAGGGACGGGGATTCGGGGACGGAGGCTCAGGGACGGGGGACTCAGAGACCGGGGAGCACGCGGGGCCGACGCCGCGACGGTCGGAGCCGACCGACCGTGCGCAACAGGCTCTGCCCGGACAGGGAAAACCCCGCCCGGGGGCGGCATGATCCCTCAGCGCATTCCCGGCCGGAGCGACAGCGGAGAGCCGGACCTACTCTGCTGGCAACAGTCCGCTCGGACCTGTTTTAATGGATGGTCTTGACGCCGCAGAGATCAGAGTGGGCCCCGGATCGGCGGCCCTCACGGGCCTTGTCCGGGGATGCGACCGCTCACGCTGACCGGGGGCTCAAGGACGGGGATTTGGGGACCGAGGCTCAGGGACGGCGGAGCTCAGAGACCGGGGAGCACGCGGCTGACGCCGCGACGGTCGGAGACGATCGGCGGTGCTCAACGAGGTTTGCCCGGGCAGGGAAAACCCTGCCCGGGACGAAATGATCCGGCCGCAGGCCGAGGCTTTCGATCAGTTGCAGTCCCACCACTCGAAGGGCTGGCCATACATGTCCTGGCGCACGCTGCGGGTGCAGTTGCCGGAATGATTGCGCTGACGGGGCGCCTGCACGTAGCCGGGGCCCGGCGGCGCATAGTAGTAGCCCGGCTGATAGTAGCCGTAGGGTCCGTAGGCCCCCGCCGCCAGCGCGCCGCCGACCACCACGCCGGCCGCCGCCCCGGCCCAGACGCCGCCATGCCGGTACCACGGACGGGCGTCGGCCGAGGACACCGCGAGGGTCGAAGCCAGGGCTGCCAGAACGGCCGCTGCTGCGATCTTCTTCATGTTCGCTTCTCCAGTTTGGCGCGGCCGTCGCACCCGGAAGACGGTTGGTCGGCCGCATCGCTGCCAGGACAAGTCGCGAAGGGCGTCAATGGTTCATTCACAAGGCCGTGACTCATCATTTGACAATCATGAGTTCGAACATTTGCATCGGCTGACAGCCCGCTTTACGGAGCGGCAGGACCTTTATGGGCATCAAGTCTCATGCGCGGCATGAACACGATCTTCCTGGTCAGGACCCAGCGCGAGGTTTGGCGCGGCGTCGTCGGCATCACGCTGGTCTGTGTCGTCGCCGCAACCTCCGCGGTGGTGCTGTCGGTCTGGATGGTGACCGGCTCCCTGCGCATGGCGCTGGTGTTCATGCCGGCGGCCGTGCTGATCCCGCTTGCCATCGCGCCCCCGGTCAGCTGGTTCGCCATGTCGATCGTGCGCCTGCTGACCCAGACGATCGAGCGCGTCGATGCCTATGTGCGGCTCGACACGCTGACCGGCGTCCTGACGCGCGCCGTCCTGCTCGACCAGGTGCGCGAGGCGCTGCCGCGCGGCGGCTGTTTCCTGATGATCGACGCCGACCATTTCAAGACGATCAACGACACCCACGGCCATACGGTCGGCGACGAGGCGCTGAAGCGGATCGCCGAGGTGCTGCGCCGGACCGCGCCGGTCGATGCGCTGATCGGGCGTCTCGGCGGCGAGGAGTTCGGCATCTTCCTGCCGGGGCGACGCGAGGCCGAGGCGGCCGCGACCGCCGATGCCTTGTGCCGGGCGATGCGCGACCAGGGCCGCGCGGTGGCGGGCCACGACCTCGCCATCACGATCAGCCTCGGCGGCGCCGAACACCAGGCGGGCGACACGCTGGAGGCGACCATGCGGCGTGCCGACATCGCGCTCTACCACGCCAAGCGCGCCGGCCGGGACCGGATCCACATCGCCGCCGCCACCGAAACCATGCCGGCCCTGCGCATCCGCTCGAATTTCGCGCCGGCGTGACCCACGCGATCAGCGCGCCAGGACGGCCAGCAACCCGCGGATCGTCTCGCCGCGGTCGCGGCGCAGGTCGACGGCCTCCAGCGTGACCGGCACGAGACCGGCCGCGGCGGCGCCGGCGACGACATGGTCGCGGCCGTGGCCGTAGCGCAGGCTGTCGCGCAGCCGGTAGCCCGGATCGCCGCCCGCGGCTTCGTCCCATTCGACCGTGAAGGCGAGCAATCCGCCCGGCGCCATCGCGCGGGCGGCCGCGGCCAGCACCGGGTTCAGGTCGCCGAGATAGCAGAAGACATCGGCCGCCAGCACGAGATCGAGCGCGCCCGGCGCGCGCGCCGCCAGGGCCTCGACCACGTCGCCGACCGCCAGATCGGCATAGAGCCCCTTCGCCCGGGCGCGCGCGACCATGCGCTCGGAGAGATCGACCCCGTCGATCCGGTCGACCCGGTCGCGGACGGCCTCGGCCATCAGACCGGTGCCGCAGCCGAGATCGAGCGCGGCGGCGTGGCGGCGGCCCGGCGCGACGGCCTCCAGCGCCGCCGCGATGGCCACCGGGGCGCGATAGCCGAGGCGGCCGACGAGCGCCGCGTCGAAATCCTCGGCATAGCCGTCGAACAGGGCGCGGACATAGCCGGCCGGCGGCGCGGCGGGGCTGGTACCGGCCAGCCGGGCGGCATGGAGCGCGGCGCCGAGCCGGTCCTCGGGATCGAGTTCGGCCGCCCGGGCGAAGGCCGCCGCAGCGCCGTCGCGGTCGCCGGCATCGGCGCGGGCGCGGCCGAGCGCGAACCAGGCTGCGACCCAGTGCGGTGCGATCTCCAGCGCCTGCGCGTAGAGATCGGCGGCGGCCGCGGCATCGCCGGCCTCGGCCAGCGCCTCGGCATAGTCGTAGCGGCGGTCGGCGATCAGGTCGCCGGAGGAGAGGAAGGTGGTCTGCATGGCGCGTTCCGGTGGGGCTTCCTGATAGACCGGCCTCGGCACCGAGGAAAGCCGCAGCGCGATGCTGACGCGGCCGAAGCGCCACCCTACATTCGTGACCGATGCCCGTCGCCGCCGATCTCCTGACCCTCACCCCCGCCGGGCTCTACTGTCCGCGCGGTGGCTTTCACATCGACCCGGTCCGCCCCGTCGACCGGGCGCTGATCACCCATGGCCATTCCGACCATGCCCGGTCCGGCCACGGCGCCGTGCTGGCGACGCCGGAGACGCTGGCCATCATGTCGGTGCGCTACGGCGAGGATTTCGCGGGGGCGACCGAGGCCGCCGGGCTCGGCCGGCCGAGCCGGATCGGCGACATCCGCGTCACCTTCCACCCGGCCGGCCATGTGCTCGGCTCCGCCCAGATCGCGCTCGAAGCCGGCGGCTGCCGGATCGTCGTCTCCGGCGACTACAAGCGCCAGCTCGACCCGACCTGCAGCCCCTTCGAGACCGTCGCCTGCGATGTCTTCGTGACCGAGGCGACCTTCGGGCTGCCGGTCTTCCGCCACCCGGACGCACGCGGCGAGGCGGCCAAGCTGATCGGCTCGCTCGCCCTCTTCCCCGACCGGCCGCATCTGGTCGGCGCCTATGCGCTCGGCAAGGCGCAGCGCATGATCGCGCTGCTGCGCGAGGCCGGCTACGACGACACCATCTTCCTGCACGGCGCGCTGGAGCGGCTGTGCCAGTTCTACGAGAGCCGCGGCATCGAACTCGGTCCGCTCGATCCGGTGCGCGGGCTGAAGCCGAAGGATCTGGCCGGCCGGATCGTGCTCTGCCCGCCCGGCTCGATGGCCGACCTCTGGTCGCGCCGGCTCGGCGATCCGGTCACGGCCTTCGCGTCCGGCTGGATGCGGGTCAGGGCACGCGCCCGCCAGCGCGGCGTCGAACTGCCGCTGATCGTCTCCGACCATGCCGACTGGGACGACCTGACCGCGACCATCGAGGAGACCGGCGCCGGCGAGGTCTGGGTCACCCACGGTGCCGAGGAAGCCCTGGTCCACTGGTGCCGCCTGCGCGGCCTCGACGCCCGGCCGCTCAACCTGCTCGGCTATGGCGACGAGGGCGACAATTTAGATGAAAGTGTCAAAATTTCTGAAGATCACTAATATAATTGCGAGAAAACAATGAATCAGTCAAGTACTTCACAAGTCCATCATTATGTTCCAAAGTTTCTTTTAGAGAATTGGATTGAGGATGAATCGACGGGTCACATCAGCGGTTATTGGTGGAATAGCCGTACAAACGGTGTCTATTGCAAGAAAAAAGGAGCAAAAGGGTTCTGTTGTGAACGAGGATTGTATCCACTTTCAAAACATGAACTTGGAGTCAATGCCATTGAAAGTGAATTCTTCCAAAAAATTGATAGCAAAGCGGGAAGTATCATCGATAAAGTAAAGCACGGGCAAACATTAGATAAAGATGAAAAGATTATGTTTGCTTCCTTCGTGCTCTCCTTGAAAGGTCGACGGCCAAATATTGCCGCCACCCTGCGAAACGCCGTGCCAGAACTCATTCTTGAAGAACTTGATTCCAATATGGAATTAATCGATACTTTAGAGGAAATGAACATTCAAGATAAACCTTCGGAATTGATTAGACGGAAGGGAGTAAATCTGGAAGATAGATCAATTGCCATGATTCAACGCATATCAACACCAATTGAAGTTATAATGAGTTTGTCAAATTCATCATGGTGTTTTCGTGAATTCAAGGACATTGAAGAGAGTCTTGCAATTTCAGACAATCCACTAATTGCATTCAATGGATATGAAAGCAAAAAATCCTCATGGCTTCTGCCAATTTCACCAAGAATTCTATTTATTGCATCGCACTCGTCAAGAGGTATTCGGAGAGCACAAATGATTAGCGATATTAATTTAATTAGAATGATAAATGAGATTAGTATAACTCAGATTGATAGATTCCTGATTAGTGAAGAAAGAAATGCTGATTGGATAAAATGGAGATTACCCCTTACTCGCCATTTTAGGTACGCATGAACCGCTTTGCCCAGCTGCTCGACCGGCTCGCCTACGAGCCGCGGCGCAATGCCAAGATCGCCCTGATGGCGGATTATTTCCGCCATGTGCCGGATCCCGAGCGCGGTTATGCGCTGGCCGCGCTGACCGGATCGCTCGGCTTTGCCGAGGCCAAGCCCGGGCTCGTCAGGGCCCTGATCGCGGAGCGTACCGACCCGGTCCTGTTCGGCCTCTCCTACGATTTCGTCGGCGATCTCTCCGAGACCGTCGCGCTGATGTGGCCGGCGCCCGAAATCCGGCCGAACGCGGTGCCGAGCCTCGCCGAGGTGGTCGAGACGCTGGCGGAGACCGCAAAGCGCGACCTGCCGGCGATCCTGGCGCGCTGGCTCGACGCGCTCGACGAGGCCGGCCGCTGGGCCTGCCTGAAGCTGATCACCGGGGGCCTGCGCGTCGGCGTCTCGGCACGGCTCGCCAAGACGGCGGTCGCCCAGCTCGGCGCGATCGAGCCGGACGAGGTCGAGCATGTCTGGCACGGGCTGGCGGTGCCCTATCTCGATCTCTTCGCCTGGGTCGAGGGCCGCGGGCCGCGGCCGGAAAGCGACGATCCGGCGCCGTTCCGGCCGCCCATGCTGGCGCATGCGGTCGAGGACGGCGATTTCGACCGGCTCGACCCGGCCGCCTTCGTGGCCGAATGGAAGTGGGACGGCATCCGCGTCCAGGCCGCAGCCGGGCTGTCGCTGGAGACCCGCCGGCACCGGCGCCGGCTCTACAGCCGCACCGGCGAGGATATCGGCGCCGCCTTCCCGGACCTGCTCGAAGCGCTCGATTTCGACGCGACGATCGACGGCGAACTCCTGGTGCTGGTCGATGGCCGGGTGCAGAGCTTCAACGTGCTGCAGCAGCGGCTGAACCGGAAGACCGTGACGGCGCGCATGCTGACCGAGCAACCGGCCCATATCCGCGCCTACGACCTGCTGGTCGAGGCCGGCGAGGACCTGCGCGCCCTGCCCTTCGCGGCCCGACGCGAACGGCTGGAACGCTTCATCGCCCGCACCGCCCATCCGCGGCTCGACCTCTCGCCGCTGATCCCCTTCGCAAGCTGGGAGGCCCTGGCCGAGGCGCGGGCCGATCCGGCCGCCGCCGGCGCCGGGCCGGATGCCGAGGCGGTCGAGGGCGTCATGCTGAAGCGGCACGACAGCCCCTATCTGCCGGGCCGGCCGAAGGGCCTCTGGTACAAGTGGAAGCGCGACCCGCGCGTGGTCGACGCGGTGCTGATGTATGCCCAGCGCGGCCACGGCAAGCGCTCGTCCTTCTATTCGGATTTCACCTTCGGGGTCTGGCGCGGCAGCGGCGCCGACGCCGAACTGGTGCCGGTCGGCAAGGCCTATTTCGGGTTCACCGACCAGGAACTGACCGAACTCGACCGTTTCGTCCGCCGCCACACGATCAACCGCTTCGGCCCCGTGCGCGAGGTGCAGCACGACGCCGCCGTCGGGCTGGTGCTGGAGGTCGCCTTCGAGGGGCTCGGCCGGTCGACCCGGCACAAGTCCGGCGTCGCCATGCGCTTTCCCCGCATCAGCCGCATCCGCTGGGACAAACCGCCCGCCGAGGCCGACCGCATCGAGGTGCTGGAAGCCATGCTGCGCTCGGCCGCCCCCGCCGACGCTGCACCGGCCGACGAGGATTGACGGTCGGAGCCGCAAAGACGCCACGGCCCCGGCCCGCCGCACCCGGTCAATTGGCCGGCGTCGGCGCGGCGACGGCCCATAGCCCGAGGCCGGCGCGGCGGGCTTCCGTCTCGTCGGCGCCGAGATCGCCGCCGGCCGCCTTGGCCCAGCCCTGGCGCACCAGCCAGCGGCCGACATCGTCCGCGCCGAGCCGGCAGGCGGAGACGAAGTCGCCCTCGCGCGCGCCCTCCGGCACCGTGCATTGCAGCCCGCGCCCGCGCACGAAGGCGCGCAACGCGACCGCGGCGCGCGCGCCGCAGGGCCAGTCCTGACCGGCGGCATCCCGGCAGGTCTCCTCCACGCCCGGCGCCGCGATGCCGGCGAGGCGCACGCGCACGTCGCCCGCCCGGATCACGCCGGCGGATTCGACCAGGATCGGCCGCAGGACGCGCAGCTTCGGGGGGCCGAGCGGCTTTCTGACCGGTTCGCGTGCCGGCAGGCGCTGCAGCGGTCCGGTCACGGCCGGCGGCGGCGTGACGCCCGGCGGGGTGACGTTGCGCACGTCGACCGGCCCTGACGGCGCGGCCGGCGCCGGTCCCCGCACACTGGCCGCCAGGGGAGCCGGCGGGGATGGCCGAAGCGCCCCGACCGCGGCCGGGTCCGCCGTGCCGGCGACCTCCGGCGCGACGGTGACGGAAGGGGCGGCCGGTCCGGACGGCCCAGCCGGTCCGGACGGCCCAGCCGGTCCGGACGGCCCGGTCGGACCGCCGGGGAGACCGGCCGCGACCGTGCCGGTCCCGGCGCCGTGCGTGACGGGCGTGGCCGGCGGATCGCCCCGGACCGGCGCCGGGGCCGTCCCGGAATGCGATAGCGCGGGCTGCGGCGGCACGGCGCCGCGATCGAAGCCGAAATAGAGCGTCGCCCCGCCGATCGGGATCAGGCCGGCGATCGCGCCGATCAGGGCGAGACGGGCGACCCGGTTCATTGGCTGGCCCACACGATCCGGGCGAGCCAGGCGATCTCGGTCAGGGCCAGCCGCTCGGACCCCGGCGAATTCGGCGCCGCGACCTCCACCGATCGCTTGGTGCGGCGCAGGAAGATGCGGGCGGTCAGGGTCCCGTCCGGGGTCTGGATCAGCACGCGATCGCCGCGCCGGATTTCGATATCGGGGCGGACGATGATGACATCGCCGTCGCGATAGAGCGGCTGCATGCCCGAGCCGGCGACCTCGATCGCGAAGAGCGGGTCTTCCGGTGCCGCCGGAAAGGCGACCGCATCCCAGCCCGTCCCGGTCGGCCGCCCCCCGGGATCGAAGAAGCCGGGCGCACTGGCCTCGCGGGCGTCGATGAACGGTACCGTGCGGGCCGGCACGGGGTAGTCCGGCCCGTCGCGGCCTTCGACCAGCCCGACGAATTCGTCGAAGCGCGCGCCGACGGCCTGCAGCACCTTGGCGATCGACTCGGTGGAGGGCCAGCGCGGCCGGCCATCGCCGCCGTGACGCTTCGAACGGTTGAAGGTGGTCGGATCGAGCCCCGCCAGCCGCGCCAGACCCGACGGCGTCAGACCTTGGCGCGCCGCGAAAGCATCGATCGCGTTCCAGACACGTTCGTGCGTGATCGGGGGGACCGGCTCGCGCGTCATCGAATCTGGCCCTGCGACGAGAAAAATTCGTCTGCGTCCAACGAATACTTCTGGATTATTGTCTTGTCCAGATTTAAACGCATAGGTTGTATATCGTCTGTGGATAAGGGAGAGTGGCACTACGTCCGACGCCCCAGCCTTGCGGCGCGGAAGTCCCATCGCTACACGGAAAGTCCGCGGCCGCACACCGGCACGGCGGTCCCCGCCGTCGGATCCGTATACCCGCGTGGATGGGACGATTCCGGTATGTCCGACAAAATCTTCAAGATTGCGAATGCGGGCGCGTGGGCCGCCGCCGAAGCGCTCGGCCGGTTCGACGGCGCGCCGGTCGATCTGGCCGACGGCTACATCCATTTCTCGACGCGCGCTCAGGTTGCGGAGACCGCCGCCCGGCATTTTGCAGGACAGGCCGATCTGATCCTGGTCGCCGTCGATCCGGCCTCTCTCGGCACCGCCCTGCGCTACGAACCGTCGCGCGGAGGCCAGTTGTTTCCCCATCTCTACGGCCCCCTTCCGCTGTCCGCCGTCGCCTGGACCGCGCCGCTGCCGCTCGGATCCGACGGCCGCCACCTCTTTCCGGAGTTCGACCGGTGACCCTCTACGGCCTTGCGCGCCCGGCGTTGTTCCGGATCGACGCCGAAACCGCCCACGGGCTGACCATCAAGGCGCTGGCCACCGGCCTGATGCCGGCCTGCGCGCCGGCCGACCCGCGCCTTGCGGTCAACCGGCTCGGCCTCGCCTTCCCGAATCCGATCGGGATCGCCGCCGGCTTCGACAAGAACGGCGAGGTGCCGGACGCGATCCTGAAGATCGGCTTCGGCTTTGCCGAAGTCGGCACGGTGACGCCGCAGCCGCAGGCCGGCAATCCCAAGCCACGCATCTTCCGCCTGCCGCGCGACCGGGCCGTGATCAACCGGCTGGGCTTCAACAACCAGGGCCATGCGGCGCTCCGGGCCCGGCTCATCGACCGGCGCGGGCGCGGCGGCATCGTCGGCGTCAATATCGGCGCCAACAAGGACACGGTCGACCGCGCCGCCGACTATGTCGCCGGCATCGAGGCCTTCGCCGACCTGGCGTCCTATTTCACCGTCAACATCTCGTCGCCCAACACCGTCGGCCTGCGCGACCTGCAGGCCCGTGCCGCGCTCGCCGACCTGCTCGCCCGCACCGTGGCGGCGCGCGACGCCGCCGCAGAGCGCCATGGCCGCCGGGTGCCGGTGCTGGTCAAGATCGCCCCGGATCTCGACGCCCACGGCCTGGAGGACGTGGCCGCCGAGGCGCTCGACAAGAAGGTCGACGGGATCATCGTCTCCAACACGACCCTGTCGCGCGAGCATCTGGTCGAGCCCGCCGCGCGCGAGACCGGCGGCCTGTCCGGCCGCCCGCTGTTCCTCAGGTCGACCGCGATGCTGGCGCGCATGCGGCTCATGGTCGGTCCCGACATGGTGCTGGTCGGCGTCGGCGGGGTCGACAGCGTCGAGACCGCCTTCGCCAAGATCACGGCCGGAGCCGATCTGGTTCAGATCTATACCGGCCTCGTCTATGAGGGGCCGAACCTCGTGCGCTCGATCCTGGACGGTCTCGCCCGCCAGGTCCGCCGCGACCGGCTCGGCTCGATCGCCGAGGCCGTTGGCAGCGAGGCGCGCCGCTGGGCCGAGGCGGCCGGCTAGGGCGCGGCCGATCCGGCGAAGGCCGGAGACCTCTGCGCACCGTTTCGGCAGGACCGCATTCTTTCCGCGCAGATTTGCCGAAAATTCGCCGCGCCGCCCGGGCACGTGATCGAATATCAAGACTTTCATGGCGTGATGCTCCAATGCGACGGCGCCGGCGGCCGCGCCGGCCAGCGCCGGACCGGCATAACCCGCCGGCGAAGCCGTCTTGCCCGGGACGTGCGGGCGGAAATGAGGAGGAGAGGGTGCAGCTCTACCTGCCGATCGCCGAACTGCCCGTGAACATGTTCATGATCTTCGGCATGGGCGCGGCGGTCGGGTTCCTGTCCGGCCTGTTCGGCGTCGGGGGCGGCTTCCTGCTGACCCCGCTCCTGGTCTTCTCCGGCATCCAGCCGGCCGTGGCGGTTGCGACCGTGACCAGCCAGATCGTCGCCTCCTCGGCCTCCGGCGCGCTCGCCTACTGGCGGCGCAAATCGATCGACTGGAAGCTCGCCCTGTTCCTGCTCGCCGGCGGTGTCGTCGGCACGGTCTTCGGCGTGCTGGTGTTCCGGCTGCTGCGCACGATCGGCCAGCTCGATGTCGTCATCGGCCTCTGCTACGTCGTCTTTCTGGGCGGCATCGGCATGCTGATGGTGGTCGAGAGCGTCCGCTTCATGCTAGCCCAGCGTGGCGCCACGCCGCCGGAACCGCGCAAGCTGCGTCAGCACAGCTGGATCCACGGGCTGCCCTTCAAGGTGCGCTTCCAGCGGTCGCGCCTCTACATCTCGGCCATCCCGATCCTGGCGCTCGGCGTGTTCATCGGCTTTCTCGGCACGCTGCTCGGCATCGGCGGCGGCTTCATCATGGTGCCGGCACTGATCTATCTCTTGAAGGTGCCGACCACGGTCGTGATCGGCACCTCGCTGGTCCAGATCCTCGGCACCATGGCGGTCGCCACCGTCCTGCAGGCCTATTCGAACCAGTCGGTCGACGCGGTGCTGGCCCTGATCCTGATGGTCGGCGGCGTCATCGGCGCGCAGTTCGGCGCCCAGGTCGGATCGCGCCTGCGCGGCGAACAGCTGCGCGCCTTGCTCGGGCTCCTCATCCTGGCGGTCGGCGTGCGCTTCGCCGTCGATCTGGTGATCACCCCGCAGGAACCGTTCTCCCTGGCCCCCCTCGTCTCCGGAGCGGCGCCGTGAGAGCCCTGCAGGCCGCCATCGTTCTCGCCGGCGCCATCCTGGCCTGCATCCCCGCGGCGCGCGCGGAGACGCTGGTGGTGGCGACCTCGACCGGCACGGTCAACATCGCCTCGAACTTCTCGGGTACCGACATCACCGTCTTCGGGTCGATCGAACGCGACCGGGCGACGGTCTCGCGGGCCTCCGAATACCAGATCGCCGTGCAGGTCTTCGGCCCGGGCGAAACCGTGGTGACGCGGCGCAAGCAGCGCGGCTTCGGCGTCTGGGTGAACCGCGACAGCCGCACCTATGTCGACGTGCCGAGCTTCTATGCGGCGCTGACCACCGGGACGATCGACCAGATCGGCCCGCCCGAGACCCTGAGGCGCTTCCAGGTCGGCCTGGAACACCTGATCCTGCCGGAACGGTCGACCGGCTCCCCGGACGATCCGGCGCCGGGCGATCCGGACTTCCGCGCCGGCTTCCTGCGCCTCAAGCTGCATGCCGGGCTCTATCGGGAGCTGCCCGGCGCCGTCACCTTCCTGAGCCCGACGCTGTTTCGCGCCACCATCCCGCTGCCGGCCAACGTGCCGGTCGGCCAGTTCCGCATCCAGGTCGGCCTGTTCCAGGAAGGCGTCTCGCTCGCCCAGCACACGTCGGCGGTGGTGGTCTCCAAGACGGGCTTCGAACAGTTCATGTTCGACCTCGCCTTCACACGCCCCCTGCTCTACGGCCTCGGCACCGTCGTCCTGGCGCTGCTGACCGGCTGGTTCGCCGGCATCATTTTCCGCCGGGATTGAAATGCCGGACTGGCCGGCGGCCTGAGCGCGGCGGCTCATACCGACGGTCATGGAATGATCGTCGGTATTCGATACGCGAATTTCTTATGCCTCTGACACATATGAGAAATTCGCGTTACTTCAACGGCCCGATGCGTCAGCATCCTGGGCCGTTGGTATCAGTCCGGCGTAAGGTGCCGGCGCGGGAAGCTGTAGACCCGGCCGTCGCCGACCAGATGGGCGACGAGGCCGGCGGGGTCGAACAGGCCGCGATAGGCGCGGTCGAGCAGGTTGAGCCCGCCCGTCAGCGCCCCGAAGGCCGGCAGGATCAGCCGCCGGCCGTCGGTCGCGAAGCAGCGCCGGCGCACCGATTTCGGCCGCAGCAGGACGCGCGCGGCCGGATGCAGATGTCCGGCGATCTCGCCGGGCTCCGCCTCCGCGGCGGGCTCGTGGCGGAACAGGAGCGGCCCGATCGCGAGTTCCTCGACGACCGTCCCGCCGATCGCGCCGCGCAGGGCACGGTCATGATTGCCGGCAACCCAGACCCAGTCGCGGCCCGCCTGCAGCGCCGCGATCCGCTGGCGAGCCTCCCCGGCGATCCGCTCCAGCGCGAAGGGATCGTGGAAGGCGTCGCCGAGCGAAATCACGCGGGCGGGCCTGAGGGCGGCGACCAGACGGTCCAGACGGTCGAGCGTGACGGCGGTATCGTAGGGCGGCAGCAGGGACCCGCGCCGGGCCAGCGACGAGGCCTTCTCGAAATGCAGATCGGCGACCACCAGCGTCGCGGCCTCCGGCCACCACAGGGCACCGTCGGCCAGCAGTCTCAGCTCGGTCCCGCAGAAGGCCAGCACCGCGGCTCCGGCGGCCGGATCGCGGGCCGGCCCGGGAGTGCCGGGGGTCTTGGCGCCGGGGACCTTGGCGTGGAGAACGGCGGCAGCCGGATTGCGGTCACCCGGAACCGCGGCGGCATCGCCGGCAGGGTCATCACGGTCGAGGGCGGCGGCGAATCGCATGGTATGATCCTGCCAGATCCGATGCGCCGCCGCGACGCTCGAATTCATGGTCTGTTCCTGATGATCGTCAGCGGACGCATGCCGGGCCGGCGGAGAAACCGGCTCAGTTGACGACCCGCTTTTCGGCCGGCGTGTCGAGCGAGAAGGCCGGGATGTCGACGGTCAGGCTGCCGCCGTCGGCCATGTCCATCACGTAGTTGCCGACCATGAACCCGGACGAGGTCGTCAGCGGGCAGCCGGAGGTATATTCGAAGCTGCCGCCGGGCGGGATGACCGGCTCCTCGCCGACCACACCCGGCCCGCGCACCTCCTGCGTGCGGCCATGGGCGTCCATGATCCGCCAATAGCGGGTCCGGAGCTGGACCGCGACCTGAGAGAGGTTGGTGATCTCGACCGTATAGGCCCAGAAGTATCGTCCCTGCGCCGGTTCCGACTTCTCTTCCAGGAAGTGCGGCTCGACGGTCACCCGGATGCCGCCGGTCACCGCCTCGTATCGCATTCGCTCTCTCCTGCCGGTCTGGTCGCGGCGCCACTCGGGCATCCGCGGACGGCCGCGTTGCGCGACCGTCGCATGCCCCATAGTCTCGGTGCCGGCGTGGCCCCGGTCGATCGACCCGGAACGCCCTGCGTCGCGAAATCTGCCATGGCGGCAGCACGCCTGTCGAGGCTGGGGACGATATCGCATGCTGGACGGAATCGCGCGGCGCCTGATCGACGGTCGGCTCGACCGGATCGGCCGCGATCTGGCCCGCCGCGGCGTCACCGCCGACCAGGTGACGGCGGCCGGCTTCATCGCCAGCCTGATCGCCATCGGGCTGGTCGCCATCGGGTCGCCGGCCGCCGCGGTCGCCTTCGTGCTGGCCGGCCGGATCGCCGACGGTCTCGACGGCGCGGTCGCCCGGGCGACGGCGAAGACCGATCTCGGCGGCTTTCTCGACATCGTCTGCGATTTCGTCTTCTACGGCGGCTTGCCGCTCGCCTTCGCGATCGCCGATCCGGCCGCGAACGCCCTGCCGGCCGCCTTCCTGATCGCGACCTTCTACGTCAACGGCGCGAGCTTTCTCGGCTTCGCCATCCTGGCGGCGCGGCGCGGCCTTGAGACGGCCCAGCGCGGCTCGAAATCGCTCTACTTCACGACCGGCCTCGCCGAGGGCACCGAGACCATCGCGGTGTTCCTGGCGGCCTGCCTGTGGCCGGCCGCCTTCCCGGCGCTCGCCTGGGGCTTCGGCATCCTCTGCCTGGTCACCGCCGCCGCCCGGGTCCGGCTCGCCATCGCGACGTTCCGGAACCCGTGACGGCGACGCCTCACTCCGCCGCGGCGACGAGCCGGCCCGCATCGAGCGCGCCGATCAGATCCTCGACCAGATCGTCGGGATCCTCCAGGCCGACCGAGAGCCGCAGCATGCCGTCGGTGATGCCGAGCTCGGCGCGCGCCTCCGGGGTCAGCCGCTGGTGCGTGGTCGTCGACGGATGGGTGATCAGGCTCTTGGCGTCGCCGAGATTGTTCGAGATGCGGATGATCTCGAGGCCGTTGGCGACCGCGAAGGCGCCCGCCTTGCCGCCCGCAACCTCGAAGCAGACGAGGCTCGAGCCGCCGGTCATCTGGCGGGCGATCGTCGCCGCCTGCGGATGGTCGGCGCGGCCGGGATAGATCACCTTGGTGACCGCCGGATGGGCGGCGAGCGCATCGGCGACCAGGGCCGCGTTGCGGGTCTGGCGCTCGACCCGGACCGCCAGCGTCTCCAGTCCCTTAAGCAGGACCCAGGCGTTGAACGGGCTCATCGACGGGCCGGTCTGGCGGATGAAGACCTGCAGGTACTTCTCCAGGAATGCCTTCGAGCACAGCACGACGCCGCCGAGGCAGCGGCCCTGGCCGTCGATATGCTTGGTCGCCGAATAGACCACCACGTCGGCGCCGAGTTTCAGGGGCGACTGGAACAGCGGCGTGGCGAAGACATTGTCGACCACCAGGATGGCGCCGGCCGCATGGGCGATCTCGGCGATCGCCGCGATGTCGTAGACTTCGAGCGTCGGGTTTGTCGGGCTTTCCAGGAACAGGACCCGGGTCTCGGGCCGGATGGCGGCGCGCCACTGGTCGAGATCGGCGCCGTCGACCAGCGTGCAGGCGATGCCGAAGCGCGGACAGAGATCCTCGACGATATAGCGGCAGGAGCCGAACAAGGCCTTGGCGGCGACGACATGGTCGCCGGCCGACAGCCGCGACAGCAGCGCGGCATTGACCGCCGCCATGCCGGTCGCGGTGGCGCGCGCGACTTCCGCGCCCTCGATCAGCGCCATGCGGTCCTCGAACATGGTCACGGTCGGGTTGCCGAAGCGCGAATACTGGTAGCCCGGCGACAGGTTCAGAAACCGCGCCTCGGCCTCTTCGGCGGAGCCGTAGACGAAGCCCTGGGTCAGGAACAGCGCCTCGGACGTCTCGTTGAACTGGGAGCGGAGCGTGCCGCCATGGACGAGATCGGTCGCGGGCCGCCGGCGGCGGGAGGGAGTAGTGCTCATGTCCGGACTCCGGAACGCTGGCCGTGCGATGGACACAAAAAATCCCGGCCAGCATACGCGGACCGGGTTCCATCACACCCCGGCCCTTTAGCGACTTATTTAACGTGGCTGCAAGCCGGCCGGCTCAAATGACCACGAAGAGGAGGCTGCGATACGCCCGGCGGGCGGGCGTGTCAACACGTTTCCGCCTGCCACGAAATGGGCAGGCGCGACTCGATTCTGTGTCGCGCATCGGCTAACTGTCGGCATGACTTCGGGATGTGGGGCATTGCGTTCGATGGGCGGTGGCGAAATCGGGGCTGGAGCCGGGATACTGGCCGCACAGCAGGTTCGCGCGCTCGCCGCGGCCGGCGCCATCGTCACCGAGCGCGTCTTCGACACCGACCAGATCCAGCCGGCCAGTCTCGATCTCCGGCTCGGCACCGTCGCCTACCGGGTCCGCGCCAGCTTCCTGCCCGGCCCCGGCCAGCGCGTCGCCGACAAGATCGACCAGCTGCGGCTGCACGAGATCGACCTCTCGACCGGGGCGGTGCTGGAGACCGGCTGCGTCTACATCGTGCCCTTGATGGAAAATCTCGCCCTGCCGGCCGACATCGCCGCCTCGGCCAATCCGAAGAGCTCGACCGGCCGGCTCGACGTGTTCACGCGCGTCATCGTCGACGAGGGCCGCGCCTTCGACACCATCCCGGCCGGCTATCGCGGCCCGCTCTTTCTCGAAGTCTCGCCGCGCACCTTCCCGGTCCTGGTCCGGGCCGGCTCGCGCCTGTCGCAGATCCGCTTCCGCCGCGGCGATGCGCGCCTGACCGACGCCGAGCTGGTGGCCCTGCATGCCAGCGACCGGCTGGTCGACCAGGCCGACCCGGTGCTGGTCGACGGGGTCTCGCTGTCGATCGACCTGGAGGGCGCCGGGCCGGACCGGCTGGTCGGCTACCGCGCCCGCCGGCACAGCGCGGTGGTCGATGTCGACCGCAAGGCGGCGCTCGACGTGCTCGACTTCTGGGATCCGATCCGGCGGCGGGGGCCGGCCAGCCTGATCCTCGACCCGGACGAATTCTACATCCTGGTCAGCCGCGAGGCGGTGCATGTGCCGCCGAGCCATGCGGCCGAGATGGTGCCGTTCGATCCGCTGGTCGGCGAGTTCCGCGTCCACTATGCCGGCTTCTTCGATCCGGGCTTCGGTCATGCCGGGGCCGGCGGCGCCGGCTCGCGCGCGGTGCTCGAGGTGCGCAGCCACGAGGTGCCCTTCATCCTGGATCATGGCCAGACCATCGGCCGGCTGGTCTACGAGCGCATGGCCGAGCGCCCCGAGCGGGTCTACGGCGAGGTCGGCTCCAACTATCAGGCGCAGGGCCTGAAGCTCTCCAAGCATTTCCGTTTCTGAGGGCGGGGCTGCCCCGCCGGTATCTTGATGCCGCACCCGACCGTTCCCACGTCTTAAGGACAGGAGGGTCGCGAGGCGACCGCCGGGGAGACCGACATGACGCCGCAGGAATCCGACATCATCCACGACATCTTCGCGCGTGTCCGTCAGATGGGACCGGCCCCCTACGATCCGGCCGCCCGGGCGGCGGTCGAGGCGGCGGTGGCGCGCGATCCGGAGGCGCTGCTCGGACTGGTGCGGGCGATCGTCGCGCTCGACCGCGAGCGTCAGGCGCTGATCGACGAAGCCGAGCGCCTGCGCGCCGAACTGGCCGCCGTCGACGCCCAGCCGCAGGGGAGCGGCCAGGGTGGCCTGTTCGGCGACAGCGCCGGCCCGTTCGGCCATCCGGGTGCCCCGGACGGCTCCTCGCGCCCGCCCGAACGGCGCGAGCCCTGGGGCAGCGCCCCCTGGGGCACCGCGCGGACGGACCGATCCGTGCCCCCGCCCCCGCCGGGCCCGTGGACCGGATCCAATCCGGGTTCCTCGGACGGATGGGGTCGGCCCGGGCCGCAGCCGGGCCCCATGTCCGCACCGGGACCCGTGCCGGCTCCTGGCCCCTGGGGGACGCGCACCGACCCCGGCCCGGGCGGATTGCCGACGCCGACGCCGCCGCAAGGGTCGGGCGGCAGCGTGCTCGGCACGGTCATCGGGGCCGCGACCGGCATCGCCGGCGGCGTCTTCGCCTACGAGGCGCTGAAGGGCCTGTTCGGCGGTTCGAATCATGCCGGCGGCGGCAGCCTGTTCGGCGGCGACGCCCATGCCTCCGAAAGCGGCGGCGGCAAGTCGGGCACCGATGATTTCGTCACCGGCGGCGGCATCGGCGGCGGCGGCGACGATTTCAGCTTCTTCGACGACGATCTCGACAACTGAGCCCATCGCTTTTTCCGAATGCGAATTTCCCCGCCGGCCGGCCGGACCCCCCGAGCCGACCGGCGCGCCGAAGCGGCCGCCGCGCGGCTCCGATCACGAAGTCTTTCAAATCGTGACACTGCAGTTAGACTCTGGCGCTGCGTTGCAGCAACGCTTGGCGCCCGCGTTCGTCTCCGATCTTCTTGAATTCCATAGAATAATTTTTGCCGTAATTGCGTATTCGAAAGCCTTTTGAGCGCCCCAATCCGCCATTAACCCTCATCGTCGGGCGGCCCTGCTGTATAGCAGGGTCGCACGGGGAAAAAGAACGCAATGGAGGGATGGATGGCTTCCGACTACACGTTCGGAATCGAAGAGGAATTTTTCGTCGTGGATGCCGCGACGATGAATTCCGTCAGGACCTTGCCCCCCCAATTCCTGACCCGCTGCCGCGACCGGCTGGGCGATCGCGTCTCGCTGGAGCTGCTCCAGTCGCAGATCGAGACGCAGACGGTGCCGCATCGGCATGCCGCCGACGCGCTGGCCGAACTGAAGGAACTGCGCGACGGCGTCGGCGATGTCGCCGACGGTTTCGGCTTCCGCCTGATCGCCGCCGGCACGCATCCCTTCGCCGAATGGCAGGCACAGCGCCATACCGAGCGGGCGCGCTACCGCATGGTCATGAACGACCTGCAGATGCTCGGCTACCGCAACCTCCTGTGCGGCACCCATGTCCATGTCGCGCTGCCGGACCCGGAGCGGCGGGTCACGCTGATGACGCGGACGATGCCGTACCTGCCGCTGTTCCTGGCGCTGTCGACCTCCTCGCCCTTCTGGTGCGGCAAGTCGACCGGGCTCTTATCCTACCGTCCGGCTGCCTATGACGAGTTGCCGCGCACCGGCCTGCCGCCTGTCTTCCTGGGCGACGAGGACTACCGCGCCTATCTGGACTCGATGACCGCCGGCGGGGTCATCCCGGATGCCAGCTACATCTGGTGGTCGATCCGGCCGTCCATGGCCCATCCGACGCTCGAACTGCGCATTGCCGACGCCTGCACGGTGCCGGAGGATGCGGTCGCCATCGCGATGCTGTTCCGCGCCCTGGTCGCCCGTCTCGACCGCGACCCGGATTACGGCGTGCCGGTCGATGCGGTGGTGCGCGCGATCACCGAGGAGAACCGCTGGCGCATCCAGCGCGGCGGGCTGGATGCGCGCATCGTCGATCCGGCCAGCCGCACGCCGCTCCTGGTCCGGCTGGCGATCCGCCGCCTGGTCAAGGACCTGATGCCGGACGCCCGCCGCATCGGCCGGGCCGAGGATCTCGACGGCGTCAAGGCGATCCTGGATTTCGGCACCAGCGCGCACCGTCAGCTGGAGGTGTTCGGCAATGCCCGCGAGGCCGACCAGACCCGCGAGGAAGCGCTCTACCGAGTCGCCACCTGGCTGGCCCGCGCCACGATCGGCGTCGGCGGCATCGCCACCGCACCGATGCCGCACGCCGCCGTCATGCATTGATGCCGACGGTCATTGAAAATGATCGTCGGCATTCAGGACGCGAATTTCTCATGCCCTTGTCGCCCATGAGAAATTCGCGTTGCCTCAACGGCCCGATGCGTCAGCATCCTGGGCCGTCGGCATGACGTGCCGACGCCGCCCGGATCGGGGGCTCGATCCGGACGGCGCCGCCTGCGGCCTCAACTCATGGCCGCAGTTGCTCTGACGCTGCATCCAACGTTCGGATACAGGCCTGGGAGACGGCAGGCCGCTGCCCATCCAGACAGGCGATCATCCGCCCGCCGCCGGGTGCAATGCCGGGACAGAGCCGGCGCGCATCGGCCGCGCAGGCCATCACGGTCAGTTCGGCGGATTTCGCGCGGTCGATGAAGGCGCGGCAGCCCGGTTCGAGCGCAGCGCGGCGATCGATCAGGCATTGTGCCAGCCGGCCGCCGCCGGGCGTGATGCCGGCGCAATGGCGGGCGACATCCGCACCGCACAGGCGCATGGCCTCGCCGCCGCCGAGGCGCCACGGGCCCGGTTCGAAACTCCAGGCCGTCGCAGGCGCCGCCAGGGCGGCGAGCACCACCGCCAGAGCCGCAATGTGGCGCGCAGGAGCCGGCCTGCGGGCCGGGGTCCGGGCGGCGACGGATTGAACGCGGGTCATGGCCTTTCCTCCGGTTCGCCCGGCCGGCCGCGGCCGAAGCGCGAAGCTCCAGGACGCGGTCGGCGGCATGCGATGCGTGTCAGCGGGTCACGCGGTAGGTGTGGGTCGTGGTCCGGCCGGCCGGGCCGGTATAGGTCGCCTGGCCGGTGCAGACGCCGCCCGCGCAGCTGGAGGACCCGGTCCGGCTGACCGTGTTGCCGGCCGGGCCGGTGACGCTGCCGGTCGACGAGCAGCTGCCGTTGGCGCAGCTGCGCGAACCCTGGCTGGTATAGACGCCGCCGGCCGGGCCGGTCCAGGTGCCGGAGCGCTGGAAGGCTTCCGCGCCGGTCGAGACGGCGAGCGACAGCGCGAAGGCGGCGGGGGCGAGCGCGAAGAGCTTGGCGATCATCTGCATGGTGGTCTCCTTCGTTGGGGCGCCGTCGTCCGGCGATGACGAGGAGAATGCCGCCGCTCCTTTGCACGGCTTTTGCCGATCCGGCCCCGGATCGTAACGAAGTGTTGCATCCCGATCGGCCAGGCTCGCGCTTCCGGCTCCCATCCGTAGGATCGCGCCATGACCGACATGCCGCGCGTCGTCGTCGTCGAAGACGACCCCGAAATCCGCACCCTGGTCCGCGACTATCTGCGCCGGCAGGGCTTCCGCGTCGACATCGCCGATGGCGGTGCCGGGCTCGACCGCCTGCTCGCCCAATACGGCCCGCCGGACCTGATCGTGCTCGACGTGATGCTGCCCGGCGAGGACGGCTTCGCCATCTGCCGCCGGCTGCGCGTCGCCTCGCGCGTGCCGATCATCATGCTGACCGCGCGCGGCGACGATATCGACCGCATTCTCGGCCTGGAGATGGGCGCCGACGACTATCTCGCCAAGCCGTTCAACCCGCGCGAGCTGGTCGCCCGCATGCGCGCGGTGCTGCGGCGGACCGAGCCGCAGCCGATCGCGGACCGGCGCCGCTTCGCCGCCGGGCCGATCACGGTCGATCTCGATGCACGCAGCGTCGCGACCGCCGAAGGCCGACCGATCGACCTGACCGGGGCCGAATTCGACCTGCTCGCCTGCTTCGTCACCCGGCCGGGGCGGGTCCTGTCGCGCGACCAGCTGATGGACTGGACCCGCGGCCGCCGCGCCGAGGCGCTCGACCGGACCATCGACGTGCAGATGAGCCGGCTGCGCAAGAAGATCGAGGTCGGCGGCGAACCGCTGATCAAGACCGCCCGCGGCGTCGGCTACGTGCTGGCGGTCGCCGTGACGGAGGCCTGACATGCCGGGCCGCCTCGGCTTCGTCGGCCGGCTGGTGCTGATCCTGCTGATGCTTCTGCTCGCCTTCGCGGCCCTGGCGGTGGCGGTCTCCTTCACGGCGCGCGAACGCCGGGCCGCCAGCGCGGAACGCTTCCCGATCCCGGCCCAGGTCGCCGCCATCGTGGCCCTGATCGAGAGCCAGCCGTCCGGGGAGCCGAGCCTGCTGACCCGCGCGACCAGTTCCGACAGCTTCTCGGTCGCGATCGTGCCCGACGCCCCGGTCTCGGTCCCGCCCGAACAGCGCATGCCGGCGATCGAATGGCTGATCGGACAGTATCTCGAAACCCTGCCCGACCGGGCCGTCGTCGCCTACCGGCCGGCGCCGCCCGCGGACGGTCCGCTGGCGCGGCTCGCCGAGCGGCTCGATCTCGCCGGCCGGACCCCGATCGCGATCGCGGTCGAACTGGTCGATGGCCGCTGGGCCCTGTTCGAACTGCGCGGCAATGCGGTCCGGCGCATCTTCGGCGTGCCCGCCGGCTTCTGGATCGGCGTCGTCGGCTTCCTGTTTGCGGCGATCGCCCTGTGGGCGGTGGTGCGCGAGGCCCGGCCGCTGTCGGAACTGGCCCGGTCGGTCGAGGATTTCGCCGCCAAGGGCGAGCCGTCGCGGGTCTCGCCACGCGGCGCGCCCGACATCCGCCGGCTGATCGACGCCTCCAACGCCATGCAGACCCGCATCGCCGCGCTGATCAAGGGCCGCAGCATGCTGATCGGCGCGATCGGCCACGACCTGAAGACCTACATCACCCGGCTCCGCCTGCGCGTCGAGGCGATCGAGGCCGACGAGCAGCGCGAGCGCGCCGCGCGCGATCTCGACGACATGACGACCATGATCGACGAGGCGCTGGCGCTGGCCCGCGGAACCGGCGCCCCGGACCACCGCGAGCCGATCGACCTCGCCGCCCTTCTCGACGAGGCCGTCGCCGGACGGCCGCTGGCCGCGATCGAGTTTGCGCCGTCCCAGGCCCGTTCGCCGGCCGATGGGCCGGTCCGGGTCTCCGGCGATCCGGTGGCGCTCGCCCGGGTGATCGGCAACCTGCTCGACAATGCCGGCCGCTACGCCGCCCGCTGCCGCGTGGCGCTGGCGCGCGAGGGGCGGACGGTTTCCGTAACGGTCGAGGACGACGGCCCAGGCATTCCGGAGGCGGAGCGCGAGGCGGTGTTCGAGCCCTTCTACCGGCTGGAACGCTCGCGCAACCGGTCAACCGGCGGCACCGGCCTCGGCCTCGCCATCGCGCGTCAGATCGTCGAAGCCCATCGCGGCACGATCGCGCTCGACCGCAGTCCGGCGCTCGGCGGCGCCCGGTTCGTCGTCCGTCTGCCGGCCGCGTGACGCGCCCCGCAATGCCGACGCAACAGGGCGCGACATCGCGCGGAAACGATCCTGTCCTAGACGGACCGGCACCGACACGATCCTCCCCGGAGCCCGCCATGCCGTCGCCCGCCCCCCGTTGCGCCCTCCTCGCCTTCCTCGCCCTGCTGCCGGCCGGCGGCGCCTTTGCGTCGGCCTCGCTCGACTGCACCATCGCGGACGCGGCCGTCGAGGCGAGCGCGAGCGCCGTCCTCGCCCATGGCCTGCCGGCACCGCTCTCCAACGTCGCCGGCGAGATCACGCTGAAATCCGCCAAGGGCCTGCCGGCCCTGCCGCCGAAGACGGCCTTCGAGGGCGAGCATCTGGCCCATTCCTGGGTGCTCGGCCGGGACGTGAAACTCCAGTTCTACCGCGAGCTCGACGGCGACGGCGTCACCGCGCTCGATCTGGTCATCGAGGTCCGCCAGGCCGGGAGCGACGAGGAATCCCCCTATCGCGGCCGCTACACGCTCAAGGCCTCCTGGGTCGACAAGGGCGAGGCGAAGTCCAAGACCTTCTCGGGCAAGGCCGTCTGCACGGCGGGGTGACGGCCCGCCGTGGCGGCGCGGCTCGCCGACCGGAAGCCGTCCCTCCTCGCCATGGAAAAAGCCCGCGCCCGGATGGGGTCCGGGGCGCGGGCAAGTCGGGCTTTTGGGAGGAGAATTCCGGGCCTTGGCAGCGGACCGGCGAGCGGCTGGGAGACCGATCGCCGGCGCCGGATCAGCGGCAGCGCATGGTGCGCTTGTAGTGCGGGCGGCCGTAGTAGTCGTAGTGCGAGAAGACCACGCGGGTCACGCAGAAGAGGTCGTTGCGGCCGTCATTGTAGACGACGCGGCCGGAATTGCCGTTGACGATCAGGAGCCGGTCCTCGGCGGACAGGTCGTCGCCCGACACGGTGCTCTCGAAGGTCTTGGAGGCGACGAAATCATTGTCGTCGGCCCGGGCGGTGTTGAGGGTCGCGGTCGCGGCGACCAGGGCGAAGGCGGCGATGGTGGCGAACTTGCGGATCATGGCGAACTCCTTGGGGCTTGGCTGGCTTCCGGGGTCCGGCACCGTCCTTGGCGCCGTCCGTTGAAATCACAATGCATGCAGTTCGGCCGGCCGAAAAGGGGCCTCTCCTCCAATCGGATGGGAAGGGGCGCCGGCCGCCCGGAACCCGCGGCACGCTGGCCAGAACTGGCCCGGCATGGCACCCTCTTCGCGAGCCCGAACTGCATCCGTGACCGACGGGAGGGTTCAGCGATGGAAGCCGACACATCCGCAAACGAAGACGGGCCGGCACCCGACCGGCCGCGGCGGCGATGGCCCACTCTCGTGGTCGCGCTGGCCGTTTGTGCCGTCGGCCTCTGGGTGCAGTCGATCGATGCGCAGACCGTCATCCGGGCCTCCCGGCAGGCCATCGACTCGCTCGACGCCTTCGACCCGCTCTCGGTGCTGGACGCCTATGCGGCTGAGATCATGCACTGCGGGCCGACCACCACCATCGGCGGCGCGCCGGCCGGGTTCGGCTGCACGTATGAGAATCCCTGGAATCCGGTCACCTATATCGTCGCCGTGCCGAAGACCGTCGGGGTCTTGTGGTCGAGAGCGAGCGGGCCGGGCGCGATCGTGCTTCTCGTTCTCCTCCTGACCGCGATCCCGCTCGCCTATGCCGGCGGCAAGCGACTGTTCGACCGGCAGGGCGACCTGACCGTCGTCGATGCCGCGCTGATCGCCATGGCGGCGCCCGTGCTGGCCAGCCTGATGGCCCTGGCGGCGAAATGGATCGCCATCGCGACCTTGGCGGCCTTCGGGGCGGCCGTCTCGCTGTGGCTGACCCTTTCGTCCATCATCGGCATGGTTTCGGCCGTGATCGCCTTCGTCAAGAAGGTCGATCGGACCGCGGATCGCCTCGAACAGGCGCAGGACTGGCTGACGCGGCGCCGGCGCTGAACCTCCGCCGACCGGCCCCAGGACCCCAAGTCCCCAAGAGAGAAATTGCCCCCATGAACCCAGCCTCCGCCCCGCCTTTCGTGCGTCCCTCGGCCGGCAGCGGCCGGATCGGCGTTTCGGATTGCCCAGGACGCCGCGCGCCGGACGACCGGGGCCGCAGCCTCGAAGCTGGTCTCGATGCCGATCTCGATGCTCTCGCGGCCTGGGGGGCGACCGCGGTGGTCAGTCTCATGTTGCCGGCCGAATTGGCGGCGCCCGGCGTGGCGGCGCTCGGCGCCGGTGTCGAGGCCCGAAACATGGACTGGCTGGCTCTGCCGGTTGCCGATTCCGGTCTCCCGGATGCCCCTTTCGAGACCGCCTGGGCGACGGCCGGCGAGGGTCTGCGGGCGCGGCTGCGGGACGGTGCGGACATCCTCGTGCATGGCCTCGTCACCGCCGACCGCCCGGCGACCCTTGCGGCGCGGCTGATGGTCGAGCTGGGCACGGCGCCGGGGCAGGCGATCGCGGCG
>NZ_LJYW01000001.1:2245953-2318719 GCF_001305515.1 Prosthecodimorpha hirschii
GCCGCCGTGCCCGTGCGGGACGGCTGGGAGACAGGAGCGCAGGGGCCGGATGGCGCCCTGCGCCGCCACTCTTGACGGGTCGAGGCGAGCCTGTATGGTGGTATAGAGGCATCGGCGCCCCGGGGGACGGGAGATATCCCCATGGCGGCCTGACGGATGCCCGGCTTTGCCGTGGGAGGAAACGACAATGAATTCCGATCGTATGGACCGGCGCCAGATCCTGAAGGCGTCGGCCGGTCTTGCCGCATTTGCGGCCGCCGGCATCCGCCCGGCCTTCGCGGCCCCGACCAAGCCGGCCGCGCCGGTCGTGCTCAACGTCATGGACGTGGCCGGCAACCTGGCGCTGACCCAGAAGTCGATCGAGAACTACCGCAAGGCCAAGCCCGACTGGGTCTCGCGCGTGGTCTTCGGCAAGGCGCCGGCGCCCGAACTGCCCGGCAAGATCAAGGCCCAGCAGGACGCCAACCGGGTCGACATCGACCTCGTCCTGACCGGCACCGACGTGCTCTCGGCCGGCATCGACCAGAAGCTCTGGATCGATCTGGTCCCGGCCCAGCAGGCCAATCTGCCCGACCTGAAGGCGATCTATCTGGAGCCTGCCTTCCGGATGCAGAGCCTGGCGCAGGGCCAGGGCGTGGTCGTCACCTACTATCCGTCCGGCCCGCTGCTCGAATACATGCCCGAGCGCATCAAGGCCGTGCCGAAGACGGCCGAGGAGCTGCTCGCCTGGGCCAAGGCCAACAAGGGCCGCTTCATGTATGCCCGCCCGGCCAATTCCGGCCCGGGCCGCACCTTCCTGATGGGTCTGCCCTACCTGCTCGGCGACAAGGACCCGAAGGATCCGGTCGGCGGCTGGGACAAGACCTGGGCCTATCTGAAGGAACTCGGCGAGACCATCGAGACCTATCCGGCCGGCACGACGCCGACCATGAAGGCGCTCGGCGAGGGTTCGGTCGACATGATCGTGTCGACGACCGGCTGGGACATCAATCCGCGCGTGCTCGGCGTGGTACCGAAGAATGCCGAGATCGCCGCGCTGAAGGGCTTCCGCTGGGTCGCCGACGCGCACTACATGTGCGTGCCGAAGGGCGTCTCGCCCGAGAAGCTCAACGTGCTGCTCGACCTGATGAACTTCCTGCTCACCAAGGAGCAGCAGGCCTATACCTACGACGAGGGCTACTTCTATCCCGGCCCGGCTGTGGCCGGCGTGACCCTCGACATGGCGCCGGCCGACAGTCAGGCGGCGATCAAGGAATTCGGCCGCGCCTCCTATGCGGACCTGATCGCCAACAACCCGATCGAGCTGCCGCTGATGCCCGACAAGATGGTCCTGGCCTTCCGCCGCTGGGACGAGGAAATCGGCTCCCGCAAGAAGTGACCGGCGCGGCTGCGGCGTCGCGACGGCGCCGCAGCCGCCCGTTCGACCTGGATACCCGCCCCGCCGGCCCGAGGCCGGCGGGCTCGCCGCGGTGCGCATGACCCGTCCCCGTGATCCCGCCGGCACCGGCGGGGCGCCTCCCTCCGGATCCCGAAACGCTCCATGACCACGCCCGTCTTCCAGGAACTCCGGCTCGAAGCCATCCGGCGCGAGTTCGGCGGCTTCAACGCCCTCAAGGGCGTGTCGCTCACCATCCGGCGCGGCGAGTTCATCGCGCTGCTCGGTCCGTCCGGCTGCGGCAAGACGACGGCGCTCAACTGCATCGCCGGCCTGCTCGCCCTGTCGGGCGGCCGCATCATGCTCGACGACCGGCGCATCGACACGCTGAGGCCCGAACAGCGCGGCTTCGGCATGGTGTTCCAGAACTATGCGCTGTTCCCGCATATGACGATCGCCAAGAATATCGGCTTCGGCCTGAGGATGCGCGGCACGCCCGCCGACGAGATGGCGCGGCGCATCGCCGCCGCCGTACAGCTCGTCCGCCTGCAGGGCCAGGAGGCGAAGCTGCCCGGCCAGCTGTCCGGCGGCCAGCAGCAGCGCGTCGCCATCGCGCGCGCCATCGTGATCGAGCCGCCCCTGGTGCTGATGGACGAGCCGCTGTCCAATCTCGACGCCAAGCTGCGCCTGGAGATGCGCCAGGAAATCCGCCGCATCCATTCGAGCCTCGGCTCGACCACCATCTACGTGACCCACGACCAGGAGGAGGCGCTTTCGCTCGCCGACCGGATCGTGGTGCTGCGCGAGGGCGAGATCCGGCAGGTCGGCACGCCGGAGGAGCTCTACGCCCGTCCGACCGATCTGGGCGTGGCCGACTTCATGGGCTACCGCAACCGCGTCGCCGGCCGTCTCGTCGGCGAAGCCGGCGGCTTCGTCCGGGTCGCCATCGACGGCGGCGAACTGGAAGGTCTGCTGCAGGGGCCGGCGCCGAAGGACGGCCGCGTCGTGGTCGCGCTGCGGCCCGAGGATCTGCGGGCCGGCGCCGCCGGCTCGGTCGACGCCAAGGTCACGGCGATCGAGTATCGCGGCCATGAATTCGTCGGTCTCGCCGCCGTGGCCTCCGGCGCGGAGCTGCATTTCAGCGCCGACGAACGCCTCGCGGCCGGCGCGCCGGTGCGCCTGTCGGGCGCGCGCGAGCGCACGCTCGTCTTCGCGGAGACCGCCGCATGAGCACAGAGTCGCCCTCGCTCGGCGCCCGGCTCTCCGCCCGCGGCCTCGACGGCACCACGCTCCTGGTCCTGCCCGGCGTGATCTTCGTGGTCGCGCTGTTCATCTACCCGTTCCTGTACGGGCTGTGGCTGTCGTTCCACCCGAAGGCCGGCCCGGCGCTGGCCAACTATACGAAGTTCTTCTCCGATCCGTTCCTCTACGGGACGATCTGGACGACCATGAAGCTCGCCCTGCCGGTGACGCTGATCAACCTCCTGATCGCGCTGCCGATCGCCTTCCGGGTCCGCCTGCTGCGCCGGCAGCGGCTCCTGACCACGCTGCTGATCCTGCCGATCACGCTCGGCACGGTGCTGGTCGCCGAAGGCATGATCTTCTATCTGGGCCCGCAGGGCTGGTTCAACCGCGTGCTGATGCTGGCCGGCCTGATCTCCAGTCCGGTCAAGCTGGTCAACAACTACTGGGGCGTGTTCATCAGCCTGGTGATCACCGGCTTCCCGTTCACCTTCCTGCTGACGCTCTCCTACGTGACCGGCATCGACCCGTCGCTGGAGCAGGCCGCGGCGACGCTCGGCGCCAATGCGCGCAACCGCTTCCGCGAAGTGTTCCTGCCGCTGCTGCTGCCCGGGCTCGCCATCACCTTCTGCCTGTCCTTCGTGCAGGCCTATTCGGTGCTGCCCTCGGCGGTGCTGGTCGGCGACCCGTCGAGCGCGACGCGCGTGATCTCGATCGCGGCCTACCAGGCGGCGACCGAGGAATACGACTACGCCATGGCGTCGGCCATCGCGATGATCATGGGCCTGACCCAGCTCGGCGTGGTCGCGCTGGTGCTCGGCCTCCGATCGCTCCTCTATCGCGGCCCCGTCGCCGCCGCCAAGGGCTGACCCATGCCGAAGGACACCTCGCTCACGGCACGGATCTGGGCCTTCGCGGTCTGGTCGGTGGTGATCCTGTTCCTGATCAACCTCGCCGGCCTGATCGGGTCGGTGGTGACCAGTTCCTTCGCGACGCGCTGGCTCGGCACCTGGCTGCCGGCCGGCTTCACCACCAAGTGGTATTTCTCCGCCTGGGACGAATTCCAGCTCGGCGACGTGCTGACCGTCACCTTCCAGGTCGTGTTCGCGGTCGTGTTCCTGTCCGGCCTGATCGGCGTGCCGACCGCCTACGCGATGGCGCGGCGCGAATTCCCGGGCAAACGGCTGGTCATGGTGCTGTTCCTGCTGCCGATCCTGGTGCCGCCGGTGACCTTCGGCATCCCGCTCGCGACCGTGCTCTATCAGGTCGGGCTCGGCGGCACGCTGACCGGCGTGATCCTCGCCAACCTGGTGCCGACCGTGCCGTTCGTGATCCTGGTCATGATCCCGTTCATCGAGCAGATCGATCCGCGCCTGGAGGCGGCCGCCCGGGTCTTCGGCGCCGGCACCTTCGGGGTGTTCAGGCACGTCCTGGTGCCGATCCTGACGCCCGGCATCCTGGCGGCGCTGCTGCTCGTGCTGGTGCGCACCATCGCGATGTTCGAACTGACCTTCCTGACCGCCGGGCCGGGCAGCCAGACGCTGGTCGTGGCGCTCTACTATTCGGTTTTCGCCGCCGGCGTTCGCGCCGTGCAGTCGATCGACGCGATGGCGGTGATCTACATGCTGACCACCCTGGTCTGGCTCCTGATCGCGCTGCGCTTCGTCAACCCGACCCAGATCGTCGCGCGGGCCAAGCGCGACGCACATTGAGGGCGCCGCCATGGACCCGACCCTCAGCCTGCGCGAGCCGATCGCCCCGCAACTGGTCGCCAAGCTGCGCCACGCCATCGTCGAGATGACGCTGCGGCCCGGCGAGGCGCTGTCCGAGAAGGACATCGCCAGCCGCTTCGGGGTCAGCCGCCAGCCGGTGCGCGAGGCCTTCATCAAGCTCTCGGAGGCCGGGCTCCTGCAGATCCTGCCCAACCGCGGCACCTTCGTGGTCAAGATCTCGGTGCGCGAGGTCGCCAATGCGCGCTTCGTGCGCGAGGCCGTCGAGGTCGCCATCGCCCGCAGCGCCGCCGAGATGGCCGCACCGGCCGACATCGCCGGGCTCGAGCGGATCATGGCCGAGCAGCGCGACACCGCCGGCCGGGAGGACATCGCCGGCTTCAAGCTGGCCGACATCGCCTTCCACCGCGCCATCTCGGATATCGTCGGCTGCGATTACGCCTGGCGGATCGTGGAGGGCGCGCGCGCGCAGACCGACCGGATGCGCATCCTCAGCCTGCCCGACGCCACCCCGATGGGCCTGCTCGTCGAGCAGCATCAGGCGATCCTCGACGCCATCGCGGCCGGCCGGCCGGAAGCCGCCGAGGCGACCATGCGCCGGCACCTGCGCGAGATCCTGGTCGCCACTGCCCGCCTCGCCGAGCGCCATCCGGATCTGTTCGAGGATACCGACCTGCCGCGCCACACGGCCCTGATCGCACCGTCCGAGATTTGAGCCCGACGGACCCCACCAGACGGATCCCACGAGTCGCGGACCCTGTCAGCCAGACCGATCCCTAATCTTGGCCGGTCCCGCCGCGGCCGACCGGGCGCTCGGCCGCCGTTCGACGCGCGCGCATAGTCGGGGTGCCGGGCTGGATCCGCGCATGCCCGCCGAAAATCGTCGCGTTCTGGCAGAATTGGAGCGGGCGAAGGGATTCGAACCCTCGACCCACGGCTTGGGAAGCCGATGCTCTACCCCTGAGCTACACCCGCCCTTGAGCTCAGAGATAACCCCCGGGCCGGCTGCTCCGCAAGAGGCAAGTCGCGTTCCGCGAGCCCGTGGCAGGTCTTGGTCCACCGCGACGGTGCGACGACCAGTTCGAACAGGGCGGTCACGGCCGCCGGCCAGAGCAGCAGCCAGTAGACCGGCATGGTGGCGAAATCGAACAGGCGCGCGGCCGACCAGGCGCCGCGCGAGACCCGCGCCGCCAGCGCGACCGGGCCGATCATGCCGAGGGCGAGCGCGATGAGGCAGGCGGACAGCACCAGATCGCCGCCGAAGCCGCGATCCGCCAGAAGCTGGCCGCGGAACAGGGCATCGAACGCCAGGGTTCCGAGGCTCAACGGATAGACCAGCGCGGACAGGAACTGCCCGGCCATGGTCAGTTGGAACAGCAGGAAGTCGAGCGGCCCGAGTTCGGCCAAGAGGCGCAGCGGATGCCGGTTGTGCACCGCCAGCGTCTGCAGCCAGCCCTTCAGCCAACGGCTGCGCTGGCCGTGCCAGGCGGCAATCGTCAGTGGCGCCTCCTCGCGCGTCGACGAGGCGATCACGCCGAGGCGGCCGCCGTCGCGGACAAGCCGGACGGCGATGTCGGCATCCTCGGTCACGTTGTGCGGGTCCCAGCCGCCGGCCGCTTCCAGCGCCGCGCGCCGGAAATGGTTGGAGGTGCCGCCGAGCGGGAAGAAGCGTCCGCCGGCGGCGAGATGCGGCAGCAGCCCGTCGAACAGGGCGGCATATTCGAGCGCGAACTGGCGCGCGATCCAGGGCCGGGAGGCCGGCGCATGATCGATCGCCAGCGCCGCCTGGACGCAGACCAGATCCGGCGGTCCGGCCGCGAAGGCGGCCGCCGCGATCCGCAACTGGTCCGGGTCGGGCCGGTCCTCGGCATCGTAGACGGTGACGAGGTCGGCATCCGCCAGCGCGAGACCGTAGCCGAGCGCCTTCGGCTTGGTCCGCGGTGCGACGGGCGGCACGGTCACCATAGCGAAGCCGGTGCCGGGCAGATGCGCGGCGACCGCTGCCGCGGTCGGCCCGTCGTCGGCCTCGACCAGCACCAGCACCTGCAGCAGATGGCGCGGGTAGCGCAGCGCCGCGAGGGCGGCGAACAGCCGTGGCACCTCGCCGGCCTCGCGATAGAGCGGCACCAGGACGGCATAGCGCGGCAGCCGATCCTCGCTCGGCGGCGCCGGCGACGGGACAGGACCGGGCGCCAGCGCCGCCGTCAGGCGCAGCAGCCCGAGGGCCATGAAGGCGAGTTCCGCCCCGGCCAGCATCGGCACGCCGGCCCCGAACGCCGCCGCGACCGGCAATGCGACGATCAGGCCGGTCAGCGCGAGCACCGCCGCAAGGGCGCCGGGCCCGATCCGGCGGGCCGAGCAATCCGGTCGGCCGGACGCCAGTCCGTCGACCGCGCGGCGCAGCAAGGCCGGGCCGTGGCGGACGATCAGCGCCTGTCGCAGCCGGTCCGGCGTGGTCAGCAAGAGACGGGCGCGATGGTCCGGGTCGGACCGGACCAGCCAGACCAGCCGGTCGAGGTCGGGGCCGACCGGCGCGAGCAGGAGGCGGCCCTCCCCGTCCGCCTCGATCCAGGCGGCGCGGGCCAGGCGGAGGATGTCGGCCGAGGGGGGCACCGCGCCGGCGGTCAGCCAGTCCGGCGCAATGTCGCCTGCCCAGGGCAGGTCCAGCCGCACCGACACGGCACGGCACCAGCGTTCGGCATCGAGCCGGCCGACCGCGATCAATTGGCCCGCCGCGCCCCGGCCGTCGGCACGACCGTCGGCGGCGGCGCGGGCGACCAAGCCGGACGCGTAGCCGAGTTCGACCAGGAGGTCATGTTCGAAGGCTGTCCGCTCCGGCACGGCGGCCAGCGCCTCGGCCCAGCTGCGCCCAGCCTCCGGCTCTCCGGTCTCCGGCCAGCCACCGGGCTCAGACCGGCCACCGGGCTCAGACCGGCCACCGGGCTCAGACCGGCCACCGGGCTCAGACCGGCCACTGGTCTCCGGCCAGCCACCAGGCTTGCCCGAGCCGGCGGGCGGGCGTTGCGAAAGCGCAAACCGCTCCTCTCCGACGAACACCCTTCCCCTCCGCGCAGCGCTTCTCTAAGTTTCGCCCTGGCTCCGCATCGGCCGGTTCGCAGCGCCGCAGGGCGCCGTCGCGGACGAGCGAACTGTCCGTGCCATACAACCGATCATGCTACTTCTCAGGGAAGTTGCCTTGTCGAAAATGACCCGTAAAGGCAGAATTTTTCGACGAAAGGTCGCTCTTTTCCTCAGCGTCGCGCTGGGCCTTGGGGGCGTGGCCGGTGCGCAGGCGCCCGGCCAGCCGGTGCGTCCGGCTGTCACGCCGCCCGCCGATGTCAAGCCGCTCGCCCCGACGCTGAAGCCGTCGCGTCCGGCCGGGTCGGCGCAGTTGCCGAACCTGTGGGACCCGAAGCGCCGCCCGGAGAAGCCGACCGGCGATCTCGGCACGATCCGATTCCTGACCTCCGGCGACTTTCCGCCCTTCAACTATCTGGATTCGGGCGGCCGCCTGACCGGCTTCAACATCGACCTCGCCCGCGCCATCTGCGCCGAACTGACGGCCGCCTGCACCATCCAGATGCGTCCCTTCGACGACCTGGTGACGGCGATCGGCGAGCGGCGCGGCGACGCCATCGTGGCGGGCCTGAACATCGGGGCGGATCTGCGGACGAAACTGGAGACCACGGACGCCTATCTGACCATGCCAGGGCGTTTCGTGGCGCCGAAGGGCACCGCCCTGACGACGACGCCGGAAGGCCTCGAACTGCGCTGGATCTCGGTCGTGTCGGGATCGGCCCACGAGGCCTTCGTGCTCGACAGCTTTCCGAAGTCGCGCGTGGTCGCCTATCCGAACGAGGCGGCGGCGCGCGATGCCTTGCGCGACGGGACCGTCGACGTGCATTTCGGCGATGCAGTCGGCCTGAGCTTCTGGCTGCTCGGCGAGGCGAGCCACAATTGCTGCGAATTCCGCGGTGCTCCCTATCTGGAGAGCAACTATTTCGGCGACGGTCTCAGGATCTCGGTGACCAAGGGCAACAAGCGCCTGAAGCAGGCCTTCGACTACGCCCTGCACCGGCTTTCCGAGGACGGCACCATCGCCGAGCTCTATTTCCGCTATTTCCCGCTCGGCTATTACTGACCCGCCATGCCGGGCGTGCAGCCGCGCCGGGCCGCCCCGGATGCGATCAGGCCTTGACCGGGCCGTCTTTCGCCGCCATGGCTCGGACGATCGGCCTTCCGCGCATGACGCGCGGCACCTCGGAGTTCCGTTTGACCGACTTGCTCTGGACCCGCCCCGAGACCGCGCCGCGCGCGACGCTGCTGCTGGCCCACGGCGCGGGTGCGGCGATGGACTCCGCCTTCATGACCCGGCTCGCCGAGGCGCTCGCCGCCGAGGCGATCGCGGTCGCCCGCTTCGAGTTCCCCTACATGGCCGAGCGGCGCAGCACCGGCCGCCGCCGCCCGCCGCCCAAGGCGGAGACGCTGGTCGACGCCTACCGGGCCGCGATCGAGGCCGTGCGCGCGGAGGCCGGTTCGGCCGCCCCGCTCCTGATCGGCGGCAAGTCGATGGGCGGCCGCGTCGCCGTCATGGCGGCCGGCCCGGATGTGACGGACGCGGTCGCCGGCGTGGTCGTGTTCGGCTATCCGTTCCATCCGCCCGCCGACGAGACGAATCCGCGGGTCGCACCGCTCGCCGCGGTCGGCCGGCCGACGCTCGTTCTGCAGGGCGAGCGCGACGAATTCGGCGACCGCGCCGAAGTGGAAAGCTACGCGCTCGGCGACGCCGTCACGGTGACCTTCGTCGAGGATGGCAGCCACGATTTCGGCCCGCGCGGATCCTCGCCGGCGACGCTGAAGGGCAATATCCGCTTCGCCGCCGCCGAGACCGCCGCCTTCGCGGCCCGGCTGGCCGGCGCCCCGCGGGCCGGCGCCGCCGACTCTGCGGCCCGGCCGGCTGACGCCGCCGCCACCACTCCGCCCCCCGCCGCTCCGCCCCCCACGGAACCGTGCCCATGACCGACCGCACCCTCGAACTCGCCCTCTCCCGGCGCGGCCTGATCCGCGTCTTCGGCCTCGCCGGCGCGGCGCTGCCGCTGGCCGCCTGCGGCGGCAACCTGAACTACCTGGCCGGCGACACCTTCGGGGCCAACATCAAGATCGATCCGAAGCGGCCCTATGTGCCGGTCGATCCGGCCAAGGCGGTCGCCATGACCAATGCCTACCGGGCCAAGAGCGGCCTGCAGCCGGTCTCGCTCGACGGCACGCTGACCTCGATCTGCAGCCGCTATGCCAACGCCATGGCGGCGGTCGACAAGATGTCGCATGCACTGCCGCCCTACGGCGCCCTGGACAAGCGGCTGAAGGACGGTGGCTATCTCTACGCGACCGGCGCCGAAAATCTCGGCGTCGGCTATCGGACGCTGGAGGATGCCTTCGAGGGCTGGCGGACCTCGTCCGGCCACGATGCCAACCTGCGCAAGGCGGACGTGACCCAGATGGGCATCGCCTCGGTGTTCAAGCCCGATACCGGCTGGAAGACCTTCTGGTGCATGATCCTGGCCCGTCCGCGCGGCACGCCGTCGATGACCGCAGGCGGCGGCGGCCCGTTCGGGATGCGCTTCTGACACGGCCGGCACCCTTGTCGCGGCCGGACTCCGGTGGACCCGTCATGAAGCCGACTTGAACTTCGGCCCGTCTCGGGACACAAAGCCGATCGGACCGATCGGAATTCCGGTCGGCCCGTCCCGGTCCTCGGACGGGGGTCATGCGGAGGCCCGGGACGGGCCCCCTTCCAGCCATCCGGCGCCGGGTTCCGGCGGTCGAACGGGAGCAGACGTGGACCTGTCGTCGATCGAACCGCTCTATTCGATTTCCGGCTTCGCGGTCGGCCTCCTCGTCGGTTTCACGGGCGTCGGCGGCGGCTCGCTGATGACGCCGCTTCTGGTCCTGATGTTCGGCGTGCATCCGGCCACCGCGGTCGGCACGGACCTGCTCTATGCGGCGATCACCAAGTCGGCCGGCGCGGCGATGCACGGCTTCAACCGCACCGTCGACTGGCGCGTGACCGGCCTGCTGGCGATCGGCAGCGTGCCGGCCGCGCTCGTGACGCTGCTCCTTCTGCACCGGATCGGCCACAGCCACGATACCGCGAAGCTGATCTCGGTGGCGCTCGGCTATGCGCTGCTCGCAACCGCCGTGAGCTTCGTGCTGCGCCGCTATGTGCTCAGCATCGCCAGCCGCCTGCGCAAGGAGACGCCGGATCTGCGCCGCACCGCGATCCTGACCGTCTTCACCGGCCTCGTGCTCGGCGCCATCGTGACGCTGTCGTCGGTCGGCGCCGGCGCCCTCGGCATCACGGCCCTGATGCTGCTCTACCCGCTGCTGCCGATCGCCCGCATCGTCGGCTCGGACATCGCCCATGCGGTGCCGCTGACGCTCGCCGCCGGCCTCGGCCATTGGGCCATGGGCTCGGTCGACTGGGCCATGCTGGTCTCGCTGCTGCTCGGCTCGATCCCCGGCATCCTGATCGGCAGCCACTTCGCGCCGCGCATGCCGGAAGCCCTCCTGCGCGGCCTGCTCGCCGGCGTGCTGACCATCGTCGGCGGCAAGCTGGCCTTCGGGTAACGGCGGCCCGGGCGTCTTCGATCCGCCCGAACCGCTCTCCCGGCTGTCACGCCTCCGCGGTCCCGGCGTAGTTCTTCAGGCTCGCCGGGTCGTAGTGGTAGCGCGTGTTGCAGAACTCGCAGGTGACGACGATCGCGCCGTCGACGGTCATGTCGGCGATTTCCTCGGCGGAGAACTGATCGAGCATGCCGGTGACCGCGTCGCGCGTGCAGCGGCAGCGGTCCTGCACCGTCTGGGTCTCGAACACGCGCACGCCGCGCTCGTGGAACAGGCGGAACAGCAGCCGCTCGGACGACAGGGCCGGATCGATCAGTTCGAGATCCTCGACCGTCTCGACCAGCGAGCGCGCCTCGACCCAGGCGTCGTCGTCGGAGAACTCCTCCGGACGGCCGGGCTCGGGCGCATCGCCGGGCGCAAGGTCGCGCTGGCGGATGCGATCCTGACTTTCCGGCAGGAACTGGACGAGGATGCCGCCGGCCCGCCAGGCATGCCGCGGCGGCTGGCCCGGCTCGCGCGTCAGCATCTCGGCGACGGCGAGGCGCACCCGCGTCGGGATCTGTTCCGACTGGGCGAAATAGGCATGCGCGACCTCCTCCAGGGTCGCGCCGTCGAGCGCGACGACACCCTGGTAGCGGTTCATCTCCGCGCCCTGGTCGACCGTCATGGCCAGATGACCGCGACCGAGCAGGGCCACCGTGCTCGCCCGGCCCTCCGCCGTCATCGTCTCCACCGCCGCGCGATCGAAGGTCGCGCAGGCGCGGATGCGGTCGGGCGTCTGGTAGTCGACGACCAGCATCGAGACCGGGCCGTCGGTGCGGGTCTGCAGGATGAAGCGGCCGTCGAACTTCAACGACGAGCCGAGCAGGCAGGTCAGCGCCACGGCCTCGCCGAGCAGTTGGGAGACCGGCTTCGGATAGGCATGACGATCGAGGATCGCGTCGAGGGCCGGGCCGAGCCGGACCACGCGGCCGCGCACGTCGAGGGCGGAAACCGCGAAGGGCTGCACGGTGTCGTCTGCGCCCTCCTGCGGGGGGCGGCTGGCGAAGGTTGTGTCGGTCATGCGAACAGGTCCGGAAGGGCGGTCGGCAGCGGGACACTGCGGCCTGGGGGCGCCGCCGGAACAGGAGGCGTCGAAGCCGACGCGGATCCCGTCCCGGGGCCGTATTCGCCCCTATATGGGGGCTTGCCGGCGGATCGGAAGCCCACCGGTCGCGGAGCGTCGGCCATGCCTTGCGCCGGCATCGCGGATCGCCGAGGCCCGGCCCCGCCGATACCGGACCGCCGCGGCCGGCGGCCTCGGTTCACGCGCCGGCCGTACCCATGACCCAGGCCAGAATGCCTTTCTGGGCATGGAGGCGGTTCTCGGCCTCGTCGAACACCACCGACTGCGGCCCGTCGATCACCTCCTCGGTGACCTCCTCGTCGCGATGCGCCGGCAGGCAATGCATGAAGATGGCGTCCTTGTTGGCCGCGCGCATCAACCGCCCGTCGACCTGATAGGGCTTCAGGAGATTGTGCCGGCGCTCGCTCTCGTCGTCGCCCATCGACACCCAGGTGTCGGTGATCACGCAATCCGACCCCTCGACCGCCTCGTAGGGGTCGGCGGTCAGATGGACGCTGGCGCCGTTCTTGCGCGCCCAGCCGACGATATCCATGCGCGGCGCCAGTTCCGGCGGCGTCGCCACGCGCAGCTTGAAATCGAAGCGCGCGGCCGCATGGATCCAGGAGGTGAGCACGTTGTTGGTGTCGCCCGTCCAGGCGACGGTGCGCCCGGCGATCGGCCCGCGATGCTCCTCGAAGGTCAGCACATCGGCCATGATCTGGCAGGGATGCGAGAACTTGGTCAGGCCGTTGACGACCGGCACGGTCGCGTTGCTGGCCAGTTCGACCAACGCATTGTGGTCGAGGATGCGGATCATGATCGCATCGACATAGCGCGACAGGACGCGCGCGGTGTCGGCGATGGACTCGCCGCGACCGAGCTGCATCTCCTCGCCGGTCAGCATCAGCGTCTCGCCGCCGAGCTCGCGCATGCCCACGTCGAAGGAGACGCGGGTGCGGGTCGACGGCCGCTCGAAGATCATCGCCAGCACCTTGCCGGCGAGCGGCCCCTCGCCGCGCCGCGCGCCGCGGCGCTCCGCCTTGAGCCGCTTGCTCTCGTCGATGATGACCCGCAGATCGGCCGCGCCGATATCGGTGAGATCGATAAAATCCCGCTTGGGGTGCTTCGCCGTCACGCCGCGGCTCCCTTCCGGCTGGCCGCCTCGATGTCCGTCGCGGCCGCATCGGCCCGATGGACGGCTTCGTCGATCTCTGCCTCGCTGATCGTGAGCGGCGGCAGGAAACGGATCACGTTGTCGCCGGCGCCGACGCAGAGCAGCTTGCGCGCCCGCATGGCCGCGACGACCTCGCCGGCCGGCTTGCGGCATTTCAGGCCGATCATCAGCCCCTCGCCACGCACGGTCTCGAACACCTCCGGATGGGTATCGACCAGGCCGGCGAGCTTCTGCTTCAGGCGCAGGCCCTTGGCACGCACCGCCTCGAGGAATTCGGGCTCGGCGACCACGTCGATCACCGTGCCGGCCGCCGCCATGGCGAGCAGGTTGCCGCCGAAGGTCGAGCCATGCGTGCCGGCCGTCATGCCGGCCGCCGCCGCCTCGGTCGCCAGGCAGGCGCCGAGCGGGAACCCGCCGCCGATGCCCTTGGCGACCGCCATCACGTCAGGCGTCACGCCGGCCCATTCGTGGGCGAACAGCTTGCCGGTCCGCCCCATGCCGGTCTGGACCTCGTCGAACACCAGGAGCAGGCCGTGCCGGTCGCACAGCTCGCGCAGATGGCGCAGCATCTGCGGCTCGACCGGGCGCACGCCGCTCTCGCCCTGGATCGGCTCGACCAGGATCGCCGCCGTTTCCGGCCCGATGATGGCGTCGAGCGCCTCAGGATCGCCGAACGGAACCTGATCGAAGCCGCCGGCCTTCGGACCGAAGCCCTCCAGATACTTCTCCTGGCCGCCGGCCGCGAGGGTGGCCAGCGTGCGGCCGTGGAAGGCTCCTTCGAAGGTGACGATCCGGACCCGTTCCGGGCGGCCGTTGACGAAATGATAGCGCCGGGCCGTCTTGATGGCGCATTCGAGCGCCTCGGCGCCCGAATTGCAGAAGAAGACGCGGTCGGCGAAGGTCAGGTCGGCGAGTTTCTCGGCGACCGCCTCCTGCTCCGGAATCCGGAACACGTTGGAGACATGCCAGAGCTTTTCCGCCTGGGCCTTGAGCGCGGCGACGAGACGCGGATGGGCATGGCCGAGCGCGTTGACCGCCACGCCGCCCATCATGTCGAGATAGGCATCGCCGTCGGCCGTATAGAGCCACGAGCCCTCGCCTCGCTCGAACGCCACGTCCGCCCGAGCGAAGGTGGCGTAGAGTGCGGACTGGCTCATGGTATGTTCCTTTCAGCATTCGGGGCGCCGCGACCCTCGGTCCTGCGGCACGGTCGCATCCGGCTCCGCTCGCCGCCCGCCACCGGCTGCGCAGCAAGGGCGCATCAGTGCCGGGCAAGGCCTGAAACGAAACGTGCCGCCTCTTCGGCGGCACGTCGGATATTCGGGAATTATGCGGTTTTTCGAGCAGTTCTGTCAACGGCGCGGCACCGACGACCTGAAGATGACAGGTTCGGCAGTCACAGAGCAGCGTCAATTCGCCGGCAACTCTGATTTCACACGAGAAATCCCGGTACTAACGCGTATTTGCCGCCGAGAATCTGTGGCAATTCGGACTCACCTGGGGAAAACGCCCAAACGATCCCCAACTCACTGCCTGGGACCGGTTGATGCAGAGTCTAGGGGTGGTGTAGGTTAACGGTCATTAAACACGACATCTCGTGCGGCGACCGAGCGGTCTGCGAGTTGTTCCCAGTCAAAGCGTCAAGTCGACCATCGGCGGGTTTGCGCCCGGATGGTGCCGGATTCTGACGTCCGAAAACAGAAAGAACGAGGAGCGACGATGATTTCCTGGACAGACGAACGGGTCGAACTTCTCAAGAAGCTCTGGTCCGACGGTCTGAGCGCCAGCCAGATCGCGGCGGAACTGGGCGGCGTCACCCGCAATGCGGTGATCGGCAAGGTTCACCGTCTCGGCCTGTCGGGTCGCGCCAAGGCACCCGCCCCGCAGACCGCCCAGCGTCCGAAGAAGCCCGTCGCGGCGCCGCCGCCCCGGCCGCACCGGCCGACCGCCCCGACGCCGATCACCATCGGAGCCACCGCCCTGAAAGCCGACATCGTGCCGGCAGCCCGGCCGCAGCCGTCCACCCAGCCGAAGGTCTATTCCCTGTCCGACGCGCCCCTGATCAACAACGCCTCGATCCTGCAGCTGACCGAGCAGACCTGCAAATGGCCGGTCGGCGATCCGGGCAGCGACGGCTTCCACTTCTGCGCCCGCCGCTCCGAAGCCGGCATTCCCTATTGCGGCTACCATGCCCGGATGGCCTATCAGCCGGTCGCCGACCGCCGCCGGACCGACCGCCGGATCGCCGGCGCCGCGTGAGTTCCCGATCGGCGGCCGGGGACCCGAAGGGCCCGGCCGCACACCGCCTGTGCTGCGTACTCCCTCCCAGACTGCGCGCCTTGCGGCCGCCTTCCTGCGAAGGCGGCCGCTTTTTCCAGGCACCCGGAAGGCGCCTTCGCACGACAGGGATATCGTCGCGGCCAGCCGATGCGGGATCGGCTCTGCATGAGGGACCCCGAGACATCACGGCCTTGATGGATACCGGCCTACCCCGCGGAGAAGCCCGCCTGCAGATCCGGCGGCGCACCGTTCGCGAGCTGCGGGATCATCCTCGGCGGAGGATCGCGACGCCCCCGGGCCTCAAGTTCCGCACAGCCGAACAGCACTCCCGTCTCTTCGGCCAATCCCCGCCCCGCCTCCCTCGCCGGAAGGAAGCATGGCTCCCGACGGGGCCGAGCGGCGCCCCGATGTCTCGGACAGCTTGCTAGAGCCGCACGTCCGTTCCGTCCGTCGTCACAAGTCGGATGTCGGCATAGCGGCAGGCACCGCGGCGGCGCTGGAACGGTGTGATGGCCAGGAGCCAGACATGGCTGATCCCGCGAGCCGTACCGCCAATATGTTCGGCATAGTCGGCAGCGAGGTCGCGCTCAAAGGATCGCCACCCCGCGGCCCCGGTGCCGGTTTCGAGCACCATATGCGTCTCGATCGCACTCCAGCCGGGAAGCGGGCAGCGGAACACCTTGCCGGCCGGCAGCGCGGCGCTCCAGAGATAGGTCAGATCCTGGCCGTCTTCGAACTTCACGCCGATCGACAGGTAGTCGTGAAACGGCGCCTGATCCTCCGCCACCGCCGACGGCAGCACGTCCATCCGCCAGCGCCAGGAGAGCTTTGGGTGAGCCGCGAAGGCGGCGGAAAGCGGACGTTCGATGATCGAGGCACGGCCAGTGCAGTCGCAGGCGATCTCGCCCTCGGCTGTCCGCTCGAAGCTCTCGGCGCCGGCGCCGAAGCCGAGGCGATCCTGCCACCCGTCGGGCAGCCTCCGGCCCCGCTTCAGGCGCGCGATCTCTGCGGCAACGAGGCCCCCGACATCGCCGTGGCGCAACAGGCTTTCAAGCCCGGCGATCGCGTCGCCATTCCATACCAGGGCCACTCCGTCAATTCGGACCTCTTGCCCACGATACGCCGCCTCGGGCGTCCAGAGCCGGCCCGAGTCGTCCGCGAACTCGCCCGCAGAGCGCGCGACCTCGACCGGGCCGTCATACATGGCGGTCATGGTCCCCGTGTCGAGGCCGGGGCTGTGGATGGGCGCGCGTCCGCGACTGCGGGCATGGAAGACGAGGCCGGCCGGAAACCAGAGGTCGAACGGCCGGGCCACCCAGAGCCGGCCTGTGACCAGGAAGGTGACCTGCTGGCCCTTGTGCGCCGTAAAGCCAAGATCCATCCACGGCAGGTCGCGCCCATCGATCGCGAAGACCCGGTGGGCCGCCAGTTCCGATGAGTGCGCGCGCGCCACGAGGTCCTCGACCGCAGCGGCGAAGTCGCCCACTGCCGACGCGGGCGTCTCCGACGCCCGTCCCACGGTGGCGGCAAATAGAGGCAGTGCGACGCCCAGGGCCCCGGCCCGCAGAAGTCCGCGCCGTGACAATCCTGCAGCGTCGATCGGCCACGACCAGAATGATCCGTTCATGCAATTGAGGCACATGGGTTTTCCCTTCCCGGGTCCCGCGCCGGCCGCATCCTCGGTGGACTTCGTGGACCACGGGATCGATGCTAGGATTGCTGCGCAGCGTCCGCTTGCCGTAACGTGCCGAAATCGACCGCCTTTTGGCGCGCGAGGGCAGATGCGACCGACCGCCTACACCCGCGCAAGTACACTCGGGCCGATCGCGGACGTGGTGGCCGCGAGCGGCGGGTCGATCACGCGCGTCTTCCGCCGGGCCGAACTCCCGCTCGCCCTCCTCGGCGCGCCGGACACCCTGCTGCCGTTGCGCGATCACTTCGGCCTGCTCGCCCAGGCGGCACGCGAACTCGGCGACCATGCTTTCGGTGCGCGGCTCGGGCGGCAGACCACTATCGCCGGCCTCGGCATCTACGGGCGCTGGGTCACACAGGCGCCGACCTTGCTGGAGGCGATGGATCGGGCGCGACTGAGCCTGCCGCACATGCTGCAAAGCGCGACCGCGTTGACGATGCGCCGGGTCGGCAGCGAGGTGTACTGGTCCTATGAGCCTGCGGATGCGGCCACCGAGGGCCGGCCGCAGAACGAGATGCTGGCGCTCTGGTATATGATTGCCGTCGCGCGGCATTTCGCCGGGCCGCGCTGGCTTCCCAGCCGGGTGTTGATCGGCGGCCTGCCCTCGGGTCCGAGATTCGGCGTCGGCGAGCAGATGGGCACGGAAACGGTGACCGGCGACGCGCCGGGCGCGATCGTGTTTGGCGAGCAGCTGCTGATGGCGGTCAATCCGAAGCTTGGCGCATCGGCCGGGCTCGGCGCAGAGGAATTGGCGCGCATCTTCGACATTCCGGCCCCGCACGACCTCGCCGGCCAGATCGGCGTCCTGATCGAGCTCGGCCTGCTCGGGGGGAGCATCAACCTCGGCGACGTGGTGCGCAAGGTCGGCCTGTCGCGGCGGACGCTGCAACGACAACTCAGCGGCCTCGGGCTAAGCTTCGCGGACCTGCTGCGCGACACACGCCAACGCCGCGCCATCGCGCTGCTGCGGGGGACCGAGTGCACGATTACAGAAATCGCCGCCCGGCTCGGCTATGGCGACCCCGCCCATTTCTCAAGGGCATTCGAGCGCTGGAGTGGCATGGCGCCGAGCCGATGGCGAGAACTGGCGAGCGCATGATCGCGCCTGCCGATGCCCCTCGGTTCAATCCGTGCCGGCCATTCCGCCATTCCCCCGGGAGGGCGCGTCGCAGAGGACCTTTATTACAGTGCTGGCGGACGGCAAGTTCAGGCTCACAAGGCCATTCCGTTCCCGAAAGCGGAAGGCGCCCCCCTTTTTCGTTCGAAGATCCCCGCGTGGCCGGTTAAAAATCCGCGGATTGACTGCTGCGGCTGGCCGGTCGCACCCTGATCCATGTATTTGTAAGCCGGCAAAGAATTCGCCAAGATTGGCGTCCGCTTCTGCATTCGAACCGCGCCGTGGGAACCTGGACCAGCGAGGCAACCCAGCTTGGCGCTCCTTGACGGATTCTGCCGGTCCTTCCCGGAAGTCTGTCTCGACCGGATCATTTTCATGGACGAATTCCCCCGGAGACTGATCCCGGACATCACCAGCCCTATCGCCCGCCAGGTACATACCATCCGGTTCCAAGCGCCGGAGCGGAGGCTGCTCGTCTGGGATCGACGACGGCATCTACGTGCGGGGGAACCAGATCGAGGGATGCTTCAACAGGCTGAAAAAGGGGCGCCGTCCCGCCAGCCGCTTTGACAAGACCGTCGGCAGCGGCCACGGATTCGCACATATCGCGGCCGTCCGCCTATGCCCGCGGCCATTTGCTGACAGTTCCTACGCCGCGGCGGTGAACTGGTCGTCGAAGGCGTAGCCGGCGCCGCGGACGGTGCGGATCGGGTCCTTCTCGCGGCCGCGATTGATGGCCTTGCGCAGGCGGCCGACATGGACGTCGACGGTGCGCTCGTCGACATAGACGTCCCGGCCCCAGACGCCGTCGAGCAGTTGCTCGCGCGAGAAGACGCGGCCGGGCGACGACATCAGGAATTCGAGCAGGCGGAACTCGGTCGGGCCGAGATGGATCTCGCGACCGCCGCGGCGGACGCGGTGGGTCTCCTTGTCGAGCTCCAGATCGCCGGCCTTGAGCAGGGTCGAGATCAGTTCCGGCTTGGAACGGCGCAGCATCGCGCGGACGCGCGCCATCAGTTCCGGCACCGAGAAGGGTTTCACGACATAGTCGTCGGCCCCGGTCGCGAGACCGCGCACCCGTTCGGATTCCTCGCCGCGCGCCGTCAGCATGATGATCGGCAGCCGCTCGGTCTCCGGCCGATTGCGCAGGCGGCGGCACAGTTCGATCCCGGACAGGCCCGGCAGCATCCAGTCGAGCAGGAGCAGGTCCGGCGTCGTCTCCTTCAGGCGGGTATCGGCCTCATCACCCCGCGCGCAGGTCTCGACCGAATAGCCTTCGGCTTCGAGATTGTAGCGCAGCAGCATGCTCAGGGGTTCTTCGTCCTCGACGATCAGAACGCGGGCCATGCGAAAGGGTCTCCCAAGGCAAGGCGGCCCCCGAGCGAGCAGCATCGGTCCTTTGCGGCCTTGCGCAGTCAAGAATTGTCAAGACGGCATCCGCGGATGCCGTTCGAGGCCGGCTGCGCCGCGGTCTGCCAGACCGCTCGGACGCCGCAAGTCTCTCCAAAGAAATGCGGCGCTCCTGCCGACCCGTCCGCGTCCGACCGCCCGCCGTTCGACCGGCGCGCGCCCATGGCGTTCCGCGCGCGGCCCGGCGCGGCCGAACACGCGGCGGCCGGTGGGTCCGGCCGCGCGCCGGCAGCCTCGCTTCCGGAACCCGCCGCCGGGCTGTCGGGTCGCCGGGATGACGGGCCGCCTGAGGCCGTCCGCCATCCCGGCGCGCCTGGACCGTCAGTCGGCCGGTTCGACGCTGACCAGATGCGAGGTGTCGCCCTTCGGACGGTCCTCGATCAGCTGTTCGCCGGTGACCACATAGTGGACGGTTTCGGCGATATTGGTCGCGTGATCGCCGATCCGCTCGATATTCTTGGCGCAGAACAGAAGATGCGTGCAGATGGTGATGTTGCGCGGATCCTCCATCATGTAGGTGAGGAGTTCGCGGAACAGCGACGTGTAGAGCGCATCGATCTCGTCGTCGCGCTTGCGCACCTGCAGGGCCCGCTCGTCGTCTCGCGCCGTGAAGGCGTCGAGCACGTCCTTCAACTGCTCGAGCGCGATGTCGGCCAGGTGCTCGACGCCGATGACCAGCTTCTTGGCGCCGAAGTTGGTGTTGATGGCGATGACGCGCTTGCCGATATTCTTGGCCATGTCGCCGACCCGTTCCAGGTCGTTCGAAATGCGCAGGGCGGCCACGATCTCGCGCAGGTCCATCGCCATCGGCTGGCGCTTGGCGATGATCAGGATCGCCTTCTCCTCGACCTCGCGCTGCAGCCGGTCGAGCCGCACATCGGTCAGGATGACCTTCTGGGCGAGGGCGGTGTCCATGCGGACCAGGGCGGTGACGCTGTCGGCGACCAGCCCTTCGGCAAGGCCGCCCATCTCGGCGATCTTGCCGGCCAGCATCTTCAATTCCTGGTCGTAGGAGCGAACGGTATGTTCGGCCATGGGGGCAGATCCTCGAATGGTCTCAGCCGAACCGGCCGGTGATGTAATCTTGGGTGCGCTTGTCGCGCGGCTTGGTGAAGATCTGGTCGGTCGGGCCTTCCTCGACCAGCACGCCGAGATGGAAGAAGGCGGTCTTCTGCGAGACGCGCGCGGCCTGCTGCATCGAGTGGGTCACGATGATGATCGTGAAGTTCGAGCGCAGCTCGTCGATCAGTTCCTCGATGCGCGCGGTGGCGATCGGGTCGAGCGCCGAGCAGGGCTCGTCCATCAGGATCACTTCGGGGCCGACCGCGATCGCCCGGGCGATGCACAGGCGCTGCTGCTGGCCGCCGGAGAGGCTGGTGCCGGAATCGTCGAGACGATCCTTGACCTCTTCGTAGAGCCCGGCCTTCTGCAGGCTGGACACCACGATCTCGTCGAGGTCCGACTTAGACCGGGCGATGCCGTGGATGCGCGGTCCGTAGACGACATTCTCGTAGATCGACTTCGGGAACGGGTTCGGCTTCTGGAACACCATGCCGACGCGGGCGCGCAACTGGACCACGTCGAGCGCGGGATCGTAGATGTCCTTGCCGTCGATCTCGATCTTGCCCTCGATGCGGGCCGTCGAGATGGTATCGTTCATGCGGTTGATGCAGCGCAGAAAGGTCGACTTGCCGCAGCCCGACGGTCCGATGAAGGCCGTCACGCTCTTTTCGGGGATGTCGATCGAGACGCCTTTCAGGGCGTGCTTCTCGCCGTAGTAGACATTGACGTCGCGGGCCACGACCTTCGGCTTTCGCTCGATCGTCGCACTCGTCACGTTGTCGGCCATGATGTCCATCACTTCAGTCTCCGGTCGGCAGTGCCGTTTGCGGGCGGTCACTCACCAGCGGCGTTCGAACCTCTTGCGCACCACGATCGCCAGGCCGTTCATCACGAACAGGAAGCCGAGCAGGACCAGGATGGCGGCGGCAGTCTTTGCCTGGAAGGCGATTTCGGGCAGGTCGGCCCAGAGGAAGACCTGAACCGGCAGGACGGTGGCGGCCTCGACCACGCTGGTCGGCACGTCGACGATGAAGGCGATCATGCCGATCATCAAGAGCGGCGCGGTTTCGCCCAGGGCATGCGCCATGCCGATGATCGTGCCCGTCATGATGCCCGGCATGGCCAGCGGCAGCACGTGGTGGAACACGGCCTGCTGCTTCGAGGCGCCGACCCCGAGAGCGGCTTCGCGGATCGACGGCGGCACGGCCTTCAGGGCCGCACGGCTGGCGATGATGATGGTCGGCAGGACCAGGAGGGCGAGAACCAGGCCGCCGACCAGCGGCGCCGAACGCGGCAGCGCGAAGGCATTCAGGAACACCGCCAGGCCGAGCAGGCCGAACACGATCGACGGGACCGCGGCGAGGTTGTTGATGTTGACCTCGATGATCTCCGTCATCTTGTTCTTCGGCGCGAATTCCTCGAGATAGACGGCCGCGCCGACGCCGAGCGGCAGGCAGATGACCAGGGTTACCAGCATGGTCAGCGCCGAGCCGACCAGGGCACCGAGAATGCCGGCCAGTTCGGGCTCGCGGCTGTCGCCGCCGGTGAAGAAGCGGGTGTTGAAGCTGCTCTGCACCACGCCCTTGTCGCGCAGCACTTCGAGCACCGCGACCTGCTTGTCCTGAAGCTTGCGGTTCGATTCCGGGGTGGCCAGAATCTCGCGCGTCCAGGTGCCGGCCGCAGCATCGGCGGTGGAGGCGAGCGGCACCAGCACCTCGCCTTCGATCCGATCGTTGCCGATCCGGTTGACCCGGACCATGCCGCCGTTGATGCCGATCAGCAGCGAGGGCATCGAGGTGTCCAGCGTCTCCAGCGCGCCGGTCTGCTCGAAGCGCTTGATCAGGCCGTTGCCGGTGGCCGTCAGTTCGGCAACGCGGCGGCCGAGCGTGGCTACGTCGGCCTCGATCTTGGCCAGCTGCCCCTCGGTGGTGGCGATGCGCCCGGCATCGCCGCTCGCCTTGGCGGCCGCGGCCTGCTCGATCGCATGACGCCGGTCGGCTTCCGAGGATTTCAGGGCGAGGCTGGCCCGCCCGGCATCGCGCAGCGCCTCGTCGCCCATCCGGCGCAATGTCTGCTTCAGGATCTGCACGTCCTCCGCGAAGGCATTGGACGTGGAGAAGATGGTCACGGCGCCGGTGGTGGCCGACGGCGTGGCGATGCCGGCGCCCGAATGGGCCGTCTTCGACGTGACCAGCCCCTTGTAGTAGAGGTCGGCCTCGTCGGTCACCAGGACCGGAACCGAGACGGTCTTGCCGATCAGGCTGGGATCGGCCATGACGCGCCGGCGCAGTTCGTCGGAGCCGCCGGAGGAGATCGCGCCGTTCAGAAGGCGGCGCGCATTGCGGTCCGACATGCTCGGCACGACCAGCGACAGGGCATCGCGCACCGCCTTGGTGAAGTCGCCCGACTGGCCGAATTCGGCCGGATCGCGGGTGCCCTTCGGATCGATCGTCTCGGCCGTCACCGGCACATCGAGCACCAGGTTGTAGCTGGTGAAGGCCGGCAAGGCCTTGAGGACGATGTCGGTGAGCAGGAAGACCAGGAACAGGGCGGCGAAGCCGACGGCGACGAGTCCGTAGGCACGGAAGCGGCCTTCCGCACGATACCGCGCCTTGATGCGGGCGCGGGCGGCATCGGACGTGACATCGATCACGCGCGAGCCGGCCGAATTGGCGAGAACGTCAGTCATACTGTTCCCTGTACTTCTGGACGACCCGGAGCGCGATGACGTTCAGCGCCAGCGTGAAGAAGAAGAGGACGAAGCCGAGCGCGAAGGCCGACAGCGTCTTGGCACTGTCGAATTCCTGGTCGCCGACCAGCAGCGTCTTGATCTGCACCGTGACGGTGGTCACGGCTTCGAGCGGATTGAAGGTCAGGTTGGCGGAGAGGCCCGCGGCCATGACCACGATCATGGTCTCGCCGACGGCGCGGCTGACCGCCAGCATGACCGCCGAAACGATGCCCGGCAGCGCCGCCGGCAGCACGACCTTGCGGATGGTTTCCGACTTGGTCGCGCCCATCGCATAGGAGCCGTCGCGCAGGGCCTGCGGCACCGCGTTGATGATGTCGTCGGACAGCGACGACACGAAGGGGATGATCATCACGCCCATCACCAGACCGGCGGCGAGCGCGGATTCGGAGGCGACCTGGAGGCCGACGGCATGCCCGGCCTCGCGGATCAGCGGCGCCATGGTCAGGGCGGCGAAGAAGCCGTAGACCACGGTCGGAACGCCGGCCAGCACCTCGAGCACCGGCTTGGCCACGGCACGCACCCGCGGCGAGGCGTATTCGGCCATGTAGATGGCCGAGAACAGCCCGATCGGGACCGCCACGCACATGGCGATGAGCATGATCAGCGCCGTGCCGGCGAAGAGCGGCACCGCCCCGAAAGCGCCGGACTGGCCGACCTGATCGGCCCGGATCGCGGTCTGCGGCGACCATTGCAGGCCGAACAGGAAGTCGAACCAGGAATAGCGGGCGAAGAAGCGCAGGGATTCGAACAGGACCGACGAGACGATGCCGACCGTGGTCAGGATCGCCACGGTCGAGCAGCCGATCATGATCCACAGGACGACCCGCTCGACCAGGGTCCGGGACCGGAAGCCGGGCTGAATCTGCTGCAGCGCATAGCGCGCGCCGAGCGCGCCGAGCAGGAGGCCGACGATCAGCCGGCTCCAGTCGGCCAGGGTCGTCCAGGTCGTCAGATGGCCGGCGGCGGCGGCGATCTCGGGCCGCGGCTCGCCCGCGAAGCTGCCGGCGGCAACGTTGTGGATCTCGCGCAGCAGGGTGGCACGCGCGAGGTCGTCGGCCGGCTGCAGGGACGGCGGAAGGGACGCCAGAACGGAATGCTCGATCGCGATCGGCGCCAGCGGCGACCAGAGCGCGAAGAGGCCGATCATCGGCGCGGCGACTGCGATCGCGACCCACCAGCCATGATAGCCGGGCAGCGAGTGGAACTTCGGCCCGCCGGCCACCTGCATGGCCACGACCCGGCCGCGCCCGGCCAGGAAGGCGACCAGCGCGGCGGCGGCCAGAATGGCAAGATAGACGGTACTCATGAACCCCCCGGTTGCCGGTCTCGTCCGGAAGCGGACCCGCACCGGCGGCGGAAATGGGATCGGGCGGACGTCCTGGAAAAGAAGCGACCCGGCAGTCGATCAGGACTGCCGGGTCGGGACTGTGCGGATCAGAGGCCTTCCTTGCCGATCACGCTCATCTCGGCGGCGACCTTCCCGGCCGTCGCGCGCTGGTCCTTCGGCAGCGGGATCAGGCCCTTGTCGGCCAGATAGCCGTCCTCGCCCATCGCCTTGTCGGAGGTGTACTCGGCCGCGAATTCCTTCAGGCCCGGGATCACGCCGACATGCTGCTTCTTCAGGTAGACGAAGAGCGGACGGGAGACCGGATACTTGCCCGAAGCGATCAGCTCGAAGGTCGGCTGCTGGCCGGCCACCGTGGCGCCCTTGATCTTCGCGGTGTTCTCTTCGAGGAACGAGTAGCCGAAGATGCCGAAGGCCTTCGGGTTGGACTCGAGCTTCTGGACGATCAGGTTGTCGTTCTCGCCGGCGTCGATATAGCCGCCGTCTTCGCGCAGCGACTTCCACACCACGTCGAAAGCCTTGCTGTCGGCCTTGCGCAGCTCGGCCAGCGCCGGAACCTTGAGCGCACCCGGCTCCATGACCAGTTCCAGGAACGCGTCGCGGGTGCCGGAGGTGGGCGGCGGGCCGAGCACTTCGATCGGCTCGTTGGGCAGCGAGGCGTCGATCTGGTTCCAGCTCTTGTAGGGATTGGCGATCAGCTTGCCGTCCGGACCCGGAACCTGCTTGGCGAGCGCCAGGAACAGCTGGGTCTGGTTGATGCTGAGATCCGGACCCTTCTTCGAATTGGCGACGACGATGCCGTCGAAGCCGACCTTCAGCTCGACGATGTCCTTGACGCCGTTCTTCTGGCAGTCATCGAACTCGGAGGCCTTGATGCGGCGCGACGCGTTGGCACCATCCGGATGGGCCACGCCGACGCCGGCGCAGAACAGCTTGAGACCGCCGCCGGTGCCGGTCGATTCGACCACCGGGGTCTTGAACTTGCCGCCCTTGCCGAACTGCTCGGCAACGGCCGTGGTGAACGGATAGACGGTCGAGGAACCGACGAAACGGATCTGCTCGCGGCTCTGCGCCAGAGCGGTGCCGGCAAGCGCGGAAGCGGCCAGACCGAAAGCGGCCACGGCGCCCAGGACACTGTTGATCTTCACGGGGCAAAACTCCTTGCCAGAGCAGGGACTCGGGCGGGCGGACGATCCGCCCTTCATCGAGGGTTGGCTTCCTGCCGGCCACCCTCTCCCGACGAAGCCACGCTAGGGCTCCGACGCAACCCTTCTATGAAATTGGCGCGAAGTATTTATGACAACTCAAGTCATTGAAATTATTGATATCACGGTTTCAATGACACGGATCGTGCAGACGGCATGCGAATGGTGAAGACCGACCCCTGCCCGATCCGGCTGCTCACGCCGAGGCGGCCCCGGTGACGGGTCAGGATATGCTTGACGATGGCGAGGCCGAGGCCGGTGCCCTGTTTCTCGCGGCTCGACTGGATGTCCGCGCGATAGAAGCGCTCGGTCAGGCGCGGCAGGTGTTCCTCGGCGATGCCCGGCCCGTGATCGGTGACGGCGACCAGGTAGCCGTCGCCGTCGGTCCGTGCCGCGACCTCGACGCTCTTGCCGGATGCGCCGTATTTGATCGCGTTCTCGATCAGATTGGACAGCACCTGGATCAGTTCGTCCCGGTCGCCCAGAACCGGCATCTCGGCGGACGGCCGCTCGAAGCGGACGGTCACGCCGGTCTCCGCGGCGAGCGGGGCGAGCATGTCGACGGTCTGGCCGGCCAGTTCGGCGAGATCGACGATCGTATCGGGCAGGACATGGGCCTTCATCTCGATGCGCGACAGCGACAGGAGATCGTCGATCAGGCGTTTCATGCGGCCCGCCTGCGCGCCCATGATGCCGAGGAAGCGCTCGCGTGCGACCGGATCCTCGCGCGCCGGGCCCTGCAGGGTCTCGATGAAGCCCGACAGGGCGGCGAGCGGGGTGCGCAATTCGTGGCTGGCATTGGCGACGAAATCGGCCCGCATGCGCTCGGAACGGCGCTGCTCGGTCTGGTCCTCGATCACAACCAGGACGAAATCTGGCTTGCGGTCGGAGCCGTTCGGATCGGGCGGGAAATGGATCGGCGCCAGCTGCGCCTCGAACCAGCGTTCGGTCGGAATCTTCTCCGCCCAGCCGATCGTCTCGGGCTGATCGAGCGACACGACGCGATCGAGCGCATCGTGCAGGGCGGTGACGCGCAGCTTGAACGACAGGGGGTCGCCCGGCTGGATCGGCCCGAACCGGGCTGCCGCGACCTGGTTGACGTAGCGGACGATGCCGCTGCCGTCGGTGATGATGCAGGGATCATTCAACCCCTCGGCGATCACCTTCATGCCGGAATCCGGCCAGGCGACGGCGCGTCGGTCGCGCCGGGGGCCGAGCCGGGCCCCCAGCCGGCGTTCGGGCTCGCGGTCGCCGGTCGCGTAGGCCGCCAGGAAGATCGCCCCGCCGGCCAGCGCGGCGGCCCATGCGGGCACGGCGAAGGCGCCGGCCAGAAAGGCAAAGACGATCACGAGCGCCGCGGCCAGGCCCTGCATCTGACCGATGCGCCGACGGATCGCCTCCATCCGCGCCATTGCCTTCTGCTCCCGCTCCATATCGTTGCTGTCCGGTCCCGCGTTCCGATCCTGGCGCGCGACTGGTAGCATGAACCCGAAGGATCACACCGGGGAATCGCGCATGGCCAAGGACCGCACGGACAAGAAGGACAAGAAAGGCGACAAGCGTAAGAAGGGCGCCGAAACCTCCGAGGGTCCGGCGGCGGCCGTGGCCGCACCGGCCGCTCCGCCCCCGGCGGCCGACACGGCGACGGCGCCCAAGGCGAACGGAAACGGCAAACCGGCCAAGAACGGCAAGCCCTTCGTGCTGGACGATCCCATCCTGCCGAAGGCGGTTTCCGAAAAGGCGCTCGGGTCCGGCGGCTACCCCTACGACAAGACGATGCCGGACGGCGACTACGAAACCGCGATCGAGGCGCTGCAGATCGAGCTCGTCAAGCTGCAGCAATGGACCATCGCCGCCGGCGAGCGGATCGTGATCGTGTTCGAAGGCCGCGACGCCGCCGGCAAGGGCGGCACGATCGGCGCCTTCCGGGAATACATGAGCCCGCGCCGCACCCGCGTCGTCGCCCTGCCCAAGCCGACCGAGACCGAGGCCGGGCAGTGGTATTTCCAGCGCTATGCGGTGCACATGCCGACGCGCGGCGAGATCGTGATGTTCGATCGCTCCTGGTACAACCGGGCCGGCGTCGAACGCGTGATGAATTTCTGCACGCCCGAGCAGACCGAGCAGTTCCTCAAGGAGGCCCCCCGCTTCGAGGACATGCTGATCGACGAAGGCCTGCACCTCGTCAAATTCTTCATCGACGTCGGCTACGAGATGCAATTGAAGCGCTTCCACGAGCGCCGGCACAATCCGCTGAAAGTTTGGAAGGTCTCGCCGATCGACTATGCCGCTATCGAGAAATATGCGGACTATACCCGGGCGCGCGATCGCATGCTGGAGACGACCCATACCGACCACGCACCTTGGACGCTGCTGCTCGGCAACGACAAGAAGCGGCTGCGGCTGAACGCCCTGCGGCACCTGCTCGGCCTGTTCGACTATCCCGGCAAGGACCGCAGCGTGATCGGCGATATCGACCCGAAGGTCCTCGGCCGCGAGCCCGGCTTCCTGACGGGCCGCCCATGAGCCGTCCGTCCGGGCCCCTCTTCGACGGCCCGATCCATTTCGACGCCTCGCGCCTGATCGCGCGCGGGGTGCGGTCCAGCCCGACCGGGATCGACCGGGTCGATCTCGCCTATGCGCGCCATCTCCTGGAGGCCGGTGCCGACCTGCGGCCGGTCGCCTGGCTCGGCGGCGCCCTGCGCACCGTCGATCCCGCCGCGCTGGCCGCCTATCTGCAGCGCCTCGCCCGGCACTGGGCCGGCGGCGGTGCCGCGGCCGATCCCGGCGTCGAAGCGCGGGTCGCCGGCTTCCTCGACGGCGAGACGGTCGCGCGCTATCGGCCGCCGACGCCGCCCTCGCCCTTCGGCCGCCTCGTCCGGCAGGCCATCGGCACGGCCGGCGGGCTCGCCGACCGCACCCTGACGCGCGACGGCTTCAAGCCCCGCCCGAAATTCCAGCCGGCGGCGCCGGGCGGCACCTATCTCAACGTCTCGCACCACCATCTGGAGAAGCCCGCCCTCTTTGCCGCGCTCGGCCCCGCGGTCGCGAAGGTGGTCTTCGTCCACGACCTGATCCCGATCGACCATCCGGAATATTGCCGGCCGGGCGACGACGCCAAGCATCGCGCCCGCATGCGCAACGTCGCCGCCCATGCCGACCGCGTGCTGGTCAATTCCGCCTTCACGGCCGAGCGCCTGCAGGCCTTCGCGGCCGCATGCGGCCGGGCGGACCTGCCGGTGTCGGTGGCCCCGCTCGGCGTCGACCGGCCGCCGCCGGCCGACGCGGCGCCGTTCCCGGCGGCACGCCCCTATTTCGTCACGGTCGGCACCATCGAGGCGCGCAAGAACCACCTGCTGCTGCTGAACATCTGGCGGCGCCTGGCGGAGACGCTCGGCGCCGCCGCCCCGTGCCTCGTCGTGATCGGCCGGCGCGGCTGGGAAATCGAGGCGGTGGCCGACATGCTGGAGCGCTCGCCGCCGCTCGAAGACTGCGTGCTGGAAACCGGACCGGTCGACGACCGCCTGCTCGCCCGCCTGATGGCCGGCGCGCGCGCGCTGCTGATGCCGTCCTTCACCGAGGGGTTCGGCCTGCCGGTCGCCGAGGCGCTCGCCGCCGGCGTGCCGGTGATCGCCTCCGACATTCCGGCCCACCGCGAGATCGCCGGCACCGTCCCGGAATTCCTCGATCCGCTCGACGGTCCCGGCTGGATCCGCGCCGTGCTGGACTATGCCGCCGACCCGTCGGACCGGCGCACCGCGCAGAAGACCCGCATGGCCGGCTACCGGGCGCCGGACTGGCCGGGGCATTTCGCCCGGATCGGCCTCTGATACCGACGGTCATGGAATGATCGTCGGTATTCGATACGCGAATTTCTCATGCCTCTGACGCAAATGAGAAATTCGCGTTACCTCAACGGCCCGATGCGTCAGCATCCTGGGCCGTTGGTATGAGACGGCCGATCCGGGCTCCGTCCGGTCAGGCGGCGCGCAGCTCGGCCACGAAGGCCTGCACGCCGTCCCGCAATTCCGCCGCATGGGACGACATCTCGCGGGCCAGGTCGGCAACCTGGCGCGCTGCCCCATCGGTCCGGGTGATGGCCCCCTGGACCAGGGAGACGTTGTCCGACACCGTATGGGTGCCCTGGGCCGCGCCCTGCGCAGACCGGGAGATTTCGCTCGTTGCGGTGCTCTGCTGCTCGACCGCACCGGCCACCGCCGTCACCGCCTCGCGGATGTCGCCGACGACGGCACGGATCGACGTGATCGCCTCGACCGCGTCTTCGGCCGAACTGCGCATGGCGGCGATCTGGGCGCTGATCTCGTCGGTCGCCTGGGCGGTCTGGTTGGCGAGCGCCTTGACCTCGCTGGCGACGACCGCGAAGCCCCGCCCCGCCTCGCCGGCGCGGGCCGCCTCGATCGTGGCGTTGAGGGCCAGGAGATTGGTCTGCGAGGCGATCGAGCGGATGATGTCGATCACCGACCCGATCTTGTTGGCCGTCTCCGAGAGGGATCCGACGATGCCTTGCGTGGCGCCGGCGTGCCGGTCGGCATCGGTCGAGATTTGTCCGGAGCGCTGGATCAGGGCGTTGATCTCGCGGATCGAGGCAAAGAGTTCCTCCGAGGCCGCCGCGACCACCTGCACGCTCTGGCTGGCATCGGTGGCCCCGGCGCGCGCCGTTTCGGTCTGGCGGGCCGATTGCTGTGCGAGCGTGGCCATCTCGTCGGCGGACTGGCGCAGCTGATCGGTTCCCGCGCCGACGCGCCCGACCAGGCCGCCCATCTTGGTCTCGAAGGTTTCGGCGATGCGCTGCGTCATCGCCTTGCGGGCTTCCTCCTGGCGGATTCGCGCCGCCTCGTCGTCGCGCGCCTTCTGCTCTGCCGAACGCAGCGCCAGTTGGCGAATGGCGTCCACCGCCCGGGCGATGTCGCCGATCTCGTCCTTGCGGCGCGCGCCCTCGATCTCGGCGACCGCGACGCCCTGGGCCATCGCCTGCAGGGTGGTGGTGAGCTTCTTGATCGGCTTGGCGATGCCGCCGGCGACGAAGCCCATGGCGGTGACGGCGGCGGCGATCACGGCCAGCCCGACCATGATCGAGATCCAGGTATCGGAGGCGAGACGTTCGGACATCGAGCGGCCGAGCGCGTTCGCTTCGGCCATCACGACACTGCGCGGCACCGAGAAGACCACCGCCCAGCTCTTGCCGGTGCGGCCGAGGGTGATCGGCGAGAAGACACGCAGCGTGTCGGTGGCGGCCTGGTACTTCACGCTTTCCTTGGCCTGCCGGATGGTCGGCATGTCCTCGGCCCAATCCTGCCCGAGCGTGGACACCGCCCCGCCGATCGACTGCCGGGCGCTGCTGGAGGCGACCACGAGCCCGTCCTCGGTGACGATGGTCACCGATCCCTTGCCGTCATAGGTGTGCCCGTTGACCGATTCGGCGAGCTTCTGCACGAAGGCCAGGTTGAAGTCCGCGCCTGCGACGCCCGCGAAACGACCACCGATGACGATCGGGACGGACATGGTGGCGAGGTACACGGACTTGCCCTGGACGATATAGGGCAGCGGCGCGAGCACGCTCTCCTTGCCGGTATCGTGCGGCCCGATATACCAGCCGCCCTTGACGAGGCCGTTCGGGTGCTGGGCCGCGCTGTCATACTCGACGAGCGGCTGGACCGCGATGTTGCCTTCGCTGTCGCGAGTCCAGTAGGGCAGAGCCCGGCCGGTCTTGTCGGAGCCGACATCGGCGCGCCCGACATGCGCCGCGTCCTGGCCGTCGATGGCGTTCGGTTCGATCGCCGAATAGGTGCCGTTGAAGAGCGGATTGTCCTTCAGGACGGACAGCAGGATCGCATTCAGCTGGGTGCGGCGCGATAGGCTGGGGTTCGCATCCGCCCCCGCCGCGGCGAAGACCTCGATCGACTTTGCCATGCCGCGCGCGGCCTGGAAGGCGGCGTCGACTTCCTGGCGAATATTCCCGGCCTGGGTGGATGCGAGCGTGCGCAATCCCTCCTTGGCGCTGGCATCGAGAAGGCTGTCGATCCTGCCGGAGACGGCGCGGTTGCTGGTCGTCGACGAATAGACATTGGCGCCGACAAGAACTCCCGTCATCGCCAACAAACACACCGTCGACAGAATGATGATTCTGGCCTTGATCGAATACAACTTCATGGCACGCCTCGATATCACCCGATCGTTTCACAAGAAAAGATGAACAGTCCTCAGTAAATCAAATGATAATCGAAAATTTATCCAGCACGACCGAAACGTCTTGGCGTCTCGTACTTTTGAACAAGTAGGCATTCATACATAGACTTCAGGCAGGCAGCACATTCCCCTTGAGCGACAACCTATGCAGGCGGCGCGGACGAGGCACACGACGGATCGCATGGACCGCCGAAACCTCGAAAATCCTCCCCAGGGATGGAGGCGACGGTGGCCGCGCGGGCCGCGACCGCGGCTGCCTGCGGGCATCGGAGCCGGCCGGCGGCCTTGCACTGCAACAACTCCTGGCGATACTAGCGCGAAGGAGATTTGCGCCGCGTGGTCGACACCCATCTCACCATCCTGGTCATCGACGAGAATCCGGTCCGCAGCGCCATCCTGGAGGATGGCCTGCGCGAGGCCGGCTACGAGAATATCGTGCGGCTGGACACGACGCAGGAACTGCTCCGGCGGGTGTTCGCGATCGATCCGGACGTGATCCTGATCGACCTCGCCAATCCGAGCCGCGACGTGCTGGAGCAGATGTTCCAGGTCAGCCGCACGGTGAAGCGGCCGGTGGCGATGTTCGTCGACCAGTCGGACACGGCGATGATCGAGGCCTCTGTCGATGCCGGCGTCTCGGCCTATATCGTCGACGGTCTGCGCAAGGAGCGCGTCAAGCCGATCCTGGACATGACCGTGTCGCGCTTCAATGCCTTCGACCGGCTGGCGCGCGAACTCGAGCAGGCACGCACCGAACTGGCCGAGCGCAAGGTGATCGAGCGCGCCAAGGGCATCCTGATGAAGACGCGCGGCATCCCCGAGGAGGAGGCCTATGCGCTGCTGCGCAAGACGGCGATGAACGAGAAGAAGAAGCTGGTGGAAATCGCGCAGAGCGTGGTCACCGCCGCCTCGCTGCTCGGCTGAGGGGCGACGATGGGGCCGAAGGGAGACGAAGGGGTGCAGGAGAGCGAGGATCACGCGAGCGCGGCCGCCGCCGCCCTGGTCGCTCCGGCGACGCTGTCGGGGACGCTTCTGCGCATCGGCTTCATCCCGCTGGTCGACTGCGCGCCCCTGATCGTCGCCCACGAGAAGGGCTTTGCGGCCGCGGAAGGATTGCGGCTCGATCTGGTGCGCGAGACCTCCTGGGCCAATATCCGCGACCGGGTCGCGCTCGGCCATTTCGATGCCGCCCACATGCTGGCACCGATGACGATCGCGGCCACGCTCGGCCTCGGCCACCTGAAGGCGCCGATGGTGACGCCCTTCGTGCTCAATCTCGGCGGCAACGCCATCGCGATCACGACCGCGCTCGCCGACGCGATTCCCGGCGGGCCGGGCGAACGGCCGCTGCATGACCCGCTCGCCGCCGCCCGCGCCTTCGCCCAGGCGGTCCGCACGCGCGCAAAGGCCGGCGCGGCCGCACCGGCCCTCGCCATGGTCTATCCCTTCTCGGGCCAGAACTACGAGCTGCGCTACTGGCTCGCCGCCGGCGGCCTCGACCCCGACCGCGACGTGCGCATGGTCGTCGTGCCGCCACCGTTCATGGTCGACGCCATGAAGACCGGGCAGGTCGACGGCATCTGCGTCGGCGCGCCCTGGCCGAGCCTCGCCGTCGATACCGGCCTCGGCGCCATCGTCGGCGTGAAATCCGAGATCTGGCCCTATGCGCCCGAGAAGGTGGTCGGCATGCGCGAAGCCTGGGCGGAGCGCCATCCGTCCGAGCTCGCCGCTCTGATCCGGGCGCTCGATCGGGCGGCGGCCTGGTGCGACGATCGCGACAACGCGGCCGAACTCGCCGAAATGCTCGGCCGGGCGCATTATCTCGACGTGGCCGCCGATGTGATCGCGCGCAGCCTGACCCATGCGCTGGTCACCGATACCGGTGCGCCCGCCGTGCCGGTGCCCGACTACATCCTGTTCCACGGCCATGGCGCCAACCGCCCCGAGACGGCCGACGCGCTCTGGTTTGCCTCGCAGATGCTGCGCTGGGGCCAGGTCACCGACGACCCCGAAGCCGTGTTCGCCGCGGCGCGTCGCAGCGTCCGGCCGGATCTCTACGATGCTGCGCTCGGACGTGGCGGCACGGCGCGGGCGGCCGGTTCGGTCGCGGCGAAGGGCGGCTTTGCGCTCTTCGACGGCATTCCCTTCGATCCGGCCGATCCGCTCGGCTATCTCGCCCGCCACGCCGTCCGTGCCGCCGCACCGGGTGCCGAACCGGCCGACTGATGGGATTTGGCGCCCGACCGTGGCGGCCGCGCCATGGGCCGGAGGCGACGGACATGCTATGCGCTGGCCATGTCGCTCGCCCTCACTCCGCCCCGCAGGCCGCTTCGGCGCGCCGTTGCCGCCGTCCTGGTCGCACTCGCCGCGATCTCTGCGATCGCCGGGCCCGCCCGGGCCGCCGAGGCCAACGATCCGGACCTGACGCTGCTCTACCGTCTGGCCCTGTCCGCGGAGATGTGCGGCTTCACCGTCTCGCCCAAGCAGGCCGAAGGGATCGGCAAGGACATGGACCGGCACATCCGCCGGCTGAACCTCTCCGACGACGACGCCGACGCGCTCTACAAGAAGATCGAAGCCGATATGGCCGCCGAGGACTGGGACAAGCTCTGCGCCAAATCCGGCGCCTGGGCAAAGACCTACGCCGAGCAGATCCGCAAGTTCGGCAAGTAGCGCCCGGTCCGAAGCCCGCGAGCGGGAGCGCCGCGCGATCGCGCGGTGCCGTGCCCCCGCGCCGAGCCGCCGGCCATCGACGCGCCGGGATTTGGCGAATCGACGCCCAATCTCGCACCGCATTCCCGGCCGGAGCCGCAGGCGGTCCGCGCACCGAGATCCAAAGATGGACGCCCAATCTCGCAACGCATTCCCGGCCGGAGCGCCAGCGGAGAGCCGGGACCCACTCAACTGGCAACGCACCGCAAGATTTTGTTTCGATTGATAGTCTTGATGCAGCCGCGGGGCGAGTAGGCCCCGGATCGGCGGCCCTTCGGGCCTTGTCCGGGGATCCGCGGAGAGATCTTGACGTGCCCATGGATCTGCCAGGGGACGCACCATCGCGCGCCGCTTTCCCGGCCGGAGCCGCAGGCGGTCCGCGCACCGAGATCCAGAGATAGACGCACCATCTCGCACCGCATTCCCGGCCGGAGCGCCAGCGGAGAGCCGGGACCCACTCTGCTGTCAACGTGCCGCAAGATTTTGTTTCGATTGACGATCTTGATGCCGTCCCGAGGCGAGTAGGCCCCGGATCGGCGGCCCTTCGGGCCTTGTCCGGGGATCCGCGGAGAGATCTTGACGTGCCCAGGGATCTGGCAGGCGACTCACCATCTCGCACCGCACTCACCGCCCGGAGCCGCCGGCGTTCCGCGCACAGAGTTCCAGAGATGGAAGGCTAATCTCTCAACGTATTCCCGGCCGGAGCGCCAGCGGAGAGCCGGGACCCACTCTGCTCGCGACGTGCCGCAAGATTTTGTTTCGATTGACGATCTTGATGCCGCCGCGGGGCGAGTAGGCCCCGGATCGGCGGCCCTTCGGGCCTTGTCCGGGGATCCGCGGAGAGATCTTGACGTGCCCATGGATCTGCCAGGCGACGCACCATCTCGCATCGCATTCCCGCCCGGAGCCGCGGGCGGTCCGCGCACAGAGATCCAGAGATGGACGCACCATCTCGCAACGCATTCCCGGCCGGAGCGCCAGCGGAGAGCCGGGCCCCACTCTGCCCGCGACGTGCCGCAAGATTTTGTTTCGATTGATAATCTTGATGCCATCGCGGGGCGAGTAGGCCCCGGATCGGCGGCCCTGCGGGCCTTGTCCGGGGATGCGGCCGGGAGATCGGGGATCCGCCGGGAGATCGGGGATGCGCCGGGAGATCGGGGATCCGCCGGGAGATCGGGGATGCGCTGGGAGATCCGAGTGACCGCGCACCGGGCGCCCCCGCTACCCCGCGGTGACGGCCAGCTTGGCGAGGTCGACATTGGCGCCGCAGACCAGGACGCCGACGCGTTCGCCCGAGGCGGGGCGATAGGCGCCGGAGACGATCGCGGAGAGGGCCGCGGCGCCGCCCGGTTCCGCCGCGACGCCGAGCCGGCGCCACAGACGGCGCTGCGTCTCCTCGATGGCGTTGTCGCCGACCAGGACCGCGTCGGCGACATGCTCGCGCGCGATCATGTGCACGATCTCGCCGACCCGGCGCGCGCCGAGACTGTCGGCGGCGATGGAATCGACCGGCACGTCTACGGGGGCGCCGGCGGCCAGCGCGGCGTGGAGCGCGCGCGATCCCTGCGGCTCGACCGCCACCACCTTGACCCGGCCGCCGTACCAGAGCGCGATGCCGGCAACGAGGCCGCCGCCGCCGGCCGCGACCAGCACGGTGTCGAGCTCCGGCATGTCGCGCTCCCATTCGAGCCCGACCGTGCCCTGTCCGGCGACCGTGAACGGACTGTCGAAGGGATGCACCATCAGCGCGCCGCTCTCAGCCGCATAGGCCTCCGACAGCACCTGCGCATCCGCATAGCGCTCGCCCTCGACGACCACGTCGGCGCCGTAGTCGCGGATGCGGGCGACCTTCACGGGGCTGGAGATGACCGGCACGAAGATGCGCGCCTTCACGCCCAGGCAGGCCGCCGCATAGGCAACCGCGGCGCCGTGATTGCCGCCCGAGGCGGCGGTCACGCCGGAGGCCGGGATCGTGCGCGAGAGCAGATTGTTGAACGCGCCGCGCGGCTTGAACGAGCCGGCATGCTGGAACAGTTCGAGCTTCAGGTGGATCGGCTCGGCGACCCCGAAGGCCGCGCCCTCCACGGTCATCACCGGCGTGTGGCGGACATGCGGTGCGATGCGCCGGTAGGCGGTCTCGATCGCGGCGGCATTCAGAACTTCGGCCATGAGGTCTCCCCGCTGTCCCCACGGTCCTACAGGAGAGCGCCGCGCGCGCCAAGGCCAAGCGGAGTTTCCCAAAAGTGGCCCCCGGTTTTGGGATAAAAACTCCGCTGAAACAAAAGGATCGAAGCAGGCCTGCGTTGGCCTGCCAACGCATGCCTGCCTAGTCGCCGCAGGCCCGTCATCCCGACGGCCGACTTGTCGCCCCGGCGGCGGCACGGTATGGCGTTGCTGCGCCGCAACAGGGGACGGGCTCAGATGGGCGAAGCCATGCCGGCCATGCGCACCGTGACCGAACGCTACGAGCATCTCGTGGCGACGGGCGCGATCGGCCGCGATCCCGCCCAGGTCGATCTCGTCAACCGGCTCGATCGCCTGGCCGACGAACTCGGCACCGCGGCCCCGGCCGCCAAGGGCTCGGCGCTCGGCTGGATCTTCGGCCGCCGGATGCAGGCGACGCACAGCTCGGTGCGCGGGCTCTATGTCTGGGGCAAGGTCGGGCGCGGCAAGACCATGCTGATGGACCTGTTCTTCGAGCGCGCCCAGGTCAGCCGCAAGCGCCGCGCGCATTTCCACGCCTTCATGAGCGAGGTCCAGGACCGCATCCATGCCGCCCGGCAGGCGATCCTGAAGGGCACGATCAAGGGCGACGACCCGATCGCGCCGGTTGCCGCCGACATCGCCAAGGAGGCCCGCCTCCTCTGCTTCGACGAATTCGTGGTCACCGACATCGCCGACGCCATGATCCTCGGCCGGCTGTTCGCCCGGCTCTGGGAGGCCGGCACCTGCGTGGTGGCGACCTCCAATGTCGAGCCCGACCGGCTCTATTGGGACGGACTGAACCGGCCGCTGTTTCTGCCCTTCATCGACCTCCTGAAGGCCAACATGAACGTGCTCGAACTGGATTCGCGCACCGATTTCCGCTCCGAGAAGGAAGATATCGGCCGCGTCTACTTCGCGCCGCTCGGCCCTGAGTCCGTCCAGGCGATCGATGCGATCTGGAACCGGCTGACCGGCGGCGCGGTCGGCGAGATGGCCTCGATCGATTTCCGCGGCCGCAAGATCGCCATCCCGCGCGCGGTCGGCGGGATCGCCCGCTTCTCCTTCGCGGACTTGTGCGAGCGCCCGCTCGCCGCCGCCGACTATCTGAAGATCGCCGGGCAGTACCATACCGTGATGCTCGAGGGCGTGCCGCTGCTCGGGCCGGAGAAGCGCAACGAGGCCAAACGCTTCATTCATCTGGTCGACGCACTTTACGACAACCATATCCGTCTCGTCCTCACCGCCGCGGCCGAGCCCCAGGGGCTCTATCGCGGCGGCGAGGGAACCGAAGCCTTCGAGTTCCGGCGCACGGTTTCGCGGCTCATGGAGATGAGGTCGGCCGAATATCTTGCGCTGCCGCAAAATCCGTCTCAGACGTCGCGATGAACTTGCCCAAACTATTGGCATGCCAGTCCTTTTACGGACATGCTGCACGGCCGCATCATTCGTTCGTTCGACTTGCACCCCGGTGCGGTTCGGAGTATTGCGACCCGCGGACAGGATGTCGCAGCCACCACCCCTCGACGCAAAGGATAGTCGCATGGCGCGTAACAAGATCGCCCTGATCGGCGCAGGCCAGATCGGCGGAACGCTCGCTCATCTTGCCGGCCTGAAGGAGCTCGGCGACATCGTTCTGTTCGACATCGTCGACGGCGTGCCGCAGGGCAAGGCGCTCGACCTGGCAGAATCCTCGCCGGTCGAGGGCTTCGACGCCAAGCTGGCCGGCGCCTCCTCCTACGAGGCGATCGCCGGGGCCGACGTGGTGATCGTCACCGCCGGCGTGCCGCGCAAGCCCGGCATGAGCCGCGACGACCTGCTCGGCATCAACCTCAAGGTCATGGAAGCGGTCGGCGCCGGCATCAAGCAGCACGCGCCCGATGCCTTCGTGATCTGCATCACCAACCCGCTCGATGCGATGGTCTGGGCGCTGCAGAAGTTCTCGGGCCTGCCGGCCAGCAAGGTCGTCGGCATGGCCGGCGTGCTCGACTCGGCCCGCTTCCGCTACTTCCTCGCCGAAGCGCTCGGCGTGTCGGTGCGCGATGTCCATGCCATGACGCTCGGCGGCCACGGCGACGACATGGTGCCGCTGGTGCGCCATTCGACCGTCGGCGGCGTGCCGCTGCCCGATCTGGTCACGATGGGCTGGCTGACCCAGGAGAAGCTCGACGCGATCGTGGAACGCACCCGCAAGGGCGGCGGCGAGATCGTCGCGCTCCTGAAGACCGGCTCGGCCTTCTATGCGCCCGCGAGCTCCGCCATCGCGATGGCCGAGAGCTATCTCAAGGACCAGAAGCGCATTCTGCCCTGCGCCGCCTATCTGACCGGCCAGTATGGCGTCGACGGCACCTATGTCGGCGTGCCCTGCCTGATCGGCGCCAACGGCGTCGAGAAGATCGTCGAAGTCGCCTTCAACGATGCCGAGAAGGCGATGTTCGCCAAGTCGCTCGCCTCGGTGAACGGCCTGATCGACGCCTGCAAGCAGATCCAGCCGGCGCTCGCCTGATCGAGCCCGGCCGCAAGGCCGATCCGGCGGCGGCTCCCCTGCCGCCGGGCGGCCAGACCCGTTTCTTCCCGCAGCATCCTTTCGACCCTTCGCGCCGATGCCATGACATCGGCCGACCCGACGAGGCCAGGGACCCATGAATATCCACGAGTATCAAGCCAAGGCGGTCCTCAAGGACTACGGGGTTCCGGTTTCGGCCGGCGTTCCCGCCTTCACGGTCGACGAGGCCGTGGCGGGCGCGAAGGCGCTGCCGGGTCCGCTCTATGTCGTGAAGAGCCAGATCCATGCCGGCGGCCGCGGCAAGGGCAAGTTCAAGGAACTGCCCGCCGACGCCAAGGGCGGCGTCCGGCTGGCGAAGTCGGTCGAGGAGGTCGCGGCCCACGCCAAGGACATGCTCGGCAACACGCTGGTGACGCTGCAGACCGGCGCTTCCGGCAAGGTCGTCAACCGCCTCTATATCGAGGACGGCTCCGACATCGCCCGCGAGCTCTATCTGTCGATCCTGGTCGACCGCGCGACCGGCAAGGTCGCCTTCGTGGTCTCCACCGAGGGCGGCATGGACATCGAGGCGGTCGCCCACGACACGCCCGAGAAGATCCACACCTTCCGGGTCGACCCCGCCGCCGGCTACCAGCCCTATGTCGGCCGCAACGTCGCCTATGCGCTGAAGCTCGAAGGCGCGCAGATCAAGCAGTGCGTCAAGCTGGTCGGCGATCTCTACCGGGCCTTCGTCGAGAAGGACATGAGCCTGCTCGAGATCAACCCGCTGATCGTCACCAAGGACGGCAACCTGCGCGTCCTCGACGCCAAGGTGAACTTCGATTCCAACGCCCTCTTCCGGCATCCCGAGATCGTCGCCCTGCGCGACGAGACCGAAGAGGACCCGAAGGAGATCGAGGCGTCCAAGTACGACCTCTCCTACATCGCGCTCGACGGCACGATCGGCTGCATGGTCAACGGCGCCGGCCTCGCCATGGCGACGCTCGACATCATCCAGCTCTACGGCGAGAGCCCGGCCAACTTCCTCGACGTGGGCGGCGGCGCCTCGGAGGAAAAGGTCACCGCGGCCTTCAAGATCATCACCGCCGACCCGCAGGTGAAGGGCATCCTGGTCAACATCTTCGGCGGCATCATGAAGTGCGACATCATCGCCCGCGGCGTGCTGGCGGCGGTGAAGGCGGTCGGCCTGCAGGTGCCGCTGGTGGTGCGCCTGGAAGGCACCAATGTCGAACTCGGCAAGCAGATCATCCGCGAATCCGGTCTCAACGTGATCGCCGCCGACGACCTCGACGACGCCGCGCAGAAGATCGTCGCGGCGGTGAAGGGCTGATCATGCTCGGGCGGGAGGCGCTCGCCGCCTCCCCGAACGGCCGCCGCCGGCAGGCGGACAGTCCCTTCCCCTTCGTATTCCTTCCTGACAGCTGGCGGGTTCGCCTGGAGCTTCGAAGCCATGTCCGTACTGGTCAACAAGAACACCAAGGTCATCACCCAAGGCTTCACGGGAGCCCAGGGGACCTTCCATAGCGAGCAGGCGATCGCCTACGGCACCAAGGTGGTCGGCGGCGTGACCCCCGGCAAGGGCGGCTCGACCCATATCGGCCTGCCGGTCTACGACACGGTCGGCGAGGCCAAGGCCGCCACCGGCGCGACCGCCTCGGCCATCTACGTGCCGCCGCCGTTTGCGGCCGACGCGATCCTGGAGGCGATCGACGCCGAGATCGAGCTGATCGTCTGCATCACCGAGGGCATCCCGGTGCTCGACATGGTGCGCGTCGGCAAGGCCCTGAAGGGCTCGCGCTCGCGCCTGATCGGTCCGAACTGCCCCGGCGTCCTGACGCCCAACGAGTGCAAGATCGGCATCATGCCGGGCCACATCTTCCAGAAGGGTTCGGTCGGCATCGTCTCGCGCTCCGGCACGCTGACCTACGAGGCCGTCAAGCAGACGACCGATGTCGGCCTCGGCCAGACGACGGCGGTCGGCATCGGCGGCGACCCGGTCAAGGGCACCGAGTTCATCGACGTGCTCGACATGTTCCTGAACGATCCCGAGACCCAGTCGATCATCATGATCGGCGAGATCGGCGGCTCGGCCGAGGAAGAGGCGGCGGAGTTCATCGCCGGCCATGCGATCAAGAAGCCGATGGTCGGCTTCATCGCCGGCGTCGCGGCCCCTCCCGGCCGCCGCATGGGCCATGCCGGCGCGATCATCTCGGGCGGCAAGGGCGGCGCCAACGACAAGATCAAGGCCATGGAGGCCGCCGGCATCCGCGTGTCGCCGTCGCCGGCCAAGCTCGGCCAGACGCTCGCGGCGGTTCTCGCCGGTAAGTGAGACGAGCCGGCCTCGCGGCACCGTGAGGCGGGCCTCGCGGCACCGGGGGGCGGGCCTCGCGGCACCGTGAGGCGCAATCCGGGCTTCGGCCCACTAGATAAGGGGATGGACCGTCGGAACCGCGTTTTCGACGGTCCGTCCGAAGAGGTCGCGGCGGCAGGCCGCGGCCGGCAAGCCAAGAGAGGCGGAGCCGAGGGCTCCGGGACGGATATGGGTGAACCGGCCAATTCCGCGCTCCAGTTCCTGTCGGGCGGCAATGCCGCCTATATCGAGGAGCTGCACGCCCGCTACGAACAGGATCCGGCCTCCGTCGATGCCGGCTGGCGCGACTTCTTCGAAGAGGTCAAGGACGAGAAGCAGACCGTCCTGAAGAATGCGCGCGGCGCCAGCTGGGAGCGCAGCGACTGGCCGCGGCCGGCCAACGGCGAACTGGTCTCCGCGCTCGACAGCGACTGGGGCTGGCTGGAAAAGCAGGCCGGCGACAAGATCAAGGCGAAGGCCAAGGGCGCCGAGATCACGCAGGAGCAGCTGCAGGCTGCCGCGCGCGATTCCGTCCGCGCGATCATGATGATCCGCGCCTACCGCATGCGCGGCCACCTGCATGCCGATCTCGACCCGCTCGGCCTCGCCCCCGAGAAGGACCACGAGGAGCTGCATCCGGCCAGCTACGGCTTCACCGAGCGCGACCTCGACCGCAAGATCTTCATCGACAACGTGCTCGGTCTCGAATTCGCGACCGTGCGCGAGATGATCACGATCCTGCGCCGCACCTATTGCTCGACGCTCGGCATCGAGTTCATGCACATCTCCGATCCGGCCGAGAAGAGCTGGATCCAGGCGCGCATCGAAGGCCCGGACAAGCAGATCGCCTTCACCCGCGAGGGCAAGCGCGCCATCCTGAAGAAGCTGATCGAGGCCGAGGGCTTCGAGAAGTTCATCGACGTGAAGTATACCGGCACCAAGCGCTTCGGCCTCGACGGTGGCGAGGCGCTGGTTCCGGCGCTCGAACAGATCATCAAGCGCGGCGGCAATCTCGGCGTCAGCGAGATCGTGCTCGGCATGGCCCATCGCGGTCGCCTGAACGTGCTCGCCCAGGTGATGGGCAAGCCGCACCGGATCATCTTCCACGAGTTCAAGGGCGGCTCGGCCGCTCCCGACGAGGTCGAAGGCTCCGGCGACGTCAAGTACCACCTCGGCGCCTCCTCGGACCGAGAGTTCGACAACAACCGGGTCCACCTGTCGCTGACCGCCAACCCGTCGCATCTGGAGATCGTCGATCCGGTCGTGCTCGGCAAGGCGCGCGCCAAGCAGGACCAGCTCGCCGACAAGCCGCGCAGCGAGGTCGTGCCGCTCGAACAGCGCGCCCGCGTGCTGCCGCTGCTGATCCACGGCGACGCCGCCTTCGCGGGCCAGGGCGTGGTGGCGGAGTGCCTCGGCCTGTCCGGCCTGCGCGGTCACCGCACCGCCGGCTCGATCCATTTCATCATCAACAACCAGATCGGCTTCACCACCAATCCGCGCTTCTCGCGCTCCTCGCCCTATCCGTCCGACGTGGCGAAGATGATCGAGGCGCCGATCTTCCACGTGAACGGCGACGACCCCGAGGCGGTGACCTTCGCCGCCAAGGTGGCGACCGAGTTCCGGCAGAAGTTCCACAAGCCGGTCGTGATCGACATGATCTGCTACCGGCGTTTCGGCCACAACGAAGGCGACGAGCCCGGCTTCACCCAGCCGATCATGTATCGGAAGATCCGCAACCATCCGACATCGGTGCAGATCTATTCCGAGAAGCTGGTCGCGGAAGGCGTCGTCACGCGCGGCGAGGTCGAGGAGTGGATCGCCGACTGGCGCAAGCACCTCAACAACGAGCATGAGGCCGGCCAGAGCTACAAGCCCAACAAGGCGGACTGGCTCGACGGCCGCTGGGCGGGCCTGAAGTCGGCCGGCGGCGATCCGGACGAGGCGCGCCGCGGCAAGACCGGCCTGCCCGCCGACAAGCTGAAGTCGCTCGGCCTGAAGCTGACCGAGGTGCCGAAGGGCTTCAACGTCCACAAGACGATCGGCCGCTTCCTCGACAACCGCCGCACCATGATGGAGACCGGCGAGGGCATCGACTGGGCGACCGCCGAGGCGTTGGCCTTCGCGACGCTGATCGACGAAGGCCATCCGATCCGCCTGTCCGGCCAGGATTGCGAGCGCGGCACCTTCAGCCAGCGTCACACGGTGCTCTACGACCAGGAGACCGAGGCGCGCTACATCCCGCTCAACAACCTGGCGCCCGGCCAGGCGCGCTACGAGGTCATCAACTCGATGCTCTCGGAAGAGGCCGTGCTCGGCTTCGAATACGGCTACACCCTGGCCGAGCCCGACGCGCTGACCCTGTGGGAAGCCCAGTTCGGCGACTTCGCCAACGGTGCCCAGGTTGTGTTCGACCAGTTCCTGTCCTCGGGCGAGCGCAAGTGGCTGCGCATGTCCGGTCTCGTCTGCCTGCTGCCGCACGGCTACGAAGGTCAGGGCCCGGAGCATTCCTCCGCCCGCCTGGAACGCTTCCTGCAGATGTGCGCGGAAGACAACATGCAGGTGGTCTACGCCTCGACGCCGGCCAACTACTTCCACGTCCTGCGCCGCCAGCTGCATCGCGAATTCCGCAAGCCGCTCATCCTGATGACGCCGAAGTCCCTGCTGCGTCACAAGAAGTGCGTCTCCAAGCTGTCCGACCTGGCCGACGGTTCGTCGTTCCACCGGGTGCTGTTCGATCACGCCGAGACCAATCCGGAACTGACCGCGACCCGGCTGAAGCCCGATCAGCAGATCCGGCGCGTCGTGCTCTGCACCGGCAAGGTCTATTACGACCTGCTCGAGGAGCGCGAGAAGCGCGGCATCGACGACATCTACCTGATGCGCGTCGAGCAGCTCTATCCGGTGCCGCTCAAGGCGCTGGTCAAGGAGCTGACCCGCTTCCGGCATGCCGAAATCGTGTGGTGCCAGGAAGAGCCCAAGAACATGGGTTCGTGGTTCTTCATCGAGCCCTATCTCGAATGGATCCTGGCCCAGATCGACGCCAAGACCCGGCGGCCGCGCTATACCGGTCGCGCCGCCTCGGCCGCCACGGCGACCGGCCTGATGTCCAAGCACGTCGCGCAGCTGCAGGCGTTCATGAACGACGCCCTCGGCGATTGATCCTCCTCCAGCGTCGGGCGACCCCGGGTCGCCCGATGACCCAAGAAGGCAAGAGACCCTCACCATGGCCACCGAAATCAAGGTTCCGACGCTCGGGGAATCCGTCACCGAGGCCACCGTCGCCAAGTGGTTCAAGAAGCCCGGCGAGGCCGTGAAGGCGGACGAGCCGCTGGTCGAGCTGGAGACCGACAAGGTCACGGTCGAGGTCCCGGCTCCGGCCGCCGGCGTGCTCGAATCGATCGTCGCCAAGGAAGGCGAGACGGTCGGCGTCGCCGCGCTGCTCGGCACCATCGCGGCCGGCGCAGCTGCGGCAGCCTCTGCCCCCGCGGCGGCTCCGGCGCCTGCGGCGGCTCCCGCCCCCGTGGCGGCTGCGGCCTCTCCGGCCGTCGGCATGCCGCCCGCCCCGTCCGCCGCCAAGATGATGGCCGAGACCGGCGTCAGCGTCGCGGAAGGCTCCGGCAAGCGCGGCCAGGTCCTCAAGGAGGACGTGATCGCCGCGGCTTCCGCGCCGAAGCCGGCGCCCGCCCCGGTCGCTGCGGCTCCGGCCGCCCCGCCGCCGCCGCGTCCGACCCCGGCCGCCGACGATTCGGTGCGCGAAGAGCGCGTCAAGATGACCAAGCTGCGCCAGACCATCGCGCGCCGCCTGAAGGACGCCCAGAACACCGCCGCCATGCTGACGACGTTCAACGACGTCGACATGTCGGCCCTGATGGCGATCCGCAATCAGTACAAGGATCTGTTCGAGAAGAAGCACGGCGTGCGCGTCGGCTTCATGGGCTTCTTCGTCAAGGCCTGCGTGGCCGCGCTGAAGGAGATCCCGGCGGTCAACGGCGAGATCGACGGCCAGGACATCATCTACAAGAACTACTACCACATCGGCGTCGCGGTCGGCTCCGACAAGGGCCTCGTCGTGCCGGTGGTGCGCGATGCCGATCGGCTCTCGATCGCCGGCGTCGAGAAGACGATCGGCGATTTCGGCCGGCGCGCCCGCGACGGCCAGCTCAAGATCGACGAGATGATGGGCGGCACCTTCACCATCTCCAACGGCGGCGTCTACGGCTCGCTGATGTCGACCCCGATCCTGAACGCGCCGCAATCGGCGATCCTCGGCATGCATCGCATCGAGGACCGTCCGGTGGTGCGCAACGGCCAGATCGTCATCCGCCCGATGATGTATCTCGCCCTCTCCTACGACCACCGCATCATCGACGGCAAGGAAGCCGTCACCTTCCTGGTGCGCGTCAAGGAGATGATCGAGGACCCGCAGCGTCTGGTCATGGACATCTAACGCGACGCGCGAGCGCGGTCGGGGCAGCCTTGCGCTCCGCCGGGCTTGCGTCGTGACAAAGCTTGTGGCGGCATCCGGTCCGGTCGGGCCGGATGCCGTTTGCGTTCCGGCCCGTTGCATACCGGCGGGGGCGCTGCCGCCGCGCACACCACCGTCTCGCCACTCGTCTGCTGCCGCGCCACCCGCCAGGAGATCCGTCCGATGCGCCTTCGTCCCCTGTTCCTGGTCGGCCTGGTGCTGGTCATGACCGGGTCCGGCGTCGCCGCTGCGGCCGGGTCGCTCGCCTGGCGCGGCCTCATTCCGGCCGACACCGGCCTGGTCGCCTTCGGGCTGGCGGCGGCGGCGCTTACGGCGGGCATCACTTTCGTCATCAAGGCCATCGTGCCCAAGAAACGCCGCGACGCGGCCCAGGGATCGGAGACCACACCATGAGCAAGGGCGTCCTCATCGTCACCGGCGGCAGCCGCGGCATCGGCCGCGCCACCGTGCTGCTCGCCGCCGCGCGCGGCTACGATGTCGTGTTCTCCTATGTCAGCGACGAGGCCGCGGCCCGCTCGCTGGTCGCCGCCGTCGAGGCAGCCGGCGGCAAGGCCGTCGCCGTGAAGAGCGACATCGGCTCGGAAGCCGACACGCTCGCGCTGTTCGCCGAAGCCGATCGGCACGGCACGCTGGTCGGCCTCGTCAACAATGCCGGCGTGGTCGACCTGCCGGCGCGCATGGACGAGATCAGCGTCGAGCGCCTGGAGCGGATGCTGCGCATCAACGTGATCGGCTCGATCGTCGCCGCCCGCGAGGCGCTGAAGCGCATGTCGACGCGGCATGGCGGCAAGGGCGGCGCGATCGTCAATCTGAGCTCGGCCGCCGCCACGCTCGGCTCGCCCGGCCAATATGTCCACTATGCCGCCGCCAAAGGCGCGATCGACGTGTTCACCCTCGGCCTCGGCCGCGAGGTGGCCGCCGAGGGCGTGCGAGTCAACGCCATCCGGCCCGGCCTGATCGACACCGACATCCACGCCTCCGGCGGCATCCCGGACCGGGTCGCACAGTTGCGCGAGTCCATCCCGATGAAGCGCGAGGGCACCGCCGAGGAATGCGCCAACGCCATCCTGTGGCTGATCTCGGACGAGTCGAGCTACACGACCGCCTCGGTGGTCACGGTTTCGGGCGGACGCTGAGCCGCCGCGGCCGGCCCTTGCGCGGCCCCACCCGGAAGCGGTCGGCACCTATACCAAAGCCGAGTGCTTTCGGGCCCATTCCTGCGCTATAAGGCCGCAACCCTATCGCGGTCCGGCACCGGCCGGGCCGGCATCATCGGCTGAACCGGTCGGCACGGTCGACCGGCCCGGCCGGCAGCCAGGAAAGCACCGAACGCCATGTTGTACGATCTCGTCGTCATCGGAACCGGCCCCGGCGGCTATGTCTGCGCCATCCGCGCCGCACAGCTCGGCATGAAGGTGGCGGTGGTCGAGAAGCGCAAGACGCATGGCGGCACCTGCCTGAATGTCGGCTGCATCCCGTCCAAGGCGCTGCTGCACGCCTCCGAGATGTTCGACGAGGCCCGCCACGGCTTCGCCGCCCTCGGCATCAAGGCGACCGCCGAGCTCGACCTGCCGACCATGATGAAGCACCGCGCCGACACCGTGACGTCGAACGTCACCGGCATCGACTTCCTCATGAAGAAGAACAAGATCACGCCCATCCACGGCACCGGCCGCATCCTGTCGCCGGCCCAGGTCGAGGTGACCGCGGCCGACGGCGCCGTGCAGGTGATCGACACCAAGGCGATCGTGATCGCGACCGGCTCGGACGTGGCCCGGCTGCCGGGCATCGAGATCGACGAGCGCCAGGTGGTGTCGTCGACGGGCGCCTTGGAACTCGACGCCGTCCCGGCGCGGCTGATCGTGGTCGGCGCGGGCGTGATCGGGCTCGAGCTCGGCTCGGTCTGGCGCCGGCTCGGCTCCAAGGTGACGGTGGTCGAGTATCTCGACCGCATCCTGCCCGGCATGGACACCGAGGTCGCCAAGGCCTTCCAGCGCATCCTGGAGAAGCAGGGCTTCGCCTTCAAGCTCGGCACCAAGGTGACCGGCATCGAGAAGACCGGGGCCGGCCTGACGGCGACGGTCGAGCCGGCCGCCGGCGGGGCCGCGGAGACGATCGAGGCCGACGTGGTGCTGGTGGCCATCGGCCGCGTGCCGTTCACCGCCGGGCTCGGCCTGGACGAGGTCGGCGTCGCCAAGGACCCGCGCGGCCGCGTGGTGATCGACGACCATTTCCGCACCAACGTGCCGGGCATCTACGCCATCGGCGACGTGGTGCGCGGGCCGATGCTGGCCCACAAGGCCGAGGACGAGGGCGTCGCGCTGGCCGAGATGCTCGCCGGCCAGGCCGGGCATGTGAACTACGACGTGATCCCGGGCGTGGTCTACACCATGCCGGAGGTGGCGACGGTCGGTAAGTCAGAGGACGACTTGAAGGCCGCCGGCATCGCCTATCGGGTCGGCAAGTTCCCCTTCACCGCCAACGGCCGCGCCAAGGCCAACCGCCAGACCGACGGCTTCGTGAAGATCCTCGCCGACGCGGCGACCGATCGCGTCCTCGGCGTCCACATCCTCGGCGCCGGCGCCGGCGAGATGATCCACGAGGCCGCCGTGCTGATGGAATTCGGCGGCTCGGCCGAGGACCTCGCCCGCACCTGCCACGCCCACCCGACCATGTCCGAAGCCGTCAAGGAGGCCGCCATGGCGGTCGACAAGCGCGCCATCCACATGTGACCGTCCTCCGGCGCCCCCCGCCCGGACGCCGAGTTCGCCGTCCGCCGTCCCCCGGACTCACGGCCCTTCCCCTTCGCCCCCTGAAGGGGGGAGAAGGTGCCCGAAGGGCGGTTGAGGGGGCCTGGATCGGACGGCGATCGACTTGGCGGCGGTCCGAGGGCGGTCGGGGCGGACCGGGCGTTCATCCCGCGTCCGCGGCATCGCCCCCCTCATCCGGCCTTCGGCCACCTTCTCCCCCCTCAGGGGGAGAAGGGAATAAGCTGTTGCGAAATCGCCGCAATTTCTTTCGCTGCCGCCCATACCCCCGGCCCCTTCCCCTTCGCCCCCTGCAAGGGGGAGAAGGTGCCCGAAGGGCGGATGAGGGGGCCTGGATCGGACGGCGATCGACGTGGCGGCGGTCCGAGGGCGGTCGGGGCGGACCGGGCGTTCATCCCTCGTCCGCGGCATCGCCCCCCTCATCCGGCCTTCGGCCACCTTCTCCCCCCTTGGGGGGGAGAAGGGAATAAGCCGTTGCGAAATCGCCGCAATTTCTTTCGCTGCCGCCCCATACCCCCGGCCTCTCCCGCTGGAGGAAGGCCGGAGAGAACGCCTTGAGATGGCTTCCTTGAGCGACTGCAGCCCTCACTTCTGCCGCTTGAGGCGGTAGGTGACCTGGCGGGGTTCGAGGGGGACGGTGCGGAAGCGGGTGGTGACGGTCATGCGCAGGCTGCCGCGCTCCGGCGCCTCGACCAGGATGCGGCGTTCGACGCGTTCCTCGTCGATCACGGCGGCGAGCGTCGGCGTGCCGCCCTCGGCCGCCTCGCCCCATTGGCCGGCCACCGGGCGCCAGACGCATTCATAGTGCAGGCAGCGCACCGTCAGGGCGATCTGCACCTTCGGCCCCTCGCCGCGCGGAACGGGGCGGCGGCAGTCGACGCGGATCTCGGCCGCGATCACGTCGCTGCCCTCCACGGCCTCGCTGTTCAGCCAGGACCCGGCATAACCCCACTCGTCGCAGGCCGGCCCGGCCGCCCATGACGGTATCGCGCCGCCGGAACCGGCCAGCACGAATGCGGCGGTCCAGAGCGCGACGACATTCGTCGCAGGCCTCGTCATCGGTCTCTCCCGCTCTCGCCGGTCCGAACCGGACAAACGTCCGGGCCGTTCCGACACCATGGCGGCGAGACTGGAGCGGGGCCGGTGAACCGGGCCGGAAACGCCCGTTCAGCCGGCATTCATCCGGTGCGCGAGGGTCAGCGGACGGGCGTGACCGTGTAGCCGGCCTCGCGCAAGAGGCGGACGAGACCCTTCTCGCCGATCAGATGTAGCGCGCCGACCGCCAGGAAGGCGCCGCCCTGGTCGATCAGCGGCCGGGCCGCGTCCAGCATCTTGACGTTGCGGCGGAAGGAGGCGTTTTCCATCACGCTGGCCGCCGTCTTGTCGGCGCCGGCTCGGGCGAAGACATCCATCGAAAAAGCCCAGAGCAGGTCGATCCGGCCGGCCGCGTAGAAGCGCACCGAGGTCTCCTGATAGTCGGTCGACTGCGCATCGATCGACAGGATCGACTTCAGCAAGGCGATCTGCTCCGCCTCGCTCATCTGGTCGATGGACGAGAATTGATCCTTGACGGTCTCCAGGTCGACGACCGGAACCTTGCGCGCCCGGCCGGCCTTGCCGATGGCGATATCGAGCATGTCCTGGCCCGCCTGCCAGCGCTTCAGTTCGCAGGGCGGATAGAGCAGAGCCCCGAAGACGACCACCCAGGGCTTCCACCCCGCCACCGCCCAGCCTGGCAGGCCGCGCGCTTCGAAGGCCTTGACGGTCGCCGCCCAGGTTTCCGGCCCGAGCACGCCCGGCAGGCTGCGCCCGTCGGTAAAGAGCATCGCGTCGATGCCTTCCGCATAGGCGATGCCGGCGGTTTTCGGATCGAGCACCGAGGTATTCTCCAGCGCCACCGTCCGCGCTCCATCCAGCGCCTTGCGGATGGGCGGCTTCAGGTCGGTCACGCGCGGATCGGACAGGTGGATCGTGCCGAGCAGCCAGGACGGCGTCTTGGCGGCCTTGCCCTCGATCTTCCAGAAGACCGCATCGCCATTCTCGATCCCGGCCGCCCGGGCCTCGATCGCCCGCCAGCGCTCCGGCTCCTTGGCGACGATGGCGGCACGCAGATCGGTTCCGGCACAGACCGGCGTCTCGGCCCGGGCCGCCGTGCTGCCAAAGGCCAGCGCAGCGGCGAAAACGGCAGGGACCAGGCGAAAGGCATTGCGGGACATGTCGGACCTCTGAATTTTCGAAAGCCTCGCGGATGCGGGAGGATGCCCCTGATGCGATCGGCACCCCCGCGGCCGCCGCACCGTCCGGGCCTCCTCCGAACGACCGCTCAGGCGCGCGGATGCGTGCGGCGGTAGACCTCGATCAGGCGGGACGCGTCGACACCGGTATAGACCTGGGTGGTCGAAAGCGAGGCGTGGCCGAGCAGTTCCTGGATCGACCGGAGATCGGCGCCGGCGGACAGGAGATGGGTCGCGAAGGAATGGCGCAGCGCATGCGGGGTCGCGCTGTCGGGCAGGCCGAGCGCACCGCGCAGCCGCTCGATGGCCAGTTGCACGATCCGGGGCGACAGCGGGCCGCCGCGCACCCCGACGAAGAGCGGCCCGTCCGGCGGCAGCGCGAAGGGACAGAGCCGGAGATAGGCGGCGAGGCCAGCCCGGATCGCCGGCAGGATCGGCACGATCCGGGTCTTGCCGCCCTTGCCGGTGACGCGCAGCACGTCCGCGGCGAGCGGCGCCTCGGCGCGGGTCAGCCCCAGCGCCTCCGAGATGCGCAGGCCGGCGCCGTAGAGGAGGCTCATCACGGCGGCGTCGCGCGCCGCCACCCAAGGCTCCTCGGCGAGGCTCTCGCCGGCATCGACCAGCCGCAGGGCCTGGCCCGCCTCGACCGGCTTGGGCAGAGACTTGCGCGCCTTGGGCGCCCGCACGGCCGCGAACGGGGCCGCATTGGCCTCGCCCCGGCGCTCCAGGAAGCGGATGAACGAGCGGATGCCGGCCAGCGACCGGCCGAGGCTGCGCGCCTCGATGCCCTCGCCGCGCCGGCGCGCCAGGAAGGCGCGGATGTCGGCCGGCCGGAGTTCGGACAGGGAGGCGATGCGCGGCGGCTCGCCGAGATGCAGCGTCAGGAAGGACAGGAACTGCCTTAGGTCGCGATCATAGGCCTCCAGCGTCTTCGGCGAGGCACGCCGTTCGGCGCCGAGATGGCGCTGCCAGTCGGCGGCGGCGGCGGCAAGATCGGGTGCCGCGATCTGAAGGGGCGATTCGGCCGTCATGCCGCCATCCTGATCGAGGCGTGATGAACAGCCGATTAGCGACTATCGTCCCGACCTGCCGCCGCCCGCGCGAATCGAACCATCCGCCCGAATTGAACCATCCCCCGGTTCAATCCGTCCCGTCGAACCGTCCCATCGAACCATCCCGCCGAAACACCCCATGGCCCAGACCGACCTCCTGTTCGAGAGCCCCGCCGCGCCCCCCCGGGACGTTGTGCCGGTGGTCGTGCCGGTGGCGCTCGACCAGGCCTATTCGTACCGGGTGCCGCGCGGGGTCACGGTGCGGCCGGGCACCATCGTCGAGGTACCGCTCGGCACCCGCGCGGTCACCGGCGTGGTCTGGGACGACGAGCCGGGCGGGGAGACGGTCGGCCACAACCGGCTGAAGCCGATCGCCGCCGTCCACGACGCGCCGCCGCTCGGCGAGACCATCCGCCGCTTCGTCGACTGGGTCGCGCGCTACTACATGATGCCGCGCGGCATGGTGCTGCGCATGGTGCTGCGGTCGCCGGAGGCGCTCGAGCCGGAAGCGCCGATCCGCGGCGTCCGCCTCGTCGGCGCCCCGCCGGAGCGCCTGACGCCGGCCCGCCGGCGCGTGCTGGAGGCGCTGGTCGACGGGCTCGCCTGGTCGCGCCTCGGCCTCGCCGCCCAGGCGGGCGTCTCGGTCTCGGTGGTCGACGGGCTGATCGACTGCGGCACGCTGGAGACGGTCGAACTGCGCGCCGGCCGGCCGGCCGACATCCCAGAACCGGACTATGGCCGCCTCGCCCTGACCGACGACCAGCAGGCGGCCGCCGAGGACCTGACCGCGACCGTCGCCGCGGGCGGCTTCAAGGTGGTGCTGATCGACGGCGTCACCGGCTCGGGCAAGACGGAGGTCTATTTCGAGGCCATCGCGGCGGCCGTGAAGGCCGGCCGGCAGGCGCTGGTGCTGCTGCCCGAGATCGCCCTGACGGCGGAGTTCACCGACCGATTCGCGGCCCGGTTCGGCGCCAAGCCGGAGGAATGGCATTCCGACGTGTCGGCCAAGGGACGCGCGCGCACCTGGCGCGGGGTCGCCACCGGCGAGGTGCGCTGCGTGATCGGCGCCCGCTCGGCGCTGTTCCTGCCCTTCCGCGACCTCGGCCTGGTCGTCGTCGACGAAGAGCATGACGGCGCCTACAAGCAGGACGAGGGCGTCGTCTATCACGCCCGCGACATGGCGGTGGTGCGCGGCCGGCTCGGCGGCTTCCCCGTCGTGCTCGCCTCGGCGACCCCCTCGATCGAGAGCCGGGTCAATGCCGACCAGGGCCGCTACCGCCGGCTCGTCCTGCCGGCCCGCGTCGGCGGCGCCCGGCTGCCGGAGATTTCCGCCATCGACCTGCGCCAGAAGACCCTGCCGCGCGGCCGGGCGATCGCGCCGCGCCTGCAGACCGCCATCGATGAGGCGATCGGGCGCGGCGAGCAGGCGCTCCTGTTCCTCAACCGGCGGGGCTACGCGCCGCTGACCCTCTGCCGCAGCTGCGGCCATCGCTTCGAATGCCCGAACTGCTCGACCTGGCTGGTCGAGCACCGGTTTCGCGGCGTGCTCGCCTGCCATCATTGCGGCCACACCGAGCGCCGGCCGGATGCCTGCCCGTCCTGCGGCGACGTGGACAGCCTGACCGCCTGCGGGCCGGGCGTCGAGCGCGTCGCCGAGGAGGCGGCGGTGCTGTTTCCTGAGGCGCGCCGCCTGGTGCTGTCCTCCGACATGCCCGGCGGCACGAAGCGGCTGAAGGACGAACTGGGCGCCATCGCCAAGGGCGAGTTCGATCTGGTGATCGGCACCCAACTGGTCGCCAAGGGGCACAATTTCCCGAAGATGACGGTCGTCGGCGTGGTCGACGCCGATCTCGGCCTCGCCCATGGCGATCCGCGCGCGGCGGAGAAGACGTTCCAGCTCCTGCAGCAGGTCACCGGCCGGGCCGGCCGCGCCGGCGGCGACGCGCGCGGCTTCCTGCAGACCCACGCCCCCGACCATCCGGTCATGAAGGCGATCATCGCCGGTGACCGCGAGCGATTCTATGCCGCCGAAATCGACGAGCGCCGCCGCGCCTTCATGCCGCCCTTCAGCCGCCTCGCCGCCGTGATCGTCTCCGCCGACGAGCGCGACCCGGCGCTGGCCGCCGCCCGCGACCTCGCCGGCGCGATCCCGCCCGCCGACGCGATCCGCGTGCTCGGCCCGGCCGAGGCCCCGATCGCCGTCATGCGCGGCCGCCATCGGCTCCGATTCCTAGTCATCGCATCCCGTCAGGCCGACCTACAAGGCTACCTGGCCTCTTGGCTGCTGGGACGACGCTGGGGCAAGGGCGGCGTCAAGATCCAAATCGACATCGATCCGCAGAGCTTTCTTTGAACGTTGTTGTCTTTCACCAATGATTTCGCTAATTCTTGCTTTTGTAATCCTTCCCTCTATTTATTCATAAGGATGAATGCGATGAAAATTGCAATTCGACTGGCCCTGGGGCTGGTGGCCTGCTCGGCGACGACTGCCAATGCGGTCCCGCGCTATTTCGGCGCTTTCCTGGTCGACACGGTGACGTCTCAGTGTAGCGGCTATCCGAGCGTGGGCATGATGTTCGACCTCCGCTTCCGGCCCGCCGGCATCGGCGACAACGGAGCGGACACGACGTTCAACCTGTTCGACCGGATCCAGTCGATCTCCCACAAGGTCACCAACAGCGCGCTGTCGTCGGTCGCGAAGAATTATACGGGGACCTGGATCGGCGGGAACTCGGGCACCTCTTCGGGCACGATCAAGCTGACCAGCAACCTTCCGACGCTGACGACCAAAACCGACTTCATCAGCATGGCCGGCACCATCACCAATTTCGACGGCCTCACCGGCTGCACCGTCACGTTCAGGGCCTCCGTGGTGCGCCAACTCAATTGATCCGCAGACGGCGCAGGCGCGGCGGCGGCAGGGTGCCGCCGCCTATGTCGGCTCGGGCAGCCGGATCGACGCCGGCTTCCTGCGCTACATCGAGGCCGGCGGGAGCGGTGCGTGACGGAAACCGGCCACCGAAACTGACCTTAGACTTTCGGAAATGTCGCAACGCATCATGTTGCGTGGGTCATACCCATATGCTAGGACACCCCCGGCTTCGGGTGGCGCATCCTTACTGCGCAGGACGCCCGAGCGAAAAGCCGAACAGAATCAAGGGCGTGCGGAGGCGGTTAACCTTTGCCCGTCCGAATTGGCGTGGGGGTCTTCGCCCTTGACTGAGTCAACGATCGTTACCGGCGTCGCGCAGCGTTATGCCGGCGCCCTGTTCGACCTGGCGCTCGATGCGGGCGCCGTGGATCAGGTCGCGGCCGACCTCGACGCCTTCGAGGGTCTGGTCAAGGAAAGTGCCGACCTGAAGCGGCTCGTCATGAGCCCGGTCTTCGCGGCCGAAGAGCAGATCCGCGCCATCTCGGCCGTGCTCGCCCGGGCAGGCATCGGCGGTCTCGCCGCCAACCTGATTCGGCTGGCCGCGCAGAATCGCCGGCTGTTCGCCATTCCCGACATGATTGCCGGCTATCGCGCTCTGGTCGCCGCCCATCGTGGCGAGGCGACCGCCTCCGTCGTGTCGGCGGAGCCGCTCTCCGACGATCAGGTCGCCGCGCTGAAGGATGCCCTCGCGGGCGCCACCGGCGGTCGCCAGGTCAAGCTCGTATCGTCTGTGGATCCGTCGCTCATCGGTGGCCTGATCGTGAAGGTCGGCAGCCGGATGATCGACACCTCGCTCAAGACGAAACTCACTTCCCTCAAGGTCGCACTGAAAGAGGTCCGCTGATGGATATCCGGGCGGCGGAAATTTCCGCAATCCTGAAGGAGCAGATCAAGAACTTCGGCCAGGAAGCCGAAGTCTCTGAGGTCGGTCAGGTTCTCTCCGTCGGCGACGGCATCGCGCGCGTCTATGGCCTCGACAAGGTCCAGGCCGGCGAGATGGTCGAGTTCGCCAACGGCGTCCGCGGCATGGCGCTGAACCTCGAAGTCGACAATGTCGGCATCGTCATCTTCGGCACGGACCGTGACATCAAGGAAGGCGACACGGTCAAGCGCACCGGCGCGATCGTGGACGTTCCGGTCGGCAAGGGCCTGCTCGGCCGCGTGGTCGACGGTCTCGGCAATCCGATCGACGGCAAGGGCCCGATCGAGTCCGTCGAGCGCCGCCGCGTCGACGTGAAGGCGCCGGGCATCATCCCGCGCAAGTCGGTGCACGAGCCGATGTCGACCGGCCTGAAGGCCATCGACGCGCTGATCCCGATCGGCCGCGGCCAGCGCGAGCTGATCATCGGCGACCGCCAGACCGGCAAGACCGCGATCGCGCTCGACACGATCCTGAACCAGAAGCCGCTCAACCAGGGCACGGACGAGAGCGCCAAGCTCTACTGCGTCTACGTCGCCGTGGGCCAGAAGCGCTCCACCGTCGCGCAGTTCGTCAAGGTGCTCGAAGAGCAGGGCGCGCTCGAATATTCGATCGTCGTCGCTGCGACCGCCTCGGACCCGGCGCCGATGCAGTTCATCGCCCCCTTCGCGGGCTGCGCGATGGGCGAGTATTTCCGCGACAACGGCATGCATGCGGTCATCATCTATGACGACCTGTCCAAGCAGGCCGTCGCCTACCGCCAGATGTCGCTGCTGCTGCGCCGCCCGCCGGGCCGCGAAGCCTATCCGGGCGACGTGTTCTACCTGCATTCGCGCCTGCTCGAGCGCGCCGCGAAGCTCAACAAGGAGAACGGCCTCGGCTCGCTGACCGCTCTCCCGGTCATCGAGACCCAGGCGAACGACGTGTCGGCCTATATCCCGACCAACGTCATCTCGATCACCGACGGCCAGATCTTCCTTGAGACCGACCTGTTCTACCAGGGCGTCCGCCCGGCGGTGAACGTCGGCCTCTCGGTCTCGCGCGTCGGCTCCTCGGCCCAGATCAAGGCGATGAAGCAGGTCGCCGGCAAGATCAAGGGCGAGCTCGCCCAGTATCGCGAGATGGCCGCCTTCGCGCAGTTCGGTTCGGACCTCGATGCGGTGACGCAGAAGCTCCTGAACCGCGGCGCCCGCCTGACCGAACTCCTGAAGCAGCCGCAGTTCTCGCCGCTGAAGACGGAAGAGCAGGTTTGCGTGATCTATGCCGGCGTCAACGGCTATCTCGATACCCTGCCGGTGTCGCGGGTCCGCGCCTTCGAGGACGGCCTGCTGCGCCTGCTGCGCTCCGAGCACGCCGCTCTTCTGAACGGCATCCGGGACAAGAAGGAACTCACCGACGAATTCAGCGCCAAGCTGAAGAGCGTCGTCGAGGCTTTCGCCAAGTCCTTCGCCTGATGCCCCGTTGGGACGACGCCGTCGGCCGCGAAAGCCGACGGTTTCGTCCGCAACGCCCTTGAGGGAGCCGAGACGGCCCGATGCCGAGCCTGAAGTCACTCCGCAACCGTATCGCCTCGGTCAAGGCGACGCAGAAGATCACCAAGGCCATGCAGATGGTCGCGGCCGCGAAGCTGCGCCGCGCCCAGCTCGCGGCCGAGGCCGCGCGTCCCTATGCCGAGCGCATGAGCACCGTTCTGGCCAATCTCGGCCAGGCCTTCGAGGGCAAGCCCGATGCGCCCGCCCTGCTCGCCGGCAACGGCAAGTCGGACGTGCACCTGCTGGTCGTCTGCACCGCCGAGCGCGGTCTTTGCGGCGCCTTCAACTCGTCGATCGCCCGTCTGGCCCGCGACCATGCCAACCGGCTGCTCGCCGAAGGCAAGACGGTCAAGATTCTGTGCGTCGGCCGCAAGGGTGCGGAATCGCTCAAGCGTCTGTTCGGCGACAAGATCATCGAGGTGATCGAGCTGAAGGGCATTCGCCAGATCGGCTTCGGCGAAGCCCAGATGGTGGCCCGCAAGGTCCTGGAACTCTACGGCGCCGGTCAGTTCGACGTGGCGACGCTGTTCTTCTCGCAGTTCCGCTCGGTGATCCTGCAGATCCCGACCGCGCAGCGCCTGATCCCGGCCGAGATCCCGAAGGATGCGGCACCGGCCGCTAGCGGCGGCGCGATCTACGAGGTCGAGCCGAGCGAGGAGGAAATCCTCGGCGATCTGCTGCCGCGCAACGTCGCCGTCCAGGTGTTCAAGGCGCTCCTCGAGAACGCCGCCTCCGAGCAGGGCGCCCGCATGTCCGCCATGGACAGCGCGACCCGCAATGCCGGCGAGATGATCAAGAAGCTGACGACCAACTACAACCGGACCCGTCAGGCGCAGATCACCAAGGAACTCATCGAGATCATCTCGGGCGCCGAAGCCGTCTGATTGGCGCCTGACGAGATCTACGCGTAACGACACTAGATACCTCTCGGTCGCCCCTGGCGGTTTCGAGAACTCACGAGGACATGACACGATGGCTGACAAGAAGATCGGTCGGATTCGACAGGTGATGGGCGCCGTCGTCGACGTGCAGTTCGACGACCACCTGCCGGCGATCCTGAACTCGCTGGAGACGGACAACCGCGGCGCGCGGCTGGTGCTCGAAGTGGCCCAGCATCTCGGCGAGAACACGGTCCGCACCATCGCCATGGACTCGACCGAGGGCCTCGCCCGCGGCCAAGAGGTGTTCGACACCGGCAACGCCATCCAGGTTCCGGTCGGCGACGGCACCCTCGGCCGCATCATGAACGTGATCGGCGAGCCGGTCGACGAGCTCGGCCCGATCGTCCACGAGACCAAGCGCCCGATCCACGCGGCCGCTCCGGAATATGTCGAGCAGTCGACGGAAGCCGAGATCCTGGTCACCGGCATCAAGGTCGTCGACCTGCTGGCGCCCTACGCCAAGGGCGGCAAGATCGGCCTGTTCGGCGGCGCCGGCGTCGGCAAGACCGTTCTGATCATGGAACTGATCAACAACGTCGCCAAGGCGCATGGCGGCTTCTCGGTCTTCGCCGGCGTGGGTGAGCGCACCCGCGAAGGCAACGACCTCTATCACGAGATGATCGAGTCCAAGGTCAACGTCGACCCGAAGGAGCATGGCGGTTCGGCCGCCGGTTCCAAGTGCGCGCTGGTCTATGGTCAGATGAACGAGCCGCCGGGCGCCCGCGCCCGCATCGCGCTCTCGGGCCTGACCGTCGCCGAGGAATTCCGCGACCGCGGCCAGGACGTGCTGTTCTTCGTCGACAACATCTTCCGCTTCACCCAGGCGGGTTCGGAAGTGTCGGCGCTGCTCGGCCGCATCCCGTCGGCGGTCGGCTATCAGCCGACGCTGGCCACCGAGATGGGCGCCCTGCAGGAGCGCATCACCACCACCACCAAGGGCTCGATCACCTCGGTGCAGGCCATCTACGTGCCCGCCGACGACCTGACCGACCCGGCCCCGGCCGCCTCCTTCGCCCATCTCGACGCCACGACCGTGCTGTCGCGCTCGATCGCCGAAAAGGGCATCTACCCGGCCGTCGATCCGCTCGACTCGACCTCGCGCATGCTGTCGCCGATCGTCGTCGGTGAAGAGCATTACGGCGTCGCCCGTCAGGTGCAGGCGATCCTGCAGCGCTACAAGGCGCTCCAGGACATCATCGCGATCCTGGGCATGGACGAGCTGTCCGAAGAGGACAAGATCGCCGTCGCCCGCGCCCGCAAGATCGAGCGCTTCCTGTCGCAGCCCTTCCACGTCGCCGAAGTCTTCACCGGCTCGCCCGGCAAGCTCGTCGCCCTGAAGGACACCATTGCCGGGTTCAAGGGCCTGTGCAACGGCGACTACGACCACCTGCCCGAGGCCGCCTTCTACATGGTCGGCTCGATCGACGAAGCCATCGAGAAGGCCAAGCGCCTCGCCGCCTCCGCGGCCTGATCGGCTTGACCGGCGGCCCCTCGGGGCCGCTGGACTGATCCGGGCCGGAGCACGCTCCGGCCCATTCCCTGAGGGGCGAGGATCGCACGCGCCGATGGCGCCGTGATCCCCCCTCCGGACCGGCCGACAAGGCCGCTCCCGCCCCGGAACCCCGCTGTCGAGGCCCGCCATGGCTGAAGCCTTCAAGTTCGAACTGGTCTCCCCCGAGCGCCTGCTCGTCTCCGAAGAGGTCGCCCAGGTCGTCGTGCCCGGCTCCGAGGGTCAGTTCACCATGCTCAAGGGCCATGCGCCCTTCATGACCACGATGCGCCCCGGCGTCATCGAGGTGACCGGCCAGTCCGGCACCGTCAGCCGCATCTTCGTCCGCGGCGGCTTCGCCGACGCTTCGCCGGCCGGCTTGACCGTGCTCGCCGAGATGGCCGTGCCGGTGCAGGACCTGAAGGCCGAGCAGATCGCCCGCGAGATCAAGAACGCGGAAGAGGACGTGGCCGACGCCGGCAGCGACGAGACGAAGCGCGTCGCCCAGGAGAAGCTCGACCAGCTGCGCGAAGTCCAGGCCGCCCTCGGCGCCCCCGCCGCGCACTGATCGATCTCGTCTCGCCGACGGTTCAAGGGCCCCGGCTGCTGCCGGGGCCTTTTTCGTTGTCTGCGGCGACCCTCGGGGTTCGGCACGGGCGATCATGCCCTGCCCTGTCCGATCATGCCCTGCCCTATTGGCCGGCCGGCGATCGCCGGACCGGCCGTCCCCTCACCCGACGATCCGGCGGGCCGGCGCGCTTTCGGCCGCGCCGCTTTCGCGCACGCACCAGGTTTCCAGATCCGGGCTCTTGCCGATCAGCGCCAGGCCACGGGCGATCGAGACGAGTTCGTCGCCGGTCTCGATCGCGACATGGCGGAACTTATCCGCGAAGAGCTGCCGGACGGCGGGAATCTGGGAGGTGCCGCCGGTCAGGAAGACCTTGGTGACGGCCTCGGGCGCCAGCCCGGCGCCGGTCAGCACCTCGTCGGCGGCGCCCGCGATGCGGTCCAGATCGGGCTCGATCCAGCCCTCGAAATCGCGCCGCCGGACCTCCTTGGCGAGCCGCATGTCGCCGAGGTCCACCTGCAGCGGGGCGATCTCCTGGCGCGAGAGCTCGGTCTTCAGGTCGGAGATCGCCTTGTAGAGATCGTAGGCGCGTTCCATCTCGATGAAGTCGATCAGGCGGCCGAGCTTGTCGGGCTCGACGGCGACCCGCTGCAATTTCTCGAGTTCGTAGATGGTCTTCTCGTTGCGCATCAGCGACAGCGCGTTCCAGCGCGACATGTCGAGGAAATAGGACCCCGGAATTTCGAGCTCCTTGCCGAAGGACCGGTAGAGACTGCCCTTGCCGAGTTCGGGCGCGACCAGGTTGGCGATGATGCGCTGGTCGAAATTGTCGCCGGCGATGCCGATGCCGGAGACGCCGAGCGGGCGGATGTCGATCGCCCCGGCGGTCTTCTCGAAGCGGAACAGGGTGAAGTCCGAGGTGCCGCCGCCGAGATCGGCGACGAACACGACCGCATCCGACTGCAGCCGCTGGATGAAGTAGTAGGCCGCGGCGACCGGCTCGAAGACGAAATGGACATCCGCGATGCCGAGCGCCGCAAAGGCCGAGCGGTAGCGGGTTTCGGCGACGGCCGCCTGCGCGGTGGCGCCCGAATAGGCGACCGGGCGTCCGACCACCACGGAGGTCACGTCGGCGGGCGCGAAATCCTCCAGCTTCTCGAAATAGCGCTCCAGGAAGGTGAGCATCAGGTCTTCGTAGGTGGCCGAGCGCCCGAAGATGTTGGTGCCGCGGAAGCTCGGGCTCGCCGCATGGGTCTTGATCGACTGGAAGAAGCGGCCGCCGTCATGCAGCTTCAGGAGCATGTCGATCGCCCAGGGACCGGCCTCGGCCCGGGTCGTGTGCTCGCGCCCGGTGCGGTCGCGCCAGAAGCAGAGCGAGGTCCGGAACACGCTGCTCGCGACATCGCCCATCCGGAACTGCAGCGGCGCGCCGCCATCCGGCAGGGCACCGACCGTGTTGGTGGTGCCGAAATCCAAACCCAGAACGGTCGACATGCCGGTGCCTCGAGCCTCTCCCGGCCGACGGTCGAACCGGCCAAATGCGGAGCGGTCGGCATAAAGGCATCACCGCCCCCTGACAAGCCGAAGCGGCGACGTTCGGGATTTGGGGGGTGCCCCGGTCCGGCCGCATAGGGCCGACGTGGCGGACACCCCACGACCGCGGCCCCGCGCGAAATGCGCCTCCCTCCAGCATTGCCTCAGGCGTCGGATCGGTCCATCGCCTCGATGGCCGCAACGATCCGACCCGGATCGGCCGCATACCAGCGGGCCGAATTGAAGTTGTTGAATTCGATGACCTTCGGACCGTCGCGCGTCTGGGCGACATCCATCGCCACGACCCGGTCGGGCGTCCAGATGGCCGCCGCCTCGCACGCGAAGGCCGTGACGGCGTCGTCGATCGGTCCGTCCGAGAGGGGGCGCCCGCCGCGCCGATAGAGACTGCCGGCGACGACACGACCGTCGACGACGATGAAGCGCGTCTCCGACAGGATGTCCCGCACCGGCGCGACCACGACCAGGCACTCGGCCGCGACCGGCCAGGACACGTCCGGACCGGCGATCCCGGCGCGCCAGCCGGGATACTCGTCGCGGGTCAACACCGTGCCGGCAAAGGCCTTGCCGTCATCGGCCGGCCGGATGAAGACAGGCCCGGTATCCGGTTCCGTGACCTCGGCGAAACGCAAGACCCGCCCGGCGGCGTTGAGCATCCGATCGCCGAGAGCGCTGCGGCAGGCTTCGAACGAGAAAAGGTCCTCGTCGCCGTCCCGGCCGAACCAGCCCGCCGGTTCCCAGCCTCGCGCCCGGCCGATGCGCACCAGCGCGACGGAGCCGATCACGACCACGGGGCCGACCGGCGCGATCTCGGGTTCCAGGGCGCCGCCCTGCAGGCGCAGCTTGACGATGTCGTGCGGCAGACCGCCCCGTTCGAGCACGGCACGCAGTCCGGCCGCGGTGCGGACGGGGAGAAAATCCTCCTGGACGACCCAATGCATGCGTCAGGCCCTCACGCCCCGCAGGCCTTGGCGCGCAGTTCGGCAAGTGCCGGCAGGGGCACGTTGCGGGCGGTCCGGGCTTCCACCGTCGCCCTCGCCGCATCGAAATACTCGATGCGAATGGTCAGACGCATGGCCGGGCCGGTCATGCCGCATAGGTCCTTGCGGTCGAGCGATCCGACGACCAGCCCATCCTTGTTCGCGGCCGGATCATCCGAAGGCAGGCTCGTCGAGACCGTCGACCCGGCGGTCTGCAGCGTGACCACCAGGCCGGACCGGCCGCTCCGGCCGTCCGCCGCCATGATCTGTGCCGCCCAGCCCGCCGCCTTCCATGCCGCGCCGTCGATCGCGAAGGCGATGTTCAGCATGACCGGCGATAGATCGGCGCCCTGCGTGCCGCGGTTCCCCGCTATGGCGGGGGCCGGCATCGCCACGAAGGACTCGACGGTCTCCTGCGTCCTCGGTCGGACCAGGGATGCCGGCGAACGGTACTCGGTCATCAGTCTGGTCGAAACGACTTCGTTCCAATCCAGCGCGCGGATCGACGAGGGCGGCACGGAGGTCACCAACGCGAGGAGACCGTCGCCGATGCCCATTTCGCGCAAATACCGGGCGATCGGCTTGTAGGTGTCGGCCCCCGCGCCTTGGTCCTCAGGCTTGATCGCGACCGTCTTCTCGGAAATCAGGCGCCGGGAAATCTCACGCCGGCGTCCGTTCTCGATGACGAAGCGGACGTAGTAGCGCCGATGGATTCGGGCGACGGAGCGCGACTGGTGCACGCCGACGGCGCTCGCGGCCCCGAGAATGCGCCGTTCCGCACCGGCGAGCGCATAGACGCAGGCCGAAGCGCAATTCGACATGCGGGTATCCGGCTCCCCGCGCCGCGGCTCTCCCGGTCTCGGGGCGGGACAGGCCGGCTGACCGGGATCGCAATCGGCGAAGCGCGTCCGCTGGACCGCAACGGTCGCCCGCCGCGCCCGAAACAGACGGCCGACCTGAAGCGCGGCCTCGACATCGCCACCGGAGGAGGCCATGAAAATCGGCAGGTCGCGTTGGCCAAGGTCGCGGAACAGCTTGCGAAACAGGGCCGGCGTCTCGCGGACGAACTCGCCCTCGGCGGAGATCCACTCGCCGCATGCCGGCGCACAATCCGGCCGGACATCCCGGACGACGACGATGCGCATCGGGTTGTCGGATCCCATCGGATCCTTCGCCGGCGCGGCGCTGGCCGGCCGGAGACCGGACGCCATTCCGGACAGGAGGACCGTCACCAGGACCAGGAACAGCGAGCGCATCGGCCCCATCGGCGGTTCTCCGCTGGGTCGCCTCCCATCGCGCATGCGCCGGACACGCCCATGTTCCCCTCAAGGTAGCAATGGGCGAAGATCGAGCCAAGACGCTTCGGAGGAGAACCCACGACGCGGGGCCGATCCGATCCCGCACAAGGCGCGGCACATCGGACGGGCATCCCAACGGGCGCCCGCCCGAAGCGGTGATGTCCTCACACCCAGGCGCCCTTGCGCATGACCGGCTCGACCGAACCGTCCTGGCGGACGCCGTCGACATCGACCTCGCCGGAGCCGATCATCCAGTCGATATGGATCAGGCTGGCATTGATGCCGGCGGCGATCTGCTGTTCGGGGGTCATCTCGCCGCCGCCCTCGACCGTCTTGGCATAGGCCTGGCCGAGCGCGATGTGGCTGGCGGCATTCTCGTCGTAGAGGGTGTTGTAGAAGAGCAGGCCCGACAGCGAGATCGGCGAGGCATGCGGCACCAGCGCGACCTCGCCGAGCCGGCACGAGCCCTCGTCGATCTCCAGCACCTTGCGCAGCACGTCTTCGCCCGACGAGGCATGTGCCTCGACGATGGCGCCGCCCTCGAAGCGGACCCGGATGTCCTGGATCAGCGTGCCCTGGTAGGAGAGCGGCTTGGTCGCCGCGACATGGCCGTTGACGCGGGCCCGGTGCGGGGTCGTGAAGACCTCCTCGGTCGGGATGTTGGCATTGTAGGTGATGCCGTTCTCGGCCTTGCCGGCGCCGCCCGCCCAGCGGTGCCCGTCGCAGAGGCCGACTTCGAGATCGGTGCCGGGGCCGGTGAAGCGCAGCGCCGCATAGCGCTTCTCGTTGAGGATGCCGGTCCTGACGGCGAGCGCGCGGTTGTGCTCGGCCCAGCCCTCGATCGGATCGGCGGCGTCGACGCGCGAGGCGGCGAAGATCGCGTCCCAGAGCCGGGCGACGGCCTCGGCCTCCGGCAGATCCGGGAACACGGTGCGGGCCCAGGCCGGCGTCGCGGCGGAGACGATGGTCCAGTTGATCGCCGAACGGGCGATCAGGTCGAGCGCCGGCCGGTAGGCGGCCGAGCGGGCGCGGTTGGCCCGGGCGACCTTGGCCGGATCCTGGCCGGCGAGCAGCGAGGGATTCTCGCCGACGATGGCCAGCCGCGCCGCGCCGGAGCGGAAGGCCGCGGCCATGCCGTCGTAGAGCCAGGCGGTCGCCTTGTCGAAGCTCTCGTCGGAGGCGGTGGCGAAGCGCTCGAGCGTGGTCGCGTCGTCGGTGTAGAGGATGGTGACGATGGTGGCGCCGGCCTTGTAGGCGTGATGGGTGATGCGCCGGGCGAGCGGGACGGCATCGAGCGGCGCCGTCATGACCACTTCCTGGCCCTTCACCGCGCCGAGGCCGACCCGGACCGCCACCTCGGCGAGCTTGTCGAGGCGGGCTTCGAATGTGCGATTGTCGTTGGTCATGAGGTTCAGGCTCCGAGAGACTTGAAGGCTTCGACGACGCGCTCGTAGACCGGGCGCTTGAACGGAATGATCAGTTCGGGCAGCCGCTCCATGCGCTCCCATTTCCATTCCGCGAATTCCTGCTCGCCGGCCGGGGGATTGAAGATGTCGATCTCGCTCTCGTCGCCCTCGAAGCGGAACGCGTACCATTTCTGCGTCTGGCCGCGCCATTTGTTCTTCCAGCGGGCACCGACAACGGCGCGCGGGATGTCGTAGGCATACCAGTCCGGCGCCTCGGCGATCAGGCTGGCCGAGCGCACGTTGGTCTCCTCCCAAAGCTCGCGGCGGGCGGCCTCGAGCGGATCCTCGCCGGGATCGATGCCGCCCTGCGGCATCTGCCATTCGTGGCCCGGAGCGGTGTGCTCGACGAGACCTTCGTTGGCGCGCCGTCCGATCCAGACGAGTCCCGCCGGATTGAGAAGCATGATGCCGACGCAGGGGCGATAGGGCAGGCTCTCGAATTCTTGGGGCGTCACGGCAAGACCTCGTCCGACGATGGCTTCCTGGGTGCGGGCAGTGCCAGTGGCTGGGTTTCCAGGGGACTGGCGCGCAGGATGGCGAGGAGGATTAGCGCACATTGCCGTGCCGGTCACGCCCGCCCGGCATCCAGAACCCGCCCGGTCCATTCATCATCTGGACCAAATGAAGCAACAGTCGGACCCGATTCGGTCGCCGCGCGTCGAAACCGTCTTGAAATCGTTAATTCGTCACCCCTATCTTTGGGACGCGGACAGGTGCGTCCGCGGGGTGGCGGCCGACATCATGGTCCGTCCCCGAACATGAGGAGACTACGCCGCTGACCATGGCAATCGAGACTCAGGAAACGCGCCTGCGTTCCCCTGGCCGCTCGCCCAAGCCCGATCTTGCCGGAGCCCGTCTGGAGAGCGCAAGCTTGGACGCCGACATCCTGGCCAAGGCCGTCCTCAAGAGCCTGGACGATTCGAAGGCCGAGGACATCGTTCCCATCGACATCCGAGGCAAGTCCTCGCTCGCTGACGTGATGGTGGTCGCTTCCGGGCGGTCGCATCGCCATGTCGGCGCGATCGCGGACCGGCTTCTGAGCGAACTTCATGAGGCCGGCTACCGCGATCTCCGGGTCGAGGGCCTGCCTCATTGCGACTGGGTCCTGGTCGATGCGGGCGACGTGCTCGTCCATATCTTCCGGCCCGAAGTCCGTGGCTTCTACAACCTCGAAAAGATGTGGCAGTCGGAACCGACCGCGCCCCGTCTGGTCGCCGGCTGAGGCCACGCGTCACCTTTTCCCGCGGGGCCGTGCCCCGATCGGACGGAGGCTCGTCCCTTGCGACTCCGGATCGTGGCGGTCGGCCGCTTGAAGGCCGGCCCGGAGCGGGAACTTGTCGACCGCTATCTCGACCGTGCCGCCAAGAGCGGCAGGGCCCTTGGCTTTACGCGCCTCGATAGCCGGGAATATGCCGAAAGCCGCGCCGCGCGGTCCGACGACCGGCGCGCCGAAGAGGCGGCTGCGATCCTGGCCGATCTCGAGCCGGGCGCCGCCCTGGTCGCGCTCGACGAAACCGGCCGCGGCCTCTCCTCCGAGGACTTCTCCCGCTGGATCGCGGCCCGGCGCGACGCCGGGTGCGGCGATCTCGTGATGGCCATCGGCGGCCCCGACGGGCATGGATCCGCCGTTCGGACGCGGGCCGACCTGACGCTGGCCTTCGGGGTGATGACCTGGCCGCACCAGATGGTGCGCCTGATGCTGGCCGAGCAGATCTATCGCGCGATGACCATCCTGTCGGGCCATCCCTACCACCGGGCCTAAACGGTCGGAACGCGCCCCCGCCCGCACCGCATAGGACGGCGGCGCACGGTCCCGATTGCGCCGCAATGCGGTATGATCCTACGGATGTCGGCGTCCAGGCCCCGGTCGGACCACCGGTCGCAGGCGGCGAAGATCGACGGTCGCTTCGGATCGAATGCGGCCGGATACGCAATCGAGACACTCTGATATTTGCCGGCCGCAGGTGTCAGATTCGAACCACGAGGCGCCGCGCGATTCGGCGCGCGCCATCGGAGATGCAGACAGCGGTGCGGCAGGGGCGCGAAGCGGGAATGGCGGCGGCAGGGGGCCTTCGCGGAAGGTCCTATGCGGCGGCGCGCCTCTTTCTCGTCGGTCTGCTGGCCTCTTTCGCCGCGCGTGAAGCCGATGCCCAGGCGCCCGGATCGGTGCGCAGCCCGACGGGCCCCGGACAGGCCGGACAACCGACCGGCATCGGACAGCCGACAGGCGTGGTGCAGCCGATAGGCGCCGGGCAGCAGGCCGGCACCGGACAGCAGACTGGCCCCGGGCCGCAGACCGGCCGCTCCGGAGCGCCGTCCGCAAATTCCCCGGCGGCGACCTTGCCGGCGACGGCGGGCGTGCCGTCTCCCGGTCCGACGATCGCGACGGGTCCGGCCGCGGCGGGTCCCGCGGCGACGCCTGGTGCCGGCGCAGGCGCCACCGTCGATCCGGCGGCGGCCGTGGTCGAACGGCAGCGCCAGACCCAATCGGAACTGGATGCGCTCGCCCGCGACATCCGCACCTCGGAAGAGCGGGAAGCGCAGATCCGGCTGGAGATCGAGGGTCTGGAACGCGACCGCACCCGGATCTCGGCGCAACTGGTCGAGACCGCCGCGCGGGTGCGCGGCCTGGAGGATGCCGTGTCCGCCACGGAAGCCCGGATCGGAACGCTGGACGGCGACACGGCGCGCATTCGCCGCTCGCTCGCCGATCGGCGTGCCGTGCTGGCCGACGTGCTCGCCGCCCTGCAGCGGATCGGCCGCAAGCCGCCGCCCGCGCTCCTGGTCAGACCGGAAGATGCGCTCGCCTCGGTCCGCAGCGCCATCCTGGTCGGTGCGCTTCTGCCCGAATTGCGACGGGAGGCCGAGATCCTGATCGCCGATCTCGACCGCATGGTGCGCCTGCGCGACCAATCCGCCGCCGAGCGCGACCGGTTCAAATCCGACATGCTGGCCCTGGCCGAAGAACGCAGCCGGCTGGAACTCTTGTTCGAGCAACGTCGCCGCTCGCGTCTCGACCAGCAGAAGAAGCTCGACGACGAACGCCGCCGTTCGCAGGAGCTCGCCGGCAAGGCGACCAGCCTGAAGGACCTCGTCACCCGCCTGGAACTGGAGATCGACGGCGCCCGCCGCGCCGCCGAGGCCGCCCGTCGGGCCGAGGACGAGGCGCGGGCCCATCCGCCGGCGAAAGATCAAAAGTCCGTGACAGCCGCCCTCCAGGATCCCGGCCGCCTGCAGCCCGCCTTGCCGTTTTCGGAGGCGCGCGGGCGGCTTCCGATGCCCGCAGCCGGTATTCGGCTCAAGGGCTTCGGCGACGACGACGGACTCGGCGGGACCATCCGCGGCATCCAGATCGCCACGCGTCCGGACGCCCGCGTGTCCAGTCCCTGCGACGGATGGATCCTGTTCGCCGGCTCGTTTCGGTCCTATGGCAAACTCTTGATCATCAATGGCGGCGGCGGATATCATGTCGTGCTGGCCGGCATGGATCGTATCGATGTGGAAATCGGACAATTCGTGCTGGCCGGCGAACCGGTCGGGTCCATGGGATCGCGGCGCCTCGCCAGCGCGGCAGTCGGACCAGGTCCTTCCGGTACGTCCGGCCCAGGCGGGGCTGGTGCGGCACTGTCCGGTCAAACGGATGCGATGCCGGGCCAACCGGTCCTCTACGTCGAATTCAGGAAAGAGAATTCGCCGATCGACCCGACCCCGTGGTGGGGCCATTCTCGTGACGAAAAGGTTCGCGGATGATGCGGAAAATCTCGCTGGTGTTCATGGGAGCGGTCGTCGGCGCCAGTGCCGTGATCGGGATCACCGAAGGACGCCATCTCCTGGCCGGGACGGCCGTCGCGGCCGGTGCCGAGACCTACCGCCAGCTCAACCTGTTCGGTGACGTTTTCGAGCGCATCCGCTCCGACTATGTCGAACAGCCGGACGATGCCAAGCTGATCGAAGCGGCGATCAACGGCATGCTGTCCTCGCTCGATCCCCATTCGAGCTACATGAGCCCCAAGAACTTCCGCGACATGCAGGTGCAGACCCGCGGCGAGTTCGGCGGCCTCGGCATCGAGGTCACCATGGAGGATCAGACCCTCAAGGTGGTCAGCCCGATCGACGACACGCCCGCACACCGGGCCGGCGTGCGCGCCGGCGACATCATCCTGCAGCTCGACGGCGAGAACGTGCAGGGCATGACGCTGAACCAGGCGGTCGACAAGATGCGCGGCCCGGTCAATTCAGCGATCACGCTGACCGTCAAGCGCGACGGCGCCACCGATCCGCTCGAAATCAAGATCGTGCGCGACATCATCCGCATCAAGTCGGTCCGCTCGCGCATCGAGGGCGATATCGGCTATGTCCGCATCACCCAGTTCAACGAGCAGACCTTCGAGGGCCTGCGCGACTCGATCGAGAAGATCAGCCGCGAGATCGGTCCGGACAAGCTCAAGGGCTACGTGCTCGACCTGCGCAACAATCCGGGCGGCCTGCTCGACCAGGCCATTTCGGTCTCCGATGCCTTCCTGGAGAAGGGCGAGGTCGTCTCCACCCGCGGCCGCAATGCCGAGGAAACCCAGCGCTACAACGCCCGGCCGGGCGACCTGACCCGCGGCAAGCCGGTCATCGTGCTGGTCAACGGCGGCTCCGCCTCGGCCTCCGAGATCGTCGCCGGCGCGCTGCAGGATCATCGCCGGGCGACCATCCTGGGCAGCCGCTCGTTCGGCAAGGGCTCGGTGCAGACCATCATCCCGCTCGGCGCCAACGGCGCGATCCGGCTGACCACCGCGCGCTACTACACCCCGGCAGGCCGCTCGATCCAGGCCAAGGGCATCGAGCCGGACATCGAGGTGCTGCAGGAGGCGCCGGCCGAGCTCAAGGGCAAGGACGACACCAAGGGCGAGGCCGGGCTGAAGGGCCATCTGAAGAACCCGACCGACGCGACCGAGGAAAAGTCCGGCAGCCAGGCCTATGTGCCGTCCGACCTCAAGGAAGACCGCGCGCTGAACACCGCCTACGACCTGCTGCGCGGCGTCCAGATCAACGCCAACTTCCCGCCGAACCCGAAGGCATCCGTGCCGAACTGACGTTCGGTGCCGAACTGACGTTCGGGGCCGAACCGAGGCTCAAGGCCGGCGCGAACTTAGCGGGACGGTAACGATCGTAACGAATGGCGCTCCCGCAGCGCGCCGGAATGCAGGACACTCGCGGCGAGGCTCGCCGCCCGTGATTCGCGCAAGGCTCCGCCTTCGACCGGACTGGCCGAAGGCGGACCGACGAAGCACCGATGACGAGACGAGCCGCCGGTCGCCGCATGCGATCCGGCGGCTTTCGATTCCGGGTCGGACCCGGCCCTGCAACGGAACGGCGACGCCTGATGGCGGATGATCTCAACGCCCCGCTCGGCCTGACGACGAGCAAGACCGGCTGGAAGCGATTGCCCTTCGGGGCGATCGGCATCGCCCTCTTGATGCTTCTGTCGGCCGGCGCGGTGGTCTGGACCGCCTTCTTCCCCGATCCGTTCGGCGGCGAGCCGACCGCCGTGGTCCGCATCGACCGCGGCAAGACCGGCGTCGGACCGAACGACATCGGGGTCGGCGATCCCAAGCGTGCCGGCGGCGGCCTGCCCGCCGAGCAGAAGGATGGCGATCCGGCGGCCGGCGGCCCGGCCGACCCGGGCTCGCGCGGCGGCGCGGGATCCGTCGATCCCGGCAGGCGCATCGGACTGCCGCCCGAAGGCCAGCCGCTGACCTCGACGCCGGTGATCCGCGTCACCGACCGCGGCAAGTTCGGCCCGCTGCCGAAGATCGCGCCCGACGGCGCCCGTGCGCTCGAGGTCTATTCCCGCCCGGTGCCGAAGCGCCCGGCGGCGACGCCCAAGGTGGTGATCGTGGTCGGCGGCCTCGGCCTCAGCCAGACCGGCACCCAGGAGGCGCTGCGCCTGCTGCCGCCCGACGTGACGCTGGCCTTCGCCCCCTATGGATCGAGCCTCGACCGCTGGATGCAGCGCGCGCGCCAGGATGGGCACGAACTCCTGCTGCAATTGCCCATGGAGCCGTTCGACTATCCCGACAACGATCCGGGGCCCCACACCCTGCTGACCAGCCTGACGCCCGAACAGAATATCGAGCGCATGCACTACGTCCTGTCGCGGGTCACCAACTATGTCGGCGTGATCAACTACATGGGCGCCAAGTTCAGCGCCGACGACGCCCGCCTGACCCCGATCTTCCGGGAGATCGCCTCGCGCGGAATGATGTATCTCGACGACGGCACCTCGGCTCGGTCGGTCGCCGAGCCGGTCGCGCGCACGTCGAAGCTGCCCTTCGCCAAGGCCGATCTGGTCATCGACGCCGTCTCGACCGAACAGGCCATCGACGCCCGCCTGCAGCAGCTCGAAAACCTCGCCCGCGCCCGCGGCATCGCCGTCGGCGTCGCCTCCGCCCTGCCGGTCTCGGTGCGCCG
>NZ_LJYW01000001.1:2319382-2620815 GCF_001305515.1 Prosthecodimorpha hirschii
ATTATTTGTCAGCTCATCCGCGCAGATCCAGATCAGTCTGGCTACCTCCAATGCTTCCACAGAATCCTGAAGGATGCGCTGTTCACTGTCAATCACCACCCCGCCCGTAGTAGATGCGAAAGCGGACGCAAAGGCATATGCGATTGCAAATGCTTCCAGATCTCCAGCGAAATACAGATTAGCCACTTTGTCGAATTTCTGGTCGAAGCCGACCTTGGCCCAGTTTTCGATCTGGCGAATTTCCTCAAGTCCACCCAGCTTGAATGCGGCACCCGATGGCCGCCCGACACGCCGCACGGGTAGATAACCAGAGTGAACTTCAAATGTTACCAGATCTTCGATCAAGGAAAGCTCAAATCCATTTTTCTCCAAAACCGCCTGCACGTCAAAAACACCAGGAACGGAACCGCAGAATACGATATGGACTGACATCGACATGAAAAACACCTTCACTTAACGAGAAATGCAATAATAGTCTCTCCCATCCAGCGCTGCGCAACGCTTTCAACCGAAGGTAAACCCAAGATCACGGAATGGCAGCTGCAAAAGTGCAGATCGGCATCTCCGGTATCCGCCCCTACCGCACGCCCGCGCGGCGCAGGGCGGTGGAGGACAGGGGCGAGCGCGGGGCGTGCAGGAAGGTCCAGACGGGGGGCGGCGCGTCCAGGATCGAGGCGGCCTCGTGTTCGGGGATGCGGCGGCCGGCGAGCGCCCGGGCGGCAGGGCTCGACAGGGCCGCGAGGGTGTGGCCGGGCCGGTCGACGATCGCGATCGGCACCGCGTCGGCGATGCGACGCCAGTGCTGCCAGCGATGGAACGCGCCGAGATTGTCGGCGCCCATGATCCAGACGAAACGGACCGCCGGCAGGCAGGCGGTCAGCCGGCGCACCGTCTCCCAGCTGAAGGGCGAGCCGAAGCCGGCCTCCAGGCCGGTCACGACCACGCGCGGATGGCGCACCAGGGCGCGCGCGGCCTCGATGCGGGCGGCGAGCGGGGGCAATCCGGCACGGTTCTTCAAGGGGTTGCCGGGCGTGACCATCATCCAGACCCGGTCCAGGCGGAGCCGTTCCAGCGCCGTCTCGACGACGTGGAGATGGCCCTGGTGCGGCGGATCGAACGAGCCGCCGAACAGGCCGACGCGCAGGCCGGCGACGACCGGCGGCACCTTGAGGTCCTCGGGGCGCGGCTCCGGCGTGGCGCCGTCCGGGGTCACGGACGGACCTGACCCGTGCCGGTGACGCGATACTTGAACGAGCACAGCTGCTCGACGCCGACCGGCCCGCGCGCGTGCATCTTGCCGGTGGCGATGCCGATCTCCGCCCCCATGCCGAATTCGCCGCCGTCGGCGAACTGGGTCGAGGCGTTCCAGAGCAGGATGGCGGAATCGATCTCGGCCATGAAGCGCGCCGCCGCGGCCGGATCGTCGGTGACGATCGCGTCGGTATGGTGCGAGCCGTAATGGCCGACATGGTCGATCGCCGCGTCGAGGCCGTCGACCACCTTCACGGCGATGATCGCGTCGAGATACTCGGTCGACCAGTCGGCCTCCTCGGCCGCGTCCACTTCCGGGCACAGCCGGCGCGTCGCCGCATCGCCGCGGATGCGGCAGCCGGCCGCCCGGAGAGCCGCGACCAGCACCGGCAGATGCGTCTCGGCCACGGCGGCGTCGACCAGCAGGGTCTCGGCCGCGCCGCAGATGCCCGTGCGGCGCATCTTGGCGTTGACCACGATCGCCTGCGCCATGGCGAGATCGGCCGCGGCATGGACGTAGACGTGGCAGTTGCCGTCCAGATGCGCGAAGATCGGCACGCGTGCCTCGTCCTGCACGCGCGCCACCAGGCTCTTGCCGCCGCGCGGCACGATCACGTCGATGGCGCCGTCGAGCCCGCGCAGCATGGCGCCGACCGCAGCCCGGTCGCGGGTCGGCACGAGCTGGATCGCATCCACCGGCAGGCCGGCCTCGTGCAGGCCCTCGCGCAGGGCGGCGACGATCGCCGAGGACGAGCGGAAGCCGTCCGAGCCGCCGCGCAGGATGGCCGCATTGCCGCTCTTCAGGCACAGCGCGCCGGCATCCGCCGTCACGTTCGGGCGGCTCTCGTAGATGATCCCGATCACGCCGAGCGGCGTCGCGACGCGCTCGATGACGAGGCCGTTCGGGCGGGTCCAGCCGGCCAGCACGCGGCCGACCGGATCGGCGAGCGCGGCGATCTCCTCGATGCCGCGCGCCATCGCCTCGACGCGCGCCGGATTGAGGGTCAGCCGGTCGAGGAAGCTGGCGGCAAGCCCGTCGCGAACCGCAGTGGCGACATCCTCGGCATTGGCGGCCAGGATCGCCGGGGCGGCCGCCCGGATCTGCGCGGCCATCGCGGCCAGCGCGGCATTCTTGACGGCCGTCGGCGCGATCGCGAGCACCCGTGCGGCGCCGCGGGCACGGCGGCCGATCTCGCGCATGGTCTCCTCGACCGTCGAGCCTTCGATCACGCGGGCTTCCAGCATCATTCGCCCCTCAGGACCATGTCGTCGCGGTGGATCATCACCGTGCGACCCGTATAGCCGAGAACCGCCTCGATTTCATGGGTCTTGCGTCCCAGCATGGCAGCCGCGTCGTCGGCATCGAAGGCGACGAGGCCGCGGCCGAGCTGTTCGCCGCCCGGGCCGAGGATCAGGACCGCGTCGCCGCGCGCGAAGCGGCCCTCGACGCGGGTGCAGCCGGCCGGCAGCAGGCTCTTGCCGCGCCGCAGCGCCCCGGCCGCGCCGGCATCGACATGGACCGTGCCGCGCGCGTCGAGCGAGCCGGCGATCCACTTCTTGCGTGCCGTCACCGGGCTGCCCTGGCCGAGGAACCAGGTCGCGGTCGCGCCGGCATCGATGGAGCCGAGCGGGTTCAGCCGCTTGCCGAGCGTGATGATCATCGCCGTGCCGGCATCGGTGGCGATCTTGCCGGCCTCGATCTTGGTCTTCATGCCGCCGCGCGACAGTTCCGAGCCGGCCCCGCCGGCCATGGCCTCGATCTCGGGCGTGATCCGCTCCACGACCGGGATCAGCCTCGCGTTCGGATCGTCGTTGGGCGGGGCGGTGTAGAGGCCGTCGATGTCGGACAGCAGCACCAGGAGATCGGCGCCGATCATGGTGGCGACGCGCGCGGCCAGGCGGTCGTTGTCGCCGTAGCGGATCTCGGTGGTGGCGACGGTGTCGTTCTCGTTGATCACCGGCACGGCGCGGCGCTCCAGGAGCACCGACAGGGTGGCGCGGGCGTTCAGATAGCGCCGGCGGCTTTCCGTGTCGTCGAGGGTCAGGAGCACCTGCGCGGCCGTGAAGCCGTGGGCGCCGAGCACTTCCGAATAGGCCCGCGCCAGCGCGATCTGGCCGACGGCAGCGGCCGCCTGGCTTTCGGCCAGCTGCAGCGCGCCCTTCGGCAGGCCGAGACGACCCCGTCCGAGCGCGATGGCGCCCGAGGAAACCAGGATCACCTCCGCGCCGCCCTTCATCAGACCGGCCACGTCGTCGGCGAGGCTTTCCAGCCACGGCTGCTTCAGGGCGCCGGTGGCACGGTCGACCAGCAGGGCGGAGCCGATCTTGACGACGATGCGGCGGTGGTCGCGGAGGGCGGGCATGGGTTTCTGGCCGGTTCTGAAAGGGGTCCTCCGCATAGACGCGATTGCGCGGCGGGGCAACCGGGGCGAGGCCGGCTGCGGCAGATCGGCAGAACGGTCGCCGCCCGTCCAAACCTCATCCGGCGGGCCTTCGCGTGGCTCCGCGCTTTATCGGAGGTTGCACCTGCGCTAGCCTGTCGATCGAGAGAAACGGCCTGGGCACGCCGCCATGACCTTGATCATCCGCCGTCTGACCCCGGCCGACCGGCCCGTTCTGGAAATGCTCTGGCGCACGGCCGCCGACAAGACTGCGACCGCGTTGCCCGGGGCCCGCCTGATGCGACAGCCGACCGATCTGGCGATCCTCCAGTCCCTGATCGACGATCCGATCACGAGGGCGGCCGTGTCCGCAGCCGCGGAAGCCTTCGCGATTGCCTTCGGCGAGGTACTGATCGCCCTGGAGGCCCGCATTAAGCACGGCATTCCGCTGCAGTGGTGCGTGGTGATCGACGAATACGGCACGCATTTCGCGATCAAGCATGTCGAATTCGATGCCTTGATCCGCATTAATTATGCGCTCGAAAACAGTTTGGAATATGGCGGCGCCTTCGAGGTCGCGAGGCTGTTCTCCAATCTGGTGACGATCATTGACGAGGAAGTCGAACAGGGCAACGCCCGGCGTTCGCCGAAAGACTGACGGCTACCGTTGCGCGGCCTGCGGCGTCAGTGTCTCGGTGCCGGCGCCGGACTGGTCGGCCGTGCTCCAGACGCCTTCGAGCGAGCCGTCCGGCTGGATGTGGTAGACGACGAGGCCGAACGAATGGCCGAGCGCATAGGCGGCCGAGAAGGCGTCGAGATTGCGCATGCAGATGCCGACCGAGGTGGCGCCGCCGGTCTCCCAGACGATGCGGCAATTGGTGCTGTCGGTCAGCGAGATGGTCGCCTTGCCGCGATAGGTCGTGCCGTCGAAATTGGTGCCCTTGACGGCATAGACGCCGCCGATCTCCTGGGCCGGGGCGGTGGCGGCGGGCAGCGCGAAGAGGATGGCGGCCGCTGCGGCCGGCGCCCGGAAGGCTCTGCGGAGCATGCCCGTCCCCTCCATGGATGACGCTTTGACACCGCCATGACCCTGCGGAGGCTCCGGGAAGCCTTCCGGGATGGGTCCGCGCGGCCGGACCACCGGCGCCTTCCCTAGAGCTACCCCTTTTTCGTTTCGCCGGTATTGCGTCCGCGATCCTCCTCAGAAAGGCCAGTAGTGTCCGGCGGCGTCTGCGCATAAAGTATGAGGCGACACCCGACGTCAGATCGGGTGCGCCCTGGGAGGAACCGAATGTGCCAGATTTTCGCGAGCCTGCCGCCGGCGACCTACGCATTCCAGACCCGGTCCGTCCGGCTCGGCGGCCACGCCACCTCGATCCGTCTCGAACTGCGCTTCTGGCAGATTCTCGAGGAGATCGCGGACCAGCAGGGCGTCACGCTGCCGAAGTTCCTGACCAAGCTGCATGACGAGATCCTCGACCGGCATGGCGAGGTGGCCAATTTCGCCTCGCTGCTGCGCTGCGCCTGCCTCACCTATCTGGCCGAGATCCGCGGCCGCGACGAGGCCGAGGCCGCGCTCGTCGTCGAGGCACGTCGGGATTTCCGCTACCCGCTCGCGGCGGCCGAATAGCGCGCTTGTAGTATAGACCTACCACCCGCTCCGCCGGCGAACGCCTACACTCCCTCCAGAAGCCACGAAGATCCGCAAACGGATCCGCTGGAGGAAGCGCACTTGTTCCGTACCAGGAAGACTGCAGCCTTTGCGGTTGCGGCAACGATGTTCCTTGCCCAGGCGACCGCCGTCCTTGTCCTGACGGTCCCGACCCGCGCCGACGACCTTGAGGCCGCCAAGGCCCAGTTCCTGAAGAGCTGTGGAACCTGTCACAGCGTCGAGCCGGGCGCCGCGCCGCGCCAGGGTCCCAATCTCCACGGCGTGATCGGACGCAAGGCCGGAACCCTGCCCGGCTTCGCCTATTCCCCCGCACTGCAGTCCTGGGGCGAGGTCTGGACCGAGGATCTGCTCGAACCCTGGATCACCAACGCCCAGCTGACCCGGCCCGGCACCGTCATGAACTACCGCCAGGCCGACGAAGAGAAGCGCAAGCTGATCATCCGGTATCTGAAATCCCTGTCGGCGATGTGATCGCGCGGCAGCCCGGCACGGCTCCCAGTCCAAGAGGATGGCATGGCGAAGGCAATCCACATGATGATCCGGGTCCTCGAAGAGGCCCGATCCGTCGCATTCTACGGTCAGGCTTTCGGCCTCGCGGTCGCCGACCGGTTCGACTTCGACGGCTTCACGCTCGTCTACCTGCGCAATGCCGAGAATGATTTCGAAGTCGAACTGACGATCAATCACGGCCGCACCGAGCCCTATGACCTCGGCACCGGCTACGGCCATGTCGCCTTCGCGGTGGCCGATCTCGACGCCGAGCATGCCCGTTTCGTCGCGGCCGGACTGAATCCCAATCCGATCAAGGAGTTCCACCGCGACGGCGGCCTGATGGCCCGCTTCTTCTTCGTCCAGGATCCGGACGGCTACAAGATCGAGGTGCTGCAGACCCACGGACGCTACCGCTGATACCGGCCGGCGGGAGGCCGGCCGATCGACACTCGGGAGGAACGCGAATGACCAAGCGCGATGAACTGCCGGCCCCGGACAAGAAGGGCCTCAGCCGACGCAATTTCCTGCTGACCGGCACCGCTGCCGCCATCGTGGTCAAGGGCGGGGCGATCTTCTGCCCCACCGAGGCCTGGGCGCTGGAGGCGCAGGCCCTGAAGCCGACCACGCTCCGGACCCTGATCCGGATGGCCCGCGACATCTATCCGCATGACCGGCTCGCCGACCGCTTCTACGCGGTCGCCGTCAAGGGCTTCGACACCGATGCGGCCAGGGACGCCGGCGCCAAGGCGCTGGTCGAGGAGGGCATTGCCGGCCTCGACGCCAAGGCCAAGGCCGCCCATGGCGTCGGCTATGCGGATGTCGGCTGGGAGGCCGACCGCGTGGCGATCCTGAAGGGCATGGAGAAGGACAGCTTCTTCCAGAAGGTGCGCGGCACCCTGGTGGTCAGCCTCTACAACCAGAAGGAAGTCTGGCCGCTCTTCGGCTACGAGGGCGAATCCGCTTCCAAGGGCGGTTACATCAACCGCGGCTTCAACGACATCGCCTGGCTCTGACCGGCAGGGAGGACAACCCCATGGCTGCACCCTTCAAGCTCGACGACGACAGCGTCGTCGTGGTGATCGGCTCCGGCGCCGGCGGCGGCACGCTGGCGACCGACCTCGCCCTCAAGGGCATCAAGGTCGTCTGCCTTGAGGCGGGCGGACGGCACGAGATCGAGGATTTCGAGAACGACGAATGGTCGAACTTCTCGAAGATCTCGTGGCTCGACCCGCGCACCACCTCCGGATCCTGGCGCGTGGCGCGCGATTTCCCGGGCCTTCCGGCCTGGATCGTGCGCGCCGTCGGCGGCTCGACCATCCACTGGGCCGGCGCCTCGCTGCGCTTCCAGGAGCATGAGTTCAAGGCCCGGACGACCTATGGCGAGATCGCCGGCGCCAACCTGCTCGACTGGCCGGTGACGCTCGCCGAAATGGAGCCGTGGTACGAGAAGGCCGAGAACCGGATGGGCACCACCCGGACCCACGGCATTCCCGGCCTGCCCGGCAACAACAACTACAAGGTGTTCGAAGCCGGCGCCAAGAAGCTCGGCTACAAGACCGTCTCGACCGGCAACATGTCGATCAACTCGCAGCCCCGCGACGGCCGCGGCGCCTGCCAGCAGATCGGCTTCTGCTTCCAGGGCTGCAAGTCGGGCGCCAAGTGGTCGACGCTCTATTCGGAAATCCCGAAGGGCGAGGCGACCGGTAACCTGGAGGTCCGGCCGAACAGCCACGTGCTGAAGATCGAGCACGACGCCTCCGGCAAGGTGACGGCGGTGGTCTATGCCGACAAGTCCGGCACGGTCCAGCGCCAGAAGGCGCGCATCGTGGCGGTGGCCGGCAACTCGATCGAGACGCCGCGGCTGTTGCTCAACTCCGCCTCCAACCAGTTCCCGAACGGCCTGGCCAATTCGTCCGGCCAGGTCGGGCGCAACTACATGCGCCACCTGACCGCCTCGGTCTATGCCGTGTTCGAGAAGCCGGTGAAGATGTGGCGCGGCACCACCATGGCGGGGATCATCAAGGACGAGTCCGTCCACGATCCGAAGCGCGGCTTTGCGGCCGGCTACGAGATGGAGACGCTCTCGCTCGGCCTGCCCTTCATGGCGGCGTTCCTGGATCCGGGCGGCTGGGGCCGGTCTTTCACCTCGGCCATGGACGGCTACGAGAACATGGCCGGCATGTGGATCGTCGGCGAGGACATGCCGCAGGAGAAGAACGGCATCACCCTGCATGCCACCCAGAAGGACAAGTACGGGATGCCGGTCCCGAACGTGCATTTCGACGACCATCCCAACGACATCGCCATGCGCAACCACGCCTGGAAGCAGGGCGCGGCGGTCTATGACGCGGTCGGTGCGGTGCGGACCTTCCCGACCCCGCCCTATCCGTCGACCCACAATCTCGGCACCTGTCGCATGTCGGCCAATGCGCGCGACGGCGTCTGCAACAAATACGGCCAGACGCATGACGTGAAGAACCTGTTCATCTCCGACGGCAGCCAGTTCACCAGCGGCGCCTCCGAAAACCCGACCCTGACGATCGTGGCGCTCGCCACCCGGCAGGCCGAGTATATCGCCGCCGAAATGGGCAAGAAGAACATCTGACCCTCTCCGCGCACCTTGCGACCGGCGTCGGCACCCCCGGCGCCGGTCGTCCTTTCGGGCTATAGGAAAAGTCTCTCCGGGACCGTGACAGATCGCTGCGCCGCACCATCTAGTCTCGCCGCGGCTGCGATTTCATGCGATCGAACGGAACGGAGGGCCTGCCATGCTGCCAACGCGACTTCTCCACGGGTATCGGAATTTCCGGTCGGGCCGGTACACGGTCGAGCACGAACGCTATCGCCATCTGGCCGAGGCCGGCCAGAAGCCCGAGACCATGATCATCGCCTGCTGCGACAGCCGCGCCGCGCCCGAACTGATCTTCGACGCGCCGCCCGGCGATCTCTTCGTCGTGCGCAACGTGGCCAACCTGGTGCCGCCCTATACTCCGGACGGCGAGCACCACGGCACTTCGGCCGCGCTCGAATTCGCCGTCATGGCGCTCAGGGTCAAGACCATCGTGGTCATGGGCCATGGCCGCTGCGGCGGCATCGCGGCCGCGCTCAACGAGAATGCCGAGCCGCTCTCGCCCGGCGACTTCATCGGCAAGTGGATTTCGCTGCTCGAGCAACCCGTCGCCGAATGCGCCTGCCATCAGGGCCTCGCGCCCGACCAGCGCCGCCTGCTCCTGGAGCGCATCTCGATCCGGCACTCGCTGAACAACCTGCGCAGCTTCCCTTGCGTCAATACCCTGGAAAGCCGCGGCAAGCTCGCCCTGCATGGGGCCTGGTTCGACATCAGCCTGGGCGAACTGCATGTCTATGACGAGGCCGCCGATCAATGGCACGCGCTCGGCGATGCCGCGCCGGACGACACCGGCGCCGCGCGGGTCGCCATGCCGGCCGGCTGACGCGGGCGGAACAGGTCGCGGGCCGGCCCGGGCCGGCTCGGGCCGCCGAGCCGGTCGGTACCTATTCGTACCGTCGCCTGGCCGGCATGCCGAACGTTGCCGCCCTTGAGGACGCTTGCTAAAGAACGCCGCTCGTTCCGGCTCCGCCCCGACGCGTCCCGGCCACCCAGACCCTGCGAGGAACCCCATGGCGTCCCACAATCTCCTTCTCCTGCCCGGCGACGGGATCGGCCCCGAGATCATGGGAGAGGCCAAGGGCATTCTGAACTGGTTCGGCAAGCGCGGCATCGCGTCCTTCGAGACCGAAACGGCGCTGGTCGGCGGCGCCTCCTATGATGCCTGCGGCAAGGCCATCTCCGAGGAGACGATGAAGCTCGCCGACCAGGCCGACGCGGTCCTGTTCGGCGCGGTCGGCGGCCCGAAGTGGGACGGCGTGCCCTACGACGCCCGTCCGGAAGCCGGGCTGCTGCGCCTGCGCAAGGATCTCGGCCTGTTCGCCAACCTGCGCCCGGCCATCTGCTATCCGGCGCTCGCCGACGCCTCCTCGCTGAAGCGCGACGTGGTCGAGGGCCTCGACATCCTGATCCTGCGCGAACTGACCGGCGGCGTCTATTTCGGCGAGCCGAAGGAGATCGTCACGCTGGAGAACGGCGAGAAGCGCGCGGTCGACACCCAGCTCTACACGACCCACGAAATCGAGCGCATCGCCCGCGTCGCCTTCGATCTCGCCCGCACCCGGCGCAACAAGGTCTCCTCGGCCGAGAAGCGCAACGTCATGAAGTCCGGCGTGCTGTGGAACCAGGTCGTCACCAAGATCGGCAAGGAAGAATATCCGGACGTGCAGCTCGAGCACGTGCTCGCCGACAACTGCGCCATGCAGCTCGTGCGCTGGCCGAAGCAGTATGACGTGATCGTCTGCGACAACCTGTTCGGCGACATCCTGTCCGACGTGGCCGCCATGCTGACCGGCTCGCTCGGCATGCTGCCCTCCGCCTCGCTCGGCGCACCCGACCCGAGCACCGGCCAGCGCAAGTCGCTCTACGAGCCGGTGCACGGTTCGGCGCCGGACATCGCCGGCCGCAGCCTCGCCAATCCGATCGCCATGATCGCCTCGGTCGGCATGGCGCTGCGCTACTCCTTCGGCCTCGGCGAGGCCGCCGACCTGCTCGACAAGGCCATCGCCAACGTGCTGGCCACCGGCACCCGCACCAAGGACATCGCCGAGAAGGGCTCCAACGCGGTCAGCACCCAGGAGATGGGCGCCGCCATCCTCAAGGAACTGGAGAGCCTCGCCCGCTGATCCGCGGCGAGCGACCCGTTCCCGATATCGACGGGCCGATCCTCGGATCGGCCCGTTTCATTTGACGGTGACCGGCACGCGTTCGATCACCGCATCGGCCGTGCCCGGGCGGCCATAGACATAGACGAGGTCGTAGCGGCCGGGTTTCGAGGGCGCGGGCACTTCGAATTCGGTCCGGTTGCGCACGTCGTGAAGCGCGTCGGTGCCGAAGCGCGGCAGGGGAACGCCGGCCGGCAGGAAGCCGACCTTGTCGAAGAACAGGGCCTTCATGGCGAAGGTGACCGGCAGCGTCCCGCCGCGCGCGACCTCGCCGGCAACATCGCCGAAGGCCCGTCCGGTGACGGTGACGGTCTTGCGGGCCAGGACGATGCCGTCCGAAAAGGTCACCAGCCGCGCCTCGTAGCGCCCCTCCGGTGCGGGGAAGCGTTCGGTGTTGCCCTTGATGGCTTCGGCGACCATGCGGGTGGGGCGACCGGACTTGTCGAGCGCCCAGAGCTCGATCGAGATGCCGCTCGGCCCGGCCAGTTCGGGCTTGATCCGCTCGCCGAGAGAAATGGCGTCCGGCAGTCCGACCACGTAGGTCCTGGCGGCGACCGAAAGCTCGCGCTCGGCCAGCACGTCCTTCTCGTTCGCCTCGACCGAAACGACGACGCGGTAGCGACCCGCCAGCGGCGGCGCCGTCAGCCTGTAGCGCCGGGCGGTCTCGCCGCCGCCGACGACCGCCTCGCCTCGGTCGTAGACCCGCGCACCGTCATCGGCCTTACGTCCGAGCAGTTCCGGCGATCTGGCGGCGAGACCCGACCGTCCGCGCACGGTCACCTCGAAGCTGTCGCCAGCGGTCACCGAACCCGGCACGTCGAGGGCGATGTCCGGCTTTCCGACCCGGATCGGCCATTCGGCGAGCGTCACGCGCGGCGCGCAGGTCATGTAGACGATCCGGTAGGCGCCCGGTTCGGACGGTAGCGCCACCTCGCCCTGCCCGATCTCGTTCGGCCAGACCTCGCGGATCAGCGCGCTGCCTGGATCGGCCTTGAGGCCATAGATCCCCTCGCTGAAGCCGGTCAGCGGCACCGAAACCACCGCCCCGCCCGGCGCGGCGGCTTCCACCGCGACCGGCGCGATGGCCGGAAGGGTGCGGTCGAGCTTGACGGTGACGGCGGGCGTCGCTCCAGGGCCGACGCGGAACCGGGCGGTGCCCCAGGCGATCGCCTTGCCCGGCAGCACGGCATTGACCACATAGGGCCCCTCCGGCAGCGCGACCGTGCCGGCCTCGTCGTCGACGACGAAACGGGGCAGATCCTTGTCCTGGTAGAGCACGCCGATCCGGGCGCCGCGCACCGGCTTGCCGTCGGCGCCGACCACCCGGACGGTCACCGGCTTGCGCGGCTTCTCGCCGAGATGGTCGCGCAACGCCGCGTCGAGCACGGCCAGCGGCAGGAACAGTCCGGTCAGCAGCACCGGCAGGTCGTGGCGCCGCTCGAGCGGCAGGAACGAGCCCGCACAGGGAAAGCCCGTTTCGGCCGCGCCGGCGGTGCGGATCGAAACGGATGTCAGGGCGGCGACGAGGCCGACGGCGAGGCGGGACAGGATTCGCACAGAGAAACCCTTCGTGAGAGGCGGCCGCCATGGGAGCGCGAACCTGCCGCTCCGGCAAGACCCGGCGGATCCCTAACGGCATTTGTCATCGGCGCGGCCCAGCGGATGCGCGGCCTCGCCGATCGCATGGCTGCAAGACCCGAATCCCAGGGAGCCGTTGCCGTTCCGCCACGGGCGGCGGTCGCATGGCGCCGCCCAAAGTGAAGGCTTTGCATACCGTTGCCCAGGAACTAGGCTAAAGGTTCGGATCCCTTCGGGGCCCCGCTTCGATCGGGGCCGATGCCTCAGCCGAGACAGCCAGCGAGCCCGACATTGGCCATCCTGACCGCCCTTCACCACGTCACCGCCTACCGCTACGACCGGCCGGTCACCCTCGGCCCGCAGGTCATCCGGCTGCGCCCGGCACCGCATTCGCGCACGCGCGTGCCGAGCTATTCGCTGAAGGTCGTGCCCGAACAGCATTTCATCAACTGGCAGCAGGATCCGCACGGCAACTGGCTGGCGCGCCTGGTCTTCCCGGAGAAGACGACGGAGTTCCGCATCGAGGTCGACCTGCTCGCGGAGATGGCGGTCTATAATCCGTTCGACTTCTTCGTCGAGAGCTATGCCGAGAAGTACCCCTTCGCCTACACGCCCGAACTGGCGGTGGAACTGGCGCCCTATCTGGTCACCGAGCCGACCGGGCCGGAATTCGAGGCCTATCTGGCGGGCATCGATCGCGGCGAAATGCCGATCGTCGACTTCCTGGTCGCCGTCAACCAGCGCCTGTCGCAGGACATCCGCTATGTGATCCGGATGGAACCGGGCGTCCAGGAGCCGAACGACACGCTGACGCTCGCCTCCGGCTCGTGCCGCGACACCGGCTGGCTGCTGGTCCAGCTTCTGCGCCGGCTCGGCCTCGCCGCCCGCTTCGTCTCCGGCTACCTGATCCAGCTCAAGGCCGACATCGCGGCGCTCGACGGCCCGTCCGGCACCGATCACGACTTCACCGACCTGCATGCCTGGTGCGAGGTCTATATTCCGGGCGCCGGCTGGGTCGGCCTCGACCCGACCTCCGGTCTGTTCGCCGGCGAGGGCCATATCCCGCTCGCCGGAACGCCGCACTACCGCTCCGCCGCACCGATCACCGGCACCGTCTCGGCCTATGGCGGCCAGGCCGAGGTCGAGTTCCATTTCGACATGCGGGTCACCCGCATCGCCGAGAAGCCGCGCGTCACGGCGCCCTTCTCGGACGATGCCTGGGCGGCCCTGGACGATCTCGGCCGCAAGGTCGACGCGGATCTGGTCAAGCACGACGTCCGCCTGACCATGGGCGGCGAGCCGACCTTCGTGTCGATCGACGACTACCAGTCGGCCGAGTGGAACACCGCCGCGGTCGGACCGACAAAGCGCGACCGGGCCGACGACCTGATCCGGCGCCTGCGCGAGCGCTTCGCGCCCGGCGGGTTCCTGCATTACGGCCAGGGCAAGTGGTATCCGGGCGAAAGCCTGCCGCGCTGGTCCTTCGCGCTCTATTGGCGCAAGGACGGCAAGCCGATCTGGCGCAATCCCGACCTGATCGCCCGCGAGGCCGGTCCGCGCAACGCCACCGTCGAGGCCGCCCAGAAGGTCTGCGCCGGCATTGCCGAGCGGCTCGACATCGGCGCCGACTACGTCATTCCGGCCTATGAGGATCCGGCGCACTGGATTCTGCGGGAGATCGAACTCCCCGACAACGTCACCACCGAGGACTCCAAGCTCGAAAACCCGGAGGACCGGCACCGCATCGCCAAGGTGTTCGAGCATGGTCTCGCCCGGCCGACCGGCTATGTGCTGCCCGTGCAGCGCTGGCAGGCGGCGGCCGGCACCGGCTGGTATTCGGAGAAGTGGCGGCTCAGGCGCCAGAAGCTGTTCCTGATCCCCGGCGACAGCCCGGTCGGCTACCGCCTGCCGATCGCCTCGCTGCCCTGGATCCCGCCGGCCAACTACCCCTACATCACCGAGCGCGACACCTTCCTGCAGCTGCCGCCGCTGCCCGATCCCGACGAACTGGCGCAGGTCTACAGCCGCTCGGAAGCCCCGACGCGCGCGACCCAGCGCTTCCTCGAGGAGATCGGCGCCAACCAGGTGCGCACCGCGATGACGGTCGAGCCGCGCGACGGCGTGCTGCATGTCTTCATGCCGCCGGTCTCCGCCCTCGACGACTATCTCGAACTCATCGCCGCCGTCGAGCTGACCGCCGCCACGGTCGGCGTGCCGGTTCATATCGAGGGCTATCCGCCGCCGTGGGATCCGCGCCTCGACGTGATCAAGGTGACGCCCGATCCCGGCGTCATTGAGGTCAACGTCCAGCCGGCCGGCACCTGGGACGAATGCGTCGCGATCACCACCGGCCTCTACGAGGATGCCCGGCACAGCCGGCTCGGCACCGAGAAGTTCATGGTCGACGGCCGCCACACCGGCACGGGCGGCGGCAACCATGTCGTGGTCGGCGCCCGTTTCCCCGTCGACAGTCCGTTCCTGCGCCGCCCCGATCTCCTGAAGAGCCTGGTGCTCTACTGGCAGCGCCGGCCCTCGCTGTCGTTCCTGTTCTCCGGCCTGTTCATCGGGCCGACCAGCCAGGCGCCGCGCATCGACGAGGCCCGCCACGACGCGCTCTACGAGCTGGAAATCGCGCTCGCCAACGTGCCGACGCCCTGGACCGGCAATCCGCCGCTGCCCTGGCTGACGGACCGGCTGTTCCGCAACCTGCTGACCGACGTGTCGGGCAACACGCACCGCACCGAGATCTGCATCGACAAGCTGTTCTCGCCCGACGGCCCGACCGGCCGGCTCGGACTGGTCGAGTTCCGCTCCTTCGAGATGCCGCCGGACGCCCGCATGAGCCTCGCCCAGCAGCTTCTGCTGCGGGCGATCATCGCCTGGCTGTGGCGGGAGCCGCAGGAGGGCGAATTCGCCCGCTGGGGCACGGCGCTGCACGACCGCTTCATGCTGCCGCATTTCGTCTGGGAGGATTTCCTCGGCGTCCTCGACGATCTGAACTGCGCCGGCTACGCCTTCGACCCGGTCTGGTTCGAGGCGCAGCGCGAGTTCCGCTTCCCCTTCTACGGCGCCGTCGAGCATGCCGGCGTGAAGCTGGAGATCCGCACCGCGCTGGAGCCCTGGCACGTCACCGGCGAGGAGGGCGCGGCGGGCGGCACGGTGCGCTATGTCGACAGCTCCACCGAACGCCTGCAGGTCAAGGCGGAGGGCCTCAATCCGGCGCGGCATGTGGTCACGGCCAATGGCCGCCGGGTGCCGATGACCTCGACCGGCCGCTCCGGCGAATTCGTGGCCGGCATCCGCTACAAGGCCTGGCAGCCGGCCTCGGGCATCCATCCGACCCTGCCGGTGAACGCGCCGCTGACCATCGACGTGCTCGACCGCTGGACCGGCCGGTCGCTCGGCGGCTGCGTCTATCATGTGGCGCATCCGGGCGGGCGCAACTACGATACCTTCCCGGTCAATTCCTACGAGGCCGAGGCGCGCCGGCTTGCCCGCTTCTTCGATCACGGCCATACACCGGGCTTCGCGGCCGTCCCGCCGGACGAGCGCAGCCTCGACTTCCCGCTGACGCTCGACCTGCGCCGTCCGCCGCCCCGCCTCTGAGGTTCCATTCGGAATGACCGAGACCGCCCAGCTCGAATTCGAGATGCGCTTCGCCGGGAGCGCAGGCGCTCCGGGAAGCGAGGCGGTGCGGGCGCTGATGGCCGGCTATCGCCCGGAGGCCGGCGTCCACGACGAGATGATGGCGGAGGACGGGCGCCCGCGCGCCCACTGGCTGCCTCTGCTCAATCTGCTCGCGGGGCTCGGTCCGAACGAGGTGCGCCGCCGCTTCGCGCTGGCCGACCGGCATCTGGCCGATGCCGGCGTGGTCTACCGGGTCTATGGCGACGAGACCGGGGCCGAGCGGCCCTGGCCGCTGTCGCATCTGCCGCTCGTCCTCGCCGAGACCGACTGGTCGACCCTCGCCGCCGGCGTCGTCCAGCGCGCCGAGCTTCTGGAAGCGATCCTGGCCGATCTCTACGGCCCCGCCGACCTTGTCCGCCAAGGTCACCTGCCGGCCGCGCTGGTCGCCGGAAACGGGGAGTTCCTGCGTCCCCTGGTGGGGGTGAAACCGGCCGGCGGCCATCATCTGCATGTCTTCGCCGCCGACGTGACGCGCGGACCGGACGGCCGCTGGTGGGTGCTCGGCGACCGCACGCAGGCGCCCTCGGGCGCCGGCTACGCCATCGAGAACCGGATCGCCCTGTCGTCGCGCGGCCTGCCGGACGTGTTCCGGGCGCTCAGGATCGAACGGCTGACGCGCTTCTTCCAGGCGCTGCGCTCCGGCCTCGCCAAGGCGTCCGGCCGCGACGAGCCGCGCATCGCCCTGCTGTCGCCCGGCCCGGCCAACGAAACCTATTTCGAGCATGCCTATCTGGCCCGCGTGCTCGGCTTCCTGCTGGTCGAGGGCGGCGACCTGTCGGTGCGCGGCGATCAGGTCTGGCTGCGGACCGTGGAGGGTCCGATCCGTGCCGACGTGATCCTGCGCCGGCTGGATGCCGATTTCGCCGACCCGCTCGAACTCAACGCCCATTCGCGCATCGGCGTGCCCGGCCTGATGCAGGCGGTGCGCGCCGGGACGGTGGTGATCGCCAATGCGCTCGGCGCCGGACTGGTCGAGGCACCCGCCCTGATGCCGTTCCTGCCGGCGCTGTCCCGGCACCTGCTTGGCGAAGACCTGCGCCTGTCCAACCTCGCCACCTGGTGGTGCGGCGATCCGGACGCGCGCGCCGCCGTGATCGGCGACATCCGCGCCAAGGCGCTCGCACCCGCCTTCGGCCGCACCTTGCGCGGCACGCTCGACAATATGGGCGTCAACGGCGCCGACCTGTCGCCGGAGGACCTGAAGCGGCTGATCGCCGCCATGGAGCGGCGCGGCACCGATTTCGTCGGCCAGGAGCCGGTGCGGCTGGCCACGACGCCGGTCTTCGAGCGCGGGCGGCTGCAGCCGCGTCCCTTCGCGCTGCGCGTCTTCGCCGTGCGCGGACCGGACGGCTGGACGGTCATGCCGGGTGGCCTCTGCCGCATTTCCGACCGGCCGGACGCGCGCGCCCTGTCGATGCAGCGCGGCGGCCGCTCGGCCGACGTCTGGGTCGCCACCGGCGCCGCCCCGGAGCCGAGCCTTCTGGTGCCGGACCCCGATCAGGTCGAAATCCGGCGCGATACCGGTGCCCTGCCGAGCCGGGCCGCCGACAATCTCTACTGGCTCGGCCGCTATCTGGAGCGCACCGAGGCCACCCTGCGGCTCGCCCGCAGCCTCGCCGGACAGACCAGCGACGACGGCCCGGATACCGGCGACGGCCCCTCCACCCGCCATGTCGCCGATCTCCTGGCCGCCTGGGGGGCGACGCCGTTCGGGCTCGACGACTATGCCGAGATCGTGCGCGAGGCGCTCGGCGGCACCTCGGTCGGCGCCGCACCGCAGCTGGCGCGCGAGGCCCGCCGCACCGCTTCCGTGGTGCGCGACCGGCTGTCGCCGGATGCCTGGCGAGCGCTGGCCGATCTGACCGCCGTCTTCCCCCGGCCGTCGTCGGAGCGCAACGAGACGGTCGGCGATGTCGACCGCGACGGCGACGAGGACGAGGCGGACCTGTTCGCCGCCGCAGACCTGGGCCTGCGAACCATCGCGGCCTTTACCGGCCTCGCCCACGAGAACATGTACCGGCCGTCCGGCTGGCGGTTCCTCGACATGGGCGCGCGCATCGAGCGGGCGATCGCGGTCGCGCGCTACGCCCGGCGCCTGGCGGAGCCGGAGGCCGGCTCGAACCTTCTGATCCGGCTCCTGGAACTGACCGACAGCCAGATCGTGCACCGCGCCCGCTACATTTCCGGGCCCTCGGTGAAGACCGTCCTCGACCTGGTCCTGCTCGACGAGACCCATCCGCGCTCCGCCGCCTTCCAGCTGGATCGCCTGGTCGAGCATCTGACGCATCTGTCCAGCCGCCATGACGGCCGCGCCGACGACGCCGCGCGCGCCGCCCTGCGCCTCGCCGCCCTGCTGAAATCCGCCGATCCGGCGGAGTTCGACGCGGACATGATCATGGATGTCGAGATCCGCCTGATGAAGCTCTCCGACGCGATCACGCGCCGCTACTTCGGCGAAAGCGCCGGCGAGGAGCCCGCCGACGAGATCGGCCCGGGCGGCGGATCGATGGGGGAGACCGGCGGCCCATGATCTACGAGGTCACCCATGTCACGCGGTATCACTATCGCGCGACGGTCCCGGTCACGCGCAACATGCTGCACCTGACCCCTGTCGACCGGCCCGGCCAGCGCGTGCTGGCGACCAGTCTCGTGGTCGACCCGCGGCCGGCCGAGCGCAGCGAAGGCGTCGACTTCTTCGGCAACCGGACGACCCGGATCACGCTGCGCACCCCGCACGCCTTCCTGGAGATCCATGCCGCCTCGACCGTGTCGGTGGTCGCCCGCGATCTCCCCCGGCCGGGCAGCACGCCGACCTGGGAGACCATCGCCGATCTCGCCGCGACCGGCTTCAGCCTCGCTCCGGAGGATCCGGTCCACTATGTCTTCCCGAGCCGCTCGGTCCCGCTCGTCGACGAGGCGACGACCTATGCGGCGCGCTCCTTCCCGCCCGGCCGGCGCATCCTCGACGGCGCGGTCGAGCTCAATCGCCGGATCCGGTCCGACTTCGCCTATGACCCGACCGCCACGGACGTGACCACTCCGGTCGCCAAGGTGTTCGCCGGGCGGCGCGGCGTGTGCCAGGATTTCGCCCATGCGATGATCTCCGGCCTGCGCGGCCTCGGCCTGCCGGCCCGGTACGTGTCGGGCTACCTGCGGACCGAGCCGCCGCCCGGCCGTCCCCGTCTGGCCGGTGCGGATGCCACCCATGCCTGGGTCGAGATCTGGTGCGGCCCCGCGGAAGGCTGGATCGGCCTCGATCCGACCAACGCCATCGCGGCCGGCGACAGCCACGTGGTGCTGGCCGTCGGGCGGGACTATGCCGACGTCTCGCCGGTCGACGGCGTGATCGTCTATTCCGGCCCGCAGGGCCTCTCGGTCGGCGTCGATGTGGTCGAGGTCGACCCGGCCCGCACCAATCCCCGCGTCCTGGCCCCGAAGCGCGCCGAGTAGGCCCAGCCTCCGGCGCGCCGGAGGCTGCCCATATCCGCCCCCTACTGCGACCGCCGCCTGCCGGTGCCCGGGGCCGCGCCGGGCGGCAGCCGGCTGCGGCCGAGCCCGGCGGTCGGCCGATCAGGCCTCGATCACGCCGGCATCCTCGTCCATCAGGTCGGCATAGTGCCGGCGCAGGCGGGCGGTGACCGGTCCCGGCAGGGCGGTCGGCAGGTCGCGGCCGTCGATGCGGCGGATCGGGGTCAGCCCGCCGAAGGTGCCGGTCACGAAGGCCTCGTCGGCATCGTAGACCTCGGCGAGGGTGAAGTTGCCGAGCCGGATCGGCACGCCGTGGCGCTCGCACAGTTCGATGACATGGGCGCGCGTGATGCCGTTGAAGCAATAGGCGCCGGACGAGGTCCGGACCTCGCCGTTCGTGACGAAGAAGAAATTGGTCGCGTTGCAGCTCGACACGAAGCCGTGCGGATCGAGCATCAGCGCCTCGTCGGCGCCGGCCTTGATGGCCTGGATCAGCGCCTGGATCAGGTTCAGGCGGCTGTGCGAGTTGAGCCGCATGTCGAACATGTCGGGCGGCGAGCAGCGGATCGTCGAGGTGAACAGCGACAGGCCGGTCCTGGCCAGTTCGGGCGACGGCAGCTTGTACTCGGCCGCGATGGCGATCGTGGCCTTCGAAATGGTGTGGCGCGGGTCCTGGTTCGGCGTCTTCTTCAGGCCGCGCGTGACCATCAGGCGGATATGCACGCCGTCCGACATGCCGTTCTCGGCCAGCATCCGGTCGAGTTCGGCGGCGAGCTCCGCCTTGGCCATGCCGATATCCATGTCGATCGACTTCGCGCCGGCATAGAGGCGGTCGAAATGCCGGTCGGCGAACACGACGGTGCCCTTGTGCAGGCGGAACCCCTCCCAGACGCCGTCGCCGAGAACGTAGCCGGCGTCGAAGATCGAGACCTTGGCCTCGGCGCGCGGAACCAGGGCGCCGTTCAGGTAGATTTTCACATGTTCATTGCGCGGATCGGCGGCGTAGTCCTGGCTTCCGGCCATGTCGGCTCCTGACGGATAGGATGCGGCACCCGCCGCGGGAAGGTTTCACAAGATGACGAAAAGCTGTCATGACATGACAGAAAGCTGACCAAGTGTGACGAATAGCTGACAGCACGAACGCATCGGCGGATCTGGAACATGAAATGCCAGAACCACCCAGTAAACCGTTTGCGACCGACTGCCCGATCGGCTACCGGTGGATCGAGGTCGACGTCCCCATTCCCGATCGCCCACGGCCCTGCCGGGGCGGTTCGGAGTGGGGAATCCGACCGCAACCAGCCGATCCCGACGTCCCGTCCGCAGACGGGACGAACGGGTTATGCGCTTCACTGTCCAGCGGCTCAAGGATCGCCCATGTTTCAGGACTTCTATCCCGAGCTGATCGCGCTCGCCAACGTCATCTTCATCAACGTCGTCCTCTCCGGCGACAATGCCATCGTGGTCGGCATGGCCGCCGCGGCGGTGCATCCGTCGATCCGCAAGAAGGTCATCCTGTGGGGCATCGGCGGCGCCGTCGTGCTGCGCATCATCTTCGCCCTGGTCGCCACCAAGCTGATGTCGATCGTCGGGCTGACGCTCGCCGGCGGCATCCTGCTGCTCTGGGTCTGCTGGAAGATGTACCGGGAGATCACCGAGACGGTGGAGGAGGAAGAGGCCGCGGTGACCATGGCCGAGCAGTCGCTGTCCGGAACCGAGGGCGCCGAGGTCGCGACCGCGGTCGGCGGGGCGGCCGTGGCCGGTGCGGTGGCGACGGAAGCCGCCGGCCAGGGCGCGAGCTTCATGGACGCGATGGTCCAGATCGTGGTCGCCGACGTGTCGATGTCGCTCGACAACGTGCTCGCCGTGGTCGGCGCCGCGGGCGAGCATGTCTGGGTGCTGGTGGTCGGCCTCCTGCTCTCGGTCGCCCTGATGGGCGCGGCCGCTACCTTGATCGCCCATCTGCTGACCCGCTACCGCTGGATCGCGTGGCTCGGCTTCTTCGTCATCTTCTACGTGGCGCTCAAGATGGTCTGGATGGGCGCCTACGAGGTCGCCTGCCACGGCAACACGGCGGCAGCCTGCGGCCAGGGCATGGGCCACTATCTGAAGGCCACCATTTTCGGCGGCTGACGCCCGGCCCCGGCGGGCCGGCATCGGAAGACCGGCAGTTATCCGACAAGGCCGCGATCGGGCTCCGATCGCGGCCTTGGTCGTTTTGGCGGCACCAGCTGAACGAGTACGTTCCGCTGAAGACACGCCTCGACGAGCTTCGTTAATTCCTCGGACATATGACAAGATTCAGACTTCCCAAAGATGCCGACCCGCGCATAAACTCGGAGGAATAGGCGTTGTCACGACCCCGGCCGAGCCGGGGCGATGGCAGCCCATCCGGGGAAACGGCCGTCGGGGAGGATGCGATGGCGTTGCTCGAGTTGAGCGGGATTTCGAAGAGTTTCGGACCGATCAAGGCCCTGTCGGATGTCGATTTCGCCGTCGGACGTGGCGAGATCGTCGGCCTGATGGGCGACAACGGCGCCGGCAAGTCGACCATGGTCAAGCTGATCGCCGGCAATTTCCCGCCGAGCGCCGGCCGGATCGTGCTCGATGGCGAGGCGGTGCAGTTCCACCGCCCGGTCGAGGCGCGCGAGAAGGGCATCGAGGTCGTCTACCAGGACCTCGCCATCTGCAACAACCTGTCCGCCGCCGCCAACGTCTTCCTCGGCCGGGAGCTCAAGCGCCGGGTCGGCCCGTTCCGCTTCCTCGACCACCGCGCCATGACGCGGCGGGCGGCGGAACTGTTCGCGGACCTGAAGTCCGAGACCCGCCCCGGCGACCTGGTGCACAAGATGTCCGGCGGCCAGCGCCAGGCGGTGGCCATCGCGCGCACCCGGCTCGCCGCCGCCAAGATCGTGCTGATGGACGAGCCGACCGCCGCCATCTCGATCCGGCAGGTGTCCGAGGTTCTCGACCTGATCCGCCGCCTGCGCGACCAGGGCATCGCCGTCATCCTGATCTCGCACCGCATGCCGGACGTGTTCTCGGTCTGCGACCGGGTCGTCGTGCTCCGGCGCGGCCGCAAGGTCGCCGACAAGCCGATCGCCCACTCGACGCCCGAGGAAGTCACCGCCCTGATCACCGGCGCGAAGGAGACGGCGTAATGGCTGAACCCGGACGCGTTCCCGGACTCGATCTCGACAATGTCGGCCGCGCATCCTGGTGGCAGCGCGGGCTGTTCGCCTCGCAATCGGCCTATGTCAGCCTCGCGCTGGTCGCGGTCGTGATCGGCATGTCGCTGGCCAGCCAGAACTTCCTGACCGCCGGCAACATCTCCAACGTGGCGCAGAACTTCTCGTTCATCGCCATCGCCACGCTCGGCATCACGCTGGTGATCATCACCGGCGGCATCGACCTCTCGGTCGGCTCGGTGATGTGCTTCGCGGCGATCATCTCGGCGATGACCATGACGGCCTTGTCGGACGGCTCGATCGCGCCCTGGCTGATCACAACCGTCGACGGCAAGCCGGCCGCGGCGGTGCCGGGGCTGATCGTGGCCCTGTCGATCCTGGCCGGGCTCGCCGTGTCGCTGGTGATCGGGCTCGCCAACGGCTTCGCCATCGCGCGGCTCGGCCTGTCGCCCTTCGTCACCACGCTCGGCATGCTGTCGATCGTGCGCGGGCTCTGCTACGTCGTCACCAACGGCCGCGGCAGCTTCCCGAGCGGGCCGGATGCCGACCTCTTCTACGCGATCACCGCCGGCCGGGTCGGCCCGCTGCCGATGTCCTTCGTCTATCTGGTCGGGCTGGCGATCGTCATGGCGATCGTGCTGCACCACACCGCCTGGGGCCGCCATGTCTTTGCACTCGGCGGCAACGAGAAGGCGGCGGAGCTGACCGGCGTGCCGGTCGGCCGGGTCAAGATCCAGGTCTATGTCCTCTCCGCGCTGGCTGCCGGCCTCAACGGCATCATCGTCTCCGGCTGGCTCGGCTCGGCGCCGGCCAACATGGCCAACAGCTACGAGCTCAACATCATCGCCGCGGCGGTGATCGGCGGCGCCAATCTGGCCGGCGGCATCGGCGGCCCGCTCGGCGCGATCGTCGGCTGCATCCTGCTCGAGGTCATCCGCAACGGACTGGTCCTGGCCCAGGTCAGCTCCTACTGGCAGCAGACCCTGGTCGGCTGCATCATCGTTCTCGCCGTCCTGGTCGACCGCCTGCGCACCCGCGGGCCGTGACCGGCTGCGTTCCTCCCTTTCGCATACCGGTCCGGCACCGCGCGCCCCGCGCCCGTCCGCAGCCGAGACCGGGTCTCAAGACACGCGGACCCAAACCGGAGGAAGTGCCATGCGGAAATGGATGCTCGCGGCGGCTGTCGCCGTGCTCGCGACGCTCGGTCAACCGGCCGAGGCCCAGCAGAAATACCGTTTCGCCGTCGTGCCGAAGGCGATGAACAACCCGTTCTTCGATCTCGCCCGGGACGGCTGCCTGAAGCGCGCCAAGGAACTCGGCAATATCGAATGCATCTATCGCGGCCCGGTCGAGCACGAGCCGGCCACCCAGGCGCAGCTGATCCAGGACTTCATCACCCAGAAGGTCGACGGCCTCGCCATCTCGGTCGCCGATGTCGCCTCCGCGACCCGCTCGATCAAGGCGGCGGTCGATGCCGGCATCCCGGTGATCACCTTCGACGCGGATGCGCCCGGCTCGGCCCGTTCGGCCTATATCGGCACCAACAACAAGGAATTCGGCCTCGCGCTCGGCAAGCAGCTGCTCGCGCTCAGGCCCGAGGGCGGCAAATACGCCATGGTGTCGGGCGGCCCCGGCGCCAAGAACCTGGCCGAGCGCGTCGACGGCGTGCGCGAGGCGCTGAAGGGCTCCAAGTGGGTCGAGGTGTCCGGCTCGCCGACCTTCTGCAACGACGACGTGGCGCTCGCCGTGCAGCAGATGGCGGACCTGAAGAGCGCGACCCCGGATCTGGCCGCGATCGTCCCGATCGGCGGCTGGCCGATGTTCGCGCCGGAAGGCTTCAAGGCCTTCGTCAACAAGAACAAGAAGGAGATCGACGCCGGCAAGTTCACGCTGGTCGTCGCCGATACGCTCAAGATGCAGCTCGAACTGCTGCGCGACGGCTATTCCAACGCCTTGACCGGGCAGCGGCCGTTCGAGATGGGCGAGAAATCCATGGACGCCCTGCTGGCGCTGAAGAAGAAGGAGAAGATCCCGGAGATCATCTATACCGGGCTCGACACCGTCACCAAGGAAACGGTCGGCCAGTATCTCAAGTGACCGATCTGAAATGACCGGCCGCGCAACCACCTGACCCCTCGCGACGGCGGCGCCGATGGCCCGCCGTCGCTTTCGTCCGGCCGGGTGCCGGACGCATGCGACTTGCGATGGAAGCGTTTCCAGCGGAGGCCGCGATGGGCTATGACGGCGGAAACCCGCACGGGAAACGATCCAGGGAGAACGACATGACGGACGCCGCGCTGAATTTCATCGCCGGGGAATGGGTCGCCGCCGGCGATGCCGCTCCCGACATCAATCCGTCCAACACCAATGACGTGGTCGGGCTCTATCCGCGCGCCAGCGCCGCCGATGCCGAACGCGCGATCGCGGCGGCCCGCGCCGCCTTTCCCGGCTGGAGCCGCTCGACGCCGCAGGAGCGCTACGAGATCCTGAAGCGCATCTCCGACGAGATCCTGGCCCGCAAGGACGAGATCGGCCGCATGCTGTCGCGCGAGGAGGGCAAGACCCTGCCGGAGGGCATCGGCGAGACCGTCCGCGCCGGCCAGATCTTCGCCTTCTTCGCCGGCGAGTGCCTGCGGCTTTCCGGCGAGATCGTGCCCTCGGTGCGGCCCGGTGTCGGTGTCGAGATGACGCGCGAAGCGGTCGGCGTGGTCGGCCTGATCACGCCCTGGAACTTCCCCGTCGCGATTCCGGCCTGGAAGATCGCCCCCGCGCTGGCCTACGGCAATTGCGTGGTGTTCAAGCCGGCCGACCTGGTGCCCGGCACCGCGCATCTGCTCGGCGAGATCATCGCCAAGGCCGGCCTGCCGGCGGGCGTCTTCAACATGGTCATGGGCCGCGGCTCGGTGGTCGGCGAGACCCTGCTGCGCGCGCCCGGCATCGACGCGATCTCCTTCACCGGCTCGGTTTCGACCGGCCGCCGGGTCGCCGCCGCGGCCGTCGAGGCGAGCCCGATGAAGAAGATCCAGCTGGAGATGGGCGGCAAGAACCCGCTGGTCGTGCTCGACGACGCCGATCTCAAGATCGCGGTCGAATGCGCCGTCAACGGCGCCTTCTTCTCGACCGGCCAGCGCTGCACGGCCTCCTCGCGCCTGATCGTGACCGAAGGCATCCACGACCGCTTCGTCGAGGCCGTCGCCGAGCGCCTGAAGGGCCTCGTCGTCGACGACGCGCTCAAGGCCGGCACCCATATCGGCCCGGTCGTCGACCAGAGCCAGCTCGACCAGAACCTGAAATATGTCGCCATCGCCAAGGACGAGGGCGCGCGGCTGGTGATCGGCGGCGATCGCCTCAACCGCGAGACGCCCGGCTTCTACATGGCCCCGGCGCTGTTCGCCGATGTCGACAACCGCATGCGGGTCGCCCGCGAGGAGATCTTCGGGCCGGTCGGCGTGGTCATCCGCGCCAAGGGCTACGACGAGGCCTTGGCGATCGCCAACGACACCGAATTCGGCCTGTCGTCCGGCATCTGCACGACCAGCCTGAAACACGCCCAGCACTTCAAGCGCAATGCCGAGGCCGGCATGGTGATGGTCAACCTGCCGACCGCCGGCGTCGACTATCACGTCCCGTTCGGCGGCCGGAAGGGCTCGTCCTACGGTCCGCGCGAGCAGGGCGCCTATGCCAAGGAGTTCTACACCACGGTCAAGACCAGCTATACGCTGGCTTGAGCCTTCGGGTGGTTTCTGGCGGTTTCTGGCGGTTCGGTGGGCCGGGCGGAACGCAAGCCGCCCGGCCGGCGTTCCAGGATCCCGACCGACGGCCGTCGCCGCAGCGGTCCCAGGAAAACAAGCCATGACGCACCCGAACCCGGCCGGCTCCACCACGAACGGTTTCCGCGACAATGCTGCCGGCAACCGCTTCGAGCTGGAGATCGACGGTCTGGTCGCCTTCGCCGACTACCGGCGCCGCGACGGCCTCCTGATCGTCACCCATGTCGAGGCGCCGGTGCCGTTGCGCGGGACCGGCGCCGCCGACCGCCTGATGCGCGCCGTCGCCGAGACGGCGCGCGCCGAGGGGCTGTCGATCCGTCCGCTCTGCGGCTACGCGGCCGGCTGGCTGCGGACGCATCGCGAATTCCGCGATCTCGCGGTGTGACGGCGGCCCTGACGCCGATCGGCCGGCGCCGCGCGGACTGCACGCTTTTCGCGCCGCCGCCCGGCTATCGGCGCCGGCCGGCCTGCGCTACCGTTACCGAGCGGTCAGGCATGCGATGCGCCCGACTGGTGCAGCGGCCTGCGGCAGAGTAAGCCGACAAAGAAGCAAGGACCGGCCATCAGAGCCGGCCACACCAAGAAAAGCCGCGCCGGGGCGGGGAGTTCGGACATGTGGAATCTGCCGCACGGCCCGCTTCATGCGGACATGTATGCCTATACGATGGCGCTCGCCCATTTCCGCAAGGGCGATCACGACACGCCGACCACCTATCATGCCTTCGTGCGCAAGAATCCCTTCGGCGGCAGCTACACGCTGGTAGCCGGCATCCACGACTTCCTGCGCTGGCTGCGCGATTTCCGCTTCACGGACTATCGCACCGACTATCTCGCCTCGCTGAAGACCATGAAGGGCAATCGGCTTTTCGACGATGCCTTTCTGAAGATGGTCAGGGACACGCCGCTGTCGCTGACCATCGACGCCCTGCCGGAGGGGGAACTGACCTTTCCGAACGTGCCGGTCGCCCGGGTTTCCGGCCCGCAATGGCAGTGCCTGATCGTCGAGGCGACGCTGCTCAACCTGATCAACGCCCAGTCGCTGGTCGCCACCGAGGCTTCGCGCTGCGTCCATGCGGCCGAGGGCACCCCGGTCATCGACGGCAGCCTCCGGCGCAGCATGGATGTCGGCGGCTATGCCTCGGCGCGCGCCGCCTTCATCGGCGGCTTCAGCGGCACCTCCAACGTCGCCGTCGCCCGCGCGCTCGGCCTGCCGGCGCGCGGCACCTTCGCGCATGCCTATGTCACCTTCCACAAGGAGGAGGAGACCGCCTTCCGCAACTATGCGGAGACGATGGACGACGTGGTCATGCTGCTCGACACCTACGACACGCTGACCGCGGCGCGGCTCGCCACCCGCATCTGCAAGGAACTCGGCAAGCCGTTGCTCGGCGTGCGGCTGGATTCCGGCGATCTCGGCTGGCTCAGCCTCGAGGTGCGCCGCATCCTGGACGAGGCCGGGTTCCGCGACACCTACGTAATGGCCTCCAACGACCTCAACCCGCGCACCATCGCCTCGCTGCGCGCCCAGCAGAAGGCCGGCGAGGCGGCGATCGACCGCTGGATGGTCGGCACCGACATCGGCGCCCCGCACGAGGGCGGCGCGCTCGGCGGCGTCTACAAGCTGGCCGAGGTCGCCGGCCGGCCGGTCATCAAGGTTGCCGAGCGCGGCGTCAGCGCCGCCGACACCAAGACGACCATTCCGGGTCCCTATGGCGTGGTGCGCATGCTGCGCGACAAGGACGGGCGCGAGCGGATCGCCGGCGACACGCTCCTGTCGCTCGACACGCTCGGCCGGGTGACCGGCTGGGGCGCCACCGACAAGCTGACCAGCCCCGACAACGGCCGCTTCCAGCTGACCTCGGACCTCGTCTCGGTCAATCTCGCCGATCCGGAGCGGCCGACCAAGTTCCGCGCCGGCCAGCTCTGCTACGTGCCGCACCGGCGCATGATGACCCGCGGCGACATCGTCTACGAGATGCCGTCGCTCGACGAGATCCAGGCCTTCGCCCGCACCGGGCTCGACCGGCTCGATCCGGCCCACCGCCGCCTCGACCAGCCGCATATCTATGTCGCCGGCCTCGACGAGGGCCTCTACGAGATGCGCCGCCGGATGATCCGCGACATCCACCTGTCGCATCAGTGAGCGGTTTCAGGAGACCGCGCGCCGACGCTGCGGCAACGGCATCGCATACGGATGTTTCGGCCCCGGTTTCCGGCGCGCGCGCGACGGTGTAATGCTCGCTCGAGGCCGGTCTCCGGTCCCGATCGGGCGATGCGTCCGATCGGGACCGGACCCGGATCGCCATCCCCGCCTCGCGCCCCATCCTGGTCAAGCTCCCAGAGGAACTCATGCCCGACCTGAAGATCACCGCCGGCCCGTTCACCTTCGATGCCGTCTTCGAGCACGCCAAGGCGCCGAAGACGGTCGCCGCCTTCAAGGCCCGCCTGCCCTTCATCAGCGAAGTGGTGCATGTGCGCTGGTCGGGCGAGGGCGTCTGGATGCCGCTCGGCGACTACCAGTTCGGCGTCGACTACGAGAACCACACCAGCCATCCGGCGCCGGGCCACATCATCCTCTATCCGGGCGGCATTTCGGAAACCGAGATCCTGCTCGCCTATGGCGGCGTCAGCTTCTCGAGCAAGGTCGGCCAGCTCGCCGGCAACCATTTCATCACCATCGTGTCGGACCTCGACAAGGTCTACGAGCTCGGCCGCATGACCCTCTACAAGGGCGCCCAGCCGATCCGCTTCGATCTGGTCTGATCCGACGGCGGCATCGGTCGCCGTCCTTCCGAAACGACAGAGCGGGCCCGGGATGACCGGACCCGCTCTTCTGTTGTCGGAACCTTGGTGTCGGGACGGCGCCGTTCGGGACCGCTCAGCCCGTGCCGTCGGGGACGTCCGGGAGCGGCGGCATCTGCACCGTGGTCGGCGGCTGCGGCAGCGGCCGGGGCGGCGTCTGCGGCGGCATCCGGTTCGGCGGCGGCGGATTGACGACACGGTCGAGATTGGCCTTGGCGAGATCGATCCGGGTCGGATCGCCGCTCTTCAGGGCGACGATCAGATCGCGCGCCTCCTGGCCGCCGATGCCGCGGCCCTGGAAGATCTGGTGATTGGTCACCTGCGTCAGGGTCGGCCGGTTGCCGGGCACCGGCGCGAGCATCTGGTTCAGGAAGCCGTCGACCGTCGGATTGCCGGTCGATTCCCGCAAGGCGGTCGGCGGCAGGCTCCCGTCGGGCAGCTTCGGGGCGATCGCGACATTGTTCGGGTTCTTGCCGAAATCCACGATCGCATCCTGGGCATCGGACATGAATCTGTACTGGCTGCCCCACATGTCGCCGGCGAACAGATCCGCCGCCACCATGCCGAGCGCCCAGACATTGACCGCGCCATTGACCTGGAGGGCGGACTGCTGCCCCTTGACCCGGCTCCCTTCCCGGACCGTGTCGGGCGCCAGGATGTTGCCGCCGATCGACATCGCCTTTCCCGACTTCAACTTGGGGAACATCCCCTGCACGACGGAGGTCGTCCAATCCTCGACCTTCTTCAGCACGCCCATCGGCTTGGCGAGATCGGAGATATCGCTCTTGCCCTTCAGGATCTCGGGCGCCAGCCACAACGGATTGTCCGGCAGGGGGACATCCTGCAGCGTGACCGTGTTGCCGCGCCGGGCGGCGCCGAGATCGATCACCTTGCCGATGCCGTTCTCGCCGATCATGGCGTTCGGGGACTTGAAGTCGAGGTCGATGACGCCGTTGGTGTCCTGGACATGCGCCATGCCTTCGGCGAGGTCCTGGATCAGCGTCAGTCGCAGTACGTCGGCGAGGCTCTTGTCGATCTTGCCCGGGCCGGTGCCGACCGCGCCGGCCAGTTCGCCCGCAAAGTCGAGCATGGTGCCGTGCGGCAGGATCTCCATGGCGAAGCCGAGCTGACCGTCGCTGTTGCGCGTGGCGCCGAGCAGTTCGACCACATTCTCATGGCCGTTGCCCTGCGCGGTCAGATGATTGAGCAGTTCCTCGCCGGACGCCTTGGTCTGTTCGTCGAGCGTCTCCATGCGGGCAAGGTCCGACTTGCCTTTCAGACTGCCCGCCTCCGGGCGCTTGTAGGCGATCTCGTTGCCCTGGCCGCTGACCGGGGCATAGCGAAACACCCGCGCGAAGCCGCCTTCCGCGATATAGCCGACCGGCTTGTATTCCTGACCCCCGATCCGAATGTTGGGCAGGTCGTTCATCTTGCTGCCGGGGCCGCGGATCTGGGTCGACGTGCCGGCGACTTCGCCGTCCGGCAGCATCTGGCCGGCCGCGCGGTTGAAGGCCTTGGCGAGCGCCGTCTCGACCTTGTCGTTGTGGGCAAAGGCCAACCCCGCATCGCCACCGATCAGGGTCTGCATCATGTCGCGGATTTCGTTGCGCAAGCCCTTGCCGTTCGAGGCGGCGAACTCGATGCGTTCGTTCGGAGTATTGTGGCCGGCGAGCCAGGCGGTCGCCAGCGCGTCGCCGAGGGCCTCCGCATAGGGCGTCAGGTCCTTGCCGGACGCCAGCGCCTGCTGGAAATGACCGACGGCCACCTGGATCGTGCTGCCGAAATTGCCCAGATCGCTCAGCTTCGGGCCGCCGTGCACGGTCGCCGCCATCCCGTGTTCGGTGGTCGATCGGTTGATATAGGCCGTCGTCAGCCGCTCCATCTGGGCGCTGCGCATGGAATGCTTGCCGGTGCTTTCGCGCGCCGAGCCGATATTTTCGGCCAGGCCCATCAGCGAGATCCGCGCATCCTTGCCGAGCGCGCTCATGTCCGACTTCACGGCCTCTTCCAGGAGCCGGTCGAAGGTCTGCTTGGCGAGTTCCTTGCGACGTTCCGCCTTGCCCGAAATCGTATCCCCGAGCGTGGTCTTGCCGCCGACATAGAGAATCGTGTTGCCGGTGGTCTTGTCGACCTTGCCGAGGATCTTGTCGCCCTGGGCCGTATGATCCTTCAGGTAGGACTGAAGTTCCGTGAGCGTGGTCTGGCTCGTGACGACCAGGTTTCCACCGACGATCGGCATGGCGCTCTCCTCAGATCCGGATCATGGAGTCGACGGCGGGCGCCTGGGCCGGCGCGGCGATGCTGCCGGCATCGGCGGCGGCGGCCAGGAAGACGCGCCAGTTGCGCGTGTTGTCGGCCATGTTGACGACGACGTTGGTCAGCGTCGCGAGATCGATCCGCGCAGCCTCCAGGTCGAACAGCTGCAGGACGTCGCCGCCCGGCTCGGTCAGCGCCATGCGCATGCCGCCGGTCTGACGCCAGAGGAAGCCGTAGCAGAGCAGCGCCTCCAGGACGGCTTCGCGATTGCCGGCGAGCGTCGGCCCGATCACGGAGGCGAAGACCAGCCGGTCGCGGCTCGCCTGATGCTCGATCTCGACATCGACATCGGCAAAGCGCACCAGCCAGGAATTCGGCGACGTGCGCAGCACACCGGCGATGTCGTCGTCGCGGGTGCCGACCTCTGCAATCAGACTGGTCAGGAATTCGAGATCGGTCATCAGCCTGTTCCCGGTAATGTGCGAGTTGTCGAAACGTGCCCAAAGCGGACCCCGTGTCTGTTATTCTAGGGACGAGCCGCGATCGGGCTGTCGCAAAGATCACAGAGCCTGCGCGAACCGCCTCCACCCCCGGAATTCGCCGGACTTTCCAGACCGTCGGCGGACGTGCACAGATGAACCATGCTGCAGTGCAGCGCGCGAAACCGGCCGCCGGGCGACCGGCATCGCCGCGGGCGCGCGACGAGGCGCTGATCGCCCGCCGACCCGGAAAGGTTTCCATGCAACACGACGCCAATCACCTCCGCTACCGCCAATTGATCGCCGCCGCCCAGGCGGCGCGGCCGCTCCGGGTGGCGGTGGTCCATCCCTGCGACCCGGTCTCGATCGAAGCCGCCGTGGAGGCCGCCGGAATGGGCCTGATCGAGCCGATCCTGGTCGGCCCGCGGGCCAAAATCGTCGCGGCCGCAACCACGGCCGGGATGGATATCGCGCCGTTCCGGCTGGAAGACGCGCCACACAGCCATGCCGCCGCCGACCGTGCCGTGGCGCTGGTGCTGGCGGGCGAGGCCGAAGCCCTGATGAAGGGCAGCCTGCACACCGACGAACTGATGTCCGCCGTGGTCGCCTCGACCGGCGGCCTGCGCACGGCGCGACGGGTCAGCCATTGCTTCGTGATGGACGTGCCCGGCCATGACGAGCCGCTGATCATCACCGATGCGGCGATCAACATCGCGCCCGACCTCGCCGCCAAGGCCGACATCGTCCAAAACGCGATCGACCTCGCCCATGCGCTGCGCTTTCCCGAGGTGCGGGTGGCGATCCTGTCGGCCATGGAGACCGTCAATCCGAAGGTACCCTCGACCATCGAGGCGGCGGCTCTGTGCAAGATGGCCGATCGCGGCCAGATCACCGGCGCGCTGATCGACGGGCCGCTGGCGCTCGACAATGCGGTCGATCTCGGCGCGGCGGCGCTGAAGCACATCGTCTCGCCGGTCGCCGGACGCGCCAATGTGCTGGTCGTGCCCGACCTGGAGGCCGGCAACATGCTGGCCAAGAGCCTGTCCTTCCTGGCCGGGGCCGATGCCGCCGGCATCGTGCTCGGCGCCAGGGTGCCGATCATCTTGACCAGCCGCGCCGATTCGCGCCTGACCCGGCTCGCCTCCTGCGCGGTCGCCTGCCTGATCGCCGAAGCCCGCCGCCAGACCGCCGCCATCCCGGCCTGAGCGCCGCCGGAATTCGCGCCCGCCTTCCGGTCGCGTCCGCCTTCCGTTGCCGATGGCGCCGTCCCGGCGGGGTTCCGTCCGCCGCCCCTCCCCGCCGATCCGATCGCCGCCGGGTCCTTGCCGCCGGCCGCGCCCGTGCCGGGCGATTCGGCGGTCGCTTCGTCGGCGAAACGCTGTGGCCGGTCCGCCGGCTCCCGCACCCGGACGCCCGATCCTCGCAAAACCGCAGCTTTCCGCGCCGCGGAGGCGACCGCCCGGCCCGTCATCCACAGGCGCGTTCGGGATGGAAAAATGGGTGTTGCAATGCCCGGCGCCATGGTGCATAGAACCGCCGTCCGGCGCTGCCGGGCGCCGAAACCGGATGCGGGTGTAGCTCAGGGGTAGAGCACAACCTTGCCAAGGTTGGGGTCGAGGGTTCGAATCCCTTCGCCCGCTCCAGTTTCGCTTCTGCCCATGACGACCTGCAACGCCCCCTCCGGGGCGTTTTGCTTTTGGGCACCCTCCCGCTCTTCGCAATCTCTCCGGGTTCGCACATCGACGGCGGCGAACACCGATTTTCACACCGGCTCGCCCGACCGCGCCGCCGCCCGCATCGCCCTTGCCAGCACGGCGTCCAGGTCCGGGGCGCCGCATTGGGTGACGTTGAAGCGCAGGAAGGCGGCGGCCGAATTCGAGACGCTGAAGACGTTGCCGGGGGCAAGGACATGGCCTTCGGCGAGCGCCAGCCGCGCGATCGCGGCGCTATCGAGGCCGTCGGGCAGACGGCACCAGAGATAGAAGCCGCCGCGCGGCATCAGGGCGGGGACGAGGCCGAGCCGGCCGAGCCGCTGCGCCGTCGCGCGCCGGGCACCCGACAGACGCCGGCGGACCTCGTCGAGATGCTTGCGATAGCCGCCGCCGGCGAGCACCGCCGCGACCAGATCGGTCGCGACCGGGCTCGGCCCGCCGAAGGCGGTCGCCACCTGCAGGTCGACCAGCCCCTCGATCCAGTCCGGCCGCGCCGCCACATAGCCGCAACGCACCGAGGCCGACAGGGTCTTGGAGAAGCTGCCGATGCGCACGACCCGGTCGAGACCGTCGAGCGCGGCATAGCGCGGCGAGGGATCGGGCTCGAAGTCGGCGAAGATGTCGTCCTCGACGATCGTCACTCCGTGGGCCGTCGCCAGGTTCAGCAGCCGGTGCGCGGTCGCCGGGGCGATGGTCGCGCCGGTCGGATTGTGCAGGGCCGAATTGGTGATGTAGAGCCGCGGCCGCGCGGATGCGACGATCGCCTCGAAGGCCGCCGGATCCGGGCCGGCCGGGCCATAGGGCAATCCGACGACGCCGACCCGGTGCGCCTCCAGGAGGGCGCGGAAGTTGAAGTAGCCCGGATCGTCGATCAGCACCGTGTCGCCGGGCCGGAGCAGGAAGCGGCAGACCAGGTCGATCGCCTGGGTGCCGGAGCCGGTCAGCAGGATCTGGTCCGGGCCGATCGCCAGCCCCTCCTCGGCGAAACGGCCGGCAAGCAGGCGGCGCAGGGCCGGCGAGCCGCGCGTGCCGCCATAGTCGGTCAAGAGCGCATCGGCGCCGCGCGCCAGCCCGCGCAACGCCCGTCGGAGGGCGCCGACCGGCATCCAGTCGGCCGGCAGCCAGCCGCAGCCGGGTTTGGAGGCCGAGGCCTCGGTGTCGAGCGACTGGCGGGAGACCCAGAAGGGATCGACCGCCCGGTCGCGCGACGGTTCCGCGGCGGCGACGCGGAACGGTGCCGGCTCGGCCGTGGCGACGTGGAAGCCGGCCCCGCGACGGGCCCGGATCACGCCCTCGGCGACCAGCCGGTCATAGGCCTCGACCACCGTCGACGGCGAGACCGCCATGCTGGCCGCCAGGGCGCGGATCGACGGCAGACGGTCGCCCGGACCGAGCCCGCGCGCCGCAATGCGGGTCCGGATCGCCGTCATCACCGTCGCCACGCGCGTCGTCACACCCCGATCCCCCGCAACTGTACGGCGCCCACCAGCCATACAGTTTGGCTGAATTGTACTGGACTGTGCCTGTTCGCACCAGCCGGCCGGCGGTAGTCCGATCAACGGCCGGCCGGGTCGGCCTGACGCCACCCGGCCGGCAGCGGACGGGCCGCACGGCTCGGCGCTCGCAGTGGAGCCGGGGCTTCGGGCACCGGAGCGGCAGCGGCCGCCAAAGCGGCAGCGGCCGCCTAGGCGGCATCGGATCGGGAGACAGGCATGAAGGCGTCGACGGCCGGGTGGACCAACGGGCTCCTGGGGGTGCTGATCTTTTCCGGCTCGCTGCCGGCGACGCGGATTGCGGTCGCGGGCTTCTCGCCGCTGTTCCTGACCGCCGCGCGGGCCGCGATCGCGGCGACCCTGGGCGCGATCCTGCTCACGGCCCTGCGCCAGAGCCTGCCGGCGCGACGCGATCTCGCCTCGCTCGCCATCGTCGCCTTCGGGGTGGTGCTCGGCTTCCCGCTCCTGACCGCGCTCGCGCTGACCCAGGTCACGGCGGCGCATTCGATCGTGTTCATCGCGCTCCTGCCGCTGGCGACCGCCGTGTTCGGCGTGCTGCGCGGCGGCGAGCGCCCGGCGCCGGCCTTCTGGCTGTTCTCGATCCTCGGCAGCGCCGTGGTGGCCGGCTTCGCGCTCGCCAACGACGCCGCGGCGAGCCTCGGCGGCGATCTCGCCATGCTGGGCGCGATCGTGGTCTGCGGGCTCGGCTATGCGGAGGGGGCGGCCCTGTCGCGACGGCTCGGCGGCTGGCAGGTGATCTCCTGGGCGCTGCTGCTGGCGGCCCCGGTCATGCTGGTGCTGGCCGCCGTCACCTGGCCGGCCGACTGGTCGCGCGTCGCGCTGCCGGCCTGGCTCGGCCTCGGCTATGTCTCGGTCTTCTCGATGCTGGTCGGATTCGTGTTCTGGTATCGCGGCCTTGCGCTCGGCGGCATCGCCGGCGTCGGCCAGTTGCAGCTGCTGCAGCCCTTCTTCGGCCTGGTGCTGGCCGGATGGCTGCTCGGCGAGCCGATCGCGGCCAGCATGATCGCCGCCACCGGTGCCGTCGTCCTCTGCGTCACGCTCGCCCGACGCTACGCCTGAGCGGCGTACCGGGACGTTGGGACTTGATGCGGTAGGTCGGCGGGGCGGTCCGGCTTCCGGCGCCGCCCGCCGACACCGCCGCGGCTCACGGGGCGATCGAGCGCCCCTCCTCGTCGGCCGCCTTCTCCGGGAACGTCGGGTAGACGCCCTTGACGCGGCCCATCTGCTGGACGAGGGCCAGCACGCTGTCGATGAAGGGCGTCTCCAGGTCGACCAGCCGGCCCATTTCCTGGACGGCGGTCAGAAGCGCGTCGATCTCCAGCGGACGCCCCTTGTCGAGGTCCTGCAGCATCGAGGTGCGGTGCGCGCCGACCTTGGCGGCGCCGTTGATGCGGCGGTCGACATCGACGCGGAAATGCACGCCGAGGCGGGCGCCGATGCGCTGGGCCTCCAGCATCATGTTGCGCGCCAGCGTGCGCGTGCCCGGGTCGGTCGCCACGACATCGAGGGTGGCGTGGGTCAGCGCCGAGATCGGGTTGAAGCAGAGATTGCCCCACAGCTTCAGCCAGATGTCGTTGCGGATGTCGGGATAGATCTTGGCCTTCAGCCCGCCGGCATTGATCGCGTCGGCGAGCTTCTGGACGCGCGGGGTGATCTGCTTGTTGGGCTCGCCGAGGCCGAACTGGTCGCCGTAGATATGCTTGATGACGCCCGGCTCGACGATCTCGGTCGCCGGATAGACGGTGCAGCCGATCACGCGCTCAGGCCCGATCGCATCCCACTGCCGGTTGTCGGGATCGACGCTGAGCAGGCGGAGATCGGAATACTGCCCCTCGATGCCGTGGAAGTACCACCACGGCACGCCGTTCTGGGCGGTCACGACGGCGGTGTCGGGGCCGAGCAGTGGCTTCATCGCCTCGGCCGATTCCCAGGCCTGATGCGCCTTCAGGGCGATGATCACATAGTCCTGGTGGCCGAGTTCGGCCGGATCCTTGGCGGCCGGCATGCGCTCGGTGATCTCCTCGCCGGCCATGCGCAGCGTCAGGCCGTTGGCCTTGATCGCCTCCAGATGGGCGCCGCGCGCGACGAGCGAAACGTCGACGCCGCCGCGCTTCATCATCACGGCCATGTAGCCGCCGATCGCGCCGGCGCCGTAGATGCAAACCTTCATCGCTTCCCCCGATTGTCCGTCGCGCGCGGCAGGCTGCCGGCGACCCTGTTGGTATCCCAGATGTGGCCCATGCGGACCGGCCCGCAAACGCGACCCGCTGCCGCGCCTGCACGCGCCCCTGTCGGCCCGTGCGGCGTCACCGAGCCGCCGTCATCGCGCCGCCGTCATCGCGCTGCGGCGCCGAGCACCTGGCGCACCGTCTCGCCGACCCGGTGGGCGCCGGAGACGACCGTGACGCCGGCCGCCCTGAGCGCCGCCGTCTTGGCGACCACGTCGCCGCGGCCGTGCAGCGTGATCGTGCCGGCATGGCCCATGCGCCGCTCCGGCGGGGCATGGCGGCCGGCCAGATAGGCGATGACCGGCTTCTTCAGCCCGGTCGACTGCAGGAATTCGGCCGCCTCCTGCTCTTCGGTGCCGCCGAGTTCGCCGATCAGCACCACGGCCTCGGTGTCCGGGTCGGCGAAGAACAGGTCCAGGCATTCGGCCATGCCGATGCCGTGGATCGGATCGCCGCCGACGCCGACCGTGGTCGACTGGCCGAGCCCGGCGCGGGTGATCTGGTCGACGACCTCGGTCGTCAGCGAGGCCGAGCGCGACACGATGCCGACCGAGCCGGGCCGCTCCGCGCCGGTGCCCATGACGCCGATCTTGGCGAGGCCGGGCGCCAGGATGCCCTGCGAATTCGGCCCGACCAGCCGCGTGCGGCTGCCCTTCAGCGCCGCGCGCACGCGCACCATGTCCATCACCGGCACCCGTTCGGTGACCGCCACGACCAGCCCGATCCCGGCCTCGATCGCCTCGATCATGGCGGCGGCGGCGTGGGCGGGCGGCACGAAGATCATGCTGGCATTGGCGCCGGTCGCCGCGACCGCCGGGGCGACCCGATCGAATACGGGCACATTCAGGTGATGGCGCCCGCCCTTGCCGGGCGTGACGCCGGCGACCACGCAGGTGCCGTAGTCCATCATCAGCGCCGTGTGATGCGTGCCGGCCCAGCCGGTCATGCCCTGACAGAGGACGCGGGTGTCGGCATCGACCAAGATGGCCATGATCACCTCCCATGCCGGGCAATGGCGACCGCGCGGGTCGCGGCGGTCCACATGTCGGGGCATTCGACGATCGGCAGGCCGAAATTGACGAAGCGCGAGCGCGCGAAATCGGCATTGTTGCCGGCCAGCCGGGCGACGATCGGGATCGTGCGGCCGGAGCGGCGCGCCGCCATGCCGAGCCCTTCGACCACCGTGTCGCAGGGCTGCATGCCGCCGCCATGGATGTTGACCAGGATCGCCTTGACGGCCGGATTGTCGAACAAGAGGCCGAAGCCGTAGGCGATGTGCTGGCTCTTGGCCGTGGTGCGGATGTCCATGAAATTGGCCGGCCGTCCCTGCGCCTCGCGCAGGAGATCGAGCGTGGCGAGGCCGAGGCCGGCGCCGTTGACGACGAGCCCGATGTCGCCGTCGAGGCGGACATAGTTCAGCTGATGGTGCTGGGCCTGGACCTCGATCGGGTCGGCCTCCTCGTCGTCGCGCAAGGCGGCGAGTTCCGGCTGGCGGAACAGGGCATTGTCGTCGATCACCATCTTGGCGTCGAAAGCGACCAGCCGGCCGTCCTCGGTCAGGGCCAGCGGGTTGATCTCGATCAGGCTGGCGTCGAGTTCGACGAAGGCCCGGCGCAGGCCGTCGACGATGCCGGCGAGCGCCGCGCCCTCCGCGCCGGTCAGGCCGAGCCGTGCGGCGAAGGCGAGCGCCTCGTCGTGGCGTGGCGTCGCGCCGGTGCCGAGCGGCAGCCGCTCGAGCTTCAATTCGCCCTTCAGCGCGCGCTCTTCCAAGTCCTCGCCACCCTCCGGGCTGCCGAGCACGACCAGTTCGCCCAGGGTGCGGTCGACCAGGACGGCCAGGTTGAGGTCGCGCGCCGAGGCGAGCCCGGTCTCGACGAAGACGCGGCGGACGATGCGGCCTTCCGGCCCGGTCTGCGCCGTGACCAGCTTGCGCCCGAGCATCTCCGCGGCAGCCTCGCGGGCGGCATGGGGCGAGGTCACCAGCCGGACCCCGCCGGCCTTGCCGCGGCCGCCGGCATGGACCTGGGCCTTGACGGCGATCATCGGCGAACCGAGGCGCCGGGCCACGGCCTCCGCCTCTTCGGGCGTGATCGCGACCGCACCGCCCGGCGACATCAGGCCGTAGCGGGCGAGGATGTCCTTCGCCTGGAATTCATGGAGATTCATGGCGTCGCCTCCCGAACCTGCAGACCTCCCCCGCGCATCTGACGGCGCGGATATCGTGCCGGGGTCCTTCAGGGTCCGGCAGCCCGCGACCGGGCTACCTTGGCATACAAGATACCAATTCGGCAGCCCTTGGCAAGGCGACGTGCTGACGCGGGGCCGCCCGCCCCCAAGACCCGCCCCTCCGGCGACAGGGTCCGGCGGCGGCATGACCGGCGGCGGTATGACCGGCAGCGGTATGAATTGTCGTCGATGCCCGTCACTATGTCACCTGGATCGGCCGCCCGTCGGCGTCCGGACCGCAAGCTGGAGGAATGCGATGCGCGATCGAAGAGCGATCCGGGACGGGCTGGCGGCCTGTGCGGTCGGATTCGCGGCGATTTTGGTCGGAGCGGCGCCGGTCGGGGCCGCCGAGCGCGACGGCCTCTATGTCATGACGCGGGTCTGGGGATCGTCCGTGGAACTGGCGGTCTGGTACTTCGCCGGCGATCGATTCGTCCGGGAGCCGAAGGCGGCGCTCCGCGATTTCGACTTCGCCGGCGCCGATCCGAAGACCTCCGGCACCGTGGTTGTGGAAGGCAGCCGCTGGACCCTGCGCTTCGGCGACGGCCGCGTTCAAGCCGCCGACTACCGTGCCGCCCAGCCGGCCGGCCAGTGCTTCAACTGGAATGCCGGGCTGTTCTGCCGGGTCAAGACCTTCCAGCCCGGCCAGGTGCTCGCCGGCAGCTTCACGGGCGGGCTCGGCAATACCAATGTCGGCAGCACGCGCACCTATCGCTTCGCCCCGGACGGCACCTACCAGATCGACACCAGTTCCTCGCTGTCGTCCTCCGGGGTGCTCAACGGTGCGGTTGCGGGCATCAGCCGCGGACAGGGGGGCCGCTACAGCGTCGGCGAGACCACCATCACGCTGACCGGCAGCGACGGGACCGTCACGGTGATGACCGCCTTTCCCTATGAGACCACCGCCGACCCGACCCGTCCGGACCGGCTCTATATCGGCGGCTTCATGTTGAGGCGCATCTGAGCGGAGGGATCGACCGCACGTCCGGCCGGGCGCGGCACCGTCGGTCAGGACCGCCGGATCGCCGGGTTCCGCCGCGATCGGTCCGGCGCTCCCGCCCGCCGGAGCCGCAAGGCTGATCCCGCGCCCGCAGCGGAGGACTCGGTCGGGCGGTTCGGATAGGAAGGCGCCATGCGCCGGGCGCGCCGCATCGGGGGACTGCCGATCCGACCGGTATGATGCAGCTGCATCCCGGTCCGCTCGGTGCCCGTGCCGTCCCGGCGCCCGCCTCGTCCCGTGCCCCTCCCGGAGGCCAGAATGGATCCCCTTTCCGCCATCCTCGCCTTCTCGCTGGCTGCGGGGTTGCTCACCCTGACGCCCGGTCTCGACACCGCGCTGGTGCTGCGCACCGCGACCGTCGAGGGTGCGCGGCCCGCCATGGCGGCCGGGATCGGGATCAGCGCCGGCTGTCTGGCCTGGGGGTTGGTCGCCGCGGTTGGGCTGGGGGCCGTGCTGGCCGTGTCGGACCTGGCCTACCGGGTGCTGCAGGCTGCGGGCGCGGCCTATCTGGTCTGGCTCGGCGCCGGCATGCTGTGGGCGGCGATCCGCCCGGGCGATGCGGCCGGCAGGCTGGCGGCGCCGGGGGCCGGTGCGGCCGGCCGCGGCGGCTGGGTCGCGCGCGGGCTGATGACCAACCTGCTCAACCCCAAGGTCGGCGTGTTCTATGTCAGCTTCCTGCCGCAGTTCATCCCGGACGGCGTCCCGGTCGTCGCGTTCAGCATCGGGCTCGCCGCCATCCACGCCGTCATGGGCATCGCCTGGTTCGCGGCCCTGACCGCGGCGACCCGACCGATCGCCGCGCTGCTGCGCCGGCCGGCCGTGCTGCGCGGCATCGACGGCGTCACCGGCGCGGTGCTGATCGGCTTCGGCCTCCGGCTCGCGCTCGACCGGCGGGGCTGAGGGCTCCGGCTGCGGTTGCGCCCAGGCGGCCTCGGGTCCGTTGCCGGGTGCCGGCAGGCGAGGGACCAGGGCGAGGCGGGGCGTCAGAGAGACGCGGGGCGTCAGAGAGACGCGGTGATGCCGCCGTCGACATAGAGAACATGGCCGTTGACGAAGGTTGAGGCGTCGGAGGCCAGGAAGATGCAGGCGCCGACCAGTTCCTCGACCTTGCCCCAGCGGCCGGCCGGGGTGCGCTTCTCGAGCCAGGCCGAGAAGGCCGGATCGGCCACCAGCGCGGCGTTGAGCGGGGTGTCGAAATAGCCCGGCGCGATGGCGTTGACCTGCAGCCCGTGGCGCGCCCAGTCGGTTGCCATGCCCTTGGTCAGGTTGCCGACCGCGCCCTTGGTCGCCGTATAGGGGGCGATCGAGGGCCGGGCGAGGGCGGTCTGCACCGAGGCGATGTTGATGATCTTGCCGGCGCGGCGGGCTATCATGTGCCGGGCACAGGCTTGGCCGACATTGAACACCGACGCGATATTGGTCTGCAGCAGGCGCTGGAAGGCCTCCTCGGGGAAATCCTCCAGCGGCGCGCGATGCTGCATGCCGGCATTGTTGACCAGGATGTCGATCGGCCCGGTCTCGGCCTCGAAGCGGTCGACGGCGGCGCGGGCCGCGGCGTGGTCGGTCGCATCGAAGGCGAGGATGCGGGCGCCCGGGATGGTGTCGGCGGCCGCCGCCAGCTTGACCGCATCGCGGCCGTTGAGGACCACCTCGGCATGGGCGGCGGCGAGCCCCTTGGCCAGCGCGAGGCCGATGCCCTGCGACGAGCCGGTGACCAGCGCGCGCTTGCCCTTGAGATCGAACAGTTCCAATGCCACCCGGCCGGTCCTCGTATCGTTGCGCGACGGGCGGGCCTTCACCGCCGAGACGGGGCCCGCCGGCCGGTCAGTCCTCGCTCGCCTTGAAGCGGTTCAGATTGCGCATCACGAAGGGCGCGATCAGGCACAAGGCCGCGATGCCGAGGAGCGTGGCGGAGCCCGGATTTTCCAGGAACACCATCGGGTCGCCGAGCGAGAGCTGCAGCGAGCGGCGCAGTTGCGCTTCCGCCATCGGGCCGAGGATCAGGCCGACCACCATCGGGGCGATCGGATAGTCCCAGCGCCGCATCAGGAGGCCGATGAAGCCGAACACGAACAGCATGCCGATCTCGACCACCGACGGCTTGGCGGCAACCGTCCCCATGGCGGCGAAAACCAGGATGCCGGCATAGAGCCAGGGCTGCGGGATGGCGAGCAGGCGGACCCAGAGCCCGATCAGCGGCAGGTTCAGCACCAAGAGCATCGCGTTGGCGATGAACAGGGAGGCGACCAGGCCCCAGACCAGACCGGGATTTTCGGCGAACAGCAGCGGGCCGGGATTGAGGCCGTATTGCTGGAAGCCGGCCAGCATGATCGCGGCGGTCGCCGAGGTCGGCAGGCCGAGGGTCAGGAGCGGCACCAGCGTGCCGGCCGCCGAGGCGTTGTTGGCCGCTTCCGGGCCGGCGACGCCCTCGATGGCGCCCTGGCCGAATTCTTCCGGGTGCTTGGAGAGCTTGCGCTCGGTCACATAGGACAGGAAGGTCGGGATCTCGGCGCCGCCGGCCGGCAGCGCGCCGATCGGGAAGCCGTAGAGCGTGCCGCGCAGCCAGGGTCCCCAGGACCGCTTCCAATCCTCCTTGGTCATCCAGAGCGAACCGCGGATCGGCACGACCTCCTCCGGGTCGTGCTTGAAGCGCGACGCCACGAACAGCGCCTCGCCGACCGCGAACAGGCCGACCGCGAGCGTGGTCACCTCGACGCCGTCGAGCAGTTCGGGCACGCCGAAGGTCAGGCGCGACTGGCCGGTCAGCTTGTCGATGCCGATCAGGCCGAGCGCGAGGCCCATGGTCAGGCTGGTCAGGCCGCGCAGCGGGCTATCGCCGAAGGTCGCCGAGACCGTGACGAAGGCGAGCACCATCAGCCCGAAATAGTCCCAGGGTCCGAAGTTGACGGCGATCTGCACCAGCCAGGGCGCCAGGAAGGCGAGCCCGGCGGTGGCGATCGTGCCGGCCACGAAGGAGCCGATCGCCGCGGTCGCCAGCGCGGGGCCGCCGCGGCCGGCCTTGGCCATCTTGTTGCCCTCGATGGCGGTCGCCACCGAGGCGCTTTCGCCGGGCGCGTTGATCAGGATGGCGGTCGTCGAGCCGCCATACATGCCGCCATAATAGATGCCGGCGAACATGATCAGCGATCCGGTCGGGTCGAGCTTGAAGGTGACCGGCAGCAGGAGCGCGACGGTCAGGGCCGGACCGATGCCGGGCAGCACGCCGACGGCGGTGCCGAGCAGCACGCCGATGGCGGCGAACATCAGCTTGGTCGGCTCCAGCGCGACCGCGAAGCCGTGGGCGAGAGAGGCGAGCGCGTCCATGGGCGATCCTTCAGAACAGGCGCTCGATCGGCCCGGCCGGCAGGGAGAGGGTGAGGATCTTCGCAAACAGCAGATGGATGGCGACGCCGAGGGCGAGGCCGATCGCCAGGTCGGCGAAGAGCGCGCGCCGCCCGAAGGCCCGCGCCGTCAGGGCAAAGAGCAGGGTGGTCGCCAGGATGAAGCCGCCGCCGAAGGCGATGCAGCCGAGCAGGCTGGCGAGCCCGAGGGCGATCCAGCCGACCGCGATCGGATCGCCCTCGTCGGGCACCGGCAGGCCGCCCAGAAAGGCCGTGATCAGGTGGCCGATGCCGAGCACGGCCAGCATGACCGAAACGACGTGCGGCATGGCCGCGGGGCCCATCCCGTAGGTGGCGGTGATCGTCTGCTGGCCGGCATCGCGCTCGATGATTGCGGCAATGGCGATCAGACCGATTCCGACGGTCAGCGCACGCCAATCCGGGCGTCCGCGCAGGGCTTGCGGTTTCATGGAGCCATCCTGCAGGCAAGGGAGAGCCGGAGGGCGTTGCAGCCCTCCGGACGGATTGCGGTCAGGCCGCGACGATCACGGTCAGGACTTGACCAGGCCGACCGAGCGCAGGATGTCGCCCACGCGCGACTGCTCGCTCTTCAGGTAGGCGTCGAAGGTGTCGCCGGCCATGAAGTAGTCGTCCCAGCCGCGCGCCTTCAGCACCTCGGCCCATTCCTTGGACTTGGTCATCTTCTCGATCATGTCGGTGACCGACTTGCGCTGCTCGGCCGTGAGGCCGGGAGGCGCCATGACGGCCCGCCAGTTGACCATTTCGACGTCGATGCCGGATTCCTTCAAGGTCGGCACGTCGACGCCTTCGATGCGCTTGGGCGACGACACCGCCAGGGCGCGCAGCTTGCCGGTCTTGATCTGGCTCTCGAACTCGCCGTAGCCGGAGATGCCGGCCGTCACGCGGCCGCCGAGCATCGCGGCCAGCGCCTCGCCGCCGCCCGAGAAGGCGACATAGTTGACCTTGGCGGCCTCGGCGCCCGCGGCCTTGGTGAACAGGGCGGCCAGGATATGGTCGGTGCCGCCGGCCGAGCCGCCGGCCCAGACGGCCTTGGCGACATCCGCCTTCACGGCCGCGGAGAGATCCTGGATGGTCTTGTGCGGCGAGGAGGCCGGCACGACGATGACCAGGGCCTCGCCGGTCAACCGCGCGATCGGGGTGACCTGATCGAGCGTGACGGGCGACTTGTTGGTCAGGATCGCGCCGACCATGACGAAGCCGTTGACGATCAGCTGATTGGGATCGCCCTTGGCGCCGGTGATGAACTGCGCGAGGCCGACCGTACCGCCGGCGCCGGTGACGTTGGTCACCTGGACGCTCTTGGCCAGTCCGGTTTGCATCAGGGTCTGCTGGATCGAGCGGGCGGTCGAGTCCCAGCCGCCGCCGGGCGCGGCCGGCGCCATGATCTTGATGTCCTGCTGGGCCAGTGCCGGGCCGGCCATCAGCGCGAGCCCCGCAAAGGCAAGGCCTGCAAACACACGTCCGAATAGCTTCATGGTTTCCTCCCTGAACCTTGCGGTGGGTGCCGGCGATTTCGCGTCTTTGGCACCGCTTCCGGCGGACCATATCCCCCCGGACATGTCAGGATCCAGACTGGAAATGCCGTCGGACCGGCAGAGAGTCCGAATTTTCCCCGATCCCGCAGGACTTTCTGCGGTCCGCTGCGCCGGCCACGCCGGAGCGCCGATCCCGGACCGGGGCGCAAGCACACGGGACGGCCGGCGACTGCCTGCGTTTCGACCCCGCATCGGAATCAGGCAATCGGCCTTCGGGCGCCCGACGGCCGGGGAGAATTTTACCCAACAGACGATGAAGGTGAGAAAACCATGCCTAAAATCGTCGTCCGGAGACGCCACACCGGCATGATTTGCCTCATCCAAATAGTTTAATCTTCAACTATTCCGCGGTCGAGCGGGACGGTCATGGAGGACGGCATGGCGGTTCAGGGTGCTGCACTCAAGCCTTCGGCTCACACCGACACCTTCGCGCGGGACAATCTTCCCGACCCCGCCCTTTGGCCCCGGCTGCTGTTCGACCTGCCCGAACTCGCCTATCCGGACCGGCTCAATGCCGCCGTCGAATTCGTCGACCGGCATGTCGCGGAAGGCCGCGGCGAGCGGGCCGCGATCCACCATGCGGGCGGCGTCTGGAGCTTCGCCGAACTCGCGCGCCGGATCGACCGGATCGCCCATGTGCTGGTCGACGAGATGGGCCTCGTGCCCGGCAATCGCGTTCTGCTGCGCGCCGCCAACACGCCCATGATGGTCGCCGTCTATCTGGCGGTGATCAAGGCCGGCGGCATCGTCGTCGCCACCATGCCGCTGCTGCGCGCCAAGGAACTCGGCGTCATCGTCGACAAGGCACGGATCAGCCTGGCCCTGGTCGATGCGCGGCTGGCCGACGACATCCTCAAGGTCCGCGACGGCTCCGACTGCCTCCGCGCCGTCCTGAAATTCGGCACCGACGCGCCCGACGGCCTCGAGGCCCTGATGGCCGGCAAGCCCGACCGCTTCGAGCCGGTCGACACCGCTGTCGACGATGTCTGCCTGATCGCCTTCACGTCGGGCACGACCGGCGTGCCCAAGGGGACCATGCATTTCCATCGCGACCTGCTCGCGATCTGCGACACCTACGCGAAGCATCTGCTGCGCGCCACGCCCGACGACCGCTTCGTCGGCTCGCCGCCGCTCGCCTTCACCTTCGGGCTCGGCGGCCTGGTCCTGTTCCCGTTCCGCATCGGCGCCTCGACCTGCCTGCCCGACAAGACGGCGCCGCTCGACCTGCTCGACGCGATCGAACGCTATCGGCCGACCGTGATCTTCACGGCGCCGACCGCCTACCGGGCCATGCTGAACGCCCTGCCCGGCCGCGACATCGGCTCGCTGCGCCTGTGCATCTCGGCCGGCGAGGCGCTGCCCAAGGCGACCTTCGACGCCTGGCAGGCGGCGACCGGGATCGTCCTGACCGAGGGCATCGGCGCGACCGAGATGCTGCACATCTTCATCGGCTCGACGCCCGAGGACGTGACGCCGGGCGCGACGGGCCGACCGGTGCCGGGCTACCGTGCCAAGGTGATCGGTCCCGACGGCGCCGAGGTGCCGGACGGCACGCCCGGCCGGCTGGCGGTGATCGGCCCGACCGGCTGCCGCTATCTCGCCGACGAGCGGCAGACGGTCTATGTCCAGGACGGCTGGAACGTCACCGGCGACACCTATGTCCGCGATGCCGAGGGCCGCTTCTGGTACCAGGCCCGCTCCGACGACATGATCGTCTCGGCCGGCTACAACATCGCCGGGCCGGAGGTGGAAGGCGTGCTGCTGACCCATCCGGCGGTCGCCGAATGCGGCGTGGTCGGCGCCCCGGACGACGAGCGCGGCATGATCGTCAAGGCCTATATCGTGCCGAAGCCGGGCTTCGCGCCGTCACCGGCGCTGGTTGCCGAGCTGCAGGCCTTCGTCAAGGCCGAGATCTCGCCCTACAAGTATCCGCGCGCGATCGAATTCGTCGAACGCCTGCCGCGCACCGAAACCGGCAAGCTGCAGCGCTTCGCGCTGCGCGAGATCGCCTCCCGCCCGGCCGGAGACGGCGCCTCGGCCGCTGCCTGAGCGGCGCGGCGAACGCACGTCCGAAGTCTGCGCCGGCGCGCCCGCGGGGGTGCGGCCGGCGCCGTCAGGGAAGCGCCTCCGAAAGGTCGGATTTTCCGGGCATTTTTCCTCGCTTGATGGCGGTTTGGAGTCCCGCGCGCGCGGGTCTATAAGGGCGCGCATCCTGCGCTGAGGCGAGCGAACGAATCGATATGAACGAAGACATCCCGAACGGCACGACGAGCAACGGATCGGCCGAATACGGCGCCGATTCCATCAAGGTGCTGAAGGGCCTCGATGCCGTGCGCAAACGGCCGGGCATGTATATCGGCGACACCGACGACGGCTCCGGCCTGCACCACATGGTCTACGAGGTGGTCGACAACGCCATCGACGAGGCGCTGGCCGGCTGGGCGACCGAAGTGCTGGTACGGCTCAATGCCGACGGCTCGGTGACGGTGCGCGACGACGGTCGCGGCATCCCGACCGACATCCATGCCGGCGAGGGCGTCTCCGCCGCCGAAGTGATCATGACCCAGCTGCATGCGGGCGGAAAGTTCGATCAGAATTCCTACAAGGTCTCGGGCGGCCTGCACGGCGTCGGCGTCTCGGTCGTCAATGCGCTGTCGACCACGCTCGACCTGCGCGTCTGGCGCAACGGCCTGGAGCACCACATGCGCTTCCGGCACGGGGATCCGGAGGCCCCGCTGGCGGTGGTCGGCGATGCCGGCGGCCGGCGCGGCACCGAGGTCACCTTCGTGCCGAGCCCGGAGACCTTCACCCGGATCGAGTTCGACTACGCCACCCTCGAGCACCGCCTGCGCGAGCTCGCCTTCTTGAATTCCGGCGTCAACATCACGCTGGAAGACCGCCGCGGCGTCGAGATGCGCGCCGAGACCATGTGCTACGAGGGCGGCCTGGAAGCCTTCGTGCGCTATCTCGACCGCGCCAAGCATCCGCTGCTGCCCCGGCCGGTGACCATGAAGGCGGAGAAGGACGGGATCACGGTCGAATGCGCGCTGTGGTGGAACGACAGCTACCATGAGCAGACGCTCTGCTTCACCAACAACATCCCGCAGCGCGACGGCGGCACCCATCTGGCCGGCTTCCGCGGCGCGCTGACCCGGCAGGTGGTCGGCTACGGCGATTCCTCCGGCCTGACCAAGAAGGAAAAGGTCGGCCTGTCCGGCGAGGACTGCCGCGAGGGCCTGACCTGCGTCCTGTCGGTCAAGGTGCCGGATCCGAAATTCTCCTCCCAGACCAAGGACAAGCTGGTCTCCTCCGAGGTCCGGCCGGTGGTCGAGAACCTGGTCGGCGAAGCGCTCGGCACCTGGTTCGAGGAACACCCCTCCGAGGCGAAGACGATCGTCGGCAAGGTGGTCGAGGCCGCCGCCGCGCGCGAAGCCGCCCGCAAGGCGCGTGAGCTGACCCGTCGCAAGGGCGTGCTCGACGTGGCCTCGCTGCCCGGCAAGCTCGCCGACTGCCAGGAGAAGGATCCGGCCAAGTCGGAACTGTTCATCGTCGAGGGCGATTCCGCAGGCGGCTCGGCCAAGCAGGGCCGCAACCGCGAGAACCAGGCCGTGCTGCCGCTGCGCGGCAAGATCCTCAATGTCGAGCGCGCGCGCTTCGACAAGATGCTGTCGAGCGAGCAGATCGGCACGCTGATCACCGCGCTCGGCACCTCGATCGGCACCGACGAGTTCAACCTCGACAAGCTGCGCTACCACAAGATCATCATCATGACGGACGCCGACGTCGACGGCGCCCATATCCGGACGCTGCTGCTGACCTTCTTCTTCCGGCAGATGAAGGACCTGATCCGACGCGGCCACCTCTATATCGCCCAGCCGCCGCTCTATAAGGTCGCGCGCGGCAAGTCCGAGCAGTATCTGAAGGACCAGAAGGCCTTCGAGGACTACCTGATCAACATGGGCCTCGAGGAAAGCGGCCTCCGGCTCGCCTCCGGCGAGGAGCGGGCCGGGCTCGATCTGCGCGCCGTGGTCGACGAAGCCCGCGCGGTCGCCGCGATCCTGGACGGATTGCACCACCGCTACGACCGCGACGTGGTCGAGCAGGCGGCGATCGCCGGCGCGCTGACGCCCAATGTTCTGAACGACCTGGAGAAGGGTCGCGAGGCGGCGGCCTATGTCGCGCGCCGGTTGGACATCCTGGCCGACGAATTCGCCAAGGGCTGGGTTGGCGAGGCCAAGCCCGACGGCAGCCTGCTGTTCACCCGCACCCTGCGCGGCGTGACCGAGGCACGCTGGATCGACGCCGCCCTGCTCGCCTCCGCCGATGCCCGCAAGCTCGATGCGCACACGGCCCATTTGCAGGAAATCTACGAGAAGGCGGCCGAGCTCAAGCGCAAGGATGTCGTGACCCAGATCCGCGGCCCGCGCGGCCTGCTCGAAGCCGTCTTCGCGCAGGGCCGCAAGGGCATCTCGATGCAGCGCTACAAAGGCCTCGGCGAGATGAATCCCAGCCAGCTCTGGGAGACGACGCTCGATCCGAACGCCCGCACGCTGCTGCAGGTCAGCCTGCGCGAGGCCGAGGACAACGACGAGATCTTCACCCGCCTGATGGGCGACGAGGTCGAGCCGCGCCGCGAATTCATTCAGGAAAACGCGCTCTCGGCCAATCTCGACGCCTAGCAGGCTGCTGAACATCACTCCGAACCCGCCATTCTGACATCCCCGGGCTTGTCCCGGGGATCCAGTGCGATGGCCAAGTCTTTGGAAAATCGAGATCTCCGGGACAAGCCCCGGGGATGACAGAGTTGAAACGGGCCGCGTCTGATCGCGTTCCGACGCGTTTTTCAGCAATCTGCTGGAGCCTGTCCCGATCGGATGGAATCATCCAATCGATAAGGCAAAGCTCCAGACTCAACGGCGAAAGCTGGTCCTTTTCGATCAGATCGGGGCGATCTGACCGGGACGGACTCTCGCCCCCCGCATCCACCGACATGCCGCGCCGGCGGTCTCGACCGCACGGCCTGACGTTCAGCGGCCCGACGCTCCCGAGCGCCGGCCGCCAGCGCGCGGCGCAGCCGGACGACCTCTGGAACTAACGGGAGACGTTGGGGATTCCGAACCCACCCACCCGAAATGACCGGTGCATCGCCGGAAAAAATGGTGGATGATCCCCAATTCGGGAGTTCGGTCTCCCGGGACTCGCATCTGGCCGACGGGAGACCCGCCATATGAGCCTGAGCCGTCGCGTCGTGCTCCTGGCCGGCCTGACCCTCCTTCCTGTCGTGGCGCTCCAGGCGGTCAACGAGTTCGCCCTGCGCGGCGCGCGCGAGACCGAGCTGAGGGCCAGCGTCGCCCTCCAGGCCCAGCAGGTCGCGGCCGCCCAGGAACGCCTGACCGAAGGCGTCCGGCTGATGCTGACCGCGCTGAGCGAGTCCAAGGACATCCGCAACGCCGAGCCGACCGAATGCACCGCGATCCTGCGGGCCCTGCGGACCGCGCATCCGGATTTCGAGGCGATCGGCGTTGCCGACCGCGCCGGCAACGTCTTCTGCGCCACCGACCGGCTCGACACGGCGGGACCGATGCCGCCGGTGGGCGATCGATTCTACTTCCGGGAGGCGATGGCAACCGGCCGCTTCACGGTCGGGACCTACGCGGTCGGGCAGCGGACGGGCGTGCCGAGCTTCCACATGGCGATGCCGTACCGCAACCCGGCGGGCGAGACCGCGGGCGTCGTCTTCGTCAGCATCGGGCTGGCGCGGCTCGCCGCCGACCTCGACGGACCGCAATGGTCGCTCAACCGCGTCATGACCGTCGCCGATCGCAACGGCACCATCCTGCTTCGCCTTCCCGACGGGGGACGCTTCGTCGGCAAGCCCTTTCCGGAGGACATCTGGCGCGAGACCGCACGGGCCAGCGCCCCTGGGACCATCGACGTCACCTCCCCGCTCGACGGCGTGCGCCGCATCGTCGGTTACATTCCGCCCGCGGTCAGTCCGGGCGGGCTTTATATCGGGGTCGGCCTCGGCCGCGCGGAGGCGTTCGGCCCGCTCGACAGCGCCACGATGCGCGGGATCGTCGGGATCGTCGTCGCCGCCGCCGCCGCCATGGTGCTGGCCTGGCTGTTCGGCCGCCGTCTGATCGCCCGCCCCGTCAACCGGATCATCGCGGTCACCCGGCGCTGGCGCGACGGGGACCTGAGCGCGCGCACCGCCATGACCGGGACGGCGGAATTCGCCCAGCTCGGCAGCGCCTTCGACGAACTGGCCGACGACCTGGCCCGGGCCTTCGCCTACAAGGACGTTCTGCTGCGCGAGCTCAATCACCGCATCATGAACAGCCTGCAGACGGTCTCCAGCCTGTTCAAGCTGCAGTCCCGGTCCGTGACCGATCCGGAGGCGCGCCAGCAGTTCGACCTGGCCGTCAGCCGGGTCAACTCCATGGCGATGGCCTATCGGCGGATGCACGCTTCCGACGGCATCGAGTCGGTCGACTTCGCCGCGTTCCTGCGCGAACTGTGCCAGGACCTGTCCCAGTCGATGCTGCCGGACGGGCGCGAATGCGCGGTCGTGGCCGATCCACTGCTGCTGACCCCGGACCAGGCCATGTCGCTCGCCCTGGTGGTCAACGAACTGGTCACCAATGCGATCAAGCACGGCGGCGCGGAGCCCGCGGTATTCGTGACGCTGGCCATGGCGGAGGGGCTATGCACCCTCTCGGTCCGCAACACGACACCACTGCCGCCGGATTTTCGCATCGACGGCCGCAACGGCTTCGGCATGCAGATGGTCGGTGCCATGGTTCGCCAGCTCGACGGCCGCCTGGACCATACCGCCGAAGGCGGAGCCTGCTTCACCGTCAGCTTCCGGCCGAAGCCGCCCCAGGCGGCGGCGATGGACGGGCACGTCGACATGCGGGGCGGCGGCTGAACGGACCTCGCGCCCGTCAAGATCCGGTCTGCGCATCGCCCGGACGGCGGGGCGCTCAGTCCCGGCGCGCTCCCGCCGCCGCGACCGCCTGCCCGACCAGCCGCTGCAGCCGCTCCGGCAAGGCCGGCACCATGGCGACTGCGGCCGCATGGCCGGCAGCCGACATCTTGATCCAGGTCTTGGCGACGATATCGACGATCTTGTCGTCCTCGTGCCGGGCCGCAAAGGGCGCGAACTCCTGCTCCAGGAAGACCAGGCAGGCGCAGTCTTCCAGCGCCTGCGCATCCGGATCACGCTTCAGCCGCTCCTTGCGCACGATCGAGCGCGCCCGAGAGACATCGTCTTCGCCGTAGCCGACTTCGGTCATGATCCCGGCGATCAGATCGGCATGGTGATCCTTGAGCCGGTTGCGCCAGGCGAAATAGCCGGGCTTGTCCATCGGAAATTCGGACCGCGGCCGGTCGAAGCGGCGGATATGCTGGCCGCGCACGGCGATCCTGAGCGCATCGGAGGCGTCGGGGACCAACCGTTCGAGCCATGCGGTCATGCGTTCGCCGTAGATCACCGCATAGGGGCGCGGCGGATCGCCGGCGAGGGTCGGATCGTCCGCATTGGCACGGTCGATGGCCGCGTAGGCGGCGGCGAGGCGGTCTTCGGGTCGGAGATCGGACACGGCAGCGGCTCCTGCGGCCGCCCATGGCGAGGGCGCGCTCGACTGCCTTGATGCCCCGAACGCCGGATGCCGGCAAGTCCGCCCGCCGAACCTGCGGCCGCCACCCGCCCGGTTTACCTCGATGCCGCATCGTGGTTTCAGTCAGTCCCGATCGGCGCCGCCGCCGTCCCTCCGCCAGCCCCTCCGCCGGTGCCATGACGCTTTCCGACTCGCTCGCCGTCGCCCTGATCGCCCTCGTGATCGAAGCCGCCCTCGGCTATCCGGATGCCCTGTTCCGGCGGATCGGCCATCCGGTGACCTGGATCGGCCGCCTGATCGGCGGGCTCGACCGGCATCTGAACCGGGACGCCGACCCGCCCGGCCGGCGGCGCATCGCCGGCGTCGCGGCCCTCATCCTGCTGCTCGCCATCTCCGGAACGGCAGCGGCCGTGCCGGTGCTCCTGGCGCCGGGCGGCTGGATCGGCCTCCTTCTTCTCGGCATCGCCGCCTCCTCGCTTCTGGCCCAGCGCAGCCTCGATCAGCATGTCGCCGCCGTGGCAGCCGGCCTCGACCGGGGCCTCGACGAGGGCCGCCGCGCCGTCTCGATGATCGTGGGGCGCAACCCGGCCCGTCTCGACGAGGCCGGCGTCGCCCGGGCGGCGATCGAAAGCCTGGCCGAGAACTTCTCCGACGGCATCGTCGCCCCGCTCGTCTGGACCGCGGCGGCCGGTCCGATCGGCGGCGTGCTCTACAAGGCGACCAACACGGCGGACAGCATGATCGGCCATCGGACTCCGCGCCACGAGGCTTTCGGCTGGGCGGCGGCGCGCTTCGACGACCTGATCAACCTGCCGGCTTCGCGCCTGGCCGCACTCTGGCTGATCCTCGCCGCGGCCCTGATGCCGGGTGCCTCGGCATCCGGCGCAACACGCGCCGTGCTGCGCGACGCGCGCCAGCATCGCTCGCCCAATGCCGGCTGGCCGGAAGCCGCCATGGCGGGCGCTCTCGGGCTGGCGCTGGCCGGCCCGCGCGTCTATGGCGAAACGCTCGTCGACGATGCCACCATGGGCGACGGCCGACGCCGCGCCGACGCGGCGGATATCCGCAGGGCCCTCAGGCTCTACCGGCTCGCGCTCGCCCTGCAGGCTGCGGCCATCGCGGTGCTGGCGCTCCTGTGGCGCTGACCGGGGTCAGGCCGCCGGCCGGGTTTCGAAGAACAGCGCCTGGCTGATCACAGCCCGAACCATGTCGTCCCGGAACGGCTTGGTGATCAGGAAGGTCGGTTCGGGGCGCTTGCCGGTCAGCAGATATTCCGGATAGGCGGTGATGAAGATCACCGGAAGATCGGCGATCTTGAGGATCTCGTTGACCGCATCGAGACCGGAACTGCCGTCGGCCAGCCGGATGTCGGCCAGGACGAGGCCGGGCCGGTCGCGCTCGACCAGACCGATCGCCTCGCCATGGGTGCGGGCATTGCCGGTCACCGTATGGCCCAACGCCGCCACCAGGCTTTCCAACTCCATGGCGATGATCGGTTCGTCCTCGATGATCAGGACGCGGGTCGCCATCTCGGCGCTCATCTGCCGTCCGGCCTCGACCAGCCAGTCGTCGAACTGGTCGGGATCGACATCGAGAATGTCGGCAGCCTCCTCGGCGGTGAAGCCCTCCATGGCGGTCAGCAGGAAGGCCTGGCGCGGCAGCGGCGGCAGGGCCCCGATGCGCCGGTCGGCGGCCGAACCGCCGGGTCCGGCATGGACCGGCGCCGCATTCCAGATTTCCGAGAAGAGCCGATAGACGGCCACGCGCGGCTCCAGATCGGCATCGAGCCGGTCCGGGTCGTCGGCCAGGCGCTCGAGGCATTTGGCGACGCGGGCGTCACCGAGATCCTGACGCCCCGTCAACGCACGGGCGTAGCGGCGCAGATAGGGCAGTTGCGGCGCCACAAGGGCGGCGATCGACATGCGAGGTTCTCCGTCCGGCTGTTCCCGGTGTACCAATATTTCCTTACGCCAAGGTAGGCCGGGCGCCTTTCCGGGACAACATGTCGATCAGCGTGGAACTCATGCCGTTTGGCCGCGTTAGTCCGAGCCACATCGACAAGGCGGTTCTCCCGCAGGATGGGGCGGGGGTTTCGTACCCGGGTCCCCGAGCACCAGCAGGTCACATGAGCAAGTCCAAAACAAGGTCCAAGTCCTCAGGACTTCCGCCGCTCGAGGCGGGGTTGCAGGCACATCTCGGCTCGCATTTGCGCGGCATCTACGATCGCGTCCTGTCGGAGCCCATCCCGGAACGGTTCCGGACGCTCATCGATGCCCTCGACCGGGCCGAGCAGCCCGTCGGAGACCAGACGCCTGCGCCGCCCGACCCGGGCAAACGGGCCACCGAGCTTGGAGGCGCCGCTTGATGGTCGGGACCCAGTCGAAAAGTCAGAAGGACGCGCTGATCGCCGAAATCCCGTCGCTGCGGGCTTTCGCGATCTCCCTCTGCGGCGATGCCGATCGGGCCGACGACCTGGTTCAGGAAACCCTGGTCAAGGCCTGGGCCGCCTATCACTCCTTCACCCAGGGCACCAGTCTGCGCGGCTGGCTCTTCACCATTCTGCGCAACGCCTTCTTTTCCCAGTACCGCAAGCGCAAGCGCGAGGTGCAGGACGTCGATGGGATGGCGGCGGCGCGGTTGGTGTCCCAGCCCGAACAGCCCTGGCGGCTGGATTTCGACGACTTCCGCGTTGCGCTCGACACGCTGCCGGCCGACCAGCGCGAGGCCCTGGTGCTGGTCGGCGCCTCCGGCTTTTCCTACGAGGAGGCGGCCGAAATCTGCGGCTGCGCGGTCGGCACCATCAAGAGCCGGGTCAACCGGGCACGCCGTCGGCTGCTCGAAATCCTGGCCGTCTCGTCGAGCGACGAACTCGGCCCCGATCGTCAGGCCCAGGCGGTCGGCTCCGAAAACGGTACCGGATCGCCCTGGACGGTCATCTGAAGTCCGGTCTCGGCGCCGTCCTGAGAAGATCCCCCCGAATGGTTCCCATCCCCTGACCTGCACCGCCGGCCACATGGCCGGCGGTTTTTTGCAATCTTCGGCACCCGGCAGACAGTCTCGATCCCCGCACAGGCTCCGCTCTTCCGGTCACGCAGCCATCACTGCATAACAACGGCCTTCGGGGAACCATATTGTGAAGTTCGCGTTGCTAAACCGATGAGGCAATTCTGCCCCGAACGGAGATGCAATCATGCGCTGGATCGTCATGTTGTTGCTTGGCGTCCCGATCCCCCTGCTGATCCTCATGTACTTCATGGGCTGGTAGCTCGAGATCAAATCGAGCCAAAAGAAAGCCCGGGCGGGGAGGCCCGGGCTTTCTTGCCTTTTGGGAACCGGAGATTCAGGCCCCCCGATGGGGCCTGGCATGACGCCGATCAGGCCGCGATCTTGCGTGTGGCGCGTTCCTTGAAGAACAGCGCCTGGCTGATGATCACCTTCAGGTTCTGCGGCCGGAAGGGCTTTGTCACCAGATAGGTCGGCTCCGGCTTGGTCCCGGTCAGCAGGCGCTCCGGATAGGCGGTGACGAAGATCACCGGCACCTCGAAGGTTTCCAGGATCGCGTTGACGGCATCGAGCCCCGAACTGCCGTCGGCGAGTTGGATGTCGGCCAACACCAGACCGGGGCGACGGCGCGCGACGATGTCGAGCGCCTCGCGCTGCGTGCGCGCGATGTCGATCACCGTATGGCCGAGCTCGGTGGTGAGCGCCTCCAGATCCATCGCGATGATCGGTTCGTCCTCGATGATCAGGATGTCCGTGGCGACCTGCTCGGCGATCTCGCGGCCGGCCTCCTCGATCATCTCGGCGAACTCGGACGGTTCGACATCCATTACCTGCGCGGCTTCCTCTTCGCTGAAATTCTCCAGCGTGACCAGCAGGAAGGCTTGCCGCGACCGCGGCGTCAGCGCCGCCAGGGTGGCGACATGGTCCTCGGACATCTCGGTCGTGCCGTTGGTGCTGATCGAGTTCCAGATGCGCAGGAACAGATTGTAGATCGCGGTCCTGTTTTCGAGATCCCCGCGCAGCATGGTCGGATCCTCGACAAGGCATTCGAGCATGGCGAGAACGAAGGCGTCACCGCTCTGCTGGGACCCGCTGAGAGCGCGGGCAAACCGCCGCAGGTAGGGAAGATGCGCCCCGATCCTGTCCTTCATATTCATTGATGAGCCTCCAAAAGGGGCCGTGTGTGCGCACGGAGATCTGGAAACGCGTCGCTTGTGAAAAAGTTCCAGCCGGTCGGGAACCAAGTCGTGCGGAAGGGAGTTGACGGCCGGATGTATGCGAGCCGCGGGTTCGGATTGCACGAATGGGCAAGACAGAGGATCCGGGTGATGACGGCCGAAAGCCGGGTCTGCCCGACGACGTGCTCGCGCGGATCGGCGGCCGCCTGCGCTCCCACTTTTCCGCGGCCGCCATCCAGCCGATGCCGCAACGGTTCGAAGCGCTGCTCGATGCCCTGGCGCGACCGAAGGACGGACCGGGTTCCGCCCCGGGTCGGGACGCCGGGTCCGCGGATGGCGGTTCCAAGGATGACGGCACGGCGTGAAGCCAGGCGCGGCGGGGTCGCTTTCTTGAGTTCGTTCGCGCATGGAAATGAAGTAGACTGTCGGAAACGGATCGCCTTGAGACCATGAACGAGACCAAGACCACCGGCGCAGCCCCCGACGCCCGTATGCCGCGGATCGCCCAGGACGCGATCGGGCGCCGGCTGCGCCAATCCTTCGACAAGATCATTGCCGAGCCGATCCCCGACCGCTTTCTGAGCCTGCTCGACACGCTCGCACAGACGCCGACCGCCAGCGCCCTCGGTGACGGCGACCCCGCCGCCCGCGAAGCCGCCTCGATCGCGTCCGCCGCTTCCGTCCACGAAATCGCCGCCGGCAAGGAGTGACGGCGGCGGACATTTTCCCGCCCCGTGCCGGCGCACTCCCGGAACCGTGACCGCCATGGCGGAACCGGGCTCCGTCTCTCGCGTTGACCTGTCGACGAGACACGACAACCCGAGGAGACAGACGATGATCGGAACACGCCTTCCCGTCGCCTTCGCCGCCGGTTCCATCCTTATTGCCGCGGCCGGCGGGCTGATGCTGAGCGATGCCCCGAGCGGCGCGACCGGTCCGTTCAGCATTCTGGCCGCCATGCCCAAGACCGACCGCCTCGATGCCGATGGCGACGCGCGCGTGACCGCAGCCTTCGCGCGCTTTCAGGGCCAGCCCGGCCGCGATTTGCGGTTCACCACATCCGCAACCCAGGCCGAGTCCTGCCTGCCGGGCTGCAGCACGATCGTCTTCAAGTCGAACGGCCCGGATCAGCCGAGCCGTCTGATCCCGGGCATTTCGGCGCCGTGACGCAACCGGCATCCGGCCGAGGCTGCGACGACGGCCGGTTCGCCGGAATGCCTTCGGGACCGGGCGAACGACGCCCGGTCCTGCCCCCTTCCGAGAGGCCCGCATGATCTTCACGATCCGCCACCGTACGACCTATCGCTATTCGACCTCCGTCCTGCTCGGCCCCCATCGCCTGATGACCCGGCCGCGCGGCAGCTTCGACATGCGGCTGATCAAGGCCGAACTCGCCACGACCCCTCCGGCGACCCTGCGCTGGCACCACGATCCGCTCGGCAACGCGATCGCGATCGCGGACTTCCACGGCGAGACCGACATTCTCGACATCGTCAGTACGCTGGTGGTCGAGCGCTTCGAATCGACCGTGCCGTTCTTCACCCACCCGGCGGCGACCGCCTTCCCGATCGCTTATCAGGGCGACGACCTTGCGGTGCTCGAAGCCTTCATGACGCCGTTGACGCCCGACGCCGACGGCGTCGTCGACGGCTTCATGCAGGACATTCTCGACGCGGCCGGAACGCAGGGCCTCGCCTTCCTGGACGGTCTGAACCAGCGCATCCACGAGCGCGTCGCCTACAGCTTCCGCTGGGAGGAAGGCACCCAGGACCCGGTCGATACGATCCGCTGGCAGTCGGGCTCCTGCCGCGACATGGCCTGGCTGTTCGTGGAATGCGCCCGCCGGGCCGGTTTCGCGGCCCGCTTCGTGACCGGCTATCTGTACGATCAGGCGACCGATCTCGGCGCCGGCGGACTGACCGGCGGCGGCGCCACCCATGCCTGGGCGGAGGTCTTCATCCCCGAGACCGGCTGGGTCGAATACGATCCGACCAATCGCCTGGTCGCCGGCGAGGCCCTGCTCCGGGTGGCGGTGGCGCGCAGCCCCGGCCAGGCGTCGCCGATCTCGGGCAGCTATACGGGGCCGACCGGCGCCGCCCATCCGGTCGAGGTCGAGGTCTCGGTCACGTCCGGGACGGACATGCAGACCGAGACCGATCCGGTGCCGGTCGATCTCCCGTCGGCCGCCTGATCGGCGAGCGGATCGGAGACCCGCCCGGCTTCGGTGACTGGCTCGGCGGGCCCGCTGCTCCCGTCTGGCCGCTCACGTCAGATCGATCACGTCCGCACGGTCGCCCAGTTCGGCCCGGGCGATGGCGGCGACATGGCGATGGTGGGTGAACAGGATCGGCTGGACCTCGCCGCCGATCGCCGCCAGCACCTGCAGGCCGAAGCCGGTCCGCGCGTCGTCGAAGCTCGCAAACAGATCGTCGCCGAGGAAGGGCGCCGGCTCGGCGCGGGCGGCATGCTCCTCCAGATGGGCGAGCCGCAGCGCCAGATAGAGCTGGTCGGCCGTCCCCTCGCTCATCGCCTTGGCGTCGATCCGATCGCCCGACGCGCGCACGCCGACGATGCGCAAGCATTCCTTCTCGTCGTCCCAGTCCTGGCTCAGCCCCTGGAAGGCGCCGCCGGTGACGATCCGGAACAACTCGCCGGCGCGCTGCACCTGCGGATCGCGCCGGCTTTCGCGATGGCGTTCGATCGCCGCGTCGATCATCAGACTAGCGGTCCGGAGCACGGCCCAGTCGCGCGCCGCGACGGCGAGTTCGGCCTCTGCCGCACGCTTGGCCTGCCAGTCGAGGTCGGCGGCGTTGCCCGAGCCCCGCTCGTCGCGCAAGCGGATGGCCTCCTGGCGCTCCGCGTAGAGGCGGGTGACCTCTTCGTCGTGGAACGCCCTGGCTGCCGCATGCTCATGCCGGCTGACGGCCACCACATCCGGATCGATCGCCGCGACCTCCTCGCGCACCGCCGCCTCGTCGCGACCGTCGGCAAGCCGCCCGATCTGGTCCAGAAGGGCAGCGGCGCGGGCCTCCAGTTCCTCCGCGCGAACCCGTGTCGCGGCACGGGCCGCGAGATCGTCGCCGCGCTTGAGGCCGGCCGCCGCCGTCAGAATGTCGAGATGCCGATCCGCCTCGGCGAGATCCTGTTCGGCCCCCGTCAGTGCCGCCTCGGCGCGCGCGAGGCGGGCCGCGGCGCTCTTGCGTCGGGTCTCCGCGTCGTGGGCCGCGGCCAGGCGCCGCTCGATCGCCGTCACCGCCAGATCGGACGGATGATCGGCAAGGTCGGGGGCGATGGCTGCGACCAGGTCGGCGACCTCCGCCTCGAAGCTGCCGATCTCCCCTTGGAGCCGATCGAGATGGCGTTTGCCGGCGGCGATCTTCTCACGCAGATCCGGCAGGCTGGCAAAGGCGTCGAGCACGCTTTCGATCGCCTCGAACGCGGCATCGGGAGCGAGGCCGAGCGCGGCGAGGCGCGGGCCGATCCCGGCGCGCCAAGCATCGAGCGCCGCCCGCGCTCTCGGCTCCTCCGCCGAAAGCTCCTCCAGGGTCTGCCGCGCCGCCGCAATGCCGCCCGCCAGGGTGCGGCTGTCGTCGAAGGCCGCGGCAAGTTCGTCGAGCCGGCCATCCAGGCGATGGGCGCAGAGGCCGAAATCGAGGCTGTCGGCCTCGGCGATGCCGGCGGCCCGGGCGAGATCGCGCAAGGGCGCCAGCGCCGCGGCGATCTGCCGGTCGTGTTCGGCCAAGTCCGCGCGGTCGGCTTCCAGCGCCTCAAGGCGGGCGATCAGGCCGTCGAGCTTGGCGGTCCAGGGCTCCATCGCCGGCGGCGCTAGCGGCGCGATGCCGGCCGGCGCCCAGGCGGCCGTCCAGCGGGCGTGAAGGTCGCGCCAGGCGCTGTCGCGGTCGTCCAGCGACGCGGCGGCGTCCCGGCGACGAGCCTCCGCGGCGGCGCGATCGCGGGTCTCGAGCGCGAAGGCCGCGACGCGCTCGGCATCCTGCGCGGCCGCATCGGCGAGCCGGTCGGCCTCGGCCTTGGCGGCCTCGAAATCGGCCACCGTCGCGCCGAGGACCGCCTCGGCGGGGGCATCCGGTGCCCCCCACAGGGCGGCCTTGACGCGCGTCCAGAGGCGATCCCGCGCCGCACGGGCGTCGGCGATGGCCTCGGCGGTCGGCACCGGGCCGCGGGCCGACAAGGCCGCCAGCCGGGCGTCGGCCGCGGCGATCGTCGCCGTCTCGGCGGCCAACGCGCCGCGCAGCAGGGCGATTTCGCCGTCGAGCCGGCTCCGGTCGGCCGCAAACGCCTTCTGGACCTCGATCGACGGCCGCGGCTTCAGCGCCAGCGTGGCCAGATCGGTCACGGCCGGATCGAGTTTAGCGGCGTCGAAGGCCAGGGCCCCGGCCGACTTGTTCAGCCGGGCGCGTGTCCGGGCGGCCTCTTCGAGGCGCTCCACGAGGGGGTCGAAGGCGGCACGACGGGCCTTGAGCGGGGCCGGATCCGCCGGCGCGCCGGCCGCCGCCCCCATCGCCTCCAGGTCCCACAGCCGCCGCCGCTGTTCGACCACCTGCATGGCCGCGTTCGCCACGGCCGCCTCGTGCCGGCGGCCGTCGGCGAGGTCCTTGCGCAAGGCGGCGATCCCCGCCGTGCCGGGTTCGGCCGCCGTGAGGCTCTCGGCATCCGGAAAACCGAGCTGCCCGGCAAGGCCGGCCATGCGCGCGCGCAGGGTCTCCAGGGCTTCGATCGCGGCCGGGCAGGCCCCGATCGCCTTGGTGTAGCCGCCGACGGCACGGGTCAGGCCGGCCACGGCGCCGGCCCGGGCGATCAACGCGGCGTCGACCACGATCCCCGACAGTTCCTCCAGCGCGTCGCGATGCTCGCCGCGCGCCGCCTCGACGGTTGCGTCCCGGTCGGCGACCGTGCGGATCGCCTCCAGCACCTCGGCGGCCGCGCCGGGAGGGGCCGCCGGCAGCTCGCCGATGGCGGCGCGCTCGGCCCGGATCCGGTCGAGTTCGGCGAGAGCCGGCCGTACGCGCTCGACCCGTTCCAGCCGTCGCTCCGCGATCTCGGCCTCGGTCCGGGCATTGCGGGCCACCGCGCAGGCCGCGTCCAGCGCCTCGATCCGCTCGGTCAGCCGCTTCCATTCCTGGGCGCCGAGTTCATGCTCGCGGATCGCCCGGCGGGCCGCCTCGTAGCGGTCGTGGGCTTGGGTGAAGCGGCGCGAGGCCTTGGCGCGGGTGCCGAAGACCTGTTCGGCCTCGTGTTCGAGCGCCTGCCGCAGAGCCGGCACGCCGTTGATGCCGTAGTCCGCCGCGAAGAACTGGCCGCCGCTGTCCTGGGCCTGTTGCGCCAGTTCCTTGCCGCCCGACTGCAGGGTCGCGGCGGAAAGGCCGAAACCGGCGAGAAACTGCGCGCGATCGATGCCGCCGAGAAAGGGCAGCAGCGCATCGTCGGGCAACTCGCCGCCCGACGGGTCGACCAGGGCGCCCTTGCGCCGCTTGCGCCGCCTGAAGGCCAGGCGGCGGCCGGCGCGGTCGACGATCTCGGCGCCGATCCAGAGATCCGGATAGGGATGCAGGAAGTTGTAGACGCTGCGCTCCTCGATGCCGAACAGGAGATCGGTCACGGCGGCGAGCGCGGTCGACTTGCCGGCCTCGTTCGGGCCGTAGACCACATGCAGCCGCGCATCCGGCCGGAACACGAGGCTCTTGTCGGAGAAGGGGCCGTAGCGGCCGAGATCGAGCCGGGTGATCCGCATCAGAACGCCCCCGGGCCGGCGACGCGGCCGAGCACCAGTGCACGGGCCTCCTCGACGATCGCGTGCAGATCATCCGCCAGCGGCGGCGCGCCCTCGATCGGCGGCAGCTTCGCCGAGACGATGGCGATCTCGCCGGCGATCCGCTCCCTGAAGGCCGGCTCCGCACCGATCCGGGCCAGCAGCGCCCCGAAATTCGCGGTATCGACCGGACCGGCGACTGACGACGACGGCTCCCGGGTGGCCAGCTTGACGCTTTCCACCCAGACATCGCCATGGACCCGGTCGGCCGCCGCCTGGATCTCGGTGCGCAGCGTTTCCGGATGCGCCGAGAGCCCCAGGTGCAGCGCCGTCGTCCCGGTCAGCGTCACGCGCAAGACCAACATCGTCTCCCGGTCGGCGGGAAGATGCTGTGCGACCGCCGCCTCGACGGCCGCCAGCAAGCCGGTCCCTTCGCCGATCCCGGTCAGGTCGACGGCGGCCATCGCCCATTCGGCGCGGGCGGTCAGGACACGGCGGAGATCGACCACGCGGCCGTCCTCGACATCGACCAGCACAGCCCCCTTGGCACCGCATTCGCGCACGCTGCGGCCCTGGATGTTGCCGGGATAGACCACATGCGGGTCGGTCGCGACCACCTCGTGCTCGTGGACATGACCGAGCGCCCAGTAGTCGTAGCCGCGCGACCTGAGGTCGGAGAGCGAGCAGGGCGCATAGGGGGCGTGGCCCGGACGGCCGTCGAGGGAGGTGTGCAGCAGGCCGATATTGAACCAGCCGGGGATCGGATCCGGATAGTCGAGCGCGATATTCTCCTCCACGGCCCGGTCCGGGAAGCTACGCCCGTGGACCGCGACGCGCAGGGCGTCCAGCCGCAGGGTCTCGGCCTTGCGGGTCGAGAACTGACCGACGCTCTGCGGCAGCGTGATGGTCCGGGTCACGACGCTGGCGGCATCGTGATTGCCGCGGATCATGAAGACCGGAATGCCGTCGCGGTGCAGGCGGGCGACCTCCTTGTTGAAGAAGAGGCCGATGGCGTTGTCCTGCCATTCGCGGTCGTAGATGTCGCCGGCCAGCAGGACGAAGGCGACCTTTTCGTCGAGGGCCCGGTCGACCAATGCCGAGAAGGCCTCCCGGCCGGCCAGGGCGATGCGGCGCGCGACGGACGGGTCCCTGCCCGCAAGGCCGGCCAGCGGACTGCCGAGATGCAGGTCGGCGGCATGCAGGAACGTGAAGCGCATGGGGCGGTTCTCGGCGGAAGGCGGGACCGGCGACGGGCCGGGAATCGGGCCCGGGAATCAGGACCGGGAGTTTAGCCCGAAACCGCCTGCAGCCCGAAAGCGCAAAGATGGGGATTGATCGCCATGCCGGGTGGCGGTTTCGGCGGGCTCGTCTATAAGGGTCCGGCTGGCGGGGGTGGAGGACGGCAGGATGCCTCACCGCCCCCCGGATGCCCGTCATCGTGGGATATGGCGGGGCTCGGGCATTCCACGATGGCAGTACGTGATCGGCGGCCTAGCTACCCGCCTCGATCGCGTCGTGACCGTCCGACGATACCCCCGCCGGTTTCTCCTTTCGACCGATCCCTCTCCCCGACCGATCCCTCTCCCCGTCCGATCGCCTCCGCCCCTCCTGCGGGACCGGCCTGCAGGCCTGCCGCCCGCCGTCAGCCGTTGCCGCAGGGCGATCCGGCCCCTAACGTTCCGCGGCACGGACAAGGGAGATCCCGCCATGGAACTGCGCCGGCTCGGCCGCTCCGACCTGATGGTCACGAAACTCTGCTTCGGCGGCAACGTCTTCGGCTGGACCGCGGATGCCGCCGCCTCCTTCGACCTGCTCGACCGTTTCGTCGGCGCCGGCTTCAACTTCATCGACACGGCCGATGTCTATTCGACCTGGGTGAAAGGCCATACGGGCGGCGAATCGGAGACCATCATCGGCGACTGGCTGAAGGCGCGCGGCGGGCGCGACCGGCTGGTCATCGCCACCAAGGTCGGCTCCGACATGGGCGGCGACCGCAAGGGCCTGTCGCCGCGCTGGATCCGTCAGGCGGTCGAGGATTCGCTCCGGCGGCTGAAGACCGACCATATCGATCTCTACCAGTCGCACCGGGACGACCCCGAAACGCCGATCGAGGCGGTGCTGGAGGCCTATTCCCGGCTGATCGAGCAGGGCAAGGTGCGCTTCATCGGTGCCTCGAACTTCACCGCCGAGCGGCTCGGCGCCGCGCTCGATCTCGCCGAGAAGACCGGCCTGCCGCGCTACGAAAGCCTGCAGCCGGAATACAATCTCTATGCCCGCCAGGACTACGAGGCCGCGCTGGAGCCGCTCTGCCGGGAGCGCGAGGTCGGCGTCATCAACTACTATGCGCTGGCGGCCGGCTTCCTGACCGGCAAGTACCGCAGCGAGGCCGATGCCGGCCTCAGCGTGCGTGGCCGCACCATCGTCACCCGCTATCTGAACCCGCGCGGCCTGAAGATCCTCGCGGCGCTCGACCGCGTCGCCAACCGCTACGCCACCGAGCCGGCCGCCGTCGCGGTCGCCTGGCTGATGGCCCGGCCGGGCATCACGGCGCCGATCGCCAGCGCCAGCCGGGCCGACCAGCTCGCCCCCCTGTTCGCCGCCGCGAAACTCGATCTCGACGCCGCCGCCATTGCGGAGCTCGACGAGGCGAGCGCCTGAGACAGGACGGCCGGGACGACGCGAAATTGCGGGCAAAGGAAACGAAACGAACGATCGAAGAAACCGGAAGGAAAAGAAGTTCCGGTAGGGTCCTGTCGAACAGGCTCGCGCCGACCGGGTGATGGCGCCCGGCGGCGCGGGCCGCCCCGACCGCACGCGTGGCCGCCTCCGCGCCTCCTCGACCGTCCGGAGACCCGATGTCCCGCCCGCTGATCCTGCAACGGCGCTTCGCGCCGCTCTTTGTCTGCCAGTTCTTCTCGGCGCTGAACGACAATTTCCTGAAGAACGCGCTGGTCTTCCTGATCCTCTACCATGTCTCCGAGGCATGGTCCGGGGCCCTGGTCGCGCTGGCGGGAGCCGTGCTGGTCGCGCCCTACTTCTTCCTGTCGGGGCTCGCCGGCGAGATCGCCGACCGCTACGACAAGGCGCGCGTGGCCGAGCGGGTCAAGTTCCTGGAGATCTTCGTCGCGCTCATCGCCGTGATCGGCTTCGCGCTGCATTCGATCGTGATCCTGTTCGTGGCGCTCGGCGGCTTCGGCGTCATCGCGGCCCTGTTCGGACCGGTGAAATACGGCATCCTGCCGGATCACCTGGCGGAATCCGAACTGCCCGGCGGCAACGCGCTGATCGAGAGCGCCACCTTCATCGCCATCCTGACCGGCACGGTGATCGCCGGCGTCGCGGCCGCCGGCGGCGGCGATCCGGCGACGCTGTCCGGCCTGATGATGGTCTTCGCGCTGATCTCCTGGGGCGCCGCGCGGATGATCCCGCCGGCCGGCGAGGCCGCGCCCGGGCTCGAGATCGAGCCCAACGTGATGGTCTCGACGCGCGGCCTGATCCGCGATCTGAAGGCCGACGCCCGGCTCTGGTGGCTGGGGCTGGTCACGAGCTGGTTCTGGCTGATCGGCGCGGTGGTGCTGTCGCTGCTGCCGCCCATGGTGAAATCCGTCATCGGCGGCTCGGAAAGCGTCGTCACCGCCTTCCTGGCCATCTTCTCGATCGCGATCGCGCTCGGCTCGGGCCTCGCCTCGTTCCTGTCCAGCCAACGCATCGTGCTCCTGCCGACGCCGGTCGGCGCGGTGCTGATGGGGCTGTTTTCGCTCGATCTGGCCTTTGCGCTGTGGGGCGTCAAGGCGACCGGCGCGCCGGTCGGCGCCGTCGAGGTGTTCACCAGCGCGCGCGGCCTGCATATCGGCATCGATCTGTTCGGCCTGGCGATCGCCGGCGGCCTGTTCATCGTGCCGTCCTTCTCGGCCCTGCAGGCCTGGGCCGGCAAGGACCGGCGCGCCCGCGTGATCGGCGCCTCCAACGTGCTCTCCGGCGCCTTCATCGCCGTCGGCTCGATCTCGACCGCCATCCTGCTGGCGCTCGGTCTCGGCGTCGCCGGGGTCTTCGCGGTGCTCGGCCTCGCCACGCTGGCGGTCGGCGTCGTCATTTTCCGGACCCTGCCGACGAGCCCGTTCCGCGACCTGCTCTCGATCGTCTATCGCGGCATCTTCCGGCTCGAAGTACGCGGCCTGGAGAATGTCGCCAAGGCCGGGCCGCGCCGGATCATCGCGCTCAACCATGTCAGCTTCCTGGATGCCGGCCTGGCCCTGTCGCTGCTCGATCAGGAGCCGGTCTTCGCGATCGATTCCGGCATCGCGCAGCGCTGGTGGGTGAAGCCGTTCCTGAAGATCACGCGGGCCATGCCGCTCGATCCGACCAAGCCGATGCAGACCCGCACGCTGATCCATGCGGTCCGGAACGGCGAGACGCTGATCATCTTCCCCGAGGGGCGGCTGACCGTCACCGGATCGCTGATGAAGGTCTATGACGGAGCCGGGCTGATCGCCGACAAGGCCGACGCCATGGTGGTGCCGGTGCGCATCGAGGGCCTGGAGCAGACACCGTTCACCCGGCTGAAGCCGCACCAGATCCGCCGCCGCCTGTTCCCCAAGGTGCGCGTCACCATCCTGGAGCCGGTCAAGCTCGATGTCGATCCGGCGCTGAAGGGCAAGATGCGCCGGCTCGCCTCGGGCGCGGCGCTCTACCAGATCATGTCGGATCTGGTCTACCGGACGACCGCGATCGACCGCACCGTGTTCCGCGCGCTGGTCGATGCCGCCCGCCACGAGGGCCCGGGCCGGATCGCGCTCGACGATCCGCTGTCGGGGCCGCTTTCCTATCGCAAGTTCCTGGCCGGTGCGCGGGTGATCGGCCAGCGCCTGATGCCGCTCGCCGCGCCCGGCGCCCATGTCGGCGTGATGCTGCCCAACGCCAATGCGGCCGCGGTGGCCACGATCGGCCTGATGTCGGCCGGCCGGGTGCCGGCAATGATCAACTTCTCGGCCGGGCCGACCAACATCCTGGCCGCCTGCCGGGCGGCCGTGATCGAGACGGTGGTGACCTCGCGCGGCTTCATCGAGAAGGCCCGCCTGCAGCCGATCGTCGATGCGCTCGACGGCCAGGGCATCCGGCTGGTCTATCTGGAGGACATCCGCGCCACCGTCGGCCTGACCGACCGGCTCGCCGCGCTGTGGCACTGGCAGACGCCGCTCGCCACGCGCGGGCCGGACGATCCGGCCGCGATCCTGTTCACCTCCGGCTCGGAGGGCACGCCGAAGGGCGTGGTGCTGTCCAGCCGCAACATGCTGGCGAATGCCGCCCAGGCGGCGGCGCGGATCGATTTCGGACGCACCGACAAGGTCTTCAACGTCCTGCCGCTGTTCCATTCCTTCGGCCTGACGGTCGGCCTGATCCTGCCGCTGGTCTCCGGCGTGCCGGTCTATCTCTATCCCTCGCCGCTGCACTACCGGATCGTGCCGGAGCTGGTCTACGGCTCCAACGCGACCATCTTCTTCGGCACCGACACTTTCCTGACCGGCTATGCGCGCTCCGCGCACCCCTACGACTTCCGCTCGCTGCGCTACGTCGTCGCCGGCGCCGAGCCGGTCAAGGAGACGACGCGGCGGGTCTGGATGGAGCGCTTCGGGCTGCGCATCCTGGAGGGCTACGGCGTCACCGAGGCGGCGCCGGTGGTCGCCATCAACACGCCGATGTTCAACCGCTTCGGCACGGTCGGCCGGCTGCTGCCGGGGCTGCGGCACAAGCTGGAGCCGGTGCCGGGCGTGACCGAGGGCGGGCGGCTGATGCTGCGCGGGCCGAACATCATGCTCGGCTACCTGCGCGCCGAGGCGCCGGGCGTGCTCGAACCGCCGCCGGAGGGCTGGTACGATACCGGCGACATCGTCGCCATCGACCGCGAGGGCTTCGTCACCATCAAGGGCCGCGCCAAGCGCTTCGCCAAGGTCGGCGGCGAGATGATCAGCCTGGCGGCGGTCGAGACGCTGGCCTCGGACCTCTGGCCGGACGCCATGACGGCGGTCGTCGCCGAACCCGATCCGCGCAAGGGCGAACGGCTGGTGATGGTGACCACGGCGCGCGGCGCGTCGCGTGCGGCCTTCCAAGCCTTCGCCAAGAGCCGTGGCGCAGCCGAACTGATGGCGCCGTCGGAGGTCGTCGTGGTCGACAAGCTGCCGGTCCTCGGCTCGGGCAAGACCGATTTCGTCGGCGTTGCGAAGCTGGTCCGCGAACGCACGCCCGCCCCGGCGGAAATCGTGGTGGCGGCCGCCGGGACCGTCCCGGATGGCGGGTCGGAGCCGGGCGCCGCAGACCGCGCGGCGGCTGGCTCCGGCGGGTCCCCTGCCGCGGGCGACGCAACGCCGGTCGCCTCCGATGGGGCGTCGACGGTCTCGCCCGGGACGCTGCCGGCCGCCTGACGGCAATGGCCGCGGGTCGGAAACCCGGCCGCCCGGCTTCACAGCCGAGCCGGCTTAATGTATAGACATATCATTCGGACCGGCCGACCCGGTCACGCCCTGCCCCGTTGCCGAGACCGGATGCGCCCATGACCGTGCTTCACGCCGACCACGCCTTCCTGCCGGGCGGTTGGGCCCGCGACGTGCGCATCGCGCTGGCCGACGGCGCCATCGCGACGGTCGAGACCGGTGCGGCGCCTCAGCCCGGCGACGCGCGCCATGCGGTCATGGTGCCCGGCCTGCCGAACCTGCACAGCCACGCCTTCCAGCACGCCATGGCGGGCCTCGCCGAGCGGCGCGGGCCGGGCTCGGATTCGTTCTGGAGCTGGCGCGAACAGATGTACCGCTTCGCGCTGACCATGACGCCGGACGATGTCGAGGCGGTCGCCGGGGCGCTCTACTGCACCATGCTGGAGGCCGGCTTCACGCGCGTCGGCGAGTTCCATTATCTGCACCACGACCGCGACGGCCGCACCTATGCCGACCCGGCCGAGATGGCGGCGCGCATCGCCGCCGCCGCAGCCACGACCGGCATCGGCCTCACCCTGCTGCCGGTCTTCTACGCCCATGCCGGTTTCGGCGCGAAGCCGCCGGCGGAGGGGCAGCGCCGCTTCATCTCCGATCTCGACCTGTTCGCCCGCATGCTGGACGGCGCCGCCGCGGCGATCCGGCCGCTCGACCGTGCCGTTCTCGGCCTCGCCCCGCATTCGCTGCGCGCGGTCGCCCCCGGCGAGCTCGCCCGGCTGGTCGAGATGGCGCCGGACGGCCCGATCCATATCCATGTCGCCGAGCAGGTGCTGGAGGTGGAGGATTGCGTGGCCTGGTCCGGCCGGCGCCCCGTCGCCTGGCTCCTCGATCACGCCCCGGTCGATCGGCGCTGGTGCCTGATCCACGCGACCCACATGCTGCCGGAGGAGACCCGCGCGCTCGCCGGGTCGGGTGCGGTCGCCGGGCTGTGCCCGGTCACGGAGGCCAATCTCGGCGACGGCATCTTCGACGCGCCCGAATTCCTCGGCGCCGGCGGCCGCTTCGGCGTCGGATCCGATTCCAACGTCGAGATCGGCGTCCCAGCCGAACTGCGCATGCTGGAATATTCCCAGCGCCTCGGCCGCCGCGCCCGCAACGTGATCGCCGCCCCCGGCGGGTCGACCGGCGAAACGCTCTATGCCGGCGCTCTGGCGGGCGGCTCCCGGGCGCTCGGGGCCGCGACCGCGGCTCCCGGTTCGGACGCGATTGGTCTCGCCCCCGGCGCCCCCGCCGACCTCGTCGCGCTGGCGCCGACCCGCGACCTGCCTGTCGCGCCCGAGACCCTGTTCGATGCCTGGATCTTCGCCGACGGCTGGCGCGTCGATGCCGTCCGCGTCGCCGGTCGGCTCGTCGTCGAGAACGGCCGCCACAAGGCGCGCGACGCCATCATGGCCCGCCACGCCGCCACGATGCGGACGCTGCTGGCCTGACGGAGACTTCGGGCAATCGGCGGCGGAGACGCGCGGGGCAGCGCGACTATTTCGTCTTGATCAGGTCGAGCGGCTTGCCGCTTTCCTTCTCGGATTTGGCGTAGGCACCGGGCGCCCGCGGGGTGAAGGCGAGGCTGTCGCCTTCGAAGCTGTAGAACATCAGATCCATGCCCTCGATCCGCCAGGTCGACAGTTTCAGACGGACCAGGCCGGCATCGCATTCACGCGCGAGGGAGAGCGTATAGCTGCCCTGGTCGCCCGGCGCGGTGCGTTCGAGCAGCGAGACGGTGCACAGGACGGGGCCGCCAGGCCGGCGCATCTGCCATTCGCCGAAGAGGTCGCCGGGGCTCGGCACGCGGTCCATGCTGCCGCGCGCCGGGAACATCACCAGAGCCTTGCCGGGGCCGGCCGGCTCCTGCCGGTAGGTCGCGGTCTCCTGCTCGACCACCTCGAGAAGACGCTTGCGCAGCGCGTCGCGGAAGACGATGCCGCTCTTCTCGTTGTCGAAATCCCAGGACGCCGCCTCGGCCATGGCGGGCACGGCGCCCTTGCAGCCGGCCGTCCCGTCCAGGCGGCGACCGCCGATGGTGGTCTCGGTCGAAAGCGTGATGACGCAGCCCTTGCCGCCGCCCTCCGGCGCGATCAGCCAGCGGCCGGCCGTCGCCCGGTAGACGGCCTCGTCGACGGCGCCGGCCGACAGGGCGGCGCCGGCAGTGAGGATAGCGCCGGCCGCCGCGGCGAACGCGGAGAGGCAGACGCTGCGGATCGTTCGGCGACGGGGCGACATGGTCAAATGCTAGCGCCGGCACGGAGGAAAAACCAGACCGGGCGGCCGTCCGGATCTATCCGAACAGGAGTTTCAGCGCGATCGCGGCCAGCGCCAGGGCGCCGATCCAGGTCGGCAGACGGCGGCCCCGCCCCTCCTCGCGGCCGATGGCGCGCGCGGTCTCCTCGTCCAGGCGGAAGCCGTGGCGGGTCATGTCGGCGAGACCCGCCGAGACGGTCTCGACCCGCTCCGCCAGCGCCGGCAGGCGCATCACCAGGCCGCCGACCGCACCGGCACTGCCGGCCAGTTCGCCGAGCTTGGCGCCGGGGCCGAGATTGCGCTCGATCCACTCGCGCACGACCGGTTCGGACGCCGTCCAGATGTCCAGATCGGGATCGAGCGTGCGGGCGACGCCCTCGACCACCACCATGGTCTTCTGCAGGAGGATCAGCCGCGGCTGGGTCTTCATGTCGAAGACCTCGGTATATTCGAACAGCTGGTTGAGCAGATGCGCCATCGAGATCTCGCGCGCCGGCCGGTCGCGCAGCGGCTCGCCGATGGCGCGCAGCGCCTGCGCGAAGACCTCGACCTCCTGCTCCGGCGGCACGTAGCCGGCCTCGAAATGCACCTCGGCCGTGCGCAGGTAGTCGCGCCGGATGAACCCGAACAGGATCTCGGCCAGGAAGCGCCGCTCGGCCGGGTTGAGCCGCCCGGTGATGCCGAAATCGACCGCCACCAGCAGGCCGTCGGCATCCACGAACAGGTTGCCCTGATGCATGTCGGCGTGGAAGAAGCCGTCGCGCATGGCGTGGCGCAGGAAGGACTGCATCACGGTCTTCGACAGCGCGACCCGATCGTGACCGGCCGCCTCGATGCCGGCGAGGTTGGAGACCTTGACGCCGTCGACCCATTCGAGCGTCAGCACCGGCTTGGCGGTGCGCTCCCAGTCGACGCCGGGCACGCGGAAGCCGGGATCGTTGCGGCTGTTCTCGGCCATCTCGGAGAGGGCGGCCGCCTCCAGGCGCAGATCCATCTCCAGGCGCACCGAGCGGGCGAGCGTGTCGACGACCGCGACCGGCCTGAGCCGCCGGACCGCGGGAACCAGCCATTCGATCAGCCGGGCGGCGAGGTAGAAGCTGTCGAGATCGCGCCGGAACCGGGCCTCGACGCCCGGGCGCAACACCTTGACGGCAACCTCCCGGGTCTCCCCGTCGGGCGTGCGGACGCGGGCCTTGTGGACCTGCGCGATCGAGGCGGCGGCGACCGGCGGGCCGATCGAGACGAAGGCCGCCTGCCACGGCCGTTGCAGGGCGCGCTCGATGGTGGCGATCGAATCGGCGAGCGGGAAGGACGCGACCCGGTCCTGCAGCGCCTCCAGATCCTTGGCCATGTCCCGGCCGACCACGTCCGGCCGCGTGGCCAGGAACTGGCCGAGCTTGACATAGGACGGGCCGAGCCGGTTCAGCGCCTCCGAGACGCGGGTGCCGCGGTCGACGCCCGTCAGTCCCCGGCGCTCGATCAGGGCGGAGACCGCCAGGACGATCCGCCCGACGGTCGGCGGGTCGGGCGGCGCCATGGCCCGGAGCACGCCCTCCCGGGCCAGGACGAAGCCTGCCCGGGCGAGCCGCAGCAGCGGACCGACGACCGCTCCGGACATCAGATCTTCCAGCCCGAATGGATCGCCGCGATGCCGCCGGTCAGGTTGGTGAAGTCGACCCGCTCGAACCCGGCCGCGCGGATCATGCCGGCGAAGCGCTCCTGGGGCGGGAACTTGGCGATCGATTCGACCAGATACCGGTAGGGCTCGTCGTCCCCGGCGATCAGCTTGCCGAGGACCGGGATCACCTTGAACGAATAGGTCTCGTAGATGCGGTCGAGCACCGGCACGTCGACGGCCGAGAATTCCAGGCACAGCAGCCGCCCGCCGGGCTTGAGCACCCGGTAGGCCTCGGCCAGCGCCTTGTCGATGCGCGGCACGTTGCGGATGCCGAAGGCGATCGTATAGGCGTCGAAGGACGACCGTTCGAACGGCAATTCCTCGGCATTGCCCTCGATGAAATCGACCTTGCCGGCCAGCCCGCGCTTCTCGGCCCGTTCGCGGCCGACGCCCAGCATCGAGGCGTTGATGTCGCAGACCGTGACCTTGGCATTGCCGTCGGCGCGCTCGACGATGCGGAAGGCGATGTCGCCGGTGCCGCCGGCCACATCGAGCACCCGGAGCGGCTTGCGGGTGGTCCGCGGCGGCGCGAGCCGCGACACCATCGCGTCCTTCCAGAGCCGATGCAGGCCGCCCGACATGGCGTCGTTCATGACATCGTAGCGCGCCGCGACCCGGTGGAACACTTCGTCCACAAGGCCTTGCTTCTCGCCGATCGGCACGTCGCGAAAGCCGAAGCTCGCCGTCTCGGCACTGGCCGCGGCCGCCTCCGGCGGAATCCGGCCTGCCGCGGAAGCCGCGTCCGGACGGCTCTCGGCCGCCCCGCTCGACGGATGCTGCGTCATGGGGTTCTCCTTTTGGCGCGGGACCATAGCGGAAGCCGGTCGGGAGCGCTATCGTCCCGGCCCCGGATGCGAGAGCCTGTCGCCGATGCCCGAATTGCCCGAAGTCGAAACCGTCCGCCGGGGCCTCGCCCCGGTCATGGAAGGCGCCGAGGTGACGGGTCTGGACTGTCGCCGGCCGGACCTGCGCTTCCCCCTGCCCGAGCGCTTCGCCGAGCGCGTCACCGGCCGGCGCATCGTCTCGCTCGCCCGCCGCGCCAAGTATCTTCTGGCCGACCTCGACGACGGCGCCGTGCTGATCATGCATCTGGGCATGTCCGGCTCGTTCCGGATCGCCCTCCCGGCTGCGCCCAGCGCGGACACGACTGGCGCGGACGGGGAGACGCCCGGCGCCTTCCAGTATGAGCGCTCCAAGAATGCCGCCCACGACCATGTCGTGTTCACCCTCTCCAACGGGGCGACCGTCACCTACAACGACCCGCGCCGCTTCGGCTTCATGGTGATGACCGAGCGGGCCGGCCTCGCCGACCACCCGATGATGCGCGGCATCGGCCTGGAGCCGCTCGGCAACGCCCTGACCGGCGCCGCCATCGCGGCCCTCTTCCAGGACCGCCGGACCTCGCTCAAGGCGGCCCTGATGGACCAGCGCCTGATCGCCGGGCTCGGCAACATCTATGTCTGCGAAGCCCTGTGGCGCGCCCGGCTGTCGCCGATGCGGGCGGCGGGAACGATCGTGACGAAGACCGGCCGGCCGCGCGCGGAGGCCGAGCGGCTGGCCGACGCCATCCGCGACGTGCTCGGCGAGGCGATCGAGGCCGGCGGCTCGTCGCTGCGCGACTATGTCAATGCCGACGGCGAACTCGGCTACTTCCAGCACCGCTTCGCCGTCTACGACCGGGAGGGAGAACCCTGCCCGCGGCTCGAATGCGCCGGCGTCATCGAACGGGTGGTCCAGTCGAACCGCTCCACCTTCTTCTGTCCGGTCTGCCAGCGCTGAGTGACCGGCCAGCGGCTCCGTCGCTCCGTGGCGTCGCAACCGCGGTGGGTCCCCGCCGTTCGGTCCGGTTGAAACCGGATAGGACCTCCCCCGTTTGGTCCGGTTGAAACCGGATTGGGCCTCCCCCGTTCGGTCCGGTTGAAACCGGACCGGGCCTCGGGTAGCGCTTCTTGGACCAAGACCGGGGCCGCCGCCATGCGCGCTCCGGCGCGATCGAAGGGAGCGCCCCATGGCCTACGAACTGATCATCGTCGAAACCGAGGGCCGCGTCGGCCGCATCACGCTGAACCGGCCGAAGGCGCTCAACGCGCTCAACTCCGATCTGATCAACGAGATCAATGCCGCGCTCGACGCCTTCGAGGCCGATCGGGCGATCGGCGCCGTGGTGATCACGGGTTCGGAGAAGTCCTTCGCGGCCGGCGCCGACATCAAGCAGATGGCGAACCTGCAGTATCCGGACGCCTATCTGGACGACTTCATCACCTCCTGGGACCGCATCGCCCGCTTCCGCAAGCCGATCGTCGCGGCGGTGGCCGGCTTCGCGCTCGGCGGCGGCTGCGAGATGGCGATGATGTGCGACTTCATCATCGCCGCCGACAATGCCCAGTTCGGCCAGCCCGAGATCAAGCTCGGCGTCATGCCGGGCGCCGGCGGCACCCAGCGCCTGACCAAGGCGATCGGCAAGGCCAAGGCGATGGATCTCTGCCTGACCGGCCGGATGATGGGGGCCGAGGAGGCCGAGCGCTCCGGCCTGGTCGCCCGCGTCGTGCCTCTGGCCGAGCTCCTGCCGACCGCCATGAAGGCGGCCGCCGACATCGCCGGCTTCTCGCTGCCGGCCGCGATGATGACCAAGGAGGCCGTCAACCGCGCCTTCGAGACCACGCTCGCCGAGGGCCTGCGCTTCGAGCGGCGCATCTTCCACTCGATGTTCGCCACGGCCGACCAGAAGGAAGGCATGAACGCCTTCGCGGAGAAGCGGAAGGCCGAATTCACCCACCGCTGAGGCCGCATGCCCGCCCGGGACGGCCGGTTCGGCGTTGACGCGGGCCGGGACCCTGGCTATAAGCTCGCTCCGACCGGTGGCGGCGCGTCCGCCGCCGCTTTCGTTTGATCGGCACCCGGTACGCGAGGCCCGGCGGGAGACCCGCCGAAGCCGCGGACGGAGCGCCTCTCAGGATCGTTCCAGGAAAGGCTCGTCCATGGCCAATACGCCGTCCGCCAAGAAGGCGGCCCGCAAGATCACGCGGCGCACCGCGGTCAACAAGAACCGGCGCAGCCGCGTTCGGACCTTCGTGCGCAAGGTCGAGGAGGCGCTCGCCTCCGGCGACAAGGTGGCCGCCGCCGCCGCGCTCCGGGCCGCTCAGCCCGAGCTGCAGCGCGCCGCGTCGAAGGGCGTGCTGCACGCCAACACCGCGTCCCGCAAGATCTCGCGCCTCGCCAGCCGGCTCAAGGCTCTCGGCGCCTGATCAGCACGCTGCGATTGTCGAATACTGCGCAAAGCCCGGACCGGTGGTCCGGGCTTTTCGTTTGTCCGGCTAACCTCAACGGCCCGCCCGGCGCCACCCAACCGGTTTCCGGAGAGACTCGGAAGGACCCGGGCTGATCAGAGAAATTTATGATATTCCAATATGTTACAAGAATGTTCCAAGAGCATCTGGAAAGGCCCGACACGGTCGAAGAGTCAAGGCCTTGATGGCAAAATTCTTGGCCGGCTGGTTTCCGATCCGGTCTCCGGAGCGGTCCCGACGGAGACCACATTGACTCCACATCGCTTCTCGATATGAACCCGTTCTCGACGATTTTCCGAGTGCGGACTCTCGGCAACACCGGACCCCACCGGGGACTCGTCTCTGTTGCACCCTACGACCCCGCTGTGTAAAGTTGGGGTCATGAAGGGCCCGCCCTTCATGACCCTCAGACAAAATCCTGGGACACGGAGCTCATGATGAGCATTGGGCGCGTTATGCTCAAAAATGGCGAGTAAAATGCTCAGTTGAAAGTTCCGGGATCTAGTGTCGCGTTCCGTTCAATTCAAGAATAACTAATCTGAAACGAAGATAAAGGCAGCCAATGCCTTGCTTCGTCAAAGATTTTGGAATATGCGGCGCAGTCCGCATGCGGGGGCCGAGAATGTCATTGATGACTGGCGAAGCCTACGCGGGGGATATCCCCCCTGCGGAGGCCTGGAGATTGCTGTCCGACAGCGGGCCGGCGCAGCTGGTCGATGTGCGTACCCGTCCCGAATGGTCTTTCGTCGGACTGCCCGAGCTGAGTGGGCTCGGCAAGGCGCCTCTCCTCATCGAGTGGCAGGTCTATCCCGAAATGGCTGTGGACGATGCTTTCGTGGACCGCCTGTCGGCGGCCCTCGATGGTGTCGGTGCGTCGCGGGAGGATCCCGTTCTTTTCCTGTGCCGGTCCGGCGTCCGCAGTCGATCCGCCGCCATCGCGGCGACCGCTGCAGGATGGCAGCGCTGCCTCAACGTCGCAGGCGGCTTCGAAGGCCCTCTCGATCCGAACGGCCATCGTGGCCAGCGGGACGGGTGGAAGGCTGCCGGACTTCCCTGGAAGCAAACCTGAACTGTTTGATCGTCGGGGACCCCGCGAGGCCGCAGGGTCCCCTTGGCTTCGCGTTTTAGTTGCATAAGCGTGCGCCAATTCAACAAATCATAGTCGAACCTGGACTGGCGGGTCCGGGCCGACCCAAGGACTACGAAGGAGGCTGGAACGATGAGCGTGGGGCTGTCGGGCCATGCGGAATGGGATCGCATCAAGAAACGCCTGCGGGCGGAGCTTGGCGAGGATGTCTTCAACAGTTGGTTCGCAAGGGTGGATCTGGAATCGATCACGGACGGCGCGGTGCATCTGTCGGTGCCGACGCGCTTCCTCAAGAACTGGCTGCAGAACCGCTACCGAGACCGTCTCCTGGCCCTCTTCCAGGAAGAGTTCGAGGGCGCGCGGCAGATCGAATTCACCGTCCGCTCGGCGATCCGTCCGCGGACGCCCGGCGCGGCGGTCGGCGCCGAGCCCTATGACGGGCCGACGCTCGATCCGCGCCCGGTCGCCCAGGCGCCGCAGCCGCTGAAAGTCCAGCGCGAGGCCGTCTTCGCCGAGGTCAGGACCGACGACGCCCTCTATGGCTCGCCGCTCGACCCGCGCTACAGCTTCGACACCTTCGTGGAAGGCCGTTCGAACAGCCTGGCGCTGGCCGCGGCCCGCCGCGTGGCGGAGGCCCGTCCGGGCGAGGCCGTCGGCTTCAACCCGCTCTATCTCCATGCCGCCGTCGGACTGGGCAAGACCCATCTGCTGCAGGCCGTGGCCCGGGCCGCGAAGGAGCAGGGCCGGCGCGTGCTCTACCTGACCGCCGAGCATTTCATGTACCGCTTCGTCGCGGCGCTGAAATCGCAGTCGGCCATCGCCTTCAAGGACGGCCTGCGCGGCATCGATCTCCTGCTGATCGACGACATGCAGTTCCTGCAGGGCAAGCAGGTGCAGCAGGAATTCTGCCACACGCTGAATTCGCTGATCGATGGCGCCCGCCAGGTCGTCGTGGCCGGCGACCGGCCGCCGGTCGAGCTTGAAACGCTTGACGAACGGGTTCGCTCCCGCCTCGGCGGCGGCCTGCTGATCGAACTGCATGCGCCCGATCTCGACCTGCGCCGGCGCATCGTGTCCGGCCGGATCGCGGCGGCGCGACGCAGCTATGCGGCACTCGCCGTTTCGGATGCGGTGATCGACTATGTCGCCGAGAACGTCACGTCGAGCGGCCGCGACCTCGACGGCGCGGTCAACCGCCTGGTCGCCCACAACCAGCTGACCGGCGAGCCGATCAGCGTCGAAATGGCCGAGACGGCGCTGCGCGACCTGCTGCGCGTGCGCGAGGCCAAGCGCGTCAAGATCGAGGACATTCAGAGGATCGTCTGCAAGCAGTACAATGTCTCCAAGGCCGATCTTCTGTCGAGCCGGCGCACCCGCACCGTGGTGCGGCCGCGCCAGATCGCGATGTATCTGTCCAAGACGCTGACGCCGCGCTCCCTGCCGGAGATCGGCCGCCGCTTCGGCAACCGGGATCACACCACGGTGCTGCATGCGGTGCGCAAGATCGAGGACATGATCAAGACCGACCGCGCCTTCCAGGACGAGGTCGACGGGCTGAAGCGCCAGATCGACCTCTGACCTTCCGGACATTGTGCCGTTTTCGGAAGCCGCCCCCAGTCGAGGGCGGCTTTCGGCGTTTCGGCGCCCGGCGTCCGCCGCTCGGAACCCGCCACCCCTGCGAAAGGCGGGACCGCGCCCCGCGCCCGCGCGGTTGCGCCGCAGAGGCCGGCTCTCTATAGCTCCAGCCTGGACAGGAGGAGCGCCATGGCCGACATGCGGCTGATCGTGGTGGGAGCGGCCGGCCGGATGGGCAAGACCCTGATCCGGACGATCGCCGGCATGGACGGCGTGACCGTGGCCGGGGCCGTGGAACGGTCCGGTTCGCCGGAGATCGGACGCGATGCCGGCGTCCTCGCCGGGCTCGAACCGCTCGGCGTGACGGTGACCGACGATCCGCTGCCGCTGTTCGCCGCGGCCGAGGGCGTGCTCGACTTCACCGGACCGGCCGCGACGCTCGAATTCGCCGAACTGGCCGCGCAGGCGCGCATCGTCCACGTGATCGGCACGACCGGCCTGTCCGACGCCGACAATGACCGCATCCGCGCCGCCGCGCGTCACGCAGTCGTGGTCAAGTCCGGCAATATGAGCCTCGGCGTCAATCTGCTCGCACTGCTGGTGCGACAGGCCGCCCGCGCGCTCGATGCGGATTTCGATATCGAGGTGGTCGAGATGCACCACCGCATGAAGGTCGACGCGCCCTCCGGCACGGCGCTGATGCTCGGCGAAGCCGCCGCGCGCGGGCGCGGCATCGATCTCGGCGATCACGCGGTCCGCAGCCGTGACGGCCATACCGGCGCCCGCCGGCGCGGCGACATCGGTTTCGCGACGCTGCGCGGCGGGACGGTCATCGGCGAGCATGCCGTGGTGCTGGCCGGCGAGTTCGAGCGCGTGGAACTGGTCCACAAGGCCGAGGACCGCTCGATCTTCGCCCGCGGCGCCGTCAAGGCCGCGCTCTGGGGCCGCGGCCGCAAGCCGGGCCTCTATTCCATGGCCGACGTGCTCGGCCTTTCCGACGACTGACCGGAGTCTCTCGATGGACCGTCTCCTGGTGCTGTGCCGCCACGGCGAAAGCGAGTGGAACAAGCTCAACCTGTTCACCGGCTGGAAGGATCCGGGCCTGACCGAGAAGGGCGTCGCGGAAGCCCGGGCGGCCGGCCAGAAGCTGAAGGCGCTCGGGCTCGGCTTCGACCTCTGCTACACCTCGGCGCTCAAGCGGGCGCAGACCACGCTCGACCTGATCCTCGCCGAACTCGGCCAGACCGACCTGCCGATCGTCCGCGACCAGGCCCTCAACGAACGCGACTACGGCGAATTGTCGGGCCTCAACAAGGACGATGCCCGCCAGCGCTGGGGCGAGGAGCAGGTCCATATCTGGCGCCGCTCCTACGACATCCCCCCGCCCGGCGGCGAGAGCCTGAAGGATACGGCCGCGCGGGTGCTGCCCTATTTCGAGGCGCATATCATGCCCGACGTGATGGCCGGCCGGCGCGTGCTGGTCGCCGCCCACGGCAATTCGCTGCGCGCGCTGATCATGAAGCTCGAAGGCCTGACCGGCGAAGAGATCATCAAGCGCGAACTCGCCACCGGCGTGCCGATCGTCTACCGCTTCGCCGAAGACGGCGCGATCCTGTCGCGCCAGGACCTGGCGGCCTGACCGCTCGGGATATCCTGCGGACGGCCCGATCGGCGGTCCGCCCCAATCGCCGGAACTGAACGCCGGACGAGACCGCCGACCAAGCCGGCGGACGCCGGGGCGCGCCTGCGGGCCGCCCCAAAAGCCATCCGGATGAAGGCCTACCCGGCTGAGACTCTGACCTCGGTCAAGGCATAGCTTGTCAGGATCGCTACGATCCGGAGCTGTGGTCGCCGGCGGATCGCGGCCAACTGACAAACCTCCTGGCGCCACGGCCCGTGCCTGACGGACGGCGTACGGCGGTGGGTCGAGCGGCAGCCTGCCGGACACCGACGGATCCGGCAGACGGCCTTGCGGCCGAACGGGAGCTCGAAGGGTGGGCCGGAGGCCTCGGCGCAGATACGACCTTGCCACGACGACGGCGCTCGGCGCCGTCCGCCGCGAGGTCGCGTCCGCCCTCGGCATGCTGGTCGTCCTGACCAATCTCCTCGTCGCCATGATGGTGGCCGCCGGTGCACCGGCGGGTGGCGCGCAGGCGGGAGGCGCTCCGACGGGCATCGACCGCGCACTCGACCCGTTCGGCAGCGACCGCATCGTCATCTGCACCGGCTCCGGCCTGGTGATCCTCGACCGCGATGGCCGCCCGATCGGCGAGGAGCCGGGCGGCGCCACCTGTCCCTTCTGCCTGCCGCTGATCGGCGGCCTCGCCGACATTCCCGCCGACATCCCGCTCGCCCCGAACGGCGGCGCGATCGTCGCCGCGATGCTCGCCGTCCTCGAACGGGATGCCGCCGCCGTTGTCGTTCGCGACCGGGCCAAGCCGCCCACCGGTCCGCCGGCAGCCTGATCGTCGGTCAGTTCGTCGATCGGCAGCCCCCTGGCGCGTGCGGTCCTGCGACCGCCATGCGCGCCGGGTCCCGATCCTCAGCGCCCGTCTCCTCACCTCGAGGTCTTCCATGTCCGGCTCCGTTTCCGCGCTGGCCGCCTTCCTGCGCGCCGCGATCCGCCCGCAGACACCGCTGGCGCGCGCGATCGTCGCCGCCCTCGCCCTCAAGCTCTGCGTCGTCATCGCGATGCGGGCCTATCTCATCGGGACCGATGCCGTCGTGCCGGTCGACGAAGCGGCCATGTCCCGCCTCATCGCCCCGGCGCCGACCCGGTCCCTTCCCTGACCGTCCGGGGCCTTCGAGCCCCTTGCCAAAAGGACAAGCCATGCTGGACATCGATCCGGTGGGGCTGGCGCGATTGCAGTTCGCCGCAACCGCCCTCTACCATTTCCTGTTCGTACCCCTGACCTTGGGGCTCTCCCTTCTGCTGGCCATCATGGAGAGCGTCTATGTCATGACCGGTCGCGTCATATGGCGCGAGATGACGCAATTCTGGGGCAAGCTCTTTGGCATCAACTTCGCCCTGGGCGTCGCCACCGGCATCACGATGGAATTCCAGTTCGGCACGAACTGGGCCTACTATTCGCACTATGTCGGCGACATCTTCGGGGCGCCGCTGGCCATCGAAGGCCTGATGGCCTTCTTCCTGGAGAGCACGTTCGTCGGCCTGTTCTTCTTCGGCTGGGACCGCCTTTCCAAGGTCGGGCACCTGACGGTGACATGGCTGGTCGCCATCGGCTCGAACCTTTCGGCGCTTTGGATCCTGGTGGCCAATGCCTGGATGCAGAACCCGATCGGCTCGGCCTTCAACCCCGACACGATGCGCATGGAACTGACCGATTTCGGCGCGCTGCTGCTCAACCCGGTCGCCCAGTCGAAATTCGTCCACACGGTCTCGGCCGGCTATGTGACGGGCGCGGGCTTCGTCCTGGCGGTGTCGGCCTACTATCTGCTGCGCCGGCGGCACCGTGCCTTCGCGACGCGCTCGATGATCGTGGCCTCGGCCTTCGGGCTCGCCTCGGCCCTGTCGGTCGTCGTGCTCGGCGACGAGAGCGGCTACACGGTCAACGAGCATCAGCACATGAAGATGGCCGCCATCGAGGCCATGTGGGAGACCGAAAAGGCTCCGGCAGGCTTCACAGTGGTGGCGCTGCCCGACCAGCAGCGGCAGGCCAACACGGCCGAGGTCAAGATCCCCTGGATGCTCGGGCTGATCGCCACGCGCTCCACGAGCCAGGAAATCCCCGGCATCAAGGATCTGGTCAAGAAGACCGAGGCCCGAATCCGCGACGGACTGGTCGCCTACGACGCCCTGGAACGCCTCAAGGCCGACCGGACCGACAAGGCCGCCCGCGAAACCCTGGTCGCCCATGCCGACAATCTCGGCTATGCGCTGCTCCTGAAGCGACATATCGACGATCCGCGCCGGGCCGACGAGGCCACGATCGCTCGGGCCGCTCTCGACACCGTGCCGAACGTCGTGCCGCTGTTCTGGGCCTTCCGGATCATGGTCGGGCTCGGCTTCTTCTTCATCGTCCTCTTCGCCACCGCCTTCTGGCTTTCGACCCGGCGCAGCTTCGAGCATCCCGCCTTTCTGAAGCTCTGCCTGTTGAGCCTGCCGCTGCCCTGGGTCGCGGCGGAACTCGGCTGGTTCGTCGCCGAATACGGCCGTCAGCCCTGGGCCATCGACGGTGTCCTGCCGACCCGGCTGGCCTCCTCGGCGCTGTCGCTGCCGCAGGTCACGTTCACGCTGGCCGGCTTCGTCATCTTCTACACGACGCTGCTCGTGATCGAGGTGAAGCTCATGCGCAAATACATCGTCATGGGTCCCGTCGCCGCGCTCGACATCCGTCCGCGCCCGGCCGGCGCCGCCCTTCAGCCCGCGGAATGAGGAGGGTCGCCCCATGAACATTCCCGTCGACTACGAAACGCTCCGTCTCATCTGGTGGCTGTTCCTCGGCATTCTCCTGATCGGTTTCGCGATCATGGACGGCTTCGATCTCGGGGCCGCAACGCTCCTGCGCACCGTCGCGCGAACCGACAACGAGCGCCGCCAGGTGCTGAACGCCATCGGTCCGGTCTGGGAGGGCAACCAAGTCTGGCTGATCCTCGGCGGCGGCGCCATCTTCGCCGCCTGGCCGGCCGTCTATGCCACGGCCTTTTCGGGCTTCTACATCGCCATGTTCCTCGTCCTGGCGACCCTGATCCTGCGCCCGGTCGGGTTCGAATACCGCAACAAGATCGCCGACCCGCGCTGGCGCGCATCCTGGGATTGGGCGCTCTTCGCCGGCGGGCTGGTGCCCTCGCTGGTCTTCGGCGTCGCGATCGGCAACCTGCTCCAGGGCGTTCCGTTCCGCATCGACAACGACATGCGCGTGCTCTACGAGGGATCCGGCCTGTTCGAACTGCTGAACCCCTTCGGACTGCTGTGCGGCCTGGTCTCGCTCGCCATGCTGACCGGCCACGGCGCCGTCTTCGTCGCCCTGAAGACCGAGGGACCCGTTGCCGATCGGGCCCGGGTGGCCGGCGCCTTGTTCCCCGGGCTCCATGTCCTGCTGTTCACCCTGGCGGGCCTCTGGATCGCCAAGGGCCTGCCCGGCTATGCGCTCGTCGGCGCGGTCGCGCATGACGGGCCGTCCAACCCCCTCGTCAAGGAGGTGGCGATCGTGCCGGGCCAGTGGCTGAAGAACTACGAGGCCTGGCCGCTTCTGAAGGCCGCGCCGATCGCCGGTCTCGCCGGATCGGTTCTCACGGCCGTCCTGGTCGTCGTCAAGCGTCCCGGCTTCGCCTTCGTGACATCGGCCATCGCAATCTTCGGCACGATCTCGACCGTCGGCGTCAGCATGTTTCCCTTCCTGATGCCGTCCTCGATAGCGCCCGGGGCCAGCCTGACGGTCTGGGATTCGTCGTCGAGCCAGTTGACGCTCTTCGTCATGCTGTGCGCGACCTTGCTTTTCCTGCCGATTGTCCTCGCCTACACGGCTTTTGTCTTTCGCGTCCTGCGCGGCAAGATGACGGCCGAAGCGATCGAGGCCAATTCCACGCATCTCTATTGAATCGGGGAGACGGTCGATATGTGGTACTTCACCTGGGTGCTCGGCCTCGGCTTCGCCTGCGGAGCCGCCATCCTCAACGCCATGTGGCATGAGTTGCACATGCCCGATCCCGGCCACACGGACTGACGACGAACGCCGGCAGGCCGGCCGCCGTGCCGGCCTGCGAAGCCGAAGCGGTTCAGGGACTGTCGGCGCGTCGGCCGCTTGCCGCCCGAACCGCGGGATCGTCGGGGTCACGCCGGCAGGGCGCCGTTGGCCTTGAGCACTTCGCCGGCGAGATAGAGCGAGCCGCAGATCAGGATGCGCGGCGCCTCGTCCGACTGCCAGCCGGAGGCGAGACGGGCGAGCGCGGCCTCCAGGCTGGCGACCGGTTCGGCCGAGAGCCCGCCGGCGGTCGCCGCCGCCGCGAGATCCTCGGGCGTCCGCGTCTCGTGGCCGCCGTGGATCGGGACGGTGAAGACATGGCGGGCGAGGCCCGCGAAGGGCCGGAAGAAGCCGACCGGATCCTTGGTCTTGAGCATGCCGGCGATGAGGAACAGCGGCCGCGGCACGCGCTCCTCCAGATCGCCCATCACCTGCGCGACGACCTCGCCGGCGCCCGGATTGTGGCCGCCGTCGAGCCAGACCTCCGCACCGGACGGCGCCAGCGCCGTGACCGGCCCCGGTCCGAGCCGCTGCATCCGCGCCGGCCATTCGACCGTCTCCAGGCCGCGCCCGATCGTCTGGTTGTCGGGCGCGATCCCGGCCGCACGGAGCGCCGCGACGGCCGTGCCGGCATTGACGAACTGGTGGGCGCCAAGGAGGCGCGGCGCGGTCAGGTCGAGCAGCCCGTCGGCATCCTGGTAGACCAGCCGGCCGTTCTCCGGGCCGGCGATCCAGTCCTGGCCGCCGAACTGGATACGGACGCCCTCGCGCGCGGCGCGCCGCTCCAGGATGGTCACGACCTCGGGCGTCTGCGGCGACGAGACGGCCGCAGCCCCGCGCTTGATGATGCCGGCCTTCTCGGCGGCGATCTTCTCGATCGTGTCGCCGAGGAATTTCTCATGGTCGACCGAGATCGAGGTGATCACGCTGACCAGCGGCGCCGGGATGACGTTGGTGGCGTCGAGCCGTCCGCCGAGGCCCACTTCCAGCAGGGTATAGTCGGCCGGATGCTGGGCGAAGAGCCGGAAGGCGGCGACCGTCGCCAGCTCGAAGAAGGTGATCGGCCGGCCGGCATTGACCCGCTCGGCCTCCAGGATCGCGGCCGCCAGCACGTCGTCGTCGGCCAGCCGCCCGCCGCCCGGATGGGCGATGCGGATGCGCTCGTTGAAGCGGACCAGATGCGGCGAGGTGTAGACGTGGCAGGTCTTGCCGGCGGCCTCCAGGATCGCGCGGCAGAAGGCCGTCACCGAGCCCTTGCCGTTGGTCCCGGCGACATGGATCACCGGCGGCAGGGTGTGGTGCGGATTGCCGAGTTCGGCGAGCAGGCGCTCGATCCGTTCCAGGCCGAGATCCCACCCTGCCGGGATCGCCATGGTCAGGCGATCCAGGAGGGCATCGAGGGCCGAAGGGGGCATCGCCAGATGAGCTCCGGAGTGGGCGCGGACGGGCATCCGCGAGCCGGGCACGGCAGACGGCGGTCAGGCCGCGGGCTGCTCGACCTCGACAGGTTCGAGTTCGACGACCTCGACCTTGGGCGTCTTGGTCAGGACGTGGCAGAGGCGCGACAGTGTCGCGCGCAGGTCCTGGCGCTGGACGACCATGTCGACCATGCCGTGCTCGAGCAGATATTCCGAGCGCTGGAAGCCGTCGGGGAGCTTCTCGCGGATGGTCTGCTCGATGACGCGCGGGCCGGCGAAGCCGATCAGCGCGCCCGGCTCGGCCAGATGCACGTCGCCCAGCATGGCATAGGAGGCGGTGACGCCGCCGGTGGTCGGATTGGTCAGCACGACCAGATAGGGCAGCCTCGCCTCGCGCAGCGCCTGGATCGCGGCCGTGGTGCGCGGCATCTGCATCAGCGACAGGATGCCCTCCTGCATGCGCGCGCCGCCCGAGGCCGCGAACAGGATAAACGGCGCCCGCCGCTCCACCGCCGCCAGCATGCCGGTGACGATCGCCTCGCCGGCAGCCATGCCGAGCGAACCGCCCATGAAGTCGAAATCCTGCACGGCGGCGACCACGGTCATGTCGTCGAGCTGGCCGATGCCGAGCAGGACCGCATCCTCGTTGCCGGTCTTGGCCTTGGCGTCCTTCAGGCGGTCGGTATAGCGGCGCTCGTCGCGGAACTTGAGCGGGTCGACCGGCGACGGCGGCACGGCGATCGTCTCGTAGCGGGCACCGTCGAACAGGACCTCGAGCCGGCGCCGGGCCGGCATGCGCATGTGATAACCCGACGACGGAATGACGAACTGGTTCGCCTCCAGGTCGCGATGGAACACCATCTCGCCGGTCTCCGGGCACTTGATCCAGAGATTGTCCGGCGTCTCGCGCTTGGCGAGCAGGCTCTTGATCTTGGGTCGGACGACGTTGGTCAGCCAGTTCACGGGGGTCGGTCTCCGAGGCCTCGACGAGGCCGGTCAGGCGACGGCTCGACGGCCGGACGCCGTGGCGTCGCCGGTCGTCGAATAGGACTGAATTCCGGCCATCCGAGGGCCGCCCCGCCGCATGCGGGGCCTCTCGAATAGGCCGAAGCGAGGCCGGACGCAACGCTGCCGCCGACATCGGCTCGCCCGTGGGCGCCATGTCGCGGGACGGGCGGCGCCGGCGGCGCGGATCAGGCGGCGGAGCGCTTCGCCGCCCGGACGCCGGCGGCCAGTTCGCCGACCAGCGCCTCGACCGCCGGAACGGTCGCCCCGGTGGCACGATCCTCGGCGTCCAGGCTGCCCTTGATGGCCGCGACGATGGCCGAGCCGACCACCACGCCGTCGGCATCCTGGCCGATCCGCTGCGCCTGCTCGGCGGTCTTGACGCCGAAGCCGACCGCGACTGGCAGGCTGGTGTGCCGCTTGATCCGCTCGACCGCGCCGCCGACCCGGACCGCATCCGGCGAGGCCGTGCCGGTGATGCCGTTGATCGAGACGTAGTAGACGAAGCCGGAGGTGTTGGTGAGCACGGCCGGCAGGCGCCGGTCGTCGGTGGTCGGCGTGGCCAGGCGGATGAAGTTGATCCCGCGTGCCATGGCCGGCAGGCAGAGCTCGTCATCGGCCTCCGGCGGCAGGTCGACGATGATCAGGCCGTCGACCCCGGCCGCCTTGGCGGCATCCAGGAAGGCCTCGGGACCCCAGGAATAGATCGGATTGTAGTAGCCCATCAGCACGATCGGGGTCGTCTGGTCGGTCTCGCGGAAGGCGCGAACCATGGCCAGGGTCCGCACCATGGTCTGCCCGGCCTTCAGCGCGCGCAGGCCGGAGGCCTGGATGGCGGGGCCGTCGGCCATCGGATCGGAGAAGGGCATGCCCATCTCGATCACGTCGGCGCCGGCGCCGGGCAGCGCCTTCAGGATGGCGAGCGAGGTGTCGTAGTCCGGATCGCCGGCGGTCACGAAGGTGACCAGGGCCGGCCGCCCGGCGGCGGCGGTCTCGGCGAAGCGTCGGGTGATGCGGCTCTCGGTCATGACGGATCCCACGGATTTCTCGCCGATGTCATCGACGAGGAAGGGGTCGAATGCAAGGGGTGGGCGGACCCGCGACGCGGCGGGTCCCCGGACGGAAACCGTCACATATCCTGGCCGAGATGCTTGGCCACCGTGAACACGTCCTTGTCGCCGCGGCCGCACATGTTCATCAGGATGATCTGATCCTTGGCCATGGTCGGGGCGAGCTTGATGACATGGGCGAGCGCATGGCTCGGCTCCAGGGCCGGGATGATGCCCTCCAGGCGGGTGCAGACCTGGAAGGCGTCGAGCGCCTCGCGGTCGGTCGCCGGCACGTAGGAGACGCGGCCGGTATCCTTCAGCCAGGAATGTTCCGGCCCGACGCCCGGATAGTCGAGGCCGGCCGAGATCGAATGGCCCTCGAGGATCTGGCCGTCGCCGTCCTGCAGCAGATAGGTGCGGTTGCCGTGCAGCACGCCCGGCCGGCCGCCCGCCATGGAGGCGGCATGGCCGTTCGGCACGTCGAGCCCGTGGCCGCCGGCCTCGACGCCGAAGATCTGCACGTCGCGGTCGTCCAGGAACGGATGGAACAGGCCGATCGCGTTGGAGCCGCCGCCGATCGCCGCCACCAGCGCATCCGGCAGGCGCCCCTCGGCCGCCAGCATCTGCTCCTTGGCCTCCGTGCCGATCACCGACTGGAAGTCGCGCACCATGGCCGGATAGGGATGCGGGCCGGCCGCGGTGCCGATGATGTAATAGGTGTCTTCGACATTGGTGACCCAGTCGCGCAGGGCCTCGTTCATGGCGTCCTTCAGCGTGCCGGCGCCCGAGGTGACCGGATTGACGGTGGCGCCGAGCAGCTTCATGCGGAAGACGTTCGGCTTCTGCCGCTCCACGTCGGTCGCGCCCATATAGACCGTGCAGGGATAGCCGAAGCGGGCCGAGACGGTCGCCGAGGCGACGCCGTGCTGGCCGGCACCGGTCTCGGCGATGATCCGGGTCTTGCCCATGCGCCGGGCGAGCAGGATCTGGCCGAGGCAGTTGTTGATCTTGTGGCTGCCGGTATGGTTCAGCTCGTCGCGCTTGAAGTAGATCTTCGCGCCGCCGAGATGCTCGGTCAGGCGCTCGGCGAAGTAGAGCGGGCTCGGCCGGCCGGTATAGTGCTTGCCCAGATGCGCCAGTTCGGCGTGGAAGGCCGGATCGTTCCGGGCTTCGTCATAGGCCTTCTCCAGTTCCAAGATCAGCGGCATCAGCGTCTCGGCGACGAAGCGGCCGCCATAGAGGCCGAAGAAGCCGCGGTCGTCCGGGCCGGAACGGAGTGTGTTGGGCGTGATGGTCACGGGAGCGTCCTCGGGCAGGTCATTCTGTGTGGGAAGGTCGGTCAGGCGGTCGCGACAGCCGGCGCCCGCCATCGTACGGCGCGGATGAAGGCGCGGATGAGGTCCGGGTCCTTGACGCCGGGGGCGCTCTCGACGCCGGAAGAGACGTCGACGGCCGGCGCGCCCGTCAGGTCCAGCGCCTCGGCGACATTCGCCGGGTCGAGACCGCCCGACAGCATCCAGGGCCGGCCCGGATCGAGGCCGCGCACCAGACGCCAGTCGAAGGCGAGGCCGTTGCCGCCGGGCAGCGCACCGGTCAGGCCGGGCGGCGGCTTGGCATCGAACAGGAAGCGATCGACATGCGCGGCGAAGTCGGGCACCGGCGCCAAATCGGCCGCCTCACCGACGCGGATCGCCTTCATCACCGCAATCCCCGTGCGCGCCCGGATCGCGGCCGCGCGGGCGGGCGTCTCGGCGCCATGCAGTTGCAGGATATCGGGCCTGAGGCCGGCGACGATCGCGTCGAGCGCCGCGTCGGACGCATCGACCGTCAGTGCGACGATCTGCGCGCGGCCGCGCGCCGGACCCGCCAGGGCGGCCGCGGCCTCGACGGCGACATGGCGCGGGCTGCGGGGAAAGAAGACGAAGCCGAGCATATCGGCGCCGGCATCCAGCGCGGCAGCGACGGTTTCGGCGGTGCTGAGCCCGCAGATCTTGACGAGGGCTGGCATGGTCTTCGCGGCCGGGGGCTCCATTGGGGAGGTGATCACTGGCACGGAACGGCCGCGCCGTCCACCGTTCCGTCGGACGCGGACACTGCAACGCCTTTGCCGGAACCGCGCGTCCGGTCAGTCTTCGGACAGGCGGCGTCAGTTAGACTGGGCAAGAAGGATCCTTCGATGCCTCGTCTCCGCCATTCGGTCGCGGCCGCCCTGCTGGCCGTCATCGCCACACCGCCCCCGTTCGCCAGCCCGGCCGAGATGGGTCGCGGGACTTCCCGCACGGGTGCCGTTGCGGCGCCGGATCGTCCGGGCGGCCGCCGGCACCTCGAGTCGGCTGCGGCCGACCACGAGAAGGCCCGGCAGGCCCTGGCGCGCGGCGAGGTGAAATCGTTGGACGAAATCCTTGGTCTCGTCACATTGAGTGGGCAGGACAACTTCGTCGAGGTCTCCCTCGATCGCACCGATGGCCGTTGGATCTACGCCATGACGCTGCTGACCGCGGGCGGTCGCTACCGGGTCGTGACGATCGACGCCGCTACAGCAAAAGTCCTCAAAGAAGAGCTCAAATAGATGCGCGTGCTCGTCGTGGAAGACGAAGACCGGATCCGCCGCGATCTGGCCGTCCAGCTCAAGAATGCCGGCTACGTGGTCGAAGAGGCCGCGGACGGCGAGAATGCCTGGTTCCGGGGCGACACCGAGGAGTTCGACGCCGTCGTGCTCGATCTCGGCCTGCCCAAGATGGACGGACTGCAGGTTTTGAAGCGCTGGCGCGACGCCGGGCGCGACATTCCGATCCTGATCCTGACCGCGCGCGGCAGCTGGACCGACCGGGTCGAGGGCATCGACGCCGGCGCCGACGACTATCTGGTCAAGCCGTTCCGGATGGAGGAGGTCGTCGCGCGGGTGCGCGCCCTGATCCGCCGGTCCGCCGGCCGCGCCAATCCGGTTCTCTCCGCGCATGGCATCACGCTCGACACGCGGCGCGCGCGGGCGACCGTCGACGGCCAGCCGATCCCGCTGTCGCCGCTCGAATTCCGCCTGCTCTCCTATCTGCTGCACCATCGCGGCCGCGTGGTCAGCCGGGCCGAGCTGGTCGAACACATCTATCACGAGGATGTCGAACCGGATTCGAACGCGCTCGAAGTGCTGGTCGGACGCGTCCGGCGCAAGGTCGGGTCCGAGGTGATCGAGACCCGGCGCGGCCACGGCTATCTGGTTTCGACCGACTGATCGGCCCGGCCCCGGGCGCGCATCGCGGCCGGATATCCCGGCCGCGGCCCTTGAACGCCTGCGCTCCCCGGCTATCTTCCGCCCAAGCCTCAACCGATCGGGTCTGACGGACCCGGATCAGACCCCGCACCCATGGACGGCCTTTGGTCCCCGGCTCGCTCCGCCTCAGGCTGATTCTCTCGGCCGTGATCTCCTCCGCTCTCGCGGTGGCGGCGGCCGGCGTCGCGCTCGTCGTGCTGGCCGACCGCCATGTCGAGCGCCGGCTGGTGCAGGAGGTCGGGGCGCATCTCGACCAGTTGACGGCGCTCCTGCGCGTCGGCGCGCGCGGACCGGAGGTGATCGACGACCTTGCCGATCCGCGCTTCGTGCGTCCCTTCTCGGGGCTCTATTTCCAGATCGTCGAGGCGGGCGACATCAAGATCCGGTCGCGCTCGCTCTGGGACCAGACCCTGCCGATCCCGCCGGAAGCGCCGGAAGGCGAGGTGCGCGAACTGAAAGGACCGCGCGACCAGGCGCTGATGACGCTGGAACGGCGCGTCTCGATGGCGGCCGAGGGCGGCGACCTGCGCACCTTCCGCCTGTTCGTCGGCGAGGACCGCGCCGAGATCGACGGCCTGGTGTTCGACTTCGCGCTCGAAGCCGCCGCCTTCCTGTTCGTGCTGGTCGCCTTCCTGACGCTGGCCGGCTGGGCTTACATCACGGTCGGCCTCAAGCCCCTGGAAAATCTGCGCGATCTCGTCCTCCAGGTACGCCGCGGCAAGACCCGCCGCCTCGACGGCGCCTTCCCGAACGAGGTCCTGCCGCTGGTCGAGGAGCTGAACGGGCTGATCGACGCGCAGGAGCAGGCCGTGGAGCGCGCCCGGGCGCGGGCCGGCGACCTCGCCCATGGCCTGAAGACCCCGCTCGCCGTGCTGTCGGCCGAATCCCGCTCCCTGCGCGAGCGGGGCGAGACCGAGGCTGCCGACGCGATCGACATCGAGGTTGCGGGTCTGTCGCGCTTCGTCGAGCGCGAACTCGCCCGCTCGCGCGCCGCCGCCGTGCCCTATCTGAACCGGCTCGATCTCTCGCGCGCGCTCGACCGCATGGTCGGCGCGATGCAGCGCCTGCCGCGCGGCGAGGAACTGGACTGGCTGGTCGAGATCCCGCCCGGGCTGACGGCGCCGCTGCATCCCGAGGATGCCAACGAGATCCTCGGCAATCTGCTCGACAACGCCCGCAAATGGGCCGCCGGCCGGATCGAGGTCAGCGCCCACGCGGCCGGCGAGCGCATCGAGGTGGTCGTCGCCGACGACGGACCGGGCGTCCCGGAAGCGCGCCGCGAGGCCGTCTTGAAGCGCGGCATCCGGCTCGACGAGACGGTGCAGGGCTCCGGCCTCGGCCTCTCCATCGTCGACGATCTGGTCACCAGCTATCGCGGCACGCTGGCGCTGTCGGAAACGCCCGGCGGCGGCCTGACCGTTCGGGTCGAACTGCCGCGCAGTCCGAGCGCGGTCGAGACGGAGTGATCCGCCCGCGCCGACGGCCGCGCGCCCCGGCCCGTCCGGCTTGCGCGGACCGGCGCCCGGCCCCCGCGCCGGTCACGGCTTCGCGGCCGCCGCGCCGCCATGTTGCGCACCCGCCAGCGCGCCGCCGAGAATCGCCGCCGCTCCGGCCAGACCGGAGCCGTCGGACGAGACCACGGTCTGCGGCACCAGCCGGGAGATCAGCCCGACGATCTCGGGCTTGCGTTCGAGCGTCAGCAGAACCTTCTCCAGCGCCTGCAGCATGGCAACCCGATCCTGACCGAGGACGCCGGCCTGGGCCATCTGGCCCTTGGCCAGTTCCTCCAGGAACTTGCGTTCCGCGCGGCCGAGGGCCTCGCGCTCCTGCTCGCGCTGGCCGGCGACCTGCACGGCGATCTGGCTCTCCACCAGGCGCGGCTGCTCGTTGGCGGTGGCGCGGGCCTGTTCGGTCTCGATGCGCTTGGTCTGCGCCGCGGTCTCGCGCACATAGGATTGTGACAGCTGGTCGGCGAGTTGCTGGCGCAGCCGCGGGATCAGGATTTCCGGCGGGATGGCCGGCTCGCCGAGCCGGATCTCGCGGATGTCGACGCCGGCCTTGCGGCCTTCGATGCGGATGATCGACGCGATGGTCTGCTCGATCGCTTCGCGATTCTCGATCAGGTCGAGCACGCGCGTGGAGCGGACCTCGAAGCGCGCCGGCTGGGCCAGCGACCCGTCGGCATTGCGCACCGGCACGCGGATCGCCGATCCCGAGACGGTCCGGACCACCGAGCGGATCGCCGGCACCAGGATGCGGTCCTCGATCTCGCGCAGGCCGCCGACGCTGCCGACCACGATCGGCGCATCCTGCGGATCGACCTGGACCAGGACGCGCAATTCGATCGGGATGTCCCAGCCTTCGATCTTGACGAAGACCGCGCGATCGGCGGCATTCTGCGGCACCGGCTCGTTCGAGGAGCGTTCGTTCTGGCGGATGTTGCCCTGCTGGTCGACGGAGAGATCCACCGAGCGCTTGAGATAGCCGCCCTTGAATTCCCAGGTCTGGACCCGGGTATCGACCAGCGTCACCTCATAGGCGCGCTTGTTCATGTAGAAGGCGCCGGGCAGCAGCGGTTCCTTCCAGATGCCGACGCAGCCGCGCGGCACCAGCGGCACCGAGAGACTTTCCGAGTTCGGCGCCTGTGCCACCGTCGGCGTCGCCGGGCCGCCGACCACCGGCGCGGCCGTGACGCGTTCCTCCCGGCAGACCACGCCGGGCGTCGCGACGTTGGATTTGACCACGCCGACATGGCCGGCCGGGATCAGGGTGGCGGGCGTCTCCTTGTCGACCTTCACGTCGAACAGATAGCGGTTCAGCCGGTAGGAACCGGGCTTCAGCACCGTCTCCTGGGGGCCGCGATAGCCGCCCTTGCGCAGGAAGCTCTCCGCATCGAGCATCTCGGCGAGCCGGTCGTCGGGAATCGCCGGGGCCATGAACATGCCGGCCGGCATCGGCGCGCCGTCGACCGCGGTGACCTGGCCGTAGAAGCCTTCCGGCACGTCGACCAGCGCCATTTCCTCGATCTGATAGAGGACGCGCACGAAGGGAATGACGTGAAAGCCCGGTCCGAGCACGGTCGCCTGCGGCCCCTTCTGGCCGGGCAGCGCGACGACATGGCCGGGCGGCAATTCCTGGAAGGCATAGACCCGCTTGAGATGCCCGACCTGATCGGCCGCGACATAGACGAAGGATGTGTTGGCGAGCATCAGGACGCCGAGCGCGATGAATCCGAGCCCGATCGCGCTGCGCCCGAGGCCGGCGAGGAGCGTCTGCACCAGGTTCGGCTTGCCGGACGGGGCATTGTCGGGTGCCGCCGAAAGGCCGCGGCGGAAAAAGAGGTACAGCCCGATCGCGATGGCGACGGAGCCCCAGAAAATCCACATCATGGCCGGGTCTCTCCCGAAGACCGCATCCCCCGGGATCAGACTATGCTGACGTTACGACGTTCACGCAACGCATGCAGAGATTCATTCTGAAGCATGCTGAAGCATGCGTTCCGGAACCCGGTCAGCCCCCGAGCGCGGCCGCCAGCCGCGACCAGGCCGGTGCGGTTCCGGGCAGGCCGAAGCGCAGCCAGGTCGGCTCGGCGAAGGCGCGGGTCAGGATGCCGGCGATGGCGAGGCGGTGATGCAGTCCCGCCGCGTCGGCATGTCGGGCGAGCCGGAACAGCGGCGTGCCGCCGATGATCTCGAAGCCGGCGCCGACGAGCAGGCGGTCGAGCCGCGCCGCGTCGGCCTCCAGCCGCGCGGTGGCGACTTCGAGCCAGGCCCGATCGGCGAGCGCGCGCGCGCCGATCTCGAGCGCCGGCCCCGGCACCGCCCAGGGGCCGAGGGCCGCGCCGAGACGCGCGACCAATGCGCCATCGCCCAGCGCGAAGCCGAGGCGCAGGCCGGCCAGCCCATAGGCCTTGCCGAAGGAGCGCAGCACCAGGGTGCCCGGCGGCCGGAGCGGCAGGAGGCCGGCCGGAAAGGCGCCGGGAGCGGGCCGGATCACGTCCATGAAGGCCTCGTCGACCACCAGCGTGCCGCCCGCCGCCGCGATCCCGTGCGCGATTTCCGCGAGCGCCGCCGGCGCGATCAGGCGGCCGTCCGGATTGTTCGGATTGACGATCACCGCCACGTCCGCGCCGGCCAGCGCAGAAGCCTCCGCGACCCGCTCGACCCGGCGCCCGGCCAGCCGCCAGACCGATTCGTGCTCCTGGTAGGTGAAGCCGAGGACGCGCACCCGGGGGCCCGGCAGCAGGTCCGGCAGGCGCTGGATCAGGGCCTGCGTGCCGGGCGCCGCCACAACGGCGGTCTCCGGCCCGGCGCCGTAGGCGATCCTGGCGGCAGCGATCAAGCGGTCGACCGCATCCCGGCCGGGCAGGCGCGTCCAAGCGTCGGCCGAGATCTCGCCGACCGGATAGGGCACCGGGTTGATGCCGGTGGAGAGGTCGATCCACGGCGAAGGCGCATCCGGATGGAGCCGGCGGGCGGTCGCCAGATCGCCGCCGTGATGTATGGCGGCGCCATGCTGCATGGCTGCGCCATGATGCACGGCTGCGCCGTGGTGCACGGCTGCGCCGGCCTCGGCCACACCGCCGGCCTCCCCGGTCCGGTCCATCAGAACTCGATCCCCTGCTGGGCCTTCACGCCGGCGGCGAAGTGATGCTTGACGAGGGTCATCTCGGTGACCGTGTCGGCCGCCTCGATCAGCTCCGGCTTGGCATTGCGCCCCGTGACCACGACGGTCAGGTCCGGCCGGCGGGCCTGCAGCGTCTCGATCACCTCGGCCAGCGGCAGGTAGTCGTAGCGCAGCGCGATGTTCAGTTCGTCGAGAACCAAGAGGCGGATCGCCGGATCGGCCATCAGCTCGCGCGCCTTGTCGAAGGCGCGGGTGGCGGCGGCCACGTCACGGGCGCGGTCCTGGGTCTCCCAGGTGAAGCCCTCGCCCATCGAATGCCAGCGCACCTGATCGCCGAAGCGGTCGAGTGCATGCCGCTCGCCGGTGTCCCAGGCGCCCTTGATGAACTGCACGACGCCGACCGTCCAGCCGTGGCCGAGCGCCCGCATGACGAGGCCGAAGGCGGCCGTCGACTTGCCCTTGCCGGGGCCGGTATGGACGATCAGCAGGCCCTTTTCGGCGATCGTCTTGGACGCCACCTCGGCATCCTGGACCGCCTTGCGCTTGGCCATCTTGGCGCGGTGGCGGGCTTCGTCGTCGGTCTCGTCGGTCATGGCGGTCTCCTCGCCTGCCTGAAGACCACGACGCCGCCGCCCGGGCAAGCCGCCAGGCGACGCGACCCGTCGCATCCGGGGTGTCGATCCGGCCGGTCGACCGTCGACGGCCTTGCGGACGATTGACAGGACGCGGATGCCGCGCCCATAAACGAGAATGCGTAGGTCCCTCCTTCGAACGAGGGTGAAAAGGGAATGCGGTGATCCCGAAGGGGCTTCGGCCCGGCGGGCTACTCCGCAGCTGCCCCCGCAACTGTAAGCGGCGAGCTGTGCCGCCGAACGCCACTGGTCCCTCGGGATCGGGAAGGCGGCGGCCTCGGCGACGACCCGCGAGCCAGGAGACCTGCCGACGCATCCGATCCAGCCAGGTCCGCCGGAGGGGCGGAGAGGAGAAGACCATGACCGTCAGCATCGCCGCCGCCTCGACCGCCAGCACCGAAACCGGCCTCGCCGAAGCCGGCATCGACCGCGTTGTCGCCCTCAAGGCCGCCGCGGTCGCCGCGCTGATGGGCCTCGCGCTGGTCTTCACGACCGGCTTCGCGCATCCGGAGCTGCTGCACAACGCGGCGCACGATTCGCGCCACGCCATGAATTTCCCCTGCCACTGACGGCCTGATCGTCATGCTCGGACGGGTGCTGTGGGTCGGCCTGTTGGCCGGCCTCGCGGCAGGACTTGCGACGGCGGTCCTGCAGCACGTCACAACCACGCCTCTGATTCTGGTCGCCGAGACCTACGAGACCGCCGCCCCGCACCAGCACGGCGCCCTGCCGGGCCAGCACGGCGCTTTGCCGGGCCATGGTGTTGCGGGCGCTGTCGTGCCGGGCGCTGTCCTGGCCGGCCGCGCCCTGCCGGACGGCGCGGTGCGGGTCGCCCACAATCACGGCACGCCGGCGGCGACCGCGACCGATGCGAGCGCCGCCGCGGCCGAGGCCGACGAGGGCTGGAAGCCCGCAGACGGCTGGCAGCGCACGGCGGTGACGGCACTCGCCACCGTCCTGACCTCGATCGGTTGGGCCCTGGTGCTGATCGCCGGCATGCTGATCGCCGGCGACCGGATCACGGTACGCAACGCGATCGGCTGGGGCGCGGCGGCCTTCGCGGCGACCGGGCTCGCGACCGGTCTGGGGCTCGCCCCGGAACTGCCGGGCTCGGCGGCCGGCGATCTCGTCGCCCGCCAGATCTGGTGGATCGGCACCGCCGCGGCGAGCGCGGCCGGCCTCTACGGCCTGCTCCGCCTGCAGTCGATCGGCGCGCGGATCGGCAGCCTGATCCTGATCGCGATCCCGCATCTGGTCGGCGCGCCGCATCCGGCCAAATACGAGAGCACGGTGCCGGCCGAACTGGCGGCCCATTTCGCCGCCTCCTCGCTGGCGCTGACGGCCGCGATGTGGATGCTGATCGCCTGCGCGGTCGGCATGATCTGGGAGCGGTCGGCGCACCGTGCCTGATCCCGCCGAGAAGGGGCACGCGATGCCCGACACGACGGTCACCATCCTGGTCTGCGCCAATTGCCGGCGGGCCGACGAGCCCGGCGAACCGCGCGACGAGCGCTCCGGCGCCCGCCTCGCCCGTGCCCTCGCCGCTGCCGCAGAGGGCGCTCCGGGCGTGACGGTGCTGCCGGTCGAATGCCTCAGCGTCTGCAAGCGCCCGGTCACGATCGGGTTTGCGGCGCCCGGCAAGTGGACCTACGTCTATGGCGATTTCGCCGAGACCACCGACGCGGCGGCCGGACGCATCCTCGCCGCCGCCGAACAGTATCGCGCCGCGCCGGACGGGCTGATCCCCTGGAAGGAGCGTCCCGACGCTCTGAAGAAGGGCGTCGTCGCCCGCATCCCCCCGATTCCCGCAGTTCCCGAGGCCGCCGAATGAACCCTCCCGCCCCCTCCCTCGCCAAGGTTCCGGTGACCATCGTCACCGGCTTCCTGGGCGCCGGCAAGACCACGCTGATCCGGCACGTCCTGGAGACGGTGCGCGGCCGCCGCCTGGCGCTGATCGTCAACGAGTTCGGCGATGTCGGCGTCGACGGCGAGATCCTGAAGGCCTGCGGGGTCGACTCCTGCCCCGAGGAGAATATCGTCGAGCTGGCCAATGGCTGCCTGTGCTGCACCGTGGCCGACGATTTCGTGCCGGCCATCGAGGCGCTGCTCGCCCATCCGAACCGGCCGGACCACATCATCGTCGAGACCTCCGGCCTCGCCCTGCCGAAGCCGCTGGTCAAGGCCTTCGACTGGCCGCCGGTGCGCGCGCGGCTGACCGTCGACGGCGTCATCGCCGTGGTCGATGCCGCTGCGGCGGCGGACGGCCGCTTCGCCGACGATCCCGAGGCCGTGCAGGCCCAGCGGGCGGCGGATGAGGCCGTCGACCACGACAATCCGCTCGAGGAGGTCTACGAGGACCAGCTCCTGTGCGCCGACCTGATCATCCTCAATAAGGCCGATCTGATCGCCACCGAGGAGGTCGGCCGCATCGGCGCGGAGATCGGCGCCGCCATCCCGCGCGCGGTCAAGATCGTGGCGACCCGCGACGGCAAGATCGACGCCGCCGTGCTGCTCGGCCTCGGCGCCGCCGCGGAGGACGATCTCGCCGCCCGGCCGTCGCATCACGATAACGAGGCGGAGCACGACCACGACGATTTCGACAGCTTCGTCGTCGAACTGGCCGAGACCACCGATCCGTCGGCGCTGGTTGCGCGGCTCGCCGACATCGCCGAAGCCCATGACGTGCTGCGCATGAAGGGCTTCGTGGCGGTCGCCGGCAAGCCGATGCGGCTCCTGGTGCAGGGCGTCGGCACGCGCTTCCGGCGCGATTTCGACCGCGCCTGGGCGCCCGGCGAGGCGCGCCGCAGCCGGCTGGTGGTGATCGGCCGCAAGGGGCTCGACCGCGCGGCCATCGAGGCGGCCCTCGCCGCCTGACGCCCGCACCGCCGACCGGCGGGGAGAGGGAGGAAAGGTGCATCTCGTCGCGGAGGACGTGCGCTCGCTGGACGAGACCGAGGCGGCCGTGGATCTCGGCCAGTCCCCGGGCGAGATCGTCGTGCTGTCCTTCTCCGATTCCGATCTCGGCGCCGTCGCGGCCGCCGCCGCGGCGATGCCCGATCCGTCCGGTCTGCCCAGCCTGCGCCTCGCCGCGCTCGGCCGCCTGAAGCACCCCTATTCGGTCGATCTCTATCTGGAGAAGACCTGCGCGGACGCCCGCATGATCGTGGTCCGCTGCCTCGGCGGGGCCGACTACTGGCGCTACGGCATCGACGAACTGGCCGTGCTCGCCCGCGCCCGCGGCATCGCGCTGGCGGTGGTCCCGGGCGACCACATGCCGGATCTGCGCCTCGAACGCGCCTCGACGCTGCCGCCCGACGATCTCGGTCGCATCTGGGCCTGGTTCCAGGAGGGCGGGCCGGACAACATGGCCTCGCTCATCGGCTTCCTCGCCGACAAGGCCGGCCGACCGAGCCCCTGGGCCCCGCCGGTGCCGGTGCCGGCGGCCGGCCCCTTCGCGGCGGCCTGCCGGGAGGCTCCCGCCCCGGACGCCCCGCGCGCGCTGGTCGTGTTCTATCGCTCGCAGCTGCTGGCCGGAGACACCGCGCCGCTCCTGGCCCTGGCCGACGCCCTCCAGGCGCGCGGCTTCGCGGTCGCCACGCTGTCCGTGACCAGCCTGAAGGACCCGCGCGCCATCGCGGCCGTCGCAGCCGAGATCGCCGCGCACCCGCCGGCCGTGATCGTCAACACCACCGCCTTCTCGGCGCGGCTCGACGCCGGCGCTTCGGCGCGGCTCGATGCCGGCGCATCGGCGCGGCTGGACGCCGAGTCTGCGTCTTCGTCAGCGCCCGACGCCGCCGACGGCACGGTGCTCGACCGCGCCGGCGTGCCGGTGCTGCAGGCCATCCTGCCGACCACGCCGCGCGCGGCCTGGGCGGCTAACCGGCGCGGGCTGGGCGCCGCCGATCTGGCCATGAATGTCGTCCTGCCGGAACTGGACGGGCGCATCCTGGCCCGAGCCATCTCATTCAAGGCCTCGGAAGCGCCCGTGCCGGGGCTCGATTTCGCGATCGTGCGGCATCGGCCCGAGCCGGACGGCATCGCCTTCACGGCCGATCTCGCCGCCGCCTGGGCGCGCCTCGGGGCGAAGCCGCCGGCCGCGCGCCGGGTGGCGATCGTGCTGTCGGACTATCCGGCCAAGGGCGGCCGCACCGGCTATGCGGTCGGCCTCGACACGGCCGCCAGTCTCGCCGCCATCGTGGCCAGTCTGGCGGGAGCCGGCTATCGCGCCGGGGGCTTCCCGCCGGAAGACCACATGATGGCTGCCCTGGAAGGCCGGATGGCCGCCCCGGAGGAGGCGACGGTCGCCAAGGAGCGCCACCGGCATGAGCCCGACGGTCGAAACGCCGAGCCGCCGGCCGCGCCGGAGACCCCGACGCTCGGCCTCGACACCTATCGCCGGCTGTTCGCGGCCCTGCCGGCGGACTTCCGCGCCAGCGTGACGGCGGCCTGGGGCGATCCCGCGGAAGACCCGGCCGCGGCCGGCGGCGCCTTCCGGTTCCGGATGCTCGGCGCCAGCGCGGGTCTCGGCACCGACCTCGCGGAGTGCGCCGGCGCGATCGTCGCCGCGGTGCAGCCGGATCGCGGCCGGTCTGGCGCCCGCAAGGCCGACTACCACGACCCGAACCTGCCGCCCTGCCACTTCTATGTCGCCTTCTACCTCTGGCTCCGGCACGTCTTCCGGCTCGATGCGCTGGTCCATCTCGGCACCCACGGCACGCTCGAATGGCTGCCCGGCAAGTCGGTCGCGCTGGCGGCGGACTGCGCGCCGGCCGTGCTCGCCGGCCCGGTGCCGGTGCTCTATCCGTTCATCGTCAACAATCCCGGCGAGGCCGCCCAGGCCAAGCGCCGGATCGGCGCCGTCACGATCGGCCACCTGACCCCGCCGCTCGTCCGCGCCGGCCACCATGGCGCCGCGGCCGAGATCGAGCCGCTGCTCGACGAATATGCCGAGGCGCAGGGCTTGGATCCGCGCCGCGCCCGCCGTCTCGCCGCCGCCATCCTGGACAAGGCCCGCGAGACGGGGCTGGCCGGCGAGGCCGGCATCGGGCCGGAGATCGAAGCCCGCGAGGCGCTGGCGCGGCTCGACGCCTGGCTGTGCGACCTGAAGGACATGCGCATCGGCGACGGCCTGCATGTCTATGGCCGCGCGCCCGCCGGCGAGCCCCGCCGTAGCACGGTCGCGCTGCTCGCCGAGGCGACCGGCGCAACGCCCAAGACCGTCGCCGACCGGCTCGACCGCTCGGCAGCAGCCGAGACCGCCGCCCTGCTGGCGGCGCTGGACGGTCGTTTTGTGGCGCCCGGCCCGGCCGGGGCGCCGGGGCGCGGCCGGCTCGACGTGCTGCCGACCGGGCGCAACCTGACCGCCGTCGACCCGCGCGCGATCCCGACCGCGACCGCCTGGGAGATCGGCAGCCGTACCGCCGCGGAGGTGATGACCCGGCACGCCCAGGAGCACGGCGAATGGCCGCGCCGGGTCTTCGTCGACCTGTGGGGCTCGGCGAGCCTGCGCACCGGCGGCGACGATCTCGCCCAGGCCTTCGCCTATCTGGGCGTCCGTCCGGTGCGCGATCCCGGTTCAAGCCGGATTTCCGGCTTCGAGATCCTGTCGCCGTCCCGGCTCGACCGGCCGCGCGTCGACGTGACCTTGCGCATCTCCGGCCTGTTCCGCGACGTGTTCCCGGCCCAGATCGCGCTCTTCGACGAGGCCGCCCGCGCGGTCGCCCGCCTCGACGAGGACGACGACGTCAACCCGCTCGCCGCCGCCCGCCGCGCCGGCGAGGCCGAGGCCGCCCGCATCTTCGGCGCCGCCCCGGGCGCCTACGGGAGTGGGCTGTCGGATCGCCTCCAGGCGGACGACTTCGCCGACCGGGCCGATCTCGGCGCCGCCTATCTGTCGGCCTCCGCCTTCGCCTATGGGGCCGGACGCGACGGCGTCGCCGAGCCGGACCGGTTCCGCGCCCGCGTCGCGACCGCCGATGCCTTCGTGCATGTCGAGGATGACGGGCACCGCGACATCCTCGATTCCGATGCCTTCGCGACCCATGAGGGCGGCTTCTCGGCGGCGGCCGCATCGCTCGGCGCCGCCCCGGCGCTCTACCATGCCGACACGACCGGCCCCGGCCCGGCCAAGGTCAGGACGCTCGGCGAGGCGATCGCCCGGGTGGTGCGCGGGCGGGCGATCAATCCGCGCTGGATCGCCGGCCAGATGCGCCACGGCCATCGCGGCGCGGCCGAGATCGCCGAGACGGTCGGCAACCTCTACGCCTTCGCGGCGACCACCGAGGCGGTGACCAGCCGGCAGTTCGATCTCGTCTACGACGCCACGCTCGGCGACGACGCGGTGCGCGACTTCCTGCTCGCCGCCAATCCGGCCGCCGCCCAGGCCATCGCCCGCAGCTTCGCGGCGGCGCGCCGGCGCGGCTACTGGCACTGCCGGCGCAACGCCCCGCTCGCGCTCCTCGCCGAACTGACCGGGGACGCCGCATGATGCCCGCCGCACCGTCCCCCCGACCCCCGGCACCGCCCTCGTCCGCTCCCGATGCCGCCGGCCTCGCCCCGGTCGACCCCGCCATGCCGAGCCCGCCCCTGCCCCATCGCGTCAAGGGCTGGTGCCCGGGCGCGCTCCGGCCGATGGCGACCGGAGACGGTCTCCTGGTGCGGCTGCGGATCTCCGGCGGGCGCCTGTCGGCCGACCGCCTCGCCGCCGTCGCGGCACTGGCCCGGCGCCACGGCAACGGCCTCGTCGACCAGAGCCAGCGCGCCAATCTGCAACTGCGCGGGGTCACCGAACGGACCTGGCCGGACCTGATCGCCGCCCTGAACGATCTCGGCCTTCTCGACGCGGATGCCGAGGCGGAGGCGATCCGCAACATCGTGCCGAGCCCGCTGGCCGGCTGCGACCCGACCGCGCCGGTCGACGGCACGGCGATCGCCGCGGATCTGGAACGGCGGCTCGGTGCCGACGAGGCCCTGAAGGCGCTGCCCGGCAAGTTCGGCTTCCTGGTCGACGAGGGTGGGCTTTTCCCGCTCGACGGGACCGCCACGGATATCCGCCTGACCGGCCGGACCGGCGGCCGCGTCCTGATCGCGCTCGCCGGCACAGCCAGCACTGCCGTATCGGCAACCACCGTACCGGAAGCACAAGCCGGGGCAACCGCGGTCGCCCTGGCGCAGGCCTATCTCGCCCTGCGGCAGCCGGAGGAACGGCGCCTCGCCGCCCTCCTCGCCCGGATCGGCGCACCGGCGCTCGTCCGCGCGGCCGGGCTCACGCCGATCGAGGCGCCGGCGTCGGTCCCTTCCCCGCAGCGCGGCGCGGCGCCAGCCGTCGGGTTCCATCCTTGGCCTTCCAGCGACGGGCGCGGCTTCCTGCATCTCGCCGCCCCCTTCGGCCGCTGGGACGCCGACCAGCTCGACGCGCTGGCCGATCTCGCGCGCCGCTTCGGGGACGGCGATATCCGCCTGACGCCCGGGCGTGCCGTGGTCCTGTCCGGCATCGCGACGGCCGCGCGCGCAGCCGCCCTCGCCGCAGCGGCAGGGGCCGGGATCGTCACGACGCCGCAGGATGCGCGGCTCGCTGTGGTCGCCTGCGCGGGCCGGCCGGATTGTTCCTCCGGTCTGCAGCCCGCCCGGACCGATGCCGCCCGCTTCGCCGCCGCGGCCGTGCGCCTGCCCGGCAGCGGCGTGCGCCTGCATGTCTCGGGTTGCCCGAAAGGCTGCGCCCAGCCCGGACCCGCCGCCTTGACGCTGGTCGGCCGGGAAGCCGGCTACGATCTCGTGCTCGACGGCGCGGCCGACCAGAGCCCCCAGGAATCCGCCCTCTCGGCCGAGGACGTGCTTGCACGGCTCGCCGCTCTGGCCGACAAGGGCCGACCATGACCGATCATCGACCCGCCACCCGCGATCACCATATCCGCGACGGCCAGGCCATCTACGACCGCTCCTTCGCGATCATCCGCGCCGAGGCTGATCTGGCGCGCTTCTCAGCGGACGAGGAGAAGGTCGCGGTGCGCATCATCCATGCCTGCGGGATGGTCGAGATCGCCGCCGATCTGGCCTTCTCGCCCGGCGCCGTCGCGGCCGCCAAGGCGGCGCTCGCCGCGGGGGCGCCGGTGCTGTGCGATGCCAAGATGGTCGCCAACGGCGTCACCCGGGCGCGCCTGCCGGCCAGCAACGACGTCGTCTGCACCCTCGACGACCCGTCCGTGCCCGACCTCGCCCGTCGCATCGGCAACACCCGCACGGCCGCCGCCATGGAACTCTGGCGCGATCGGCTGCCCGGTTCCGTGGTGGCGATCGGCAATGCGCCGACCGCGCTGTTCCGGCTGCTGGATCTGCTCGATGAGGGCGTGGCGCCGCCGGCCGCCGTGATCGGCATGCCGGTCGGCTTCGTCGGCGCGGCGGAATCCAAGGAGGCGCTGATGGCGGACGGGCGGGTTCCCTATCTGGTCGTGCGCGGGCGCAAGGGCGGCAGTGCCATGACGGCGGCGGCGGTCAACGCGGTGGCGAGCGAGCGGGAATGAACCTCTTCGATCCCGCCTTCGTCCCCGCCCGCGCGCCCGGCCAGACCGTCGGCACGCTGCACGGCATCGGCCTCGGGCCGGGCGATCCCGATCTGCTGACCGTCAAGGCCGTCCGGCTGATCCGCGCGGCGCCGGTGGTCGCCTATTTCGCGAAGAAGGGCCGGCGCGGCAACGCCCGCACCATCGTCGATTCCTGGCTCGCCGCGAGCGTCGAGGAGATGCCGCTCGAATATCCGGTGACGACCGAGATCGGCTTCGCCGAGGAAGGCTACCGGCGCGAACTCGGCAGCTTCTACGAGGAGGCCGCCGCCCGGCTCGGCGCGGTGCTCGCTTCGGGGCGCGACGTGGCGCTGCTCGCCGAGGGCGATCCGCTGTTCTACGGCTCGTTCATGCATCTCTTCGTGCGCCTGGACGGCCGCTTCCCGGTTTCGATCGTGCCGGGCGTCACCGGCATGTCGGGCTGCTGGACGGCGGCGCGCAGCCCGATCACCTGGGGCGACGACGTGCTCACCGTGCTGCCCGGCACGCTGCCCGAGGCGACCCTGGTCGAGCGGCTGAAGGCGACCGACGCGGCCGTGGTCATGAAGCTCGGCAGCCATTTCGCCAAGGTGCGGCGCGCGCTCGCCGCTGCCGGACGCGACGACGAGGCGATCTATGTCGAACGCGGCACCATGGCGGGCGAGACCGTGATGCGGCTCGCCGACAAGCCGGACGACGACGCGCCCTATTTCTCGATCCTGCTCGTGCCCGGCCACGGGAGGCGGCCGTGATCGCTGCCTCTGTGGCTCCGGCGACCGATGCCCCTGCGACCGGGAGTCACGCGACCGGGACTCCGGCGCCCGGGACTCCGGCGACCGGCCGCCTGCGCGTCGTCGGCCTCGGCCCCGGCCCGGCGCGCTGGCTGACGCCCGAGGCGGCCGAGGCACTCGATGCGGCAACCGATCTGGTCGGCTACGGCCCCTATGTCGACCGGGTGCCCGCGCGGCCCGGCTTGACCCGCCATGCCACCGACAACCGGGTCGAGATCGACCGCGCCCGCCATGCCCTCGAACTGGCGTCGGCCGGCCGTTCGGTCGCGGTCGTCTCCGGTGGCGATCCGGGCGTCTTCGCGATGGCGGCGGCCCTGTTCGAGGCGGTCGAGGCCGGCCCGGCGGTATGGCGCGCGCTCGATATCGAGGTCCATCCCGGCATCAGCGCCATGCAGGCCGCCGCGGCCCGGCTCGGTGCGCCGCTCGGCCACGATTTCTGCGCCATCTCGCTGTCGGACAATCTGAAGCCCTGGGAGCTCGTGCTGCGCCGGCTGACCGCCGCGGCGACCGGCGATTTCGTGATCGCGCTCTACAATCCCGCCTCCAAGGCGCGGCCCGACCGCATCTTCCAGGCCTTCGACCACTTGAGGACCCTGAAGGACCCCGCGACCCCGGTCGCCTTCGCGCGCGCGGTCGGCCGGCCGGACGAACGCATCCGCATCGCCGCGCTCGGCAGCGCCGATCCGGGTCTCGCCGACATGGCGACCCTGGTGATGATCGGCTCCAGCGAGACCCGTCTCATCGACCGGCCCGGCCGCGATCCCTGGATCTACACGCCGCGCCAGGCCGGGGGCGCCCGGTGAGCGAGGCCGTGCCGGCGCGCTGGCTGACCCTGATCGGTCTCGGCGAGGACGGGCTCGACGGCCTCGCGCCGACGGCCCGGCGCGTGCTGGCCGATGCCGAGCTGGTCGTCGGCGGCGCCCGCCACCTGCGCCTCGCCGGGCTCGATTCCGATCGGCCCTCGGATTCCGGACCGCAGCGTCTGGTCTGGCCGTCGCCGCTCGTCGGCGCGATTCCCGACATTCTTGGCTGGCGCGGCCGCCGGGTGGTGGTGCTCGCCTCCGGCGACCCGTTCCACTACGGCGTCGGCGCGACGCTCGCCGCCCATGTGCCGGCCGACGAGATGCTCTGCCTGCCGGCCCCGTCCGCCTTCGCGCTCGCCGCCGCGCGGCTCGGCTGGGGCCAGCAGGATTGCACGCTCCTGTCGCTGCACGGCCGCAGCTTCGAGCGGATCGTGCCCACGCTGCAGCCCGGCGCCCGCATCCTGGCGCTCAGCTGGGACGGCACCACGCCCGGACGGATCGCCGCGACGCTCGCCGCCCGGGGCCTCGGCGACACCCGCATGACGGTACTCGAATGCCTCGGCGGCCCGCGCGAACGCATCCGCACGACGACCGCGGCCGGCTTCGAACTCGACGGCATCGACCCGCTCAACACCGTCGCGCTCGAGGTGGTCGCCGGCCGCGACGCCTGGATCCTGCCGCGCGCGGCCGGCCTGCCCGACGAGGCCTTCGAGAGCGACGGTCAAATTACCAAGCGCGAGATCCGGGCGATCACGCTGTCCGCACTCGCGCCCCGGCGCGGCGAACTTCTGTGGGATGTCGGCGCCGGCTCGGGCTCCGTCGGCATCGAATGGATGCTGGCCGACCCAAACCTCGCAACAATCGCGATCGAGCCGCGCCGCGACCGCGCCGCGCGGATTGCCCGCAACGCGGCCGCGCTCGGCGTGCCGGGTCTCCAAATCGTCGACGGCGCGGCCCCGGCGGCGCTCGCCGGACTGCCGACGCCGGACGCGATCTTCGTCGGCGGCGGCGCCACGGCGGAGGGCGTGATCGAGGCCTGTCTGGCGGCGCTGAAGCCCGGCGGGCGATTGGTCGTCAACGGCGTCACGCTGGAGGCGCAGGCGCGGCTCGGCGACGAGCGGCGTCGGCGCGGCGGCGATCTCATCATGCTGCAGGTGGCGCGGGCCGAACCGCTCGGCGGCTTTCTCGGCTGGCGACCGGCCATGCCGGTGGTGCAATGGCGGATGGAGAAGCCATGAATCGACGCGGCGCAAGGCTTGCCGTCGGCATCGGCTGCCGGACCGGGGTCGCGGGACCGGCCGCCGCGGCGCTGATCGAACGGGCGCTGGCGGCGGCGCGCGCGCTTCCCGAAGCGGCCGGCTTCGCGCCGGGCGCGGCGGTGTTCACGGCTGTGGAGAAGCGCGCCGAGACCGGCCTGGTCGAGGCCGCGAGCCGGCTCGGCCTGGCGCTGGTCTTCCTGCCGCGCAATGCGCTCGAGGCCGTCTCGGACGGCACCGTGACCCGGTCGGAACGCGTCGTGCAGCTGTTCGGCGTGCCCTCGATCGCCGAGACCGCCGCGCTTGCCGGTGCCGGACCGGGCGCACGGCTGATCGTGCCGCGCATGGCCTCGGACGGGATCACCTGCGCGGTCGCGGTGGCGGACGGGAGGGCCGGATGACGGTGCATTTCATCGGCGCCGGGCCGGGCGCCCCGGACCTGATCACCCTGCGCGGCCGCGACCTGATCGCCGCCTCGCCGGTCTGCCTCTATGCCGGCTCGCTGGTGCCGGCGGCGCTGCTCGGCCATTGCCCGCCGGGTGCCCGCATCGTCGATACCGCGCCGCTGTCGCTCGACGAGATCGAGGCCGAATTCGTCCGCGCCGCCGCGGCCGGCCAGGATGTCGCGCGGCTGCATTCCGGCGACCTGTCGGTCTGGAGCGCGATGGGCGAGCAGATCCGCCGGCTCGACCGGCTCGGCATTGCCTACACGGTGACGCCCGGCGTGCCGGCCTTCGCGGCCGCCGCCGCGGCGCTGAAGCGCGAACTGACGCTGCCCGAGGTCGGCCAGTCGCTGGTGCTGACCCGCACGCCCGGCCGTGCCTCCTCGATGCCGCCCGGCGAGACGCTGGCCGGTTTCGCCGCGACCGGGGCGACGCTGGCGGTGCATCTCTCGATCCACGCGCTCGCCGAGGTGGTCGACAGCCTCGTACCGCATTACGGCCCCGACTGCCCGGTGGCGATCGTCTACCGCGCCTCCTGGCCGGACGAACGCGTGCTGGAAGGCACGCTCGCCAGCATCGTCGCGACGGTCGCCGCCGACCCGATCGAGCGGACCGCGCTGATCCTGGTCGGGCCGGTGCTCGGGAAATCAGATTTCCGCGAGAGCGCCCTCTACGACCCGGGCTACCAGCGCCGCTACCGCGGCCGCGGCGGACCCGGCGAGGGGTGAGCCGCCGGAGGAGGCGGTCGACGGTCGACGGTCGGCGGTCGGCGGTCGGCGGTCGGCGGTCGGCGGTCGGCGGTCGGCGGTCGGCAAAGCCTGACGGACGATCGGGCTTATACGTCCATATAAAAGACGATCCCCACATCTCGGATTTCGCTTGAGGTCCGCAGGCCGACAGCGGTCCCGCCATCGATCACGAATTCGTTTCTTTCATGATTTCAGTACCTTGAAAAATTCGCATCGGCACCGATCCGATCTGGCACGCGGCTCGCAGTAGAGGGGGCATGACAGACCGAAGGAGATCGTGTCATGGCCAACAAGTCCCTGTTCGCATCCTATATCGGGAAGCTGCTCCCGAAGGCGAATGCCAAGAATCGGCACGGGGCGCCGGCCTATGAGCTGTCGCCGCGCCACCGCCTCGCCCAGCTCGCCGCCACCGGCACGCTGAACGCGACCTTCTATGCGGATGCCAAGGAGCAGCTCGACGCGATCCTGGCGCTCGCCCGCGAGGTCGACGCGACCTTCATCGCCAAGACGGCGGTCTATGCCCGCCGCAAGGGGGCGATGAAGGACATGCCGGCGCTCCTGGTCGCGCTCCTGTCGACGATGGCGACCGACCTGTTCGCGCCGGCCTTCGTCCGCACGATCGACAACGGCCGCATGCTGCGCACCTTCGTGCAGATCATGCGGTCCGGGGCGGTCGGGCGGAAGTCGCTCGGCACGCGGCCGAAGCGGATGGTCCAGGCCTGGCTCGAACAGGCCTCCGAGGCCGAGTTGATGCGTGCCGCGGTCGGTGCGGATCCGTCGCTCGCCGACGTCGTCAAGATGGTGCATCCGCGGCCGGCCGATGCCGGACGGCGCGCCTTCTACGCCTGGCTGATCGGCAAGCCCTATGACGTTGCGGCCCTGCCGCCGCTCGTCACCGCCTTCGAGGCCTTCAAGCGCGATCCCTCGCTCGAAGTCCCGGAGGTGCCGTTCCAGATGCTGACCTCGATGCCGCTGACCGCGGCGCATTGGGCGGCGATCGCGGAGCGCGGGGGCTGGCAGATGCTGCGCATGAACATCGCCACCTTCGCGCGCCACGGCGTGTTCGAACGGCCCGGCATGGTCGAGCGGATCGCCCGCCGGCTCGCCGATCCGGCCGAAATCCGCCGGGCGCGGGCGCTGCCCTACCAGCTCATGGCGGCGCACGCCATGGTGGCCGGGACGGCGCCGGAGCCGATCGTGGCGGCGCTGCAGGACGCGCTGGAGATCGCCCTCGCCAACGTGCCGAAGGTCAAGGGGCGCGTGGTCGTCTGCCCGGACGTGTCCGGATCGATGCGCTCCCCGGTGACCGGCTATCGTCGCGGCTCGACCACGGCGGTGCGCTGCGTCGACGTGGCGGCGCTGGTGGCGGCGGCCTTCCTGCGCGCCAACCCGGACACGGAGGTGCTGCCGTTCGAGAACGACGTGATCAAGCTCCGGCTCGATCCGCGCGACACGGTGACCACCAACGCGGCCAAGCTGGCGGCGATCGGCGGCGGCGGGACCAACTGCTCGGCGCCTCTGGAAATGCTCGTCAAGCGGCATGCCAGGGTCGATCTGGTGGTGTTCGTCTCGGACAACGAGTCCTGGGTCGATGCCGCCGAGGCGCGCGGCTCGACGGCGCTGATGCAGGCCTGGACCCGGCTCAAGTCCTACAACAAGGACGCCAAGCTGGTGTGCATCGACCTGCAGCCCAACGCCACCACGCAGGCCGTCGATCGGCCGGACATCCTCAATGTCGGGGGCTTCTCCGACGCGGTGTTCGAAACGATCGGCGCCTTCATGGAGGGCCGCTCCGCCGCCGACCACTGGGTCCGCGAGATCGAGGCGACCAAGCTCTGAACCGGCCGGCCGATCCCGATCGGCCGGCCCACCGAACGACACCGCCGGCATCCGCCGGCCGGCCGGTCCCGATCGGCCGGACCACCCAAAGACGCCGCCGGCATCCGCCGGCCGGCCGATCCTGATCGGCCGGACCACAGAACGATACCGCCGGCATCCGCCGGCTGGGCCGACCGCCCGGCATCGCCCGGCCGGTCAGGCCATCGACAAGCCCCTGCCGGGTCCGCCCGGCAGGGGGGACGGCCGGGGGGAATGCTTCCGGGGACTCCATCGCTTCTCACGATCCAAAGTCCCAGGGTTTCGTCTCGTCCCCCCGACCCGCTCTTTCCGGGGCCCTGCCGCCGGGGATCCGCGACGATCCCGGCGGCCGCGCTCCGAGCCGCCCGGCCGACGACAGTCGGCCGAACGATCATAACTTGCTGACGCCCGTCGGCCGACCGAACCGAACGTGCCGGTATCCGCCGGCCGATTGAAGCGGACCGGTCGGCAGCGACCGGCCGACCGTCAACCCATCCCTGCCGGGTCCGCCCGGCAGAACCGAAAGCCGGGGGGAATGCCTCCGGGGACTCCATCGTTTGTGACGACCCTGGTCCCCGGTTTCATCTCGTCCCCCCGACCCGTCCGTCCCGGGTCCCGCCGCGCGCGGTCCTCGGGTGTCCCCGGGGGCGGCACCCCAACCAACCGAGCGACCGGCCGGCAGCGACCGGTCGGCCGTCAACCCATCCCTGCCGGGTCCGCCCGGCAAAACCGAAAAGGCCGGGGGGAATGCCTCCGGGGACTCCATCACTCCCATGACCCAGGTCCCCGGAACAAACTCGTCCTCCCGGCTCGCTCTTCCGCCAGCCTCGCGTCCCCCGGCACCCGGATCTCCCGATCCCGGTGCCGGGGGCGGCGCCGATCAGCCAATGCGAAGCCGTGCCGCCACGTCCGGGCCTCGTGCCCGGGTGCGACGGCTCGTGGTTCGATCGAGCCGGATGGCACCCATCCGGCTCGCGAATCCGAACCACCAACTCTTTGATGGCGTGGTCAATTCGATCTGACATATGCGGGACGCACATGTCCGATTTTGACCACCAAGGCGGCCCGAACCGGGCGGAGGGAATGCGGCATGGGACTCCATTCTTTGGGTGAACGACGGTCCCGCGCCTTGACTCGTCCCTCCGACCGGTTCGGACTGCTGTCCGGCCGAGACGAATGCCGAAGGAACTCCATCCAACGTGAATGGCGCGGGTTCAAATCCCGCCGGACCGGCAACGGGCCGTAGCTCAGCGGATAGAGCGTCATGTGCGATTCCTTCAAAGCCTCGTCGTCTCGGCCACCTTTTTCTCGAAACACGCGGCGCTCGGAAGGCCGCGGCGAATGCAGGCGGGACTCCATCGGTAAGCCCCAGGGCGAGAGGTTCGAATCCTCACGCCGGCTGCCGGCAGCACGGTTCGATCGGGCCACCAGGCCCGACCGGCACCGCAATGCTCTCGGCCGGCCGACGTTAACCCCGCCGCCTCTCGTCGCCGCGACCTCCACCGCGCCGATCCGCAGCCCTATTCCGGCCGCAAGGCCGTGACGAATGCCGACGAAACTCCATCATTGTGCTGACCAGGTCGCGGGTTCGACTCCCGCCGGGTCCACCCTCGGGTGGCCCGTAGCTCAGCGGTAGAGCAGGGGCCGACGGCTCTCCGGAGCCCGAAGCCACGTTTCGTCCCCCTCGTCGTCACGGCCTCGCCGCCGGAATTGGGAGACCGTGCACTGCCCATTCTATTGTCCCCGCTATTGTTATTGTTAAGTCCACCACGCGATATAATACCATTTCAGTCTGCTGGATGCTGTAGCCTAAGTAAGCACTCCGATCATATAAGCCAGACAATTTACTCGTTTACGGACGCAACATAGTTTGAAATGCGATTCCCGGCTATTCTCGTGAACTCAAAAGAATCAGCGAGGCCCGTCCGATGAAACTAAGTAAAACCGAGATCGGAGAGAAATGGATAAGGCAATTCGCTATATGCGACCAACCCACGGCGGCCACTATGCTTGACGCGCTTATGTTATTAAATGAAGATCAGGTGTCCATCGCAATTAGGAGCACTCTCGACAGAATATGTAGAGGTTATCGCCATCGGAATAAGCGAATTGCCCTCTATGCAGAGCGAGAGTTTCAAGAGTCAGAAATTTTTCCTTCCATCCTCACGCCCGATCGCTACGGAGTACTTCGGCGGCGCGCTGTCGGATCGACAGGACCTTCAGCTGTTAAGCCGTTGCGCAATAGTCCTCGAGTCGGCAGCGAGGGGTTTATTGCTTTTCTAGCTTCTCAGCAGAAGGATGCATGGCCGAAAATTTTCAAAAACCATCCAGGTCCGGATCGCCTGCGCGCAAAATCGGCGCCGGCAGGCGAAATTATTATTCTCACGGATTTTATAGGTTCTGGAAATCGCATTCGCTCGATGCTTGATAAATTCTGGTCCGTCCCTAGTATCAAATCTTGGGTCTCGCGAAAATTAATCACTTTTCGAGTAGTTTCAGCGGCAGCAACAGATTCAGGTTTGAAAAATGTTCGACATCATAGACTAAGACCGGAAGTCATCAGTGAGTGGATCGCCCCAGTAGTTTATTCTTCTAGTTCACAAAATGTCAAGATCGAATGGTGTCAATTAATTGAAAACTACGGACCCCCGAACGGGCGCGGTTGTGGCAGATATGGTTTCGGTGGGGAAGCAGCTCTAATAGCATTCAGTTATCGCATTCCAAATAATACTCCTAACATTCTCCACCAAAGCGAAGGCGCATGGCACGCACTTTACGAGGGGCCCGCACCTACGGCACTATCTGCATTGTTTGGCATCCGCCCAATGTCACAGATCTTACAACTTGCCGCGTCAGCTAATGGAATTAAATTGGAACCTTCGTTACTCGAATACGAAAAAAATATGATAATTATCTTAAGTCTTTTGCGCGGACGAATGTACACTGGATCAGAGATAGAATTAGCTGAGAAATGCGGAATTCCGGTTCCCATCATATTTGATATACTACGCGAAGCCTCGAAGAGAGGATTTATTACGAGCAATGGACGATTAACCGACGACGGCTATAAGTTTCTAAGGGCCGGCACCATCTGCGACAGGAAAAAACCTATCGTTGCAACTAGGCAAGAATCATATTATCCAAAATCGCTGAGGGTCCCACGATAGCATCTAGACTATGTCATTCGAAAGAATGGCCGTAATTGTGGATACTAATCCACTGTTGTGGGGAATGGAGTTTTCCATTGCCGTTGAAAGAGCACTCGAAAGCAGGTCCACGCCAGATCGTCCATCATGGCCCTTCGGGCCACCCCCTCGGAATGGCTCGGTTTGATGAACGATCCGGCGCGACTGGGCTGCGCTAAAGTAGATGTCACACCCGTGGGACCCTCAGACCTTCATATCAGGCGCCCGCAGTTTCGGTATCAGCGCGACAACCATCAACGCCTGCATTGCAACAGCAAATGCAATAAAGAGAGTCCACCCCGACCTGCCGGTCATCTTTACGATCGAGCACCTTGCGCATTTAGTTGACGTTAACTCAAGTTTCCTGCAAGAAGTTGCCAATCGGAAGGTCGATGCATATCGTGTTTTCAGGGTAAAGAAGCGCGGCGTTTCCAATCTTGTGCCCACCCCTTCAAGGCGATACCGAACTATATGCGTACCAGAACCGAATCTTATGAGGGTTCAGCGCTGGATAGCGCAAAATATTCTTCAAACAACGTCATCGCATGACGTAAGTTTTGCATTTATCAGGAATCGTGACATCACAGATTCAGCGAAGCGCCACACTAATTCAAAGTGGCTAATCAAAATGGATGTGCGGCATTTTTTTGAGTCCATCTCTGAATCGGCAGTTTATCGCGTTTTTAGGTCTTTTGGGTACGGCGCGCTGCTATCTTTCCAAATGGCACGTATCTGTACACGACTACCCCGCTACAAAGGACGTGATGCTCCGCGGCTTCTCAGCCGAAGCGGCAAAGTACCATATCGTTCATATCCAATGGGGCACTTGCCACAAGGTGCACCGTCAAGTCCGATGCTTGCAAATCGTGCGGTTGAAGCACTCGATTGCAGGCTCCAACGGATAGCACTTGGCGTAGGTTGGACCTACACTAGGTATGCAGATGATTTAGCATTTTCACGCACAACCACCGGAACACGCCACGAAGCGATGAGGCTGGTCAAACTTGTCGAGTACTCTTTGCGACATCACGGATTGGTGGCGCATCGCCAGAAGACCAGTATATCCCCTCCCGGTGGCAGAAAAATTCTCCTAGGTATGCTAGTTGACACAGGTGAACCAAAACTCACTAAGGCGTTTCGTAATAACATCGAGACGCATCTCTATGCCCTTTTGCACAAAGATATCGGCGCCGAACGGCATCGTGAGCATCGAGGTTTCTCATCGCTAATTGGAATGCGACGACATATATTAGGGCTGATCGCATACGCCCATCAAGTTAATAGTAAATACGCCTCTAAGCTTTACAAAAAATTCAATTCCGTTAACTGGATGCTATAGTAAATTAATGTTTTATTTTCAAATTGCACTAAGTGAATAATATATAGTGAGAATCTGGGGTAAGAATTTTGATTCTTGAATGAATTCGCATCTACGTAAAAGATGCCCCACCCCTACGCCTTTCCCCTCATCTCCCCCGTTGACACCCGTCCGCCGCCATCCTAACCTCCTTTCAAATAACAAAACGTCGTTTCATATAATGAAATGACCGGGACGGAAACAGATGACGACCGAGGCGGACGACGCGTCGGGCAAGCTCGCGGGGGGGACCAGCACGCTGGATCTCGCGCTTCGGGTGCTCGACTTTCTGGTCGGCGAGAGCCGGCCCCAGGCGCTCGCGCAGATCGCGGCGGCGCTCGGGGCGTCGAAGTCGACCGTCTATCGCCATCTGGTCACGCTCGGCCGGCACGGGCTGGTGCGCCAGGACCCGCAGACCGACCGCTACGAGCCGGCCGTCAAGCTGGTCGTCTGGGGCGAGGCCGTCCGGGCGCGCTTCGACGTGATGACGGCGGCGCGCGACGTGATGGTGCGGCTGCGCGACGAGACCGCCCAGGCGGTCACGCTGTGCGGTCCCATGGACGGCGGCGGGGTGGTGGTGCTGGAACTGATCCAGGGCCGCACCGTGATCGAGTTCGGCACCCGACCGGGCACCCGGCTCGACTATCACGCCTCCGCGCATGGCCGCGTCTGGCTCGCCTTCGGGGCCGCCGCGCGGCGCGAGGCGGCGCTCGCCGGCCCGCTGCGCCAGTGGACGCAGCATACCCTCACCGACCCGGCCGCGCTCCGGCGCGAGATCGAGGCGATCCGGGCGCGCGGCTGGGCCACCGCCCCCGACGAGATCGTCATTGCCGTCAACGCCCTCGCCGCGCCGGTCTTCGACCATCGCGGCGAGCAGGTCGGCTCGCTCGCCATTGCCGGGCCGACGCAATTCATTCCCTCACCCCCCACCGAGGCCCAGATCCGGGCCGTCCTCGCCGCCGCACAGGACATCTCCCGGCAGCTGGGCTGGAGCGCGAAGCCATGACCTATTCCCTGGCCGTCGATATCGGCGGCACCTTCACCGATATCGTGCTCAGGAAGTCCGACGGCTCGCTCACCGTCGACAAGACGCTGACCACCCATGACGACCTGCTGCGCGGCTTCTTCGGCGGCGTGCATGCGGTGCTGGCCAAGGCCGGCATCGAGGCCCGCGACGTGAACGGCGTCGTCGTGCACGCCACCACGGTGGTCACCAATGCGCTGATCGAGCGCAAGGGACCGCCGACCGCGCTGGTCGTCACCGAGGGCTTCCGCGATGTGCTCGTGATCCGCAACGAGCACCGCTACGATATGTACGATCCGCAGATCGAATTCCCCGAGCCGCTGGTGCCCGAGCACCTGACCTTCGGGCTCGCCGAGCGCACGCTCGCCGACGGCACGGTGACGCGCGTGCCGGACGACGCCGAGATCGAGGCCCTGGCGGCGGCGATCCGCGCGTCGGGCGCGCAGTCGGTCGCGATCTGCTTCCTCAATGCCTTCGCCAATCCGGCCAACGAGACCAAGGTCGCCGGCGCGCTCACCCGGCTGCTGCAGGATGTCTTCGTCTGCACCTCGTCCGACGTGGCGCCGCAGATCCGCGAATATCCGCGCGCCTCGACGACCACCGTCAACGCCTATGCGATGCCGATCTCGCTGCCGTATCTGAGGCGGCTAACCACCCGCCTCGACCAGGAGGGTATCGGCCAGACGCCGCTGATCATGCTCTCCTCCGGCGGGGTCGTCGGCGCGGAGACGGCCGGGCGCAATCCGGTGCGCATGATCGAGAGCGGCCCGGCCGCCGGCGCGCTCGCCGCCTGCCACTATGCCGAGATCCTCGGCATCGACCGGCTGATGTCCTTCGACATGGGCGGCACCACCGCCAAGGCCTGCCTGATCGAGAACCGCACCCCGCTGGTCACCGGCCTGTTCGAGGTCGACCGCCGCTATCGCTTCAAGGAAGGCAGCGGCATCCCGGTCACGGTGCCGTCGATCGACCTGATCGAGATCGGCGCCGGCGGCGGCTCGATCGCCCGCATCGACGATCTCGGGCTCCTGAAGGTCGGCCCGGACAGCGCCGGATCCGATCCGGGACCGGCCTGCTACGGCCGCGGCGGGCAGGGCGCCACCGTCACCGACGCCGACCTGATGCTCGGCCTGATCGACGCCGACAACTTCCTCGGCGGCGAGATGAAACTCGACCGCGCCGCCACCGAAGCCGCGCTCACCCGCCTCGGCAGCGCGCTCGGCGCCTCGCCGGTGCAGGCCGCGCGCGGCATCTACCGGGTGGTCACCGAGGCGATGGCCAATGCGGCACGCAGCCACGCCACCGACCGCGGCGTCGACTATCGCGGCCTGCCGCTGTTCGCCTTCGGCGGCGCCGGCCCGCTGCATGCCTGCGGGGTCGCCGAACTGCTGCAGAGCTCGTCCGTGATCGTGCCGCCGCAATCGAGCGTGCTGTCGGCCTTCGGCACGCTGGTCACGCCGGTCCGGCTCGATCTGGTCCGCTCCGATCTGGTCCGCCTCGATGCGGTCGATTGGGCGCGCGTCGAGCGCATCCTCGGCGACCTGGAGCGCGAGGGCCGCGCGGCGCTGCGCGAGGCCGGCTGCACGGATGCGGAAATGCGCATCCGGATCGGCGCCGACATGCGCTATTCCGGCCAGCAGAACGAGGTCCCGGTGACCTTCGCCGCGGATCCGCGCCGGACCCGCGACGTGGCCGCCATCGCGGCGATCTTCGCCGAGGATTACCGCGTCCTCTACGGCGTCAATCCCTCGCATGTGCCGATGGAGATCGTCACCTGGCGCGTGGTCGTCGAGGGGCCGCCGATCCGCTTCCACGCCGCCGGCCGCCCGGCCGCCGCGGCCGGCGAGGCGCGCCGCGTCCGCCCGGTCCATGCCTGGCAGGACGACCAGCCGGTCGCCGTCTGGAACCGGGCCGACCTCGCCGTCGGCCAGACCATCCAAGGCCCGGCGATCATCGAGGAGCGCGAGACCACCACGGCCATCCCGCCGGGCTGGAGCGCCACCATCGACCCCGTCGGCTGCATCGTCGCCACCAAGGCCTGAGGAACACGCCCGATGACCCGCGATCTCACCCGCATCGATGCCGTCGAGCTCGAAATCCTCTGGTCGAACCTGATCGGCATGGTGACCGAGCGCGCCAAGGCGTTGCAGCGCATCGCCTTCAGCCCGATCGTGCGCGAGGCCGGCGACCTCGCCTATGCGCTGTTCGACCAGCGCGGCCGCATGGTCGCCCAGGCCAATACCGGCACGCCCGGCCACATCAACTCGCTCGCCTTTGCCGGCAAACATCTGGCCGGCCTGTTCACCGGCAAGGTCGAGCCGGGCGACGTGCTGATCACCAACGATCCCTGGCTGTCGGCCGGGCACTTCTTCGACATCACCACCCTGACGCCGATCTTCAACGGCGCGGCGGTGATCGGCTGGGTCGGCTCGACCATCCACCACACCGATATCGGCGGCTACGGCATCGGCGCCGGCGCCCGCGATGTGCATGAGGAAGGGCTCTGGATCCCGCCGCTCAAGCTCTACGAGCGCGGCGTGCCGAATGCCGTCCTGCACGACATCATCCGCCGCAACGTGCGCACCCCGGACGCGGTCTTTGGTGATCTCGCCGCCCAGGTCTCGGCCGGACGGACGGCCTCGGAACATCTGGTCGCGCTGTGCGAACGGCACGGCCTCGCCGATATCGAGGGACTGTCGGACGAGATCCTGCGCCGTTCCGAAGAGGCCACGCGCGCCGCGATCCGCAAGCTGACGCCCGGCACCTATCACGGCGTCTCGCGCTTCGACGTGCCGGGCGGCGAGATCATCACCCTCAAGGCCGCGGTCACCATCGATGCCGAGGCCGGCCATATCGTGGTCGATTTCGACGGCTCCTCGATGCAGACCACGACCGGCATCAACGTGGTGCTGAACTACACCCACGCCTATTCGACCTTCGCGGTCCGCTCCTGCCTGAACCCGGAGCTGCCGAACAATTCCGGCTCGCTCGCGCCGATCGAAGTGCGCGCGCCGCTCGGCTCGATCATCAATTGCGAGTATCCGGCGCCGGTCAACGCGCGCCACGTCGTCGGCATGTATGTGCCGATGCCGATCCTGAAGGCGCTGCACCAGGTCATGCCGGACCGGGTGCTGGCCGAGGGCTCGGGCGCGGTCTGGACCATCCAGATCCAGGGCAAGCGCTCGGACGGGCGCGCCTTCACCTCGTCGATGTTCAACTATTCGGGCGGCATGGGCGCGCGCGCCGGCAAGCCCGGGCCGAGCGCGACCTGCTACCCGACCGGCGTCGCGGCCGTGCCGGTCGAGATCCTGGAAGCCTCGATGCCGATCGTGTTCGACCGCAAGGAGCTGCGCCGCGGCTCCGGCGGCGCCGGCCGGATGCGCGGCGGCGACGGCCAGTCGATCGGCTTCCACATGAACACCGACCAGCCCTGGCTGCTGAATGCCGTCCCGAGCCGCATGGAAGACGGACCGGAAGGCATCGGCGGCGGCGAGGCCGGTGCGCCCGGCCGCTTCCTGATCAACGGCGAACCGGTCAGCCAGGCGCGCAAACTGTCGATGAATCCGGGCGACGCGGTGCTGCTGGAGACGCCCGGCGGCGGCGGTTTCGGCCCGAAGGCATGATGGGCTTCGGCACCGAGGCCCTGGCGGGCTTCGGCCCGAAGGCATGACCGGCCGAGGGCGGCCGCAGAATGCCGCCCCGACCGCGCGACATCGAGAATCCCCAAAAACATCCACGGAGGAAACGGCAATGGATACCAGAGACCAGATCAAGACCGCCCTGGCGGCGCTGCTTCTCTCGGCCGGGTTTGCGAGCCCGGCGACGGCCGCCGACGGCGTCTACAAGATCGGCATCTCGGCCGGCCTGACCGGCTATGCGGCGACCGTCGACCGCGCCTGGCGCGACGGCGTCCAGATCGCCGCCGAGGCGGTCAATGCGCGCGGCGGCGTGCTCGGCCGCAAGCTGGAAGTGGTGGTCGAGGACAACCGCTCCGAGCCGCAGGAGGCCGTCACGGTCTACCGCAAGATGATCTCGTCCGATCAGGTCGACATCTTCATTTCCGGCTGCGTCTCGGCCGGCAACTTCGCCGCCGCCCCGATGGTGGTGAAGGCCGAGATCCCGATGATGCTGTGCTCGATCCTGCCGCAGCAGCCCGCGCAGGTGAAATGGGCCTTCTCGACCCTGCCGCCGGCCGGCTTCGAGGTCGAGAAGCGCTTCGAATATCTGAAGGAGCAGACCGACATCCGCAAGGTCGGCGTGCTGCACGACCCGACCCCCTACGCGCTGCTGCAGAAGGGCGTCGCCGAGAAGGTCGCGGCCAAATACGGCATTGAGGTCGTCGCGGTCGAAGCCTACAAGCAGGATGACGCCGATCTCTCCGTGCAGCTCGGCAAGATGCAGGCGGCCGGCGCCGGCGCGGTCCTGAAGATCGGCCTCGGCGGCACCACGCTGACGGCAGCCAAGAACCTGAAGCAGCTCGGCTCCAAGATGCTGCTCCTGACCTCGCTGGAAGACCTCGCGGTGTTCCGCCCGGTCGCCGAAGTGCTCGGCGAACAGTTCTTCTTCGTCGCCTCGCCGTCGCAGGTCTACGAGACCCTTCCCGAGGGCGCGCTGAAGACCGAGATCGGCAAGTTCCTGGTGCCGTGGCGGGCGAAGTTCGCCGATCGCGACCCGAACTGGGCCTCGCGCGGCTGGGACGGCGTGATGCTCGCGGTCGCGGCGATCGAGAAGGGCAAGTCGGCCTCCGGTCCGGCGGTGCGCGACGCGATCGAGGCCATCACCGGCTGGCAGGGCACCACCGGCACCTACGATTTCGGCCCCGAACAGCACCAGGGCATCACCAAGAACCCCTTCGTGATCGCCACCATTGCCGGCGGCAAGATCAAAATCGTGAAGTGATGGCACCCGACCCGCACGCGCCGCTGCTCCAGGTCCGCGGACTGACCGCCCGCTACGGTCATGTCCGCGCCCTGGAGGCGACCGACCTCACCGTCGATCGCGGCGAACTCGTCGCGATCCTCGGCCCGAACGGCGCCGGCAAATCGACGCTCCTGCGCGCCATCCTGGGCCTCGTCGCCAATACCGGCGAGGTCCGCTCCGAGGGCGTGGTGCTGCCGCGGGCCGATCCGGTCGCGGTCGCCTCGGCCGGCATCGTGCTGGTCCCGGAGGGCCGCGGCATCTTCGGACCGATGACGGTCGCCGAGAATCTGCGGCTCGGCGCCTACCGGGTCCGCGACCGGCGGGAGGTCGAGCGGCGGCTCGCGCGCACCTTCGAGCTGTTCCCGCGCCTCTCGGAGCGGCTCGGCCAGACGGCCGGGTCGATGTCGGGCGGCGAGCAGCAGATGGTCGCCATCGGCCGCGCGCTGATGGCCGACCCGAAGGTGCTGCTGCTCGACGAACCCTCGCTCGGCCTCGCGCCGCGCGTTACCGCGGAGATCCTGGAGACGCTGCGACGGCTCAACCAGTCCGGCCTCTCGGTCGTGCTGGTCGAGCAGAAGGCGCCATTGGCGCTGGAACTGGCGGTGCGCGTCCATCTCCTTTCGCTCGGCCGCACCGTCGCGGTGATCTCCCCCGATCAGGTGAAGTCGCATGACGAACTCGCCCGCTACTACTTCGCCTGACGCCGGGCCGCCGGGGCTCGGCTCGGAAGCCGAAGGGACCCCGGCCCGCTCGGGCCTCGCCCTGGTGCTCGGCGCCCTGCCCTGGCTGGTCGCCGCCGGCCTGGTCGGCGCGGCCGGCTATCTCGGCGGCTATCTCGCCACCATCGTCGCCTTCGCGCTGATCTATGCGGTCTTCGTGACCGGGCTGAACATCTTCATGGGCTTCACCGCCCAGGTCTCGTTCGGCCACAACGCCTTCGCGGCGATCGGCGGCTACACCTCCGCGGTCCTGACGACGACCTACGAATGGCCCCCGCTCGCGGCCTTCGCGGCCGGCCTCGCCGGCAGCCTCGCGCTGGCCGGCCTGATCGGCTGGCCGACCTTGCGCCTCAAAGGCCACTACCTCTCCATGGGGACGCTGGCGATCGGCCTGATCGTCTACGAGATCGCCGTGCAGTGGGAGAGCGTCACGCAGGGCTATCTCGGCATTTCCGGCATTCCGTCGCTCGGCATCGGCCGCTTCGAGGCGACCGGCGACCGCCAGATCCTGGCGGTCCTGACCGCGATCGTGCTCCTCGGCGCCTTCGTGGTCGCCCGCATGCGCCGGTCGCGCTTCGGCCGCGCGCTGTCGGCGGTGGCCGGCAGCGAGGAGGCGGCGCGCGCGCTCGGCATCGACGTGGCCCGCTACAAGCTCGCCTCCTTCCTGCTCTCCGCCGGCTTCGCCTCGCTCGCCGGCACGCTGTTCGTGCATGTGGTCGGCTATGTCAGCCCGGAGGTGTTCGGGCTGCACATGGTCATCCTGGCCTTCACGATGCTCTATGTCGGCGGGCTCGGCACCGTGGTCGGGCCGATCATCGGCGCCCTGGTCATCTCGCTGCTGCCGGAGACCTTCCGCGGCTTCCGCGACTACCAGGATCTCGGCTACGGCGCGGCGCTGATCCTGCTCCTCATCTATGCCCCGCGCGGCATGGCCGGCCTGATCGACCTGGCCGCCGGAAGGAAGGCGTCATGACCGTCCGTCTCAGCGTCGAGGGCGCGACCAAGCGCTATGGCGGCCTGACCGCCGTGGACGATGTCAGCTTCGTCGTGCCCGATCGCGGCGTCACCGCGATCATCGGCCCGAACGGGGCCGGCAAGACCACCCTTTTCAACCTGATTTCCGGCGCGCAGCCGCCGACGGCCGGCCGGGTCGTGTTCGAGGGCGAGGACGTGACCCGTCTGCCGCCCGAGGCCAAGGCGGCGCGCGGGCTGGTGCGCACCTTCCAGCTGGTCAAGCTGTTCGCCGATCTGACCGCCGCCGAGAATGTCGCCGTCGGCACCCATCTGAAGACCCGCGGCGGCTTCCTGTCGGCGGTGTTCCGGCCGCCGTCGATCCGGCGCATGGAGGCCGGCATCGCCGCCCGCTCGCGCGAACTGCTCGACCTGGTCGGGCTCGGCGCGGTCGCCGACCGCAAGGCCGCGACGCTCAGCTACGGCCGCCAGCGGCTGCTTGAGGTCGCCCGCGCGCTCGCCGCCGAACCGAAGCTGCTGCTGCTCGACGAACCGGCCGCCGGCCTCAACGCCGAGGAAAGCGCCCGGCTCTCCGACGTGATCCGCAAGATCGCCGCCTCCGGGACATCGGTCCTGTTGATCGAGCACGACATGACGCTGGTCATGAACACCGCCGACGACGTGGTCGTCATCGATTTCGGCCGCAAGATCGCCCAGGGCGCTCCGGCCGAGGTCAAGGCCAATCCGGCGGTCATCGCCGCCTATCTGGGCTGAGGAGAGAGCGGTGACCCAAGCGGACCTCGTCCTGCAAAGCCTCGTCTCCGGCCTCGGCATCGGCTGCGTCTACGGGCTGATCGGCATCGGCTTCTGCGTCATCTACAATGCCAGCGGCATCGTCAATTTCGCCCAGGGCGCCTTCGTGATGCTCGGCGGCATGATCACCCATGTCCTGCTGGTGCGCTACCACGTGCCCTATGCGCTCGCCGCGTTCGTCGCCGTGGTCGCGGTCGCGGCGGTCGGCGTGGTGCTCGAACGGCTGGTCGTGCGGCCGCTTTGGATGCGCAAGGCGCCGGTCTTCGTGATGATCCTGGCCACGCTGGCGGCCCAGATCGTCATCGAGCGGGTGACCTTCCTGCTCGTCGACGACCAGCCCAAGACGCTGCCGGTGTTCCTCGACTGGCCGCCGATCATGCTCGGGCGCGTCGCGATCAACTACCAGTCGCTGTTCATCATCGCCGGTTCGCTGGCGATCGTCGGGGCGCTCGCGCTGTTCTTCAAGGTGACGCTGACCGGCAAGGCGATGCGGGCCTGCGCGATCGACCGCGAGGCCGCCCTCCTGCAGGCGATCCCGGTCTCGACCATGCTGGCGCTCGCCTTCGCGCTGTCGGCGGGGCTCGGAGCGGTCGCCGGCATCCTGCTGACGCCGACCCAGTACACCGCCTTCAATGTCGGCGTGCCCTTCGCCATCTCGGGTTTCATCGCCGCGATCATCGGCGGCTTCGGCCGGCCCTTCGGCGCCTTCGTCGGCGGGCTCGCGCTCGGCCTCGTGCAGTCGATCGCGATCCTGTGGCTCGGCGCCGGCCTGAAGAGCGCCGCCGCCCTGTCGGTCCTGCTCCTGTTCCTGTTCGTGCGGCCCGCCGGTATCTTCGGCGCCGCCAAGTGACCCCCGCACCGTTGGAGACACCCATGCCGGCCCGCTCGATCGATTGGAACGCCATCCCCTGGACCCCGGTCCGCCCCGGGGTCGACCGCAAGGCCTTCGGCGGCGACGGCGCCACCGTCACGCTGCACCGGCTGATGCCCGGCCACGAGCCGAAACCGCATTCCCATCCCAACGAGCAGATCGCCTATATCCTGGCGGGCACGATCCGCTTCTTCGTCGGCGACGAGGAGCATCTGGTCGGCCCGGGCGGGCTCCTGGTCATTCCGCCCAACGTCGTCCACTGGGGCGAGGTGGTCGGCGACGAGCCGGTCTTGAATTTCGACGTCTTCACCCCGGCGCGGCCGGAATACTACTGAACAGCCACGGGAGGGCTCGGGCCATGAACATTGCGGGATGGCTCGCCGGCGCGGGACGCTCCGATCCGTCGCTGCCGGCTGTCGGTCACGGCACGCGCGTGGTCGCGACCTACGGGCAACTGGCCGAGGCGACGGCGCGGCTGGCCGGCGGCCTTGCCGGGCTCGGCGTCCGCCCGGGCGACCGCGTCGCGATCATCGCCAAGAACGAGCCCGACTATGTCGCCGCCCTGCATGCCGTCTGGTGGGCCGGCGCGGCCGCCGTCCCGGTCAATGCCAAGCTGCACCCGCACGAATTCGCCTATGCGCTGGAGAATTCCGGCGCGGCGGTCGCCTTCGTGTCCGAGGGGCTGGAAACCGCGGTCGCCGCGACGGCCCCGGCCGGGCTGAAGCATCTCGTCCCGCTCGGCGGCGCCCTGCATGCCCGCCTTGGCGCTTCCGAACCGCTCGACCTCGTCGAACGGGCCGACGATGCGCTCGCCTGGCTCTTCTATACCAGCGGCACCACCGGCCGGCCGAAGGGTGCGATGCTGTCGCACGGCAACCTCTCGGCCATGACGCATGCCTATCTGGCCGAGGTCGATCCGACCGCGCCGGGCGACCGCCTGCTCCACGCCGCGCCGATGAGCCACGGCTCCGGCCTCTACATGATGGCCCATGTCGTGCGGCGCGCCGTCAACGTGGTCCCCGAATCCGGCGGGTTCGAGCCCGACGAACTCTACGCGCTCGCCGCCCATTGGCGCCGCGTCTCGCTGTTCGCGGCCCCGACCATGGTCAAGCGCATGGTCGGCGGGCTCGGCTCCGGCGACCCGACCGCGCTCAGGACCGTCGTCTATGGCGGCGGGCCGATGTATGCCGCCGACGCCGTCGAGGCGCTCGACGCGCTCGGGCCGTGCCTGGCCCAGATCTACGGCCAGGGCGAGACGCCGATGACCATCTCGACGCTTCGCCGCGACATGGTCGCCGACCGGGATCATCCGGACTGGCTGGCGCGGCTGGCGAGCGTCGGGCAACCCTTCGGCATCGTCGAGGTCCGCGTCGCCGATGCGGGCGATGTTCCGCTGCCCGTGGGCGAGACCGGCGAGGTGCTGGTGCGCGGCCCGACCGTGATGTCCGGCTACTGGGACAATCCGGACGCGTCGATGAGGACGCTCGCCGGCGGCTGGCTGCATACCGGCGACCAGGGCGCCTTCGCGGCGGACGGCCTCCTGACGCTGAAGGACCGCTCCAAGGACGTGATCATCTCGGGCGGCAGCAACATCTATCCGCGCGAGGTCGAGGAGGTGCTGCTGCGCCATCCGGGTCTGACCGAAGTCTCGGTGATCGGCCGCGCCGATCCCGAATGGGGCGAGATCGTCGTCGCCTATGCGGTCGGCGCGGCGACCCCGGAAGCGCTCGACGCGCTCTGCCTCGACCACATCGCCCGCTTCAAACGGCCGAAGCACTATGTCTTCGTCGAGGCCCTGCCGAAGAACAACTACGGCAAGATCCTCAAGACCGACTTGCGCGCGCTCGACCGGAAGATGGCGGGTCCGCAGTGACGCGCGGTTCATGCTGCGACGCGAGAGATGCGTTCGACATATTCTGGAGATTGAAATTTAAGGCGTCGGCGCTAGCCTGAGCCGGAGATGGGAATTGCTGCGATTCGCACCGGTTCCCGCTCAGAGCGAAGCCATGATCGAAACCGATCTGCCCGGCGACGAATCGCCGACCCTCACCGACGGCATTCTGGCGGCCGTTGATCCGGCCCGGGCCCGCGACGGCATTCAGCGCGTCCTCCATGCGATCCGCTGCCATCTCGGCATGAATGTCGGCTTTCTGACCGAATTCATCGGTCCCAACCGCGTCTTCCGCTATGTCGACACCGATACCGTCTCGCTGCCGCTCAAGGTCGGGCAGAGCCTCTCCCTGGAGCAGGGCTACTGCCTGAAGGTCGTCCAGGGCCGGTTGCCCACGCTGATCGTCGACACCCACGACGAACCGGCCGCGCTGGCGATCCCGGAAACCGGCACGATTCCGATCGGGTCCCATCTGAGCGTGCCGATCCGGCTGCGGGACGGCACCGTCTACGGCACCTTCTGCTGCTTCTCCTTCGAACCGCGACCGTCCCTGAACGAACGCGACCTGGCCTTCTTCTCGACCATCGCCGATCTGGTCGCGAGCCAGATCGACGATCAGATCGCCACGACCCGAAGCCTTCGGGCGAAGGCGGATGCCATCCAGGCCGTGATCGCCGAGGGCGGGCTCGACACGGTCTTCCAGCCGATCCATCGCCTGGAAGACCGTTCGATCGCCGCCTTCGAATGTCTGACCCGGTTTCCCAAGGCGCCCTTCAAGCCGGTCGTGGAGTGGTTTCAGGATGCCGTCGCGGTCGGTTGCGGGCTCGAACTGGAATTCGCCGCCCTGGAATCCTCGGTCGCCCGGCTGAAGGCCTGGCCGGCCCCGATCACCGCATCGCTCAACATGTCGCCGCGCGCCTTGCTGGCGCGCGATCTCGCCCCCATCCTGGACGGGATCGATCTCGGACGCATCGTCGTGGAGATCACCGAACACGAGCAGGTCTTCGACTACCCGCGCCTCAACCAGGTGCTGGACGGCCTGCGCGCCCGCGGGCTCCGGGTTGCGATCGACGATGCCGGCGCCGGCTATTCGAGCCTGCGCCACATCCTTCTGCTCCGCCCGGACATCATCAAGCTCGACCTCAGCCTCGTCCGCGACATCGACCGGGATGCCGACCGGCAGGCGCTCGCCGACGCTCTCACGCTCTATTGCCGGCGGTCCGGCATCGCCATCGTCGCCGAGGGCATCGAGACCGAGGCCGAATTCGCCACCCTGCGGCGGATGGGGATCGAGCTCGGCCAGGGCTACCTGTTGAGCCGCCCCGGCCCCCTGGCCACCTGGTCCGACGCGGCCGGCCACCAGAAAGCCCGGTCCTTTTAGGCCGGGCACCACCCCACCCGGTGCGGGTGCTCGGCCTCGCATCCCCGCAAGGCGGGACGCGCCTCGCAGGATGAAGCCCCGGCGGGTCGCAACCGCCTCAGGCCGAGAGGGCCGTCGCGACCGGCTCGGCGGCCATCATCGCCTCGGCAATCACGTCCATGTCGCCCTCGCCGATCTCGAACAGTCCGAAGCGCAGGCGGTAGCCCCAGTTGCCGTCCGCCGCGAAGGCGAGACGCGGCAGAAGCGGCCGGATCGGCGTCTCCCGCGCCGGCCACCAGGCAACATCGCGCCGGAACGGCACGAAGCCGCCGCCCATGTCGAAGCGGTAGGGGGCGGCCGGCACGATCCGTCCGATCGCCGTGAAGGCCTGCAGGCGGTCGCGGCCGCCGAAGGTCTCGGTCGGCGAATAGTAGACGACCCGGTCGCCCGGATCGATCCGCCGCAGCGGACCGCTCTTGCCGTGGCAGACCTGCATGAAGCCGTCGGCCCGGCCGCGCCGGACATGCTCGGCCGAGGCGACCGCGACGAAGGCCCGGCTCATGCCTCACCCATCGCCATCACCCGCAGGCGGTGGCCGTCCGGATCGAGGGCGACGAAGGTGCGGCCGAAATCCATCACGGTCGGCGCCTGCGCGATGGCAAGCCCACGCCCGCTCCAATCGGCATGCAGCGCATCGACCACGTCGAAGGATTCGACCGCCAGCGCGATCTCGGTCCCGCCGCCTGCCGCCGCGGCCGCCGGCGCGACCGTGTGGCGCGACCACAGGCCGAGCATCACGCCCTCGCGCAACGGCAGCATGGCAAAGGTCGGCGAGACCTCGACCGGCGGCCGGCCGAGCAGGTCCGCATAGAAGTCGGCGCTGGCGGGCGGGTTGTCGACATAGAGGATGACGAAGCTGAATTCGGCCATGACGGCGCTCCCGGTGTTGGTGCAACGGGAGCGGTTTAGGCGAACGGACTGTCAGGAGATGTCAGGAGCGTGTCGGATCCGAGAGACGGCGCCCCGGGGGTTTCGGCCGCAGGGTCGCCCCATGTGCCGGATCGTTCCGACGCCCATACCGCGAGAGGGAGGGTCGGCGCCAGTCGTCTTGCGGCGCTTCCCGGGCGAGATCCGGCGCGATCGGGCATACCGCACTGCACAATGCAGCGGCTTGCCGCTTGTCTGTGCAGGGTCCCGATTGACACCCTTTCCGACGTTTGATCAGATGGTCAAATCTTGGAACTGGAAGCGTTCCAATTGCGGCGGAGCGGTTGCAGACCGCCAGAGCGGTCGAAGACCGCCAAAACGGCCCTCGGGCGGTGGGAGGACCTCGGATGAGCGCATTGCCGGACATCAGGAGCGGGCGCCTGACGCCCGAGGAGCTGGCGGAGAATTTCGCCGATCTGCACCACCCCCTCGACCGGTTCGAGGCGCGGGTGGCGGCGGAGCGCTGCCTGTTCTGCTACGAGGCGCCCTGCGTCACCGCCTGTCCGACCTCGATCGACATCCCCCTGTTCGTGCGCCAGATCGCCACCGGCAATCCGCTCGGCGCGGCGCGGACCATTCTGGACTCCAACATCATGGGCGGCATGTGCGCCCGGGTCTGCCCGACCGAGACCTTGTGCGAGGAGGCCTGCGTGCGCGAGGCGGCCGAGGGCAAGCCGGTCGAAATCGGCCTCCTGCAGCGCTTCGCCACCGACAGTCTGTTTGCGACCGGCCGGCAGCTGTTCCGCCGCGGCGCTCCGACCGGCCGGCATGTCGCGGTCGTCGGGGCCGGCCCGGCCGGGCTCGCCTGCGCGCACCGGCTGGCCGTGCTCGGCCATGAGGTCACCGTCTACGAGGCGCGCGACAAGGCCGGCGGGCTCAACGAATATGGCATCGCCGCCTACAAGGCGACCGGCGGCTTCGCGGCGGCCGAGGTCGACTACATCCTCGGCGTCGGCGGCATCACGGTGGAGACCGGCAAGCGGCTCGGCCGCGACTTCACGCTGGCCGAACTGACCGACCGCTTCGACGCCGTGTTTCTCGGCCTCGGCCTCGGCGGCGTCAACGCGCTCGGCCTCGGCGACGACCTCGCCGGCGTCGAGGACGCGGTCGCCACCATCGCTGAGCTGCGCCAGACCGACAACCTCGCGACCCTGCCGATCGGCCGCCGGGTGGTGGTGATCGGCGGCGGCATGACGGCGATCGACATCGCCTCGCAGGCCAAGCGTCTGGGCGCCGAGGAGGTGACCATCGTCTACCGGCGCGGGCCGGAGCAGATGAACGCCAGCGACTACGAGCAGATGGTCGCCCAGACCGACGGCGTGCTGATCCGGCACTGGCTGCGGCCCGCCCGGCTCATGGCGACCGACGGCCGGCTCGCCGGCATCGCCTTCGACTATGTGGAAGAGCGCGACGGCCGGCTCGTCGGCACCGGCGAGAGCCTGGAGATCGCCTGCGACCAGCTGTTCCGGGCCATCGGCCAGACCTTCCTGGCCGGCGATCTCGGCGCCGGCCTGATCGCCATGGAGGGCGGCCGGATCAAGGTCGATGCGGAGCGGCGCACGTCCCTCGGCGCGGTCTGGGCGGGCGGCGATTGCGTCGCCGGCGGCGAGGATCTGACGGTGGCGGCGGTGGAAGACGGCAAGCAGGCGGCGATTTCGATCGATCGGGCGCTCAAGGCCGGCATGGCGCGCGTGGCGTGAGCGAGGGAGGAGACCATGGCTGATCTCAGTGTCCGCTTCTGCGGCGTCAAGTCGCCCAATCCGTTCTGGCTCGCCTCCGCGCCGCCGACCGACAAGGCCTATAACGTGGTCCGCGCCTACAAGGCCGGCTGGGGCGGCGTCGTCTGGAAGACGCTCGGCGAGGACGGCCCGCCGATCGTCAACGTCTCGGGTCCGCGCTACGGCGCGATCCATTCGCAGGACCGGCGCGTCTTCGGCTTCAACAACATCGAGCTGATCACCGACCGGCCGCTCGAGGTGAACCTGCGCGAAATCAAGGAGGTCAAGCGCGACTGGCCGGATCGCGCGCTGATCGTCTCGCTGATGGTCCCGTGCACGGAGGAGAGCTGGAAGGCGATCCTGAAGCGGGTCGAGGAAACCGAGGCCGACGGCATCGAGCTCAATTTCGGCTGCCCGCACGGCATGTCGGAGCGCGGCATGGGCGCGGCCGTCGGGCAGGTGCCCGAATATGTCGAGATGGTCACGCGCTGGTGCAAGCAGCACAGCCGGATGCCGGTGATCGTCAAGCTGACGCCGAACATTTCCGACATCCGCAAGCCGGCCGAAGCCGCCAAGCGCGGCGGCGCGGATGCGGTGTCGCTGATCAACACCATCAACTCGGTGATGGGCGTCGATCTCGACACCCTGACGCCCTGGCCGTCGACCGACGGCATGGCCACCCACGGCGGCTATTGCGGCCCGGCGGTGAAGCCGATCGCCATGAACATGGTCAGCGAGATCGCCCGCAATCCGGAGACCCACGGGCTGCCCATCTCGGCCATCGGCGGCATCGAGACCTGGAAGGACGCGGCCGAGTTCATGACGCTCGGCGCCGGCACCGTGCAGGTCTGCACCGCCGCCATGACCTACGGCTTCAAGATCGTCCAGGAGATGATCACCGGCCTGTCCGACTGGATGGATGCGAAGGGCTATGCGTCGGCCGACGACTTCGTCGGCGCGGCGGTGCCGAAGCTGACCGACTGGCAGCATCTCAATCTCGACTACGCGGTCAAGGCGAAGATCGACCAGGATCTGTGCATCCAGTGCGGTCGCTGCCATATCGCCTGCGAGGATACCTCGCATCAGGCGATCATGAAGGAGAAGGACGGCCAGCGGCATTTCGAGGTGATGGAAGAGGAATGCGTCGGCTGCAATCTGTGCGCCGTCGTCTGCCCGGTCGACCAGTGCATCACGATGGAACCGCTCCAGGCCGGCGCGATCGACAAGCGCACCGGATTGCCGGTCGGCGGCCACCGCACCTGGCTCGAACATCCCAACAATCCGATGGCCCAGAACCCGCGCGGGCCGGCCGTGCTTGAGCCGGCCGAGTGAACGGGGTCGCATAGGCAGGATCGGATGAGCGGGGTCGGATGAGTTCGGCCGCGCATGGGTCCGGGCCCATCGATCGTCGGATTGCTCAAGGGTGGCGGCACAGACACCGCCGCTCTGGCCGCCGCCCTCTCCACAAGAAACGTCCTTTCGGGAAACGACCATGCAAACCCTGCAGAATGCGATCGGCGCCGGCCGCGTCACCTCCGCATCCGCCCGCACGGCGCCGGTCTACGATCCGGCGACCGGCGAGCAGACCGGCATCCTGCCGCTCTCGACACGCGAGGAGGTCGACGCCGCGGTCGCGGCCGCCAAGGCCGCCGCGCCGGACTGGGGCCGCACGCCGCCGCTGAAGCGCGTCCGGCACATGTTCAAGTTCAAGGAATTGCTCGACCGGCATGTCGCCGACATCGCCCGGGCCATCTCGAAGGAGCACGGCAAGACCCATGCGGACGCGCTCGGCGAGGTCGCGCGCGGCATCGAGGTGGTCGATTTCGCCTGCGGCATCCCGCATCTTCTGAAGGGAGAGTACAGCCGCAATGTCGGCCCGGATGTCGACAGCTGGTCGGATCGCGCGCCGCTCGGCGTCGTCGCCGGCATCACGCCGTTCAACTTCCCGGCCATGGTGCCGCTCTGGATGTATCCGATCGCGATCGCCTGCGGGAACACCTTCGTGCTGAAGCCGTCCGAGCGCGACCCGTCCGCCCCGATGCTGGTCTGGGACCTGTTCCGCGAGGCCGGCTTCCCCGAGGGCGTGCTCAATGTCATCCACGGCGACAAGGAGGCGGTCGACGCGCTGCTCGACCATCCGGACGTGAAGGCGGTCAGCTTCGTCGGCTCGACCCCGATCGCCGAATATGTCTATGCGCGCGGCACCGCGAAGGGCAAGCGCGTGCAGGCGCTTGGCGGCGCCAAGAATCACATGGTCATCCTGCCGGATGCCGATATCGACAAGGCCGCCGACGCGCTGATGGGCGCCGGCTACGGCTCGGCCGGCGAGCGCTGCATGGCCGTCTCGGTCGCAGTGCCGGTCGGCGAGCGCACCGCCGATGCCCTGATCGAGGCGCTCGCGCCGCGCGTCCGGGCGCTCAAGATCGGCCCGGCCAGCGATCCGGAGGCCGAGATGGGCCCGCTGGTCACCGAACTGCACCAGCGCAAGGTGCTCAGCTATATCGACAAGGGCGTCGCCGAGGGCGCCGACCTGGTCGTCGACGGCCGCGGCTTCCGCCTGCAGGGCTACGAGAACGGCTATTTCGTCGGCGGCACGTTGTTCGACCGCGTCCGCCCGGACATGACCATCTACCGCGAGGAGATCTTCGGTCCGGTCCTGTCGGTCGTCCGCGCCGGTTCCTTCGACGAGGCGGTCGGGCTGATCCAGGCTCACGAATACGGCAACGGCACCGCCATCTTCACCCGCGACGGCGATGCCGCCCGGGCCTTCGCCGACCAGATCGAGGTCGGCATGGTCGGCGTCAACGTGCCGATCCCGGTGCCGGTCGCCTACCATTCCTTCGGCGGCTGGAAGCGCTCGCTGTTCGGCGACCATTCGATCTACGGCATGGAGGGCGTGCGCTTCTACACGCGCCTGAAGACCGTCACCTCGCGCTGGCCGACCGGCATCCGGTCCGGCGCGGAGTTCAACTTCCCGAGCCTGAAGTGAGCGCCGCGGACGGGGCACCGCCCCCTTTTGTCCCGTCGAATTCCATTATTTGAATTTGTGAGAATTGAAGGCGAACGAACACGGAAGGCCGGCAGTACGCAACGTTTCTGCCGGCCCGATGAACGGGCGGCTCAAGCCGGGTTCAGGGCATCCATGTCAGCTTCTCGTCATACGGTCGATCCCGACCTTTCAAACGAGAGAGAGACGCCCATGACCATCCTGCGCAAGACCCTCCTGGCCCTCGTCGCCACCGCCACGATCGCCGGCGGCACCGTCGCCACCACCGCCTCGGCCCAGGCCGGCCACAAGCATCACCATGGCGGGGTCGTGGTGAAGTTCGGCCACAATCATCATCACGGCCAGTGGGGCGGCGGCTACGGTGGCGGCTACGGCGGCTGCTTCTACAAGCCGAAGCTGATCCACACGCCCTGGGGACCGGTCTGGAAGAACAAGCTGGTCTGCCCCTGGTACTGAGGCTCCACCGGCAGGGATGACGGCAGGTTTCTCTACGACGTAAGGTCGAGCGTACTCTGCAGCATCTCGTCGGCCACCTGCATCACCTTCAGGGCCGCCCGGTAGTCCAACCGGGCGGTCAATTGCGTGACCGCCTCGCCGGCCAGATCGATGTCCGGGGCCCCGACCATGCCGCGCGGATCGGCGTCCGGCGATGTCGGATCGTAGCGCAGCGTGAAGCCGGGCCGCTGCGGCACCAGGGTCGTGGTCACGCCGCCGCCCGGGACCGACTGCTGGCTGACCACCATCGGCTGATAGGCCGTCGAGGCGCCGGTGCCGTCCGGGACGGTACCGGTCGTCGACACGTTGGCGACGTTGGCGGCCGAGTTTTCCAGGCGGCGGACGGCCGCGTTGGCACCGGACAGGGCGATCGAGATCGCGGCGAGCGACATGGGACGGGACTCCTTGACCCAGCGTGAGCCTGCCAGGAGCGCGTTGCGGGTCCCTTGCGGAATTCGAATCAATTCGAACGAATTCGACGTCACCTTGCCGGCTGCCCGGTGAACATCCGTCTGAACATCCGTCGCAGCGCGACGTTCGACATCGCGGTCCGCGCCCGGATCGGCGATCGCAGCCCCGGGGGGATCAGGTCGCGCCGATCTGGGCGATCGCGTCGGCGAGCGCCTTCAGGACCTGAGCCTTGCGCTCCGCGTCGAGGGCCGGGGCAGCACCGCCGTCCGACCCGGTCGCATAGACCACCGTCCCGCCGATCCTGACCTCGACCGACTCCGGCTTGGGCTCTGCCGCCGGAGCCGGCGGGGCAGCCTGGGCCGGCGGAGCAGCCGGGGCCGACGGGGGGACGGCGGGCGCGGCCTCGACGGTCAGGAAGGCGACGCCGATCGACATGGCGGATTGCCACGCCTTGCGGCACGGGAATTCGCTGCCGTCCTCGAAGCGCAGGGAGAACCGCTCGGGAAGCGTCGGCGGCCGGGCGAAGACGAGCAGCGCGCCGCCCTCGGAGAGATTCCGGACGGTGCAATCCATCGTCGAGTGGCGATTGTTGAAGATCACCACCCCGCTCTTCAATACCCGGCGTCGCGGGTATTTCCTGTTCTCCGCCGACATGGCCTTCGCGATCCCGCTGATGTCCCGTCTACGTTCCACGCCAATGGGAGGCGAAACGCGTTGCGCGTCCGTAGCGCAGCATGGTCCAAGGTGACTAACGAAACCTTCCTTGTTCGGGTTTTCGGTGTTTTCCCGAATGATTTCGTTAACCGAGAATGAAATCAGGGCCGTTCGACAGGCGCCGCCGGCTTTTTGCCGGACCTGTCGGCCGGCGCAGGGTCCATCCGTCCTCGGCATGGGCCGCAGCGTGGAGGTGAACGCGACATGTACTACGCCATTCTCTGCTACCATTCCGAACAGGTCGTCTGCAGCTGGAGCCAGGAGGAGGACGACGCGGTCCTCGGCCGGCTGGCCGTGGTGCACGAGCAGCTGGCCCGCGACGGCCGGCTCGGCCCGGTCGTCCGCCTGCTGCCGACCACCTCGGCCACCACGCTGCGCAAGGACAGCGATCCGCCGCTGGTCCTGGACGGCCCCTTCGCCGAAACCAAGGAGCAGCTGCTCGGCTTCTATGTCGTCGACTGCGACGATCTCGACGGCGCCCTCACGGTCGCCCGCGACCTCGCCCGCGCCAATCCGGGCGGCGCCTACGAGATCCGGCCGATCTCGATCTTCAGGCCCGGAGCCGTCGCGCCGTGACCCGCCCGGACCCGGTCGAAAGCGCGCTGACGGCGGCGCGGCCCAAGGCGATCGCCGCCTTGCTGCGGCATTTCCGCGACCTCGATCTCGCCGAGGAGGCCTTCCAGGAGGCCTGCCTGCGCGCGCTCAAGACCTGGCCGGAGAAAGGGGCGCCGCGCGATCCGACCGCCTGGCTGATCTTCGTCGGACGCAATGTCGCCGTCGACGCCCTGCGCCGATCGCGCCGCCTGGCCAGCCTGCCGGACGAGGATCAACTGTCCGATCTCGACGATGCCGAGGCCGCCGTGGTGCGGCAGATCGACGAGGCCGACTATCGCGACGACATCCTGCGCCTGCTGTTCGTCTGCTGCCATCCGGACCTGCCGGCCGAACACCAGGTCGCGCTGGCGCTGCGCGTCGTGTCCGGACTTTCGGTGCGCCAGATCGCCCGCGCCTTCCTGGTCGGCGAGAGCGCCATGGAGCAGCGCATCACGCGCGCCAAGGGGCGCATCGCCCGCTCGGGCGTCGCCTTCGAGGCGCCGAGCGCGATCGAGCGTACGGAGCGGCTGGCCGCCGTCGCGGCGATGCTCTACCTGCTCTACAACGAGGGCTATACGACCGCCGCCGAGCCCGAGGGCCGGGTTCTCGCCGAGGAGGCGATCCGGCTGATCCGTCTCCTGATCCGCCTGTTCCCCTCGGAGCCGGAGATCATGGGCCTCGCCGCCGTCATGATGCTCGGCCATGCCCGCGCGGCGGCGCGCGCCGATGCCGACGGCCGGCCGATCCCGCTCGACGCGCAGGACCGCAGCCGCTGGAACCGCAGCCTGATCGCCGAAGGGCTGGCGCTGCTCGACAAGGCGCTGCGCCATCGCCGCCCCGGCCCCTACCAGATCCAGGCCGCCATCGCGGCCCTGCATGCCCGCGCCCCCTCGGTCGAGGCGACCGACTGGGCCGAGATCGAGCTTCTCTACGGCGCACTCGAACGGTTCGAGCCGTCGCCGGTCGTCCGCCTGAACCGCGCCGTTGCGGTGGCGCGCTGCCGCGGCCCGGCCGCCGCCCTGGAGCTGATCGCCCCGCTGGAAAGCGAACTCGGCGGCTATTTCTACTTCCACGGTACCCGCGGTACCTTCCTGATGGAGCTCGGTCGCAGCGCCGAAGCACAAACCGCCTTCGGCCGTGCCATTGCACTGGCCCGAAACGCCAACGAGGCCGCCCATATCCGTTCGAAGCTCGACCAGCTGATGGCCGAAGCGGCGCATCCGGAAAAATAACCTGCCTCCCCTGTCGGGACCGTCCGCCGGCCGACGTCCTAGTGGTCAAAATCTGACATTTGCGTCCCGCAAATGTCAGATTGAATTGACCACGTCGTCAAAGAGTTAGTGGTTTGGATTCACGAGACGGATGGGTACCATCCGTCTCGATCAAACCACTAGGGGCGCAATCGGATCGGAGACATCGATGAGCCTGTTCGCAGCGGACCTGCCCGACCCCAACGGCTTCGAGCTCAGCGTGACGCGCGAGATCGCCGCGCCGCGCGACCTGATCTTCCGGCTCTGGACCGATCCGGCGCGGATCGAGGAGTGGTGGGGGCCGGGCGGCATGACGGTTCCGGCGGTCGAGATGGACCTGCGGCCCGGCGGCCGCTTCCACGTCGTCTCGCGCCTGCCGGACGGGCAGGAATATCCCTTCGAGGGCGTGTTCCTGGAAGTGACCGCGCCGGAGCGGATCGTGTTCACCGATGCCTTCCGGGCCGGCTGGGTGCCGAAGCCCGATCCGTTCACGGTCTCGATCACGACGCTCGACGATCTGGGCGACGGGCGCACCCGCTACACCGCGCGCGGCCGCCATTGGAGCGCGGCCAGGCGCGACGAGCATGCCGCGATGGGCTTCGACGACGGCTGGGGCCGCAGTGCGGACCGCCTCGCCGCTCTCGCCGAGCGGCTCGCCCGCGGCGCTGCGTGACGCCGAGCCGATCCCGAAATCAGAACCCGGTCCCCAACCGACCGTACCCCATGGAGGAACGACGATGCAGGTTGCCCCCTATCTCTTCTTCGAAGGCCGCTGCGAGGAGGCAATCGCCTATTACGAGGCGAAGCTCGGAGCCGAACGGCTCGATCTGATGCGCTTCCGCGAGGCGCCCGATCCGCCGCCGCCCGGCGTGATGCCGCCCGGCACCGAGGACAGGGTGATGCACGGGCGCATCCGGATCGGATCGACCGACGTGATGGTCTCCGACGGCATGTGCAGCGGCCGCCAGGGCGGCTTCGACGGCTTCTCGCTGACCATCATGGTCGACACGCCCGCGGAGGCCGACCGCCTGTTCGAGGCCCTGGCGGCGGACGGCGAGGTCCGGATGCCGATCGGGCGGACCTTCTTCTCGCCGCGCTTCGGCATGGTCGCCGACAAATTCGGCGTCGGCTGGATCATCATCGCGAACCCATGAGGGAGGGCGTCATGGCAACGAAAACGCTGCTGCTGCTCGGCACCCGGAAGGGCGCCTTCCTGCTCGAATCCGATGCCGAGCGTCGGGATTGGACGGTGCGCGGGCCGTTCTGCGAGATGTGGCCGATCAACCACGTCCTCGGCGATGCCGAGACCGGCACCATCTGGGCGGCCGGCGGCAACGAATGGTTCGGGCCGGCGATCTGGAAATCGTCCGATCTCGGCCGCAGCTGGAGCCATTCGAGCCGCGGCCTCGCCTATCCGGAAGGTTCGACACCGGTGAAATCGGCCTGGAGCCTCGCCGTCGGCCATGGCCGGGTCTATGCCGGCGTCGAGCCGGCCGGGGTCTTCGCCAGCGCCGACGGCGGCGAGAGCTTCGCGGAGGTGAAGGGTCTCAGCGAGCATCCCTCCCGCCCCTATTGGATGCCGGGCGGCGGCGGCCTGATCCTGCATCACGTGCTGTTGCATCCCGACGATCCGGAGCGCTACTGGGTCGCCATCTCGTCGGCGGGCGTGTTCGAGACGCGCGACGGGGGGATCAGCTTCACGCCGCGCAATCGCGGCGTGCGCTGCGACTACATGCCGGAGGACCAGCGCTACCCCGAGACCGGGCAGTGCGTCCATTCGATCGTCATGGCGGCGGGCCGGCCGGACCGGCTCTACCAGCAGAACCATTGCGGCATGTACCGGTCGGACGACGGCGGCGAGAACTGGGTGTCGATCGAACAGGGCCTGCCGTCGAGCTTCGGCTTTCCGGCCGCCGCCCATCCGAGCGATCCGGACCGGGTGTTCCTGATCCCGCTCAACGGCGACATCGCCGGCCGCTTCATGCCCGACGCGCGCGCGGCGGTCTGGCGCAGCGCCGATGCCGGCCGGACCTGGGCCGACGGCCGCACCGGCCTGCCGCAGGAGGGCGCCTATTTCAACGTGTTGCGCCAGGCCATGGCGACCGACCGGCACGACCGGCCCGGTCTCTATTTCGGGACCAATTCGGGATCGCTCTATGCGAGCCTCGACGAGGGCGCAAGCTGGTCGCGGATCGCCGAGAACCTGCCGGTGATCGCCTCGGTCGAGACCATGGTGATCGCGGCATGACGGAGGACGGCCCTCCGATCGGCGAACGGGGCGGCGAACGGGGCGGCGAACCGGCTGGCGGCACCGGCACGGCGCCTCCGGCCCTGGTCCGCCTGTCGCCGCTGCTCGTCACTCTGTTCCCCGGCGCCGCGGCGCTCGTGGCGATCGACGGCGCCGGCACCGTTGCGGACCTCGTCGCGGCGCTCGACGCCCGCCATCCCGGCATGGCGGCGCGCATCTGCGACGAACGGCCGGCGATCCGGCGGCACATGAACGTCTTCGTCGACGGGGCGCGGGCGTCGCTCGCGACCCCGATCCGGCCGGGTGCCGACATCTTCATCCTGACGGCGATCAGCGGTGGCTGACAGCGGTCACTGAGCGGGCGCGACAGCCCGCCGGCGCTCGGCTATAAGAGCTTGGAATCGTGCCGTGCCGGGTCGGGGGAATGACGCTGTTTCGCAACTTCCTCGGCGTCGGCGCGGCCACCATGGTCAGCCGCATCCTCGGCTTCCTGCGCGACACCATGATCGCGGCGGCGCTCGGCACCGGACCGGCGGCGGACGCCTTCTTCGTCGCCTTCCGCCTGCCCAACCTGTTCCGCCGCTTCTTTGCGGAGGGCGCGTTCAACACCGCCTTCATCCCGCTCTACAGCCGCGCGCTGGAGGCCGACGGACCGGAGGCGGCCGGCCGCTTCGCCAGCGAGGCCCTGTCGGCCCTGCTGGTCCTCCTGGCGCTCGTGACCGGGCTCGCCGTCATCTTCGCGCCGGCCCTGGTCTTCCTGCTGGCACCGGGCTTCGCGGCCGATCCGGCCAAGTTCGACCTGGCCGTCCTGATGACGCGCATCTGCTTCCCCTACCTGGCGCTGATCTCGGTCGGCGCCATGCTGTCCGGGGTGCTCAACGCGCATCGTCTGTTTCTGTTCGCCGCCTTCGTGCCGGCGCTGCTCAATCTCGTCCTGATCGCCTTCCTGTTCGCCATCCGCCTCGGCGGCGCCGAGCGCACCCCACTCGCCGGCACGATCCTGTCGATCGGCGTCGCGGTCGCCGGACTGGCGCAGTGCGCCGCGCTGGTCTGGGGCGTGCGCCGCGCCGGCGTCGGCTTCCCGATCGTCCGGCCGCGCCTGACAGCCGCGATCCGCCGCCTCGCCCGGCTCGGCGCGCCCGGCGTCATCGCCGGCGGCATCACCCAGATCAACCTGGTGGTCGGCACCATCATCGCGTCGCTCTCGGCCGGATCGGTCTCCTACCTCTACTATGCGGACCGGGTCTATCAGCTGCCGCTCGGCATCGTCGGGGCCGCCATCGGCGTCGTGCTGCTGCCCGAGATCGCCCGGCAGGTGCGCGCCGACCGCGAGGATCTGGCCCTGGCGGCGCAGAACCGCAGCATCGAATTCGCCGCCGTGCTGACCCTCCCGTCGGCCGTGGCGCTGGCGATCCTGGCCGGGCCGATCGTGGAGGTGCTGTTCGAACGCGGCGCCTTCGGGCCGCAGGACACGATGAGGACCGCCTCCGCGCTCGCCGCCTATGCGTTCGGCCTGCCGGCCTTCGTGCTGGTCAAGGTCTTCGCGCCGGGCTTCTTCGCGCGCGAGGACACCGCGACGCCGATGTGGATCGGCATGGCCACCGTGGCGGTCAACATCGCGCTGGCGCTCGCCCTGTTCCCGGTGGTCGACTTCGTCGCCGTCGCGATCGCCACGTCGATCGCCGGCTGGGTCAATGCGGCGCTGCTCTGGCTGATCACCGTGCGGCGCGGCCATTGGCGGGCCGACTGGGAACTGGAGAGCCGTCTGCCGCGCATCGCCGCCAGCGCGGCCGTGATGGGGATGGTGCTCTATCTGCTGGTCGACCCGGTCGGCGTCTGGACCGGGGCCGAGAACCATCTCCTGGTCAAGGCCGGCGCGCTCGGAAGCCTGATCGCGCTCGGGCTCGGCCTGTTCTTCGGCGTCGCGCAGGCGACCGGGGCCGTCGATCTCGGCCGCATCCTGCGCCAGATGCGCCGCCGCCCCACCTGAATGTCCGAGGGAGCGCGGTTCGGATCGGCGGGACGGATCGGTGCCTCCGTCCCGATCGGACCACGAGACCCGCCGCCGGACCCCTGCGCCGCGGCGGCCTCTTGCTCTTGCGGCCGCAATCGGGCACATGCGAGCCGCCAATCAGGACAACGCCATGACCGACGCCGCGATCAAGCCCTTCAAGCCCCTCGTCTTCTCGGGCGTCCAGCCGACCGGCAATCTGCACCTCGGCAACTATCTCGGCGCGATCGTCAATTTCGTCGCGCTGCAGAAGTCGCATGACTGCATCTATTGCGTCGTCGACATGCACGCGATCACCGCGACCCTGGTGCAGCCGGACCTGCCGGCGCAGATCCGGGAGGTGACCGCCGCCTTCATCGCGGCCGGCATCGATCCCGTGAAGCAGATCGTGTTCAACCAGAGCCGGGTCTCGGCCCATGCCGAACTCGCCTGGGTGTTCAACTGCGTGGCGCGGCTCGGCTGGCTGAACCGCATGACCCAGTTCAAGGACAAGGCCGGCAAGGACCGCGAGAACGCCTCGACGGGTCTCTACGCCTATCCGAACCTGATGGCCGCCGACATCCTGGTCTACAAGGCGACCCATGTCCCGGTCGGCGAGGACCAGAAGCAGCATCTGGAGCTGACGCGCGACATCGCGCAGAAGTTCAACAACGACTTCGGCCCGCGCATCGCCGAGCTCGGCCTCGGCCGCGGCGAGGCCGGCGGCTTCTTCCCCGCGCCGGAACCGCTGATCCAGCCCCAGGCCGCGCGCATCATGAGCCTGCGCGACGGCACCAAGAAGATGTCGAAGTCCGACCCGTCGGAATATAGCCGCCTCAATCTGACCGACGACGCCGACACCATCGCGCAGAAGCTGCGCAAGGCGAAGACCGACGCCGACGCCATCCCGAGCGAGGCCAAGGGCCTCGAAGGCCGCCCGGAGGCCGAGAACCTGGTCGGCATCTTCGCCGGTCTGGCCGGCAAGCCGGTCACCGCCGTGCTGCAGGATTTCGGCGGCAGCCAGTTCTCCGCCTTCAAGCAGGCGCTGACCGATCTGGCCGTCGAGCGGCTGGCCCCGGTCGGCGGCGAGATGAAGCGGCTGGTGGCCGATCCGGGCTATATCGACGGCGTCCTCAGGGCCGGCGCCGAGCGCGCCGCGGCGATCGCGGCGCCGATCATGGACGAGGTCAAGGACATCGTCGGCTTCATCCGCTGAACGGGAGCGACCGACAGCACGAAGCCGGCCGGAGCCCGAAGGCTGCGGCCGGCTTTTTCGTTGCGTCCGGGCGGCGGCGGCCCGCGATAGCCAGCCGAACCGGCCGGCGAGGCCGTCAGGCCGCGAGGCTCGACAGCAGGCTCGATGCGGTCGAATTCGCGCTGTTCGAGGCGGTCGACGCATAGGCGGCGGACGCGATCTCGAACAGCCGGGCGATGGCGTCGGACTGGCTCGACGAGGAGTCCGAATCCGAACCGCTGCCGTCGGCCATGCCGCCGGGAGGCGGGCCGGGCGGGGGACCGGGCGGCGGGCCGCCGGCGCCGCCGGGGCCCTGGCTGGCCAGATCCTTGACGAAGCTCTCCGCCTCGCCGGTGTCGACGCTGCCGCTGCCGTCGGCATCCATCGCCTCGAACAGCTTGGCGACCAGGTCGCCTGACGCGGACTCGATCCCGGACGACTGGGCCGCGGCGGAGAACTCGTCCGCCGACATGGCGCCGTCGCCGTCGGTGTCGGCGCTCGACACGACCGCATCGGCGAAGGCCTCGGGGCCGCCCTGCCCGGCGATCTGGGCCATGATCTGCAGGGACTGCATCCGATCCTGCATCTTGGAATCGAATGTCGACTTCTCGTCCTCGCTGACCGAGCCGTCGCTGTCGGTATCCATGGCGGCGAACATCTTCTCGGCCATGGCATTGGCCTTGGCGTCCTTGCCGCCGCCCGGGCCCGCGGTCTTGAACTCGTCGAGCGAGATGCCGCCGCTCTTGTCGGAATCGAGACTGTCGAAGCTCGGCGGTTCCTTGCCGCCGCGCATCATGGGCGGCGGTGCGAAACCGCCAATGCCGCCGATCGATGTCATGGGTGCCCCCCTTGCGCGATGCCGTAACGGGACGGCGCTCCGATCACGCGCCGGGCGCGTTAACCAAACCTTTCCACTGACCGGGGGCCGGAAGCGGATGTGTAAACGAGTGTTTCGGCGGGCTTCCGAGAAACGAAGGCTTGCAAAATTCATCCGGCCGCGTCGGGCGTCGCCAGCGGCAGGCTGACCACCACCCGCAGTCCCTGCGGGATCAGATCCTCGAAGGCGATTCGCCCGCCGTGATCGGCAATGACCGCCGAGGCGATGGACAGGCCGAGGCCGAACCCCTCGCTGGCGCCGGCCGGACGCGCCTCGTCGCCGCGCACGAAGGGTTCCATCATCCGCTCGCGCTGGGCCTCGGCGATGCCCGGCCCGTCGTCGTCGACGGTCACGCGGGCCTCCCCGGGCGCGAGCGTCATGCCGACTTCGCACCGGTTGCCGTAGCGCAGGGCATTCTCGATCAGGTTCGAGAAGGCCCGCTCCAGGCTGGAGACGTCGGCGACGATCGGGGCGCGTCCGGAGGTCAGTTCGCAGACCACGTCGCCGCCGGTCTCCGCGACGCTGTCGGCGACGGTCTGCACCAGGGCGGCCAGGTCGACGCGCTGCCGTTCCGCCCCGCTATGGCCCGCGCGCAGATAGTTCAGCGCCCCTTCGACCATCGCCGACATGCGGTCGAGATCGCCTTCCAGCGCCCGCTTCAGGGACGGATCCTCGACGAACTCCACCTTCAGGCGGAGCCGGGTGATCGGGGTGCGCAGGTCGTGGCCGACCGCCGCCAGGGTGCGGGCATGCTGGGCGATCAGGTGGGAGACGCGGTCGCGCAGCAGGTTCAGGGCGCGCGCCGCCTTGCGGACTTCGGCCGGACCGCTCTCCGTGATCGGCTCGTGCGGCCGGTCCGGCTCGAAGCGCTCGGTCGCCTCGGCGAGTTCGCGCAATGGCCGCGTCAGCCAGAAGGCGGCCCAGAGCGACAGCAGCACGGTCGCCAGCACGCCGAGCAGCAGGATCGAGACGATCCGGCCCGCATCGGGACCGCGGAACGGCCCGAAATTGCCGAAAGGTGCCGGCGAGGCCGGAAAGGTCGCGCGGACGGCGCGATTTCCGGCGATGGGAATGATGATCCGCCCGGGCTTGCCCTGCGTCGACATCTCCACGATCACGCGTTCGACGCCGAGGTCCCGGCGCAGGAACTCGCCGAGGTCGGGTCCGAAGATCGGGTTCGGGAAGCCGGGCGGCCCCGGCTCGCCGGGGGCGCCGGCGGCGCCGGGGGGCGGTGGCTCCGGCGTCGATGCGCGACGGGCGTCGGCCGGCGGCGGCAGCGGCAGCGCCGCGCTGTCGATCAATTCGAAATCGAAACCCGGAAAGGTCTTGTTGGCCGTGGCGATCACGACCGCGACCGCATCCGGATCGGGCTCGGCGATCAGCAGTCGGATCACCGTCATGAAGCCGCCGATGCGGATGATGGGATTGTCCGTTCCGGCCGGCCGCGCGCCGAAGCGATAGCCGGCCAATCCACCGACCAGGGCGGTCGCCAGCACCGCGACGGCCATCAGCACGCCGACCTGACCGGCGATGCCGCGCGGCAGGAGGCGGACGACCCGCTTCATTCCACCTGCACTTCGGCCGTGAACAGATAGCCGTTGCCGCGGATGGTCCGGATCAGTTGCGGATCGCGCGGATCGACCTCGATCTTCTGGCGCAGACGGCTGATCAGCACGTCGACGCTGCGATCGAACGGACCGGCGGCCCGGCCGCGCGTCAGATCGAGCAGCGCGTCGCGCGACAGGATGCGGCCGGAATTGTCGCTGAGCACGGCGAGCAGATCGGATTCCGCACCGGTCAGCGGCACCCGGGTGCCCGACGGCGAACTGAGATTTGCCGACAGCGGCTCGAATCGCCAGCCGGCGAACTGGCGCGACCGTCGATCCGAGCGGTAGCCGGGGCCGAGATCGGGCCGGCGCCGCAGGACGGCGCGGATGCGCGCCAGAAGCTCGCGCGGCGAGAAGGGTTTGCCGAGATAGTCGTCGGCGCCCATTTCGAGGCCGAGCACCCGGTCGATCTCCTCGGTCCGGGCCGTGAGCATGATGATCGGCAGCGGCGTGCTGTTGCGCAGACGGCGGCAGATCGAAAAGCCGTCCTCGCCGGGAAGGTTAACGTCCAGCACCAAAAGGTCGATCCGCGCCTCCTGGAGAATCCGGTCCATCTCGCGGGCGGCCGGCGCCGTCGTCACCCTCAGACCGTTGGCCTTCAGGTAGCGCGCCACCAGCGTGCGGATCTCCTGATCGTCCTCGACGATCAATATGTGGGGTGTGGATTCCATGAAGCCGTTATGCCGCTGCGACACGCGGCGCGAAAGAGCCGACATGTAACCCAATGTAACATGTCGGCACCCATCCCCCATTCCGGCACGCCGGGCGCCTTGCCGCTGACCGGTAACCCGTGCCAGCATCCCCCCATGCTGACACGTCGCCCTCACGAAGCCGGACACAAGCGCAAGTTTCTCGTCGTCGTCGACGACACCCCGGAATGCGACCGGGCGCTGATCTATGCGGCCCGCCGCGCGGAGCGCACCAACGGCGCGCTGGTCATGCTCTTCGTCATCGACGACCAGGATTTCCGCGGCTTCATCGGCGTCGAGCAGATGATGCGGGCGGAAGCGCGCGAGGCCGCCGACCTGACCCTCGCCAAGGTGGCGGACCGGATCCGCACGGTCGCCAGGATCGAGCCGGAGATGGTGGTCCGCGAGGGCGTGCGCGCCGCCGAGGTGGTCGGCCTGATCGAGAAGGACGAGGACATCGCCATCCTGGTGCTCGCCGCCGGGACCGGCAGCGACGGTCCCGGACCGCTGGTCACGGCCCTGACCGGCCGGCTCGGCAGCTTCCCGGTCCCGATCACGATCGTTCCGGGCACGCTGTCGGACGAAGAGATCGCCGCGATCGCCTGACGGCCCGCCGCGATCGCCGGACCGGCGCTGCGCAATGCAGTTCCGCTGCTCACGGGCATTCGGCCCGCGCAGGGGGGATTCCGGGCGCATTCGGACGCGTGACGGGCCGACGGGCCGGCCGTTGCCGGGGAAGCACGGCGGACCTATCCATCCGCCGGCCGTCAGCCTCCCTGCATCCGGCTCTTGATGTCCGGCGCCGAATCCTTACTTTCCGTTCCAAGCTCCGGGCCTTGAACCCGAGAGGAGGCGCACATGTTCATCCAGACCGAGACCACGCCCAACCCGGCGACCCTGAAGTTCATCCCCGGCCGCACCGTGCTGCCGGAGGGCACCAAGGACTTCCGCTCGGCGGACGATGCCGGCGCCTCGCCGCTGGCCGAGAAGCTGTTCTCGATTGCCGGCATTTCGGGCGTGTTCTTCGGCTCGGATTTCATCACCGTGACCAAGTCCGGCGCCGAATGGCCGCATCTGAAGCCGGCCATCCTGGGCGTGATCATGGAGCATTTCATGTCCGGCGCGCCGGTCATGGCGGTCGGCAGCGATCCGACCGAGATCGCGCCCGGCGAGGAATTCTTCGATCCGTCCGACGCCCAGACGGTGGCGACCATCAAGGAGCTGCTCGACAGCCGGGTCCGCCCCGCGGTCGCCAATGACGGCGGCGACATCACCTTCAAGGGTTTCCGCGACGGGATCGTCTATTTGAACATGAAGGGCGCCTGCGCCGGCTGCCCGTCTTCCACGGCCACGCTGCGCCACGGCATCCAGAATCTGCTGCGGCATTTCGTTCCGGACGTACAGGAAGTGCGCGCCGCCTGACCGGATTTCTCAGAAGCGTAAGGCACTCTTCAGGAAGACCGATCATGATGGATCGGCACCTGACGGCCAAAAGTCGTCTCGACGTCATGGCCCCGCCTGCGCTTTAGTCTGAGAATGTCCATACTGGCCCTCGATACCGCTCTGGATGCCTGCTCGGTCGCCCTGCTGACGGCCGGCGGCGATGTGCTGGCGCGTGCAACCCGGGACATCGGACGCGGCCATGCCGAAGTGCTGATGGCGGTGGCCGGCGAGGTGTTCGAGGCCGCCGGCACGACGCCCCGCGATCTCAGCCGCATCGTCGTCACGATCGGGCCCGGCAGTTTCACCGGCATCCGGGTCGGCCTTGCCGCGGCGCGTGCCATCGGGCTCGCGGCCGACATCCCGGTCGTCGGCGTGACCACGCTCGAGGCGATCGCCGACGATGCCCTGGCGCAGGCGCTGGATCCCGATTTAGTGACGCCCGTCCTGATCGCGCCCGTCCTGGTCGCGATCGACGCCCGCCGGGGCGAGGTCTATGCCGGGCTCTACGAGGCCGCTCCGGCCGGCCTTGCGATGCCCACGGAACGGACCGCCCCCGCCGCCATGAGCCACGCCCAGGCCGCCGCCCTGGCGATCGCCGCGGGCGCGCGCGTGGTCGGTTCCGGCGCGATGTTGGTCGCGGCGGCGGCCGACGGCCGGATCGCCGCCGATACGGCCATCCGCTTCCCCGATATCGTTCGCGTCGGCCGGATCGGCGCCGCGCGCGCGCCGTCGGCGCGGCCGCCGGCGCCGGTCTACCTGCGCGCCGCCGATGCCAAGCCGCAGGAGGGCTTCCGCATCGCCCGGACGACCGCTCCCGACGCAGACCCCGTCCCGCCCTCCCCAACAGACCCGGAGGTCCGTCCGTGATGAACCCCTTCTGGTGGTGGGCGAGCGCGCCGATCGCGGTCGAGGAGGCCGAACTCGACGACGCGCCGGAACTGGCTGCGATCCACGGCGAATCCTTTCCCTACGAGTGGACCGCGGAGGAAATCTCGGCGCTGCTGCGTGACCGCACCGTGTTCGGGATGGTCGCCCGGCGGGCCAACCTGTTCGGAACCCGCAGCCCGGTCGGCTTCATCCTGATGCGCGTGGCGGCGGACGAGGCGGAAATCCTGACCATCGCGGTGTCGCCGCGCCAGCGCGGGCGCGGCTGCGGCCGGGCCCTGGTCGAGGCGGCCTTCCGGCGCCTCTATCGCGACCGGATCAAGGCGGTTTTTCTGGAGGTCGACGGCGGCAACCAGCCGGCCCTGACGCTCTACGGCAAGCTCGGTTTCCGGCAGGTCGGCGAGCGCAAGGGCTACTACCGGGCGGGCTCGACGCCGGGCGCCTCGGCGCTTGTCATGCGGGCCGATCTCGGTTAACTGCCGGTCTTCGGGATCGGCCGGCAACCGGGGAGTCTCGCCTTGAACGCAGCCGGAACGGGCACCTCGCGCGGCGTCTGCAGCGAGCAGAGCCTCGAAGACCTGTGCGAGACGCGCGGCATGCGCATGACCGAACAGCGCCGCGTCATCGCCCGTGTGATCGCCTCCGCCGACGACCATCCGGATGTCGAGGAACTGCACCGTCGCGCCGCCGCCATCGACCGGCGCATCTCGATTTCCACCGTCTACCGGACCGTGAAGCTGTTCGAGGATGCCGGCATCATCGAGCGGCACGACTTCCGCGACGGACGCGCCCGCTACGAGACGGTCCCGGAAGAGCATCACGATCACCTGATCGACATGCGCACCGGCCACGTCATCGAGTTCCGCAGCGAGGAGATCGAGAAGCTGCAGGAATTCGTCGCCCGCGAGCTCGGCTACCGGCTGGTCGGACACCGCCTGGAACTCTACGGCGTCGTGCTCGACGAGGCGGAGCGCGGTCCGGAGCGCGAGCGATGACGGCAGCGGCGTCCGACGCACGCCGCCCGGCCCGCCCGTCGCTGGTGCTGACGCTGCGCAATGTCGCCGCCATCGCGATCCTGGTCGTCCTGACGCTGGCCGCCCTGCCGGTTCAGCTCGTCGCCCATCGGCGCGGCTGGCGGCTGGCGGCAACGCTGCCGGTCTGGTGGCACCGGCGTGCCCTGGCGGCCCTCGGCGTGCGGGTGCGCGTGGTCGGCGCGCCGTGCCGGGACCGGCCGCTCCTGGTCACGCCCAACCACGTCTCCTGGCTCGACATCAACCTGATCGGCAGCCTGATGCCGCTCTCCTTCGTGGCCAAGAGCGAGGTCGCCGGCTGGCCGCTGTTCGGCCTGTTCGCCAAGCTTCAGCGCACCGTCTTCGTCGACCGCACCCGGCGCACCGACACCGCGCGGGTCAACGGCGAGATCGCGCAGCGGCTCGCCTCGGGCGACGCCATGGTGCTGTTTCCGGAAGGCACGTCGTCGGACGGCACGCATGTCCTGCCCTTCCGCTCCGCGCTGATCGGCGCGGCGCGCGCCGCAATGGTGGAGGGCGGCCACGACCGGGTCTGGGTGCAGCCGCTGGCCATCGTCCTGAAGCGGCTCGACGGACTGCCGCTCGGGCGCGCCGAACGGCCGCGGCTCGCCTGGTACGGCGACACCGACATGTTCCCGCATCTCATCGGGACGATCCTGCTCGGCCCGGTCGACATCGACCTCGTCTGGGGCGAGCCGATCCCCTTCGACGAGACCACCGACCGCAAGCTGATCACCCGGGCGCTGGAGCGGGAGGTCCGCCGCCTCGTCTCCGCCGGGATCGCCGGCCGCGAGCCGTTGCGGCCGGGGCTGCCGGGCGCGGCGGCCCCGACCGGGCTGTCGAAACGGCCCGCCGTGGCCGGTCAGGCCGCCGGCATCCTGCCCGCACCCTGAATTGCGGCTGTTCTCGCCGCCGGATTCGCGCTAAGCAGGCTGCCGGGTCCCGCTCGATGGTCGGACCACAAACCGGTCCCGATCGACACTCCTGACGTTATGACAGCGAAGAAGAAAGTCCTCGTCCGCACCTACGGCTGCCAGATGAACGTCTACGATTCCGATCGGATGACGGACCTCCTGGCCGGAGAGGGCTACGAGGCGACGGAGCTTGTCGACGAGGCGGATCTCGTCCTGCTCAACACCTGCCATATCCGCGAGAAGGCGGCCGAGAAGGTCTATTCCGAGCTCGGCCGTCTGCGCGTGCTGAAGGCCGAGAAGGCCGCGGCCGGGGGCTCGCTGATGATCGGCGTGACCGGCTGCGTCGCCCAGGCCGAAGGCGACGAGATCGTCCGCCGCGCGCCGGTCGTCGATCTCGTGGTCGGGCCGCAGAGCTACCAGAACCTGCCCGAGCTGCTGGCGCGCGCCGGGGAACGGCGCGAGCGCAGCGGGCCGGTCGCCCGGGGCGCCGGCATCGTGGAAACGGAATTCGACATCGGCACCAAGTTCGAGACCCTGCCGGGGCCCGACCGGGCGCGGACGCTGGCACGCGGCCCGACCGCCTTCCTGACCATCCAGGAAGGCTGCGACAAGTTCTGCAGCTTCTGCGTGGTGCCCTATACCCGCGGCGCCGAGGTGTCCCGGCCGCTCGACCGCATCCTCGCCGAGGCGCGGGCGCTGGTCGACGGCGGCGTGCGCGAGCTGACGCTGCTTGGCCAGAACGTCAATGCCTGGCACGGGCTCGGCCCCGACGGACGCGAATGGACGCTCGGCCGGCTCGCCGCCGCGCTGGCCGACCTGCCCGGCCTCGACCGCATCCGCTACACGACCTCGCATCCGCGCGACATGGACGAGGCGCTGATCGCCGCCCATCGCGACCTTCCGGCGCTGATGCCCTATCTGCACCTGCCGGTCCAATCGGGGTCCGACCGCATCCTCAAGGCCATGAACCGGCGCCACACCGCGGCCGACTACCGGGATCTGGTCGCGCGCATCCGGGCCGCCCGGCCCGATATCGCGCTGACCTCCGACTTCATCGTCGGCTTCCCGGGCGAGACCGATGCGGATTTCGAGGCGACCCTGACGCTCGCCGAGACGGTCGGCTATGCGGCCGCCTTCACGTTCAAATACTCGCCCCGCCCCGGCACGCCGGCCGCAGGCCGCGACGACCAGGTGCCGGAGGCGGTCAAGTCCGAACGCCTGCAGCGCCTGCAAGCCCTGATCGAGCGGCAGACGCAGGCCTTCAACCGCAGCCGCATCGGCATGACCATGGACGTGCTGATCGAGAAGCGCGGCCGGGTGCCCGGCCAGCTGGTCGGCCGCTCGCCCTGGCTGCAGCCGGTCCATGTCGACGGGCCGGACTCGATGATCGGCAGCATAGTTCCGGTCGCAATTTCCGATATGCACAGCTATTCGTTGTTCGGGGCGATCGTACCGACGCCCGGCCATCACGCGGTCGCGCCAGCGGCCGCCCGTCACACGGCTGCGCAAGCGGCCGCCGGTCATGCGGTTGCACCAGCAGCCGCCAGTCATGCGGCCGCGCCAGCGGCCGCCGGGGGAGGTCGCGGGTGAAAGAGGCGAAGCAGGGTCTGGAGCCGTCCTTCCCGGTCATGGCGCACGCCTCCGACCTGACGCATGTGGATCTGGCTTTCGACGACAACCGGCTGGTCGGCGACCTCTATGGCCAGTTCGACCAGAATCTGGCCGAGATCGAACGCCGCCTCGGCGTGACGGCGATCGCGCGCGGCAACCAGGTCACCATCAAGGGGCCGCATCAGGCCTGCCTGCAGGCCCGGCAGGTGCTGGAGATCCTCTGGGACCGGCTGCAGATGGGTTCCGAGGTCCATCCCGGCGATGTCGACGGCGCCATCCGCATGGCCGAAGCGGCGGAAGCGCAGCTGCCGCTGCCGACGCTCGAGCCCAAGGGGCGCATCTCCGCCGCGCAGATCTCGACCCGCAAGAAGACCGTCGTGGCGCGGACGCCGGCCCAGGACGCCTATATCCGGGCCATGGACCGCGCCGATCTGGTCTTCGGCGTCGGCCCCGCCGGCACCGGCAAGACCTATCTGGCGGTCGCCTATGCGGCCGCGCTGATCGAGCGCGGCGACGCGACCCGGCTGATCCTGTCGCGACCAGCCGTCGAGGCCGGCGAGCGGCTGGGCTTCCTGCCCGGCGACATGCGCGAGAAGGTCGACCCCTATCTGCGCCCGCTCTACGACGCACTCTACGACATGATGCCGGCCGAGAAGGTCGAGCGCGGCCTGCAGTCCGGCATGATCGAGGTGGCGCCGCTCGCCTTCATGCGCGGGCGCACGCTCGCCAACGCGGTCGTGCTGCTCGACGAGGCGCAGAACTGCACGACAATGCAGATGAAGATGTTCCTGACCCGGCTCGGCGAGAATTCCAAGATGATCGTCACCGGCGATCCGACCCAGGTCGATCTCGGCCCGGGGCAGAAGTCGGGGCTCGTCGACGCGCTGGAGATCCTCAAGGGCGTCAAGGGCATCGTCACGGTCGGCTTCACCGAGAAGGATGTCGTCCGGCACGAACTGGTCGGCCGCATCGTCAAGGCCTACGACGACCAGTCGCGCGAACGGCTGGCCGCCGAGGCCGCCCGGACCTTCGGGCCGATGGCGGCGCGGGGGCCGACCCCGTGAGCACCGAGACGGCCGCAGAAGGCCCCGACATCGGCATCGGCCCCGGCCCCGACATCGCCATCGACATCGCCATCGACATCCTGATCGAGGCCGGCGACTGGGGCGAGGAAGCGGACATCCGCCCGCTGATCGAGGCCGCGGTTGCCGCCGCCATACGGTCGGGCGGCATCGAGGTGCCGGAGGCGGCTGAACTGTCGGTGCTGCTGACCGACGACGCCCATATCCGCGTGCTCAACCGCGACTGGCGCGACAAGGACAAGCCGACCAACGTCCTGTCCTTCCCGGGCTCCGATCCCGACGAGCCGATCGGCCCGATGCTCGGCGACATCGCCGTCGCCTACGAGACGACCGCGGCCGAGGCGCTCGACGCGGGCCGGCCGCTCGCGCATCATATCAGTCATCTGATCGTGCACGGACTGTTGCATCTGTTCGGGTACGATCACGAAGAGAGCGACGAGGCCGAAGCCATGGAGCGGCTGGAGACGGCCATCCTGGCCGACCTCGGCATTCCCGATCCCTATGCCGACACGCAGCCGATCGACGGCGGCGGCGGGGATCCTGTCGAGACGAAGGCGAAATGAGCGATCCCCAGAATTCCGGCGCCGGCGGGCAGGAAAACGGCCACGGCGCCGACCCGCGCGAGGGCGACAGTCGATCCGGCGAAACCTGGATCGACCGATTGATGTCGGCGGTCGGCCTGAAGCCGTCGACCGCCACCTTGCGCGACACCCTCGAAGACCTGCTCGAGCGCGACGGCGGCGCCGACGACAGCTTCACGGCCGACGAACGGCGCATGATCCGCAACATCCTGCGGCTCGGCGAGACCCGCGTCGGCGACATCATGATCCAGCGGGCCGAGATCGCCGCGGTCGCGGTCGACGTCTCGCTGACCGAGCTGATGATCGCCTTCAAGGAGACCGGCCACAGCCGCATGCCGATCTACCGCGAGACCCTGGACGACGCTTCCGGCATGGTCCACATCCGCGACCTGATGAACCACATCGCCGAGGAGGCCGCGGTGCGCGCCTCCTCGATCGAAACCCGGTCGGAGGAAACCGCCGGCATCCACCTGACCCAGGTCGATCTCGGGCGCCGGCTGTCTGATACCGGCCTGGTCCGGCCGGTCCTGTTCGTGCCGGCCTCGATGCCGGTCACCGACCTGCTCGCGCGGATGCAGTCGAACCGCATCCAGATGGCGCTGGTGATCGACGAATATGGCGGCGTCGACGGGCTGGTCAGCCTGGAGGACGTGGTCGAGACCGTCGTCGGCGACATCGAGGACGAACACGACATCGACGAGGAGGGGGCCGCCATCGTGCCGAACGGAACCGGCGGCTGGATCGCCGACGGGCTGGTCGAGCTGGAGGATTTCGCCGAGGCGACCGGCATCGATCTCGACGCCGCCGACATTCCCGAGGATGTCGAAACGGTCGGCGGCCTGGTCTCCGCCCTGGTCGGCCGGATGGCGGTCAGCGGCGAGCAGATCCGGTCCGACCGGCTGCCCGGCTACATGTTCGAGATCGTGGCGGCCGACAACCGGCGCATCCGGCGGGTCCACATCCTGCCCGACGACCCGGCCGGTCGGCGCGGCGACGACAAGGGCCGCGTCGGCGAGATGGGCGCCGCGTGAGCCTCGCCCCGACCGATTCCCCGCGCCCGGCCCGGCGTGCGGCCAGCCGCGGCCCGGGCCGCGCGGGTCCGGTCGAGCGGATCGCCGGCAGTCTGGTCCTCGCCTGGGGCTGGCGCCGGGCCCTCGCCGCCGGGCTCGCCGGGGGGCTGGCCGCGCTCTCCCAGGCGCCGATCCACGCCTTTCCGGTGTTGTGGATCGCGCTTCCGGTCCTCGTCTTCCTGCTCGACGGCGCCGTCGAGACCGCCGATGGCGGCCGCAGCGGACGCTGGCGCGCGGCCTTCGGGATCGGCTGGTGCTTCGGCGCAGGCTATTTCCTGGCCGGGCTCTGGTGGATCGGATCGGCCTTCCTGGTCGACCCCCTGCGCTTCGGCTGGCTGCTGCCGATCGCGCTGGCAGCCCTTTCGGCCGGGCTCGGCCTGTTTACCGGCCTCGGCACCCTGATCGCCCGCCTGCTCTGGACCGACGGACCTGCGCGCATCCTGGCGCTCGCGGTCGGCCTCTGGATCTCGGAATATCTGCGCGGGCACATCCTGACCGGCTTCCCGTGGAACGCCCTCGGCTATGGCCTCGCCGCCAACGACACGCTGATGCAGGCCGCCTCGCTCGTCGGTCTCGACGGCATGACGCTGCTGGCCGGTCTGATCTTCGCCGCGCCGGCCGCGGCCGTCGGCGGCGGGCGTGCCGGACTGGCGACGGCCGCGGCCGGCCTCGCCCTGTTCGCAGCGGTCGCGGGATTCGGCGCCTGGCGGCTGCCGGCGCAGGCCGTCGCCGTCCATCCCGGCATCAAGCTGCGCATCATGCAGCCCGCCATCGATCAGTCGCACAAGTGGAAGCCGGAGTTCCGCGACGAGATTCTGGCCCGCTACAACGCGCTCAGCACCGCAACCGGCACCGACGGCCAGGGCCTCGCCGGCGTGACGCATCTGATCTGGCCCGAATCCGCCTTCCCGTTCCTTTTGACCTACGAGCCGGAGGCCTTGCGCCAGCTGGCCGACCTGCTGCCGTCCGGAACCATCCTTCTGACCGGCGCCATCCGGGCCGAACCGCCGGCGCCGGGCGAGAGCCGGACGCGCTATTTCAACTCGATCTACGTGATCGGCGAGAATGCATCCATTCTCGCCGCCTACGACAAGGCCCATCTGGTTCCCTTCGGCGAATACCTCCCGGCCCAGGACACCCTGGAGGCCATCGGCCTGCGACAGTTGACCCATCTGCGCGGCGGTTTCACGCCCGGACCGGGGCTGCAGACCCTGGCGGTTCCGGGGGCTCCGGCCATGGGACCGCTGATCTGCTACGAGGCCATCTTTCCCGATGCCGTCGTGGATGCCCGAAATCGGCCGGAATGGCTGCTCAACGTGACCAATGACGCTTGGTTCGGGCTGACGCCCGGACCCTACCAGCATTTTCATCAAGTCAGGTTGCGGACAGTTGAAGAGGGGTTACCCCTCGTTCGGGCAGCAAATTCTGGCATTTCTGCTGTGATCGACGGGTATGGCCGGGTCATATCGTCGCTTAAGCTCGGTCAATCGGCTCTATTGGATGCGCAACTTCCCGTGAGTTTGCCTGCAACTTTCTACTCGGAACACCGATCCAATGCGTTTTGGCTGGCCGCTATATGTATGCTTTGCTTAGTGTTAATTCGGGCACGGAGATTATCGTGATGAGCGGAAGTTGACGTCCTGTCTCATGCCTGGAATGATGCAATCACGAGTCTATCGATTGTGAGGGCACGCGACCTTTCGGTATGCGTCGGGGCTGTCGGGACACCAGCCTCAACGTGGGTCAAAGATCCTCACAACCATCGGCGGCTCGTCACGGCGCCTCGGCGCTGCCAATAACAAAGTGACAAAAACCGGAACAAAGGTGCCAAAATGGCCAGCAAAAAATCCCCAAATCCGATCGACATTCATGTCGGCAGCCGCGTTCGGCTCCGGCGCATGATGCTTGGAATGAGCCAGGAAAAACTTGGCGAACATCTGGGTATCACGTTCCAGCAGATCCAGAAATACGAGAAGGGCACCAATCGCATCGGTGCCAGCCGTCTGCAGGCCATTGCCCGTGTACTGAATGTTCCGGTCGCCTTCTTCTTCGAAGATGCGCCGGGCATGACGCCGGTCGCCGGGAATCAGGGCTTCGACGAAGCCGCCGGGGCCTCCTATGTCGTCGACTTCCTGTCGAGTTCCGAGGGACTGTCGCTCAACAAGGCCTTCGTCCGGATCAAGGACGCCAAGGTGCGTCGGAAGGTCGTCGAACTCGTCCGCTCCATCGCCGGCGAAGACGAAGAGTGAGAAGGCCGGCGAGCGGCTGGACGGAGTCGCTCAACGGACCTCAACCGCACAGGATCGCTTTCCGCTGCCGGAGCTACAGACCGGTTGCGGGGAGCCTGCCGATCGCGGGCCGACGGCCTGCCGCCACGCGATGCCGGAACGGCGGCACCCGAACTTGACCGTGATCGGATCCGGCTGATAGACGGGTTCGCCCGTCGCCGGGACCGTCCGTCCCGGCGCGTTTCTGCGAGAGATTTCCAGTGTCCCGGTCGAATTACGTCTTTACCAGCGAGTCCGTGGCCGAGGGTCATCCCGACAAGGTCTGCGATCGCATTTCCGACGAAGTGGTCGACGCCTTCTTCCGCCTTGGGCCGGAAGCCGGCTGGGATCCGTCCCATCTGCGCGTCGCCTGCGAGACGCTGGCCACCACCAACCGCGTGGTCATCGCCGGCGAGACGCGCGGTCCGAAGACGATCACCCGGGACCTGATCGCCCATGTGGCGCGGCTCGCCATCCGCGACATCGGCTACGAACAGGACGGCTTCCACTGGGAAACGGCCCAGATCGAAGTGCTTCTGCACGCCCAGTCGGCCGACATCGCGATCGGCGTCGACCCTGCCGGCAACAAGGACGAGGGCGCCGGCGACCAGGGCATCATGTTCGGCTATGCCTGCCGGGAGACCCCGGAACTGATGCCGGCACCGATCTATTATTCGCACAAGATCCTGAAGCTGCTGGCCGAGGCGCGCAAGTCGGGCCGGGAGAAGGCGCTCGGGCCGGATGCCAAGAGCCAGGTCACGGTGCGCTACGAGAACGGCAAGGCCGTCGGTGCGACCCAGATCGTGCTTTCGACGCAACATCTCGACGAAAACCTCAATTCGTCCGACGTGCGCGCCATCGTCGAACCCTACATCGTCGCGGCCCTGCCGGACGGCTGGGTCACCCAGGACACCGTCTGGCACGTCAATCCGACCGGCAAGTTCGTGACCGGCGGCCCGGACGGCGATTGCGGCCTGACCGGACGCAAGATCATCGTCGACACCTACGGCGGGGCGGCTCCGCATGGCGGCGGCGCCTTCTCGGGCAAGGACCCGACCAAGGTCGACCGCTCGGCCGCCTATGCGGCGCGCTACCTGGCCAAGAATGTGGTCGCCGCCGATCTCGCCGACCGCTGCACCATCCAGCTCGCCTATGCGATCGGCGTCTCGCAGCCGCTCGCCGTCTATGTCGACCTGCACGGCACCGGTCGCGTCGACGAGGCGAAGCTCGAAGCCGGACTGCGCGAGGTGATGGATCTGACCCCGCGCGGCATCCGGACCCACCTCAAGCTCAACCGCCCGATCTATGCCCGGACCTCCGCCTACGGCCATTTCGGCCGTGCGCCGGAAGCCGACGGCGGCTTCTCGTGGGAACAGATCGACCTCGTCCACGCCATCCGGACGGCCGTCGGTCAGTGACCGGAATCGTCGAGCGCAGCCCGGATGCCGCCGCCGGACCGTCTCCGGCGGACGGCGAGGCGCGCGCCCACGCCTTCTACGGGCGGCGCAAGGGCAAGCCGCTGCGCGACGGCCATTCCGACCTGATGGAAACCCTGCTGCCGCAGCTGGCGCTCGACCTGTCGGGCCCGGCTCCGGCGGAGCTCGGCCGGCTCTTCGACGTGCCGGTGACGCGCGTCCATCTGGAGAGCGGCTTCGGCGGCGGCGAGCATCTGATCGCCATGGCGCTGGCCGATCCCGACCTCGGCCTGATCGGGGTGGAGCCCTTCGTCAACGGCATGGCCAAGGCCCTGGCGGCGATCGAGCGGCACGGCCTCGCCGGACGCATCCGGCTGCACAATGCCGATTCCGTGCCGCTGCTCGACTGGCTGCCGCCGGCCTCACTCGACCGCCTCTATCTTCTCTATCCCGACCCGTGGCCGAAGAAACGGCACTGGAAGCGGCGCTTCGTCGACCGCGCCAACCTGGACCGGATCGCCCGCGTGCTCCGGCCGGGCGCCGAATTCCGCTTCGCCAGCGACTGGGCCGACTATGTCGACTGGACCCTGGCGCGCCTGCTCGCCCATGAGGCTTTCCGCTGGACGGCGGCCACGGCGGACGACTGGCGCCGCCCCTGGGACGGCTGGCCCGGCACCCGCTACGAGGCGAAAGCCCTGCGTGAAGGCCGCGTGCCGGCCTATCTGCGCGTCGAGCGCCGCTGACCGCGGCGGGCGTCCGCATCGTCGGCCTTGCACTTCGGGCGCTTTCGACTATATTCCCGCCATCTCAACATCTCAGTTCGCTCCTGATGGAGTGTGGTGAGAGTGGGTCCCCCCGGGACCCGCTCTTTTTTGCTTCACCGGGTCGGTTCCGCCGATCTGCCGACCAGGCCGGGCAACCGGCCGGTCTCCTGGGCCGGTCCCGCCGGCCTTCATCACCGGGACGGCGCTGCCGATCCGCGAGAATGGGACGATCCGTGACGCGCAACGAACCGCGCATCATCAGCGAGACCGGGATGGATGCCCGCGTCGCCGCCATCGTGGAACCGGTCATCGAGGATCTGGGCTTCCGCCTGGTCCGCGTGAAATGCTCCGCCCGCAACGGCTTCACGGTTCAGATCATGGCCGAGCGGCCGGACGGCAGCATGAATGTCGAAGGCTGCGAGACGATCAGCCGGAACGTGTCGCCGGCGCTCGATGCCGACGATCCTGTCGAGCGCGCCTACAATCTCGAGGTGTCCTCGCCCGGCATCGACCGGCCGCTGGTGCGCCCCTCGGACTTCGACCGCTGGTCCGGCCACGAGGCGAAGATCGAGCTCGGGCGTCTGGTCGACGGCCGCAAGCGCTGGCGCGGCATCCTGCTCGGCGCCCGCGACGCCACGATCGGCCTCAAGGTCGCCGACCCCGCCCCCGGCGCGGCGGACACGGTCTGGCTGCCGATGGACGATCTGGCCGAGGCTCGCCTCGTCCTGACCGACGACCTGATCAAGGCTTCGCTGCGTGCCGCCAAGCTGGCGCAACGCGAACTCGGGCTCGACGACGCCGAGACCGATGGCGAGCCTTCCGAAACCGACGGCGGCCCCGAGGCCGCCCGTTCCTGACGACGAAAGCCCCCGGCTCGCGCGAAGCGGTCCGGTCCCAGGGAGAAGACCATGGCAGTTAGCGCCAACAGGCTGGAACTCCTCCAGATCGCCGACGCGGTCGCACGCGAGAAGGTGATCGACCGGCGGATCGTGCTCGCCGCGATGGAGGATGCGATCCAGAAGGCGGCCCGCTCGCGCTACGGTTCGGAGACCGAGGTCAAGGCCGAGATCAATTCCAAGACCGGGGAAATCCGCCTGCAGCGGCTGCTGATGGTGGTCGACGAGGTCGAGAATCCGGCGATCCAGATCTCGGTCGACGAAGCGCGCATGAAGAACCCGGCCGCGCAGGTCGGCGACATGATCGCCGAGCCGCTGCCGCCGATGGACTTCGGCCGCATCGCCGCCCAGTCGGCCAAGCAGGTCATCGTGCAGAAGGTGCGCGAGGCCGAGCGCGACCGGCAGTATGACGAATTCAAGGATCGCATCGGCGAGATCGTCAACGGCAGCGTCAAGCGCATCGAATACGGCAACGTGATCGTCGATCTCGGCCGCGGCGAGGCCATCGTGCGCCGCGACGAACTGATCCCGCGCGAGAACTTCCGCAACGGCGACCGCGTCCGCGCCTATGTGTACGACGTGCGCCGCGAACAGCGCGGGCCGCAGATCTTCCTGTCGCGCACCCATCCGCAGTTCATGGCCAAGCTGTTCGCGCAGGAAGTGCCGGAAATCTACGACAACATCATCGAGGTGAAGTCGGTCGCCCGCGATCCGGGCTCGCGCGCCAAGATCGCGGTCTATTCCCGCGACAGCTCGATCGACCCGGTCGGCGCCTGCGTCGGCATGCGCGGCAGCCGCGTCCAGGCGGTGGTCGGCGAGTTGCAGGGCGAGAAGATCGACATCATCCCGTGGTCGTCGGATGCCGCCACCTTCCTGGTCAATGCGCTGCAGCCGGCCGAAGTCTCCAAGGTGGTGCTCGACGAGGATGCCGGCCGGATCGAGGTGGTCGTCCCCGACGACCAGCTGTCCCAGGCCATCGGCCGCCGCGGCCAGAATGTCCGTCTCGCCTCGCAGCTGACCGGCTGGGATATCGACATCCTGACCGAGGCCGAGGAATCCGAGCGTCGCCAGAAGGAATTCCAGGAGCGCACCCAGCTGTTCATGCAGGCGCTGGATGTCGACGAGGTCGTCGCCCAGCTGCTGGCGACGGAAGGATTCGCTTCGATCGACGAACTGGCCTATGTGGACCTGGACGAGATCGCCGGCATCGAAGGCTTCGACGAGGATACCGCCCAGGAAATCCAGAACCGCGCCCTGGCGCATCTGGCCGAGATCGAGGCGGCCCAGGACGAGGAGCGCAAGGCGCTCGGCGTCGAGGACGCCATGCGCGAGGTGCCCGGCGTGACCACCGCCATGATGGTCGCGCTCGGCAAGGACGGCATCAAGACGGTCGAGGATCTCGCCGGCTGCGCCACCGACGACCTGACCGGCTGGACCGAACGCAAGAACGGCGAGACGATCAAGCATGACGGCGCGCTGAAGGGCTTCGAGGTTTCGAAGGCCGAGGTGGAGGCCATCGTGATGGCCGCCCGCATCAAGGCCGGCTGGATCGACGAGCCCGTGGCCGAGGCGGAAGCCGAGGAGGCGGACGAGGTCTGAGGCCAGCGCCTCGGGGTTCGGCCGGATCAGGCCATGCCGCGCAAGAACGAACCGACCGAGCGGACCTGCATCGTCTCGCGAGAGACCCTGCCGGTCGAGGCGCTGATCCGCTTCGTGCTCGGTCCGGACGGAACCGTGGTACCCGACCTGAAGCGCAAGCTTCCGGGACGCGGCGTCTGGGTCGAAGCCAGCCGCAAGGCGGTCGAGACGGCGACGAGGAAGCGGCTGTTCGGCCGCGGCTTCGGCGAGGAAGCCAAGGCCGGAACCGACCTGCCCGACCAGGTCGACCGGCTCCTGATCGATGCCGCCCTCGGCACGCTCGGTCTGGCCCGCAAGGCCGGCCTGATCGTCCTGGGTTTCGCCAAGGTCGAGGCTGCGATCCGCTCGGATGCGGTGATCGGCCTGATCCGTGCGAGCGAGGCCGGCGAGGACGGGACGAACAAGATGACCGCGGCGCTCCGGCGCCGCTTCGGTGACGAAAACGCGATTCCGGTCGTGCGTTTCTTCTCCGGGGCCCAATTGGATTTGGCATTGGGCCGGTCGAATGTGGTACATGCTGCGGTGCTCGCGGGCCGGGCGGGTGAAATATTCCTCGAGCGGTACCACGCGCTCGAACGCTGGCGGGGTGGCACGGCCATCCCGGCGGCGGACAACGAACGTACGAGGGGCGGCGACGCCCCGCAGGACTGACAGGCTCATGAACGATACGAAGAGCACGACCGACAAGACCTTGCACGTCGACGTCAAGAAGACGCTGACGTTGAAGCCCAAGTCGGACACCAACGTTGTCCGGCAGAGCTTCAGCCACGGCAGGTCGAAGGCGGTCGTCGTCGAGACGAAGAAGAAGCGGCCGATTCTGAAGCCCGGCGAGGTCGAGCCCGCCGCGGTGCGCCCGAACGCGGCTGCACCGGCCGCAGCGCCGTCGGTCGCACCGACGCCGCCCGCCGCTCCGGCGGTGGCCGCGGCTCCGGCCGCCGCTCCGGCCCCGGCGCCCGCCCCGGTCGTGGCGCCGGCCCCGGTCGTGGCGCCCGAGCCCGTCGTCGCCGAGGCTCCGAAGCCGGTCGTGGCCGCCGCGCCGGCGACCCCGGTCGCTCCGGAACCGACGCCCCCCGCCGCTCCGGAACCGACCCCGGCCGCACCCGTCGCCGCCGCGCCGGCCGCGGTGGCGCCCGCTCCGGCGGCGCCTGCCGCTGTGACCGTGCGCCCGGCGCCGGCCGCCCCGGCCCCCGTTTCGGTGCGTCCGGCCGCGGCTCAGCCGTCGGCGGGTCGCCCGTCGGCTCCGGCTGCCCAGCCGCCGCGCCCGCAGTCGCCCGCCGGTGGCCGCTCCCAGCCGGCCGGTCCGACCGGCCGCGGTCCCGCGGGTCCGTCGCGCGGCCAGGGCCAGTCGCCCGGCCGCACCGGCGTCGTCCTGCAGGCGCTCTCCGCCGATGAACGCGCCGCGCGCGCCAACGCTCTGGTCGAAGCCCGCGCCCGCGAGGCCGAGGAGCGCAAGCGCGCCGAAGAAGAAGCGATTCGCCGCGCCGAGGAGGAGGTCCGCCTCGCCCGCGAGCGGGAGGAGGCCGAGCGCCGCAAGGCCGAGGAAGATACCCGCAAGAAGTTCGAAGACGAGGCGCGCCGCCGCGCCGAGCAGGAGGCCCAGCGCCGCCTGGACGGCGAACTGCGTCCGCCGGCCGAGGCTTCCGCCGTGCGTCCGGCCCATCCGGGCGGTCCGCGTCCCGGTGCGCCCGCCGCGCCGGCCGTCGCCAAGCCGCTGGCTCCGGTCGCCGGCAAGCCGGTCGGTGCCCGCACCGAGGAGGAGGAGGAGGACAGCGCCCGTCGCGGTCCCCCGCGCAGCATCTCGCCGGCTGCCAAGAAGGTCGCCGTGCCGGCGCCGAAGCCGACCCGCGACAAGGCGGCCGAAAAGCCGCGCGGCAAGCTGACCGTCACCACGGCCCAGAAGGAAGAGGAAGAGGAGGATCGCGGCCGCTCGGTCGCCGCCTTCCGCCGCCGCGTGCAGCGCCAGCAGCGCCGCATGATGTCGAACGAGCCGCGCGAAAAGGTCCTGCGCGAGGTGGTCATCCCCGAGACGATCACCATCCAGGAACTCGCCAACCGCATGGCAGAGCGCGGCGTCGACGTGATCAAGCTCCTGATGAAGCAGGGGCAGATGCTCAAGATCAACGACGTGATCGACGCCGACATGGCGCAGCTGATCGCGGAGGAGATGGGCCACTCGGTCAAGCGGGTCGCCGAATCCGACGTTGAGGAGGGCCTGTTCGCCACCGTCGCCGAGGAGGAGGAGAACCTCCTGCCGCGTCCGCCGGTCGTGACCATCATGGGCCATGTCGACCACGGCAAGACCTCGCTGCTCGACGCCATCCGCTCGACCAAGGTCGCGGCGGGCGAAGCCGGCGGCATCACGCAGCATATCGGCGCCTACCAGGTCGAGAGCCGCGGCCACAAGATCACCTTCATCGACACCCCCGGCCACGAGGCCTTCACGGCCATGCGGTCGCGCGGCGCCAAGGCGACCGACATCGTGGTGCTGGTGGTGGCGGCGGATGACGGCGTCATGCCGACGACCGTCGAGGCGATCAACCACACCCGCGCCGCGGGCGTGCCGATCATCGTGGCCGTCAACAAGATCGACAAGGCCGACGCCAACCCCGAACGGGTCCGTACCGACCTGCTCCGCCACGAGATCGTGGTGGAATCGATGGGCGGCGACGTGCTCGAAGTCGAGGTCTCAGCGACCAAGCGGATCAATCTCGACAAGCTGCTCGACGCGATCCTGCTGCAGTCGGAAGTGCTCGAACTCCGGGCCAATCCGGACCGCTCGGCCGAAGGCACCGTGATCGAAGCCAAGCTCGACAAGGGCCGCGGCCCGGTCGCCACCGTGCTGGTCCAGCGCGGCACCCTCAAGGTCGGCGACATCCTGGTCGCCGGTCCGGCCTGGGGCAAGGTGCGCGCGCTGCTCGACGATCAGGGCGGCACCATCAAGGCGGCGACGCCTTCGACCCCGGTCGAGGTGCTCGGCTTCCAGGACACCCCGGAGGCGGGCGACCGCTTCGCCGTGGTCGACAGCGAAGCCCGGGCCCGCGAGATCACCGACTACCGCCAGCGCCTGAAGCGCGAGAAGAGCATGGCCCGCGGCACCGCCCAGCGCGGTTCGCTCGCGGACATGATGACCCAGCTCAAGGAGACCGGCCGCAAGGAGTTCGTGCTCGTCGTCAAGACCGACGTGCAGGGCTCGCTCGAGGCGATCACCGGCGCGCTGGAGAAGCTCGGCAACGACGAGGTGCGCGCCCGCGTCATCCATGGCGGCGTCGGCGGCATCACGGAATCCGACATCTCGCTGGCGGCGACCTCGCACGCGGCGATCATCGGGTTCAACGTCCGCGCCTCCAAGGAAGCGCGCGAGTCATCCGAACGCGAGGGCATCGAGATCCGGTACTACAACGTCATCTACGACCTCGTGGACGACGTGAAGACCGCGATGTCGGGCATGCTGCCGCCGCTGCTGCGCGAGACCATGCTGGGCAATGCCCGCATCCTGGAGATCTTCGCGGTCTCCAAGGTCGGCAAGGTCGCCGGCTGTCTGGTCACCGACGGCACCGTGGAACGCGGCGCCAATGTGCGCCTCATCCGCGACAACGTCGTCATCCACGAAGGCAAGCTGTCGCAGCTCAAGCGCTTCAAGGACGACGCAAAGGAAGTGCAGTCCGGCCAGGAATGCGGCATGGCCTTCGAGTCCTACCAGGACATGCGCGCCGGCGATGTCATCGAGTGCTACCGCGTCGAGACGGTGGCCCGCTCGCTCTGAGGCCCATAGGCGGCGCCACGACCGGGAATGCGAAGTCAGGAACGGCCCGGAGCCCCAGCGCTCCGGGCCGTCTGTCAATGACGACTGGAACATCAGATGCCATGGCGCCGGGTCCGATCCCCGACGTGGTGGGCGGAGGACATTATGCAGGACAAGAAGTATTTTGAGATTTCGTTTCGAATGGATGCCCCCTATTTCGAGGAATTGTGTCGGCTCGAGCGTGGTCACTTCGGAATCGCGGCACTTCGACATTTCATGACCAGCGTTGCTTTTTGCGTTCCAACGGTGATAGTTATTTTCTATATTTTTAGCGAATTTGATCTGACGAAGACACTCAAAATTCTTTCATTTTTTTCGTCGAAATACTTGCTTTTTACGGTCTCTGCACTGATCGTAGCCGCCATATCTACAGAGGCGTATATTCGCATTGTTTTACCAAGCCGCCTCTTGAAAAGAGTCCGGGCAGACCGCATCGAACAGAAAATTCTCTTGACCGAGGATAGGGTTTTCAATTCTTCACCGGTCACGGAGTGGTCTGCCAAATGGTCCGTTGTGACCAAGTGCATCTATTCGTCCGAGTACATCACGGTGATGCTCGATAAGCTGATGTATGTCGTCATCCCAAGAAGCGCCGTGGCATCTCCGGACGAGTGGGCGGCCATTACGAAATTCATCCAGGAAAAGACCCATGCCGCCGCATAACCCCACCCCCGCCGGCCCGTCACAGCGCCAGTTGCGCGTCGGCGAGATCGTGCGCCATGCCCTGTCCGACATCCTGTCGCGCGGCGCGATCGCCGATCCGGATCTGGACGGCGTCATCATCACCGTGCCGGAGGTGCGCATGTCGCCGGACCTGAAGCAGGCGACCGTGCTGGTCATGCCGCTCGGCGGGCGCGATGCCGACCGCGTGCTGGCCGGCCTGGAGCGCAGCCGGAAATGGCTGCGCGGCCAGATCGCGCGCCGCGTCGACCTGCGCTTCGCGCCCGAAATCCGCTTCCGGCTCGACACCCGCTACGACGACGACGACCAGATCAACGCCCTGCTGCGCACACCCTCAGTGCGCCAGGACATCGAGGGCGGCGACCGCGAGGACTGATCCCGCGCCGCGCCGACCACCGCATCACCCCCATATCCCTGCCGTCGCGCTCGTCCCGAGCGGGCGGCCGCTCATCCAGAAGGACCGGACCATCGTGGCCCGCAGGAAGAAGTTCGACGACGTGAATGGCTGGCTGGTGCTCGACAAGCCGGTCGGGATGACCTCGACCCAGGCGGTGGCGCGCGTCAAGCGCATCATGCACGCCAACAAGGCCGGCCATGCCGGCACGCTCGACCCGCTCGCCTCGGGGCTCCTGCCGGTCGCGCTCGGCGAGGCGACCAAGACCGTCTCCTTCGTGATGGACGGGCGCAAGATCTACCGCTTCGTCGTGCAATGGGGCATCGAAACCGATACCGACGACACCGAGGGCGTTGTGGTCGCCCGTTCGGACCTGCGCCCGAGCCGCGACGACGTGCTCGACATCCTGGACGAGTTCACCGGCGAGATCATGCAGGTGCCGCCGGCCTTCTCGGCGATCAAGATCGCCGGCGAGCGCGCCTACGACCTCGCCCGCGACGGCGAGGAGGTGATCCTGGAGGCGCGCCCGATCCAGGTCCACCGGCTCGACTTGGTCGACATGCCGGATGCCGACACCGCCGTGTTCGACTGCGAATGCGGCAAGGGCACCTATGTGCGCGCGCTCGCCCGCGACATGGGCCGCCGGCTCGGCACCCGCGGCCATGTCGTCGGGCTGCGCCGCCTGCTGGTCGGCCCGTTCGGCGAGGAGGACATGGTGCCGATGGATCGGCTCGACGAACTGGCCGAGACCGGCGAGCCGGCCGCGCCGCGCGGCGAACTGCTCGCCGTCGACACGGCTCTTGCGGAAATCCCCGAAGTGGTGGTCAATCGCGACGGCGCGGCCCGGCTGCGCCGGGGCCAGGGCGTCATCCTGCGCGGCCGCGATGCGCCGACCGAGGCCGGTGCGGTCGCGGTCACCTGCGGCGGCGATCTGGTCGCGATCGGCGAGATCGAGGGCGCCGAACTCCGCCCCGTGCGGGTGTTCAACCTCGAAGGCTGAAACGAGGAGACCTGCCGATGCCGCGCTTTGTCCGTCCTGCCAAGGCCGCCCTGCTCGGCCTCGGTCTGGCCATCGCCGCCGGCATCGCGCCGGCCCGGGCCGAGATCTGCAAGGTCACCGACCCGACCGGCACGCCGCTCAACCTGCGCGCCGCGCCGAACGGCGCGGTGGTCGGGACGATCCGCAACGGCATCGACGTCGAGATCCTCGACGCGAGCCTGGATTCCCGCGGTCGCCGCTGGACGCTGATCCGGCCCGAGGGCTCGGGTCCGGCCGTCGGCTGGGTGTTCCGCGAATTCCTCAGCTGCTACCGATAGATCGCCCGGCCAGGTTCGGCATCGGACGGCCGGGACGCCGCGCCGGTCATGCGCCGGCCTGTGCCTCATCGGCCGGTGCCCCGGTGGCGGGTGTCCCAGGAGCCGGCGCCCCGGTGGCGGATGTCCCAGGGGCCGGAGCCCCGCCGCAGATCTCCCGGACCACGCCGCGCAGCCAGCGATGCGCCGGGTCCGCTTCCATGCGCGGGTGCCAGAGCAGCGAGATGGTCAGGTCGGCGAGCGCCACCGGCAGCGCGAAGCTCGCCATGCCGTCGCGCAGGCGGCCGGTATAGCGCTCCGGCACGGTGGCGACGAGATCGGTCGCCCGTGCCAGCGCCAGCGCTTCCGAGAAGGTGGCCACCACCGTGGCGATGCGCCGTTCGAGCCCCCGCGCCGCCAGGGCCGCGTCGACCGGCCCGTGTTCCCGGCCGCGCCGCGAGATCGCGACATGGAGCGCGGACGCATAGCGCTCGGCCGTGACCGGTCCCGCCGCCAGCGGATGGGCCGCCAATGGATGCGCCGCCAGCGGATGACCGGACCGCACCACGCCGACGAAGCGGTCGCGAAACAGCGCCTGCGCGCGCAATTCGGGTCCGGTCGCGGCCGCCACCACCCCGGTTTCCAGGTCGACGCCGCCATCGCGCAGCGGCGCGCTGTCCTTGTCGGGCTTGGGCAGGAAGCAGAGTCGCACACCGGGCGCCTCCCGCTCCAGCCGCGCGAGCAGCGCGGGACCGAAGGTCTCCACGAAGCCCTCCCGGTTGCGCATCGTGAAGCGGCGTTCGAGCCGGGCGAGATCCGGGGCGGCCTCCGGGCGCAGCAGGGCCGTCGCCGCCTCGACCAGGGACCCGGCCCGTTCGCGCAGGTCGAGCGCGCGCGGCGTCGGCACCAGCCCGCGGCCGGCCCGGACCAGCAGCGGATCGCCGGTCGCCGCCCGGAGCCGCGCCAGCTGGCGGCTCATCGCCGACGGGCTGAGCCGCAGCCGCCGCGCCGCGCCGGCGACGCTGCCCTCGGTCAGGAGCACGTCCAGGGTCACGAGCAGGTTCAGGTCGGGCGGCGTCATGGCGAAATCATAGCACGGCAGGCCGACCGATAGAGGGCGTCGGATGCACGGATCGACTGCAATCGCTGCGTCTTCCGCCATGGCGGCGAGCGGACTACCTCGGAGGTCTGCCAACGAGCCCCGAGGAGAACCCGCCATGGCATCGGCCCGCACCGCCGAACACCCCGCCGCCCACCCCGCGGACCGCCCCGATCCGGTCGCGGCGCGTCGTCCGCCGTCCGCAGCCCTTCCCCTCGGCGGGCTCTTCCTGGCGGCGCTGCTCGCCTCGCTCGGCACCAGCATCGCCAATGTCGCGCTGCCGACCCTGGCGCAGGCCTTCGCGGCGCCCTTCGCGCGCGTCCAATGGGTGGTGATCGCCTATCTGATCGCCATGACGGCCCTGATCGTCGGTGCCGGACGCCTCGGCGACCGGTTCGGGCGCGGACGGATACTGCTGATCGGCCTCGCCCTGTTCGCGGCCGCCTCCCTGGCCGCGGCCGCCGCGCCGACGCTCGACCTGCTGATCGCCGCCCGGGCCGCCCAGGGGGCCGGCGCCGCCATCCTGATGGCGCTGTCCCTGGCGCTGGTGCGCGACAGCGTGCCCCCGGACCGGATCGGGACCGCGATGGGCCTCGTCGGCACGCTGTCGGCGGTCGGCACGGCCCTCGGCCCGTCGCTGGGCGGGCTGTTGATCGGCCAGTTCGGCTGGCGCGCCGTGTTCGTCGCCCCGGTTCCGCTCGCCCTCGTGGCCTTCGGCATCGGTTTCCGGGCCTGGACCGCGGAGCGCCGCCCCGCGCTGGTCGAGCCGGCGCCCGTCGGCCTGGCCGCGACCGTCTTTCTGAGCGTCACGCTCGCCGCCTATGCGGCCGCCATGACGCTCGGCCGCGACCTCTTCGGGCCGGCCGGCCTCGCCCTCTCGGCGCTTGCGGCGATCGGCGGCGCGGCCTTCGTGCGGGCGGAGCGGACCGCCGCCGTCCCGCTGATCGCCCCGGCCCTGGTCCGTGATCCGATCCTGGCCGGCAGCCTCGCGGCGAATGCCCTGGTGGCGACCATCATGATGGCGACGCTGGTGGTCGGGCCGTTCTACCTGTCGGGCGCGCTCGGGCTCGATGCGGCGCGCGTCGGGCTGGTCATGTCGGTCGGCCCCGTCGTCTCGATGGCGACCGGCATCCTGGCCGGCCGGCTGGTCGACCGGCGCGGCGCGCCGGCGGTGATGCGGACCGGGCTCTTGCTGGTCGCGGCCGGGTCGGCGGGCCTGGCGAGCCTGCCGCTGTGGTTCGGCACCGCCGGCTACATTGCGGCGATCGCGGTCCTGACGCCCGGCTACCAGCTGTTCCAGGCGGCCAACAACACGGGCGTCCTGGCCGAAGTCCCGTCCGACCGGCGCGGCCTCGTCTCCGGCCTCCTCGGGCTGTCGCGCAATCTCGGCCTGATCACCGGGGCGGCCGCGATGGGGGCGGTGTTCGCGCTGGCGGTGAAGGCCGGCGACATGGCCGGGGCCGCGCCGGCCGCGCTCGGCACCGGTCTGGCCGCGACCTTCGGGGTCGCCGCCCTGCTGGCCGGCGCGGCCCTCGCGATCACGATCCGCAGCCGCCGGGTCGACGGTTCGGCGCGGGGCTGACCGGCCGTCGGGGCTCCGGCCGTCTGGGGCTCTTGTGTACGATTTCGTTGGCGTTCGGGCCGCCCTTCAGGCATAAGGACCGCGCTGGTCCGTGCCCGAGACGTCTCGGGCGCGGATTTAGGCGTTTTTGACCCGGCTGGACGACATCCCGGCCGGGCCGACACTCCAAATGAAGGATAAGCCGATGTCGATCACGGCAGAGCGCAAGCAGGCGCTCATCAAGGAATATGGCACCGGCGCCGGCGATACCGGTTCGCCGGAGGTGCAGGTGGCGATCCTCTCCGAGCGCATCGCGAACCTGACCGGGCACTTCAAGACCCACGGCAAGGACAACCATTCCCGCCGCGGCCTCCTGAAGATGGTCAGCCAGCGCCGCAGCCTCCTCGACTACCTCAAGGGCAAGGAAGAGGCGCGCTACCGGACGCTGATCGAGAAGCTCGGCCTGCGCCGCTGAGTTCCAATCTGCCGGGCGGCATCATGGGATGCGCCCGGTGGTTCGATCGCGACGGACGGTTCCCGTCCGTCTCGTGAATCCGAACCACTTACTCTTTGGCGTCGTGGTCAATTCAATCTGACATTTGCGTCTCGCAAATGTCAGATTTTGACCACGAGATCGTCTCGCCCTGCCGGGCATTGGCTCGCGAACCGCGCGGGCCTTCGGCGGGACGGGGCAGACAAGCATGCAGGGCGGCATGGGGCCGGCCTGCAGTCATTCAAGACCTGAACGCGTGAAAGGAGCCATGGCGAGATCGCCGGATGCTCTCAACCCCGCAGGATGCGGGTGCCCGATGGCGGGCGACGGCGTGCCGATCCGGGCCATGATGCCCCCGGCACTCTGACGTGGAAGCGAATGCGCCCTGGCGGTCGGAGCCTGTCCCGGTTCCCGCCAAAGCGGCCATCGCCTCTTCCGCCCTTGGGCGGACGCCGCCGCATCGCAAGGCCGACCCGCCCAAGGGCGGCACCCGAGAGCCTCTCGCCGTCTTGTCCATGGCTCGTCGCGTTCGACCGCAAGGTAGACACGACATGTTCGATATCCATCGTGAAGTGATCGAGTGGGGCGGCCGTACGCTCGTGCTCGAAACCGGCCGCATTGCGCGCCAGGCCGACGGCGCCGTGCTCGCCACCTATGGCGACACGACCGTGCTCGCCACCGTCGTCTCGGCCAAGGAGCCGAAGCCGGGCCAGGACTTCTTCCCGCTCACGGTCAACTATCAGGAAAAGACCTTCGCGGCCGGCAAGATCCCCGGCGGCTACTTCAAGCGCGAAGGCCGCCCGAGCGAGAACGAGACCCTCGTCTCGCGCCTGATCGACCGCCCGATCCGCCCGCTCTTCGTCGAGGGCTACAAGAACGACACCCAGGTCGTCGCGACCGTGCTGTCGCATGACCTCGAGAACAATCCCGACATCGTCGCCCTGGTGGCCGCCTCGGCCGCGCTGACGATCTCGGGCGTGCCCTTCATGGGCCCGATCGGCGGTGCCCGCGTCGGCTATATCGACGGCGAGTACGTGCTCAACACGATGCTCGACCGCAAGGGCGATTCGAAGCTCGACCTGGTCGTCGCCGGCACCCAGGACGCCGTCCTGATGGTCGAGTCGGAAGCCCAGGAACTGCCCGAGGACGTGATGCTCGGCGCGGTCATGTTCGGCCACCGCTCGTTCCAGCCGGTCATCGACGCGATCATCCGGCTCGCCGAGAAGGCCGCCAAGGAGCCGCGCGACTTCCAGCCGAAGGACTATTCGGAGATCGAGAAGGCGATGCTGGCCATCGCCGAGACCGATCTGCGCGCCGCCTATCTGAACACCCAGAAGCAGGTGCGCTACGCCGCCGTCGACGCGGTCAAGGCCAAGGTCATGGATGCCATGATCTCCAAGGAAGCCGGCGACGGGAAGTACGACAAGGAAACCGTCGCGACCGTGTTCAAGGAACTCCAGGCCAAGATCGTGCGCTGGAACATCCTCGACACCGGCGGCCGCATCGACGGCCGCGACGTGAAGACCGTGCGTCCGATCCTGTCGGAAGTCGGCGTGCTGCCGCGCACCCACGGCTCGGCGCTGTTCACCCGCGGCGAGACGCAGGCCCTCGTGGTCGCGACCCTCGGCACCGGCGAGGACGAGCAGTTCATCGACAGCCTGGAAGGCACCTACAAGGAGCGCTTCCTGCTGCACTACAACTTCCCGCCCTATTCGGTCGGCGAGACCGGCCGCATGGGTTCGCCCGGCCGCCGCGAAATCGGCCACGGCAAGCTCGCCTGGCGCGCCATCCGCCCGATGCTGCCGGTGCATCACGAGTTCCCCTACACGATCCGCGTGGTCTCCGAGATCACCGAATCGAACGGCTCCTCGTCGATGGCCACCGTCTGCGGCTCCTCGCTGGCTCTCATGGATGCCGGCGTGCCGCTGATCCATCCGGTCGCCGGCATCGCCATGGGCCTCATCCTGGAAGGCGAGCGCTATGCGGTGCTCTCCGACATCCTGGGTGACGAGGACCATCTCGGCGACATGGACTTCAAGGTCGCCGGTACCGAGAACGGCGTCACCTCGCTGCAGATGGACATCAAGATCCAGGGCATCACCGAGGAGATCATGCGGGTCGCGCTCGACCAGGCCAAGGACGGCCGCCTGCATATCCTCGGCGAGATGTCCAAGGCGATCACCCGCCCGCGCGCCGAGCTCGGCGAGTTCGCCCCGCGCATCGAGACCATGAAGATCCCGACCGACAAGATCCGCGAAGTGATCGGTTCGGGCGGCAAGGTGATCCGCGAGATCGTCGAGAAGACCGGCGCCAAGGTGGACATCTCCGACGACGGCACCGTCAAGGTCTCCTCGTCCGACCAGAAGGCCATCAAGGCCGCGGTCAACTGGATCAAGTCGATCGCGGCGGAGCCCGAGATCGGCCTGATCTACGAGGGCACCGTGGTCAAGTGCATGGAATTCGGCGCCTTCGTGAACTTCTTCGGTTCGCGCGACGGCCTCGTGCACATCTCCCAGCTCGCCCCGCGCAAGGTCGGCAAGGTCACCGACGTGGTCAAGGAAGGCGACAAGGTCTGGGTCAAGCTGCTCGGCTTCGACGAGCGCGGCAAGGTCCGCCTGTCCATGAAGATCGTCGACCAGACGACCGGCGAGGAGATCAAGCAGGACGCCGAGGGCAAGCCCGCGGAGTGATCTGCGGCTGACCCTTTGAGGCTGCGAGAGGCCGTCCTTCGGGGCGGCCTCTTTCGTTTCTACGCCCCTGTCGGGATCGGCCGTCGTCGCATTGTCCACGATTGCGGAACGAAGTGTCGAACTTCCGCCGGATTGGCATCCTGAGGGGAAACGACCATATTGGGGGCAACGCAGCCGGCCTCCGTCCGGCGCCGGAGTTTTCGTGATGACCCCTGACGCTTCCGTCTCCGCTCCCGTCCACACCCGCCTGCCCGTCGACACCCGCGACGGTCCCGTCACCCTGGCGGTCGCCGACCGCGACGGCCTCGTCGCCTGGTACGGCCGGGTGCTCGGCTTCGTCGAACTGGCGCGCTCCGCGACGCGCAGCGTGCTCGGCGCCGCCGGTGGCGCGGCCCTCCTGGTGCTCGACCAGAAGCCGGGCCTGCCCGCGCACGACCAGCGCACGGCCGGCCTGTTCCACGTCGCCTATCTGGTGCCGAGCCGCGAGGATCTCGCCCGCTGGGTCGCCCATGTCGCCGCCCAGCGCATCCCGATCGAAGGCGCCTCCGACCATCTGGTCAGCGAGGCCTTCTACCTGAGCGATCCGGAAGGCAACGGCATCGAGGTCTATCGCGACCGGCCGCGCGGCGAATGGCGCCGCAAGGGCGACGAGATCGAAATGGACACGCTCGCCGCCGACGTGCAGGGCCTGCTCGCCCTGGGCGGACGCCTGCCGGCCTGGACCGGCGCGGCGAGCGGCACCACGGTCGGTCACGTCCACCTGAAGGTCGCCGATCTCGACGCCGCGCGCCGCTTCTATGTCGAGACCCTCGGCATGGACCTGATGACCACCTATCCGGGCGCGCTGTTCGTCGCGGCCGGCGGCTACCATCACCATTTCGGCCTCAATGTCTGGCGCTCGAAGGGCCGCCCGAAGCCGGCCCGCGAGGAATACGGCCTCGCCGAGACGACCATCGTGGTGCCCGACGCCGCGGCGCTCGCGGCGACCGCGACCCGTCTGGCGACGGCCGGATACCGGGCCGACAGCGGCGACGGCGCCGTGATCACCGTCGATCCGGCCGGCAACCGCCTGCGCCTGGCCATCGGCGAGGCGACCGCCGAGGCGTTGCTGGCGGCGTGACCGGTTAGAACCCGGGCTTTGCGGCGGCGGCGCGAGCCTGTAGTGGTGAGCCCATGCGCCTCCTGATCCTCGGCCTCGGCTATTCGGCCCGCCACAGCCTCGCCGGCCTCGCCGACGAGGCCACCTCCATCGCCGTCACGACCCGGTCGGCCGCCAAGGCCGCCCGGCTGGTCGCGCAGGGCCTCGACGCCATCGCGTATGACGGTACCGCCCCCTCCCCGGCGCTCGCCGCGGCGATCGGCACGGCGAGCCATATCCTGGTCTCGGCCGGGCCGGACCGCGACGGCGATCCGTTCCTGCGCCACCATGCCGGCGATGTCGCCCGGGCGGTCGCCGGCGGCGGGCTCGCCTGGATCGGCTACTATTCGACGGTCGGCGTCTATGGCGATACCGGCGGCGACTGGGTCGACGACCTGACGCCGCCGAACCCGGCCTCGGAGCGGACGCGCTGGCGGGTCGCAGCCGAGACGGCCTGGTCGGATCTCGGGGCGGCCGGGAATGTGCCGGTTGCGCTGCTGAGGCTCGCCGGCATCTACGGCCCCGGCCGCAACGCCTTCGTCAATCTCGCCGCCGGCACGGCGCGGCGTGTGATCCGGCCCGGCCAGGTCTTCAACCGCATCCATGTCGACGACATCGCCACCGTCACGGCGGCAGCGGCGCGCGCCCGGCTCGGCGGGCCGATCAACGTCGCCGACGACGAACCGGCCCCGCCGCAGGATCCGATCGCCTATGCGGCCGGCCTGATGGGCGTCGAACCGCCGCCTGAGGTGCCCTTCGAGGCGGCCGATATGACACCGATGGCGGCGACCTTCTGGGGCGAGAACAAGCGCGTCGGCAATCGGCGCCTGCACGCCGATCTGGGCGTTCCGCTCGCCCATCCGACCTATCGCGAGGGCCTCACCGCGCTCTGGCAGTCCGGCCGCTGGGCCGGCGGCGACGAGGACCGCGAGGAGGCAAGCCCGCGCTTCCGGCGGATCGCCGGCCCCTGACGCCGGTCGGCCGGCGACGCGTCCCCGGCCGCGGATAGCGGGCAGCGTTCAGTCGAGCGTCTTCTGCATGAAGACGAGGTCGAGCCAGCGGTCGAACTTGCGGCCGACCTCGGGCAGGCGGCCGACCTCGCGATAGCCGAGCGCGGCGTGCAGCGTGATCGAAGCGGCGTTGCCGGCCTCGATGCCGCCGATCAGCACATGCTTGCCGGCCGCCCGGGCGCGCGGCTCCAGGGCCTGCAGCAGGGCGCGGGCGATGCCCATTCGGCGGAAGCGGCCATCGACATAGATCGAATGTTCGGCGGTGTGGCGATAGCCGTCGAAGGCGCGGAAATCGCCGAAGCTGGCATAGCCGGCGACCGTGCCGCCGCACTCGGCGACCAGCACCGGATAGCCGAGCGCGCGCCGGGCTGCCGCCCAGGCGATCCGGTTGGCGGTATCGACCTGCTGTTCGTTCCAGATCGCCGTCGTGTTCGCCACGGCATCGTTATAGATGTCGCGAATGCCCGGCATGTCGGCGTCGTCCGCATCGCGGATCGTGAAGGCGGCGGCGGTCATGCGGTCCTCCCGGGCGACGGTGGTTCCGTCGAAGGATCGTCCACTACAATGGACGATCCTTCGGTATCATCGACGCATCCGCGCGGTCAATCGACCGGATATTTTTCCTTCGGGTAGACACCCCACAGCCGCTGCTGCTCGACATAGCCGGAATAGCGCTCGACCGTGATCTTGCACCAGGTTCCGTCGCAATTGGCGACCTCGACCTGCACGTTCGGCTCGACATTGGCGACCACGGTCGGGTTGTCGGGACGCGCGCGCATCGGGATCGATCCGGACTTCTCCCAGGGGGCGATCAGGGCGGTGCGCTTGCCCGACAGGAAGGACTTCTGCACCCAGCCTTCCTGGCCCTCGGAATCGCGCACCCGGTACCAGACATCGAATTCCTGCGTGATCTCGACCGGGATGCCGCTGCGCGTGAAGGTCCAGGCGATATCGTAGTCGCGGCTCGGACCGACCCGAATATTGACCGGATGCGACTTCATGCTGGCGAAGCGCGGCAGCTGCAGGCCGCTCGGACCGGTCGGCACGGACTGGGCCGAAGCCGGTCCGGAGGGGGCGGCGACGGCCCCGAGAAGGGCGAGACCAGCAATCAAAAGGGACGAGGACAGCCCGGATTTGCAACCCGTCACGCCGATTCTCCCGACAGGATGAGGATGGAGCGCTTCATAACACGTCCGGCGGCGAGGCGAATGCCGGACGCGGCGCGACGATAAACCCGCCCCGCTGCCTCCGGGCGATCAATTGCCATTCGCGAGGCATCTGCTAGACAGAGCATCCGACCGGTCGAATTCGACTGTGCGCGGGACGAGGTTAACGACCGCTGAAGGTCGAGCCGCAACAACGGCGTTAGGGACCAAAGGCGAGGGGAGCGTTGGGATGCCGAAGAGCAAGCCCTTGGTGGTGGTGACGCGGAAGCTGCCGGACGTCATCGAGACCCGGATGCGCGAGCTCTTCGATGCCCGCATCAACGACGACGACAAGCCGATGACCCAGGCCCAGCTGGTCGAGGCGCTGCGCACCGCCGACGTGCTGGTGCCGACGGTCACCGACCAGATCGATGCCGCGGTGATCAGCCAGGCCGGTCCGCAGCTGCGCCTGATCGCCAACTACGGCAACGGCGTCGACAATATCGACGTGCAGTCCGCCCTGACCCGCGGCGTCACGGTCACCAACACGCCCGGCGTGCTGACCGAGGACACCGCCGACATGACCATGGCGCTGATCCTGGCCGTGCCCCGGCGCATGGCGGACGGCATCAAGGTGATGCAGCAGGGCGACTGGAAGGGCTGGTCGCCGACCTGGATGCTCGGCCACCGCATCTGGGGCAAGCGCCTCGGCATCATCGGCATGGGCCGCATCGGCCAGGCCGTCGCCCGGCGCGCGCGCGCCTTCGGCATGTCGATCCACTATCACAACCGCCGCCGGCTGCCGGGCGTGATCGAGGAGGAGCTGGAGGCGACCTATTGGGAAAGCCTCGACCAGATGCTCGCCCGCATGGACGTGATCTCGGTCCACTGCCCGCACACGCCCGGCACCTATCACCTCCTGTCGGCGCGCCGGCTGAAGCTGATCCGCCCGATCAGCTATATCGTCAACACCGCGCGCGGCGAGGTGATCGACGAGAACGCGCTCGCCCGCATGCTGGAGGCGCGCGAGATCGCCGGCGCCGGCCTGGACGTGTTCGAGCACGAGCCCGCCGTCAACCCGAAGCTCGCCCGCAATCCGAACGTGGTCCTGCTGCCGCATATGGGCTCGGCCACGATCGAGGGCCGCGTCGACATGGGCGAGCGCGTGATCATCAATATCAAGACCTTCATGGACGGCCACCGTCCGCCGGATCGCGTGCTGCCGTCCATGCTTTGAGGGGCGGCGCGACAACTGACCGTCAGCTTACGGATTGCCCTTCCGGAGGGGGCGCCGCATAGTCGATGCTGCGGTTGGAGAGCGGCCGTTCGGGAGGTCGTGATGGGATCGTGTCGTGCTTTTGCTTCGATCGGGCTGGCCTTGGTCGGATCGATCATGGCCGGATGGGCCGCGGCCGGCTCCGCCGCCGCGCAGTCGACCCCGCCGGCGGCAGCCGAAAAGCTGCCGGAGAAGATGTCGGGAGACGCGATCAAGGCAGCCTGGTTCGACGGCCGGCCGTTCACCGCCCTGTCGCCGGACGGCACCGGCTTCGTGATGACCTTCACGCCGGACGGCAAGTCGTCGCGCAAGCCGACCGAGAAGAAGAAGGGGCTGACCAGCGCCACCGGCTTCTGGCGCGCCATCGCCGAGGGCTACTGCTCGCGCTGGTCCGGCCAGAACCGCGAGAAATGCTTCAACGTCCGCCCCGGCCCGGACAAGGACACCGTGGTGGTCCGCTTCGGCCAGCAGATGATGGCGACCTGGAAGCGGTGACCGCCGTCCTGCCGACCGGCCCCGTCGGACCTGCCGCGCCTGTTGCGGACGGACCGATCGCCCCATGACCCGCCCGCCCGTCCCGCCTGCCCGCTCCGGCCTCCCGCTCGATCGCCGCCGCTTTCTCGGCGCCGCCCTGGCGGCCACCATTGCGGACGCGGCCCAAGCCGCCGGCGCGGCCAATGCCGCCGGGACCGCAACGTCTTCGGCCGCCGAGGTCGATGTCGTCGTGGTCGGTGCCGGGGCGGCCGGCATCGCGGCGGCCCGGACCCTGCTGGCGGCCGGCCGGTCCTTCCTGGTGCTGGAGGCGCGCGACCGCATCGGCGGGCGCTGCGTCACCGACACCGCCCTGTTCGGCCGCCCGGTCGATCTCGGCGCCCATTGGATCCATGCCGTCGATGCGACGCCCTTCGCCGGGCACGCCGCCGAACTCGGCCTCGGGCTGATCGAGGCGCGGCAGGATTTCACCCTCTATGACGGTCGCCGACGGCTGAGCGGCCCCGATGCGGACGCCTTCGGCGATGCCTGGGAGGCTTTCGAGCAGGCGATCCTGGCGGCCGGACGGGCACAGCGCGACCTCTCGGCGGCCGAGGTCATGCCGACCGGGCTCGGCGACTGGGCCGACACGGTCGCCTTCGCGCTCGGCCCCTTCGGCTGCGCCAAGGATGTCGAGCATATCTCGACGGTCGACTTCGCCGCCGCGGTCGAATATCCGCAGGCCTTCGTGACCGAGGGCTACGGCACCCTGATCGCCCGCCTCGCCGAGGGCATTCCGGTCGGCACCGGCATTCCGGTGACCCGGATCGTGCGGTCCGGCCCGCGTCTCGCCGTCGAGACCCCGCGCGGCACCGTGTCGGCGCGCGCCGCGATCGTGACCGTCTCGACCGACGCCCTGGCCGCCGGGGCGGTCCGCTTCGACCCGCCGCTGCCGGCCGACCAGGAGGATGCCCTGACCGGCCTGTCGCTCGGCGACTACGAGCATATCTTCGTCGAACTGCCGCAAGGCGCGCTCGGCCTCGGCCCCGACGAACCGGTGCTGCTCAAGCGCCAGGGCCGCCGCACCCTCGGTCTCCTGGCCAATCTCGGCGGCTCGGGTCTGGTGATGGCCGATGCGGCCGGCAGCTTCGCGGCCGATCTCGCCCGCGCGGGCGACCGGGCCGCGGTGGCCTTCGCGCTCGAGCTGGTCGCGCAGAGCTTCGGCGCGGATGCGGTGCGCCGGCCGGGCCGCAGCCATGTCACGCGCTGGCGCGCCGATCCCTGGATCCGCGGCGCCTTCAGCTGCGCCGAACCGGGGCGGGCGCGCGATCGCGCCATCCTGCGCCGGCCGGTCGACGAGCGCCTCAGGCTCGCCGGCGAGGCGACCCATCCGAGCCTCTGGGGCTCGGTCGGCGGCGCCTGGGCCGAGGGCATCCGGGCGGCGACCGAGACCCTCGCCGCGCTCTGAACCGCCGCACCGGCACGGCCTCAGGCCGGTGGCGGCACATGCAGCGACGCCCGCGCAGCCCCTCTGCCGGAATTTTCGGCAACCCCCGCGATCCGCTCATGTCTGTCAGGACTTGCCTGGAGCCGCGGACGGTCCTAGGTAGATTGGAACTCTTCTAAATTATTGGAAAGCAGCTCCACCATGACCCTCTTCGGCTTCGGCAAGCGCGCCTTCTCCGACCTCACCGAGCAGGAGATCCTGGCCCTGGCGATCTCGTCCGAGGAGGACGACGGCCGCATCTACGGGATGTATTCGGATGCGCTGCGCGAGCGCTACCCGGCCTCCGCCAAGGTCTTCGACGACATGGCCGCCGAGGAGAGCGAGCACCGGCACCGCCTGATCGAACTGCACCGGCAGAAATTCGGCGAGCGGATCCCGCTGATCCGCCGGGAGAACGTGCGCGGCTTCTACGAGCGCCGGCCGGTCTGGCTGATGAAGAACCTCTCGCTCGACACCATCCGCCGCGAGGCCATGGTGATGGAGGCGCAGGCGGCGCGCTTCTACCGGCAGTCCGCCGCCCGGACCTCCGACGCCTCGATCCGCAAGCTGCTCGGCGATCTGGCCGAGGCCGAAAAGAGCCACGTCTCGCTCGCCCACCGGCTGGGTCTCTCGAACCTGCCGACCGACGTGCGCGCCGAGGAGGACGAGACCGCCCGGCGCATGTTCCTGCTGCAATATGTCCAGCCCGGTCTGGTCGGCCTGATGGACGGCTCGGTCTCGACACTGGCGCCGCTGTTCGCGACCGCCTTCGCGACCCACAACACCTGGGACACCTTCCTGGTCGGCCTGGCCGCCTCGATCGGCGCCGGCATCTCGATGGGCCTCGCCGAGGGCCTGTCCGACGACGGCGAACTCTCGGGGCGCGGCTCGCCCTGGATCCGCGGCTCGGCCGCCGGCATCATGACCACCATCGGCGGCCTCGGCCACGCCCTGCCCTATCTGATCCCGAACTTCTGGACCGCGACCGTGGTGGCGATCCTGCTGGTCATCGCGGAACTCTGGGCGATCTCGTGGATCCGCTGGAAATACATGGACACGCCCTTCTTCCGCGCCGCCCTGCAGATCGTCGTCGGCGGCTTCCTGGTCTTCATGACCGGCGTCCTGATCGGCAATTCCTGACGGGAGGCATCCCGGGCGACCGGTCCCGACGCGCGTCCGGTCGCCCGCCGCCGCATCGGCACTGGCGGGCGGGCCGGCGTTGCGGCTATGGATGGCGGCCGGGCAGCCTCGCGCCGGCTGCTCGAAACCCGCCGGTGCCATGCCTGATCCCCGCGTCGAAATCCTCCGCCTCGCCCATTCGCACGACCTGCCGCTGCCGGCCTACCAGACGGCGGGCGCAGCCGGCTTCGACCTGATCGCCGCCGTGCCGGCCGATGCGCCGGTGGAGATCCCCCCCGGCGCCCGCGCGATGATCCCGACCGGCCTCGTCCTGGCGATCCCGCCCGGCTACGAAGGTCAGGTGCGGCCGCGCTCGGGGCTCGCCGCCCGGCACGGCGTCACCGTGCTGAACAGCCCCGGCACGGTCGACAGCGACTATCGCGGCGAGGTCAAGGTCATCCTGGTCAATCTCGGCGACGCGACCTTTCGGGTCGAGCGCGGCGAGCGCATCGCCCAGATGGTCGTCGCGCCGGTCATCCAGGTCGGCTTCGCCACGGTCGAGACCCTCGGCGAGACCGATCGCGGCGCCGGCGGATTCGGCTCGACCGGTCGCCGCTGAGGACCGCCGGCCTCGACGCCGGCTGGTATCGATTTCCCCGCCCGATCCGCGCCACCCCGCACGACATTGATGGAATCCGCCAGCATCGCCATCTCTTGGAATAATTTTCCACCCGGGCGCCCTGCTTCGTCATGCCGCTGACTGGCCGCGCCAGCCTCTGCGCCCTAGAGTCTCGCGCGAATTGGCGGCGTGCCCCGCACGGGGGCCCGCCAGCCGCCAAGCCTGTCGATGAATGATGGAGGACCCCATGAGTGACGCCGACCGCAAGCCCGGCCGCGGCCGCATCTACGGCTCGATCACCGAGACGATCGGCGACACTCCGATCGTGCGGCTCGACCGGATCGCCAAGGAGAAGGGCGTCGGCGCCCATCTTCTCGCCAAACTCGAATTCTTCAACCCGATCTCGAGCGTGAAGGACCGCATCGGCGTCGCCATGATCGACGCGCTGGAGGCCGAAGGCCGCCTGGCGCCGGGCGCGACCCTGATCGAGCCGACCTCCGGCAATACCGGCATCGCGCTCGCCTTCGTGGCCGCCGCGCGCGGCTACCGGCTGATCCTGGTCATGCCCGAGACCATGTCGATCGAGCGGCGCAAGATGCTGAAGCTGCTCGGCGCCGAACTGGTGCTGACCGAAGGCCCGAAGGGCATGAAGGGCGCGATCGCCAAGGCCGAGGAGCTGCTCGCCGAGATCCCCGGCTCGATCATCCCGCAGCAGTTTCAGAACCCGGCCAACCCGGCGATCCACCGCAAGACCACCGCGGAGGAGATCTGGAACGACACCGCCGGCACGGTCGACGTGTTCGTCTCCGGCATCGGCACCGGCGGCACGATCACCGGCGTCGGCCAGGTGCTGAAGGCGCGCAAGCCCTCGGTGCATGTGGTCGCCGTCGAGCCGACCGCCTCGCCGGTCCTGTCCGGCGGCCAGCCCGGCCCGCACAAGATCCAGGGCATCGGCGCCGGCTTCGTGCCCGGCGTGCTCGATACCGGCGTCTATGACGAGGTGCAGCAGATCTCCAACGAGGAGGCCTTCGAGACGGCCCGCCTGGTCGCCCGCATCGAGGGCATCCCGGTCGGCATCTCGTCGGGCGCGGCGATCGCGGCCGCCGTCAAGGTCGGGTCGCGGCCGGAATTCGCCGGCAAGACCATCGTCATCATCATCCCGAGCTTCGCCGAGCGCTACCTGTCGACGGCCCTGTTCGAAGGCCTGGAGTGACGCCAGGCCCCGCGAAGCCCGATCCGGCGCAGCGCCTCGCCGCCTTCGTCAAGGCGGAAGCGCTGCGCCTCGGCTTCGCGGAGGCCCGCATCGTCCGGCCCGACGCCATTCCGCAGGCGCCGGCCCGGCTCGCCGCCTGTCTCGCCGAAGGCCACCACGGCAGCATGGCCTGGCTGGCCGAGACGGCCGAGCGCCGCGCCGATCCGCGCGTCCTGTGGCCGGCGGTGCGCTCGATCCTGATGCTCGGCCTCGACTACGGCCCGGACGAGGATCCGCGCGCCGCGCTCGCCGAACCGCGCTGCGGCGCCATCTCGGTCTATGCCCGCAACCGCGACTATCACGACCTGATCAAGGGCCGCCTGAAGGAACTGGCCGGCCGCCTCGTCGCGCGCGCCCGCACGCTCGGCCTCGACGGCGACGTGAAGGTGTTCGTCGACACCGCCCCGGTGATGGAGAAGCCGCTCGCCGCCGCCGCCGGCCTCGGCTGGCAGGGCCGCCACACCAACCTGGTCTCGCGCCGGCACGGCTCGTGGCTGTTTCTCGGCGCGGTCTTCACCAGCCTCGACTTGGCCCCCGATCCGGCCGAGACCGACCATTGCGGCTCCTGCCGCGCCTGCCTCGACGCCTGCCCGACCGCCGCCTTCCCGGCGCCCTACCGGCTCGACGCGCGCCGCTGCATCTCCTATCTGACGATCGAGCATGCCGGACCGATCCCGGCTGAGTTCCGGCCGCTGATCGGCAACCGCATCTATGGCTGCGACGACTGCCTGGCGGTCTGCCCCTGGAACAAGTTCGCGCAGACCGCCCGCGAGGCCAGGCTCGTCGCGCGCGACGATCTGCGCCGGCCGGCGCTCGCCGCCCTGGCCCGGCTCGACGACGCGGCGTTCCGGGCCCTGTTCGCCGGTTCGCCGATCAAGCGCATCGGGCGCGACCGCTTCCTGCGCAACGTGCTGATCGCCATCGGCAATTCGGCCGAGCCGTCACTGGCCGCCGATGCCCTCCGCCTCAGCGCCGATCCGGCCGCCCTGGTCCGCGGCGCCGCCGTCTGGGCCCTGTCGCGGCTCCTCGACACCGCCGCGTTCCGCGCCCTGGCCGAGGCCCGCGCGCCCGCCGAGACCGATCCCGACGTGCGCGCCGAATGGGAGGCGGCGTCCCCGGCCGCCGCAGCCCGTTGAAGGTGCGGCCAGCCGGCCGGAGCGCCCCCCGCCGGGCCGGAGCGGTCCGACCTTCCGATCGGTCCGTCCGAAATCTCCCGTCCGATGCCGGGCACGGGCGCGGTCGGGACGTGCACGGTTCAGTGACGCCGGGCGGGTGATCGCGTTTCGGCCATGACGGCCGGTCTGTGCAAGGTCCCCGGGGCGCTTCGGAGCGCCCGCCGGCATTCAACGCGTCGCCGCCCCTCGGTCGCCACCGCCGTCTTGCGGCGCGTGCGACCACGGGGGCCGCAAGCCTTTGCGCGCCCGGCCGGAAGCGGGGTCAGCGCGGTCCGTCCGACGCCATGCCGACCCCGAATCGCCGGCGGCCCGCGTCCCGACGGACAGGCGGCCCGGACCCGCCGGGAGCGGGGTCAGCCGCCTGGACGGCGCCGGCCGCCTGCACGGCACCGGCCGCCTGGACGGACGTCGGCTGTTTGGACGGGCGTCGGCCGCTACTTCTCCTGGATGGTCGCCAGATAGTCGACGACGCCCTGGATGCGGCTCTTCACATAGGCCTCGGCGTCCTCCGGCTTGAAATAGGGGCCGAGCTGGCTCGGCGCCTTGGTCCGGTAGTGATCGCCCCAGAGCGGCATGCCCATCGGCCCGTGGCCGGGCATGTCGACCGAACCGCGCACGACCTCGGCGACCCGGTCGGCCGGAAAGGTGCCGCCATTCGCGCGCGCCAGCCCGGTCAGGCCGGGCACACGCCGCGTCAGCAGGACCTGGAACGGCCCGTCGCCGCGCCCGTCATGGCCGTGGCAGGCCGCGCAATAGCTGGCGAATTCGGACCGGCCGACCTCCAGCGACGTTTCCGCCCCGGCCGAACCGCCAAAACCCGCCCCGACGACGATCGCCGCCGCGACCACCGCGCCGCGGCTGAACTGATGACCCTTCACGCGCATTCTCCCGCCACTCCGATTACCGGACTCTGGCCGCCCGAACCGGCCCCGGCAATCCGTAGCACTGCGTTCACGGTAGTCCGGGGGACTGCGTTGCCGGCAGTCCGAGGGACTGCGTTGCCGGCAGTCCGGGGGACTGCGTTCCCGGCAGTCCGGGGGACTGCGGCCCCGGCGATGCGGGGACCGGTTTCCGGGCGGTCTGCGGCACCGCGTTGCAGGCACTCTACGCTCCCGGCCACGGATGCGGGGCGCACCTCGTCAGGACGCACGCCCGGCGGCAATCCTCCGGCGCCTGGCAACGCCGGGGTCGGCCCGCAACGACGCCGCCGCTGCGGAGGCCAGCGCGTCGCCGGCAGGCGGCGGCGTGTTCGGCAGGACCGCCGCCGTCGCCGGAGACCAACCGCCGGCTGGCGACCAAATCCCCGATCGGCCTCGTTTCGCGGTTGCCCCCGCCCGACGGATCGGCTATTCAAGCCGCATCCCTCCCCACCCATGTGGGGACGAGAGCACGCACCCGTAGCTCAGCTGGATAGAGTGCTGCCCTCCGAAGGCAGAGGTCACAGGTTCGAATCCTGTCGGGTGCGCCACTTTCCGACTTTTGGTCTCCATATTGCGCATGCGCCGCCGGAACTGCGCCGGGGCTCATAGCGTGCAACGGCCGGTGAGCGGCGAAGTGCAGGGGCGGCAGAAGAGTTCGAATCCTTCTTGTCCTTCCGCGTTGTTCGCGTCGGGAGAGTCTGGACATGAGCCGCCTAAACATTGAGCCGATGCCACGGCGGGATGGCGCGCCGTGTCCGGTCCAGCACGTTTGACGGACGGAGGGAACGGCGAGGCCGGGGCCGCAGGTCGAGATCCGGGCCGACATCGCAAGGCGTGCCGGCCTCCATTGCGTCATGCCTTGTCGTCTGGCGTGACCGCTGGGGTCAGATGTGTCAGCTCGCACAACCAGCGGCCATCGGCGCGGCGATAGATATCGGTGATCCATTCATCCGCGCCTATCGGTTGGCCGCGGAACCAACCGGTGTTCTGACCGCGGCCCGTGACGAAACCCGTCGTGCCGAATACCCTGACAACACGGCTCTGCTTGGTCATGGTATCGTGAACCAGGGTCCCGCCGGCGATCGCGTCCAGCACGGCCGCGCCCGGAATTGGGCCGCGTTCCGGCGTCACCAAGACCCAATCCGCGCTGATGCACTCACGGATTTTCGCGGGATCGTTGGAGATCATCGCGCGGTTGAACGCCGCCTCGGCATCGACCAGCGCCTGCTCGTCGGCGGTCATGCTCCGGTCTCCTCATTCCAACGCCGCTGCATTTCCTGGGGTGAGACTGTCTCGACCGTCTGCGACAGCATCCAGCGATGACCGAAGGGATCGAGCACCAGCGCGCTGCGCTCCCCGAAACTCTGGTCGGCGGCCGCGCGCAACACGGTGGCGCCCTGCGCGGCAGCCAGCGCCACGTCCGCATCGACGGTCTTCGTCGACAGATGCAGCGTCACGGGAGAACCGCCGATCGTGTCCGGACTCACCGCGCCGAAATCGGGATATTCGTCGCTGAGCATGACGAAGCTCTCGCCGAAACGCAATTCGGCATGGCCGATGCGCCCGTCGGAAGGGTCGGTCAGACGGAAGACTTCCTCGGCGCCAAAGGCGGCCTTGTAGAAGGCGATGGCCGCTTCACCACCGCGCACCACGATATAGGGTGAGACCGAAGTGACGGACGACATGACCGCTCCTTGCAAGGATATATAATTTACGGTACGAAACGTAATTAAATGAGTCAAGAACGATCATCTCTGCCTCGTCCGCGCGGCAGGCCGCCAAGCGCAGTTGCACGCGAGAAGGCGCTGCAGGCGGCGCGCGACATTCTGTTGAGCGAGGGGTTCGGCCGATTGAGCATCGAAGCCGTCGTCGCGAAATCCGGGATCAGCAAGCCGACCATCTATCGCAACTGGGCCAATGCCGGCGAACTGGCGATGGCGGCACTCATGGCCGATCCGGATTTCCAGGCGGACAAGGCCAAGGACGGCCTGGCAGGATCGCTGCGCGCCCAGATGCACGCCCTTGTCACGGCCTTTGCAACGACACGCGGACGCCAGATCGCGCTGGCGCTGGCGGCGTCCGATCCCGAAAGCGAAATGACCAAGGCCTTTCGCAACCGCATCATCCTGTCGAGCCGGGAAGCCGGGCGGCGCCTCATAGGCGAGGCCGTCGCGCGAGGCGAGATATCGGCGCCGGCCGAACTCGAGACGGTGCTCGACATGATCTACGCGCCGATCTTCTATCGGTTGCTCGTCGGTCATCTGCCGCTCGACCGTCAATTCGCCGACAGCCTGGTGACCCGGGCCCTGGCGCTGCTTGCGCTCTGAAGGAATGGAATGATCCGTGCCCTGCCGGCAGGGCATTCCGAGGCCTCGCCTGCGGGAATGGCGGAGGCATGGCTCTCGTCTTCACCCGACGCGGCGCGCCGAAGTCCTTCGACAAGAACATCCCCGAACTCCCTGCCGCAAAGCTGTCTTCCGACGTCTCTTCATGGTGGGAGCACGCGATCTGGATCGCTCGGCTCAAACTATATTCATGATAATTCAGTGTTCAAAAAATATTTACAATGAATCCACAATGATTGAAAATACATTTGATTGATCTCACACCGTTCTGCGTCGAATGTGATGATAGATATTTGATTTCTCAATCATCGACTAACCAATTACTGAATTTATGTTTATGGTTCGCCATGCCTCACTGTTTTGTACGCATCGAAAGGCCTGGCGAGCGGGGGCCGATTGGAGAATTTGACCGTCAGGGAGCCGGCTCGTGGCCGGTCGGCTCGGCGGGGCGCTCGATCGCCCAGGTGAGCAGCGCGTCGAGGGCCGGACAGAGCGCCTGGCCCCAGGCGGTGAGACAGTATTCCACCTTGGGCGGAACCTGATGATGGACGATGCGGTGGACGATGCCGTCCTTCTCCATCTGGCGCAGTTGCTGAATCAGCATTTTCTGGGAGATCGCAGGAATCTCCCGCTCGAGCTCGGAGAACCGGAGCACCTTGCCTCCGAACAGGTGGAACAGGATCACCAGCTTCCAGCGGCCCTCGAGAATGCGCAGCACGTTTTCCACGCCGTCCGCCGCCAGCTTCGGCGTCGGGAACAGGTCCTTACTTGATGGTAAGTACCCTACTTTTTCGTCTGTTCTTGTCATTCCGGCAGCGTACCGCCATCTTGGGTTGGAAGCAAGTGTCGCCGGCGCGGCCTTGCCCGCCAAGCAGAACCAAGGACGATGCGCATGTCAGACAGTCTACCGCGCTCCATTCAAGACTATTTCTCCGGCAAGAACGCGCGCGATCTCGACATCGCCGTCTCCGGCTTCGCCGAAACCGCAACCGTCAAAGATGAGGGCCGGGACCATACGGGACCGGCCGCCATCCGGGCGTGGATTGCGGAGACGATCGCCAAATATGACGACCGGGCGACGGCAAGACACAGTGCCACCAGAGGCACTGTCGTCGAGGTCTCCGGAGCCTTCCCCGGAAGTCCGATCCTTCTGCGGCTCGACTTCACCATGAAGGCCGACCGGATCGTTCGCCTGGAGATTGCCCCATGACGATCGCCCCGACCTTCAAGATCGACCCGACCGAGTTCGCCGGCAAGCGCGTCCTCGTCACGGGCGGAACGCACGGGGCCGGCGCGGCGATCCTGCGCCGCTTCCGGGCCGCCGGCGCGCTAACCGCGACCAGCGCCCGCAACGAGCCCACCGAGGACCCCGGCGACGGTCTCTTCGTTCAGGCCGATCTCGCGACGCCGGCCGGTGTCGAGGCACTGGCGGAGGGCGTTGCCGCCCGGATGGGAGGCGTCGACGTCCTGGTGCATTGTCTGGGCGGCTCGAGCACACCGGGCGGCGGCTTCGTGGCGGCCACGGAAGAGTTCTGGCAGGCCGAATTGGCCCTGAACCTGCTCGCCGCCGTCCGCCTCGACCGCCTGTTGGTGCCCCGGATGATCGAAAAGGGCGCGGGCGTGGTCGTCCATGTGGCCTCGATCCAGCGCCGGCTGCCGCTGTTCGAATCCACCATCGCCTATGCGGCCGCCAAGGCCGCGCTCGCCAGCTACAGCAAGACGCTGTCGAAGGAAGTCGGTCCCAAAGGCGTGCGCGTCAACACCGTGTCGCCGGGCTGGATCATGACATCCGCCGCCGACCGCATGGTCAAGCGCCTGGCCGAAAGCGGCCGCACCGACGAGGAGACCGCGCGACGCGGGATCATGGACGCGCTCGGCGGCATCCCGATCGGACGCCCCGCATGGCCGGAGGAGATCGCCGAACTGGTGGCGTTCCTGGCATCGGACCGCGCGGCGTCCATCCACGGCGCGGACTATGTCATCGACGGCGGGACGATCCCGACGGTCTGACGGATCCGGCCGGCGGGGCCCAGGACAGGACGATCATGGCGGCCGTACCGGCCCGATGCCGTCGGGACCGGCATCCGATAAGGGCCGCCCCCGGAGCGCCGACGACTGGTGGCGTCGAGGCACGGCCCTCGCCGGCTTAGCGCGGCGGGGGCCCCGTCTTTTTGTTGACTAGGAAACAGGATCGATATAGTTTCCTAGTCAACCATGGAGGTGGCCATGCCGGCGAAACCGACGCTTGCCAAACTCGACGCGCATCTCGGCTATTGGCTCAGGATGGCCTCCAACGCCGTCTCGCAGGGTTTCGCCCGCAAGGTCGAGCGCGAGGGGGTGACGGTTGCCGAATGGGTTCTCCTGCGCGCGCTCTACGATCTCGAAGGCATCGCGCCGTCGCAGCTTGCGCAAGACCTGGGATTGACGCGGGGGGCCGTCTCGAAGCTTGCCGACCGCCTTCTCGAAAAATCCCTGATCGAGCGCCGCGCCAATCCGGACGACAAGCGCGCCCAGACGCTCGCCTTGAGCGTCGCCGGCCGCCGGCTCGTGCCCCGTCTCGCCGCGCTGGCCGATCAGAACGACGCGGAGTTCTTCGACGCCCTCCCATCCGACCAGCGCCGAACCCTCACCGAAATCCTGCGCCGGATCGCCCAGGCACACGGGCTGACCAGCGTTCCGATCGACTGATCCCAGCCGCGATCGAACCCATCGCCGAAACTTCAGAAAGGAAAATCGCCATGGAAGCGCAACGCGTCCGCACGGCACAGGCTTGCCTCGACGCAGCCTACGACCGGACCCTGGCTTTCCCGGACATCGTCGGGAGGCTGATCGAAGCCGGCTTCGAAGGCTATGTCGTCGACTACCGGCGCAACACGACCACCTATTTCCTCCCCGATGGAGACAACGTCGTGCTGGCCAACCGTGTATCGGTCGGCACGGTCGCTGCCGATTTCGACCCCCAGGCGATCGCCGCCGAGGTTCGATGGGCGCAGGCCGATCCGCCCGACTATTCCTACGCCGCATTCTCCAAATCCGTGAAGGCGCACGGCTGCGCCGGCTACATCGTCTCCTTCCCGGGCCGCCGTGTCCTCTATTTCGGGCGTAGCGCCGACACCCATGTCGAGCATTTTCCGCAGTAGATCCGCGGATCCGGTCGGGACGGCTTGGCCTGGCTTGGCCCTTCCCTACCCGCCCACCCGAAACAACCGCGCCGGGTTTTCCGAGATCATCGCCTTGAGGTCGGCCTCGGCGAAGCCCTGGGCTTCCAGGAGGAGGAGGAATTCGCGCAGGGCTTCGGCGGGTTCGGGCAGGAGGGCGATGCCGGCGTCGCTGGACAGGACGGCGTGGCGGCCGGCGGCGCGGAGGCGCGGGGCGAGGTCGTCGACGGTCTGGAAGGGCGCGCGGTGTTTCTCGGCGTCGACATGGGTCAGGCCGACCTGGGTCGCGTGGGTGAGCAGGAAGAAGGAGAATTCCGGCACGGCGCCGAGCGCCACCAGGGCGGCGATCTCGTCGGGCTCGTAGCGCTGGGCGTGGCAGCGCACCCGCGTCGTGCCGCGCCGCCGCGCCTCTTCGGCCAGCGCCAGCGCCTCGGGGCCTGAGACATGGCCGCAATCGAACACGATGTCGCGCTCGGCGCAGAGATCCATGATCGCCGGGACGGGGTCGGGCACCTTGCCGGAGGACGGCACCCGGAAGGTGGTCTCCAGGAAGGCCGGGCTGCGGCCCTCGCGCAGGGCCTCCGCATGGGTATGGTGGGTCGGCAGCGACAGGAAGCGCGCGCCTGTGCCCGGCCCGTAGCCGTAGTCGACGGCGTTGCGGGCGGCCTCGTAGCTGACGCCGCCGGCGGTCGGCTGCATGATCAGCCCGCCGAAGACCTCGACGCCGAGATGGCCGAGCTCCTGCATGACCAGGGCCGCATAGCCGGACGAGTTCTGGAAATTGTCCATCAGCCCGAGGCCGCGCATGCCGAGCGCGGCCGCCTGGCGCACCGCCTCGAAGACATTGGCGCTGCGGCCGTTGAGATGCGGGCAGACATGGACATGCACGTCCACGGCGCCGTTCAGGTAGCTCAGGCCAGGGCGCATCGCGGTCTCCAGGTCGGGGATGAGGCCCGGGCTGCGAGCGCATCGGGCCGGGGAAGCGACGCGACGATCCGACGGGCGCCAGAGGCGCGGGACCATCGCGGGACGGATGCGGGCGGCCATGTCGGCGGCCGGCGGGGTCAGTGCCGCAGGATGCGGCGGACGAAATCGGCGCAGCGCTCGGTCTGCGGCGCGTCGAAGATCTGCGCCGGCGGGCCGGTCTCGACCACGCGGCCGTCGGCCATGAACACCACCTTGGACGAGATCTCGCGCACGAAGGCCATCTCGTGGCTGACGATCAGCATGGTCATGCCGTCGGCGGCGAGCAGGCGGATGGTGTCGAGCACCTCGGAGACGAGCTCGGGATCGAGCGCCGAGGTGACCTCGTCGAGGAGCAGGATGTCGGGCTTCAGCGCCAGGGCGCGGGCGATGGCGACGCGCTGCTGCTGGCCGCCGGAGAGCTCATCCGGATAGGCCTCGACCCGGTGCGACAGGCCGACCTTGGCGAGGAGCGCGCGCGCCTCGGCCTCGACCTCCCCGGCCGGCCGGCCTTTGACCACCGTCGGGGCGACGGTGACGTTGCGCAGCGCGGTCATGTTCTGGAACAGGTTGTACTGCTGGAACACGATGGCGAAGCGCTCGCGCACCTTGCGCAGGGCCGCATCCGAGCCGTAGTCGACCGGCGTGCCGGCGACCGCGACCGTGCCGGCGCGCGGGCGCAGGAGGCCGACCAGGACGCGCAGCAAGGTGCTCTTGCCGGAGCCGGACGGGCCGATGATCGAGACGATCTCGCCGCGCTCGACCGAGAGGCCGACATCGCTGAGCACGGGATCGCGCCCGTAGTCGGCCGAGAGGCTATCGAGAACGAGATGGGGCAAGCCGGACCTCCAGATGGGCCGCGAACCGGTTCAGCGACCAGCACAGCACGAAGTAGAGAACGAGGATCGTCCCGAAGCAGAGCGCCGGCGAGAAGCCCTTCTGGTTCAGGATCTTGGCCGCGAAGGTGAGTTCCGCGACGCCGATCTGCGAGGCGATCGAGGTCGCCTTGACCAGGCCGACCGCATAGGTCATCGACGGCGGGATGATGATCCGCCAGGCCTGCGGCAGGACGACCAGGCGCAGCGCCCTGAGCCCGCCCATGTTGAGCGTCTCGGCCGCGTCCCACTGGTTGCGGTGGACAGCCTCCAGGCCGGCACGGACATTCTCGGCCGAGAAGGCCGCCGCCGACAGCGCCACCGTGGTGGCGGCGACGACGAACATCGGCACGTCCGCCCCAGCCAGCTGGAAGCCGAAGAAGACGACCATCAGGAGGACCAGGAACGGGATACGCCGGAACAATTCGACATAGAGCAGCGCCAGGATGCGGACGGGCGCGAAGCGCATGACGCGCTCCTGGCGCAGGACGGCGAGGCCGAAGCCGGCCACGAAGCCGAGCCCGCAGCCGACCAGCGACAGTCCGGCCGTATAGGCGAAGGCCTGCGCCAGGAAGATCACGTTGTAGTAGCTGAAGAAGCGCGGCAGTTCGTCGAGGAGCGCGGCCATCAGAACACCTTCCCCTTGATGCGGAAGAGGAAGCGGCCGATCGCGTAGAGCACGGCGCTGGCGATGACGGTCAGAACGACGTAGTAGACCGCGGCGATCGAGAAGATCTCCAGCGACCGGAAGGTCTGCGCATTGATGTTGTAGGCGCGGCCGGTCAGCTCCTCGACGCCGAAGATGGCGGCGACCGAGGTGGTCATGGTCAGGATGATGTATTGGTTGGAAAGCGGCGGATACAGAACCTTGGCGATATGCGGCAGGATGACGTAGCGGATCTGCTGCAGCCGGCTGAAGCCGAGGGTCTCGGCGGCTTCGATCTCGGCGCGCCGGATCGACGCGAAGCCGGCCCGCTGGATCTCGGCCATGTAGGCGCCGGCATTGAGCGACATGCCGAGGATGACCGCCTCGACCGAGCCGATCAGGATGCCGTAGTCGGGCAGCGCGAAGTAGATGAAGAAGATCTGCACCAGAAGCGGCGTGTTCAGGAAGAAGGTGACATAGGCGCGGACCAGCCAGCGCGCCGGGCGCGGGCCGTAGTGCAAGACCGACGCGCAGACGAGGCCGATCGCCCAGCCGATCAGGAACGCGACCGCGGCGATCTGGAGCGCCAGCCAGGCGCCCCCGGCCAGATAGCCGAGATAGGGCGTGACCTGGCCGTATTGCAGCGTATAGCCCATGCGGAGCCTTCTTGGCTGTATACGTTCTGTATGCGATTGAGCCCTCGTGGCGGCGGCTTGTCAACGGCCGTCCGCGAACCGGACGACCGTCCCGGCGCGCCGCCGGGCCGGATCAGCCGAAGGCCCCGGCGTGCCGCAGGGCCGCTTCCAGCCGGCCGTATTCCTCGGCCGGGATCGGCGCGAAGGGCGGACGGACGGTGTCGTGGTCCAGAAGCCCGAGGATGCGCAGGCAGGCCTTCAGCCGCGGTGTCGCGCGGCCGGCGGGCTTGTCGCGGTAGATGGCGCAGGCGAGCGGATAGATCACGTCATGCCAGTGGCGGGCGGCGGCCCAGTCCTGGCGGCTCGCCGCGTCCCAGAGCGCGACCAGCGGTTCCGGCGTCACCGCGGCGAGGCTGACCTGGCTTCCCTCCGAGCCGATCAGATAGGCGGTCAGCAGATGCTCGTCGCCGGAGCCGAGGACGGCGAGATCGGGCCGGATCGCCTTGGCGATGCGCCGGTTCTGGTCGTAGGTGGCGACCTCCCAGCTGCCCTCCTTGATGCCGGCGACGCGCGGCAGGGCGACCAGCTCGGCGAGCGTGTCCGGCCCGTAGGGCATCGAGCCGGCGCCGACCGGCGCCTGATAGAGCAGGATCGGCAGGCCGCAGGCGGCGATGACATGCTCGTGGTGCAGGCGCGCCGAGGCCGCATCGCGGAAGCCGATCCAGGCATTGGGCGGGAACAGCAGCAGTGCGTCGGCGCCGGCGGCTTCCGCGTCCGCGGCATGCAGCGCCGCCTCCAGGCTCGATTCGGCGTTGACGCCGCTGGTCAGGAAGACGTCGGGGCCGAGTTCGGCGCGGCAGATCTCGATGACCCGCCGCTTCTCCTCGCGCGTCAGCAGGAAATTCTCGCCGGCATGGCCGTTGATCAGCAGGCCGCGGATGCCGTCGGCGCGGCCGACCCGGCCGACATGCGCGGCGAGCGCCTCCCAATCGACGGAGGAGTCCGGCCGCATCGGCGTGACGGTTGCGGCATGGATGCCGGTGAGGCGGCGGATGGCGGTCGGCACGGTCATGACAGCGGCGCCTCTGCGACGGGAGCGGGGTCGGCGGCGCCGGCATCGGGCGCCAGCAGCCGATCGATGGGGAAGAGCGGATCGGGATCGCCGCGCTCGAGAATCCGGTCGGCGAGCCTCTTGGCGATGAACGGGCCGCTCGTGTAGCCGGAATGGACGCTGCCGCAGATCCAGGCATCGGGGAAACCCGGGATCGGCCCGGCCGCCGGCAGGGCGTCGCGGGTTTCCGCCTCGAGCCCGGCCCAGGCGCGGGCCAGCCGCGACCGGCGCAGGGCCGGAATCGCGTGGCAGGCGAGCCGCATGTTGCCGATCAGGCTGTCGGGCACCAGTTCGACGCCGCCCTGCTGCCGGTCGCCGCGGCCCTGCCAGCCGCCGCCGATCACCACGGTGCCGTGCGGATACTGCTTCAGGGACAGCAGCCCCGACGCGATGCCGACCACGGTGCGCATGACCGGGGCGATCCGCTCGGTGACGGCGAGCTGGTTGATCAGGACCTTGATCGGCAGGCGGAGGCCGAGCCAGGCGGCCATCTCCTCCAGCCAGACGCCACCGGCCAGGACCAGCCGGCGCGCCCGCACCGTGCCGGCGGCGCTATCGAGTTCGTAGCCGCCGCCATCCGGCACCACGCCCGCGACCGGCACCTGCTCGCACAGCGTCACGCCGGCCTCGATCAGCGCCGCACGGTAGGCGAGGCCGGTCAGATAGGCATTGGCGAAGCCGTCGACCTTGCAATGGCCGGCGACCAGCACCCGGTCCGACAGGCCGGGCTCGACCTCCAGCGCGCGGGCGGGTCCGACGAGCTCGATCGGCGCGCCGGCCTCCCGGCGCCTGCCCGCGCGATAGGTGAGAAGTTCGGCCTCGCCCTCCGTGAAGGCGAGCGAGAGCCCGTCGCAGACGACGACGCCGACATCGTGGCCGAGCCATTCGGGCGCCGAGGCCCACATGGCATGGGCCTGCAGCGCATAGGGGATCAACGCCACGCGGGTCATCTGCATGGTCAGCGTGCCGGCATTGACGCCGGAGGCCTCGCGGCAGAGCGAGCCGCGCTCGAACAGGATGGTGCGCAGGCCGGCGCGGGCGCAGAACAGCGCCACCGTGGCGCCATGGACGCCGCCGCCGACCACGGCCAGATCGTAGCGTTCGCCGGACAGGGTTGGGGTCATAGCGGCGCCGGTTTCGGAACGGGGATGTCGGCATAGTCGAAATCGCCGAGGAGCGTATCGAGCGGGACCGGCCGTAGCGGCGGGCGCGCTGTCCAGACTCCGGCCGCGGCGCGCGAACCGACATGGCGCGCGACCAGTTCGGCGGCGGTGTCGCCGCAGAAGCGGCCCTGGCACGGCCCCATGCCGCAGCGGGTGAAATGCTTCAGCTGGTTGACCTCGCTCGCACCGGCCGCGACCGCGGCGTCGATCTCGGCGCGGGTCACGTCCTCGCAGCGGCAGACCACCGTCTCGGGGGCGACGGCGTCGACCAGGCCCCGGCGCGGCCGCATCAGGTGGCGGACGGCGCCCGCGAAGGCCTCGACGGCGTCGCGCTCGGCCGCGATCCGATCGCGCGCGCCGGCAAAGGCCGGTTCGGCCAGCGCGCCGGCATCGCGCGCCGCCGCCAGACCGGCCAGCCGGCCGGACAGCAGCGCGGCCGCCGCCCCGGCGATGCCGGCGCCGTCGCCGGCGGCATAGAGCCCCTCGATCGAGGTCCGCCCGGCCGCGTCGAGCACCGGAATCCAGCCGCCCGCCAGGGCATCGAACCGCAGGGCGGCCCGCAGCAGGCGCGGGATCTCGGCGCCGGCGACGAGCCCGTGACCGACCGCGAGCGCATCGGCGGCGATCCGGTGCCGGGGGCCGGCGGCCGGGGCACCCTCGGCATCGACCGGCGCGATGGTGACATGCTCGACCGCCTCCGCACCCTCGGCGGCGACGACCGCATGGCGGAAATGGACCGGCACGCGGGCGAGACCGATCCGGAGCATCCAGCCGAGCCCCTGGCGCAGCAGGCGCGGGCGACGGGCGAGGCGCGGGGCGACGGCCATCCAGTCGGCCGGGCCGGCGAGGTCGACCAGCGCCGCGACGGTACCGCCGGCGGCGACGATCTTCGCCGCGACCGCGGCCAGCAGCGGCCCGCAACCGGCCACCACGGTGCGCCGGCCGGGCAGCATGGCTTCGGATTTCAGAAGGATGGTGGCCGCGGCGAGGCCGACCACGCCCGGCAGGGTCCAGCCCGGGAACGGGACGACGCGCTCATGCGCGCCGGTCGCGGCGACCAGCCGCGGCGCGACATAGGCTTGCGTGCCGGTCTCGGTCGCGGCGTCGACCCGGAACCGTCCGGTGACCGACCAGACCCGAGCATCGCCGACGAAAGTCAGGCCGGACGCGGCGACTTCGGCGCGAAGCGCGGCGCCGTCGCGGTCGTCCTGCGTCCGCAAGGCGTCCGGGATCGCGACGCCGGAGGCCGGCGCCCGCCAGACCTGGCCGCCGGGCCGGCCGGCTTCGTCGATCAGCACGACCGCGAGGCCGGCGCGGTGGGCGGCGAGCGCGGCCGAGGCCCCGGCAGGACCGGCCCCGACGACGATCAGATCGGCCCGGGTCTCCTTTGCGCTCACAGCGACCCCCGGCACTCGACCACCTGGCCATCGGCGACGCCGACCCGGCAGGCCTGGCGCAGGCGGCCGTCGACCCGGACCAGGCATTCCTGGCAGACGCCCATCAGGCAGAAGGCGCCGCGCGCCGTACCCGCGCGCGGGCTGTGGCGGAGCACGGTGCGGCCGGCCGCCGCCAGCGCCGCCGCCAGCGTCTCGCCCTCATGGGCGGCGACGGGCTGGCCGTCGACGACGATCGTCACCGGTCGCCCGCGTTCGATCCCCTTGGCGATTCTGACGGCTGGCATGGGCGCTTTCGGTTGGTTCTGCTCGGCATCCGCGCTTTACAGCGGCGATCAATTGTATACTGTCTATAGACAGGCGGTGCAACATTTCCCTTCGACGGAACCCGCATCGCAGCTTCAGGACGCCATCAACGGAGAGGTGCCTCATGTTCAGAAAGTCTGCCTTCGGCAAAGCCGCCCTGGCCATGGCGGCGCTCGCCGCATCGCTCCTGACCGCCAGTCCGGACGCGAACGCCCGGCCGCTCGACGAGGTACTGAAGTCCGGCGTGCTCAAGGTCGGCGTGAACCCGACCCTGCCGCCGCTGGCCAAATTCGACGAGAAGAACGAGATGGTCGGCTTCGACGTCGATTTCGCCACCGAGATCGGCAAGATGCTCGGCGTGAAGGTCGAGTTCGTGCAGGTCGGCTCGCCGGACCGCATCCCCTTCGTCGTCTCGGGCAAGATCGACGTCGTCATGGGCGCGATGACGCGCAATCCGGAGCGCGCCAAGGTCATCGACTTCACCGTTCCGGTGCATACCGAGGTGTTCGGCGTCCTGACCACCGAGGGCAAGCCGTTCAAGTCCTGGAAGGATCTCGACAAGCCCGAGGTCATGCTGATCCAGGTGCGCGGCAGCACGCCGGTCAAGTTCATCGAGGACAATCTCAAGAACGCCAAGGTCACCCTGCTCGACAACTACCCCGACGCGATCCGCGCGCTGGCGCAGGGCCGCGGCGATGCGATGATCGACGTGATCGACTTCGTCGGCGAGCAGATGAACCGCTTCAAGGATGTGAAGTGGAAGGTGGTCGAGACCCCGGTCGATGTCTATTACTGCGGCATGGGCGTCTCGAAGGCCTCGACGGGACTGAAGGACTGGCTGAACGTCGCGATCTTCGAGATGCATCGCCGGGGCAAGACCGACGCCGCCTGGAAGAAGTGGTTCGGCATCGACATGATCAACCCGACCGGCTGGTCGCCCTACTTCTGAGCCGGACCTCCGCAACCGCCCGTTCCGCATCCCCCTGCCCGGCCGCGGTCCGTAAGCCCGGCTGGCCGGCCGCCCGGCCGCCCGGGCAGGGCACATCTGCGATATCCGGATGGATGGACCTCTATCCATCCGGCACTGCCGCGGGATAAGGCAGCGGTTCCCTCCCCGCGCGGCCGGATCGCCTTCGGCTGCGCGCGCCGTGAAATGCCGCCCCTGAAATCCCACCATGAATGCCCGACCGTGAAAGCCCGCCCGTGACAGATGCCGCAGCCGCGCCCGTGCGCCCCCAAGCCGCGCTGGCCGGCGCCTTGATGATGGTCGCGGCGGTGGTCTGCTTCACGAGCCTCGATTCCATCCTGAAGCTGCTGGTCGCCCGGCACGACGTGCTGTTCCTCGCCTGGGGCCGCAACCTGTTCCAGGTCGCCTACATGGCGGCGCTGATGCCGGTGCTCGGCGGCCGGCGCATGGTGACGACTCGACACCCCGGGATGCAGCTCGGCCGCGGTGCCCTGCTGGTCTCCACGACCGTGCTGATCGTGCTCTCGCTCAAGGTCCTGCCGCTGGCGCAGACCTATGCGATCACCTTCTCGACCCCGTTCCTGGCCGTGCTGATGGCCCGGCTTTTTCTCGGCGAGACCGTCTCGCTGCGCCGGCTGGCCTGGATCGCGGCCGGCTTCGTCGGCGTCCTGATCGCGCTCCGGCCCGGCGCCCCGGATGCCGGCTGGCATCTCCTGCTGCCGGTCGGCATGGCCTTCGCCAACGCGCTCTATCACGTCCTGACCCGCGCCATCGCGGCCGACGAGGATCCGTTCGCGATGGTGTTCCTGGTCGCGGCGGTGGCGACCGTGCTGACCGCGCTGGCCTTGCCCTGGACCTGGTCGGCGATGGCGCCCTGGGAATGGGGCCTGCTCGCCCTCGGCGCGGCCTTCGGCACCGCCGCCCACATGCTGCTGGTCGCCGCCTTCCGGATCGCGCCGACGTCGGTCGTGTCGCCGATGGTCTATACCCAGATCGTCTCGGCCCTGATCCTCGGCTATCTGATGTTCGGCGAGGTGCCGACCGTCACCACCCTGCTCGGCGCCGGACTCGTCACGCTCTGCGGCATCGGCCTGATCCGCACCGGCCAGTGAACTCGGGCGGTCCTTGAAAAGGGCCGTGCGACGAGCCTCAGGCGACGTTGGCGAGGGCGAATTTGGACAGGCTGCGGATATGCGCCTGCGCAGCCTTGCGGGCGAGTTTGGGGTCGCCGGCCTCCAGCGCGTCGAGGATGGCCAGATGCTCGAGGCTGTCCGGGCCGACGCGGTCGGCGAGGCGGGCGATCTCGAACAGGCGGGTGGTCACGCGCAGCGAATGGATGATCCCGGCCATCACCGGATTGCCGCAGCCATTGATGAACAGGCCGTGGACATTGTCGTCCGAGCGCCAATGCGCGTCGGTGTGATAGCTGGTCGCGGTCATCAGTTCCTCGACCTCGCGCCGCGCCGCCCGGATCTTGGCCGCCGGGACGTTGCCGGCGGCGAGCGCGGCGGCCTCGCCCTCGATCACCTCGCGCACCTTCAGGCTCTGCAGATATTCGGCGAGATCGACCGAGCGGACCGCGAAGGAGCGGTTGGCGACCTTGACCACCAGGCCCTCGCCTTCGAGACGCTGCAGCGCCTCGCGCAGCGGCGTGCGCGAGATGCCGAGCAGGTCGGCGAGCTTGGCCTCGACGATCAGGTCGCCGCCCTTCAGCCGGCGGGTCCGGATCATCTCGGAGACCGACTTGTAGGCGAGGTTGGAGAGGTTGTAGCCGCCCGTGCCCTCACGAACGGACGCTTCGACGTCGCTGCTCATGACCTCCCCCATCCGCCCGAATCACTCGGGAGTTGCTGCCGCATCGATCATGCCCGCACCGCACCGAGCCCGCACCAGGTGGCCACGATGGCGGCGGCGGCCTCGACGGCGCGCAGGTGATCCTCAAGATCGACCCATTCGTCGATCCGGCCGTTCTGCGTCAGGTCGCCGCCGAGCGGGCCGAGCCCGACGGTCGGGATGCCCTTCTGGACGATCGGATTGCGGATGTCGCTCGCCGTATGCATCGGATTGACGAAGGGCGCCCGGCCGGTGACCGCCTCGACCGCCTGCGCGACGGACCGGAACAGCGGGCTGTCGGCCGGAGTCTCGGCCGGCGAGACGCCGGCCAGAAAACGCACCGTCGGCGGATGCGCCGCCAGCCACGGATCGGCCGCGGCGGCCGTCCGGACCGCGCCGGCCAGTTCCTCGGCCACCGCCTCCAGCGTCTCGCCGGGCGGAAACGAGACGGCGCCGGCGACGGTGCACAGCTCCGGCGCCCGCGCCAGGGCATCCAGGCTGCCGGCGACGACATGGGAGACCATGATGTTGGTCGACCGGCCGACCGCCGCCTCCAGAAGCGGATGCCGGATGCGCGCCGCCCGTTCGGCCTCGAGTTGGCGCAAGGCCGCGCGCACATAGGCGCCTTTGGCGATCGGATCGATCGCCTGATGGGCGAAGGCGGTCTGCAGCGGCTCGGTGGTGTCGGGGCCGCGACCCGGGACATCGATCCGGAACTCGAGCTGCCCGGACGCGAAGGCCTTGACCTCGGCGAGACCGGCGCCAGATTCGGCCGGATGCAGATAGACGGCCGCATCCGCCGTCAGCCCGCCATGGAGCAGCGCCGACACGCCGCGGGCGTGGCGCTTGCTCGGCGTCGAGACCAGGATCACGTCGCCGTCCGGTTCGAGACCGGCCGCCCGGATCAGGTCGACCGCCCCGACCATCGCGGCGACGCCGGCGAGATCGTCGGCGACGCCCCAGCCGTAAAGGCGTCCGTCCTCGATCGTGCCGGCGAAGGGATCGCGCGTCCACGTGTCGAGCCCGGCGAGCGGCTCGCTGTCGGGATGGGCGAAGAAGATCAGGCTGCGGCCGTCGCCGCGGCCCTTCAGCCGCGCGACCACGCAGGTGCGGGTCTCGGCCGGCGTCGCGCGCGGCGCGGCGAACTCGCCGACCAGCGGCACCGCCGCCGGATCATAGTCAACCGTCTCGACCGCGACGCCGAGAGCCGCGAAGGCCTCGGCGACACGGGCCTGGACGGCGGCCTCGCCGTCGCGCTGCGCGGCGATCAGCGTCTGCAGCAGCCCGATCGTCGCGGCGCGGCGTTCGGCCGAAGCCGCCCGCAGGCGGGCCAGGATGGCGCCGGTCGCATCGTCCGCCGGAAGGGTCATGGGCAAGGCTCCGTCAGAGGGCGATTGCGGCCGCGCGGCCGGCGAGCAGGGCGAGAACCGAATAGGCGGTGAGATCCGGTCCCGGATCGGGGCGCGGGCCGATGACCAGGCGAATCGGTCCGGTCGCGGCCTCCGCAGCCAGTTCGTAGCGCACGCCGGGCAGATTCGGATCGGCGATCAGTTCGACCTCGGTGGCGTCGAGGCCGAGACCGGCGAGCGCGATGCCGGTGGCGGCGTTGAGATTGTGCGGAAACAGGCGTGCCGCCGCCCGCGCGCTGCCGCGGAAGAAGGCGACGGGACCGTCGAGCCGGTCGAGATCGACCATGGTGGCCGCCGGCGTGCGACGCCAGACCGCCGGCGGATAGCTCTGCACGAAGCGGACGCTGTCGAGCCCGGCGGCGGCGGCGGCGGCCAGCAGGCCGAGCGCGCCGACCGCCCCGGAGGGCACCAGGATGCGGCCCGGTCCCCGATCGGCGGCGGCCCGCAGCACGCTCTCGCCGGCCGGATCGGCAAAGGCGGCGAGCGACAGGGGGATCATGTCGATACCGGCGGCGAGCAGCACGGGCGCAGTGCCGACCAGGGCCGCCGTCGAGGCGCATTCGACGACCATGTCGGGGCGCCGTGCGACGAGATCGTCGAGCGCCGCGCAGGCGAGCCCGGCTTCCGGCACATCCGGCGACACGGCAGCGGGCGACAAGGCATCTGGCGACAAGGAACCAAGCGACACCTCGCCGGCTGCCGTGCCGGCTGCCGTGCCACGCCCGGCACGCGTCAGGATGCCGACCAGTTCGGGACCGTCCGGGCGCGCGGCGAGACCGGCGGCGATCAGCCGGCCGATGCGGCCGTAGCCGAGCAGCGCACAGCGCAGGCGCGGCCGCGCGCCGGCACGCCCGCGATCGTCCCGGCCGGCTTCACCGGGCATCGCGCGCCAGTTCCGGGCTGTCGTCCTCCGGCGCCTTGGCCGCATAGCCCTTGGCGAAATGGGCCTCGATGCGCCGCTGGACCATCTCCCAGAGGGTGGTCATGCAGAGATAGAGGATCGCGATGCAGGTGAAGACCTCCAGCACCTCGAAGCGCTGCTGCATCAGGATCTGGCCGCGCCGGAGCAGTTCCTCCATCGAGATGACCGAGGCGATCGAGGTGGTCTTGAGGAGCCCGTTGACCGAATTGCCGAGCGCCGGGATCGAGACCCGGAGCGCCTGCGGCATGACGATCAGCAGGAAGGTCTTCGACCGGTTGAGACCGAGCGAATAGGCGGCATCGCGCTGGCCCTGGTGGACCGACAGGATGCCGCCGCGCAGGATCTCGGAGAGATACGCCGCCTCGTTCAGCGCGAGCCCGATCAACGCGGACTCGATCACCGAGAACCGGGCCAGCCCCAGCTGGGGCAGGCCGGTATAGATGATGATCAGCTGGACGAGCAGCGGCGTGCCGCGGAACAGCCAGACGTGGAAACGGGCATAGCCGGACAGGATCGGATTGCCCGACAGTCGGAACAGGACCAGGACCATGCCCAGCACGAAGCCGATCGCGAGCGTCGCGGCGGCCAGCGCCAGGGTGACCAGCGCCCCCGTCAACAGGTAGCCGTTGACGAAGTAGCTGAAGAAGCCTTCCCAATTCCAGACTTTCATCGGGTCTCCGATCGCCGCGAGAGGTCGGCGGCCCTGCCGTCAGGCCGGGCCGGGGCCGTCGATCTTGAAGCTGTCGCCTTCGATCTTCAGCACGCCGTAGCGGTCGAACAGGGCATCGTAGAAGCCGCTCTTCTTCAGCCCGTTGAGCGCGTCGACCACGGCCAGCGCCAGCGTCTTGTCGGCGAAGGCGAAGGTCGCGGTCTGCGGGAACAGGCCGGCGATGGCGCGGGTGAAGTCGCCGCGGCCTTGCCAGTACATGGCGGTGGCGTCGATCGAGGTCGCCGCCTGGACCTGGCCGGCGCGCAGCGCCTGGAAGGCCTCGGCGAAATTGTTGAAGGTGCGCACGTCGAGGCCCGCCAGGCCTTCCTTCTTGAGCATGGCGTCGACCTCGCGGGTGCGCCGCTCCTCGATGCCGCCGAGTTCCACGCCGACCGCCTTGCCGGCGAGGTCCTGCCACTTGGCGACGCCGAGCGGATTGCCGCGCGAGACCAGGAAGCTGACCGCCGCCCGCTCATAGGGGACCATGTACATCAGCTTGGACCGCTCCTCGGTCCAGAAGATGCCGGTGTTGATCATGTCCCAGCGCTTGGCGGCCAGGCCCGGGACCATGGCGGCGAATTCGATGCGGACATATTCGGGCGTCAGGCCGAGCACCTTGGCGATCTCGTTGCCGAGCTCGACCCGCATGCCCTGCAGCTCGCCCTTGTCGTTGACGAACTGGAGCGGCGGCAGGGTCGGGTTGATCGACATGATCAGCGTGCCGGGCTTGATCAGGTTCGGCGCACCGAGCTTGGCCTGGGCCGAGGCCCGGCGGCCGCCGAGCGCGACGCTGCCGGCCAGCGCGCCCGCGCCGAGAAGGATGCCGCGCCGCGTCGGACCTGCCGCCGAAGGGCTCGGGCCGGACAACTTCGAGCCGGAAAGGCCGGAAAACCGGGCGTTCGAACCGTCGCGTGAATCCATCGTCATGTCTCATACCCTCCGCCGGGGTTGCGGGTAACCGGGCCCGGAACGTCTCTGCGTCCTTGTCACAGTGACACTGCCCGCATACAAACAGTATGCAAATTGCCGGCAATCCCACAAGAGGCGGGATGGCGTCGGCTGCGCATTTCGGCGCCACACTCGGGAGGGGACCATGGCGGCGGCAGAGACCGGGACGGGGCATGCGCGGATCGAAACGGTGCTGGGTCCGATCGCGCCCGCGGCCCTCGGGGCGACGCTGATGCACGAGCATCTGCTGTGCGACCTGACCCCGCCGGCGCGGCGCGGCCAGGGCCTGCCCGAGCCCGAGATCACGCTCGAGACCATCTTCGACATGGGCTACCGGCCCGGCCGCTATCACGGCAATCATCGGCTCCAGGATGTCGCTCTCGCGACCCGCGAGGCGGCGGCCTTCAAGGCCGACGGCGGCGGCGCCATCGTGGAACTGACCACCGGCGGCATCGTGCCCGACCCGGAAGGCCTCGCGGCGATCGCCCGCGGCGCCGGCATCCACGTGGTGCTCGGCGCCGGCTTCTATACGGAGAACTTCCTCGATGCCGAAACGCTCGCCCTCTCGACCGAGGCGCTGACCGAGATCACCCTCGGCCAGCTGACCGAGGGCGCCTGGGGCACCAAAGTCCGCTGCGGCCTCATCGGCGAGATCGGCTGCTCCTGGCCGCTGACCCCGTTCGAGCGGCGCTCGCTCAAGTCCGGCGCGCGCGCGCAGATCGCGACCGGCGCGGCGATCACCATCCATCCCGGCCGCGACCGCGCCGCCCCCGACGAGATCCTGGACGTGCTGGAGGCCGAGGGCGCCGACCTGTCGCGCGTGGTCATCGGCCATATGGACCGCACGCTGCTCGACGACGCCGACGTGGTCGCCCTGGCGCGGCGCGGCTCAATCGTCGAATACGACTTCTTCGGCATCGAGCATTCGAACTACTGGCTCGGCGTGGTCGACATCCCGAACGACTGGATGCGCATCCGCGCCCTGCGCAAGCTGTTCGACGCCGGGCTCGGCGACCGGGTCGTCATCTCGCACGACATCTGCACCCGCACCCGCCTGCAGAGCCTCGGCGGCCACGGCTACGGCCACATCCTGCGCAACGTCGTACCGCTGATGCGCGACCGCGGCTTCTCACAATCCGAGATCGACCTTCTGCTGCTCGAAACCCCCCGCAGGATCCTGACCATCGGCGGATAGGCCTGGACGAGCGCGAGCCCCCCACGAAGCCTCCGCAAACCGCAATCCCGGCCGCAGCGGAGCGGAGAGCCGGGACCTCCTCGCTCGTCAACTTGCCGCTGGTTTTCGCATCCCCCGCGATCTTGATGCCGCCGAGAGGGGAGTAGGTCCCGGATCGGCGGCCCTTCGGGCCTTGTCCGGGAATACGACCGTGGGATCTGAGCGTGCGAGGGAAGGTGATCGCGGGTTCGGAACTCGCGAGGAAAGGCGCTTGCGAGATCGAGAGATCAGAGCGCGTGATGGCAAGAGACCGCAGAAGCGGCCCCGCCGATGGCGCACGTGCCCCCCGAAACCGCAATCCCGGCCGGAGCGAAGCGGAGAGCCGGGACCTACTCGCTTGTCAACTGGCCGCAGGTCTTCGCGTCTCCCGCGATCCTGATGCCGCCGAGAAGGGAGTAGGTCCCGGATCGGCGGCCCTTTCGGGCCTTGTCCGGGAATACGACCGCGTGAGCGGAGCGCCTGGGAGGGCGACCGCGGGAGCGGAGCGCGTTAGGGAATGCGACCGAGAGATCGAAACGCGTGATGGAAGGAGACCGCGGGAGCGGATCCTCGCTTGCGCGCATCCCCCGAAACCGCAATCCCGGCCGGAGCGAAGCGGAGAGCCGGGACCTACTCGCTTGTCAACTGGCCGCAGGTCTTCGCGTCTCCCGCGATCTTGATGCCGCTGCCGGGCGAGTAGGTCCCGGATCGGCGGCCCTTCGGGCCTTGTCCGGGAATGCGACCGCGGGAGCGGAGCGTGCGAGGGAAGGTGATCGCGGGTTCGGAACTCGCGAGGAAAGGCGCTTGCGAGATCGAGAGATCAGAGCGCTTGATGGAATGCGACCGCAGAAGCGGCCCCCCGATGGTGCACGCCCCTGTACCTCTCAGTTCGATCCGTTTCGGCTAGTCTGATCGGATCGGACCGATCTGCCGGGAGCGACCGATCGCCCCCTGTGCTTCGAGCACCTGGGGGGGACATGTGCCCCGGCAGATTGCCGTGATGGATGCCCCGTGGGGAGTCCGCGCCTTCGAGCGCCAGTACAGGGATCGGCGAGCATCACGGCGGCTCCGTGTCTTGGGAGGGCTGTCGCATGGAGGAAGAGGACAGACGCTGGTTCGTCGGCATCGATTGGGCGAGCGAGACGCACCATGTGAGGATTTCGGACGGAAGGGGCCGCAAAGCCGGCGAGCGCATCTTCGCTCATGGCGGCGAGGGCTTGGCCGACATGGCCGGATGGCTCGTTGCCGTGACCGGCGTCGAGCCGGACGGGATCGACGTGGCGATCGAGGTGCCCCACGGTCCCGTGGTGGAAAGCGTTCTGGAACGCGGCTTCCGTGTCCACGCCATCAATCCCAAGCAACTCTATCGCTTCCGGGATCGCTTCTCGCCCGCCGGTGCCAAGGACGACAGCCGGGATGCGGAGGTTCTGGCCGACGCGCTCAGGACCGACCGGCGCTGCTTCCGCCGCCTCGCCCCGCTCGATCCGGTGCTGGTCGAGCTGCGCGAATGGTCGCGCATGGCGGAGGAATTGCGGGCCGAGCGCAACCGGCTGGGCAACCGCGTCCGCGAACAGCTCTGGCGCTACTATCCGCAACTCCTGGACCTCGCCGACGATGTCGCGGCCGGCTGGTTCCTCGACCTGTGGGCGCTCCTTCCCACGCCCGAGAAGGCGCGGCGGGTGCGGGAGGAGACCGTCGGCCGCCTGATCAAGCGCCACCGCATCCGCCGCTTCTCGGCCGGGGACGTGCTCGAGCGGCTGCGTCGCCCGGCCATCCTGGTCGCGCCGGGCACGACCGAGGCCGCCGTCGCCCATGTCCAAGCCCTCGCCAAGCGGCTCGATCTGGTCAACCGCCAGATTGCCGAAGCCGAGACCAGGCTCGACCGCCTGACCGAACGCATGGCGCAGGTGGGATCGGGTTGGGAGCCGGGCGAACCGGGGCAGGACGGGGCGCAACAGGACGGGGCGCAGCGTGACGTGACGATCCTCAGATCCTTGCCGGGCGTCGGAAGGGTCGTCCTCGCCACGCTGCTGGCAGAAGCCTGGGAGGCCCTGCAGCGCCGAGATTATCACGCCCTGCGCTGCCTGTGCGGCGTCGCGCCGGTCACCAAACGATCGGGCAAGTCCAGGATCGTCCAACGTCGTCAGGCCGCCCATCAGCGCCTCGCCAACGCCGTCTACCATTGGTCCCGCGTCGCCGTGCAGCACGACCCCAGAAGCCGCGCCAAGTACGCCGCGCTCCGCCAGCGCGGTCACGGTCACGCCCGCGCCCTGCGCTCCGTCGGAGACCGTCTCATCGCCGTCGCCTGCGCCATGCTTGAAACCGGAACCACATTCAATCCGGATATCGCTGGTGAAAGGCTTACCACCAGCACCTAAACCCTCTTCACAAACGGTGGGGAGTCCCCCCCAAACCGCAATCCCGGCCGGAGCGAAGCGGAGAGCCGGGACCTACTCGCTCCGCAACTTGCCGCACATCTTCGCGTCTCCCGCGATCTTGATGCCGCTGAGATGGGAGTAGGTCCCGGATCGGCGGCCCTGCGGGCCTTGTCCGGGAATGCGACCGAGAGATCGAGGCGCGTGAGGGAATGCGACCGCGGGAGCGGAACTCGCGAGGGATGGTGATCGAGGGAGCGGAACGCGTGAGGGAAGGTGACCGCGGGAGCGGATCCTCGCTTGCGCGTATCCCCCCGAAACCGCAATCCCGGCCGGAGCGAAGCGGAGAGCCGGGACCTACTCGCTTGTCAACTTACCGCAGGTCTTCGCGTCTCCCGCAATCTTGATGCCGCCGAAAAGGGAGTAGGTCCCGGATCGGCGGCCCTGCGGGCCTTGTCCGGGAATGCGACCGAGAGATCTCGAAGCGTGAGGGGAGGCCACCCGCGGGGATCGGAGCGTGTAAGGGGAGGCAAGCGCCGGACCTGCGGCTCAGCCGAGCACCTCGACGGCGAATTTGTACAGGCTGCGCAGGTGCTGCTGGGTCGCCTTGCGGGCGGCCTTGGCGTCGGCGGCGGCGAGCGCGTCGAGGATGGCGACATGCTCGGTGTTGTCGGGGGTCAGGCGGTCCTGCAGGCGGGCGATCTCGAAGAGATGCGTCGTGGCGCGCAGCGAGCGGATCATTGCGGCCATGATCTCGTTGCCGCAGGCATCGACGAACAGGTTGTGCAGTTGCGCGTCGCAGGTCCAGTGCGCGTCGCGCGAATAGGCCGGCGCCTTCGACAGGGCGTCGATGGCGGCCCGCACCTCGGCGATGGCCTCCGACGAAATCCGTCCGATCGCCGCGGCGGCGGCCTCCGGTTCCAGGATCTCGCGCACCCTGAGGCTCTGCAGATACTCGGTCAGCGTGACCCGCCGCACCATGTAGGAGCGGCCGGCCGTCTTGACGATCAGCCCCTCGCCTTCGAGCCGCTGCAGCGCCTCGCGGATCGGGGTGCGCGAGATGGCCAGCGCCTCGGCGAGCTTGGCCTCGACGATCGCCTCGCCGGAGCGCAGATCGTGCGACCGGATCAGGCCCGCGATCGCCCGGTAGGCGAGCGCGGACAGGTTGCCGCCCGGTTCGGCGGTGGAGACGTCGTCCTCGCTCAATCGGCACCTGCCAGGGTCAGGCCGAGGCGCTCGAGCACGCCGGCCAGAACGGGAATGTCGGCTTCGGGCAGCGGCAGGCGCGGGGCGCGCGGCGGGCCGACGCCCCGGCCGATCAGCTTGAGCGCCGCCTTGGTGCCGGCCACGTAGCGCGGCCCGCCGACCCACCAGAGCAGGTCGACCATCCGCTGATGGATCGCGCGCGCCTCGGCCGGATCGTTGCGGTCGCAGGCGGCCTCGAACAGATCGGCGGAGATGCGCGGGGCGACGTTGGAGCAGACGGCGACCCAGCCCTCGGCGCCGAGGAAGAAGGATTCGTAGCCGAGCACGCCGGCGAAGACGGTCATCCGGTCGCCGCACAGGCGAATGATGTCGCGCACCCGGGTCACGTCGAGCGTGGACTCCTTGATGTAGCGGACATTGTCGATCTCGGAGAGCCGGGCGACCGTCGAGGGCAGCATGTCGACATTGGCGGCGGCCGGGTTGTTGTAGATCATGATCGGGATGCCGATCTTGCCGGCGATCGCGCCATAATGGGCGACCAGTTCGGCCTCGGTCGGCACCGCATAGTAGGGCGGGATGATCATCACGCCGTCGGCGCCGGCGGCCTCCGCCTCGCGCGCATAGCGGACCGCGTCGGGGGTATATTCCGCGCCGGTGCCGATCAGCACCGGCACCCGCCCGCGCGCCTGGCCGATCACGGTCTCGATCACCAGATCGCGCTCGTCCTGGGAGAGCGACAGGAATTCGCCGGTCGATCCGAGCGGCACCAGGCCATGCACCCCGCCTTCGATCTGATCGTCGACCAGACGCCTGAGGGCCGCGACATCGATCGCGCCGCCATCCGGCGTGAAGGGAGTGACCAGAACCGTATAGGTGCCTCTGAAACCTGCCACACGGGCCTCCATGCCCCCGCCCGGGAGCGCTCGATCAACAATGCGGAGCCGCCGGCCGGCCTCCGTCGCGAGGCTCTGCGGACCCCGACCGGCATCGCAGGGCCGGAGGCGGGTTGGCAAGCGCCCTTGGAGATGATTGCATACCGCCGATATATTTTCGGAACAACCAGTCGCGTCCCCGGAAGGTGATTCTCATGCGTTTTTCGCACCCCGATCTCGCACCGGGGACCCGGATTCCGTTCCGCTTCGATGGGCGCGACATGGAGGGGCTGGATGGCGAGACGATCGCGGCGGCGCTTTCGGCGGCCGGCGTGACCGCGTTCCGGCGCCATCGCGACGGCGATCCGCGCGGTCTGTGGTGCGGCATGGGCACCTGCTTCGATTGCGTGGTGACCGTCGACGGACGCACGGGCCAGCGTGCCTGCCTGACCAAGCTCGCCGCCGGCATGGAGATCGAGGGGCCGGGCGGGCCGGGCCGAACCGGACCCGGCGATGCCGCCCCGCGTCGCGCCGATCTCGCCGAGACGCCGCCCGAACGGGTCCCCGACCTCGCCGTCGATGTCGCCGTGGTCGGGGCCGGTCCGGCCGGGCTGACGGTCGCCGCCGCCCTGGCCGAGGCCGGGCTCGACGTGCTGGTCGTCTACGCACGCCCGGATCCGGGCGGTCAGTTCTGGAAGCCGGTCGCCGATTCGCATCGGCCGGCCCGCGCGCTCGACGCCCAGTTCGCCGCCGGTCTCGCCGCCACCGAGCGATTCGACCGGTCGGGCGCACGGCGCTGGCAGGAGGCGACGGTGTGGTCGGCCTTCGCGGCCGACGAACTGGCGGTGTTGCACGACGGCCGCCACCGCATCCTGCGGCCGCGGCGCCTCGTCCTCGCCACCGGCGCCTATGAGCGCCCGGTGCCGATCCCCGGCTGGACCCTGCCGGGCGTGATGACGACCGGCGCTGCGCAGACGCTCGCCCGGGCCTATCGGGTCTTTCCCGGCCGCCGCGCCGTGGTCGCCGGCAACGGGCCGCTGAATTTCCAGGTCGCCGCCGACCTGCTGCGGTCCGGCGTCGAGATCGGCGCCGTGGTCGAAAGCGCGCCCGCCCCCGGGGTCGCGAACCTCGCCGCCGCCTGGCGGGCGGCCCGGGCCGCGCCGGGCCTGATCGCGCAGGGGCTCGGCTATCTGGCGGCGCTGAAGCGCGCCGGCGTCCCGATCCTGTGGGGGTCGCGCGTGATCGCTGCGGAGGGCGGCGAGGCGCTGACGGCCTGCCGGATCGCCACGCCGTCGGGCGAACGGCGCGTCGACGCGGACGTGCTCACCCTCGGCCACGGCTTCGTGCCGTCGAGCGAACTCGCCCGCCAGCTCGGCTGCCGGCAGCGTTTCGTCGACAGCCATGTCGGCGCGCTGGCGGTCGAGACGGACGCGACCGGGCGGACCAGCCTGGAGACGGTCTGGTCGATCGGCGACGGCGCCGCGATCGGCGGGTCGGTGGTCGCGCAGGCGCGCGCCGTACTGGCGGCGGACGCCATCCTCATGAGCCTCGACCGGCCGGGCCTCGGCGCACCGGCCGTGGCGGCGGCGCAGAGCCGGCTCGCCCGCGCGGAGGCCTTTCAGTCGGCGCTCTGGACGCTGTTCCGGGCGCCGCCCTTCGATCCGGCCGGGATCGCCGACGACACCGTCATCTGCCGTTGCGAGGGCGTCCGGGCGGGGGCGATCCGCCAGGCGATCGCGGGCGGCGGGGCCGACATCGGCACCGTCAAGCGCCTGACCCGCACCGGCATGGGGCGCTGCCAGGGGCGCAATTGCGCGGCGACGGCGGCACGGCTGGTGGCGGCTGCCGGCGGCGCGGCGCCCGAACCGCGCGCCCTGTTCGCGCCGCGTCCGCCGGTCGTGCCGGTGCCGCTGGCCGCGCTCGCTTTCGAGAAGCCCGAATGGGGCGGCCACCGGCGCGCCGTGCCGCCGCCGGCCCATCCGCGCCCGGATCGCAACCGGCCGCGCTGGGCGATGCGCGAGACCGACGTCCTGGTCGTCGGCGCCGGCGTGGTCGGGGCGGCGGTGGCACGCGAACTGGCGCTGGCGGGGCTCGGCGTCGTCGTGGTCGACCGCGACGCGCCCGGCCAGCAGGCCTCGACCGCCAATGCCGGCTCGCTGCATGTCCAGCTGCTGTCCTTCGATTTCGGCGCCAAGGCCGAGGCGGACGGCGGGCCGGCGGCGGCGACGCTGCGGCTTGGGAACCCGTCGGTCGCCCTGTGGCGCGAAATCGAGGCCGCGTCCGGGCGCAACCTCGACATCAAGATCACCGGCGGGCTGATGGTCGGCGAGACCGCGCGCGACATGGAGTTCCTGGCCGCCAAGGCCCGGCTGGAGGGCGAGCACGGGGTCGAGACCCATGTGGTCGGCGCGAACGAGCTGCGCAGCCTGGAACCGGCCCTGTGGGACGGTCTCGCCGGCGCGGCGCTGTGCCCGGCCGAGGGCAAGATCGATCCGCTCGCCGGGACCTTCGCGGTGATCGCGCTGGCTGAGGCCGCCGGCGCGGTGTTCGAGGCCGATGCGGCCGTCCTGGCGATCGCCCGCGAGGGGACCGGCTGGCGCGTCGAGACGGCGGCCGGTCCTGTCCGCTGCGGCCGGATCGTCAACTGCGCCGGCGCCTGGAGTTCGCATGTCGCCGCCATGGCGGGTCGCCCGATCCCGGTCCATGGCGCCCCGCTGCAGATGCTGGTCACCGAGCCCGGCCCGCCGCTCGTCTCGCGCCTGGTCGCCCACGCCAACCGGCATCTCAGCCTGAAGCAGACCCGGCTCGGCAGTCTCCTCATCGGCGGCGGCTGGTCGGCGGGCCTCGATCCGGCGACCGGGGCCAGTTCCTCGCTCGGCTGGGCGATCGAGGGCAATGCCTGGGTGGCCACGCGGGTCCTGCCGGCGGCGCGCCGCTTCCACCTGCTGCGCGCCTGGGCAGGCATGAACATCAATATCGACGGCGCGCCGATCCTCGGCGCCATGCCGGGCGCGCCGGGCTTCTACAATTGCGTGACCTCGAACGGCTACACGCTCGCCCCGATCGTCGCCCGGCTGACGGCGGACACGCTGCTCGGGCGCGAACCCGCCCTGCCGATCGCGCCCTTCACGCTCGACCGGTTCGGGTAGAGCACGGCCCGATCAGGGCGGTTGGCTCCGATCGGAAAACGCTCGCGGAAACAAAGATATCCAGAGCAGCCGAGATCGCGGTTCAGCCGAACGCGAAGGGCAGCAGGCGTTCGGCCGGGGCCTCGCCGCGCCGGATCGCCTCCAGCCCGGCGACGATCTCGGCGCCATAGACCGGATAGGGAATGCGCACCGAGGCGAGCCAGGGTGCGACCCACTGGTTCAGCGGCGTGCCGTCGATGCTGACCACGCAGCACGGATCCGGGATGCCGATGCCGGCCTCGCGGGCGCGGCGCGCCAAGCCGTAGGCGATCTGGTCGGACACGCAGAGGACGGCATCCGGGCGGTCGGCCCGCTCGAACAGGGCAGCCGATCCGTCGTAGCCGACCTGAAGATGCGACAGGCCGTCGCCCTCCCCGCGCAGGACCGCCTCCGACGCGACGCCGAGGGCGGCCAGCCGGTCGACGAAGCCGGCGACCCGGTCGCGCGAGGCCGACGAGCCGCGCCGTGGAAAGACCACGGCCGGCCTCCGGCACCCCGCCGCGACGAAGCGGTCGGCGACCGCCGCCCCGGCGGCACGGTCGTCGATGCCGACGAAAAGCCCCGGCCCGACCGGATTGCGGCGCGTGACGAAGACCATCGGCACGCCGGCCCCGGCCATCTCGGCGAGACCCGGGCTGGCGACCGCCGCGATCATCACCAGGCCGCCGACCCGCTGCACCCGCATCGCCGCGAGATATTCGTCCTGCAGTTCGGGCCGGTCGTGGGTGTCGCACAGGATCATCACATAGCCGGCCTCGCGTAGGGCGGCCTCGGTCGAACTGGCGATGGTCGCCATGGCCGGGTTGTCGAGATTGGCCGCCAGCACGGCGACCAGCTGCGTCTCGCCGCGCCGCAAGGCGCGCCCGGCCGGATTGGGCCGGTAGCCGACCGCCTCGATCGCATCGCGCACCCGCTGCACGGTCGCCGGCGAGGCGCGGCGGGTCTCGCCGTTGACGATCCGCGAGACGGTGGAAACCGAAACCCCGGCCTGCGCGGCCACGGTGGCGAGGGACACGTCGGCGGGCATCGGGGTCTGGCGGCTCCGGTCTGGTCGTCTTCTCATTGTCATCGGCGGCGGGCGTTGTCGAGCCTGCGCAAAAAGCAGGATCGCACCGGATTGACGTTTAGGCAAACGTTTGCCAAAACTGTTCCATCGCCGTCGGAGGCGGGCGGACGGAGGCGGCGCGAGGGCCGTCCCGGGCCGACCTGTCTTTCCGAACGGCACGGTGCCCGGTGCGTCCGGTCGCCGTCGGGGAGAAACGCGGCGCCGCGGAACCGTCGAGAGAACGGTCCCGGTGCCTGACGCGCGCCGTCCAACACGGTTCCGCGAGCCGGAGGAGAAGCCCATGCGTTCCGTCACGAGCCTGATCACGACATTCGCCCTCGGCCTTGCGGCCACCACCGCCCTGGCCGGTCCGGTCCTGGCGCAGTCGGTCACGCTGCGCATGACCTGGTACTCGGACGGCAACGAGGGCGAGGTCATGACCGACCTCCTCAAGCGCTTCCAGGCCGAGAACAAGGACATCGCGGTCGTCCTCGACCAGGTGCCGTTCAAGGCGATCAACGAGAATCTCCCCGTCCAGCTCGCCTCCGGGCAGGGTCCGGACATCGCCCGCGTCACCGACATGGGCGGGCTGGCGCGCTATGCGCTCGACATGCGGCCGCATCTGAAGGACCCGGCCTATTGGGAGGCCAATTTCGGCCCCTTCCTGACCTGGATGCGCACCGCCGGCGACACCAAGTCCATCCCGGGCTTCATGACGCAGCTGACCGTCACCGGCCCCTTCGTCAACAAGACCCTGTTCGAGCAGGCCGGCGTCGCCCTGCCGGGACCGAAGGCGACCTGGGACGACTGGGCCAAGGCGGTCAAGACCGTCGCCGACAAGGTCCAGGCGCCCTACCCGCTGGCGCTCGACCGCTCCGGCCACCGCTTCTTCGCGCTGGCCGTCTCGCAGGGCGCCAAGGTGTTCGACGAGAAGGGCGAGCCGGCCGTGATCGACGACGGCTTCAAGCGCGCCGCGCAGCTGGTCTACGACTGGCACAAGGCCGGCATCATGTCGAAGGAGCTGTGGGGCTCGGTCTCCGGCACCGCCTATCGCGGCGCCAACGACGAGTTCAAGAACGCCCAGGTGGTCATGTATCTGTCCGGCTCCTGGCAGACCGCGCAGTTCGCCAAGACGGTCGGCAACGCCTTCGACTGGATCGCGGTGCCCAATCCCTGCGGCGCGGGCGGCTGCTCGAGCATGCCGGGCGGCGCCGGCCTGATGGCCTTCAAGGCGACCAAGCATCCCGAGGCGGTGGCCAAGCTGATGGACTATCTGGCCAGCGAGAAGGTGCTCGGCGAATTCTATTCGCGCACCCTGTTCGTGCCCGGCCATCTCGGCATCGCCAAGAAGGGCATCGAGTATCCCGGCGCCAGCCCGGAGGCCGCCGCCGCCCTCAAGGTGTTCACCGCCAGCGCCGCCGAGGTCGCCCCGACCGCCTACCAGATCCAGGGTTATGGCAACAGCCGCATCATCTTCAACGCGGTGATCAGCCGGCTCGGCCAGGCCATCGCGGGCGAGACCAGCCTGGACGAGGCCTACAAGCGCATCACCGCCGACGTGACCCAGCAGATCGCCGAGCGCAACAAGCAGTGATCGGCTGACCGAAAAGCGGGCGCGCGTCATGTCGGACGGATCGTCGAGACCTCCCGGGCGGCCCTCGGCCGGCACGGCGCGCGTTCCCGCCTCCGCACGCTGGCGCGACCGCGCGGCCGGGCTTGCCGGTCTGCCGGTCGCGCTGGCACTGCGCCTGCTCGATCCGCTGATGGCCGCCGTGCAGCGGCTGATCGGCGCCGGGCGCATGCCCTACGTCTTCCTGTTCCCGAACTTCGTCTTCTTCGGCCTGTTCGTGTTCCTGCCGATCGGCATCAACCTGGTCTTCTCGGTCACCGGCGGGCCGGCCCTGTTCCCGTCCGAGCGCCCCTTCGTCGGCGCCGAGCAATATGCCTACCTGTTCGACTGCGGCTCCTATCTCGATCCGTCGAGCTGCCGGGAGGACCATTTCTGGCGCGGGGTCTCGAACACCGCCGTCTTCGTCCTGTTCCAGGTCGGCACCATGGTGCTGGTCTCGCTTCTGACCGCCTTGGTGCTGAACCGGCCGATCCGCGGCCGCGGCTTCTTCCGCGCGGTCTATTTCTTCCCCGTCCTGCTCTCCCCGGTCGTGGTCGCGCTGATCTGGAAATGGATCCTGCAGCGCGACGGCCTGCTCAACGCCGCGATCACGTCGCTCGGCGGCCAGAAGATCCTGTTCTTCGTCGATCCGAGCTGGGCCATGTTCTGGGCCGTCTTCGTCTCGGTCTGGGCCCATATGGGCTTCTACACGCTGATCCTGCTCGCCGGCCTGCAGGCGATCCCGAGCGATCTCTACGAGGCGGCCGAGATGGACCGAACGCCGCGCTGGCGCATCCTGTGGCGGATCACGCTGCCGCTGCTCTGGCCGAACATGATCGTCGTCATCGTCTTGTCGCTGATCAAGGGCGTGCAGACCTTCGACGAGGTCTTCGTGCTCACCGGCGGCGGCCCCGGCACGGCGACGCTGATGGTCGTCCAGTACATCTACGAGACCGCCTTCGCCAACCAGGTGCAGAATTTCGGCCTCGCCGCCGCGGCCTCCGTGGTGCTCGGCCTGGTGCTTTTCGCCCTCACCCTGGCGCAGCTCGCCGCCACCCGGATGAAGGAGCGCTGACATGGCCGCCCTCGCCCGCCTGCTCGGCGCCCGTCGCGACGGCCCCGGCCGGCCGCTGCATTGGACCGACATCGCCAGCTACGCCTATCTGGCCTTCGGCGTCGTGCTGATGTTCGGGCCGGTGCTGTGGCTGGTCTTCTCGTCCTTCAAGACGCAGAGCGCGCTCCTGGAATTCCCGCCCTCGCTGATGCCGATGGCGCAGGTCGAGGTGACGGTCGCGGGCCAGCCGAACCCGCTGCCGCTGTTCCGCGCCACCCTGCCGGACGGCAGCGTCAAGGAGCTCGCCCAGATCCGGCGCGTCGGGCTCGTCGCCCAGATGGTCGATCCGGCCGAGCCGGACAAGACATACCGGGTCGCGATCGACAAGCGCGAGCCGGTGCGCAAGGTGGCTCTGGCGACGGAGAACTACACCGAGCCGCTGCGCCAGTTCGCCTTCCTGCGCTTCCTGTCGAATTCGCTGTTCGTGACCGTGGTCGCCACGGCGATCACGCTTCTGATCAACTCGATGGCCGCCTACGGCCTCGCCGTCTACGAGTTCCGCGGCAAGACCGCCGCCACCCTGGCGGTGATCGGCACGCTGATGATCCCGATCACCATCGTGCTGGTGCCGGTCTATCTGGTCGTCACCGAACTCGGGCTGGTCAATTCGCTCTGGGCCGTGATCCTGCCCGGCGCGGCGACGCCGACCGGCGTCTTCCTGCTGCGCCAGTACATGCTGACGCTGCCACGCGACCTGATCGAGGCGGCGCGCATGGACAAGGCCTCGGAATGGCAGATCTACTGGCGCATCGTCATGCCGCTGACCCTGCCGGCGCTCGCCGTGCTGGCGATCTTCTCGATCATGTGGCGGTGGAACGAATTCCTCTGGCCGCTCGCCGTCCTCACCAAGACCGAGGTCTACACGCTGCAGATCGGCCTCGCCGCCTTCCAGGGCGAGTTGCAGACGCAGTGGCACTATCTCCTCGCGATGACCGTCGTGACGCTGGCACCCGTCGCCCTGGTCTTCGTCTTCCTGCAGCGTTTCATCACCACCGGCATCGGCTCGACGGGGATGAAATGAGCGAGCGGAGCCTCAACCATGGCTGATCTGAAGCTGACCGGCGCGCGCAAGGCCTTCGGCGCCGTCGATGTCCTGCACGGCATCGACCTCGAAGTGAAGGACGGCGAATTCGTCGTCTTCGTCGGCCCGTCCGGCTGCGGCAAGTCGACCCTGCTGCGGGTCATCGCCGGGCTCGAGATGGTCTCCGCCGGCGAGGTCCATATCGACGGCGAGCGCGTCACCCACCTGCCCGCCTCCGATCGCGGCCTCGCCATGGTGTTCCAGTCCTATGCGCTCTATCCGCATATGACGGTCGCCCGCAACATGGCCTTCGCGCTCGAAAACATGCGCCTGCCCAAGGCCGAGATCGACGCGCGGGTCAAGCGCGCGGCCGAGATGCTGCGGCTGACCGACTATCTCGACCGCAAGCCCAAGGCCCTGTCCGGCGGCCAGCGCCAGCGCGTCGCCATCGGCCGCGCCATCGTGCGCGACCCGAAGATCTTCCTGTTCGACGAGCCGCTGTCGAACCTCGACGCCGAACTGCGCGTCGCCACCCGCAAGGAACTGGCCGCGCTGCATGCCGAACTCGGCGGCACGATGATCTACGTGACGCACGACCAGGTCGAGGCGATGACGCTCGCCGACCGCATCGTGGTCCTGCGCGCGGGCCGCATCGAGCAGGTCGGCGCGCCGCTCGATCTCTACAACCGGCCCGCCAACGCCTTCGTGGCCGGCTTCATCGGCTCGCCGCGCATGAACCTGCTGCCGGCCACCGTGATCGCCGACGACGGCACCTTGCGGCTGCGGCTCGGCGCGCGCGAAATCGCGGTGCCGCAAGCCACGCGCGGCCTGCGGGCCGGGTCCGCGGTCACGCTCGGCATCCGCCCGGAGCATATCGCGCTGGCGCCGGACGGCGGCGGCCAGCTCGATCTGACGGTCGACCTGGTCGAGCAACTCGGCAGCGAGGCGCTGGTCTATGCCGGTCATGCCGGCCTGCCGCAGATCACCCTGCGTCTCGACGGCCAGAGCCGCCTCGCCCGCGGCGCCACGATCCCGGTCCGCTTCTCGCCCGACCACATCCACCTCTTCGACACGGACGGCCTGGCCCTGCCGCGGCCCTGACCGATCCACCGGAACCCTGCCGGAGCCCTCCCGATGAAAGCCCTGACCCATGGCCGCTTCCGCGGCCTCGACGGCCATGCCGCCCGGTTCGATCTCGCCGCCGGGCCGGACGCGCCGGCGCTCGCCAGCCTGCGCGTCGCCATCCTGGAGGCCGATATCGGCCGCGTCACGCTGGAGCGGCCCGAGGGCACTCGGCTCGATCGCGGCTGGGCGATCGCGCCGAACCGCGTCGAGCCGCCCTTCGAGGGCCGGCCGCGCGCGTCCGAAGAGGGCTTCGCGATCCCGCCGGCGACGCTCGCGGAGAGCGACGGGTCGGTGACCCTGGCGGCCGGCGGGCTACGCGCGGAGATCCGGCTCGCCCCCTTCGGCATCGCCTGGTATCGCGACGGCGAGACGGTGCCGTTCCTGCGCGACCGGCCGACCCAGGCCTACTACCTGTCGCGCCGCACCGGGGCGCTCGCGCATTCCATGGAGCGCCACGAGGGCGAGCGGCACTACGGGCTCGGCGACAAGGCCGGGCCGCTCGACCGGACCGGGCGGCGCTTCGCCATCGATGCGGTCGATCCGTGCGGCTACGACGCCGAACTGTCCGATCCTCTCTACAAGATGCTGCCCTTCTTCATCGTCGATGGCGCGCGCGGCGCCCATGGCGTCTTCTACGACAACCTGGCGCTCGCCTCCGTCGATCTCGGCTGCACCCTCGACAACTACCACGACCTGTTCCGCGGCTACCGGGCCGAGGACGGCGACCTCGACTACTACGTCCTGGCCGGTCCGACCGTGCCGGACGTGTCGCGTCGCTTCTCCTGGCTGACCGGCGGCCAGGCCTTCCCGCCGCGTTGGACGCTCGGCTTCGCGATGACCACCATGACCATCGCCGACGCCCCCGACGCCGACCGGCGCATCACCGCCTTCATCGAGGATTGCCGGCGCCACGGCATCCGCTGCGACAGCTTCCATTTCGGCTCGGGCTATACCTCGATCGGCCACCGCCGCTACGTCTTCAACTGGAACCGGGACAAGTTCCCCGATCCGGCCGGCACGATGGCGCGGCTCAAGGCGGCCGGGATGGTGCCGGTCACCAACATCAAGCCCTGCCTGCTCGACGACCATCCCCGTCTCGACGAGGCGCGCGCCAAGGGCATCCTGGTCCGCGACGGCGAGACCGGCGCGCCGGCGGTCGCCCAGTTCTGGGACGGCCTCGGCTTCCATGTCGATTTCACCAACCCGGCCGGGCGCGCCTGGTGGGCCGACGGCATCCGGACCGCGCTGCTCGACTACGGCGTCACCGCGGTCTGGAGCGACAACAACGAATTCGAGATCTGGGACGAGGATGCCGAGGTCGAGGGCGACGGCCGGCCCTACCGGCAGGCGCTCGCGCGCCCGGCCCAGGCGCTCCTGATGCACAAGCTCGCCTACGAGACCCAGGCCGCGCACGCCCCGGACAAGCGCCCCTACACCATCACCCGCGCCGGCGGCGCCGGCATCGCCCGCTACGGCCAGACCTGGAGCGGCGACAACGAGACCGCCTGGAAGACGCTGCGCTTCAACCTGACCCAGGGCCTCAACATGAGCCTGTCCGGGTTGCACAATATCGGCCACGACGTGGGCGGCTTCCACGGCCCCTCGCCCGGGCCGGAACTGTTCTGCCGCTTCGTCGAGTTCTGCGCGCTGTGGCCGCGCATGGTGATGAATTCCTGGAAGGCGAGCGGCATCGTCAACACGCCCTGGATGCACCCGGAAGTGCTGCCGCAGGTCAAGGCCGCCATGGACCTGCGCCACGCGCTGGTGCCATATCTCTACACCCAGATGTGGCGCGCGGCCGCCGCCGACATCCCGGTCGTGCGCCCGCTTTTGTGGGATTTCGCCGCCGATCCGGCCGCGCGCGACGTGGAGGATGCCTTCATGTTCGGGCCGGACGTGCTGGTCGCCCCCGTCCTGGAGGAAGGCGCCACCACCCGGCGCGTCACCCTGCCGGCCCATCCGGGCGGCTGGGTCGACTGGCATGACGGCACCCGCCACCCAGGCGGCCGGACCGTCGAGGTCCCCGCGCCGCTCGGCCGCCTGCCGGTCTTCCTGCGCGCCGGGGCGATCCTGCCGATCGACGAGGCCGGCGGGCTGACCGCGCTCGCAGTCCCGGGCCACGATGGCACCGCCACCGGCAGCCTCTATCTCGACGACGGCGATACCGCACGCTGGCGCGAGACCGGCCGGCTCGTCACCCTGACGCTCGGCGCGGACGGAACCGTCGCCGCCGCCGCGGAGGGCGACCTCCCGGCCTTCAAGACGCGCATCCTCGGCGCGGCCTGAGAAGGGACCCCAGAACGGCACCGGCCGGCCGCCCCTCGGGATCGGCCGGCCGGTCCGAGACGTGAGACCGATGACGCCGGGTGGGTCGGCGCGCCGGTCTCAACGCGCCGGTCGCAACCCGTCTGTCCCAACCCGTCTGGCTCAGCCCGTCGGCTTGCGCACGACCTCGGCGATGACGACCGGCTTGGCCAGCAGGCCGAGCTTGAAGAAGGCATCGGCGATCTTCTGCTGCTCGGCGACGACGGCCGGCGACAACGAGCGGATCCCATAGGCCTGGCGCTCGACCGCGACCCGGATGACGCTCGCCGGAATGCCCGTCGCCGGACCGAGCTGGTCGGCGGCCGCCTGCGGATTGGCGGCGATCCAGCGGTCGATATCGGCGAGCGCCGCGATGGTCGCGTCGACGACCGGGCCGTGGCTCTCCGAGAACTTGCGGGCGGCCAGATAGAACTGGTGGTTCGGCACCAGGCCCTCACCGTTGACCAGCGTCCGGGCGCCGGTGGCGACCTCGGCGGCGGCCTGGAACGGATCCCAGATCGCCCAGGCATCGACCCTGCCGCCGTCGAAGGCGGCGCGCGCATCGGCCGGCGCCAGGAAGACCTTCTCGACGGCGTCGTAAGGCACCTCGGCCTGTTCCAGCGCCTTGACCAGCAGGTAGTGGACGTTCGAGCCCTTGTTGAGCGCGACCTTCTTGCCCTTCAGCTCCGCCACGCTCTTCAGCGGGCTCGTCTTCGGCACCAGGATCGCCTCGCCGCGCGGGGCCGGCGGCTCGTGGGCGACATATTGCAGATCGGCGCCTGCGGCCTGCGCGAAGATCGGCGGCGCCTCGCCGGTCGAGCCGAAATCGATCGCGCCGACATTCAGCGCCTCGAGCAGCTGCGGGCCGGCCGGGAATTCCGACCAGGCGACCCGGTAGCCGAGTGGCTTCAGCCGCTCCTCGAGCGATCCCTTGGCCTTGAGCAGGATCAGCGTGCCGTATTTCTGGAACCCGATCCGGATCACCTTGTCGTCGGCGGCGCGCGCCGGGCCGCCGAGCCCGAGACCGAGGGCCGCTGTTCCGGCGGCGCCCGCGGCGAGCACTCTCCTGCGTGACATCGTCATGATGGTTCACTCCCTGGGCGCCTGCGGCCGCGCATGGCGGCACGCCGGGCAGTTGTCGTTCGAGGGGAAAGAGGTGGGGCGAAAAAGTCGGCCGATCGCGGCGGCCGGCCCGGGCGGCCGATCGGGGCAGCCGGTCAGTAGACGACCTCGGCGACGCCGAAGATCGCATCGAGCAGCTTGCCTTCGAGCGCCGCCAGCGCGGCCGATCCACGTTCGCGCGGGCGCGGCAGGTCGATGGCCAGATCGAGCACGATGCGGCCCTCGTCGATGACCACGACCCGGTCGCCGAGCGCGACCGCCTCGGCCACGTCATGGGTGACCAGCACGGCGGTGAAGCCCTGGGCGTGCCAGACGCGTTCGATCAGCGACTGCATGGTGATCCGGGTCAGCGCGTCGAGCGCGCCGAGCGGTTCGTCGAGCACGAGCAGATCCGGGTGGCTGACCAGGGCCCGGGCGAGCGCCACGCGCTGCCGCTGGCCACCGGACAGGACCGAGGGCCAATCGTCGGCGCGGCCCTGCAGGTGGACATCGGCCAGCACGGTTTCGGCCGCCTTCCAGGCCGCCTCGGACGAGAGCGACGCCGGCAGGCCGACCGCGACATTGTCGAGCACGCTCGCCCAGGGCAGGAGCCGGGGTTCCTGGAACACGATGCGGGCATTGGCCTTGCCGCCGTCGCGCCCGGGGCCGATCGCGATTTCGCCCTCGGTCGGACGGTCGAGCCCGACCAGGAGCCGCAAGAGCGTGCTCTTGCCGCAGCCGCTCTTGCCGACCACGACCAGAAAGTCGCCCGGCCGGACCTGCAGGTCGACGCCGCCGAGCACGCGCTTGTCGCCGAAGCTCTTGCCGACCCCCTTGAGGTCGAGCGCGACGCCGCTGCCGCGCGGCACGACGGCCGGCGGCTCTTCCGGCGGCAGGGCCGGCGCCGTGGCCTTGGTTTCCGGCAGCCAGCCGATTTCGAGAGGCACGGACTGGGCCTCCGCGAGAACCTGGCGCAAGGGTCGGGTCATGGCTCGCATCCTCTCAATGGTTCTGGAAGGCCGGGTGCCAGGCCAGGCTGCGGCGTTCGAGCGCGCGGGCGAGCACGTCGGCGAGCTTGCCGAGAAGGGCGTAGATCAGGATCGACAGGACGACGACATCGACGAGCATGAACTCGCGCGCCTGCATCGCCATGTAGCCGAGCCCGGAGGAGGCCGAGATGGTCTCGGCGACGATCAGCGTCAGCCACATGATGCCGAGGGCGTAGCGCAGGCCGACGAAGATCGACGGCAGCGCGCCCGGCAGGATCACCTTGCGGAACAGCGTCCACGAACTCATGCCGTAGATGCGCCCCATCTCGACCAGTTGGCCGTCGACGCCGCGCACGCCGTGCACGGTATTGACATAGACCGGGAAGAAGACGCCGAGCGCGACCAGGAACAGCTTGGCCTCCTCGCCGATGCCGAACCACAGGATGACCAGCGGGATCAGCGCCAGATGCGGCACGTTGCGGATCATCTGCACGGTCGTGTCGGTGACCCGGTCGGCCGCGCGCGACAGCCCGTTGAGGAGCCCGAGCCCGAAGCCGATGCCGCCGCCGATCACGAGGCCGGCCAGCGCCCGCGCCGTGCTCGACTTGGCATTGGCGAGGAGTTCGCCCGACAGGGCGAGCCGCCAGCCGGCCGCGACCACGTCGGTCGGCGCCGGCAGGACGCGATCGGAGATCACCCCGAGGGCAGACCCGGCCTGCCAGACGGCGATCACCGCGGCCGGCAGCGCATAGGGGGTCAGGCTGGAAAGTCGGAGTCTGGCCATCGATGCCTCCTCGGGGTGGACAATGCCGGGCGAACCGGCACGGCGGGCCGGACCGGCACGGCCGGCGGGGTGGCCGGCCGCCGGGGATCCGGCAGCCGGCGGGAATGGCGGTCAGACCGCGGCGGCGAGGCCGGTGATCCGCTTCGGGCGCGCGCCGGTACCGAAGTCCCCGACGATCACCTCGGCCTTCTTCGGCGCGAGGCCGAGTTCCGGGAACAGCAGTTCGGCGACCCGGTAGGCCTCCTCCAGATGCGGATAGCCGGAGCCGATCACCGTATCGATGCCGAGATCCTGGTATTCCTTCAGCCGCCTGGCGACGGTGGCCGGGCTGCCGACCAGCGCCGTCCCGGCGCCGCCGCGGACGAGACCGACGCCCGCCCAGAGATTCGGGGCGACATAGAGATTGTCGCGCCGGCCGCCATGCAGCGCCGACATGCGCCGCTGGCCGACGGAATCGGACTCGGTGGCGAATTTCGCCTGCTGCGCCGCGATGGTCTCGTCGTCGAGCCGCGAGATCAGCCGGTCGGCGGCCGCGAAGGCCTCCTCGTCGGTCTCGCGCACGATGAAGTGCAGGCGGATGCCGAAGGTCACCGCGCGGCCTTTGGCGGCGGCCGCCTTGCGCACGCGGGCGACCTTCTCGGCGACATCGGCCGGCGGCTCGCCCCAGGTCAGATACTTCTCGACGCGGCCGGCCGAGAATTCGATCGCCGCATCCGACGAGCCGCCGAAATAGAGCGGCGGTCGCGGCGCCTGGACGAAGGGGAAGTGCAGTTTGGCGCCCTCCGCCCGGATGTGCTCGCCGTGGAGCGTCGCGGTCTCGCCCCGGGCCAGCGTCTCGAAGATGTCGAAGAACTCGCCGGCATGGTCGTAGCGCCGGTCGTGCTCCAGGAAGATGCCGTCGCCGGCCAGTTCGCGCGGCGCGCCGCCGACCACGATGTTGATCAGCAGGCGGCCGTTCGACACCCGATCCAGCGCGGCGGCGATGCGGGCATAGAAGGCCGGCGAGGCCGTGCCGGGGCGGATCGCGACCAGGAACTTGAGCTTCTCGGTCGCGGTCGCCAGCGCGGTCGCGGTGATCCAGCTGTCCTCGCAATTGGCGCCGGTCGGGATCAGCACGCCGCCGAAGCCGAGCCGGTCGACCGCCGTGGCGATCTCGCGCAGATAGCGCGGATCGGGCGCGCGATGGCCGTCGTCGGTACCGAGATAGGGGCCGTCGCCGGAGGTCGGGATGAACCAGAAGAAGTCGAGGGGCTTGCCGGGGTTCGACATGGGAGAGGTCCTTGATCTGAAAGGGCGAAGCGTCAGGTGGTCGGCGCGGTCCAGACGGCGTCGCGCACGACGATCGGCTTCGGGATCAGACCGAGCTTGTGGAATTCGTCGGCGATCGCCTGCTGGCTGAGGACGATCTCGTCGCTGACCGGCTTGACCGCGTAGCGGGTCCGGGCGACCGCCCGGGTCTGGTCCTCCAGCGACACGCCGGTGACCTCCGCGAGCGCGGCCGCGACCTCGCCGGTATGGGCGCTCGCCCAGTCCGAGACCCGCGCCAGTTCGTCGATGACCTCGCCGAGAATGGCCGGGTTGGCCTTCGCGAAGGTCCCGTTGGCGAGATAGAAGGAGTTGGTCTCGACGATCCCCTCGGCGGTCGTCAGGACGCGCGCCTCCTGGGTCCGCTCGGCGATGGCGTAGAAGGGATCCCAGATCGCCCAGGCGTCGATCGCACCGCTGGCGAAGGCCGCGCCGGCATCGGCCGGGCTCAGATGCACCGGCTTGATGTCGCCCCAGGCGAGCCCGGCCTTGCGCACCACATTGACGGTGAAGTTGTGGGCGCTGGAGCCCTTGGTGAAGGCGATCGAGCGGCCCTTCAGATCGGCGAGGCTGCGGATCGGGCTGTCGCGCCGGACCAGGATCGCCGAGCCGGAGCCCGGCGCCGGCAGCGTCGCCGCGTAGACGATGTTGGCGCGGGCCGCCTGGGCGAAGATCGGCGGGGTGTCGCCGGTGGTGCCGAAATCGATCGCGCCGAGCCCCAGCGCCTCCAGGAGCGGCGGGCCGGACGGAAACTCGACATAAGAAACCTTGATGCCGCGCGCGGCGAGCCGGCGCTCCAGCGCGCCCTGCCGGCGCGCGATGACCAGCGCGCCGCTCTTCTGGTAGCCGATGCGGAACTCTCGGGCCTGGTCGGTCGCGGCGGCGCGGGCCTGACCGAGCGCCGCGCCGAGGGCGGCACCGGCGGCGAGCGAGAGGGTCTGTCGTCGGGTCAGCATGGAAGTCACCTCCGAGGTCGGGGATGCAGGTGGGTCAGGCGGTTCGGGCGAGTGGCTGACGGCGCGCGGCGACCAGCGCGGCGGCCTCGTCGGCGGCCTGGCCGATGCGGGCGAGCAGGGGCGGCTGGCTCGGGCGGTAGTCGAGGAACTCCTTCTCGGCCGCATAGACGGCCGTCGGCGCGACGGCGGCTCCGAAGAAGGCGAAGAGCGGCCGGAGCGCATGCTCGACCACCAGGGCGTGGCGCTCGCCGCCGCCGGTCGCGGCGATGACCAGCGGCTTGCCGGCCAGGGCGGCGGGGTCGATCAGGTCGAAGAGATGCTTGAAGAGGCCCGAATAGGCGCCCTTGTAGACCGGCGAGGCCACCACCAGCGCATCGGCGCCCGCGATCGCATCGATCAGCCCGGCGAGCCGCGGCGGCGCCCGACGGGCATCGAGCGTCGCCCCCAGCTCGGGGCCCAGATCGACCAGATCGAACACCGTGCTCTCGACGCTGGTGCGCAGCGCGATCTCCTCGACGATCGTCGTGGTCAGGCCGAGCGTGCGCGACGGGCGCTGCGTGTTGCCGGACAGGCCGACGAGATGGGCTCGCGTCATTTCACTTCCTCGCTGGCATCGGGGTCCGCTGCGGACCGTTCTTCAGAGCATGGAATAGATCACTAATTTAATACACAATCAAATTTCCCCTGTTGGCGGCCATACGGGAAAAAACGGCCATTCTCATGCATTTTTGAGCAACCGGAATGCGTCGGCGGCGGACGCGCCCCTCAATCGCGCTGGATCTTTCTTCCAATTCCGATAAACTAGATCGGATTAAAGGGGAGATGCCGATGTCGATCGAACGAACCCGAATCGTGGTTGTCGGATGTGGCGCCAGCGGCGTGATCGCGGCGGCCAATCTGGCCCGTGCGCTCGGACAGGCCGGCGACGTGCTGGTGGTCGAGCGCGGCGGCGCCCCCGGCCTCGGCCTCGCCTATGCGACGCGCGACCCGAACCACCTGCTCAACGTGCGCGCCGCCAACATGAGCGCCTTCCCGAACGACCCCGACCACTTCGTCCGCTGGCTGCAGAAGCGCGGGCCGGATTTCGGCGCCGGCGGCGTCACCCCGTTCTGCTTCGTCGAGCGGCGCGTCTACGGCGCCTATCTGGGCGACCTGTTCGAGGGCGCGACGATGGATGGCGTCCAGCTGATCGATGCCGGCGCGGTCCGAATCGAACCCTGGCGCGACGGCGTCGAGGTGCAGCTCGACGACGGCACCAGCATCGTCGCCGACGCCGTCGTGCTGGCGACCGGCCACGACCCGAAACCGCCGCGCCAGGACGGCGTCGCCGATGCCTGGACGCCCGGCGCCCTCGACGGCATCGGCCGCGACGACGAGGTGATCGTGATCGGCACCGGGCTGACCATGATCGACACCGTGCTGTCGCTCGATTCGCGCGGCCATCGCGGCCCGATCCGGGCGATCTCCCGACGCGGGCTCCTGTCGGCCGTGCATGCCGCGGTCGAGCCGCGCCCGATCCCGGCCTCGGCGATCCCGTTCGGCGCCCCGCTGTCGCAGCTGCTCCATTGTCTGCGCCGCCACGCCGCCGATGCCGCCGCGAGCGGCGCCGACTGGCGCTCCACCGTCGACGCGCTGCGCCCGCATACGCGCCGGCTCTGGCAGGCGATGTCGACCGACCAGCGCCGCCGCTTCCTGCGCCATGCCCGGGCGTGGTGGGACGTGCACCGGCACCGGATGGCGCCCGCCATCGCGCGGCGCATCGAGGCCCTGCGCGAGACCGGCCGGCTGGAGATCGTCACCGGCCGGGTGCTGGGCGCCGCCCCGGGGCCGGACGGCACCGAACTCCGCGTGCGGCTGCGCGGCACGCAAGCCGACACCCGTCTTGTCGCCCGGCGCGTCATCGACGCCACCGGCCTGCCCTGCGGCCCGTTCGCGTCGCCCAATCCGGTCATCGCCCATCTGGTCGCGGACGGCCACGCCCGCCCGGCGCCGCTCGGCTTCGGGCTCGATCTCGCCGACGACGCCGCCCTGATCGCGCGCGACGGACAGGTCTCCGATCGCCTCTTCGCGGTCGGCCCGCTCGGTCGCGCCGCCTTCTGGGAGATCATCGCGATCCCGGACATCCGCCAGCAATGCGCGGATCTGGCCGAGGATCTGGCCGGCCGGCTCGGCGGACGCCGCAAGCGGCGGGTCGCCCGATAGGGCACGGTCCGATCGGGGCGGGTCGCGCGGTAGGCGGCTCGCGCGGTCAGCCCGCCGGGGCCATCGCGCGCAGCGTCGCCAGGGTGTGGCGCGCGATCATGAATTCCTCGTCGGTCGGGACGACCAGGGCCTGGACCCGGCTCCCCGCCGCCGAGACGACCGTGTCGCGGCGGGCATTGGCGGCCGGGTCGGCGACGAGGCCGAGCCAGGCGAGCCGTTCCATGACGCGGGCGCGCAGCGCGGCGCTGTTCTCGCCGATCCCGGCCGTGAACACGATCCCGTCGAGCCCCTGCATCGCGGCCGCCAGGGCGCCGATCTCGCGCACGATGCGATGGACGAAATAGTCGATCGCCAGCACCGCGCCCGGCTCCCGGCTCGCCTCGAGATCGCGCATGTCGGCCGAGACCCCGGACAGCCCCAGGAGCCCGCTCTCCCGGTAGAGCAGCCGCTCGATCGCCGCGGCGCCGAGCCCCTTGGCCTGCACGAGATAGAGCACGACGCCCGGATCGAGCTGGCCGGTGCGCGTCGCCATCGGCAGCCCGTCGAGCGCCGTGAAGCCCATCGTGCTTTCGACGCTGCGCCCATCGACCATCGCGCAGGCCGAGGCCCCGGCGCCGAGATGGCAGGCGACGACGCGCCCCTTCGCGAGATCCGGCGCGATTTCGGCGAGGCGGTGGGCGATGAACTCGTAGGAGAGGCCGTGGAAGCCGTAGCGGCGCACGCCCTCCCGGTAGAGCGCCTCGGGCAGGGCGAACCGGTCGGCAACGTCGGGATGGCCGCGATGAAAGGCGGTGTCGAAGCAGGCGACCTGCGGCACGCCGGGCAGCCGGTCGCGGATGATCCGGATCGGCAGCAGGTTGTTCGGCTGGTGCAGCGGCGCGAGCGGGACGAGCGCTTCGAGCTTCGCGATCACCGCGTCGTCGACCGGGACCGGATTGGCGAAATCCGGCCCGCCATGGACGACCCGATGGCCGACCGCGACCGGGCGCTCGCCGCCGAGCCGTTCCAGAAGCCAGTCGTCGAGCCGGTCGAGCGCCGCCGCCACGGTCGGGACCTGGCCGGCCGTGAACGCGTCGTCCTCGACGCGCCGGCCGTGATCGTCGTCGGCGAAGAGGTGCGGATGCGCGCCGATGCCGTCGAAGGCGCCCTTCAGGTCGAGATCGAGGCGGTCGCCCGGCAGCACCGCGTAGATGCGGAACTTGATGCTGGACGATCCGGCATTGACGACGAGCAGATGGTCCATGAGGCGCGTTCCCGATCCGTTGGCGCTGCCGTCGCGTCCGACCGGAACCGATGCTGGCCATCCGTTTCGATCGAACCACGAACGTTTCGACCCCAGGGCTCTACTGTGCCGTCCAGCCGCCGTCGATCGGTATGATTGCGCCCGTGATCGAACCGGCCTCGTCGCCGGTCAGGAAGGCGGCCAGCGCGGCGACCTCCTCGATCGCCACGAAACGCTTGGTCGGCTGGGCGGCCAGCAGCACGGTGCGCACCACCTCCTCCTCGGTGATGCCGCGCGCCTTGGCGGTATCGGGGATCTGCTTCTCGACCAGCGGGGTGAGCACGTAGCCGGGCGCGATGGCGTTGACGGTGACGCCGAATTCGGCCGCCTCCAGCGCGACCGTCTTGGTCAGGCCGGCGATGCCGTGCTTGGCCGCCACATAGGCGGACTTGTAGGGCGAGGCGATCAGGGCATGGGCCGAGGCGATGTTGACGATGCGCCCGAAGCGGCGCGCCTTCATGCCGGGCAGCGCGGCCCGGATGGCGTGGAAGGCGGCATTGAGATTGATGGCGATGATCCGGTCCCAGCGCTCGACCGGGAAGTCCTCGACCGGCGAGACGAACTGGATGCCGGCATTGTTGACCAGCACGTCGACGGCGCCGAACTGCGCCTCGGCCCGGGCGATCATGGCGGCGATCGCGGCCGGATCGGTCATGTCGGCACCGTCGAACGCGACCGGCACGCCCGATTCGGCGGCGATCTCGGCGCGGATGCGCTCGACCTCGTCCGGTTCGGCCAGACCGTTCAGCAGGATGGCGTGCCCCTCGCGCGCCAGGCGTCGGGCGATCCCGAGCCCGATGCCGCTGGTGGAGCCGGTCACGATGGCAAGGCGAGACGTCATGGATGAACCTCGGTACGACGGGTGAGCCGGGAGGAAAGCGCCGCGATCATGCGCATCCTGCCCGGCCGGCCGGACTGCGCGCGATGGTCCGCACGGCCAAGCAAGGTACGGGCCGAACGATGACGGCTCTGAGAATGGCTTCCCCGACAGCGCGAACCTGTCAGGGGCCGGCCGCCAGCGTGCCGCGCTGGCGCGGATCGCCGGCGCCCAGGAAGCCCTCCGGGGCGACCACGATCGAATTGGCCGAGCCGGACGTGGTGCCGACCATGACCTTGTGGCCGCGGGCGGTCAGCAACGCGATGGTATCGGGCGACAGGCCCTGCTCGGTCAGCAGCGCATCCGGCCGCCACTGGTGATGCACGCGCGGCGCGGCGACCGCCTCGGCCAGCGACAGGCCGTTGTCGACCACGTTGACGATCACCTGCAGCACGGTGGTGATGATCCGGCTGCCGCCCGGGCTGCCGGTGACCATGACCAGCTTGCCGTCCTTGAACAGGAAGGTCGGCGTCATCGAGGACAGCGGGCGTGCGCCCGGGGCGACGCTGTTGGTGTCGCCGCCGACCAGCCCGTAGGCATTCTGCGCGCCGGCCTTTGCCGAAAAATCGTCCATCTCGTTGTTGAGCAGGATGCCGGTGCCCTCGGCGACGAGGCCGAGCCCATAGCTGAAATTCAGCGTGTAGGTGTTGGCGACGGCATTGCCGTCCTCGTCGACGACCGAGAAATGGGTGGTCTGGTCGCTCTCGTAGGGCAGCGGATCGCCGGCCCGGATCGCGTCGGCGGGGCGGGCCCTCTCGGGATCGATCTGCGCCCGCAGCGTCTCGGCGTAGCGCTTGGACAGGAGCCCGGCGACCGGGATCTTGACCCGGTCCGGATCGCCCAGGAACTGGGCGCGGTCGGCATAGGCGGGCTTCATGGCCTCGGCGAGCAGGTGGATCTGCCGGGCGCTGCCGGCACCCGCGCCGGCGAGATCGAAGCCCTCCAGGATGTTGAGGATCTGGATCAGATGCACGCCGCCCGACGACGGCGGCGGCATCGAGACGATCTCGTAGCCGCGATAGGTGCCGGTCACCGGCTTGCGCAGCACCGGCTTGTAGCCGGCCAGATCCTCGGCGGTCATCACGCCGCCGGCGCCGCGCACCGCCGCGACCAGCTTCTCGGCGAGCGGCCCGCGATAGAAGCCGTCCGGTCCCTGGCGGGCGATCGTCTCCAGGCTCCAGGCCAGGTCGCGCTGCACCAGGAGGCTGCCGCGGGTCAGGCTTTCCCCGGTCGGCATGAACACGGCCCGGGTCGACGGATATCGCTTCAGCCGGGTGGCCGTCGGCAGGCTGTCGGCGAGATCGTCCTCCACCGCGATGCCGTCGCGGGCGAGCGCGATCGCCGGCGCGATCAACTCGGCGAGCGTGAAGCGGTCGGAGCCGAAGCGGCGATGCGCCTCGGCGAGGCCGGCCACGGTGCCGGGCACGCCGACCGCAAGACCGGAATCGCGCGAGCGCGCCGGATCGGGCTCGCCCTTTTCGTTCAGGAACATGTCGCGGGTCGCCGCCGCCGGGGCGGTCTCGCGGTAGTCGATCGCCACGGTCTCGTTGGTGCGGGCGCGATGCACCATCATGAAGCCGCCGCCGCCGAGATTGCCGGCCCGCGGCAGCGTCACGGCGAGCGCGAAGCCGACCGCCACGGCCGCGTCGACCGCATTGCCGCCGCGCTTCAGGATGTCGACGCCGATCCGCGTCGCCCGCGCCTCCTGGCTGGCGACCATGCCGTGCGCGCCGATCACCGGCAGCAGGCGGTTGGCCGCCGACTGGATCGGCTGCCCGGGCGCCGGCCAGCCCGGAGGCGCCCCCTGCGACAGGGCCGGCGACGCGGTCAGAAGCGCCACAGCAAGGGCGAGCGGGCGGGCGGCAATACGGCAAATCGACATGGACGGTATCCTCCCTAGTGGTTCGATCGAGACGGATGGTCCCCATCCGTCTCGTGAATCCGAACCACTAACTTTTTGATTTTGTGGTCAATTCAATCCGACATTTGCGTCCCGCAAATGTCGGATTGAATTGACCACTAGCCCGATCTTGACCCGCCGCGCGCGGCGACGCCAGCCTCCGCGCCACGCTGCCGCCGCACGTCAGGCCGGCGGCGGGGCCGCCGTACCGACGGTCTCGATCTCGGCGGTCTCGATGCCGGCAGTCTCGATCTCGGCCGCCAGGCTCGCGACCGTCGCCAGCAGCCGCCGGATATCCTCCGGACGCGACAGGCGGTGGTCGCCGTCCTTGATCAGCGTGAGCACCACGTCGTCGCCGCTGAGCGCGGTGACCAGGTCGACCGCATGGCGCCAGGGGACGTCCGGGTCCTTGACGCCCTGCAGGATATGGACCGGGCATCCGGTCTCGATCGGCCCGCCGAGGATCAGATGGTTGCGCCCGTCCTCGATCAGCGCGCGGGTGATCAGATAGGGCTCGTCCGCATAGGCCGACGGCTCCTCGTAGCGGCCGCGCTCCAGGATCTGCGCCTTCACGGCCTCCGGAAAGGTCGCCCACATCAGCGCCTCGGTGAAGTCCGGCGCCGGCGCGATCAGCACCAGCCCCCGGATGCGCGCCGTCTGCTTGCGGCGCTGGTCGAGGGCGAGCAGCAGGGCGATCCAGCCGCCCATGGACGAGCCGACCAGGATCTGATCGCCTTCGGTCTCGCGCTCGAACACCGCGACGGCCTCTTCGAGCCAGCGCGAGATGGTGCCGTCGGCGAAATCGCCGCCCGAGGCGCCGTGGCCGGAATAGTCGAAGCGGGTCGCCGCGCGGCCGGTCTGCGCGGCCCATTGGTCGAGGGCGACCGCCTTGGTGCCGGTCATGTCGGAGCGGAAGCCGCCGAGCCAGACGAGGCCGGGCGCCCGCCCGGAACGGCGCAGAATCGCGATGTCGCGCGCCGCCGCACCGGTCCCGACGGTGATGCGGCAGGCGGTCGGCGGATCGGACGGCAGGGTCATGGCGGCTCCTCGTGTGGCCTTGCCGACATCGATAGGATCGCCTCCGCGGCGTGGCAAGTCGGGCATCCGGGCTTCACCCAGGCCGACCGTGCCCCCATATTGGTTTCGGGATCCGCCGTTCTGCCGTTGACTCGCAGCCGAAAAGGGCGGATTTTCCAGGTTCACCGACCGTTCGCTGCTCATCGTCGGATCGGACCCTGGTGCGCAAGGGCGCACCGGGCTTCCTGCGTCCCGATGCCAACCGCCGAGCCGGTGACAACGACCGCAACGTCAGAGGAGACAACGACCATTCGCCGTCCTTTCCGTGCGCCTGTGCCCCTTAAGGAGGGGCCCCGTATCAACCGGGAGATCCGCGGGGTACCCCAGGTTCAGTTGATCGACGACGAGGGCAAGAACCTCGGCGTGATCTCCTTCTTCGATGCCTTGAGCATGGCCGAGGAGGCCGGGCTGGATCTCGTCGAGATCGCACCCCAGTCCGAACCGCCCGTCTGCAAGATTCTCGATTTCGGTCGCTTCAAGTATCAGTCGCAGAAGAAGGCGGCCGAGACTCGCAAGAACCAGAAGGTCGTCGAGATCAAGGAGATCAAACTCCGGCCGAATATCGACGATCACGACTATGACGTGAAGATGCGTCAGTCGCGTTCGTTCTTCGAGGAAGGCGACAAGGTCAAGATCACCCTGCGCTTCCGCGGCCGCGAAATGGCTCACCAGGATCTCGGCTATCAGCTTCTGGAGCGCGTGCGGCATGATCTCGGCGACATGGCCAAGGTCGAATCGGAACCGCGTTTCGAAGGCAAGCAGATGATCATGATCCTCACCCCCCGGTGAGGATCGTCGGTCCGGCGCCGCTCCCGGCCATGGCCCGGGACCGGACGGGGCCGAGTTTGCGATAGGCGGGACGGACCGCTCGGGTCGTCTCGATCGAGCCGTCGGCGACGGAGCCATGCCGCACCTTCGCCGTTTCTGCTGCCATGCCGGACCATGAACGGGAGGACCGGTTTGCCACACGGGCTCCTGATCGACAGGATCGGCGCGACCGAGGCCCCGTTCCCGGCATGACCGACCGTTCGCTCGCGATCCGCTGGCAGTCTCCCGCAGACGGCGGGCTGGAACACTGCGTCCTCAAGATCGCCGATACCGGCATCACGGCCGAGGGCGTCGTGATCGGCGGCCGCGGCGAGCAGGGCTACGGCCTGCGCTACCGAGTGACGGCGGATGCCGACTGGGCCGCGCTGCGCAGCATCCACCTTACGCTGCTCGGCGGCCCCACCCTGGCGCTGCGTCATGACGGTTTCGGCGAGTGGACCGACGGCGCCGGCGCCAAGCGCAAGGAATTCGCCGGCCTGCTCGATGTCGACCTGGGCGCGACGCCGCTCGGCCTGATCGCCACGCTCAAGCGCCAGACCTGGAAGACCGGCCGCACCCAGGAGATCGACACGCTCGTGCTGGCGGTTCCGGAGATGACGCTCGAGCGCCGCCGCGTGGCCTATCTCTGCCTCGAGCCCGGCCGCCACTACCGCGTCGGCGACGCCGACATCCGGCTCGACCCGGACGGCTTTCTGGCGGCCTGGGCCGGACGCCTGGACCGCATCGCGGACCCCGCCGAAGCGACCGCCTGATACCGACGGTCACGGAATGATCGTCGGCATTCGATGCGCGAATTTCTCATGCCTCTGACGCCTATGAGAAATTCGCGCTGCTTCAACGGCCGGATGCGTCGGCGGCCTGGGCCGTTGCTATGAAGGCCCACTCGCGATCGGCCTGCGCCCCTGGCATCCGCCGCCGGCATCGGCACGGACCGGACCCCGCCGTCGACAGTCCCGGCTCGGCCATCCCGCGCCGCGCCTGCGACCCAAGCCCGCGCCGACGACCGGGACAGAGCGCGTTCGGCCCGTTCGATACATTTTTCCGAAAAATCAGAGGATCTGCGACGCTTCCGTAGCATCCTCCATTCTCTCCAAATCCATCGAATGGTTTATGAGGCATTTCGGCCGTCGATCCGATCGTCAAGCGCAGCCGGAACAACGTCTTACAACCTTTGCGCGGTCGACCAATACCGTTCGGATCGAATTTTACCGGTTTGTCTTCGAACAGAGTCACCACGCCGGTCTACCGATCGGCAATCTTTGTCGCTCATCCTGCTCGTCGAGATGCCCTGCCTGCCGTGGCCGCCGAATGTCCGGCGCGCGGCGATCGGGCATTTGTCGGAGATGGCTTTCGCGCCGGCCTGGGCTTGCCCAGCCCCGGGGCCGCGCGTCCCGGGACCGGGACGGGAAGCCGCAGGGAGGACCGATCATGTTGAACAGGCTCGTCGAGCTGGCCAGAGCCGGGCTCGGTGAGGAAAGGCGGGAGCTCTTCCTCGCCGTTTCCGACCTCTTCGTGGAGGGTGCCGAACGCTACAATGATCGCGAGATCGTTCTGTTCGGCGAGGTGCTCGGGGCCATCCTGCACCAGACCCAGGTGACCGACCGGGCCGCGGTGTCCGAGCGCGTCGCCCATGTCGGGCGCACGCCGCGCGCGCTTGCCCTCGCCTTCGCGGAGGACGAGGCGCCCGTCGCCGCGCCGGTCCTGCGCTATTCCAGCGTCCTGACCGAAGACGACCTGGTGGCCATCACGGGCCGCAAGTCAGATCAGCATCGCATCGCCATCGCCCAGCGCGAGACCTTGCCCGAGAAGGTGACCGACGCCCTGGTCGACCATGGCGGCGATGCCGTCCTGGAGACCGTCACGCGCAACCGCGGCGCCCGCTTCTCCGGCCGCGCCACCACCCGTCTCGCCGATGTCGCCGCGACCAATCACAGGCTCGCCCACGCCATGATCGACCGTTCTGACTTTCCGCCCGCCGTCATCGACAACGTCATCCGCATCATCAGTCCGGCCGCCCGGCGCGCGCTCGGCGACATGGCCCGGACCGACCGGGTGAAGCTCGACGAGGTGGTCGAAGCGGCAACGGATACGATGGAGGTCGCGCGGCTCGACATGCACCGCCAGCGGGCGGAGGTCCGCGCAATGGTGGTCGACGTGCAGAACGGGCGCAAGCCGACCGACGAGGTGCTGTCCGGCCTGATCCGCCAGAAGCGGGTGATGGACGTGATCTACGTCCTGGCGGAACTGGCCGAAGTGCCGGAAGCGCATGTCTCCAACGCGCTCCACAAGGTCAACTCGACGGCCATCGCGGTGATCTGCCGGCATCTGGAGATCTCGGCCGCCGTCTACGGCGAACTGACCGGCCTGCGCTGCGAACGGCTGTGCCTCGGCGCCACCCAGGCGGACCAGATGCTGCGCGAGTACCGCGACATGACCCCCGGCACGGCCGACCGGGCGCTGAAATTCCATCAGAAGCGCAGTTCGAGCCGGATGTCCTCGCGCTGAGGCGCGCTCCGGCGCTACTCCCGGCCTCCGGCAGACCTGCCCGGCGCAAAGCGACCCTTCCGCCGGCGCCGGATCGACGCCATATGCCGGGTCTTGCCGCGAGACCGGGACCCCCGCCATGGCCGATCAGATCCGCACCGAAACCGACACGATGGGCGCCGTCGCGGTGCCGTCCGACCGCTACTGGGGCGCGCAGACGCAGCGCTCGATCGGCAATTTCCCGATCGGCACCGACCGGTTCCGCTGGGGCCGCGCGATCATCCGCGCCCTCGGCATCCTCAAGAAGGCCGCCGCGCTCGCCAATGCCGAGCTCGGCGAGCTGCCCGAACCGACCGCGCGCCTGATCGTCGCCGCGGCCGACGAGGTCATCGACGGCCGTCTCGACGGGCATTTCCCGCTGGTCGTGTTCCAGACCGGCTCCGGCACCCAGTCGAACATGAACGCCAACGAGGTGATCTCGAACCGGGCGATCGAGATGGCGGGCGGCACGCTCGGCACCAAGACGCCGGTCCATCCCAACGATCACGTCAATCGCGGCCAATCCTCCAACGACACCTTCCCGACCGCGATGCACATCGCCGTGGTCGCCGAACTGGAGACGCGGCTGGTCCCGGCGATCACCGCGCTGCGCGACACGCTGGCCGCCAAGGCGGTCGCCTATGCGGACGTGGTCAAGACCGGCCGCACCCACCTGCAGGATGCCACCCCGATCACGCTCGGCCAGGAGATCGGCGCCTGGGTCTCCGGGCTCGATTTCGGGCTGGCGGCCGTGCAGCGCGCCCTGCCGGGGCTCCTCGATCTTGCCATCGGCGGCACCGCGGTCGGCACCGGCCTCAACGCCCATCCGCGCTTCGGCGCGCTCGCCGCCGAGAAGATCGCGGACCTGACCGGCCAGCCGTTCCGCTCGGCGCCCGACAAGTTCTTCGCGCTCGCCGCCCATGACGCCCTGGTCGACATGTCGGCGGCGCTGCGGACGCTGGCCGGATCGCTGATGAAGCTCGCCAACGACGTGCGCTGGCTGGCGAGCGGACCGCGCACCGGCATCGGCGAACTGATCATCCCGGAGAACGAGCCCGGCTCGTCGATCATGCCCGGCAAGGTCAATCCGACCCAGTCGGAGGCCTTGACCATGGTCTGCGTCCAGGTCTTCGGCAACGACGCGGCGGTCGCCTTCGCGGGCAGCCAGGGCAATTTCCAGCTCAACGTCTACAAGCCCGTGATGGTCCACAACGTGCTGGAGAGCATCGCGCTCCTGTCCGACGCCGCACTCGCCTTCGAGCAGCACTGCGCCCGCGGCATCGAGCCGAACCGCGCCCGGATCGCCGAGAACCTCGACAAGAACCTGATGCTGGTGACCGCCCTCAACCGCCATATCGGCTACGACGCCGCCGCGGCCATCGCCAAGGCGGCCCACAAGGGCGGCACCACCCTGCGCGCGGCCGCGCTCGCCTCCGGCAAGGTCACGGCGGAGGATTTCGACCGGTTCATCGTGCCGATCGACATGACCCATCCCTGACCGCCGGACGCGGCGGTCAGCGGCAGGAACCAACCACCCGCCGGTTCGTTGATCTCCCGGGCGCCAACGCGGCTTGAGGAGACACCGATGGCAGGCAAGAAGACGAAATCGAATCGCGGCTTTGCGGCCATGGATCCGGCCCGGCAGCGCGAGATCGCCCGCAAGGGCGGCGAAAGCGTCCCGCAGGAGAAGCGCAGCTTTTCCATGAACCCGGAGCTGGCGGCGGCCGCCGGCCGCAAGGGCGGGCAGAGCGTCCCGGACGAGAAGCGCAGCTTCTCGCGCAGCCGCGAACTGGCCGCCGCGGCCGGCCGAAAGGGAGGACAGGCGTCCGATCGCGCCAGCGAGGCGTGATACCGACGGTCATGAAAGGATCGTCGGTCTTCGACACGCGGATTTCTCATGCCGCTGACGCCTATGAGAAATTCGCGTTGCTTCAATGGCCCGATGCGTCGGCCCGATGCGTCAGCATCCTGGGCCGTTGGTATGAGGCGCGCCGCCCTCGGCGGCTCGGCCGCGCCTCGCCGGCGGCACCCGCCCCCTGTCCGGTTCATGCGTCCGGTTGATGCTTGGCATCAACGAAATGCGCTTGTCCGCCCCTCCGCCCGGCATCATGGTTCCGGTGGCCCTGCCTGCGTCCGACCGGCGCCGGCAGGGCAAATCCATGTTTGACGCTGGAGACCTTGCGCGTTCGGCTGCCGCCGGCGCCGGGTCCCCCACCGCAGCGGACCGGAACGACACAGCCATGGCCGACTTCAAGCTCCACTGCTTCGCCCAATCCGGCAATGCCTACAAGGTCGCCATGATGCTCGACCTCTGCGGCGCCGACTGGGAGCCCGTCTTCGTCGACTATTTCGGCGGCGCCACCCGCGGCACCGAATTCCGCGAGGGCATCAGCGAACTCGGCGAGGTGCCGGTGCTCGAACATGACGGTCAGCGGCTGAGCCAGTCGGGCGTCATTCTCGACTATCTCGCCGGGCAGCTCGGCCGCTTCGGGGCCGAGACGGAGGCCGAGCGCCGCGAGATCTGGCGCTGGATCCTGTTCGACAACCACAAATTCACCAGCTATTTCGCGACGCATCGCTGGCTCCGGCATCTGGCCGAGCCGAAGGGCCATCCGGAGGTGATCGCCTTCCTGGCCGCCCGCGCCCGCGGTGCGCTCGCCACGGCCGAGAAGCGCCTGTCGGCCCGTCCGTTCATCGTCGGCGACCGGCCGACCATCGCCGACATCTCGATGGCCGGATACATGTTCTACCCCGTCGAAGAGACCGGCTTCGATCTCGACCGCGAGTTCCCGGCCGTCGCGGCCTGGGCCGATCGGCTGTCCGAACTGCCGGGCTGGCGCGCGCCCTACGAGGCGATGCCGAACGGCCTCGTGCCGGCCTGACGCCGGGCGGCCCGGAGCCGAGCCGCCGCCGCCGTCAGGTCCGGTCGACGCCGGTCATCACCATGTGGGCGAGCGTGTCGGCGTCGAGCCCCTTCAGCGGGCGGTCGATCACCTTGCGGCCGCCCTTCAAGATGGCGACGCGGTCGGCGAGCGCGACCACGTCGGCCATGTTGTGGCTGATCAGGACGACGGTGCGCCCCTCCGCCTTCAGCCGGCGGATCAGATCGAGCACCAGCCCGGTCTCCTTGACGCCGAGCGCGGCGGTCGGCTCGTCCATGATCACCAGACGCGCGTTCCAGTGCAGCGCGCGGGCGATCGCGACCGCCTGGCGCTGGCCGCCCGACAGCCGCTCGACCGGCCGGCGCATGTCGGTGACCGGCACCTGCAGCCGCTCCAGATAGCCGCGCGCGGCGGTCCGCATGCCCTTCCGGTCGAGCATCTTGACGAAGGGCAGCAGCAGCGGGCGCACCAGTTCGGCGCCCATGAACACGTTCTCGGCGATCGACAGCCGCGGGGCGAGCGCGAGATCCTGGTAGATGGTCGCGATCCCGCGCGTCAGCGCATCGTGCGGCGAGCGGAACACGACCGGCGCGCCATGGAGCCGCATCTCGCCGCCGGACGCCTCGTGGGCGCCGGAGACGATGCGGATCAGGGTCGACTTGCCGGCACCGTTGTCGCCGCACACCGCCAGGATCTCGCCCTGGTGGACGTCGAGATCGACGCCCTTCAGCGCCTCGACGCCGCCATAGCGCTTGGTGATGCCGGCCAGGGAGAGGATCGGCGTCACTTCAGATAGGACTTCACGTTGGAGGCATCGACCAGTTCGGCATCCATGAACAGGTAGGGGCCGGCCGTGAAGGTCTCCTTGGTCAGCTTCTTGCGCACCAGGCCGTCGACGGCCTCGAAGGCCTTGCGGCCCATGGCCTCGAAGGGGATCGCCACGGTGGCGCTGATCAGGCTCTCCGGATCGGCGATGCGGCGATAGGTTTCGGCGCCGCCGTCGATGGAGACCAACACCACGTCGCCGCGCTTCAGCCCCTGCGCCTTGAGCATGTCGTCGACGATATAGGCCTGGCCGTCGAAGGAGGCCCAGATGCCCTTGAACTGGCCCTGGTTCTTCAGGACCAGCGCCTGCATGCCGTTGCGCACGTCGTCGCGCCAGCTCTGGGTGCGGGCCATGGAGAATTTGCCGAGTTCCTTGACGCCGGTATTCTCGGACAGGACCGCATCCAGCACCTTGCCGCGGATGCGGGTGCCGACATTGCCGTCGAAGCGGACGGTCATGATGTTGCCCTGGTAGCCGAGCTGGCCGAGCAGGTAGAGCGCCGCTTCCGCACCGACCTTGTATTCGTTGACCTGCACGTCGAACAGCGCATGCGGGCTCGCCCCGGCCATCACGGTGACCAGCGGGATCTTGGCGTCCTTGATCGCCTTCAGCTGCGCCTCGGCCTCGACCGGCTTGCCCATCGCCACCACGATGGCGTCGACCTTCTTCTGGATCAGCGTGTCGAGCTGCTCGGTATGCTTGGGCAGCGAGCCCTCGGAATTGAGCAGCGTGACCGACCAGCCGTTCTTCTTGGCCTCGTCGGCGGCCGCATTGGCGACCCGGGCATGGGTCTCCGACGACATCTGGAAGGCGACGATGCCGACTTCGAAGGCGGGTGCGGCGACGCTCGCCCCGAGAAGGGCGGCAAGACCGGCCGCGGCGGCGACGAGGGGCTTCAGCATGGTGGATCTCCCGTTCTGTCCGGAGCTTGGGTGGGGTCAGAGGCGAAGGGGCGCCTTGCGCATGACGGAGGCCGACACCGCGACCGAGGCGATGATAATGAAACCGAGCACGATGTCCTGCACGTAATAGGCCGCTCCCATCAGCACGAGGCCGTTGCCGAGCACTTTCAGCGTCAGCGCGGCGATCAGCGTGCCGGGAATGTTGGCGCGGCCGGGCTCGACCATGGTCATGCCGAGCAGCACCGCCGCGATGGCATAGAGGAAGTAGTCGCCCGCCATGTTGGGGGCGGCCGAGGACAGGCTGGCGGTCAGGAGCACGGCGGTCAGGCCGGCGGCGAGGCCGGACAGCGCCAGCCCGATCCGCTTCATGCGCGCCGTCGCGATGCCGGAGAGCCGCGCCGCCTCCTCGGCTTCCCCGGTCGCGGTCATGCGCGCACCGGTGCGGGTCGCCTTGACGAGGACGAGCGCGATCGCGGCCGCGCCGGCCATCCACAGCACCAGCGCCGGGATGCCCCAGACGCTCGCCCGCGCCAGCCCGGTGAACCCGGTCGGCCAGCGGCCGACGAAGGAGACGCCCTCGGTCAGCATGAAGCCGAGGCCGCGCGCCATCGCGGCCATGCCGAGCGTGGCGATCAGGGCGGGCACGCGCAGGCGCGTCACCGAGACGCCGTTGACGAGGCCGCACAGGAGGCCGACGCCGAGCCCGGCCGCGACCGCAAGCGCCGGCGGATGGCCGCCATGGATCAGGAAGCCGGTCACGACCGCGGCGAGGCTGGCCACGTCGGCGATCGAGAGATCGAGTTCGGCCGTGATCAGCGCCAGCGTGAAGCCGAGCGCCAGGATCGCCAGGAAGCTGGTCTCCTTGACGATGTTGAGCAGGTTGGTCGGCGAGGCAAAGTTCGGCGCGGCCACGACGAAGAACAGGACCACGGCGAGGCCGGCCAGCGCGGTGCCCCAGGTTTCGAATACGGCGCGCATGTCAGGGGGCACTCTCTCGGCTCGGCGCCCGGAGGCGGCCGAGCGCCTCCGAGACGGGCAGGACGGCATCGACGGAACGGCGGAACAGCTCGAACATGGGCTCGTAGACGGTGCGGCGGGCCGGATCGGGATCGAAGCGCAGGCCGGTCCCGGTCAGGGCGGCTTGCGCGGCGCCGAGCGAAGCATGCCGGCCGAGCCCCGTCCAGACCGCGATCGCGGCACCGAGCAGGCCGGGTTCGCGCGTTCCTGCGGTCACCACGGGTCGGCCGAGGATGTCGGCCTTGATCGCCGCCCAGACCCGGCTGCCCGCGCCGCCGCCGCCGAAGCGGACCTCGACGACCGGACGCCCGGCCGCCGCCTCGGCGCGCTCCAGCACCATGCGGTTGGTGAAGGCGACCCCCTCGAGCAGCGCCCAGGCCAGATCGGCGGGCCCGTGCCGGCGGTCGAGCCCCAGGAAGGCGCCGCGCAGCTGCGGCTGCCAGAGCGGCACCCGCTCGCCCTGCAGATAGGGCAGGAACAGGAGCGGCCGGGGATCGCGCGGAGTTGCCAGCAGGCGGTCGAGCGCGCCGCCGATGTCGCCGCCGCCCTGGCCGAGGAGATCGACCAGCCAGGCCAGCGTATCGGCGCCGTTGTCGCTCGGACCGCCGAGCTGGTGCAGCCCGACGCCCCAGTCGACCGTCATCAGCCCCGGTGCGGCGAGCGGCCGGTCGTCGACCAGGCCGAGCACCTCGGTGGTCCCGGACAGATCGTAGGCATAGCCCGGCCGCAGCGCGCCGAGGCCGAGGACGCCGGCCCAGGTGTCGTTGCAGAGGCAGAAGACCGGCCGGCCGCCGAGCCGGTCGAGCGGCGCCGGCAGGCCGCGAAGCACCGGGCCGACCGCGGCGGTCGGATCGCGCAGGTCCGGCACGATGCCGTCCGAGAGGCCGATCGCCTGCAGCAGGCTGCGTCCGTCCGGCCCGGGCCGTGCGGCGGCGGCGAGACGGGCGAGCGAGACCGGATCGCTGGCGACCCGGCCGGTCAGGCGGCGGTTGAGATCGTCCTTCGGGTCGACGACCGCGGCCAGCCGGCCGCGCAAGGCCTCCGGCAGGACGGCGAGCCGGGCGACCGGATGGGCGGCATTGACCTGGCCGGTCTCGGGATGATCGGGCGGCAGGCGCTCGCGCAGGCCCGAAAGCCCGGCGGCGGCGCGGCTGTCGCGGAACGTGATGGCCGGGCCGAGCGGCGCGCCGCTGGCATCAAGGCAGACCTGGCTGCGGGTGATGCCGCAGATGCCGATCCCCGCCACCGCCGCGAAGGCTTCCGGCGCGAATTCCGCCAGATCGCCCGCGCAGGCGATCAGCGCCTGCCACCAGATCTCGGGATCGACTTCGGAGCGGCCGTCGGGCGCGACCGGGATGCCGGTCGGGCGCGCCGCCTCGGCGATCGTCACCCCGCCGGCATCGATCAATGCGGCGCGAAAGCTGGTGCCGCCGAGGTCACAGGCGAGAACGGTCTGCACGGGATCGGTTCGGGTCGCAGGCGGTTGGCGGGACGCCCGGACCATCGGCCGCGGCCGGGATGCGGTCAAGGCATGGCGAGCGAAGGCCCAGAGATTTTAGGGCCTTGCCCCGCACTCCAAGCCGTCGGGGCCGAATGCCGGCACAGTCAGGTTTCGGCCGGACCGTCCGGCGCGAGGCCGAGATGGGCGATCACGCCGCGACCGGCGGCCGCACCGGTCGCGAAGGCCGCCTGCAACAGGTAGCCGCCGGTCGGCGCCTCCCAATCGAGCATCTCGCCGGCCGCGAAGCAGCTCGGCCGGCCGACGATGGCATAGCGGTCGTCGAGCGCCTCGAAGGCGAGGCCGCCGGCCGACGAGATCGCCCGGTCGAGCGGGCGGGCGCCGGTGACGGCGAGCGGGACGGCCTTGATCAGCGCCGCGAGGGCGGCCGGATCGGACGGCAGGTCGCGGCCGTGGCCCTCGCGCAGCACGCCGATGGCGGCCGGCGCCAGGCCGGCGCCCTTGCGCAGGCGGTTCGTCAGGCTGTCGCGCGACCGGGTCCGCTCCAGCGCGCGGGCGAGCGCGCCGGCCGAAAGGTCCGGCTTCAGATCGACCGTCAGCGTGACCGGTCCGGCCGCGAGCGCGGCCCGGATCGCTGCCGTGAGCGCATAGACGGCGCCGCCCTCCAGCCCTTCGGCGGTCACCAGCGCCTCGCCGCGCACGGTCTCGCCGGCCGCCGTCAGGGCGACCCGCTTCAGCGGCTCGCCGGCCGCGCGCTCGCGGAAGATATCCGACCAGGCGATCTCGACGCCGGCATTGGCCGGCAGCAGCGGCGCCACCGCGAGCCCGGCCGCCCGGAACGGCTCGACCCAGGTCCCATCCGTGCCGAGCCGCGGCCAGCTGGCCCCGCCCAGCGCGAAGACCGCGGCCGCCGGACGCACGGTCTCAAGGCCGGACGGCGTCTCGAATTCAAGCCCGCCATCGGCCGCGAAGGCGACGAAGCGGCAGCGCGGGCGAAACGTCACGCCGAGGCGGGCGAGCCGGCCGAGCCAGGCGCGCAGCAGCGGCGAGGCCTTGAAGCTCTTCGGAAAGACGCGGCCGCTGGTGCCGATGAAAGTGGGCTCGCCGAGCGCCTCGGCCCAGGCGCGCAGGGCCTCGGGCGGAAAGGCCTCCAACGCCGGCCGCAACCGCTCGGCCGCCTCGCGATAGCGCGTCACGACGCGATCGAAAGGCTCCGAATGGGTCAGGTTGAGCCCGCCCCGGCCGGCCATCAGGAACTTGCGCCCGACCGAGGGCATCCGGTCGTAGACGGTCACCCGCGCGCCGGCCTCAGCGATGGTTTCGGCCGCCATCAGCCCGGCGGGGCCGCCGCCGATGACGGCGACTTCGGGACGATCGGCCATGGTCTCTCCTCATGCGATGGACCGGAGCTATGCGGGATCGCCCCGGCGGACGCAAGCGCCGTCCCTTTACCCCTCCGGCCGCACGGCCTAGATGAGGCCGGTCCCTCGTGGTTCGATCGAGACGGACGGTGCTCCTCCGTCTCGTCGATCCGAACCCCGCACTCTTCGACCACAGGGCTGTCGCCGGCGGCCATCGCGAGGTTTCCATGAGCCGTTCCCTGCCCGACGAGATCGATGTTGCGGTGATCGGCGCCGGTGCCGCCGGCATCGCGGCCGGGCGGCGGCTCGCCGAGGCCGGTGTTGCGACGGTCGTTCTCGAAGCCCGCGACCGGGTCGGCGGGCGGGCCTGGACGGTCGTCGATCGCGCGCCGCACCCGCTCGACATGGGCTGCGCCTGGCTGCATTCGGCCGGTCGCAATCCCTGGACGGCGATCGCCGAGGCCGCCGGCTTCGCCATCGACCGGTCCGATCCGGCCTGGGGCACGCAGGCCGGCGGCACCCTGTTCGCGCCCGGCGAGATCGAGGCCTATCGGGCCGATCTCGACGGCTTCTTCGCCCGGCTGGCGGAGGCCGCGGCCGCGCCCGGGCCCGACCGTCCGGCGAGCGATCTGGTCGATCCGGCCGCCCGCTGGACGCCGCTGATCGAGGCCATCAACAGCTACATCAACGGGACCTCGCTCGCCGACACCTCGATCCGCGACTTCGACGCCTACGAGGATACCGAGGAGAACTGGCGCCTGCCGGCCGGCTACGGCACGCTGGTCGCCGCGCATGCGGAAGGCCTGCCGATCGTCACCGGCTGCCCGGTCGCGCGCGTCGACCATTCCGGCCCGCGCATCCGGCTGGAGACGCCGCGGGGCATCGTGCGCTGCCGGACCGCGATCGTCACCGTGCCGACGCCCGTGCTGGCCTCCGGGCATCTCGCCTTCTTCCCGGCCTTGGCCGACCACCGGGATGCCGCGGCCGGCCTGCCGCTCGGCGTCGCCGACAAGGTCTTCCTGTCCATCCTCGAGCCCGACGCCCTGCCGGCCGGCCATGTCTTCGGCGCCAAGGATCGCGCCGGAACCGGCAGCTATCACCTGCGCCGCTTCGACTGGCCGATGGTCGAGGCCTATTTCGGCGGCCCCTTCGCGCGCGACCTGGAGCGCGCGGGTCCGGACGCCGCGGCGGCCTTCGCGCTCGACGAGTTGGCCGGCCTGTTCGGCGCGGACATCCGCAAGGTCTTGAAGCCGGTCGCCGTCACCGCCTGGGCGCAGGATCCGTTCTCCGGCGGTTCCTATTCGATCGCGCTGCCGGGCCATGCCGGCGACCGGTCACGCCTGGCCGCCCCGGTCGACGGCCGCCTGTTCTTCGCCGGCGAAGCGACCCATACCAGCGCCTATTCGACCGCGCACGGCGCCTACCTGTCGGGCCGGCGGGCCGCCGAGGAGGCCCTCGCGGCCATCGGGCACCAAAACGGCCGTCCGTGCGGCGACGGAGCTTAATGCATTCGATTCAAATTTAGCCTCGCGGCGCAGATCGATTTCACCACACCAGCAATCGCCCCCCCGCACGGCCCAGGCAATCGTTGATTTCGGCGCCGGTTTCCCATAGACGCAAAGGTGCCGGAGCATCCGCTCCTGCATCTCCACTGTACAGAGTCCGGAGTATTTCCATGAAGCTTGCGAGTGTCGCCGCCGCTGCCGTCGTCTCGATCGCCATGACCGCTTCCGCTTCGGCCGGCTGGATCGACGACTACAATGCGACGCTGAACACCCCGGCCGCCCGCGCCAAGCTGGTCGCCCAGACCTGCGCCAGCACCGTGCCGCAGGACTTCGTCAACTGCGGCTACTACAAGGCCAACGGCGCGCCGATCTCCGACGTGCGCTACGCCATCGTCGCCGGCAGCATCATCGTCGGCGGCATTGCCGGCGGCGCCCTGCATGCCCATCCGGGCTGGATCGGCCAGAAGCACCTGCACATCTTCGGCTGGCACCCGACCGCCGTGCAGGCGATCGCCGTCGGCGCCGGCACCGGCTACGTGGTCGGCCGCGCCGCCACCAGCCACTGATATCCCCGAAGGCTGGGATAGGGGCCCCGGCCGCCGCAAGGCGGCCGGGGCCTTTCGCGTTGTCGGGCGATACACCGTGCAACAACCGGAACGCTCCACACCGCTCCATAAACGTTCCGAAGCTTTAAGGATTGGCGCGTATTCCTTGCCGGTGCTGGCGCGCGCTCTGGAGCGGGCATGTCGAGGTGCCGAGGAATGGGCTGGCTGAACGGGCTCCGCCGCGCAATCATGGCGGCGACGATCGCTTGGGCGGGCGCGGCGAACGCCGAGCCGGTACAACTGAACGTGATCGGTGGCCTCGGCAATGTCAGCCAGTACACCCGTTTCGAGGAGCCTTTCTGGACGCGGGAAATCGCCACCCTGAGCCGGGGGCGACTGACGGCGCGGATCCACGCGTTCGATCAGGCCGGATTGCGCGCGCAGGAAATGCTGCATCTGATGCAGACCGGCGTGGTTCCCCTGGGGACGATCCTGGTCTCGCTGGCCGGCGAAGAGCCCGAGTTGAACGCGCTCGATCTGGCCGGCTTGAATCCCGACTTTGCGAGCCTGCGCCGGACCGCCAACGCCCTTCGGCCGCGGATCGCGACCCTTCTGGCCGAAAAGTACGGCCTTGAGCTGCTCTCCATCTACATTTACCCGGCACAGGTGGTCTTCTGCAAGAAACCGTTCCACCAGTTGAGCGATCTATCCGGACGCCGCATCCGTACCTCTGCCATCGGGCAGTCTGAACTGTTCAGCGCCATCGGGGCGATCCCGGTCCAGACCGCCTTCAGCGAAACCGTGCCGGTGATCGTCAAGGGACTGGCCGATTGCGCCGTGACCGGCACCCTGAGCGGCAACCAGATCGGACTGCACGACGTGACGAGCCACATTCACGGCATGGCGATCACCTGGGGCGTCTCCGTCTTCGCCGCCCACGCGGCCTTTTGGCATGCGATCCCGGACGACCTTCAGGCGGTGCTGCGCGCGGGCATCGCGGATTTGGAACACCGGATCTGGGACTCCGCCGAAGCCGAAACCCGCGCCGGCATGGCATGCAATCTCGGCCAGCCGACCTGCACCACGGGTCGGCGCGGACAGATGAGGCTGGTCCCGGCCGCGCCCGAGGACGAGGCCCTGCGCCGGCGGTTGCTGGTCGACACGGTCCTGCCGCGCTGGATCGCACGCTGCGGCGCGAATTGTGCCCGAACCTGGAACGAGATCCTGGCCGAACCGACCGGAATCGCCGTGGTCGAGCCTCAGGACGGCGGCCCCGTACGGGCTGTCCCCGTACCGGCGCCGATACGGTGAGCCCGCCATGACGAGCGACCTCGACAGACCGGAGACCGGCGCGGAATGGACCCGCCTTCACGGCGCCCGCCGCCCGTTCCATGCGGCCCTGGCCGCCGGCGTGCTGCTGGTTCTCGCGTTTCTGATCGGCGGCGTCGCCATCGTGCTCGAACATACCCGCCGGACGGCCCTGAATGCCGCCGAGCTGGAACTGGACCGCTCGACGAAGGTCGCTCAGAGCCTGTTCAATCGGCACATGCTGCAGGTCGACAGCGCGCTGGTCAGTCTGCCGGTCATGCTGGGAGAGGTGGTGGCCGGCGAAGACGGTGCCGTGCGCAAGAAGGCCACCGAGGCGATCCTGCGCAGCCTGAACGACCAGAATTTTGCCTTTCGCGACCTGATCCTGCTGTCGCCCGACGGCACCGCATGGGCCTCCGCGCAACAGCGCCCGCGTCTGCCCTCGACGCCGTTGTGGATGCAGGCGAGCCGGCTGCAGATCGGATCGAGCATCCTGCTCGGCCCCGAGAAGGATCCGATGTTCGGCGACTGGGTCGCCTATCTGGCGCGCTCGGTGATCGTTCCCGGCCAGGGCCGGATGATCGCGATCGCAGAGATCGCGATCGACGGGATCACGACATCGTTGTCGTCCCTCATCACCGTCCCGGGCATCCGCCTGCGGCTGGAGCGCCAGGACGGCCGCCTGCTGGCCATGGTGCCGCAGGACGAACTGGCCATGGCGGCATCCGTCGCCGAGCCCTCCCCCGCCACGGCGCCCGGGGCTCCACCGAAGGCGGCGGCCTCCGAGGATCGCCGCGCCACGCTGTCGAGTTCGCGCGTCACGCTCTATGACGGCATCCAGATCGAGGCGTCGCTCCAAACCGACGTCGCCCTTGCCGACTGGCTGCGCGACCGCAACCGCATCATCGCGATCACCACGCTGGCGGGCCTACTGATCGTCGCCTTCGGGGCCAGCCTCTCGACCGCCCTGAAGCGGCAGGCCCGGCTGGAGGGCGAACGCCAGCGCGCCCAGCTGCAGCTCGAAGACGCGATCCAGTCGATGTCGGACGGCTTCGTGATGTGGGATGCCGACGACCGCCTGATCGTCTGCAACGAACGGTTTCGCGACCTCTACGCGGCGAGCAAGCCCTTCATCAAGCCCGGCGCCCTGTTCGAGGACATCATCCGCGGCGGCGCGCTGGCCGGCCAGTATCCCCAGGCCGGCGACGATCTGGAGAAGTTCGTCCGCCGGGCCGTCGCCTCGCACCGCGAGGCGAACGAAACCATCGAGCGGCTTCTGCCCGACGGTCGCTGGATTCTGGTGACCGAGCGGCGCACCGCCAGCGGCGGCGTGGTCGGCATCCGGACCGAGATCACCGCGATCAAGCAGGCGCAGGAGGAACTCGGCACCGCCCATGACCGCATCAACGAGACCATGGCGGTGGTGCAGGCCCAGAACAAGGTCCTGCTGGAGCGCGACCGGGCCCTGCGCACCCAGAACATCCTGTTCGACGCCGCCTTGAACAACATGCCCCACGGCCTGCTGATGGCCGATTCCGACGGTGCCGTCATCGTCTGCAACGAACGCTTCAGAACCATGCTGGGTCACGACAGTCCGATCCGCCAGGGCATGAAGATCGAGGCGCTGTTCGTCACGGGCAGCAGCGGCGGCATGATCGACCCGAGCGTCCTCGGCGAGATGAGCCGGCGTCAGTTGGACATGGCGGCCCAACGTCAGTCGGGAACTTTCGTCGCCTCCGGCAAGAACGGCTTCGCCCTGTCGGTCACCCAGCGGCCGATGTCGGAAGGCGGCTTCGTCGCCATCTACGAGGACGTGACCGAGAAGGAGCGCGCCGAGCAGCGCATCCGCTTCCTGGCCCACCACGATCCGGTCACCGGCCTGCCGAACCGGATCCTGTTCCGCACCCGGCTCGAAGCCATGCTGGCGGAGACCGAGGAACGCGGCGAACAGGTCGCCCTGCTCTGTCTCGACCTCGACAAGTTCAAGGACGTGAACGACACGCTCGGCCATCCGGCCGGCGACCTGCTCCTGGCCGGCGTGGCCGCCCGCCTGCGCGCCAGCCTGCGCCGTTCCGATCTGGTCGCCCGGCTGGGCGGCGACGAGTTCGCGGTGGCGCTGCGCAGCCGCAATGCCGGCGTCAAGGCGCGCGCCGTCGCCGACCGGATCATTGCCGCCATCGGCGCACCCTTCACGCTCGGCGACCGCATGGTGACGATCGGGGTCAGCATCGGCGCCGCCCTGGCCAAGGAGCGGGCCGCCGATGTCGACGGCCTGCTCAAGAATGCCGACCTGGCCCTCTACGAGGCCAAAGGCAGCGGGCGAGGCACCTACGCGCAGTTCGAACCCCGGATGGAAGCCCGCCTGCTGCAGCGGATGGCCATCGAGGAGGAAATGGGCCGGGCCCTGCGCGAGGAGCAGTTCTCGCTCGCCTACCAGCCGCTGTTCGAACTGGCGACCGGCCGGGTGCTCGGCTTCGAGGCGCTGCTGCGCTGGAACCACCCTGAGCGCGGGGTCATCTCACCGGCCGACTTCGTGCCGATCGCCGAGGAGACCGGACTGATCAACGAAATCGGCGCCTGGGCGATCAATCGCGCATCGACCGACATCGTCGGCCTGCCGGCCGACGTGATGGTCGCCGTCAATCTGTCGCCGGTCCAGCTGAAGAACGATTCGACCGTCTCGATCATCATCGACGCGCTCGGCGAAGCCGGCCTGGCGCCGTCGCGGCTCGAACTGGAGATCACCGAATCCGCCCTGCTCGGCGATGATCCGCGGATCATCGCCCACCTGCACAGGCTGCGGGATCTGGGCGTGCGCATCGTGCTCGACGATTTCGGCACCGGCTATTCGTCGCTGAGCTACCTGCGCCGCTTCCCGTTCCACAAGATCAAGATCGACAAGCTGTTCGTCCGCGAGGCCACGACCCGCTCGGACTGCGCCGCCATCGTGACCTCCGTGGTCGAACTCGCCCAGCGTCTCGGCATGGCAACCACGGCGGAAGGCATCGAGACCAAGGAACAGCTCGATCTGGTCCGCCGCCTCGGCTGCACCGAGGGCCAGGGCTATCTGCTCGGCAAGCCGAAACCGATCCTGGCGGCGCTGGCCCAGTTGGACATGCCGGCACAGCTTGCCGCCGCGCCGCGCATCGCCCGCGGCGGGACCAGCCACTGAAACGAACCTTCCGGAAAAGCCGGGCCCGGGCATGGCCCGTGGCATAAGCCGACAGGCTTCACAGACCTGTCACAACATGCGCTCATGGATGAGCCGACCTTCCTCACCGCAGGAGCATCCGATGCGCCGCACCCTCCCGATCGCCGTCCTCGCGGCTCTCAGTTCCGCCCTTCCCGCCGGCGCGCAGACCATCTATCCGCTCGACCGGGCGGAGATCCTCGCCGGCAGCCTGTTCGACTTCAAGGTCGAATTCCCCGGCGCCCCGGCCTCCGATGCGGTCTCGGTCACCGTCAACGGCGAGGACCCGGCCAAGGTGCTCGGAGCGGCCGCGAGCTTCGTCCAGAAGGAGGACGGCCTCGACCATTCCGCGCTGATCATCCGGGGCGCCACGGTGGCCAAGCCGGGCCGCTACGAGGTGGTCGCCAAGGCCGGCGACAAGACCCGGACGGTCGCCTGGGAGGTGTTCGGCACGCCGGCGCGCACGGCCCGCAACGTCATCCTGTTCGTCGGCGACGGCATGTCGGTCACCGACCGCACCGCCGCCCGCATCCTGTCCAAGGGCCTGGTCGAGGGTCGCTACGGCGGCGAACTGGCCATGGACGACATGCCCGCCATGGCGCTGATCTCGACCTCGGGCACGGATTCGGTGGTCACCGACAGCGCCAACTCGATGAGCGCCTATACGACCGGTCACAAGACCTGCGTCAACGCCATGGGCGTCTATTGCTCGCTCGCCAAGGGCACGCTCGATCACCCCAAGGTCGAGACCATCGGCGAACTGGTCAAGCGCAAGGCCGGCATGGCGCTCGGCGTGGTCACCAATTCGGAGATCGAAGACGCGACGCCGGCCGGCGTGGTCTCCCACACCCGGCGCCGCTCCGACTACAACGACATCGTCAAGATGTTCTACGACGTGAAGCCGGACATCGTGATGGGCGGCGGCTCGCCGAACTTCCTGCCGAAGGCGGTGCCGGGCTCCAAGCGGACCGACGAGGAGAACTTCGTCGAGAAGTTCAAGGCCGACGGCTATGCCTTCGTGTCGACCGCGACCGAGATGCGCGCCGCCTTCGCGGAGGGACGCAGCAAGGTGCTCGGCCTCTTCAACACCAGCAATGTCGACGGCGCCTACGACCGCAAGTTCAAGAAGGGCACGACGGCCCGGTTCCCCGACCAGCCCGACCTCGCCGAGCAGACCCGGCTCGCCATCGATGCACTCGCCAAGAGCGACAAGGGCTTCTTCCTGATGGTCGAATCGGCCCGCATCGACAAGTACAAGCATTCGCTCGACTGGGAGCGCGGCGTGTACGACACCATCATGCTCGACAACGCCGTCAAGGTGGCCAAGGATTTCGCCGCCCGCAACAACGACACGCTGATCATCGTCGTTCCCGACCATGCCCACATGGTCGGCATCATCGGCACCTACGACGACAGCCTGCCGGGCCAGACCCCGCGCGAGAAGCTCGGCGTCTACGAGAAGTCGAAGTTCCCGCAGTACAAGCCCGATGCCGACGGCTATCCGGAAACGGTCGACCTGCCGCTGCGCCTCGGCTACAGCTTCGGGTCCTATCCGGACCATTGCTTCGACGCCAAGCCGCATCTCGACGCCGAATTCGTGCCCGCCGTGGCCGGGGCCGAGAAGGGCACCTTCGTCGCCAACGACAAATATTGCCAGCCGGGCGCGGTGCGGGTCACCGGCAACCTGCCGGCGACCGCCAATAGCGGCGTCCATGCCGCCGACGACGTGCTGCTGACCGCCCTCGGGCCGGGCGCCGAAGCCTTCCGCGGCCGTCTCGACAATACCCGGGTGTTCCGTACCATCGTCACCGCCCTCGGCCTCGGCCGGGAGTGAGGACGCGGCCGCGAAACGGCGCATCCGTCCGGAGTGCGCGATGGTGACCGTTGCCCGCATCGACCGCCGCGCCTGTCTCGCCCGCCTCGGTCGGGCGGGCGGCCTCGCGTTCGGGATCGGGCCGGCACTCGCCTGGGCCGTTGCGTCGCCGGCGGCCCTGGCGGCGGCGGGCGATCCCGTCGCCATCACCTTCGAGGGGCTCTACAAGAGCTTCGGCGTGCTCGGCTACCAGTTCGCCGATCCGATCGTCGCGCTGACCGGCCGGCCGGTGCAGATCGCCGGCTACATGGCGCCGCCGCTGAAGGCGGAAAGCGACTTCTTCGTCCTGACCCGCGAGCCGCTGGCCATCTGCCCCTTCTGCCAGTCGGATGCCGACTGGCCGGTCGATATCGTGGTCGTCTATCTGGCCGAGGCCTCGCCGCTGGTCACCGCAGGCGCGCGCGTCCTGGTGACCGGCCGCCTGGAGCTCGGATCCTGGACCGACCCGGACTCCGGCTTCGTCAGTCAGTTGAGGATACGCGATGCCCGCTACCGGCGCGCCTGACCGGCCGTCTCCGGCGCCGCCCCCGGGACCGGCCACGGGTTCGGCCATGGGACCGGCCTTCCTGCGGCTCGAAGGCATTCGCGTCGAACATCGCGATGCCGGCGGCGCGCGCTCGCTCGGCCTGGCCGTCGACAGGCTGGTCGTGGCGCCCGGCGAGGCGGTGGCGCTGACCGGGCCGTCCGGCGCCGGCAAGTCGACGTTCCTGGAGCTGGTCTCCGGCCTGCGGCGCCCCGATGCCGGGCGGGTCCTGTGGGGCGAGAGCGAGGTCTCGGCCTTCGGCGAGGCGGCGCGGGAGGCCTGGCGGCGGCTGACCGTCGGCTTCGTGTTCCAGGACTTCCACCTGGTCGGCGAGCTTTCCATTCTCGACAATGTCCTGCTGCCGCAGAGCTTTGCCGGATTTCGCGTGCCCGCCGCGGTCCGCTGCCGGGCCGCGGACCTGATCGCCGCCGCCGGCCTGCCGGACCCGCGCCGGCGCGCCGGCCTCCTGTCGCGCGGCGAGCAGCAGCGCGTCGCGGTGGCGCGCGCCCTGCTCGCCGACCCGCCGCTGCTGATCGCCGACGAGCCGACCGCCAGCCTCGACCCGGCCACCGGCGCGGCGATCGCGGATCTGATCCTCGCGGCGGCCCGCGCGCGCGGCGCAACGCTGCTGATGGCCAGCCACGACCCGCTCCTGACCGCCCGCGCCGACCGGATCCTGCGTCTGGAGGCCGGGCATCTGGTCGATCCGGCCGTCGTGAACCGCGCCGAGGCCGCCGCCGTCCCGGCTCCGGGAGCCGCCGCGTGAACCCGCTGCCGATGGTGCTCGCCGACCTGCGCGCCCTGCGGTTCGGCGGCGTCGTGGCGGTGCTGCTGGTCGGGCTGGCGGTCGCCATCGGGATCGCGGTCGGCGCCCAGGAACGCGCCCTGCGCAAGGCCTCGGCACGCGCGGCGGACGACTTTCCCCTGCTCGTCGGCGCCCCCGGCAGCCCAACGCAGATGGTTCTGACCGGCGTCTACCTGCAGGCCGAGGCCCTGCCGCTGATCGACGGCGCCGTGATGGCCCGGCTCGCGGCCGATCCCCGTGTCGCCGGCGCGGCCCCGCTCGCCTATGGGGACATCGTCTCCGGCTATCCGGTGGTCGGCACCAGCGCCGCCTTCGCCACCCGGTTCGGCCGGATCGCGCCGACGGAAGGCCGCGTCTTCGCCGCCGCCGGCGAGGCGGTCGTCGGCGCCGACGTGCGCTTCGGCCTCGGCAGCAGCCTGACGCCGGCCCATGCCACGGCGGGCCACAATCACGTTCCCGGCGAGAGCGACGCCGAGGAGGCCAGCCATCGCCACGAGGCGGTCCGGCTGACCGTGGTCGGACGGCTGCCCCGCCTTGGCTCGCCCTGGGATCGCGCCATCCTGGTGCCGGTCGAGACGGTCTGGGCGACCCACGGCCTCGGCGACGGCCATGCCGCCGCCGCGGACGGCACGAAGGCGGCACGGATCGGCCCGCCCTGGGATGCCGCTGCGGTGCCGGGCGTGCCGATCGTGGTGGTCAAGCCGAAGGCGGTGTTCGATGCCTACCGGCTGCGCAGCGAATATCGGCAGGGCGGCACCATGGCGGTGTTCCCGGCCGAGGTGCTGGTCTCGCTCTACGGCACGGTCGGAGACCTACGCGACATCCTGGTCCTGGTCGCCGCGCTCGACGATGCGGTCGTGTTTCTCGCCATCCTGCTCCTGACCGTCACCCTGGTCGGGGCGCGCCGGCGGCGCTATGCGGTGCTGCGCGCGCTGGGCGCCGGGCGGGTCTATGTGGCCGCGGTGGTCTGGCTCGGCGCGGCGGCGCTGACCACGGCCGGCTCGCTGCTCGGCCTGGGGCTCGGCTGGTTCGCCGCGACGGCGCTCTCCTGGGCGATCGCCGCGCGCACCGGGCTCGCCCTGTCGGCGACGATCGGCGCCGGCGAAATCGGCTTCGCGGCCGCCATGGCCGGGCTCGGCAGCCTGTTCGCGATCCTGCCCGCCCTGGCGGCGACCCGCCAGCCGGTGGTCGAGGCCTTGCGCTCCTGACCCCGGGGCCGGTTCAGAGGCCGAGGCGCAGGCGCGACGACGTCTGAACGCGCGGCGCCTCCTCGGGCGGCGGCGGTTCGGACGGCGGGCCGGACCGGCCTGCAATGCCGCCGGAACTATCCGTCGGTCCGTTGGACCGATCCGTCGGCCCCGTGGCGCCGATCTGGCGCAGGGCGTCGGCCAGCGCCTGCGGCAGGGCGAGCAGGAGGGCCGCTGCCGTCTCGGCATCGAGCATGCCCTCGTCGAACTGCTTCTTGAGCCAGGCGGCCGTCTTGTCGTCATGGGCCTCGGCGCGCAGCAGACGCAATGCCTCGATCAGAGCCAAGCGGAATTCGTGACCCTCGCGTTTCATCTCCGCCAGGGCCGCGCGGATCATGTCGAGGATGTTGTTCAGGGACTCGACCGCCTCGTCGAGCCGGTCGCGCTGCCGGAGCAGGGCCGCCCGGCTCTTGCGCAGCTCCTCCTGGCTGTCGAAGAGATCGGCCTCGATGATCGCGGCGGTCGCGATATGGGCGCTGATGTCGAGGTCGAGATGCCCGATCTCGCCTTCGAGCCGGGCGATCTGCCCGGTCAGGGCCTGGCGTTCGTCGGCGAGCCGGCGCTCGGCCTCCGGGCCGCCCCGTTCGATGGTCGTCAGCACGGCGGCGAGATTGCGCCGGGCCGCGACGAGATCGCCGCCGAGCATCTCGCGCTCGGCGGTCAGGCGATCGATCCGGGCGCGGCATTCGACGAGCGCGGCCTCGTGCCGGCCGATGGTCTGCAGCAGTTCCGCGGTGCGCGCCTCGAGGCTGTCGATGCGCCGCTTGAGGGCGAGGCCCTGCTCGAAGGGCGTGACGGGTTCGCCCTCGGCCGAGGGACCGCAGGTCTCGTCGAGCTGGGCCAGCAGCCGGTTCAGACGGCCGGACGCCGGGCCGTAGCCGGAGACCGGGCCGCCGTCGAGATCGCCGGGCTGCAGCGGGCTCGGCCGTTCCACGGCCAGATCCGGCATCTCGGTCCCCTCGGGCGGGGTCGGCGCGACCTGCGGCGGCGACGGCGAAACGGATGGGAAACCCGCGATCAGGTCCCCGATCGGTATGCCCCGGTTCGATCCGATCTCCGCCATCTCGTGCGTCCCCAGCCGCGTCCGACCGCAGGAGAGCATGGCGGCGGGCCGGCGGATGTCACGAACGTGACGGCGCCGGCGTGCCGGGCAGAAAGGCGGTCGGTTCGCTCGCCCCGCCGCCGACGATCTCGACCGGCGCGCCATAGAGCGCTTCGAGGCTCGCGCGGGTCAGCACGCGATCGACCGGCCCGGCCCCGACCTCGCGCCCGGCGCGGATCAGCACGGCCCGGTCGGCGAAGCGGCGGGCCTGGTTCGGATCGTGGGTGGTGAACAGGACGCCGAGGCCGGCGGCGCCCAGCGCGCGGATCTCGGCCATGACCCGGCCCTGATTGCCGAAATCGAGGCTCGCGGTCGGCTCGTCGAGCACGACGAGGCGCGGCTCCTGGGCGAGCGCGCGGGCGATCATGGCGAGTTGCCGCTCGCCGCCGGAAATCTCGGTGACCGGCCGCGCCGCCAGGGCACCGAGGCCGAGCCGGTCGAGCGCCGCGCCGGCGGCCGCCCGGTCGCGCCGCGAGGGGGCCGCGAACAGGCCCTGATGGGCAGTGCGCCCCATCAGGACGGCGTCCAGCACCGAGAAGGCGAAGCTGCCGCCGTGGGCCTGCGGGACATAGCCGATCGCCCGGGCGCGCTCGCGCGGCGCCAGGCGCTCGATGGCCGTGCCGTCGAGGGTGATGCCGCCGGCGATCGGCGGCAGGAGACCGATCAGCGTCTTCAGGAGCGTGGTCTTGCCGCCGCCATTGGGCCCGAGCAGCGCGACCACCTCGCCGGGCCGCAGCGCCAGCGACAGGCCGGTGCCGACCGGCCGGCCGCGATAGCCGAAGCTGAGCTCCTCGGCCGCCAGCATCACGACCAGCTCCGGTGCGCGCCGGCGAGCAGCCAGATGAAGACCGGCGTGCCGATCACCGCCGTCAGGATGCCGAGCGGGATCTCCACGCTCGCCGCCGACCGCGCGACGGTGTCGACCAGGAGCAGGTAGCCGGCGCCGAGCAGGGCGGCGACCGGAACCAGACGGCCGAAATCCGGGCCGACTAGAAACCGCGCGACATGCGGCACGACGAGGCCGACCCAGCCGATCACGCCGGCCGCCGCCACGGCCGCGCTGGTCACCAGCGTCGCCGCCACGATGACGGCGAGCCGCAGCGGCCCGGTCGGCAGGCCGAGGGCGCGCGCCTCCTCGTCGGGCAGCGACAGCACGTTCATGCGGTGGCGCAGCAGCACGAGCGCAAGCGTGCCGGCACCGACCGGGATGCCGAGCGCGGCGAGATCGAGCCGGTGCGCGGCGGCGAGGCTGCCGAGCAGCCAGAAGGTCATGGCCGGAAGCTGGTCGTAGGGATCGGCGAGATATTTCATCAGCCCGACGCCGGCACCGAGCAGCGAGCCGATCACCACCCCGGTCAGGATCAGCACCAGCATCGGATCGTGCCGGCCGAGCCGGCTGCCGATGGCATAGACCGCCGCGACCGCCGCCAGGCCGCCCGTGAAGGCCGCCGCCTGGATGCCGATCACGCCGAGATTGGCATAGATGCCGACGACCGCCCCGAGCGCCGCGCCCGAGGAGGCGCCGAGCAGGTCCGGCGAGACCAGCGGATTGCGGAACAGGCCCTGAAAGGCGGTGCCGGCGACCGAGAGCGCCGCCCCGATCAGCACCGCCGCCAGGATGCGCGGGCCGCGGATGGCGAGCACGACCGTCTCGACCGTCGGGGCGACATCCGCCGTGCCGCCGGTCAGGCGCGCGACGATCACGCGCAGCGCCTCGCCGAGCCCGACCGGCAGGCGCCCGATGCCGAAGGCCGCGACCAGCGCGGCGACGAGCAGCAGGAGCGCGATCCAGAAGCCCGCCCGCGCGGAAAGGCCCGAACCCGTCACGTCCGGCCCGCCAGGATCCGGTCGAGCTGCGCCTCGCTCGGCGTGACGCCGTAGAAGAGCGCGTGGAAGTCCCGCGCCCGGTCCCGGATCGGCTCGGGAAACTGCTGCGGATAGAGGATGCCGGCGAGCCAGGGCAGGCCGATCAGCCGGTTGACCGAGGGCGGAAAGTCGACCCAGCCGAAGGGCAGCTTCGGCGACAGATGGATGCGCCGGTCGCGCACCGCCTGGATGCCGCGCCAGGCCGGGTCGGTGGCGACCGTGGCGGCGAAATCCCGGTCGATGGTGACGATCACCTCCGGGTCCCAGGCCAGGACCTGCTCGATCGAGACGGTGGCGAGCCCGCCGCGCGTGCCGCCGGCGACGTTGACGGCACCGAGAAATTCGATCGTCTCCACATTGATCGAGCCGCCGAGCCCGGTCTCGAGCCCGGCCGGGCCGCGCGCATAATAGACCCGCGGCCGACGCTCGCGCGGGATCGGGGCGATCCGGCCGAGCATTTCCGCCATGGTCGCCTCGGCGTAGCGGGCGAGCGTCTCGCCGCGCGCGGCGGCCCCCATCACGCCGCCGAGCAGACGGAAGGCGGCCGGCAGGGCCTCGAAGCGGCCGTCGATCAGCGCATAGGGGATGCCGGTCTGCTCCTGCACCCGGTCGGCCAGCGCGACATAGGTCGGCGTCACGGCGCCCATGTCGACGATCAGGTCGGGCTTCAGTTCGATGAGGCGCTCCAGATTGGTGGTGTTGCCGCGTCCGGTCAGGCGCCCGAGTTCCGGCCGGTCGCCGATGCCGGGGAGCAGGAATTCGCGCTCCTCCGGCCGGTTCGCCCGCGGCCAGCCGATGAGCGCCTCGGGCGCCAACGCATAGGTCAGGATCGCGGCCGGCGGGCCGGCGGGAAAGATCCGCGTCGCGGTCGCAGGCTGTCGCACCGACCGGCCGGCCGAATCCCGGAAGGTCTCGCCGGCCAAGGCCGGCGACGAGAGGGAAAGCCCCGGCATCGGCCCGAACGGACCGGCGACCGCCGCGAGGAACCCGGCCGTGAATCGGCGACGGTCGGTCCGCATGATGCCCTTTCCTCGTCCCTTCGATCCATGCCAGGATCTCGCCTCGCAACCCGCAAAGTCAACCGACGGAACGACATGGACGGTTCTCGCCAGCCGGAACTGCTGACCACCGCCGAGGCGGCCGACTATCTCCGGCTCAAGGAACGCAAGATCTACGAACTGGTCGCCGAGGGCGCCGTGCCGTGCACCAAGGTCACGGGCAAGTGGCTGTTTCCGCGCGCCGAGCTCGACCGCTGGGTCGCCGCTGGGCTGCATCGCCCCGCCGGCATGGCGCGCGCCGAGCCGCCGCCGATCCTCGGCGGCAGCCACGATCCGCTGATCGAATGGGCGGTGCGCGAGTCCGGCGCCGGTCTCGCCGGCCTGGCCGAGGGCAGCGAGGCCGGCCTGGCACGCTTCGCCCGCGGCGAGGTGCTGGCCGCCGCGATCCATCTCCATGCCGCCGGCACCACGGACGCCAACGCGGCCACCATGGCGGCGGACCCGGCCCATGCCGATTCGGTGCTGGTCGGGCTGGTCCGGCGCGAACAGGGCCTGCTGGTCGCCCCCGGCAATCCGCTCGGCCTCGCCGACCTGTCCGGCGTCGTGGCGCGGAAGGCCGGCATGGCGCTGCGCCAGCCCGGCGCGGGTGCGACGCTCCTGCTCCTGAAGCTGCTCGCCGCGGCCGGCCACGGTTTCGACGATCTGACGGTGGCCGGACCGCCCTGCCCGACCGGTCCGGATCTGGCCGCCGCCGTCCGATCCGGCCGGGCCGATTGCGGCATCGCCACCCGCGCGGTGGCGGTCCTGGCCGGGCTCGACTTCGTGCCGCTGACCTTCGAGGATTTCGACCTCGTCGTCCGCCAGCGCGACTATTTCCGGCCGCCGGTCCAGGCCCTGCTCGGCGTCCTGGCGGGCGACCGCTTCCGCGCCCGCGCCGCCGAGATGAGCGGCTACGACACCGCCGTCACCGGGACGATCCGCTGGGCGCCGTGAGCCCCTGCCGCCGCCGCGCGGTCAACGGACGTAGCGGGCGGCCTCGTCGACCAGGCGGGTCAGCATGGTGCGCATGGTGTTGGTCATGGCCTCGTCCTTGAAGCCGCCATGCTCCGCGAAGGCATCGCCGGCGCGCATCACCACGGTCATTTCGGGGATCACCGTGGCGCCGAGGCCGAGACCCAGCGTCTGGCGCAGTTGGAGCAGGCCGCGATAGCCGCCGAGATTGCCGCCCGACGCCGCACCGATCGCGTAGGCGCGTCCCTTCCAGGGCGACGGCTGGGTCTTGATCCGGCTGACCCAGTCGATCGTGTTCTTGAGGAGCCCGGTCATGCCGGCATTGTATTCTGGCGAGGCGATGAACACGCCCTGATGCTCGGTGATCAGCCGATGCAGCGCCTTGGCGGTCTCCGGCTGACCGGAGGCGGCTTCGAGATCGCCGTCATAGAGCGGCATCGGATAGTCGGCGAGCGAGATCTGGGTCACCGGCACATCCATCATGGCCAGTTCCTTGACCACGATGCCGGCCAGCCGGGTGTTGATCGAGCCGGCACGATGCGAGCCGGCGAAAACGAGAATGCGGGGATTGGCCATCCGAACCTCCTGTATGCCCTCACCATATGGGGCAAGCGGCCGGGCCGGGAAGCCGCATCGCAGGGCCGCAGCGCTGCCGCGCCGGGCCCGGCCGGCCGTCAGGCTGGCGGGACGGGCGACGCGGCGGTGGATGCAGCTGGTCAGGCCCGGTCACGAGACCGCAAGGCCGCTCAGGCCGGCCGGCGGTAGACCCAGACGCGCGCGGGGGGCAGGTTCATGACCACCCAGTTGGTCCGCTCGATGACGAAATTCCCCGCGCCCGGCGGCACCGGCGGCACCAGGGCGTAGGAGAACTGGATGAAGGGAGCGCCGGGCGCGAGCAGCGACAGGCAGTCGTCGAGCAGTTTCAGACGCTGCGGCAAGGGCCGGGTGAACAGCGGCAGGCTCGAGACGACCGCCGAGAGCGGCGTCTCGGCCAGTCCCTCCACGGCCTGGCGCATCTGATAGGCGTCGCCGTGGATGAACTGGATGCCGGGGAAGCGGTTGCGCAGCAGCTTGCAGAATTCGCCGTCATACTCGATCGAGACGATGCGATCCGGGGTCACGCCGCGTTCGACCAGGGCCTTGGTGACCACCCCGGTCCCAGGCCCGAGTTCGACCACGGATCCGGCCAGGGCGGGATCGACGAAACGGGCCATCGCCTTCGCCAGCGCGGGACCCGACGGGGCGACGGCACCGACCTGAAGCGGCTTGTCGAGCCAACTCTTCAGGAAGCGAACCTCATCCAACACCTTGTGCCGGATCCCGTCCGGGAGGGCTCGCTTGTTCGGCTGTCCCATGAGGACTCCTGATCGGTCTCCCGGGGCGGGAACCGTGATGACGTTACCGTCCGACACTATAGGCGAAATTCCAGAACGGCCAGATGCGGAATGCCGCAATGCGAAATGACCTGCCCTGCTTCAGCCGCCGAGATTGTCGAAAAAATCCTTCACTTTTGCGAAGAAGCCGGCCGATTCGGGATGGGTGTCGCCCGAGGAGGCGCGCTCGAACTCCTCCAGCAGTTCGCGCTGGCGGCGGTTGAGGTTACGCGGGGTTTCGACGATCACCTGGATATACATGTCGCCCTGCTGGGCCGAGCGCATCACCGGCATGCCCTTGCCGCGCAGCCGGAACTGCTTGCCGGTCTGGGTTCCGTCCGGAACCTTGACCTTGGTCTTCTCGCCGCTGAGCGTCGGCACGTCGAACTGGCCGCCGAGGGCCGCCGTGGTCATGGAGACCGGCACCCGGCAGAAGATGTCGGCGCCGTCGCGCTGGAAGAAGGCATGCGGCTTGATGCCGATGAAGATGTAGAGATCGCCCGCCGGGCCGCCGCGCGCGCCCGCCTCGCCCTCGCCGGAGAGGCGGATGCGGGTGCCGTCCTCGATGCCGGCCGGGATGCTGACCGTCAGGGTCTTTTCGGTGGTGGTCCGGCCCGTACCGCCGCACTTCGCGCAGGCTTCCGCGATCACCTGGCCGCGGCCCTGGCAGGTCGGGCAGGTGCGCTCGATGGTGAAGAAGCCCTGCGCGGCCCGCACGCGGCCCTGGCCGCCGCAGGTTTTGCAGGTCTGCGGCGACGTGCCCGGCTTGGCGCCGGTGCCCGAACAGGTCTCGCAGACGATCGAGGTCGGCACGCTGATCTCGACCTGCTTGCCCTCGTAGGCCTCCTCGAGCGTGATCTCCATGTTGTAGCGCAGATCGGCGCCACGCTCCCGGCCGCCGCGGCCGCGCCGCTCGGCGCCGCCGAACTCGCCGCCGAAGAAGCTCTCGAAGATGTCCGACATGGTCTGGGCGAAATCGCCGTTGAAGCCCGGCCCGCCGGGTCCGCCGCCGCCATTCTCGAAGGCGGCATGGCCGAAGCGGTCGTAGGCGGCCCGCTTCTGGCCGTCCTTGAGCACGTCGTAGGCTTCGTTGATTTCCTTGAACTTGGCCTCCGCCTCGGCATTCCCCGGATTGCGGTCCGGGTGAAACTGCATGGCGAGCTTGCGGAAGGCGCTCTTCAGGTCCTTCTCGTCGGCCGTCTTCGAGACCCCGAGGACCTCGTAATAGTCACGCTTGGACATGGTCGGCATCACTTCCCCAGCGGGACGTCGTCACGCAAAGCCGCCCCATCCGACCGGCCATCCCGCTCCCGCCGCAGCGCCAGTCCCCAAGCCGTCTTGCGCGGCCGGCCGGACCATCGGACGGGCACAAGCCAGTCCTGGCAACGGAAGACGAAATGAAGGCGGCCGAAAGATTTCGGCGGCTCGTCTCATGCGAGACTGCCCGACGCGGATTTCACCACGCCGGGCAGTCTTCAGTCTTTGAACGGACTTCGGGCCCGGATCAAGCCGATTTCTTCTTGTCGTCCTTGACTTCCTCGAAGTCGGCGTCGACCACGTCGTCCTTCGGACCGGCCGCGCCGGCACCGGGGGCGGCGCCGCCCGTCGCCTGGGTGTCGCGATACATCGCTTCGCCAAGCTTCATCTGCGCTTCCGCCAGCTTGTTGGCGGCCGCCGTGATGGCCTCGACATCCTCGCCGGCGAGCTTCTCGCGGGTTTCGGCGATGGCCGCCTCGATCACCGACTTGTCGGCCGTCGAGACCTTGTCGCCGTAGTCCTTGAGCGCCTTCTCGGCCGAATGCACCAGACCTTCGGCCTGGTTGCGCGCCTCGACCAGTTCGCGCCGCTTCTTGTCGGAGGCGGCGTTGGCCTCGGCGTCCTTGACCATCTTCTCGATGTCGGCATCGGACAGACCGCCCGAAGCCTGGATGCGGATCTGCTGCTCCTTGCCGGTGCCCTTGTCCTTCGCCGAGACGTTGACGAGGCCGTTGGCGTCGATGTCGAAGGTCACCTCGACCTGCGGCACGCCGCGCGGCGCCGGCGGGATGCCGACCAGATCGAACTGGCCGAGCAGCTTGTTGTCGGCCGCCATCTCGCGCTCGCCCTGGAAGACCCGGATGGTAACCGCGGTCTGCCCGTCCTCGGCGGTCGAGAAGGTCTGCGACTTCTTGGTCGGGATGGTGGTGTTGCGGTCGATCAGGCGCGTGAACACGCCGCCGAGCGTCTCGATGCCGAGCGACAGCGGGGTCACGTCGAGCAGCAGAACGTCCTTCACGTCGCCCTGCAGCACGCCGGCCTGGATGGCGGCGCCGATCGCCACGACCTCGTCCGGGTTGACGCCCTTGTGGGGCTCGCGCCCGAAGAAGGACTTCACCACCTCCTGGATCTTCGGCATGCGGGTCATGCCGCCGACCAGAACCACCTCGTCGATCTGGCCCGCCGTCAGGCCCGCATCCTTGAGGGCGGCGCGGCACGGCTCGATCGTCTTCTGGACCAGGTCGTCGACCAGCGCCTCGAACTTGGCGCGGGTCAGCTTCATGGTCAGGTGCTTCGGACCGGTCTGGTCCATGGTGATGAAGGGCAGGTTGATCTCGGTCTGCGTCGCGCTCGACAGCTCGATCTTGGCCTTCTCGGCGGCCTCCTTGAGGCGCTGCAGGGCGAGCTTGTCGTTGCGCAGGTCGATGCCCTGCTCCTTCTTGAACTCGTCGGCCAGATAGCCCACGAGCCGCATGTCGAAGTCCTCGCCGCCCAGGAAGGTGTCGCCGTTGGTCGACTTCACCTCAAAGACGCCGTCGCCGATCTCCAGCACGGACACGTCGAAGGTGCCGCCGCCGAGGTCGTAGACCGCGATCGTGCCGGTCGCCTTCTTGTCGAGACCGTAGGCGAGCGCGGCCGCGGTCGGCTCGTTGATGATGCGCAGCACCTCGAGGCCGGCGATCTTGCCGGCATCCTTGGTCGCCTGGCGCTGGGCGTCGTTGAAGTAGGCCGGCACCGTGATGACCGCCTGGGTCACCGGCTGGCCGAGGAAGGCCTCGGCGGTCTCCTTCATCTTGCCGAGCACGAAGGCCGAGATCTGGGACGGCGAATAGGGCTTGCCGTCCGCCTCGACCCAGGCGTCGCCATTGCCGGCGCGCGAGATCTTGTAGGGGACGAGCTTCTTGTCCTTCTCCACCATCGGGTCTTCGTAGCGCCGGCCGATCAGGCGCTTGACCGCGAAGAAGGTGCGCTCCGGATTGGTCACGGCCTGACGCTTGGCGGCCACGCCGACCAGACGCTCGCCGTCATCCGCGATGGCGACGATGGAGGGCGTCGTGCGCGCGCCCTCGGAATTCTCGATGACCTTGGTGTTCTTGCCGTCCATGACAGCGACGCAAGAGTTCGTCGTGCCGAGATCGATGCCGATGACTTTACCCATGGGTCCCTCTCCTTCCGGCAGACCGTCCGGACCCCGAAGGCGTCCTCGCGGGGGCTCTAAGCCCCGAACGGTCCCCGACAGACCTTTGACGATCGGATTTGATGCGGTGCGGCGACCGGATCAGACCCGATCCGTGCCGTTCGACGGGTATATAGGTGGCCGGCAAATGGGCCGCAAGTCGCAGAATTCGCGGCACCGCATCCGGGTTCGAACGCATTTCCAATGCAGGCCCCGGCGAACGTCCCGGAACGGCTTTACAATTGTGCCGGCAATCGGCCGCCCGCTTACCGGGATTTAAGCTTCTTCGCCGATCATGCCTCAGTTCCAGGCAGTTGCGCACCATGTATTGCGAGACCTTCACAAGCGACCTCCTCGCCAAGGATATGAGTGGCGATGCACGCACGGCCTTCAGCCGCTGGGCTGAATGGAAGGTCGGCGACCAGTTGCCGAAGGCGTCCGACGTCTGGGCGTCGGTGACCGAAGATCAGGCGGCCTACTGGATCCTGCTGCGGCCCGTGGGCGAGGAAGAGTTCGCCTACGAATTCTTCGGCCACGGCGTCGCCGACGCCTTCAAGGTCGACATGCTCGGCAAGACCACGCGCGACCTGGAACCCGATGTCCGCGGCGTGTTGAACAGCCTCTATGCCTCGGTCGTCCGCTCCCGGCAGCCGGCGCTCGCCATCCATCGCGCCAGCTATGCGCTCGAGGTCCATCTCTGGGAACGGCTGGTCCTGCCCGTGCTGAGCGCGGACGGCGGCCTGCGCCTGCTGGTCGTCGCCCGCCCGCGGGCCATGGTGCGCGACCTGCTCAATGCCGTGATGGACGCAAGTCCGGTCGGCATCGCCGCCTTCCAGGCGATCCACGCCGACGACGGCGAGATCGTCGACGCCACCATCACCACGGTCAATCGGGCCTGCGAGAGCTTCCTCGGCCGCGACGCGCAGGACATGGTCAACAAGCGGCTGCTCGTCCTGTTTCCCGGCATCATCCAATCCGGCGCCTGGGAGCGGTACCGGAAGACGATGATCGAACGGGTCTCCGACGACTTCTCCTACTATGCCACGCCGGCCGGCCGCTGGCTCAACGTCAAGATCGCACCGCTCGGCGACGGCTTCATCATGGTGCTGACCGACGTGTCGACATTGCAGAATGCGCTGATCGAGGTCGAACGGGAAAAGCTGAACGCCCAGCGTCTGCTGTCCGAGCTGAAGAACGAGATCGCGCAGCGGGAACTGCTCGAATCCAATCTCCGCCGAATCTCGTCGACGGACGAACTGACCGGCGTCCTCAACCGGCGCGGCTTCGACGAGGTGGTCGGGCTGAAGGTCAAGGAGATCCTGGAGCGGCGGGAGGCCGCCACGGTGGTGGTGGTCGACATCGACCGGTTCAAATATGTCAACGACCAGTTCGGCCATGCCGGCGGCGACGTGGTGTTGCGCACCATCGGCGGCGTGCTGGCGCAGAACATCCGCGCGGGCGACGTGCTCGGCCGCATGGGCGGCGAGGAGTTCATGATCCTGCTGCGCGGCACCCCGCTCGAACGCGCCTGGGAGACGGCGGAACGCCTGCGCATGATCGTCGCCACCACGCCGATCCAGTACGAGAGCGTCACGATCGTCGTCACCGCCAGCTTCGGCGTGCAGGAGATCGCGCTCGCCGGGAGCCTGGAGAAGGCGCGCCTGGAGGCCGACCGGGCGCTCTATGCGGCCAAGGAGGCGGGGCGCAACTGCGTGCGCGCCTATGGGGTCGATCTCGACCCCCTGCGCGACATCGCCTGGTACGGACGCCCGGGCGACGCGACCGAAACCGCCTTTGTCGACTGATCCGCCGCGCCGCTTCGGTCCGAACGGCCGGGCGATGCGATGCGACGCCGGCGCAATGTCCCAGGGCGCGGCACACGAGACCAATAGCCGGCTTATGGATGATGCGGAAATCCTTGCGTCCGGCGGGGAAATCGGCATACCGGTGTGCCCCGCCGGGGCCCCTGGCGCCTCGGATGGGAGACAGGTGACGCGATGCTCGGTTGGTTCCGGAAACTGCTGCCGCGCGAGGATCGCTTCTTCGACCTGTTCTCGCGCCATGCGGCGACGGTCGTGGCCGGCGCGGCGGCACTGGACCGCATGCTCGCCGGCGGCAGCGAGGTCGAGCAGCATTGCCGTGAGATCGTGCGGCTCGAGACCGAGGCCGACGCCATTACGGCCGAGGTCATGCAGGCCGTCCGCAAGAGCTTCGTCACCCCCTTCGACCGCGGCGACATCAAGGATCTGATCCAGTCCCTGGACGATGCCATCGACCGCATGCACAAGACGGTCAAGACCGTCACCCTGTTCGAGCAGCGCGAGTTCGACCCGCTGATGCGCCAGATGGGCGGCGCCATCGTCGAGGCGGCCGGCCTGGTCGCCGAGGCGGTGCGCCTGCTGGAGCGTCCTGGCCCCAATGCCGCGCGTCTGTCGGAGATCATCGAGGAGGTGCTGCGGGTGGAGGGCCGGTCCGACGAGATGCACGACCAGGGCCTGCGCGAGCTCTACCGGCGCCATCGCGACGGCAACGCCATGGCCTTCGTCATCGGCAGCGAGATCTACGGCGAGCTCGAGCGCGTGGTCGACAGCTTCGAGGATGTCGCCAACGAGATCAGCGGCATTCTGATCGAGAACGTCTAGGTCGACCGGGATGGATGCCAGTCTCGCCTTCCCGCTCTTGGCCGCCCTGATCGCCATCGCGCTGCTGTTCGATTTCCTGAACGGGCTCCACGATGCCGCGAACTCGATCGCCACCATCGTGTCGACCCGGGTCCTCCGCCCGCACTATGCGGTCGCCTGGGCCGCCTTCTTCAATTTCATCGCCTTTCTGTTCTTCGGGCTGCATGTCGCCGAGACGCTCGGCAAGGGCATCATCGATCCGGCGATCGTCGATCCCGCGGTCATCTTTGCGGCGCTATCCGGCGCCATCGTGTGGAACGTGGTGACCTGGATCCTCGGCATTCCGTCGAGCAGCTCGCATGCGCTGGTCGGCGGCATGGTCGGCGCCGGCCTCGCCAAGGTCGGCACGGGGGCGATCGTCTGGACCGGCCTCGGCAAGACGGCCGCCGCGATCGTGCTGTCGCCGATGGTCGGCTTCCTCCTGGCGCTCGTGCTGGTGCTTCTGGTCACCTGGCTTTTCGTCCGCCAGACGCCCTTCGCGGTCGATCGCGTCTTCCGCAGCCTGCAATTCGTCTCCGCCTCGCTCTATTCCCTCGGCCATGGCGGCAACGATGCGCAGAAGACCATGGGCATCATCGCCGTGCTGCTTTATTCGCAAGGCCATCTGGGCGGCCAGTTCCATGTGCCCTTCTGGGTGGTCATCTCCTGTCAGGCGGCGATGGGGCTGGGCACGCTGTTCGGCGGCTGGCGCATCGTGCGCACGATGGGCAGCAAGATCACGAGGCTCAACCCGATGCAGGGCTTCTGCGCGGAGACCGGCGGCGCGATCACGCTGTTCATGGCGACCTATCTGGGCATTCCGGTCTCGACCACCCATACCATCACGGGCGCGATCATCGGCGTCGGCGCGGCGCGGCGCGTTTCCGCTGTCCGCTGGAGCATCGCGGGCGACATCGTCATCGCCTGGGTGTTGACCCTGCCGGCCGCGGCCGCGATCGCGGCCGGAACCTACTGGCTGACCAGGCTCGCGGCCTGAACCGACGAGACGGCGGGAGGCGGGAGACCTCATGGTGGGCAAGCAGGCAGGCGCGAAGGACAAGGGCAAGGACGGCCGCCGGCAGGTCGCCGCCCTCGTCTGGCGCCGCGAGCTCGACGGCTCGATCAGCATCCTTCTGATGACCTCCCGCGAGACCGGCCGCGCCGTGATCCCGAAGGGCTGGCCGATGCGCGAGCATGCCGACCACAAGTCGGCCGCCATCGAGGCCTATGAGGAGGCCGGCATTCTCGGCAAGGTGGCGAAGAAGCCGATCGGGCAGTACCGCTATTGGAAGCGGCTCGACACGCGGTTCATCTTCCTGACCGTCGACGTCTTCGCGCTCGAAGCCCGGGAGATGCGCACCGAGTTCCCCGAACAGGGGCAACGCAGCATGAACTGGCTGGCCCCGAATGCCGCCGCGATGCTGGTCGACGAACCCGATCTCGCCGCCCTGATCCGGTCCTTCAGTCCGAAACCGGCGCCGGCACTGGCGCCGGAGGACCCGCCGGCCTGAGCGTGACTTTTTCGGTCGCCGGCCGCGCGATGATGGAAATCGGATCGCGCCCGCTTTAACGTCGGACTTCAGGTTCGGTGTCCGGTGCGTTCCCGATGGATGGTTCACACGGGATCCGGCCCGACGAGATCAGCACAAGGTTCGCATCGCCGGGACAATGGCGTCCCGGCGGGACAGGTGCCGGGGCGGGACAAGGATTTCGCACGACATGCCGATGAAGAAAGGGTTCGAAACCCTGATCGACGCCGCAGCCCTGCGGCGGCGGCTGACCGCTCTGGTCGACGGTGGGGCGGATGGTGGCAATCCGGCGATCCGCGCCCAGGTCCTGGCGATCCTCAAGGAGATCCGGTCGCAGACCCGGGCCGAGATCGAGGCCATGATGCTCAAGGACCGGCGCGGCTCGCTCTGCGCCGAACGCCTGAGCCACGTCCAGGACGAGATCATCCGCGTCATCTACGATTTCGCGATCCACCACGTCTATCGCGTCAAGAACCCGTCCGCGGCCGAGCGCATCGCCGTCACGGCGGTCGGCGGCTACGGGCGTTCGACGCTGGCGCCGGGATCCGACATCGATCTCCTGTTCCTGCTGCCCTACAAGCAGACGCCCTGGGGCGAGAGCGTCATCGAATATATCCTCTACATGCTGTGGGACCTGGGGCTGAAGGTCGGCCACGCCACGCGCAATGTCGACGAATGCCTGCGGCTGTCCCGGTCCGACATGACCATCCGGACGGCGCTGCTCGAAGCCCGCTTCCTGTGGGGCGACGAGCCGCTGTTCCGCGATCTGGCGCGCCGTTTCGACGAGGAGGTCGTCCGCAATACCGGCCCGGAATATATCGCCGCCAAGCTCGCCGAGCGCGACGACCGGCTGAAGCGCCAGGGCACGTCGCGCTACCTGGTCGAGCCGAACATCAAGGAAGGCAAGGGCGGCCTGCGCGACCTGCAGACCCTGTTTTGGATCGCCAAATACTTCTATCGCGTCCGCAGGCCGGAGGAGCTGATTGCGGCCGGCGTGCTGTCGCGGGCCGAGTATGTCCGCTTCAAGCGCTGCGAGGATTTTCTCTGGGCGGTGCGCTGCAACATGCATTTCGCGACCAACCGGTCGGAGGAGCGCCTGTCCTTCGACCTGCAGCGCGAGATCGCCCAGCGGCTCGGCTATGTCGAGCGCGCCGGCATGCGTGCCGTCGAGCGCTTCATGAAGCACTATTTCCTGGTCGCCAAGGATGTCGGCGACCTGACCCTGATCTTCTGCGCCGCGCTCGAGGAGCAGCACGTCAAGATCGCGCCGGTGCTCAACCGCTTCATCAAGCGGCTGACCAAGCGCCATCCCAAGACGCTCGGCAGCGGCGCCTTCATGGTCGAGAACGACCGGATCAACGTCACCGGCCCGGACGTGTTCAAGCAGGACCCGATCCGCCTGATCCGCATCTTCCAGCTCGCCGACAAGGAAAACCTGGCGTTCCATCCGGATGCCATGAAGCTGATCACGCGCTCGCTCAGCTTGATCGACGACGATCTCAGGAACAATCCGGAGGCCAATTCCCTCTTCCTCGATGTCCTGACGTCGAAGAACGATCCGGAGACGGTGCTGCGCCGGATGAACGAGACCGGCGTCCTCGGCCGTTTCGTTCCGGAATTCGGCCGCGTGGTCGCGATGATGCAGTTCAACATGTATCACCACTACACGGTCGACGAGCATCTGCTGCGCTCGATCGGCGAGCTGTCGGAGATCGAGAAGGGCACGCGCAAGACCGAACTGCCGCTCGCCTCGGCGATCCTGCCGGGCGTGCAGAACCGGCGCCTGCTCTATGTCGCGCTGTTCCTGCACGATATCGGCAAGGGCCGGCCGGAGGACCATTCCGTCGTCGGCGCGCGCATCGCCGCCAAGCTCGGGCCGCGCTTCGGGCTGACGCCGGCGGAGACCGACACGCTGGTCTGGCTGATCGAGAAGCACCTGGTCATGAGCATGGTGGCGACCAGCCGCGATCTCAACGACCGCAAGACGATCCGCGATTTCGCCGCCGTGGCGCAGAGCCCGGAGCGGCTGAAGCTGCTCCTGATCCTGACCGTCGCCGACATCCGCGCGGTCGGTCCGGGCGTGTTCAACGGCTGGAAGGGCCAGCTCTTGCGCACGCTCTACTACGAGACCGAACCCTATCTGGCCGGCGGCCACAGCCAGATCACCCGCGACCAGCGCGTCGCGGCGGCCAAGCGCGAACTGGTCGAGAAGCTGGACGGCTGGGATCCCGAAGAGCGCGAGGACTATGTCGAGCGCCACTATGCGCCCTACTGGCTGCGCGTCGACCTGCCGCGCAAGATCGAGCATGCCCAGTTCATCCGCGCCGCCGTGCGCAGCGGGCGCAAGCTCGCCACCAACGTGACCCCGCGCGCCTTCGAGGGCGTCACCGAGATCACCGTGCTGGCCAGCGACCATCCGCGCCTGCTCTCGACCATCGCCGGGGCCTGCGCGGTGGCCGGCGCCAACATCGTCGACGCGCAGATCTACACGACCACCGACGGTCTCGCCCTCGACACCATCTTCGTCAGCCGCGAATTCGCCGACGACGGCGACGAGCAGCGGCGCGGCTCGCGCGTCTCCGGCCTGATCGAAAAGGCGCTGGCCGGCGGCGAGCGCCTGCCCGAACAGATCGAGCGCAAGGCGCTGGCCAAGCCGCGCGTGAAGGCCTTCCAGCTGCCGACCGACGTGATCGTCAACAATTCCTGGTCGGACCGCTTCACCGTGATCGAGGTCTCCGGCCTCGACCGGCCGGGCCTGCTCTACGACCTGACCCGCGCCATCTCGGACCTCAGCCTCAACATCGCCTCGGCCCATATCGCCACCTTCGGCGAGCGGGCGGTCGACGTGTTCTACGTCACCGACCTGTTCGGCCAGAAGGTCGAGACCCGGGTGCGGGAGAAGGCCATCCGCGAACGCCTGATGCGCTCCTTCGACGGCAAGCGCGACGTCAAGGCGGCTTCGTAGGGGCGAAACAATCAGGCATCGGCGCCCGGCGGATGTCTGATCGATTTGACCTCACAGACTGGATTTCAATATTTGGCCTTTGGACGACAGGCCCGGTCATTCGACGACGCTATCTGAGCCACCACTCAAGTCTCGTCATGGGCTTGAGGACCGGGGAGACATTAGGCGCAGGCTGCATTTGAGACTATGTTTCCGGCGGCCGTTGCTCTGCCGTCACGCCCCAGTTTTGTGGGAGAACTTGATATGCACGATATATTTCGCGGCCGCATGTTCCAGTTCTGGGAGTACACCGTCAGTCACGGGTCCCTCCTGATCCGAAGCCCCGCGACGGCAGAGACGAACAATACGCTCGACATTGTTGCCTATGCGGTTGAGTACGTGTCAATTCCCCGCCATTTCGGGGACATTTCCATTGCACGAGCTTCACAATCCGAAGTCGAGACTGTCGCGAAGCTGATCGACAGAACTCTGCACGAAACCTGTAAAGTCTGGACGATTGAAAGCAGCGGGATTCGATTTCTGATCGCCGCAACGTTTCTTCAGTTAAGGGAATATCACGGACACAATTATTTTAGTCCCTTCAGAGATTCCGGAGAGGATTACGAAGCCAATTCTCGGATTTTATTTCAATTCGAATAGTCGTCTTGCCGCACAATTGCACATCCCGTCTCCAGGGACGGTTCTCCGATGGTCCGATTGCCGGATGGCTCGCAGCCTTCAGCGGGCGAACAGCAAGAACACCACGGACCGGTCGGACGGCCACGATTTCGTCCGCGAAGGCCGAGAGGCGATAGGCCCGCCCGGCCACCGTCACGCCGCCGCGGCGAGCCGGGCCAGGGCGGCGACCGGGTCGATGCGGCCGTCATAGAGGGCGCGGCCGGAGATGGCACCTTCGAGGAGGCGGCAATCGGGGGCGCAGAGCCGTTCGATATCGGCCATCGAGGCGAGGCCGCCGGAGGCGATCACCGGGATCGAGACGGCGGCGGCCAGCGCCAGCGTGGCCTCGAAATTGATGCCCTTGAGCACGCCGTCGCGGTCGATGTCGGTATAGACGATCGCCGCCACGCCGGCATCCTCGAAGCGGCGGGCGAGATCGACGGCCTCCAGTTCGGACGCCTCGGCCCAGCCCTCGACCGCGACCCGGCCGCCGCGCGCGTCGATGCCGACCACGATCCGGCCCGGGAAGCGCGCCGAGGCGGCCTTGACCAGCGCCGGGTCGCGCACCGCCACGGTGCCGAGGATGACGCGGTCGATGCCGGCCTCCAGCCAGGTCTCGATGCCGGCCATGTCGCGGATGCCGCCGCCGAGCTGCATCCGCATCGAGACGGCGGCGCGGATCGCCTCGACGGCGGCGCGGTTGACCGCGCGGCCCGCGAAGGCGCCGTTGAGGTCGACCACATGCAGCCAGGGGAAGCCCATCGCCGCGAAGGCGCGCGCCTGGGCGGCCGGATCGTCGTTGTAGACGGTGGCTGCATCCATGTCGCCGAGCTTCAGGCGGACGCAGACGCCGTCCTTCAGGTCGATGGCGGGAAAGAGAATCATCGCGCGGGATCCGGGCCGCCCGTCAGGGCGACCATTTCAGGAAGTTGGCGAGCAGGCGCAGGCCGAGGGTCTGGCTCTTCTCGGGGTGGAACTGGGTGCCGAAGATGTTGTCGCGCGCCACGATCGCGGTGCGCGGGCCGTCATAGTCGGCGGTCGCGACCAGGTCGCGGTGGTGCTTCGTCGAGAAGGCGTAGGAATGCAGGAAATAGGCATGCAGCCCGTCGGGGCCGAGCCGGATGCCGTCCATGACCGGGTGCGGATTGACCGCGTCCATGGTGTTCCAGCCCATATGCGGCACCTTGAAGGACGCATCCGACGGCTCGATCGGCTCGACGACGCCCTCGATCCAGCCGAAACCGTCGATCTCCTCGTGCTCCACGCCGCGCGTCGCGAGCAGCTGCATGCCGACGCAGATGCCGAGGAACGGGCGGCCGCGATGCTCGACGAATTCGCGCAGCGCCTCGTCCATGCCGGGCAATGCGGCGAGGCCGCGCCGGCAGAACGGGAAGGCGCCGTCGCCGGGCAGCACGACCCGCTCGGCCTTGCGCACCACTTCGGCGTCGCGTGTCAGCACGATGTCGTGGCCATAGCCGATCTCGCGCGCGACCCGCTCCAGGCCCTTCTCGGCCGAGCGCAGGTTGCCGGCGCCGTAGTCGATCAGCGCCACCGTCACGGCCGCGTCTCCGTGAAGCCGACGATCGGCGGCAGCGCGCCGCCGCCGGGCACGACCGGCCGCGCCGCGGCCGGATCGGCCGCTCCAGCGGGTGCGGGGCCGGCCGGCACGTTTCCGGCGGCGCGGGCTTCCGGCACGCGCGCCCAGGCCGGCGCGGCCTTCTCGTGCACCTTGTTGAAATAGAGCCGCTCGGCCTCGTCATGGCCGCCGGCATGGATCAGCCCGACTAGGTCCCAGCCGCGCCGCTCCAGCGTGCGCCGGCGGGCATCGTTGGCGACGATCGCGAACCACAGCCAGAACAGCCAGAACAGCACCGACCCGGCGATGGCGTTGACCTGCACGCCGAGCGTCACGATCGCGGCGACCGCCAGCAACCAGCCGATGAGCACGCGCCACAGCCGATGGCGCAGGATCCAGAGCGGGCCGAACAGGAGCGCCATCCAGCTGATGCGCTCGCGAATGAACACCGCGCGCTCGGCATCGTCGAGCCGGCTGTCGCCGTCGGGGGGGGCATGCACCGTCCAGATTGCCATGTCAGCCCCCGAGGCTTCCCTTGGTGGAGGGGATCGCGTCCGCGCGGCGCGGATCGATCGCGACGGCGGTTCTCAAGGCGCGCGCCAGAGCCTTGAAACAGCTCTCCGCGATATGGTGGCTGTTCGACCCGTAGAGATTGGCGACATGAAGCGTGATGCCGGCATTCATCGCGAAGGCGCGGAACCATTCCTCGACCAGCTCGGTGTCGAACTCGCCGATCTTCGGGCGCGGGAACTCCGCCTGGAAGACCAGGAAGGGCCGGCCGGAAATGTCGATCGCGCAGCGCGTCAGCGCCTCGTCCATCGGCAGATGCACGTCGGCATAGCGGGTGATGCCGCGCATGTCGCCGAGCGCCTGCCGGATCGCCTGGCCGAGCGCGATGCCGACATCCTCGACGGTATGGTGGAAGTCGATATGCAGGTCGCCCTCGGCGCGGATGTCGAGATCGATCAGCCCGTGGCGGGCGACCTGATCCAGCATGTGGTCGAAGAAGCCGACGCCGGTCCGGATGTCGGACCGGCCGGAGCCGTCCAGATCGACCGAAACGGTGATGTCGGTCTCGCGGGTTTTCCGCGCGACGGTCGCCTTGCGCATGGGGTCCTCAGGCTTCGAATGCGAGGCGGTTCTACCGCATGTTCCGCCCCGGCGAAATCGTCTCGTCGAAAAGAAGCGGCCGGGTCGGACGGTCGGGCCGCCGGGCGATCAGCCGTAGGCGTGCAGGCCGGCGCCGTGGCGCTTCAGCCAGAGGCGGCCGCGCTCCATGTCCGGGCAGGTCTCCGCGACGCAGCGCCAGAAGCGGGCGGAATGGTTCATCTCGCGCAGATGTGCGACCTCGTGGGCGACCAGATAGTCGAGCACGAAGGGCGGTGCCAGGATCACCCGCCAGGAGAAGGACAGTTCGCCCGCCGCCGTGCACGAACCCCAGCGGCTGACCGTATCCTTCAGCCTGACCGCGCTGGCGCGCACGCCGAGGCGGCCGGCATGCAGCGCCACCGCCGGCTCGATGTCGCGCCGCGCCTCGCGCCGGAGGAAATCCGTCAGCCGGCGGGCGAGATGCTCCTCCGCGCCGGCGACGCAGAGATGCGGGCTGCCGCCGATCTCGTCGATCCAGACGGTGCCGCGCCGGTCGGGCCGGTGGAAGATGCGATGATCGAGCCCGCGCAGCGGCACGACGGCGCCATGCGCGAAGGCGACCTTGCCGGGCCGCCGCGCCAGCCGCTCGGCCAGCCAGCCGCGATGCCGCTCCAGGAACGCGACCGCTTCGCCGATCCGCCCGGATTTCGGCAGGGTCAGCACCGGCTCGTCCGACCCGGTCGGCAGCCGCAGCGAATAGCGCCGCGCGCGCGGCTCCACCTTCACGGCGACCCGGACCGGCCCGTCGGGCAGGTCGAGATCGACATGGCTCGGCACGGCGCGCGGCGCCGGCGGCGAACGGGTGAAGGCGAACAAGGACATCGTTTCGGCGAATCGTGCAGAGCCCCGCCCCATGATGCGGGACCGGAACGGCGCGGGGAAGGGCGGGAGGCGCCATCGAACAGCCGTTCAATCGAAGCTGTAGCCGAAGGTCTGGATATCTCTTGCATAGCGGCGCGCGACGAGGTCGGCGAGCTCATCCGTGTAATAGGAACGATAATCGGATCGACCCGATGCATTCAGGTGCGGAAACTCCACCGATCTCCCCAACACTCTCTGCGATACCTTGGAAATATCCTCCGAAAGGCTCTCGAAGCGGCCGATGAAATCGACCATGACATTGCCATTCCGGTCGCTCAGGTAGTCGATCTGATTGCGGAATATCCACTTCTCGCCGTCGATGTCGGCGATCTCATCGGTCGCGTTGCGCAGGAATTCATCGAACGTCGTGGCGCGCTGCAGAACATAGACGGCGAACTGGCTGACGGGCGCGCCGGATTGGAGGCGCGACCGCAGAAATTCGAACTGCGACCACCATGACACCAGACGGTCCCACGGGTTCCTGACGAAGGCAAATTTGAAATATTCGTTCCAGCACTGATCGCCATAGATCGGTTTGAGCTGGTCCGCGCGGAAATGCTTGTGGGGGTCAGACACCCCCCAATTGAAGGCAGCCCGCGTTGAAGTGCCACCCGTCTTCTGGATGTGAACATAGATGGCGCGCGCGGCATGGTCGATCATCGCTTGCCTTGTCCCTCCGATACGGTGCCACGAGGCACGGCCGCCATCCCGGAAGCGCCGGGAGCGGGTGGGGCGGACCGGATGGGCCGGCGACAACCGCAAAGCCCTCGCGGACCACGGACCGCAGCGCCGGGAGCGGACGGCAGGCGCCCTTCGCGCCGAGGCGCGGCCGCGGGACCCCCAATAGCCGCTCACGCCGCACCGCGCCAGAATGACCGCGCCCCAAGAAAGGACAGACCGCCCGCCGCCGTGCCCACGCCTCGGCAAGTGACCGCACAAGTCGGCCGCACCGGCAGCCCATGTCGCGCGACCGGCGGCGAGCGGGTGAAGGCGAACAAGAACGTCGTTTCGGCAAGTCGTGCGATGCCCCGTCCCATGATGCGGGACCGGGACGGCGCTGGGAAGGGCGGGGAGAGCCATAGCGGTTCGTGTGTCGGCGCACACAATGCGGATAGTGGTCGAGAACGACCTTCGATATTGATGGGACGGTCAAATCATGCGCCGATTGCATCTCCGAAATCAGCGTGGATCCAATGCCGGAATGCTTCCAGCCCAAGGCTCGTCCGCCCGGCAATCTCGGCACTCCCAGGAGACGTCCGACCCAGCCTCGCCACGTCGTCGCAGAAGTCCGATCCGGTGCCATTTCAAAAGGGGAAACCGCGATTCAAACCGCGTCATAGGACCGATGCGCTTCGCTTTCATGAACAACAATTCACTCGATGCGGACATTTCATCCATGAAGCGGATATTCTTCTTTGCAACCCCGATCGACATCGTCCCGGTGCTGGCGCGGTTCGAAGCCGCCGCGCCGCTGAAATTCGTGGAAATGGGCGTTACGACAACACCCAATCGACCGATCTACCTGACTTCATCTGAGATTCCCAATCCAGGGATTGCAACACATGAAACCGGATTCATGTCGCGTGCTTACTTGGTTTCACTCAGAGATACAAAGAATTCAATAAATACGTTTATTGACAGAAACGGTGAGAAGCGTTGGAGTCTGCAAAATTCCGACAACGAAGATACGGTGATCTTGACAATTGCGGGGCTTTGGAAAACGGGCACTTTACTGCCAGGAAACATTTCAACGCTTCACGCAAATCCAACCGCCCAGCAGTTGATGAAGCGGTTCCAATCCGCCCTGAGGCGGGAGGGCTTTTCCCGGATTCAAGGCTGGTGGCTTGGCGCGGAAGCGCTTGAAAGATTGAAGGCCGGCAAGAGACTGACGGTCACCGCCGAACAATCGCCACCGCAGTTCGATTTCGCTCTGTCGACGGTCGACTGATTCTCTGATGAGAGGATCGGTCCGGGTGCGCGGCAGGACCGCCGGCGCCCCGTGAGGCGCCGGCGGCTCGGTAGTGTGGCGGCCGCGGTCAGGCCGTGGTCGGGCCGTCCTGGCGGCGGCGGCGTTCTTCCATGAAGCGGTCGAACTCCTGCTGGTCGCGGGCGCGCTGCAGGTCGCGGACATAGGTCTCGAATTCGCGCCGCTCCTGGTCGAGGCGGCGGCGTTCGGCGTCGAGGCGTTCCATCTCGCGGCGGCGGTATTCGTCGAAGGCCGCGTTGCCGGTGCGCTCCGAGAAGGCGCCCGAGCGGCGGACGGTCTCGGCGGCGTCACGCCAGCCGCCGAAGCCGGTCTTGTCGCGGAAGCCCGCGCGCAGGCCCTCGGCGAAGCCGCGGATGCGGTGGCCGAAGAACGCATAGGCGAGCGCGGCCACGCCGAGCGGCCAGGCGATCAGGAAGCCCAGGATCGTTAGACCGACCGTCAACGGCGTGAAGCCGGGGCGGCCCGTCTGTGCGGCGTCATAGGTCGTATTGCAGTGCATCATGTCGACTCCTTGCTGGCCGGCAGGATTCGGCAAGGCCCGGACCGCCCCGTCCGGCTTGCAGAATCCTGCTCGGCGTCGCGCCGGCCCGCCATCCTCGAGGGCTGGAGTGCCGGCACCGTCATCGACGTGGTCCCCGCGGACGGTCGGTTCAAGATCTTGAATTCCGGCAGGCTGCCCCCATGCGGATCAGGCAGGGGGCTCCCGGCGCCGGCCCCGATTCGGACGCCGGCGTCGATCCGCACGCGGCGTCCGAGCCGCCGCCCGAAGCCCTCTCACCCCGAAGCCCTATCGCCCCCCGAAGCCCTATCGACCCCCGAAGCCCGGTGGCCGGAACCGGCGGACCGCAAGGAAGCCGAGGGCGACGAAGAGGACGAGGACCAGCCCCTGGGCGATCGCGAAGGGCGGCTCGGACTGCGTCGGGGCGAGCGCCCGCAGCGGCCCGATCTTCTGGAAGGCCTGCACGACGCCGACGAAGACGTTGAGATAGAGCGACAGCACCGCCGTCACGACATAGACGGCCCGCCAGGGGCCCGACAGGGCTTTGACGTAGAGCGCCACGATGGCGGCGGTCAGCGCCAGCAGCGACAGCACCCCGACCCAATGGGAGGGCAGGAAGACGTCGAAGGGAAACAGGAAGCCGGTGATGCTGGTCGCGTCCGTGGCGGCCAGAAACAGCAGCGTCCAGCCGGCACGAAACCGTCCGGCGACCAGATCGGCCAGGACGAGCAGTCCCGCCGCGATCCCGACCAGGCTGAGGGCGACGTGAAGGGTCGTGAATGCCGAGAGCGACAGACCGAGAATCATGGCGAGGCCTCCTGACGGCCGATGCACCGGCTGTGACCAAGACCGGAGCCCGGCCAGGGTGTCCCGGCCCGTCGGACCGATGCGATCCCGTCGACAGGCCGGTCATGGCTCCTTCGCGACCGACGGCCTCATCCGTCGCGATCGAACCACGGCAAACGCATGCACCCGGCAGTCGGCCGCGAGCCGCCCGATACCCGGCACCATCCGCAACACAACGTATACTTGATTTTGCGCCGAAAAGCGCGCCTTGCGCGGCCCGTGCCCCGCAAAGGTGCGCGCGCCCGCGCTATCGGTCCCCGGGCCGTTCGGCCGGGGCCGGCATCGGCCCGTGGTTCGATCGAGACGGATGGTCCTCATCCGCCCCGCGGATCCGAACCACGCAGGCTATGACGACGAGGCCTCGTCGCCCGGGACGCGGGGCAGATCCCGCCACCAGCGCGGTTCCGAGTGGAAGCGGTGATGATCGATCGCCGGGTCGGCGATATCGATGGCGGCGCGCTCGAAGCCACTCCAGCTTTCGGCCAGTTGCTCCCGGCTCCAGAAATACTTCTTGCCCCAACCATTGGCGATATCCAGCGCGCGCGAGCGGGGTCCGAACTGCTCGTGGCGCCTCTGCGTCCGCTCGAAGTCCATATACTTATAGTGCAGCAGCAGAAGTTCGTCGCGCGGTGGCAGTCGGACCTCGCCGGTCGGCGCGCATCGATGCCGCCCGGTCGAGTAGTTGACGGCCTCGATGCGGTCGGGCGCGAAGAAGCCGAGCTTGCTCATCTGCCGCCAGGGCGCACCGCGGGTCAGATGCGCGCAGAGCAGGAGATCGGGCGGCTGAGGAAACTGCGCCGAGAGCATCTGGTAACCGAGCGCCGGAATCAGCGTGACCGCGCGCTCCCGGCAGACCGCCAGATAGCGTTCGAGGTCGGGATGGTAGAGATGCTCGTCGATATCGGCGACGATCACCCAATCCGCGATGCCGCGGCTTTGGCGCCAGACTTCGTCGAAGAACCGGACGCTGGACAGGGTGCGCGAATTCGGATCGCCGGGCGGTACGGACCGCAGATCGACCTTCGGATGCGCCTTCAGCATCTCGATCGTCCCGTCCGTCGATCCGTCATCATAGACGAAATAACGGTCGACGATCGGGTCGTAGTGGCGGAACATGAAGCCGAGCATTTCGGCATCATTCCAGGATTGCGTGTAGTAGTGCACCGTCATGGATGACGTCGTCCGGTCCGCCGCTTCGCCCCTCGGCCGTCACCCGGGGGATCGCACCGCCCCGAAAATCGCCCCCGGCCGCTCGTGCATGTCGAGATATCCGACGCCGCCGCGATCGTCCACGACGCGCCCGAAGCGGAGCCCCAAAACGGCGCGAGCCGCCCGGCAGGACCGGGCGGCTCGCGCAGGGAATGCAAGATTCCCGGATCGTCTCAGCGGACGGCCTCGCGGGCCAGACGCGGGATGTCGGCACGCGGAATGCCCAGATCGGCAAGCTCGCGGTCGTTCAGGCCACCCAGTTCCCAGACGGTCGCCCGGTACTTCCGGTAACGCGACCACGAATCGGCAAAACGCTTCAGCATCATGATGTTCTCTCCTCTGCACCCGGCGGCGGTTCAGGCGCCTACCGCAATGCAACGAACGCAGTGCAACATAATGTGCAGTGCAACATGGTGCCAGCGGACTGCCGGGACGGCAGCCATGCAGCGGCAGCATGCCGCCTGACGTTTCCTTAACCAGTCATTCACAATTGCCGCATCGTCGGCGACCGCGGCGGCGGGCGAGGCCGGCCCGGCCGGCCGTTCCGCCAGCCGGGCATGCGTCATCCGGTCCGGGCGCGTGGCGGCCGCGCGCGGAATCCATCGGGCCGGGCGGGGACCCATCGGGATTAGCCCGGCTGGCCGATGGACGAGGCAGGACCGGGCCTGCTAGGCATGGCACCCTGGAAACACAATCCGCCCCGGCGGCAAGATCCGCGCGGTGAACCGGAGGGAACGCATGCGTCACTATGGGCACTTCATCGGCGGCAAGACTGTCGCCGGCACGTCCGGCCGCGAGGCCGATGTCTTCGAGCCGATGACCGGCGAGGTCGTCGCCAAGGTGGCGCTGGCCACCAAGGCCGAGGTTCGTGCCGCGGTCGAGAATGCCAAGGCGGCGCAGCCGGCCTGGGCGGCGACCAACCCGCAGCGGCGTGCGCGCGTGCTGATGAAGTTTCTGGAGCTGGTCCAGCGCGACTACGACGCCCTTGCCGACCTGCTCGCCCGCGAGCACGGCAAGACCGTCGTCGACGCCCGCGGCGACATCCAGCGCGGCCTCGAAGTGGTCGAGTTCGCCATCGGCGTGCCGCATCTCATGAAGGGCGAATATACCGACGCGGCCGGCCCGGGCATCGACATCTATTCGATGCGCCAGCCGCTCGGCGTCGTCGCCGGCATCACGCCGTTCAACTTCCCGGCCATGATCCCGCTGTGGAAATGCGCCCCCGCCATCGCGGCCGGCAACGCCTTCATCCTGAAGCCGTCCGAGCGCGATCCGGGCGTGCCGATGCGGATCGCCGAACTGTTCCTCGAGGCCGGGCTGCCGGCCGGCATCCTCAACGTCGTCAACGGCGACAAGGAAGCCGTCGACGCGGTGCTGGACGATCCGGACATCATGGCGGTCGGCTTCGTCGGCTCCACGACGATCGCCGAATATGTCTATTCGCGCGGCTGCGCGGCCGGCAAGCGCGTGCAGTGCTTCGGCGGCGCCAAGAACCACATGATCATCATGCCGGATGCCGATCTCGACCAGGCCGTCGACGCCCTGATCGGCGCCGGCTACGGCTCGGCCGGCGAACGCTGCATGGCCATCTCGGTGGCCGTGCCGATCGGCGAAGCCACGGCCGACCGCCTGATCGAGAAGCTGGTGCCGCGCGTGGAAAGCCTCAAGATCGGCCCCTCGACCTCGCCGGATGCCGATTTCGGCCCGCTGGTCACCAAGGCCCATATGGAGAAGGTGCGCGGCTACGTCGATCTCGGCATCCAGGAAGGCGCCAAGCTGCTGGTCGACGGCCGCGGCTTCAAGATGCAGGGCTACGAGAACGGCTTCTACATGGGCGGCTGCCTGTTCGACAACGTGACCAGCGACATGCGCATCTACAAGGAGGAGATCTTCGGACCGGTCCTCTCGGTGGTGCGCGCCAAGGACTATGACGAAGGCCTGAAGCTCGCCAACGACCACGAATACGGCAACGGCGTCGCCATCTATACCCGCGACGGCGACAGTGCACGCGACTTCGCCTCGCGCGTCCAGGTCGGCATGGTCGGCGTCAACGTGCCGATCCCGGTTCCGCTCGCCTACTACACCTTCGGCGGCTGGAAGCGTTCGTCCTTCGGCGACCTGAACCAGCACGGCCCGGATTCGATCCGCTTCTACACCAAGACCAAGACCGTGACCTCGCGCTGGCCGTCGGGCATCCGGACCGGGGCCGAATTCGCGATCCCGACCATGAAATAAGCCGTCACGTCGCATCCGTTGCGCCGGACGATCTTGAAATGCCGCGATGGGCGTCCGACCTTGCTGGTCGGGCGCCTTTCGCCGTCCTGGGGACTGCGCCGGGTCCGCGTCGGACACCGATTTTTCGGTTCCGGCGCGGTTTTCGGATCGGAACCCGTGCGGCACCCTTTACATGACAGGAACCTGACATCATATGTTGGGAACCTGCGCCCCCGCGGCGCTCGAAATCGAGGTTTCGGATGACGACCCCAATCCGCATCGCCACCCCGGCCCCGACCGCTCCTTCGCTTTGGCGGCGTGCGGCCCGTCTCGCCGCCGTCGCGGCCTTCGGCTTCGCCCTGTCGGTCGGCAGCGTGGCGCCCTGGTCCGACGCGGAAGCGGCCCCCAAGGCCGGCTTCGGCAGCCGCGGTTCGCGCACCTATCAGGCGCCGCCGTCGACCCAGACCGCCCCGAACACCGCCGGTCCGATCGAACGGACCGCGACGCCCCGCCCCGGCAATCCGGGCGCCGTACAGCCGGGTCCGACCGGCGCCGCGCCGGGTGGCCTGTTCGGCGGGCTGGGCGGGTCGATGTTCAAGGGCCTGCTGATCGGCGGCTTGGTCGGTATGCTGCTCGGCCACGGCCTCGGCGGCGCGGCCGGCCTGCTCGGCCTGCTGCTGCAGGCGGCGATCATCGGCTTCGGCATCTGGTTCGTCATGCGGTTGATCCGCGGCCGCCAGCAGCAGCCGGGCTATGCCGGCCCGCAGAACGAAGGCCTCGCCCGCCAGGATCAGGGTCCGGGCATGTTTGGCGGCGGTTCGCCGCTGGGCGGTGGCTCCCCGCTGGGCGGCGGTTCGCCGCTGGGCGGTGCTGGGCCGCAGGGCGGATCGTCGGTTCCGCAGGGTCTCGGCCAGGCGGGCGGCTACGGTCTGAAGGCCGGGCCGATGCAGGATGCCGCGCCGATCCACGACGCGCCCGCTCCCTATGCGCCGGCGGCGTCCGGACCGAACGATGCGATCGGCCTGACGGGTGAGGATTTCGACGCCTTCGAACGCCTGCTCGCCGAGGTCCAGACGGCCTTCGGTCGCGGCGATGTCGAGGAACTGAAGACGCTGACCACGCCGGAAGCCCACCGCTTCCTGTCGGAGAATCTCGACGAACTGGCCCAGAGCGGCCTCGTCAACGAGATCCGCGACGTGAAGCTCTTGCAGGGCGATCTCGCCGAGGCCTGGAACGAGGGTTCGGTCGACTATGCCAGCGTGGCGATGCGCTATGCGATGATCGACGTGACCCGCGAACGGTCGTCGGGCCGCGTGGTCGAGGGCAATGCCGCCCAGCCGACCGAGTTCACGCAGGTCTGGACCTTCATGCGCGAGCGCGGCTTCGCCGGCCGGCCCGGCCTGTGGCGCCTCTCGGCGATGCAGGACGCCGCCTGACGGTCGTCGGGCCCGACCTGGAATGCCTGAATTCGAACGGGCGCCGGCACGCTGCCGGCGCCCGTTTCATTTCGCCCGGTTCATTTCGCCCGTTTGATTTCGGATGGGACTTGCCCCGACTGGCGCCCCGCTGCGACGATCCACAGCTAAGGGTCAACCATTCGCGCCCGAGGCCAATCCGAGGTAAGCCATGTCCCGCCGCATCGCGATCATCCTGGGCCACCCGGACCCGGCGCCGGAACGCCTCTGCCGGGCGCTCGCCGCCGCCTATGCGGACGGCGCCCGCAAGGCCGGCCACACGGTCACGCTGATCGATCTTGCCGGCATCGAGGTGCCGTTCCTGCGCTCTCAGGCGGAATTCGAGACCGGCCCGCTTCCGGAAAGCCTCGCCACGGCGCGCGACGCGGTGGTGGCGGCCGATCATCTCGTGCTGGTCTTCCCGCTTTGGCTCGGCACCATGCCGGCCCTGCTCAAGGCCTTCCTGGAGCATGTCGCCCGCCCCGGCATCGCCTTCCGCTACCGCGACAAGGCGTCTCCCGAAATGCTCTTCACCGGCAAGTCGGCCCGCATCGTGGTCACCATGGGCATGCCGGCCTTCGTGTTCCGCTGGTTCTTCCTGGCCCACGGCGTCTCGGTGCTGAAACGCTCGATCCTCGGCTTCGTCGGCGTCGCGCCGATCCGGACGACCTATCTCGGCAACATCGGGGCCGCGACGCCGGCGCGCCGCGCCGGATGGCTCGCCACCCTGGCGGGGCTGGGGAAAGACGCGGCGTGACCGACCGGCGCCGCGTTGCCGGCTTGGCTTCGCCGCATCCGGTCCGTAAGGTCCGGCTCCCCGATTCACCGTGACCGGAGCCGCCCATGTCCGCCCCCCCGTCCGCCGTCGAGGAGCGCATCGCCAGGATCATCGCCGAGGAGATCGCGGCGCGTCCGCAGCAGGTCGCCGCCGCGGTCGGACTGCTCGACGAGGGGGCGACCGTGCCCTTCGTCGCCCGCTACCGGAAGGAGGCGACCGGCGGCCTCGACGATACGCAGCTGCGCAAGCTGGAGGAACGGCTCGCCTATCTGCGCGACATGGAGGCGCGCCGCACGACGGTCGCCGACTCCATCGCCGGCCAGGGCAAGATGACCGACGAGATCGCCGCCCGGCTCGCTGCCGCGACCACCAAGGCCGAGATCGAGGACATCTACCTGCCCTACCGGCCGAAGCGGCGCACCAAGGCGGAGATCGCGCGCGAACGCGGCCTCGGCCCGCTCGCCGACGCCATCCTGGCGGACCGGCGCGCCGCCCCGCAGGACCTCGCGGCGGCCTATCTGGGCGAGGCGGTGCCGGATGTGAAGGCGGCGCTGGAAGGCGCGCGCGACATCATCGCCGAGGGCCTCGCGGAGAATACCGACCTGGTCGGGCGCCTGCGCCACTACGCCATGGAGCGCGCCACTCTGCGCGCCAAGGTGATCGAGGGCAAGGAGGCCGCCGGCGAGAAGTTCGCCGACTATTTCGATCATGCCGAGCGCTGGGCGACGGCCCCGAGCCACCGCGCGCTCGCCATGCTGCGCGGGCGCAACGAAGAGATCCTGACGCTCGACATCGAGATCGATGCCGACCAGACCGCGAGCCCGAAACCGGTCGAGCGGCTGGTCGCCGAGGCCGCCAAGGTGCCGGTGCCGCCGAAGCTGCCGGGCGACATCTGGCTTCTGGAGGCCTGCCGCTGGACCTGGCGGGTGAAGCTGTCGCTGAGCGTCTCGCTCGACCTGATGACCCGCCTGCGCGAGCGCGCCGAAGACGAGGCGATCACGGTCTTCGCCCGCAATCTGAAGGACCTGCTGCTCGCCGCTCCGGCCGGCACGCGGCCGACCCTGGGGCTCGATCCCGGCATCCGCACCGGCGTCAAGGTTGCGGTGATCGACGCCACCGGCAAGGTGGTCGACACCACCACGGTCTACCCCTTCCCGCCCCGGAACGACGTGAACGGCACGCTGGAGGCGCTGCGCCATCTGATCCGCCGGCACAGAATCGAGCTGGTCGCGATCGGCAACGGCACCGGCTCGCGCGAGACCGACCGGCTGGTCTCGGTGCTGATCGGCGACATGCCGCCGCCGAAGCCGATCAAGGTGGTGGTCAGCGAGGCCGGCGCCTCGGTCTATTCGGCCTCGGCCTTGGCGGCGGCGGAAATGCCCGACCTGGACGTGTCGCTGCGCGGCGCGGTGTCGATCGCCCGCCGTCTGCAGGACCCGCTCGCCGAACTGGTCAAGATCGAGCCGAAGTCGATCGGCGTCGGCCAGTACCAGCACGATGTCGACCAGTCGCGGCTGGCCAAGAGCCTGGACGCGGTCGTCGAGGACGCCGTCAACGCGGTCGGCGTCGACCTGAACACGGCCTCCGCGGCCCTGCTGGCCCGGGTCTCCGGCCTCGGCCAGTCGCTCGCGGAGGCGATCGTGGCGCATCGCGACACGGTCGGGCCGTTCCGCTCGCGCAAGGACTTGCTGAAGGTCGCGCGCCTCGGCCCGCGCACCTTCGAACTGGCGGCCGGCTTCCTGCGCATCCGCGATGGCGCCGAGCCGCTCGACGCCTCCTCGGTGCATCCGGAGGCCTATCCGGTGGCGAGCCGGATCGTCGCCGCCTGCGGGCGCGACATCCGCAGCCTGATGGGCGACAGCGCGACGCTGAAGAGCCTCGACGCGAAACGCTTCGTCGACGAACGCTTCGGCCTGCCGACGGTGCGCGACATCATCGCCGAGTTGGAGAAGCCCGGCCGCGATCCGCGCCCGGAATTCCGCACCGCGGCCTTCGCCGAGGGCATCGAGGCGATCGGCGATCTGAAGCCCGGCATGGTGCTGGAGGGGACCGTGACCAATGTCGCGGCCTTCGGCGCCTTCGTCGACATCGGCGTCCACCAGGACGGCCTCGTGCACGTCTCCCAACTGGCGGACCGCTTCGTCAAAGACCCGCGCGACGTGGTCAAGGCGGGCGATGTGGTCAAGGTGCGGGTGGTCGAGGTCGACGCCAAGCGCAAGCGGATCGCACTGTCGATGCGCAAGGACGACGGCGCCGGCACGGGGCGGCCGTCGGGGGCGACGGCCGGGGGAGGAGCCGGCGGTTCGGCCGGTTCGGGCGGGCGCAACGCTGTGCCGCCACCGAAGTCCGGCCCCGCGGCGAAGGGCGGCAAGCCAGATCAGCCGCCCGCCCGCGGCGCCCTCGGCGATGCCCTGGCGCGGGCGATGCGCAAGCCCTGAGGCTCCCGAACCGAGATCCTTTCAGATTTCGTCCAAAAGAAAACCCGGTGCCATGGCACCGGGTTTTGCGTTCTGATCGACCAGCTTTCTGATCAGATCCACTGCGGACCGTCAGAAGTTCCGCTGGACGCGCAGCAGACCGACGACGGCATCCGTCTCCTTGATCGGCAAGAAGACGCTCTTGCCGTCGAAGTTCGCCCGCTTGTACTCGACCTCGGCGCCAATGGTCAGGCCTTCGACCGGAGCATAGACCAGGTTGATACCGGCATCTGTTTGCGTGTAGTCGGCCTGAAGTTTCGCAATATTCAGGAAGTTTGCCGCACCGCCATCATGGTTCAGATAGGAGACGGTCGCAGCGCTCGACCACTTGGCCGACCAGTTGTGGGTCAGGCCTGCGGCAAGGCTCCAGGCCACGGTCTGGCTCATGCCGCCATTCACCACGATGACGTTCTTCGGCAGGAAGTCGTAGCCGAACAGCGGATCGGGGGTGACGTAGCTCACGGCTCCCTTGGCATAGGCGGCCTGGAAGCTCACCGTGTCGCCGGCGCCGAGCATCGGCAGCTTGACGGTCACGCCGCCGCCGACCGCATAGCCCCACTCCGCCTTGTTGGAGTAGACGGGCTGGTCGTGATGCAGCGCACCCATGATCTGGGCCGAGCCCCAAGCCTGGCTGATGTTCACGTTGCCGACCAGATCGGGATACTTGTTGCCACCATAGATGTTGAAGCTGTTGAAGCGCCGCGTGGCGTTGCCGGTGGTGGAATCCTCCAGCGACAGGCTCGCCGTCACGCCGTTGCCGAACGAGAAGGTGTAGGCGAGCAGGTTGACCTGCGAGTCCGAATGGGCGGTTTCGTAGACCGAGGCGTAGTGATCGCCGGTGTAGAAGTCGAAGAAGGACTGGGCACGGCCGGCGGTCAGGCCGCCGAGCTGGATATAGGCCTTCCACAGATCGACACTCGGCGAGGCGCTGCCGCTGTCGACCGTGTACCAGGCTTCGGTGAAGCTGCGCAGAAGGCCGAATTCGGTGTTGGTGCGGGTGTCGAGCGTCAGCTGGGCGCGCACGCGCGTGGTCGCGGAATTGTTGGCCGGACCCTTGACGCCGTTGGTGAGCCCGTAGAGGGCGCCGAAGTCGGCATCGGTCTTCCAGACGCGATACTCGGCGCGGACATAGCCGCCGATCTTGAGGCAGGTCTGACTGCCGGGGATGTAGAAGAAGCCCGCGCCGTAGGCGTCGCAGACCTTCACATAGTCGACGGCCGCCGGGGCCGGGCGTCCCAGATCGGCGGCTTGTGCCGCGAAGGACGTGGCCAGAACGACGCCGAACCCGGCCAGCATGGATTTCATCATCGAATTGCCCCCGCCCGTCGCTGATTCTCGTCAGCAATCACTTCAAGATATTTGCATGAAACAATCTCGCCGTCGGAATGAGAAATGCGGCGGCATCGGCGCTGGCTACCGCGTGTCACACAATTGCAACATACCGCACGCCGGCGCCGCGCGGCCGGTCCCGATTCTCGTCTGGAGACCTTGAGACATGGTGCGATCGCCGTCCGCGATCGGACCGGCCGGGTTCGCCAAAGGCCCGAACTGCGCCGGCATCCGCCGCGACCGATCTCGCGTCCCGAGGCACCCCTTCCCACCTGGGGCCTGTCCCGGTGCAGCGCGCTCCAGGATGGAGGGATCTCCCTGACCCGGCCCCCGGTCTCTGATGCGTCAAACGAAAAAACCCGGCGGTTGCCCGCCGGGTTTTCGACCGTCCCTTTCGGGAGGATTGGATCAGAAGTTGCGCTGGATGCGCAGCAGACCAACCAGAGCGTCGGTGTTCGGGCCCTTGGAGAAGTCCGCCGACTTGTACTCGAGCTCGCCGCCGATGGTCAGGCCGGCGACCGGCGAGTAGACGAGGTTCACACCCGCGTCGACCTGCTTGTAGTCGAGGCCCGGCTTGAAGCCGATGAGCTTCAGCGAAGCGCCATCCACATCGAGATAGGACACGGTCGCCGAGGTCGACCACTTCGCGTTCCAGTTATGCGTGAAGCCGGCCGCGACGCTCCAGGCCGTGGTCTGGCTCATCGAACCATTCTGGTTCGGGAAGAAGTCGTAGCCGAAGATCGGATCCGGGGTCACGTAGCTGAGCGCGCCCTTGCCGTAGGCACCCTGCAGGCTGACGCTGTCGCCTTCGGCGATCATCGGCAGCTTGACGGTCACGCCGGCGCCGACCGCATAGCCCCACTTGTCCTGGTTGTTGTAGGACGGCTGGTTGTGATGGGCGACCGCCATGATCTGGGCGGAGCCCCAGGCCTGCGAGATGGCCACGTTGCCGACCACGTCCATCCACTTGTTGCCGCCATAGATGCCGAAGGCGTCGAAGCGGCGGGTGGCGTTGCCGGTGGTCTGGTCTTCGAGCGACAGGGTGGCGCTGACGCCGTTGCCGAACGAGAAGGTGTAGGCGAGCAGGTTGACCTGCGAGTCCGAATGGGCGGTCTCGAAGAAGGACGAGTAGTGATCGCCGGTATAGAAGTCGAAGAAGGACTGGGCGCGGCCGGCGGTCAGGCCGCCGAGCTGGATATAGGCCTTCCACAGATCGACGCTCGGCGTCGCCCGGCCGCTGTCGACCGTGTACCAGGCTTCGGTGAAGCTGCGCAGCAGGCCGAATTCGGTGTTGGTGCGGCTGTCCAGGGTCAGCTGGGCGCGGACGCGGGTGGTCATGTCATTGTTGGCCGGACCCTTGACGCCGTTGGTCAGGCCGTAGAGGCCGCCGAACGCGGTGTCGGTCTTCCAGACGCGATACTCGGCGCGGACATAGCCGCCGATCTTCAAGCAGGTCTGGCTGCCCGGGATGTAGAAGAAGCCCTCGCCGTAGGCGTCGCAAACCTTGACGTAGTCGACGGCCGCCGGCGCGGGGCGACCGAGGTCCGCCGCAGAGGCGGACGAGGCAGCTGCAACCGTGGCAGCGAACATGGCGAGAGCGATCTTCTTCATATCTAGCCCCTGAATTTCGAACGGCACAGGTCTTGGAACAATCTCGATGGATTGAGCCTGCTCGATTCCGGCTGAGGATGGAAGGACAAACCACCGGTCCGGCGGCCCGGGCTGCGCGTCGTCAAAGAGGTGTATCCCAGTCGCAACAGGTATCAGCCCGGGAGCGTCCAAATATTAGGCGACATGCAAAGCATCGAGGCGATTCCCGACCGTATCGGGTCTGATTGCGCCCGGACGATCAGGATCGTGACCTGTGGGGTTCGGGACCCTCGACCCGAACCCCATGCAGGATCTCCGCAAAAATGGTGCCCCGGGTGGGCTCGAAGACGGCCGGATCGTTCGGGTCCGTCGCCGGCGGGAACAAAATCGCGGCGGGATCGGCGCGGCAAGGTCGGCATCGCGCCGGATCGCCACCCGAATCACGAAGATCGGCGCGATCGGCCCGATCCGGGCGACTGACCCTCCCCGAATCCCCCGCAATCGCCGCGATGCTGTGTTCGACCGGGGGCGCAAGTTGACACTCCCAATTCAATGGCGTGAGGCGATCCTTTTCGGCCAGATCGTTTCGATCTGATCGACCAGGGCCGGCTCTGGATCGCCGCAACGGCGAAAGGCCCGGCAGTCGCCTGCCGGGCCTTCCCGAACCGCCGATCAGGATACCGCGTTCAGAAGTTCCGCTGCACGCGCAGCAAGCCCACCATGCCGTCGGATTTGATCCGATCGGTGATTTTGAAGTTCACATACTTGTATTCGACTTCGGCACCGATGGTCAGGCCGGCGACCGGCGCGTAGACCAGATTCACGCCTGCATCGACCTGCTTGGAATCGGCGCCCTTGTTCAAGGCAAACACCTTCAGCGAGGCACCATCCACGTCGAGATAGGAGACGGTCGCCGAGGTCGACCACTTGGCGTTCCAATTGTGCGTGAAGCCGCCCGCGACGCTCCAGGCCACGGTCTGATCCAGCGAGCCGTTCGGCTGCTTGTAGAAATCGTAGGTCCAGACCGAATCGGGCGCGACATAACTGACCGCCCCCTTGCCGTAGGCAGCCTGCAGGGTGGCGCTGTCGCCCTCGGCGATCATCGGCAGCTTGACGGTCACGCCGGCACCGGCGGCCCAGCCCCACTTGTCCCGGTTGCTGTCGTACGGCTGATTGTTGTGGGCGACCGCCATGACCTGCGCCGAACCCCAGGCCTGCGCGATGGCCAGGTTGCCGACAAGGTCGGGATACTTGTTGCCGCCGTAGACTTGAAGCGTCTCGGCGCGACGGGACGCATTGCCGGTGGTCTGGTCTTCGAGCGACAGGGTGGCGCTGACGCCGTTGCCGAGCGAGACCGTGTAGGCGAAGAGGTTGACCTGCGAGTCCGAATGGGCGGTCTCGAAGACGGACGCGTAATGGTCGCCGGTATAGAAGTCGAAGAAGGACTGCGCGCGGCCGGCGGTCAGACCACCGAGCTGGAGATAGGCCTTCCACAGATCGACGCTCGGCGTCGCCCTGCCGCTGTCGACCGTGTACCAGGCTTCGGTGAAGCTGCGCAGCAGGCCGAATTCGGTGTTGGTGCGGGTGTCCAGCGTCAGCTGGGCGCGAATGCGGGTGGTCGCGTCGTTGCTGGTCGGCGACTTGATGCCGTTGTTCAGGCCATAGAGCCCGGCGAAGTCGGTATCCATCTTCCAGACGCGATACTCGGCGCGGACAAAGCCGCCGATCTTGAGGCAGGTCTGGCTGCCGGGGATGTAGAAGAAGCCCTCCCCGTAGGCGTCGCAGACCTTGACGTAGTCGACGGCCGCCGGCGCGGGACGGCCCAGATCCGCGGCGGAGGCCGACGACGCGGCAACCGCCGCGGCAGCGAATATGGCGAAAGCGGTTTTCTGCATACCCAACCCCTGAATCACGAAATGTGAAGGTTCTCGGAACCCTTCCGGCCGAGAGGGTTGCTCGACGCCGCTGCCCGATGGAATATTTTCGCGCCCCAAATTGAAGACGCGACAATAGTTCTCAAGAAAACTGTACCTGGAGCGCAACAAATATTGTCTTCTAAATATTTGCATTCATGGCGTGGTGCGGAATTTCGACGAATGCCCGCGGCTGCATTCAATCCGGATATTCAGGTGACCTCAGGCGGGCGAACGATCCGAAGTCGCGCGGTCCGCCAGCACGCCGCGCAGGATCACTTCGACGATGGTGTCGCGGGTGCGCTCGAAATAGGCCGGGTCCTCGAGACCCTGACCGGCCAGGAGCGAAACCTGGGCGGCGAAGTCGGCATAATGCTGCGTCGTCGCCCAGATCATGAAGATCAGCGTCATCGGGTCGATCGGTGCCAGCTTTCCCTCGCCGATCCAGCGCGCGATCGTGGCGATCTTGGCTTCGACCAGGGGCGCCAGGTCGCGTTTCAGGGCCGTCGCCAGCATCGGCGCGCCCTGGATCACCTCGGTGGCGAAGAGGCGGCTTTCGTCCGGATGGCTGCGCGCCGATAGGAGCTTGCGGGTGATGTAGTCGGTCAGCGCCTCGCGCGGGTCGGCTTCCGGGTCGATCCGCGCGAGCGGGTCGAGCCACATCAGCAGCGTGCGCTCCAGCACCGCGATGTAGAGCTCCTCCTTGGTGCGGAAATAGTAGAGGAGGTTCGGCTTCGACATGCCGGCGGCTTCGGCGATCTGGTCCGTGCGCGCGCCGCGCAACCCGTAGCGGGAGAAGACGACGAGGGCGGCATCGAGGATGCGCTCGACATTGGCCTCCCCGATGCGCGACTTGCTCCGCGATTCCGCCATGCCGGGTCTTCCTGCTCCACGCTCGACCGCCGCCCCGCCGGGAGGCCGCCTGGTCGTCATAGAACATGATGCGTTCCGGCGGAACGGCCGATGCTGGCAGAGCCGACGATTGCGCCGGGCTTCCCGGACGGAGCCATCGTTCGCCCGGCGAAGACGGTCGGTTCGCGCGCCGCCGCTGGCTTTTCGCGCCCGGCGGCCCACATGCTGGCGCAACGGCCGCCGCAGTCCGGCAGCCCACGACAGGAGGGTCGACCCCATGAGCATGCTCACCGCCTCGATCGAACAGGTGATCGTCCCGCGCGCCCGCGACCTCGGCGGCTTCGAGGTGCGCCGCGCGCTGCCCGCCGCCGGCCGGCAGATGGTCGGCCCGTTCATCTTCTTCGACCAGATGGGCCCGACCGAATTCATCACCGGCGCCGGCATCGACGTGCGGCCGCATCCGCATATCGGGCTGGCCACGGTCACCTATCTCTACGAGGGCGAGATCTTCCATCGCGACAGCCTCGGCAGCGAGCTGCCGATCCGGCCGGGCGACGTGAACTGGATGACGGCCGGCCGCGGCATCGTGCATTCCGAGCGCACCGCCGGGGAGGTCCGCGCCGCCGGTTCGCGCCTGTTCGGCATTCAGAGCTGGGTCGCGCTGCCGGCCGACAAGGAGGAGGTCGATCCCGGCTTCGTCCATGTCGCCGCCGCCAACCTGCCGATCGTCGAAGCCGCCGGCACGCGGGTGCGGATCATCGCCGGCGCCGCCTATGGGGCCGCGGCACCGACCCCGACCCTGTCGGACACGCTTTATGCCGACGTGGCGCTGGCGGCGGGCGCGTCGCTGCCGATCGATCCGGGTCACGAGGACCGCGCCATCTATCTGATGAGCGGCGAGGTCGAGATCGACGGCATCCGCCATCCGCCGATGCAGCTCCTGATCTTCCGCCCCGGCGACCGGATCACCGTGACGGCGACCGTCGACACCCGCCTGATCCTGCTCGGCGGCGCGACGCTGGAGGGGCCGCGGCATATCTGGTGGAACTTCGTCTCCAGCCGCAAGGACCGGATCGACGCCGCCAAGGCCGACTGGCAGGCCGGCCGCTTCGCCGCCGTGCCGGGCGAGACCGAGTTCATCCCGCTGCCGGGCTGAGCCCGCCCGCGCCCGCCCCGGACCCGGCCGCAACCGAGCGGCCGGCGCCGGGGCGACGTCGCTTTGCCGACAGAACGGCGCGCAAATTCGGTTCGGCATCGGCGACGAACTGCTCTAAGGACGATACGGATTTTTCCGTAGCTCCCCCGGAGCCCGCGCGGCCCCTTCAAGGATCCCCATGGCGCTCGTCATCGGCATCGATACCGGCGGCACCTTCACGGACGCGGTCGTCTACGAGACCGGCCGCGAGACGGTCGTCGCCACCGCCAAGGCGCTGACCACCCGCGGCGATCTCGCCGTCGGCGTCGGCGAGGCGCTCGGCCGCGTGCTGGCGGCGGCCGGCGGCGCGGCGGCGGCCCGGGCCGTCGGCATGGTCTCGGTCTCGACCACGCTCGCCACCAATGCCCTCGTCGAGGGCCAGGGCGATCCGGTCGCCGTCCTGCTCGCCGGCTTCGATCCCGGCATGATCGCGCGCGCGGGCTTCGCCACGGCCCTGCCGGGCGCGCCGGTGCTCGCCATCGCGGGCGGGCACGACCATGCCGGCGAGGAGCGCGCGCCGCTCGACCTTGCCGCCGCCGAGGCCTTCCTGACCGCCCATGCCGACCGGGTTGCCGCCTTCGCGGTCGCCTCGCTCTATTCGGTGCGCAACCCGGCCCACGAACTGGCCCTGGCCGGGATGGTGCAGCGCCTGACCGGCCGCCCGGCGACGCTCTCCGGCGAGCTTTCCGCCGATCTCGACGCGCCGCGCCGCGCCCTGACCGCCGCCCTCAACGCCCGCCTGATCGGCCGCATCACCGGCCTGATCCTGGCCATCCGCCGCGCCATGGCGGATCTCGGCATCGAGGCGCCGCTGATGATCGTCAAGGGCGACGGCACGCTGGCCAGCGCCGACGCGATCCTGCACCGGCCGATCGAGACCATCCTGTCGGGTCCGGCGGCGAGCGTGGTCGGCGCCCGCCGGCAGGCCGGCCTCGCCGATTTCGTCATGTCCGACATCGGCGGCACGACCACCGACATCGCCGTGCTCGAAGGCGGCCGGCCGCGGCTCGACCGCGCCGGCGCCGAGGTCGGCGGCTTCCGGACGCTGGTCCGGGCCGTCGAGATGCGCACCTACGGGCTCGGCGGCGACAGCGAGGTCGACTGCCCGGACGGCGGCGGCCTGGTCATCGGCCCGCGCCGCGTCATCCCGATCTCGCTGCTCGCAGCCCGCCATCCGGCCTGTCTCGACCGGCTCGCCACGACGCTGGGGGCCGGCGAGGCCGGCGGCCAGCCCTGGCGCTGGGTGGTGCGCCCGTTCGGCACCGCAGAGCGATCAACCGGGGCCGCTGGCCCGACCGGTTCGGCCGCCGTGCTGCCGGAGCGGGAGGCCGCGCTGCTCGCCCGGATCGGCGACGAGCCCTGCCCGATCGCCACGATCGCGCCCGACCCGCGCGCGCGCCGGGTGCTCGACCGGCTGGTCGCCGGCGGCCATCTCCAGGCCGCCGGCTTCACGCCGTCGGATGCCGCCCACATCACCGGCCTACAGGCGCTGTGGTCGCGCGAGGCCGCGCTGACGGCCGCCCGCCTGATCCTGGCGACCCGGCGCATGGGCGCGTCCGACGAGGCCACGGCCGGCGCCTTCGCGAACGACGTCCTGGCCGCGCTTGCCCGGGCCAGCGCCCGCGCCATCCTGGAGACCGTCGCCCGCCGGCCCGCCGGCGCGGCCGACGAATGGTTCGACGCGGCGGCGGACGGCCGGCGCCAATGGCGCGGCCTCGATTTCCGCATGGCGCCCGCGGTGCCGATCGTGGCGGTCGGCGGGCCGGCGCCGCTGATCTATGGCGAGGTCGGCCGGCGGCTCGGCGCGGAAATCCGCTTCGTCGAGCATGGCGAGGTCGCCAACGCGCTCGGCGCGGCGGTCGGCGTGGTGCGCGGGCGCGCGGTGGTCGAGGTCTCGCTTCGGACCGGCGGCGGCTGGCGCATCCACCATGCCGGCGCGCCGGTCGATGTGGACGCCGCCGACCGGGTCATCGCGACCGCGCGCGACATCGCGACCGCCGAGGCGACCCGGCTCGCCGGCACGCTCGGCGCGGCCGCCAGCGACGTGACGATCGCGATCGAGCGGGTCGATCTGCCCGGCGGGCTCGGCGACGCGGGCCTCGTCTCGGCGACCCTGACGGCCGAGGCGACCGGGGCGGCCGCCGGTTTGGGGGCGGCGCCCGGGACGTCGTCGGGAGCCGCACCGGCGGCGCCGATTGCAACCGTGTCGGACAAGACCTAATCAAGATCTTAGGGCCGCGCCTAAAACGAGCGGCCCCGGGAGAAGGGCGGCGGGTTCACGGGACCCCATCGCCGCGCGTGGGAGGCGTCCTTGAGCTACAGTCCGGCGGTGTCGCGCTACGACGGCATGAAATACAACCGGTGCGGCCGCTCGGGCCTGATGCTGCCGGCGCTCTCGCTCGGCCTCTGGCACAATTTCGGCAACGACGCACCCTCCGAGACGGCGCGCAACATCTGCCGCAAGGCCTTCGATCTCGGCATCACCCATTTCGACCTCGCCAACAATTACGGGCCGCCGCCCGGCTCGGCGGAGGAGAATTTCGGCCGCATCCTGAAGGCCGATTTCGCGGCGCATCGCGACGAGCTGATCCTCTCGACCAAGGCCGGCTACCGCATGTGGCCGGGCCCCTATGGCGAATGGGGCAGCCGCAAATATCTGCTGTCGAGCCTCGACCAGAGCCTGAAGCGGCTCGGCGTCGACCATGTCGACATCTTCTATTCGCACCGCTTCGATCCGAACACGCCGCTCGAGGAGACCATGGGGGCGCTCGACACGGCCGTGCGCCAGGGCAAGGCGCTCTATGTCGGCGTCTCCTCCTACAACAGCCAGCGCACCCGCGAGGCCGCCCGCATCCTGCGCGCGCTCGGCACGCCGGCGCTGATCCACCAGCCGTCCTATTCGATGATCAACCGCTGGATCGAGGAGGACGGCCTGCTCGACACGCTGGCGCAGGAGGGCATGGGCACGATCGTCTTCTCGCCGCTCGCCCAGGGCATGTTGACCGACAAATATCTGCGCGGCATCCCGCAGGGCAGCCGCGCGGCGGCCGGCAAGTCGCTGCGCCAGTCCTTCCTGACCGAGGACAACATCGCCCGCATCCGCGCCCTCAACGACCTCGCCGGCCGGCGCGGCCAGAGCCTCGCCCAGATGGCGATCGCCTGGGCGCTGCGCGACGGCCGCGTCACCTCGGCGCTGATCGGCGCCAGCCGCCCCGAGCAGGTCGAGGACAGCGTCGCCGCGCTCGACCGGCTCGAATTCTCGCCCGAGGAACTGGCCGAGATCGACCGCCACGCCATCGACGGCGGCGTCAACATCTGGGCCGCCTCCGCCGAACGGCCGGGCCCGTCCCGATAGGCGGCAGCGAGCAGCGGGCAGCGGGCAGCGGGCAGCGGGCAGCGGGCAGCGGGCAGCGGGCAGCGGGCAGCGGGCAGCGGGCAGCGGGCAGCGGGCAGCGGGCAGCGGGCAGCGGGCAGCGGGCAGTTCCCACAACCGCAATCCCGGACAAGGCCCGAAGGGCCGCCGATCCGGGACCCACTCGCCTATCAACAGCATCAAGAAGACCGTGATCTCAAATGGCTTGCCCCACCGACCCTACCCGCAACCGCCAGGCGGGCGGCCGGTGCCATGAACCCGTGCCCGTTCCAAATAGTCGTAGCATCCTGGCGCCGTCGCCGGCCTCGACATCCGCCGCCTCGCCCTGAAGCTGCCCCACTGGGGACGGATCGGGATTTAGGCAGCGCCCGCCGGGCCTATGGCCCTGGGAAGGGTCGCCGATCGATTCGCTCAGGACCGCGCGAAGGATCACGGTCGCCCCGACAGTTCACGCGTCGGCAGCCAAACTGACCGGGCGTGGCGAGATTTCACAAATTAATTCAATATCTTGTTGTAGCCGCGGGCAGAGTGGGTCCCGGCTCTCCGCCTTCGGCTGCGGCCGGGATTGCGGTTTGGGGGGCGGTTTTGGGATGTGGCTTTGGGGATGCGGCTTAGGGATGCGACTTCGGGGATGTGGCTTGTGAGATGCGGTTTGGGGATGCCGTCATCCACCGACGAACCCGCGGTCGCATCCCCGGACAAGGCCCGAAGGGCCGCCGATCCGGGGCCTACTCGCCTCACAACAGCATCAAAATGCCCGTGGTCTCAAATGGCTTGCCCCACCGGCCCTACCCGCGGCCGCCAGGCGGGCGGCCGGTGCCGTCGCCGGGCCCATGGCCCAGGGCGGCGGCGGCTATCGATTCGGTCAGGACCGCGCGAAGGATCACGGTTGCCCCGACAGTTCACACGTCCACAACCAAACCGGCCGGGCATACCGATATTTCTTAAATTATTTCAATACGATGCGGCAACCGCGGGCAGAGTAGGTCCCTGTGTGTGCCGGGTGTGGCATTGTGGGTTGGCGGGCGGGAGATCGTTGGGTCCCTGGTCGTTGTCGACCGTGAGCCGGCTGTGATCCCCGCCCGCCTGCAAATACCCAGCCTGAACAGTTGATCGGGGCCGTTGGCGCGGACCCCGCAGCACAGGGGTAGGCGCCATGAAGATACACCCTGACGTGATCGGAATCGACGTCTCCAAGATGGTCCTCGACGTCTA
>NZ_LJYW01000001.1:2620963-2635629 GCF_001305515.1 Prosthecodimorpha hirschii
CCTGAACGAAGCCAACCGCCGTCGCGACCAGCTCGTCGCGATGCGGCAACAGGAAAAGAACCGGCTCGCCGATGGAAGCGAGGGCTGGCAGGAGAGCATCCGGCGGATGATCGAGGCCTTCGACCGGGAGATCGCCACCTGCGAAGCCACGATCCGCGATCTCGTCCGCTCGCGGGCGGAACTGCGCCGCCTCGAGGCCCTGCTGCGCTCCATCCCCGGCATCGGCCCGGTCGCCGCAACCACGCTCCTCGCCCTGATGCCCGAGCTCGGCCGCCTCTCGCCCAAGCAGATCGCCGCCCTCGCGGGCCTCGCCCCCTTCGCCCGCGACAGCGGCCGATTCCGCGGCCAGCGATCCATCCTCGGCGGACGCAAACGCGTCCGCGACGCGCTCTACATGGGCGCTCTCGCGGCCATCCGACATTGCCCCCGTTTCAAGACCTTCTTCCAGACCCTCCGGGATGCCGGCAAGCCCTTCAAGCTCGCCCTCGTCGCCGTCAGCCGTAAACTCCTCGTCACCGCCAACGCCGTCATCCGAGACCAGATTCCTTTCCACGCATGAAAGGTCTCGACACAGTTGCCGGCTCTCCGCCTTCGGCTGCGGCCGGGATTGCGGTTTGGGGGGCGGTTTTGAGGGTGCGGCTTGGGGGATGCGGCTTGGGAGATGCGGTTTGGGGATGCGGCTTAGGGATGCGGCTTCGGGGATGCGCTTTGGGGGTGCGCTTTGGGGATGCCGTCATCCACCAACGAACCCGCGGTCGCATCCCCGGACAAGGCCCGCAGGGCCGCCGATCCGGGGCCCGCTCGCCTATCGACACATTATTTCAATCGTTTGCCAGATCGCCCCCATATCTGATGCCCTCTGGCCCGCCCCTTCCCCGCTGCCCGCTCCCCCGCCCCGCCACGATCCCGGCCGATTTTCCCCGCACACGAGCCCCATGACGCGCATCGTCCGACGCCTCCTGCTCGGTTTCGCCCTCCTGTTCCTGCTGCCGCTGGGGCTGCATGCCCTTTGGCATTGGCAACGCGGCTGGCCGGCAAGCTGGACGGCGGCCGACTGGTCGTCGACCGGGAGTCTCCCGGAAGCCTCGGCCGAGGCGCCGGCGCTGGTGCGCATCTATGCGGCGCGGACCGGCCGCTGGCGCGGCATCTTCGCGGTCCATAGCTGGATCGTGGTCAAGACCGCCGGCGGCGCCTACGAGCGCTACGACAAGCTCGGCTGGGGCCGGCCGATCCGTGTCAACGCCTACGCGCCCGATGCCCGCTGGTACGGCAACGATCCGGAACCGGTCTTCGCCGCCGACGGCGAGGCCGCCGCCCGGCTGATCCCTGCGATCAAGGCCGCGGTGGCCGCCTACGGCTACCAGCGCCTCGGCGACTACCGCCTCTGGCCGGGACCGAACTCCAACACCTTCGTGGCCAGCGTGCTGGCCGCCGTCCCGGCGATCGACGCCGCCCTGCCGCCGACCGCGATCGGCAAGGATTTCCCCGCCGACGGCCGCTGGTTCGGCCTCACCCCGACCGGCCTCGGCCTGCGGCTCAGCCTCGCCGGCTATCTCGGCGTGACCATCGGCTGGATCGAGGGCCTCGAGATCAACGTCCTCGGCGCCGTCGCCGGCCTCGACATCCGCCGCCCCGCCCTGAAGCTGCCCGGCTGGGGCCGGATCGGGATGTAGGCAGCGCCCGCCGGGCCCATGGCCCAGGGCCGCGGCCGCTTTCGATTGGTTCTGGACCGCGCGAAGGATCACGGTCGCCCCGACAGTTCACACGTCGGCAGCCGAACCGGCCGGGCGTGGCGCGATTTCTTAAATTAATTCAAGACGATGTGGTAGCCGCGGGCAGAGTAGGTCCCGGCTCTCCGCCTTCGGCTGCGGCCGGGATTGCGGTTTGGGGGGTGGCTTTGGGGATGCGGGTTTGGGGATGCGGTTTGGGGATGCCGTCATCCCCAAAGGAACCCGCGGTCGCATCCCCGGACAAGGCCCGAAGGGCCGCCGATCCGGGGCCTACTCGTCTCGCAATGGCATCAAAAGGACCGCAGTCTCAGATATCTTGTGCCACCGACCCTACCTGCGGTCGTCAGACGGACGACCGGCGCCATGAACTCGTGCCCGTTCCACGCATTCATCCAGCACCCTGGCGCCGTCCTCGACGGTGCATCCGCTCTGAAGGACCGACATCAGCAATTGTGTCGCGACGTTGAAGGAAAAGTCCGACGAGCCGAACGCATCATGAGCCATGGCGGCGAGCGTCAACGTTCCGCGGGGACGACAGGACCGATCGATGCGCTCGATCGCCTTGAGGATGGCGGGAATATACTCAGCCGATCCGCCTGCATGCGTCGCATCGGCGGATCCGGTTACGCTGCGTTGATGTTGGATCGGGTTGGCGGCGGAAAACTCCGGGATTTCGACGATCAGGGTCTCGGCATTGTGCCTGCGGAACCGGCCGCCCAGCATCGCGTAGGGGATGATCGGCCCGGTCGGCATGCAGAACTCGACCGCGGCCACCTCATGCAGCGGCGCCGGGCCGGCGGCCTCGAATTCCTGACGCTGGTCGATCCGCCCGGCTGGCAGGGTCCCGCTCGGCGGCAGTTCGTCGGTCCAGACCACGGCATGCCGCCGGGGCGGCCGGCCGATCCTCATGACCGCCATGGTTCACACCCCCGTCAATGCGCCTCGTCCCAGTTCCGCGCTGCGCGGGCATCGACCTGCAAGGGCACGCCGAGGGTGACGGCGGGGTGCGGGGCTTCCTCCATCACGCGGCGGACGACCGGGAGGGTCGCGTCGACTTCCGTTTCGGGTACCTCGAAGATCAGTTCGTCGTGGACCTGCAGCAGCATCGCGGCCTTCAGGCGGGCGGCGTCGAGGGCGGGTTCCATGCGGATCATGGCGCGGCGGATGATGTCGGCGGCGGAGCCCTGGATCGGGGCGTTGATGGCGGCGCGCTCGTTGAAGGCGCGCACCGACGGGTTCTTGGCGGCGATCTCGGGATAGTGCGCCTTGCGGCCGAAGATGGTGGTGACGTAGCCGTCGCGCCGGCAGGCGGCCTTGGTCGCCTCCATGTAGTCGCGGATGCCGGGGAAGCGCTCGAAATATTTCTTGATATAGGCGCCGGCCTCCTCGCGGCCGATGCCGAGCTGGTTGGCGAGGCCGAAGGCCGAGATGCCGTAGATGATGCCGAAATTGATCGCCTTGGCGCGGCGGCGGACCATCGGGTCCATGCCGGCGACCGGCACGCCGAACATTTCCGACGCCGTCATGGCGTGGATGTCGATGCCGTCCGCGAAGGCGCGCTTCAGGGCCGGGATGTCGGCCATGTGGGCGAGCACGCGCAGTTCGATCTGGCTGTAGTCGGCGGAGACCAGCGCGAAGCCCGGCGCGGCCACGAAGGCGGTGCGGATCTTGCGGCCTTCCTCGGTGCGCACCGGGATGTTCTGCAGGTTCGGCTCGGAGGAGGACAGCCGCCCGGTCGTGGTGGCGGCGAGCGCGAAGGAGGTGTGGACCCGCTTCGTCTCGGGATGGACGTAGCCGGGCAGCGCGTCCGTATAGGTCGAGCGCAGCTTGGAGACCTGGCGCCAGTCGAGGATCTTGCGTGCCAGCTCGACGCCCTGCGCCGCCAGGTCTTCCAGCACGTCGGCGCCGGTCGCCCAGGCGCCGGTCGGCGTCTTCTTGGCGCCCGGCAGGCCCATCTTGCCGAACAGGATGTCGCCGAGCTGCTTGGGCGAGCCGAGATTGAAGGCGCCGCCGGCGAGCTCGTGCGTCTCGGCTTCGAGCCGCGCCATGGTCTGCGCGAAGTCGCCGGAGAGCCGCGACAGGATTGGGCGGTCGATCGAGATGCCGCGCATCTCCATCCGCTTCAAGACATCGACCAGCGGCCGTTCCAGCGTCTCGTAGACGGTCGTCATGCCCTCGGCGACCAGCCGCGGCTTCAGCACGCGCCACAGCCGCAGCGTCACGTCGGCATCCTCGGCCGCATAGGCGGTCGCGCGGTCGAGCGGCACCTTGTCGAAGGTCACCTGCGCCTTGCCGGTGCCGGTCACCTCCTTGTAGGCGATCGGCTTGTGGCCGAGCAGGCGCTCGGACAGGTCGTCCATGCCGTGGGTCGCCCGGCCGGCATCGAGCACGTAGGAGATCAGCATGGTGTCGTCGGCGCCGACGATCGGCGCGCCATGCCGCTCCAGCACCATGGCGTCGAACTTCAGGTTCTGCGCCACCTTCAGGATCGAGCGATCGGCGAGCAGCGGGCGGATCGCCGCGATCGCGTCGGCCACCGGAATCTGTTCCGGCCGGGTCTCCTGATCGAACAGTCCCGCGCCACCGGAGGTATGCAGCAAGGGCACGTAGCAGGCCTCGCCGGGGGCGACGGCGAGCGAGAAGCCGACCATGTCGGCCTGCATGGAATCGAGCGCATTGGTCTCGGTGTCGATCGCCACCACGCCGGCCTCGACGGCGCGCTCGACCCAGCGCTGCAGATCCTCCAGCCGGGTCACGCAGGCATAGCGGTCGGTCGCGATCGGCCCGACATGGCCGGCCTCGGCACGCGCGGCCGCAAGGGCTGCGGGCGTCATGCCGGTCGCGGCCGCCGGTGCGGCGGCAGACGGGGTGGCTACAGACGGGGCCGATGCGGTCGGGGCGCCCTCGGCGGGCGGCCGCCCGTCGGCCGGCACCGTGGTTTCGGCGTCTCCCGACGCGGCCGCGGCAGCGGCGGCAGGATCGGCGCCCTCCCCGGCCGCGGTACTGCCCGGCGGCCAATGGCGGATGGTGACCGGCGACGGCGCGATCGCCGCCGGCTCACAGCCGGTCGCCTCGGCGACGCGGCGGGTCAGGGTGGTGAATTCCATCGTCTTCAGGAAGGCGATCAGCTTGGCTCCGTCGAGCGGCGCCACAGCCAGATGCTCGATCGGGTGATCGAGCGGCACGTCGTCGCGCAGCGTCACCAGGACCTTGGAGATGCGCGCCTTCTCGGCATTGGTGACCAGCGCCTCGCGCCGCTTCGGCTGCTTGATCTCGCCGGCCCGCGCCAGCAGGGTTTCGAGATCGCCATATTCCTCGATCAGCTGCGCCGCGGTCTTGATGCCGATGCCCGGCACGCCCGGCACGTTGTCGACCGAATCGCCGGCCAGCGCCTGCACGTCGACGACCTTCTCGGGGCCGACGCCGAATTTCTCGATCACCTCGGCGCGGCCGATCCGGCGCTCCTTCATGGTGTCGTACATGATGACCCGCGGCCCGACGAGCTGCATCAGGTCCTTGTCGGAGGCGACGATGGTCACGTCGGCGCCGCAGGCGACGGCCTCGCGGGTATAGGTCGCGATCAGGTCGTCGGCCTCGAAGCCGATCTGCTCGATCGAGGCGACGTTGAAGGCTTCGACCGCCTGGCGGATCAGGCCGAATTGCGGGCGCAGATCCTCCGGCGGCTCGGGCCGCTGCGCCTTGTACTGGTCGTAGAGCGCGTTGCGGAAGGTGACCGAGGAGGCGTCCAGCACCACCGCCACATGGGTCGGCTTGACCCCGACCTCGGTCTTGTCGGCCTCCCGCAGGAGCCGCCAGAGCATGTTGCAGAAGCCCGACACGGCGCCGATCGGCAGGCCGTCGGACTTGCGCGTCAGCGGCGGCAGCGCGTGATAGGCGCGGAAGATGTAGGACGAACCGTCGACCAGGAAGACATGGTCGCCGGCCTTCACGGCACAGGGTTCGGCACCGTTGCGCAGCGGGGCGGCAGCGCCGGCGGGCGCGACGGGAGCGGGGTCGGAAGGAGCGTCGGTCATGCCCGGATCATAGGGGCGCCGGCGCGGATTGGAACCCGGGGCCGCGCCGGCGGCATCCTTAACCCCCCCTTAATTCGCCATCTTTAGCGTTCACCTGACCGCGCCCGCGCCGACCTCCTCTCCGACGAGACGGAGGCCGGCAGCGGGCGGGGCGACACCGACAGCCGGCGCGGCGCAAGGCCGACCGTGCCGACGGGGAGGGGCGGACGGAAAGACGCGAGGGGACTATGGTCGCGCGACGCATCGAGCGGCAGGCGGAACCGCTCTTCGACGACCCGGGCTGCGAGCCCGATCGCCTCGACCTGCGCCTGTCCTCGGAGGATCGTCCCTCGTCGGTCGGCCCCGGCGCCGTGCGCCGGCGCGCCCCGCGCGAGGCCGGCTCCGGCCGCCTGGAACCTTCCGTTTCGTCCTACGACACCGATGTGGTCGCCCAGCGCGACGGCAGCCGCAGCCGGGGCGGCCAGCGCCCCCGCAGCCGTGACGACGCGGGCGATCGCGACGAGGCCCCGCCGCGGCGGCGCCCGTCATCCGGAGGTTCGGGCGGAGGTTCCGGCGGCGGCGGTTCGGGTCCGCGCAAGCCCGCCGCGCGCCGCCGGCGCAGCCTGATCGGCGGCATCGTCTACTGGTCCTGCGTGATGGGCATCTGGGGCGTGATCGGCGCCGGCGCCATCGTGCTCTATTACGGCTCGCGCCTGCCGCCGACCACCGAATGGGCGGTGCCGAAGCGGCCGCCGAACATCCGCATCGTCTCCTCCGACGGCACGCTGATCGGCAATCGCGGCGATACCGGCGGCGAGGCCGTGCGGCTCGCCGATCTGCCGCCCTATCTGCCGAAGGCCGTGATGGCGATCGAGGACCGCCGCTTCTACAGCCATTTCGGCATGGATCCCTGGGGCCTCGCGCGCGCGGTCGCCGTCAACCTGACCTCGCGCGGCGTCGCGCAGGGCGGCTCGACGCTGACCCAGCAGCTCGCCAAGAACCTGTTCCTGACCCCCGACCGGACCTTCGGCCGCAAGGTGCAGGAGGTGATCCTGTCGCTCTGGCTGGAGCGGGAATACTCGAAGGACCAGATCCTCGAGATGTATTTGAACCGGGTCTATATGGGCGCCGGCTCCTACGGGGTCGACGCCGCCGCCCGGCGCTATTTCGGCAAGTCCGCCAAGCAGGTGAACGTCATGGAGGCGGCCATGCTGGCCGGCCTCCTGAAGGCGCCGTCGCGCTATGCCCCGTCCAAGAACCCGCAGCTCGCCCGCGCGCGCGCCGAGACCGTGCTGGCCGCCATGGTCGATGCCGGCTTCCTGGCGCAGAAGGACCGCGAGGCCGCGCTGAAGGCGCCGCAGACCATTTTCGACCGGCCCAATACCGGCACCGAGAACTATGTCGCCGACTGGGTGATGGACCTCCTGCCGGCCTATGTCGGCTCGATCGACCACGACATCGTCGTCGAGACGACCATCGACCAGAACCTGCAGCTGATCGCCGAGGCGGCGCTGCAGGGCGGGCTGGCGCAATATGGCGACGCCAAGGACGTGAACCAGGGCGCGCTGGTCTCGGTCGACCCCTCCGGCGCCGTGCGCGCGCTGGTCGGCGGCGTCGACTATCAGAAGAGCCAGTACAACCGCGCCGTGACCGCGCGCCGGCAGCCCGGCTCGGCCTTCAAGCCCTTCGTCTATCTCGCCGCCGTGGAGACCGGGTTGACGCCGGAGACGGTCCGGGTCGACGAGCCGGTCAGCTTCAAGGGCTGGAGCCCGAAGAACTACGAGAAGGGCTTCCGCGGCCCGATGCAGCTGAAGGACGCGCTGGCGCAATCGATCAACACCATCGCGGTCAAGCTCGCCGTCGAGGTCGGGCCGAAGAAGGTGGTCTCGGTCGCCGAGCGGCTCGGCATCACCTCGCCGCTGCAGCCGACTGCCGCCATCGCGCTCGGCTCCTACGAGGTGACGCCGCTCGAGATCACCGCCGCCTATGTGCCCTTCTCGAACGGCGGCTACGGCGTCAGCCCGCATGTCATCCAGCGCATCCGCTCGCAGGGCAAGGTGCTCTACGAGCGGCGCGGTTCCGGCATCGGCCGGGTGATCGATGCCGGTCCGCTGGCCGCCATGAACACGATGCTGTCGGAGACGCTGATCACCGGCACGGCCAAGAAGGCGCAGATCGCCGGCTGGCCGGCCGGCGGCAAGACCGGCACCAGCCAGGATTTCCGCGACGCCTGGTTCATCGGCTACACGGCGCTCCTGACCACCGGCGTCTGGCTCGGCAACGACGACGGCACGCCGACCAAGCACGCGACCGGCGGCTCGATCGCCGCGACCGTCTGGCAGCGCTTCATGCTGGAGGCGCATCGCGGCAAGCCGGTCGCCGACATCCCGGGCACCTGGCGGCGCAACCAGCCGACCGTGACGGATTCGGTCGTGACGGGGGCCGTGCCGGCCGCTCCGGTGCCGGGCGTTCCCGCCGCGTCCGGATATGCGCCAGCCCCCGCCGCCTATGCGCCCGCGCCCGCGGCTCCCTATCCGCCCGCGCCCTATCCGGCGCCGGGTTATTCCAATCCGAATCCGAATCTGGCCGGCCAGGGCTTGCCGCTGCCCCCGGCCCCGGTGCCGCAGCGGACGCAGCAGCGACCGCCCGCGCCGATGGGCGGCGTCGACGACTTCCTGAAGCGGATGTTCGGCGGGTAGACGGTCGGTCCGCCGCCGCGGGCCGCCCTCTACTGACGGACGACGTCTTCGACCGCTTCCATCTGGAAGGCGGCGGCCATCAGGGCGCGCGTATAGGGGGTCGACGGGCTGGAGAAGATCCGCTCGGACGGCCCCTGCTCGACCACCTTGCCGTCCTTCATCACGATCACCTCGTTGGCGAGCGCGCGCACGACGCGCAGGTCGTGCGAGATGAACAGATAGGCGAGACCGTGCCGGACCTGGAGGTCGCGCAGCAGATCGACCACCTGCGCCTGCACCGACATGTCGAGCGCCGAGGTCGGCTCGTCGAGCATGATGAATTTCGGCTCCAGCACCAGCGCGCGCGCGATCGAAATGCGCTGGCGCTGGCCGCCGGAGAATTCGTGCGGGTAGCGGTGGCGCGTCTCGGGGTCGAGACCGACCTCCTTGAGCACGCCGACGACGCGGGCGTCGCGCTCGCTCTCGGTCAGGTGCGGCATGTGGATGTCGAGGCCCTCGCCGATGATGTCGGCGACCGAAAGACGCGGCGACAGCGAACCGAACGGGTCCTGGAACACCACCTGCATGTTGCGCCGCAGCGGCCGGACCGCGGCCGAGCCGAAGCCCTGGATGTCACGGCCCATCACGACGATGCGGCCGGTGGACGAGATCAGTCGCAGGAGGGCGAGGCCGAGCGTGGTCTTGCCCGACCCGGATTCGCCGACCACCCCGAGGGTCTGGCCTTCGCGAATCGCGGCCGTCACGCCGTCGACCGCCTTGATATGGCCGATGGTGCGCCGGAGCAGGCCGCGCTTGATCGGGAACCAGACCTTGAGGTCCTCGACCGCGGCGACGACCGGCTTGGAGCGGTCGGTCGTCGGCGGATTGCCGCGCGGCTCGGCGGCGAGCAGATGCTGCGTGTAGGGATGCTGCGGATTGGCGAAGACGGTCTCGACCGGCCCGGCCTCGACGATGCGGCCCCGGGTCATGACGCAGACGCGCTGGGCGTATTTGCGCACGATGCCGAGATCGTGGGTGATCAGCAGCACCGCCATGTCGGCACGCGTCTTGATGTCGTCGAGAAGCTTCAGGATCTGCGCCTGGACGGTCACGTCGAGCGCCGTGGTCGGTTCGTCGGCGATCAGGAGATCGGGCTCGTTGGCGAGCGCCATGGCGATCATGACGCGCTGCCGCTGGCCGCCGGAAAGCTGGTGCGGGAAGGCGGCGAGCCGCTTTTCCGGCTCGGTGATGCCGACCTTGGCCAGGAGATCGAGCACCTTGGCGCGCGCATCCGCCTCGCCGAGACGGCCGTGCAGGCGCAGGATTTCGGCAACCTGCTGCTCGACCGTGTGGAGCGGGTTGAGCGAGGTCATCGGCTCCTGGAACACCATGGTGATCTCGTTGCCGCGCACCGCCCTGAGGTCCGCCTCGTTGGCGGCCAGCAGATCGCGGCCCTTGAACAGGATCTTGCCGGCCGGATGGCGGGCCGCCGGATAGGGCAGCAGACGGGGGATCGACAGCGCCGTCACCGATTTGCCGGAGCCCGATTCGCCGACCAGCGCCAGGGTCTCGCCCTTGGCGAGGTCGAACGAGATGCCTTCGGCCGCGACCGTGTCGACGCCGTTCTGGCGGAACACGACGCCGAGATCGCGCACGGACAGGAGGGGAGCGGTCATGATGGATCCTCTCGCGGCCGTCACTGGAAGGTCTTGCGCGGGTCGAAGGCGTCGCGCACCGCCTCGCCGACGAAGAGCAGCAGGCTCAGCATGATCGAGATGACCGCGAAGGCGGTCATGGCGAGCCAGGGCGCCTGCAGATTGTTCTTGCCCTGCGACACGAGCTCGCCGAGCGACGGCGAGCCGGGCGGCAGGCCGAAGCCGAGGAAGTCGAGCGACGTAAGGGTAGTGATCGAGCCGTTGAGAATGAACGGCATGAAGGTCAGCGTGGCCACCATGGCGTTGGGCAGGACATGGCGCCACATGATCGCGACGTTACCGGCGCCGAGGGCGCGGGCGGCGCGGACATATTCGAAGTTGCGCGCGCGCAGGAATTCCGCCCGCACTACGCCGACCAGCCGCGTCCAGGAGAACAGGAGCAGGATGCCGAGCAGGATCCAGAAATTCGGCACGAACACCGAGGCGATGATCAAGAGCAGGTAGAGTTCCGGCACCGAGGTCCAGATCTCCAGGAAGCGCTGGAACAGGAGATCGGTCCAGCCGCCGAAATAGCCCTGCACGGCCCCGGCTGCGACGCCGATGATCGACGAGATGATGGTCAGGATCAGGCCGAACAGGACCGAAATCCGAAACCCGTAGATGACCCGGGCGAGCACGTCGCGCGCCTGATCGTCGGTGCCGAGCCAGTTCCAGTTGCCGACCACGCAATTCGGATCGTCGGCGCCCTGGATATAGCGCGAGCAGCGCTCCTGACGGTCATACATCCAGGACGGCTTGGCCGGCGCCGGGTTCGGAATGTCGCCGTTGACGGTGTTGTAGGAATAGCGGATCGGCGGCCACAGGGCCCAGCCGTTGTCCGCGATCTCCTTCTGGATGTCCGGATGGCGATAGTCGGTCTTGGCCAGGAAGCCGCCGAACTTCTCTTCCGGATAGTCGACCAGCACCGGGACCAGATACTCGCCCTTGTAGTGGACCAGGATCGGCTTGTCGTTGGCCAGGAACTCGGCGAACAGCGTCACCACGAACAGGATCGAGAACAGCCAGAGCGAGACGTAGCCGCGCCGGTTGCGCTTGAAATTCTCCCAGCGGCGGCGATTGAGCGGGCTCAGGCGCGCGCGCGCCGGTGCCGCGATCGGCCGGGAGACGGAGGGGGCGGGGGCGGGATCGGCAACGGGGGTCCGGGCATCCATGACTCAGACCTCCCGCGATTCGAAATCGATCCGCGGATCGATCCAGGTATACATCAGGTCCGAGATCAGCGAGACGACCAGACCGACGATCGAGAAGATGAAGAGCGTCGCGAAGACGACCGGATAGTCGCGGTCGACCACCGACTGGAAGCCGAGCAGACCGATGCCGTCGAGCGAGAAGATGGTCTCGATCAGGACCGAACCGCCGAAGAAGGCGCCGATGAAGGCGCCCGGAAACCCGGCGATGACCAGCAGCATGGCATTGCGGAAGACATGGCCGTAGAGGACGGCCCCCTCGGACAGTCCCTTCATGCGCGCCGTCGTGACATATTGCTTGCGGATCTCGTCCAGGAAAGAATTCTTCACCAGCATCGCCGAGGAGGTGAAATGGCCGATCGCCATGGCGGTGATCGGCAGCACCAGATGCCAGAAATAGTCGGCGATCTTGCCCGCAACGCTGAGGGTGGCGAAGTTGTCGGAGGTCAGGCCGCGCAGCGGGAACAGTTGCCAGAACGAGCCACCGGCAAACAGCACGATCAGCATGACGGCGAACAGGAAGCTCGGAATGGCGTAGCCGATCGCCAGCACCGCGCTGGTCCAGATGTCGAAGCGGCTGCCGTCCTTGACCGCCTTGTGGATGCCGAGCGGGATCGACACGGCATAGCCGAGCAGGGTCAGCCACAATCCGAGCGAGATGGAGACCGGCAGCTTTTCCTTGATCAGGTCGAGCACCGAGATGTTGCGATAGTAGCTCTCGCCGAAATCGAAGCGGATATAGTTCCACAGCATCAGGGCGAAGCGCTCGGGCGCCGGCTTGTCGAAACCGAACTGCTTTTCGAGCTTCTTGATGAATTCCGGATCGAGGCCCTGGGCGCCGCGATACTTGTTGCCGCTGTCGCCGCCGGCACCCGGCTGCCCGCCGCCGCCCGGCTGCCCCTGGAAATCCGAGCCGCCGCCGGAGATGCGCGACGTGGCCGAGACATCGGTCCCGGTCAGCTGCGCGATCACCTTGTCGACCGGCCCGCCCGGGGCGAACTGCACGATCACGAAGGTGACCAGCATGATACCGAGCAGGGTTGGGATCATCAGCAGGATGCGTCTGAAGATGTAGGCGGCCATTCAGAGTCCCTTGCCGAGCTTTTCGGCCTTGTCGCGGTTCACCCACCACGTGGTCTCGATGCCGCGAGCATAGCGCGGTTTTACCGAGGGGCGATCATAGAGGTCCCACATCGCGATCCAGTGCGACGCCTTGTGCCACTGCGGGATCCAGTAGCGCCCCGCCCGCAGCACCCGGTCGAGCGCCCGGCAGGCGACCGTCAGTTCCGCACGGGTCTCGGCGCCGAGCGCCTTCAGGATCAGCGCGTCGACCGCCTCGTCACGGATGCCGCCGATATTGCGCGAGCCCTTGCGGTCGACCGATTCGGAATGCCAAGCCTGACGGATATCCTCGTCCGGCGTCGGCGGAAACGAACTGCGGCGGGTGATCACGTCGAAGTCGAACTCGTCGACCCGCTTCTGATATTGCGAGGGATCGACCACCCGCACGCTGGCATCGACGCCGATCCGCTTCAGATTCTCCAGATAGGGGCCGGTGACGCGCTGGAACGAGGTATCGCTGTCGAGGAACTCGACCGTCAGGCTCTCGCCCTTGGCGTTGCGCAAGGTTCCGTCGCGGGCGGTCCAGCCGGCCTCGGCGAGGAGCTTCGCGGCCTGGCGCAGCAGGGTCCGGTCGCGCCCGGTGCCGTCGGTGACCGGCGCCGTCCAGGGCTCGCCGAAGACCTCGTCCGGCACCTTGCCGCGGAACGGCTCCAAAAGCGCCAGCTCCTCCGCAGAGGGCAGACCGGCGGCCTCGAACTCGGTATTCACGAAGAAGGACGAGATGCGCTTGTAGCTGCCGAAGAAGACGTTCTTGTTGGTCCATTCGAAGTCGAACACCAGCCCGAGCGCCTCGCGCACGCGGCGGTCGGCGAATTTCGGGCGGCGCATGTTCAGGTACCAGCCCTGCGCGCCGGACGGCGAGCGATCCTCCAGCTCGAATCGGACGACCTTGCCGTCGGCGAGCGCCGGGAAGTCGTACTGCGTCGCCCAGACCAGCGAGGTGAATTCCTCGCGCAGGAAATAGAGCCCGGCCTTGAAGGCCTCGAAGGCGGCGGTGCGCTCGCGGAACATCTCGTAGCGGACGATGTCGAAATTGTTGTGCCCGGCCGCCACCGGCAGATCGCGCCCCCACCAGTCCACCACCCGCTCGTATTCGATGTAACGCCCGGCCTCGAATCGCCCGACCCGGTAGGGACCGGAGCCGAGCGCCGCCTCCGTGGTGGTCTGCTCGAAGTCCCGGGTCGCGTACCAGGCCTTGGAGAGGATCGGCAGGGTGGCGACGATCAGCGGCAGCCCGCGCGACCGGGTCGGCGCGAAGCGGACCACCACGGTATCGGCCGCCTCGACCTCGACGGCGCGCATGTCGCGTAGCGTCAGCGAGACCGACGGATGGCCCTTCTCCTTGAGCGTCGTCAGCGAGAAGGCGACATCCTCAGCGGTGATCGGCGATCCGTCATGAAACCGCGCCTCGGGACGCAGGCGGAACACGAAGGTGGCGCCGCCGTCGCGCACCGCGGCGCTGCGGGCGACATAGCCGTAGACCGCATCCGGCTCGTCGAGCGCGCGGGTCATCAGGCTGGCGAAGGTCCGCTCCATGCCGACCGGCGCGTCGCCCTTCAGGATCAAGGTATTGAGCGTGTTGAAAGTCGACGGATTCTGATTGTAGGCCCATTGCGACGGCACCGTCACCAGGCGCCCGCCTTTCGGGGCCGCCGGATTGACATAGTCGAAGGCCTTGAAATCCGGGCCGTATTTCAGATCGCCGAAGATCGACAGGCCGTGGGTTTCGATCCCGTCCGCCGCCCAGGCCCAGGGCACCCGGGTCAGCGCCGCAGCCGAGGCTGCGGAGAGGCCGGCCAGAACGCGGCGCCGGTCCCATCCGCCGCCCATCAGCGGCTACCCGTCTTGGCGGCCTTCTCGGCGTCCCACCACCAGATGGTCGGGAACTGCGGCTCGGCATAGTAGGGCAGCGTCTCCGGCCGCGAGAACCGGTCCCAGCGCGCCAGCCGGGTGAAGCGGTAGGTCCAGCCCGGGACGACATAGTGGTTCCAGACCAGGAGCCGGTCGAGCGCGCGCGTCGCCGCCTCCAGTTCGGCGCGGTCCTTGGCGTAGATCACGCGCTGGATGATGTAGTCGATCGCCGGATTCTTGATGCCGGCATAGTTGCTCGAGGCCTGGCGGTCGGCCGCCGCGCTGCCGAAATGATCCTGCTGCTCGTTGCCGGGAGACAAGGACTGTCCCCAGCCGCTATAGATCATGTCAAAGTCGCGCGATCGGACAC
>NZ_LJYW01000001.1:2636252-2926485 GCF_001305515.1 Prosthecodimorpha hirschii
CGGATTGGCGAAGGGCTTGGTGAAGACCTCCTCCGGCACCGGAACTTTGGTCTTTGCCTCCTGCAGGATCTCCAGCTCTCGAAGCGCACGTCGAACTGATCGCCCTTGAAGGCCTCCAGTTCGACCGTGTCGTCGCGATAGTAGTCGTAGCGAATCTCATCGAAATTGTTCTGGCCGACATTGACCGGCAGGGTGTCGGCCCAATAGTCCTTGACCCGCTCGTAGACGACGCGCTTGCCGGGATCGAAGGACTTGATCTTGTAGGCGCCGCTGCCGAGCGGCGGTTCCAGGGTGGTCTTGCCGATGTCGCGCTTCTGGCCGTCGGGGCCGGTTCCCTCCCACCAGTGCTTCGGCAGCACCGTCAACTGACCGACAATCTGCGGCAGCTCGCGGTTGCCGGTCTGGTCGAACCGGAAGGTGACCTCGCGCTCGCCGGTGACTTCGGCTTTGACCACGCTGCGATAATAGAAGGCCTGCTGGGGCGACAGGTCCTTCAGCTTTTCCAGGCTCCAGACCACGTCTTCCGGCGTGATCGGCGTGCCGTCATGCCACTTCGCGCCGGCGCGCAGACGATAGGCCGCCCAGGCGAAATCGTCCGGATACTTCACCGCCTCGGCGATCTGGCCGTATTCGGTCGAGATCTCGTCATAGGCGGAGGCCATCAGGCTGTCGTAGAGGAGACCGATCCCGGCCGCGGCACTGCCCTTCGGCAGGATGGCGTTGAAGCTGTCGAAGGTGCCCTCCGCGCTCATGCGCAGCACCCCGCCGCGCGGCGCCTTCGGGTTGACATAGTCGAAATGCTTGAAATCGGCCGGATATTTGACGCTGCCCATCAGCGACAGGCCGTGCCGCCATTGCGGCTCCTCGGCGCGCAGGCCGGGTGCCGAGGCCAGGCCGGTCGCCAGAACGGCGCCGAAAACCATAACACGCAGGGCGGTCACCCTGGACCGCAGGGCGGTCACCCTGGCCCGCAGGGCGGCCACTGGGGACCGCGGGTGACGGACCGAAGCGGCGGAAACGGGGGCGGCGAAACCTGCGGCGATCTTCGACTGGCGCATCGGCGACGGGCACTCCGTTCGGTCAGGGCAGGACCGCGGCGCCGGTGCGACACCGCGGGATGATGCGGGATATTAGTCGCCCCGGCACCGTTTCCACATGGGGTCACGACATTATGACGAATTTTCGCAGCCTGCCGGTATCGGCGGCAGCGCGAAACCCGGCGCTTCGAAGGGCGCAGATACGAAAAGGCCGGCGCGACGGCCGGCCTTTGACATCCATTCCGGGGCCCGGGGGCCGCCGGCTCAGGGCAGCGGCACCGGATTGTCCGACAGCGAGCGCAGATAGGCGATCACGGCGGCGCGCTCTTCCGGCTTGGGCAGGCCCTTGAAGCTCATCTTGGTGCCCTTCACGACGCCGGCCGGATTGGCCAGGAACTCGTCCAGATGGGCGAAGTCCCATTTCTGGCCCGCCGCGGCGCCTTCCTTGATGCCGGCCGAATAGGCGAAGCCCTCGGCATGGCCGAGCGGCCCGCCGACGACGCCCCAGAGATTCGGGCCGGTCCCGTTCTTGCCGCCCTTGTCGGGGTTGTGGCAGGAGCTGCACTTGCCGAACACCTTCTTGCCGTCGTCCGCAGTCGCGGTCTTCAGCCGTTCGGCGATCGGCGTGGCGGCCACGGCCGCGCTTTCGGCCTGTCCGCCGCCGGCACTGCCGCCGGACGCCTCGGCGGTCGCCACTTCGAAGCCCGGCTTGGCCGGAGCCGGCGAGTGGAAAATGATTTCGGAGAGCACGCCGAGGCCCAGGGTGAACAGGCAGGTGCCCAGCACGGCGCCGGCGATCTTGTTAAACTCGAAGGAATCCATCGGATCGAAGCTCCGGTCATCCGGTCGGGATCTTGAGGGTCGCCCTTGGGGAGGCGGGCGCGCACAGGCGGGCACCGCCGGGGCAGCCCGGGGTTCCAAGGCGGGCGGAAACTACAAGCTTTCCCGCAGGCCTGTCCATACGTATAAAGCGGCCGCGGGTCCAGACCCAGCGACACTTCCGTCTAACCGTTCTGCGCCGAAAGCGACCCGTCATGTCCGACCGCGCCGTCGTCCTGATCCCCTCCCGCATGACCGCCACGCGGCTGCCCGGCAAGCCGCTCGCCGACATTCTCGGCACGCCGATGATCGTGCATGTCTGGCGGCGCGGCGTCGAGGCCGGCATCGGCCCGGTCGTGATCGCGTGCGACGACCAGCGCATCGCCGACGTGGTGATCGCGGCCGGCGGCGAGGCCGTGCTGACCGACCCCAACCATCCCTCCGGCTCCGACCGCATCTTCGAGGCGCTGAACCGCTACGATCCGGACGGGCGGTTCGACGTGGTGGTCAACGTGCAGGGCGACCTGCCGACCATCGAGGCCGCCGCCGTCAAGGCCGCCTTCGCGCCGCTCGACGATCCGGCGGTGGACATCGCCACCATCGCGGCGGAGATCACGGTCGAGGAGGAGAAGACCAATCCGAACGTGGTCAAGGCCGTCGGCACGCCGATCGGGCCGGATCGCCTGCGCGCGCTCTACTTCACCCGCGCCACCGCTCCGACCGGCCCCGGGCCGCTCTATCACCATATCGGCCTCTATGCCTATCGCCGCACGGCGCTCGAACGCTTCGTGACGCTGCCGCCCTCCCCGCTCGAGAAGCGCGAGAAGCTGGAGCAGTTGCGCGCGCTGGAGGCCGGCATGCGGATCGATGTCGGCATCGTCAACACCGTCCCGCTCGGCGTCGACACGCCCGAAGACCTGCACAAGGCCCGCGCGCTCCTGTCGCGCTGATCCTGCCGCTTTCCGCATCCCGCTTCGCAGCCTTCCGAAGGATACGCCGATGACCGGCCGCAAGAAGATCGTTTTCCAGGGTGAGCCCGGCGCCAACTCGCACATCGCCTGCCGCGAGGTCTATCCCGACTACGAGGCGGTGCCGTGCCAGACCTTCGAGGACTGCTTCGCGGCGATCCAGTCTGGCTCGGCGGACCTCGGCATGATTCCGGTCGAGAATTCGATCGCCGGCCGCGTCGCCGACATCCATCATCTGCTGCCGCAGTCGGCGCTGCACATCATCGGCGAGTATTTCCTGCCGATCCGCCATCAGCTGGTCGGCCTGAAGGGCGCCCGCCTCGACGCGATCGTCTCCGCCCAGAGCCACCCGCAGGCGCTCGGCCAATGCCGTCAGAGCCTGCGCCAGCTCGGGCTCGCCGCCGTCGTCGGCGCCGACACGGCCGGTTCGGCCCGCCAGATCGCCGATGCCGGCGACCCGACCCGCGCCGCCATCTCGTCGCGGCTCGCCGCCGAGATCTACGGCCTCGACATCCTCAAGGCGGATATCGAGGACGACCAGCACAACACGACCCGCTTCATCATCCTGTCGCCGGAAGATCTGCGCGCCGCGCCGGGCGTCGGGCCGATCATGACCACCTTCGTGTTCGAGGTGCGCAACGTGCCGGCAGCGCTCTACAAGGCGCTCGGCGGCTTCGCCACCAACGGCATCAACATGACCCGGCTGGAAAGCTACATGGTCGGCGGCACCTTCACGGCGACCCAGTTCCTGGCCGACGTGGAAGGCCATCCGGACGAGATCGACCTCGGCCGTGCGCTGGAGGAACTGTCCTTCTTCGCCTCCGCCCGCATCCTCGGCGTCTACCGGGCGAGCCCGTTCCGCGCCCGCGTCAAGGATATCGAGAGCGCCCGCCTGCGTCCGGCCGTGCGCGGCATGTGACCGGCCCGAACCGCCGGCACGACGGCCCGGTCCGGAACGCCTTAACTGAGGCGCCTAGATTGGGGCGCCTGGACCGGGATGTCTGGACCGGGCGCCTCAGCGGCCGGTGCCGTTGAGCGGATTGTCCGGGTCCCAGCGGTAGCGCACCGTCTCGAAGCGCAGGGCGCGGGCATCGAACATCAGGAGCCGGCCGATCAGCGGCTCGCCGATGCCGGCGACGATCTTGATCGCCTCCAGGGCCTGCAGCGACCCCATCGTGCCGGTCAGGGCACCGAGGATACCGGCGACCGCGCAGGACGGCACCAGGCCCTCCGGCGGCGGTTCCGGGAACAGGCAGCGATAGGTCGGGTTCGGCCGCCCGTCGGGTCCGGCCCGATGCGGCATCAGCGTGGTGAGCGAGCCGTCATATTCGGAGACGGCGGCGGTCACCAGCGGCCGGCCGGCCCGGAAGCAGGTGTCGGAGACCAGGTAGCGGGTGGCGAAATTGTCGGAGCCGTCGACCACCACGTCATAGGCCGCGACCAGCGCCGGCGCATTGCCGGCATCGAGCCGGACCGCATGGGACTCGACCCGGACATGCGGGTTGATGCGCCCGATCGCCGCGGCGGCGCTCTCGACCTTCGGCCGCCCGACATCCGGCGTGGCGTGGATCACCTGGCGCTGCAGGTTGGAGAGCGAGACCGCGTCGTCGTCGACGATGCCGAGCGTGCCGACGCCTGCGGCCGCCAGATAGAGCAGCACCGGCGCGCCGAGCCCGCCGGCGCCGATCACCAGGATGCGCGCCGCCTTCAGCTTCTGCTGGCCCGGCCCGCCCAGTTCGCGCAGCACGATGTGGCGGGCATAGCGCTCCAGTTCATCCGGGTCGAACATGCGGCCTCCCTTCCCGATGGGGCCGGGCCGCCGCACCGTCGCCGGCGACGGCCCGCCTCCCCAGACTGTATCTCCCGAGGACGCTGCCGGTACGGCGCCGCCGACAGTCCGGCACGGTGCGGACGGGCAATGCCGGACGCCTGGCGTTCAGTCCGCGCTCTGCGGTGCCTCGAAGCGGGCGCCGAGACCGGTCATCAGGCCGAGGAAGGACGGGAAGCTGGTCGCGATCGTGGCGGTGTCGTCGACCGTGACCGGCGCCTGCCCGGCCAGCCCCATGACCAGGAACGACATGGCGATGCGATGGTCGAGATGGGTCGGCACGGTGCCGCCGCCGATCCGGCGGGTGCCGCCGATCACCTTGAGGCTGGTCTCGCCCTCCTCGACCGGGACGCCGTTGGCGGCGAGCCCGTGGGCGACGGCGGACAGCCGGTCGCTCTCCTTGACGCGCAGCTCCTCGAGCCCGTCCATGAAGGTGTCGCCCTCCGCGAAGGCCGCCGCGACCGACAGGATCGGATATTCGTCGATCATCGACGGCGCCCGCTCCGGCGGCACGGCGACGCCCTTGAGCCGGCTCGACCGGACATGCACGTCGCCGATGCGCTCGCCACCGGTGACGCGCTCGTTCTCGATGGTCAGGTCGGCGCCCATCTCCAGGAGCGTGGTGAACAGGCCGGTGCGCAGCGGATTGAGCAGCACGTTCTCGACCGTGACATCCGACCCCGGCACGATCAGGCCAGCGACGATCGCGAAGGCGGCCGAGGACGGATCGCCCGGCACCGTGATCGCCTGCGGCTTCAGGCTCGGACGGCCCTGCAGGCGGATGACGCGTTCGCCGGCCGGTCCGGCCGTCACCTCCAGCGCCGCGCCGAAGCCGACCAGCATCCGCTCGGTATGGTCGCGGGTGGCGACAGGCTCGATCACGGTCGTCACGCCGGGCGAATTGAGGCCGCACAGCAGCACCGCGGACTTCACCTGCGCGGACGGCACGGGGACGCGGTATTCGATCGGGATGACCGTGTCGGGGCCGCGCAGGGTCAGCGGCAGACGGTCGCCCTTGCGGGCGATCACCTCGACGCCCATCCGGCGCAGCGGGTCGAGCACGCGGCCCATCGGCCGGCGCGACAGCGAGGCGTCGCCGACGAAGGTGGCCGCCACGGCATGGCCGCCGACAAGGCCCATGGTCAGCCGCGAGCCGGTGCCGGCATTGCCGAAATCGAGCACGGATTCCGGTTCCAGCAGGCCGCCGACGCCGAGCCCGGAGACGCGCCAGAGGCCCTCGCCGTCGCGCGTCACCGTGGCGCCGAGCGCCCGCATCGCGGCGGCCGTGCCGAGCACGTCCTCGGCCTCCAGCAGGCCCTCGATGCGCGTCTCGCCGACCGTGACGGCGCCGAACATCAGCGAGCGATGCGAGATCGACTTGTCGCCGGGGACGCGGATGCGGCCGGTCAGCGGGCCGGAGGCCAGGGCGGAAAGAGGCGTGCCGGCAGAAGCATGGGCCATGGTCGGCTCCGGAAGGGCGCGTGGGTCGTCGGGATCGGGCGCCGTCCTACCATGCCGGCCCCGCCCCGTCATCCGCCCGCTGCACAGGCACACCGGCCCGACGCTGCGGCAGGCGGGCGCGGCGGACGTCGCCCGGCCGGCGCCGCCAGGACCGGGGTCCGGACATGCCGGCAGCCTCGGCGGAGTTTGCACGCGGCATTCGGCATCGCCGATCCCGGCCGCGGATTTCCGCGCATTTCCGTTTTGACAGGGCGCCTGCCAGCGACTATGCCGTGATTTCCTTTTGACCACCCGACATCCCGGAGAGACGATCCGTGGCCAAACCCGAGCTCGGAACCAAGCGGCTCTGCCCGAACTGCGGCACCAAATACTACGACCTGAACCGCGATCCGATCCTCTGCCCGAAATGCGGCACCCTGTTCACGGTGGCGGCCGTCGTGTCGCGCGCCAAGGCGGCTCCGGCCGTCGAAGAGGCTGAGGAAGAGGTCGACGAGGCCGCTCCGATCGAATTCGTGCCGCTGGAAGAAGCGGAGGCGGACGAGAACGCGGACGAGGCGGTGCCCGGCATCGAGGACGAAGAGATCGCCGACATCCCCGACGACGAGGACGATACCTTCCTCGAAGCCGAGGAGGACGACGAGATCGACGGCATCGACATCGATGTCGCCGGCGAGGACGAAGAGCGCTGAGGCGGCCCGGGCGGGGCGTCGGCTCCGCCCTGCCGACCGCGGCTGCCGGCCCGCCGGATTTGCCGGGTCGGCCATGACCCTGCCGGTCGCGCGGGCCGCTCCTGCGGGACCGCGGGCGGAGACGGACGACGGATCGCGCCCGGACGTGATGACGCGAGTTCGCGATGGCGCACGGTTCCGATGGCACGGTTCCGATGGCACGGTTCCGATGGCGCGGTCCCGGCGAGGCAGCCGGGAAGCCTGTGGAAAACTCCGGACACCGCAGGCGGTGCCCGACTGCAGCGGCCAAAACCGAGGCATTCCGGGCCGTTCCGACGCTTCGAAGACCGGCGTCCGGGCCGGATCGGGTTCGAAATCGCCCTTCGCAACGACTTCCTTGCCGGAGAAATTCCGGCAAAGTGAAATAACCTCTTGATCGACGGCGAGCTTCGGCTTACACACCGCGCCGTCAGCCGGGCCCACCCAAGACCCGGTTCGAGAATGTGGGGCCATAGCTCAGTTGGGAGAGCGCTTGAATGGCATTCAAGAGGTCAGGGGTTCGACTCCCCTTGGCTCCACCAATTCTCAAGACAATCGACCGCTTGCACAAGCCGCCCATGGGGCGGCTTTCGTGTTTTCGGCGGCCGGGAAGGAATTCGAAGCGGCGGCCGAAACCGATCGGTGACGATGGAAGCCGAGGCTCGGGCCGAGCGCCGCCTTCGGCAGCGCCATCGGGGCGCCTCCCAAGCCCGCGTGGCACCGCCCACGCCCGGAAGGCCCCGCCCAAGCCCTCCGGGCACCGCCCACGCCGGCAGAGCGCCGTCCAAGCCAGCGGGGCGCGATCGACAGGGCCGAGCGGCCCGGACTCGGTGCAGACCGGCATGGCAGCTCTCCGACGGCCGTTGCGGGTTCGAGGCTGCCATCGAAATTCTCGAACGCTTCGAGGTCCCGGTGATCTTCGCCGCGCCTGTCGCGAATCGCGGCTGACCGGACAGCACATCCCGAGCCGGGCGTCCTGGTCGCCAAGCCGTTCCGGGACGACGCGGCGCGGGCCGCAATCCGCCACCCCTTGGTCTTCGGCGATATCGGCACGCGGCGGGCTGGCCGGCCCGAGCGGCCGTTCCGGCGACGTCGCCTCCGGCGCCGCGGGATGCCGCCCGGCGACGGCCGTCCGGAACGGCATCGATCCCGACGGTGAAAACGCCGTCGGGGCCGGCTTGTCCAGTTCACGGTGATCGAGAGCAAGATCTCAAGCTTGTCCTTTCAATTGCCCATCAATCATTCGCGTCTCGGCATTCTGTGTACGGGGAACCTGTTCGGTCGGTGTCGCGTTGGGATGTCAGCGCTCTCGCAAAAACATCGCTCGCAGACAGGATGATGCATGACATCAGCAAGCAAACGTCGCTCGGGAAGTCCTGAAAGCGGGTTGGAGCGAAAGCCCCAATCGGCGAACAGTCCCGGCTACCAGACGCCACCCATCGCCGGGCAGCCCGGCGCTCCCGACGAACGCCGCGAAGACCCCATGCCGGACCGCCCGGAGGCCGAAAAGCCGTATCCGCGCGATGCGCAAGGCCCCAAGGGCGTCTGAGTCCCTCGTCCATCGCGGCATCCCGCCGTGCCGGGCCGGTCGCCGATGACGGCCTTCGGTCCGCCCGACCGGTCTCATCCGGACGGCTTTCGCCGGAGGCCCCGCGAGGCACGCACGGTCCGTTCGCCGCGATCGCGATCCCGCGACCTTTTCCGCCCACAACCCAGGAGGCAGCCATGACACCGCTCCCCGATCCCCGTTCGGTCCCACATCCCGTCCCGGAGCCCATCTACAGCCCGGAGTCATCGGCGCCGGCCGCGATGCGCGCCCCTGCTCCCACGCCCGAGTCCGACGAGAATTCGATATCCGGGCAGCACCTGGAGTCGACCGGAGCCAAACTGGCACGTGTTTCCGAGCCACGGGAACGGCAGGCCGTCGACGTGCGGCCGATGTACTATGTGCTGGGTGCCGGCATGGCCGGGACCGTCTTCGGCATGATCGTCAGCTACGTCCTGCTGTAGGGACGGCATGGCTTGGCCGACCCCACGGCTCGGCCATCGCCACCCGCCGCGGCGGCAACGGCGATCGCCCGCGGCGATGGCGGGGCCTGTGCCGGACGTTCGATATCGGGTGGGGCGACAGCGAGCGGGGCGATGGCGCGCGGCAGCGGGTTCGGCCGCCGGCTCGTGGTTCGATCGAAGCGGATGGAACCATCCGACCCGTGCTTCTGAGCCAATCACGCTTCGATTGCGTGGTCCATTCGATCCGACATGGGCGGGACGCGGATGTCAGAGCCCGACCACGAGGTCGTCGAACAGGGTCGGCTGGCCCATCTGACCGCCCTTGAGCATGATCTCCAGACCGTCCATGGCGGCCCGGTCGGCATGGGTGCGGCAGAGGGCGGCGCCGGGTCCGAGCGTGGCGATATGCGAGAGGCCCCAGAGCCCGAGCGCCTGGATGGCGAGGCTCGACGTGTCGCCGCCAGCGATGCAGGTGCGGGCGGGCCGAATGCGGCTCAGGACCGCCGCTGCGAGGCGCGCGGTGGCCTCGGCGACCTGAAGCGTCCCGAACCGGGGCTGCGGGTCGGCACCCGCCTTGGCAGCCCCCGCGCCGGCTCCGGCCGCTCCCGCGCCCGCCTCGACGGCTTCGGCGCCGGGCAGACCGGTTGCGGCGAGCATGGGACGGCCGGCGGCGAGGCCTTCCGCGATGCGGACGGCCTGTGCGTCGCGATAGGCGTCCTCGGCGATGAGCCGGGCCACATCCAGCGCGACGGTCTCGTAGCGCGTCGCCTGCGCCATCTGCGCCCGGGTGACCGGCGACAGGCTGCCGACCAGCACGAAGACAGGTCCCGCGGCCGCAGATGGGCCGGGCATGGATGGGCCGGGCATGGGCCGGCTGGGCATGGATGGGCCGGACATCGGCACCGCGGGGGTTCCGGCCCGCGTTGCCGGCCAGGCGGCGGCGAGCGCGCGGGCGACGCTGCTGGCGCCGACGGCGACCAGCGGCGCCCGTTCGGCCCAGGTCCACAGCCATTCGCCGATGATGGCGAGATCCTGCTCGCGCGAAACGTCGAACAGCAGGCCCGGATGCGTCGCCGCAAGCGCCGCGACCCTGGCGGTCGCCTCGGCGGGCGGCAGCGCGTAGGTCGGGTAGTCGACCAGACCGAGATCTCCCAGACCCTGGCGGGCGAGATGCAGGCGCAGGTCGGCTTCGTCCATCGGCGTGACCGGATGCCGGCTCATGGTCGGGTGCCGGTCGATCCGGTAGGCCTCGCCGCCCGCCCCGGCGGTCGCGAAAAGCTGGCCGAACAGGCAGTAGCGGCCGAGATTCGGCTGTCCGCCGACGATCGGCAGGGTCGGATGCGGAAAATGCGGGCGTAGCGCCGCCACCGCGGCGCCGATGCTGCCGACCTGCGGCGCGCTGTCGAAGGTCGAGCAGCATTTGTAATGCAGCAGGTCGACGCCGAGACCGGCGAAGAAGCGGCCGGCGGGGTCGAGTTCGCGCGCCATCGCGGCCGGATCGAGCGACCGGGTCGCGCCGGCCAGACCGACCGCGTCGAGCGGGCCGAGCGCGGCGAGCCGTGCGGCCTCGGGGATGCGGGTCAGCAGGACGGCCCGGAAGCCGCGTTCGGCCCAGGTCGCCAGCGTGTCGCTGGCGCCGGTGAAATCGTCGCCGTACCAGCCGACGCGCGGGGCCTTCGTCGCCCACCGCCCCGCCATCATCCGCGGGCTCCGCCGAAGAAGGCCAGCGCACGGGCCAGTTCGGCATGCTCACGGGCGGCCACATCGAGCGGCCGGCCGGCCGCGACCGCCGCCCAGGCCTGCCGGATGCTGGCAACGCCCGCCGCCGGGCCGTCCGGATGGGCCATGATGCCGCCGCCGGCCATGAACAGGAGGTCGGTATGGCCGACCGCCGCGTGGGTCGCCGGTGCCGTGCCGGCCCATTGGCCGGACGAGAAGGCCGGCAGGACGCGATCGTCGGTGCCGTCGGTCAGCGGCGCCGCGCAATCGCGCGCCGAGGCGACGACCTCCGCGTCCTCCTGGGCGAACTTGCCCTGCAGGCCGTGGACATGCATGTGATCGACGCCGGCCAGCCGCCACAGCGTCTGGTAGGCCTGGAACGAGATGCCGAGCATGGGATGGCGCGAGATGGCGCCATAGCCGTTGCGGTGGCCGTGGATGACCAGATCGGTCGAGCGGCGCAGGGTTTCGATCGCCGAGAAGCCGCACCAGTTGAGGCTCGCCATCACGCAGGTGCCCTCCTCGCGGGCGACCAGGTCGGCATGCCGGCGCATGGCGTCGGTCTCGTCGGTGATGTTGAAGGCGACCATCACGGCCTTGCCGGTCCGATCCCGATGGCGCCGCACGGCGGCCATGACGGCCGGAATGCGCTCGGCAAGCGGCGCGTGATCGGGATCGGCGGCGATCTCGTCGTCCTTGATGAAATCGAGCCCGGCCGCGCAGAGCTGCCCGACCAGGGCACCGGTTTCCGCGGCGCTCAATCCGACATTGGGTTTGATGATCGAACCGACCATCACGCCCGCTGGCACGCCGGTCAGCCGCCGGGTGCCGGCAATGCCCTGCGCCGGCAGCGGAAAGCGGCGCCGGAACGACCAGGGCAGGCGGAGACTCTCCAGGCGGAGCCCGGTCACCTCGCCGAGATCGTAGAGATTACCGGCGACCGTTGCGGCGAGGGTCGCCAGGTTGGCGCCGACATTGGCGACCGGAAAGGACAAGGTCACCCGCGCCCGGCGCCAGGGGCCGCCGATCGCCTTGCGGTCGAGCCAGGCGTTGGGCAGGCTCGGCGCCGCGGCCGGTTCGAGCTCCTCGACGCCGATGATCGCCGCGCGGGCCCGGTCGCGCAGCGCATCGGTCTCGCCTTGCACGCGGATGAAGGTGCCGCAGCTCTGCTCGCCGGCCATGATCCCGGCAACCGCCTCGGGATCGAGCGGCGTCTCGATCAGGTAGCGCGCCTCGTAGCGCTCGGATGCTTGCGGCACGGGCGGCGTCCTCAGAGCTTGGACAGATCGGGGAAGGGCCGCACCGGATCGCTGCCGTCCCAGCCCTCGGAAGCCTCGCGGATCAGGCGGAACATCTCGCCCTTCGGCCCGGCGACCTCCGACAGTTCGATCACCGTGCCCGGATGATACTCGGTATCGAAATAGACGAAACGGCCGCGCTCGCCGACCTCGCCGCTCATCACCGCCTTGAAGCCCTGTGCGGTCAGCCGGTCGAGGTCGGCGTCGTAGTCGGAGGTCCAGTAGGCGACATGCTGCAGGCCGGTATGGCCGGCGTCGCGGAAGTCGCGATACATCGACGGCACGTCGTTGCGGCACTGGATCAGCTCGATCTGCAGCGGACCGGAATTGGCCAGCGCGACCGAGTTGTGCGGCTCGTAGGCGACGCCGCGATACTGGTAGTTCCGGATCGGAACCTTCGGATTGTAGAAGAACGGGCCGACGCCGAGCACGCGGCTCCAGTAGTCCATGGCCTTTTCGATATCCGGCACGACATAGCCGGCCTGGCGGATATGGCCGAAGAAGCGACTCATCGGGAGATGCCTTCCAAAGAGGGAGCCGAGGGGGAGCGGATCAGAATTTCAGGAAGCCGGTCGACAGCCACGGCACGGCGGCGACGACCAGGAGGCCGAGGATCAGGGCCAGCATGTAGCCGCCGATATGCCGGAGGCCTTCGTCCGGATTGACCTTGGAGATCGCGCAGGCGCCGTAGTAGCCGACGCCGAAAGGCGGGGCGAACAGGCCGATGCCCATGGCCAGGATGACCACCATGGCGTAGTGGACCTCGTGCACGCCGACCTGGCGGGCGATCGGAAAGAGCAGCGGGCCGAACAGGACGATCGCCGGGATGCCCTCGAGCACGCTGCCGAGGATCACGAAGGCGACGATCGAGACGGCCAGGAAGCCCCAGGCGCCGCCCGGCAATGCGGCCATGATGCGCCCGAGGTCCTGCGAGAAGCCGGACTGGGTCAGCCCCCAGGCCATCGCGGTGGCGCAGCCGACGATGAAGATGATGGCGCCGGTCAGCGAGGCGGTCTCGATCAGCATCGGGCCGATCCGGCGCCAGTCGAAGCGGCGATAGACGACGAGCCCCATCACCACCGAATAGGCGATGCCGATGGTCGAGACCTCGGTGGCGGTGGCGACGCCCTCGACGACCGCGGCGCGGATGACGAAGGGCAGCGCGATCGCCGGCAGGGCGACCAGCGCGAGCTTCAGGATCTCGGGCGCCGGCACCCGCACGACATGACTCAAGTCCTCGTGCCGGTAGCGGCGCCAGACGACCGCGCACAGGGCGAGGCCGAGCACCACCGCCGGCAGCATGCCGCCGGTGAACAGCGCCGCGATCGACACGCCGGTGACCGACCCGATGGTGATCAGCACGATCGAGGGCGGGATGGTCTCGGTTTGCGCACCGGTGGCGGAGAGCAGCGCGACCAGATCGCCCGGCTTGGCGCCGCGCGCCTTCATCTCCGGGAACAGCACCGGGGCGATCGCGGCCATGTCGGCGATCTTCGATCCGGAAATGCCGGAGACCAGATACATCGCCCCGATCAGCACATAGGAGAGACCGCCGCGGACATGGCCGAGCAGGCTGGCCAGGAAGCGGATCATGGCGGCCGCCATGCCGGTCATCTCGATCAGGAGGCCGAGGAAGACGAACAGCGGCACGGCCAGCAGGATCAGATGGCTCATGCCCTCGTCGAGCCGGCCGACCATGACCAGGAGCGGTGTCGAGGTGGTCAGCGCCAGATAGCCGAAGGTGGCGAGCGCGAAGGAAAAGGCGATCGGCACGCCGGCGAAGACGTTGGTGGCGACGACGCCGACGAAGAAGATCACCAGGTTGAGCTTGCCGAGCGGCTTCAGCATCGGCCCGGCCCACCAGAACAGCGCGACCAGGCCGGCGGCGACCAGGATCGCGGCGAACGCGGGGCCGCGCGCATGCAGCCGGACGAAGCGCGCGAGCGCCGCCGCCAGCATCAGGGCGATGCCGGTCGGGATCGCGGCCGCCCGCCAGGCGTTGCTGATCTCCAAGGCCGGGGTGACGATGAAGCCCTCCTCCTGCGCGTAGTCGAGCGCGTGGTGGAAGATCAGCAGCAGGAACACGATCGACGCGGTCAGCGCCAGCGCCTCCAGGAAGGCCCGGGCGCCCGGCGAGACCCGGGAGACCAGCCCGGTCATGCGCATGTGCTCGCCGCGCCGGAGCGCCACCACGGCCCCCAGCATGGAGAGCCACAGGAACAGGATCGAGGCCAGTTCGTCCGACCAGACCAGCGGCGTGTGGAACAGGTAGCGGGCGGTGACGCCCGCCGCCAGGATGGCGATCTCGACCAGCACGATCGCGGCCGCGACCCACTCGACGGCGGTGCCGATGACGTGATCGGCCCGCGCCGCGAGCGCGGCAAGGCCGGTCGGCGCGCCCGTCAGGGCGACGTCGGAAGGGCCCGCGGTGGCGGGGCGCGCGGCGGCGTGCATATCCGTCGTACTCGGTTCGAGCATGGCGAGCGATCAAGGCGTTGGTGGTGCGGGTTCGCGAGACGGACGGGTAGCATCCGTCCCGATCGGACCCCTGCGGCGGCGTCAGGCGAGCTTGCCGACCGCGCCTTCCAGGAGGCCCCAGGCCTCGTCGCCGAAGCGGCCCTTCCATTCCGCGTAGAAGCCGGCCTCGCGCAGCTTGGCGCGGAAGCTGTCCGGGCTGGTGCGGTTGAAGGCGAGGCCCTTGGCTTCCAGATCGGCCTGCAGCGTCGCGTTGAGCTTGCGGATGTCGTCGCGCTGCTTCATGCCGGCATCGTTGATCGCACCGGCGACGATCTTCTGCAGGTCCTCCGGCAGGCCCTTCCAGGCGCGGCCGTTGGCGATGAACCAGAAGCCGTCCCAGATGTGGTTCGACAGCGCGCAGGCCTTCTGCACCTCGTAGAGCTTGGCCACCTGGATGATCGGCAGCGGGTTCTCCTGCGCGTCGACCACCTTGGTCTGCAGCGCCGAATAGACCTCGGAGAATTGCAGGCTGGCCGGGGCCGCGCCGAGGCCCTTGAACATCGAGATCGACAGCGGGCTGACCGGCACGCGGATCTTGAGGCCGGCCATGTCGGCGGCGGTCTGGATCGGCTTGCCCGAGGTGGTCATCTGGCGGAAGCCGTTGTCCCACATCTTCTCGAAGGCATAGAGGTTGACCTTGGCGATCTCGGCGCGGACCTGGGCGCCGACCTTGCCGTCCATCGCGCCCCAGACCTGGTCGTAATCGGCGAAGGCGAAGCCGACCGCATTGATCGCGGCCGCCGGCACCAGGGTGGCGATGACCAGGGCGGACGGCGTGAAGAAGGTGATGCCGCCGCTGCGGACCTGCGAGAGCATGTCGGTGTCGCCACCAAGCTGATTGTTCGGGAAGATCTGGATCTGGACCCGCCCATTGGTCTCCTTGGCGATGCGCTCGACGGCCTCCTGGGCGCGGACGTTGAGCGGATGCGTGACCGGCAGGTTGTTGCCGTATTTCAGATCGAACTCGGCGGCGCGGGCGATGCCCGGGCGGCCCAGAGCGACGACGGCCGGCGCGGCGGCCAGCGACTTCAGAAGGGTGCGGCGGGTCAGGATGGCCATGGGCGCGTTCCTCGAGGTTATGATTGATTTTGATGGTTCTTGATCCTCTTCCACGATAAGAATTGATGGCATGATCCGTCAAACATCGTTTTTGATGGACTTTGATGGGATATTTGATGACGGAGCCCCCCAACTCACCCTCGCCGCCGGGCCGGCCGCGCCAGAGCCGGCTGCCGCGCATCGCCGATGTGGCGCGCCTCTCGGGCGTCTCGACGGCGACCGTCGACCGCGTCCTGAACGGGCGGCCCGGGGTCCGGGCGCCGACGGTGCAGCGGGTGATGCGGGCGGCGGCGGAGATCGGCTATGCGGTCGAACTGCCGCCCGATCCCGCCGCGGCGCTGCAGCCGATGCGGCTGGCCTTCGTGCTGCCCGCCGGCACCAACCGCTTCCTGGCCGGCCTCGGCCGGCTGATCACCGGGGCGACCGACCAACTCGCCGGCTTCAACATGCGGGCGCGGGTCGACTTCATCGAGAGCTTCAACCCCGACCTGCTCGGCCGGCATCTGAAGGAGCTCGGCCGCGATGTCGACGGCGTCGTCTTCATGGCCATCGACCATCCGGCGGTGCGCGAGGCGGTCAACGCCCTGGCCGACCGCGGCGTGCCGACCGTGACGCTGATCTCCGACATCGGCCTTGCCCGCCGCGCCGCCTATGTCGGGCTCGACAACCGCGCCGCCGGGCGCACGGCCGCCTATCTGATGGCCCGCTTCATCGGCCCGCGCCCGGCCAAGGTGGCGATGATCGCCGGCAGTCTCAGCTACCGCGCCCATGGCGAGCGCGAGATGGGCTTCCTGCACATGTTCCAGGAGGCCTATCCGGCGATCGAGGTGGTCGGCCTGCGCGAGGGCTACGACGACCAGGCCAAGAACTACCGTCAGACCCGGATGCTGCTCGCCCGGCACCCGGATCTGGCCGGCATCTACTGCATCGGCGGCGGCCCGGAGGGCATCGCCAAGGCGCTGAAGGAGGCGCGGCGCGACCAGGACGTGGTGCTGATCGGCCACGGCCTGACGCCGGAGGTGCGCGAACTGCTCGTCGACGGCACCATGGACGCGGTCATCACGCAGAACCCGCACGGTTCGCTGATGAACTGCGTCTCGATCTTCGCCAATATCCGCGCTGGCCGGCCGCCCGGGGACGGCGTCGAACCGGCCCGCTCCGAGGTGGTCTTCCGCGAGAACCTGCCCTGATGCCGGCCGCCGCCGTCACGTGAATGCGGACGGCCGCGACGGGTCGGCAAGGCACAGATCGATCAGCCGGGCGACGCGCCAGGCCGCTTCGTCGAGTGCGGCGGTCAGGTCCGCTTCCGCAAGGGCCGGCGTCATGGCGGCGGCAAGACGACGCAAATCGGTCTCGCTCTCCGCCGAGGCGGCGAGGCTGAGCAGCACCGCGGCGGTATCGGCCGTCGACGGCGCGGCGGTCCGCAACGGCCTTGCGGTCCGAGCGCCGCGTCTGCGACGTCCGGCCCGCTCCGATGCGGCAAGCCAGGTGGCTGAAATGCGATCGATGTCCGTCATGGAGCCCTCCGCTCGGGTGCGGCGGAGAGCGCGGCGGACGGCGCGGCGGCGGACGCAGATCCGCCGGAAGCGGACGCGTGGCGTCGACGAAGCCTCCGCCGGTGCACCCCGCCCGGACCTTGGTTCTTCTCGCGCCACGGCAGGTCTCCTGGCTCGCGGGTCATCACCGGTGCCCCGTCTTCCCGCACCGCCCGGGTTGCCCGGACGATGCAGTGACCATGGTGGAGCACCGGCTCACCGCCGACAGTTGCGGGGGCAGCTCCGGCCTTGCCCGCCTGAGCGGACGCACCGGATTCCCTCTTAGCCCGCGCGATCGTCTCGCGAAGGACCGTGACGCAGCAAGCATAGGCGTCCGGCTTCGGCCCGGTCAATCGAATCCCGCAGGACGACACCTGCGGCCGGCGCGCCAGCCCGAAGCACCGACGCCCCCGCCCCGGCGTTCGGCCGTCTCGACAGGCCGGCACCACGGACTACTCTCGCGCGCCTCAGGCGGAGCCCGTCCATGTCCGAATCGCCTTCGAAACGCCGCGTCGTGCTGGGCTTCATCGGCACCGTGCTGGATGCCGGCCGCGCCGACCGGCGCTTCGACAAGTGGCGGCCGACGGTCGCCATGTGCGCCCATCCGAGCCTCCCGGTCGACCGCTACGAACTCCTGCGCGATGCGCGCCATTCGGATCTGGCCGATACGCTGGCGGCCGACATGCGCGCCATCTCGCCGACGACCGAGGTCCGTCAGGTCGAGATGAACCTGACCGACCCCTGGGATTTCGAGGAGGTCTTCGCCGCGCTGCACGATTATTGCCGCGCCTATCCGTTCGATCCGGAGGCCGAGGACTACCTCGTCAACATCACCACCGGCACCCATGTGGCGCAGATTTGCTGGTTCCTGCTCGCCGAGGCGCATTATGTGCCGGGCCGGATCGTACAGCTGACCCCGCCGAAGCGCTGGAAGGACGGCGCGCCGGGCGGCTACACGATCACGGATCTCGATCTCTCCCGCTACGACCGGATCGCGCGCCGCTTCCGGGCCGAGACCGTCGAGGCGACCTCGTTCCTGAAATCCGGCATCGCCACCCGCAATCCGGCCTTCAACCGGATGATCGACCGGATCGAGCAGGTGGCGCTGCGCTCGCGCGCGCCGCTGCTGCTGACCGGGCCGACCGGGGCCGGCAAGTCGCAGCTTGCCCGGCGCATCTACGATCTGAAGAAGACGCGGCGGCAGGTCGCCGGGCCGTTCGTCGAGGTCAATTGCGCCACCCTGCGCGGCGACAGCGCCATGTCGACCCTGTTCGGCCACGTCAAGGGCGCCTTCACGGGCGCGCTCGCCGAGCGGGCCGGCCTCCTCAAGAGCGCCGACGGCGGCATTCTGTTCCTGGACGAGATCGGCGAACTCGGCCCCGACGAACAGGCCATGTGCCTGCGCGCCATCGAGGACAAGCGCTTCCTGCCCGTCGGCGCCGATCGGGAGACGGCGAGCGACTTCCAGCTGATCGCCGGGACCAACCGCGATCTCGGCCCCGCCGTCGCGGCCGGCCGCTTCCGCGAGGACCTGCTCGCCCGGCTCAACCTGTGGACCTTCGACCTGCCCGGCCTGAAGGACCGGCGCGAGGACATCGAGCCGAATGTCGAGTTCGAACTGAAGCGCCACGCCGAGCGCGAGGGCGTCAACGTCACCTTCAACCGTCAGGCGCGCGCCCGCTACATGGCCTTCGCGCTGTCGGCGGATGCGCTGTGGTCGGCCAATTTCCGCGATCTCGGCGCCTCGATCACCCGCATGGCCACACTCGCGCCGGGCGGCCGCATCGACGAGGCGGTGGTCGAGGAGGAGATCGGCCGGCTGATGGCGACCTGGCACGGCCAGCGCCGCGACGGCCCCGAGGCGCGGCTCGCCGGCCTCATCGAGGCCGACCGGCTCGCCCGGATCGACCCGTTCGACCGCTTCCAGCTCGCCGAGGTGATCCGCATCTGCCGCGAGAGCCCGAGCCTCAGCGCCGCCGGCCGCACCCTCTTCGCCGCCTCGCGCCTCGACAAGGCCTCATCCAACGACGCCGACCGCCTGCGCAAATACCTCACCCGCTTCGGCCTCGACTGGGCGACGGTGACGGAGCGTGGCGGGTAGGCGCGCGCCGCACCGCCATCCGGGCGGGCGAAGGGAAGATGACGTATCGGGATCCCCTCCCGTCGCCACCCCGCCCCCTCGGCTCCTTCGTCCCTCGGGGGAGAAGGGGAAGCCGTTGAGAGATCTCGAAATTCGACGTCCCGCCATCCCCCCGCCCCCGCGGCTCCTTCCCCTTCGCCCCTCCGGGGAGAAGGTGGCCGAAGGCCGGATGAGGGGAGGATTTCGCAGCGCATTCCGCACCACCGGTCCGAGGCGGAACGAGGCGGAACGAGGCGGAACCGTGAGGACGGCGGCAGTTGCGATCCCATCCCCCTCATCCGCCCTGCGGGCACCTTCTCCCCCCCAAGGGGGCGAAGGGGAAGCCGTTGAGAGATCTCGAGAAATCAACCTCCCGCCGTCCCGCTGCCCCCTCGGCCCCTTCCCCTTCGCCCCTCCGGGGAGAAGGTGGCCGAAGGCCGGATGAGGGGAGGATTTCGCAGCGCATTCCGCACCACCGGTCCGAGGCGGATCGAGGCGGGACCGCGAGGGCGGCGGCGGTTGCGATCCCGTCCCCCTCATCCGCCCTGCGGGCACCTTCTCCCCCCCAAGGGGGCGAAGGGGAAGCCGTTGAGAGATCTCGAAATTCGACGTCCCGCCATCCCCCCGACCCCTCGGCCCCTTCCCCTTCGCCCCACCGGGGAGAAGGTGGCCGAAGGCCGGATGAGGGGAGGATTTCGCAGCGGAGTCCGCGCCACCGGTCCAAGGCAGATCGAGGCGGGACCGCGAGCACGGCGGAGGTTGCGATCCCGTCCCCCTCATCCGCCCTGCGGGCACCTTCTCCCCCCCAGGGGGCGAAGGGGAAGCTGTTGAGAGATTTCGAGAAATCAACCTCCCGCCACCCCCCGGCCCCTCGGCTCCTTCCCCTTCGCCCCTCCGGGGAGAAGGTGGCCGAAGGCCGGATGAGGGGAGGATTTCGCAGCGGAGTCCGCACCACCGGTCCGAGGCAGATCGAGGCGGAACGAGGCGGAACGAGGCGGAACCGTGAGGACGGCGGCAGTTGCGATCCCGTCCCCCTCATCCGCCCTGCGGGCACCTTCTCCCCCCCAAGGGGGCGAAGGGGAAGCCGTTGAGAGATTTCGAGAAATCAACTTCCGGCCACCCCGCCCCCTCGGCTCCTTCCCCTTCGCCCCCTTGAAGGAGAAGGAAAGAAGCCGTTGGGAGATCTTGCGACATCGGCCTCTCGCGGGGCCGGATCGTCAGATCGAGTCCTTGAGGACCTGGGCGAGGGTGCCGATCAGCTGGTCGATCTCGGCCTTGGAGATGATCAGGGGCGGCGACAGGGCGATGATGTCGCCGGTGGTGCGGATCAGGATGCCGCGCTCGAAGGCGTCGAGGAAGCACGAGAAGGCGCGCTTGGTCGGCTCGCCTGGGATCGATTCCAGCTCGATGGCGCCGATCAGGCCGATGTTGCGCACGTCGATGACATGCGGCAGGCCCTTGAGCGACTGCAGGGCGTCCTCCCAGTAGGGGGCGAGTTCGGCGCCGCGGGTCAGGAGGCCGTCTTCCTTGTAGGTCTCCAGCGTGCCGAGGCCGGCCGCGCAGGCGATCGGGTTGCCCGAATAGGTGTAGCCGTGGAAGAACTCGATCAGGTGTTCCGGCCCGTTCATGAAGGCGTCGTGGATCTTCGACTTCACGAACACGCCGCCCATCGGGATGACGCCGTTGGTGATGCCCTTGGCGGTGACGATGATGTCCGGCGAGACGCCGAAATAGTCGGTCGCGAAGGGCGTGCCGAGGCGGCCGAAGCCGGTGATGACTTCGTCGAAGATCAGCAGGATGTCGTGCTTGTCGCAGATCGCGCGCAGGCGCTGCAGGTAGCCCTTCGGCGGGATCAGCACGCCGGTCGAGCCGGCGACCGGCTCGACGATCACGGCCGCGATGGTGGAGGCATCGTGCAGGGTGACGAGACGCTCCAGATCGTCGGCGAGGTCGGCGCCGTGCTCGGGCTCGCCGCGCGTGAAGGCGTTGCGGGCGAGATCGTGGGTGTGGCGGATATGGTCGACGCCGGTCAGCAGCGTGCCGAACATCTTGCGGTTGGAGACGATGCCGCCGACCGAGATGCCGCCGAAATTGACCCCGTGATAGCCGCGCTCGCGCCCGATCAGGCGGAACTTGGAGCCGTTGCCCTTCACGCGATGATAGGCGACCGCCATCTTCAGCGCGGTCTCGACCGATTCCGAGCCGGAATTGGTGAAGAAGACATGGTCGAAGCCTTCGGGGGCGATATTGACCACCTTGGAGGCGAATTCGAACACCTTCGGGTGGCCCATCTGGAAGGCCGGCGCATAGTCGAGCTCGCCGGCCTGGGCGCGGATCGCCTCGACGATCTTCGGCCGGTTATGGCCGGCATTGCAGCACCAGAGACCCGCGGTGCCGTCGAGCACGCTGCGGCCGTCATCGGTGCGATAGTGCATCCGATCGGCCGAGACGAGCATGCGCGGCGCCTTCTTGAACTGGCGGTTCGCCGAGAAGGGCATCCAGAAGGCTTCGAGATCGTTGGTGCGGTGCTGATAGTTCATCGGGACCTCCCGCGGCGCCGCCATCCGTCCGGCGCCCGCCATGACAGTCGCGCGTCCGGAACCCCGTTCCGGCCGCATGATCGAGATCGCGAACAGTACCGGACCGGCGAAGCCCGGTCCACGGCTTGGCGCTGTTCAGCCCGTTCCGTATATTGAACGCATGAACGGATCGGACGGCGATATCGACATCGGCCGGCGCCTGCGCGACCTGCGCACGCGCTACGGCCTCTCGCAGCGCGCGCTGGCCAAGCGCGCCGGCGTCTCCAACGCGACCGTTTCGATGATCGAATCGAACCGGGTCAGCCCGTCGGTGGCGGCGCTGAAGCAGGTGCTGTCGGGCTTCCCCATGGGCATCGCGCAGTTCTTCTCGGCCGAGGAGCCGGAGCGCGAGAAGGTGGTGTTCCGCGCCGAGGAACTGACCGAACTGGCCGGCGGCGCGGTCTCCTACCGGCAGGTCGGCTCGGACCTGTCAGGCCGCACGCTGCAGATGATGCACGAGCGCTACCGGCCGGGCGCGGAATCCGGCAAGACCATGCTGACCCATCAGGGCGAGGAGGCCGGCATCGTGATCCGCGGCCTGATGCAGCTCGATGTCGACGGCGAGCGCTTCGTGCTCGGCCCGGGCGATGCCTATCTGTTCGACAGCCGCCGCCCGCATGCCTTCCGCAATGTCGGCGACGGCGACCTGATCCTGGTCTCCGCCTGCACGCCACCGAGCTTCTGACGAGCTTCTGACGGGCTTCTGACGGCTTCTGACGGGCTTCTGATCGCCGCCCGCCGGGGACGGGCGGCTTCGTTCAGGCCATCCGGCTCGGCCGCACCACGACCCGGCTGCCGACCGGCACGCGCCGGTGCAGGTCGATGATGTCGTGGTTGAACAGGCGGATGCAGCCCGACGACACGGCCTGACCGATGCTCCACGGCTCGGTGGTGCCGTGGATGCGGTAGAGCGTGTCGCGATCGCCCTGATAGAGATAGAGGGCGCGCGCGCCGAGCGGATTGTCGAGGCCGCCCGGCATGCCGTTGGCATAGGGCGCGGCGCGCGGATCGCGCTTGACCATTTCGGCCGGCGGCGTCCAGGTCGGCCAGGCGGCCTTGCGCCGGATGGTCGCCTCGCCGTTCCAGGCGAAGCCGTCGCGGCCGACGCCGATGCCGTAGCGCATCGCCGTGCCGCCCTCGCCGACCAGATAGAGATGGCGCTGGTCGGGATCGACCACCACGGTGCCGGCCCGCTCCGCGCCGTCGAAGGCGACCTGCTGGCGCAGCCAGCGCGGCTCGATCTTGCTCACGTCGAGCGCCGGGATCGGGAAGGGTTCGTCGTCAAGCGGCCCGTACATGGCCGCGTAATAGGGATCGACCCGCGGCAGCACGGCCGCCGGCATTTCGAGCGGCGTCTGCTCCAGGCGCGCGGTCTGGCATCCGGCCAGCGCCAGCGGCAGCCCGGCCAGGAAAATCCGGCGCGACACCAGGAACGGTCGGCGCCCCGCAGCGGCCGTCTCGAAAACGTCGGTCATGGCAAACCCCTCCGGTCCATGCAATTCAGTCACAAGCCTTAACGCCACAGGGGTTGGTCCCGATCCGCGCAGAATTGCGGCGATTTCGGGAAGCGACGCCGCTATGGCTTCGCGGCAACAGCGACCGGCTCCGATATTCGGTTGATTTTGTTTCTGAATTCTGACCATCGGCGCCGATCGGCCCGGCTGGTGACAGCATCGTGAACAGGACTGCCGGTTCGGCTCGCCGGAAAGGACGACCATGCGACGGCCGATTCCATGCCGGGAGCGGCGCCGCAGCCGGGCGTCCACCGTTCAACCGGCATGAACAATGAGTTTGCCGCCGGGGGCTTTCCGCCCGCCCCCGGTGGCGCCATGTTCCGCCCGACCGAACGCCCCCGAAACGGTTGGGTGCGCTCCCCGGCGGAGACGAACGATGACCAAAGTCCTGGTGCTCTACTATTCTTCCTACGGCCATATCGAGACCATGGCCAACGCGGTCGCCGAAGGCGTGCGCGAGGCCGGCGGCGAAGCGACCATCAAGCGCGTTCCGGAACTGGTGCCGCGCGAGGTCGCCGAGAAGTCCTATTTCAAGCTCGACCAGGCGGCGCCGATCGCCACCGTCGACGAACTGCCCGAATATGACGCGATCATCTTCGGCACCGGCACCCGCTTCGGCAACATGACCGCGCAGATGCGCAACTTCCTCGACCAGACCGGCGGGCTCTGGGCCAAGGGCGCGCTGATCGGCAAGGTCGGCTCGGTGTTCACCTCGACCGCGACCCAGCATGGCGGCCAGGAATCGACCATCCTGACCTTCATCCCGACGCTGATGCATCACGGCATGGTGGTCGTCGGCCTGCCCTATTCGTTCGGTGCCCAGACCGGCCTCGGCGAAATCCTCGGCGGCTCGCCCTATGGCGCGGCGACCATCACGGGTGGCGACGGCAGCCGCATGCCGTCGGAGACCGAACTGGCCGGCGCGCGCTTCCAGGGCGCCCACGTCACCCGCATCGCCGCCAAGCTCGCCGCGGCCTGATCGGGCCTTCGGCCGGCGAAACGGCCGGGGAGAAACGCGTGAGCGCGCGACGGGGAACATTCCGTCGCGCGCGGACATGCTTTAGCGTCGCGCCATGAACGACGCCTTCCCGCCGGACGCCGCCGGCACCGCTCCCCCTGCCCCCGGCGGCCTCGCCACTGCCAGCAGCCCCGCCTCCTCCGGCGATGCCGAGGCCGGCCATGTCACGCCGTCGATGGCGCAGTTCATCGAGATCAAGGCGGCCAATCCGGACTACATCCTGTTCTACCGGATGGGCGACTTCTACGAGCTGTTCTTCGACGATGCCGTCAAGGCGTCGCGCGCGCTCGGCATCGTGCTGACCAAGCGCGGCAAGCATCTCGGCCAGGACATCCCGATGTGCGGCGTGCCGGTCTCGCGCGCCGACGAGTATCTGCAGAAGCTGATCGCGCTCGGCTTCCGCGTGGCGGTCTGCGAGCAGCTGGAGGACCCGGCCGAGGCGCGCAAGCGCGGCGCCAAGGCGGTGGTGCGCCGCGATGTCGTGCGGCTGGTCACGCCCGGCACGATCACCGAGGAGAACCTCCTCGACGAAGGCCGCGCCAACCACCTGCTGGCCGTCGCCCGCATCCGCGGCAGCAGCGAGGAGGACGCCCGCTTCGGGCTCGCCTGGGCCGACATCTCGACCGGCGCCTTCCGCCTCGCCGAGACCGACCGCAACCGCCTCGCCGCCGATCTCGCCCGCATCGACCCGACCGAGATCCTGGTCGCCGACCGGCTCTACGAGGACGACGACCTGAAGCCGGTCTGGCGCCTGCAGCGCGCCGCCGTGACGCCGGTCTCCGCGGCCTTGTTCGACGGGGCGACGGCCGCCGACCGGCTCGGTGCCTATTTCGGGGTCGCGACCGTCGACGGTTTCGGCAGCTTCTCGCGCGCCGAGACGATCGCCGCCGCCGCGATCGTCGCCTATGTCGAAAAGACCCAGCTCGGCCGCCGCGCCCGGCTCGACGTGCCGGCCGCCGAGGGCAGCGCGAGCGTCATGCTGATCGACGCCGCCACCCGGGCCAATCTGGAACTGACCCGCACCCTTTCCGGCGACCGGCGCGGCAGCCTGATCGCCGCGATCGACCGCACCGTCACCGGTGCCGGCCAGCGCCTGCTGGTCGAGCGGCTGTCGAGCCCGTCGACGGTCGTCGCCGAGATCGAGCGGCGGCTCGATTCGGTCGCCTGGCTGGCTGACGACACGCTGCTCGCCGCCGAACTCCGGGCCGCGCTACAGAGCGCGCCCGACATGGTCCGCCCGCTCGGCCGGCTGGCGCTGGAGCGCGGCTCGCCACGCGATCTCGGCGCCATCGCGGCCGGCCTCGCCGCCGTCGCGGCGATCGCGACCCGGCTCGACGCGGCCGCCCTGCTGCCCGACGAGATGGCCGAGGCCCGCGACGCGCTCGCCCAGGCGCCGCACGACCTCGCCGCCCTGCTCGCCTCGGCGCTCGCCGATGAATTGCCGCTGTCGAAGCGCGACGGCGGCTTCGTCCGTGCCGGCTATTCGGCCGCCCTCGACGAATCCCGCGAGCTCTCCGCCGATTCGCGCCGCCTGATCGCCCGGCTGGAGGCCGAGTACCAGGCGGAAACCGGCATCCGCTCGCTGAAGATCCGGCACAACAACGTGCTCGGCTTCTTCGTCGACACCACCGCGGTCCATGCCGAGAAGCTGATGGCGCCGCCGCTTTCGGCGCGCTTCATCCACCGGCAGACGCTCGCCAACGCGGTTCGCTTCACGACCGTCGAGCTGTCCGATCTGGAAGCCCGCATCGCCTCGGCGGGCGAGCGCGCGCTCGGGCTGGAACTCGAGGTGTTCGACCTCCTCGCGGCGAAGACCGTCGAGGAGGGCGAGGCGATCCGCCGGGCCGCCGAGGCGCTGGCGGTGCTGGACGTGAGCCAGGGCTTCGCCCATCTGGCCGGGACGGACGGCTATGCCCGCCCGACCGTCGGCGACGGGCTCGATTTCCGCATCGTCGGCGGGCGCCATCCGGTCGTCGAGCAGGCCTTGCGGCGCGAGGGCGGCGATGCCTTCGTGGCCAACGACTGCGAACTCGGGCCGACCACCCGCGACGGCGACGGCCGGCTGGTCATCCTGACCGGCCCGAACATGGGCGGCAAGTCGACCTGGCTGCGCCAGAATGCGCTGATCGCGATCCTCGCCCAGGCCGGCGGCTTCGTGCCGGCCGCGGAGGCGCGCATCGGCGTGGTCGACCGCCTGTTCAGCCGCGTCGGCGCGGCCGACGATCTCGCCCGCGGCCGGTCGACCTTCATGGTCGAGATGGTCGAGACCGCCGCGATCCTCAACCAGGCCGGCCGGCGCTCGCTGGTCATCCTGGACGAGATCGGCCGCGGCACCGCCACCTTCGACGGGCTGTCGATCGCCTGGGCGGCGATCGAGCATCTGAACGCGGCCAACCGCTGCCGCGCCTTGTTCGCGACCCACTATCACGAGCTGACCGCGCTCGCCGAGCGCCTGCCGCGCATCGTCAACGCGACCGTGCGGGTGCGCGAATGGAAGGGCGACGTGGTCTTCCTGCACGAGATCGTGCCCGGTGCGGCCGACCGGTCCTACGGCATCCAGGTCGCCCGGCTGGCCGGCCTGCCGGCCTCGGTGATCGAGCGCGCCCGTCTGGTGCTGCGCCAGCTCGAGGAGCACGACCGCAAGCGGCCGGGCCTGACCCTGATCGACGACCTGCCGCTGTTCTCGGCCCTGAAGCCGAAGGCCGCCGAACCGACGCCGGAACCGAAGCCCATCGCCAGGCCGGCCGAACCGGCCCTGCCGCCCGGCGCCGCCGAGGCCCTGGCCGATCTCGCCGCCCTCGCCCCCGACGACCTCTCCCCGCGCGAGGCGCTCGAGGCGCTCTACCGGCTGAAGTCAAAGCTGCGCAAGGGGTGAACCGGCCACGCCGTGTGACGGACCCGGTGCCATGCGCGCCGCCGGACACGATTTTACGTGTCGGTGGGCACGTCGTCCCAGTCGTCGTCCGAATACCGAACCAGCCAATTCAGGGCATGATGTCGTTCCATGATGACGCTGCCATCGAGGTCCGCGATCTTGGTGTTGCCGGCCACTTGCTCATTGCGCACCGCCCAATGGCAACGATAGATGAGGTCCAGCGCATCGAGGACCTCGGGCAAGGGCCGCGGCTCGGGCAATAAGCGTTGCGCCGCGTCGATCGCTGCGGAAAAGACAGCCGGCGGATGGGTTTGCGAGGCTGGCCACGCCGATCGGCCGGTATCGACGCCCAGTGCCCAGAGCAGTTCCTGCGCGGCTTCGCAGCGCCATGAGAACTGAATTTTGTCGCGCTCGCTCGGTGACGGATCGTCGAAATATGCGGCTTCGCGCGGGGACAGTTTCTCCCGAACGCTGAAAGTCTCGACAAACGCTCCAAGACCCTCCCGACCAAGCGCCTTCCAGGACACGGCGGACAGCGCCAGGATTCGATCGAGCACCTCTGTCGAGGGTCGGCGTTCGACTTCGCTTTCGTCTTCCGTAAACGGCAGGCCGCGGTTGATCGTGACACCCTGCGCCCGAAGTCGCGCTTCGGTGTTCGACTTCCGCGCGATCTGCGCAGGGGTAAAACCCAGCTCCGCCGGATCTTCCCCGAACAAAATCCGACGGATGAAGCCGATGATGGACGATCCGGCCATGCACACTTCCGGAAAGGCGCGCCCTCCGGGCGCACCGAATACGCGGCGTCCGAAACCCCGCAAACCGTACCAGAGGTTGTCGATGGGTGCCAAGCCCCCATTCACGGGCCGACCAACTTCCACGATCAAATCGGAGAGTACCGCGCAAAATGCGGCTGCCCGCCCATGCCGGTTCCCGGACCTGTCATCGTTCCCGCGATCCCGCCGGCGGGCCCCAAACGGACCGCCCTGCGGGGAAACTTCCGTTCAGGCCGCCCGGCGCAAGACCTCCCGTTCAGGCCGCCCGGCGGCCGGCATCGGCGCCGTAATAGTTGATGTAGCGCGGCGAGATGGTCTCGACCGGCATGATCATGCAGACATCGGTGGTGCCGAACTGGTGGTCGACCACCGCGCCGTCGCCGATCATGGCGCCGAGACGGAGATAGCCCTTGATCAGCGGCGGCATGGCGGCGATGGCCGCGCGCGCATCGAGCGCTTCCGGCGCGAGGCGGTTCATCTCGACATAGCGGCCCGGCAGGGCGCGGACGCGCCAGTCGAGCGAGGCGCGCGCCTTGTGGTGCAGGAAGGCGAGCGGCAGGGCGAGGCGGTGCGGGTTGGTGCCCTCGAAGCTGGCGCAGCCGATCATCACGTCGATGCGATGACGCAGCACATAGGCCCAGACGCCCTGCCAGAGCAGTTCGACCGTGCGCTTGCCGCGATAGTCGGGCAGCACGCAGGAGCGGCCGAGTTCCAGGAAGCGCTTCGACCGGTGCCGGTCGAGCAGCGCGCGCAGATCGAATTCGTTTGCCGTATAAAAACCGTCATGCCGCTCGGCAACATCCTGCCGCAGGAGCCGATAGGTGCCGACGATGCGCGGCGCGCGGCGGCCGAAGGCGCGCGGCTCCTGGGCGTCGTGGTCGACCACCAGGATATGGTCGCAGATCGGATCGAAGGCATCGGAATCGCGCCGCGTCATCAGGGTGCGGGCATCGGCGATCGCGGCCATTTCCTCGTAGAAGACCCGGTAGCGCAGTTCCTGCGCCCGCTTGACCTCGCCGACGGTGCGCGCGAGGCGCACTTCGAGCGAACCGATCCGGCCGAGGACCGGATCGCCGCCGCCGTCGGGCAGCGGCCCGAGCGGCGCCCTCAGGCGCAGGCCGGGCATCACATTGATCTGGGCCCGGGGCAGATGCCGGAACGGCATCATGTTGGAGACCAGCGCGAGACCCGGAACCTTGGCAAGACCGGTGACTCTGGAAGGCGTCGGCATGTGTTCCCCAATCCGGCCGCTGCGCTCCCGATCGCTCCGGGGCAGTTCCCGACGAAACGGGACTGACCGGGCGATGCGATCGCGACCCTGCGATTTGTACTCCCACCAGGAAAGCATGCCCAGTCGACAGGATCATGACAGCGCGCAGAAACACATCCCCGCCGAACGACCAATTCAGCCGGCTCATCAACCCGATGCGCGCGGTCCCGGCACGATCTGATCCAGGACGGCCGACAGGGTCTGCGGCTCGACCGGCTTGATCAGGCGCGCGTCGGCCCCCGCCTGGCGGACATCGCGGTCGACCTCCGGCGCGGTATCGGCGGTGACCGCCAGGATGGCGACGCGCGGCCGGCCGGCCGCCGTCTCGGCGGCCCGGATGGCGCGGATCGCCGCGTAGCCGTCGAGACCCGGCATGTGCAGGTCCATCAGGATGGCCTCGAACGGCATGCCGGCCCGGGCCGCCGCCGCGACGGCCACGACCGCCAGCGCCCCGTCGGAGACCGTGATCGTCTCGTGGCCGAGGCTGGCGAGCAGGGCCCGGGCCAGCAGCGCATTGATGGCGTTGTCGTCGGCGACCAGGATGCGCAGCGGGCCCGTGCCGGCGCGCTCGGATCGGGTTGCCGGAACGCGGATGTCGGTCGCGTCGTTGGCGATGGCGCGGCCTTCCGCCAGCGCGGCCGCCACCATGGCGAGCGAACGCTGGCGCACCGGCTTGACCAGCCAGCCGCCGAAGCCGCCGGACTTCAGCCGTTCGAGCGCGGTCCGGTCGGCCGGCGCGACGATGACCGCGGCCGGCGGGCGGTTGCGCCCGAGCGCGGCGAGCAGGCGGCCGGCATCGAAATCCGCCCGGTGATCGACCAGCAGGGCGTCGTAGCCGCCGCCGCCCGGTTCGGCCAAGGCGGCGCGCGCGGCCGTCGCATCGGCCGCCAGCCTGGCGTCCGCGCCGAGATCGCCGAGCCGGCGGGACAGTTGGACCGGATCGATCAGCCCGGGCGAGACCACCAGGATGCGCCGGCCGGCCAGCGGTCGCGCCAGGTTCGGCGGTTCGGCGATCGGCAGGTCGAGGTCGAAGGCGAAGCAGGAACCGCGCCCGGGCTTGCTCTCGACTTCGATCCGGCTGCCCATCCGCTCGACGATCGCCCGCGAGATTGCCAGCCCGAGGCCGGTCCCGCCATACCGCCGGGCCGGCCCGCTCTCGGCCTGCTCGTATTCGTTGAAGATCCGCTCGAGATGCTCCGGCGCGATGCCGATGCCGGTATCGGTCACCTCGAAGCGCAGGCGCGCCCGATCGGCGCGGCCATCGAGGCGCGCGACCGTGACGGCGACGCCGCCGCGCTCGGTGAACTTGACCGCATTGCCGGCGAGGTTGATCAGAACCTGCCGCAGCCGGGCCTCGTCGAAGACCAGCCGCAGCGGCACGTCGGCAGCGACATGGGCGGCAAGTTCGATGCCGCGGGCCTGGGCGCGCGGGGCGACCAGCTCGATCACCGCCTCGACCATCGGCTCCAGGCCGGCGGGCGCAGGCGCCAGATCCAGCCGGCCGGCCTCGATCTTGGAGAAGTCGAGCACGTCCTCGACCAGCGACAGAAGGGCCTCGCCGGAGGTGCGGATGGCGCGCAGATAGGCCTGCTGCTCGGAAGAGAGCTGGGTCTCGGCCATCAGGTCGGCCATGCCGACGATGCCGTTGAGGGGCGTGCGGATCTCGTGGCTGGCCATGGCCAGGAAGCGCGACTTGGCCGCGCTCGCCGCCTCGGCGAGGTCGCGGGCGCGACTGAGTTCGGCCTCGAAGGCGCGCCGGTCGCCGACATCCCGAAGAGTGATCTGGATTTCGTCGCCGTCGCCGCCGCGCCCCGCGACCGGGCTTTCGACCAGCGCATACCAGGCGGCGCCCGCCGTGGTCCGCATCAGCCGGTCGCCGGCCGCCATCGCCGCTTCGTCGCCGGGATCGAGACCGAAGCGGTTCAGCAGCGCGTCGGCATCCGCGCCGACGACCGACGCCCCGTCGAGCCCGAAGGTCTCTGCGAAGGCCTCGTTGACGAAGCGGATGCGGCGGGCCGCGTCGCAGCGCAGGATCAGGTCGCCGGCCGCCTCGGTGACCGACCGCCAGCGCTCCGCCTCCTCGCGCAGGGTCCAGACCTCGTCCTGGAGCCGTTCGATGCGCGCCGCCAGGTCGCGCCGCTCCGCATGGGCCGGCCGGGTGAGCCTCGCCGCAGCCGCCCAGACGGCACGGCGCACGCGCGCCCGCCGCAGACCGGCGGCACCGGCAGCACCGGAGTTCGGATCGACCGCATGTGCACTCATGCCGGCAGGATAGCCGGGCGGGCTTGCCAAAGCCTTGACGCCGCCACGATCGCGGGGCCGGCCGGCGCCCGCATCCGCTCAGGAGCGCACGGCGATCGACCCCTTGCCGTCGTCGGTCAGGTAGTCGGTCGGGAAGCGCAGCGTCCAGCGGATGCCTTCCGGGTCGAACACCAGTTCCGAGGTGCCGTCGATGGCGCGCGGTACCAGGCGCTCGATCATCATCCGCCCGAAGCCCTTGCGCCGCGGCTCCTCGACCGGCGGTCCGCCCTGCTCCTGCCAGGTGATCTCGAAGACCTGGCCGCCGTCCCCCGCGGTCTCGGAGGCGCGCACGCCCCAATGCACGGCGATGCGGCCCTCGGCGGTCGAGAGCGCGCCGTACTTGGCCGCGTTGGTGGCCAGCTCGTGCAGGGCGAGCGCGACGTTCTGGGCCGCCTCCGGCTTCAGCATGACGCGCGTGCCGCCCTCGTCGAGGCGGTCGCCGGAGGTTTCCATGACGTGGCCGAGCTGGCTCGACACCAGTTCGTCGATCGACGCCCCGCGCCAGCTTTCGTCGACCAGGATGTCGTGCGCCCGCGCCAGCGCCTGCAGACGCGCGCCGAAGCGGTCGACGAAGGCGGGCATGTCGTCGACCGTCTGGGCGGTCTGGCGGGCGATCCCCTGGACCACGGCCAGAAGATTCTTCGACCGGTGGGTCAGCTCGCGCATGACCACCTTGAGCTGCTGCTGGTATTCCTTCTGGCCGGTGATGTCGATCGCCACGCACATGACGCCGGCGATCCGGCCCCGCTCGTGGAACGGCTCGATGCGCAGGTCGAACCAGTGCAGCCCGTCGCCGATCTTGATCGAGACCTCGGCGCGCTCCGGCTCGGCCGTCTCCAGCACCCGCCGCTTCAGGGGGATCACGACGCGCGCCGTCGCCTCCGGCAAGGCGGCTTCGTCGTCGCGGCCGAGGAAGTCCTCGGCGGTCATGCCCAGCGGCGGGTTGTGCATCCAGGTATAGCGAAGGTCGCGATCCTGCCGGAACATGGTGATGTTGGAGCCGGCCAGCGCGGTGTCGAACCGGGCGTTGGCCTCGGCCAGCGCCTGCGTGACATGTTCCAGCATTTCGGCGCGGCGGCGCTCGTCGGTGATGTCGACGACCACCAGCGTGACCCCCTCCGGCGCCCGGCCGCCCGGGCAATAGGGCGTGACGTGGACCCGCAGCCAGACGCGCCCGCGCTGCCGATCCTGCGTCTCGATCTCCGTGCTGGCCGGCTGGCCGGCATTGATCACGCCGAACTTGACCGTGCGCATATGGGCGGCGGCGGCGGCATCGAGAATGTCGTCGTCGGTCCGGCCCATCATGGCTTCCGGCGCCAGACCGAGCGGCGGATTGTGGATCCAGCGGTAGTGCAGGTCCCGGTCCTGGGTGGCGACCGAGATGCGCGAGCCCGACAGCGCCGCCTCGAACCGCTCCTTGGCCTCCGCCAGTTCCCGGGTCCGCGCCTCGACCCGGACCTCCAGTTCGGCATTCAAGGTCTCGAGCCGGTGGTTCGCATCGGCCAGCGCGGCCCGCGACGGCATCGCCAGCACGCCGGGGAGAATCCGCCAGGCGACCGCCATGGCGCCGAGCGTCACGCCCACGAACAGGGCCTTCATGACGATGTGCAGCCCGTAGACCGGCTGCCAGAGCGTGGCGACGCCGGTCAGTTCGGTCGCAGCGCCGGCGATCAGGACGATCGAGACCATCCGGGCGAGCCGGCGGGTCTCCGACGTCACGTCGCACCGGCCGCGCAGGAACAGCGCGATCGCGACGGCGGCCGCGATCAGCGTCGCGGCGACGGCCAGACCGGCCAACGCCGCCGGCTGCACCAGGGCGGCGCTCCAGGCCATTCCCGAGCCGACGGCGGCGAGGGATTGCGAACCGAAAAGAAAATCAACGATTCCGCGCAAGACAAATCACCCCGGTGCACCCGTCCAGCCCGGTGCCATTGCGAATGCGGCCGGCCGCGCCGACCGATCCAAGCCAATGCATAGGTCCCCGTTTCCCGACGCGGTCCGGGGTCACTGAAGCCCGAACGCGCAAGCCGGCCATCGGTTCCATGCCGTTGCGCGGATTTGCCGCCCGCCGCGGACCGCCGAAACCGGGCGCCGTCCGGGCCGCCTGCGCAGGGCTCGCGCTCCGGTCGGCCGGTCGCCCGCCGCGGGCCTGCCAACAGGCCGCCCGGGCGGGCGGGCGGGCGGGCGGGCGGGCGGGCGGGCGGGCGGGCGGGCGGGCGGGCGGGAAAGGACGCACTTTCCGTTTTCCCGGCGCCATGGTCTAGGTGTTGGGTCCCACGACGCCCATCATCCGACAGGCCTGCCATGTCCGAAATCCCCGTCGACCCCGGAATGCTCCGCTTCTACGAGGCGCTGTCCAGCCAATCCCCGCCGGAGAGCACGGACTGGCCGCTGCCGGAGCAGAGGCGCGGCTGGGAGGCGGTGTGCCGGTCGTTCCGCGCGCCGCATCCGGCCGGGCTGTCGGTCGAGACCGTCGCGGTGCCGGGACCGGGCGGCCCGATCGCCGTGCGCTTCTATCGCCCGGAGGGGGCGGCGCCGAAGGCCGGCGTGCTCTACGGGCATGGCGGCGGCTGGGTCCTGGGCAGCCTGGAGACCCATGACGACATGTGCGCCGAGCTCGCCGCCGGCGCGGATGTGGTGGTGGCGGCGGTCGACTATCGGCTGGCACCGGAGCACCGCCATCCGGCCCAGCTCGACGACATGCTCGCGGTTCTCGCCTATCTGCGCGCCGAAGGCGCCCGGCACGGCATCGATCCCGCGCGCATCATCGGCGCCGGCGACAGCGCCGGCGGCCAGCTCACGGCCGGTGCCGCCCTGCACCTCCGCGCGACCGGCGCGCCGCAACTGCTCGCGCAGGTCCTGATCTATCCGGTGCTCGGCGCCGACACCGAGACCGCGTCCTACCGTGCCAATGCCGAGGCGCCCTGCCTGACCCGCGCAGAGATGATCTACTTCCTCGAAGCCTTCCTGGGGCCGAGGGGCGCGGCCGGCTGGACGGATCCGCGGGCCGTGCCGCTGCTGGCGGCCGATCTGTCCGGCCTGCCGCCGGCCTTCGTGATCGTGGCCGAGCACGACCCGCTCTGCGACGATGGGGTCGCGTTCCATGAACGGCTGCTGGCCGCCGGGATCCCCTCCACGCTGCGGCGCGAGCCCGCGCTCGCCCACAGCTTCATGCGCGCGCGCCACCACTCGGCGCCGGCGATGGCCGCCTTCCGCGCGATCGCCGACGCCCTGGCCGCATTCGCGCAAGGGCGGACCGCTCCGGTTTGACCGCAAGCACCCGAATGCGTAGGGAAGAAGCCGGTATTTGCGTGATGGTGCGGACAGCACCCGACTCGACCGTTGGAGCATAGAATATTAAGCAACTGTGAATCGGCCGGGGGGCCATGCCGATTCGAACGTCGCCGGCAAGCAGGGCCTGTCCAGCCCGTTGCGGCGCAGAGACTTGAACGAGGACCTTGCCCCTGATGCCGCCTACAGACGACCAGCAGCGCTCGACCCGGCTCTATTTCGGTTTGCGGGAGCGCCTGCTCGATCTCTCCAGCCGGAACCGGATGTTGAACTATCCGGTCGGGTCCCGCTCGCGCCGGCAGGTCGTGATCGTCGACGAAATCATGGAGGACGTCCACCGTCTGCTCGTCTCCGACGGCGTGGCGCTCGATCTGGAACCGCTGCCGCGCCCGCAGGATGCGCCGGACGACGAGGAAACGGCGGATTTCAGGATCGCGCTCGAGCATGCCCGGGTCGGCGATGCCGTCCATATCGCCGAATCCCTGGCGATCGAGGCGGCCGGCCGCGACGACGATGCCGCGCTGGCCGTGCTCGACCGGGCCTTGCGCGACCGGGTCCGGGTCGAACTCGGCCTGCCCCAGCGCGACCGCCGCGTCGAGACGGACCGCATGGCGCAGGCGCGCCGGCTCGGCATCGAGCCCAATCCGGATCTGCCGGCCGCCGGCTACAAGCCGAGCCACACCGACCGCAATCTCCAGACCCTCAAATATCCCGACGAGCTCGACGCCACGCTCGACCGCATCTGCGCCGATGCCAGCCTGGCCGAACAGGAAACCGGGCAATCCGATCTCTATCTGGCCTTCGGCTTCCTGCAGCGCTTCGAAAGCGACAGTTCGGAACGCAAGCTGCTCGCGCCTCTGGTGCTGCTGCCGGTCCGCATCGAGGCCCGGACCACCGACAGCGGCCGGACATGGTCGATCCTGGCGATCGGCGCGGCCGAGATCAATGCCAGCCTCGCCCGGCTGATGGAGCGCGATTTCGGCCTGTCCCTGCCGGACTTCGAAACCGACGAGGACGGCACCGGCTCGATCGAAGCCTATCTGGAACAGGTCCGCATCGCGATCGAGCTGCTGCGACGCTGGCAGGTCCGGCGGACCATGGTGCTCGGGCATTTCCCGGTCGGCCGGCTCGCCATGTATGCCGATCTCGATCCGACCGCCTGGAGCCATCCTCCGGCCGGACGGCGGCTGGTCGACGCGGTGCTCGCCGGCACCGACGAAGGCCGCTGGGACGCGGAAGCCTCTGTACTGCCGGACCATCCGATCGACGATCCCGACGCGGAGACGGTCGTCCCGTATCTGATCCACGACGCGGATGCCAGCCAGCACAATGTCCTGGTCGACGCGACGCGCGGCCGCGACCTGGTCGTCCAGGGGGCCCCGGGAACCGGCAAGTCCCAGACGATCGCCAATATCGTCGCCAATGCGCTCGGCAGCGGCAAGACGGTGCTGGTTCTGGCCGAGAAGCAGGGCGCCCTGGAGACGGTCCGCCGTCGGCTCGATGCGGCCGGCCTCGGCGACTTCTGTCTTTCCCTGCACTCGGAACGGGCGAGCCCGCAGCGCGTCGTCGATGCCCTGCGCCGCCGCGCCGAACTGGGCTGGGGCCGTGCGCCGCGGGCCCAGCCGATCCTGCGCGACGCGACGATGGACGAAAGCCGCCGCGAGCTCGACCGCTATGTGGAAGCCCTGCATCAGGAGGGCGACGACGGCCGCACGCCCTACGAACTGATCTGGAACGCGATCGCCGGCCAGAACCGGCATGCCGACGTGATCCAGGCGCTGCGCCGCGTCTCGCTGCCCAAGTCCCTGCTCGACAGCGGCATGCGCATCCTGGAGGCCGTCGGCAAGCTCGAGGTCTACGCGGCCGCCGCCGAGTCCTTCGCGCGCGACTACGGACATCCGGCCCTGTCGCCCTGGTCGCAGACCGTGCTGGCCGACATCTCCGCCGCCGATATCGGCCGCCTGAAGGACCTGCTCGGCGAGATGCTCGCGGCGACCGGTGCGCTCTGCGACATCGCCGAGGAGGCCGTCGCCTTCGGGGCGCGCTCGATCGCGGATCTGCAGTCGATCGTGACGGCCGACCGCATGCTCGGCGTGCCGCCCGATACACTGAGCCAGCCCGAGCGCTTCGTCGACCTCGATCACGAAGACGTTTTCCGGATCGCCGGCCTGCGCGAAAAGCTGAAGCAGGTCGACGCGGAACTCGCCGCGCGGCCGAAGGTCGCCGGCATTCCCCTCGAGGTTCTGGCGCGCGCCAGCGCCATGGTCACGGCGGGGCTCGACGGCCGCCTGCTCGATCTCAACCCGGATGCGGCGCGGGTCGAGGCCGACCGCTGCATCGCCGACGGCCGCCGTCTGGCCGGCGCCATCGACCGCATGCTGCCGGCCGTCGACATGATCGGGCTGGACCGGCAGTCGACGCTGGCCGAGATCGATACGCTCGCCCAGGCGATCCAGTTCCTGTCCCGCGCCGAGCCGGGACGCCGCAGCCTGCTCGACCGCTTCGCCCTGATCGAGGAACGGGAATTCCTGTCGGTGCGGCAGCGCTGGCTGGACGCGGTCGATGCCGAGACGGACTGGCGGACCGCCTTCGTCGCCTATGGCGACGAGCCCTGGCCGACCATCGCCGAGATCGAGGCCTGCGAGGCGACCCTGAACCGAAGCGGCTTCGCCCGCCGATTCGGCCTGCGCGGCGGCTCCGAGAAGACGGCGCGCGCCCTGCTCGCCCGCCTGGCCGGGCCGGACGGCGTCGTCCCCGATGCCGAGGAACTGGCCCAGTTCATCATCTATCTGCGCTACCTCGCCGCCTTCGAGAACGATCCGCAGCTCGCCGCCCTGTTCGGCCCGGCCTGGGCCGGGCTCGGCACGCCGATGGAAGACTGCGCCATCATCCGCCGCGATTTTCGCGCCGCGCTCGCCGAACGTCCCGGCAGCGCGCGCATCGCAACGCTGGTCGTGGGCGCCGGCCCCGGCGTGATCTCGCGCCTCGCCGACATGGCCGCCGCCGCGCAGGCGTTCCGGAGCCTGCCCGAATCCCTGCTCAAGCGCTACGGCACGGGCGGTCTCGGCACCATCCTGTCGGCCATCGAGGCGGAACGCGACAGCTTCTCGGCGCTGATCGACCTCGATCCGGACCGCGAGCTGAGCGGCATCCCGGTTCCGATCCGCGACATCGCCGACATGCACACGCGGCTGGAACGACGGGCGAGCATCGTCGAGGCGATCGGACCCTCGCAGCTGGCGCAGGATTGGGACCATCTGTTCCCGGACGGCACCGGCATGGCCGAGGTCGCCCGCGCCAGTGAATGGGTCAAGACGGTCGGCCACCTGCGCTCGGTGCGCTCCTCGACCGGCCGGCTCGATCTCGAATGTCTGTCCGGCCCCGATGCGCCCGCCATGCGGCGCCGGCTTGCGGATCTGGCCGCCCGCCTGGACCCGCCGCTCGGACGGTTCGCGCAGCTGAAGGCGACCATCGAGGCGGAATTCGGCCAGCTCGGCCTCAACCTGTCCGAACCCAACGCCGTGCTCGCCCGCGTCGATACGCTGCTCGGACGCAAGGCGGAGCTGAACAGCTATCTGGCGCTCGGCCGCCTGCGCCGCGAACTGGCCGAGGCCGGCGCCGGCGAGTTCCTGGAGACCTGCGATCGCGCCCGGGTCGCACCCGAGCGTCTGCCGATCCTGTTCGAGACGCTGGTGGCGCAGCGCCGCGCCGACAATGCCCGGCGCGGATCGCCGGCCTTGTGGCAGGTCACAGGCGTCTCGCTGGAAGCGCGGCGGCGCACCTTCGCGGACCGCGACCGGCGCCGGATGCAGTCGGACCGCGAGGCGATCGTCGCGCGCCTGCTGCAGGCGACCCCGCCGGTCGGCTCGATCAGCGGCATGCGCACGGGCTGGACCGAGATGGCGCTGTTGCGCAACGAATTCGGCAAGCAGCGCCGCCATCTGCCGGTGCGCACGCTGCTGCGCCGGGCCGGGCAGGCCGCGCAGACGCTGATGCCCTGCCTGCTGGCCTCGCCGCTCTCGCTCGCCCGCTATCTGGAGCCCGACCGGCTCAGCTTCGATCTTCTGGTGATCGACGAGGCCTCGCAGATGCCGGTGGAGAACGCCCTCGGCGCGTTGGCGCGGGCGCGCCAGGTCGTCGTCTTCGGCGACACCCGCCAGCTGCCGCCGATGGAGCCGGCGATATCCGACGCGCAGGCCTTCGAGGACGAGGCCGACGACCGCTTCGACGAGGACACGGTTTCGGTGCTGGATGCCTGCCGGCATGGTATCGGGCAGGTCCGCCGGCTGAAGTGGCACTACCGCAGCCGCGCGGAAAGCCTGTTCGCCTTTCCGAACCGGGAATTCTACCAGGACAGCCTGACCACCGTCCCCGAAGCCCGCACCGATGCCTTCGCGGTCGACCTGGTGCGCGTCGACGGCGCCTGCCACTACCGCCGCAACGTCTCCGAGGCGGCCCGGATCGCCGAGGAGGCGATCGGCTTCATGCGCCGCTTCGCCGCCAGCGGGTCCGAGACCATGCCGACGCTCGGCATCGTCGCCGCGACCGCCGAGCAGCGCGACCTGATTCTGGCCGAGTTGCGTCGCCTGGAGGCCGGCGACGGCGCCGTCGAGGTCTATCGGATGAAGGCCGCCAATCTCGGCGAGCCGGTCTTCGTCAAGACGATCGACAGCGTCCAGGGCGACGAGCGCGACGTGGTCCTGATCTCGCTGACCTTCGGACGCGACCGCGGCGGGGGCGGCCTCGGCCAACGACTGGGTCCTTTCGAGGGGCGGTTCGGCGCCCATCGCCTGAACGTGCTGGTGACCCGCGCCCGGCGCCGGATCGGTCTCTTCGTCTCCTTCGGCGCCGACGATGTCGCCGTCACCGACACGAGCGCACCGGGGCTACTCGCCCTGAAGCGCTTCCTCGACCATGTCGAGACCCGCGGACGGGTCCTCGCGGCCGCCGCCGCGCTGGCGCCGGACGGAGACTTCGAACGCGAGATCGGCCGGCGTCTGAGCGACCGCGGCTATCAGGTCGCCACCCGGATCGGGCTGTCGCACCGGCGGGTCGAACTGGCCATCCGGCATCCCGACCGGCCGGATCGCTTCCTGTGCGGCCTGCAGGGCGACGGCGCCGACTATGCGCTGATCGCCAGCGCGCGCGACCGCGACCGGATCGGCGACGAGGTGCTGCGCCTGCGCGGCTGGGACCTGATCCGGCTGTGGTCGACCGACTGGCTCGAGGATGCCGAGGAGGAGACGGAGCGCCTCGTCCGGCGGCTGGAACAGATACGCACCATGGCATCGCCGGCCGATATCGAGATCGCCTTCGGCCGTCGCCTGGCCGATCTCGACCGCGAAGCCCCGCCGGCAGCCCCGTTCGACGAGGCGACCATCCGGCTCGTCACGATGAGCGGCGATCCCGGGCCGAGCGGCCTGTTCGGCTTCAACGAGGGCGGACGCGGCGGCGGCCCCGACATGCGCAGCGATCGCGAGCTCGCCCGCGCCCTGGTCGATTTCCGCGAGCATGTCATCGCCCGCCGGATGCCGCGTTTCGACCGCGAGCGCTCGATCCTGCGCGACACGATGATCGAGTTCCTGATCGACAGCCGCCTCGACGATCCGAACGACTGGGATCGCTCGGTCCCCGGCTACCTGCGTGCCGGCACCAATCCGGCCGAGCGGCGGATGTTCCTGCCGGAAATCTGCGGCATCCTGGACCGCCGCGTGCGCGGCCAGGGCCTGCGTCTGGCCGCCTCGCGCGGCCTGCCGGTGGTCCCGCGCGACGAACCGGCGCTCTCCGCCAACGAGGACCGTTCGGGCGCCTGAGCCCGACCGGCCTCTTGGCCGGCTTCAATGTTCCGGACGGATGCCGTCCGGGGCATGCGACAGGCGGTCCATCAGCGCCAGCAGGACGCCGGTGACCACGAAGACGACATGGATGATGGTCATCCACATGATGTCGCGGTCCGAGTATTTCGCCAGTCCCATGAAGACTTTCAGCATGTGAATGCCCGAGATGGCCACCATCGAGGCGATCAGCTTCAGCTTCAGGGCGCCGAAGTCGACCTTGCCCTTCCAGTCCGGCGCATCCTCGTGATCGCCGACGTCGATCTTGGAGACGAAATTCTCGTATCCGGAGAAGATCACGATCAGGAGCAGGTTGCCGGCGAGCGACAGGTCGATCAGCGACAGGATGCCGAGCACCACGTCGGCCTCGCCCGCACGGGTGAGCTCGACCGCGAAATGAAAGAGTTCCTGCATGAACTTGATCAGGAGCCCGACCAGCGCGAAGACCAGCCCGACATAGAAGGGCGCCATGATCCAGCGGCTGGCGAAAAGTCCGCGTTCCAGATTCCGTTCGATCATGCTGCCTCCGATCGGCGCCGCCGGCGGACCTCGCCGCGACGCCGTACATGTTCCTGCCGCCGACCCGCCGGCGAGCGGTTCGCGGCGATCGGCGCGGCCTTCGCCGAACTCCCGCAGCGATACCGGCTCGCCGACCATGCGCCAAGCCCGAAACGGCGGCAGGCGGCCGAGGCATTTCGCAGCCTCGACCGGCGCAGGCTTGACCGACGCGGGCGGAACCGCTCAGGCGTCGGTCGCGAGGCCGTCCAGTTTCTGCAGGAAGTGCCGCGTCTTGTCGCCATAGAGTTCGGCACCGAGTTCGCAGGCGCGCCGGGCGAGCTTGCGGCGGCGGCGTTCGGCCTCCTCGGCCAGGTGGCGGGCGGCCTTCCTGGAGCCCGACACGTCCGCCTCCTTGCCGAGCCGGCGGACCAGAAGGGCGAGATCGTGCTCGTCGCCGAGCAGTTCGCCGAGTTCGTCGAGATCGCCGACGATCGAGCGTGAGGTGACGGCCGTTCGCCCGACGACCAGCAGCGACAGGTGCCAGCGGTGCTTCACCCGCTTGCGCCAGTCGTGCAGAACGTCCTCGCCGCCCTCCTCCTCGGCCTTGCGCCAGTCGGCCCGGCCCCGGCGGTAGGTCTCGCCGAGCGCCTCGACGAACAGACGTCCGGCCGCCGGCGCCAGCGGCAGGGAGGCCGCATCGGCCTCCGCGATGCGCAGCAGGGCCGCGACGCGGCCGGTGTCCGGACGCTGGGCATGGGCGATTTCGGCCGCCCGGCTCAGGCGCCCGATCACGACGCCGGCGCCGTCATGCGGACGGCGGTCGTCGAGCTTCTGCGCCGAGGCGACCATCGCGTCGGCATCGCGGGCGGCGGACAGGTGATCCGCCGCATCGCGCAGCACGTCGCGGCGGCGCCGGTAGTCCTCTCCGATCAGCGGGCGGAAGACCAGAAGCACGCTGCGGGCGCGCTTCAATGCGCGCCGCGCACGATGGATGCCCGCCGCCTGTTCGGCGCGCGGGACCGCGACCGCCGCGCGGGCGACCGCGATCTCGCCCATCAGGATGCGTTTCAGGCCGGCCGCGAAAGGTTCGTGCGGATCGAGACGGAACGGCATGGGCATGCGGTCTCCGATCGGCGGAGCCGCCGACCGTTCAGGCGTCGACTCCGGTTCCGATCGGACAGGAAACGCCTGTGCCGCCGAGGCCGCAATAGCCTCCGGGATTCTTGGCGAGATACTGCTGATGGGAGGCCTCGGCATAGTAGAAGGGCGGCGCCGGCGCAATCTCGGTGGTGATGCCGCCCCGGCCCGCCGCCTTCAACGCCTGCCCGTAGGCTTGCTTCGACGCCTCCGCGGCGGCGGCCTGAGCCTCGGTGGTCGTGTAGATGGCCGACCGGTACTGCGTCCCCACGTCGTTGCCCTGGCGCATGCCCTGGGTCGGGTCGTGGCTCTCCCAGAACAGCTTCAGGAGGGCCGCATAGGAGATCTTGGCCGGGTCGTAGACGACTTTCACGACCTCTGTGTGACCGGTCATGCCGGTGCAGGTCTCCTGGTAGGTCGGGTTGGGCGTGACGCCGCCCTGATAGCCGACCGCGGTCGTCCAGACGCCCTCGCCGGCCTGCCAGAACTTGCGCTCCGCGCCCCAGAAGCAGCCGAGCGCGAAATAGGCGACCTCCAGCCCGTCCGGATAGGGACCGTGCAGCGCATGACCGTTGACGTAGTGCGTCTCGGCCGTCGGGATCGCGGCGGCCCGGCCCGGCAGGGCGCCATCCGCGGTCGGCAGATGCAGCTTCTTGTTGAAGATGTCGATCAGAAACATGGATCGGCTCCTTTCTGGCGGCGACGCGACGGTCCCCGCAGAGGTCGGGACGGATTCGGAACGCCGCGCGCGGCGCGAAGACCGGCTGGCCGGTAAGGACCGGCAGGCGGGAAGGAACGGCTGGCCGACGAGGGCCGGGTGGCCGGTGAGGACCGGCAGGCCGGTCAGGACCGGCGGGGCGGCAAGACCGGCGGCGGATCAGAGCACGAAGGCGGCGCGCCGGCGCCGGCTGCCGATCGCCACCAGGGCGAGGCCGACGGCGAACAGGACGGCCCAGTTCGGCAGCGCCAGGATCAGCCGGAACAGGCTGTCCCAGACCACCGCCGGCACGGCCGCCTTGGCGGCGGCGAAGCTGGCGGGCGCGAGATCCGACCAGACCGTGCCGAGCGGCGTCAGCATCAGCTTTCCGGATGCGATGGTCTTCATGCCGTCGATGACCACGCCCACGATCGCGCCGGCGACGATCCAGAGGCCGATCGAGCGAATCAGGAACGTGATCATGGCACCTCCTCAGACCTCGCCGACCGGTGCCGCCGGCCGGCGCGACGGCGGGCGATCCGGCAGCGGCTTCCGGCCGGACGAATTCAACCGTTTTAGCGCAAACCGGCGGAATCGCGAAGCTTTGCAAACGGCCGGTTCCCGCGTCCGGCCGATTTCGCCAGGGCGGAACATGCGCTAAAGCCCCGACACTGGCACTCGATTCGTACCGGCATGACCGCTACGGTGCCAGAGATAATGTCTGCCGATCCGCCCTGCAACGCGACCGGGCCGTAACGCCTGCGTGACGGGCCGGACACCGGCCACAAGAGACCAGGCGAGGGGAGCCAACCGATGTCCGAGATCGATACGCCTTCAAATCCGGAACCGGTCCGGCTGAGCGAGCTCGAGGAGGCCGCGCTCTTCTTCCACAAGAACCCCCGCCCCGGCAAACTGGAGATCCAGGCGACCAAGCCGCTCGGCAACCAGCGCGACCTCGCGCTCGCCTATTCGCCGGGCGTCGCCGCGCCGTGCCTGGCCATCGCCGCCAACCCGGCCACGGCCTACGACTATACCGGGCGGGGTAACCTGGTCGCCGTCATCTCCAACGGCACCGCCGTGCTCGGCCTCGGCAATATCGGCCCCCTCGCCGCCAAGCCGGTGATGGAGGGCAAGGCGGTCCTGTTCAAGAAATTCGCCGGCATCGACGTGTTTGACATCGAGATCGACGCCATGGAGGTCGATCTGATCGTCGACACCGTGGCGGCCCTGGAGCCGACCTTCGGCGGCATCAATCTCGAAGACATCAAGGCGCCGGAGTGCTTCGAGGTCGAGCGCCGCCTGCGCGAGCGGATGAACATCCCGGTCTTCCACGACGACCAGCACGGCACCGCGATCATCGTCGGCGCCGCGATCCTCAACGGCCTGGAACTGGCCGGCAAGAGCATCGCACATGCCAAGATCGTCACGTCGGGCGCCGGTGCGGCCGCGCTCGCCTGCCTCAACATCCTCGTCTCCCTCGGCGCGCGGCGCGAGAACATCTGGGTCACCGACATCGAGGGCGTGGTCTACGAGGGCCGCACCACCCTGATGGACCCGCTCAAGGCGACCTACGCGCAAGAGACCGACAAGCGCCGGCTCGCCGAGGTGATCGACGGCGCCGACGTGTTCCTCGGCCTGTCGGCCGGCGGCGTGCTGAAGGCCGACATGGTCGCCCGCATGGCGCCGCAGCCCCTCGTCATGGCGCTCGCCAATCCGGCGCCGGAGATCATGCCCGAGGAGGCCCGCGCGGTCCGCCCCGACGCGATGATCTGCACCGGCCGGTCGGACTTCCCCAACCAGGTCAACAACGTCCTCTGCTTCCCCTACATCTTCCGCGGCGCGCTCGATGTCGGCGCGACCACCATCGACGAGAATATGAAGCTCGCCGCCGTGCGCGCCATCGCGGCGCTGGCGCGCGAGGAGCCCTCCGACGTGGCGGCGCGCGCCTATGGCGGCGTCACCCACACCTTCGGGCCGAACTACCTGATCCCGTCGCCCTTCGACCAGCGGCTGATCCTCAGAATCGCGCCGGCGGTCGCCCGCGCCGCCATGGAGGCCGGCGTCGCGACCCGGCCGATCACCGATTTCGACGCCTATATGGACCGGCTGAACCGCTTCGTGTTCCGCTCCGGCCTGGTGATGAAGCCGGTCACGGCGGCGGCCAAGCAATCGAAGGTGAAGGCCCGGATCATCTATTCCGACGGCGAGGACGAGCGCGTCCTGCGCGCCGCCCAGGTCATGCTCGAGGAGCAGGTCGGCCTGCCGATCCTGATCGGCCGGCCGCAGGTGATCGACAACCGGCTGGAACGCTACGGCCTGCGCATCCGCCAGGGCACCGATTTCTCGGTGATCGATCCCAATTCCGATCCCCGCTTCAAGGACTATGTCGACCTCTACTTCTCCAAGGTCGGCCGCAAGGGCGTCAGCCCGGAGGCGGCCAAGACCATCGTGCGCACCAACGCGACCGTGATCGGCGCGCTGGCGGTCGAGCGGGGCGACGCGGACGCCCTGATCTGCGGCATCGACGGCCGCTTCGAGCGCCACCGCCGCAACGTCCTCGACGTGATCGGGGTGGAATCGATCGATACCGACTTCTCGACCGTCAGCCTCCTGATCAACAGCCGCGGCGCCTGGTTCCTGACCGACACCTACTGCACCGACACGCCCTCGCCGGTCGAGATCGCCGAGGCGACCATCCTGGCGGCCAACCATATCCGCCGCTTCGGCCTGGTGCCGAAGGCCGCGCTCTTGTCGGCGTCGAATTTCGGCACCCGCGACATCGCCTCCGCCAAGCGCATGCGCGAGGCCTTGGCGATCATCCGCCAGCGCGCGCCCGACCTCGAGGTCGACGGCGAGATGCACGGCGATTCCGCGCTGTCGCCGGATATCCGCGAGCGCGTCATGCCGACATCCTTCCTGTCCGGCGAGGCCAACCTGCTGGTCTTCCCGAGCCTGGACTCGGCCAACATCGCCCTGAACCTGATCAAGTCGATGACCGAGGCTCTGCATGTCGGCCCGATCCTGCTCGGCGCGGCCAAGCCGGCCCATATCCTGACGCCCTCGGTCACCTCGCGCGGCGTCGTCAACATGTCGACGCTGGCCGCCGTCGAGGCGCTGGCCCGCAAACGCTGAGAGGACTGAAGAGCATGTCGGCGAGTGCAGAGACGGACGTTCGGGGGACCGCCGGGCATCGGCCCAATCCCCTCCTGGAGGCCGTCGAAGCCCCGCCGATACCGGCCGCGCAGGCCTGGCTGGCCGCCTATGACGGCAAGGCCGGGCCGCTTCTCAATCTGAGCCAGGCGGCGCCCGGCGATCCGCCGCCGGCCGAACTGCTCGCCCGCCTCGCCGAGGCGGCCGGGGCGCCGGAGACGACCCGCTACGGGCCGATCCCCGGCGAACCGGACCTGCGCGCCGCGCTCGCCGCCGAGATGACCGCGCTTTATGGCGGGCCGGTCGACGCCGGCGACGTCGTCATCACCTCCGGCTGCAACCAGGCCTTCTTCGCCGCCGCCCTGACGGTCGCCCGCGCCGGCGACGAGGTCATCCTGCCGGCACCCTGGTACTTCAATCACAAGATGATCCTCGACATGCTCGGGATCGTCGCGCGGCCGTTCGCCCTGAAGGCCGAGGACGGTTTCGAGCCCGACCCGGCCGCGGCGCGGGCGCTGATCGGCCCCCGAACCCGGGCGATCGTGCTGGTCAGCCCGAACAATCCGACCGGCGCCACCTGCCGGCCGGAAACCATCGCGGCCTTCGCGGATCTGGCCGAGGCGGCCGGTCTGTTTCTGATCCTCGACGAGACCTATCGGGACTTCCTGCCCGAGGGACGCGACCGTCCGCACGATCTGTTCGCCACCGGCCGCAGCCGGGCGTCCCTGATCCACCTCTACAGCTTCTCGAAGGCCTACTCGATCCCGGGCCACCGGCTCGGCGCACTGGTCGCCGCGCCGGCGCTGGTAGAACAGGTGATCAAGGTCCAGGACTGCCTGCAGATCTGCGCGCCCCGCGCCGGCCAGGCGGCGATCGCCTGGGCGATCCCGGCGCTCGGCGGCTGGCGGGCCGCGAACCGGCACATGATCAACCGGCGCGCGGCGCTGTTCGCCGACCGGCTCGCTACGGTCCCGGGCTGGCGGGTCGAAGCGGCCGGCGCCTATTTCGCCTATGTGCGCCATCCCGGCCGACAGCCGGCGCTCGCGGTCGCCGAGAGACTGTGCCGGGAGCGCGGCGTGCTGACCCTGCCGGGCTCCTGGTTCGGGCCCGGCCAGGAGGGCCATCTGCGCATCGCCTTCGCCAATGTCGACGACGCGGCGCTCGACCGCATCGCGGAACGCTTTCTGGAATTGGACTAAACAGGTTATACCCATCGGAACAACGGCCGGAGCGGCCGGCGGTCCCGGCGAAGGCCGGGGGCGCCGCCGCCACAATGGGGCCGGGATCGTTCCGACCGCGCTCGCTCGCCCGGACGACCTTTCAGCCGGGAGGCGGCATGGAGCGGTTCCTGATCGTCGACGACCATCCGCTGTTCCGCGAAGCGCTGCAGAGCGCCATCATGGCGGCCCATCCGGCGGCGGAGATCGTCGAGGCGACCGGCATGGACGAGGCGCTCGCCCTGGCCGGCACGCCGGGGGCGGCCTTCGACCTCGCCCTGCTCGATCTGTCCATGCCGGGCACGACCGGCTTCGACGGCATCCTGCAATTCCGGTCACGGTTTCCCCGCCTGCCGCTGGTCGTGGTCTCCGGCCTCGACGATCCCCGCATCGTGCGCGAAGCCCTGGCCTATGGGGTGTCCGGCTTCGTCCCGAAGGCATCCGGAAAGGCCGAGCTGGTCGCGGCGATCCGGACCGTCATGGCGGGCGGCCTGCATGTCCCGGCCGACACGCCGGGCGCGGCGGTGCCGGCGATCCCCGAGGACGATCGCGAGCGGCTGGTCGAACGGCTGAAGACCCTGACCCCGGCGCAGTTCCGCGTCCTGCAGATGATCCGGCAGGGCCTGCTCAACAAGCAGATCGCCTACGAACTGCAGGTCGGCGAGACCACCGTGAAGGCGCATGTCTCCGAGATCCTGCGCAAGCTCGGCGTGATCAGCCGGACCCAGGCGGTGATCGAGGCGTCACGGATCGACTTCGAACGGATCACCCTGGAGCCCGGCGAGGACCGGCAGGTCTGATACCGACGGTCGTGGAATGATCGTCGGTATTCGATACGCGAATTTCTCATGCCTCTGACGCAAATGAGAAATTCGCGTTACTTCAACGGCCCGATGCGTCAGCATCCTGGGCCGTTGGTATAATGCAGACTTGTTGAGCCGGCGCGCCCGTCGATTGCCGGATTCGCTCCGTCTTCTTGCCGATTTCGAAGTTGGCCGGCTTATTCATTTCCGGCGACATCAATTGTTGTTCGGACTGTCATTTCGGTTTCATGCCGCCCCGCAATGTATACACGCACAACATTGCGAGAGGTGAGCCATGAACTATCACAAACTCATGGGTGATTTCAGCCGGCTGGCCGGCCTCGACGATGCGGAGTTCGAGGATACGGGCGCCTATTTCGAGATCGGCGGCCAGCCGCTGTTTCTGACCCACGAGGCGGATTCTCAGCGCATCACCCTGTCAGCGCCGGTCGCCACGCTCGAAACCGTCTCGAACGAACTGGCGGCCCGCCTGCTCGAACTCAATCTGATGCTGATGCGCAGCGGCGGCTATGCGTTCGGCTACGCCCCGGAGACCGCGACCTGCCTGCTGGTCGCCAGCCATCCGATCGCCGCCCTCGACGCCGCCGGGCTCGACGCCGCGATCAGCGCGATCGTCGCCAAGGCCGACGCCGCCCGGGGCCTCGTCCGGCTCGGGCTGGAGCTCGACGAGGTGGCCGACGCCAAGGCGATGCGCGACCTGATGACCCGACAGGAAACGACGCTCATCCGCGCTTGATCCACGCTTGAACGGGAGACAGGGCCATGGCTTCGATCCTCAACAGCCCCAGCATGTCGCAGCTGAAGCAGGTGATCGGCACCTCGCAGGACAGCAGCTTCGTGAAGAAGTCCGGCGGAACGCTGACCAAGCCGGACTTCGCGCTCGGCTACACGACGAAGCGCGAGGAGGTCGCCTACAAGAAGCTGTCCGACACGCCGACCGTCAAGTCGCGCGGCGGCATCGAGTTCGGCAAGAAATCGGCCGTCGCGATGGACACGGTCGTCGCCCTGAGCATGCGCTTCAACACCGGAGCGGCCGAATTCGGCAAGTCGCTCCTCAAGGAAAAGCTGATGGACCTGCGGGCCAACGGCACCAGCGAACTGGCCCAGCGCCTTTCCGATCTGTCGGAATCCGAAATCGACGAAATGGTCATGACCTTCGCCAACGACAAGCCCGAACTGTTCCTCGGCGTCGGGGGCTCGGCGGCCGAGATGCTGTCGAAGGTCGCGGTGAAGACCCGGCATGGCGAGGGCGTCGTACCCCTGAAGAGCCTCGAGACCGAAGACAACCGCGGCGTGGTCAAGGGGGTTCAGCGGGTCACGATCGGCGACCTCAAGGACGTGATCAAGGTCATCGATCGGACCATGAACGCGTCGATCGAAGACCAGTTGCCCGGCTTCGCCACCAAGTGGCTCGACAAGCACGACGAGGCCAATCTGCGTCTCAGCCCCGGCAAGGCCGACGAACTCCTGTCGACTCTCGACCGGCTGTGCGGGATCGAGCGCGATCCGGTCGCCTCGCTGCGTCTGTCCGACCGGCAGGCCCAGGACCTCCTGTCGACCCTCGACCGGATCGGCAGCTGACCGGCCGACCTCCCGATCCGCCGCGCCTCAGAGCTTGCGCAACCGGACCCGTTCGATGCGGTGGCTGTTGCCCTTGTGCAGGATCAGATGGGCGCGCGGCCGGGTCGGGAAGATGGTCTCGCGCAGGTTGACGAGATTGATGTTGTTCCAGAGATCGTTGGCGATGGTCAGCGCCTCTTCGGCCGAGATCTTGGAATAGCGGTGGAAGTAGCTCTGCGGGTCGCGGAAGGCGGTCTCGCGCAGGCTCATGAACCGCTCGACATACCATTGATGCAGCAGCGGTTCCTCGCTGTCGAGATAGATCGAGAAGTCGAAGAAGTCCGAGACGAACGGCACGGCATTGCCGTCGCGCGGCAGCTTGGTGGTCTGCAGGACGTTGAGACCTTCGAGGATCAGGATGTCGGGCCGGTCGATCGTGACCTTCTCGCCCGGCACCACGTCATAGACCAGATGCGAATAGACCGGCGCCTCGACATGGGCCTTGCCGGCCTTGATGTCGGACAGGAACTTCAAGAGCGTCGGGATGTCGTAGCTCTCCGGGAAGCCCTTGCGGCGCATCAGGCCTTCGCGCTCCAGCACCGCGTTCGGGTAGAGAAACCCGTCCGTGGTGATCAGGTCGACCTTCGGGCTCGACGCCCAGCGCGACATCAGCGCCCGGAGGACGCGGGCGGTGGTCGACTTGCCGGCCGCCACCGAACCGGCGAGGCCGATCACGAACGGCACCTTGCCGTCGCGCACGCCGAGAAAGCGGCTGGTGACGTGGAACAGGTTCTGGGTCGCCTCGACATACATGGAGAGGAGGCGCGACAGCGGCAGATAGATGTCGACGACCTCGTCCAGCTGGATCGGGTCGTTAAGCGAGCGCAGCCGCGCGAGGTCTTCCGCCGTCAGCGTCAGCGGGGTCTCGCCGCGGAGGTTCGACCACTCGGCGCGGTCGAACGTCCGGTATGGCGTCGCCTCGGAGCCCCGAAGACGGGCGATGGCCTCCGGCGACAGCATCGGAGCCGGAATGTCTTGTGCAACTGCGATCGTCGAGCCTCGGTCCACGTCCGATGCTCCCTTTCGTCGACCGGCCGCGCCGTCGCCGGCGGACCCCCTGCCCCTGACGGCCTGCAAGGCCTGCCGCCGCACCCAGTCCGGATGATCGCCCGAGGGCGTCATCCCGTCCGCATCGACCGGCGGATGCCGGCCGCACGGCGCTCCGTCCCGCCGGTTTCACTCCGCGGGCCGGGACGCCTTTTCCTCAAGCCCGGTTCGCACCGTGCGCCGTTCCAGTTCGGCATAGACCTCCGCAAGCGGCACATCCGCCGCACGGAGCACCACGAGCAGGTGAAAGAGCACGTCGGCGGATTCCTTGACCAGTTCGATCCGGTCCCCGGAAACCGCCGCCAGGGCGGCTTCGACGCCCTCCTCGCCGAGCTTCTTGGCGCATTTCGCCATGCCCGCGTCGAGAAGCTTGCGCGTGTAGGAACCGGGATCACCCGATCCCGCCCGTACGGCAATGATGGTTTCCAACGCGTCGAGGGTAAAGCCGGACATTCGGACTAGTCTCCGGGCGCCAAAACCGCCCTTGCTGCCGCTTCTTAAGCGTTTCGCCGTCAGGAGTCGAGTCGCATTGGTATACCAGATGCCAGCATGTGTTCCTTGGCCTGCCGGATGGTGTAGGTGCCGAAATGGAAGATCGAGGCGGCAAGCACCGCGCTGGCATGGCCTTCGCGGATGCCCTCGACCAGGTGATCGAGCGTGCCGACGCCGCCCGACGCGATCACCGGCACCGACACCGCATCGGCCACCGCGCGGGTCAGGTCCAGATCGAAGCCGGCCTTGGTGCCGTCCCGGTCCATCGAGGTGAGCAGCAGTTCGCCGGCGCCGAGGCCGACCACCTCGCGCGCATAGCCGATCGCGTCGATGCCCGTACGGTTGCGCCCGCCATGGGTGAAGACCTCCCATTTCGGCGGCGCGCCCGGCTCGGAGACCCGCTTGGCGTCGATGGCGATGACGACCGACTGGCCGCCGACCTTGCGCACCGCGTCGGCGACGAACTGGCGGTCCTTCACGGCCGCCGAGTTGATCGACACCTTGTCGGCGCCCGCCTCCATCAGGTTGCGGATGTCGTGGAGCGTGCGGATGCCGCCGCCGACCGTGACCGGCATGAAGCAGACCTCGGCGGTGCGGCGCACAACGTCGAGGATGATGCCGCGGTTCTCGTGGCTGGCCGTGATGTCGAGGAAGCAGAGTTCGTCGGCGCCGGCCGCGTCATAGGCCTCCGCCGCCTGGACCGGATCGCCGGCATCGACCAGGTCGACGAAGTTGACGCCCTTGACCACCCGACCGTCCTTGACGTCGAGACAGGGAATGACGCGGGCTTTCAGCATGGCGGATCCGTCGGCAGGTCGGGTCGCCGGACGCGACCGCCCGGCCACCGTCTCCTATACGACGCCGGCGCCGGAGGCCAGAGCACCGGTTCCGATCCGGCGGCCGTCCCTTCAGGCGGCGGGCGCCGCGATCCGGCCTTCAGGCGGCGGGCGCCGCGATCCGGTCAACGGGCTTCGCCGGCCCCGACGGACCGCTGGAGGCGAAGAACCGTGCCGCGCTGGCCTCGGGCTCGGCGAAGGCGGCCAGTCTGTCGGCCAGCGCCGCCCGACCTTCGGCGCCGCCGTGAAAGCGCAGGATGCGGGCCTGTCCGCCCGGCGCATAGCCGAGCACGGCAACGGCCGGGTGATCGACCGCCGACAGCGCGGCGACCATTTCGGCATCCTCGCGTTCCAGGAACCAGAATGACAGCGGCGGGGGACGGACAGGATCTTCAGGGCGGCTGATCAGGAGAACGCGGAACCGGTGATCGCGCACGTCGGTCTTCCTCTGCTCGCGGCACGGGCCTGGAATGCCCGATTGCCTATGCGATTCCCGTGACGGCGCCGTGAAGCCCATAAGGCGCGAAGCCCAGAGGGCGCGAAGCCCACGGGGCCGTAAAGCCGACGGGGCCGGTCGCCGTCGACCAGCCAACGCGCTCCGGGCCGGGCCGGTTCCCGACCCCGGCGCAGACGGTCCCGGCATCAACGATCGGTCAGGACATGCGGCGAAACCGGGGCGAACCGGGCGGCCGGGCGCGCGATCGTGACCATGGCGAGGCGGACGCGACCGCTCGGGACATGCCTCATCTGTCGACTCGTGTGTTTTACTCATCGGCGAAATGGTCGAGAAATGTCTCTCGGTTACCTTGTTGTACGATTCCAGCGCTGCCGGCCCTTCCAGACGAGGCCCGGGCGCCAAGCGCCTTCCCAGGACCCCCATGAGCCCCCCGCCTGCCGCCGCCGCGACCCTTGCCGATCTCGACTCCGGGATCGGCCTGGTCGCCCGTCCCACCCGGATGCCGCCGCGTCCCGCCGCCGCACCGGCTGCCCCCGTCGCGGCGGCCGCGACGGCGCCGCGCGAGCGGGCGCTGTTCGGGATCGGGCTGATCATACTGTCGACAGTTTTCTTCTCGTCGACCGACGTGATCGCCAAGATGCTGACGGCCCAGCTGCCCGCGATCGAGGTCGCCTGGATCCGCTATGCGGTCTTCGTCGCGATCGTGGTGCCCTATGCGGTCGCGGTGCGCGGCACCGGCGCCCTCTCGACCGCACGGCCGGGCCTGCAGATCCTGCGTGCGCTCGGCATGGTCGGGTCTTCGGTGCTGTTCATCGGCGGCCTGCGCTACCTCCAGGTCGCCGACGCGACCGCGACCAATTTCATCGCCCCGGTCTTCATCACCGCCCTGTCGGTGATCCTGCTGCGCGAGAAGGTCGGCATCCGCCGCTGGATCGCGACCGCGGTCGGTCTGATCGGCGTCCTGATCGTCATCCGGCCCGGGCCGGACGTGTTCCAGTCCGCCGCGCTGATGCCGGCCGGCGCCGCCCTGGTCTGGGCCTTCGCGGCGATCGCCACGCGCATCATGGCCGGCTCGGAACGGCCGGAAACGACCCTGGTCTGGTCGGCGGTGGTCGGCTTCCTGGCGCTGAGCGCCGCCGTGCCCTTCGTCTGGGAGACGCCGACGCAGCCGCAGATCGAACTCGGCATCCTGATCGGCGTCGGTTCGACGATCGGCCACGGCATCCTGGTGATCGCCTTCCGGCACGCCTCCGCGTCCGTACTCGCCCCGTTCAGCTACACGCAGCTGATCTGGGCCTCGATCTTCGGCTTCATGGCCTTCGGCGCGCTGCCGACCGCCTGGACGCTGATCGGCGGCGCGATCGTGGCGGCGAGCGGTCTCTACATCGCCCATCGCGAGCATGTCCGCGCCCGCGACGCCCGCCGCGCCGCCGCTGCCTGAGCGGACCTTCTGCCGAAAGCCACCTACAGAGCCGTCCGGACCCGTTCCGGCCGGCTTTTTCGTTTCTCCGCCAACGCGGCTGCCGGCGGCCCCCGGAGGCCGCGCCGGCGCGCCGTTCGGATCACATGGCGTCGTAGTCGATCACCACATGCGGGCTGGTCGGATGCGACTGGCAGGTCAGCACGAAGCCGGCCTGCAGTTCCCAGGGTTCCAGCGACCAGTTGGCGTCCATCTCGACCGCGCCCTCGATCACCTTGGCGCGGCAGGTGCAGCACATGCCGCCCTTGCACGAATAGGGCGCCTCCAGCCCGGCGCGCCGGGCCGCATCGATCAGCGTCTCGCCGGCCGCGACATCGATGCGGGTGCGCCGGCCGTCCAGCCGGATCTCCGCCGTGGCCGCGCCGCCGGCCGCAGCCGCCTCGGCGCCGGACCCGACCCGGGTCGCCACCGGCCGGGCATCGGCCGCCGGCGTGAACAGTTCGACATGGATGCGGTCATGGGCGAGGCCGAGCGCTTCGAGCGTGGCGCGCGCGGCTTCGACCAGATCCTGCGGGCCGCACAGGAAGGCGAGGTCGACATGCCCGTCCGGACAGGCGCGCCGCACGATGGTGGCGAGCTTGTCGCCATCGATCCGGCCGGTCAGCAGCGGCACGTCCGCGCTCTCGCGGGTCAGCACGTGGAACACGGTCAGCCGGTCCAGGTGGCGATCCTTCAGGTCCTCGATCTCGCCGCGATAGATGATGTCGGCCGAGGTCCGGTTGCCGTCGACCAACACGAAGCGGCTCTTCGGCTCGCGCGCCAGCACCGACTTCATCAGGGACAGGATCGGCGTGATGCCGGAGCCGGCCGCGACCGCCAGATAGGTGCGCTCGGCCTCGGCCTCCAGCGGCACGGTGAAGCGGCCCGACGGCGTCATCACGTCGATCCGGTCGCCGGGCTTCAACGTCCCGCAGGCGAAGCCGGAGAAGCGGCCGCCCTCGACCTTCTTGACCGCGACGCGGATATCGCTGTCGTCGAGCCCGGAGGAGATCGAATAGGAGCGCCGCACCTCCTCGCCGTCGATCTCGGTCCTGAGCGTCAGATACTGGCCCGGCGAGAAGCGGTAGTCCGCCTCGAGATCGGCCGGCACCTCGAACAGGATCGAGACGGCATCGCGGGTCTCGGGGCGGATGTCCTTGACGGTGAGCGTGTGGAAGCGCGGGATCATCGAAAGCCTCAAGGGGTGCCAGCGGCGTGACGCGAGTGGGGGCGGCGGAACGGCAGGGCCGGGCCCGGCAGGCACCGGCCTGCGGGGCCGGGGCCGATCCGCCCGGCTCAGATGCATTTGAAATAGTCGAATGGTTCCCGGCAGGCGCGGCAGCGGTAGAGCGCCTTGCAGGCCGTCGAGCCGAATTCGGAAATGCGCTCGGTCTCCGGCGAACCGCAGTGCGGGCAGGCGACCGACGTCTCGCCAAACAGTGCCCGCCGTCCGCCGGCACGGCCGACCGGCGGCGCGATGCCGTAGCCGGCGAGCGCCCGGCGGCCGGCCTCGGTCATCAGGTCGGTCGACCAGGCCGGCGACAGCACGGTCGTCACCTTGGCGTCCGGGAATCCCGCCGCATCCAGCGCAAGCCCGATCTCGACCGCGATCATGTTCATGGCCGGACAGCCCGAATAGGTCGGCGTGATCACGGCCTCGACCCGGCCGGCCGCATCGAAGCGGATGTCGCGCAGCACGCCGAGATCGGCGATCGAGAGCACCGGGATCTCCGGATCGACCACGCTCGCAGCCGCCGACCAGGCGCGCGCGCGGCGTTCGTCCGCGGGCGTATCCGCAGCGGAGGCCGGGATTGCGGGGGAGACCGGCAGGATCGACTCGGCGGACGGGATGACGGGGTGCATGGCGCCCTCCGGGCTCACCAGGTGGCGCCCGGATGGGCCCGGGCGAGCGATTGCATGACGGCCAGCATGGTGCCGAGATGCTCGGTATGGACGCCGCGCCGGCCGCCGGTCTGCATCCAGCCGTCGCGCGGCCGGTCGAGCGTCGCTTCCTCCAGGATGGTGTCGACGGTGCGCGACCATTCGGCCTTCAATGCCGCCCGGTCGACCGCGATGCCGGCCTCGGCGAGCGCGCGCTCGTCATCGGGCATCTCGAACATCTCGCCGGTCCAGGGCCAGAGCTCTTCGAGCGCGGCGATCGAGCGGCGGCGGCTCTCGTCGGTGCCGTCGCCGAGCCGGACCAGCCATTCGGCCGCATGGCGCAGATGATAGGAGACCTCCTTCTCGGCCTTGGCGGCGATCGCGGCGAGCGTCGCGTCGCGGGAGCCGGTCAGGGCGGTCCAGTAGGGCAGCATGAAGGCCGAGACCAGCGCCTGACGCACGACCGTGAAGGCGAAGTCGCCGTTCGGAAGCTCGTTGACCAGCAGGTTGCCGAAGGCCGCCTCGTCGCGGAAATAGGCGAGATCGTCCTCGCTGCGGCCGCGGCCCTCGACCTCGCCGGCATAGGAATAGAGAACGCGGGCCTGACCGATCAGGTCGAGGGCGATATTGGCGAGCGCCATCTCCTCTTCCAGGGTCGGCGCGCGGCTGGTCCATTCCGAGAGCCGGTGGCCGAGCACCAGGGCGTCGTCGGCGAGGCGAAGCGTGTAGGCGAAAAGCGGCGTCGACATGGTTCGTCCCTGCCTTCGGCGAACGGATGGAAAGCGGTGTTCGGCTGCGTCCCCGCCCGCGGCGCGCCGGCGCGATGCCGGCGGCAGGATGCGGGACGAGCCCTGTCGAGGGCCGAGCCCTATCGCGGCCGGTCGCCGATAGAAGACCGGACCGCCGGACGGGCCCGACACGGGACGCGCGATGCGGTGCGGTGCGGCCGGCCGGCACGCCGTCGGCGCCGGGGCCGCGCCGGCGGTCGCGCCGCCCCGGTCACATATGGCCGACTTCGTCCGGGATCTCGTAGAAGGTCGGGTGCCGATAGACCTTGGAGGCGGTCGGCTCGAACAGCATATCCTTGTCGGCCGGGTCGGAGGCGACGATCGCCGCGGACGGCACGACCCAGATCGAAAGCCCCTCGCCGCGGCGGGTATAGACATCGCGCGCCGCGATCAGCGCCATCTCGGCGTCCGGCGCATGGATCGAGCCGCAATGCTGGTGGGCGAGCCCGTTGCGGGAGCGGATGAACACCTCCCAGAGCGGCATCTTCTTCTCGGTCATATCGATGTCCTCCCGGCCGTCTGGCGCGGCTTTTCGACGATTGGATCGGGCGATCGGGATCACTCTGCCGCGACGCGCCAGGCCGCGGCCTGACGCTGACGGCGCTTGTCGGCATGGGCCAGCGCGGCCTCGCGCACCCAGGCGCCGTCGGCCTCGGCCTTGCGCTTGGCGGCGAGGCGCTGCCGGTTGCAGGGGCCGTCGCCGGCGACCACGCGGGCGAACTCGCTCCAGTCGATCTCGCCATGTTCCCAATGGCCGGTCGTCTCGTTGAAGGCGAGATCCGGATCCGGGAAGGTCAGGCCCAGGAAATGGCCCTGCGGCACGGTCGCGTCGATGAACTTCTGGCGCAGCTCGTCATTGCTGAAGCGCTTGATCTTCCAGACCATGGTCTGGCCGGAATGGACCGATTCGGTATCCGACGGACCGAACATCATCAGGCTCGGCCACCACCAACGGTTCAGCGCATCCTGCGCCATGGCCTTCTGCTCGGGCGTGCCGCGGCAGAGCGTCAGCATCAGTTCGTAGCCCTGGCGCTGATGGAAGCTCTCTTCTTTGCAGACGCGGATCATGGCGCGCGCATAGGGACCGTAGGAGCAGCGGCAAAGCGGGATCTGGTTCATGATCGCCGCGCCGTCGACCAGCCAGCCGATCGCGCCGATATCGGCCCAGTTCAGCGTCGGATAGTTGAAGATCGAGGAATACTTGGCCTTGCCGGACAGAAGCTGCTCGACCAGTTCCTCGCGGCTGACGCCGAGCGTCTCGGCGGCCGCGTAGAGATACATGCCGTGGCCGCCCTCGTCCTGGACCTTGGCCAGCAGCGCGGCCTTGCGGCGCAGCGACGGGGCCCGGGTGATCCAGTTGCCCTCGGGCTGCATGCCGATGATCTCGGAATGGGCATGCTGGGAGATCTGCCGCACCAGCGTCCGGCGATAGGCCGCCGGCATCCAGTCGTTCGGCTCGATCTTCTCCTCGGCGTCGATCCGGGCCTGGAAGCGGGCTTCGAGGACCGAATCCTCGGCGGCGGCCTGCGGATCGAGCGTGTTCAGCGCCTGGGTGTACATGGGCGTCCTCCTCGCCTGCCGCCTGTCCCCGGCGACCTGGAATTAGTATATGTCACGAAATTTCGATCTTCAAGCGGTTTTCTGTAACACGTCCAAAAACGCAAACGGCGCGTCCCGGACGGCGCGGCGCCGGATCGGGCGATCAGACCGGAGGAAAGCGGCGGGCGAGACGATCGTCGGGCGGCGGCAGCGCGCCGTCGAGGCTCTTGGCCTCGCGGTCGAGCCAGGCCTCGGCCGCGGCGAGCACGCGCCCGTAGAGCCGGCCGGCCAGCGCCCGGGCCGGACGGCCGGGCCAGTCGGCGGGCAGGAGATCGGCCGGCAGCAACGGGTCGCGCAGGGCGAGGCGGCGGAACTCGTGCACCACCGCGATCCGGACCGCGAGCGCCTCGATCCCTGCCGGTTCCGGCCCGTCCGTCACGGCAGCCTCGACGGCCGAAAAATCCGCCACGAACTGGGTATAGGCCTGCGCCAGCCCGGCGAGCGGCCAAAGCCCGGCGGCATAGAGCGGCGCCTCCGCCGGCGGCCCGGCCGCGTCGAGCCAGGCGACCGCGCCGGCCTCCGGCAGACGGCCGGAATAGAGCCGGCCGTCCTCGCCGAGCGGCGCCATGGCGAGGCCGGGCGCGACCAGCGCGAAACCCTGCCGGACCAGAGCCGCGCGCGCCGCCGCGATCGCGTCGCCGGCCGGGGCCAGGAAGGCGAGCCGCCAGCGCCCCGCCCAGGGCCGCTCGACGAAGCGGTAGATCTGCGGCGCGACGCGCCGGGTATCGGCCTCCGCGGCCGGGCTGAGCGACGCGAAACTGTTGCGCCCGACGCGGATGCGCTCGATCAGCCCGTCGGCGGCGAGCCGGGTCAGCGCCGTGCGCACGACGCCGGCATCGAGCCCGAGCGATCCGGCCATGTCCTGCAGGCTGCCGACCCCGATCGAACCGCCGCGCGGCGAGATGCAATCGCCGAACATGGTGACGATCAGCGACCAGGCGCGGATCGGCGTGCGCCGGTGCAGCACCTCAAGCGCCAGCGCGTGGGCCGGATGCCGCGCCGCCGGCAGGACGGCCGCTTCCAGAAGGGCGCCGCGCTCAGGCACGGCCGAGCCTGTCGGCGATCAGCGCGACGATGCGGTCGGCGACGGCCGCCTTGGGCAGATCCGGCCAATCCTCGATGCCCTCGCGCGCGACGATGCGCACCGTGTTGCGGTCGCCGCCCATGATGCCGGTTTCCGGCGACACGTCGTTGGCGACGATCAGGTCGGCGCCCTTGCGCTCGAGCTTGGCGGTGGCGTTGGCGATCAGGTTCTCGGTCTCCGCCGCGAAGCCGACGACGAGGCGCGGCCGCAGCGTCGGGTGCCGGCCGACCGTGGCCAGGATGTCGGGATTCTCGACCAGATGCAGGGCGGGCGCGCCGGCCGGCCCCTTCTTGATCTTCTCGTCGGCCTCCGACGCCACGCGCCAGTCGGCGACCGCGGCCGCCATCACGGCCACGTCGGCAGGAAGCGCAGCCTCGACGGCGGCGAGCATCTCGCGCGCGGTCTCGACATGCACGACCGTGACGCCGGGCGGATCGGCGACGGTCACCGGCCCGGCGACCAGCACCACGGTCGCGCCGGCCGCGGCGGCGGCGGCCGCGATGGCATGGCCCTGCTTGCCCGAGGAGCGGTTGGCGATGTAGCGGACCGGGTCGATCGGCTCATGGGTCGGACCGGAGGTGATCACGATGCGCCGGCCGGCGAGCGGACCCGGCCGGGTCGCGATCGCCGGATCGGCGGCCAGCAGGGCCTGGCCGGGGAGCCGCAGCGGCGACAGCATGGCCTCGATCGCGGCCAGGATCTCCATCGGCTCGGCCATCCGGCCGGGGCCGAATTCGCCGCGTTCGGCCATGGCGCCGACATTCGGACCGACCATCGCGATGCCGTCGGCGGCCAGCCGGTCGCGGTTGCGGCGGGTCGCCGGATGGTCCCACATGCGCGGATTCATGGCCGGCGCGACCAGCACCGGCTTGTCGGTGGCGAGCAGGATGGTGGCGGCGAGATCGTCGCAGAGGCCGTTGGCCATCTTGGCGAGGAGATTGGCGGTCGCCGGCGCGACCACGATCAGGTCGGCCTCGCGCGACAGCCGGATATGGCCGATCTCGTGCTCGGCGGTGAGGTCGAAGAGCTCGGAAAAGACCCGGTCCTCGGTCAGCGCCCCGACCGAGAGCGGGGTGACGAATTCCTTCGCCGCCGCGGTCATCACCGCGCGCACCGTGGCGCCGCGTTCCTTCAGCCGCCGGATCAGGTCCAGCACCTTGTAGGCGGCAATGCCGCCGCCGATGATCAGAAGAATGCGCTTGCCCTGCAGCATCATGGCTCCGGTTTGGCCGGGAGATATTTCGGCCGGGATCATAGAGCGGTTCGAGGGCGATCGGGAACCGGCTTGTCGTCCGCCAACGGTTCAGATCGGGGGCAGCGGATAGAAGAGACCCTTGATGCAGGCCGGATTGCGCACGGCAATCTGAACGTGGCTCTTCACATGAAAACCGCTGCCCGGAAACGCTTCGCCGCCCTCGACGAACATGCCGCGGACCGTGTCGAACGGTTCGATCGTCGGGTCGGTCTCGGCCGCACCCTCGACGATCTCGTGAAGATGCCGGAGAACGGCGCAATCCAGGAACCGCAAAACGCGATCGCGATCGGCCGCGCCCTTCGGATCCTTGTTCACAGGAACGGGCAGCCCGGCTTTCTCCTGCACCGCGACGAATGAGCTGTGCGCCGCCTGCAGGAGTTCAATGTCTTCGCGAGAGACAAGATCGAGACAGTTTCGCAGATCGATGACGGCGCCGATCACGGAAACTTTCTTATACTGCCCGGTTTGAACCTTCCGGTCTGCCCATTCCTTCGCTCTTAAAGGATCGGATTCCCAAAAGTAGGCCCCGGGACCGAGCCAATCGTAGTCCTTGTCGCTGTGCAGGATCCGAGCGCCGTCCAATACGGCTTTCCTTGCCACGGCCTCGTCACAACCGTGGTAGCCAAGCACGAACGATGTCGCCAGTCGACTCAAGCGGTCTTCGAAGCCTTCTTCTCGCTGGAGCCGCCGAATTCTACCCGAAGATCACCGTCCTTCGTATAGATGCCTTCATCGACCAGCGACTGACGTGCGGCTTGCTTGGAAGCCAGAACACGGTTCGTCTTGGCTTCGATCGCCTTCATGATTTTGAGGTTTCGCTCACCCTGAACCATGGCACGTCCTCAACGAAGCAAATTCCAATATCCGAGTGCGTCGCCTTCGATTGCCGAGCGTGCCAGGATCGGCCGAAGGGTGCAACCGCTGTGTTGGCGGCGTTTCCCGCCCCTCACGCGTTGGCGAGGATCATGTTGCGGACGTTGGGATAGATCTGGCCTTCCCATTTGCGGCCGGAGAAGACGCCGTAATGGCCGACGCCGACCTGCATGTGGTGGCGCTTCAGGAAGGGGCGCAGGCTGGAACAGAGGTCGTGGGCGGCGACCGTCTGGCCGAGCGCGCAGATGTCGTCGCGTTCGCCCTCGACGGTCAGCAGTGCGGTGCGCCGGATCGCCTTCGGATTGACCTTGCGGCCGCGGAAGGTCAGTTCGCCCTTGGCGAGCAGCGCGCGCTGGAACACGAAATCGACCGTCTCGATGTAGAATTCCGCCGGCAGGTCGAGCACCGCGAAATATTCGTCGTAGAAGGTCTTGATCGCCTCGGCCTCGGCGGTCTCGCCGCGGGCGAGATGGTCGTACAGGGCTTGGTGCTGCTTGACGTGGCGCTCCATGTTCATGGACATGAAGGCCATCAACTGAACGAAGCCGGGATAGACCCGCCGCCCGCCGCCGCGATGGCGCGCCGGCACGCTGGCCAGCAGGGTGTCCTCGAACCAGCGGATCGGCTTCGAGGTGGCCAGTTCGTTGACCTTGGTCGGGTTGACGCGGGTGTCGACCGGCCCGGCCATCAGCGTCATGGTCTTCGGCGTCGCCGGGTTGTCGTCCTCGGCCATGATGGCGGTGGCGGCGAGCACCTGGACGCAGGGCTGGCAGACGGCGATCACATTGGCGCCGGGGCCGAGCACCTCCAGGAAACGGATGACGTGCTCGATATAGTCCTCGAAGCCGAAGCGGCCGGCCGAGAGCGGCACGTCGCGGGCATTGTGCCAGTCGGTGATGTAGACGTCGTGATCGGCCAGCAGGGTGCGCACGGTGGCGCGCAGGAGCGTGGCGAAATGGCCCGACAGCGGCGCCACCAAGAGCACCTTGGGCTGGACGATGTCGACATCCTTGCGGAAGCGCAGAAGGGTGCCGAACGGGGTCGAGTAAGTCGCCTCCTCGGTGACCGTCGCCTCGCGATTGCCGGTGGTCACCGAGGTGATGCCGTAGTCCGGCCGATGGTGCGACATCCGCATCCGGCTGACCATTTCCCATTGGGCAGCCATGCGTCGCGATCCCGGCAGTCCCCCGGCGCGCGCCCAGTCGCCCCAATAGTCGAGCGCCCCGGCCGCCGCGGCACGGATCGGCTCCATCAGGTCGTCCTGGCACTGGTAGGCGAAATAGAGCATCCGGCCCAACCCCCTGGAGCACCCGGCGTCCGGTGGACGCTGTCGGGCGAACTACCCTTATGGCGACGCAGCAGGATTCCTGAGCCCGGCGCTCACGCCCGGCTGCAGGGTGCCGCCGCGTCAGACCCGCGCTTACGCATTTGCCCGCTGGTCCCTTGTGGAAACGCTAGTGCAATTCTTTTTGCGCTGCGAGATAATTCTCAGCGCACCTGCTCACACGGGCGCAGCGCGGCGCGAGGGCACGGGGCCATCGCCACCAGGGGAACGACATGGCACGGGCGACACTGACCATTTCGAGCAAAAACTATTCGTCCTGGTCGCTGCGCGGCTGGCTGCTCTGCCGGATGGCCGGCCTCGACGTGCAGGAACAGGTGATGCCGCTCGACGATCCGTCGACCAAGGCCGAGCTGCTGCTCCTGTCGCCGTCCTTCCTGGTGCCCTGCCTGACCCATGACGGCGCCCGGGTCTGGGACACGCTGGCGATCGCCGAGTATCTCGCCGAGCTCAAGCCGAAGGCCGGCATCCTGCCGTCCGACCGCGTCCAGCGCGCCCATTGCCGCGCGATCGCCGGCGAGATGCATTCCGGCTTCTACAATCTGCGCTCCGCCCTGCCGATGAATCTCCGCGCCCACTATCCCGACTTCAAGGTCTGGAACGGCGCGCTGCCGGACATCGACCGGATCGTCACCATCTGGCGCGAATGCCTGGCGGCGTCCAGCGGACCGTTCCTGTTCGGTGCCAAGCCGACCGTCGCCGACGCCATGTACGCGCCCGTCTGCACCCGCTTCACGACCTATGACGTGAAGCTCGACGCGCTCTGCAAGGCCTATTGCCAGACCATCCTGGCCTGGGCGCCGATGGCGGAATGGATCGCGGCGGCCAAGTCCGAGCCGGAGGAACTGGAAGAGCTCGACGTTGAATTCTGAGCGCCGGGCCGCGGTTTCCCGCGCGGATCGACGAGCCCGGGCCCGAGCCCGGCCCGCCCCCGGACGCCGAACCTTTCCGCCGCTCGCACGTTGATGAGGGGCGGCGACACGCCCCGCACCGCCCGCATCCACCCCGATCAGTATCCTGCCGGTCAGACCCCCGGTCTGCGCCGGTCGCCGCCCATCCCGGCAAGCTGCCGGGCGGCGAGACGTTCGGCCCGTTGCTCACGACAAGGACGTCACCATGGATCCCTGGAACCGCCTGTTCTTCGACACGACGCGCTTCATGATGGGTGCGCAGGCGGCAAGCCTCAATGCCGCGGTGACCATCGCGCATCGCCTGCCGCATTTCGCCGCCCTGGCCCTGGACCCGACCCGGCCGCCGAGCGCGGAGGTGAAACGCGCCGCCTCCGAGAAGATGACCGCCGCCTGGCAGGGTGCCCTCGCCGGTGGCGCCGCGGCGCAGCAACTGGCCATGGACTACGCCATGGGCCGCTTGCGTCCGGAGCATCTGCCCGGCCGCTCGCTCGCCATCGCCGAAACGGCGCTCGGCCCGGCCCTCAAGCGCGTGCGCTCGAATGCGCGGCGGCTGACGCGCGGCTGATCGGTTCGACGCCGGCCGACACGCCGACGACGCAGGAGACGGGGCACGGACGTGCCGGGACGTTGCCCCGATCGGCCGGCCCGGCCCTGCCGGTGCGCGTCGCGGCGATCCGCGCGCCCGGAGCGGCGCGGGGATGACGCGCCTGCCCGGCAGGCCCGAATCCTAAGGATTTGAAGTATTCCATAGTCCGAAATTAACATTCCTGGGCAAGACTACCGCGTGTCGGCTCAAGACAAAGCGGGAGGCGCAGTCCGGTGAACCAAACTTCTTTCCTGCCGGACCGCGCGCAGAACATTCCCCTGGCGGCGCTGCTCGGCGCCTTGAGCTACGCGCTCGACCTGACGGAAGGGCAGCCGGTCGGCCATTGCGTCCGCGCGACCTGGATCGGCATGCAGGTCGGCCGCCGCATGGGCCTCAATCAAGACCAGCTTTGGGAACTCTACTACACGATCCTGCTCAAGGACCTCGGCTGTTCCAGCAATGCCGCGCGCATCTGCGAACTCTACCTGTCCGACGACCTCGCCTTCAAGCGCGACGCCAAGACGATGGGATCGAGCCTGCCGAAGGTGCTCGGCTTCATCCTGTCCCATACCGGCCGGCGCTCCGCCCTCGGCGACCGCCTGCGCGCCCTCCTCAACATCATGCGCGAAGGCGAAAGCATCGTCGACGACCTGATCCAGACGCGCTGCCATCGCGGAGCGGCGATCGCCCGCAACCTGCGCTTCCCCACCGGGGTTTCCGAAGGCGTCCATTCGCTCGACGAGCACTGGGACGGCCAGGGCCGGCCGGACCGCCTAGCCGGGACGGCGATCCCGATCAACGCGCGGATCGCCCTGCTCGCCCAGGTCGCCGACGTGTTCCACTCGGCGGCCGGCCGCGAGGCGGCACTGACCGAAGTGCGCGCCCGCAAGGGCAGCTGGCTCGATCCGGAGGCGGTGGCGTGTTTCGAAGCCGTCGCCGCCGATGCGGCCTTCTGGGCGACGCTGGCCTCGGACGGCATTGCCGATGTGGTCTTCGCGCTGGCCCCGGCCCGCAGCACCATCACGGTCGACGAGGACTATCTCGACGACATTGCCCGCGCCTTCGCGCAGATCGTCGATTCGAAGAGCCCGTTCACGTCCGGCCATTCCGAGCGCGTCGCGCTCTACGCCGACATGGTCGCCGGCGAGATGGGCTATCCGCCGGCGCGGCGACGCTGGCTGAGGCGCGCCGCCCTGCTGCACGATATCGGCAAGCTCGGGGTCTCCAACGCCATCCTCGACAAGAACGGCAAGCTCGACGACGAGGAATGGCGACTGATGCGCCGCCATGCCGCCCTGTCGGAGGAGATCCTGTCGCGCGTGCCGGTCTTCTGCGCGATGGCCCGCATCGGCGGCGCCCATCACGAGCGCCTCGACGGCAGGGGCTATCCGCGCGGATTGCGCGGCGACGAGATCGAGGAGGAGACGCGCATCGTCTCGGTCGCCGACGTGTTCGACGCCCTGACGGCGGACCGGCCCTACCGGGCGGCCATGCCGGTCGAGAAGGCGTTCGAGATCATGCGCGCCGATGTCGGCACGGCCTTCGACCCGGTCTGCTTCGCGGCCCTGGAGCGGGTCATCGAGGCGTCCGAAGGGCGCTTGGCCATGGTCGCCTGACCGCCCGACGGGCGCACGACCTCACCGCGGGGCGCGGCAGGACGACCGGCGGCACCGGGTCTCCGGGTGTCCACGTCTCCGGCGATCGACCGGAGCGGACCCGACCGGCGCTCATTGCAGCATGTGGGTCATCAGGGCGCGCAATTCCGCCGGCTTGACCGGCTTCAGCATCAATTCCGCGCTGGAGGCGGCGGCCTGCTGGGCCACCTCGTCGCCATGGTCGGCGGTGACCACGATGGCCGGAATGTCCCAGCCGAAGCGCCGGCGCAGCACCCGGATCGCCTCGATGCCGGTCCGGCCGGCATCGAGATGGTAGTCGGCCAGGACCAGGTCCGGCGCCCGGCCCTCGGCCTCGAAGGCGGTCACCACCGCGTCGATGCTGCGCCCGGCCGCAACACGGCAGGACCAGCGTTCCAGGAGCGCCGTGGTCGCCTCGCGCACCGCCTCGTCATTCTCGACCAGCGCGACCAGGGCTCCGGACAGGCCGAAGCCTTGCAGCGACCGGGTCATCAGGTTCTCCAGCGCCAGCGGCTGGACCGGTTCGGCGCGCGGCAGGACGAGCGAGAAGACCGTCCCGCGGCCGACCGTCGAGGTCAGCGACAGCAGGTGGCCGAGCGCACCGACCAGGCGCTGCACGATCGACAGGCCGAGCCCGAGCGCGATCTCGCCATCGTCGGCTTCGGTGCCGCCGCGGTGGAACTCCTCGAAGATGGCCAGATGCCGGTCGGGCGGGATGCCGGCGCCGGTATCGACCACGTCGATGCGCAGATGGTCGGGTCCGCGCGCCCTGACCCCGACCAGCGCCCCGCCGCGCTCGGTGTAGCGCAGCGCATTGGAGACCAGATTCTGCAGGATGCGGCGCAGCATGACCGGATCGGTCACCGCCCAGGCGGTGGTCGGCGCGATCACCAGGCGCAGGCCCTTGCGGCGGGCGATGGGCCGGAAATCCGATTCGAGCGAGGCCAGCACCTCGGCGATCGGCACGGACGTGAGGTTCGGCACCATCACGCCGGCATCGAGCTTGGACATGTCGAGCAGCGTGCGCAGCAGGCTCTCGATCGTGTTGAGCGAGCGGTCGATCTGGCGGACGAAGCGGCGGCCCTCCTCGGAAACGCGGGTGTCCGACAGCGCCGAGACCGACAGGCGCGCGGCATTGACGGGCTGCAGGAGATCGTGGCCGGCGGCGGCCAGGAAGCGGGTCTTGGACCGGTTGGCCTCTTCGGCCGCATCCTTCGCGGTCTTCAGCTCCTCGTTGGTCCGCTCCAACTTGCGCAGGGTCCGGGTCAATTCGTCGGTGCGCTCGCGGATCTGCCGTTCGAGGCCGATCGCCGTCTGGAACAGCGAGAAGGCGGAGCCCTGGCTGTCCATCGACCGCTCGACCCGGTCGATCAGCACCGAGTTGACCTTTTCGAGCCGGGCGACCCGCGTCTCCAGCTCCGCAATCCTGGCCGCCTGCGGATCGACCGGCGAACGACCGCCTTCGCTCACCGGAGCGCCTCCCGGCGTCCGATCGCCACCCCGGTGAAGGTCTGGTTCAGGTGCATGGTGCGGTACTGTTCGCCATAGGTGTTGAAGCCGACCACCCGGTGCTTCAGGTAGAGATCGTTGACCTGCCGGATGACCTGGCGGTTCTGAGCATCCAGACGGCGCAGCACGCAGTCGAAACCGATCAGAGCCTCGATCCCGCCGACCGCCTTGTCGACCTCGCCGAGCGCGCGGCCGAGCGCGCCGACCAGATCGACCGGCCGGGCCGCGGTCAGCACCACGCCGGTATCGATGGCGCAGAAGAAGGACAGGCTGCCGTCCTCGTTCATCTTCTGGATCGAGCGCGAATAGTATTCGCCGCCGACCCGGACCAGGACCGGATGCGAGGCGAAGGACAGCGGGCCGAGGGTGGCGCCGTCGAGGCCGACCGCCTCCGCATAGGCGAGCGAGGCCGGCTCGGCGTTGATCTCCGAGACGGTGCGGGTCTCGCCGTCGCATTCGGTCACGACCAGCTTCACGTCGGTCGGCTCGAAATGCTCCGAGCGGATCAGTTCGAACGGGTGGTCGGTGTGGATCAGGACGAGGATGCCGGCATTGTTCCAGGCCTGGCCGTCGTGGAACACCCAGGTGTTGCGGAAATCCAGTCCGTCGCCGCAGGAGCCGCCGACCAGCGGCATGTTGTCCAGGCAGCGTTGCAGGGCGGCGACCACCACCTCCTCGCGCCGGCACATGCCGTCCAGAAAGGTCATCGCGAAGGTGGCGCCCTCGGCAAGGCCGGCGGTCCGGCGGGCGAGCCGCGACTGCAGCGGCCAGACGATCTCCGGCCCCTGCTCGACCGTGAAGCTGCGCAGATCCGGCAGGAGCGCGGCCTCGACCACGAATCCGTCGCGCGGCAGCGCCACGACCACGAGGCTGCCCTCGTCGAGCCCCTCCGGCCCGATTTCCCCGGCCGTGGTGCCGCCGGCATGGCCGATGCCCGGAAACCGGTCCGTCAGCCCGGCTGCGAGGTCTGCGGGATCGTAAACCGGGCTGGCGAAGACCAGCAGGAAGCCGATGGCCCCCGGGTCGCCGAGAACGCCGGCGATCTGGTCGAGCGCCGTGGACACGCAATCCGCATGGGCCGACACGGTCACGATTCCCCCGGACGATCGCGCCGGCCGGGCCGCGACGGCGGTCATGCCGCCGGCAGGGCCGGCCCTGGCGGCGCCGCCGGCCGGACCGGTCGGGATCCCGCTCTCAGCCTTCATGGTGTCCGATCCCTGGCGTCTCCCGGCAGCCCGCTTCTGCGTCGGGCCGCCGCCCGGCCGCGTGCGGGCCGAAAAATGTAACAGATCCCGCGCGACCGGGCCAAGCCGGCGCCGACCGAAAGTACAATTCCCGCCTGCCGGGGCCGGACATAACCTCCGGCCCGCATTGCAGTCGCCGTCTCCGGCAGGCACTGTCGACCCGGTGCGCGGCGTCGGGGACGGCGGGGCGTTGGCTCCAGAGTGACGCTGGCTCCGGGGGGACGCTGGCTCCGTGGGAAGACGGGGCCCTCGCGGGAGACGGGAGCCTCGCGGGGGACGCGACGGCGGCGCGCCGCAATGCCAAGATGGATGCCGGCACGACGGCATCGGAATTTGCGTGACGGGAGGATGTCCGATGGAAATGTCCGGCGAGTACCGGATCCCCGCCCCGCGGGAGAAGGTTTGGGCGGCGCTCAACGACCCTGCGATCCTGAAGGCGTGCATTCCGGGCTGCGAAAGCCTGGACATGGCGTCGCCGACCGAGATGACCGCCAAGGTGGTGGCCAAGATCGGCCCCGTGAAGGCGACCTTCACCGGCAAGGTTCATCTCAACGACATCGTGCCGCCGGAGAGCTACACGATCTCCGGCGAAGGCCAGGGCGGTGTCGCCGGCTTCGCCAAGGGCGGCGCCGAGGTGAAGCTGACGCCCGACGGCGCCGGCACGCTGCTCGTCTACCACGCCAAGGCGCAGATCGGCGGCAAGCTGGCCCAGCTCGGCGCCCGGCTGATCGATTCCACCGCCAAGATGATGGCCGACCAGTTCTTCGCGAAATTCGCCGAACTGGCCGGCGGCGGCGCCGAGGACGAGACCGACACCGCACCGGCTGCCGCGGCGGTCTCCGCCGCTCCGGCATCGGCCGGCACGGCGGCCCCGGCTCCGGCTCCGGCGGCAACGCCCGCCGCCGCGCCGCGGACCAGCGCGCCCCCGGCCGGCGCCGCGACCCCGCCGGCCAAGTCCGGCGGGATCCCGTCGTGGATCTGGATCGTCGCGGCCCTTGCGCTGGCGCTGATCGTTTGGAAACTTAAGGCCTAACGGCGGTCTCGCGCCCGGGAGGGCGGGATCGATCGACAGGCAGACAACGACCGTGAGCCCGAAGGGCGACGGCGCCCCGGGCCAGATAGGGAGGAGTTCGAATGACGACCGTTTCCATGACGGTGAACGGGCGGCAGGTCTCGGCAGATGTCGAGGACCGGACGCTGCTCGTCGACTACCTGCGCAATGCGATCAGCCTGACCGGCACGCATGTCGGCTGCGACACCTCGCAGTGCGGCGCCTGCGTGGTCCATGTCGACGGCCGCGCCGTCAAGTCCTGCACCATGCTGGCCGTCCAGGCGGCCGGCTCGTCGGTGACCACCATCGAGGGTCTCGCCACCGGCGACGAACTGCATCCGGTCCAGGCCGCGTTCCGCGAGCATCACGGCCTGCAGTGCGGCTTCTGCACCCCCGGCATGATCATGACGGCGGTCGACATGATCCGCCGCCATGGCGGCCAGCTCGACGAGGCGACCGTCCGCCACGAGCTGGAAGGCAACATCTGTCGCTGCACGGGCTACCACAATATCGTGAAGGCCATTCTGGACGCCGCCGCCAAGATGCAGATGCCGGCCGCCGCCGAGTAACGGCGCGCGAGCGGTCGACCGGTCCGGTCGCCGGACCCGCCTGGCCCGCGCGCCGATCGTTCGGCGACACGGGTGGCGGATCTGGGAGGCCGCCCAGCCGAAGGCGCGGGTGATCGCGCGCGGGCGGGGCGGGTCCGGGGCCGTGAACGGCCGACATGCGACTGCACTGGCCATGCGAACGAGCCGACGGTCAGTCGGCTGAATTCGACAGAATTGCGATCGGTCCTGGGAGGGACGATATCATGGGTATGGAAGGGATCGGACAGCGCGTCGTCCGCAAGGAAGACAAGCGCTTCATCACCGGCAAGGGCAAGTATACCGACGACGTGAAGCTGGTCGGCATGACGCATGCGCATTTCGTGCGCTCGCCCCACGCCCACGCCAAGGTCGTTTCGATCGATTCCGCCGCCGCCCTGGCCATGCCGGGCGTGATCGCGGTTTTGACCGGCGCCGAACTGGTCGCCGACCGCATCGGCAACCTGATCTGCGGCTGGATGGTCCATTCCAAGGACGGCAGCCCGATGAAGATGGGCGCCTATCCGGCGATGGCGCCGGAGACGGTGCGCTATGTCGGCCAGGCGGTCGCGGTGGTGATCGCCGAGACCAAGAACCAGGCCCGCGATGCGGCGGAAGCCGTCACGGTCGAGTATGAAGAACTGCCGGCGGCCACCACCGTCGCCGCCGCCCTTGCCTCCGACGCGCCGCAGCTGCACCCCGAGGCGCCGGGCAACCGCGTCTACGAATGGTCGATCGGCGACAAGGCCGCGACCGAGACCGCCTTCTCGGGCGCCGCCCATGTGGTGTCGATGGACATCACCAACAACCGCCTCGTGCCGAACCCGATGGAGCCCCGCTCGGCGGTGGCCAACTACGATTCCGGCGACGACGCTCTGACGCTCTGGACCACCTCGCAGAACCCGCATGTGGCCCGGCTGGTGCTCTCGGCCTTCTACAACATCGCGCCGGAACACAAGCTGCGCGTCATCGCGCCGGATGTCGGCGGCGGCTTCGGCTCGAAGATCTACATCTATCCGGAAGAGATCGTCTGCCTCTGGGCGTCGCGCAAGGTCAACCGGCCGATCAAGTGGACCTCGGACCGCACCGAGGCCTTCCTGACCGACGCCCACGGCCGCGACCACGTCTCCAAGGCCGAGATGGCCTTCGACGCCGACCACAAGATCCTCGGCCTGCGCGTCCACACCTACGCGAATTTCGGCGCCTACATGTCGCTGTTCTCGTCGTCGGTGCCGACCTATCTCTACGCCACGCTGCTGTCCGGGCAGTATGTCATCCCGGCCATCTATGCCGAGGTCGACGGCGTCTACACCAACACCGTGCCGGTCGACGCCTATCGCGGCGCGGGCCGCCCCGAGGCGACCTATCTGCTCGAGCGCATGATGGAGACCGCGGCGCGTCAGTTCGGCCTCGATCCGGTCGATCTGCGCCGGAAGAACTTCATCACCAGCTTCCCGTATCAGACGCCGGTCATCATGACCTACGACGCCGGCGACTATAACGCCTCGCTCGATGCGGCCCTGAAGGCGATCGACTATGCCGGCTTCCCGGCCCGCAAGGCGGCCGCGGCGGCCCGCGGCAAGCTGCGCGGCATCGGCTTCTCCTGCTACATCGAAGCCTGCGGCATCGCCCCGTCCAAGGCGGTCGGCTCGCTCGGCGCCGGCGTCGGCCTGTGGGAATCGGCGGAAGTGCGCGTCAACCCGGTCGGCACCGTCGAGGTTCTGACCGGCTCGCACAGCCACGGCCAGGGCCACGAGACCACCTTCGCGCAGCTCATCTCCGAGCGGCTCGGCATCGGCATCGACCAGGTCTCGATCGTCCATGGCGACACCGACAAGGTGCAGTTCGGCATGGGCACCTACGGCTCGCGCTCCGGCGCGGTCGGCATGTCGGCCATCGTCAAGGCGATGGACAAGGTCGAGGCCAAGGCGCGCAAGATCGCCGCGCATCTGATGGAAGCGGCCGAGGGCGACATCGTCATCGAGGGCGGCGAGTTCAAGGTCGCCGGCACCGACAAGAAGATGCCCTTCGCGCTGGTCGCGCTCGCCGCCTATACCGGCCACAATCTGCCGGACGGCATGGAGCCGGGCCTGAAGGAAGGCGCCTTCTACGATCCGACCAACTTCACCTTCCCGGCCGGCACCTATGTGTGCGAGGTCGAGATCGATGCCGACACCGGCAAGACCGAGGTGGTCAACTTCGTCGCCGCCGACGATTTCGGGCGCATGATCAACCCGATGATCGTCGAGGGTCAGGTCCATGGCGGCCTCGCCCAGGGCATCGGCCAGGCGCTCCTGGAAGGCACGGTCTATTCGGACGACGGCCAGCTGATGACCGCCTCCTACATGGACTATTGCATGCCGCGCGCGGACGACCTGCCGTCCTTCGACCTACACCACACCACGACCCTGTGCCCGGGCAATCCGCTCGGCATCAAGGGTTGCGGCGAGGCCGGGGCGATCGGCTCGCCGCCGGCGGTGATCAATGCGATCACCGACGCGATCGGCCACAACGATATGTCCATGCCGGCGACCCCGGCCAAGGTCTGGGCCGCGATCCACGGCCGGGCCGCTGCAGAGTGATCTGATCCCGTCTGGCCGCCGGCGACCCCGGCGGCCATTCTCCCATTCCCGGCGCCCGCCGCGCGCGCTCTCGGATCTGCCGAGACCCCGGCCGGACGCGGAACCGAACGTTCCGGAGGACAGCATGTACGCCACCAATTTCAGCCGCGCCGCGAATCTCGCCGACGCCAGCGCCAAGATGGGCGCGGCCACCGACGGCAAGTATCTGGCCGGCGGCCAGACCCTGATCCCGACCATGAAGCAGCGCCTCGCCGCGCCGAGCGACCTGATCGACCTGACCCGCATCCCGGATCTGTCGGGAATCAAGGCCGATGCCGACACGGTCACGATCGGCGCCGCCACGCGCCACTACGACGTCGCCACCTCGGCCACCGTGCGCGGCGCGATTCCCGCCATCGCGGCGCTCGCCGCCGGCATCGGCGACCCGGCCGTGCGCCACATGGGCACGATCGGCGGTTCGATCGCCAACAACGACCCGGCCGCCGACTATCCGGCCGCCGTGCTCGCACTCGGCGCCGGCATCATCACCGACAAGCGCACCATCTTCGCCGAAGCCTGGTTCCAGGGCATGTTCTCGACGGCGCTGGGCACGGACGAAATCGTCAAGGCGATCCAGTTCCCGATCCCCGCCAAGGCGGCCTATGCCAAGTTCCCGAACCCGGCCTCGCGCTATGCGCTGGCCGGCGTCTTCGTCGCCAAGATGAAGAACGGCTCGGTCCGCGTCGCGGCGACCGGCGTCGGCGAGGGCGGCGTGCTGCGCTTCCCGGCGCTCGAAGCCGCCCTGCAGGCGAACTGGTCGGCCGCGGCGCTGGCCAATGTCGCCGTCTCGCCGGAGGGCCTGCTCTCCGACATCCACGGCTCGGCCGAATACCGCGCCAACCTGGTCAACGTCATGGCCCGCCGGGCCGTGGCCGCCGCCGGCTGAGATTTCGGCACGCCGATCTCGGCACGACCGCATGACGATCCTCGAAGCCGCCCGGCCCGCCGGGCGGCTTCTTGCGTCAGGAGGGTCGACCGGATGCCCCGCGCGCGCCCGTCAGCCGACCGTCCGCAACCCGGTCTCGGCGACCAGCCCGCCTTGCCGGTCGAACACCACGATCTCCAGCGCGATGCCGGTCCCGGCCAAGGGCCGTGCCGCCGTCGCCCAGGCCGCCGCGGCGACCAGGCGGCCGAGATCGAGGCCGGCGGCGCGCGCCATCTCCATGACTTCGAGCGCGCTGTTGGCGTTTCGCGCGGCCGCGACCAGATTGGCCGCACCGCCGGCTTCCGCCAGACGACCGGCCAGCCAGTCCAGATCGACGGCGCCGCGCTTGGAATGGAGGTCCAGCAGACCCTGGCCGAGCTTGGCCATCTTGGCGAAGCCGCCGCAGACCGTGACCCGGGCGACCGGATGGGCGCGAATGTATTTCAGCATGCCGCCGACGAAGTCGCCCATGTCGATCAGCTGAACCTCGTCGAGCGCGCGCAGCGCCCGGACGGCATCCTCCGAGGTCGAACCGGTCGCCCCGGCGACGTGATCGAAGCCCATGGCGCGCGCCACGTCGATGCCGCGATGGATCGAGTGGATCCAGGCCGCGCAGGAATAAGGCACGACGATCCCGGTCGTCCCCAGGATCGAGAGCCCGCCGACGATGCCGAGCCGGCCGTTGAGCGTGCGCTCGGCGAGCCGGGCGCCGCCCGGGATGGCGATCTCGATCTCGACATCGCCCGATCGACCATCGCCGGAGCGGCCGAGCCGGCCGGCGACCTCCGCGATCGCCTCGCGCATCATCCGCCGCGGCACGGGATTGATCGCCGGCTCGCCCGGCGGGATCGGCAGGCCCGGCCGCGTCACCGTGCCGACCCCATCGCCGGCCTTGAACGTCACCCCGGACCCGACCGGGCCGAAGCGCACCGTGGCGGTGACCAGCGCGCCATGGGTCACGTCCGGATCGTCGCCCGCATCCTTGACGATGCCGGCCCGGGCCCAGCCGGGCGCGGCGTCCTGCAGGGCGAGCGCGAAGGCCGGCGTCTCGCCGCCGGGCAGCCGGATCGCGACGGGGTCCGGGAAATCCCCCGTCAGCAGCGCCTCGTAGGCGGCCTTGGCCGCAGCCGTCGCGCAGGCGCCCGTGGTCCAGCCGCGGCGCAGCACGGTGCCGGCCGGCGGCTCGCCCGCCTCGGGCGCCGGGTCGGGCGTCGCATCCGCGTCGTTCGGGTCGGGATTTGCGCTTTCGTCCATCGGCTTCTCTCCTATAAGAAGCCGGATGCCGGGCAAAGCCGGCAAGCCGTCCTTTGCGGCGCCGGCGCCGCGGTTGTCCTCGAAAGACCCGTCCTCCGTCTCCCCATGCCAGACATCCGACAGAGCCGATGACCGATCTCGACGCCCTCGTGCCGAACCTTCCCGTCTTCGAGCCGGGCACCGTCTGGCTGGTCGGCGCCGGGCCGGGCGACCCGGGCCTGTTCACGCTGGCCGGCCTGCAGGCCATGCGCCAGGCCGACGTGATCGTCCATGACGCGCTGGTCGGCGACGGCGTCATGGCGCTCGCGCCTCCCGGCACGGAGCGCGACTATGCCGGCAAGCGCGGCGGACGCCCCTCGCACAGCCAGGCCGACATCACCGAGCGGCTGATCGCCCATGCCCGCGCCGGCAAGCGCGTGCTGCGCCTGAAGGGCGGCGACCCGTTCGTGTTCGGGCGCGGCGGCGAGGAGACCCTCGCGCTGGCCGCGGCCGGTATCCGCTTCCACATCGTGCCGGGCATCACGTCCGGCCTCGCCGGCCTCGCGGCGGCCTCGATTCCCGCGACGACGCGCGGCACCAACCATGCCGTCATCCTGATGACCGGCCACCCCGCCGCCGGCGCGGAGGGCCCCGCCGCCAGCCATGCCGACTGGCCGGCCTTCGCGGCGACCGGCGCGCCGCTGATCCTCTACATGGCCATGACGCATCTCGACGCCATCGCCCGGCGCCTGCTCGAGGGCGGCATGGCGCCGGACACGGAGGTCGCGGTGGTCACCGACGCGACCACGCCGCGCCAGCGCGTGCTGGTCGCCCGGCTCGACACCTGCGCGGCCGAGGTCGCCGCCGCCGCCATGAAGGCGCCGGCCATCGTGGCGATCGGCTCGATCGTCGGCCTGCGCGCCGCCCTGGCGCCCTTCGCGATCGGCCCGGACGCGGTCGAACCGGGTTCCGGCGCATGATCGCGCCCGGCCTCCTGGTCGCCGCGCCGCGCTCGGGCAGCGGCAAGACCACCGTGACGCTCGGCCTGATGCGCGCCCTGGCCCGGCGCGGGCTCGCGATCGCCGGCGCCAAATGCGGCCCGGACTATATCGACCCGGCCTTCCACCGCGCCGCGACCGGCCGGCCGAGCCTCAATCTCGATGCCTGGGCGATGCCGCCGGACCTCGTCGCCGCCCTTGCGGCCGCGACCGGCGACGGCGCCGATCTGATCGTCGCCGAGGCCCTGATGGGCCTTTTCGACGGCGTGCCGGCCGGCCCCGGCCGCTCCGGCGCCTCGGCCGACGTGGCGGCGGCGACGGGCTGGCCGATCCTCCTGGTGCTGGACATTTCCGGGCAGTCGCAATCCGCCGCCGCGGTCGCGCTCGGCTGCGCCCGCTACGACCCGCGCCTGCGCATCGCCGGCGTGATCCTGAACCGCGTCGGCTCGGAGCGCCACCGACGCCTCGCCACCGAGGCGATCGAGGCGATCGGCCTGCCGGTGCTCGGCAGCCTGCCGCGCTCCGACGCCGTCGTCCTGCCCGAACGCCATCTCGGCCTCGTCCAGGCCGAGGAGACCGCCGGTCTCGCCGCAATCCTCGACCGCATGGCCGATCTCATCGAAGCCCATGTCGATCTCGACCGCATCGTCGCCGCCGCCACGGCAGCGAGGACGCAGGCCGGCCCGGCCGCGGCGCCCGACGCCATGCTGCCGCCGCCCGGCCAGCGGATCGCCGTGGCACGCGATGCGGCCTTCACGTTCCTCTACGGGCATCTGGAGCGCGGCTGGCGGCTGGCCGGCGCCGAGATCGTGTTCTTCTCGCCGCTCGACGACATGGCCCCGCCTGCGGATTGCGACGCCTGCTGGCTGCCGGGCGGCTATCCGGAACTGCATGCCGGCCGGCTGGCCGCCGCGCGCGGCTTCCTCGACGGCCTCGCCCGCTTCGCCGAGACCCGGCCGGTCCATGGCGAATGCGGCGGCTACATGGTGCTCGGCCGCAGCCTGACCGATGCCGACGGTGTCGCCCATCCGATGGCGGGCCTGCTCGACGTGGCGACCAGCTTCGCCCGGCGCCGCATGACGCTCGGCTACCGGACGGCGACGCTTTTGGCCGACGGACCGCTCGGCCCGGCCGGCACCGTCCTGAAGGGCCACGAGTTCCACTACGCGACCATCGCGGATCCGGGCACCGATCCGGCCTTCGCGACGGTCACCGACGCCTACGGCGCCGCTCCGGCCCCGGCCGGCAGCCGGCGCGGCCGGGTCTCGGGCAGCTTCTTCCACGCCATCGCGCGCGGGTGATCATGCCCCAGCGGCGAATCGCCGGCCGGGCCGACGCACCACCGGCCCGGACGCCCAACGCTCAGGCGCTCCCCCCTCAGGCCGCCCACCCCTCAGACCACACCCACACATCAAGGCCCTCCGCCTTCAGGCGGACGGCTCGAACAGGCGCCGGACGATGTCGGGGGTTTCGTGCGGCGCCGGATCCCATTTGTAGACCGCGCTGGTGCGCGCCACCAAGGCGCCGTCGGCTTTGACCACCAGCGCCTGGGTGAACAGGAACTGCCGGCTGGAGCGCAGCAGGTCGGTCCTCAGTTCCAGGAAATCGCCATGACCGGCCGGTGCGATGAAGTCGACCGTCAGCGACATGGTGGCGGCGAAGCGATCGTGCATGCCGACCGTGTAGCTCGCTGCCAGCGACTGCAGATCGGCCAGGCCCGTGATCACCGCGCCATGACAGAAGCCGCGCACGCTGACATGGATGTCGCGCAGCGGCAGCCCGATCAGCGGCCGGCCGGCATCGACGCGCGCATAGTAGGGGCCGACGGCCGCCGTGAAGGCGTCGGGCAGCGGCATGATCCGGTAGCCGGCATGCGGCAGGGCCGCCTCGCCGCCGCGCACGCCGCCGAGGCGATCCGGCCGGGACGGCTCGAGGATTTCGTTTCTGCTCACGGCTCGCCTGCGCCCCCGACCGGCTCCCTCGCCCGCGGCCCGCGCCACGCGACCCCGCCCCGGCATCCGGGCCGATACGATCATGGCCGCAGGCCGATGAAAAGCCGGCCGAACGGTCGGGTCCGGCGGTGCCGGCCTTTCTCGCCAGGGGCTGGTCCCCGAAGCCGGTGGGCGCAGAATGCCGGTCTCGGGCCGCACCGCGCGCCGGAGCGGTCGCGTCGGCTCCTGCGCTGCGGCCGCTCCGGGATCCCGCCAGGCGGTCGGACCGCCTCAGGCACGGTCCGGTCGGTGCAGCCCGCTCTGATCTGGAAATACCTACGAAAACAACGAAATAAAGAGCATCACCCGGTTCCGTCGGATCGGATGATGCGCTCCGGGACCGCTGCCCCGGCTGCGCCCGGCACGCCGGCATCCGCCCCACCCGCGGCGGCCTTGCGCTCCCGCGACCCCGCCCGCCCCCGCTTGATGATGCCGCTGCCGATCAGGATCGGGGCGCCGTCGACACGGCAGTCGCCGGTCAGGACGATCTCGGTCGTGTCCATGCCGGCGACGGCGACGCGGCAGACTACGAAATCGCCGCAGCCGGCATGCCGCAGGACCTGGCAATTGAGCTGGATCGTGGCCAGCATGGCCTGCTCCCCGGCGACCCGGTAGCTGGCGACCCCGACCGCGTGATCGAACAGGGCGAGCAGCAGGCCCGCCGCCACGGCACCGCCGCGATCGAGATGCTGCGGCGCGACCCGCAGGGCGATCTGCTCCTCGGCCCCGTCCACGCGCCGCCAGAGCGGGCCGATATGGGCGACGAAGTCGCCATAGGGCTCGGGATGCCACCCCTCGGCGGCCGGGTCGAAGCCGCTCGGGTCGAAGTCGGCCGGGTCGGATTCGGTGGGGTCGGATTGGGTGGGGCGCCCTCCGGTGGCGCGCCCTCCGGCCGGCCCCCGTCCGGCGCCATCCGCCGCCCGCCCGGCTCCCGCGGCCGCCTCAGCCTCGACATCGCTCACGATTCGCGCCCCTCCGGCACCGATCAGGACGGCCCAGGGTGCGCCGCCGCCTCGGCCCCGGCAAGCCGCCCGGAGGGATGCCCTGAGCCGCCCCAGCCTCGACATCGCTCACGATTCGCGCCCCTCCGGCACCGATCAGGACGGCCCAGGGTGCCCCGCCGCCTCGGCCCCGGCAAGCCGCCCGAACGGATGCCCTGAGCCGCCTCAGCCTCGACATCGCTCACGATGCGCGCCCCTCCGGCACCGATCAGGACATGCCCAGGGTGCGCTGCCGCCTCGGCCCCGGCAAGCCACCCGGACGGATGCCCTGAGCCGCCCCGCAGCCGGCCGGCCGCCGGCCGCCCGCCGACGCCGGAACGGCCCCTCTGGCCCGCCCCGGACGCAGCCGCGCGACGGTCCCGGTGGCGCCGGCGCCACGATCCGCACCCCGGTCAGGAAAGGTTCCAAACCGGCCATGATCGGGCTTGCCATCCCGAATCTCTCTGTGTAGGTTCCGCCGCCTGTCGACCGGGTCTTCTTGCGGAGAGGTGCCAGAGTGGTCGATTGGGACGGTCTCGAAAACCGTTGTACGTGCAAGCGTACCGTGGGTTCGAATCCCACCCTCTCCGCCATTCCCTTCGCGACCGTCGCTCCAACGAAAATCGCAGCTTCGAAGGCCACGGGTCGGCCGGACGGGTTCCGGCCTTCGGCTTGAGCCTGCCCTCGCCTCCCCTCCGCCCGGTCGGCTATGGTTGCCGGCAGCGCCGCGTCCGATCCCCGTGTCGGTGCGGGTCCCGGCCGAAGGCGCGCGCGACGCATGAACGTCCGGACCCGCGACCCCGCCGCTTCTGCCGGCTCGGCCGCAGCGGGGTCCGTTGGAGCGTGATCCGAGCCGAAGGGATCGGTTGACGCTTTCGGTGTTTTTGTTTGCGCACGCTTGTTTCGACCGGAGCGGGTCGCTTCGGTCGGACCTGGCTCAGGGCGCGAGGAGGCGCGGACGTGGAGGGTCGGAGCTACTTCACCCTGACCACCGGCAACGGCCGGAACTTCACGCTGGTCGATGCTCGGACCGGCCGCGTCACCGCCTTTCTCGATCATCCCTACCGCTATCTCGGCCCCGGGCCGGACCCGACGGGCTTCGGGATCGAACGGCGCAACCTGCTGGCCGATCTCGCCTTCAGCGTCGACGGCGCGGCACCCGGGCCGGTCCGGGACGCCGGCTATGTCGAGGAGACCCATGTCGTCCGGGTTCGGTTCGCCGCCGCGGCGCGGCTGACCGTGGTGTCGCCCTTCGGTCTGGCCCTCAATGCCGTCCTGATCGGCCTGCAGGCCCCCGGCGCGGCGTCGACCGGCGCCGATCTCTCCTTCCGTCTCGGGCTGCGCCCGGTCGCCGAGCCGTTCTGGAAGAGCCCGTTCGAGATCGTCGCCGGCCCGGGCGATCCGGTCTATACCGAAATCCGGCCGGATCTCCTGATCGAACAGGGGCCGGGCGAGGGCGCGCTGCTCTATCGGGCCGTCGGCCGAACGACGGCGCGGCGGGACGGTCCGGCCGGTGGCCGGGCGACGGCACCGGTCGCGATGGCCGGCGCGGGGCCGGCGCTGGGCTTCGTGGTCGCCTATCTCGATGCGGCATCCGATCGCGCGGCGGCGATCGCGGCGATCGACGCCTGGGTCGCGGAGCGCGATGCGGAGGCGCTGGTCGAAGCGGAACTGGAGGCGTGGCGGGCGTGGCGGCGGCCGGCTCCGGGCTGGCTGACGCAGCCGGATGCCGTCTCGGTCTGGCGGCAGAGCGAGGCGGTGCTGCGCATGGGGCAGGTTCGGGAGACGGCCGCGGATGGCATGATGCTCGCCTCGCTGGCGCCGGGCGAATGGTCGATCGGCTGGGTCCGCGACGGCTGCTATGCGATCGCCGCGCTGGCCACCATGGGCCATCACGACGAGGCCCGGCGCGCGCTGCAGTTCCTGATCGGCAACAGGCGCGCCGGGCGCTACCGCGACTGGGTCGGCGGCATCCCATACCGGATTTCGGTCGTGCGCTATTACGGCGACGGCCAGGAAGAGGCCGACTATGCCGGCCATGCCACCCCGAATATCGAAACCGACGGCTGGGGTCTGGTGCTGTGGGCGACCCGCATCCTGATCGAGACCAGCGGCGACGCCGCCTGGCTGGCCACGCCGTTGGACGGACGCCCCGTCTACGACATCCTGCGCGAGGAGGTGGCGGAGGCCATTGCGGCGCGGATCGAGACGGAGGCGCCGGTGATGCGTCCGGACTGCTCGATCTGGGAGGTGCATCAGGAGAATGCGCGGCACTTCCTCTATACCAGCGTGACCGCCGCGCGCGGCCTGGCCGACTTCGCCTGGCTGGCCGGCCGATGCGGGCGGTCCGAGGACGCCGCGCGCGATGCCGCGCTCGCCGAGGCGATCGCGACCGCAATCCCGGAGACCTTCCGCGATCCGGCCACGGGCCACCTGCGCGGCGCGCGCGAATCCAGCCCGGAAACCGACATCGACGGCGCGGCCTTCGAACTCTACGCGCTCGGCGTCGCGACCGACCCGGAAGCGCCGGTCGCGCAGCGCACCTATGCGGCGCTCGAAACCTTGCGGGTTGCCTCCGGCGGCTACCGGCGCAGCGCCGGCGGCGGCAGCTATGCCTCGGCCGAATGGGGCTTCGTCAACCTCCGCGCCGCCAGCGTGGCGGCCCGACGGGGCCGGCTCGACCGGGCCCGGCAGCTGCTCGACCTCACGACCGCCCGGGCGATCCGGCATTTCGGCCTGATCCCGGAGACCTACGACGTGGCGCCGGCCGGTCGCTATTCCGGGTCGATCCCGATGGTCGGCTACGGCGCCGGCCTCTACATCCTGGCGCAGACCGATCTCGCCATCGCGGCGGCCGCGGCCGAAGCCGGCGCCGGGTCCAGTTCCGGGTCCGGTTCGGCGGCGCCCTCAGAGCCGGAGCAGGACGCCTTCATCCGGCGCGAGCGCGAGTGACCCGTCCGATACCCCCGGCGGATCGATCCGATGCGTCGACAGGACGGCTCGGCCGTCGGCGGACACGTCGATCCGGGCCGGCGCCGCGGTGAGATTGAGGACCACCCGAAAGGTCCGCCCGGCATGGTGGCGATCGTAGACCAGGACGCCGCCGCTGGCCGAGATGCCGGTCCAGCTGCCTTGCTGGAGGGCCGGCTCGCGGTTGCGCAGGGCGACCAGCCGACGCGTCAGCGACAGGAGCGACATCGGGTCGCGCGCCTGTGCGGCGACGGGGCGGGGCCGTCCCGCCGGCGGCAGCGGCAGCCACGGCGTCTGCGTCGAAAAGCCCGCCTGAGGGCCTTCGTCCCAGGGCATCGGCGTACGCTCCGGATCACGCCCACGCCCTGCGCCGAACCGTGCAAAGGGATCGCGGGCGCGATCCGGGGGCACTGTCACGTCCTCCATGCCGAGTTCGTCGCCCTGGTAGAGGGTCGGGGTGCCGCGCAGCGTCAGCAGCATCAGCATCGCGACCGCGGCCTGGGCGCGGCCGATGCGGGTCGCGATCCGGCCGATGTCGTGATTGCCCAGGACCCAGTTCGGCCAGGCGCCGGCCGGAAGCGCGGCCTCATAGCGCGCCACCAGATCGAGGATCGCCTCGGCCCGCCAGGGCGTCGAAAAGAGATTGAAATTCGTCGGCATCTGCAGGCCGCGCTCGGGTGTCCCGCAATAGGCGACGAGCGTCTCGACGGGCCGGTAGATCTCTCCGATCAGGACCGGGTCGCCCGGATAGGCGGCCAGAAGGGCGCGCATCTCGGCGACGATCTCGAGCACGTCCGGCTGGTTGGAGCTGTTGACCGCGTCCAGGCGCATGAAACCGGGATCGCCCTCCCGCCACTGCGGGTTGGGCGGATCGTCGCGGAAGCCGGGATCGACCAGGAGGCCCTGCAACACATCGACCCGGAACCCGGCCACGCCGCGGTCGAGCCAGAAGGCCATGGCGTCGAGCAGGGCGCGCCGGACATCGGGATTGCGCCAGTTCAGGCTGGGCTGCTGCGGCAGAAAGCTGTGCAGGTAATATTGGCCGGTGGCCGGATCGAGCGTCCAGGCCGGGCCGTCCGTCTGGCTCAGCCAGTTGTTCGGAGGTCCGCCGCCAGGCGCCGGGTCGCGCCAGAGATACCAGTCCCGCCGCGGCGAGGACCGCGACGACCGGGCCTCCCGGAACCAGGGATGGCTATCCGAGGTGTGGTGCGGAACGAAGTCGACGATGGTGCCGATGCCGCGCCGGCGCAGGCCGTCGAGCACGGCGTCGAAGGTCTTGAGCGAGCCGTAGCGCGGATCGACGTCGCAATAGTCGGCGACGTCGTAGCCGAAATCGGCCATCGGGGAGGGCTGGAAGGGCGTGATCCAGACCGCCCGGATGCCGAGCGCGGCCAGGTAGTCGGCACGCGCCGAAAGCCCGGCGAGATCGCCGATGCCGTCCCCGTTGCCGTCCTGGAACGAGCGCAGATAGACCTCGTAGAGAACCCCGGTTGCCCACCAGGGCCGCGTCCCGACGGCCATTCCGGCTCCCCTCCTCCGTGCGGACCATCCCGGCCGATACGGTCGGCGCGCGCCGGCCCCGTCGGAAGCGGCCCCCGCGGCCCGCGCACGATCCGATCGGAGCGACCGGCTCGGATCGGACGAGCGCGTGCAAGACCTGACCGAGGATCATTCGCTCCCGTCGGCGCCGGTGGCGTTCGAGGCGCCCAGCACGCGTCGGACCTGATGAAACGCCGCCTGATCGGAAAAGAACAGGTGCGCGGTCTCCCGGACCCCGGTGCCGGGGTCTTCGACCGAGACGGCCAGCATGCGCATGCGGTGGCCTTTGAGATCGAAGTGACGGGGCAGATCCGCGCCATAGGCGTGCCGGCGCGCATAGGCGCCGGTCGGCTCGGCAAAATCCACAGTTCGGTCGGACTGTGCCGAATTGGCGAAGGTGATCAGCAGGATGCCGCGCCCGGACAGGACCCGGCGCAAGGCCGCGAAAGCCGCCCGGTCGTCGCTGACGAACTCAAGGACATGGTCGAGCACCACGAAGTCGCAGCTGCCGTCGGGGAGCGCGGCGAGCCGCTCGGCAAGGTCCTCCGGCCGCTCGAGGTCGAGACGGTCGATCGATCGGAACCAGCCGGGCTCGATCCAACCGGCGGAGCCGATCAGCAGCGCGTGCCGCCCATTGAGGAGCCCGATCGGCAGGCCATGGACCATGGTGCGGATGCTGCGGTGACGTTCCAGCGAATCGCACTGCAGGCAGCGCGGATTGCTTCCGTTGGCGGCCAGGCGGCCGCCCGGCCCGGGCGCGAAAGCCGTCGAGCCGCAGATCGGGCAGGTCCCCGGTTCGACCCCGATGGCGACCGGCGTGAAGCGAACCGTGTCCGAGCCGGGAGACGGCTTCTTGCGGAGCATGAACCAGTCCTGCAGACCCATGGCGTTGTCGCCGGAAAGCCACTTGCCCTTGCGCTGCAGAACGACCTCGAAGCCTTCCCGCGCGAAGAGCTTCAACAGGAAGGCCTCGCGGAAGGCGATGACCCATAGCGGCTGGTCCTCGGACGCGATGAAGGCATTCTCCGAGACCCGCTTGGTCAGTTCGTAAACGGCCTGCGGATACTTCGCGCCGAGGGCGAAGCCGGGAGGAAGCCGGAAGAAGGTCGCGATGAACAGGCCGCCGTCCCGGATCAGCGTCTTCAATCGCCGGAAATACTGGACGACTTCGTGTTCGTACATGTGCGTGAACACGGACAGCGCGACCAGGCAGTCGCTCGACTGCTCGGCCATCGGCAGGCTCACGTCGGCCAGCGGCCGGCCGGTCGGATTGTAGCGTTCGTTGACGAGATCGAGATGATGGAACCGATAGGTATCGCGGTTCCCGAAGTTCCGGTTCAGCCAATCGATCTGTCGCGGCAGGCAGTCGAAGCCGGTGTAGCGGCCGGGATAGTCCCGCGCCCTCAAACCATAGGCAAGGCGGCCGTAGCCGCAGCCGACATCGAGAAGCTCGAAATCGTCGCCGATCTCGCGCGGCAGCATGGTGCGGACCTGGTCGGCCAGCGACAGCGCCATGCCCATGAAGTCCGCATCGGCCTCGCCCATGAAGCGCAGCTCGGATGGCGGGATCGTCTGCTCTTCTGGATCCGGCCGGGTCGGCACCGGCGCGGCAACGGCCCGTGTCGGCGCCGCATCCGGCGCCACGGCCGGCGCCCCATCCGGCACCCAGGTCTCGGCGACCTTCCGAAAGGCCTGCTGCACATAGCTGTGCAGGTGGAAATCGCCCGAGTCATGTTCGAACAGCAGGTCCAGCGACGCGTCCGACAGGACCAGCCGGGACGGCAGCCCCTCCAGGCGCAGCGCCGACCAGTTCACCCGCTCGACGGCGCCCACGGCGCCCGCTCCGGCGACCTCCGCCAACATGGCGACCATCAGATCCAGTTCCGGCAACGGACAGGCCAGCAGATACTTGCTGTCGATGAACGCCTTGGCGGTCTCGAAATCATTCGATCCGGAGATCAGCCGGCACTGCAGGTTGCCCAACTGGTGGAGCGTATAGGCGTCGTCGCTGTAGATGCAGAAGCGCAGGAAATCGTCGATGCCGTAGCGCACGGCCGCATGGTGCAGCCGGCTGTTGGAATTGGTGAGGAACTCGGCATAGAGGGACTGGTAGCGGGCGATCGGATCGCGCGTCGCGGTGATGTAGTGGCAGGGTTTCGAAAAGTACCTGTCCACCCCATACGGTATGTGGCCGCTGATCAGCCGGCATCGATCTCGTTGATCGACTGTCGCCGTCTCGATCTCGCCATTGTAGTTGAAGATGAAGGACTCGGCCCCGAACGTCCGCTCGAACAGCCGGCGCAGCGACGTGCCGCCGGTCCGCGGAACATGGACATGGATGAAGACCGCATCGCCTTGCGGCTTCGAGACCTGATTGAACAGCATCCGAAAGATCCTCTCCGATCCCATCCCCGATGGGCGTCGCGTGCCGGCGATGCGGCGGTCGCCGGGTCCTGGCCGGCATCTGCCGGCCGATCAGTCCCGGCCGGATCCCCAAGCGGGTGCGGTCGCCGGCCGGTTCCTTCGGCACGCGCCCGATTCGATCCGAACCGACGACCGCGAGAATGCCGGCTCGGCGGGCGGCCGGACAGGCCGGCGCCGGCCGCCGTGAACCATTCCGGGCCTTCGTGCCCTCACCGGAAGGTCTCGACGACTTTCAGAATGTCCTGCACGCGCCGATCGGGCGAATGCCGTTCCACGATGATCCGGCGCAGGTCGGCGCCCATCGCCCGCCGCCGATCGCCGTCGGCCAGCAGCGCGCGCGTCGTGGCCTCCAGGTCTTCGACGCCGCTGCAGACCGCGACGGCATCGCCGAAGATCTCCGACAGGCCGGCAAGGTCGTCGGAGATCACCGCAGCGCCGCAGGCCCCGGCCTCCATCAGCCAGGTCGAGACGATGCCCTCCCGGCGCATGCTGGCCGAATGCTGGTGCAGGAGGATCCCGGCGCCCGAATAGCAGGCGCGGCGCGCCTCCATGGCGAGCGACATGCCGCATGCCGATCCGGCCGGAACCTGTCCGTCCCAGCGCGGTCCGAAGGCGCGGACCGCGATCCCGGCCTGAAGCGCCGCATCGACGATGGCCGGACGCCCGCCGTGGCCGCCGCCCACGAAGGCGACATCGGCAGCCGTCTCCGGATCCGCCTCGACCGGCCGGAAGACCTCCGGGTCGACGCAGGGCAGCAGGGTCGAGACGCGGTCGCCCAGGCGATACTTCAGGCGGTCGGCCAGGGCGGCCGACGCGACGAAGACGTGATCGTAGCGGTCGAATTCGGCCAACGGGAGGTCGTCCGGGCCGTCCGTCAGCCAAAGGATGTTGATCTTGGACGGCATCGGCTCGAACGCGCCGCCGCCGTGCAGAACGATGACGACGTCGTCGCCCGCCGACTGTCCGTAACCCCAATCGGGCCTGAGATCGACGCGGGCGAAGTGCCCGGCCCGATGCAGGGCGCGCTGCAGGCCGAGGGCCATCTGCCAGGTTTCGGCGCCGTCGCGGTCATCGGCGCCTTGTGCCGCAACCTTGATCGCGAAGCGCAGGCTGTCCCGCACCAGGGCCGCCAAGGCCGACTTGAAGGTCTCGGCGCGGTGCCGGTAGGTGTGCTTCTCTAAAACCTCGGCGCGCAGGGCCGCCGCCAGCGCCTCCCGTTCGGCCGGGTGGTCGAGATGGCGCTTCAGCAGGTTGGCCAGCTCGGCGCTGCCGGCAAAGGTCGGCAGCCGGCCGCCGAACAGATCCTGCGATCCGCCCCGGCAATTGGTGACGGCGAGACTGCCCGATGCCAGCACGTCGAAGACCTGGGCATTGAGCGCGCCCCATTCCTGTCGGTCCGGGCGGGAATCGTCGACGACGATCTTGGCGGAGGCGTAGATCTCGGGCAGCTCGTCATAGCGGCGCGGCCCGCGCCAATGTCCGGCCGGTTGCGGCGGGCGATCCCAGCCGAAGCCGTAGATCGCCACCTCGCCGGTCAGGTTGATCTCGCCGAGCAGGTCGACGGCCGCCCGCGACCGGCCATCGTGGCGGCTGCCGACGAAGACGACGTCGGCGGCATCGTGCGGCACCGACGTTCCGGGATGGAAGCGCTCCTCGTTGGCGGCGAGCGGTAAGAGGTGGGCCGTCCGGCCCGTGGTCCGCGCGATCGCGTCGACCCCGGAAGACGAGGTGCAGAACAGCAGATTGTAGCCCTGCAGATGTGCCGATTCCTGCCATCGGTCGACGCGGTCTCCGATCCAGGCGACCGAGACCATGCCGGGATTTCCGTTGCGGACCGCGGCGAGATCGAAATCGGGGCGCATCACGACCAGGACATCGGTCCCGATCATGTCGGTCGTTTCCGGAAGCGCGAAGACGACCTCCCACCCGCGCCCCGATCGCAGAGCCTCGGCCATTTCCAGGGCGATGGAGAAATCGCCCGCCGGGGCCTCCAGAGAGACCTCGCTGACCACGAAGGTGACGCGAAGCGGCTGGTTGCGCCACAGGGTCTGGCTCTCGATCGCCGAAGCCAGCGACGCGTGCACGAACCGCCGCTTGAAGCGCCGGCTGAACAGCCTGGTGTTCTGGTTCTGGCTGGTCGAATGGGTCAGGACCGGATTGGGCTTTCCGGTCACCAGGCGCCCCGCCCGGGTGAAGCTGCGATTGTGCAGGATGATCGCCGTCAGGTCGCAGATGATGCGCGTGCCGAAATGGCGCGACATGCGCATGCAGAGGTCGATATCCTCCATGCCGTAGAAATACATTTCGTCCAGCCCGCCGACGGCCAGGAAGTCCTCGCGCCGGCACAGCAGGGCGGCACCCGTGACGGCCGGCACCTCCAGAGCCGCGCCGATGGCGGAGTAGTTGTCGTGGGTCTCGATCGGCCCGAAGGTCGGATCGTCGCCCGCCCGCGCGAACGGTGCGAACTGGACGCCGCGATGGTGCGAGGCGTACCGCCATCCGCCGCCGGCCTTGGGCAGGGGTTCGAGCAGGCCCGCGCCGACGATGCCGACCGAAGCATCCTGTTCGAGCCAGGACAAAAGCGTGGGCAGGCAGTTGCTCGGGAAGACCAGGTCGTTGTTGACCAGGAAGACATAGCGCCCCCTGGCCTGCGCGGCGGCGTAGTTGTTCGACGCCGAGAAGGAGAAGTTCGCTCCACGGGCCAACACCCGGATATCCAGCGCCGCCCGATACTTTTCGATGACCGCCAGACTGTCGTCGGTCGAGCCGTGGTCGACGATCAGCAGTTCGATACTCTCGCCGGCCATATGTGCCGCAACGGATTCGAGCATCTGATCGAGCAGCGGCGCTCCGTTCCAGTTCAGCAGAATGAAGCTGACCTCGGGATCGCCCGAGCCGGCCGGCCGGAGCGGCGACGGGTTCGGGCGGCCCTCGACGATGTTGGTCAGCCGGTGCGGATACGGATCGTTGCAGGCCGGGGCGCCGGCGGTGGCGCCGAAATAGTCGATCAGCGGAAAGAACACCTCGCCCTTGTGGGCCCGCTCGCCCGGCGGCTTGCCGTGCAGGATGACCTCGAGCGGAATATGCCCGTCGCTGATGAAGACCTCCACGGTCCGCAGGCTGTTGTTCATCAGACGGAGCGGGAACTTGTACTGGAAGATATGATAGCCCGAGCCGGCGATGCCCTGGAGGCGCTTCTGGAACTGATCGGCGGAAACGACCGCCTCGCAGACGCCGTCGACGAAGATCGACACCGACACCGGTTCGTAAGGCGCGAGGCGATTGACCGCCCAGCCGGAGACCTGCTGCGCGGACAGAATCTCGACGCGGCCGGCATAGCGCAGCGCCGGATCGGCGATCAGCGACGGCGCCAGAACCTTCGGCAGACGCTTGTCCGGCGCGATCGAGATCTCCTCGCCGCCGATGCGAAGCGTCAGGTGATGCACCATCCCGTCGAAATGCCGGGCCGGAATCGACATCGCAAAGCCATGCGGGCCCTGCAGGCCGAAGGCCTTATTCACATCGGACCGGGTCAGGTTCGACATCGTCCGGCCGAGCAGGACCGGGCCCTCCCAAAGCTCGACCTCGACGGCCGCATCCGGGGCCAGACGGTCGAAGGCCCAGCCCTGGATCGCCCCATTGGCGGTCGTCTCGACCCGAGCCGCGATCCGGCGCCGGAACTCCACCTCCAGGCCCCCGGAGACGTGTTTCAGGGGCGTGGCCCGTTCCCCGGCCACGGCGACCTGCAGTCGATGCGTCTGCCCGTCGGTCAGTTGGTGCGGCAGCATGCCGGCGAAGGTCGCCGGCCGACCGGCCTCGAGCGTCACCGGCACGGAGGCGACGACGCTGCCGTCGGCGATCAGATCAAGCGTCACCGCCCGATCGCAGGCCCCGACGATCCAGCCCTCGACGAGCGTCCCGCGGACCGACCAGGCCGCCTCGCTGACGACCGACAGCCGCAGCTCGATCGGCGCGCCGACCGGGACCGGCGGCTCGGCCACGGCGAGAAGACCGATCCGATGGGTGCCTCCGTCGACCAGATCGGCCGGGATCGCGATCCGGACCCGTTCGATCCCGTCCGTGGACGCGCGCGGGGCGGTCTTCTCCGTGGCGACGGCGCGCCCGTCCACCATCAGCGCCATCGTGATCGGCCGCTCCTTGCCGGGCCAGCAGATCTGCGCGTCGACCGTCAGCAGGTCGGCACTGTCGATGCCGCCGGTCGGCGCCGTCCGCTCCCGGACGATGGCAAGCATTTCGGCATTGGAGAGGGCAAGGTCGGCATTGGGCAGGCAGGGCAGAAACGGCCGCCCCTCGGCGGCGACCCGGACGGACACCGCGGCGGGCGCATGCGGCGCGCGCGCCACTTCGGCCGCCAGCGCGCCGGTATCGACATCGCGGAACCAAAGCGATGCCCAGGCGATTTCGAACCCGACCGGGACGGCACCCCGCCCCAAGATGTCGCCGATATCGGGACGCCCGACGCCCGTCCTGCCCGAATACAGCGGTACGCCGAGAAACGAGATTTCCAGATCGACGGTCGCCCGGGGATCGGATGCCCAGAGGCACCAGCCGCGCACGCCGCCCGCCGTAACCTGCTCGACGGCCCCTCGGATCGACGGCGCCGCGGCCAGATCGTCCAGCGCCCAGCTGGACATCGGCCCGGTCGTCGCAACGCGGGACCCGGACCGCGCCGCTTCGGTCCCCACCGAATCGTCATCCGACCATGATGTCGACAGGCTTCTCAGGCTCATGGTGGCCCCTTTTCCGGTAGTCAAAGCTGCCGCTTATCGAGAAATTCTATCTATTGGCGGAGAAATATGCCCATACAACCGAAAATACAGGCATTCCCTCTTGTGACACATGCAAACCTAATCGCACTTTCATGATGCCGTATACTGCCTCTCGCATGAGCGTCAATGATGCGCTGGGCGCCACGCATTATCGCGGAGCTATACGATCACGGATCGTTTTATCGTTGATTTTTCCCGTATAGATTGCATAATGGCGAAAAGGGATGACCGGTGCAGCGCTTGCGCGAACCGGTTGCGGCCCGCGCCCGTCCAAACCCGCCGCCCCTTCAGGGCAGGCGCGATCGATGACTGCCGGATTGCAAAATCGGTCCGCCCGCCCTAGGTCGCGGCAGGCGGGCCCAGGGCAAGGAAGACGCCGGAATGGATATCGCCCAGTTCGGATGCTTCGATACCGGCGGTTTCGGCGATCTGCTGATGCCGCTGATCGCGCGCGCCCGGTTGGCCGACCATCGGCTGACGGCCCTCGCTCCGGCGGGCGGGACGTCCCTGCGCTGGCAGGATGCGGGGGCATCGGTCGCGTCCGAGCGTGCGCTCGACGACGGCTTTCGCTGCGATGCCTGCCTGATCGGCGGCGGCGACGTGGTCCGAATCGGGGCCGCCGATGAGCCCGCCTATGGCACCGACGACCCGATGCGCCATGTCGCCCTGCCGTCCCTGTGGCTCGGCGCAGGCCTCGCCGCCGAGCGGGCCGGCGCGCGTCTGATTTGGAACGCGCCCGGTGTTGCCGGCTCCGCCTGGACGGCGGAATTGCAGCGGCTCGTGGCTGCCCTTCTCGCCGCCAGCGACTATGTCGCGGTTCGCGACCGCTCGAGCCTGCGGCGTCTTCAGGATTGCACCGATGCGACCGTCCCGGTGTCCCTGGTTCCCGACCCGATCCTCGACATCGCGCGCCTCTGGCCGCGCGCGAGCCTGACGCAACGGTTCCGGGCGCTGTTCGTCCGTCGCGGCCAGCCGGTTCCGGCCCGGTCGGTGGTCGTGCATATCGACGACCGCGCCGGGATTGCCGCCCCGGCCCTGTCCGAGCGGGTGATGCAGGTGGCCGCCGCCGCCCGGGGCGTGCCGATCCTGCTGGCGGGCGATACCGACCGCAATGCCGGCGCCCTGGCGCGCGCCGTGTCGGCCGTGCTTCCCGTCCCGCACCTCCTGCTCGACCGGCCGGCCGCCTTGCGCGACGTGGCGGCCTGCCTTGCCGCCAGCGACGGCTATGTCGGGTCCGATCGGAACGGCTTCCTGGCCGCCTTCGCCTACGGCAATCCCGGCGTCCTGATCGCCGGCGCCGCGACGCCCTGGGCCGCCGACCTGACCGACCAGTATCGGCTGCCGGACCGTCTCTGCGGCGACTGGGCGGACGTGGCGGAGCGCCTCGCCGCCGCGGCGGGCGACGAGGCGCCGCGGATCGCCGCCCTGGCGGTGGTGCAGGAGGCGCTCGATGCCCACTGGGCTGCGATCGAAGGCGTCCTCGCGGCGCCGGCCGATGCGTCGCGCCAGGCGCTGAGGACGGATTTCGCCCGCGCCGTTGTGGCCGACAACGCGGCTTCGCGGGGTTGGATCGCCCGCCTTGCCGGCATTGCGGACCGATCGGCGGCCGGCACGCGCACCGCGCCCTCCGTGAGCCTTCTTGAAACGAACCTGCTCGCGCTGCGCGGACTGCCCGAGCATGTCGGCCGGCGGGGCGACCGCCTGGCCCTGCATCCGCCGCCGCGCGGCATCACCGAGGCCGCTCTCGACCCTATCCCACTGCGCGGCGGCGACCTCTTGCGCGGCGGGGCGACGGTCGCCCATCCGGACGGACGGCCGGTCCGCTTCGGCCTGATGCTGGTCGGCCACGATGGCCGGATGCTGGGGCGGGCCGATGTCGTGGCCGACGCCACCGGCGTCACGCCGTGGCAGATCAGGATACCGCGGGGCGTGGACGGGAGCGGAAGCCTCCTGATCGCGACCAGCATGGCGTCCACCGAAGATCACAATCGCTTCGCCTGGGTCGAGCTTGTCGACCCGAGGCTGCATCCGCAGGCGTTTGCGGTGTGGATTCAGGCCGGCGGCGGCGCGAAGACCTGGGACGGGGTCAGCCAGGACACGCCCGGCACGCCCGCGAAAGCCGAGAGCAGCCCCTCCAGCAACGACCAGGACTCCTCGCGCATCGCCCGATGATGGGACAGGATGCCGATCGGTTCGGCATCCGCCTCGGGCTTCTCTCTTTGCTCGCGAACGATGCGGGCCAGGCGCAGGCAGGCATCGTCGAACGGCACCGGTCGCGGGCCGCCCGGCGCCTCCCATTGCAGGATGTCGAGATGGGTGTTGGCCAGCCGGAGGCCATCGACCGCGAAGGCCCGCGGGCGCGGCCCGAAGGTCGACAGGCCGGTGAATCCGCGGGCCCGCACGATGTCCAGATGACGCTCGTCGAAGGCGTTCCAGGGCGGGACGAAAATGGGCCTGGAGCGGTCGCCCAGGAGGCGGGCGAGCGCGACCTGACCGGCGGCGATCTCGGCTTCGACCGCCTCCGGGTCGCGTCCGGCACCGAATTCGCTTTTGCCGCCGCCCAAGGGCTGGTGATTGATGTGCCGCCAGCCGTGCTGGCAGAAGTCAATGAGGTCCGGATCGGCCTCTGAGACATCGAGTGCCTCCGACGCCAATCCGGGGATGATCGCAACCAGAAGCGGCGCCCGGAAGGTTCGCGCCAGACCGATCAGCGCGTCGAAGCCGCGCGAGTTTGCGACGAGATCGTCATCCCGCCACCACATCCGCACCGGCACGCCCGCGTCCCGCGACAGGTGCAACTCCGTCCGCAGGACATCGAGAGCCGGGGACGACCGGATTTCTGCGCCGCGGCGGACGTCGGCCTGATGGCTCCTCCCCGTCGCATCTTCGACGGCGGCACCATCCTGTCGGGCGTTAGCCACTGTGGTGGTAGCCATCACCGCTCGATCCCAGAAGATGCAATATACCCCACCTCGTTGTACGCATTCATTCTGCAGTATTGAATCTGCGACTCATAGTTGTACAACCGAGTCATTGAGTATGCATCTCACTTAATTCGATTTTCTTTGCATGTCATTGCAACTGTTATTTTGGCGAAAATCCTGTCTGAGTCCAGCCCAACCGGGGAAATCATTGCGATGGCGCCCAAGAATGCCGAAAATATCAATTCAACGAATCAGTACTATTCAACCATTCGATTCGAGATGAGGCGGAGGTGAGCTTTTGCGCGCATCGACAGCGCGTGCCGGTTCGATCTCGGCAAGGATCGCCGATGAGAAGACGCAGATTGGAAACATTATAGAAATATTACAGAAGCCAACCGTCGGCAGGATTCGCAAAATATTCCGGATCTGAAAGATCAACGCATTCACAATAATATAGATCATAACAATCTTATATTTTTATATACTGCATTCCGAATTTCTGCGCCAATCGGGAGTGTCATATGAACTAAACTGAGTTCAGCGCGGGTTTCACTACTGTTTTGGCCCTGATATTTTTTAATATAGTGATATTTTTTCAGAACGGATTTTTTTGATGCGCTTGCAAAAATAGCAAACGGCTGATGATATTATCGTCAGATTCTCACATCGGGATGATCCGCAGGGCGCTTTCCTTTGCGGAAGAGAGAGGTGTCAACCGGCTCATACTCGATAGACACCGTCACCATCGCGGTGGCGGCGTTCAGGCGGCGCTCCTCGGACCGTCCTGGCAGTCTTTCGACAGCCTGAGAAATCAGGGAATGAAGCGCATTCGCAGCTACGCCCACCGGACCGGCAGCAAGGTATTGCATGCAATTCCTCAGTCGTGCGCCGCGTCACCATGGGCAATAGATCTTGCGCTTCCATGCTTCCCACACTCGCCTTTGGTATGCGAATTGGAGAGACGAGAGGTTGGTGCAAGCCTCCCGGTGTAGCCAAAGTAGTAGAATCTACGGTTTCTAGCACCGGCCACCTGTGCTAGCCGGGACCATGCTGAGGATCGGGCCCCGTAACGGAACATAACGATACGTAACGCAGACTTTCTGGAGACTACCTTTGGTTCAGCTTGGACTCCGCGCCGCAGCGCAGACCGCGTCAACGACTGTTTCTGACGGGACGCCGGCCGACGCGGCACAGCCAGCCGGCACGGGAGCAGCGGAAGCGACGGGACTTGCCGTCGCCGCATCGTGGAACCTCGGCAATCTCCGTGAGTCCCCCAGCATTCGCGGCGCGGTCGAATGGTGCAACGACACCAGCCTCGGCGGGTGGTGCATCGGCACCGACGAAGACGCCCCGATCGCCGAACTCGCGCTGGTGTTCCAGGGCCGGACGCTCGGGTCGATCCTTGCCGACCGGCACCGCCCCGACCTGGCAGCCGCCATCGGAAGGGCCGACTGTCTCGGTGGATTTCAAATCGATTGGGCGCAAATCCCGCCCGCCGTCATCATCCCGATCCTGGACGACCTGGCGCAGGCCGTGGCGGCGGCCCCCGATGCTCCGGCCGCTCTGCGTATCCGCTACGCGCCCGAATCGATCGATCTGGACGTCCTGCCGGATGTCAGGGTGCCGTTCAGCAATGCGGCGTTTCTCGACCGATTGAGAGAGATGGCACGCCAGCCGGCCGACGACCACCAAAGTCGCGCAACGGTTGACCGAGCGGCAGCGCCTGCCCCCACTGCAGCGGCTGCCCCGGCGGCAGCGATTGCCCCCGCGGCAGCGGCTGACCTTACGGCAGCGACTGACCTCGCGCCGGACGGCGGCCTCGACCCCGCTCCGGTCCTGGCGCCGGCATCGCCCCCTGCGCCGGACGCCGATATGATGTCGTCCGATTCGGCCTCGCCCGTCCCGCCGACGGCGCCATCGCGTCCGATGCCGCGTCCCCTCTCGACGAGCTTCGTTGACGGCAGCTGGCGCATCCTCGGCCGGGATATCCAGGGATGGCTGATCCCGGCGGCACGCGGAGCGATCCGCCTGGCGGTCTGGTGCGACGGCGAGAAGCTCGCGGAATTGACCGTCACCGTGGCTGAGCCATCGGCCGACACGCCCTATCGACCGCTCGCGTCCTTCGCCTATCACCTGCCGCAGGCTCTTGCGGACAACCGGCCCCATCGGATCGGCGTCACGCCGGCTGGCGAGCCGGGGCGGCATCTGCCGAATGTCAGCGGCCGGAACCTGGCGCTGTACCAGGCGAAGGTGCTGATGTCGGTCGATTCCGTCGAAGGCGGCATCATTCGCGGCTGGGCCTTCGACAGCACCCAGGCCGATGCCACCGTGACGGTCGAATTGTGGGACGGCAAGCGTTTCGTCGCCGGCGCCGAAACGACCGTGACCCGAAACGACGTCAACGCCAAATATGGCATCTTCGGCACCCACGGCTTCAGCCTGCCGGTTCCCCAGGCCCTGTTCGACGGCTTGGGTCACTGGCTGACCTTGAAGGTCGCCGGCGAATCCCTGACCTTTCCGAGCCATCGCCGCCTGCCGGCCAGCCTCAGCCGGAGCCTGCTGCAGGGCAAGGGCGACCGCTTCGCCGGCCGGGTGGACCATGTCGACTGCGAGACCGTCGAAGGCTGGGCGGTCAACCTGCAGACCCCCTTTCGGCCCATACGGATCTCGCTTCTGGTCGACGGCGTCTCGGTCGCCATCGTGACCGCCAATCAGTTCCAGAAGCGCCTGCAGACGGTGACCGAAAGCGGGTTTCACGCCTTCAGCTTCCGGTGGCCGGCGCATCTGATGAACGGCACCTGGCGCATCGTCGAGGCCCGTATCGTCGAAAGCGAAGGCGCGGTGCTGGAGATCGGCGAGAAGCGGGAGCGCAGCCGCCGCGTGCTGTTCCCGCTGGTCGACTTCTTCGCCACCTATGACAGCCTGTCCCCGCGCCGCGACACCATGGCGGTGCCGCTCACCAACATCGTCAGCCGGCCGCCGCCGGCCGCCGCCGCTCCGGCGCCCCAGGCCGCCGCCGCACCGGCCGGCCGCGTCAGCATCATCATTCTGAACTGGGACGGCGCCCGGATCCTCGCGCAGACCCTGGAAACCATCGCCCGGCACATGACCTCGCGGCCGGTCGAAGTCATCGTGGTCGATCACGGCTCGTCGGACGACAGCCTCGACGTGGCCCGCGGCTTCCAGGCGCGGCTGGATCTCAAGATCGTCCCGCGCCACGCGAATTTCTCGTTCTCGTCGTCCAACAATCTCGCCGCCGGCATGGCCGAGGGCGAGTATCTGTTCTTCGTCAACAACGACATCCTGTTCACCGGCGACTGCCTGCCCGCGATGGCCGGCTGGCTGGAGCGCGACCCGACCGTCGGCGCCGTCGGCATGCGCCTGGTCGAACCGATCCCCGACCAGAACGGCACGCTGCAATACGAGACCCACCATCGCGGGATCCAGTTCCGTCCCCGGATCCAGGCCTCCGGCGAGGTGACCTATCACCCCGCGGAGGTGGCCGACGAATATTCCGATATCGGCGCCGCCTACGAGCTGCCGGCGGTGACCGGCGCCGCGCTCCTCTGCCGCAAGGCGGACTTCCAGGCCGTCGGCGGCTTCGACGAGGCCTATTTCTACGGCATGGAGGATGTCGACCTGTGCCTGCGGCTGGCCGAACGGCTGGGCCGGCGCATCGTCTGCGACACCTCGGTCACCGCGATCCACAATCGCAGCTACACCCGGACCGCCCGCCTCGTCTCGGGCAAGCCCAATCCGATCCTGTCGAATCCCAAGTCCCAGATCGCCAACCATCAGACCTTCAACGCGCATTTCAAACGCCGGATCGTCCAGCGCACGCTCCTGTCGCTGATCGGCGGCGAGACCACCTGGCGGGCGCGCCCCCTGCGCGTGACCTTCATCGTCACCGACGCCTCCTTCTCGACACCGGCCGGCGACTTCTACACCGCGATGGAAATGGCCTCGGCCATGCGCACGCTGTACGGCTGGGAAACGCTGTTCGTCCGGTTCGGCCTGCCCGACCTCAACGGCACCGATGTCGCCGTCGCGATGCGCCACGACTACGACCTGGGCAAGGCCCGCAGCGCCAATCCGGGACTGGTCACGGTCGCCTGGATCCGCAACCGGGTCGACGAATGGCTCGCCTCGCCGCATTTCCAATCCTACAACCTGATCTTCTGCTCGTCGGAGCTGGCGATCCGCCACATCGCCGAGGCGACCGGACGGACCGCCTATCTGCTGCCGATCGCGACCAACGACGAGCGCTTCTCGCCCCGGGAACCGGTCGAGGAACACCGCACCGACATCGTCTTCACCGGCAGCTACTATTTCAGCCACGAGCGGGAGGCCGTCGGGCTCCTGGACAAGGTCGACCTGCCGGGGTCCCTGGCGATCTACGGCTACGGATGGGGGGATCATCCGCGCTGGCGCCGGCACTGGCGCCGCTCGGTGCCCTATTACGAGCTGCCCGACATCTACCCGTCCGCCCGGCTGGTCATCGACGATTCGCATCCGGTCACGCGGACCTGGAATTCCCTGAACTCGCGCATCTTCGATGCGCTGGGCAGCGGCGCGCTGGTCGTCACCAATTGCCGCGGCGGCGCCAAGGAATTGTTCGGCGACCTGCTGCCGACCTTCTCCACCGCCGAGGAATTGTCGGCGCTCCTGGCCCGCTATCTGGGCCATCCGGAGGAGCGGGCGGCGCTGGCCGCGCGCCTCTGCGCCGAAGTGCGCGAGAAGCACACCTACAAGAACCGGGCGATGGCGTTCAAGGAAGCCCTGCAGGCCTTCGCCCGCAGCACCCTGCGCTTCAGCATCAAGATCGGCGTTCCCAATCACGAGGAGAAGCTCTCCTGGGGCGACTGGCATTTCGCTCTCGGATTGCAGCGCGCGCTGACCCGGGCCGGGCATTTCGCGCGCATCGACATCCTGCCCGATTGGGCTACCCAGCAGGGCGCCGGAGACGATGTCGTGATCGTGCTGCGCGGGCTGTCCGCCTGGAAGCCGGTCGCCTCGAAGATCAATCTGCTCTGGCTGATCAGCCATCCGGACGACGTGCCGCTGAGCGAGCTCGACGCCTACGACCATGTCTTCGTCGCGTCGGAGTCCTATGCCGAAGTCCTGCGGCGCCGGCTCGGCGACCGCGTGTCGCCGCTCCTGCAATGCACCGATCCGGCCCTGTTCCATGACGGCGGCGAACGCGACGCCGCGGCGGACCCGGCGGCGGTGCCGGAGCTCCTGTTCGTCGCCAATTCCCGCGGCGTCCGGCGCCCGATCATCGACGATGCCGTCCGGGCGGGGGTCGACGTCGGCGTCTATGGCAGCCGGTGGGACGGGCTGATCCCCGAAAAGCAGATCCGCGGCACCTACCTGCCGAACGAACGGCTGCGCCACCACTACGCCAACGCCAAGATCGTCTTCAACGATCACTGGCAGGACATGAAGCGGGAAGGGTTCGTCTCCAACCGCATCTTCGATGCGGGGGCCTGCGGCGCCACCATCGTCAGCGACGACGTGCCCGGCATGGCCGACCTGTTCGGCGACGCGGTCGCCACCTACCGGAACGCGGACGATCTCGGCGGCACGGTGCGGGCGCTGCTCGCCGACGACGACCGGCGCAAGGCCATGGGCGCCGCCCTGCGCAACATCGTGCTCGCCCGGCACACCTTCGACCACCGCGTCTCGGACATCCTGGACATCGTCGCCCGCTTCCAGGCCCCGGCCGCCCTCAAAGAACAGGCATGATCTTGGAAGACAATCCTCCCGCCGGGTCGGGCCGTCCCGATGCCCATTTCCAGGCGCGCACGGCGCGCATCGCCGTGATCGGCCTCGGCTATGTCGGACTGCCGCTGGCGCTGGCGCTGTGCGGCGCCGGCTTTCCGACCACCGGCTTCGACATCGATGCCGGCAAGACCGGGCAGCTGAATGCCGGCCGATCCTATATCCGGCAGATCGCGGACGCGCGCATCGCGGCGGCCGTGGCCACGGGCCGGTTCCAAGCGACATCGGATGCCGGGGCGCTCGATGCCGCCGACGCGGTCATCATCTGCGTGCCGACCCCGTTGACGCCGCAGCGCGAGCCCGATCTCGGCTTCGTCGTCGCCACGGCCCGCATGATCCGGGACCATCTCCGCCCCGGCCAGCTGATCGTGCTCGAATCGACCACCTATCCCGGCACGACCGAAGAGGTCGTGCGCCCGATCCTGGAGGAAACCGGCCTCAAGTCCGGCACCGACTTCTTTCTCGCCTATTCGCCGGAGCGCGAGGATCCCGGCAATGCCCATTTCTCGACCACCAGCATCCCCAAGGTGGTCGGCGGCGACGGCGACAAGGCCCGCGCCCTCGCCAGCGCCCTCTACGGGCAGGTCGTCTCGAACGTCATCCCCGTGTCGTCCGCCAGGGTCGCCGAGGCGACCAAGCTGACGGAAAACATCTTCCGGTCGGTCAACATCGCACTCGTCAACGAATTGAAGGTCGTGTTCGATCGGATGAACATCGACATCTGGGAGGTGATCGAGGCGGCGAAGTCGAAACCGTTCGGCTACATGCCGTTCTACCCGGGTCCGGGCCTCGGCGGTCACTGCATCCCGATCGATCCCTTCTATCTGACCTGGAAGGCGCGCGAATACGAGATCTCGACGCGCTTCATCGAACTGGCCGGCGAAATCAACACCATGATGCCGCGCTACGTGGTCGACCGGCTGGCCGAGGCGCTGGATCTGCGCCAGGGCAAGAGCCTGAGCCGGGCCCGCATTCTGCTGATCGGCGTCGCCTACAAGAAGAATGTCGACGACTGCCGCGAATCGCCCGGACTGCGTCTGATGGAGCTGCTGCGCGCACGCAAGGCGGAGGTCGCGTTCCACGATCCCCACATTCCGGCGATCCCGATCACGCGCGAGCATCCGGACCTGGCCGGACTGCGCTCGATCGAATGGTCGCCGGGCAATCTGGCGGCGTTCGATGCGGCGCTGATCGTCACGGATCACGACCAGATCGACTACGAGATGCTGGCGCAATTCTGCCCGCTGATCGTGGACACGCGCAACGCGATGCGCCATGTCGACCGGCATGCCGATCGAATCGTCAAGGCCTGACCGGCGCAGCCGTCGTCGCATGCCGCCCTGCGGCACCGGCGGCATGTCCCGGCGACGGCACCCGACGACATGAAGGTTCCGAACCGGGCAGGCAGCAGCCGGTCCTTCGAAGACCCAGGAAGCAGTTCATGACCAGTCCCTCACCCACCCCTGCCTGCACGGTCTGCGGCGGGACCGTGTTTTCGCCCGGCCCTGCCGGCCGTCTGTCCGAGTCCGGCAAGCCGCCCCATTGCACCCGGTGCGGCTCGCTGGAGCGGCATCGCGCCAATCGCGCCCTGTTCCAGCACCTGCCGATCGGGGTGCTGTCCTGGCGGCGGGCCTTGCAGTTCAGCCCGGACGTGGCCCTGGCGCCCGCCTGGTTCGCCTCGCTGGAGGTCTCCGTCTATGGCGGCCAGAACAGTCTCGACCTGCAGAAGATCGACCGCCCGGACGACTCCTACGACTTCATATCCCTCAGTCACGTGCTCGAATTCGTGCCCGACGACCGGGCATCCTTTCGCGAACTGACGCGCATCCTCAGCCCCGCCGGGCTGATCCATCTCGTCGTCTCGCGGCCCCTCTCGCGCGAAACCAGCCAGGACTTCGAGACCGCCACCGGCGTGCACCAGTATTTCCATCTCTACGGACGCGACTTCGCGGTTCGGTTCGGCCTGGCCGAAGCCGGACTGCATCTGCTCGTCGTCCAGACGGCCGACCCGGTCACCGGCGACACGGAGGCCGTCCACCTGATCGCGAAATCGGCGGCCGTGCTCGCCGGCGTGGGCGCCTATCTGCGCGAGGACTCCCGCTATCGCAGCCTTCAGCCGCCCCCTCGGGACGCCTGAAGGCGACACCCCGCCGAACGGGCAGGCCCGTTCCCCGCAACGCCGCTCACCCCGGGACCCGACCGATGGACCCAACGACCAGCCGGGCCGCCGCGTACTGGAACGATCCGCAGCGCCGGTCTCTGCCGGCGCGGGCGCGATGGTGGCAGTTCCCGACCATTCACGCCCATATCAACCGCATGACGACCGGGCAGGCGATCTCGGGCGCCCATGCCGGCTTCCATCACCTGATCGAACAGGCAGCGTCGCGCGGGCCGTTCGCCCGCGCGGTCTCGGTCGGCTGCGGGACCGGCGTGATGGAGATGGAGCTGGTCGTCGCGGGGCTGGTCGGCGAATTCCATCTCTACGAGATCAGCAGCGTGCGGATCGCCGCCGGCCGCAAGCACGCCGAGACACTCGGCATCGCCGACAAGGTCTTTTTCCACGAGACCGACGCCTTCGCGGATTGCCGGGATCGCACGTTCGACCTCGTCTACTGGCATGACGCCCTTCATCACATGCCGGATACCGAGATGGCGGTCGCCTGGAGCCGTGAGCGCCTGCGCTCCGGCGGCATCTTTGCGATGAACGACTTCGTCGGACCGTCACGCTTCCAGTGGACGGACCGGATGCTCGACTTCGGCACGCGGTTCCGCCAGGGCCTGCCGGATCGCTATCTCGTCGCCCCGGGCGATCCTGCGCGATCGATCCCGCGCGCGGTCCGGCGCCCCACGGTCGAATTCATGATCACGCAGGATCCGTCCGAGGCCGCCGACAGCGACCGGATCATCCCGTCGCTCAAGGCGACCTTTCCGGACGTCCTCATCAGGCTCACCGGCGGCGTCATCTATCATTCGGCGCTCAACGACATCCTGTCCAACATCGACGAGCAGGCCGACGAAGGGCTCCTGAAGACCGCGCTGCTGCTCGACGAAAGCTTGACCCTGCTGGGAGAGACCCACTACGCGGTCGCGATGGCGACCCGGTAGAGCGGTTCCCGATCGGTTCAGGTGGCCGTCGCCGACGGCATCGGCGCGGCGGCGTCCGGCGCGGATGGCGCCGGCTTGCGGCGGCCGGCCGATCCAAGCTCCAGTCCGACATGGCCGAACAGGCGGCACCACGCGTCCGTCTCCCGGCGAATGGCATCCAGCGCCGCCCGGTTTGCGGCGCTGTCGTCGCCGGCCCTGAGCGCGTTCAGAAGCCGATAGACCGTGGCGGCGTGCGGCAGGATGCCCTGCAGGGCGTCGTCGAAGGGCGGCGGCGCGTGGTGGCGCAGATCCGCCGACAGGAAGGCGTCCACCGCGGCCCGGCGGTCCTCGTCGTCGAGCGGCCAATCGACCCGGATGCGGCGGCCGGCATCGCCCAGTTCCGCCCGCCAGTCCGCGAGCACGGCCTCGTAGCTCACGAAGGCGCGGACCCGGCCGCGCGTCGAGGCTTCCGCTTCCAGCATGTGGCGCATCCAGACGAGCACGGCATGACTGGTGCCGATCCCCTCCCGGCGCTCCAGCGAGGCGGCGACGGCCAGCGGATGGCGGAGCGTGATGAGGAAGGCCGGAGCGATCCCGAGACCGGCGAAGACCCGATGCCAGAGCGGCAGAAGCCGGCACAGGCGCGGGTCCTTCATGACGAACAGGGGCGACGCGTCATACTCGGACAGGACGAGGTCGGACAGCACCGCGCGGTAGCGGGCCGCCGCATCCGAGCGGAACCATGCGGCGGGCACCGAGCGCCAGGTCGACCATTCGATCTCGAGCGCACGCAGGATTTCGTCATGCACTTTGACGATGGCGACCGGCTCCCAATAGCCACGCGGATTGAACGGCGCCGGCGGCATGAGGCGCGCCGGCGTTCCCGCCCCGAGGGCCGCGACGATCCCGGCCAGTGCGGAGGTGCCGCTCCGGTGCATGCCCAGGACGACCACCGCCCGTCGTTGCGGACCCGCGATCTTGCCGTGCCATTCTTCGTTCGCCACCCAATGTCCCCATGGACCCGATACCCTTCCATTATCAAGGGTATGGAGGTCTTTGAAAATGGGGAATGGCGCGCGCGGCCACCTGAAAATCCGAACCCGAGGGACCGTCCCGCCCGATCGGAGCACGCCCCCGATCGGAGCCGGTCCGGTGGCTCGATCGAGACGGAGGGTTCCATCCGGCTCGCGGATCGGACCCGCCAACTCTTTGATTGCGTGACCGATTCCGTCGGACAGCCGCGGGACGCGACCGTCGGGGTCCGACCGCTAGGCGGCTTGCCCGACCTCGTAGGTCCAGACGCGGAATGTCTTCAGCACATGCGGGCCGAAGGAGTTGACCAGCGGCACGTCGGCGGCGTCGCGACCGCGGGCGACCACGATCCGGCCGATCCGGGGCACGTTGTTGCGCGGGTCGAAGGTGCGCCACGCGCCGTCGAGGAAGACCTCGATCCAGGCGCTGAAATCCATCGGCTCGACGACCGGCACGCCGATATCGCCGAGATGGCCGTTGACGTAGCGGGCCGGGATGTTGAGGCAGCGGCAGAAGGCGACGGCCAGATGCGCAAAGTCCCGGCAGACGCCGATGCGCTCATGGTAGACCTCGTAGGCGGTCCGCGTCGAACGCGCCTGCAGATAGTCGAACTTGATGTGATTGTTGACGAAATCGCAGATCGCCTGGACGCGTCCCCAGCCCGGCGGGATCTTGCCGAAATGGTCCCAGGCGATCTGGCTGAGACGATCCGTCTCGCAGTACCGGCTGCCCATCAGGTAGGCGAGCGTCGAATCCGGCAGTTCGGTCACCGGGATCTCGCGCGCCCAGGGCAGGACCGGGTCCGGATGGCCGCTATCCTCGACGGTCGCATCGCCCCAGATCATCAGATCGCCCGGCGGCGCCACGAGCCGCCGGCAGCGGTTGCCGAACAGGTCGACATAGATCGACATCGGCACTTCGGGCGTCGTGAAGGCGGTCTCCTGGCTCCGGATATCGGCGCGCCGATCCTCGTGGACGGAGAGCAGACAGACCAACGCCGTGGGCTGGTCGAACGACATGGTGATTTCGTAACCGCAACGGATGAGCATCGGCCCCACTATCGCATCTGGGTGGTGGTCAAGGTGTAGCTTTCGAGCCGACGGCCGGCATAGGCCTTCAGCGCGACCGCCTGGATGGTGCTGCGCAGCCGGTCGAAGGCGGACAGGCATTCGTCTTCCGTCAGATCGGCGCCGCCGCGCGGTCCCGCGCCGCCGAGCGCCGACGCTTCGATGAAGAACCGGACCTCGACCATGCCGTCGTGACCGAGAAAGCGAACCGCGTTGCGCGTGGCGTCGAAGCTGCGGGTCGGATTGGGAAAGGCCAGCGTCATGACGGGCGCCCCATGTCGTCGGACGTCCCGGCGCACGCGGTCGTCGACCGGTCGCGCTCGCGGCGCCGCCGGGCGTTGACCCGGGCATCGAGCCGATTGAGGGACACCATGCCGTCGGTCGCTTCCGCGCGGCTGAGGCCGGTCATCGGCTTCCCGCCGCGCCGCGCCGGCACGCCGGTGAAGACGTGATAGACCGTCCAGGACCGGTCGCTTTCGATGCGCCGTCCGAACTGATGATCGAGGATCGCGATGGCCGGTGCTCCGCCCTCGTTTTCCCAGGCGCCGAGCGCGAGGGATTGCCGCGCGCCGGCTCTGTCGTGTCTTGGGGCGTCCATGCGGCGGCCTCTCAGTCCGGAACCTCGTCTGGATCAAACGATCCGGAGTGAAACTTGTTCCCCTGACCGTCGCTGATCGCCATGCCGTCGGGCCGTTGCGGCATGTTCAGCGTGTCGCGGAGACGCAGCGCGACGGCGATCGCATCGTCCCTGTCGACGACCTCCACCGTCTCGCGTCCGACGACGGCGCACGCCTGGTCGGAGGGGCGGATGCGGTAGAATTCGATCACGACCTTCATGGCATGACCCTCATCGCCGCGCCCCCGGGACCGCACGCCGCATCGGGCATCAGGTCTTGCCCTTGGTCCGATCGGTGCTGAACGCTGCGGTCACCTTGTTCTGGCCGGCACCGAGCACCGGCGGCTTGGCCGCGGGCTTGTCCTGCTTCGGCTTGCGGGTCTCGCGGTTGCTGCGTTTCTGGGCCTTAGCCATGTCCGAAGGTTCTTTCGATGAGAGCGGCGCCCTCGCCGGGCGCGGTGCGGAGCGGTTCGAGCGTGTCCTGCATCGCGACCCGCTCGTGGCGTTCGGCCTCGTTGCGGATCCGATACTGCGGCTGGTCGCCCCGCGGCGGGAGCGTGCCGGTGATGCGATAGACGTCCGAGGCCCGCGACATCTGTCCGAAGCCGCCCTTCAGGCGGACGGCCTGTCCGATGGCGAACAGATGCGTCTGGTCTTCGGAGCGGTTCGGCGCGGAGCCGCGACGGGGATGGTTGGCGGCAGTCATGAGCCCCTGTTGTCCTTTTCCAATGCGGCTTCGAGGTCCGCGGTTTTGATCGGCACCATCTGGCGCGTCGGTCCGGACAGACCGATGCCCGGCAGGTGGATGAAGGAGCCGACCCGATGCCAGGCGATCTGGGAGAGGCCTTCGAGGGCCTCCTCGTCATGATCGATGCGGTAGTCGCCGGCCGGCTGCAGCATGTCGAAGCCCGGCAGCCGGAACGGCTGTGCGAAGCGGACGGTGGTCTCGATCGTGCGACTGGTCATGCGTGCGGGTCTCCGCGGGGCGGATGGCGCGAGCGGACCGGAAAAACCTCTTCCGATCCGGACGGACCCACGCGCCCTTCGACCACAAGGGATACGCCGCATGCGCCGTTCACATTCGAACCGGAACGAACTCCGACTGCCAGTACATCCGTGGTCAGTGCCTGAATTCATTCCAGCATTCGAATCGAGCGACATCCGCGCCGGAACAGCGCATGCCTTGGCGATCGAAAATTCGAGAGAAGTGGCGGGTCTCTGACACCGCAAAGCCATATCGGCCAAATCTACGAGTTCCTTATATGTACTTCATTGCACCACAACACAAGCGATTTGCGCGCATTCGGCTGCGGGACAGAAAGAAATCCGGTCGATCAAATACATTACCGCCGTGCTTCGCAAAGACGAGATCGACAACGCGACCGAAGCCTATATCCGCCTTGCGGCCCGGGCCATCGGCGCCACCCTCGGCTGAATTCGAAGACATCGATTCGGCAATGCCATGGCGCCGATCCGATCGACTGGGGAGGATCGGGTCGCCGGGGTGCATCGACATCGGATTGCGGGGACTGGACTGCTCCCGGAGCCCCGGCCTCGCCGCCAATGCTCGAACCGCAAGGCCGGTTGCGGTGGCGGCCGCACCGCGAGGCGACCGCCCGCCCGGTCCGACGGCTCGATCGGGACGAACGGGTGCCATCCGCGTCGTGACTGCACACCGCGAACGCACTGGCGACGGGATCAGGTCGATCGGACATTCGCGGGCCGCAGCTGGCGGGTCCCGGCCACCGGGCCCCGGGCCCCGGGCCGTGGCCCGATTCCGTTCGGCCTGCAGATGATCTAGGCTGGCAGTCGTCCCGGTGGTGCGGCCGAATCGGCGGCAGGCCTTGCGGCCTGCGCGACCGTCGCCCGGATCGGACCTTGCTCCGGGGGATGCCTTCGCGAGGCGGGTGGCCAGGAACGGAAGAGACGGCATGGCAGTGCGGCCGGTTTGGAGATGGGCGGTTGGCTTGGCGGCCTTGTGCGGGCTGGGCCTGCCGGCGCAGGGACAGTCGACCGCCGAGGAGAGCCGCGCCGAGATCGTCGCGGCGCGCAACGGGCTGCCGGCCGATGCCGCCAAGGTCCTGTTCGGTTCAATGACGCAGCCGGCGCCGCTGGCCGCCCGCTCGATCGGGTCCTACGCACGCGGCTGCCTCGCCGGCGGCATCGCCATGCCGGTCAACGGACCGGCCTGGCAGGTGATGCGGCTCAGCCGGAACCGCAATTGGGGTCACCCGGCGCTGATCGCCTATCTGGAGCGCTTTGCCGAGGCGGCGCGGCGCGACGGCTGGCCGGGCCTGCTGATCGGCGACATGTCGCAGCCGCGCGGCGGCCCCATGCTGACCGGCCATGCCAGCCATCAGATCGGGCTCGACGCCGACATCTGGCTGCTCGCCATGCCGCAGCGCGAATTGCTGCTGCAGGAGCGCGAATCGATCAGCGCCGTCTCGATGGTCAAGATGGCGACCCGCGAGATCGATGCCCGGGTCTGGACCGAGGCGCATGCCCGGCTGATCCGGCGCGCGGCCAGCGACGCGGAGGTCGCGCGCATCTTCGTGCATCCGGCGATCAAGAAGGCGCTGTGCGACTGGAAGGACGGCGGACCGGACCGGGCCCGCTGGCTCGGCAAGGTGCGCCCCTGGTACGGGCACAACTACCATTTCCACGTCCGGCTGGCCTGCCCGGCCGGCATCGCCGACTGCAAGGATCAGGACAAGCCGCCCGAGGGCGACGGCTGCGGCACCGATCTCGCCTGGTGGCTCGGCCCAGAGCCCTGGAAGCCGTCGCCGCCCTCCCCGCCGAAGCCGCCGATGAAGCTCGCCGACCTGCCCGAGACCTGCGCGCAGGTGCTCGCCACGCCGTGACGCCGACGCCAAGCCGACGCGACGAGCCGGGACGGCCGGCGCGGGTCGCTCAGACCCGCATCGGCATCAGCACATAGAGCGCGTTGGACTGGCCGAAATCGTGGATCAGCGTCGGCGAGCCCGGATCGGCCAGGCGGAACACCGCCGTGTCGGTCTCGAGCTGGCCGGCGATGTCGAGCAGGTAGCGGCTGTTGAAGCCGATATCGAGCGGATCGGATTCGTATTCGACCGCCAGTTCCTCGGTCGCCGAACCGGAATCCGGATTGACCACGGTCAGCACCAGCCGCCCGTCGCCCACCGTCAGCTTCACGGCACGGCCGCGCTCCGACGAGATGGTCGAGACCCGGTCGACGGCGGCGGCGAACTCGTCGCGGTCGACCTTCAGTTCCTTGTCGTTGCCCTGCGGGATGACCCGGCCATATTCCGGGAAGGTGCCGTCGATCAGCTTCGAGGTCAGCACCACGGCGCCGGTGGCGCCCTCGCCGGCCGCCGCGAAGGTCAGGCGGATCTTGCTGTCCGACACCTCGACGCCGACCTTGGCCTCAGGGTCCTCGACCAGCTTCTGGATCTCACCCACGGTCTTGCGCGGCACGATGATGCCCGGCATGCCCTCTGACCCGTGCGGGGCGACCATTTCGGCCTGGGCCAGGCGGTGGCCGTCGGTGGCGACGGCCCGGAAGCGCAGTTCGCCGCCCGCCTCGACGGTGTGGAAATAGATGCCGTTCAGATAGTAGCGCGTCTCTTCCGTCGAGATGGCGAACTGGGTCCGGTCGACGAGGCGCTTCAGGTCGGCCGCGGACAGCGAGAAGCGATGGCCGAAGGTGCCGGCGGTCAGATCCGGGAAATCGGTCTCCGGCAGCATCTGCAGCGCGAATTTCGAGCGGCCCGCCTTCAGATCGAGCGTGGCACCGTCGTTGCGGGTGGCCAGTTCGATCTGGGCGCCGTCCTGCAGCTTGCGCACGATGTCGTAGATCATGTGCGCCGGAACCGTGGTGGCGCCGGGCTCGGCGACCATCGCCGGGATCGCCTCGGAGACTTCCAGGTCGAGGTCGGTCGCCTTCAGCTTCAACTCGCCGCCCTCCGCGCGCAGAAGCACGTTGGACAGGATCGGGATCGTGTTGCGGCGCTCCACCACGCGATGCACGTGGTTCAGAGACTTGAGGAGATGCGCCCGCTCGACGGTGACTTTCATGGGGCTCGAACTCTGGATGATGCCTCGCGCGGCCGGCGTCTCGGCGCGCTGGTCGGTGGGCCTGCCCCGGCGGCACCGGTCGCCCATGCGGCCCGGTGGAACCACATGGCGAACCGGTCGCGAACGACCCCGCCGGGCTGTGAAACTTGGCCGGAACGCCTTCGTGACGCAAGCAAAACCTCGCATCAGACGACGACTGATCGCGACGGAACCGCACGGGTCCGCCGCACCGGGGCTCAGGCGCCCGGCTGCGGCCCGTCATAGCCGCCGATGATGATCAGATCGATCACCGCGCCGTCGCCGCGCGCGGCGATCGCTGCGGCATATTCGGGCGAGGCGTAGCAGGCGCGCGCCTGCTCCAGGCTGTCGAACTCGATCACCACGTTGCGGTCGCGCGCGGAGCCGACCGGATTGTCGAACGGGCCGCCGCGCACCAGGAAGCGGCCGTTATACTTGGCGAAGGCCGGACCGTTCGCCGCCACATAGGCCTTGTAGCGCTCCGGGTCGGTCACGTCGACGCGGGCGATCCAGTATGCCTTGGCCATTCAATCCTCCTCGATGAACACGGCGATCTCGCCGATCGGCTTCTTGGTGATGCGCGGCACCGTGGCGCCTTCGGCCGGATAGCCGGCGACCAGCAGGATATAGGGCTTTTCGGCGTCCGGGCGACCCAGGATCTCGTTCAGGAAGCCCATCGGCGAGGGCGTGTGGGTCAGCGTGGCGAGACCGGCGCCATGCAGCGCGGCGATCAGGAAGCCGGTCGCGATGCCGACCGATTCGGGCACGTAGTAGTGCTTCACCTTGGTGCCGTCCGGCGCCGTGCCCCAGCGCTGGCCGAAGATCGCGATCAGCCAGGGGGCGGTTTCCAGAAACGACTTGTCGGCGTCGGTGCCGAGCGGCGCGAGCGCATCGAGCCAGGCATCCCCGGCGCGACCGCCGTAGAAGGCGCGCTCCTCCGCCTCGGCCGCCTCCCGGATGCGCCGCTTCACGGCCGGATCGCCGATGGCCACGAAGGTCCAGGGCTGCTGGTTGGCCCCGGACGGCGCGGTGCCGGCCGTCGCGATGGCGGTTTCGATCAGGTCGCGCGGCACCGGGCGGGCCGAAAAGACGCGCAAGGACCGCCGCCGGCGCATCAGCGCCAGGAAGGCGTCGGCCCGCGCCCGCATCTCCGGCTCTGGCAGGACATCGAAGGCAAGCGGCTGAAAATCGGCCTGAGTCATCGGCAAGGTCTCCCGCCTGAGACATAGCCCCATCGCGGCCCGGCCGGTACCCCCTTCCCGCCCGGCACCGCGGCGCCGTCCCGGTCGCCCCCCGAACGCCCTCAGCAAGCAGAGTCCGAACCGGGGCGACCTGCCGCGATCGAACAGCCCGCACGGACCCGACCATGCGGAACGGCATCCGGCGCGTGCGAGGCGGGTGCCGCCTCAGACGCCGACCGGGCCGCCGGCGCCGGGCCGGTCGCGGCCGAGCCGGACGTCCCGGGCGATCATGTCCTTCAGCACGACATACATCTCGGCCGCCGCCAGCGCGTCCTCGAAGGCATCGTGCTGGACGCGGTCGGGCAGGCCGAGATCGGCCAGGATGGTGGCGAAGCGCAGGTCGATCTCCGAGCCCTGCGGGGCCTTGCCGTATTTGCGGTCGTAATAGAGCTTCGAGACCTCGATCCGCCGGTTCGGCAGCCGCAGGCCGTAATATTCGATCGTGTAGCGGTTCAGCATGGTCGCGTCGTAGTCGATCCAGTAGCCGACCAGCGGCCGCGTGCCGACGAAGTCCAGGAATTCAGGCAACACCTCGCGGATGACGCGGGCGTCGACCACGTCGGAGCCCAGAATCCGGTGCACCTTCATGGCCTCCGCGGTCATCGCCGCCTCCGGCCGGATCACGGCCCGGAAGGCTTCGGACGTGAGGATGCGGTTGCCGCGGATGCGCACCGCAGCGATCGACACGACATCGTCGCGGCGCGTGTCGAAGCCGGTCGTCTCGCAGTCGACCGAGACCACCTCGCCGGTCGCGTCCGGCTCGAACATCCACAGCCAGCGCTTGTCCCACAGCCGCTGCTGGTCGATCAGCTTGGTCACCGCGCCGAGGAGCGCCATCAGAACAGCCCCAGCTTGAAATGGCTGCGCACGATGTCGCGGAACTGCTTGACCACGCGCAGCGCGTCGCGCAGCAGGTCGCGGTCGGTGCTGGTGAGGTCCGACGGCCGGACCAGCCGCTCCTGGTGCGGCTCGCCGACGCGGACCGCGCGCAGCTGGGCGCGCAGGCGCAACTCGCTGAAGAAGCGGAAGGCGCCGGTGAGTTCGCGTGCGAAGGCGGCCGAGAGCAGCCCGATCTCCGCCAGCCGCCCGATGCGCGCCACCGTGCCGGCCTCGGCGAGGCCGTGCTCGATGGCCAGGCTGCGGATGCCGTGCACGATCGGGAAGGTGCCGGATTTCTTCAGGTCGATCACCTCCTCGCGGCCGACCGTCGCCATCAGCGTGCCGATGACGCCGCCGGGGCCGGGGAACTGGTCGATCGCCTTGGCGAAATGCGCCAGATAGGCGCTCTCGCCGCGCATCATGGCGATGAAGGCGGCCTTGACCCGGTCGAGCGGCGCCGGATCGCCGGCCACCGCGATGGCGTCGAAGAAGATGCCGAGATGCATCGGCGCTTCGTCGTCGGGCTCCAGCACCCAGCGGCGGATCTGGCGGCCGAAGACCTCCTCGGTCGCCGACCAGACCGGGTTGGAGACCATCACGTTGCCGGGACAGGGCGGGAAGCCGAACTGCGCCAGCGCGCCGGAAAATTCGCTCCGGAACCGGTCGAGATCGGCCTCGGGCACGGGCGCTGCCAGGATCAGCCCGTTGTCCTGGTCGGTGCGCACGGTCTGCTCGCCGCGCCCCTCGGAACCCATCACGATCAGCGTGCCCGCCTCTCGGATCGAGGCCGGGGCGAGCATGTGGAAGAGCCGGGCGAGCAGGCGGCGGTTGAGGTCGGAGGTGATCTCGGCGATGTCCTCGACGCGCACGCCCTGGGCCTGCAGGCGGCCGACCTGCTCCTGGATGTCGCCGGCCGCGATGGCGAGATCGTCGAGCCCGTGGGCGCGGTCGATGCGGCCCGGGATCAGCTGCGAATTGCCGGCGAACAGGCCGAGAATGTCGATATCCTCGAGCACGCCCGTGACGGCGCCGGCGCGGGTGACCGCCAGCCGCCGCTTGTTGCTCTTGGTCATCTTCATCAGCGCTTCGAAGACGAAATCGTCCTCGTCGACCGCGACCATGTCGTAGTGGGTCACGTCGCCGATCGGCGTCTCCAGCGGCTTGCGCGCCAGCACGACCGCCTTGGAGAGGTTCATGCCGGTGACGATGCCGAGCCGGTCGCCGTCCTGCACGAAGAGCGCGTTCACGTCACGCTCGCGCATCATGTGGCCGGCCGCCTCGATCGAGGCGGCGGCGGGAATGAAGGCCGCCGCACGCGGCCGGGCGTCGCGGATGCGGGCGCGCATCACGCTTTCGACCCCGCCGGCCATGCCGCCGCGCGCCATGGCGTCGAGCTTGCGGGAGATCTCCGAATAGAAGAAGGCCGCGAAGCCGCGGTTGCGGCGGACCAGATCGAGCACCGTCTCGCGCGGGATCAGATAGGCGAGCGTCTCGGCCGCGGCGACGAAGCGGGAATCGGCGGCGCCATGGACGACCGCGCGCGCATCGAAACTGTCCTTGGGGCCGAGCACGGCGGTCACGTCGCCGGCGGCATCGCGCTCCTCGACGGCGCCCTTGATCACGACATGCAGGGCGTCGGACTGCCGGCCGGCCTCGACGATGACGGCACCGGGCGGGAAGTAGCCGATATCGAGCTGCCGCCGCAGCCGCTCGACCTCGTCATGGCCGAGCCGGTCGAAGGGCGGGTTGAGGGCGTCGAAAGCCGTCGGCATGGCTCTGTCCTTCGGTCGGGTCCGGACGGCCGGATCCGACAACAAGCCGGCATCCGATCGCCCGAGGCCGAAGCGCCAGGGACGAGCCCTGGCGCTGGAGAGACGGACGGGGTCCCGTCCGGCCTGGGGCCGGGCGGGCGGGACGGGTCGCGGATCAGTGGGCGCTGGCGCCGGAAGCCCCGATGCCGGTCTGCGAGCGGACATACTGGGCTTCGAAGCTGGCGCGCTCGGCGGCCGCCGCACGGGTGCGGTCGATCAGCGAGACGAGCCAGATGACCAGGAAGGCGAGCGTCATCGAGAACAGGGCCGGGTTGTTGTAGGGGATCAGCGCCGAACCCTTGGGGTTCAGGAGCACGCCCTCCCACACCGCCGGACCGGCGACGACCATGCCGACCGAGGCGATCAGGCCGACGAAGCCGCCGACCAGCGCGCCCATGGTGGTGGTGCCCTTCCAGAACATGCTCATCAGGAGCACCGGGAAGTTGCACGAGGCCGCGACCGCGAAGGCCAGGCCGACCATGAAGGCGATGTTCATGTTCTCGAAGGCGATGCCGAGCACGATGGCCAGGATGCCGAGGAACACGGTCGCGATCTTGGAGACGCGGATTTCCTTGTCTTCCGAGACCCGGCCCTTGGCGATCACCGAGGCGTAGAGATCGTGGCTGATCGCCGAGGCGCCGGCCAGCGCCAGGCCCGACACCACCGCCAGGATGGTGGCGAAGGCGACCGCCGAGATGAAGCCGAGGAACAGATTGCCGCCGACCGCATTGGCGAGATGGATCGCCGCCATGTTGCTGCCGCCGAGGAGCGCGCCCTTGGCGTCGAGGAACTGCGGGTTGGTGGCGACCAGCACGATCGCGCCGAAGCCGATGATGAAGGTCAGGATGTAGAAGTAGCCGATGAAGCCGGTCGCGTAGAAGACGGACTTGCGGGCCGCCTTGGCGTCCGACACGGTGAAGAACCGCATCAGGATATGCGGCAGGCCGGCCGTGCCGAACATCAGGCCGATGCCGAGCGAGACGGCCTCGATCGGGTCCTTGACCATGCCGCCGGGGGCCATGATCGCGTCGGTCTTCTTGATCTCGATCGCCTTGGCGAAGATCGCCTCCGGCGAGAAGCCATAGGTGGCGAGCACCATATAGGCCATGAAGCTGGCACCGGCGAGCAGCAGGACCGCCTTGATGATCTGCACCCAGGTGGTCGCCACCATGCCGCCGAAGGTCACGTAGACGATCATCAGCAGGCCGACCGCCACCACCGCGTAGGCGTAGGGCAGACCGAACAAGAGCTGGATCAGCTTGCCGGCGCCGACCATCTGGGCGATCAGGTAGAAGGCGACCACGACCAGCGAGCCGCAGGCCGACAGGGTGCGGATCTGGGTCTGGCCGAGGCGGAACGAGGCCACGTCGGCGAAGGTGAACTTGCCGAGGTTGCGCAGCGGTTCGGCGAGCAGGAACATGATGATCGGCCAGCCGACCAGGAAGCCGATCGAGTAGATCAGGCCGTCATAGCCGGACGTGTAGACGAGGCCCGAAATGCCGAGGAACGAGGCGGCCGACATGTAGTCGCCGGCGATCGCCAGGCCGTTCTGGAAGCCCGTGATGCCACCGCCGGCGGTATAGAACTGCGCGGCTGACCGGCTCTGCCCGGCGGCCCATTTGGTGATGCCGAGGGTCAGCAGCACGAAGGCTAGGAACATGCCGATGGCCGTCCAGTTGGTCGCCTGCTGCTGGACCTGACCGACATCCGGGCCGGCCGCATGGGCCGCTCCGGCGACCAGGGCCGCACCGGCGACCACGGTCGCACCGGCGAGAAGGAGCGCCGCAGCGCCCGCGAAAGTCTTGGCGTAGCGGCTCATTTGGACGCGTCCTCCTTGATGGCGGCGATCAGGGCGTCGTAGTCGCGGTTGGCCCGCGCCACATAGATGCCGGTCAGGATGAAGGCCGACAGGATCACGGCGACGCCGACCGGAATGCCGAGCGTCATCACGCCCGAGCCGAGCTTGATCGCCAGCCATTCCTTCTTGTAGGCGACCACCATGATGAAGCCGTAGTAGATGGCCAGCATCACGAATGTCAGCGTCCAGCCGAAGCGGGTGCGCTTGGTGACCAGTTCCTGGAATTTCGGGTTGGATCGCACCCGCTCGACCAGATCGTTTTGCACGTCGGACCTCCCGTCAACGCTTGTGCGGTGCCGAACAGACATGGGATCTCCTTCGCTGCGAGTGCGAATTCGCCCTCGAAACGTGCAAATCACCACCGATTTTCTGTTCGGCTCCCGCGCCTCACCGATCGACCGGACAGACGTCCAGCCGTCATGGGCGCGACTTTAACGAAACGACAGGCGGCCAGAAGCCCGTACTTCGTCTTGCGACTTTCGTTCGACTGATCAAGTCGATAGCTTAGTATCACCCCTTACGCGGAAGTGCTTGCGGTCGACCTTCGGGCGGGTCAGCGCGCCGCATTCGCGATCTCGGTCACGATCGCCTCGGCGGCGACCCGGCGATCGGCGGCGGCGAGGATCGGACGGCCGACCACGAGCAGGTCGGCGCCGGCCCGGATCGCGTCGCCGGGGGTCATGACGCGCTTCTGGTCGCCGGCCGCGGACCCGGCCGGCCGCACGCCCGGCGTGACCAGCATCATGTCGGGGCCGACGATGGCGCGGATCGGCGCGACTTCCTCGGGCGAGCACACCAGGCCGTCGATCCCGGCGGCGCGCGCCTGGGCGGCGCGGATGGCGACCAGCCCGCGCACCGCGCCGGCATAGCCCGCCTCGGTCAGGTCGGCATCGTCCATCGAGGTCAGCACCGTGACGGCGAGCAGCGACAGCGAGCCGCCGGACGCCGCCTTGGCGGCCACCGCCGCCCGCATCGCCTTCGGATAGGCATGCAGCGTCAGGAAGGCCGGCCCGAGCGCCGCCACCGCCTGGACGCCATGGGCGACGGTGTTGTCGATGTCGAGCAGCTTCAGGTCGAGGAACACCTTCTCGCCCGACCGGATCAGCCGCTCGGCCAGGGCGAGGCCGCCGGAGAAGACCAGCTGGTGGCCGATCTTGTAGACGCCGACCGCGCCGCGCGTCGCCGCCACGACCGCCTCGGCCTCCTCGACGGTCGGCACGTCGAGGGCGAGAATCAGGCGTTCGCGCGGATGGTTGGGCTGGAAAGGCATGGTCGGCTCCGTTCGGCTGTCGGGGGAGCATTACGGCGCACGGGGCGGCGCGGCAAGACGCCCGATCCTGCCCGGCCCCGGTCCGCCGCGCCGTGCCGGCCCGATCCCGCACCGTCCGCACTGCCCGTCCGGCAGGCATCGACTCCGGGCATTGTGCCGGATAAATTTCCACGCGGGGCGCTTGCCAGGGATTTTTCCGTTTGATCAAATCTGCCCGGCGGAACGGGAGGTCGGATGGTCGAGGCTGCACGCGCGAAAACGGTTCCGGCCCCGGCCGGCGACGGCGCGACCGGGATCGCCGCGGACCGCGCCAAGGCGGCCGCACCGGTGGTGACGGCGCGCGGCCTGTCGCTGACATTCCAGACCAATGACGGCCCGGTCTACGCACTGAAGGATGTCGATCTCGACATCGCGGCCGGCGAGTTCGTCTCCCTGATCGGCCCGTCCGGCTGCGGCAAGACCACGCTCTTGCGGGTCATCGCCGATCTCGAACAGGCGACCGCCGGCACCATCCGGGTCAACGGGCTCGACCCGGACGCCGCAAGGCGCCAGCGGCAATATGGCTACGTGTTCCAGGCGCCGGGCCTGTTTCCGTGGCGCACGGTCGAGAAGAACGTGATGCTGCCGCTCGAAATCTTCGGCCTGCCGGCGGCGGAGCGGCGCGCCCGGGCGGCGAAGAATCTCGAACTCGTCAACCTGAAGGGCTTCGAGAAGAAATATCCCTGGCAGCTGTCCGGCGGCATGCAGCAGCGCGCCTCGATCGCCCGCGCGCTGTCCTTCGACCCGGCGCTCCTTCTGATGGACGAGCCTTTCGGCGCGCTTGACGAGATCGTCCGCGACAAGCTCAACGGCCAGCTCCTGGCGCTCTGGGCGGCGACCGGCAAGACCGTGGTGTTCGTCACCCATTCGATCCCCGAGGCGGTGTTCCTGTCGACCAAGATCGTGGTCATGAGCCCGCGTCCCGGCCGGATCATCGACGTGATCGACTGCGACTTCCCGCGCGACCGCACGCTCGACATCCGCGAGACGCCGGAATTCCTGGCCGTGGCGCATCGGGTGCGCGAGGGTTTGAGGGCCGGGCACTCCTATGACGACTGAGGCCGCCCTGCCGTCCGGTCCGGCGCGATCCGGCGCCCGCGGCGGCGGGCGGACGGTCTCCGCTGTCCTGTTCGGTGGCCGGACGGGGCCGGTCCTGGTCATCGTCGCCGCCATCCTGGCGCTCTGGTATGCGGCCTGCCTGCCGATGAATGCCGGCCTGCCGTCGATGCCGACGGAGGGCGATCTCGCCACGCGCTACCAGGCCGCCTGGGCGTTGGAGCGTCCGGTGCTGCCCTCGCCGCACCAGATCCTGATGGAGCTGCGCGTCTCCACCTGCGGCCGGCTGCCGTCCGACCAGCCCTTCTGGTCCGCCTTCTTCTCCTGCGAGATCCGCTGGACGCCGCGCAATCTCCTGTTCCACGCCTGGACGACGCTGTCCTCGACGCTGGTCGGCTTCCTGATGGGCGGCCTGCTCGGCATCGTGCTGGCGGTGCTGATCGTCCACATGAAGACGCTCGAGAAGAGCCTGATGCCGTGGATCATCGCCTCGCAGACGGTGCCGATCCTGGCGGTGGCGCCGATCGTGATCGTGGTGCTCGGCTCGCTCGGCATCACCGGGCTCCTGCCGAAATCGATCATCTCGGCCTATCTGTGCTTCTTCCCCGTGACGATCGGCATGGTCAAGGGCCTGACCTCGCCGCATCCGATCGATCTCGACCTGATGCGCACCTATGACGCCTCCGTCTGGGCGACCTTCTGGAAGCTGCGCTGGCCGGCCGCGCTGCCCTTCCTGTTCGCCAGCCTGAAGGTCGCCATCGCGATCAGCCTGGTCGGCGCGATCGTCGGCGAGTTGCCGACCGGTGCGCAGGCCGGGCTCGGTGCGCGCCTGCTGACCGGCTCCTATTACGGCCAGACCGTACAGATCTGGGCCGCCCTGATCGCCGCCGCCGCGCTCGCGGCCCTGGCGGTCGCCGCCGTCGGGCTCGCCGAGCGGATCACGGTCGCGGCGCTCGGAGGCCGGCGATGAGCGCGCCCGCACCATCCCCCGACCTGGCCCGCGCCCGCGGCCGGGCGGACGGCATCCCGGCGGCGCTGGTCGGGCTCGTGGCGGTCACCGCCGGCTGCCTGTGGGCGCTCGGCGCCGTGCACAGGCCTGACCTTGCCGGCCAGGCGCCGGCCTGGTTCTGGGGCACGATCGTCGCGCTCTGGCTCGCCGCCTGGTGGGTGACCGACCGCCTCGCCAAGGCCGTGCCGCCGACGCCGGGCGCGCGGCGCGTGCTCGACCTCATGGTCCCGCTCCTGTTCGGCGCCTTCCTGATCTTCCTGTGGGAGATCGTCACGGTCGGCGCCGGCGTGCCGATGGTGCTGATGCCGCCGCCTTCCGCGATCGGTGCCCGGCTGGCCCAGTCGCTGCCGACGCTGGCCGAGGATTTCGGGCAGACCGTGCTGCGCGCCGTGATCCCCGGCTGGGCGCTCGGTTCGGGGCTCGGCATCGCCATCGCGCTTCTGTGCGACCGCGTGCCGTTCCTGCGCCGCGGCCTGATGCCGATCGGCAATTTCGTCTCGGCCCTGCCGATGATCGGCATCGCCCCGATCATGGTCATGTGGTTCGGCTTCGACTGGCAGTCCAAGGTCGCCGTCGTCGTGGTGATGACCTTCTTCCCGGCACTGGTCAACACGGTGGCGGGCCTGTCGGCCTCCGGCGCCCTGGAGCGCGACCTGATGCGCTCCTATGCGGCCGACTGGGCGACGACGCTCCTGAAGCTGCGCCTGCCCTCCGCCATGCCGTTCGTCTTCAATGCCTTGAAGATCAACTCGACGCTGGCGCTGATCGGGGCCATCGTGGCCGAGTTCTTCGGCACGCCGATCCTCGGCATGGGCTTCCGCATCTCGACCGAGGTCGGGCGCATGAGCCTCGACATGGTCTGGGCCGAGATCGCCGTCGCGGCGGTGACCGGTTCGGTCTTCTACGGCCTTCTGGCGCTCGCCGAGCGCCGTGTAACCTTTTGGCATCCGTCCTACCGCCGTCGCTGACCGCGGTCCGGACCTTTGGGAGAGGAGTGCGTCGCATGAACAGGACGTTGCTTGCGGTCGGAATCGCCGCCTTCGGGCTCACCGCCGCCACCGCGGCCGGCGCGCAGGAGAAGGTCACGCTGCAGCTGAAATGGGTCACCCAGGCCCAGTTCGCCGGCTACTACGTCGCCAAGGACAAGGGCTTCTACAAGGAGGCCGGCCTCGACGTGACCGTCAAGCCGGGCGGCCCGGACATCGCCCCGCCGCAGGTTCTGGCCGGCGGCGGCGCCGACGTGATCGTGGAATGGATGCCGGCGGCGCTCGCCGCGCGCGAGAAGGGCGTGCCGCTGGTCAACATCGCCCAGCCGTTCAAGCGCTCCGGCATGATGCTGACCTGCCGCAAGGATTCCGGCATCAAGTCGTCCGACGACTTCAAGGGCAAGACGCTCGGCGTCTGGTTCTTCGGCAACGAATATCCGTTCATGGCCTGGATGTCCCGCCTCGGCATCAAGACCGACGGCTCGGCCGGCGGCGTCAAGGTGATCAAGCAGGGCTTCAACGTCGATCCGATCCTGCAGAAGCAGGCGGAATGCATCTCGACCATGACCTACAACGAATACTGGCAGGTGATCGACGCCGGCATCAAGGCGGACGATCTCGTCACCTTCAAATATGCCGACCAGGGCGTCGCCACCATGGAGGACGGCCTCTACGCGTCGGAAGAGAAGCTGAAGGATCCGAAGTTCGTCGAGCGCATGGGCAAGTTCGTCAAGGCCTCGATGAAGGGCTGGGACTGGGCGCGCGCCAACCCGACCGAAGCCGCCAAGATCGTGCTCGACAACGACACGACCGGTGCCCAGACCGAGAAGCACCAGGTCCGCATGATGGGCGAGATCAACAAGCTGACCGACGGCTCGACCGGAAAGCTGGCCGAGGCCGACTACGCCCAGACCGTCAAGACCCTGCTGACCGCCGGCGGCGAGGCCCCGGTCATCACCAAGGAGCCGAAGGGCGCCTGGACCGCCGCCGTCACCGACGCGGCGGGGATCAAGTAGTCCCGGCAAGGGCGTCGGAGCCTACCGATCTACCTGTCTGTCATGGCCGGGCTCGTCCCGGCCATCCAGCGGGGCGGCAACCATGCGGCGACGCGAAGCGGGACCCAATGCTCGGATGCAAGGGCGACAGCACGAGTACTGGGTCTACATCCTGGCCAGTCGCCGCAATGGAACGCTCTACACGGGCGTGACGAACGACATTGTTCGTCGCGTCTGGGAACACCGCGAAGGACTGGTTCCAGGCTTCACCTCTCGGTATGGGGTCAAAACCCTCGTCTGGTGCGAGGAGTATCGATACGTCAACGACGCCATAGCGAGAGAGAAGGCCATCAAGTCCTGGCCGCGGCAATGGAAAATCAACCTCATCGAAAAGGACAATCCCAACTGGGACGATCTCTTCGATGACATCCTCTGACGGAACCTCGGCGGCCGCTGGATGCCCGGGACAAGCCCGGGCATGACAGAGCGGTGGAGGGCACCGTGTTCTTGAGCCAGTTGGCCGCGGATCGAAGATCCTTCGGACAGCACAGGCTCAGGCGGTCGGACTAGGCGCCCGAGCTTCGCGGCGGGGCGCCCAGGTACGATCGGGATCTATACCGTCAACGATCGGAGCATTGTCATGACCCTTCTCATTCGCGGCGGGACCGTCGTGAACCACGATCACACCCGGCGTGCCGACGTTCTGATCGAAGGCGGCACGATCGTGGCCGTCGGGGCGAAACTCGATGCGCCGGCGGGTGCGGAGGTGATCGACGCCGGCGGCGCCTATGTGCTGCCGGGCGGCATCGATCCGCATACCCATCTGGACATGCCCTTCATGGGCACCTATTCGGCCGACGACTTCGAATCCGGCACCACCGCGGCGGTGGCCGGCGGCACCACCATGGTGGTCGACTTCTGCCTGCCCGGGCCGGGCCAGTCGCTGCTCGCCGCCTACCAGGAATGGCGCCACAAGGGCGAGAAGGCGGTCGCCGACTACAGCCTGCACATGGCCATCACCTGGTGGGACAAGCAGGTCTTCGACGAGATGGAAACCGTCGTGAAGACCTACGGCATCAACACCTTCAAGCACTTCCTCGCCTACAAGGGCGCCTTGATGGTGAATGACGACGAGCTGTTCCACTCCTTCTCGCGCTGCGCCGGGCTCGGCGCCCTGCCGCTGGTCCATGCCGAGAACGGCGACATCGTCTTCCGCCTGCAGCAGCACTATTTCGATCTCGGCGTGACCGGGCCGGAGGGGCATTCCTATTCGCGCCCGCCGGAAGTCGAGGGCGAGGCGACCAACCGCGCCATCATGATCGCCGACATGGCGGGCAGCCCGCTCTATGTCGTGCACACCTCCTGCCGCGAGAGCCACGAGGCGATCGCGCGCGCGCGCGCCGCCGGCAAGCGCGTCTTCGGCGAACCGCTGATCCAGCACCTTGTCCTCGACGACCGCGAATACCAGTCGAAGGACTGGGACTATGCCGCCCGCCGGGTGATGAGCCCGCCCTTCCGCGACCGCTCGCACCAGGCGAGCCTGTGGGCCGGCCTGCAGTCCGGCTCGCTGCAGGTGGTGGCGACCGACCATTGCGCCTTCACGACCGACCAGAAGCGCTTCGGCCTCGGCGACTTCCGCAAGATCCCGAACGGGACCGGCGGCCTGGAGGATCGCCTGCCGGTGCTCTGGGATGCCGGCGTCAACACCGGCCGGCTGACCCCGGAGGAATTCGTCGCCGTCACCTCGACCAACATCGCCCGCATCCTCAACATCTATCCGCGCAAGGGCGCGGTGGCGGTCGGCTCGGATGCCGATCTCGTCGTCTGGGACCCGGAGGCGACCAAGACCGTCTCGGCCAAGACCCAGAAGAGCCGCATCGACTACAACGTCTTCGAGGGCTACCGCTGCCGCGGCCTGCCGGCGGTCACCATTTCGCGCGGCCGCGTCGTCTATCGCGACGGCGCCGTGTCGGCCAAGCCCGGCGACGGCCAGTATGTCGAGCGCCCCGCCTTCCCGGCGGTGCATGTCGCCAACGCGACCTGGAAGGACCTGACCCGCCCGCGCGGCGTGGAACGGCTCGAGGTCACGCCGTGAACCACAGGCGAGGAGGCGGGCATCTTCCGGCCCGCCTCTGGTCATGTTAATGTAGTTCAATTCACTACATTAGGTGTCTGATGAAGACGATTTCGGCGGCCGACGCCAATCGGCACTTCTCCAAGCTGATGCGCGACGTTGCCGAGGGCGACGCCGTCATCGTCACATCCCATGGGCGGCCGGTCGCCAAGATCGTCCCGCTCACCGAGGAGGACCGGGAGCGGGACGAGCAGGTGGCGGCAGGTCGCCGGCTGCTCGAACGCCTGGAAGCCCAGCCCGTGTTGGGACCGCTGACTTGGACGCGGGACGAACTCTACGACGACGAGCCGTACCCCGAGTCCTTCTGAGGCCGGAGTCCTTCCGATGAAGGTCGGGTTCGATACGAATATTCTCATCTATGCAGAAGGTTATGGTGATAGCCGGCGCATCGCGCTCGCCAAGCAGACGATCGCCGGCCTGCTCGGCCGGATCGTCCTGCCGGGCCAGGTGCTCGGCGAATTCTACAACGTCCTGGCACGCAAGAGCGGCCTTGACCGGTTCGAGATCATGCGCCGGATCGAGGTCTGGCGGCCGATCGGGACCGTCGTCGGCACCACGCCATCGAGCATGCTGCGCGCCCTGCAATTGGCGACGGACCATCGGCTGCAGATTTGGGATGCGGTCGTCATGGTCGCCGCGGTCGAAGCCGGCTGCCTGATGCTGCTCTCGGAGGACATGCAGGACGGCTTCCTTTGGAACGGGCTGACCATCGTCAATCCCTTCGCGACGCCGGCCCATCCCTTGCTTTCCGCGGCTCTCGCGGCCCGAACTTGAAATTTCTCTCGACGAGACGCCAGGAGCCCTCGATGCAAAACCTCAAGATCAACCCGCAGCGGCTGTGGGACAGCCTGATGGAAACCGCCCAGATCGGCGGCACGCCGAAGGGCGGCATCAAGCGGCTGACGCTGACCGACGAGGACCGGCGCGTGCGCGACTGGTTCAAGGCTGAGTGCGAGGCGCTCGGCTGCACGGTCACGGTCGACGAGGTCGGCAACATGTTCGCGGTCCGGCCGGGCCGGCGGGGCGATCTCGCCCCGATCGCCATGGGGTCGCATCTCGACACCCAGCCGACCGGCGGCAAGTTCGACGGCGTGCTCGGCGTGCTCGGCGCGCTCGAGGCCATGCGCACGATGCACGACATGGGCTACGAGACCAACGCCCCGGTCGAGATCGTCAACTGGGCCAACGAGGAGGGCTCGCGCTTCGCCCCGGCGATGCTCGCCTCCGGCGTCTATGCCGGCGTGTTCACGCCCGAATTCGCCTATTCCCGCGAGGACCGGCAGGGCCTGAAATACGGCGACGAACTGGAGCGGATCGGCTATCGCGGCACCGAGAAGGCCGGCGCGCACAAGTTCGGCGCGATGTTCGAACTGCATATCGAGCAGGGGCCGATCCTGGAGAACGAGGGCCGGATGATCGGCGTCGTGCAGGGCGTGCAGGGCATGCGCTGGTACGAGGTGACGGTCGCCGGCCAGGACGCCCATACCGGCGCCACGCCGATGTATCTGCGCCGCAACGCCCTGCTCGGCGCCGCGCGCGTCATCGACCGCATCGACGCCATCGCGCACGAGCATGCCCCGAACGCGGTCGGCACCGTCGGGCTGATCGAGAACCGCCCGAACAGCCGCAACGTCATTCCCGGCGAGGTCTTCTTCTGCGTCGACCTGCGCCACCCGGACGACGCCGTGCTCGACGTGATGGAGGCCAAGCTGCGCCGGGCGCTCGACGAGATCCTGACGCCGCTTAAGCTGACCTTCGAGGAGAAGCGCATCTGGCACTCGCCGGCCGTCCGCTTCGCCCCCGACCTGATCGACTGCGTCCGCATCGGCACCGAGCGGGCCGGTTTCGAGAGCCGCGACATGGTCTCCGGCGCCGGGCACGATGCCGCCTATGTGGCCCGCGTCGCGCCGACCACCATGATCTTCGTGCCCTGCGCCGGCGGCATCAGCCACAACGAGGCCGAATCGACCAGCTTCGAGGAATGCGCCGCCGGCGCGCAAGTTCTCCTGGAAGCCGTGCTCGAATACGATCGCCGTCTCGGGTGAGCGGGAGCGGGAACGGGAACGGGAACGGGAGCGGACCATGAACGTCGACGGCCAGCACTACCGGACCCTGTGGACCGAGGCCCATGCCGGCGACGTGACGGCGATCGACCAGACCCGCCTGCCGCACCAGTTCCAGACCGTCACGCTCGGCAGTCTGGAGGATGCCGCGCGCGCCATCGAGACCATGGTGGTGCGCGGCGCCCCGCTGATCGGCGCCACCGCCGCCTACGGCATGGCACTCGCGATGCGCGACCATGCCGACGACGCGGCCCTGCGCGCCGCCTACGATCGCCTGATCCGGACGCGCCCGACCGCCGTCAACCTGCGCTGGGCGCTCGACGAGGTCCGCGGCATCCTCGCCGACCTGCCGCCTTCGGCCCGCTGCGATGCGGCCTATGCGGCGGCAGCCGAGATCGCCGACGAGGACGTCGCCATCAATGCCGCGATCGGCCGCCACGGCCTCGCCGTCCTGGAGGATCTGCTCCGCGCCAAGCCGGGCGGCGGGCCGCTCAACATCCTGACCCACTGCAATGCGGGCTGGCTCGCGACCGTCGACTGGGGCACCGCCACCGCGCCGATCTACATGGCCCACGATGCCGGCCTGCCGGTCCATGTCTGGGTCGACGAGACCCGGCCGCGCAACCAGGGGGCCTTCCTGACCGCCTGGGAACTCGGCCATCACGGCGTGCCGCATACGGTCGTCCCGGACAATACCGGCGGCCATCTGATGCAGCACGGCCAGGTCGACGCGGTCATCGTCGGCACCGACCGGACCACGGCGACCGGCGATGTCGCCAACAAGATCGGCACCTACCTGAAGGCGCTGGCCGCCCGCGACAACGGCGTTCCGTTCTATGTCGCCCTGCCCTCCCCGACCATCGACTTCTCGGTCGGCGACGGCCTCGCCGAAATCCCGATCGAGCAGCGTCATAGTTTCGAGGTTACGCATATATCCGGCCGCGCCGAGGACGGGCGCATCGAAACGGTGAGGATCGTTCCGGACGGGACACCGGTTGCAAACTATGCATTCGATGTCACGCCGGCGCGCCTTGTTACCGGATTGATCACGGAACGGGGTCTGGTACCTGCCAATCGGGACAGTCTCGCGGCGCTGTTCCCGGATCGACTGGAGAAAAACTGAAGAATATTGCGCTCTCGCAGCCCGATTTTGGGCGGGATAGCCTTGCCGCCGGCCCTTTACCAAATCGTCAGGGCTTGGCATCTAGGATCGATCTTCAGGCGGCGGCAGGAGCGGGCAGAGGGTATGTTGGGAAGCGACACCAGGCGAAACCGACTGCTGAAGTCGGCCCTCGCGCTGTCCCTCGGCGGACTGCTGGTCGCTGCCATCGCGCTGGCGCTGACGATCAGCCAGTATCGCGACACCAATCGCGATCGAAACGATTTCGCGACGGTCGGCACGCTGTCCGAAGCCATGGTGGAAATGTTCAGGTTCCAGCAGGCTCTGACGAGCCTGCGCCTGGGCGAGGGCGCGACCCTGGAGGTCGACGTCCGCAACGCCTATCGCTCCGTCAAGCGCGCCTTCGACCGTCTGGCGCACGGCCCGGCGCGCGCCATCTTCGACGACGGCTTCGGTCCGATCGGGACGGTCGAGGAACTGGCCGACGCGATCGGCCGCCTCGCGCCGGTCCTGGAGCATCTCGACGATCCGGCCGCCATCGCGGCCGCCGGGCAGCGCTTCGACGCCCTCACCCCGAGCATCTTCAACATCGTCGGAACCACCAATCGCCGCGCCGCAACGCTGAATGCGCAATATGCCGACAACCTGAAGCTCCTGCAGCGCAGCTTCGTGGGCGTCGTCGTCTGCATCATGGTGCTGGCCGGATACATGATCGCCCTCTTGTGGCGGCAGAACACCCTCCTGGGCGGGGCCCATGTGGCGCTGAGCCGGCTCGCCGGCAATCTGGCCGAGACCACGACCCAGCTGGAGGAGGCCCATGCGGCGCTCGAGGGCGCCAATGCCGAGCTGACCGACCAGAACCGCCTTCTGCAGCACCGGGAATCCGATGCCCGCATCCAGAGCGCCCGCTTCGCGGCCGCGCTCGAGAACATGCGCGAAGGCCTGACCCTGTTCGACAGCGACGGCCGCCTCGTGGTCTGCAACCGGCGCTTCGCGGCCATGTACGGCTTCAAAGATCCCGATCCCGTCCCCGGGACGGACGTGAAGGTGATGATCGAACACTATGTCGCGAACGGCATCTGCGACGCCGAGGCCGGCCTGCATCTGAGCGAATTCACGTTGAACGGCGAGGCGGAGACCGTCTATCTCAAGCTCGCCGACGGCCGCTTCTTCGAGGTCCACCGGCAGCCCCTGCCGGAGGGCGGCTGGGTCTCGACCCACGAGGACATCACCGAGCGCCGCCGGACGCAGGCCCAGCTCGAGTTTCTGGCCCGCCATGACGGCCTGACCGGGTTGCCCAACCGGTCGAGCCTGACGAGCTTCATGGCCAACGGCCTGGAGACCATCCGGTCGACCGGCGGATGCCTCGGCGTCATCAGCTTCGACCTCGACCGCTTCAAGCAGGTCAACGACCTGCACGGCCATGCCGCCGGCGACGAACTGCTGCGCGAGGTCGCCCGGCGGGCCTTGCGGGTCTGCGGCCCGCGCGGGCTCGCGGCCCGCTTCGGCGGCGACGAATTCGCCATCGCGGTCTGCCCCGTCGAGGACGAATCCGCGCTGCGCGCCATGGCGACCCGGCTGATCGCCGAACTGAGCGAGCCCTATCGGGTCTCCGGAACGATGGTCGAGATCGGCACCAGCGTGGGCATCGCGATCGCGCCGGATCACGGCCTGGATCCGCAGACCCTGATCCGGCGGGCCGACACGGCGCTCTACGAAGCCAAGGCGGCCGGTCGCAGGCTCTACAGCGTGTTCGACTTCGGCATGGACCAGCGCCTTCTGGAGCGGCGCGCGCTGGAGGCCGACCTGAAGAAGGCGCTGGCCCAGGACAAGCTCGAACTGCGCTATCAGCCGATCGTGGACATCGAGACGCAGCGCATCGTCGCCGCCGAGGCGCTGCTGCGCTGGAACCATCCGGATTTCGGCTGGGTCTCGCCCGAGACCTTCGTGCCGATCGCCGAGGAAAGCGGCCTGATCGTGCCGCTCGGCGAGTGGGTCCTGCGCGCGGCCTGCCGCGAGGCGGCGACCTGGCCGACCGAGATCTCCCTGTCGGTCAACCTGTCCGCGGCCCAACTGAAGAGCCAGGGGCTGGTGCCGACCATCGTGAGGGCTCTCGCCTCGACCGGCCTGGCGGCCCGCCGGCTGGAATTGGAGATGACCGAGACGGTGCTGTTCGAGGAGAACGTGGCGCTCGACGTGATGAACACGCTGCGCACGCTCGGCGTGCGCTTCTCGCTCGACGACTTCGGGACCGGCTATTCCTCGCTGAGCTATCTGCGCCGGTTCCGCTTCGACCAGATCAAGATCGACAAATCGTTCCTGCGCGACGGCTCCGATCGCCCCGACGGCGAGGCGATCCTGCATGCGATCGGCGGCCTCGGCCGCACCCTCGGCATCGAGACCGTCGCCGAGGGGATCGAGACCCCGGCCGAGCTGGCCGTGGTGCGGGCGGCCGGCTGCGTCTACGGCCAGGGCTATCTGTTCGGCAAGCCGATGCCGCCGCAGGATCTGGCGGCCCGTCTGCTCGATCAGGGAACGAGCGAGTTGTCGACCGGGCCGGACGGCGAGATCGACGCCCACGGCGATCTCGTCATGCGGCCGGTCCGCGAAGCGATCGCCCGCGCCGGCTGATACCGAGAAGCATTGAGAATGACGCTTGGTACTCCGGATGCGGATTTTCCATGTCTCTGACGCGTATGGAAAATCCACATATCCTCAACGATCGGATGCATCAGCATCTCCAACAATCGGAATGAGAAGCCTGCCGGCCGGAGCCCGTGTCCGCCGTGCCGCCCGGCCCAAGGTCCGTCGACAGCAGACGGCCGCACCGGCGGCGTACCGCCAAGATCCGAGCATCATCTGGCCCGACGAGATCGGATGACGCTCCGTATTGCAGTGCCTGCGGAAAAATTTTCCTATCAGGATGCGCTGCTTTGATCGGATCTTGCGCCGGCCGGTTACTGAAAAACTCTGCGTAGTGCGATCGGCCACGGGCAATATCAAATCTGTCATCCCCGGGCCTGTCCCGGGGATCCAGACTTTTCAAGGGCCTCATCTTCGCACGCGATCCCCGGGACAAGCCCGGGGATGACAGAATGGCGGGTTCGGCGTGCCTTCCGGCAGCCGTCTAGTCCAGCGTTTCCAGGATGGCGCGGTGCAGGGGGCTGCCCGGCAGGCGCAGGTCGTCCAGGATCGTGAAATGGTTGCGGTCGGCGAGGTCGAGGAGTTTCGGCCCGAGACCGCTCCAGGCCAGGGCGAGCGCCTCGCTCTGGCGATGGAACTCGACCGACTCCAACCCGCCGACCGCCAGCGTCAGCCTGGCGCGGCTCTTCGGCGGCGTCCCGGACAGGCTGAGGGCCAGCGCTTCCGCTGCGTCGAGCCCGATGGCCGCATTCATGGTGGTGTGGATCAGCGGCGCCAGTTCGAACACGCCGGAGATCGGCACGGCGCCGCGGAACGGGTCGCGCGGCAGCCCCATCGCGGTCCAATCGGTGGCCAGCGCCAGCGCCGTCAGATAGCCGCCGGCCGAATGGCCCGTGACGACGATCCGGTCGCGCTCGGCCGAGCCCAGCTCTTCGCCGATCAGCACCGTGAGGCCGCGACGCGTCGAATCGACGATCTCGCGCAGCGTCGCCTGCGGACAGAGCGGATAGTTCAAGACCACGGTCGTGTAGCCGAGATCGACGAAGCCCTCGGCGACCCAGGAAAAATCGTCCTTGGAGAAGGCCCGCCAGTAACCGCCGTGGATGAAGACGACGGTGCCCTTCGGTTCGGCCGCCGGGAAGATGTCCATCAGGTCGCGCGGGTGCGGACCATAGGAGATGTTGGCCCGGTGCGGGCGCGCGGCGCGCGTGGCGGCCGCCCATTTCGGCCATTCGCCGTAGGTCTCGACGGCATTCGGAACGGCGACGCGCGGATTGAGTTCCCGTTCCCAGAATTCGGGATCGTCGGTCATGGCAGTCTCCTGGTCGGGGGTCTGAGGGGGGCGCCGGGCAGGCCGGAGGATCAGGGCGCGACCGGCACCGCCAGCGAGGCCTTGACGGTCTTCATGGCGAACATGGTCTGGGTGCGCTTGACCAGGGGCAGGCGCCGGATGCGGTTGAAGACGCTCTCGTAGAAGTCGTCGAGATCGCGCGCGATGACATGCAGGATGTAGTCGTCCGAGCCGGAGACGCCGTAGCAGAACAGCACTTCCGGCATCGCCCGGACGGCCTCCTCGAACGTGTTGGTGTCGGCCTCGTGGGTGCTCTCGGTGCCGACCAGCACATAGGCGGCGACGCCGTAGCCGAGTTTCTTGGCATCGACCACCGCGTGATAGCCGGTGATGTAGCCGTCCTCCTCGAGCCGCTTGACGCGGCGCCAGCAGGGCGAGGTGGACATCACGATCCGCTCGGCCAGTTCCGCCGTGGTCAGCCGGGCATCCTCCTGCAGCGATTGCAGGATGATCCGGTCGGCCTTGCTCAGGTCGCCCGCCGCTTCGGCGGCGGGCCGGTCGGTCCCGCCGGGACGCGGGCGGGCCTTCGCGATACGGTCGGACATCGGACCTCGCCGGGTGCAGCAGCCGCCGCGCCGCATTCGCCCCGGCATGCCGGCCATGGCGAAAGGAATTTGCGCGACGGCCGCCACCTTAAGGCACAAACCGTCGTCCGGAAATCCATTCCGATCAGAGTTCGGTCCTGAGCCGCCACAGCTCCGGGAACAGGACGACATCCAGCATCTTGCGCAGATAGCCGGTGCCGACGGTGCCGCCGGTGCCGCGCTTCAGGCCGATGATGCGTTCGACCGTGGTCAGGTGGCGGAAGCGCCAGAGCCGGAAGGCGTCCTCCAGGTCGACCAGTTCCTCGGCCAGTTCGTAGAGGTCGAAATGGCGCTCCGGATCGCGGTAGATCGCCGTCCAGGCCGCTGCCACGCTGTCGTCGTCGGGCTTCGGCTGGCGCCAGTCGCGATCGAGCAGCGCCGGGTCGATCGCGAAGCCGCGCCGGGCGAGCAGGCGGACGGCCTCATCATAAAGAGACGGCTCGGCAAAAGCCGCCTCGACCATGGCCAGACGGTCGGGGCGGTGCCGGTGCGGGGACAGCATGGCGGCGTTCTTGTTGCCGAGCCGGAACTCGATGGTGCGGTACTGGAACGACTGGAAGCCCGAGCTGGCCGCCAGATAGGGCCGGATGGCGCTGTATTCGGAGGGCGTCATGGTCGCCAGCACGTCCCAGGCGGAGACCAGTTGCGCCATGATGCGCGAGACGCGGGCCAGCATCTTGAAGGCCGGCGGCAGCTTGTCGTCGCGGACCATCGCCATCGCGCCGTCGAGCTCGTGCAGCATCAGCCGCATCCAGAGCTCGGACGTCTGGTGCTGGATGATGAACAGGAGCTCGTTGCGGTCCGGCGACAGCGGGTGCTGGGCGGCCAGGATGCGGTCGAGATCGAGATAGTCCGCGTAGGACATGTCCCGGGTGAAATCGAGCTTGGCATCGTGCCAGCGCCCGGCGGCGGTCTCGGTGGCTTCGGTCATGGCGGCTCGGCTCGGTCTCGGCGGGAGAGGATCGGCCTCGGCAGAGGCGATCGGCGGATCAGGTGACGGCACCGGTCGCGACGGGTGCGTCGCGCCAGTCGCCGGCGGCCAGGATGGCTTCGAGCGCCTCGGCCGCGTCGTAGATGTCGGCGAAGCGCAGATAGGGCGGCGCGAAGCCGAAGCGCAGGATGTCGGGGGCGCGGAAGTCGCCGATGATGCCGCGCTCGATCAGCCGCGCCATGACCGGGAAGCCGCCGTCGAGGGCGATCGAAACATGGCTGCCGCGGCGGGCGGCGTCGCGCGGGCTCGCCACGGCGGTGCCGAAGCGGGTGAGCCGCTCGTCGTGGAAGCGGATCAGGAGATCGCCGAGCGCCCGGCCCTTGGCCTCGAGCGCCCCCATGTCGACGCCCGCGAAGGCGTCGAGCGCGGCTTCCAGCGCGATCAGCGAAAGCACCTGCGGGGTCGAGCAGAGCGCGGCCCGGATACCCTCGGCGCGGGCGAAGCCCGGATCGAAGCGGAACGGCGCGGCATGGGCGAACCAGCCGGTCAGCGGCTGGTCGAAGGCCGCCTGGTGGCGTTCGGCGACGAAGATGTGGCTCGGCGCGCCGGGCCCGCCGTTGAGATATTTGTAGCCGCAGCCGACCGCGAAGTCGGCGCCGGTGCCGTCGAGATCGAGCCGGACCGCCCCGGACGAATGGGCGAGGTCCCAGACCGCCAGCGCGCCGGCCCGGTGGATCGCCTCGGTGACCGCGCCCATGTCCTGCATCAGCGCGCTGCGATAGTTGACGTGGCTGAGGGTCGCGACCGCCACCGTGCCGTCGACCGCCGCCGCGATCTCGCCGGCCGGCACCGCCACGACCTCCAGGCCGAACTGGCGCGCGACCGAGTCCACGATGTGATTGTCGGACGGGAAGTTGCCGGCCTCGCACAGAATGCGGGTGCGCCCCGGCCGCATCCGCACCGCGGCGACGAGCAGCTTGTAGAGATTGACCGAGATGGTGTCGGTGATGGTCACCTCGTGCGGCCGGGCGCCGAGGAGCGGGGCGAGCTTCGCGCCGACCCGGCCGGGCGCGCCGTACCAGTCGGCCGTGTTCCAGGAGCGGATCAGGTCGCGGCCCCATTCCGCGCGCACGACCTGCTCGACCCGCTCCGCCACCCCCTTCGGCAGCGCGCCGAGCGAGTTGCCGTCGAGATAGATCACGCCCTCCGGCAGATCGAAGCGATCGCGCAGACCGGCCAGGGGATCGGCGGCATCGAGGGCGAGGCAATCCTGTCGGGTGAGGGCGGGCACGAGGGGGGTCTCCTGAAGGGCGAGGCAAGACTGACCCGGATCGATAGAAATTTCTTGCCCCTCTTGCCGCCCGACGCCACCTTTGACGGCAATGTCTTGCCGATCCGGCGACGTTTGAAGATTGAAATATCCCGGCCCTCCGGCGAGCGTCCGGGTCGTCCCCGGCAGCGCATCGCCGCGATGCGGCCCGTTGCATTTTTCCGTCTCTGCCCCTATAACCCGCCCGTCTCTCGAACAGGCCGGCGTAAGGGCATGCCGTGTCGGTTCATGAAGGCTCGAACCCAGATCAACTCAGGATGACGGGGGTTCACGCGCGGTGTGCCGACAGGCACCGGCCGCGCGCTCAGGCGAAGCGTCGCTCCGCCACGACCGTCTTCCGCAACATGCGAGAGCCAAATGCCCAAGATGAAGACCAAGAGCGGCGCCAAGAAGCGCTTCAAGCTCACCGCCAACCGTCACGTCAAGGTCCAGCAGGCCGGCAAGCGTCACGGCATGATCAAGCGCACTGCGAAGTTCGTGCGCAACGCCCGCGGCACCACGGTGCTCTGCGAGAGCGATGCGAAGATCATCCGCAAGTTCATGCCCTACGCGTGAACGGACACCGACCTCTTCCGATAAAGGATTGACGACATGGCTCGTGTTAAGCGCGGTGTCACCGCTCACGCCAAGCATAAGAAGGTTCTGAAGGCCGCCAAGGGCTACTATGGCCGCCGCAAGAACACCATCCGCACCGCCAAGGCGGCCGTCGACAAGGGCATGCAGTATGCCTATCGCGACCGCCGCAACAAGAAGCGCAATTTCCGGGCTCTCTGGATCCAGCGCATCAACGCCGCGGTGCGGGCGATCGACTGGAACCTGAACTACAGCCGATTTATCGACGGCCTGAACAAGGCCGGCGTCGAGGTCGATCGCAAGGTCCTGTCGGACCTCGCCATCCACGAGCCGGACGCGTTCCAGGCCCTGGTTGCCAAGGCGCAGGCCGCTCTCGCGGCCTGATCGCGGGACGCGTCGAAGCCGGATCGGACCTCCTCTCGATCCCGGGTCTCATCGGACCCGTCGAAGCCCCGCCCAACGGCGGGGCTTTTCGTTTGCGCCACCCTTCCACTTCCGCCGGCAGGCCCGGCCACACGGGAAACGCGCCATGAGCGTCACCGAAGACATCGATCTCGCCAAGGTCGAGGAAGCCATCCTGGCGGATATCGGGGCGGCCGCCGACGAGGCCGCGCTGGAAGCCGTCCGCGTCGCCGCGCTCGGTAAGAAGGGCTCCATATCCGAGCGGATGAAGACGCTGGGTGCGCTGGCGCCGGATGAGCGCAAGGCCGCCGGCGCCGCCATCAACGCCGTCAAGGACCGCGTCAGCGACGCGCTCGCCACCCGCCGCGTCGTCCTCAAGGACGCCGCGCTGGCCGAGCGGCTAGCGCGCGAGACCGTCGACGTGACCCTGCCGGCGCGCGCCAACCCGGCCGGCGAGGGCCGCATCCACCCGATCAGCCAGGTGGTCGACGAACTCACCGCCATCTTCGCCGACATGGGCTTCCGCGTCGCCGAGGGTCCGGACGTGGAGACCGACTACTACAACTTCACCGCGCTGAACTTCCCCGTCGGCCATCCGGCGCGGGAGATGCACGACACCTTCTTCTTCCATCCGGACGCCAACGGCGAGCGCAAGCTGCTGCGCACCCACACCTCCCCGGTGCAGATCCGCACCATGGAGACCGAGAAGCCGCCGATCCGGGTGATCATCCCGGGCCGGACCTATCGCTGCGACAGCGACCAGACGCACACGCCGATGTTCCATCAGGTCGAGGGTCTGGTCATCGACAAGACCTCGACCATCGGCACGATGAAGTGGGTGCTGCAGGAATTCTGCAAGGCCTTCTTCGAGGTTGACCATGTCGAGATGCGCTTCCGGCCGAGCTTCTTCCCCTTCACGGAGCCGTCCATGGAGGTCGACATCCGCTGCGACCGGTCCGGGCCGGAGATCAAGTTCGGCGAGGGCGACGACTGGCTGGAGATCCTCGGCTGCGGCATGATCCATCCGAACGTGCTGAAATTCGGCGGCATCGACCCCGACGAGTATCAGGGCTTCGCCTGGGGCATGGGCATCGACCGCATCGCCATGCTGAAATACGGCATGCCCGATCTGCGCGCCTTCTTCGACGCCGACGCCCGCTGGATCCGCCACTACGGCTTCCGCCCGCTCGACCTGCCGACCCTGTTCGGGGGCCTGAGCGCGCAGTAGTGTTACGAGGGGGTTTCTCGCAGGAGAGCTGTCCGATGCTGAAAGATGCACAGATCGAAAAGCTGGTCACGCCGAAGCTTCAGGAGATGCTCGGACCGTATGGCTTTGCCTCGGCCCACGCGGAATCCGGCTTCGACCATGACGGCGACCCGGTCGTCTTCCTTTACGCCAACTATCGCGAACACGCACCGGAGCTCGACGCGCTCAAGGCCTTGAAGGCGATATCGGAGACGATGAACCTTTTGAGGGAGCACGGCGACGAACGCTTCGTCCATCTTCGCCACGTCTATCCGGACGACGACTATGGCATCGACGACGACGAGGCCGCGCAGTGAACGTCGATCACCTTCTGGCCGCGGCGGACGCTCTGGCCAATCAGGGCCGCAGGCCGCGGGTGACCGACCTACGTCGAGCTGTCAGCGCCATCTACTATGGTCTCTTTCATGCGCTCGCCCTGCATTGCGCCAACCAGTTGATCGGCGTCACCAAGCATCAGACGCCGGCGTGGCGTCGTGTGTATCGCAGTCTGGATCACGGCAAGGCCAAGGACGAATTTATGAAGGGATCGACCAGGACCCTGGATCCGTCTGTCGCGATCTTTGCGGACGCCTTCGTCGTTCTTCAGGAGGCCCGTCATACGGCTGACTACGACCCGGCCCGCTTTCCATTCTCACGCCGTCATGTGGTTTCGCTGATCGCCCAGGCGCGTGGCGCGATCGCCGGCCTGACGGCACTCAATCCCGATCTTGCGGCTGAACTCGCAACGATCGTCCTGTTCAAGAACCGACGCTGATGCGGATCGGCACTGCCGCGAAGGGCCTCCCATGAAATTCACGCTTTCCTGGCTCAAGGACCATCTCGACACGGGCGCCTCGCTCGACCAGATCGTCGAGACGCTGACCGCCGTCGGCCTCGAGGTCGAGGGTGTCGAGGACAAGGCCAAGCAGCTGCGGCCGTTCACGGTCGCCTATGTGGTCTCCGCCGTGCAGCACCCCAATGCCGACCGGCTGCGGGTGTGCATGGTCGATACCGGCGAGGGCGAGCCCGTCCAGGTCGTCTGCGGCGCCCCGAATGCGCGCACCGGCATGAAGTCGGTCTTCTCGCCGCCCGGCACCTATATCCCCGGCAAGGACATCACCCTCGGGGTCGGCACGATCCGCGGCGTGGAAAGCCGCGGCATGCTGTGCTCGGCCGCCGAGCTGCAGCTGTCCGAGGACCATGACGGCATCATCGAGCTGCCGGCCGATGCGCCGGTCGGCATGTCCTATGTCGCCTATGCGGATCTCGACGATCCGGTGATCGACGTGTCGCTGACGCCGAACCGGGCCGACTGCACCGGCGTGCGCGGCATCGCGCGCGATCTGGCCGCCGCCGATCTCGGCACGCTGAAGCCGGAACCGAGCCGGCCGATCAAGGGGCTGTTCGTCTCGCCGCAGGCGGTCGCGCTCGACTTCCCGGCCGAAGGCCCGGTGGTCTGCCCGGCCTTCTACGGCCGCACGGTGCGCGGCGTGAAGAACGGGCCGAGCCCGGACTGGATGCAGAAGCGGCTGCGCGCGGTCGGTCTCCGGCCGATCAACGCGCTGGTCGACATCACCAACTACATCTCGCTCGACCAGGGCCGGCCGCTGCATGTCTACGACGCCGACAAGCTGACCGGCACGATCCGGGCGCGCCTCGGCCGCGACGGCGAGAGCTTCCTGGCGCTCGACGGCAAGACCTATGCGGTCGACGCGCGCATGTGCGTGATCGCGGACGACCGGGCCGTGCTCGGCTTCGGCGGCATCATGGGCGGCGAGGACACCGGCTGCAGCGAGGAGACCCGCAACGTCTTCATCGAATGCGCCTATTTCGACCCGCTGAAGACCGCCGAGACCGGCCGGCGCACCGGCATCGTGTCGGATGCGCGCTACCGCTTCGAGCGCGGCGTCGATCCGGCCTATCTCGGCCCCGGCATCGAGCTCGCCACCCGCATGGTCATGGACCTGTGCGGCGGCGAGCCGTCCGAGGTGGTCCGGGTCGGCCAGCCGCCGGAGACAGACCGGGTCATCCGCTTCCCGCTTGCCGAGGTCAAGCGGCTCTCCGGGCTCGATCTGCACTGGATCGAGGTCAAGCACATCCTGGAGCGGCTCGGCTTCCTGGTCGTCTCGGTCAGCGACGAGTTCCGCGTCTCGCCGCCGTCCTGGCGCAACGACATCCACGGCAAGGCCGACCTGGTCGAGGAGATCGTCCGCATCCACGGCCTCGACAAGGTGCCGCTGAAGCCGCTCGACCGGGCCGGCTCGGTCGGCGCGCGCGTGCTGACGACGGCGCAGATCCGGCGCTCCAAGGCGCGCCGCACGCTGGCCGCGCGCGGCATGCTGGAGGCCGTCACCTGGTCCTTCGTGTCGAAGGCGCAGGCCGAGCTGTTCGGCGGCGGCAAGCCGGAACTGGCGCTCGCCAACCCGATCGCGTCCGATCTCTCCGACATGCGGCCGAGCCTGCTCGCCGGTCTGATCACGGCCGCGCAGCGCAATGCCGACCGCGGCATCGGCGATGTCGCCCTGTTCGAGGTCGGCCAGGCCTTCCGGGGCGACCGGCCGAAGGACCAGCGCATGCTGATCTCCGGCATCCGGCGCGGCAACGCGGTCATGACCGGCGCCGGCCGGCACTGGACCGGGGCCGCCCCGGACGCCTCCTGGCTCGACGCCAAGGCGGATGCCATCGCGGTGCTGGAGGCGCTCGGCGCGCCGGTCGAGCGCATGCAGCTCGCCCGGACCGCTCCGGGCTGGTTCCATCCCGGCCGCTCCGCCGTGCTCCAGCTCGGCCCGCAGAATGTGATCGCCGCCTTTGGCGAATTGCATCCGCGCGCGCTGGAAGCGCTCGACGTGTCCGGCCCGCTGGTCGCCTTCGAGATCGATCTCGATGCCGTCCCCGAGCCGAAGGCGCGGCCGACCCGCTCCAAGGGCGCGCTGGCGGTGGCCGACCTGCTGCCGGTCCGGCGCGACTTCGCCTTCGTGGTCGAGGAAGCCGTCGAGGCTGACCGGATCGTCAAGGCGACCCGCAACGCCGACAAGGCCCTGGTCGCCGACGTGGCGGTGTTCGACGTGTTCCGCGGCGCCGCCCTCGGCGAGAACCGCAAGTCGGTCGCCGTCGAGGTCACCCTGCAGCCGCAGGGCAAGACCATGACGGATGCCGAGATCGATGCGGTCGCCAAGAAGATCGTCGCATCCGTCGCCAAGGCGACCGGCGGATCGCTGCGCGCCTGATCCGCACCCGGCCGGTCGCGCCCGAGGGCACCGGCCGGTTCGCGGCCGTGCCGTTCGCGGCCGCCGTCTACTTCGCCACCACCGCGACGGCGGCGCCGGCCATCATGGTTCCGGCGCCGCGGTTCATCAGCTTCATGGCGCGCGGGCTGCGGAAAAGATCGCGCGCCCGCGCGGCGGCGGCCGCATAGCCGCCGACCACGACCAGCAGCACCACGATCACCACCGCGATCAGTTCGGCGAAGCCGAGCGCGGTCAGGCGTTCCAGGTCGATCAGGCTCGGCAGCAGCGCCAGGTAGAAGACCATCACCTTCGGATTGCCGAGCGTCACCGACAGCCCGGCCAGGAAGGTCCGCCAGGGCCGCCCGGTCGCCACCGCACCGACCGCCTGGGCGCTCGGCTCGGCGCGCCACAGCCGCACGGCGAGCCAGATCAGATAGGCCGCGCCGGCATATTTCACGACCAGGAAGACGGTCCCGAACGAGGCCGCCAGGGCGGCCAGCCCGAAGGCCGCGAAGCTCAGATAGACCAGATCGCCGGCGACCAGCCCGAGCACCATCGGCACGGCGCCGCGGAAGCCGGCGCCGAGCGCGCGGGCGACCACCGCCGCGATGCCGGGGCCGGGCGAGGCGGCGGCCAGCGTCAGGGCCAGCGCGAAGGCGGCGAGCGTGGTCGGTTCCATGGCGTCTCTCTCTCCTCGCGGTCTTGTGGACCACCGCCCGGTCAGACCCGGGCAACGGCGTCCGGCGGCACGGGCCGGTTGACCAGCGTGACCAGCACGAAGCTGATCACCAGGAGCAGATACCACGAACCGAGCTTGGAGAAGGAGACCGGTTTCCAGGCGCCGTGCTGGCCCGGATAGAGCCAGGTGCCGGTGATCGTCCCGACATTCTCGGCGATCCAGAGGAAGCAGGCGGTCAGGAAGGCGGCGACGAGCAGCGGCATCCAGAGCGGCCGGCGGTCGGTGGTGAAATAGATGCGCACCCGCCAGAACAGGAGGAAGGTCCAGGCGAACAGGACCCAGCGCAGGTCGACGAAAAAGTGGTGTGCGAAGAAGTTGGCGTAGATGGCCGCGGCCAGCAGCGCGGTCGCCCAGAGCGGCGGATAGTGGGTGAAGCGCATGTCGAAGATGCGGATCGCGCGCGCCATGTAGCTGCCGACGCAGCCATACATGAAGCCGGTGAACAGCGGCACGCCCTCGATCCGGATCAGGGCCGCCTCCGGATAGGACCAGGAGCCCATGCGGGTCTTGAAGATCTCCATGATGGTGCCGACGACATGGTAGACGAGGATCACCTTCAGCTCGTCGACGCTCTCCATCCGGAAGGCCAGCATGGCGACCTGGACCACGAGCGCGGCGACGAACAGCGCGTCGTAGCGCTGGATCGGCCAGGCCGGATCCCAGACGAGCTTGGTGCCGATCAGGAGCGTCAGCATGATCGCGGCGAACAGGCAGGCCCAGGCCTGCTTCAGCCCGAACAGGATGAATTCGGCGAGCGGCGCCGGCAGGCGCGCGAGGCCTGCGCGGATCGCCCGCCGCATCGGCTCCAGATAGCGGCCGACCGCATGCTCGGGCGATGTCCCGCCCGGCCCGGCCGCCCCCGTCATCGCGCCGACCCCATCATCGCGCCGGCCCCGCACCCGGCAGCACGCGGCCGGCGGCGACCTCGAACACCTGCGCGCGGGCGCCGAGCGGGGCGAACACGGCCGCATCGGTGCCGGTCAGCCAGCACTGGCCGCCGAGACTGTCGAGCACGTCGAACAGCGCCGCCCGGCGCCGGCCGTCGAGATGGGCGGCGACCTCGTCGAGCAGCAGCAGCGGCGCGCGGCCGACGGTGGCGCCGACTAGACGGGCATGGGCGAGCACGAGACCGAGCAGCAGCGCCTTCTGCTCGCCGGTCGAGGACAGTTCGGCCGGCATCTGCTTCGGCCCGTGCAGGACCCTGAGATCCGCCCGATGCGGCCCGTCGAGCGTCCGCCCGGCGGCCCGGTCGCGCTCGCGCGCACCGGCCAGGATGGCGCGGTAGCGGTCCTCGACCGCGCCGGCCGGCCCGGAGGCCGCGGCCAGCGCCTCGATCTCGCCTTCCAGCGCCAGTTCGGCATGCGGAAAGGCGCCGTGATCCTCGCGCGTCGCCGCGATCAGCCCGGCCAGGCACGCGACCGCCTCGACCCGTGCCGCCGCGATGGCCGAGCCGAGTTCGGCCATCTGCGCCTCGATCGCGTCGAGCCAGCCGGGATCGCGCATGCCCTCCTCGATCAACCGGTTGCGCCCGCGCATGGCGCGCTCGAAGGCCGCCACCCGGGTGCCGTGGGCGGGATCGAGCGCCAGCACGAGCCGGTCGAGAAAGCGGCGGCGCTCCGCGGCGGGGCCGGTGAACAGGCCGTCGGAAGCCGGCGTCAGCCAGAGCACGCGGATATGGTCGAGCATGGCCTCGGCGCTCTTCTGCGCCGCGCCGTCGATGCGCACGCGCCGGCTCCGCTCGCCTGCCGCCGCGTCCGGCTCGGTCACACCAGTGCCGATCCGGACCGCGCCGTCCGGTCCGTCCAGCACGGCGGCGACCGCGAAAGTGCCGCCGGCGCCGGTGCGGGCCATCTCGTCGAGCGTCGCGCGCCTGAGGCCGCGCCCCGGCGAGAGCAGCGACACCGCCTCGATCAGGTTGGTCTTGCCGGCGCCGTTGTCGCCGGCGAGCACGACATGGCGCTCGTCGAGCTCCAGCGACAGCGCCGCATAGTTGCGGAAATCGGCCAGTTTCAGCCCGGTCACGGCAACCCGCGCCGGCACGCCGGGCGCGCGTCCGAACGCATCGGGGCCGGGCGCGCGCAGAACCTCTGCGGCGTCCCGCTCGCCCAGGGACGATTCGAGGACGCGCTCGTGCGAGATTTCTTCGATGGCGCGCTCGCGCGAAATCTCCTCGATGGCGCGCTCCCGCGATGTTCCTTCGATGGCGCGCTCCCGCGATGTTCCTTCGATGGCGCGGTCCCGCGCCGGGCGCGTCATATCTTGAAGACCGAATCGGCCGCCGAACGGGTCCGGTGACGGGCCTTGACGGCCTCTTCCAGGCGCAGGATCTCGGCCTGCAGCAGCGCGATGCGCTCCTCGAGGTCGCCGACGGAGAGGAGCGACAGGTCCTGCCCGATCTCGTGGCTGAGCTTCTTCTTGGGGCGATCGTCCTCGACGAAGGCCATGGGCGCGACTCCTGCGGCGTAAGGCCCGCGAACTATATCGCTCCGGCCCGAGCGCCACAAATGGCGCCGGACGATCGGGCTGCAAGGCCGGCCCGATCGGATCAGGTCACGCGCGGCGTGCCGCCATCCGATCGAGGATCGCCCGGGCGAGATCAGTCTCGAACAGGTGCTCGACCGGCGGCGCCAGGCGGCGGCGCCAGTTGGGGCGTTCGCGGTCGGTGCCGGGCAGGTTGACGGCCGCGGTCTCGCCGGCGAGATCGTCGGCCTGCACCAGGGCCAGCACCGACGGCGTCGCCGCCACATAGCCATGCACGGCCGCCGCCAGCGCCGGGCCGAACGGCCCCTGCGGGTCGAACGGTCCCTGCAGGTCGACGGCCCCCTGCGGGTCGAACGACCCGCCGAGATGCCCGCTCGCGACCAGCGTCGCGATCAGGCGCTGCCGATCCGCCGCGCGCCGCGCGCGCGCCTCGGCTTCGGCGTCCGACGCGAGCCGGCCAAGCGTCAGGTCCTCATCGATATCGGCGCCGGACCACCATCCCGCCAGCGTCGGCAGGTCGTGGGTCGAGACGCAGGCGGCCGCACGCGCCGGATAGTGTTCCGGCGGCACGAAGCCGTCGCCCGCGCGCTCGAACCACAGCACCCGGTAGGAGAGCAGGCCGGCATGGTCGAGCTGTTCGCGGAAGCCTTCGGGCACGGTGCCGAGATCCTCGCCGACCACCAGCGTGCCGGCGCGCCGGCTTTCCAGCGCCAGATGGCCGATCAGGTCGTCGGCCGGCTGGGCCAGATAGGCGCCCTCCCGGCCCGTCGCGCCGTCGGGGACCAGGAACAGGCGCCGGAGGCCGAGCACATGGTCGATCCGGAGCGCGCCGGCATGGGCCATGTTGGCGGCGATCAGCCGGCCGAAGCCGCGATAGCCGTCGCGCGCGAGGCCGAGCGGGTCCGGCGCGGGCAGGCACCAGACCTGGCCGGCGGCCGCGAAGGGATCCGGCGGCGCACCGATCGAGACGCCGGTCATCAGCCGGTCCTGCTCGGCCCAGGCCTCGGCCCCGTCGGGCGCGCAGCCGACCGCCAGGTCGCGGTAGAAGCCGAGCGAAAGTCCGGCCGCACGCGCGCGCCGGTCGGCCTCGCCGAGTTGCCGGTCGGCCAGGAATTGCTGGAACGTCACGAAGCGCAGCTGATTGGCATGGCGGGCTGCGAACTCCGCCGTGTCGGCGGCATCCGGGCGCGCGAGGCCGGCCGGCCAGGCGTGCCAGTCGTCGATGCCGGTCGCCGCGACGATCGCCTGATGCAGCGCGAAGGGCTGCAGGGCCGGCCCCTGCGCACGGACGAAATCCTCGAACGCCGCGGCCAGCGCCCCGCCCTCGGTGGCCGCGCCGGCCATGCCGGCCTCGCCAGCCTCGAAGGCCTCGTGGGCCAGGGTCAGGACCCGGCCCTTGGCGGCGCGCAGCCGGGCATAGTCGACCGCCGTCAGCGCCGAAGCCGCGGCGAAGAGCCCGGCCTCGGCATCGAGCGCGGCGCGGACGGCCGGCGTCAGCAGCGTCTCCGGCAGGGCGGCGAGATCGATATAGAGCGGATCGAGGAAGCGCCGGTCGGTCGGGCTGTAGGGGCTGGCGCGATCCGGCTGGGTCTCGAACAGGGCGTGCAGCGGGTTGAGGCCGATCGTCGCCGCGCCCTGGCCGGCGGCCCGTTCGGCCAGCGCCGCCAACGTGGTGAAATCGCCGATGCCGGCATCGCCGGCCCGGCGCAGCGTGTAGAGATGGGCGGCGATGCCGAAGCGGCGGGCGCCGCCGGCCAGCGCTTCCGGCTGGTGGCAGCGCGCCGGCACGACCGCCCAATGCGCGGCTGTCTCGGGCCGGTCGGCGAGCCGGATGCGATGGCGGCCGAGCGGCAGGGCCGGCAACGGCACCAGCCGCGTGGCGATCCGCCGTCCGTCGGCGCCGGTGATGGTCTCCCGGATGCCCTCGCCCGGCGCCACCGAGATCGTCTCGACGGTTCCCGCCTCGGTCTCGACGACCAGGTCGAGGCACCGGAAGCTGTCCGCGAGCCCGGGGCCGAGCCGCAGCCACGCGGGCTCGCCCTCCCGGACCGTCACGGCGAGCGGCAGGTCGCGCGCGCTGGTCTCCGCGACCAGGCGGGCGAGGCTGTCGCGCGCCTCGCCGGTCGTGCCGGCGGGCAGCCGCATCGCGGCGAGCAGGGCGCGGCGGGTGTCGTCGGGGACGCGATGGTTGCAGCCGTCGATGTCCCACCAGTCCGGCGCGATGCCGGCGGCGGCGGCCAGCCGGTCGAGCGCGGCGCCGTCGGCGGGCCGGCGCATCCCCGCGCCTCCGCCCGCCTCCGCCACGGTCTCGACGGCGAGCACGACCGAGCGCGCCGCGACGGCGAGATGGGCGCCGGCGGGAACCGGCACCGCGGCCGGTGCCAGCACCGCGGCCATATCGGCCGTGTCGAGCGCACGCGTCCAGGCGAAGCCGTCGCGCGGCTCGGGCAGGGCCAGCACGAAGGGCTCCGGCCCGGCATGCAGCGCGACCACGGCCCGGCTCGCCGGCCGGTCGCCTTCCGCCGGCGCATAGAGGGCGGCGATCAGGGCGCGGGTGGCGGGCGCCTGCCATTCCCAGTCGGCCAGCGCGCCGCCGTCGGGCCTCAGCCAGACCACGTCGGGAATCCCGGTCTCGTCGACCGGGCCGCCGGTCAGCGTCGCTTCCCGGGTCAGTACCGGATGGGCCTTGCGGCAGGCGATCAGGCCGGCCGTGAAGGCGGCGAGATCCTGGTCGGCGCCCTGCCAGTCGAACCACGAAAGCGCGTTGTCCTGCGCATAGGCATTGTTGTTGCCGGCCTGGCTGCGGCCGACCTCGTCGCCCATGGCGAGCATCGGCGTGCCGCGCGACAGGATCAGCGTCGCCAGCAGGGCGCGCACGTCGCCCCGGCGCGCGGCCCGGATCGCCGGATCGTCGGTCAGCCCCTCGACGCCGTGGTTCCAGGACGCATTGTCGTTGGTGCCGTCGCGATTGTCCTCGCCGTTGGCCCCGTTGTGCTTGGCCACATGGGCGACCAGATCGGCGAGCGTGAAGCCGTCATGGGCGGTGACGAAGTTGACGCTGCGCGAGAGCGGCCGGAAGCGACCGGCGAAGATGTCGGCGGAGCCGGCGAAACGGGTCGCCAATTGGCCGACCATGCCGCCGTCGCCGCGCCAGAAGCGGCGCACCGTGTCGCGGTAGCGGTCGTTCCACTCGCCCCAGCCGTCCGGAAAGCGGCCGAGCTGATGCCCGCCCGGGCCGATGTCCCAGGGCTCGGCGATATGGACGCAGTCGCGCAGCAGCGGGTCCTGTCCGATCGCGGCGAGGAGCGGCGCGTCCGGGTCGAAGCCGTCCGGACGCCGGGCGAGCGTGGTGGCGAGATCGTAGCGGAAGCCGTCGAAACCGCCGCGCTCGACCCACAGCCTCAGCGAATCGAGCGCCAGCCGGAGCGGGATCGGCCGGTCCAGCGCCAGCATGTTGCCGCAGCCGGTATCGTTCAGGTAGTCGGCCGGCGAACCGGGCACGAGCCGGTACCAGGTCGTGTTGTCGAGCCCGCGCAGCGAGACGGTCGGCCCCAGGCGGTCGCTCTCGCCCGTGTGGTTCAGGACCACGTCCAGGATCGCCGCGATGCCGGCCGCATGCAGCGCATCGGTCGCCGCGCGGATCTCGGCCCAGCCGGTCGGCGCCAGGCGCGGATCGGGTGCGCACAGCGCGATCGGGTTGTAGCCCCAATAGTTGGTCAGCCCGAGCGGCGGCAGATGGCGTTCGTCGAGCCAGGCCGCGGCCGGCATGATCTCGACCGCCGTGACCCCGAGCCGGACCAGATGGTCGATCGCGGCCGGATGGGCGAGACCCGCGAAGGTGCCGCGGATCGCCTCCGGCACGTCCGGATGGCTCCGCGTGAAGCCGCGCACATGCAGCTCGTAGACGACCGCGTCGCGCCAGCGGAATGCCGGCCGGGTCGGCGCCGCAGGCGGCACGAAGGCCGGCTCGACGACCGCCTTGGCGACCATCGGCCCGCTGTCGGCGTCGTCATGGAGCGCGCCGGTCGCGCGCCGGTCGAACATCTCCGGGACGAGCGGGGCGGCGCGGTCGAGCCGGGTCGCCCAGGGGTCGAGCAGCAGCTTGGCCGGGTTGAAGCGATGGCCGGCGGCCGGGTCCCAGGGTCCGTGTGCGCGCAGGCCGTAGCGCAGGCCCGGTTCCAGCCCGGCGACGAAGCCGTGATGGACGGCGCCGGTGCGCTCCCCCAGCCGGATCCGGCCGAGTTCGCGGTCGGGCACGGCCGGATCGAACGGCGGATAGACGCAGACATCGATCGCCGTGGCATGGGCCGACGGCACGGCGACCTGCGCCCCGCCGGCCACAACCGTGACGCCGAGCGGTTCGGGGCGGCTCGGCGGACGCTCGGTCATGCGCGGCGATCCTCGCTTGGCTGGTGCCTCGTCGGGCGAACGATCCCTCCGGTCCGTCCCGGTCAGGTGATCACGGAGGGTTCGCGCCGGCCGGTGAAATGCTCGATTCGTGCCAGCGCGTGACCGAGCGCGATCAGATCGGCGAGGGCGGCCTGGGTCTCCAGTCCGTGGGCGGCGGCATCGGGCTCGAACCGCTCGATATAGACGCGCAGCGTCGCCCCCGACGTGCCCGTGCCGGACAGCCGGTAGACGATGCGCGAGCCGTCCTCGAACAGCACGCGGATGCCCTGATGGGCCGAATCCGAGCCGTCGACCGGGTCGTGATAGGCGAAATCGTCGGCCCCGGCGATCTCCAGGGCGCCGAAACGCTTGCCCTTCAGGCCGACGAGGCCCTCGCGCAGCTGCGCCATCAGCGCGTTGGCGCCGTCGGTCTCGACCTCCTCGAAATCGTGCCGGGAATAGTAGTTGCGTCCATAGGCGGCCCAGTGCTCGCGCTGGATCGCCGCGACGCTCTGCCGGCGCGCGGCGACGATGTCGAGCCACAGCAGCACGGCCCACAGCCCGTCCTTCTCGCGGACATGGTCGGAGCCGGTGCCGGCGCTCTCCTCGCCGCAGATGGTGACCAGGCCCGCATCGAGCAGGTTGCCGAAGAACTTCCAGCCGGTGGGCGTTTCGTAGAGGCTGATGCCCATCTTTTCGGCGACCCGGTCGGCCGCCCGGCTGGTCGGCATGGAGCGGGCGATGCCGGCGATGCCCTTGGCGTAGCCGGGCGCCAGATGGGCGTTGGCGGCCAGCATCGCCAGGCTGTCCGACGGGGTGACGAAGGCGTGGTTGCCGATGATCAGGTTGCGGTCGCCGTCGCCGTCGGACGCGGCGCAGAAATCCGGCCCGTCGATCGACATGGCGAGATCGTAGAGATGGCGCGCGTGAACGAGGTTCGGGTCCGGATGGTGGCCGCCGAAGTCGGGCTCCGGCGTGAAGTTCATGACCGTGCCGTGCGGAGCGCCGAGCATGCGCTCCAGGATCTGGCGGGCATAGGGGCCGGTCACCGCCGACATGGCGTCGAATTTCATCCGGAATCCGGAGGCGAACAGGCCCCGGATACGGTCGAAGTCGAACAGCCGCTGCATCAGACCGGCATAGTCGTCGACCGGATCGATCACCTCGACGATCGCGGCGCCGGCGCCGACCTCGCCGAGCCGGTCGAGATCGACATCCGCGCTGTCGAGCGTGCGGTATTCGGTGATCGTCCTGGTGCGTGCGAACACCGCCTCGGTCACCTTCTCGGGCGCCGGGCCGCCATTGCCGACATTGTACTTGATGCCGAAATCGCCGTCGGGGCCGCCGGGATTGTGGCTCGCCGACAGGATGATGCCGCCATAGGCCTTGCGCACGCGGATCACGTTCGAGGCCGCCGGCGTCGACAGGATGCCGCCGCGACCGACCAGGATGCGGCCGAAGCCGTTGGCGGCGGCGAGCCGGATCACGGTCTGGATCGCCTCACGATTGAAGAAGCGCCCGTCGCCGCCGACCACCAGGGTCGTGCCGGCGAAACCCTCCAGGCAATCGAAGATCGACTGCACGAAATTCTCGACATAGTGGCGCTGCTGGAACACCGGAACGCGCTTGCGCAGGCCCGAGGTGCCGGGCTTCTGGCCCTCGAAGGGCGTCGTGGCGATGGTCAGGATCATAGGCACTCCGGCGTTCCGGGCGGGATGCGGGCGGGCGGTCGTCGACAGACTCGATCCGGTCAGCCGCCGCCGCGGGCGGCGACGAGATCGCGATAGAGGCCGGCATAGCGGGCGGCAGGCCGCCGCCACGAGACGTCCGTCTTCATGGCATTGCGCTGGAGGCGCGTCCAGGCATCGCGATCGCGCCACAGATCCGCGGTGCGGATCAGGGCGCCGGCCAGCATCTCGGCCGTCACGGGTGAGAACTGGATGCCGGTGCCGGCGCCGGCGGCGCGCGCCATCTCGTTGGCGTCGACAATGGTGTCGGCAAGGCCGCCGACGCGGGCGACCACCGGCACGGCGCCGTACCGCAAGGCGCAGAGCTGGGTCAGGCCGCAGGGTTCGAAGCGCGACGGCACGATCAGCGCATCCGATCCGGCCTGGATCAGATGGGCGAGCGGTTCGTCATAGCCGATGCGGCAGGCGATCCGGCCCGGATGGGCGGCGGCGGCCTCGAGGAAGCCGCGCTCCAGCGCCGGCTCGCCTGAGCCGAGCAGCACCAGTTGCGCGCCGGACGCCGCCAGCGTGCCGATCTCGCCGAGCAGGAGATCGAGCCCCTTCTGCCAGGACAGCCGGCTGATCACGCCATAGAGCAGCGCGTCCGGGTCCGCGGCGAGGCCGAAGCGCGTCTGCAGGGCCTTCTTGTCGTCGCCCCGGCGCTTCAGGGTCTTCAGGTCGAACGGCGCCGGGATCAGCGGATCGGCGGCCGGGTCCCAGACCGTGTCGTCGATGCCGTTGAGAATGCCGGCCACGTCGGCGCCGCGCGCGCGGATCAGGCCGTCGAGGCCCATGCCGCCGGCCGGCGTGCGGATCTCGGCCGCATAGCTCGGCGAGACCGTGGTGATCCGGTCGGAGAATTGCAGGCCGGCCTTCAGGAAGCCGATCTGCCCGTAATATTCGACGCCCGCGACCGACCAGGCCTCCGGCGGCAGGCCGAGCGGGCCGAGCAGTTCGGGCCCGAACTGGCCCTGGAAGGCGAGATTGTGCACCGTGATCACCGTGCCGGGCCGCGGCCGGTCGGCATAGGCCAGATAGGCGGCGGTGAGGCCGGTCTGCCAGTCGTGCGCATGGATCACGTCCGGCCGCCAGCCCGGCAGGTCGCCGAGCCCGATCATGGCGGCGACGCGGGCAAGGGCGGCGAAGCGGAACGGATTGTCCGGCCAGTCGCGCCCGTCGGGTCCGACATAGGGATTGCCGGGCCGATCGAACAGATGCGGCGCATCGACGACCAGCAGGGCGAGCCCCTCGGCGGTGCCCGACAGGACCCGGGCCGGCCCGCCGAACAGATCCGCGACCGCCAGCACGCTGCCGCCATGTTCCAGCGCCCGCATCACGGCCGGATAGCCCGGCACCAGCGTCGTCATGTCGACGCCCTCGGGCGCCAGCGCGCGCGGCAGGGCGCCGGCCACATCGGCGAGCCCGCCGGTCTTGACCAGCGGGAACACCTCGGAGGCGACGGAGAGGACGGTGAGGCGGCTCATGCCTTCAGACGGTCGATCATCGGTTGGGTAATCAAACATATGCCCTTCTCGGTCCGGCGGAAACGCTGCGCGTCGAGCACCGGATCCTCGCCGACGACGAGGCCTTCGGGAATGACGACGCCGCGATCGACCACCACATTGCGCAGGGTCGACTTACGGCCGACATCGACATAGGGCAGGATGACCGCATTCTCGATATGCGAGTAGGAATTGAGCCGCACGCCGGTGAACAGCAGCGAGCGGCGCAGGTTGGCGCCCGACACGATGCAGCCGCCGGAGACCAGCGAGGAGACCGCCTGCCCGCGGCGTCCCTCCTCGTCATGCACGAACTTGGCCGGCGGGGTGATCTCGCCATAGGTCCAGATCGGCCATTCGCGGTCGTAGAGGTCGAGATCCGGCACCACGTCGGTCAGGTCGATATTGGCCTCCCAATAGGCGTCGACGGTGCCGACATCGCGCCAGTAGGGCGCCGCCTCCTTGGAGGAGCGCACGCAGGAGCGCGAGAAGTGGTGCGCCACCGCCTTTCCGTGCTTGACGATGTAGGGGATGATGTCCTTGCCGAAATCGCGGCTCGACCCCGGCGTGGCGGCATCGCGCTCCAGCTGGTCGAACAGGAACTTGGTGTCGAAGACATAGATGCCCATCGAGGCCAGCGCCATGTCGGGCCGGCCCGGCATGGCCGGCGGATCCTTCGGCTTCTCGACGAAATCGATGATGCGGTCGTCCGTGTCGACATGCATCACGCCGAAGCCGGTCGCGTCCTTGCGCGGCACTTCGAGGCAGCCGACGGTCACGTCGGCGCCCTGCTCGCAGTGCTGCTGCAGCATCAGTTCGTAGTCCTGCTTGTAGATGTGGTCGCCGGCCAGGATGACGATGTGGCGCGGCTCGTAGTCGCGAATGATGTCGATGTTCTGGTAGACCGCGTCGGCGGTGCCTTCGTACCAGTGATCTTCCGAGACGCGCTGGCTCGCCGGCAGGATGTCGAAGCTCTCGTTGCGCTCCGGGCGGAAGAAGTTCCAGCCGCGCTGGAGATGGCGGATCAGGCTGTGCGCCTTGTACTGGGTCGCGACGCCGATGCGGCGGATGCCGGAATTGAGCGCGTTCGACAGGGCGAAGTCGATGATGCGCGACTTGCCGCCGAAATAGACCGCCGGCTTGGCGCGCCGGTCGGTCAGTTCGATCAGGCGGCTGCCGCGGCCGCCGGCCAGCACATAGGCCATCGCGGTCCTGGAGAGGGGGCCGCTTGGACCCGAACGTTCCGCCATCTGCCTTGCCTCCCGCTTGCCTGTCTCGGCCGGTCGCATCGCGGCCGACCCGTTTGCTCAGTCCGTTTGCTCAGTCCGGATCGTATAGAAAATACACCGTCGCCAGCGGCGGTATCAGGATCTCCGCGGAGGCCGGCAGGCCGTGCGACGGGACCGCGGCGGCGACGACCGAGCCCTGGTTGCCGAGACCGGAGCCGCCATAGAGGTCGGCATCGGTGTTCAGCACCTCGCGCCAGCGCCCGGCGAAGGGCAGGCCGACCCGGTAGCCCGGACGCGGCACCGGCGTGAAGTTCGAGACCGCCAGGACCGGCGGATCGTGCCGGTCGCCGAGGCGCAGCCAGGCAAAGACCGACTGGTCGCGGTCGTCGGCGACGACCCAGCGGAAGCCCGCGGCCTCGCAGTCGCGCGCATGCAGCGCCGGCAGGGCGCGGTAGAGCCGGTTCAGGTCGCCGACCAGCGCCTTGAGGCCGCGATGCGGGGCATGGTCGAGCAGCCACCATTCCAGCGCGGCGTCGAAGTTCCATTCGCGCGTCTGGCCGAATTCCTGGCCCATGAACAGGAGCTTCTTGCCCGGATGGGCCCACATGAAGCCGTAATAGGCGCGCGCATTGGCGAAACGCTGCCATTCGTCGCCCGGCATCCGGCCGAGGATCGAGCCCTTGCCGTGCACCACCTCGTCGTGGCTGAGCGGCAGGACGAAATTCTCCGAGAAGGCATAGAGCAGGCCGAAGGTCAGCTTGTCGTGGTGCCAGCGGCGATGCACCGGGTCCTTCGACATGTAGTCGAGGCTGTCGTTCATCCAGCCCATGTTCCACTTGAAGCCGAAGCCGAGCCCGCCCGCATAGGCCGGCGCCGAGACGCCCGACCAGGCGGTCGATTCCTCCGCGATCGTCACCGTGCCCGGATGGGTGCCGTAGACCAGTTCGTTGAAGCGGCGCAGGAACGCGACCGCATCGCGGTTGTCGTTCGACCCGTCCGGGTTCGGCAGCCATTCGCCGGCCCGGCGCGAATAGTCGAGATAGAGCATCGAGGCGACGGCATCGACGCGCAGGCCGTCGATATGGAACCGGTCGAGCCAGTAGAGCGCATTGGCGGCCAGCATGTTGGCGACCTCGCGCCGGCCGAAGTCGTAGATCGCGGTGTTCCAGTCGGGATGGAAGCCGCGGCGCGGATCGGCATGCTCGTAGAGCGGGCCGCCGTCGAAGGCGGCGAGACCGTGCGGGTCGGTCGGGAAATGGGCCGGCACCCAGTCGAGGATCACGCCCAGCCCGGCCGCATGGGCGCGGTCGACGAAGCGGGCGAAACCGGCCGGATCGCCGAAGCGGGCGGTCGGGGCGAACAGGCCGATCGGCTGGTAGCCCCAGGAGGCGTCGAGCGGATGCTCGGAGACAGGCAGCAGCTCGAGATGGGTGAAGCCGAGCTCCGCCACATAGGGGATCAGCGTGTCGGCCAGTTCGTCGTAGCTGAGGAACCGGCCACCCGCGCCGCGCTGCCAGGAGCCGAGATGGACCTCGTAGGCGGCCATCGGCTTGCGGCGCGGATCGCCCTCGGCGCGGGCGGCGAGATGGTCGGCGTCGGTCCAGACGAAGCCGGCGGTGTCGGCGACCACCGAGGCGGTCGAGGGCCGCATCTCGCCGGCAAAGCCGAACGGGTCGGCCTTGAAAGGCAGGAGATCGCCGTGGCGGCCGACGATCTCGTATTTGTAGTTGGTGCCGAGGCCGACATCGGGGACGAAGATCTCCCACAGCCCGCTGTCGATGCGCTTGCGCATCTGGTGCAGGCGCCCGTCCCAGCGGTTGAAGTCGCCGATCACCGAGACGCGCTGCGCATTCGGTGCCCAGACGGCGAAATGCACGCCGTCGACGCCCTCATGGCGGATCGGATGCGCGCCAAGCCGCTCGTAGAGCTGCCGGTGGGTGCCCTCGACCAGGAGATGGTCGTCGACGGCACCGAGCACCGGACCGAACGCATAGGCGTCGCGGACCATCCAGCTGCCGCCGGCATTGCCGGCGCGCAGGCGGTAGCCGAAGCGGCCGGCGGCCGGAACCAGCCCCTCGAAGAAGCCGGCCGGATCGCGCAGGCCGAGCGCGAAAGCCGGGGCACCGTCGTCCGGGACGGCCTCGAGCGTCGCGGCCCCGGGCACGAAAGCGCGCAGGACCAGGCCGGCCGCAGTCTCGTGCAGCCCGAGCAGCCCGAACGGGTCGCCATGGCGCGCACCGACCAGGGCGGCGACCTCGTCGCCGCCGGCCTCCCAGATGCTCGCTTCCATCCCCGGCTCTGTTGTCATTGGCCCTTGTCAGGCTTGGGTCCGACGCTCTCTACAGAACGCCAGTCTTGCATATTCGTGCCATCGGAAGCGTGAATTCGGCATCGAATAACCGAAGTTCGCCGGACCAAAGTTCGATGGTCCGAAGATCGACGCCGGCCCGCCGCCGTCACCCGATCGGCTGCAGCGGCACCCGCCAGATCTCCTGGGCATATTCGGTGATCGCCCGGTCCGACGAGAACCAGCCCATCCGCGCGGTGTTGAGCAGGCTCGCCTTCCACCAGACCTCCTTGTCGCGCCAGAGCCGGTAGATGTCGCGCTGGCGGGCATAGTAGCTGTCGAAATCGGCGGTCACCATGAAGTAGTCGTGGAAACGCAGGCTGTCGACGAGCCCCCGGTAGCGGCCCGGCTCGTCGGGCGAGAACACGCCGGACGCCATGGCGTCGAGGATCTCCGGCAGGCGCGGCGACGCCGCGATGACCGTCGTCGCATCGATGCCGCGCCGCCGCCGGGCCTCGACCTCCTCGGCGGTCAGGCCGAAGATGAAGATGTTCTCCGGCCCGACATGCTCGCGGATCTCGACATTGGCGCCGTCGAGCGTGCCGATGGTCAGCGCGCCGTTGAGGGCGAACTTCATGTTGCCGGTGCCCGACGCCTCCATGCCGGCGGTCGAGATCTGTTCGGACACGTCGGCGGCCGGGATGATCGCCTCGGCGAGGCTGACATTGTAGTTCGGCAGGAAGGCGACCTTGAGCAGGCCGCGCACGGTCGGGTCGGAATTGACCACCTTGGCCACGTCGTTGGCGAGCTTGATGATCAGCTTGGCCTGATGGTAGCTGGCCGCCGCCTTGCCGGCGAAGATCTTGACCCGCGGGATCCAGTCGCGCGTCGGCTGGGAGCGGATCTCCTCATAGACCGCGATGGTCTCCAGGATGTTGAGGAGCTGGCGCTTGTATTCGTGGATGCGCTTGATCTGCACGTCGAACAGCGCGTCCGGATCGACCTTGACGCCGAGCTGCTCGGCGATGATCCGGCCGAGATGGATCTTGTTGGCCCGGCGCACGGCGGCGACCCGGCGCTGGAAGGCCCGGTCGTCGGCGACCTTCTCGAGCGCCTTCAGGTCCGCCGTCCGGTCGACGACGCCGGGGCCGCAGGCCTCCTGGATCAGCCGGGTCAGCCCCGGATTGGCCTGATAGAGCCAGCGGCGGAAGGTGATGCCGTTGGTCTTGTTGACGATCCGGCCCGGATAGGCGCCGTTCAGGTCGCGGAACACCGTGACCCGCATCAGGTCGGTATGCAGCGCCGAGACGCCGTTGATCTTGTGCGAGCCGACGAAGGCGAGATGGCCCATGCGCACGCGCCGGCCGCTATGCTCGTCGATCAGCGACAGCGCGCGCACCATCTCGTCGCTCACTTCGCCGGACTTGCGCAGCCGGTCGAGATGCAGCGCGTTGATCAGATAGATGATCTGCATGTGCCGCGGCAGCATCCGCTCCATCAGCGGCACCGCCCAGGTCTCCAGCGCCTCCGGCAGCAGGGTGTGGTTGGTGTAGGAGAAGACGCCGGTCGTGATCGTCCAGGCCGCCTCCCATTCGAGATGATGGATGTCGACCAGGAGCCGCATCATCTCGGCGATGGCGATCGCCGGATGGGTGTCGTTGAGCTGGATCGCGACCCGCTCGGGCAGCGTCTCGATGGCGTCGTGCTGGCGCAGATGCCGGTCGATCAGATCCTGCATCGAGGCCGAGACGAAGAAATATTCCTGGCGCAGGCGCAGTTCCTGGCCGGCCGGCGTGGCGTCGCTCGGATAGAGGATCTTCGAGATCGCCTCGGCGCGCACCTGTGCGGTCAGGGCACCGACATGGTCGCCGCGGTTGAAGGCGTCGAGCCGGAGCGGATCCGGCGCGCGCGCCGACCAGAGCCGGAGCGTGTTGACGTGCCGGCCGCGCCAGCCGGGCACCGGCGTGTCGTAGGCAACCGCCTCGATGGTCTCGCCCGGATGCCAGACATGGCGGAAGGTACCGTCGGGGCGCGCCATCGCCTCGACATGACCGCCGAAGCCGATCGAATAGTCGATCTCCGGCCGCGGGAATTCCCACGGATTGCCGAAGGACAGCCAGTCCTCGGGATATTCGAGCTGCCAGCCGTCCTTGATCCGCTGCCGGAACAGGCCGTGATCGTAGCGGATGCCGTAGCCATGCGCGGCGATCGACAGGGTCGCCATGGAATCCATGAAACAGGCCGCGAGCCGGCCGAGGCCGCCATTGCCGAGCGCGGCGTCCGGCTCCACCTCGCGCATCCGGTCGAGATCGACGCCGAGTTCGGCCAGCGCCACCCGGACGGGATCGGTCAGTTGCAGGTTGTTGAGCGCGTCGAACAGCAGGCGTCCGATCAGGAATTCCAGGCTCAGGTAATAGACGCGCTTGGTATGATGGGCCCAGATCCGGTCGCGCGTTTCGGTCCAGCGGTCGACGATGCGGTCGCGCACCGCCAGCGCGGTGGCGACGAACCAGTCGCGGTCGCTGGCATTCTCGGCATGCTTGCCGATGAAATAGGTCAGCTTGTCGAGGATCGCCGCCCGGAGTTCGGCCACCTCGCTCGCCGCACCGCTGCCGTCCTGGTAGGTCCCTGCCTGGACCGCCGCCCCGGAGCCAACGCCCGCTTCCTGCATATCGACCACGCGCGTCTCCTGCATCGTCCGTCCGGGATCGATCGCCCCGCCCACGGGAACGATCATCCGCGCCCATTGAAGACCTCGGCGCGTGACGGTTCAAGCGCGCCGCTGACGCAATTGCGGGCGATCGAGGCTCATGGGACGGGCAAAACAAGCCGTTCCGGCCGCAAACAAAACGGCACGGCAGCGCGCGGCTGCCGTGCCATTCCGAGAAAAATCGAAGATCAGGCTTGGATTGTCAGCGGACCCGCTCGACGCAGGTGGTCGCACCATAGGCATCCTGAACGCATTCGCGCTCGATCACCCTGGGGGCCTCCGGCTGGACCACGACGGTCCCGGAGCCGGTCGCACCGGCGGCGCCGCCGATCGTCGCACCCGCCACGCCGCCGACCACGGCGCCGACCGGGCCGCCGATCACCGCGCCGGTCACCGCACCGGTGGCGGCACCGGCCGCGGCGCCGGCCGCCTCGTCGGCGGAGGCCAGGCCCGGAACCGCCAGGATCGCCGCACAGGACAACAGAGCCATCACAGTCTTACGCATCCTTAAGTCCTCCATATCGTTGAACTGCCGATACAACGTCCATCGGCGCCGTCGGTTCCGGAGGGAGTTCGGATCATGATCCGCAGATTCGAACGCTATCGACGGAGGCTCCCTGCCCGTCAAAACCCGACTCATCGACAGATATCCAAAAGGCCTGCCCCCGTATGGTCATTCTTGTCTTTAATAGTCTTCGCGCACGCGAACGCACGTGGCCGATGATCAGGACGCGAGGTCGCATCCTGTGCCGGTAAACCTGACCGCGGCCGTGGAACCGATGGCATGTTCGCGTGTTGTCAGGGATAGGGTGGCTGCCCTCAAAAGGAGCAAACAGACATGCGCAATCTCATTCTCGCCGCGGCCGCATTCGGCGGTCTTCTCGCCGCGACGCCGGCTTCGGCCTTGCCGATGGTCAATCCGCTCGGTTCGGACGCCGGCGCCAGCCGCGCCGAATCCGTGGCGCTCTACTGCAGCCGGCGCGGCGATTGCGTGCGTGTGAAAAAGCCCGGCTACTATTTCCGCGGTCCGGTCGTGCGCAGCTGCGGCCCCGGCTGGCGCTGGAACGGCTACAACTGCGTGCGCAACAAGGTCGTCATCCGCGGCGGCGGCGTGAAGGTGAAGATCAAGCCCTGACGGCTCGCCTCGAATCTGCCGGCAAGGCGCCCCTTCGCGGGCGCCTTGCTTTTGTCCGGGCTCCGGATGGGCGGCCCCGCCCTGCCGTCGCACCGCGACCGTCCGGTTGACGACGACGACCCCGGACCGATTCCGGACGCGCCCTCCCGACGGACCGACCCCAGCCCCATATCACCGTCAGCCCGCCGCCGATGCGCAACGTCTGCAGGACCGGACACTCGAACGGAGCGAACCGATGCATGCGATGTCCACCGCCGATGCCCTGCCGGATGCCGGCGAAAGCGCGCCGGTCCCGTCGGACACCGGGGCGCGCCGGGTCGCCATGATCGTCAACCGCCAGGCCGGCACGGTGCGGAGCTGGGACGAGGCGGCTCTGACGGCGCGGCTGCGTGCGGCGGCGGACCGGCTCGGACATCTCGCCGAACTCGTGCTGGCCGATCCGGCGGACCTGCACGATCACATGGAGCGGGCCTTCGCGGATCCGGCGATCGATCTCGTCGTGATTGGCGGCGGCGACGGCACCGCCTCGTCGGCGGCCGCGGCGGCGATCCGGCACGGCAAGCCGATCTGCGTGCTGCCGCTCGGCACCTTCAACCTGTTTGCGCGGCTGAGCGGGTTTCCGCCCGATCTCGAGGCGGCGCTGGCGCGCCTCGGCGACGGTGAACTGGTCAGCATCGACGCCGGCCGGATCGGCGAGCGCTGGTTCGTGCATCACGTCTCGATCGGCGCCCATCCGCGCGTCATCCGCCTGCGCGAGGAGGCCGGCTACACCAACCGGCGCGGCAAGATGCTCGCCGGCATCCGCGCCTGGGCGCATGCCATCCTGGATCCGCCGAAGCTGAACCTCTCGATCGGTGCCGACGAGACCACGCTGCGCGGCGCCTTCGCCAGCGTGCTGGTCACCGTCAACGAACTGGCCGAGCAGCCCGCCATGGCGCCACTGCCGCGCGACCCGCTCGGCGGGCGGCTCGCCGTCTATGCGACGCGCACCATGTCGCCGGGCCGGCTGATCCTGTTCACCCTGATGGCGCTGGCCGGACGCTGGCGCTCCAACCCCTTCGCGGCCTTCGCCAAGGCCCGGCGCGTCGCGATCCGGTCGACCCGGCCGTCGCTGCATCTGGCCATGGACGGCGAGCAGGTCGAGATGACCGTGCCGTTCCATGTCGAACTGGTGCCGGCCGCCCTGACCGTCCTGCGCCTGCCGGCGGCCTGACCGGTCATGCCAACGGCCCAGGATGCTGACGCATCGGGCCGTTGACGTAACGCGAATTTCTCATAGGCGTCAGCGGCATGAGAAATCCGCGTCTCGAATACCGACGATCATTCCATGACCGTCGGTATCAGGTCTGCAGCCCGCCGGCGCCGTCCACGGCGAGCGTCACGGCGAGACGGGCATAGTCCTCCCGGCTGACCGGGCCGCCGGGGCGGAACCACAGATAATGCCAATTGAGCATGCCGAACAGGCTCATGGTCACCGGCTTCAGAAGCGCGCCGCCCGCGAGCGCCGGCACCGCCGCCGCGATCGCGGCCGCAAAGTATCCGACCAGCCGGCGCTCCAGATCGCGCAGCTCGTCCTGCTGCTCGGGCGGCAGCTTCTTCAGCTCGTTGATCTGGATCTTGTGCTCGGCGTCGGCATCCCGGTAGGCGTCGAGCAGCGCCGAGGCGAGCCGGACCAGCCGTTCGCGCGGCGCCTCGTCATGGCCGTTGGCGCCTTCGACGGCCGCGACCAGCTCGTCGAGATGCAGGCGGATGATGTCGTAGAGCAGCACGTCCTTGGAGACGTAGTAGTGATAGACCAGCGCCTTGGACACGCCGCAGGCCTTGGCCACCTCGGCCATCGACGAGCGGTCGTAGCCGCCGTCGGCAAAAAGCCGCGCCGCGGCCTTCAGGATGGCGCGGCGCTTGTCGTCGTGGTCGACCGCCCGGGGTCTTGCCATGGATCCGCTATTCCTTCGGGCGGCGATCGACGACACGCCGGGCCTTGCCGGCCGAACGTTCGACCGTACCGGGCGAGCCGACCAGGATCTTGGCGCTGACGCCGATCACGCTCTTGATGTGATGCCTCAGTTCCGAGGCCGACGCGGCCCGTTCGGCCTCCTCGGCATGGTCGGGCGCGGCCTCGCAGTGGACCGTCATCTCGTCCATCCGGCCCTCGCGCGTCAACTCCACGAAATAATGCGCCGAGAGGCCGGCGCATTTCAGGATCTGCTCCTCGATCTGGGTCGGGAAGACGTTGACCCCGCGCACGATCATCATGTCGTCGGAGCGCCCGGTGACCTTCTCCATGCGCCGCATCGAGCGCGCCGTGCCGGGCAGGAGCCGGGTCAGGTCGCGGGTCCGGTAGCGGATGACCGGCATGGCCTCCTTGGTCAGCGAGGTAAAGACCAGTTCGCCGCTGGCCCCGTCCTCGACCGGCAGGCCGGTCGCCGGGTCGACGATCTCGGGAAAGAAGTGATCCTCCCAGATGTGCAGGCCGTCCTTGGTCTCGACGCATTCGTTGGCGACGCCCGGACCCATCACCTCCGACAGGCCGTAGATGTCGACCGCGTGCATGTCGAAGGCCTGCTCGATCTCCTCGCGCATGGCATTGGTCCACGGCTCGGCGCCGAAGATGCCGACCTTCAGCGAGGAGGCGCGCGGGTCGAGCCCCTTGGCGCGGTATTCGTCCAGGATCGCCAGCATGTAGCTGGGCGTGACCATGATGATGTCGGGTTCGAAGTCCTGGATCAGCTGGACCTGGCGCTCGGTCATGCCGCCAGAGACCGGGATCACCGTGCAGCCGAGCTTCTCGGCGCCGTAATGGGCGCCGAGGCCGCCGGTGAACAGGCCGTAGCCGTAGGAGACATGCACCTTCATGCCGGCCCGACCGCCGGAAGCGCGGATCGAGCGGGCGACCACCTGCGACCAGGTGTCGATGTCGCGCGCCGTATAGCCGACCACGGTCGGCTTGCCGGTGGTGCCCGACGAGGCATGCACGCGGGCGACCTTCTCGCGCGGCACGGCGAACATGCCGAAGGGATAGTTCTCGCGCAGATCCGCCTTGGTGGTGAACGGGAACTTGGCGATGTCCTCGAGCCGGCGGAAGTCGTCCGGATGCACCCCGTGGGCATCGAACTTGCGCCGGTAGTGCGCCACATTCTCGTAGGCGTGGCGCAGCGTCCAGGCCATGCGCTCGGTCTGCAGAGCCACGATCTCGTCGCGCGAGGCGATCTCGATCGGATCGAGGATGTCGCGGCGCGGCACGATGTCCGTATACATGGGTCCCCTCCCTCGCCGGGCGCCGCAGTCCGGCGCCTCGTTGTCGTTGCGTCTGATGGTGCGGCCGTCGCGCGGGCCGGTCGGGCCGGGGCGCAGACGGCCCGAATATCCGGGTCCGTGCGGGTCCTTGCCGCCCCGACCGGGACGGTCGCAGATGGGCCGGTCGGGCCCGGTCGGTCAGGCCCCGCCGGTCAGGTTCGGGCGGTCAGGTTCGGGCGGTCAGGCCCGGGCCGGGCCGTCGACCTGGTCGGGCAGGAACACGCCCTTGATGGTGCGCGAGTTGCCGCGGAATTCGGCCAGCACGGTGCCGTCCTGGCGGCTGACCGTCACGTCGTAGATGCCGGACCGTCCCGAGCGGCTGCGTTCGACCGCGCGCGCCGTCAGCCGGTCGCCGAGCCGGCCCGGCGCCACATAGGCGATCTGGCAGCCGGCCGCGACGGTGTTGGCGTTGTAGGTGTTGCACGCGAAGGCGAAGGCGGAATCGGCCAGCGTGAAGATGTAGCCGCCGTGGCAGAGGCCGTGGCCGTTGACCATCGCCTCGGTGACGGTCATCGACAGCACGGACCGGCCGGGGCCGACCTCGTCGATGACCATGCCGAGGCCGCGGCTGGCCTTGTCCTCGGCCCACATCAGGTCGGCGCAGGCCCGGGCCAAGGCCTCGGGAGAGAGCTTCTCGGCCATGGTTCAGCTCCGCTCTGAGAAGCGGGCGGGACGCTTCTCCATGAAGGCGGCGACGCCCTCCTGGTAGTCGTCCGAGCGGCCGAGCGCGGCCTGCGCGTCGCGCTCCCAGTCGAGCTGGGCGGAGAGCGTGCCGGTCTCGGCCAGGTCGAGGCCTTCGCGCAGCCGGACCAGGGCGCCGGTCGGCATGGCGGCGAGCCGGGTCGCCAGCGCCTCGGCCTCCGCGGCCAGCTGGGCGTCGTCGACCGCCTTCCAGATCATCCCCCAGGCTTCCGCCGTCTCCGCCGAGACCGGCTCGGCGAGCGCCGCCAGCGCATAGGCGCGGGCCCGGCCGACCAGGCGCGGCAGGGTCCAGGTGCCGCCCGAATCCGGGATCAGCCCGATCTTCGAGAAGGCCTGGATGAAGCGTGCCGACTTCGCGGCCAGCACCAGATCGCAGGCGAAGGCGATGTTGGCGCCCGCCCCCGCGGCGACGCCGTTGACCGCCGCGATCACCGGCACCGGCATGCTGCGCAGCCGGCGGATCAGCGGGTTGTAGAAGCGTTCGATCGTCTCGGAGAGGTCCGGCGGCGGCGCGCCGGGCGCGCGGGCGCGGTCGGACAGGTCCTGCCCGGCCGAGAAGCCGCGTCCCGCACCGGTCAGGATGACGGCCCGGACGCTGCGATCCTCGGCGGCCGCATCGAGTGCCGCCTTCAGGGCGACATGCTGGTCGGCGTTGAAGCTGTTCAGCTTGTCGGGGCGGTTGAGGGTCAGGCGGCGCCAGCCGGCACCGTCCTCGATCCGCACCACCGCGTCGGCGGGCGTGTCCGTCATGGCATCTCCTCGTGTCCGGCTCTTTTCGATCAGATTTCACTTGACTGACTGGCCGGTCGGTTAATTAATAGGCGCAAGGTTGACCGGCTGTCAACGACAGGATCGAGAACCGGACGGCACCGTTTCGCACGATTGTTGCGGCAACGGCGACCGGAACCGGTTTCGGCGGGAGGATACCATGAGCGCATTCTTCGCGGCCCATCAGGGCCTGCTCGAGGCTGCCGTGCAGGCGGCGCGCACGCGCGGCTACTGGAGCGCCTATCCGGAGACGCCGTCGGGCAAGATCTACGGCGAGACCGCCAAGGCGGACGGCGAGGCCGCCTTCAAGGCCCTGATCGGCCAGCCCTTCCCGCTCGACCAGCAAGCCACGACCCGCGTCGGCCGCGAGACCTCGCCCTACGGCTTCGACCTCGCCATCAGCTACCCGTCCGCGCCGGTCGCGAGCCTGGTCGCCGCCGCCGAGAAAGCCGGCGCCGCCTGGGCGCGGGCCGGCGTCGAGGACCGCGTCGGCGTGGCGCTCGAAATCCTCGCCCGGCTCAACCGGGAGAGCTTCCTGATCGCCAACATGGTGCAGCACACCTCCGGCCAGGCCTTCATGATGGCCTTCCAGGCCGGCGGCCCGCACGCGCAGGACCGCGGCCTGGAGGCGGTCGCCTACGCGTATGACGAGATGGCGAAGATCCCCGGCGCGGTGACCTGGACCAAGCCGGCCGGCAAGGTCAACCTGGTGCTCGACAAGCAGTTCCGCATCGTGCCGCGCGGCGTCGCGCTGGTCATCGGCTGCGCCACCTTCCCGACCTGGAACAGCTATCCGGGCCTGTTCGCCTCGCTGGTCACCGGCAACCCGGTCATCGTCAAGCCGCATCCGGGCGCCATCCTGCCGCTCGCCGAGACGGTCCGCGTCGCCCGCGCGGTGCTCGCCGAGGCCGGCTTCCCGGCCGACGTGGTCCAGCTCGCCGCCGACGAGGCCGACGCGCCGATCACCAAGGATCTGGTGCTGCATCCGTCCGTGAAGATCATCGACTTCACCGGCTCTCCGGCCTTCGGCGCCTGGGTGCGCGCCCATGCCGAGGGCAAGCAGGTCTATACCGAGGAGGCCGGCGTCAATTCGATCGTGATCGACGCCACCGACGACTTCCGCGGCATGACCGGCAACATCGCCTTCTCGCTGTCGCTCTATACCGGCCAGATGTGCACCGCCCCGCAGAACATCTTCGTGCCGCGCGCCGGCATCGAGACGCCGGACGGCCACAAGAGCTTCGAGGCGGTCGCCGAGGGCATCAAAATTTCGGTCGACCGGCTGCTCGGCGATCCCGAGCGCGCCGCCGCCGTGCTCGGCGCGGTGCAGTCCGAGGCGACGCTCGCCCGGGTCGACGCCGCCGCAAAGGGCCGGGTCATCCGCGCCGCCGAACGGATCGCGCTGCCGGGCTACGACGGCGCGCGCGCCGTCACGCCGCTGATCCTGGCCGCCGACGCCGCCGACACGGCCGACTACACGGTCGAGTGCTTCGGCCCGGTCGCCTATGTGATCGCGACCGATTCGACCGCGGACTCGCTCGCCCGCGCCGCCGGCACGGCCCGCGAGAAGGGCGCCATCACGGCCAGCCTCTACGCGACCGACCCGGCCGTGATCGATGCCGCCGCCGACGCCTTCGCGGCCGCCGGCGTGGCGCTGTCGGTCAATCTGACCGGTCAGGTCTTCGTCAACCAGTCGGCCGCCTTCTCGGACTACCATGTCTCCGGCGCCAATCCGGCCGGCAATGCCAGCCTGACCGATACCGCCTTCGTGGCTAGCCGCTTCCGCGTCGCCACCGTGCGCCGTCAGTCGGCGGCCTGACCCCGCGCGCGTCCCGCGATCGTGCGGGACGCGGCCTTTGCAGCGGCTCGACGGTCGCGCCGGGAGGGCGGGGCTGGACCGGGCCGACCGGCCGGCACACAGTGTTGAAAAGCCGGAACGGCGAAAAACAGAAACTGGGAGGAAAACCATGACCTGTCACAGTGCTCTGAAATCCCTGCTCGGCGGCGCGACGCTGGCGCTCGCGCTGGCCGCCCCGGCGCTCGCGCAGGAGACGATCAAGATCGGCGCCGTGCTGTCGGCGACCGGCCCGGCCTCCTTCCTGGGCGATCCGGAAGAGAAGACGCTGAAGCTCTATGTCGACCGCCTCAACGCGGCCGGCGGCGTCGGCGGACGCAAGATCCAGCTCGTCACCTATGACGACGGCGGCGACGCCAACAAGGCCAAGACCTTCGCCCAGCGCCTGGTCGAGGAGGACAAGGTCGTCGCCATGGTGGGCGGCTCGACCACCGGCACCACGATGGCGATGATCCCGGTCTTCGAGGATGCCGAAGTGCCGTTCATCTCGCTCGCCGGCGCGATCGAGATCGTCGAGCCGGTGCGCAAGTTCGTCTTCAAGACGCCGCATACCGACAAGATGGCCTGCGAGAAGATCTTCGACGACCTGAAGAAGCGCAGCCTCGCCAAGATCGGCCTCGTCTCCGGGACCGGCGGCTTCGGCGCCTCGATGCGCAAGCAGTGCCTCGCCGTGGCGGCGAAATACGGCGTCGAGATCGTCGCCGACGAGACCTACGGCCCGAAGGACACCGACGTCACCCCGCAGCTGACCAAGATCAAGGGGACGGCCGGCCTGCAGGCGGTGGTCAATGCCGATTTCGGCCAGGGCCCGGCCATCGTGACGCGCAACTACCGCCAGCTCGGCATCACCCTGCCCTTCTACCAGAGCCACGGCGTCGCCTCGAAGCAGTTCATCGATCTGGCCGGCGAGGCCGCCAACGGCGTCCGCCTGCCGGCCTCCGCGCTGCTGGTCGCCGACAAGCTGCCCGACAGCGATCCGCAGAAGAAGACCGTGGTCGACTACAAGACGACCTTCGAGGAGAACACCAAGCAGCCGGTCTCGACCTTCGGCGGCCATGCCTATGACGGCCTGATGATGGTGGTCGATGCGGTCAAGCGGACCAATTCGACCGAGCCGAAGAAGCTGCGCGACGCCATCGAGGCGACCAAGGGCCTGATGGGCACGGCCGGCGCGATCACCATGACGCCGACCGACCATATGGGCCTCGACCTGACCGCCTTCCGCATGCTGGAAATCAAGAACGGCGAGTGGACGCTCGCCAACTGAGCCCCCGGCCGGGGCGGCCCGCCCGCCCCGGCCCGCTCCGCCCGCCGACAAGGGGCATCCCGCGCCGGACACCATGCCTCGGGGCATCGTTCCGCCCCGCGCCGCGGCGGTCGCCTCGCGCCCGGCCCATCGCACACGGACCGCAGGGCCGGCCGACGCGAGACCGCGCGGCCTGCATCGCTGCCGAAGACCATCCCCCGCGACCGCCACCCGGAACCGCCATGGCCGAACTGCTGCAGTTCATCTTCTCCGGCCTGACCGTCGGCGCCGTCTATGCGCTGGTCGCGCTCGGCTTCACGATCATCTACAACGCCTCCGACGTGGTGAACTTCGCGCAGGGCGAATTCGTCATGCTCGGCGGCATGGCGACCGTGTTCCTCGCCGCCGCCGGCCTGCCGCTGCCGCTCGCCGCGATCGCGGCGGTGGTCATCACGGTCGCGGTCGGCCTCGGGCTCTATCTCTTCGCCATCAAGCCGGCGCGCGGCGCCTCGGCGGTGACGCTGATCATCATCACCATCGGCGCCTCGATCGCGCTGCGCGGCGCCGCCCAGATCGTCTTCGACAAGCAGTTCCACCGCCTGCCCTCCTTCTCCGGCGACGATCCGATCCACATCCTCGGCGCGACCATCCTGCCGCAGAGCCTGTGGGTGATCGGCGGGGCCGGCGTCATCCTGGCCGCGCTGTGGTGGTTCTTCCGCGTCACGCTGACCGGCAAGGCCGTGCTCGCCACCGCCGCCAACCGGCTCGCCGCAAGCCTGGTCGGCATCGACACCCGCTTCGTCGTCGGCCTGTCCTTCGCGCTCTCCGCCGGGATCGGGGCGATCGCCGGCATCCTGGTCGCGCCGATCACGCTGACCTCCTACGAGGTCGGCACCATGCTGGCGCTGAAGGGCTTCGCCGCCGCCATGCTGGGCGGCATGGGCAATCCGATCGGCGCCGTCGCGGGCGGCCTGCTGATCGGCCTCCTGGAGGCCTTCGGCGCCGGCTATCTGTCCTCGACCTACAAGGACGCCTTCGCGTTCGTGGTCATCCTGCTCGTCCTGTTCGTGATGCCCGGCGGCCTGTTCGGCGCCCGATCGGTGGAGCGCGTCTGACCATGCCGGCTCTCCTCCGCCGCTTCCTGCCCGTCTTGATCCTGCTGGCGCTGGTCGTCGCGCTGCCGTTCCTTCTGAAATCGGCCTACCAGCTGCGGGTGGCCACGCTGGTCTTCACCGCCGGCCTGACCGCGATCGGCCTCAACATCCTGATGGGCCAGGCCGGACAGGTCAGCCTCGGCCATGCCGGCTTCGGCGGCATCGGCGCCTATGCGGTGGCGATCCTGCCGACCCACTACGGCGTCCACCCGCTCGCCGCCTTCCTGATCGGCGTGACCGCGGCCGGCCTCGTCGCCTTCGTGGTCGGCCGCCCGATCCTGCGCCTGCGCGGCCACTATCTCGCCGTCGCAACGCTCGGCATGGGCATCCTGATCGCCATGGTGATCCAGAACCAGCAGGCCCTGACCGGCGGGCCGGACGGCATGCAGGTGCCGCGCATGGAGCTGTTCGGCTGGCGGGTGCGTGGTGCGGAGACCTGGTACTGGATCTGCGGCGCATTCCTGATCGCCGGCGCCGTCCTGGCCGTCAACCTGATCGACAGCCCGACCGGACGGGCGCTGCGCGCGGTGCACGATTCCGAGGTCGCCGCCCGCGTGCTCGGCATCGACGTGGCCCGCGCCAAGCTGACCGCCTTCACCATCTCGGCCGTCTATGCGGCGACCGGCGGCGCGCTGCTCGCCTTCGTCAATGCCTTCGTGACCCCGGACATCGCCGGCTTCCTGCATTCGGTCGAATTGGTCACCATGGTGGTGCTGGGCGGCCTCGGCTCGGTCGTCGGCGCGGTCGTCGGCGCCGCCATCCTGGTCGTGCTGCCGCAAGTGCTGACCGTGTTCCACGAATACGAGCATCTCGCCATCGGCCTGATCATGATCGGCGTCATGATCTTCATGCGCGCCGGCGTGGTGCCGACCCTGATCGGGCTTGTCCGCGGGAGGTCCGCATGAGCACCGTGCCGATCCTCGAACTCGACGGCATCTCGATCGCCTTCGGCGGCCTGAAGGCGCTGTCGAATGTCTGCTTCCGGGTCGAGAAGGGCGAGATCTTCTCGGTCATCGGCCCGAACGGCGCCGGCAAGACCACGCTCTTCAACATCGTCTCGGGCGTCTACCGGCCGCAGTCGGGGTCCGTGAAGCTCGCCGGCACGACGGTCACCGGCGAACCGCCGAACCGGCTCGCCGCCCGCGGCCTGTCGCGCAGCTTCCAGAACCTGCAGATCTTCGCCCGCATGAGCGCGGCCGAGAATGTCATGGTCGGGCGCCACCTCAAGGAGAGCCGCAACGTGGCGGCGCATCTCCTCGGGCTCGGCGGGCGCGACAACCGGGCGAGCCGGGCGCGCGCGATGGAGCTCCTCGCCCTGATCGGGCTCGAAGGCGAGGCCGACACGCCGGCCGGCGCGCTGCCCTACGGCGCCGCCAAGCGCCTGGAGATCGCCCGCGCGCTCGCCACCGAACCCTCGCTCCTGCTGCTCGACGAACCGGCCGCCGGCTGCAACCCGGTCGAAACCGGCGAGATCGAAGAGGTCATCCGCAGGATCGCCGCCATGGGCGTCACCGTCGTCCTGGTCGAGCACGACATGAAGCTGGTCATGCGCATCTCCGACCGCATCCATGTGCTGAACTATGGCGAGACGCTTGCGGAAGGGCGGCCGCAGGACATCCGTACCCACCCGAAGGTGGTCGAGGCCTATCTCGGCCGCCACGGCGCCCGGGAGGCGGCCCATGCCTGAGACGCCCACGCGTGAGACGCCCATGCCCGAGACGCCCATGCAAGAGACGCTCTTGGAGGTCGCCGACCTCGCCTCCGCCTATGGCCGCGTCAAGGCGCTGAAGGGCGTCTCGGTGACGGTCAATGCCGGCGAGATCGTCAGCCTGGTCGGCGGCAATGGGGCCGGCAAGACCACGCTGCTGCGCGCCATCTCGGGCGTCCAGCCGGTCATCGGCGGCAGCGTGCGCTTCCTCGGCGAGGATGTCACCCGGCTCGCCCCGCATGCCCGCGTGGACCGCGGCATCGCGCAGGTGCCGGAGGGCCGCCAGATCTTCGCACCGCTGTCGATCGAGGACAATTTGCGCCTCGGCGCCTACCGGCGCCGCGACGACGCGATCGCCGCCGACATGGAAGCCGTCTACGAACTCTTCCCCATGCTCAAGGCGCGCCGCGCGACGCCGGCCGGCGGCCTCTCCGGCGGACAGCAGCAGATGCTGGCGATGGGCCGCGCCCTGATGAGCCGGCCGAAGCTCCTGCTGCTCGACGAACCGTCGATGGGGCTGGCGCCGATCCTGGTCGATCAGATCTTCGAGATCATCGCCTCGCTCAAGCAGCGCGGCGTCACTGTATTTCTGGTCGAACAGAATGCCGCCGCCGCCTTGTCGATCGCCGACCGAGGTTACGTGATCGAAACCGGTAAAATTGCACATGAAGGCGAGGCCGCAAGTCTGCTGGCCGACGACCGGGTGCGGGCCGCCTACCTGGGAATATAGCGGCCATCCGGCGATGCTTTGCGCGATCGGATTCGTCAGTGAGACTGACGTTTCGCAGAATGCCTGCGGATAAATCTTGACTTCGCTTTCGTTCGAGCCTATCTGTCGAGTGCAATCAGATTGCGGCCCGGTATTGGCCCTCGACGCGTTGAGCGTCTCGGACGTCACGCCTTCCAAAAATCTCGGTTGTTGCGCACCGCGCGGGCACGAGCGTCCGCGTGGGCGTCGATCTTATGTCTAGAAGGAATGGTCCAATGGCGACCGGAAAAGTGAAGTGGTTCAACGCGCAGAAGGGCTATGGATTCATCCAGCCCGACGACGGCGGCAAGGACGTGTTCGTCCATATCAGCGCTGTCGAGCGCGCCGGCATCTATGAGCTCGCGGAAGGTCAGCCGATCTCCTACGAGGTTCTCACCGATCGCCGCACCGGCAAGTCCTCTGCCGGCAATCTGGTCGTCAAGCAGTCGGCCTGACAAGAGCCACTCAAAGCCGGTTTTCGGCGCCAGGATTCGGACGGATGATCTCATCCGATCCAGCCTGACCGCCGCTCTCCGGTGAGACGGTTCGGCGCGCGGGCCTCTCGCGCGCCGCTTGGTTCGGTGCAGCATATCCCCGAGATGGGGACGGACCCCACGGGGACTGGCTGCCACCGGGCCGCGACGGCCGATCCTCCTTCAGGATACGGCGCACGGGTCGCCTCCTCCGCGTGCAGGCCGCAGCCGGGAGCCTTTGCCCCCAAGCCACGCCGCCCTGCACCATCCGGATCGGAGGCGCCGCCTCAGCAAGTGGACTTTGCCGGCCGGTTCGGCCGCCCTGCCCCGCTTGCGGCAAACTTGCCGTCGCGATTTTTCATCGCTCCATTCATGTGAAGAACACGAAATCCGTTCACGTGGATGGAAGGGTGCCGCCCCCGGGAGATTCCCGCCGGCGCCCGGTCCCCGGGGCTCCCGACTCGTGCGGAGCCGACCGACGCGGACCCGTCCCCGTCACCCGTCCGGCCTGGAGCCGGACCCCAAGAAAGTCATGTCCGCTTGACCCAGTTCTCCGCTCTCGGCCTGGCCGCGCCGCTTCTCAAGGCGCTCGCCGCCGAAGGCTACGACACCCCGACTCCGATTCAGGCCCAGGCCATCCCGCGCGTGCTCGAAGGCCGCGACGTGGTCGGCGCCGCCCAGACCGGCACCGGCAAGACGGCCGCCTTCTCGCTGCCGATCCTGCAGCGCCTCGCCGCCACCCCGAAGGCGCCGGTGCCGCGCACCATCCGCGTCCTCATCCTGGCGCCGACGCGCGAGCTCGCCTCCCAGATCGAGGAGAGCATCCGCGCCTATGGCCGCTTCCTCAAGATCACCTCGGCGACCGCCTTCGGCGGCGTGCCGATCGGCCGCCAGCGCCGGGCCCTGTCCGGCGGCCTCGACATCCTGGTCGCCACCCCCGGCCGCCTGCTCGACCTCGTCGACGGCGGCGACCTGAAGCTCGGCGCCGTCGAGGTTCTGGTCCTCGACGAAGCCGACCGGATGCTCGATCTCGGCTTCATCCACGCCCTGCGCCGGATCGCCTCGCTGGTCCCGGCCAAGCGCCAGAGCCTGTTCTTCTCGGCCACCATGCCGAAGCCGATCCGCGAACTGGCGGCCCGCTTCCTGCACGATCCGGTCGAAGTCGCCGTCGCCCCGGTCGCCACGGCGGCCGAGACGGTCGACCAGGCGGTGATCATGACGCGCGGCGAGCGCAAGCCGGCGCTGCTCGCGCATGTCTTGAGCAATCTCGACGACCGCGCGATCGTCTTCACCCGCACCAAGCACGGCGCCGACAAGGTCGTCCGCCTGCTCGAGCGCGCCGGCATCCCGTCGGCGGCGATCCATGGCAACAAGAGCCAGCCGCAGCGCGAGCGGGCGCTCGCCGCCTTCCGCGACGGCTCCACGCCGGTGCTGATCGCGACCGACATCGCCGCCCGCGGCATCGACGTGGACGGCGTCGGGCTGGTCGTCAACTACGACCTGCCCAACATCGCCGAAAGCTACGTGCACCGCATCGGCCGCACCGGCCGTGCCGGCGCCACGGGCCGGGCGATCGCCTTCTGCACCTCCGAGGAGACCGAATTCCTCGCCGACATCGAGAAGCTGATGCGCCGCAAGGTGCCGCGGCGCGACGAGCCGGACGAGATCGTCTATGCGGCCCCCTCCGCGCCCCTTCCGCCCCTGCAGCGGCCTGAGCCGCAGGGCGACGCCCGCCGCAACGGCGGACGCGGCCGTCAGGGCCCCGGTCGCGGCGACGCCGCGCGCGGCGCCCATGGCCGCGGCGACGGCCGCCGGGACGAGCAGACGCCCCGCGCCGATGGCCCGCGCAGCGACAAGCCGCGGACCCGGTCCGGCGCAGGCGGCGAGATGACCCGCGACGCGCGCCCGGCTCGCGACGCCCGTCCGCCGCGTGCCGAGGCCGATCGCCGGTCCGGCGAACCGGTCCGTCACGGCGAAGGCCGCGACGCGCGCAAGCCCGCCGGTCATGCGCCGCGCGGCGAGAACCGCCCGCGCAGCGAGTCCCGTCCGCGCAGCGAGAACCGTCAGGGCCGCGGCGGCAGCTTCGGCGACCTCGTCCGCAGCATCGGCACCGACGGCCGCTGAGGATCGAACGCGACGGATGGGTCCCCGTCCGTCGCGTGTCCTGCGGATCGCGCATGCGGTGATGGTCCGGGCCCGGTCCGACCGGTGCGACCCGCACGGGTCAGGTCCGAGCGATCCGCGACCGCCCGCCACAACGCCATCGACGACCAAAGCCGGTGCTCCCCCAGGGTGCGCCGGCTTTTCCTTTTGGATTGCGGTTTGGGGGCGCGTTTGCGGGGCCGGTCGCCGGCAGGACGGGATCATACCAACGTCCCAGGATGCTGACGCATCGGGCCGTTGAAGTAACGCGAATTTCTCATAGGCGTCAGAGGCATGAGAAATCCGCGTATCGAATACCGACGATCATTCCATGACCGTCGGTATCAGCCTTCGCGGCTGCTGCGGGCATTGGCGGCGGCGGCGAGATCCGGGCTGAGGGCGGCCAGCCGGGCCGCGAGGCGATGCTGCAGGGCGCGCACGACCTCCGGATATTCTTCGAGCACGCGGCGAAAGGTCTGGCGGCGGATTTCGATCACCGTGCTCGGCCCGGCGGCGATCGCGCTGGCCGGCCGCTCCGCCTCGATCACCAGGGCGACCTCGCCGATCAGGGCGCCGGGCGGGGCCGAGGCGACCAGGCGGGTGCCGCGCTTCAGGTCGATCCGTCCGGACACCACGACGAAGCTGCTGTCGGCGCGGTCGCCCTGCAGGAACAGGGTGGTGCGGTCGCCGAGATAGCGGGCCTCGGCGCTGAAGGCGAGCAACTTCAAGGGCTCCGACGGAAGGTCGGCAAACAGGGGCACGCGCCGCAGGACTTCGATGTCTCGCTCGAGTGTCATTCGACGCGGCTTCTCAACCCATCACGCTTCCGTCCGGCCCGGTTGCGCCGAATCATGGCACCACGCACTGCCGGAGCCTGCCGGCAAGGTCGTGTGGGTATAATCGAAAAAGCGTCCGGGCGGGGGCGAAATTCACGGGACGAGCTTGTAACCCCCGGATTCCGTCACCAGCAGTTCCGCATTGGACGGATCGCGCTCGATCTTCTGGCGCAGCCGATAGATGTGGGTTTCCAGCGTGTGGGTGGTGACGCCGGAATTGTAGCCCCAGACCTCGTGCAGCAGCACGTCGCGCGACACCGAGCGTTCGCCGGTCCGGTAGAGATACTTCAGGATCGCGGTCTCCTTCTCGGTCAGCCGGACCTTGGAACCGCGCTCGTCGAGCAGCAGCTTGGCGGCGGGGCGGAAGGTGTAGCGGCCGATCGTGAAGGTCGCGTCCTCGGTCTGCTCGTGCTGGCGCATGTGGGCGCGCAGGCGCGCGAGCAGCACGGCGAACTTGAACGGCTTGGCGACATAGTCGTTGGCGCCGGCCTCCAGGCCGAGCACCGTGTCCGAATCGGTGTCGTGCCCGGTCAGCATGATGATCGGCGCCTTGAACCCGTTCTTGCGCAGGAGCCGGACGGCTTCACGCCCGTCCATGTCCGGCAGGCCGACATCCATGATCAAGAGATCGACATGTTCGGTGCGCGCCAGCTGCACGCCCTTGGCGGCCGTATCGGCTTGCTGCGTCTCGAATTCCTCGTAGAGAGACAACTGCTCGACGAGACCTTCGCGAAGATCGGTATCGTCGTCGCAGATGAGAATCTTGCGCGCCGCCATGGACAGCTATCCTCGTACGCGGAATCGACAGTGGGTCCGGCGCGAAGAATTCGGCCAGACGGTGGGGGTGACAAAAAACCATCGTTCGGTGTCGAGTTCAAGGCACGCCGTCCCGCCATGGTTTCGCACCGCGCTCACGCCTGCGCGAGACCGGCGTGAGGCGGACGGCCGCCGGATCGCCGGGCCTTGCCGCGGTCCGGACGGCCGGTCATCCTTGTGCGTCGTCCACCCTGGGGCTTCGCCGCGCCCGTCGCGGGCAGCCCCCCCTTTCGAGCCCGCAGCCACCGGCGCGCGCCGTTCGCCCCCGCCGCTTCGAACCCGGTCCCGTCCGTCCATGCCGCAGCGCCGCTCCTCCACCGGTCCCTCGCCCGTCGCCAGCCCATCGCCCGCCCGCCTATCGCCCGACCGCCCACCCCCTGCCCGCCTCGTCGTCCAGGTCCGGCCCGGCCGCCCGACCGAGGGCCTGATCCGGCTGGGCGCGCTCGCCGTGCCGTGCCGGCTCGGCCGCACCGGCATCACCCGCTTCAAGCGCGAGGGCGACGGCGCGACTCCGGTCGCCGCCATGCGGGTGCTCGCGGTGCTGTACCGCGCCGACCGCATCGCGCGCCCGGCGACGCGCCTGCCGGTCAGCGCGCTGCGCCGCGACGACGGCTGGTGCGACGCGCCCGGCGACGGCCGCTACAACCGCCCCGTCCGGCTGCCCTTCGCCCCGTCCCACGAGGCGCTGTGGCGCGACGATTCCGTCTATGACGTTGTCGTCGTGCTCGACTGGAACGTCACCCGCCGCAGCCAAATGCGCGGCAGCGCGATCTTCTTCCACCTGACCCGCCCGGACCCCGCCCCGACGGCCGGCTGCGTCGCCGTCACCCTGCCCGCCATGCGCCGCCTACTCGCCCGCTTGCGTCCCGGTGCCGTGCTGGCGGTCAGGGGATGACACACTGGCGGTCAGGGGATGACGCGCGGGCGGTGATCAGGCGATGAACTGCGGCGGGACGTGGTCGGCGAGCCAGACCTTGTCGTGGCCGGCATAGAAGGCATGGCCGGCGGCTGCGGCCTCGCCGGCGGCGACGGTCAGGATCACGGGCGTGTCGGCCTTGCGCCGGCCGACCTCGGCGGCGGTCGCCCGGTCGGTCGAGAGATGGACATACTGGCGGCCCATCGGCCGGAGCCCGTCGGTGCGGATCGCCGCCGCCGCCTCGGGTGACGTGCCGTGGAACAGGATCGCGGGCGGCGCCGCTGCGATGCGTTCCAGTCGCTGCGGCAGCGAATGGCCGTAGATGGCGCGGATGCGGCCGTGCTCGATCGCGAAGCGGGTCTTGGACGCCGTCGCCAGCATGGTGTCGAGATCGGCGGGGACGAGATCGCGCCAGTCCGGCCGCTCGCGCTTCAGGCCTGCGATCAGGTCCGCGACCGCGACCGCGCCGGTCTCGTCCAGTTCCAGCTCGTAGAGCCAGGGCTCGTGGCGCAGCGCATGGGCGACGCTCCGGCTGAGGGCCTTGGTGTCCACCGATGATCCTCCCGGGATGGCGCCCCAGCCATGGTACCGCCATCGCGTCTCATACCATTCCCTGAGCGACTGAAAAACCGCCGCCCACGCGACGGGCGCCCTCACCGTTCGATGCGGGCGATCACCGGGACATGGTCGGAGGGGCGATCCCAGCCGCGCGCGGCGCGCAGCACCTCGATTGCGGCGACGCGCGGGGCGACGGCCGGGCAGGCCCAGACATGGTCCAGGCGGCGGCCCTTGTCGGCGGCGGACCAGTCGGCCGAGCGGTAGCTCCACCACGTATAGAGCTTCTGCGGGACGGGGATGTGGCTGCGCATCGCGTCGACCCAGCCGCCGCCGGTGCGGATCGCCTCCAGGGCGGCGGTCTCGACCGGGGTATGGCTGACCACGCCGAGAAGCTGCTTGTGCGACCAGACATCGTGCTCGAGCGGCGCGATGTTGAGATCGCCGACCACGATCGAGGCCCGGCCGGCCGGCGCCTTGCCGATCCATGCGGCCATCTCGTCGAGGAACTGGAGCTTGTGGGCGAATTTCTCGTTGAGGGTCGCGTCCGGCTCGTCGCCGCCGGCGGGAACATAGAGATTGTGGATCTCGACGCCGTCGCCGCCGTCGTCGACGGTCACCGCGATGTGGCGCGCGTCGCCCTTGTCGCAGAAGCCGCGCCGGTCGATCGCCGCGAACGGCAGGCGCGAGAGCACCGCGACGCCGTGATAGCCCTTCTGGCCGTTGATCGCCTGATGGACGTAGCCGAGCTTGCGGAAGACCGATGCCGGGAAATTCGCCTCCGGGCACTTGATCTCCTGCAGGCAGAGCACGTCCGGCGCGCGCTCCGCCGCCAGCCTTTCGACCAGGTCGGTGCGGATGCGGACGGAATTGATGTTCCAGGTGGCGAGGGTGAAGGAACGGGCCATGCAGGATCTCGGATCGGCGCCACGGGGCTGACGGCCACGCGCGGCCGGTCGCATCAGGGTTTGACCGGAACCTAGACCATCCCGCAGCCCGAGGAAATCGCCGGCCGCGCGGGAAACCGCGCGCATGCACCGGCATCTCGCCGACAGCCCCGTGCCGGATCCCCGTGCCGGGTTCCCCGGGCCGGATCCCCGACCGCCGGCGGCGCCGGCGTGGTCGCGGCCGATAAAGAAAGCGCTCCGTCCCGGGGGGAGACGGAGCGCTCGCGCGGCCTTGCGGACGCGCCCGATCGGGAGGGAACACCGATCGCGGCGGATCGCCCTCGGTGCGACGGGGGACACGACCGAAGAATGGGCGACCGCCTGTGAGCGTCAATGTGGCGTGCGGCCTGGCCATTTCAAGATTACAGAAAGCTGACAGCCGCCCTCAAGGCGGCGGATCCGCCTCAAATCGATGTGATGACCGCCGGCGCTGCGCCCGGCCCGCCGAATTCCGCGCGCAGGGCGGCGATCTCGGCGGCCAGGATGGCCGCGTCGCCGAGCCCTGCCGCCAGCACGATGGCCCCCTGCCAGCGCGCCAACGCCGCGCGCGCGGCCGCCTCGGCATCGGCCCGCCCGGCCTCGGCGAGCCGGGCGGCCAGCCCGGCGATCATGATGCGGAACACGTGCGCGGGCCCGCCGGTCTCCGCGTCGGCCGGGAAGTCCCGCGTCGCCCGGGCGATCGGACAGCCGCGCGCCACCCGCGAGGCGACCGTGTCGGCGATGAGGTCGAAGAAGGCGGCGATGCGCCGGGCCGGATCGCCGCCGCGCCGGTCGATCTCGGCCAGCGTCCCGGCCGCCTCGGCCACGAACAGCGCCGTCACGGCGCGGGCGAGATCGGCCTTGGTCGGGAAATGATAGAAGACGTTGCCGGGCGGCACGCCGGCCGACGTGGCGATGGCGGCGAGCGTCGCGGTCTCGTAGCCCACCGCCCAGAACTGGTCGGCGGCCGCATGGACCAGCCTTTCGCGCGTCTGCCGCCTCGCCGCCATGGACAGCCTCCCCGACACCCTGCCCGTGCCGCCAGCATAGCGCCATCCGCGCGCCACGGAAGCCGGCGCAGCCGAAGCCGGCCCGGCCGGCTCGGCCGGGCCAGCGTCCGGGGGTTTCCGCTGAGGCCGGTCCGCAACCATCGCCTCCGCGCCGACGACCTGCTAAGAACCGAATGGGTCGGTGCGGATCAGGCAAGAGCGGCTCCGACGCATGTCGGGACGGAATGGCTTCGGCAGATGCGGATACGCTACAAGGTCGCCCTGGTCGGCGGCATCCCGATTACGATCGCGGCCGCGATCGCGCTGGTCGCCTGGCTTCTGCTCGACGAGGCGGAGCAGGCGCGGCGCGGCGCCGTGCTGGCCAGCGCCGCGACCCGCGACCTCGCCGCGGTCTCGATCGCGCGCGACGACTTCATCCGCGTGCAGGCGCAGGACCGCACGCGCGGCGCGGAACGCTTCGTCGAATTCGCCGGCCGCGCGCGGGCGCGCCTGGAGGATCTGAAGGGCCCGTCTGAGGGCGAGTTCCTGCCGGTGGTGGTCGAGGTGCGCCGGGCGCTCGAGCTCTACAGCCGCGAGATGGAGGAGTTGAGCCTGGTCACCCGGCGCAACGACCATCTGGTCCAGGAGATGAACGCCCGTGCGGCCGCCCTGATCGCGCTGACCGACACGGCGCGCGCGCGCCAGCATGCCTCGAACGCCGACATCGTCACCTCGATCACCGAGGGCGACCGGCGGCTGCGCATCGCGCGCGACATCGTCGACAAGGCCCAGGAACTGCGCGCCGCGATCCTGGCGATCCGGCTCGAAGCCCATGCGGGCGGGCCGACCCCGACCGGCATCGCGCGGGCGAATGCGGCGGCGGAGGATGTCGAGACCCTGCTGCGCACCTCCGACAAGGTCGACGAGGCCGACGAGCTGCGCGCCATGATCCCGGCCGCGGCGGTCGGGGGCAGCGACGCAACCGCGCTGACCGACTGGATCGAACGCCTGATCAAGGTCAACGCCACCGACCAGCGCTCGCTGCACGAGGAGATCACCCAGCTCCTGACCTATTCGGTGCAGGCCTCCGAGACCGAGCAGGCGACCCAGACCATCGCGATCCAGACCCTGAAGCTCGGCCGGCGCACCGTCGACGCGCTGGCTGCCCGCGATGTCGAGACCGTGGCGGCGATCCTGGCGGAAAGCGCGAGCCTCGGCACCACCGTGTCGAGCCTGCCGATCTCACCGCTGATCCAGACCGAAATGATCGATTCCATCGATCAGTGGCGCCAGCGCCTGACCACCACCCGCGACGGGCTGCAGGAGCAGAACCGCATCCTGGCGCGCATGGACGCGACCGCGGCGGACATGACCCGCCATGCCGACACGCTCAACGAGCGCTTCGCCGCCAATGCCGAGCGCATCGACGGCTTCGTCCGCACCATGCTGCTGATCGGCACCGGGCTCGGCCTGCTGCTCGGCTCGATCACCGCCTGGATCGTGGCGCTGTCGATCACCGGCCCGCTGATGCGGCTGCGCGACGACATGCGCGCGCTCGCCGCCGATCCCTCGCGCGGCCGGGTCACCGGCGCGGACCGCAACGACGAGCTCGGCGCCATGGCGCGGGCGGCGAATTTCTTCGTCGCCGAGCTTGGCCGGCGCGAGCGCGACCTGATCGGCGCCAAGGAGCGGGCCGACGCGGCGCTGGCGGAATTGAAGGAGACCCAGACCAACCTGATCCAGGCCGAGAAGCTCGCCTCGCTCGGCCAGCTGGTCGCCGGCGTGGCGCATGAGATCAACACGCCGGTCGGCATCGCGCTGACCACGTCGACGGCGCTCGACGGCGAGGTCAAGCGGCTGAAGGAGGGGGCGGAGACCGGGCGTCTGCTGCGCTCCGACCTGACCCGCGCGGTCGAGCGGCTGACCGAGGGCTCGCGCCTGCTGTTCGCCAATCTCTACCGGGCGGCCGAACTGGTGCACAGCTTCAAGCAGGTCGCCGCCGACCAGGCCAGCGGCGAGCGGCGCGCCTTCGAGATGCAGGAATGGCTGAAGGAGGTGCTGACCAGCCTGTCGCCGGTGCTGCGCAAATCCGGCCACCAGATCCGGATCGACTGTCCGGACGGGCTGGTGCTCGACAGCTATCCGGGCAGCCTGGCCCAGGTGGTCACCAACCTGATCACCAATGCGCGCGATCACGCCTTCCGGGACGGCCGCTCCGGCGTGCTGTCGATCGTGGTCACCGACCCGAAGCCCGGCTGGGTGCGCATCGAGTTCTCCGACGACGGCAGCGGCATCGCGGCCGAGCATCTGCCGAAGGTGTTCGACCCCTTCTACACGACCGGCCGCGACCGCGGCCGCACCGGCCTCGGCCTGCATATCGTGCACAACATCGTCACGGTCACGCTGCAGGGGCAGATCCAGATCTTCTCCAAGCCCGGCGAGGGCACCCGCTTCGTCATCGACATCCCGGCGACCCTCGGCGGCCCCGAGGCGCTGCGCCAATCCGCATGACCCGTCCCGCTCCCTTCGCTCCGGAGGCCCTCCGATGATCCTCGCCCGCACGCCACGCGCTCTCATCCTGGCCGCTCCCCTCCTGGCCGCCGCCGCCCTGGCGACGCCGCTGCCCGCCGCCGCCAAGACGCTGGTCTACTGCTCGGAGGGCAATCCGGAGGCGCTCAACCCGCAGCTCGTTACCACCACCACCGGGGTCACGGCCGGCAAGCCGATGTTCAACTCGCTGGTCGAGTTCGAGCCGGGCGGCACCCGCATCCTGCCGGGACTGGCCGAATCCTGGACCATCTCGCAGGACGGTCGGGTCTATACCTTCCGGCTGCGCGAGGGCGTGAAGTTCCATTCCAACGCCGTCTTCACCCCGTCGCGGACCATGAACGCCGACGACGTGGTCTTCTCGCTGATGCGGCAGTGGAAGGAGGATCACCCCTACCACAAGGTCTCGGGCGGCAATTACGACTACTTCAAGGACCTGGCCATGTCCGAGCTTCTCGACGCCATCGAGAAGCGCGACGCGCGCACCGTGGTGATCCGCCTGAAGCGGCCGAACGCGCCGTTCCTGGCCAATCTGGCGATGTCGTTCAATGTCGTGCATTCGGCCGAATATGCCGACCTGCTGCTCCGCCAGGGCCATCCCGAACAGCTCGATCTGGAGCCGATCGGCACCGGGCCGTTCTCGTTCGTCTCCTACCAGAAGGACGTCGCGATCCGCTATCGCGTGTTCCCGGACTATTGGGGCGGGCGCATGCCGCTCGACACGCTGGTCTTCTCCATCACGCCCAATCCGGCGGTGCGGCTGACCAAGCTGAAGGCCGGCGAATGCCACGTCATGGCCTTCCCGAACCCGGCCGACATCCGGCGCATCGAGGCCGATCCGGCCTTGCGGCTGCTCAGACTGGAAGGGCTGAACATCGGCTACATGTCGCTCAACGTCACGCGGGCGCCGTTCGACGACCTGCGCGTCCGGCGTGCCGTCAACATGGCGATCGACAAGCAGACCATCGTGGCCGCCGTCTATGGCGGCGCCGGCACGCCGGCCAAGAACCCGATCCCGCCGACGCTCTGGTCCTACAACGACGACGTGAAGGACTATCCCTACGACCCGGCCGCCGCCCGCAAGCTGCTCGCCGAGGCGGGGCTGGCGCAGGGCTTCGAGACCGAACTCTGGTACATGCCGGTCAGCCGCCCCTACAATCCGAACGGCAAGCGCATCGCCGAACTGATCCAGACCGATCTCGCCAAGGTCGGCATCCGGCTGAAGCTGGTCACCGACGAATGGAGTTCCTACCGCGCCCGCCTGCAGGCCGGCGAGGCGCCGATGGCCCTGTTCGGCTGGACCGGCGACAACGGCGACCCGGACAATTTCCTCGACACCATGCTCGGCTGCACGGCCGCGCGCGCCGGTGGCAACAATGTCGCCAAGTGGTGCAATGCCGATTTCGACCAGCTGATCACCCGCGCCAAGGAAACCGCGATCCAGACCGAGCGCGAGCGCTACTATCGCGAGGCCCAGGTCATCGCCAAGGCCGACGCGCCCTGGGTGCCGATCGCCCATTCGGTCGTCTACATGGCGACCCGCAAGGAGGTGACCGGCTTCCGCATGGACCCGCTCGGCCGCTATCCCTTCGACGGCGTCGATCTGGAGCCCTAGCAGATTGCTGAAAACCGCGTCGGAACGCGATCAGACGCGGCCCGTTTCAACTCTGCCATCCCCGGTCTTGTCCCGGGGATCCAGACTTTCCAAGGACTTGGCCATCGCACTGGATCCCCGGGACAAGCCCTGGGATGACAGAATGCCGGGTTCGGAGTGATTTTCGGCAGCCGCCTTCGGGCGCGGCCGCGTCCGACTTGCCGAATCCTGCAGATTGGATGAACGCCCGCCTCAGAACGGGTTCAGCGCCGCGGTTGCATTGTCTCCTCATGACGGATCGATCGACGGTCCGAGCCGAAAGAGAGAGACACCGACATGATCATGCGTAAGACCATGATGGCGCTGGCCGCCACCGCCGCCCTCGCCACCGGCACCGTCGCCGCCACCTCCGCCGCCGAAGCCAAGGTGGTCATCAAGGTCCAGGGCGGCCATCACGGTCATCACTTCTACGGCGGCCCCTACTATGGCGGCCCCTACTACGGCGGCCCGTATTACGGCGGCTACTACGGCGGCGGCTGCGTGGTGAAGCCGAAGCTGGTCCACACCCCCTGGGGTCCGGTCTGGAAGAACAAGACCTTCTGCTACTGATCCGCTGCCGGCCTGATGCCGCGACGACGAGCCGGAGCGCCCCCTGGGCGGCTCCGGTTTCGCCGTTGCCGGCGGACACGCCCGCGATCGTGCGCCGTCGAATTTTTTTCGATCCGCCGCGGAACCCGCCGCACCGTCACGCGTTGGACGGTCGGGCGTCAGGCTTCGGCGGACGTCCGGACGCAGAGACGTTCCCCTTCCTGACCTTGGCGGCCGATCGCTCCCCAGCGGTCGGCCGTATTTTTTTGGCGCGGCGGAACGAATATCCGGATCGCCGACACACTTGAGCGAAGCAATAGGGCCCCCCTTTGTCTGTATTGTTCGGAACCAATTCCAGTGTTTGTCGGTTGATCCCAAGAGCGCGAATTGCGCCCTCCCTATAGAAGGAAGAAAGCCCATGATGAAGCGTGCCCTGATGATCTCCGCCCTGGTGGCTGTTCCGTTCACCGGCGCCATGGCCCAGAGCGATACCAAGACCCCCGGCACCATCACCCCGCCGATCGGCACCTCGACCCCCGGCGTCGTGAATCCGCCGGTCGGCACGACCACCGGCGCGACGACGACCACCACCACCACGACCGGCCGGACCAGCATCACCTTCGTGCAGCAGCAGATGCCCGACCAGATGCTCGCCTCGGGCCTGATCGGCGCCACGGTGCGCGGTTCGGCCAACGAGACGATCGGCGAGATCGACGACGTGATTCTGGACCGGGACGGCCGGGCCCAGGCGGTGGTGATCGGCGTCGGCGGCTTCCTCGGCATCGGCGAGAAGAATGTCGCGGTTCCGTTCGACGCGGTGCAGGTGACCCGCGATCCGGACAACGCGCAGGTCTCGCGGGTCGCCATGTCGACCACCAAGGAGGCCCTCAAGGCGGCTCCGGACTTCAAGAAGCTCGACAAGCGCAGCGCCGGCAGCAGCGCGACCACGGGGGCGACCGGCTCCGGCCCGGTGACCCCGAAGACGCCCGTCAATCCGCAGTAACCGCCGCCGCAGCCGCGTCGCGGCCCTGGATCGGACGGCCCGGCGCACCCCGCCGGGCCGTTCCGCTTGGGTCCTGGCGCCACCCTGACGGCCGGCCGGCGGTGCCGGATGCGGGCGTCGGAGCGCGACCGGCCCGCAGGAGGCGCGCCGCGGGCCGGCTCAAGCCCTTGACTCTGGTGCATTTCCTTTTCGCCGGCACGATTTCGCCCGGGCCCGAAATGCTCTAGGATGCGGGTTGCGACCGGCCGCCGCACCAGGACCGCGGACGGTTCCGGTCGCGACGCAAAGCTGGCACAACGAATGCCAGATCAAGGTCCGGCACGGCAATCCGGGGAGGAAACATGAAGATCACGGTGGTCGGTTCCCGCTATTTCGGTTCGGCGGCTCTCGATGCGATCCTGGCCGAGGGCGGCAACGTCATCGGCGTTGTGGTTCCGACGGCGGATGACCGGCTGAAATCCGCGGCCGAGCAGAAGGGCATCCCGGTCACGGTCCAGGCCGACCCGAAGGTCGTGCCGGCGAGCGAGATCCCGGACGGCACCGACCTGATCGTGACCGCGCACAGCCATGCGCGCGTCACCGCCGAGGCGGTCGCCAAGGCGCCGCTCGGCGGCGTCGGCTACCATCCGTCTCTGCTGCCGCGGCATCGCGGCATCGCGGCGGTCGAATGGACCGTCAAGGAGGGCGACGCGATCGCCGGCGGCACCATCTACCATCTTGCCGACAAGATGGATGCCGGCGCGATCGCCATGCAGGACTGGTGCTTCGTCCGCAAGGGCGAGACCGCCCGGGAATTGTGGGAACGTGCCCTGGCGCCGCTCGGTCTGAAGCTGATCGGCCGACTGGTCCGCCACGCCAACGAGCATGGCTCGATCCCGTCGCTGCCGCAGGACGAGCAGTTCGCCACCCGGGCGCCGAAGATCAAGGACGCCTGACCGGACAGGTTCCCACGGCCGGGCCGCCGCGGCCGGGCGCCAGTGGCGGGGGTCCAGCGGTCCGGCCGGGCTCCGGCGGTCCGGGCTCCGGCGCTCGGGCCGGCCGCGGCCGGGCCCGATCCCCGCAGCATGCGCATAGCGGCTCGGCCTTGCGTCCGGCAGGCTGCCGAAGGATGGTCGCGCCCGTCTCCAACTGGGCGTGATCTCCCGTGCTGAAACCCAACACCCTCGGCATGACGCTGGTCCTGGCGCTGCTCATCGCGCTCGGCCCCATGTCGACCGACATGTATCTCCCGTCGCTGCCGGCGATCGGGCGCGCCCTGCAGGCCGACAGCCCCGCGGTCCAGCTGACCCTGTCGGGCTTCATGTTCGGCTTTGCCATCGGGCAGGTTCTGTACGGGCCGGTTTCCGACCGGCTCGGCCGCAAGCCGGTTCTCATCGCCAGCCTCAGCCTCTACGCCTTCGCCTCGGCGCTGTGCGCCTTCGCCTGGTCGATCGAGACCCTGATCGCCGCCCGCTTCATCCAGGCCCTGGGCGCCTGCGGGCCGATCGTGATCGCGCGGGCGATCGTGCGCGACCTCTATTCCGGCGACCGGGCCGGCCAGGAACTGTCGCGGATGGGCACCATCATGGCCTTCGTGCCGGCGGTCGCGCCGGTGGTCGGCGCGGGTCTCGAGGTGACGCTCGGCTGGCGCGCCAACTTTCTCGGCGCCCTGGCGCTGGCCGGTACGGCACTGTGGTTCGTCGTCATGCACCTGCCGGAGACGGTCCGGCAGCGCCTGGAATCGCCACTCTCGGTCGTCGCGATCCTGTCGGATTTCGGCGCCCTGCTCCGCTCGGAGCATTTCCGCCTGCATGTGCTACTGTGCGCGGGCACCTATGGCGGCCTGTTCGCCTTCATTTCCGGCTCGTCCTTCGTCCTGCAGGGGCTCTACGGGCTGGGCGAGATCGCCTACGGCCTCGCCTTCGGCGCCTGCGCGCTCGCCTACATGCTCGGCACCGTGACCGGTCGCTTCGTGGTCCGCCTGGCCGGCATGGCGCGTGCGATCGGCGTCGGCGCCGCCGCCATGGGCACGGGCGGACTGGCCATGGCGGCCGGCGTCGCCTTCGGCCCGGGTCATGTCCTGGAGATCGTCGCCCCGATGATGGTCTACATGATCGGCGTCGGCATCGCCTTCCCGCTGACCCAGGCGTCCGCGCTGATGCCCTTCCCGGAGCGGGCCGGCGCGGCCTCCTCGCTGATCGGCCTCCTGCAGATGACCGCGGCGGCCGTCATCGGCATCGTCGTCGGCGCCGGGGCCGCGCGGTCGGCCTGGGCGCTGGCCGGGACCGTCGCGGTGGTCGGGCTCGCCGTCTTCGCCACGGAACGCGTCATCGCCGCGCGCCGCGTCTGAACGGGTCCCCCGGGACGGCGACCGGCCAAACCCTCCACGCGAAGCCAAACCCCCGATGCGAAGCCAAAGCCCCGATGCGACGCCGGACCGTTGCGGCCCGGTCAGAATTTCAGCCGCCCGGCGATGCGGATCAGGTCGGCGAGTTCGGGGGCGGCGAGTTGATAGAGCACATTCTTGCCGTCGCGCCGGAACGCGACCAGCCGCGAAGCCCTGAGCGCCGCCAGGATCTGCGACGTCGCCGGCTGGTTCAGATGCAGATGGTCGCAGATGTCGCCGACCGACTTCTCGCCGTCGGCCAGAAAGGCCAGGGCGGCGAGCCGCCCGTCATGGCCGAGCCCCTTGAAGACCTCCGCGGCGCTGCGGATCTCGGCCGGGCCCAAGGCCGCGATCTCGATGTCCGGGGCCGGCGACGGCATCGCCGAATCGTCTACCAGATCGGAGATGGCGATGGTCGGCTCCGGCACGACGCGGCTCCTGGACGGACACGGGATCGCAGGCTTTCGCCTGACATCGGATGACGGCCTCGCGCGATCGAACCGTGGTTCCGCGACGGAGCATAGGAAGTCAAGTATCTGACTTCAACACCATTCCGACGTGCCGGGAAGCGCCGGCCGGGAAGCGCCGGACGCGCGCGGGGCGGCGGCCGCTTCGGGGCGAGGCCCGGGGCGGCGCCGGCGCTTCGGCCGCCGCCCCACCGGCTCAATCGAGCTTGTAGGCCTTGCGCGCCAGATCGTAGGCGAGGTCGCGGGCGACCACGAAGGCCTCGTCCTCGTCGAGGCGGTGGCTGGCGACCAGACCGGCCAGATAGCCGCAATCGACCCGACGCGACACGTCGTGACGGGCCGGGATCGACGTGAAGGCGCGGGTGTCGTCGTTGAAGCCGACGGTATTGTAGAATCCCGCCGTCTCGGTGACCAGTTCGCGGTAGCGCTTCATGCCCTCGGGGCTGTCGAAGAACCACCAGGCCGGCCCGATCCGGAGCGCCGGATAGTGCCCGGCGAGCGGGGCGAGCTCGCGCGAATAGGTGGTCTCGTCGAGCGTGAACACGATCACGGTCAGGGCCGGCTCGTTGCCGTAGCGGTCGAGCAGCGGCTTCAGCGCGCCGACATAGTCGGTGCGGCTCGGGATGTCGGCGCCCATGTCGCGACCGAACCGGTCGAACAGCAGCGGGTTGTGGTTGCGCCAGGAGCCCGGATGGATCTGCATGACCAGACCGTCCTCGAGGCTCATGCCGGCCATCTCGGTCAGGCACTGCGCGCGGTACAGTTCCGCGTCCTGCGCCGAGACCGCCCCGGCCATGACCCGGGCATGCAGCGCCTCGGCGTCGGCGCGCGACAGGTCGGCGGTGCGTGCGGTCGGATGGCCGTGATCGGTCGAGGTCGCGCCGAAGCTCTTGAAGAAGGCGCGCCGCCGGCGATGCGCCTCCAGATAGCCCGACCAGGTGCCGGTGTCGCAGCCGGTCAGTGCGCCGAGCTGGCGGACATTGTCGTGGAAGCCGGCGAAGTCGGGATCGCAGACCGGATCCGGCCGGTAGGCCGTGATCACCCGGCCGGACCAGCCCGACGCGCGGATCTGGCCGTGCCAGGTCAGCGGGTCGAGCGGGCTCTCGGTGGTGGCGATGACCTCGATCCTGAAGCGCTCGAACAGGGCACGCGGGCGGTAGTCGTCGCGTGCGAGATGGTCGGCGATGGTGTCGTAGTAGAGATCGGCCGTATCGGCGCCGAGCCGGGTCTCGAGGCCGAACAGGGTCGCGAAGGAATGGTCGAGCCACATCCGCGACGGCGTGCCGCGGAACAGATGGTAGTTCTCGGCAAAGCGCCGCCAGATCCGACGCGGATCGGTCTCGGTCGGGCTGCCGTCGCGGGTGGCGATGCCGAGTTCCTCGAGCCGGACGCCCTGGCTGTAGAGCATCCGCGTCACATAGTGGTCCGGGATGACGAACAGCCGGGCCGGATCCGGGAAGGGCTCGTTCTCGGCGAACCAGCGCGGATCGGTGTGGCCGTGCGGAGAGACGATCGGCAGATCCTTCACGGTCTCGTAGAGCCGCCGCGCGATCGCGCGGGTGGTCGGGTCCGCCGGGAACAGGCGGTCTTCGTGAATGAGGCCCATCGGTTTCTCCTCCGAGGCATGCGGTCGGGTTGGCGACTTGTCATACGAGTTGCGGTGGCGATCAAGCCCGGTCTCGGCCGCGGTCCGGATTACGGGCCGGAATGGCCGGCGGCAATCCGGCCGGCCCGTCCGTAGGGCCAGGGATAGGGCACGCGCAGCCGGGTCGCCGACGCCGCGCGGACCGGCAGTTCCGCCCCGCCCGGCAGGACCAGGGTCAGGTCGCGGATCGGGCCGATCCGCTCGAACAGGCCGTTCATCAGCGCGAGGTCGCGGGCGAAGCCCGGCCCGGTGCCGATCACCACCGCGTCGCGGCCGATCTGGGCGTCGGCCGGCGCCAGGAAGGCGAAGCCCCGCGGGTCGGGCGAGAAGACCGTGACCGGGATGCGCCCGGCCAGCCCGCCGGCGATCCGCCCGCCCTGCCGCCAGCTGGTCGCGACCGCGAAGCCGTTCGCGGGCAAGAGGCCCTCCCGTTCGAGCAGCCGGTCGAGGCCGCGCCAGGCGAGCGCCTCCGCGAAGGCGCGATCGACGGCCGGGCGCCACGTCGCCGGCAGGCGGGTCTGCACGACAGGCGCCAGCGTCACGACCGCCACGGCCAGGGCCAGGAGCCCGGCCGAGGCCAGCGCGGCGCGGCGCGGCCAGGGCGATCCGGCCGCAGCGGCCGCCGCGATCCGGGCGCCGAGCAGCGGGACGGCGAAGAACCAGCCCGGCATCGCCCAATGCGGCAGGCCCTGGCCGGACAGGAACGGCGCGACCGTCATGAGCGCGATACAGGGCCATGCCAGAGACGCCAGAAAGCGCTGCGGCGTGTCCGCGCCGGCCCGCGCGAGCCCGCCCCAGAGCGCCCAGGCGAGGCCCGCGAAGGTCCAGGGCAGCAGATAGAGCACCTGCCCGCCGAGGAGCCGGGCGCCCGCAGCCGGATGCCAGCCCGTCGGCACGCCGCGGCCGCCCTGGAAGCCGAACGAGACCCAGCCATGCGCCGCATTCCAGCCGATCACCGGCGCGAAGACCGCGAGAGCGACGGCCGCGGCGAGCCAGGGCCCGCGCGTCGCGATCAGGCCCCGATGCCGCGGCGAGCCGAGCAGGAACAGCAGCGCCCCGACCCCGATCAGCCCGGCATGCAGCTTCGACAGCAGCGCCAGCCCGAAGGCGGCGCCGGCCAGCAGCCAGAGCCGGTCGGCGCGGCCCGGATCGGCCTCGTCGAACAGGATGCGCGCCAGGACCAGCGCGGCGAGGCCGGCGAACAGCAGCATCGGCCCGTCCGGCACGATCCAGCTGCCGGCCGAGACCAGGAAGAAGGGCGCGAGCGTCAGCGTCAGGACCGCGGCGATGCCCGCCGCCGCGCCGCCGAGCCGTGCCGCCAGCCGGTAGGCGATCGCGCCGGTCGCCGTGAAGGCGGCCACGAAGGGCAGCCGCACCAGCCAGTCCGGCGCGGCCGGCCCGGCGATCGCCTGCACGGCATGGACGACCCAGAAGGTCAGCGGCGGATGGTCGAAATAGGACCAGTCCAGCCGTTCCGCGACGGCGCGCGCATAGGCCTCGTCGATGCCGGGATCGATCAGGACGGCCAGCAGCAGCCGGACCGCGGTCGAGGCCGCCAGAAGCAGCAGGAGAGTGCGCATGGCCGTTTCGGACGGTGCCTTCGTGAAATTCGTCAGGCTGTCGCCAGCCTTCTTCATATAGGGTCCCGGGCCGACCTTCCCAGCGGCACGATCGACGCCAGGCTTGCCGGACGGGTCGATCGAACCGCTAACTCCCAGACCACGCGTGCCCACGCGGAGCCAGCATGACGATAGCCGAAGACGGCGGCCACAGGATCGATTTGGCGAAGACCGGACCGCGGCGGGCGGCCGGCAGGCCGGTTCTTGTCACGCTGCTGGCCACTCTGGTCGTCTCCGTCCTGCTCTATGCCATGCCGGCGGTCGATACCGGCGTGACGGCGCTTTTCTATCAGACGGGTCGTGGATTTGCAGCCGAGGAGTCCGGCTGGCTCCTGGTCCTGCGCGAGGCCGGGCGGGCCGCCACCTGGGTGCTGGCGCTGGCCCCCCTGGTGCCGATCCTGCTCAAGATCGCCAGCCCCGACCGGGTCCAAGGGGTCGACATCCGGCGTCCGCTGTTCCTCGGCGCCAGCCTGCTGGCCGGTCCGCTCCTGCTCGTCAATCTGATCCTGAAGCAGCATTGGGGCCGGGCCCGTCCGAATCACGTCGATCTTTTCGGCGGCAGCGCCCATTTCACGCCGCCCTGGATTCCGGCCGACCAGTGCGCGGCCAACTGTTCCTTCGTCTCGGGCGAGGCGTCCACGGCGGTTCTGTTCATGGCCTTCGCGGTGCTGGCCCCCGGCCGCTGGCGGCTGCCCGCCATTCTGGCGGCGGCGGTCTGGACCGTGGCGATCTCGCTCAACCGGGTCGCCTTCGGGGCGCACTTCCTGTCCGACGTGGTCATCGCCTGGGGCCTGACGCTGCTCGTCATGTTCGTGATGCGCGACCTCTTCCTGGTGCGCATGAGCCCCGACCAGGGCCGCGCGCTCGACGCCACGCTCGCCCGCTTCGGCCGCGCCGTCGCCGCCCGCTTCCGCGCCGATCGCTGAGCCGCGACCTGCAAGGGATCCGCATCGGGGAGTTGCGGCACCGCTGCCAATCGTGACAGACTTCGTCCCGCGACCGTTTCGGGATCGGCCCGCGTCCTCCGCCTCCGGCGGCTGGAGCAGCCGCCCGGAACGCCAAGAGCCGCATCAGACGGCTCTCTCGCGTGGGAGGATATCCGTGACCAAGCTCGGTTCCATCAAGGGGCCCGCGATCTTTCTCGCCCAGTTCGCGGGCGACGCGGCGCCGTTCGACAGCCTGCCCGCCATCGTCCGCTGGGCCGCGGACTACGGCTACGAGGGCATCCAGATTCCGACCTGGGACGCCCGCCTGTTCGATCTCGACAAGGCCGCCGCCTCGAAGACCTATTGCGACGAGGTCAAGGGCATCTGCGCCGAGGCCGGCGTCGCCATCACCGAATTGTCGACCCATCTGCAGGGCCAGCTGGTCGCCGTGCATCCGGCCTATGACGAGGCCTTCGACGGCTTCGCGGCGCCGGCCGTGCGCGGCAATCCCAAGGCCCGCACCGAATGGGCCGTCGACCAGATGATGAAGGCCGCGCGCGCCTCCGCCCATCTCGGCCTGACCTCGCATGTCACCTTCCCGGGCGCGCTCGCCTGGCCGTTTCTCTATCCCTGGCCGCAGCGCCCGGCCGGCCTGGTCGAGACCGCCTTCGACGAACTGGCCCGCCGCTGGCGCCCGATCCTCGACGCCTACGACGCGGCCGGCTGCGATGTCTGCTACGAGATCCATCCCGGCGAGGACATCCACGACGGCGCGACCTTCGAGATGTTCCTGGAGCGGGTCGGCAACCATCCGCGCTGCGCGATCAACTACGATCCGTCGCATTTCGTGCTGCAGCAGCTCGACTATCTCGCCTTCATCGACATCTACCACGAGCGCATCCGCGCCTTCCACGTCAAGGATGCCGAGTTCAACCCGTCCGGCCGGGTCGGCGTCTATGGCGGCTACCAGCCCTGGATCGACCGCGCCGGCCGCTTCCGCTCGCTCGGCGACGGCCAGGTCGACTTCTCCGGCATCTTCTCCAAGCTCGCCCAATACGGCTATTCGGGCTGGGCGGTGCTGGAATGGGAATGCTGCCTGAAGCATCCCGAGCAGGGCGCCGCGGAGGGCGCGCCGTTCATCGCCGGCCACATCATCCGCGTCACCGAGCGTGCCTTCGACGATTTCGCCGCCGCCGGCATCGACGAGGCGGCCAACCGCCGCCTGCTCGGCCTCGCCTGATCCAGAGACCGGCGGTCATGGGACATGACCGCCGGTCTTCGTCGCGCGAATTTCTCATGCCGCTGTCGCAGATGCGAAATTCGCGCTGCTTGAAGGGCCCGATGCGTCCGCATCCTGGGCCGTTGCCATGAACCTTGAACCACGGAGCATCCCATGAGCATCGAAGGTCGTGGCGACGCGATTGGCGGACGGCTGCGTCTCGGCATGGTCGGCGGCGGACAGGGCGCCTTCATCGGCGCGGTCCACCGCATGGCGGCGCGGCTCGACGACCGCTGGGTCCTGGTCGCCGGCGCGCTGTCGTCCGATCCGGCACGGGCGCGCGCCTCGGCGCTGGAACTCGGCATCGCCGAGGACCGCGCCTATGCCTCCTACCAGGACATGCTGGCCGCCGAGGCCGGCCGGCCCGACCGCATCGACGCGGTCGCGATCGTGACGCCGAACCACATGCACTATCCGGTCGCCCGCGCCGCGCTGGAGGCCGGTTTCGACGTGATCTGCGACAAGCCGCTGACCGCGACCGTCGCCGAAGCCGAGGCCCTGGCCGGCCTGGTCGCGAGCAGCGGACGGCTGTTCGCGGTCACCTACAACTATACCGGCTATCCGCTGATCCGGCAGGCCCGCGCCATGGTGGCGGCCGGCGCGATCGGCGACATCCGGGTCGTGCAGGTCGAGTATCCGCAGGCCTGGCTGACCGAGCCGATCGAGCAGGGCGGCCAGAAGCAGGCCGACTGGCGCACCGATCCGGCCCGCTCGGGCGCCGGCGGCTGCGTCGGCGACATCGGTACCCATGCCTACGACCTCGCCCGCTTCGTCAGCGGCCTGGAGGCGGAGGCGATCCTGGCCGAGCTGACCACCTTCGTGCCCGGCCGGCGGCTCGACGACAATGTCGGCGTGCTGATCCGCTACCGCGGCGGCGCGCGCGGCATGCTGTGGGCGAGCCAGGTCGCGCCCGGCAACGAGAACGGCCTGCGCCTGCGCGTCTATGGCAGCCGCGGCGGGCTGGAATGGTCGCAGGAAGACCCGAACTATCTCTGGTTCACGCCCTTCGGCGAGCCGAAGCGCCGCATCACCCGCGGCGGCGACGGCGCCGGCCCCGAGGCCGGCCGGCTGACGCGCGTCCCGTTCGGCCATCCGGAGGGCTATATCGAGGGCTTCGCCAACATCTACCGCGAGATCGCCGACGCGCTCGCGGCCCGGAAGAGCGGCGCCGCCGCCGATCCGGCGGTGATCTTCCCCGATGTGGCCGACGGTCTCGCCGGCGTCCGCTTCGTCGCCGCGGCCGTGCAAAGCGCCGCGGCCGGCGGGACCTGGGTCCCTCTGGTATAATCGACGGAAGGTGGCCTCCTCCCCCTTGCCAAGTTTAGTGATTTGAGTTTCACTAAACACGCAACTAAACGTCCCCGCATCAGAGGGACGATCCGGGAGGAGGCCCATCGCCTCCAGCACAATCAGGCTGATTTCGCGCGCTCATCTTGGCTTTGAGCGCGACGGGATGGTGCTTTTCCTCGCTCAACGGCGATTGATCTCGCCGTTTCGGAGCGCGGTGGCACGCGAACATGGGAGGACATCGCATGAGGAAGATTCTGGCGTCGGCCGGCCTCGCGGCGGCCACGACCCTCGTCGCCACGGCGCTCACCGCCGCTCCGGCCGCCGCGCAGGGCAAGACCATCACGCTGTGCTGGGCCGCCTGGGACCCGGCCAACGCTCTGGTCGAACTGTCCAAGGATTTCACCGCCAAGTCCGGCGTCGGCATGAAGTTCGAATTCGTGCCCTGGCCCAACTTCGCCGACCGCATGCTCAACGAGCTGAACTCGAAGGGCAAGCTGTGCGACCTGCTGATCGGCGACAGCCAGTGGATCGGCGGTTCGGCCGAGAACGGCCATTACGTCAAGCTGAACGACTTCTTCGCCAAGGAAGGCATCAAGATCGACGACTTCATGCCGGCGACGGTCGCCGGCTATGCCGAATGGCCGAAGGGCACGCCGAACTACTGGGCGCTGCCGGCCATGGGCGACGCGCTCGGCTGGACCTACCGCAAGGACTGGTTCGCCAAGCCCGAGCTGCAGGCCGAGTTCAAGAAGAAGCACAACCGCGACCTCGCCCCGCCGAAGACGCAGACCGAGCTGAAGGAAGTCGCCGAATTCTTCCAGGGCCGCGAGATCGACGGCAAGAAGGTCTACGGCGCCGCGATCTTCACCGAGCGCGGCTCGGAAGGCATCACGATGGGCGTGTCCAACGCGCTCTATACCTTCGGCTTCCAGTACCAGGATCCGAAGAAGCCCTACAGCATGGAAGGCTTCGTCAACAGCGCCGACGCCGTCAAGGGTCTCGAATTCTACAAGGCGCTGTACAAGTGCTGCACGCCGCCGGGCTATACGGACGCCTACATGCAGGAAGGCCTCGACGCCTTCAAGTCCGGCCAGGTCGCGATGCAGATGAACTGGTTCGCCTTCTTCCCCGGCCTCTACAAGGACGAGAAGGTCGGCGGCGCCAAGATCGGCTTCTTCGTCAACCCGGGCGAGAAGGTCCACGCCTCGCAGCTCGGCGGCCAGGGCATCTCGGTCGTCAGCTACTCGCCCAACAAGAACGAGGCGCTGCAGTATATCAAGTGGTTCGCCTCGCTCGAGGTGCAGAAGAAGTGGTGGGCGCTCGGCGGCTACACCTGCCACAAGGGCGTGCTCAACGCGCCGGACTTCAAGGCCTCCGCGCCCTTCGCGGCCGACTTCCTGACGGCGATGGGTGAGGTCAAGGACTTCTGGGCCGACCCGTCCTATGCCCAGCTGCTGCTCGCCGAACAGAAGCGCATCCACGAATATGTCGTCGCCGACAAGGGCACCGCCAAGGAAGCCCTCGACGCCCTGGTCAAGGATTGGATCAAGGTGTTCAAGGACGACGGCAAGCTCTGACGCCGTCCAAGCCAAGGCTCCGCCCGCGGGCTCCCAGTCGCGGGCGGATGCCACCGAACCGGTACGACCGTGCCGGTACGCAGGGTCAAGGACCGGTGCGGCCGGTTCCGGAAGCCCGAATTCCAGGAAGCGCCGGAATGCCACGACCGGCGCCGGTCTTCCGCCCGCCCCAGACAGGATGGCGCCGGCACGCCCGACGATGAGCAGGCTCAACGCCTCGCCCCGCGAAGCCAGCTCGGCCGCAGCCTGACCGCTGTCGGATGGCGTCGGCCCATCCGCCCTCACGGGAGCCGCGGCCCGGAGCCGCTTCGAATGCCGCGCGCGCCCCGACCCCTTCGTCCGAGCTCCCGTCAGAGCCCTCACCAGAGCCCCCCGTCAGAGCCATGGATCCGAGACCGTGAGCCCGCCCATCATCGACCGCGCCGCCGCGTCCACGCCGCCCGCCCTCGCCCGGCACATCCGCGGCCTGTCGGACCGGGCGATCGCATGGATCTTCATCGCGCCGACGATCGTGCTCCTCCTGGCGATCAACATCTTCCCGCTGATCTGGACGATCCGGCTGTCCTTCACCAATTTCCGCGCCAACCGCACCAATGCGCCGGTCCGCGATGTCGGCATCGACAACTACGTGTCGATCCTGACCGATCCGGAAGTCTGGCAGCCGATGCAGGCGACGGCGCATTTCGTCATCTGGACGATCCTGATCCAGACCGTGCTCGGCTTCTCGCTCGCCTGGGCGATCGACCGCAAGTTCCGCGGCCACGGCTTCTGGACCACCGTGATCCTGGTGCCGATGATGCTGTCGCCGGCCGTGGTCGGCAATTTCTGGCGCTTTCTGTTCCAGCCGCAGATCGGCCTGTTCAACTACGGCATCTCGGCCGTGACCGGCGTGCCGCCGTCCTCCTTCGAGATGCTCGGCTCGGTCGCGCTGGCGCCCTGGGCGATCGTCATCGTCGATACCTGGATGTGGACCCCCTACGTGATCCTCATCTGCCTGGCCGGCCTGCGCTCGATCCCCGACTACATCTACGAGGCCGCCGAAGTCGACCGCGCCTCGCCCTGGCGCCAGTTCTGGACCATCACGCTGCCCATGGCGCTGCCCTTCATCATGCTGGCCGTGCTGTTCCGGGGCATCGAGAACTTCAAGATGTTCGACATGGTCAACCTGCTGACCTCCGGCGGGCCCGGCTCGACCACCGAGGTCGCCTCGATCACGTTGAAGCGCGAAGCCTTCGAGAAATGGCGCACCGGCTATTCCTCCGCCTTCGCGATCATTCTCTTCGTCACCGTCTTCGGCCTCGCCAACATCTACGTGAAGGCGCTCAACCGGGTGAAGAGCCGATGAGCACGTCCGCCCATTCCGTCGTCGAGCCCACGGGCCGCACCAAGGCCATCGCCGGCAGCCTGGTCATCGCCTATGCGCTGATCACCATGCTGCCGCTGGTCTGGATCTTCCTGACGGCGCTGAAGACGCCGCCGGATTCGATCTCCTATCCGCCCAAGATCGTGTTCACGCCGTCGCTGGAAGGCTTCTGCAACCTGTTCACGACCCGCTCGCGGCAGACCGAGGACTATATCAAGTCCCTGCCGCCGGCCTCGGGCACCTGCGAGCAGATCGCCCGGGCGCGCAACATGGTCGTCGCCGGGCCGTCCAACTACGTGCCGCGCTTCTGGAACTCGGTCGTGATCGCCTTCGGCTCGACCTTCTTCGCGGTCGCGCTCGGCACCATGGCGGCCTACGGCTTCTCGCGCTTCCGGGTGCCGCTCGCCGACGACCTGCTCTTCTTCATCCTGTCGACGCGCATGATGCCGCCGATCGCGGTCGCCATCCCGATCTACCTGATGTATCGCGAGCTCGGCCTGTCCGACACCAAGTTCGGCATGATCCTGCTCTACACGGCCGTCAACGTCTCGCTCGCCGTCTGGCTGCTGAAGGGCTTCATCGACGAGATCCCGCGCGAATACGAGGAAGCGGCGATGATCGACGGCTATACGCGCCTGCAGGCCTTCCGCAAGGTCGTGCTGCCGCAGGCCGCCACCGGCATCGCAGCGACCGCCATCTTCTGCATGATCTTCGCCTGGAACGAATATGCCTTCGCGGTGCTGCTGACCTCCGGCGAAGCGCAGACCGCCCCGCCCTTCATCCCGATTATCATCGGCGAGGGCGGCCAGGACTGGCCCGCCGTCGCGGCCGGAACGGCGATCTTCCTGGTCCCGATCGTGGTCTTCACGGTGCTCCTGAGAAAGCACCTCCTGCGCGGCATCACCTTCGGAGCGGTCAGGAAATGAGCCGGCTGAACGAACCCGAATTCGCCTCTCCGGGCTCCGAAAGGCGCCGGCTCTCGCCGCGCGGCCTCGCCGAGGGCCTGGCCACCGCCCTGATCGTCGCCGGCGTGATCATGCTGATGCAGCCCTTCTCGCTGACCCTCTACACCTATTCCTTCGCGGTCACGCTCGCCGGCACGGTGCTGTTCGTGGTCGGATCGAAATTCCCGGCCTGAGGAGCGCGCCCGTGGCCGAGATCCGTGTCGAAAACCTGCACAAGTCCTTCGGCGAGTTCGTCGCCGTGAAGAATTCGAGCTTTACGGTCGCGAGCGGCGAGTTCTTCGTCATGCTCGGGCCGTCCGGCTGCGGCAAGACCACGACGCTGCGCATGATCGCCGGGCTGGAACTGCCCTCCTCCGGCCTGATCCGGCTCGACGGCGACGACGTGACCCAACTCAGGGCGTCGGCGCGCGACATCGCCTTCGTGTTCCAGCTGTTCGCGCTCTATCCGCACATGAACGTGCGCAAGAACATCGCCTATCCGCTCGCCAACCAGGGCGTCGCCAAGCCCGAGATCAAGACCCGGGTCGAGGAGGCGGCGCGCACGCTGCGCATCGGCCATCTGCTCGACCGCTCGGTCTCCGGCCTGTCCGGCGGCGACCGCCAGCGCGTTGCCCTCGGCCGCGCCATCGTGCGCAACCCGAAGGCCTTCCTGATGGACGAGCCGCTCGGCGCGCTCGACACCGAATTGCGCGAGGCCATGATCGCCGAATTGCGCGCGCTGCACGACCGGCTCGGCGCGACCACGCTCTACGTCACCCACGACCAGCTCGAGGCCATGGCGATGGCCGACAAGATCGCGGTCATGAACAAAGGCGTGATCGAGCAATTCGACACCCCGCAGCAGATCTACGGCCGGCCGGCGACGCTGTTCGTGGCCGACTTCATCGGCTCGCCGCCGATGAACCTGATCCCCTGCCGCGGCCCGCTCGCGCCGGGCGCGACCACCGTTCAGGTCGGCGAGACCGTCGCCGGCATCCCGGCCGTGCTCGACGGCACCACCGCCACGGATCTGGTCCTCGGCGTGCGCCCCGAACAGGTCCAACTGGTCGACGAGGGCGGCCTGCGCGGCGAGGTGTTCGGCGCCGAATATCTCGGCACCACCCAGATCGTCACCCTCCGCACCGGCGCCGGCACGGTGCGGGCGCGGCTCTCCTCTGCCGAGACCGTCACCGTCGGGGCGCCGGTCGGCCTCGCCTTCCGGCCCGAGAAGCTGTCGCTGTTCGACAAGGCGACCGGCCGGGCGCTCCGGACGGCCTGGACCGTCGCCGCCGAGACGAAGGGGCATCGCCGTGGCTGAGATCAGGCTCGAGGGCGTCACCAAGCGATTCGGCCGCACTGCCGCGGTCGAGGACCTGTCGCTGACCATCGCGGACGGCGAATTCCTGGTCCTGCTCGGCCCGACCGGGGCCGGCAAGACCACCGCGCTGCGCCTCGTCGCCGGGCTGGAGCGGCCCGATGCCGGCCGCATCGCCATCGGCGGCCGCGACGTGACCGCGGAACCGCCGGCGGCGCGCGACGTGACCTTCGTGTTCCAGCAATATTCGCTCTACCCGCATCTCTCGGTCTACGACAACCTCGCCTTCCCGCTGCGCTCGCCGACCCGGCGCGTGCCCGAGGCCGAGATCGAGACGACGGTGCGGGAGCTTGCCCGTCTGCTGCAGATCGAGGACAAGCTGAAGAACCGCGCCACGCAGCTGTCCGGCGGCCAGATGCAGCGCGTCGCCATCGGCCGCGCCCTGGTGCGCCGCCCGTCGGTCTACCTGATGGACGAGCCGCTCTCCTCGCTCGACGCCAAGCTGCGCGCCGACCTCCGGCTGGAGCTGAAGCGAATCCAGGTGGATCTCGGCGCCACGATCCTCTACGTCACCCACGACCAGATCGAGGCCATGACGCTTGCCACCCGCATCGGCGTGATCGATCGCGGACGGCTGGTGCAGGTCGGCAGTCCGCGCGAGATCTACGAGCAGCCGGTCGACACCTATGTCGCCCAGCGGCTCGGCCAGCCCGCCATCAACCTGCTGCCGGCCGACCTGCTGCCCGCCAACCGGCTGGCGGCCGGCACCCGCACGGTCGGCGCGCGCACCGAGCATATCCGAGTCACCCCGGCCGACGGCCAGGCGCGCGGCCGGGTCAAGTGGGTCGAGCATCTCGGCGATCAGAGCCACCTGCACATCGCCCTCGACGGCCATTCGCTGGTCGCCCTGGTCGATCCCGATACCGCGCTCGAACGCGATGCCGCCGTCGACATCACGCTCGCCGACCCGCTCTGCTTCGATGCCGCCGGCCGGCGCATCGGTTGAGGCCATGCCCATGCAAGACACGATGGACCGCCTGTTCGAAACCGTGACCGCCCGCATCATCGCCGCCGCGGAGGAACTGACCGCGCTCGATTCGGCGATCGGCGACGGCGACCACGGCAGCAACATGAAGCGCGGCATGGAGGCGGTGGCCGCCGACCGCGCCAAACTCGCCGCGCTGGCACCCGGCGAGGCGCTGAAGACCGCCGGCATGACGCTGGTCATGAAGGTCGGCGGCGCCTCCGGCCCGCTCTACGGCACGCTGTTCATGACGCTCGGCAAGGAACTCGGCGCCGCGCCGGACCGCGCCGGCGTCGCCCGCGCCTTCGCGGCCGCGATCGACGCCGTCAAGGCGCGCGGCAAGTCGGAGACCGGGCAGAAGACCATGCTGGACGTGCTGGTGCCGGTTTCCGCAGCCCTGTCATCCGGCGCAAGCCTTGCAGAGATCCGCGAAATCGCGTCCAAGAGCGCGGCCGCGACGGTGCCCATGCTGGCGATCCGCGGCCGGGCATCCTTCCTGGGCGAACGCTCGATCGGCCATATGGACCCGGGCGCGCGCTCGTCGGTGATCATGATCGAGGCGGTCCTCGACGTGCTGGAGACCAAGGCATGAGCGACAAGGTCGGCATCGTCATCGTCTCCCATTCGCCCGACGTGGCGAAGGGAACGGCCGACATGGTGCGGCAGATGGTCGGCACCGAGGTTCCGCTCGCCTGGACCGGCGGCGATCCCGGCGGCGGGCTCGGCACCTCGGTCGAGAAGATCATGGCGGCGATCGATGCGGCCTGGTCGCCCAAGGGCGTCGCCATCCTGGTCGATCTCGGCGGCGCGGAGACCAACAGCGAGATGGCGATCGAACTGATGCCGGAGGACCGGCGCGACCGGATCGTCGTCTGCAATGCGCCCGTGGTGGAAGGCGCCGTGATGGCCGCCACCGAGGCCTGGGGCGGCGCGAGCCTCGACGAGGTGCGCCGCACGGCCGAAGAGCTGTCGCCGGGTTGAGGAGGCCCGTTCATGACCAAGGCAAACGCCTCTGTTCTCCTGTTCCACGAGGTCGGCCTGCATGCCCGGCCCTCGGTCAAGCTGACCAAGGTCGCCAAGGGCTTCGGGGCGCGCATCGAACTGGCCACCAACGCGGACGGACCCTGGATCGACGCCAAGAGCATCGTCCGGGTGATGGCCGCCAAGGCGCCGAAGGACACCGTGCTGCATTTCCGGGCCGAAGGCGGCGATGCCGAGGCGGCCGTCGCGGCGCTGGTGCGGCTGGTCGAATCCGATTTCGCCGAGGTCGAGGAAGGCGCCTGACATGACCGCCGCGTCCGCGCAGCCGAACCGGGTCCTGCAAGGCCGCACCGCCGCGCCGGGCTTCGCGGCCGGCCGGATCGTGCGGCTGGAGCGGGAGCCCGGGTCCGGCGCGGCGGCCGCGCGGGCCGTCGGCACGCCCGACGAGGAGGCCGCGGCGCTGAAGGCCGCGCTGGCCGCGGCCTCGGCCGACCTCGCCGGCCTGATCGGCGGCCTCGACGACGCGGAGGCCGCCGCGATGCTCGAATTCCAGCTCGCCATGCTGGAGGACGACGCCCTGACCGAGCCGGTCTTCGCGGCGCTCGCCGAGGGATTGGGCGCTGAGGCGGCCTTCGCGGCCCAGCTCGATGCCGAGATCGCCGGCTACCGGGCCTCCGACGACGACTATTTCCGCGCCCGCGGCAGCGACCTGGAAGACCTGAAGGCGCGCGTCCTGGCGCATCTCGCCGGCGCGGCCGGCGCGGCCGGCGCGCTCGCCGACGACGCCATCCTGGTCGGGCGCGACCTCGCCCCGTCGCGCTTCCTGGAAATCGACTGGCGTCCCGGCCAGGGCATCGCGTTGGCCGAGGGCAGCCTGACCAGCCATGTCGCGATCCTGGCCCGCGCGCGCGGCATTCCGATGCTGGTCGGCGTGGCCGGGATCGACGCGCCGGAGGGCACCGAGGCCCTGCTCGATGCCGAGGCCGGGACCCTGCATCTCGCCCCCGATGCCGCGGACCGCGCCGCCTTCGACATCCGCCGGTCGGCCGGACGTGACCGCGACCGGGCGGCCGGCGCGCAGGCCTTCGAGCCGGCCGCGACCGCCTGCGGCACGCCCGTCCAGGTGCTGCTCAATATCGGCGGCCCCGGCGATCTCGCCGGGCTCGATCCGGCCCTCTGCGACGGGATCGGGCTGGTGCGCACCGAGTTCCTGTTCCATGGCCGCGGCGGCGACGACCTGCCCGGCGAGGACGAGCAGTTCGAGGCCTACCGGGCGATCCTCGCCTGGGCGGACGGACGGCCGGTGACCATCCGCACGCTCGATGCCGGCGGCGACAAGCCGATCCCGGGCTACACGCTCGACGGCGAGGCCAATCCGTTCCTCGGCCTGCGCGGCGTGCGCCTCTCGCTCGCCCGCGAGGCCGTCTTCCGCATCCAGCTGCGCGCCCTGCTGCGCGCCGCCGCGCATGGGCCGCTCAAGATCATGATCCCGATGGTCGCCGTGCCGGCCGAGATGGCCGCCGTGCAGGCGCTGGTCGATCGCGAAGCCGCCGCGCTCGCCGCCGCCGGCACCCCGCCCGGCCGGTTCGAGCTCGGCATGATGGTCGAGGTGCCGGCGGCGGCGCTGACGCTCGATCTGTTCGCCGCCGACTTCGTCTCGATCGGCTCCAACGATCTGATCCAATATCTGATGGCCGCCGGCCGCGATTCCGCTGCTGTGGCGGCGCTGGCCGACCCGCTCGCTCCGGCGGTGCTGCGCGTGATCGAGACCGTCGCGCGCGATGCCGCCGCGCGCGGCCTGCCGGTCAGCCTGTGCGGCGATGCCGGCGGCGATCCGGCCGCGATCCCGCATCTGCTCGCCGCGGGCCTGCGGGCGCTGTCGATGGGTGCGGCCGCCGTGCCGCGCGCCAAGGCGGCGATCCGGGCGACACACCTGACCGGCATCCGGCCATGAGCGCGCAGGAGTCCCCGTCTGCGGGCCCGGACGGCCATCCGGCGGTCGCCGCCTACAAGGCTGTGCTGCGCGAGGTGCTCGAAAAGCGCCCGTCCGGCATGCGCCGGCGCCTCGCCGAGGCGCTGGAGCGCAACCCGAGCTTCGTCAGCCAGATCGCCAATCCGGCCTATCCGACGCCGATCCCGGTCGCCCATGTCGAGACGATCCTGGAGATCTGCCATTTCTCGGCGGCCGAGCGCGCCCGCTTCCTGGCCGCCTACGAGGAGGCGCATCCGCGCCGCGCGCGCCGGCCGGCCGAGGCGCGCCGCCACCGGACCCTGGCGCTGCGCCTGCCCGATTTCGAAGATGCCAAGAAGAACAAGGCGATGGACGACATGATCCACGATCTCGTCGCACGCATCGCCAAGCTGGTCGAGGATTGAGGTCCCGGCCGGCGCGAACAGCAGGGAGACGTCCATGAAGAAGCTGATCAACGCCGTCGATACCGTCCTGTCCGAAAGCCTCGCCGGCTTCGTGCGCGCCCATGCCGACATCGTGACGCTCGGCGACGAGGGCAAGTTCGTGCGCCGGCGCTTCCCCGCGCGCGGCAAGGTGGCGCTGATTTCCGGCGGCGGCTCCGGCCACGAGCCGCTGCATGCCGGCTTCGTCGGCCAGGGCATGCTCGACGCCGCCTGCCCCGGCCAGGTCTTCACATCGCCGACCCCGGACCAGATGCTCGCCGCGGCGGAAGCCGTCGATGGCGGCGCCGGCATCCTCTACATCGTCAAGAACTACGAGGGCGATGTGATGAATTTCGAGATGGCCGCCGAAATGGCGTCCGGCCCGGTCGCCCGCATCCTGACCGACGACGACGTGGCGGTGGAGAGCTCGACCTGGTCGACCGGCCGGCGCGGCGTCGCCGGCACCATGGTGGTCGAGAAGATCGTCGGCGCCGCCGCCGAGGCCGGCTACGATCTCGACGCCTGCAAGGCGCTCGGCGACCGCGTCAACCAGGCGACCCGCTCGATGGGCGTGGCGCTGACCAGTTGCACCGTGCCGGCCGCCGGCAAGCCGACCTTCGCGCTCGGCGAGGACGAGATGGAGATGGGCGTCGGCATCCATGGCGAACCCGGCCGCCGCCGCGTCAAACTGGCCCCGGCCGCCGACATCGCCGAAGAGATGATCGGCGCCATCGTCAAGGATTTCGGTGCGGCGGGCGGCTCCGACGTGCTCCTGCTGGTCAACGGCTTCGGCGGCACGCCGGCCATGGAACTCTACCTGATGTTCGACAACGCCGCCCGCCTGCTGGACAGGCACGGCCTGCGCATCGCCCGCTCGGCGGTCGGCAACTACGTCACCTCGCTCGACATGGCCGGCTGCTCGCTGACGGTCACCCGGCTCGATGACGAGATGGCCCGCCTGTGGGATGCCCGCGTCCACACCGCCGCCCTGCGCTGGGGCCTGTGAGGCGGCGGTCATGAAATGATCGTCGGTATTCGATAGGCGAATTTCTCATGCCCCTGATGCAGATGAGAAATTCGCGTTACTTCAACGGCCCGATGCGTCAGCATCCTGGGCCGTTGGCATGAGGCGGCGGTCGGCGGACGGAACCCGGCCACACGGGTGCTGCGACGCCGGCGGCCGCGCTACTTGTCGTGCCCGTTCGTCAAGCAGACCAGAAGGTCGGTCCGGTCGGCGTTGCTTTCCTGGCAGGTTTTGATGAAGGCAAGACCCGCCTGCGAAAGGTAGACGCGATACGGCATCATCGCAAAGATGCTGCCGTTGTCCAGGAAGGTGCCGTTCGCGGTCAGGCGTCCCTTGAGGTCCGGATAGGCGTCATAGACATAGTTCCAGAAACCGTTGGTTTCATAATAGTTCTCAGGAAGCTGGTCGAACGGTCCGTCGAGCCAGCTGTTCTTGTATGTTTCCTCGGAATTGACCGCGATCAGGATATGCCGTTTTTGAATTTTGTCTTCGTAGAAGACAAAGCCAGTCCGCCGGCCGAGATGAACATTCTCGCTCACCGTTACAAATGTCTCGGCGACCGGCGTTCGAGTGTCGAGAACGAAGAAGAAAACCTTTCTGTCCGGAATGTAGATCAGATCGAACCGCAAGCCGGATTCATCGAAGACCCGGCCGGCGAAGCGTTCGCCGGAGGTCAGGTTGGCCGGATTCGGCGTCTGATCGACATCGTTGAGCTTGAAGACCGTGGCATGTCCGTCCACGGCCAACTCGAAGTCCAGATGCTCCCGAGGAGTCAGCCGGACTCCATCTTTTTCCGAAAGGTCGGCGTAGAAGTCGGCGTCACGATCGAACTGGAGCCAACTGGCATAGGTTTCATAGCAAGCGAACTCGAGAATGCCTTTTTCACGCTTGCCCGGCGTGAATCGCAAGCTTCCGGAGTATGATTTCCCATCTTGAAAGAAATTAAAATAGTAATAGTTTTCAGTTGGATAGACCGTAGCCGATGGACCGATCTGTCGAATCAGATCGGCAACAACCGTGCGCGGTTCGCATGCCGGCGGCGCAGCCGGCGTTCCGAGGCGTTCGATCATCCGCTCGTTCAAGATGAATTCGCGTTGTCGAACCGGGTCGGCCACCGCGATAGTCTGCGTCGACAAGGCAAGCAGCGTGGAGAGCAGAGGCAAGACGGCGAGACGGCCAGGAATCTTCGGCATGACATATCCGATGGCTGCGCCCGGTTCGGCAGGAAATGAGCATTCGGCGTCCGAGCGGCGGCGACACCCGTCGGGCAGGTCGGAACGGATCGCACTCGTCCGTCCCGATCGACCGGCATCCGGGTTCCGTCACGTCGCGATCGGCACCCTCACCGACCGGCCGGAACCGGTCGGCGGCTGGCGGTGCCGAGCCCATCCGTTTACCGGGGCGCAGGGCTGCTTGAATTGCGATAGTGCCGCGTCCAGCGACTGCTCAGCTGATGATAGATGATGAAACCAGAAGGGCTCACCTTGCGATTGACGGTCCGGCTGATCTCGCCGCCCGTATTCTGCCCAAGGTCCTGCCGCATGGCGCCATCGCTGATCAGGATTTCGCTCGCACGAACGCTCAAACCCGACGCAGCCAACATAGTGATCATGACCGTGAAGACGATTTTATTCATCGAAATTACTCCAGTTCGGGTGATATTTTGATCGAATTTCTCGATTTGAAACCGCATATATTGACTTCATAGATTGTGATCGCGCTTATCGATCACGGACATTCTTGCGGTCTCGATGCTTTTCAGTTTCGCAAACTTAACCTGAACCTGCATTGAACGGATTGTTTCTTGCTCTTTCAGATATCGCGCTACCTGATGATGCCAAAACGGCAAGTTCCGCTCCACCCGAAAGCGCATTTAAAGTGCCGTCGGAGCCAAAATAGCCGACAGATCATGGCCGATCGTTCTCGTTTTCTCCAGCTATTTTTGAAAACCGATACATCGTGCAGGCATTTTGCGCATGCAGACGAAATTTGCCGTCTCAGTTTGATGCTTTTGGAGATTTATTCGATATTTTGCATGTCCAAAGAGACGGTACGGCGCGAAGGCTACAGGGCGTGCAGGCATCGGTCAGCTTCCGTTCAGGCAGACGGTGCCACCGTGCGGCCTCGGACACCGGCGCGACCGGCACGGAGACGCGGCCTATGGATCCTTCGCACAGCCTTTCGCGGCCGCCCCTGACGCGGCGCGATCTACTCGGCGCCGCAGCCCTGCTGGCCGCCGGCCCGGGATCGGCCACCCTGGTCGGTCCGGCATCGGCGGCGACGGCCGGCCGGATCGGCGTCGTGCAGGAGGTGGTCGGGGATGCCTTCGCGCGCGGCGGATCGGCCGAGCGGCGCCTTGCGGCCGCGGCCGATCTCTATCTTCAGGACATGGTCTGGACCGGGACCGAGGCGCGGCTCGCCATGAAGCTCGGCCTCGCCACCACCGTGCGCCTCGGCGCCCGCAGCCGGCTGGTGATCGACCGCTTCATCGCCGACATGGGCGGCGTGCTCGACCTCGCCGACGGGGCCACCCTGTTCGACCGGCCCGAGGAGGCGCCCAAGGTCGACGTGAAGATGCGCTCGGCCTATGGCGTGATCGCGGTGCGCGGCACGCGCTTCTTCGCCGGCCCGAGCCGCGGGGTGTTCGGCGTCTTCGTCGAGCGCGGCGCCGTCACGGTCGCGGCGGCGGGCGTGACCCGCCTCCTGAGCGCCGGCGAGGGCACCGACATCCCGGCGCCCGGCCGTCCGCCGAGCCCGGTCGCCCGCTGGGGCGCGCCGCGCATCGCGGAGGCCATGGCGAGCGTGCTTTGAGCGACGCGTCAGCCTGTTGAACCGCCGGCGCCGAGCCGAGCCGCCCAGCCGGCCAGAACCGCGTCGCCAGGATGGTCCGCCGCCAGCACCGCGAAGGCCGCCGCCGCACCGGCCGGGTCGTCCTCGACCCTCGCGAAGGCGGCCGCATAGCCGGCAATCAGGCCGGCGGGCGTGCCGTCCGGCCAGGGCTCGCTGACCAGCGTCGGCGCCGAAAGACCGCGCAGGGTGATCCGGCCGAGCGGGCGCCAGGATCGCGCGGGCAGCGCGGCGACCAGGGCCGGTCCGACGCAGATCGTCGAGCCGAATGTCTTGTTGGCCGCCTCCAGCCGGGCCGCGGAATTGACCACCGTGCCGTGCGCCGTGAAATCGAGCTTCCGTCCGCCGCCCACGTCGCCGACGATCGCCGGCCCGGTCTCGAGCCCGATCCGGGTCCGCCCAAACTGAAGCGCGGCGGCGTCCGGCTCGCGGGCGAAGCGCGCCGCGAAGGCGGCCAGCGCCTCCGCGCAGTCGACCGCCCGGGCGGCGTGGTCGGGCTGATCGACCGGCACGTTGAAGAGCGCATGCACGGCGTCGCCGACGATCTTGTCGACGAGCCCGCCATGGGCGACGACGGTCTGCGTCATGCCCTCGAAATAGCGATCGAGCAGCGCCACGAGGGCGCGCGGCGCGGCCCGCTCGGTCAGGCTGGTGAAGCCCTCGACATCGGTGAACAGCGCCGTCACCGGCCGCAGCTCGCCCTCGACGCGGACGAGATCCGGGTTCTCGACGATGCGCCGGACCAGATCCGGCGCCAGATGCTGCTCGAAGCGCCGCCGCAGCGCACCCTCCCGGCGCCGGGTCTCGGCGAAGGCGGCCAGCGAGGTGGCCGCAAAGGCGATCAGGGCGACCGCCGGCGGCGTGACCGGGTCGACGATCTGGTCGAACTGCAGGGTCGCCGTGGCGGCGCCGGCGGCCCAGGCGGCGGCGGCGGCGATCATCGCGGCCGCACCGAACCAGGGTCCGGTGACCAGCGCCAAGATGACGGCCAGCACGGCCGCGAGCAGCGCGGCGGCGCGTTCCCAGGCGACGGCCGCCGCGGCGCGGACCGGGATGCGCCCGGACAGGATCTGCCCCGCCGCATCGGCCTGGATGCGCACCGACGGCGTCAGCGGATCGGCCGGGGTCGGCCGGAGGCCGCCGAGTTCCGGCGCGCTCGAACCCAGGAAGACGATCGCCCCGGCCAGCCGGGCGCGGGCCGGCGCCGGGTCGGGATCGAACAGATCGGCCGCCGAGATCGTGGTCGCCGCCTGGCCGGTCCGGTCGGTCGGCCGCAGCGCCATCGTCCCGCGCGCCGAGACCGGAACCCGCCGGCTTCCGATCGCCATCTGGGCCGGGCTGCCGGCGACGAGATGCGAGCGGGCGCCCTCGGCGACCCGGGCCGCCTCGGCGGCAAGGCCCGCATAGGCGCGTCCGCCGAAGACCGCGAGCAGCGGCACGCCGCGCACCACCCCGTCCGCCTCGTCGCCGGTCAGCGACAGGACGCCGATCCCGGCCGCGCCGGCGGCAAGGACCGCGAGCGGTCCCTCGACGCCGGGCTCCGTCCAGACCGAGCCGACCGCCGCCTGACGGGCGATCACGATCGGCGGTCCGGCCGTCGCCCCGCCGGGCTCTGCCGCGGCGACCAGGCCGAGCACGGTCGGCACGCGCGCGATCGCCGCGGCCAGGCTGGCATCCGGATCGGGCAGGCCCTCGGCCAGCCGGGCGAGATCGTCGCGACCGGTGGCGGCGCCGAGCGCGCGGGCGAGCGCGGCGGGGGATCGGCGGTCCGGTTCGGACAGCAGGATGTCGATCGCCAGCGCCCGCGGCGCGGCCTCGGCGATCCGCTCGACCAATGCCGCCAGGCGGTCGCGCGGCCAGGGCCAGGGACCGAGGCGGCCGAAGCTCGCCCGGTCGATGTCGACGACCACGACGCCGGGCGTCACCGGGCCCGGAAAGGCCGTGTAGAGCGCATCGATCGCCGGGGTCGACAGCCCGTCCTCGACCGCCTGGGGCCAGACCGACCACGACACCAGCACGGCGATGCCCGCCGCCAGCCCGGCGGTTGCGGCGCGGCCCCGCGGCCCGATCCTCACGGTGCCGCCGTCATCGGACCGGCCTCGGTCGGGCGATGGCCGGGGCGCGCATCACAGGCCTCCATCCTCCGCCTCGGCGATCCCGGTCAGCGCCTCGATCCGGCACAGGATCTCGCCGTCGTTGCGGCGGATCGCGCCGGCCGCCTCCAGGTCGATCAGGGCACGGTTGACCTTCGGCCGGCTCGCCCCGACGATTTCGGCGAGATGGGTCTGGTTGATGTCCAGGCGCAGGGTCGCCGAGCGGGCGGTGTCGAGATCGTGGGACTGGCGCAGGAGCCCGAGGAACAGCCGGGCCAGGCGCGCCTCGATCCGGTAGAGGGCGATCGATTCGAGCTGGTCGGTGGTGTCGCGCAGCCGCCCGCACAGCATGCGCACGACGCCGCGGGCGAAGCCCGGGCGGGTCTCGAACAGGCGCTCGAAATCGCCGCGCGACAGGATCTGCGCCGAAACCGCGTCGAGCGCGGTCGCATCGGCGCTGCGCGAACCGCCGTCGAGCACGGCGATCTCGCCGACGATGGCGCCCGGCCCGGCGATGCGCAGCGACAGTTCGCGGCCGTCGGCGGCCATCACCGACAGCCGGATGCGGCCGGCCTCGATCAGGATCAGATACTCGCCCGGATCGCCGCGCGCGAAGACGAGTTCGTCGCGGCCGTAGCGATGGCGCCGGAACAGCCGGGCGGCCGCAGCGAGATCGTCGGCCGAGGCGCCGGCGAAGAGCGGCTGCGCCGACAGGGCGGCGATCAGTGGCGAAGCATCGGCAGCGGACATCGGATCGGCCGGCCCCCTCGGGAAGGCGGCATCATCGCCCGCCCGGCCCGCGCCGTCGAGAGCGCTCAGGCGGCGCGGCGGCGGCCTTCGGCGAGCAGGCCGAGGGCGGCGGCGAAGGGCTCCGCCGTCGCCGATGCGGGATCGCCGCGCATCATGCGCGCATGCTCGGCCAGGGCGGTGAAGCCGACATTGGCGGCGGCGCCCGCGATGGTGTGCAGGACATGGTCGATCGCGGTCGGATCGGCCGCCGCCACGGCCGCTTCCAGCGCGGCGACCAGCCCGCCGAGATCGTCGGCGAAGCTCTCGACCAGCTCGCCGACGCTGTCCTCGCCGATCGCCTCGACCAGCTCCTGACGCCGGTCCGGGTCCTGGCTGGCGAGCCGGGCGGCCGGGTCGGACGCGGTCGGCCGCACGGCGGCGGCGTCCGTCCGGGCACCGGCGCGCTCGGCATCGGAGGCTGCGGCGGCGTCCGCGGCCGGCTCGGGCGCCGGGCCGCCCGGCAGGGACGCCTGCGGGGCGAATTCGGACAGCATCGCGCGCAGCTGTTCGAGCCCGACCGGCTTCGACAGGAAGCCGTTCATGCCGGCGCGGGTGCAGGCCAGCCGGTCCTGGTCGGAGGCGTTGGCGGTCACCGCCACGATCGGGGTCCGAGAATTGATGCCGGTTCCGGCGCGGATCGCGGTCGTCGCCGCCAAGCCGTCCATGCCCGGCATGTGCATGTCCATCAGGATCAGATCGAAGCGCTCGGCCTCCGCGGCGGCGACACCGCTCCGCCCGTCGTCGGCGAGCGCCACCGAGTGGCCGAGCCGCATCAGGAAGCGCCGGATCACGTCCTGATTGACCCGGTTGTCCTCGACCACCAGGATGCGCAGGCTCGCGGCGACCGGCGCATCGTCGACGAGTGCGGCCGGACCGGTCGCCGAGGCGGTCTGCGCCGCCTGCCAGGGCAGTTCGAACCAGAAGATCGACCCACGGCCCGGCTCGCTCTCGAAGCCGATCTCGCCGCCGAGCCGCTCGACGATCCGCTTGCAGATCGACAGGCCGAGGCCGGTGCCGCCGAACTTGCGGCTGATCGAGCTGTCGACCTGGCTGAACTCCTTGAAGATGCGATGATGCGCCTCGGGCGCGATGCCGATGCCGGTGTCCTCGACGGCGAAGCGCAGCCGATCCCGGCCGACGGATACCACCGACAGACGGATGATCCCGTTCTCGGTGAACTTGACCGCGTTGCCGAGCACGTTGACGAGCACCTGGCGCAGGCGGCTCGGATCGGCGTGCAGGCGCTCGGGGACCTCGGCGGCGAGCGAGACGGAGATCGCGTTGTGCCGCTGCCGCGCCCGCGCCTCGATCACCGAAACGGACGAGCGGATCAGCGGCGCCAGCTCGAAATCGATCGGGCTGACCGGGATCTCGCCGGCCTCGAACTTGGCGAAGTCGAGCATCGAATCGATCATCTCGACCAGCGTCCGGCCGCAATCGTCGATCGCCGCCAGGCAGGCGGTCTGGTCCTTGTCGAGGCGGGTCTCCGCCAGCGCCGCCGCCATGCCGAGCACCCCGTTGAGCGGGGTCCGGATCTCGTGACCGATGGTGGCCAGAAAGGCGGACTTGGCGCGGTTGCCGGCCTCCGCCGCCGTTGCCGCCTCCTCCAGCGAGGCGACCAGGGCGGCGATCTCGGCGCGCGACCGCAAGGCGGCGCGGATCTGGCGGACCAGCAGCGCGACGATGCCGACCATGGCGAGGGTCAGGCACAGGATGGCGAAGCCGAGCGATCGGTAGAGGCGGCTGGTGCCATCGCGGAAATCCGCGCGCATCTCGTTGACGCGCGCATTGGCGAAGGTGAGCAGATCCTCGGTGGAACGGCGCAGATCCGTGAAGACGATCAGGAAGGGGCGCAGTTCGTAGACGGTCGGGACATAGCCGGCCTCGATCCGGTCGAACAGGGTGCGGGCCGATTGCACCGCCGACCAGGCGCGTTCGAACTCGGTGTTCAACCGGTCGAGCTTGCGGAATTCGAGCGCGAAGTTGCCGTTGTTGAGGAACTCGATCCGGCTGAACAGGATGTCGTAGCGCAGGGCCAGCGCCTCCAACGCCGCCTGGTCGATCCGATCCGCCGCGACCGCGCCGTCCAGCGCCGCCGCGAATTTCGCGGTCTCGCGATCGAACTGGTAGATCGCCCAGAGCGCGTCCTCGCGCGCGCTCTGCCGGACCTGATCCTCGCGGTCGTCCAGGGCTCCGAAGATCAGCACGACCGTGACCAGGAACGCGAAGGCGATCGCGCCGAGGACCAGAAACGGTGTGAATGCCCTGAAGCTGCGACTGCCGGTCAATTCCTCTCTCCCGGAAGCGCCGTTAGCGGACTTCGATGGACTTCACCTGCCAGACCGAACGGGCGAAATATTTCTCGTTGTAGAGCGACGCATCCTTGTCGAACGGATAGATCACGAAGAGCGGTCCCTTGGCGCGCACCGGGATCGGTTCGCCGTTGATCTTGGTGGCCAGGATCATGTCCAGGCTCTTGCAGTCCTCCAGCGGGACATCGGCCGCATAGTCGTTCAGAGCCCTGACGACGATCGGCGCCGTCCCGTTCGCACCGGCGGCCGCCAGGATCGCACGGCACAGCGGTCCCGAGAAGGTGGTTTCTCCCTCCGTCCAGGGCGTCTTCATCCGGGCCGTGCGTCCCGGCAGCGCGTCCAGCATGGCGAGATCGAATTCGGCGCCGGCACTGCCGTTGGTTTCGGTGATCTTGCCGGTGACCGTCAGGACGACCTTCCCCTTCGGCTTGTCCAGCGCCGAGACCGGACCGGTCAGCCCGACGGCCAGAAAGCCGGCAATCAGGAAGCGGATCATGGATTTTGCGCCCATCGAGCGGGCTCCTCTCTTCGGTTTGACGTTGCAGTCAGATGGCAGGATCGAATGCGGCGCCAGCTTCCGGCGGGCACGGATCCACATGATCGGCGAGAATGGTCAGGATGGCGGCGAAGCCGGCCACCAGGGCGTCGACGCAGGCGGGATCGAAATGCTGCCCGCTGCCGCGCACCAGATATTCGAGCGCGTCGTACGGCGCCCAGGCGGCCTTGTAGGGTCGCGGCGTGGTCAGGGCGTCGAACACGTCGGCCACGGCGACGATCCGGGCACCGAGCGGAATGTCGGCGCCGGCGAGCCCCTGCGGATAGCCGGTGCCGTCCCAGCGCTCGTGATGGGCCGCGGCGATCTCCGCGGCAAGCGCGATGACCGGCCGGGAACTGCCGTCCAGGATGGCGCTGCCGATGGTGGTATGGCTCTCGATGACCAGCCGTTCGGCCTCGGTCAGCGGGCCGCGCTTCTGCAGGATGGCGTCCGGGATCGCGATCTTGCCGATGTCGTGCATCGGCGCCGCCAGGAACACGTCCTGGCAGAAGGAGTTCGGGCAGCCGAGCCGTCGGGCGATCTCGCGCGCATAGGCGGCGACGCGCAGCGTATGCTGGCCGGTATTGCCGTCGCGCTGCTCGGCGGCGCGCGACAGCCGGAAGATCACCTCGGCCTCCAGCTCGCACAGATCCCGCGTCGCCGCCTCGACCTCGAGGGCGAGCCGGTCCGCGCGCTCCTGCAGGGCGATCTGGGCGCGCCGGATGGTGACGATATTGGCGAAGCGGGCACGGAACTCGACCGCGTTGACGGGCTTCGACAGGAAGTCGGTCGCGCCGGCCTGCAGCGCCTCCAGCCGCACGTCGTCCTGATCGAAGGTCGTCACCATGACCAGCGGCAGGTCGGCGCAACAGTCCATGGCGCGGATGTGCCGGATCAGCTCGGTCCCGGTCATGCCGGGCATCTGATGGTCGATGATGCCGATGTCGATCTTGTTGTTCCGGAACGCCTCGGCGGCATCGAACGGGCTGTTGAAGGTCTCGATCTGGAAGGCGTCCAGGCGCCGGATCATGTGACTGAGCAGGACGCAGTTGGTCTGGTTGTCGTCGACGACGGCGACGCGCAGCTTGTCCTTGACGGTCTGGGCCGGATCGGCGCCGTCGCCGGCCCGATCGGGAGGCGCGGGACGGACCGGGAGGCTTGCAACCTTCGGGTCGCCAAACATGCGTTTCGCCAACATCTTTCGCTCCTGCCTGCTCCCGCCTTGCCGTCCGCGGTCGACCCGTCCCGAGTGGCGCCGCCCCCGAGACCCCGGATGCGGGGCCGTCGGCCGCTCACGCCGAACGGCCGGCACGTGCGGCCGCCGCCCGGATAGACTGCGGGTACCGGCCTCGTCCGGGCGTCGGATGGCTCGTCGCCTGATCGACACCATATTGGCGCGTGGAGTCTAACGAGTATCTTAAAATCTGAATTTGATCAGAGCAGATAGTGCAGGTACCTAACAAGGCGTAACAACCGGGCTCCGTCCGGAAAGCATATTTTACTGATCCCGAAATGGAACATGGCCGGCATGGCGGGACATATACTCCGCATATACCGGCGCAAACGTTTTGATGGCTTCGGCGACCAACCGAATTCGATACCTCCCAACGGATTGCCGGGCAGGCCCCTGTCCATTGCGGCCCGATGCCGGCATCGTCGGCGTCACCGAGCCGCACGGCTCAGCGTCACAGCCCCGATCCGACAGGAGCCCGCCATGACCCTCCGCACGACCGCAGCCCTCGCCCTTCTGGCCCTCGCTCTCGGTGCCGGCGCCGCCCGCGCCGAGGTCGTGGTGCAGGCCAACAACCTCGAGGCGGGTGCGATCATCGACGCCGATCCGGCCGCCGCCGAGGACAGGCTGCTGATCGTCAACGGCAATTCCGGCCGGGTGATCTATGACGACGGCCGCAACGACCTGTTCTGCGTCACCCGCGTGGTGTTCTCCTACTACGACCACTACGGCCGCCCGCACTATCGGCGCACCATGCGCTGCCGCTGACCCTCGCCCGGCCGTGCGCTTCCGCGCCCCTGCCCGGCGCTGCCCGGCCCTGACCTGACCTGACGGTCGCCGGCACCCGGGCCGGGTCTTGCTCTTGCCCGACAATTGGTGCCAGATCGGCGCAAGCGGCCGGCGTGTCGCACGAGGGGACAAGAGGATGGGCAGGGTCCTTGAGGTGACCGAACTGCGCAAGCAGTTCGGCGGCATCCACGCCGTCGACGGCGTGTCGTTCCATGTCGACGAGGGCGAGATCCTCGGCATCATCGGTCCGAACGGCTGCGGCAAGTCCACGCTGTTCAACTGCATCCTCGGCCAGTTGCGGCCGAGCGGCGGCGAGGTGAAGCTCGACGGACGGCCGGTCACCGGCCTCTATCCGGCGGCGCTCAACCGGCTTGGCGTGTCGCGCACCTTCCAGCTCCTGCAGGTCTTTCCGCAGCTGAGCGTGCGTGAGAACCTGATCCTGGCCGGCCAGGAGCACCAGGGCAGCATGGTCTCGCGCCTGTTCGGCGCCCGCGATGCCGGCCTGACCGCCCAGGCGAACCGCATGATCGCCTTCTTCCGCCTCGAACATCTCGCCGACGAGAAGGCCGGCGGCCTGTCCTACGGCCAGCAGAAGCTGCTCGACGCCGCCATGGCCTTCATGGCCGGTCCGCGTCTGGTGCTGCTCGACGAGCCCGCCGGCGGCGTCAACCTGACCATGCTGGCCAGCCTGAAGGAGCGCCTGAGGGCGATCAATGCCGAGCTCAAGGCGACCTTCGTGGTCATCGAGCACAACATGGACTTCGTCATGAGCCTGTGCTCGCGGGTGCTGGTGATGGCCGAGGGCCGCGTGCTCGCCACCGGCACGCCGGCCGAGGTGCGCGCCAATCCGGCGGTCGTCGACGCCTATCTGGGCCATTGATTGGGACATTGACGCCGATGACCGCCACGCTCCCGCCCGCCGACCCGATCCTGACGCTCGACGCCGTCGTCTCCGGCTACGGCAAGACCACCATCCTGAACGGCACCACGTTCTCGGTGCCGCGCGGCTCGATCACCACCGTGATCGGCCCGAACGGCGCCGGCAAGTCGACGGTCTTCAAGACGATCTTCGGCCTGTTGCCGGCGCGTGAGGGCCGCATCGCCTTCGACGGCCGCGACGTGACCAACTGGACCCCGCGCAAACTGCTGGAAGCCGGCATCTGCTACGTGCCGCAGGGCCGCAACATCTTCCCGGAACTGTCCGTGTTCCACAATATCGAGTTCGGCACCATCGCGGCCGGCCGCGGCGTCACCGACATGCCGGCGCGCATCGAGGCGGCACTCGACCGCTTCCCCGTCCTGCGCCGCAAGCGCGACCAGCAGGCCTCGACGCTTTCGGGCGGCGAGCAGAAGCAGTTGGAGATCGTGCGCGGCCTCCTGCTCGATCCCAAGCTGGTGCTGATCGACGAGCCCTCCATCGGCCTGTCGCCGAAGATGGTCGAGGAGACCTTCGGCATCCTCCTGGAACTGCGCGCCAAGGGCGTCTCGATCCTGATGATCGAGCAGAATGCCCGTTCGGCCCTGCAGATGTCCGACTACGGCCTGGTGCTCGAACTCGGCCAGACCCGGATGTTCGATACCGCCGGACAAATCCTCAACGATCCGCGCGTCGGGCAGCTGTTCCTCGGCGGCAGCCTGGAAACGGCCGCCTGAGACCGCTATGCCTTTGGCAGCGAATCGGTTTCGGCGTACGGGAGCGACCCGATGAAGACATCCATCGCCACGGTCTCGATTTCGGGCGACTTCCGGGACAAGCTCAAGGCGATCCAGAGCGCCGGCTTCGACGGCATCGAGATCTTCGAGCAGGATTTCATCGCCACCGACGCCTCCCCGCGCGAGGTCGGCGCCATGGTGCGCGACCACGGGCTGGAAATCATGCTGTTCCAGCCGTTCCGCGATTTCGAAGGCCTTCCCGAGCCCCTGCGCACGCGCGCCTTCGCCCGCGCCGAGCGCAAGTTCGACCTGATGCAGGAGCTCGGCACCGACCTGGTGCTGGTCTGTTCCTCCGTCCACCCGGAAGCGCTCGGCGGGATCGACCGGGCCGCGGCCGATTTCCACGAGCTCGGCGAGCGTGCCGCCCGGCGCGGCCTGCGCATCGGTTTCGAGGCGCTGTGCTGGGGCCGCTATGTCGACGACCATCGCGACGCCTGGGAGATCGTGCGCCGCGCCGACCATCCGAATGTCGGCCTGATCCTCGACAGCTTCCATTCGCTCGGCCGCAAGATCCCGCCCGACACCATCCGGCGCATTCCGGGCGACAAGATCTTCTTCATCCAGCTGGCCGACGCCCCGGCCATCCCGATGGACCTGCTCTACTGGTCGCGCCATTTCCGCAACATGCCGGGCGAGGGCGACCTCGACGTGACCGGCTTCATGCGCGCCGTCATGGCGACCGGCTATCGCGGCCCGATCAGCCTGGAGATCTTCAACGACCAGTACCGCGCCGCCCTGCCGCGCCTGATCGCCGCCGACGGCCGGCGCTCGCTCGTCCATCTGATGGACCGCGTCCGCCAGGCCGAGCCGGCCGTGGTCGCCGACCTTCCGGCCCTGCCGCCGCGCGCCCATGCGCAGGCGATCGAGTTCATCGAATTCGCCTCCGGCGGCGAGGATGCCGGACGGCTGGAGACCATCCTGACCGCGCTCGGCTTCGAGCCGGCCGGCCGGCACGTCTCCAAGGCGGTGACGCTCTGGCGCCAGGGTGCGATCAACATCCTGCTCAATACCGAGCAGACCGGCTTCGCGCGCAGCGCCTTCGTCACCCACGGCACCACGGTCAGCGACATCGCGGTCCGGGTCGACGACGCCCCGGCGACGCTCGCCCGCGCCCGCGCGCTCGGCACCGACCTGTTCGAGCAGGCGACCGCGCCCGGCGAATTGCAGATCCCGGCGATCCGCGGCGTCGGCGGCAGCGTGCTGCGCTTCGTCGATCCGAAATCCGATCTCGGCCGGCTCTGGGAGGTCGATTTCCGCCTAGACCGGCCCGGTCCGCTGGCCGGCGCCGGCCTGACCCGCGTCGACCATATCGGCCAGACCATGATCTATGCCGAGATGCTCAGCTGGGCCCTGTTCTACACCGCGATCTTCGAGGCCGCGAAGGCGCCGATGGTCGATGTCGCCGACCCGGACGGCCTCGTCCGCAGCCAGGCGATCGAGACCGCCGGCGGCGCGCTGCGGGTGACGCTGAACGGCGCGGAATCGAGCCGCACCCAGGCCGGCCGCTTCATCTCCGATACCTTCGGGTCGGCCGTGCAGCACATCGCCTTCGCCACCGACGACATCTTCGCCACCGCCGCCGCACTGGCCGAACGCGGCTTCCCGGTGCTCGACATCGGGCCGAACTACTATGACGACCTCGACGCCCGTTTCGGCCTCGACCCGGACCTGCTGGCGCGGCTGAAGGCCGGCCGGATCATGTATGACCGCGACCGGGGCGGGGAATTCTTCCAGCTCTACGGGCGCGCCTTCGGCGAGGGCCTGTTCTTCGAGATCGTCGAGCGGCGCGGCGACTATACCGGCTACGGCGCCCCCAACGCGCCCTTCCGCACCGCCGCCCAGCGCCGCACCGCCCGGCCGACCGGCATGCCGGCGCGCTGACCGGGCGCCCGGCAGGGCGCCTGCCGGGACGCGAACTGGACAAGGCCCGGGACAGGAACAGGAACCGAGACCCGATGACCGCACGCCCGTCCGGCCGCCCGCCGGTCCGCATCCTCGTCGCCGGCGCCGGGCTGATCGGCCGCGCCCATATCGGCCGCATCCTGGCCGATCCGGACACCGGGCTGGCCGGCATCGCCGATCCCTCGCCGGGCGCCCGGGACCATGCCGCCGCGCTCGGCGTGCCGTGGTTCGAGACGCTGGAACGGGGCCTCGACGGCGCCCGCCCGGACGGCGTCATTCTGGCGACCCCCAACCAGCTCCATGTCGCCGGCGGCCTGGCGGCGATCGCGGCCAGCGTGCCGGTGCTGGTCGAGAAACCGATCGCCGAGACGGTCGCGGGCGCGGTCGAACTCGCCGAGGCGTCCGAGCGGACCGGCGTGCCGGTCCTGGTCGGCCATCACCGCCGCCACAGCCCGATCGCGGCGCGCGCCCGCGCCATCGTCGCCTCCGGCCAGCTCGGTCGCATCGTCGCCGTCAACGGGATGTCCTGGCTGCGCAAGCCGGACAGCGGCTATTTCGACGGCGCCGGCGCCTGGCGGCGCGAGCCCGGCGGCGGGCCGATCCTGATCAATCTGGTGCATGTCGTCGACGATCTGCGCGCGCTCTGCGGCGACATCGTCGCCGTCCAGGCGGTCGCCTCCAGCGCCACGCGCGGTTTCGCGGTCGAGGATACCGCCGCGGTGCTGTTCACCTTCGCGAGCGGCGCGCTCGGCACGCTGGCGCTCTCCGACACCGCGGTCGGGCCGTGGAGCTGGGAACTGACCTCGGGCGAGAACAAGGCCTATCCGGCGACCGGCGAGGCCTGCTACCTGATCGCCGGCACCGAAGCCGCCCTGTCGGTGCCGCGCCTGGAACTCTGGCGCCACGAGGGCGCGCCGCACTGGTTCCATCCGATCGCCGCGACCCGCCTGGTCGCCCCGGAGGCCGATCCGCTCGTCCTGCAGTTGAAGCATTTTGCCGCCGTCGTCCGCGGCGAGGACAAGCCGCTGGTCGATGCCCGCTCGGCCGCCCGCACCCTCGCCGCCACCCTGGCGGTCAGCGCGGCGGCGGCCTCGGGCGGGACGGTCAGGCCGGAGCTTTAGGCATCGGACCGGATCGGCCGGCAAGGGCTTCGAAATGCCGGGTAACGGCGCCAGGAAAATTGCAATCCGGCGCCGTCGCGTGTCGGGGCTTCAGGCCGCGACGGGGCGCAGGCCCAGGATCGAGCGGGCCTGGCGCCAGGTCGCGACCGGGCGGGCATGGCGCTCGCAGATCTCCACGGCCCGCCGGACCAGCGCGGCGTTCGACGGGGCGAGGCGGTCGCGGTCGAGGCGGACATTGTCCTCCATGCCGGTGCGGGTATGGCCGCCCTTGGCGATCGACCATTCGTTGATCAGGATCTGGTTCGGCCCGATCCCGGCTGCGCACCACTCGGCGTCCGGCGCCAGCCGCTTCAAGGTCTCGACATAGAAATCGAAGATCGGCTCGTCGGCCGGCATGGCATTCTTCACACCCATGACGAACTGGACATAGAGCGGACCCTTCAGCCGGCCGTCCGCCGCCATGCGGGTCGCCTGCACGATATGCGAGAGATCGAAGGCCTCGATCTCCGGCTTGATGTCGTAGGCGAGCATCTCGGAGGCGAGCCAGTCGACCAGGTCGGGCGGATTCTCGTAGACCCGGGTCGGGAAGTTGTTCGAGCCGACCGACAGCGAGGCCATGTCGGGCCGGAGCGGCAGCATGCCGCCGCGCGCCTTGCCGGCGCCCGAACGGCCGCCGGTCGACAGCTGCACGATCATGCCGGGACAGTGCTTCTCGAGCCCCTCCTTCAGCCGGGCGAACCGCTCCGGGTCGGAGGTCGGCTTGCCGTCGTCGTCGCGGACGTGGCAATGCGCGATGCTGGCGCCGGCCTCGAAAGCTTCGTGAGTACTTTCGATCTGCTCGGCGACCGTGATCGGAACCGCCGGATTGTTGTCCTTGGTCGGCAGGCTGCCGGTGATCGCCACGCAGATGATGCACGGATTGGACATCGTACCCTCAGAGGTCGAAGAAGACGGTCTCGTTGTCGCCCTGCAGGCGGATGTCGAAGCGGTAGACCGGGCTGCCGTCCCGCATCGAGCGCTGGGCGATCAGGGTCGGCCGGCGGTTGACATGCTCGATCATGTTCAGGACCGGATCGGCCGCATTGGCCTCCGCCTCGTCGTCGAAATAGAGCCGCGTGTGGAGACCGATATTGATGCCGCGGGCGACGATCCAGAGCGAGATATGCGGCGCCTGACGGCTGCCGTTGCGCCCCGGGACCGGCCCCGGCTTGACGGTGTCGAAGGCCCACAGGCCGGTGTCGAAGTCGGTGATCACCCGGCCCCAGCCGCGGAATCCCTCGGCGGCCTGGTCGCGCCGCTGGTCCTCCGGATGGGCGTGGACGCCGTTGGCATCCGCCTGCCAGACTTCCAACAAGACGTCCTTGACCGGCGAGCCGGTGCCGTCGATGACGATGCCCTCGACCCGGATGCGCTCGCCCGGCGCGTTCGGCCCGGCAATGTCCCAGCCCAGCTCGCGGCGGAAGATCTGGAAGCCGGCGGCGCCCGGCGCAAGCCCGATATGGACATAGGGGCCGGCCGTCTGCGAGGCGGTTTCTCTCAGGTAATCAAGCGGTTGCGGCATGGCTCAATTGCCCTCCAGCCGGTTCTCGAAGAGCGTCGAGCGACGGCCCCGGAGCACGATGTCGAACTTGTAGGCGAGGCAGTCGAGCGGGATCGCGGCATTCATGTCGAGCGGCGCGATCAGCTGGTCGATGGCCTGCGGGTCCGGAATGGTGTTGACGATCGGGCAGACCTTGATCAGCGGATCGCCCTCGAAATACATCTGGGTGATCAGCCGCTGCACGAAGCTCGTCCCGAAGACCGAAACATGGATATGCGCCGGCCGCCAGCTGTTGACGTAGTTGCGCCACGGATAGGCGCCGGGCTTGACGGTGCGGAAGAAGTAGAAGCCGTTCTCGTCGGTCAGGGTCCGGCCGCAGCCGCCGAAATTCGGGTCGATCGGCGCCAGATAGGTGTCCTTCTTGTGCCGGTAGCGGCCGCCCGCATTGGCCTGCCAGATCTCGACCAGCGTGTTCGGCACGCCGCGTCCGCTCTCGTCGAGCACCCGGCCGTGGACGATGATCCGCTCGCCGATCGGATCGCCGGTCTTGGCGTAGTTCTTGATCAGGTCGTTGTCGATCGGATCGATGTCGTTGTGCCCGAACACCGGCCCGGTCATCTCCGAGATCGTATTCTCCAGCGACAGGAGCGCATAGCGCGGCGACCGCGCCACGCTGGTCTTGTAGCCGGGCGTGTATTGCGGCGGATGCAGGCTCCGGTCGCGCTGGAAGAATTCGCCGGGTCTCGGCTTGTCGTTCCTCAACATCTCGTTTCCCCCGTCGGAGCCTGGGCGTTCGTTACGCCCGCTCCATCTCGGCAAAGGTCTCGCGGGCGATCTTGATGGCATGGTTGGCGCGCGGCACGCCGGCATAGATGGCGACATGCAGCAACGCCTCCATCACGTCCTCCCGGCTGGCCCCCGTCCGGGCCGTCGCGCGGATATGCATGGCAAGCTCGTGATCGTTGCCGAGCCCGGCCAGGAGCGCAATGGTCAGCATCGACCGTTCGCGCAACGAGATGGTGTCGCGCGACCAGACATGCCCCCAGGCCGCATCGGTGATCAGGGCCTGGAACGGCTCGTCGAACGCGGTCTTTGCGGCCTCGGCGCGATCGACATGGGCATCGCCCAGCACCCGCCGCCGCGTCGCCATGGCCTTCTGGACCGAATCCGACATCACACGCTCTCCTCCCGATCGGCCCGGACCGCGCGACCCGCCCCCGCGCGCCCCGTCGTCCGGCCCCGTCCCGTCCCTCACCGGCGGCGGCTTCCCATCCTTGCCGCCTCGGCCGGTCACCTATAACCTTCCACAGTCAAAGGCCCCGCGATACTGCAAACTGAGGCGCGATCCATACCGAAATGGTTATGCATCCGGGCATCAAGCTGCGCCATATCCGTGCCTTCCTGGAGATCGCCGACGAGGGCAGCCTGTCGGCGGCGGCCCGCGCGCGGCGGCTGACCCAGCCGGCGCTGTCGCGCAGCCTCGGCGAACTGGAGGCCATGCTCGGCCAGCCGCTGTTCCTGCGCCAGGGCCGCGGGCTGGCGCTGACCGAGGCCGGCCGCCTGTTCCGCCGCCATGCCGCCGCCGGGGTCGAGGCGCTGGAGGCCGGCGCGGCGGCGCTCGCCCCGGCCACCGCCGGCGGGCGGATCGACGTCGGCGTGCTGCCGACAGTGGCGGCGCGGCTGTTCCCGCGCGTGGCCTTGCGCTTCGGCGCGCTGCGGGCCGGCATCGTGCTGTCGGTCGAGACCGGCCCGAACACCTACCTGCTGCGCCGCCTGCGCGACGGCGCCATCGACCTGATGGTCGGGCGCATGCCGGAGGCCGCCGAGATGGCCGGCCTGACCTTCGAGCATCTCTACGAGGAGGAGATCCTGCTCTGCGCCCGCGCCGGCCATCCGCTCGCCGGCCTGCCGGCACGCGACGTGCTGCGCCGGTCGCCGCTGATCCTGCCGCCGGCCGGCGCGATCATCCGCCGCCCGGTCGCCGACTATCTGGCCGCCCACGGCCTCGGCGGGGCGGTGCCGGTGTTCGAGACGGTCTCGCTGGCGGTCGGCCGCGGCCTGCTGCTCGGCTCCGACGCGGTCTGGTTCATCTCGGCCGGTGTGATCGCCGAGGATCTGGCGCGCGGCGATCTCGTCGCCATCCCGACCGGCGCGCGCTTCCTGTCCGGCTCGGTCGGCATGACCACCCGCCAGGCCGGCGCCGATCGCCCCGGCCTCGATCTCCTGATCCAGCTGACCCGCGATCTCGGCCGCCGGCTGCAGGGCGGAGAGCGGGTCCTGATGCCAACGGTCGAGGATGCTGACGCATCCGACCGTTGAAATCATGCGGATTTCCCATAGGTGTCAGAGACATGGAAAATCCGCAAACGGAATACCAAGAGGCATTCAGAATGCCTCTTGGTATCAGACCGGCGGCGTGCCGTAGGTGTGGAAGCTCTCCACCGTCTTCAGGCCCCAGGCCTGGCCCTTCTTGCGCTCGGTCTCGGTCCACACGACCGGCTTCCAGTCCGGCGCCAGGATCAGACGCGCGCCGGCATTGGCGATCTCGACGCGGTTGCCGCCGGGCTCGAAGACATAGAGGAAGAAGGTCTGCTGGACGGCATGCTTGTGCGGACCGGATTCGATCGGCACGCCGGCCTCCAGGAAGATGTCGGCGGCGCGCAGGATGTCCTCCCGGCTGTCGACCGCATAGGTCAGGTGGTGGAAGCGCCCCATCGAGCCGGTCGCGTCGCGCGTATAGGCAAAGTCGTAGCTCTTGTTGGTGAAGGTCATCCACATGCCGGCCTCGATGCCGCTGTCGAGCACGATCTGCTCGGTCAGCCGGCAGCCGAGATAGGTCTCGAAGAAGACCCGGTTGGCGGCGATGTCGCGGGCGAGGCAATTCAGGTGGTCGAGCCGGCGCACGTTGCAGCCGCGCGCCGGGAAGCGCTGGGCCTGGTTCTTGAGCGCGGGTCTGAGCGCGGGCGGGGCCTCGTAGCGGACGGTCTCGTAGTAGAGCTCGATGACGTGGCCGTCCGGGTCTCGGCAGCGGAAGGCCGGGCCGTGGCCGTCGTCGCCGTCGGTCCAGCCGATCGCGAATTCGGTGTCCCGGAGCGCCGCGACGCGCCTCTCCAGCGCCTGCGGGCTGCGCGCCCGGAAGCCCATATGGCCCATGCCGGGCTTCGCCGAGGCGGTCAGCTTGAGCGTGTGATACTCGTAGTCGTCCCAGCCGCGCAGGTAGACGCTGTCGCCGGACCGCCCGCTCTCGGTCATGCCCATCACGTCGACGAAGAAGTCCAGGCTCTCCTGCGGCTTCGGCGTCAGGAGTTCGAGATGGCCGAGATGGGCGATGTCGAGGATCGGTTCAGGCGACATGGGCGGGGCTCCGCTCCGATGGGGACGGGGGCGCGGACGGGGTCGCTGCCTCGGCGGCCCGGGCGGCAGCCGCGAAGGTCTCGTGGCGCACCGCGATCGCCTCGGCGAGCGCGCCGGACAGCCCGGCCTCGCGCATCATCACGGCGACCTCGCGCATTTCCGCGGCCCGGCGCACGCCGTGACGGGCGACGCGGGTCGGCATGACGGCGAGGATCTGCGCCCAGTCCATGCCCGGATAGGAGGCGGTCAGGCTGGCCAGCACGGCTGGCAGCACACCATGCTCGGCACCGGCGGCGGCGAGATCGACCATCAGCGCCTCCATGCCCTTGATGACGATCGACCGGCACAGTTTGGTGGCCGAGGCGACGCCGATGCGGTCGGCGACCGCGTCGATGCGCATGCCGAGCGGGTTGAGCCGGCCGGCCCATGCGGCGGCGCGTGGGCCCCCGGCCAGGATCGGCACGGCGATGCCGGGCTCGGCGACCGGCGCCATCACGGCCCATTCGACGAAATCGACCCCGCTGGGATCGAGCGCCGCGGCGACCTCGGCCTTGGTCGACGGCGAGACCGAGTTGAGGTCGACATAGGTCTGGCCGGGGGCCAGGGCCGGCGCGCATTGGCGGGCGGCCGTCACGGCCTGGTCGGCGGTGACGGCGGAAATCACCAGGGGCTGGCCGCGGCAGGCGCCGGCATGGTCGGTCGCCACAGTCGCGCCGAGCGTGGCCGCATCGGCCCTCAGGGCGGCACCGCGCGCGGAATCGTCGAACAGCCGGTCATAGACCGTCACGGCGACGCCCTGCCGGATCCATTGCCGGGCGAACAGCCGGCCGACCTCGCCGAAGCCGATCAGCGCGATGCGCTCGGTCATGTCAGTCCTCCGGGGTCCAGGCGACATAGGTCAGGCCGGCCTTGGCGAGCGGCTCGCGCATGCCGTAGAGGTCGAGGCCGAGCACGCCGGCGGCGAGCTTCTCGCGCTTGGAGGCCTCGTTGGCGAGCCGCGCCTCGCCGGCGATCGCGGTCGCCTCGGCCTCGCGGCGCGGCACGACCAGGACGCCGTCGTCGTCGGCCACGATCACGTCGCCGGGCTTGACCAGCGCGCCGGCGCAGACCACCGGCACGTTGACGGCGCCGAGCGTCGCCTTGACGGTGCCCTTGGCGGAAACGGCGCGCGACCAGACCGGGAAGCCCATCTCGGTCAAGGTCGCGACATCGCGGCAACCGGTGTCGATGATCAGGCCGATCACGCCGCGCGCCTTGAGCGCGGTGGCGAGCAGGTCGCCGAACATGCCGTCCGTGTTGTCGGCCGTGCAGGCGACCACCATCACGTCGCCGGGCCGGCACTGCTCGACCGCGACATGGATCATCCAGTTGTCGCCGGGCTGGGCCAGCACCGTGACGGCATTGCCGGCGATCGCCGCGCCGGGCCAGATCGGCCGCATATAGGGCTTCAGGAGCCCGGACCGGCCGAGCGCCTCATGGGCGGTGGCGACGCCGAGCACGGCGAGGCGGTCGGCGACGCCTTGGTCGGTGCGCGGGGTGCCGGTGACGACGACGGGCTTCATGCCAGCACCTCGACGATTTCGGGGAAGATGCGCTGATAGGCTTCGCCATAGGTCATGGCCTTGCCGGAATTCCGCCCGCCCTGGACGCCGCGGTTGAGCGCCACGCGGGTATAGTATTCCCAAAGATGCTTCTGGGCGGCCAGCACCTCGAAGGCCTTGCGCTTGGTCTCCCAGACCTCGTCGATATTGAGGATCACGTTGGGTTTGTAGTTGCACTGCTCGGGCTGATGCGGCTCGAACAGGAACACCGGCGGGGCCGCATAGGCGAGGTCCGGGTTCGGCTTGTGGCCGGCCGCCTGGGCGATGATGCGCGCCTCCTGGGCGAAGCGGGTCGCCTCCGGGTGGTCGACATTGTAGGGGTCTTCGAGCGAGTGGGTCAGCACGAAGGCCGGCTTGAGATCGCGGTAGATGTCGACCAGCCGGTCGAGCATCTCGGGCGTCGGGTGCAGCGGATAGTCGCCGGCATCGAAGAGCTCGATCTCGGCGCCGAGGGTGGCGGCGGCCCGCTCGGCCTCGTCGCGGCGCTGCGCCTTGACCTCGGCGAGCGAGACGCCGCCCTTCTTCCAGGCCCACTGGCTTTCGCCGCGCTCGCCGAAGGACAGGCAGACGATCTTCATCCGGTAGCCGCGGGCGGCATGCAGCGCGATCGCGCCGCCCGCGCGCCAGACGAAGTCGCCCGGATGGGCGGTGACGACGAGGCCGGTCTTGTCGGTGGCCATGGAACCCTCTGTGGATCGGATGCGAAGCAGGATCAGGCGGCGTCGCGGGCCGGCGCGGCGGCGGCCTCGGCGAGGTCCTCATGCGCGAAGGCGATGCCGTCGAAGAGCAGGCGCGCGGTGCGCAACAGGCCGGCGCGCTCGATGACCGGCGCCTCCGGGCTGCCGCCGACCGTCAGGACGACGCTGAATTCGCCGGTCGGATGCTCGATCGAGAGCGTCTTGTCGGCGCCGGCCGGGACTTGCGCGACCGCGGCGGCCGGGCTGCCCGGCAGCATGGCGGCGGTGGCGACGCTGACAGCGGCGAAGACGCCGATCGAGGCGTGGCACTCGTGCGGGATGAAGCTGCGCGTGGCGAGCGTGCCGCCGGCCGCCGGCGGCGCGACCAGGCACATCTTCGGCACGACCTTCTTCGACACGTCGCCGAGCCCCATCAGCCGACCGGCCTCGAGCCGGATCTCCTCCAGCCGCGCCTTGAGGTCCTGGTCCTTGTCGAGCAGGTCGCGCGGCTCCAGGCCGGTGCGTCCGACCGCAGCCGCGGCCAGCACCACGACCGGCATGCCGTTGTCGATCAGGGTGCAGTCGACGCCGGCGACCCGGTCGACGGCGTGACCGGTCGGCAGGAGCGCGCCGCAGACCGAGCCTTCGGTGTCCATGAAGGCGACCGCGATCGGCGCGGCCGTGCCCGGCACGCCGTCGATCCGCGCCGCGCCGCCGTAGCGCACGCGCCGGTTCGGCGTCTCGACGGTCAGTTCCGCCAGCGTGCCGGTGTTCAGCGTCAGCACCCGCACGGTGGTGCGGCCGTCGCTCGCGGCGATCAGCCCGCGTTCGATCGCGAAGGGGCCGATGCCGGCGAGGATGTTGCCGCAATTGGGCGTGTAGTCGATGCGCGCCTCGTTGACGAGGACCTGGCCGAACAGGAATTCCACGTCCGCGCCGGGCTTCGTCGAGCGGGCGACGATGGCGATCTTGCTGGTCAGCGGATGGGCGCCGCCGAGGCCGTCGACCTGCCGGCTGTCCGGCGAGCCCATCACCGAGAGGATCAGCCGGTCGCGCGCGGCCGGGTCGGCGGGCAGGTCGGCGGCGAGGAAATAGGCGCCCTTCGAGGTTCCGCCCCGGATCAGCATGCAGGGGACGCGCGGTTGCATGGCTCTCCTCCCGAACCTCGTTGTGACGGAGAGGAGTTCTGAGCCCGGATGCGTCATGCAGCAAATGCTTTGTTTGGCGCCTTTCATGAATGAGATTCAGGTATGCGCCGTCCCGCCCGGCTCATCCTCGTCGCCGTCGGCGGCATTCGGGCTGAACTCCTCGACCACGTAGCGGCGCAGCTCCTCGGCCAGCGGCGAGAGGGGCGCGGCCCGGCGCGAGACGATGCCGATCTGGCGGGTGACGCCCGGATTGCGTAGGCGCATGACATGCAGGTCGCCACGGTCGAGCGTGTCGAGGGCGAGGCGGGGCACCACGGTCATGCCGAGCCCGGCGCGCACCAGCGCGATGGCGGTCGCGACATGCTGGACCTCGTAGCGCCAGGACAGCTGTTCGCGCCGGCTGCCGAGCGCGTCGTCGATCATCATGCGGTTGCCGGTCTGCTGGCTGATGCGGATCAGCGGCACGCCCTCCAGCTCGGCCCAGCTGGCGGTCGGCCGCGCCGCGAAAACGTGATCGGCGCGGCAGACCAGCACGAAGGGTTCGCGCGCCAGGAGATCGACCTCGAAATCCCAGCGATGCGCGGCGAGCAGCGTGATGCCGAACTCGATCGTGCCTTCGGCGACATGGCGGGCGATCTCGGAGGCGGAATTGTCGTAGACCTGGACGGTCACGTCCGGATGGGCACGGCGGAAGCGCATCAGCACGGCCGGCAGGCGCCCGGCCGCGATGGTCGGCAGGCAGCCGACGGCGATGCGTTCCTGGCGCGCCTTGCCGGTGCCGCGCAGGTCCTCGAGCGAGGCCGCCAGGCCCTCGATGGTCGCCTTGACGCGCGGCAGCAGGTCGAGCCCGGCCGGCGTCAGCGCCACCTCGCGCGTGGTGCGCGCCAGGAGCCGGACGCCGAGATCGTCCTCGAGCTTGCGCATGCGGTGGCTGAGCGCGGTCTGCGACAGATTGAGATGGGCGGCGGCCTGCTGGAAGCTGCCGCGTTCCGCGATGGCCAGGAAGGCGTGCAGGCCGAGAAAGTCGATGCGCATGACGGCATTCCGTTACGGTCGATCGTTCCTATGAATCTATTTCATGAAAGGCACAAAACAAACCATTTGCTTCATTTGTCCGCATTCCAGCATCTAACCGCCGGAGGACCGGCCGGAAGAGCCGGACCGGGCGGGACGGAGCATGGCGCCGACAAGGCGGCCGCGGCATCCGATCCGCGCTCCGCTCCGAAAGCAACGACAGCGCTTTCCCTGGGATGAAACGCCGTGCAGATCGTCCTTCTACCGGGCCTTCTCTGTGACGCGAGCATGTGGAGCGGCCAGATCGCGGCGCTTCAGCCCCATGCCGACGTCGTGGTGGCCGATTTCTCGCAGCTGGACCAGATCGGCGCCATGGCCGAGGCGGCGCTGGCGCTCAGGGACGGCCCGATCGTCGCGGTCGGCCATTCGATGGGTGGCCGGGTCGCGCTGGAGATGGTGCGCCGGGCGCCGGAGCGGATCGCCAAGCTGGTCCTGCTCGATACCGGCGCGCGACCGCGCCGCGAGGGCGAGGAGGCGACCCGGCAGGTGCTGGTCGATCTCGCCGACCGGGACGGCATGGCGGCGCTGGCCGCGCGCTGGCTGCCGCCGATGGTGCACGAGGACCGCATCGGCGATGCCGGCCTGATGGAACCGCTCGGCGCCATGGTGCTGCGCGCCACGCCGGAGCAGCATCGCCGCCAGATCCGCGCCCTGCTCGACCGGCCCGATGCGCTGCCGCAATTGGGCGCCATCCGCTGCCCGACCCTGGTCATGGTCGGCCGGCAGGACCGCTGGAGCCCGCTCGCCCAGAACGAGGAGATCGCCGCCGCGATCCCGGGCGCCGAACTGGTCGTCATCGAGAACAGCGGCCACATGGCCCCGGCCGAACAGCCCGCACAGGTGACCGCCGCGCTCCTGCGCTTCCTCGGACTGCCCGAGACGCCCGCCGACAGCATCCCGGCCGTGCCGCTGTTCGACCGCGCCCGCTCGCGGCGCGGCTACCGGATCAACAAGATGGCGATGGGCCTGTCCAGGCCCGAAAACCGCGCCGCCTTCCTGGCCGGCGAGGAGGCCTATCTGGACCGCTTCGGCCTCTCCGCCGAGGAGAAGCGGGCCGTGATGGCGCGCGACTGGCGCGAGATGGTCCGGCTGGGCGGCAACCTCTTCTTCATTCTCAAGATTTCCGCCGTGGACCCGGTCCGCATCACCGAGATCGGGGCACATCAGGCCGGCATGGACCACGACACGTTCCTGCGCGAGCGACTGGGGAAGCGATAATGGCCAAGCTGATCGGAGGTCTCGGCACCTCGCATGTGCCCTCGATCGCCGCCGCGATCGACAAGGGCCTGGCCGGCACGGACGCCTGGAAGCCGTTCTTCGACGGCTATGTTCCGGCCAAGGAGTGGATCGCCCGCGCGAAGCCCGACATCGCCGTGGTGATCTTCAACGATCACGGGAATTCGTTCTTCCTCGACCGCGTGCCGACCTTCGCGGTCGGCTGCGCGGAGGAGTATCGCCCGGTCGACGAGGGCTGGGGACCGCGCCCGATCCCGCCCTTCGAGGGCGCGGCCGACTTCTCCTGGCACCTGATCGATACGCTGGTCGACAGCCGCTTCGACCCGATGATCTGCCAGGAGATCGAGGTCGATCACGGCCTGCAGGTGCCGCTGGAGCTGTTCTTCGGCCGCCCGGAGGCCTGGCCGGTCCGGGTGGTGCCGATCTTCGTCAACGTGATCCAGTATCCGATCCCGCTGCCGAGCCGCTGCTACGAGATGGGTCGGGTGCTGCGCCAGGCGATCGAGTCCTGGCCGGGCGACGAGCGCGTCGTGGTGATCGGCACCGGCGGCCTGTCGCACCAGCTGCAGGGCTCGCGCGCCGGCTTCGTCAATCCGGAGGCGGACCGCGCCTTCCTGAAGGACATCGCGACCGATCCGGACCGCCTGGCCGCCATGTCGCGCGAGCGCTACGTCGAGATGTTCGGCAGCGAAGGCGCCGAGCTGATGATGTGGCTGGTCATGCGCGGCGCCATGGACCGCGACGTGGTCGTCCGCCACACGCACTATTTCGTGCCGGCCTCGATGACCGGCGCCGGCATGATCGTGATGGAGAATGCCGCCACGGCCGAGGAAGCCGACCCGGTGGCGCCGTCCCCCGGCCCAGAGGCGCCGGCGACCGACCCGGAGGTGCAGGCCGCATGAGCACGACCTTCTGGCTGATGGTCTGCCGGCACCGGCCCGGCCTCGACGCGCTCCGCGCCGCCCACCGCGACGCGCACCGCGCCCATGTCGCCTCCGGCGGCGGCGGGCTCGCCCGGGTCCTGGTCGGCAGCGCCACCACGGCCGAGGACGGCGCCAGCCCGACCGGCAATTTCGGCATCCTGGAGGCCGCCTCGCGCGAGGCCGCTGAGGCTTTCGCGGCAGCCGACCCCTATGCCCTGGCGGGCCTCGTCGAGACGATCGAGATCACGCCGCTTTCGGCGCAGTTCCAGGCGCATCGGATCGATCCGATGACGCCGCGCGCCGCCTGAAGTCGAAATCGGAACGAAGCCGGCCGGTACGATCCGGACCGGCTCCCATCGGGAGGAAGACGATGCACAGACGGACCCTGCTCAAGACCGGTGTGGCCGCCCTCGCGGTTGGCCTCGCCGCCATGCCGGCGCGCGCGGAAGAGACCGTGAAGATCGGCCTGATCCTGCCGCTGACCGGCCCCTTTGCCTCGACGGGCCGGCAGATCGACGCGGCGGTCAAGCTCTACATGGCGCAGAACGGCGATACCGTCGCCGGCAAGAAGCTGCAGCTGATCGTCAAGGACGATACCGGCGTCGCCGACGTGACCAAGCGCATGGCGCAGGAACTGATCGTCAACGAGAAGGTCGCGGTGCTGGCCGGCTTCGGCCTGACGCCGCTGGCGCTGGCCACCGCCCCGCTGGCGACGCAGTCGAAGACCCCGCAGGTGGTCATGGCGGCCGCGACCTCGATCATCACCGAGGCCTCGCCCTTCGTCGTCCGCACCAGCTTCACCGCCGCCCAGGCGACCGTGCCGCTCGCCGAATGGGCGTCCAAGAACGAGATCAAGAAGGTGGTCTCGATCGTTTCCGACTACGGCCCGGGCATCGATGTCGAGAAGTCCTTCTCGGAGACCTTCACCAAGGCCGGCGGGACCATCGAGAACCTGCGCGTGCCGCTGGCCAATCCGGACTTCGCGCCCTTCCTGCAGAAGGTCGCCGATGCCAAGCCGGACGCGCTGCTGGCCTTCGTGCCGTCCGGCGTCGGCGCCCAGTTCATGCGCCAGTTCGTCGAGCGCGGCCTGGACAAGAGCGGCATCAAGCTGATCGCCGAGGGCAGCGTCACCGACGACGACCTCCTCAACGGCGTCGGCGACGTGGCGCTCGGCGTGGTCACCTCGCACCACTATTCGGCCGCCCATGACAGCGCCGAGAACAAGGCCTTCGTCGAAGCCTTCAAGAAGGCGGCCGGCTTCCGCCCGAACTTCATGGCCATGGGCGGCTATGACGGCATGCACCTGATCTACGAAGGCCTCAAGAAGACCAACGGCGCCGGCGGCGAAGCGCTGGTGACCGCCATGAAGGGCATGAGCTGGACGAGCCCGCGCGGCCCGGTCTCGATCGACCCGCAGACCCGCGACATCGTCCAGAACATCTATGTCCGCAAGGTCGCCCGCGTGAACGGCGAACTCTACAACGTCGAGTTCGCCACGACGCCGAACGTCAAGGACCCGGTCAAGGCCGCCAAGGCCAACTGACCGGCCGCTCCCCCCACGACACGACTGGGTCGGGCCCACGGACCCGACCGCTTCTCCAGGCCCGATCCCGCAAGCCCGCCCTGCCCCCCGCCTTTCGGCGGGGTGGTTTCCGCACATCCGAATCGACCTGTACACAGGAAGACCGCCGGAGCCGCTGACAAGGCGTCGCACCCTGCGTAGAAACCCGCAATTTCCGTTGAATTTTTCCAATGTCTGTATACAGTCCCTGACCAGGGAGGAACGACAATGACCGAGACCAAGACGTTCCCGTTGAATGCCTGGTACGCCGCCGCCTGGGGCCACGAGGTCAAGCGCGACCTGACCGCCCGTACGGTCTGCGGCAAGGACATGGTGCTCTACCGCAAGGGCGACGGCACCGCGGTGGCGCTGGAGGATGCCTGCTGGCATCGCCTGTTGCCGCTCTCGATGGGCCATCTGCGCGGCGACGAGGTGGTCTGCGGCTATCACGGCCTGGTCTTCGATGCCGGCGGCCGCTGCACCTACATGCCGGCGCAGAAGACGATCAATCCGTCGGCCTGCGTGCGCGCCTTCCCGGTCGTCGAGCGCCACCGCATGATCTGGGTCTGGCCGGGCGATCCGGCCTTGGCCGACCCGGCAAAGATGCCCGATTTCCACTGGAACGACGGCACCGAGTGGATCGGCGAGGGCGGCACCTTCTATTCCATGAAGTGCGACTACCGGCTGGTCATCGACAACCTGATGGACCTGACCCACGAGACTTATGTCCATGCCGGCTCGATCGGCGACGACGCCATCACGGCGACGCCGTTCGACGTGACCCATACCGATCGCTCCGCGACGCTGACCCGCTGGATGATCGACATCGAGCCGCCGCCCTTCTGGGAGAAGCAGCTCGGCCGGCCCGGCAGCCGCGTCGACCGCTGGCAGATCATCACCTTCCAGGCTCCGACCATCATCTCCGGCGATGTCGGCGTGGCCGTGCACGGCACCGGCGCACCGGACGGCGACCGCCGGCAGGGCGTCAACGGCCATTTCCTGGCCGCGATCACGCCCGAGACCGCGACCACCTGCCACTATCACTGGAATTTCGTCCGCACCTTCCACAAGGAGGACGCGGCTCTGACGGCGACCCTCACCAAGGCCCATGTCAACGACGGCAAGGGGCTCTACGACCAGGATTTCGAGGTCCTGGAGGCGCAGCAGAAGGCGATCGACCGCAATCCGCGCATGCCCTTCTACAATCTCAACATCGACGCCGGCGCGCTCTGGGCGCGGCGTCTGATCGACCACATGATCGAGGCCGAGAGCCCCGGTTCGGCCTTCCGTCCCGGCGTGGCGGCGGAGTGAGCCGATGGCCGAGACGATCGAATGGCGTGCGGCGCGCCTTGCCGCCGCGCGCGACCTGACGCCCGACATCCGCCTCATCGAGATCGAGACCGACGGCGCCTTCGTGCCGCCGGCCCCGGGCAGCCACATCAATGTCGCCGTGCAGATCGGCGAGCGCGCCGACCGCCGGTCCTATTCGGTGGTCGGCCCCTGCCAGGACGGCCGCTACCGGATCGCGGTCAAGCGCCTGCCCGAGAGCCGCGGCGGCTCGGCCTACATGTGGAGCCTTGCGCCCGGCGCCCGGCTGACCGTCTCCACCCCCGGGAACCATTTCGCCCTGTCGCCGCACCGGCCCGACTATCTGCTGGTCGCCGGCGGCATCGGCATCACGCCGATCTACTCGATGGCGCTGGCGCTGCAGGAGGCCGGCGTGCCGTTCCGGGTGCTCTACGGCGCGCGCGGCCGGGCCGACCTCGCGCTCGCCGACGATCTCGCCGAGCGGATCGGCGGCCGGCTCGAGTGCTTCGTCTCCGACGAGGGCCGCCGGATCGGCTTCGCGGCCGAGATCGAACGGCTGGCGCCGGGCGGCGAGCTCTATGTCTGCGGCCCGATCGGCATGCTGGAGGACGCCAAGTCCGCCTGGGCGGCGAGCGGCCGGCCGGTCGGCGGCTTGCGCTTCGAGACCTTCGGGTCGAGCGGCCGCTTCGCCACCAAGGGCTTCACGGTGCGCATCCCGCGGCTCGGCCGCGAGATCGACGTGCCGGCGAACGCCTCCATGCTGGATGCCCTGGAGGCTGCCGGGGTCGAGATGATCTCGGATTGCCGGCGCGGCGAATGCGGGCTGTGCGCGCTGACCATCCTGGACAAGGACGGCATCGTCGACCACCGCGACGTGTTCTTCTCCGACGAGGAGAAGGCGAGCGACGCCAAGCTGTGCACCTGCGTGTCGCGGGTGGCCGGCGGGTCGATCACGGTCGACACCGCGGACAGGATGGCGCCATGACCCGCGCCGCGGCCCCGGTCATCGAGAAGTCGCCGTCGCAGACCCTGAAGGCCCAGCTGCTGCTGCGCGATCTGATCGTGCAGGGCGCGCTGAAGCCGGGCGAGCGGGTGTCCGAGCTGCAGATGGTCGACCGGCTCGGCATGTCGCGCACCCCGATCCGGGCCGCGCTGGTGCGGCTCGAACAGGAAGACCTGCTCGAGGCGCTGCCGTCGGGCGGCTTCGCCGTGAAGGCCTTCTCGGAGCGCGACTTCGCCGAGGCGATCGAGATCCGCGGCACGCTCGAAGGCCTCGCGGCCCGGCTCGCGGCCGAGCGCGGCGTGCGCCCGGCCCAGCTGCGCGAGGCAAGGGCCCTGCTGGCCGAGCTCGATACCGTGGTCCGGCGCGAGACGATCGAGATCGACGTGTCGCTCTATGTCGAACTCAATGCCCGCTTCCATGCGCTGGTCATCGCCATGGCGGGCAGCACCGCGCTGGCGCGGCAGATCGAGCGGGCGAGCGCGCTGCCCTTCGCCTCGCCGAGCGCCCTGGTGCCGGTCCAGACCCGGTCGCCGGAATCCCACCACATCCTGACCATCGCACAAGACCAGCATCGCTGCGTGATCGCAGCGATCGAGCGCCGCGAAGGCAGCCGGGCGGAGGCGATCATGCGCGAGCATGCACGGATCGCGCACCGCAATCTCGAGCGCGCCTTCGCCGACCAGCGCGACCTCGCGCTGGTCCCGGGCGCCGCGCTGATCCGGAGGGCCGAGGTCTAGCCTGGCGTGGGCGGCGGGATTCGAGCGACCGATCGATACGCCCTGGCGAGCCGGTCCGGCGCTATTCTACAAGGGACGTCCCGCCGACCCTCCGGGCCGGCCAAGAAGCGGCTCGAGCCGCCGCAAAGGCCGAAGCGGCCACGACAACCAAGGAGGACACGCATGCACCGCAGAACCCTATTGGCGCTCGCCGCCGCCGGTCTCGCCGCCACCAGCCTTGCCGGCACCACCGTCGGTGCCCAGGCGCAGGAGATCTTCAAGATCGGCCTGATCCTGCCGATGACCGGCGCCTCCGCCTCGACCGGCCGGCAGATCGAAGCCGCCGCGAAGCTCTACATGGCGCAGAACGGCGACACGGTCGCGGGCAAGAAGGTGCAACTGATCGTCAAGGACGATACCGGCGTCGCCGACGTGACCAAGCGCCTGGCCCAGGAACTGATCGTCAACGACAAGGTCGGCGCCGTCGCGGGCTTCGGCCTGACCCCGCTCGCCCTCTCGGTCGCCCCGCTCGCCACCCAGGCCAAGGTGCCGCAGGTCGTCATGGCCGCCGCCACCGCGACCATCACGGAGGCCTCGCCGTTCATCGTCCGCACCAGCTTCACGCTGCCGCAGGCGACCCAGCCGATGGCCGAATGGGCCTCGGCCAACGGCATGAAGAAGGTGGTCACGCTGGTCACCGACTACGGTCCGGGCATCGACGCCGAGAAGACCTTCACGGCGACCTTCACCAAGGCCGGCGGAACGGTCGAGAACATGCGCGTGCCGCTCGCCAATCCGGACTTCTCGCCCTTCCTGCAGAAGGTCGCCGACGCCAAGCCGGATGCCCTGTTCGTGTTCGTGCCGTCGGGCTACGGCGCCCAGTTCATGCGCCAGTTCACCGAACGCGGCCTCGACAAGAGCGGCATCAAGCTGATCGGCACCGGCGACGTGACCGACGACGATCTCCTCAACGGCATGGGCGACGCCGCGCTCGGCGTGGTCACCTCGCACCACTATTCGGCCGTCCACGACAGCGCCGAGAACAAGGCCTTCGTCGCCGCCTTCAAGAAGGCGGCCGGCTTCCGCCCGAACTTCATGGGCGTCGGCGGCTATGACGGCATGCATGTGCTCTACGAGGGCTTGAAGAAGACCAACGGCGTCGGCGGCGAGGCCCTGGTCAATGCCATCAAGGGCATGGCCTGGACCAGCGTGCGCGGCCCGGTCTCGATCGATCCGCAGACCCGCGACATCATCCAGAACGTCTATATCCGCAAGGTCGAGAAGGTCGACGGCGAACTGCACAATGTCGAGTTCGCGACGATCCCGAACGTCAAGGATCCGGTCAAGGCCGCCAAGGCCAACTGATCCGAGCGGGTCGGCATCCGGCGCCGGCCATGTGCCGCCGCCGGGTCGATCCCCCGCCCCACCCGGTTCGGGGCGGACACCCGGGGCGGATGGGTACCATCCGTCTCGATCGAACCACCAGACGGGCGCCCCGGCCGGACCGGCGGCGCCCCTCCTGCCCCGCGCGGAGGCTTCCGGTGCTGACCATCCTGTTCGACGGCGTCGCCTACGGCATGCTGCTCTTCGTGCTCGCCTGCGGATTGGCGATCACGCTCGGGCTGATGAACTTCGTCAATCTCGCCCATGGCGCCTTCGCCATGGCGGGCGGCTACGTCACCGCGATCCTGATCAACCGCTGGGGCCTGCCCTTCCTGGCCACCCTGCCGTTCGCCTTCCTGGTTCCCGCCGCGATCGGCCTGGTGCTGGAACGGACGCTCTATGTCCGCCTCTATCACCGCGGCCACCTCGACCAGGTGCTGTTCTCGATCGGCCTGGTCTTCATGGCGGTGGCGTCGGTCGACTGGACGATGGGATCGCAGCAGCAGTTCGTGACGCTGCCGTCCTGGCTGAAGGGCCGGGTCGACATCCTCGGCGTCCAGGTCGGCCTCTACCGCAGCTTCATCATCGTGGTCTGCAGCGTGCTGGTGGTCGCCCTGCAGCTGGTGCTGGCCAAGACCCGCTTCGGCAGCCGGCTGCGGGCGGCGGTCGACGACCCGCGCGTCGCCCGCGGCCTCGGCATCAACGTCTCGGCCATCTTCGCCGTCACCTTCGCGTTCGGCTCCGGCCTCGCCGGCCTCGGCGGCGCGCTGGGGGCGGAGATCCTCGGCCTCGACCCGACCTTCCCGCTGAAATTCATGATCTACTTCCTGATCGTGGTCACGGTCGGCGGGACCACCAGCCTGACCGGTCCGTTCCTGGCCTCGATCCTCCTCGGCGTCGCCGACGTGGCCGGCAAATACTACGTGCCGAGCTTCGGCGCCTTCGTCATCTACTCGCTCATGATCGTGGTCCTGGTCCTGCGCCCGCAGGGTCTGTTCGCCCGCGCCCGCTGACATCAGGACCGCACCATGTCGCACGCCTCCGCCGACAGCTTCGTCCAGAGCGGCATCGTCGCCCGCACCCTCGCCCGGCGCGGCCGCTGGCGGGCGCCGGAGATCCTGTTCTGGCTCGCCGCGCTCGCCTCGATCTGGCTCCTGCCGGACCGGCACCTGATCCTGAACGAGATCGCCATCATCGGCCTGTTCGCCGTCTCGCTCGACCTGATCCTCGGCTATGCCGGCATCGTCTCGCTCGGCCATGCCGCCTTCTTCGGGCTCGGCGCCTACACGGCCGGGCTGATCGCCAAGCATTTCGCGCTCGATCCGCTGATCGGGCTCGTCGGTGCGGCCGCGACCGCGGCGGCGCTCGGCTGGGTGACCAGCTTCCTGGTGCTGCGCGGTGCCGACCTGACCCGCCTGATGGTCACCCTCGGCGTCGCCCTGATCCTGGCCGAAGTCGCCAACCAGGCCGCATGGCTGACCGGCGGCGCGGACGGCCTGCAGGGCGTGATCATGCCGGCCATTCTCGGCCGCTTCGAATTCGACATCTTCGGCACCACCGCCTATGTCTACAGCCTCGCGGTGACCTTCGTGCTGTTCGTGATCGCCCGGCGCATCGTGGTCTCGCCGTTCGGGCTGTCGCTGCGCGCCATCCGCGACAATCCGCTCAGGGCGCGCGCCGTCGGCATCCCGGTCAACGCCCGGCTGATCGCGGTCTATACGCTGGCCGCCGCCTATGCGGGCGTGGCCGGCGCGCTGCTTGCCCAGACGACCCAGTTCGTCTCGCTCGACGTGATCGCCTTCCACCGCTCCGCCGACGTGCTCCTGGTGCTGGTCATCGGCGGCACCGGCTATCTCTATGGCGGGCTGGTCGGCGCCGTCGTCTTCAAGCTGCTGCAGGATTGGCTCGCCAGCATCACGCCGCAATACTGGCTGTTCTGGATCGGCCTGATCCTGATCGTCCTGGTGCTGGCCGATCGCGACCGCCTGACCGCCCGGCTCACCGCCGCCTGGCGCGCCCGCGCGCCTGGGCCCGCCGGCGGGGCTGGGCCCGCAAACGGCCCCCACGCCACCCCCGCCTCCGGAGAGCGCTGAGATGGCCCCCGCTCTGGAAACCCGCGGCTTGGTGCGCCGTTTCGGCGGCCTGATCGCCACCGACCATGTCGATTTCCGTCTGGAGACCGGCGCCCGCCACGCCCTGATCGGCCCGAACGGCGCCGGCAAGACCACCTTCGTGAACCTGCTGACCGGCGTCCTGCCGCCGTCGGCCGGGCAGATCCTGCTCGAAGGCGCCGACGTGACCCGGCTCCGGTCCGACCTGCGCGTCCGCCGCGGCCTGTCGCGCACCTTCCAGATCAACCAGCTGTTTCCGACCATGACGCCGCTGGAGACGATCGGCCTCGCCGTCTCCGAGCGGATGGGATCCGGGCGCGACTGGTGGCGGGTGATCGGCAGCAAGGCCGCCGTCACCGACGAGATCCTGGAGATCGCCGAACGCTTCCGGCTGACCGAGGTGCTCGGCGAGCCGACCCGCACGCTCGCCTACGGCAAGCAGCGGCTTCTGGAGATCGCCGTCGCCTTCGCGTGCCGGCCGCGCGTGCTGCTGCTCGACGAGCCGGCCGCCGGCGTGCCGGAAGCCGAGCGACAGGAACTGCTCGCCACCGTCGCGGCGCTGCCGCGCGACGTGTCGGTGCTCCTGATCGAGCACGACATGGACCTCGTCTTCTCCTTCGCCGACCGCATCTCGGTGCTGGTAAACGGCGCGCTGTTCACCGAAGGCAGCGTCACGGAAGTCGCCAACGATCCGCGCGTGCGCGCCGTCTATCTCGGGGAGAGCCTGGATGGCTGATCTACTGCGGCTCGACCGGGTCGCCGCCGGCTATGGCGAGGCGCTGGTCATTTCCGGCATCGACCTGACGCTGGGCGAAGGCCGCGCGCTCGCCGTGCTCGGCCGCAACGGCACCGGCAAGACGACGCTGCTCAACACCATCGTCGGCGTCACCCGCCATCGCGGCGGCCGGATCGCGCTCGGCGGGCAGGACATCACGGGGCTCAGACCGGACCGGCGCGCCCATGCCGGCATCGGCTGGGTGCCGCAGGAGCGCAACATCTTCAAGTCGCTGACGGTGGAGGAGAATCTCACCGCCGTGGCGCGGCCGGGGGCCTGGACGGTCGAGCGCGTCTACGGCCTGTTCCCGCGCCTCAAGGAGCGCTGCCGCAACCTCGGCAACCAGCTTTCGGGCGGCGAGCAGCAGATGCTGGCGGTCGGCCGCGCGCTGGTGCTCAATCCGCGCCTGCTCCTGCTCGACGAGCCGACCGAGGGCCTGGCGCCGATCATCATCGAGGAACTGCTGGCGGCTCTGAAGCGGATCATCCGCGACGAGGGCATGGCGGCGATCGTGGTCGAGCAGCATGCCCAGAAGATCCTGGGCGTGACCGACGATGCGGTCATCCTCGACCGCGGCGCCATCGTGCATGCCGCGCCGAGCCGGACGCTGATCGACGATCCCGCGCCGCTGGAGCAGCATCTCGGCGTGACCGCCCGCAAGAGCCCCGGCCGCGCCGCCGCGCATTGACCGAACAAGAGAAACCAGACAGGGAGGATATCTGATGCAACGCCAGACGCCGCCGTTCCGGGCCGACATGGTCGGCAGCCTCTTGCGCACCGCGCCGGTCAAGGCCGCGCGCGAGAGCCATGCCGCCGGCACGCTCGACGATGCCGGCCTCAAGGCCGTCGAGGATGCCGAGATCGTCAAGCTGATCGCGCGCCAGGAGGCTGTCGGCCTCAAGGGCGTCACCGACGGCGAGTTCCGCCGCGCCTTCTGGCATTTCGACTTCCTGGAACGGCTCGACGGCGTCACCTCGGTCACCGCCGATTCCGGCATGAACTTCAAGGGCGGCGTCGGCATCGCCAAGGCGCTGCGCATCACCGGCAAGGTCGGCTGGCCCGGCACCCACCCGATGATCGAACATTTCACCTTCCTGCGCGACCATGTCGGCCCCGGCTCGACGCCGAAGATGACCATTCCGGGCCCGAGCATGCTGCACTATCGCGGCGGCCGGAAGATGATGAATCCCGGCATCTACGACGACATGGACGGCTTCTACAACGATGTCGGCACGGCCTATCGCGGCGCCGTCGACAGCTTCTACGCGGCCGGCTGCCGCTACCTGCAGCTCGACGACATCTCGTTCGCCTATCTGTGCGATCCCGAGCAGCGCGAGATGCTGCGCGCCCGCGGCGACGACCCCGAGAAGCAGCCGGACATCTATGCCGGCATGGTCCGGACGGCGCTGGCCGCCAAGCCCGCCGACCTCGCCATCACGATGCATCTGTGCCGCGGCAACTTCCGCTCCACCTTCATCGCCTCGGGCGGCTACGAGCCGGTCGCCGAGGTGCTGTTCAACGCCATGCCGGTCGACGGCTATTTCATGGAATGGGATAGCGACCGCGCCGGCGGCTTCGAGCCGCTGCGCTTCCTGCCCAAGGGCAAGTTCGTGGTGCTCGGCCTCGTCACCTCCAAGACCGGCACGCTGGAGAAGAAGGACGACATCCGCCGCCGGATCGACGAGGCGTCCCGCTACGTCCCGCTCGACCAGCTCTGCCTCTCCCCGCAATGCGGCTTCGCCTCGACCGAGGAGGGCAACATCCTGGCCGAGGACGAACAATGGGCGAAGCTCGCCATGATCGTCGAGATCGCCCGCGAGGTCTGGGGCTGAGGGACCGGCCGACGAACCGGGACGGGACGCGTTCGCACGTCCCGTCCGCACCGGCTCAATCGGGGAGGACTGGGACGACCGGTCAGGCCTCGACGGCGCTGAACCGAATCCGGCCGCGGCCCTGCTCCGCCGCGCGCGGGCGGGCGACGATCTCCACATCCCGGTCGAAGGCCGTCAGGAAGGTCATCAGCCGGTCGACCGAGTATTCGCGAAAATGCCCTTTGAACAGGCGGGACACCTCCGGCTGGGAAATCCCCATGAGGGTCCCGGCCTTCGCCTGGGTCAGCTTGCGTGCGCCGGTCAGGCGATAGATCTCGGCCACCAGCTGGGCCTTGAGGAAATGCGCTTCGGCATCCGGCAGGCCAAGGTCGGCGAACAGGTTGTCGGTTCCCTCGGTCACCTCGATCGGCTCCGCAGTCATGATGGGGTCTCCCGCTTCATCCTGTTGGCGTGGTCCGCTTCGGCATCCTTCAGGCGCTTTCTGATCAGATCGATGTCGGTCTGCGGCGTCTTGATGCCGCTTTTCGACTTCTTCTTGAAGGCATGCAGGACATAGATGACGCTTTCGAAACGGGTCGTGTAGACGGCCCGGTAGGTATCACCGTCGAAGTCGTCGATCAGTTCGACCGTTCCGCCGGACAGTCCCTTCAGTGTCTTGGCCGAAGGAGGACGTTGGCCGGTCTGAGCCAGAAACAGTTCGAATCCGAAGGCCTCCTGCACGGCAGGCGGAAAGGCCCCATAGTCCTTCCGGCAGGACCCGATCCAAACCAACGAACGGCTGGGTCGTGGAAGCCTCTCCATCGCAGGACGGTCCTCCAGCCTGCCCGGTCAGGACGCGGCTCGCCGCGCTCCGATCCCGGCACTATGAGTATAAACTCATGACGAAATCAAGCCGCCGGATCTACGGGCGCACAGACACCGGCCACGGCCGGTGACGCCGGCAAGGCCGACCGGGACCCGGGCTCAAACTCCCGGGGAAGCCAGGGCGGGACCCGACGTTTCGGACGCAGGACGGAGCGATCCTGCCTTCCATCCCCTCCAAGCTCGCACCCGCCCCGCCCGCTCAGATGCGCGCGACGATGCTCTTCAGCTTGCAGTAGCCGCGCAGGCCTTCGAGGCCCTTTTCGCGGCCGAAGCCGGACTTGCGGTTGCCGCCGAAGGGCACCTCGATGCCGCCGGCGAAATATTCGTTGATGTAGACTTGGCCGGCGTCGACGGCGCGGGCGAAGCGGAAGGCCTGGCCGAGATCGGCCGTGTAGATGCCGGCGACCAGCGCATAGGGGGTCGCGTTGGCGGCCGCGATGGCGGCGTCGAGATCGTCGACCACCGTCACGGCGAGGACCGGGCCGAACACCTCCTCCTGGACGATCGGGTCGTCGAGGCCGCGCGCGAGCACCACCGTCGGCGCGAAATAGTGGCCGGCCTCGCAGCCGTCCGGGTGGCAGATCGCGCCGCCGGTCAGGATCGTGTTGCCGGCCCGGCGTGCCGCCGCCACATGGGCGTCGATGCGGGAGAGATGCAGCGCGGAATTGACCGGCCCCATGTCGGTCGCGTCGTCGAGCCCGTGGCCGAGCCGCAACCGCGCGATCCGGCCGAGCAGCGCCTCGATGAACGGGTCCGCGACGGCGCGCTGCAGGATCAGGCGCGATCCGGCCGAGCAGATCTGGCCGGCATTCTCGAAGATCGCCTCCATCACGCCGTCGAGCGCGCGGTCCCGGTCGGCATCGGCCATCACGACCAGCGGCGACTTGCCGCCGAGTTCCATGACCGTGCGGGTGACGTTGTCGGCCGCCGCCTTGATGACGCCGATGCCGGTCGGCACCGAGCCGGTGAAGGTGATGTGATCGACGCCCGGATGGGCGACCAGCGGCGCGCCGGCCTCGCGGCCCGTGCCGGTGACGACGTTGAGCACGCCGGCGGGCAGGCCCGCGCGGGCGAGGATGTCGGCCAGCATCAGCGCGGTGAACGGGGTCTGCTCGGCCGGCTTCGCCACCACCGTGCAGCCGGCGGCGAGCGCCGGCGCGATGCCGCGCGCCGCCGTGGAGATCGGATAGTTCCAGGGGATGATCTGCGCGGCGACGCCGACCGGCTCCCAGACGGTCAGCCCGACATGGTCGGCATCGAGCGGCAGGCTGTCGCCCTGCAGCTTGTCGCAGGCCCCGGCATAATATTCGAAGCAGCGCGCCACCCCGCGCACGTCGCCCTCGGCTTCCGCCAGCCGCTTGCCGGTATCCAGGCATTCGACCACTGCCAGGCGGGCGGCTTCCGCGCGCACGATCTCGGCCGCGCGCATCAGGATGCGGCCGCGCTCGGCCGGGCTCATGCGACGCCAGGCGCCGCGCGAGGCCTTGCCGGCGCTCGTCACCGCGCGCTCGACATCGGCGGCGTCGCCGGCGGCGAAGCGCGCGAAGGGCCGGCCGAAGCCGGGATCCTCGCTGTCCATGAAGCGGCCGGCGGCCGGCGGCACGAAGGCACCGTCGATGAAATGGCCGTCCGGCAGGCCGGCGAGCGTGCCCGTCGTGCGGGCCTCGGCGACCAGCGCGTCGCGTGATCCGGCACTCATGACGCCACCTCGCTCACCTGATAGTCGGCCTTGTCGAGCCAGGCCGGCTCGATCTCCAGCCCCCAGCCGGGCTCGGCCGGGATGTCGACCATGCCGTCGCGGGCGACCAGCGGATTGCGCAGCAGGCCGACCTCCCACGGGTAGTAGTCCGGCCCCTCGATCGAGAATTCGACATAGGGTCCGGCATTCGGGATGGCGCCCATGATGTGCAGGGTGAAACAGGTGACCAGCGACTGGTTGGCGGAATGCGGCGTCACCGGCAGCCCCGCCGCGGCCGCCATGCGGGCGACTTCGAGCATGCGGCAGACGCCGCCGACATAGCACACGTCCGGCTGCACCACGTCGACGACCCGGTTTTCGGTCATGTAGCGCCACAGCGTCAGGTCGCAGTCCTGCTCGCCGCCGGTCACGTCGAGGCTGAGGGCGCGCGTCACCTCCGCGGTCCAGTGGTGCATCCAGTAGGGGCAGGGCTCCTCGAAATGCACGACGCCGTGGTCCTGCAGCCTGTGGCCGACCTCGATCGCCTTCTTGGGCGAATAGGCGCTGTTGCCGTCGACCAGCAGGATGGCGTCGTCGCCGAGCGCCTTGCGCACCATCGGCACGATGGCTTCGGTGCGGCCCGGCCATTCGTCCTGGTCGTGGCCGCATTCCCGGCCGACGCGGAACTTGAAGGCCTTGTAGCCGTGCCGGTCGCGCAGCCGCGGCAGCCGTTCGGCCTCCGCCTCGGGGGTGATCTCGCCGCGCTTCATGCTGGAGGCATAGACCGGGAAGGGGCGCGGCGTGCCGCCGAGCAGTTCGCAGACGCTCTTGCCGGCCCGCTTGCCGGCCAGATCCCACAAGGCGGTGTCGAGCCCGGTCAGGGCGCGGAACAGATAGGAGCTGGGAAACTTGTGCTCGCGCTCGGGGATCAGGGCGACCAGGCCGGCAATGTCGGTCTCGTCGGCGCCGAGCGCATGGGGGGCGATCTGGCGGTGGAACACCGTGGCGGTGATGTCGGCATTGTAGGCCGACATCTGACCCCAGCCCTGCCGGCCGTCCTCGCTCGTCACGCGAACGAAGCCGACTTGGCGATTGGCGAAGGTCTCGAGCTTCTGGATCCGCATGCCGCCTCCCGGAGCCCGGCGCATCTCCGTCGAAATGCTCCGGCTCCCTGCCTCGGGTTGGCGCCGGCCGTCGGGGACGGAGCGGCGCAGTTCGGGATGGGCCGCCCCATGCCGATGCCGCGGACTTTAGTCTGGATTGGACTGCAACTAAGGTCCATTCTGGACAAAGCAACGGACCAATCGAACGCAGGATCGGAGCGTGACGGCATGGTGAAGCGGGCAGCCGGTCCCTTGATGCAGGCGATCCGGCTCGACCGGACCTCGGAACTGGCCCTGCCGGTCCAGATCGGCGACGCCCTGCGCGAACTGGTGCTGTCCGGCGCACTGACGGCCGGCGACCGCCTGCCGGCGACCCGGACGCTGGCGCGCGAACTCGGCGTCGCGCGGGCGACGCTGGTCGAGTGCTTCGAGCGTCTGGCCGCGGAGGGCATCCTGGAGACCCGGATCGGCGACGGCACCTATGTCAGCGCCGCGGTCGGGGCGGAGCGGCCGCGCCAGGTCGCCGTTCTGACGCCGGGGGCCGCGCGGCCGGCCAGGCTCGCCCGTTCGATGGCCCTGGCGGCCTCCGAATTCACGCCGCGCCTGACCCACCAGCCGCGGCCCTTCACCACCGCCATGCCGTCCTTCGACGACTTCCCGATGGCGCAATGGGCGCGGCTCTCCGCCAAGCATTGGCGCAAGGCCCGCCACCAGGTGCTCGGCTATCCGGACCCGCACGGCCATGCTCCGCTGCGCAAGGCGATCGCGGCGCATCTGCGCTTCGATCGCGGCATCGAATGCGATTGGCGCTCGATCCTGATCGTGGCCGGCGCGCAGGATGCCTTCCAGCTGATCGCCGCGGCGCTGATCGATCCCGGCGATCCGGTCTGGTTCGAGAATCCCGGCGCGATCGGGGCGCGCAATTCCTTCGTGCTGCGCGGGGCCCGGCTGGTGCCGGTCCCGGTCGACGACAACGGCCTCGTGGTCGAGGCCGGCCTCGCCCGGGAGCGGAATTTCCGGCTCGCCTTCGTCACCCCATCGCATCAGCAGCCGCTCGGCGCGACGCTGTCGCTCGACCGCCGTCTGGCGCTCCTCAATGCCGCCGAGGCGGCGGACGGCTGGATCGTCGAGGACGACTGGGACGGGGAATTCCGCCTGTCGGGCCAGCCGCTGCCGACCCTGAAGGGCATCGATCGCGGCGGGCGGGTGATCTATGTCGGCAGCTTCTCGAAATCGCTGTTCCCGGCGTTGCGGCTCGGCTTCATGCTGCCGCCGCCCTCCCTCGCCGATGCGCTCGCCCTCAGCCTGGAGGCCTTCTCGCCGGGCGTGCCGACCGTGGTGCAGGCCGTGGTGGCGGATTTCCTCGCCGAGGGCCATTTCGCCACCCATGTCCGGCGCATGCGCCGCATCTACGCGGAGCGCTATCGGGCCCTGAGTGCGGCGCTGGCCGGCCCGCTCGCCCGTTGGATGGACCCGGTGCCGACCACCACGGGCCTGCACACGGTCGCCTTCCTGAAGCCAGGCCTGTCGGCGGCGCGGCTGGCGCGGGCGGCCGACAAGCGCGGCCTGACGGTGGCGCCGATCGACCGGTTCTGCGTCGAGCCGATCGGCCGGGAGGGCGTGGTGCTCGGTTTCAGCGGCTTCACGCCGGCCCAGATCGGACACGCGACTGTCACACTGGCTGAGTCTCTGGCTGATATCGAGGCCGATGGCGTTCGCTCCGACATGCGGGCGGGCGCCGGGATTGGTCTGCCTGATTGGCCATAATGGACCTGCCGAACAGACCAATCCCTTCATACTGTTCCAATCCGTCGGCCAGCTCGGCGCTGGCGTGCGGACCGAGGGAGAGACACATGAAGAGCTTCCAGCGTTTGCTCGCCGCGACGGCGGGCCTCGCCCTGCTGGCCATCGCCCACCCGGCCGAAGCCGAGACGCTTCGCCTCCTGACCTGGGGCGACTATGCGCCCGAGGCGGTCATCAAGAAGTTCAAGGCCGAGACCGGCATCGACGTCGAGGTCACGATCTCCAACAACGAGGACATGATCTCCAAGCTGCGCGCCACCGGTGGCGCCGGCTTCGATCTCGCCCAGCCGAGCCAGGACCGCATCACCGGCCCGCAGACCGAATTCGGCATCTACAAGCCGATGGACCTGTCGAAGATCAAGGCCGAGCTGTTCATCCCCGAACTGCTCGAGGCCGCCAAGAAGAACACCGCCGTCGACGGCAAGGTCTATGGCGTCGCCCATCTCTGGGGCACCTCCGGCATGGTGGTCGACCGCGCCAAGGCGCCGGACATCAAGACCTTCGCGGATCTGTGCAAGCCCGAATACAAGGGCAAGGTCTCGATGCGCCTGAAGCGCACCGCCCTGCTCGGCATGGCCTTCGCGGCCGGCGACGATCCCTTCGCGGCCTATTCGGACAAGGCCAAGTACCAGGCCATCATCGAGAAGGCCGGCCAGAAGCTGGCCGACTGCAAGCCCAACGTGAAGGCCTACTGGACCGGGTCCGACCAGCTCCTCGGCATGATCCGCTCCGGCGAGATCGTCGCCTCCGAGGCCTGGGATTCGACCGGCTTCAAGCTCAACGGCGAGAATGCGTCGATCAACTTCGTCGCGCCCTCGACCGGCGCGCTCGGCTGGATCGACACCTTCGCGCTGCCGGCCAAGGGCAAGAACGACGAAGCCGCCTACAAGTGGATCAACTTCGTCATGAAGCCCGAGATCGCCGCGCAGATCGTGGAATCCTCGGGCAGCTTCTCGGCCTCGAAGGGCTCGGACGCGCTCGTCTCGGAGAAGCTGCGCAAGTCCTTCCAGGAGGCCTTCCCGGCCTCGGTGATCGCCAACATCAAGTGGTTCCCGGCGATCCCGGCGGGCCTCGAAGAGATGGAAGGCAAGATCCTGGACCGCGTCTCGGCCAAGTGAGGCCGTTCGCGTTTCCGCGCTGACACCCTGCCCGTCCGGCCAGCCGGACGGGCCCCTTCATCCGGCGGCCGGGACGCCCATGTCGATCGATCTCGAAGTCCGCACCGTCTCGAAGCGCTTCGGCCGCTTCACCGCCGTGCACGACGTCTCCCTGCAGGTGCCGAAAGGCTCCTTCTTCTCGATCCTGGGGCCGTCCGGCTGCGGCAAGACCACGCTGATGCGCATGATCGCCGGCTTCGAGCAGCCGAGCGCCGGCGACATCCTGATCAACGGCGCCTCGGTGCTGGCGACGCCGCCGAACCGGCGGCCGGTCAACATGGTGTTCCAGCATCTCGCCCTGTTCCCGATGATGACGGTCGCTGGCAATGTCGGCTACGGCCTGCGCCGCCGCGGCCTGCCGCGCGAGGACATCGCCCGCAAGGTCGACGCCGTGCTGGCCCGGGTCGGGCTCGCCACGGCCGGGCCGAAGCGCATCGACCAGCTCTCCGGCGGCCAGAAGCAGCGCGTCGCCATCGCCCGCTGCATGGTGCTGGAGCCGACCGTGCTCCTGCTCGACGAACCGCTCGGCGCGCTGGATCTGAAGCTGCGCGAGCACATGAAGGTCGAGCTGAAGCAGCTGCAGCATCAGTTCGGCACCACCTTCGTCTACATCACCCACGACCAGTCCGAGGCGCTGGTCATGTCCGACCAGGTCGCGGTGATGAATGGCGGCCGCTTCGAGCAGGTCGGCACCCCGCAGGACCTCTACTATCGCCCGTCGAGCGCCTTCGTGGCCGGCTTCGTCGGCGACAGCCAGCGCTGGATGGCGACCGTCACGGCGGCCGACGCCGGCCGCTTGAGGGTCCGCACGGACTCCGGCCTGACGATCGCCGCGACGGCGGCCGAGGGAGCATCGATCGCCGTCGGCGCCCGGGTCGAGATCTTCGTGCGGCCCGAGGCGATCGTGCTGGAGCCCGGCGGGTCGCCCGCCCGCAGCGCCGAGGACGGCGTCAACCAATTCGACGGGTCCGTGGACAGCCTGCTCTTCAACGGAGCGGCCAGTCGGACCCTGGTCACGGTCGCGGCGGCCGCGGCTCCGGGACAGCGCGACACGCTCGCGGTCGCCTTGCCGGCCGGCCTGCCGACCGGCGGCCTGGCCCCGGGCGAGGCGGTCCGGCTGCGCTTCCCGGCCGACCGCGCCATCGCCTTTGCGGCGCCTTCCGGCGCGGCGCCTTCCGGCGCGGCGCCTTCCAGCGCGGCATCGGAGACGGCGTCGTGAGCGCCCCGGCGTCCATCCCGGTCGACCCGCGCCGAGATGGGCGCCGGCTGGCGTTGCTGCTGGTCGCGACGCCCTTCGTGCTCTGGATCCTCCTGATCGTCGTCATCCCGCATGTCGACCTCCTGCTGATCTCGCTGCACGAGAAGGTCGCCCCGCGCGTCTTCAAGACGGGCATCCGCAACTATGTCGAGTTCTTCGGCGAGCCGGTCTATGTCCAGGCCCTGGTCCGCACCGTGGCGATGTCGCTGCTGGCGACCGCGCTGACGCTGGTGATCGCCTTTCCGGTCGCCTACTACATCGCCAAATTGGCGCGCGGCCGCGCCCGGACGGCGCTGTTCATGGCCTGCCTGCTGCCCTTCTGGGTCAGCGAACTGGTCCGCGTCTTCGGCTGGATGATGATCCTGCGCGAGACGGGCCTGCTCTCCAACCTGCTCATCTGGGCCGGCATCACCGCCGGGCCGGTCGAATTCCTCTACAACGACGTGGTCGTGATGATCGGCCTCGTCTACACCTCGCTCCTGTTCATGGTCGTGCCGCTGATCTCCGCGCTCGACAGCCTCGACGACAGCCTGATCGAGGCCGGCTACGATCTCGGCGGCAATGCCGTCTCGATCCTGCGCGAGGTGGTCGTGCCGCACGCCATGCCGGGCATCGTCGCCGGATCGATCGTGGTCTTCATGCTGACGCTCGGCAACTACCTGACCCCGACGCTGCTCGGCGGCAAGTCGAGCCAGTGGTTCACGGCGCAGATCTACACGCAGTTCATCACGCGCTTCAATTGGGAGGTCGGCTCCGCCTTCGGCTTCGTGCTGCTGGCGACCTCGAGCCTGATCGTCTGGATCGGCCTGCGGCTGACCGGCCAGTCCCTGTCGTCGACGCTGGGGCGCTAGACCATGCTGCGCACCCTGCCCCGCTCGCCCGTCGTCGATGCCGCCTACAAGGCCTATGTCGGCCTGTTCCTGATCTATCTGGCCCTGCCGCTGATCGTCGTCGCCGTCTTCGCCTTCAACGATTCGCTGTTTCCGGCGCTGCCCTGGCGCGGCTTCACGCTGGACTGGTTCGTCGGCACGACGGACCCCAAGCTCGGCCTGCTCCAGGATCGCAACATCCTGCGCGGCATCGGCAATTCGGTGCTGGTCGCGATCGCCACCACGGCCGTCTCGATCCTGGTCGGCACCACCACCGCCTTCCTGTTCGAGCGGCACGACTTCCCCTTCAAGAGCTTCGCCTATCTGATGATGCTGGCGCCGCTCGTCATCCCCGGCGTGATCCTCGGCATCTCGATCCTGGCCTTCTCGTCGACCGTCGCCAACGCGCTCGACGACCGCTTCGGCTGGGAGGTGGCGGCCCTCCGGCCCGGCCTCCTGCTGGTCGTGCTCGGCCAGTTCTCCTTCATCGCCACCATCGCCACGCTGGTGATCGCCGCCCGTCTGCGCAAGTTCGACCGGGCGCTGGAGGAGGCCGCCTTCGATCTCGGCGCGACCCCGGCCGCCGCCTTCCTGACCGTGACGCTGCCCTATCTGGCCCCGGCGCTGATCGGCGCCGGTCTGGTCGCCTTCCTGATCTCGTTCGAGAATTTCAACACGACGCTGATGCTGGTCGGGTCCGACCCGCCGCTGACGATCACCATGTTCGACCGCATGAAACAGGGCTCGACGCCGGTCCTGAACGCGGTCTCGCTGTTCCTGATGGTCGGGTCTGGCCTGATCGGCCTGATCTCGGTCATGGTCCAGCGCGACCGCGGCGAGGGCCGCGCCGGCTGACGGGGTTCCGATGGAAAACTATGACTGGATCGTGGTCGGCGCGGGCTCGGCCGGATGCGTCGTGGCCGGACGGCTGGCGGAAGCCGGTCGCGGCCGCATCCTGGTGCTGGAGGCCGGTCCGCGCGACCTGAGCCCCTGGATCCATCTGCCGATCGGCTACGGCAAGACCTTCTATGCGCCGCGGCTGAACTGGATGTACCGCACCGAACCCGTGCCGGGCCTGGACGGCCGCGTCGTCTATCAGCCGCGCGGCAAGGTGGTCGGCGGATCGAGCTCGATCAACGCCATGGTCTGGTCGCGCGGGCAGGCGGAGGATTTCGACGGCTGGGCGGCGGCCGGCAATCCCGGCTGGTCCGGCGCCGACGTGCTGGCCGCCTACCGGCGCATGGAGGACCATGCGCTCGGCGCCTCCGACTGGCACGGCGCCGGCGGCCCGGTCCACATCTCCGACATTGCCGGCGAGTGCCACCCGCTGACCGCCCTGTTCGTCCGCGCCGGACTTGAGGCCGGGCTGCGACCCAATCCGGACCTGAACGGCGCCACCACCGAGGGCGTCGGCCACTACCAGATCACCACCCGCAACGGCCGTCGCGTGTCGGCCGCCACCGCCTATCTGAAGCCCGCCCTGAAGACCGGCCGCGTCCGGCTGGTTACCGGCGCGCTGGCCGAACGGATCCTGTTCGAAGGCCACCGCGCCGTCGGCATCCGCTACCGGCGCGGCGGGCGGGTGCACGAGGCGCGGGCCGGCGGCGGCGTCATCCTGACGGCCGGCGCCTTCAACTCGCCGCAACTGCTGCAACTGTCGGGGATCGGTCCGGCCGACCTGCTCGCCCGGCACGGCATCGCGCCGCGCGTCGACAGACCCGCCGTCGGACGGCACCTGCAGGACCATCTCTGCTACGACCATGTCTACCGGGCGCGCCGTCCGAGCCTGAACGACGACCTGCTGCCGCTGATCGGCCAGATCCGCGCCGGGCTCGCCTATCTGTTCGGCCGGCGCGGGCCGCTGTCGCTGAGCGTCAACCAGGGCGGCGGCTTCTTCCGCACCCGCGCCGATCTCGACCGGCCCGACATGCAGCTCTATTTCTCGCCGCTCTCCTACGAACGGGCGCTTCCGGGCGTGCGCGCCCTGATGAAGCCCGACCCCTTCTCGGGCTTCTCGACCAGCGTTTCGCCCTGCCGGCCGACCAGCCGCGGCCATGTCGCGATCCGCTCCGCCGACCCGTCCGCGGCGCCGTCGATCGTGCCGAACTATCTCGACACCGAGGAGGATCGCACCACGATCCTGGCCGGTGCCCGCTTCCTGCGCCGGCTCGCCGCAACACCGACCTTCCGCGACCTGATCGCCGACGAACTGAAGCCCGGCCCGGACTGCGCCTCCGACGAGGCGCTGGCCGCCGACATCCGGGCGCGCGCCTATTCGGTCTTCCATCCCTGCGGCACCTGCCGGATGGGCCCGGACCCGGCCGATCATGTGGTCGGTCCGGATCTCAAGGTCCATGGCGTCGACGGACTGCGGGTCGCCGATGCCTCGATCTTTCCGACCGTCCCGTCCGGCAACACCAACGCCCCGGCCATGATGGTCGGCTGGATGGCGGCCGACCGAATCCTGGCCGAAACGGCGGCGCGCCGATAGGCGGCGGGTCGGATCAGTCGACCTCGATCCAGTCGCGGAACCGGAAGGTGTTGGCGAGCACTTCCGGCCGGGCATTGCCGAGCGCCAGGGTGCGGCGGCGCAGGTCGTCGAGCGCCTCGGCGCGGTCGGTCTTGGGCAGGCTGTCGGCCCGGAACGGCGTGCCGATCGTGACGCGCAGGTCGCGTCCCATCCGGCGCCGGGTTTCGTGGAAGATCAGGGCGACGCGCAGCGGATAGTTGAGGTGGCTGGCGACCTGGAACAGGCGCGAATTCTGGCCATGGAAGAACACCGGCACGACCAGCAGGTCCGGCACGGCGAGGAGCCGCGCGACGAAGACGTGCCAGGGATGCTCCAGCGCCGGCCCGCGCAGGGGACGCCCGGCCGTTGCGATGCCGCCGCCCGGGAAGATGCCGACGGCGTGGCCGTCGGTGAGCCACTCGATGGCGCGCTGGCGGGTCCGCACCGTGGTCAGGCGCGCCGCCGCGCTGCGATCGAAATCGACCGGCAGCAGGTAGGGCCGCGCTTCCGGCACCTGGCACAGCATGCTGTGCGTCATGATCTTCAGATCCGGCCGCACCTTGGTGGCGAGGCAGCCGAGGGTGAGGCCGTCGATGACGCCGAAGGGGTGGTTGGCCAGGAACAGCACCGGCCGGTCGGTCGGGATCTCGGCGAGCGGATGGCCGTCGAAGCGCGGTCGCACGCGCAGCAGATCGAGCGCCGCCTCGAAGAAGGATTTCGACCGGTCGCCGCTCGCCGCCCAGTCGCGATAGAGCCGCTCCAGCCGCGCCTGACCGGTCACGGCTTCGACCACGCGGATCAGCGCCCGGTCGAACGGCTTCTGCTCGGGTCTGGCATAGCTGAACCGGAAGTCTTCAGACGCCTCGGGGGAGAATACAGCAGCAGGATATTCGCTTTCGACTTCGATCATCATCGTCCGTCCGGCTAACTCTCCGAGAATGATCCGGTCTCGTGAAGCCCGTATGACGGCGCGGAGACGGAAACCCGGATTGGGCGGGGCGGACGGTGAAGGCGCTACGGCGGCGAAGCCGCTACGGCGGCGTAGACGCCCTACATGGTCGTCGTCATGCCGCCGTCGACGGCGATCTGCTGGCCGGTGACGTAGCTGCCGGCGCGCGAGGCGAGCATCAGGGCGACGCCGGCGATCTCCTCCGGCCTGGCCCAGCGCTTCAGCGCGGTGCGGTCGACGACGCGCTGCACGAAGGCGGCGTCGGCCATCAGCGGGCGGCTGAGGTCGGTCTCGACATAGCCGGGCGCGATGCAGTTGCAGGTGATGCCGTGCGGGCCGAGTTCGGCGGCGAGCGAACGGGTCAGGCCGGCGAGCCCGGCCTTGGAGGCGACATAGGCGTGGATGGTGGCGCGGCCGAGGATGCCGGTGATCGAACTCGTGAAGACGATCCGGCCGGAGCCCTGGCGCCGCATCGGCCCGGCCGCCGCCTGGGCCAGGAACAGGGCCGAGCGCAGGTTGGTGTCCAGGATCGCGTCCCAGGCCTCGACCGTCCAGTCGCCGAGCGCGGCCCGGCTGGTCGCCCCCGCATTGCCGACCAGAATGTCGAGCCGGCCGTGCCGCGCCACGATGGCGGCGACCGCCTGCGCGCCGGCGTCGGCGTCGGCGACATCGAACGGCGCGGTCTCGCAGGCGATCCCGGCCGCCTGCAGGGCCGCGGCACCGGCCGCGAGCGAGGCGGCCGAACGGGCATTGAGCACCACCGTGGCACCGGCCCGGCCGAGCGCCGACGCGATGGCGAAGCCGATGCCGCGCGAGGCGCCGGTGACCAGCGCGATCTGGCCGGTCAGGTCGAAATAGGTGGCCGGGGCGGGCGCGAGATCCTCGGGCGCGCTCATCCGACCGAGGCCTCCAGCCGGGCGCGCAGCTCCGCGGTCACCTCCGGCAGAATGCCGAACCAAGCCTGGAAGGCCGGGCGCGCCTGGTTGATCAGCATGCCGAGCCCGTTGACGGTCCGGTTGCCGCGCAGGCGGGCGGCGGCGAGGAGCGGCGTCTCGAGCGGGATATAGACGATGTCGGAGACCAGCGCGGCGACCGGCAGCCGGTCGAGCGCGAGATCCAACGCCGGCTGGCCGGTCATGCCCTGGGTGGTGGTGTTGACCAGCATGGCGGCATCGTCGAGGATCTCGGCGCGGCGCGACCAGTCGACCGCCCGCACGGGACCGCCATATTCGGCCGCCAGCGCGACGGCGCGATCGGCATTGCGGTTGACCAGCCGGATCTCCGGCGCGCCGGCATCGGCGAGCGCGGCGACCACCGCCCGGGCGCCGCCGCCGGCGCCGAGCACCACGATCGGGCCGGCATCGGCACGCCAGTCCGGGAAGCGCTCGCGGACGCTTTCGAGATAGCCGAAGCCGTCATTGTTGCAGCCGTAGAGCGAGCCGTCCGGCCGGACCACGACGCAGTTGATCGCGCCGATGCGCCGGGCGCGCGGGTCGACCTCGTCCATCACCGCCATGGCGGCGACCTTGTGGGGCAGCGTGATGTTGCAGCCGGAGAAGCCGAGCGCCGGCAGCGCCCGCAGCGCCGCCTCCAGCCGCTCGGGCGGGATCGCCAGCGGCACATAGGCGCCTTTCAGGCCGTACTGGGCGAACCAGTGGCCGTGGATCATCGGCGAGCGCGAATGGATCACCGGCTGGCCCATCACGCCGGCCAACCAGAACCGTTCCTGAGCGGTCATCGGGTTCCTTTCGAGACGGGTCAGAGCGCGGCGAGGATCGCGGCGATGCCGATGGCGGCGATCTCCTCGTCCTCGGCATCGGTCAGGCCGGACACCGCGACCGCACCGGCCACGGCCCCGTCGACCAGGACCGGCAGGCCGCCGCCCCAGCCGACATAGCGGGGGTCGCCGTAATAGGCGATGTCGAAGCCGGTCTCCGGATGGCGGACGCGACGGCCGGTCTCGCCCGACGGCCGACGCAGACGGGCGGCCGAGAAGGCCTTGTTGGTGGCGACCGCGACCGAACTCAGCGGCGCGCCGTCCAGGCGCAGCAGCGCGATCGGCTCGCCGTGATCGTCGGCGACCGCCAGCACGGCGGTCTTGCCGCGATCGGCGAGGGCCGCCCGCATGGCGTCGAGCGCGACGCGCGCATCGGCATCGGACAGGGTCTTGGCGAGGCGCATGGACGGGGTCCTATCGGGAGGGGGATGCGGGTGCCGCGCCGGCGGGGCCGGCCGGGCCGGATGCGGCGCCGCCCGGGCCGAGCGTTCCGCCGGGGCCGGCCGCGCGACCCGGCGGCTTGCGCCGGCGTTCGGCGATCAGCGCGACCGCGCCGACCAGGCCTTTCGGGCAGAAAGCCATCAGAAGCACCACCAGCGTCGCATAGATCAGGAGGTAGTAGCCCTGCGTGAAGCGCAGCCATTCGGGCAGCAGGATCTCGATCATCGCGCCGAAGAAGGGGCCGATGAAATAGCCGGCGCCGCCGACCAGCACGATCAGCAGGAGCTTCAGCGAATAGGTCAGCTGGAACGAATTCGGCTCGATGAACTGCACCAGCGGCGCATAGAGGGCGCCGGCGAAGCCGCCATAGGCCGAGCCGATCGCGAAGGCCATCAGCGTGTAGCGGCGCACGTCGATGCCGAGCGAGGCGGCGCGCAGCGGGTTCTCGCGGATCGCCACGAAGGCGCGGCCCCAGGGCGAGCGCAGCATCCACCATTGCAGTCCGGCGAACAAGGCCAGCATGCCGAGCGCGAAATAGTAGAAGTCCGGGTTGCGGTTGGTCGACAGGCCGAACACCTTCGGCCGGGCGATGTCGTTGATGCCGTAGATGCCGTTGGTCAGCCATTGCTCGTTGCGCAGCACCAGGAAGACCAGCGTCGAGAAGGCGAGCGTTACGAAAGCCAGGAAATGGTGCTGCACCCGCAGCGCCGGGTAGCCGAGGCACCAGCCGACCGCGAAGGTGATCAGCCCGGCGCCCAGGAAGGCGACGAAATAGGGAACGCCGGCCGCGGTCGCGAGCGCGACCGTATAGGCGCCGATGCCGACGAAGGCGCCCTGGGCGAGCGAGATCTGACCGGCATAGCCGAGCGTCAGGTTGAGGCCGAGCGCCGCGATGGTGGTCACCGACCACAGGGCCAGCAGATAGACGCCGTAGGAGCGCAGCATGGTCGGGGCGGCGATCAGCAGCCCGACGGCGACCAGGACGGCGAGAAGGCCGAGGATGCGGGCGAGGCTCATACGGTCCGCTCCTCGACGCGGCCCATCAGGCCCTGCGGGCGGAACAGGATGAACAGGACGAGCAGGATCAGCGGCACGGCGGAGCGGTACTGGGCCGACATGTAGGCGGCGCACAGATTGTCGAGCACGCCGAGCAGGATGCCGCCCGCCATGGCGCCGCGCGCCTGGTTGAAGCCGCCGATGATCGCGGCCACGAAGGCGGCGAGGCCGAGCGTCTCGCCATTGGTGAACTTGGCCAGATAGATCGGGCTGATCAGGATCGACGCGATCGCGCACAGGACCGCATTGACCAGGAAGGTGGTCAGGATCATGCGCTCGACATCGATGCCGAGGATGCGCGCCACCGTCGGATTCTGGGCGGTCGCCTGCATCATGCGGCCGAAGCGGGTGTGTTGCAGGAAGACGTGCAGGGCGGCGACGATCGCCACCGCGACCACCAGCAAGGCCAGGCTCTGGGCCGAGAAGACGACCCCGAACAGGGAGATGTCGCGATCGGCGACCAGCGACGGAAACGGCTGCGCCTGCGAGGAATAGAAGTCCTTCACCGCCTCGCGCATGAACAGCGACAAGGCGATCGTGGAGACGACCAGCGGCAGCACGCCGTGGCGCAGCATCTGGTCGACGATGATGCGCTTGAAGAGCAGGCCGAGCACCAGCGCGGCGGCCGCGATCCCGACGATGGCCGACGCCCAGAAGGGCAGTCCGAGCGCATGCATGGCGACCAGCACGAAGAAGGCCGGCACCATGACGAATTCGCCCTGCGCGAAATTGATCGTCTGCGAGGTCTGCCAGAGGAGCGAGAAGCCGACCGCCACCAGCGCATAGATGGCGCCGGTCGCCAGGCCGGAGACGAGCAATTGCAGGAATGAGGCCATGGTCGGGTCCCTGGCGCGGAGCGCGGACGGCGGCACGGGCGGGTGGCGGATAGCCGGGCAGGCGGGCGCGAACAGCCGGCAGATCGGCCGCGCGGCGCGGCGGCTGTCGTCGGCGCGTCCGGCCACCGCAGCCACCGGGGCCCCGAACGGGCCCCGGCGGAGGCCGGTCAGGTCACTTGTTCAGCTTGGGCAGGACTTCGACGATCTTCTGCTTGCCGGCGACGACCTCGCCCAGGAAGCTCGCCCGGTCGATGTCGCCGTTCTTGTCCCAGGTCGCTTCCATCAGGATGCCCGGTTCCTTGTCGGGCGTGATGGTCATGCCGTGCAGCGCTTCCGCGAAGGCCTTGCTGTCGAACTTGCCGAGCTTCTCGGTGACATGCTTGATCGCGTAGACGGCCACGTAGCCTTTGATGCCGTTGTGGTCGTTGGCATAGTTGAAGCGCTTCTTGAACTTCTCGGCGAAGGTCGCGAGCGCCGGGACCGGGGCGTCGGAGGACAGGCCGACATGGCCGCGCACGCCGTTGGCGGCCTCGCCGGCCAGTTCGATCACCTTCTGCGACAGAAGCGTGGTCTCGCCGATCAGCGCGCCCTTGAGCGACTGCTTGCGCGCCTCCTTCAGGAAGCGGGCGCTCTCCTCCTCGTTGGTGTAGACGAAGATCGCGTCCGCATTGGCGGCCTTCAGCTTGACCACGTCGGCGGCGAAGTCGACCTGGCCGGATTCGGTCGAGATGTCGGCGACGACCTTGATGTCGCGCGCCTGCATCTCCTTGGTGAAGTTGTCGCGGCCGCCCTTGCCGAAGTCGTTGTTGACCCACAGCACGGCGACCGACTTGGCCTTGAGGCCGTCGCGGATGTAGTTGGCGATCTTCGGCATCGAGAACTGCTGGCCGAACGAGGTGCGGAACACGAAGGCGTTGCCGCGCTGGGTGATCGCCGCCGCCTCGCCGCCGACGATCTCGGCGACCTCGTTCTGCTGGGCGAGCGCCATGGTCACCAGCACCGAGCCCGAGAAGACCGGCCCGAGGATGACATAGGGCTTGTCGTCCATCACCTTCTGCACCTGGGCGCGCGCGATGCTGGCGTCGCTCTGGGTGTCGAGATGCGGCACGTTGAGCTTCTTGCCGAGGATGCCGCCGGCCGCGTTGATCTCTTCGACGGCGAGCGTGATGCCGTCGCGCCAGTTGGTGCCCGACACCGCGCCGGCGCCGGACAGTTCCACGACATTGGGGATGAAGATCGTGTCGGCCGCACGCGCCGGCAGGCCGGCAGCCATCAGGACGCCGGCCAGCGCGATGCCGCCGAGCACGCCGCGACGCGCGGCGAAATGGGTCAGACCAAGCATGTTTACCTCCCGTCGGGCTTCGTCTGCCGGTGCCGGGACGAAGCGCCATTCTTGACCTTGCGGCCGCGCTCGAGGCACAGCCGAAGCGTCATTGCTAGCACGGCCGGGAGCCTATCGCGATGACCGTTTGATGCGGCAGACATAACATCATGTTACGGCTGGCGGGCTTCGGCCTCCATTTCCTCGCGCAGGAGCTTCAGGAACCGTTCGCCGTGGCGTGACAGCGGCCGGTCGGCCCGGACGGCGACGACCGGCTCGAACCGGGTCGGCTCGCGGATGCGCAGCACCCTGACGCCCGGCAGGTCGCCGCCGGCGACCGCGAACTGGTCGACGATGGCGATGCCGAGGCCGGAGCGGACGAGACCGGTGGTGGTCACGCCGAAGCGCACCGTCATGGTCATCTCGAAGGCGATGCCGGCACGCCGGAACATCTCCGTGGCGTTGCGGCCGTAGGGATCGTCCGGGCTGACGCCGACCAGCGGATGGCGGGCGATCTCCGCCGCGGAGACGACATCCTGCGCGGCGAGCGGATGGTCGCGCGCCACGATGCAGCGCAGGCTGCCGACGGCGAGCGGCACCATGGCGATGCCGGGATGCTCGAAGCCGTAGCTGAGCACGACCAGTTCGCAGCGGCCGAGCAGCAGATAGTCCTGCGCCTCCTGCACCTTGACGATGTCGAGGTCGATGGCGAGGTCCGGATAGTCGCCGCGCAACCGGTGCAGCGCGCGCGGCACCATGACGTTGGACATGGACGGCACCGAGGCGAGGCGGAAGTCGATGCCGCTGCCGCGCTCGATCCGGCGCAGGGTGGTCTGCAGATCCTCGACGCGGGCATAGACGGCGTTGATCTGTTCGAAGATGTCCTCGGCCTCGCGGGTCGGGAAATAGCGATTCTGCTTGCGCTCGAAAAGCTTCAGGTTGAGCGAACGCTCGGTGTATTTCATCAGGCGGCTGATACCGGGCGCCGAGACGCCGAGCAGCTTGGCCGCCCCCGCGACCGTGCCGGCGATCGTCACCGCCCGGATGACCTCGATCTGGCGCAATGTCAGCACAGGCCGCCCCTCCCCCGGCCGCCCGCCGGACCGCCCGCCATCCTGCCGCAAGACGCGCCCGCCCGCCACGGCGGACGGCCGGTCGGTTGATACGGTGTGCCCGGTCGCCGGGTTTGCAGCCCCGTCGCCGAGCCGGCTTGCGGAGGGACCGGTCGATCCGCGATAGTCCGCGCAGGCGCCGTCGTCTCGGCGGCGGGCGGCGGCGGGAGCCGCGGCAATCGGCGGGCGGGAGCCGCGACGACCGGATGGCGGACCGATCCACTCTTCTCTGGCTGCAGGCGGGCAGCTGCGGCGGCTGCACCATGGCGGTGCTCGAATGCGGCGCGCGCGGCTGGTCGGCGGAGCTCGACGCGGTCGGCATCGATCTCGTCTGGCACCCCTCGGTCAGCCTCGCCACCGGCGCGGAGGTGATCGAGCGGCTGGAGCGGATCGAAAGCGGCGCCGAACCGCTCGACATCCTCTGCCTGGAAGGCGCGGTGCTGTGCGGCCCGAACGGCACCGGCCGGTTCAACCGCTTCGCCGGCACCGGCCGGACCATGCTCGACTGGGTGCGCGCGCTTGCCCCGCGCGCCGGCACGGTGGTGGCGGTCGGCTCCTGCGCGGCCTTCGGCGGCATACCGGCCGGCGATCCGGATCCGACCGACGCGCGCGGCCTGCAGCATACGGCGCGCGGCCCCGGCGGCGTGCTCGGCACCGAGTTCCGGTCACGGAGCGGCATGCCGGTGATCAACGTCTCCGGCTGCGCGCCGCATCCGGGCTGGATCATGGAGACGCTGGAGGCCGTCGCGGCCGGGCTGATCGGCCCGGCCGATCTCGACGCGCTCGGCCGGCCGCGCTTCTTCGCCGACCATCTCGCCCATCACGGCTGCAGCCGCAACGAGTTCTACGAGTTCAAGGCCAGCGCCGAACGCCCCTCCGATCGCGGCTGCATGATGGAGAATCTGGGCTGCAAGGCGACCCAGGCGGTCGGCGACTGCAATCAGCGCAGCTGGAACGGCGGCGGCACCTGCACGGACGGCGGCTATGCCTGCGTCGCCTGCACGGCGCCGGGCTTCGAGAATACCCGCGGCTTCCTGGCGACGCCGAAGATCGCCGGCATCCCGGTCGGCCTGCCGCTCGACATGCCCAAGGCCTGGTTCGTGGCGCTCGCCGCGCTCTCGAAATCGGCAACCCCGAAACGCGTGCGCGACAATGCCCGTGCCGACCGGCCGGTCGTGCCGCCGGGCCGGGGACCGGGCACGCGATGACGCGCACCATCGTCGGGCCGTTCAACCGGGTCGAAGGCGATCTCGAGGTCAGGCTCGAGAGCCACGACGGCGTCGTCCGCGAGGCGCGGGTGACGACGCCGCTCTATCGCGGCTTTGAGCAGATCCTGGTCGGACGGGCGCCGGCCGACGCGCTGGTGATCGCGCCGCGCATCTGCGGCATCTGCTCGGTCTCGCAGTCGATGGCGGCGGTGGCGGCTCTGCGCGCCGTGTCCGGCACGGTCGCGGCGCCGAACGGCGTGCTCGCCGCCAACATCGCCCATGCGGCCGAGAATATCGCCGACCACCTGACCCATTTCGCGGTCTTCTTCATGCCCGACTTCGCCCGGCCCGACTATGCCGGCGCCGCCTGGCACCCGGCCGCCGTCGAGCGTTTCGCCGCGGAGACCGGCGCGGCCTCGGCGGAGATCCTGCCGGTGCGCGCCCGGCTCCTGCATGTGATGGGGCTGATCGCCGGCAAGTGGCCGCACAGCCTCGCCTTCCAGCCGGGCGGAACGACCCGCGCGCTCGATCTCGGCGCGCGCATGCGGCTCGCCGGCACCTGGCGGGACTTCCGCGCGGCCTTCGAACGGATCGTGCTCGGCGGGCCGGTCGAGGATTTCCTGTCCATCGAGACCGCGGACGGGCTCGCCGCCTATGCCGAGGCCGGGCGGGCCGACCTGCCGCATTTCCTGCGCATCGCGGCGGCGACCGGCTGCGACCGGCTCGGCCGCGGCCCGGGGCCGCTGATGAGCTTCGGCGCCTATCACGGCGAGGACGGCGCGCTGTTCGCCGGCGGCGTGACCGAAGCCCAGGACGGCTGGCGGCCGCTCGACCCGGATCGGATCGCCGAGGACCTGTCGCATGCCTGGATGCAGGAGGGTCCCGCCCTGCATCCCGCCCGCGGCGAGACGCGGCCCGATGTCGACCGTCCGGACGGCTACAGCTTCGCCAAGGCGCCGCGGCTCGACGGACGGCCGGTCGAGGTCGGCGCGGTGGCGCGGCAGGCGGTCGACGGGCAGCCGCTGATCCGCGCGCTTTTGGAGCGCGACGGCGCCACCACGGTGACGACCCGCATCCTCGCCCGCATGGTCGAGACCGCGCGCCTGATCCTGGCCGTCGAGGGCTGGGTCCGGGCGCTCGACCTGCGCGAGGCCTTCTGCGCGCCCGAGACCGTGCGTTTCGGCGACGGCACCGGCGAGGGCCTGGTCGAGGCCGCCCGCGGCGCGCTCGGCCATTGGGTCGTGGTGCGCGGCGACCGCATCCAGCGCTACCAGATCGTCGCCCCGACGACCTGGAACTTCTCGCCGCGCGACGCAGACGGCCGGCCCGGCCCGCTCGAACAGGCCCTGGTCGGCACGCCGGTCGGCGACCAGCCGGGCCGCTCGGTGGCGGTGCAGCACGTCGTCCGGTCTTTCGATCCCTGCATGGTCTGCACCGCCCATTGAGGGCGGCCGGGTGGTCACTCGCTTTTCGCCAGTGGAAATGCAGTTTCCGGTCGGCGACCGCCCTGCCGGCGGCGCGATTCGGCAACCGATTGATTTTTAGAAACAATCAAAATTGACCCCCGTCCGGCACGGCTCTTGCGATCAGGCTTCCTGCCAACGAGCAGCCGAGAAAGGGAGGGGGGACGACATGGCAGCCGCCACCGAGACATTCTACGAGGTCATCCGCCGGCAGGGCATCACCCGCCGCAGCTTCGTGAAGTTCTGCAATCTGACCGCCGCGAGCCTCGGCCTCGGGCCGATCGCCGCCGCCGAGATGGCCGAGGCGCTGGAGACCAAGCCGCGCACGCCGGTCATCTGGATGCACGGGCTGGAATGCACCTGCTGCTCGGAAAGCTTCATCCGTTCGGCGCATCCGCTGGTCAAGGATGTCGTGCTGTCGATGATCTCGCTCGACTATGACGACACCATCATGGCGGCCGCCGGCCATCAGGCCGAGGCGATCCTCGAAGAGACCAAGCAGAAGTACAAGGGCCAGTACATCCTCGCCGTCGAGGGCAATCCGCCGCTCAACGAGGACGGCATGTTCTGCATCGACGGCGGCAAGCCCTTCGTCGAGAAGCTGAAATGGATGGCCGAGGACGCCATGGCGATCATCGCCTGGGGCGCCTGCGCCTCCTGGGGCTGCGTCCAGGCCGCCAAGCCGAACCCGACCCAGGCGACCCCGATCGACAAGGTGATCAAGAACAAGCCGATCATCAAGGTGCCGGGCTGCCCGCCGATCGCCGAGGTGATGACCGGCGTCGTCACCTACATCACCACCTTCGGGCGCCTGCCGGAGCTCGACCGGCAGGGCCGGCCGAAGATGTTCTATTCCCAGCGCATTCACGACAAGTGCTATCGCCGGCCGCATTTCGACGCCGGCCAGTTCGTCGAGAGCTGGGACGACGACGGCGCCCGCAAGGGCTACTGCCTCTACAAGATGGGCTGCAAGGGCCCGACCACCTACAACGCCTGCTCGACCACGCGCTGGAACGGCGGCGTCTCCTTCCCGATCCAGTCCGGCCACGGCTGCATCGGCTGCTCGGAAGAGGGCTTCTGGGACAAGGGCTCCTTCTACGACCGGCTGACCACCATCACGCAGTTCGGCGTCGAGCGGAACGCCGATCAGGTCGGCGGCGCGGTCGCCGGCGTGGTCGGCGCGGCGGTCGCGGTCCATGCCGCCGCCACGGCGGTCAAGCGTCTGACCGGGAAGCCGACCGAGAAGACGGACGCCTGAACGCGCCGGTGCCCGCAGCAGGCCTCGCCTGCGCCGGCGCACCCGAGCCGCACGCCGTCCGGCGGGCCCGAGGGCCCGCCCCCCAACGACAATCCGAGGAAAGCGCCGCCATGGGCATCCAGACTCCGAACGGTTACACGCTCGACAATTCGGGCAAGCGCGTCGTCGTCGACCCGGTCACCCGCATCGAAGGCCATATGCGCGTCGAGGTGAATGTCGACGACCAGAACGTCATCCGCAACGCCGTCTCGACCGGCACGATGTGGCGCGGCATCGAGGTCATCCTGAAGAACCGCGATCCGCGCGACGCCTGGGCCTTTACCGAGCGCATCTGCGGCGTCTGCACCGGCACCCACGCGCTGACCTCGGTCCGGGCGGTCGAGAACGCGCTCAAGATCGATATCCCTGAGAATGCCAACACGATCCGCAACATCATGCAGCTGACGCTGCAGGTGCACGATCATCTCGTTCATTTCTACCACCTGCACGCGCTCGACTGGGTCGACGTGGTCTCGGCGCTGTCGGCCGACCCGAAGGCGACCTCGGAGCTGGCGCAGTCGATCTCGTCCTGGCCGCTGTCCTCGCCGGGCTACTTCAAGGACCTGCAGGCCCGGCTGAAGAAATTCGTCGAGTCCGGGCAGCTCGGGCCGTTCAAGAACGGCTATTGGGGCCATCCGGCCTACAAGCTGCCGCCGGAAGCCAACCTGATGGCGGTCGCCCACTATCTGGAGGCGCTCGACTTCCAGAAGGAGATCGTCAAGATCCACACCATCTACGGCGGCAAGAACCCGCATCCGAACTGGCTGGTCGGCGGCGTGCCCTGCGCCATCAATGTCGACGGCACCGGCGCGGTCGGCGCGATCAACATGGAGCGGCTGAACCTCGTCTCCTCGATCATCGACCAGACTCTGGCCTTCTGCGAGCAGGTCTACCTGCCCGACGTGCAGGCGATCGGCAGCTTCTACAAGGACTGGCTGCATGGCGGCGGCCTGTCGGGCACCTCGGTGATGGCCTATGGCGACGTGCCGGAACATGCCAACGACTATTCGCCGAAGTCGCTCAAGATGCCGCATGGCGTCATCGTCAACGGCAACCTGAACGAAGTCTTCCCGATCGATCACGCCGATCCGGCGCAGATCCAGGAATACGTCACCCACAGCTGGTACAAGTATTCGGACGAGAGCAAGGGCCTGCATCCCTGGGACGGCGTCACCGAGCCCAACTACGTGCTCGGCCCGAAGGCCAAGGGCACCCGCACCAATATCGAAGAGCTCGACGAGGGCGGCAAATATTCCTGGATCAAGGCGCCGCGCTGGAAGGGACACGCGGTCGAGGTCGGCCCGCTCGCCCGCTACGTGGTCGGCTACGTCCAGAAGCGTCCGGAGTTCAAGGAGCCGACCGACCGCTTCCTGTCCGCGCTCGGCCTGCCGCTGACCGCGCTGTTCTCGACCCTCGGCCGCACCGCGGCGCGCGCGCTGGAATGCGTCTGGGCCGCGCAGCAGATGCGCTACTTCCAGGACAAGCTGATGGCCTCGATCAAGGCCGGCGACCTGTCGACCGCCAATACCGACAAGTGGAAGCCGGAATCCTGGCCGAAGGAGGCCAAGGGCGTCGGCTTCACCGAGGCGCCGCGCGGCGCGCTCGCCCACTGGATCAAGATCAAGGACGGCAAGATCGACAACTACCAGTGCGTCGTGCCGACCACCTGGAACGGTTCGCCGCGCGACCCGAAGGGCAATATCGGCGCCTTCGAGGCCTCGCTGATGAACACCCCGATGGCCGATCCCAAGCTGCCGCTCGAGATCCTGCGCACGATCCATTCCTTCGATCCGTGCCTGGCCTGCTCCACCCACGTCATGTCGGCCGACGGCCAGGACATGGCGACCGTCACCGTGCGCTAGAGGGAGGCGGCCATGAGCGTCACCTCCGACGACCGCAGCCGCGCCGTCCTGCGCGGCGTGATGGATGCCGACGACCACGTCATCGTCTCCGGCCCGTCGATCTACGTCTACGAGGCGCCGGTGCGCATCTGGCACTGGGCCAACGCGCTGGCGATCGTGGTCCTGGCCGTGACCGGCTACTTCATCGGCTCGCCGCTGCCCTCCATGCCCGGCGAGGCGTCCGACCACTTCCTGATGGGCTATATCCGCTTCGCCCATTTCTCCGCCGGCTACGTCCTGGCGATCGGCTTCCTGTGCCGCATCCTGTGGACCTTCTTCGGCAACCGGCATTCCCGGCAGATCTTCTACCTGCCGGTCTGGAGCGGCACCTGGTGGGCCGGCATCCTGCGCGAGCTGCGCTGGTACATGTTCCTGGAGAAGGAACCCTACAAGTATGTCGGGCACAACCCGCTCGCCCATGTCGCGATGTTCCTGATGTTCACGCTGTTCACGGCGTTCATGATCGTCACGGGCTTCGCGCTCTACTCGGAGGGCGCCGGCATCGACAGCTGGCAGGCCAAACTGTTCGGCTGGGTCTTCACCTACTTCCCGAACAGCCAGGACGTGCACACGCTGCACCATCTGGGCATGTGGGTGATCGTGGTGTTCGCCGTGATCCACATCTATGCGGCGATCCGCGAGGACATCATGTCCCGGCAGACCATGATCTCGACCATGATCTCCGGCGAGCGGCAGTTCCGCGACGAGCGGGAGGGCTGAGATGGGCACCGAGACGGGGCACGACGCGCAATCGCCGGCCGCCCGGGTGCTGGTCCTCGGCATCGGCAACATCCTGTGGGCCGACGAGGGCTTCGGCGTGCGCACCGTGGAGGCCTTCCACCGCCGCTTCGAGACAGGCGCCGAGGTCACCATCCTGGATGGCGGCACGCAGGGGCTCTACCTGGTCGACCACGTCGCCTCGCACGACCTGCTGCTGGTGTTCGACGCGATCGACTACGGGCTGGAGCCCGGCACGGTGCATCTCGTCCGGGACGCGGAGGTGCCGCGCTTCACCGGCAACAAGAAGATGAGCCTGCACCAGACCGGCTTCCAGGAGGTGCTCTCGGCCGCCGACCTGCTCGGCCGCTACCCGAACTCCCTGGCGTTGATCGGCTGCCAGCCGGTCGACCTGGAGGATTGGGGCGGGCCGCTGACCGGGCCGGTCGCCGCCGCGATCGCCCCGGCGCTGGACCTCGCCGTGGAGGTCCTGGCCGGCTGGGGCATCGCGGTCCGGCCCCGGACGGTCCCGCTGCCGCCGGAGCAGCAACTCCTCGGCAACGATATCGACCATGCCGCCTACGAGCGGACCCTGGCCGCGGGTTCCGCTCCGGCCGCCTGAAGCGCCGGTCGGCTGCGGCCGTTCGGGCGGCGCCGCCCGGCACCGGGTTCTGTCGATGCCTCAGAATGACGGCGTGCCCGATCCTGGCCCTGCCGGATCCGTGACGCGCCAACGAAACACTCCAGACGACGTTCCGAAGGGGGAACCGCCATGAACAACCGTCTTGCCGCCAAAGCCGTCCTAAGCCTGGGCCTGGGTCTGGCCCTCGTGCCGGGCGCCGCCCTGGCCCATACCGGCGTCATGCCGCACGACCATAGCGGCCTCGCGGCCGGCCTGATGCATCCGCTGTCCGGCATCGACCATCTGGCCGCCATGGTGGCGGTCGGGCTGTGGGCGGCCTCGCTCGGGCGCCGGGCGATGCTGATCGTCCCGGCCGCCTTCATGGCCGCCATGGTGGTGGGTGCCGGGATCGGCTGGGCGGGGATCGAACTCCCGGCCATCGAGCAGGTCATCGCCGGTTCGGTCGTGGTGCTCGGGCTGATCGCTACCCTGCAGCTGCGTGTCCCGACCGCAGCCGCTTCCGCGCTGGTCGCCCTGTTCGCGCTGTTCCACGGCCATGCCCATGGCGCCGAGATGCCCGAATTGGCCGGGCCTGTCGCCTATGGCCTCGGGTTCCTGATCGCCACCGCCGCCCTGCATGCCGGCGGTCTCGGTCTCGGCGTGATCGGTGCACGGGCCGGCGGCGCCTTCGCGCGCCTTCCCGGCGCCGCCGTGACCCTGACCGGCCTCGCCCTGTTCGCCGGCCTCTGATCGGGAGCAGGTCCATGTGCCTCGGCGTGCCCATGACGGTCGTGGAAAGCGACGGTTTCACCGCGCTGGTCAGCCGCGGCCCCGAGACCCGGCGGGTCTCGGTCCTGCTGGTCGGGGCGCAGCCGGCCGGCACCCGGCTCCTGATCCATATCGACAGCGCCGTCCGGGTGCTCGATCCGGACGAGGCCGAGGCGATCGACCGGGCGCTGGAGGGGCTCGCCGCCGCCCTGGACGGCCGGGCCTTCGACCATCTCTTCGCCGACCTGATCGACCGCGAGCCCGAACTGCCCGCCCATCTCGCCTGAGCGGCCGCCCCGCCGAACGGCTCCGGCGGATCGCCGTCTCCGGCTGATCCCGTCGACCGACACGCCCATCGCGCCCCTTGTCCCGAGGAGTTTGCCATGCCTCCCCTGATCGCCGCGCTGGCCACACGGCACGGCATTCCGACCGTCGACGTCGCCAGCGTGGACGCGTTCCTGGCGCCTGCCGCCGGCGAGCCCCCGCATGCCCTGCTGTTCTTCACCGGCGATCCGGAAGCGCGCGGCGAGGCCGTCGACGTGGCGGTGATCCTGCCCGAACTGATCGCCGCCTTCCCTGGCCGGCTGCGCGCGGCGCGCGTCGAGCGTGCGGCCGAAACCGCGCTGATGGCGCGCTTCAACGTCCGCCTCCTGCCGAGCCTGGCGCTGGTCCGCGGCGGCGAGCCGCTCGCCGTGATGCCGCGCGTGATGGACTGGGTCGACTATCTCGCCGCCATCGATCCGAAACTGAGCCCCGATGCCCCGGTCATGGCCGCGCCCTCCGGGCCGCGCGTCGAGATCACCCATTCGAGCCGCAGGAGCCCCGCATGAAAGCCGGATTCTGGGTTGCCCCCGAAGGTTCCGACACACCGCTCGCCATCCTGCCGATCGGCGGGGTCGACCTGTCGCCCCGACAGGGCCGCGACGGCCTGCGCTTCCTGGCGACCTCCGACGCGGCCGCCCTGGTGGCGCGCTGCCCGCGCGTCGCCGACCTGCTGCCGCGGCTGGCCGATGCGCTCGACCGCCAGACCGCGACCGCGCCGGGCCTGATCTTCGATCTCGGCCGGCTCGGCGAGGAGGAGATGCGGCTCGTCGCCGACGTGCTCGGCGAGGGCGAGGTGGCGGCGACCGTGGCGTTGCCGGACGGCGTGGTCGCCCAGATCCAGGAAAGCGTGATGGCCGGTCTCTGGCGCGTCCGCTTCACCGATGCCGGGGGCCGGCTGGTCGCCGACTATGCCGAGGTTTCCGCCGTGCCCCAGGCGGTGCGCCGCGCCGCCGCCATGACCTTGCCGGACCTCGAGATCGCCACCCCGCCGGACGGCGCCATGAACGTCCTGCCGGTGCTGGCCGAGATCCGCGACGCCGTGCTCAGCCGCCGGCCGGGCGATCCGCCGCGCACCATCTCGCTGACGCTCCTGCCCATGACGCCAGAGGATCTCGACTTCCTGCAGGCCTCGCTCGGCACCGGGCCGGTGCGGCTGGTCTCGCGCGGCTACGGCAATTGCCGGGCGCAGGCGACCGCGATCAACGGCGTCTGGTCGATCCAGTTCACCAATTCGATGGACACGGTGCTGCTCGACACGATCGAGATCGGCGACGTGCCCGAGGTGGTCAGCGCGGCGGAAGAGGATTTCCGCGATTCCGCCGAGCGCCTGCGCGAGATCCACGAGGCCTATTTCGTATGACCGACACGGCAACGCGCCTCGCCCGCTTCGAATGCGGCGTCTGCTGGACCGTCTACGATCCCGCGATCGGCGACGAGGTCTGGCAGGTGCCGCCCGGCGTCGCCTTCGAGGATCTGCCGGAGGAATGGCGCTGCCCGCATTGCGACATGCCGCGCGAGAAGTTCCTGAGGCTCGACGATGCGTGACGACACCGGCCAGCCGACGGAGGATCCCGGCCCCCGCCTCGCCGCCTGGTGGCGCGACGTGGCCGAGCGCATGGCCGACCTGCCGATCTACAATCCGACGCTGGAGGTCCAGGTCACGGACTTCCGCCGGCATGGCGACTTCCACGTCGGGGTCGCGGTGACGCCCTGGTTCATGAACGTGGTCGCGGTCCCGGCCCGGGCACGCAGCATGCCGGCCGCGGGCGCGACCCTGGTGCTCGACCTGCCGGCCGGGCCGGTCGAGGCGATCGTCGGCGAGGCCGGGCCGGTCGGGACCGTCGCGCTGGCCTCGCTGTTTTCGCCGATGGACATGTTCGACGATCCGGTCGCGACGCGGCTCGTCGCCGACGCGGCGCTCGAGGCCCTGTTCGAGCGACCGGCGCCGCCCGAACCGCTGCTCGAACGGCAGTTGGCGCGGCCGACCGACCGCCGCAGCCTGCTGTTCCCGCGCCGCGCCACCGAGGCGGCGTCATGAATGCGCTGCCCGCCCCCGAAGCCGGCCGGGTCGAGATCCGCGTCACGGTCGCGGAGGGGCGGGTGCGCGCGGCCGACATCCGCAGCCTGCGCCCGCTGTCGATCGTATCGCGCTTCACGGGGCGGACCGTCGGCGAGATCGTGCCGATGCTGGCGCTGCTGCACGGTCCCTGCGGCGCCTCCCATGCCGCGGCGCTGCACTTCGCCGGTGCGGCGGCGCAGGGGCGCGCCGTTCCGACGGAGGAAACGGCCGCCTGGATCCGGCGCCTCGCCGGCGAGCGGGTGGCCGAGCATCTCGGTCATCTGGCAGCGGCGGAGGCCCTGCCGGACTTCGCCAGCTACGAAACCCGGCGCCGGTTGCGCGACATGCTGGCCGCCGCACGGGTGCTCGCCCGCGGCATGGGCAGCCTGGATCGTCCCGCCGCGACGCTTCTCGAAGCCGCCGCCAGGCTCGATCTCGGCGACAGGACGGCAAAGCCGACCGCCGTGCCGCCGGAGCCGGCACACCCGGTCGACCCGCTGACCGGCGCCGACGATCCGGCCATTCTCGCCGGCCTCGCCGCCGATCCCGACTTTCCGGCCCGTCCCGCGCTCGAGGCCCGCTGTCCGGAAGCCGGCCCGGCGGCGCGCTGCGGCGACACGGCGGCCGCGCCCGGCATGGCGATCCGCGCCCGCCGGACCGAGATCCGCGCCGCGCTCGCCGAAATCGACGGCACGGCGACCGATCCGGCCTGGATCGCCGGCGGCGGGCTCGGCGACGGTGCGGGTTTCGCCGCAGTGGAAAGCCCGCGCGGACGCCTGCACTATCGGGTCGCGATCGCGGCGGATGGACGGATCCGGGAGGCCCGCGTGCTGGCACCGACGGAATGGAACTTTCACCCGCAGGGTCCGGTCGCGCGCATGCTCGTCGGCCTGCCCGCGGACCATGGGGCCGTGGAGCACGGGGCCGTGGAGCATGGGGCCGTGGAGCACGGGTCGGGCGGCGATCCCGCACGGGACGCCGAGCGGGTCCTGGCGCGCCGCGTCGCCGCCTTCGACCCCTGCGTGCCGTTCCGGATCGTCTGGGAGGCCGCCGATGCATGAGATGGCGCTGTGCCAGGGCGTGGTCGACCTGATCGACGAGGAGGCCGCGCGCCAGAATTTCGGCCGCGTGAAGGCCGTGGTGCTGGAGATCGGCGTGCTCGGCCATGTCGAGCCCGAGGCGATGCTGTTCTGCTTCGATGCGGTCAGCCGCGGCACGCGCGTCGAGGGCGCGCGCCTGGTCATCGAGCGGGTTCCGGGCGCCGGCTGGTGCCTGGACTGCGGCAAGACGGTGCCGCTGACCGAACGGTTCGGCGCCTGCCCGGACTGCGGCCGGCACCGGGTCCAGATGACCGCCGGCGACGAAATGAAATTGCGCGAACTGGAGGTGGAGTGATGTGCACGGTGTGCGGCTGCAGCGGCCATACGACGGAGGCCGGACACGGCCACCCCCATCACCATCACGGGCATGGCCACGACCATGATCACGACCACGATCACCACCATGGCCACGATCACCACGACCATCATCACCACGACCACGGTGCCGACGATGCCGGGCTGCGGCTCGCGCACGGCCTGGTCGATGCCGGCGCCGGGCCGGCCGGGGTGGCGGTCGCGGGTCTGTCGCAGGACCGGCTGATCCGGATCGAACGGGACATCCTGTCCAAGAACGATGCCTATGCGCGCGAGAACCGCGCGCTGTTCGCCGCGACCGGCACCTTCGCGCTGAACCTCGTCTCCAGCCCCGGTTCGGGCAAGACCACCCTGCTCTGCCGCACCCTCGAAGACCTGAAGGCCCGCTTCCCGATCGCGGTGATCGAGGGCGACCAGCAGACCTCCAACGACGCCGAGCGCATCCGCCGGACCGGCGTGCCGGCCGTCCAGGTCAATACCGGCAAGGGCTGCCATCTCGACGCCCACATGGTCGGCCATGCGCTCGACGACCTGCCGATCGACAGCGGCGGCCTGCTGTTCATCGAGAATGTCGGCAATCTGGTCTGCCCGGCCGGCTTCGATCTCGGCGAAGCCCACAAGGTGGTGGTGCTTTCGGTCACCGAGGGCGAGGACAAGCCGCTGAAATATCCGGACATGTTCGCGGCCGCCGACCTGATGCTGCTGAACAAGTCCGACCTGCTGCCGCATCTCGATTTCGATGTCGCCGCCTGCATGGCCGCCGCCCTCAGGGTCAATCCGCGCCTGCAGATCCTGACCGTCTCGGCACGCACCGGCGAGGGCCTGCCGGCCTTCTATGCCTGGATCGAGGCGCGCGCCGCCGCCCTGAGGGCGCCCCGGACCGCTCCGCTGCCGGCGCGCTCCGAGCCGGCGCCCGCCACCGCCAGCGCGGCCTGATGCCATGACGATCGCCCCCGCCACCCCTGCCGCCCCGATGGCCGAACGCATCCGCGTCCGGCTGTCCGGTGCCGTGCAGGGGGTCGGGATGCGCCCCTTCGTGCACCGGCTGGCGGCAGACTGCGGCCTCGCCGGCTTCGTCCTGAACGGCCCGGACGGCGTCACCATCGAGGTCGAAGGCGCTGGAATCGCGACCTTCCTGGCGCGGCTGCAGGCCGAGCGGCCGCCGCTCGCGCGCATCGAGGGCCTTGCCATCGAGCCGATCCCGGCCGAGCGGGCGGCGGGCTTCGCCATCCTGGCCAGCCGCGGCGGACCGACGGCGACCCGCATCGTGCCCGACGCGGCGACCTGCCCGGCCTGCCTCGACGAACTGTTCGACCCGGCGAGCCGCTTCCACCGCTATCCCTTCGTGAACTGCACCCATTGCGGCCCGCGCTGGACCATCTCGCGGCGCCTGCCCTACGACCGGGCCGAGACCAGCATGGCGGGCTTTCCGCTCTGCGCGGCCTGCGCGGCCGACTATGCCGACCCCTCCAACCGCCGCTTCCATGCCGAGCCGGTCGCCTGCCCGGCCTGCGGTCCGCACCTGACGCATCCGGTCGACGAGATCGCGGCAGCCCTGCGGGCCGGCGGGATCGTCGCGCTGAAGGGCATCGGCGGCTTCCACCTCCTCTGCGACGCCACCGACGAGGCCGCGGTGGCGGCCTTGCGCCGACGAAAGGGGCGCGACGCCAAGCCGTTCGCGGTCATGGTCGCCAATGCGGCCTCGGTCGGGCTTGTCGCCGAGCCGACGACAGCCGAAGCCGACCTCGCCGCCACGCCCGGCCGGCCGATCGTGCTGATGCGGGCCCGGCCCGGCCGGCTGGCGCCGTCGGTGTCGCCGCGGCTCGGCCGGGTCGGGGTCGTCCTCGCCTATGCGCCGCTGCACCATCTCCTGTTCGCCGAAATCGCGGACGGCCTGGTTGGGCACGAATGGGGCGGTCACGACTGGCGCGCGCCCAATCCGGCCGTTCTCGTCGCCACCTCGGCCAATCCGGGCGGCGAGCCGTTGGTGGTCGATGACGACGACGCGCGGGCGCGGCTTGCCGGCATCGCCGACCTGATCGTCGGCCACGACCGGCCGATCGTCACCCGCGCCGACGACAGCGTGATGCAGATCGTCGCCGGCCGCCCCGCCTTCCTGCGCCGTGCGCGCGGTTTCGTGCCCGATCCGATCCCGCTGGCCGAGGACGGCCCCGACATCCTGGCGGTGGGCGGGCATCTGAAGACGACCGTCACGGTGACGCGCGGACGCGAGGCCTTCGTGTCGCAGCATATCGGCGATCTCGATGGCGCCGAAACGCTGCGCTTCTGGCACGAGACCGTCGCCCATCTCCTGGCCGTGACCGGCGTCCGGCCGGAGGCGGTCGCGGCCGACCTGCATCCCGACTACCGCTCGACGCTCGCGGCGGAAGCGATGGGCCTGCCGGTCCTGCGCATTCAGCACCATGCCGCCCATGTCGCCGCGGTGGCGGCCGAGCACGGCATCGCCGGACCGGTGCTCGGGCTGGCGCTCGACGGTCACGGGCTCGGCGACGACGGCGGCGCCTGGGGCGGCGAACTGATCCGCCTGGACGGGGCCGGGTGGCGCCGGCTCGGCGGCCTCGACGCCCTCCCGCTGCCGGGCGGCGACCGGGCGGCGCGCGAGCCCTGGCGCATGGGCGTCGCCGCCCTGCACCGGCTCGGCCGCGGGGCCGAGGCCGGACGCCTGTTCGCACAGGAACCGCTCGCCGGTCCGCTCGCCGCGCGTCTCGCCGCCGGCCACGAGCGGATCGCCACCTCCTCGCTCGGCCGCCTGTTCGATGCCGCCGCCGCCCTCCTCGGGCTCGCCGGCCGGCAGGCCTATGAGGGTCAGGCCGCCATGGAGATGGAAGCGCTCGTCGCCACGCCGCGCGCGCTCGACCAGGGTTATCGGATCGAGGGAACGCAGCTTTCCTTCGCGCCGCTGCTCGCCGCTCTGACGGACCTGCGCGCCGATCCGGTGCGGGGGGCGGAGCTCTTCCACGGCACGCTGATCGCGGGCCTTGCGGCCTGGACACTCCGGGCGGCCGCCGCCCAGCGGCTCGACAACATCGCGCTCGGCGGCGGCTGCCTCATGAACCGCGTCCTGGCCGAAGGCCTCGACGCCGCCTTGCGGGCGGGCGGCGTCGAGCCGCTTCTGCCGGTCAAACTGCCGCCCAACGATGGCGGCCTGTCGTTCGGCCAGGCGGTTCTCGCCCGCCGGATGATCTTCAGGGAGGGATAGTCATGTGTCTTGCCATACCGGCGCTCGTCACCGGCCTTCTGCCGGATGGCATGGCCCGGATCAGCCTCGACGGCGTCGTCAAGACCATCTCGGTCGCGCTGGTCGAGGATGTCCGGCCCGGCGACTACGTCATCGTCCATGTCGGCCACGCGCTCGCGCGGATCGATCCGGACGAGGCGGAGCGGACATTGGCGCTGCTGGCGGAAGCCGGTGCGCTCGGGGCGGCGGTGGCGGCGGCGGAGGCACGGCCATGAAATATGTCGACGAATATCGCGACGGCGCACTCGCCAGGTCGCTGTCGGCGGCGATCGCCGCGGAGGCCCGGCCGGACCGGACCTATGCGTTCATGGAATTCTGCGGCGGCCATACCCATGCCATCTCGCGCTACGGCATCGAGGACCTGCTGCCGGCGAATGTGCGCATGATCCACGGCCCCGGCTGCCCGGTTTGCGTGCTGCCGATCGGCCGGATCGACGACGCCATCCGGCTCGCCATGCGCCCCGAAGTGACGCTGTGCACCTATGGTGACCTGATGCGCGTGCCGGCCTCGCGCAACGGCAGCCTGCTCAAGGCCAAGGCGGCCGGCGCCGACATCCGCATGGTCTATTCCTCGCTCGACGCGGTGCGCATCGCCGAGGCCAATCCCGACCGCCAGGTGGTCTTCTTCGCGATCGGCTTCGAGACCACCACCCCGCCGACCGCCATCGCACTGAAGGCGGCCGAGGCCAAGGGCCTCGCCAATTTCACCATCTTCTGCAACCACGTCCTGACCCCGGTCGCCATGCGGGCGATCCTGGAGACGCCGGCCGCGGCGGGCGAGCCGCCGATCGCGGTCGAGGGCTTCGTCGGTCCGGCCCATGTCTCGACCATCATCGGCACCGAGCCCTACCGGATCTTCGCCCAGCATTACGGCAAGCCGGTCGTGATCGCCGGCTTCGAGCCGCTCGACGTGATGCAGGCGATCCTGATGCTGATCCGCCAGGTCAACGAGGGCCGCAGCGAAGTCGAGAACCAGTATATCCGCGCCGTCACCACGCCCGGCAATCTCGCCGCGCAGCGCCTGACCGAAGACATCTTCGAACTGCGCGACGCCTTCGAATGGCGCGGCCTCGGCATCATGCCGAAGAGCGCCCTGAAGCTGCGCGACGCCTATGCATCATTCGACGCGGAAGTGCGCTTCGCGGTCGAGACCCAGCCGGCGGCCGACAATCCGGCCTGCGAATGCGGTGCCATCCTGCGCGGCTGGAAGAAGCCGGCCGATTGCCGCCTGTTCGGCACGACCTGCACGCCGGAGACCCCGATGGGCGCCTGCATGGTCTCGTCGGAAGGCGCCTGCGCGGCGCATTGGACCTATGGGCGCTTCCGGGCGCACGAGAAGACCTCGACTGCACCGGTCAGGAGGGCATCATGACCGCACAGAGCCCGATCAAGGCCTTCCGCCGCAAGCTCGACCTGCGCAACGGCCGGGTCGACATGAGCCACGGCTCCGGCGGCCGGGCCAGCGCCGATCTGGTCGCCCAGATCTTCCGCGACGCCTTCGCCAACGAATGGCTCGACCAGGGCAACGACCAGGCCAGCCTGCCGCTGCCGGCCGGCCAGCGCCTGGTCATGACCACGGACGGCTACGTCGTCTCGCCGCTGTTCTTCCCCGGCGGCGATATCGGCTCGCTCGCCGTCCACGGCACCATCAACGACATCGCCATGGCGGGCGCGCGGCCGCTCTACCTGTCGGCGAGCTTCATCGTCGAGGAGGGCTTCCCGCTCGGCGATCTCGACCGGATCGCCCGCTCGATGGGGGCGGCCTCGCGCGCCGCCGGGGTGCCGGTGGTCACCGGCGACACCAAGGTGGTCGAACGCGGCAAGGCCGACGGCGTGTTCATTTCCACCGCCGGGGTCGGCGTCGTGCCGGAGGGCATCGCGCTGTCGGGCGATCGCGCCCGGCCGGGCGATGCGGTCATCCTGTCCGGTTCCATCGGCGATCACGGCGTCGCCATCATGTCGAGCCGCGAGAACCTGGAATTCGAGACCGCCGTCCTCTCCGACAGCGCGGCCCTGCACGGCCTCGTCGCCGCCATGGTGGCGGCGGCCGGACCGTCGCTGCGCACCATGCGCGATCCGACCCGGGGCGGCCTCGCCGCGACGCTGAACGAACTCGCCCACCAGTCCGGCGTCGGCTTCCGCATCGACGAGGAGGCGGTGCCGGTGCGCGCCGAGGTGGCCGCGGCCTGCGAACTGCTCGGCCTCGATCCGCTCTATGTCGCCAACGAGGGCAAGCTGGTCGCCGTCGTGGCGCCCGAGGCGGCCGAACGGATCCTCGGCGTGATGCGGGCGCATCCGCTCGGCCGGGATGCCGCGCTGATCGGGACCGTGGTGGCCGACGAGCGCCGGTTCGTCCAGATGACGACCAGCTTCGGCGGCGGCCGCATCGTCGACTGGCTGTCGGGCGAGCAGTTGCCGCGCATCTGCTGACCGGATCGGGAGAAATCCGGATCACCCGCATGGTTTCGGAGGCCGCCGATCCGTGTCAGGGTCCCCGGGCGCGGCATCCGGGCCGCCGGGGTTCGGCGGTTTTCCGGCCGCCAGGACGGGCGGTGTCCGGGTCGGCCGGAGGCGCGCCGCCGGGGCCGCCGGGTGCGGCGGACAGGGATCGGAAGGCAACGACGTGGCGCAACCGGCGACGGTTCTGGTGATCGACGACGAGGTCCGCTCGCTCGAAGCGCTGAAACGCGTGCTCGCCGACGAGTTCGAAGTGCTGGTCGCCCGCTCGACCGAGGAGGCGACCGCGGTGCTGGCCGGCGAGATGGTGCAGGTGATCCTGTGCGACCAGCGCATGCCGGGCGAAACCGGGATCGCCTTCCTGAAGCGCGTGCGCGAGCAATGGCCGGATCCGGTGCGGATCGTCATCTCCGGCTATACCGACAGCGAAGACATCATCCAGGGCGTCAACGAAGCCGGCATCTACCAGTATATCACCAAGCCCTGGCATCCCGACCACCTGCTCGACCGGGTGCGCGAGGCGGCCGACCTCTATCGCATGCAGCACGAGGCGGTCGGGGCGAGCGAGGTCAAGCCGAGCCCGGCACGCCTGAACGCGCTGGTCGACGCGCGGCGCAAGGCCGAGCGCGGGCTCTACGAGTTCGACCGGATCGTGCACGAACGGTCGAGCCCCGTTGCCGGGGTGGTGGCGCTGGCCCGGCGCGCGACGCGCTACGACATCTCGGTCCTGATCACCGGCGAATCCGGCACCGGCAAGGAACTGCTCGCCCGGGCGATCCACTACGGCTCGGGCCGCACGGAGCGCCGCTTCGTGGTCGAGAATTGCGGCGCGTTGCCGGACGAACTCCTGGAGAGCGAGCTGTTCGGCTGCAAGAAGGGCGCCTTCACGGGCGCCTACCAGGACCGGATCGGCCTGTTCGAGGAGGCCGACGGCGGCACCATCTTCCTCGACGAGATCGGCGAGACGTCGCCGTCCTTCCAGGTCAAGCTCCTGCGCGTGCTGCAGGAGGGCGAGATCCGCCCGCTCGGCGCGCAGCGGCCGCGCAAGGTCGACGTGCGCGTCGTCGCCGCCACCAACCGCGACCTGCTCGCCGAGGTCGCCGCCGGCCGTTTCCGGCGCGATCTCTACTATCGGCTGGCCGCCTTTCCGGTCCACATGCCGGCGCTGCGCGACCGCGCGGTCGACATCCCGGCGATCGCCGCGCGCCTGCTCGACGACATCAACCGCAACTTCCACCGGCGCGTGGCCGGCTTCGCGCCGGAGACGCTCGCCGCCTTCGCGGACTATGCGTGGCCCGGCAACGTGCGCGAACTGGCCAACGAGATCCAGCGCATGGTGGCGCTGTCCGACAGCGACGAACCGCTCGGCACCGATCTCCTCTCCCCCGGCTTCCGCCAGCAGCCGGCCAGTGCCGCACCCGCGGGCTCCGGCGCGGCGCTGCGCGACCGGATCGAGGCGCTCGAACGGGCGGCGATCGAGGAGACCATGCGGCGCCATGCCGGCAATATCAGCCGCGCCGCCGACGAACTCGGCCTGTCGCGCGTCGGGCTCAGGGCCAAGATCGAGCGCTATGCGGTCAGCCGGGAGGCCCGCGATGGCTGAGCGGGACGGCAAGGATCGGTCCGGGCGGCTGATCGAGCAGGTCACCGGCAGCGAACTGGCGGGGCTGGACGGCGCCGGCGAGGCGCTGTGGCTGGACGTCATCGCCAAGATGGACGAGGTCTATTCCGACCTCCTGCGCTACGAGACCGATCTCGAAGCCAAGAATGCCGAGCTGGAGGAGGCGCAGGCCTTCATCTCCAGCGTGATCGCCTCGGTCTCCGACATCCTGGTCGTGGTCGATGCGGACGGCACCATCCTGCAGGTCAATCCGGCCTTCGTCCGCCTGACCGGGATCTCCGCCGCCGACCTGGTCGGCGCGAAGCTGGCGACGCGGCTGGCACCCGCCGACCGCGCCGCCGCCACGGATCTGGCCGGCGGCTCCGGCGAGTTCAGCGACCGCGAGGTGCGCTTCCTGACCGCCGAGGCGGTTTCGGACCTGATGGCCGTCGCCTGCTCGCCGCGCCTCGACCATGCCGGCCGACATGCCGGCGCGGTCTTGACCGGCCGCCCGATCGGCGAGTTGCGCCGGGCCTACGAGGCCTTGCACCGCGCGCATCAGGAACTGCAGCAGGCGCAGCGCAAGCTGATCGAGCAGGAGAAGATGGCCAGCCTCGGCCGCCTGGTCGCCGGCGTCGCCCACGAGCTCAACAACCCGATCAGCTTCGTCTACGGCAACATCCACACGCTCGACCGCTATCGCGGCCGCCTGACCGGCTTCTTCGAGGCGCTGGCGGCGGGCGGCGATCCCAACGAACTGCGCCGCACCTGGCGCATCGATCCCTTGATGGAGGATCTGGGCCCGCTGCTCGAAGGCAGTCTGGAGGGCGCCGTCCGGGTCAGCGACATCGTCCGCAACCTGCGCCGTCTGTCCTTCTCCAAGCCCGGCGACCGGATGGCGGTCGATCTCGACAAGGTCGCCCGCAACGCCGCCAACTGGGCGGCGCGCGCCAAGGGCGGCGGCACGCGGATCGATTTCGACGGCTGCGACGGGGCGCTGGTCGACGGCCACGAGGGCCAGCTGCATCAGGTTCTGGTCAACCTGATCGAGAATGCCTTCGATGCGGTCGCCGGCGAGCGCGACCCCGCCGTCGCCGTGACGGTCGAGGCCGCGGACGGCATGGTCGAGGTCCGCGTCCAGGACAACGGACCCGGCGTCGCGCCGGCGGTCGCGGACAAGATCTTCGAGCCCTTCTTCACCACCAAGGCGGTCGGCGAAGGCACCGGGCTCGGCCTCTGGATCTCCTATTCGATCGCCCGCGAGCATGGCGGCGAGATCGCCTTGAGGCCGGTGCCACACGGCGCCTGCTTCGTGCTGCGCCTGCCCCAGCGCGGGCCGGAGCCCTGAGGGCGGCTGCGCCGCGGGCGGCTGATGCCACGGATGGACGTCCGAAGCAGCGGGCGCCGAACCGCAGAGGGTCGGCTGAAGCCTCCGGAGAGGCGGGCGGGCGGGCGGGGCAGCAGCTGCTCGCCGAGATCGTCACCGCGAACTACGGCATGCACCTGCCGCTCCACCGTCAGGGCGAGTGCTTCCCCCGCGAGGGCGCGGCCTTCACCGACACCATGCTGAAGCGCCGGCCGGCCTTCACCCGGTTCCTGAAAGACGGCGCACTTTGCTTGAGCCACAACGCCGCCGAACGGCCGTCCGCGGGATCGCGATCGGCCGCAAGAACTGGACCTTCGCAGGCTTCGACACCGGAGGTCTCCGTGCCGCCGCCCTGTACACCCTCATCGAGACTACGAAGCTCAACGACATCGACCCAAGAGCGTGGCCCGCAGGCGTCCTTGCTGGGCTACCCGGACATCCTGCCAGTGCCATTGACGACCTGCTGCCCTGGAACCGCCGCATCGGCGCAGGCGGGCTGACGCTGCGCGACTAACGCCAAGAAACCTTGGGAGGGCTGGCGGCTATCGCTCTGCTTGCGTCGTTCGCCTTATCCACATCGATGATGTGTCGCGGCGAAAAGGGCAGCTCGCTACCGCGCCAGAACGTATCGTTCTCAGCAATTGACGATGGTTCGTTGTCCAGGACGCCGATGTATCCATCGCCGGTCCGAGCGGTCACCACGACCCACATGCGCTCGCAGGCTTCAGGGTCTTCTTCACGATCGATCGCGATTCTGAAGATCAGCTTCGCAAAATCGCCTGGCTCAAGGACCTCGCGCACCCGAAGCGGCGGGATCTCAAACGTGTCGGGCGCTTCGGCATGGCGCTGTTCCGCATCGTCAAGCGACCATCCATCATGACAAAAATCGGGTGCGCGCACGCTGCCTCCAAGGCCGGTTACGTCGCAAAGATGCTGCCACCCGGAGCTTAGGACAATCATCGGCGGACGGAAGGCTCTTGATGGTCACTAAAGCAAGGTCCGATCAGAGCGGCTCGCTCTGATCGGAACAAGCTTGCGCAAACAGAAACATGCAGAGCATCGCTCGATTCCTTCAGATCGGATGATGCTCTAGTCGGACCTGGCCGCCGCGGTCTTTACCGGTTGCGTACGCCGAAGCCGCCGGCGCTGTCCGGATCGCGGACATGAAAAGGCCCGGCCCCGGGACGCGATCCGGGGCCGGGCCTTGTCTTTCAGGCCGGTTTGGCGCCGCCGGTCACTCGCCGGAGGCGACCCGCGGGGTGCCGCGCTTCAGGCTGGCCATCGCCGCCGAGAGGAGCGGCCAGACCAGCATGAGCAGCGCGAGGGTCACGATGGAGCCGACCAGCGGGTTCGACCAGAACACCGACAGGCTGCCCTGGCTGACCAGCATGGCCTGCCGGAAGGAGCTCTCCGCCATGTCGCCGAGCACCAGCGCCAGCACCAGCGGGGCGAGCGGATACTGCAGCTTCTTGAACAGATAGCCGAGCACGCCGAAGACCAGCATCACGGCGATATCGAGCAGCGCGTTGTGGACCGTGTAGGCGCCGACCGCGCAGATCACCAGGATGATCGGCGCGATGATCGAGAACGGGATGCGCAGGATGGCGGCGAACAGCGGCACGGTCGACAGGACCACGATCAGGCCGGCGATGTTGCCGAGATAGATCGAGGCGATCAGGCCCCAGACGAAGTCCTTCTGTTCGACGAACAGCAGCGGGCCGGGCTGCAGGCCCCAGATCAGCAGGCCGCCGAGCAGAACCGCGGCGGTCGGCGAGCCCGGGATGCCGAGGGTCAGCATCGGCAAGAGCGCGGCGGTGCCGGCCGAATGGGCGGCGGTTTCCGGCGCGATCACGCCCTCCACCTCGCCGGTGCCGAACTTGTGCCCGTTCTTCGAGAAGCGCTTGGCAAGACCGTAGGACATGAACGAAGCCGGCGTGGCGCCGCCGGGCGTGATGCCCATCCAGGCGCCGACGATGGCGCCGCGCAGCGCCGTCCAGGCATATTTCGGCATGTCCTTCCAGACCTTCAGCACCACGCGCAGGTCGATGCGCGCAGAGCGACCCTTGAAGGCCAGGCCCTCCTCCATGGTCAGCAGGATCTCGCCGACGCCGAACAGGCCGATCACCGCGACCAGGAAGTCGAAGCCACGCAAGAGCTCGGTCGAGCCGAAGGTCATGCGCAGCTGGCCGGTCACCGTGTCGAGGCCGACGGCGGCCAGCGCGAAGCCGAGCATCATGGCGGCGATCACCTTGTAGGCGGGCTCCTTGCCCATGCCGACGAAGGCGCAGAATGTCAGAAGATAGACGGCGAAGAATTCGGGTGGCCCGAATTGCAGGGCGAACTTGGCGACCAGCGGCGCCAGGAAGGTGAGCAGCAGGGTCGAGAAGAAGGCGCCGAGGAACGAGCCCGTGAAGGCGGCCGCGAGGGCCTCGCCGGCGCGGCCCTGCTGGGCCAGTGGATAGCCGTCGAATGTGGTCGCCACCGACCACGGCTCGCCCGGGATATTGAACAGGATCGACGTGATGGCGCCGCCGAACAGGGCGCCCCAATAGATCGACGACAGCATGATGATCGCCGAGGTCGGCGACATCGAGAAGGTCAGCGGCAGAAGGATGGCGACGCCGTTGGCCCCGCCGAGACCCGGCAGGACGCCGATCAGCACGCCGAGGAAGATGCCGACGAACATGTAGACGATGTTCATCGGGTCGGCGAGCACGCCGAAGCCGTGTATGAGTGAAAAGAGCGCGTCCAAGGGTCGATCCTCCCGATCCGTCCCGGCCTATTCTTGTCGACATGTCCGCGGCGCCGCCCTTTTTGGGCGTGTCGCCGCTGCGCGCCAAAAGCGCGAAAGTCCTCCAGCGGAACGGCAGGCGGGGGCGGTCGGCGTATGGCGCGCCCGTCCCGGCGGGATGCCCGGTCAGTAGCCGAGCGCGGCTTCCAGCGGGCCCTTCGGCAGCGGCACCAGGAACCAGACCTCGAACATCATGAACAGCACCACCGGCACCAGAACCGCGATCGGGATCGCCTTCCAGATCGGATAGCGGCCGAGCACGACCATGAAGAAGGCGATGAACAGGGTGCTGGCGACATAGATGCCGGCGACGCTGATCGCGGCGACGAAGACGGCGGTGGGGATGAAGACCCACAGCACCTGCATCAGCGGGGCACGCTCGACGAAGGTCTCGGCCAGCGCCGGCGTGCGGCGCAGGTTGACCAGGAAGGTGATGGTGCTCGCCACCAGCATGATCAGGCCGATGTAGAAGGGGAAATATCCCGCCTCGGGCCCGTCGCTGGCCCAGCGCGCACCGATGCGCCAGTTGTCGGACATGACGACGAGCGACAGCAGGATGAAGAGGCCGGCCACGAACAGTTCGAGGACCTGCCGCGACAGGGTATGTTGGTTGTCTTCCGGCCGGTCGGCCATGGCGATGTCTCCCGGTTTGGGCTCATGCGGCCCGACCCTTGCGGCCGGTCGGGCCGGGATGGCGGCCGCCGATCCGGCGCCGGACCCGGCTCCCTTCGGAGCCGCATCCGGCCTCCGGCCCGGCGGCCGGCCGGGTCACTTGGCCAGGAAGCCGGCCTTTTCCATCAGGGCGCGATGACGGTCCGCCTCCTTGGCCACCCAGGCGCGATACTCCTCGCCGGCCAGGAAGGTCGTGTTGAAGGCGCCCTTGGCCATGAAGTCCTGCCAGTCGGGCGTCGCGCGCACCTTCTTGAACAGCTCCACGTAGAAGGAGACCTGGTCGGCCGTCGCCTTGGCGGGCATGAAGATGCCGCGCAGCATCAGATATTCGATGTCGAGACCGGATTCCTTGCAGGTCGGGATGTCGTTCCACGACTTGCCGTCGGCGACCGGCTCCTTGAGCGGGATGCGCTGGTTGTCGAACACGCAGAGCGGCCGCAACTCGCCGCCGCGCCATTGCGAGACCGCCTCGATCGGGTTGTTGACGCTCGAGGTGACATGGCCGCCGACCAGCTGCGCCGCCACGTCGCCGCCGCCCTTGTAGGGGACATAGGTGAACTTGGCGCCGGTCTGCTGCTCGATCGCGGCGGTGATGATCTGGTCTTCCTGCTTGGAGCCGGTGCCGCCCATCTGGAACTTGGCGGCGCCGCCGTCCTTGACCGCGTCGACATATTCCTTCGCGGTCTTGTAGGGCGACTTGGCGTTGACCCAGAGCACGAACTCGTCGAGCGCCAGCATCGCCACCGGGGTCATCTCGTCCCACTTGAACGGGACGCCGGTCGCCAGCGGCGTGGTGAACAGGTTCGACAGGGTGATGACGATCTTATGCGGGTTGCCGGCGGAGCCCTTCATGTCGAGGAAGCCCTCGGCACCGGCGCCGCCCGCCTTGTTGATGACGACCAGCGGCTGCTTCATCAGTTCGTGCTTCTGGATGATGCCCTGAAGCACCCGCGCCATCTGGTCGGCGCCACCGCCGGTCCCGGCCGGGACGATGAATTCCACCGCCTTCGTGGGTTCCCAGGCCACAGCGGACGTCGCGCCGGCCAGGCCGGTCACGAGGAGGGCGGCCGCCGCGGCGGCAATGCGGGATCTGTTCATTGTTTCCTCCCAACGGTCCTGGCGGACGGGCCTTCCTGACGGCGACCTGTCCGACCGAGCCGTCAGGCATAATGTATGTCAGAGGGCCGACAATCAACCGGGATCTACTCCAGCCGATCAGTAAATGTCGCAGGCCGTCGCGACTATTGCGGTGCACCCTGTCTATTCCGCGGGTTACCGCGCCGCACACATGGCAAAATGCCGCGTGACAACATGATTAGGTCAAGCATGTTGACAGAATATGCCGTTCGGCTCCGGCGATTTCGACCCGGCCGCCGAACCAATTTTCGCCCCTCCCTTGCATCGCCGACAGCTGTCAGTAACCTGTCATGGAATTTTCTTGGCACGCTAGGCGGCTCCCAGAGCGGGCCGCAAGGAGAATCCATTGGACCGCCCCGTATCCGACACGATCGCACGTGCCACGAGGCCGGAGCCGAACGAAAGGTTGAGGACGCGCGCCTACGAGGCCATGAAGCGGTCGATCGCCTCGATGGACATCTATTCGAGCCCGGAGGACATCCGCCTCGACGAGCGCCAGATCTCCGAGGAGCTCGGCGTCAGCCGCACGCCGGTGCGCGAGGCCATGTCGATCCTGGAACAGGAGGGTTTCGTGCGCTCGGCGCCACGGCGCGGCGTCTTCGTGGTGCGCAAGACCAAGGCCGAGATCATCGAGATGATCCATGCCTGGGCGGCCCTCGAAAGCATGGCGGCGCGCCTTGCGGCGACCCGCGCCAAACCCGCCGACATCCGCCGGCTGAAGGCCCTGTTCGATGCGGTCGAGGACGCGCCGGCGGAGCATCTCAGCGAGTATTCGGACGCCAATATCCGCTTCCATCAGGCGATCATCTCGCTCGGCGACTGTGCGCTGATCGAGCGGCTGTCGGAAAACCTGTTCATCCATGTGCGCGCCATCCGCGCCGTCTCGATCCGCCAAGGCGACCGGCTGGAGCGCTCGATGGCCGAGCACGACGCCATCCTGGCCGCCCTGCTCGCCCGCGATGCCGACCGCGCGCAGATCCTGGTCCGCGACCACGCCCTCGGCCTCGCCGCCCATGTCGACCGCCACGGCCTCTTGCGCTGAATGCGGGGAAGAGGGGGAATCTTGGTCTCAGGCACGGTGACGACGATGGTGCTTCGCTGGATGGAATTGACCAACATCACAATCCATGGATTCCGGTCTACCTTCCGAGGCTGGACGGCTGAATAACGAGTTCCCAAACGGGATTGTGAGGCGGCTTTAGCTCTGGTCATCAACAACAAGGCGGAGGCGGCCTATCGTCGGGGCGAGCGGTTCGAGAAGCGCTGGAAACCAATGGACGATCAGGGCGCATACTGCTAGGGTATCAACCCTGCGCTGCGCACCTGAGTTACGGGGATTTGCATAAAGTCAATACGATGCAGAGATTTTCGGATTAACAGGCCAGAATATAACCCGCCCGAATCAACGCAATGACCAAATCCGAGAGCTTACCTAAGACTACAAACGCAACACTTTTTTGGCGGATACCATGTCAAAGACCTACCGTCCGACCAACCCAATATCGACCCTCAGATTGCCTTACCGTGACGCGACGCAGTTTATGTCGCAGAGTGATCTTCAGTTCTTCAAAGAGAATTTTGTTCGTCTAAATTCAATTGAAGAATTGCTTAACAAGCCATCTGTTTTTATCATCGGGGACAAGGGTAGTGGAAAATCGGCGTTTGCTACCTATTTTTCGAATAGTATGGATTTATCTGTAAACGGAACTTCATTATTGTTCGAAAAAACCGATTATGACAGTTTTTCAAATTTTGCGAAAGGCAGTGGGGATCTGCGAATGGCAGACTATAGCGGTATTTGGACTTCGTTGTTGTTGGTTCACCTTTTATCATTTTTGGCGCACTCGAGTAGTGAATTGTACAGAAAAGACGATAAACTACAGCGATTTAAGGAAATACTGAATTCATTTGGCCACGATCAGCCGCTAGCACGTTTTGGTGCGTCATTTGATTTAGTTTGCTGGAATCGAGAAAGCTTTTACTCAGCTCTCAAAGAGCGATTTCCACCTTCAGCTGATAGACCCGTTGGTCTCCCACAGCAGATGCCGACTGATTTTAGAACTTACTTGAGCTCATTGAATGGATTTCTTGCGCGCTTGGTTAAAGATTGTCCAGATCCGGATAAAAAATACTTTGCGTTCATTGATGGTTTAGATGTTCAATCTTTTGAATTCTCCTTAAATTCGTCTGGAAATGAAAAACTCCAGACTATTTGTATATCTGGACTTGTCGATGCGGCATGGAAGCTAAATCGCGATGTGTTGTTTAAAAAGTTTAACCACGATGTACGCGTAGTTGTATTGATTCGCCCAGATATATTTGAAAGAGTAGGATTTCACAATACGGGGACAAAGCTTGCAGATAATGCGATTTTTTTGAACTGGAATACCAAGGCACGCGGCTTCGAGCATAGTGAGTTTTTTAAAATTGCTAATCGGCTGCTTGAGCCCCTTGTCACGACGACTTTATCCGATGATAGCCCGGATGTAGGATCTTCATCTGCACCCAATGATGAAGAACATGCAGTGATCTCCGATTGTCCCTGGAACGCTGTATTCAACACTATGTTTGTAACCAATTCAAAGAAATATCGTCATACTTTTGTTGAGTTTCTTTATAACTCATTTAGTCGGCCTCGTGATCTTGTTGTTTTTCTGGACACAGTTAAAACAACGATGAGCGATAGGAATATCGGTGATCAATTGACTGTTAATGCCAAGATATTCAGGGACCCAATTTTAAGGCAGAAATACTCTGAATATCTTAAATCAGAAGTAAAAGATGCGATTTCGTTTTATTATAGCAATGCTGATTTTGATATAATGGAGAAATTTTTTGAGTTTTTATCTGAAGAATTAACGTACTTTGAATTCTCACATTCAGATTATGAAAAAGCTTTTGCTAGGCTTAATCAATATATTTCTGACTCGAAAGCGAAAGCGGCGCCAATATACGATACTCCTGATGGATTTTTGCAGTTTCTCTACGAACAGAATATTATCGGCGCAATTACAAAGGGAGCAAAAAGCACTATAACACTTTTTGCGATGAGTGTTCGAAACTCATCAACTCTGCGTCCGCGAGTACCCTCTGCAGATCGTTATAGGCTTCATGGCGGCGTTGCAAGAGCATTGTACCCATCGAGGATAAGCTGATGAGTGTCGATGTACTTAACGAGAAAGCTCGTTTGGAGAAATTCTATGATGACAATTTAAGCGCTCTGAAGAGTCTCGGCAGCGCAATCTCAAATAATATTCTTCCGATGTGCCTCAGGGAATTTAAGTACATTGAGATTTCATTTCGGGTAAAAGAACAAAAAAAAGCCGTGCAGAAGATAGAACGTAAGTATACTGATAATGTATTTCGTGGAGAGAAGTTTGAAGTATTCTTTCCAGATTTAATTGGCATAAGAGTAGTGTGTCTCTATGAAGACGAGGTTCGACAAATTGTTGATAAAATCAAGGATGTTTTTGATTGTGTTGAGGAACATTTTTCGGATAAGTATATGCTAAATGATGAAGAACCTGAGCGATTTGGATACCGGGCAATTCACTGCGTCGGACGACTTGGCGTCGAGCGCCGGAGACTTGGAGAATATAAAGAATTTCCCGATGTGTTATTTGAGATACAAGTTCGTACTATAATTCAAGATGCATGGGCGAATTTGGCCCATAAGGCATATCATGCTCCACCACCCTCGGCGGTTCGCAGGAAGATTGCAGTTGTTGCCGCTATCTTGGAGTTAGCAGATCGCGAGTTTTTAGCTATACGTGACAATGCGTAAATTTGCTGGCGCTTATGGGGTAATCTCACTAATACTTTGTATTCCTGGCCACGAAACCTCTGTTCTCCGCGTGAACTTCCGGGTGGGGAATTCCTTTAGCTCTCCCAAACGGGATACACAGAAAGATCAACCCTATTTCCGGGTGACTTTCGCTGGGACGGCATTTTGAGCGCGGTTGCGGTTCTGGTACCCTGAAATGGGAATGCTACCTTTGCGCCCTGTAGCCCTCTGTGTCCACGTATCCACTGCCGACCAGACCACCGAGAACCAAGACCGGGAACTAGCCGCGGTCTCGGCCCGCATGTGCGGAGAGGGTATCCATCAGCCCTCGTCGAAGGCAAATCGTGGTGCGATCGAGCGGAACGGGAGGCAGGCGCCTTCCGGCATCAGGAAGGCGTGGTCGCGTGGGATGGTCAGCAGGTCGGTGCCGCCGTCGGTGATCACCAGGACCGGGGCGTCCTTGGGAAAATCCTTGGCGCGCAGCAGCTTCTCGATCGCCGGCTGCAGCACCGTGCCGCCGCGGCCGCGGATCTCGACCGTGCCGGCGAGCCGTTCCGGATCGACATAGCCCATGTCGTGGACGGCCGCGTCGCATTGCATCAGCCGAACCGCCGGTACCTCGCGGCTGAGCGCATAGGACACGATGGCGCCGAGCGCATGGCCGATCAACCGCGACGACATTGAGCCGGAGGTGTCGAGCACGACCCCGAAGGTGCGGCTGGCGACGGGAACCGGCGGCCGTTCCCAGACCGGGCGCGGAATGTCCGGCGTGGCCGACTGGCGCCGGCTCGCCCGGGCATAGCTGCGCCGCCGTTCGGCCGGCGGGAAATACTGGTCGAGCCACTGGCCGAGCTTCACGTCCCAGGGGATCGGCGCCTGCTGCAGCGCCCGGATCTCCTCGATGAGATCGCCCGGCAGCAGGCCGCGCGGCGGACCGGCGAGATGCAAGTCGAGCCCTTCGGCGAGCGCGCGCCGGTAGAAGCTGTCGAGATCGCAGCCGATCCCGGTCCACCAGCCGGACGGTCGATCGGACAGCAGGTCGCCCCGGCCGACGCCGCCGAGGGTTCTCTGTTTGGCGAGACGCCGGCGCAGGCGCAGGTCGCGCACGATGCGGTCATAGAGCGCTTCGGCCGAATCGCGCTCGAGCTCGAGTTCCGGGTCGAGCAGCAGGTCGTCGGTCGGAAGCCGGCCGACCCCCATCTCGACCAGCCATCCGTTGATCACGAAATCGCAGGCGACATTCCAGAGATAGGGGTCGCGCCCCTGCCGCCGCGCCTCGTGGCGCAGGCCGACATGCAGCAATTCGTGCGCCATGACGAACTGCATGGCCGGCCAGGTCCAGGCGAAATGCGGGTTGATGTAGAGGCGCCGCTCCTCGGAATTGACCGCCGCGATGGCGATCCCGGCGCGCTGGCAGATCTCGGCGTCCTCGACGATGTCGAAGGCCGCCGCGAGGGCCGCCAGCAGCGGATACTCGGCGATACACCAGGACCGCGCCTTCTCGGCCAGCGAGTTCGGATTGCGCGGACGGCCGCGGGTCGCCCGGGCGGCATCGCCGGCGGTCGCGACCGCATTGGCGATGGCATTGCGCACCGCGCTGGCGAACCAGGCCTGGTTCTGCGCCCGCATGGCGTCGTGGAAGGGCGGCACGTCCGGCTCGGCGCTCCAGGTCGGCTGCCCGGTCCCGGCCGTTCCGAACCGGCCGAAGCTGTCGAGCCAGCGGCCGCCGTCGGCGGCGATCGCCTCGGCCAGCAGGTCGAGGCGGCGGGCGCCGACCTGTTCGTCGGGCAGGGCGAGATCGCCGGGCCGCTGACCGATCGAAAGCTGGCGCAGCATCACCGTCGCCTCGATCTCGCAGGCCGCCCGCCAGGCGGGATCGCTGCGGACCGGATCGATATGGTTCATGGCGACATGCAGCAGGCATTGCGCGATGACGTTCTGCCATTCGGCCGGCGTCGCGCGCTGCCAGGGATTGACCTCGAGCGTGACCTTCGAGGTGTCGGTCAGCCGGGTCGCATAGCGCGTGTTGAGCCGCCGCAGCAGCAGGCGCGCATAGCCGTCGGCCGGGAAAGGCTGCTGCGGCAGGTCGTCGAAACCGGCAATGCCGAGCAGGCTGCCGAACAGCGGATCGACGCGCAGCAGGTCATAACCGGCGGCGATCGCTTGCAGATTTGCCTTCGGGGGTGACGGGGCGCGCGCCATGGTTCATTTCCGGGCGGCGGCGAGCCGCGGCAGGGCCCGGGCCAGTTCGACCGTGTACCAGGCCGGCAGCGCCGCCCCGCTCTCGGTCTCGGCGACCAGAATCTGGGCAAGCTCGGTCGAGATGCGCGCCAGCGAGACGATCAGCTCCTTCGAGCGCTGGGCCAGGTCGCGCACCTCGCGGCTCATCCGGCTTTCCTCGTCGGGAAGTTCCTTGATCAGCCGGTCGCGCAGCTGATGGACCATGAAATAGAGAATGTCCCGCTCTTCCGGGCGCTCGGGCCAGCCGCGCTCGCCCTTCAGGATGGCGCTCAGATCATGCGCCCGCTCGCGCATGCGCGCAAAGGCGACGAAGGCCTGCGCATGCGCCGGCGTCAGCAGACCCGCCGCCAGGACGCGGATATCGTCGATGGTGATCCGCGGCCCATAGGCGCCGAGGGCATCGGACAGCATGTGCCAGCTGCGCGGCGTCGAGAAGGGCTCCTCGTGCTTGGGCGGCTTCGACCACAGATGATCGGACCGGTTCTCGACATAGGCGAGGACCAGCGGGTCGATGCCGGCCGGGCGCGCCCATTCGAGCCAGTCGCGCGGCGAGGCCCTGAGCTGGACGTGGATCAGCCGGTTGACGAGCGCAGACGACAGTGGGCGGGTGATCGCCTGGTCTTCCGCCCGGTTGCCGGCGCCGATCACGATCGAGCCCTTGGGCAGTTCGAATTCGCCGACGCGCCGGTCGAGCACCAGCGAATAGAAGGCCTTCTGCACCTCGTGCGAACAGGCATTCAGCTCGTCGAGGAACAGGCAATAGGGTTCGTCGCGCGCGATCAGGGTCGGCGGGCAGAAGCGCGACTTGCCGTCGACGATCTGCGGCACGCCGATGATGTCTTCCGGGGCCAGTTGCGAGCCGAGCAGGGAGACGCAGGGCAGGCCGACCGCTTCCGCGAAGCCGCGCACCAGCGCCGACTTGCCGATGCCGGGCGGCCCCCAGATGAAGACCGGCATGGCCGGCGCGACATTGAGGAGAAACGGCGCCAGGGCCGAAGGTGTCAGGATGGCGGCGGCTTCCATGGCGGCAACCTCGGCAACCGGCCGCCGGTCCGGGGCGGCGCAACACAGGATGCCGCCGTCAATAGCCGATGGTCCCCGCGCTGTCGCCCGCCGGCCCCCGCCCCGCCCGGCAATCGCATTGGGGAGGGTGCGTGCGAGGTGTGAGCGCCGCGGCCGGCTTTGCCGCGGAATGGGCCGTTAGAATAACGCAAAACGCCCCGTGCTTTTGGGCACGGGGCGTCGAACGTTTTGGTTGCGGGGGCCAGATTTGAACTGACGACCTTCAGGTTATGAGCCTGACGAGCTACCGGGCTGCGTCCACCCCGCGGGATGGAGGGTTTGTCCAGCGAGTTTGTGCTGGGTGTTGTGGAGAGAAGGTTTGGGAGAGAGGTTTGGTGTGTTTCGTGCTTTGCAGGCCTGGCAGCGACCGACTCTCCCGCGTCTTGAGACGAAGTACCATGGGCGCTGGG
>NZ_LJYW01000001.1:2926602-2927525 GCF_001305515.1 Prosthecodimorpha hirschii
TCCAGGGCGCCTCACGGCTACCCCTTCACTGGCTTACGGAGCGCTCCGCTACCGTGTGCTTTCGCACACCCGCAGCTTCGGCTCGTGGCTTGAGCCCCGGTACATCTTCGGCGCAGGAACCCTTGTCTAGACCAGTGAGCTGTTACGCTTTCTTTAAATGATGGCTGCTTCTAAGCCAACATCCTGGTTGTTTTGGGATCCCCACATCCTTTCCCACTTAGCCACGAATTAGGGGCCTTAGCTGGCGGTCAGGGTTGTTGCCCTCTTCACGACGGACGTTAGCACCCGCCGTGTGTCTCCCGAGCAGTACTTCCAGGTATTCGGAGTTTGGTTGGGTTTGGTAGGTCTGTGGGACCCCCTAGCCCATCCAGTGCTCTACCCCCTGGAGTATTCACTCGAGGCGCTACCTAAATAGCTTTCGCGGAGAACCAGCTATCTCCGGGTTTGGTTGGCCTTTCACCCCTAGCCACGGCTCATCCGAGACTTTTTCAACAGGCACCGGTTCGGCCCTCCAGTGCGTGTTACCGCACCTTCAGCCTGGCCATGGCTAGATCACCCGGTTTCGGGTCTAATCCGACGAACTGAACGCCCTGTTCAGACTCGCTTTCGCTGCGCCTACACCTACCGGCTTAAGCTCGCTCGCCAGACTAACTCGCTGACCCATTATACAAAAGGTACGCGGTCACCCAGGACGAACCTTGGGCTCCCACTGTTTTGTAGGCATCCGGTTTCAGGAACTGTTTCACTCCCCTTGTCGGGGTGCTTTTCACCTTTCCCTCACGGTACTTGTTCGCTATCGGTCGCTGAGGAGTACTTAGGCTTGGAGGGTGGTCCCCCAATTTCAGACAGGATTTCACGTGTCCCGCCCTACTCATGTCCTCAACCTTCGCCGTCCCGTACGGGGCTATCACCCATAACGCCAG
>NZ_LJYW01000001.1:2927545-2927701 GCF_001305515.1 Prosthecodimorpha hirschii
GCAGATTAACTTTACGCAGGAACCCTTGGACTTTCGGCGAGGGTGTCTCTCACACCCTTTATCGTTACTCATGTCAGCATTCGCACTTCCGATACCTCCAGGGCGCCACACGGCTACCCCTTCACTGGCTTACGGAACGCTCCGCTACCGCGTGCT
>NZ_LJYW01000001.1:2930579-3050566 GCF_001305515.1 Prosthecodimorpha hirschii
AACTAGCTAATCCGACGCGGGCACATCCTTTGGCGATAAATCTTTCTCCCGAAGGACACATACGGTATTAGCTCAGCTTTCGCCGAGTTGTTCCGTACCAAAGGGTAGTTTCCCACGCGTTACTCACCCGTCTGCCGCTCCTCTTGCGAGGCGCTCGACTTGCATGTGTTAGGCCTGCCGCCAGCGTTCGTTCTGAGCCAGGATCAAACTCTCAGGTTTCATCAAGATTTGATCACGGCTTATTGGTCGCACATCGACGAGGTCCCAAACCTTTCTCAAGGTCTAGGTGCCAGGCCCCGAAGGGCCCGACCATCAACGTGTACCGCCGTAGTCTCATCACAAGATGCCTTCTCAGGCATCCCCGCAAGGACCACGCCGTCCACGTTTCTCTTTCTTCGATCCATCTTGTCAATGAACACGACTAAAGCACACAAGGCTCAGTCGTTGCCGGGACTTGATCCCGACTCACGCCCGTCCGGCGAACCCGTCGCGGGACCAGGCCTCCATCGTCCTTCCGGACGATCCCCTCAGGGCGTCACCCTCACGGGCAACCAGAGGCGCAATATCGTCCCCGTCTCTCTCGGGGCTGACCGCTTCCACATTGACTGAGATCGCTCTCGCCTTGCGAAGCCCGTTCCCAACCGGTCTTTCCAGACCGCCAGGACCGTCACCAGGGCGAAGCCCGCTGCCGTGTGCAGCGCCGCCGCCCTCGTTGGTGAGCCGGGTTCTAAGCCCATCACCCCGGGGTGTCAACAGCCGGCTTTCGATTTTCTTCGATTTTCCGATCCGCCTCCGCAAAACCGCGGAAAACGAAGGATCGGACGCCTGTGGATAACCGTCCGGCCGACTTTCCGGCGTGCCGCTTCCGACTTTTGCCCCATTCGCAGCCGATGACATCGGCCGAACCGGCCGTTCCCGCGACTTCGTTGACGGATTCGGCCCGAAGGTGCACTTTGACGCCCACTGTCGCGCGCTCGTCGCGGGCGGGGCCAACCGGAATCGGCCGACGGAGACGATGCACAGCCACCGGTCCATGACGGACGACGAAATCGACCTCGGCACGGAGCCTGCGCTGCGTGCCGACGGTAGCGGCACGCCGTTCGATCGTCGCAAGGTCTCGCTGCGCTGGCTGACCGGCACCGTGCTGACCGGCATGACGTCCGCCTTCCTAATGGGCGGCGCCCTGATCGTCGCGCTCGACGGCCAGCACAGCCTTGCCGCCAATCCGATCGACCAGCTGCCGTCGAGCACCGAGGCAGCGGCCGACCGCATGGTCGGCGTCCGGCGCGAAGGCGTCCTGGTCAAGGGCGACCGGCTCAAGGTGGCGTCCGACCAGTTCGCGGCGCGTCAGGTGCTCAACCTGTCGACCATGACGCGCGTCGGCGACAAGGATCTGATCCGCGTGCGCCCGTTCGTGCGCGTGTCCGCGTCTTTGACGCTGAAGCGTTCCGAGGCGCGGGCCAACATTCCCGCCTACAATCCGCTGAAGGTCTTCGCCGACACCGACATTCTGTCCGGCAAGGCCTCCGGTGCGCGCAACCCGGCCTTCTACGACGCCAAGGTCGAGGGCGAGGTGGCGCTGCGGACCCGCGACTTCCCGGCTGATTCGACCCTGTTCGACCCCGACGTGACCATGACCTCCATGGAGGTCGAGCGGATCGTGCGCGATCAGGCCCGCTTCCTGTCCGACGGCAGCGTGCAGACCGCGGCCCTGCCGATGGTGTCCGATTCCGAGCGGATCGAGGCGAGCTTCGGCAGCCCGGGCCTGGCGTCGGCCATGGCGCTGCGCATCACGCCCGAGAACGTCTCCTTCTTCGCCAAGTCGGAGGCCGAGCGCGGCGGCGCCGCGACCGGCAACGGCCTCGACGAAAAGCTGGTGCCGATCGCCAATGCCGATGCGCTGAAATCGGTGCTGAAGGAGAACCAGGCCGACGACAAGCTGACCGCCGAGATCCTGAAGGCGCTGACCCAGACCTTCCAGCTGAAGAACCTGGACGGCAACAGCCGCCTCCGGCTCGGCCTCGCCAAGATCGACCAGACCAACAAGCTGAAGCCGGTCCGCGTCTCGATCTACAATCAGGCGACCCATATCGTCACCGTCGCCCTGTCCGACGAAGGCGGCTTCGTCACCGCCCAGGAACCGGACGTGAACGAGAACGCGGTCGAGGAGGAGGAGGAAACCGTCGCCTCCGGCAGCGTGCCGAGCCTCTACGAAAGCCTCTACCAGACCGCGCTCGACAATCAGATCCCGCCGGCCAGCATCAAGGATCTGGTCAATATCTTCAGCTACGATGTCGACTTCAACGCCCGCGTCAAGCAGGGCGACAGCATGGAAGTCTTCTATTCGCTCGAAGACGAAAACGATCCGAAGTCGGTCCGCGAGATTCTGTACTGCTCGATCAGCATCAACGGCCAGTGGAAGCGTTTCTACCGCTACCGCTCGCCGGATGACGGCACGGTCGACTACTATGACGAGACCGGCAAGAGCGCGAAGAAGTTCCTGATGCGCAAGCCGATGGATGGCGGCGTGTTCCGGTCCGGCTTCGGCGGTCGCCGGCATCCGATCCTCGGCTACTACCGCATGCATACCGGCGTCGACTGGGCCGCCTCGACCGGAACGCCGATCCTGGCCTCGGGCAACGGCGTCGTCGAGGAGGCGGGCTGGAAGGGCGGTTACGGCCGCTTCGTCAAGCTCAGCCACAACAACGGCTACGGCACCGGCTACGGCCACATGTCGGGCTTCGCCAAGGGCATCGAGAAGGGCTCGCGGGTGCGCCAGGGCCAGGTGATCGGCTATGTCGGCTCGACCGGCATGTCGACCGGCCCGCATCTGCACTACGAGGTCTATATCAACCAGGTCGCCGTCGACCCGATGCGCGTGCGCCTGCCGCGCGGCAAGGAACTGTCCGGCACGATGCTGGCCGAGTTCCGCCGCGAGCGCGAGCATGTCGACCAGCTGATGAACCGCTCGGCCTCGAAGGTCGCCCAGTCGAACTGACCGGCTGGGGAGTGGTTTCGTTGCGTCGGAGCGGGACCGGCGGTTCCGCGTTCGCTTTCCGACCGTCCCCCTTGTATCTGTCGCCTGTTCCCCGGGGTGGCGCTTGAGGAGATTGCGCGAGGATCGGTTGCAACCGATCCTCGCGCGCGGCGTCCGGCTCCCGATACCCCTCAGGCTGCAACCGTGGATGAGCACAGGGACCGGCGCCATCGTCACGCACGACCGTACAGTCGCAGGATCGCGACGACGACCCCCTGTGGAGCACGCTCGGCCAGGCCTTCCGGACCATCAAGGGCGTCGCCGATCGCACCGTCGCCGTCCTCGCCGCCCTCCTGAGATCGGCACCCTCGACAACAAGGCCATATCCAAGCTGGTCGGCCTCGCACCCCTCGCCGACGACAGCGGACGACGCACCGGCCGGCGCCTCGTCCGCGGCGGCCGCAGGGACGTCCGTGACATCCTCTTCGTCGTCGCCGAGATCGTCCGACGCTTCAACGACGACTTCCGAGACTTCGCCAAAAGGTTGAAGGAAGCCGGCAAGCCCCCGAAGGTCATCCGCGTCGCCCTCGCCCACAAACTCCTCATCAGACTCAACGCAAAAGCACGCCAGGCGCGCACAGGCCTCGCTATGCCTACTTGACCCCAGACACAGTCGCTCATCCGCCCCGGCGGCTCCTTCGCCTTCGCCCCCCCAAGGGGGGAGAAGGGTAACCCGTTGATGGGTCTCGGCTAACGGCGAAAGGGCCCAGCGTTGCGCATGAGCTTCGGCCGCCGTGCGATGGGCCGGGATGGGCTCCGGCACCCGGTGAACGCGCTCAGAAGCCGCTGTAGCGGCCGGGGCGGTGGTTGATGGCGAGGACGAGGTTGAGGGCGACGACGCCCAGGATCGACAGGGCGATCCGCATCGGATCGAGCACCCAGAGGGCGGCGGCGACGACGACGGCGTCGAGCGCCATCTGCACCGTGCCGGCGCGCCAGCCGCGTGTTTCCTGCAGCCAGAGCGCCATGACGCCGAACCCGCCGAGGCTGGCCTTGTGGCGGAACAGCACCAGCATGCCGACGCCGATCTGCAGGCCGCCCATCACGGCGGCATAGACCGGGTCGACCGCGCTGATCGTGACCACGCGCGGCAACAGCGCCGTCTCCACGGAGAGGATCGCCACCGCCAGGAAGGTCCGGAGCGTGAAGGTGCGTCCGAGCGCCATCCAGGCGAAGACGTAGAAGGGCAGATTGGCGACGAAGAACACCGCCGAGAGCGGCAACCCTGTTGCATAGTGGATCAGGAAGGCGACGCCGGCGGTGCCGCCGGTGGCAAGGCCCGCCAGCTTGAACATGTGAAAACCGAGCGCGACCAGCAGCGTGCCGGTCGCCAGCGCGAAGGCGTCCTCGACGAGCCCGTGACGGCGCGGGTCGGTGTCGGCATGCGGGAGACGGTCGGCCAGGGACATGGGGATGCCTTGCGGGATCGGCGGATGGGGCGCCGGCGACGGCGTCGATGCGTCGCCCCCCGGCGCAGGCTCCATGATGTCGCAGCTTATTGTGCAGCGCAACAACGGCATGAAGGCCGAGCCGCGCGTCCAGCGCGACCCGGCGACGCGAAAGGTCAGAGCATCAGCCGGCCTGAACGGATCGGTTGAGGCTCTGCATTGCTTTGTTTGCAAAGGCTTTCTCCGATCAGAGCGGGGCGCTCCGATCGGACCTTGCGTTAGTGGTCAAAGAGTTAGTGGTTTGGATTCACGAGACGGATGGGTACCATCCGTCTCGATCAAACCACTAGAAGCCGAAGGGACGCTCGTCCGGGGATAGGGGCAGCCATGCCGGCAAGCGGCGCCTTTCAAGCCAGTAGGGGCGCCAAAGCGCGCGCCAGATCCTGGGCCGCCCGGCGTCAACCTCCGGGCTCAGCTTTCCCCAGGTATCCCTTCGGATTTGCTGAAAGCCTTCGAACCAGCCATGGACCGCCGCCAACACCTCCGGCTCGGGGCGGCGGTTGGATTTCGCCTTGACCTGATCGATGATCACGAAGGGATGGAGCGGCGTGATCTTGAAGCCGATCGTTGCCAGGCGCTCGCCGTTCCTCTGGACGCTCCAGACCCGATAGCGGCCGCCCGTGACGCGGCCGGCGAAATCCCGCACGCAGTTGTCCATGGCCGAGGCCTCCTCGATGATCGCCGCGGCGCTGAGGAGCGGGACGAATTTGAAATCGCCGACAGTGGCTGGCTGGAGCCAGGGGTCCTCCACCGGAATGGCCCCGAGATGAACCTTGGTCATGACCGTCCTTCGGAACGAACGCGCAGCAGTCACGGCCGCGTCCCAGCCGATCGTCGGCCCCCAGCGCCGATCGACGCACAGCCCGGCCTCGCTCTCCGGCCGCTGCGAGAAGAAGTGCCAAAGGGCCAGATAGGCGATGTCGTGGTCCTCGATCGGCGCGCCGGTCGGCGCCTCGCGGGCGCACCAGACGACGAAATCCGGCTCGCCCCAGCGCGCCGCCTCGGCGACCGCCTCGAACCATTGCGTCGCCGATTTGGCACGGCGCGGCAGGTGGTTGACGAGCTGACGGCGGAACAGGAGACCGTCCGGCAGGGCCGGCAGCGGCGCGCGCAACAGCGCGGGCTGCAGCGGGCGCAGCCACATCGGCACGCCGAGGTCCGCGGCGATGGCGGCGAGCGGGGCTCCGGCCAGCACCTTGTCGAGGGCCGGCCGGACATCGAGGCCGCGGCGCGGATGGGCCAGTGCGAACAGCAGTGCCGGGAAGCTGACCGCCAGATCGGCGATGCGGCCGTGCGCGGCGGCGAGCTGCCGGATCGCCGGCTGCCAACGGGTCTCGAACAAGCGGATGCGCCGCTCTGCAGCGGTCGCGGCTGTCGCCGCCGTCGCCGCCCGGGCGGGCGGGCCGGCACGAACGGGACGGTCACGGGGTTCTGCAGCTTGGTTCAGGCATGCGGGGTCGACCGGGCCCGAGGCCACGGCCGGAAGACGATCAAGGATCATGGGTCACGCGTGCGAATTTGCGCCGGAAGGCGCAGACGACAAGGCCGGATGGATCGGCGAGACCGGTGCGCTCTTCAGAGGCGGCCGGTGCCGGGGCAGTCGCGACGTACAGACATGATCGCCTCCCGAGCCTGCGTGACGTATCCGCGTCCCATACAACGAAAGGGCGCAGGGCTCAAGCCGGATGCGGACGCGAAAAGGCCCGGCAGGTGTCCCCGCCGGGCCTCAAACATCCTTCGCAGACGCCCGATGATTCAGGCCGCCTTGACCTCGCGCGCGGCGACCTGGAACAGGAGCCGGTCGGTGCCGCCGGTGACCGTGACGGTTTCGCCGTCATGGACCTCGCCGGCCAGGATCTTCTCGGCGAGCGGATCCTGCACGAAGCGCTGGATGATGCGCTTCAGCGGCCGCGCGCCATAGACCGGGTCGTAGCCCTTGTCGGCCAGCCAGGCCCGGGCGGAGGCGTCCAGATCGAGCGCGATCTGGCGGTCGGCGAGCAGCTTGGCCAGCCGGCCGAGCTGGATGTCGACGATCGCCCCCATCTCGGTCCGCTTGAGGCGGTGGAACAGGATGATCTCGTCGAGCCGGTTCAGGAATTCCGGCCGGAAATGGCCGCGCACGACGCCCATGACCAGATCGCGCACCGCGTCGACATCCTCACCCTCCTTCTGGTTGGCGAGATATTCGGCGCCGAGATTGGAAGTCATGATGATCAGCGTGTTGCGGAAATCGACGGTGCGGCCCTGGCCGTCGGTCAGCCGGCCGTCGTCGAGCACCTGCAGCAGCACGTTGAAGACATCCGAATGCGCCTTCTCGACCTCGTCGAACAGCACGACCTGATAGGGCCGGCGCCGCACGGCCTCGGTCAGCGTGCCGCCCTCCTCGTAGCCGACATAGCCGGGCGGCGCGCCGATCAGCCGGGCCACGGAGTGCTTCTCCATGAATTCCGACATGTCGATGCGCACCATCGCCTGCTCGTCGTCGAACAGATAGGCGGCGAGCGCCTTGGTCAGCTCGGTCTTGCCGACGCCGGTCGGGCCGAGGAACATGAACGAGCCGATCGGCCGGTTCGGATCCTGCAGTCCGGCACGGGCGCGGCGCACCGCGGTCGAGACGGCATGGACGGCCTCCAGCTGGCCGACGACGCGCTTGCCGAGTTCGTCCTCCATGCGCAGGAGCTTCTCGCGCTCGCCCTCCAGCATCTTGTCGACCGGAACGCCGGTCCAGCGCGAGACGACGGCCGCGATGTTGTCCGCCGTCACCTCCTCCTGGACCATGGCGGTGGCCGACTTGACCTCGGCCTCCTTCAGCTTCTTCTCGAGATCCGGGATCACCCCATAGGCGAGCTCGCCCGCCTTGGCCCAGTCGCCGCGGCGCTGCGCCTGCTCCAGTTCGAGGCGGGACTGGTCGAGGCTTTCCTTGATCTTGGTCGCCGACTGCAGCTTCTCCTTCTCGCCCTGCCAGCGCGCCGTGAAGGCGGCAGATTCCTCCTCGAGGCCCGCCAGTTCCTTTTCCAGCTTGCCGAGCCGGTCGCGCGAGGCCGGGTCGCTTTCGCGCTTCAGGGCTTCGCGCTCGATCTTCAGCTGCACGATGCGGCGATCGAGTTCGTCGAGTTCCTCCGGCTTGGAATCGACCTGCATGCGCAGGCGCGCGCCGGCCTCGTCGACCAGATCGATCGCCTTGTCGGGCAGGAAGCGGTCGGTGATGTAGCGGTTCGACAGGGTCGCGGCGGCGACGATCGCGCTGTCCGTGATGCGGACGCCGTGATGCAGCTCGTATTTCTCCTTCAAGCCGCGCAGGATCGAGATGGTGTCCTCGACGGTCGGCTCGGACACGAAGACCGGCTGGAAGCGCCGGGCGAGCGCCGCGTCCTTCTCGACATGCTTGCGGTATTCGTCGAGCGTGGTGGCGCCGACGCAATGCAGTTCGCCGCGGGCAAGCGCGGGCTTCAGCAGGTTGGAGGCGTCCATCGCCCCTTCCGACTTGCCGGCGCCGACCAGCGTGTGCATCTCGTCGATGAACAGGATGATGCCGCCATCGGCCGAGGTGACCTCCTGCAGGACGCCCTTCAGCCGCTCCTCGAACTCGCCGCGATATTTCGCGCCGGCGATCAGGGCGCCCATGTCGAGCGCCATCAGCTTCTTGTCCTTGAGGCTTTCCGGCACGTCGCCATTGACGATGCGGATCGCCAGGCCCTCGACGATGGCGGTCTTGCCGACGCCGGGTTCGCCGATCAGCACCGGGTTGTTCTTGGTGCGCCGGGACAGGACCTGGATGGTGCGGCGGATCTCCTCGTCGCGGCCGATCACCGGGTCGAGCTTGCCGTCGCGGGCGGCCTGGGTCAGGTCGCGCGCATAGCGCTTCAGCGCGTCATACTGGTTCTCCGCCGAGGCGCTGTCGGCGGTGCGGCCCTTGCGCAGGTCGTTGATGACGGTGTTGAGCGCATTCGGCGTGACGCCGGCCTGGGCCAGGATGCGGCCGGCCTCGGTCTCCTTCTCGGTCGAAAGCGCCAGCAGCAGACGCTCGACCGTCAGGAAGGCGTCGCCGGCCTTCTCGGCCATCTTCTCGGCGGTCTCGAAGACGCGCGCGGTCGGCTGGGCGAGATAGATCTGCGCATTGCCGCCGGAAACCCGCGGCAGCTTTTCGAGCGCCTTCTCGGTCGCCGCGAGCGCATCGCGCGAACGGCCGCCGGCCCGGTCGATCAGGCCGGCCGCAAGGCCTTCCGGATCGTCGAGCAGGACTTTCAGGATATGCTCGGGAAGGAACTGCTGGTGACCCCGCGACAGCGCCATGGTCTGCGCCGACTGCAGGAAGCCGCGAACGCGGTCGGAATATTTCTCAGGATTCATGCCTGACCCCCTCTTCGCCCGCGAGGACCGTCCGAAGCCCGGTGCCCCGCGTCACGGGTGACTGGATTGGCCACGAGAATGCGCCATCGGGGCCGCATCGCCGTGACCGTCGGACCGGATATAGGGAGCCGCCCGGGCGCCCGGAAGGGGTTGCCGGATCAGGAGCTTTACGATGGCGGCCGCACGCCGCCCCGGGGGCGGACTTTCGGGCAGGCGTGGGGGCCGGCGCGGGCAGCGAACGACGGTCGCCGATGCCCTGATGCTTGACAAAAGCAATCATATCGACAGGATCGATGCGAGGACCGAACCGCCCGAGCAGGAGCCCGCCACCGATGACCGCGCCCGTCGCGCCTGAGCAGATCGAAGCCTTTCGCCGCTTCTCCCGCTTCTATACCGCCCGCATCGGCGCCTTGTCGGAGGGGCTGCACGGCAGTCCGCTATCCCTGCCGGAAGCGCGGGTCTTCTACGAAATCGGCGTCGCCGGCACGACCACGGCCGGCCCGATCGCCGAGGCGCTCGGTCTCGACGCCGGCTATCTGAGCCGGCTGCTCAAGGGGTTGGAAGAGCGCGGCTTCGTCGAGCGCCGGCCGGATCCGGCCGACGGGCGCCGGCAGATCCTCGCCCACAAGCCGTCCGCACAGCCGGTCTTCGACGCCATCCAGGCGGCGGCGCGCCGCGAGATCGGCGAAATGCTGGACGGCCTCGGAACCGGCGAACGCGACGACCTGGTCGCCGCGATGGGGCGGGTCGAAGCCTTGCTGGCGCCGACGCGACCGGAACCGCAGATCACGCTGCGCCCGCACCGGGCCGGCGACATGGGCTGGATCCTGCAAGCCCATGGCGAGATCTACACCCGCGACTACGGCTGGACGCCGCTGTTCGAGGCGCTGGTCGCCGAGATCCTGGCGAAGTTCCTGCGCGATTTCGATCCGGCCTCCGAGCATTGCTGGATCGCCGAGATGGACGGCCGCCGCGTCGGCTCGGTGTTCATCGTGCGGGCCGATGCCGAAACCGCCAAGCTGCGCCTGCTGCTGGTCCACCCGGAAGCCCGCGGGCACGGCCTCGGCCGCCGGCTGGTCGACGAGGCGATCGCCTTCTCGCGCGCCCGCGGCTACCGGCGCCTGATCCTGTGGACCAACGACCCGCTGGTCGCCGCCCGCCACATCTACGAGAAGGCCGGCTTCCGCCTGGTCGAAGAGAGCCGCCACGCCGATTTCGGCCCCGAAATGACCGGCCAGAACTGGGTGCTCGACCTCGCCTGACGCGAAGCGATCAGGCGGCGTGGCCGACTTCGATCTTCAGGTCGGATTTCAGGGCCGCGAAGGCGGCGTCGAACTGATCCACGCGGGAGGCATGGTCGACCCGGAACAGCCGGTCGACCTGCTCGCGGTGCCAATCCAGGCGGCGCGCAAGCTCCGCCCGGCTGACGCCGGCATCGCGGCAGGCGCGGAACAGCAGCACCTTCATCTCGGTCAGCAGCGGCAGGCGGACCGACGACACCTTGCGACCCGAGACGCCGCGATCGACCGAGCCGTCCGGCAGCGGCACCGCGTCCCAGCGGGCCAGCCGCGCGCCGATCGCCTCCTCGATGGCCTCTTGTGCATGACGCCACGCCTCCGTCTCGCTCTCGCCGAAGGTGGTGACTTCGGGCAGCAGCGGACAGGTCACCAGGAGGGTGCCGTTGTCGTCTGGCGTGAGTTCGATCGGATAGTCGAGCATCACTTCAACCCCAAATCCTTCAGGATCTTGTTGACGAGCCCGGTGCCCAGCTCCTTGCCCCGGCTATGCATCGGCAACTGACTGACCCGGTCGCCCAGCCGGACGGTGACATGGCCCGCCCCGCCCTTGTGGGTCTCGAAAGTGCATCCCCGCTGGGCGAGGAAGCGTCTGAGCTCGCTCGCATTCATGGGTCAGGCTAGTTGCAACCCGGCGGAAATGTCAACACTTCTGTGGAGACGCTATCGATCCCTAGCTCCGCTCGGTCAGGCCGTACCAGAGATAGGCGGCCTTGAGCGCGAGCTTGCGGACGGACGGGGCGAACAGGTTCATCGGCAGGCCGCGATAGGGCGCCGGCAGGTCGAGCATGCCGCCGGAGCGCATGGCGACCGCGTGGGCCAGCACCTGGCCGGCCCAGGGGGCGGTGTTGACGCCGTTGCCGTGCCAGCCGAAGCCGTAGAGCACCGTCGGGTCGGACGGCAGCCGGCCGATCGCCGGCGTGCGGCGCGCCGTCAGGCAGACGAGGCCGTTCCAGAAATGGGTCGTCTCGATGCCCTTCCAGCTCGGAAAGACCTCGCCCAGCCGCCGTTCCAGCCAGGCCCGCATGGCCTTGTCCTCGCGCGGCGAGCCGGACGTGCCGCCGCGGGCGCCGAACAGGAAGCGCCGGTCCGGCAGCAGGCGGTAGTAGAACAGCAGACTGCGGGTATTGGCGACCGGGCAGACGGTGCGCCAGCCCTCCGCCGCCAGTTCGTCCTCGGTCAGCGGCCGGGTCACGACGATGTTGGAGAGTGCCGGGATGGTGCGGTTGGCGAGCGCCGGCTGCAGGTCGTCGGGCGTATAGCTGTTGGTGGCGACGATCACGCTGCGCGCGGAGACCTGGCCGTCCGGCGTCTCCAGGATATGGCGGCCTCGATCCTTGGCCCAGGACAGGACCGGGCTGTCGGCATGGACGACCGCGCCGTGCCGGCGCGCCGCGGCCTCCAGGCCGAGCAGGAATTTCAGCGGATTGAGCCCGAAGCCGCCGCGCAGGCGCAGGGCGCCGTGCTGCTCGGTGCCGCCATGGCCGATCTGGTCGAAGGCCCAGCGGCCGAGAAACGCGGCGTCGAGACCGAAGCGGTGGCGATAGATTTCCGCGGTCCGCTGCAGGCCGGCGACGGCCGATGGCGCGTGAGCCACGTCGTAGGTCGCGTCCCCCTGCGGCTCAGCCTCGATCCGCTCCTCGCTGAGGAGCCGCCGGACCAGTTCGATGGCATCGGCCTGGCTGCGGAAGAAGCCGTAGGCATCGGCCTCGCCGTAGCGGGCGATGATCTCCTCGGCCGAGGCCTTGGCGGCCGGCAGGGTAACGAAGCCGCCGTTGCGCGCCGAGGCACCCCAGCCGATCGGAGCGGCATCGAGCACCACCGCCTCGATGCCGTAGTCGCGCGCCAGATGCAGGGCCGCCGACAGGCCCGCATAGCCGCCGCCGATGACCGCGACCTCGGTGCGGATCGAGGTGCCGAGCCGGTTCGGCACCGGCAGCGCGACGCCCTCCGACCAGATCGTGCGCGGCAGCACGTCGGTCTCGTAGACCTGGGGATGGAACAGGGCGGGATACATCGGCGGCGCCCTCCGGCGAGGGCGGCACCCTACCCCGCCCGGCCCGGAACTCAAGTGCGACGGAAGGCCTTGGGGTGACGCTGCCCGTTCGTACCGGCGCCCGCCTTGACGGGGCAGGCCGGGGCCCGTACCCGGACGGATCGAAACTCGGGAGCCGCCCCATGGAGATCCGCGTCGCCGGCCTCTACCGCTATCCGGTCAAGGGCTTCTCGCCCGAAGCGCTCGACCGCACCGATCTCGCCCCCGGCATGACCGTGCCGTGGGATCGCGCCTTCGCGGTCGAGAACGGCGCCTCTGGCTTCGATCCGGCAAGCCCGAGCTATTTCCCCAAGATCCGCTTCCTGATGCTGATGAAGAATGCCGGCGTGGCGCGGCTCAGCACCCGTTTCGATCCCGAGAGCCGGCATTTCACCATCCTGGAGGACGGCGTCCTGCAGGCCGAAGGCCGGCTCGATACGCCGGACGGCCGTGCGGCCGTCGAAACGTTCCTGGCCGGGCGCTTCGCGGACGAGCTGCGCGGGGCGCCGCGCATCCTGGCGGCTCCGGGCCACAGCTTCTCGGACGTCGCCGCCAAGGTGCTGCACCTCGTCAATCTGGACAGCCTGCGCGACCTGGAGCGCCAGCTCGGCCGGCCGGTCGACCCCTTGCGCTTCCGCGCCAATCTCTATGTCGAAGGCCTGCCGGCCTGGTCGGAATTCGATCTGGTCGGCCGGACCATCGCCGGCCCGGGCGTCGCCTTCGAGGGCGTCAAGCGGACAGAGCGCTGCGCGGCCACCAATGTCGACCCGACGACCGGCGAGCGCGACATGACCCTCCCACGCAGCCTGATGGGCCTCTACGGCCATACCGATTTCGGCATCTATGTCCGCGTCACGCGCGGCGGCGCGCTGTCGGTCGGCGACAGGCTGGCGGCGGACCTGCCGCAGCGGACCGGCGACCTGCCGTTCTGAGCGGACGGACCACAACGTCCCGTGCGGGCCCGTGTGGGCCCGTGCGGTATCGACCGGCCGGCCACGATCGTGGTGCCGGCGGCCCAAGGCCCGGCATGGGGCGGGACCGAAAACGAACGGGGCCCGGATCGTGCGATCCGGGCCCCGTCTCATGTCGAACTTCGCTGTGCGCGAAAGGGTCAGTCGTCGGCCCCGGTCGGCTCGGGCGCCGCTTCCACGGCGACGGCCTTGCGGGTCCGCGTGCGCGGCGCCGCCGGAGCGGCGGCGGGTGTCGCCTCGGCGGCCGGAGCCGCAGCGGCGGCGCGGGGGCGGCGCTTCTTGACCGGCGCTTCCGCTTCGCGCGGCGCCCCGGTGATGAAGGGCGGCAGATCGCTGACCGGCTCGACCGCCGGCGCCGACACGACCGGAGCCACGGCCACCGGAGCGGCCACGACCGGAGCCGCCACGGGCTCGATCGCCCGTTCCTCGATCACCGGCTGCTCGTGACGCTCGGCGCGCGGCTCGTAGGCCGGTTCCGGGCGGCGCTCGGCGCGCGGTTCGCGATAGTCGCGCGGCTCGCGGTTCTCGCGCGGCTCGCGGTCGCCCCGGAATTCGCGCGGCTCCCGGTTCTCGCGCGGCGGACGGCCTTCGCGATCCTCGAAGCGCGGTTCGTAGGGGCGCTGCTGGCCACGGTCCGGCCGATCCTGCCGCTCGTAGCGGCCTTCCGGACGCTCGCCGCGCATGTCGGGACCGCGCTCGGCGCGCTGGTCGGGACCCCGCTCGCCGCGCTGATCCGGACCGCGCTCGCCGCGCATGTCCGGGCCACGCTCGCCGCGCTGATCGGGGCCGCGATCGTTGCGATCGCGATACGGACGGCCGCTGCCATTGTGGCGCTGGCGGTCGCCGAACCGGTCCCGGTTGCCGTCGCGATCGCGCCCGTCCCGCTCGCGGCCGTCGCGGTCGCGATTGCCGTCGCGCATCTCGCGCGGCTGGTAGGGCGCCCGCTCCGGCAGCACCGGCTGCGGCTGGGACGCGAGATCCTCGACATAGGGTTGCGGCTGCTCGATCACGGCCGGCGTCGGACGGAAGTCCGCGCTGGTATCCACGTCATCCTCGTAGTCCTCGTCCTCGGACTGGATGTCGGTGCGCATGATCGTGATCGGCTGCTGCAGCTGCGCCTGCGCGGCTGCAATGATCCGATAGTAGTGCTCGGCGTGCTGCATGTAGTTTTCGGCCAGCACCCGGTCGCCACTTGCCGATGCGTCGCGCGACAGCGCGACATACTTTTCGGCGATATGCAGAGCCGTGCCACGGACCTTCACGTCCGGACCGTTGGACTCATAGCTCCGCGTCAGCGGGTTGGGGCCTTTGCGGTTGCTGTTGTTGCTATTGTTGCCCCGCCCCCGCATCCTCTGCTTTGGATTTCCTTGTCTCATCTGACCGTGGTCTCGTCCGGGAACTGAGAGTAGGGTCCCGCCGCCCGCATGAGATCTCGCAAATGTTCCGAGATCGGACGGGATGGACCAAGCCGCCACGCGAGGGTCGGCCGGGCCTTACGGGTACGACTTTCGGCAGGCGCATCGGCCGGCCATTCCATCCGCCGCTTCGCAGCTCTCGCGATCCTGGCCATCGCACAGGCGACACCAGGAATTGCGATCGTTCGATCCGCGGTCGGCCTTGTCATGATCGGCGCTCTGCCGATCGCTTCTTTCGCCGCCGGCCGGTGCCATGGCCGAAACGTCGATCCGATATCGATACGATGCCTCCGGCGACCGAAATCCGGTGACCCGAGGCCAGCCGGTGCGAGACGAGCATCCATGACGGAACGCGTCCCGGAAGCAGTCCGAACCTGGGCATATCTTTCGACGAGATCCGGTCGATCCACTTCGGTCGATCCAACGGCGACCTGCGCTCTACACACCGCTTACGGAGCATGTCCCTCGCTGCACCCCCGAGAAACCTTCAGAAGAGGCAGCCCGGAAAGTCGCTGATCCGTAGAGAATGCGGTGAACCGTTCGCCGGTGTTGCGTATCGGCGCGAGTGAACCTAGCGGCTCCCGCGTGATTTTCCAAGGGCTATTTTCAACGCCATGGCCGGAAATCCGGCCGTTTCCAGCGAGATGCGACCGCCATTCGGCCGACGCAACGGCGCGGGACCCGTCACGCCGCGAACCCGACGACGACGCGGTCGTTTCCACCCGCATCCGCAACGACCGTGATTCGGGTCAGGCCGGCCCGCGCGAACAGATCCGGCACGCTGCGGCCCTGGTCGTAGCCGATCTCGACCGCAAGCGCCGCACCCGGGACCAGGGACGCCGCCGCGCGAGCCACCAGAGCGCGATAGGCGTCGAGCCCGTCCTCGCCGCCGTCGAGCGCCAGAAGCGGATCGTGCAATCGGACCTCGGGTGCCAGGCCGGCGATCACCGCGCGCACGATATAGGGCGGGTTCGAGACGATCAGGTCGAAGCGGCACGGCGCGAGGGCGTCGGCGAACGACCCGCGCACCAGGGCGGCGCGGCCGGCGAGACCGAGCACGGCGAGATTGCCGGCCGCGACCGCCAGGGCGCCTGCCGCCAGATCGGTGCCGATGCCGAAGGCCCCGGGACAGTCCGTCAGGATCGCGGCCAGGACGGCGCCGGAGCCGGTGCCGAGATCGGCGACGACCGGCGCCGGGGTGCCGGACCGCCGCAGCAGATCGAGCGCGACGGCGACCAGCGTCTCGGTATCCGGGCGCGGCACCAGGGTGTCGGGTCCGAGCCGGAACGGCAGGCCCCAGAACTCCTGCTCGCCGAACAGCCGCGCGACCGGCACCCCGGCGATCCGACGACCCGCCAGCTCGGCCAGCGCAACCGCTTCCGCCGCGGTGAGGGGCCGGTCCGCGGCGCGGATCAGGCCGGTCAGATCGAGATCGAGCAGACCGCGGGCGATCAGACGGGCATCGAGATCCGGCGTCTCCAGCCCCGCCGCCGCGAAGGCCCGACGCAGGGCCAGCACCGCCGCATCGAGACGCATCCCGGCCGCGACCTCGACCGGCGGAGCGGCGGGAGCGGCGTCGCCGGACACGGACTCAACCCTGGTCGGCGGCGAGCAGACTCGCCTGATGCTCGGTCACCAGCGGGTCGATCACCTCGTCGAGCGCCTCGCCGGTGAGGATTTCCGGTAGCTTGTAGAGGGTCAGGTTGATGCGGTGGTCGGTCACCCGGCCCTGGCCGAAATTGTAGGTCCGGATGCGTTCGGACCGATCGCCGGAGCCGACCTGGCTCTTGCGGGACTCGGCCCGCGCGGCGGCCGCCCGCTCGCGCTCCGCCTCGTAGATGCGTGCCCGCACCAGCTTCATGGCCTTGGCCTTGTTCTGGTGCTGGGAGCGCTCGTCCTGCATGGCGACCACCACGCCGGTCGGGATGTGGGTGATCCGGACCGCGCTCTCGGTCTTGTTGACATGCTGGCCGCCGGCCCCGGAGGCGCGGAAATAGTCGATGCGCAGATCGGCGTCGTTGATCTCGACGTCGACATCCTCGGCCTCCGGCAGCACCGCGACGGTGGCCGCGGAGGTATGGATGCGGCCGCTCGATTCGGTCGCCGGGACGCGCTGGACGCGATGCACGCCCGATTCGAACTTCAGCCGCGCGAACACGCCCCGGCCGGTGATCGAGGCGACGATCTCCTTGTAGCCGCCCATTTCGCCTTCGCTCGCCGAAAGCACCTCGACCTTCCAGCCGTGCAGGGCGGCATGGCGCTCATACATGCGGAAGAGATCGCCGGCGAAGAGCGCCGCCTCGTCGCCGCCGGTGCCGGCGCGCACCTCCAGGATCGCGCTCATCTCGTCGGCCGCGTCCTTGGGCAGGAGCAGCACGGCGACCTCCCGCTCCAGGGCCTCGACGGCCGCCGCCGCATCCGCCCGCTCGGCCTCCGCCATAGCGCGCATCTCGGGGTCGGTGTCCGGGTCGGCGATCAGCTCGTCGATGCCCGCGCGCTCGGCCTCCGCGGCGATCAGCGCGCGCACCTTGGCGACGACCGGCTGGAGTTCGGCATAGTCCTTGGCAAGCTGGACATAGCTGTCGGAATCCGTCCCGCCCGCCATGCGGGCTTCCAGGACGGCGAAGCGGTCGAGCAACTGATCGAGTTTGTCGCGAGGGAGCATGTCTGGCCGGGAACGGGAACACGGGGCGCGGGCGAGCGGGCGGATGGGCAGGAAGGCCCGCTAGACCGGGATGCCCTGTTCCTCCGAATAGCCGCGCAGGAAATGGCGCAGATCGCCGGGCGGGCGGCCCGGTTCCAGCCGGCTCAGGAAGCGCGCCCTCAGGCGCGACAGATCGGATTCCAGCACCATGGCCTTGACCGGGCCGATCGAGGCCGGCGCCATCGAAATCGAACGGTAGCCGAGCGCCAGCAGGGCGAGCGCCTCAAGCGGCCGCCCGGCCAGTTCGCCGCACAGCGTGATCGGCACGTGATGCTCGGCCGCCTTGTCGGCGATGATCTTCAGCATGCGCAGGAAGGGCAGCGACAAGGGATCGTAGCGCGAGGCGACACGGGTATTGCCGCGGTCCGACGCCATGGTGAACTGCATCAGGTCGTTGGAACCGACCGAGGCGAAATGCACGACGCGGAACAGTTCGTCGAGTTGGAAGACCAGCGACGGCACCTCGATCATGACGCCGAGCTTCACGGACGCCGGCAGAGCATGGCCGTGGCGCTTGAGGAAGGTCTTCTCGCGCTCGACCATGGCCTGCGCCCGCAGGAACTCGCCGACCTCGGTGACCATCGGGAACATCAGGCGCAGTTCGCGATCGCCGGCCGCCTTGAGGAGCGCGCGGATCTGGGTGCGCAGCAGGCCCGGCCGGTCGAGGCCGAGGCGGATCGCACGCCAGCCCATGGCCGGGTTCTCCTCCTCCTCGAGCGCCCGCACATAGGGCAGCACCTTGTCGCCGCCGATATCGAGCGAGCGGAAGGTGACCGGCCGGTCGCCGGCGGCGACCAGCACCTGACGGTAGAGCTGCTCCTGCTCGCTCATCTTCGGGAACGAGGAGGCGACCATGAACTGCAGCTCGGTGCGGAACAGGCCGATGCCGGCCGCCCCGGATTCGTCGAGATGTGGCAGGTCGACCAGGAGGCCGGCATTGAGCAGCATCTGGACGTCGGTGCCGTCCTTGGTCATCGCCGGCCGCGAGCGCAGCCGCCGGTACTGCGCCTGCCGGCGGGCGCGGAAGCGCACCTTCTCGGCATAGGCATGCTCGACATCGGCCGGCGGGCGCAGATGCACCAGCCCGGCTTCGCCGTCGACGATCATGGCGTCGCCGACCTCGACCAGCGAGACCACCCCGCTCAGCTGGCCGACCACCGCAATGCCGAGCGCGCGCGCCACGATGGCGACATGGCTGGTGGTGGCGCCCTCCTCCAGCACGACGCCGCGCAGGCGCTCGCGGTCGTAGTCGAACAGCTCGGCCGCACCCATGCTGCGCGCGACGACGATCGCGTCCTTGGGCAGGATGCCGGCGGTCGGTCCGTGCGGCCGGCCCATCAGTTCCCGCAGCAGCCGGTTGGCGAGTGCGTCGAAATCGTGCAGACGGTCGCGCAGATAGGGGTCGGTCTGGCGCAGCATGCGCGCGCGGGTGTCCGACTGGACCTTCTCGACGGCGGCCTCGGCGGTCAGGCCGTTGCGCACGGCCTCCTCCATCTTGCGCACCCAGCCGCGGTCGTAGGCGAACATCCGATAGGCTTCGAGCACGTCGAGATGCTCGCCGGGCGTCGCCACCTCGGAGCGCGAGATCAGGTCGTCGACCGAGATGCGCAGCTTCTCGATGGCGGCTTCCAGCCGGGCCAGTTCCCGGTTCGGATCGTCGGCGATCAGCGCGGAGACGACCACGCGCGGCTCGTGCAGCACGGCATGGCCGAGCGCGACGCCGTCGCACAGGCCGACGCCTTCGAGCTGCATCGGCCGGCGCAGGTCGAGCGCGCCGCCGGAAACCCGGGCGAGCGGTTCGAGGCCGCCGGCCGCGATCATCTCGGCGATGATCATCGAGATGGTCTGGAGGGCTTCGACCTCCTCGTCCATGTAGGTCCGGTGGGACTTGTTCTGGACGACGAGCACGCCGAGAGTCCGGCCGGCACGCAGGATCGGCACGCCCAGGAAGGCGTTGTACATCTCCTCGCCGGTCTCGGGCTTGTAGGCGAAGGCCGGATGGACCTGCGCGTTGGCGAGGTTGAGGAAGCGGGCCTCGGCGGCGATCAGGCCGACCAGGCCTTCGCCGACCTTGAGGGCGGTATGGTGCACCGCCTCGCGCTTCAGGCCGACGGTGGCGTAGAGCTCCAGCGTCTCGTCGGCGCGCAGCACATAGACCGAGCAGACCTCGGCCACCATGTTGTTGGCGATCTGCTCGACGATCTTGTCGAGACGCTCCTGCGCGCTGATGGGCTCAGCCATCACCTCGCGCAGGCGGCGGAGCAGCACGCGCGGCGCCGCGAGGGACCCTCGCATCGTCAGCTCCCTCCCTGATCTCGTGGCGAGGCCGCCCGACCGGACGGTCCCCCGGCGCGGATCACGCTCCGCGCCTCTGCCTCAATGCTTATCGAGACCGTAGACGGAATGCAAAGTCCGAACGGCCAGTTCGGCATAGGCTGCGTCGATCAGCACAGAGATCTTGATCTCGGAGGTGGTGATCGCGCGGATGTTGATGCCCTTGGAGGCGAGCGCCTGGAAGCACTGGGCGGCGACGCCGGCATGGCTGCGCATGCCGATGCCGATCACCGACACCTTCACCACGTCGCCCGAACTCTGCACGTTGGTGGCGCCGATCTTGGCCATGGCGGCATCGAGCACCGCCCGCGCGCGGTCGTGATCGGCGTTCGGCACCGTGAAGGTGATGTCGGTGGTCGAGCCGTCGGCGGAGGTGTTCTGCACGATCATGTCGACATTGATGCCCGCATCGGCGAGCGGACCGAACACGGCGGCCGCAACGCCCGGCTTGTCGGCAACGTTCCTGAGCGAGACCTGCGCCTCGTCCTTGGAATAGGCGATGCCGGTGACGACTTGGGTTTCCACGATCTCATCCTCGTCGCAAATCAGGGTGCCGGGGGGATTGCCGTTCTGGTCGACGCCGACCGCCGCGGGGTCGTCGAAGCTCGACCGGACGAAGGTGCGGACCTTCTTGACCATGGCCAGTTCGACCGAGCGCACCTGCAGCACCTTGGCGCCGAGGGAGGCCATTTCGAGCATCTCCTCGAAGGCGATCTTTTCGAGGCGGCGGGCCTTCGGCACCATGCGCGGGTCGGTCGTATAGACGCCGTCCACGTCGGTGTAGATGTCGCAGCGATCGGCCTTGATGGCGGCGGCGATCGCCACCGCGGAGGTGTCGGAGCCGCCGCGGCCGAGCGTGGCGATGCGGTTGTCGGGCGCGATGCCCTGGAAGCCGGCGATCACGGCCACCTGGCCGCCGGCGATGCGGCTGGTCAGGAATTCGCCGTCGATCTCCATGATCCGCGCCGCGCCGTGCTGACGGTCGGTCTTCAGCGGGATCTGCCAGCCCTGCCAGGAGCGCGCCTCGATGCCCATGTCCTGCAGCACGATGGCGAGCAGGCCGGAGGTGACCTGTTCGCCCGACGCCACCACCGCATCGTATTCGCGCGCATCGTGCAGCGCGGAGGCTTCCTTGCAGTAGGCGACCAGCTGATTGGTCACGCCGGACATGGCGGAGACCACCACGGCCACCTGATGGCCGGCATCGACCTCGCGTTTGACATGCCGCGCCACGTTCCGGATGCGCTCGATATTGGCGACGGACGTGCCGCCGAACTTCATCACCAGACGGGCCATGGGGAGGTCACTTCGCGAAGATCGGAACCGGATACGCTGTCGGACGGCGTCCGTGGCGCGGCGATGCTGATACAGGAGCCGCCCGGGCGGCGCAACATGCGGGGCAACCCGCCCTCATCCGGGCTGCAACGTCATCCGGGCTGGAACGGCGTGCACCCGCCCGGCTACAGTGCGCGCCGTGCGGTTCGGGGACATCGGGGGGATTCGGTGCGGTTTCGTCTGGTCCGGTCGGCCCTGAACCTCTTCGCCCCGGCCCCGGACAAGCCCGACCGCAAGGCGGCGAAGCGCGCGGCCCGGGAAGCCGCGGCGGCGGCCAATGCGCCGATCGTCGCCGCGACGCCGGTCCTTCGCGACATGTTCGACATGGCGCCGCACTATCTGCCCTGCGACGAGCCCTTCCCGCTGTTCAACACGGCCGCCATAGGCACCCGGACCGGCTTCCTGATGCTGGCCCGCAGTTGCAACACCCTGTGCCTGAACGACGGGACCTACATCCATCCGGAGCCGTCGCAGCGGACCAGCGTCAACGTCCTGTTCGAAACCGACCGCGAGGGACAGGTCGCAAACCGGCAGCGGCTCGACGACTCCCTGCTTCAGGCGGCTCCGGAGGCCGGCGCGATCGAAGACATCCGCCTCTTCGCCTGGCGCGGCGCGATCTGGGGCCTGGGTGCCCGGGTCCGTTGGCTGGATGCGACGCGGTACCGGGCCGAGCAGGTCCTGGTCCGGATCGAAGCCGGCCGGATCGTGGAGTTCCATCCGATCCCGTCCCCCGGCGGCGCGCGGATCGAAAAGAACTGGGTGCCGCTCGTCGCCGACGACGATCTGTTCCTGGCCCAGAGCCTGGCGCCGCTCTGCCTGCATCGCTTCGAGGGCGGCCGCATCGTCGCCCACAAGGGCACCGCGCCCGCCGGGCGGGAGTTCCCCGTCCGGGGCGGCACGCCGTTCATTCCCTTCCGCGGCCACTATCTGAGCCTGGCCCACCAGGCGCCACGGCGCGCCAACGGGAAGATCTACTACCTGCATCAGTTCGTGCTTCTCGACGATCGGCTCGACCTGGTCGAGATGAGCGATCCCTTCTTCATCCAGCGCCGCGGCATCGAGTTCGCCTGCGGCCTGCAGCCGCTCGACGCGGAGGCGCTGCTGCTGACCTACGGCGTCTCCGACCGGCGCGCCGCGCATGTCCGCCTGCCGATCCGGGCGATCGAGCGCTTCTGCGTGATCTGACCGGCGTCCCACGGCCGTGGCGGTTCGGCGGCGGAGCGCGCCGCGGTCGGGTCCGCCGTCTGCGACAAGCGCCTTGACCCCGGCCGCTTGCGGACTACCCTCCCGGCCGAGCCGAAAGGACAGACCATGAGCGCAGCGCCCGCCTCCACCGTCGACGATGCCGAGATCCGCCGCTTCTCGGCGATGGCCGCCGAGTGGTGGAATCCTGCCGGCAAGTTCCGACCGCTGCACAAGTTCAACCCGGTCCGGCTCGGCTACATCAAGCAGGAGGTCTCGGCCCGCTTCGGGCGCGACGCCCAGGCGCCGGACGCCTTCGCGGGGCTGAGCCTGCTCGACATCGGCTGCGGCGGCGGCCTGCTCTCCGAGCCGATGGCCCGGCTCGGCGCTTCGGTCGTCGGCGCGGACGCGTCGGAGACCAATATCGAGGTCGCCCGGCTGCATGCCGCGGAGGCCGGGCTCGCCATCGACTACCGGGCGACCACCGCCGAGGATCTCGCGGCCTCCGGCGCGACCTTCGATGTCGTGCTGGCCATGGAGATCGTCGAACACGTCGCCGATGTCGGGCTGTTCGTCAGCACCGTGGCCGGCATGGTCCGACCCGGCGGCCTGCTCATCATGGCGACGCTGAACCGGACCCTGAAATCCTACGCGCTGGCCATCGTCGGCGCCGAATATGTGCTGCGCTGGCTGCCGCGCGGCACCCACGACTGGCGCAAGTTCCTGACCCCCGCCGAGCTTTCCCGTCACATCGAGGCGTCCGGCCTGACGGTGATCGACCGTGTCGGCGTGGTCTACGACCCCCTGCGCGACCGCTGGTCCCGCAACGCCCGCGACCTCGACGTGAACTACATGCTGCTGGCGCAGCGGGGGTGAGCACGCTCAGCCGCAGCGGACAAGTGTTAACTTGACATTAACCGGGAAGCCACTATCTCTGGTTTCAGGCTATGCCTAGGAGGTCTCCGCTTTGGAGGCTGGCTGAAGGGTCTCGGAAACGAGGCCCTTTTTGCTGTCTGAATCGAAGCATGAATATTTGATGCCGAGATGAGAAATCTTCTCTGGCCCAAGACTTTGGTCGATCAGTTTGCGGCAATTTCGTAGCTCTCGGGCCGGGAAATAGTGCGGATCGTACCGCCGGCGACAGATCGGATAAAGATAGAGGTCCGCGATCTGCATCAATGGCGAAGACTTGCGCTTGAATTTGAGATCCAACAGCCGGTAGGCCAGCTCGTTCACCGCCAGCGGCTGGTAGTGGCTTGAGTTCATCTTGCCGAAAGGCATTCCCTCTGTCCGCAAATGCTTGAAATAGGTCCGGATCAGCCGATCTGACCGCGGATCGCTTTCCTCGACGAAGATATTGACGCGGCGATCGTGCAGTGCCGCGAATTTTGCGACCCTCTCGCAAAGGACCGAGAAGGCGGTCTTGCACAGGTCCCATCTCTGCCGCCCATAACGCTCGAAGTATCGCGCCCTGTAGCCCGGACGATCGATGACACAGGCATGGCCGAGCACCGGCATCGCCAGAAGCGTGTCGGTAAGATCCTGGTAGAATTCCTGGACACGCTCCGACGGCGCGGACTTCAGCCACGCAAATTCGGCATTCCGGTGCCTGATCTTGACCGAATGCAACGGTACCGTGATCGCCCAGCGGGCACAGAAGGCTTGATGGAGTTGCCTGGCCTCCACCTCGTCGTCCGCCTTCAACAGAACGCCGCCCAAGGCGAACCAGTCGCCCTTGTGGGCTTCGACCAGCACTCGATCAGGATGACGGGTGCCGGAATCGTCCACATAGAGGTTGAAGAGGGAACGTGAGGTTGAGTCGATCATCGGTTGAGTGAACGCGCTCAACGTCCGGTCGACAATGCACATTCCACGTCACAACGGGGAATTCCCCGGGATTGCGGTGGGGCTGCAGACGAAGGCCGCCCCTGTTATACCGACGGTCATGGAATGATCGTCGGTATTCGATACGCGAATTTCTCATGCCTCTGACGCAAATGAGAAATTCGCGTTCCTTCAACGGCCCGATGCGTCAGCATCCTGGGCCGTTGGTATTAGGGCCCCAATCGCGCGAAAGGCATGAGAACGGCCGGCTCGGGCGGGGCTAGGTTCGCGATCGAGCCGGTGCTCCGGCAAGCGTGATCGGCGGACTTGTCGATGCGGCAGGCGGTTTCGGCATTGCGATCGACGATCGCATGCCCGGTCACCGCGAGGTCTACCGGCTGGGCACCGAAGACGCCGGCAAAACTGACCATGCCGCGTTCGACCAGCCCGACGGTCACCGTCCGGCCGTCCCTGGAGACGGTGATGCTGGGCGTGAGATCCGGGCGGGCGGCGAAGACCGTCCTGGCGGCATCGGCCTGGGCGGCGGCGACACGCGCCTCGGGCGAATGCGAGCGATCGGTGGCGAGCGTCCGGGCCGCCACCAGCGACGCGGTGTCCGCGACATCCTGCAAGGCGAACCGCTGCGCCTGCCAGACCGCCTTGTCGACCACGTATCCCGACAGCCCGATGATGAGCGGCGCGCACAGCGCGAAGGTGGTCACGACATTGCCGCCCCGATGCCGCACCAGGCGGGCGACAGGGCGGATCGGCGGTTGGACGCTTCGGCATTTCCGCATGGCGCATATCCGTTGTTCTGACGGGTACCGTGCCACCGAAGTTCAAAGCAGTTCTTACCGATATCGGCGCAAGTCTAATATGTTAAAATGTGACGTCGTCGACAGGATGAGCGACAAGAGACGCTCGCAAAAACGATCAAATGCTGCCTAAACGCTTTGATCCCGCAATCGCCCGGCTCGAGGCCGGTGGCCGGCGCGGCCGGATCGCCGGCAGATGCGGCCGGCCCGGGCACGGCCCAAAAAGACACCCCGCAACCATACGGGTGCGGGGCGTTGTCGGAAGCAACGCTTGCGGGCCGGTGGCGGCCATCACGGGCCTCCGCCCGAAACCGGTCAGGCCGTCATGGTGCCCGAGGCGTTCAGGGCGCCGTGGCAATGCTTGTATTTCTTGCCGGAACCGCACGGACAGGCGGCATTGCGGCTGACATTCGTCCAGGTCGAGGGATCGTTCGGGTCGATGCCGACCGCCTGGGGTGCGGCCGCCGCCGGCGCCAGCGCCTGGCCGTAGCCACCCTCGAACTCGTCGCGACCGGTTGCCGCGTCGACGTGATGCACCTGCATCGGCGGCAGGCTCGGCTGCTGGAAGGCCGAAGGCTCCTGCTGGACGATCTCGACCCGCATCAGCTGCCCGGTCACGGCCCGGCGCAGGCCGTTGAGCATGGCCTCGAACAGCGTGAAGGCCTCGGTCTTGTATTCGTTCAGCGGATCGCGCTGGGCATAGCCGCGGAAGCCGATCACCTGGCGCAGATGGTCGAGCGTGACCAGGTGCTCGCGCCACAGATGATCGAGCGTCTGCAGCAGCACGGCCTTCTCGACATAGGCCATCATGCCCTCGCCGAAGCGCTCGAGCTTGTCGGCCATGACCGCGTCGGCCGCCTTGGTCAGGCGGTCCTGCACCTCCTCGTCGGCGATGCCCTCTTCCTTGGCCCAGTCCTCGATCGGCAGATCGAGGCCGAGATGCTCCTGCACCTCGGCCTTCAGGCCGGCCACATCCCACTGTTCCGCATAGGCATTCTCGGGAATGTGCTTGCGCACCAGATCGGCGATCACGTCATGCCGCATGCCGTCGGTGGTCTCGCGGACCGACTCGCCCTGCATCAGCTCGACGCGCTGGTCGAACACGACCCGGCGCTGGTCGTTCATGACGTTGTCGAACTTGAGCAGGTTCTTGCGGATGTCGAAGTTGCGCGCCTCGACCTTCTGCTGGGCCTTTTCGAGCGCCTTGTTGATCCAGGGATGGATGATCGCCTCGTCTTCCTTGAGGCCGAGCTTCTGCAGCATCCCGTCCATGCGGTCGGTGCCGAAGATGCGCATCAGGTCGTCCTGCAGCGACAGGAAGAACTTGGAATGACCCGGATCGCCCTGGCGGCCGGAGCGGCCGCGCAGCTGGTTGTCGATGCGCCGGCTCTCGTGGCGCTCGGTGCCGAGCACGAACAGGCCGCCGGCCTTCAGCGCCTGGTCCTTGAGCCGCGACACGTCGGCCTTGATGCGCTCGACCGCGGCGTCCCGTTCCGGACCCTCGGCCATGTCCTTCAATTCGTAGCGCACGCGCATGTCGACGTTGCCGCCGAGCTGGATGTCGGTGCCGCGGCCGGCCATGTTGGTCGCGATCGTGATCGCGCCCGGGATGCCGGCTTCGGCGACGATCGCCGCTTCCTGCTCGTGGTAGCGGGCGTTGAGAACCGTGAACACCCGCTCGGTGGTCGACTTCTGATCGCCGTCATAGAGATCGCGGAAGGCGGCCGGATCGGTCGGGTCGGCCTGGCGGAAACCGGCCTTGACCAGCAGATGGGCGAGCAGTTCGGACTTCTCGATCGAGGTGGTGCCGACCAGGATCGGCTGGCCGCGCCCCTTGCATTCCTCGATCAGGCGGATGATCGCCCGGTACTTCTCCTCGTTGGTCCGATAGACCTCGTCGTCGTCGTCGATGCGCTGGACCGGCAGGTTGGTCGGGATGTCGATCACTTCCAGACGGTAGATGTCCATGAACTCGTCCGCCTCGGTCATGGCCGTGCCGGTCATGCCGCCGAGCTTCTCGTACATGCGGAAGTAGTTCTGGAAGGTGATCGAAGCCAGCGTCTGGTTCTCGGGCTGGATCTTGACGTGTTCCTTGGCCTCCAGCGCCTGGTGCAGGCCTTCCGAATAGCGCCGGCCGGGCATCATGCGGCCGGTGAACTCGTCGATGATCACGACCTCGTCGTTCTTGACGATATAGTCCTTGTCGCGCTGGAACAGCGAATGGGCGCGCAGCGCCTGATTGACGTGATGGACGACGGTCACGTTCTCGACGTCGAACAGGTTCTCGCCCTTGAGCAGGCCGGCCTCGGCCAGCGTCCGCTCCAGCTTCTCCATGCCGGCCTCGGTGAAGGAGGCGGTGCGCTGCTTCTCGTCAATCTCGTAGTCTTCCTTGGCGGTCAGCCGCGGAATGAAGGCGTCGATGGTGTTGTAGAGCTCGGAGCGGTCGTCGAGCGGGCCGGAGATGATCAGCGGCGTGCGCGCCTCGTCGACCAGGATCGAGTCGACCTCGTCGACGATCGCATAGTGATGGCCGCGCTGGACCATCTGGCCGACCTCGTACTTCATGTTGTCGCGCAGATAGTCGAAGCCGAGCTCGTTGTTGGTGCCGTAAGTGACGTCGCAGGCATAGGCGGTCTTGCGCTGCTCGTCGTCGAGACCATGCACGATCACGCCGACGGTCAGGCCGAGGAAGCGGTAGACCCGGCCCATCCATTCGGCGTCGCGCGAGGCGAGATAGTCGTTGACGGTGACGACATGCACGCCCTTGCCGGTCAGGGCATTGAGATAGACCGGCACCAGGAGATCGTCGAGCTTGGTGCCGGCGGCCAGATCCGCGCGGAACTTGTCCGTGCGAGCCCGGAGCTCGTCGTCGGTCAGCAGCGCGAGCTCGGCCTCAAGGGCATTGATGGCCTCGACCCGCGGTCGATAGGCCTTCACCTTGCGATCGTTGGCGGAGCCGAACAGCTTCTTGGCGAGATTTCCGAGCCCGAACATGGAGGGCTTTCCTGACTGTCGGTCCGCGACGCCGCCGGAACGCCTGATCGGCTCCGTCCGGCGCGACCGGAAGATTTCATGGAAATGCGACCGAGGGAAAACGCGCGTGTCCGGAACAGCCCTCGTGCCGTCGACCGGCCCTCGCGACTCTGCGCGAGCCGGCGAGACTGGCCGCGACAGCCCGTCGCAAGACGAGCCGAAACCCGGCGCCACGGGGGGCCGCGGCAGAGATAAGTGGGGGCCTCCCTGTTGTCAACGTCACGGCTTTGCACCAATGTGCCGGCCCGAATTCACGGCCCCGCCGCAATCGGTCCCTATCGGGGCGAAGAAACCATCGAAGGATAGTTCCGATGATCAAAGCGTCACGTATCGCGGTCCTGGCCGCCCTTCTGGCCTCGGCGGCCGTGATCGGGTCGGCCGGATGGGCGCCCGCCGCGGCCGCGGAGGACAAGAAGATCGCGACCGTCGACGGCAAGGCGATCACCGAGTCTGATCTCGCCGCCGTGATGGCCGAGATGTCGCAGCAATTCGCGCAGTTGCCGGAGCCCGCCCGCCGGCGCGCCGCGCTCGACCGCCTGATCGACATCCAGATCCTCGCCGGCCAGGCCGACAAGGACGGGCTCGGCGCCTCGGACGAATTCAAGAAGCGGCTGGAGAACCTGCGCCAGCGCCTGCTGATCAACGAATTCGTGAAGATCAAGGTCGACGGTTCCGTCACTGACGCAGATGTGAAGGCGGCCTACGACAAGTATGTCGGCGGCACCACCCCGCCGGAGGAGACCCGCGCCCGCCACATCCTGGTCAAGACCAAGGAAGAGGCCGACGCGATCATCGCCGACATCGCCAAGGGCGGCGATTTCGCCAAGATCGCGACCGAAAAGTCGCAGGATCCGGGTTCGGCCAAGGAAGGCGGCGATCTCGGCTATTTCGGCGCCGGCGAAATGGTCGCCGAGTTCGACAAGGCCGTGCAGGAGCTGAAGCCGGGCGAGTTCACCAAAGCCCCGGTGAAGACCCAGTTCGGCTTCCATGTCATCCGCGTCGAGGACAAGCGCAAGCAGAAGGTGCCGGGCCTCGACGAGGTCAAGGACCAGCTCCGCCAGCAGGTCGTCCAGGAGAAGTTCTCCGAGGCGCTCACCGAGCTGAAGAAGGCCGCCAAGGTCGACATCGACGAGGCCGCTCTCGGCGCGAAGAAGTGATCTGACCGCCCGATTGCGAACCTATCCGGCCGGCGTCGCGGACACCCCCGCGGCGCCGGCTTTGTTTTGACCGGCCCGGCGCTGGGGTCAGAACCGCGTGCGCGCCTTCAGGGCCGCCGCCAGGGTGCCGTCGTCGAGATAGTCGAGTTCCCCGCCGACCGGCACGCCATGGGCCAGCCGGGTCACGGTCACGTCGATCCCGTCGGCCCTGAGGCCGGCGATCTCGCCGGTGATGTAGTGCGCGGTGGTCTGGCCCTCGACGGTGGCGTTGACGGCCAGGATGACCTCGCCGACGCGGCCCGACCGGCAGCGTTCGATCAGGCTGCGGATGTTCAGGTCGTCCGGACCGATGCCGTCGAGCGGCGACATCACCCCGCCGAGCACGTGATAGCGCGCCGCCATCGCGCCGGCGCGTTCCAGCGCCCAGAGATCGGAGACGTCCTCGACCACCACGATGGTGCTGTCGTCGCGGCGCGGATCGCGGCAGATCGAGCAGGGATCGACGGTGTCGACATTGCCGCAGACGGTGCAGACGCCGACCTTTTCGTTGACCTCCGTGCAGGCGCGCGCCAGCGGCGCCAGCAGGGCTTCCTTGCGCTTCACGAGCGTCAGGGCGGCGCGGCGCGCCGAACGCGGGCCGAGCCCGGGCAGCTTGCCGAGCAGCTGGATCAGACGCTCGATCTCCGGCCCGGCGATGGATTTCGACATGGAATGGGCCTCGTCGGCGGGGAGCCGCAAGTCCTCCCCGGAAATTTCCAGATTGCCTAGACTTTGAACGATCCGTGCAAGTCGGGATTCACGGATGCCGTCCAACGATCCGCCGCAAGACAGGGGCGAGGACCGGCATGACCAGCGTGGACAAGGCGCAGCGGAAGCATTTCATCGATCTCGGCGGCAACACGCGTCTCGATCGCCAGGCCTCCGAGACGCGCAAGGACGACAAGGAGAAAGTCGTCGAGAAGGAGGTCGCCAAGGCCCCGATCACCTCCGGCCTCGGCCGCGTGCTCGACCGCACCGTCTGACCGCCCGAAGGCTCCGCGCCGCGCCGCCGTTCGAGCCGGCCGGCGCCAGCGGACCGGGCCGCCGTCAGAACGGCAGCTTGAAGCCGGCCGGCAGGCCGAGGCCGCCGGTCAGTTCGGCCATCTTGGCGGCGATCGCCGCTTCCGCCTTGGCGTGCGCGTCGCGATGCGCCGCGACGATCAGATCCTCAAGAATCTCCGCATCTTCCGGCTTCAGCAGCGACGGGTCGATCTTGACCGAACGCATCTCGCCCTTGCCGGACACCGTGACGGTGACGAGGCCCGCACCGGAGGCGCCGGACACCTCGATCGTGGCCAGTTCATCCTGCAGGCCCGCCATCCGCGCCTGCATGTCCTTGGCCTGCTTCATCATCTTCAGGAAGTCCATCGGAACTCCTCGGGTTGGGGTTGTTGCGTCGGTGCGGGTCGGCCGGGGCCGACGGTCAATCGTCGGGCGCCCAGCCCGGATCGTCCATGTCGACCGGCGCGACATAGGCGTCCGCCGGCAGGTCCTCCGACCCGGCCGGCAGGATCGGCGCGCCCGACGCCGCGGCGGCCTCTTCTTCGGCCGTCTTGTGGACGCGCACGTCGACGATCATGGCGCCGGGGAAGCGCTTCAGCACGGCGGCGACCAGCGGATCGGCGCGGGCGTCGGTGACCAGCCGGTTGCGGGCCGCCTCCCGCTCCTCGGCGACCGTCGCCCCGCCGGTCTCGCGCGAGATGGCGATCATCCAGCGCCGGCCGGTCCAGTCGCCGAGCTTGCGGCCCAGTTCCTGGGCCAGATCCTTCGGCGCCTCGGGTGTCGGCGAGAACTCGATCCGCCCATCCTCGATGCGCACCGGCCGCATCTGCCGCTCGATGGCGAGCTTCAATCGGATATCGCGCTTCTCGGCGGCGAGTGCAGCGATATCCTCGAGACTGTTGAGCGGCCGCATGTCGCCGGCCGGCGCCGCGGCAACCGGGGCTGGGGCTGGGGCCGGCGACGGCTGTGCGGCGGGTGCGCGCGGCTCCTCCCACGGGGCCGCCGGGGACGGGACCGCGGAGGCCATCGCGCCTGACGAGGCGACCAGCCGGGGGGCAGCGCGCGGCTCGCCCGATGCGCTCGGAACCCCCGTCAGGGCACCGCCGCCAGGCCCTTGCGATCCTGCGGCCATGCGGGCCGGACCACCGCCCGTCCCGCCGCCACCCTGTCCCGACGCACCGCCGCCGGACGGCCCTGCGCCCGGGCCGCCCGCATCGCGCAGCAGCTTCAACGCTTCGTCCGGCGTCGGCAGGTCGGCCGCATAGGCGAGCCGGACGATCACCATCTCGGCCGCCGCCAGGGGCTTCGGCGCGGCCTTGACCTCGTCGAAGCCCTTCAGCAGCATCTGCCAGGCGCGCCCGAGCACGCGCAGCGACAAGCCCTCGGCATAGTCGCGGCCGCGCGTCACCTCGGCCTCGGTCGCCGCGCCGTCCTCGGCCGCGCCCGGCACCAGCTTCAGCCGGGTGACGAAATGGGTGAATTCGGCCAGATCGGCGATCACCGTCGCCGGGTCGGCGCCGACCGCATATTGCGCCTCCAGTTCCTGGAGCGCCGCCGCCACCTCGCCGCGCATGACCTGACCGAACAGGTCGATCACCCGGGTGCGGTCGGCGAGGCCGAGCATCTCGCGGATCTGGTCGGCGGTGATCTGCCCCTCGCCATGGGCGATGGCCTGGTCGAGCAGCGAAAGGCTGTCGCGCACCGAGCCTTCCGCGGCGCGGGCGACGAGGCGCAGCGCCTCGTCCTCGATCCCGACCTGTTCGGCCTCGGCGATCCGGCGCAGATGGGCGGTCAGCACGCCGGCCTCGATGCGGCGCAGGTCGAAGCGCTGGCAGCGCGACAGGATGGTCACCGGCACCTTGCGGATCTCGGTGGTCGCGAAGATGAACTTCACATGCTCGGGCGGCTCCTCCAGGGTCTTCAGGAGACCGTTGAAGGCCGCGTTGGACAGCATGTGGACCTCGTCCACGATGTAGACCTTCATCCGCGCCGTGGCCGGCTTGTAGCGCACGGCCTCGATGATCTCGCGGATGTCCTCGATGCCGGTATGCGAGGCGGCGTCCATCTCCATCACGTCGACATGCCGGCCCTCCATGATGGCCTGGCAGTGCACGCCCGGCTCCGGCATGTGGATGGTCGGCTTCTCGATCCGGCCCGGGATCTCGTAGTTGAGCGCGCGGGCCAGGATGCGGGCGGTGGTGGTCTTGCCGACCCCGCGCACGCCGGTCAGCATGTAGGCCTGCGCGATGCGGCCGATCTCGAAGGCGTTGGAGAGCGTGCGCACCATCGGCTCCTGGCCGATCAAGTCGTCGAAGCTCTGCGGACGATACTTGCGGGCGAGCACCCGGTAGGCGCCGGACTTCGCGGCGCCCGGCTTCGCGGCATCGGTCGGCCCGGCGGTCTCGGGCAGGCTGTCGGTCGGGAAGAGACCGTCCATGCGGCACCCGCGCGTTCAGCGGAACCGGCGCTCGGCCGGTTCCGGCCGGCCGCCGCTCGGCGGGCGACCCAAATCGTGGCGACCTCGAATCGAGGAGGTGGGAGGCCGGACGATGACCCGTGCCCGACCCGCCTTGGCTGCTTCCTTCCGGACCTGACCAGATCGACGAGTGGCGACGTCCACCGCCGACCTCCCGGGGTCCTCATATCATGGATTGACCGGCGACTTGCAAGGGCTACATCTCGACCCGGCCGCTCCCTTGCGATCGGCCGCCCCGCCATCCACAGAACCGGCCTTCCGCGACAGGCCCGGCAGCCAGCCCGACAGGACCCGCCATGACCGGCTTCACGCTCGATCCCCGCCTCGATGCCGACACGCTGCCGATCTGCGACCTGCCGCTCTCCTCCGTGCGCCTGCTGATCGATGCCAACTATCCCTGGGTGGTGCTGGTGCCGCGCCAGCCGGACCTAGTCGAGATCGTCGACCTGTCCCGCCACGACCAGGGCTGGCTGTGGGACGAGATCGCCCGGGTCTCCACCGCCCTGCGGACGATCACCGGCTGCGACAAGCTCAACGTCGCCGCCCTCGGCAATGTCGTCGCCCAGCTCCATGTCCATGTCATCGCCCGCTTCCGGACCGATCCGGCCTGGCCGGCGCCGGTCTGGGGCAAGGTCGAGCGCCGCCCCTACGATCCGGCCGCGCGCGATCGCCTGATCGCCGAATTGCGCGCCGCGTTGGCCTGACGGCCGCCAGCGCCGGGCGCCGCCACAAAGGGCCCCGCAAACCGGCCGCTTCCGGAAACCCCTTGCCCTTTCGATCCCCGCGCTTGCCACCGATCCCCTGAACCGCCCCCCACGAGGCCTCCATGCCGTTTCCGTTTTTCGCCGACGAGCCCTCCGCCCGGGTCGGTTTCGCCGGCAACCGTCTCGACCGCCTCTCGGAGAAGCGCGGCGATGCGGACTGGTTCGCCCGCCAGCTGGCGGTGCCGGATGCCCGCTTCATCCTCTATGCCGGCGACCGACCGGTCGTGTCCTTGCGCGATGCGGGCCGTCTGACCGCCACCCATGACCGGGTCGTCGCCGACAGGCTCGGCGCCGATCTCGCCGCCCCGATCCTGCTCGGCTTCGATACCGGGTCCGACCTCGCCACCGACCTGCCCGGCGCGACACCGTGGTTCGCCGCCGAAACCCGGCTGCCGCCCGAGGCGATCGAGGCCGAAGAGCGCGAGGGCGGCCCGTTCAAGCTGATCGACCTGCGCTCGCTGGCCATGCAAGGGGTCTTGCCGGCCCACGAGATGGGGGCGATCGCGCAGGCCCGCTCGCTGCTCGGCTGGCACGAATCGCACCGCTTCTGCTCGCGCTGCGGCCAGCCTTCGCGGCCCGCCGCCGCCGGCTACCGGCGCGACTGCCCGGCCTGCGGGGCGCAGCATTTCCCGCGCACCGATCCGGTCGCGATCATGATGGTCACCGACGGCGAGAACTGCCTGCTCGGCCGGCAGGCGCGCTTCGCCCCCGGCATGTATTCCTGCCTCGCCGGCTTCATCGAGCCGGGCGAGACGATCGAGGCCGCCGTGCGCCGGGAGACCTGGGAGGAGGCCGGCATCGAGGTCGGCCGGGTCACCTACCATGCCAGCCAGCCCTGGCCGATGGTCTCCACCCTGATGATCGGCTGCCTCGCCGAGGCGGTCACCACCGAGATCCGCCGCGACGAGGAGGAGCTGGAGGATTGCCGCTGGTTCTCCCGCGCCGAGACCCGCGCCATGCTCGACCGCACCCATCCGGACGGCCTCTTCGCCGCCAACCCCTACGCCATCGCCTGGCACCTGGTCCGGGCCTGGGCGGGTGCGTGACCGGGGCCGGGGGCCAGGGCCAGGGCCAGGGCCAGGGCCAGGGCCAGGGCCAGCGGGCGATCCCTAGCCAACCCGGCGTCAACATCTTGTCATTTGCCGACATCGCGATGCGTGCCTAGCCTTGCGTCACCGGGACAAGAACGAAACACCCGGTCCGAGCGGGGCCAGGCCTGCCGTGGAGCCGACGATCGCGCAGACCGGCAGCCGCCGGATGGCGCAGCGTCGAGCTCCGTGTCTTTGGGGGCAGGCGGGTCGATCGTGGCCGGCGTCATGACCCCGCGGACGACGCGGCCCGTCCCTCTCGTGCATGCCATGGAGGGAAGCATGAAGGGCATCGCGTTCATCGCAGCCGCTGCCATCGCGGCGACGGTCACATTCGCCGGCACCGCTCCGGCGGCGGCCCAGTCGGGCAATCTGTCGTTTTTCGTCACCAGCACGGGCGCCGGCAAGGGCGCCGATCTCGGCGGTCTGGAGGGGGCCGACAAGCATTGTCAGGCGCTCGCGGCAGCGGTCGGGGCGGGCGCCAAGACCTGGCGCGCCTATCTGTCGACGCAAGGCGCCGGCGCCGTCAACGCGCGCGACCGGATCGGCAAGGGTCCCTGGGTCAACGCCAAGGGCGAGGTGATCGCCAAGAGCGTCGAAGACCTGCATGGCAGCGCCAACGGCATCACCAAGGCGACCGCGCTGACCGAGAAGGGGACGGTGGTCAACGGCCGCGGCGACACGCCGAACACCCATGACGTGCTGACCGGCACGCAGCCCGACGGGACCGCCTTCGCGGCCGGCGAGGATCGCACCTGCGGCAACTGGACCAAGAGCGGCGCCGACGGCATCGCCACGGTCGGCCACTCTGACCGCACCGGGCTCGACGAGTCGGCGGCGGCCAAGAGCTGGAACTCGTCGCACAATTCGCGCGGCGGCTGCAGCCAGGACGCCCTGAAGAGCACCGGCGGCGCCGGCCTGTTCTACTGCTTCGCGGCCAATTGAGGCCGGCGGCCCGGCCCGCCGGAGCGGACCGGGCCCTTTCAAACGACGCAGCTTGCGCGCGGCCGACAGCGGCCTGAAAAATCCGCGTAAGGAAGCCCGACGGTCATCGCGCAGGGCCGTCGGTCCCGGGCGGACGGCCGGGCGCGGTCGCGCCGGCGAGCGATCGGCGATGCGCGACCGGCGTCTCCCGCGTCAGCCGGCCAGCGCCGTGACCACCACCTCGATCAGCGCGCCGCCGCCGAGATCGGCGACCCCGACGGTCGCCCGGGTCGGCAGGTCGTCGCCGAAGGTCTCGGTCCAGACGGCGTCCATCTCCTTCTTCTTCGACAGATCCGTGACGAAAATCGAGGCGGAGACGACGCGCGTCATGTCGGTGCCGGCCTCCTTCAGATAGCCGGCGATCTTGCCCAGGATGTTGCGGGTCTGCTCGCCCATCGACAGGCTGGTGTCGTCCGCGATCGTGCCGCCGACGAAGACGAAGCCGTTGGCGACGACGGCGCGGTGCATGATCGGCGTGCGGATGGTGCGGGTGATGGTCATGATCTCTCCGAAGATGGGAAGGGTTGCGGTCAGGCCCGGGCGAAGCGGTCGATGCGAAGACCGTCGATCGGGGTGTTGGTGTGGCCGGTGGCGATCATCTCGGCCATGACGGCGCCGGCGCCGGGGCCGAGCTGGAAGCCGTGCAGCGAGAAGCCGAACTGGTGGAAGAGGCCCTCGTGGCGGGCGCTCGGGCCGAACACCGGGAGGTCGTCGCGGGTGCGCGCTTCGATGCCCGCCCAGGCGCGCACGATGGTGGCGCCGCGCATGACCGGGAAGAGATCGAACACCGTGCGGGCGCTCTCCTGCAGCTTGCGCCAGTCGAGCACGGTCTCGCCGGTGTCCGGATAGGGCGTGGCCAGATGACCGCCGCCGATCAGCACGGTGCCGTTGGCGAATTGCTTGAAGGACAGCTTGCGGCCGCGCAGGATCACGACCGGGCGGATGAAGGCCGGCACGCGCGAGGTGATCATCAGCATCGGCGCCACGGTCTCGACCGGTACCGGCTCGCCGAGCGCGGCGGCGATGCGGCCGGCCCAGGCTCCGGCGGCATTGACCAGCACGGGCGCCTCATAGGTCTCCGCGCCGGCATCGACCCGCCACTGGCCGCCTTCGCGGCGGACATTGGACGCCGCAACCCCTTCGCGGATCAGGCAGCCGAGCGACTCGGCGCGGCGGCGGAAGGCCGTGGTGGTGCGGGCCGGTTCGGCGGCGCCGTCGCGGCGCGAGACGATTCCGCCCGGACAGGTCTCCGCCACCGCCGGCACCAGCCGCCGGAGTTCGGCGGCATCGATCAATTCCTCATGGTCGAAGCCGCGCAGGTTCAGATCCGCGACGCGGGTCCGGCAGGCGTCGAGCTCGGCCGCGTCCTCGGCGACCAGCACCTGGCCGGCATTCTCGAAGCCGCAGCTGTCGCCGAGCAGGTCCTCGATCCCCTCCCAGACATCCATGGAGCGGATCGAGAGCGGGATCTCGGCGACATGCCGGGCGAGCTGGCGCACGCCGCCGGCATTGACGCCCGAGGCGTGGCGGCCGGCATAGTCCTTCTCGATCAGCACCGGCCTGAAGCCGCGCAGGGCGAGATGCAGGGCGGTCGAGCAGCCGTGGATGCCGCCGCCGACGATGATCGCGTCGCGGCGCACGGTCATCAGCGCACCACCGCACGCACCGCCGATTCCGACTGTGGCATGTCGGCCAGTTCGGCGAGCGTGATCGGCTTCACCGGCGGCCGCAGGCGGTAGTAGCCGATCTCCTCCGGCGTCATGCCGCGGGCCTCGGCCATCAGTTCGGTCACGGTCAGCCCGCACAGCCGGCCCTGGCACGGGCCCATGCCGGCGCGCCGATAGGCCTTCAGCTGGTTCGGCCCGGTCGCCCCGATCGCCACCGCGTCGCGGATGTCGCGCGCCGTCACCTCCTCGCAGCGGCACACGACGGTGTCGCCGTCCGGGATGCGGAACGCGCGGGACGGCCGGAACAGGAGATCGAGGAAGCGGCGCCCGCGCTCGGCCCGGTCGCGCGCGACCCGCAGGGTCTCCATCGAGGGTCCGCGCCGGACGGCCGTCGGCGCCAGCGCCTCGACCGCGGCCAGCCCGGCGATGCGGCCGCGTACCACGGCCGCCGGCGCCCCGCCGATGCCGGCGCCGTCGCCCGCAATGGCGATGCCCGGCACCGAGGTCGCCAGCGTCTCGTCGAGCACCGGCGCCCAGCACAGCTGGATCGGATCCCAGGCGTGCTTCACGCCCGCCGCCATGGCCAGATTCACGTTCGGCACCACACCCTGGTGCAGCAGCAGCGTATCGACCGGAACCGTCTCGCGCCGTCCGCCGGCCGTGTAGGCGACCCGCTCGACCCGGCCGTCGCCTTCCGCCGACAGGGCCGTGACGCCGGAGACGACGCGGACCTTCGCCCTGACCTCGCGCATCAGGGCGAGGCCCTTGGCAAAGTAGGGCGTGAACAGAAAGCCCGGCGCGTACCGCCAGGCCTGGCGCCAATTGGCGCGCTCCGCAGTGTCGAGGATCAGATCGATGCCGCCGCCGAGGCGCAGGATCTGCGCGGCGAGCAGCCACAGGAGCGGCCCCTGCCCGGCCAGCACCGTGCGGCCCTCGGGGACGAGCCCGGACGATTTGAGCAACGTCTGGGCGGCGCCGGCGGTCAGCACGCCGGGCAGCGTCCAGCCCGGGATCGGAAACGGCCGCTCGAGCGCGCCGGTCGCCAGCACGACCCGGCGGGCGGTGACGAAGCGCGAGCCGCCGCCGATCGAGACGGCGACCTCGAGGTTTCGATCGAGGCCCCAGACCGTGGCGCCCTGCAGGATCTCCGCGCCGCTGGCGCGCGCCTCCGCGACCAGCCCGGCTCCCGCCCAGTAGTCGCGGCCGAGCAGATCCGGCGCACGCACCGGCGTCGTGTCGATGGCGCGCCAGACCTGGCCGCCCGGACCGGCATTCTCGTCGAGGAGCAGGGTCGAAAGGCCCGCACCCGCCGCGGTCGCCGCCGCGGCGAGACCGGCCGGGCCGGCCCCGACGACCACGACGTCGTATTCGGAACGCGTCGGTCCGGCGCTCATCGGCCGATCTCCCTCTTGCCCTTCTGGATTTCGATGCGCATGCCCTCGCGCACGGTGATCAGGCAGCCCTGCCGGTTGCCGGTGCCGTCGACGGTGACCAGGCAGTCGAAGCAGACCCCCATCATGCAGTAGGGCAGGCGCGGCGCGCCGCTGACGGCCGTTGTCCGGCGCACGTCCAGCCCCGAGGCGAGAAGGGCAGCCGAAACCGTGTCGCCCTCGCGCGCCGTCACCGCCGTGCCGTCGACGAAGATCCCGACGGGTTTGCGCGTATCCGCTTGCAATCGCTTGAACATCGCTGTCTCCGAGGCGCCGGGCGCCCGTCAGTAGTAGCCGCTGCCGGTCGTCGCCATGGCGGCGAAGCGGCGGCCCGTGAAGGCGCCGACCTCGGTCGCGTCGAGCTGGCCGGCGGCGATCATCGGGGCGAGCGCATAGGCATGGTTGGAGGCCAGCGTCACGCCGGAATGGCAGCAGGCCACGAAAGCGCCCGGATGGCTCTCCGACTGGTCGTAGACCGGGAAGCCGTCCTTCGGCATGACGCGGATGCCCGACCAGGTGCGGACCACGTTCAGCCGCCCGAGCAGCGGGAAGGTGCGGCGCGCCCGGTCGGCCATGACGGTGCTGATCGAGAGATCCAGCCCGGAATCGTCGAGCAGGTCCTCCTTGCTGTCGCCGATCATCACCGTGCCCTCGTCGGTCTGGCGGATCGTGGTCAGCGGATGCGGCAGGAACGGCAGGGTGCGCTCGGTGACGACGATCTGGCCGCGCGTCGGCCCCATCGGCGCGTGCAGGCCGACCATCGGGGCGAGCGCCTGGTTGGCGTTGCCGGCCGCGAGCACGACCTTGCCGGCGCGGATCTCGCCCCTCGGCGTCGCCAGACGGAATTCGCCGCCGCTCTGCGCGATCGCCGTGACCGGGTGCTCGGGCCGGTAGTCGACGCCGAAGGCCTTGAAGCCGGTATGGAAGGCGCGGAAGGTGCGCAGCGAATTGACGTGCCCGTCGAGCGGACAGAAGGTGCCGCCGACCACCTCCGGGCCGATCGCCGGCAGCATGGCGGCGACCCGGTCGCGGTCCATCACCTCGACCTGGTAGTCGGCCGCGCCGACCTGGTTGTGCAGCCGCTTCAGGGTGTTGGCGCGCTGTTCGAGCTCGCCCTCCGAGAGCGCCAGGTGGAAGCCGCCATTGCGCTGCAGGCAGACGTCGAGGCCGGTCTGGTCCTTCAGGTCGGCGGCGAGCTGCGCCCAGGTCTCCGAGGCGCGCACGGTCCAGACCGTGTAGGCCGGCATGCCGAGACCCTTGCTCTGCACCCAGACGAGCGCGAAATTGGCCCGCGAGGCCCGCTTGGTCACGTCGCCCTCGTCGAGCACGACGACGCGCTGGCCGATCCGGCCGAGCCCCCACGCGATCGCCGAGCCGAGCAGGCCACCGCCCACCACGGCGATGTCGTAGTCGTTGCGCATGATGTCTCCTATCGCCCCCGGTCGCCGTGACCGGAGAGCACCCGGTCGAGACCGAAGAAACGGTCGAGCAGGACCAGGGCGAGCATGGTGACCGCGATCACGCTGGCCGAGACCGAGGTGACGAGCGGATCGATATTGTCCTGAATGTAGAGGAACATGCGCACCGGCAGCGTCTCGATGCCCGGCGCGGCGAGAAAGACCGTCATGGTCAGTTCGTCGAAGGACTGGATGAAGGCGAGCGCCCATCCGGAGATCACGCCGGGCAGGATCAGCGGCAGCGTCACGCGCCGGAACAGGGTCCAGCTGCCGGCGCCGAGCGAGACCGCGGCCATCTCGACCGAGCGGTCCATGCCGGTTGCGGCGGCGAGCGTGAGGCGCAGCGCGAAGGGGAACACCACGACCACATGGGCGATCAGCAGCGCCGGGAAGGTGCCGCTCAGGCCGGTCTGCGTGAAGAAGCGCAGGAAGGCGATGCCGAGCACCACATGCGGGATCATCAGCGGCGACAGGAACAGCGCCGACAGCGCCTCGCGGCCGCGGAAGCTGTGGCGCGCGATGGCGAGCGCGGCCGGCACCGCGAAGGCGGCCGCGATCAGCGACGCGACCGCGCCGAGCCACAGGCTGACCCAGAAGGCGTTGATGAATTCCGGATAGCGCGCGATCGCCCGGAACCAGCGCAGCGAGAAGCCCTGCGTCGGCAGCGACAGGAAGCCCTCGGGCGTGAAGGCGACCAGGCAGACGACCAGGATCGGCGCCAGCATGAAGATCACGAACAGGGTGTGGAAGAGGAGCGCCAGCGGGCCGTTGCGGCTCATCGGAACACCTCCGCATAGCGCCGTTCGATCAGCGCGTTGGAGCCGACGACGATCAGCACCAGGGCGACCAGCAACAGCACCGCCACCGCCGCGCCGAGCGGCCAGTTGAGCGTGTTTAGGAACTCGTCATAGGCGAGCGTGGCGGCGACCTTCAGGCGCCGGCCGCCGATGATCGACGGCGTCGCGAAGGCCGAGGCCGACAGCGAGAAGACGATGATCGCCCCGGACAGGATGCCGGGCATGATCTGCGGCAGCACGATGCGCCGGAGGATGGTGGCGTGTCCCGCGCCGAGCGACATGGCGGCATTCTCGATCTGCGGGTCGACGCGCTGCAGCGCCGCCCAGACCGAGAGCACCATGAACGGCATCATGACATGGGCCAGCGCGACGACGACGCCGGTCTCGGTGAACATGAACGGGATCGGGGCGCCGATCACGCCGAGCGACATCAGCGCCTTGTTGACGACCCCGTTGGCGCCGCCGAACAGCAGCGCCCAGCCGAGCGTGCGGGCAACCACGGAGATTAGGAGCGGGCCGAGGATGACGAGCAGGAAGAAGCCCTTCCAGCGTCCCTGCATGCGGTTCAGGATATAGGCCTCCGGCGCGCCGAGCAGCGCCGTGATCAGCGTCGCCAGGACGGCGATCCGGAAGGTGCGCAGGAACATCTCCAGGAAGTAGTCGTCTTCCCAGATCTCGCGCCAGTTCTTGAGGATGAAGACCTGCTCGATGCCCTTGTACTGGCCCCAGTCGTTGAACGAGAGCAGCACGGTCATCGCCAGCGGGATCAGCACGACGGCGACGAACAGCATCAGGGCCGGCAGCACCAGCGGCCAGGGCGTGCCGGTGCCGGCCCCTCCGGCGGCGGGCGCCGGAGCGGCGGGCGCCGCGGTGACAGGCGCCGGCTGGGGGGCAGACGAGGCCGCCGTCACGGCCGGACACCCGCGGCGCGCAGGCTCATGTCCTCGGGCCGCCAGGCGAGCCGCACGGCCTCGCCCTCGGCCGGCTGGGCCATGCCGTCATTCTGGCGGATCACGATCGCCGGGCCGCATTCGGTCTCGCACTGGAACAGCCAGTGATTGCCCTGGAAGATGCGGATGGCGACACGGGCCGCGAGGCCCTGGCCGGCGCCCGCGAAGCCGATCTTCTCCGGCCGCACCGAGACGGTGACCGGCCCCGAGAACCCGGCCGGCGCCGGGGCGCTCCAGGACCCGGCGACGATTCGGGCCGGTTGCGTTCCGGCCTCGATCGTACCGGCGAATTCGTTGGTCTTGCCGAGGAAGTTGGCCACGAAGGCGGAGGCCGGCCGCTCGTAGGTCTCCTGCGGCGTGCCGATCTGTTCGACCCGGCCGGTGTTCATGACCACGATGCGGTCGGACAGTGACATCGCCTCGACCTGGTCGTGGGTGACCAGGATGGTGGTGGTGCCGAGATTGCGCTGGATCTGGCGCAGCTCGATCTGCATCTCCTCGCGCAGCTTGGCGTCGAGGTTGGACAGCGGCTCGTCGAGCAGCAAGAGGCTCGGCCGGATGACCAGGGCGCGGGCCAGCGCGACGCGCTGCTGCTGGCCGCCCGACATCCGGCGCGGATAGCGGTCGGCGAAGCCGGCCAGTCCGACCATGGCCAGCGCCGCCTCGACCCTTTCGGCCCGTTCGGCGGCCGGCACGCGGCGCATCTCCAGGCCGAAGGCGACATTCTCCGCCGCCGTCATATGCGGGAACAGCGCGTAGCTCTGGAAGACGATGCCGAGGCCGCGGCGCGAAGGGTGGATCTCGGCGAGATTGCGCCCCTCCAGCCGGATGGCGCCGCCGGTGAGATCGAGAAACCCGGCGATCATCTGCAACGTGGTGGTCTTGCCGCAACCGGACGGGCCGAGCAGCGAGACGAACTCACCCTTGGCGACGGTCAGATCCAGTTGCTCGACCGCAACATGCGGGCCGAACCGCTTGGTGACGCCGTCGAGTTCGAGAAAGGCCATGAGCGGTCTCGCCGGTGCCTGATGGGCGGAAGGTTGCGACGGGCCCCGTCCCCGGCAAGGCCGGAGACGGGCAGTCTTTCGGGCAGACGGGCGATCAGCGCTCGACTTCGCGGTTCCAGCGCTTGGTCCAGTCCTCGCGCTGCGGATTGATCGCCGTCCAGTCCGGATTGTAGAGCTTGGCCGCCTTTTCGCCGACCGGCGCCATGCCGCCGAGTGCCGGCGGGACCTGGACGGTCTTGTTGACCGGACCGTAGCCGTAGTCCTTGAGCAGGATCAGCTGCATCTTCGGCTCGAGCATGGCCTTGATGAAGTCCGAGGCGATCGGCGAGGCGTCGGCCTTTTCGATCGGGCAGGCCGAGGCGAGCAGCGTGACGGCACCTTCCTTCGGATAGACGAAGTCGACCGGGAAGCCCGTATTGGCGAAGGCCTGAACGCGGCCGCTGCCCCAGACGGCGATCACGGCCTGGCCGGACTGGAACAGTTCGGTCATCTTGGCCGGCGACGGCTCGTAGGCCAGCACATTCTTGTTGACCTCGTCCTTCATCACCTTGAAGCCGCTCTCGATCGACTTCTCGCCGCCGCCATTCATCTTGGCGTACATGAGGAGGGTATAGAGCCCGTAGGTATTGTTGATCGGCGGGATGACGACCTGTTTCAGGAACTTGGGATCCTTCAGATCGTTCCAGGAGGTCGGCGCGGCCCAGCCCTTCTCGGCGAAGACCTTGGTGTTGTACATGATGCCGGTCGCGACCAGCCCGATGGCGACGGCCTTGTCGTCCTTGAAGCGGGCGGCGTCGTGCAGATCGGCGGCGGGCAGGTTCTGGATCTTGCCGCAGAAGCCGAGCTGGATCGCCTGATACATCGGGCCGTCGTCGACGATGGCAATATCGATCTGCTGGTTGCCCTTCTGGGCCTGCAGCTTGGCGAGCGTATCGGTCGAGTTGCCGGCGATATACTCGACCTTGACCCCGTGCTTCTTCTCGAAGTCCGGGATGACCTCGTCGCGCATCGTCTTCTCGAACGAGCCGCCGTAGCCGGCGACATAGAACGTCTTCTGCTGTGCATCAGCAGCCGACAGGGATGCGACGAGCACCGTGAGGCTCGCAGCGGCAAGAAGGCCCTGACTTTTCATCTCGACTGATCTCCCCGTGCAGCGGCATCCCCGCGATGACGCGCCACCCGAATGCTCGCAACACGCCCTTCCGCCGTCCAATGAATAATGGCAAGCTATTCATGCCGTAATGTTATGAATAGGCCCACTTTCATGGCACGCATCAATCCGAGGCAGGTGGAGGCCTTCCGGGCCGTGATGCTGACCGGGAGCGTCACCGAGGCGGCCAACCTGATGGCCGTCACCCAGCCGGCGGTGAGCCGCCTGCTGCGCGACCTGCAGGAACTCCTGCGGCTGCAGCTGTTCGAGAAGCGCGGCACCGGGCTCGTGCCGACGGCGGCCGCCATGGCGCTGTTCACCGAGGTCGAGCGCTCCTTCGTCGGGTTGGAGCGGATCACCGCCGCCGCGGAGGAGATTCGCGGCCGGCGCATCGGCAGCCTGCGGATCGCGGCCCTGCCGGCGCTCGCCAACGGCTTCCTTCCGCGCTTCGCCGGTCACTTCCTGATGGATCGCCCCAATCTCAACCTGTCCCTGTTCGGCGTCATTTCGCCGATCGTGGTCGACTGGGTGCTGAACGGCCAGTGCGATGTCGGGTTCGCCGAGGTGCCGATCGCCCATGCCGGGCTCAACGCCGTCCGCATGCCGGCCGTCGCCCGGGTCGCGGTGGTCCCGGAGGGCCATCGGCTGGCCGGCAAGGATGTCATCGTGCCGCGCGACCTGGAGGGCGAGACGTTCATCTCGCTCAGCGCCGGCAGTTCGAGCCGGCATCAGGTCGACCAGGTGTTTGCGCAGCAGGACGTACGCCGCGTGCTGCGGGTCGAGACCAGCCTCTCGGAGATCATGTGCGGCATGGTCTCGTCCGGTCTCGGCGTCGCCATCGCGGACCCCTTCACCGCCACCGAATTTGCCGGCCGGGGTGTCGTCGCGCGCCGTTTCGAGCCGCGCATCGATTTCGATTTCGCCGCCGTCTATCCGCCCCAGCGCAGCCCGTCTGCGGTGGCGGTCGACTTCGTCGAGGCGCTCGCCCGGGCGATCGAACGGCACCCGGTGGTCTGAACCGGCAGCGCCCGGCCCGGAGCCGGTCCCGGAGCCGCGCCGGCCCGCAAGGTCCCGCCGGCCGGCGCGACTGTCAGCCTCCGGCTCCGGCCGCCGGGACGGCGACCCGTCCGGTCAGCGCGATTTTTGGAGATCGCCCGTCAGCCCGACGCCGCCGCGCGCCACGGCGGTCGCCCGGCCGACCAGGTCCAGGACCCGCGCCAGTTCGACCGCCGGAGCGCTGGCGACATAGACCACGTCCTTGTCGCGCAGATGCATCTGGCGGGCGATGAAGAAGGCCTGCGGCGACGAGAAGTCGAGCCGGTAGAGGACCGGCACCGGCCGTTCGCCCGAGGCGGCATCCGGCGTCGGCGGTTCGGAGCTGAACACGAAGACTCCTCCGGCATCGGCCGCCAGGCTGTCGAGACCGCCGGCCCGGGCAAGCGCTTCCGCCAGGGTCACGGTCGCCGCCCCGAACTTCACATCGCCGGACGTCGTGACCGCACCCAGGATCGCGTAGCTGCGCGGCGCGGAGGCGACGAGGATTTCGTCGTTCGCCGCCAACAGGATGTTGTTGTCGCGCTCGGCCAGCAGGTCGTCCAGGTAGAGCGTCGCGACGGCATCCTTCCGCTTGATCGTCAGGGCCGTATCGAAGGACGCGGAGCGGGCGCCGCCGGCGGCGGCGATCGCATCGATCAGACGGGTCCCCGCCGGACTCAGCGGGAACAGGCCCGGTCTTCCGACATCGCCGAGCACCGTCACCGAATTGCCGCGGCTGGCGGTGACCGAAAGCAGCACCTGCGGCTGGATCGCCTTGTCGGCGAGGCTGCGCTGGAGCGTCTCCCGGACCTGCTCCGGGCTGCGGTCGGCGGCCCTCATGGACCCGCCATAGGGGGTGAAGAGGTCGCCCGCCTGATCGATCTGGGCCGTGAATTGGGTACCGCGCGTCTGCGAATTCGCAAACAGCCCGTTGTCGCCGGCTTCCATGACGCGGACGTCCAGCACATCGCCCCGGCCGAGAAGGATCGGATTGGGCTTCGCCAGACGCGGGAAGCTCGCCCCGATCACGCTCCGCCGGCGGTCGAATGCGGCCCGCGCCGACGCGAGGTCGAGTTCGATCAGGCGGGTCCCGGCGGCCTGACCGGACGGCTCGATCACGACATCGGCGGACGGTCCGGAAGACGGCAGGCTCGAGCATCCGATCAGGGCGAGGCCGAATGCAAGGGTCGCGACGCCAGGAAGCAGCCGGAACTGGCGTAGCGTCATGCGATAGTCCTCGGAAGCGATGCACGGGCGGGAGATCGGCACTTCGTGCCGACTGTCGTGCTTAGCACCTCTGGAACGCTCAGAATGGGCGCAAGACCACGGATTTCATGTATAGAAATGATGCGGAAATCTAATTCGATAATATAGTTATTAACTGCCACTACGTTTATGCCCAGATTGAGCACTTCCGCCTAATTCGAACTTTTGTGTCTGGCTCGGCACTCTGCCGATCGTATTTATTAAATGCACGTTAAATTTTACGAAATCGCTCCGACGGGCGTTGGAAAGCGTAGAGCTGGCGACGGGTATGAAGCACGCAAGTCCGACAGCTACGGATGGCAGGCCGTCCTTGAGAGATCGGAAGGGGGGGCGCCGGATCATTGCGGCCACCGCCTATACCGCCCCCTATGCCAGGGTGCTCGATCCGCTGTGCGACCTGCTGGTGGTCGATTGCGATGTGGCGGTTCAGATCCATGGCCTGCCGTCGCCGGCCAGCGCCGATCTCGCCATGATGGTCCTGCATGCCCACGCGGTCGCCCGTGGCGCGCCGGCATCGAAGATCGTCGTCGAGTTGCCGCATGCGAGTTGGACGCATTCGCTCGACCTCGCCTATGAGACCAGTCTCCACATGCTGCGGGAGGTCGAATGCTGCGGCGTCCTGCTGCCGCTCGAGACCGTGGCGATCGAGACGATCCGCCATCTGGCGTCCTGCAAGGTGCCGGTCATCGCGCGCGCCGACATCGCCATGCCGGAGGAGGCCGGGCTCGGCGCTCAGTTCACGGCGGCGGAGCGCGAATGGCACGCGATCCAGGTCGTCAACGATGCGCGCGCGGTCGCCGAGGCGGGTGCCTTCGCGATTCTGGCGATCGGCCAGAACGACAAGCTGGCCCTGGCGCTCAGCCGGGCGGTCCCGGTGCCGGTGATCGGCGCCGAATCGGGCAGTCTGTGCGACGGCCTCCTGCTGCGCGACGTGGAATGCCTCAGCCTCTTGAGGTCGGCCCGCGAAAACGCGACCCGCTCGACCGTGCTGGCCGGTTCGGCGACGGCGCGCAAGCCGGCGCCGCGTCCGGCGCCGAATCGCCCGGCACCGCGCGCCCCGGCCGCAACGGTCGAGTCGATCGTACCCGCGGCGCGCCGTGACGCATCCGCCTCCGTTGCGGCCCCGTCGGGCGCGCGGACCGCGCCGAAGCCCATCAGCGCTTCGACCGTCGCCGCCCCGATCTTCGAACCGATGCCGGAAGCCCGGTGGGAGACCAACGACGAGCCGGAGGCGGCGGAGGAGACCGTTTCGCAAGCCAAGCGGCCGGCCGTCGAAGCGGCACGCGGCCCGGATCCCGTCACCCTGCCCGAAGCGGATTGGGACGCGCTGACCGATTTCGCCGACGAGCCGGCGCCGGCCCCGAGCAAGGCCGCCGAACCGCCGGCATCCGGGGCCGCCGTGGCGGACGATTTCCTGTCGATGTTCGGCATCGCCGAGCCCGAGGAATTCGTCTCCAGGCCGCCGCGCCCCACGGCCACGCCGGGACGGCGTTCGGAGGCGGCCGCGGGCGACAGGGCACCCGCCCCGGCCGCCACGTCCGGCGCCGGTCCGGCCATCGATCCTCCCGCACCGGCCCCGGCCCCGGCACCCTCCCCGGCACCGACGCCGCGCCGCCCCCTCGCCATGCGCGAACGGGCCGTGGTGCCGCCGCCGCCGCCCGCATCGGCGCCGCCGGCGCATCGTCCTCCGCCCGCCCGCCTGCCCGCCTCGGCCGCCCGGGGCGGCGAGGAGACGGCCGGCCGTTCGGCCCGGGAGCCGGATCCGGCGCCCGCCCCGGCGCCCGACCAGGAACGCACCACCGCAAAGATACTGCACCTGCCGACCTTCTCCGGCCAGCGGCGCCGGCGGTGGCTCGGTCCGCCGACATCCGGCCCCGGGGTGCTGTCGCTCCTGGTCGGCCTCTGTCTGGCGGGCGGCCTGGCGGCCGCCCTGCTGCTGCCCGACCGGGCGAGCGTGCCCCTATCGTCGGCGGCCAATGCGGCCACCGTCGAGACGCCGGTGGTCACCTCGCGGATCAGGACCGAGGCGATCGCCAGTTCGGAAGCGTTCGCGACCTCGGGTTTCAGGTCCTGGGCCGGCACCGCCGGCCCGCGGCCGGTCGAGGTCAAGGTCCTGCAGACCCGACCGATTTTCTGACCGAGCCGACCGATCCAGCATCGATTGCGCTGTGACTGTCCTCCTGCCGATCTCCTGCGAACCAAGGACGTGAATGATGTCGATGTCGCACCAGCTGGGAGCCTTCGCTCCGGTCATCGCCGTGCTGGGCAGCCGGGATTTTGCCTTGGTGATCGCTCTCGGCCTCCTTGTTGCGTCGATCGGATGGTACCTCGCGGTCTGCCGGCCCCGCCGGCGCGCCGCGATCGAGACTGTGAGGGCGTTGCAGGACAAGCTCCTGGCCGCGATCGCGCTCGACAAGCCCGAGGCCCGCATCGCCCAGGCTGACGCGACCTTCGCGGCATCGCCCTTCGCGGCGCCCTGGATTCGCTACCGGTCCGGATTCGAGATCCGGTCCGATCAGATCATCGCCACCATCGGCGCCGAGGACGTGTTCCGGCGCGACCGGCTGCGCGACCTGATGGATTGCGACGACATGCCGGCCCTGATCGACAGCATCGTCGCGGCCGGGCTCCTGCTCGGCGCGCTCGGGCTTCTGATCGGGACCTGGAGCGGTGCGGAAAGCGCGGCCTATTGGGTCGTTGTGCTGGCCGTCGCGATGATCGTCCGGCAGCTTCGGCAAGGCGACGCCACTGCCTTTGCGGTGCGCAAGGATCGGGTGATCGAGGACCTGATCGAGTCCTTCGGGGCGCTCGCCAACCACGTTCCGCGCGAGTTGGTCGCCCTGCGCCAGCTCAGGGCATCGGAGGAGAACGAACGCCAGTTGGTCCGTCTGCGCGATGCGCTGTCGGAATCGATCGGCGGCCAGGTTTCCAAGGCCCTCCATCAGCATGCCGAGCCCCTGCCCGAGCTGATCGCCACCAAGATCGCCAGTTCGATCTCGAGCACCATCAACCCGCTGATCAGCGAGATCACGCGGATCGGCGCGACGATGGAACGCAATTCCAACGACTTCGCGACACGCGCCGGCGACGGCTTCGTCCGGCTGTGGCGCGAGGCGACCCAGGCCGAAACCGACCTGATGAACCGGTCCCTGCGCAGCAATGTCGAACAGCTGGAGCAGATCGCCCGCACCGTCCAGTCGGTCGAGCAAGGCTTCGGTTCGACCATCGAGCTGGCCTCGCAGCGGCTTCTGGCGACCACCCAGCACTTCGGCGACATGATGGACAGCCGCAGCGCGGAGATCGGCAACCGGCTCGATCAGTTCAAGACCGTCCTCGGCGAACTGCCCGGTCTCGTGACCAATGCGGCCGGTGAGGCGACCCGCTCGATGGCGGCGCGGCTTGCCGATGTCGACCGGTCCCTGGCTCGGATTCCGTCCGTGGTCACCGAGGCGTCCTCGACGCCATCGAGCGATGAAGGCGCAGATCGGCAGCCTGGAGAAAGGTCCTCTCCGGTGTCCCGACCATGGTGAACGAGGCGGCCTCGGCCGCCGCCACATCCCTGAAGACGCAGATCGGCGCGCTCGACGATTCGCTCGCCCGCATTCCGAGCTCCGTCGTTGCGGCGACCGACCGGGCGTTGATCGCCATCACCTCCGGCGTCGAGGAGACCTCGCTGCGGATGCAGGATGTGACGCGGTCGTTCAACGACATGGCGGCAGCCGAGATGGAGCGCCAGTCGGAACAGATCACGGTCGCCCTGGGACGGGCCGCCGAACAGATCCTGGAAGCGACCCAGGCGGCGTCCGGCGAGCTGCGCACGGCGGGCGAATATCTCGGTCTCAGCGTCGTCGACGGCAGCCGCCTCGTCGGCGAGAGCGCGGAAAGCGCGCGCTCCGTCCTGTCGGGCGCCGTCGAGGCGCTCGAACAGCAGATCGTCGAGTTCTCCGGCCATGTCCGGGCGGCCTCGGCCGAACTCGCCGTCCATCCGGCCCGGGTCGCCGATGCCTTCGAGGCGGTCTGGGGCCGCAGCGTCGAGCGGCAGCTCGAAATCGTGGCCGAGAATATCAGGAGCTCGGCGTCCGCGCTGGAAAGCATGAGCGGCACCGTTCGGGCGGCCGAGCAGCACTATGCCCAGCAGATCGACAGTTCCGCGTCCTGTCTCAACCGCGCGACCGATCGGCTGGAGGGCACGCTGGCGTCCGGCACCGACCGCCTGAACGAGCAGCTCGGGGCCGTGCGCAACACGCTGGCGGATCTGGTGCGCTCGGTCGGCGACAGTTCCAGCGAGGCCGCACAGGTCGTCAGGGTCGCGATCGCCGATCTCGACTCGGGCCTCGCCCAGGTTCCGCGCGCCGTCACCCGGGCGACGGATACCGCGCTCGACGGGCTCAGTGCGCGCCTGCGCGAGATCGAGACCGTCCTGCAGACCCTGCCGGGCTCGATCGCCGCTTCCGCCGAGAGCGCGGCGGGGACGATCGGCACTGTCCTGAACGCAACCGCCGAGGACGTTCGCGAACGCACCCGGACGATCGGCCAGCAGCTCGACGCGACGGTCACCACCAGCATCGGGCTCCTCCAGTCGGGCGTCGAGGCGGCCGGCGACAATCTGCGCCGCCAGGCCGAACAGGCGGCCGGCACCAATGTCGAGGCCGCGCAGGCGATCGCGACCCAGATCCGGCAGGTCGAGGCGGTGCTGCAGACGTTGCCGACGAGCGTCTCGACGCTGACCCAGGATTCGGTCGTCCGCATCAGCGCCGCGATCGAGACGGCGGCCCAGGGCTGGGAGACCCAGTCCGGACGCTTCTCCGACATGGCTTCCGAGAAGATCCGCGCGTTGAGCGGCACCCTGATCGAGACCGGCGAAACGCTGGTCCGGCAGACCCATCAGGCGGCCGACATCAATGTCGCCGCCGCCGACACGGTCGCGAAGCGGCTGCATCAGATCGACGAGACCCTGCAGCGCCTGCCGGCCACCATGTCGGACGCCTCCCAGTCCGCCGTCTTCACGATCGGCGCCGGGATGACCGCCGCCGTCCAGGACCTCAAGCAGCAGTTCGTCAGCTTCACCGGCAGCATGGTCGACAATCTGGCCAGCCGGGTCGAGAGCCTCGGCCGGCTCCTCGAAGAGGCCGGCCAGTCCATCGCGCGCCAGTCCGCCGATGTCGCCGCCGAACAGGCAGCGTCCTCGAAGGCGCTGGTCGGACAGGTGCGGGAACTCGAGGCCGTGATGGCCGCCCTCCCGGCGACCCTCAGGACCTCCGCCGAGACCACGGCCGCCACGGTCGGCGCGACCCTCGACAGGACCTCCCAGGAGGTCCTCGACCGGACCCGGGCGATCGTCGAGACGCTGGCATCCGGCCTGCGTGTCCAGGTCGATGCCGTCTCCTCGCGGCTGCTGGCCGCGGGTAGCGACCTGGCCGAAGCCACGCAGCGCACCGCCGCCTCGGTGCGCGAGGCGGGCGACGGGCTGGTGGCGGGCAGTCGCGAAGGCGCCCAGCTTCTGGTCGTCGCCTCCAGTCAGCTGCGCGAGGACTTCGCCGGATCGGTGCAGTCCCTCAAGGTGCAGGTGGACGAACTGTCCGGACGCATCGACACGGCCTCCGCCGAACTGGCGCGCCAGCCCGAGCATGTCGCCAACACGCTCGGCCGGTTGTGGGAGGCCGCGGTCGGTCGCCAGATCACGCTGCTGTCCTCCGGGGTCAGCGAGTCCGTGTCCGCCCTGTCGGGCGTGGCCTCCGCGCTCAAGGATGCCGACAAGAAGATCGGCGATACGGTCGGAGAGGCGGCACGCGTGCTGATGTCGAGCAGCGAGGCGCTCGACGATGCCCTGTTCACCCACGGCTCGCGCGTCGCCGGCCAGCTCGATTCCATCGAGAACGTCCTGCAGCGCATTCCGCAGGTCGTCGAAACCTCCGCTCTCAACGCGGTCAAGGCCATCGACCTCTCGGCCGCGACCTTGAACGAAAGCGTGTCGCGCCTGCCCGCCACCGTCGTCGGGGCGACCACGGGCGCGATGAGATCTCTGCGGGAAGCCGTCGAGGATATCGAAGCGACGCTGCGCAAGGTGCCGGTCACCATCGGCCATGCCGCCGAGTCCAGCGTTGCCGGCCTCACCCAGAGCCTGAGCACCGCGATCGCTGATCTGCGTGACCAGCACCGGGCGCTGGCGGAGCATTCCCAGGAGCGCTTTGCGGCGCTCTTCTCCGACTTCGCAGCGACCGGCGTTCAGTTCAAGTCGACGATCCAGGCCGCGGGCGAGAGCCTGACCGGCGCCGGTGTCGAACTGAACCGCAACACGAGCCAGAGCATTGCGACCATTGGCGAGGCCGCCGAGGTGGCGCGGACCCGGATCGACGACGCCGTCTCCGGACTGGGTCGTCAGATCGACCGGCTGGCCAACCGCCTCGAACTGGCGTCCGCCGAACTGATCCGGCAGCCGGAACGCATGTCCGAGACCCTCGCGTCGCTGTGGCAGCAATCCGCCACCGCGCAGGTGGAGGCGCTGTCGGGAACCGTCCGCGCCGCCGTCGAAGCGCTCGAGACCGTCGTCCGCGGGGTCTCCGAAACCGGGACCGGACTGACCGACGGCATCAACGTCGCGGCCGGGCGGCTGGAGGCGGCGGCCGATGCCGTCGACAGCGTCCTGGCCACCAGCGCAGAAACCCAGAAGTCCCAGATCGTGGCGCTCGGCGGTATCGTCGAGACGATCCCGGATCGCATCTTCGGCGTCGTCGACGAGATGACCCGCACCTTGCGCCTGCGCATCGAGGACCTGGACGGCGTCATCGGCGCCCTGCCGGAGCATGTCGCGAAGTCGACCGAACAGGCGGTCGCGACCATTGCGGCCGGGGCCGCGACGCTCGAGGACGCGCTGGCGCATCTGCCCGTCAAGGCATCCGAAACCGCCGAACGGTCGCTGGTCTCGATCACAGCGGGCGTCGAGGCCCTGGCGCGGAAGGTCCAGGACGCCGGGCGGGACTTCACCCGCGCCAGCACGGCCGAACTGGAGTTGAAGGTTCGCGATCTGGGCGGCGTCCTCGACGAGGCCGGCCAGGCGATGGTGATCGCGATGCGGCAGTCGGCGGAAGAGTTCCGGCGCAACGGCGGGATCCTGCGCGAGGATTTCGCCGCCGGCATGTCGCAGAGCGTCGAACGCATCGCCCATGGCACGCAGTTGGCCGCCACCCAGCTGCAGGCGGCCGTGGAACATCTCGACCTGCGCATCTCCGCCCTGGCCAGCCGGATCGACAGGACCGCCGAGGTGATCTCGGCCACCGGTCGCGAGATCGATGCGGCCGGCCGGAACATCGCCGGCTCGTCCGGCTCGATCGCCGATCTGGGGCAGCTCTACGACAAGACCGCCGAGCCTCTGGCCGGGTCGATCGCCGCGACCAAGCAGGCTCTCGACCAGGTCCTGGCCGGTCTTGCCACGGTGACCGATGTCAACCAGCGCGGCGCCGAAGCCCTGCAGACGGTCGCCCTCGGCGGCAATGCGGCCCGGGAGTTCTTCGAGACGCAGGGCGTCCGCATCGCCGATCTCGATGCGGTCATCTCAAGCACGCTCGAGCAGCTGCGCGAGAGCATGCGCCGGCTGTCCGTCGACGTGACGACCGAGCTGCGCGTCATGGTCGATGACAACCGCCAGGAAGTGCAGGAGTTCCTGCGCAGCGTAGCCGGCTCGATGCCGGACGTGACCGAGCGGAGCAAGGTCTACATGCGCTGATTGGCGGGGTCTGCCGCGGTCGGCGGGCCGGTCCCGCCGGCCGGGGCCGACATCGGGTGGGGCGGCGTGCCGCTCCCCCGCGCGGTCGGAGTGACGGACGGGAGTGCAACGTCCCGGCACATCGGGGCGTTTCCACGCTGGTTGCGGCGCCGTCGTCTGGGTTCGTCGATCTGCGACGTCACCCTCGCGGCGCTGAAACCCGCGGACTCACGTCGTCCCGATGAACGCGCGCAAGATCTTCGGGGGCCGTCCCCGCGACCATCCAAGCTTCCGGGCCGCTCTCCGGAAACGAACCGACACCACAAGGCCGTCCAGTCGCTGCGAATACGTCAATCCGCCTCCGGATATTCCGCCGAAGCCAGAGAGTCCCGTCAGAATCCGTCCATCAAGAAACGAGGGCCTGATCGACAATGCGCGAATCCAACCGCTCTCTGTCTTCCGCCTTGACGACACGGATTCGAAGCGCGATTTCGCGGTTCATACGACGCAATATCGTCGATGACGCGCCCTTGGATCTCACCATCATCGAAGCCGAAATCGATGCCTTCCCGAGAACGGGAAGCGAACGGCTGATGATTTACATTCTCTGCATGTTGAATGGCGCGGTCTGGCTATTGATCTTCGTACTGCTGCTCCGCCCCGGTTCGTGATGCGGGCAGCCTCCTAAGACGGCTGCGGGCACGCCACGCATCGTCGGGTCGGGTCCGATCCCATCCGGCGAGAGTCGGACCTCCGACGCGCCCGCACCTGCCGGCACCTGTGTGAACATGCGCACAAGCACGATCGCCGGGACCGGCGGCCTAAGCCGGGATCGACGGATGGCCGGTTCGACCCCCTTGCCCCCGCCGGGGCGGGACATGCCCCTCCAGCCGCGCCAAACGGGTCGCCCATGCGCCCCGCCGCCGCGCGCCGACCCCCCCCCCGCCCGGAGGCCATCGGGAACGCTGCCCCAGGCGCACCTGCGCGCGGGGGGACGGGCATCCTAATCGAACCGGCTTTGAAGACGAAGGGGGCCCGCGTTCGGGAACGCGCGGCGGAACCCGGGCGGGCCGCCCGGGCCCATCAAGACCGGTTCGCGACGCGCGAAGCGAAGCCCGGCGCCACCGCCAAGCTGCGGGATGACGGGCGCAAGGGCCGACGCCGTCGATGGGCGCGGTGGCCGCGAGGACCGGGGGGGCTTTGGCTGAGACAAAGCGCCCAGCCCCCCCGGGGTACCGCGCAGGTGGCGGTCCTGCACGGAGACGAAAGGGCCATGTGTTGGCAGGGACGGCAGGCAGGGCTTGGGACGGGCGGCGGGCACCCGTCCCGGCGGCGGCGTCAGCCAGCCATTGCGACGACGGGCGGCGCAGCCGGGATCGAGCCGGCGGAGGCAGCCCCCCGGTCCCCGTCATCGGCGGCCGGATTGTAGCCCAGGACGCGGATCACGGGTTCCCTGTCGCCCGCATAGTGCACCGGACAGGTCGGCTGGCCGTTGCGGATGCCGAAGCCACGCAGGCGTTCGAGCGCGTTCTTGAAGGTGACCAGCCGCGCGGTCCGATTGATCGCGAAACTGTGGCGCAGGATCGACAGGTCGACGATGTGGGTGCGGACGCCGCGCGCGATCGAGAACTGCAGCAGCATCTCGAATTCGACGAGATCGTCCCGCGACCGGCGGTCGGCATTGGCGAGGGCATCGGCGGCTATCCGGGAGCGCCGGCTGATGAACGCAGCGGCGGCCTCCGAGAAGTCCGGTTGCCAGACCCTTTCGCCGGTCTCCGACGCCGCAGGGGCGCCGGCCGGCGCTTCGGCCGGCTGCCGAACCGCGACCGAAACGCCGGCGCCGAGCAAGGACGACGGAAACCCGCGGACCGCATCGAGAATGGGGCCGAGCCTCGGCGCCGTCAGGGCGGCAGTGGTCCACATCGCACAATCTCCGGTAAAAGCGTCACGATCAAACTCAACCATAAAACTTAACGGCCGAAAATAGACAAAAGAGCGAAAAATTGATGATAAGGCACGTAATGGTATCAGGATTTTGCGTCTAATTTCACTTTCTAACATCGGTGTCCGGTTTGGACGCGAGTAATATCAATTACTTACCGTACTTCCGGGAACCCGGTTGGTCGAATATCAGCCTTAATTGGTCACCAAATTGGGTTCCCTGAAATGATTTCATCGGCTCATTGTAAATACTGTCGCCCATATTGGGCATTGGACGACTTTCTATTTTCAGTTGACCCGGCAGCCTGGACCGGTACGAGGCATTCAGATTCGGGCGAACCCGCATGCAACAGGCCGACCTATCCGTCCCGGCGATGGTCTCCGAGACCGCACCGCCATTCGCGCCGGCGGGTCACGGACAGCGCTGGACTGCCCAGCGCAAGATGGCCGTCCTGGAAGCCTTGGCAAGCGGCGTCGTCAGCCTGTCGGTGCTGCAATCGGACTACGGCATCAGTGAATCCGAGTTGCGGGAATGGCATTATGCGGTCGAGAAATACGGCTTCGACGGGCTGAAGCTGAAGCACAAGCGGCCGCGCCGGCAAACCTTCCCGCCGCGCCGCGCCCCGTCATGGTTCGGCGGTGACGACAGCGATGCCCGGTGACGGGGCCGCGTCCGCATCGATCGATCGACGCCCGGCAGCGACGGGATGGCTCTTGATCGCAGGACCCCGAGGCCCTTCGATCCCGAGCCTCCGGCCTGAGGCCGCGGCGCGACCCCCCTGCCAGACAATTGGGACAGTCCTCGTCGTCGGGCCCATGGGGTGAGTGCCGGACGATGAGGCGAAGTTTCGTCTTCGGGAACGGATAGCGCGAGCGGCTGCAAAACGGTGTCTATGCTCTTGCATACAATTGGCATCGGCGTGGCCGCATCAAGCTTGACCAAGACCGCAACGACGGCCAACCCGGGCCGAGTGGAAACCATCGCCGGGCAACATTCGAGATCAACTTCGGTTTTCGACAATCTCCCCAATTTTAGGTAATCTATTCGATATCACATGATATTTTTAAGTCGTTATGCACAAACGCGATCTCGCGCCGGCTATTGGGTCCGCAGGACTCTTATACCGCAGAGATCTTCCGATCGATGATCGAACGTTACACGCACAGGACGCTACGTCAATTCAATGGATGCAAGTCATTCGATACTTCCCCGGAACGCCTTTGATCCAGGTCCATTTCGAGGCATCCCGGCCGCACGGAACCAGTATACGGTGACGAGCTAGCCACCCGCGAAAGAGGCCTCAGGTTGCCCGTAGCAGTATAATTTCTCTTTTGTCGCTAGGAGCAAATACGGAACGCTAGGCGATACATTTTGCTAATAGATTTCCGATTTGTGTACTGGCGACATTTCTCGCAAAAATGAGCATTTATTCTATTGATATCCATTAGACAGATCGCGATAAAAAAGAATACCGGCTCGTAAACTGTGGCATAGATCACGGACCGAAATCAGCGTGAATCGCGCGAGATCTCCAGGCTCAGCTAACTGATATCAAGATCATGCACAACGACATAGAATATAATCTTTCGACTGTCGAAATGAAGACATGGTCCGGCAGGCGGAGGGATGATGCCGTGAGAAGTGATGTATATGAGGTTCAATTGGACCGCAAAATGGCTTCAGATTTGAATTTGTATTCCACCAAGGCTGAAAAGGCCGCGAGCCTGCTGCGCGCCTTTGGGCGCATCCGGGATCAGTATTCTTTGGATTTTGACGATATAGCAATCCTGCTTGCATGCGGTCGCATTAATTTCGGTTCTCGCAGGCATCCGATATCCTATGCCCAGGCCGCCAATGTCTCTTCCCTGGCCGATTACGTTGGAATTCCACGGGAAACCGTGCGGCGCCGGCTCCGGATCCTTGCGTCCAAGCAGCTGGTGGCTCGTGTCGCCCATGGCTACATCGTGAGCGAACTGGCCGCCTGGTCTAGCCTCACCGGCGAGTCGTAACTCTGCCGTTGCCCAGACCAGCATGCCCCGAAAGCGCGGCGCGGCTGCAGCAGATCGGAAGCTCGACGCCTTTGCCTTCCGGTTTGCGGCACGCATTCTTTGGGGCGCTCCGAGGAACGGGATGCGATGTGGATCACGGGTTTTCGTCGGTCGGCTCTCTTCTCCATCAGTATTCCTACTGCTGCATTTTTTGCATTCAGTTGCATTGCCAGGACGGTCTCCGTCGGCGAGCCGCCCGGGGGGCTTGAATCCCTGGAAATTGTCGATCACAACGATTTGGTATGAAAAATATCAGCTACACCCCGATCCACGGCAACCAGTGCGGATCGGACAGGGGCTGATGCGCACATTGGATCGAAGACGGGCAGGTAGTCGGCGGGATTCGAGCGATCGTCGTGTGTGCGACATCTGCGACGTATGCGAGCAAGTCCCTCGGCCCCGCTACTTATTGGATTCAAATCCAGGCATATAATAAGATTATCGACAATTAAAGTTATAAGAAAGCGCATACTACCATGAATACCGTATTGCCAGTTTGTTTCCGCTCCGTTAATTGGTGATATTTAGGCTCAATAATGGGCACTTGAAATATTGATCCTTTGCCTAAAACAATGCGATAACGCTCCATATGGGCAAAGGGCATTGGAACCGGGTAGATGATATCCATATGGTGAATCTGACTCCACTTTTGTTCTCGCTCAATAGTCGAGCTTAACTTGAAATGCCGAAGGCATTTCAAGTGCCGGGTCGTGGGTAGAAATTCCAGGCGGGGGTGCAGATGCAACGCGAACTTCCAGAAGAATCCTTGATACCAAGGCCGGGACACCCGGTTTCCTCTGAGATCAACCGGTATTCCGTACGTGCGGAAAAGGCCGGGGAGATGATCAAGAACTTCGGGAAGATCCGCCAGCAGTATGATCTCGACTTCGACGATGTCGCTATTTTGCTCGCCTGCGGCCGGATCAATTTCGGTTCCAGGAAGTACCAATTCTCCTACGTACAGGCTGCGAATGTTTCTTCGATCGCCGACTATATCGCGATGCCGCGCGAGACCGTCCGGCGCCGGTTGCAGATCCTCGACACGAAGCGACTGATGGCGCGGGTCGCGCATGGATATATCGTCAGCGACCTTGCTGCTTGGTCGTGTCTGACGGGTAATTCCTGACGCGGTCGGCATCGCGTCCCCGGGCTCCCGTCCATTCGGGGGCCCCACGACGAGCGGACAAGGGCTGCGTCGGGGCGACGAGCCGTGGCCCGCACAGCGAGGATATCGGGGGCGGTCGATGACTGCCCGACGGTGGCGCGGCAATTGCTTTCTTGCCCGCCAGGCGTCCCGGATCGCGGAACGGTGTTGCGAATTGGCGCCGAACGGTCGTCCGAACACTCGGATCCTTGGATCAAGCAATCCGTGTTTCGGATTGACGGGGCGGATCTTCTATCCGGCGTGTCGGTCCGCCTGAGGCATCAGATATGAGAGGAGCTGGTCATGGCGATCAGAATCCTGGTTGTGGTAGCCGACCCGCGGACACGCATGTTGTTTTCGACATTCTGTCGCGAGAACAATTATACCGTGGATTGGGCGGCTACTGCGCTGGATGCATGGGCGAAATGCCTGGCCTGCTCTCCTGACATCCTGGTTCTCGATTTGGACAGCGTTGACACGGTCGATTCCGAGCTGGTCTGGCACGTCTGCGGTCTCTGCAACGTACTGCTTCTGAAAGGATCGCGGCCGCTGCGGAGCCCCGCGCGGATCGGCGACCCTCCGGCCAAGGCAACCATCGGGAAGCCGGTGCGGGTCGAGGACCTCGTCGCCGCCGTTCAGACGATCCGGAGCGATCAGTCCGAGTATCGCGCGTCCCTGAGCAAAAGCGGTATCGTCCGGTTCGGGCGTTATGCATTCCATCACGCAACGCGAAAACTCGTCTCGGAGGACCGTTCCGTCTATCTGACGAATATGCAAACGGTCCTTCTCGAATACTTTCTGTCCAGGCGCGGCGTCCACCTGTCGCGCGATCAGATCGCAAAAGCACTGTATGGTAATATCCAAAACGTTAATGTGCGATCCGTCGACGTGCTGATCAGCCGCCTCAGGACGGTCCTCGGACAACAGCGCGGCGGCGATCGATTCATCCGGAGCATTCGCGGCATCGGCTATGTGTTCGTCGCGGACCCGATGGACGCGGTCAATGTGGGCCTGGATATCGAGCCGCCGGCCAAGGGCCGCAAGCCGCTCTTCGAGGCGGATGCTCATTAGATCAGGCATCCAAATCCTTTTTGTGCTTCGAGCCGGTGCCGTCCCATCCTGGTACGAGGCCGGCCTCGCGGCTCAGGCGCAGCCAGGAGGGCGCCGCGCCATCGGCTCGGCTTCGTCGACCAAAATCACCATGGTGGTCTGGGATCGGCGGCCGCCGGGGCCGGCGCTCTGCCGGCTGCGGCCAGGGCGGCAACGCCATTCCTCGGCCCGTCAGGCGGAGGTCCGGCCATCATCCTGCCGAACGGACACTGCGGGCCCCGGGGGTCCCAGGCGGCGGCCCGCTGCGACCATCGAAGGCCCTTCGTTTGACCGCGCCTCCGGCCACCGCCTGGCCGCCGCACGAAGGCTGACGCCAAGGCCGCCATTGACGCACGCCGGCGCCGCGCCGCGCAGCCCGACGACCACGGCCGTCCTAGAGCCGCCAATGGCTGCAGAGCCGCTCGAGGAAGGCAGCCTCGCGTTGATCGAGCCGCTCCGTGACATCGCCCTCGGCATCGAGAAGGCTGACCGATGTCGCGAAGGGCTCGTTGGCATCGTGGCCCATCAGCCGCTCCCGGCGCTCGACGGCGGTCTCCCGGATGGTCGCCAGGCTGCGACGCCGGCGGACCAGAACCAGGTTGCCCAAGCCGTTCAGAATGTCCTTGTCGGAGCGCGCGCCGACGGTCAAAGCGCGCCCGGTCGCCGGAGTTCGCCGGGTGGCGAACTTGTCGACATGCAGATCCTCGGGGGCCGGAAGACTGGTCGCACCGGACAGCAGGAGCTCAAGCCGCAGCATGATCGGCAGCTGCGCGCGCGTTGCAGAGATGGCGGGCGAATAGAGCAGCCCGCGCAGTTCCTGGCGCTCGGCATCGTTCAGATCCAGCGGCGACCCGTCCTGCAGGATATTCTCACCGGCCGCCAGCGCATCGACGATCTTGCCGAATCGGGCGAGCCGCGATCCCGTATAGTCTCTTCGCAGAAGCAGGTAGAAGCAGAGCCGCTCGAGCTTTTCCAGAAACTCGATGTGCAGCGCCTGTTCTGTACAATTGTTCAGGATGCGAAGGGCCGGACCGACCCATTCGTTGAAATCGAACGATCGAAGGACGAACAGACTTCCCGAGTCCCACTCCGAGGACACCTTCGGGTTGATCAGATAGTCGTAGATGGATGCATACGGGATCAGGATGTCGGCGACGAAAGCCTCGCGCCCGATGCCGTTGGGCACGATCGATTGGAAATCGGTCAGGATGGATTTCACCCGGCGGCCGGTATGGGCGAACAGGGTGTGGTGGAGCAGGGATTCGAAACCGGAGCGTCCGAGGGCGCCTTCGATCCGTTCCCATTCGCATGCCATCGCCTCGGCCTGCTCGTCCGGCAGGCTGGACACGATCTCCGCTTTGATCAGATCCGACGTCGACAGGTTGAGGCCGCGGCTGTTGATGACCGAGAATATCCGATAGGCCGTCGAGCGATCGGCCGCGGTGATGACCACGAAATAGCATCGCTCGACGACGAACATCGTCAGGCGTTGCCGCCGCTTCGGCGACAGTGCCTGAAGGGCTTTGCGCATGAAGACGAGATTGCGCAGGATGTTGTCGTCGCCGGCGGGTTCCGCATGGTCGTCCGGGACCGTGCGGGTGGCCCCGGGGGCCTGGACGAATGCGGCGAAGAAATCGTTGTCGCGCGGCCTCAGCGTCAGGCGGAACCGGTCGGACGTGCCGACCAGCGGGTTGCCGCGCGCATGGACGAGATCGTGCAGGGCAGCGGCCGTGGCCTGATCGGTTTCGATGTCTCGCAGTAACGAAATGAGCATCGTCAGCGTGGTCAATCGCTGTTGCCCGTCGATCACGTCGGCCTCGGGCGCGTTGGGCATCCTGACCAGGATGACGCTGCCGAAGAAGTATGGACGCATCGCGTCGACTGGACATTCCGGATCGTATTCGTCGATTTCGGTAAAAAGATCGTCCAGCAAGTCGCCCGCCTGCTCGGTCGACCACGAATAGGCTCTTTGAAAATTGGGGATGCAGAAGACATATTCTTCAGACATCATTTTCCGCAGCGGAAGCTCGCGGGCGTGCAGGGATGGCATCATGTGGTTCTGATCTTCTTGTGAAATTCTTCGGATAATCACTTGGCAGATACCACATAGGTTTCCGACCGGAAGGACATCACGGGCGACTTAACCTAAAACGGGCACCGAGGCTGACTGCGGTGCCGCTTCCGCTGGCAAAGTCCCGTTAAGGTAACGCAACTGTGTCGTCAGGATACCCCGCGCGTGCCCCGCCCGGGCGGGGCGGCAGAGGGAAGGTCTGCCTTCGTTCGGTGCCGACCGCACACGCCATCGTCAGGTGGCGGGTCGTCGTCGGGGACGGCCTCCGACTGTCTCGGCTGCGGGCGCTGCCGGGATGCTCGCAGGCCGTCGTCGTGGGATTCGGGACCGGCATCGGTCCGAATCGCCTACGATGGCCTTGCCGGACGATGAGGCCGCAGGTTCGAACGTGTCCGCCTTCGGGCGCGCGATGGTCATCGGAACTCTTGGAGCCGTCGGGACTGCCGATAGGAGAAGTCTTTCGCAATGATCGTCGAGCGCAAATTGACGGCCGAAGAACTAGCCGAGATCCTCAGGGTACCGCTCGAGGCCGCCCGTGCGGTGGCGATTCGGAACGAGTGGCGTTTCGAGCGCGATCGGAGGGGCCGGTTGCGGATTTCCGTTCCGGACCAGTTCCTGAAGGCGCAGGCGGCCGCCCCGCGGCCGCAGGGGCGGCGCGCGGCGCCCTCCGAAATGCCGGCGTCGCCGAAACGGAAGGCAGCGTCGGCTCCCGTGGCGGCAGCGGAGGCGACGGCGGCACGCCCGGCCGCGAAGGCCCGGCCTTCAAACCATCGCAGCCCGCCGGCCGCGGCAACGGCTCCAAAGGCCGAGACCGATTCGCGTCCCCCGCAACGCCGCGCCGAATCCGGCGCCGGTGCCGGCGCGCGCGAGGCGACCGAGGCGGTGCCGCCGCCGTCCAAGGAGGCGGGTCGGCAGGACGCATTCTCGCTGCAGGTTCGGGTCTCCAGCCTGGAGAGCCAGATCGAGACCCTGCTGAAGCTCGCGCTGCTGGAACGCCAGCGCGCCGAAGAGGCGATCGCCGAACGCAATCATTGGCGCGATCTTGCCGAGCGTCTGATCGAGGCTCTGCCGGACAGCAGTTCCTGGCTGCGGCGCTGGCTGCACTGATCCGATCGCCGGCCGCAGGACCGGCCCCCATCGGCAGGCATCGTCGGCAGGCATGGTTGGAAGGTATCGTCGGCCGCCGTCGCGACCGGCCGGCACCTTCGCGACCTGCAGCGCCTAACCGCGCCGGGTGCGAAGGTCCCGCGGCGCCGACGCATCGATCCGTTGCCGGTCCGCAAGGCACGGTCGCCATGAGGCTGCAACGGGAAACGCCCCGGCATGCGGCGTCGGACGCGGATGCGGGATTTCGTTCCCCGCCAGTGCCGGCCGGATCACCGAGGCCGTCCGCCCGGTTCCTTGCCGGACCGGCCGAACAGGGACGTAACCAGCCAGGTCGTGCCGAGGATGCCGGCTGAGACAACCGCCCAGACCGTGAAGAGGGCGACGCCGCCAAAGCCCTGCAGCAGGTCGATGAGCCAGGTCGGCGATGTCGGCTCGACCGGGAAGCCCGGCACCTCGTCGCCGAAGCTCCAGCGCGCGACGCCGAAGACGATGCGCGTCATCGCCCAGGCCCCGAAGACCAGGAAGGACCAGAAGGCTACGCCGATCCAGGCGGCAGTCCAGGCGAGCGGGCGCATGGCGTCGTCTCCAGTTCGTGCCAGTCTCCTCCGGCGAGTGCCGGGTCCGGTCCCGCCTCCGACGCCAGGCCGATGTCGGCACGGCCTCCCCGCTGCGGCGGGGCCGGGGCGATGCCGGCGTCCGGCTGAGATCGGTTGTCCGGCGGCGCGGTTCAAGAGCCGGCACGCCGAAGCCGTTCGTATGTCGGGCCTTTTGCGGCATCCGGCGCGGCGCCGGACCCGCCGCGACAGGTCGATGACGCAAAGTGGCCGGATCGACCAGGGACGGGTGGGGCGTCAGGGTCGGCGCATGCGGGAGCCCGGCCAGACCGGCGGTGCGACGCGGGCGAACTGTGCCGGGCGCTCGATTTCGCTGCCGAGCCGTTCGGCGGCGTGCCAGCCCCAGCGCGGATCGTCGAGGATGGCCCGGGCGAGCGCGATCTGGTCGGCCTCAACGCGCTGCAGGATGGCTTCGGCCTCGACCGGATCGACGATCATGCCGACCGCCTGGGTGACGATCCCGGTCTCCTGCTTCACGCGGGCCGCGAAGGGCACCTGGTAGTTCGGGCCGACCGGGATGCGGATTTTCGGCGTGATGCCGCCGGAGGAGACGCAAACATAGTCGAGCCCCTCGGCTTTGAGCCGAGCCGCCAGGCGGACGGCGTCTTCGGGGGTCAGTCCGCCCTCCGCCCAGTCCGTTCCGGTGATCCGGGCGCCCACGGCGAGATCCGGGACGGCCGCGCGCACCGCCCGGGCCACCGCAAGCGGAAAGGCCGCGCGCCGGTCGAAATCGCCGCCGAAGGCGTCGTCGCGCCGGTTGGCGAGCGGCGACAACACCGAATGCATCAGGTAGCCATGCGCCATGTGCAATTCGATCAGGTCGAAGCCGATCCGGCGCGCGCGCAGGGCGGCGGCCACGAAGGCGCGCTCGATGCGTTCGAAATCGGCCGCTTCGAGAAGGCCGGGCACCGGCCAGCCGTCGTCGAAGGGCAGGGCCGAGGGGCCGAAGGTCGGCCAGGCGTCCTCGGCCGGCGGCAGCGCGCGACCGCCCTCCCAGGGCCGCTGCGACGAGCCCTTGCGGCCCGAATGGCCGAGCTGCACGCCCCATTTTGTTCCGGGCACCGCATAGGCCCGCGCGGCCGCCATCACCGGCGCCAGGGCCCGCTCGGCGGCGTCGGAATAGAGCCCGAGGCAGCCATGGGTGATCCGGCCGCGCCGTTCGACCGCGGTCGCCTCCAGGATCACCAGGCCGGCGCCGGACATGCCGAGCATCGGCAGATAGGTGCGGTGCCAGTCGCCGGCGCAGCCGTCCTCGGCCGAATACTGGCACATCGGCGAGACGACGATACGGTTCGGCACGGTCACGGGACCGACGGCAAGCGGCGAGAACAGGATCGACATGGCGGCTCCGGGAAAGGGCAAGTCCGCCGCAGCGGACCCGCTCCGGATGCCCGCGTCAAGTCAACCCAGCCGCGCGGCGTGTTTCTTGTCTGCCGGACCATGGACGGGGCATGATGGCAGAATGCCCGCCGACGATCTCCCGACACTTTTGACGATGCCGTCCCGTCCGGAAGAGACGCGTCTGGTGCTGCGCGGCGTCAAGCGCCACCTGCGCCGGCTCGGGCTGGCCTGCGTGGAGGAGTTGCCGCTGGCCTCCGGCCGCCGGGCCGATGTGGTCGCGCTCGGCGACGACGGCAGCATCCGGATCGTCGAGGTCAAATCCTCCGTCGAGGATTTCCGGGTCGACCAGAAATGGCCCTTCTACCGGCTGCATTCCGACCGGCTCTATTTCGCGACCAGTCCGCGGGTGCCGCTCGACATCTTCCCGGAGGATTGCGGCCTGATCGTCGCCGACGCCTTCGGGGCGGAGATCCTGCGCGAGGCGCCCGAACACCGGCTCGCCGCCGCGACCCGCAAGGCCATGACCATCCGCTTCGCCCGCGCCGCGGCCTTGCGCCTTCACGGTGCGGTCGATCCGGAGACCTTCGAGATTTGACAGTCTATAGCGGCACTATATTGCCGCTCTCAAATGTTGCTTCACATCACGGCAGGACAGAATTATTGCGTTGCAGCGAGAATTGACAGCCCGGCACGCCGTTCAATACTCTCCCGTCAACTGAATCCTTTGGAAAGGAACGCAGATGGCCGGTGTTTCTCGGGTGCGTTGGATCGCGATGCTTGCGGCATTCGGCATCGCGTCGACAGCCTGCATCGCGGCGCAACCGGCTTCGGCGGCGGGCGCCGACGGTACCTATGGCTGCGCCGACGTGACCGGGATCGCGCTCGGTCTTCTGTCCATTTCGGGCAGCAGCTATACGTGGACGAAGACGGACACCGGCTTCCGCCCGCAGCAGGCCAACGAAAACGGTTCGGGCACCGTGCGTTTCGACGGAAATTATTTCGTTCCGGTCACGGGTCCGATGGCCCGCTGGAACGTGACCGGCGCGGTTGCCACGAATGGGATCAATATCAACAACAACGGCGGCAACCTGATGGGCTGCCGCCGACGTTGATCTCCGACTGCCATTCTGCCGCCCGTGCTTGCGGTTCGGCACCCGACCGGACCGGCGGCATTGCGCCGGTGTTGCAGCGCAGAAGGCCTGATGTCAGGCGATGCGCGTGCGCGACGGGCTCGGCAGCTTGGCGGCGCGGTTGGCGAGCGCCCGGGCGGAGCTGGTGCGCTCGGCGAGACCTTCAAAGAAGATCTTGGGATCACGAACGAAAATCTCGGTCGCGACGGCCACGAGGCCACCGAAGGCAACGGCGAGGGCGAGATATTCGAGGAAGTGCGGACCGATCATGGCGGGTCTCCGTGCAGCAGCGAACTCTGTTGCAACGCAATATAGAGAAGACCCAACCTGACATCAAGGTATCTGGCATGCCAGATACCGCCGAGCGGCCATGCCGCAATTGCATGACCGATGTCCCCGCCCCGGCGCAGGCGCGAGGGACGCAAACCCCCGTTGCGCCAGGCCCAGGAACGCATATGGGAGCCGCCCGGGCAGGGCCGCTCCCATGAAACCATCGATGCCGGACTTCGCCGCCGTCCCGTGCGCGGTGCGCGCGCCGGGTCACTCCGCCGCGCTGGAGACCGATCCGGACGCCGCCTTGGTCTCCTCGACATCGTCGATGTCCTTGAGCTCCTCGAGCCGCGGCATGGAGACGATATTGTAGCCGGAATCCACGAAATGCACCTCGCCGGTCACGCCGGAGGAGAGGCTCGACAGCAGGTACAGGGCCGTGCCGCCGACCTCGTCGATCGAGACGGTGCGTCCGAGCGGCGAGTTGCGCTTCTGGAAATTGAACATCAGCCTGGCGTCGGCGATGCCGGCCCCCGCCAGCGTCCGGACCGGACCGGCCGAGATGGCGTTGACGCGGATGTCGTCGAGGCCGAAATCCATGGCCAGATAGCGCACCGAGGATTCCAGCGCCGCCTTGGCGACGCCCATCACGTTGTAGTTGGGCATGACCCGGGTCGAGCCGCCATAGGTCAAGGTGACCATGGAGCCGCCGGGATTCATGATCGCGGCCGCGCGCTTGGCGATCTCCGTGAAGGAGAAGCAGGAGATCACCATGGTGCGCACGAAATTCTCGCGCGTGGTATCGGCGTAGCGGCCCTTGAGCTCGCTCTTGTCCGAGAACGCGATGGCATGGACCAGGAAATCCAGCCGGCCCCAGCGCTCCTTGATGGTCTCGAAGACCCGATCCACCGAGGCGACATCCTCGACATCGCAGGGGATCAGGAAATCGGAGCCGAGCGAGGCCGCGAGCGGCTTGACCCGCCGGCCGAAGGCCTCACCCTGGTAGGTGAAGCCGAGTTCCGCGCCGGAATCGGCCAGCTTCTTGGCGATCCCCCAGGCAATGGAGTGGTCGTTCGCGACGCCCATCACCAGCCCGCGCTTGCCATGCATCAGTCCGCTCATGCGGGTCCCTGCTTCATCGGCCCGTCTGCCGCTCGTCGCTGGGACGAGGCGCAGGTGGGGGTAGCCGTAGCGATCGGTCCACATGCGATCCGGTACGTTCGAGGGTTCGAACCGGATCGCACAGTCTCTTGAAAACCTTATGACACGGCCGGCACAGGGCGCGCCAGCCGTCGCGTTCAGCGGTCGTGCCGCTGGAACACCAGCGTGGCATTCGTGCCGCCGAAGCCGAAGGAATTGGACAGCACGGTCTCCAGTTCCACGTCGTCGACCCGCTGGCGCAGGATCGGCATGTCGGCGAAATCGGGATCGAGTTCCTCGATGTTCGCCGATTCGGCCATGAAGCCGTTCTGCATCATCAGCAGCGAATAGATCGCCTCCTGCACGCCGGCCGCGCCGAGCGAATGGCCGGTCAGCGACTTGGTCGCCGAGATCGGCGGCACGTCCTTGCCGAACACGGCCCGGATCGCCTCGATCTCCTTGGCATCGCCGACCGGCGTCGCCGTGGCGTGCGGGTTGATGTAGTCGACCTTGCCCTTCACGGTCGCCAGCGCCTGGCGCATGCAGCGCATCGCGCCCTCGCCGGACGGGGCGACCATGTCGTAGCCGTCCGAGGTCGCGCCGTAACCGGTCAATTCGGCATAGATGCGGGCGCCGCGCGCCTTGGCATGCTCGAGCTCCTCGAGCACCAGCACGCCCGCGCCGCCGGCGATGACGAAGCCGTCGCGGTTCTTGTCGTAGGCCCGGGAGGCCGTCGCCGGCGTGTCGTTGTACTTCGACGACATCGCCCCCATGGCGTCGAACAGGACCGACAGCGACCAGTCGAGTTCCTCGCAGCCGCCGGCGAACATCACGTCCTGCTTGCCGAGGATGATCTGCTCGGCCGAGTTGCCGATGCAGTGGCTCGACGTGGCGCAGGCCGACGAGATCGAATAGTTGACGCCCTTGATCTTGAACCAGGTGGCAAGGGTCGCCGACGCGGTCGACGACATCGCCTTCGGCACCGCGAAGGGCCCGACGCGCTTCGGACCCTTGGTCCGGGCGATGTCGCAGGCCTCCAGCAGGGTGCGGGTCGACGGGCCGCCGGATCCCATGATGATGCCGGTGCGCTCGTTGGAGATGTCGCTCTCCTCGAGCCCGGAATCGCGGATCGCCTGATCCATGGCGACATGGTTCCAGGCGGTGCCGCCACCGTGGAAACGCATGGCGCGGCGATCGATCAGGCCCTCGGGATCGAGCGTCGGGGCGCCCTGCACCTGCGACCGGAAGCCGATCTCGGCGTGTTTCTCGGCGCGCGTGATGCCCGATCGGGCCTCGCGCAGCGAGGCAATGACTTCCTGGGTGTTGTTGCCGATGGAGGATACGATCCCCATCCCGGTCACGACCACTCGCCTCATCTGGGCCTCGATTCTCGTCTCGTTCTCATTGCCGGGCGCAATCGCTATCGGATGGACCGGCGCCTCAACGCCGGTGCCGGCAGCCTGTCCGGATCGGGCCGCCGGTCTTGAGGTCCCGGGCAATCAGGCCTGGAACAGCCCCACCTTCAGATCCTTCGCCGCATAGATCTCCTGGCCGTCGGCCTTGACCCAGCCGTCGGCGATGCCCAGCACCAGCCTGCCGCGCATCACGCGCTTGAACTCGATGCCGTATTCGACCAGCTTCACGCCCGGCTGGATCTGCCCGGTGAATTTCACCTCGCCGACACCCAGGGCCCGCCCGCGTCCCGGCGACCCGAGCCAGCCGAGATAGAAGCCGACCAACTGCCACAGCGCATCGAGGCCGAGGCAGCCCGGCATGACGGGGTCGCCCTGGAAGTGGCACGAGAAGAACCAGAGATCGGGCCGGATGTCGAATTCGGCGCGGATAAATCCCTTGCCGTTCTCGCCGCCCGTCTCGGAAATCTGCGTGATGCGGTCGAACATCAACATCGGAGGCAGCGGCAGCTGGGCATTGCCCGGGCCGAACAACTCTCCGCGCCCGCAGGCGAGCAGATCTTCATAAGCAAAGCTGGAGCGGCGCTCGTCCATGGGGTTCCGTATCGCCCTTTCGTGTTCTGCGGCACAGCCCGGAACTCCGGACCGTCGGGCTTGGCACCCTTCGACCGCCCATGCGGCTCCAGCCCCCGAAGAGGCCGGGACTATGACCGCGGCGCCTTCTAACATAGGGATCGGGGCTCCGAAAGATCAGAGGCAGCCGAACCGGCGTCGTAACGGAAGGCATATGAGGACTATTCCGGGCATGCGGCGGGTTGCCCTGCTTGCGAATGGTTCCTATTATTGTCCGGACGAGCCTCGACGGCTTGCGACACCGGAGACGCGCTGGTGGTTCGATCGAGGCGAGCGGATCCCGTTCCGCTGCCGTAACCGAACCATGAACCTTTTGACCGTAGGAGTGACGTCCGGCATTCTCCGAAGGCATCCAAGATCGAGGACGGCGATGGAAGCGAGGTCAGTGACCCTTTATGCCCAGCGCGAGCCGGACCCGGCCGGGTCCGCCCGCGACGGCGAGGCGCGCCCGACCTGCGTCACCGCGATGATGCGTCGCGCCGGCCTCAGGCCGACCCGCCAGCGTCTCGCCCTCGCCTCGCTTCTGTTCGGCCGCGGCCACCGCCACGTCTCCGCGGAAGCGCTGCATGAGGAAGCCATCCTGGCGCGGGTGCCGGTCTCGCTGGCGACCATCTACAACACGCTGCACCAGTTCACCGAAGTCGGCCTGCTGCGCGAACTGGCCGTCGACGGATCGAAGTCCTATTTCGACACCAATGTCGGCGACCATCACCACTTCTTCGTCGAGGGCGACAATGCCATGCTCGACATCCCGGCCAGTTCGGTCGAGATCGGCAAGCTGCCGACGGTTCCGGACGGCATGGAGATCGTCCGGGTCGATGTGGTGGTCCGCCTGCGCCGCAAGGATTGACCGACGGGCGCCGTCGGCAAGGATCGCAAACCGGTGCCGACACCGCCCGTAGGCGGCACCGTGCGGGCGGCGGCGCCGGATTGCCGCGATTTCGGCGTCTTGCAGGCCTTTGCCTGCCGGGCCGCGGGTGTTATCAAGCGCGCGCCCTCTGACCTGTCCGGAACCCGATGACCACGCCGCTTGCGCAAATCCGCAATTTCTCGATCATCGCCCATATCGACCATGGCAAGTCGACGCTCGCCGATCGGCTGATCCAGGCCTGCGGCGGCCTCGAAAGCCGCGAGATGGTCGATCAGGTGCTCGACAACATGGATATCGAGCGCGAGCGCGGCATCACCATCAAGGCGCAGACCGTCCGGCTCGAGTACAAGGCCGCCGACGGGCAGGTCTACACGCTGAACCTGATGGACACGCCCGGCCATGTCGACTTCGCCTACGAAGTCTCCCGGTCGCTGGCCGCCTGCGAGGGCTCGCTCCTGGTCGTCGACGCCTCGCAGGGCGTCGAGGCGCAGACGCTCGCCAACGTCTACCAGGCGATCGACAACCATCACGAGATCGTGCCGATCCTGAACAAGATCGACCTGCCGGCCGCCGATGCCGACCGCGTCAAGGCGCAGATCGAGGAGGTGATCGGCATCGACGCGTCCGAGGCCGTGCCGATTTCGGCCAAGACCGGTCTCGGCATCCCGGACGTGCTCGAGGCGATCGTCAAGCGCCTGCCGCCGCCGCGCGGCGAGGTCGATGCGCCGCTCAAGGCGATGCTGGTCGACAGCTGGTACGATACCTATCTGGGCGTCGTGGTGCTGGTGCGCGTGGTCGACGGCGTGCTGCGCAAGGGCCAGAAGGTCCGCATGATGGGGACCGGCGCCACCTACGAGATCGAGCGGGTCGGCGTCTTCACCCCGAAGATGCGCGACCTGACCCAGCTCAGCCCGGGCGAGATCGGCTTCATCACCGCCTCGATCAAGGAGGTCGCCGACACCCGCGTCGGCGACACGATCACGGACGACCGCAAGCCGACCGCCGAGGCCCTGCCGGGCTTCCGCCCGGCACAGCCGGTGGTGTTCTGCGGCCTGTTCCCGGTCGATGCGGCCGAATTCGAGGATCTGCGCACGGCCGTCGGCAAGCTGCGCCTGAACGACGCCAGCTTCACCTACGAGATGGAGACCTCGGCGGCGCTCGGCTTCGGCTTCCGCTGCGGCTTCCTCGGTCTGCTGCATCTGGAGATCATCCAGGAGCGGCTGGAGCGCGAGTTCAATCTCGACCTGATCGCCACCGCTCCGTCGGTGGTCTATCAGATGACGCTGACCGACGACTCCACCATCGAACTGCACAATCCGGCCGACATGCCGGAGGTGACCAAGATCGAGGAGATCCGCGAGCCCTGGATTCGCGCCACCATCCTGACGCCGGACGAGTATCTCGGCTCGGTGCTGAAGCTCTGCCAGGACAAGCGCGGCGTCCAGATCGACCTGTCCTATGCCGGCGCCCGGGCCATGGTGGTCTACGATCTGCCGCTCAACGAGGTGGTGTTCGACTTCTACGACCGGCTGAAGTCGGTTTCGAAGGGCTATGCCTCGTTCGACTACCAGATCACCGACTACCGGCCGGCGGATCTGGTGCGCATGCAGATCCTGGTCAACAGCGAGCCGGTCGACGCGCTCGCCATGCTGGTCCACCGGACCCGCGCGGAGAGCCGCGGACGGGCGATCTGCGAGAAGCTGAAGGACGTGATCCCGCCGCACATGTTCCAGATCCCCGTGCAGGCGGCGATCGGCGGCAAGATCATCGCCCGCGAAACGATCCGTGCCCTGCGCAAGGACGTGACCGCCAAATGCTACGGCGGCGACGCGACCCGCAAGCGCAAGCTGCTCGACAAGCAGAAGGAGGGCAAGAAGCGGATGCGCCAGTTCGGCAAGGTCGAAATCCCCCAGGAAGCCTTCATCCAAGTCCTGAAGGTGGAGGGGTGAGTTGCGATCCACGCCCCCCGGGGCCGTGGACGAAAAGCTCCAGTGGAGCTTTTCGAGCAACGAACGCCCTGAGCCCAAGCGAAGGGCCGGATGCCTGTCGAAGGGCACCCTCTCGCGGCGCATCCCCGGCCGGAGCGCAAGCGGAGAGCCGGGGCCCACTCTGCCGCCGGCTTACTTCAATGCCATGTTTTGATTGCCGGATTTGACGCGGATCCGGTGCACCGGATCGACGGCCTTCCCATACCTTGCCCCGGAGCGAGCCCCGCGAGATCGCACCCCGCCCCCCGTCCGACTTCCTTCGCGCCTCAATACGGCAGCCCGACATAGTTCTCCGCGATCGCCGTCGAGGCCGCCTCGGAGCTTGCGATATAGTCGAGTTCCGCCAGCTGCATGCGGGCCCCGAAGGCGCCGGTCTCGGGCAGCAGGTGCATCATCGCGGTCATCGACCAGGAGAAGCGCTCTGCCTTCCAGATGCGCGCGAGCGCGCGCGCCGAATAGGCGTCGATCCCGGCGCTCGATCGGTCCTCGTAGTATTCGCGCAGCCCGGCGGCGAGATAGTACACGTCGCTGGCGGCCAGATTCAGGCCCTTGGCGCCGGTCGGCGGGACGATATGGCCGGCATCGCCGACCAGGAACAGCCGGCCGAAGCGCAGCGGCTCGGCCACGAAGGAGCGCAACGCCGCGATGCTCTTCTCGATCGACGGGCCCGGCACGACCCGGTCGGCGACCGCCTCGGGCAGGCGCCGGCGGAACTCGTCGTAGAAGCGCTGGTCGGACCAGTCCTCGACGCGCTCGGTCGGCGGGACCTGGACGTAAAAGCGGCTGCGGCTCGGCGACCGCATCGAGGCAAGCGCGAAGCCGCGGTCGTGGCGGGCATAGACCAGTTCCTCGTCGGCCGGCGGCACGTCGGCGAGAAGACCGAGCCAGGCGGTGCCGTAGATCCGCTCGTAGAGTGTCAGCGCGGTCTCGGGCACCGAGGCGCGCGAGACGCCGTGGAAGCCGTCGCAGCCGACCACGAAGTCGCAGTCGATCACCTGGGTGGCGCCGTTCTTCCAGTAGGTGACCCAGGGTTTGGCGCCGTCGAAATCGTGGATCTCGACCGAGGCCGCCTCGTAGACCGTCGCGGCGCCGCTCTCGGCACGGGCCTCCATCAGGTCGCGGGTCACCTCGGTCTGGCCGTAGACCACCACCGACCGGCCGCCGGTCAATCCGGCCAGATCGATTCGATGCGTGCGACCGTCGAAAGCCATCGAGAAGCCGTGATGGACGAGCCCCTCGCGATCGAGCCGGTCGCCGCAGCCGCAGGCGCGCATCTGGTCGACCAGGCCGGTCTCCAGCACGCCGGCGCGAATGCGCGACAGGACATGCTCGGCGCTGCGCGCCTCCAGGATGACCGCGTCGATACCGGCCCGGGCCAGGATCTGGCCGAGCAGCAGGCCGGACGGACCCGCTCCGACGATACAAACCTGATGCCGCATGCCCTGGGCCTCCCTCAGCCACGCCGGTTCCGGCGATCTTGGCGCAAACCTGCGCCGGCGGGGGCTTGCGGGGAATGGAGCCGTCGCACAGTCTCTTGGACAAATCGAACCTGCAAGGAAGCCCGAGGATGCGCAGCCTGCCGCCCGCCTATGCGCTCTACGGCGAGGATGCCGCCGGGTTTCCGGACGAATTGCATATCGAGACGATCAGGGTCCGCAGCCGGGTCCACGACTGGAACATCCGTCTGCACCGGCACGGCGAGCTCTATCAGTTCTTCCTGCTGACGCATGGCGGCGGCATGGCCACGATCGACGGAGCGCGGCATCCGCTGCAGGCCGGGACGGCCATCGCGATGCCGCCGCTGGTCGTCCATGGCTTCGCCTTCGAGCCCGACACCGACGGTTTCGTGGCCAGCGTGCCGCCGGCGGTGCTCGATCGCGCGACCTTCGGCGACGGCGCCTGGCGGCGCGACCTGGCGCGGCCGGTACGGATCGAGCCGCGTCCGGCGGAGGTCGCCCATCTCGCCCAGGTCTTCGGGCTCGCCCTGCAGGAATTTGCCGAGGGCCGCGCCGGGCGCCGGGAGGCGCTGACGGCGGTCTCCGGGTTGATCCTGGTCGCCTTCCGGCGGGCGATCGCCGCCGCGCTGCCGGACGCCGCCGGCGCACGGGCCGCGCCCGGCCAGCGTCTCTTCGAACGGTTCAAGGCCGAGGTCGAGGCGCACTATCGCGCCCATCTGCCGATCGCCGACTTCGCCCGCCGGCTCGGCACCAGCCCGCAGCATCTCACGCGGACCTGCCGGGCCCTGTCCGGGCGATCGGCCCTGGAAATCGCCCATGACCGGATCGTGCTCGAGGCCCGCCGGCACCTGCTCTACACCTCGATGACCGTCGCGGAGGTCGCCTTCCTGCTCGGCTTCTCCGATCCGGCCTATTTCACGCGCTTCTTCGGCCAGCGCACCGGGGTCAGCCCCAGCGCCTACCGGCAAGCCGTGGAGGGTCCGGGCCGCCCGCCGGCAGAACGCGCCGCCGAACCGCCCGCGGGCGAAGCCGGGGCGCTCAACGGCCGATCCGGCTGAGCACCTGCGGGTTCAGGAAGCGCTCGATGACCAGCATGAACAGGATCGAGGGCACGAGCAGGATCAGGGCGGTGATCGAGGCGATCTGGTAGTTGCCGCCCATGCTCGCATTGTAGAGCAGCAGGGGCAGCGTGCTGACCTGCGGCACGCCGACGAAGAAGGTTCCGGTGAATTCGTCGAGCGATTCCAGGAAGATGAACACGGCGCTGGCCATCAGGCCGGGCGTGGCCAGCGGCAGCGTGACGGTCAGGAAGGTCCTCCAGGCCGACGCGCCGAGATTGCGGGCGGCCAGTTCGAGATCGCGGTCGATCGCCGCGAAGGCCGCCGCCGCGATCCAGACCGAATAGACCAGACCGTGCACCGTATGCACCGCGACCACGCCGGCCACCGTTCCGGTCCAGCCGAAGGTGTAGAAGATGCGCGCCACGTTCATGTAGATCGCCACGGACGGGAAGGCCTGCGGCAGCATGAACAGGATCAGGAGAAGGACGCGGCCGGGCAGGCGCAGCCGGCCGAGCGCGTAGCCGGCCGGGATCGACAGCGCGAAAGCGAAGACCACCGTCAGGAGGGCGATCTCGATCGAGGTGCCGAGCGACGCCATGGCGTCGCCGGTCGGACGGAAGACCGCCTCCCAGTACCGAAATCCGTAGACGACCGGCAGCTTGAAGGGCGTGTACCAGCGCTCGGCGACCGACCACAGGACCAGATTGGCGAGCGGCCCGAGGATCGCGAAGGCGAAGACGCCGAGCGCGAGGCCGCGCAGCGCAGCGCCTGCGGTCGACGCCGCCAGGGACCGGACGCGCGGACCGGCGATCGCGTTGGCACCCGTCGTCATCGCAGAACACCGGTCCGGAGGCCGTGGCGCAGATAGAGGAAGGCGGCCGCGGCCGTCATCGCATAGGACAGCACCCCGAGGGCGTTGGCGGTGGCGTAGTCGCCATAGGCGTTGATGCGGAAGGCCATGTCGACGGTCAGCATGGTCGGCTGCGAGCCGGCGACCATCATCGGTACCGACAGGACGGACAGCATCGTCACGAAGGACAAGGTCAAGGCCACGGTCAGGTTCGGCATCACCTGGGGCAGCACGACATCGAACAGCGTGCGGACCCGGCCGGCGCCGAGATTGCGGGCGGCATCGATCGTGGCCCGGTCGAGCGCCGCCATGGCGCCGGCCAGGAGCAGCGTGACGAAGGGCACCTGCTTCCAGACGAAGGTGATGACGATGCCGCGCCAGTCGAGCAGGCTCGCGCCCTGGCCGGGATCGATCAGCCCCAGCGCGACGAGGCTGTTGTTCATCAGGCCGTTCTTGGCGAGGAAGGTGCGCATGCACTGGCCGGCGACGATGAAGGGAATGAAGAGCGGGAAGCGGTAGAGCCAGCCGAGCAGCGCGACGGCGCGGCCGGGCCGGCCGAGGACCAGGATGCCGGCGATGGCGATCGCCACCGCGGCGGTCGCCGCGGTCGAGACGACGACGATGAAGATCGTGAACAGGATATCGCCGGAATAGAGCTCGAAGGCCTTGCCGAAATGGGCGAGCGTCGGCCGTCCGTCCGGTCCGGTGAAGGCGGCCGACAGGGAATAGCCGAGCGGATAGAGGAACAGGGCGCCGACCATGGCGAGGGCCGGCGCGACGAGGAGGAATCCGGCGAGGGAGGGGCGCTCTCGATCCATGGGGAGCCCGGTGGACGGGTTGCGTCCACCGGATCCTCTCGTCAGTTGGCCACCTTCTTCTCATAGCTCTCGAGGATGTCGTTGAAGTAGGGCGCGATCGGGAACGGCTTGCCCTTGCTCGACAGATCCTCGGGCGTGATGTCGGCGAACAGCTTCTGCCAGGTCGCCGGCTCGAGCTTGCCCTGCAGATGCTGGGCGTCGATGCCCGGATACCAGTTGAAGCGCTTGACGATGCCTTCGGCCTGGACTGCCGGGCTGGTCGCGAGCGCGATGAACTCGGCGGCGAGCTTGGTCTGCGGCGCCTTGGCCGGGATGGCATAGTACATCGGCTGTCCGGGCATGCCCGGGGCGACCAGCTTCAGCTTCATCGACGGCGGCAGCTTGCCCTCGGCCTGCCAGCTGTAGAACATGTCGACCCAGACCGGCCCCATGGCGATCTCGCCGCGGTTGAGCATGTCGAGCGTGCCGGCATTGCCGGGCGTGATGACCGCGTTGCGGTTGAAGTCCTTGAGGTCCGCCAGCGCCTTGTCCCAGGCGGCCTTGGTGGTCTCGTCATACGGACCCTTCAGGAGCCGGTCGGTATTGCCGCCGAAGGCATAGATCCAGCCGGTCACGAAGGCGACGCCCGACATGCCGCCCTTGATGCCGTTGTAGCCGAACTGCTTCGGGTTCTTCTTCACCCATTCGACCAGCTCGGAGTAGCTGGCCGGCGGCGTCTTGACCATGTCGGCATTGTAGGCGATCGCCGTTTGGGAATGGAACATCGGCATGACGAAGCCGCCGACATCGGCGCCGAGCGCGTTCTCGGCGGTATCGCGGGTGACCAGGGCGCCGGTCGGGATGCCGGCGCGATACTTGTCGAGCAGGCCTTCCTTGACCATCTGGCCGGCCATCTTCTGATGGGCGACGACCACGTCGAAGTCCCAGGCGGCCGCACCGGCCTGCTTCTGGGCGGACAGCTTCTCGTAGATCTTCTGCGAGCCGGCATCGCCGGGGCCGGTGCCGACGGCCACGACCTTCACGCCCGGATGGGTCTTCTCGAACATCGGTCCGAGATAGTCCTTGACGTAGTCGACCATGTTCTGGTCGCCGGCGGTGGCGACATTCAGCGTCTCGGCGCCGGCGGGGCCGGCCAGGATCAGGGTCGCGGCCGACAGAAGGCTGCCGAAAGTCAGACGAACGAGCATGGGGAACTCTCCTTGCGCTGGGTTCAGGCGGCGCGGGTCGCCGGCACGCCCGGCAGGGGCCGGGCGAAGACGTGCAGCGACGGTGCCGGAATGGCGATGGTGACGGTGGCGCCGTCGTCGAGCCGGTAGGCGTCGTCGACGAAGAAGCGGCCGACGGGCGTGCCGACCTGGTATCGGTAGCGGCCGCCCGGATAGCTCGACTGTTCGATGCGACCCGGAATGGCGAGGCAGTCGCCCCTGCCCTCCCGAGCCGCGAGCGTGACCGCATTGGCGCGGAAATGCAGCAGGCACGGCCCCTCGACGGACGGCGTGCCGGCGATGCGGGCGCGGATGCCGCCGGCCAGGATGAGAACGAGATCCGTTCCGTCGCGCCGCGCCTCCGCTTCGATCACGTTGTCGGCGCCGAGGAACGACGCCACGGTCGGCGAGTTCGGACGCCGGTAGACGTCCTCCGGCCGGCCGTCCTGCACGATGCGCCCGGCCTCGAGGATGACGAGCCGGTCGGCCATCACCATCGCCTCCTCCTGGTCGTGGGTGACGTGGATCGCGGTGAAGCCGATGCGCCGCTGCAGCGCGCGGATTTCGTGCCGCATGGTCAGGCGGATCTTGGCATCGAGATTGGACAGCGGCTCGTCGAGGAGCAGGACCGGGGGATGCACCGCCAAGGCGCGGCCGAGCGCGACGCGCTGGCGCTGCCCGCCCGACAGGGTCGTCACGGACCGGCCGCCGAAACCCGACATTTCGACCAGCGCCAGGATCTCGTCGACCCGCCGCGCGATGTCGGCGCGCGGCCAGCCGCGCAGCTTCAACCCGTAGCCGATATTGCGCGCGACCGACATGTGCGGCCACAACGCGTAGGACTGGAACATCATCGCGGTGCCGCGCCGTTCCGGACCCGTGCCGGTCACGTCGCGCCCGCCGATCAGGATGCGCCCGGCGCGCGGCTCGATGAAACCGGCGATCGACCGGAGCAGCGTGGTCTTGCCGCAGCCCGACGCGCCGAGCAGCGCGACGAAGCTGCCCGGTTCGATGGCCAGATCGATGCCGTCGAGCACCGGGGTGCGGCCATAGCCGACCTCAAGCCCCTCGATGGCAACCGCCGTCCCCTGCTGCGGCATCGGTTCCTCCGCCGACCGGCGGTCCTGCCGGTCACCCTCAGGGGGCTAGCAGGCCAACACGACAGTGACATGAACACGTGTACATATGCGGCGAAGGCGCGTTGGCCGGCCGCAGCCGGCAGCCGCAAGGGCGCGGTCGTCGGGAGGTCTCGGGTTGAGCGAAGACGGAACGGATGGGCAGAGAGGGCGGGGCCGCCGGATCACCGCCGCGGACGTGGCGCGGGTGGCGGGCGTCTCGCGGGTCGCTGTCTCGCGCAGCTTCACGCCGGGCGCGAGCGTATCGGACGCCGTCCGCGACCGCGTCATCGCCACGGCCCGGACGCTCGGCTACCGGCCGAATGCCTTCGCGCGCCAGCTCAACCGCGACCGCTCCGAACTCGTCGCCTTCGTGGCCGGCTTCATCGACAACTACTATTATGCGGTCTTCTTCGACCGGCTTCTGAACGAGCTGCAGACGCGCGGCTGGCGCACGCTCTATGTCCATGTCGGCGCGGGCGGCGATGCCGTCGAGGCGCTGGCGCAGGCTTCCGAATATCCCGTCGCCTGCACGATCGTCGCCGCCGGCAGCCTGGATGTCGACGCGATCGCGGCGGTGCGGGCGATGGGACCGGTGATCCTGGCCGGCCCGGCCTCCGCCCTGCCCGATGCCGATGCGGTCTCCTCCGACGGCGGACGCGGCATGGCGCTGGTGGTCGATCACCTGGTCGGACGCGGACGGCGCCGGCTCGCCTGCATTTCCGGACCGGCAAGCCTCGCCAGCGCCCGCGAGCGCGCCGAGGCCTTCGGGACGGCGCTCGCCGGCCACGGACTGGCACCCGCCGGCATCGTGCATACCGATTTCACCGAGCCCGGCGGCGTGGACGGCATGCGCCGTCTGCTCGAAGGGCCGGTGCCTCCGGATGCCGTGGTCTGCGGCAACGATGCGATCGCCTTCGGGGTTCTCAACCTGCTGCGCGCCGAAACCGCCCTCGCCGTCCCGCGCGACATCGCCGTCACCGGATTCGACGATACCGCACCGGCGGCCTGGCCGCTGATCGGGCTGACCACCGTCGCCAGCCCGCTCGACCGGCGCATCGCGGCCATCTGCGATCTGCTCGACCGACGGGTCGCGGATCCGTCCGCGCCGGCGCAGCGGATCCGGATCGAACCGCATCTCGTCGTCCGCGCGACCAGCTGAGGGGCGTCATGACCGAAACCACGTCCCTGCATTCCGTCTGGCTATTGGCGGTGCCCGAAGAGGAGAGCCGGCTGTCGGCCGAGGTCGAGACGCTGTCGCGGCGCTTCGGCACGCCGCGCTACCGGCCCCACGCGACGCTTGCCGGCGACCTTCCGATCGATGCGGCGGGCCTGGCGTCGCGGATCGGCGCGGTTGCCGGCGGGCATCCGGCGCTGACCCTTCCGGTCGTCGCCGTCGAGACCGGAGCCGCCTATTTCCGGGCCTTCTATGTCCGCCTGGCCGCGACCGATGCCCTCACCGCGCTGCATGCCGCCGTCCGGACCGCCGCCGGAGCGGATCCGGCGCATCCGTTCCTGCCGCATGTGTCGCTCGCCTACGGCGTGCCGCCCGGTCCGGCCCGCGACACCGCGCAGGCGCACATGCAGGCCGGCTGGGCCGACCGGCCGATCCGGTTCGACCGGATCGCGGTCGTCCGCTCGGCCGACACGATTCCGATCGCGCAATGGACCGTGCTGCAGGAATGGCGCCTTTCGGCGCCGAACTGACGGGGCCGCCCGACCGCGCCGGCGCCGTCAGCCGGGGTCGCGCAGCCCATCGGCGCCGACGCGCTCAGTTGGTGCGCGGCAAGGGCCCGTAGGCGTCTTCGAAGTCGCCGAGATCGTGATCGACCGTGCCCGGCACGCGGACGGTGCGCACGGAGACGCGGTCGCCGGAGAAGCGGTAGTCGACCACGCCGCACTGTTTCTCGCCGAGGCGCTCGTGGTTCCAGTCCGGCACCACGAAGGCGACCGCCGGGGCCCAGACCATGGCGGTCGAGCGCCACAGCCGGATGCGCTGCTGGTGGATGTGGCCTGACATGACGAGGCGAACATCGGCGGAGCCGATCAGGTCGACCAGCCGACGGCGCGCGCCGCGCGGCGCGTACCAGTAGCCGGTCTCGGCCGCCTCGTCGGGTTCGTCCAGGAACAACGGCTTGTGCAGCACGAGGGCGACCGGCCGACCGGGGCCGGCGGCGAGCGCCTCGGCCAGGAACGCCTCCTGGGCCGCCTCTTCGTCCAGGCCCGAGCCGAACAGGGCCGAGTTCAGCCCGACGAAGCGCCAAGCCCCGATGTCGCGGATCCACCGGTCGGCACCGAAGACGCTTTGGTAGCGGTCGAGGCGGGTCGCGTCGACGCCCTGGTGGACGACCTCGCCGGGCTCGGCATTGTTGCCGACATCGTGGTTGCCCGGCACGAAGGCCGTTTCCAGACCGAGACCGTCATGGGCGGCGCGGGCGAAGGCGAGATCCTCGTCGCGGTCGGCACCGTCGAGCGCGATGTCGCCGGTATGGAACACCGCATCGGGCCGTTCCTGGCGCAGCCAGTCGGCGACCCGGTCGAAATTGGCGTTGAAGAAGGGCTTCGACGGCGAGAGATGCGTGTCGGAGATCTGGACGATGCGGAAATCGGTCATGGCGCGCCCCGGGAGTGATCGGGCGTTCCGCTACCGCCGCCCCATGTCGGCCGCGTGACGGCCGCCGGCGCGCCTGTCACCGGAATGACGCGTCCGCTTCGCCGCCCTGTCATGTCCCGACCGTATGGCTGGCCGGTCTTGTCCGATCGGGAGCGGGAAGTTGGCAGGCGTCACCATCGCATCGCTGCACAAACGGTTCGGCGCCGTCCGGGCCGTCGACGACGTCTCGCTGGACCTGTCGCCCGGCGAGTTCGTCTCCCTGGTCGGGCCTTCGGGGTGCGGCAAGACCACGCTGATGCGCATCGTCGCCGGCCTGGAACGGGCCGAAGGCGGCACGGTTTCGATCGCCGGCCGCGATGTCACCGGCCTGCGCGGCGCGGACCGCAACGTCGCCATGGTGTTCCAGTCCTACGCGCTCTATCCGCACATGACCGCGCGCCAGAACATCGCCCTGCCGCTGGTCATGCGGCGGCTCGGCGCGCGCCAGCGGCTGCCTCTGGTCGGCCGCGCCTGGCCCGGCACCCGCGCGGCGCTCGCCGGGATCGAGGCCGACGTGATCGCGACGGCCGAAAGCCTGGGTCTTGGCCACTTGCTCGATCGTAAGCCGGCTCAATTGTCGGGTGGCCAGCGCCAGCGCGTCGCCCTCGGCCGCGCCATCGTGCGCCGGCCGGACGTGTTCCTGATGGACGAACCGCTGTCCAATCTGGACGCGGCCCTGCGGGTGCAGACCCGCAAGGAGATCGTCGACCTGCACCGGCGCGCCGGCGCCTCGACCATCTACGTGACGCATGACCAGGCCGAGGCGCTGACCATGTCGGACCGGGTCGCGGTGATGATGGCCGGCCGCATCCTGCAGGTGGCGAACCCGACCGCCGTCTACGACGATCCGCGCGACCTGCGCGTCGCCCGCTTCATCGGTTCGCCGCGCATCAACACGCTCGCCGCCGAGATCGGGGCCGACGGCCTGGTCCGCGTCGCCGGGCAGGCCATGGGTCTCGCCGCGTCGGCGCGCGGCGCCCATGTCTATGCGCTCCGACCGGAGCATCTCGTCCTGGCGCCGGCCCCCCTGATGCAGGGTCGCGGGCTCGCCGCCAGGGTGGAGCATGTCGAGTTCCTGGGCGAGGCGCTCCTGGTCCATGCGCGCCTGACGGCGACCGGCGAGGACGTGGTGGCGCGCATCGCGCCGGAGGACCGCAACCGCCTGCCGGCCGACGGCGTGGTCGGCTTCGTCGCCGCACCCGGGCGCGGCCTGCTGTTCGGCGCCGACGAGGCCCGCGTTGCGGCCGTGCCGACAGCCCCCATGCCGGCGGGAGCCCGCGTTCATGGCTGAGGCGGCGACGATCGCGCAGACCCGCGCCGCACCCGCGCGCCGGCATGCCGGCGAGACGGCCGTCGCCTGGCTGCTGGCCGCGCCGGCGACGCTCGCCTATGTGGCGATGATCCTGGTGCCGAGCCTGGCGCTGGTCGTGCTCGCCTTCACCGACTACGAACTCGGCGCTCCGGGCTTCCGCTGGGTCGGGCTCGGCAACTTCACCGAACTGATGGCCGACCGCGGCTTCCTGCGCTCGGTCGCCAACACGGCGCTGTATGTCCTGTTCGTGGCGCCCGTCTCGGTCGCGCTGGGGCTCGCGATCGCGCTCCTGATCGAGGGCGGCCGGCGCGGCCGTGCGCTGTTCCGGGCGCTGTTCTTCCTCCCCGTCGTTTCGCTGACCGTCGCGATGGCGACCGCATGGTCCTACATCCTGCATCCGACCATCGGCCCGCTCAACGCGCTGCTGCGCGCGGTCGGGATCGACGGCGCCAACTGGCTCGGCGATTCCGGCACGGTGCTCTTGTCGCTCGGCCTGATCGGCATCTGGGAGAATGCCGGCTTCAACCTGGTGCTGTTCCTGGCCGGGCTGACCGCGATCCCGCGCGATCTCTATGCGGCGGCCGAGATGGACGGCGTCAAATCCGCCTGGGACCGCTTCGTCACGGTGACCTGGCCGATGCTCGGGCCGACGACGCTGTTCGTCGTGATCATCACCACGGTCCGGGCGATCCGGGTGTTCGACACCGTCGCGACGCTGACCCAGGGCGGCCCCAACAAGGCGTCCGAGGTGATCCTCTTCACCATGTACACGGAAGGCTTTTCGTTCTTCCGGATGGGCTACTCGGCCGCCATCACGCTTCTGTTCTTGGTCGCCGTCACGGTCCTGATGCTGGTGCAGAACCGGCTGATCGACCGTCGCGTCCATTACGGGTGACGCCATGACCGACGACCGCCCGCTCCTCGCCGATCTGCCGCGCCTCGTCGTCCTGACGCTGCTCGCCGCGATCTTCGTCGCACCCTTCGTCTGGATGCTCGCCGTGTCGATGAAGCCGCCGGACGAGGTGTTCCGCGCCTCGCTGGCGCTGCTGCCGCAGCGCTTCCACGGGCTCGAAAACTACGGCCGCGTCTTCGCCGAGGTGCCGGTCGGGCGCTATCTCGCCAACGGCGTCATCGTCTGCGCCGGCATCCTGGTCTTCCAGATCGCCTTTGCGGTGCCGGCCGCCTTCGCGCTCGCCAAGCTCGACTTCCGCGGCCGCAACGTCCTGTTCGGCTTCGTCATGCTCGGCCTGATGGTGCCGGCCCATGTTCCGGCGATCCCGATCTATATCGCGCTCGCCAAGGCGGGGCTGCTCAACAGCTATGCGGCGCTGATTGCGCCCTTCACCATCTCGGTCTTCGCGATCTTCCTGTTCCGGCAGTTCTTCCGCAGCATGCCGGACGAGATGATCCAGGCGGCGCGGCTCGACGGCCTGAGCGACCTTTCGATCGTCTGGCGCATCGTCCTGCCCAATGCCTGGCCGGCCGCCACCGCCTTCGCGATCTTCTCGGTCGTGGCGCACTGGAACGACCTGTTCTGGCCGCTGATCGTGATCTCGCAGGGCGACCTGGCGACGCCGGCTCTCGGCGTCCTCTACTTCAAGAACCAGGAGGCGGGTGCGGATTTCGGCGCCCTGATGGCTTCCGCCGTGGTGATGACCGCCCCGCTCGTCGCCGCCTTCCTGTTCGCCCAGCGCCGCTTCATCGAAGGCATCACCATGACCGGTCTCAAGGGATGACCGGCGGGCGCCTTCGCCTTCAAGGAGACCGACCGATGACACTCGACCTCTCGATCAGCCGGCGCGGAGCGCTCGGCCTCGCCGGCGGGGCTGCCGCGACGCTCGCCATGCCGGGCATCGTCCGCGCGGCCGGCGTCGATCTCGTCGTGCACTATTCGATGCCGGCGATCTTCAAGGATGCCCAGGAGGCCATCGCGGCGGCCTTCAACGCCCGCCAGTCGGCAATCCGCGTCAGCTATGTCAACCCGACCCCGACCTACGAGGACGGCGCCCAGCTGATCCTGCGCCAGGCTGCCACCGGCCAGCTGCCCGACGTGTCCTTCCAGGGTCTCAACCGCCTGCGCCTGTTCGCCGAACGCGGCATCGCGCTCGACCTGCGCGGCCTGCTCAAGGACGAGGGCGATCCGGCCCGCCTCGGCTATTCGGCGCCGCTGCTCGGCCTCGGCTTCCACGGCGGCAGCCAGGCCGGCCTCGCCTTCGCCACCTCCAACCCGATCTCCTACTACAATGCCGATCTCCTGAAGCGCGTCGGCGCCGATCCGGAGGCCTTCCCGAAGACTTGGGACGACGCCATCGCGCTCTCCGCCAAGATCGCCGGCCTCGGCGACGGCATCAACGGCATGTTCTTCCGCTGGCCGGGCGACGACTGGATGTTCTCCGCGCTGCTCTACGGCTATGGCGGCCGCATGCTGACGACCGACGAGAAGGCGGTCGCCTTCAACGGTCCGGAAGGGCTCGCCGCGCTGAAGCTGCTCGACCGGATGGTCAAGGAAGGCCGGATGCCGAACCTCGCGGCCTCCGCGAGCTCGACCCAGGACCTGCAGGCCTTCGCGGCCGGCAAGCTCGGCATGATGTTCCGCACCACCGCGCAGGTGCGCGCCATCTCGCAGTCGGTCGGCGCCAACTTCACGCTGCGCACGACGGTCATGCCGGTGATCGACCCGGTCAAGGGCCGCCTGCCGACCGGCGGCGCCGGCGCCATGATCACCGCCAAGGATCCGAACCGCCAGCGCGCCGCCTGGGAGTTCGTCAAATTCGCGACCTCGGCCGAGGGCACCAGCCTGATGGTCAAGAACACCGGCTACGTGCCGACCAACCAGATCGCGATCGACAATCCGGAATATCTCGGCGACTTCTACAAGCAGAACCCGCTCTTCGTCGCCGCGACCAAGCAGGTGCCGCTGATGATCCCGTGGTACGCCTTCCCGGGTCAGAACTCGGTGCGCGTCACCCAGGTGATGGTCGACCAGCTCGCCCGCATCGCCGAGCAGAAGGCGACCCCGGAAGCCGTGCTCGCCGACATGGCGACCGAAGTCACCAAGCTGATCCCGACGCCCTGAGCGGGAGAACGGTCCGACGCGGCCGGGTGCCGGCCGGGGGCTCACCGACCCCCGGGTTCACTTGCCGCGACGGGCCAGCCAGAAGCCGACGCCGGCCGCCGTCACCATGGCGGCGAGCCGGGTGTGGCGTCGGGCGAGCGAAAAGGCGGTCGGGGCGAGCGAGACGATGGTGCTCGCCGCGACCGCGCTGCCGATTTCGCGCCGGGTCCGCCGGACCATCACGGTCAGGGTCACGACGGCGACGACCGCCACCAATGCGGCGACGGCGGCGACGATCAGCGCCGCCGCCTCGGGCGAGACATGGCGGGCGAGTGTGATCTGCACGGCCATGGCCGTGAAGATCACCACGACGACCAGGGCCAGACCGGCCACGGCCGCCGCGATCGTGACCACCATCCCGCGGCGTCGGACCAGATCGAAATCCAGTCCGAACAGGCGGGCGATTGTCATCGACCGGCTCCCGGCCGCGACATCATGCCGAGGAGCAGACCGACGCCGGCCGCAACGGCGATCGCCGTGAGCGGCCGCTTGGAGACGGCATCGGTGACGCTCTCCAGGGAGTTCCGGCCGAACACGCCTGCGTCATGGGCGAGGGCGCCGACCTTGTCGGCGGTGGCGGCACCGGCACCTGCGACGGCACCCGCCGCCTCCGCGGCCTTCTCGCCGGTCGCTTCGGCGAAGGTCTCGACCAGACGGCGCATCTCCGCGAGCACGTCCTTGGCCGAAGCCATCACGGCGTCGGCATTGGCCGCGACGGTGTCCTTGGCCGCGCCGATATCCGCCGCGGTGCCCTTCGCGCTGGAACCGATATGGTCGACCAGGGAGAAGGTGTCGCTGACTTTCTGGTTCATGCTCTCTTCCTTTCGAAGATTGAGGCGGAACGGTCGCCACGAAGGCGCGTCGTTGTTTCGCCTCGGGGTTCGGAGGGACAACCGTCGAGCGTCGCCGAGGTTCCGTCCGATCCGGCCGCCATGCCATGACGAGGCCTCATGCCACGACCCCGAAAACGGGATGGAACGGATCGGGCCCTGACGCATTGAGGCCGCAGCGGACCGGTGACGGTCCGGCGATCCCCTGTTGGCGGAGACGGCCCCTTGAACAGACCAGAGCGTCCCGTCCCGGCCGCCACGACGGTGCCCGGCCCCTTGGAGCCGCCGCCCTTGCCGCTCAGCGCCTGGCGCTCCTGGAGCGAACCCGCCATCGTCGGTCTGTTCGTCCTTGCGTTGCTGGTCGCCCTGCGCTCGGCTGCGGCGATCGCCGTCCCGATGACCGCCGCGGTGATCCTCGGATCGGTGCTCGCCCATATCGGCGACCGCGCCCAGCGGATCGGCGTGCCGCCGGTGGTCGCCGGCATGGTTCTCGTTGCGGCGACGAGCGTCGGGCTGTTCGTGCTCGGCAACTCGGTGGCCGACGCGATCGGCAGCATCGTCGATCGCATCCCCGATCTGACCCGGCGCATCGAGAAGCTTGCCGGACCGGTCATCGGCTATTTCGACGGACTGCACGCGCTGATGGCCGAGCGCTCGGTCCAGCCCGGCGGCCAGGGCGAGGGCAGTCTCGGCCGGCTGGCATCCGCGGTCGACATGAGCGCCGTCACCGGCTTTCTCGGCGGTCTCACGCCGGCCTTCGGGGAGGTGCTGGTGTTCCTCGCGACGCTCGCCTTCTTCGTCGCCGGCCGGGCCGCGTTGCGCCGAAAGGCGATCCTCGCCTTCGGGGATCGCGATCGCCGGTTGACGGTGATCCGGGTGTTCAATGCCGCCGAGGCGACCCTGGCGACCTATTTCGGCACCACCTCGCTGATCTATCTCGCCGTCGGCGCGGCGACCGCCGCGATCGCCTGGAGTTCGGGCCTCGCGAACCCGGTTCTCTGGGGCGTCATCGCCTTCCTGCTCAGCTTCATCCCCTTCCTGGGCGCGGCGATCGTCGCTGCCGCATTGGCATCGGCCGGCCTTCTGACCCATCAGGGAATCGTGACCGCGCTCTGGCCGGCGATCGGCTTCACGATCGTCCATGTCATCAGCGAGAACGCCGTCATTCCGTCGATTCTGGGCCGTCGCTTCGAGATCAATCCGTTCATGGTCTTCGTTGCGATCGTATTCTGGAGCTGGATGTGGGGTCCGATGGGAGCGGCGCTCGCGGTCCCGATCCTCCTTGTGGCGCAGACCATGCGGGATGCCCTCGCCGGTGCGCCGTTGAACACCCTGCCGGAATGACGCCGACAGCCGGGGCTCTCCCGTACAGCACCCGGCCGACCCCGTGCGCTTCACCCGGCAGCCAGCTGTGGCGGAAGTGCCGGATGGTGGGCCGACGGCCGGCCGTGCCAAACCCCCGATCCGGCGATCCCCATCCGCGGGGTCGGGCTGTTCCTTCGACGGTCCGAATGCGCGGGCGATTGCGACCTGGCGGGCGGCTGCAGCCCGGAAGCCTGCGCGGCCGCATGTCGGTCAAGGCCGGTCATGACTTGCAGAATTATGCATGAATAAATGACGCAATAGTTGTCGTTCAGCCCTGTTGGCAATGCAAGATTTTGGCGGACATCGTATACCGATTTCACGAAATGAACCTCCATTGAATGGAATACATACCATCCAAAGGGCTTATTCGGAGAGAATACAACATCGGCCGTTTCAGGCATCCAAATTGTTTTGGTTCCCGAATCCGAAAACGCGAACCTGGTATTTCCATTTAGGTATCTTGGAGGTCGATTATTGTCAGACTGCCGTCAGAAATCAATTCTCTAGTACCCAAATCGTTTCGCATATTATCGATTTAACCGATTCTCAAATGAAACGCGTTGTTCTTGACGTCTGCAATGTCAGGAAAACGATCATGTTCGAGTTTGGCGGCAATACCCAGCGATTGAAGGCGCTCTCCGAGGCCGTTGAAAATTCCCAAGGCGTCATCGAGTTCCTCGCCGACGGCACCATCGTGGACGCCAACCCGAATTTCTGTGCCGCCAGCGGATATGCGGTCGGCGAACTGAAGGGGCGCCACCATTCGCTGCTGGTCGATCCGAACTACGCCCGCTCGGAAGGCTATCAGATGTTCTGGGCCGCGCTCAGGCGCGGCGAGAGGCAGACCGGCAGGTTCGAGCGCCGCAACAAGGACGGCAAGGTGCTCTGGCTCCAGGCCACCTATGCGCCGAAGCGGGCGCGCAACGGCGCCGTGGAGGGCGTCGTCAAGGTCGCGGCGAACGTCACCGAACAGATCCTGGCCGAGGAGCGGGCGCGGCTTCTGCTCGGGATTCTCGATCAGCTGCCGGTCAACGTGATCACCTGCGATCCGAAGACATTCCTGATCGACTATGCGAATACCACCTCGATCGAGACGCTGCGCCGCATCGAACGCTACCTGCCGGTCAAGGCCGACCAGCTGATCGGCACGTCGATCGACGTCTTTCACAAGCGCCCCGAGCATCAGAGGTCGATGGTCAACGATCCGAAGCGGATGCCGCACCGGGCCGAGATCCGGGTCGGACCCGAGGTGCTCGACCTGGAGGCTTCGCTGGTCAATCACCGGCCGCTGATCGTCTGGTCGATCGTCACCGACCGGTCGCAGATGTCTGCGGATGTCGGACGCGTCACCAACGACCTGAATAAGATCGCCGTCGACCTCGGCTCGGCGGCGAGCCAGCTGGCCGGCAACGCCGAGAAGGTCGGCAGCATGGCCCAGGCGGTCGCGGCCGCCTCCGAGGAACAGGCTGCCGCGATCGGGGAGGTCGCCGAGCGCACCTCCGCCACCGCAGGCCGCGCCATGAAGATGGAGGAAGCTGCGACCGACGCGCGCGCCCGCATCGGCGGGCTTGCCCAGATCGTCGGCGGGATCGGCGAGGTCGTGAACCTGATCGACGGCATTGCGGCGCAGACCAAGCTGCTGGCCCTCAACGCAACCATCGAGGCCGCGCGCGCCGGCGAGGCCGGCCGGGGCTTCGCCGTGGTCGCCGCGGAAGTCAAAGCCCTGTCGGATCAGACGTCGCGGGCGACCGCCGACATCGCCGCACGAATCACGAAGGTCCAGGAGGGAACCGGCGACACCGTCGATGCCGTCGATCTGGTGCTGGCCGGCATTCGCAGCGTCGGAGAACTCACCAATGCGGTTGCGGCCGCCTCCGAGCAGCAGCGCGGCGTCGCCGCGGAGGTGACCCGCACCATCGCCTCGGTCGCCCATGAGGCGATCCAAGCCGGGACCGCCGCCAAGTCGGTCTCCGAGGGCGCCGACCGGGTGACCGAGACGGCGGTGCTGCTGAAGGAGAAGATCGCGGCCTTCTCCAAAAGCGCGATCTGAAGCCGGTCCCTATCGACCGACGCCGCGATGCCGACGGGGCGGCGCGGCGCGCTTTCGGCGCGCCGCGACCTTGCCGCGGGCGGGCCTTCGCCCGATCTTAGGCGGGCGACCAACCGCGGGGCGATCCCGTTGCGGCTGGCGACACCGAGGCCGGCCCCGTGACCATCGCATTCGACAACAGCTATGCCCGTCTGCCCGATCGCTTCTTCGCGCGCGTGAACCCGACGCCGGTGGCACAGCCCCGGCTGATCCGGCTGAACCGTGCGCTCGCCGACGACCTCGGCCTCGACGCCGACCGGCTTTCGGAGCCCGAAGGCGTGGCGGTGCTGGCCGGCAACCGGATCGATCCGCAGTCCGAGCCGATCTCGATGGCCTATGCGGGCCACCAGTTCGGCCAGTTCGTCCCGCAGCTCGGCGACGGCCGCGCCATCCTGCTCGGCGAAGTGGTCGACCGGCACGGCCGGCGACGCGACATCCAGCTCAAGGGTTCGGGCTCGACGCCGTTCTCCCGCCAGGGCGACGGGCGTGCGGCGCTCGGCCCGGTGCTGCGGGAATATGTCGTCAGCGAAGCCATGGCGGCGCTCGGCGTGCCGACGACGCGTTCGCTGGCGGCGGTCGCGACGGGCGAGCGGGTCCGGCGCGAGCGATGGCTGCCGGGCGGCGTCCTGACGCGGGTTGCGTCGAGCCACATCCGGGTCGGCACGTTCCAGTTCTTCGCCGCGCGCGGCGACGGCGACGGGGTGCGCGCGCTGGCCGACCACGCCATCGCCCGGCACTATCCGGACGCCGCCGCAGCGGCCAATCCCTACCGCGCCTTCCTGGAGGCGGTCACCTTCGCGCAGGCCGACCTCGTCGCCCGCTGGTCCCTGATCGGCTTCATCCACGGCGTCCTCAACACCGACAATACGGCCGTCTGCGGCGAGACGATCGACTACGGCCCCTGTGCCTTCATGGACGCCTACCATCCGGCGACGGTGTTCAGCTCGATCGACATGCAGGGCCGCTATGCCTTCGGCAACCAGCCGCGCATCCTGCAGTGGAACCTGACCCGGCTCGCCGAGACCCTGCTGCCGCTTTTGGCCGACGATGAGGCGGCGGCCATCGCGGCGGCCGAAGGCATCCTGGGTCGGTTTCCGGGCCGGTTCGAACAGCGCTACCATGCCGGACTGCGCGCCAAGCTCGGCCTTGCCACGACGCAGGAGGCCGATATCGCCCTTGCGCGCGATCTCCTGATGGGCATGGCCGAGGGGCAGGCCGACTTCACGCTGACCTTCCGCCGGCTCGCCGATGCGGCGGCCGATCCGGCGCGGATGGACGCCGTCCGCGCCCTGTTCGTCGATCCGACGCGCTTCGACCTCTGGGCGCCGCGCTGGCTGGAGCGGCTGGACGCCGAGGGCGGCGACCGTTCCGCGCGCGCGGCGGCGATGCGGGCGGTCAATCCGATCTACATTCCGCGCAACCATCTGGTCGAGGCGGTCATCGAAGCCGCGGTCGATCGGGACGACTTCGCACCGTTCCACCGTCTGGTCGAGACGCTCGCCGATCCTTTCACCGAACGGGACGGGTTGGACGCCTTCGCGCGCGCACCGGAACCGCACGAGCGGGTGCTGCAGACCTTCTGCGGGACCTGAGCGGCGGCCGTTGCGTCGGGTTCGATGCCGGGCGGCCCGGCTGCCGGGGTCCTGGCCCGGCGGCACTCATGGAGACGCCGAACGCTTCGCCCGTCCCTTGAGATCCGCGACGACCTTGGCGGTCGCCACGAAGACCAGGGCGCACAGGGCGACCTTCGACATCGTCTCCATCGTCCCCTCGATCAAAACGGCATGGACGATGCTGCCCAGCACGATCACCAGCGCGAGCGTCATATGGACGATGCGCCACAGGCGCGGGCCGATGCGCAGTCGCCGGCGCAGGAGCGCCAGCAGCGCGACCGCGAAGACCGCCGCCATGGCGATCACGCCCCAATTCGAGAAGGGCGTCGGCGATCGGAAGAGCAGCGCGTCGACGACATCCGGCGGGCTGGTGATCCACAGGCCGGCAACGTGGATCACCACCGCCAGAACCAGAAGGGCGCCGACCCAGCGATGCAGACGGCGGCCGCGATAGGCCGACAATCCGGGCAGATGGCCGCCCGCCAGCAGGGGCTGGACGAGTTGGAGCGCCAGCGCGGCGATGCCGGCGAATCCCGCAGCGATATAGACGGGACCCCGCCAGGCCAGGAGCGGGCTTGCCGCCGCGGCCGCGATCGGGACGGCGAGCGCCACCACCAGGGCGACCCAGATCAGCCAGACCCGCGCCGGCGTCGCTGCGCTTCGGTCCAAAGCGCTCACACCGGCTCGAGAACGAAATGCGCCTCGAGGCTCTTGTCCTTCGAGCTCGGCATCACCGGGCGCAGGAAGACGGTCCGATAGGGGCCGCCGTCATAAGCGAGATGGCCGTGCGGCTGGCCGAAGGCCGGCACGATCTGCGGCATCTCGAGGCGGAACACGCCATTCGCGTCGGTGAGCGTGGCACCGTGGCTGCGCTGGTCGCTCTCGTAGCCTTCCGTCGTATGGGCCCAGATCTGGATGCGCTGCCCGGCAAGCGGGGCGCCGTCGCCGGCCCGGCGCACGGTGCCGGTCATCCAGAAACCGCCGCCGCCGATCCGCTCCACGATCGGCGCGCCCGGCCGGTAGTTGTTGGACCCGCCAGCCATCGACGGCGTCGGCGCCAGGCCCGCCGCCCGGACGGGCAGGACAAGTCCGGCCATCCCGCTGGCCAGTGCGCAGCCACCGACGGCCATCAGGCGGCGGCGATCGAGCCGGACATCGGTCATGAACGGTCCTCCTCGAAAAGGCGCGCCCTTCTGTCTCCGTTGCAGACGCGCACCTGCGCTACATTAGGGCAGGCGGCGGCTTGATAAAGGGGCCTTCTCGTCGAAGGCCGGGACGATTGCGGCCGGAGCCGTCGGCCGGTCTCGTCGGGCGAGGTTCCGACGGCGTGCCCGGCGGCCGGTCGCGGGCCGATGACCGGCGGTCGACGCCGCCGGCCTTCAGGAGCTCCCGGCCGATCCGGTCGGCGGTTCCGGTCTCGGTCAGGCGACCTTGACGCGGAAGTCGCCGACGCCGTCGACATGGCCGTGCAGGGCGTCGCCCGGCTTGACCGCGCCGACGCCGGCCGGGGTGCCGGACATGATCAGGTCGCCCGGCGCGAGCACGAAATAGTCGGACAGGTAGGAGATCATCTCCGGCACCTTCCAGATCATCTGGTTCAGATCGCCGGTCTGACGGCGCTCGCCGTTGACATCGAGCCAGATCCCGCCCGCCGCCGGATGCCCCACGGCCGCGACCGGATGGAGCGGGCCGCAGGGCGCGGACTGTTCGAACGCCTTGCCGATCTCCCAGGGGCGGCCGAGCTTCTTGGCCTCGCCCTGCAGGTCGCGGCGGGTCATGTCGAGCCCGATCCCATAGCCGAAGACATGGTCGAGGGCCTGATCGACCGGGATGTTGGCGCCCCCGCTCTTCAGCGCGACGACCAGCTCGATCTCGAAATGGACGTCCTTGGACTTCGGCGGATAGGGAAAGTCGATACCTTCGAGCAGGATATTGTCGGGGTTCTTCTGGAAGAAGAATGGCGGTTCCTTGCTCGGGTCATGGCCCATCTCGATGGCGTGTTCGGCGTAGTTGCGACCGATGCAGTAGATTCGCCGGACGGGGAAGAGATCCGAGGAGCCGACGACGGGCAATGCGGCCACGGACGGGGGCGAAATGACGTAACCCACGAGAGACGTTCCTTTTCTTCAGTTTCGGGATCCGGCGAAGTAGTCGACCCGGCGCTCGATCGCACCGAGCAGGGTATCGATCAGGAAGGCGAGCCCGAAGAGCACAATCAGCATGGCCCACATGTGCTCCATCAGGAAATTCGACGAGTAGATCTCGAAGAGGCGGCCGAACCCGACCACCGAGACCAGGAGCTGGCCGATGATCACGCCCTTGACGGCGCGCAGCAGTCCCAGCCGGATGCCGGTCAGGATCTCGGGAAGGGCGGACAGGACGTAGATCTTCGAGAAGGCCTGCCAGCGGCTGGCCCCGTAGACGCGCGCCATCTCGACCAGCGACGGCGAGATCGATTGCGTCCCGGCCCGTGCGTCCAGGATGACGATCCAGATCGCGAACAGCACCACCGTCAGCACGATCGTGGTCTCGCCGAACCCGAAGATGGCCATGATCACCGGCACCAGCGCGGAGAGCGGGGCCGAAATGAACACGTTGACCCAGGGCAGCAGAAGCCGGTCGAGAAGCGGCACGCGGCCCATCAGGATGCCGACCGGCACGCCGACCAGGATCGCCACCGCACTGCCGGCCGCAAAGGTGCGCGCCGTGATGCCGACGGCCTCCCAGAAGCTCTCCGTCCCGGCGATCTCGGCGAGACGGACCAGCGTCGCCGACAAGGGCGGGATCAGAAGGGTGAGGTCGGCCCGGCCGACGATCTCCCAGACGATCGCCCAGACGACGAGCGACGCCATGGCAGGAATCCGGTAGCCGCCGATCAGCATGACGTCTCGCCCTCACTCGACATAGTGGCGCAGCCCCTGCCAGATATCCTCGACCGTATCGAGATAGTCCGGGTGCCGGCGGATGCGATCCGGATCGCCGTCGCGCGGCAGGTCGATCTCGATGATCCGCTGCACGCGGCTCGGGCGCCGCGACAGCAGCACGATCCGGTTGGAGACATAGACCGCCTCCTCGATCGAATGGGTGACGAACAGGAAGGTCTTGCGCTCCTGGGCGACCAGACGGAGCAGGTCCTCCTGGAAGCGGCGGCGCGTCTGTTCGTCGACGGCCGAGAAGGGCTCGTCCATCATGACCACGTCGGCATTGACCGCGAGCGCCCGCGCCAGGCCGACGCGCTGGCGCATGCCGCCCGACAGTTCGTGCGGATATTTGTGCTCGAAGCCCTTGAGGCCGACCGCCTCGATATAGCGCTCGGCGACGGCCTCGCGCTCCGACCGCGCCACGCCGCGCAGTTCGAGCCCGAAGGCGGCGTTGCGCAGCACGGTCGCCCAGGGCATCAAGGCGAAATCCTGGAACACGAAGCTGCGCTCCGGCCCGGGCCCCGTCACGCGCCGACCCTTGACGAGGATTTCGCCGGCCGTCGGGGCGACGAGACCCGCGATGATCTTCAGGAGCGTGGTCTTGCCGCAGCCGGAGGGGCCGAGCAGGGAGGTCAAGGCGCCTTCCGGGAAGGTCAGGCTGATATTGTTGAGCGCTTCGACGCCGCCACCATAGGTCTTGGAGATGCCGCGCACCTCGACGATGCCGTCGGGCGCCGCGGCGGCCGGGATGCCGTCACCGAAACGGCCCGGATGCGCGCTCGGAGGCATACCGGCGGAGCCGGCCGGGAGCGTCGTGATCATGCGGTCCTCCGCGTCTCGGGTCGCAGGAAGCGCTGCTCCACGAAGCCCAGGATTTCGATGAAGCCGACCGACACCATGATGATCGCCGCGATCGCCGCGTACATCTTCGGATAGTCCGCGATCGACTGGTTGTAGGTGATGATGTCGCCGATGCCGGTGGGGGTGACGAGCAGTTCGGCCAGCACCGCTCCGACGAAACCGGCCGCCGCGCCGAGGCGCAGTCCGGCGAAGATGACCGGCGTCGCGGCCGGCAGGATGATCTTGCGGATGATCTGCGCCCGCGTGCCGAGAAAGCTGGTGCCCATCTCGATCAGGCTGCGCGGGGCATGGCGCACGGCCTTGAAGGAATTCAGCACGATCACCGGCATGGCCATGATGCAGACGATCGACACCTTGGTCAGCAGGCCGATGCCGTAGGCCATCACCAGGATCGGGACCAGCGCCGCCAGGGGCGCGGCCTGCAGGACGATGAAGATCGGCACGCCGAACCACTCGACCCGTTCGTCGAGCCCCATCGCCACGCCGATGCCGACCCCGACGGCGCCGGACACCGCCAGTCCGATGGCGAGCGGCGTCAGCGTCACCCCGAAGGCACGCAGCAGACTGCCGTCGGACAGCAGGGCCACGAAAGCCGTGGCGGTCTCCGAGAAGGGTGGAAAGGACGGGCTGACCGGCCAGCGGCCGGCGATCTCCCAGGCCAGTAGCGCGATGGCGAAGGACACCGCCCGGAGCGTGAGGGGATGGACGAGCGCGGCGAGCGGCCGGAAGCGGGCGGCCCGGGCCACGGTCGCAGGCGGCGTCGAGAGGCTGTTCATGCCGGTCCCGATCATGAGGAAACGTCCCTGGCTGGGTCTGGTCCGCCCGCCGCGGGGCGGCGCGGAGGCGCCGATCTGAGGGTCATCCTGCCGCCCGGGCATCATCCGGCGCCGGACACCGGACCGGCGCCGCCGGTCCGAAGGCCGCGCCGCGGAGCCCGGCGCCGGCGCCCGGCGGGTCAGCCGCCCATCTTCTTGCGGGCGCGCTCGAGCGGTCCGAAATCCCAGAACTCCTCGACCTTCAGCTCCGCCGCCGGCCCGGCCATCTGCCCGGCCTGGGTGTAGAAGTCGAAGTCGAGCTTGACCGCCTGCGGCGACCCGCCGGCCTTGTCGAAGACCCCGTTGTCGACCGCCTGCCGATAGTACTTGTCCACGTCGGCGAGCAGTTCCTTCGGCAGATCCTTGAGCAGGCCTCGCTTGACGCGCTCCTTTTCGACCATGGTCGGATCGGCCGCCATCTCGCGCCAGACCTTGGCGAATTCCTCGACGATCGTGTCGGCCGCGGCCTGGTTCTTGGCGAGCCACTCGGTGCGCGCGAACAGGATCTCGTCGCTGGCCTTCTCGTCGAGGCCGGGCAGGACGTGGAACTTGTCCGCGCTCTTGGCGAGCAGGAGGTTCTTGTTGGCGAGGTCGACGATGGTCGCCTTGATCTGCCCGTTCAGCATGGCGACGACGCGGTTTTCGGAGCCGGCCACATAGGAGCGTTGGCCGAACTTGATCCCGTTCCGGTCGGCCAGGATGTTGCCGATCGCCTCGGTCCCGGTCCCGCGGGCGTGGAACACGAAGGGCTGGCCGTCGAGGTCCTTCCACGTCTTGTAGAGCGATTTGTCGGCGACCGCGAAGAACACCAGACGCGTCACCTGGAAGATGCCCTTCAGCGGGGCCTTGGATTTCTGAATGACCGCATAGGGCGTGCCGATCCCGAGATCGGCCTGGCCGTTGACGACGGCCTGGATCGCCAGGTCCTCCTTGGCGAAGGAGGTCAGCGTATAGTCGATGCCGCGCTCCTTGGCCCGTTCGAGCGCCACGATGTAGGCGAGCGTTTCGACCGACACGGTATCGCCGAGCGCAACCTGGACCTTGGCGGCCTGCGCTTCCGCCACGGCGGCCGGAACCGTCACGGTCAGGACGGCGCCTGCGATCGCACCCATAAATCTGGACATGAACGACATGGGAACAGCTCCCTCGGCAGTTTCCTCAAGGCGCCCCGCCGGTTCTCCGGGCTCTGCGGCAGCCTCGGACCGGAAGGTATATCGCTGAATATGGTCGCGCAAACTATTTTATCGATATTTTTGGAGTGCGCCAATTTTCGTCGCGAAAAGACGTGGGCGAGCGACCGCACCGAAGCGACGACGGGCGCCGGTCCGGGCCGGATATCGCAGACGGACGATCGAAGGCGGCGCCAGACGCGCGGTGCGCGGCCTCATACCAACGGCGCGGGATGCCGACGCCTCGGGCCGTTGAAGCAACGCGAATTTCTCATAGGCGTCAGGGGCATGCGAAATTCGCGTATCGAATGCCGACGATCATTCCATGACCGTCGGTATCAGTCGACGGCGACGGCGAAGTCGGTCTCGATGATGGTCAGGGTCTTCTGATAGTGCCGCTGCAGCAGCTCGACGGTGCGCTCGACCTCGCCGTCGATGGCCGCGTCCATGATTTCGCGGTGCTCGTCAGGCCCCTGCCGGGCCGGGTAGACCCGAGCCGCCGCGAGCCGGCGATAGCGGTCCGCCTGGTCGCGCATGTCGCGGCAGAAGCCGAGCAGCCAGGAGGAGCCGCAATTGGCGATCAGGGCGTGGTGGAACTCCCGGTGCCGCTCCTCCCAATCCGGATTGAAGCTGTAGCTGGCCGGGTCGAGCGAGCGGGGCGTCCGCGACAGGCGGTGAAACGCCAGCACCACGCCCTCCTCCCAGGCGACGGTGCGGTGCAGGATCGATTCGCGCACGGCGATGCCTTCGAGCCAGCATCGCGTCTTCACCAGTTCGGCCAATTGGGCGAGGCTGACCTGGGAGACGTAGAATCCGCGCTGGTCGCGGCGTTCGACGAGGCCCTCCGAGGACAGGCGGTTCAAGGCCTCGCGCACGGGGCTCGCCCCGGTCCCGTAGCGCTCGCAGACGAACTCGATCCGCAATTTCAGACCCGGCGCGAGCGATCCGGCGAGGATGTCGTCTCGAATCCGGTCATAGACCGTGGACGAGGTGGTGAGGCGGACGATGGGTTCGTTCATGGCAGCCGGACAGAAGCGACGGTAACCGGGGGTTCATAGCACGAACCACGACGCAGGAAAGAAAAACGATTATCCGAGCCAGAATCAATTTTCATCGAGTTTGTGATCGCCCGCCAGGATCCCAGGCGGCGGCCGAGCAGACGCCGAGTCCCGGCGCCGCAGGCCGTCAGAGGGACGGCATCGCGGACGTCCTGCGTGCCGCACACGGTCCCGCCGCCGTCGACGCCAACGAAGCGCCCAGCCTCGATGCCGCGCCGCCCGGTGCCGCCCGCGGACCGCCCCATGGCCGTCTCAGACAGACAGCCGACGACGCTCACCCGATCGTCAAACCGGGCATATGGTCGAATGCCATTCGTTTCAGCGCTTCGGAAATGTGCCGGCCAAGCCGGCGGAATTGGTGGAGCCGAGGGGAATCGAACCCCTGACCTCTGCAGTGCGATTGCAGCGCTCTCCCATCTGAGCTACGGCCCCGTCTGGCCTGCGGACAGGCCCCTCGGACCTGCGAACAGGCCCCCGGCTGGGATGGGCGCCATTTAGGGTGTGGGGCGGGGGGCTGTCAAGCGATTGTCCGGGGCGGAATGCAGAGCGGTGGCGGGGGGCGCCGGCCGCCGCCGGAGGCCGGCCCGGCTTGCCGCACCGGCGGCGCCGGGACGGCGCCGGCGCCTGTCGATCCCGCCGCCGGATCCGCGGCTCTATCCCCGGATCCGGCGCCGGGCTCGGCCTGACGGCTCAGGATTCGGTGGTCATGCGGGCGCGGGCGAAGCGTTCGAGCGACAGGGCGATCACCGCCATGCCGAGCATCGTCCCGTAGAAATACGAGAGATCCATCGTCTTGCTTTCGTAGAAATTGTAGAACCCGGATCGCGCCAATTCGATCGGGTGCATCAGCGGGTTCCAGGCGATGATTTCGCGCATCGTCGGCGGCATGTAGTCGACCACGAACATCTTGCCGGAGAAGATGAACTGGGCACGCCGGAGGACGCTGTAGAAGCGATCCCACCAGGGCAGGTAGACCTCCAGCGAGGCATTCAGCACGCCGATCACGAAGCCGTAGACGCCGGCCATGAAGATCGCCTCGTAGACGCGCAGGATATCCTCCGGCCAGAGAACCTGCTCGGGGAAGATGGTCTTCATGAAGAAATTGTGACTGAACAAAAAGATATGATAGATAATGATCATGTTGGTCACGATCATCACGAACTGCGCCACATAGATGTCGAAGGGCGTGATGATCGGGAAATTGAGCACCATCTTGTTCTTCGACATGGCGCCCGAAATCGCGGCTTCCGTCTTGTTGAAGGCGTAGAAGACGACGACGCCCTGAAGGAAGAACAGCGCCATGCTGTTGCCGAGCGGCGGGATCGGGTGGAACTCGTAGCGGATGAGGGACAGGCCGATGATCAGCGCCAGCGGCTCGATGAAGGTCGAGGCATAGCCGAGCCGGCCCTCGCTCGACCGGTGCACTTCGCGGCCGAGCAGGGCGACCACGTTGCGAAAGCGCATCGCAAGCGGCGACCCGTAGGGATTGCGGGTGCTTTTGGTTCGAGCCATGCCGTGCCGTTCCTGCCAAGCGCCCGCCCCGGGACGCCTCCGCCGGGCGGGCGGTCAGGCGGCGTCCGAGGTCCGGAGCGCGCGATTGAAATCCACGTAGCCGACGACCGCGTGAACAAGTTCGTGTTCGGGTCCGTCTTCGCCGAACGGCGCCAGCGTCCAGGTCCAGCACGCATCCGGAACCGGCAGGCGATGGCCGCCGATCAGATCGACCGTCTCCAGGACCCGGCCCGCCCGATCGACCGTCCGTTGCTCGGTATCGGTCAGCAGGCAGACCCGGCCGCGAAAGCCGGCGAGCCCGGCGAGATGGCCGGCCACCAGGACCGGGCCGATCGCGTCAGGTTGTGGTAATGTAGCGATCGTGTGCGCCGCGGCAAGGTCTTCGTAGGCGAGCGGGATCTGGCTCAGGAGATTGGCCGAGACGACCAGGTCGACCTCCGGGTCGGCGGCGAATTCGGCGAGCGGATCGCCCGACGGCCGGCCGTCGGACGCGAGGCCGGCGAGATCGCGCGTGACCAGGACGACGTTGCGATGCCGCACCAGGCGCAAGCGGACGATGCTCAGATGGACGGCATCGACCAGCAGGACGGTTTCAAAGGCGGCGGCAAGCCTCGCCACGGGCACGTCGCGGACGAGTCCGGAGCCGAGCACCACCACCTTGCGGCGCCGCGGCAGGTCGGCCATGGCGCGCTCGACCACGGACCAGCATTGCCGGTAATGGGGCGCCCAGGCGGCCGCGCAGCGACCGGCCCGCGACCACAGATCGACGGCGGCCTTCAGATGGCCGAGCCGGCGATGCGCGGTCGGGCAGGGCGTGGTCAGATAGACGAGGACTTCGGCAAGCACGGCGGCTCCGGCCCGGCTTCGGCGGGCGATTCGGTCGATCCGGGGCCAGTCTAGCGCCCCGGGCGGCGGCGGTCCCGCGGGGCCGTTCGCCGGGGGCCCCCGGAGCGGCGGTCGCGATCGCGTCCGTCCCGCCTGACGCGGCCGGCGGCGATCGGGGGTTCGGCGGCAAAAGCACCGGCGGGGGTGGTTGCCCAGCGCCGGGCCGCCTACGTAGGATGCTCGAAGTCAACCGGACAGGAAGCCATGACGACGACGCCCTCCGCCGATCCGTCCCCCGCCGCCGGCCCGGTGACCGCCCCGACCGCCCGCCCAGATGCGGTCCATCCGGGCGTAGCCCGCAGCAAGGCGAAGCTGCCGACCGGGGTCAAGCTGGCCATCGATTTCGGGCCGCTGCTGGTCTTCTTCCTGGCCTACCGCTTCTCGGACATCTTCGTCGCCACCACCGCCTGCATGATCGCCACCGCGGTCGCGCTGGCGGTCGCCTATGCGCTGACCCGGCACCTGCCGGTGATGCTGCTGGTCACCGGCGCCGTCGTGATGATCTTCGGCGGGCTGACGATCTATCTGCACGACGACACCTTCTTCAAGATGAAGCCGACCATCATTTACGGTCTGTTCGGTATCGCGCTCGCGGTCGGGCTGCTGTTCGGGAAGTATCTGCTCTCGCATGTCTTCGAATTCGCGATTCGGCTCGATGCGGAGGGCTGGCGCAAGCTGACGGTACGCTGGTGCCTCTTCTTCTTCGCGATGGCGATCCTGAACGAACTGGTCTGGCGCAACGTGTCGCAGGCGCGCTGGGTCGACTTCAAATTCTTCGGGCTGCCGGCACTGACCTTCCTGTTCGCCATGGCGCAGATGCCGCTGATGCAGCGCCACACCGTCGAGGACGAGGGCGACACTCCGGCCTGACGGCCGCGGCAGGGGCGCGGGATCGGGGCGCGGTTCAGCGGCGCGCGGCGGCGCCGCCATGCGTGCCGGCCGCCCAGGCCAGGGCATCGTCGAGCCGGTCGTTGCCCCAGAACAATTCCCCGTCGGCGGTGACGAAGCTCGGTGCGCCGAAGATGCCGTGGCGCTGGGCGTCCTCGGTGACGATCTTCAGCCGATTCTTGATCGCCTCGTCGGCGCGCGCGCGGGCGACCAGCTGCTGGCCGGCAAGCCCGAGGCCGTCGAGCAAAGGAACCAGGGTCTCCGCCTTGGAAACATCCCGCCCCTCGCCGAATTCCGCCGTGTAGACGGCCCGCGAGAAGGGCGCCACCCAGCCCTCCTGGGCGCCGATCAGCGCCAGACGCGCGGCCAGCAAGGTGTTCTGCGGGAAGGGATCCGGGCGCCGGAACGGCAGCCCCATCGCGGCCGCCGAGCGCTCCATGTCGCGCCACATGTAGCGGCCCTTGGCCGGATAGAGATTGAAGGGCGAGGTGCTCCAGCCCTGGCCGGCGAAGATCGGGCCGAGCAGGAAAGGGCGCCAGGTGATCGCAACCCCGGCCTCCGCGGCCGCGGCCTCGATCCGCATGGCGCTGAGATAGGAATAGGTCGACGCGAATTCGTACCAGAATTCGACGGAGGACACGGGCTTCGGCGTGGCGACCATGCGCGACACTCTCCAGCACAACGGCGGTTTACGCCCGGATCCGTCATGATCCCGGCAGCGACGCGACCGAAACCCCGACGGACACGAATCGTTTCCATGCCCCCGCTTCGAACTGTAGAGCCAGACAGGAAGGAAGGGGAACACTTCCTGGACCGGCATCCCCAATCCGACGGCGGGCAGAGCGCCCGAGCGGCCGCGGCGCCGGCTCGATCGGCACTGCGGCGATCGATACCGCCGCGCCGATCGGAGCCGAAGGCGGAGTGAAGCGTTCATCCGGGCTGGACCCGATCGAGGAAGGACCTGCATGACCGACGATCCCGCCGCCGCGAGCGGCCCCCGGGGCGGCCCCGGCCCGGACGGCCGCCGCGCCCGCCGCCGGCTCGCCGACCGGCCGGTCCTGGCCTGTCTCGCCGCCACGCTGGTGGTCTCGCTGGTGTTCCTGGCCCTGCCGCAGCTCGATCGCGCCGCCACCGGCCTGTTCTATGGCCCGGACGGCTTCGCGGCGGCGACCGATCCGTGGCTCGTCGGCCTGCGGCTGGCCGGACGGATCGTCACCCGGATCGCCATCGTCGGCCTGGTCGTCCTGCTCATCGCCAAGGCACTGACGCCGGACCGGGTGGCGCGCGTGCCGCTGCGCGCGCTCCTGTTCCTGGCCGCCAGCCTCGCCGTCGGACCCGGGCTCGCCGTCAACCTGACCCTGAAGCAATACTGGCATCGGCCGCGGCCGGCCGAGACCGACCTCTTCGGCGGCGATTTTCCATTCGGGCTGCCCTGGATGCCGACCGGCGGCTGCGTTGCGGACTGCTCGTTTCCATCCGCGGAGGCCTCCGCCGCGATCTGGTGGGTGGCGGTCGCGCTCGTCGTGCCGGTGCGCTGGCGGAAGGTCGCGACCGTCGCGGCCCTGCTCTGGGCGACGGCGATCTCGCTCAACCGGATCGCCTTCGGCGGCCACTATCTGTCCGACGTGCTGATCGCCTGGTGCCTGACGCTGACCCTCGTCTTCCTGCTGCGCGACCTGATCCTGATCCGGCTGCCGGAGGCGACTGTCGCGCGACTGGAGGCCGGGCTGGCGCGGCTCGGCGGACGGCGGCCGGCACCGACGGAGCATCGATCCGGGCCTGCGCGCACGGATCGGGAACCACCCTTGCCTTGACAGGCGCGCCCGGGGCTGTAAGCCCGTTGCGATCCAAGTCTTAGACCGCGAGAGATCCATGTCAGCCGGTAGCGTCAAGAAGGTCGTGCTCGCCTATTCGGGCGGCCTCGACACGTCGATCATCCTCAAGTGGCTTCAGGTCACCTATGGCTGCGAGGTCGTGACCTTCACGGCCGATCTCGGCCAGGGCGAGGAGTTGGAGCCGGCGCGCAAGAAGGCCGAGATGCTCGGCATCAAGGAGATCTTCATCGACGACCTGCGCGAGGAATTCGTGCGGGACTTCGTCTTCCCGATGTTCCGCGCCAATGCGCAGTATGAGGGGCTCTATCTGCTCGGCACCTCGATCGCCCGGCCGCTGATCGCCAAGCGCCAGATCGAGATCGCCCGCGCGGTCGGCGCCGACGCGGTCTGCCACGGCGCGACCGGCAAGGGCAACGACCAGGTCCGCTTCGAGCTGACCTATTATGCGCTGCAGCCCGACATCACCGTGATCGCGCCCTGGCGCGAATGGGACTTCAAGAGCCGTGAGGCGCTGATCGACTTCGCCGAGAAGAACCAGATCCCGATCGCCAAGGACAAGCGCGGCGAGGCGCCCTTCTCGGTCGACGCGAACCTGCTGCACTCCTCCTCGGAGGGCAAGGTGCTCGAGGATCCGTGGATCACGCCGCCCGAATATGTCCACATGCGCACCATCTCGCCCGAGGACGCGCCCGACAAGGCGACCGAGATCGAGATCGAGTTCGAGAAGGGCGATCCGGTGGCGATCGACGGCGAGCGCCTGTCGCCGGCCGCGCTGCTGACCCGGCTCAACGAGCTCGGCAAGGCCAACGGCATCGGCCGGCTCGACCTGGTCGAGAACCGCTATGTCGGCATGAAGTCGCGCGGCGTCTACGAGACCCCCGGCGGCACCATCCTGCTGCAGGCCCATCGCGGCATCGAGTCGATCACGCTCGATCGCGGCGCCGGCCACCTGAAGGACGAGCTGATGCCGCGCTATGCGGAGCTGGTCTACTACGGCTTCTGGTACAGCCCCGAGCGCGAGATGCTGCAGGCGCTGATCGACAAGAGCCAGGAGATGGTCTCCGGCACCGTGCGGGTGAAGCTCTACAAGGGCAACGTCATCGTCACCGGCCGCAAGTCGCCCTACTCGCTCTACGACCAGGACCTGGTCACCTTCGAGGAAGGCAAGGTCGCCTACGACCACCGCGACGCCGCCGGCTTCATCAAGCTCAACGCCCTACGCCTGCGGACGCTCGGCAAGCGGCGGATGAAGTTCGAGCAGTAATTCCGGCGCATCGCGGGATTTCAGAAATGGGCGCCGGTCGGGACTTCGGTCTCCGGCCGGCGTTTCCGTTTCAGGCTTTCCGCGCCTTCGGGGCCAATAACGCTGCGGCGAGTGCGATGGCCATCATGGCGGGCAGGATGGTGCCGATGGCGGTGACGGGATCGCCGAACAGGGCGGCCGCGAGGCTGCCGAGGAGGCCGCCGCCCATCTGCATGAAGCCGAGCAGGGCGGCGGCGGCGCCGGCCATGTGGGGGAAAGGCGCCAGCGCGCCGGTCGACGGGCCGGGCATGATCAGGGCGAGCGAGAAGGCGTAGACGCCGATCGGCAGCATCACGGTGAAGAAGGTCGGCGGCACGGTGCGCATCAGCACGGCCAGCACCAGCGCAGCGGCGAGGCCGAGCAGGATGCCGGGCATGACCAGCCGGTTGGCGTCGAAGCGGACCAGGAGCTTGCGCATGATCAACCCGCCGGCCGCGAAGGACAGCGACTGCGCCATCATGCCGAAGCCGAACTGGGTCGGCGTCAGGCCGGCGCGGTCGATCAGCACGAAGGGCAGCATGGTGCCGAGCGCGTAGAGCGCCCCGATGCCCGCACCGAGCACCGTCGACGGCACGATGAAGCGCGGATCGACGATCAGCCGGCCATAGGCGGCGACGAGCCGGACCGGATGGACCAGCGCCGGATCGGGCCGTCGGTTGGTCTCCGTCATGGCGAAGACGACCAGTCCGATCACCACGGCGCCGTAGAGCACCATCAGGCCGAAGATGGCGTGCCAGCCGAACAGTTCGAGCGTGATGCCGCCGATGGTCGGCGACAGGGCCGGACCGACCGCCAGCATGATGCCGATCGTGTTCATGATGCGGGCGGCATCCTGGCCGGTGAACAGGTCGCGGACGATGGCCCGCGCGATGGCGACGCCGGCGGCCGCGCCGATCCCCTGCAGCAGGCGGGCGACGAGCAGGATATCGACCGTCGGCGCCCAGAGCGCGAGCGCGGAGGCGACGAGGTAGAGCAGCATGAAGGCGAGCGTCACCGGCCGCCGGCCATAGGCGTCGGAGAGCGGGCCGCAGACGAGCTGCGCCAGCGCGAAACCGGCGAAATAGGCGGTCAGGGTCAGCTTGACGGTGGCGATCGAGGTGCCGAAGGCGACGACCAGCGTCGGCATGGCCGGCGTGTAGAGCGCCATCGAGATCGGGCCGAGCGCGACCAGGATGGCGCCGAGGATCGCGGTGCGGTTCGCCGACATGGCCGGCGCCGCGACGGCGGCATCCGGTCGGATCGGGTCGAGCGAGGGCGACAGGGAGGCGTCGGCCTCCGCCATGCCGGCGGCGGCGAGCGGCTCGGTGGCGAGCGGGTCTGGACCGTGAGCGCGCGACGAGGCATCGGCCGGAGCGGCGGACACAGACTTCAAGGACATGTTCATGCGGCGGAGGCTCCCCGGTCGTTTCCCAGACCGTCGAGATTGGAGCGGATGCGGCGCAGGAGATCGCGCAGCGCGTCGACCTCGCTGTCGGCGAGGCCCGCAGTCACCTCGGCCTTGACGGCCGCGCCGATTTCGATCAGCCGCGCCACGGTCGGGGCGGCCTCGGGCGTCGTGCGGATCAGCTTGGCGCGGCGGTCGGCCGGGTCCGGCAGGCGCCGGATCAGGCCGCGCGATTCCAGACGGTCGAGAAAGCCGACCAGCGTCATCGGCTCGATGCGCATGGTCTCGGCCAAGGCCGCCTGGCGGGCGCCCTGCAGGCGGGCGATGCTGACCAGCGTGCGGGCCTCCGCGGCGGTGAAATCGTAACCCGCCGTCTTCAGGGCGCATTCGAGCCGCCGCCAGAACAGACGGGTCACGTCGGACAGGATGACGGCGATGGATTCCTCGGGCGAACCCGGCGCGGGAAGGCCGCATGCCGGGTGCGGAGAGGGGTCGACCGGCGAGGCGGCCGGGGCTTCGGATATCATGACGGTTTCCAGATGATCAGGTGGCCTTAATATATGGACGGGAGACGACCTGTCGATCTCGGACCGCCGCATGGCTCGGCTCCGCGGGATGCAGGACGCCGCAGCCCGGCCGGGGAGCCGCGTCGGGACCGATCGGCGCGGCCGTCATCGCCGCGTCACGCGGCGCGGGCCTCACTGTCGCGGCGGTTCGCCTTGCGGCGCAGCATGGAAAAGGTTATGCACAGCGCCAAATTCCCAGAACGACCGACGACCTCGAAGGAACGCGGTACAGGCCCGGAACGGCGGGCGTGCCGCGGCGAAGGATTTTCATGAAGCTGCGCAACATCGCCATCATCGCCCATGTCGACCACGGCAAGACCACGCTGGTCGACGAACTGCTCAAGCAGTCCGGCTCCTACCGCGAGAACCAGCGGGTGGCCGAGCGCGTGATGGATTCCAACGAGCTCGAAAAGGAGCGCGGCATCACCATCCTGGCCAAGGCGACCTCGGTCGTCTGGAAGGATACCCGGATCAACATCGTCGACACCCCCGGCCACGCCGACTTCGGTGGCGAGGTGGAGCGCATCCTGAACATGGTCGACGGCGCCATCGTGCTGGTCGATGCCGCCGAAGGCCCGATGCCGCAGACCAAGTTCGTGGTCGGCAAGGCGCTGAAGGTCGGCCTGCGCCCGATCGTGGCGATCAACAAGGTCGATCGCTCGGACGCCCGCATCCAGGAGGTCGTCAACGAGGTGTTCGACCTGTTCGCCGCGCTCGACGCGACCGACGAACAGCTCGACTTCCCGATCCTCTACGGCTCGGGCCGCAATGGCTGGATGGCCATGAGCCCGGACGGCGACCAGGGCACCGGCATGGCGCCGCTGTTCGACCTGGTGCTGCAGCATGTCCCCGAGCCGACCGTCGAAGAGGGGCCGTTCCGGATGATCGGCACCATCCTGGAGGCCAATCCCTTCCTCGGCCGCATCATCACCGGCCGCATCTCGTCGGGCACCATCAAGCCGAACCAGTCGATCAAGGTTCTGACGCGCGACGGCCAGATGCTGGAGCAGGGCCGCATCTCGAAGATTCTGGCCTTCCGCGGCATCGAGCGCACGCCGATCGAGCTCGGCGAGGCCGGCGACATCATCGCCATCGCGGGCCTGACCAAGGGCACCGTCGCCGACACCTTCTGCGATCTCTCGGTCGACACCCCGCTGCCGGCCCAGCCGATCGACCCGCCGACCGTGACCATGTCGTTCATCGTCAACGACAGCCCGCTCGCCGGCACCGAAGGCGACAAGGTCACCAGCCGCGTCATCCGCGATCGCCTGCTCAAGGAAGCCGAGGGCAACGTCGCGCTGAAAATCGAGGAATCCGAGGACAAGGACTCGTTCTTCGTCTCCGGCCGCGGCGAACTGCAGCTTGCCGTGCTGATCGAGACCATGCGCCGCGAGGGCTTCGAACTCGCCGTCTCCCGCCCGCGCGTGGTGATGAAGCGCGACGAGGCAACCGACGAACTGCTCGAGCCGATCGAGGAAGTGCTGATCGACGTCGATGAGGAGCATGCCGGCGTCGTCGTTCAGAAGATGAGCGAGCGCAAGGCCGACATGATCGAGATGCGCCCCTCGGGCGGCAACCGGCAGCGTCTCGTGTTCTACGCGCCGACCCGCGGCCTGATCGGCTACCAGTCGGAACTGATGACCGACACGCGCGGCACGGCGATCATGAACCGCCTGTTCCACGCCTATGCGCCCTTCAAGGGCGAGCTGCCCGGCCGCCGCAACGGCGTGCTGATCTCCAACGACGCCGGCGAGGCCGTCGCCTATGCGATGTGGAACCTGGAAGATCGCGGCCCGATGATGATCGAGCCCGGCTGGAAGGTCTATCAGGGCATGATCGTCGGCGAGCATACCCGCGAGAACGATCTCGAGGTGAACGTGCTCAAGGGCAAGAAGCTGACCAACATCCGCGCCGCCGGCAAGGACGAGGCGGTGCGCCTGACCCCGCCGATCCGGATGACGCTGGAGCGCTCGCTCGCCTGGATCCAGGACGACGAGCTGGTCGAGGTCACGCCGAAGTCGATCCGCCTGCGCAAGACCCATCTCGACCCGAACGACCGCAAGCGCATGGAGCGCCTGCGCGAGGCCGGCTGATAAACCATCAGGTTTGTAAGTTATCAAGATGACCGCGGTCGGGCATTTAGTCAAGCCGCGGTTTTTTTTGCAGTCATCGGGGTGAGATAGTCACAGAGATTTTTATCCACCCTCGCCCCCTACAATTGCAGACCTTGTTTCCAAAAATGCTCAAGCAATCCTGACCGCTACCACTTGAAGATAAGCTGACAATAATACAATTTGATTGGACTGGATCGTAACTCCATGATGCTGCACTCGATCCGGCTCGACTCAACTCCTGTATTCTGACTGGACCGACCTGGGCACCTACCGGAAGGCAAAGCTGATTCCGCGTTTCAGATCGCTCAGACTGGCTACAGCCAGGACTAGTTAATTCAAGCACTTGAGAAAGTTCCTGTGCAACGACTGACCCGGCGGTCCCAAAAACCACAAAGGCCATTGCTATTTTTTTTAAGCAACTTTTCACTGTGACGTTCCCCCTTGATTAGAGGTCACACCGCTTTTCGTTGTTCCTTGTGTATTCTTCACTTCTATTTGATAAGCACTGTTATTTAATGTGGCATTTGATAAATATGCTAGAGAAAAAACGTTGAATATAAAGAAAATTATCTTAATTTTTATTTCAACTTTGTCTAGTATAAATACCAACATTGAAAATAAACAACTAAAAATAAATATTGTAATCAGTATATTATGGGTTAGCCCAATCTGTTCGGCTAAACGATTTGCAAAGCCGGCAGATTGACCAATGAGCTGCAAACCAATTGCCATCGATGGGACAAATCCACCAACCAATATCTGACTGTTCCTTTCCATGAACAGCTCCAAATGCAATCGCTTGAGTACTCCTGTACTATGATAGCATTACTATATTTTGCAATAGGAAATTGCACATTTAATCAGGCCTTGAATCAATCTCTCAAAACACGAAGGCCGCGGGTCGGATCGACGCCGCGGCCTTTTCGTGTGGATTCCAGGTTGTCGATTGCTGGTGCGGACCCGATCAGGTCTCGTCGGCCAGATGGCCATAGCGACGGCGGGCTTCCCGGCGCATCTGCTGGGCATCGGCCAGGACGTCGTTGATTTCGGACAGGGTACGGCGGATCGACTTCCAGACGGGACGCATGACGGCCTCCATGGTGAGTGGCGAGCCCTCGGGTCCTGCAGCGCTTCCGTTCGATCTTCACGTCGATGACGCATTCAATATAGGGCCTTCGCAAACGCATCGTTACCGGTGCGACTTGACGTCAGACCTGCGCGATACGCAGAGCTTACTTCAATCGTTTCAGTCATTGCGGAGAAGAATGAAACGATTGAAGCGTTCCCGGGCATCGGCATCTTTCGCAGGACGCGGGGGCCGGACCGGCGTCGCGCGATCAGGCCTGCAGAGGGCCGGTCACCGGAAATCCTCGCCGACCTTTCCGTACCATTTCGGGGAATTGCCGTTGCAGACCCAGCGGACGGCCTCCTCGTCGGCGACGCGCGCCGCCAGCGCATTGGCGTCCGGGTTGGCGACCGCGTCGACATATCCGAACACGCAGGTGTCGGTCGCGTCGCGGCCGAGGCGGGCGATCGCCAGGACCGAGCCCTTGCGGCCGTCGACGCTCCAGATGTAGCGGAAAATCGCCGCTTCCGGCACGATCGCGTTGCCGCGGCGCGGGCCGCGCCATTCGACCTTCGGGCCGGTCACCGAGAATTTCGGGAAGTAGTGGTAGTCGTCCTCGAACCGGCGCGCGCGGCTGAAGGCCACGCCGGCCCGCAGGTCGCCTTCGGCAATGAACACGTTCCAGCTGCCGTAGCCCTTGCAGCGCCAGGCATAGGGCTCCGGCTTGCCGTTCTCGTCGCCGTCGGGCGGAGCGCTGTCGGTGACCGCGCAGCCCTTCAGGTCGAGATCCGTGAAGGCATTCTCGGCCGCCATGGCCGCGCCGGCCGGCAGGACGAGGGCGAGAGCCGTGATTGCGACGGCAAGGTGTTTCGGCATCGGATCCTCTCTTCCGGCGACAGGCGATCAATCTAGCGAAGGTCCGGCCGGCCAGCCACAATGCAGGCGCGGCCCAGGTCCCGACATGTTCCCTCTTCCGCCGCGGCGCGGACACGGATACGCTTCGTTCCATGAGACTTGGACAGATCGGTGTCCGGCGGGCGACCGCGAAAGATGCGGAAGCCATCGCCGGCATTCACGACGAGGCCTGGCGCCTCGCCTATGGCGGCATCATTCCGGGCGGCAACCTGGAACGTATGGTCGCGCGCCGCGGGCCGGCCTGGTGGGCGAAGGCGGTGGAACGCCGCGCCGCCATCCTGGTGATCGAGGTCGGCGGCCGCATCTGCGGCTACGCGACCATCGGGCCGAGCCGGATGCGCATGCTGCCCTTCGCCGGCGAGGTCTACGAGATCTACATGAAGCCGGAATATCAAGGCCTCGGTTTCGGCCGGCCGCTGTTCGAGGCTGCGCGCGACGAGCTGAAGCGCTACGGTTTCAAGAGCTTCGCGGTGCGGGTCCTGCGCGACAACGAGATGGCGCAGGGCTTCTACCGGCGCCTCGGCGGCGTGCAGGCGGCCGAGACCTCGGAACGGATCGGCGACCGCTCGCTGCCCGTCGTCGTGTTCGGCTGGCCGGCCCCCTGACGGGATCGGCGCCTGCCCGGCAGAGCGCAGGAAGGTCGCGGCGGGCCCCATGATACCGGGCGCGCGGAAGGCCGTCCGGATGTCGCCATGACGTGACGGGTCGCCGGCCCGATCATCATGCCAAGGTCGCCTTTCGTTTCATGCTGCAATGCAGTAGGAACGGCCGACTGCGGCCGCGACGGATGCGGCCGGCGCCAAGCGAACCGGGCGGACGACCGCCCGCGAGGAGACGACGACATGCGTATCGACGCCATCCCGGTCGGCAAGAACCCGCCGCACGACATCAACGTGATCATCGAGGTTCCGATCGGCGGCGAGCCCATCAAGTACGAGATGGACAAGGCCTCCGGCACCCTGTTCGTCGATCGCTTCCTCTACACCTCGATGCGCTATCCCGGGAACTACGGCTTCGTCCCCCACACCCTGTCGGACGACGGCGACCCGATCGACGTGATCGTCTGCAACACGCGCGAGATCGTGCCCGGCGCGGTGATCAACTGCCGCCCGATCGGCGTGCTGCACATGCAGGACGAAGCCGGCGGCGACGAGAAGATCCTGGCGGTGCCCTCGTCCAAGCTGACCAAGCGCTACGACAAGGTGAAGTCCTATGCGGACCTGCCCTCGATCACCATCGAGCAGATCCAGCACTTCTTCGAGCACTACAAGGACCTGGAGCCCGGCAAGTGGGTCAAGGTGGTTTCCTGGGGTGACGAGCAGGAAGCCGGCCGCCTGATCCAGGAGGCGATCGACCGCGCTGCCGCCGCCAAGAAGACCGAAGCGGCGGAATGAAACCGGCGGGCCGGCGGACGGCGTCCGCCCGCCCCCTGCCTTGAAGTCGACCTTCCGACGGATGCGACCGGCATCCGCCGGATGGCGCCCCGGCGGCCGCTCGGGCATGGGGCATGGGGCGCGGGGCGTGCCGGCCGTCAACGCGCCTGCGCGTGATATTCGGCATTCGGGCGCATGTCGGTGCCGATGCCGATGCGGTTCGACATGTTGAAGAAGCCGGTCACCGCGACGATGTCCCAGATGTCGCGATCGGAGAAGCCCGCCGCCGTCAGGGCGGCGCGGTCGGCGTCGACGACCGCATGGGGCGTCTCGGTCAGCTTCCAGGCGAAATCGAGCATGGCCGCATGGCGTGCCGGCAGCCGGGCCGCGCGATAGTTCATCACCATCAATTCGCCGAGGACCGGATCGCCGGACAGCTGCCGCACGGCGGCACCATGCGCGGCCAGGCAATAGTAGCAGCGGTTCGCGCTCGACACGACCACGGCGATCATTTCCCGTTCCAGTTTGCTGAGACCCGAGGGGGCCAGCATCAGGTCGTTATACATCGCCGCGAAGGCCTTCAGCTTGGCCAGATCGTGCGCATAGGCGGCCAGCACGTTCGGAATGAAGCCGAGCTTCTCCATGCATTTCTGGAAATAGGCTGCGGTTTCGGCATCGAGGTCGGCCGCCGGCAGATCGAGCATGACCGGCGCCTCCGGCCGGCCGTCGGCGTCGCGATCCTGGCGCGGCAGCGGCGCCGTCCCGCCCGGCCCCTTCAATGCCGTTTTCGTCGCCTTTTCGGAATTCCGGACCGGATTTTTCGTGGTTTTTGACATCGAACGGTCTCCATCGGACTGCCAGACTAGGCGCGGCGCCCCATTCGTGCACAGCATGGGCGCAGAAGGAACCGACCCGAAGGTCGGGGGAGGACAGCATGCAGGATCGGGTGGCGGTGGCGAAGGACGGGCCGGCGGGGCTCGCGGTGGCGCATCTGGCGCGCGGCGGTCAGGACGATCTCGCCCGGTTCGCCGATCTCCTGTTCGGCCGCGGGCCGGCCGAAGACCTCGCGCCCTACGATCCGGTCGATCTGGCCATCCTGGCGACCGGCAGCTGGGAACGGCTGGGCGAGCGCCGCCTCGGCCGCCCGCGCATCACCCTCGCCAATCCGGACGCCGCGTCCGGAACCGCCTTCGCGTCGGTCACGATCATCGAGATCCTGAACGACAACATGCCGTTCCTGGTCGATTCGGTTATGGGCGAGCTGACCGATTCGAGCCTCGGCATCCGCCTCGTGCTGCATCCGATCGTCACCGTCCGGCGCGACGCGACCGGCCGGCTCGAAGCCTTCAAGGGCGCCGAGGTGCCGTTCGAGGGCGAGAGCCGGGAGAGCCTGATCCACATCCATGTCGACCGGATCGCCTCGGAGACCGAGCGCACCGCGCTTGCCGAACGGCTCGACGGCACCCTTGCCGACGTACGCGCCGCGGTCACCGACTGGCGCGTCATGCTGGCCCGGGTCGATGCCGCCATCGCGGCCTATCGCACGAGCCCGCCGCCGCTCCCCGTCGAGGAGACCGCCGAGGCGCTGCAGTTCCTGCAATGGCTGCGCGACGACAACTTCACCTTCCTGGGCCTGCGCGAATATGCCAACCGGCCGGTCGACGGCACGGCGCGGATCGAGCGGCTGGAGGGGTCCGGCCTCGGCGTCCTGCGCAACGAGACCCTGAAGGTGTTCCGGCGCGGCGAGGCGGCCCTGAACAGTTCGGCCGAACTGCGCGACTTCCTGCGCTCGACCCGCGCGCTCATGGTCACCAAGGCGAACCTGCGCTCGCGCATCCACCGCCGCGTCCATATGGACGCGATCAGCCTCAAGCTCTACGGCGACGACGGCGCCCTGACCGGCGAGCTGCGCCTGGTCGGCCTGTTCACCTCGACCGCCTATACGCGCTCGACCCGGACCATCCCGTATGTCCGGCGCAAGGTCGACCGGACGCTGGCCCAGGCCGGCTTCGACCCGACCGGGCATTCCGGCAAGGCGCTGATCAACGTCATGGAATCCTATCCGCGCGACGAGCTGTTCCAGATCGACGAGCGCTCGCTTTACGATTTCGCGCTGCAGATCATGGCCCTCGACGAGCATCCGCGCGTGCGCGTGCTGGCCCGGCGCGACACGCTCGACCGCTTCGTCTCGGTGCTCGTCTACGTGCCGCGCGAGCGCTATTCGACCGACATCCGCGTGCGCATCGGCGAGTATCTGGAACGCGCCTTTGCCGGCCGGGTCGTCAACTGGCAGCCGGCCTTCCCGGAAGGCTCGCTCGCCCGGGTCCATTTCATCGTCGGCCGCTACGAGGGCGCCACGCCGGAAATCGGCCAGGAGGCTCTCGAACAGGCGGTCGCGGCGATCGTCCGCACCTGGGCCGACGGTCTGGCGGCAGCCCTGCACGGACACGCCGCCGCCGAGGCGGCCGAGCGGCTCGCGCGCCGCTATCGCACCGCCTTCGGCGCCGCCTACCGGGAGGCGACCGATCCGGCCGCGGCCGTGGACGATATCGGCATGCTCGAGCGGCTGACGCCGGAGCGCCGCGTCGCCATCGCGTTCCATCGCCGGCCCGACGACGGCACCGGGCCGATCGGCCTCAAGCTCTACAGCCTTGAGGCGCCGGTGCCGCTCTCCGACCGGGTCCCGGTCCTGGAGAATATGGGCCTGCGCGTCATCGACGAACGCACCTACCGGATCGAGCCGGCCGGCGCGGCCGCCGCCTATCTGCACGACATGACGCTGGCCCGTGCCGCCGGCGGCGGCGACGGCATCGACCCGGCCGACGAAGACCGCATCGAGGCGCTGTTCCTCGCGGTCTGGTACGGGACGGTCGAGAATGACGGCTTCAACGCGCTCGGCCTCGGCGCCGGGCTCGGCTGGCGCGAGATCGCCGTCCTGCGGGCGCTGGCCCGCTACCTGCGCCAGATCGGCATCCCCTACCCGCTCGACTACATGTCCGGCGCGCTGGTGCGCGAACCGGCGATCGCCGCCGATCTGGCACGCCTGATCGAGGTGCGCTTCGGGCTCGAAGCCGGCGGCGACCGGGCGATCGCCGAGGCGACCCTGCAGCGCGAGATCGAGGAGCGGCTGGAGGCCGTCTCCAGCCTCGACGACGACACGATCCTGCGCCGCCTGCTCAATCTGGTCGGCGCGGTGGTGCGCACCAATCTCTACCAGCTCGGTGCCGACGGCCTGCCGCGCGACACCTTCGCGTTCAAGATCGACAGCCGCACCGTCACCGCCATGCCGGAGCCGAAGCCGTTCCGCGAGATCTGGGTCTACGGACCGCGCGTCGAGGGCGTCCATCTGCGCTTCGGCAAGGTGGCCCGCGGCGGCCTGCGCTGGTCGGACCGGCCGCAGGATTTCCGCACCGAGGTGCTCGGCCTCGTGAAGGCGCAGCAGGTCAAGAACGCCGTCATCGTGCCGGTCGGCGCCAAGGGCGGCTTCGTGCCCAAGGGCTTGAAGCCCGGCATGGCGCGCGACGCCTGGCTCGCCGAGGGCACCGCCGCCTACAAGACCTTCGTCGCCACGCTGCTGACGGTCACCGACAATCTCGACCCGGACGGCACCGTCGAGCCGCCCGCCATGGTGGTGCGCCACGAGGGCGACGATCCCTATCTGGTGGTCGCCGCCGACAAGGGCACGGCGACCTTCTCGGACACCGCCAACGGCATCGCCGAGGCGCACGGCTTCTGGCTCGGCGACGCCTTCGCGTCCGGCGGCTCGGCCGGCTACGACCACAAGAAGATGGGCATCACCGCGCGCGGCGCGTTCGAGGCCGTGAAGCGGCATTTCCGCGAGATGGACGTCGACATCATGACGACGCCCTTCACGGTCGCCGGGGTCGGCGACATGTCGGGCGACGTGTTCGGCAACGGCATGCTGCTCGCCCCGACCATCCGGCTGGTCGCCGCCTTCGACCATCGCGACATCTTCATCGATCCCGATCCGGATCCGGCGACGAGCTTCGCCGAGCGCAAGCGGCTGTTCGAACTGCCGCGCTCGAGCTGGCAGGACTACGACCATGCGCTGCTGTCGCCCGGCGGCGGCATCCATCCGCGCAACGCCAAGGCGATCGACCTGTCGCCCGAGGCGCGCGCCCTGCTCGGCATCACGGACCTCCGCCCGACGCCGCAGACGGTCATGCGGGCCATCCTGACCCTGCCGGTCGATCTTCTGTGGTTCGGCGGCATCGGCACCTATATGCGCGCGGCCGACGAAAGCGACGCGGCGGCCGGCGACAAGGCCAACGACGCCATCCGGGTCACGGCCGGCGAGGTCCGTGCCCGGGTGATCGGCGAGGGCGCCAATCTGGGCGTCACGCAGCGCGGGCGCATCGCCTACGCGCTGAAGGGCGGGCGCTGCAATTCCGATGCGATCGACAACTCGGCCGGCGTCAATTCCTCCGACGTCGAGGTGAACATCAAGATCGCGCTCGGCCAGGCCGTGCGCCGCGGCCGGCTCAATCTCGCCAGCCGCAACGCGCTGCTCGCCTCGATGACCGACGAGGTGGCCGGGCTGGTGCTCGCCAACAACTACCGGCAGACGCTCTCCATCAGCATGACCGAGCGCCGCGGCTTCGAGGATTTCGGCTACCAGCGCCGGCTGATGCAGTCGCTGGAGCGGGCCGGCCGGCTCAACCGCGCCGTCGAGTTCCTGCCCGACGACGCCGAACTGGAGCGCCGCGAGAAGGCCGGCCAGCCGCTGACGCGGGCCGAAATCGGCGTGCTGCTCGCCTATGCCAAGCTGGCCTTGAAGGAGGACCTGCTCGACAGCAGCATGCCGGACGATCCGGCGGTGGCGGGCGAGCTCGCCGCCTATTTCCCGAGCCGGATGCGCGAGGCCTATGCCGGCGAGATCGCCGCCCACCGGCTGCACCGCGAGATCGTCGCGACCCGGCTCGCCAATGCGATGATCGACGGCGGCGGCGCCAGCCTGGTCACTCGGATCGCCGACCAGACCGGCGCCGAGCCGGCCGCGATCGCGCGCGTCTTCGTCGCCGCACGCAGCATCTTCGGCCTGGACGCGCTCGACCGCGCCATCGACGCCCTGGACGGGCGGATCGCCGGGGCGGTGCAGCTCGACCTCTACGGCGCCGTCCAGGACAGCCTGATCGGCGCCATGGTTTGGCTCCTGCGCAACACCGCGCCGGGCTCCGATCCGGGCGCGCTGATCGCCCGCTTCCGGCCGGGCATCGACGCATTCGGGATCGACCCGACCGCCCGCATGCCGGCGAGCCTGGCGGATTCGGCGCGCCAGCGCGCGGCCGCCTTCGTCGCCGCCGGCGTGCCGGAGGGTCTGGCCGCACCGATCGCCGCCCTGCCGCTGGTCGCCGCGGTGCCGGACGTGGTGCTGGTCGCCGAACGGACGCGCGCGAGCCTCGACGAGGCGGCTTCGGCCTTCATCGGGGTCGCCGAACGGTTCCGCATCCTGCGGCTGTTCGAGCTGTCGCGCCGCATTCCGGTCGCCGACTACTATGACGCCCTGGCGCTCGATCGCGCGCGCGGCCTGCTCGCGGACGCCCATCGCGGCATCGCCGCGGCGGCGCTGGCGGGTGACGGCGGCCTCGACGGCTGGCTCGCCCGCCACGGCCAGGAGGTTGCACGCACGCTCGGCGCGGTCGCCGAGATCACCGGCGCCGACGCGACCAGCGTCAGCCGCTTCGCCGTCGCCGCCGGCCTGATCGGAGACCTGGCCGCCGGGTGACGGCGGCCAGGATGGCATCGCAGCTCGCGCCGACCGCCCGGCCAGCCCGCAAAACCGCAATCCCGGACAAGGCCCGTCAGGGCCGCCGATCCGGGACCCACTCGCGCCGCAGCGGCATCAAGATCGCCCATGGATGTGACGCGGTGCGGCAAGTTGAGACGCGAGTGGGCCCCGGCGCTTCGCTCCGCTCCGGCCGGGGATCCGTCGAGAGATCGATTCCGGTCGCGGCAAGCGGATCCGTCGCACGCCGTCGCCGCCGGCCTGATCGGAGACCTCGCCGCCGGGTGACGGCGGCCAGGATGGCATCGCAGCACCGGCCGGACGGCTCGAAGACCGCCGAAACCGCAATCCCGGACAAGGCCCGAAGGGCCGCCGATCCGGGACCCACTCGCGCCGCAGCAGCATCAAGATCGCCCATGGATGTGACGCGGTGCGGCACGTTGAGACGCGAGTGGGCCCCGGCGCTTCGCTCCGCTCCGGCCGGGGATCCGTCGAGAGATCGATTCCGGTCGCGGCAACCGGATCCGTCGCACGCCGTCGCCGCCGGCCTGATCGGAGACCTGGCCGCCGGGTGACGGCGGCCCCGACGGCATCGCAGCTCGCGCCGACCGCCCGGCCACCCCCCGAAACCGCAATCCCGGACAAGGCCCGTTAGGGCCGCCGATCCGGGACCACCTCGCGCCGCAGCGGCATCAAGATCGCCCATCGGAGCGGTGCGATGCGGCACGTTGAGACGCGAGTAGGCCCCGGCACTTCGCTCCGCTCCGGCCGGGGATCCGTCGAGAGATCGATTCCGGTCGCGATAGCCGGATCCGTCGCACGCCGTCGCCGCCGGCCTGATCGGAGACCTGGCCGCCGGGTGACGGCGGCCCCGACGGCATCGCAGCCAGCGCCGACCGGCCCGGCCACCCCCCAAAACCGCAATCCCGGACAAGGCCCGAAGGGCCGCCGATCCGGGACCCACTCGCGCCGCAGCGGCATCAAGATCGCCCATCGGAGCGGTGCGGTGCGGCAAGTTGAGACGCGAGTGGGCCCCTGTGTGTGCCGGGTGTGGCATTGTGGGTTGGCGGGCGGGAGATCGTTGGGTCCCTGGTCGTTGTCGACCGTGAGCCGGCTGTGATCCCCGCCCGCCTGCAAATACCCAGCCTGAACAGTTGATCGGGGCCGTTGGCGCGGACCCCGCAGCACAGGGGTAGGCGCCATGAAGATACACCCTGACGTGATCGGAATCGACGTCTCCAAGATGGTCCTCGACGTCTATGAGGGCCGGGGCGGCACGTGGCGGCAGATCGGCAACGACGACAAGGCGATCGAGGCGTTCGTGGACGGCCTGGCCGGCCTCGGCGTCCTGGTCGTCCTGGAGGCCACCGGCCTCTACGACCGCAAACTCCGCCGGGCGCTCTCGGCGGCCGGCGTCCGCTTCACCCGGGTCAATCCGGAGCGGGCGCGCAGCTTCGCCCGCGCGACCGGCCTGCTCGCCAAGACCGACAAGGTCGACGCCCGCATGCTCGCCGCCTTCGGCACCCGGCTGGACTGCCGGCTCG
>NZ_LJYW01000001.1:3050749-3136667 GCF_001305515.1 Prosthecodimorpha hirschii
CGATTCCGCGGCCAGCGATCCATCCTCGGCGGACGCAAACGCGTCCGCGACGCGCTCTACATGGGCGCTCTCGCGGCCATCCGACATTGCCCCCGTTTCAAGACCTTCTTCCAGACCCTCCGGGATGCCGGCAAGCCCTTCAAGCTCGCCCTCGTCGCCGTCAGCCGTAAACTCCTCGTCACCGCCAACGCCGTCATCCGAGACCAGATTCCTTTCCACGCATGAAAGGTCTCGACACAGTTGCCGGCTCTCCGCTGCGCTCCGGCCGGGGATACACCGAGAGATCGATGCCGATCACGGCAACCGGATCCGTCGCACGCCGTCGCCGCCGGCTTGATCGGAGACCTGGCCGCCGGGTGACGGCGGCCAGGATGGCATCGCAGCACCGGCCGGACGGCTCGAAGACCGCCGAAGCCGCAATCCCGGACAAGGCCCGAAGGGCCGCCGATCCGGGACCCACTCGCGCCGCAGCGGCACCGTGATCGCCCATGGATGTGGTGCGGCAGGTTGAGACGCGAGTAGGCCCCGGCGCTTCGCTCCGCTCCGGCCGGGGATCCGTCGAGAGATCGATTCCGGTCGCGGCAACCGGATCCGTCGCACGCCGTCGCCGCCGGCCTGATCGGAGACCTGGCCGCCGGGTGACGGCGGCCCCGACGGCATCGCAGCACCGGCCGACCCCGCGGCCACCCCCCGAAACCGCAATCCCGGACAAGGCCCGAAGGGCCGCCGATCCGGGACCCACTCGCGCCGCAGCGGCATCAAGATCGCCCATGGATGGGACGCGGTGCGGCACGTTGAGACGCGAGTGGGCCCCGGCGCTTCGCTCCGCTCCGGCCGGGGATCCGTCGAGAGATCGATTCCGGTCGCGGCAACCGGATCCGTCGACCGCCGTCGCCGCCGGCCTGATCGGAGACCTGGCCGCCGGGTGACGGCGGCCAGGATGGCATCGCAGCACAGGCCGACCGCCCGGCCCGCCCCGAAACCGCAATCCCGGACAAAGCCCGAAGGGCCGCCGATCCGGGACCACCTCGCGCCGCAGCGGCACCGCGATCGCCCATGGATGTGGTGCGGCAGGTTGAGACGCGAGTAGGCCCCGGCTCTCCGCTGCGCTCCGGCCGGGGATACACCGAGAGATCGATGCGGATCTCCGCGACCGGTCCCAAGCCGCATCCGGCGCTTGATTTTCGGGCCGCCATGGGGTCTTCGTCCGACCGCGAGGGACGGACGGAGGATCGGTGCATGGCGGCCTGGCGGCGGATCGGAACGGCGTGTTGCGTGGCGCTCGGCGTGTTGGCGGGGAGCCTCACGGCCGGGGCGGCGGACGTGGCGCGCCCGTTCGGGCTCGATCCGGCCGTGGAGCGGCGCATCGACGATCTTCTGGCGCGGATGACGCTCGCCGAGAAGATCGGCCAGCTGCGCCAGGGCGGCTGGTCGCCGGATTTCGACCTCGGCCAGGCCAGCCGGGGCGAGATCGGCTCGCTGACCAATGCCGAGGACCCGCACGAGACCGCGCGCATCCAGAAGGCCGCCCGCTCGTCGCGGCTCGGCATCCCGATCCTGCTCGCCGACAACGTCATCCACGGCTTCCGCACGCTGTTCCCGGTGCCGATCGCGCTGGCCGCCAGCTTCGAGCCCGACCTGGTCGAGGAGGCCTCCGCCTGGGCCGGCCGGGAGGCCCATGCGGCCGGCCTGCACTGGACGCTCGCCCCGATGGTCGATCTTACGCGCGATCCGCGCTGGGGCCGGGTGGTCGAGGGACCGGGGGAGGACCCGGTGCTCGGCGCCGCCATGGCGGCCGCGCAGGTGCGCGGCTTCCTGAAAGGCGGCATCATGGCCTCGCTCAAGCATTATGCGGGCTACGGCGCCGCCGAGGCCGGGCGCGACTACAACACGACCGAGATCTCGCCCGGCACGATGCGCGACATCTACCTGCCGGCCTTCCGGGCCGGGGTCGAGGCCGGCAGCCAGAGCGTCATGGCCGCCTTCAACGCGCTCAACGGCACGCCGGCGACCGCCAATCCGTGGACGCTGCAGACCATCCTCAAGGGCGAATGGGGCTTCGACGGCTTCGTCATCTCCGACTGGGATTCGGTCTGGGAGCTGATGAACCACGGCCATGCCGGGTCGCCCGCCGAGGCCGCGCGGCGCGCCATGCTGGCCGGGCTCGACGTCGAGATGGCCGGCGACATGTTCAAGGAGAACCTCGCCGACGAAGTCGCCGCCGGCCGCATCCCGCCGGCGCGGATCGACGACGCGGTCCGCCGCGTGCTGCGGGTGAAGTTCCGCATGGGCCTGTTCGACCGGCCCGATCCGGACCCGGCGGCGGCCGAGGCGCAGATGCTGACGCCCGCCGCGCGCGAAGCCGCCAAGGCGGCCGCGATCGCCTCCTTCGTGCTCCTCAAGAATGACCGGGACCTGCTGCCGCTCGCCCCGCGCGGCAAGCGCATCGCGCTGATCGGCGGCATCGCCGCCTCGCCGGCCGACCATATGGGCTCCTGGGGCGCCAACGGCCGCCAGGACGATGCGGTCACGCTGGCCACCGCCCTGACCGCCAAGGCGGCGGCCGGCGGCTTCACGGTGACCACTGCGGCCGGCTGCGATCCGGCCTGCCGGTCCGAGGAGGGCTTTGCCGAGGCGGTCGCGGCGGCCCGGTCGGCCGACATGGTCGTGGTCGCGCTCGGCGAGCCGTGGTGGATGACGGCCGAGGGCACGTCGCGCACGCAGCTCGGCCTGCCCAACCGCCAGCAGGCGCTGCTGGAGGCGGTCGCGGCGACCGGCAAGCCGGTCGTGCTGGTGGTGTTCGGCGGCCGGCCGATGACCATCGGCTGGGCGGCCGAGCATGTGCCGGCGATCCTCTATGCCTGGTCGCCGGGCACGATGGGCGGCGCGGCGCTGGCGGAGGTTCTGCTCGGCGAGGCGGCCCCGACCGGGCGCCTGCCGATGACCATGCCGCGCGCGGTCGGCCAGATCCCGCTCTACTACAACCACCTGCCGACCGGCCGGCCGCCGACCGGCGACCACTATTCGTCGAAATATATCGACGAGGAGGTCACGCCGCTGTTCCCCTTCGGCTACGGCCTGACCTACACGCGCTTCGCCTATGCGGATCTGAGGCTCGCCGAACATGTCCTGAAGCCCGGCGATTCCGTCGAGGCCTCGGTCTCGGTGACCAATACCGGACCCCGCGCCGGCCGCGAGACGGTGCAGCTCTACATGCGCGATCCGGTCGCCTCGAAGAGCCGGCCGGTGCGCGAGCTGAAGGCCTTCCGCAAGGTTTCGATCGCGCCGGGCGCGACCGAACGGGTCACCTTCCGGGTCCCGGTCGAGGCTTTCGGCTTCCATCTCGACGACGGGCGCTACGTGGTCGAACCGGGCCGCTTCGAGATCCATGTCGGCGGGTCGGCCACCGACACGATCGGGACCGGGTTCGAAGTCAGGAATTGAGCCCCTGGACGGCCAGATTGCGGATCATGTCCGCGTTCGGGCAGAAATCCGGGGCATGGGCGGCGGCCGTGCCGGCATCGAGTTCGTGCCGGCAGCGGTCCTTCTCGCGGCATTCGGCGCAGTGCAGGGCCATGCGGTCGTAGAGCTGCGGGCGTGCCGTCGCCAGATCGAGCGCCGAGATGTGATGCGAGGCGAGCATGCGCTGCATCAGGCCGCCGGCGAATTCGCCCTGCGCGGCCAGGATCTCGATGTCGTCGCGGCTCAGCCCCGTTTCCGCCGCGAGCCGCATCAATTCGACCTCGTCATCCTCGCCGAGTGCGCCCGGGCGGCCGTCCAGGCGCCGCTGGCGCCACCAGCCGATCACCGTGGCCAGGAAGGCGTTTCGGCGCACGGCATCGTTGACACTGGGCATTTCCACTCCTCCCCGCGGGACCGGCCGGATCCGAAGGCCGCACGCGACCGTTCGGATCGGTCGCGACGACCGGCCGTTGCGCCACTGTGCCGGAGCCGAAGCGCGAAGGATTTGATGGAGATCAACAGAGCCGTGGCGGCGGGCACCGGTCCGGGGCGTCAGCGCCGGGCGACCAGGAACAGGCGCGGGAAGCGGAACAGGACGCGGCCGTCGGCGCGCGGCGGGTAGGCCTCGGCGACCGCGGCCGTGTAGAGCGCGCGAAATTCGGCCGCGAGCGGTGCCGGCAGGGCATCGAGATAGGGCTTGAGGCCGGTCGAGGAGACCATCTCGACGATCGCGGCGGCATCGGCGAGCGGATGGTGATAGGTCGTCAGCCAGACCTGGACATCCGCCGCCTCGGCGCTGAGCCAGTCGTAGAAGGTGTCGGCCGGCGGCAGGCCGGGGCGGCTCGCCACGGCCTCCGAAAGCCGGTCCGCGAAGGCCGGCAGCGCGGCGATCTTGCACATCAGGGCGTGGCTCGGCTCGTCCAGATTGCGCGGCATCTGCACGGCGAGCACCCCGCCCGGCGCCAGGAAGCCCATCAGCCGCGGCAGCACCCGCTCGAGATCCGGCACCCATTGCAGCACCGCATTGGCGAAGATCAGGTCGACCGGCGCGTCCGGCTGCCAGGTGACGAGATCGGCCTCGACGAAGGCGACCCCGGGCAGTTTCCGCCGTGCCGTCGCCAGCATGGCCGGCGAGGTATCGAGACCGACCACCTCGGCCTCCGGCCAACGCCGCACCAGCGGCTCGGTCGAAGCGGCCGCCCCGCAGCCGAGATCGACGATCCGGGCCGGCCGGTCGAGCGGCACGCGCGCGAGCAGATCGAGCACCGGCTGCAGCCGCTCGTCGCCATAGCGCGCATAGAGTTCCGGCTGCCAGTCCGCCATGACCTCGTCTCCGATTGAATGTTGGGCACGGTGACTATCCCGCCTCCGCCGCACCCGCGCCAGACATCCGCCTGCACATGACCGTTGCAGGATCGCCCCCGCTCCCTTGAGATGACGGTCGCCGAACGCGACGCGCCAGGGTGTGACGGGCCTGTCGTTGGTCGACAGGAGGTATGATTGCTCCCATAATGGGAACATTCACTTGACAGATCGATTCGGACCGACCATTTCATGCGTGTCATTGCCAAGCGCACGTTGCAGGAATTCTGGGAGCGGCCCGGCCGGTCAGATGCGGAACAGCCGCTCAAGGCATGGTTCCATGAAGCCGCAAAGGCCACTTGGCACGGTCCGGCCGAGATCAAGCGAACATTCGCATCGGCCAGCATCGTTGCCGACAACCGCGTTGTATTCAATATCGCCGGCAACAAGTATCGCCTCGTCGTTCACATCAATTACGGCCTGCAGATCGTTCTCGTGAAATTCGTTGGAACTCATGCAGAGTATGACGATATCGACGTTCGGACCGTAGGCGGAGGAGGCAGGAATGAACATTAGGCCGATCCGCAGCGAGATCGACTACGATACGGCGCTCGATCGGGTGGCTGCCCTGATGGATGCAGCTCCGGAAAGCCCCGATGCCGACGAGCTCGACGTGCTGACAACTTTGATCGAGCGCTACGAAGCGGATCATCACCGCATCGACGCGCCTTCCCCCACCGAGGCCATCCGCTTCCGGATGGAGCAGGGCGGTTTGAAGCCCAAGGATCTCGAACCGATCCTCGGCAGTCGCTCCCGCGTCTCGGAGATCTTGCGCGGACTGCGACCGCTGACCGTTGACATGGTCCGCAGTCTCAACCGGCATCTCGGCATTCCCCTCGAAAGTCTGGTCGCTCCGTCAGCGTCGCCATCCCGGACCGGGTCGGGCCGGCGCCCCGGGAAGACGGTGCGCTGGCTGGTCGAGCGCGGGCTGATGCGGGATGGCGACGCGCTGGATCAGTTTGTCGCGAGCGCCTTCGGCGGCAGCGCAAGTCCTGTCCTGTTCCGACGCGGCGCGGCATCCCGGACCAATCCGCAGAGCGATCCACTCGCCCTACAGGCTTGGTGTGCGGCCGTGATCCATCAGGCCGGACGGACCGGTTGCGCACCGCTCTCAGCCCCCCGCCCGACCGAGCGGGACCTGCGCGAGATCGCCCGGCTGAGCTGCCAGCACGATGGCCCGGCCCGCGTCGGAGGGGCACTGGCAGGACTTGGCATCGCACTGGTCGTTCTGCCTCATCTGCCGGGAACCCGCCTGGATGGCGCAGCACTGCTCGGGCCGGCCGAAGCCCCCATCGTCGGTCTGACGCTCCGATATGACCGGATCGACAATTTCTGGTTCACCCTGATGCACGAGCTCGCCCATATCCGCCTGCATCTCTCGCCGGATCGCCGGATGATCCTGGACGATCTTTCGCTGCCCGATGCTGATGCGATCGAGCGGGAGGCCGACGAGCTCGCCACCAACAGCTTGATCCCTCCTCACATATGGACTGCCGGCAAAATCGGCCCCACCGCCAAGGCCCGGGACATGATCGCGGTTGCAATCGCGGCCGGCGTTCATCCGGCGATCGCGGCGGGACGGTGGCAGCGCCAGCACGGCGACTATCGGACCTTCTCGAAACTGGTCGGGCACGGCGGCGTCCGCCGTCACTTCGAAGGCTTCGCGGAGCGGCAATAATCTACGCCGCGTGGTCGTAGATGTCCTCTTCCTGGGCGGAGTGGATGCGGACCAGGGCCTCGATGGCTTCGATGGCGCGCTGGGCGTCGCGCAGGACCCAGTGGTCGGTGGTGTCCGGGTCCAGGCTGCCGGCAAGGCGCTCGAGCAGGCGGGCGAGATGCAGGATCTCGCGATGGGCGCGGCTCATGGCGGCGAGGCCGGGGCCGTCGGGGAGCACCCCGCGCAGCATCGGGTAGACCCGGGCCTCGTCGTCGCGCTCGTGGGCGACGACCTTGGCGGCGACCAGCGCGTTGGCCTCGCGCACCAGGATCGCGCCGTCGGCCGGGCTCGCCGCGTCGAGCGCATCGGCGATGTCGCGCAGCCGGTCGAGGGCGCCGGCGAGCGCGGCATGGTCGCGATGCAGCGTCTCGCGCGCCGCCTCGGCGAGCCGGCGCCGGCCGCTGCCGAAGGGCGCGCCGAGCGCGCGCAGCGCGTTCAGGATCACGGCGAGGTCGATCGCCTCCTGCACCAGCGCGCCGGCGACCGGGGTCAGCCAGCCGACGGCCGCGGCCAGCATGGCGACGACGGACAGGCCCATGCCGACCAGGATGCTTTCGAGCGCGATGCGGCGCGTGCGGCGCGCGATCGCCACCGCCTCGGCGACCCGATCGAGCCGGTCGACCAGCACCACCACGTCGGCCGCCTCGGAGGAGGCCGAGGCACCGCGGGCCCCCATGGCGATGCCGACATCGGCGGCGGCGAGCGCGGGCGCATCGTTGATGCCGTCGCCGACCATCAGGGTCGGTGCGATGCGCTGCTCGGTCTTGACCGCGTCGACCTTGTCGGCCGGCACCCGGTCGGCCAGCACGGCATCGATGTCGAGCGCGGCGCCGATGGTCTCGGCGGCATCGGCCCGGTCGCCGGTGACCATCACGATGCGGGCGACGCCGGCCTCGCGCAGGGCGCGGATGGCATGCGGAGCATCGGATTTCAGCTCGTCGGCGAGCAGGATCGCGCCGATCGGGTGATCGTCGACGGCGACGAAGACCGACAGGGCCGACCGCCACGAGGCGCGCCGCTGGGCCCGCGCCGCCCAGTCGGGCGCCGCACGGCCGGCGAAGACCAGGCTGGCCGCCCCGGCCCGCACGCGCCGGTCGCCGACGAGCCCTTCGAGGCCGGCGCCTTGCGTCTCGCGCACATCGGTCGGCATGTCGAGGGCGAGCCCGCGCATCCGCGCGGCATCGACGATGGCGCTGGCGACGACGTGATGGGAGGCCTGCTCGAGCGAGGCGGCAGCGCGCAGAACGGTATCGGCATCCGCGCCGGACGCGGTCTCGATGCCGATCAGCCGGGCGCCGCCGACGGTCAGCGTTCCGGTCTTGTCGAACATCACCGTGCGGGTCCGCGCCAGCCGCTCCAGCGGGCCGCCGCCCTTGACCAGGATGCCGCGCCCGGCGGCCCGGCTGACGCCGGAGACGAAGGCGACCGGCGCGGCGAGGATCAACGGACAGGGCGTGGCGGCGACGAGCACGGCGAGCGCCCGGACCGGATCGCCGGACAGCAGCCAGGCGCCGCCGGCGAGCAGGACCGTGAAGGGCAGGAAGGCCAGGGCGTAGCGGTCCGCCATCCGGACGAAGGGGGCCTTGGCGGATTGCGCCGCCGAGACCATGCGCAGGATGCCGGCATAGGTCGAGCTGCCGGCGGTCGCGCCCGCCACCATCTCGAAGCTGTCGCCGGCATTGACGGTGCCGCTGTGTAGCTTCTCGCCCGGCTCGCGCCGGTTCGGGATCGGCTCGCCGGTCAGCGCGGCCTCGTCGACGATCACGGCACCGTCCGGCGCGATCCCGTCGACCGGCAGGACCTCGCCGGCCCGGACCATCAGGCGATCCCCGACCGCCACGTCGCCGACCGGAATGTCGACCACCTCCTCACCCTGCCGGCGATGGGCCAGGCGCGGGGCGCGGTCGGCCAGCGCGGACAGTTCCCGCTCGGCCCGCCCGATGGCGAAGTCCTCCAGGAGATTGCCGCCGGCATACATCAGCGCCACGACGGCGCCGGCCAGGGTCTCGCCCATCGCGACCGCGGTGGTCATGGACAGGAGCGCGACCGCGTCGACGCCGACGCGGCCGTCCAGGAAGTCGCGTAGGATCGAATAGGCGAGCCCGGCAATGACCGGCACCGTGCCGGCGCCCCACAGGATGCGCGCCCAGCCGGACGCCCCGGCGAGGGCCGCGATCGAGCCGGAGACGAGACCGAGCAGGGCGACGGCCAGCAAGGCGCGCTTGAGGAGACGATCGATCGGCATGGCGACCCCGTTGTCCGACTTGAGCCCCCGGAAGATCCGCAAGGCCTGGACCGGAGCATTGAGTTTCATCAATATTTCCGGGAATGTTCGGACCAGGATTTACCAGACCTATTAGCACGACGGACAGGATTCCGCGCCTAGGATGATCCGGTACGAGATTGCATCTGGAATTCAACGTATGTCAGCCCGCAAGTGTACGCGTTTTGAAGTCCTGGACGCGCTTCGCGGTGTTGCTGCGATCTCGGTCGTCTTGCTTCACATGAACAACTATCTGGTCGGCGGGCCGCTGATGGAAAGCGGCTATCTGGCGGTCGATCTCTTCTTCATCATATCGGGCTTCGTCAATTCCCATGCGCTGAGCCGCATGGTCGAGGCCACCGGTTCGACGCCGGGCTTTCTGCGCGCCCGTCTGCGGCGGCTCTATCCGCTGTTCGCGCTCGGCCTTGCGCTCGGCTTCTCGATCGAACTCGCCAAGGCGCTCGCCGCAGCGGAGCCCGGCCGGGCGGCGACCAAGGCCATCTCGGAACTGGCCGTGTCGATGCTGGCGGTCCCGGACTTCCGCGAGACGATGGTGGTCCCGCTCAATCCGGTCTTCTGGTCGCTGATCCTCGAAGCCCTGGCCTATTGGCTGCACGGCCACGTGCTCTGGTCGATCCCGGCGGCACGGCTCCGGATCGGGGTCGGGATCGGCCTCGCCGGTCTCGTCGGCATCGCCTTCGGGATGGGATCGCTCGATCTCGGAGCCAACCGCGAGACCTTCGCGCTCGCCGCCTATCGGATCGCCTTCGGCTATGCCGCCGGCATGCTGCTCTACCGGCTGTTTCAGGCCGGCCGCCTGCCGCGCCTCGAAACCGGCGGTGCGCTGATCGCCCTGTCGGCGCTGGCCGTCTTCGCCAGTCCGGTGGCGCCGGCCCTGCGGCCGGTCTACGACCTGATCGCGGTTGCGCTGATCTTCCCGATATTGGTCGCAGCGGCGGCTGAAACCGACCTCGACGGCGCGTTGCGCAGCCCGGTTCTGTGGGCCGGGCGCATGTCCTATGCGCTCTACGCCCTGCATGTGCCGATCCTGTTCCTGGTCGTCTTCGTCATCAGGATCACGATCGGCCGCAGCCTTGCCATCGCACCCGACGCGATGCTGTGCCTCGCCTTCATGGCGACGCTGACGCTGGTCACCATTCTGGCTTCCGGTTTCAACCGGCGCCTCGCCGCGGCCGGAGGCGGGATCGAGCCCGCCCTGGCCGCAAGTCGGGGGGTCGATCCGGTCGGCCGGTCTTGACTTTTGCCGGGAATTCGGGCTTTTCGGCCGCGCGCGGTAGACTGTTCCGCGTCGTGGGATTTCATTTCGCCATGCCGTCCGTCGACCCGATCCTCGCCATGACCGTCCGCCCGGCCCGTTCCGGCGCGGCATCGGCGCGCGTCACGGGCATGCCCAAAACCACGACCGGCACGATGACCACGGCGAAAGCCGGCGGCTAGACGCGTCCTTTCCCCCGATGCCCTTCCCCGGCGGGGTGACAGGGCCCCTCAAGAGGTCCGCGCCGTCGGACCGGGAGGACCGGGGGAGCCAAACCGAAATCCGAGGTTCAAGTCATGGGCTACAAGGTCGCTGTCGTCGGCGCCACGGGCAATGTGGGTCGGGAAATGCTGGACATCCTCGCCGAGCGCGGCTTCCCGGCCGACGAGGTCGTGGCGCTCGCCTCCGCGCGTTCGCTCGGCACCGAGGTCTCCTTCGGCGACAAGACGCTCAAGACCAAGGTGCTCGACAACTACGACTTTTCCGACACCGACATCTGCCTGATGTCGGCCGGCGGCTCGGTCTCCAAGGAATGGTCGCCGAAGATCGGCCAGCAGGGCTGCGTCGTGATCGACAATTCCTCGGCCTGGCGTTACGACGCCGAGGTGCCGCTGATCGTGCCGGAGGTGAATGCGGACGCCATCGTCGGCTTCACCAAGAAGAACATCATCGCCAACCCGAACTGCTCGACCGCCCAGCTGGTCGTCGCGCTGAAGCCGCTGCATGACGTGGCCCGGATCAAGCGCGTGGTGGTCGCCACCTACCAGTCCGTCTCCGGCGCCGGCAAGGACGCGATGGACGAGCTGTTCACCCAGACCCGCGCCGTCTTCGTCACCGACCCGATCGAGCCGCAGAAGTTCCCGAAGCGGATCGCCTTCAACCTGATCCCCCATATCGACGTGTTCATGGAGGACGGGTACACGAAGGAAGAGTGGAAGATGATGGTCGAGACCAAGAAGATCCTCGACCCGCGCATCAAGCTGACCGCGACCTGCGTGCGCGTGCCGGTGTTCATCTCTCACGCCGAGGCGGTCAACATCGAGTTCGACCAGCCGATCTCGGCCGAGGAGGCGACCGACATCCTGCGCGAGGCGCCGGGGTGCCTGGTCATCGACAAGCGCGAGCCGGGTGGCTACATCACGCCCTACGAGGCGGCCGGCGAGGACGCGACCTATATCAGCCGCATCCGCGAGGACGCGACCGTCGAGAACGGCCTGTCGATGTGGATCGTCTCCGACAACCTGCGCAAGGGCGCCGCACTCAACGCCGTCCAGATCGCCGAAGTGCTGATCAACCGCAAGCTGATCAAGCCGAAGGCGCGCAAGGCCGCCTGATCCTCCGGAACTGCAGACGGGCTGCGCCCCCGCCGGGAAGCTCCCGCCACAGGACGGTCATGGTCGGCGTCTAGCTGGACGGTTCTCTTCAGAACCGTCCAATCCAGCCCCGTCCAATCCAGCGCCGAGGATCCGCTCGGCGCGCCCGTCCGGGATCCGGCCATGTTCCGTCTGTTCGAATCGCTCGTCCGGCCCACCGGGGCCGGCGCCGCCGGGGCGCCGCCGCGCGGGCTGCTGCCCTTCTACTGGTTCTTCATCCGCCAGGTGCGCGGACTGTTCGCGGCGCTGATCGTCACCGGTCTCGCCCAGGCCGCCGTCGATGCGGCCGTGCCGGTGTTCATCGGCCGTACCGTCCACATGATCTCGACCCTCGAGCGCGACCAGCTGTTCAGCGCCATGCTGCCGACGCTCATCGGCATGGCGGCCGTGATCCTGGTCGTCCGACCGCTGGTGCTGCTGCTCCAGGGTCTGATCCAGCACCAGGCGATCTTCCCGGGCCTGACCAACCTGGTCCGCTGGCAGAGCCACTGGCACGTGGTCCGGCAGAATCTGAGCTTCTTCCAGAACGATTTCGCCGGCCGCATCGGCAGCCGCGTGATGGAGACCGGCTACGCGCTCCGCGCCAGCGCGGTCTCGATGATCTCGGTGGTCTGGTATCTGGTCGCGCTCGGGCTCGCCGCCGGCGTGATCATGGGCGCGGCCGATCCCTGGCTCTTGATCCCGATCGGGCTGTGGACGGCCGGCTATGTCGGCATGCTCGCCTATCTGGTGCCGCGCGTGCGCGAGGCCTCCAAGGCGATCGCCTTCGCGCGCTCCGGCCTGGTCGGCCGCATCGTCGACAGCTACACCAACATCGCCACCGTCAAGCTGTTCGCGCGCGCCGCCCACGAGGACGCCTATGTGCGCGAATCGGTCGACTGGCACACCGAGCGCATGCTGATCCAGATGCGCTGGTTCACGGTGCTGTCGGGCTCGCTCGCCGTGCTGTCCGGCTTCCTGATCGTCGCCACCGGCGCGCTGGCGCTGTGGCTGTGGTCGAAGGGCACCGTCGGGGTCGAGACGATCGCCACCGTGCTGCCGCTGACCCTGCAGATCTCCGGCATTTCCGGCCGCGTCGCCTACGAGGTCACGCAGATCTTCGAGCAGTTCGGCACGGTCCACGAGGGCATGGAGACCATCGCGGTGCCGCACGGTCTGACCGACCGGCCCGATGCCCGCCCGATCACGGTGCCGGCCGGAGCGATCCGGTTCGACCGCATCGCGTTCCACTACGGCCGCACAGGCGGCGTGATCGAGGAACTGAGCCTCTCGGTGAAGCCCGGCGAGAAGATCGGCCTGGTCGGCCGTTCGGGCGCCGGCAAGTCGACCCTCGTCAACCTGCTCTTGCGCTTCTACGACGTCGAAGCCGGCCGCATCCTGATCGACGGCCAGGACATCGCGCTCGCGACGCAGGATTCGCTGCGCGAGCAGATTTCGGTGGTCACCCAGGACACCTCGCTGCTGCACCGCTCGATCCTCGACAACATCCGCTACGGCCGCCCGGATGCGACCGTCGACGAGGTGATGGCGGCCGCCCGGCTCGCCCATGCGCATGAGTTCATCCTCGGCCTGGAGGACTGGCGGGGACGCAGGGGCTACGACGCCCATGTCGGCGAGCGCGGCGTGAAGCTCTCCGGCGGCCAGCGTCAGCGCATCGCCATCGCGCGCGTCATCCTCAAGAACGCGCCGATCCTGATCCTCGACGAGGCGACCTCGGCGCTCGACTCGGAGGTCGAGGCGGCGATCCAGTCGAGCCTGGAGGACCTGATGCGCGGCAAGACCGTGATCGCCATCGCGCACCGGCTGTCGACCATCGCGCGCATGGACCGGCTGGTCATCCTGGAGAAGGGGCAGATCGTCGAGCAGGGCTCGCATGCCGAACTGATCGCGCTCGGCGGGCACTATGCCCGGCTGTGGGAGCGGCAATCGGGCGGCTTCCTGCAGGAAGAGGATGGCGACGAGGCCGCCGGCGCGGCCGAAGTCCGGCCCCCGGCCGCGGTCGCCTGACCGGCCGGGCCGCATCCGGCCGCGCGGCCTTCGGGCGGCGCAGAAAATCGGCCTGCGCCGGGAACGTTTCGGACGCCGGCGCGTTGGTTCATCGTGGAAGTGACTCTACCCCTCCTTGGCTGCGGGCGTTTTCGCGTCCGCAGCCATTTTCATGTCATACCGACGGTCATGGAATGATCGTCGGCATTCGATACGCGAATTTCTCATGCCTCTGACGCCTATGAGAAATCCGCGTTCCTTCAACGGCCCGAGGCGTCACATCCTGGGCCGTCGGTATCAGAGCGGTACGGACTCCGCCGCATCCGGGCCGTCGGGCAGGTCGATGCGCAGCCGGAAGACCACGCCGCCCGGCTCGAACCGGGACTCGCCGGCGCCGAGCGACCGCGACAGTTGCGCGATCAGACGCGAACCGAAGCCGGAACGGACCGGCGGTTCGACGACCGGGCCACCCGATTCCACCCAATCGAGTTGCATCGACCGGCCCTCGCCGGCGTGGACCGGCGCCGACCATCCGACGAAGAGGCGGCCGTCGCTCTGCGACAGCGCGCCGTATTTGACCGCGTTGGTGGTCAGCTCGTGCAGGATCAGCCCGAGCGGAACCGCCATGCCGGCCGGGAGCGTGCAATCCTCGCCGCGGACCGCAATCCGCTCCGGATTGGGCACATGGGCGAGCTCCGAGGCGACCATGCCGGCGAGCGAGACGCCGCGCCACTGGCCGCGCGTCAGCATGTCGTGGGTGCGGGCCAAGGCGCCGAGGCGTTCGGAGAACTTCTGCCGGAAGGCCTCCGGGTCGGGGGTCGAACGGAAGGTCTGCGACGCGATCGCCTGGACATTGGCGAGTGTGTTCTTGACCCGATGGTCGAGTTCGCGCAGCAGCAGGGACTGCTGCTCGGCCGCACGATAGCGATCCGTCACGTCGACCGCGGTGGTCAGGCATAAGCTGCGCCCGTCGGCCAGCGGCTCCAGGGGGACGATCGAAAAGTCCCAGATGCGCGTCTCGCCGCCGACGGTGACGACCTCCCGCTCCATGCCGCCGACGACGGCCGTCTGCCCGAACGGGCTCTGGACCGGATCGTCCGGGCCGTCGCGACGGACATGATCGCGAAGCCATTCGAGGCTGGAGGTCAGCGCGGACCGCGGCAGCCCGGACTGGGCGATCCAGCTGTCGCTGACCGCCAGCACGGTGCCGTCCTCGGCATGCAGCATGAAGGGATGCGGCGCCGCCAGGATGGTCCGGCGCAGGCGCGCCTCGCTCTGCACGGCGTGTTCCTCGCGCCGGCCGAGTTCCGCGCCCATGCGATCGAGCGACTCGGCGATCGCACCGAACTCGTCGCCGCCGGGCATGTCCGAAACCTCGCCGCGGCGGCCCAGGCGCCAGGCTTCGGCCAGGGCCAGCAGGCTGGCGACCGGTTGGCGCACGAAGCTGCGGCCGGCCCACAGGCCGCCGAGAAGGGTCAGCACCGCGCTGGCCAGAATGATCGCGATACCCTGCCGGCGTGCGGCATCGATCGCCGCAAAGGCTGATGCTTCCGCGATGCCGGTGCTCAGATAGAGCCCGGCCGGGGCGAGGGCGGCCGGCTTGTAGGCGATGATGCGGACCGTTCCGTCCTGGCTGCGGGCGCGCTCGACCCCGATCTCGGTGGCACGCACCCAATGCTGAAACGCCTCCGGCACCCGTGTGCCGATGAAGCGCTCCGGATAGGGCGACCGGGCGAGAATCACCCCGTCGGCATCCGCCAGCGTCAATGCGCCTTCCTGCGCCAGCGTCCAGCGGCTCGCCAGTTCGACCAGATGGCGGATCTCCACCGTCGCCACCACGCCGACCGTCTCACCCGACTGAAGGCTCACCGACAGGGCGACCGGCAGGCCGGCGTCGTAGGGTTCCGGACCGAAGCGGGTGAAGCGACCGATCCTGAAGCCCGGCCCGGCGACCACTTCGGACAGGAATTGGGGATCGATCGCCTCGATCTCGCCGGTCCGGCGGGTCTGGCAATGCAGGCTGCGGTCCGCGCCGATCACCATCATGGACCGGATGCTGACCAGATTCTCGCTGACCTCGGCCAGAAAGGTGCTGCAGTTGCCTTCGTCGAACCGGCGCACGCCGCGCGCGGTCGAGACGGCGGTCAGCATCATCCGGGTGCCTTCGAGGAAGCGGTCGAGTTCCGATGTCGCCCGCTGGGTCTGGCGTCGGGCCGCCTCGAGCACCTCGGCTTCGCGCGCCGTACGCAGCTCGCTTTCCAGATAGCCGATCACCGCCAGAGCCGGCAGCCACGCCGCCAGGCCCAACAGCACCAGCCGGGTCGTCAGGCTCAGCCCCGTGCGACGGACCTGCGTCATTCCGGACGGCCACCGCGGAGGCCGCCGGCCGTCCCCACCCGACGATCGACCGCCGCATCGTCCGCGGCGCCGCCGGGCACCTCAGGGATATTCGGTCCGGAACGGAACGGCAGATCATGCATGGCGGCGGCTGTCCTCGGCGTGGCGCTCCCGGTCACAATCAGGCCAAACCGAAAGAAAATCCAGCGCCACGCCCTGCGCCCCGACCCTGCCGGCCTATCCCTACGGTAGGTCGACCGTCAGGCCGTCCAGTGGCAGGGCGGTCTTGTACTTGACCTGCTTCAGCGCAAAACTCGATCTTATGTTGGCAACACCGGGCAGCTTGGACAGTTGATTGACGATAAATCGTTCCAGTGCTTCGATGTCGGGCACGACGATACGGATCAGATAGTCCGCGTCACCTGTCATCAGGTAGCATTCCATGACCTCCTCATAGGCCGATATGGCGCGCTCGAAGCGCTCCAAGGCCTCCTCGACCTGCCGTTCGAGCGTGATCTGCACGAAGACGCTGACGCCGAGGCCGATCCGCCGGGGATCCAGCAGGGTGACATAGCGGCTGATCAGGCCGTCCCGCTCCAGGTTGCGGACGCGCACCAGACAGGGCGAGGCCGACAGATGCACCCGGGCGGCCAGTTCCGCATTGGTCAGACGGGCATCGGCCTGCAATTCGCGCAGGATCTTCACGTCGACCGCATCGATGCGTCCGCGCGGCATGAGCTGTGGTCCTTTTCTCATTCGGCCGCAGACTATGCTGTCGGGGGACGATGAGCCAGCCACATTCGGCAATCCATGCGGGTCGATTCCGGCTATCCTGCGCGGATCATCGAGGACCCCGTCATGCCTGCCGCCGCCGACCCGCGCCTGCCCTTTCTCGCCGCCCTGGAGACCAAGACCCTGTGGCTGGCGACTTGGATGATCCACCACGCCAATCACCTGCGGGATCACGCGGACGGGCTCAAGGTCGGCGGCCACCAGGCCTCCTCGGCCTCGCTGACCACCATCATGACGGCACTCTATGGCGCGGTCCTGCGCCCGGAGGACCGCGTTGCGGTGAAGCCGCATGCCTCGCCTGCCTATCACGCGCTGCACTATCTGTTCGGCCGCCAGTCGGTCGAGAAGATGAAGAATTTCCGTGGCTTCAAGGGCGCGCAGTCGTATCCGTCGCGGACCAAGGACACCGACGACGTCGATTTCTCGACCGGCTCGGTCGGCCTCGGCGTGGCGCAGACGCTGTTCTCGTCGCTGGTGCAGGACTACATCCGCGCCAAGGGCTGGGGCGGCCAGAGTCCGTCGGGCCGGGAGCCGGAAGGCAAGATGGTCGCCCTGATCGGCGATGCCGAGATGGACGAGGGCAACATCTACGAGGCCCTGATCGAGGGCTGGAAGCACGGCCTGCGCAACACCTGGTGGGTGGTCGACTACAACCGCCAGAGCCTCGACGCGGTCGTGCGCGAAGGGCTCTGGGAGAAGCTCGACGCCATGTTCCGCAATTTCGGCTGGGACGTGGTGATCGTGAAATATGGCCGCCTGCAGGAGGCCGCCTTCGCCGAGCCGGGCGGCGCGGCCCTGAGGGCCTGGATCGACGCCTGCCCGAACCAGGACTATTCGGCGCTGTGCTTCCAGGGCGGCCCGGCCTGGCGCAAGCGGCTGACCGACGATCTCGGCGACCAGGGCGAGGTTTCCGCGCTGATCGACCGGCGCAGCGACGCCGAGCTCGCCGCCCTGATGACCAATCTCGGCGGCCACGACCTCGACAGCCTGGTCGAGGCCTTCGAGGCGGCCCGCAGCCACGATCGGCCGACCTGCTTCATCTGCTACACCGTGAAGGGCATGCACCTGCCCCTGCAGGGCCACAAGGACAACCATGCCGGCCTGATGACGCCGGCGCAGATGGATGTGTTCCGCGCCGCCCAGAAGGTCCGCCCCGGCCACGAATGGGACCGCTTCGAGGGGCTGGACATCGCGCCGGCCGCCATGGAGCGGTTCATGGCCGGCGTGCCCTTCTTCGCCTCCGGACCGCGTCGCCGCAAGGCGCCGGTCTACGCCGCTCCGGAAACGCTCAGCTTCACGGCCCAGCCGGTGATGGCGACCCAGCAGGCCTTCGGGTTGATCATGCACGATCTCGCCCGCTCCGACCTGCCGATCGCCCGGCGCATCGTCACCACCTCGCCTGACGTGACGGTCTCGACCAATCTCGGCGCCTGGGTCAACCGGCGCGGCCTGTTCGCCCGCGAGAGCATGGCCGACGTGTTCCGCAAGGAGCGCATCCCGTCGACCTTCGCGTGGGATTTCTCACCCGACGGCCAGCATATGGAACTCGGCATCGCCGAGATGAACCTGTTCATCATGCTGGCCGCGCTCGGGCTCGCCCATTCGATCCACGGCGAGCGGCTGATCCCGATCGGGACGCTCTACGATCCGTTCATCTATCGCGGCGCCGACGCACTCAACTATGCCTGCTATCAGGATGCCCGCTTCCTGCTGGTCGCGACGCCGTCCGGCATCACGCTGGCGCCCGAGGGCGGCGCGCACCAGTCGATCGGCACCCCGCTGATCGGCATGGCGCAGGACGGGCTGGCGGCCTTCGAGCCGGCCTTCGCCGACGAACTCGCCGCCATCATGGCCTGGAGCCTCGACTATCTGCAGCGCGACGGCGCCGACGGCGACAACGAGCCGGATCCGGCCACCTGGCTGCGCGACCGGACCGGCGGCTCGGTCTATCTGCGCCTCTCCACCCGCCCGCTCGAACAGCCGGTGCGCGCGGCCGATGCGGATTTCCGGCGCGGCGTGGTCGACGGTGCCTATTGGCTGCGCAAGCCGGGGCCGAACTGCCAGGTGGTGGTCGCCTATCAGGGCGCGATCGCCCCGGAGGCGATCGAGGCGGTCGGGCTGATGGCGGAGGATCGTCGCGATGTCGGCCTGCTCGCGGTGACCTCGGCCGACCGGCTCAATGCCGGCTGGACGGCGGCGAGCCGGGCGCGCGAGCGCGGCCTCGTCCACGCCCGCTCGCATGTCGAGACCCTGCTCGCCGACCTGCCGCGCGAGGCCGGCATCGTCACCGTGCTCGACGGCCATCCGGCCACGCTCGGCTGGCTCGGCGCGGTCCATGGCCACCGGACGCGGCCGCTCGGGGTCGAGCATTTCGGTCAGACCGGCACGCTCGCCGACCTCTATCGCCATCACGGCATCGACGCCAACGCGATCATGGCCGCCGCGCACGGGCTCGCCCCCGGCCGCCCGATGCGCCACCTGCGCGCGATCGGCTGACGCGGCTGATACCAACGGCCGATCATGCCATGACCGCCGGTATGACACGGCGGCCGGCCTCGACCGTCGCGGCGTCGGTTCAGTAGTCCGACAGCACGATGTCGTCGCTGTAGTCGACGTCCGGCACGTCCTTGACGATCGCCTGACCGCAGATGACCCGGCCCTTGACGGAATCATAGGTCAGAGTCGGATCGCCGGCGAGCTGCCAGCCCCTGTTGAGCGCGGCGGTGACGCGCTTGCAGAAGGCTGCATCGTCGGGGCCGGTCAGGTAGCGGTAGAGTTTCATGTGAAACCTTGGTTAACGGCGTTCGTGGTCCAGCGGACCATCCGACCTGAAGGGATCGGACGATCCGCTGCATATTTTTGTTTGCGCAAGCTTTTTCCGATCAGAGCGGGCCGCTCTGATCGGACCTTGCTCCAGCCGCCCGGCCTCAGGCCGCCGCAGGCGTGGCGGTCAGACCGCGCACCATGGCGACGGTGCGCTGCGCCATTTCGGCATGCAGCAGTTCGACCATCCGGCCCTCGACGGTGATCACGCCCTTGCCGGCATTCTCCGGCAGGGCGAAGGCGGCGATGATCTTCTCGGCCCATTCGACCTCGGTCGCGGTCGGCGAGAAGACCTCGTTGGCGACGGCGATCTGCTTGGGATGGATCAGCGTCTTGCCGTCCATGCCGAGATCGCGGCCCTGCGCGCATTCCTCGCGGAAGGCGGCCATATCCTCGAAGTCGTTGAAGACGCCGTCGATCACGTCGAGGCCATGGGCGCGGGCGGCCTGAACGGTCTGCGACAGCCAGGTGATCATCGGCAGCCGGCCACGCACGATGCGCGCCCGCGTCTCCTTGGCCAGATCGTTGGTGCCGAGCACCATGGCGGCGAAGCGCCGGCCGGCCGGGAAGCCGACCGAAGCCGCGATCGCCGCCGCATTCAGGATGCCCATCGGGGTTTCCATCATGGCCCAGATGCGCGTCTCGGCCGCGGCCCCGTTCATGTCGAGAAAATCGCCGATCTGGTAGATGTCGTCGGCGAAGGAGACCTTCGGCACCAGGATGGCGTGCGGGCCTGCCGCCGCGGCGGCCTTCAGGTCGGCCTTGCCCCAGGGCGTATCGAGACCGTTGATCCGGATCACGAGTTCGCGGTCGCCGTAGCCGCCGTCCTGGACGGCGCGGCAGACCTGCTCGCGGGCGATCTCCTTGGCGTCGGGCGCGACGGCGTCCTCGAGATCGAGGATCAGCGCATCGGCCTCGAGCGTCTTGGCCTTTTCAAGCGCACGGGCATTGGAACCCGGCATGTAGAGCACGCTGCGGCGCGGGCGGAAGGTCATCGTCGGCGCTCCGGACACGATCATCCGGCCGAAAGTAGAGCCGACCGCTCGTTCCCGCAATGCACCATTGGGATGCCGGCCATCGGACGTGACGGGCCCCGCAGCCCGGGCGGGCGGCGGGGCCGACAGGCGTCACCCGGCACGCCGCTGGTTGTTGAGAGCGGCGACGTTGTCGCGGATCTGGGCCGTATAGTCGTCGATGGTCCGGGCCATGACATGGGTCTGCTGGGACACGCTGTTGACCCGGCTGGCGATCTCCTGCGTGGCGCCGTTCTGCTGGGCGATGGCGGCGGCGATGCCGGCCGCGATCTCGCGGGCGTGACCGGTGACGGTGGTGATCTCCTTGATCGCCGCGGCCGCGCGCTGCGCCTCCTGCTCGAAGCCGGCCAGCTGGGTGGCGATTTCCTGCGTGGCGCGTCCCGACTGGGTGGCGAGCGCCTTGACCTCGTTGGCGACGACCGCGAAGCCGCGGCCGAACTCGCCGGCGCGCGCCGCTTCGATCGTGGCGTTCAGCGCGAGCAGATTGGTCTGGCCGGCGATGCCTTCGATCAGCTTCAGCACGTCGGTGATCCGCGCGACCGAAGCCACCAGGGTCTCGACGATCTGGGCGGTGACGCCGGCATGCTCCGACGCCTTGGTGGAGGCGATGGCGGAATCGTTGACCTTGCCCGAGATCTCGCCGATCGACGCGGCCAGTTGCTCGGTCGCCGAAGCGATCGTCTGCACGTTGCCGGCCGCCTCCGCCGCCGCGCCGCCGATCGCCTGGCTCATCGTGCCGGCCAGATCGGACACCTTGCTCTGCAGTGCGACCTGCTCGCGGGCCCGCAATTCGCCGACTTTCTGATCGTGAATGTCGATCAGCGACCCGCAGGCCCGAAGCGGGATGCCGCTGGAATCGCGCGTGACGCCGCCGACGGCGCGGAACCAGCGATAGCTGCCGTCCTTGACCTTCAGCCGGTAGGACACGTCGTAGCCGGTGCGGCCGCTGCGATCGTCCATGCAGGCCATGAAGGCATTGAAGGTGGCCGCGGAATCGTCGGGATGCAGGCGGTCCGCCCAGGAGCCGACCAGATCCGGGAAGCCGTAGGTGTCGTCCGGCGCGAAGCCGCACAGCCGGCGGAACTCCTCCGACCAGCGCCACTTGCTGTCGCGGCTCATCGGGTCGCCATTGACCAGGACCACATCCCAAAGGCCGATGCCCGCATGGCGGCTCAGAAGCGACCAGAGTTCCTGATAGTCGTTGTCGACCGACTGGTCCTTCTTCGCAAAAAAGAGCAGTGCCATGTTTCCTCCGGGGGGCGGCTCTTGCATCCCGCCTGTTGTCGGTCCGACGTTCGGATCGCGTCCAAGTCTCCCTCGGCTCCGAAACCCGCGCGATGCGTCGATCACCGGCGCGCTGCGCCGAGGCGCAGACCGCTGCCCGTGCGGCGCACCGCCATTCGGGTTGGGGAGAGATCCGTTACGTTTCAGATCGTTGTCGATATTGTTTAAGGTGTCGTAAAATTTCAAAAAATTGCACTTTTTCGATCGACGCAGCCGATCGATCTTGAAAGACATCACCGGCCCGGAAGACGAGCGACCGGCCGGCACTCCGGATATCTTCAGAGGAACACCCGCATGCCCATCGCCTTCCACATGATCGCCGGAGCGCCGGAACCGGTCGCGACCTTCAGCCATGCGACCGAGATCGACGGCTGGGTCTTCGTCACCGGCCAGATGCCGACCATACCCGGCCGACCCGACGACCCGCTCGCCGAGGGAATTGCGGCGCAGACCGTGCAGGTCATGGAAAACCTGAAGACAGTCTTGGGCGGGCTCGGCCTGACGCTCGCCGACGTCACCATGGCGCGCGCCTACCTCCTGCATTTCGATCGCGACTACGCGGCCTTCAATGCGGTCTACAAGGGCTTCTTTGCAGAAGGAAAGCTGCCGGCCCGCACCTGCGTCGGCGTCTCCGGGCTGGCCAAGGGTGCGCTGGTCGAGGTCGATCTGATCGCCCGGCGGGGGTGACGGGCGAGGTCCTCGCCGGCCCGGCGGCATGGCGCGGCGCGCGGCGGCAAGGCCCGCATACCCCCGGCCGGCGGCGCGGATGCGCGCGCCGCGGATGCTCGGCCCCTCCCCCGGGCCACACATGAAAAGAGCGCCCGGACGGATCCGGGCGCTCTCGAACGGTCGGCAACTGGCTTCGATCAGCCGAGCGTGCGGATGTCCACGAAGCGGCCGGCGATCGCGGCGGCGGCGGCCATCGCGGGCGAGACCAGGTGGGTGCGGCCCTTGAAGCCCTGGCGGCCTTCGAAATTGCGGTTCGAGGTCGAGGCACAGCGCTCGCCCGGATCGAGCCGGTCGGCATTCATGGCCAGACACATGGAACAGCCCGGCTCGCGCCATTCGAAGCCGGCCGCCTTGAAGATCGCGTCCAGGCCCTCGGCCTCGGCCTGCGCCTTCACCAGGCCGGAGCCCGGCACGATCATGGCGAGCTTGATCGACGGGGCGACGGTCTTGCCGGCGACCATGGTGGCGACGGTGCGCAGATCCTCGATGCGGCCGTTGGTGCAGGAGCCGATGAAGATCTTGTCGAGCGGGATATCGGTGATCGGGGTGCCGGGCTTCAGGCCCATATAGTCGAGTGCGCGGCGCTTGGAGCTGCGCTTGTTCTCGTCGGCGATCGCTTCGGGGTCCGGCACCGTACCGGTCACCGCGACCACGTCCTCGGGGCTGGTGCCCCAGGAGACGATCGGCGGCAGGTTGGCGGCGTCGAGGCGGATTTCCTTGTCGAAATGCGCGCCCTCGTCGGAGAACAGCGTCTTCCAATAGGCGAGCGCCTGCTCGAGCTGCTCGCCCGTGGGCGCCTTCGGCTTGCCGAGGATATACGCGAAGGTCTTCTCGTCCGGCGCGATCAGGCCCGCCCGCGCGCCGCCCTCGATCGACATGTTGCAGACCGTCATGCGGCCTTCCATCGACAGCGAGCGGATCGCCTCGCCGGCATATTCGATGACGTGGCCGGTGCCGCCGGCGGTGCCGATCTCGCCGATGATGGCCAGGATGATGTCCTTGGCGCCGACGCCTTCGGGCAGCTGCCCATCGACGATGACGCGCATGTTCTTCGCCTTGTTCTGCACCAGCGTCTGGGTGGCGAGCACATGCTCGACCTCGGACGTGCCGATGCCGTGGGCGAGCGCCCCGAAGGCGCCGTGGGTCGAGGTGTGGCTGTCGCCGCACACGATGGTCATGCCCGGCAGGGTGAAGCCCTGTTCGGGGCCGACGACATGGACGATGCCCTGCCGGCTGTCGAGCTCGTTGTAGTACTCGACGCCGAACTCCTCGGCATTGCGCGCCAGGGTCGCCACCTGCAGGGCGCTCTCCGGATCGTCGATGCCGTGGCTGCGGTCGGTGGTCGGCACGTTGTGGTCGACGACCGCCAGCGTCTTCTGCGGCGCGTGGACCTTGCGATGGGCGACGCGCAGGCCCTCGAAGGCCTGCGGGCTGGTGACCTCGTGCACCAGATGACGGTCGATATAGAGAAGGCAGGTTCCATCCGGCTGGGTGTCGACGACGTGATCGTCCCAGATCTTGTCGTAGAGGGTGCGCGGGGCCATGCCTTCGTCTCCGTACGGTCGCTCGCCCGGCCGGCTCTGATGTCGCTCGGGCGTCATAGGGTCGGGCGTGAATACCTGAAACCGACCGCGGACGGAAGTCAAAGTCGCGCCTTCCATGCGCATGACGAGCCTGCATCCGATGCCGGCGCACCGGTCCGCCGATCGGCCCGCGCTGCCCTGGCCCCGCCCGGGCCCCCGCAAAATCCCGCATGAACCGTTCGTGAACCACGTCTCCTAGGCAATATTCAAGTTCTGTCGTTTACTGAATGTGCCGGAAGGTCTTTTGACCGGGACGCTTTCGGAGGGAGTCATGCGTATTTCACATCTTCGCAAGGTCTTGGCCGGTGCCGTGCTGCTGGCCGCTTTCGCCTTCGCACCGGCGGCCGTCGCGGGCGACACGGTCGCATTCGATTCGAGCTATGCCGCCGGCACCATCGTCATCAAGACGGGCGAGCGGAAGCTCTATTATGTCACCGGTCAGGGCCAGGCGATCCGCTACCCGATCGCGGTCGGCATGCCGGGCCGCGAATGGACCGGCACCAACACGGTGGCGCGCAAGGAGGTCAACCCGACCTGGCAGCCCCCGGCCGCCGTCCGGGCCGACAAGCCCGGCCTGCCGAGCCTGATCCCGCCGGGGCCGTCGAACCCGCTCGGACCGCGCGCGATGGTGCTGGCCTGGGGCGAATACGCCATCCACGGCACGAACAAGCGCAGCTCGATCGGCACCCGCGCCTCCTACGGCTGCATCCGCATGTACAACGAGCATGTCGTCGAGTTGTTCGACCGCGTCTCGGTCGGAACGCCGGTCGTCGTCCTGCGCTGACGGTCCCAACCGCGCGACCCCCGTATTAATTCAGATGACCGCCCGCGGGTCGGTGGCTAGGCTGGTGAGCCAAGCCCCGGCAGCGGGCGGTGCGCCCAGCGGCGGGCGGTTCTGTTTCGAGGAGGAAGCGCATGCGTCGATGGTGTCTTGCGGGTCTGACGGCCGCTCTCGCACTGGCGACCGTCCCGGCCGGCGCCGCCGGGCCGGACGCTGCCAACGGCGCGCGGCTGGCCAAGCGCTGGTGCGCGGAATGCCATGTCGTCGCGCCCGGGCAGGCCCAGGCCAGTGCCGATGTGCCGGCCTTCTCGGCCATCGCGGCCGACCCGGCCAAGACGGTCGAGCTGCTGACGACCGTGCTGACGGTGCCCGAAAAGGCGCATACCCGCATGCAGAACCTGAATCTGTCGCGCGTCGAGATCGCCGACCTGATCGCCTACATCAAGACCCAGAAGCCCTGACGGATCCGCGGCCGAAGCGATAGAGCCAGGCCGCAGCCGCAACCACGACCGCGCCGATCGCCACCGAGGCGACCGCCGTCGCCGGATCCGCGCCGACGATCAGGATCGGATCGCCGCCGGCGGGTGGCTGCATGCAATGCAGCGCCTGCATGACCACGATCGAAAGGCCGACCGCGACGGCCGCGGCCCAGGGCGAAGGACCGAGCAGGGCGGCGACGGCCCATCCGGTCAGGCTCGAGACGGCGTGACCGGCCAGGATGACGCGCGGGCGGGCGAAAGCGCTGTCGGGCAGCAGGAAGGCGACGATCACGGTCGAGCCGAGCGAGGACGCGAGGTGGCCGATGCCGGTCGCGCTCTGCAACGCGACGATCGCCGTCAGGCACAATCCGGCCAGGACCGCAGCCCGGGCCGCCGCGCCGACCCCGGTCGGAACGGCAACAAGATCACGCAGGCGGAAGAGCGTTCTCGCCGTCCGGGACGGCCCATGGGTGTCGGTCATGGCGCCGATCATGCACGATCCCGGCCACGATCGTCACCGGCCCGGATGCCCGATCGACGCATGGCCGCCCTGTCGGGCGACGCCCACAAAGGCGCTGGTCAGATGGCCTCGCCACGCAACAGCCGCGGCATGTCGCCGCCGATGCCCGCCGCCTCGCGGATGAAGCGGCGCTTCAGGCCGGGCAGCCGGTCGACCAGCCCGAGCCCGATGTCGCGGATCAGGCGGATCGGCGTCAGGTCGTTGGAGAACAGGCGGTTCAGCACGTCGGTGACCATGCCCATCTCGAAGGCGTCGTAGCGCCGCCAGAGCTGGTAGCGCTCCAACACGTCGAACGCCCCGACATCCTGGCCGAGCCGGCGCGCCTCGATCAGAACCTCGGCCAGCGCGGCCGCGTCGCGGAAGCCGATATTCAGGCCCTGGCCGGCGATCGGATGGATGCCGTGGGCGGCATCGCCGCACAGCGCGAAGCGCGGGCGGACCCAGTCGCGCGCCAGCGTCAGGCCGAGCGGATAGGCGTGGCGCGGACCGGCCTGGCGGACCGCACCGAGATGGCGCCCGAAGCGACGTTCGAGTTCCAGCGCGAAGGTGAAATCGTCGCCCTCGACCAGCCGTCGGGCCTCGTCGGAACGCTCGGACCAGACCAGGGACGACCGGTGCCGGCCCTCGGCATCGTCGGCGAGCGGCAGGATCGCGAACGGGCCGGACGGCAGGAAGTGCTCCTCGGCCCGGCCTTCATGCGGCCGTTCGTGCGCGATGGTGGTGACGATGCCGGACTGGCCGTAGTCCCAGCGCACCGTCCGGATGCCGGCGAGATCGCGCAGCCGGGAGCGGGCACCGTCGCAGGCAACCAGCAGGCCGGCCTCGATCCGGCGGCCCGAAGCCAGCGTCAGCCGGGTCGCGCCCGGGCCGGTCTCGAAGCTGGAGACGCTGTCCGGCGCGATCAGGCCGATGCCGGTCGCCATCGCGGCATCGAGCAGCGCCCCGACCATGGCGGCGTTGGGCACCATATGGGCGAACGGCGTGCCGTCCTCCAGGGCGCCGCCGAAGGTCAGGAAGACCGGCCGGACCGCATCGCCGACGCGGCTGTCGGTCACCACCATCTCGGTGATCGGCTGGGCGGCCGGCGCGATCGACGACCACACGCCGAGCCGGTCGAGCATGGCGCGGGCAGCCGACGCCACGGCGGAAGCCCGGCCGTCCCGGCGCAGCGCCGCCGGCGGCTTCGGCTCGACGACCGCAACCGAGAGACCGGGATCGGCAGCCTTCAGCGCGAGGGCGAGCGAGAGCCCGACATAGCCGCCGCCGGCGACCACCACATCCTGACGCTCGGACATGTCCTTCGAACTCCTGCTGCTCTGCCGCCGGACGGCCAGCGATCCTGCACACCGAAATAGCACCGCGGCACGATTTCGCCAGACCGGCGGGTCGACATCCGGGTTCGCCCCCCTGTAACTCTGTCGCAACCGCCGACCGGAGTCCCGCATGAAAAGCGCCGTGGAACAGCTTCTGGAGTCGCTCGACCTGGAGCCCCTGGAGGTGAACCTGTTCCGCGGCCGCTCCCTGCAGGTCGGCTGGCAGCGCATCTTCGGCGGCCAGGTGATCGGCCAGGCGGTCGCCGCCGCGGCGCGAACCGTGGCCGACCGGGCAATCCACTCCCTGCACGCCTATTTCCTGCGCCCGGGCGATCCGTCGTACCCGATCGTCTACGAGGTCGACCGCATCCGCGACGGCGGCAGCTTCACCACCCGCCGGGTGCTCGCCATCCAGAAGGGCGAGCCGATCTTCTCGATGGCGGCCTCCTACCACAAGGCCGAGACGGGCCTCACCCACCAGATCGCCATGCCGGACGTGCCCGGCCCGGACGACCTGCCGAGCGAGGCGGAACTGCGCGAACGCTATCTGGCCGAAGCGCCCGAGAATGTCCGCCGCTACTGGATGCGGCCGCGGCCGATCGAGCTGCGCCCGGTCGATTTCCGCCACTATGTCAGTCGCGAGCCGCTCGAACCGACGCAATTCGTCTGGTTGCGCGCCACCGGTCCCCTCCCGGACGATCCGTCGGTGCATGCCGCCGTGCTCGCCTATGCGTCGGACACGACCCTGCTCGACACGTCGCTCTTCGCCCACGGCCGGTCGGTCTTCGACCACGACCTGCGGCTGGCCAGCCTCGACCACGCCATGTGGTTCCACGCGCCGTTTCGCGTCGACGACTGGCTGCTCTACGCCCAGGACAGCCCGGCGACCGGCGCCGGCCGCGGCTTCAACCGCGGCACCCTGTTCGACCGCACCGGCCGCCTGGTCGCCTCTGCGGTCCAGGAGGGCGTCATCCGTCAGGTGAGGCAGAGCTGACCTGCCTTAGAATCAGGCAGGATTTGCGGCGGATTTTCGGCTTTTGCCGCGCTGCAGCACGGGTCCGAAACGAGTCGGCCGGACCGCGCCGGCGAAGTCTGATCGATTATTAGGCAACGCCGATCCCGACTCCGCACCGGCACCCCCGTCGGGCTACGATCGCTTGCCTATTTTGTAGTCATCACTCTGCCCCCCAGGATGGCCGACTCCCCAGCGACCGCGATTCCTGTCGCGATGCCAACGGCTTGCGGCGCCGGCCGGAGTTGGCACGGAGATTGATTCCCTTCTGAGCACCGGGAGCCGAGCCGCGCCAATCCGCCACTCGTCACCGAATTCGTTCGACGGCCCGTCCGGGCCGAATAGGCCCGCGAGCGGGTACAGGAGAAACGGGAAAGCGTTCATGAAAATCGTGATGGCCATCATCAAGCCGTTCAAGCTGGACGAGGTGCGCGATGCCCTCACGGCGATCGGCGTGCAGGGTCTCACCGTGACCGAGGTCAAGGGCTACGGCCGCCAGAAGGGTCACACCGAGATCTATCGCGGCACGGAATACGCGGTCAGCTTCCTGCCCAAGATCAAGATCGAAGTCGCGGTCGCCACCGACCAGGTCGAAAAGGTCGTCTCGGCGATCTCGTCTGCGGCGAAAACCGGTCAGATCGGCGACGGCAAGATCTTCGTCTATGGAATCGATCAGGCTGTCCGTATCCGTACGGGCGAGACCGACGTCGAAGCGCTCTGAACTCAGGAGTTCCTGTAAAATGTCGATCTCAACGATGCTCCCCGAGCGCTCCCGGATCGCCAAGACGGCGTCCGCGGCGCTCGGCATCCTGGCTCTCACGACGCTCTCCGCTGCGGCGGCCGGTCCCGAACCGAACAAGGGCGACACGACCTGGATGCTGATCTCGACCATCCTGGTCATCCTGATGACGCTGCCGGGCCTGGCCCTGTTCTACGGCGGCCTGGTCCGCTCGAAGAACATCCTGTCGGTCCTGATGCAGGTCCTGTGCGGCTTCTCGCTGATCGCGATCCTGTGGGTCGTCTACGGCTATTCGGTTGCCTTCTCGAGCAACCCGAACGACGCGATGAACCCCTATTTCGGCGGCCTGTCGAAGATGTTCCTGGCGGGCGTGCTGACCGCCGATCCGACCGCCGGCCTGACCTTCGCCAACACGGGCACCTTCTCGAAGGGCGTCGTGCTGCCGGAGATCGTGTTCGTCATCTTCCAGCTGACCTTCGCGGCCATCACCCCTGCCCTGATCATCGGCGCCTTCGCCGAGCGCATCAAGTTCTCGGCCGTGATGGTCTTCCTGGTCCTGTGGTTCACCTTCGCCTATCTGCCGATGGCCCACATGGTCTGGTTCTGGGCCGGCCCGGACGCCTACACGCTCGCCGCCTCCAACGCGGACGCCATCAAGACCGCGCTGGGTGAGGAATCCGCCAAGAAGTTCCTCGACATGCTGGCCGCGGCCGGCGACGACAAGGCCAAGGTCGCCGAAGTGCTCACCGCCTATGGCGATGCGCTCGGCGCGACCGCCGGCTTCCTGTTCCAGAAGGGCGCGATCGACTTCGCCGGCGGCACCGTGGTGCACATCAACGCCGGTGTCGCGGGTCTCGTCTGCGCCATCATGGCCGGCCGCCGCGTCGGCTTCGGCAAGGAGAACATGGCGCCGCACAACCTCGTCCTGACCATGATCGGCGCCTCGCTGCTCTGGGTCGGCTGGTTCGGCTTCAACGCCGGCTCCAACCTCGAGGCCAATGGCCTGACGGCTCTGGCGGTCCTGAACACCATCGTCGCCACTGCCGCCGCCGCGCTCGCCTGGAGCCTCGCGGAAGGCATCACCCGCGGCCATGCCTCGATGCTCGGCGGCGCCTCCGGCGCAGTTGCCGGCCTCGTCGCCGTGACCCCGGCCGCCGGCTTCGCCGGCCCGATGGGCGCCATCGTGATCGGCCTCGTCGCCGGCATCGTCTGCTTCTGGGCGGTGACCTCGCTGAAGTCGATCTTCAAGTATGACGACAGCCTGGACGTGTTCGGCGTGCACGGCATCGGCGGCATCGTCGGCGCCATCCTGACCGGCATCTTCGTCGACCCGGCCCTCGGCGGCGCCGGCGTCACCAACTACCTGGCGACCGAAGCCACTGCCGTGGTCGGCTACGACCGCGCCGCGCAGATCACCTCCCAGCTCTGGGGCGTCGGCGTCTCAGTGGTCTGGACCGCGGTGGTCTCCATCGTCGCCCTGCTCCTGATCAAGGTCACGATCGGCCTGCGCGTCTCCGAGCCGGCCGAGCGTGAGGGTCTCGACATCACGAGCCACGGCGAGCGCGCCTACAACTAAGCCGTCTTCCACCCGGGCGGGTCGGTCTCCTCCCGACGACCCGCACGCGACGGCCACTTCGCCCCGGACGGCTTCCGTCCGGGGCTTTTCTTTGCCCGCAGACCGTCGCGCGCCGCCGGTCCGGGCCCTTTCCGGCGACGCGTCCGGCTCGGTAGGCTCGTGCCATGACCGAAGTGATTCTCTACATCGCGCATTCGATCGACGGCTTCATCGCCGACCGCCATGGCGGGATCGGCTGGCTGAAGCCCTATGACGGCACCGATTTCGGCTATGACGGCTTCATCCGGCGGGTCGACGCGGTGGTGATGGGCCGCAAGACCTACCAGGACTGCCGCGGCTTCGGGACCTGGCCCTATCCGGGCAAGTCGACCGTGGTGATGACCAAGGGGCCGCCGGTCGACGGCGACGGCCTGGCGGTGTTCGACGGCCGCAGCCCGCAGGAGATCCTGATCGATCTCGAACATGCCGGCCGCAAGACCGCCTGGATCGTCGGCGGCGGCGGACCGATCCGCGCCTTCCTGGATGCGGGCCTCCTCAAGCGCCTGATCCTGTTCCAGATGCCGGTGCTGCTCGGTGCCGGCACGCCGCTCTGGCCGCCCGGCCGCAAGAGCTATACGGCCACGCTGCGCCGGACCACCGCGCACGAGATCGGCGTGGTCGAAACGGAATACGAGATCGGCCGGACCTTCGTCTGAGCAGCCGGTGCCGATGAACCGACGGTACCGATGGCGCACAGGCGGCGCCGACGATTCCGTCGTCATAAGCGGGCATCATGGCTGCCGGCTCGATCGAAATGGCCGGTTCCGGCCCATGTCTCGGAAGGGCCCCACCAACCTATTGATGACACAGACAATTCGATCGGAGGCCGGAGAGACCGCGATGTCCGGGCCGGGGCAGCGGATTTCGAGGGCCGATGCAGGAATTCCGATTCGAGGGAAGTTGGGCTAGTGTCCCGACGCTTGGCGGGCGCAGCGCCCGCGCGTCCTCTCGGAGATGTTCGATGTCCCTGCCCGAAACCATGACCGCAATCGGCTATGAGGCGCCCGGCGGGCCGGACGTGCTGGTGCCGGTGACGCGGCCGGTGCCTGCGCCGGGACCGGGCGAAATCCTGGTCAGGCTGGCGGCGGCCGGCGTCAACCGGCCGGACGTGCTGCAGCGCCAAGGCGGCTATCCGCCGCCGAAGGGGGCGTCCGACATTCCGGGCCTGGAGATCGCCGGCACGGTGGTGGCGCAGGGTCCGGGCGCCGGACGCTTCGCGCTCGGCGCGACCGTGGTCGGCCTGGTTGCCGGCGGCGGCTATGCCGAATATGCGGTGGTGCACGAATCCAACGCATTGCCGGTGCCGGCCGGGCTTGATCTCGTCGCCGCAGCCGGCATTCCGGAGACCTTCTTCACGGTCTGGTCGAACGTGTTCGACCGCGCCGGCCTGAAGCCGGGCGAGACCTTCATGGTCCATGGCGGCACGTCGGGCATCGGCACGACCGCCATCCAGCTCGCCAAGGCCTTCGGCGCGACCGTGATCGCGACCGCCGGATCGGCGGCCAAATGCCAGGTCTGTCGGGACCTCGGCGCGGATCTGGCGGTCGACTATCGCGAACAGGATTTCGTGACCGCCGCCAAGGACTTCACCGGAGGACGCGGGGTCGACGTGATCCTCGACATGGTCGGCGGCGACTATATCGACAAGAACCACGAGGCCGCCGCCGTGGAGGGCCGGATCGTACAGATCGCCTTCCTGAAGGGGCCGAAGGCCACGGTGAACTTCACCCGGCTGATGCTCAAGCGGTTGGTCCATACCGGATCGACGCTGCGGGCGCGTGAAGTCCCCTTCAAGGCCGCGATCGCCGGTGCCCTGGAGGCCAAGGTCTGGCCGCTGATCGAGGCCGGCACGGTGCGGGTGGTGATGGATTCGACCTTCCCGCTCGCCGAGGCCGCCGCCGCCCATGCGCGCATGGAGACCAACGCCCATATCGGCAAGATCGTGCTGACGGTCTGAAGCCGCCGCCGGATCGGCGCCACCGCATCGGGTTGGCGCCGAGCGGGAGCCGGCCGGCAGCCGGCGCGGACGGCCGGGCCATCGTCCGAAGGTCCCGGCAGGCCGGCACCGCACCGCGGGACAATTTATTGCACAATGGCCGGGCACCGCGTATATAGTCGGCAATCCCGTCAATCGACGACAGATTTCAAGCCTCCCCCCGAAGGCCACCGGGAGAGGCCACGAGGAGGGTCCGCCCCGATGTCCAACGCGCCGAATACGCCGCTGATGCCGAAGGCGACCGCCGTTTGGCTGGTCGAGAACACCGCGCTCAGCTTCGAGCAGATCGCGTCCTTCTGCCGGCTGCACCCGCTCGAGGTGAAGGCGATCGCCGACGGCGAGGCCGCCCAGGGGATCAAGGGCCTCGACCCGATCATGTCCGGTCAGCTGACCCGCGACGAGATCGAGCGTGCCCAGCGCGACATCCGCTATCGGCTGAAGCTGGCCGAGCGCAAGGTGCGGGTGCCGGAGGCCAAGCGCCGCGGCCCGCGCTATACCCCGGTCTCGCGCCGCCAGGATCGGCCCAACGCCATCCTGTGGCTGCTGCGCAACCACGCCGAACTCAAGGACGCGGCGATCATGCGCCTCGTCGGCACGACCAAGACGACGATCCAGCAGATCCGCGAGCGGACCCACTGGAACGCCGCCAACCTGCAGCCGATGGACCCGGTCACGCTCGGCCTCTGCTCGCAGCTCGAACTCGACCTCGAAGTCGAGCGCGGCTCCAAGGGCGCACCGAAGCGCGAGGAAGGCGATCCGAACGCGCAGGTGCTGCTCTCGGTCGAACAGACCACGTCCGCCGCGGCGCTGGCCGAGCAGGACGAAGAGAAGGAGCTCGACGCGGAGAAGATCTTCGCCAAGCTCAAGAGCCTCAAGGGTCCGGTCGAGCCCGACGAAGAGCTCTGATCGCGCGCCGCTCCCAGGGAGCCAGCGCGCGGGGAGCCAACGCGAGGGGGCCAAGAAGCCCTTATACCGACGGTCACGGAATGCTCGTCGGCATTCGATACGCGAGTTTCTCATGCCTCTGACGCCTATGAGAAATTCGCGCTCCTTCAACGGCCCGCGGCGTCGGCATCCTGGGCCGCTGGTATTATCCAGAAACCTGGACATTCGAGCCGGCGGCCTTCGGGCCGCCGGTTTCGTTTGTGCAGCGTCGTCCGAGCCGTGTCGGCAGGATCGCATGGGCGCGGTCGCGGACCGCTCGCCATCCACTCAAGGGCGGTTCCGCCCGCCCTCGCCACCGCCACTGCCGGCACCGCCGCCACCGCGTATCTGCGCCATGGCCTTGCACACCGATCGTCGTCACCGGGAGATCGGGCCGGGCCCCTCTGGCCGCCATTCGCGTCGTCGGTCCGGCCCGGGCCTCCCGCCCGGTTCGGTCCCATCCCGAACCCGCCCAGGCCCAGCCCGAATCCGGGCTCCCCGGACCATCGCCGGTGAGGGCGGCCGGATGACGGCCAACTCAAACCTGCGCTGCCCGCGCAGGCGAGCCGGTGCGCAGGGGCTGGCCAGCGCACAGGGCCGCGTGCCGTCACGCCGCCAGCAAGCGTTCCCCGGCGCCGCGATAGCCGATCGCCTCGGCGATATGGATGCGGCCGACCCGTTCCTCGCCCTCCAGATCGGCGAGCGTCCGTGCCACGCGCAGGACGCGGTGATAGCCGCGCGCCGACAGTTTGAGCGCCTCGGCCGCCTGGGCGAGAAGCCGCGCGCCGGTCGCATCGGGCCGGGCGATCTCGTCGATCACCGAGGCGCCGCAGGTGGCATTGGTGGTGCCGGCGGAAAGTCCAAGCGCGGAGAAGCGTGCGGCCTGTACGGACCGGGCCGCGGCGACGCGCCGGGCGACGGTCGCGGAATCCTCCGACGGTGCCGGCATGACCAGATCGGCGGCGGTGACCGCCGCGACCTCGACCCGGAGATCGACCCGGTCGAGCAGCGGGCCGGACAGCCGTTCCTGATACTCCGCCGCGCAGCGCTCGCCGCGGCGGCAGACGAAGCCGGGTTCGCCGGCCCGGCCGCAACGGCACGGATTCATCGCCGCGACCAGCTGCATCCGGGCCGGATAGGAGATCCGGTGGTTGGCGCGCGCGATCATCACGCTGCCGGTCTCCAGCGGCTGGCGCAGGCTGTCGAGCACCTGCGGGTGGAACTCTGGCAGTTCGTCCAGGAACAGGACGCCGTGATGGGCGAGCGAGACCTCGCCCGGCCGGGCACGGAAGCCGCCGCCGACCAGGGCCGCCATCGAGGCCGAATGATGCGGCGCCCGGAACGGCCGCCGGTTCGACAGCCGGCCCTCGGCCAGTTCGCCGGCGATCGAGGCGATCATCGAGACCTCGAGCAGTTCCTTCGGATCGAGCGGCGGCAGGATCGAGGGCAGCCGCGCGGCGAGCATCGACTTGCCGGATCCGGGCGGGCCGATCATCAGGAGGTTGTGCGAGCCGGCCGCCGCGATCTCGAGCGCCCGCTTGGCGGTCTCCTGGCCCTTCACGTCCTTCAGGTCGGGCATCACGGCCGGGTTCTCGCGCATGCGCGGCTCCGGCCGGGCGATCACCTGGGTGCCCTTGAAGTGGTTGGCCAGCTGCACCAGGCTGCGGCCGGCGACGATGTCGATATCGGGGCTGGCCCAGGCCGCCTCCGAGCCGCAGTCGGCCGGGCAGATCAGTCCGCGCCCCATGGCATTGGCGCCGATCGCCGCCGGCAGAACGCCCGCGACCGGCGCGATGGTGCCGTCGAGCGCCAGTTCGCCGACCGCCACGAAATCGGCCAGCTGGTCGCCCGGCAAGGCCCCGATCGCCGCCATGATGCCGAGCGCGATCGGCAGGTCGTAGTGGCTGCCTTCCTTGGGCAGGTCGGCGGGCGCCAGATTGACCGTGATATGCTTCAGGGGCAGGCCGAGCCCGGTCGCGTAGAGGGCGGCGCGGATGCGCTCGCGGCTTTCCGCAACGGTCTTGTCGGGCAGGCCGACGATCGCGAAGGTCGGTTTGCCGCTGGTCAGCTGCACCTGGACATCGACCGGAACCGCCTCGATGCCCTGAAACGAGACCGTCGCGACATGTGCAACCATCGGCACCGAGCCCCTCTGCGAAACCGTCCCATTCTTAGAACGTTCCAGGAACTAATGCAACCGTGATTCGCCGCAATGCAAGAGATGCGAGCATTCCGGCGTCGTGCTGCAATCAGCGACAGGGGCGAACGAAATCCGAACAACCGGTGGAAAAGCCACCCTCTGGGTTGTGGTCGGTTGTACGATGCGAACGCATCGTGATCAGTTCGGTGCCTTGATCAGGTCCAGCCGGGTGAAGGTGTCGAAGCCGACATAGACCACCTCCGGCACCTTGCGGCCCTGCTTCAGGTCCACCAGCAGATCGACCGCCTTGACGCCCATGTCGCCGGGTCTTTGCCCGACCAGGACATGACCCAGCCCTTCCCGGACCAGCGCCTTCTGGGCCGGCAGGGCATCGGCGACGACCAGAACGGTCTGCGCCTGATCGATGCGCTGCTTGTACTTGGCGACCAGCGCCCGCCACTCCTCGGCGGCCAGCATCGGCCAGGCACCGACCGAAATGATCAGGTCGATGTCGTTGCCGCCGGCAAGCGCGCGGTCGACCATGCGCACCGCGTCGGTGAAGGTGCCGTCGGTGACCAGCGGCGAGGTCTTCGCCTCCGTCCATCCGGTCGAAAGCGCGTCGCGCACGCCGGCGATGCGCTCGGCCAGATTGGGCAGGGTCGGATCGGCGGTGACGATCAGGAAGCGGCCGCCCTTGGGCTTCCAGCGCCGCGCGGAGGCACCGAGCGTGCGGCCGAAATCCTTGGCGTTGGTGCCGATGAAGGCCTGTCTGTGGCTGCGCGGCTGGTCGCCGTCGAAGGTCACCACCGGGACGCCGGCCGCCACCGCCTCGTCGATCGCGGTCGTCACGTCCGGCATCGTCTCCGGCGAGACCGCAATGCCATCGATGCCCTCCTTGACCAGATCGCGGATCAGCTGCGCCTGGCTGCGCGCCTCGGCCCCGCCGGGCGCGGCATAGACGCAGGTGACCGATTTCAGCTCGCGCGCCCGCTCGCCGCAGCCGTCGCGGATGGCCTGGAAGAAGGGGCTCTCGCCGGTCGGCGGCACGATGGCGAACTGGTAGGGTTGCGCCGCGGACGTCCCGCTCCAGGCCGCCAGGAGCAGGAATGCCGCCGCAACCGACCTCGTCATCCGCGCCATGCCGCCCTCCCGTTCAGGCCCGACCGGCCCGCCGCGCTTCGATCCGGTCCCAGATCATCGCCGCGATGTCCGGGCCGCCCAGCCGCTTCACCGCCCGGATGCCGGTCGGCGAGGTGACGTTGATTTCGGTCAGGAAGCCGCCGATCACGTCGATGCCGACGAAGATCAGGCCGCGTTCGCGCAAGGCCGGCCCGAGTCGGGCACAGATCTCGCGCTCGCGCGGGGTCAGCTCGGTCGCCACCGCCTGGCCGCCGCGAACCATGTTGGAGCGCAGGTCGTCGGCCGCCGGTACGCGATTGATGGCGCCGGCGAATTCCCCGTCGACCAGGATGATGCGCTTGTCGCCGTCGCGCACCTCGGCACGATACTGCTGGGTCACCCAGGGCTCGCGGAAGGTGGTCGAGAACATGTCCATCAGCGAGCCGAAATTCTCGTCCTCGGCCTTGACCCGGAACACCGCCGCGCCGCCGTTGCCGTAGAGCGGCTTCATCACGACGTCGCGATATTCGGCCCGGAAGGCGCGGATCTCCTCGGCATCGCGCGAGATCAGTGTCGGCGGCATCAGGTCCGGGAACTCGGTCACGAAGACCTTTTCGGGCGCGTTGCGGACATGGGCCGGGTCGTTGACCACCAGCGTCTTCGGATGGATGCGTTCGAGCAGATGCGTTGCCGTAACGTAGTGCATGTCGAAGGGCGGGTCCTGGCGCATGTGGACCACGTCGAATTTCGACAGGTCGACCCGCTCCTTGTCGCCGAGGGTGAAGTGATCGCCCTCCTGGTCGCGCACCGCGACCGGCTCGACCACCGCAAAGACCTTGCCGTCGCGCATCGCCAGACGGTCGGCGGTGTAGTGCCAGAGCCGATGGCCGCGGGCCTGAGCCTCGAGCATCAGAGCGAAGGTGGAATCGCCACGGATGCGGATGCCCGCGATGTGGTCCATCTGTACGGCAACGTCGAGCGGCATCGGCAACTCCGGTCCTGCGATCCTGTTTCGTGTACCGCCCCCCGGGGCGGCCGACAATCCGGCGCGACGCCCGGCAGGATGTCACGCGCGGGGTCGGAAGGCATCCGGCATGTGGTGCGGCCAGCGCCGCGGTACCACCGCGACGAGGTCGAATCGCTGGTCGAAATCCTGCAGGGCAGGTCGGCGTGCGATCCATATCTCGGCCGCCGCGGCGATGCGCCGGGCGGTGCGGTCGTCGAGCGCCTCCAGGGCCGCGTCCAGCGTCGCGCGCGCCTTGACCTCGACGAAGACGACGGTGCGGCCGCGCCGGGCGACCAGGTCGATCTCGCCGCCCGCCGCCCGGAAGCGACGATCGAGGATCGCATAGCCCTTCAGGCGCAGAAGCCAAGCCGCGCGCGTCTCCGCCGACAGGCCCCAGCGATAGGCCGAGACGCGCGACGGATCGGCTGTCGGGCGCGTCATTCCTCGGCGTCCGCCGTGGATTTCAGCTGCAACGCGCGTTCGTAGAGCGCCTTGCGGTCGGCCCCGAGCAGGCGCGCCACCTCGGCGGCCGCCTTGCCGGGCGGCAGGCGGCCGAGCGCGGCGGTCAGCATGCCGTCGATGTCGGCCGCACTCGCCTCCTCGTCGGCCGGAGGGCCGATCACGATGACGATCTCGCCGCGCGGGTCGCGCTCGGTCCAGCGTGTCGAGAGCGTGGCGAGGTCGCCGCGCACGACCTCCTCGAAGGCCTTGGTCAGCTCCCGGCCGACCGCGCCGGGCCGGGCCGGGCCGAGCACGGCGGCCAGTTCGACGAGCGTCTCGGCGAGGCGGTGCGGCGATTCGTAGAAGACCAGCGTCGCCTTGACGGGGGCGAGCTCCTCGATGCGGCGCCGGCGCGCCTCGGTGCGGCTCGGCAGGAAACCCGCGAACAGGATCGTGTCGCTCGGCAGCCCGGAGGCGACCATGGCGGCCAGCAGCGCCGAGGCGCCCGGGATCGGAATGACCTTGCGCCCCTCCCCGATCGCCGCCTCGACCAGCTTGTAGCCGGGGTCGGACAGGAGCGGCGTGCCGGCATCCGAGACCAGCGCCACCGACCGGCCTTCCGCCAGCAGCGCCAGCAGGCGCGGGCGCTCGGCGGCGGCATTGTGCTCATGATAGGCGGTCATCCGCGTGCGAATGCCGTAGCGGTCGAGCAGGACGCGGGTGACGCGGGTATCCTCGCAGGCGATCAGGTCGGCGCCGGCCAGCGTCTCCAGCGCCCGGATGGTCACATCGCCCAGATTGCCGATCGGGGTGGAGACGATGTACAGAGCCGGCTCGGGACGCGCCGCCTCGAAACGTGCCGGCCCGATGTGGTAGGCTGTTCGGGTCGGGGGTCTGGCGTCGTCCTGCTGCATCGTCGGCTCTCCGGATCGGACAAGCTCTATCCGACCCGTGTCGGCCGGGCCACAGCCGATCGATCGGTAGCCGTGTTTTGACCTGCAGTCATCCTGAGGCCACAATCCAGCACCCTGTTCGGCCTGCTTCCTGTTCGAACCGTCAGCTTTCCGGAGATACGCCCGTGCCGTTCGCTGCCCGCCGCCCCACCGGATCGTCACGTCTGGCGCAGGCCGTCGTGATCGCGTCGGTCCTGGCGCTCGGCGCCTGCAACATGAACGGCGGCGGTCCGACCGCCGGCCTGTTCGGCGGCGAGAAGCAGACCACCGCGGCACCGCCGCCGAACAATCCGCCGGTGATCGGCGGCGGCGGCGTGAAGATCGCCATGATCCTGCCGACCACGGCGGGCGGCCAGTCCGGCCAGCTGGCCCAGCAGCTCAAGAATGCCGCCGATCTCGCCGTCCAGGAATTTCCCGGCGCGAACATCCAGATCGTGGTCAAGGACGACGGCGGCACGACCGAGGGCGGCCAGGCCGCCGCCAGCCAGGCGGTCGGCGAGGGTGCGCAGCTGATCATCGGCCCGCTCAATGCGGTCGCCGCACGCGGCGTCGCCGGCCCGGCCCGGCAGGCGGGCGTGCCGGTCGTCACCTTCACCACCGACACCAGCGTGGCCAGCCGCGGCGTCTATCTGATCGGCTTCCTGCCCTCGACCGACGTGGAGCGCATCGTCGCCTTCGCGGCGACGCAGAACCGGCGCAGCTTCGCGGCGCTGGTGCCCGACGACGCCTACGGCTCGGTCACCGAGGCCGCCTTCCGGCAGGCCGCCGCCCAGGCCAATGTGCGCATCCTCGGCATCGAGCGCTATCGCGACGCCACCGAGATGACCGCCAAGGCGCAGGTCATCGCCAAGCTCGGCGGCCAGATCGACGCCGTCTTCGTGCCCGACGTGGCGCAGAATGCCGCCATGGCGGTGCAGGCCATGACGGGGGCCGGGCTCGACCCGCGCAAGGTCAAGTTCCTCGGCACCGGCCGCTGGAACGATCCGGCCGCCCTCGCCTCCCCGGCGCTCGTCGGGGCCTGGTATCCGGCGGTCGACCCGGCCAAGGTCGACGGCTTCAAGTCGCGCTACCGGCAGACCTATGGCGGCGAAGCCAGCCCGCTCGCCGTGCTCGGCTACGAGGCCGTGTTCCTCGCCGCCGGCCTCGTCCGCAATGCCGGCCCGAACCCGTTCCGCGAGGATGTGCTCCTGTCGCGCAACGGCTTCCTCGGCGCCACCGGCGTGTTCCGCTTCCGCCCCGACGGCATCAGCGAGCGCGGCCTCGCCGTGTTCGAGATCACGCAGGGCGGCTCGAAGATGGTCGGCCCGGCCGAGAAGGCGTTCAACGGGACCTGAGCGCTAACATATAATATTTGCTCAAATTTTATCTTTGCATAATTATATCGAGGCAATGCTTATGCGTGCATTGATATTATTATTTTTTATGATCTGCAGCAATTCTGCTTTGGCGCTCAATCAAAGCGATTCTTCTCAGGTCCTTGCATATTGGGAAAATCTATTTGACGACCGGAATGTCCTCAGTTTGGAACGCGAAGCCGTTCAGCTGCGTCAACTGTCCGGCATGGCCTACCGAGACGAAGACCGACTGACCGTTACAGCCGCGAATGGCAAAGCCGTCTCCTTCGTCGATCGACCGGATTGCGATGGCCCGGAGGCAGCGGAATGCATCCGGCATCGCCTCGCCATGGTTCTTTCCAGCGTGAACGCAGTCCTCATTTTTCGCCAGCATTATGAGAATTATTCTTTTGCCCTGATCGATCTGAAGGAAGCAGCCACGTTTGATTTCAAGGATGTCCCCATCTTCTCGCCGGATAACCGTCATATTGCCGAGATCAGTAACGATCTGTCGACCGATGTCTTCATAAAGATATATGGATTCGATCAGAATGTTTTAACGGAAGAATATAGTGGTCACCCTTATTTCGACGACATGGGGAGCTCTGAATACAAACATCCAATCTGGCTCAACAGCCGTGAGCTCTCAGTGCAATCCGAAAAATTGGATCGGCAAAACAATACTAAGAGTGCCATTTCTTTTACTATAAAACTGGATAGCAATCGATCTTGGATTTTGAATTCCCTCCGCCAATAAATGTCATCCGTCTCCAATATTCCATATGAGAACGGCACGAATCTCGGGCGAACTTCCTGATATTCGAGACACGCGAGCCTCGCTCACGCCGCCAGGTCGGCGACGATAGCGTCCAGGATGGCGAAGCCGGCCGGGGTGGCCCTGAGGCGACCGTCGGGGGTGATCTCGACCAGGCCGTGGCCGGTCAGATCGGCGAGCCGGCTCGGATCCAGCGCGCGGCCGGAAATGGTCTCGAAGCGGGCGAGATCGAGGCCCTCGGCGAGGCGCAGGCCCATCAGCAGATACTCGTCGCCCTGCTCGTCGAGCGTCAGGAGATCGTCGACCGTGCGGCCGTGGCCTTGCGTCTCGACGCGCTGCAGCCAGCGCTCCGGCACCTTCTCGTCGGCGGTGGCATGGCGGCCGTCGCCGAGCACGAGCCGGCCGTGGGCACCCGGGCCGATGCCGACATATTCGCCATAGCGCCAGTAGACCAGATTGTGCCGGCATTCCGCGCCCGGCACGGCATGGTTGGAGACCTCATAGGCCGGCATGCCGGCGGCTTCGAGCAGGCCGCGCGTCGCCTCGTAGAGATCGGCGGCGGTGTCCTCGTCGGGGGTGACCAGCTTGCCGAGCCGGTGCAGGTCGGCGAAGCGGGTGCCCTCCTCGATGGTCAGCTGGTAGACCGACAGGTGGTCGGCGGCGAAATCGAGCGCCCGGCGCAGTTCCGCCGTCCAGGCCTCGACGGTCTGTTTCGGCCGGGCATAGATCAGGTCGAAGGAGAGCCGCGGGAAGGTCTCGCGCGCGAGCCCGATCGCCTTCAGGGCCTCTTCCACATTGTGCAGCCGGCCGAGGCTCTTCAGGTCGGCATCGTTCAGCGCCTGCACGCCGAGCGAGACGCGGTTGACGCCGGCCGCCCGGTAGCCGCGGAAGCGCTCGGCCTCGACGCTGGACGGGTTGGCCTCCAGGGTGATCTCGACATCGCTCGCCAGCCGCCAATGCCCGGCGATGGCGTCGATCACCGCGCCGACGGTCGCCGGCGCCATCAGGGACGGCGTGCCGCCGCCGAGAAAGACCGAGGTGACGGTGCGCCCGGGCACCAGCGCGGCGTCATGGGCGATCGCCGCCGTGAGGGCCCGCGCCCAGCGCGCCTGGTCGGGCGGATCGTGGCGGACATGGCTGTTGAAGTCGCAATAGGGGCACTTGGCCGCGCAGAAGGGCCAGTGCAGGTAGATGCCGAAACCGGGCTCGGTGGCGCTCATCGGCTCCGCTCAAGGCTCCAGGCAGGCGCGGGCGAACAGCGAGAAGGCGCGCGCCCGATGCGAGAGGCCGTCGCGACCCGGACCGCGGCCGTGCTTCTCCTCGCGCGTCATCTCGCCGAAGGTGCGCGTCTCGCCCTCGGGCAGGAACATCGGATCGTAGCCGAAGCCGAGCTCGCCGCGCGGCGGCCAGACCAGCGTGCCGTGAACCTCGCCGCGGAAGGTCTCGATATGGCCGTCCGGCCAGGCGAGGCAGAGCGCGGCGACGAAATAGGCATGCCGGGCCTCGGGCGCGACCGCGCCCTTCTGCTGCAGCAGTTCCTCGACATTGCGCATGGCGCGACCGAAATCCTTGTCCGGACCCGCCCAGCGCGCCGAATAGATGCCCGGATCGCCGCCGAGCGCGGTGACGGCAAGGCCGGAATCGTCGGCGAGCGCCGGCAGGCCGGAGGCTTCGGCCGCCGCCCGCGCCTTCAGCTCGGCATTGGCCTCGAAGGTCGTGCCGGTCTCCTCGGGCTCCGGCAGGCCGAGGCTGCCGGCCGAGACGGCCTCGAAGCCGTAGGGCCGGACCAGATCCTCGATCTCGACCAGCTTGCCCTTGTTGTGGGTGGCGACGACCAGCCGGCCGCCGGCGAGCCGGCGCGCCATCACAGGATCGCCATGCGCTGGAGATCGACCAGGCGGGCGATGCCGCCGCGGGCGAGATCCAGCAGGGCGTTGAGCTCTTCGGGCGTGAACGGCTTGCCCTCGGCGGTGCCCTGGATTTCGACGATGCCGCCCGAGCCGGTCATGACGAAATTGGCGTCGGTCTCGGCCGCGGAATCCTCCGCATAGTCGAGATCGAGCACCGGCGTGCCGCGATAGATGCCGCACGAGATGGCCGCGACATGGTCCTTCAGCACCTTGCCGTCGACCATCTTGCGCACGCGCATCCATTCCAGGCAGTCGCGCAGCGCCAGCCAGGCGCCGGTGATCGCCGCCGTGCGGGTGCCGCCATCGGCCTGGATCACGTCGCAGTCGATCGAGATCTGCCGCTCGCCGAGCGCTTCCAGATCGACCACGGCGCGGAGCGACCGGCCGATCAGACGCTGGATCTCCTGGGTGCGGCCGGACGGCTTGCCGGAATTGACCTCGCGCCGGGTCCGGTCATGGGTCGCGCGCGGCAGCATGCCGTATTCGGCCGTGACCCAGCCGCGCCGCTGGCCGCGCAGCCAGGACGGCACGCCGTCCTCGAGGCTCGCCGTGCAGAACACGTGGGTATCGCCGAACTTGACCAGGCAGGAGCCTTCCGCATGCTTGGACACGCCGCGCTCAAGCGTGACGGGGCGCAATTCGTCGTGAGCGCGTTTGGACGGACGCATGGGAGCCTCGGTCGGTTCGAAGGAGCGATGTCGGGTGGGTCGGGACGGTTCCGTAGCCGAGGCGGCCGGACGCATGCAAGCAAAATGGCCCGATCCCGGGAACGAGAATTGCACGGACGGCGCCGCCGTGGTTCCATCATCCCCCCCCTCCAACCTGTCAGAAAGTCCGATGATCCAGCCCCCGAAGGTCCCGCAAGCCGGCTCGCTCGCCCAGATCGACGAGCGCTCGCGGGAGATCTTCCGCCGCATCGTCGAATCCTATCTGGAGACCGGCGAACCGGTCGGTTCGCGCAATGTCTCGAAGGTGCTGCCGATCGCGCTGTCGCCGGCCTCGGTGCGCAACGTGATGCAGGATCTGGAACATCTCGGCCTGATCTACGCCCCGCACACCTCCGCCGGGCGGCTGCCGACCGAGGTCGGGCTGCGCTTCTTCGTCGACGCGCTGATGGAGGTCGGCGATCTCAGCCTCGAAGAGCGCACGCGCATCGAGGCCGAGGTCAAGGCCGGCGGGGCGCCGCGCTCGTCCGAACAGGTGCTGACCGAGGCGAGCCAATTGCTCTCCGGCCTGTCGCGCGGCGCCGGCATCGTGCTGACCAACAAGTCCGACCTGCGCCTGAAGCATATCGAGTTCGTCCGGCTGGAACCCGGCAAGGGCCTCGTCGTGCTGGTCGGCGAGGACGGCAATGTCGAGAACCGCATCGTCGAACTGCCGGCCGGCCTGCCCTCCTCCGCCCTGGTCGAAGCCGCCAATTTCATCAATGCCAATATCCGCGGCCGGACGCTCAACGAGGCGCGCGCCGAGATCGAGCGCCTGCAGATCGAGCGCCAGGCGCAGCTCGACGAACTGACCGCGCGCGTGGTCGAGGCCGGGCTGGTCAGCTGGGCCGGCGCCGCGGAGGGCCGGCCGCAGCAATTGATCGTGCGCGGCCGCTCGAACCTGCTCGAGGACGTGAAGGCGGCCGAGGATCTGGAGCGGCTGCGGCTCTTGTTCGACGATCTCGAACGCAACCGCGACCTGATCCAGCTGCTCGGTTCGGCCGAGCGCGGCGACGGCGTGCGCATCTTCATCGGTTCGGAAAACAAGCTGTTCTCGCTGTCCGGCTCGTCGCTGGTGGTCTCGCCCTATCGCGACAAGGAGAACCGCATCGTCGGCGCCCTCGGGGTGATCGGGCCGACCCGCCTCAACTACGGCCGGATCATCCCGATGGTCGATTTCACCGCCAAGGTCGTCGGCCACCTGCTGGGCTGACCCGGACGGCCGTGGCGGACGGCGGGTGCTGGCAATTCCGCAAGGCCATGCCTACATGCCGGTCCGACCACCCCTGCCCCAGCGTTTCCGTCCCGGCGGACCGGCGATCTTCCTGCTGCCGTCCGACCGTCCCGCCGTTCCGGAACCGCGCCCGGAGTACCCTTCATGGACGATACCCGTTCCTCCGCCCCCGTCTGGCACGGCACCACCATCCTGGCGGTGCGCAAGAACGGGCGCGTCGTGCTGGCCGGCGACGGCCAGGTCAGCGTCGGCCAGACGGTGATGAAATCGACCGCCCGCAAGGTCCGCTCGATCGCCAAGGGCGAGGTCATCACCGGCTTTGCCGGCGCGACCGCCGATGCCTTCACGCTGTTCGAACGGCTGGAAGCCAAGCTCGAACAATATCCGCGCCAGCTGACCCGCGCCTGCGTCGAGCTCGCCAAGGACTGGCGCCAGGACCGCTACCTCCGCCGTCTGGAGGCGATGATGCTGGTCGCCGACAAGGGCGTCACCCTGGTGCTGACCGGCACCGGCGACGTGCTGGAGCCCGAGGGCCATGTCATGGGCATCGGCTCCGGCGGCAACTATGCGCTCGCCGCCGCCAAGGCGCTGATGGACACCGAGCACGACGCCGAAACGATCGCCCGTAAGGCGATGGCGATCGCCGCCGAGATCTGCGTCTACACCAACACCAATCTGACGATCGAATCGCTGGCGAGCGACCTCTGACGGCGGCCAAGCCGCTCGGCGGCCTCGCCGCCCCGGCGGCTTTGCCGCATGGCGGTTCTGCCGCCCGCGGTGGCCCTGCCGCATGACGGGCCTCGGCCCCCTCGCCTGCCGCCCCCCGACGCCACACCCCTTTGCGGCCCCGCCGCCCGGACACGCCCCGATGACCAGTTTCTCCCCGCGCGAAATCGTCTCCGAACTCGACCGCTACATCGTCGGCCAGAAGGACGCCAAGCGCGCCGTCGCCGTCGCGCTCCGGAACCGCTGGCGCCGCCAGCAGCTCGAAGGCGCCATGCGCGACGAGGTGCTGCCGAAGAACATCCTGATGATCGGCCCGACCGGCGTCGGCAAGACCGAGATCTCGCGCCGGCTGGCCAAGCTCGCCAACGCGCCGTTCCTGAAGATCGAGGCGACCAAGTTCACCGAGGTCGGCTATGTCGGCCGCGACGTGGAGAGCATCGTGCGCGACCTGGTCGAGGTCGGCATCGGCCTCGTCAAGACGGCCAAGCGCGAGCAGGTGCAGGCCAAGGCGCATCTCTCCGCGGAGGAGCGCGTGCTCGACGCGCTGGTCGGCAAGGGCGCGAGCCCGGCCACCCGGGAGGCGTTCCGGGCGAAGCTGCGCGCCGGCGAACTCGACGACAAGGAGATCGAGATCGAGGTTGCGCCGGGCGGCCCGGGCGCCGGCATGCCGAATTTCGAGATGCCCAACCTGCCGGGCGGCGTCGGCGTCATCAATATCGGCGAGATGATCGGCAAGGCCCTCGGCGGCAACCGGAAGCCGCGCCGCGTCTTCGTCAAGGACAGCCACAAGCTCCTGATCGCCGAGGAATCCGACAAGCTGCTCGATCAGGATCAGGTCGTCCAGGAGGCGATCCGGGCGGTCGAAGAGGACGGCATCGTGTTCCTGGACGAGATCGACAAGATCTGCGCCCGGTCCGACGGCATGCGCGGCGGTGCCGATGTCAGCCGCGAGGGCGTGCAGCGCGACCTGCTGCCGCTGATCGAGGGCACCACGGTGGCGACCAAATACGGGCCGGTGAAGACCGACCACATCCTGTTCATCGCCTCCGGCGCGTTCCATGTCGCGACCCCGGCCGACCTCCTGCCGGAACTGCAGGGCCGCCTGCCGATCCGGGTCGAGTTGAAGCCGCTCGACCGCGAGGATTTCCGCCGCATCCTGACCGAGACCGAGGCCAGCCTGATCAAGCAGTATGTCGCGCTGATGCGGACGGAGGGCGTCGAACTAATCTTCACCGACGACTGCATCGACGAGATCGCCTCGGTCGCCGTCGACATCAACGCGACGGTCGAGAATATCGGCGCCCGCCGACTGCAGACCGTGATGGAGCGGATCCTGGACGACATCTCCTTCACCGCGCCCGACCAGTTCGGCCAGACCGTCACCGTCGACCGCGCCTATGTCCGTGCCCATATCGGCGACCTGGCCAAGAACGCCGACCTGAGCCGGTTCATTTTGTGACGGCGCGTCACTCCGATTCTTGAAAATCGGCGGAAACACGCTTAGATAGTGGAAGGGCAGGCACGCGCCGGATTGTCTCGGAGTTGCCTTCGGGCGGCAGCACCCTTCGCGGTGTGGATCACGAGCCGGGGGCCTGCCCTTTACGTTTCGAAGTATCGGAAGAATGCGTCCTGCTGTTCGTCGAGCCGGCTTTTGGCCCTCGACGGAACGAGCGTGAGCCCGTAACTGATCGCTGAGCCATCCATTTACGGCCTCACACCCCGTCCTTCGCGGCGGCGGCGCGCAGGCGGAAGGTCAGGTCGCGCAGCGAGGTCTTGGACAGGCCGCGGATGCGGGCGGCGAGAAGGTTGGCGAGTTCGGTCGCCTCCGGCTCGAGGCCGGAGGTGTCGATCACGATGCGCGGATCGGAGGCCTCGGCGAGGCGCTGCAATTCCTCGGCCTCGTCCCAGATGACGTTGAAATAGGCGATGATGCGCTGGACCATGAACCAGGTCGGCACGCCGCGCTTGCCGTGTTCGAGCGCCGACAGATAGGCGGCCGAGACGCCGAGCCCCTCGGCCATCTGGCGCAGCGTGACGCCGCGCTGGCGGCGCAATTCGCGCAGCTTGGCGCCGAACGGGGTCATGGATCGATCTCGATCGTCAGGTGGCGCGGCCGGCGCAGGCGGACATAGAGCGCGCCGGCGCCGCCATGGGCGGTATGGGCCTCGTCGAAGCCGATCACCACGTCGCGCAGGTCCGGCATCGCAAGCCATTGCGGCACCACCCGGCGCAGGATGCCGCGCTCCTCGCCGCCGAGCGCATAGGGTCCCGACGAACTGCGCCCCTTGCCGGTGATCACGATCACCATGCGGGTGCCACGGGCCTGCGCGCCGGCCAGGAAGCGGCGCAGTTCGCGATAGGCGTCGTGCTGCGTCATGCCGTGCAGGTCGAGCCGCTCCTCGATCGCCATCGTGCCGCGCACCAGCTTGCGCCGGGTGCGGGTGTCGATCGGGGCCAGCGGGGTCGGCGAGGGCTTGGCCTTCGGTTTGCCGGGCGCCTCGGGCGCCGGGTGGCGCGGCGGCGGCGGATGGGCGGTCGGGGAGGCGGCCGAGACGGGCGCGTCGTCGTGGACCGGCTCGGTCAGCGGTTCGGCCGGCGCAGGAGCGGCGGCCTTGCGGCGCCGGCGGCGGGCGAGGAGCGGGGAGACCGATTCGGCCACCTTGTCCCAGAGCGCCTTTTCCTCGTCGCTCAAGCCACGATTGCGTCGCCGCCCGCCGCCCATCGCTTACTCCTTCGGCACGAGCAGCACGAAGGCACGGGGAACGTCCCGGATCAAGCCGGCGCGACGTCCCGCCTCCGCATCGCAGCCGACGAAGACATCGCCGCGTGCCGGCCCGACGATGGCCGATCCGGTATCCTGCGCCACCATCAGCCGGCGGAACGGCATCCGCGCGCCGTCCGGCCCGAGCGGCAGGTCGGCATCGAGGAAGATCGGCGTGCCGAAGGTGTGCAGCAGGCGGTCCACCGCCAGCGACCGGCCGGGCGTGATCTGCACCCCGGCCGCCGCGACCGCGCCGAGGGTCGGATCGAGATCCGGCGTCTCGCGGAAGAAGATGTAGGACCGGTTCTCGCGCATCAGCGCCCGGCCGCGCACCGGATCGGCCTTCAGCCAGGCGATCAGCCGGTCGGCGGTCATCTCGGCCGCCGGCGCGACGCCGCGCTCGACCAGGAGCCGGCCGATCGAGGTGTAGGGCCAGCCGGCCTTGCCGTCATAGGTCACCCGCAGGGTGCCGCCGCCGGCGAGGCGGATGCGGGCCGAGCCCTGGACATGGATGAAATAGGCCTCGACCGGGTCTTCCAGATAGACCAGTTCCAGCCCGCGACCGGCCAGCGCGCCGTCCTCGATCGCCGCCCGGTCGTGATAGGGCACGATCCCGTCGGCACTCGCCCGCGCGAAGGCGAAGGCCGGATCGAGGCCGGGCGGCCGGTTGTGGTCGCGAATGTCGACGAGATCGTCGGGGCGCCGCAGAAGCGGCACCGTGAAGCGCGTCGTGGGGACGAGCGAGCCCTCGACCTCCGGCTCGAAATAGCCGGTCAGGAAGGGCGCGCCCTCGGCGGGCTCGACCGCGACCGGGCGGAACCGGGTTTCGAAGAAGGCGCGCGCGGACCGGTCGTCGAACGGCGCCGCCGCCAGGGCCGCCCCGGCGATGCGGGCGAGCGCCGCGCCGTCGACGCCGAGGGTCCGGGTGCGCGGCGGGTCGTCGGCCATCCGGGCGGCGGAAAGCAGGAAGGCCGCCATGGCTTCGCCGTGGCGATCCTCGGGCCAGCCGGGGAGGGCGGCGAAGGGCAGATCGCGAAAGCGGAAACCGGTCGGCATGTCGGGCATCGGGCTCGGCGGGGTCGGGGTGAGCCCAGGAACCGGAAGCGCCGGCGCCGGGCCGGGTCGCGATCGGCGCGGCGGCGTTCGGCGGGCGTGTCAGTCCGGCGTCTTGGTTGCGACCAGGTACCAGTTCGGATCGGACGACCCGGCATTGCGTTCGAAGGTCCAGATGTCGACCAGTTCCGAGACCTTGGACGGATCGCCGTCGATGACGTCGCCCTGGGCGTTGCGGGTGACGGTGATCAACTGGCTGACGAAGCGCACGGTGATCTGGACGAAACCGGCGCGCATGCCGGCCTCGACGATCTCGGCCTTGTCGATGCCGACAAAGGTGGTCTCGACCTTCTCGCCACGGGATTCGCGATCCTGGATCGCGGCGACGAAGCCGTCGAAGACCTCCTTGGAAAGGAGCGGGCGCAGGGCCTTGCGATCGCCGACGGCAAATCCGGTCACGATCATCTCGTAGGCGGCGCGGGCGCCGGCCAGGAAGTGGTTCGGCTCGAAGGTGCGGTCGGCGGCCATGACGGCGCGCAGGGCGCGGTCGATCGCACTGCCTTCCGGCACCGGTTCGCCGGGCGCTCCGACGGGCTCCGGCCCGGAACCCGGGGCACCGCGCGGGGGCATCGGGATGACGTTGTCGCGGTCGCCGGCTTCGGGCCGATCGCGGCCCTGATAGGGATCGACCGGCGGGCGCTCGCTGCCTGTCTTGCGGCCGAGCACGCTCCTCAGCCGCAGAAATACGACCACCGCGAGCACGAGGAAAATGATGTTGTAGAAGTCGAGTATTTGACCCATCGTCTCCCGGACCTCGCTCGCGGCGGCGACCATGGAGCGGTCGCGTCGCGTCGTCTGTTATGTAGTCTATCCCGAAGCGGGATCCAGACGGAAGCGCAACAGGATCGACGCGCCGGCGAACACATCCGACGACGGCTCTTCCCTGATGGCGCCGCAATCCCCATGTGGATCTGCGCCCGCCGTCGACGGATGCCGTATCGGACATCGGGACATGACAGAGGATCCGCCGCAATGCCCGCCGGGCTCATCCTGCTTCTGGCCTTCCTGGCCTGGCCGTTTCTGGAGATCGCCGCCTTCATCGTCATCGGGCGCGAGATCGGCATCCTGCCGACTTTGGCGACCGTCGTCGGCACTTCGGTTCTCGGCGCCGTTCTCCTGAAGCAACAGGGCATGGCCGCGCTGATGGCGATCCGGCGCGAAATGCGGCATGGCGAACTGCCGCCGCAGGCGATCGGTCATGCCGCGCTGATCGGGCTGGGCGGCCTCCTGCTGCTGCTGCCCGGCTTCGTCAGCGACATCTTCGGCATCCTCCTGTTTCTGCCGCCGGTCCGCTCCCTGATCCTGGCCGCGCTCGCCCGCAATGCCACCATCGTGGTCGTGCGCGGGCGCCGATCCGGCGTCGGCCGCACGGTGGTCGATCTCGACCCGGAGGAATGGCACGAGACGACCCCGCCGCCACCGTCGCGGTCCGACCCGACCGCGCGGCCGCGCATCACCGGGCCGGACGACGATGCGCGCCGGCCGTAACGGCATGGGCCTCCTGCCCGGCCCGCAAAGGCCCGTCCTTGTGACGGCGGGTGCAACGTGCTAGCGGAATTGCGCCTTTCGGAGCGTGCGACCGTCGACAGCCGGTCCGGCCCACCAATCGAGGACCACGGATCATCATGAGCATGGACGACGGCAACGGCACCAGCATGGGCCCCGGCGAAGGCGCCGCCCCCTCGGTCAACGTGCTGGCCCAGTATGTGAAGGATTTCTCGTTCGAGAATCCGAACGCGCCCCAGTCGCTGCAGCCGCGCGAAGCCGGTCCGCAGCTCAACATCAACGTGAATGTCGGCGCCCGCCCGCTCTCGGCGACCGAGTTCGAAGTCGACCTGTCGCTGCAGGCCCGCGCGGGCCAGGGCGCGGAAGTGATCTTCGCGGTCGAGCTGGTCTATTCCGGCCTGTTCCGCATCACCAACGTGCCGGAGGAGCATCTGCACCCCTTCGTGCTGATCGAGTGCCCGCGGCTCTTGTTCCCGTTCGCGCGCCAGATCGTCGCGGACGCGACCCGCAACGGCGGCTTCCCGCCGCTGATGATCGATCCGATCGATTTCGTCGCGCTCTACCAGCAGAATCTGGCGCAGGCCCAGGCCGGCCAGCCGAACTGATCCCGCGCCGACAGGCCGGATCGCACAGGGCCGTCCTTCGGGGCGGCCCTTTCGTTTGGTGCCGGCGAGACGGCAGGGCCGTCGTCACCGGGAGGCGGCTTCGGCGGCCGGGTCTTCGGACTGGTATTTCCGCCAGACCGAATTCTCGCCGAGCTTGGCGACGAAGGCCTCGTGGGCGGCCTGTTCCTCGGCCGTCAGGCGCGGCGGCAGCGGTTCGGGGCGGGGCCCGACCTGTCGGCGGGACACGCGCCCGCCGCGACTGTTGTTGCCGTCGGAGGCCGCCAGCCCCAAGGCAGCCTGCTTGCCGCCGATCAGCTCGATATAGACCTCGGCGAGCAGCTCGGAATCGAGCAGCGCGCCGTGCTTGGTGCGGCGGCTGTTGTCGATGCCGTGGCGCGAGCAGAGCGCGTCGAGCGAGTTCGGCCCGGCCGGATGGCGGCGCTTGGCGAGCGCCAGCGTATCGACGACCAGATCCGGCGGAACCGGCGGCATGCGCAGCCGGGCGAACTCGGCGTTGAGGAAGCCCACGTCGAAGGACGCATTGTGGATGACCAGCCGCGCATCGCGGATGAAGGTCGCAAAATCCTCGGCGATGGCCGCGAAGACCGGCTTGTCCTTCAGGAAATCGTCGGACAGCCCGTGCACGTCGAAGGCCGCCTTGGGCATCGACCGCTCGGGGTTGATATAGACATGGTAGCTCTGGCCGGTCGGAATATGGTTGACCAGCTCGATGCCGCCGATCTCGACGACGCGGTCGCCGGTGCGCGGGTCCAGCCCCGTGGTTTCCGTATCGAGAACGATTTCACGCATGCTGTGCCACCCGGGTCGAGACCGGATCGAATCGAATCATCCGGGGCGCCGGGAGACAAGGGGCCGCCGGGCGGTTGTCCCCGACGACATCTGCGCGACGACCTTCAGGATGCCGTCGACCTGCGCCTCCGCCGCGGCCAGACCCCGGCCGGTATCGATGAGGAAATGCGCCCGCCGCCGCTTTTCCGCATCCGGCACCTGGCGGGCCAGGATGGCGTCGAGCTTGGCCTCCGTCATGCCCGGCCGAGCCAGCACGCGGGTGCGTTGCACGGCGGCGTCCGCCGAGACGACCGCGACGGCGTGGACCCGCGCCTCGCCGCCGGTCTCGAACAGGAGCGGCACGTCGAGCACCACGACCGGTCGACCGGACCGGCGCGCCGCGTCCAGGAAGGCCGTCTCCTCGGCCCGGACCAGCGGATGCACGATCGCCTCCAGCCGCCGGATCTCGTCGGGACGGCCGAGCACGCAGGCGGACAACCGATCGCGATCGACCACGCCGTCCCGGGTCGTGCCCGGGAAGGCGGCCTCGATCGGGGCGACCGCCGCGCCGCGATAAAGCCGGTGCACCGTCGCGTCGGCCTCGTGCACCGGCACCCCGCGGGCCATGAACATGGCCGCCGTCGTCGACTTGCCCATGCCGATGGAGCCGGTCAGGCCGAGAATGATCATGGTGCGCGCCCCTCGATATCGGCGACGATCCGCGCCCTCAAGCCGGCATCGACGGTCGGCCGGAGCCCGAACCAACGCTCGAAGCCGGGCACGGCCTGGTGCAGCAGCATGCCGAGCCCGTCGACGGTGCGGAGCCCGTAGGAGGTCGCCAGGTCCAAGAGATCGGTCACCAGCGGCACGTAGACGATATCGGTGACCAACGCATCGCCGCGCGCGCCGCGCAGATCGAGGCCGATATCGCCGACGCCCTTCATGCCGAGCGACGTGGTGTTGACCAGCAGACGGGCGTCCCAGAGCAGGGCCTGGCGCGCCTCCCAGGGATAGGCCTCGGTACCGCCGCCGAAGGCATGGGCGAGATCCTCGGCGCGGGCGACATTGCGGTTGGCGATCTTCGGCTGGAAGCCGCGCTGGATCAGCGCCCAGACGACCGCCCGCGCGGCACCGCCGGCGCCGAGCACCAGGGCCGGACCGGGCTCGTTGTCCCAGCCGGGGGCCGTCTCGTCGAGATTGGCCAGAAAGCCCAGGGCATCCGTGTTGGTGCCGCAGAGCTTTCCACCGTCCATCCACAGCGTGTTCACAGCCCCGATGGCGCGCGCGACGGGTTCGACCTCGGCACAGGCGGCCAGGGCGGCCTCCTTGTGCGGGACGGTCACGTTGCAGCCGGCATAGCCGCTGTCGGGAAAGCGCCGGAAGAAGGCGTCGATCTCCTCCGGCGCGACCGCGACCCGCTCGTAGGTGCCGTCGAGACCGTAACGGTCGAGCCAATAGCCGTGGATCAGCGGCGAGCGGGCGTGATCGACGGGCCAGCCGATGACGCAGGCACGGGTGCCGGGCTTGCCGTCAGACATCGACGGAGACGCAGGAGACGAGGTCATGGATCGATCAGGCCCCGGGCTCTGAGTTCGGCGAGGAGCGGCAGCAGCGGCAGCCCCAGGATGGTGAAATAGTCGCCTTCGATCCGGTCGAAAAGCCGGATGCCGAGCCCCTCAAGCTGATAGCAGCCGACGCTGCCCAGCACGGCATCGCCGACGGTATCGAGATAGCGACCGATCGCTGCCGGCGACAGCGGCCGGACGGTCAGACTGGCGGAGGACAGGTGCCGCCAGACCACATGGCCGCCGACGGCGAGCGACAGCGCGGCATGGAGCTGGTGGGTCCGCCCGGCGAGACGCGCGATCTGGGCTTCGGCAGCAACCCGGTCGTCGGCCTTGACGAAGAGCTCCTGCCCGAGCCCGAGCGTCTGGTCGGCCCCGAGCACCAGGTCGGCCGGACGGCGGCGCGACACGGCCAGCGCCTTGGCGTCCGCAAGATGGCTGGCGATCGTCGCCGGATTGGCCCCGCCGCTGCGAAGTGGGGCTTCGACATCCCGTTCGTCGATCCCGGCGCCTTCGACATCGAAGGCGACGCCGGCGCGGGTCAGCAACTCGATGCGGGTTGCGCTCTTGGAGGCGAGGACGAGACGCATGCCGGTCACGCGAGCGGCCCCTTGCGGTCGCGCTGCAGCGCGATGATGCCGGCCGCGGTCTCTTCAATAGAGCGACGGGTCACGTCGATCAGCGGCCAGCCGTTGTCGGCGCAGAGCCGGCGCATCTGGGCGATTTCCTGGGCGATCGCCTGCCGGTCGACATAGCTGGTGTCGAAGGCCCGGCTGCCGAGCGACAGGACCCGGTTCTCGCGGATCTGGGCGATCCGCTCGGGGCTCGCCACCAGGCCGACGATCAGCGGCCGTGTCGCGGCGAAGACCGATTCCGGGATCGGAACGCCGGGGACGAAGGGGATGTTGGCCACCTTGACGCCGCGATTGGCCAGATAGATCGAGGTCGGCGTCTTGGAGGTGCGCGAGACGCCGATCACGACCACGTCGGCATCGTCGGCATCCTCGGCCAGCTGGCCGTCGTCATGGACGAGGGTGAAGTTGAGCGCGTCGATGCGCCGGAAATAGGAGGCGTCGAGCTCATGCTGGGCACCGGCCTTGTAGGTCTGGGCGACGTTCAGATAGGTGCGGAACACGTCATGGACGGGCGACAGCACCGACACGCAGGGCGCGCCCTGATCGCGGCAGAAGCGCTCCAGGCGTTGGGCGAGGTCGGCATTGACCAGCGTGTAGAGGACGATGCCCGGCGAAGCCTCGATCTCGATCAGGGCACGGTCCAGCTGCCGGTCGTTGCGCACCAACGGATGGACGTGCTCGATCGCCTCGATGGAATCGTACTGGGCGGCCGCAGCCCGGGCGACGGTGATCAAAGTCTCGCCCGTGGAATCCGAAACCAGGTGGAGATGGAAGTAGTTGGTGACCTTCTGCACGGAGTTTTCCCCAGCCCGCGGCCGATCCGTGGAAAACCCCGCCGGATCGCGTCTCGACCGGCCAGTCATACCCCTCAGGCGGAAACGATCAACAGGGACCTTGGCCGCAGGTGTTTCCAAGCCGGCTTTTGCCGATCGGTGGGCAAGGGATCCGATCCGCTGCGATGATGGACTCTCTATCCACAGCGGGAGACCTCCGCTAACGATCGTTAATCCCTTGTTTACCGCGGTAAACGAATGGTTAACGCGCAGGCCGTGGATAATTCTACCGCACCGCAACACCCCGCGGCAACGGCCTGTGGCGTTTCACGTGAGTCATTGTGGAGGACGGCCGATCCCGGTAATCCACCTTCATAGAGTCAAAACAATCACTTCGTGAATCAAAGGGTAGAAGGGGAAGGCTGTGGATCAGGACGCGAGCCGGAAAGAGCGCAAGCTGATACGGGTGCTCGACGGCGAGACCGTCTTCCCCCCGCCGATCTGGGTGATGCGGCAGGCAGGCCGGTATCTGCCCGAGTACCGGGCGACCCGAGCCGAGGCCGGCGGCTTCCTGGACCTTTGCTATTCGCCGAAGATGGCGACCGAGGTGACCCTGCAGCCGATCCGGCGCTACGGCTTCGATGCGGCGATCCTGTTCTCCGACATCCTGGTCATTCCGGATGCGCTCGGCCAGCCCGTGCGCTTCGCGGAAGGCGAGGGGCCACGGCTCGATCCGCTCGATCTCGGCGAGGTCGGTCGGCTCGATCCGAGCCGGGTTCTCGACCATCTGGCCCCGGTCTTCGAGGCGGTCGAGCGCATCCGGGCCGGCCTGCCGGGCGAGACGACGTTGCTCGGCTTCTGCGGGGCCCCCTGGACGGTCGCCACCTACATGATCGCCGGGCGGGGCACGCCCGACCAGGCGCCCGCCCGCCGGGCCGCGCTGAGCGATCCGGACGGCTTCGCCCGGCTGATCGACATCCTGGTCGAGGCCTCGATCGCCTATCTGGCGCGCCAGATGGCGAGCGGCGCCGATGCGGTCCAGATCTTCGACACCTGGGCGGGGGTGCTCGACGAGGCGGAATTCGATCGCTGGGTGATCGAGCCGACCCGGCGCATCGTCGCCGGGCTGCGTGCGCTGGTGCCGGGTGCCAGGGTGATCGGCTTCCCGAAGGGGGCAGCGGCCTCGCTGCCCGATTTCGCGGCGCGGACCGGCGTCAACGCGGTCGGGCTGGATTGGACCGTGCCGCTCGGCTACGCCCGCGACGTGCTGCAGCCGCGCATCGCCGTGCAGGGCAATCTCGACCCGCTCAGGGTCATCATGGGCGGCAAGACACTCGACGAAGGCGTCGACCGGATCCTAGAAACGCTGGGTGGCGGGCGGCTGATCTTCAATCTCGGCCATGGCATCACGCCGGACGCCGATCCGGCCATGGTCGGCCGGCTGGTCGAGCGCGTCCGGGCGGCGCGGAGGTGAATCGATGAATTCTGTCTATCGGCAGCGTGGGGCCTCCCCGGCCGTCCGTGCCGCCATCGCCATCGGGGTGACCGTCTCGATCCTGGCCGTGATCATCGCGGTGACGCCGGCGCAGGGCTATCTTTGGATCAAGTCGCTGCATGTCGTCGCGATCATCTCCTGGATGGCCGGCATGCTCTATCTGCCGCGCCTGTTCGTGAACCATTGCAGCGTCGCGGTCGGCTCGCCGGAATCGGTCCTGCTGAAGGGGATGGAGCAGCGCCTGCTGCGCATCATCCTCAATCCGGCGATGATCATCGCCTGGGTGACCGGATTGTGGATGGCCTGGTCGGTGTTCGGCTTTCGCGGCGGCTGGCTGCACGGCAAGCTCGCCCTCGTGCTGCTGCTTTCGGGCGTGCACGGCCATCTGTCGGCCTCGGTCCGGGCTTTCGCGGAGGACCGCAACCGCTACAGCGAAAGGACCTGGCGCGTCCTCAACGAGGTGCCGGCGCTCCTGATGATCGGCATCGTCGTGCTGGTCATCGTCAAGCCGTTCTGAGCCCGCCCGTTCGTCGGGAGCGCTGGCGCGGAGTCCGGATCCGGCCGGATGCTTTTCCTCGGCGCAGGGGGCTTGTTCGAATCCTCGCGCCGGACTAAATTCCTTCCGCCCAGCCCACGCGGACGGAGCGTGGCGCGCCTTGCGCCGCCCCGGCGGACCCCTCAGGATCATCATCCGATCGGGGTCGTCCATCGACCGGATATCGCCCCGCCCGCCTTTTCCCGTCCGCATCCGCGTACTCGTCCCGCTTCCGCGTCCGCCCATCACCGACCGGAACGTCAGACGAGCGGACCTGCTTTCCGAAACGATCGGTCGCAATGCTCACCGCCCCCGAAAGACTCCCGCCGATGCAGCAGTTGAAGCTTCAGGATCTTAAATCGAAGTCGCCGACCGAGCTTCTTGCCTTTGCCGAGGAGCTCGAAGTCGAAAACGCCAGCACCATGCGCAAGCAGGAGCTGATGTTCGCAATCCTGAAGCAACTGGCCGCCCAGGAAGTCGAAATCATCGGCGAAGGCGTCGTCGAAGTCCTGCTGGACGGCTTCGGCTTTCTGCGATCGCCCGATGCGAACTATCTGCCGGGTCCCGATGACATCTATGTCTCGCCGTCGCAGATCCGCCGCTTCTCGCTGCGCACCGGCGACACGGTCGAGGGCCACATCCGCAGCCCGAAGGAAGGCGAACGCTACTTCGCCCTGCTGAAGGTCAACTCGATCAATTTCGAGGATCCGGACAAGGCGCGCCACAAGGTCCATTTCGACAATCTGACGCCGCTCTATCCCGACGAGCGCTTCCGGATGGAGATGGACGAGCCGGTCGGCAAGGACATGTCGTCCCGCGTGATCGACATCGTCGCCCCGCTCGGCAAGGGCCAGCGCGCGCTGATCGTCGCGCCGCCGCGCACCGGCAAGACGGTGCTGCTGCAGAACATCGCCCGGTCGATCACCACCAATCATCCGGACTGCTACCTCATCGTGCTGCTGATCGACGAGCGGCCCGAGGAAGTCACCGACATGCAGCGCACCGTGAAGGGCGAGGTGGTGTCCTCGACCTTCGACGAGCCGGCCGTGCGCCATGTCCAGGTCGCCGAGATGGTCATCGAGAAGGCCAAGCGCCTGGTCGAGCATGGCCGCGACGTGGTCATCCTGCTGGATTCGATCACCCGCCTCGGCCGCGCCTACAACACCGTGGTGCCGTCCTCCGGCAAGGTGCTGACCGGCGGCGTCGACGCCAACGCGCTGCAGCGCCCGAAGCGCTTCTTCGGTGCGGCGCGCAACATCGAAGAGGGCGGCTCGCTGACCATCATCGCGACGGCCCTGATCGATACCGGCAGCCGCATGGACGAAGTCATCTTCGAAGAGTTCAAGGGCACCGGCAACTCGGAACTGATCCTCGACCGCAAGGTTGCCGACAAGCGCACCTTCCCGTCGATGGACATCACGCGCTCCGGTACCCGCAAGGAGGAACTGCTGGTTCCCGCCGACGTGCTCAAGAAGACCTACGTGCTCCGGCGCATCCTGACCCCGATGGGCACCGTCGACGCGATCGAGTTCCTGCTCGATAAGCTGCGCCAGACCAAGACCAATGCGGACTTCTTCGACTCGATGAACACCTGACGGTCTCGCCGTCTCCGGGTTCAAGGTCGACCGAACCACATGGCACAGCGCCTCCCGAGCGCCGCGCCGCAACGGACGAGAATGCCGCCCGGGTCTCCCGAGGCGGCGTTTTCATGAGCGGTGAAGCCCGTTGCTTGGCCGCCCGCGAGGTCTTCGGGTCCGGAACGGATGGGGCCTCTGCTGGCCGGGGTCCCGGATCGCCGGTCGGTCGCGTCGGCGATCTGCCTCGACAACGAAGGCGCCCTCGAGGCTTGCTGCCGAGAGGTCGCCGGGTGGGCCAACACTGCGAGAGGGTGGGACACTTGCCGGACGGATCGGCTGCCGAGGCCGGTACCGGAGGTTCCGTCGGCGGCGGTTCGACCGATCGCTCGGCGCCGGTTGCGGCCGCGGGCATGTCGACGGCGGATCATCCGTCGCGATCGGTCTTGATGGCGGGGAAGGGACGGGCCATCACGGTGGTGCTCTCCGGGCCATCCAAGAGCCTCATGTGCCCCGTATGGCAATCGTGGCAACCGGCACGGCCGATCGAAAGCGGGATCGACCCGACACGGTGGCAGGCGTCGTCGGATATCGGCGCTTCGGGATCACCGCCGGGTAGGGTCTGCAGCATGGCGGAGGGCAGGGGAGGCTTGGGTGCAGTCCTGCGGATCGCCGGTCGCGGCAGGCCTGGCCGATGGCCCGATCCGGCGGGGCGTGCGCGCGTGGAAGGAGCAGGCATCCGTGAGCCGCCGTGACGAGACCATCTTTGCGCTGTCGAGCGGTGCCCTGCCGAGCGGGGTGGCGGTCGTGCGCCTAAGCGGACCGGAGAGTGGAGCGGCCGTGACGGCGCTGGTCGGCCAATGGCCCGAGCCGCGCCGCGCGGCGTTGAGGACGTTGCGCGCCGGGGACGGGTCGGTGATCGACCGCGGTCTGGTCCTCTGGCTGCCCGGCCCGGCGAGTTTCACCGGCGAGGACATGGCCGAGTTCCAGGTCCATGGCGGCCCGGCCGTGGTCGCCGCGCTCTTGGCCCGTCTGGCCGATCTGCCGCGGTTGCGCGCTGCGGAACCGGGCGAGTTCACCCGGCGGGCCTTTCTGGCCGGACGGATCGATCTGGCCGAGGCGGAGGGTCTTGCCGATCTGGTCGCGGCGGAAACAGAGGCCCAGCGGCGGCAGGCGATCCGGCAGTCGGGTGGGGCGCTGTCGCGGCAGGCGGAGGCCTGGCGCACCCGCATCGTGACGATGCGGGCGCTGATCGAGGCCGAGCTCGATTTTCCCGACGAGGACGATGTGCCCGGCTCGGTCAGCGATGCGGTCTGGTCGGAGGCGGCGGCGCTGCTGGCCGAGATCGAGACCGCCCTGGCGGATGCCGGTCGCGGCGAGCGGCTGCGACGCGGCTACGAGGTGGTGCTGACCGGTCCGCCCAATGCCGGCAAGTCGAGCCTGCTCAACGCGCTCGCCCGCCGCGATGCGGCGATCGTCACCGAGGAACCCGGCACGACCCGCGACCTGATCGAGGTGCGGCTCGATCTCGACGGCCTGCCGGTGATCCTGGTCGATTCCGCCGGCCTGCGCGATGCGGCGGGTCGGGTCGAGCAGGAGGGCATCCGGCGCGCCCGCGAGCGGGCGGCCGCGGCCGATCTGGTGCTGTGGCTGTCGCCCGCCGATGCGCCGGTCGAGCCGGAGCGCCCGGCCTCCGGCGTGCCGCTCCTGGTGCTGCGGACCAAATGCGATCTGACTGCCGGTCGGCCTGACGACAGGTCCGCCGGCGTGCCGCCGGCGGAGGGCGACGGCAGCGGCGCGCTTGGCTGGGGCCCGGCCGGTGGCGGCGACAGGGGCGGCGACAGAGCCGGCGCCGGGATGGGCCTGCCCGTCTCGGCGGCGACGGGGGAGGGGCTCGACCGGCTGCGCGCCGAGATCGTTGCCCGCGCCGGCGTCGCGCTCGGGCGCGGCGAGGACCCCCTGATCACGCGGGCCCGGCATCGCGAGGCGCTGACGGCGGCGGCGGACGGGCTTCGCCGGGCCTTGAGCTTCGATACCCTGCCGCTGGAACTGCGTGCCGAGGACCTGCGGGCGGCCGGCGATGCAATCGGTCGCATCACGGGGCGGGTCGGCGTCGAGGATCTGCTCGACGTGATCTTCGGCCAGTTCTGCATTGGCAAGTGATCGTTCCCGATCCGAAACGAATGTTCCACGTGAAACACTCGATTCGGATCCGAATCGGTTCCGTGATGATCGTGACGCTTCAACCCGCGCCCCGGATCCGCTATGGCATGGCCGGGCGGGCGCACCGAACCTCCGGGCTTCGGCACCGGTGCGGCGGCGTCGCGTCGCGGCGCCCGGATCTCGCGGGCTTCTACCGCCCCGGGGCCTGACCCTGTCCGCCGACTGTCTCCGATGGATGTACCGATGACCAGCGACCTGACCTGCGATGTGGTGGTGATCGGCGGCGGCCATGCCGGCGTCGAGGCGGCGACCGCGGCCGCGCGCATGGGCGCCGCTACCATCCTGGTCACGCATCGCTTCGCCACGATCGGCGCCATGTCGTGCAATCCGGCCATCGGCGGTCTCGGCAAGGGCCATCTGGTGCGCGAGATCGATGCGCTCGACGGCGTCATGGGCCGTGCGGCCGATCTCGGCGGCATCCAGTTTCGGGTCCTCAACCGGCGCAAGGGCCCGGCCGTGCGCGGGCCGCGGGCGCAGGCCGACCGCAAGCTCTATGCCGCCGCGGTCCAGGAGGCCGTGCGGGCGACGCCGAATCTGACCGTGGTCGAGGGCGAGGCCGACGACCTAGCGATCGCCTCCGGCGGGCTCGCCGGTGCCCATCTGGCCGGTGACGATCCGGCCAGTCCTCGCCTGACCGGTGGCCGCCTGACCGGTGCCCGCCTGGCCGGTGTCCGTCTGGCCGACGGCCGCCTGATCGGCTGCGGTGCGGCGGTGGTCACCACCGGAACCTTCCTGCGCGGGATGATCCATATCGGCGACCGGCGCGTCCCGGCCGGCCGGGTCGACGAGGCGCCGGCGCTCGGCCTGTCGGCGGCCTTCGAGCGGATCGGCTTCACGCTCGGCCGTCTGAAGACAGGCACCCCGGCGCGGCTCGATGGGCGCACCATCGACTGGTCGGCGGTCGAGATGCAGCCCGGCGACGCGACGCCCGAGCCCTTCTCGATGCTGACCGATCGCCTGCCCAATGCGCAGGTCGAGTGCGGCATCACCCGGACCACGCCGGAAACCCATGCGGTGATCCGGGCCAATCTGACCCGCTCGGCGCTCTACGGCGGCCAGATCCAGGGGCGCGGCCCGCGCTACTGTCCCTCGATCGAGGACAAGATCGTGCGCTTCGGCGACCGCGAGGGCCATCAGATCTTCCTGGAGCCGGAGGGGCTCGACGACCCGACCGTCTATCCGAACGGCATCTCGACCTCCCTGCCCGAGGATGCCCAGGCGGCCCTCCTGAAGACCATCCCGGGCCTGGAGCGGGTCGTGATGGTACGGCCGGGCTATGCGATCGAATATGACCATGTCGATCCGCGCGAGTTGCGGCCGACGCTGGAGACCAAGCGCATGCTCGGCCTGTTCCTGGCCGGCCAGATCAACGGCACGACCGGCTACGAGGAGGCCGGCGCGCAGGGCCTGCTGGCCGGCCTCAATGCGGCGCTGGTCGCCGGGGGCGGGCAGGGGCAGACCATCGGCCGCGACGAGGGCTATCTCGGCGTGATGATCGACGATCTGGTCACGCGCGGCATCACCGAGCCCTATCGGATGTTCACCTCGCGCGCCGAATACCGGCTGACGCTCCGGGCCGACAATGCCGACCAGCGGCTGACGCCCGCCGGTCTCGCCTGGGGGCTGGTCGGCCCGGAGCGCGCGGCGCGGTTCCGGGATCGGCTCGCGGCGCTCGACGCGGCGCGCGGCCTGGCGCGTGCCCTGACGCTGACCCCGTCGGAAGCGGCCCGTCACGGCATCGCCGTCAACCAGGACGGCGTCCGGCGTAGCGCCTTCGACCTGCTCGCCTATCCGGATGTGACCGTCGAGCGGCTCGCCGTGGTCTGGCCGGAATTCGGCTCAATCGCGCCGTCGATCGCCGAACAGCTCGAAATCGATGCCGCCTATGCGGTCTATCTCGATCGCCAGCGCACCGATATCGAGGCCCTGCGCCGCGACGAGGCGGTCGCCATCCCGGACGGCTTCGCCTATGAGGGGCTCGCCGGGCTCTCCAACGAGTGCCGGCAGCGGCTGATCGAAGCCCGTCCGACGACGCTCGCCCAGGCGGCTCGTATCGAGGGTGTCACGCCGGCAGCCCTGACCCTCATTCTGGCGCATGTCCGCAAGGCTGCGGCGGCGGGATCGGCGGCGTAGACTGATCCTGCGAACCAACCGATTCGGAAGCGAAATGAGCCCGACCTTGCCGGAGACGGACGCGGCGCTGGACGCCGTGATGCCGGTTCCACGTGAAACATGCGAGCGGCTGGCGGTCTATGTCGCCCTGTTGGCGAAGTGGCAGAAGAGCCAGAATCTGGTCGCCCCGGCGACCCTGCCGAAGGTCTGGTCGCGCCACGTGGCGGATTCGCTGCAGGTCCATGCCGCGCTGCCGGACGTGTTGCGCTGGGCCGATATCGGCTCGGGCGCGGGCTTTCCGGGCTTGGTCACGGCGATCTGCTTGGCCGGGCGGCCGGGGGCGATCGTACATCTGGTCGAGAGCAACAAGGGCAAGGCGGCCTTCCTGCGCACCGTGGCGCGGGAGACGGGTGCGCCGGCTGAAGTCCATGCCGACCGCATCGAAACGGTCCTGCCGGGCCTCGCCGGGGCCGTCGAGGGGCTCTCCGCCCGGGCGCTCGCCCCGCTCGTCGAGCTCTGCCGCATGGTGCACCCGCTGATGCGGCCCGGAGTGCGCGCGCTTTTCCACAAGGGACAAGATTTTGCGTCCGAGCTGGCCGACGCTACTCAATCTTGGGATCTGGACGTGGTAGAACGGCCCAGTCGGATCGATCCGGCGGGACGACTCATCCTGATCAGCGGGATGTCGCCGAAGCCTCTCTCGGGAGCTGGCCGATGACCATGTTGACGAAATCTCCCCGCGTCCTCGCGCTCGCCAACCAGAAGGGCGGCGTCGGCAAGACGACGACCGCGATCAATCTCGGTACCGCCCTGGCGGCGATCGGCGAGAATGTGCTGATCGTCGATCTCGATCCGCAGGGCAACGCCTCGACCGGTCTCGGCATCGACCGGCGCAGCCGCAAGCGCTCGACCTACGATGTTCTGGTCGGGGAGGCCGGGCTCGGCGACGTGGTCGTCGAGACGGCCGTGCCGCGGCTCTGGGTGGCGCCCTCGACGCTCGACCTGCTCGGCGTCGAGCTGGAAATCGCCGCCTCGTCCAACCGGGCTTTTCGCCTGCGCGAGGCCATTGCCCGCTATGCGGCCTCGACCGAGGCCCTGCCGCAGTTCAGCTACGTGCTGGTCGATTGTCCGCCGTCGCTGAACCTTCTGACCATCAACGCCATGTCGGCCTCGCATTCGGTGCTGGTGCCGCTGCAGTGCGAGTTCTTCGCGCTCGAAGGTCTGTCGCAGCTCCTGAGCACGGTCGAGCAGGTCAAGACCTCGCTCAATCCGGAACTGACCATCCACGGCATCGTGCTGACCATGTTCGATGCGCGCAACAATCTCTCCGGCCAGGTCGTCGCCGACGTGCGCCAGCATATGGGCGAGACGGTCTACGAGACGGTGATCCCGCGCAATGTGCGCGTCTCCGAGGCGCCGTCCTACGGCAAGCCGGCGCTGCTCTACGACCTCAAATGCACCGGCAGCCAGGCCTATCTGCGGCTGGCCTCCGAGATCATTCAGCGCGAACGGCGCCTGCGCGCCGAAGCGGCCTGACGGCGGAATTCGAACCGGGCTGCGGAGACGGATCATGGCGGAAGAGAAGCGGCGGCTCGGGCGCGGCCTCGCGGCCCTGTTGGGCGATATCGCGGAGCCGGATGCGGCGCCGGTCGAGCGCAGCGGTTCGCGGCGGGTGCCGATCGAGTTCGTGCGCCCCAATCCGCGCAACCCGCGCCGCTCCTTCGCCGAGGCCGAACTCGCCGATCTTGCGGTCTCGGTCCGGGAGAAGGGCATCGTCCAGCCGATCCTGGTGCGTCCGGTCAAGGCGCAGGCCAACGCGTTCGAGATCATCGCCGGCGAGCGGCGCTGGCGGGCGGCGCAGAAGGCCGGCCTGCACGAGGTCCCGGTGATCGTGCAGGACGTCTCCGACAAGGAGGCGCTCGAACTCGCCATCATCGAGAATGTCCAGCGCGCCGACCTGAACGCGATCGAGGAGGCCTTCGGCTACGAGCAGCTGATCGCCGAGTTCGGCTATACCCAGCAGGATCTCGGCCAGGTGATCGGCAAGAGCCGCAGCCATGTCGCCAACACGCTGCGGCTCCTGAAGCTGCCGGAATCGGTCAAAGACCATCTGCGCGAGGGGCGTCTCACGGCCGGCCATGCGCGCGCGCTGGTCAGCGCCGAGGACCCGGCCGGGCTGGCGGATCGGATCGTCGAGAAGGGTCTGACGGTCCGTGACGCGGAAGCCCTGGCGCAGTCGCCCAAGCTGCCGGAGGCGCCCGAGCAGAAGGGGCTGAAGCCGGGCAAGGATGCCGATACCCTGATGCTGGAGAAGACCCTGACCGACCTGCTCGGCGTGCCGGTGGCGATCGACCACAAGGACAACGGCACGGGCTCGCTGAAGATCAAGTATCGCTCGGTCGAGCAGCTGGACGAAGTCTGCCGGCGGCTGAAGAACGGCTGATCGGGTTCGCGTCCTGCCGTCGGCAGGGCGGTGCCGGCCGCCATTGCCGCGAGCGCGCGCGTCGGGCGGCGCTGGGCATCGGTTCGATGACCCCTTTGATCGCACCGGACGATCGGGCAGGGTGGGGCGGGATCGCCGACGGGCCGGCGCGCGAAGGGGAGGCCGATGGATCATCGCCAGCAGGAGGAAGCCAGACGCCGGCGCGAGGCCGAGGCGACGCTGAAGCGTGTCTCACGTGAAACGGAGACCGTCGGCGAGAGCGCCATCGGGGCGGCGGCGGATCGGCTGAAGGGTCATTTCGCCGGAACCGACGCACCCGCAGAAGACCGCGTCGAGGTCTGGGGCCGGCGGATCGGGCGCGGCCTGGCGGTCGTGGCCTTCGTGGTGCTTCTCATTCACCTCGTCCGTACCTATGTGATGTCGTGATTATATTGACGGGGAGAGCCATGCGCCGTCTTGTCCTTGCCGGCCTGTTCGCCTTCCTGCCTTTGACCGCGGCGCAGGCCTATGACGGCTTCCCGGCGCAGTTGACCGAGGCCGACCGCGCGAGGCTCGACCGCTTCGACGCGGTGCGTGCCGAGGCGATCCAGGATGCCGAGCGGGGTGCGGCGGCCGATCGCGAGGTACTCGCCAAGGTGCTGGAGGGCGATGCCGGCCCGATCGGGATCGAGACCCTGCCCGGCCGCTGGCGCTGCCGGACCGCCAAGATCGGCGCGCAGGGCGATCTCCTGCCGCTCGTCGTCTATCCGGATTTCGAATGCCGCATCACGGCCCTGCCGGGCGGCGGATTGAAGTTCGAGAAGATCACCGGGTCGCAGCGGACCTCCGGCATGCTCTATCCGTATGACCGCGACCGGCTCGGCTATGCCGGCGCGTCCTGGTACGGCTACGAGAAGGGGCCGAAGCCCTACGGCACCGACCCCGATCGCGACGAGGTCGGCGTGCTGGTGCGGGTCTCGTCGACCCGGCTGCGGCTGGAACTGCCGTCGCCGAAGTACGAATCGATGTTCGACATCATCGAGTTGAGGCGCCGATGAGCCTTTCAGACTGGCTGCAGCGGACGGCGCCGTCGCTGGAGGATTTCGAGGCGCTCGCACGCCAGGCCTATGACGGCCTGCCGGCAGAGTTCCGCGGCCTGACCGGCGACATCCTGATCCGCATCGCCGATTTCCCCGACGACGAGGCGCTCGACGCGCTCGATCTGGAATCGCCCTTCGACCTGCTCGGCCTGTTCCAGGGCGTCGGCCTCGCGCAGGGGTCCTCGACCCCCTTCACCGGCCAGCTGCCGAACCAGGTCTGGCTCTACCGCCGCCCAATCCTCGACTATTGGGCCGAGCACGAGGAGACGCTCGGCCATATCGTCGCGCATGTGCTGATCCACGAGATCGGCCATCACTTCGGTCTCTCCGACGACGACATGGCGGCGATCGAGGACAGCGTGGCCGGTTAGGCCGGACCGGCGTTCGGGGCGCCGCGGCGATCACGCCCTCCGGGCCGGCAGGTTTTGGAACGGCCGGTCGGCTCCGGGAGCGGATACCCGTTTCGGTGCGGTATTCTCTCTTTCACCGCGTTCCGGGTGTATAGAGACGCGATCGGGATGGTGCGGACGGGCGTCGAGACCCGCCGGCGCGGCAAGGCCCTTGCGGGAGTCCTGGGCGGGCGTTTCGGGTGGCCGGTATTTCGGGTCGGATCGACCCTCGAAGGGCCGTCCTGAGCCTTCCCAGGCGGTCGATCGTTGCGGAGGCGAAACGAAAGAATTTCCCGTTCAGGCCGCAGATGTCTCGGCGGGCGCGCCATAGTCGCGGTGACCGAAGATGGCGCTGCCGACGCGGACATGGGTCGCGCCGAGGCCGATGGCGGTTTCGAAATCGGACGACATGCCCATCGACAGGAGCGGCAGCGCCAACTCCCGACCGAGCTTGGCGAGCAGGGCGAAATGCGGGCCGGGCGCATCCTCCGCCGGGGGGATGCACATCAGGCCGGCGATCGTCAGGCCGTGCTGGCTGCGGCAGCGCTCGACGAAGGCAGCGGTCTCGCGCGGGTCGATGCCGGCCTTCTGCGGCTCGAGGCCGGTATTGACCTGGACGAGCAGCTTCGGCGTGCGGCCCTGCCGGCGCATCTCGGCGGCCAGCGCCTCGGCGATGCGGTCGCGGTCGACGGTGTGGATCACGTCGAACAGTTCGACCGCCTCGCGCGCCTTGTTGGATTGCAGCGGGCCGATCAGGTGCAGTTCGATCTCCGGCGTCGCCGCCTTGAGCCCGGGCCATTTCGCCTTGGCCTCCTGGACGCGGTTCTCGCCGAAGACGCGCTGGCCGGCGGCGATCACCGGGGCGATCTCCTCGGCCGGGAAGGTCTTGGAGACGGCGACCAGCGTCACCGCGCCCTCCGGCCGGCCGGTGGCCCGCTCGGCTCGGCGGATGCGGTGGCGGATTTCGGTGAGACGGTCGGCGGCGCTCATCCAGTCCTCGGCGGTCGATGGCAGGAATTCGGCCCGACATAGCAGAAGCGCGGGCGCGACGCGACGTTCTCGGTGTTGACCTCACCGGGTGTTTCTGGTGAAGGTCGCGCCTCCCCCCTCGCGCGCGCGTCGCGCGGGGTCTCTCGACTTGATCCCGCGCCGTGCCCGCGCGGGTCCCAGGCGTCCAGGACTTCGAAAAAACCCATGGCCAGCGAGCGCTACAATCCCCGCGAAGCGGAACCGAAATGGCAGGCGGCGTGGGACGCCGCCGAAGTGTTCCGCACCCGCAACGAAGACCCGCGGCCGCGCTACTACGTGCTTGAGATGTTCCCCTATCCGTCGGGGCGCATCCACATGGGTCATGTGCGCAACTACACGATGGGCGACGTGGTCGCGCGCTACAAGCGCGCCCGCGGCTTCAACGTGCTGCACCCGATGGGCTGGGATGCCTTCGGCTTGCCGGCCGAGAATGCCGCCATGCAGAACAAGGTCCACCCGGCCAAGTGGACCTACGAGAATATCGCCACCATGCGGGCGCAGCTGAAGTCGATGGGCCTGTCGCTCGATTGGGCGCGCGAGATCGCGACCTGCTCGCCGGAATACTACCGGCACCAGCAGAAGATGTTCATCGACTTCTTCAAGGCCGGGCTGGTCTATCGGCGCAAGTCGAAGGTCAATTGGGACCCGGTCGACATGACCGTGCTGGCCAACGAGCAGGTCGTCGACGGGCGCGGCTGGCGTTCGGGCGCGCTGGTCGAACAGCGCGAGCTGGAGCAGTGGAACTTCCGCATCACCGCCTATTCGGAGGAGCTGCTGGCGGCCCTGGACGGGCTCGACCGCTGGCCCGACAAGGTGCGCCTGATGCAGCGCAACTGGATCGGCAAGTCGGAGGGCGCGCGCGTCCGCTTCGAATTCGCCGCGCCGGCGCCGAACGGCGACCGCACGCTGGAGATCTTCACCACCCGACCCGACACCCTGTTCGGCGCCTCCTTCATGGCGATCGCGCCGGATCATCCGGTCGCGCGGGCCTGCGGGGCGGCCGATCCGGATCTGGCCGCCTTCCAGGAGAAGTGCCGCCAGATGGGCACCTCCGTGGCGGTTTTGGAGACGGCCGAGAAGGAAGGCTACGACACCGGCCTGCGGGTCAAGCATCCCTTCCTGCCCGGCGTCGAGCTGAAGGTCTTCGTCGCCAACTTCATCCTGATGGACTACGGCACCGGCGCCATCTTCGGCTGCCCGGCGCACGACCAGCGCGACCTCGACTTCGCCCGCAAATACGGCCTGTCGGTCACGCCCGTGGTGCTGCCGCCGGGCGCCGATCCGGCCGTCTTCACGGTCGGCGACATCGCCTATGACGGGGAGGGGACGCTCTACAATTCCGGCTTCCTGGACGGTCTGTCGATCGAGGCCGCCAAGGATGCGGTCGCCGGCCGGCTGGAGACGACGGAGGTCGACGGCGCCCCGCAGGGCACCCGGCAGGTGAATTTCCGCCTTCGCGACTGGCTGATCTCGCGTCAGCGCTATTGGGGCTGCCCGATCCCGATGGTCCATTGCGAGGCCTGCGGGGTGGTGCCGGTGCCGGCGGCCGAGTTGCCCGTGAAACTGCCCGACGACGCCACCTTCGATCGGCCCGGCAACCCGCTCGACCATCATCCGACCTGGAAACACGTCGCCTGTCCGTCCTGCGGCCGGTCGGCGCGGCGTGAGACCGACACCATGGACACCTTCGTGGATTCGTCCTGGTACTTCGCCCGCTTCACCGATCCGTGGAACGAGACCGCGCCGACCACCCGCTCGGCGGTCGATGCCTGGCTGCCGGTCGACCAGTATATCGGCGGCATCGAGCATGCGATCCTGCACCTGCTCTACTCGCGCTTCTTCACCCGCGCCATGAAGGCGACCGGCCATGCCGGCCTGGACGAGCCCTTCGCGGGCCTGTTCACGCAGGGCATGGTGGTGCACGAGACCTACAAGGGGCCGGAGGGCTGGGTCTCGCCGGCCGAGATCGAGATCACCGAGATCGACGGCAAGCGGACCGCCCGGATGAAGGATGGCGGCGCGACGGTCGAGATCGGCGGCATCGAAAAGATGTCGAAGTCGAAGAAGAACACCGTCGACCCGACCGAGATCATCGGCGGCTGGGGCGCCGATACGGCGCGCTGGTTCATGCTCTCCGACAGTCCGCCGGAGCGCGACGTGATCTGGACGGAGGCCGGCGCGGAGGGCGCGCATCGCTTCGTCCAGCGCATCTGGCGCATGGTCGGCGACGCGCTGCCCTTCGTCTCCGGCCCGGCGCCGGCGCGCCCGGCGGAGTTTTCGGCGGCCGCCACGGCTTTGCGCAAGGCGGCCCACAAGGTGCTGGCGGCGGTCGAGGACGACATCGAGAAGCTCGCCTTCAACCGCGCCGTGGCGCGCATCTACGAACTGGCCAACACGCTGCAGAAGGCCGTGCTGGACGCCAGGGCGGCCGAGGGCGCGGCGGCGGATGCGGGCCTCGCGGCGGCGCTGCACGAGGCCTTCGACATTCTGGTGCGCATCATCGCGCCGATGATGCCGCATCTGGCCGAAGAGTGCTGGCAGGTCATGGAGCGCGACGGCCTGCTCGCGACCTCCGACTGGCCGGTTGCCGACCGCGCGCTGATTGTGGACGACACCATCGTGCTGCCGATCCAGATCAATGGTAAGAAGCGTGCGGAGTTGACGATCGGCCGTGATGCGAGCGAGGCTGAGGTGACCGCGGCGACGCTTGCGCACGAGGCGGTCGTCAAGGCGCTCGACGGCAAGGCGCCGCGCAAGGTGATCGTCGTGCCGCAAAGGATCGTGAATGTCGTCGCGTGATCCGATCGACCGCCGCCGCGTGCTGACGCGGGCGCTGGGCCTTCTCGGGCTCGGCGCCGCCGCGCCGCTGCTGGCCGCCTGTTCCAATGTGCGGCCGCTCTACGGCTCGCTCGACGGCACCGGCGGGCCGGCGGCCAAGATGACCCATATCGATCTGGCGCTGGCCGACAGCCGGGTCAGCCAGCGCGTGCGCAACGAGCTGATCTTCGCCTTCTATGGCGGCGGCGAGCCGGAGAAGCCGGCCTACCGGCTGAACCTGCGCATCACCGATTCGTCCCTGCCGCTCGGCATCGAGCGGCTGGAGACGACGCCCTCGGCCTATCTGGTCCAGCTCAATGCCAGCTTCGTGCTGGTCGACATGGCGAGCGACAAGACCATCCTGACCGGCACCAGCTTCGCCAACGTCTCCTACGACTTCTCGCAGCAGCGCTTCGCCAACGTGCGCGCCCAGCGCGATGCCGAGAACCGCGCCGCCAACCAGATCGCGGTCGACATCCGCACCAAGATCGCGGCCTATTTCGCGACCCACGGCTGACCGGGCGGCCCGGCATGGTCGCCCTCAAATCCGCCTCCGAGATCGATCTCTTCCTGCGCAAGGCGCCGGCCGGCGCCGCCCTGGTGCTGATCTTCGGCACCGATGACGGGCTCGTCGCCGAGCGCGGCCGGGCGCTGGTCAAGGCCGCCACCGGCGGGGTCGACGATCCCTTCCTGCTGGTCAAGCTTTCCGGGTCGGATCTCGTCGGTGATGCGGCGCGGCTGGCCGACGAAGCCTTCACGATGCCCATGTTCGGCGGCCGGCGCGTCGTCTGGCTGCGCGAGCCCGGCCGCGCCAACGTCGCCGGCGCGCTGGAGCCGCTGTTCGAGGCGGCCGACCTGCCGTCGCTGGTGGTGGTCGAGGCGGGCGACATCAAGAAGGGCACCGGGCTGCGCAAGCTGTTCGAGGAGCATCCGCGCGCGGTGGCGATCGAGTGCCGCGCCGACGATGCCCAGGCCCTGGAACGGCTGATCGAGGAGGAGCTGAAGCGCGCCGGGCTGACCATCGACCCGGACGCCCGCGACGCGCTCGAAGCCCAGCTCGGCGCCGACCGGATGGCCTCGCGCGGCGAGGTCGCCAAGCTCTGTCTCTACGCCCATGGCCGCGGCCGGGTCACGCTCGACGACGTGGCGGCGATCGTCGGCGACGCCTCGGCCTTCGCGGTCGACGAACTGGTCGACGCGGTCGCCGGCGGTGATCTCGACACGGCCGACATGGTGCAGTGGAAGCTGGAGAAATCCGGCACGCCCGCCCATGTCGCCGGCCTGATGGTGATCCGCCATTTCCATGCGCTCAGCCGCATGCGCGCCGAGGTCGATGCCGGTCAGCGGACCGAGAGCGTCGTGGAAGGCCAGCGCCCGCCGATCTTCTTCAAGCGCCGCCCCGCGACCATCCGGCAGCTCGGCATCTGGACCCAGTCGCGCATCGACCGCGCGCTCGGCCTGCTCGACCAGGCCATGCTGCAATCCCGCCTGAAACCCCCAGGCCTCGGCAGCGCCGCCCTGTCCGACACCTTCCTCCAAATCGCCCGCGCCGCCCGCGCCGCGCGCCGCTGACGCCGCCAGCCCCAAGCCGGTCCCGATCCCGCAAGCCCCGTCCCCCGATCCCTGTCCCCTGTCCCCCAATCCCGCGGTCCCTTCCCCTTCGCCCCCCAAGGGGGGGAGAAGGTGCCCGAAGGGCGGATGAGGGGGTCGATGCCGCGGTCGACGCCTGAATTTCCGGTCCCGGACAGACCTCAAACCGCTGATCTTTCAATCGTTTCCAAATCCACCCCTCATCCGCCCTTCGGGCACCTTCTCCCCGGAGGGGCGAAGGGGAAGGGGCCGGCAGGCCGGGCCGGTGGTGGGATCGAGAGGACAAGGCGGGGGTTCGGACGCGGGCGCTACGACCGCGTCCAAGCGGCCTTGACTCTCCGGTCCGGCTCTGGAATCCATAGGAACATATAGAGAACATATCAGCTGAACAGGATCTCCCCGCCATGGAACCCGCGTTCCCGGCCCGGCCCGACATTGCCGATCTGCGCCGCCGGATCGCCGCCCTGGAGGGGCGGCCGGAGGCGGGGATGCGGCTTGATCCTGCGCAGGCTGGGTCGCCGCAGGCGCAGTTCGGGCCGGAGGAACGCGTACGGGCGGGGGCGCCGCAGGCCGGGTTGGCGTTCGGGTCGGCATCCGGGTCCGCTCAGGCCGGGGATGGGGCCGGAGGGGGAGGGCCTGTGCAGGCGGCGGCGCTGCAGATCGGGCCGGCTGTGGGATCGGGGACCGGGCCGGATCGGGCCGGGCGCGGGGCGGGAGATGCCGACCCGGGCGGCGCTGAGGCCGAAGGGACGAGGCGGCCTGCAGAGGCGCGGCCGTCGCCGTCCGGGCCGCGACCGGCATCGCCGGCCGGGAGCGCGGCCGCGCGGTTGGCGCTGCCCTTCGAGGTGCCGGGGCTCGACCGGCTGTTCCGGGCCGGCGGGCTGCCGCTCGGGGCCTTGCACGAACTGACGGCGCAAGAGACGCGCGAGACCGGCGCGCTGGCCGGCTTCGCGGCGGCGCTGGCGGCCCGTCAGGCGGCGTTCCGGGCCGGCATGGTGGTCTGGGCGGCCGATCGGCAGAGCCCGCGCGAGGGTGGCCGGCTGCATGCGCCCGGGCTGCATGCGCTCGGGCTCGATCCGGGGCGGGGGCTGTTCGTCGATGCGGCCGATCCGGCCGATGTGCTCTGGGTGCTGGAGGAGGCGCTGGCGGCGCGCGGGGTCGCGGCCGTTCTCGGCGAGATCCGCGGCAATCCGCGCGCGCTCGACCTGACCGCGACGCGCCGTCTGGCGCTCAGGGCGCGCGACCGGCCGGTGCTCGGCCTGATCCTGCGCGTCGACGCGGCCGCGGAAGCGAGCGCGGCCGCGACCCGCTGGTCGGTCGCGAGCGGTCCGGCCGGCACGCTCGGCGGCTTCACGGAGGGCGTCGGCCGGCCGGTCTGGCGCCTCGACCTGACCAAGAATCGCGAAGGCCATCTCGGCCGCTTCGAACTGGAATGGGACCATCATGACCGCCGCTTCGCCCGTCCCGCGCCGCATCCTGTCGCTCGTCCTGACCCGGCTGCCGACCGACCGGCTGATTCGCGCCGAACGGGGCAGGTCGTGGCGTTCGGCCGCGCCTCGTGAGCCGGCCGCCGCGCCGGTCCCGCCCCCGGCTTCGGATCTGGCCGCCGATTGCGGCACAGCCGGCGGGAGCGGCTCCGCCGCCGGTTGCGGCGCCGCCGCCAAGAGCGGCACAGCCGCCAAGATGGCGGGCGCGCCGCCCCGTCAGGAGGATGGGCATCTGATCGAGACCGCCGATGCGGTCGCCTCCGGGGCGACGCGGCTTGCCCGCCGGATCGGCCAGGCGACCTGGATGCCGCCGGCTCCCGCCGGGCGCGCGGCGCGGCCCGATCCGGCCCGTCCGCCGGTGGCGGTGGTCGGCCGGCAGGGCAGCGCGCTGCGGCTCGTCGCCGTCGACGAGGTCGCCGAGGCGCGCGGGCTCGCCGCCGGGCTCGGGCTGGCCGATGCCCGCGCGATGGTGCCGGATCTGATGGTCGCCGAGGCCGACCCGCCGGGCGACCAGGCGCTCCTGGAGCGGATCGCCGACTGGTGCGACCGCTACACCCCGCTCGTCGCGCTCGATCCGGCCGCCTTCGGCATGGCCGGCCCGGACGGGCTCTTCCTGGAGATCGGCGGCTCGGCGCATCTCTTCGGCGGCGAGGCGGCGCTCGCGGCCGATCTGGCTGCAAGGCTCGCCGCGCAGGGCTTCGCCGTCCGCATCGGCATTGCGGCCCAGGCGGGGGCGGCCTGGGCGGTGGCGCGCTTCGGCGGGGCGCCCATCCGCATCCTGGCGCCCGGCACGGAAGTCGCGGCGCTGGCACCCCTGCCGCTCGCCGCCCTGCGCCTGCCGCCCGCGACCGTGGCGGCGCTCGACCGGCTCGGTCTGAAGACCGTCGGGGCGGTCGCCGACCTGCCGCGCGCGCCGCTCGCCCGCCGCTTCGGGATCGATCTGGTGCGCCGCTTCGACCAGGCCTTCGGCCGCGCCGACGAGCCGATCGTGCCGCGCCGGCCGGTGCCGGCGCTGACCGCCGAGCGCCGTTTCGCCGAACCGATCCTGGCCGTCGACGACGTGGCGCGGGTGATCCGTTCGCTCGCCGGCCATCTGGCCGCTCCGCTGGAGGCGCGCCAGGAGGGGGCGCGGGCTTTGGAACTGGCGCTGTTCCGGGTCGACGGCCAGGTCACCCGGCTGGGCGTCGGGGCGAGCCGGCCGTTGCGCGATCCCGCGCTGGTGCTCGGCCTGTTCGCCGAGAAGCTGAAGCGGATGGGCGAGACGATCGATTTCGGCTTCGGCATCGAGACGGTGCGGCTCGCCGTGACGGCCTCCGACCGGGACGATCCGGCCCAGATCGACCTCGCCGGCAGCGCCGAGGCCTCGGCCGATCTCGCCCATCTGGTCGACCGGCTCGGCGCCCGGCTCGGGCTCGGCCGGGTGCGCCGGGCCGTGCCGGAGGAGACCCATATTCCGGAGGCCGCCGCCGCGCTGGTCCCGGCGGCTGCGATCGGCGCGGAGGCCGATGCGGCCTGGACGGCGGAAGCGCGCCCGGAGGCCGAGGAGGCGGTCGACCGGCCGCTGCGCCTGTTCGAGCGGCCGGAGCCGATCGAGGCGGTCGCCGCCGTACCGGAGGGTCCGCCGATCCGCTTCCGTTGGCGCCGGGCCACCTACGACATCACCCGCTACGAGGGCCCCGAGCGCATCGCCGCCGAATGGTGGCGCCTGCCGCTGGCGCAAGCGGCTGCCGGCCCGGACGAGGCGCCGGCCGGTCCGGAGGGCGTTGCCGCCCCGGAGGCCGCCGCCTCGGCCGGCGCGTCGGCAGAGGCCAATTCCGGTGCTCCGTCGGGCGGCGCCAGGCCTTGGCTCGGCGCCTCCGGACAGGCCACTGCCGCGCCCCCGGCCGGTGTCGCCCATCCGGCCGCCGCCCCGCCGGGTGCGGGCCAACCGGGTGCGGGCCAACCGGGTGTCGGGCCGCGCCAGCGGGTGCCGTCGCGCACCTCGGGCGAACTCCATGCCGCCGAGCGCCTCGTCCCCCGCGGCGACCCCCGCTCGACCGATCGCCCCGTGCCCCGTGGCGATGCGGGCGCGGTGGATCGACCCGTGCTGCGTGGCGATACGGGTCCGGTAGATCGTGCGGTCACGCGCGCGGATGGGCCTCCGCGCGATCGCCCCGCGTCGTCGCCCGAAGGGCATGCCGCGGCTGGGGGGCGATCACCGGAGCCGCCGCGGGGTTATGGGGTGGCGGCCGCCGCCGCGGGGGCCGGTCCGAACGGCCGAAACCAAGAACAATCCATGAACATACCTGAGGCCCTGCCGCCCGGCACACCCGGGCTGACGCGCGACTATTTCCGCGTCGAGGACCGGTCCGGCCGGCGCTTCTGGGTCTTCCGGGAGGGTCTCTACGAACGCGAGACGGCGCGGCCGCGCTGGTATCTGCAGGGTCTGTTCGCATGACGACGCGGTCGAGTCCGACCGGACCGGCAGGGCCGGCCTATGCCGAGCTGGCGGTCGCGACCAACTTCTCCTTCCTGCGCGGGGCGAGCCATCCGGAGGAGATGGCGGTCGCGGCGGCGACGCTCGGGCTCGCCGGCTTCGCGGTCGCCGACCGCAATTCGCTCGCCGGCGTGGTGCGCGCCCATATGGCCGCCCAGGAGACCGGCACGCCGTTCCGCGTCGGCTGTCGCCTGGTCTTCGGGGAGGGCTTGATCGATGGCGAACAGGCGGGCGGCGGCGACCGGCCGGGGCGGGGCGGGCGTGGGAGCGCGATCCTGGCCGCTTCCGACCGGTCGGCCGGGACGCCCGACATCCTGGCCTGGCCGACCGACCGGGCCGCCTATGGCCGGCTCTGCCGCCTGCTCACCCTCGGCAACCGGCGCGCGCCGAAGGGACAGTGCCATCTGACCCTCGACGATCTGCTCGCCTGGGGCGAGGGCCTGATCCTCGCTCCCGTCGCCGGCCGCCGGCTGGCCGGGCCGGAGGGCCGCGCCCTGGCCGCCACGCTCGATGCGCTGCGGGCGGCGTTCGGCCGCGAGCGCGTCCGCCTCGCCGTCGCGCTCCAGTATGGCGCCGGCGATCGCCGCCGCCTCGCCGCCGCCATGGCGATCGGCCGGGAGGCCGGCATCCGGCTGCTGGCGATCGGCGACGTGACCCAGCATGTCCCGGAGCGCCGGCCGCTTGCCGACGTGCTCACCTGCATCCGCGAGCATGTCGATCTGGCCACGGCCGGCCGCCGCCTCGCCGTCAATGCCGAGCGCCACCTGAAGGATGCGGCCGCCATGGCGCGGCTGTTCCGCGACTGCCCGCAGGCCGTGGCCGAGACCGCCGCGGTGTTCGAGCAGTTGAGATTCTCGTTGAGCGAACTGCGCTACGAATATCCGGAGGAGCCGACCGGCGGCGATGCCAGCCCGCAGGAGGCGCTGGTCCGCCTGACCCGCGAGGGCGCCGCCCAGCGCTATCCGCAGGGCATTCCCGAGAAGGTCGCCCGCGCCATCGAGCATGAATTCGGCATCATCGCCACGCTCGGCTATGCGCCCTATTTCCTCACCGTCCACGACATCGTCCGCTTCGCCCGCAGCCGCGGCATCCTCGCCCAGGGGCGCGGCTCGGCGGCCAATTCGGCGGTCTGCTTCTGCCTCGGCATCACCGAGGTCGATCCCGACCGCGCCGACCTGCTGTTCGAGCGCTTCGTCAGCCCGGAGCGGCGCGAACCGCCCGACATCGACGTGGATTTCGAGCACGAGCGGCGCGAGGAGGTGATCCAGTATATCTATGCCAAATACGGTCGCGAGCGCGCCGGGCTGGCCGCCACGGTGATCTCCTACCGGGCGCGCTCGGCCGTGCGCGAGGTCGGCAAGGCCTTCGGGCTGTCCGAGGATGCCGTCGACAAGCTCGCCGGCACCATCTGGGGCTGGTCGTCGAAACCGGTCGAGGCCGGCGAGGTCGCCCGCGTCGGGCTCGATCCGGCCGACACCACCATCGCCAACATCCGCGCGATCACGGCCGAGATCTCGGGCTTCCCGCGCCATCTGTCGCAGCATGTCGGCGGCTTCGTCATCACCCGCGGCCGGCTCGACGAGGTCGTGCCGATCCAGAATGCCGCCATGGAGGATCGCACCGTCATCGAATGGGACAAGGACGATCTCGACGCCCTCGGCATCCTCAAGATCGACATCCTGGCGCTCGGCATGCTGACCTGCATCGGCAAGGCCTTCGAGCTGGTCCGCCGCCATTACGGCCGCCCGCTCACGATCGCCGGCATCCCGGCCGAGGATCCGGAGACCTATGCGATGATCCAGCGCGCCGACACGATCGGCGTGTTCCAGATCGAGAGCCGCGCGCAGATGACCATGCTGCCGCGGCTGAAGCCCGCGACCTTCTACGACCTGGTCATCGAGGTCGCCATCGTGCGGCCCGGGCCGATCCAGGGCGACATGGTGCATCCGTATCTGCGCCGGCGTCAGAAGTTGGAGCCCGTTCGTTATCCGTCTAAGGATCTCGAAAAGGTGCTCGGCAAGACGCTCGGCGTGCCCCTGTTCCAGGAGCAGGCGATGCAGATCGCCATCGTGGCGGCCGGCTTCACGCCTGCCGAGGCCGACAAGCTGCGCCGCGCCATGGCGACCTTCCGGCGGGTCGGCACGATCGGGTCGTTCCAGCAGAAGATGATCGAGGGCATGGCCGCCCGCGGCTACGATCGGGCTTTCGCCGAACGCTGCTTCCGCCAGATCGAGGGCTTCGGCGAATATGGCTTCCCGGAGAGCCATGCGGCCAGCTTCGCGCTCTTGGTCTATGCCTCGGCCTGGCTCAAATGCCACTATCCGGATGCCTTCGCGGCGGCGCTGCTCAACGCCCAGCCGATGGGCTTCTACGCCCCGGCCCAGATCGTGCGCGACGCCCGCGAGCACGGCGTCGAGGTGCGGCCGGTCGACGTCAACCTGTCCGACTGGGACAACAAGCTGGAACGTGGGCCGCATGCCGCCGAGCGGCTGCATGCGCGCCACGCCGCCATGGTCGATCACATCTGGTCGACCCATGCGCTCCGGCTCGGCTTCCGGCAGGTGAAGGGTCTCGCCGAGGCCGACATGCGCCGGCTGGTCGAGCGGCGCGGCCGGGGCTACGATTCGGTGCGCGATCTCTGGCTGCGCACCGGGCTCGATCGCGCGGCCCTGGAGCGGCTGGCCGATGCCGACGCGTTCCGCTCGCTCGGGCTCGACCGGCGCATCGCGCTCTGGGCCGCCCGCGGCCTGCAGGCCGGCGGCGAGGCGGCGCGCCTGCCGCTGTTCGATGCCGTCGCGACCCCGGCGCGCGAGCGCGAGCCCGATGTCGCCCTGCCGCCGATGCCGCCCGGCGAGCAGGTGGTCAACGACTACCGCTTCCTGTCGCTCTCCCTGAAGGCCCATCCGCTCAGCTTCCTGCGCCAGCGGCTCGACGCGCTGCGCGTCACTCGCGCCGACCGGCTAGACGCCGCGCACAACGGCACACGGCTGCGCGTCGCCGGGCTGGTCCTGGTGCGCCAGCGGCCCGGCTCGGCCAAGGGGGTGATCTTCATGACGCTCGAGGACGAGGCCGGCGTCGCCAATGTGATCGTCTGGCCGAAGGTCTTCGAGACCGACCGTCCGACCGTGCTCGGCGCCCGGCTCATCGCCGTCGACGGCCGGCTGCAGAGCCAATCCGGCGTCATCCACATCGTCGCCGAACGGCTCCTCGACCTGACGCCGCTGCTCGGTCTGCTGTCCGCCGATGCCGGCGACCTGGAGGCGCTCGCCAATGCCGACGAGGTCAAGCGGCCGCAGGCCGACATGCGCGAGAAGATCAAGCCGGCCAGCCGCCTGCAGCGCCTGGTCGCCGAGGTGCCGGCCCTGAAGGAGGATTTCGCCGCCCTGGCCGATGCCACCCGCAAGGTGATGCCCAAGGGGCGAAACTTCCAGTGACGGGGGCTTCCGGGCCCGGGCCGTCACGGTGTGCGCAGTTCGACCTTGTCGAGGCGGACGATGTTCTCGCCGCAGGGCTGGAAGTCGAAGGTGCAGCCCCAGACGCCGGCCTTGAAGGCGAGACGGCCCTCGAGACCGAAGATCGAGACCTCCTTGGAGACGACCGGCCCCTTGTACTCGCCGTCGCGCGGCGGGTTGCCGAGATATTCGAGCGCCGCGAAGACCTTGATGCCGCGTCTGGACAGCGTCAGGCGCACGCCCTGAGCGTCGATATGCTTCATGGTCGGCGAGCCGGCATCCGCCTTGCGGTGCCAGGGACCGATCGCGCCGACCGAGCTGCGCTGCTCGGTCGCCTGACCGTCGGCCAGCCGCCGCACGCCGAGATCGAGAGTGTTGTAGGTCGCATCGCGCCAGAAGCCGGCCTCGACGAAATTCTTCTCGTCCCGATAGATGCCGATCGAGACATGCGAGGTACCCTCGCCCATCGTGGCGGTGAACTCGGCGACGAGATCGAAATCCCCTTGCGGCACCTCCGTCTTGGCGAGCAGCAGATTCTCCTTCTTCGGATTGTCGAGCATGCCGTTGCGGGTCCCGGCGACCACCCAGCGACCGTCCATCACCCCATAGCGGCTCTTGTTTTCGTTCACGATCTCCCATTTCGAAAGGTCGACGCCATTCTTGAACTCGGCCGAAAACAGGCTCGGCTTGGCGGCCGGCGGCGAAGGCGGCGGAGCAACCACCGGAGCCGGGGCCGGAGCAGGGACCGGAGGCGGTGCCGGCTTCGGTTGCGGATCCGGCACGTCCACCGGCGCTTCGACCACGGTCTTCTGCAAGGCGTCCTTCAACTGATCGGCATCGTTCGCCGCGATATAGAGGCCTCCGGTATTCTGCGCGAGGCAGGCGACGGCCGCACCCTCCTTCTCGGACAGGCCGAAGCCGATCACATGGGCGGTGAAGTCGATGCCGTCCGTCGCCAGGTCCCGCGCCAGGGCACAGGGGTCGCCCTTGCAGGATTCGATGCCGTCGGTGACGATCACCACGGTGGCCGGCTTATCCTGATACTTCAAAGCCTTGGCAGCCTGCCGCACGGATTCCGTCAGGGGCGTTTCGCCGCGCGGCTGCAACGACCCGATCCGTTGGATGATCGCCGGCCCGGCGCCCTTTGCGGGCGGCGTCAGAAGTTCGATGTCGTTGCACTTGCCGCCCTTGTGGCCGTAGGCCATCAGGCCGATCTCGCGATCCGGCGGCAACTCGTTCAGGACCTTGCCGACCGTCTCGCGGGCGACGTCCCACTTGGTTCGGCCTTGTACCCGTCCCTTCATGGACCCGGACGCATCCAGGATCAGGATGACGGCCGCCTCCGTGTCCGCGCTGCCGCCCGCCGGGGCGGCGGATGGGGTTTGTGCGACGGCGCAACCGGCTCCGGCCAGGACGGCGGCGAAAAGGGCAACGCAATAGGGCGACCAGGACATGGCATCGCTCTCCGAAGCGGAAACGGACAGGGTGGTGATGGGCGGAGGCCGGACGGCGCGCTCGGGCACCGCCGGGCGAGGCGCCGGTTCAGGTGTTGCAGTCCGTGTCGCAGGACTTCTGGCAACTCGCCCGCGCCTTGGCACATTGCGCCTGCTGGCGGGCCGGGCGATCGGCCTGCTGCCCCGGCGCCGGCGCGGCGACGGCGCGCAGACAGCCCTGGAACTGGACGCCGCATTGCCGGAGGCAGGTCTTGCGGCACTGCGCGACCTCTTCCTCAACCTCCGTCCCGCGGGCCGGACCCGCGATGGCGGCGGCCAGCAGGAGGGCGGCGACACCCAGGCGAAACGACATGGTCCGTCTCCGCTCTTGCTTAGTCGATGTTGATGACGAGATCCGGCGAGTATCGATGCTCCATGAAGCTGTAGAGCATGTATCCCTGCCGCGCGTACCAGTCCCGATTGTTGAAATAGCGTTCCTCGCAGCGCCCGAGATCGCGCAGGTTCGCTTCGAGGCTGTGCATCAATTCGCGGTACTTTGCCGAATAGGCGCTTTTGAACTCCCGCTGTGACTGCTCGATCTTCGGCTTGACGGCCGTGCTCCATTCCAGACCGACGACGGCGTGGATGCCGGAGGAGGAATCGCCGAAAGCGATCGCCTTCTTGGTCATGGTGATGGTCGAGCTGCCGATCGCGCGCAGCCGTTCGAAAATGCGGCGATTGAAATCGAGCTTGCGGATGGCTTCGCGAAAGCAGGGCTCGCAGCCGTCGCGCGCCGAGTCCGGCTGCCGCGGCGTGTTGACGGGCTCGGGCTCGATGGGACAGCTGAGCGGCACCTGCGGCATGCCGGCCGGCGACAGGTCCGGTTCGGCAGCGGAGTCGGCGGCGTTCAGCGGCGGGATGCTGTCGCGCAACTCGCCCCATCCGCGCGCCGTGTCGAAGCTGCCGGTGATCTGATCCCAGGGTACGGCCTCGTTGGTGTTCAGAAAATTCTCGACGATCGTATCGAGACGGTTCTGACCGAAGGCCGGGACGGCGGCCGACACCGCCATGGCGAGCGAAAAGAGCGCCGGAACAGCGGCCCCCCGGCTAAGGCGTCGGACCGACGAAGACGAATTGGTCTTCATTTCGCGGTCGCCTCCCGAGGCGCGAACCGATAGGCCGGCGGGATCGGAACCGCGGCCTCTTCGCCGTGCCAGATCATCAGGTCGAACGGTTCCCCCGGTGCAGCCGCGGCGATGCGGACCAGAAACTCGCCCTCTGTCCGAAACCGGAAGACCGCGACGCCGCGGGCGTCGGTCCTGCCGGTCTGGTCGGCCTTGCCGTTCTCGAACTTCAGAATGTCGACCGCGAGCGGCCGTTCGGGGCGTCGGGTCGCCACGATGACGGCGACCGGGGCGTGGATCTGGGCGCGCGGCACCCGGTAGACGGTCGGGGCGGCCGCGCTGGTTCCGTTCGCCATCTGGAAGCGCCCTGCGCGGCCCTTGACGGCTGCCGGTGCGGGCAGGTCGAGCACCGCCGGGGCCTTTCCGGCCGTCTGCGCGGAGGTGGCAGCGGGTGACAGAAGCAGGCCCGACAGCAACAGGGTCGCGCCTGCCGACAGGTATCGTCGCGACCGGCATGTCGAAGGCGTCGGCATCGGCAATCCTCTGAAGGCTGCCCTCTGAAGGCTGCCGACAGTGTCGGACAGGCGTGCGCACACCGGCAATTCCCCAATTAGGGGAGTGCCGCCGTCGCCTCCGTGCCGCCGGACGCGTAGGGTCGCAGCTCTTCAGGCTGATCCTGCACATAGGCGATGATCCGCCGCCTCTTGCCGGCGCCGCGCACGCCACTGCGCAGCTCGGCGCTGCCGAACAGGCCCGGCAGAGCCGTTGCCGCGCGATCGAAGATGCCGCGCCAGCCCTTCTTCACGGTATCGACGGCGATCCCGAGCACCTCGGCGATCTCCTCGTCGGCAAGCCCGTCGGCCGCGAGGGCCAGCATGCGGCTCTGCGCCGGGGTCAGCCCGAGGCGCGGCGGCTTGGTGGCGAACAGGAGGGACGCGGCCGAGGCCTGCAGGACGGCCTGTTCGGGCTCCGGCTCGTAGATCATCACCGAGGTGGCGACCGGCAGACCCTGTCCGGTCAGCCGGCAGGGGTGGCCCGCGGGAAAATGCGCGTGCCGGCGCATGCCGGATTGCCGAAGACCCTCCTCGAACAGGACGGGGTCCTCGCGCAGCATGCGCGCCAGGCCATAGCCGCGGTGGGTCCTGATGAAATGCTCCATCGATTTCGAGCCGATCAGCCCGGCAAGCCGCTCGGCCGGGTCGGTCGGCGACTGGAGATAGACCAGAGTGACGAGATTGAGCCGCCGCGCCGCATTGGCGCGGGCGATTTCAGGCGGACCGAGCAGGATGCCGGGTTCGCCGGCATGGAACCGATCCAGCAGATGCGCCGCCAGATTGGGGACCGGATCCGCCAGATACGCGTCGATCGTCGTCGGATCGGCAAAGCACGACACCCCCGCGGCGACCGGTGTCCAGACGCCGTCCGGGCCGAGGATTTCGGTACAGCCCGCCTTGATCGTATCGGATGCGAGCAGCCCGGCGATCGCATTCGGCCGACGCAGGCAGGAACTTGGGCAGAACCGCCGCCACCAGTCGACCAGCCATCCGGAATCCGTCGCATGCGCCATTCTGGCGCGAATCGGTGGCAACTCTCGAAACACGCAAACCTCGCCGCAATCTGCGCCTCGCGCTTCCGCAAAGTCTCCTCAGATTACAGCACCATATCGTATGGGCAACGCTCCCGGCGGCGGGCGGGACCGCCCGCCCATGCGGGCGATCCGGGACCGACCGCCCCGGCATCACTGCAGGATGCGGGTCCGGTCGATCTTGAACAGCTTCTCGTCGACCGGCTGGTTGGCGACCGTGTTGTAGATCGCCACCGCGGTGTCGTAGCCCTGCGCGTCGGTGACGGTCCACTGCTTCAGTTCGCTCGACTTGCGGTCGAACACCAGCGTCAGGCGGCCGTCGCCGAACACGGTCGACTGCTCCAGCACCACCGAGACCAGGTCCGGCTCGACCGACACCTTGGTGACGGTCGCTTCCGAGGTCAGGTCGAGCTGTTCGGAGAGCAGGAAGCGCAGCGGCGTCTTGCCGAGCGGGTAGAGATCCTTGGTCTGGTTCTTCCGGTCGAACACGACCACGTCGGTCCCGTCCGCGGTGACCTCCAGCGTCGACGGCTTGGCGTAGAGGAACTTGATCTTGCCCGGCTTGGACAGGAAGAACTGGCCCTCGGTGCGCTGGCCGTCCGGCCCGAACTGCACGAAGGCGCCGGCCATGGTCTTGACGTTGTTGAAATACTTGTTGATCAGGCCGACCGCGTCCTTCTGCACCTGATTGAGCTTGGCCGGCTGGACGGCGGGCGTCGAGTTGCCGAAGGGGAAGATCGAGAACGGCGTCTCGGGCTTGGCCTGCTGGCCGACGGCGGCGAGCGTGCTGGCGCCGAGGAGGAGGCCGGCGGCTGCGGCGGCGAGAAACGGGCGGATGTTCCGCATGGATCGGGTTCCCTCGATAGGCGCCGGGTGGTCGCACGGAAGGCCGTGCGCCTCGCCCGAGGCGGTCAGTTCACGAAGACGCGGGTCACGAAGACGCTGATCATGATGGCACTGATCACAATGGCACTGATCAGGACGGCACTGCTACTCGACTAACCGGACGGCATGGCAAGACTGCGGCCGTTGCGCGCCGTCCCGGCGCCGGGGCGCGCGGGCGGTGGCGGGGGCGAAGAGGATCGCCCCCGAAAGCCTCAGTCGTCGTGGCTGCCGATCAGGATCTCACGCTTGCCGGCATGGTTGGCGGGGCCGACGATGCCCTCCTTCTCCATCCGTTCGATCAGCGAGGCGGCGCGATTGTAGCCGATCTGGAGGCGGCGCTGCACGTAGGAGGTGGAGGCCTTCTTGTCCTTCATCACCACCGCCACTGCGCGGTCGTAGAGATCGGCCGATTCCTCCAGCCCGCTGGCGTCGCCGCCGTCCTCGTCCTCGGCATCGTCGTCGCCGGCCGTGATCGCGTCACGATCTGGCGCAGGTCGGTATCCATCGGCAGGGAGGCTTCGGTACGCGATGACCGCATGGTCTCAAGCCCTCGTTCGGCCCCTCAGGGCCGGATGCAGAATGTCGGCAATACGGCTGAGCCCGTCCTCGGTGGCCGGCAGGTCGTCCACCAGAGCGACGCGCAGGAAATCGGCGCCGGGATTGGTTCCGTCCCGGCCCGGTGCGGCGAGATAGCTGCCCGG
>NZ_LJYW01000001.1:3136687-3136767 GCF_001305515.1 Prosthecodimorpha hirschii
GATCGGATGCCCGGCCGTCGACCGGCCGCCGTTCGGCGACGCGGCCGTCATCGACCCGACCGTCGTCGCCGCGGCGCAGG
>NZ_LJYW01000001.1:3138868-3166319 GCF_001305515.1 Prosthecodimorpha hirschii
CGATCAGCTGGAAGGTGAGATCGGCGACGATCGCCCCCGGCCGGCCGAGCAGGTTGCGCGGCACGGCCTGGGTGGCGTTCGAATAGCTCGGATCGGTCACCGACCAGCTCGCCAGCGCCACCGCCACGGCACCCGTGACGGCCAGCACGCCGATACCGAGAAGACCGGCCAGATTGCGCGTCACGATCTGGCGCAGGTCGGTATCCATCGGCAGGGAGGCTTCGGTACGCGATGACCGCATGGTCTCAAGCCCTCGTTCGGCCCCTCAGGGCCGGATGCAGAATGTCGGCAATACGGCTGAGCCCGTCCTCGGTGGCCGGCAGGTCGTCCACCAGAGCGACGCGCAGGAAATCGGCGCCGGGATTGGTTCCGTCCCGGCCCGGTGCGGCGAGATAGCTGCCCGGCACGACCCGGACGCCGCCCTCGCGCCAGAGCCGCAAGGTGGCGGCCTCGCCGGCATCGAAGCCGTCCTCCGCGAGGCCGGTCACGTCGAGCCACAGAAAGAAGCCGCCCTCCGGCGTGACCGGGCCGAAGACCGGGCCGAGGATGCGCTCGGCGGCCGCGTATTTGGCGTTGTAGAGGCGCCGGTTGGCCTCGACATGGGCCTCGTCGCTGAAGGCCGCGACCGCGACCGCCTGGACCGGCTCCGGCACCTGCGGGGCGGCCATGTTGCGGAAGCGCGTCCAGCGCGCCAGGAAGGCCGGGTCGCCGGCGGCAAAGCCGCAGCGCAGGCCGGGCAGGTTGGAGCGCTTGGAGAGCGAGTTGAAGGCGACGACCCGGTCGAAACCCTCCGCGGTGGTCGCGGCGGCTTCGAGCACGCCGGCCGGCGGGACCGAGCGGTAGATTTCCGAATAGCACTCGTCGGCGAGCAGCATGAAGTCGTGCCGGCGGGCCAGCGCGATCAGGTCGAGCCAGCCGGCGCGCGAGACGACCGCCCCCTGCGGATTGGCCGGCGAGGCGAAGAACATCGCCACCGTGCGGGCCAGCAGATCCGCGTCGAGCGCCGCCGGATCGGGCAGGAAGCCGGTCTCGGCGGTCGCCGGAACCATGACGGGCTCGCAACCGGCGGCGACGCAGCCGGCCGCATAGGCCTGATAGAACGGATTGGGGATCAGGATGGCCGGGTTGGCGACCGCCTTGGCCGAGCTCATCCGCGCCTCGAGGGCGGCAAAGAACAGGCCCTCGCGCGAGCCGTTGAGCGGCAGGATCATGGTCGCCGGATCGATCCGGCCGTCGAGCCCGTAGCGCCGGCCGAGCCAGCCGGCGACGGTCTCGCGGAAGGCGTCGGTGCCGCGGATGGCCGGATAGCGGCCGAAGCCGGCAATCTCGCGCTGCAACGCGGGTCCGACGAAATCCGGGACCGGATGGCGCGGCTCGCCGACCACCATCACGATCGGCGGCCGGCCCGGCGCGCGGCCTTCGAGCAGCGTGGCCAGCCGCTGGAAGGGCGACACGAATGTGCCGCCCGCGGTCTCGGCGGAGCGCGGCGCGGTCGGATGGGCGGTCGTGGCGGCGGGGGCGGACATCGTTAGCAATCCCTTGTCGGAGGAAGACTAGGTCGGACCGGTTAAGGGGCCTTTAACCAAGCCGGATCGTTGGGCGGCCGTTGCCGGCGCCGAAAGCCGCAACGAAAGCCGCAGCGGCGATGGGGCGACGGCCGGTTTAGCCCGCCCGGGCGGCGAGCGGAATGCAAGGCCGCCATGCACTGCCGCGTCGGCCCGCGCGGTGCGGAGGGCGGCCCATGCCGGCGCCGGCACGGAACGCGACCGGCGATTCGCCGCCGGCGCCGCGATCGAAGGACCCGGGCGGGGCTCACGGTCTCGTGATCGGCCGCCACGAAAATGTACGGATTCTAAATGGCGGTCTCACCACCGGTTCAAGGGCCGGAGGGCAATCTCGCGTCATCAGGGATCGAGAGACGATCCACCGAAACGGGAGAAACGAACATGCTGCGCAAGACCCTCATGGCCCTCGCCGCCACCGCCGCCCTCGCCACCGGCACCATCGCCGCCACCTCCGCCGCCGAGGCGAAGGTCGTCATCAAGGTCGGCGGGGGTGGCTACTACGGCGGCTATTACGGCGGCTACTACGGCCCGGCCTACGGCGGCTACTATGGCGGTTACGGCGGCGGCTGCGTCAGCAAGCCGAAGCTGGTCTACACCCCCTGGGGCCCGGTCTGGAAGACCAAGACCTTCTGCTACTGATCGCCAAGGCGCGCGCCGATCCGACCGGGTGCTGCCCGGTCGGATCAGGCCTCTTCGCTATACGGCAATGAACGATCCGCAATTTCACCTGTATTCGCAAAAACTGCCGCGATTTCGTCTTTATTTCTGGAACGCGGTAACCCGATATTCATCGCTCACTATGAAATGAACGGTAGATGAACGACGCCATCAGGGCAAGTTCACGCATATGGACTATTGTTGCTCACATCAAATGCGCGACCGGTCATTGAACAGGTCGCCATGGCGATGGGAGACAGCAAATGAAGAAACTCGTTCTCGGCCTTGCCGCTGCCACCGGCCTCGCGCTCGCGACGGTCCCGGTCACGACCACCACGGCCGAAGCCGGCTGGAAGCACAACGGCCATCACGGCGGTCACAAGTGGCACGGCCATCACGGCCATTGGCATGGCGGCAAGGTCGTCGTCCGTCCGTGGGGCTATCCGGCCTATTACGGCTACGGCTATCCGGGCTGCCGCTGGAAGGTGAAGTATCGCGGCCATCACGCCTACAAGGTCAAGGTCTGCTACTGATCGCAGGCCTTCAGCCTCGCTGGTCCGGCCAGGCACATCAGCCCCCCGCCTTCCGGCCACGAGACCCCGCCGCCCCAAGCGGCGGGGTTTTCTGTTGTCTGCGGGACGGATGGCCGGCGCCGATCGGCCCGGTGCTTCCGGGTGCCGGCGCCGCCGTCTGCCGATGGGGTCTGCCCGCTCAGGCCGGCTCGGGCGGTTGTGCGGGGCCGAAGCCGGCCGGCCGGCCGCGGAAGCGTTCGCCGGTCTCGCCGGCCGGATTGACGAAGGGCGCCGGCGCGGTGCCGGACCGGACCGCCTGTTCGTGTTCGAGCGCCCATTCCACCGACGGGAAGGCCAGCTCAGACCAGGGCAGTTCGTCCGGCTCGAACAGGCGCACCTCCAGGCTTTCCGGGCCGGCCGCGAAGGGACCGGCCAGTTCGGCCCGATAGATCAATTGCACCTGGCTGATCCGGGGCACGGAATAGACCGCCAGCAGGGCATGCAGCCGGATTTCGGCGCCGGCCTCCTCGAAGGCCTCGCGGCGCGCGCCGTCCTCGGGCGTCTCGCCGAGTTCCAGATAGCCCGCCGGCAGCGTCCAGTAGCCGCGCCGCGGCTCGATCGCGCGGCGGCAGAGCAGGATCGCGGAGCCGGCGCGCACCACGCTGCCGACGACCAGCTTCGGATTCTCGTAGGCGACGAAGCCGCAATCGCGGCAGACATTGCGCTCGACCGTGTCGCCGTCCGGGACGGAGCGCCGGAAACGTGACGCCGTCGGGGCTCCGGTCTCGAAATCCTCCACCGCCATGATGCCTCCTCCCGGCCGCCCCTTTTCTTGCGGCCCGCCCGTCTTTGCAGCCCGTCCCTTTCTGCAGCCCCGACAGTCCGGTGGGCATGGCCCCGATCGCGTGATCGGCGCGGCGCCGGGGCCCTCAGCGGCGGGCGATCGCCTTCCGGATTTCGGGTTCGAGCTTCGCGGCATAGCCCTCGGGGCTGAGCGGGCCGATGAACTTGTAGGCGATCCGCCCGTCGGCGGCCACCAGGAAGGTCTCCGGCACGCCGTAGACGCCCCAGTCGATCGCCGCCCGGCCTTTCTGGTCGGTGCCGACGGCCGCGAAGGGATTGCCGAGCTGGCCGAGGAAGCGCAGCGCGTTTTCCGGCTCGTCCTTGTAGTTGATGCCGACCAGCCGGACGCGCGGGTCCTTGGCGATCTCGTTCAGGATCGGGTGCTCCTGCCGGCACGGCACGCACCACGACGCCCAGACATTGACGATGGTCACCCGGCCCTTCAGGTCGGCGCTGGTCAGCCCCGGCACGGCGGCGCCGTCGCGGGTGAGCCCGCCGAGCGGCGCCAGCGCGAAGTCCGGCACCGGCTTGTCGATCAGCACGGACGGGATTTCCGAGGCGTCGCGCGGCTTCAGCACCAGGAAATAGGCGAACAGGCCGGCCATGGCGGCGAAGACGACCAGCGGCAGGGCGACCAGCCAGGGGCGGCGGGCCGGAACCGGCGGTTCGGGCTGAAGCTCGGTGGTCATTCCGCCTCCGCGGGCATGGCCGCCTCCGCAGGCGCGGACGCCTTGGCCGCATCCGAGCGCCGGCGCAGGCCGCGCGCCTCGAGATCCTTCAGGATCCGGCGCTGGGCCGCGAGGTCGGCCCGGATCCAGACGATCAGACCGAGCACCACCACGGCGGTGACCAGATAGGCGGCGACGATGAAGCCCCAATGGGGCCCGAGACCTGCCATGATCGGTCTACCCCGCCACTGCCGAGGCCTGCAGCATCCGCAGCGTGCGGATGCGCCGGCGCAGAATCTCGTTGCGCATGGCCATCAGGTGCAGCGTGACGAACAGCACCGTGAAGCCGAGCGCGGTAACGAGCAGCGGCCAGAGCATCGAGGGATGGATGGTCGGGCCGCCGAGCCGGAACACCGAGGCGGGTTGGTGCAGGGTGTTCCACCAGTCGACCGAGAACTTGATGATCGGAATGTTGACGATGCCGACCAGCGTCAGCACGGCGGCCGCGCGGCCGGCCTTGATCGGATCCTCCAGCGTCTGCCAGAGCGCGATCAGGCCGAGATACATGATGAACAGGACCAGGACGGAGGTCAGCCGGGCATCCCACTCCCACCAGGTGCCCCACATCGGCTTGCCCCAGAGCGAGCCGGTGACCAGGCACACGAAGGTGAAGGCGGCGCCGACCGGGGCGGCGGCCTTGGCGGAAACGTCGGCGAGCGGATGGCGCCAGATCAGCGTGCCGAGCGACGAGGCGGCCATGATCGAATAGCCGAACATCGACAGCCAGGCGGCCGGCACATGGATGAACATGATCTTGACCGTCGCGCCCTGCTGGTAGTCGTCCGGCGCGATGCCGAAGACGAGGCCGAGGCCGACGGCGATCAGCAGCGCGGCAAGCGCACCGAGCCAGGGCAGGAGCTTCTCCACCAGACCCAGGAAGCGGGTCGGGTTGGCATAGTCGATCAGGGCCATCATGCCTCCGGCGGGCGCGGTCTGCAGGGTGCCGCATTCCGAGCGCCGTCCTCCGGCCCGGAGGCGCGTCAGACGGCGAGGGGACACTAAAGCGGCGGTCCGGCTTGTTCAATGACCGAGGTCGCGGCATCGCGCACCGCTTTCGATCAAGTTTCGATCAGCAAACGGCTCCGGATCACTGCGTAGGCGTCTTCATCCGGACGGGTTGCCGGCCTGCCGTCCGCGGCGGCGGCGAACCCCGCCGGTGCCCGACGGCCGATCCCCCGATTGCCGTCGCCCGCGGCGGCCGGCGGGTCGGGGCCCATGTCCGGCGCTTGCCGTGGCCGGGCCGCGGGGCCACAGTCCGGCGCCCGAACGGAGACCCCCGCCATGCCGCCGATCGCCCGCCTGCATCTCTTCCTCGCCGGATGTCTCGGCGCCACCGGTGTGGCGCTGGCGGCCGCGGCGAGCCATCTCGCGACGCGCGGCGTGCCGGGTGGCGACGCCGCCGCCGCCGCCGGGCTCGGTCCGGCCAGCCTGCTGCTGGTCGCCCATGGCGCGGGACTGGCGGCCCTCGCGGCGCTCGGCATGGGCTTCCGGTCGCGCACGATCGCGCTCGCCGGCTTCGTGCTCGCCCTGGGCAGCCTGCTCTTCGCCGGCGACCTGGCGCTGCGCGCCTTTCACGGCACGCGGCTCTTTCCCAATGCCGCCCCGCTCGGCGGCTCGACCATGATCGCCGGCTGGCTCCTGGTCGCCCTGGGCGCGCTCCTGGCCCGGCGTCCGCGGGCCTGATCGGCCGTCCCGACGCCGAAACGGCGCGCCGATCCCGGCGATCGCGCCGCCTCCGGGCGCTCGGACTCATGCGGCTGGTTGCGGAACCGGATGGCTTACCGCACGTTATGGCTTGGACTGGGCGGTCAGTGAGCCGCCGACGGCGTCTCTGCGGGCACGCCGGAACCGTCACAGGCTGGCGCGCCGCCGGGGAAGTCCCGTCCGGCGTCGAGCGCCCGAGGGATCGAGCCATGCGTTTGGGATTCGTGTTCTTTCTCCTGGCCGTCGCGATCGGCTACGACGCCATCCAGTATGACGGCGCCTACACCAAGGAGGCATGGCGGCATGTCCGCGATGCCGGCACCCAGATTTCGAAGCAGATCGACCGCACCCTCGACCGCCCGCCGGCCGAAAAGACCGCGCTGTAAGGTCGGCATGGCCGGCCGGGCAGGCCCGATCGGCTTTGCTCTTTCGCGGCAGCCGGCCGGTGGGGCGGCTGCCGGCAAAGTCTCCCCGCGTCCGGCGTCGGCTCCCGATGCCGGGCGCAAGATCACTTCGCCTGAGAGCCCGATTCCCGGCTGACCGACGCCATCTCGGCCAGGAGGTCGTCCAGGCTTTCCCGGAGCGTGTCGAGATGGGCGGCGAGCCGGACGCGGAAATCGCGTCCCTCGGGATGGATCGGATCCGACATGGCCAGACGCCGTCCGATCACGTCGAGGCTCGCGGCGAGATCCTGAAATTCGGCGATGCCGGCATGGCCCAGCGTCCGGGCCGCCTCCGCGAGATCGTCCACGTTGCGCCGCAGGGCCGCCTCGGCTTCGCCGATCAGCGTCGATGCCGACGGCGCATCGCCTTCGTCTGGTTCCGGTTTTTCCTGCTGCATGCGACACCTCGTCTCACTCGCGGGTCGCTCGGACTATGGGGCGTCGCACCGGGCCGGGACAATGTCAGGTCGTGGCCATCGTGCTGAAATTGTCGGCACGGCCGCGCTTCAGTAGAAGGGCGGTCATGCCGAAGTCTGTCCCAAATGGGCCTCAATGAGGCCAAGTTCATCCGTCAGGTCATGGTCCAGCAACGAGCGCAAGACTGATCGAGCCGGACGCTGGAACGGGTGCGTGTTCGGTCGAACCGTATGCCTAAACGGACGCGTGTTTGATCGAACCGTATCTTGAAGCACATGCGTGTTTGGTCGAACCGTGCTGCAGGATACGGCAGAGCCTGAAGCGGGCCGCCCGGGTGGCCGTGAGACGGTCGGCGAGGTCCGATCTCAACCTTCCGAACACAGGCCGGATCCATCGAAATCCGATGCGGATGACCCGTCATCTGGATCGGATCCGTCCCGTTCGGCGTTCATGTCAGGTCGGCCGAAACGGCTGTCCCGGCGATCAGCACGCGCCCGCGACACACCATCGGCCCGGACCCGGCGTCCGGGCCCCAGGGCCGAGGCGGGCCCAAGGGATGAGGACAGACATGAACACACGACTCCTGGTCATGGCCGCGCTGGCCGGTGGCATCGCCCCGGCCGCAGCCGGCAGCCGGCCCGCCGGCTATGACGGGACATGGGCGGTCAGCCTGGTCACCGAGAGCGGGTCCTGCGACCGCAGCTACCAGGCCAAGGTCGCGATCCGCGACGGCCGGATCCAGCCGGCCGGCGGCAGCGAGACGGCGGCGATCTCGGGCGGCGTCGGCGTCGACGGTCGCATCGCGCTGGACATTCGCCAGAGCCTGGCGCGCGCCGACGTCTCGGGCCGCCTGAAGGGGCGATCGGGCGCCGGCATCTGGCGCGTCGACATGATGGGCTGCAGCGGCAAATGGACGGCGTTCCGGGAGACGGCGGAAGCGCGCGTCAACTGACCCGGTTCTGCCCGGCCCGCATCGGTCGGGACGGCGAAATCGCGCCCGCATTGCGGTCACGAATCGCCGGCTTCCCGTGTCCCTCGACGATCGCTCCGCGATCGATGGCCCCGCGATGGGTTTCCTGCCGGGCGGTCAGCCGCAGACCCTGTGTTCGACCAGCATGCGCGCCACGGCGGCCCGCCACAGCAGGTCGGGCTGGGTCTCGCCGTCGCGGGCTTCCGAGACGATCCGCCGGGCCAGCTCCCGCCGGTCTACCGTCGGCGCGAACGCGGTGCCGGAGCGGCGGATATGCCGCTCCGCCTTGAGGAATGCGATCTCGATGTCGGCGAGTTGCGCCGGCTCGAAGATGCCGTCACGGAGGCTGTCCTTGCAGCGTGCCATGATCCACTCCCGTTCGCGATCCTCCAAGAGTGCCACGTCGCGCCGCCAATGCAAGGAAACTTCTTCGCGAATTTTAACGATTGCGGCGACGGCATTCGCGAAAACGGACCGCCGGAGGCATGTCGACGAAGGAATGCGGGGTCGGGCCCGACATCGACTTGCCCGCATGGAGCGAAAACGTCAGCCTTGCTGGCGCATTCCTGCGATCCTCCCGGCCCATCGTTCGGCCGGCGCCGGGCCGGGCCCGAGATCGGATTGGCCGGCCGCCATCAGCGCCGCGTCTCGACGACGCCGAGGATCGGCCCGAGCGGATAGGACGTGTCCGACCGACCCGCCGCCGGCCAATGCACGGCCGAGATGGTGCCGTCGAGGAACAGGGCGTCGGTCGCGCCGAAGCGGTCGCGGAACAGCTCTGCGAAGTCGTGGAAATTGATCGGCGTCTCGGCCTTGACCAGGATCACGCGCGTTCCGTCCAGCACGGCGACGCCGTTGCGGATCTTGCGGCTGTCGGAGCCGGCCCGGAAGGCCGGGTGCGGGGCGCCGCGCCGGAGCAGCATCGGCCCCGACTGGGTGGCGAATTGCGGCTTCAGCCCGGAGGCCAGGAACTGGCCGGTCTCGCTGATGCCGGCCCGGCCCCGGTCGATCCAGAACACACCGTTCGGCTTCAGATGGAAATTGCCGGGTCCGTCGGCGGTGCTGGCCGTCCGCATCGGCCGGCCGTTCTCGACATGGAGCCCGACCGGCGAGAGATCGGCATGATACATGCCGCCGTTGACGGCGAGCGCGAGGCGCAGGCCCTGCCGCTCGAGATCGGCTTCCAGCGATCGGAACGAGCCGTAGGGCCGGCCCTCGGCGTCCGCCCAGAACAGGCGCAGGTTGTCGCGGGCGAGATCGACCGTGCACACCGTCAGCCGCACGGCATCGGCCGTCTCGGACCGGCAGCGGTCGTCGGCCAGGGCGGGGGCAGGGGCGGCCAGCGGGCGCGACAGGGCGAGCGTGGCGGTCAGGAGGGCGGCGGCGAGGCGCAGGACGGCCGGGATCATGCAATGCCTTCCGTTTGCCCCCGCCGCAGGGAAGCGGCCGAGATGGACGGAATTGCGGCCGGGCGGACCTCCACACACACGAAGGCCCCGGGATCGCGCCCGGGGCCTCGGTCGTTCCAGCGATGATGCGGATCGGTCAGCCGACCTTGCGGTTCTGCCGGTTCTCGATCAGGTCGTCGACCACGCCCGGATCGGCCAGCGTCGAGGTGTCGCCCAGGCTGTCGAAGGAATCCTCGGCGATCTTGCGCAGGATGCGGCGCATGATCTTGCCCGAACGGGTCTTCGGCAGGCCCGGCGAGAACTGGACCAGGTCCGGCGAGGCGATCGGGCCGATCTCCTTGCGCACCCAGGCGACCAGCTCCTTGCGCAGCTCCTCGGTCGGCTCGATGCCGGTCATCAGCGTGACATAGGCGTAGATGCCCTGGCCCTTGAGGTCGTGCGGATAGCCGACCACGGCGGCTTCGGCGACCTTCGGATGGGCGACCAGCGCGCTCTCGACTTCCGCCGTGCCCATGCGGTGGCCGGAGACGTTGATCACGTCGTCGACGCGGCCGGTGATCCAGTAGTAGCCGTCGGCATCGCGCCGGCAGCCGTCGCCGGTGAAGTAGGTGCCCTTGTAGGCCGAGAAATAGGTCTGCACGAAGCGCTCGTGATCGCCGAACACGGTGCGCATCTGGCCCGGCCAACTGTCCAGGATGACCAGGTTGCCCTCGGTCGCGCCGGTCAGGATGTTGCCCTCGGCATCGACCACGGCCGGCTGCACGCCGAAGAAGGGCCGCGTCGCGGAACCGGGCTTCAGGGCGGTGGCGCCGGGCAGCGGGGTGATCAGGATGCCGCCGGTCTCGGTCTGCCACCAGGTGTCGACGATCGGGCAGCGCGCGTCGCCGACCACGTTGTAGTACCAGACCCAGGCTTCCGGATTGATCGGCTCGCCGACCGAGCCGAGCACGCGCAGGCTGGCGCGCGAGGTCTTCTTCACATGGCCTTCGCCGGCGCCCATCAGCGAGCGGATCGCGGTCGGGGCGGTGTAGAAGATGTTGACCTGGTGCTTGTCGACCACCTCCCAGAAGCGGGCCGGCGACGGATAGGTCGGAATGCCTTCGAACATCACCGTGGTGGCGCCGTTGGCGAGCGGGCCGTAGACGATGTAGCTGTGCCCGGTGACCCAGCCCACGTCGGCCGTGCACCAGTAGACCTCGCCGGGATGATAGTCGAACACCAGTTCATGCGTGATCGACGCATAGACCAGATAGCCGCCGGTCGAATGCAGCACGCCCTTCGGCTTGCCGGTGGAGCCGGAAGTGTAGAGGATGAACAGCGGATCCTCGGCATTCATCGGCTCGACCGGGCAATCGGCCGAGACGGCGGCGGCGGCCTCGTCGTAGTAGATGTCGCGGCCGGCGGTCATGTCCATCGCGCTGCCGGTGCGGCGGACGACCAGCACGGTCTCGACGCCGGTGATCTTCTTCAGCGCGGCGTCGACATTGGCCTTCAGCGGCACCTTGCGGCCGCCGCGCAGGCCCTCGTCGGCGGTGATCACCACCGCGGAGCCGCAATCCTCGATGCGGCCGGCCAGGCTGTCCGGCGAGAAGCCGCCGAAGACGATCGAATGCACCGCGCCGATGCGCGCGCAGGCCAGCATCGCATAGGCGGCCTCGGGGATCATCGGCAGGTAGATGGTGACGCGGTCGCCCTTCTTGACGCCGCGCGCCTTCAGCACGTTGGCGAAGCGGCTGACTTCGTCCTTCAGCTGCGCATAGGTGATGTGCTTGGAATCGGCCGGGTCGTCGCCTTCCCAGATGATCGCCGTCTGGTTCGGCCGGGTCGCGGCATGGCGGTCGACGCAGTTGGCGGCGACGTTCAGTTCGCCGTCCTCGAACCACTTGATCGACACGTTGTGCGGATCGAAGGACGTGTTCTTGACCTTGGTGAAGGGCTTGATCCAGTCGATGCGCTGGGCCTGCTCGCCCCAGAAGCCATTCGGATCGGTCACCGACCGCTCGTACATGGCCTTGTATTTCGCGTCGTCGACCAAGGCCGCCTTGGCGACTGCTTCCGGCACCGGGAACACGTTGTCCGACATAAGCCACCTCCCAAGAAGATTTTTCACGGACGGCGACCGAAGCCGGTCCCGTCATGGCCGTCCGATTGCTCGGTTTCGGCCGGCATTATGGGCATTTGGGCCGGCCAGTCCATAAGCGCGCGTTGCAGACTTTGGTCGCGCTACGAAGGATCGAGGCTTGGAATGACAGGGAAATCCAGCCCCGACCGGACGGTGCGGCGGGCCTTGCGGGCTTCTACGGACCGGCGCGACGGGCGCAAACCGCCGCGCTGGGGCCGGCTTTGCCCTCCGGGGCCGGTTCGGCCGCGGCTCAGCCGGTGCGGCGGTTGGCGCCGAGCCGGGCGGCGGCGCGCGCATAGACGTCCGGCCACAGATCGGCCGAGGCCTCGTGGGGGACGCGGCCGAAATGGTCCATGACCAGTTCGGCGGCGGCGAGCGCGAACGGCTTGGCGGTCGCCTGCCAGCGCTCCAGCGACCAGGTCTCCTCGGTCGCGGCCAGAAGCCCGGTCGATTCGAAGAACTGCGCCCGCACCGGTCCGGCGGCCGTCAGGACCTCGGTCTCGGCGAGGCGGTAGTCGGTGGTTTCATAGAAGGCGATGCGCGCGATCACGGTCGGGTCGGGGAGGTCGACCAGCAGTCCGCCGGCCCGATGGCCTTGTTCGGCGGCGAGCACCGGATAGGCCTCGCCGTCGGCCCGTCGCGCCCGGTGGCCGGCCATGGCCGCCGGCCGGATCGCGAAATCCGCGAAGGGCCGGCCCGCGACCAGCGCGAACAGGTCCGCGTCGCGCAGCGAGCCGAAGAAGAACAGCGGCAGGGACTCGGTCAGGATCATGGGCGGGGCTCCCCTCGACCCGTCCGCCGGGCCCCTCTTCGTGAGCGCGCAGTATCGCGTCGCGGGCCGGCATGGCAAGGGGCGGCGGGCGCCGCTTACGCTTTGTTAAGGCTTGCGGTCGCAGGCTCGTCGGGTTGGAACCGGAGATCCGAAATGCCCGAGGCTCGTCCGCTCGCCGCTACCGCCGCGCCGTCGCGCCGGGCCGCCCTGATCGGGCTTACGGCCGGCCTTCTGGGCACCGTGTCGCTGATCCTCGCCCTGCCGGCGATCGCCGGACAGCCCGGCGCTTCGATGACCGCCCCGCTGGTCGTGATGAGCGCGGCCTTCGTCGGCGCCATCCTGGCGGCCGCGGAAGCGGCCCGCTCGCCCGCCGACAGCACCGGAAGAAACTGATCGCCATCGTCGTGTCATGATCCCCGCCATGCTGCTGCCTGGGGGGTACCGAACGGACGGCCCTCGGCCGGAGCGCAGGCTCCGCGGCCGACCCACCGCGAAGGGATGACATGGACACGCACGGCAGTTTCGTCTGGAACGAGCTCAACACCCGCGACCCCGAGCGCGCGAAGGCCTTCTATGCCGCGCTGCTCGGCTGGACCTTCGAACCGATGGCCATGCCGGAGGGGACCTACTGGCTGGCCAAGGTCGACGGCCGGCCGGTCGCCGGCATCTTCACCATGAGCGGCGCCGAATTCGACGGCATCCCGGAACACTGGTTCCCGTATCTGTCGGTCTCCGACATCGATGCCGCCGCGGGCGCGGTCGCGACCGCCGCCGGACAGGTGCTCCGCGCCCCCTGGGATGTCCCGGGCGTCGGGCGGATCGCCATCCTGCGCGACGTGAACGGGGCAGCCTTCGGGGCGATGACGCCGGTGCCGATGCCCGAACAGCCGGACGCCGGCGCGCCGTCAGGCGCCGGCGACGCGTGACCAGACCAGCCGCGCCGCCGCGAGATCCTCGAGTGCGGTTCCGACCGACTTGAACAGCGTGATCTCGTCGGCGCCGCGGCGTCCCGGATCGGTGCCGCGGCAGAGATCGAACAGGTCGGCGACCACGTCGGCGGCCGTGATCACGCCGTCGGCGATCGGGCGCACGATGTCGCCGGCCTCCTTGAGGGCGCCGCCGCGCGTGTCGACGAAGACGCGCGCCCGGCGGACCGCCTCGTCGTCGCTCTCGCGCATGGCCGGCGTGAAGGCGCCGACCAGGTCGACATGGCTGCCCGGCTTCAGCCAGGCGCCGCGGATGACCGGCTCGGACGACAGCGTCGCGGCGGAGACTATATCGGCCTCGGCCACCGCGGCGGCGAGATCGGTGACGGCGGTGACGCGATAGGGCCGGCCGGCCAGGCTTTCGGCCAGCGCGACGGCCTTCTCGGGCCGATGGTTCCAGACCGCGACCTCGCGGATCGGGCGCACGCTGGCATGGGCCTCGATCAGATGCGGAGCCAGCGCGCCGGCACCGACCATGACCAGCCGTGCGGCGTCCGGCCGGGCGAGCGTGCGGGCGGCCAGCGCCGAGGCGGCGGCGGTCCGGCGCAGCGTCAGCCGCGAGCCGTCCATCATGGCGACGGGCTCGCCGGTCACCCCCGACATCAGTAGATAGCTGCCGACCACGCTGGCCTTGCCGCGTTCGGCATTGCCGGGCACCACATTGACGATCTTGATGCCGATCATCGGATCGCCGTCGAAGCCGGTCGAAACGTCGTCCCAGGCCGGCATCAGCAACAGCATGGCGTCCGGCTCGCCGGCGCGGGCGACCGGATGGTGATGGCGGACCGGCGTCACCACCTGGCCGCGGAAGGCGGCCTCCAGGGCATCGACCAGATCGGGATAGACCAGCAGGCGGCCGACTTCCTCGGCCTCGACGACGCGCATGGGAACCTCTGACCAGCGGGGGAAACGGCGACGCCATCCGGCCGAACGAGCGGATGGCGCCATTCAGGATGAAGGTCGGGCGGCCGGCTGTGGCGCGCCCGGCACTGCGGATCCGGCACTGCGGGTCCGGCGGCGCGTCCGGTCGGCGGGCGCCCCGATTGCGCTTCAGGCCGCGCGGCGGCCGGGGCCGGACAGCGCCAGGGCGGCACGGCGTGCCTCGCGGTCGCGCTCTGCGGACGCCTCGCGTTCGCCCAGGAGCCGCTCGGTCTCGGCGCGCAGGCGCCGCTCGGACCGGCGATGGCGACCCTGGTTGAGCCAGACGGCGACGCCGCCGATGACCACGCCGATCATCAGCACGGCGAAGAAGATCAGATAGAGCGGCAGTTCGACCGACAGCGCCGGAGCATCGGGGCGGAACGGATCGAGCGACAGCTTGACCGGCGCACGGTTGGCCACCGCCAAGGCCACCAGGACGATGCCGACCGGCACCCCGACGAGCCACCACAGAATTCGCGACATTCACGTCTCCCCGGGTCCGGACCGGCGGCGATAGCGCCGCGGACCCTCATTAACGTCCGGTTCACCATCCGGCCAATCGGCCGGCCACCGGCCTGCGTGGACCCCCCGGCCCACTGCCCCGACGACCGGAGCCGAGGCTTCCGGTCGCGGCGGCTTCGGTCACGGCCGTGCCGATTCGCGGCCGATCGGTCGGTCAGTCGCCGAGATCGACACCGTCGTTGAGACGCTCGCGCATCTCCTTGCCGGTCTTGAAGAAGGGCACGTACTTCTCGGTCACCGCGACCTTCTGGCCGGTGCGCGGATTGCGGCCGGTGCGCGAGGGGCGGTTCTTGACCGAAAAGGCGCCGAAACCGCGCAGTTCGACCCGATCCCCGCGCATCAGCGCGTGTCCGACCTCGTCCAGGACGGCGTTGACGATGTGCTCGACATCGCGCTGGTAGAGATGCGGGTTGCGTTCGGCGAGGCGCTGCACCAGTTCGGACTTGATCATCGATCCATCCCCCCGGGATTTCCTCAATTTTTCAAGCCTTCAGGGTGCCAAACGGAGGTCAGACCGTCAAGCGCGGCGCCGCCGCGTGCGGCATCTTCCATACCGAGCCCGACGAGCACGCCGCGGGTCGCGGCGGTCACGGCCGATTGCGCCAGATCCCAGCCGAACTTGTCGTCGCGCGGCTTCCAGTCCCGGACGGGGAGATCCTTGTCGACGCCCTTGGCCGTCTCCAGCCAGCGTCGGGCGGCCTCCGGGCCGCCGAGCTCGTCGACCAGCTTGGCGTCGAGCGCCTGCGCGCCGGTAAAGACGCGCCCGTCGGCCAGCCGCCTGGCTTCGTCCGGCCCCAGGCTGCGGCGCTCGGCGACGAGGCCGACGAACCAGCCGTAGCTGTCCTGGATCATCCGGTCGACCGCGGCGCGGGCCTCGGGACTGACCGGCTTGAACGGGGTCGGCTCGGCCTTGAGCGGGGAGGACTTCACCTCCTCGAACTTGACGCCGACCTTGGCGAGCAGTTCCGAAACGTCGGCCCACTGGGCGATCACGCCGATCGAACCGGTCAGGGCGCTGCGCCGCACGATGATCCGGTCGGTGCCGAGCGCGGCCATGTAGGCGGCCGACGCCGCCAGGCTGTCGACATGGGCGACGGTCGGCTTCTTCTTGGCGAGTTCGCGCAGGCCCTCGTAGAGCGCCTCGCCGCCCGACGTGGCGCCGCCCGGCGAGTTGATCTCGACGATCACGCCCTTGACGGAGGTCGACTTGCCGATCCGCTCCAGCATTTCCTGGAACTTGCGGTCCGGCCGGATGAAGCCGGAAATCGAGATGCGCGCCACATGCGGGGTCGACTGCTGGGCGAAATTCTTGATCGTGCCGGCTTCGGTCAGGCCGACCACCAGCGCGGCGCCGGCGGCCAGGAAGGCGGCGATGCGCCAGAAGCCGATCTTCCGCTTCAGGCGGCGCCGGTCGAGGACAACGTCCGGATCGAGATGCATGGCGGTCTCCTTGGGTGGCCAGGGGTACCAGCCCGCCTCACGGGCGGCAAGAGCCGCAGCGCGCTCCCTCGAATGCAGAAGACCCGCGCCGGTCGCCCGGCGCGGGTCTGAGGATCGGTCCGGGTCGGCACCGCCGGAGCGGTGCCGGGCTGGGGACTAGCGGTCGTCCTGGCGCGCCTTGAGGGCGGCGCCGAGGATGTCGCCGAGCGAGGCGCCGGATTCGGACGAGCCGAACTGCGCGATCGCTTCCTTCTCTTCGGCCACTTCGAGGGCCTTGATCGACACCTGGACCTTGCGGGTCTTGCGGTCGAACTGGACCACGCGCGCATCGACGCGCTCGCCGGCGGCGAAGCGGTCGGGGCGCTGCTCGGCACGGTCACGGCTGAGCTCGGAGCGCTTGATGAAGGTGGTGAACTCGGTATCGACGATCTTCACCTCGATGCCCGAATCCTTCACGTCGGTCACTTCGCAGGTGACGATCGCGCCGCGGCGCAGGTCGCCCGCCTTCTCGAAGGGGTCGCCGGCAAGCTGCTTGACGCCGAGGGAGATGCGCTCCTTCTCGACATCGACATCGAGCACCACCGCCTTGATCTTGTCGCTGCGGCGGAATTCCTCGATGACCTGCTCGCCCGGACGGTTCCAGTCGAGATCCGACAGGTGGACCATGCCGTCCACGTCGCCATCCAGGCCGACGAACAGACCGAACTCGGTCTTGTTCTTGACCTCGCCCTCGACGACGGTCCCGATCGGGTACTTGTCGACGAAGACTTCCCACGGATTGGCGAGGGTCTGCTTGAGGCCGAGGGAGATGCGGCGCTTGACCGGATCGACCTCGAGCACCATGACCTCGACCTCCTGGGAGGTGGAGACGATCTTGCCCGGATGGACGTTCTTCTTGGTCCACGACATCTCGGAGACGTGGATCAGGCCTTCGATGCCCGGCTCCAGTTCGACGAAGGCGCCGTAGTCGGTGATGTTGGTCACGCGACCGGAGAACTTCGTGCCGACCGGATACTTGGCGGCGATGCCATCCCACGGATCCGCCTCAAGCTGCTTCATGCCGAGCGAGATGCGGTGGGTTTCCGGGTTGACGCGGATGATCTGGACCCGGACGGTCTGGCCGATCGAGAGGACCTCGCTCGGATGATTGATGCGGCGCCACGCGATGTCGGTGACATGCAGCAGGCCGTCGATGCCGCCGAGGTCGACGAACGCACCGTAGTCGGTGATGTTCTTGACCACGCCGTCGACGATCTGGCCTTCCTGCAGGCTCTGGACGAGCTCGGAACGCTGTTCGGCGCGGGTCTCTTCCAGGACGGTCCGGCGCGAGACGACGATGTTGCCGCGGCGCTTGTCCATCTTGAGGATCTGGAAGGGCTGGTTGATGTGCATCAGCGGGCCGACGTCGCGGACCGGACGGATGTCCACCTGGGAGCGCGGCAGGAACGCCACGGCGCCGTCGAGGTCGACCGTGAAGCCGCCCTTGACCTGGTTGAAGATCACGCCGGTGACCTTCTCGTTCTTGTTGAAGGCCTCCTCGAGGCGCAGCCAGCTCTCTTCGCGGCGCGCCTTCTCGCGGCTGATGACCGCTTCGCCGAGCGCATTCTCGACCCGGTCGAGATAGACCTCGACGATGTCGCCGACCTTGATCTGGCCGTCACGCGCCTGGACGCCGAATTCCTTGAGCGGAACGCGACCTTCGACCTTCAGGCCGACGTCGATGACCGCCAGATCCTTCTCGATGCCGACGACGGTGCCCTTGACGACGGTGCCTTCGAACAGCTCGCCGCCGGTATAGGACTCTTCGAGAAGGGCCGCGAAATCCTCGCGGGAGGGGTTGAGTTGAGACATTAACGCTCCTGGTGCCGCCGTCACGGCCATGTGCGCCGGCTGGGGTTCGAAGTTGCACGGCGGTCCCGAAACCGCTCGGCTCCCCGCGACGGGCGGAGGAGCGCCGACGGGCATGCCCGTCGAGCCGGCGCCGGCGAGCGGCGGGTCGAGACCGTATTCCTGTGTGGTCCGGCACCAAGACGGGCGGATCGGTAGGGTTCGAACCCCCGTCCCGCCCAGGCACTGTCCTGCCCATGGCAGGCGCCGGCCCGCGGAAACGGACCGGCTCGCTCGGAAAACGTGGGCTGCTATAGCCCTTTCGGCCGGTCTCGGCAAGGCGAGCCGTCGCGCTAGAGCGGTCAAATCGCGTGGCCGGCCGCGGCTTTCGCTGAATTCCGGAGCGTCAGCCGCGCCGGCCGTCGATGATCGCGGTCGCGGCCGCGAAGGCGCCGTCGCGGTCGAGATGGCTGGTGTCGAGCAGGACCGCGTCGGGGGCGGGCTTCAGGGGGGCGGTCGGGCGGCCCGAATCGCGCGCGTCGCGCTCGCGCACCTCGGCGAGGATGCGCTCGTAGTCGACGGTGCGGCCCTTGGCGGCCAGTTCGTCGGTGCGGCGGCGCGCGCGCACCTCCGGCGAGGCGGTGACGTAGATCTTCACGTCGGCTTCCGGGCAGATCACGGTGCCGATGTCGCGTCCGTCCAGCACCGCGCCGGGCATGCGGGTGGCGTAGCCGCGCTGGAAGGCGACCAGCGCCTCGCGCACCGAGGGGTGGACGGCGACGCGCGAGGCGAGCTCGCCGGATTCGCGGCCGCGCAGGCCGGGATGCTTCAGGTCTTCCGGATCGAGCGCCTCGGCGATCTGGCCGGCCAGCACGGCATCGTCCAGGTCGAAGCCGCGATCGGCCATCAGCCGGCCGATGGCGCGGTAGAGCAGGCCGGTATCGAGATAGGGCAGGCCGTAATGCCCGGCGAGGCGCTCGGCGAGGGTGCCCTTGCCGGCCGCAGCGGGGCCGTCGATGGCGATGACGAAGGGCTTCTCGGTCGGCATGGGGCCCGGCTCGGATCGAAAGGGTCAGAAATCCAGGTCGGCGTAATGCGGCGCGGGCGGGATGGCAAGGATTCTGTCAGCCAGGATCGGCCGGAAGGACGGCCGCGACTTGATCCGGCTGTACCAATGGCGGGCCTGCTCGTCGTCGTCCCAGGCGATCTCGCCGAGATAGTCGGCGCAGGACAGCGTCGCGGCGGCAGCCAGATCCGCGAAGGTCAGCTTCGGACCGGCGAGCCAGTCGCGGGTGCCGGCGAGATAGCCGACATATTTCAGATGGTGGCGGACATTGGCCCGGGCGGCGCGCAGCACCGCCGAATCCGGCGCCCCGCCGCCGGCCTCGCGCGGCATTTCGAGCTTGTAGATCTTCTCGTTGACGAGATAGCCGGTGACCTCGCCCTCGAACTTGATCAGGAACCACTCGACCAGCCGGCGCACCTCGGCGCGCACCTCGGCATGGTTCGGCATCAGCCGCCGGTCGGCCATCGCGTAGCCGCGGGTCTCGTCGATATATTCCATGATCGGCGCGGCGCCGCAGATCGGCGGACCGCCATTCTCGCTCATCACCGGCAGAGTCCCGGCCGGGTTCATGAGCAGGAATTCGCGGCGCCGGTCCCAGGGCCGCTCGACGACATATTCGGTCTGGATCCCGTATTCGGCGGCGACCAGACGCACGAAGCGCGAGGCGGCCGAAAAGGGATGATGGAAGACTTTCAGCATGCGTCGCCGAATCCCGTTTTTCCGTCTGAAACGGACGGTCGCGCCCTGGTCGGGAGCGGGCGCCGGTCGCTTGGCCATTCGGATGGCGATGCGGTATAGAGCCGCCACAGCCCCCGAACAACCCCGATCGCGCCGGCATCCGCGAATTTAGCCGAGAGGTCATTGCATGAATCTTGATCGTGCCGTCGAGGCCCTCGTTTTCGGCGCCGTCGAAGGATTGACCGAGTTCCTGCCGGTCTCCTCGACCGGCCATCTCCTGCTGCTCGGCCACGTTCTCGGGGTCGACGGGGAGGGGGCATCCTGGAAGACCTTCGTGGTCCTGATCCAGCTCGGTGCCATCCTGGCCATCCTGCTGGTCTATTTCCGCCGGCTGCTCGGCATCGCGCTCGCCCTGCCGAGCGATCCGGGCGCGCGCCGCTTCGTCGCCGGCATCCTGATCGCCTTTCTGCCGGCGGCGGTGATCGGCGCCGGCTTGCACAAATATATCAAGGAAGTGCTGTTCGAGAGCCCGGTGACGATCTGCATCGCGCTGATCGTCGGCGGCATCATCCTGCTCATGATCGACCGGATGCGCCTGAAGCCGCGCTATACCGACATCACGGCCTATCCGATGTCGCTCTATCTGAAGATCGGCTTCTGCCAGTGCCTGGCGATGATCCCGGGCGTGTCGCGTTCCGGTTCGACCATTGCCGGGGCCCTGCTGATGGGGACCGACAAGCGCTCGGCGGCCGAGTTCTCGTTCTTCCTGGCCATGCCCACCATGGTGGGCGCCTTCGTGTACGACCTCTACAAGAACAAGTCGGTGCTCGATTTCGCCGATGCGCAATATATCGCGCTCGGCTTCGCGGCGGCCTTCGTGGCCGGCCTGATCGTCGTCAAGCTGTTCCTGGAGATCGTCTCCCGCCGGGGCTTCGCGCCCTTCGCCTGGTGGCGCATCGCCGTCGGCACGCTCGGGCTGATCGCCGTCCTGGCCTTCCCGCAGGGGCATCTGCGCAAGTCGGCCGAGATCGCGCCGGCCTACCGGGCCGCCCCCGGCATGGTCATGGCTGCGGTCCTCTGACGGTCGCCGCGGACGCCGACGCAAAACGGGCGGCCCTTCCGGACCGCCCGCTGAAATCCTTCGGCCGAATGGCGCAGCCGATCAGGCCGCGCGGCTCTTCGTGAACTGGCCGTGCACCCGGTAGGGCCACAGATAGCCGGCCAGCACCGCCGCGAGGCTCTTCGGTTCGATGCCGAGGCCGCCGAGCGTGCGGCCTTCCGCGATCGCGGCCGCCGAGACGACGTTGTCGTGCTTCAGCATTTCGACCTGGTCGACGGTCAGGAGCGCGCCCGGCAGCGCCTGCAGGATGCGCGCCTGGACCTGGGCGACGCCCCACGGTACCGGCGCCAGGATGCGGCGGCGACCGATCGTCTCCAGCATGAGCTCCATGCATTCCTTGAAGCTCTTCACGTCCGGGCCGCCCAGCTCGTAGACGGTGCCGGGCGTCGCGCGGCCCTCGACGGCGCGCGCCACCGCTTCGGCGACATCGCCGACATAGACCGGCTGGAACTTCGTCTCGCCGCCGCCGATCAGCGGCAGGACGGGGGAGAGGCGGGCGAGGGCGGCGAAGCGGTTGAAGAACTGGTCCTCGGGGCCGAAGACGATCGACGGCCGCATCACGATCGCCCCGGCAACCCGCTCGCGCACCGAGGCTTCGCCGGCGGCTTTGCTGCGGCCGTAGTCGGCCGCGCTGGCCGGGTCGGCGCCGATGGCGGAAAGCTGCACCAGGGTATCGATGCCGGCCTTGGCGGTGGCCTCGGCGACCACGCGCGCGCCGTTGGCCTGGACGGCCGCGAAGGTCTGGCGACCGGACTCGGCCAGGATGCCGACCAGGTTGACGACCGCATCGGCGCCCTCGACGGCGCGCTCCACCGACCAGCGGTATTCCGGGCGGATATTGGCCTGCACGGCCTGGATCTGGCCGACGACGCCGTAGGGCTGCAGGTGGCCGGCGAGATCGGGCCGGCGCACCGCCGCGCGGACGCGCCAGCCGCGCTGCGCGAGGGCGCGGACGACATAGCGGCCGAGGAAGCCGGAGCCGCCGAAGACGGTGGCGAGTTTTCCGTTGAGCGGTGCGGTCATGGCGGGTCCCGGATTGGGCCTTGCCGCAAGCCGGAGCCCGTGGCGGGCTCTTCGCTGCGGCGCAGCGCGGGGTCTGAACGGTGGGTTCATACCGGCTTGGCGCCCGGCTGTGAAGGGCGGGAACGACCGGATCGGCTAGGCCTTTCGCCGGCCGTCGCCCTGCCCGGGCCGTGTCGTCTGGGAAAGCGAAGCGGGCGCCCGGTTTCCCGGACGCCCGCAGCGGGGTGCGAAGGTCGCGGCCGCCCTACTTGTCGAGGGCTGCCGTCATGGCGCCCAGCGCCGAAACGCGGCGCTCGGTCTCCTCGACGATGCAGGCCTGGCGTCCGGTGCTGCCGCCGGTCTGCTCGGCGAAGCGGCACAGGCCGGTCAGCGAGGCGCTCCAGGCGGACTGGCTGACGTCCACCGCCGCCTTGCCGGTGCCGGCCTTGGCGCGCAACACCTTCAGGAAGCCGGCCATGCGGCCGTTGGCGCCGCGCAGCGCGTCGGCGAGGCAGGTGAGCTTGGACGAGTCGGATACGGTCCGGCACTTGGCGGCGTCGGTGGTCACGAAGGCATCGACCGACATCACGCCTTCGACCCAGGATTCCACGGTCGTGACCCGGGTGTAGACGCCCGGATACTTCTTCTTGGCGCAGCCGTTGCCCCAGCTGACGATGCCGGCCTGATACCAGGTCTGGTTCGTATCCTGGACCAGCAGCGGGCCGCCGGAATCGCCCTGGCAGGAATCCTTGCCGCCCTTCTTCGGGCCGGCGCAGAGCATGCGGTCGGTGATCGAGTCCGAGCCGTAGGATTTCTGGCACTTCTTCTGCGCCACGACCGGGACCGTCACCTGGTAGAGCGCGGTCGGGTAGCTGGTCGCGCTGCTGGCATTGGTATCGCCCCAGCCGATCACGGTGGCGTTGTCGCCGGCATCGGCCAGCGACGACTTCGCGCTGGTCAGCATCGGCACGGTCGACGGGCTCGGGATCGCCGACGACAGATGGATGACCGCCACGTCGTAGTCCTGGCTGTCCGGATCGTAGCTCGGATGGATCGTGTAGGCGTCGACGGTATAGCGGGTGCCGTTGCTGGTCGACGTGGTCGAAAGCGTCTGGGTGCCGACCAGGACCTGCACGTCAGCCGCGTTGGTCAGGTCGTAGACGCAATGGGCGGCGGTCAGGATCCACTGCGAGGCGATGATGCTCGCGCCGCAGAACTGTCCGTTCCAGTCGATCGGCTGGGAGGATTGCACCAGCGCGGCGATGAACGGCCACTTGCCGGACGGCGCCACGGTGCCGCCGATGATTTTCGTCTCGACTTCCTTGGTCGCGGCCGGCCCGTCCGTGCGGCTGAGAACCGACGCGTCGCGCTCGGAAATGGCGCGGCTGATCCAGTTGTCGCCTGCGGCAGCCGGAACCACGGTTGCGGCGCTGGCCGCGAGACCGAACAGGAGCCCGGCCGCTCCGCGCCGGCGGGAACGAACGGATCGCAGGTTCGACATCGGAATTCCTCCACGAGAGGCCGCACGAGCGGCGGCTTGAGGGGCGCAATTGCCCCGAAAAAAACCTGTGAACGACCGAACCCGACTCACGGCCGCCTGTGGCGCGCATGTTCGGTGAAGTCGCGTTTCCCCGCAACAGAGCGGCATCGCGTCTCCCGCACGAACATCCGAGACCCTCATTGACAAGCCCGTCCCGAAGCCGTAATCACGCCGCCGTTGCCCAGGTGGCGGAATTGGTAGACGCGCTGGTTTCAGGTACCAGTGGTGAAAGCCGTGGAGGTTCGAGTCCTCTCCTGGGCACCAATCAACAGCGGAGCTGTTGATTGGACGTTAAGATCGACACCCACATCCGAACAATGCGGCGGAAGGCGATCTTCGCGGACAGAATCGACCGGTTCGGCGAGAGCGGGACATTCCCGGCTCGATGGACCCAAGCAACACGGTTTGCGTCGGCCTTTTAGCGATCGCCGAATCGTTGCTACGGCAGATCGAAGCGCCGTGACGAGGAATCAGATCCCTTGCGTGCCATGGTCGTTGGCTTTCCAAAAACCGGAACGACGACCATCACCCGTGCCCTGTCGACGGCCGGCTGGCGCACGGCGCATTGGCGAATCAACGAAGGTTTCGTCGGCGTTCTGATCCAGGCCAATATTGAGGCCGGCCGCCCGGCCTTTGCGGGTCTGGAACGCTACGACGCCGTGACGCAGGCGGATGTCTGCCTGCCCGGCCGGGGCCTGAACTACTGGCCCAATCTCGACCTGGCGGTGCTCGACGCGATTCGCCGCGACTATCCCGACTGTCTCTTCATCCTGAACACGCGCGATCCCGCCAAGACCATCGCCAGCATGCGCGGCTGGGGGCGGATGCATCGTCGGATCATGCTCGCCGAGGTTCCGGGGCTGCCGAAAGGGCGCGGCCGGTCGGATGCGGAACTGGAACAGTGGATCCAGGCACATTATGCGGCCGTGCGGCTGCGCTTCGGCGGCGACCCCCGCTTCGTCGAGTTCGACATCGAAGACCCCGCGGCGCGGGAGATTCTGGCGGCCGCGACGGGACTCGACCTGGTCTGGTGGGGTCGTGCCAACCGCACGGACCCGGCACGCCATACCGCGAGCGGAACGCAGGGATCGGTCGGCGCGCCCGATTCGCGCAATGTCCGGCAGGGAAAGGCCTCGGGCCCCGGATCGAGCCGGCGGCCGGTCGTGCTGCGCTGGCTGAAGCGCCTGATGCGGCGCAAAAAAGCGGTGCGCTGAACCGGTTCCGGTGCTCAGGGCGCCTTTCTGCGCCCGCGGCCAAAAGGTCCGATCTTGCCGGCGGCCTCGGACGACGGGCGCAACTGTTCGCCCGGTTTCATCGCGATCCGCGCCGTCGGCACCCTCAATCTCTGACCGATGCCCGACCAGCGCTGACGCAACGCCCGCGACAGCCGGAACAGCGGCGAGGCTTCGGCCGCTTCGAGCCGCGCGGCCAGTTCGGCCATGTCGGCGCGGATCGCGGGGGCGACGGCGAGCAGGTCCGGGCAATGCAGATCGTTCAAATCGAGCGACTTGAACAGCTGGGCCGGATTGCCGCGCTTTTTCTGCGGCTGCCCCGCCGCGATGGTGCCGCGGCCGCGGGCGATCTTGCCCAGGAACTCGGCTTCCGATTTGACCGCATAGTGATGAACCCGGCCGGCGGCGGGCCGGATCTCCTGCGAAATGCCGTGCACCTTGCCGAATTGCACCGGCGTCTCGTCCGGATGGACGGCGATGCCTTCACTGAGGAAAGCGGCATGCACGTTGACGAGCGCGATCCGATCGCAACGCGTCACCGACTTGAGATGAGCGTTGACGGGTTGTTGCGGCAACGAGGCCGACAGGAAGCGCTCGATGATCAGGCCCTCGCCGGGTTCCTTCCGGCCCGAGGATCCGAACACGCGCCAATTGAAGCCGACCTGTGAGACCTCGTCGTCGAAGCGGCGCAGAAGTTCGGGAAGGGTGCTGACGCGCTCGAGAACGAGATACTCGTCGAGATCGAGAAACATCACCCATTCGGTACGGCAGCAGCGGACCGCATCCGTGTAGGCATAGAATTGCGGGCCGCGCCGGGGCCGGTCGGGCTGCCGGCGAAAGGTGATCACCCCGAGGGCCGCCAGCCCGGCCAGGAGCCTGGCGCTGCCGTCGGTGCTGCCGTTGTCGTAGACGACGATCTCCTTGAAGCCGAGCCGTCGGTGATACGCGATCCACTCCAGCAGATAGGGGCCTTCGTTCTTCGCGCAGGCCACCAGGGTGACGTCGGTCATCAGGCGGTCGCTTCTGTTGCCGGTTCGTGGACGGTTGGAATGGTCCTCCTATACCAATGCAGGTGGCGCCCGTCGACCCACGCCGCGGCGGTCGTGCCGCCGATCGGAGGGCTGCCTCTTGGGCGTCGGTCGCCGACCCGGCGAGGCCCGCCGCCGGCGCCTGCCCGTCAGAGGTCCGTCGCCGGCATGATCCGGGTGATGGCGGCCTGCAGTTCCTGCATGATGAACGGCTTCTGCAGTGCCGGGACGTCGTGACCGACATGGTCGAGGGCACCGGGACCGTAGCCGGTGGCGACGATGAACGGGATGCCGCGCCGGCGCAGATCGTCGGAAACGGCGGTGCTGCGCATCCCGTCGATATTGAGGTCCAGGATCGCAAAGGCAATCGCGGACGCGCTTGTCACATCAAGAGCTTCCGTGATGTCTTCCACCAGAGTGACCTGCCTCCATCCAAGCTCGTTGAGCATGTCTTCAATCAACATCGCCACGATGGGCTCGTCTTCCAGAACGAGAACCAGTTTCGATCTTGCTTCGATCATTCATGCTCCTGGGTTCGAATCCGAATTATTAGGAAAATAGGACGCCTGAAGGTCAATTCAGTTCCCGGACGTCTGGAGATGCTCATGAACGCGTCGTGCATGGCGGATCCTGCATGTCGACCCGGTCGCCACGCTGTGATCCGGCCGATCCGTGGAAACGCATGGTCTCGTGATCATCGCCGTGATAGGACACCCGGCCCGCAGGATCTGGACCGAGCCGCACACGATGACCATCCGCTACCATGTCGGCGACTTGCCGGATCTGTCCCGCTACCAGGGCAGCGTCGCCATCGATACCGAGACCATGGGCCTCAACCCGCATCGCGATCGCCTGTGCGTGGTGCAGCTGTCGCCGGGCGACGGTACGGCCGATGTCGTCAAGATCAGGCTCGGCCAGACGCGGGCGCCGAATCTCGAAAAGCTCTTCGCCGACGAGAGCATCCTGAAGCTGTTCCACTATGCCCGGTTCGATCTCGGCGTCATCTACCACACGTTCGGCATCATGCCGGCACCGGTCTATTGCACCAAGATCGCATCCAAGCTGGTGCGCACCTACACGGATCGGCACGGCCTCAAGGATCTGACCCGCGAGCTGGTCGGGGTCGAGCTGTCCAAGCAGCAGCAGAGCTCCGATTGGGGGGCCGACGATCTGACCGAGGCCCAGCTCGCCTATGCGGCCTCCGACGTGCTGCACCTGCATCAGCTCAAGGCGCGTCTGGATCCGCTGCTGGCGCGCGAGGGCCGCACCGAGATTGCCGAGGCCTGTTTCCGGTTTTTGCCGACCAGGGCCCGGCTCGACCTGCTCGGTTGGATCGAATCGGATATTTTCGACCATTCATAAGCCACATCGCGCACCGAGGCTGATCCGGGCCGGCCGATCGCAGTTGCAGAAGCCTGCCCGCCATACCATGCTGCGATGCGGAACCGACGGTTTCCGCCCGGTCCCCTGCTCCGGACAGTCCGAGACGATGCTGAAGCGTCCGCCCCGCCCCCATGCCGAAACGCCGCCGGACGACGTCCGGGCGGCGACGGGGCGGTTTGCGGCCACGGAGCGCCGCGCTGCGCGCCGTCATTCCACGCTGGTCCGGCTGCTCAAGGTCGTGCTGCCGATCCTGGCGCTCGGCGTGGCCGGCGTGGTCGGCCTGCGCGTGTTTCTGTTCAGCTTCGCCCCGGACCTGAAGCTGCCGACGGTACTCTTCTCCCGCGACGGGTTGACCATGGTGGAGCCGCATCTGAGCGGCCGGTCCAAGGACCGCGCCTATGAGGTGACGGCCCTGCGCGCGGTGCAGAATCTCACCGACACCAAGAAGGTGCGCCTGGAGAAGGTCAGCGCGCGACATCGGCGCCGCCGAGGGGCTGGTCGTGGCCGGTGTCGCCAAGAGCTACAAGCGGCGACAGGTCGTGCGCGACGTGAGCCTGATCGTCC
>NZ_LJYW01000001.1:3166733-3556426 GCF_001305515.1 Prosthecodimorpha hirschii
GCGAATGGCCGGATCCGATGGCACGTCGCGTTCCCTGCCCCAGTGAGGACCCATGCCCCGCGTTCTGACCGTTCTCCTCGCCCTCGCTCTCGCCCCCGCGGCCCTTGCCCCTGCCGATGCCCTCGCGCAGGGCTCGATGTCCGAGGCGTTCAAGGGCTTCGGCGCCAACCGCAAGGATCCGATCCAGATCGAGGCCGACAGCCTTGAGGTGCGCGACAAGGAATCGGTCGCGCTGTTCAGCGGCAATGTCCTGGTGCGCCAAAGCCAGACGGTGATGAAGGCCGCGCGGCTCAAGGTCTTCTACGATTCCAAGCCCGGCCAGTACCGGCTGGATGCGGCGAAGGGCTCGGGGCGCGTGCAGCTGATCCTGGAGCCGGCTGCCGCCAAGGGCGCCGGCGGCAAGCCGTGATCGGAGCGAGCGTCGACGCCGCGACCGAGGCGCAACAGGCGTGGAGACCGGCTTGGCTCTGAGTTCGGACAGGACGGCGCCGGCGGCCTCCGGCACCCGCACCATGACGAAGACGGCCGGCCGCAGCGCGGGCGGACACGATCAGGCGCGCGACATCGGCGCCGCCGAGGGGCTGGTCGTGGCCGGTGTCGCCAAGAGCTACAAGCGGCGACAGGTCGTGCGCGACGTGAGCCTGATCGTCCACCGGGGCGAGGCGGTCGGACTGCTCGGGCCCAACGGGGCCGGCAAGACCACGGTCTTCTACATGATCACCGGCCTGATCCGCCCGGATCACGGCGACATCGCACTCGACGGCTATGCCATCACGGGCTTGCCGATGTATCGCCGGGCACGGCTGGGTATCGGCTACCTGCCCCAGGAGGCCTCGATCTTTCGCGGCCTGACCGTGGAGGAGAACATTCTGGCGGTGCTGGAGGTGGTCGAGCCCGACCGCGCCCGGCGGCGCGAGCAGCTCGACGAGCTGCTCGACGAATTCCGCATCGACCATCTGCGCAAGTCGCCCGCGATCGCCCTGTCGGGCGGCGAGCGGCGGCGCTGCGAGATCGCCCGGGCCCTGGCCAGCCGGCCCTCCTTCATGCTGCTCGACGAACCCTTCGCGGGCATCGATCCGATCGCGGTCGGCGAGATCCAGGCGCTCGTCGTGCATCTGACGCGGCGCGGCATCGGCGTCCTGATCACCGATCACAATGTCCGCGAAACGCTCGGCCTGATCGACCACGCCTATATCATCGCCGCCGGCTCCGTTCTGACCGAGGGCCGACCGCGCGAAATCGTCGAAAACCCCGATGTCCGCCGTCTTTACCTCGGCGAGCAATTCAGTCTTTGAATCGGCCCCGACCATGCGATAACTGAAGAGGACGCAAATTCCGGACCAGTTTCGCGGCGACCCGCGCGACCGTCCGGCGGGATCGATCGGGACGCGATGGCGCTTTCTGCGAAGCTGGAACTGAGACAGAGCCAGTCGCTGGTGATGACGCCGCAGTTGATGCAGGCGATCAAGCTGCTCCAGCTCGGCAGCCTCGATCTGGTCGCCTATGTGGAGGCCGAACTCGAACGCAATCCCCTGCTCGATCGCGACGAAGGCGAGGACCCGCCGGGCCGATCGGGAGACGCCGGAGGGCGGCGGCGCCGCCGAGACCGGGACGGCCCCGGAGGCTCCGGCCGGTCCCGACGGCCCGGGCGCAGGCGACGGCGAGCCGTCGGCCGACTGGGCCGAACCGAGCTTCGAGACGGCCACGGCCATGTCGGAACGGCTCGATACCGACATGACCAACGTGTTTCCGGACGACGCGACCGGCGGCGAGCGTCCGCTCGATCCGGGCCTGATGGTCGGCGACAGCTGGGCGGGCTCCGGCGCGCGCTCGGGTCCGGGCGGCGACGACGAATACAATCTCGAAGCCTTCGTGGCCGCCGAGACCTCGCTCGCCGACCATCTCGCCGAGCAGCTGGCGCTGGCCATCACCGACCCGGTCCGCCGCCTGATCGGCCACTATCTGATCGATGCGGTCGACGAGGCCGGCTACCTGCGCACCGATCTGGATTCGGTCGCCGAGAAGCTCGGCTGCCCGGTCGCGCTGGTCGAGGAGGTGCTGGCCGTCCTGCAAAGCTTCGATCCGTCCGGCGTCTGCGCGCGCGATCTCAGGGAATGTCTGGCGATCCAGCTGCGCGAACGCGACCGCTACGATCCGGCGATGCGCAAGCTGATCGAAAATATCGAACTGCTGGCGCGGCGCGATTTCGCGCAGCTGCGCAAGCTGTGCGCCGTCGACGACGAGGACCTCGTCGAGATGATCGGCGAGATCAAGGCGCTCGATCCCAAGCCCGGCAACCGCTTCGGCAGCGCGCCGGTGCAGCCGGTCGTCCCGGACGTGATCGTGCGGGCCGGGCCGGACGGCGGCTGGCTGATCGAGCTCAACACCGAGACGCTGCCGCGGGTTCTCGTCAACCAGACCTACTATGCCACCGTCGCGAAGGGGGCGAAGGGCGAGAAGGACAAGCAGTATCTGTCCGATTGCCTGCAGAGCGCCAACTGGCTGGTCAAGAGCCTCGACCAGCGCGCCAAGACGATCATCAAGGTGGCGAGCGAGATCGTCCGCCAGCAGGATGCCTTCCTGGCCTACGGCGTGCAGCATCTGCGTCCGCTGAACCTGCGCATGATCGCCGATGCGATCGGGATGCACGAATCGACCGTCAGCCGCGTGACCTCGAACAAATACATGGCGACCAGCCGCGGCATCTTCGAGTTCAAATACTTCTTCACCTCCTCGATCGCCTCGTCCGAGGGCGGCGAGGCCCATTCGTCGGAGTCGGTCCGCCACCGCATCAAGGACATGATCGATGCCGAGGCGCCGAACGACATCCTGTCGGACGACACGATCGTGAAGCTCCTGCGCGAGGCCGGCGTCGACATCGCCCGCAGGACGGTCGCCAAGTATCGCGAGGCGATGAACATTCCATCCTCGGTCCAGCGCCGGCGCGAGAAATCGCTCGGCTGACCGGGACCCGCCCTGCGCGCGCCGCAGCGCCGACGATCGGAACCGGCAGCGCCAGGCGCGCGGGCGGCGTCCCGACAGGGTCGGGTTCGGCCAGCCGGTTGCGCCGCACCAACCGGGATCGGCCAAAATCGTCGGGCCGGCGGCAAAGCGGCCTGGAATCGACGCGAAGGCGCGCCATATCTTGAGTCCGGACCGACGCATCGCGGCTCTTGCGGGCTGCGACGCGGAGAATGCCGGATTTGACAAGACCAGCGGCAATGTTATGAGACCGCCCCCATTGCCGCCGCGCCTGAACGGACGGGGCAGATGAAAAAATGCGGGGCCGCCCGGTGCGGACCGTCGCTAAGGAGGTCGCATCCCATGGGCTTGAGGGTTTCGGGCAAGAACGTCGACATCGGCGAATCTCTGCGCACCCATGTGGAGGGCCGGATCGCCGAGACCCTGGGCAAGTATTTCAACGGGACCTGGAACGGCCACGTCACCGTCGAGAAGGACGGCCACGGCTTCCGCACGGAATGCGCGCTGCATCTCGGCACCGGCGTGACCCTGCAGTCCGAGGGCCAGGCACACGAGCCCTATCCGAGCGTCGACCAGGCGGCCGAGCGGATCGCCAAGCAGCTTCGGCGCTACAAGCGCAAACTGCGTGACTATAATAACGGCAGCGCCCGCGCCGAGGCGGTCGAGGGCACCTATCGCGTCATCGAGGCGATTGCCGACGAGGACGAGGTGCCGGTCGACTACAGCCCGGTCGTCATCGCCGAGACCACCAAGACTTTGAAGACCCTTACGGTCGGCAGCGCGGTCATGGAACTCGACCTGACCCATGCCCCCTTCGTGGTATTCCTGAATGCCGGCAATGGCGGCCTGAACGTCGTCTATCGGCGCCGTGACGGAAATATCGGCTGGATCGATCCGACATTGCCTGCAACCTCGGCTTGATCCGGTCGATCCGGTCCGGCAGTGTCATGTCCGGGCGAAGCGGGCTATCCTGCTTCGCCCGGACATTCATCATCGAACCGGACCATCAATCCGGCCGAACACCGCCCGATCCCTATTCCGAGCTTGACGCGCCAGACGACCCGACCCGACCGTTCCGCGCATGGCGCCGGAACCGGCGGCGGGCTCCTTTCCGGACCCTTCGATGGACTTGAGCGACATCCTCGACCTCGGCGCCGTCATCCCGGCGCTCAAGGCCAATTCCAAGAAGCAGGCGTTTCAGGATTTGGCGACGCGTGCCGCGAAGGTGACGGGGCTCGGCGAACGCGAGATCTTCGACACCATCCTGCAGCGCGAGCGTCTCGGTTCGACGGCCGTCGGCCGTGGCATCGCCATTCCGCACGGCCGGATCGACGCCCTGCCGACCCTGGTCGGCCTGTTCGCGCGGCTTGAGCGCCCGGTCGATTTCGACGCCATCGACGATGCGCCGGTCGATCTGATCTTCATGCTGCTGGCACCGGAAGGCGCCGGTGCCGACCACCTGAAGGCGCTCGCCCGGGTCGCCCGGGTGCTGCGCGATCCGGCCATCGCCGCCAAGCTGCGCGCAGCCAACGATGCCGACGCGCTCTATAGCGTGCTGACCCAGCCGCTCGCCTCGCACGCGGCCTGACCAACCCCGGCGGCCAGAGCGGCTCCGGCGACCGGGCCGGACCCTCGGCCGCGATACCGACGGTCATCGAATGATCGTCGGTCGTCGATACGCGGATTTCTCATGCCGCTGACGCCTATGAGACATTCGCGTTACTTCAATGGCCCGACGCGTCCGCGTCCTGGTCCGTCGGTACGAGACCTCGGCACCGGCGCTTTCGGCCGCGCGCGGCGCATCAGGCCCGGGCTCGTCAATGCACGCTGACGGTCGTCAGCTCGTTTTCCAGGGCGCCGGCGACCGCGACATCGCGCGAATCGGCGAGCAGGATCGGCGCACCGCTGGCATTGATCAGAGCCCAGATGGTCACGCCCGGCGCGATGCGCGGCACGTTCGGGAACAGGCCCGGCAGCTCTTCGGATTTCAGTTCGCGCAGATAGGCAACCTGGCCTTCGCCCAGATGGGCGAATTCGGTCGTCTCCATCACGGCCCTGGCGGCATGGTCCTCGGTCATGGGTATTCTCCTCGATATGGCTCGACCCGGCGTCCGCGCAGGGGCGGCCGTCCATGGGTTCGAGACCGGTTCGCCGCCGGTGCGCCGGTCGGCCGTCCGCCGTCAGTCGCTGGTCGCGATGTCGATCTTCCGGATCACCCGCTCCGGTTCCGGCCGGGCGAGGTCGATCGACAGCAGGCCGTCCTTCAGCTCCGCGCCGATCACCTCGATGCCTTCCGCGAGCACGAAGGCCCGCTGGAACTGGCGCGCCGCGATGCCGCGGTGCAGGAAGTGACGGTCGCGGTCGTCCTCGGTCTGGCGGCCGCGGATGACCAGCTGCTTCTCTTCCAGCGTCACGTCGAGCTGGTCGCGCGTGAAACCGGCCACCGCCAGGGTGATGCGCAGCACGTCGCCGCGGTCGCCCGGTCGCAGCAGGCGTTCGATATTGTAGGGCGGGTAGCCGTCGTTGGCGGCCTTGGAGACACGGTCCAGGACGCGCTCGATCTCGTCGAAACCGAGCAGGAACGGGCTCGAGAAGCCCGTGAGGCGTGACATGATCGAGGTCCTCCGTCGAAGCGACCCGTAGGCTTCCGGACCCCTCGGGCATCCGGCCGGATCCGATCGGATCCGCATTCGCAATATGGGTCGGCTTCGAACGGGGTTCAAGACGCCGCCTCCGGCCGGCCGGAGGGGCAGCGCCGCGTGCGGCGCCGGACGACGGCCGGCGTCAGACCGGATATTTCATCTTCGCGAGGTCGTAGCCGGTCGCCGCCGCGAAGGCCCGGTTCTCCGGCCGGAAGGCCTCGATCAGCCGTTCGCGATGCGGCGTCGGATCGAACAGCGTGTTGTTCTCGATCACCCAGCGGAAGCCCGGCTCGTCGGCCTGCAGCTGCTCGGGCGTGAACATGTTGCCGCGCTTGCGCAGGGCCGTGCGGTTGCGCTTCAGCTTCAGGATGTGGCTTTCGTCCGAGGCCGTGCGGCGCCGGTGCGGCAGGCCCGGCGGCATGGTGATGCCCTCGTCGGCGAAGACGCGCCGGAGCATGGTCTGGTCGCCGGTGACATCCTCGAACGGCACGAAGGCGACGCGGACGCCGGCCTCCGCGGCGGCACGCCGGACATGGTCGTAAAAGAGGCTCGCGGTGACCGAACGCCAGGACGAGGCGGTCGCGAAGTCGTCGGACTGTTCCGACAGGAAATGTCCGAAGGTGAAGGGATAGCCGGTGCGGATCAGGTGCTTCCAGTAGGAGGTCAGGAAGGGCAGCTGGCTGCGCATGACCACGACCACCAGCGCGTCGGGGCCGAACAGGCGCCCGGCCGTCTGGATGATGCCCTCGAGGCGGCGGCGCGGCTCGTTGAAGAAGATGAAGCCGGCGCCGGACAGGACCTCGTCGGAGACCAGCAGCTTCGCCGGATCGCCCTTGAAGCCGCGCACCGTGGCGTCGAGCTCGGCGCGCATCGCGGCAATTTCGTCGTCCGACAGGATGCGGTCGGACGGCAGCGCGTCGCGGAAGATGTCGCGGATCGCCTTGGTCGGGTAGAGGCTCTCGCGGAAGCGCGGCGGTTCGCCCAGGAAGGTCCGGCGCATCCAGTCCTTGACCGCCTCGAGCCCGGTTGCATTCGCGCCCTTGCCCAGGAAAGTCGTGCCTTTCGCCTGGATGAACAGGACCTGCAGGCTGGTCGATGCGCATTTCGGCAGGCCGACATGGATGATCTTGGACATCGGGCGCGGGTTCCTGCGCTGTTCGGGCCCGGCCGGGCCGGATGCAGCGCCACCCGGTCCCCTCCGCCGGGACGGTCCCGGCGGGCTTCTCTTGGACCGGATTTCCCGCCTTGTCGACCGGAAACCGCCGGGATCCGCCATTCCGTCGGCCCCGGCAGACCGAACACCCGGCGCAGGCACGACAACATTCGGCAACCGCCTCAAGACGCCTTGCGCGACGCACCGACATCCCCTAATTAGGCGCCTCTATGGACTGGAGAGGTGGCCGAGCGGTCGAAGGCGCACGCCTGGAAAGTGTGTATACGGGAAACCGTATCGCGGGTTCGAATCCCGCTCTCTCCGCCATTTCCACAAGTACTACTTTCTCTCTCGGCGGATTCGACCGTCAAAATCGACAGTCTTCCTGCGGATTTTAGGGATAGCTCATGACTTCTTGCACATGGGAGGGCGCGCAATTCTCGCTCTCTCGTGGCTTTCTCTCTGAAGCTCCTGACTTCTCGATTTTAGTACGGATATGCAAGCGTTTGCACTGACTCGTTTTTTCCGATCGGATTTGCCGTACTTTTGTAGTCGCCGTTTTCTTTCCAAGACGGACCGGAATCGGAATCAGTCACTGGAATTGAACGCCATTCTTGGTTCGCTGGGATACTCGCCCCGAAGAGTCGCCAGAACATCAGCCTGAGCGCCGCTCGGTAGTGCCGGGGCTACAAACTGGTGATGAACAAGGACGAGAGGGGCTACGCCATCGCCCTTTCAAGCCTCTGCTTGCGCATTGACCAGTCCGGCAGGACGAGACCCAATAGCTCAAAAAACTCTGCCCCGTGATGTGGCACGGCAATGTGGCAAAGCTCGTGCGTGATGACGTAATCAATCGCGTCTATGGGCGCCTCGATTAGGCGGCGATTGAGCAGAAGGCGCGATCCTGGTGACATCGAACCCCACCGCTGCCGGAGTTGGCGCACAATCAAGCCTCTGGGGCGGAAGTCTTCAGGGGCCGGGAAGCGCAGCAGATTGACTTCTAGCCGCTCTAGGAATTTCACATGAGCCCGCTGCCGATACCAGCCCTCGACAAGTTCGCGGGTGACCTCGGTCCGTTCGGGCCTGTGCGTTTGGACCACGATGAAGCCACGGACGAGCTTCACCGTCGCCTGAATGTGGGGCACTATCTTCAATCGATACTGGCGTCCGAGATAGAGATGGGTCTCGCCCGCCACATACTGGCGATCCGGGGTGCGCGGCAGGAACTGGATGAAATACCGCTGCTGACGCTGGATCCACGCGGCGCGCTTGCGCACTTTCTCCTCGATGGCCGCCAGCTGAGCATCCCGTGGAGCAGCGACCACAACAGAGGCATCAGGCTCTACGGCGATTTCGAGCGTCGTCCGGTCGCGGCGCACGATAGTGAAATCGATCCGGTGTTCACCATATCGGATGCTGTGTTGCTCCGGCATCATCTAGGAAACCGCACTCGGGCCAGGTCCATGATCCTGAGTTCAAGATCGTCCATCACCTTGACCGTCAGCTCAACGCCGCGCTCATCGCGAAGGACATCAAAGAAGTAGTCGTCGATGGCGTTGCGCATCTTGTTCTGAGCGATATCATTGGACCAGACGTCGACGATGTGATGGGACTTGATGATGTCGATGATCGTGAGCGCAATGGCGGCTACCTCATCTGACGCGACCGGTTTACCGTCGGCGGTCGCGAGCACGCCCTCAAGGATCCCGAAGAACGCCTGCCCATCGTCGTTGCCCTTGATCGCATCCGGCACCTCGCGCCCCCGGTCCTTGCGGGCGACCTTGCTGGCCAAATCGACTACGTTCTTGAGGTAATCGCGCTCGGAAATCCGTTTGGCCCGATAGTCGCGGATGGTTTCCTCCAGCAACTCCGAGAAGCTCCGGTAGAAGGTCGGGTCCTCGTCCATCTTTTCCGTGATGGTCCGTCGCGTCGCGCTGGCGATCCGGTCCGCCCTCGACGCCTCGGAGACGCCCGTTTCCTCCACCACGGCCTTCAGGGCGTCCGGGTCGTTGATGTTGACCATCTCGATGATCGTTTCGGCCGGCATGGCAACCACATGGTCGTCCAGCAGCTTCTGTATCTTTGGCTCGAACTCCTTGACGTCGACGGTCTCTTGGTAGCGCAGTTGAACTGAACGCCGCAGCTCGGAGAACTGCTTCCAGTCCCTCTTCATGGCGTCGATCTTCGCCTCGTCAAAGACGTCGAAGAGCTTGTCCGACGACAGCGAGATATGAAGGCAGCGGCTGAACGCCTTCAGTCGTTCATAGAATTCCTGCCGGATAGCTTCATCTGCCAGGAACTGCTCGAACTGCTCCATGTCCTTCTTGTTCTTGACCGGCTTGAACAGGTCCCAGAGCTGATCGTGCAGCTGAGGAAGCTTTCGGATTTCCTCGCGCACGTCGTGGACTGTGCCGGCGAGATCGGTGGCGTCAAAGCCCTCGAAGGCGCTGTAGGTCGTCAGCGCCGTGTCGAGTTCTCCGAGCAGCCCCTCGAAGTCGATGATGAAGCCGAACTGCTTCTCGGTCACACCGTCTTCGTAGAGCCGGTTCACGCGGGCGATCGCCTGCAGCAGGTTATGTTCGCGTAGCGACTTGCAGACATAGAGCACAGTGTTGCGTGGCGCATCGAACCCGGTCAGCAGCTTCGACACGACGATGAGGATCTCCGGATCGCCCGAGCCCTTGAATGCATCGATGATTTGCCGGGTATATTCGTCCTCGGTCTTGTACCGGGCCATCATTCGCGCCCAGAATCCGCGCACAAGGTCCTTCGACTCCTTGTCGACCTCCTCGTTGCCCTCGTTGTCATCGGGCGGCGAGATGACGATTTCGCTGGTGACGTGCCCGATCTCGTCGAGCACCTCCTTGAAGCGGACTGCTGCCGCCTTGGACGGAGCCACAAGCTGCGCCTTGAATCCCGTACCTTGCCAGTGTTGGCGGAAGTGCTCCGAGATGTCGAAGGCCTTCGCCCGGATCGCCTGGCCTGTTTTCGACAGCGCATCCATTCGGGAGAACTTGCGCTTAAGGTCGGCCTTCTGGCTGGAGGTCAAACCCTCGCTGATCTTGTCAAACCACTTGTCGATCACGCCGCCATTGACCTGTTGTTCGACAAGTCGCCCCTCATAGAGGAGCGGCACGACGGCTTCGTCAGCAACGGCCTCGTCGATCGCGTATTTGTGGATGAGGCCGCCAAAGGTCGAGAGTGTGTTCTTCTCCTTCTTCAGGAGCGGCGTTCCCGTGAAGCCGAGATAGCAGGCCTTCGGCAGCAGACGGCGCATCCGCGTCGCGAACTGGCTGTGACCGCCATAGCGGCCGGTCTGTGAGCGATGGCTCTCGTCGACCAGGACGAACACGTTGGCATCCTGATCGACGTCCTCCGCAGCTTTGGCGGCCGTATCGAACTTGTTGATGATGGTCGTCACGAGCGGCGTCCGGTCGCGGATCAGCTCGATCAGGCGGGCGCCACTGGTTGCCCGCACGGGTTCCAGTTCGCAGGACTTGAAGGTGTCCTTGATCTGCTTGTCGAGATCGTCCCGGTCAGTGACAATCAGAATGCGCGGATTGGGGATGGCCTTGTCGAGTGCGAGAGAGCGCCCCAGCATCACCATAGTCAGCGATTTGCCCGACCCTTGGGTGTGCCAGATCACGCCACCTTTGCGGCGGCCGTCCAGATTGAACTGGCGGACGCGTTCGACAGCCTTCCGGATCCCGAAGAACTGCTGGTGGCGCGCGACCTTGCGTGCGCCGCCATCGAACACGGTGAAGCGACGGATCAGGTCCAGCAGGCGTTCCGGCCGGCACGTTGCATAAACTGTGCGGTCCTGCGCGGTGATCGCGCGCACACCTTCGGCCGCCAGAGCTTCGAAATGGGCGCGGGCGAAGGCGAAGTCGCCCGAGAAGACCGCATCCGCTTCCGCCGCCGTGAGCGGTCGATTGGCCATCGGGTCGATGATGTCGTCGCGGTCTTCCTCGTCCCGCCATGTCTGCCAGAACTGCCGCGGCGTACCCACGGTGGCGTAGCGCGCCTCGACACGGTTCATCACCATGAGAAGCTGCGCGAAGTGGAACAACTGCGGGATGTTGTCCTCGTTCTGATAGCCGATCAGCTGGCTACCGGCCTTCTTCAAGCTCTCGGTCGGCCGCTTGTTCTCGATCACGAGGAACGGAATGCCGTTCACATAGGCGACGATATCGCAACGCTTCGTCTGGGTGCTCGCTGTCCGCTCGACGGAGACTTCGGCCGTCACATGAAAGACATTGTTCGATGGGGTTTCCCAATCGATGTAGCGGAAGGAGTAGGACTTGGAGTCCCCCTGGATCGTCTTGGTGATCGTCGTCCCGAGCACGAGGGTGTCGTAAATGTCCTGGTTGGTGCCGCGCAGTCCCTTTTGCCGGTCAGGCGTGGGCTTCAGACGGCGAATGGCTTCGTGAGCATCCTCGAGGTCGAAGGGGTACTCCCGTCCACGATGAGTGAAGCTGTTGATCTTCAGAAGCTGGTCGGCAAGAACGTCATCGAGAACCACGTTGCGCAGGCGACCGCCGCGCAGGCGCACAGCCTGACTCTGGGACAGCGGCGTGAAGCCCAGCGCCACGAGAAGCTGCAGGGCGGGGATCTGGGACTGGTGCTTCTCGGCGGCATCGAAAGTCATGGGCCCTCCCCCGACTTCACGCGCCATTCGCCCGTCAGCAGCTTCTGCATCAGGCCGCGTTTCTGGCGGGCAAGGGTTTCGATCCGCTTTTCTTCAAGGGCGAGATCGACTTCGAGCGCGTGCAGCGCCCGCGATTGGGTTTTCTGCTCGGATACAGGCGGTGCCGGGATGTGCATGTCGCCGAAGTCGCGGAAGGCGATCTGCTTGCCGTCGCGAATGCCGAAAATTAGCTTGTCCAGGCGCCCGATGAAGCTGCGGGACTTGAAGAAGTGGCGGTAATATTCGCCGACGAGCTGGGTATTCGGCCGGAGGACCGTGTAGGCGGGACTGACCAGCCCGGTGATCGTCGAGTATTCCAGCCCCCCTTCGAACGAACGCAGGCTGATCACAAAGTCGCCGGGACGGATGACCTTGTAGCTTAAGGTGTCGCCATCGGGCATGGCCACGCGGCGGTCGAGTTCGTCACGTCGGACGATCCCAATGTCCTGCATCACGGCGAGCAGCGGCAAGTCGGGACGGGCGCGCTCCGAAACGGTCTCAAATATGTCCCTCGCCCGCTGCAGCCGGTTGTGGGATGCGTACGCGGCCTCGAAGAGGCGCTGACGAACCGAGGTGATCCGCCGCTCCTTCGCCGCCCGCAGCGCTTCCAGCTTCTCGATGGCCTCGTCCCATGTCCGCAGGATTTCAGCAATCTTGCGCTGTTCTGGGAGCGGGGGGATACGAGCTGGCATGCTCAGAAAAACATCCTGAGACATGTTCTTCATCGACGCTGAGGTGCCAGAGGCACTGTCTGAGAGACGTGCCCGTGTTTCAGGTGAGGATGTGACATAGTATAACCAAACGGGGTCAATGCCCTGCTTTGGGAAAATGGCCCAAAGTCGGTCGGGCAAAAATATGTTGGGATAGTCCCGATCCACATAGCCGCTCGCCCCAACAAGATCTGCGGTGTTCATGCGACTTACAATAATGGTCCCGGCCGTCACCGGGCATTTCACTAACGACTGTTCTTCGGGGACGACCAACTTGTTCTCGCGAGGGTCGAAGCTTCCATTGTAGACGCAGCTCGTTTTGAGGACGCCGACCTGATCCGCGTTCGCCGGCTCCTCAGTAGAGTTCACGCTCTTGCCGGAGCGAATTTCTTCGACACACTCGCGAAAGTCGGCGTATCTCCATCCGTCAGCCATCTCGTTCCCCCTTCTTCCGCCCCTTGACAGCCTTCTCCATCTCCTCCAGTTGGCCGATGTCAGCCTCATCCGCCGCCAGCGCCTCGGCGGCGCGGCGGCTGGCGTCGAACACCTCGAACCGCTCGGCGGCCAGCTTCTGGGCCACGTCCATCCGCAGCCGCCCGGCATGGGTCAGTACGTGCCGTTCGTTGAAGGACAGGAATGCGTCGATTTTGTCAGCCCACTCAGCCATGGCGACCGGGCGGCGACGTTTAGCCTGGTCCTCGGCGTAGTCGAGGTACATCACGACGATGCGGTTGAGTTCCTCGACCTCCTCGGCCTTCAGGTAGTTCTTGGCGGTGCCGACATCGCCCTTGCGCACAACCGAGCCTTTCCAACTGGTCAGGCCCATGTTGGGGGCGCTTGGATCGCTGCGGTTTTCGATCAGCTCGGCAGCGGTCTTGCCCGTGACCGCCCACAGCATCTTGTTCTGCACCTTCTTGAAGAAGGCCTGCGCCTGTTCGGACGTCTTGTCGTAGTCGATGGCGGTCGTGTAGAGGTCGCGCACCTTCTGGTAGAAGCGCTTCTCCGAGGCGCGGATGTCCCGGATGCGGGCAAGCCACTCGTCGAAATAGTCCCATTGCTCGGCCTGCTTCAGCCGGGCATCGTCCATGGCGAAGCCCTTGACCAGGTATTCGCGCAGGACGGTGGTGGCCCAACGGCGGAACTGGGTGCCGCGCGCCGAGCGGACCCGGTAGCCGACGGACAGGATGACATCGAGGTTGTAGCTGTCGACCTCGCGCTCGACCTGCCTCGAGCCCTCGGTTTGAACGATCCGGAATTTCCGGATAGTTGCCCCAGAATCGCACTCGCCCTCGGAAAAGACGTTCTTGATGTGCTCACTGACGGTGCGCACGTCCTTGTCGAACAGCTCCGCGATCTCCCGCTGGCTCAGCCATACGGTCCTGTCCACCGCCCGCAGGCCGATGGTCGCGGCGCCGTCCTCGGTGCTGTAAAGGATCAGCTCGCCCTCAGACATCGACGCCCAGCTCCTTCAGGTAGCCGGCCATCTTGCCCCGCACCTCGACCAGCTCTGCCTCGATGGCGTTGATTTGCTTCTGTAGAGCTGCGACGTTGATTTCCTCTTCGGCCTCGAAGGTGTCGACGTAGCGAGGGATGTTGAGGTTGAAGTCGTTCTCGGAGATCTCCTGAACGCTGGCGCGGTGGGAGTATTTCGATGTCTCGGCCCGCGCAGCGTAGGTTTCCAGCACCTTGTTGATATGCGCCTCATCCATCACGTTCTGGGTCTTGCCTGGGGTGAACTCCTTGCTGGCATCGATGAACAGCACATCGCGCCGCGCCTCGTTCGCGCCGCCCTGTTCGCGGGAGCGGTCGAAGATCAGAATGGCCACCGGGATGCCCGTGGTCGTGAACAGGTTGGCGGGCAGGCCCACCACCGCATCGAGCAGGTTCTCCTCGATCAGCGCCTGGCGGATTCGCCCCTCGGCCCCGCCTCTGAACAGCACGCCATGCGGAACGATGACGGCCACCCGGCCGCTCTGGCGCTTGGCGATCTCGATCATGTGGGTGATGAAGCCGTAATCGCCCTTGGACTTCGGCGGGATGCCGCGCCAGTACCGCTTGAACTGGTCGGTTTCCGCGTTCTCCGCGCCCCATTTGTCGAGGCTGAACGGCGGGTTGGCCACCACCACGTCGAACTTCATCAGGTGATCGCCCTCGACCAGAGCGGGGCTGTTGAGAGTGTCGCACCACTCGATGCGCGCGGCATCCTTGGCGTGAAGGAACATGTTCATCCGCGCCAGCGCCCACGTCGCGCCGTTCACTTCCTGGCCGTAGAGGGCGAAGTTCTCGGAGCCGACTTCCTCGGCTGCGCGGATCAGCAGTGACCCGGACCCGCAGGCAGGGTCGCAGATCGTATCGCCCGGCTTCGGGGCCGCCAGCTTCGCCAGAAGGCGTGAGACCGCGGAGGGCGTGTAGAACTCGCCGGCCTTCTTTCCCGCGTCCGAGGCAAAGCGCGAGATCAGGTAGATGTAGCACTCGCCGATGATGTCTTCGGTCACGCGGCTGGGGCGCAGGTCGAGCGCAGGCTTGGCGAAATCTTCCAGCACGTTCTTGAGGCGCCGGTTGCGGTCCTTGACGCGCCCGAGGTTCGCTTCGGAGTTGAAGTCGATGTTGCGGAACACGCCTTCCAGCTTGGCGCGGTTGGCGTCCTCGATCCGCTCCAACGCGATATTGATCAGTTCGCCAATGTTGGGTTCGTTCCGCGCCTCGTAGAGGTCGTAGAAGCTGGCGCCTTCGGGCAGAACGAAGCGCTCGCGCTCCAGCCTGCGGCGGATCCGGATTTCATCTCCGCCATACTGCTTGCGATAGGTGTCGAGGTGATCCTTCCAGTGATCCGAGATGTACTTCAGGAACAACATCACGAGAATGTAGTCTTTGTACTGGCCGGCATCGACGACGCCCCGGAAAGTGTCGCAAGCGGCCCAGGCCGTCTGGTTGACCTGTTGCTGTGTGAGTTGGTCGGTCATTTGGACGGCCCTTCCATCCCAGTACTGGGGCTAATCCTGTTTGCTTGCTCAACGAGGAGCAGGCTGATCATCTGTCTTCGCGTCTCGGCGGCGAGCTGAGAAAGCACACGCTCCCGCTCAGCCAAGGCGTCGACCGCGACGATCTTTTCTTGAGTTTCGATGTCCGGGACATCGAGGTCGAGGTCATCGAGACTGGATCGGGGAATCATTCGGATGTTTGTGCCCCGGGCCGCGGCGTCGAAGTGGCGCTGCGCCGGGGGCTGATTGATCGCCCATGCCAGATACCGTGGCGTCACGACATCAAGATTCGGACGCAGGACCATCAGCGGCAACACAGCAAGGACAGGCTCGCGCATGCGCTCGTCCAGGGCGGAAGCCGTGTTGCGCTCACCCCGTGATCGAAACACGACGTCGCCGGCGCGCACAAAATAGCGGTCCGCCACGTTTTCCAGCTGGACGCGAGTGAGGCGCTCCGGGTCGATGCAGCCTTCCGGGGATATGTCCCGCAACTGGATTGCGAGCACACCCCCAGCGGCCATTGGCTCCAGTCTGCCGCGAGCTGTGTAGCCGGTGTGGATGGCGCAGACATCGGCGAGGCGCATCGAGAATCCTCTGTAACACTTGCCACAGATGCTAGGCGCTCGCCACCATGCTGTCAATCCTGTGTGTGCTGTAGAGCCATCTACTGTAAAAATTGATCGTTTAGGCGTCCGGTGAGATTTTCCGTGCCCCTTGGGGGTGCCAAAAAGCGAGCTTCTGCGCTTCCCACTCCACCGGGAACGGTGCCAACAGGTCGTCCAACTGCAAGCCTGCCGGCTGGCGCCCGTCGAGCACCGCCTCGACGATATCGGGCGCGAGCAGCGTGAGACGCAGCAGCCGGCTGACGTAGGACGGATTGATCCGCTCGGCGGCTGCGAGTTCCTCGATCGTCGCGTGAGTGCCGGCTTCGAGCAGCTTCCGCCATCGGAACGCGCGAGCGATCGCCTTGACCAACACGTTGTCGACTTTCGGCCCGGCGGGCGCCCAGCCGCTACCATCCGGAGCGAGGACCAGCTTCCGCCCACCCCGCTTGCGCATCTTGATCGGAATGCTGATCGTGATCGTGTTCGTGCTGGGGTCGAGGATCGCCGTCATGCCGCGACCCTTTCGGTTCCGGTCTGCCGCGCCGCCATGTCCGCAACCACGCTGCCGATGCCGTCGGCCCGGAACCGAACACGGACATCGGCCAGACCGACATCGACCCGGGCCACCAGGAGCTGGACGATGCGGGCCTGTTCGGCGGGGAAGAGTTCATCCCAGAGCGGACCGAACCGGATGAGCGCGTCGCGAACGTCGGCCTCGGCAATTTGCTCGCCGCCGCGTCGTGCGGCTGTCCAAGCAGAGACGATCGCTTCCGGTGATCTCAGGAGGCCGCGCAATTGTGCGATGACGGTGGCCTCGATTTCAGCGGCGGGCAGACGGGTTGACGGAGACGGCGTGGCGGCATTCTTGATGACGCTCTGGCTGACATAGTACCGGTAAAGCCGCCCACCTTTCCGCGTGTGGGTCGGCGACATTGCCCGCCCGTCCGGCCCGAAGATCAGCCCCTTCAGCAACGCCGGCACCTGCGCCCGCGTGTTCGCCGCGCGGGACCGCGGGCTCTCGCCGAGGATGGCGTGGACCTTGGCCCAGAGATCCGGCGTGATGATCGCCGCGTGCTCGCCGGGATAGGCCGTGCCCTTGTGCACGGCGTCGCCGAGATAGACCCGGTTGTTCAGCGTCTTGTAGAGGAACCCCTTGTCGACCGGCCGCCCGCGCTTGGATGTGACGCCCTCGGCGATCAGCGCCCGGGCGAGTGTCGTCGCCGATCCGATGGTGACGAAGCGCTCGAACATCGAGCGGACGATCTCGGCCTCGGCCGGATTGACGACGAGCTTGCGGTCGAGCACGTCGTAGCCGAGCGGCGGGTGGCCGCCCATCCACATGCCCCGCCGGCGGGAGGCAGCGAACTTGTCGCGAATGCGCTCGCCGATCACCTCGCGCTCGAACTGGGCGAAGGACAGCAGGATGTTGAGCGTCAGCCGCCCCATGGAGGTCGTCGTATTGAACGACTGGGTCACCGACACGAAGGTCACGTCATTGCGATCGAAGACCTCGACCAATTTGGCGAAGTCCATCAATGCGCGCGAGAGCCGGTCGATCTTGTAGACCACGACGATGTCGACGAGGCCCTCCTCGATATCGGCTAGGAGCCGTTGCAATGCCGGCCGCTCGAGCGTCCCGCCGGAGATACCGCCGTCGTCGTAGCGGTCGCGGACAAGGATCCACCCTTCAGCCTTCTGGCTGGCAATATAGGCCTCGCAGGCCTCGCGCTGGGCGTCGAGGCTGTTGAACTCCATGTCGAGGCCTTCCTCGCTGGACTTGCGGGTATAGACGGCACAGCGCCGCTTCAGCACCACGGGTTTCGTCATGCTGCCGTCCTCCCCGTCTTTAGGCCGAAGAAGACGAGACCGTTCCAGCGCGTACCCGTGATCGCGCGTGCGATCGCCGAGAGCGACTTGTAGGGTCGGCCCTGGTACTCGAAGTCCTGATCGCGGACCGTGACACAGTGCTCGATGCCCTGGTACTCGCGGATCAGCCGCGTTCCAGAGATCGGCCGATCGTCGGCGCGCTTCTTGCGGACCGCGATCTTGCCGCCGTCGAGCTGTTCGCCGAGCGCCTCGAGGCGCTTGATGGTCGCGGACTTCAGCCCACCGTAGGCTAGCTCCTGGATGCGATAGGCGAGCCGGCTTTCGAGGAAGCGTCGGTTGTAGGGCGGCGGCTCGGCGTTGAAGAGCTTGCGCCATTCGGCCTTCAGGTCCGGTGTGGAAGTGGTCTTCAGGGCCGCGACGCGCGCCAGCACCCCGTCATCCTTCATCATGCCGTTCTCCTTCTGTGGGCGGTTTCATGACGGCATTGGTGGTCGGTGAAGTCGACGGAACTTTCTCCTGTTCGTTCAGATGTTTGGCTTGACTGGCTCATGCGCGATCGCAAGCGCTTCAAGCCAAGAGCGAGGATGTCGGCGACCTCGGCGAGACGCTCGGCAGCGGTCATGCGATCGGGGTGAAGCGCGTTCATGGGGATCCAGCGAGTGGTGGTCTCGCTGGTTATTTACCGGTCGACCTCGCGGTTTTTCCCACGGGGGTCACGCCGACTGGCGCAGGTCGCTGGCGCGCAGCGTGCGCCAGAGCGGCGCGAGCTTCTTCTTGATGGTGCTGTCGTCCGGCGCGCTGCCGGTCATTTCGAACCAGTCGCGCATCTGGCGGACGAGCTCGGCCTGGCTCGCCGGCAGGCCGTCGGCATAGACGGACCGGCAGAGCTCGATCCAGAAGGCGTCCCAGTCGTAGCGCGGCTGCGCACCGCGCTGGATGTTCGCGCCGGATACCGGGGCTTCCTGGTCCTGGACAAGTCCCTGCACACGCTCGAAGCGATCGACCTCTTCCCGCCGCACGACCACTTGATCGCGACCAACGGGAAAGCCGTCCTCGAACCGCGGGTCGTCGATTGCCACGAAGGAGCTATCAGGCGCGTCGAAGCCCGAGATCGTCTGTGCGCCGTCGTGGATCGCGTGCCATGCATCATGCAGGGTCAGGTCTGCCGGACCGGTCAGGCGCCGATACCCCATGGGGATGCGGACATATTCCCCGTTCCCGACCTCGTCGTAGTCTCCGAACATCGTGTTCAGTCCAACCACCAGGGCCGATACCGTGATCTCTCCGGAGAGGGCGAAGTCGGCCAGGTCGTCGATGCTGAGACCCCAGCGGGTGCAGAGTTCGTCGAGCCGGTAGTACGGCTTGCGAATGGTGGCCATGGCGCGCGGGGCCTCACCGTTGGCCGACGGCGCGGAAGCGCCGATAGGCGATCACGACCCGCCCCAATTCTCGCTGCATGTCCGGCGGCAGGCGTTCGGCCCGGATGAAGAGTTCGTCGAGCGTCAACCCGAGGATCGCCGCCGCCCGCTCGATCAGTTCGTCGCGCGGCGGCTTCTCCTTGTCGCGCTCGATGCGTGACCAGTAGGCCGGCGAGCAGCCGATCCGATCGGCGAAGTCGTTGAGGCCGATGTCGAGTTCGATCCGTCGGCCGCGGATCCGTTCTCCAAAACTCATGCGATGCCTCCCTGGACAAGGCCGTAGCTGCCGAGCCGCACGGCGATGAAGCGATCCGACACGCCGAACTCCGTCGCGAGCGCGGCGACGATGCCGGCGACCGCGTCTGGCGCGTTGTCGGCGGCGACCACCGGGCTGCCGGGACGCCCGTGATGCGGCGCGCGCGCCAACTGCAGGCGCTCCTCACGAGCGAGCGCAAGGAGCCGCGTGTGCAGGAGGACCGGCGGGGCGAGCAGCGCGCCCATGAACTCGTTGGCCCGCGCTTCGATCCGCCGGGTCGAGCGGCTCAGCGTCTGGGCGGACTGGATGAACGCCCGATACCGCCGGGCGCCGCGACCGGCTGCCGGGACGTCGAAGAGGACGTGGCCGAGTTCGTGCGCGGCGGTGCTGGCCGCCAGATGCGGACGATGCGCCACCATCCTGCTGTTGATCGACACGAAGGCGGCGCCGGGCATGGCGGGGTCGGTCTCGCAGACGCCGAGAACCTCGTCGCCGGCCTCGTCGTGGACGGGATGGTCGAAGTCCCAGGCGACCGACCAGGACTGACCGTTGATCACCATCACCCGTGCGGCGCCGGCGAGCACGGCCGGCTCGATCGCGCCGCCGCCGTCGACGACCTGCCGACGGACGCGGCCGGCGACGGCTCGGACGGCGGCCGGCGTCAGGGGATGGGGGGCGCGGGTTCGCGCGTCGTGGGGGTACTCGATCGAGATCGGCATGGGATCTGGCCTCGCCGTTGCGTGTTCACTGAATGTCTATGTTCACATTATGTTCCCATCGTCGGAGAGTCCAGCCGGAAGCTGGAAGGGAACGGGATTTCCGCCCCGCGCTTCGCCCCGACGCGGACGAAAGAGCGCTAAGCCATTGGCGTGATTGTGGGGAATAAATCGCCAGCGGCTTCAATTCCCCATTCCGCCCCATTCCGCCTCTTCGCCCCGCCCGACCTCGTGCTTCCATCGTCTGCATCGAAGACGAGCCGGACCCGAGGACGCCACCATGACCGCGCAACAGCTTGTACCGGACCGTAGGCCCGAGGATTGGAGCGCCGCCGAGGTGAGGATCGCGCTGTCGACGGCCCGTCACACGGCGGGCCGTCACGGCCGGCGGATCGGACTGCAGGATGCCGACCAGGAGGATCTGGCCCAGGACATCCTGCTGCAGCTCATCGACAGGAGCCACTGGTACGACCGCGGCCGCGGCGCCTGGTCGACCTTCGCCCGGATCGTCGCCGTCAACGTCGTCACCGGGCACCGACCCGCCCGCGTCGAAGAGGTCGAACTCGGCGACGCGGATGCCGAGGCCCCTGACCCGAAGCCCGACCTCGCGCTCGATCTCGGCGACTTCCACCGGATGCTGCCGGACGATCTGGCGCGGCTCGTCGAACTCGTCGCGCAGCACGGGAGCCTGGCCGATGCCCGGCGCGAGAGCGGCCTGTCGACCTCGTCCTTCTATCGCGCGGTCCACGAGATCCGACTGCGCCTGCGCTGCCACGGGCTCCGACCCCGTGGGAAAGATCGCCGGCCCCGCCGGTAAATAACAGCAGAGACCCAGGCGTCGCGGTCCGGCGCCGATCCGAACACCCAGTCCCGTTCAATCCGCGCCGGCGCCCGCGCCTGCCGATGGAGGAGGTTTGCCCAATGATGCCTCGACGGTTTCATCCTCGTCCCCTTGCAGAACTCGATCTCGCTCCCTTCGCCATTCCGCTCGACGTGACGGGCTTCTGTGACTGGCTCGCCGAGGCCGAGGCGGGTGCGGCGATCGCCTACTACCGTGGCCATCTCGTCTTCGACCGCCTGCCGGAGAAGAGCAGCCTGACCGACCAGCAGCGCCAGGCTTTGGTGGCGGTCGCCGACCGGGTGATGAGCGCGGCGGCCAACGGCTTCTGCTTTCCCGTCCAGCGCCGGCTCGGCCCGAACGACTGGCTCTACATCGCGGTCCGCGCTTCGCCGCTGCGGTCGGCGCCGAGACCAGCGCTGCGCATCCCCGGGCCATTCGCTGCCGCCGCCAACGACGCCTTCCCGTCCCCCACCTCCCTCGTCGCTGCCTGAGGAGTCCTGCCGATGCTCTCCATCGCCGTCCTGACCGACCACATCCGCGATCTCGACGTCGCCGCCGTCGCCGCGCTGACCACGCCGGAACTCGCCTGCATCGCCGACGACCTCGCCGAGCAGAAGGCCTCGCTCGGGCTGATCGAGGACAAGCTGCGCGCCGCGCTCGATCAGAAGTACGGCGCCCGCGCCGCCCAGCGCCGGGCCGAGGAGGCCAAGGACACCGGCACCGTCAGGTTCGACGACAACGGCTTCGTCGTCGTCGCCGAACTGCCGAAGCGGGTGAAGTGGGACCAGGCCAAGCTCCGCCATGCCGCCGAGATCATCCGGGCGAGTTGGGGCGACGATCCGGCCGAGTACATCAAGACCAGGCTGGAGGTGTCGGAGGCGGCCTACGCCAACTGGCCGAAGCCGCTGAGGGACCTGTTTCTCCCGGCCCGGACGGTGGAGACCGGCAAGCCCAGCTACCGCATCGAGACCGCCGGCGAGGCCGCGCGATCCGTCTCGCTCGGGCGGGAGGCCGCGTGATGGCGAACCCGACCGACACGCTTCGCCCTGCCGCCGCTCCGACACCGCCACGCCTCCGGGTCGACGGAGCCGGCGGGGTCGGCAAGACCACCTTCACGGTCGGCGACCCCGGCTGCCGCATCGAGACGACGGCGTCCAAGCGCGCCGTCTCGCCTGCACGGAGGCCTTCGTGATGGCGCTCCCGATCATCACCGCCGACCAGCGGCTCGCCGAGCCGCGCGGCGTCAAGGGCTGCATCTTCGGCAAGAGCGGCATCGGCAAGACCTCGCTGCTCCTATCCCTCGATCCCACCTCGACGCTGTTCATCGATCTGGAAGCCGGCGACCTCGCCATCGAGGGCTGGCCGGGCGACACGCTGCGGCCGCGCACTTGGGGCGAATGTCGGGATCTCGCCGTCTATATCGGCGGGCCCAATCCGGCGCTCCGCTCCGACCAGCCCTACAGCGAGGCGCATTTCGCGGCGGTCGCCGAGCAGTTTGGCGATCCGGCCGTGCTCGATCGCTACGAGACGATCTTCGTCGACTCCATCACCGTCGCCGGCCGGCTCTGCTTCCAGTGGTGCCGCGGCCAGCCCGAGGCTTTCTCCGACAAGACCGGCAAGCCCGACATTCGCGGCGCCTACGGCCTGCACAGCCGCGAGATGATCGCCTGGCTGACCCACCTGCAGCACACCCGGGCGAAGAACGTCTGGTTCGTCGGGATCCTCGACGAGAAGCTCGACGACTTCAATCGGCGCGTCTTCTCGCCCCAGATCGACGGCTCGAAGACCGGCCTGGAGCTTCCCGGCATCGTCGACGAGGTCGTCAGCATGGTCGAGCTGAAGGCCGACGACGGGGCGTCCTATCGGGCCTTCGTCTGCCAGACGCTGAACCCGCAGGGGTTTCCCGCCAAGGACCGCAGCGGCCGGCTCGACATGGTCGAGGAGCCGCATCTCGGCCGGCTGATGGCGAAGATCCGATCCGGCCCGCGCCGGACGCTCCCGATCACGCCTGCCCTCGATCCCAACCAGTCCCCGAACGATCTCAGCGAAGGAGCCTGACGCTCATGCCGGCCTGGAACGACTTCAACGACGCCAAGAGCAATAGCAACATCATCCCGAAGGGCACGCTCGCCAAGGTGCGGCTGTCGATCCGCCCCGGCGGCTTCAATGATCCGAGCCAGGGCTGGACCGGCGGCTATGCCACACGTGCCGCGACCGGCGCCGTCTATCTCAACGGCGAGTTCACGGTGCTCGAAGGGCCCTACATCAGGCGCAAGATCTTCACGCTCATCGGATTGCACAGTCCCAAGGGTCCCGACTGGGGCAACATGGGCCGGAGCTTCATCCGCAGCATGCTGAACTCCGCCCGCGGCATCTCCGACAAGGACAATTCCCCGGAAGCGCAGGCCGCGCGGCGCATCGGCGGCTTCGCTGATGTCGACGGGCTGGAGTTCGTCGCCCGCATCGATCTCGGCACCGATGCCAACGGCGACGAGAAGAACGAGATCCGCAGCGCCGTCATGCCGGACCACAAGGAGTATGGCGCGCTGATGGGCGCCACCATGGCGATGCATTTGCCCGCGGCCGCACCGGGTGGCTCGGCGCCGCCGGCCCCGGCTCCCGGCCCCGCGGCGGCTCGGCCCGCCACGGCCCCCACCAGCGTCACGCGCCCGTCCTGGGCGCGGTGAGGGAGGGCGACCGATGCTGCTCCGGCCGCGACAGAAGCTGTTTGTCGAGCGCAGCGTGAAGGCGCTCGGCGAACACGGCAACACGATCGGCGTGGCTCCGACCGGATGCCATGCCCCCGGCACACCCATTCTGATGTTCGACGGCTCCGTCCGATCAGTCGAGACGATCGCTGTGGGCGACATCCTAATGGGACCGGGCACCACACCTCGCCGAGTCCTCAGTCTTCATCGTGGGCGCGACGAGATGGTTGAGATCCGGCCCATCAAGGGTGACTCCTTCGTCGTCAACCTCGGCCACATCCTGACCCTGGTCAGGACCGAGGACGGGCCCCGACCACGATGCCGTGACCGCGGCGGCGAACTGATCGACATCCCGGTCAGCGAGTGGATGGCGGCATCGGACACGTTCCGCCACCTGCACAAGCTCCTCCGCGTCCCGACGGATTTCCCGGAGCGGGCAGCGCCTGTGCTCGATCCCTATTTTCTCGGCATCCTCATCGGAGACGGCTCGCTCCGGCATTCGGTCTCCGTCACCACACCGGACATCGAGATCGTCGACGCGATCTATCGCTTCGCCGAGGCCGAGGGATTGCGGGTCCGCTGCGTCCGGCTCGCAGACAACAATGCCAACACCTATCACCTCCTCGACGATCGCAGCGATCACAACGCGCTGGTCGACCAACTGCGCCACCTTGGCCTTTTTGGAAAGCTCTCGGGCCAGAAGTTCATTCCCGACGAGTACCGGCTCGGGTCGCGCGAGGTGCGATTGGCGATGCTCGCCGGTCTCATCGACACCGACGGCCATCTGATGACCCGCGGCTGCTTCGAATACTGCAGCAAGTCGCACCGGCTGGCCGAGGATTTCGTGTTCGTCGCGCGAAGCGTGGGCCTGCTGGCGACGATGCGCGAGAAGGAGGTCAATGGCGAGATTTACCTTCGGGTCCACGTCTCTGGCGATCTCGATCGCATCCCGACCCGGGTTCTTCGCAAGCAGGCACCGCCGCGGCGGCAGAAGAAGAACGTCCTGCGAACCGGCTTCACCGTCCATCCAGTCGGCGTCGGAGATTTCTTCGGTTTCACGGTCGACGGCGATCATCGCTACTTGCTGGGCGACTTCACCATCACCCACAATTCCGGCAAGACGCTCATGCTCTCCGCCGTCGCCGGCGAGATCGTCGGTGGCAGCGACGCGAAGGCCTGCGTGCTGGCGCATCGCGACGAACTGACCGCGCAGAACCGGGCGAAGTTCGCCCGGATCAACCCCGCCATCCCGACATCGGTCGTCGATGCCGGGCAAAAATCCTGGGACGGCCAGGTCACCTTCGCCATGGTGCCGACGCTCGCCCGCCCAGCCAATCTCGATGCGATGCCAGGGCTCGACCTCCTGGTCATCGACGAGGCCCATCACGCTGTCGCCGACAGTTACCGGCGCATCATCGATCGCGCTGTCGAACTCAACCCGATGGTCCGCCTCTTCGGCGTGACCGCCACGCCCAACCGCGGCGACCGAAAGGGTTTGCGGGCGGTCTTCTCCAATGTCGCCGATCAGATCCGCATCGGCGAGCTGATCGGCGCCGGTCATCTCATCCGACCGCGCACCTTCGTCATCGACGTCGGCGTCCAGAACGACCTCCAGACGGTGCGCCGGACTGCGGCCGACTTCGATATGGCCGAGGTCGACGCCATCATGAACCGATCCCCGGTGACCGATGAAGTCGTCCGGCATTGGCGCGAGAAGGCGGGCGACCGCCAGACCGTCGTCTTCTGCTCGACGGTCGATCATGCCGAGAACGTCGCCGACGCCTTCAGGGCCGCCGGTGTCGCCGCGGGCGTCGTGCACGGCGATCTCGACGACATCGCGCGGCGCGAGACGCTCGCCGCCTACGGCTTGGGCGAACTTCAGGTCGTCGTCAACGTCGCCGTATTGACAGAGGGCTGGGACCACCCGCCGACGTCATGTGTCGTGCTGCTTCGACCCAGTTCCTACAAGTCGACCATGATCCAGATGGTGGGCCGCGGGCTCAGAACCGTCGATCCGCGGGAATACCCCGGCTTGGTCAAGTCGGACTGCATCGTCCTCGACTTCGGGACATCGACCCTGCTGCACGGGTCGCTCGAGCAAGACGTCGATCTCGACGGCCGCGAGCCCGACGGCGAGGCGCCGATCAAGAAATGCCCGTCCTGCGAGGCGGTCGTACCGCTCGGGGTGACCGAGTGCCCGCTCTGCGGTCACGTCTGGACCGCGAACGATGTCGACACCATTCCAGGCGTTCCGCTCGGCGACTTCATCATGAGCGAGATCGACCTCCTGGAGCGATCGAGCTTCGAGTGGTCCGATCTCTTCGGCGATGCCACGGCTCTGGTCGCCAACGGCTTTCATGCCTGGGCGGGGACCTTCGTCCTGAACGGACGCTGGTACGGGGTCGGCGGCCTGCAGCGCAGGCAGCCTCATCTGATCGCCGCCGGTGAGCGCGCCGTCTGTCTCGCTGCCGCCGACGACTGGCTCAACGCCAACGAGACCGTCGAGAGCGCCCACAAGTCACGAAGCTGGCTGCGCCAGCCACCAACCGAGCGCCAGCTCGCCTTCCTGCCCGCCACCTATCGCTCGGACTACGGGCTGACCCGCTACCGGGCCTCGGCTCTGCTGACCTTCACCTTCAACCAATCGGCCATCCGGTCCCTGATATTCGGCGCCGATGCAGCAGGCGAACGGAGCGCAGCATGACGAGGACCGAACTTGTCATCGACCTCGACCGATCCCGCTTCGCTGCGTCTCGCGCGCTGGCATCCCCGTTTCACGCTCTGCGCCGTCTGTCGTCGACCGGCGGTCGGCTTCGGCTGGCGCGAGCCGTGGGCCTCGAGCCGGCCGCGCCCGCGGGCGTGGTTCTGCTCGATGACCTGTCAGGGCTTCTATACGCGCTTGGCCCGGAGGTCCTCCGCCATGGTTGACCTGACCGAGCCGGAACGCGCCGCCGTCGCCGCAACCCTCAGGCCCGTGGCCGAGATCATGGAGGAGATCGGCTGGGAGACCCGGCTGATCGACCTTTCCGAGCCGCAGGTTCTGACCCTGATCGAAGTTGCTGTCAGCGGCTTCCAGCACGCCCTGGCCACCATGGCCGCGGCCGCCGAGGCGAGCGCGGAGGTGCCGTTCTGATGCTCGATTTCAACCATCGCCCCAAGGTCGCCGACCGCGTCAACGCAGCCGTCGATGCCGCCCTCGTCACCGAGAACGCGGCTCAGCCCCGGCGCGAATATCTTGGTGGCTCACGGCTCGGGCACCCTTGCGAGCGCGCCCTGCAGTTCGAGTTCGCCGGCGCGCCGAAGGACGAAGGCGCGGGGTTCACCGGCCAGACGCTGCGCATCTTCGCCATCGGCCACGCGCTCGAAGACCTCGCCATCCGCTGGCTGCGCGCGGCCGGCTTCGATCTCTACACCCGCCGTGGCAACTACCCCGACGGTGAGCAGTTCGGCTTCTCCATCGCCCGCGGCCGCATCCGCGGCCATGTCGACGGCATCATCGCCGCCGGGCCGGAGCCCATGAAGCTCGGCGTTCCCGCGCTGTGGGAATGCAAAACCATGAACGCCCGGAATTGGCGCGAGACGGTCGCCAAGGGCGTGACCATCTCGAAGCCGGTCTATGCCGCCCAGGTCGCCCTCTACCAGGCCTACATGGAGCCGGCGGTCCCCGGCATCTCCGAGAACCCGGCGCTCTTCACCGCCATCAACAAGGACACTGCCGAGCTCCACCACGAGTGCGTCGCCTTCGACGCCGGTCTTGCCCAGCGCATGAGCGACCGCGCCGTCCGCATCCTGCAGGCGACCGACGCCGGCGAGCTTCTGCCGCGCATCGCCCGCGAACCCGACTTCCACGAATGCCGCCTGTGCCCTTGGGCCCAGCGTTGCTGGAGGCTTGCTGCATGAATGACGATCAGATCGAGGTCCCGACTGAGGAGGCACCGGCCGCGCCCGCCGGCGAACTCGTCCACTTCAATCCCTGGCGCGACTTCAACGACGCGCCGCTCATCGTTGACCCGTTCGGCGTCGAGCCGGACCGCGAGCAGATCGAGATCTTCCTCGATGTCGTGTTCGGCTACTGCGAGGGGTTGATCCCGATCCGCGGCTTCGTCGACAAGGGCCAGGGCTTCAACGGCAAGCCGCACAACATCTGGATCGAGGCCGACGGCACGAGCCTCGACAAGCTCGCAACCTTCGCGGCCTGGGCCTGGCGCGAGAGCGTCGCCGTCTACGTGATCCCCGGCACCGTCGCCGAACAGGGGCATGCCCGGGCGGCCGAGGTCCTGCAGATGCAGACCGTGGTGGTCGATCTCGACGCTGGAGACGTCGGCGCCAAGCTCACCCATCTCGTCCATCATCTCGGCGACCCCACCCTCATCGTGGAGAGCGGCGGGCGCACCGACCGTGGCCTCGACAAGCTGCATGTCTGGTGGAAGCTGTCCGAGCCGGCGTCTGGCGACGACCTGAAGCGGCTCTGCCGCCTTCGCGCCGATATCGCCATCAAGGTCGGCGGCGACACCCATTTTCATTCCGCTCATCAGCCGATCCGGGTCGCCGGCTCCGTCTACCACAAGAACGGCTTTCAGCGCGTCGTTCGCATCCGCGAGCACAATAGGATCGAGGTCCATCTCGACGACCTCGCCGAGCGTGTCGCCGCCATGCCGGCGCTCTCGGATGGCGGGCGGGAATTGCCGGACCCGTCGCGGCCGAAGCCGCCGATCGACGCGGTCCTGAACACGCCGGTCCACGAGGGCGGCCAGGATGCCTGGACCCGCTTCGAGGGCGCCAGCGCCGCGATCGGCCACTACATCCGCCGCGTCCACGCCGGCGAGATGACGCCCGACGACGGCTGGGAGGCGATCTGCCAATACAACGCCGCCCTGCTGCGGCCGGCCTGGCCGCTGGAGCGGCTCCGGCAGGAAGCGGAACGGCTCTGGCGCCGGCACCTCGACCGCAACGGGCCGGCGCTGATCCGGGCCGAGGCGCCGCCGCGGCCGACTCTGCCGGTGTTCTCGCTCGGAGCACTCCTCGACGACCACTCGCCGATGCCTGAGGACATCATCGCACCGCGCGTGCTCACCCCAGGCGGTATGCTGGTGCTCGGCGGCGCGCCCAAGGTCGGCAAGAGCGACCTTCTGATCCACCTGCTCGTCCACATGGCCGCCGGCCGGCCATTCCTCGGCTTCACGCCGCCGCGGCCTCTCCGGGTGTTCTACCTGCAGGCCGAGATCCAGTACCACTACCTGCGCGAACGTCTGCAAGCGATCCGGCTCGACGCGGCCGTCATGGCGGCGGCGCGCGATAACCTCGTCGCCACGCCAAAACTGCGGCTGCTGCTCGACGAGCAGGGCGTGGCGCTTGCCGCCGACGCCGTCCGTGAGGCCTTTCCCGACAACCCGCCCGACATCCTCTGCATCGATCCCATCCGCAACCTGTTCGATGGCGGCCCGGACGGCGGCAGCGAAAACGACAACGCCGCCATGATGTTCTTCCTGACCGAGCGGGTGGAACGGATGCGCGAGGCCGTAGCGCCCGACAGCGGCATCGTTCTCGTCCACCACACTAAGAAAATGAACCGCAAGCTCGTCGCCGAGGATCCGTTCCAGGCGCTCTCCGGCGCCAGCGCGCTCCGCGGCTTCTACACCACCGGGCTGCTGCTGCATCGGCCCGACGAGGAGGACCTCACCCGCCGGCTGGAGATCGAGCTCAGGAACGGTCCGGCGCTTAAGCCCAAGCTGGTCGACAAGGCCGACGGCGCCTGGGTCGAGCTGAACCCGCTCAATGAGCGGCTCGTTAGGAAGGAGGCTGGTGCAAAACTCGACGCCGAGCGACTCAGGAAGCACGACGTCATCCTCGGCATGCTGCTCGATGAGGCGGCCGAGCAACGCCTCTACACCACCATGCAATTCGCCGAGAAATTCGAGAACAAGGTTGGGCTCGGCAGCAAACATACAATCCGGGAACGGCTGAGTGTCCTGGCAACCAAAGGATTCATCAAGTTCCTGCGCGATCCTTCGCGATTCGGGTATCCGATCACCCGATCTCGGTTTGGCTATCTGTGCGTGCAAGGCATGACATTTGGGCCGGGCTCGGAGCACCACAACCCGCTCACCGGCGAGATCACCGAGGGCGCCATTCCGGTCTCGCCGAGCCACTTTAAGTGCCCGCAGTCGGGCCTCTGCCTGGAGGTCGAAAACCCGGAGATCTGGGTCTATCCGCAGGGCTCCGAACCCGACCCACTTCATATGAGTGCGGCCTAACCCATATGAGCGCGCACCACCCGAACCTAGCAAAGTCAAAGGGTTACGGCAGAACAAGTGTTAGGTCGGCAAATCATGTCCGAACTGATCCTCACTCATAATGTGCGAGTACATTCAATGAATTGAGGGACCAGGAACAGTTAGGTGTGAAACCCCCATACTACGTATGGGAGGGCCATCCCCCAGGATTGGCCATCCTCCCATACGTGGTGACAGCGAACTCAAGTGCGAATTGATCGGACGACGGCAGCCAGTACCGCCAAGCACAGGGCTGCCGCCGTCCTCCACCACCACCGACCCCCGATGACGGAGACCAGCATGGCTTCGAAGACTCTGACCTTGCCCACCGCCAGCGCAAGGCCGGCCGCGGCACAAATCGTCGATCACGCCGATGGCCCGATCCTGGCCCTCGACCTCGGCACTACGACCGGCTGGGCCTTGCGCACCCCCGATGGCCACATCGCCAGCGGCACCGTGTCGTTCCGCCCGAGCCGCTACGACGGCGGCGGCATGCGCTACCTGCGCTTCAAGGCTTGGCTCGACCAGATCGAAGCCCAGGCCCGTGGGATCTCGGCGGTCCATTTCGAAGAGGTGCGTCGGCACGCCGGGACCGATGCCGCCCACATCTACGGAGGCTTCCTCGCCACCCTGACCGCCTGGTGCGAGACGCACACGATCGCCTACCAGGGTGTCCCGGTCGGCACGATCAAACGGCATATCACCGGCAAGGGCAACGCCGACAAGGCCGCCGTCACCGCGGCGGTGCGCGCTCATGGCTTTGTCCCGGCCGACGACAACGAGGCGGACGCCATTGCCATCCTGATCTGGGCGACCGAGACCGAGGGAGGCGTGCGATGACCCGGCCCCTCCCCGGCGGTCCCCGCGAGCCGCGCTGCGCGCTCGGGCGAATGGTCCCGACCACCGCCGGGGCCGAGCCGATCAAGACCGCCAGTTGGCACGACCACCGGCTCCTGGTGGTCGCGCTCGATGATCCGCGGCTCGGCTGGGCCGACCGCGAACTCGTCCGCACGATCGGCGAGAAGCTCTACGGCACGCGGGAGGCAAGGCGATGAGCGCAAAGTCGAAGCGGAAGGCCCGCGCTACCATCGACCGGCCCGCCAAGCCCTCAACTCGGCTCACGACCCGCGAAGTCGTCGAGATCGATCCGGACGGCGTCCGGGTCGTCCACCACCGCGTGGTCGACACGCTCGGCCGCATGTTCGAGGCCGGCACGATCGATGCCGACATGCTGAGCGCCGCCCGCGACTTCCAGGCCGCCTTCACGGTCGCGAGCTTCGATCGCATGCCGTCGGCATCGCTCGTTCTCGTCCACGCGCCCGGCACAGGCGTCGGCTCCATGAGCGATCGTCAGATCGGCGCGCGCGAGCATGTGTTCCGGGCGCTTGACGCGCTCGGTGGCATGGGCTCGCCAGCCGGCTCCTGCGTCTGGCACGTGGTCGGGCTGCAATCGTCGCTCAGGGAGTGGTCGATGCGTCAGGGCTGGGGTGGACGGGCCGTCCGGCATGAGGCGGCGCAGGGGATCCTGGTGGCCGCGCTCGGGGTGTTGGCGAGCCGGTCGCGTGGCAACAGCCGAATGAGCGCTACGATGGAGCAGAACCGCTAGCTGAAACAATGCCTTGACGGAAAACGACAAGGGCACTTCAGTTTCCGTCTTGCAGCCTCTCCGACGTAACTCTAGGATTCTCCCATGGTCCGGAAGTGGGTCACGACACCTCCGGACCATCCCCTCACCAAGCCCATGAGCATCGGATGGCCGCTTCGATCGTCGTCACCTACGACGGGCGCGGCGTCGCCAGCATGTTGTCCGCGGCGACGCTGCTCGCCTCGCCCGACCGGCTCGGACGCGCGCTGCACGACAGCGTGCGCGCCGCCGGCGACAAGACCCGGACGGTGGTTCGCAAGAGCCTGCACCAGCAGATGGGCACGAAGCGCTACGGCACGATCGTCGCCGCGACCCGCTCATTCATCCCCGGCCCGATGACCTACGTGATCGAAGGCCGCGGCAAGGGGCTGCCGATCATCGAGTTCCCCGTCCGCGGGAGCCGTGCAAAGGGCCGGACCTGGCGCGACCAGCCTCGCGACGCAGCCGGCCGGTTCGGGCCGCTGCCGCCGTCCGACATCGGCTTCGTCACCGCGCGGCCCTGGCGCGTGGCGCACAACTTCAAGCGCTCGTTCGTCGCCGCGGACGGAACCTACAAGGCCCGTCTGCCGGGCTCGACGCGGACGCGAAAGCTGTTCGGCCCGTCGGTCGCCAAGGAGATCGTCAAGGTCGCGACCCTTACCGCGTTCGAGGCGACCGCGCCGCGCGAGATGGACCTGCAAATCGGGAAGCGACTGGCGCGCATCTTGCCGTAATGCATGTCCGAACAGTCGCTTAGCCGAAATGGACACGCCCCGATCCGTTTCTGGCTTGCGGACTTTCCATCGTAACTCTAGGATTCATTCATGGCAGGAAAGTGCGTCTGAAGACGCCATGACGGCCCGAGAATCCCCAGCCTCAATACTTCCGATCTCGCTCTCCGGGGCGGGTTCTCTTTTGTCAGCACCATCGAGGTGATCCCCGAGCCCAAGCCCCGCGCGGCTCCCGCGCTGACGCACGATCGTCACGGTCCCGTAGCTGCAGAGCGCGGGTACAGCGTCTGGTAGAGACCTTGGGTCCTTACGGCACCCCCTTGCCCGCGGGGGCGCGCGCAGCCCGAGAATCCGCTAGCGGCTCCTATGGGTTTGGGTTGGAAACGGTTGGAAATGGCCGATAGGTCTCTCTAAGTCTCTGATCTCACTTGCGGCACCGAATCCAACCCAGATTTTGGGTTGGAGCCGTTTGGGTTGGAAATGGCCGATTTGGGTTGGAACCCTGCAGACCCGCCGCTGTCGCCGAGGACCCTACCATGTCTGACCTGCAGATCGCGTATCGGCCGGTCGGCTCGCTGCTCCCCTACGCCCGCAACGCCCGCACCCATTCCGACGAGCAGGTCGCACAGATCGCGGCTTCGATCCGAGAGTTCGGCTGGACCAACCCGATCCTGATCGACGACGACGGCGGCATCATCGCCGGGCACGGCCGGCTTCTGGCGGCCCGCCAACTCGGCATGGCCGAGGTGCCGACCATCACGCTCGCCGGCTTGTCCGAGACGCAGAAGCGCGCGCTGGTCATCGCCGACAACAAGCTGGCGCTGAACGCCGGCTGGGACGACGAGCTGCTCGCCGTCGAACTGCAGGCGCTGATCGACGAGGGTTTCGAGGCCGCCGTCACCGGCTTCTCCGAAGCCGAGATCAACGAGCTGATCGCCGCCGCCACAGCGACCGAGACCGGCCACACCGACGAGGACGCCATCCCGGAGGCGCCGAAGACGCCGGTCACCCGGCGCGGCGACCTCTGGCTCCTTGGCGCGCATCGGCTTCTGTGCGGCGATTCCACCGACGCGGCCGACGTGACCAGGGTCATGGCCGGCCAGCGCGCCGCCCTGTTCGCGACCGATCCGCCCTATCTCGTCGACTACGACGGCACCAACCACCCGACCAAGAAGGGCGCGACGCCCAAGGCGAAGAAGATCGCCAACAAGGATTGGTCGGAGGAATACATCGAGCAGAAACACTGGGACGACTCGTCCCAGGGGCCGCAGTTCTACGAGGCCTTCATGGCGACCGCGATCGAGCATGCGATCGCCGAGGACGCCGCCTGGTACTGCTGGCACGCCTCCCGGCGCCAGGCCATGCTGGAGGCCTGCTGGACTAAGTTCGAGGTGCTGCACCACCAGCAGATCATCTGGGCGAAGAGCCGCCCGGTGCTGACGCGGTCGGTGCTTCTCTGGGCGCACGAGCCGTGCCTGTTCGGCTGGCGCAAGGCCAAGAAGCCGCGGATCAACCGCGAGGGCTTCGAGAACTGGCCGACGACGGTCTGGTCGATCCCGTCGAGCGAGATCGAGACGCGCGAGCATCCGACGTCGAAGCCGGTCCGCATCTTCACGGTGCCCATGGAACTGCACACCGCACCGGGCGAGGTCTGTTACGAGCCCTTCTCCGGCTCGGGCTCGCAGCTGATCGCCGGGGAGAAGACCGGCCGACGGGTTTTTGGGCTCGAACTCTCGGAGACCTTCTGCGACGTAATCGTCAGCCGCTGGCAGGCGTTCACGGGGAAGACAGTCACGCTTGACGGGGATGGCCGGACGTTCGACGCGGTCAAGGCAGAGCGCCTGAATGAGGCGCCGCCCGAGACAAGGAGCGCGGCATGAGGCAATCGCGGACCATGTCGCTGGTCGAGGCCGTCGCCAACGTCCTGGTCGGCTACTGGCTCGCGGTCCTGACCCAGATTGTCGTCTTTCCGTGGTTCCACCTTCCGGCGCGGCTCAACGATGCCTTGGGCCTCAGCGCCATCTTCACGATCATCAGTTTGGCAAGGGCCTATCTGATGCGGCGCCTTTTCGAGCGACTCTGCCGAAGTTGACCGCCGCACTCCCTTGCTGGGCCGCGGTGCGGCGGGCAACCTTGCCGCATGCCGCGACCGCCCGCCGAGCCTGAACATCCGCCGAGCGCCCCGGCTCCGCCGACCGCGTCAGGAGACGCTCCGCCGGTTCGTCCGCGCATCGGCGTCGCGCTGCTGCCCGACGACCTTGACGGTGCGATGCAGGCTCTCGACGACGAGGCGTTCCAACGCCTGAGCGAAGCGGTCGCGCGGGAAGCGCAACGCCGGATGCCGAGCCATGCCCCAGGACAATCGACGGAGACGCAGCCTGCGTCCTCAGCCGTATCTGAAGGTTCGACGACTTACCGTCGCAAGGTGCCCACGGTCGAAGGCCTCACGCCCGCGAAGGCGCGGCTGATCCGCGCGGCCGCCAAGGCCGGCCTCAAACCGAATGCCATCGTCAAGGAGTTCGGCGTGACCATCGCCATGGTGCGCGCCGCGCTCGCCGAGCCGTGAAAGGCAAAGCGCCGCCCGGTCGGGGCGGCGCCGTCGATGGGATCGGCTGGAGACGTAGGTCAGGCCTTGCGGTCGATCAGACGATACACGCGACCCCTCTCGGCCTCCTTCTCGGACGTGAGATCAAGCCCGAGCTTCTTCTTCAGCGCGCCTGCAAGAAAGCCTCTCGCCGTATGCGCCCTCCATCCAGTCGCCTCGACGATCTCGGCGATGGCGGCGCCGGCGGGCGCCTTCAGCATGGTGATGAGCTTCGCCTGCTTGGTCCCGGTGCGGGACTTGCGGACCGGCGCGCCGTTGGCACCTGTGGGCGCGACCGGCGCTTCGGGCTCGGGCGTCGTGACCGGAACGGCGACATCGCCCCCGCCGCCTGCCTGTAGCGCAGCGTCCGGCGAGGTGACAGGCTCGATGCCGAGGACCGCGAGGCCGTCATTCGTGAGGATCAGCCTCGTCTCGCGACCGTCGTCCATGCGCCGCCAGACCGGTTCGTCCTCGACCGCTTCGACTTCCACCACCAGTCCGCTGGTCAGGAGCACGTGCAGCACCTTCGGGATGGCCCCTCCCTTCAGATGATTGGGCATCGGCAGGAGGTTAAGCGAACTCCGTTGCGACGCGGAACTGAGAACCAGAAGCTGGGTGTCGGTGAGTTTGGCCATGTCGGTCTCCCGTCGTCTGGGCGCCACGACCATCGCGGCGCCGCTACGGGTGCGAGCCCCGCAAGGGGGCGGGGCCGTCAGGATGTTGGAGCCCTTGCTCAGTCGGCATATTCGCCTTCGTGGAAGGCATTGTCGGTGATGCGCTTCAGGAGGGCGGCGTAGTCTTCGAGCGATCCGACATGGCCCCAGGTGACGTCGTCGGGCGAGACCTGGAAGTGATCTTCGCTGAGCGCGACGATCCGCTGAAGCATCGCGTCGATCTGTTGCTTCTTGGCCAGGAAGGCGGCCAGGGCCCTGGTGTTGTCCTTGCGCTTCAGCATCGTCATGTCCTCCGGTCGTGACGGAGTAATGCGTTCTATTTGACCGAAGCCAAGGCAAATGATCGAAGTCGTCGATCACATCACCCCATGATCTGAGGCCGATCGCGAGGACATCGATGGGTCTCTCGATCGGTGACTTCGCCAAGCGTGTCGGCGTCAGCCACGAAGCGATCCGGAAGGGCATCAAGTCCGGCCGCGTGGTGCTGTCGTCCGACGGCACGATCGACGAGATGACCCAGGTCGAGCGCTGGCACGCGACGCGCGACCCAAGCAAAGTCCGCGGTGGCCGGCCGATGACGGCGTCAACGCCGGAGGCCTCGGCGTCCGCTGTAGCCAAGTTCGACCAGTTGAAGACCGCCGAGAAGGCGTTGCAGGTCCAGCTGCTGCAGGAAGAGCTGCGGCAGGTGAAGGCCGAGACGGTCAACCGCGACGAAGTTCGGCGCAGCCTGACCGCCTTCGCCCGCCTTATCCGCGACAAGTGGGTCAACTTCCCCAACCGCTACGGCCAGCAGATCGCCGCGGAGGTCGGCTGCGAACCTAAGAGCTTGATGGCGAGCCTGGATCGGTTCGTCCGCCTGCAACTCGACGAGATCGCCAACGCCAAGCCGACACTGCCAGACTGATTTCGTTATGATCGATGGGAGTTCGAGCCTTTCCAAAAATGGCATGGCCGCTGACGCCTGGGAGCGTGCAGCGGCCAAGGTTCGTTGGAGGAAGCCTTAGATCAGCCACCGGCGGCCGAGAAACCGCCGTACCCTCTCGGATTTCGATCTAATTTGATCTTATCAATCCAGTGTTGAAAAAAAAGAATAAATTCAGCTATTGAGGATGATGCGCTCGATATCGGCTATATAGCCTAATTTGAGGATTATTACTCTCTAACCACCCGTCCTCACGCGCCGCATCCTTACGAGAGCCTCAGACAAGCCAGGAGGCACCCCTTTGATCCGGCGGTCGTTTTTCAAGATGATGGTCGGGATGAGCGCAGCCGAGGCGAACTGCGCGTTCATCCGGGACCCGGATCAGCACAGCCTATGCTTTGGACGGTGTAGTTTCATCCGCGACGCCGATCTTCGGTACACTTTCAACGGCCGCTGGGCCCTTCATCCGGGGGAACGATATGCGGCAGATGTGCCTGGCGCGACGCCGTTGACCCTAGGAGGGCAGCCGACCGCTCAGAGCCAGACCCGAAAGGTCATTGCACCCGGCAAGGTAGTGTAATTCGCCGATACCGAGACCATCTGAGTGGTGATTTGGAATGTGGACGGTGGAGCAGCGGGCGATCCATCGGCGGGAGGGAAGAGAGGGTTCCGCCAAACCGGACAAATTTTCAATGTTTACCGAAGGCTGGAAGATCAGAGAGTCTGTCGAAAAACACTGCAGATTGTTCGGAGTGAGGCGTTTCAGTGAGTAGTAACCCTCCTTTTCGGATTATATTTTTTATACATTTATAATTCAAAGATAAATTTGCGGTCGAATCATGGCTGATTACGATTTAAAGGATATGCTAGGGCTGGTGGAGCAGGTCAAGCGCTTCATCCTTACATTCAATCGACTGCGCGCTACTCATGGATTGGAGTTTGACGACATTCTGATTGTGTTGGCGGTCGTCGAAATCAATTATAGATATAAGGTTCTTTACCCTGCACCCGCGCAAGCCGTCGCAGCGTTCATTCAGATGCCCTATCAGACCACGCGTCGCCGGCTTGCTGTGCTGACCAAAGCAGGACACCTCCATCGGAGCGAAAGCGGCGGCTACATCGTCGCCGACATCAACTTGCCGAAAGAACTACTCCGTGCCTTCCGCCAGGAACCCGACATTCAGACGTAAGCCTCTGCTATCGACTTCGATAATAGATAATCTCTGGTCGTAGTCGAGGCATCCTCAGGGGTCTTGGGGCGCTCCGCGATGGTGTGCTTGTTGCGTGCCATATTCTCGAAGAGCAGGCCACCTGCTTTCGACGGATCGAAGGCAGTCGAACCAACAGGGAACACATGGAGCGCGCCTCTCGATCAGGGTCGGCTTGAGGCCAACGAAGGCAAACGACGTTCATTTGGAAGCGCGCCGCCTCACCAGTTTGAGGCGACGAACAGCGCAAAGATCGGAAGCCACACGGCGATCGAGAGGAGAAAGACAAGGAGCGTCAGGAACCGATCTGTCGGAGTGCGCGGCGACTTGTCGATGATGGCTTCGACTTCGTCGAGATCGGGAGGTGCGTCGTCGATCAGGTGCCGGCGCACGAACCTTTTCCAGGCCCGCCTTGTGGCAGGCGGTGTCCGTTTACGGTTTCGCATGGTCTTGGGCGACTTGGGCATGGCATGCCTGACTCGACTCGCATGGTTCCATCTGAACCATGAATGTAATGAGCATCGGCAAGTACATCGATTGACCCACAGTTGTTATGGGATTCTAAGTATTAATATATAATAAGGATATTTGATGCGATTTAAATAAAATTTACATAAAAATTATCCATGACACTGATAACACTCTATATTTAATTGAGTATCCAATTGAACGGTGTTGATTTTCACAATTCAACGTTCTGATTGCGGCCCCCAAAACGGGTAATAAAAGGAACGCCGATGGATGCGTCGGACCGGCAGCACGGCACGTGCCGGAGCGCCATGGCCTCTCTATCTCTATGCTGACCGACCACGACTGGGCGCTGACGGTGCTCTGCGAGGAGAGTCGCCCGGACGCCGCGGTGACGGTCTCGGAATGGGCCGACGAGCATCGGGTCCTGAGCTCGAAGGCCTCGGCCGAGCCGGGGCTCTGGCGCACGGACCGAACGCCGTACCTGCGCGAGATCATGGACGCGCTGTCGAGCTACTCGACGGTCGAGACCGTGGTGGTGATGAAGGGCGCGCAGGTCGGCATGTCGGAGGCCGGGCTCAACTTCATCGGCTACGCCATCCACCATGCCCCCGGTCCGGCGCTCTATGTGATGCCGACGGTCGAGACCGTGAAGCGCATCTCCAAGACCCGGCTCGATCCGATGATCGAGGCGAGCCCGGTCCTGCAGGAGCGCATCCCGCCGGCCCGCTCGCGCGACGCCTCGAACACGATGTTCTCGAAGGAGTATCTCGGCGGCGTCCTGATCCTGACCGGCGCCAACTCGGCCTCTGCGCTTCGGTCCTCGCCGATCCGCTACCTGGTGCTCGACGAGGTCGACGCCTATCCGGCCAATGTCGACGACGAGGGCGATCCGGTCACGCTGGCGATCAAGCGCTCGGACACGTTCCTGCGGCGCAAGATCTTCATGCTGTCGACCCCGAGCGTGAAGGGGTTTTCGCGGATCGGCAAAGCGTTCCGGGAGGGCGACCGGCGCTGGTTCCACGTCGCATGTGACCAATGTGGGGAGCGCCAACCGATCGTCTGGTCGGGGATCCGCTGGCCGGACGGCGCGCCGGAGGCGGCGGTGTTCGCCTGTCGGTCCTGCGGTCACGAGCATGCCGAACACCGGAAGTCCGATCTGATTGCCGGCGGCGCCTGGGTGCCGACCGCCGAGCCGAAGCGGGCGGGGCTTCGCTCGTATCACCTGTCGAGCCTGTACTCGCCGTGGAAGTCCTGGGGCGACTGCGCGACGGAGTTCCGCGCCGCCTTCGGCGACGACAACCGCGCCGACCCGGCGCTGCTGCAGCCCTTCGTCAATACGGTGCTGGGCGAGGAGTGGGAGGACGCCTCCGGCGAGCGCGTCGATGCCGCGGGCCTGATGGAGGTCCGGGAAGACTACCTTCAGGTCGAGGGAGACCGCCTTCCGGTCCTCCCGGCCAAGGTCGCTTGCCTGATCGCCGGCGTCGACGTCCAGCCGGACCGCATCGAGCTCGAGGTGGTCGGTTGGGGCCGCGACGAGGAATCCTGGTCGATCGACTTCCGGGTCATTCCCGGCGATCCGTCGGCACCGGCGCTGTGGGACGAGCTCGATAGCGTCCTTCTGCAGCGCTGGCCGCATCTCGGCGCGCCGGACGGCATGGCGCTCTCGGCCGTATGCGTCGACACCGGCGGCCACAACACGATCGCGGCTTACGAGTTCGTCAAGCCGCGCCAGAAGCGGCGGGTCTGGGGCATCAAGGGCGCGAGCGACTATCGAGCCCCGATCTGGCCGAAGCGACCCGGCCGCACCAACAAGGGCAAGATCGATCTCTATTCGGTCGGCGTGCATGCGGCGAAGGACGTGATCACCAAGCGCCTGGCGCGGACCGGGCCGGAGTTCGCCGGTGCCGGCGCGTGCCACTTCCCGGCCGATCGCGACGCCGGCTATTTCGAGCAGCTGACCGCGGAGGTGAAGCGGACGAAGTTCATCCGCGGCTTTCCGGTGCCTTTCTTCTGGAAGCCCGATCATGCTCGCAACGAGGCGCTGGACTGCCGGGTCTATGCCTATGCGGCGCTGCACGGGCTCTTCGCCCTCGGCTTCAAGCTGAACGCCACCGCCGACCAGATCGCCCGCGCGGTGGCGGACGCGGAAGCGGCCGCCGGTCGGTCCCCACCGCCCCCCGCCGAGCCCGCGGCCGCAGAGGTCCGTCCGGATCTGCCCGCGGCCGCTCGCAACGCCAGCGCGCCGAAGCCGGTTCGACCCGACGGCTGGATCCGACCGGCCAGGGTCCGGCGCGGCGGCTGGCTCGATCGCTAGGAGGTAGCCGTGGCCACGATTGACGAAGAGATCGCGGCCTTGCGCGAGGCGATCGCCAGCGGCGCGCTCAAGGTTCGTTCGCGGGTCAACGGCGTCGAGAAGGAGGTCGCCTATGCCTCCTACGACGACCTGCGCAAGCGCCTCGACTTTCTGCGCGGGCTCCAAGCCGGCGGCGTCCGCCGCAAGGCGATTCTCGCTGCCGTCCATTCCGGCCGGTCCTGATGCCGGCGACCTGGCTCGACCGCGTCATCGGCTTCGTTGCGCCGGCGGCCGGGCGGCGGCGCCTGCGCGAGCGTCACGCCTTCGAGGCGATGCTCCGCACCTATGCCGGGGCCGACATTGGCCGGCGCTCGGCCGGCTGGAACCCGCGTGGCACGTCCGCCAATGCCGAACTGGCGCTCGCGCTGCCGAGCTTGCGGGACCGCATGCGCGATCTCGTGCGCAACAATCCGCACGCCGCCAAGGCGGTCTCGACCATCGTGGTCCACGCTGTCGGCTCCGGCATCATGCCGCGCGCCAAGTCCGGCAACAAACGCCTCGACCGCAAGGTCGACGCCCTGTTCGATGCCTGGACCAAGGTCTGCCATTCCAAGGGCCGGCTCGACTTCTACGGTCTGCAAACCCTGGTCTGTCGCGAGTTCATCGAAGCCGGCGAGGTCCTGGTCCGCCGCCGGTCGCGGCGGCTCTCCGACGGGCTGCCGGTGCCGTTGCAGCTGCAGGTCATCGAGGCCGACCACCTCGACAGCGCCAAGGATGGCGACCTCGGCAACGGGGTCAACGCCGTCCAAGGCGTCGAGCAGGACACTTTTGAGCGCCCGACCGGCTATTGGCTCTTCTCGGTTCATCCGGGCGCGATGCGGCCGGTCTCGACGCTGCCGAAGGGCGGGCGCTCGTCACGCGTGCCCGCCGACGATATCGCCCATGTCTTCGAGCTCCGCCGCGACCAGGATCGTGGTGAGCCTTGGGGCGTCGCCGCGATGGCGCCCTTGAAGGACCTCGGCACCTACGAGGAGGCCGAGGTCATGAGGAAGCAGATCGAGGCCTGCACGGTCGGGGTCGTGACCGGCGAGGATCCAGAGCCTCGCCTCGGCGGCACCGTCGGCGCGGACGAGGAGCGCCAGTTCGGCATCTTCGACGGATCCGGCTTCCGGGTCGAACGCTTCGAGCCCGGCATGTTCCTGAACCTGCATGGCGGGCAGGACATCAAGTTCCATTCGCCGGTCGCGACCGGGTCCTTCGAGGCCTACAAGCGCGTCTCACTCCAGGCGATCGCGGCCGGCTTCCGGGTGCCCTATGAGCTGATCTCCGGCGACCTCGCCCATGTCTCCTACATCTCCGGCCGGCTCGGCATGCAGGAGTTCTACCGCCTGATGGAGCAGGTGCAGTGGCAGATCCTGATCCCGATGTTCTGCGAGCGGGTCTGGGCCTGGTTCTGCGGGGCGGCCTACGACGCCGGCCTGATCCCGACCGCGACGGTCGCGGTCGAGTGGTCGCCGCCGCGCATGCCCGCGGTCGATCCGTTCAAACAGGCCATGGCCGATCTCCTCGACATGCGTGCCGGCACTCGCTCGCATGCCGAGATCGTGCACGAGCGCGGCCGGAACCCCGACGATGTGCTGGCCGAGATCGTAGCCTTCAACGCCGCGGTCGATGCGGCCGGCATCGTGCTCGACAGCGATCCGCGCAAGGTCGCGAAGTCCGGCGTCCTGCAGGTGAGCGAGGCGCAAAGCGCCGCGCCCGAGCAAGCGGTCGGATCCGGTCAGCCCAAGACCTGAGGAACACCATGCATGATGAGTTGGAGCGTGCGATGCCGGCGGGTGTCGCCGGCGACACCATGCTCGGCCGCGAGCAGCGGCTGGCGCCGACACAGGTCGCGGCGGCACGGATTGCACTGGTCGAGAGTGTCCGGCTGAAGCCGGGCAGCTTCGATGCCGAGGCCCGGACCTTCGAGGCGGTCTTCACCACCGCCGCGCCCGTTCGGCGCTGGTTCGGCAATGAGATCCTCGCGATCACACCGGACGCGATCGACCTCGCCCGCCTGGAGACCGGCCAGGTCCGCTTTCTCGACCACCACCGCTCCAACGATCGCCGCGCCGTGCTCGGCATCGTCGAGCGCGCCTGGATCGAAGGCGACAGCCTCGTTGGGGTGATCCGCCTGGCCGAGACCCCGGAGGCCAACGAGGCCGCGGGCCAGATCGAGCGCGGCGAACTGACCGGCATCTCGGTCGGCTACCGCGTCGACAGATGGCAGATCACGGCCGTCGACGAGACTACCGGCCGCGAAGACTGGACCGCCACACGCTGGGCCCTGCTCGAGGTCTCGCTCGTCTCCGTCCAGGCCGACGCCAATGCCTTCGTGCGATCGGCTTCGCCTCTGCCTGCGACGGGTGCCGCTCCCAGCACCCCTCCTCGTTCTTCCGCCGCCCCGGCACCACCCAAGGAGACCTCGATGGATCCCGAGACCATCGCCGACGGACCGCGCGGCGACACCCCGACGGCCGATCCCACCGCCGAGACGAATGTACGCTCGCAGGAAGCCGCCGTCCGCGCCGCGACCGAGGCCGCCGTCCGCGCCGAGCGCGAGCGTGTGGCCGCCATCACCGCGCTCGCGAGCCGCCACGCCCTGCCGAGCTTCGGCGCCGACCATGTTGCGGCCGGCACGACAATCGATGCCTTCCGGACCGCTCTTCTCGATCGGCTCTTCGACGCGGAAGCGACGACGGCGATCCGCTCGACCGTCCGCATCGGCCTGGACGAAACCGAGACCCGCCGGGCCGCCGCGATCGACTATCTGTTCGCTCGCGGTCTCGGCTCCCGCGAAGCCACCCTCTCGGACGCCGCCCGCCAGTTCCTCGGTCTCACCACGCTGGGCATGGCGGCCGAGTGCCTGGAATGGCGCGGCGAATCCACCCGGCGCATGAAGGCCGACGACATCGCGCGCCGCGCCATGACCAGTTCGGACTTCCCCTTCCTGCTCTCGGCCGTCGTCAACAAGGAGCTCCGCGCGGCCTATGACGTAGCCCCGCAGACCTTTCGTCCCTTCACCCGACAGATCACGCTGCCCGACTTCAAGCTCGCCCATATCCTGCGCAAGGGGCTCGCCCCGCAGCTGAAGCGGCTCGGCGAGCATGGCGAGTACCGCCAGGGAGTCGTTGCCGAGAGCGAGGAGACGATCGGGCTGCAGACCTACGGCATCATCGTCGCCATGACGCGCCAGATGATCATCAACGACGACCTCGGCGCTTTCCGGTCGATCCCGGCCGAGTTCGGGCAGTCGGCCGCCACGCTCGAATCCGACCTCGTCTGGGGGAAGCTCCTGGCGAACCCGGTCCTTAAGTCGGACGGAACCACCCTCTTCCACGCAACCCACGGCAATCTCGCCAACCCGGCCGCCGCCCTCTCGGCCGAGGCGATCAACAAGGGCCGCTCCGCCATGGGGCTGCAGACCGATCTCGACAAGAAGACCGTCCTGAACCTCACGCCCCGCTTCCTCCTGATCCCGCCCGAACTGGAGTTCACCGCGGCCCAGATCCTGACGCCGATCAACGCCCAGCAGACCGCCAACGTCGTGCCGGAGTTCATTCGCTCGCTGACCCCGATCGTGGAATCCCGCCTCTCGCTCGGCATCAAGAAGGCCGACGACCTTGGGATCAACGTCAACGGCTCGGCCACCCAGTGGCTTCTCGCCAGCGACCGTGTCGACACGGTCGTCTACGCCACCATGACCGGTCAGTCGGGACCTTATGTGGAATCCGAGATGGGCTTCGATGTCGACGGCATGAAGATCAAGTGCCGGCACGACTTTGCGGCCGAGGCCGCCGACTTCCGCGGGCTCTACAGGAACGCCGGCGCGTGATCCCGCACCCCTTCACGCCCAACGCCCGAGGAGCCCTCTCATGAAGAACTTCGTCCAGCGGGGTGAGATCATCACCCTTGCGGCGCCCTACGACGTCGCCGCCGGCGCCGGCCTCCTGGTCGGCGCCATCTTCGGCGTGGCGACCAGCCCGGCGCTCTCCGGAGCAACCGTCGAGGCGGCCGCCTGCGGCGTGTTCGAACTCGCCAAGACCAGCGCGCAGGCTTGGACGGTCGGCGCCAAGGTTTATTGGGACGATGCCGCCAAGGTCTGCACGACCGTCAATACCTCCAACACCCTGATCGGCGTCGCCGTCGCGGCGGCCGCCAATCCGTCGGCGACCGGCCTCGTTCGCCTGAACGGATCATTTTGACGATGTCGCTTCCGTACTTGGGGTCAGCATCGAGTCTTTTGCCCTTAGCCGCCAGCACCCCAGACTCGCTTTTGGGTCGGAACCGGGTCACCAGCGCAAGGATCCTCGATGACCTCTCCTTCGCGCCAGTCCGAAACACAGGTTCGTGTTCCGTCTTCCCCTATTGAGTAGAGGACCGGCGGCGGTGGATTCAGGCGCAGGAGCTCCTCGCGTACAATGCCTTCATCAATTTGAAAAAATCGATCTCTTTCGTACTCGCTGCCAAAGCCATGGTGGACATAGCGAAGCAATTCGCCCTCTGAGCACCGCACGAAGTCGGTCACCCATTGAGCGAAGATCGGGCCGTCAGACTTCGGGAATACGCGCTTAAGCCCCACACTCCGCCAGTCCATGACGAAGTCTTCATCTTGGTCGGAACTCTTCATCAAGAACTCTAAGTCGACCAGGAAGAGACGTTTTCCTACGATTTCCCAGGTGGCGATATAGCCGCGCCAACAAGATGTCGAATAGAAGTCGCCGCAGGGTCGCTTCCGTTTTGGCCATCGCCTCAGAACCGGCCAGAGCAATGTATCGGCGACATCGAGCAATTCACCTCGATGAATGAGTTTGTCTGGTATCTGGGCTGTCATCAGAGTCTCCTCGAATTTCATGCCCAATATTATCAAAATGGCCCTTGAACATCAAAGTTGGGCACGATCCAGCATATTGAAATAAATCATGAATCAAGAATTTTTTCTATGCTCGTTCAAGGAGCCAGTGGTGCTTTCCGGCAACAAATGGCTAGCGTGCCAAGGCGGCTTACGATCGCAATTTGAACTGGTCCTCCAACGGTTAATTCATGCGCTGCACAGGGCAGGTTGGCGTTGATGACTATTCGCGTCCTCCTTGATCGACTCGCCGGGCGGGCGGTCGAGCGCGCCTTCGGCGAGGCGGTGCTTGTCCTCCCGATGAAGGTTACCCGCAATGCCACAGCGACCGCGGATCCCGATCGCGCTTCAGCGACGATCCGTGCCGTGATCTCAATCGCACCGGAGGATCGGGCGCTCTTCGCTGATCGCAAAGGCGGCGCTAATACCCTCGGTCCCACGCGGTTGCTGCTCGCCGGCACCTGGGCGACGGTGACCGCGGCCGAGATCGGCAGGCTCGGCTACCTGCCGATCCAGGGCGACATGATTGTGCTGACCGATCGGCCGGGCCCGGCCCGCTACCGTGTCACCCAGGTCGACCTTGACGATCTCGGCGCGGTCACGCTGCAGCTGACGAAGGAGGCCGCGCCTTGAGCCTCGCTGCCCTCGCCATCCGCGCCTGCACCTTTCTGGCGCTGCGCGGTGCGACCTGGGCCGGCGACTGCGTCTACGAGTCGAAGCTCGAGCCGATCGACGTGATCATCCAGGCCGAGACGCAGCCGTTCATCACCATCGCGGTCGACGAGGCCTCCGGTGAGCCGAAGGGCCGGGGTGCGTCGCTGCTCGCGGCTGTCGATCGGCTTCTTCTCGTTGTCGAAATCGCTGTCGGGGTCCGAGCGCTCGCCGAGGACGGGTCCACCGTCGTCGGCGTGCCGCCAACCGACCGAGGTCTCGAATGGACCATGGACATCCTATCCCGGCAGGTCATGCGGGCACTGTCGTCCGACCCGACCTGGGGCGACCTCTGGCGGCGCTTTCGCATGGAACTCAATGGCGTCCGCCTCTTACGCGGCGGTGCGGTCGACGGCGAGCGCTATGCCGCCCGGCAGATCATCTTCGACATCCATCCGGTCTCCGATCCGGATGTCGGATCGATCCCGACCGGAGACAGCGTCTGGGGCCAGTTCATCGCGGCACTGAGAGCCCTCGATGCTGAGGAGCCGGAAGTGGCCGAGTACAGGGCCCTCGCCGATCTGATCGAGGCGGAGATCACCAAGCCGCAAGGCTTCGGATCCTGGCAGGTCGCCGCAGCGCGGCTCGGTCTCGCCCGGCATAGCGCCGAAGCCCTGGGCATAACACCGCATGTCCTCGTCATGCCGGACGCCGAGGCGGCGTTCACCGGCACGGTCGAACTACTCCAAGGCGGCGGCGCTGCCGATGCGATCGACGAGGAACGCGCTCGTGAGCTCGCACCCGCGGACTGGATTGAGGCGGACTGATGGACTGGCTCGAAGCCGTGCAGCGGATCCAGGCGCTCGAACGGCGCGTCGCCGGCATGGTGCGGCACGGCTCGGTGAAAGAGGTCGACACGGCGAAGGGGCTCGCTCGCCTGACCATCGCGCCGGACGGCGACCAGGAGTTCCTCTCGCCCTGGATCCCGTATGGCCAGATCGCTGGGCCCTCGACGGGTATGAAGGTCCACGCGCCGCCGGTGGTCGGGCAGAACATGACGCTGGTCTCGCCCTCCGGCGACCTCCGCCAGTCCGTCGCGTTGCCAATGACCTGGTCGGATCAGGCACAGTCGCCCGGACAGGGCCCCGACCCCACTGCCACCTACGGCGATTTCAGGATCGAGATCCTGCCCGGCGAGATGAAGATCACGGTCCCGAAGGCGACCATCGTCGCCGGCGGCTCGACCTTCGAGCTGACCGGCGAAGGCCTCAAGCTCACTACCGACAAGGTGCAGATCGATGGCTCCTCGGTGAAGCACAACGCCAAGGAGATCGGCGACACCCACCGCCACATCGATTCGATGCCCGGTCCCGACCGAACCGGCGTGCCGGAGTGAATGCGCCATGCCGACCGTCGACCGCGACGCTCTGCGCGCCAGGCTCCGAGCCTCCGGCCGTCACTCTGAGGCAGCAGGCGTCGCCGCTATCCCTCCACCGCCGCTCACCGGCAACGAGCCGACCGGCATGGATGCCGTAACCGGCCGACTGATCACCGGCTGGCCTTGGGTCGTGCAGTCGGCGACGCGTGTCCTGACCACCGCCTACTTCGAAGAGGTGATGCGGCCACACGTCGGCTCGAATGCCCGGCAGCTCTTCGGGGAACTCGCCAACCTGCGAACCGCGCAGCGCTTCCGTTGGGCGGTGGGCGTCGCGCTGCTCATGTTCGTGCCGAACCTGCGGCCATCAGCGATCCAGCAACTTTCCACCGACCGCACCGGCTCGACCGGCTGGATCGCCGAGGGCGACTACCTGCCGCGCGCCCATCGTGGCGACCTGACCTCCGCCGGCCGCCGCAGCCTCGATCTCGTGCCGACGGTCCGTGGCGGCCCGGCCATCACTGGGTAGGGACAGTCAATGACACGGTTCCTGTCGACCCGCCTGGACCTGTCACGGCTTCAGGCGATCCGGCCGGCCGTGCTGCTCGACATCGACTTCGAGGCCTTGTTGGTCGAGCGTCTAGCGCGATTGCAGGAGGAACTGCCGGCGGTCGACGTGCTGGGCCTGGAGACGGACCCGCTCGTACGTCTGCAGCGGGTCGACACCTACCGCGAGATGCTCGACCGGCATCGCCTGAATGAGGGCTTTCGGGCGCTGCTGCCGGCCTTCGCGCGCGGGACCGATCTCGACCACATTGCGCTCCGCGCCGGGATCGTGCGGCAGGAATTCGCCCCGGCGACAGCATCATCCCCGGCCGTCCTGGAGGCGGACGACGTGTTGCGGCTCCGATACTTCGCGGCCTTCGGCGCGCCGGCCGCAGGATCGGAGGACGCCTATGTGTTCGCCGCGCTGACGGCCTGGCCGGGTGCCTGGGACGTGCGCTGCGTCGGTCCGGACGAGCATGGCCAGCCCGGCAGCGTCGACGTGGTGCTGACCGCTCCCGATGGCCAGCCGATTGCGACCGAGACCCTGGCGGCTGTCTCGGCCGCGCTCAACGCCAAGACGGTTCGACCGCTGACCGATCAGGTCTCGGTCCTGGCGGCCACCCTCGAACCTTACGCGGTTGCGCTCACCGCCGAGATCCTGCCTGGACCCGATCCGGCTGCGGTTCGCACCGATATTGTCGCCCGGCTCGGCACGATCACTGCGGAGCGTTATCGCGCCGGCGGGGAGGTCCCGCTCGCCGCGCTGGCAACGGCGGGTTATGCGGCTGGTGCGGTGATGGTGTCGGTCATGAGCCCGGTCACTTCGATCGCCCGCAGCCCTTATGCAGCCCCTTGGTGCACCAGCGTCGCCGTGACCGTCGTGGAACGACTGCATGGCTGAGGGCGCGTCGTTTGCCGGGCGCCATACCGGCTTCGACCTGCTGCCGCCGAGCGCGACAGCCGTGGAACGTGCGCTATCACTCGTCTCGGCCGGGGCCCGCGATGCCATTCCGTGGGACGATCTTGCTGCCTGCTTCGACCCCGCGCGCTGCGCGGAACGGCTGCTGCCCTGGCTCGCGACCGTATATTCCGTCGATCTCTGGATCGAGACCTGGCCCGTGACCCGCAACCGCGAGGTCATCGCCCGCGCCATCGAACTGCACCGGCTGAAGGGCACGCTCGGCGGCATTGAGGCCTATCTCGGGCTGGTCGATGCCCACATCGTCGCGGTCCGCACCCCGCCTGACCTCTTCTTTCTCGACGAGGAGGACGGGTTTGGCCGCGCCGCCTGGCTCTCGCGACTGCCGGAGATCCAGATCCGGCATTGGATGCGCAGAGGCTCGGCCGACCAGGCCGGCGCCTTGGATGATCCCGCCGAGGGCATCGCCGACGGCGAGGTCTCGATGGGGCCGCTGGAGGTCTTCCTCGACGACGACGAGCCGGATGTGACGATCGGCGCTCTGTTCTGCCTCGAAGCCGAGGATCAGCCACTCACCGGCGCCGAAGCCGTCCTGATCATGGAGGGCCGAGAGACCCGGCTTGCGATCGAGCCGCTCGGCGAGGACGGGCCGCGCATTGGCATCATCGCCGATGTCGAGCGGCTGCATGTCCCGCAGCCGTCCGACCCGTACTGGTTCCTGGCGCTCGACGATGCCGTTGGCGATCCCGATCCCGGCTTCATCGGCGACGAGGACGGTTGCGCCTTTGTGCTCACCACGGATCGGGCCTACGCCGTCCTGATCCGCCGCGGCCGGCAGACGTTCGCCGACTTCGCCGGCCCGACCGTGATCGGCCGCGATGTCGTCGATGTCGATCCGGTTCGGCTCTATCCCGAGAGCCCCGCCCCGGCGACTTGGTTCCTGGACGAATGCGCCGGTGATGTGATCGACGGCCTCGGGTCGGCCGAACCGCTCGGCTATCTCGCCGACGAGGCTGAAGTCCTAACCGCATACGTCGACAGCTGGCGCCTCGTCGATCCGGATGTCCCGGAGACCCACGGACCGGCCTTCTCGTTCCTCGGTGTCGACCGTCTCGGCATGCCGCCGTTTGAGGCTGAGCTCACCGTCGACCGCTTGGAGCCGTCGCATCCGCTCGGGCTTTTCCTCGGCGACGTGCCGGGCGACGACGATGCGCTGGGCTACCTGATCGAGGACGAGTTCGCAGCACTCGCCGAGATCTGCGCCGCCATCGACACCGCAAAGAGCCGACGCGACCGTATCCTGATCGACGGCAACCATCGCAGCCGCAAAAGCCTGCGCGAGATGACCGCGCTGCGCGAGCTCTTCGCCTGACCGCAAGGACTTGATCCCGATGGAACAGCGCATCCCCTTCCAGCAGCGGCAGGGCGTGCCGCCGGTCGATCTGAACGCCCTGCAGGAGGCCGTGCGTGTCTCCGTCGATGCCGTCGTCGCCAACCTGCTGGTCCGCGCGGTCTACTACAAGGGCCTCGCGGTCACGAAGGTCTCGGCCAACGAGGCGCAGGTCGGCACAGGCCGCTTCTTCACGGCCGGCCAAGCCTACCGGCTCGATACGGCCCTGTCTTTGAACCTTGCCCCGCACCTGCCGGCCGGTGCCAACCGCAAGATCATCGCCATCGTGGCGAGCGGTGCGGAGGTGACGACCGAGAGCGACCCGCGCCGCTTCCTGACCGACGCCACCACCCGTGCCTCGGTCGCCAACACGGTCGCGACCCGCGTCACCCGCAAAGTGCAGATCGGCATCGTCGAGGGCGCCGAGAGCCTCGCACCGCTGCCCCCGACGGTCGCAGTCGACTATGCCCTCTTGGCGCTCATCACCCTGTCGTCGACCGGTATCGTCGACGCCCCCGTCCAGCAAACCTCCCAGATTGCCCCGAACCTGCAGGATGCGGTCGCGGCCATCACGGTGCTGCAGGCGCAGCAGGCTCTGCAGGCCGGCCTCATCGCGACGCTGCGCACCGATCTCGCCGGTCTCGCCCGCACCGTCTCGGGCCTTGCCGGTCAGAGCGATGTCGACCGGATCGAGCAGGCCCTGCTCATCATCCGCGAGAAGTTGGAGATCCCCGACGACGCCTCGGCCTGGGGCTATGACAGTTTTGCCACCGAGGACGAAAGCGACACCACCCACGGCGCCTACAATGCGCGGGTCGCGGCCGGCCTGCACCTGCCCGCGCCCGCTCCAACGTCCCAGATCATGACCCTGCTCAATCCGGTCGACAGCCGCGTCAAGGTCGGCGCCAACGGCGTCATGCTGCCGGCCTGGACCGAGATGACGCGGCTGGAGGTCGCCAGCGAGAAGCAGAAGCTCGCGCTCGCCACCTATCCGGTGGTGACCCGGACCCAGACGAAGCAGACCCAGTCGATCGCGTTCAAGTGGTGGAAGACCCGCCACGGCGGCCTCGCCGACACCATCGCCAAGACCCAAGGTATGGTCCGCCTGCTCGACCCGGCGACCGATACCTGGTTCGAGATCGACATCCGCCGCTACCGCTGGCGCAAGCTCAAGAACACCCAGTGGGGTCTCTGGATCACGATCGAGGATTTTGACGGCTATTGGGACCATGGCGAGACGACCACCTCCGTCTCCGGCGCCACCATCGCCCAAACCGTCCTCAACGCCCAGGCCGGCTGGCTGACCGCGGTCGGCATCAACATCGCCGAACTCGCCACCAGCGGCGACCTGCGTGTGAGCTTAAGCGGCTGTCGCGAGGACGGCACACCGGACCTCACCCGGACGCTGGAGACCGTGACGGTCGCCTATGCGGCTCTGACGCTCGGCTGGAACCGGATCGTGCTGCCGCCGGCCCATCTGGCCCGAGGTGTCCGCTATGCCGTCGTGCTGCAATCGGCGGGGGCCCACAAGGTCTGGGCGTCGGACGTGAACGAACTCACCAACGGCACGGCCTTCACGGCGACCGACGATGTCTACTGGTCGGGCATTCTGGCCGCCGACCTCAATCTGCGCCTCGTCTTCGCGACCTTCCCCCAGCAGTTGACCATCGTGGAACTGACCTCGATCGCCCGGGCGGGCGGCATCGACGCGATGGACTTCACCGCCACCGCCATCTGGCCCGACGCGGTCGACTTCGACGTGCAGGCGCAGATCGCCGGCGTCTGGCGCTCCATCGGAGCCGAGGATGCTGCCCTCTTCGCCGGCAGTCCGAACCTCGTGCCCCTGCGCATGCTTTGGAACGCCACCAAGGACGATGCGGTCGGCATCGTGCTCGCCAAGAGCAGGGTCACGGCCACCAAGGCCGCGCTGTTCGGCGTCCACATCTCGACCGCCAGAACCCTTGCCGCCGGCACCACGCCGGCCGTGACGGTCCGCCAGGTCCTCGACGGCTACGACGATGCCCAGCACGGTCACGCCGTCAAGCTCCTGCACGGGGCCGGCTATGGCACGACCAAGACCGCCGCGGCGCAGAGCTTCACGACACGCTCGGACGGCCGCATCGACTATGTCGCGAGCTTCGATTTTTCCGCGGGCGAGATCGCCAGCTACAAGATCCGCACCGAGATGACGATCAGCGATCCGGCGGTCGAGTACCGCGTCGCTGAGCGGTGGGATCACGCCGCGGCCTGATCCCCGCTGATCGTTTTCACACAAGGTGCTGATGGCGGCGCTTCAGCCAAGCGGGTCTCCGGTTAGGAGAAGCCCGACCGTCACCATATCGCGGTACTGGAGATATCCTCATGGCCCGCAGGTCCACTACGACGGCGCCGGCTGCGGCGCCGGCGGCAGCGTCCCCGCGCTTCGATCCGCAAGCGCACTATCGCGTCCGCTTTGCCGAGCCGGTCCGGGTCGGCGCTCTGACGATCCGCGCCGGCGCGCCGGCCATCGTGCTGGGCTCCGCTCTCGAGCGCCATCCGGACGACGCCATCCTGGCGGCGGAGCGGCTCTGACATGGCCGATCGCTGGTCTCAGTATCGTGCCGCGATCGACGGGGCGGCGCGCGGCGACGGGCTGTCGCCGGAGGACCTGCTCACCTTCCTGGCCCGCGACCTGAACGATCGCCTGACCGACCAGGAAGGCCGGGTTCTCAGCCTGGAGGCGATCAAGGCGACCATCCTGGAGACGGTGCTTGCCTACAATCAGGTGAAGCTCACCGATGCCTTCGATCGTCTGCGCGTCCTGACCGATGTCGGCCTTCTGTTCGAGGCCACGTCGACCACGGTTGCCGAGGTGGCAATCGGAACCCTGACCCTGGTCGTCGCCGAGGCCGACCGTGCTCGCTTTACGCCCGCAGGCTTCGTCGGCGTGATGAAGACCGGTGACCCCTCGATCTTCATGGCCGGCCAGCGGGTCGCCTACGATCGCGCCGCGGGCCTCATGACGATTGAGGTCGATCGCCTGACCGGCTCCGGCACCCATGCCGACTGGACCATCATCGCCGTCTCGGGCACCGACTATGCGGCGGCGGCCCAGGAGGCGGCCGGATCGGCGGCAGCCGCGGAGGTCACGCGAGCCGAGGCGGAGGCGGCCCGCGACGAGGCGCAGGGCCATGCCGACAATGCCTCGATCGCGCGCGCAGGTGCGGAAGCCGCTCGATCGGATGCTGAGGCTGCGGCGACAGGTGCCGCGTCATCCGAAGCGATTGCCGACGCGCATCTGGCGGCCCTGCTCGACCTCGCCCAGCATGTCCTGCCACCGGGGTCGGCAAACCCCACGACGAAGCCGAATGGCGCTCCGGTCGAGGAAGGCGACTTCTACTGGAACACATCCGCCAAGGAGCTGCGCCGGTTCGACGGATTGGCCTGGGGCGTCGCCTATGTGCCCGCGACCTCGGCGGTCTCATCCTTCAACGGCCGCACCGGTGGCGTGGCGCCCGCCGACGGCGACTATGCCGGATCCCAGGTCGTCGTCAGTCCGAGCATTCTCGGTCAGACCCGCGTTCAGGCTGTCCTGGCGGCCATGGCCGCAGCGGTGGCCGCCAAGCTCGACACCGCTGTCCTGTCGGGCTTCATGCTCGGCCTTCTCGACGATGCGGACGCAGCCGCAGCGCGCACGACGCTCGGGGCTGCGGCGACGAGCCACGAGCACGCCTGGACGACGCTGACCTCGGGCGTGCCGGGCACGATCGCGGCGCTGGCTGGCGGCACGGCCGCAGCCGACAGGGTCTGGTACTACACCGGGCCGGCCTCCGGCGCCTTCATGACCGTCTCGGCCTTCGCGCGCACGATCCTCGACGATGCCGATGGAGCAGCGATTCTCACCACCATCGGCGCCGCCGCTGCCGGCCACGGCCATGCCCATGCGGTCCCCGGCGGCGCCTCGGGCTTCCTGTCGGGGACCGACAAGACCAAGCTCGACGGCATCGAGGTCGGCGCCAACGCCTACACGCATCCGACCGGCGACGGCGCGCGGCATGTACCCGCCAATGGGACGACGAATGCCGGCAAGGTTCTGAAGGCGTCCGGTACCGCCGGGGCCTACAGCTGGGACTGGGTCATCTGGTCGGAGTTGACCGGTGTCCCGGCCGCCCTGTCCGCCATCGGAACTCTGACCGCAGCGGCCGATCGTCTGGCCTATTACGATGGCGCGAGCACAGCGGCCTTGACGCCGCTGACCGCTTTCGGCCGCAGTCTAATCGACGACGTGGACGCGGCCACGGCCCGCACGACGCTCGGGGCGGCCGCGTCCTCCCATGCCCATGCCGACGCCACGGCCGCCACCGCCGGTTTCCTTTCCACGGCCGACAAGACCAAGCTCGACGGCATTGCCGCCAACGCGAACGCCTATTTGCATCCGAGCGGCGATGGCAATCGCCACGTCCCGGCGACTGGCACGACCAACAGCGGCAAGGTCCTGAAGGCCGGCGCCACCGCCGCATCCGAGGCCTGGGGCGATGTCGCCTGGACCGAGGTCACGTCGAAGCCCACCATCATCCAGGCGATCGCTGGCCTGACCCCGGCGGCCGACCGCCTGGCCTATCTGACCGGGATCGGAGCCGGTTCGGCCGCGCTGACGCCGTTCACGGCTTTCGCGCGCAGCCTCCTTGATGACGGCGACGCCGCCACAGCACGCACCACCCTCGGCATCAGTTCAGCCCTCGACGTCCAGCTTTTCACCACGAGCGGCACCTGGACCAAGCCGTCAGGCAAGTCCGACGATACGCCCGTCCTTGCGCGTGGCTGGGGTGGTGGCGGGTCCGGCGCGCGCTCGAGCGGCACCGCCCAGGATCGCAGCGGCGGGGGTGGCGGCGCCTTCAACTGGGTCTGGCTTCGCCTCGGCGATCTCCCCGCTACCGTGCCGGTCACGATCGCGGCCGGCGGAGGCCCGAGAACCAGCAACCAGGCCGGCCAGGCCGGCGGCGACAGCACCTTCGGGACCTTCCTCACCTGCCACGGCGGCGCCGGCGGCACGCAGACCGGCTCGAACTCTCCCGGGGGCGGCGGTGGTGGCGTCCGCGGGGCTGCGTCCGGTGCCACGGGCGGCCTCGGCACTGGGGCTTCCGGCGATACCCTGTTCGGTGGTGCCACCGGCGCCTCCGGCCATGGCGCCGCCTCGCACTTCGGCGGCGGCGCCGGGGCCGGCGCCGAGAACGACCGCAATGGCGGCAACAGCGAATGGGGCGGCGCCGGCGGCTCCGCCCGCTCCGGCCTCGGTGGGGTCTCGAAGTTCGGCGGCAATGGCGGCTCGTCCACCGCGAAGGACGGTATCGCCCCGGGCGGCGGTGGCGCCGGCGACAGCACGACCTCCGGAGCCGGTGCCCGGGGCGAGATCCACGTCATCGTGTTCTGAAGCCTGTTGCGAGGAGGCCGGCCCATGCCACGCTACCACGTCGTCGAAGCCGGCCGGGTCGTGAACACGATCCTGGCCGACGGCCCGAACAGCCTGCCGGGCGCCTTGCTCGTGCTGGACAACGGCACGGCCGAGATCGGCTGGGTCTATGACGATGGGGTGTTTTCGCCACCGTCTCCAACGCCCGGTCCCGTCCCTGCGGTCGTCTCAGATCGGCAGTTTTTCCACGCTCTCGCGATCTCCAGCCTCATCACTGAGGCCGAGGCTCTCGCGGCGGTGCGCACCGGCGACATTCCTACCGCCCTGCAGGTCGTCATCGACGCGCTTCCAGAGCCCGAGCGCTTTCCGGCCACCATGCTGGTCAGCGGTGCCGTTGAGTTCCGCCGCGATCACCTGCTGGTCGAGGCCGTCCGGCTTGCCCGCGGCATGACGGTGTCCGAGGTCGACGACCTGTTTCGTCTCGCCGGCGGCCTGTAGCGCGGCACCGTGTCCGAATCCCAGCCTTCCTCGCCCGCCCGGTTTAGCCGCGGCGGGCTGCTTGTTTCGGAGAGATACCCCCATGTCCGTGACCGTCGGCCTGTCCATCCAACGCGAGGCCAACGAGCCGGCGCCGCCATCCTATGCCGTTATGTCGGTCGCAGGCCTGATCGGTCCGTTCGAGAAAGCAGCAGCCACGTCGACCGAGGCCTTCGCAGCTCGCTTTCCGCTCGACACCTGCGTCCGCTTCCAATCGACCGATGCCACCGCACGCATGATCGATCCCGACGGCGACATGGGCCGGGCCATCGGCCTGATCAATGCTCAACTCGGCCGCACCCAGACCGGGGCCCAGATCATCGTCGTGCGCACGGCCGAGGGGGACGATGACGATGCAACCATCGCCGGCATCGTCGGCAATGCCGCCGCCCGGTCCGGGATCCATGCCTTCAAGCGCGGCGGACCGGATGTCGGCGCCTACCCGCGCCTGATCCACATTCCGGGCGGCTGGGCCAGCCGGACTCAAGTCGGCGTCACCGGCTATGTCGTGACTGCGGCGGGTGCCGGCTATGATACGGTGCCGACGGCATCGCTGCCCGTTGGGGCCGGAGCCGGTACAGGCTTTGCCGCAACTGTCACGCTGACCGCTGGCGCCGTCACCGGTCTTACCATCACGGATCCTGGTGAGGGCTTCATGCCCGGCACCTATCCGCTCACGCTGACCGGCGGCACGCCCGAGACCCCGGCTGTCGTCACCGTCACTGTTGCGCGCATGGCCAACCCGATCGTCGCCGCCCTGCCGGCCGTGCTCAACGCATTCCTTGGCATCGCCTACATCCAGGCGCCCGGCATCTCCGAGCAGGGTGACCTCGACTTCCGCGAACTCCATGCCTCCGAGCGCATCGGCATCGTCACGCCCGGCGTTCTGGTCACGAACACGGCGGGCGACGTGGTCGCGACCGATCAGGCCGCAATCCAGATCGGCCTGCACATTCGCCGCGACTTCCAGGCCGACGGCCGGCCGTTCAACCCGATCCTGAACCAGCCCGTCACCGGCATCGTCGCGCCGACTCGCGCCATCGAGTTCTCCTGGCTCGACGACAGCGTCGAGGCCCAACAGCTTCTCGCCCGCCAGATCGGCCCGCTCGTGCGCGGTGAAGCCGGCGACGACTTCGCCGCCGCCGAGGGGGGCTTCGTCTCCTTCGCGTTCGAGACCATCGGCTCCGAGCCGATCTGGAGCCAGATGCATAAGGTGCGCGGGCGCGACTTCATCGAGCTCACCGTGATCCGCACCTTCCGCAGCTATTTTGGCCGCTTCCGGCTGACCCGCCAGACGATCGAGACCATCGTCGACACGGTCGAGGACGTGCTCCGCATCGCGGAAGCCCGCGGTGAGATCCTCGGCTATGCCTGCCGCTTCGATCCGAACCTCAACAACCCCTCGGACCTCAGGACCGGTCACATCTTCATCGAGGCCAAGTTCGAGGAGGCGCCCGTGTTCCGGAAGGCCACCCTGCTGTCGCGGCCCTACGTCCAGGCCATCGACGACCTCATCGCGGCCCTCTCCGGGCAGGCCGGCGTCCTGGTCGAGGGGTGATCATGATTCGTATTATATTTGTTCCAAAAATTCGCAACCTTGAATTTATTTCAATCACGATTCGTTCAGAATTGGGATTGTTTGGAGATATCCCAAATGTCTGATGTCCTTCTTCTGGAGACCGCCAATGTCTTCATCGGCAAGCACGACCCATCGAAGTCCAAGCATCTGGTCGTCCAGAACGCGACCCTTCCGGGCGTCGACTTCGTCACCGTCGAGCATCAGGCCGGTGGCGCGCCGATGGGCGTCAAGTGGAACATGGGCTCGATCAAGCCGCTCGAGCCGAAGTTCAAGCTCGCCGGCTTCGACCGCGAGGCCTATCGCGCCGCGGCCATCGGCTCCGGCCGCGTCGAGACCATCACCATGCGCGGCTCGATCCGGCGGAAGTCCGACGGCGCCGAACTGGAATGCGTCGCCAAGTTCCGCGGCTCGCTCGGCACCATGACGCCGGACGAGTTCGGGCCGTCGAAGGAGATGGGTCACGACCACATGCTCGCCGACGTGACCTACTACCGGCTCGTGATCGGCGGCGAGGAATGGTTCCTGGTCGACTTCTTCCGCGCCGTCGTCCGCCGCTTCGGTATCGACGAGTGGGCGACGCGCCGACAGTATCTGGGGCTGGCGTGATGGTGCTCCATCCCGCCCCGCGGCATGAGCCGACCTACGACACGACAGCGCCGCGTATCAGCGTGGCTCTCGCCTACCCACTCCGGCTCGGCCGTCGCCGCATTGCGCACATTGACCTGGTACCGCCGACACTCGACGATCTGGAGGCCTTGCGCGGTCTCGACGGCGTCGGCCCGCGCGAGATCCTGGCGGCGATGTCGGACCTCGACCAAGACCAAGTCGGCCTCCTCCGCTGGCCCGATGTGGAGGCAGCGTTGGAAGCCGCCAGGGCCCTCCTGCCGCCCGATTTCCTGCCGGTCCCCAACAGTGCTCCGCTGATCGCAACCGACCCGGAAGCTAGTGTGGCCTCCGTGGCGTCGGAAGCAGCTCCGCGCATTCCCGCCAGCCCGACCGATCTCGACGACGACGAGACCGTTCTGCCCACGGCCCGCGCCGACCGCCTCGTCGACCTCGTCGGCGTCTCCATGGAGGGCATCGAGCATGGATGACCGGCATGGGTGACATCCGCTCCACCCTGACCATGCAGCTCCTGAACCAGGTCAGCGGCCCGGCCGCCCGCATGCGACGGGACTTGCATGAGCTCGACGCGACGGCCCGCAAGGCCCAGGGCCGCCGAACGCTCGGTGGTGGACCTGGGAGTGGGATTGGAAGCGGGTCTGGCGCAGGCCTCGTCGCCGGTGTCGGCGCTGCCGGCACCGTCCTGGCTGGGAGCAGCCGGATGCTGGCCGGCGCCATTGGGGGCTATGCGGCCGGCTCTACCGCTTTTGACGGCTATCGCCGCTTTGCCGACTTCGAGCGTCGCCTGACCCGCGTCGGCCTCACCGCAGACGCAACCGCCGGCATGATCGCGCGGGCACGACCGCAGCTGAAGGCGACAGCACGCGAGGTCGGTCTGACCCAGTCCGAGGTCCTGGGCGGCGTTGAGGCGCTGGTCGCCGCCGGCCGCTCGCTGCCCGACGCCATGGCGTTCCTGCCGTCCGTCGCTCGCACCGCCCAGGCCGCCGGGGCCGAGATCGTCGATATCGCCAACTCGGCCGATGCGCTTGGGACCTCGCTGAAGATCCCCGCCAAGTCGATGCAGCAGGCCTTCGACATTCTTGTGGCCGGCGGCAAGGCCGGCAAGTTCGAGCTGAAGGACATGGCCCGCTATCTGCCGAGCCTCGCCCCGGCCGCCGCCGCCATCGGAATGTCGGGCACCGAGGGCCTGCGCAAGATGGTTGCCATGCTGCAGGTGATCCGCGCGCAGACCGGCTCGGCCGAGGAGGCCGCGGCGTCGGCCAACAACATCTTCGCCAAGATGGAATCGGAGGAGACCGCGAAGAAGTTCTCCAAGATGGGTGTCGATCTGCGCAAGGAGATGACCAAGGCTCGCCAGGAGGGCCGCGACCTCCTGGAGGTGTTCCTGGATCTCTCGACCCGCGCCTTGAAGGGTGACCTCTCGAAGCTGCCGCAGCTCTTCCAGGATATGGAGTTCGCCCGTGGCATGCGGGCCCTCCTGGCGCAGCGCGGCGAACTCCAGCGGCTCGGGCATGCGCTGCGCTCCGTGGACGGCACGACGCTGAAGGATCTCGGCCAGGTCTCCGGCGATGCGGCCGCCGGGCTGAAGCGGCTGACGGATGCCTGGGACACGGCGCTGCGCTCGCTCGGCCGGCTCGCCGACAGCGCCGGCGTCTCAAGCCTGCTCTCCGGCCTCGGCAGCGCGGCCGAGAGCGCGGCGACGAGCTTCGACCATCTCGGCCGCTCGATCGGCGCGCTGGGCGAGGGCCGCATCCGCGACGGCGTGCGGGACCTCGCCAAGGCGGTCGAAGATCCACTGCGCTTTCTCGGCGGCGAGCGTGGCGGTGTGCTCGGCGCCGTCCAGGACCGGATCGACGCTCGAATGGACAACGAGGTCGCCACCAAAGAGGCGCGGCTGAAGCAGATGATCGGCGTCTTCGAGACGACGGCCAAGCGGATCGACGAGAAGTACCGTGGCCGGACGATACCGGCCGAGATCGCCCGCATGCGGGAGCAGGCGGTCGCCGACATGATGGCGCTCCAGGCCGAGATCGCCCGACTGAAGTCGATGCGGCAGTCCACCGAGATCGGCGGCCGTCTCCCCGGTCTCCAGCCTTATGGTTCGCTCGACGATGCTGGTCCGCTCGACATCCCGAAGCCGCCGGCCCCGCCGACCGACCGGCTGCCGATCCGCAAGCCGACGCCTGAGCAGCGTCGAGCTCCTTGGTCGGGTACCGTCTTGCCGACGATGCCCGTCGCGCCGCTCGACGATCCGACGCGGGGTCTGCCGGAGACGATCCGGCAGAATGGCGAGGCGGCGGTCGCCGAAGCCAAGGCCATCGCGGCTCGCATCCAGGCCGCCTTCGATGCCGTCCATCCGGTGATCCGTCCGCGCGTGGAGGCACCCTCGGGCTTCAATGGCGGCTTCGCGCCGCCTGGCAACTATGGTGACGATGGCGGGCGGCGCTGATGCTGATGTCGATCGGCCCCTTCGCGTTCGACCTTGTCGTCAATGCCGACACCCTCGGTGAGGAGGCGACCGAGGATTTTGCCCGCAAGGACATCATCGGCAGCCGCAAGCCGTTCGAGCATGTCGGCGCCGGCGACGACCGCTTCACGATCCGCGGGGCGCTGTTCCCCGATCATCTCGGCGGCGGCGAGGCGGTGCGCAGTCTCGTTGCCCTGATGCGCACCGGCATGCCCCAGCTCCTGCTGCGCGGCGACGGCCGGCTTCTCGGTTGGGTCGTCATGACCAATATCCGCGCCGAGGCCACCCATCTCGACGGCCGGGGCCGGCCCGGACAGGTCACCTTCGAGATCGAATGCATGGCCTGCGACCAGCCGAGTGCGGCCGGGCACCTAGCGGCGCTGCTGTCGCTCTGAGGTCTGTCTCGCCAAGACGGGCCAGCTCTCTGAAGCAAGACCCGCCGGAGGCAGCACCATGCCGGTCGTCACGGTCCGCGCCCGCGGGATCACGCTCGAGCGGCTGGTGTTCAAGGTCGCAGGCGGCTTGGTGCCGGGTCTGGTGGAGCGAACCCTGGAGGCCAATCCCGATCTGGCGCAGGCGAGCGACGAACTCGTCGTCGGTACCCGCATCGTCATCCCTGAGGTCGGCGAGCTCGAGCGGGCGCGCACGATTCCACCCCTGCGGCTGGTCGACTGACGGAGGCCTCAATGGCAAACCTCGCCTGGTCGCGCGCCCGCTACGCAATCACGCTCGGTGGCGTCTCGGTCGACGACCGGATCGCCCCCTATCTGATGCGGGTCGAGGTCGTCCTCAACGAGGAGGCCGATGCCGACACGGCCACGATCCTGCTCTCCGACACAATCCCCGGCACCGTGCCGCCCATGCCGGCCTTCGCACTGCCTCCGAAGGGCACGCCCGTCACCATCGCGCTCGGCGCCGAGCCTCGCGGTGTGACCCTGGTCTTCACCGGCTTCGTCGAGACCGCCCGTTCGCGGGGCGACCGCGGCGGCGGCCGGTCGATCGAGATCCGCTGCACGTCTCTCGACACGACCTCCGACGCCAAGAGCCCGAAGACCCGTCACAAGGACGGGGCCAGCCTGAAGGACGCGGCCGCAGACTTCGGCACGGCCGGCGGCCTGACAATCGAGGTTCACGCGAGCCTCGGTTCGATCACGCGGCCCTATTGGGCCATGGATGGCGAGAGCGCCATCGGCTGGGGCCGACGCGTTGCGCGCGAGGTCGGCGGCCTCTTCAAGGTGGTCGGCACCCAGGGCGTCATCGTTCCCAAAGGCGCCGGTCTTTCCGCCAGCGGCCAGGCCCTGTCGCCGTTCTCCGTCACCTACGGCGTCAACGTCATCTCCTGGGACCTCGCCCCCGATGCCGGCCGCCCGCCCTTCGCCGAGGTCAATGGCCGCTGGTACGACCCGGCTCAGGCCAAGTGGCTGGAAAAGACCATCACGGTCACCGGCGGGACGGGCTCGACCCGGCAGAGCATTCGTCATTCTCGCGCCGACGAGGGCGAGGCCGGTGACGCGGCCATGGCCGAGGGCAAGGACCAGGAACACGAGAAGGGCGGCGGAACGGTCGAGATCGACGGCTTGGCCAGTGCGCAGGCCGGGGCTCCCGTAGTCGTCAGCGGCCTGCATCCCGATATCGACCGCACCTACACCGCCAAGTCCGTCACCCACGCCCTCGACCGCGCCCGCGGCTTCGTCACGCGGATCGAACTCGCCCGCCCGCAGGGCTGACGGTCGAGACCGGGACTGCCGGCCCATCCCCGGAGGCTTCCCAGATGCGCTTTCCCCTGCGCGCCGAATGGCTCGCCTCTCCGCGCTCGCCCCTCACCCCTGACCGCACAAGGACATCCATGCATTGGCTTGATCGTGCCCGCGCCTATCTCGGTCTCGCCGAGATCGTCGGCCCCCATCATAATCCCAAGGTCGTCGGGCTCTGGAAGACCGCCAGGGTTCCGGGCGTCTCCGACGACGAGACGCCCTGGTGCGCCGCCTTCGTCTCCGCCGTGCTCGAAGAGGCCGGCATCGTCTCCGCCCGCACCGGCTGGGCGCGGTCCTACCTGACCTGGGGCATCAAGCTCGGCGCACCGGCCGTCGGCGCCATCGTGGTGTTCGAGCGCGGACCCCATGCCGGCCATGTCGGCTTTGTGGTCGGCAAGGACAAGGCCGACCATCTGATGGTGCTGGGCGGCAACCAGGGCAATGCCGTCTCGATCAAACCGTTCGATCGCAAACGTGCACTCGGCTATCGCTGGCCGGCCGGGTCGGAGCCGGACAATTTTGCCCTGCCGCTCATGACCAGCGACGGACAGCTCTCCCGGAGCGAGGCCTGACCATGCTGGGTCTCGGACTTCTCCTCCCCAGCCGTGGGGCTCTCGCCGCGCTGCTCGGAGGCCTCATCGCGCTCGGGATCGTAGCGCTCGTTGCCGAGGAACGCGGCGCCACCCGGGAACGCGCCGCCTGCCTGGCGCGCGCCATCGCCGAGCAGAACCGCCAGGCCCTCGCCAACGAGACCGCTCGCGAAGCCACCCGTGCCATTGCGCTCGGCTCGCTCGAGGCCGAGCGCCAGACCGCCGCCATCCTCGACGAGGTGCTTCATGCTCCGGTCCCTGCCTCTCCTCGCTGCGGTCTCGGCGCTGACCGCGTGCGCGCCCTCGACCGGCTCCGGTAACCCGCCGCGGATCGACCCCGTCGACCTCACCCTGACGCGCGCCTGCGAACGGCCAGCAACGCTCCCGAACCGCGACCTCTCCGAGGACGAAGTCGTCCGGTTCTGGGGCTCCGATCGCAAGCATCTCGTCGACTGTGCGAACCGGCACCAGGCCCATGTCGGGGCGATCAGGATCCGTGACGACCTGATCGCCGGGCGCAGTCCCAACCTCACCCCCACAGGAGGACGCCCATGAGCGAGCCGGTGTTTCTTGGGCTCTCCGTCAAAGTCATCGTCGCCGGTGCCGTTGGGAGCGCCGTCGGCATGGTGCTCGGCACCGGACGCTGGTGGGAGCGCATCACCCGCGGCCTCGTCGGCGCCGCCAGCGCCTATGTCTGGCATCCCGTCGCGGCCAAGATCCTGATCGGGACCGCCGCGCTCCTGCTCGAAGACAAGCACCTGCCGTCTCCGGCCGAGATGGAGCCCGTCGCCGCCTTCCTGTTCGGCGTCGTCGGCATGATCGCCTGTCAGGCCGCCATCAACACCGTCACGGCCGTCCGCGATCGGGCGGATGATTTTGTCGAGCGGGAGGTGAAAGGAAAGGCCGCCGGCGACGATTGAAGAACCAGCATATGGAGAAGTATCTCAGCGGGGGTGCGCCGACCATCGTCGGCGCACCCCCGATTTTTTGCGTTCTGATGCCGACTCTCATCGGCACGTGACCGGCGAAAGCTCAGCCGGCCTTGTGGGCTCCGAACGGGTTCGCCGCCATCCCCACCACCGCGATCGATCCGCCCCACCGTGCGGCGTCTCCCGTGGTCCCCGCGCTTGTCGGGTCCGGGTCCCCATCATCACCGCAAGGCACGGCCGTCAGGCAACTTCGACCGGCAAGGTCGACGTCATCTCTGCAATGGTCTGAAACTTGCCGATAAATTCGGGTCGATGCATCCTCAGATATCGGACGATGCGACCATTCCCGAGCAACTTCGCCAGATATCCCTTGACCACAGTGAGATGCAGGTGATCCTTCCCATAGGACTCCTGGATCGACGTGATCGCCTCTTGCAGCCGACTGAGTTCGTTTTCCATGCGGGCCATCGCTTCCGGTGTGAGACCCTTGACGCGTTTTGACTTGGCAGCGTCGACGAGCTGGGACTGCGGAGTGCCCGCCAGGATCACTGACACGTAGGCGACCGAATAATTGTTAGCGTTGACCAGGAGCTCCGCGGCTTCAATCTGTCGGAGCGTTTTCATTTTTCGCAATGTCTCAAAGAGAGCGATCGGGCACGGCTTATCTCTGAGCAGCGCTACGTCCTCTTCGCAGATCCCATCCAGCAGCCTCACCTTCCGCTGAACACTATGGACTTTGATGTCGAGGGACTTCGCAATTTTCTCCTCGGACACGCCGCGCTCGATGGCACGGCGGATCATTTTGTGTTCCTGGACGGCGGCCAACTGGCTGATCCGCTTGTTGTAGGTAAAGGCCTCGTCGTCGGTTGAAACGATGCATTCGACCTCGCCAATTCCGAGATCTTTCAAGACTTCGATCCGGACAGGGCCGTCCAGCAGAAGATATGTGCCGGGTTGACTCTTGTCGCGGGCAACCACCGGCGGCTCGACTAAGCCCACTTCACGAATGGACGCCGTGATCTGCCGGTATTTCTGGCTCGCCCTCACGGTCTTGCGTAGCGCATGCACCGGCAGGATCGCGCCGACGGGCAACACCACGAAATCCTCCTCGAAGGCGATCTTGACGGGTTCGGATTGGCGGCGTGGCTCGCGCTTCATCCTGAGGACCTCGTGCCCAAGCGGCTCTCCATCCACGCCGGCATCGAATCGAGCCCTTCTGCACGCAGGAGCGTCAGGAAGTGGTCGTCCTCTCGCAAAGCGCGGAAGGCCTCGACCACGAAGAGAAGCCGGCTCTGGGTGATCTCTGCCTTCTTGACCATCAGCTTCTGGCGATCGGCCTCCAGGCGGTAAACGCGCACCAGAGCGTCGCTCGTCAGCACTTTCTGGCCCGTTCCCTTCCTGCCAAACGGTGTTTCGTCGACCTGACGGCCCCGGCGCTTGCGTTGTTGGAGCAGCCGACGCACGGCGGCGAGCTTCTTACCTCGCAACTTCTTCTCGGTGTAGGCGTCCATCAGGGCGCGCTGTGCGCCCTCATCATCGGCCCGCGAAATCTCGATGGCGAGATTGAGCGGCAGTAGCCCGGTTTCGACCGCCGAAACCAGGCGCTCTTCGCCGCGTTCCAGCAGTCCGGCGATCATGTTGACATATTCCGGGCTGACCCCGATCTTATCGGCGATCTGACGGTCGTTGTAGCCGCGACGACGGAGCGTTCCGATTTCCTGCATCAGATCGATCGACCGATGCTGACGGCGGGCGCAGTTCTCCACCAGGCTCATCACGAGGCACTCGTCCTCGCTCGCGTCGATGATGATCGCCGGGATTTCACTCTGCTCGAGCGCAATGAATGCTTCCAGCCGTCCCTGGCCGCACACGAGATCATATTCGACCGGATCGGTACCGGCTCGTCGACTGACCGTGATCGGCCGCTTTAGCCCAACCTTGGCAATATTGTCGACAATCTCTTCGAAGTTGCGTCGGTTGCGGACGCGAGGGTTCAGAACGCGAATCTTCGCGGTCGCGATAGTGGAGACGTGCCTTTGAGCATCATTGACAGTTTCGTCGATCATCACGCTGCCTCCGCGGTGGGGACCCGGCCGGCCAAGGCATAGAAGAAATCAAGGGTCTCGAAGCGATAGGCGTCGAGCGACAGACCATTCTGCTGCGCCAGGCGAAGGCGCGTCAGGCTCATGTCGATGCTGGGCAGGAGGTAGTAGTCGAGAGGCACCTCGTTCGCCTCGTCCATCCTGACCGCAATGGTCATATCCGGAACCAGACCGGCGTCGAGCCGTATCCGCCATCTCAGCGATCCAGCTGCAGTCCGAACACATCGGGCGATGACGACCGAAGCGGTGAACTCGTCATTGACCCGGATGAGATCGCTGACGGGGTCTCGAAACGCCCTACCGCCGTTCGCGGCAACTCCTGCCATTATGTTTGCAACGATATGCGGGAACGCGTCGCGCAAGGCGCGGTTGATTTCTATGTAACGGTAGTCGCGATCGGGTGCGTAGCCGATCAATTCATAGGCTCTGAGCAGGCTGCCGAACCGGCACCGATAGGCGCTGGACGACGGCATGTCGTCTTGCTCGTCGATCGAAACGCCGGAAAGCGTACCGCATTCTGCGAGCAGGGTTCTGAGCATTGCCAGCATATCATCGTCCGAATAATGTCGACTGCGCGCATCAATGATCGAGCGCGAGCGATCAAATAGTGCCCGCTCCACGATTGCCGAATACGCCCCCTCAGCGCGAACCCACATCTCACGCGGATTGGCGACGCGTTTCTGCTTCAGTTTGAATGATATTTTGTTATAGACGTTGTTGCCGATGTATTTCTCATTAGTGAGGACTTGATGGACCGCGGCCCTCGTCCATGGCCTTCCGAGATCCGTCTTGATGCCCTCCAAATTCAGCACCGTTGCAATTTCTCGTTCCGATCGCCTCTCGACGACGAACAGACGATACATTCGCTGCACCGTCACCACCTCTGCCGGCGGGCCGGGGACCAAAACGACGCGGTCGGTCTGAAGGCTCTTTCGATCACCACGCCCAAGCTCGCCCTTGGGGTTGCCGTGCTCGTCGATCAGCACACGGCGCAAGCCGTAGCCGGGCGCGCCGCCCTGGCGAAATCCCAGTTCGACCAACCGGCATTGGCCCGCGAATACCTTGACCGAGAGTTCGCGACTGTACTCGCCAGCCATGACCCGCTTGACGGTCTTCAAGAGATTGGAGCCAATGCTGCCGTCGTTCTCGAACTGCTCACCGCAATAATGCACTCGAATACCGGCCCGTGAACAGACATGTTCATGATAGGCCCCTTCATCAGCATCCTGGAAGCGGCCCCAGCGGCTCACGTCATATACAAGAATTGCCGAGAACTCCGCGTGGCCAGACTTGACCTCGGCCATAAGCCCCTGCAGCGCTTCCCGGCCGTCGAGTCGAAGGCCACTTCGCCCAGAATCCTCGCACACACGCAGTATCTTCAGCCCGCGCGCACTGGCGTACTTTCTGATGACATCGAGCTGATTCTCCGTCGAGTACTTTTGGTGGTCCGTCGACATGCGAACGTAGGCGACGGCGGCGATTTCGCTATCGGGATCGTTGTCGTCTTGGCGGTGTGGTATCGAGTGCTGCCCTTTCAATGTCTCATCCTCGCGCAGCACACGGGCGTCGCTCGTCGCTTCTTTAAAATCTCCGGCACAATGCTTCTCGCAATCTAACGCGAAGGAGCGTGGAATGTCGTTTCCGAAAAAGGGCAAGTTCTTTCCGGATGGCGAAGCCAATGGTGGTGGTTCATCGCTGAAAGACGTTCGATTTGCCGGGGAGATTGCGGCTGCGCTGAAGCGCTCGCTCGGCTCCACCCATGCCAGTGTGAAGACAGCGGCAGCATGGACGGGAGCCAACGAGCGGACCGCGAAAAACTGGTTCTCCGGGCGCTACGGTCCGAGCGGTGAGCATCTGGTGGCCCTTGCGCGAAACTCGGATGACGTCCTTCACGCCTTCCTGAGCATGGCAGGGCGCGCTGACCTGATTGCATCGGTCAAGCTGACCCATGCCGAACACGCAATTGAAGATCTCCTGGTGGCCATTAAGATTATAAAAGCAAAATAATTAATCTTGATTAATTGTTAAAAGCCGTCGCAATAATATCACAATATTTCGGCGGAAATCGAGTGGAAATCATTTGTGGGGATCGTTATTGGACGGTATTATTGTGCTTATTTGCAATCTTCGGGTTACAAGGTCGCAGTCGGCCGATAGATCGTAAGGGATTTTTGAGCAACCGAGCAAGAACACCTGCGAACCACGCTTTCAAATCGACGTCGTTGGGCTTGGCGGTTTCGATCAGGGGGTACATGGCGACGGCGCGATGGCCGCCATCGTCGGAGCCGGCAAAGGTTTAGTTCTTGCGGCCGAGCACTATGCCCCGTTCATTCTGTCTATGTCGCCTCACTCGTCGAGACCGCCAAGCTCAACAACGTCGATCCGCTATACGCGAAATGGCTATGGTAAAGGACGGTACTGCCGGAGAGCGGTTCGATCGAGCTGTCCATCCCGCGCGATTGGTAATTGTGAGCGAGCGTTGAATTCTCCCCATTTGTGGGCCTCGAAAATCCTCACCTTGCGCCGTGCCGCGTTCTTGCATGCCAGAGGGCGGAATGCCACGTCGTCGCCGGTGCTGGAGCGCTTCTGCCGGAGGAGCGGTTCGGTGATCACGCTTGGGGAACTTATGATGCCCCTGGAACTGCATCGGCAGGGACTGCCGCTGACGGAGATCACCCGCCTGCTCGGTCTCGATCGCAAGTCGGTCAGGCGCCACATTGCGAAGGGACTGGAGCTGCCTGCCTATGGGCCGCGGGTGCGTCGGTCGAAGGGCGTCAGCCCGTTCCTTCCTTATCTTCGCGAGCGGCTGGCGGCCTATACCGGATTGACTGCGGTCCGGCTATAGCGGGACTTCCCCGGCGGCTACACCGTCGTAAAGCAGGCCGTCCACGCTTGGTGACCCGGCCAGATCCAGAAAACGCGGCGGCTGAGCGCTGTGGCCTGCGGAATGGCTTGCGTTTGCAGAGGGTTCCGGCACAGTCGGTGCCTGGAAATATCTCAGAGAGGTCTTCCGACGTGTCGATAGAGCCGCATGACCTGGTGATCGTTGCCGCCGGCATTGTGACCGTATATGCAAGCCGGAACCCGGTGGCAGTGTCCAACGTTGCCGAGCTGATCTGCACGGTCCGCGATGCCTTGCAGGAAGCCGCCGACGGCAAGGCCGCGGTTGTCCCAGCCGAGCCCACATTGGTGCCGGCGGTCCCGATCCGGAAGTCGATCACGGGGACGTATATCATCTGCCTGGAGAACGGCCTGAAGTTCCGGTCGCTGAAGCGGCATCTGCTGACCTATTACGGCCTGACCCCGGACGCCTACCGCGCCAAATGGGGCCTGCCCGCCGACTATCCGATGGTCGCCCCGGACTATGCCGCCGAGCGCTCGAGGCTCGCCAAGTCAACGGGCCTCGGTCGCAAGAAGGTTGAACCGCCGCCCCCACCCCCGCCGAAGGAACCCGCGCTGAAAGCCAAACGAGGTCGGCCAAAGAAGGTGACTATTGTCTAAGTACCGCTAGGCTTGGCATGGGACGAGCGTCGGGGGTTGCGCTGGGTCGATGTTCGCTCGCCGCAGGACGTCATGAAAGACAAGGTCGTGCGAACCGCCGAGAAGGGCATCATCATGGCGCCCACTCCGCGGCAAGCGCCCCGATCTAACCGGCATGCTATGGGCCGCCCGCTTGGCTGCGACCTAAACCGTGATCGACATAGGGTTTGGTAATCCGACGTTTTGAGGCCTCGGGCATCCAGAATCGATCTCAGCCACGGCCTTGCGCGAAAGGCATAAGTATTTTTAATTATAGTGCAGACATATTGAAATTTTAGAGCCCCCCGGCATACTTACTAATCGATTAGATTGGGAGGACCGCATGTACCTCGCCAGGGTGAATTTCTATACCAGATGCGCCATCCGAGGTGTTACTCCTGCTTGGGTGAAAGAAATATTGTTGTCTTGCACTACGTATGATAGTGCTTCTGGCATTTCCGGTGCTTTGCTATTCAATGAGCGCTATTTTTTGCAATCAATGGAAGGCGAGCGGTCTTTGCTGTCAAACCAAATAGTGAAAATCGCAGAGGATGAACGGCAATCTGGGCTTACAATTGTGGCATTCAAAGCGATTTCGGTGAGAATGTACACGGGATGGACAGTTGCGTTTGCAGCACGAAATACCCAAATGGATCTTCTATATTTTCGATATAATGTAATTGGTGAACTCGATCCGGTCCGCATGACATTGGATATGTTTGATGGCTTGTTTTCTGAATTGTGTCAAATAGACGGATCCTATATCCAAAGATCGTCTTCCGATGGACGTGTGCAATCCGCAGGACGACCTCGGAAGGACATCCTTGCGCAGTGATTATAAGTTATTAGGCCATCGAAAATAAAATTTTGATCCCTTTTATCGCTTTAAATTAAGTAATACTGCGACTCGCTCGATTCAACTGACATAGTGCCCCAATTTCGAAGCGCCGATACGACTTCTGGCGCCGTTAGTGGTGGAACAAGAAAATTGCCGTGCTGCCAGTCACAGCCCACATTTGTCAGAAAGTCAGCTTGGGACGGTCGTTCGATCTGTCCGGCTATCAGCGCCAAGCCAAGCCGATGCAAGAGGTCCAGCAGGCCCACCACTATTGCCTGATTGAAGCCGTCGCCCTCGAGATTCGCGACGAAGCCATCGGCAATACGGACACCGAAGATCGGCAACTGGTGTAATTGGGCCAAGGATGCCTGGCCCTCTCCGAACTGGTCCAGAATGAAGGTAACACCAAGCGCATGTAAGCGGTTCATTTGTTTGAAGGCAATGTCGGCGCCTCGCGACGATATCGCATCCTCATTTATTGCCAAGCAGAGTACCGACGGCTCTAAGTGATGTTCATCAAGGCGGAGAAGGAGTTCATCGGCAAATTCTGATGATCGGAGCTGTGACGACGACACTCGGACAAGAAGACGCCCGTAGCGAATACCATCCGCCTCTAATCTTGACGCCAACGCTAACGCTTCAGAGAGAATTATTCCAATAGCTGCGATGGATACGTCGTTATCTTTAAGCGCTGACTCTACGTGATCCTTTGAAAGATCGCCGGCATCGGAGTGGACAAATGCCAGTTCAACGGCCAATGCCTCACAGGTGGTTCCATCGCGATCAACTATGGGCTGGAATGTTGCATGATACAGCCCCGACTTGAGAGCCTTAAGAACCTCTCTCTTTGCATATTCTCGCGCTAGCAATGATTCCCGTAATTTTGGTGAGAAAAATATAAATCTATTCCTCCCAAGTGATTTTGCTTTGTACAGCGCGAGATCAGCAGCCTTCATAAGATCTTCGGGATCCAGCGCATCATTTGGATATATGCTGGTACCTATGCTTGACGAAAAATGTCTTATATCCCCCGACAGCTCAAGCGGGAGACGAATTGCGCGCGCGAGGCCCTCCAGTGGACCAACCAATTCCTCGGCATCACCAATGCCCTCAAAAATCACGGCGAATTCGTCGCCACCGAGGCGGGCCGCTGAATCGGTCCTCGTTAGGACATCGGATATTCGTTCGGCAATTGCCTTCAGAAGGCCGTCACCCGCATCATGCCCTAGAGTGTCATTGACCAATTTGAAGTGATCAATATCGAAGATCGCCAACCCAACTTTCTTGCCAGATCGCTTAGCCCGCTCGATGGCATCAGATAGTGTCTTGTTGAAATTTAATCGATTTGGCAAACCAGTAAGTGGATCGATATTCGCAAGGCGCCATAGCATTTTTTCTTGATTTCGCCTAACTGTAATATCTTGAAAAACCAATAGCATCTGCACTTGGCCAACTAGATCGACTAGTGGACTACCGGTTACTATGACTGATATCCGTTGACCGGATGTGTCAGCCAACTCCATTTCATGAGGGCCGTATCGCCAGTCGTCTGTTAATGCCTGTAGAAAGGGAGCAACAGCATTTTGATCTTGGGCCAAGACATCCTGAAATGTTAGTCCGGCAAAAGCTTCGGGTGGAATACCAAGCAGCGCGGCAAAGGACTGACTTTGGAGGACAAATTTTTGAGTTTCGACATCAACAAGAGCCATGCCGACCGGAGAAAGTGCAAATATCGACCGAAAGCGTTCTTCATTCACCCGGATCCTTTCTTCAGCTAACCGGCGTTCGGTTACATCGGCGTGAGTGCCGATCATTCGTAGAGGGGTTCCATCCGGCCCGCGTTCTACAACCCGTCCGCGATCGCGGATCCAGACCCAATGTCCATCCTTGTGACGCATGCGAAACTCAGCTTCAAACTGAGGCGCCTGTCCGGCAAGATGGGCTTGATTTGCTGCTTCCACGGCCGCGCGATCGTCCAGATGCATGAGCGTCAGCCAAAGATCATCCGCGTCGGTCAGCTCGTTTGGTCCGTATCCGATTAAGCTTTTCCATATCGGAGAATAATATGTTTTGCCTTTTGCCAGGTCGATATCCCAGACCCCCTGACGAGCGCTGTCCAGAGCAAAACTCCAACGTTGCTCAAGTGCCTGTATGTCTGTGCGGTATTTTTCGTTTGCGTCCTCCAATTCCTTTCTTTTTGCTGATTGAAGGAGAATGATTCCAAAAACCGCATTTGACAGAGACGTCAGACAGAATAGTTTTATAGCTGCCTGCATATGCAAATACATAACAGAGGGTATAATCAATATAGCCACAACTTGACCAACCGCGGCAGTTAAAAATGAGATCGTTACTAACGCTGATATAGAGTATCGCTTTCCAAATTTGTATGCAAAAATACAGCTGATAATATACGTAGCGACAATTGAAATGGCACCAGCACTTGCGCCGACACCACCGCCCAAAAATCTCTGTATGATTTCAGCAACCGCGACAATACCACCAGAGAGAATTCCTCCGAACAACGTTGCCAGCACAACAAATGAAGTCCGTAGGCCAAGATAAATACCCTCCTCAATTTGAAGGGCAAATGCCTCTGCGGATAGTGCAGCTATAGAAAAGTGAAACCCGAGAGTAACATATCGGAGGTTGAGTGACAATTTTGACAGCATAGGCTCAATTTGAGCCCATGCGCACGCAGAGAGCGCTAGGATGGCTAGGTTGGCAAGCAAGGCAGACCAGACAGACATGACCCATGAGCCCCAATCGTGGAGCCGAATGATGGTTATAAATATTGAATGATTCGTTCACTGGTTCACGGAGAACTGCTCAACTTTAGAGGTCACTATCAGACTGCTTGATAACCTACCACTTGGTCGCCCTTGAGGGTCATCATGTCGCCATTTTGATAGTTGAGCTCGATTTCAAGGCTTCCGACGTTCTGTAACTCGGCTACGCCGTCTCCGAGGACCCCAGATACGTTGACCGAGGTTTGCGTCGGCAACGGCCTCCTAGACGATCACGGGACGGTCGATACTCGAATTCGCAAACAGCTAGCCTAGTTCGAAAACGTCAATTCTATCTGTTCCGAAGTATTCGCTGACGCGGAAAACGTCAAATTTGGCGGAGAGACTGTCCTTGATCGCTGAGGTCTCGCGGTTGAGCAGGCCCGCCGCGTCGGCGGACGTGGACAGGGCGACGCTTGTCGGACGGGCACCTCGAAGAACCCAGCCCGCCGCCGCTTTTGGACCGGAGAGCGCCCATTCGCGCGGCGTTGACAGACGGGTCGCTCGTGGTGCTTTCTGGCCTTTGACGCTGCGTCCGCCCCCGTCCGGGGCCTTCCTCAGGCTGTCTTCGGGCGCTCGGCGAGCCAGAGGTAGCAGCGGAAGTTGTATGTCAGGTTGGCCAGGGCGATCTTAGTCGTCGCCCGGGCGAGGCCGATGGTGCGGACGATGAGCCCGAGGGCGCATTTCTGGTCGGCGAAGACCCCCTTTACGCCGGAGCGCACCTTCGATCGCGCCCGGTTGGCCTTCCTCTGCGACGGCGCCAGGTCGTGCCTGGGCTGCCCGCGGAAGTGGATCTTCGACGTCAGCCCGCGCTCGGCCAGGTGCTTCTCGTTCGCCTGGGAGCGATAAGCGGTGTCAGCCCAGACGCCGCTCACCGTGTTCTTCGCCAGCACCGCCGGCAGCTGCGCGCCGTCGTGGGCGGCCGCCTAGGTGCCCGTGAAGGCGCGGATCAGCCGGTGCGCCGCGTCGATGCCGACATGGTTCTTGTAACCGAACATCGGGATGGCGATCTCCACCTTCGCCTTCGTGCCGTCTGGCCCGGCCTTGCGTGCCTTGGCGCGCTTCAGCGCCTTCATGCGCTCGGCCATCTCCGTCGGCACGCCGGCTCGCTTGCCGGCGTCGACCTCGGCCTTCTTCACCCACTCGTTCAGGGTCTGCGCCGTGCAGCCGATCTTCGCGGCGATCGACGTGATCGCAGCCCAGCGGGACGCATGCTCATGCTCGTGATCCAGCACCAGCCAGACAGCGCGCTCGCGGACTTCGGGCGAAAACTTGTTCGTCGTCTTGCTCATGGTGGCTCCACCTTCTCAGGAGTTGGAGCCTCCCGCAAACCCAGGGCGGTTCACGCTCACCGTTAACCGTGTGGAGCACCAGTCACTCGGCCGTGGAGGCGGCCGCATGGAGCGCGACCGGACAGCGGAGCTCGCCGATGTTCATCACACCCTTCCAACTGGCACGCGGTTTCACGGCAACACCCCATCGCTTCCCGATCGGAACTCAATCCCTGGAACGGCCGATTCGTTCCGCCATTCGAGCGCCAATGAGCCGGGAAGGCGGTAGCCCAGCCACCGGGCACCATCGCCATCACATGACTGCACGGACTCCCGATGACGGATTCCAGTTCAGAACGAGGACATCCCAGGGGGCAAGGTTGGAGGCGGCCGGGCCCAAATCATCGCTGCCCGCTGGGAACGGCGAGTAATCTGCCTAAAGCGGATTTTCCCTGTTCAGGTCCGCCTTGCGCTCCCGCCAATGAGTTTTCCTATTTTCCGTGCAAGGCCTCCCATTCGCTTTGAGGCCAACCTCTATGGAGAATTGACAAGCTCTGGCACAGTGTCGTGGGAGGAGCGGGCTCGGGGCGGAGCCGTGCGCTCGGGGCGACGGGGCGGAGACGCGGGACATGAGCGGTTTGCGCGAGACCATCGGATTGCGGCCCGCCGCCGCCATCGTCCGAAGCATCCGGACCGCCTGTATCCTGACCATGGCGTTCCTGGCAGCATCGGCCCATGCTGCGTCGGCGACGCCCGTCGCCAAGCTCGACGGCGACGGCTTTGCGCCGTTCCTCGGGGCCTCGCAGCCCTGGCCGAAGATGGAACTCGAGGCTCGCGGTGCAGCCCGCCTGCTACCCAACCAGGGGCACGGATACCCCGTCGCCCATGCGGCGATGACTGCGGACGGATCGCTCGCCGCCAGTCTTTCGGGCGACCGCGAGGTCAAGATCTGGGATGTCGCCAGCGGGCGGCTGATCGACACCCTCCTGACCGACAATGCCGACGACACGTTGTCGGTGGTTGCCTTCACGCCGGACGGCGAAACCGTGCTGGCGGGCAACAATCGCGGTGAACTTATTGTCTGGGACCGCCTGCTCGGCGTCCAGCTCGACCGCCGCGCCTTGCAGGACGGCGAAATCACCGATGTTTCGGTCGCCCGCGACGGGCGACACTGGGTCACCGCCGCGAGGCAACCGGCCGGGCAGACATCCGAGCGTCGCACCTTGCACATCTTCCGCGTCGAGGATGGCGTCGAGCTCGACAACACGCTGCCGACGGGCGATTACATCTCCGCCCGCTTCCTGGGCGACGGCAAGCATATCCTCACCGTCGCGGCCGCGGGCTTTCAGGCATCGATCCGCATCGTGACGGTCGAGGGGGCGACCGGCCCAGGCTGGAGCGTCTCGGACTTCTCAAGTTGGGACAAGGGTAGGCTCGCCATTTCGCGCGACGGTCGCAAGGCAGCAATCATGATCAGGCGGACCGCCGTCATCCTGGACCTCACCACCGGCGCGGCGCGGACGACCCCGGAGGAGATAGACCCGATCGACACCGTCGACTTCGCCCCCGACGGTGCATCCCTGACCGGCGTCACCGCGACCGGCGCGGTGGTGCGGTGGAAGACCGAAACCGGCGCGCTGATATCCCGGAACAAGCCGGCCGCCGATGCCGGCAGGACCTATCCGGTTGCGATCTACGGATTCCGTCCAGACGGCAAGGCCTTCTTGGCGCGCTGCGCTGACGGCCGCCTGCGGCTTGTCGACCCTGCCGTCGGCAAGCCGGTGCAGACCTTCGGCGAGGAGGTGACCGCAATCAATTCCATCGCCTGGATCGGCAGGGGACCAAACCTCATCACCGGTGGCGGGACCGCTGACATCTGGAACGCGGAGACGGGCGCGCGCCTGCGCCGCCTTGCGACCGGCAACGACGGCGTTATGGTCGCCCTGCCCGACAAGGCCGGGACGCGGGTTTCGGTCGGCTATCGCGGGCTCGGCTTCAAGTCCTTCATGCTCGACGGCGATACGGCCCTGGCCGGGTACGTCGGCACGCTGGAACCGTTGACCCCCCAGCAGGAACGCGATCCCATCTCGAAAGCGCTCGCGCAGTCCACCCGCCGGCTCCTGTCGCAGAACTTCAATTTCGCCGGCTCCGACAATGGCCTACTGGCCGCCGGCGCGCGCAGCGACGGCATTGTCGACATCGTCGACATGGCCAAAGGCGCGCTCCTGCGCAAGGTTAAGCGAGCCGACGTACAGACCGCCCTCGCCTTCTCGCCCGACGGCAAGCGCCTTGCCTTGGGCAGCCTGGAGACTTCCAAGATCGATCTCATCGATGTCGCCGGCGGAGCAGTCGAAGGCAGTTTCGAGGGCCACAGCTGGGCAATTCGGGGGCTCGCCTTCTCGCCGGACGGCAAGATGCTGGCGAGCGCGAGCGGCGACCGGACGGTCCGCACCTGGGACGTCGCGAGCCGCAAGCCACTGCAGGTGATGAAGGGTCACAACGGCGTGGTCCGGGCGGTGGCCTTCAGCGCAGACGGAACCCGCCTCGTCTCGGGCGACAGCTACGGCAATGTCATGCTGTGGTCGGCCGCCGACGGCAAGGCGCTGGCAACCGGCCGCGGCCACGAGGGCCAGGTGCAGGCGGTAGCAATGGCACCGGATGGACGCAGCTTCGCCTCCGCGGCCGTCGACGGCACCGTGCGCCTCTGGTCGTCGGCCAACAGCGAATTGCTGGCGACCCTGATCGCGACCCGGGACGGCGGTTGGCTGGCCATGACGCCGGAGGGCTTCTTCACCGGATCCGGCGGCAGTGGCCGGCTTCTCAGCATCGTCCAAGGCGACAAAGTGGTGGGCATCGACCAAGTCTACGACCAGCTCTACCGGCCCGATCTGGTCCGTGAGAAGCTCGCCGGTGATCCGAACGGGATCGTTCGGCAGGCCGCTGCGCGCATCAGCCTCGACAAGACCCTCGCATCGGGTGAGCCGCCCGCGGTGGCTTTCAGCGCTGCTCTCGCCAAGGTTTCGGCTGAGCGGCTGAGCCTGACCGCCGAGATCGCCGACCGGGGCGGCGGCATCGGGCGCATCGAATGGCGCGTCAACGGCGTCACGCTCGGGCTCACCGAGCGCGGGATCGGGCGTACCGAAATGGGCGACACCGGCTCCGCGACCGGCGCGCCGGTACGCAAGGTGTCGCAGGAGGTCACGCTGGCGGCGGGGCCGAACCGGATCGAGGTCGTCGCCTACAACAACGGCAACGTGATCGCCTCAGTACCGGCGACGATCACCATCACCCGCGACGCGCCGGCGCCGAAAGGCGGCGGCCGGCTCTTTGTGCTCGCGATTGGCGTGAACGACTATTTCGACAGTCGCTTCGCCCTCGCCTTTGCAGTTCCGGACGCACGGGCGGTGGCGGACGCGCTCACCCGGGCCGGCGGACTGCATGCCGCGATCGAGACCCGGCTGGTGCTCGACCAGGATGTTTCGGCCGAGCGGCTCGACGCCGCCTTCACCGATCTGAGCGGCCGGATGCGGCCGGAAGACACCTTCGTCCTGTTCGTCGCCGGCCACGGCAAGACGGTGGACGGCCGCTACTACTATCTCCCGCGTGATTTCCGGTATCGCGATCAGACCTCCTTCGCCACCTCCGGCATCGGTCAGGATCGGTTCCAAGGCTGGCTTGCCCGCATCCCGGCGCAGCGCAGCGTGCTTCTGTTCGATACCTGTGAAAGCGGTTCGCTCACCGGCGACCGCGTCGCCATGCGTGGCATCGAACGGGCTGTCGCTATGGAGAAGATGACCGCCGCCATGGGTCGTACCACCATTGCCGCCGCAAGCGACGACAAGCCGGCCCTGGAAGGCTATCGGGGCCACGGAGTCTTCACCTACGCCCTACTCCAGGGCATAGGCGCCGCAGACAGCAACAGAGACGGGAAGGTCGACGTGCTGGAACTGATCCGCTATTTGGACGAGGCAGTGCCTGCGCTGTCTGACAAGGCCTTCAAGCTCCGTCAGGTCCCGCAGGCGAAGTTCTCCGGCAACAACTTCGCGCTGGCGACTGCCACTGCCATCGTTGCGGACGGTGCCGCCCCAGCACCCGATCCGGCCCGGGCAGGTTCGGGCAACGCGGCCACCCTTGCGCCCCCTTCCGCGTCCGAAGCGAGGCCGACCCATGTCATTCTCGGACGGGCGGATGTCCTGGCGGCCGCCGGTATGGGCACGGTCGTCACCACCCTCCAGCCCGGCTCCCTTGTCACTGCAGTGCGCTCCGAGAATGGCTGGACGTTCATCGCCCGCGACGGCAAGCCGCTCGGCCACGTCCGTGATGGCCTCCTGGCACGAATGCAGTAAAGTGGGTGTGTGGTGTTGATGTAGATGGTTCTTTTAGCCAAACACCGGCTACTCCAACAGTGCCCTGTTGAACTGCGTTGGGTTTCCCGGAGGCTTGATTGCTTGAGTCCTACGCGACCATCTTGAGGTTCTCAAGGGTTGCGTAGTAGTTCGCTTCCGCCTGGGCGGGCGGGATGTTGCCGATCGGCTGCAGCAGGCGCCGGAGGTTGAACCAATCGGCCCATTCGAGGGTCTTAAACCCCACCGCCCCGAACGACTTCCACGGCCCGAGCCGGTGGATGACCTCGGTCTTGAACAACCCGATTATGCTCTCGGCGAGCGCGTTGTCGTAGCTATCGCCGACGCTGCCGACGGAGGGATCGATGCCGGCCTCGGCAAGCCGCTCAGTGCAGCGGATGCTGACATATTGGGCGGATTCAAGCGGTCGTCGCAATGGGTTGTTTCTCGGCTTGCCTGAGTAGTGCGTCAAGCGCCTCAGCGGGTGTCTTCCAGCCGAGTGTCTTCCTCGGCCGTGCGTTGAGCGCGGCGGCTATGGCGGCGATCTCGTCTCGTCCATGAGCGCTGAGGTCCGTTCCTTTCGGGAAGTACTGGCGCAGCAGCCCATTGGTGTTTTCGTTGGTGGGGCGCTGCCAGGGGCTGTGCGGATCGCAGAAGTAGACGTCGAGGCCGGCGTCGACCTTCAGCCGGGCGTGCTCCGCCATCTCGGACCCTTGATCCCAGGTCAGCGACCGCTTCAGTTCATCCGGAAGGCCGACGATCGTCCGCGTGACGGCCTCACGGACGGCCTTCGCGCCGTGACCAGCCAGCGGCAGTCCATTCTTCACTCGCGGTGTCTCCCCATAGCCAAGCATCCGCGGCAGGTGCAGCAACAGGGTGAAGCGGGTGGTGCGTTCCACCAGCGTGCCGATTGCGGAGCGGTTGAGGCCCAGGATCAGGTCGCCCTCCCAATGCCCGGGCACGGCGCGGTCAGCCGCTTCCGCAGGCCGCTAGCTGATCATGATCTCGGGTGTGACAAAGCCCTTGCCGCGTCCCCGTGTCCTCATCGTCGCGGTGGTCATCGTAAGCATCCGGCGAAGGCCTCGCCGGAGGCGTACTGGTCATCGCCACCGCGGCGATCTTCGCCGCTGGCCGCAAGGCGGGCGCCGCCGCCGAGGCGGCGAAAGGCCGCGAGGCCGAACTCAAATCCCAGAAGGAGGTCTCCGATGCAAAGGACCGGATGCTCGAAGCGGGCGCTGCCGCTCCTCGTGATCGCGACGCTCTCACTAACTGCCTGCGCGACGGCGCCTTCTAGGCCGTCCGTCGTCTGCCCGCCGGTGGCGATATACGACCGCGCCTTCCAGGCACAGCTTGCCGACGAAATCCAGCGCCTGCCGCCCGGCGCGGCGCTCGAACGGGCGATGCTGGACTACGCGCGCCTGCGCGATCAGGCGCGTAGTTGCCGAGTGTGATGCTAGAATTTCCGAATGACATTGGTCTCGATTAGAGCATGAAGATGGGCACGCAGTCCTGCGGGGACGTGTCCACCGCTGATCACGACGCCGGCCTCCATATTCTTCTCCAGCGCGTGCCCAGTCAGGTTGGCGCTGGTCAAGAAGGCTGAATTGCCGTCGGCAACGGCCACTTTCGCGTGAACGCGTCCTTCGGCGAACGGTGCCGGTCGGTCGGTCCAGACATACAGCGCTGCCGAAGGAACACAGCGCCGCATTGTAGCAATAGGATCGACGGACAGGCTCCCGCCATGGTTCGTGGAGGTTTCCAACAGAATTCGGATGTCGATGCCACGAGTGCTTGCAGCATTCAATGCATCGACCACCGTGGAGACGTCGTATGCAACGAAGCTTACGAGAAAGAGGTCACTTCGCGCGTGACCGATGAGATCCAACAGCACCTGCTCCGTGCGGCGGGTGGCGACGAATGGTGTCGTCGGGCCCGTCCAAACTAGTTCGACGCTGTTCTCGCGCTGCGCCTCTTGGCGGGCAAAGGCTGCGCCGACCAAGATCCCGGCCAGCACATCGCCTGATACTTCCGTCTGTTTCCAGGCGGTGATCAAGCGATCAAGCGCTGCGCGAGCAGCCGGCGTGCTCACGAGCTGGTGCATGCTTCCGTCTCGCTTGATCGGAATCGAGCCGCGGACACGAGCGGCGAGTGCTTCGATCCTCGCCGGAGACAACAGGGCCACGAGGTCCGTGGCTGCGACAAGCATTGCTTCCATCAGACAGTCTCGAAGAATGCTGCATCAGGGTTTTCGAGGGTGGGTACGACCAGGGAGCGATCAAGATGGCGATTACCGCGCTCGCAGGAAGTTTCCGAGACGAACGAACAAGCGTGACACGCTGCGCCGTGAAGCGACTGATCCTTGCTAGGATCGTGTTCCGCACAGAGAGGATCGGAGGCGCAGATGTGGGCGCGGTCCAGCGCTTGGCGTAAAAGTCGGCCGAGATTTTCGGGCTTGCCGAGCTCTACCAGTCCACCGAGCGTTCCATCGGAGTCTGCCGCAGCCGTGTAGATGAGAAATCCGGCTTGATCCCTGCCGTCTTCGACATCCGCATATATCCGCTCGCGAATACTCGCAGCATTGTAGCCGCACTCCAGCGCCAGTTCCCGGATCAGCATGTGCGCGAGGGTGTGCAGCATAACGTAGCGGACGCCCGGATAACCTTCGTTCGGGTCGAGGTTTCGCTTTTGACGCCATCCGCGGTGCCCTTGTCTGAGCCGAGCATCAAGCGCTTTCACGGGATCCCTGTCCGCCCAAGCCTTCAAAGCACCGGCGTCGAAACGGATGAAAATACCTTCGCCGTGAACTTGGGTGGCCGGCACCCAATTCGGCGCGGCGCGTCCGAGTGGAGCACGTGGGGCTGCATCGTCTCCCGTGCCTTCGTCTGGGGACTCGACCCTCGTGAACCCTAGTAGGGCATTCACCTCACGAAGGCGCTCCAGTAAGAGGACGCGTGTGATCGCCGAACCAAAGCCCGAAGGAATGCCGACCTTCTTGCTCATGAAGTGCGGATAATCTGTGGGCGGGTTGTCGGCTGTCAGGACATCCCACTCCGGTCCCTTCAGATCACTTTGCTCGACAGCCGATCCGCCATTGCGATGGGCTTCTATGGCGGTCCAGATCTGCTCGTCGGTGAACTGTTCGATACCGGGGAGTTGAGCGGTCTTCTTGAGGGTCTTGACGACGAATGCGACCTCGCCGGCGGAACTTACGTCTTCGAAGAAAGTCCAGCCGTCCGCGACTAGTTGCGTCAAAGGGCTTCCTGTTTGCGGTATGGCCAGGACCGATAATGTAACTGGGAACCAGCCATTCGTCGCCCCTAGAAGGATGGCGCGAGGGTCTTCCGTGCAATCGTCCTCGAACTTGTCAATGTGCGGATGTCGCCCGCGACACCCCGGCAGATTGTCTCGGCCCGCCTGACCAAAGGCCTGCGCCATGTTCTTCGATGCGCCGCAGCCGTCACACTTGACCCACAGGTTCTCGGTTTGAAGTGATGCGCCGCTCTCGAAGAACCTCAGCGTCGCACGACAGGTGCTAGGTCCACCGTGAACGAACCAGTGCCAGGCAAAGTCGTCCAAGTGGCCAGCCCGACAAGCCATGAGAAAGCGTGCCGGGACGGCATCGGCATCCCTGGCCCTTTGATCATTATTCGATCCACGACAGCCCTCATGGACGAAACGCGTCAGTTCAGGGCGATATCTGTTTTCCTTCAGCTTGAACAAGCCGGCGTCATAGGGTGACAGCAGTCCGCATTTCACGCAGCGCAGCCATCTCGGGAAAGGCTTAACGGGCACGCCGATCAGCGCCGCAGCAGAAAAGGGGTCTACGATGTCCCTTTCGCCGATGGGTGGCATACGCAATGAATCGACCTGGGGACCGAGCACGCTCCGGACATTGGCCAGCAAGCGTGCCTCCTGTATCGGCTGACACCGATCTTTCTCCCAGCGATCGATCCCCATCGTGACCACCGACATGTTCGGCAGGTCGATCAAGGCTCCAGGACCATACGTCCACAGCAGCTGGCTCGGTCGGATTTCTCCTACGGGTGTCCTGCTCATTGCTGATCCTCCTCGAGGGCCGTAACCCGCGGTCGCCACGTCGGATCACTGGTCGATCGGTCGTCCTCCATCACGAGCCTCACTCCGGGCTCGACTTCGCGCATCGACATCGGGACGGTCCAATCGGTCCAAGGCCTGATGCCGGGAGCTGAGAGCAGCGGATAGGCGGTGGGACCCGCGCCATGCTTCTGATAGACGAGCGTACGGCCGCCAACGCCCGCTTCATTGGCCCATTCGTCGGCACGGCTCTTCATCTCGGCTTCGGTCAGAGCCTTCTTCCCCGAGTCCTCGGTGACTTCCCAGGTACGAGCGGTGACGGCACCTATCGTTTCCTGCATCTCGTTGAGACTTGGACTGTTCATGGCGCCAGCCCCAGTGTTCGCCGCGAAGGGATCATAAGTGTGCCGCATGATCGAAAGCATCGCGCCGGTGAGCCCCCGATCCAGCGCTCGCGGTGAGAACGGGGTGACTGATTGGGCCTCGACATGCTGATAGAAGGTCGCGTGGTAGTGCTCTAACGTCTCGTAGTGCGAAAGGTCGCGAGGCCGCGCCCAAGTCAGCACGGTCGCCACGAGACCCGGCGGCGTGCGGCCCACACGGCTGGTTGCCTGGATGTACTCGGCCGTTCCCTTCGGCTGACCGTTGACGACCATCACCCCGAGGCGATTCACATCGACACCGACTGAAAGCATATTGGTCGCCAGCACGGCGTCGATCGGTCGGGCCTCTCCCGGCTTTCTGTTGGTGACCCATTTGCCATGTGCCGGATCGAACGCCCCCTCGAACGGCACCTCAAGCTGATCGAGGTATCGAGGAATGTCCTGGCTGGAGACGCGCGAGGTTAATTCGCTGACTTCCTCGACACGACGCTGGGAGAGCCCCGGCCGGTCCACCAAGCTCATATTGACGCGGAATGAACGCGTTTGGACGTCGTCCTCCGCCAGCCGCTTCATGCCGCCGAGTTCGCGCAGCGAGTTGAAGTAGCCGACGAGTGTCATGTAGGGGTCGGCCACCGGGCCGAACCGATCGAACAGCGCCTGCGCCGCGGTCAGGAACGCCGTGTAGGTCCTGATCAGCACCGCAGGACGCGAGCTGCCGGGCGCACAGACCCCCATATACCGCCGCCCGGGCTTCTCGCTGATCGGTCTCTGGACCGAGAAGAAGTTGTCCTCGACGTCCAGTCCGGAAGGTGGGAACACCGAGATCCTGCGCATGAAAACATTGCGCACCTGATCATCGGCCCGCCGCACGGTCGCGGTGGAGGCGACGACTTTGGGGCGGACCTTCGTGTCGCCCAGAGCCCAGCTGCTCAGCTCGTCGACGGCCGTTTCGTACAGACCGACCATGGTGCCCAACGGACCGCTGATGAGGTGGAACTCGTCTTGGATGATCAAGTCTGGTGGTCGAATTGCGCGGACCGGCTTCACACTGGCGGCCGGATATGCCCCCCTCGCTCGGTGCCCCGTGCCGCAGTCGTGACTCGGCCAGAGCAACCCATGGCGTCCGCATTCCTGCTCGACGCGGCCGAAAAGGTTCCGAACCTCGGGACGCCACGCCATCATCGCGAACTTGTCCACGGTCGCGATCATCATCGTCGGCGGGCGGTGATAGATTTCCTCATCGACGACTTTCACGGGAAGCCCTGGGTGAGGCAGCCCAGTGGATTTCGCCTTCGAGAAATCGCAGCCGCCCAGCTTGTCGCCGCAGTGGATCAGCGTTCGGCCAGCGATCCTGTCGACCTCGATGTCGCGGCCACCGGAGATCTCCGATCCGCACCAAGGGCAGCTGGTCAGTTGTGCAGGCGATGCAATGCCTGCCTTGTTGCGATCGTTGTTTCGAATGGCCTCGACAGCCTGGTGAGACGCTTCGGTCGTGCCCGGTGTCACGCGATTGCCGACCCAGAGACCAAGCGTAAACGGCTCCTTGCCCCAGGTCTTGTCGTTAGCACGACGGATGACCTCCATCGCACAGAGCAGCGTCGTCGCCCTCTGAAACTGCTGCAGGGTCAGGAGGCGCAGCGTGTAGCGCATGATGACGGCGAGACCGCGGGAAGCGTCGAGGCCGCCCAGATCATTCTTCAGGCGGCGCATTGCCATGGCGAAAGCCGCCACGCCGAGATAGGCCTCGGTCTTGCCACCACCCGTCGGGAACCAGAGGAGATCGGCGAACGCCTCGACCGGCTTCGTCCGGTCCGGGTGTGTCGGATCGGCGAGCGACGGGATCGACAGGAGCAGGAACGCAAGCTGGAACGGGCGCCACGATCTGTTCTTCGGGACGTCCAAAGTGGTCACGTCGACGGCTTCGTTCCGTCTGCGCTTCAGAGCGTAGATGCTTCGGACACGCTGCATGGCCATGGATCGGTTGGCGAAGCGGAACGCCTCCAGCGCCTTCGGATCGGCGAAGAGCGTGCCCATGCCCTCTCGAAGGCGGCGCAGGATCTCCTCGCAGCGCTCGATGACGTCCTTGCCCGGATTGTCGAAGCCGATGATCTCGGACCCAAGCCGGGCCTTCTGCTCACCGATCCAAACGGCGTAATCGTCGACGAGGCACGAAAGAGCGTCGCGCAGCGCGTCCGGCGCCATCTCCGCCAGCCGCGTCATGTCGAGCCAGCCCTCGTCGACCATGCGCCGCATGGCTGGGCGGTCCCTGGGGTCGAGGCCGGGCGTTTCGGTGACGGCGACTTCGTAGCGCGGGATGATCTCGGTTCTGACGCGATGGGCCTTCGTCGGGTCCTCGCGCGTAGTATCGGCGTGAACGGACACCCCGTGTCCGACCGCGAACTCCAGCCTGTTGCGATAGATGAGCGCGAGACGGTCGCGTTCCGGGTCGTCGACGACCACTTCGTTGGAGGGGCGACGCCGAAAGACCGACTTGTCCCCGTGATCTTCGGGGGCCTCTACGGTGATCTCCGGCTGGAACAGCCAGGCGCGGTCCTTGTTGTCTTCGGGTTCCAACTGCCCGTTGACGAGGAACAACGTGACCAGGCGCTCGCCCTTGTTGTTCGTCCGAACCGTGCCCTGCAGGCGGACATCCGGTTGGTCGGGATCGGGAGTGGACGGCTTGATCGGCCCGTCGACGAGCGGAACCGTGACAACGCCACCACACGGTATGCGCTGCCAGACCCTGACCTTCACCTCCTCCTGGTGACCGGTCTGGCGATTCTTTCGCGTCTTGACGATCTCGTGCTCATCGTTCGGGACCCGCTCGTACCGTCCCCACCGTGCATCGACGGCCAGCTTCCCGACATCGGGCGCTACGCAGAAGGTGAGGCCCATGCTGGAGGGAACCAGCGACTGGTTGTTCGTGGTGTCGATCTCGTCGAGCGCGTCGTCTTCGGGCTCCACGCGGCCGGTGGCACTCGGGAACTCTGCCCCCGGCTCGTGCAGCGAGGCGGTCCGCTCTTCCTCAAGGTCCCCGGCCTCATCGGCGGCGGAAGCCGGTTCCACCTGAGCGGTCTGATCGTCCCCCGGGCGTCGGGGCGCCAACTTGCCGACTAGGTAACGATCGCGGACGCTCATGTCCTTGATCAACTCGCGCGGCCCTTCCGCGGGGCCCAGTAGGTCATCCCGCACGGAAAGCTCGAGAAGATCGCGAACGTAGACCACGTCCTGGATCAGCGGCACCGCGTCAGGTGAGGCGGCGCCGAGCAACGGAAGGACGCGCAAGAAATCACCCCACGGCAGCCGAGTTGCCGGTGCGCTGGGCGCGGTCAGGCCGAGCACGGTCAGGGGAACTGCCGGGTCAACGGTTTGAGCCTGGTCGAAATAGATGGTCCGACCATCAGCATCGGACCGGATACGCAGAATGCGACTGACGCTCCTCGCCGCACCGTCGGAGCCCACGACGACTGCCCAATCCCCAGGGGCGATGGCGGTTTCGTCGGTTGGACCAAGGTTGATCCGGACGGAATACCCGTTGGAGGCCAGCTCGCCGCGGATGATCCACGCGGTATGCTGGAGGGCGGCTTGTTCAATCAGCTCGGTCATCTTCAATCACTCTCGGAAATGCGATAGCGGGCCCCGCGACGCTCGCCTTGACGTTCGACAGTGCCACTCGCCAGCAGTTCGTTGATCGCTGCGTTCCATTGGCCGTCGGGGATGTCGACATAGGCGAGGATGTCTGACTTGCTCAACCAAGTCCGCCGTGCCTCAAGAAATGTCCTAATCGCCTCGGTCGCGCGATTTGGGTTTCCCTCACTCTCGGGCGCATGCGCCGATGTGCCCTCGAGGTCGAAGGATTTCTGAGTAGATTTTTCCCCAACACAGGGTCGTGCTCTGGCATCTACTCGTACCTTTTTCCCATGCAGGCCATTCTCGACTTCTTCTTCAAACCTTTGGTGATTGAGTTCTGAGAGTCGCCTGAGTACTTCGATGCGAGCATTATTGGAGATAGTGAATCGAACCCGATCATTTTCGGGTAGATAATCAACCTCTCGAAATGAGTGCCCAAGATCGATATCGTCCCATCCATACGCATCCAAGACAGCAATATCCATTTCCTTGTGCAGCTTTCGGAACATCTCAAGATCGTCGGATCGATCTTCCGGATTGTGGAATTGATTGTATATCTCTGTGAGGCCGGCCGAGCGTTCGCGCATGAGCTGTTGACGGGTGGAAACGTAGCGCGATCCGAGTGGTTCAAAACGATCACGCACTCCCGCCCTCGGCATCGGCCAAGTTTCCAAGATCGCCGATGTGAAGTATCTCAGAGTGGAGGTTCCCAATTTTCCGCTCAGCCATCTGGCCCAAACATCGTGCAACGATGATTGCAGCGCACAGAATTCTCGCCAACCGTCGAGGAAGATCAGTTTTACTTGCGTGTTGTAAACTGCATCAGTTGAGACCCGCGCAAAACAAACATGCTTCGTCACTGAAGCGATCGCTAGGACGGATTCCCTCTTCGGAAATTCACTTAGGATGGATGGCCTCAGATCCCAAAATTTCCAGAAACAGTCTTGATGTATCTGTCCAGTAAGCGATTCCCTGTATGGTCGAACAAGTTCTGCAAGTCGATCAAACGCTGGACCATACTTGCGTGCACGATCCTCCGGCCAGTCGCGGAAATATATTACCCAACGAGAAGGCTCCAATACTGGAGATGAATTTAAGTCTTGGCCATTGTATAAAGGAACAATGACCTCGCGACACTTTGGATCACGACTAATTATTTCGTCTCGTTCCGCTTGGGTGAGTTCGAAGCCTCGACCCATTATGTTCTGACCTTCAGAAAATAACCCTTTGAGTTCCTTTAGTTTGACAGGCCGCTTCAGCTCAAAATCTTCCTCTAATGCTCCGTTGATTAGGCGGACTGTAGTCGAGTCGAGAATGGCAGTGCCTCTCCAAGGTTGCTTTGATATCCAAACAACTGACACTACAACCGCTGCGTTTCCGGGCCATGGAATTTCAGAGAAGGCTCGGTAAATGGTCCCTCCACATGCAATAATCTGGTCAAGGCCGACAGCGCGCGACCCCGTCTCGGAAATAGATTTGGTTGCGATCATCCCAAGGCCGCCCGTAGACCTGAGCAAATAAAAAGATCGGAGCATGAAGTAGACACAATAGTCTGCGGCACCCACAGCGTTGTGTCGCACGTAGTTAAGGTATTCTTGGTAGGATAAACCAAACCGACGACCAATAAGCTTTCCTCCAGAAAAGGGTGGATTGCCGATGAACGCATCGAAGCCGTCCCGATCATCACCAAAGACCTCTGGAAATTCGAGCGGCCAATGGAAGGGCTCGCGGGCGAGGCCATCGGGCGCGTCGATGCGCAGGTCAGTCATCGCATCCCGACGAAGCCGATCTATCGCGGCCTCGGTGCCGTTTGCCGCAGCATCGGCCAAGACCTCAAGAGTTTGCAGTCGATCTGCGCGCTCGGTCGCGCGCGTTTCCTCCAGAATAGGGTGGATTGCCGATGAACGCATCGAAGCCGTCCCGATCATCACCAAAGACCTCTGGAAATTCGAGCGGCCAATGGAAGGGCTCGCGGGCGAGGCCATCGGGCGCGTCGATGCGCAGGTCAGTCATCGCATCCCGACGAAGCCGATCTATCGCGGCCTCGGTGCCGTTTGCCGCAGCATCGGCCAAGACCTCAAGAGTTTGCAGTCGATCTGCGCGCTCGGTCGCGCGCGTTTCCGCCAGAATGATTCCGACGAAGGCATCGGCCACTGCCTGCGGCAGAAGCAGCGCCTGTCGCGACTCGGCATCAAGTGCGGCCATCGCATCCACATCTCCGATGTCCCGGATAGGAATGGAGCGCAGCCGGGTGCGTAGTTCGATTGCACTATCCACAGCGGCCTGGATGCTCCGCCCGAACAGTCGGAGCTGTTTCGACCCTTTTCGGGGCCATACTGAGCTCGGTCAGCTGCCGAATGTCGTGGATCCCGAGCAGGCTGTCGCCGCTGCGCAGATTGTGGTCAAGGAAGCCGAAGGGCCGTCCCTTGGACATGGTGGTCAGCCAGAGTGAGAGCTTGGCCAGCTCCACGGCGAGCGGGTTCTTGTCCACACCGTAGAGGCACCGTTCCGCCACGAGGCGACGGGCGACGATGGCGCGTTCCTCTACGTCCTTTGACAGGGGGTCGAAGCCTCCGGAGGAGGCGTCAACGATCCGCCCTTCGCTGTCGATCTGCTTGCCGCTGGCCTCCGTCACCGACCAAGCCTCGACCAGACGATCCGAGAGCCATCGGCACGCCTGCACCAAGAAGGCTCCGGACCCCATGGCAGGATCGCAAATCTTCAGATCCAGCAGCTCCTCGGCGCTCTTCAGCTCCCAGTCCTCGGGCGCCTTGCCCTCGGCCGGACCGCGGTAGGCGACTGGGGTCAGCGTTTCCGCGACGATCTTCCCGGTGAGGCTCTTGGGCGTGTAATGCGTGCCACTCTCGCGCCGGTCGGCACCGAGCACGACGACGAAAGCGCCTTTGTGGTGCAAGAGCGGATAGCCCCAGGGGTCGGTCCGCAGGAGGGGCGCGTAGGGCAGGATGCGATTTCGCAAACCGACGTCGCCGCGGCAAACGGTGAGGAGGCGCGCGGCGAGACGATCGTCGGCTGCCCGCTCAAGGGCGTTGCGGATGGCGGACTCCGAGCGTTCGCTCCGTTCCTTCAGCAGTTCAGCAACCCTTGCCGGACCATCCAGGCGCGCCGACTCGATCTCGCCGAGCGTCACGCGCGGGCTCTTCGCTTTCGCGCCGCTGTCGAGTTCCAGCGTGACATCGTCGACGCGCTTCACCGTGCGTTCGAGGAGGCCCTCGTAGACGTGCCCGATCTGCTCGACGTCGAGTGCACGGTAGGACAGCGTGCGACCTTCGAAAGTCTGGATCGCTTCCAGCAGGAGCAGAACGGTGCGGTCATCGATCGGGAGCGGTTCGGCCGGGTCGGTTCGCCAGTTCGTCCCCTTCTTGCGACCTTCGAGGAAGGGATAGCGATCAGGATCGAACAGTGACCCACCGAGCGCGGGCAGCCGCAGCGTCGGATGGTCGATGCCGCCAAAGACGCCACGAAACAGGGCGAGCAACCGCGACCAAGCGGACCGGCGACGCTCGAGGATCTCTTCGGAATCCGCCCGCAGCTGCATTCGCAGGCTGGAGATGGCGTAGAAGGAGTCGTAACGGGGGTCTCCGAGAAGCAGAAGGGCACGTTCCTCGGCAGATAGCAGGAAGACGAGCCGCATCATGACCGTAAGACCGGCTTCGTAGAGTTCTCGCGGATCGACGTCGCGCAGGAGTTCGCGATTGCGATCCTGATCGGCTCGGTCGAGCGCCTGAACGAGCACTTCGACGGCGCGCCGGACCTGTTCTCCGAGCGCCTCCGTCACGTCGTCCTGGTGCTTCAGGGACCGCTCATAGAGCGCCGGCAGCTTGCCCTCGTCGGGTCCGAAGAAACGACGGACGCCCAGAAGGCTGACGAAGGCGCGCAGCGTCTCCGTTTCCTGGCCCCAAAGGCGCGCATACCAACTCGCGAAGCCTGCCATGGCACCGGCAGGCGCGTGGACGAGCATCCAGCGCTCGCCATTGGTGACGATGCCAGTGGGGCATCCCGTCGCCCGGAGCAGAGCGACCATCCGGTCAGCCGGGGTGATCGCGAGGCCATCGAAACGGCGCGTCGTGTCCAGATCGGTGTCCGGTTCGTAGACGTGGATGAGCAGAAGCGGTTCGTCGGAGTTCGTTGGATTCACGACCGCCAGATCGGGCGCGACCGTGACCCCGTGTTCGGGCATCGAGACGGTGAGCTGCTCAGGCAGTGTCGCGCCCCTGCGCAGCACCGTCTCATCCATTTCCAGCGCGGTGACCAGCACGTCGTTGATCCAGGCCGCGTGCAGCGCTGGAAGGTCGAGGTCTTCCACGTCGACGGCATCGCGCCATTCCTCATAGGTCCGACGAAGCCGCTGAGGCCGCCCGGAAGGCAGAGCTTCGAGGCCTTGCGGGAAGACTTCCCGCAGCACGGGCACCGCCAGAAAGGACCCAGAGACTTCGATGAGGTTCAGCCACTCGTGATCGTTGCTCATCCGCGCTTCTCCGTCGCGAGGGAGTTCGGAACCAGCAGCACCACGGCCACGGGGAAGGTATGCTCGACGGCATTGGAGTGCCGCTCCTCGATCGCGCGTAGCTCTTGCTCGCACTCCTTCGGGATCCGGGCGAGGCGTGCTTCGAGGGCCGCTCGGTCACGCTTGAGCTGAGTGCGTTCATCCTCGGAGAAAAGAGAGAGCTGCACGGGGTGCTGTTCCGCCGCGATCTCGGTCTTCAGCGCTCGTTCGAGATCGTCCAGGACTTGGCGGATGTCCTCGGCCTCCTTGCGTTTCCGGGTCTCGATCGTGTTAGCGAGGAATCGTAGCCGGTCTTTCGAGCGTGCCTCGACGGCTGCCAGAACGGAATCACGCTGTTTGTCGAAGCGCGTCCTCAATGCGTCGAACGTCGCATCCGACAGGGCCGCGGGGTGCGACTCCTCCAGCCATCGTCGGACCTCCGTGACCCGTTCCTCTCGCCGGAAACCGGCATCGCGAAGATAGCCGCCAGCCTCCGTGAGCTCCTCGTGCAGACGGTGATGGTTCCCGCCGGTCACGACGAGCCGCGACATCACCACCACGGCCGGACCCTCGATCCGCCCATCCGGCAGCGAGCGTACGGTCACGCGGTGAAGCTTCTTCACGTCGTCACGGGCCCAGATCTCCGCGCGCAGGAGCCGCAGACTCATTTGGACAAGCCGGTGGTTCAGGTGAACGAGGACGACGTCGTCACGGCCCTTGGCGACCTCGTGGTCGAAGGTGATCGGTCGAACCTTCTGCGTGTAGGGGTGTTCTAGACCCTCGAGGCATCGGGACCAGGAACCCGAGAGCGGCGGCATTCGGAAAACCGTGCCATCTGGTGCACCGGCCAGAGAAACGGGCTCCAAGTCGGGTTTGTCCGCAAGACGCAACGCCGTGCGTACCGCCCGCTCGATGTGGTCGGGCACGAGGCTCTGTTCGTGCCGGGTCTCGTTCAGCCGCTCATGGAGTTTGGCCACACGTTCGCGAAGGTCGCGCTCCGCCTTCACGAAGCGGCGGGATTTCTCCATCCGGGCTTCGGCTTGTCTCGTGTCGAGATCGCGGCGGCGCCCCTCAAGGAGGTCTGGCAGTTGAGGCGCGATGACCGGGTTCACGCTCCCCATGTCGGCGCGCATCGCATCCAGTTTGCGAAGCGCACGGAGGATATCGTCACCGTGGCCTCCTTCAGGATCTACCGGATGCCAAATGACGACCTCGCTCGCGCGTTGACCATGACGGTCGATGCGCCCGTTCCGCTGTTCCATTACGTTCGGGTTGTACGGAATTTCGAGGTGGATCATCAGATGGCAGTGGTTCTGGAGATCGATACCTTCCGAAGCAGCGTCGGTCGCCAGCAGTATCCTCACCGGGGACTCCGCTGGGTTGGCCTGGAATGCGGCTTTCACGCCCTCGCGTTCTTTAGGGTCCATACCGCCATAGATGCGAGCCAATCGCTCGCCCCCGAAACCGTGGGATGCGAGGATCTCCTGCATCCATTGCTGAGTGGCGCGATACTCCGTGAACAGGATCACCCGCTCATTCGTCCACCTGTCGCCGTCCTTCAGGTGACTGGCCAGCCAATCCAGCACGGCGGTGGCCTTGGCGTCGGTTCGACGAGCTGCCTGCTGAGCCCAGGACCGCAACCGGTCGAGCATCCGGCGTTCTTCGTCGGTCGGTGGCCGGACGTGCTTGCCCGCTTCCTCAATCGCTTCAGCCTCGGCGGCGTCCCGCTGGGCATCGTCTGCGTAGTCTTCTTCGGTCTTCGCTATCGCCCGCCGAAGGATGCGGTCATCGAATTTCTTCTGGCTGCGATCGGTAGCCGCCCGACCTTCGATCGTCGCGATATGCCGCTCCAGTGTAGCTGCGAAGGCTGCAGGTGACGATGACAGGCGCTTGCGTAGCAACTGGTGCACGAAGTGATCGACGGCTCGCCCTCCATCAGCACCGCCTTCGCGGCTCTTGATGTATGCCTCCAGCTGCCGCTTGGCGTCCCTCTCGTCCTCGCCATACTCCACTGGCAGCGCCTCGAGCCGCCGTTCGGGGTAGATGCGCTTGCCGTTGGCATCGACCAGATCGCTCTTCAGCCGACGCACCATCACTCGGGCTAGCTGAGGGTCGCTGGGGAGGACGTTTCTCGCAAACCGCTGATCATCGAGAAGTTCGAGGAGCGCGGTGAAGGATTCGGTGTAGCCATCGTGCGGCGTGGCAGTGAGAAACAGCTTGTGCTGGAAGTGTTGTGCGGCCAGACGAACCAGTCGTGTCCTGAGGCTTTCGACAGCATAGCGGCCGACAGTCGGCGCGACGTTGTGTGCCTCGTCGATGATCAACAGGTCGAACTTCCTGGGATGGCTGACGTGCGGGGGCAATGCGTCCCGCAGAAGACGCAAGCCTTCACCCTGCTTGGCCCAGTCCATCGACGTGATGAGACGGGGAAAAGACGTCCACGGATTGGCGTGGAGACCTCGCTCACGGCGCAGACGCTTGACGTAGTCCGTGTCGACGATCCGGAACTCGAGTCCGAACTTCTCCTGCATCTCGACGCGCCACTTTTCCTGCAACGAGGCAGGGCAGAGCACGAGGACAGTGCGGGCGCGGTGACGCAGGAGCAGCTCTTGAACGACAAGCCCTGCCTCAATGGTTTTTCCGAGGCCGACGTCGTCGGCAATCAGAAGATTTGTGCGCGCCATGTCGATCGCGCGCACGAGCGGATCCAGTTGATAGTCCTCGATGCTGACGCCGCTGCGGAATGGCGCCTGCAGATAGCCGCGATCCGCGTTCGTCGCAGCCCCCCAAACCACCGCATCCAAGAAGGCTTGAAGCGTAGAGGGGTCATCCAGCCCGGTGATGCGCGGCAGTCCGGCCCGCTCGATCACGTGCGCTCCGGGCTCTAGCTCCCAGAGTACTTCGATCTCTTCGCCCAGCGCATCCTCATCGATTGAAGCCAGCCGAACGAGATGCCGTTTAGGAAGTCCGGGGGCAACCGAACCGCCTTCGACCTCGGAGACGATCCATTGGCGGCGGCGAGCCTCGACCAGCTGGCCCGGCTCAGGGGCGGTGGCGTGCGCGACATTGGCCACCATTTCATCCGCAGTCATCGACATAGGTGAGCCCCATTCTTCTTGCGCGCGTCGACGAGTTCGGCGATGCGGATCGCGGCTTCGATGGCGTCTTCGTGTTCCCAGATCCGGACCGTCTTCCAACCAAGGGCGTTCAGCCGCTGATCGGTATCAGCATCCCTGGATCGATTGGTTTCGATCTTTTCCCGCCAGAAATCGGCATTGCTCTTCGGCCAGGAAGCGTGCTGGGGACAGCCGTGCCAGAAACAACCGTCGACGAAGACGGCTATCCTTGCCCTAGGGAAGACAATATCGGCGATGCGTCTGGGCTTCGTCAGGAGCGGAACGTGAAGGCGGTAGCGCAGGCCCTTGGCATGCAGAAGCTTGCGGAGATCGATTTCCGCTTGCGTGCCCTTCTGTCGTACGCGGGCCATACGACGGCTGGCGTCATGCGACGAGGGACTTACGCGCGTCATCCGCCACGGCTCCCTTCTTCTTTCTCTTCGCCTTCTCGGCGTTGATCCCTAGATGGGCAGCGATGCTCCGGCCGATCACCTCGCCCAGAGTGACCGGAACTGCGTTTCCAATCATCCGACCCAAGGCCTTGAAATGAACGGGAGCGCCGTTGGGGATGAAGGAATAGGTCTTGGGGAAGCCTTGAAGAATTGCGCCCTCTCGCAGAGAGATGGCGCGGTCCTGTTCGGGATGTCCGAACCGACCGTTCCCGAAGCCGTAGAACTGGGTCGTCAAGGTCGGAGCAGGCTCATCCCATACCATCCGGCCATAGACGCCCGGATACGTATGGCCCGTCTCACGCAGATGGCAGTCGGCAACGAGATGCTTTGGCCAGTCCCGCCATGTACCGCCCGGTCGGGAGGCACGAATTCTTTCGAGGTTCAGGTCGGAGAGCTTGGATGCAGCATGCAGCACATCCTTCGGATGTGCACCGCCCTGAGTGATCGGGGCGAGTCTGCCGATCACCGCGCGAACGGTCGTCGGACGACCATGTGTCGGGGCGACCAGATCGATGGGGCCGAGGCGGGACGCCAGTAGCACCATGCGCCGTCGGTTCTGCGGCAGTCCGTAGAGGGAGCAATCAACCACCCCCTGGTGGACGTGGTATCCTATTTTCTGAAGGGTCTCGACGAAGTCATCGAACACGGCGTGCTTGGCAACCGAAGGCACATTCTCCATCGTGACCAAGTCGGGACGGGTGGCTTTGATCAGTCGTCCGAATTGATAGAGCAGCCCCCAACGAGGACTCCCAACGACATCGTAGCGTTGGGCATAGGTCGAGAAGGGCTGGCAGGGGGCGCAACCTGCGAGCACCCGGATTTCTGCATCACCGAACAACTCGTTGAGGCGCTTGGGAGCCAGGCGTCCAACGTCTTCGTTGATGAAGTGAGCTGCGTTGTTGGCTTCGAAGGGGTGGCGGCAGGCTTCATCGACGTCAACGCCAGCGACGACCCTGACGCCCTCCGAGATCAGGCCATGCGTGAGGCCTCCGGCCCCGCAAAATAGGTCGACGCACGCGACATCAGCCATCAGTTTTCTCTCCCCCCGCGTTCTTCCCTTTTTGTGAATCGACCTTGATCGCTTCGCCTTCTTTTTGATCGTCCGACGCTTTTCCGCACCGAACCCAGTCATCAACTTCGTCGGTCTTGAACTTCCAAAGCCTCCCGACCTTGTGGGCCGGCATGTCTTTCTTCGCGATCCAACCATAGACGGTGTCTTTGCTGACACCGAGATACTCAGCGATCTCTTCAACGGAGACCCAACGGTCGGACATGGTTCGGCCCCTCGATGGACAGCCTTCGTCAATTTCAAGTATGTCACGCGATCGGCGCGGCGTAAACCGGAAACAGGCCGGTTTAATCTGATTAGATGGCAATTAGTCTGGTTATGATAGGGTCTATTTGGAAAAGCCATCAATGGCAGACGTGGAGCGATGACCTGCGGATGAGATGCGCCATCACAACAGGGGTACGGCAGGTCATTGGCAAGAATGCGCAGCAGCCGTCGAATACCTAAGACGACTCGATGTCGTTGATGCGCTTCAGGATGGCGCCCAGGAAGGCGTCGCGTGGTTGTCCACCTGTGGCGCAGCCCGGCATCATCATCGCAGCGATATCGTCGACCAGATCGGAGCCGCTCGTGTCCGGGAACTGAAGCCTCACGCCATCAGCCCGGAGGTCGCCTTGGGCAATGCGCTCAATGGACTCCCGGTCCAGCGGTTCTACCTCGCGGCAGAGAATGCGCAGCTTTTCGGCGGCCGAAATGTCACCCACCTCCGTGTATCCCGGCGGGAGTCCGAGCGCCGCCTCGACGTCCCGCCATCCGTACCCCAGCGCCACCATGCCTTCCTCAGTGAACGCTCGCCCGGGACAAGAATGAAAAGGGAAAGTGCGAGAGCATTCAGCAAGCAGGGTCGCCAGCTTCATCAGATGTGCGGCGCAACAAGCTCCAACGTCGCGGCCCAATAGAGCCTCAGGCACTGAATGTGGTCTACCGATGAAGCGGTACGTCCAGCCGCCGCTAGGCAGTGAACCACCCACAAAAGCAACCGGGCCTTGCTTTTGGGAAACGTTCCGAAGCTCAAGGAAAAAGCGCATTGCGGCATCAGCCTTCATCCGTGCCTGCTGTTGTTCGTACCAAACGGCGAAGCCCGGAACATCCGCGAAAGCCTTCTGAAGCACAAACGTCACGCTGCGGCTGGCGGATAGGAAGGCGTTTAACTCGAACTGAAACTTGAGCCCATCCGACTCGACCATGCGCGCGATAAAATGTTCGGCCTCAAGCAGTTTCTCCACAGGATGACGAAGCGTGGTGAAAGTACGGGGCATTTGTTTCTCAAATCGAAAATGGCGTCAAAACCAGCTTACCCTATTTTGTTCGGCCGCTCACCCGCTGATGCTTGACAAGTCCGCACAACCGGGTCAGCGAAACCCCACGAAATCGGTGCATTCGTTCCGTTTCGCAGGCTTGTCATCATACTGCGAAGGCTTCCGCCGAGAGGGTTGGTTGCCAGGTTGGCTCCCTCCGCCAGTCGACTCAAGGACAAATGCTCTGCCCAATAAGACGGGCAAAAAACTTCGTTAACTCCGAAGTATATGACCCAAGGCTGTGTACCGGTGATCTGTCTGGTCGAGGCTCGTTTCTCCGTGCAAGGACTCAGTTCTCCGAGCCTGTGAACCTCTGATCCTTAGTACACAGCTCGGAAATTGGCGGAAACCAACCAATTCCGAGAATGGTGAGCTTTGTCTCGATACGATTAGTTTTCGGTCGAGCGAACGAGCTTCCGAGCCAAACTCGCGCTTGATGAGGCTCGGGAAATGCCAACCGCGGGTTCTGATCGAAAGCGGAGCCTGCGATCGTGTTGTTGCAACCCTCCGCCGTGGCCCGTGGCAGCTTTGCTCCGCCGCCACGGCCTTCTTTGGTGTCCCGGTGAAGCCTGTGGAGAAGGGATCCGTGTTCCGTCGACGGAAAAAATCCGACGATCAATCGTCAGCTGACCCGCGCCGCCGGGCACTACGGCGCGGTGCTCGCCCGGACCGTCGCAATAGCCTTGGACGCGTCGCTGACTGAGCGGAATTGCGGAAACGATTATCGATCTCTTCAAGCAGTTGTCGCGCTTCTAAAGCATTAGTGGCTATCAACTGTTCTAGAAGGGAAGTTCCGATCTCGCGCGTCTCCGGTCCCAACCGATGGAGCGTGATGGCTAGGTCGAGGAGCTGCGACGTCGCGATCGCGGTCGCGCTCTGAACGTTGCCGAGCTCCGTTTGCCACATTTTAACGAGACGCTGCGCAATCGTGCCCACCAGCACGGCATGATGCGGTAAAAGGCTCGCAAGCCGTTCGACGACGAAGGTGGGATCGACCTGCGGAGCTTGATGGAGGCAGTCGGCGATCGCTTGAAGCAGCCCGATGGTGCCCTCGTCGGGGGTCAGCTCGTCAACAATCCGGAATATGTCGAAGACCGATCGCCAGACCCCGGGCTCGCCGGACTTCAGCAGGCGTGTAAGCAAGGCGGAGGCCTCGGCTCGCCGGCCGCGGTCGGCGAACACATGCGCCGTCGACAAAGCCGCGCCAGTTCGTGCATCGGCTGCATCTTCATCAGCGAGGATTGCGTCAAGCCGAAGCGTGCCCCAGGCAATCTCCGGATTCAGGAGCGCAGCCAAAGCGACGATCTCGCCATAGGCTTGCCGTGCAAGGCGCGACGGCGCGTCGCGCCAGTCGGCGAGATGCCGCTCTACGAGGGCGGGATGCTGCACACGGCTTTGCGCGAGAAACCGCGCCGCGAGCCGGGTTCCGATGAGGCCGGGCACCTTCTCGAACAAGGCTTCCAGGAACGCATCAATGCGGGTGGCGTCGGCGCGGTGCAAATAGGGTAGGAGGTGTGCGAGTGAACGCCATTCCTCAAGGCTTTGGTTGCGGTCGAGATAGGCGCTGAGTGCCGCGAGCGCCGCATCGGGCTCGTTCCGTCGGAGCCGAAGCTGAACCAGCGCCTCTACGACGGGATAGGCGCCGCCCGGGACGAAGCCGAACCCACCGTAGCCCCAGAGTAGGCTTTCGCCGTCGTCGGCTTCGGCCTTGTCACCGGCGGCAGCATGGGATCGGGTTTCGTCCACATTTCCAAGTATGCCAGTGCCGTGGGCCGTCTCCTCCTCGCCCTTGTCGGTTTCGGGCGGGCTCGAGTCGAGCCAAGTTTCCAGCAAGTCGAGCAGCTTATCGTCGATCGATGCGCCGCGCTGCGCAAGGCGGTCCAGCGCCCGCGCGGCGGAATGGCGGAATTCGGTCCCATCGAATCCGCGCTCGACGACATCGCGGAGCAGGTCCATGACCAACGCGGGCTCAGCGCCTTCGGAGAGCGTGTCCAGCGTGTAGGCCGCCGCACGCGTGCCATTGTCCTTGTTCAGCGCGGCAAGGATGCTGATGGCCCGCTCAGGATGGCTCTTCGCAAAGGTCGAGAAGGCGCGTGCGAGCTGTATGTTGCCGCCCGCCATCCATCTGCGCGGATGATTCCATCCGGTTTCGTCAGGTAGTTCGTCGAATGCGTGTACAATGTCGACATCGTTTGCCTTTGCCATCGCGTCGGCTTCCATTACAGAACCGATGTATTGTGCGCCGGTGAAGGCTGGGCCAGAACTTCCGCTGCCGTAGCGCCGCGCTTCCTCGGCGACCTGGCGCCGCGCTGCTGCCGACAGGCGGTGTATCGGCAGCGAGCGAAGCAACTCTAGCTGAGTACGACGGTTAAAATGGCGCCAGTTCATGCGGCTCTTGGGATCGGCTATCTCGGGAGGTGCTGGCGGGGCGTAGCTCCGCACGGCCGATTCGAAGCGCGCGGTCTCAGTCTCGCTCCAATGCGGAGCGGCTGCGGCGATCAGTGCCTTGGCGGTCCCGTGGAGATCGTGGATCGAGCCGAGATGGTAGCGCCGCTCGTCGCCGAGGATGAAGTCCAGCCCTAGCGTCGCGAGCTGTTTGGGCTGATGCGCGATCCCATGCGCGACAAGGCGCTGAACGGGCGCGAGCGGAACATCGTAGTTGGCCGCCGCCCACCGCGCGAAGGCGTCCGGGTCGGTTTCGGCAAGCTGCTCGACTGCGATCCTGAGCGCGCCCAGCAGGGCGTGCTCGGGAAGATCGATGTGCGCCTCGTCCTCGAAGCGGAAATCGGCTTCGTAGGTAAGCGCATAGACTAAGGGCATCTCGTGCGGCTCGGCGAAGCGGGCGAGTGCGTCAAACACGTCGCGGTACCAGGGCCAAAGGATGTTGAGGAAAGCCTGGGGAGCCTGCTCGGCGAGCGCCGGCAGGCTGTCCCATTCGTCGCCGCGTTCGATCAGCTGCTTGACCGGCTCGCGCGGATCTTGGCGCATTCGCCACGCCATCTCCTCATTGGGCGCTGCGAAGGCCGGACGCGGCTTTGTGGCGCGGGCGTGGGCGGCTCCTACAGCGTCGGCGAGATCGCGGCGCAGCCGCGCGAGCACGATCTTGAGCGCGATGGCAGGTTGCTCAATGCCGATCGTGCCGGCGAGATGGTCGATCATCCTCGGCGCGAGGTTGGCGCGCCCAATGACCTTGGCGGCGATTTCGAGCGTTTCGTCGGTCCAGTTGATGACCGCCTGGAACAACCACCAGAGGCGGCTGTCATGGGCGGGATCGGGCAGCCAGCATTCCTTGGCGAGCGCGAGCACGCCCTCGGGATCGAACGTTATCGCGTGCGACAGGATGTTGATCTGATGGTTGGCGGTCTCCGACTGGATCATCGCATCGAGGATGAAGCTACGCTTGAACCGCGCGAACCAGCCTGGGCTTCCACTCAGCGCACTGTAACCGCGCAGACGCAGCGCGTCGTTGCCGAGGATCTCGGCCATTAGCACGGCTTCGCGATCGGTAGGCTTTGGCTGCGCGCCGAGGAAGTCGATCAGCAGGACTCGAAGATGGAGCCGGAGGTCGACCGTGCGCCAGATCGTTTCGATCTCCTCGTGATAGACGGCAATATCGACGGCGCGCAGATAGGTGAGACTGGCCCATAGTTTTGGGCGAATGAACAATGAGCTCTGCCGTCCAAGCACAAACGCGGACAGTCGGCCGGCCTCGCGTGCGAAGTTGCGGGCTAACGCGAACTCGAACAGCGTCTGGTGAGAGAAGCCGACCGATCCGTCGAGCACCGCCAGCACGCCAGCGCCTTGGAGCGCACGCAGCAGAGGATTCCGATTGGCGAAGCGGGCGGCGGGCAGCCAAAGGCTCTCGTGCGTCGCCATCTGGTCGGCGAGGTCGGAGGCAAGCTGCTCGCGCGCTGCCGCCGTCTGGCCGACCAGCACGCGCTCGGACCAAAGCTGTTCGAGCATCGCCTGGTAGCTGGCGAAAGGCTCCGACTGAAAGCGGGTCGAAAGCTGGAGATAGATGGCGAGCGCCTGAGGCCGCCGCAGCACGTCCCGTGCGTCAGCCGGCCAAGCGCCGGCATCTACACCGCTCGCTTCGAGCAGCGCGACGACATCGCTCCAGGCAGGAAGCTGCAGGATAAGCCCTTCAGCGGCGACGGTTCTAAGACGCACATCATGTTGGAACTCGAAGGTGCGCGACGAGAGCACGATGTGGACATTGTCCCGCCCGCCAAGCTTGCGGATGAGGTTGAGCAATATGCTCAGCCGCCCGGTCCGCATATCGAGGTGCTGCGCCAGTGCGTCGAGCTGATCGATGATGATGAGCACCGGCCCATAGGCCGCGAGCGCGGCGATGAGCTCGCTCGGCGAAGCGTCGAAGCCGAGACGGGCCTGTAGGTCGTCCTCGCTAGCGATGTCCGCGTCGAGAAGATCGGCCTTGATCGCGAGTACCGGCCATCCCCGGGCGCTGTAGGCCTTGGCGATAGTCGCCAGCAGCGCGGACTTGCCGGCGCCAGGCTCGCCGAGGAGCGCCGTGATCGAGGTATTGTGGTCCTCTATACGCATGCGTAATTGGCCGAGTTCCGGCCGTTCAATCGTCTCGCCACCCGGCAAGGTGGCGGGCCAGGCCAAGAGCTCGGTCGACGCAGACGCGAAGGCGGCGCGGATGCCGGCGAGCCGCTCGTAGTCGGCATACAGCAGCATTCCGATGAGTTCGGCATCCTCGCGCTCGGCGAGCCCTTCGCGTAGCCTATCGATCCCGGTGCGAACCAGCGCCGCGTCGGGGTCGGCGACGAACAGGCGGAGAGAGCCCGCCTCGACACTGACGATCTCGATGCGCTGGTTTGACCCGATCGCGCGCAGCGAATCCTGCAGGCGCGCGATGCGTTCGCCGTCCTCGGTTCCGAAGTCGACCGACAGGTTGAGGACGACGGCGATGCGGTTCTGCGCAGGACGGCTTGAAACCGACGCGGGCTCGGACGCGGCCGTTGGAGACGGTGCCGCAGTTTTCGTCTCCGGCGACGGGGAAAGTAGCGGAAAGGCGGGCGGAGCCCCGTCTCGCTGCTCGGGCGCTGGATAGAGCTGGCCGAAATGGCTCAGCATCTCGAACGCGAAGGCGGCCGCGTGGCAGGCGGCTATCGGCTGCAGAAGCTTGTCGCTTCCCGCCGACTTCTTCTGCCGCATATCTGAGACGCCGCGGATGACGATACTGGGCGTCCGCTCAGCCGTGGCAGCGTATACTGCGCCATAGCCCTCCATCTCGACGACGTGGGTATCGCCGTAGCCTTTTGCGATTTGCGCTTCGAGCTCGCTCTCGACGCTATCGAGCACCGCTTCAATCGAGGCGATCGGGGCGACCAAACCTATAGGAGGGAAATCGACCGGGTAATCCTCCGGCGCTGGCAAGGAAGCGCCGCGAAAGGGACGAATACGAGTCGGCCATTCCTCGTCTGCTCGAACTTTTCTTGCGATCCCGACCAGATTGAAATCAGACAGAAATGCACTCGGCCGGAAAGTGAATTCTTCTCCGGCTTTTCCGCCATATGTCCAGTAAACCTTATCGGAGGCGACGACCGTGCCCAAAGGCGCATCATCCTTTCGCGACCCACCGATGCCGACCAGAAGCATCACTTCGAATTTACTGAATACGACGTGCGCATCACTCACGATGCTATGTGCTGGGTGGGTACCCGCGCCCGTTTCAGCGACGACGATCAACCATTCTTGGCCGCGGTCAGTGAAGCAGCCGCACTCGTAAATTGTGCCGCGCTTCCCGAGCACAGACCCCATGTCGGTGAGATGCGCCCTGATCGCCCTCATTTCGAGAAGCAGCGCGGTCACGATGAAGGCGCGGCGCATACCGCGCCGCTTCGCCTCCTCCAATATGTCGTCCGCGGTCTTATAGTTCATTGGGGTCGCGAATTCCTCCGAATCGGAGTGCGACCGATCGGCTTACTGTTTGCCTTCGATACTATATCATGAGCTCTGGTTGCGTGTCCGTCAACAACAACGATGTCGGGCGTGCAAGCGGCGCCGCTTCGTAGGTGCTTCCGACAGGGACAGCAGAAGAATGCGGCGAAATCTCAAAGGGCGACGGCGGAGTGGTTCGTTGCCGATTCGTCGCCGAACTCCCCGCGCTGCACTGTAGTTTTACGGGAATTCGTAGCTTAAGAGATTTACAAACAACATTGGACTGCAGAAATGATGCGGGAGCCAATACTTGCCGTCGACGGTAATCCAGCGTCGCCATATGGAACTATATAGGCTCTCGATCTCAGATAACGATAAGAGTAGCGCAGTTAGTACATCTAGGTGACGATTTGCCTTGCTGAGTTTTGAGTGTGCACATCAGTCAATTAAGCTCGAGGCTGGCAAACTTCAACCCGAGGTCACGTCAGCACTCGAAAAAGCGAAAACATGCTCGCACCAACGCCCGCCAGGCCCATGACCCAGAATATGAGTCTAAAAGATTGACCAAATGACCAAGTCTTCGGCGGAATGGTCGATGGAAGTCGGCTCTTTGCTTCTACCGCAACGATGCGTGCGAAATCGGGAAGATAGGTGCTCTCGCCCAAAATCAGTGCGGCCTCCGCCAGCTTCACTAGGTCGTGTTGACAAAGGGGATTCCCAAATCGCCTTCGGTCTGATTCAAGGCTGCTCTTTGCGGGAGAGCGGTCGTGGTTCGAGGTCGGATGACGGATGAGGAATGGGCGATTTTCGCGCCGTTTCTGGTTCGCGAGGGGGCGCGCAGCGGCAGACCTCCGCAGGATCACCGAGCGATCCTCGACGCCGTCTTCTGGATCGCCCGCACAGGTGCCCCGTGGCGTGACCTCGATGCGAGCTTTCCCAAGTGGACCAGGGTCTATCGCCAGTTCCGACGCTGGACCCTGGCCGGTCTTTGGGACGTCATCCTCGAGGCGCTCAACGAGAGCGACGAGGGTCAGGCCAGCGTCCAGATGATCGACAGCACCATCGTCCGCGCCCACCAGCACTCGGCGGGCGCGAAAAAAGGGGATTCGCTTCAAGCCCTTCGCACCACGATATCGGCCGTTCTCGTGGTGGCCTCACGACCAAGATCCACCTCCGCGCGAACGGTCTCGGGCTCCCCGTCGCCCTCGTCCTGACACCCGGCGAGGCACCCGACGCCAAGGGCTTCGGCCCGGTGATGGATCAGCCGGGGCCGGAGCCGAAGGTGCTGATCGCCGACAAGGGATACGACAGCGATGCCATCCGCGACGACCTGCTGGCGCGCGGGGCAGAGCCGGTCATCCCCATGAAGCGCAACCGTCTCGCGCGGCTCCCCGTCGACGGTTTCGTCTACGCCCTGCGCAACCGGATCGAACGCTGCTTCAACCGACTCAAGAACGACCGTAGGATCGCGACCCGTTACGACAAAACCTCCGCCAGCTACCTCGGCTTCGCGCTCATCGGCGCCATCCGGCTGTGGATCAGGCACTTTGTCAACACGGCCTAGTTCTGATCCTCGTCTGTCCATCTTATAGAAAGCGAATGAGAATAGCGCCAGCAGCGCACCAAGGATCGCAACAACTGGAGCCATGGGCTTTCCCGCCTGGAAGCCAGCGCCTATGCCCGTCGCCAAAATGCCCGACAGAACGATGAAGAAGTTGAACACCGAAATCCGCTGCTGGGCATGCAAGGCGAAATAGCGCCACGCATGGTCCAGCGCCTTATCCGCAGATAGAAGCGGAAAGTCCGCCGCGCCTCTTTTGCAAGATGCTCCTGGGTCCCGGTCCGTAGACATGCGCACGTCGCTCCCACATTGAGCTTACGGCTTCCGAAAAAGCCTGCCATGCGTTCCGATTTTAGGCCAGCTATCTTGCGTCGTGTTTTCGTCGGCCCGGATTGAATGTTCGATGAATGGTCGGGCTGGTCAAGCCCTGGCCGGCGACTGCTCCAGAGGGCGCTTCTCTCGAGGGCTCTGGCCTGCGAATTCAATGCGGTAGGCGTTGTGGACGAGGCGGTCGAGCACGGCGTTGGCGAGGGTGCAACTGCCGCGGATTTCCATACCGTTGGCCGACTGGCACCTGACTGGTGCTGATGATGGACCGAGCCTCGTGACGGTCAGCGACGATCTCCAGGAGGTCTCGGCGCTGGTCGGCGTCGATGGTCTCAGGGTCCCAGCCGTCGAAAAGGAGGAGATCAACGGCGATCGATAGAGCGCGGCCTCCGGGCGTGCCAGCCATTGCTGTGGGCGAGAGCGAGGGCGGCGAAGAGTCGCGACATGCAGTGATAGGCGACGGAGAGAGCCTGCCGACCGGTCTTTTTTTGGCGGCAGCCGATTTGGAGCTGCCATACGATCGAGAGGCACCGCCCCAATTCAACAATCCTCGCGCTGTTAAGACCAGAGGAGCCCACGGCGGACTCTAGCCCTAAGCGGATGCTTCCACCGGATACGCCTTGCGAACCAGCGGGCAGGGAAACCACCCTGCGATTCTGGTGTGCGTCTCTTTCGCGTTTGACGGGAATCTGTATTTATTGTGAAATGGTATCTATTCGCTCGGGGGGATCATTCATGCCCAAGCACATCGACCTCAGGGAGGCGATCAACGCGATCTCAGATGTGGTCCAGAACAGGCCGCGCCCAATCCGCCAGTTCGACCAAATTTACATGAAGGCCGGCGACATGGTTTTGCAGAGCGAGTTTGTCGCCGCGTGGGCCGATGGCAAGCGGCTGGCCTTCATCGGCGATGGTGATGCCATCAGTGTCTGCGTCGCATATTTGAAAGAACGCGGGACTGTCGAATATGGTCCGAGCCAGATAACTGTATTTGACTTCGATGAGCGAATTGTCCAGGCTGTAAAACGCTTTGCTGATAAGGAGCGGCTCGCTCACATCGACGCCGTCCTCTACAACTGCCTGGACGAATTCCCTGCTCTGGGGCAATATGATTGCTTTTATACTAACCCGCCGTGGGGCGCGAGCAACAACGGCGAGAGCGTTCATGTATTCGTCGAACGCGGGATGGAATCTACCGGTTATGCTGGGCGCGGCCTTATAGTCATCGCTGACGACGAAGAGTTAGAATGGCCCAAGCAAGTACTTGCAAGTACGCAGTCTTTCGCGCTTGAGCGCGGGCACTACGTTTCTCGGATGATGCCCCGGATGCACGGCTATCATCTTGATGATGCTCCTGAGCTGAAGTCGTGCAATTTAGAGATTGCGGCGCTCCCGGGTGAGGCCCGGACAGTCGAGAGCAGAAGCATTACGGACCCTAACCGCCTTCAGAATTTTTATGGTCGGTCAACTGTACCCCGGGTCCGTTACGTTCGGGAACGCAAACGACTGGATTATGGGAACGCCAACGAAAACGAATACGAATTTGAATTTCTGGAGGAGCCTAGATGAATGCGATTATCAAGCCCGGCAGGCCCTTGATCTACATGAAGGTCGGGACTCATGCGGGGGAGACCCTTGAGGACATTATCGCCCGAAAACAGAAGGAGATCGACGAGGCCGGCATCGCGATGTGGGGCTACGGTGGCGGTACGTGTCACCCGCGGACCATGGTCCAACCCTTCGCAGAAGGTTTCGCGGAGCGCAACGAACCGATTGTACTGGTGATGGAGGCGATGAACTCGAAGCATTTCGCGGAGCCCACGCTCGCGACCGAATATTCCATCGACGGAATTCATTGGCGGCCCGTGCCGCATGGAGTTTCCGTTAAGGGTTCGAGATACGCGCTGGTCCTCAAAAACTTGCGTCACGCAGAGCTCATGCTCCCGCTTGCGCAGACCGCCGTTGCCATCGGGAACTGTCGAGGACGATCTGGCAACCGATACATCAAGGGGCGGGTCGACAAGGCTTGCCTAACGGTGACTGATGCCCCGGAGTTGTCGAACGAGGTCCCGAACCGCGAGGCGTCTATCAGCCTCGTAGCCGAGCTTGAAAAGCCGTACGCCGTTTTCGTAAGGGGTGCCGCCTAGATGAAGTACCCGGGCAACAGCAGCATCGGAGCTCTGCTTCGCAGATAGTCGATGTAGCTCCTTAGGGCCTCGAACAACGCCTCCGCGTCCACTTCGGCCTTTGACCTGCAGCGGAAAGCCATTCCCATCGCGCCGTCGACTCCCACCTCGGCGCAGACCAGCGTCTGAAGCTCGACAGGATGACGGAGCAGTCCTATAGAGGCCATCAACTGTTCAAGGCAGACGACTTTGCCCGCAAGCTGTGCCGTCAGCCCCAGCGCGTTGCTGACGTCTTCTAGTGCCTCGATGGCTCTCTTGTCGCCGGTCAGGAGCGAAGCCGAAGCCCGCGAAGCCGCAACAGCGGCGATCAGGCTCTCTCCGCTGTCGAGGGGTACCCCTCGCTCCTGGGCAAAAGTCTCAAGGCCTGCTGCAAGCTCCATCTCTTCCTTTGTGGGTTCGAGACATAAGCAGGAAGCAAGCATAGCTGAGAGAGCGGCTGCAGCGGCATCCTTATTGACAATCCGCTTTGACCGCTGGAGCTGCCGAGACACGACGATCGCGGTCACCGCGAGGACGCTGGGTCCGCCTCGGTCTTTCAGGACTGCCGGCACTTCGGCGGCCAGCGACCAGGCTGCCGTCTTCAGTAGAACGTCATTGTCCAGCACTGTGCCGCTCATACGTCAAGCCCGAGCACTAGTCTCAAGTACTCCTCCTGCTCTTGGGACAGCGAGTCCCATTTCAGTTCCTTGTCCGCAAGCCGGTTGACTTCCATCCAGACGGGCTTCTTTTGCGGGTAGATGCGGCTTAGGGCGGACATGGCGGACTTCCAACGTCCGCTTTTGTAGCCAACACAAAGAGCGAGCGTACCTGGCTCGATTCGACGATCGGGGCCGGCCCGCAAGACGGCGTCCGCCAGCTCCGCGCCGTTAAAGTCGTCGATGTTCCACTCGATTTCCGGGTGAGGCGAACCCGTTAGGAGCTCCAGCGCGAACTCGTCTGCGGCGATTTCGTCGGGATCTCCATCGTCTCCCAAAGCCGGGTCTTCAAGATCCACGAGGGCCCCGCGCTCGCCGACGTGGCCGAGGACGACGTGTCCGATCTCGTGGGCGAGAGTGAATGCCACCGGGGCTGGATAGCTTGCGTCGCGTCCGAGAAGGATGGCTTGGCGCCCGCCGTTGCGGACCGCCATCGCGTGCATCGATTTTGCAGGAAGCGGAAACACCTTCAGATGCGCGACAGGTACACCGGCGCCCCAACTAAATGCCAAGAGGTTCGCGAGGGTAATGAACTGAGAGTTCCTGAGCAGCATCTCGCGTAGACGCGGCGCGGTGACGCCGGAGAGGTCATAGGCTCGGCCCGCGGCCGCCGCCAGATGCTGGCTCACGGCAACGCCAAACGACGCGAGCGCCCCTTGCTGATCGTTCTCAAGGTCGGCAAGGTGCTTGTAGCGTGCATTCTCCTTCCAGACGAACTCGACCCGCTCACCGAGCAGCGGCTTAGGCGCCAGTCCGAGCCGCCTCGCGAGGGTGAAGCGCAGTTCGGCTTGCGCCGATGGGGAGGAGGCAGCGGCTTCGCTCCACCACGCTGGCCAAGCTGCGTTGATCGCGGCCTCGCTGATGCCGGCGCCAGTCAGCTTCTTGCGCAGCGATTTGGCCGTCTCGTCCACCAGCGGATTATCTCCTAGTTCAACATCGCGGTGCTCGGCGCCGATTGCGTACCGAGTTCGAACTGGTCCGGCATCTTTCTGTCACTCACTTCGCCCCGCCGGACGGCCCGGGCGAGCGAAAGCCAGGCCCCTGGGGTGGCGTCTCCGGACATAGCATTGAGCTCGGACCGGAGCGAATTCGGAATTTCGATGGGATCGAGCAACTTCACCCAGAGGCCGGACACCAACATGGCCGAGACATCGATCGTATACCGAGCCGATGGCAAAGGCTCTGGAGCTGGTTCAAGAAGTGCGGTGACTTGCGAAGCACCGATCGGACCACCTGCAGGTCCGACGTTCCGATAGCAGCCAGGCTCAAAGACGCCGCCAGCGGTTGCAAGCAGAGGCTCCGCGGACTTGCACACGAGTGCATAGTGCCTGTCCTTCACTCCACCCGGCGTTTCCTTTCGGCTGGTGACAATGCTCCACTCGGGCATTTCGCGGACGGCGCCGTGGGCGTCGACGTAACGGCGCCAAGCGAGTAGTCCACTCGGATCCGTGTCACGGGCCTTAGGCCTCGACTTCATGACGGAGAAGAGCGCCGGGACTGTGCGTCCGAGGCGCGCCAGTACGGGCACGAGCCGGGACGGGGCATTGCCGACTCCCCAAAAGAAATGCCCTCCGCTGGCCATGCGTTCATTGTCCTTCCTCGCGAGGATGCGTTCCAGCGGCTGGCCCGCCTCGGCCTGCATCCTCGTCCAGCAGAGAAATTGCTGCGCCCTCCGCTCTCCGACGGGCCTTATCTCGTTGGTGGTCATCTCGGCATCCCCTGACGAAGACAAACTATCGAACGGCGGTGCATCGTTCCATTGGCGCGATCGTCTAATCCGTTTGCGCCTGAGGGTTCCTAGGAAGACGCGGCGGATATGCCACTAGCCACTCAGGCCGTCGGACGCCGGCCAATTCTGCTTTCAAGCTCCAGGTCTATTTCCTCCGGCGAACGCGAGGCATCGAAGAAGTGGACCGGTACGCCCGCAAGGACGCCGTATGTGCAAGCGACAGAGGCTTGCAGGTGCGTGTGCATCCGCGCCTCCTCGACCGTTATCAACGGCCGCCCTTGGGGATCTCGCTCGATGCGTCCTACCGCCACGTTCGGGTCGGTATACAACATCCACACCTGCGTCGGCTTTAGCTGCTGGAGCCCCTCGATCCCGAACGGGGTGACCCGATATCCAAACGTTTCCTTGGTGACTGGATGGCTGTCGATGAGCACGGGGGCCCTCAACCGAGTTTCGGAAACGAACCCGATGAGGCTCCTATCTACTGCGGCTACGTCCTCCGGTGTTGCAATTCGACCCGACTTCTCCCGGAGATCGGTTTGAGCAAGATCCGGTCCCAGCCGCCGCCGCAGATAGGCAGTGAGGCGCTCACCAAACTCCCAAACCTCGAGACCCGGAACGCGCTCGGCGAGTCGCTTGGCCGCGGAACTCTTTCCCGCCGCCGGGGCGCCGGTGAGGTAGATCACGTCATACATCTTAAAACTCCGATCACAGCACAACAACGTCCAAAAGTTGCAGAACATTTTTACCGGCGGCCTGTCAACATACGGTCGAAGGCGGCCAGATTGTATCGGCTGGGGGTTTTGGGTTTTGGAGGCGGGTTCGCTCTGAAGTAAGTGGCCGAGACCACTTCTGGCACAAAGCAGACCCCACTTGGTCGGCGCGAAAACCGTTCGATTTGGGAATTTTGCAGGGACCTACTCCACATGTTTTGCCTTTTTCAACTGCCGATCCCACAACGCCTCCGGCGCCGTCTCTAACTCATCAACAATCAAATCCCGAAATTTGTCGGTCCACACGACCGCGTCGATGATTGCCGGCGCGTAAGACAACATGCGAATGATCCTGGCGACATAGGACGCGGTCAGCCCCTCCACCTCGGCAATCTCCCCCATCGTCGTCCGAACCCCGACATCAAGCTGCCGCTGCCACCGCAGCGCCCGAGCGAGCGACAGCACCACCTTCTGATCCGACCGCGCCGCGATGTTGCCCGACGCCGGCTTGACCGAGCCCGGCAGCACGACCAGCTTCTGCCCGCCGCGCCGGCGGACCTCGATCGGAACCGACACCGTGAAGGTGGCGGGAGCCGATGCCTTGGTCATGCCGCCACCTTCGCCCGGTTGTTGCCGGCGACCAGATCGCGGACGAGCGACGAGAACCCGTGACCGCGCCACGTCACATCGATCCGATCACCGCGGAAGTCGACACGCTGAATGAGCAGGTGAAGGATGCGCGCCTGCTCGGCCGGGAAGATCTGGTCCCACATTGCGTCGAAGCTGCGCAGCTGCGCGTCGATGTCGGCGAGTTTCAGTTTGGGGTGCGAAGCCTTCAGCTCCTCGGAGACGCGGCCGGCGAGCGCGGGATCCCGCACCAGGGCGCGGAGTTGATCGACGACAAGAGCTTCGACCTGAGCCGCAGGAAGCCGGGTCGGCGCGGCGGAGCTCGGCCGGCCGCGCTCCTTCAGAACGTCGGTCGAGACGTAGTAGCGGTAGAACCGGTCGCCCTTCTTGGTGTGGGTCGGCGTCATCGCCGCCCCGTTCGGCCCGAACAGCAGGCCCTTCAATGGCGCCGGCGTTGCCCGGCGGGTCTCCGCTGCCCGCGTCCGGCGTTGGGTCGCCATGATCGAGGCCGCGTGGTCGAAGGTCTCGGCATCGATGATGGCCGCGTGCTCGCCCGGATAGCTCCGCCCCTTGTGCACGGCCTCGCCGAGATAGACCCGGTTGATCAGGAGCCGATAGACAAGCCCCTTGTGGAACGGCTTGCCGTGCTGTGTGAGGCGTCCCTCGGCATGAAGCTCGCGGGTCAGGACCGTGACCGAGCCTGTTTCGAGGAAGCGCCGGAAGATACGCCGGACCAGTTCGGCTTCGGTCTCTTGGACGATCAGCTTGCGGTCCTTGACGTGATAGCCGAGCGGTGCCCAGCCACCCATCCAGATGCCCTTCTGGCGGCTGGCGCGGACCTTGTCCCGGATGCGTTCAGCGGTCACCTCGCGCTCGAACTGGGCGAAGGAGAGGAGGATGTTGAGGGTCAGCCGCCCCATCGACGTCGTGGTGTTGAACGACTGGGTTACTGACACGAAGGTCACGGCGTTGCGGTCGAAGGCCTCGACGAGCTTGGCGAAGTCCATCAGGGAGCGGGAGAGACGGTCGATTTTGTACACGACTACGATGTCGACAAGGCCGGTTTCAATGTCGGCAATGAGGCGCCGCAGCCCGGGGCGCTCCAACGTGCCGCCTGAGAAGCCGCCGTCGTCGTAAAAGGCCGGGTGGAGAACCCAGCCCTCGGCGCGCTGGCTGGCTACATAGGCCTCGCAAGCCTCGCGCTGCGCGTCGAGAGAATTGAACTCCTGCTCCAGGCCCTCCTCGGAGGATTTGCGGGTGTAGATGGCGCAGCGCAGTCGGCGCGGGGCCCTGCCATCCTGCTCGTATGCCGGACCACTGGCCGGCTCGATGGCCGTTCTGACCGTCTTCGCCCTCGCCATCAGCGCGCCTCCACGATCGCCGCCTGGCTGGTGGCCGAGGACTTCAGCCCAAAGAACACCCAGCCGTTCCAGCGGCTGCCAGCAATCGTGCGGGCAATGGCCGAGAGCGAGGCATAGCGTCGGCCCTGATATTCGAAGCCGTCGACCAGCACCGTCACGGTGTGCTGCACCCCCTGCCATTCCCGAATGAGCTTGGTGCCGACGATCGGGCGACGGTCGGCGTCGCGGCCGGGTTTCCGCTTTGCCGTGGTTTTGCCGTCGATCGGCCCCCAATGCTCCTCGGCCAACCGTTCCAGGCGGACGATCGTTTCCGGGCGGAGCCCGCCGAAGGCGATCTCCTGGATGCGATAGGCGAGCCGGCTGATCAGGTAGCGTCGATTGAACGGCGGGGCGTCCTTCTGGAAGAGCTCGCGCCAGAGCCGCTTCAGCTCCGGCGTCGGCGTGGTCTCCAGCGCGGTGACCCGCGCCGTGATGGTCGGATCGTCATATTGCTTGGGGTCGAGCATCAGGCCGTCCTCTTGTCACCGCGGGTCTTGCGGCCGTCGGCATGCACGCTCTCGTGGCGCGAGAAGTCCAGGCAAACTGCGGTCTCTTCGCCAGGTTCAGCACTGGTTCCAAGCGCGCGCGCAATGCCGGCCGCAAGCAGCGCGGCGACTGTGTCCAGACGCTCGGCGGCGGTCATACGATCGGGGTGGAGGGCGTTGGTCACCTACCTACGCGACGAGACCGGCAACCGCCGCTTCTGGCCCGTGCGCTGCAGCCGCATCGATCTCGCCGCCCTGGCGCGCGACCGCGCCCAGCTCTGGGCCGAGGCCGTCGCCCGCTTCGATGCCGGCGCCATCTGGTGGCTCGACGACCCCGCCCTCATTGCGGCTGCCAGCGCCGAGCAGGAAGCGCGCTACCAGTCCGATGCCTGGGACGACATCATCGAGGCCTGGCTCACGACCGAGACCCGCCGCGTGAATCGCGGCTACAACGGGTTCGACGACTGGCGCGATGAGACCGTCGAGCGAGCCTCGCCGCTCACCGACGTCTCGATTGGCGAGATCCTGCGCGAGGCGATCGGGATCGAGCCAGGGCGGTGGACCAAGTTCGACCAGATGCGGGTCGCGGCGTACCTGAAGGCGAACGGGTGGACCAGGTATCAGCGGCGGCTGGGCGACGTGAGAGAATGGCGGTATCGGAAAAGTTGATTGCCGGTGACGTGCTCCCCGTTTTCCTGCCGGTCATAAGTTTGGTCCGGCGGTGATTTGGCACTGATCGGGCCAGCTGGCGAACACCGACGGCGCGAGGCCGCCGAGGCTCGAATGGGGGCGGAGGGTGTTGTAGTCGATCCGCCAGTTCTCGATGATCCGTCTCGCCTCGGCAAGCGAAGAGAAGACATGCTCGTTCATGCATTCGTTGCGGAGCCGACCGTTCAAGCTCTCAGCGAAGGCATTCTTGCCCAGCGCGATGTAGTGCCACTCGATCCGAGTCGCCTCGCGGAAGCGCGGGACGGTATGGCTGACGAATTCGGTGCCGTTGTCGCTGACGATCATGACAGGCTTCCCACGACGGGCCATCAGCGCCTCCAACTCGCGCACGACCCGCATGTTCGCGCGATCAAACAATCCCGACGGCTAAGGTCTCACGTGAGCCGTCCGGCCATCTCGCGGATGACGGTGTGTAGGATGCCGCGGAGACAGCGCTGTTCGCCTTGAGGCGTCACGATACCGTCGTTGCCTGCTTCTATTTCGGCGAGCATCTCCTCTGCGATTCCTACGATGCGGCCATGTTGCCTGCTGATCAAACGCTCGGCGGTGGCCGCCTGCAATCCAAGTGTGCGTGCAGCGTCGATAAGAATAGGACGGTTGAGCGCTGAAAAGCGACCGGCTCCCATGACTGGCCATGCAAGCGTCGACCCATCGGGCCACCCCTGTTTTTGATAGAGGCGCGAGTCATAGATCGCTGTGCTCAGCAGATCATAGAAGGGTGCCGGTTGAATACCTGCGGACGTTACGAGGAAGCTCAGGTTCTTGAGGTGTGCGTCTCCGTTGCCGAGCAGCACATTAAAGACAAGCCAGTTGAAGAGGCGGGTGCGCGCAAGCGCCGGGCTGCGGCAGAGTTCGGCCAGTGCCGCGAGCGTTTCGACGCTGCCGCGCGCGTATTTGAATGAGCGGTCGAGATTGAGAAGCTGGCAGGCATCGATGGCGTGCAGCCGCCGCCATTCGGCTGCGGTCTGTTGCCTGTCAAAGCGTCGGATCAGGTAGACGGGCTCGGGGACGTAGCGGCGTTCTACATCGGGAACCTCGAGGCCGAGCGCGCGCGCGAGCCTCATCGAGAACCACTCGTTGATGACGGAGTGGGGATAGTCTTCGTCTGGATGATCCGGCTTTAGGATGTGGGTCGATGGCTGTGCACCAATTGGCTCGAAGAGTGCGCCGTTCTCGATCACGACGGCGAGCTTGTGCTGTGCACCGGCCAACGACATGCGCTTTACGGCATGGCGTCCGAGGGGGGCATTCGGAAGCGCCTTGATGCGGGCGGAGAGGTCGGCGTCGGGCAGCGGCCTCAAGCCGCCGGCGGGTACTTGCGCCTCGGGAGGCAGGAGGGTCAGGGCGCCGGCAGACTCGGCGCCGTAGTAGGCGAGCAAGCCGAAGGCATCGGCAGCGTCGATTTTGGCGTCGGTGGCGAGGAGTGTGCGCTGCGCTTCCTCGGGGAGGAGATTGTCGAAGAACCACTGCACGGGTCGGTTGCTGCCGCCATCGATATGGGGCTCAGCGCGTAGGGCCAGGTGTGGGCTCAGCGGGTAGCGCTGCGCATTCTCGAGCCAGCTTTCGACGTAGGTGAACGACCAGAGGCCCGCGACCTCGCCCAATTCGCCGACCGGTTGACCGTTGATGGAGGCGACGAGCGTCCGGGCGGCCATCAACTCTGCTCCGTGCCCTTCGGCAGGTATGACCGGGCTTCCTCGGGCAGGTCCAAGACGACGTGGATCCCGAGGCCCTGCAGGACCTGGAACAGCTTGTTCCATTGGGCCTTGTCGGCACCGTGCTCGATCTTGCTCAGGAAGTTCTCGCTCACGCCGACAGCGCCCGCGGTATCGTCCTGGCGCATTTTCTGGGCCTTACGGACGGCCCGGACCAATGGGCCGATGTCGCTCGCCTTGGAGAGTTTGATGCGCATGAATCCTCACGATCATGCGGATTTTAGCAAAAGCGCCGGCCTCCGGCAACATAATCCTGACGATCGTGAGGATTATGGTCCCAGGCGCGCAGCAAATGCCGAAATCCTCACATTTGTAAGGATTTCTCGACAAGGCTACCGCGACAGGGACTGACGCCGACTGGCCGGGGCCCGGCACGGGGCTCGGTTCCGCACCGCCCGGGCGCGGGCTTCCGGCAAGAAATTGTTCGTCGTCTGGCTTGTCATGGCTCCATCCTATTCGGGAGTTGGAGCCTCCGGCAAACCCGGGGCGGTTCACTCCTGTCACCAACCCCCCGTTTGTCACCAACCTCCAAACGAGGTTGGTGACAAAATTTCCTCATTAAATTCAACGCTGTCACCAACGTCACCATTGTCACCAACCTCTTTCGAACATGCATGAAGGAGGCGGTGTCCGGCTTTGGGGGTTCACGCCCCTATAGGGATATCTTTGGAGAGGTTGGTGACAGCCGAGGTTGGTGACAATCGGATCAACCCTTTGACGCAGAACGGTATTTCTTATCACCAACCTCCCAAGGGGTTGGTGACAGGAGAGGCGCGGGCCTGTGTCTTTTCGATCCGGTCGGCCTTACCGCTTCTGATTTTGGCTTCCGGACCTCGGGGCGCTGAAGCTATTCTCGCGACGACCAAAGCCGAAGGCCCACGCAGTCCCGTGAGCCTTCCCCATGCAGAAATCCCTGACCTCGGCGACCGACCCGACGGCTCAATCCCGCCGGCTGTCGAACGACCATCACGCTGTCCTGGCCCTCGACCTCGGCAGCGCGACCGGTTGGGCACTGCGCTCGCCCGACGGCCACATTGCCAGCGGTACGGTCTCGTTCCGCCCGAGCCGCTACGACGGCGGTGGCATGCGCTACCTGCGCTTCAAGACCTGGCTCGACCAGATCGAAGCCCAGGCCCCGGGGATCTCGGCCCTCTACTTCGAGGAAGTTCGTCGTCATGCCGGGACTGACGCCGCCCATATCTACGGCGGCTTTCTCGCCACCCTGACCGCCTGGTGCGAGACCAAGTCGATCGCCTACCAGGGTGTTCCGGTCGGGACGATCAAGCGGCATATCACCGGCAAGGGCAATGCCGACAAGGCCGCCGTCACCGCGGCGGTGCGCGCCCATGGCTTCGTCCCGGCCGACGACAACGAAGCCGACGCCATCGCCATTCTGATCTGGGCGACCGAGACCGAAGGGGGTGTGCGATGAGCCGCCCCCTCGCAGGCGCTCCGCGTGAGCCGCGTTGCGCGCTCGGGCAGATGATCCCGACCGCGATCGCCCCGGACGCCGTGAAGGCGGCAGGGTGGCGGGATCACGGCCTTCTGGTCGTCGCACTCGACGACCCCCGTCTTGGCTGGGCCGACCGCGAACTGGTCCGGACCATCGGCGACAAGCTCTACGGCACGCAGGAGGTACAGCGATGAGCGCAAAATCGAAGCGAAAGGCCCGCGCCACCATCGACCGGCCGGCGAAGCCTTCATCACGTCTCGTGACCCGCGAGGTTGTCGAGGCGGATCCCGATGGCGTTCGTGTCGTCCACCACCGCGTGGTCGACACGCTCGGCCGGATGTTCGCTGCCGGCACGATCGACGGCGACATGCTGAGCGCTGCTCGCGACTTCGCGGCTGCCTTCACGCTCGCAAGCTTTGACCGCATGCGGCCATTGAGCCAGATGTCGGACCGTGATGGATTCCAATATTAGGATTAAAACCTTTCGGAGGCGTAGCCGGTGCCTCCTCGAGAGTTGGCGCGAGATATCCCCTTATACCTCCGATTACTGCGCCCAAAACTGCTCCTGCTAACCGCCCCTGCGGCACATAACCATTAGAAAACCCATATGCAGTGCCAAGCAAAGCACCCGGAAGAACCTCTGACATTCCCGCAACTTGGACATTGTCATTAGATTTCCTCGATTTTCCAGAATCTTCTTCAGTTTCAGTACTGGAATTGCCCGTTGAATGCCCATTCGGATCACTTTTGTTGATCGGATCATTGTCCGAATACGCGTACCGGTTCGTGCCCACGCCCGGCTTGGTCGGGTCCCAGGTGTCCGGCGAGACGAAGCGCCCGATGACCGGGTCGTAATAGCGGGCGTGCAGGTAGAGGAGACCCGTTTCCGGATCGTGGCGCTCGCCGATGAAGCCCTTGTCTTCTTCCGGGGCGGTGGGGAGGAAGTTGGTCTGGGTGCGGTCGCCGTAGGGACGGTAGGTCGAGACCTGGGCGGTGCCGCCGGTCGTGCCGTCGGTGACGGTGCGGACGGATTTCAGGTGGTCGCGGTGCAGGAAGTAGGGCTTGGCCGCCGCGCCGGTGCCGACGCGTTTCACGTCGGCGTGCGGGTATTTGGTCCACTCGAAGGCGGAGCTCCAGGTGCCGGAGGCGCAGGTCCAGCGCGTGTCGCGCTCCAGGTCGGCCCCGAAGGTCAGGGTGACGGCATCGCGGGTGCCGGTACAGCCGGGATCGGAGACGGTCTTGGCCTTGGCCAGGCGCTCGCCGTCCGGGCCGTAGGTGAAGGCGACAGTGACGCCCGCCTTGGTGATGCTGGACGGCCGGTTCTCGCCGTCCCAGACGAAGCTGCGGCCCAACCCCGATAGGGTGTTGCCGGCGGCATCGTAGCTGATCGACCGGCCGCCGACGGAGGTCGCGGCATGCGGACGCGGGGCCGTGCCCGAGGGATAGACGTAGCTGCCGACGCTCGTCGCGCTGAGGATGTTGCCGCCATTGTCGAAGGTCCAGCTCTGGGTGAGCGTGCCGTCGTCGAGATTGGTGGCACTGGTCAGCCGGTCGAGTGTGTCGTAGCCGTAGTTCCAGTCCTCCTTGGCGATGGTGGAGCGGCCTTCCGTGATGCGTCCGCCGGGATCGCGGGTGTAGGTCTTGTCCTCGATGACGGTCGCGCCGTTGGCGACAGGACCCGGTCGAGCCAACCGCGGGCGGTCGAATAGGTGAAGTCGGTGGTGACGCCGTTGGCGTAAGTGGCGCGCAGGGTGCGGCCGGCGGCATCATAGGTGAAGTTCGCAACATGGCCGGGGATCGACAGGAGCCGGCCGGCGGCGTCGTAGGTGACGGGCGCGGCGGGCGTGCCGACCGCGTCGCCATCCGGATAGCTGTTGCCCAGCAGGCGACCGGCCACGTCGAAACGCGCCTCGATGGCGAAGTCCTCGCCCGAGGAGCCGGTGCAGGCCGTGCCGGAGGCGGGGGGTAGAGACCAGCGCTCCGAGACCTTGCGTCCGGCCGGGTCGTAGTCGTGGCAGGCGCGGGCGCCGCCATTGGGACCCGAGGTCTCCTGGCGGGTCAGCTTGCCGATATTGAAGAAGCCGGAGCGCACCTCGTCGAAGACCGACGTGGTGGTGACGGCGGCTCCGACGGTCGGCGTGACCGTCTTGGAGACGACGCGGTCGCGGCCGTCATAGGTCAGCGTCGAGACCGTGCCGCGGCTGTCGGTCTGCGCGGTCATCCGGTCGGAGGCATCGTAGGCATAGGTCCAGGTGCCGAGATCGGGATCGATCGCCTGGACGCGGTTGCCGCGGCTGTCATAGCTGTAGGCCCAGACGGCACCGAGCGGATCGGTGATGCCGGTCAGGTGGTCGGCCACGTCAAAGGTGAAGAGGGTCGGGACCACGGTTCCCGAGAGCAGTCGATCCTGGCGGATCTGGTTCTTGAAGGCGTCGGCGTGAACCTTGGCGATATTGCCGTTCGGGTCGGTGGTCGTGACCACGAAGAGGCCGGTCGGCTCGCTCGAGATTCCGTGCGCCATGGTGGTCGCGGCGCCGTCCGGCTCGGTGATGGAGGTCGGGCGGTTGAGCTTGTCGAAGCCGAACAGGCGCGATTGGGCGGCATCGCCTTCGAAGCGGGCGAGCGTCTCGCGGCTCTTGTTGCCGCGGGCGGGTGGTGTTGGCCTGACGCTTACGCGCGCCAATCACGCGATTCATCTCTCGCGCTGGTGGAACCCGGCGGTCGAGGACCAATGCACCGGTCGGGTACACCGGATTGGGCAGACCAGACCTATTACCGTCTATCTGCCGATGGCTACGCTCGGGGGTGCCCATCGCTCTTTTGATGAGAACCTCGACGCTTTGCTGACCCGCAAACGCAAACTCATGCACGACACTCTGATGCCACCGGATGCCAACGCCGAGGCTGATCGCGACGAGTTGTTCAGGGCGACGGTACAGTGAGACACGTGCCTAACATGGTATTGAAAAGTCTCAATTTGAGACGTCAAACTCTAACGTCTGCCGTTGAGCGAAGTTCTGCGACGATACTGGTCCGGCTGGCCTTTTCTTCGTTTGAAAAACCATCGAAATCGGCGAGCCCGTTGAACGAGATCCCGCTGAGGCGCTCGATCGCGGCGACGCTGCGCTGATAGGTCCGGAACGCGCCAAAGGTCGCCTCGAGGTCGCGGAGTTCCTCAACCTGATCGACGATATAGGCAGTCGTCGAGGGCCGACCTGCGTCGGAGACGAAGGTGACGACCTTCCAATAAGCGAGGGGGATTCGGACCCCTCGATAGAGCCGGTCGGTCTGCCGGAAGATGGGACCAGTGAAGACGGTGATCTTGGCATCCTGAACGCGCGCATTCTGAAGGATGTAGTCTTCCAGGCTGAGCCAAGTCTTCTGATTGAAGTTGGCGGCCTGCGGGGAGCAGTTGGTGAAATGAAACGTATCGTCGTTGGCGATGCGAGCGGTCGCATCGGTTCCCCAGACGGGGTCCTGGCGGCGCACGAGGTGGCCGCGGTCGAGGATATTGTCAGCGTAGAGATCCTCCCCGATCTGGGCTTCGTCGGGAATACGTCCGTCCAGCTGCCACTTGTCCCGCTCACGTGCGATCTCGACCGTGTGGGCGCCGTCGATGTTGACGGCCACGAACATCGCGATCCGGTGAGCCTGGCTCATGACCACCGAGAAGTGCTGATAGTCGAGCCGTCCGTTCTCGCTGCCGGCAACCGCCAGCACGTCTTGCTTCTTCTGCCCGACGGGCGTCGGGAGCGGCACCGTGAAGCCGAGGAAGTCTTCGTGATAGCCGGTCCGACCGTCGAAGCGGGACGGCGGCGATCGCCGCGGCGACCGCCGTGCCTCGAGCGCATCCTCGATGCCGGCCTGATGGGCCTCGATCTCGACTTCGGCGGGGCCGCCGAGGCGGCTCAAGTCGGCGAGGCGGGGACGAACAGACAGATCGACCATGACCGAACTCCCAGGTTTGAACGATGACACTTAAAACTGGCGATGTGCCTAGGACTGACTGCTCGGGGTGGCGCCCCAATCGCGCCGCAAGCCGCTGGGAACAAGATCGATCGCGTCGAAGTGCTCCAGCAGCAACTTATCGTAGACTCGTAACGCGCGCGTGACAGCCTGAAGTCGTTGCTCCATCGGCAGGGCCTCGGAGCATGTCATGAGGAAAGCCGAGAGCAAGCCATTGAGGTCGAGGACGCCGATCAACTGGGCGAGTGCAAAGTCAGCGCTTCGCGACTTCGAAATTTGATTCTGGACGACCGGCGCGGAAAAGTCCTCTGGCCAGTATAGGGCTCGGCCTTCCCAGTTTCCGATCGCATTCACCAGAGTATCGGGGCTAGCGCGGACGACATCGACCAGCGCCGTTCGGATTGGGTCATAGAGCTCCGGAGTCGGGCCTCGCAGCAGAATGCCGTATGCGGGAAGCAATGGTTCTGGAAGTCGATCACCAACTCGAGCCTCGTACGGCAAAGCAAAACCGGCGGGATTGCTGTATCCGCGAATAGGGCGTAAAAAAGCTTCGCCTCTGTCCATGTTTCTTAGCAAAGACAGAAGATTAGAGGCGGTCAGCTTGCGCCGATCTCCGCTGCCTTGCGTGTCGAAGGCTGAGCCCAACAACTCGACGCGCAAGGACTCAGGCGGATCAAACATAACGGCTAGCGCAAATCGTGTTTTCCGTGACCCCGTTCGTTGATCAAATCCGACAGCCAGACCGACGAGTCTTGCAACGGCGACGGAGAGCTTGAAAGGTGGCGGCACAGCCGGCGTCAAACCCGTCCAGAGCGGAAGCAACTGGCGAAGCCTCGCGTCGGTAAGCGTGTTGATCGGCTGATCGCTGCTGCCCAGTTCGGCAAAGCGAGCAACTTGCTCGAAATAGGGTGCTTGGGCGAGAAAGCTCGGCGCGCGTCCCAAGGCTACGGTGGCGATCATTAGGGCCAATGTGAAATGGCCAAATCCGGGCCCACTGAAGCTTGCTTCAAGAGGGGCGTTGCCGATGGTGCGGCACCATGGGTCGATATCCTCCCGGTTGTTGCCGGTGGTGAGCGCCGAGATGGCCCATTTCCAGATCCAGAGCCCTTCCAGATTGTTCGTGTGGTTCCAGTTCGGCGTTAGAAAAGCCCTTTGCGCTGCTGCCGCTAGGGCGGCTACGTTCGGCCAGGCGATAGCGCAAACGGCTTCGAAATCGGCGGCGGCGAAGCTGGTCTCAACCGCGGACGCGACCTCGGTGTCGTTGAGGATCTCGCCGAAACTGCGCAAGGCGCCGAGCGTCGGCGCTGCCGAGACGGCTTCGGCTCCAGCGCCTTGCACGTTGAGCGGCTGCTGTTCATCCACGAGACCGCGCTTGGTGCGTGAGGTGCGCCGCTCCAGTTCCGCCTGACGGCGCATGTCCCTCGGCAAGACCGCCAAGTCCTCGCTGGTCAGGGCGGAGCTCCTTCCCTTCTCCAGGATCAGCAGCGCGCGCGCCTCGGCCGGCATCGAGTGCACATCGTCGCCGGCGAGATCAAGCACCCGGCGGCGCATCAACGGATCGGCCTTGATGGTAGTCACGTCGCCCCGGAAGCAATCGTGATAGGCGGCGCGCGCGGCAGCTTCCGGCTCAGATGCGCCTCCTTCACGATACCAGCGCGCGGCGGCGTCATGGACGGCCCGGAACCGCGCCTTGATGGGGTGCCCGTCCGCATCCGCGGTGGAATCCGACGCAAGCATCGGCAGCATGATGCGGCGCAAGGCCGGAACGTGCCTGACGCGATCGGGCCCCGCGGGCTCGACCAGCCAGGCCGTCTTCGACAGACCGCGAAACAGGAGGCCGGCGCGTTTCCGGTCGACCTCGCCCAGGCCGCAGGGGTCGGCCAGGACCTCCTGAATCAATTGCGACGTGATGAAGGGCAGCGCCAGTCCGGGCTGGGCCACGCGCCTGAGGTCCGATTGCGGAACGGTGACCGCCAGCCCGCCGGGATCGGTTTCCCTGTATTCCGGGACGCGATCCAGAAAGCGCTTGTAGAGGGCCTGTGTGGCGCGTTCGGCATTGAGTTGGCCGAGGCCGCCTTCTGCCAGGATGTCTTCCAGCGGCGCGTCCTTGTCTCCGGCGATGAAGCTTGCCACGAGGATAAGCACCAGGGGAAAGCGCGGGAACATTCCGGCAATCTGTCGCGCCCGCTTCTGATTCAAAGTCGGGCCCGCCCGATCCCGGAGCAGGCGGACCGCTGCCGCCGGCTCCAGTTCCTCCACTTCGAACCACGAGTCGAACCATTGGCCGAGACGCCGGTCGTCGTCGCTGAAGGGGCGAATGCGTCCTGCCACGATCCCGCGAACCGAGCCGAACAGCGGACCATTTCGGCCGCCCAGATCGTCGAGGGAATCGAGAAAGGCGAGCACGAGGCCGAACAGTTCGCGCTCCAGGGCCTGGTCGTCCAGTCCCATGTCCGACCGAACCATGACCTCCTCGAACGTGTCCAGGACGATGATCAGCGGTTCATGGTTGAGGTCGGACTCCGCCAGCGCCTCCTTGAGCTTGTTACGCATAGTCGCGACGACATTGAGCTGATGCGTGGCCGGCAAACGCTCCATGCTGCCATATTCGCGGAGGTACTCTTCCAGAATCCGGCGTCCTGCGACACGGACCTTGGATAGACGGTCCGCTAGGGCGGGTCGCGCCCGGGCGATTTGCCGTGTCACTTCGGCCAGCCATTCCCGTTCGCCGCCCAAGGCGAGCGACGGGCGATCGAAATCCAGCGTCACAACGACGGAACCGGTCCAGTTGAGCCGCTTCAGGCGTCTCACCAGGTTGGCGACGAGGGCCGACTTCCCCGATCCGCCAATGCCGGTGACGAGCACAGGTCGGACGAACGACGCGTCCTTGCGGTCGCGGCTGAGCTGCCTCAGCGGTGGCTCGAACTTTCGTTCCAGGGCATAGGCGACCAGGGCTTTCGAGATCTCCGCGCGGCCGAAGAACTTGTCGCGTGGCGCGACATGTTCGAGGCGCGCGTCTTCGGCGCGGCGCGCCAGCTCGATCCGAGGGTTGGTGATGCCGGGGGCGGATCGGTCACCGACGGTGCGTTCGGCGAAATCGAGCGCGAGCGCCCAGTCCATCAGGCCGGCCGGATCGAGCGTTCTCAAGCGCTTCGGTGCACCGCGCGCGCCCTTGGCGAGCAAGGCGCTGCGCAGGAGGCGGCCGAACTGGTCTTTCGGATCGTCGGGCGTCTTCGACAGCATGGCGCGCAGCTTGCCGGCCTTGACCATTTCGGCCAGCGCGGCGTGGCGGGCATCGGCATTGAGCCGCCAATGAGTCCCGTCTGCGCTGATGATTTCATCGACCGAACGGGAAAGCCGGTTGAGGGCGCGGTCGGCGAGGCGGGCGCTGCCTTCGCCCTTCTGAAGCGATTCGACCTCTTCGATCAGGTTCAGCGGATCGAAGGACCCACGCAAGGCGGCCAGCCATTTGAGCTGATCGGCGATCGATGCCGCGTCGTCCTGTGCCAAGGGCGCCGCGCCGGTGTTCAGGGCTGCCGCGTCGCTGCTCATGGCGAAAACTCCGGCTCGACATCGGATGAGATCATGTCGGCGACGGCGACGCTCGGGCTTTCGGGCGTGCGACGGCAGGATGCCGAGACGAGGGCACCGGCGAAGACTCGGGTCATTTCTGGCGACGGATCGTCGAGCCGACGCCGCAGCCAGGATTCGACGTCCTTCTTATCGAGATGGGAGGCGAGCTGTTCCTCCCATTTGGCCTCTGGATCGATGCCGCGCAGGGCCGCTAGGTCGGGATCGGTGACGCCGATCAAGACGAGGCGCAGGTGCGGGTGCACGGCAATCTCGCGATAGAGCTGCTCGAGAAACGCCTGTGTCGACGTATCGGGCACGTTGAACTTTTCCAGATCGTCGATGACGAGCCAGAACACGCCGTTGCCTGCTTCACGGATGAAGAGATCCCGAACGGCACCGGCGCTGGGATTGACTTGGTCGATAAGTTCCGTCGAGCTGTTTTGGGCCGGCCCCGCGGCCGCCGGGGCGGGCGCTGGCACGCTCGTGGCCCCTTTCCCCACACCGACGGCGTCAATCAGCGCCCGAGCCGTCGTCGCAGCGTCGTTCCGGAAGCGCTCGGCACTGACGCAGACGACGCGATGCTCGGCGGGCGGAAGCAGCGCTTCGAGAATGCGCGCGGTGAAACTCTTGCCCACTCTGGAGAGGACGCGTCGGTCCGCCTGGCTGAATCCCGGCCGAACGATGATGATGCGGACCTTGCCGTCCCGGGCCCGGAGAATGGAATCCTGAAGGACCAGTCGCCCGATCAGCGGCTTGGCTTCGAGCAGTCCGAGGCTGTTGCGCCCGGTGACATAGGTCGGGAGCTTGCGTTCGCCCATCCGGGCAAGGATCGCGCCCATGGCGACCGCGACGACGCGCTCGATCGGGATGGCCGCGTTGATCTCGGCGGTCTTAAGCGGCCGTCCGGCGTCGTCATGTTCCGACGCAATCGGAAAGTAGCGCAAGCCCGCCTGATGCAGCGCGACCGGCTGCATGTCCCAGTTCAAAACCAACCCGCCGGACGACCCGCCAATGGTGTTGGCGTCGTGCAGGACCCGCGCATCGAACCCGGCCGGCAAGTTGAACGCCTGTCTGATAGGCGGCGTCGCGCCAAGCGTGCCGGTCGACAGCCGCATCATGAAAGTGCCGGGGTGGTGGAAGACCAGGATGCGGCCATTGAGGGGAGGCAGTGGCATTTCCACGATATTGTAGAAGCCTCGCTCGTATCCGACGGCGCGATCTAGTTCGATGACGGCGAAGTCATCGAATCCCGCCAAGTCTTTCGGGTCGTTTGGCCAGCCGGGCTGGCCTTCATGGGCGCCATGCTCGCTCGGATGCGCCGGGCTGGCGCACACCAGCCAGTCTCGCGAGGCTCGAATGCTCGTCGGCCCGCCTTGGCTGTCGCTCGGGCCGGCCGTGAAGTCGAAGTCGACGGAGAGTTTAGTGTCGCTGCCGGGTGTCGCCTCGAAGGCGCCGGCAGGAACCGCCGGCCCGGCTCGTGTGGCCAGCAAGCTCTGGACGACGTGCCAATTGGTCAAGACAAGACGCGGGCCGATCAGAAATCCGCTTCCCGTGATGCGGTTGCCGGGACCTGCCTGAACGACGATGCGGCAGCATCGACGCCGCGCGATCATCATGCCCTGGGCGCTCAAGAGCGGATTGCGGAACGGTTCGGCCGTGACGATCGCCTGAAGGCTGGTGGTGACGCTGTCGCGGGCGTTGGTGTCTCGGCTGCCTGCGGTCGCCAGCACCTTCGCCGTCTCCAGGAGACCGCCACCGGTTATGCCAGGGCCGATCAGACGGTCGCCGAAGGTGGTGATGAAGTCCTCCAGAAAACCGGCGTCTTTGGCTTCCTGCAGGGCCGCTTCGATGTCGGCGAGCGTGCGTTCGTCCGGGTCGGCGATGGGCTGCCGCTTTTGACGGCGGGCGGCGATCACCTGGAAGCGCAGAGCATCGCCCGGACGGCGGTCGACGAAGGTGTTGTAGATCTGGACGAAATTTTCGCGCGACGCGACCAGGACCCGCCCCTTCAGCGCCGCCAGCAGACGGTCGCTGAGGCTGCCGCCCAAGGCTGCCGCAGAGTTCGGCGGATCCTGATCGATGACCGGCATGCGAGCCTCAGCGGCACTTGATCTTGTCGAAAGCAGTGGGGAGAGCGCGTGATGCCTTCACCGCGCCGATGCTGTGGCAGTAGTTGGCGGTCAGCGGCCGGCCCGCAAAATGCAAGGCGAGCGCCGGAAGCCCATCGGTCAGCGCGACCACCACCGAGCCTGAATTGCCGCCGAGCGTGGTCGCGTCATGCGACATGACCCATTTCTTCGTGTCGTCGGCAAAGGAGCCGGCGGTATCGACAATACGGCCTGGGCTCAAATACTTTCGGCTGAAGTCGAGGCCAAAAATCATCGATAGTTTCTTCTGTATGTCGTCGCTGTGCTCCTTGGTGTCAGGGTCGATAAAGGCGTCGAGACCCGGTCTGGCTGGATAGCCTACCACCAGGACGTCGGTCGCAGACTCTCCGTCCGCCTCGTCGCAAAGGATCGGCAAGGCCGCCGGCAGCTTGGCTCGCGCATTGCCTTCGGCGACCATCGCTTCGGTGCCGACTTCCAGAACCGCCATGTCGAGATGACGGAAGTCCACACGCCGGGCAATCTCGTCCGGTCCCGCCGCCACGACCGACTTTGCAGCAAACCGATGCTTGGAGCCGCGACCGCGGTCGTCGAAATTGATCGTCACCGCATCCCTCAGGAGCCATTGTTCCGGGGCGTTCGGACCCGAAACCAAGTCGGCGATCGCTTCCAGGACATGCCGGTTCGTCATGACGAGGCCGTCGCCGACCACGAAGCCGGTTCCCACATGGTCGTGGTTCAGGTCGATACGACCGACGGCCTGGACAAGCGGCTTGATCCATTGTTCGGCGAGCATGAACGTGCCGCCCCAATCGGTGAGCTTGGCTTCGTCCATGACAATGGCGCTATCGGTGACCTTGAAGGCCGGACGGCCCTTCAGGCGGACGAGCGCTTCGAGGGTGACCCGATCATCCAGGGCGAGACTGGCTTCGCCGTTCTTGAGAAGTTCATTCACGACGCGTTCGCCGTTGTCCAACAGGCCGAGCCGAGTCGCGTGGGATTCGCTCGAGATCTCCGAACTTTGGCGCATCAGCGAATCCCACCGCTCGACCGTCGTCATCAGGTTCTTCAAGCCCGCGCCCTCGAGATGAGCCCTGCTGGCCTCGGTCGATTCCACCCCTGCCGAAAAATCGCGCCCGAGGATCTGAACTGTGTTCCGGCGCACGCTCTCGGCGGGGATGGGGGACGCCAGATGGGCGCCCTTGGACTGCAGCATGTGCCTCAGAATGGCCGGCGCCTTGGCAGCCAGGCCATCGCTCGGTCGAGGCCGTCCCACGGCTTCCAGCGAGATCGAGGCGCTGCCGGACCGGCGGACATGGTCCGCAGCCAGATAGGCGGCTTCTGCACCGTAGCGGTGCCAATCGAACTCCCCCTCCATCGCGCCTTCCGCTGCGCTGGCGAAGATGCGCGCCACCTCGGCCTCGGCCGATCCTGGCTCGGCGCCGGGTTGCGGTGCCGCCTCGATCATGCCCGCCGTCTCCGGTATTGCGGAGAGGGCGAGTTTCAGAAGCGCTTCGGCGTCGACGATGCCCGCGCCGAATTTGTTCGGGTTCCAACGGACGGGACGCCGCGCCGTAGCCGTCAGAGCGCTTCGGAACAGCGCCTGGACGGTCGTGCCGCGGCTGTCGGCTTCTCGGATGACCGCGTCGCGGCCGAAATGGGCGAGCCACAGGGCGGCAACGCCGGCCACCGTGGCCACGGCGAAAGAGGTCCCCTGTCCGCCGCTCACCGTTCCGACGCCTTGGTCCGCCGGCGTCCGCCGCGCGACATAGACATTCTCGGCGGGCGCGGAGATGGCGACCGATCCGCCGGCGCTGGACCCCTTCCAGGGCCGGTCGTTGCTGTCCACGCCGGCCACGGCGATGACCGCGTCATAGGCGGCCGGAAAGACGACGAAGCCGACGCAATTGCCGGCCGCGGCCAAAACGATGATCCCTTCGCGGACGGCCTCGTCGATCGCGGCAGACAAGGACATGCTTGGGAGACCGCCGAGGCTCATGGTGATGACATGGGCCCCGACTTCGATCCCGTGGAGAACCGCCGCCGCCACGGGCGTTCCATCGAAGATCTTGACGTCCTCGATGCATCGGATCGGGACCAAGCTGGCGCCTGGCGCCGTCCCGGTGACCTGTCCCGGCTTCCGGCTGACGACGACGCTGGCGGTGGCCGTGCCGTGGCCGGGATTGGCGGTCCTGCGGTTCAGCGGATCGGTCGGGTCTCGAGTGCCGTCGATGATATTGGTGGCGAGGTCGAGTCTGAGCGCGCCGGGATCGATCTCGGGATGAGCGGCGACCCCGGTATCAGGCTGCGCGACCACGATCCCTTCGCCGAGCGTATTCGACCAGGCCCACGCCTCGGGCGCCCGCACAGCCTTTACAGACCAATTGCTGTCGGCTGGTGCGGGGGCACTCGACCAACAGAAGGTGTCGAGGATGACCGACTCGGGCGTCAGATCGCGGAGAATCCTAGCGTCGGGCTCGGCATAGATCCTTGAGCCGACGTCGGGCGTGCAAGAACGCAGCGCGAGGGCGTCGACAAGCGCGTCCGCCACGGCGAAAAGCCGATCCGGAGCGAGTGTGCGCCGTACGCCCGGGAATTGTAGCACTTGGAACCGAGGCAGCCGCGCGCCGAGCGGGGCCAAAGTGAAGTGTCCGCCAATCAGCTCCCTGAGGTTCTTTTTGATCGTCTCGAGGTCGTCAGTTCTGCTCAATTCGAGAACAAATCGGATGATGCCGCCCCTCAGAACCGCATCCTGTTCGCCAGCTGCCGCAGAAATGAGCCTCAGGGTATCGAGTGGTGACATCGGATCACCTCGAAGGCATGGGTTGATAGTGTTAGACCATTGAAAATGCCCGAGCAGTGGAGACCCAGCTGCTATCAAATGTCTGCTTTTGTTGGTATCTTAGCAATATGTTATACTGCATGAGATCGGCCTTGCAAGTCTAAATTGGTGATTGACACGCGCTGTGTATTGTGATCGAGCAAATGTTGCAATGCCGGCAGGTGTCGCTTTGGAATTCTAAGTATTTACGACCGATTTTTTGATTTTATGAACCAATGCGACCACTGGCCCTTTGAGTTGCTTGTACCAGTGCCTATTGCAGGCAGGCGTTACACCAATTGACTGCAGTGTCTTTATTGAGCGACAGCTAGATATTGTACAAAATGCGAACGGCAACCTACATATTAGGCTTTACGCAGAACTTGCACTGCATTCGATTAAGCATAATCGGCTTGTCGAGAGCGCCGCGACGACAAGCGAGGGCTGTAGAGAGGTGGTCTCGCTGATTTGAACAGTCAGGCCCGGTCCGTTAATTGGATTCCCGCCTCGTTCATGCTGCCGCGAGGAGCGGCGTGTTGTTGAAATAGGCCTGATCCGGAGTCCGCCGGTCAAGACTCGAGTGAGGACGTGACCCGTTGTACCAGGCCAGATATCGGCCGATCGAGGTGCGGGCCTCGGCGACCGTGGCGTAGGCGCGGAGGTAGACCTCCTCGTATTTGACCGACCGCCAGAGCCGCTCGACGAAGACGTTGTCCCGCCAAGATCCCTTGCCGTCCATGCTGATCGCGACGCCAGCGTCGATAAGCACCGAGGTGAAGGCCGCCGACGTGAACTGCGAGCCCTGATCCGTATTGAAGATCTCCGGCTTGCCATAGCGGGCCAGAGCCTCCTGAAGAGCTTCGACGCAGAACTCGGCCTCCATCGTGATCGACAACCGCCACGTCAGGACGCGCCGGGTGAACCAGTCGACGACGGCCGTGAGATAGACGAAGCCATTGGCCATCGGGATGTAGGTAATGTCCGTCGCCCAGACCTGGTTCGGCCGCTCGACCTTCAGCTTTCGAAGAAGGTACGGATAGATCTTGTGCCCGACCGCCGGCTTCGAGGTATTCGGCTTTCGGTAGATCGCCTCGATCCCCATCTTTTTCATCAGAGTTCGGACATGGCGCCGGCCAACATCGACGCCCTGGTTCGCCAGCAAAGCTGCCGTCATCCGGCTGCCTGCGAACGGATAGTTCAGATGAAGCTCGTCGATCCGCCGCATGATCGCCCGATCAACGGCGGGCACCGGCTTCGGCACGTAGTAGACGCTGCCCCGACTGATCCCGAGAGCTTTTGCCTGTTTCGAGATCGGCAGCTCGTGCGCGGGGTCGATCATCGCTTTGCGCTCGGAAGGCCGGCCTTCACGAGCGCTCCGGCTAAAAAATCGTTGGTCAGCGTCAACTCACCGATCTTCGCGTGGAGAGCCTTCAGGTCGATCGGTGGCGTCTCGGGATCCGGTCGCGCCTCGGCGCCGAACACGCCGGCGGCTCCGTCGAGGAGCTGCGACTTCCACGTCGTGATCTGGTTCGCATGGACGTCGTACTACTGAGCCAGTTCGGCGAGCGTCTTCTCGCCCTTGATGGCAGCCAGCGCCACTTTCGCTTTGAAGGCCGGGGTGTGGTTTCGGCGCGGTCGTCTCGACATCTTCTCTCCTGTTCGCCAAGCCATCGTGGCTGCTCACAGGCGGAAAGACCACTCAACGGACCTGGTCAGATTCCCGAAGCCACCTCTGCCGTGGAAAACGCTCGGCTGGAAGACTCCCGCTGAGGCGCTTGACGCACTGCTCCGGCAAGCCGAAAAACAACCCGTTGCGACGACCGCTTGAATCCGCCCAATACGTGTCGATCAAATACACCGGGCGCCTGGCCGAGGCCGGGATCGAACCCTCGGTCGGCACGGTCGGCGATTCCTACGACAATGCCCTGGCCGAGACGATCAACGGCCTCTACAAAACCGAGGTCATCCATCGGCGCGGGCCGTGGCGGTCCTTCGAAGCCGTCGAGTTCGCTACACTCGAATGGGTCGACTGGTTCAACACCCGACGACTTCTCGCGCCGATCGGCAACATTCCGCCCGCCGAGGCCGAGGCACGCTACTATGCCAGGCTGGTCCCACCAGCCAGGGCGGCATGATTTGAGCCAATCAGCCTCCGGCAAACCCGGGGCGGTTCAGTCGTCGAGGGGAACAAGCGATGCTTCGTTCCAGTGTAATGCCACGTTCTGCCCCACGCGCGGGACGCTCCTCATCACCGTTGCCGGCAGTTTCACCCAAAGCGGCAGGCCCTGGTAGTCGACCCGACAGCGCATGCAGTCGCCGAGGAACACGGTCTCCTCAATGCGCGCGTGCCGGCAGCCGCTCTCTGCCGGATCGGCGAATTCGATTTCTTCCGGCCTCAGCGACAGCGTGCCCGACGCGGCGTCGGTGATATTATCGGGCAGGACGAACGCCGCGCCGTTGGCGAGACGCCCGATCGGGCCGGAGAGGCCGCGGGAAACCAAGTCATATTCGAGCAAATTGGTCTCACCGAGAAACTGCGCGACGAATTTGGACTGCGGCCGACGGTAGACCTCCGCGGGAGCCCCGACCTGCTGGATGCGCCCGTCGCTCATGACGACGACATTGTCGGACATCGCCAGTGCTTCGCCCTGATCGTGCGTGACATAGATCACCGATACGGCGAGGCGCCGCTGCAGCGCCTTGATCTCGCTCTGCATATGCTCGCGCAGGTTCTTGTCGAGGGCGCCCAGCGGTTCGTCCATTAGCAGAACCTCTGGGCCGAAAACGAAAGCGCGCGCAAGCGCCACCCGCTGCTGCTGACCGCCGGAAAGCTGTTTCGGCCATCGGGCTTCGAAGCCCTTCAGACCGACAGATTCCAGCGCCTCATGGACCCTGCTCGTCAGCGTTCGTGCGTCCATGTTTCGCACGCGCAATGGGAACGCCACGTTCTCGAATACTGAAAGATGCGGGAAGAGGGCATAGTTCTGGAAGACCATGCCGATGTTTCGTTCGCTGGACGGAAGCTTGCTGACATCCTTGCCATGCAGCCGGATCGTGCCGCTGGTCGGCTGGTCGAATCCGGCGATCATCGACAGCAGGGTCGATTTTCCCGAACCGCTCGGCCCGATGAAGGACGTGAAGCTGCCGTCAGCCACATCCAGCGATATGTCCGACACGGCTTTCACGTTGCCGAATGTCTTGCTCAGGCTCTTGAGTTCGATCACGTGAGACGTCGTCATCCGGCGTATCTCTTCGAAAGTTGTCAGCTTGCCTTCTCCGACGAACGCCGGACCAACGCGATGGCGAGGAACACGGCGATCGTCAGGAAAATCAGCAGAGTGGAAGCGGAAGCCACGGTCGGGCTGATTTCCAGCCGTATCTCGTCCCACATGCGTTTCTGAAGCGTCGGCTCGCGGCCACTCAGGAAGAGCGAGACGATCACGTCGTCGAAGGAGGTGAGGAAGGCGAAGAAACCGGCCGCGATGATTCCGGGCGCGAGCAGCGGCAGCGTCACGCGACGGAAGACCTGCGAGTTCCGGGCGCCGAGACTGCTGGCGGCCTGTTCCAACCGGGGATCGAGCGCCTTGGCCGAAATCGCGACGTTCAGGATGGCATAGGGAAGCGCCAACACGATATGGCCCGCGACCAACCCGGCCATGGTCCCGACAAAGCCGAACGCCGCAATCCATCCGTAGAGCGCGATAGCGGAGATCATCGGCGAAATGAGCAAGGGCGCGAGCATGACCAACTCCAGCCAACCTTTTCCCCGGATGCGGCTGCGCACCAGGGCGAGCGCCGTTGGTATCGCCAGCACCACCGTCACGACCGCGGTGAGCGTTGCCGCTGCGAAGCTTTTGTTGGAGGCCGCCATCCATGACGGGTCGCCGGACAGAAAATTTTCGTACCACCGAAAGGAATAGCCCGACGGCGGGAAGCGCAGATACGCATCGGCGCTGAACGAGATGATGGTCACGATCACAATCGGGCAAAGCAGGAAGACGACGGCCAACACGAGACAAGCATTGAGCAGCCAGCCGAACGGGCCGCGCACCAGAGATCTGTATTGGGGTTGAGTAAAGTTCATAGTTCCTGCCCCCAAAGTCGATCCATCCCAAACTTCGAACGATAGGCAAAAAACAGAACAGCCGTGATGGCGATCAGGACTGCGGCGTGAGCGGCCGCGAAACCCCAGTTCAACTGCTCATTGACTTCGATCTCCATCAGCATGGTCAAGGTCGTCTGCCCGCGGCCGCCCAGGATCGCCGGCGTCACGTAGAAGCCGAGCGACAGCGTGAAAACGAGCAGGCAGCCTGTGGCAAGGCCTGGCAGGCTCAGGGGAAGCAGCACCCGAGAGAAGACCTGCGCCGGCCGCGCGCCGAGGCTGTCGCATGCCCGCAGCAGAGCCGGGTCGATCGCCTGAACGGCGGCATAGGTCGGTATGATCATGTAGGGGATCAGTACATGCACCATCCCCAGAACCACCGCGGCCTCGTTGAACAGAAGCGACGTCTTGCGTTCGAAGATACCGAGCGCGACCAGCGAGGTGCTGATGATGCCTTCCCGACCGAGCAGCACCATCCAGGCATAGTTGCGCACTAGCAGGCTGATCCAGACCGTCATGACGATCAGAACCAGCAGCGCATTGGCATAGGGGCGCTGCAAGGTGGCGATCCGCAGCGCGATCAAAAAGCCTATCACCGCGCATATCAGCGTGACGGTGATGCTGATCCGGAACGTGTTGCCGAGCGAGACCCAAAAAGCGCGCCCTTCGAAAAGGCGCTCGAAATGCATGAAAGTGGGGCCGGGATCGAGCACGCTCTGCAGCAGGAATGCTCCCACGGGCAGCAAGAAGAACAAGACCAGAAAGCCCAGGCCGGGGATCCAGAACCATCGACGGACCATAGATGTCTTTGTCCTACCGATTGACAGCCACACTGCACGATCGCGGAAGATTTAAATCTGCGCCGCGGACAGCCCGCGACGCCGCGCCTGATGGATGCCGGTCGAACATCCGTCACCACGTTGCGGAGATGGAGGTTCGACTGGATATCGGCACCGAGGCATCGTTAGGTCACGATCCAGTCGTTCCACTTGCGTTGGGCGAGTTCCCCATTGTCGAGCCACCATTGCTCGTTGGCGGAAACCGTCAGCTCCGCGATAGCCGGGTTGGACATGACCCAGGGGCGGACATTCTCCGGGAGATGATTGTTGGCGCGCGCGTCGCAGCAGATATAGCCGATGCCTTCGGCGTATTTCGCACTCGCGGTCGGATCGATCATGAACGAGATCAGTTGCATGGCCTCGCGGGGATTCTTGGCGCCCTGGGGCACACCGACCCAGGACCGCTTGAGCATCGCCTGATTCCACTGAACCCCGAAGCCGGTCTCGCCCTTCTGCGCCAGCGCGAAGAAGCGGCCGTGCCACCCGGAGGTGAAATCCACCTCACCGTCGATGAGCATCTGCGCCGGCTGGGAGCCGTCGCGCCACCAGACGGCGATATGCTTCTTGATCCTGTCGAGGCTGGCGAAGGCCCGGTCGAAGTCGATCGGATATATCTTGTCTTTGGGGACCCCGTCGGCGAGGAGAGCAAATTCGAGATTATCCACCGGATGGTTTCGCAGCGCGCGCCGGCCGGGGAACTTTGCAACATCCCAGAATTCGGCCCAGCTTCCGGGCCGCTTTGCCGCCGCGATCTTGGAAGAGTAGGCCATCGCTGTCGAATACAAGGCGTAAACCACGGAATATTCGTCCTTGCAGTCATCCGGCGTATGCGAAAGATCAATCACGCTCAGATCGAGTTTCTGCAGCATGGATTCGCGGATGGCCTGCTTGTGCTCCTGGCTGACCAGTTCCGCCACGTCCCACTCGACGTTTCGCGCCTGGATCATAGCCTTGAGCCGCGCTACCGACGCGGGAGCGGTGACCAGCAGATTCGAGCTAGCGCGATCGCGCATCAGCCCGCCCCATGCGGCGCGGGCGGCATCGGCCGATGCGCCACCGGAATTGTTGTAGACGACGGTCTTCAGTTCCGCGGCGGCGGGCCCGGCAAGTCCTGCGCCGACGAGGGCCGTGGCCGCGCCGAGGATGAGGACGTCACGTCGCGATCTGTCGGATTCACTCGTCATGATTCTGCTCCGGTTCTGGAAGTGCCTGTTATTGGTGTCGACTAGACGTTGAGCTCGTAAATCGTCCGGGGTGGCGTGGCGGCGACCCACCCTCGCTCCTCCCGCCAGTCTCCACCGAGGTCCGCAAAACGTGAGAGGCTGAAGGAGCCGAGATCCGCAAAGTCACAGCGGCCGTCGCGGAGCAGTTCCATGATCGCCCGCCCCGCTGCCGGCGACAGCCCGAACCCCACGCTCGACATCGTGGCCACGACCGCATTGTCGATGCTCGCAAGGCGGTCGATGATCGGCCGACCGTCCGGCGTGCATTCGATGAACCCGGCCCACGACCTGATGACCCGGGCGTGCGACGCCAGCGGCAGGAGTTCGGCGACCCGTTTCGCGATGCTGCGAATGAGCGGGGATCCGCTCTTCGGCAAACCGGCGGCGGGTGCGGAAGCGAGCCATTCGTGCGGCCCTCCGCCATAGGCAAGGTTGCCCCGCAGCGTCTGCCGGCCGTAGATGCCGTTGCCGTCCACATTGGTGAAAGGCATCGGCGGCAGTGGTTCGGTGAGGACCATTTCGGCGCGCGCCGAGGCCACCGGAACGATCTCGTCAAGCTGTGCCGCCAGCGAGCCGACATTGGGGCCGGCGGCAAGAACCACAGCGTCACACGCGAAACTGCCGCATGCGGTTTCGACTTCGACAATGCGGCCGCTCCGCACGCGAAAACCGGTCGCACCCGTCCGCTGTAGGATTCGTCCACCCAGATCCTCGACCGCCCAGGCATAGGCCTGCAGCGTCCTCAGCGGGTTCATGTGACCACCGCCATGGAAATACACGCCGCCGAGGGCATCCGCGCCAGCCAGCGGTACGAGTTCGGCCACCTGTCGGGCATCGAGCTGCTCGACACTGCAGCCGACATGCTGGGCGGCGTCGATGGACGATTTCAGCGCCGAAAGCTGGGCCTCAGTTCGAATGATTTTCAGCCGGCCTGGCCGGAATTCGGTCGGATAGCCCAGAAGCTCGTCCATCTGCGGCCAGAGAGCCTCGGCTTCCGGGAAGAGCGGGCTGTGAAACGCTGCCGATCCGCCGCCATTGCGCCCGGAGGCTTCACTACCGATCGCGCCAGCTTCCAGCACGATTACCTTGATACCGTTGCGGAGAAGCCACCAGGCCGCGCTCAGGCCGATGACACCGCCACCGACGACGACGACCTCGGCCCCGGGCGCGGCGCAACGGCTGCGAACGCGGGGTGCCGGCGCCGCCAGATCCCAGTGTGGCTTGTACTGGTCCGGAATGCCGAACCATGACACCCAGTTTTCGCTGATGTTGGCAGGCTCATGGTCTTCCGCCAGCACCGACAGGGGGATTGGCCGGACGGGGAAGCGATACGACGCCAGGCCCGATTCCGAGACATCGCGCTTCAGTTCACCGGCCAGCATTTCAGAGATCTGCTCGCGGCATCGGCGTCCCTGGCAGGGGCCCATTCCCGCGCGGGTGACACGCTTCAGCTGGTCCTGCAGCAGAACGCCACCCTTTGCTAGGCGGGCGAGGCCGCCTTCGGGTGCCGCCACGTCCGGCACGTGACGTTGCGATCGCGCCGAGCGGATATCATCGGCGGTCACTTCCTCGCACTGGCAGACGCAGGTATCGGCCGTTCGCGAATGTAGGGCAGCGATCCACGCCGCGCGATTGCGATCGCCGTCGGCCTGAGCGGCCGGCATTGTCCCGTCGACGGCCCGGCAGGAGACGATGCTCTCGACGGCGAGCCTCGCCTCCTGCCGGGCGATGTCGGGATCGGAGGATTTGAGCTGGCCTGTGCCGGCACAATCGCCAATGGCAAAGACGCCCGGAAGCGTGGTTTCGAAGGTCGTCTTCAGAACCGGCACGAAACCGCCGCGGCCCGCATCGTGTCGTATCTGCGCGCCGGCAGCCGCCAAAAGCTCGATGCTTGGCACCGAGCCGATCGCATTGATGACCGTGTCGCAGGCGAGGATTCTCGGCGCAGAGCCGTCGCAGCCCGCCACTTTCAACGCCGTCACACCTTCGATGTCGCTTTCGACGCCCGCGGGGACGACGTCGAGCAGGACGGGAACCTCACGCAGGGCCATCTCGGCCATGAAGCCGGCTCCTCCACGAGCCGAGGCTTCCGCCTCGATGACGGCGACGACACGAATACCCGCCGCCTGAGCCTGTCGCACGATGGACAGAGCCTCGATACCCGATCCCATGACGACGGCTGTCTTTGCCTTGAGCGCTGCATAGCGATCGACGAGCAGGGACGCGGCGGCGGCGCCCATGACGCCCGGCGTCTCCCAACCCGGAAAGGCGAGGCAGAAATCGCGGCACCCGGTCGCCACGATGGCGTTCGTGAACCGGATGATGCGAATTTTGCCGTGAGTTTCCATCAGGGCGAGATTGCCCGGCAGCCACCCGAGACTCGGGCCCTGGACATAAAGGCCGAGCACCGAGCTCGCGAGTTCGATCTCGACGCCTTCCTCGAAGGCGGCTTCGTAATTTGCTGCGATCGTCTGGATGAGGTCACGGGTATTGGCCACTTCGAAGCCGTAACGGCTGCCGAAATGATGCGGCACGTCCATGCCGAACAGCACAGGATCGATCGGGTTCTCGTCGACGAGAAGGACGGAGATACCGGATTTCGCGGCGAGGACCGCCGCCTCGACGCCGGCGACGCCGGCCCCGACGACGAGCAGATCCGTGTCGACATCCACTCGGACGGTCTTGTCCTGCACCGAACGAGGATCAGATGCACGAGCCAATCGCGCCTCCTTTGAGGAACAGATTTTTCGCGTTTCCTGTTTATGATGTTAATGTTTCACAGCTGCGGTAGGAGGTCAACAGGATTGACGCGGCGAAGGCGATCGTCTGCTTCGATTTTCGGCCGTCGGTGCCGCCGATCCCGCGACTTCCCTCGGGTATCGAGGTGGCGGCCACAGACGCATTGCGATCCGGCTGCGGCACAGAGGGCCGCGTGCCGCACGGGAAAGCCGAGGCGGTCGGCGATCGCCCGATCGACGTCACCCGGTCCCGACGGAGTCCTGACCGCGCGCCCGCGCCGCCACGACCGGCTTCTCGCTCGCCTCGAGGGTCGCGATCAGCGCCGGAAGCCGCGGCTCCAGCATGGGAATGTCAAACTCGCATCTGTCCGCACCGACGACGAAACTGCCAGTGCGGTTCGCGCCGAAGATGACGTCGATCGGCCCCTGTCGAACCTGTTGCGACAGAGCATCGAGGGGAGGATTGTCGACGAGGACGACTAGCGATGCGAGGGATGACGGTCGACTGCGCGCAGGAGGCTTCCGCAGGGTTCGACATAAGGTGTTCCGGGCGTCCTGGCGCAAGCCGTGAAGGTGCTGCGCACCGACCTCGAGGGTTACTGGGCGGGAGTGACGGACACGAGCACGGCGCGTGCGACGAGTTCAGGAGGATCGCATATCGTCGAGGGCTGCCCGTCGGTTTCGGGGGCCGCGACGTGTCGATAAGCGGTCAAGGCGACGCGTTTCGAACGGTTCCCGCGAGAGACGACTTCGGCCGTGATCTCGAGATAGTCGCCGACGCGGCAGGGCAGGAGGAACTGCGCACTCTCATAGGCAGCAAGCATACCCGTCCGACCCTTGTTCTCCCGCAGGCCTATTTCCGTCGAACAATCTCCGAACAGCCGAAGGATCGTAGACGCCGGAACAAGATATTCGCGGTAGTGCGTGTCCTGCATGCCGAGCCGCACACGTAGCGTCGCCCGCCCCTGCCCATTCTCTTCAGTCATGAGCCCGTCCCCATCGCGTTGTTCCGCTCGCAAGAAAGTCGAGACATCCGGCACGCCTCTCCAGAGTTTTTCGTGCTAGCTCCAGCGGTTCTCCACGGCGTCGAAGGTTTCCGTTGCCTTCAGTTTGTCTTCATTGAGAAGGATATGTTTCGCTATCTTGCCCGATGCGGTCATCGGCAGCGTATCGCGGTAGGTGATGTAGCGAGGCACCTTGAACCGGGCGAGCTTCTGCGCGCAGGAGTCCAGGAGCAGCCTCGGAGGCACGACGTCGGCGGTGTAGCCGTCACGAAGGACGACATAGGCCTTCACTTCCTCTCCGCGCGTGTCGTCGGGAACCGGCACGACAGCGGCATCCGCCACTTCCGGCACTTGGCGAAGCACAGCTTCTACTTCGTTGGCAGCGATGTTCTCACCGGCGCGGCGTATCATGTCCTTGAGCCGGCCGACGATATAGTAGAAGCCGTTCTCGTCGCGCCGGGCCATGTCCCCGGTGCGGAACCATTCGCCGTCGAAGGCCGCCGCCGTCGCTTCCGGCCGGTTGTGGTAGCCGAGCAGAATTCCGGGGCCCGAGATCTGCAGTTCCCCGACCTGATCGTCGCCGAGCACCGTGCCGTCGGGGCTCACGATGCGCGCCCTGCGGAACGGACTCGGCCGCCCGCACGATCCCGAGCCGACCATGTGGACGGCCTCGATCGGCATAAACATACCCGAGCCGATCTCGGTCATACCATAAGCCTCGCGCGCGACGAAGTCGAACCTCTTCTCCAGCTCGGCATGGATATCCCTGCCGAGGTGGTAGACGTTGACTCGGATGATCTCGTTCTTCGGGTCATCGGGCTCCGACGGACGTTTGAAGACGATCTCCGGAAACAAGGTAAAGTTTATACGATACTCGCGGATCCACTGCATGAAACGGCTGGCGCTTTGCCGGCGCGCGACAAAAAGCGTGGCGCGCTGAAGCATGGCCATCAGCAGCAGCCATTGCGGGTCCATGTAAAAGAACGGGGTCGCGGCAAGAATGCGCCGATAGTCCAGCCCGTCGCGATAGGCGTTGACGGTGCCGACCGTGACCCAGTAGCGGTGGGTCAGCAGGCATCCCTTCGGGAGCCCCGTGGTCCCGGAGGTATATTGCAGATTGAGCAGGTGATCGTGCCCGATCGCATCAAGAGGAGGAAGCGGGAGCGAGGCGTCTTCGCCGCTTTCCAGAACCTCGCTCCAGGCCTTCTGGCCGTCACGCGGCGCGCCCACCACGATGGTGCACGCATCGGGCGGACGCATCTTGCCGACCGGGGTCTGGGCAATCACTTCAGCGAATTCGTCGTGAGTGACCAACCACTGCGCACCGGCGTCGTTCAGCACATACCCTATCTCGTGGCTGGTATAGGCGATGTTGAGCGGAATCATCACCGCACCGATGCGGGCGAGCGCGAGCCAGGTGATCGGAAATGCCGCGATGTTGGGCAGCAGGACGCCTACCCTTGCCTCAGGTCGGACCCCCAGCTTCGACAAGCCGCGCGCCAAACTGTCGACCCGGCTTTTCAGATCGGCATAACTCAACGCGACACCCTCTTCGAAGAAGTGCACCGCCAGCGCCTCGGGGGCGTCGGCCGCCGCATCGGCGAGTATCGAGCTCACATTCCTCGGTAGTGGAGCAGCTTCGATGAGCCGAATACGTTCCTGGACCGGCGCAACTGGCTGCGCCGGCAAATATTCTCGCTTCATGTCATTGAATCCGCTGGCTAAACTGAAACTCGCCCGCCTTCAGGCGGAATTTTCGGTAGCCTCAAAGAACACCTCGTCGCCGAGCGCCATCGCCGACTTTCGCTCAGCACGGGCCATTGCACTCTTGCGAAACAGATTTGTCAAGAATACATTGTGAGAAAATTTTGCATCTCAGCGAATGTCTGGTACGGCGTCAGCCATGGCGGGCCATCGGCATTCCGAGGCAGACGCGGGCGCGGATGACGTTGTCCGGGAGAGCAGAGCGTGAACGAGCAATCGCTGCGGGATTTGATCGAACGAACCTATCCGCACATGACGCCGCAAATCCAACGGGCCGCCAAATACGTCCTGGCTTCCCCGAAGGAGATTGCGCTCTACCCGATGCGCACCATTGCGCAGCGCGCCAAGGTCAGTCCGTCAGCACTGGTAAGACTGGCATCTCAACTTGGTCTCGATAGCTACAACGATTTGCGCAACCTGTTTCGCGAGGAGATCTCGCTCGGCGACGGCCCCTCGCGCTATGCGGCCTCCGCCGGTGACCTGATCGCCGCCCAGGACAAGAGCGAGGTGACCGACCGCGCGCAGAAGGCGGTGACCAACATGTTGTCGCTCACCACGGAACTGTTCGATCAGAGTTTCATCAAGGCGATCGAAGCCGCGGCGGCGACTATGATGGAATGCCCGACGATCCATCTGATCGCGTTCCGAAATAACCATGCTCCGGCGTTCTTCTTCTACTATGTCGTGCGACTGCTCAGGAAAGGCGTCGTCCTCGTCGACAGCTCCCACGGCATGCTGATCGACGCTCTCGGCGCGATCGAGCCGGGCGACTGCGCTCTCGTGATCACCTACGAGCCCTATGCCAAGGATGCTGTGAACGCGGCGAACCTGGCACGCGAGGCCGGCGCGAAGATCATCGCCATCACCGACAGCCCGGTCTCACCGGTCGCGCCAGCTGCAACTCATGTGCTCGTGACGCCGCGCCTCGACGTTTCGTTCTACCAGTCGTCGATTCCCACCATCGCGGTTCTGGAAGCGCTCATCTATTTCATCGTCGCCCGGAGTGGCTCCGACGCCGTAGAACGGGTTTCCAGGGAATTCGGGCGCCTTGCCTTGCAGGGTGCGTATTGGGACGAGCACCGCAAGACAAGCTGAACAATCCCACCGGGTCGCGAAAACGGTAAGACCTGAAATGCACCACCTTTGTCCGTCCAGTGCAGGCACCCAAAGAGGTCGTCGGTCTTTTCAAGGTGGTCGGCACCCAGGGCGCTATCGTCCCCAAGGGCGCCGGTCTTTCCGCCAGGAGCCAGGCCCTGGCGCCGCCCTCGCTTTCGCCCTGACCTGCGAAGCGGTGTCGGCTCAGATGGCTCCGTCGTCGACCGAACTCGCCGCCTATCGTGGGCTCCACGCCGCAGCCGCGCCCGGGTCGCTTGCGGAAATTTCCGATCTCGTCCGATCGAAGCCGGATCTCAATGCCCAAGACGGCAACGGCCGGACACCACTGCACGTCGCCGCCTTCCAAAGCCGCGGCCAGGCTGCGGCGGCAGCGAGGAGCAGCACGGGCACGCCGTGCTCTCCGGCTCGATCACTTCCTCGCAACGCGGCAGGTGCTTCGGCAACGTCCCGATATTGCGCGACGCCGAGCGGGCTGTCCGCTTCTTCGCCTCGCCTTCGGGCACCGCGTCGTCGTTCGCCTCCACCGGATCGTCCGAGAGGTCGCCCAGTTCGAGGACGCTCTGCGTCGGATCGATCGTCGCCAGCTTCTCCGACTTGGGGGCCGAAGATCATCTGTTTCAAAAGCGCGGAGTGAACGCGAAGCTCGGCGTTCTCGGCTTCCAGCGCGAGCACCATACGGATCCGTTCGTCGATGTCGCGCGGCAGCAACGAGGAGTGAAGCGGCATGGGGAACTCTACCAAGAATGGACGATTCAACAAACGAATCCAACGAGATCAGGCCTCTTCACCGTCGTTCGGGCCACCCGCGTCCAGTCCAGACCCGCCACCAACAGGGCAAACTCTTCGCGCCTCAGCCGCATCGAACCATCCCGGGTCGGCGGCCATACGAAACAGCAGCCCACGGTTCATGCCCCACCGTCGGGCCACGTCCGGGATGTTAAGCCCGGTTCCGCGCTCGCCGCCACGATCTCCGCCTTTTCACTCGCCGTCCACGACCGCCGCCTGCTGCGACCAGTGATCAGCTCGATCCGCCGATAGTCACTGGCTTCATGCATGTCTTGATGCATGGCATCAACGCCGTACTCGTCCATCCGACCCATCTCCTCGAGAAGCTCGGAGGGAGAATCCTCAGCCTGCTGCCTCCGCGATAGATGGGGCGTTCGTCGCGCTCACGTTGACCGTGTGGAGCACCAGTCGCTCGGCCGTGGAGGCGGCCGCATGGAACGCGACCGGACAGCGGAGCTCGCCGATCTTCAGCACACCCTTCCAACTGGCACGCGGTTTCACGGCAACACCCCATCGCTTCCCGATCGGAACTCCATCCCTGGAACGGCCGATTCGTTCCGCCATCGGAGCGCCAAAGAGCCGGGAAGGCGGCAGCCCTGCCACCGGGCACCATCGCCATCCCATGACTGCACGGATTCCCGCCGACGGATTCCAGTTCAGAACGAGGACATCCCAGGGGCAAGGTTAGAGGCGGCCGGGCCCAAATCATCGCTGCCCGCTGGGAACGGCGAGTAATCCGCCTAAAGCGGATTTTCCCTGTTCAGGTCCGCCTTGCGCTCCCGCCAATAAAATTTTCCATTTTCCGCGCAAGGCCTCCCATTCGCTTTGAGGCCAACCTCTATGGAGAATTGACAAGCTCTGGCACAGTGTCGTGGGAGGAGCGGGCTCGGGGCGGAGCCGTGCGCCCGGGGCGACGGGGCGGAGACACGGGGACATGAGCGGTTTGCGCGAGACCATCGGATTGCGGCCCGCCGCCGCCATCGCCCGAAGCATCCGGACCGCCTGCATCCTGACCATGGCGTTCCTGGCGGCGTGGGCCCATGCTGCGTCGGCGACGCCCGTCGCCAAGCTCGACGGCGGCGGCTTTGCGCCGTTCCTCGGGGCCTCGCAGCCTTGGCCGAAGATGGAACTCGAGGCTCGCGGTGCAGCCCGCCTGCTGCCCAATCAAGGACACGGATACCCCGTCGCCCATGCGGCGATGACCGCGGACGGATCGCTCGCCGCCAGTCTTTCGGGCGACCGCGAGGTCAAGATCTGGGATGTCGCCAGCGGGCGGCTGATCGACACGCTTCTGACCGACAATGCCGACGACACGTTGTCGGTGGTTGCCTTCACGCCGGACGGCGAAACCGTGCTGGCGGGCAACAATCGCGGTGAACTCATTGTCTGGGACCGCCTGCTCGGCGTCCAGCTCGACCGCCGCGCCTTGCAGGACGGCGAAATCACCGATGTTTCAGTCGCCCGCGACGGGCGACACTGGGTCACCGCCGCGAGGCAGCCGGCCGGGCAGACATCCGAGCGTCGCACCTTGCACATCTTCCGCTTCGAGGATGGCGTCGAGATCGACCACACGCTGCCAACGGGCGATTACATCTCCGCCCGCTTTCTGGGGGACGGAAAGCATATCCTTACCGTCGCGGCCGAGGGCTTTCATGCATCGATCCGCATCGTGACGGTCGAGGGAGCTGCCGGTCCGAGCTGGAATGTCTCGGACTTCTCGAGCTGGGACAAGGGCCGCCTTGCCATTTCGCGCGACGGGCGCAAGGCGGCAATCATTATCAGGCGCGCGGCCGTCATCCTGGACCTCGCCAGCGGCGCAGCGCGGACGACCCCGGAGGAGACGGACCCCATCGACACCGTCGATTTCGCTCCAGACGGCGCATCCCTGACCGGCGTCACCGCGACCGGCGCGGTGGTGCGGTGGAAAACCGAGACCGGTGCGTTGATCTCCCGGAACAAGCCGGCCGCCTATGCCGGCAGGACCTATCCGGTCGCGAACTACGGGTTCCGTCCCGACGGCAAGGCCTTCCTGGCGCGCTGCGCGGACGGCCGCCTGCGGCTCGTCGACTCTGCCGTCGGCAAGCCGATGCAGACCTTCGGCGAGGAGGTGACCGCAATCAACTCCATCGCCTGGATCGGCAAGGGGCCAACCCTCGTCACCGGCGGCGGGACCGCTGATATCTGGAACGCGGAGACGGGCGCGCGCCTGCGCCGCCTTTCGACCGGCAACGACAGCGTCATCGTCGCCCTGCCCGACAAGGGCGGGACGCGGGTTTCGGTCGGCTATCGCGGGCTCGGCTTCAAGTCCTTCCTGCTCGACGGCGATAAGGCCCTGACCGGTTACGTAGGCACGCTGGAACCGTTGACGCCCCAGGAGGAACGCGATCCGATCTCGAAAGCGCTTGCGCAGTCCACCCGCCGGCTCCTGTCTCAGAACTTCAATTTCGCTGGCTCCGACAACGGCCTCCTGGCGGCTGGCGCGCGCAGCGACGGCATCGTCGACATGGCCAAGGGCACGCTCCTGCGCAAGGTGAAGCGAACCGATGTGCAGACCGCTCTCGCCTTCGCGCCCGACGGCCGGCGCTTGGCCATGGGCAGCCTGGAGACTTCCAAGATAGATCTCCTCGATGTCGTCAGCGGGGCTGTCGAAGGCAGTTTCGAGGGCCACAGCTGGGCGATCCGAGGGCTCGCCTTCTCGGCGGACGGCAAGATGCTGGCGAGCGCAAGCGGCGACCGGACGGTCCGCACCTGGGATGTTGCTAGCCGCAAGCCGTTACAGGCGATGAAGGGTCACATCGGCGTGGTGCGGGCGGTGGCCTTCAGCGCGGACGGAACCCGCCTCGTCTCGGGCGACAGTTATGGCAATGTCATGCTTTGGTCGGTCGCCGACGGCAAGGCACTGGCGACCGGCCGCGGACACGAGGGTCAGGTGCAGGCGGTCGCGGTGGCGCCGGACGGATGCAATTTCGCCTCTGTCTCCGTCGACGGCACCGTGCGCCTTTGGTCGGCGGCCAACGGGGAATTGTTGGCAACCCTGATCGCGACCCGGGACGGCGGCTGGCTGGCCATGACGCCGGAGGGCTTCTTCACCGGATCTGGCGGAAGCGGCCGGATTCTCAGCATCGTCCAGGGCGACAAGGTGGTGGGCATCGACCAGGTCTATGACCAACTCTACCGGCCCGATCTGGTCCGCGAGAAGCTCGCCGGCGATCCGAACGGGATCGTCAGGCAGGCGGCCGCGCGCATCAGCCTCGACAAGACCCTTGCCTCCGGCGAGCCGCCTGAGGTCGCTTTTGGATCCGCTCCGGCCAAGGTCTCGGCCGAGAGGGTGAGCCTGACCGCCGCGATCACCGACCGGGGCGGCGGCATTGGACGCATTGAATGGCGCGTCAACGGCATCACGCTCGGGCTCACCGAGCGCGGGATCGGGCGAACCGACGCGAGCGGTGCCGGCTCCGCGCCGGGCGCGCCCGTGCGCAAGGTTTCGCAGGAGGTCACCCTCGCGGCGGGGCCAAACCGCATCGAGGTCGTCGCTTACAACGACGGCAACGTGATCGCCTCGGTGCCGGCGGCGATCACCATCGCCCGCGACGCGCCAGCACCCAAGGGCGGCGGCCGGCTCTTCGTGCTCGCGATTGGCGTGAACGACTATTTCGACAGCCGCTTCACCCTCGCCTTTGCGGTTCCGGATGCCCGGGCGATGGCGGACGGGCTTGTCCGGGCCGGCGGGCTGCATGCCGCGGTGGAAACCCGACTGGTGCTCGACCGAGAGGTCTCGGTCGAGGGTCTCGACGCCGCCTTCGCCGATCTCAGTGGCCGGATGCGGCCGGAAGACACCTTCGTCCTGTTCGTTGCCGGCCACGGCAAGACCGTGGATGGCCGCTACTACTATCTCCCACGTGATTTCCGCTATCGCGACGAGAACTCGTTTATCACCTCCGGCATTGGCCAGGACCGGTTCCAAGCCTGGCTCGCCCACATCCCGGCGCAGCGCAGCGTGCTTCTGTTCGATACCTGTGAGAGCGGCTCACTTACCGGGGAGCGGGTCGCCATGCGCGGAATCGAACGGGCTGTCGCTATGGAGAAGATGACTGCCGCCATGGGGCGTACCACCATCGCCGCCGCCAGCGACGACAAGCCGGCCCTGGAAGGCTATCGCGGCCACGGGGTCTTCACCTACGCCCTGCTCCAGGGCCTCGGCGCCGCAGATGGCAACCAGGACGGCAAGGTCGACGTGTTGGAGCTGATCCGCTATCTCGACGAGGCAGTGCCTGCGCTGTCCGACAAGGCCTTCAAGTTCCGCCAAGTTCCGCAGGCGAAGTTCTCCGGAAACAACTTCGCGCTCGCAACTGCCACCACCGTCGTCCCGGACGGCGCCGCTACAGGACCCGATCCAGCTAGACCAGGTTCAGGCGACACGTCCACCCCTGCGCTTACTTCCGCGACCGAGGAAAGGCCAACTCATGTCATTCTCGGACGGGCGGAGGTCTTGGCCGCCGCCGGCACGGGCGCCATTGTCACCACATTGCAACCCGGCTCGCTGGTCACGGTCGTGCGTAGCGAAAAAGGCTGGACGCTTGTTTCCCGGAACGGCAAAAGGCTCGGCCATGTTCGCGATGGACTTCTCGCCCGAACCCAATAGAGCCGCATTCATTTATACTCGTAGGTTCAGCCGACGGCGCTACCCTGATCGAGACCTGCACGCTCAGCGGCGTCGATCCGCTCGCCTACCGCTCCACCACCATCACCTGAATCGTCACTGGCCACTGCAATAATCGCCTCGACAACTGGATACCGTGGACACATCAGCCCATGGCCGACAATATAGGGTGAAAACGAATTTTGAGTACAATTCATCGTATCTCAGGGCGATACGTCAGGAGTTCTCGAGCTTGTTGATGCAGCACTCGATGCATTTCTTGGGGGCATGCATGTGGCCGTCGATCGTCATCTGGATCCTGCCGCTCGCTCGGGTTGGGATGACCGGACTAATAGACCGGCCCGCATCGTCTCTCGCAGTTGAACGCAGTCGTAGCCACGATCGGCAATGACGACCCTCGGCTTGAGGTAGGCAGCCTCTGTCGCACACGTTGTCGCGAGCGGCCGAGACCCTGTCTCGGTATGCGGGAACGTCGCGCAGGGCCTGAAGGTGACGGCCCTCGCCACCGGCCTGCAGCCCCCACGCTTGATCTATCCATTGCCGAATGGCGACATGCTCGTCGCCGAAACGCGGGGTCCCGAGACATCGCCCCCCTCCGGCCGAAGGACCTCGTCATAGGTCTGGTTCGCAGGATCTCCACCGGCGCGGGCTCCGGCGACGGCCCCGGAAACCGCATCACTTTGGTGCGCAACGCCAATGGCGATGGCAAGCCGGAGACGTAAACCGTCTTCCTCAACCACCTAAACACGCCATTTGGCATGGCGATGGTCGGCGGCTACCTCTACGTCGCCAACGCCGATGCGATCAGGCGCTTCCCGGCACAGGCAAAACGCAATTCGGTAACGCGCTCGGCACCACCACGGTCCCCTCGCCGATGATGTTCAACAGGATCGCGGTAGTCCAACCACCATTCTGGGAGCCGTAGTCGATGCCGGCGAGCATGATGAGGGCGCCCATCGGGTCGATGCGGAACGTGATCGGCAGGAGCATTGCGATCGTTGCGACCGGTCCGACGCCCGGAAGCACCCCGATCAGCGTGCCGACAAAGCAACCGATGAAGCAGAAAGCCAGATTTGTCCCAGGTGAGGGCGACCGAAAGCCCAAGTTGCAGGTTGGCGATCAGGTCCGCCATCGGGGCCTCAGGACCCGAAAGACCATGGCCGCGTTCGGGACGCATGGAATCGGGCGTCTGTGAACGGGAGCGCGCAGAAGAGCCGTTGCAGTACCGCCGTCGTCGGCAGTTCGCGCGGCCATACGGTCAGTCCGGCCAAGCCGCCCACGGGGACCGACCGGCGGTCCGACATTCGTCAGTCTGTGCATATGGGCCGACATGGCGGAGACGAGGATCGCCGCCTTCGAGGAAAAATCGACACCGGCATCGTTGATACCGAACTGCTCCGCGGTGGATGCAGGCGCGCCACTGCGACCGACGCGGACGGTCAGGCAGGAAGGCTAACACGGTGCAGCCGGGCACTGTACGAATGGGTCGGACGGATCGGATCGCAAGAGGGTCATTGGCTCGGTCACGGGCGATGTCGCCTTCATCAGGCCGACGGGTTCGGGCCTGATGCCCTGCAAGGCGATGACGTCGGTGGCGCCGCTTGCGCCGGACCGCGGCGGCGACCGCGAGGAACTCCGCCGCAACGCGCCCCCGCAGCGAAGGTCTCTGTCCCTGCGACCAACCTCGAATGCAGCAGACCGGAGAAGGTTGGATCTGCGGTCCTCTCCCTCCGCCAGCCGCTTCGAGACCTGTTGCTCTCAGCGATGCGTCCGTCTGGAAAATATCGGTACCTTCCAACGGATATGATCGATCGCCGTGAACCGGCGGCCTCGCGGAAGCGGACGCGTTTCTCCGCCGGAGCCCGAAAGTCTCCGGGCCAGCGTACCCCGCAACTTCAGTACACAGCTCCCGTATTGGCGGAAGTCGGCCGTTCTTGATGACGGCTCGCTCTGTGCCCATTCAAGGCTGCGATCGGCTTTCGAACGGCGTTCGGACCCAGCCTGAAGGGAGGCGGGCCCCGTTCGGCGGACAGGTTGGCGTGACGCTGGTCGGTCTCGCCCACGCGCGCCGGCTCGCAGGGTGCTGAAGGAAGGCGCGTCGGAACGCGATCGGACGCGGGCCGTTTCAACGCTGTCATACGAGGGGGCCTGTCCCGGGGATCCGGACTTTCCAGGGGTTTGGCCATCGCACGGGATCCCCCGGACAAGTCCGGGGAGGACGGAATGCAGGGTTCGGAATGATTGTCCGCAGCCGCCTCGGCGGTCTCCGCCTTGCCGGAGACCACGCCGGACATGCCCCCGATCGCCTGCGTCTTTCCGGTATTGATCGTCGTTTGGCACACGCCGTGCCGGGCCGCCAGTTGCGCGACCGTCTGCTCTCCACGGATCGCGTCCGGCGCGACCTTCGCCGTGAACCCCGCAGCGGACCGCTTCCCCGTCCCCGTCCCCGTCATCGGGCTCGTCCTCGCCTCAGGGCGAACCGAGCCTGGCTGCTCGTCGGGCTTCGGGAACGACCTCCGTTTCCGGGGTCCCATCACCCGTGACCCCCGGCGCCACCCTCGGCCCGGGATCACCAGACCTCGATCTATGATCTAATTTGCGCAACTTATTCGCGGCCGCTTTGCGCTTTTGTTTCCATTTCCGAGCTGCCTTAATGCCGAGGACCGCCGGTTTCGCCTCGACCGGCCGAGCGAGAAATCCCTCATGATCGTTGCCCGCGCGCCGAAGACCGTTCATCAGATTCTGGCGGAAACGCTGGCGCAGCAGGGCGTTGAGACCCTGTTCGGGCTGGTCGGCGACGCCAATCTGTTCATGACCGACGCCTTCGTGCGCGCCGGATCGGGCCGCTACGTCGCCTGCCTGCACGAGGCCGCCGCGGTTCTTGCCGCTCTCGGCTATGCGCAGGTCTCCGGCCGCACCGGCGTCGCCACCATCACGCACGGCCCGGCGCTCACCAACGTGGTGACCGCGCTGGTGGAAGGCGTCAAGGGCGGCATTCCCATCGTTCTCGTCTGTGGCGACACGCCGCCCGGCGACACCCAGCACCTGCAGAAGATCGACCAGCGCAAGATCGTCGACGCCACCGGCGCCGGCTTCGTCGAGATGGCCTCGGCCGCGACCGCCGGCGCCGACCTCGCCCATGCCTTCCGGCAGGCCGCCGCCGAACGCCGCCCGGTCGTGTTCAACATGCGGGTGGACCTGCAGTGGACCGCCGCCGCCGAGGGGGCGCCGGCGGCCGGGTTCCCCCCATCGGAGCGCGCCGCCGCCCCCGACGGCGACGCCCTCGACGATGCTCTCGGCATGATCGCCTCGGCGCGCCGCCCGCTGATCCTGGCGGGGCGCGGCGCCATCGACGCGCGGGACGCCCTGCTGGCGCTGGCCCGCCGGCTCCAGGCGCCGGTCGCCACCACGCTCAAGGCCTCCGGCCTGTTCCACGACGATCCGTTCGACCTCGGCGTGTTCGGCGGCCTGTCTCGGCCGGCGACCGTCGACGCGATCCTGCGGGCGGACTGCATCGTCGCCTTCGGGGCCAGCCTCAGCAAGCACACCACCGAGACCGGCGCCTACACGCGGGACAAGCGGATCGTCCAGATCCTGCCCGACGACAAGCCGAACGATCGGCGCACCCAGCCGACCCTTCTCCTCCACGGTGACGCCGCGAAGACCGCCTGCGTCATGGTCGAGCGCTTCGATCTCGCCGAGATCCCGCCGAGCGGCTTCGCCGACGACGACCTGAGGCAGGCGCTCGAACGAGACCGCGCCGCTCTCGCCGAGATCCCTGCCTTCCGCCCGACCAGGCCGGGAACCCTCGATTTCGTGCCGGCCCTGCTGACCCTCGACCGCGCCATCGATCGCGACCGGACCCTGGTCGCCGATCTCGGCCGCTTCGTCACGACGGGCTGGCGCGCGCTGCCCGTCACGGCGCCGAACCGCCTCGTCTACACCAGCCATTTCGGCGCGATCGGCTGTGGCCTGGGCGAGGCGATCGGCGCCGCATGCGCCACCCGCGGCCAGACGGTGCTGATCGTCGGCGACGGCGGTTTTCAGCTGTCGGGCTTCGCCGAACTCTCGACCGCCGTGCGCGAGCGGCTCGACCTGGTGGTCATCATCTGCAACGACGGCAGCTACGGCGCCGAACACGTCCAGTTCACCAACCGGACGATGGATCCGGCCCTGTCGCTGATCCCGTCGCCCGATTTCGCGGCGGTGGCCACCGCGCTCGGCGCGGCGGCCGTGACGGTGCGCGGCACGGACGATCTCGCCGCCGCCGTCGCGCTCGTCGGCCGGGGCGGCGGGGTGCGGCTGATCGATCTCAGGCTCGACCCCGATCATGTCGACATGAGCTGACCACGCGTCGGAGACCGCTCGCCGGATCCGTCCGCCTCACCCGGCCGGCAGAGCGAAGACTGGACCGCCAAGACCCGGATGGGAACCACAACCGAAGGGACTCGCAGATGAACTTCACTCGACGCAGCTTCTTGCAGACGAGCGCCGGCCTCGCCGGGCTTGCCGCCTTCGACCTTCCCGCCTTCGCCCAGAGCGACAAGTTCATCGTCAACATGTTCGGTGGCCGCTGGGAGGACGACTGGCGCAAGTTCGTCATGCCGAAATTCGCCAAGCAGATCGGCAAGCCGTTCGATCTCGACATCGGCCTCGGCATGGGCTGGATCTCCAACTTCCGCGCTGCCGGTCCCGATCGCCCGCCGTTCCCCGCGGTGATGCTGAACGAGAAATACACGGCGATGATCCGCAACGACGGCTTCTTCGAGGAGCTGACGCCCGCATTGGTTCCCAATATGGCCGACCTGATCGAGCCCGCGATCCTCAAAGGCAAGACCGCTGTCACCGGCATGCTGGCGCCGCTCGTCCTCGCCTACCGCAAGGACATGGTCGACCGGCCGCCGAAGGGCTGGGCCGACCTGTGGGATGCGCGCTTCCGCGGCAAGCTCGGCCTCTACAAGATCACCAACTCGGCCGCCACAATGATGGCGCTGTGGGCAGGCGAGCATTTCGGTTCCGGCCGCAGCGATGTCGCGACAGCCGTCGCCAAGTTCAAGGAACTCGCTCCCTTCCCGCAGATCGGCTATTCGGCGCAGCTGACCCCGCTCATGACCCAAGGGCAGATTGCGGTGGCGCCGATCGACATCGGCGAAGTCAAGGCCATGCAGGAGCAGGGCATACCGGTCGACTACGTCGTCCCGGCGGAAGGCATGTTTGTCTTCGATCACTCCTTCAGCGTATTCAAGAGCCATCCGAACAAGAAGCTCGGCGAAGACTATATCAACTTCGTCCTGAGCCCCGAGATCCAGCTCTGGATGGCGGAGAACTGGCTGATCGCGCCGACCAACAAGACCGTCAAGCTGCCCGCCTCCCTGCAAAAGTGGCCGCTCCAGGCGGACGTGGTGTCCAAGGCCATCCGCTTCGACTGGGATGAAACGCTCGCCCTGATCCCGAAGCTCAACGACCTCTGGGACCGTACGATCTGAGCCATGGCCACGGTGGAGGTGAAGAATCTGCGCAAGCAGTACCGGAATGTCGTCGCCCTCGACGGCGTCTCGCTGGAGGCGCGCGCGGGCCAGATGGTGACGCTGCTCGGCCCATCGGGCTGCGGCAAGAGCACCACGTTACGCTGTCTGGCGGGCTTTCTCGAGCCCGACGGCGGCGACGTCCGGATCGACGGCGAGAGCATCCTGTCCATCCCCTCCAACCGCCGCGGCTTCGGCGTCGTGTTTCAGAACTACGCCCTCTTCCCGCACATGACCGTAGCCGAGAATGTCGGCTACGGTCTCAAGCTGCGCAAATGCGCCAAGTCCGAGATCCACGCCCGCGTGGTCGAGGTGCTGCGGCTGGTCCGCCTCACCGGCCTCGAAGACCGCCTGCCGCGCGAGATCTCGGGTGGCCAGCAGCAGCGCGTCGCCCTGGCGCGTGCCCTGGTGCTCAAGCCGAGGCTCCTCCTGCTCGACGAACCGCTCGCCAATCTCGATGCCCGTCTGCGCGACGAGGTGCGCTGGCTGGTGCGAGACCTGCAGCAGCAATCCGGCATCACGGCCTTCTACGTGACCCACGACCAGTCGGAGGCCATGGCGATCTCCGACATGGTCGCGGTGATGAAGGCCGGCCGGGTGGCGCAGTTCGCCAGCCCTCGCGAGATCTATCAGCGCCCGGCCGAGCGCTATGTCGCCAACTTCACCGGCGAGGCCAATATCCTCACCTGCCGCACTGCGGTGCCGGCCGGCGAGACGCGCATGCGTGTCGGCGTCGGCGGCGCCGACTTGGAGGTCGACTGCGCCCCAGCCGCCCGCACGGCCGGCGACGTCGAACTGCTGCTCCGGCCCGAGGCCTTGCGCCTCGCCGGACCCGACGACACCGCCGCCTTCCGCGGCATCGTCACCAAATGCGCCTTCCTGGGCGCCTCTCAGCATTGCGAGATCGAGCTCCCCGACGGCAACATCCTGAAGCTCGCCGCGCCGCCCAACGCCCGCGTCGTGCCCGGCGAGAGCGCCGGCGTCGTCATCGACTGCACCCACGCCTGGGCCATGCCGAAGGTGCCGGCATGAGACGCGCGGCGCGACTGCAGCTGCTGCTCGGTCTGCCGGCCGTGGCCCTGATCTTCGTGTTCATGATCCTGCCGATCACCAACATGGTCGAGATGAGCTTCCGCACGCCCGGCGTCACCGAGCCGTTCGGCAACGACTACACGTTGATGCATTACGGGCGCGTCCTCGGCGATCCCTACTACTGGGGTGCCCTCGGCCGTTCGCTGCTCGTTGCGACCACCGTCACGGTCCTCTGCCTGATCGTCAGCTATCCGGTCGCCTGGCACCTGTCCAAGGCCGATGGGCTGAAGATGGTGATCCTCTACGCCCTGATCGCCTCGCCGCTGATGACCGGCGTGCTGGTGCGCAATTTCGGCTGGATGATCATCGCGGCGTTGAACGGACCGCTCAACCAGTCGCTCCTCGGCCTCGGCCTTATCGACCGGCCGCTGCGGCTCCTGTTCACGCAAGGTCTCGTGGTCCTGGCGCTGGTCCACGTCTTCATGCCGTTCATGGTGCTGCCGATCAACAACGCCATCCGCAACATCTCGCCGAGCCTCGTCGAGGCGGCCGCCTCGATGGGCGCTTCCCGGTCCGCCACCTTCCGCGACATCGTGCTGCCGCTGAGTTTCCCGGGCATCCAGGCCGGCGTGACCCTCGTCTTCGTGCTCGCGATCGCCGCCTACGTCACCCCCGCCCTGCTCGGCGGCCAGATGGTGACCTACATGCCGACGCAGATCATCGCCGAACTGACCGGCACCTTCCGCTGGCCGCTCGGCTCCACGCTCGCCATCGGGCTCTCGCTGACCACTCTCCTGGTGGTCGCGGTCTTCACCCTCGCCACCTGGCGGCTGCTCGACCGGGTGCGCGCGTGACCGCGGCTGCGACCCCCTTCGGCGACGCTCCGGCCGCACGCTACGGCTTCGGACTGCTGGTCGTCCTGCTCTACGTCTTCCTGCTGGCGCCCCTGGTGACCATCGTGGGCGCCTCCTTCACGTCCGGCATGCTGATCGAGTTTCCGCCGCGCGGCTTCTCGCTGCAGTGGTACGGGCAGTTCTTCCAGCGCGACAACCTCGTTGCCGCCCTCCTGGTCTCCCTGCGCGTCGGCCTGATCACGGCGGTCGTCACCAGCATCATGGCCATGATGGCGGCGCTGGCCGGCCAGGCCATGGCGGGCAAGCTCGGAGGCTGGTTCCAGATCGGCATGGTGCTGCCGCTCCTGGTGCCGGAACTGCTGACCGGGGTCGGCCTCCTGTTCTTCCTCTACAAGATCGGTCTCGGCCGCAGCCTGCTCGGGCTGCAGATCGGCCATATCCTGATGTCGTTCCCCTACGCCTACGTGTCGATCTCCGCGGCACTGCGCCAGGTCCCGCCCTCGCTCGGCGAAGCGTCCTCGAGCCTCGGCGCCACCGGCTGGCAGACGTTCCGGCTGGTGACCCTGCCGCTGGTCCGGCCCGGGCTCGTGATGGGCGCCATCTTCGCCTTCATCAACAGCTTCGATCTCTACACCATGTCGCTGCTGTTGAAGCCGGTCGGCGGCACGACGCTGCCTTTGGCGCTGTTCGACTTCCTCACCTACGAGTTCAAGCCGACCGCCGCCGCCGCCGCGACGCTCTCCATTCTCCTCGCCCTCGTCGGGGTCGCCCTCGTCCAGCGGCTCGTCGGCCTCCAACGGGCCTTTTGAGTCCTCCCCTCGTGTCGTCAACGGGCTCCAGCGATCCATGACCGCAATGTCGAACCGCATTCGCCTGCTCTACCAGCTGGTCAGTCCGCTGCATCGCACGGCCGGCCCCGCGGAGGTCGCCCGCCGCCTGGAGATGCTGCGCGGCTGGGCGCCCGGCCTGGAGGTCGACATCGCCTCGCCGTCGGAGGGTCCGCCGGCCGTGGAATCCGCCGCCGACATCGCGATGGTCTTCCCGGCGCTCAAGGACGCTGCCCTCGGCTGGCGCGACGACGGCTACGACGCGGTGCTGATCGGCTGCTTCAGCGACCCGGCGACCGAGGCGCTGCAGGAGATCTCCGGATTGCCGGTCTTCGGCCCCGGCGAGGCGGCGCTTCTGGAAGCGGCCGCGATCGGCGACCGCTTTTCCGTCCTCTCGTCCGATCCGACGCCGCCCGGCCTGCGCCGCCGCATCCGCGGCATGGGGCTCGAACCGATGTTCCTCTCCGAGGTCCTGGTCGGCGGCACCGTTCGGGATCTGGTCCGGGAGCCCGATCGGTACCTGCCCGCCATCGTCGCCCAGGCCCGCACATGCCGCAGCGAAGGGGCCGACGTGCTGGTTCTCGGTTGCCTCGCCATGTCCTTCGCGCCCGGCCTGCCCGATCGGCTCGGCGCCGCGGCGGGCATCCCGGTGATCAACCCTGTCGTCGCCGGCCTCAGGGCCGCGGAAGCGCAACTCGCCCCCCGGGGCGAAACGATCCGGGAGCGGGCGCCGGTCGGCGTCCGGCCGGAGACCCCACGAGGAGACATCACACCATGACGATCCAATCCGAGGTCAGGCCAGCCGAGGCGGAGTTCGCCCACCTCCTCGCGGTCGCGGCCCGCCAGCGCGCGCGGCGCCTGCCGATCGACGGTTTCCGCTATCCGGCCGGCGTCCGCATCGCGGTCAACTTCACGCTCGACTTCGACGCCATGCTGCTGCGCCGGCTGCTCGAAGAACCGGCCGGCCAGCGCGCCAAGGGCGAGTTCGGCGGCCGCGTCGGGGTCTGGCGGCTGCTCGACATGTTCGACGCCAACGGCGTCAAGGTCACGCTCTTCACGCCCGGGCGGATCTGCGAACTCTATCCGGCCGCACTGCACCGGGCCGTGGCGGCCGGCCACGAGTTGGCCGACCACATGTGGCAGCACGAGGTCCCCGAGGATCCCGAGCGCGAGGAGGCCCATCTCGGCCGCGCGATCGAGGCCTTGCAGGCGATCGCCGGCCGACCGATCACCGGCACCCGCAGCAGCCATACCCCGGCGCTTCTGCGCCGGAAAGGCATCGTCTACAACTCCTTCACCTCCGCCCTCTACCGGCCCTTCTACGAGCTCGACGGGACCGGTGGCAACGCGATGCTGCAGTTGCCGTTCCACTACGCCCTTGATGACGCGATGTATTTCAGCTTCGGCTGGCTCGCGACCCCCAACGCCGCGCAGCGCGTCATGGATGTCGACGAGGTGTTCGAGATCTGGTGGGCCGCCTTCGAGCACCAGTACAAGGCCGGAGGCTACCTCAATTTCCTGCTGCATCCCTTCGTCTCCGGCCACGCGCTGCGCGTCGACATGCTCGAACGCCTGATCCGACGCATGCAGACCTTGCCGGGAGTCTGGTTCCCGACCTGCGGCGAACTCGCGGCGCACGTGTTCGAAAACCATCCCGTGCAATCCGTCCAGCAAGCGATGTGAGCGGCAAGATGCCCTGGAAAGACAACTACACCAGCTCCGACGAAACGACGGTCTTCGACGATCGGATCTCTTGGCCTGCTGGCGCGAGGATCGGCTTCAATCTGGTCGTCAACCTCAATCCGGCGAGCGGCGGCGGCGGCATCGACGCCAAGGATCTCGGCTCTCCGCAGTTTCATTTCGGCATGCATGAGGGCCTCGACGCCTTTCTCAAGCTGTTCGACGCGCTCGGCCTCGCCGCCACCTTCACGGTGCCGGCCCTGGTCGCCGAGGCCTATGCGGGCACGATCCGCTCCATCGCGGCCGCCGGCCACGAGATCGCCGCCCAGGGCCTGCTCGGCGAGGACCCGTCCGATCTTTCCGTGGAGGAGGAAGCCTGGCGGATGCGGCGGACGGCCGAGACCATCGAGAAGACGATCGGTCGGCGCCCCGACGGCTGGTACGGCCTGCCGCGCCCCGACGACCGGTTCGCGACCGGCAGCCTGCGCCGCGAGACCATCGATCTCGCGATCGAGCAGGGCTTCCTTTACGTCGGCAACGGCCTCGCCGACGACCTGCCCTACTATTGGGTCACCGACCCGGCCGGTCCGCGATCGCTGCTGACGCTGCCCTACTACTATCATCTGGACGACACCTACTTTCTGATGTTTCCCCACGAGGGCACGGGCCTGGAGCGCCCGGCGCCACTGCTGCGCAACTGGCGCGCCGAATTTGCCGCCCAGTACCGCCGGGGACGCTATTTCCCCATGACGGTTTCGCCCGCGCGCTCCGGCTGGGGACATCGTTTCACGATGCTGGAGACCTTCCTGCGCGAGGTTTCGACCATGCCGGACGTGTTCGCCGCGAGCAGTCGAAAGATCGCGGCGCATTGGGCCGCGCATTTCCCCGCCGTCTCGACCTTGAAACTCCAAACCTCGATCTGGCGCGATCATGCCGACAGTCTCAGCTGACCCCGTGCCGAATCTGCTCGACAACGAGGCCCTGCTCGCCGGTCTCCGCCGCTGGGTGGAGATCGAGACACCGACCGGCGCCGTCGTCGAGATCGGGCGCTTGCTCGACCGGATCACCGACGATCTTCGCCCGCTCGGCGCCGCGCTGGAGCGCATCCCCGGCCGCGACGGCATGGGCGACCATCTGATCGCACGCTTCGCCGGCGGCGCCGGCGCGGGCAGGGGCGTCCTGATCACCTGCCATCTCGACACCGTCTGCCCGCCCGGCTCGCTGCCGATGCGGCGCGACGGCGACCGCTTCTACGGTCCCGGCATCGCGGACATGAAGGGCGGTGCCTATCTTGCCTTCGCTGCCTTGCGCGAGATCCTGGGCAGCGCGGAAGGCCTGTGCGGGCCGGTAACGCTGATCTACAACACCGACGAGGAGATCGGCTCGCCGACCTCACACGCCTTGATCGAGCGGGAGGCGCGCGGGGCCGCCTGCGTGCTGGTGCCCGAGCCCGCGCGCGGCGACGAAGTCGTGACCTTCCGCAAGGGGCGGGCCCAATACGGCATCGACATCTTCGGCCGCGAATCCCACGCCGGCTCCGCCCATGCCGACGGCCGCAGCGCCATCTCCGAACTCGCCCGCACGATCGTCGCCCTCGACGCGCTGACCGACCCGGCGACCGAGACGACCCTCAATGTCGGCCGCATCGCCGGCGGCACCGAGCCCAACGTCGTCGCGGGCCATGCCCGCTGCGACATCGACGTCCGCTTCGCGGACGATGGGATCGGCCGGGCGATCGACCGCCGCATCCGGGGTCTCGTGCCGCAAGATCCGGACATCCGCATCGAGGTCGTCGGCGGCATCGAGAAGCCATGCCTGGCCCGGACCCCGGGAACGCTGGATCTCTTCGCCGTCGCCCGGCGCATCAACCAGGGCCTGGGCGTTCCGCTCGTCGAGACGCGCAGCGGCGGCGGCAGCGATGGCAATTTCGCCGCCGCGGTCGGGACCCCGACCCTCGACGGCCTCGGGGCGATCGGCAATGCCTGGCATTCGCCCGCGGAGCATATCGCGGTCTCCGCGCTGGCCCGTCGCGAGTTCCTGCTCAGGTCCCTCATTCAGGAACTTGCGGCCCGATGATCGACACCCGACGCGGCCCGGCAGCGTCGCTTGCCGCGTCAGGCACCATACTGACTGAACAGTGTCTTCACGCTCGCCGAGAACGCCCGCGACGCCGTCGACAGCGTGCGGCCGGCCACTCTGCAACAGGACAGAAGACCGCTGCCGATCGCCGTGTTGTCGACCCGAACGAAAGAAATGCGTTCCGGGTGATATTGCAGGAACTGGCCGATCACCATGCTGACCCCAAGGCCGTTCTGTACCATTTGCCGCAACAGCGTGAAGGAATTGGTTTCCATGACCGGATGCACCTTCAACTGCGCCTTGGCAAAGGTGTCGTCCAGCATGCGGCGAAGCGCCAGCGACTTGTCCGGAAAGATGAACTTTTCGCCGGCGATTTCGTCCAGCCGGACCAGGCGCCGGCGCGCCAGCCGGTGGTCCAGCGACGTGATCAGGCAGGTCTCGCGCTTCAGCGTCGACAGGACTTCCAGGTCCGCGGTCGGTGGGAAATTGTATCCGATGCCGATGTCCACGTCGCCATCCTGCAGTCGGCGAACGATCTCGGGCGTGTTCTCCACCATGACCGCATAGGTCAGATCCGGGAAATTGCTGTGGAAGTTGGCGATCAACCCGTGCAGCAGATCGCTGGCCACCACCTCGTTGACCGCCAGCCGCAGATGGCCCCGTTGCAGGCCCTTCAGCTCGTTCAGCTCCTCGCCGACGATCACCAACTCGTTCATGATCGAGGCGACGCGATGCTGCAGGATCCGCCCCGCCTCGGTCAGTCGCAAGCCGGTCCGGCCGCGCTCCCGGTCGAACAGCTGCACCCCGAGCGTTGCCTCAAGATTGCTGATTTGCCGATTGATCGCCGACGGAGCGATGTTGAGTTGTTCGGCCGCACGGCGAAACGAACCGTAGTGGGCGACTTCGATGAAGTAGCGCAGGCTGGGGAGTCGAGCGAGATTTGTGCTGATGGCCATCGATACACTTCTGGCATGCTGTTGCCACGTCATCGGCGAATATAATGCAATCCTTTGAGGTCACAAGGGAAACATTCGGGTCGACTGGCAGCCGTGGCACGGCATCACCCGACATGAGGGGAACTATGACGACGCGACATCCCGCCATCGACGATCTCCTCGGACGGCTCGGCGTCGCCGGCCTCATCGTCGATCCGGCCGACTGCGCCCGCTATGCGGCCGACCTGTCGGGAGAGCCCGGTGCCGTTCCGGTGGCGGTGCTGCGTCCGGCCGACACCGACGCCGTCGCCGACGCCTTGCGCATCTGCCGCCGCCACGGCCTGCCGATTGTTCCCCAAGGCGGCCGCACCGGCCTCTCGGGCGGTGCGGTCTGCCTCGAAGGCAACGCTGTCCTGTCGCTTGAGCGGATGTCCGGCGTGATCGCCGTCGACCCGGACGCCATGACGATGTGCGTCTGGGCCGGCACGCCGCTGCAAACGGTTCAGGAACGGGCCCGCGCGGTCGGCCTCGACTATCCGGTCGACATCGGCTCGCGTGGCTCGGCCACCATCGGGGGGACGATCGCCACCAATGCCGGGGGCATCCGCGTGGTCCGCCACGGCATGACGCGCCAGCACATCCTGGGTCTGGAGGTTGTGCTGCCCGACGGTACCGTGCTGGACGGCCTCGGCGAATTGCTGAAGGACAATGCGGGATACGACCTGAAGCACCTGTTCATCGGCAGCGAGGGCACTCTCGGCATCGTGACCAGGGCTATCCTGCGTCTGGTCCCGGCGACGGTGCGGACCAATACCGCGCTTCTCGGTCTCGCCGGTTTCGATACCGCGCTGTCGCTGCTCACCTCGGCGCGCCGGCACTTCGGTGCGGATCTGGTCGCCTTCGAGGGCATGTGGCCGTCCTATTGGGATTTCGTCTGCGGCGAGGCCAGGCTGGCCCGTTCGCCGCTGGCCGGTCGGCACGGCATCTATGCCCTGGTCGAGACGGCGCACGACCGGTCCGACGGCGAGGCCGCGTTCGAAGGCTGGCTCGGCGAACAGCTCCAGGCCGGGCGGGTCGAGGACGGCGTCATCGCCCAGTCGCTGGCCGAGACGCGGGCGATCTGGTCGGTCCGCGAGGCCGTGGGCGATGTCGATCCCGCCCTCGGCCCCCACGTCAATTTCGATCTCGGCATCGCGCCGAGGCTGCTCGGCCGCTTCGTCGAGGCCTGCGATGCGGCCCTCGGCCGCCTTGGCGTTCGCCGCAGCCTTCATCTCGGCCATATCGGCGACGGCAACCTGCATCTGCTCGTCGCCACCGGCCACGAACAGCCCTGCAGTGCCCACGCCATCGAGACGGCGGTTTATGGGCTGGTCGAGGAATGGTCCGGAACGGTGACGGCCGAGCACGGTGTCGGGACCATCAAGCGTCAATGGCTCGCCCGCTGTCGGACGGAGAATCAGCTGGCGGCGATGCGGCAGCTGAAAGGCCTGTTCGACCCGGACGGCCTCCTCAATCCCGGCAAGGTCGTGTGACGCGTCGTCGAGACACGGCGGTCGGTCGCATGGCGGACCGATCGCGCAAAGGGGCCTCGCTTGTAGTGCGGCGGTTCAACGGGTTCCCGGCGTCTCGCCGTTCGAGCCCTGATGAGGCTGCGGGGACGCTGACTGGGCAGGCGGTTTTGAGCACATCTGGCGCAAGATCCCGACGAACTCCTCGGCATTCGCGGTGAGCGCCTCGCCTCGCCGGCGAATGATGCCGTAGGGCTCGAGCGGGTTGTCGATGCGGATCGGCAGACGGACGAGTTCGCCGCGCGCGACCGCGTCCTGCACGATGGTGTGGGGGAGGATCGCGATCATGCCGCCGCGCAGCACCAGATGAAGCGTCGCGAAGATCGATGTCGTCTCGACCAGGTTGTCGAGCCGCGGCAGGCCGGCCGCCGCGAAGGTGCGGTCGATGACCTGGCGCATCGGGCTGGTCGGCTGCTGCAGCACCCAGGGGAAGGCCTCCGTCTCCTCGAGCGTCAGTTCGGCGCGCCCGGCGAGCGGATGGTCGGCGGCGCAGAAGGCCCAGAGATCCTCGAGCGCCAGCGGCTCCACGTCGAACAGGGCTCTGTGCCGCGCCTCGGTCGGACGGCCGATCACCAGATCGAGCTCGGTCTTTTCCAGCGCTTCGAGCAGCTGGTCGCTGGTCGTGGTCGACAGCACCACGGTCATCAGCGGCCGTCGCCGCTTCAGCTCCGCCAGCGCGTTCGGCAGGATGTCCGGACCCGTCGCCATGATGGCGCCGACCGACAGCATGCCGTAGCCGCCCCGCTTCAGGTTCGCGAGACTGCGGAAGAAGCGCGCCTGATCGCCGATGGTCTGGCGCGCATAGTCGATCACGAAAGCGCCGATCTCGGTCGGCGTCAGGCCGCGCGGGTGTCGCTCGAACACTGGGATGCCGAAGATCTCCTCGGAGTCCTGCAGCATTTTGGTCGCGCCCGGCTGGGTGATGTTCATCTCTTCGGCGGCGCGGTGCAGGTTGCCGGTCGCGGCGATGCGGGCGATCAATTGAAGATGGCGGAAGCGCAGGCGCGCGAGGGCCGATGGGGTTGGCGGAAGCTCGAACGACATGGCGATAACCTTCGCTCATCGACAAAGTCCATAAATTCATTATCCGGTTATCACCGCCTCCGCTAGAACCCGATCAAGAACGAATGCGCGGCGTGAAAGTCGTGCCTCCGGGAGGAGCCCGAGCCGACCGCCCGCGTCGCCGCGACGCGCGGGCGGCGCCGAGCCTCGACCGCATCGGCGCCAGGAGGAGGTCGGCCTCATGAACAGTCTGAATCTCGCCGGCCGCGTCGCCGTCGTCACGGGGGGAGCCCGCGGCATCGGCTATGCGGCCGCCGAACGCTTCCTGCGCTCCGGCGCGGCGGTCGCGCTGTGGGATATCGATGCGGAGCGGCTCGACCGCGCGGCCTCGGCGCTCTCCGCGCACGGACCGGTCTCCTCCACGGTCGTCGAACTGACCGACGAGGCCTCCGTTGCGGCCGCGACCGCTGCCGCGGTCGAACGTCACGGCCGCATCGACATCCTGGTCAACAATGCCGGCATCACGGGCGGCAACGGGCGTCTGTGGGAGCTCTCGCCCGACGTCTGGCGGCGGGTCGTCGACGTCAACCTGACCGGCCCGTATCTGACCTGCCGGGCGATCGTGCCGCACATGTTGGCCAATGGGTATGGCCGCATCGTCAACGTCGCCTCCATCGCCGGCAAGGAAGGCAACCCGAACGCCTCCCACTATTCCGCGTCGAAGGCCGGCCTGATCGGCCTCACCAAGTCGCTCGGCAAGGAGCTCGCCGAGGCCGGTATCCTGGTGAATTGCATCACGCCGGCCGCCGCCCGCACCGAGATCTTCGAGCAGATGAGCGAGGAGCATATCGCCTTCATGCTCGCCAAGATCCCGATGAAGCGGTTCCTGGCGGTCGAAGAGGCCGCCGCCATGATCGGTTGGCTGTCGTCCGAGGACTGCGCCTTTTCCACCGGCGCGGTGTTCGACATCTCCGGCGGCCGGGCCGTCTACTGAGGAGCGACGCCATGCCCATGCCCACCATCACGGCCGTGCGCGCCTTCACCGTCCGGGGCGGCGGCGCCGACTATCACGACCAGGGCGACGGTCACTGGATCGACGGCCAGATCGCCACGCCCATGTCGCGCTACCCCGAATACCGGGCGAAGCGCAGCTCCTTCGGCCTCAACGTCCTCGGCACCCTGGTGGTCGAGGTCGAGGCGAGCGACGGCACGGTCGGCTTCGCGGTCACGACCGGCGGTGAAATCGGCTGCTTTGTCGTGGAGCGCCATCTTGCCCGCTTCCTGGTCGGCCGCCCGGTCACCGAGATCGAGCGGATGTGGGACCAGATGTACGCCGCGAGCCAGTTCTACGGCCGCAAGGGCGTGGTCCTGAACACGATCTCGGGCGTCGATCTGGCGCTCTGGGACCTGCTCGCGAAGGTCCGCGGCGAGCCGGTCTACCAGTTGCTCGGCGGCGCGGTCCGCGACGAACTCGTCTTCTACGCCACCGGCCCGCGTCCGGACCTCGCCAAGAAGATGGGTTTCATCGGCGGCAAGATGCCGTTGAAGCACGGCCCGGCCGAGCGGGAGGAGGGCCTCAGGGCCAACGTCGCGGCCCTGGCGGCGATGCGGGATGCGGTCGGCGACGACTTCTGGCTGATGTACGACTGCTGGATGGCGCTCGACCTCGACTATGCCACCCGTCTGGCGATCGCCGGACGGGAGCACGGGCTGAAATGGATCGAGGAATGCCTGTCGCCCGACGACTACTGGGGCTACGCGGCGCTGCGCAAGGCGGTACCCGCCGGCATGCTGGTGACGACCGGCGAGCACGAGGCGACGCGCTGGGGGTTTCGACTGCTCCTGGAGATGGGCTGCTGCGACATCATTCAGCCCGATGTCGGCTGGTGCGGCGGGCTGACCGAACTGATCAAGATCTCCGCACTTGCCGACGCGCATGCCTGCCCGGTCATCCCGCACGGCTCCAGCGTCTACAGCTACCACTTCGTGGCGACGCGCCCGAACAGCCCCTTCGCCGAGTTCCTGATGATGGCCCCCGAGGCGGACCGTGTGGTGCCGATGTTCCACCCGCTCCTGCTGGACGAGCCTTTGCCGGAAGGCGGACGGCTGAAGGTTTCGGCGCTGGATCGGCCGGGCTTCGGCGTCCGGCTCAATCCGGACTGTGCGCTCCATCGTCCCTATCCGGCCGCCTGAGGGGAATGCCATGCGCGATCTCGTCGGCAAAGTCGTTCTGGTGACGGGCGCCTCGTCGGGCATCGGCGCCGCGGTGGCGCAGGCCTTCGGCCGGCAGGGCTGCCGCGTCGCCGTCCACGGCCATTCGCAGATGGACGCGGCCGAAGCGGTCGCCGACGCGATCCGGGCGGCCGGGGCGGAGGCGCGGACCTTTGGGGCCGACCTCACCGACAGCGCGGCGGCCGAAAACCTGGCGCGCTCCGTGGACGCCGCCTTCGGACGGCTCGACATCCTGGTCAACAATGCCGGCGGCTTCGTCCGCCGCGCGCCCCTCGCCGAGGCACCCGACGACCTGATCGAAGCGGTGTTCAACCTGAACGCCCGGTCGATGCTGGCGCTCGGCCGCGCCGCCATCCCGCTCATGCGGCGGCAGGGCGCCGGCGCGATCGTCAACATGACCTCGCAGGCCGCCCGCACCGGGGCGAGCCCGGGCGCCGGCCTCTACGCCGCCACCAAGGCCTATGTCTCGACCTACACGCGGGCTCTGGCGAAGGAGCTCGTCCAGGACCGGATCCGCGTCAACGCCGTGGCGCCGGGGGTGATCGCCACGCCGATCCACGACGCCCACACCGCGCCGGAGCTGCTCGCCCGGCTCGCCACGGCCATCCCGATGGGACGACTCGGGACGGCGGAAGAATGCGCCGGTGCGGTGCTGTTCCTCGCGAGCGAGGACATGGCGAGCTACGTCACCGGGCAGATCATCGAAGTCAACGGCGGCAGCGTCATGCCGTAGCGCTCACGGCCCGGCGCATACGGGTCGACAGAAGAGAGGGAGGAATATCATGTCCATCGATCTCACGTTGGGGCGCCGCAACTTCATGGTCGGGATCGGCGCGGCCGCCATCGGCACGCTCGCCGCACCCTCCATCCTGCGCGCGCAGAGCAAGCGGACCATCCGCCTCGCCCACCATCTTCCGATCCAATCGGAGCAGCATGCCGCCGCCGAGCTGTTCGCCGCCAAGGTGGCCGAGGGAACCAAGGGCGCCGTCACGATCCAGATCCTTCCGGCGGCCCAGATGGGCGGGCAGCGGGAGATCATCGAATCCGTCTCGATCGGCACGCTCGACATGGGCTTCGGCGAATCCGGCCTCTACGCCAACTATGTCCCGGAATTCGGCGTCGTCGCCCTGCCGTATCTCTACCGCGACTTCGACCATTGGCAGAAGACGGTCGACGGCGATGTCGGGGCCACGCTCTCGGCCGCGCTGGACAAGAAGTCGGGCATCCGGATCGTCAACTGGATGGTGACCGGCTACCGCTACACCTACTCCCGCACCCGGCCGATCGCCGCCCCGGCGGACTTCAAGGGCATGAAGGTTCGCCTGCCGGAGGCGCCGGTCTTCGTTAAGACCTTCTCGACGCTCGGCGCCATTCCGACGCCCATTCCGGCCCCGGAAATGTATGCCGCGCTGCAGACCGGCGTCGTCGACGCCATGGAGGGCACCGCCGAGGTCGCGTACACGTTCAAAATCTTCCAAGTGACGAAATACTTCTCGAAGACGCGCCACATTCTCCTCGACGGTTCCTTCGCGATCAACTCCGGCCTCTATGCCAAGCTTGGCGCCGAAGAGCGCGCCGCGATCGACAAGGCGGGCGCCGAGACCGCGCGCGAGCAGCGGGCAAAGCATTTCGAGCGTGAGGCCGCCGCCATCGCCAAGCTCACCGGCGAAGGCAAGATGGAGGTGAACGAGCCCAACCTGAAGCCCTTCTCGGATGCGCTCGCCAATCTCCAGAACGAGTTTGCGGCCGCGTCCAAGGGCACCGAACTGGTCGAGAAGATCCGCAAGCTCTGAGGCGGGGTCATGCTTCAAACCTGGGTGGGCAGGCTGGTCGGCGTCACGCGTTTCGCGGCGGCGTCGGCCTTCGCCGCCATGATCGTGCTGACGCTGGTACAGGTGATCAACCGCTACGCGCTCGGCTGGTCGATGTTCTGGACGGAGGAGACGATCGTGCTCCTCCTGGTGTGGGCGATGCTGCTCGGCCTGCCCGTCCAGCTCTGGCACCACGAGGAAATCGTCGTCGACGTCCTGCCGACCGACAACCCGCTGGTCCAGCGCCTGAAGGACGGGACGAACCTGGCCTGTTCGGTCGCCTTCTGCGGCGTCCTCGCCTGGGCCGGCTACGCCTTTGCGATGCGGGGGCTACCGGTCACCTCGCCCGCGCTCGGCATCTCGCGCGTCTGGTTCTTCCTCCCGATCCCGCTGTCCGCCGCACTTTCGGTGCTGATCCTGCTCACCCGCCCCGCGGGCCGGAGCGTCGGAGGTTTCGACTGATGCTCATCGCCCTCGTCGTCAGTCTTGTCGTCTTCATCGCCATCGGCATGCCGATCGCCTTCTCGATGGGGCTCGCCTCCGTCGTCGCGCTCCTGGTCGACGGCTCGGTCCCGCTGATCGTCCTGCCGCAGAAGATGTACTCGTCACTCGACAGCTTCCCGCTGCTGGCGATCCCGCTGTTCATCCTGGCCGGCTCCATCATGAACGTGGGCGGCATCACCACGAGCCTCGTGGGGCTTGCCCGGGCCCTGGTCGGCCACCTGCAGGGCGGTCTCGGCCACGTCACCATCATCACCAACGTGCTGTTCTCGACCATTTCCGGTTCGGCCGCAGCGTCGGCCGCCGCGGTCGGCTCGATGCTGATCCCGGAGATGAAGAAGGACGGCTACCGGGCGGAGGATGCGGCGGTGATCAACGCGGCAGGGGCCATCCTGGGACCGATCATCCCGCCCAGCGTGGTGATGGTGATCTATGGGGCCATGACCGGGCTCTCGATCGGGACGCTCCTGCTTACCGGCATCGGCCCGGGGATCCTGGTCGCTCTCGTCCTGATGGCGGCGGTCGCCATCCTGGCGCGCCGCAGCACGCTGAAGACCTACCCGCGCGCCGGCCTCGCCGATACGGGACGCGCCGTCTGGCAGGCCATCCCGGCGCTGATCATGCCGGCGATCATCGTCGGCGGGATCGTGTCGGGCTTCTTCACGGCGACCGAGGCCGGGGTCATCGCCGTCGCCTACGGCGTCCTCTTCGCCCTCGGCACGCGCCGCAGCACGCTGGGCCAGTTGGCCGCCAACCTGTCCGACGCGACCATCGTCTCGTCGAGCATCATGATCATCCTCGGGGGCGCTGCGCTGTTCGGGTGGATCGTGGCGCGCGAAGGCGTGCCGGCCATGATCGCGCAGTGGCTGCAGGCGACGACCGACCAGGCCTGGGTGGTCATGCTGCTGGTGCTGGTCGTGCTGCTCGTGGTGGGCATCTTCATCGAACCCATCCCGGCCATGGTCATGCTGGTGCCCGTCCTGCAGCCGATCGCCGACGCCTACGGGTTCAACCCCTACCACTTCGCCATGGTGATCACCTTCGGCGTCCTGCTCGGCTCGCTGACGCCGCCGGTCGCCGTGCTGGTGCTGATCACCTGCAAGATCGCCAGGGTCGACGTCAACCGCGCCAACCGGCCGCTGATCGCGGTGTTCCTGTGCCTGGTCGTCGCCCTGTTCCTGATCGCCTTCGTGCCCTGGATCTCGCTGATCGCGCCGCGCCTGCTCGGATGAGGCACGGCCGGACCCGCGGTCTCGGGACGGGCGATCCCCTGGCCGCTTGTCGAGGCGATGCGGCTGCCCGGCGATAGGTTCGATCCCGGACTTCGATGGTCCCGGACTTCGATGGTGCCGTCCTTTCGCGGCGTTGGAAGGATGCGCCATGGGCCCGGCTGACGACGGGCGCGCAACGGCGACGACGGCGGTCCGTCGAGCGATACGGCACGTCAAGGGCGACATTGCCGCCGGCACCGCCGCGCAGTACAGGGGGCGTGTCCGGGGCTCATGGTGGCCGAGGGGCGGGACGGTTCCGGGGCAGGGGATAGTCGATGACCACAGCGTTCAGGCTTTGCGAGCCGCGCGACAGCGAGGCCCTCGCGACGCTGTTCGAACAGATGCAGGCCCATTATGGCGTGCCCTGTCCGCCGCGCGCGACGATCCTCGCCGATCTGGCGGACCTGCCGCCGGGCAACCGCATCCTGGTCGCCGACACTGGCGGCGGGATCGACGGCTTTGCCGCCTTCGCGGCGCTCTATCCGGGACCCGGTCTGCGCAAGGGGTTGTTCCTCAAGGAGCTCTACGTCGCGGAGGGCCGGCGCGGCCTCGGTCTCGGCCGCGGGCTGATCGCGGCGCTTGCCGAACTGGCGACAGCCGAGGGCTATGGCCGCATCGACTGGACCGCCGATCGCGACGACGCGGCGCTGCTCGCCTTCTACGATGGGCTCGGGGCGCGGCGCGAGGCCTCCAAACTCTTCTACCGGCTGACCGGCGCCGCGCTGGCCGAGACCGCCGGCCGGACCCGGTGACGCGCCGCGCGCCCGCTCACGAAGAAACCGCACCTTGCGGCATCTCGGAGCGCGCCGCCTCCGCGAGCGCCCAAACGCAGAAGTGCTTCAGCACGCCTTCGCGCGGCCGCTCGTTGGGCGTGGTCAGCCAGTAGCAGTTCTGGCTCTCGAATCCGATGCCGAGCGGGTTGACCAGTTCGCCGGCGGCGAGTTCGCGCGTGATCAGGGTCCTGGGGACCAGCGCAAGACCCTGCCCGCCGATCGCGCCTCGAATGACCAGGGCATAGTAGGATAGCGTGATGGTCTGCTCGGGCGGGATGTCGAGGCCGCCATACTGCGCGAACAGCCGGTCCCAGTGCAGCGGGGTCTGCGGATGGACCAGCAGGCGGAACCTGGCGATGTCGCGCCAATCGGCGATGCCGCCGCCGCGGTCGAGCGTCATCGGCGCGCCGACCAGCACGACATCGCGTCCGAGAAAGTAATCGGCGTTCCAGCCGGGCCACTGCCCCTCGCCGAAGCGGAAGACCACATCGACATCGCGATGCGCCTCCCGCGAGGCATAGGTCACGAACTGCACATCCACGTCCGGGTGCTGGTCCGTGAAGCCGATCAGGCGCTGCATGAACCAGCGGTCCCCCAGGATCGGCAGCACGTGCAGGCGCAGGACCGGCCGGCTGCCGCGCAGCCGTGCGGTGCGGACGGCCGCCGTCTCCAGCGCGCCGAGCGCGACGCGGGCCTGTTCGATATAGACGATCCCGGCCTCGGTCGGGACCAGGCCATGCCGCGCCCGGTTGAACAGCGTCAGCCCGATCAGGGCCTCCACGGCCTTCAACTGCTTGCTCACCGCGCTCTGCGTCAGACTCAGCGCGACCGCGGCCGCCGAGACGGTGCCGTGTTGGGCGAGGGCGGCGATCACCCTCAGCGCGGTGGTGGAGGGCAGGTGCAAGGCCGACGATCCCCGACTATTCCAATATGGAATAGCATGCTTGACTTCATTTCATTTGTCGAGGGCGCCCCCCTGATGCCCAATGCGCGGGCAAGAGGAGTGGTTGCACATGAAGAGCGCAGGTGGGTTGTGGGGCGCCCGGTTCAGCAAGGCGCCGTCGCAGGCGTTGGTCGATCTGTCGCGCGCGCCTGCGAACTACTTCCGCCTGGCGCCGGAAGATCTGCAATCCTCTGCCGCCCATGCCCGTGAACTGGTTCGCGCCGGCATTCTGACCGCCGAGGAATGCACGATCGTGGAGGCCGCACTTGCCGACGTCGCCGCAGCCTTCGCCCGTGGCGAAGTGGCGCCGATCCCGGCCGACGAGGATGTCCACACCTTCCTGGAGCGGGTCCTGAAGGACCGGCTCGGCCCGCTCGGCGGCAAGCTCCGCGCCGGCCGGTCGCGCAACGACCAGGCGGCCAACGATCTCAAGCTGCATCTTCGGACCAAGGCGCGCGCGGTCGCGGTCGATCTGCTGGCGCTGCAGGACGCGATCGTCGCCCAGGCTGAGGGGCATGTCGACACCATCGCGCCCGGCTTCACCCATCTGCAGCCGGCCCAGCCGGTCTCCTTCGCCCATCAATTGTTGGCCCATGCGCAGGGTTTCGCCCGCGATATCGACCGCATGATGGATTGGGATCGCCGCGCGGCCCTGTCGCCGCTCGGTGCCGCCGCGCTCGCCGGCTCGGCGATCGCGCTCCATCCCGAACTGTCCGCCGTCGAACTCGGCTATGACGGCCCGTGCGAGAATTCGATCGACGCCGTCGGGGCGCGCGACCATGTCGCCGAATTCCTGTTCGTCACCGCCATGATCGGCGTCAACCTCTCGCGCCTCGCCGAAGAGGTGTTCATCTGGAACTCCAAGCAGTTCGCCTGGGTCGACCTCGACGACGGCTATGCCACCGGCTCCTCGATCATGCCGCAGAAGAAGAACCCGGACATCGCCGAGCTGACGCGGGGCCGGGCGTCCCGCCTTATCGCGGTGCTGCAGGGCGTCCTGATCGCGCTGAAAGGCATTCCGTTCGCCTACAATCGCGATCTCGCCGAGGACAAATGGGCCGCCTTCGAGGCGCTCGACACGCTCGAACTGGTGCTTCCGGCGATGACCGGTATGATCGCCACCATGACGGTCGACCGGGATCGCCTGAAAGCCCAGGCGACGCTCGGTTTCACCCTGGCGACGGAGGTTGCCGACTGGCTGTCCCGGCGCGGCATACCCTTCAGCGAGGCGCACGAGATCACGGGCGCGCTGGTGCGCCATTGCGAGGCGCGCGGCTGCGGCCTGTCCGACCTTTCGGCGGCCGACCTCGCTGCGGTCGATCCGCGCCTGACCGCGGACGTGCTGACCCGGCTGACCCCGGAGGCGGCGGTGGCGGCGCGGTCGGGCCACAACGGCACGGCCCCGGCCAGCGTCCGCGGGCAGATCGAACGTCTGGTGGCGACACTCGCCCGTCAGCGGGCCTGGGCGAGCGCATAACGCGATCGATCCGGCGCAGTGCCTCGATGCCACGACGGGAGGGATCGCGATGACCGACGAACGCGACATGTACCAGACCAGCCATCTTCGGATCGTGCCGCGGCGGCATTGGGGGCGCTGGATTGCGGCGGGCGTGGTCTGCCTGCTGCTGGCCGCGCTGGTCAGGGCCTTCATCAACGGCAAGATCGAGTGGAACTATGTCGGCCAGTTCCTGTTCTCGCAGAGCATTCTCGAAGGCCTCGTCAACACGATCCTGATGACCTTCGCCGCCATGGCGGTCGGCATCACGCTCGGCGTGATCTTCGCGATCATGCGCATCTCCGAAAACCCCGTGCTGTCGACCATCGCGACCGGCTATGTCTGGATCTTCCGCGGCGCGCCGGCGCTCCTGCAGCTGCTGTTGTGGTTCAACCTGGCGCTGGTCTTCCCCAAGATCGGCATTCCGGGCCTGTTCGAATGGCGCACGGTCGACGTGATGACGCCCTTCGTCGCCGCCATGCTGGCGCTCGGCATCCAGCAGGGTGCCTACACGTCGGAGGTGGTCCGCGGCGGGCTCCTGTCGGTCGATGCCGGCCAGTATGAGGCGGCACGGTCGATCGGCATGGGCCAGCTCTTGATGCTGCGCCGGATCATCCTGCCGCAGGCAATGCGGGTGATCCTGCCGCCGATCGGCAACGAACTGATCGGCATGGTCAAGACCACCTCGCTCGCCAGCGTCATCCAGTATTCCGAGATCCTGCACAACGCCCAGATCATCTACTACGCCAACACGCGCGTCCTGGAACTGCTTCTGGTGGCGAGCTTCTGGTACCTGTCGGCCGTGACGGTGCTCTCGATCGGCCAGATGTATGTGGAACGCTACTTCGCGCGCGGAATCCAGCGTCTGAAGGCGGCGGGCTGACGGGGAGGCGGAGCATGTCGGAAATCCTCGTCAAGGCGATCGACGTCACCAAGCGCTTCACCGGCTTCACCGCGCTCGACCGCGCCAGCCTCGACATCCGCAAGGGCGAGGTCTGCTGCATCATCGGTCCGTCCGGATCGGGCAAGAGCACCTTCCTGCGCTGCATCAACATGCTGGAGCGCATCGACGGCGGCGCCATCTGGATCGGCGGCGAACTGCTCGGCTACCGGCGCGACGGGGACCGTCTCTACGAGATGCGCGACAGCGAGATCGCCCGCCAGCGCCGCCGCACCGGCATGGTGTTCCAGCGCTTCAACCTGTTTCCCCATCTCACGGCGCTGCAGAACGTGACCGAGGGGCCCATCCATGTCCTCGGCGAGGAGCGCAAGGCGGCGGCCGACCATGCGCGCGAGCTGCTCGCCCGGGTCGGCCTCGCCGACAAGATGAACCACTATCCGTCCGAACTTTCCGGCGGCCAGCAGCAACGCGTCGCCATCGCGCGCGCCATGGGCATGCGGCCCGAGCTCATCCTGTTCGACGAGCCGACCTCGGCGCTCGATCCGGAACTGGTCTCCGAAGTTCTCGATGTGATGAAGGATCTCGCCGAGTCCGGCATGACCATGGTGGTGGTCACCCACGAGATGGGCTTCGCCCGCGGGGTGGCCGACACCGTCGCCTTCATGGAAGCCGGCCGGATCGAAGAGGTCGGCCCGGCCAAGAAAGTGTTGTCCGAACCGGACAATGCCCGCTGCGCGGCGTTCATCCGCGCCGTCCACAAGTGAACGATCTCGACCCTGGGAGAAAGCCAATGACGCCGAAGCACGCCATCCTTGCCATCGGTCTCGCCTGTGCGGCCGTCACGCCGGCCGCCGCGCAGGATCTGCCGGCCCGCATCAAGACGGCCGGCAAGGTGGTCGTCGCCAACCAGCCGAACTATCCGCCGATGGAATACAAGGACCCGGCGACCAACCAGCTCAAGGGTCTCGACATCGACCTCGGCCTGGCGCTCGCCAAGGAACTCGGCGTCAAGGTCGAGTGGTCCGACATCGGCTTCGAGCAGATGATCTCGTCGCTGACCACCGGCCGCGTCGATCTCATCCATTCCGGCATGAGCGATCTGCCCAAGCGCCGCGAGACGCTCGATTTCGTCGACTACATGAAGTCCGGCGCGCAGTTCTACACCTCCTTCGAGCGCAAGGACGAATTCAAGGTCCCGACCGATCTGTGCGGCAAGAAGGTCGCCATGAGCCGGCGCACGTCCTTCCCGGACGAGACCGCGACCTGGAGCAAGACCAACTGCGAAGCCAACGGCAAGCCGGCGATCCAGGTGGTCGGCTCGGAAGGCTCGGCCGATGCCCGCGCGCAGCTCAAGCAGGGTCGCGTCGACGGCGCCGTCCAGGGCTCCGAGACGCTGCCCTACCTGATCAGCCTGGAGAAGGACACCTACCAGATCGTCGGCGCGCCCTTCACGGCCGTGCTGCAGGGCATCGCCTTCCCGAAGGCCGAGACCGGCCTGCGCGACGCCTATGCGGGCGCGCTGAAGCGGCTGATCGCGTCGGGCGAATACAAGAAGATCTTCGACAGCTACGGCCTCGGCGTCACCATGCTGGACACCGTGCTGATCAACGGCGAAGCGGTGAAGTGAGGCCGCCGGCCCGGGATGCGGACGCATCGGGCCGTTGACGCCAAGCGCATGCGGGATCGCGTTTGAGGCGCGGTCCCGTCGCCCCATCGAGACAGGAATGACCATGTCCACCGATCCACGGGATGACGTGCCGGCGACCGGCGCGACCGAACTCGCGCGTCTCGCCGCCTTCGCGTCGGCGCTGCGCTGGGACGCGGTGCCGGCCGGTGTCGCCGCCAAGGTCAAGGTGCATCTGCTCGACACCCTCGGCGCGGCGCTCGCCGGCACCCGGTCGCAGGAATTTGCCCTGGTGCTCGGGACGATCGAGCCGCACGGCGGCACCGGCGCGCGCATCTGGGGGACCGACCGGCGCGCCAGCGCCCGCGACGCCGCGCTCGTCAACGGCGTCGCCGCGCATGTCTTCGAACTCGACGATACCGGCGGCTGCGACCATTCGGGTGCCGTGGTGGTGCCCGCCGTGCTCGCCGCGGCGGAAGGTCGGAGCGTCTCCGGACCCGAGCTCCTGACCGCGATCGTCGTCGGCTACGAGGTCGGCCGCCGCCTGCTGGAGGCCGCGGGCGGCTACGATCGCCACAATGGCGACGGCTGGCATTCGACCGGCACCTGCGGCACGGTCGGCGCCGCGGCCGCGGTCGCCCGCCTGTGGCGGCTCGATGCCGCCGCGACCGCCCATGCCATCACGGCGGCGACCAGCTTCTCGTCCGGCCTGTGGGCCTTCATCCATGACGGCGCCCAGACCAAGAAGGTGCATGCCGGCCGCGCCGCCGAGGGCGGTCTCTTCGCCGCCCAATTGGCACGCGCCGGCTTTCGCGGGCCCGCGCAGGTCTTCGACGACGTGTGGGGCGGCTTCTTCCGCAGCTTCGGCCACGGCGCCGGCGATCCGAGCCGGTTCACCGCCGATCTCGGCACGGTCTACAAGCTGTCGCGCGTCTCGCTGAAGCCCTATGCCGCCTGCCGCGGTACCCATTCGGCGATCGACGCGGTCGGCGATCTCCTCGCCGAGACCGGCCGGACCGGCGAGACGGTCGACGGGGTCGATGTCCGCGTCAGCGGCCTGCTGATGGGCATGTGCGGCCGGCGGGAGGCCGAACCGCTCGCCGCCGCCCAGATGAGCCTGCCGCTGGCACTGGCCTTGCGGCTGGTCCACGGCGAGCCCGGTCTGTCGGCCTATGCGCAGGCTCGGCGCCACGACGCCAGCGTCGCCGCGGTGCTGGACCGCATCACGCTCGCCGTCGACGAGGGCTTCGCACCGCTCGACGAACCGATCGTCACGCTCCGGTTCAGGGACGGCACGCGGGCCGAAAAGCGCGTGCCGCGACCGACCGGCTCGGTGGAACGGCCGATGACGCCGGCGGCGATCGATGCGAAATTCGCCGAACTGGCCGGGCTCGCGCTCTCGGCCGAGGCGGCTGCCGCGGTCGCCGGCCTCGTCGCCACCCTGCCGGAGAGCCAGGATGTCGAACCGCTGCTTGCCTGCCTGACCGGCGCGGGGCCTGTCGCCGATCCCTTCCGCTGACCGTTCCCGAGGTTCGTGTCGATGACCGATTTTCCGCCGATCGCCTTCAACCGCGCCGCGCCGGCGCCGCACTTTCCCTGGCCGAACGGCGCCCGCAGCGCGCTCTTCATCGGCTTCGACGTCGACGGCGAGACCGCCTGGATCGGCAACACGCCGGCCAATGGCGACCGTCTCGTCACCGTCTCGCATGGCGGCTACGACGGCCGTGTCGGCATCGAGCGCATCCTGACGCTGCTCGACGAGCTCAAGCTGAAGGCGACCTTCTTCATTCCCGGCTGGACGGCGCTCGCCCATCAGGCCCAGTGCGTGCCGATCGTCGAGGCCGGGCACGAGATCGGCCATCACGGCTACCTGCACCGCCGGCCCGAACGCGGCGCCTTCGAGGCGGCGCGCGAGGAGATCGACCGGGGCTTCGAGGCGCTGGACCGGGCGCTCGGCGTGCGCCCGATCGGCTACCGGGCGCCGTCGGGCGAGAATTTCCCGGAACTCCTCGCCTATCTGACCGACAGCGGGGTGACCTATTCGAGTTCGTTCCGTGACGACATCCGCCCCTATCGCCATCGCCTGCACGACGACCGGCCGGGACCGATCGAGATCCCGGTCAACTATGCCTTCGACGACTGGAATTTCGGCATGACCAGCCGGGTCGATCCGCGTCCGATCTTCGGCCGCGAGGCGGTGCTGAACCTGTGGATCGACGAATTCGAGGCGACGCACAGCTGGGGCGGCGTCACCACCATGGTGCTGCACCCGCAGGTCTCCGGACGGCCGATGCGCTGGCATCTGCTGCGCGACTTCCTGCGCCATGTCGCCGCCCGGGACGACGTGTGGATCGCGACCGGCGCCGAAATCGCCCGTCACTATGCGGCCTGCGAGCCGACCTCGCTCTGAACGCCATCGGCCGTCCGACACGGACGCGCAGGAGGGAATGCCGACATGACTCCAGACAAGCTCGCCGCCTTGCGCGCCCGCTACACCGCGACGGGCGGCGCGGATATCGACGACCCGGACTTCCGCAAGGCCGCCAGCCTGCAATTCTCCGACGGCGACCGGCGCAAATGGCCGTTCTCCGATCCGGCCACCCTGCTCGATGCCCCGTTCCGCCCGACCGCCGCGGACGAAGGCTTCGCCGATCTGGATGTCGCCCTCGTCGGGGTGCCGATGGATCTCGGCGTCACCAACCGCGCCGGCGCCCGCCTCGGACCGCGCGCGGTGCGTGCCGTCGAGCGCATCGGCCCCTATGAACATGTGCTGCGCCAGACGCCGATGTTCGACTGCCGCGTCCTCGACATCGGCGACGTGCCCTTCCGCAGCCGCTTCGATCTCGCCGGCTGCCATGCCGATATCGAGGCCTTCTTCGCCCGGATCGTCGCGGCCGGCGTGATCCCGCTCGCCGTCGGCGGCGACCACTCGATCAGCCGCGCGATCCTGGCCGCCGTCGGGCGTGAGAGGCCGGTCGGCATGGTGCATATCGATGCGCATTGCGACACCGGCGGCGTCTACGAGGGCTCGAAGTTCCACCATGGCGGCCCGTTCCGCCAGGCCGTGCTGGAGGGCACGCTCGACCCCGAGCGGACCATCCAGATCGGCATTCGCGGCGGGGCGGAATATCTGTGGGAGTTCTCGACCGTCTCCGGCATGACGGTGATCCATGCCGAGGAGGTCACCGAGATGGGCATCGCCGCCGTGATCGCGAAGGCGCGCGCGGTGGTCGGCGACGGGCCGACCTATGTGTCCTTCGATGTCGACAGTCTCGACCCGGCCTTCGCACCCGGAACCGGGACGCCGGAGGTCGGCGGGCTGATGCCGCGCGAGGTGCTGGCCATTCTCCGCGGCCTGGCCGGGATCGACTTCGTCGGCGGCGATGTCGTCGAGGTGGCGCCGCAATATGACGCGACCAGCAACACCGCCCAGGCGGCCGCGCAGGTCCTGTTCGAACAGCTCTGCCTCGCCAGCCGGACGATCGCCCGCCGCCGCTGAGGTGGCCGCGCCGCCCGGGAGACCACGGTCCGGCGGCGCGCGCCACGGACCCCGTCCGAGCACCGGATCGGCGCCGGTTGCGGCGATCGAGGGATGGAGCGCCGCCTCACGGCGACCGCTCCGGCCCTACGGCTTGGAGCGCCGCCCGCGTCACGAAGCACGCGTCTGGAGAACCGGCGACCGCGCCGCCGCGAAGACGGAGACGAGTTCGGCGATCGAACCGCCGGGCAACCCGTCGACGAAGCGCTCCAGGCGGTCATGGATCGACGGGTCGAGCCCCTGCTCGGCGCCGATGCGGCGGACCAGGGCGGCCGCTCCGGCGCGGTCGAAGGCATAGTCGGTGGCGCTCGCCCGGCGGCGCTCGATCACCACCTCGCCATCCGTCGTTGTCGCTTCGATGTCGGCGGAGAGATTGGGCACGGCCGGGTCGGTGACCACGGTGAGGCGCGCGATCAGATCGGCGACCGCGGCGTCGTGGTAGTCGGTCATCCGCCGCATATCCGGCACGCCGTGGAGAAGTGTCGTCGCGATGCAGAAGGGGATGCTCATCAGCGTCCCCGAGATGGTGGCGAAGGGACCGCGCTCGAGCATGCCGGCATAGCCGGTCTCGTAGGGGTTCATGCGCACCGTCACCGCCGCGAGGCGGCGCCCGCCGAGCCGGGCGCGCAGGGCCAGGGCCGCATCGACCGGGCTCTGGTTGAAGGCGCAGACCGGATAGGGTTTGAAGGTGACGCGGTCGATCGCCCAATCGCGCCCGAGGCCGGCGACCAGCGCCTCGACGTCGCAGTCGGTCCGGACGAAGGCGCGGACGAAGCCGGCGCGACCTTCGAAGGCGGCCGGCGCCGACACCGATCCGGCGGCGGCCAGGGCGGCGGCGCGCAGGCCGTTCGCCGCCGCGACGCCCAGCTGATAGCGCCACTCGTCGGTCCCGTCGGCGAAGGACTGCAGGGTGCCGCCGGTGAAGGCGGCGGCGTTGGCGAGCGCCGCGGCGGTCCGATCCGCATCGAGATCCATCAGCTTCGCGGCCGCCGCGGCAGCGCCGAGCGTGCCGTAGAGGATCGAGGCCCGCAATCCGCCGGGTGCGGTGATCGCGCCGTAGGCCGCGTCGAACAGGCCGGCGACCTCGTAGCCGGAGAGCAGCGCCGGCAGGAGACGTTCGAGCGGCAGACCCCGCGCCTCGACCAAGGCGGTCAGCATCGGGATGACGATCGCGCCGAGATGGACGGTGCCGCAGGTGTCCTCCTGGGCGCGCCCGTGGAAGAGGGCACAATTGGCCGAGAGCGCGCCGTCGAGCGATGCCCGCCGACCGTCGCCGAGCAGGGTCGCGCCATGCTCGGGGCTGCCGTCGAGAGCGATCGCGGCGTCGGCCGCCACCCGGTGAAAGGGTGTGTCGAGGCCGCCGAGGGCGATGCCGAAGCCGTTGATGAGGCAGGCCTTCAGGCGATCCCGGGTGAATTCGGGCAAGGTCGCGTCGTCGAGCCCGACCACGAACTGCGCGATGCGGCGTGCGAGCGTCATGTCTCTGGTCCTCCCATCCGGCTCTCCGGCGCGGCGACGGGAATATACTCATCGGTACTAAAATCTTCCAATAAGAATAATCGCCAAGTCACCGCCTGGCCCTTGTGCCCCGAGCCGGCCGCCGGCCGCCGGCCGCCGGGCGCGTAGGCGACGACCGCTGCCGCCCCTCCGGGAGACCGAGGCAAGCCAGGATGCTCGGCACCTGGAAACGAACAGGCACGTCGCGGGCGCGGCGATGATGGTCGACGTGGCGCGGTGCGGCGGAACCGGCTGCGTCCGCCCGAAGCCGCGGCCGATGGGGCCTTCAGACGGCCCGCGGTCGCGCCCGTGCCCGCGGTGCCGGGGGCGTCGATGCCGTCCCCGGATCGTCCCGCCCCGGCTTGGCAACCGCCGAACGCTTCGTTATACTCATGCGTATATTCTTCGACCGATAAGGATGTGGTGCGCCGCGGACATCGGGAACGAAGATGCCAGGGAGACGTCCATGTCGATGGGAACACGCCGTGATCTGTTTCGAGGATTGGCCGGTATCGGCGCTGCGGCGCTGCTGGCGCGGGGCGGCCGTGCCGTCGCGCAGGACTCCTCGGTCATCCGCCTGGGCCTGACCACCGCGCTGACCGGGCCCTACAACGAGTTCGGCGAAGGCAACAAGCGCGGCTTCGATCTCGCGATCGAGCAGTGGAACGCCAAGGGCGGCATCGACGGCCGCAAGATCGAGATCGTGACCGCGCTCGACGACCAGATGGTGCCCGACCGCGCCGCCCAGAACATGCGCCGCCTGCTCGACGACCCGTCGCTGACCGCCATCCTCGGTCCGGCCGGCAGTGGCGCCACCATGGCGGTGATCGACATGGTCACCGCCAGCGGCAGGCCCTACGTGAACGCGCTCGCCCAGGCGACCGCGGCGACCTATCCGCAGACCTTCGGCAAGGCGCCGCGGCGCAACGTCTTCACCTTCGGCATCATCAGCAATGTCGAAGCCGAGGTGCTCGGCACCTATGTGGCCAAGACCTTCAAATCGATTGCGGTGATGCACGAGAGCACCAGCTACGGCGTCTCCGGCCGCGACACCCTGCTCGGCGTGGTCAAGCAGCATCGACCGGACGTGAAGATCGCCGTCGAGGCCTACAATCAGCGGGCCACCGACGTCACGGCCCAGTTGGTGCGCCTGCAGCAGAGCGACGCCGAGGCGTTCCTGGTGATCGGCCTGGGTACCGACCTCGTCAACATCCGCCGCAGCATGGCCCGCCTCGGTCTGAAGCAGCCGCTGGTGACCAGTGCCGGCGGCCTGTCGCTGCCCTATTTCGAAGGCGCCGGCGACGCGGCGGTCGGCACCGTCGCGCCGATGGTCGGCGTCCTCGTCGAAGACGAGCCGCGGCCGGAGGTGACGCGCTTCGTCGAGGCCTACAAGGCCCGCTTCGGCACCGATCGCTACTGGGGTCCGGACCCGCAGCGTCCCCAGATCCAGATGTCGCTGATCGTCATCCCTGCCTATGACGGCGCCAACCTGCTGCTCGAGGGCATCCGCCGGGCGAAGTCGACCGAGCCGGCGGCGATCATCGCGGCGCTGGAAGGCATCCGCGACTACCCCGGCGTCAACACGATCTACAACTTCTCGGCCGACCGCCATCACGGCATCGGTACCGAGAGCCTCGCCATGCTGCGCGTCGTCAAGAAGGGCGAGAAGCTCGGTCTCGAGGTGCTCAAGGGCTGAACCGAGCGGTCTGCACGCGCTCAGGGCGGGCCGGGCGACCGGTCCGTCCCCGTCGTCGCCTCGCCCGGAGACCCCCATGCGGTTCACCATCACGCTCGCAGTCGCCGGCCTCAGCGTCGGGTCGATCTACGCCCTGATCGCGGTCACGCTGAACCTGACCTTCTGGACCACCCGGACCGTCAACTTCGGTCAGGGCGCGATCCTGATGCTGTGCACCATGGCGACGGCGGTCGCCGCCCGGTCGGGCGTGCCGATCTGGCTCGCCGGGACCGTCGGCATCCTCGCCTCGGCCTTCGCCATGGTGATCGCCGAGCGGGTCTGCGTCCTGCCCGCCTCCAAGGTCGGCGGCAGCATGGGCTGGGCGGTGTCGACGCTCGGCTTCGGCATCCTGATCCAGGGCATCGTGTCGAAATATCTCGGCAATCAGGCGGTCGCCTTCCCCGACGTGGTGCTCGACGCCGCGCAGTTCGTCGATCTCTTCGGCATCCGGATCGGCGCCCAGTACCTCGTCGTCTTCGCCTTCTCGCTCACCGTCATCGCGCTTCTCGATCTCGCCATCCGCTATACGGTCTGGGGTCGGGTCGTGCAGGCGGTGGCGCAGGACCCGGAATTGACCCGGGTCTTCGGCGTGCCGATGCGTCGGGTGGTGGTCGTCTCCTTCGCCCTCTCCGGCGCCATGGCGGGCGTCGCCGGCATCCTCACCGCCCAGATCATCGGCACGGTCGATCCGGCCTTCGGCTTCAGCCTGCTGATCTCCGGCTTCGTCGCCTCGATCGTCGGGGGCTTCGGGCGCAACTGGGGCGCCCTCCTCGGCGGCCTAGTGATCGGCGTCATCGAGCAGGTCGTCGGCGGCTACGTGTCGACGGCGGCCGGCCACGGCGTGTCGCTGGCGGTCCTGATGGTGGTGCTCGCGGTCCGGCCGCAGGGCCTTCTCGGCCGCGCGGAGGCGGTCAAGGCATGACGCGGATCCGGTTTCTCCTCGGTGCGGTCCTGTGCGACGCCCGCTTCGTCGGCTTGCTCGCGCTGGCGATCGTCGCCGCCGCCCCCCACCTGTCCGAAGCGACCCGGCAGCTGATCTCCTTCGCGGTGATCAACATCCTGATCGCCTGCAGCATCAACCTCCTGACCGGCATGGCCGGACAGATCTCGCTCGGCCAAGCCGCCTTCATGGGCATCGCCGCCTATGCGTCGGTGCTGCTGGTCAAGGTCGCCGGCTGGCCCTTCGCCCTGTCGGTGCCGGCGGGAGCCTTGATGGCGGCGGCGGCGGGTTGGATCCTGTCCTGGCCGGCCGGCCGGGTGCGCGAATTCTATCTGGCGATGATGACCCTCGGCTTCGGCATGATCTTCGTCGAGGTGGTGCGCGAATGGGATTCCGTGACCGGCGGCGTCATGGGCATCACCGGCATCCCGTCGCCGCAGTTGCGCAGTCTCGTCGTTTTCGGCCGAACCCTCGACACGGCCGACTATCTTCGCCTGCTGGCGGTCATCGCTGCGGCCGTCCTGTTCTGGCTGTCCGGCCTCAACCGTTCGCGCGTCGGCCGGGCCTTCTTCGCCGTCCACGAATCGGAGACCGCCGCCGACAGCATCGGGATCGACAGCGCCATGGTGAAACGGCAGGCCTATACGCTCTCCGCCGGCCTCGCCGGGCTTGCCGGTGCCCTCTATGGACACCTCGTCAGCTATGTCGGACCGGAGAGCTTCGAGCTCCACCGTTCGATCGAGATCCTGGTGATGTCGGTGATCGGCGGCCTCGGCTCGCTGCCCGGGCAGGTGGTCGGCGCCGTCGCCCTGACCTGGCTTCCGCTCCAGCTCGAGGTCTTCGAAGACTTCAAGTTCATCCTCTACGGCGCCGTGCTGGTCGCGATCTTCGTTGTCATGCCGCGCGGTCTCGCCGGCCTGCTGTTTCCGCCGCCCCGGATGATCCGTCCGGCCTGGCGCCAGGCGGCGGCGCCCCCAACCGCCACGACCGGGGGCAGCGCCCGGCGGGTCGTCGGACGGACGGTGCTCGCCTGGACGGGGCTCAGGCGGTCCTTCGGCGGCCTCACCGCCGTCGCCGACTTCTCCTGCGAGCTCGCCGCCGGCGAGGTCCTCGGTCTGATCGGTCCCAACGGGTCGGGCAAGAGCACGACGATCAACGTGCTGAGCGGGCTCTATCCGCCGTCCTCCGGCCGCATCGAGCTGGCCGGGGCCGACGTCTCGGGCCTGCCCCCGCACGTCGTCGCCCGGCGAGGCATGGTGCGCACCTTCCAGGATCCGCGTCTCGTCGGCCGGTTCACGGTGCTGGAAAACGTCCTGCTCGGCGCCCATGTCCACGCGCGCTACGGCGCGCTCGAGGCCGGGTTCGGAATCGGTCGCATCCGCCGCGACGAACCGGCTGCGATCGCCCGGGCGGCCGGCGTGCTGACCGCGATGGGGCTCGACGACGTCGCCGACCGGGTGCTGGAGACCTTGCCCTACGGCTATCGTCGTCTGGTCGAGGTGGCCCGCGCCCTGATGGTCGAGCCCGACGTATTGCTGCTCGACGAACCCGCCGCCGGCCTCTCGGAGGGCGAGATCGGCCGGCTGGAGCGCGCCGTGCTCGATCTGCGCGCCGCCGGCGTCGCCGTGCTGATCGTCGACCACCACATGGACTTCCTCGCCCGCGTCGTCGACCGCGTGGTCGTGCTCGACGGCGGTCGCGAGATCTTCCGGGGCGCCATCGGCGCCATGCGCGACGATCCGAAGGTCGCCGAATGCTATCTCGGGCGGATGGAGACGACCGATGCTCGAGGTTGAGACTCTCGCCGTCTCCTATGGCGCTGTCCGCGCGGTGCGCGGCGTGTCGCTGCGTGCCGAGCCGGGACGGATCACCGCGATCCTCGGCGCCAACGGCTCGGGCAAGTCCTCGCTGATCCGCGCCGTCATGGGGCTTGTGGCGGCGAGCGGAACCGTCCGTCTGGACGGCGTCGACGTTTCGGCGCTCGGCGCCGAACGCCGCGCCCATCTCGGTCTCGGCTGCGTGCTCGAAGGGCGGCGCCTGTTTCGCGGCCTTACGGTCGAGGAGAATCTCGAGGTCGCCTGGCGCTTCGGCCGCCGCCACGCCGGCTTCGCCGCAATGCGGGCCGCCGTCTTCGACCGCTTTCCGGCGCTTGCGGAGAAGCGATCGGTGGCCGCCGGCCTGCTGTCCGGCGGCCAGCAACAGATGCTGATCGTCTCCTCGGCGACCATTCGCAGTCCGCGCTGGCTGATGCTCGACGAGCCGTCGCTCGGCCTGGCGCCGGTCATCGTCCAGCAGCTCTTCGATTTCGTCGTCGACCTGGCACGCAGCCGCGAGACCACCGTGCTCCTGACCGAACAGATGGCGTCGATGGCCCTGCGCATCGCCGACTACGGCTGGGTGCTGCGGCAGGGCACTCTGGCGGTGGCCGGCGATCGCGCGCTGCTCGCCTCGCCCGAAGGAAGCCGTCGCCTGGCCGAGGCCTATCTCTGAGCGGCGCCGACGCGCGCCAGCGGTTCGGCGCCGAGGCTGCGCAGGACGTGGGCGACCATCGTGTCGGCGATTTCCTCGCGCGGCACGCTGAAGGATTCGCGGTACCAGGCGAAGGCGTAGCTGACCATGCCGGCGACGATCAGGCTGGCGACGGCGAGATTGTCGAAGCGGAAGACGCCCGCCTCGCGCCCCTCGGCGAGCAGCGCGCGCAAGTGGTGGTCGATGTCCCGCCGCATGGCGGCGATGCGGGCGGCAGCCTCTTCCGGCAGGTTGAGCTGTTCGCGGAAATAGATCGCCACCAGCTTGTGGTGATCGAGGACAACGGCGGTGAAGTCGCGCACGAGGCGTTCGAGCTTCTCCTGCGGTCCGAGGTCGAGCGCCACCGCCGCGGCGATCACCGCGAGCGCTTCACGCGTGCCGCGTTCGCAGATCTCCACCAGGAGATCGACCTTGCTCTTGAAGTGGTAATAGACGAAGGGCTTGGTCGCGCCGAGCCGCTCGGCCACGGCGTCGACGGATGTCGGCAGATACCCCTTGCGATAGAAGAGCTCGACGGCCTCGCCGAGTATCCGCTCGCGCTTCAACGCGGTGATCTCGTCCCAGAGGTTCTCGCCTTCGACCGCCCGCGGTCTCTTCCCCATGCGACGTCCTTTCCGGTCGCGGGTCGAACGGCCGCCCGCCGCTCAGCCATAGCCCGGTTCGACGATAGTAACAATTCATACCAGCGAGTTTGGCGCCGCCTGCGGCATCGCGCCCTGGTCCGCGCTTGCCAGGATTATACTGATTAGTATATTATTCAGACCAACAAGAATAATCGCCTCTCCGAAGCCGCCGACGGCCGGAGGCGCCTGGGAGGATGCATGGAGAGCAAGGACTCCGCCCGCTTCGGCGGAGCGGCGGCGCCGACGTTCGGCGGGCCGGGCGCCGCGCTGGTGACCGGGGCCGGGGCCGGATTGGGCCGCGCCATCGCGGTGGCGCTGGCACGCTGCGGCGACGCGGTGATGGTCTGCGACATCGACCCGGACGGCGGGCGCGAGACCGTCGCGGCGATCGAGGCCGCCGGTGGGACCGCGCGGTTCGAGCCCTGCAACGTCGCCGTCCCGGCGGACGCCGAGCGCGCCGTCGCCGCCTGCCTCGACGCCTTCGGCCGGCTCGACCGCGCCGTCAACAACGCCGGCATCGAAGGGGCCCGCGCCGCGGTCGCCGACTACGGCGTCGACGAATGGCGCCGCGTCATCGATATCAACCTCGGCGGCGTGTTCTTCTGTCTGCGCGCCGAGATCCCGGCGATGCTCGCCGGCGGCGGCGGCGCTATCGTCAACATCGGCTCGACCGCCTCGCTCGGCGGCGTCGCCGGCATGCCGGCCTATACGGCCGCCAAGCACGGGCTCCTCGGCCTGACCCGCGCCGCCGCGCTCGACTATGCCGACCGCGGCATCCGCATCAACGCCGTCTGCCCCGGCTCCTTCCGCACGGCGATGAGCGAACGCCTGTTCGGCGACGCGCTCGACACGTCGATGGTCGCGACGACGCCGATGGGGCGGCTCGGCGGCCTCGACGAGATCGCCGCGGCCGTTCTCTTCCTGCTCTCGGATGCAGCCTCCTTCGTCACCGGCGCGGCCCTGCCGGTCGAGGGCGGCAAGCGCGCCCGGTGAGCACAACATCCGACGAGGACATCCCATGGACGTGAGCGGCAACCAGACCGTACCCGACCTCCTCCATCTCCAGGTCGATCGCCGGCCGAACGCCGAATTCCTGATCTTCGAGAACGATGCCGGCGCGGTGGTGTCCTTCACCTACCGGGCCTTCGCCGAGCGGGTGAACCGGCTCGCCAACCATTTCGTCGCAAAAGGCATTCGGCCGGGCGATCGGGTCGCCATCATGGTGACCAACAGCCCCGAATTCCTCGTCGCCTGGTTCGCCGCCAACCAGGCCGGCGCCGTGATGGTCCCCGTCAACGTGCTCTACTCGGCCGACGAACTGGCCTATCTCCTCGCCGATTCCGGCGCCGCCGCCTTGGTCACGGAGCCGAAGTTCCTGGCGACGGTCGCCGAGGCCGGCGCCGCGGGCCTGCCGGACATCCGCATTCTCGCCAAGACGACCGCGGCGACATCCGGCTTCGTCACCCTGGCCGAGATCGAGGCCGCCGGCGACCCCGAGCGGCGCCCCGTCCGCGTCTCCCCCGACGATCCGGCGCAGATCATCTACACCTCCGGCACGACGTCGCGGCCGAAGGGCGCGGTGATCGGCCATCGGGCCTCGGTGATCCAGGCGATCGCCACCGCGATGCTGTTCGGCATGAGCGAGCGGGAGCGTTCCTGCGTGGTGCTGCCGCTGTTCCACGTCAACGGCCAGTATGTCGGCACGCTGCCGACCCTTGCGGTCGGCGGCACCGTGGTGTTGCTCGAGGCCTTCAGCGCCCGCCGATACTGGGCCCAGGTGAAGGCGCATCGATGCACCTTCATGAGCATCGTGCCGATGCTGCTGCGCACGCTGCTGGCTCAGCCGCCGCGCGCCGACGACGCGGAGCACGATCTGCGCTTCTCCTTCTACGCCCTGCCCACCTCGGCGGAGGAATGGAGCGACTTCGAGCGTCGGTTCGGAGTCCGGCTGATCGAGGGATATGGACTGTCCGAGACGCTCGGCATCTGCACCTCCAACCCGCTCGTCCACGGCATCACCAAGCGCCACTGCATCGGCCTGCCGCTGCTCGGGCGCGAGGTGCGGATCGTCGACGACGCATTGCAGGACGTGCCGTTCGGGCAGACCGGCGCCATCGTGGTGCGCGGCGAGCCGCTGTTCTCCGGCTATTGGGGCAACGCGGAAGCGACCGCCGCCTGCATGCGCGACGGCTGGTTCCTGACCGGCGACAACGGCCGCTTCGACGAGGACGGCTACCTGCACTTCTTCGACCGCTCCAAGGACGTGATCAAGCGCGCCGGCGAGAACATCGCCGCGAGCGAGGTCGAACGCGTCCTCAACGACCACCCGGCGGTGCTCGAATCGGCCGTGATCGGCGTCTTCGATCCGCTGCGCGACGAGGCGGTGAAGGCCTTCGTGGTGCGTCAGCCGGGGGCCACGGTCGGCGAGGATGACTTGCGCGACTGGTGCGCCCGCCGCCTGGCCAAGTTCAAGGTCCCGAGCTTCGTCGAGTTCCGCGACGAACTGCCGAAGACCTCGATCGGCAAGATCATGAAGTTCCAACTGCGCCACGAACAGGCCGCGTCCGCCGCCTCCGCCGCCTCCGCCGGCTAGCCCGCTCGCCTCTCGACAGGACCCTTGCGCGCCGCACGGCGACCGTCCGGCGCGCCGACGGACCGTGCCCGCGCGATGGCGCGACCGCCCCTGAAAGACCGCGGAAATCCGCCTCGGACGGGCCGTTGACACACCTGGTACGGCCCTATATACGCTCAAGAAATAAATTATACTGACTAGTATGTCCTGCCCTGAAGCCCTCTCCTGCGAGGCTCCGGGCGGACCATCCTGGAGGGACGGCTGTGGATTTCGCCTTCACCGAGGATCAGATCGCGCTGCAGAATCTGGTCCGCAAGTTCGTCGAGAAGGAGATGCCCAAGTCCGCGGTGGCGGCCTGGGATCGCGACGGCGAATTTCCCGCGCGCCTGCTCGACCAGATGGCGGAGATCGGCCTGATGGGCGCCTCGATCCCGGAGGAATACGGCGGTTCGGGCGGCGGCGTCGTCGAGGAGACGATCGTCCTCGAAGAACTCGCCCGCCATTCCTCGACCGTGGCGCTCGCCTACGGGCTCGACATCTCCTTCGGCGCCGTCACCATCGAGCGCCACGGCTCGGAGGAGCAGAAGCGCCGTTTCCTGCCCGAGATCGCGGCTGGCGCCTGCCACTTCGCCCTGTCGCTGACCGAACCCGACGGCGGCACCGACATCCTCGGCGCCATGAAGACCGTCGCGCGCCGCGACGGCGACGACTACATCATCGACGGCGTCAAGGTCTTCACGACCGGGATCAACATCGCCTCCTGGCTCTTCGTCGTCGCTCGCACCAGCCGGGATCCCGACAAGCCGTCGCGTGGCCTGACCGTGTTCCTGGTGCACAAGGACACGCCCGGGATCTCGTGGAGCAAGATCGACAAGCTCGGCTCGCGCTTCCTGCATTCCTTCGAGGTCGTCTACGACAATGTCCGCGTCCCCGCCTCGGCGATCGTCGGCGTGGAGGGTCGCGGCTGGCACGCCATCCTCGACACGCTGAACAACGAGCGGATCTTCATCGCCGCGACCTGTCTCGGTCTCGGTCAGGGCGCCTACGAGGACGCCAACGGCTATGCCAAGGAACGGCGGGCCTACGGACGGCCGATCGGCGCGTTCCAGGCGGTGCAGCACCAGCTCGCCGACAGCCTGACCGAACTCGAGCTCGCGCGCCTCATGACCTACAAGGCCGCCTGGATGCAGGACCGCGGCGAGGACTGCTCGCTGCCCGCGGCGATGGCGAAATACTTCGCCTCCGAGGCCGCCTTCCGCACCACCGATCGCGGCATGCGGGTGCTCGCCGGCTACGGCTTCACCACCGAATACGGCATGCAGCGCTACTACCGCGACATCCGCCAGCTGATTTTCGCGCCGATCACCAACGAGATGACCCGCAACTTCATCGCCCAGGTCGGCTGCGGCCTGCCGCGCTCCTACTGAGGTCGCTCCATGTACGATGCGCCGCTCGACCTTTACGCCCGCATGATGCTGATCCGGGCCTGCGAGACGCAACTCAACGACGTCTTCGCCCGCAACCTGTTTCCCGGCTACATCCATTCCTATCTCGGCCAGGAGGCCTGCGCGGTCGGCGTCTGCTCGCTGCTCGGCGACGGCGACAAGGTGGTGTCGACCCATCGCGGTCGCGGCCACTACCTCGCCAAGGGCATGGCCCTGCGCCCGATGATGGCCGAGATGTTCGGCCGTGCGTCGGGCATCTGCGGCGGCCGGGCCGGCGAGATGCACGCCGCCGATCCGGCGATCGGCGTCCTGGGCGGCAACGGCATCGTCGGCGCCGGCCTGCCGATCGGCGCCGGCGCGGCGCTGGGCATGCAGCTCGACGGGGCCGGCGCGGTGGCCGTCGCCTTCTTCGGCGAGGGCGCCAGCAACAACGGCGCCTTCGCCGAAACCCTGAACGTCGCCGCCGCCTGGCGCCTGCCCCTGCTGCTCGTCTGCGAGAACAATCTCTATGCCGAGATGACGCCTTTCGCCGACACCGTCGCCCAACCGCGGGTGGCGGCCCGCGCCGCCGGCTACGGGCTGCCCGGGGAGACCGTCGACGGCAACGACGTCTTTGCCGTGCGCGACGCCACGGCGCGCGCCTTGGCGCGGGCCCGTGCCGGTGACGGGCCGACACTGCTCGAACTCGAAACCTACCGCTGGGGCGGCCATTTCGAGGGCGACCCCAAGAAATACCGCAGCCGCGACGAGGAGGCGGCGTGGAAGGCGCGCTGCCCGGTCGCCCGCCTGCGCGCCGTCCTTCTCGCCGGATCAGACGCCGACGCCGCGCGGCTCGACGCCATCGACGCGGCGGCCGAGGCGGGGGTCGCCGAGGCGATCCGCTTCGCCCTCGACAGCCCGCTGCCGGAACCGGAACGCGCGCTCGACCATGTCTACGCGGCTTGAGGGGCGCCCCATGACAACCAAGACCTACTGTTGGGCGATCATCGACGCGATCCGGGAGGAAATGGCCCGTGACGACCGCGTCCTGCTCCTCGGCGAGGATGTCGGCGCCGCCGGCGGTGCCTTCGGCGCGTCCCGCGGGCTCTTCGACACCTTCGGGCCGGCCCGCGTGCGCGACACGCCGATCAGCGAGGAGATCATCGTCGGCCTCGGCGTCGGCGCGGCGATGACCGGCCGCCGGCCGATCGTCGAGATCATGTTCATGGACTTCTTCGGTCTCTGCCTCGACCAGATCGCCAATCAGGCGGCCAAGACGCGCTATCTCTACGGCGGCATGTTCTCGATGCCGCTCGTCATCCGCACCTCGGTCGCGGTGGAGATGGGCATCGGCCCGCACCATTCGCAGTCGCTCGAGAGCTGGGTCGGCCACGTCCCCGGGCTCAAGGTGGTGATGCCGTCGACCCCGCGCGACGCCAAGGGCCTGCTCAAATCGGCCATTCGCGACGAGGATCCGGTGATCTTCATCGAACACCTCGCCCTGCACCGGATGAAGGAGGAGATCGAGGACGGCGAAGTGCTGATCCCGATCGGCAAGGCCGACATCAAGCGACCGGGCCGCGACGTGACCGTGGTGGCGACCGGCCTGATGGTCGGAAAGGCGCTCGCCGCTGCCGAGATCCTCGCCGCCGAGGGCATCGAGATCGAGGTGATCGATCCGCGCACCATCAGCCCCCTCGACATCGACACCATCCTGGCCTCGGTCGCCAAGACCAACCGGGCCATCGTCGTCACCGCGTCGCTGAAGCCCTTCGGCTTCGGCTCGGAGGTGGCCGCGCAGATCATGCAGCACGGCTTCTTCGACCTCGACGCCCCGGTCGTGCGATTGGCCCCGCCCTTCACCCCGACGCCGTTCGGCAAGGGGTTCGAGGACTTCCTCAATCCGACCGCCGACAAGATCGTCGCGGCGGTTCGCGAACTTCTGGCCTGAGGAGCGACCGATGGCGCATGCGATCGCGATCCCCAAGTTGGGTCTGACCATGACCGACTGCACGCTCCGCAGCTGGGAGAAGGCGGACGGCGAGAAGGTGACCGAGGGCGAGACGCTCTACACCATCGAAACCGAGAAGATCACCTCGGAGATCCAGGCGGACCGCGACGGCTATCTCGAACGCGCCGCGGCCGTCGACACGGTCTGCGCCGTCGGCGCGCGGATCGGCTGGCTTCACGACACGGCCGGCGCGGTCGGCCGGGGCGCCTCCGCGACCGATACGGCATCGGCGGCCCCGGCGCCGATCGCGGCCCCGGTCCCGGCCCCGGTCCCGGCCGACGCCGACGCGGGGGCCGAGACCGGCGCGGCCGCGCCGCTCTCGCTGCGCGCCGTCGCGGCCGACGGCACCCGGCTGCTGGTGTCGCCCATCGCCCGTCGCCTCGCCGCGGCGCGGGGCCTGGACCTTTCCGGCATTGTCGGCAGCGGTCCCGGCGGGGCGATCCTGCGCCGCGACGTCGAAACCGCCGCGCCGGCCCCGGCCGCGTCCCGCGCGAGCGGCGCTGACCCGCGCCCGGTCCCCGCTCCGGTCCCTGCCCGGGCCGCCATCGCGCGCGATGCCGGAGACCGCGTCGCCGCCCGCCGGCCGCTCGACGGCATGCGCCGGACCATTGCCGAGACGATGATGCGCAGCCTGTCGACCAGCGCCCAGATGACCGGCTTCGCTCGGGTCGATATGGGGGAGGCGATGCGCCTGCGCGCCGCGTGTCTGGCAAGCGAAGCCGAGTTCGGCGTTCGCGTCACCTGGACCGACATCGTGCTGAAGGCCGCCGCGGTGGCGCTGCGGGCGGTGCCGGCGCTGAACCGCGCCATCGTCGGCGACGAGGTCGTGGAATGGGCCTGCGTCGACATCGGCCTCGCCGTCGCCCTCGACGACGGGCTGATCGTCCCGGTGCTGCGCGACGTCGACACCAAGTCGATCGCCGAGATCGCCCGCGAGCGGCGCGACCTCGTCGACCGCGCCCGGACCGGACGTCTCCGCCGGCACGAGATCGAAGGGGCGACCTTCACCCTCTCGAATTTCGGCTCCTACGACGGCGACTTCGAGACCCCCATCCTGCAGCCGCCCCAGTCCGCGCTGCTCGGCATCGGCCGCATCGCCGACGAGGCGGTGGTGCGCGACGGCCTCGTCGTCGCCCGGCCGACGATGATGCTGAGCCTGACCTTCGATCATCGTCTGATCGACGGGGCCGTCGCCGGCCGCTTCCGCTCGAAACTGCGCGCCTTCCTGGAGGACCCCATGCTGCTCGCCGCGAGACTGCGCTGATGGTCGACCCGCTGACGACCTTCGAGGCCGCCGAGATCGGCCGCCCGCTGCGCGAGGGCCACATCCGGCTGACCCAGGCCGATGTCGACGCCTTCTGTGCCCTCCTCGGCTACGACGACCCGGCCTATCGCGCCGATGCCCCCGGCGGACCGGTCGCGCCGACCTCGATGGGCCTCACCTTCGGCCTGCGCCTGGGCTGGGAGGCGGACGTTTTTCCGCCCGGCGCCATCCGGGTGGGCGACCGCAACCGCTACGGCGTCCCGGCCCGTCCGGGCGACGATCTGACCACGGTGCTGACCATCACGGCGCGCTTCGTTCGTCGCGAACGCAAGTTCCTCGAATACGAGATGGTCACCCGGAACCGGACGGGCGACCTCGTCTGTTCCGTCGCCTTCACCGCCATCGTTCCGTGAGGCCCGCCATGACCCGACCGGCCCCCTCGCTGCCCACCGCCGAGATCGCGATCTCCCAAGACCTGATCGACGGCTACGCCGCCGTGTCGGGCGACTTCAACCCGGTCCACGTCGACCGCGCCTTCGGCGCCGCCTCGGCCTTCGGCTCGACCATCGCCCATGGCTGCCTGCCGATGGAGCCGATCTTCATGGCGCTCCAGCGCTGGCTGGGCGTTCCGGCGCTGCCGCCGGGATCCACCATGGACCTGCGCTATCACCGCCCGTCGCGCCCCGGCGACGTCATCCGTCTCGACGCCGCGACCCCGGAGGCCGACCCCGGCGGCGGTACCCGCATCCCCTTCGCCTGCCTGAACCAGGCCGGCGAGAAGGTCATCGAGGGCGTCGCCGTCCTGCCCGCGGCTGTGGGGTGACATGACCGAGATACGCACCCTCCTGGTGGTCGGCGGCGGCATCGGCGGCTACACAGCCGCGATCCGCGCCGCCCGCGCCGGTCTCGCGGTCACGCTGGTGGAGGACGGCCCCCTCGGCGGCACCTGCCTCAATGTCGGCTGCATTCCCTCCAAGAGCCTGCTCGGGTCGGCCGCCGCGCATGCCGACCGGGTCGGCCGATCGGCCGGTCGCGCCGATCTCGCGCCGATCATGGCGCGCAAGACCGCCGCGGTCGCCCGCCTCGTCGGCGGCGTCCAGACGCTGATCCGCCGCAATCGCATCGACCACGTCGCCGAGCGCGCCGAACTGCTCGGCCCCGGCCGTCTGCGTCTTGCCGGCTCGGGCCGAGTCCTCGTCGCCGATGCGGTGATCCTGGCGACCGGCTCGCGGCCGGCACGGCCGGCGATCCCCGGTCTCGAGCTTCCCGGAGTGCTCGACAGCGACGCGGCGATCGCGCTCGACACGGTGCCGGAACGGCTCCTCGTGCTCGGCGGCGGCGTCATCGGCATGGAACTGGCGCAGGTCTTCGCCGATCTCGGGGCGCGGGTGGCGGTGGTCGAGAGGGCCGAACGCATCCTGCCCGGAGAGGACGCCGGCGCGGTCGCCGTCCTCGCGGCCGCGATGCGCCGACGCGGCGTCGCCGTGACGACGGGCGCCACCGTCGAACGCCTCGCACGGCGCGACGGCGCGCTGGTCGCCACCCTGACGGACGCCGCCGGCGCGGCGCGCGAGGTCGTCGCCGATCGGGTGTTGGTGGCGGTCGGCCGGGTACCGGAGACCGGCGTCCTCGGCGACGATCCGCTCGGCCTCCGCGGACCCGGCGGCGTCATCACCGTCGACGATCACGGCCGCACCCGGACGCCCGGCATCTTCGCCGTCGGCGACGTCTGCGGCGGGCCGCAACTCGCCCACAAGGCCGCCGCAGAGGCGGAGGTTGCGGTGGCGACCCTGCTCGGCCGGCCGGCCAGCCGGTCCGGCCGTGTCGTCCCGCGCGCCGTCTACACCACGCCGGAGATCGCCGCCGTCGGTCTCGATGCCGCCACCGCGCGGACGCGCGGACCGGTGAAGGTCGGCCGCTTTCCCTTCTCCGCCAACGGACGGGCGATCGCGGGCGGCCACGACGACGGCTTCGTGGAGATCGTCGCCGACGCGGTCGACGAACAGATTCTCGGCATCGTCATGGTCGGCCACGGCGTCACCGAACTGCTCGGCGAGGCGACACTGGCGGTTCAGATGGAGCTCACGCTCGCCGCGCTCGCCGAGACCGTCCACGCCCACCCGACCCTGTCGGAGGCGCTCGCCGAGGCGGCCCACGACGCCCGCGACGGCGGTGCGATCCACCTGCCGCCGCGCCCCCGCACCGGCGGCGAGACCGCGGTCGCCGGGGCGGCGCACCCATAGGCGCGCGACGCGATCGGCCATGCCGGCTGCGCCGCTCGGGAGACCAAGGCCCGGCGGCGCGCGCCACAGCCCGGAGAGGCCCGGTGCGGGTCTTGTCCCCGGTCAGGACCGGCACCGGCGCGTCGCCGACGTCGTCGGCGGGCGCATCGTCGGTCAGGCGGCCGCCTTGTTGGCGATCCGCATCACGACCGGTTCTGCGATCGGGCTTTCGAACCGGATGCCGCATTCCTCGGCCGTCACCCACATGATGCGGGCGGCATAGTCGCCATCGCCATCGATCGTCATCCGCACCATGCTGCCGGCGGCGAAGCGGCCGCGGATGGTCAGCCTCGCGCCCGTGGTGCTGATCTCGGTCAGGTTGGCCCGCTCGCTCCTGCCGTCGACGGCGACGGTGACCTGTCGCTCGGTGATCAGGCGCCGAGCCCCGCGCCGGTCGCGAACCTCGTTGTTGATCGAATTGAGGAAGGCTTCCACGGTCGAGGAGAATTCGCCGGAGAGTTTCGCCAGTTCGTCGGAGACCGTGCGGGCGTTGGTGGCGGCCGCTTCCGTCTGGGTGATGGCGTCCATCACGCCGGTCACGCTGCGCGACACGTCGGCGGAGCCCTGCGAGGCGAGGTTCACATTCTGCGCGATCTCGCCCGTGGCGGCATCCTGCTGGGCCACGGAGGCGGCGATCGAGGCTGTCAGCGTGTTGACCTCCGCCATCTTGGCGGTCATTCCGGAGACCGCCTCTTCGGTTGCCCGTGCCGAGGCCTGGATGGCGGTGATCTGCTGCCCGATGTCGCCCGTCGCCCGGGCGGTCTGTTCGGCCAGGCTCTTGACCTCGGAAGCGACCACCGCGAAGCCGCGGCCAGCGTCGCCGGCCCGCGCCGCCTCGATGGTGGCATTGAGGGCGAGCAGGTTGGTCTGGTCGGCGATGCCGCGGATCAGTTCCACCACCGTGCCGATCTGGCGTGCCGTCTCCGTCAGGGCGGCCATCTGGCGGTTGGTCGTGCTGGCATCGCTGGCCGCGCCGGCCACCATCTCGGAGGCGCGCCCGGCCCGGTGCGCGATCTCCCGGATCGAGGCGCCCATCTCCTCGGTTGCCGACGCGATGGTCTGGATGCTGGCCGAGGATTCCGTCGAGGCCTGCGCGACCGTCGAGGCCTGCGCGGCGGTGGACTGCGCCACCGAGGTCAGCATCGAGGAGGTGCCGCTCATGGTGACCGTCTGGTGGCTGAGCCGGGCGATCATCACCGAAACGTCGTCGCGGAACTTGAGGATGATCCGCTCCATCTCCCGGCGCTCGGCGTCGCGCCGATCCTGCTCCGACTGGGCGGCGGCTTCCAGGCGCTGCCGTTCGACCATCGAGGCGCGGAAGATCTCGACGGCGCGCGACATGTCGCCGACCTCGTCCTGGCGGTCGGTATGGCCGATCACCATGTCCAACTGGCCTTCGGACAGCGCGTGCATGCTGTGCGCCAGGCGGTCGATGGGCGAACTCACGCGGCGGGACGCCACCTGATACAGCACGAGGGCGATCAGAATGGCCGCAAACAGGCCGACATACTTGGCGATCGAGCCATAGACGGACGCGATGCGGGCTTCTTCCCGGAACTCGCCGTTGATCCGCTCGATGGCGCCGCTCAGGGCTGCCATTTCGGTCTCGAGCGTCTTGAAGGTCGCGTTGAAGCGGTCGAGGCTGGCCTCCGCCGTGGAGCCGCCGCCCTTCAGGACCGCGTCCACGATGCTGCGCGCCGCCACGATATACTCGTCGATCCGCGGTGCGATGCGCCGTGTTTCCGGCTCGATCCGAGGGCCGATCGGGCCGCTGCGCAAGGCGCCGGCATTGTCTTCGAGCGTCTTGGTGTAGGTCTTGATCTCCTCCGAGATCTCGGCGAGGACCGCGTCGTCGCGGTGGGACGCCGTATGCAGCGCCCGGTACACGACCCCCCGGATCGCGTCGTGCGCCATGTCCGCATCGGCACTCAGCACCAGCGCTTCGATCCCTTCGTGGGTCAGCGACATCGCCCTGTCGTTCTCGCGGTCGAGAAAGAAGATGGTGCCTGCCAGCGCGGCCGATACGACGAAGGATCCGACACTCAACATCGTGATGATACCGCGGATGCGCATCCGATCTCCCCTCGATGCAAAACGTTTCGATCGACGATTTGCGGGTTTGAGCGATAGAAATATGAATTACAGAATGCGTCCGCAGAATTAATGCTTGGTTGATAGATGCGTCGGGCCGGTCAAAGCCGGTCGATCACGGTCGCAGTGCTATCCGCCGGCCATGACGTCGTTGGCGTCTTCGGCTGGTGCGAGGCGGCAGCGGATGGGTCGGCTGACAGGCTGTCCAGCCCGACGATGTCCGCCAACGCCGCCTGACAGATCCCCGGAAGCTGGAGCGGGTCCGTGGGGCCAGGCAGGCCGGGATTGAGGAACCGACCGCCGCACCGGGCTTTCCATGGGCCGGAAGCCCATGGCCGGGCGGCGCATGCCCGCCGCCGCGTTCGCGCGACAGGTCGTCCCGGCGCATGCGGGCCCGCGCCGTTGGGACCGACCGTCGAGAGAATCCGCCCGATGGTTCTGAGCGTGCGAGCGCCCGGCAGGCCGCGCGTCGTGATCGGTCCGGCTCAGCGGCCGGTGCGCGCCCGCCAGTCGGCGAAATCGATCTTCGACTGCTCGTCGGTCGGCGGATAGAGGCCGAGGATCGAGCGGCCCTCCCGCACCTTTTCGGTGACGAAGTCCTCGAAGGCGGTCATTTCCGTCGCCTCGTCGGCGATCTCGTCGGCGAGATGGGCCGGGATGACGATGACGCCTTCCCCGTCGCCGACGACGATGTCGCCCGGAAACACCGGCGCGTCGCCGCAGCCGATCGGCACGTTGATGTCGATCGCCTGGTGGATGGTCAGGTTGGTCGGTGCCGAGGGGCGGTGATGGTAGGACGGCAGCGCCAGATCGGCGATTTCGGGGCTGTCGCGGAATCCGCCATCCGTGACGATGCCGGCGCAGCCGCGAACCATCAGGCGCGTGACCAGGATCGAGCCGGCCGAGGCCGCGCGCGCGTCGCGGCGGCTGTCGATCACCATCACGGCGCCGGGCGGGCACTCCTCGACCGCCTTCCGCTGCGGGTGCGCGCGGTCCTGAAACACCGAGATGGGGTTCAGGTCCTCGCGCGCCGGCATGTAGCGGAGCGTGTAGGCCGGGCCGACCATGTTGTCGCCCTTGAACCTCAGCGGATGGACATCCTGCAGATACTGTCGGCGCAGGCCGCGCTTGAAGAGGGCGGTGGCAAGCGTGGCGGTGCTGACATGCTTCAGCTTCTCGCGGGTCGCGTCGGTCAACATGGCGGTTCCTCGGGATCAGAAGATGACGGGTTCGGTGACGGGCGCGCCGAAATCGGTGCGCAGGAAATCGAAGTCGCAGCCCGCGTCGGCCTGCCCGATATGGCGGGAGAACATCCAGCCGTAGCCGCGCTCGTAGCGGGGCGGCGGCGGCGGCAGCGCGGCCCGACGGCGCGCGAGTTCGTCCTCCGGCACGTCGAGCGAAATGCTGCGCGCCGGCACGTCGATCGAGATCACGTCCCCGGTCCGCACCAGCGCGAGCGGGCCGCCGATATGGGATTCCGGCGAGACGTGCAGGATGCAGGCGCCGTAGCTGGTGCCCGACATGCGCGCGTCGGAGATGCGCACCATGTCGCGAACACCCTGGCGGACGAGCTTTTTCGGGATCGGCAGCATGCCCCATTCGGGCATGCCCGGGCCGCCGAGCGGGCCGGCATTGCGCAGCACCAGCACCGTGTCGGGCGTGACATCGAGGTCGTCGCGGTCGATATTGGCCTTGAGGGCCGGGTAGTCGTCGAACACCAGGGCCGGCCCCGCATGGCGCAAAAGGCGCGGATCGGCGGCCGAGGGCTTCATCACGCAGCCGTTCGGCGCGAGATTGCCCTTCAGCAGCGCCAGCGCCCCCTCCGCATAGATCGGCCGGTCGAGCGGCCGGATCACGTCGTCGTCGTAGACGGCCGCTCCCTCCAGGCTCTCCGCCCAGGTCTTGCCCGAGGCGTTGATCTGGTCGAGGTCGAGATGCGGCGTCAGCCGGGTCAGGAGCCCGAGCAACCCGCCCGCATAGTAGAAATCCTCCATCAGGTAGCGGTCGCCGCTCGGCCGGATGTTGGCGATGACCGGCACCTTTCGGCTTGCGGCGTCGAAGTCCTCGAGCCCGATCGGATGGCCCGCGCGGCGTGCCATCGCGATGATGTGGATGACCGCATTGGTCGAACAGCCCATCGCCATGGCGACGCTGATCGCGTTGCGGAACGCCGCCTCGGTCTGGATGCGGGCCGGGGTCAGGTCCTCCCAGACCATGTCGACGATCCGGCGCCCGGCGGCGGCACACATGCGGATGTGGTTGGCGTCGGCGGCCGGGATCGACGAGGCCCCCGGCAGCGACATGCCGATCACGTCGGCCAGCGCCGTCATGGTCGACGCGGTGCCCATGGTCATGCAGACGCCGTAGGACCGCGCGATGCCGACCTCCATTTCCGACCAGTCCTTGTCGGAGATGGTGCCCGCCCGGCGTTCGTCCCAGTATTTGAACGCGTCCGAGCCCGAGCCCAGCACCTTGCCGTGCCAGTTTCCGCGCAGCATCGGGCCGGCCGGCACGAAGATCGCGGGCACGCCCGCCGAGGTCGCGCCGAGCAGGAGACCGGGAGTGGTCTTGTCGCAGCCGCCCATCAGGACCGCGCCGTCGACCGGATGCGAGCGGATCAGCTCCTCGGTCTCCATGGCCAGGAAGTTGCGGTAGAGCATCGTGGTCGGCTTGACCTTGCTCTCCGAGAGGGAGATGGCCGGCAGCTCGACCGGGAAGCCGCCGGCCTGCAGGATGCCGCGCTTCACGTCCTCCACGCGCTGCTTGAAGTGGGCGTGGCACTGGTTCAGATCCGACCAGGTATTGACGATCGCGATCACCGGCCTGCCGCGATAGTCCTCCGCCGCATAGCCCATCTGGTTCATGCGCGAGCGGTGGCCGAAGGAGCGGAAGTCGTCCGGCTCGAACCAACGGGCGCTGCGCAGCTGGTCGGGGGTCTTGGTCACGGGGGCGATCCGGTTGGACGGGGCGGCAGGTTCAGTGCTGCAGGCCCCACTTGAGGACGGTGCGGCGTTCGACGGTGCGGAACACGAGGTTCTCGACCACGAGGCCGATGACGATCACGGTCAGGAGACCGGCGAAGACGGCCGGGATCTCCAGGAGGTTGCGGTTCTCGAAGATGAACCAGCCGAGCCCGCCCTGGCCGGACGAGACGCCGAACACGAGCTCGGCGGCGACGAGGGTGCGCCAGGCGAAGGCCCAGCCGATCTTGAGGCCGGTCAGGATGGACGGGAACGCCGCCGGGATCAGGATCTTGCGGATATAGGCGAAGCCCCGCAGCCCGTAGTTCCGGCCGACCATGCGGAGCGTCTGCGAGACCGCCCGGAAGCCCGAATGGGTGTTGAGCGCGACCGGCCAGAGCACCGAGTGGACCAGGATGAAGACCAGGCTGCCGTTGCCGAGGCCGAACCAGATGAGGGCGAGCGGCAGGAGCGCGATGGCCGGCAAGGGGCTCAGCATCGCCGTGACCGTCTCCAGGAAGTCGGAGCCGATCCGGGTGTTGATGGCCAGCACCGTCAGCAGCCCGGCCAGCGTGACGCCGACCCCGTAACCCATCAGCAGGACCTTGATGGACGACCATGCCCGCGCCGGCAGAATGCCGGACCTGACATTCTCGATCAGCGCCTGCACGGTCTCCGACAGGGTCGGAAACAGCAGCGGATTGTCCAGGATGCGGCCATAGGCTTCCCAGGCGAGCGCCAGGACGATCAGGATGGCGGCCTTGCGCACTGCCGGGATGTCCCAGGTGAGTTCCGCAAGGCCGACCTTCCGCTCGACCTCGGTCGAGGCCGGACCTGCGGCGTCGCGCAGGACGATGCGGGCGGTGCTCATCGGGTTACTCCGCGTGGGCCGGTTGGGCGAAGAGAAGGTCGTGGATTTCCCTTTCGAGCCGCCCGGCGCTGCCGTCCGTGGTGCTCGCGGTGTCGACGTCGACCACCTCGGCCTTGACCCTGCCGGGATGCGGCGAGAGCAGAAGAATCCGGTTGCCGATCTTGATCGCCTCGGCGATCGAGTGGGTCACGAACAGGACCGTGAAGCGCGTCTCCTCCCACAATTGCAGGAGTTCGTCCTGGCAGGTGCGCCGGGTCAGCGCGTCGAGTGCGGCGAAAGGCTCGTCCATCAACAGGATGTCGGGCTCCATCGCCATCCCCCGAGCGATCGCGACGCGCTGCTTCATGCCGCCCGAAAGCGTGTGCGGGTAGCTGTCGAGGGCCCGGGTCAGGTTGACCTTCTCGATGTAGTGGCGCGCCTTCTCCTCCGCCTCGCGCCGGCCGAGGCGGCGGGCGTCGATGAGCGGGAAGGTCACGTTCTCGAGCACGGTCTTCCAGGGCAGGAGCTGGTCGAACTCCTGGAACACCATCATGCGGTCGGCGCCGGGCTCGGTCACGGTCCGGCCCTTGATGGTGATCGAGCCCTCGCTCGGCCGGATATAGCCGCCGACCGCCTTGAGCAGGGTCGACTTGCCGCAGCCCGAAGGCCCGAGCAGGACGAAGCGATCGGAGGTGTCGACCTGGAACGAAACCCGCTCGGTCGCGGTGATCACCAATCCGGGCGTCTTGTAGCGCAGCGTGACTCCGGCCACGTCGAGAAGCGGGGTCGCCGGTGCGCGGCGCGCCATGCCCGCCGGCCCGGAGGGAAGGCCGCGCATGGCGGTCGGGGGAGGGGCCGCGCCGTCGCGTTCAATTGCCGGGGAGGTCATGGGCCACCGGAAGATAATAGTCCTTCCAGGATGCGGGCTGGTTCTTGATCGCACCGATCTTGGCGAGGTGGGTGGCGAACTTCATCGTGCCCTGCGGATAGATGTTCCACTCCATCATGCCGGGCTCTTTCAAAACGTCGAGCAGATCGGCCGTCGAGGTCTTGTCGCCGGTCACCTCGCGGTAGATTTCGAGCGCCTCGGCGGTGTTGGTCTCGACGAAGGCCTTGGCCTCCTCGGCGGCGGCGCGCAGCGCCTGCACGATCTTCGGATTGGCCTCGGCGAAGCCGGTCGTGGTCATGAACTGGCCCTGGCTCAAGGGCGACCCGATGATTTCGGCCGAGTTGGCGACCACATGCGCCCCCGGCACCTGCTTCAAGCCATAGGCCTGGAAGGGTGGCGCGGCGAAGTGGCTTTTCACCTCGTGGCTCGGGTTCTTCAGGGCCACGAAAGCGTCCGGGTGGCCGAGCTGGACCGTCATGGCGTCGAAGTGGTTCCACTTGTCCGGCCCGAACATCTGGCTTGCCGCCAGTTGCAGCAGGATCGCCTGGGTGGAGACCCGGACCGTCGGCACCGCGATCTTGTCGCCCTCGCCGAAGTCGGCCAGCGACTTGATGCGCGGGTCGCGGCTGATCAGCAGGAGCGGCTGGGCGGAGCTGGCGCAGATGCCCTTCACGCGGCCCCGGGTCTTGTCCCACAGGACGAGAAGCGGCCCGGTGCCGGTGTTGATGATGTCGACGCTGCCGGACAGCAGCGCGTCCTGCTGGGCGCCGCCGTTGGAGAAGGCGATCCATTTCGTGGTCACGCCCGGCAGGCCGAGCCGCTCGGCATGCTTCTCCAGGAGCTTCTTCTTCTCGATCACATGCGTCGGCAGATAGAGGATGCCGGGCTGGCGACTGATCGCGATATCCGTCTTGGCCTGTGCGAATGCGCCGCCGGGCGCAGCCACCAGGGCGGCGCCGAGCGCAAGGACATTGCGGCGGGTGAACATCAAGCGTCTCCTCCTGCCGATCCGGCGCGCGGCCGCCCGACAATCCCGTTGTTTCGCCGCAGTTCTTCCGCGGTCGCAGCCTCGTCGAAGGGGCCGATCCACGGACACGAGCCGGCTATCGCCCCACCCGCTCCGGTATCGCCCTTCCCGTCGAGCACCTTGGTCCGACTAAAGCACTAATGCATTAGTGCGTCAAGCGCGGCGCCGTGCTATGGAAGGAGCGTGTTCGGAAGGAGTCGGTTGGATGGTCGAATTGGTGGCGGCGCCGAGCCGAGGCCGGGGGCCGCGCAGCGGGGCGGGACAGGTCTTCACCATCCTGCGCGACGAGATCATCACGCTCGCGCTCGCACCGGGGCGCGTGCTCTCCCGGCAGGAGTTGCAAGAGCGGTTCGGCTATTCGTCGACGCCGATCCGGGATGCCCTGATGCGCCTCGAGGAGGAGGGGCTCGTCGAGATCTTCCCGCAGCACGCCACCGTGGTCAGTCCGATCGATCTCGGACGGGCCCGGCAGGGCCAGTTCCTGCGCCGGTCGATCGAACTGGAGATCGTGCGGACGCTCGCCTTCGCGCCCGAGCCGGGGCTGGTGGCGCGTCTGCGCAGCCTCATCCGCCAGCAGAAGGCGCTTGCGGACGTGGGCGAGCACGGCGCCTTCGTGGAGGCCGACCAGGCGTTCCATCGCGCCACCTACGAGGCGGCCGGCGTCCTCGAGCTTTGGCATCTCGTGCGCCGGCAGAGCGGCCACATCGACCGCCTGCGCCGGCTGCATCTGCCGAAAGCCGGCAAGATCACGGAGATCCTGGAAGCCCACACGGCCATCGTGGACGCGATCGAGGCCGGCAGCCCGGACGCGGCCCAGGCCGCCCTGCGCGATCACCTGTCCCGCTCGTTGGACTTCGCCGACTCCCTGAAGGCATCCCACCCCGAATATTTTCGCGGCTGAGGACCCGTTTCGAACGTCACGGATATCCGGTCCGCTCCGGGCCGGCTTCATCCCCCAGAGCCGGTCCCGGTTAGATCGAAACGATCCGGCCGAAAAGGACCGGCCCAAGCCGTTGACTCTGGCAGGTGCTGAAAAATTCGTCGGAACGCGATCAGACGCGGGCCGTTTCAACTCTGTCCTCCCCGGGCTTGTCCCAGGGATACAGACTTTCCAAGGACTTAGCCATCGCGCTGGATCCTCGGGACAAGCCCCGGGGATGACAGAATGGCGGGTTCGGAGTGACCTTCAGCAGCCTGCCGGAGCCTTTCCCGATCGGTCGGAGGCTTCCATCCGATCGGGAAATGCTTTTGGGACGGCGGCGCGCGGCCCGGCGCGCCGACACCCTCTACTGGGCGACCCTCTACTGGGCGGCGGCGAATTTCTGTTCCGCTTCCGCCAGCGCGTCCTTCGGGGCGATCTTGTCCTGGATCACGCGGGCGAGGGCCTCGTTCAGCCCGGCCTGGAGCGTCCGCGTGTTGCACTCGGTCGGCTCCATCCAGCTCGACGCCGTCCAGGCTCCGATCATGGTCTTCACCCAGGCGGCCTCCGGTTTGGCGAAGAAGGCATCCGACATCAGCGACTTGCGGGTCGGGACCTGGCCGCCGACCGTGGCCCACAGCTTGCCGCCCTCCGAACCCACCATGTATTCGGCGAACTTGGCCGCCTCGGCGAGCCGCGGCGACTTCGCCCAGGCGGCGACCCACCAGCCCGAGACCGGCATGGCGCCGGGCTTCTCGCCGCTCCACGACGGCCACGGCAGGATGCCGATCTGGTCGGCGCCGAACTTGGCGTTCTTGGCGATCACGCTGTAGCGGAGGTTGGACGAGATCGCCATGGCGTAGCGGCCGGCGGTGAACTGGTCGGTGACGTCGTCGACATTGGAGACCAGGGCCTCGGTCGGGGTCACCTTGGCGTCGGTGATCATGGCCGCCGTGTAGGCGAGCGCGCGGATCCCGACCTCGTTGGCATAGTTGGCCTTGCAATTCTGGAACACCGGAGCGGCCTGGTCGAGGAGGCCGATCAGCATCGGGGTGCTCTCGGTCTTGATCGGGGCGAGCGGCATACCGAAACCCCAGGTCTCGGTCCGCCCGTCCTTGACGACCGTGGTCTTCTTCGCGGCCTCCATCAGCTTCGACCAGCTCGTCAGCGAGGCCGGGTCGATGCCGGCGGCGGCGAGCAGGTCCTTGCGATAGTAGATCACGCTGGCGCCGTGGAAGAGCGGCAGGGCGACCAGCTTGCCGCCGGCGATGCCGGCATCCCAGCCCGCCTTGACGAAGAAATCGTCCTTGGCGCCGGCCGGCCATTTCGACACCACCGCCGCATCGAGATCGGCGCCGGCGCCCGACTTGGCGAGGCCGCCGAGATTCTTGGCGTCGATCCAGACCAGATCGGGATTGCTGCCGGTGCGGTGGCCGAGGAAGAATTTCGGCGGCATCTGGGCGAAGTCCTGCGGCTCCACCCGGATCTTGATGGTCGGATTCTGCGCCTCGAACGCGGCGATCATCTGCTTCAGCGCCACCTCGCGCGGCGACGCCTTGTTGGGATCCAGAAAGGTCCACATCGTGATGGTGGTCTCGGCCGCGGCCGTGCCGCCGAGCGCGAGCACGAGCGGCAGGCCGATCGCGAGGCGTCTGTTCAGGAATGCTGACATCGCTTCCTCCGTGGTCGCCTCAGTGATCCGTCTCCAGGATGGCACCCTGTTCGCGGAGGCGGTCGCGAAGGGCTTGGACGGAAAGCTGGCGGATCGAGGTGCCGGACCCGGCTGCGAAGGCGGCGGCGGTGCCGGCGGCCTGGCCCATGGCCATGCAGGTGCCCATGACGCGCGCCGAGCCGTGCGCCTCCCGCGTGGCGGACAGGCAGCGTCCGGCGACGAGCAGGTTCAGCACGTCCCGCGGCACCAGGCAGCCGAACGGGATGTCGTAGGAGCCGCCGGCGCGGATCATCTCGCGCCGGTGCTCGCGGCCGCCGCCGTGGACGTCGAGCTCGTGCGCGCCCTTGCCGATGCCGTCGTCGCGCTTGCGGCCGGTCAGCACGTCCGCGCCGGTGAGGACTTCCAGCCCCATGATGCGGCGCGTCTCGCGGATGCCGATGCGCGGGGCGAGGCCGGAGAAGACGGCCTGTTCGAAGCCCGGCACACGGCGCTGCAGGAAGCCGACGCAGGTCCAGACCTGGTCGATCAGCCTCGGCAGCGCCTGGCTGAGCGCGGTGGGATCGGTGGCGTCGAGATCGGCGAGCCGCGTCGTGTTGAGGCTCACTTCCTGGCGCGCCGGCGAGACCGGACAGACCGCCAGGATTCCGCAAGGGTGCAGTTCGCCGCGCGCGATCGCCTCCGACAGGAAGGGCTTGCGGCCGTCGAAGAAGACCGAGGGCACCGCCTGTTCGCGCAGGCGCCGCGCGCAGTCCCGCTTGTCCAGATGCACGAGGTCGGGCCGCTCGCCGAGGCCGACATGTTCGGGATGGTCGACCACGAAGTCGAGCAGCGGTGCGGTCTCCACGCCCTGCATGCGGAACATCATGGTGACCGGCTGGAAGGCGCCGTCGTCGCCGCCCTTCTCGGACGGTGCCCCGGCCCGCACCGCGATGTCGCCGTCGCCCGAGCAGTCGATGAAGACCTCCGCGGTGACGAGGGTCCGGCCGGACTTGTTGGCGATCACCAGCCCGGTGATCCGCCCGTCCTCGACCGCGACGTCTTCGGCGAAGGTATTGAGCAGGAGATCGACGCCGGCTTCCGCGACCATCAGCGTGCAGGCGATCTTCATGATCTCCGGATCGACGCAGACCAGCCACAGCGAGCGCCAGTCGAAATAGGGGGGCACGAGCCCGCCCATGGCCTCGCAGCGGTCGAGCAGGTCGCGCAGGACGCCGCCGACCACCCATTCGCCGCGGGCGCTGAGGCAGGCGTTGAGCGGCAGCCCGCTCAGGAGTTCGCCGCCGACCGAGGGCCCGGCATCGACAAGCAGCGTGCGCGCTCCGTTGCGGGCGGCCGAGACCGAGGCGGCGAGCCCGGCGCTGCCGGAGCCGATCACGACCACGTCGTAGGTGCGGGACTGCAGGCGCTCAGCCATCAGGCGGTTCCCTCCAGGATGGCGCCCTGGGCGGCGAGGCGCGCGCGCAGGCGGTCGACCGGCAGGGCGCGCAGGTCGTTGAGCGGGTCGTTGTCCTCGCGCAGCATGGCGGCCGCGGTGCCCGCCGCCTGGCCCATGGCGAGGCAGGTGCCCATCACGCGCGCCGAGGAATGGGCAATGCGGGTCGCCGACATGCAGCGGCCGACCACCATCAGGTTGGCGATGCCGCGGGCGAGCAGCATGCCGAACGGGATGTCGTAGGACCCGCCCCCCTGGATCGGCCGACGGTGATGGCCGGTGCCGGCGAGATGCACGTCGATCTCGTGGGCCCCCTTGGCGATGCCGTCGGGCCGCTTGCGGGCGAGCGCCACGTCGTCGTCGCCGAGCACCACGTCGCACAGGATGCGTCGCGTCTCGCGGATGCCGATGCGCGGGGCGAGGCCGGAGAAGACGGCCTGCTCGAAGCCCGGCACGCAGGCCTTCAGGAAGCCGGCGCAGTCCCAGACCTGCCGGACCAGGTCGGCGAAGGCGGAACTCAGGCGCGCCGTGTCGGTCGCGTCCAGATGGCCGACGCGGGTGGTGTTGACGCTGACCTCGCGGCGGGCGAGCGAGGTCGGGGTGATGCCCATCATGCTCGACCGGTGCAGCAGCCCGCGCGCGATGGCGTCGCGCATCAGGGGACCGTCGCCGACCAGGAAGACCTTCGGCAGGCCCTGCCGGTAGAGCGCCTCGGCGCATTGGCGGCGGTCGAGGCCGAGGCCCTCGAATTCGCCGAGCCCGGCATTTTCCGGGTGGTCGCGCACGAAGCGCAGGAGCCGTTCGGCATCGACGCCGATCATGCGGAACATCAGGGTGACCGGCTGCAATTCGCCGAGGGCGGCATCGCCGATCTCGTGCGGCACGCCGGCCGCCACCGCGACGTCGCCGTCCCCGGAGGCGTCGATCACGGTCGCCGCCTCCACCAGCACGCGGCGGCCCTTGGTCACCACGATGACGCCGCGCAGCCGGTCGCCGTCCATCACCACGCCGTCGGCATAGCTGTAGAGCCGCAGCGCGACGCCGGCGGCCGAGAGCAGATTGACCACCGCCACCTTCATGATCTCGGGATCGACCGCGACGACATGCAGTGACCGGTAGTCGTTGATCGGGCCGATATAGCCGCCGAGCCGCTCGCATTCGGCGAAGAGATCGCGGCAGACGCCGCCGACCACCCATTCGCCGCGGCTCGACAGGCAGCCGTCGACCGGGATGCCGGAGACCAGTTCGCCGCCGACCATCGGTCCGGCATCGACCAGCAGGACGCGGGCTCCGTTGCGCGCCGCCGCGATCGCGGCGCCGATGCCGGCCGCGCCGGCGCCGACCACCAGGACGTCCCATCGTTCCAGATTGAGTGTCTCGGACATGATCTACTCCCCGGCGCGGAGCGCCGCTCCCGTGGTCGGATCGAACGCGGTCAGGCGCGCGGCGTCGGCGGTGAGGCCGATGCGGTCGCCCTTGGCGAAGCCGTCGGCCGGGTCGGCGCGGGCGACCACCTCGGCACCGCCGTCGAGCCGGCAGTAGAGGATCGCGTCGGGGCCGGAGAGCTCGACCTGCGCGACGACGGCCCCGTCGGCGCCATCGGTCCCCCGCGACGGGCGCAGCGCCTCGGCCCGAATGCAGAGGACGACGGGCCGGCCCGCGAAGGGCGCGAGGTGGCGGGCGGCGGCGGCGTCGAGCGCGAGCCTGCCGTCGGGGGCCACGAAGGCGAGGCCGTCCCCGGTCTCGATCCGCCCGGCCATCAGCACCGGCTCGCGTTCGCCGAGGAACCCGGCGACGAACAGGTTGGCCGGCCGGGCATAGATTTCGGCGGGGCTCGCAAACTGCTGCAGGCGCCCTTCGGCGAAGACCGCGATCCGGGTCGCCAGCGTCATCGCCTCGGCCTGATCGTGGGTGACGTAGACGATGGTCGAACCGATCGCCTCGTGCAGCGCCTTGATGTCCCGGCGCATGCGGATGCGCAGGCGCGCGTCCAGGTTGGACAGGGGTTCGTCGAGCAGAAAGACCTTCGGCTCGCGGATCATCGCGCGGCCGAGCGCGACGCGCTGCTGCTGGCCGCCGGAGAGTTCCTTGGGGTAGCGGTGCAGCAGGTCGCCGAGGCCGAGCGTGCCGGCGACGCGGTCGACCTTCGCCTCCACCACGGTGGCGGCGACCCGGCGGTCGCGCGCCCGGAGCGGGAATTCGAGATTCTCGAAGACGGTGAGGTGCGGGTAGAGGGCGTAGTTCTGGAACACCATGGCGATGTCGCGCCGGTCGGGCGTCACGTCGTTGACCACCCGTCCGCCGATCCGGATCTCGCCGTCGTCGGCGTCGATCAGGCCGGCGAGCAGGTTGAGGGTGGTGGTCTTGCCGGAGCCTGAGGGCCCGAGCAGGGCGACGAACTCGCCCGGTTCGATGGCGAGGTCGAGCCCGGCGAGCGCCACGGCATCGCCGTAGGTCTTGCGCACGCCCGCGAAGGTGACGCTGGTCATGGATCAGCCCTTGATGCTGCCGCCGGTCATGCCGGACAGGAAATAGCGTTGGAACAGGAGGAAGACGGCGATGACGGGCAGGATGGAGAGCATCGCCGAGGCGGTGAGCGGGCCCCAGTCGCGGCCGTAGAAGCCGAGATAGCCGTAGATGGCGACCGGCAGGGTCTTCACGCTCTCCGACGACACCATCACGACCGCGACCACGAAGTCGTTCCACGCGAAGGTGAGGACGAAGAGGCCGGCCGCCACCAGGCCGGGCCCGGAGAGCGGCAGCACGACCTTGCGCAGGGTCTCGATCCGCGAGCAGCCGTCGATGCGGGCGGCCTGCTCCAGTTCGATCGGCAGCGAGCCGAAATATCCGTAGAGCAGCCAAACCACGATCGGCAGCTGATAGGCGGTGTAGAGGAGCGCGAGCCCGGTCAGGCTGTCGGCGAGGCCGACGGAGGTGAGGAGCGTGAAGGTCGGCACCAGGACCGAGGGCAGCGGGATGCTCATCAGCGCCACGATGCCGAAGAGGAGCGCGGTCTTGCCGCGGAAGCGCAGCCGGGCGAGCGCATAGGCGGCGAGGCTGCCGATCCCCAGCGACAGGAGCACCGCGACGACGGAGACGACGGCGCTGTTCAGCACGAAGCGGTGGATGCCGGTGGTGAAGAGGAGCGCGTAATGCTCGAGCGTCGGGCGCGACGGGACCAGTTCGGGCGGATAGGCGAGGATCTCGGAGGCCGGCTTCAGCGAGGTGGAGAAGCCCCACAGGATCGGCCCGAGCGCGACCGCGGCGATCAGGAGGTCGGCGGCGAGACCGCCGAGCCTGCGGCCGGCCCGCCGGCGGCGCCAGGACCGGGTTCGATGGGCGGGCGGGGCCGCGGCGGGGCGGGGCAGGGGGCCGGGATCGGGCTGGGTCATGGCGAGAGGCTCCGGCCGCGGCGGAACAGGGCGAGGTTCGCGCCGATCAGGAGGAGGTTGAAGACGAAGACCAGGAGCGCCAGCGCGTTGGCCTCGCCGATGCGGAAGTCGACGAAGCCGAGCCGGTACATGGCGAGGCCGGTCGTCTGGGTGGCGTTGTTGGGCCCGCCGCCGGTCAGCACCAGCGCGAAGGTCAGCACATTGACGAAGTGGATCAGGAGCCGGACGACGGCGATCAGGATCGGCACGCGCAGAAGCGGCAGCGTGATGCGGGTGAAGCGCATCCACGGCCCGGCGCCGTCGACCCGGGCGGCCGCGTAGAGCTGACCCGGGATCGCCTTCAGGCCGGCGAGTAGCACGATCATCGCGAAGGCGCTGTCGCGCCAGACGGCGTTGGAAACGAGCGCCGCCATGGCGGTCGCCGGGTCGGCGAGGAGCGAGAAGTCGGCCAGCCCGAAGGGGCCGAGCAGCATGCCGGAGAGGCCGGCATCGCGGGAATAGATCCACCGCAGCAGGAGCGAGCCGACCAGCATGCTGATCACATAGGGCACCAGCACGATCGCCCGCATCCAGGTATTGGTCCGGGTGTCCGCCTCCAGGCGCAGCGCCAGCGCCATGCCGAGGCTGACGGTGAACAGGAGCGAGAAGGCGGAGAACAGGAGGGTCGCGACGAGCGACTGCTGCACCATCGTCGAGGTCAGGACGGTCCAGTAGTTGCCGAGGCCGCGAAACTCGGTCAGCTCGAAGTAGTCGACCCGGAACAGGCTGTACCAGGCGCCGAGCGCGAGCGGCGCCGCGACGAAGGCCAATTCGGCGACGACCAGCGGCAGCACGAACCCCCAGGCTGTGGCGGCCTCCGGCGACCGGCGCGCCTTCGGGCGTCGCCGGAGGCCCTCCCGTTCCTTCGTTTCGATCGCACGCTCGCCGGACACAGTGCCCTCCCGCTTTTTCCGGAGTGGACGACGGACGACGCCTCGATTCAATGGCGATTTCCCGCAAAACGTTCGCTTGCGGGCCATAACCCATTGTCGATGCGGATCAATCGGCTATACGTTTCGGCAAAGCTGTCTTGAAGGAGGGTGCCGTGGGGCAACGGTCGGACGGGGACGCCTTGGACGTCTCGCACATCACCACCGCGGAGGTGACCCGGCGGCTTTCGCTCCAGCTGCGCAAGATGATCGGCCCCGGCCGGCGCTGGTCCTATCGCGGCGTGGCCGACCTGACCGGCATCGACGAGCGCTCGCTGAAGGCCTATGCGGCCGGCACGGCCTGTCCCAACCTCGCCAAGTTCAAGCGGCTCCTCCTGGTGCTCGGCCCCGAGCTCGGCCGCGACATCGACCGGATGTACGGCTGGATGCCGCGCAGCGAGAGCAGCCAGCCGGGCGCGATCGATCTCGCCGCCTTCAGGAGCGAACTGGTCGAGCGGCTGCGGCTGCTCGACCGGATGCTGGCCGAGCCGCGTCCGGCGGCGGAGACGGATCGGACAGGCTGACGCCGTGCGAGAGCGCCCGGTCGATGGCGCCGATGGTCTGGGCGGTGACATCGCGGACGGCGCGCAGATCCTCGGTGACCGGCAGGCGGGAATTGGAGGCGCGCGGCTCCCAGCCGATCATCATGGCCAGCTCCATGCCGACCTCCGGACCGAAGACCCTGAGAAGCCGGCCGTAGCGCGCGAGGTTCGGGCAGGCCCGCCCCTCGACATAGGCCTTCAGCGTCGCCTCGGAAATGTCGGTGGCCTTCGCGGCCTCCGCGAGGGTCATGCGCCCGCCCGGCCCGATCATCTTGCGCAGCCGGAACGACAGCCGCTCGCGAACAGCCAGCGGCGTGATCTGATCCATCGGCAGAGCCGCACGGAAATCGACCGTCCCATGACCTCGCCTCGTAGCCCTTGGCTTCACGACCGGGACCCTCTTCTTGGCCAGCACAAAGATTTATCGCCGGAGATCGCACCATCGAGCAACCGGGAACGCATCCGGGACCGCGCCGCCGGCCCAACCCCGAACGCGTTTGCAACCCGATCCCAAGGCCGCCAGAAACAGAACAGAGTCCGGCTATGAGCGATGGCAAATTGGGGGCAAGGTCACCGCCGACCGCGCCGGTGGCGGCCGGCTTCGGCGGAATGGTCTGCCAAAGGGCTTTGGAATGGCCCTCCTCATGAGACCATTGTTGGCCTAGCCCTAGGCACCTGTCCGCATCCTGGTCAGGAAGCCCGGCCGCCATGAAGATCGCCTGCATCGAGACCTTTGCCGACCGTTTCGTCGGCTTCGTCAAGGTCACCGCCGACACCGGCGATGTCGGCTGGGGCCAGGTCTCCACCTACAATGCCGACATCACCTGCCAGATCGTCCACCGGCAGGTGGCGCCTTGGACCCTCGGTCTGGACGCCACCGCCATCGAAGCGATCGTCGACATGATCCCGGAGAAGGAGCACAAGTTCCCGGGCTCCTATCTCTGCCGCGCCACCTGCGGCCTGGAGACCGCACTCTGGGATCTGGCCGGCAAGGTCGCCGGCAGGAGCGTCTGCGAGCTGCTCGGCGGCACGCCCGGCCGGCTCAGGACCTACGCGTCTTCGATGAAGCGCGACATCACGCCCGAGGCCGAGGCCGAGCGCTTCCTCCGCCTGCGCGACGCCCATGGCTTCGACGCCTTCAAGTTCCGCGTCGGCGCCGAATACGGCCACGACCAGGACGAATGGCCCGGCCGCACCGAGGCGATCGTGCCCGCGGTGCGCCGCGCCCTGGGCGACGACGCCACCCTCCTGGTCGATGCCAACAGCTGCTATTCGCCCGGCCGCGCGATCGAAGTCGGGCGCATGCTGGAGGATCACGGCGTCGTCCATTTCGAGGAACCCTGCCCCTACTGGGAGCTCGAGCAGACCAAGGCGGTGCGCGACGCGCTCGATATCGACGTGACCGGCGGCGAGCAGGACTGCTTCATGCCGGTCTGGAAGCAGATGATCGGCATGCGCGCGGTCGACATCGTCCAGCCCGATGTCTGCTACATCGGCGGCATCGTCCGCACCCTGCGGGTCGCCCGCATGGCCGCCGATGCCGGCCTCCCCTGCACGCCGCACAGCGCCAATCTCGGCATGGTGACGCTGTTCACCATGCATCTGCTCGGCGCCCTGGAGAATGCCGGCGCCTATCTCGAGTTCTCCATCGAGGAGGCCGACTACTATCCCTGGCAGTACGGCCTCTACCGCAACGACCCCTACAGGGTCGTCGACGGTCACGTGACCATCCCGGCCGAGCCCGGCTGGGGCGTCGAGATCGCCCCCGAATGGCTCGCCCGCGCCACCCATCAGGTCAGCATGCTCTGAACGAACCCTCGGGCCGCCGCCGCCCCGGCAGGAACCGCCGGGCCGCCGGGTCCCGAATCCCCGGCCCGGAGGCCGCCGACAGACAGGAGACGAAGTCATGAAACGGCATCTCTTCATCCTCGCCGCGACCACCGCCCTCTCGGTCGTCTCGGTCGCCCTGCCGGCCGGCGCCGAGACGCTGCGGCTCCTCACCTGGGGCGGCTACGCCTCCGACGAGGTGATCAAGGCCTTCGAGAAGGAATATTCCGACATCAAGGTCGAGGTGACCCTCTCCAACAATGAGGAGATGATCGCCAAGCTGCGCGCCACCGGCGGCAGCGGCTTCGATCTCGCCCAGCCGGGCTTCAACCGCATCAAGGCGGCTCATGTCGAGTTCGACATCTACAAGCCGCTCGACCTGTCGAAGATCGAAACCGGCCGCTTCGACCCGATCATGTTCAACCGTGTGGTCGCCTCGACCAGCATCGACGGCAAGGTCTACGCGGTGCCGCATCTCTGGGGCACGTCCGGCATCATGGTCGACAAGACCAAGGCCCCGGACCTGAAGGACTGGCTCGACCTGTGCGACCCGAAATACAAGGGCCGCACCTCGATGCGGCTCGCCCGCACCATCCTGGTCGGCAGCGCCTTCGCGATGGGCGAAGATCCCTATGCGGCCTATGGCGACCTGAAGAAGTACCAGGAGATCATGAGCAAGGTCGCCGACCGCCTGATCGCCTGCAAGGACAACGTCAAGGCCTACTGGCGCGGCGGCGACGACCTGTCCGCCATGATGCTCTCCGGCGAGGCGGTCGCCTCCGACACCTGGGACTCCACCGCCTACAAGATCTTCGCCCAGAACAAGAACATCGTCTACGTGCCGCCGAAGAGCGGCGCGGTCGGCTGGATCGACAGCTTCGCCCTGCCCCGGAAGGGCCGCGCCGACGATGCCGCCTACAAGTGGATCAACTTCGTCACCCGCCCCGAGATCGCGGCCCTGATGGGCGCCAAGACGGGCGCCGTCACCGCCGTCAAGGGCGGCATCGACGTCATGCCGGCCGACAAGAAGGAAGCCATCAAGGCGGCCTTCACGGATGCCGACATCGCCAACATCAAGTGGGCGGCGGTGATCCAGCCCGGCGTCGAGGATATCGAGGGCAAGACCCTGGAGCGCATCAAGGCCGCCACCGCGAAGTGATCCGGCCCGTCGGGGCCCCGGCCGACGCCGTCGCGCTCGGCATCGGCCGCGCATCATCATCGACACACCGAGCCAGGGTCGCGGCGCTGCCGCCGCGGCCGAAACCGGGGAGCCCGATGCCTTCAGACCTCGCCTGCCAGGACGTGTCCAAGCGCTTCGGCCGCTTCCTCGCCGTCGACGGGGTGTCCTTCTCGGTGCCGGGCGGATCCTTCTTCTCGATCCTCGGCCCGTCCGGCTGCGGCAAGACCACGCTGATGCGGATGATCGCCGGCTTCGAGGATCCGAGCGGTGGCGACATCCGGATCGACGGCCGCTCGGTGGTCGACACGCCGCCGAACCGCCGCAACGTCAAGATGGTGTTCCAGCACCTCGCCCTGTTCCCGATGATGAATGTGGGCGAGAACATCGCCTACGGCCTGCGCTGCCGCGGCATGGGGCGCGAGGAGATCCGCCGCCGCGTCGCCGCGGTGCTCGACCGCATCGGGCTTCCCGGCGTCGCCGAGAAGCAGGTCCACCAGCTGTCGGGCGGCCAGAAGCAGCGTATCGCCATCGCGCGCTGCATGGTGCTGGAACCGGACGTGCTGCTGCTCGACGAACCGCTCGGCGCCCTGGATCTGAAGCTGCGCGAGCGGATGAAGATCGAACTGAAGCTCCTGCAGCATCAATTCAACACCACCTTCCTCTACATCACCCACGACCAGTCGGAGGCGCTGGTCATGTCCGATCGCGTGGCGGTGATGAATCACGGCCGATTCGAGCAGATCGGCACGCCGCAGGACCTCTATCATGCGCCCGCCACCGCCTTCGTGGCGGGCTTCGTCGGCGATACCAACCGCTGGGACGCCGCCGTGGTGCGGACCGAGGGCGACCGGATCGCCTTCGCGACGACCTCCGGCGACGCCATGCTCGGCCGCTGGGCCGAGCCTTCGCGCCATCCCGCGGTCGGCGACCGCATCGCGGTCTTCGTCCGGCCGGAGGCGATCGAGGTCCGGCGCGGCGCGGCCGGAACGGTCGACGGCGGCGAGGTCAACCGCCTGTCGGGGACCGTGGAGAGCATCCTGTTCAACGGCGCCGCCAGTCGGCTTCTCGTCCGCACCGCGGCCGGCCATATCGTCGAGGCCGATCTGCCGCAATCGGGTGCTGCCGCCGGCATCGCGCAGGGCGAAACCGTCGAGGTCGCCTGGCCGGCCGAACGGGCCCGATGCTTCCTGGCCGGGGCCGCGGCGCCATGAAGACGCGCGACGCCGACCGCCTGGCGCTGATCCTCCTGCTGACGCCCTTCGTGATGTGGATCGGACTCCTGATCGTGCTGCCCCATGCCGGGGTCGTGCTTCTGTCGCTGCGCGAGAAGGTCGCGCCGCGCATGTTCGAATACGGCCTCGGCAACTACATCGCCTTCCTGAAGGAGCCGATCTACCTGAACACGCTGATGCGCACGGCGGTGATGTCGCTTCTGGTCACGGCATTGGCGCTGCTGGTCGCCTTCCCGGTCGCCTTCTACATCGCCAAGGTGGCGCGCGCCCGCTCCCGCGCGGCGCTGCTGCTGCTCTGCCTGGTCCCGCTCTGGGTCAGCGACCTCGTGCGCGCCTTCGGCTGGATCGTTCTCCTGCGCGAGACCGGCATCGTCTCCAGTGCCCTGCAGGCGCTCGGCCTCGCCGCCGGACCGGTCGAACTGCTCTACAACGACGCCACCGTGGTGGTCGGCCTCGTCTACACGGTCGTGCTGTTCATGATCGTGCCGCTGGTCTCCACCCTCGACGGCATGGACGACAGCCTGATCGAGGCCGGCTTCAACCTCGGCGGCTCGCGCCTGACCGTCCTCAGGCGCATCGTCGTGCCCTACGCGATGCCCGGCATCGTGTCCGGCTCGATCATCGTCTTCATGCTGACGGCGGGCAGCTATCTGACCCCCGTCCTGCTCGGCGGCAAGACCAGCATGTGGTTCACCGAACAGATCTACGACCAGTTCATCACCCGGTTCAACTGGGAGTCCGGCGCCGCCTTCGGCGTCTCGCTCCTGGTCTTCACGTCCCTCGTGGTGTGGATCGGCCTGCGCCTGACCGGCCAGCAGCTGGCCACCACCGTGGCCCGGAGGTGATCGCCCCATGAACGCCGCCGAACCCCGCTCCGCTCTGCTCCGGGCCTGCTATGGCGGCTACGTGGTGCTGTTCTTCGTCTATCTGGTCGCACCGCTCGCCGCCGCCTGCGTCTTCGCCTTCCACGATTCCGAATTCGCCGCGCTGCCCTGGCGCGGCTTCACGCTCGACTGGTTCTTCGGCGCCGCCGAACCCAGGCTCGGCATGTTCCACGACCGGCGGCTCCTGGTCGGCCTGGCGAATTCCCTCGTCGTCGGTCTGGTCGTCGCCACCGCCGCGACCGCGATCGGCACCACCAACGCCTTCCTGTTCGAGCGCAAGGACTTTCCCGGCAAGCGCGTCCTCTTCGTCCTGATGGTGATCCCGCTGGTCATCCCCGGCGTCATCCTGGGCATCTCGATCCTGGTTTTCGCCAGCTCGATCGCCAATACGCTGGAAGAGCGGCTCGACCTCGAACTGACCTTCCTCAGGCCCGGCCTCGTCCTGGTGGTGCTCGGCCAGCTCTCCTTCCTGACCACCATCACCACGCTGGTCATCGCCGCCCGCCTGCGCAAGCTCGACGGCGCGCTGGAGGAGGCCGCGCTCAATCTCGGCGCCGGCCGGGCCCGGGTGCTCGCCACGGTGACGCTGCCCTTCCTGCGCCCGGCCCTCGTCGCCGGCTTCCTGGTCGCCTTCCTGGTCTCCTTCGAGAATTTCAACACCACCCTGATGTTGGTCGGCTCCGACGCGCCGCTGACCATCACCATGTACGACCGCATGGTGAAGGGGGGCTCCACCCCGGTCCTGAACGCCGTCTCGCTGTTCCTGATCCTCGGCTCCGGCCTGCTCGCCCTGATCAGCATCCTGATCCAGCGCGAGCCGACCCGCCCCGCCGCCGCGACCCCCGAGGCCTGATCCCCACCCCCTGCCGCCAGACGCGCCGTTGCGGCGTGGTGCGACCGGCGACCGGCGGTCGGCGGCCGAGGCTTCGAGCCGTCGCCGATCGGCATCGCGGACCGTGATGGGGGCTCCCCGCGCGCCTGCGCGACCATCGGACCAGCCGATCCGACACCGGCCGATCGCTCGCCCCGGCGACGGGCCAAAATGTCCCGGCAGGACGGACCGGGCCTCGTCACCTGGACAAAATGTCCGTCCGCCGCCGCGCTCGGCCTGGCGCCCGTCCCGGTCAGAGCGAATCGATCCGACCGGAAAGGACCGGCTCAAGTCCTTGAATCCGAGCCATTTCCTCATCGATTGGACGATCCCGTCCTGTCGGCAAATGCTCCGGGGACATCCTGCCGACGAACCCTGGCCTGCGGCTTGCTCCGTGCGAGCGGGGCCCGGCGTTCGACGATCCGGGCCAACCAAGAAAAAAGCTCGGAGGAAACATCGATGTCCGTCGCTGCGGTCTATTCGCCGTCCTTTCTCAGCCGGGAGCGCACCGTCGCGCGATCCGGCTTTAACCGCTGGCTCGTGCCGCCGGCCGCGCTCGCCATCCATCTGTGCATCGGCATGGCCTACGGCTTTTCCGTGTTCTGGCTGCCGCTGTCGCGCGCGGTCGGGGTGACGGCGCCGGTCGCCTGCCCGGCCGACATGAGCTTCGTGCAGACGATCTTCGCCACCGGCTGCGACTGGCAGATTTCCATGCTGGGGTGGATGTACACCCTGTTCTTCGTCTTTCTCGGGTGCTCGGCAGCCGTGTTCGGCGGATGGCTGGAAACGGCCGGGCCGCGCAAGGCGGGACTGGTCTCCGCGCTGTGCTGGTGCGGCGGACTGGTCATCTCGGCGCTGGGGGTCAAGCTGCACCAGATCTGGATGCTCTGGATCGGCTCGGGCGTGATCGGCGGCATCGGCCTCGGGCTCGGCTACATCTCGCCGGTCTCGACCCTGATCAAATGGTTCCCGGACCGTCGCGGCATGGCCACCGGCATGGCCATCATGGGCTTCGGCGGCGGTGCGATGATCGGCGCCCCGCTCGCCGACATGCTGATGAAGCACTTCGCCACGCCGACCTCGGTCGGCGTCACCGAGACCTTCCTGGCCATGGCGGCGATCTATTTCGTGTTCATGATCGGCGGCGCGCTCGGCTATCGGGTGCCGCGCGAGGGCTGGAAGCCGGCCGGCTGGACCCCACCGGCGGCCAGCACCAACGCGATGGTCACCAGCCGCCACGTGCATCTCGACATCGCCTGGAAGACCCCGCAATTCTGGCTGATCTGGGCGGTGCTGTGCCTCAACGTCTCGGCCGGAATCGGCGTCATCGGCATGGCCTCGCCGATGCTGCAGGAGGTGTTCGGCGGCAAGCTGATCGGCGTCGACGTGAAGTTCGCCGAACTGTCGGCGGTGCAGAAGGGCCAGATCGCCGCCATCGCGGCCGGCTTCACCGGTCTCCTCAGCCTGTGCAACATCGCCGGCCGCTTCCTGTGGGCGTCCTTCTCGGACAAGATCGGCCGCAAGGCGACCTATTCGGTCTTCTTCATCCTGGGCCTGGTGCTCTATGCCTCGGTCCCGACCGTCGCCCACCAGGGCAGCGTGCTGCTGTTCGTGCTGTTCTTCTGCATCATCCTGTCGATGTATGGCGGCGGCTTCGCGACCGTGCCGGCCTATCTGGCCGACATGTTCGGAACCCACATGGTCGGCGCGATTCACGGCCGGCTGCTGACCGCCTGGGCCACCGCCGGCGTGCTGGGCCCGGTGCTGGTCAACTACCTGCGCGAATTCCAGCTTGCGGCCGGCATCCCGCGCGAGGCAGCCTATGACCAGACCATGTACATCATGGCCGGCCTGCTCGTCCTCGGCCTCGTCTGCAACCTTCTGGTCCGGGCCGTCGCCGAGCGGCACTACATGACGGATGCGGATGTGGCGCGGCTGCGCAAGACATCCGCCGCCGCGGTCGCGGCCCGCGAATCCGGCGTCCATGCCGATTTCGAGGACTTCCTGGAGGAGGGCAAGGCCGGCGCCGCCGGCGGCGTCCGCCGCGATCCGTCGGTCGCCGGAATGGGGTCGGCCTCCCTGGTCGTGGTCGGCCTCGCCTGGGCGGCGGTCGGCCTGCCGCTGCTGTGGGGCGTGTGGATCACCTTGCAGAAGGCGGTCGTTCTGTTCCATTGAGGGTTGTCGGTCCGGCGGGGGGCGGTCCGGCACGGCCGAGGCCGTTGCAGGTGCCGTCCTTCTGCCGGACGATGCGGCTCGCCCCGGGGCGGCCAGCCAGGAACCGGCATGGACAGATCGATCGTCAGCGAACCCGCCGGCAAGGCGGACGAGGCCTTCAGCCCGCTGCTCGCCGCGGCCAGCATCCTGATCGTCGACGACGAGCCGGGCATGCGCAACTTCATGATGCGCATGCTGGCGCCGCGCTGTCGGCGGGTCGAGGAGGCGGCCGACACGGTCGCGGCCCAGCGGTTGATCGACGCGGCGCCCTTCGATCTCGTGATCCTCGACAATGTGATGGCCGGCCGGACCGGGATCGAGTGGCTGGGCGAACTGCGCCAGGGCGGCTTCTTCGGCGAGGTCGTTCTGATCACCGCCTTTGCGGATCTCGAAACCGCCATCCAGGCCCTGCGCGCCGGCGCCAGCGACTTCGTCCTGAAGCCGGCGCGCGCCAACCAGATCCTGAATGCGGTCGCCCGCGCGCTCGACCGCGCCCGGCTGCGCCGCGAGAATTTCGTCCTGCGGCGGCAGCTGGCCGCCCAGCCGGTCACCTCGGCCGGCACCGGCGGCATCGTCGGACGCTCGGCCGCGATCGTTCAGTTGCGGGCGGTCGTTGCGCGGGCCGCGCCGCTGCCGACCACGGTCCTGATCACCGGCGAATCCGGCACCGGCAAGGAGGTCACCGCGCGCGCCCTGCATTTCGGCTCGCCGCGCGCCGACAAGCCCTTCGTGCCGGTCAACTGCGCGGCGATCCCGCCCGACATGCTGGAGAGCGAACTGTTCGGCCACCTGAAGGGCGCCTTCACGGGCGCGACGGCGGCGCGCGAGGGGCTCTTCTCCTATGCGCAGGGCGGCACGCTGTTCCTGGACGAGATCGGCGAACTGCCGCTCGCCATGCAGTCGAAGCTGTTGCGCGTGATCGAGGACAAGCGCGTCCGTCCGGTCGGTGCCGAGCGCGAGGCGCCGATCGACATCCGCCTGGTCGCCGCCACCAATGCCGAACTGCCCGCCGCGGTCGCCGCCGGGCGCTTCCGCCAGGATCTGTTCTATCGGCTCAACGTGCTGTCGATCCCGATCCCGCCGCTGCGCGACCGGATCGAGGATATCGAGCCGCTGGCGCGCCTGTTCATGTCGGATCTGTCCGAACGGCTGGGCATGCCGCCGCTGGCCCTGACCCCCGAGGTGCTGTCCGACCTGGAAACCTACCGCTGGCCCGGCAATGCGCGCGAGCTGCGCAGCGTGATCGAGCGGTCTCTGATCATCGGCAGCTTTCCCGGCGACCTCGTGGCCGGTGCGACGCGCCGCCGGCCGGCCAGCGAGGAGACGCTGGAGGCGATCGAGAAGAACCATGTCCTGGCGGTGCTCGAAGCCGTCGGCGGCAACAAGGCGGAAGCGGCCCGGCGGCTCGGCGTCTCGCGCAAGACGCTGGACCGGAAAGTGGCCGTCTGGAATGCGTGACCGCGAACCCGGGCCGAGTGCGGGCGCGCGCCGCGGCCTCTCGGTGCGCATCCGGCTGATCGCCATCGCGCTCTTGCCGACGGTCCTGGTCCTGCCGCTCCTGCTCCTGCTCGTGGTCGGATGGTGGGCGTCGGGGTTCGACCGCCTGCTGATCGTCAAGGTCAATGGCGACCTGACCATCGCCCGGCAATATCTGGAGCGTCTCAAGGAGCGCAGCGACGAGACCCTGCATGCGCTCGCCGACAGCACCGCTTTCGCGCGCGTCCTCGAGGCCCCGGATGCGGCCGCGACGCGGCAGTTCCTAGCCCGGCGGCGGGCGGAACTCGGCTTCGATTTCCTGCATCTGGTCGGTGCGGATGGTCGGCTCGTCGTCGGCGGCGGCGCGGAGGATCCGGGCGGCACCCTGCCGCGGCACCCGGTCCTGGCCGGTGCGCTGGCGGGGCGCGCCGGCACCGAGATCGACATCATGGAAGCGGCCGAATTGGCGCGGGCCGCACCGGGCAGCGAGGCGCGGGCGCGCATCGATCTGGTCGACACGCCGAACGCGGTCCCGACGGACCGGCTCGCCGAGACCCGCGGCATGGTCATCCTGTCGGCGGTGCCGGTGCGGCTGCCGGACGGCACGCCCGGTGCGCTGGCGGGCGGACGGCTTCTCAATCAGAATCTCGACTTCATCGATACGATGAACGATCTCGTCTACAAGGATGCCAGCCTTCCGGAGGGGAGCCGCGGCACCGCCACCCTGTTTCTCGACGACGTGCGCATCTCGACCAATGTCCGGCTCTTCGAGGGGCAGCGCGCGCTCGGCACCCGCGTCTCGGCCGCGGTGCGGCGGGCGGTGCTGGACGAGGGCCGCATCTGGCTCGACCGCGCCTTCGTGGTCAACGACTGGTACATCTCCGCCTACGAGCCGATCGCCGACGGCAGCGGCCGCCGCATCGGCATGCTCTATGTCGGCTTTCTCGAAAAGCCGTTCCGCCTGCAGAAGATGGCCTTCGTGGCGGCCGTCGTCGCGGCCTTCCTGGTCGTCGCGGCCCTGTCGATCCCGGTCTTCCTGCGCTGGGCGCGCGCCATCTTCAGTCCGATCGAGCGGATGGACGCGACCATCGAGCAGGTCGAGGCCGGGGATCTCGGCGCCCGCACGGGGCATGTCGCCAACCGCGACGAGATCGGCCGGCTCGCGCATCACTTCGACGGGCTGCTCGACAGCCTCCAGGCGCGCGACCGCGAATTGCGCGAATGGGCCGAGGAACTCGACCGCCGCGTCGACCTGCGCACCCGCGAGCTGCGCGCGGCCAACCAGCGGCTCGCCGAGACGCAGCAGCAACTGGTCATGTCGGAGAAGCTGGCGGCCATCGGCGAGATCACGGCCGGGGTCGCGCACGAGATCAACAATCCGGTCGCGGTCATCCAGGGCAATCTGGACGTCGCCCGGGAGATCCTCGGTGCCGCCGCCGATCCGGTCGGCACGGAATTCGGGCTGATCGACGAGCAGGTCCACCGGATCGACCTGATCGTCGGCAAGCTCCTGCAATTCGCCCGCCCGGCGGAATTCGCCGAGAGCTCGGGCGCCTACCGGCCGGCCGACGTGATCACCGACAGCCTCCTGCTGGTCCGCCACAGTCTTGCCCGGGCGGAGATCGAAATCCGCCGCCTCGACCTGGCCGCCGGTTGGATCGCCATGAACCGGACCGACCTGCAGCAGGTGCTGATCAACCTGTTCGTCAACGCGATCCATGCCATGCCGGACGGCGGCATCCTGTCGATCGCCACCCACGACACGATCTGGCGGGATGGGCCGGCCGTGTCGATCACGGTGTCCGATACCGGCCTCGGCATCGATCCGGACACGCTGCCGCGCATCTTCGATGCCTTCTTCACCACCAAGGCCCGGCAGGGAACCGGCCTGGGCCTGTCCATCTCCTATTCGCTGGTCAGCCAGGCCGGAGGAACGATCACGGCCACGTCGTCGCCCGGCGTCGGTTCGGTCTTCACCGTCCAACTGCCGGCCGACACGTCGACGGGCCCGACATGAAGCGACCGGTCCAGGACGGCAGGCGGATCGATGCCCTCGCCGCCGTCCCGGCCGCGCTCGCCGACAGGCGCTGCGTGCCGCGGCTCGAGAGATGAGCGGGGCTCTGCACCCGTTCCGACCGTGCGGCGGCCTGACAGAGGCGATCGGCGGCCCGGGTCCCGGCGCGCGTCAGCCGGGCGCCTCCGGCCTCCATGTCCGGTCGGCGTCGGTGCCCCCTTTACCGGCGCGGTTCCTCGTGCTCAATTGTAACGCTAACGTTATAGTTATAGCGAAGGATGCGACATGGCCGGTCGACTGCGGGTGGCTTCTGATGTCGGAGGCACGTTCACCGACAGCATCGCGTATGACGAAGGGACCGGAACCATTACGGTTTCGAAGGTCTCGACGACCCCGAAGAACCGCGCGCGCGGCACCGTCGACGGGCTGCGTCGCGCCATCGCGCTGGCCGGGGCGGACGGACGCGATGTCGGCTATGTCGGCCACGGGACGACGACCACCACCAATGCGGTGATCCAGCGCAAGGGCGCGCTCACCGCTTTCGTCACCAATCGCGGCTTTCGCGACCTCCTGCTGATCGGCCGCCAGAATCGGCCGACCCTGTTCGATCTCTCCGTGGTGCGCCCCGCACAGCTCGTGCCGCAGGAACTCTGCCTCACCGTGGCCGGCCGCCTCGGCCCCGGCGGCGTCGAGATCGAACCCCTCGACGAGGAGGGGGTCCGTGCCGTGGCGGCGGAACTGGCCGCCCGCAAGGTCGAAGCCGTCGCGATCCTGTTCCTGCACTCCTATGCCAATCCGGCCCACGAGAGACGGGCCCAGGCCATCCTGGAAGCGCTGCTGCCCGGCGTGCCGGTCTGCATCTCGACCGAGGTCAATGGCGAATTCCGGGAATACGAGCGCGCCAGCACCACGGTCCTGAACGCCTATCTGCGCCCCGTGATGCACGACTACCTCGCCTCGCTCGGCACGCTCCTGGCCGATGCCGAGGACGGCCTCGGCCTGGCCGGCGACCGCCCGGTCATGGTGATGGATGCGGCCGGCGGTCTGATGAGCGTCGAAAGCGCCCGGCTGAAGCCGGTCCATACCGTCCTGTCCGGCCCGGCCGGGGGCGTGGTAGCCAGCGCCCATGTGGCCGGTCTCGCCGGGATCGACGATATCATCACGATGGACATCGGCGGCACCAGCACGGATATCAGCCTGATCCGCAAGGGCCGGCCGGAGATCACCCGCACCAACACGCTCGAGACCGTGCCGATCCGCCTGCCGGTCATCGACATCAACGCGATCGGGGCGGGCGGCGGATCGATCGCCTGGATCGACGAGGGCGGCGCCCTCCGGGTCGGGCCGATGAGTGCGGAAGCCGTACCGGGCCCGGTCTGCTACGGTCGCGGCGGCACCCGCCCGACCGTGACCGACGCCAATCTGGTGCTCGGTCGCTTCGACGGCGAATCCCGCCTCGGCGGCGATCTCGGTCTCGACGTGGAGGCCGCCCGCGCCGCCATCGCCCGGACCATCGCCGAGCCGCTCGGCCTCGACCTCGTCGCGGCGGCGGCCGGCATCCTGCGCGTCGCCCATGCCAACATCGTGCGCGGCATCCGCGTCGTCTCGGTGGAACGGGGCTACGATCCGCGCGACTTCACGCTGGTGCCGTTCGGCGGGGCCGGTCCGATGCACGGCAGCCCGGTCGCGCGCGAATTGAGAATGCCGCGCGTCATGGTGCCGCCGACGCCCGGCATCCTGTGCGCCCTCGGGCAATTGATCTCCGACCTGCACCACACCTTCGCCGAAACCCGCATCGCCCGCTGGCGTCCGGATGGCGTGTCCGACGCCCTGCCGGCCATCCGCGCCCAGGTCGATCGCGCGGTGCGCCATCTGGAGGCCGACGGCGTTCCGGCGCACCGGCGCCGGATCGAGGTCAAGATCGACATCCGCTATGTCGGCCAGAGCTACGACCTGCCGATTCCGGTCGACATCGAGACCGCGGAGTTCTGGGCCGGTCTGCCGGACCGGTTCCACGCGGCGCATCGCGCCCGCTTCGGCCATGCCGACCCCTCGGCGCCGATCGAGATCGTCGGCTTCGTGGTCACCGGCATCGGCCGGATCGACAAGCCGGTCCTGCCGACGCTGGCGGCCGGCACCGGGAGCCCGGCGGCGGAAGCCGTGAAAGGGACGCGGGCCGTCCATTTCGAGCCCTTCGACCCGACCGCGCCGGTGACGCTGCACGAGGCCGTGGTCTATCGCCGCGACGGGCTGAAGGCCGGCGACGTGATCCGCGGCCCTGCCGTGATCGAGGAAATCTCGGCCACGACGGTCGTCTATCCCGGCGACACCCTCACCGTCCATCCGTCCGGAAGCCTCATCGTGGAGGTCGCCCAATGACCGACTTCGACCCGATCCGCCTGGAAGTCCTCAAGAATGCGCTGGAAGCGACCGCCCAGGAAATGGGGGTGGTCCTGAAGCTCACCTCCTTCTCGCCCAACATCAAGGAACGCATGGACGCCTCCTGTGCCATCTTCGATGCGCGCGCGCAGTTGGTCGCCCAGGCCGAACATGTCCCGGTCCATCTGGGCTCGATGCTGAAGGCGGTCGGGCCGACCCTGGCGCTGATCGACCCGCTCCAGGACGGCGACGTGGTGATCGTCAACGATCCCTATCTGGCCGGCGCGCATCTGCCCGACATCACCCTGATCGCCCCGGTCTTCGTCGCGGGCCGCACGGTCGCCTATGTAGCGAGCCGGGCGCATCATTCCGACGTGGGCGGCATGGAGCCGGGCTCGATGCCCGGCCGCTCGACCGAAATCTACCAGGAAGGCCTGATCATCCCGCCGGTCCTCCTGTACCGGCAGGGCGTCGAGCAGCGCGACATCATGGCGATGGTACTCGCCAATGTGCGCACGCCCGAGGAGCGCAGGGGCGATATCAATGCGCAACTGGCGGCCTTGCGCATCGGCATCCGGCGGGTCGAAGACATGGCCGATCGGTTCGGCGCCGACGGGCTCGAAGCCGGCATGGACGCCATCCTGGACTATACCGAGCGACGCATGCTGAAGCGGCTCGGGGAGCTCCCGGCCGGAACCTGGTCGGCGGAGGATTGCCTGGACGACGACGGCGCCGATCCGGATCCCGTTCCGATCCGGCTGAAGGTCGAGCTTCGTCCCGATCGCATGATCTTCGACTTCGACGGCTCGGCCCCGCTCCGGCGCGGCAACATCAACGCCGTGCAGGCGATGGTGCATTCCGCCGTCTTCTATTCGATCAAGATTCTGATGGACCCGACCTTGCCGCCCAATGCCGGGGTCATGCGGCCGGTCGAGATCCGCGTGCCCGAGGGCTCCTTCCTGGATGCGCGCCGCCCGGCGGCCGTCTGCGCCGCCAATACCGAGACGACGCAGCGCCTGGCCGACACGGTGCTGAAGGTTTTCGCCCAGTTCGCGCCGGACCGGATCGCCGCGGCCAGCCAGGGCACCATGAACCTGATCGGCATCGGCGGGCGCGACCCGCGCAACGGCAAGCCCTACACCTATATCGAGACGATCGGCGGCGGCCAGGGCGGGCGGCCGATGGGTCCGGGCATGAGCGGCGTCCATGCCAACATGTCCAACACCCTCAACACGCCCATCGAGGCCCTGGAGATCAGCTATCCGTTCCGGGTCGAGCGCTACGAACTGCGCCAAGGCTCCGCGGGGCCGGGCCGCCATCCGGGCGGCGAAGGCATCGTGCGCGCCTTGCGCATCCTCGACCACGAGGCGCGCGTCTCGCTGCAGACCGACCGGCGCATCTTCGCCCCCTACGGCCTTCATGGCGGCGGCGACGGGGCGACCGGCCTCAACTGGATGGAGGACGCGGCCGGAAGCCGGCGTGCCCTGCCGGGCAAAGGATCGCTCACGCTGAAGCCCGGCGAGGTGGTGGCGGTCGAGACGCCGGGCGGCGGCGGCTGGGGCACGAAGGACGGCTGAACGGGCGATCCCCTCCGGCCGGCCGACGGTTCCCAAAGACCCGTTGGCCTTGCTAGGGGTTCGATCGAGACGGATGGTACTCATCCGTCTCGTGAATCCGAGCCACTCACTCTTTGACCACGAGCAGGCTGCTGAAAATCAATCCGAACCCGCCATTCTGTCATCCCCGGGCTTGTCCCGGGGATCCCGTGCGATGGCTAAGTCCTTGAAAAGTCTGGATCCTCGGGACAAGCCCGGGGATGACAGAGTTGAAACGGGCCGCGTCTGATCGCGTTCCGACGCGTTTTTCAGCAATCTGCTAGGGGTTCGATCGAGACGGATGGTACTCATCCGTCTCGTGAATCCGAGCCACGAATTCTATCACCACCAGAGCCTGTCCGACTTCGATGAAGCCATCCGGTCGGACCGAACTTGCCCAAGATCGCGCGACGATCGTCTCGAATGGAGTCCCGGTGACCGCATCGGAGAAGCGCATGGCGAGTTACGAGGAGCGGACCGGCAGGACCCGCGAGGCGATCCTGGCTGCGGCGGAGGCGGAGTTCGTCGCCAACGGCCTTGCCGGCGCCACCATGGAGAACATCGCCAAGGCGGCGGGCGTCAACAAGGCGCTGGTCTACCGGCATTTCGAGCGCAAGGAACTGCTCTTCCGTCAGGTTCTGGTCCAGGCCTACCGGCGCCTGCGCAACCTTGAAGCGGAGTTCCGCTTCCCGGACGATCCCGTCGCGGCCTTGGACGAAATGTGCGGCTTCACCCTGCGCTACTACCTGAACAATCCGGACTTCCTGACGCTGGTCGGGATCGAGAACCTGCATCGCGGCGAGAATTTGAAGGCCGTCTCGCGCGAGGAGCTCGGCGTCGCTACGCTGATCGAGATCGTCACCAATCTTCTGGATCGCGGCGTAAAGGCCGGCCTGTTCCGCGCCGGTCTCGATCCGGTCGATGTCTGGCATTCGCTCTCCAGCCTGTGTTGGTTCAGCGTCGCCGGCGCCTATACGGTCGCCATCACCTTCGGCCGCGACATCCATAAGCCCGAGGAGGCCGAGGCGCGGCTTGCCGTGATCCGGGACGTGATGCGCCGCTACGTCATGCGGGCCGACATCTGACGGCGGTCGTAGAGGCAAGCCTGCCGCCCACGCAATCGGCTTCGGTCCGACCGCGGATGACGGTCGGACCGCGCTCCCGTGACGGCTGTCGATCCCTCCGTCCACTCCCGCGCGCCGGCAGGGCCCGGCCTTTCCGGGCCGATTCCGCCGGAACCCTCGCCTCCGGACCCGGAGGTCGAGGCGGCGGGCGGGCCGCCGCTGCGGATCGTCGACCGTCGATGGCGAACGCCTCTTATCGAAAATGAATTCAGAATCTAAATTATTGACCGGCGCCCTTTGGCGGTCTACCGAATTCGCGGTTCGACACGGGAGCGGGCCGTGCGCGGGCACGCGAGGGTCGAGACGGTCCGACGGCGAGCCGACCGGGTTTTCGGGCTGGCCGGGCCGTGGGCGCGAACCTGCCGGTCCCGTCCCGTGCGCCTCTTCGGCAGCCCGTTGCGAATGACATGGAGTCGGTCGTGCACATAGAGACTGGGATGCCGCGCTCGTATTTGACGGTCGGACCGGATTGGATCGACGGCAACGACCACATGAACGCCTGCTACTATCTTCTGGCCGTCAAGAATGCCGCGCTCGAAGCCCACGATCTGTGGGACTATGGTGTCGCCTTTCGCGAGCGCACCGGGGAATCGAACTTCGTTCTTGAATCCCATATCCGCCACTTCCGCGAGTTGAAGCTCGGCACCCGGCTCCTGGTCACGACGCGCCTCGCCGATCTGGACGACAAGCGGCTGCATCTTGCCTTCGAAATCCACGATGCCGATCGGGATTACCTCGCGGCCATCGTCGAGTTCGTGACCATCCACGTGCGCATGGCGCCGCCGTCCGCCAAATCTATGCCCGATGACCTCCACGCCCGATTGGCCGCCGTGAAGGCCGGGCATGATGGCATTCCGCTACCGCCGCAAGCCGGCGGTTGTCACGCTTTGAACATTCACAGGAGGCCGGCTCGGCAATAGCATGGGATGCTTTCACCAGTGGATTGGCCCGAAACGGTTGGAAATCGTCCTATGACTCTCGATAGTGCACCGGTCCGCGAGCCGCGTCCCCGAAAAGCAAAAGCACCCGCGAAACCCGCGCTGAAGAAATCCGAAGCCACGCGCCAGCGCATCCTGGATGCGGCCGCTTTCGTCTTTCGCCGAAAAGGCTACGCTCATGCCAGACTGAGCGACATCGCCCGCAAGTCGCGCACCCAGACAAGCAGCATTTATTATTATTTCGACTCGCGCGAGGCCATCGTCTTCGAGGTCCTGCGCATCGCCAACGAAAAGACGGCGCTCTACGTGACCAATGCCATGGCCGAGCTGCCTGGCGGGGCCTCGGCGCGCGACCGAATCAGCGCCGCGATCCATGGTCATTTCAGGATTGTGCTCTCGGACAACGACTATACGTCCGCCCATATGAGAATTTTCGACCAGTTGCCCGACAAGGTCCAACGTCATTTCCTGGAAGTGCTCGATCGCAATGCCGGCCTGTGGCGTGAGCTTTTCGAAGCGGCCCGGGCTGAAGGCGTGATCGGGGCCGATGTCGATCTGTCCGTTCTGCGCCTTCTGCTGCTCGGCATGATGAACTGGTCGATCGAATGGTTCAAACCCGGCCGCATGTCGGTCGACCAGATCGCCGATCAGGCGGTCCGGATGCTTTTCGACGGCGTCGGCCCGCGACCCGGGACGGAGACCGCGGCAGGGTCGTGAACTCGAAAAAGAATTCAATTTCGAAAATTGACCTGCTGCCCCCCGGCGCCTTATCGTTTCCGGCCATCGCGCCGGCACCGCGCAAGAGGGGACGACACCATGACCGACTTCATTCGGACAGAGCGCCACGATGCCGTTCTGCGCATCGTTCTGAACCGGCCGGAGGCGCGCAACGCCCAGAATCGTGAGATGCTGGCGGGCCTCGACGCCGCCTTCGCGGCCGCCGCGGACGACGACACGGTCCGGGTGGTCATCCTGGCCGGCGCCGGCGCCCATTTCTCGGCCGGCCACGATCTGAAGCAGGCCCAGGCCGAACGGGCCGATTTCACCGTCGAGCAACGGTGGGATTTCGAATCCCGATACTATTACGATTACTGCCTGCGCATCTTCGATCATCCCAAGCCGGTGATTGCGGAGATCCGCGGTGCCTGCATCGCCGCCGGCTTCATGGTCGCCAACATGTGCGATCTGATCGTCGCCAGCGAAACCGCCTTCTTCGCCGATCCGGTTTGCCATTCGCTCGGCGCGGCCGCCGTGGAAGTGCTGGTGCATCCCTGGGTGCTGGGCTCGCGCAAGGCTCGCGAATTTCTCTATACCGGCTCGCGCCTGAGCGCCCAGGCGGCGGAGGCCGCCGGCATGGTCAATCGGGTGGTGCCCGACACCGAACTGGAGACGCGGACGCTGGAATTCGCCTCGCGGATCGCCGCCGCGCCGCCATTCGCGCTGCGCCTGGTCAAGCGCTCCATCAACCGGACGCTCGACGCCCAGGGCTTCCGCACCGCGCTGGCGGCGCATTTCGACACCCATCAGCTGTCCCATGTCGGCGAGGCGTTTCGGGCCGCCCGCGATTCCGGTCTCGCCGGGTCGATCCGCCGGGAGACCTGAAGGGACCGCGCTGCCCGCGTGCCGCAAGGCTGCATTGACGCCCCGCCGGCGCCCCGATCCGGCCGCCGGTGTGACGGCACGGCCGTCCCCGGAACCGCTTGCCGCTGAAAGCATTCCGGGCGCGGGCGGCCGTCCGTGCGCGCCCTTCGCGGCGCCGAAATCGGGCGCATCCGACCGGGTGGCTGGCGAGAATTATATTTCGAAATCGAATTCAAAAAAATTGACAGCCCGGCCCTGCTGTGATGGAGTTTCGGTCGAGGGCGTCGGCTCAAGAACGGCCCCTTGAGGAAACCACCCCCGCGGCGCCGACGCGCGCCCGACACGAGGGTCGACCATGTCCGCAACCATCTCCCGCCGTGGCCTTCTGGCCGGCGCCGCCGGTCTCGGCGCCGCCGCGCTCGGCGCGCCCGGCCGCGTTCTCGCTCAAGGCACCGGCCCGATCCGCATCGGCGTCCTGCTGCCGCTGACCGGGTCTCAGGCCACCTACGCGCCGGATTGCCAGCTCTCCGCCCAGATCGCCGCCGATCAGATCAATGCGGCGGGCGGGCTTCTCGGCCGCAAGCTCGAGATCGTCTTCCGGGACGACAAGGCGAACCCGAACGCCGCCATCGCCGCCGCCAAGGAACTGATGGGCGAAGGCATCAATCTCTTCGTCGGCGGCCTCAACACCCCGTCGGCCCTGGCGATCGCCGGCATCATGCCGGATTCCAAGGCGGCGCTGATCACCATCGGCTCGGTGGCGGATTCGCTGACGCACGAATCCTTCAATCGGAACTTCTTCCGCATCACCGACAGCGCCTATACGCGCGCCCAGGCCCAGGCCCGGCTTGCGGCGGAGCAATATCCCGATCTGACCCAATGGGGCGGGATGCTGCCCGATGTCGAGTTCGGCCACGCCTTGTGGCGCTCCTACTCGGCCGGGCTGAAGACCTTCTATCCGGCGCTGGCCAAGAAGCCGCCGCAGATTTCCGAGCCGGTTCTGTTCAAGTTCGGGGCGATCGACTTCAAGAACCAGATCTCGGCCGTCATGCGCCAGCCGGTCGAGGGCATCTATCAATCGCTGACCGGCGAAGACTTCCTGACCATGATCACGCAGGCGCGGCCGCTCGGCTTCACGCGCAAGATCAAGGTGTTCATGGATCTGAGCGGCGAACTGGTCTTCGCCCGGGTGCTGAAGCAGAACCTGCCCGACAATTTCTGGTCCGGCACGCACTGGTACTATGACGCCTATATGGACGTGAAGGCGAGCCGCGACCTCTACGACGAGTATGTCAAGCGGACCGGCGACAAGATGCCGAGCGGCTATGTCGGCCCGGCCCACATGGCGTTGAACGCCTTCGCCAACGCCATCAAGGCCGCCGGGCAGACCGGCACCGATGCGGTGATCGGCGCGCTCGAGGCGATCGAGTTCGAAAGCGCGAAGGGTCGGATCAAGTTCCGCAAGGAAGACCATCAGGTCGTCGCCGACGTGAACGTGATCAAGCTCGGCCCGAAGGACGGCGAACCGGGCTGGCAGGTTTCCGCCCACGCCAAGGTGCCGGGCGCGGATCTGCTCGGGCCCCCGACGCCCGGCAAGGCGCTCGTGATCGAATGACCGCGGGCCCGGGCGCCAGGCCCGGCCGCGGCATCGCAACCGGAGTGGAAACCAGATGGCCTTGAAGGGTTTGTCGGGACGCGTCGCCCTCGTGACGGGCGGCGCCGGGGCGCTCGGCGTCGCGGTGGTCGACCGGCTGCTGGCGGAAGGGTGCCGGGTGGTGGCGATCGATCGCGACGCGGCCGCGCTTGCCGGTCTCCAGGCCGGCCGCGACGGCGGGACCCTGCACGCCATCGCGGCCGATCTCGCCGAAGAGACGGAGGTCGCGCGCTCTGTCGCGGCGGCCGTCTCGCGTTTCGGCCGGGTCGATCTGCTCGCCAACGCGGTCGGCATTCTGGGCACGTCCGGCCGCATCGTCGATCTCGACGTCGCGGATTTCGATGCCGTCTACCGCGTCAATGTCCGCGCCGTGTTCCTGGTCATGAAACATGTCCTGCGCCAGATGATCGCGCAGGGCGAGGGCGGGGCCGTGGTCAATTTCGCCTCGGTCGCCGCCCTCAAAGGCCGGGCCGACCGCTCGCTCTACGGGGCCTCGAAACGCGCGGTCGTGGCCCTGACCGCATCGGCCGCGGCCGAATATGGCGAGCAGGGCATTCGGGTCAACGCGGTCGCCCCCGGGGCGATCGAAAGCCCGATGTTCCACACCCTGGCCGGGACGGCGGGCGCCGGTCCCTGGGGGGCGTCCGGCCGCCCGATCGCCAGGACGGGACGGCCGGACGAGGTCGCAGCCCTCGTCGCCTTCCTGTTGAGCGACGAGGCGTCCTACTGCACCGGCGCGGTCCACACCGTCGACGGCGGGTTGCTGGGTTGAAGGGAGACGACACGGGCATGATCGCACCGGCGGCAACGCATACGGATCTGAGCGGCCGGCTGGCCGTGGTGACGGGGGCCGCCAACGGCATCGGCCGAGCCTCCGCCCTGCATCTGGCCCGCAACGGGGCCGACCTGGTGCTGATCGACATCCAGGAGGCGGCGCTGGCCGAGGTCGCGGACGGCGTCCGCGGTTTCGGACGCAAGGCCCATCCGATGACGGTCGACTGCCTGCAGCGGCCGGCCATCCAGGAGGCCTTCGCCCGGATCGATCGCGATCTCGGGCCGGTCGAAATCCTGCTCAACAATGTCGGACAGAGCGCGCGCGAGCGCGCCTCGGAATTCTGGTGCTCCGAACCGGAGACCTGGGACTTCATCCTGCAGCTCAATCTCGCCGCGACGATGACCTGCTGCCGGGCCGTGGTTCCGGGCATGCGCGAACGCGGGCGCGGCAAGATCGTCTCCATCGCGTCGGAGGCGGCCTATATGGGCTCGCTCGGGGTCGCCGACTATGCCGCCGCCAAGGCCGGGGTAATCGGCCTGACCCGGGCGCTCGCCCGCGAGCTGGCGCCGTTCCACGTCAACGTCAACGCCATCTGCCCCGGACCGATCCGGACCGCCGCAGCCGACCGGCTGCCGATCTGGGAGCAATATCTGAAAGAAACGCCTATGGCCTTTGCGGGCGAGCCGCAAGACATCGCCAATGTGGTGGTTTTCTTCTCCAGCGATCAAAGTCGCTACATCACCGGCCAATCCCTGATCGTCAATGGCGGTCGCTGGTGGAGCTGACCTGAACACAGAAAATAGACAACGACGTCTCTGGGAGGATTTTCGATGCACGGTCTCAATCGCCGGCAGTTGCTGTCGGGTATCTCGGGCCTCGCCGTGGCGGGCGTTGCAGGCGCCCCCTTCATGCCGGTCTGGGCGCAAGGCGCGCCGATCCGGCTCGGCTTCGTCGGGCCGTTGAGCGGCGCGCAGGAAATTCTCGGCGCGCCGATGCTGCTCGGCGCCCAGATCGCGGCCGAGCAGATCAATGCGGCCGGCGGCGTTCTGGGCCGGCGCCTCGAGATCGTGGCCCGCGACGACAAGGCGGCGGGGCCGGAAGCCGTGAAACAGGCGCAGGGCCTGGTCGGCGAAGGCGTGACGCTGATGTTCGGCGCCATCCAGACCGCCGTGGCCCTGGCCATCATGCCCATGCTGCAGCAAAGCAACGCCTCGCTGATCTCCTGCGCGGCGATTGCGGACAGCCTCACCCACGAAGCCTTCGTGCCGCACTACTTCCGCATCAGCGACAATTCCTACATGCGCTATAGGGCGCTCGCCCATGTGATGGCGCAGAAGTATCCGACCGTCACCCGGTGGACCGGCATCTTTCCGGATGCGGCCTACGGGCATCAGTCCTGGGACGGTTTCGTCGATGGCCTGAAGCAATATTATCCGGAGATCGCGAAGACGAAGGTCGAGATCGCCGAACCGGTTCTGACCAAGTTCGGCGCCACCGACTTCAAGACGCAGCTGACCAGCCTTGCCCGGACCCCTTCGGAAGGCCTGTTCAACAATACCAACGGGGCGGATGCGGTCACGCTGCTGTCCCAGTATGCTGGCATGGGCCTCGACCGGAAGTTCAAGGTGATCGCCGACGGTGCCAACGAGTTCAACGTGCCCAAGGCGCTCGGCAAGCGGATGGTGCCGAATTTCTGGACCGCCATGCACTGGTACTTCGGCGGCTACCAGGACAGCCCGCTCGGCCGCCAGCTCTACGAGGCCTATGTGACCAAGACGGGGGACAAGTTCCCGCTCGGCTATGTCGAGCAGGGCCACGCCGCGGTCATCGCCTACGCCAAGGGCATCGAGAAGGCCGGCGGCGCCGACGCGTCCGCGGTGGTAAAGGCGCTGGAAGGCCTGTCGTTCGACACCGCCAAGGGCCGCCGCACCTTCCGGGCCGAGGATCATCAGGCGATCCTGGACGTGAACTTCGTCAAGTTCGATCTGGACGGCTCGGATGCCGGGTGGAAGGTCGGCGATTTCGTCCGGGTCGCGGGAGCGGACGTGATCGAAGCGCCGACGCCGGGCAAGGCCGTCGAGTTCAAGTTCAAGTAAGGCGGAGAATGCAGGCGATGCGTCAGGACGTCAGCGGCTGGTCGGTCCGGTGGGATCCCGAAAGGGCGTCCCAGCTCAAGGCGGAGGGCGCCTGGGCCGACAAGACCATCGCCGACTATGCCGAGGCGATGATGGCGAGCGATCCGGACAGGGTCCTCGTCATCGAGCGGGAGCGCGCCTTCACGGTGCGCATGCTCTACACGGAGGCGCAGCGCCTCGCCCGCGCCCTGGTCCAGCGCGGCTACCGGCCGGGCGATACCGTCTCGTTCCAGTTGCCCAACTGGTACGAGACGGTGGTGATCAGCCTTGCGGCCACCATGGCCGGGCTGGTCGTGCATCCGCTGGTGCCGATCTACCGGGACCTGGAAGTCGGCTTCATGCTCGGCGATTCGCGTAGTCGGCTCATCTTCATTCCGGGCTCGTTCCGCAATTTCGACTACAAGGACATGATGCGCCGCCTGGGACCGCGCCTGCCGCGGCCGGTCGACGTGGTCGTCCTGCGCGACGATCGGGACGAATTCATCGGCTATGAGGGCCTGCTGGCGGAGGCCGATCCGGCCACGCCGCTGCCGGGCGCCGATCCGGATGCGGTCAAGATCATCATGTACACGTCCGGCACGACCGGACGCGCCAAGGGCGTCCTGCACAGCCATAACTCCCTGCAGGCCGAGAACCGGATGCGGCTGACGCATCTTTCGCTCACCCCGCGCGACGTGATGTTCAACCCCTCGCCCGTGACCCATGTCACAGGCGCGCTCTACTCGCTCTGTCTGCCGTTCACGGTCGGCGTCACCACCGTCATGCTCGACAAATGGGACGCCCCGCTGGCGCTCGACATGATGCGTCGGCGCAAGGTCGACGGCATCGTGGCGGCGACGATCTTTCTGCAAGGGCTGGTCGACGAGGCCAAGCGGCAGGGCGAGAGCCTGCCGCATCTGCGCTTCTTCCTGTGCGGCGGCGCCCAGGTGCCGCCCGATCTCGTCCGCGAGGCGGCGCCGGTCTTCCCCAACTGCATCCCGTCGCGCATCTACGGGTCGACGGAAGTCCCCTGCATCACCGCCGGGGTCAACAGCCGCAGCATGATCGAACAGGGCGCGACGACCGACGGCGAGATTTGGCTGGCCGAGGCGCGCATCGTCGATCCGCAATCGGGTGCGCCGGTCGAGGCCGGACAGGAAGGGGAGATCCTCGCGCGCGCGCCGCAGATGTTCCTCGGCTATGCGCGCACCGAGGACAATGCGGATGCCTTCGATCCCGACGGCTTCTTCAGGATGGGCGATCTCGGCCGCATCGCCGAGGGCCGCTTCGTCACGGTGACGGGCCGCAAGAAGGACCTGATCATTCGTGCCGGCGAGAATATCAGTCCGAAGGAAATCGAAGACATCCTGTTCAATCATCCGGCCATCGAGGACATCGCCATCGTGGCCATGCCGGACGAGCGGACCGGCGAGGCGGCCTGCGCCTTCGTCATCCCGCGCGAGGGGCAGAAGGTCGATCTGCAGACCCTGAAGAGCTACCTGGTCGAAGCCGGCACGGCGATGCAGAAGATCCCCGAGAGGGTCGAGATCGTCACGGAATTTCCGCGCACCAGCGTCGGCAAGGTGCGCAAGGACGTCCTCAGGACGGTCATCCGCGACAAGCTCCAGGCGGAGGCGGCCCGATGAGCGGGCGTCTCGCCGGGCGGCGCATCCTGATCACCGGAGCCGCCTCCGGCATCGGACGGGCGACCGCGGAACTGTTCGCCGCCGAGGGAGCGGCCTTGGCGCTGATCGACCGGGACGCGCCGCCCCCGCTCGAGGCGGCCGCGACGGCCGTCGAACCCGTGCTCCTCGGCGCCGACGTCTCGGACGAGAATTCGGTCCAGGTCGCCGTGGAGGCGGCCGCGACGGCGCTGGGCGGGCTGGACGGAATCGTCAATGCCGCCGGCGTCTTTCCGGTCGCCAAGCTCGAGGACACCACGCTCGAACTCTGGAACCGGACCTTGGCGGTCAACCTGACCGGACCGTTCCTGGTGATCCGGGCGGCCTTGCGGCATTTGCGGGCGGCCCGATCCGCGACCATCGTCAATGTGAGTTCCGGCTCGGCCATCGTGCCCTATCCGGATCTCGGCGCCTATGGCGCCAGCAAGGGCGGATTGGCCGTCGCCTCCAAGGTCTGGGCCGCCGAACTGGGTCCCACGATCCGGGTGAACGTGGTGGCGCCCGGCATGACGCGCACCCGCATGGTGACCGACTGGCACCCGGATCCGGACCGGCTCGCGGATCGTGCCAAGGCGCTCTACGCCCTGCAGCGCATCGCCGAACCGGCGGAGATCGCCGCCGCCATTCTGTTCCTGACCGGCGAGGAGTCCAGCGTGGTGACCGGCGCCACCCTGGTCGCCGACGGTGGCCGCACCTTCCACTGACGCCTTGCGCCAGAGCGCCGGAAGCGGCAGCCGCTGCGCACAGAATCGAAATCGAATTAAAATTCGAAAACTGTTGACGGACCGATCCTGTCGCCATACCGTCGACGACCAGCGAGGGATGCGCGGTCCGCTCCTCCAAATCGTGGGAATGCCAGATGGAGTTCGAGTTCACGGATCAGGACAAGGCCTTCCGCGCCGAGGTGCAGGCCTTTCTGCGCGACGCCGTGCCGGCCGACATCGCGCGCCGCACCCGCAGTCTCGTCCACACGCCGAAGGACGATCTGGTGCGCTGGAACCGCATCCTGTTCGAAAAGGGCTGGGTTGCGCCGCACTGGCCCAAGGCCTTCGGCGGCACCGGCTGGACGCCGATGCAGATCTATATCTTCGAGGAGGAATGCGCGGCGGCGGACGCCCCGTTTCTCAGCTATTTCGGCCTGCGCCTGATCGGACCCCTGCTGTACACGTTCGGCTCGGAGGCCCATCGCGCCCAGCACATTCCGGGCATCCTGTCGGGCGACGTGTTCTGGTGCCAGGGGTTCTCGGAACCGTCGTCCGGGTCCGATCTCGCCTCGCTCAAGACCCGTGCGGTCCGCGACGGCGACCACTGGGTGATCACCGGGCAGAAGCTCTGGACCACCGAGGCGCATTTCGCCGACAAGATGTTCTGCCTCGCCCGCACCGACCCCGACCTGCGGCCGCAGAAGGGCGGGCTGTCGATCCTGTTCCTCGACATGAACCAGCCCGGCGTGACCGTCCGCCCCATCGTCACCATCGATGGCGGCCACAGCGTCAATGAGGTCTTCCTGGACGAGGTCCGCGTGCCGGCCGGCGACGTGCTCGGCCGCGTCGGCCAGGGCTGGGACCAGGCCAAGTTCCTGCTCGGCCACGAGCGGGTCACGAACGCCCAGGTTCCCCGCTCCAAGCGCGAACTGGCCCTGCTGCGGACCATCGCCCTGAAGGAAACCCGCGGCGGCATGGCCTTGGCGGAGATGCGGACCATCCGCGAGCGGATTGCCGAAATCGAGATCGATCTGGCCGCCCTGGAGTGGTCGGTGCTGCGCGAACTCTTCGCGACCCCCGGCGGTGCGAAAAGCCAGGGCACGGCCTCGGCTCTCAAGATCGTCGGCAGCGAAATTCAGCAGCGCATCGCTGATCTCACGGCGGATCTGCTCGGCGCGAAAGCCATGGCGACCATCGCCGCCGCCTCCGACCGGCCCAACGAACGACCCGGCGATGCCGCCGATCATGCGGTCGGCGTGGTGGAGCGGCAATTGTTCTTCCGGGCAACCACAATCTACGCCGGCACCAACGAGATCCAGCGCGAGATCATCGCGCGCGAACTCTTTGCCGGCCACTGAAGGAAAGGTGGAAGGTCCGTGAACTTCGCACTGACCGAAGAGCAGGCCCTGCTTCGCGACAGCATCGGGCGCTACCTGGCGGAGACGCAGGATTTCGAAACGGCGCGCCGGATCATGCGCATGCCGAACGGCTTCTCGCGATCGCTTTGGCAGGGGCTCGCCGAACTGGGCCTGCCGGGACTTCTCGTTGCCGAGGCCGACGGGGGGCTGGGGGCCAGCCTGACCGACGCCGCGCTCGCCGCCGAGGAACTCGGGCGCCACCTCGCCGCGATCCCGTTCGCCACCTCCGCGGTGCTGGCCGCCCGGTTGCTGGCCGCGGCGCCGCCGGCTTCCGCGGCTCGCGGCCTGCTCGCCCGGGTCGCCGCCGGCGACAGGATCGTCGCGGTGGCGCTCGACGAACCCGGCGGCAGCACCGGTCTACCGCCGGTCGCCACGCGCGCGCTGCCGGTTTCCGGCGGGTATCGGCTGTCGGGGCGCAAGATCGTGGTCGTCGACGGCGCGATCGCGGACGATCTGATCGTCTCCGCCGATCTCGACGGCACCACCGCCCTGTTCCACGTCACCCCGGACGGACCCGGGCTCGCGCTCAACCGGTATGCGACCGTCGACGGTCGCAGCGCGGCGGACCTCGCCATCGACGGCGTCGTCCTGCCGGAGGACGCGCTGGTTCTGGGAACCGGGGCGGCGGCCGCCCTGGACGACGGGCTCGATGCGGCCCGTCTGATGCTCGCCGCGGAGGCGCTCGGTCTGATGGAGCGGGCCCTCGAGCTGACGATCGAGCATCTCAAGACGCGGATGCAGTTCGGCCGGCGCCTGTCGGACTTCCAGGTCCTGACCCATCGCGTTTCCGAAATGGTGGTGCGGCGGGAAAGTGCCCGCTCGATCCTCTACCGCGGTCTCGCCCTGGCGAAGGCGGCTCCGCTGGACCGCGGACGGGCGATTTCGGCCACCATGGTTCGGGTGCTGCAAAGCGCCGAGTTCATCGGCAGCCAGGCCATCCAGCTCCATGGCGGCATGGGCATGAGCGACGAAGGCATGGTCGGCCACATCTACAAGCGGCTGCGGGTGATCGGCAAAACCCACGGCGACCTGATCTGGCACATGGATCGGTTCATCGCAAACACAGCCGACGGGAGGGCGGTGGCATGACGCAGACGACCTATCAATCGGTGACGATCGAGGTTGCGGACCGGATCGCGACGGTCACGCTGAACCGGCCCGAAGTCCTCAATGCGGTCGGGGCGGTGATGCATGCCGAGCTGCGCCATGTGTTTCGCGACCTGGCGGAGCGGGAGGATTGCGACGTCGTGGTGCTGACCGGCGCCGGCCGGGCCTTTTGCGCCGGGGGCGACCTCGCCTGGCTCCAGTCGATGATCGACGAGCCCGATCGCTTCCTCGCCATCCTGGAGGAGGCGAAAGGGATCGTCTTCTCCATGCTGGAACTGCCCAAGCCGATGATCTGCCGCATGAACGGCGATGCGATCGGCCTCGGCGCGACCTTGGCGCTGTGTTGCGACATGGTGGTGGCGTCCGAGACGGCCCGGTTCGGCGACACCCATGTCCGGGCCGGCCTCGTGGCCGGCGACGGCGCCGCCGTGATCCTCCCCTATGTGGTCGGCTACATGCGGGCGAAGGAGATGCTGCTGACCGGTGCGCTGGTTTCGGCGCAGGAAGGCCGCGAGATGGGGCTGATCAACCATGTGGTTCCCGCCGCCGAGCTCGATGCCAAGGTGGCGCTGCTCGCCGGCCGCCTGGTCGGCGGCGCGACCCGCGCCATCCGCTACACCAAGATCGCCCTGAACAAGAAGCTCCGCGCCTATGCGCAGGAGCAGATGGACATGCTGATGGCCTATGAGGCGCTGAGCAGCCGGTCGGCCGACCATGCCGAGGCGATCGACGCCATCCGCTCCGGCCGCAAGCCCGTCTTCAGCGGGCGATGACCATGAAGCCACCCGTTCGTCTGCGGCAAATCTGCATGGTCGTCGAGACGCTGGAGCCGGTTCTCGACCGCCTGATCGAGGTCTTCGGCCTGACCGTCTGCCATGGCAAGGGCGATCTCTCGCATTACGGCGTGCCCTATCGCGAGCCGCCGCCCTATCAGGCCGCCTTCTTCAAGCAGCATGGCGTGACCGGCGCGCTGCTCCCGATCGGCGACGATTTTCTGGAACTGATCGCGCCGCTGCGGGCCGATACGCCGGCCGCGCGCTACCTCGCCCGGCGCGGCGAGGGCGGCTACATGGTCATCACCGAGACCGACGACACCGGGACGTTCCAGGCGCGGGCGAGCCGCGAGGGCGTGCGCCTGGCCGGAACGGCCGATTACCCGACCTACCATGAGGTCCAGATGGATCCCCGCGATATCGGCGGCGCCATCCTGTCCTTTTCGATGCAGCGCGAGGGCCGCCCCTTCGACGGCGGCTGGTTTCCGGCCGGGGCGGACTGGCAGGCGCGCCGGGCGCCGGGTTGGGAGGCGATCGCCAGCGCGACCCTCACGGTCGCCGAACCGGACCGGACGGCGGCCCGCTGGTCGTCGCTGATCGGCGCGCCGGTCGCACCGGACGCCGATCGCGGGACCGCCATCCGGCTCGACAAGGGCATGATCCGGTTCGAGCCGGCGCCGGGCGCAGGCGGACGGCTGACCGCCATCGGCCTTGCCGGACCCGCCTTCGGGGCCGCTTACGATCGGGCGAAACTGGACGAGCGCCTCCAGAACAAGTGCTTCCAGAACGGGCGCGCCATCCGGATTGCCGGCCTGACCTTCGAGGAGGCATCCTCATGGCGCTGACCGACATTCTGTTCGCTCTCATCAACGGAGCGGCGACCGGATCGGCCGTCTTCCTGGTCGCGGCCGGGCTGACGCTGATCTTCGGCATCCTGAAGATCCTGAATTTCGCCCATGGCGCCTTCTTCATGATCGGCGCCTATGTGGCCTATTCGATCATCGGCAGCAATCCGAGCTCGCTCCATGTCTTCATCGCCGCGGCCTTCGCGGCGGCGGCGGCCGTGGCGGCGCTCGGCTTCGTGGCCGACCGGCTGGTCCTGCGGCGGCTGCGCCATGTCGACGAAGCCTATATGCTCATCGCCACCTTTGCGGTGCTGCTGGTCTGCACCGGCGTGGTGAAGCTGATCTGGGGCGTGAACTACGCCTCGATCAACCCGCCGCCCCTGCTCGACGGGGCGGTGACGGCCGGGTCCCTGTTCGTCCCGAGCTATTCGCTGTTCGTGATCGCCGCGGGGCTGTTCGTCTTTCTCGGCCTCGAACTGGTCATCCATCGGACCTGGATCGGCAAGCTTTTACAGGCGGTCGCGTCCGACAGCTGGATGTCGGGCGTGCTGGGCATCAACGTCCCGGCCGCCCTGACCGTCACGGTGATCGCCAGCTTCGCGCTGGCGGGTCTCGCCGGCGGCCTTCTCCTCGCCAACCAGACGCTGTCCCCGATCCTGGGCGAAAGCTACCTGCTGCTGGCCTTCATGGCCGTCATCATCGGCGGACTCGGCAATGTCCGCGGCGCCTTCATCGCCTCGCTGCTGCTCGGCACGATCGAGAGCGGCAGTTCCCTGGTGATCCCGAACATGCCCGGCATGGCCACCTACATCTTCGTCATCCTGTTCCTGCTCGCCAAGCCGCAAGGCCTGATCGGAGGGAGGCACATATGATGGCTCTCCGACTTGGCGCCATCCTGTTCGGCGCGGCCCTGTTCCTGGCCCTCCCGACCGTATCCGATCAGGGGATCGTGTTTCTCGCCGGGCTGGTGGTGATCGAGGCCATCTTCGCCCTGTCCTGGAACCTTCTCTTCGGCTTCACCGGCCTGGCCAGCTTCGGCCATGCCGCCTTCTTCGCCATCGGCGCCTATCTGACCGGCTACGGCCTGAAGGCCGGGCTCGGCGTGCCGTTTCTCGGGCTGATCGCCGCCTCGGGCCTGTTGGGCGCCCTGGTGGCGGCTCTGACCGGGCTCGTGCTCCTGCGCCGGACCACCGGCATCCATCTCGCCATCTTCACCCTGGCCCTGGCCGAGGTGCTGCGCATCGTGATCGGCTACAGCACCCTGCTCGGTCGCGAGGACGGCCTGGCGTCCATCCCCAAGCCGACGCTCGAACTCGGCTTCGCCACCATTCCGCTGACCAGCGGCACCGCCTACTACTACTTCATGTGCGTCGCCGGCCTCGTCATCGGCGCCGTGCTGTGGGTGGTCTGTCACGGCCCCTATGGGCGGCTTCTCGTCAGTATCCGGCAGGATCCCCAGCGCGTGGCCTTCCTGGGCGTGAATGTCGGACGCAAGCGCCTGCAGGCCTTCATCCTGTCCGGCGCGGTCGCCGCCATCGCGGGCGCGCTCTATGCGCCGTGGGCGCAGATCGTGACCCCGGAATCGGCGCATTGGATCCATTCGACCCAGCCGATGCTGGCATCCCTGCTCGGCGGCGCCCATTCGTTCTGGGGGCCGGTCGTCGGAACGGTGCTGTTCTCGATCATCAACTACCTGACCCGCAACCTGGTCGGTCTTTCCGAACTGGTCATCGGCGCAACCCTGCTGATCATCGTGCTGGCAGCCCCGAGCGGGGTCATCGGCCTCGTCAGGACGGCGCAGCAGCGCTGGTCCCGGCGCCGGAAGAGCGGCGCAGGGCCGGACGGCGACGAAGGTGGGAGCGTGCGGTCATGACGGCCATTCTCAGCGTCGAAGGCGTGGACAAGAGCTACGGCACCCATCACATCCTGAAATCCGTATCCCTGACCGTCGAGGACGGCGAAACCTTCGCGGTGATCGGACCGAACGGTGCCGGCAAGACCACGCTGTTCAAGGTCATGACCGGCGAGATCGGCTTCGAGCGCGGCCGCATCGTCTATGACGGACGGGACGTGAGCCGGGCCCCCGCCCACGAACGGGCGCGGCTCGGCATGGGCCGGACCTTCCAGGTCGCGCGGATCTTTCCCGACGTGACCGTCGCCGACAATCTCACGGTGGCGGTCGAGGCGCGCCGGCGCAGCCGCGGCGAGAGCGCTCCGGCCTGGTACCGCGTGGCGACCCGCGCCGACATCCGTGCGGAGGTGGAGGCGCGGCTGCTCGATGTCGGCCTGGCCGACAAGGCGGCCGTGGAGGCGAAATTCCTCTCCCACGGCGACAAGAAGCGTCTCGAATTCGGCATCGCCCTGGCGGGTCGGCCGCGCATCCTCATGCTCGACGAACCCACCGCCGGCATGTCGCCGACCGATCGCATCGCAACCGCCGACCTGATCGCCCGGTTGCGCGCCGAGACCGGCCTGACCGTGGTGATGACCGAACACGACATGGACGTGATCTTCGGCCTCGCCGATCGGATCCTGGTGATGAACTACGGCGAGATCATCGCGGTCGGATCGATCGAAGAGGTGCGCGCCAACCCGCTGGTCCGTGAAGTCTATCTGGGGCAGGAAATCTACCATGCTGAGCGTTGACCGGATCGACGCCTTCTACGGCGACAGCCAGATCCTGCATGGCGTGAGCCTGACGGTCGGCGAGAAGGAACGCGTCGCGGTCGTCGGCCGCAATGGGGCGGGCAAATCCACCCTGTTCAAGAGCATCCTGAATGCCGGCCCGCGCGTGCGGGGCCGCATCGCCTGGGAAGGCAAGGATCTGGGCGCGATGCCGACCTTCCGGCGCGCCCGGCTCGGCCTCTCCCTGGTGCCCGAGGATCGACGCATCTTCGACCACGTGACGGTGCTCGAAAATATTGCCATGGCCCGCTACGCCGCGCGGCCCGGCGTCGAACTGGAAGCCCCGGAAGCGGTGCTGGCACGGTTTCCCATGCTGGTGCCTCTCAAGGATCGGATGGGCGGGCGTCTCTCGGGCGGCCAGCAGCAGATGGTCGCGGTCGCGCGCGCCATTGCGGGCCGGCCCCGGCTCATGCTGCTCGACGAGCCGACCGAAGGCCTGGCCCCGGTCATCGTCGAGCAACTGGCGCGCGACGTGAACACGGTCTGTCGGGAAACCGGTTCGGGCCTGCTCCTCAGCGAACAGAATCTGTGGTTCGCACGCCAGTGTACCGACCGGCTGTTCCTGATCGATACCGGCCGCATCGTCTTCGACGGCCTTTGGCAGGACCTCGACGACAATCCGGACCTCAAGCGCCGGTATCTTGCGCTGTAGCGCCCGTCCCATCCGGTTCGAAGCGCTCCAGAGTCAACGGCTTTAGGCCGGGATCGGCTCACGGCAGCGTCGCGCCGGACCGCCGCCGGAGCGTTTCGACCTCCTCGGGCGTCCGGCCGCGGCGCGGCCGGTAGCGGGGCAGGCTCCAGCCGCGCGCCATGGCGGCGGCGCGCAGCAGGAAGGCGACGGCGAAGCCCAGGACGGCGGCGACCGGGGGCGCCGTGCCGAGCGCATCGCACACGACATAGAGGCTCGCCCCGCACAGCGCCGCCGTGGCATAGATCTCGCGGCTGAGGATCACCGGCACCTCGCCGCCCAGCACATCCCGGATGATGCCGCCGAAGGTCGCCGTCGCCACCCCCATGGCGACCGCAATCACCGGGCCGGCCCGGGCGGCGAGGGCGATCTCGGCGCCGGTGACCGCGAAGACCGCCATGCCGACCGCGTCGAGCCAGAGCAGGATCCGGTAGCGCGATTGCGGCAGATGCGCCGTGAAGAAGACCGCAGCGGCGACGCCGACGCAGACGAGCAGATAGGCCGGCTGCCGCACCCAGAAGACCGGGGCGAGGCCGAGCACCAGGTCGCGCAGGGTGCCGCCGCCGATCCCCGTCACGGTCGCCAGGAGGGCGAAGCCGACAATATCCATCTGCTTGCGGGACGCGACCAGCGCCCCCGTCACCGCGAAGACGACCAGTCCGGCCCAGTCCAGGATGGCGGCGAAAGTGGCGATCATGGCGACCAGACGTGATTGGGCAGGCGGCCCATCCGCCCCCGACGGGACGCATCCAAACACGGTTCCGGCTCCGGATCTGCCCCGACGATCGCAACGAAGGGGTCGGCGGTCGACTGACGTCTGACGCGCGGCGGCGGATCGCGGTGGTGCGGCACATCTGCGGCGCCATCGGGTCCGCCGTCGAAGCCGGGAAGACCGGATCGGGCCCGGCGCTCTCCGCCGGCCGTTTCGGAATCAGTCCCTCGGGCCGAAGCGTGGGCGCGAAGAGCGCGTTTGCGTCAACGGGCATCGGTCAAGGCCGCAGATCGGCCGCACCGCCGAACAAGATCTCATGCCAACGGCCCAGGATGCTGACGCCTCGGGCCGTTGAAGCAACGCGAGTTTCTCATAGACGTCAGAGGCATGAGAAGTTCGCGTATCGAATACCGACGATCGTTCCATGACCGTCGGTATCCTGCCTCCGTGACAGCCCCTATTCCTTGGGGCCTGCGAATCGGGAGACTGGCCGTCCGCAGGCTGGGCAATGGCGCGGGTCATCCGTCCGAGAGACCGGCGCACCGAGGAAGGACGCATATTTGCAGATGACCGAGGAGCGGGGCGAATTGATCCTGGCCGTGCTGTGCGGCCTGTTCCTCGGGACCGGGTTCGCGGTCGAGGTCGGCACGGAGGCCCCCCGCTGGGCGTCGCTCGGGCTCTATGCTGCGGCCTTCGTCTGCGGCGGGCTGCATCCGCTCCGCGAGGCGATCGAGGCGCTTCGGCTCGGCCGCTTCGAGATCGACGTGCTGATGCTGGTCGCCGCCGCGGGGGCCGCGGCCTTGGACAAATGGGCCGAGGGCGCGCTGCTCTTGTTCCTGTTCAGCCTCGGCCATGCGCTCGAACACTACGCCATGGGGCGGGCGCGGCGGGCCATTGCGGCGCTGGCCGATCTCACGCCGCCGACCGCGGAGGTGCGCCGCGACGGGATCGTGACCGAGATCCCCGTGGCCGACCTGGTGCCCGGCGACACGGTCGTGGTCCGCCCGAACACGCGCATCCCGGCCGACGGCTTCGTGCTTCGCGGCACCAGCAGCGTCGACCAGGCCCCCGTCACCGGCGAGAGCGTGCCGGTCGACAAGCAGCCGGTCGACGACGCCACGCGCGCCGCCGGGCGTCCGGACGGCATTGCGGCCGCCCATCGCGTCTATGCCGGCACGATCAACGGCAGCGGCGCCCTGGAAATCCAGGTTCTCCGGCTCGCATCGGACAGCACGCTGGCGCGGCTCGTCCGGATGGTCGGCGAGGCGGACGCCCAGAAATCGCCGACGCAGCGCTTCACCGACCGGTTCGAGCGCATTTTCGTGCCGGTCGTGCTGGCGGGTGTCGGCGTGCTTCTGTTCGCCTGGACGGTGATCGACGAGCCGTTCGGCGCCAGCTTCTATCGCGCGATGGCGGTGCTGGTCGCCGCCAGCCCCTGCGCGCTGGCCATCTCGACCCCGAGCGCCGTGCTGTCGGGCATCGCGCGCGCGGCCCGCGGCGGCGTTCTGATCAAGGGCGGCGGACCGCTCGAACGCCTCGGCACGCTCGGCGCCATGGCGTTCGACAAGACCGGCACGCTGACCGAGGGCAAGCCCCGCCTCACCGATGTCAGGACCGAGGCCGGCGTCGCAGAACGGGACCTGCTCGCCGTCTCCGTCGCGGTCGAGGCCCTGAGCGACCATCCCCTGGCCGCTGCCGTCGTGCGGGATGGGCAGGCCCGGCTCGGCGTCGGCGTTGCGGTGCCGGCGGCCGAGGGCCTGCGCAGCCTGACCGGCCGCGGGCTCGAAGCCCGGATCGGCGGCGAGGCGGTCCTGGTCGGCAAGGCCGCGCTCTTCGCCGAGGTGCCGGGACCGGCCGTGCCGGCTACGCTTCAGGCATCCGTGCGCGCGCTGGAGACGGCCGGCCGGACCACGATGGTCGTGCGGCGCGGCGACCTCTATCTCGGCGCCATCGGCCTGATGGACACCCCGCGGGCCGAAGCCGCCGGCGTCGTCCGCGCGCTGCGCGCGCTCGGCATCGTCCGCCTGATCATGATCTCGGGCGACAACGGGCGCGTCGCCGAGGCGGTCGCGCGCGCGGTCGGGCTCGACGAGGCCTGGGGCGATCTGATGCCGGAGGACAAGGTCGCGGCGATCCGGCGGCTGCGCGCCGAACGGGAGGTCGCCATGGTCGGCGACGGCGTCAACGACGCCCCCGCCATGGCGCATGCGAGCGTCGGCATCGCGATGGGGGCGGCCGGATCGGACGTGGCGCTGGAGACCGCCGAGGTCGCGCTGATGGGCGACAGGCTCGTCCATCTGCCCTTCGTGATCGGCCTCAGCCGGAGCACCAGCCGGATCATCCGGCAGAATCTCTGGATCAGCCTCGGCATGGTCGCCGTGCTGGTCCCCGCGACCCTGTTCGGGCTGCAGCTCGGCGCCGCCGTGATCTTCCACGAGGGCTCGACCCTGCTGGTCGTCGCCAACGCGCTGCGTCTGCTCGCCTATCCGGCTCCCGACGGACGCCGGCCGGCCGATCAGGCGATCTCGACGATCAGCGAGGTCTCGAAGCAGTAGTTGTCGGAGAGCGACGGGGCGCCGTAGGTCGCCCGTGCGCCGAGACCGATCTCCGGGCCGAACACCTCGTCGAAGAGGTCGCTCATGCCGTTGGCGACCTTGTAGTGCTCGAAGAAGTCCGGCGTGCAGGCGACGAAGTTGATCGCGCTGACGATCGCGGTGACGCGGTCGAGATCGCCGAGCGCGCGCTTGATCGTCGAGATGCAGTTGATGCCGGTCTGCCGGGCGGCCAGATAGCCTTGTTCGATGGTCACGTCATGGCCGAGCCGGCCGGGATAGCGCACGACGCCATTCTCCATGCCGGGGGAGTGGCCGCCCAGATGCAGCACCCGCCCGGTGATGACGAAGGGCTTCATCTTGCCGTAGCGCTTGCCGTATTGCCCGGGGCCGGCCATCGGGACCGTGAGGGCGATGCCGAGCTCTTCGAGGCGCTGTTCGATCTTCATGGGCGGGACCTTGCTGGTTGAAGCTGATGGGGGGCGTGAGGCCCCGGCTTGCCGGATCCGGCCAGGGCCGCGAGGCCTCGGCCGGCCGGCCGGAATCGAGAGGGCAGGGGGCTCGGATATCCCGAGGCCGCCGCGCGGGGCCTCGGGGCATCGCGCCCTCACAGACCGAGCGCGCAGCCGTCCTTGCGCGGGTCGGAGGCCGCGGCCAGGACGCCGCTTTGCGGATCGCGCCAGATGATCTGGCCGCCGCCGATCATGGTCGGCGACCAGCGCGCGTCATGGCCACGTGCGCGCAAATTCTCGATCAGGCCGGCATCCGGCTGCCGTTCGACATTGAGGACGCCGCGATAGGCGAAGCTGCGCGGGGCATCGAGCGCCTGCTGCACGTCCATGCCGAGATCGAGAATGTTCGACAGCAGTTCGGCATGGCCGGCCGCCTGATAGGGGCCGCCCATCACGCCGAAGGGCGCGATGCAGGCGCCGTCCTTCATCACCATGCCGGGAATCAGCGTGTGCAGCGGCCGCTTGCCGCCCGCGATGGCGTTGGGATGGCCGGCGACCAGGCTGAACTGGGCGCCGCGATTGTGGAACAGGACGCCCGTGCGCGGCGCCATGATGCGGCTGCCGAAGGAATGGAACAGCGAATTGATGAACGAGATCGCGTTACCGTCCTCGTCGATCACGCAGGCATAGACGGTGTCGCGCTGGGTCACCTCGGGCCACACGGTCGGCGCCGCCGCGCGGCTCATGTCGATGCGCCCGCGGGCGAATTCGGCCCAGTCGGGCGACAGGAGCTCGCGCACCGGCGTGGCGGCGAAGTCCGGGTCGCCGAACAGGTGGTCGCGGTGGTGATAGGCGAGCTTGGCGAGCTCGGCCAGGATGTGGATGCGGTCGGCCTCGCTGACGGCCGGATCGGACAGGTCCATCCCGTCGAGCACGTTCAGCATCATCAGGGCGGCGAGGCCCTGGCCGCTCGGCGGCAGTTCCAGGATGTCGTAGCCCTTGTAGCGGGTCGAGATCGCGGAGACGTAGTCGGCGCGCGCGTCGGCGAAGTCCTGCAGGCTGTGCAGGCCGCCATGGGCGCGCAGGCATTCGACCATGTCGGCCGCCACCGCCCCGGCATAGAAACCGTCATGGCCGTCGCGTGCCAGGATGTCGAGCGTCGCGGCCAGGAGCGGCTGGCGATGCATGGCGCCGGCCGGGATCGGCCGGCCTTCGGGCAGGAACACCGACGCCGCCATCTTGTGGCCGGCCAGGATCGGCGCCTCCATCGACCAGTCGAGGCCGACCACCGGCTGCACGACATAGCCGTCGCGGGCGCAGCGGATCGCGGGTTCGAGCACGTCCCCGAGCGACAGCCGGCCGTGATCGGCGAGGAGCCGGCACCAGCCCGCCACGGCCCCCGGCACGGTGACCGAATGCGGCGAATCGAGTGCCAGTTCGGTGATGCCCTGACCCGCGTACCAGGCCGGGTTGGCGGCGGCCGGTGCCCGGCCGGCACCGCTGAGGCCGATCGGCGCGGTGGCGCCCTTCGGCATATAGAGGGCGAAGCAATCGCCCCCGATGCCGGTCTGATGCGGCTCGACCACGCATTGCACGGCGATCGCCGCGATGGCGGCGTCGACGGCGTTGCCGCCCCGGCGCAGCATGTCGATCGCGGTCACGCTCGCCAGCGGATGCGACGTGGCGACTGCCGCCCGTGCCGAATACACCATCGAGCGCGTGCGCTGGGTTGGGTCCGGCTGCTTCCGGCCTCGATTCGATCCCACGATCCGTCTGTCCTCGCCTTGTGGCCCGCCGCCGCTCAGCGCCCGGCCGGCACGATCCCCTCGGATATCCCGTTCGTCCCGCACGCGCCCGAGACGCGGCCGGGACTTGTGACGGGCCTTCAGCCCAGTTCGGTGCTCAGGGCGCGCAGCCGGGTCGTTTGCGGGCTTTGCGTCCGGCCGGCGCGCAGATCCTCGGCCGACAGGATTTCCACCATCTCGCCATTGCTCATCACCCCGACGGTCGGGCAGAGATGCGCCACCACCGCGAGATTGTGGCTGACCATCAGGTAGGTCAGCCCGTGCTCCTCGCGCAGATCCGCGAGCAGGTTCAGGATCTCCGCCTGCACCGACACGTCGAGCGCGCTGGTCGGCTCGTCGAGCAACAGCACCGACGGCTCGGAGATCAGCGCCCGGGCGATCGCGACGCGCTGGCGCTGGCCGCCCGAGAGCTGGTGCGGATAGCGGTAGCGCGCCGTCGCCGGCAGCGCGACATCGTCGAGAATGCGCCGGATGCGCCGGTCGATATCGCCGAGGCCCTGGATCAGGAGCGGCTCGCTCAGCGCGCGGTCGACGGTCTGGCGCGGGTGCAGCGAGCCGTAGGGGTCCTGGAACACCATCTGGACGAGACGAAACAGATCCGGCGACGGGCCGCGCCCGAGCGGTCGGCCGGCGACTTCCAGATACCCGTCCCAGACTGTGTTGAGCCCGGCCAGCGCGCGCATCACGGTCGACTTGCCCGAACCGCTCTCCCCGACGATGCCGAAACTGCCGCCCGCCGGCACGCGGAAGCTGACGCCGCGCACCGCATCGAAGTCGGCGAAGCGGACCCTGAGATCGTCGACGACGATCATGCTGTTGGCCGGCGTGCTCATGCGAGCCACGCCGGATCGCGGACCATCACCGGCAGGCGCGGCCGCGGATGGGTCAGGCTGGGCATGCAGTCGAGCAGGGCACGCGTATAGGGATGCTGCGCCTTCGCGAGCTCGCTCGCGGCCAGTTCCTCCACCACCCGGCCGGCATACATGACCGCGACGCGGTCGCAGAAATGCCCGACCAGCGGCAGGTCGTGGCTGATCAGCATCAGCCCCATGTTGCGACGGGACACCAGGTCTTCCATCAACTTCAGGATCTCCGCCTGCACGGACGCATCGAGCGCCGAGGTCGGTTCGTCGGCGATGAGCAGTTCCGGGTCCGGCGCCAGCATCATGGCGATCATCACGCGCTGGCCCATGCCGCCGGACAATTCGTGCGGATAGGCGTCGGCGACGCGCCGCGGATCGCGGATCTGCACCTGCGCCAGGAGGTCGATCGCCGCCTCGCGGGCCTCGCGACGCGAGCCCTTGCGGCGGTTGCGCCAGGCCTCGGCGATCTGGTCGCCGGCGGTCATGATCGGGTTGAGCGAGAATTTCGGGTCCTGCAGGATCAGCCCGGCGCGCCGGCCGCGGATCTGCCCCATCTGCTTCTCGCTCGCCGCGAGCACGTCGATGCCGTCGAAGCGCAGGGCCTTGGCGGTCGCCTCCGCGGCCGGCGGCAGCAGGCGCAGCAGCGCCCGCGCGGTCAGCGACTTGCCGCTGCCGCTCTCGCCGACGATGCCGAGCTTCTCGGTCCCGAGCGTCATCGACACGTCGCGGACCGCGACATGGCGGCCCTGCCGGGCCGGAAAGGATACGGTCAGTCCGGAAATCTCGACCAGCATCGCAGCCTCCCTCACCCCTGCTTGGGATCGAGCGCGTCGCGCAACCCGTCGCCCATCATGTTGAAGGCGAGCGAGGCGACCAGGATGGCGATGCCGGGGATCAGCGGCACCCACCACTGATCGAGCAGGAAGCGCCGGGCGGTGGCGATCATGGTGCCCCATTCCGGCGACGGCGCCTGCGCACCCATGCCGAGGAAGCCGAGACTGGCCGCGAAGATGATGATCGAGCTCATGTCCAGCGTGACGCGCACGATCAGCGAGCCGAGGCACAGCGGCATGATGTGGCGCAGGATGATCCGCCCCGGCGAGGCCCCGGCCATGCGCACGGCGGCGATATAGTCGGCATCGCGGATGGTCAGGGTCTCGGCGCGCGCCAGCCGGGCATAGGGCGGCCAGGTGGTCAGCGCGATGGCGATCACCGCGCTGGTCATGCCGGGCTTGATCGCCGCGACGAAGGCCAGCGCCAGGATGAGCCGCGGAAAGGCGAGGAACACGTCGGTCACGCGCATCAGGACGACATCGGCGATGCCGCGGTAATAGCCGGCGATGCAGCCGATCGCGAGCCCGACCGGCGCCACCAGGGCGACCACCGCCAGCACCATGCCGAGCGTGATGCGCGCCCCATAGAGGAGGCGCGAATAGACGTCGCGGCCGAGCTCGTCGGTGCCGAGCCAGTGCGCGGCGGAGGGCGGCTGCAGCCGCTGGCCGAGATTCTGCGCCACCGGATCGTGGGTGGCCAGCAGCGGCGCGAAGATCGCGCACAGGAGCAGCGCCATCACGGTGACGAAGCCGATCAGGGCCGGCCGGTTGGCGCGGAAGTCGCGCCACAGCCGATAGCGACGCCCCCAGGCGGCCTGCGTCCGCGATTGCGGGCTGTCGCTCAGCAACCAGGCGCGATCGAAGAGACGGGCGGTCATACGCGCGGATCCAGAATTCGATAGGCGGCGTCGGCGAAGAGATTCAGCAGCATGTAGACGAAGCCGACCAGGAGGGTGGCGCCGATCACGGCATTCATGTCGGCATTGAGCAGCGACACCGTCAGATATTGGCCGATGCCCGGCCAGCTGAAGATCATCTCGGTCACCACGGCGCCCTCCAGCAGGCCCGCATAGGTCAGCGCCAGCACGGTGACGAGGCGCACCGCGATATTGCCGAAGGCATGGCGCCAGATGACCCGCGCCGGCGACAGGCCCTTGGCGCGCGCTGTGATGACATATTCGCCGGCCAGCGCGTCGATCATGAAGGCCCGGGTCATGCGCGAGATATAGGCCATCGAGAAATAGGCGAGCACGCCGGCGGGCAGCATCAGATGCGCGGCGGCGTCCCAGAACACCTCCGTGTCGCCCGCGATCAGGGCATCCACGGTCAAGAAGCCGGTCACGCTCGGGGTCAGCCCGACATAGCCGACGCCGACGCGTCCCGTGCCGGGCGCCCAGCCGAGCCAGGCGTAGAAGACCAGAAGCGATCCCAGCCCCAGCACCGGAATCGGGATCGAGTGGCCGACCAGCGAGAAGACCCGCACGGCCTGGTCGAGGGCGCTGTTGCGGCGCACCGCCGAGAGCACGCCGAGCGGGATGCCGGCGACGGTGGCGAAGATCATCGCCACCGTGCCGAGTTCCACCGTTGCCGGGAAATAGAGCCGGATGTCGTCGACGACGCGGTTGGTCGTCATCACCGAGCGGCCGAGATCGCCCTGCAGCAGGTTCTTCAGATAGATCCAGAACTGGACCGGCAGCGGCTTGTCGAGCCCGAGCTCCATGCGCAGGCGCTCGACCAGTTCCGGGCGGGCATGGTCGCCGAGGATGGTCAGCACCGGGTCGATCGGGATGACCCGGCCGATGAAGAACGTGACCAGCACCAGGCCGAACATGGTGATCGCCAGGCTGGAGACGGTCGTCCCCAACCGGATCAGCATCTGTACGGTCGGATGCCGGGTCACGTCGTTGTCCTCACGCCTTGCGGATGTCGGCATACTGGGTGAAGCCGGTCTGCGGCCCGATCACGAAGCCGGAGACGCCCTTGCCCATCACCGCCGAGGCGATCTTCTGCAGCATCATGGCGAAGGGCGCGCGCTCGGCGAATTTCAGCTGCATCTCGCGATACATCGCCATGCGCTTGTCGTTGTCGAGCTCCTTGCTCGCCGCCAGCGACATGTCGTTCAGCTCCTTGTCGACGAAGTGGTTGCGCCAGGCCAGCAGCTTCAGCTTGCCGTCCTCGCCGTCGTCCGGATTCTCGCAGAAAGCCTGGCTGTTGGAATAGGGGTCGAAATAGTCGGTGCCCCAGGCCAGCAGCGCCAGCTGGTGGCCGCGCTTGCGGGTCTTGGTCATGACCTGGCGCATCTCGCCGGAGACCAGGGTGACCTTGATGCCGATCTGCGCGAGATCCGCCTGCACCGCCTGGCCGATATCGGCATAGGGGGCGGAGGAGGGCACGTCCAGGGTCACCTCGAAACCGTCCGGGAAGCCGGCCTCGGCCAGCAGCTTCTTGGCCTTGGCGACATCCTTCTTGTAGAGGCGGTCCGTCAATCCGCCCGGCAGGCCCGGCGGCAGGAAGCCCTGCGCGACCGAATACATGTTGGGCGTGATGTTGGTGGCGATGCCGTCATAGTCGAGCGCCCACTTGATCGCCTGCTGCACCGGCAGCTTCTGCAGCTCCGGCACCGCCTGGTTCATGGCCAGATAGACGGACACGGCCTGGCCCGACGAGACGACCTTGAAGTCCTTCTCCGCATAGGCCTTCTTCAGGAGGTCGGGGGTCAGGTTGCGGGCGATGTCGGCGTCGCCCTTCTGCAGCATCAGAAGCTGGGCCGACGGATCCGGCACGTGGCGGATGAAGATGCGGCGCGGCTGGTCCGGCTTGCCGGAATGCGGGTTGGCATCGAGCGTGACGTGGTCGCTGGCGACCCACTCGACCATCTGGTAGCCGCCCGCGCCGGCGGAATGCAGCTTGAGCCAGCCGTTGCCGAAGTCGCCGTTGACCTCGTGGGCCAGCGCCGTCGCCTTCTCGACGACGCCGCCGATCGGCGCGGTCAGGCAGAACAGGAGGAAGCTCGGCGCCACCGGGGCGGGCAGCTTCATGACCAGGGTTTCGCTGTCCTGGGCGCTGATCAGCGCGTCGACATTGTCCTTGGTGTAGCCGAACTGCGAGAGGATGAAGGCCGGCTGCTTGTTCAGCTTGATGGCGCGCTGGAACGAGAAGGCGGCGTCCTCCGCGGTCACGGCCTTGCCGGACGGGAATTTGGCATCCTTCTTCAGCTTGAAGGTGAAGGTGGTGCCGTCCTTGCTGACCGTCCAGGACTCGGCGAGATCGCCGACCACCTTGGTGTTGTCGGCCGGATCGGGCGAGATCAGGCCGCGATAGAGGTTCGGCACCACCTCGAGATTGGTGATGTCGTAGGCCTCGGCGGGGTCGAAGCCGCTGACGAGATCGTCGATCTGCTTGGCCTGGACGATCACGCCCTTCGGCGTGGCCGCCTTGACATCCCCCGCCCTGAAGACTCCGGCGGCGAGGATCGGGCTGGCTGCGGTCAGTGTAAGCAGTGTACGGCGCGTCAGCATGTCGGTGCTCCCGTCTCTGGTTGAGGGAATTCAAGCACGTCGGACTGCCGACGTGAAGGCTCGTGCTGGCTATAATTTATGAGATGCGAACTTTTGTTTGATTACACGATGGGCAACCCACCGCCCGTTTCGGCCGGCCTGAACCGACCTCATCGAGGCCCGGCCGCCGCCGGTTTGCGGCGTCGCCGGCCGGCTGCGTCCCCCCGGAAATCCGCCGGGGCCGGGGTGGCGGCGATCGACTGTCGGATGGCGGCCGTCGCGTGCGGCCGCCGTCCGGGACTTTGCCGTCAGGCCAGGCCGACATCGGCGGCGAAGCGCAGGATGGCGCGCTCCAGGCCGGTGATGATCATCTCCACCTCGGCGCGGCCGGCGGTCAGCGGAGGGCCGAATTCGACCACCTGATAGGTCCGCACCAGGACGCCCTCGTCGCGCATGTAGTTCGTCATGCGAACGGACATCTGATCCTGCGGACGGAAAGGTTCGCGCGTCTGCTTGTCGCGAACCAGTTCCACGCAGGCGAGCAGGCCGCGCCCGCGCACGTCGCCGACCAGCGGCAGCCGGCGCAGCGATTCCAGGCCGTCGAGCAGGTACTTGCCCATCTCGCGGGAATTCTCGACCAGCCCCTCGCGCTGCACGATCTCGATATTCTTCAAGGCCGCGGCCGCCGCGACGGCATGGCCGCCGAAGCTGAGCACATGGTTGAGCCCGGCCTCGCGGCCGCTGGCCGCCTCGAAACGGGCCGACACGCGCTTGCTGGCGATGGCCGCGCCCATCGGCACGTAGCCGCTGGTCAGGCCCTTGGCGACCGTCATGATGTCCGGCACCACGCCCCACTGCTGACAGGCGAACATGCTGCCGGTCCGGCCGAACCCATCGATGACCTCGTCGATGATCAGCAGTACGCCGTATTTGTCGGCGATTTCGCGCAGCATCGGCAGATAGTCGTCCGGCGCCGGATAGATGCTGGCGGCGGCCGGCACCGGCTCGGCGATGATGGCGGCCACCGTTTCGGGGCCTTCATGCAGGATCGCCTTCTCGATCATGCTGGCGCAGAGCGTCCGGCAGCCCGGGCGCGACAGACCATATTCGCAGCGGTAGCAGTTGTTGTGCGGGACATGCACGCAACCCGGCACGAGCGGGCCGAAGATCTTGTTGTTGAAGTCGTGGCTCGCCCCGCTGATGCTCATCGCATACTGGGTCGACCCATGATAGGAGCCGCGCCGGCTGATCACCTTGGTGCGCTTCTGATCGCCGCCGAGCCAATGATACTGCTTGGCGATCTTCATCGCCGTCTCGACCGCCTCCGAGCCGCCGGAGGTGAAGAACACCCGCTCCAGGTCGCCGGGCGCCAGGTCGGCGACCACGCCGGCCAGCTTGACGGTCGCGGGCGCCACGAAGTTGTAGGGCGACACATAGGCCAGTTCGCGCGCCTGCGCGGCCATCGCGTCGGCGATCTCGGCGCGTCCATGGCCGACATTGGTGACGAAGGCGCCGCCGGACAGACCGTCCAGGTAGCGGCGCCCGTCCTCGTCGATCAGATAGCAGCCCTCGCCCTTGTTGAAGACGGTCAGACCGCCTTCGGCACGGAGGGCCTGCGGGCTGGTGGCATGAAACCAGACATGCTTGAGGGCCTCGGCGGCTACGGTCATCGATGCACTCCCTTATGAACCGTGTTCCAGACATTCGGTCGATTGCGACGGAGCGGACGACCGGACGGCTTTGGCCGCGGTCTCCAGCCAGCCGGCCAGCCAGTCGGCATAGCTGGTCGCGACGAACAGCGTGTAGGCCTCGGCGCCGTCGGCGAACAGCAGAACCGGGACGCGGGCGCACAGCGTCGCGGCGGCATGGCCGACCGCGAAATGGCGCGGGTCGAGATCGAGCTCGATGCCCCGTTCCAAGAGCGCGCGCGCGCCGGCGCCTTCGATCGCGAAAGGCTGCCAGGCGTGGCCGACCTCGACCGACCGGCCGCCGGCCTCGGCGATAGCCGCCTCGCCACCGGCTTCGCGCCAGGACGCCTTGCCGGCGAACCGGACGACGCGCCGGTCCGGCGACAGCGCCAGCACCGTCGCGCCGCCCGCCAGGGCGCCGACGGCGTCGGCCAGCCGGCCCGCCCAGGCGCGGTCGCTGCCGATCACCTCGACGAGCGGGGCCGGCGGATGACGGGTGATGCAGCAGGGATCAAGCACGCAGCCGCCTCCCTTCCGGGTCGATGAAGACCGGGTCGCACAGCATCACCGGCACCATCTCGTTGGTCAGCGGCGAGGCCGCGATGCGGGTTTCGCCCAGAGCCGCCCGACCGCCTGCGACCAGGCCGAGGGCGATCCAGCGATCGAGTTCGGGGCTGAAGGCGACGGAGGTCACATGGCCGTCCATCGGGACCGGCGCCGGCAGCGACGCCGACCCGTACCGGATGATCTGCGCGCCGCGCGGGATCGACCGGGTCGGGTCGACGGTCATCAGTCCGACCAGCTGCTTGCGGTCGGGGGCCGTGAAGGCCGAACGTCCGAGCGAGCGCCGGCCGACGAATTCCTTCTTGGTGCTGACCATCCGGCCGAGGCCGAGATCGTCCGGCAGGGTCCGGCCGTCGGCCTCGAAGCCGGGCACGAACAGCCCCTTCTCGATGCGCATCGTCATCATCGCCTCCGTGCCGTAGGGCATCAGCCCGAAGGCGTCGCCGGCCGCGACCAGCGCGGCCCACATGGCCGGCGCGTCGCCGGAGGCGGTGTAGATCTCGTAGGCGAGTTCGCCCGAGAAACTGACCCGCAGCACCCGCGCCGCGATCCCGGCGAGCCGGCCCTCGGCCATGCTCATGAACGGCAGCGCCGCGTTGTCGATCGCGAAATCGGGTTCGAGCGCGCCGAGCAGGAGCCGCGCGCGCGGTCCGGCGATCGCCATCGCGCCCCATTGCTCGGTCACCGGCGTGATGGTCACGTCGAGGCCGGCGAGATCGACCTGCCGGGCGCGTTCCAGATGCGCGAGGATGCGCTCGGCGTTGCCGGTGGTGGTGGTCATGAACCAGCGGTCGTCCGACAGCCGGGTCGTGGTGCCGTCTTCCATCACCGCGCCGTCCTCGCGCAGCATCACGCCGTAGCGGCAGCGGCCGGGCTGCAGCGTCGACCAGCCGTTGACATAGACATGATCGAGCAGCCGGGCCACGTCCGGCCCCTGCAGGTCGATCTTGCCGAGCGTCGAGACATCGGTCAGGCCGACCTGGCGGCGCACATTGGACGCCTCCCGGACGACCGCGTCCATGTCGCTCTCGCCGGGGCGGCGGTAGAATTGCGGCCGGCGCCAGCTGCCGACATTGGCGAAGAAGGCGCCATGCGCCGCGTGCCAGCGATGCATCGGGGTGGTCCGCGCCGGGCTGAGCAGGTCGCCGACGAAGGGTCCGGCCATCGCCCCGAAGGTGACCGGCGAGAAGGGCGGCCGCGGCCGGCTGTTGCCGATCGCCGCCGCCGACTTGCCCTGCGCGGCGGCGATGATCTCGACGCCGTTCAGGCCGATCAGCTTGCCCTGGTCGGTGCCCATGCCGAGCGTGGTGTAGCGCTTGACATGCTCGACCGAGCGATAGCCCTCGCGCACCGCCAGCCCGAGATCGGCGACCGTCACATCGTTCTGCAGATCGACGAACTGCTTCGACGCGGTGCCGACCGGCGCGACGGGCGGCTCGCCCGAAGGCGACGGCATCGGCGCCGCGCCTACGGTCTCGCCCGCACCGGCCGCGCGCCCGGAGGCGACGCAATCGGCCAGCTCGAACAGGCCCGCGCAGGCCCCTGCGGCCACCATGCGGGGCGGCGGGCCGCCGGGTCCGGACGGGGCATCCGGCACCAGGGCGCCGATGCGCGCATCGTGGCGCAACCGTCCACCCGAATGGGTGAACAGATGGGCGGCGGGGTTCCAGCCGCCCGAGGTCAGGATGAGATCGCAGGTCAGCGCCACCGTGGCGTCGGGGCGGCCGACCGGATGCACCACGCAGCCGGTCACGCGCCGGCGGCCCCGGCTCTGCGCGATCATGTGGCCGGCGAGATGCCGGATCCCGGCGGTCCGGCAGCGGGCGGCCAGGGCTTCGGCGACGGTCGCGCGTGCATCGACGATCGCCGCGATGGCGACGCCGGCGCGCTGGAGGTCGAACGCGGCCTCGTAGGCGCCGTCGTGATTGGCATAGAGCACGCAGCGGCGTCCCGGTACGGCGGCATGCCGGTTCAGATAGGCCTGCGCGGCGCCGGCCAGCATGACGCCCGGCCGGTCGTTGGCACCGAACAGGAGCGGCCGCTCGAAGGCGCCGGTGGCGAGCACGATGCGGTCGGCATCGATCATCCAGCGCCGCAGGCGCACCGCCCCGGCGACCTCCTCGATCAGGCCGACCTGATCGCCGTCATAATGGCCATAGGCCGTGCAGCGCGGCAGCAGGGTGACCTTTCCGCTCGCCCGCAGCCGCGCCAGCACGGCCTCGACCCAGGCGCCGTAGGGCTGGCCGTCGATCCGGGCCTCCTCGGCCGTGCCGAGGCCGCCGAAGGTATCGAGCGCATCGACGACGACGAGGCTCTCGGCATGGTCGAGCGCGGCCTCCGCCGCGGCGAGACCGGCGACGCCGCCGCCGATCACGAGGCAGTCGGCATGCCGGTGCACGGTCTCGTAGGCGTCCGGGTCCGGTTCGGCCGGCGCCCGGCCCATGCCGGCGGCGCGGCGGATCAGCCGCTCGTAGAAGGGCCAGGCGGCGACCGGCCATTTGAAGGTCTTGTAGTAGAAGCCCGAGGGGATCAGCGGCGCGATCAGATCGTTGACCGCCATCAGGTCGAAGCCGACCGTCGGCCAGCAGTTCTGGCTGCGCGCCACCAGGCCGGGCACCAGCCGGACCTGGGTCGCCTTCACGTTCGGTTCGCGCCGCGCCCCCTCGCCGACTTCGACCAGGGCGTTCGGCTCGTCGGCCCCATAGGCGACCAGGCCGCGCGGGCGATGGTATTTGAAGCTGCGCGCCAGGAGATCGACGCCGTTGGCGATCAGCGCGGAGGCGAGCGTGTCGCCCTGGTAGCCGACATAGCGGCGCCCGTTGAAGTGGAATTCGATCGGCCGGCTGCGCTCGATGCGCCCGCCGCTCGCCGCGCGCCAGCCGCTCATGCCACGGCCTCGCTCAGGAAGGCGTTGGTGCGGGTGTCGCGGGTGACGGCGAACCAGCGGCGGCAGCCGGCGGCATGGAACCAGAGCTCGCGATGCGGCCCGGCCGGATTGTCGCGGCGATAGACGTAGTCGTTCCAGTCCGCATCCGGCGCGGCGGACGGATCGAGCGGCAGCGCCGCGGCCGGCCGCGTCACGTCCGCGCCGCCGTATGTGAATTCGGCCATCGCGCGCAGGCCGCAGCAGGGACAGGGAATCCGCATGGATCAATGCATCCAGGGGCTGGAGCCGGAGCCGCGTTCGTCGAGCAGGTCGCCCGTGTCGAAGCGATCCAGGGTGAAGCGGTCGGCGACCGGATGGGGCCGGTCGGTCGCCACGAGATGGGCCATCGCCGTGCCGGCGGCCGGCGTGCCCTTGAAGCCGCCGTAGCACCAGCCGCCGTTGAGATAGAGACCGGCGAGCGGCAGGCGCGTGATGATCGGGCTGCCGTCCATCGACATGTCGACCGTGCCGCCCCAGCTGCGCATCATCCGCAGCCGGCGGATCGCGGGAAACAGGGCCGCGGCGGATTCGACGACATGGTCGAGCACATGCGGGTCGCCGCGCTGCGCATAGGAATTGCAGCCGTCGATGTCGCCGCCCATGACCAGCTCGCCCTTGTCGGACTGGTTGATGTAGACATGCAGCGCGCCGGAGACCGCCACCACGTCCAGCATCGGCTTGACCGGCTCGGAGACCAGGGCCTGCAGGACATGGCTTTCCATCGGCAGCCGCAGGCCCGCCATGGCGGCCAGCCGGCCGGAATCGCCGGCGACGCAGATCGCCACCTTGTCGGCCGCGATCGGGCCGCGGGTCGTCTCGACGCCGATGACGCGGTCGCCGTCGCGGCGGAGCCCCGTCACCTCGCAGTTCTGGATGATGTCGACGCCGCGGGCGTCGGCGGCCCGGGCATAGCCCCAGGCGACCGCGTCGTGGCGGGCCGTGCCGCCGCGCTTCTGGATCAGCCCGCCGAGGATCGGGAACCGCGCCGCGGCCGACAGGTCGAGCCCCGGCATCAGCCGGCCGAGATCGTCACGCGACAGGAGTTCCGCATCGACGCCGTTCAGCCGCATGGCGTTGCCGCGGCGGTGCAGGGCCGAGATCTCGGCATTGCTGTGCGCTATGTTGACCATGCCGCGCTGGCTGAACATGACGTTGAAGTTCAGGTCGGCGCTGAGGCCCTCCCAGAGCTTCAGGGCGTGTTCGTAGAAGCGGGAATTGGCCGTGAGCAGATAGTTCGAGCGCACGATGGCGGTGTTGCGGCCGGTATTGCCGCCGCCGAGCCAGGCCTTTTCCAGGACGGCGACATCCGTGATGCCGTAGGTCTTGGCGAGATAGTAGGCCGTCGCCAGGCCGTGGCCGCCGCCGCCGATGACGATCACCTGGTAGCGGGCGCGCGGCGCCGGATCGCGCCAGGCCGCCGGCCAGGAGCGGTGGCCGGTGAGCGCCTGTCGGGCCAGGGCGAAGACCGAATAGGGCATCATGCGGCGGCATCCGGCAGGATGAGCGCGGGATCGTAGGCGAACAGGGCCGGCGTCCCGCCGGTATGCAGGAAGACCACGGTCTCGTCCCGGCCAATGCGGCCGCTGCGGATATGGTCGATCAGCCCGGCCAGGCACTTGGCCGAATAGACCGGATCGACCAGCACGCCCTCCAGGCGCGCCAGCAGTCCGAGCGCCTCGCGTCCGGCCTCGGTCGGCGTGCCGTATTGCGCGCCGATCTGGTCGTCGATCAGCGACAGGGACTCGGCGGTCGGCACGCGCGGCAGCCCCAGGATCGGACCCGCCTCGGCGGTCTCGGCGATCACCTTGTCGACCAGATAGCCGACCTTGCGGCTGACGCTGACGCCGGTGACGCGATAGCCGGGATTGAGATTGCACTCGCCGAGCACCAGGCCCGCATAGGTGCCGCCGGAACCGACCGCGACATAGAGATGGTCCGGCGCGATGCCGGCCTCGCCGAATTGCTGCATCATCTCGGCGGTCGCCATGACGTAGCCGGCCATGCCCTGCGGGCTCGATCCGCCGAGCGGCATGATCATCACCCGACGCCCCTCGCGCGTCAGCCGCGCGGCGAGGTCCGGGATCGCCGTGCCGAAATCCCAGCGCGGCTCGGTTTCGACCAGATGGACATTCGCGCCGAACAGATGGTCGAGCAGCAGGTTGCCGGTGTTCGGATGCGGCTCGCCGGGCACGCCGCCGAGCACCAGTTCGACCCGCAGGCCGGCGCGTGCGCCCATGGCGGCGGCGATCCGAGCGAGGTTCGACTGGTAGCCGCCGCAGACGATGACGGTGTCGCAGCCTTCCGCGAGGGCCCGACCGAGGATGAATTCCAGCTTGCGGACCTTGTTGCCGCCGAGGCCGGCGGCAGTCAGGTCGTCGCGCTTCAGGAAGATGCGCGGCCCGCCGAGATGGCGCGACAGCGCCTTCGCCTCTTCCAGCGGGCTCGGCCCGTGCAGGACGCGCAGCCGCGGCAGGGCATCGAGGCGGGACAGGATAGTCGATGCGTCAAGTGCCATGATCAGGCCTTCGCGACGGAGAGGGTCTGCAGGTCGGTATAGGTGGCGAGGCCCCAGCTGCCGTTCTCGACGCCGATGCCGGACCATTTGTGTCCGCCGACCGGCGCGATCGGCATCAGGGCGAGATGCTGGTTGACCCAGACGGTGCCGCAGTCCATCGCGCCGGCCAATTCGGCGGCGCGCTCGGGCCTGCCGCTCCAGACCGAGCCCGACAGGCCGAAATGGGTTGCATTGGCCCGCGCCAGCACCTCGGCCTCGTCGCGGAAGCTCAGGATCGGCAGCAGCGGGCCGAACTGCTCCTCGGCGACCAGCCGTGCGCGATCGTCGAGGCCGGTCACGAGCTGCGGCGCCATGAAGTAGCCGCCGGCCTCCGGCAGGGCTGCGTCCCCGTGCAGTGTGCCGCCGGCCCGGCGCGCATCCTCGGCGAGCTCCTGCACGCGGGTCCATTGCGGTGCGGTGGAGATCGGGCCGAGATCGACGCCGTCGTCGAAGCCGTTGCCGATGCGCGCGGCGGCGATGCGGGCGATCAGCGCCGCCTTCACCGGCTCGTAGACGTCCTCGTGGACATAGAGCCGCTTGATGGCGCAGCAGACCTGTCCGGTATTCTGGAAGGCGCCCCAGAACAGCTTGTCGGCGATCGCCTCCGGCTGCACGTCGTCGAGCACGATGGCCGCGTCGTTGCCGCCGAGCTCCAGGGTGATGCGCTTCAGATCCGCGGCCGCCGCGCCGGCCACGCTCTTGCCGGCCTCGACCGAGCCGGTCAGCGAGACCTTGCGGATCGCCGGATGCGCCGCCAGGGCGCGGCCGAGCGCGTCGCCGCCGGAGACGATGGTCAGCACCCCGGCCGGGATCACGTCCTGCAGCAGCGCGCCGAGGCGCAGCGTGGCGATCGGGGTGAAGGGCGACGGCTTCAACACCATGGTGTTGCCGGCGAGCAGCGCCGGGGCGATCTTCCAGACCGCCGAGATGACCGGATAGTTCCAGGGCGCGATGCCGGCCACGACGCCGAGCGGGCGGCGATGCACCGAGACATGCATGGCGTCGTCGTCGCGGATCACCTCGACCGGCAGGTCGAGACCGGCCGTGTGCTCGAACCAGCGGGCCGCGCCCATCACCTCGCCGATCGCCTTCGGCAGCGGGCGCCCCTGTTCGCGGCAGATGAGCCGGCCGAGCTCTTCGGCATGGGCCCGCACCTTTTCGGCGCAGGCGATCAGCACGCGGCGGCGGGCGCCGTGGTCGCGCGACCACGGGATGAAGGCGCGCGCGGCGGCCTCGATCGCCGTTTCGAGCTGCTCTTCGCTGCAATCCGGCGCCGACGCGAACACCTTGCCGGTGGCCGGATCGACGACATCGAAGGACTCGCGCGCACCGACCCGTTGGCCGGCGATCAGCATGGCCTCGTTCATTCTGCCCGTTCGCCCCGTGACATGCGTTGATGGAGGGAATGGAGAAAACATACGCATCCTGAACTTCTGTTCGCAAGAGCAATTTTTAGTCTGCCGCTCCGATCGCCGGAACCCGCCCGCGGATCCGGGTCGGGAGGGTCCGGATCGCGCGCCTTTTGGCCTCTCCCGCGCGGGCTCTCCGGTCCGCCATGCGGGTTCGGCCGTCCGTTTCACCGGTCCGGCGGAAGGGTCGGGGGCTGGGCATCATCGCTGCAGTCCCGATATGTCATCGGCGCTATTGCGAACTTTAATTCAGCATGCGAACGATAGGCATCATGGGATCGCGGCGCTATCGCATCCCGGCGCCGCAGGACCACCGGCCCGACCCGGGTCGGCCCGGTCCGCGCGCCTGGAACCGGCTTGCGCGCGTATCCATCACGCTTATGGTCGAACAAGTGTTCGTCATTTGCACGTCTTTGGGAAGCGATCATTCATCGCGGACGAGCATGAGGGATCCGGCGCTATGATGAGCCAAGAGCAGAACGACCTGATCACCCGGACGGGTCCCAAGGCTCCGGCCGGCAAGCTGATGCGCATGTACTGGCAGCCTGCCGCGCTGGTCGACGAATTGCAGGGCGAGCGCCCGATCCGTCCGGTGCGCCTGCTCGGCGAGAATTTCGTCCTGTTCCGCGACGAGGCCGGCCGCTACGGGCTGCTCGACCGCGACTGCCCGCATCGCGGCGCCGATCTCGCCTTCGGCCGGCTGGAGGATGGCGGGCTGCGCTGCGCGTTCCACGGCTGGCTGTTCGATGTCGACGGCAAGTGCCTGGAGACGCCGGCCGAACCGGCCGATTCCAAGCTCTGCGCCGGCATCCGGCAGCGGTCCTATCCGGTGGTCGAGAAGAGCGGCATCCTGTGGGCCTATCTCGGTCAGGGCACGCCTCCGGCCTTCCCGGAGATCGACTGCTTCACGGCTCCGGGCAGCCACACCTTCGCCTTCAAGGGCATGATGAACTGCAACTGGCTGCAGGCGCTCGAGGTCGGCATCGACCCCGCCCACGCCTCCTTCCTGCACCGCTTCTTCCACGACGAGGACCCGTCGGCGTCCTACGGCAAGCAGTTCCGCGCCGCCTCGGCCGGCAGCGACCTGCCGATGACCCGGATCCTGCGCGAATACGACCGGCCGATCATCAATGTCGAGAAGACCGAATACGGCCTGCGCCTGATCGCGCTGCGCCAGATCGATGAGGAGCGCACCCATGTCCGGGTGACCAACCAGCTGTTCCCGCATGCCTTCGTCATTCCGATGAGCGCGGAGATGACGATCACGCAGTGGCATGTGCCGATCGACGACGAGAACTGCTACTGGTACGCGATCTTCACGAGCTTCTCGTCGCCGGTCGACAAGCAGAAGATGCGCGACCAGCGCCTCGAACTCTACGCGCTGCCGGACTATGTCTCGCGCCGCAACAAGTCGAACGATTACGGTTTCGATCCGCACGAGCAGGCGACCGAGACCTATACGGGCATGGGCCTCGACATCAACGTTCACGATCAGTGGGCCGTCGAATCGATGGGCGCCATCCAGGACCGCACCCGCGAGCATCTCGGCCAGTCCGACAAGGCGATCATCCAGTATCGCCGCCTGCTGCGCCAGGAGATCGAGAAGGCCGCGTCCGGCGGCGGCACGCCGCTTCTGGTGCTCGACGAGGCCCATGCGCGCAGCATCCAGGGGCCGGCGACGATGGACGGCATCGGCCCGACCGCCGGCTGGGAAATCTACTGGATGGAGGTCGACGTGAGGCGCCGGCGCGGTGCGCCCTGGGCCGCCCCGGTTCCCGCCGAGATCGCCGCGCAGGTGCCCCACCTGACCGCGGCGCAATGAGCGCGGTCGCGTGACCGCCGCCCCTTGACCGTCCCCAGAAGACCTCGACCGGATCAGCCAGCGGAGTGGCCATCGTGAGTTTTGTCGAACGCCACGGGCTCCAGACCGTGGAGCGCCGGGACGCCACCCGGCGCGTCGCCGAGATCGTCCGCAGCGAGAAGCTCGAGCTGGTCCGCCTGTCGTTTCCGGACCAGCACGGCATCCTGCGCGGCAAGACGCTGGTCGCCGAAGAGGCCCTCAAGGCCCTCGACGGCGGCTGCACCCTGACCACCACGATGTTCGCCAAGGACACCTCGCATCGCTCGGTGTTCCCGGTCTTCACGGCCAATGGCGGCTTCGGCATGCCGGAGATGCAGGGCGCGGCGGACGCGCTGATGATCCCCGATCCGGACAGCTTCCGCATCCTGCCCTGGGCCGAGAAGACCGGCTGGCTGCTGTGCGATGCCTATTTCCACGACGGCCGGCCGGTGCCCTTCGCCACGCGCCATCTCTACCGCACCGTCCTCAAGGCGCTCGCCGCGCGCGGCTACGATTTCATGGCCGGGCTCGAGGTCGAGTTCCACGTCTTCAAGGTCGAGGACGCGCATATGCGGCCGGCCGATGCCGGTCAGCCGGGCGAGCCGCCCGCGGTCAGCCTCATCTCGCACGGCTACCAGTATCTGACCGAGCAGCGCTTCGACCAGATCGCGCCGGTTCTCGACATCGTCCGCCGCGACATCCAGGCCCTGGGGCTGCCGCTCCGGTCGGTCGAGGTCGAGTTCGGCCCGAGCCAGTGCGAATTCACCTTCCAGCCGACGGCCGGCCTGCTGCCGGCCGACCTGATGGTGCTGTTCCGCAGCGCCGTGAAGCAGATCTGCCGGCGGCACGGCTATCACGCCACCTTCATGTGCCGGCCCCGGATCCCGAACGTGGTCTCGTCGGGCTGGCACCTGCACCAATCCCTGGTCGACCGCACCACCGGCGCCAATGCCTTCATGGCCGACGCACCGGGCGTCCCGCTGTCGGCGGCCGGGCAGGGCTATCTGGCCGGTCTTCTCGACCATGCGCGCGCCGCGACGGTGTTCAGCACGCCGACCATCAACGGCTACAAGCGCTATCGCTCCTTCTCGCTGGCGCCCGACCGCGCGGTCTGGGCGCGCGACAACCGCGGCGCCATGATCCGCGTGCTCGGCGGCCCGGGCGATCCGGGCACGCGCCTGGAGAACCGCGTCGGCGAGCCGGCCGCCAATCCCTATCTCTACATGGCCTCGCAGGTGCTGGCCGGCATGGACGGCATGGCGCGCGCGCTCGATCCGGGACCGTCGGCGGACGTGCCCTACGAGGCCGACCGGCCGCTTCTGCCGCGGACGCTGCAGGAGGCCGTCGCCGCTCTCGATGCCGACACTTTCTTCCGCGGCGCAATGGGCGATACATTCATCGACTACTACGTGCATATCAAGACGGCCGAGATTGCGCGCTTCCACGCGGAGGTGACGGATTGGGAGCACCGGGAGTATTTCGAAATCTTCTGATGGTCGCGTCCTGTTGGCGGCCGGCAGCCCGCTGTCGGCGGCCGGCAGGGCGACGGGACGGTTCGGGCGCTCATGCCGCATCACGATGCGCGCGGGCTCAAGACAAGGTTTGTCGGCGCCGTGCGATCATGACATTGACTGATCGTGGGAATGGCCGGAATCGATGGGACGTCCAGGGCCGGCGCACGCCGCAGCGGCCCGGGGAGAGGTGAGGCATGCTCGACGAGACTGCAACGACTGACGACAAGCCCCGCGACTTCGTGGCGTCGCTGGAGCACGGATTGAGCGTCCTGATGAGTTTCGACGCCGCCAATCCGAGCATGAGCCTGTCGCAGGTTGCCGACCGGACCGGGATGACGCGCGCCGGCGCCCGGCGCTACCTGCTGACCCTCGCCCATCTCGGTTTCATCGCGCGCGACGGGCGCTCCTTCCGGCTGACCCCGAAGGTGCTCAATCTCGGCTATTCCTACCTGTCGGCCCTGCCGTTCTCGGAATTCGCCATGCCGCTCCTGGAGGCGGCGAGCGCCGCCTCGGAGCAGACCGTGGCGCTGGCGGTGCGCGACGGAACGGAATCGGTCTATACCGCCCGCGCCATCGCCCAGCGCGCCCTGGCCGTGACCGTGCCGGTCGGGCGGCGCCTGCCGCTGATCTCGACCTCGACCGGCCGCGCCATGCTGGCTTTCGATACGCCGGAGGCGATCGACCGGCTGATCGAGAGCAGCCGTCCGGTCCTGCTGACCGACAAGACCACGGTCGATCCGCAACTGCTCCGCCGCGAACTGGAACTGGTGCGCAGCCGCGGCTACGCCCTGGTCGAACAGGAGGTCGAGGTCGGCGTGCGCTCGCTGGCGGTCCCGTTCTTCGACAGCCAGCAGAAGGTCGCCGGGGCGGTGACGGCGCTGACCAGCATGAGCGCGGTCTCGACCCGGCAGCTGCTGTCGGACATCTTCCCGATCGTGCGCCACGTCGCCGTCCAGTTGGAAACCGCCCTCAAGGCCGGCCGGGGCGACGTCTTCACCTGACCGATCGTCTCCGTGTCCGGCCCCGGTCCCGGACTCGAACCTGCCCGCCACGCCTGCGCGGGCGAGGGAGCGATGGACCCGGACCGCCGGGGTCCGGGCCGGTCGCGTTGGCCGGTCAGTCGTGATCGTCGTCGCCGTGGCGATGGCCGCGGCCTTCTCCCCTGCGGCCGACCATCGCCAGCGTGGCCGGATCGAACCGGCCCTGCAGCCGTTCTCCGGCGGCGTTGACCGCGTGGACGCGATAGCAGCCGTCATGGGCGCGGATCATCTCGACCGTCCAGCCCTCGGCCTCGAGCTTGCGCTGCAGGGCCTCGCGGGGCTGCCAGTCGGCCAGCGGCACCCGACAATAGGAATCCGCCGCCGCCGGACCGCAGGCGAGCGTGAGGACGAGCAGAATGGCGCCGGCGATGCGGGTCAAGGGGGCGTCTCCAGACGGGCGACACGAGGCCGATCGGACCACGCCAGGCTGACGATGGGCTGAACGCCGCGAAAAAAATCCCGAACCGCCCTTCGCCCGGCCGCGCTAGGCTGCCGAGGCGGCCGAAGCGGGGGCGTGATGCGGATTCTACTCGTCGAAGACGACATGGTGCTCGGCCAGGCCGTGCGCGACCAGCTCGTCGCCGACGGCCATTCCGTCGACTGGACGACCCGCGTCGCCGCGGCGTCCGACGCGGTCCGCGCCGCGATTTTCGACCTCGTCCTGCTCGACCTGATGCTGCCCGATGGCCGGGGGCTCGACTTCCTGAAGGGCCGTCGCGTGGCCGGAGACGTGACCCCGGTGGTCATCCTGACCGCCCGCGACCAGATCTCCGACCGCATCGCCGGGCTCGACGCCGGCGCCGACGACTACATGGTGAAGCCCTTCGATCTCAAGGAACTTTCCGCCCGCGTCCGCGCCGTCGGCCGGCGCTATTCCGGCAATCCGAATCCGCTCGTCACCCATGGCGACCTGGAGATCGACCTCGCCGGGCGCACCGTCCGCCGTGGCGGCCGGGTGGTGGCGCTGACGCAGCGCGAGTGGGCGCTGTTCGAGGCGTTCGTCGAGCGTCCGAACGCGCTCCTGTCCAAGGCGCAGCTGGAGGAGCGGCTCTATTCTTTCGACGCCGAGATCGAGAGCAACACCATCGAGGTCTATATCGCGCGGCTGCGCAAGAAGGTCGGCGCCGAGACGATCGAGACGGTGCGCGGCATGGGCTATCGCCTGGGCAGCCCGGGGCGACGGCCGTGAAGGCCGCGCTCCGCTTCGCCGGACGCAGTCTCCGCCGCCGCCTGGCCTTCGGCATCGGCATCGGCATGGCGGTCCTCTGGCTTGCGGCCGCCACCGTCGCCGGCCTGGTCCTGCGCCACGAGATCGATGAGGTGTTCGACAGCGCGCTGCAGGAAGTCGCCCAGCGCGTCCTGCCGCTCGCCTATGCCGAGGTGCTGGCGCGCGACAGCGACGAACCGCAGCGCGTGCCGCCGGTCGGCCCGCACCGGGAATACATCACCTACGTGGTGCGCGACGCCGCCGGCACGGTGCTCCTCCAGTCGAGCGACGCCGACCGCTCCGCCATCCCGAAGGACCTCACGCACGGCTTCGCCACCACCGCGACGCTGCGCATCTACACCGAGGCCGCCGTCCAGGGCACCATCCTGGTCACCACCGCGGAGGATCTCGCCCATCGCGGCGCGGCCGTGCGCAAGGCGGTCCTGGCGCTGCTCTGGCCGCTCGCCGCCCTGGTGCCGGTGGCGGTCGCCGGTGTCTGGCTCGCCGTATGGCTGACGCTGCGCCCGGTCCTGGAATTCAGCAGCGGGCTGGAGGCCCGCGGACGCGGCAACCTCTCGGCCGTGTCGATCGAGGGCCTGCCCGACGAGATCCTGCCGCTCGCCGACGCGGTCAATGCGCTGATCGCCCGCCTGCGCAGCGCTCTGGAGGCCGAACGCGGCTTCACGGCCAACAGCGCCCACGAACTGCGCACGCCGATCGCCGCCGCGCTCGCCCAGACCCAGCGGCTCGTCGCCGAACTCGCCGACGAACCGCGCCGCGAGCGGGCACGGGCGATCGAACAGTCCCTGCGCCGGCTGTCGCGGCTCTCCGAAAAGCTGCTGCAGCTCGCCAAGGCGGAAGGTGGCGGGCTGGTCTCCGAGCATCCCGCGCCGCTCGGGCCCGTGCTGCGCCTCGTCGTCGAAGAGCTCGACCGCCAGTTCGATTGCGGCGACCGGCTCGACGTGACGATCCCGCCCGACGGCGGCCCCGCGCTGGACCTCGATCCGGATGCCTTCGCGGTGCTGGCCCGCAACCTGGTCGAGAACGCAGTCCGGCATGGCGATCCGGATGGATCGGTCCGGATTCGGCTCGCCGACGATCGCTTCGAGGTGACCAACGGCGGTCCGGCCGTGCCGGCCGATCGGCTCTCCGCCCTGACCCGGCCCTTCGAGCGCGGTCCGACCCGCGCCGCCGGGTCCGGGCTCGGCCTCGCCATCGCGGCGGCCATCTGCGAGGGCGCCGGGCTGACGCTGGACCTCGCGTCGCCCGTTCCCGGCGGAAGCGACGGCTTCCGGGCCACCGTCCGCTTCGCTTCCGCGACCGGCTCCCGACGCGCCCGATCCTGACGCCGGGCTGAACGACTTTCGAGCGCGCTTTCAGTTGGGCGTCAGCGGCGGGCCCGACAGTGCCCCAGGCCAACGAGCCTGGAGACACCATCATGACCAAGCGCATCATCGTTCTGACGGCCCTTCTCGCATCGACCGCGGTCGTCGGCTCTGCCTTTGCGGCCGGCCATTTCGCCAGGTTCGCCGGCGACCCCGTGGCGGCGATCGCGGGCGCCTTCGACGAGGATTACGGCCGGATCGTCCTGGCCTCGGCCGACGGGCACGACGGCCACCACCGCCGCCGGGAAGAGCATTCCGAACGGCGCCGGCATCACGACAGTCGCGACCATCACGGCCGCCGCCACCACGACGACGACGACGATGACGACGATCACGGCAACGGCCGCGGCGGGTCCGCGCGCGGCGGCACCGCCCTCTCGCCGACCGGCCCGAGCGATCCCTCCGCCCCGATGCCCCAGAACGGGCTCTTCGGCGGCAAGAGCCGCCCGAAGGTCGAGGTGCAGTGACCCCGATCGGACCGGAAAGGACAGACCTCATGAAGACCACCCTTGCGGCCCTCGCCGCCACCACCGCCCTGATCGCCCCGGGCTTCGCGGAGGCCCGCGACGTCACCCTGGAGACCCAGCTGAAGGCCTATGGCGGGCCCGGGGCCTATGTCGCGCTCTACGTCACCGATGCCGCCGGCAAGTATCAGGGCACGCTCTGGATGGCCGGCGACAAGGCCAAGTACTACCGCCACCTGTCGGACTGGCAGCGCTTGTCCGGGGGCCGCGCGGCCGAGATCGACGGCATCACCGGGGCCAGCATCGGCGCCGGCAAGACCCTCAAGATCACCGTCGACCTCGCCGACACCCTGATCGACGCCGGCTACCAGCTGCATGTCGACACCTCCGTGGAGGACGGCCGCGACAATCCCTCCGAGATCGTCGCGCCGATCGCCACGGAAGCCTCCGGCAAGGCACTCGCCGGCAAGGGCTATGTGAAGTCTTTCAAGATCACCTTCTGAACCGACCGGTATCCGCCATGCTTCGCCGCCTGCATTCGCTCCCCGGCATCGCGCTCGCCGTGGTCCTCTCCGTGACCGCGCTGACCGGTGCCGTCCTGTCGGTCGAGCCGGCCATCGACCGCCTGTCCAACCCGCCGATTCCGGCGTCCGCCACGGTCGCCGATCTCGCCGCCACGGTGGCCGCCCGCCACGAGACGGTCGAGCGGATCGTCGTCCGCCCGACCGGCATCGTGACGGTCGCCTATACGGATGGCGACGAGGCGGCCGTCGAGCGCGTCGACCCGGCGACCGGAGCGGGCCTCGGCCCCTGGCAGCCCTCGGGCTTCTTCCGTTTCGTGACCGACCTGCATCGCGCCTTCCTGGCCGGCGATGCGGGGCGGATTGCGGCGGGCGGTTCGGCCCTGGCCATGCTGGCGATGTCGGTCTCCGGCCTCGCCCTGCTGCTCAGGGCGCTGGGCGGCTGGCGGGGAATGCTCGGGGCGGTGCGCGGACCGGTCCCGCAGCGCTGGCACCTGCAGGCCGGCCGGTTCGCCGTCGTCGGCCTGCTGGTGACCTCGGTGACGGGCCTGTGGATGACGGCGGATACGTTCGGCCTGATTGCGCAAGGCGCGGTCGACAGTCCCGCCGTGTCGGCCTCGGGCGGTGCGCCGGCCCCGGTCGGTTCGCTCAAGGCGCTGCGGGAAACGCCGCTCGCCGCGCTGCAGCGGCTCGACTTTCCGGCCGCCGGCGATCCGGCCGGCCTTCTCACGCTGAAGACGTCCGCGGGCGAAGGCCTCGTCGACCCGGCGACCGGGACCCTGGCGGGATTCACGCCGGCCGTCCTTCCCGAGCGCGTGCAGGCCGTCGTCACGATGCTCCATACCGGCCGCGGCCTGTGGCTCGTCGGCCTTCTCCTCGGCCTTTCGGCAGCCGCCGTCCCGGTGCTTGGCGCCACCGGCCTCGCCGCCTGGTGGCGCCGCGGCCGCGACGCCTCGGCGACCGCAACGGTTCCCGCCGACACGCCCGATACGGTGATCCTGGTCGGTAGCGAGAGCAACACCACCTGGGGCTTCGCGAAGAGCCTGCAGGCGGCGCTCGGCCAGGCCGGCCACGTCGTCCACATCGCTGCGATGAATGCGCTGGGGCCGGAGCATCTTCAGGCCGAGCGGCTCCTGATCCTGACCGCCACCTATGGCGACGGCGACGCGCCGGCCTCGGCGCGCCGGTTCCAGGCCCGGCTGGCGACGCTCGATGGCCGGATTCCCTATGCGGTGCTCGGTTTCGGCGACCGAACCTTCCCGGACTTCTGCGGCTATGCCGCCACGATCGCGGCCGCGCTCGCCGAGAAGGGGTGGCCCTGCCTGATGCCGCTGAAGCGGATCGATCGCCAGTCGGCCCAGGAATTCGCCCAGTGGGGCCGCGATCTCGGTATCCTGCTCGGCCATCCGCTGGATCTCGAGCATGTCGCCGAGACCGCCCGGACCACCGTGCTGGAACTCGCCGAACGGGAAGACTACGGCGCCGCCGTCGGTGCGCCGGTCGCCATCCTGCGCTTCCGCGCGCCCCTGCAGGGTTCCAGACCCGGCCGGCTGCCGAAATTCGAAGCCGGCGATCTCGTCGGCATCTTGCCCCCGGGCAGCGCCATGCCGCGCTTCTATTCGCTGGCCTCCTCGACCCGCGACGGCATCCTCGAAATCTGCGTCCGGCTGCGGGAAGGCGGGCTCTGCTCCACCTTCCTGCACGGACTGGCGCCCGGCGGCCGCATCGATGCCTTCATCCGCGACAATCCGAGCTTCCGCCCGGCGCAAGGAACGGCGCCGCTGATCCTGATCGGCGCGGGCACCGGAATCGGTCCGCTCGCCGGCTTCGTGCGGGCCAACGATGCGGGTCGTCCGGTCCATCTCTACTGGGGCGGCCGCAGTCCGGCGTCGGACTTCCTCTACGAGCACGAACTGGCCCAGTACCTGGCCGAAAGGCGCCTGACCACGCTGGTGACGGCCTTCTCCCGGGGACCCGGCAGTCCGGCCCATGTGCAGGACCGCATTGCCGCCGACGCCCCGCGCCTGCGCGAACTGATCCGGCACGGCGCCCAGGTGCTCGTCTGCGGAGGGCGCGACATGGCGCAGTCGGTCACCCACGCCCTGGAGCTGGTCGTCCGTCCGCTCGGTCTCGATCTCGCCACCCTGAAGTCGACCGGACGCTACGTCGAAGACATCTATTGAGGTCCGTCATGTCGAGTTTTCCGGTCACGGCGTCCGATCGGTCTGAGACGCCCCTGCGCCATGCCCTGAGCGGCCCGACCATGGGATCGCGCTGGACGGCGGTCGTTCACGCAGCCGCCGGCTTCGAGCCGGCCGGCCTGCAAGCAGCCCTGCAGGCCGCTGTCGATCGGGTCGACGGCCAGATGTCGAGTTGGAAGCCGGGCTCCGACCTGAACAGGCTCAATGCCGCGCCGGTCGGCCAATGGATCGACCTGCCGGCCGAGCTCGCCATCGTGCTCGACGCCGCCCTCGCCATCGGGGCGGCTTCGGGCGGCGCTTTCGACATCGGCGTCGGCGATCTCGTGACGGCCTGGGGTTTCGGTGCCGGCGCCGGTGCGCCCGATCCGGCCGCCGCGGCTGCGGTCGCGCGGCGGCGCAACTGCGCGGCGCCGCAGACCCTCGAGCTCGACCGCGTCAACCGGCGTGCCCGCAAGCACGTCGCGCTGCGCCTGGATCTCTCGGGCATCGCCAAGGGCTTCGGTGTCGACGAGCTCGGGCGCGTGATGGCGGCGGCCGGGCTCCGATCCTGGCTGGTCGGTATCGACGGCGAGATGCTCGCCCGCGGCACCAAGCCCGGCGGGCGGCCCTGGGCGATCGCCCACGAACGGCCGTGCGAGGGCCACCGCGCGATCGCCGGCATCCTCGAACTGGCCGACTGCGCGGTCGCCACCTCCGGCGACTACCGCCATGTCCGGGAGGTCGACGGGCGCCGGATCTCTCACACGATGGATCCGCGCCGCAATGCGCCGGCCGCGTCCGACCTGACCTCGGTCACCGTCCTTGCCGAGACCTGCATGGCGGCCGACGCCTGGGCGACCGCCGTCCTGGTCGCCGGTGCTGCGGCGGGACGCGAACTCGCCGACCGCAGGGGATTGCGGGTCCTGGCCTTGGATCGCGACGGCGAGATGGTTCTGTCCCCGCAGCGATGGTCGCGCCGGGATGCCGTCGGCGAGCATCCATGACGTGGGTGTCCGCCGCCGCTTCGCGCGGTCATGGCGTCGTCCCCGCGACCCTTCGACCGGCCGCCGGCATGGCGGCCGGTCCTCGGATCGGCGCCCGGCAGGTCCGCAGACGGCAGCCGGGACGCCGGCGATCATGTCCCCGGGCAACGTCAGGGCGTTGCAGAACCGTCATGAAATGTCGATAAGTCTCGACATATGGACCAAGAACGAACGATTCTCGCCCTGACGGCGCTTGCGCAGCCGACGCGGCTCGACACCTTCAGGATGCTGGTCGCCAGTGCGCCCGATCCCATCCCGGCCGGCGAACTCGCGCGCCGTCTGGCCGTGCCGCACAACACCATGTCGGCGCATCTGGCCGTGCTGGCGCGCGCCGGACTGATCTCGGCCGAACGCCAGAGCCGGTCGATCCTGTACCGGGCCGAGATCCCGCAGCTCCGCGCCGTCCTGGGCTTCCTGCTCGACGACTGCTGCGGCGGACACCCGGAGCTGTGCGGCCTGATGGCTACCACACCTTCCGCATGCTGCACGCCGGAGAGCGCCGATGGCTGATCGCCCCTACAATGTACTGTTCCTGTGCACCGGCAACACCGCCCGGTCGATCCTGGCGGAGGCGATCCTGCGCAAGGACGGCGCCGGCCGGTTCAACGCCTATTCGGCCGGCAGCCAGCCGAAGGGCACGGTCAACCCCTTCGCGCTCAAGGTCCTGAGAGCCTACGAGTATCCGACCGAGGGCTTCTCGTCGAAGGCCTGGGACATCTATGCCGTCCCAGGCGCTCCGGTCATGGACTTCGTCTTCACCGTCTGCGACAGCGCCGCCGGCGAGGCGTGTCCCGTCTGGCCGGGCCAGCCCTTCACGGCCCATTGGGGCATCGAGGACCCGGCTGCCGTCGAGGGCACCGACATCGAAAAAGAAAAGGCGTTCGTGCAGGCCTTTCGGTATCTGCGCAACCGGATTTCCGTGTTCGTGAACCTCCCCATGCGCAGCCTCGACTCCATGGCGATAACGCGCGAACTCGATGCGATCGGCCATCTCGACGGCGCATCGCGAAAGGCTGCCGATGTCGCGCTTTGAACGCTATCTGACCGTCTGGGTCGCCCTGTGCATCGTCGTCGGCATCGGGCTCGGCCACGCCCTGCCGGGTGTCTTTCAGGTCATCGGCGCAGCGGAGATCGCCAAGGTCAACCTGCCGGTCGCCGTCCTGATCTGGCTGATGATCGTGCCCATGCTGGTGAAGATCGACTTCGCCGCGCTCGGCGAGGTCGCCGCGCATTGGCGCGGCATCGGCGTGACGCTGTTCGTCAACTGGGCCGTCAAGCCCTTCTCGATGGCGCTGCTCGGCTGGCTCTTCATCGGCTGGCTGTTCCGGCCCTGGCTGCCGGCGGACCAGATCGAAGGCTACATCGCCGGACTGATCATCCTGGCCGCGGCGCCCTGCACCGCGATGGTCTTCGTCTGGTCGAACCTGACCCGGGGCGAGCCGCATTTCACGCTGAGCCAGGTGGCGCTCAACGACACCATCATGGTGGTCGCCTTCGCGCCGATCGTCGCCTTCCTGCTCGGGCTCTCGGCCATCACGGTGCCTTGGAACACGCTCGTCCTCTCGGTCGTGCTCTATATCGTGGTGCCGGTGATCGTCGCCCAAGTCGTCCGGCGGCGCCTGCTCGCCTCCGGCGGCGCGGCGGCGCTCGGCCGATTCCTGGGCGTGGTCCAGCCGCTGTCGCTGCTCTCGCTGCTCGCCACCCTGGTCCTCCTGTTCGGATTTCAGGGTGAGCAGATCATTGCGCAGCCGCTGGTCATCGCACTGCTGGCCGTGCCGATCCTGATCCAGGTCTACTTCAATGCGGGCCTCGCCTACCTGCTCAACCGGATCGCCGGCGAGCAGCATTGCGTCGCCGGCCCGTCGGCGCTGATCGGCGCCTCCAACTTCTTCGAACTGGCGGTGGCGGCCGCGATCGCGCTGTTCGGCTTCGAGTCCGGCGCGGCGCTTGCCACCGTGGTCGGCGTCCTGATCGAGGTGCCGGTCATGCTGTCGGTCGTGAAGATCGTCAATGCCAGCAAGGACTGGTACGAGGCCGCGCCGGCGGTCCGCCGCGCCGCCGCAGCGATCAAGGAGCCCCGTCATGGCTGAAGTCCGCGACGTCGTCATCCATCACAACCCGGATTGCGGGACATCGCGCAATGTCGTCGCCCTCGTCGAGGCGGCCGGCTATCGGCCGACGATCGTGGACTACCTCAGGACCGGCTGGACCGAGCCGCAGCTGCTCGGCCTCTTCGCCGCCGCCGGCCTGACCCCGCGCGCCGCCCTGCGCACGACCAAGTCGCCGGCCGCCGAACTCGGGCTGACGGACCCGTCGGTCGAGGATGCCGTGATCCTGGCCGCCATGCTCGAGCACCCCGTCCTGGTCAACCGTCCGATCGTCTGCACCGCAAGGGGTGTCCGGCTGTGCCGGCCGAGCGAGACGGTGCTCGATCTGCTCGACCGCCTCCCGCCCGGCCCCTTCGCCAAGGAGGACGGTTCGCTGCTGATCGATGCGACCGGGTGCCGGGTCGGCTGAGACCGCGTCGTCGACGGGATGGGGGACGGGCGAGCCGGCGCTCGATCCGAGCGCTCCCGCGTCCCGTCATGCGGGCGCGGCGAACCCGCGCGCGCCGATTCGAATGTCTTGCAGAAACCCGCACCGGATCCCGGATCTCATCCAGTTGTCGCCAGTTTGCTTCGAAACCGACCAGGCCGGTCTTGCTCCGGGAGAGCCCGGCGGTGCCGGATCGATTTGCTGCCCGGGAGGACAGCCTCGCGCACGGGCGGGTCGGCCCTGACCACATCGATCGACCCGGTCGGGCGTTCAGTTCGGCTTCGGCAGTCCGAGATGGCCGAGCAGTTCCTGGAACTGCGGTCCGCGCCGACCGATCAGGTCCTGATAGGCCTGCCGGTTGTGCTCGCCGAGGCCGGCGACCGCGGCGTTCGGATGGACGTTGCCGACGACGCGCAGGACCATGGTGGCGACGAGACTGCTGCTCTTGCCGAGGTCCAGATCGCGGCCGATCTGGGTCGCCACCGGTGCGAAGTCCCGCAGGGCGACGCCGTTCGACAGCCATTTCTGCGAGGCCGCGTTGCGAACGTCCTGATCGACCTTGGTCTTGCCCTGGATTTCCGCGGTCGTCTCCTTGAGAAAGCCGACGACCTGCTTGTCCATGTTGTCGACGAAGCCCTTGCCGCCGTCGACGCCGAGGCCGAAGGCCTTGTCGAGGAACTGCTCGGTCAGTCTCGTGATCGCCTGCATCTGCTCGGGCGTCGGCTTGACCGACGGCGGCACGCTTTCGGCGAGATCCACGTCGGCCTTGTTGTTCGGATCCGTCATGACGTCGGCGAAGCTCTGGCTGATCCGCTCCGTCGTCGCGGTGTTCAGGTTGCGCAGTACGGATGACGAGGCGGCACTTCCCAGACTGGTCCCGCGGAAGAACTGCTCGACATCCTTCAACTGCTTGTCGAGCTCGGACTGGAAGGCGTTGCGCGCGAGCGCCACGATGCCGTCATCCGACGTCGTCTTCTTTTCGACGCTGCGCAGGATCTTGGCCATGTCGCCGAGGTCGCCCGCATTCGGGACCTGCTCGTAGGTCGCGAAATGCCTGAGCAGGGTGTCGAGGTTGGCTTTCGCATCCTCCTTGGTCTTGCCGTGTTCGCTCTGGACCATCTCGCGGGTCAGACGGGATTCGAGCACCTGTTGCCAGGTGGTGTTGCCACCCTTCAGGTTGATCTCGCGGGCCTGATTGTGGGCGTCGGCGATCAGGTGCTCGGCCACCTTGTGGATGCCCTTGCCGCCGAAGATCTCGCCACCCTTCAGGAGCTTATGGGCCGGATCGATGACGTCGTGGGCGTTCCGCATGCCCGGGACCTTGTCGAGGTTCACGGTGGAGCGGTGCCAGCGATCGACCTTCGCCTGAATACGCTTCTCCGCCTGGTGTTCGACGCGGGCGGTGTGGGCCTCCTTGAGGTTCCGGATCAATCCCTTGAACTTCGCCTTGATGTCCGCGAACTTCGCCGCGATCGCGCCGGTGCCGCCGGCATTGCGCCGGGCATCGCCCTTCTTGACCGTGAACGAGCCGTTCTCGTCGCCGATCACGGCCTGGCGCTCGGTTCCCTGGTTCTGCTTCGTCGCGTTGATGCCGATGGTCGAGCTGCGATTGACATCGTTGGTGATGGCCATGGCGGATGCTCCCCAGGGTTCAGACGCGGATGGTGGTGAAGGATTCGCGGCCGATGGCCGGGTCGTCGGCCGGTTCGGGATCGAGCAGATCGTCGAGCTCGCCCGACGACCAGGCCGCGGCGCGCTGCACGAAATCGAGCATGCGCGCTTCGAGGCCGTTGCCGTCGAGGCTGTCGAGGTCGATGCGCTCGCACAGGACCAGCGCGCCATCGACCGGGTCGAGCGCCAGCCGGCCTGCGCCCGTGGCCTGGCCGAGATGATTGAGCGACAGAATGCGCGCGAGGCGGGCGGCGTCGCCGGCGCGGACCGGGTCGTCGATCGTGCAGGCGAGTTCGACCGCACGGTCCGCGACGCGGTGCACGGTCACTTCGATCGTGTCGCCGAACACGAGTTCGAATCGGCCGTCCGCATCGAAAGCGAGCGTGTCGAGCCCGATCCGGCCGCGCAGCTCATGAATGAATTCGTGCAGGTCCCGCATTCGATCCCCCTTCGTCGGCACGACGGCGCCGATGCGGCGAACGTAACGTCACCATCCGTGCCCGGTGTCGCGATCATGACAACGCAAGGAGAATCCCGCGCGGCGGAAGCGCTGGATTCGATGGCCTGACGGCAGCGCCGCCATATGCCGGTGCCGCTGCGCCGGACCGTCGGGTGGATCGGACACCCGACGGCCGCTCCGGGTGGGTCTGCGGCTCAGCCCGCGCCGAGGAACAGCCGGGCGGCGGTCTCGTCGGCGAGCAGGTCGGCGGCGGGGCCGGCGAGGGCGACCTTGCCGCCGTCGAGGATGGCGCCGCGATGCGAGATCGCCAGGGCCTGGCGGGCCCGCTGCTCGATCAGCAGCACGGCGATGCCGGTGCGGGCGAGCGTCGCGATCCGTTCGAAGCTCTCGGCGACGCGCGACGGCGCCAGCGCGGCGGTCGGTTCGTCGAGCACCATCACGCGCGGAGCGGTCATCAGGGCGCGGGCGAAGGCGAGCTGCTGCCGCTCGCCGCCCGACAGGCTCTGCGCCCGGAACCGGCGCCGCTCGGCCAGCGCCGGGAACATCGCGAGCAGGGCGCCGATGCGGCCGCGCCGGTCGGCGACGCCTTCGACGACGGCCAGGTTTTCCTCGATCGTCAGCGACGGGAAGACGTTGGCGACCTGCGGCACATAGCCGATCCCGGCGCGCGCCCGCTCTTCTGCGGGCAGCCCGACGATGTCGCGCCCATCGAGCCGGATCCGCCCGCCGACCCGCGGCAGCAGGCCGACCACGGCCTTGGCCAGGGTCGACTTGCCGGCGCCGTTGGTGCCGGCGACGGTCAGGATGCTGCCGGCCTCCAATGCGAGGTCGATGCCGTTCAGGATGTCGACCTCGCCATAGCCTCCGGTCACGGCCTCCAGACTGAGGATCATGCCGCCGCCCCTCCGAGATAGGCGTCGCGCACCGCCGGCTCGGCCAGCACGGCCGCCGGCGCGCCCGAGGCGATCAACCGGCCGCGATCCATCACATGCAGTGTCGAGACCAGCCGGGTCAGCGCCCGCAGATCGTGTTCGATGATCAGGAAGCCGACGCCGCGGTCGGCGAGGTCGCGGATGCGCGCCGAAAGCTCCTCGATCAAGACCGGATTGACGCCCGCGAAGGGTTCGTCGAGCAGGATCAGCCGCGCACCGGTCATCAAGGCCCGGCCCAGTTCGAGCAGCTTCTTCTGCCCGCCCGACAGCCGCCCGGCCGGCGTGGCGGCGACCGCATCCAGGCGCAGGAAGGCGAGCGTCTCGTCGGCGCGCGCGGCGATCGCGCGCTCTTCCGCCGCGATCGCGCCGGGTCGGAAGAAGACGGCGAGCAGTCCCTCGCCGGCCTGACCCGGAGCCGCCGCCATCAGGTTCTCCCGGACCGTCAGGTGGGTGAACTCGCGCGGCACCTGAAAGGTGCGCACCATGCCGGCCCGTGCGCGGCCGGTCGCCGCCACGGCCGTGAGGTCGCGCCCGTCGAAGGAGACCGTGCCGGAATCGGCGGCCAGGAACCCGGTTGCCAGCGAGAACAGGGTCGACTTGCCGGCCCCGTTGGGACCGATCACGCCGACCAGACCGTCGGACGGTACCGAGAGCGACACGTTGTCGACGACCCGCAGGCCGCCATACGCCTTGGTGAGGCCGGACAGGACCAGGGTCATCGGCGCGTGAAGTCTCCCATGAGGCCTTGCGGCCGATAGAGCGTGAACAGGATCAGCGCCAGGCCGACCACGCCGATCCGGACGCTGGCCATCTCCACCTCGGAGACGAAGGGCAGCAGATCGCGCAGAAAGCGCGAGCCTTCGAGGAACAGCATGAGCAGGCCGGAGCCGACCAGGGCGCCGGAGACCCGGCCGACCCCGCCCATCACGATCGCCATCCAGATCTGGAAGGTGACCAGCGGGACGAACTGCTCCGGCGCGATGAAGCCGATATAGTGCGCATAGACCGCGCCGGAGACCCCGGCCAGGGCGGCGCCCAGCATCAGCACCTGAATCTTGAACCGCGCCGGGTCCTTGCCGAGCGCCCGGACGGCTTCCTCGTTGTCGCGGATCGCCTCGATCATGCGCCCGAAGGGCGAGGCCACGATCCGCCGCATGGCCAGGATCGCGAGGCCGTTGAGGACCAGGAGCAGGGCGAGCACGGCCAGGGCCTGCGTCGTGCCGGAGAGATCGGCGAACAGGCGCGGAATGCCCGCGATGCCCTGCACGCCATTGGTCAGCCAGCGCTCCGAGGTCGCCACCAGCCGCACGACCTCGGAGAAGCCGAGCGAGACGATGGCGAAGTAATCGTCCCGCAGCCGCAGCGACACGAGGCCGAGCGGCCAGGCGGCGGCCACCGCCACCGCCGCCGCGATCGGGAAGGTCGCCGCCGCCGGCCAGCCGCGGGATGCGAGGATCGCGGCCGCATAGGCGCCGACGCAGAAGAACCCGACATGGCCGAAATTGATCAGTCCGGTCAGCCCGTATTGCAGATTGAGGCCAAGCGCCATCAGCACGTAGATGCCGGTGACGATCGCGATCGCGATCAGGTAGGCGTCCATCAGCGCACCCCCTCGATCCGGCCGAACAGCCCGCGCGGCCGGACCAGCAGCACCAGGAGCAGGACCGCGAAGGACAGGGCGATCTTGTAGGTGAAGCCGACCCAGGGCGTCGCGGTCTCCTGCGCGATGCCGAGCAGGACGCCGGCGACCACCGCCCCGACCGGATGGCCGATCCCGCCCAGGATCGCGGCCGCAAAGGCCGGCAGCAGCATGTCCCAGCCCATTTCCGGCGCCACCACGGTCTTGATCCCGAGCAGGCAGCCGGCCACCGCCGCCACGCCGCCGGCCAGCGCCCACAGCGCGATCATCACCCGCCGCGGGGCGATGCCGGACACCCGCGCCAGGTCCGGATCGTCGGCGACGGCCCGCATCTGCCGCCCGATGGGGGTCGCGTGCAGGATCAGGAACACGGCGGCCAGCGTCGCCAGGGCCGCGGCCGCGATTTCGAGGTCGGTCGGCTGGATGCGGATGCCCCAGACGCGCCACGGCCGCACCAACGGCAGTTGGAACACCTGCTGGCCGTGCCCGTAGACGAGCCCGAGTCCGGCGCGGATGACGAAGCCGACCCCGATCGATGCCAGGAGGGCGGCCACGGGAGACCGCCGCTCCAGCTTCCGGAACACCGTCGCATAGGCGATCACCCCGGCCGCCGCTCCGGCGAGAATTCCGATCGCCCCGCCGGCGATGAGCGACCCGGTCGCGGCCGTGCCGCCGAGCGTCGCATAGGCACCGAGCGTCATCGTGTCTCCGGTCGCCGCATTGGCGAAGCGCGCGATGCCGAACACCAGCGTCACCGCCAGCGCGGCGAGCCCGATCACGAGGCCGGACATCAGTCCGGCGATGGCAAGTTCGAGGAGATCGGTCATCAAGGGCTCGGGTTGAATTCGAATGGATGTCGACCGGGGCGGCGCGGCTTCGCGGCCGCTCCGCTCCGTCGGTCCGAGGCTTGGAGCCGGTCCCGGTCGGATCGAAACGATCCGACCGAAAAGGATCGGCTCAAGCCATTGAATCGGGTGCATTTCCTTATCGATCGGATGGTTCCATCCCATCGGGAGATGCTCTCGCCGGCCGGACCCCCGCGGTCCGTGGGCGGACGGCGGGGGCGCGGGCGCGATCCCGTCAGATCTTGGTGACGTAGCGCCGCTCGATCTTGCCCTTGGATATGACCGACACCCCGAAATCGGGCGTGACATCGCCGGCCGCGTCGAAGTCGAGGATCGACGAGGCGCCCTCGTAGTTGATCTTGCCGGCCTTCAGCGCCGCCTTGCCCTCGGCGAACGAGTAGACCTTGGTGCCGCCCGGATTGGCCACGTCGCGCATCTTGGCGTTGATCGCGGCGACATCGGCACCCGGCCCGGCCGCCTCCATGGCCAGGGCCAGCGTCACGACCATGTCCCAGGTCATGGCGCCATAGACGTTGCTCAATCCCGGCTGCCCGACCGCCTTGCGGTAGGCGGCATCGTACATCTGGAACGACGGCGCTTCCTCGTTGGAGATGGAATCGACCGAGAAGAGGCCCTCTGTCACGTCGGGCCCGAGCGCCTTGACCAGATCCGGGTTCGCGGCCCAGCCGGGAATGATCCAGCGGGTCGCATCGCCGGTCTGGAACCATTCGCGCAGGATGATGGTCGTATCGGCGAGATAGGAGCCGGTGACGATCACGTCCGGCTTGGCGGCCAGCACCTTCTGCAGCTCGGCCCGGTAGCTCGGCTGGTTCGGCTCGTAGACCACCGCTTCCAGCACCTTGCCGCCCTTGGCCTCCCAGGCCTTCCGGAAGCCCTCGGTGTTGCCGATGCCCGACGCATTGTTGAATGCCATGGTGGCCGGCCGCTTGAAGCCCTCCTTCTGGGCGATCTCCGCGAAAGCGCGGCCGAAGCGGTCGTTGGTCGCCTGGAAGCGGTAGCCGAGCCCCTTGGCATTGGACGGTGCAACCGAAAGCGCCGGCGCGCCGGAGGTGTGCATCAGGATCGCGCCGGCATCGTTGGTGAGCGGGATCACGGCCAGCGACACGCCCGAGGCCCAGGTCCCGAGGATCGCCTGCACCTTGTTGATCTCGATCAGCTTCTTCGCCGCCAGGACGGCCGCCTGGGGGTTGGTCTGGGTATCCTCGGCGAACACCTCGAACATGCGCCCGCCGGCGCCGCCGGCGGCGTTCACCATCTCGGCCGCGGCCAGGATCATCTTCTGCATTCCGGTCCCGTAGGGAGAGCCCGATCCGGTGACCGGATTGAGCGCACCGATCCGGAAGGTGCCGGCGCCCTGCGCGAAGGCGGACCGCCCGAGCAGCGGCAGTGCGAGGGTCCCGGCGAGGCCGGCGAGGGTCTGGCGGCGATCGATCGACATGGACGTTGCCTTTCGGAGTGCGGGGTTGGGGACTGCGATTGCGAAATCAGTCGAGACGGCCTCGCTTGACGAAGGCGCCGCCCTTCATGATGACCGGCATGTGCCGGCCTTGCCCGGTCAGCAGCGTGAGATCGCGCAGGGGATCGCCGTCGACGACGATGAGGTCGGCGAAGGCCCCGGGCGCGATCGTTCCGATCCGTCCTTCCAGGCGCAGGAGCTTCGCGGCGACATGGGTCGCCGTGGCGATCACCTCATGGGCCGGCAGGACCCGGCCGCGGATGACGAATTCCTCGGACTGGTGCTTGTGCAGGTCGCCGAGCAGGTCGGACCCATACGCCATGGGCAGGCCGGCCTCGCGCATGATCGCCAGCGATTCCATGCCCTTGAGCCGGACGCTGTCGATCTTGGCGACCGAGTCCGCCGGAAAGCCGGCCTTCGCGCCCTCGCTCGCCAGCTTGTCGTAGGTGACCAGCGTCGGCACGGCGACCGCACCGGCCGCCGCGGCCATGCGCGCGGTCTCCGGCCGGATCAGATTGCAGTGCTCGAGCGAATGGACGCCGCACTCGACCGCTCGGCGGATCGCCGCATCCGTATAGAGATGGGCCGACACGTAGCTGCCGACATTCTCCGCTTCCTCGACCGCCGCGACGATCTCGTCGCGCGCGAAGCCGAGGAAATGGATCGGATCGGTCGGCGAGGCGACGCCGCCATTGGCCATGATCTTGATGAAGTCGGCCCCGGCCTTGATCTCCTCGCGCGCCGCCCGGCGCACCTCGTCGACGCCGTCGCACAGCCGGCCGAGTGCGCCGAGCCGGAAGCCGGTCGACGCCGCCGGCCGGTCGTCGAAACGGCCGCGGAAGTCGCAGTGACCGCCGGTCTGGCTCAGGGCCTTGCCGGAGATGACCAGGCGCGGCGCCGGGAAATGCCCCTCCTCGGTGGCGAGCCGGAGCCCGTGGTCGCAGCCGCCGACGTCGCGGACGGTGGTGAAGCCGCGCAGCAGCATGGCGCGCATGATGGTGGCCGCGCGGGCGGTCACGAGGCTGTCCGGCAGTGCGGCGTTGCGGCCGAGATCCGCGGTGCCGGCGATCACGTGGACATGGGCGTCGATCAGCCCGGGCATCAGCGTGCGGCCGCCGAGGTCGACGACGCGCGCCTTGCCGGCACCGAGATTGCGGCCGACCGCGCGGATCGTGTCGTCCTCGACCAGGACGTCGACCGGACCGGGGCGTTCCGCCGACGTGCCGTCGACGATGCGGGCATTCTGGAAGAGGGTCGTGGACACGGAACGAACTCCGGTTTCAGGCGGCCGCGCGTGCGGCGAAGCGGGCTGGGAGATTGGCGAGAGGTGGGACCCGGGCAGGCCGGGGGAACGAAACGGCCGGATCCGCGGCGTCGCGGGGCCCGGTCGAAAGGCGGTCGATCGCGCGGGCCGCTCTCATCCGGGCGCCCTCCCGCCCTCCGCGCCGCGACCGGACGCGACCGGGAACAGGGGGCGCAGCTGCGTCTTCCAGAAATCGAGCAGCCCCGTGTAGTAGAGCGGATCGTCGCGAATGACCGTCTGGGCGATCATGCCGCGGACCAGGCACATGGACGCGTTCATCGCCGTGCGCGTCCGATCCGGGTCGACGCCGCTGCGCGCGGCAAGCGCCGTCCAGACCGCGTCGAGCCCGGCATGGAAGGCCCGCACCACGGGGATCAGGCGGGCCTTGAAGTCCGCGTTGTGGCGGGCTTCCGGCAGGAACTCCATGGTGACGTAGAACAGCCGGTCGGACATCATCCGCCAGATGTAGTCGACGATCTCGTCGCTCGATCCGCCGCGGTCGGCGAAGTCCTCGGCGAAGCGGTGCAGATCGTCGGTCACCCGCCGCAGCATGTCGGCGACCGATTCCGTGATGATCTCCTCCCGGCTGGCGAAATGGTGCGTCAGCGCGCCGCGCGAGACGCCGGCCTGCCGGGCGATCTCGACCGTCGACATGCGCCAGAAGCCGCGGTCGTGCAGGAGGTCGATCGTCGCGGCCTTCAGCCGCGCCGAGGTCTCCGCCGTCCGGTCCTTCTGCCTGCGCCGCTCGCGCGCCATGCCGTCCGCCCCCGTTCGGTGCCGATTGCCGCATGGCATTTACAAACAATCAAGTTTGTTTTTCGCAATTTCATCATGGTCGGCGGCGTGCGGCTCGAAAAGGCCGAGCGGCGTCGCCTCCGCGGTCCCGACAGGTGCCGACAATCTCGCCCGACCGGCGGCTTCAAACGGTATCGGCTCCGCGGGCAGACCGGCCCGGAGACGGCTTCCCGCCCGTTGCCCTGGGAACTCGGCGCAACGGACCTGCGCGTCGCCGCGAATTTCTCGTCGGCGACGGAGGCATCGGACCTGCGCGTGCCGAAGGCCGGCGACCCTCTTCGATCGCCACCGGTTCGATGACCGCCGGCCCCGCCGGGGGGATGGCTCGGCCTCAGTCGCCGAGCGCCATCGCATGGCCGATCATGTAGCCGATCGGAAGGGCGGAACCGGGTGCGAGCATCGCCGCGGGATCGTCGTTGGCGACCAGCGCGGTGACCGGACGGCCCGATACGGTGGCGGCGATCCGGTAGCCGGTGCCGGTGAAGACGGCCGAAACGAGCGTGCCGTCGAGCCGGATGTCGGCCGCCGCCGCCTTGCCGCCGACCAGCGTCTTTTCCGGCCGCAGACCGATCTCGCCGCGTCCGGACGGGGCGGGCAGGAGATTGCATTCGCCGAGAAAGGTCGCCACGAAGCGGTTGGCCGGCCGGAAATAGAGCTCTTGCGGCGTCCCGACCTGCACGATCAGCCCCTTGTCCATCAAGGCGATCCGGTCGGAGAGAAACAGCGCCTCTTCCTGGTCGTGGGTGACGTAGACGATCGTCGCCCCGATGCGCCGATGCAGGTCGCGCAGTTGAACCTGGATCGCCTGACGCAGGTTCTTGTCCAGCGCCCCCAGGGGTTCGTCCATCAAGAGAATGTCCGGTTCGATGACCAGCGCGCGGGCGAGCGCCACGCGCTGCTGCTGGCCACCGGACAATTCGCGCGGACTGCGCCCGCCGAAGCCGTCGAGCGAGACCAGCGCCAGCGCCGCCTCGACGCGCCGGGCGATCTCGGCGCGCTTCAGCTTGCGCATCTCCAGCCCGAAGGCGACGTTGCGGGCGACCGTCAGATGCGGGAAGAGCGCGTAGTTCTGGAACACCATGCCGATGTTGCGGCGTGCGACCGGCACCGGCGCGATGTCGCGGCTGCCGATCCGGATTTCGCCCCGGTCCGGCGTCTCGAAGCCCGCGATGGTCTTCAGGAGCGTGGTCTTGCCGGAGCCGGAGGCCCCGAGCAGGGTGCAGAAGGATCCGGCTTCGATGTCGAGATCGATGCCGGCCAGGGCCGGGGCGGCACCGCCGTAGGATTTGACGAGGCCGCGCAGGGCGACGGGCTTGCCGGTCTGTGTGAGGCTCATGCGCGTCTTCTCGTCACAAGGAGATTGACCAGCATCAACAGGATGGTGACCAGGATGATCAGGCCGGCGGCGGCGATGATGGTCGGGTCGATCTCGTGCGCCACGCCCTCGTACATCAGCTTGGGCAGCGTCCGCGTCCGGATGTTGGTCAGGAACAGGGCCAGCACCACGTCGTCGAAGGAGGTGATGAAGGCGAACACGGCGCCGGCCAGAATGCCGGGCAGGATCGTCGGCACCAGGATGCGCCGCGCCATGGTGGCCCAGGAGGCGCCGAGCCCGAGGGCCGCCAGCTCCAGGCTCGGATCGAAGGACTTCAAGGAGGCGCGCACCGTGACGAAGACATAGGGGGCGGCCAGCACGGTATGGCCGATCGCCAGGCCCCAGATGGTGCCGACCAGGCCGGTGGGGGCGAACAGATAGTAGAGCCCGACCGCGAGGATGATCACCGGCACGATCATCGGCAGCACGAAGAGCGTCTCGATCGCGGTGCGCCAGCGTGCCGGGATGCGGCCGAGCCCGATCGCCGCCGCGGTGCCGAGGACGACGGCACCGGCCACCGTCAGCCCCGCGACCTGGAGCGATCGGATGAGCGCGTTGAACCATTTCGAGGTCTCGAAGAAGTTCACGTACCAGCGCAGGGAATAGTCGTAGGGCGGGAAGGACAGGAAGGGCGACGAGCCGAGGCTCATCGGAAACACGACCAGGATCGGCGCGATCAGGAAGACGGCGACCAGCAGTCCGAACACGACGGTCAGAACGCCCCCGGCGCTGCGCCCGCGCGAGGTCAGGCGGAACGGTTCGCCGCTGCGCGCGGTCCCCGCGCCGGAAAAGAGCCGTTCCAGCCCGAAGGCTCGCTGAAACAGCATGAAGATCACCAGGGTCGCGCCGAGCAGCATGGTCGAGAGCGCGGCGGCGAAGCCCCAGTTCAGCTCGCGATTGACGTTGTCGGCGATGACTTGCGAAATCATGGTCTGCGCCGGACCGCCCATCAGGGCCGGCGTGATGTAGAAGCCGATCGCGTTCATGAACACGATCGTGGCGCCGGCGACCGCACCGGGGGCGGTCAGCGGCAGCACGACGCGGACGAAGACGGTGGCCGGTCCGGCACCGAGCCCTTCGGCCGCCTGGACGGTCGAGAGATCGAGCGCGCGCAGGGCGGCGTAGAGCGGCAGCACCACGAAGGGCATGAGCACATGCGTCATGCCGATCAGGACGCCGGAGAGATTGTAGACGAAGGCGACCGGCTCGGAGGTCAGCCCGACCCCCATCAGCAGCTTGTTGAGGATGCCGTTGCCCTGCAGGATCACGATCCAGGCGGTGGTGCGGACGAGCGAACTGGTCCAGAAGGGCAGCAGGACCACGACGACCAGGACGGCGCGCAGCCGCGGCCCGACGGTCGCCATCAGATAGGCGACCGGGTAGGAGAGCACCACGCACAGAAGGGTCGTGAGGGCCGAGATCGTCAGGGTCGTCGCCAGGATCGAGCGGTAGAGCGGGACCTCGGCGATGCGCCGGAAATGCTCGAAGGAAAGCCCGCCGTCGCCGAAGCCGAGCCGGAGCAGCGAGACGACCGGGACCGCGAAGGCGGCGGTCAGCAGGACGGCCATCGGCAGGAGACCGAGCCAGCCGCCGAGACGGCGTGCCGGACGGACGGGCATGCCGGCGACGGCCGGTATGCCGGCGAAGGCCGGGACGCCGGCGACGGCCGGGACGGCCGCGGGGCTGGGGCGGGCAGGCGGCGGCTCGGGGATCGCCATGGCGTCAGGTCACGAAAAGCCGGCGGGGGAAGGTGGTCAGCCGCTCGCACCCGGTCTCGGTCACCGCGATCGTCTCGGACATGCCGAAGCCATGCGCCAGCACATAGGTGTGGAAGACCATGCCGGGTTCGAAGCGCCAGGTCGCCTTCGGCTCCGCCTCCAGCGGTTCGCCGCCGCTCGGCTGCAGGAGCAGGCCGACCGAATAGAAGGTCTTGTTGGTGTAGGTCTCGCGCAGTCCGGCGCCGAGCACGCCCTCGCGATAGATGCTGTCCGGCACCGTGGCGGCGACGCCCGGCGCGACCGTCGCGATGGCCCGGTCCTGAATGGCGATCAGCGTCTCGACGGTGCGCTGCTCCTCGTCGGTGGCGACGCCCACCTTCATCGGCCGCATGAAGCGGGCATGGTAGTGGCGGACATTCGGGGTCACTTCGAGCTGGACGATATCGCCCCGTTCCAGGACGCGGTCGGAATAGCCGCCGTGCAGGTGGAAGGCGCGCTCGCCGGACGAGAGCACGCCCGGACCCGGCAGGTCGGAGCCGGCACGGATCATGGCGGCGCAGATCGCGGCCGCCATGTCGCGCTCGGTGGTGCCGGCGACGGCGGCCCCGATCCCGGCCGCCATCCCGGCTTCGGCCGCCCGCGCGGCCGCCCGCTGGTAGGCGATCTCGGCCGGCGACTTGACGAGGCGCAACCGGGTCGTCAGGGCGGTGCAGTCGACGAAGCTGACCTCCGGCAACCTCGCCTGCAGGGCGGCGAAGCGGCCCGCGCTGAGCGGCCAGGCGCCCATCTCGATGCCGACGCGTGCCTTCGGCCCTAGGGTCGTCCGGATCGCGCCGGCCGCGACGGCGTCGCGATCGTCGGAATCCGTCCACATCACCCGGCCGGGGAAGACGCAGGTGGCGTCGAGATAATATTCCTCGACATCCCGGCAGAAGAGCACCGGATCGCCGGCCACCGGAATGATCGCGAACTGGTAGCTCGAATAGCCGCGGGTGAAGAAGCCGGTCGACCAGGTGACGGTCTCGGGCATGAACGCGACCAGGGCGTCAAAGCCCTGCGCGACCAGACCGGCGCGCAGTCTTTCGACGCGCGCGAGATACTCCTCGCGCGCGAACCAGGGACGGGCGATGCTCATGGTCAGCCCTTGATCATGGCGGTATAGGCCTCGGTCGCCTTGGCGCCGTTCTTGGCCCACCATTCGATGTCGAGGAACAGCGCATTCTTCAGCCGCTCGGCCGTCGACGGCAGCCGCTCGGCGCGCTTGGCGTCGATATGGCTCCAGGCACCCTTGGTCGCCGGGCCGTAGGCGACGTGGCGCGACAGCTCGGCATTGATCTCCGGCTTCAGGATGAAGTTCAGGAACTTCACCGCCGCCGCCTTGTTGGGCGCGCCCTTCGGGATCATGAAGTAGCCGACCTGCGGGATCTGCTGGTCCCACGACATGGCGATCGGCAGGTTGGAATCCATGCCGGCCTGGAAGCGGCCGTTCCAGCCGAGCGCCATGACCACGTCGCCGGCGCCGAGCGCCTGGACCGGCTGCGCGCCGCTCGACCACCAGACCGCGACATTCGGCTTCAGCGCGGCGATCTTGTCGAGCGCCCGCTTCATGCCGGCGTCGGTCGAGAGCGTCTTGTAGACATCGCCGGCCGGAACGCCGTCGGCGAGGAGCGCGGCCTCGAGCACGGTCTCGGGCTTGTCGGGGAGGGTGCGCTTGCCCGGGAACTTCGCCACGTCGAAGAAGTCGGCGAAGGTCTTCGGCTGCGCGCCGCCGGCCGGGAAGGCCTTGGTGGAGAAGCCGATCAGGGTGCTGAAGATCTCGGAGGGCACGCCGTAGGCGTTCTTGGCGCCGTCGAGCACGTCCGACTGGTTGACCATCTCGGCCGTGATCGGCTCGAACAGGCCCTGCGCGACGCCGCGCATCAGGCCGCCGCCGCCGGCCGTGACGATGTCCCAGGTGACCGACTTGGTCTCGACCATCGCCTTGATCTTGGCCGTCTCCGGGCCGGTGTCCTCTTCGAACTTCACGCCGCTCGCCTTGGCGAAGGGTTCCAGCCAGGCCTTGCGGATGGCCTCCTGATAGGCGCCGCCCCAGCTGGCGAAGACCATCTCCTCGGCCGACGCCGCAGCGGCGGGGAGGAGCATCCAGGCGGCGACAGCCGCGGTGAGGAGAGTTCTGCGCTTCATGACGAGACCTTCCGTTGCAGGTTCGAGGCTTTGCGGGGGACGTCTTGCTTCTTGTCCGTCGTCGCCGGGTGTCCGTCGTCGCCGGCGGTCAGGCGTTGCGCCGGGCGGCTCCGGCCGCATCGTCGGCGACCAGCCGGGCAAACCGGGTCAGCATGGTCTTGGCCGGCAGGGCGTCGTCGGCGCTGGCCTGGAGATCGGCGATGACCGCGCCGTCGCCCTCCAGGCGGGCCCGGCTTTGCTCGAACCAGGTCACCGCTTCGGCGCGGGTCACTTCCGGATGCCCCTGGATGCCCCAGGCGCGGTAGCGCGCATGACGCCAGATATGGTTCGGGCAGAGATCGGAGGTCGCCAGGATCTCCATGTCCGGGTGTCCGGCACGGACCTCGTCGTTGTGCCAGACGAACATGTAGACCTCCGCGCCCAGCTCGGCCGCGAGTTGGTCCCGGCCCGCGGCCGGCGTGGTCGACAGCCATTTGTAGGCGACCTCGCAGGAGGTCCGGCGGAACACCTGGTCGCGGCCGCACAGCGCGGAGGCGAGAATTTGATGGCCGAAGCAGATGCCGAGCATCGGGATGTCCCGCGCGGCGGCATCGCGGATCAGGTCGTGCTCGCGCTCGATCCAGTCGATCGTCTCATAGGCGCCGTGCGGGCTGCCGGACAGGAAGATCCCGTCATAGACGCCGAGATCCTCCGGGAACTCGCCGCCATAGGCCCACAGCATGTCGACCGCGAGCCCCTCGTCGCGAAAGAGATCGGGCAGGCGGGATGCGGTGGCCCGCGTGGTGCCGTTCAGAAGGTAGAGCAGGCGCGGTCGGGACATGGTCGGTTCCGTCGGCTGACTGAGGTCTCGTGAGGGGCAGGGCAGGGATCGGGGTCCACGGCAGGCGGTTCGGAGCGGCGGAGCATGCGGAGGGTCTCCGGATGGCCGTGCCCGGCGTCAGCGTTTCAACAGGGCCGGCCCGGCCAGGGCGTCCAGAATGGCCAGGCGGGCATTGTCGATGTGGAACCGCATCGCCGCGGCCGCAGCCGCGCCGTCGCCCTCGCCGATGGCATCCAGGATGGCGAGATGCTCGGCCTTGCCGGGATCGAAGCGGCGGGGGATGCGGGCGAGGCCGAACATGCGCGTGCGGGCGCGCAGGTCGCTGACGAGCCGGATGAGAAGTTTGTTGCCGGTCGCGCGCGCGATCGTCAGATGGACGAGATCGTCGACCGACCAATGACGCTCCGGCGTCACGTCGGCGGGCGAGAGCATGCCGGTGACCGCCGCCCGGACATTGGCGATCAGCGCCGGTTCGCAGCGCCCGGCCGCGATTTCGGCGGCCTCGCCTTCGACGGCCCGGCGCACGGTCAGGATCTCCAGGATGTCTTCGACCGAGACCGGGCTGACCGTCAGCATCCCGCCCTCCCGCTTGACATAGCCCTCGCCGACCAGACGACCGATCGCTTCGCGCACCGGTGTGCGGGAAAGCCCCAGCCGCTCGGCGAGCCGCCTTTCCTGAAGCCGAACCCCGCCCGGCAGCGACCCGCCAAGGATCATGGCGCGCAGGGTGTCGAAGGCACCTTCGGCGAGATTGCCGCTGTCCTCTTCGGCGCCCGGCACCGGGCCGGGCGCGGAGCCCGGCAACGAGTCGGGTGGCGAACCGGGGGCGGCGCGCGGCGACGAGAGGCCGCCGGCGGTCTCCGCGCCTGTCGTTTCAAGCAGGGAGGAGGCGCCCTCGGAGGACCATGGTTCGGTTGGCGTCGTCATGGCATGACAATGGTATACCACTGGCATGGTGACAAGATCATACATTGGGCAGGCTGCCCTTCCGGGGTGCATGACCAGGCCCGCCGGGGCGCCCGGCATGGTCCCGGCAAGGCCTGCGGAGCAGGATCCTGCGGCCAAACCTCGGCGGCCATTCAGGCTCCCACGTCCGGCCCGCCCGCCACGGACCGCCTCATCAACGCGCGATACTGCGCGCACCGGCCCGGAAGCCCGACGGGGGATCGCAGACATCCGGCAAGGGTCCGGTGCCTGCCGGCATATCGGGCATCTGCCGCCTCCGTCGGCATGCGGGGGCGATGGGAGGATCGGCCTTCTGTCAAGATTGTATCCCGAACTGGACGATCCTGCCGCCATCGGCGAGTTTATCGGACGGAATTCGGAATTGGCCTGAAAATTGTATCCAAAAATGGGTCCACGACTCCGCAAGGTTCCGTCCACCTCCGTGTCGAGCGAGCCGCCCCATGTCCGATCTGCACTTCCTGACCATCGCCGAGGCGTCGCGCCTGATCGCGGCCCGCAAGCTCTCCCCGATCGAGTTGACGCAGGCCTTCATCGCGCGGGTCAAGGCGCTGGATCCCCGGTTGAACGCGTTCATCCTGCTGATGGAGGACAGCGCGCTGGCGGCAGCACGCGCCGCCGAGGCGGACATCGCCGCCGGGCGCTACCGGGGGCCGCTGCACGGCATTCCGATCGGTCTGAAGGATATCTACAACACCGCCGGGACGGCCACGACCGGTCACTCGGCGCTGTTCAGGGACCATATTCCCGCCGAGGACGCCCATACGGTGGCCCTTCTCAAGGCCGCGGGGGCAATCATCCTCGGCAAGCTCGCCACCCACGAATTCGCGACCGGCGGCCCCTCCTTCGATCTGCCGTGGCCGCCCGCCCGCAATCCCTGGGACCTCGCCCGCATGCCCGGGGGATCGTCCTCCGGGTCCGGCGCCGCGGTCGCCGCCGGACTGTGCCCGGGCGCGATGGGCACCGATACCGGCGGCTCGATCCGCTTCCCCGCCGCACTGTGCGGCATTGCCGGCCACAAGCCGACCTACGGCCTGGTCAGCCGCCGCGGCATCCTGCCCTTGTCCTTCAGTCTCGATCACGGCGGTCCGATGTGCTGGACCAGCGAGGATTGCGCCCTGATGATGGACGTGCTCGCCGGCTACGATCCGCTCGACCCGGCCAGCGCCGACGTGCCCAAGCCGGATTTCCTGCACGGCCTGTCCGACGGCATCGCCGGCATGACGATCGGCGCGATCCGCCATTTCCACGAGACCGACCTGGACTGCGACCCGGAGGTGGCCGCCGCCTTCGAGGCCTCCGTGAAGGCCCTGGAAGCGCTCGGCGCCACGGTGAAGCCCGTCACGGTCTCGCCGCTCAGCCACTATGGCGACGTGCTCAACGTGATCTCGCGCGCCGAGGCCTATTCGATCCATGAGCGCCATCTGACCCGCACGCCCATGCTCTACGGCGCGCTCGGCCGCCGCCGCCTGGCCGCCGGCGCCTTCCTGCGGGCCTCCGACTATGTCAGCGCCGTCCGCCATCGCGGCCGCCTGGTCGCCGAGATGGCCGCCCTCATGACCGATTGCGATGCCGTGATCACCGCCGGCTGGCACCGGCCGGCGCCCGAATTCGGCGAGGGCGCCGTCCCGCGCGGGCTCAATCTGACCTCCGTCTTCAACGTCACTGGCAGTCCGGCCCTTTCGGTCTGCAACGGCTTCACCGCCGCGGGCCTGCCGACCGCCCTGCAGATCGCCGCCCGGCCGTTCGCCGATCCGACCGCGCTCCGGATCGGCGCGGCCTTCGAAAAGGCGACCGCCTTCCGCTCCCGGCGTCCCGCCTTCGCCATCGACGCCGCATTGGCCGCCTGATCCGTCGCATCACCGGGAGGAACCGAACATGTCGAAGCCGACCTTCGTCGAACGCATGGCCGAACTCGGCCTGAACTTCCCGCCGGACGAGATCGCGGCCTTCGAGGCCTTCGTCGGCGACCTGGAGCAGTCGGCTGCGGCGCTCCGTGCGATCGACCGGTCCTATGCCGAGGAGCCGAGCAGCGTGTTCACGCCGGCACCGGCGGCCCTGAAGCCGCCGGGCTGACCCCTGCCGCGCCCGCTTGCCGCGTTCCGGTCGCGCCCCGCGGCCTCCCGGCGATCCCGTGCCCGATCCGATGGAGCTGCCGCATGTTCTCGCTGCCCGATGCCGCCGGTCTCGTCGATCTTGCCGCCACGCTCGGCATCCACCTGGCACCGGAAGAGGCCGCGCTCTACGGGCCGGTGATGCGCGACGCGCTGCGCGACCTCGATGCCTTCGTCCAATCGCGCCTGGACGAAGGCGCCCCGACCGTGCTCCACCCGGAGCGCGCCCGCGGCTACCGGCCCGGACCGGAGGAGGACCGGTACCGGGCCTGGCTCTGGAAATGCAGCATCGGCGGCGCCTCGACCGGACTGCTGGCCGGCAAGACCGTGAGTTTCAAGGATCACATCAGCGTCGCCGGCATCCCGCAGGTCTTCACCTCGCAGGCCCTGGAGGGCTTCGTGCCCGACATCGACGCCACCGTGGTGTCGCGCGTCCTGGCGGCCGGCGGCCAGGTCGTCGGCAAGATGATGATGAACGGCTTCGTCGGCGACTACGGCCGCCCGCTCAATCCGCACGACCCGGCCCGCCTCACCGGCGGCTCCTCCTCGGGGTCCGGTGCGGCGCTGGCGGCCGGCGAGGTCGACATCTCCTTCGGCGGCGATCAGGGCGGCTCGATCCGGCTCCCCGCCGCCTATTGCGGCGTGCTCGGCCTGAAGCCGACCTTCGGGCTGGTGTCCCACTACGGCGCCGGCTTCGCCTTCGAACCGAGCCTCGACCATGTCGGTCCCATGGCCCGGACCACCGAGGACCTCGCCCGCGCGCTGCAGGCCGTCGCCGGCTACGACGACCTGGACCCGCGCCAGCGCCGGGGCATTCCCGATGGGATCGATGTCCTCAGCGGCCTCGACGGGGGTGTGGCGGGGCTGAAGATCGGCATCCTCGAGGAGGGCTTCGCAGAGCCGATCCAGCCCGAAGTGGCGGACGGCGTGCTGGCGGCGATCGCCACGCTGGAGCGGCTCGGCGCCGAGGTGCGCCGGATCTCCGTGCCGGCTCATGTCGAGCTCGCCGGCGCCTATGCCGGGCTCGTCTTCGAGGGCGCCCTGTCGGTCTTCCAGTCCGGCTTCTTCGGCTTCGGCGCGGTGACCCACTATCCGGCATCGGTGATCACCGCCATCGACCGGATGTGGAGCCAGCACGCCGACCTGCTCCCCGCCCGCACCAAGCTGAACCTGCTCGTCGGCTTGCTGGCGCGGCGCAATTTCCACGGCGGCGTCTATGCCAAGGCCCACAACATGCGCAAGGCCTACACCGCGGCCTTCGACCGCGCCCTTGCCGAGGTCGACGTGCTGGCCCTGCCGACGGTGCGCACGGTCGCGCCGTTCCCGGACACGATCCCGGCCGACCATCTCGCCGCCGTCGACATGAACCTGCGCCAGAACTGGATGCTGCTGCCGGTTGCCGGCAACACCAAGCCGACCAACTATACCGGCCATCCGGCCCTCGCCGTGCCCTGCGGCAAGGCAGCCGGCCTTCCGATCAGCCTCCAGCTGATCGGCCGTCATCTCGACGACGGGCTCCTGCTGCGGATCGCCCATGCCTATGAGAAGGCCGTCGACTGGCAGGCCTTCACCACCCCGGACTAGGCGCGGCCCGACCCGGCGGACGGCTGCCGCCACACGGATCGCCGCGAGGCACCCAACGCCATCGGCCGGGGCCGACGGATTGATGCAGAGGGGGGATGTTCCGCCGACGGGCCCTGCGGTTCGCCGGGGTCGGCCGGCGGACGGATCATGCTTGTTCCGACGATTGCGGTCTGCTCGACTGGCGGCCGGCCATGACGCGGCACATCGGAATTGGGGCATGACGATCGAACGGAGACCCGGAGCGTCGGGGATCGGCCGGGACGGCAGTCCGGACCAGGCGCCATCCGTGCTGGTGGAGGATCCGGAACGGTCGCATCGCGCGGCCGGCTGCGGGACCGGCACCGACATCTTCGACAACCGGCTGATCTTCGGCGACAATCTGCCGGTTCTGAAAGCGCTGGTGCCGGACCTCGCCGGCCGGGTGAAATGCGTCTTCATCGACCCGCCCTACAATACGGGCAGCGCCTTCGCGCATTATGACGACGGCGTGGAGCACGCCGTCTGGCTCGACCAGATGCGCCAGCGGATCGAGATCATCAGGGTCCTGATGGCCGAGGATGCCGCCCTCTGGGTCACCCTGGACGACAACGAGGCGCATTATTTCAAGGTCATGTGCGACGAGGTCTTCGGCCGGAAGAACTTCGTCTCCGACATCACCTGGCAGAAGGTCTATTCCGTGAAGGGGTCGGCCCGGCATATTTCAGGCATGCATGACCATATTCTGCTCTATGCCAAGAATATCGATGTCCTGACGATCGGCCGCATTCCGCGGACCGCCCGCAACAACAAGCTCTATCGCAACCCCGACAATGACCCTCGCGGCCTGTGGCGCCCGGGCCCCCTGGCGGCCAGAAACCCCTACAGCCTCGGAACCTACCCGATCACATGTCCGTCCGGCCGCGTCATCGAAGGGCCGCCGAATGGCTCGTACTGGCGATACTCGAAGGAAAGACTGCGCGAACTCGATGCCAAGGGCATGATCTGGTGGGGCAAGGACGGCAACAATGTTCCGGCTCCCAAGATCTACCTTGAGACCGTTGCCGAGGGCACGAGGCCGACGTCGATCTGGAAGCACGACGAGGTCGGCAACAACCAGGATGCGAAGCGCGAGATCCTGGACCTGTTCGGCGAGGACATGTTCGACACGCCGAAGCCGGAACGGTTGCTGGAACGGATCCTTCACCTGTCGACCGCGCCGGGCGACCTGGTCCTCGACGCGTTCGCCGGCTCCGGCACCACCGGCGCGGTCGCTCACAAGATGGGCCGTCGCTGGATCATGGTCGAACGGGGCGAACAGTGCCACTCGCACATCATCCCCCGCCTGAAGAAGGTCATCGACGGCGAGGACAAGGGTGGCGTGACCGAAGCGACCGGTTGGCGGGGCGGCGGCGGCTACCGCTATTTCAGGCTCGCAGCGCCCCCGCCGGCCTCGAACGCGCCCATCGGCGAGCCTGCCCGGTCGACCTGAGGGACCCGTGTTGGGCCGGGGAAGGCCGAGGGCCGGAGCCCTGCAGCCCTGCAGTCTCACCTTGGCCCGACCGCTCGGACGCAACAGAGCCGACCGGCAAGCGCATGCAGTCTTGCGATGATTTCGCATGCACTCTGAGCATGGAATAGGCTGACGCCTTGGCTCGGGCCGCAATTGGGCCGCGGAAAACCGGCCGCGGCGATAGGCTTTGGGCGGATGCAGGCGGTCCGCTCGGGTTGGCATGGGAATTGTGTATGGGACAGTGCATGCGATCATCGCATGCGATCTCGATCAGCACGAGGGCCGTCCCATGCAGACACGATTCCTTCCCGATCTCAGCCGGCGCGGCTTCCTGCGCGCGGGTGCCGGCGTTGCGGCGCTCGCGGCGAGTTCGCGGTGGTCGCCCGCCGATGCCGACGAACCGAATGTGCTCAACTACCTGTCCTGGCCGGGCAATGCCGATCCCTACCTGGTCGGCGAGTTCGAAAAGCAGAACAACTGCAAAATTCGCATCAAGGAATATGTCGGCGGCGACCAGATGCTCGCCGTCATCAACCAGTCGCCGCCGGGGTCCTTCGACGTGGTGCTGGCCGACGCCGAATACATGCACCTGCTCCGTGCCGCCGACTATCTCGAGGAACTCGACCCGGCCGACTACCCGCTGAAGGACTTCTGGCCGGAGTTCCAGAAATTCCCGCTGCACTGGTTCGACGGCAAGCTCTACGGCGTGATGAGCGATTTCGGCTATCTCGGCCTGTCCTACAACACCGATGTCTACAAGCCCGACGAGGTCGGCTCCTACGAGGCCATGTGGAAGCCGAAGGCCAAGGGCAAGGTCGGCTTCTTCGACTGGTACCTGCCGTCGATGGGGTCGGTCAGCCTCGCGGCCGGCAACCATCCGCCGTTCGACCTGTCGGATGCGGCCTTCGCGGCGGTGAAGAAGAAGCTCTTCTCGCTCAAGTCGCAGGCCTCGGGCTTCTATACCATCGCCGACATCTTCTCCTCGCTGACCAACGGCCAGGCCCATCTGGTGCCCGGCATCGGCGAATGGATCACGCTCGGCCTGCGCATGAGCGGCAAGCCGCTCGACACCATCATTCCGGCCGAAGGCGGCCTGCAGTGGACCGAGTCCCTGTCGATCGCCAAGGGCACCAAGAAGCGCGATCTGGCGCGCAAGTTCATCCAGTATACCGCCTCGCCGGACGGCCAGGTGCGCCAGGCCACCAAGGTCGACAACAAGAAGTCGATCCCGTCGATGGCCGGCTGGAAGCTGCTCAACGACACCATGCCGAAGGAAGCCCAGATCCTGCGGCTGGAACTCGGCAAGCCGAACGTCATGGACGAATACAAGAAGGGCCGGATCGCGTTCCGCGAACTGCCGAAGAAGCAGAAGATCGAGGACTGGAACGACGTCTGGTCCGAGTTCAAGAGCCTCTGACGGGCGAGGGAAACCGGCATGCCGCCAGCGTCACCGAAACCGCCGATCCCGGACGCGTTCCGGCCCTCGGCATCGATCTATTCGGGATCGCCGGCGGCCATGCCGGTCGCCCTCGGCCTGCCGGTCCTGGCATGGCAGGCCGTCTTCTTCCTCGCCCCGCTCGTCTTCCTGGTCGTGATCACCTTCTGGCAGGTCCGGTCCTTCCGGCTGGAACCGGCCTTCGTGCTCGACAACTGGACGCGCATCCTGTGGTCGACGCCGTTCCACCGGGCGCTCGGCCACACGCTTCAGGTCGCGGCGACGACGACCGTGCTGGCGCTGCTGCTCGCCCTGCCGCTCGCCTACACGATCGCCTTCCGCCTGTCGGTACGAGTGCGCGATCTCGCCGTCTCGCTCCTGGCCGTGCCGGTCTTCTCCAGCTACATGCTGCGCATCTATGCGTGGCAGGTGGTGCTCGGGGCGGACGGCATCGCCAATGCGGTGCTCGGCGCGGTCGGCCTGCCGAAGCTGCAGCTTCTCGGCGGCGCCTTCTCGCTGCAGGTCGGGCTGCTCACCCTGACCCTGCCGGTCGCGGTCCTGATCCTGGTCTTCGCCATGGTGGGCGTCGACCGGACGCTGATCGAGGCCGCGGAGAATCTCGGCTGTCGGCGCGCCCAGGTGATCACTCGCGTGCTGATCCCGTCGATCCGGCCGGCCATCGTGCTCGCCGGCACCACCACCTTCCTGCTCGCCTTCGGCGACTATGTCGGTCCGCTGTTCATGACCGGATCGAAGCCGCCGACCCTGTCCATCCTGCTGGTCGACACCGTCAAGTCCGGCTCGCAATGGCCGCGGGCTTCGGTCGTCGGCGTCTCGATGCTGGCCATCCTGGTCCTGGTCTTCGCGCTCGGCCGGCTGGCCGGCAGCGTACGCATCCGCCGGAGGGCGTCATGATCTCCCCCCGCTTCGTGCGCCGCCTGTCGCGGCTCCTTCAGTACGGCCTGCTCAGCCTGTTCTTCGCCTTCGTGGCGATGCCGATGGCCGTGATCGTGGTCTTCTCCTTCGACGCCAACCGGTTCCCGTCGATCCCCTGGGGCGGCTTCTCGCTCGTCTGGCACGAGGCGGCCTGGGCCGATCCGATGATCCGGGAAGCCTTCGTCAACTCGATCTGGGTCGGTCTCGGCACCGCCGTCCTGTCGACCGCGATCGGCTTCGCGGCGGCCTATATCGATTTCCGTCACCGCTTCTTCGGCAAGCGCCTGTTCGTGTTCGCGGTCGCCATCCCGCCGGCGGTGCCGACCACCATCCTCGGCATGGCGATGCTCGCCTTCGTGTCGCGGATCGGGCTGTCCGGCCGGCTGGAGACGATCGTCGCCTGCCATGTCGCGGTCGCCTCGTCCTTCGCGATGGCGCTGATCCGGCTCCGGCTCGGCGAGTTCGGCCGCGATCTCGAGCCGGCCGCCTGGAATCTCGGCGCCTCGCCCTGGGCCGGCCTGCGCTTCGTCGTGCTGCCCTTCTGCCGGCCGGCGCTGATCGCCGCCTTCTTCCTGTCGGCAGCGGTCTCCTTCGACGAATACATGATCGCCTGGTTCGTCGGCGGGGTGCACGAGACGTTGCCGGTGCGCATCCTCAACCAGCTGCAGGGCCAGGTGAATCCCAAGATCAACGCGATCGGCGCCGGCGTGCTCGCCGTCAGCCTCGTCCTGGTCTTCCTGGCGCGCCGTTTCACCAACCTCCGCCCGGAGCCGATGCACGGGCCGGACCTGCGCGGAGACAGCGCATGACCTCGTCCTTCGTCGCCCTGAAGGGGCTCGACAAGCGCTATCCCGGCCATCACGCCGTGCGCGGCATCGATCTCGACATCGCTGCCGGCGAATTCGTCGCCATCATGGGGCCGTCGGGCTGCGGCAAGTCGACCACGTTGCGGCTGCTCGCCGGACTGGAAGAGCCGACCGGCGGGTCGATCGCCATCGGCGGGCGCGACCAGGCCGGCATTCCGGCGCATCTGCGCGACACGCCGATGGTCTGGCAGAGCCTGGCGCTGTTTCCGTTCCTGAGCGTCGCCGACAATGTCGCCTTCCCGCTGCGCATGAAGCGGCTCGGCGCCAAGGAGCGCCGGCGCCGGGCGCTCGAATGGCTCGACCGGCTCGGCCTCGCCGGCATGGCCGACCGCGACATCGCCCAGCTGTCCGGCGGCCAGCGCCAGCGCGTCGCGCTCGCCCGCGCGCTGATCACGCAGCCGTCGATCCTGCTGCTCGACGAACCGCTGAGCGCGCTCGACGCGCATCTGCGCGTGCGCATGCAGACCGAACTGTCGCGCCTGCACCGCCAGCTCGGCATCACCTTCGTCTACGTCACCCATGCCCAGTCGGAGGCCTTCGCGCTCGCCGACCGGATCGTGATCATGAGCGAGGGGCGCATCCGGCAGGTCGGCCGGCCGCAGGATGTCTATCGCGCCCCGGCCAATCCCTTCGTGGCCGAGTTCATGGGCATGAACAACCTGTTCCGCGGCGTCTGCCGGGGCCGGGCGGACGACATGGCGACGATCGAGACACCCGCCGGCCATTACGCGGTGCCGGCCCGGCGCCCGCTGGCGGTTGGCGAGCCGGCCGCCTTCGTGGTCGCCGCCGACCGGATCACGCTGGCCCGGGCCGAGGACGGGCCGCCGTCCGGGCCTGCGGTCCGCGGCACGGTGCTGGGGCTCGAATTCGTCGGATCGACCCAGACCATCTTCGTCGAGACCGAGGGCGGGCAGGAGTTCCGTGTCCAGAAGCAGCAGCACGAGATCGAGGCGCTCGATCTCGTGCCCGGGCGAGCGGTCCATCTGGCCTGGGAGCCGCGCCACGCCTGGCTCCTGCCCGAGACCGAGTGATCGCGGCGGTCCGCGAGACCGCCGATCCGCGATCCACAGGGGCCCTGCGCCGGGCGCCGTCGCCCACGGGCCATCGACGTTGCCTTTGACGGCCCGGTGCGCGGCATCCCGGGCCGTCGGCGTGACCCGGCCGCGATGCCGACCCAACCAACCATCCAGGGAGAAGACCGTGTACGAAGAGCGATTCATGCAGCGGGCGATCGAGATCTCGCGGCGCGCCCTGAGCGAGCCGGGCACCGAGCCGTTCGGGGCGGTGGTGGTCCGGGACGGCGCGATCGTCGGCGAGGGGCTGAACCACTCGAAGGCCCATTTCGACCCGACCTCGCATGGCGAGACCGAGGCGATCCGCGATGCCGGGCGGCGGCTCGAATGCGTGGACCTTTCGGATTGCGAACTCTACAGTTCCTGCGAACCCTGCGCGCTCTGCATCGCGGCCATGCATATCGCCGGCATCCGTCGGCTCTACTATGCGGCCTCGAGCGGCGGGGCCGGACAGGCCATGGCGGGTCTCACGACCGCCATGCGTCATCCGATCGACGTCGCCAGCCTCCGGGCGGATTGCGCCGTGCCGGCCGATGCGGGCTCGATGCTGGTCAGCCGCCACCGGGAGGCGGAGGCGGTCGAAGTGATTGCGGCCTGGACCGCGATGAAAATGGGAGAGTGATCTCGATGCTGCATATCAAGGACGTTCGCAGCCTGGATCGGGACGTGAACGACCCGACCGCCAAGGGCAAGGGTCCGCCGATTCGGATCGAACCGGCGGTCGGTCCGGCGGGCAGCAGGCCCCCGGCCTCCCGCACCGAAGCCGTGCACGAAGCCCTCCGCCAGGCGATCATCGAACAGCGCCTGACCCCCGGGGCGAAACTCCCGGAGGACGCGATCGGAGAGGCCTTCGGGGCCAGTCGTACGATCGCCCGCGAGGCCCTGGGGCGCCTCGCCGTGGAGGGGCTCGTGGAGTTGAAGCCGAACCGTGGCGCCTTCGTCGCCAATCCGACCCTCGACGAGGCCCGCGAGGTCTTTCTCGTCCGCCGCGGCATCGAGCGCATCGTCGCCGAAAGCCTGGCCGGAAAGCTCTCCGCCGAAGCCGTCGAGCATCTGCGCGATCTGGTCCGCCGCGAGCGGCGCGCGATCGGCAGCAACGATCCCGAATCGATCAGGCTCGCCGGCGAATTCCATCTCTCGCTCGCCCGCCTGACCGGCAATGCGCTGCTGATCCGCTACGTGACCGAGGTCGTCTCGCGCTGCTCGCTGATCCTGGCCATGTATGGGCGCCCGCATTCGGCCGAGTGCGGCGCGACCGAGCATGTCGAGATCATCGAGGCGCTGGTCGCCGGCGACGGCGCGCGCGCGGCGGCGATCATGGACGCCCATCTCGACCATGTCGAAGAGCGGGCGCTGCTCGGCAGCCGCACCGAAACCGACCTGCGCGACATCCTGGCCCCCTACGCGGCCCGTATGCGGGAGATGTGACGCGGTCCATGCGGGCCGGGATGTCATCGGATCGCCGGAAAGCTGCGCTGCGGGTCGTAGGTCTCGAAGCTGGTCAGGCGCTGCCGGTTGCACTCGGCCTGCCAGCCGGAGCCCTGCACGACGCCCGACACGCAGCGATAGGCGGCCCGGTAGGCGTCGGTGGTGGCATTCTCCTCGATGGCGATCGCCGCCAGGCCGACCACGCGGCCGCCCTGGCGCTCGACCAGCCGGATCGCGCCGTCGACCGTGCCGCCGGTCTCGATCCACTGGTCGGCGATCAGCACCTTGGTACCCGGCGCGAAGGCCGGCTTGCGCATCTCCATGTCCTGGTTGCGCCCGGAATAGTTGGTGAAGGCGACGCGGTCGGTTTCGACGCACAGCTTGCCGGCCTTGCGGATCGGCAGGAAGCCGACGCCGAGCCGCGTCGCCAGGGCCGAGCCGAGCACGAAGCCCATCGCGTCGAGCCCGGCCACCACGTCGACCACCAGGCCGTCGAGATCGGCGACGAGATCGTCGAGCAGGTCGGCGAAGGCCGATCCGTTGATGTAGATCGAGGTCGGATCGAGCCAGGCGAAGCGCTCGCCCTTGGTGTTCGGCGCCATCAGGGAGAGATACCAGCGGTCGTTGCGCGGGCCCTTGTCGTGGGTCACAGCCGGGCTCCATGTTGGCGGCAGAGCGCGAGCAGGGCGCGCAGCCGCTCCGGGTCGATGGTGTAGAAGTCGCCGGTCCGGTTGATGCCGGTCGCGACCATGAAGGCGTCGACATCGGCCGCGTAGGCGGCGGCATTCTCGGGCGTGATGCCGGAGGCGAGCGCCAGGGTGCCGTCGCCGATGGCCTTGCGGAATGTTGCGATCTTGCCGAGGTCGGCCGCCTGTCCGGTGGCGGTGCCGGAGGTGCAGACCGCGTCCATGAAGCGCGTCGCCGTGGCGGCCGCCGCGGCGAAGTGCTCCGGGCGGACCTCGCGCTGCTTCTTGAAGGCGGTGCCGCCGAAATAGAGACCCGACCACCCCGAGGTGCGCCGGGCGGCGTCGATGGCCTCGGCCTCCGGCTGGGCTTCGGGCGGCCGGCTCTCGTCGATGCAGGCATCGTCCGCCCAATAGGCGTCGACCCGCACGCCCTCGCGGGCGAGGTCGCCGAGGACCGGGAAGGCGTCACGCCCGGTCACCGCCAGGAAGTTGACCCCGAGCCAGAGGTCCGGCCAGAGCCGCCGCACATGGCGGATGATCGGCAGCAGGTCCGGATAGGCGAAGTCGTGGTTGATCAGGAACAGGCCGGGCGCCCCCGCGGCGATCGCGACCGCGGCATTGCCCGCGGCCTGCCCGGCGTTCAGCACATGGACGACCGGCAACACGACCGGACCCGGCGACTGGAACAGGCGATGGAAAGCGCGACGGTTCATGCGGACCACTATGCCCTTGCCGGTCCATATCGAAAAATTTATTCTCGACATGCCTGCATAAGGGATAGCAATTGAACGAAATCAATCTGCCGATCGACCTGCTGCGTGCCTTCGTGACGGTGATCGATCTCGGCGGCCATACCCGGGCGGCCGAGGTGCTCAACCGCTCGCAGCCGGCGGTCAGTCTGCAGATGAAGCGGCTGGAGGACCTGCTCGAGAAGAAGCTGATGGTCTTCGAGGGCCGGCTCCTCAAGCTGACCGAGGACGGCGAGGCGCTGGCGGTCTATGCGCGCCAGCTCTTGCGCCTCAACGACGAGGCCGTCGCCAAGCTCCTGACCCGCCACGTCCAGGGCACGCTCCGGATCGGCCTGCCGACGGATTTCGCCGTGGCCTTCCTGCAGGAGGCGATTTCGGCCTTCATCCGCGAGCGCCATCTCGTCGATGTCGAGATCGTCTGCGGCCTGTCGCGCGACATCCTCGATCGCCTGCACCGCAACGAGCTCGACATCGCCGTCGGTCTGCTCGGCGCGGAGGCCAATCCCTATCTGGTGCGGGCCTGGGAGGAGCAGCCGATCTGGGCGGGGTCCCGCGTCAACGATGTCCGCCGGGTCCAGCCGGTGCCGCTGGCCGCCCATCCGGAGGGCTGCGAGTATCGCCGGCGCATGTTCGCCGCGCTCCGCTCGGCCGGACGCGCCTGGCGGGTCGCCTATACCAATCCGGAAATCGGCGGGCTGCAGAAGGCCGTCAGCGTCGGCCTCGGCGTCACCGCGCTGACGCGCAAGACGCTCCTGCCCGACATGGTCGTCCTGACCGCCGAGGACGGGTTTCCGCCGCTGGAGACGATCCGGATCGGGCTCTTCTACAAGCACGCCCTTCTGACCGCCGCCGGGCTGCAACTGGTCAACTGCCTGATCGAAAGCCTCGACGACGCAGCCGGGCCGGCGTCCCGGTAACGCCGCCTCGGCCGTGCCGGTGCCGGGCGATTGCCCGACCGGCCTCCATGCTGCCATCGGAAATGGTCGGGTCCGGGGGCGGGAGACGGCTTGCCGCCTTGCGGATGGCCTCAATCCGCGCCGGCCGGGCGCGCGCCGCGCGGGGTGAGATCGGCAGCGCGGATGCCGAGCGCGACGAGGTCTTCGGCCAATGCGCCGGTGGTGACCAATTCGGCGGTGATCCGCGCCAGGGTCGGCGCCATCATGATGCCGAAGCCGCCCTGTCCGATCAGCCAGAAGAAGCCGGCGCGCTCCGGATCGAAGCCGGCGACGGGGTTGAGGTCGGGCACGAAGCTGCGCAGACCCGCCCAGGCGCGCGGTGCCGTGCGGATGGCCAGATGCGTGTGCCGCTCCAGCCAGTCGACCAGCACCGCCACATCCAGGTCGTCGGGCTGCGCGTCCTGCGGCGGCACGGGCGTCTCGTCGGCAAGCGAGGCCATCAGGCGCCCGCCATCGGGCTTCAGATAGGGGCTGTGGCCGACGAACTCGACCAGCGGCATGGTGGCGACGACGAGCCCGGCCGGGGGGGCGACCACGATCGCGGTGCGCCGCTTCGGCTGCAGGCTCTGCGGCGCGGCGCCCGCCATCCGGCCGATCACGTCGCCCCAGGCGCCGGCGGCATTGACGACGATCGGCGCCTGATGGGTTTCGGCCCCGGCGGTCACGGTCCAGATGCCGGCATCGCGGGCAAGCGCCGTCACCGGGGCCTTGCAGATCAGGCGCCCGCCGCGGCGGCGCAGGCCCTGCAGAAAGCCCTGGTGGATGGTCGCCACGTCCATGTCGGCGACGCCGGGCTCGTAGGCGGCCGCACCGATCAGCTCCGCTCGGATCACCGGCGCCAGCCGCGCCGCCTCGGTGGCCTCGATCCGCTCGATCGGATCGCGCGGCGTCGCGGCCGCCAGCGCTTCGGCGAGGCGTGCCTCCTCGCCCGGCTTCGCCAGGGTCAGGCCGCCGCGGCGGCCGAGCAGCGGTGCGGCGGCGAAGTCCTCCGGCGGGGTCTCGAAGAAGGCGCGCCCGGCCGCGTTAATGCGGCAGACCAGCGGGGTGCCGAAATTGGGCGTGTAGAGCGCTGCCGAGCGGCCGGTCGCGTGATGCCCCGGCAGGCTCTCGGCTTCCAGGAGCAGGACCGATCCGTGCGCCGCCAGCGCGTGGGCCGCCGCCGCGCCGGAAATGCCGGCCCCGATGACCAGGAAATCAGCCGTTGCCATCGTTCGACCCTTGGCCTGCCAGATGCCGTTCCGCCGCCGGCGGGGTTCGTCCCCCTTCGGCGAATACGCCGGGGCGACCGAAACTGCAAGAAAGTTTTCGCGTATTGACCTGATGCAAGAAAACAGACAGAGTTTCGCTCCAGGAGGCGGGACCCCCGCCGGGAGAGGCCCCATGGACGGTCCGATGCGGCAGCGGTTGGAGGCATGTCTCGTCGACGGGACGAAGGCCGATCGCGCGCTCGCCGCCTATATCCTGGCCCGCCCCGAGACCATCCCGTTCGAGACGGCGGCGACGCTGGCCGAGAAGGTCGAGGTCAGCGAGGCGACCGTCGGCCGCTTCTGCCGCTCGATCGGCTACGACAATCTGAAGGACCTGAAGCAGCAGCTCGGCCAGGACTTCGGCGACCGGCCCTGGCTGATCGCCGACCGGCTGCGCGACTTCCAGGCGCAGGCCCGCCAGGCCGAGAACCCGCTCGGCCGCTCGCTCGAACTGGAGATCGCCGGCCTCGTCGCCGTCTACGAGATCGCCCAGAGCGCGGACTTCCGCCGGGTGGTCGAGCGGCTGACCACGGCGCGGCGCGTCTTCGTCTGCGGCTTTCAGACCGAGCGGGCGATGGCGCAGATGTTCGCCCACCAGCTGCAGTATCTGCGCGACGGCGTGCAGTTGCTCGACCTCGAGGGCGGCCATTTCGCCGAGCTCTTCGCCACCGATGTCGAGAATACCGCGCTGGTGCTGTTCGAGGCGCGGCGCTACTCGCGGCTGGCGCGTGTCGTCGCCCGCGAGGCGATGGCGGTCGGCGTGCCGGTGACGCTGGTCACCGACGCCTTCTGCGACTGGGGGCGCGGCCTGGTCTCCGAGCTTCTGGTCGTGCCGACGGAATTCAATCTGTTCTGGGATTCGACCGCCCAGATGGCGAGCCTCGTCAATCTGTTCATGAACGCCGTGTCGATCGAGATCGGCCCGGCGGTCGAGGCGCGCATGACCAAGGTCTCCCAGCTCTATGCCCGCTTCACCGGCCATACCGGAGATCCCTCCGGCCCGGAATCCTGATCCCGCCCGACCTGCGTCGATTCCTGCTTTCTGAAGGAGTGCCCGCCATGACGTTGCCGTTTCGAGTGACTGTCCTCTCCGCCGCCGCGCTCCTCGGCGCGGTCGTGTCGGCGCCGGCACAGGAGGTGACCTTCGCGATCACCGCCCGCGAGGTCGGCACGCCGAGCTACAACCCGATCACCGCCACCCGGCTGAACAGCGCCAATTCGCTGATCTACGACCGGCTCGTGCTGCAGGATGCCGACCAGAGCTTCCATCCCTCGCTGGCGGCGTCCTGGGACCAGACCCCGGACGGCATGCAGTGGACCTTCAAGCTGCGGCCCGGCGTCAAGTTCCACGACGGCGAGCCCTTCAACGCCAAGGTGATCGAGTGGTGGGTGCCGAAATTCGCCGGCACCGAGAATGCCGACACGGTCGCCAAGGTCGACCGGGTCGAAGTCGTCGACGATCTGACCGTGCGCTTCCACATGAAGGCGCCGGATCCGAACCTGCTGTTCAACCTCGCCTCGTCCTTCATGGGCATCCCGTCGCCCAAGGCCTATGAGGCGCTCGGCGACAAGTACGGCGTGACGGCGGCGGTCGGCACCGGGCCGTTCAAGATGGAGAAGTTCACGGTCGGCCAGCAGACCGTGCTGGTCCGCAACGACGACTTCACCTGGGGTAGCGATCTCTCGGTCAACCGCGGTCCGGCCAAGATCAAGAAGATCACCGTGCGCGAGATCCCCGAGGATTCCACGGCCTTCCTCGAACTGCAGACCGGCGGCGTCGATCTGCTCTACACCGTGCCGGTCGACTTCATGCCGCGCCTGAAGGCGGAGAAGTCCGTCAAGGTGATGACCATCCCGGGCACCGAGATCGTCTACATGCCGATCAACACCCAGTCGGCGCCCTTCACCGACATCAAGGTGCGCGCGGCCGCCGCCTATGCGATCGACCAGAAGAGCATCTGGCAATCGCTCTATGGCGGCGTCGGCAACACCGCCAACGGCTTCCTGATCTCCAGCCTGCAGGAGGCCAAGGTCGACCCGAAATTCGCGATCTCCTATGATCCCGAGCGGTCGAAGAAGCTGCTCGACGAGGCCGGCTGGAAGGTCGGGCCCGACGGCATCCGCGCCAAGGACGGCGCCAGGCTGCAGGTCAAGCTGTGGACCTCCAACGGCACGGAGTTCAAGCGGCTGGTCGAAGTCGTGCAATCGCAGCTGAAGGCGGTCGGCTTCGCTGCCGACATCACCATCTTCGACGCCTCGACGATCAACGCCCAGTACAAGAAGAAGACCGAGCATCAGCTCGCCGTCCGGTCCTATTCCTGGACCAATGCGGACATCATCGACTGGTTCTTCGCCGCCCGCCGGGCCGGCTATCCGAACGTGTCGCTGTTCGACGATCCGAAGGCGGAAGAGCTGAACGTGACCGCCATGACCAAGTCGCGCACCTGGGACGAGCGCGTGGCGAATTTCAAGGCCTATCACGAGTATATCCTGTCGCAATATGCCTTCGCGCCGATCTACGAGCCGGCCAACGTCTTCGCCTATTCGACCCGTCGCCTGAAACTGCCGGAGACCATCCGCGGCACCCGGCTGACCAGCCAGACGATCCTCGACGCCCAGGTCTCCAACTGAGCCGTCTCTTGAACTGAGGCGTCGGGGCGCCGAACGGGAAGGACCGGGATGCTCGGCTATTTCGTCAGACGGCTGATCATGCTGCTCCCGGTCTTCCTGGCCATGTCGGCGATCGTGTTCCTGATCGTCCATCTCGTGCCCGGCGACCCGATCGACCACATGCTGCAGATCGGGGCGTCGGCCGAACGGCGCCAGGAACTGGCTGCCAAGTTCGGGCTCGACCGGCCGCTGGTCGTCCAATACGCGCTCTGGCTGAAGGCGGCGCTGACCGGCGATCTCGGCGAGGCGATCATCCTGAAGCAGCCGGTCGTCGACCTGATCCTCGCCAATCTGCCCTACAGCCTCGCGCTCGGGCTCTCGGCACTGCTCTTCTCGACCGTGGTCGGCGTCTCGGTCGGGGCGGCAGCGGCCTATTTCGCGGGGTCGTGGTTCGACCGCGTCGTCATGGCCGGCATCCTGATGGGATCGATGCTGCCGAGCTTCTGGCTCGGCCTCCTGATGATCCTGATCTTCGCCGTCGAGCTCGGGCTGTTTCCGGTCTCCGGCGCGCGCAGCTGGGACGCCCTGGTGCTGCCGGTCCTGACCGTCGGCATCGGCGGCGTCGCGCTGATCGCCCGGGTCACGCGCGCCGCCTTCGTCGAGGTGGCGCAGCAGGATTTCGTCACCCTGCTGCATGCCAAGGGCCTGACCCGGCGGCGCATCTTCTTCCGCCATCTGGTCCGCCACGCCCTGATGCCGGTCGTCACGATCCTCGGCCTCAAGGTCGGGTGGATCCTCGGCGGCGCGGTGACGGTCGAATATGTCTTCGCCCGGCCGGGTCTCGGATCGCTCCTGATCACCTCGCTCGGCCAGCGCGACTATCCGGTCGTGCAGGGCTGCCTCCTGATGCTCGGCATGGGCGTGATGCTCGGCACGCTGGTCGGCGATCTGGCGCAGGCGGCGATGGATCCGCGCGTGCGCGACAGGATGAGCTGAGATGGCGATCGGCACGGCTCTCCTCTCCGCCGCCCGCACCCCCCGGGGCGCACCCGCGGCGATCGTCCTCGTCGGCGTGGTCTTCGCCGCGATCTTCGCCGACCGCCTGGCGCCCTATGCCTATGACATGCAGTCCCTGATGCAGGCGAACCTGCCGCCCTCGGCCGCGCATCTGCTCGGCACCGACGAGTTCGGCCGCGATCTCTTCTCGCGCATCCTGCACGGCGCGCGCATCTCGCTCGGCGTCGCCGTCACGTCGATCGGCGCTTCGGTCGCCCTCGGCCTCGTCTTCGGGGCGATCGCCGGCTATGCCGGCGGCTGGGCCGACCGGCTCCTGATGGCGGTGGTCGATCTCACCTGGGCCTTTCCGGAGATCCTGATCGCGCTGGTGCTGATCGCCATCCTGGGGCCCGGGCTCGGGTCGACCGCGGTGGCGATCACGGTCGGCTACATGGCGCAGTTCGCCCGGCTGGCGCGCGCGCAGATCATCGCCCTGAAGGGCGAGACCTATATCGAGGCGACCGTCGGGCTCGGCGCCGGCCATGCCCATATCCTGCTGCGCCATCTGGTCCCCAATGCGCTGACGCCGGTCCTGGTCGCCGGCATGCTGGCGACCGGCGACGCCATCGTGCTGGAGGCGACGCTCGGCTATTTCGGCCTCGGCGCCCAGCCGCCGCTGCCGAGCTGGGGCGCGATGATGAGCGCCGGCGTCGGCCAGATGTTCCTGGCGCCCTGGGTGATCGTCTTCCCGGGCCTCGCCATCGCGATCACCGTGGTGGCGATCAATCTCTACGGCGACGCGCTGATCGACGCCCTGCAGATCCGCAATCGGCTGAGGGAAGGCTGAGATGGCGCTGTTGGAGGTCGAAGGGCTCACCATCGGCATCGGCCGCTTCACCCCGGTGCAGGAGATCGGCTTCTCGCTCGACCGCGGCGCCGTGCTCGGGCTGGTCGGGGAGAGCGGCTCGGGCAAGTCGCTGACCGCCATGGCGCTGATGGGCCTGCTGCCGCTGATCCGCGGCGAGGTCCGTGCCGGCTCGATCGTCTTCGACGGCGTCGAACTGGCCAACCGGCCGGCGGAGCTGCACCGCCGCCTGCGCGGCCGGCGCATCGCGCTGGTGACGCAGAACCCGATGACCTCGCTCGATCCGATCCGCACCGTCGGCACCCAGATCGACGAGGTCTCGCGGCTGCATGGCGGGCTCGACGGGCGGGCCGCGAAGGCGCGCAGCCTCGACCTGATGGAGGCGATGCGCATTCCGCGCGCCGCCGTCGTCCACGGCCAGTATCCGCACCAGCTCTCCGGCGGCATGAAGCAGCGCATCGTCATCGCCATGGCGCTGGCCGGCGATCCCGATCTGCTGGTCGCCGACGAGCCGACCACCGCCCTCGATGTCACCGTGCAGGCGCAGATCGTCCGCCTGATGGTCGATCTGGTGAAGGCGCGCGGCCTGGCGCTGGTGCTGATCACCCACGACATGGGCGTCGTCGCCCAGGCCTGCGACCGCGTGGTGGTGCTCTATGCCGGCCGGATCGCCGAGGCGGGCCCAGTCGAGTCGATCTTCGCCGCGCCGCATCATCCCTATACGCGGGCGCTGATCGGCTGCATCCCGGTCGAGGGCCAGGCCCGGGGCACGCTGATCGGCATTCCCGGTCAGGTGCCGGGGCTGACCGACTATCCCGCGCATTGCCGCTTCGCGCCGCGCTGCCCGGCCGCCTCGGCGCGCTGCCGGGCCGAGGCGCCGGCGCCGGCGACGATCGGCGCGTCGCGCGTCGCCTGCTTCCACCCGCTCGGGAGGGGCGCATGACCGACGGGCCGATGACCGACGGGCTGACGACCGGCGTGCCGACGACCGGCGTGCCGATCCTGCGCTTCGAGGACGTGAACCGTGATTTCACTACGCCCGGCGGCTGGTTCGCCCGGCGGCGCGTGCTGCGCGCGGTCAACGCCGTCACGCTCGACGTGCCGGCCGGACGGGTCACCGGCGTGGTCGGCGAATCCGGCTGCGGCAAGTCGACCCTGGCGCGGCTGGCGCTCGGCCTGATCAAACCGACCGACGGCCGGGTCTCGTTCGAAGGCGAGGATCTGGCGACCGCCAGGCGGGCGCGGCTGCGGCAGCTGCGTGCGCGCATGCAGATGGTCTTCCAGGATCCCTATTCGTCGATCGATCCGCGCATGACCATCGGCGACGCCGTGCTGGAACCCTTCGTCGTCCAGGGCATCCGGCTGACCGGGGCGGCGCGCGCCGCCAAGGCCGAGGCGCTGCTCGGCATGGTCGGGCTCGATCCGTCGCTGGCGCGCAACCATCCGCACCATCTCTCCGGCGGCCAGAAGCAGCGTGTCGGCATCGCGCGCGCCCTGGCGCTGGAGCCGCGCCTGGTCGTGCTCGACGAGCCGACCGCCTCACTCGACGTGTCGATCCAGGCGCAGATCGTCGCGCTGCTGGAGGCCCTGAAGGCGCGGCTCGACCTGACCTATCTGTTCATCTCCCACGACCTCGCGCTGGTGCGCTATTTCTGCGACCGCATCGTCGTCATGTATCTGGGCGCCGTGGTCGAGATTCTGCCCTCGCCCGCCGCGCCGATCCGCCATCCCTACACGCGGGCGCTGCTCGATTCGGCCTTCGTGCCCGATCCGACCCGGCGCCAGACGCTGGCGCGCGCCACCGGCGAGATCCCCTCGGCCTTCGACCTGCCGCCCGGCTGCGTCTACGCGCCGCGCTGCCCGCTGGCCGACGAGACCTGCCGCCGCATCCGGCCGCAACTCGATCGTTCGGCCCATCCGGTCGCCTGCCACCACCCCCTCGATCGCGCCGGAGCCGGTTCATGACGCGCACCATCCTGACAGCGGAATTCCAGCACGAGAGCAATACCTTCAGCCGTATCGGCGCGACGCTGGACTCCTTCCGCCAGCGCTACTGGTTCACCGGCGACGCGGCGATCCAAGCGCGCGGCGACGCCAACACGCCGCTGGCCGGCTTCCTCGATGTCGCCCGCCGCGAGGGCTGGCAGGTCGTCCACCCGATCAGCACCGGCGCCACGCCGTCCGGGCCGGTCACCCGCGAGGCCTACGAGACCATCGCCGGGCTGATCGTCGACGCCGTCCGGGCCGAGCGCGACCGGCTCGACGGCATCCTGCTCGGGCTGCACGGCGCGATGGTCGCCGAGCATCTGGAGGACGGCGAGGGCGAGTTGCTCGCCCGCATCCGCGCCATCGTCGGTCCGGATCTGCCGATCGGCCTGACGCTCGATCCGCATGCCAACGTCACCGCCGCGATGGTGCGTCACGCGCAGATCATCGTCACCTACAAGACCTATCCGCATGTCGACATGCGCGAGCGCGCCGTCCAGGCGGCCGAGATCCTGCGCCGGACGATGGCGGGCGAGATCGCGCCCGTCACGCTGCGCGCGGCGCCGCCGATGCTCGAGGAGGTGACCGGCGGGCGCACCGATATCGGGCCGATGGTCGCGCGCATCGCCGCCGCGATCGCCTATGAACAGGAGCCGGACGTCTTCGCCGTCTCGGTCGACGGCGGCTTCGGCAATGCCGACATCGCCGAGACCGGACCGACCGTGCTGGTCACCTGCCAGGGCGATCTCGCCCGCCACCGCGCCTTCGCGCACGGCCTCGCCCGCGACATGTGGGACCGGCGCCACGAGAGCCCGAACCTGTTCCTGACCGTCGAGGCCGCGGCCGCCGAGGCGCGCGCCTTCGACGCCGCCAACGGCCCGCTGGTGATCGCCGACTATGCCGACAATCCCGGCGGCGGCGCCTATGGCGACAGCACCACGCTGCTCGCCGCGCTGCTCGCCGCCGGTGTCGAGGATGCCGCGCTCGGCGGGCTGGTCGACCCGGAGGCGGTCGCCGAACTCGCCCGTCATCCGGTCGGATCGCGCGTGCGCGTCGCGCTCGGCGGCAAGACCGATCCGCGCATCGGCGGCGGACCGCTGGTGCTGGAGGGCGAGTTGCGCCACCTCTCGGACGGCCGCTATGTCGGCGAGGGGCTGATGATCGGTGGGCTCGAAGGCAGCTTCGGGCCGACGGCGGTGCTGCGCGTCGGCGGTCTCGACGTGCTGGTCATCGCCAACGCGGCGCAGATGCTCGATCTCGGCCAGTTCCGCGCCTTCGGCATCGTGCCCGAAAAGAAGCGCGTGCTGGCGGTCAAGTCGATGCAGCATTTCCGCGCCGCCTTCGAGCCGATCGCCGGCCGCGTCATCGTCTGCGACGGTGGCGCGCTGTGTTCGCCGGACCTGACCAAGCTGCCCTACAGTCGCGTCCGTCGCCCGATCTTCCCGCTCGACGCCGCGACGGCCTGGCCGGCCTGATGGCCGCATGCGCGTCCCTGCCGTTCCGCGATGGCCCCCGGCTTGACGAACCGGCAGGGCTGGCGCACCGATGGCTTCAGGCTCCGAAGCCGTCCGCCGACGAGCGGCCGACCGGTGCCTGACGGCGGCCGGCGGCCCCCGCAACCGCATCGGGTGCGGTTCGGGGTCGGTGCCGAGCGAACAGACGGGCGTCATGGAAAAGAAGCGCATCAGTCGCGGCACATTGGGGATGATGACCCGCCATAGGCCGACCATGCGCGTGCCGACCGGGCATCCCGGCCCGGAGGGCGGGCAGGACGATCCCGGACGCACCAAGACCACCGAGGCGCATGCGCTCGCCAACTCGGTCGGCGAGCAGATCCGCTCCCTGCGACGGGCGGCCGGGTTGACGACGGTCGAACTGGCGACGCGGGCGGGCCTCTCCAACGGCATGCTGTCGAAGATCGAGCGGGGGACCGCCCACCCCTCCTTCGTGTCGATCGCTTCGATCGCGCGCGCCCTGGAGGTGCCGGTCGCCCGCCTGTTCGCGAGCTACGACAACCGGCGCGACTGCTCTTTCGTCAGGGCAGGACAGGGATTGATCGTCGATCGGCGCGGATCGAAATCGGGCCATTCCTATGAGCTCCTGGGCCATCTTCTGTCCGGCGAAATCTATGTCGAGCCCTATTTCGTGAAGATCGAAAAATCCGGGTCCGGCAGCGCGAGCTTTCAGCATACCGGCATAGAGTTCATGTATATCCTGTCCGGGTCGATGAAGTTCCGCTATGCCGACCGCATGCTCGACGTGGGGCCGGGGGACTCTCTTCTGTTCGACGCCAACGCGGTGCATGGCGCCGAGGAAATTCTCAACGGCCCGGTCAGCCTGTTGTCGGTCGTGATCAACCTGCGCGCCTAGATCCTGATGCGATCTGAATGGATCGGACCCGGCTCCGATTGTCCTTGTGTGTGCAATCCTTTTCGGCTTTGAGCGGGTCGCTCAGTACCCCTCTCGGACTTCCGCCCGCGCCCGGTCCGGCAGGCCATGGGGCCGCGTTCCTGACAGTCCGCCGCAGGCCGGCGGGACGGATTCTTCCTGTCATGAAAATTTATCTTCCCATGTTGACGCCGCGCCATGGCGTCCAGCACCCTGGCCTCCAGCTTTCGGAACCCGGAGCATAGCGAAAGCAATTTCGCGGTCCGCTCCGAATTGTTCTCATGCGAGGGCAAGGAGAGATCGATGCGAATTACTCGTCACGGCATGTCAATCGCCGCCTCACTGGCGGCCATGATCATGATATTCATGATGACGGCGGTTTCTGCTCAGGAACGCCTGAAGCTTGCAACCGAAGGAACCTACCCGCCGTGGAACTACCGGGATACGTCCGGCAAGCTGGTCGGGTGGGATATCGATATCGGCAACGCGATCTGCGACCGCATGAAGGTGCAGTGCGAATTCATCGCGCAGGACTGGGACGGGATCATTCCGGGGCTGAACGCCAAGAAATACGATCTCATCGTCGCCAGCATGGGGATTACCGCGAAGCGGAAGGAGCAGGTTGCCTTCTCCAACCGGTACAAGGAGACCATCTCGCAGTTCGTCGCCCGTAAAGGCGCCATCAAGGATGCCTCGCCGGACGGGCTGGCCGGCAAGCGGATCGGCGTGCAGCGTGGATCGATCCAGCACGACTTCCTGATCAAGACCTACCCGAAGTCGGAAATCGTCGTCTACGACAAGACGACCGATGTGGAACTTGATCTCCTGGCCGACCGTGTCGACCTCATGCTGCAGAACAAGCTGACAAGCTATTCCGGCTTCTTCAAGAAGCCCGAGAGCGCCGACTACGAATATGTCGGCCCGGATCTGAAGGGCGGCCTCCTCGGCGAAGGCAATGGCATTGCCATGCGCAAGGAGGATACCGACCTGCGCGACCGGGTGAACAAGGCGCTCGCCGAGATCATCGCCGACGGCACCTACGAGACCATTTCCAAGAAATACTTCCCCTTCAAGCTGATGGGTGAATGAGGATGCGGAGGGCCGGGTCTTCCGGCTCTCCATTCCTCCAAAATGATGGGGAGACGTTCCGTGATCACCTTCGCAACGCTCGGCCCGAGCGGAACCAATCATGAGCTGGTAACGAAGCGATATATCGATTTTCATCGCATCGGCGGCGCCCGGATCGTCTTTGTCGACGATTTCGCCGTGGCGGCGGACGATCTTCTGAACGGGCGGATCGACTACATCATCCAGTGCGCGGTGCATCCCGACACGCCGAAGACGATGGGAGCGCACTACAAGTCGATGTTCGTGGTCGACACCTTCATTTCGCCCAGCAAGGAATTGGCGATCCTGACCCGGAAGTCGGTCGAGACGCCGACATCGATCGGACTGCTGCGGCCCGCGACCGAAAGCTACGCCGATCTGTCGCGCTGGACGCATCGGTTCCACGAGAATTCGATCCCCTTCGTTTTCGAGAAGATGCTGGCGGGCGAATACGATTCCGGCCTCGTCTATCTCGAATATGCCAGCCAGCATCCGGATCTCTTCCGGATCGACGAGGTCATCGGCAGCCCGGACGATGCCTGGATCGTCTATGGCCGCGAGCGGACCTATCGCGATCGCATCCTGGCCTGGCCGGACAGCCCGGTCGTCGAGCAGTTCCGCCGTCTCGAAAAGCGGGATGCGGCCTGAGGCCGGCCCGTCCCTCCTGACAGCAAGGCATGGTCGCACCGATGGGTTATCTGCCTCAGCTGATGTATGGCGCGCTGATCACGCTGGGCGTCGCGCTGTCCGCGGTCCTGTTCGGCGCGGCCTTCGGCCTTCTGGGCGCGATGGCGAAGCTCTCGGCGTCGCGCCCGCTGCGCGCCGTCGCCGAGGCCTACACGATCGTGGTCCGGGGCACGCCCGACCTGATCATCATCCTGATCGTGTTCTTCGGCGGCACCATCGCCCTGACCAGGCTGTTCGGCCGCACCGTGGAGGTGAGCGAGTTCGGTGCCGGCGTCGCCTCGCTCGCCTTCGTCTTCGGGGCCTATGCGACCGAGATCTTCCGCGGCGCCATCCGTGCCGTCCCGGTCGGACAGATCGAGGCTGCCCGCGCCCTCAGCCTGCCGGCTCCGATCCTCTTTCTGCGGATCGTTCTGCCGCAGGCGTGGCGGGTCGCGTTGCCGGCCTTCGGCAATCAGTCGATCATCCTGCTCAAGCAGACTTCGCTGATCTCGGTCGTCGGTCTGGAGGAATTGATGCGCTCGGCCTCGATGGCCGCCGGGGCCACGCGCGAGCCGTTCAAGTGGTACCTCGCCGCCGCGTGCCTCTATCTCGTCATGACGGGTCTCTCGACGATCCTGCTCCGGCTTGCGGAGCGCCGGGCCAATCTTGGTTACGAGAGGCGCTGAGATGCTCGACTTCAGCCTGATGCTCGAAGTGCTGCCGAAGCTCTGGCAGGGCGTCGGCATGACCGGCCGCCTTTCGCTGCTGATCCTCCTGCTCGCATTCGTGATCGCCGTCCCGCTCGCCTTCGCGCGCAACGCACGGGCGCCGCTCCTGAACGTCCCGGCACAGGCCTATATCCTGTTCTTCCGGGGCACCCCGGCGCTGATCCAGGTCTTTCTCGTCTATTACGGCGCCGGCCAGTTCGTCTGGGTCCGGACATCCTTCGCCTGGGCGGTCCTGCGCGATCCCTTCTGGTGCCTGATCATCGCTTTGGGGCTGAACGGCGCGGCCTATAGCGGCGAGCTTTTCGCCGGCGCCATGCGCAACGTACCGGCCGGTCTGGTCGAGGCGGCACGCGCGCTCGGTCTCAGCTGGTATTCGACCATGCGGACCGTCGTCCTGCCGCTGGCGATCCGCTCCGCGCTTCCCGCCTACAGCAACGAGATCGTGCTGACCATCAAGGCGACGTCGCTCGCCAGCACGATCACGATTCTCGACCTGACCGGAATGGCGCGCCTGGAAGTCGCGCGAACCTACGCACCCTACGAGGTGTTCCTGGCGGCGGGCCTGATCTATCTCGCGATCATCCTCGTTCTGACCCGCGGCCTGCGGGTGCTGGAACGCCGATGGACCGTGACCCGCTGAGGGCAATGGCGCTGGGCACCGTGCGGGCCTGACGGACCAGGCGCGTGGCCTGGACTGGCGCGTCGATGCCGGCGTCCGGCGCGGGATGGCCGCGCGATCAGATGGAGAGGCCGCCGAGGGACTTGCCGCCGTCGACGAACAGCGTCTGGCCGGTGACGAAGCGCGTCGCGGGACTGGCCAGGAAGGCGATGGCGTGGGCGATCTCGTCGGGGCTCGCGGCCTTGCCGGACGGCTCGAGCGCCTCCCAGGCGGCGAACATCTCGGCCGGGGCCGAACGGGTCATCGGCGTGTCGGTAAAGCCGGGCGCGACCGAATTGACCGCGATGCCGGCGGGGCGCAGTTCCATCGCCATGGCGCGGGTGAGCCCGATCACGGCGGCCTTGGAGGCGACATAGTGGGCGAAGCGGGTGCCGCCGAGCGCACCGCGCGACGAGATGGTGACGATCCGCCCGCCCGGATTCATCCGTCGCGCGGCCTCCTGCGCCGGGATGAAGGTGCCGACCACATTCACGTCGAGCATGCGCCGGAAGGACGCCTCGTCGAGGTCGAGGAAGGCGGCATCCTGGTAGATGCCGGCGACCGTGACCATGACGTCGACGCGCGCCTCGGCGGCGAGCACGGCGGCAACACCGGCGCGATCGCAGATGTCGACCGGACGGGCGACGATGTCGAGCCCCGGGCCGGCGAGCCCCGGGCCGGCGAGGCTGGCGACGGCCTCCTCGAGGCGATCGGCGGCGCGGTCCATGGCGACGACCCGGAAGCCGTCGCGCGCCAGCCGTGCGACGGTCGCCAGTCCGATGCCCTGCGCGGCGCCGGTGACGAAGGCGATTTCGGACATCTGTCGGGACATCTCGATATCACTCGTAGCCGAACAGGCGCGGCAGGAAGAGCGTGATCGACGGGAACACCGTCAACACGGCCAGAACGCCGCCGAGGGCGAGCACGAAGGGCCAGATCTCGCGGATGATCTGCCCGAGCGGCACCCTGGCCAGCGAGGCCATGACGAAGAGCAGGAGACCATAGGGCGGCGTGATCAGGCCGATCATGAAGTTGAGCGTCACCACGATGCCGAAATAGGTCAGGTCGATACCCAGGGCCTTGGCACTCGGCAGGATCAGCGGCACGAAGACCAGCATCATCACCGAGCCGTCGAGGAAGCAGCCGAGCACCAGGAAGAGCAGGTTGACCAGCGCCATGAACTGCATCGGACCGAGCTGCAGGTCCGTGATGGCGAGCGCCAGGCGCGCGGCGAGGCCCTCGTTGGCGATCGCATAGTTGAGGATGAAGGCGCTGGCGATCAGCAGCATGGTGCTGGCCGACTGGCGCGCACTTTCGCCGAACACCGAACCGAGCGTCTGGATGCCGATGCGGCGATAGACGGCGGCGCCCAGGATCAGGGCCCAGAAGGCCGCCACCGCGGCGGCTTCGGTCGGCGTGAAGACGCCGGTCCAGATGCCGCCGAGCAGAACGACCGGCAGGGTCAGCGACAGGGCGGCGCGCCCGAACACCGCCGGCATCGCGCGGATCGGGACGACCTCGCCGACCGGCAGCGCCCGGCGCCCCGCCACCGCACGGATCGCCAGCATCAGGGCCGCGCCCATCAGGAAGCCCGGCACCAGGCCGGCCAGGAACAGCGCGCCGATCGACGCGCCGGAGATCAGCGCATAGATGACGAGCGGGATCGACGGCGGGATGATCGGCGCGATGGTGGCCGCCGCCGCCGTGATGGCGCAGGCGAGGCCGGGCGGATAGCCGCCGATCCGCTGCATCTGGCGCGTCGCAACCAGGCCGGGGCCGGCCGCGTCGGTCACGGCGCTGCCGCTCATGGAGGAGAAGATCATGCTGACCACGACGGTCACATGGCCCATCCCGCCGCGGAACCGCCCGACCAGGGCGTTGGCGGCGGCCCAGAGCCGATCGGAGATCGAGGCCGCATTCATGATATTGGCGGCCAGGATGAACATCGGGATGGCGACCAGGACATACATGGCCGTCATCTGGTTCATCACCTGCCCGACCAGCAGGCCGATATCCTGCCGTGTCGCGAAGAGATAGGCGGCCCCGCCAGCGAACATGACCAGCGCCAGCGGCAGCCTGACCAGGCCGCCGATCACCACCGTGGCGAGAAGTGTCCAGAGACCCGTGGTCATGCGCCGCCTTCCGGAGTCTTGGGGGCTGTGGCGTCGTCGTCGCCGTCGAGGTCCGCACCCGACCAGTGCGCCACCTCGGCGCGCCAGTCGGCGCCGACGAGGCGGCGGAGCACGATGACGAAGCGCAGGAGGATGATGGCGAAGAAGGCGGGGAAGACCGCGTAGACCCAGTCGAGGCGGAGCAGCATGACGTCGGTCCGCTCGCGCCAGAGGAACAGCGTGTAGTCGATCATGCCGGGCATCGCCGCGCCCATCAGGATCACGAAGCCGGTCGCCCCGGCGAGAAGGAGGGCCCGTTGCGCCGGTGGCGCGACATGCGCATAGACCACGTCGAAGGCGATGTGCTCCGGCCATTTCAGCACGAAGGCGGCGGTCCAGAAGGTCGACCACACGCTGATCAGCGTGACCGCCTCGTCGACGAAGCCGACCGGGCGGTCGAACAGGTAGCGCATGGCGACGCCGAAGACGAAGAGCGCGAAGACGACGGCGATGCCGGCGGCGGACAGGAAGCCGGCCACGCGGCGAAAGGACGGGGCGATGCCGCGCCCCGTCGTCCCGGCCGGCGTCACCGGATCGCCGTGACGCGATCGAGGAGGCCCGGCTTCCATTTGTCGGTCATGCCGGCCTTGCGGTACTCGTCCATGACCGCGGCCCGGAAGGCCGGGACGTTCGGATCGACCACCTTGATGCCGGCCTGCGTGAAGGTGTCGATCGCCGCCTTCTCGTCGGCGAGCGTCTTGGCGATCTCCTGGTCCGCCGCCTCGCGGGCCGCCGCGCGCAGCTCGGTCTGCTGGGCCGGCGACAGCTTGTCGAAGGCCGGCTTGGCCATGGCGATGAAGACCGGCTGGACGAGATGACGGGTCAGGATCACCTGCTTGGTCACCTCGTGGAACTTCCAGTCGCGGGTCATGTTGGTCGGGTTGTCCTGGGCGTCGATCGACCCGGTCTTGAGCCCGAGATAGACCTCGGTGATCGGCATCGAGACCGCGGTGGCGCCGAGCGCCTTGGCGAGCGTCTGGAAGGCCGGTCCGGGCGGCATGCGCATCTTCACGCCGGCGAGGTCGCCGGGTTCCTTGATCGGCTTGTCGTTGCGCAGGTTGACGGTGCGGGTGCCGAGATAGGCGGTGTCGAGGATGACGATGCCCATCTTGTCGGCGACGTCCTTGGTGAATTCCGCGCCGATGTCGGACCGGAAGGTCTTGATCAGGTGATCGGCGTCGCGGAACAGATAGGCGGCGCTGAAGACGCCATATTCGGGGAGCTGCGCCTCGATCTCGAAGGTGACCGGGCTCGCCATTTCAAGATTGCCGCGCTGCATGGCGGGCAATTCGGTGCCCTGGCGGAACAGCGCGCTGGCGGTGTGGACGGAGATCTTCAGTTCGCCCGGGAACTTCGCTTCCATCCGGGCCTTGATGGCGCGGAAGGCATCGGACAGCGGCGACTGGTCGGGCGCGGCGGTGGAGATGCGGATCTCGGTCTCGGCGGCGGCGGGCGCCGCGGCGGCAAGGCACAGCGGAGCCGTCAGGACGGCGGCGGCGGCGAAGGCGAGGAATTGTCTCATCGGTCTGCCCCTCTCGGATACGCGCCGCCGGACCGCCTGCGGGCGGTCGGCCGGCAGTTTCTTGGCGGCTCGCTCAGCGCGGCTCCTGGATCGTCACGGAAAGCCGGCCGATCGCCTCGATCTCGGCATCGACCCGATCGCCGACCTTGAGGAAGGTCTGTTTCGGCACGCCGACGCCGGCCGGCGTTCCGGTCAGGATCAGGTCGCCCGGGTCGAGCGTCATGATCCGCGACGCGATCGCGACCTGCTCGGCGATCGAGAAGATCATGTCGGCGGTGCTGCCGTTCTGCTTGACCTCGCCGTTGACCGAGAGCTTCAGCCCGATCGCCTGCGGGTCGGCGAAGGTCGAGGCCGGCACCAGCCGTGGACCGATCGGGCAACAGGTGTCGTTCGCCTTCCCGGCCACCCAGTCGAGCTTGTAGAAGGTCTCGGGTGCGCGGTTGTGATCCCGGGCCGAGAAATCGACCGAAACCGTGTAGGCGGCGACATGGTCGAGCGCCGTTTCCGGGCTGACGTTGCGGGCCGTGCGGCCGATCACGGCGGCCAGTTCGATTTCCCAGTCGAAGGCCCGGGTCCCGATCGGCATATGCACGGTCGGTCCCTCGCCGACGATGGCGTTGCGCGGCGGCTTCATGAAGAAGAACAGGCGCTGTTCCTCCTTCTTGGCCCCCGGCATGCCCATCTCGGCGAGATGATCGAAATAGTTCGCTCCCGCGCAGAGGATCTTGCCCGGATAGAGCAGGGGCGCGAGGCGGCGGTCGAAGGCGACCCGGTCGGCCTCGTCCACCAGGCCGGCGGCGCGGTCGAGCGCCGCGCGGGAACGGTCCCAGTCGCCGAACAGGTCGATGACGCGGGTCATGCCCGCAAGGCCGACCCTGGCGAGGCTCGGCTCCAGCGCATAGGCGGCGTCCCCGACTTCCAGGCACGCGATCGCGGTTCCCGCGCGGTCCACCGTCGCGAGCGACCAGCGGTCCGGGGCAATGTCGTTCGGCATGTCGATTTTTCCTTTGCTATGAAGGAAGGATGATTTTATAAAATCCGACTGTCAATACAAATTCTGCCGGAACCGGATTCGGCCCGCCATGAACGGCCTGCTCAACACGGACGACCCCGACTCCCTCTCTCAGGCCGAGCGGGCCTATCGCCGCCTGCGCGGCGAGATCCTGCATGGCGACCTGATGCCGGGCGAGCGCCTGCGGGCGGCCGACCTGCAAGATCGCTACAGCCTCGGCCTGACGCCGATCCGCGAGGCCTTGATGCGGCTCGCCTCGGAGAGCCTGGTCGAGGGCGAGACCAATCGCGGCGCGCGTGTGACGGATGCCTCGCTCGACGAACTCGCGGACATCATGGCGACGCGCCGGGCGATCGAGCGGCTGTGCCTGACGGCCGCCATGGCCCGGGGCGGGGCGGACTGGGAGGCCGAGATCGTCGCCAGCATGCATCTGCTGTCGCGCACGCCGCTGCCCGCCGATCCGGGCGACCGGGAGGCCGCCGCGCGCTGGGAAGCGCAGCACCGGCGCTTCCATCTCGCGCTGGTGTCGGCCTGCGGGTCGAAATGGCTGCTGCGCTTCTGGGCAACGCTGGCCGACCATTCCGAGCGCTACCGCAAAGTCCGGCTCCTGCATCATCACGAGGCCGAGGCGGAAGTGCGCGACATCAACGCGGAGCATGCCGCCATCATGGCCGCCGTGCTCGACCGCGACCCGGCCCGCGCCACCGACCTGATGGACCGCCATCTGACCAACACCGAGACGTCGGTCGCCCGTCTCCTTGCCCCGAAGGGATCGAAGCCTTGATCATCCGCACCGCCGTCCTGGAAGGCACCGTCCCGCAAACCGAGCGCGCCGGCTTCGATGCCCGCATGCGCGACGGCGTATTGCCGGCCATCGCCCGCTATCCGGGCCTGCGCCGCGCGACGCTCCGGCGGGCGGCCGAACAGGAGCCCGGCGCGCCGAGCGTCTACATGACCTTCGAACTCTGGTTCGACGATCTCGCCGCCATGGAGGCCGCCCTGGCGAGCCCGGTCCGCCAGGAGGTGCGCGCGCGCATCGCCGAGGCGATGGGGCCGTTCGAGGGACGCGTCTATCATCTGGTGCTGGAGGAGGCCGGCGAGACCGGCCCGGTGTCGTGACCGTCCTGGTGACCGGCGCCGGACTGATCGGACGGCTGACCGCCGAACGATTGGCCGCCCGCGGCGACGCGGTCGTCCTCGCCGACGTGCGGCCGCCGCCACCGGTCGCCGGCGATGTCACCGCGGTCGTGGCGGATGTGACCGATTTCGCCGCCCTGGCGGCGATCGTCCGGACTCACGGCGTCACCCGCATCGTCCACACGGCCGCCATGCTGTCGACCGGCATCCGCCAGGACCCGCGCCGCGGCGTCGAGGTCAACGTGCTCGGCACCGCCAACGTGCTGGAGGTGGCGCGGCAGTCGGGCGTCGCGCGGGTGGTGGTCGCCAGCTCGACCACGGTCACCTACTCGGTCTTCGGATCGCTCGGGCCGGAGCCGATCGGCGAGGATGTCCGCATGGCGGTCGTCTCGGAGCGGCCGGGCAGCATCTATGCGGCGACCAAGCTGGCCGGCGAGCATCTGGCGCTCGTCTATCACGACCTCTACGGCCTCGACACCGTCGTGCTGCGCTACGGCGCCGTGATCGGCTCGGACGGCGGGCCGTCGACCAGCGTGCCCGGCCGCCTGCTCGACGGACTGATCGCCGCCGGCCGGTCGGGTCGGACGATGGTGCTCGACGACCCCTATCTGGTCTGGGGCGGCGAGGAGGAGTTCGTCGACGCGCGCGACTGCGCCGACGCCAACGTGGCGGCGCTCGATGCCTCGCGCCCGCTAGCCCGGGTCTACACCATCGCGACGGGTCGGACGGTCACGCTTGCCGGCTTCGTCGACGCAGTCCGGATGGTCCTGCCCGACCTCGCGGTCGAATGCGGCCCCGAACCGGCGACCGGCTTCGCCGGCTTCCGTCATCGCCGCCCGGCCCCGTCCTCTCCGGAAGCGGCCGCCCGCGAGCTCGATTTCCGCTGCCGCCACGATCTCGCGTCGACGATCCGGTGGACCGCCTTCGGCCGCGTGCAGCCGTCCTAGCAGCTCCGATCGGAGCGCTCAGCTCTGATCCGAAGAAGCCTGCGCAAACAGACAGCTTGACCTTCGGCGCCGCTGATCGCGACCTTGGCCCGGCCGAATGCCGATGGCGCTCGTCATGACGCTGCCGATGGCGCCGGTCGATCGATGACGGCGTGTCGCTATGGTCATCGGCGCCGGGATACGGCGCGTTGCCGGTTTCGGCGCATCGGTTCGACTGGCCGGACCAGCATTCTCTCCAGATCAAGGATTGGGACGGCCGAAGCGATCGAGACCGTCGGCCGCCGCGGGCGGCTTTCACCGGGAGCGCCCCCGCGGCGCGCGAGGGCCTGGTCGCCTGGTCACCGGGTCGCCGGACCGGCGCCGAAAAAAGTTAGCTGCTCGGGTAACTGTCTCTTCCAAGCCGTCCGCCGGCGTGATAGTTAGCCTCATGACTAAGCATGATCCCGATCTCTCGCAGGTGTTCCATGCCCTCGCGGACCCGACCCGGCGGACGATCCTGACCCGGCTCGCCCGCGGGCCGGCGCCGGTCAAGGAACTGGCCGATCCGACCGGACTGCGCCTGCCGACGGTGATGCGTCACCTCTCGGTGCTGGAGGCGGCGGGATTGATTGCGACGTCCAAGGACGGGCGGGTCCGGACCTGCGCCTTGGTGCCCGAAGCCCTGTCGGCGCCGCGGACCTGGATCGACGACCAGAGGGCGCTCTGGGAAGCCCGGCTCGACCGGCTGGACGCCTGCGTGATGGCCTTGATGAAGGAAAGCCAGACATGATGACGACCCTGAGCCCCGCACATGCGCCGGGTGGCGGCGCCCCCCCTTCGTCCTCCGCCCGCCGTGGCGCGTCGCCCGGCCGGAGGAGGCGCGCGGCCGGGAGCACCGGCCGCGGTTCCGCGGTGCGCCGGCGCGGCGCCGATGCGGAAGGGGCGGTCCGATGAGCGGCCGCTTTGCCACGCTTTCTTTCGAACGTTCGGTCGCGGCGCCTGTTTCGGCGCTGTGGAGCGCCTGGACGGCACCGGCTGCGCGGGCGCTGTGGGCGGCGCCGGCTCCATCGGTCACGATCGAATGGCTCGAGGCCGACACCCGGGTGGGCGGTCGCGAGGTTTCGCTGTGCAAGACCGCGGGCGAACCCGCCATTCGCTGCGAGGTCGGCTGGCTGGTGCTGCAGGCCGACGCCCTGAGCGTCAATTCCGAGATCGTTTCCGTCGACGGCGTGCCGCAATCGGCGGCGCTGGTGACCGCCGATCTCACGCCCGTCGGCGGCGGAAGCCGGATCGTCGTGACGGTCCAGCTCTCCTCGCTCGCCGAGGATATGGAGGCGGGGTACCGGCAGGGATTCGGCGCGGGAATGGACAATCTGGCCGATGTGGCGGCGCGAACCATGGTGCTCCGGCGGGTCATTCGCGCGCCGCGCGCCGTGGTCTGGGGGGCCTGGATGAACCCCGAGACGCTGCCGCTCTGGTGGGGGCCGGACGGGTTCTCCTGCCGGACCCAGCGGATCGACCTCCGGGCGGGCGGCGAATGGGTCTTCGACATGATCGCCGCGGACGGTACGGTCTATCCCAACCACCATCGCTATGGCGACGTCCGGCCACCGGACGGGTTCTCCTACACGCTGCACTGGGGCGAGAACGGACCGAAACACGCCGATGCCTGGGCCTCGTTCGAGGAGCAGGACGGGGCGACCGCGGTGACGCTGGCCATGGTCTTCAACACGGCCGCGGAATTCCGGGACGCCAAGGGATTCGGCGCGGAAGCCTTGGGCCTGCAGACGCTCGGCAAGCTGGCCCGCTTCGTCGGGGAGACCTGAAGCCCCTGACGATGCCCTCGCGTGGTCGGGAATCCGGCCGGTCCGGCCAGTCAGGTCGATCGGTCAGGCCGGGCCGGAGATCAGCCGGCGAGCAGACGGGCCTGGCGCAGGGCGGCCGGGGTCGGCGAGGCGGTGCAGAAACAGGCTGCGCGGAGCTGGTCGTGCAGGATGCGGAAATGCGCCACCACGGCTTCGGTCGAGGTGACCGCGCCGTCCAGCACGGCGGCCGCCTGGCCGACCAGATCGGCGCCGAGCGCGATCGCCTTGGCGGCATCGAGCCCGGTGCGGACGCCGCCGGAGCCGATCACGACCGCCCCCGGAACGGCGTCGCGCACCGCGCGGATCGCGACGGCGGTCGGGATGCCCCAATCCGAGAAGGCGGCGGCAACCCGGCGCTGATGCTCGGTTCCGGCCCGTTCGCCTTCGATCGCCGCCCAGCTGGTGCCGCCGGCACCGGCCACGTCGAGGATGTCGACGCCGACGCCCGACAGCCGCCGGGCCACGGCGGCGGACAGGCCGCAACCGACCTCCTTGACGACGATCGGCACATCGAGGGCCACCACCAGCCGCTCGATGGCGGCGAGCGCGCCACGCCAGCGGCGGTCGCCCTCCGGCTGCAGGATCTCCTGCAGCGGATTGAGATGGATGATCAAGGCGTCGGCGTCGATCATCTCGACGGCGCGGCGGGCCTCGTCCAGACCGTATTCGTCGACGATCTGCGCGCCGCCCAGATTGGCCAGGAGCGGGACGGTCGGCGCGAGGCGGCGCAGTTCGCGCGTCACGCCGCCGTCGCCCGAACCCGACAGCGCGACCCGCTGCGAGCCGACCGCCAGCGCCAGGCCGAGAGCCTCGGCGGCCTCCGCGAGATGCCGGTTGATGGCGGCCGCGCGTTGCGGGCCGCCGGTCATCGAGCTGATCAGGAACGGCGCCCGCAGCGTCCGGCCGAGGAACGGCGTGGCGAGGTCGATCTCCTCCAGATCGAGTTCGGGCAGGGCGCAATGCTCGAACGCGATCACCTCGAATCCGGTCGCGGCCTGCCGGTAGCGGGCCGTCCGACCGTCGAGCACGATGTCGAGATGCTGGTCCTTGCGGTTCAGAATGCCGCCCTCCGCGCCGCCGGCCAGTCGCAGGGCCGCCGGTTTGGCCGAGCGGTCGCGGTCCGGGCGGCTCACGGCCGGGTTCCCCAGGGCGTGATCATGCCGAACAGATGGGCGAAGTCCTTCATCATGATGCGCAGATGGGTGCCGAATTCCTGGCGCACCAGCTCCTTCTCCAGATAGGAGGACCAGGTCAGCCGCTGCACGTCGGGATCGCGGCAGATGCTGACGAAGCGCTCGCGGCGCTTGTCGGAGCCGTACCAGAAATGCTGCATGATGCGCAGGATCAGGAACACCTTGCCGTGCTGGCGCATGAAGCCCCGGCGCGCCTCCGCAAGCCGGCGCGGGTCGTTGCGGGCGAGCGCCGCATCGACCGCCTCGGCGGCAAGCCGGCCGGTCGCCATCGCGTAGTAGATGCCTTCGCCGGAGGCCGGCGCGACCACGCCGGCGGCATCGCCGGCGACCACGACATCGCGACCGTTATCCCAGCATTTCAAGGGTTTGAGCGGCAGCGGCGCGCCTTCGTGGCGGATCAGGCGGGCCTGGTCGAGGCCGATCCGGCAGCGCAGCCGGGCGATCGTCTCGCGCAACGGGAAACCCTTCTGCGCACTGCCCGTGCCGATGCTGGCCGTGGCGCCATGCGGGAAGACCCAGGCGTAGAAGTCCGGCGAAACGGAATCGCCATAGAGGATGTCGCAGCGCGTCCGGTCGTAGTCGGCCGGCAGAATGCCGTCGGTGGCGACGATCTCGTGATAGGCGAAGACCAGCGGCGGCCGGGCCTGCGCGGGCAGCATCTGCCGGGCGATCTGCGAGTTGGCACCGTCAGCGCCGATCACCTGATGGGCCAGTGCCGAGGCCTCGCGGCCGTCCGGATCGGTCCAGACGATGCGCAGGCGACCGCGCGCGTCGCGCTCGTGCCGCTTGAACGTGCCGGTCCGTCGCTCGGCGCCGTCCGCCGCGGCGCGCTCGCGCAGGAACTCGTCGAAGCTCTCGCGGTCGACCATGCCGACCTCGCCGCGTTCGATCGCCATGTCGACGGTCCGTCCGGACGGCGCGACGATGCGCGCGGACCGTGCCTTGGCGACCAGGAGCCGGTCCGGGATGTCGAAGTCGCGGATCAGGCGCGGCGGGATGGCGCCGCCGCAGGGCTTGATCCGTCCGCCGCGGTCGAGCAGCAGCACCGCCCGGCCGGCCCGCGCCAGATCGGAAGCCGCCGTCGCCCCGGCCGGCCCGCCGCCGATCACCACCGTCTCGAAAACATCCTCGGTCATCGGACCCTCCCGGTCGTCATTCCGCGGGCGTGATGCGCTCCCCCGCGCCGAGCGCCGTCCGGTCCGTCGATGGGCGCGCCACGATGGCCAGGGCCAGCAGGGCCGAGGCCAGGAACATGACGGCCTCGGCCAGAAACACCGCCTGATAGGCCGTCACGGTGAGCCCGGTCGCCCAGCGCACGGCATCGACCGCCACCGTTCCGGCCAGCCCTCCGGCCCCGAAGGCGATCGCCTGCGCGGCGCCCCACAGGCCCATCCGGGTGCCGCGCGACTGCTGCGGCCCGCTTCCGGCCAGATCCATCATCATGCTGATCGCCGCCACCGCGAAGGCGCCGTTGGCGAAGCCGAGCGCGGCGACCAGCGGCCGGATCGGCAAACCCAGCGCCGGACTTTCGGCGATCGCGGCGAGCGCGGCCGCCGAGGCCACGCAGCCGGCGATCATCATCGCGCCGACGAAGCCGGGGCGCCGGCCGGCGAGATGTCCGGCCAGACCGACCGTGACCATCCCGGCCAGGACGCCGGCATTCTGCAGGCCGCCGAGCCGCGTCGTCTCGCCGGGCGTCATGCCGAAGACGATTCCGGCATAGGGCTCCAGGATCAGATCCTGGGCGCTGTAGGCGAGCATCGAGGCGAAGATGAAGAGCGTGAACCGGCGCGCGACCGGATCGCACCAGACCATGCGCAGCATGGCCGAGAAGCCGCCGTCGCGCTCTGACCGGCTCGAGGCCGCGCCCGGTGCTCCGGCGCGGCGCGATCCCTCGAGGCCGCTGACGGCGACGACGGACAGCAGAAAGGCAAGCAGGCCGACGACGGCCGCGACGGCCACCAGCCGCTCCGGCGAATAGGGATCGAGCGCGCGGCCGCCCAGCGCGGCGGTCACGATGAAGCCCGCGATCATCATCACCCAGACGATGGTGGCGGCCGGTGCCCGGCGCTCGTCCTCGACCCGTTCCGCGAGCAGGATCAGCGTGTTGGTCCCGGCGGCGCCGACCCCGAGACCGATCAGCACGAAGGCCGCAACCGCCAGCACGAGCCCGGCGACCGGTGCCGTCGCCATCCAGGCGGTCGCGATCGCCGCGAGCAGCCCACCCGCGGCCAGCACGGCCATCCCGCCCACGATCCAGGGCGTGCGCCGGCCGCCGCGATCCGAGGCGTAGCCCCAGCGCGGGCGCAGCGCCTGGCAGGCATGATGAAGGGCGACGAGCAGGCCCGGAACGGCCGCCGGCATGGCGTACTCGACCACCATGACCCGGTTCAGGGTCGAGGTGGTCAGCACCAGGATGGCGCCGAGGGCGGTCTGCAGGAGGCCGAGCCGGAGGATGCCGAGCCAGCCGAGAGGGCGCGGGGTCATGGGGCCGCTCCGTTGAGCGTCGAGATGGCGAAGGCGGCGGCCAGCATGCCGAGCACGTAGAGCGTCGTGCCGGTGGCGTTGTACCAGGGCGCCCGGGCGCGCGGCGAAGCCAGAAGCCGGGCCATCAGGACGATCTGGACGGCGAGCAGGAGACCGATCAGCGCCGCATGGTACGGCCGGCCCCAGGAGATCAGGAGCAGGATCACCACGCCCTGCGGCACCGCCATCACCCAGCAGGCGAAGCGGGCGGCGGTATCGACCCCGAGCTGGGCCGGCAGCGAGCGGATGCCGGAGCGCAGATCGCCTTCCACCGACTTGAAATCGTTGAGCGTCATGATGCCGTGTGCGCCGACGCTGTAGAGCAGTGCCAGGGTGACCGCCTGCGGGGCCGGCATGGCGGCGGACGCCAAGGCGGCGCCGACGAACCACGGCAGGCCCTCGTAGCAGACCGCGACGGCGGCATTGCCCCACCAGCCATTCTGCTTCAGCCGGAACGGCGGGGCGCTATAGGCCCAGGCGAGCACGAGACCGAACACGGCGGCGGCGAAGATCATCGAGCCGAGTGCGGCCGAGACGACGAGCGACAGCACCGTCCAGGCGAGCGCGATGTAAAGCCCCCAGCGACCGGGGATGCGGCCGGACGGGATCGGGCGGTTCGGTTCGTTGATGGCGTCGACATGCCGGTCGAACCAGTCGTTCGCCGCCTGGCTGGTCGCGCAGACGAGCGGGCCCGTCAGAAGAATGCCGCCGGCCACCAGAACCCAGTGGTCCCCGAGCGGACGCCCTGCCGAGGCGAGGCCGCAACCGAAAGCCCACATGGGAGCGAACCATGTGATCGGCTTGAGGAGCTCAACGCTTGCCTTTAGGGAAGGGTAGGACATGAAGGCATGATAGGCTTGACAGTCTGAAGCGTCAAGTCAGCCTTACAGTCGAGCGTCGCTCGCATGCGACATGACGATACCCGACGCAACTTTTCCCTGCTGAATAAAATCGTTCCAGGCTAGTCCTGGCTCGAAAGATCGCCGAGCCCGAAACGATGCAATTTCGCATAGAGGCTTTGCCGGCTGAGGCCGAGAATCTGCGCGGCGGACGCGCGATTGTCGTCGGTCAGCTTCAAGGCGGCCTCGATGCACATCTGCTCGATCATGTCGGTGGTCTCGCGGACCAGATCCTTGAGCGGCATGGTGCCGATCAGGTGCGACAGGTTCTCGACCGTCGACTGGACGCCCGCCTCGCGGACCAGCGGCAGGGCCGAGCGCCGGCGCACCGGCCGGATCAGCATGCCGACGCAGGGTTCGTCGACGTCCTGAACATAGACCGCCGTGACGTCGACCTCTTCGCGGGCACCGAGTTCGCCGCGGATGAGGGTGGCGAAGTCGCGCAGCGAGCCGTAGTCGCGCAGGTTGGTGGCGATCAACGAGTAGTCGATGCCCGGCCGCCCGAGCCAGCGCTCCAGGTGGGCACCGCGCGCCAGGTCGGCGGATGCGAGCTGGCAGAGTTCCACGAAGGTGTTGTTGGCTTCGAGGATTTCGCCGTCGAGCTTGAAGGCCACAAAGGCGTCGGGGAGACGCTTGAGGACTTCGAGCGCCGTCGACGGGAAGTCCGTCTCGCCTTCCGGCGCATTCGTCACGGAAAGCCGCATCAGCAGGAACTGGCGGCTATCCTGCCTATACTGCGACACGGCCATGATGATTTCCCGCCCGGAATCGGCGAGGCGCAGCGACTGGTCCTGCAGCTTTCCCATCGACCGGGCGATGGTCATGGCACTCTGAAGCCCGCTCGCCGAGGCCGGTTCGAACAGGTCCCGAACGGACTTGTCAACCAAACGTGACGGTGCCACGCCGAGGAAACGGGCTGCGGCCGGGTTGGCTTCGGTGATCCGGCCATTCTCGGCGTCGATGACCAGCACCGGCTCGCTCGCCATATGGAACAGCAGGCGGTAGCGCGATTCCGCGTTGCGGAGCCGCGCATAGTCGGCTTCCATCTCGCGCTGGATGTCGATGACGCGCTGCTGCAGGCGGGCCTCGGTGGCGAGATCGCGGCCGAAGAGGACGACATCCCCGTCCGCCGAAAGGCGAACCGCCGTGAAATTCAATGGGATGCTGCTGCCCGACGGGATCACGACATTGACCTCGCGCCAGCGCGTGCGGGCGTCGAAGGTGGCATCCCGCAACAGCGCCGCCGCCTTGCTGCGGCTGTCGATGTTGACAATGTCGTGCAGGGACTTGCCGACCCAGGTCTCCAGGTCGAGCGGGTAGTAGTCCTCGTTGCCGAGGGCGATATCCTGGATGACACCCTTGCCGTCGATGATCAGGCTGACATCCGACGAGGCGGCGAACAGCGCCGCTGCATGGCGTGCATCGACAGCCGAGAACCAGGATTCGGGCGTTTTGAACCGCTGCAGCGACTTCAAGGCGGTCGTATCCATGGCGGTCACAGCCTTCTCGCCTTATGCCCTGTCCGAGATGTACGCTTCCTCTGACATATAGCTGTGTATGTGGCTGATCGCCTGACTTCCGTCAATGGCAGTGAAATCTGCCCCCACGGCTTTCACCATATCGGGGTTGTCGAGGAAATAACGACCGCCCACCATGATCACGGTACCGTCCGCCCCAGGCAGGCTGCGCAGTTCCGCGATCAAGGCCCGCAGCTCGTCAAGGCGCTCGTCCGTGGAGAGCGACAGGCCGACGGCACGCGCAGGCAAGCTTTTCATCGATGCGATAATGTCTTCCCGCGTGCTTCCGGGCAGACATTCCACCTCCCATCCGTCGCGTCGGAAGAACTCTTCAAGCATCAGCAGCCCGAATACATGTTGTTCCGAAGGAGCAGTGGCCAGAATGATGCGTCCGCCGGGTCTGAACCGGTCGGCTGCCGCGGCCATGGAGTTGGCAAGCGTCCGCATCAGGCGCTGAAGACGGCTCAGCGCCATGGTGACTTCGGTGAAGGACAGCTCGTCCTCGGCCCAGCCTTCCCCAAGCCAGCGCGCCGTCGGCGCAAGCAGGTCGAGGAAGATCGATTCCAGCGGCAGGCCGCTGGCCAGCAGCTGGTAGATGAAGCCGAGCGCGGCATCATCGTGCCGTTTCAGCACGATGCGCCCAAGTGTCTCAGGGGTCGACGCATTGAAGTCGACCGCCTGAACGTCGGCTGCCGTGTGACGCAGGTCGCTCCGATAGGTCAGCAGAAGCCGCGGAATAATGCCGCTTTCTATGGTCCTGGCCAGATGCATCCAGCGATCCGGGGAACCAACACGGTCGTCGTTGCAGCGTAGATGACCTTCGCGCGGTGGCGGTCTTGCCGCCGGCGCTTCGAAACAACCCGTGTCAACGGACGCCAGGTCAACATCGACCATTGGTGTCCTCCCATGGATCCCGACTTTTCAATGGCGCGGGAATGGCCCCTAGCGCACACCCGTCGCGTCATCCTGTCAAGGTGGGGAATCGTGGGCGCCGAGGGAAGTGACAAAAAAAAGTGACAGTCTCACTGTCAGAAGCGACGTCGAGTGTCATTTTAAAAAAACGTCAAACCAGATTGACACTCGTGCCTCCTCGGTCCTAGCCTTCATAAAACGGCTAGGGAGGCCGCGTGATGAACCGGCAGCCGAAGCAGGGACAGACGGGCAGGGGGCTCTATAGCGCGGCGGAACGCCATCGCCGGGATGCCTCGCCCTGGACGCTGGTGCAGGGCATCCTGGCGCCGTTCCAGTTCGTCGTCTTCCTGGTGAGCCTCGCCCTGGTGCTGCGCTTCCTGGCCACCGGCGAGGGCTATGCCGCCGCCACCGCCTCGATCGTGCTGAAGACCCTCGTGCTCTACACGATCATGGTCACCGGCGCGATCTGGGAGAAGGACGTGTTCGGCCGCTACCTGTTCGCGCCGGCCTTCTTCTGGGAGGACGCGGTCAGCATGGTGGTGATCGCGCTGCACACCGCCTATCTGGCGGCCCTGTGGACCGGCGCGCTCGATGCCGCCGCCCAGATGGGCCTCGCGCTCGCCGCCTACGCCACCTACGTGGTCAATGCCGCGCAATTCCTCTGGAAGCTGCGCATGGCCCGCCTGCAGGCGTCGGCCGCACGGACCGAGACCCTGCGGGAGATGCGGACATGACGGCGCAACCGCTCCTCGCCCCCCGTTCCGCCTGCGATCTGCCGGTTCTGCGTCAGCGCGGCCAGCGCGAGGTGTTCTGCGGCCTGACCGGGATCGTCTGGCTGCACCGCAAGATGCGCGACGCCTTCTTCCTGGTCGTCGGCTCGCGCACCTGCGCCCATCTGCTCCAGTCCGCCGCCGGCGTGATGATCTTCGCCGAGCCGCGCTTTGCGACCGCGGTGATCGACGAGCGCGACCTCGCCGGGCTGGCGGACCTGCATGACGAGCTCGACCGCGTGGTCGGCCGGCTGATCGACCGGCGCCCGGACATCCGGACGCTGTTCCTGGTCGGCTCCTGCCCGTCGGAAGTGATCAAGCTCGATCTCGCCAAGGCGGCCGCGCGGCTCTCGCTCGGCTTCGGCAACCGGCCGCGGGTCCTGTCCTATTCGGGCAGCGGCATCGAGACCACCTTCACCGAGGGCGAAGACGCCTGCCTGGCCGCGCTGGTGCCGGACCTGCCGGCCGAGGGCCGCGATGCGGAGGCGTCGCTGCTGGTGGTCGGCACGCTCGCCGACGTGGTCGAGGACCAGTTCCGCCGCCTCTTCGCCGATCTCGGCATCGGCCGCGTCGCCTTCCTGCCCGGCCGCCATCGCGAGGATCTGCCCGCCGTCGGCCCGGCGACCCGCATGCTGCTGGCGCAACCCTATCTCGCCGAGACCGCCCGGCGGCTGGAGGATCGCGGCGCCCGCCGGCTCGCCGCGCCGTTCCCGCTCGGCGCGGAGGGCACCACCGATTGGCTCTGGGCCGCCGCGACCGCCTTCGGGGTCCCGGCCGAGCGTTTCGAGACGGTCACCCGCCCGGCGCGTCAGCGCGCCCGCGCCGCCGTCGCGCGCCACCGGGCCGCGCTGGAGAACCGGCGCATCTTCTTCTTCCCGGACTCGCAGCTCGAGATCCCGCTCGCCCGGATGCTCAGTTGCGAACTCGGCATGATCCCGGTCGAGGTCGGCACGCCCTACCTGCACCGGGCCCATCTGGATCCCGATCTGTCGCGCCTGTCGCCGGACCTCGTCCTGTCCGAGGGGCAGGACGTGGAGGCCCAGCTCGACCGCTGCCGCGCGGCGAAGCCGGACCTGGTGGTGTGCGGGCTCGGCCTCGCCAATCCGCTGGAGGCGGAGGGTTTCACGACCAAATGGTCGATCGAGACCGTCTTCACGCCGATCCAGGGCTACGAACAGGCCGGCGATCTCGCCGAGCTGTTCGCCCGCCCGCTGGACCGCCGCAACCGGCTGGAGGTGTGACATGCAGCTCACGGTCTGGACCTACGAGGGACCGCCCCATGTCGGGGCCATGCGGGTGGCGACGGCGCTGACCGATGTCCACTACGTGCTGCATGCGCCGCAGGGCGACACCTATGCGGATCTGCTGTTCACGATGATCGAGCGGCGCGGCGCCCGCCCGCCGGTCACCTACACGACCTTCCAGGCGCGCGACCTCGGTGGCGACACCGCGGAGCTCTTCAAGACGTCCGTCCAAGAGGCCTGCGAGCGGTTCCGGCCCGCGGCCGTCCTGGTCGGGGCCTCCTGCACGGCCGAACTGATCCAGGACGATCCGGGCGGGCTCGCCCGGGCGCTCGGCCTCGGCATCCCGGTGATCCCGCTGGAACTGCCGGCCTATCAGCGCAAGGAGAACTGGGGCGCGTCGGAGACCTTCTATCACTTGGTCCGTGCGCTGGCCGGCCCGTCCGCGCCGCCGCCCGGGACGCCGCGCCCGGCCCGACCGGCCGACCGCCGGCCCCGCTGCAACCTGCTCGGGCCGACCGCGCTCGGCTTCCGCCATCGCGACGACGTGGTCGAGGTGACCCGCCTGCTCGCCACGATGGGCGTCGACGTCTCCGTGGTCGCCCCGCTCGGCGCCTCCGCGGCCGATGTCGCCCGCCTCGGCGAGGCCGATTTCAACGTCGTGCTCTATCCGGAGACCGGCCGCCAGGCCGCGACCTGGCTGGCGCGCAGCTTCGGCCAGCCGATGGTCGACATCGTGCCGATCGGCGTCGGCGCGACGCGCGACTTCATCGCCGCCGTCGCCGCCGCGGCCGGTGTCGATCCGGCGCCGGCACTGGCCGCCGAGACGGCGCGCAGCCCGTGGTATGCGCGCTCCGTCGACAGCACCTATCTGACCGGCAAGCGCGTCTTCGTCTTCGGCGATGCGACCCACGCCGTCGCGGCCGCCCGCGTCGCCCGCGACGAACTCGGCTTCACGGTGGTCGGCCTCGGCACCTACCAGCGCGAATTTGCCCGCGAGGTGCGCACCGCCGCCGCGCTCTACGGCCTGGAGGCGCTGATCACCGACGACTATCTCGAAGTCGAGGAGAGCATCGCCGGACTGCATCCGGAACTCGTGCTCGGCACGCAGATGGAACGCCATATCGCCAAGCGGCTCGGCGTGCCGTGCGCGGTCATTTCGGCGCCGGTCCATGTCCAGGACTTCCCCGCGCGCTACTCCCCGCAGATGGGCTTCGAAGGCGCCAACGTGCTCTTCGACAGCTGGGTCCATCCGCTGATGATGGGCCTCGAGGAGCATCTGCTCGGCATGTTCCGGGACGATCCGGAATTTGCCGACGGCGCCGCGCCCTCGCATCTCGCCTCGGTCGCGCCGATCGCCGCCGCACCCGTGGAGCCGATCCTCGCCCCGGCCGCAACGGCCTCCGTGGTGGCCGCAGTAGCCCCCGTGGCGGTCGCCCATCCGGCGTCCCCCGCGGCGCCGGTGCCCGCGACCGGGCCCGATTGGACCGCGGAGGCGGAACGCGAGCTCCGCAAGATCCCATTCTTCGTCCGGGGGAAAGCACGCCGGAACACGGAAATCTTCGCCCGCGACAAGGGTTGCGCGTCGATCACGGTGGAGACACTTTACGATGCCAAGGCACATTTCGGTCGCTGACCCGACGCCTGTGCGCGTCGTCATCGTAACGCTCGATCACCACCTCTCCAGCGTGGTCGACCGCGCTGCCCTTCAGCTGGCCGCCGAGCTGCCCGGCCTGGTCCTCGATCTGCATGCCGCGGCCGACTGGGAGGGCGACCCGGCGTCGCTCGATGCCGCCCGCGCCGCCGTCGCCAAGGCCGACATCGTCATCGCCAGCATGCTGTTCATGGAAGACCATGCCCGCGCCATCCTGCCGGCGCTGCAGGCGCGCCGCGACGCGTGCGACGCCATGGTGATCTGCATGTCGGCCGCGGAGGTGACGCGCCTGACCCGGATCGGCGGCTTCGACATGTCGGCCCCGAAGGGCGCGGCGATGTCCTTCCTCAACAAGCTCAGGCCGAAATCCTCGCAGACGCGTGGCGGCGCCGGTCAGGGCCAGCTCAAGATGCTGCGCCGCATCCCGCAGTTCCTGCGCTTCATTCCCGGCACCGCCCAGGATGTGCGCGCCTATTTCATGGCGCTGCAATACTGGCTCGCCGGGTCCGAGGACAATATCGCCAATCTGGTCCGCATGATGGTCGAGCGCTATGCCGCCGGCCCGCGCGCCGCGCTGCGCCGCGCCGTCAAGGCCGCCGCGCCCGTCGACTATCCGGATGTCGGCCTCTACCACCCGCGTCTGCGCGGCCGGATCGGCGCCGAGGCGGCCGCCCTGCCGCGTCCGGCCGGGCCGGTTGCCGGCACCGTCGGCGTGCTGGTGATGCGCTCCTACGTGCTCGCCGGCAATACCGGCCACTATGACGGCGTCATCGCGGCGCTCGAGGCGCGCGGCCTGCGCGTGGTGCCGGCCTTCGCCCACGGCCTCGATGCCCGGCCGGCGATCGAGCGCTTCTTCGTCGCCGCCGGCCTCGGCGGCAAGCCGCGGCCGATCGTCGATGCCGTCGTATCCCTGACCGGCTTCTCGCTGGTCGGCGGCCCGGCCTACAACGACGCCAAGGCGGCGGAGGAGATTCTGGCCGGTCTGGACGTGCCCTATCTGGCCGCCCAGCCGCTGGAGTTCCAGACGGTCGAGCAGTGGCGGGAGTCGCCGCGCGGCCTGCATCCGGTCGAATCGACCATCATGGTGGCGATCCCGGAACTCGACGGCGCGGTCGTGCCGATGGTGTTCGGCGGCCGCTCCTCCGCGGCCGCTCCGGCGGCGGCGCGCGACATGACCGCCGACCCCGAACGCGCCGCCATGCTGGCCGCGCGGGTCGCCCGCCTGGTCGCCCTGCGCCGGACGCCGGCCGCGGAGCGGACGCTCGCGATCGTGCTGTTCAATTTCCCGCCCAATGCCGGCGCGACCGGGACGGCCGCCTATCTGTCCGTCTTCCCGTCGCTCTTCAACACCCTGAAGGCCCTGGCCGCCGAAGGCTATCGCGTCGACCTGCCGGCCGACGCCGAGGCGCTGCGCGACGCCATCCTGCATGGCAACGCCGCCTTCGCCGGCACGGCCGCCAATGTTCATTGCCGTATCCCGACCGACGACCATGTCCGCCGCGAACGCCATCTGCGCGAGATCGAGGCGCAGTGGGGGCCGGCGCCGGGACGCCAGCAGGCGGACGGTCGCGGCATCCAGGTTCTGGGCGCGCGCTTCGGCAACATCTTCGTCGGGGTCCAGCCGGGCTTCGGCTACGAAGGCGATCCGATGCGGCTGCTGTTCGAGCGCGGCTTCGCCCCGACGCATGCCTTCTCGGCCTTCTACCGCTGGATCCGCGAGGATCTCGCCGCCCATGCGGTGCTGCATTTCGGCACCCACGGCGCGCTCGAATTCATGCCCGGCAAGCAGACCGGCCTGTCCGGCGCCTGCTGGCCCGACCGGCTGATCGGCGACCTGCCGAACGTCTATCTCTATGCCGCCAACAATCCGTCCGAAGGCCTGATCGCCAAGCGCCGCGGTGCCGCGACGCTGGTCAGCTACCTGACCCCCGCGATCACCCGGGCCGGTCTCTATCGCGGCCTGATCGATCTCAAGGCGGCCATCGCCCGCTGGCGGTCGCGCGACGGCGAAGCCGGCGCCGCCGACACGGCCGACACCGCCGAACTGATCCAGGCGCTCGCCGCCGCCGTCGACCTGCGCCCGGCCGAACCGGCCTGGACGCCCGAGGCGGCGGACGCCGAGATCGCCACCCTCGCCCGCGAAGTCTACGAGCTCGAGAACACCCTCGTCCCGCACGGCCTGCATGTCGTCGGCAGCCCGCCGGCGACCGCGGCCCGGGCCGATATCCTGATCTCGATCGCGGAGGCAAGCCATGCGCGCCGCCTGGAGCCGCGCCTCGCCACCGACCTCGCCGAGGGCACGCCAGTCGCCGATCTGGTCCATGCCTTCCCGGCCGAGGAGCGCGCCGCCGTCCGTCCGATCCTGGAGGAACTGGCCCGCACGGCCGACCTGCTGGCCCACGACGCCGAGCTGCCGGCCCTGATGCGCGCGCTCGACGGCCGCTTCATCCGTCCGGCCCCGGGCGGCGACCTGCTGCGCACCCCGGCGATCCTGCCGACCGGCCGCAACGTGCACGGCTTCGATCCGTTCCGGATTCCGTCGAGCGTGGCGCTCAAGGACGGGACCCGGCAGGCCGCGCTGCTGATCGCCCGGCATGTCGCCGACGGCCATCCGTTCCCGGAATCGGTCGCCCTGGTGCTGTGGGGCACCGACAATCTGAAGAGCGAGGGCGGCCCGATCGCGCAGGCTCTCGCCCTGATGGGCGCGCGCCCGCGCTTCGACGGCTACGGCCGGGTCAGCGGTGCCGAACTGGTCCCCCTGGCCGACCTGCGCCGGCCGCGCGTCGACGTGGTCATCACCCTGTCGGGCATCTTCCGCGATCTCCTGCCGATGCAGGTGCGCCTGCTCGCCGAGGCCTCCTATCTGGCGGCCTCCGCCGACGAGCCGGTCGAGGAGAACTTCGTCCGCAAGCACGCGCTCAGCGTCGCCGGCGCCAAGGGCTGCTCGCTGGAAGACGCCGCCTTGCGCGTCTTCTCCAATGCGGACGGCGCCTATGGGGCGAATGTCAATCATCTGATCGAGAGTTCGGCCTGGGATCAGGACGGCGAACTGGCCGAGACCTTCACGCGCCGCAAGGGTTTCGCCTATGGGCGGGACGGCCGCGCGATGCGCCGGCCGGAGCTTTTCGCCAGCGCGCTGGCGTCGGTCGAGATCGCCTATCAGAATCTGGAGAGCGTCGAGCTCGGCGTCACCACCCTCGACCAGTATGTCGACACGCTCGGCGGCATCGCGGCGGCATCGCGCCGGGCCGGAGGGGCAGCGCCCGCCGTCTATATCGGCGATCAGACCCGCGGCGAGGATCGCGTCCGCAGCCTGGCCGAGCAGGTCGCCCTGGAGACGCGGACGCGGCTCCTCAACCCGAAATGGTTCGAGGCCATGCTGGAGCACGGCTACGAGGGCGTGCGCCAGATCGAGGCGCATGTGACCACCACGCTCGGCTGGTCGGCGACCACCCAGGCGGTGGCGCCCTGGGTCTACCAGCGCGTCTGCGAAACCTTCGTGCTCGATCCGGCCATGCGGGCGCGGCTGTCCGATCTCAATCCGACGGCGGCGGCCCGTGTCGCCGGCCGGCTGATCGAGGCGAGCGAGCGGCAATTCTGGTCACCCGACGCGGCGACGCTGGATGCGTTGCGGCAGGCCGGGGAGGAACTCGAGGACAGGCTCGAGGGCGTGTCCGTCGAGGCGGCGGCATAAGGAGACGAGGCTCATGAACTATCAGCTCCCGATCCGGAAGCCGGTCCCGTGCCCAGACGGCGAAGGCAGCGTCCAGGTCCATCTCGACCCGTCCATGCGGATCGACACCGCTAAGGTCTTTGCCGTCTACGGCAAGGGCGGCATCGGCAAGTCGACCACCTCGTCGAACCTCTCGGTCGCCTTCGCCAAGCTCGGCAAGCGCGTCCTGCAGATCGGCTGCGACCCGAAGCACGACAGCACCTTCACGCTGACCAAGCGCATGATCCCGACGGTCATCGACGTGCTGGAAGGCGTCAACTTCCACACCGAGGAGCTGCGGCCCGACGACTTCATGGTCGAAGGCTTCGGCGGCGTGATGTGCGTGGAGGCCGGCGGACCGCCGGCCGGCACCGGCTGCGGCGGCTATGTCGTCGGCCAGACCGTCAAGCTGCTGAAGGAACACCACCTTCTGGAGGATACCGACATCGTCGTGTTCGACGTGCTCGGCGATGTCGTCTGCGGCGGTTTCGCCGCCCCGCTGCAGCATGCCGACCGCGGCCTGATCGTCGCCGCCAACGACTTCGATTCCATCTTCGCGATGAACCGGATCGTCGGCGCCATCCACGCCAAGGCCAAGAACTACGGCGTCCGGCTCGGCGGCGTGATCGCCAACCGCAGCGCCGGCGTCGACCAGATCGAGCGCTACAACGACCGCGCCGGGCTGAAGACGATCGCCCATTTCCCCGATCTCGACGCCATCCGCCGCTCCCGCCTCAAGAAGGCGACGCTGTTCGAGATGGACCCGACCCCGGAAGTGGTTGCGGTCCAGGAGGAATATCTGCGTCTCGCCGCGTCCCTGATCGTCGGCAGCGAGCCCTTCGAGGGCCGCCCGCTGAAGGATCGCGAAATCTTCGATCTGCTGGGGTACGACTGATGACCACGCAAAGCTACACCGCGCGGCGACACCAGCTCGAAACCTATTTCGACCGCACCGCCGTGGATGCCTGGGCGCGGCTGACCTCCGACGCGCCGGTCGGCCGCATCCGCCGCACCGTCCGTGCCGGGCGCGACGAGATGCGCGCCACGCTCCTGTCCTGGCTGCCGCATGACCTGTCGGGCATGCGCATCCTCGATGCCGGCTGCGGCACCGGTGCCTTGGCGGCGGAAGCCGCCCGGCGCGGGGCCCGGGTGGTCGGCGTCGATATCTCGCCCAAGCTGATCGAACTCGGCCGTGAGCGCCTCGCCGGCATCGGTCCCGGATCGATCGACCTGATCGTCGGCGACCTGCTCGATCCCGCGCTCGGCGTCTTCGACCATGTCGTCGCCATGGACAGCCTGATCCACTACCCCTCGGCGGATGTCGAGACCGTGCTGGCGAGCCTGGCGCAGCGCACGCGCCGCTCGATCCTGTTCACCTTCGCGCCGTCGACGCCGCTGCTCGCCAGCATGCACGCGATCGGCCAGTTCTTCCCGCGCAGCGACCGTTCGCCGGCGATCGAGCCGATCGCGGCCGCACGCCTCGCCCGCCGCATCGACGACCATCCGGGCCTCGGTGGCTGGCTGCGCGGCCGCTCCCGGCGCGTCGCGCGCGGCTTCTACATTTCCCAGGCACAGGAGCTCGTCAGGACATGACCGGCCCGTCCCTCCGGCTCGCCCGGGCGTGGAGCAAGCTCGGGCTTCGCTACCTGCCCTTCGCGGATGCGGCCAGCCCGGCGCTGCCGATGGGGCGGCTGCTGCGCCTGTCGCTGTTCCAGGTCACCGTCGGCATGGCGACCGCGCTGCTGGTCGGGACGCTCAACCGGGTCATGATCGTCGAACTGAGCCTGCCGGCCGTGCTGGTCTCCACCATGGTGGCGCTGCCGATCCTGTTCGCGCCGCTGCGCGCCTTCATCGGCTTCCGTTCCGACAACCATCGCTCCGTGCTCGGCTGGCGCCGCGTTCCCTATCTGTGGTTCGGCACGCTGCTGCAATTCGGCGGCTTCGCCTTCATGCCCTTCGCGCTCCTGGTCCTGTCCAGCGAGGGCGACGGCCACGAGGTGGTCGGTTCGATCGCGGCGGCCCTGGCGTTCCTGATGGTCGGCGCCGGGCTGCAGACCACGCAGACGGCCGGACTGGCGCTCGCCACCGACCTCGCCCGCGACGAGGACCGGCCGCGCGTGGTGGCGCTCCTTTACGTGATGCTGCTGGTCGGCGTCGTGACCGCCAGCCTGATCTTCGGTTGGGCGCTGCAGGACTTCAGCGAGGTCCGGCTGATCCAGGTCGTACAGGGTGCGGCGGCCGCCACCATGGCGCTGAACCTCGTGGCGCTCTGGAAGCAGGAGGCGCGCGATCCCGGCCGCACCCGCATGGACGTGCCGATGCCGCGCTTCCGCGACGAATGGCGCGCCTTCACGACCCGCCCCGGCGCGCGCCGCCTGCTGGTCGTGGTCGGGCTCGGTACCGCCGCCTTCTCGATGCAGGACATCGTTCTGGAGCCCTATGGCGGCCAGGTGATGCATCTCTCCGTCTCCGCCACCACGCTCCTGACCGCGCTTCTGGCGGTCGGCGCCCTCGCGGCCTTCTCGTTCGCCGGCTGGCGTCTCGGCCATGGCGCCGACCCGATGCGGCTGGCCGGGCTCGGCGCGGTGATCGGCCTGCCGGCCTTCGCGGCGGTGGCGCTGGCGGCGCCGCTTGCCAGCGGCGGGCTGTTTCTGGCCGGGACGCTGCTGATCGGGCTCGGCGGCGGGCTCTTCTCGGTCGGCACCCTGACGGCCGCCATGTGGCGCGACGACGCCGAGGACAAGGGCCTCGCGCTCGGCGCCTGGGGGGCCGTCCAGGCGACCGCGCTCGGCCTCGGCACCGCCGCCGGCGGGGCGATCCGCGATCTGGTCGGCGCCGCTGCGGAACGCGGCCTGCTCGGCCCGGTGCTGTCGGACCGCTCGACCGGCTACTCGGTCGTCTACACGCTCGAGATCGTCCTGATCTTCGCAACGCTCGCCCTCGTCGGCCGGCTCGTCAACTACGAGCAGCCCGCCGGACGGCGCCCCTCCCGGGCCTTCGGCCTCGCCGAACTGCCGGGATGACGCAACCTCGATCCGGCCCGCCTCGGCGGACCGGCCGGAACTGCGATCCGCGCGCGCGGATCGTCGCCTGACCGAACAGGGCCGCGGAGGCGGTCCGGGAGGAAGTCATGGGTATTCCCAATATGGACCTGGCGCAGGTCGTCCTCTACGTCTTCTGGCTCTTCTTCGCCGGCCTGATCTTCTATCTCCATCGGGAGAACAAGCGGGAAGGGTATCCGCTCCAGTCGGACCGGAGCAACGAGCGGGTCTCGATCGTCGGCTTCCCGGAGCCGCCGCCGTCGAAGACCTTCCATCTTCCCCATGGCGGCACGGTCACGGTTCCGGAGGATCGGGTCGATCGCCGCGCGGTCGCCGCCGTCCCGGTCGCGCCCTGGCCGGGGGCGCCGCTGACCCCGACCGGCAATCCGATGCTCGACGGCGTCGGCCCGGGCGCCTGGGCGGAGCGGCTCGACGAGCCGGATCTGACCGTCGACGGCGATCCGAAGATCGTGCCGCTCCGGGTGGCGACGGACTACTATCCGGCTCCGCAGGATCCCGATCCGCGCGGCATGACGGTGGTCGGGGGTGACCGCAAGGTCGCCGGCACCATCGTCGACGCCTGGGTCGACCGCTCCGAGTTCATCTTCCGCTACTACGAGGCGGAGCTGACCGGCTCGGGGCGCCGGGTGCTGATCCCGGTCAATTTCGCCGCCATCGACGGCCGGCGCCGGAGCGTCCGCGTGGACGCGATCTTCGCGGCCCAGTTCCAGACGGTCCCGGCATTGCGCAATGCCGACCAGGTGACCTTCCTGGAGGAAGAGAAGATCTGCGCCTATTTCGGCGGCGGGCTGCTCTATGCCGAACCGAAGCGGACGGAGAGCTGGCTGTGACCGACGCTCCCGCTCCCGATGGCCTGCCGGAGGCGCTGCCCAGGGGCGAGCGCATCCTGTGGCGCGGCCGGCCCGACCCGCTGGCCCTGATGTTCGCGGCCTTCCGGATCGGCTGGGTGGCGGCCTATTTCGCAGTGCTGTTCGTCTGGCGCGGCGCGGGCCGACTCTCTGCGGGTGCCGGGTGGCTGGACGCGCTCGGCTATGCCGCCTTCATCCTGCCGATCGCGGCGGCCGCGATCGGCATCCTGGCCCTGCTCGGCTGGCTCGCCGCGCGGACCACGCTCTACACCGTGACCGACCGTCGGCTGGTCCTGCGCATCGGCATGGCCCTGCCGATGACCGTGAACCTGCCCTTCGACGTGGTCGCCGGGGCGGCCGTGAAGCCGCGCGGACGGGGCTGCGGCGACATCGCCTTCGCGCTGAAGCCGGAGGCGCGGGTCAGCTATCTGGCGCTCTGGCCGCATGTTCGGTCGTGGCGCTTCGCCCGGCCGGAACCGTCGCTGCGCGCGGTTCCCGAGGTCGATGCCCTGGCGCTTCGGCTGGCCGAGACCCTGCGGCGTACGGAACGTCAGACGACCGGCCCGGCTGCCAGGCCGGCGCGGGACGGCATGCCGGCGGGCATCGCCGTGGCGGCGGAATGAGCGGCGGGGAGGGCGGACCATGAGCGAGATTTTCGCCGAACACCCCATTCCCCGCGCGGCCATCGTGGGAGCCGGCCTGCTGGTCGCCGTGACGGTGGTGGCAGCCGGGATCGGCCGGCATACCGGCCTCGGCACCCAGGCCCATCCCGAAATGGCGATGGTCCAGGCTGTCGATCTCGTCTTCCGCGACCGCCCCAACGGTGCGATCGCGGTGACCGGCCCGCACGGCACCGTCGTGCTGGAGTCCGGCGAAAACGGTTTCGTCCGCGGCATCCTGAGGGGGATGGCCCGCGAACGGAAAACCTACGGCGTGGGCACCGAGGTGCCTTTCCGCCTGATCCGGCGCGTCGACGGCCGGCTGGTGCTGGAGGATCCGGCAACCCGCCAGACGCTCGACCTGGGAGCGTACGGATCGGGCAATGCGGAGGCGTTTGGGCGCCTCCTGCACGGCTGAAGACGACCCATCCGAACCGCCCTGCGAGGGGTGGCGAAGACTGGCATCGAGGGAGGACTCAACATGATGTCGGACTGGTTCGAACCGCAAAGGCCGCGTCGTGTCGGCTGCACGGTTGACATCGAGAACACCGCCGAAAGGCTGCATGCCCATGTCTCGCTCGACGGCTACGACCCCGAGCCGGGCGACGAGGTGATCGTCCACGACGCCCCGGTCGACGTGCCGTTCGGCGCCCATATCGTGGTGCGCCGCGAGGCGACCGTGATCCCGGCCTCGCGCCTCGGCTGGCTGTTCAGCAAGGCCGCCGGCTATCTCGAACTGACCGAGCTCTACGAGGTCGGCTTCCAGGAAGGGAGGCCGTCATGATCCCGATGGAGGGCGGCGCGGTCGCCACGACCAGCACCAACGAGATGGCGCAGACGGATACGATCCTGTCGCCGCGCTTCTACACCACCGACTGCGAGGCGCTCGACGCGCTCAACGTGGAGGGCGTCCGGGCCGAGTGGGACGAGATCATGGCGGAGATGCGCGCCGATCTGAACCGCGGCCATTTCCAGAAGAACGCCGAGTTCGACGACTTCAAGATGGAGGACCTGCCGGAGGACCTGCGCAAGGAGTTCACCGACTTCCTGGTCAGCTCCCTGACGGCGGAATTCTCCGGCTGCGTGCTCTATGCCGAGATCAAGCGGCGGATCAAGAATCCCGAACTGCGCGAGCTGTTCGGCTTCATGACGCGCGACGAATCCCGCCATGCCGGCTTCATCAACGAGGCCCTGAAGGATGCCGGCATCGGCATCGATCTGGGCTTCCTGAAGCGGGCGAAGAAATACACCTATTTCAAGCCCAAGTTCATCTACTACGCGACCTATCTGTCCGAGAAGATCGGCTACGCGCGCTACATCACCATCTACCGGCAGTTCGAGCGGAATCCGCAGTTGCGGTTCCACCCGATCTTCAAGTGGTTCGAGAAGTGGTGCAACGACGAGTTCCGGCATGGCGAGGCCTTCGCGCTGATCATGCGGTCGGACCCGAAGCTGACATCCGGTCTGAACGAATACTGGGTGCGCTTCTTCCTGCTCGCCGTCTACGCGACCATGTATGTGCGCGACCACATGCGGCCGGCCTTCCACAAGGCGATCGGGGTCGATCCGACCGACTACGACTACCAGGTGCTGCGGCTGACGACCGAGATCTCGCGCCAGGTGTTCCCGATCACGCTCGACATCGAGAGCCCGGCCTTCCGCCGGGGCTTCGACCGGCTCTGGCATCTGGCGGAACGGATCGAAGCTGCGCGGCAGCAGGGTGGCGTGATCGGCTGGGCGAAGCGGATGGTGTGGGCCTCGGGCGCCGCCGTCACCTTCGCGCGGCTCTATCTGAAGCCGGTCAACCGCAATGCGGTGCCGGCTCGGGTGCGGCTCGCCCCGGCCTGGTAGGCCCGGCACCCGCTTCCGCCTTAAGCGCGTGACGCCGCCCCGCTGACGGGGCGGTGGATTTCCGGGAGGGAGGCCCGAGATCCGTGAACGCAACCGGCCTGGCCATCGCCCACGCCCTGTTCCTGTGGTGGTTCGGCACCGGCATCGTCCTCTATCTGGATGGGCTGCCGCGCCGGACCTTTCCGTGGACCGTGGCGGGTGCCACGGCGCTCCTGGGGCTTGCGCTCTGGGGGCTGGCGGCGACGCGGGACGACAGTTCGGTGACCGGCGCCCATCTCGCCTTCGCGGCGGCCATCGCGGTCTGGGCCTGGAACGAGATCCTGTTCCTGACCGGCTTCGTCACCGGTCCGCGCCGCGGCCTGCAGGCCGCGGGGGATCGCGGCTGGCGCCGCTTCGCCGGCGCCGCCGGCACGGTGCTCTATCACGAGCTCCTGCTCGCCGCCTCGCTTCTGGTGGTCGCGCAGGTCGTCGCGGGAGGGACCAACCCGGTCGGCTTCTGGACCTTCCTCACCCTCTGGGGCATGCGGCTGTCGACCAAGGTCAACATCTTCCTCGGCGTCCGCAACCTCAGCGAATCCTTCCTGCCGGACCATCTCGCCTATCTGGCGAGCTACTTCCGGCGGGCCCCGATGAACCCGTTCTTCCCCGTCTCGCTGGTCCTGTCCTCGGCCCTATTCGCGGGCCTGGTCGCGGCGGCGATCGCGCCGGAGACGGGGGCATTCCTGGCCACCGCCGTAACCCTGATCGCGACCCTGGTCGGGCTCGCGATCCTCGAACACGGCTTTCTGGTTCTGCCGCTCGATGTCGCCGCTCTGTGGCGCTGGGGCTTCCGATCCCGCCGTGCGGGTGCCTGCGGGCATCCGCCTGTCCTGACATGCGATCCGCCGCCGCGTGCGGCGGCCGACCATCCACCGAGGTCAGTCTGATGGATTACGAAGCCTTTTTCCTCAGCGGTCTTCAGTCCCTGCGCGCCGAGGGCCGCTACCGCGTGTTCGCCGATCTCGAGCGCCATGCCGGCGCCTTTCCGAAGGCGAGCCGGCACAGCCCGAACGGCATACACGACGTGACCGTCTGGTGCTCGAACGACTATCTCGGCATGGGCCAGCATCCGGCCGTTCTGGCGGCGATGCACGAGGCGATCGACAGCTACGGCGCCGGCGCCGGCGGGACGCGGAACATTTCCGGCAACTGCCACACCCATGTCCTGCTCGAACGCGAGCTGGCCGATCTGCACGGCAAGGAAGCGGCGCTGCTGTTCACCTCCGGCTTCGTCTCCAACTGGGCCGGGCTCGGCACGCTGGCGGCGCGCCTGCCCAACTGCGTCGTCTTCTCCGACGCCGGCAACCATGCCTCCATGATCGACGGCATCCGGCAGAGCCGCTGCGTCAAGCGCGTCTTCGCCCACAACAACCCGCGCGATCTCGACCGGCAGTTGGCCGAGGTCCCCGCCGACGTGCCGAAGCTGGTCGCCTTCGAATCCGTCTACTCGATGGACGGCGACATCGCGCCGATCGACGAGATCTGTTCGGTCGCCGAAGCCCATGGGGCGATGACCTATCTGGACGAGGTCCACGCGGTCGGTCTCTACGGCCGGCGCGGCGGCGGCGTCTCCGAAGCGACCGGCCAGGCGCACCGGCTGACCGTCATCGAGGGCACCCTCGGCAAAGCCTATGGGGTGGTCGGCGGCTATATCGCGGCCTCGCGCGCGCTGTGCGACTATGTCCGCAGCTTCGCTTCCGGCTTCATCTTCACCACCGCCCTGCCGCCCGCGGTCGCCGCCGGCGCGATGGCGTCGATCCGGCACCTCAAGGCGAGCGAGGTGGAGCGCCTGCGCCAGCGCGACCGCGTCGCGCGCGTCCGCCAGCGGCTCGATGCGGCGGGTCTGCCGCATCTCGACAATCCCAGCCACATCATCCCGGTCATGGTCGGCGACGCGACGCTGTGCAAGCAGATCTCCGATCGTCTGCTCGACGATTTCGACATCTACGTCCAGCCGATCAACTACCCGACCGTCCCGCGCGGCACCGAACGGCTCAGGATCACGCCCTCGCCGTTCCACAGCGATGCGGACATCGAGCATCTCGTCTCGGCCCTGTCGGAGATCTGGGCGGACATCGGACTGGAGCGGGTCGCCGCCTGAAGGACCGGGCGAGAGACCAAGGGGGAACCGACATGCTGACCCGCGTCGACGAGACGGACGAAACGGCCGCGACGGGCCCGGCCCGCGGCCGGACCAACTTTCCCTTCACGGCCATCGTCGGCCAGGAAGAGATGAAGCGCGCGCTGATGCTGGCGGCCGTCGACCCGGGTCTCGGCGGCGTGCTGATCCTCGGCGATCGCGGCACCGGCAAATCGACCGCGGTGCGCGCCCTGGCGGCCCTGCTGCCGGAGCGTCGTGCCGTGGCCGGCTGCCGGTTCGCCTGCGATCCCGACGACCGCGACGACCTGTGCGCGGAGTGCGCCGCCGCAGGTCCGCGCAGCCTGCGGGTCGTGCGGGTGCCGATCCCGGTCGTCGACCTGCCGCTCGGCGCGACCGAGGACCGCTTGGTCGGGGCGCTCGACCTGGAACGGGCCCTGACCCGCGGCGAGAAGGCCTTCGAACTCGGCCTGCTCGCCCGGGCCCATGGCGGCTTCCTCTATATCGACGAGGTCAACCTGCTCGAGGATCATCTCGTCGACCTCCTGCTCGACGTGGCGGCGTCGGGCTCCAACGTGATCGAGCGCGAGGGGCTCAGCCTGCGCCATCCGGCTCGCTTCGTGCTCATCGGCAGCGGCAATCCGGAGGAGGGCGAGCTGCGCCCGCAGCTGCTCGACCGGTTCGGCCTTGCGGTCGATGTCGGCACTCCCGCCACGGTCGCCGAACGGGTCGAGGTCGTGAAGCGGCGCACCGCCTTCGAGCGTGATCGGGCCGGCTTCGCGGCAGCCTGGAGCAAGGACGAGGCCAAGGCGCGCCGCCGCATCGTCGTCGCCCGCAAGGCGCTCGAAGCCGTCGCGGTGCCGGATGCCGCCATCGAGCGGGCCGCGCAACTGTGCATCGCGCTCGGCACCGACGGCCTGCGCGGCGAACTGACCATCATCCGGGCCGCCCGGGCGCTCGCCGCCCTCGAAGGCGCCGCGGCGGTCGGCGACGACCAGATCCGCCGGATGGCCCCGTCGGCGCTGCGCCATCGGCTGCGCCGCAACCCGCTCGACGATGTCGGCTCGACCGCCCGGGTCGAGATCGCGCTGCGCGAGGTGTTCGCGTCATGACCGCGCCGGACCGGACCCAGCAAGCCTTCGCGGATGCCTCGCGGGCCGCCGATCTGATCGCGGTCGACCCGGTCGGATTGGGCGGTCTCATTCTCGGCGGCGGCCGCGGCGCGACCGACCCGATCGTCGAACGGCTGGTCGCACAGCTCGGACCGGGCATCGCGCTGCGCCGTCTGCCGGCCTCGATCGATCCGGGTCGGCTCGACGGCGGGCTCGATGTCGCCGCGACGCTGGCCGCCGGCCGTCCGGTCGACCGACCCGGACTGCTCGCCGAGGCGGCCGGAGCCCTGCTGGTGGTGCCGTCGGCCGAACGGCTCGGCACGGCCACGGCCGGCCGGCTGGCCGCCGCGCTCGACCGGTCCGACACCGTGCCGCCGGCCGCCGCCCGGCGCCCGCTCCAGACGCTGCCCCCCATCGTCGTCGCGCTCGACGAAGGCGGCCCGGACGATCCGCCGCTGCCGGGCGCGCTCACCGACCGGCTCGCCTTCCGGATCGACCTGTCCGCGGTGCGGCTGGCCGACCTGGTGCCCGAGGACGAACCGGACATCGAGGCGGCGCGGGCTCGGCTCGGCGCCGTCGACCTGCCGGATCCGCTCCTTCACGCGCTTGCCGAGGCTGCCATCGCGCTCGGGGTCGGCTCGCCGCGAGCGCTCATTCTGGCGGCGCGCACCATGCGGGCGTCCGCGGCGCTGGCCGGCCGGTCTGTGCCGGCCGACGAGGACGTCGTCGCCGCCGCCCATCTGGTGCTGGCGCCGCGTGCGACCCGCTGGCCGATGCAGGAACCGGAGGCCGCCGAACCGCCGCCGCCGCCCGCGGAGGCACCGGACGATGCGGCCGAGACCGACACCGATCCGTCCGATCGCCCGCTCGCCGACCGCGTGATCGAAGCGACCGCCGCCCTTCTGCCGCCGGACCTGCTCGCCCGCCTCGCCACGGCTCGCTCCGCCCCGCGTTCGGCGGCGGATGGCCGGTCCGGACCCGATCGCAGGACGCCGCGCGGCGCCGGCGGCCGGCCGCTGCCGAGCCGGCCCGGCCGGCCGACCGGCGGCGCGCGGCTCGATCTCCTCGAGACCCTGCGCCGTGCCGCGCCCATGAAGCGCCTGCGCGCCGCGCCGCCGCCCGGCATGATCGTGGCCGTGCGCCCGGCCGACCTGGCGATCCGCCGGCACCGCCGCCATGCGCGCTCGACTACGGTCTTCGTCGTCGATGCCTCCGGGTCGTCGGCCCTGCACCGGCTCGCCGAGGCCAAGGGGGCGGTCGAGATCATCCTGTCGGATTGCTACGTCCGCCGCGATCGCGTCGCCCTGCTCATCTTCCGGGGCCGCGTCTGCGAGACCGTGCTGCCGCCGACCGGCTCGCTCACCCAGGCCCGGCGCCGCCTCGCCGACATGGCTGCCGGCGGCGGTACGCCGCTCGCCGCCGCGATCGAGGCCGGGCTCGCGCTGGCGCTGCGTCTGGGACGGGCCGACGAGGCGCCGAACCTCGTCTTCCTGACCGACGGGCAGGGCAACGTCGCCCTCGACGGCGCCGGCGGGCGGGGCCGGGCGGAGGCCGATGCGCTCGCCGCGGCGGCCCGGCTGCGCGTCCACGCCGTCCCGACGCTGATGCTGGACATTTCCGATCGCCCCAATCCACGCGCCGGTCGCCTCGCCGAGGCGATGGGCGCCACCTACCTGCCGCTGCCGCGCGCCGATGCCGGCGTCGTTGCTGCGGCCGTCCGTTCCAGGGTGCCGGCCCGTCGCGCCGGCTGACAGGCGGGCTTTCCCGCCGCATCGCGGGCTGGTCCCGCCCGGTTGCGGGTTCGCCCGCCGGAATGCGGGTTCGCCCGCCGAATTGCGGGTTCGTCCCGCCGGAATGCGGGCTGGGCCCGCCAGTCACGCGGGTTCGTCCCGCCAACATGCGGGCTCGCCCCGCCAGAAACGCGGGTTCGTCCCGCCAACGTGCGGGTTCGTCCCGCCAATGAGGTGCTGACATGGCCCCGGAAGGAAACGCTCTCCTGTCCCATATCGCCGTGCCGGCCGACATCCGGGCACTCGACCCCGCGCTGCTGCCGCGGCTCGCCGACGAGTTGCGCGGCACGCTGGTCCGCTCGGTGTCGCGGACCGGCGGCCATCTTGGCGCCAGCCTCGGCGTGGTCGAACTGACCATCGCGCTGCATCGGGTGTTCGACACGCCCGACGACATCCTGATCTGGGATGTCGGCCACCAGGCCTATCCGCACAAGATGCTGACCGGACGGCTCGGCCGGCTGGAGACCATCCGCCAGGGCGGCGGGTTGTCCGGCTTCACCAAGCGCGACGAAAGCGCCTACGACCCGTTCGGCGCCGGCCATTCCTCGACCTCGATCTCGGCCGCGCTCGGCTTCGCGGCTGCCCGCCGCCTGCTCGGCCGGTCCGGACGGGTGGTCTGCGTCATCGGCGACGGCGCTCTGTCGGCGGGCCTCGCCTATGAGGGCCTGAACAATGCCGGCGCCTCCGGGCTGCCGGTGACCGTCATCATCAACGACAACGCCATGTCGATCTCGCCGCCGGTCGGCGCCCTGTCGGGCCATCTCGACGCCCTGGCGGGGGGCACCAACGCGCCCGAGAACCTGTTCACGGCGCTCGGCTTCACCTATCGCGGCCCGGTCGACGGTCACGACATGACGGCTCTGGTCGAGGCGCTGGAGGCGGTCCGCGATTGCGGCGGGCCGGTCGTCCTGCATGTCCGCACCGAGAAGGGCCACGGCTATGCCCCGGCCGAAAAGGCCGCCGACCGCCTGCACGGCGTCACCCCGTTCGATCCGGCCACCGGCGTGCAGGCCAAGCCGAAGGCCCTCGCGCCGAGCTTCACCCAGGTCTTCGCCGATGCGCTGATCGCGGAGGCACGCGACGACCGGCGCATCGTCGGCATCACCGCCGCGATGGCCTCCGGCACCGGCATCGAGCGCTTCGCCAAGGCCTTCCCGGACCGCGCCTTCGATACCGGCATCGCCGAGCAGCATGCCGTCACCTTCGCGGCCGGCCTCGCCTGCGAGGGCATGAAGCCCTTCTGCGCGATCTACTCGACCTTCCTGCAGCGCGCCTACGACCAGATCGTCCATGACGTGGCGATCCAGCACCTGCCGGTGCGCTTCGCCATCGACCGGGCCGGCGTGGTCGGCGCCGATGGGGCGACCCATGCCGGCAGCTACGATCTGGCGATGCTCGCCTGCCTGCCCGGCATGGTCGTGATGGCGCCGGCCGACGAGGCCGAACTGCGCGACATGGTCGCCACCGCCGCGGCCTATGACGAGGGGCCGATCGCCTTCCGCTTCCCGCGCGGCGACGGCTTCGGCGTCGATCTCAGCGAACCGGCGCGCGTGCTCACGATCGGGCGCGGCCGCATCTATTCGGAAGGCGAGGATGTCGCGATCCTGTCGCTGGGCACCCGGCTCGCCGCCGCCGGCGACGCCGCCGACCGGCTGGCGCGCGACGGCATCTTCGCCACGGTGGTGGATGCCCGCTTCGTCAAGCCGCTCGATGCCGAACTGATCCTGTCGCTGGCCCGCCGCCATCGCGTCCTGATCACGGTCGAGGAGGCCGCCGGCGGCTTCGGCACCGCGGTCCTCAGGCTCATCGCCGAGGCGCGCATGCCGGTCGGACGCCTGGTCGTGCGGACCCTCGCCCTGCCGGACCGGTTCCTGCCCCATGACGGCCCCGGCGTCCTGCTCCAGGCGGCCGGGCTCGACGGCGCCGGTATCGCCGAGGCCGCCCGGTCTGCACTCGAACAGACCCGTCCGCGCATGGCCAACCGGCCGGTTCTGGTCGCCGCCGGACTGCCGGGATTCGTGTCATGACCCATCCGGGCGCGGTGGCGGCTGCCTCTCCGCCGGCGCGGCGCTCGCTCGCCACGCTGGCGCGCCTGCGCTTCGATCGCGACGGGCAGGACTGGCCGAACCGGGCGGCGAGCCGCTTCGTCCGCGCCGATATCCTGTGGCACGTCCAGGTCATGGGCTCCGGCCCCGCGGCCCTGCTGATCCACGGCACCGGCGCCTCGACGCATTCCTACGCGGCGCTCGCGCCGCTTCTGGCCCGGCATTTCACCGTCGTGCTGTGCGACCTTCCCGGTCACGGCTTCAGCGAGCCGCTGCCGTCCGGCCGCACCAACCTGCCCGGAATGGCGGCCGCCCTGGCGGCCCTCCTGCGCGCGCTGGAGGTCGAGCCGGTGCTCGCCGTCGGCCACTCCGCCGGGGCGGCGATCGCCTTGCGGCTATGCCTCGACGGCGCCATCCATCCCGGTCTCGTGGTCAGCCTGAACGGCGCGCTGGCCGGCTTCGGCGGACCGCTCGCCCGGGCCGTCTCGCCGGTCGCCCGGTTCCTGGCGCTCAACCCGCTCCTGCCGCGCTTCTTCGCCCGCCGGGCGCGCGATCCGGCCGTGGTCGACAGGCTCCTGGAGCGCACCGGATCGCGGCTCGATCCGGCCGCTGCCGGCTTCTACCGGCGGCTCGCCGCCGATCCCGACCAGGTCGCCGCCGCCTTCGGCATGATGGCCGGCTGGGACCTGGAACCGCTGTTGCGCGACCTGCCGCGCCTGAAGGTCCCGGTGCTGCTGGTCGCCGGCGCCCGCGACGGCATGGTGCCGGCCCGTCAGGCCGGCGAGACGGCCCGCCGTCTGGCGCGGCCCGAGATCGTGGAACTGGCCGGGCTCGGCCACCTCGCCCATGAGGAGGCGCCCGACCGCATCGCGGCGCTGATCGCGGCGGCGGCGGTGCGCCACGGACTCTTGCCGGAGGGTGCCCCATGAGCGGACACGACGCCTCGCTGCATCGCGCCGCCCGCCCGGTCCGCCGCCAGCCGCATGCGGTGGTGATCGGTTCCGGCTTCGGCGGGCTCGCCGCCGCCATCCGGCTCGGCGCGCGCGGCTACCGGGTCACCGTGCTGGAAAGGCTCGAGCAGTCCGGCGGCCGCGCCCGGGTCCATCGGCAGGACGGCTTCACCTTCGATGCCGGCCCGACCATCGTCACCGCCCCGCATCTCTTCGCCGAATTGTGGGCGCTGTGCGGGCGCGACATGGCGGCCGATGTCGATCTGAGGCCGATCGATCCCTTCTACCGCATTCGCTTCCACGACGGCTCGACGATCGACTGCTCGGGCGATCCGGCCCGCATGCGCGCCGAGGTCGACCGCCTCGCCCCCGGCGACGGGCCGGGCTACGAGCGCTTTCTCGCCCATGCCGAGGCGATGTTCCGGGTCGGCTTCGAGAAGCTCGGCGATGTGCCGTTCGACCGCGCCGCCGACATGGCGCGCGTCCTGCCGGAACTGGTCCGGCTCGGCGGCTGGCGGTCGGTGCATGCGCTGGTCTCGTCCTACGTCAAGGACGAGCGGCTGCGCATCGCGCTCGGCTTCCACCCGCTGTTCATCGGCGGCAATCCCTTCACGGCCACCGCCGTGCTGGTGCTGGTCTCCGCGCTCGAACGGCGCTGGGGCGTGCATTTCGCCATGGGTGGGACCGGCCGGCTGGTCGCCGGCCTGGTCGGGCTGATCGAGCGGCAGGGCGGGCGCATCCGCCACGGCGCCGAGGTCGACCGCATCCTGGTCGAGAACGGACGCGCCTGCGGGGTGCGGCTCGCCGGCGGCGAGACGGTCCCGGCCGATATCGTCGTCTCCAATGCCGATGCGGCCGCCACCTATCGCCAGCTCCTGCCGGCCGCGGCGCGTCGTCGCTGGACCGACCGCAAGGTCGGCCGGATGCGCCAGTCGATGAGCCTGTTCGTCTGGTATTTCGGGACCGACAGGACCTATCCGGAGGTGCCGCACCATACGATCCTGCTCGGCCCGCGCTATCGGGAGCTGCTGGCGGAGATCTTCGGCGCCCGTGCCCTGCCGGCGGATTTCAGCCTCTACCTGCATCGCCCGACCGCGACCGATCCGAGCCTGGCGCCGTCCGGCTGCGACGCCTTCTACGTTCTGGCGCCGGTGGCCAATCTGGATGCGCCGATCGACTGGACCCGTGCCGCCGAACCCTATCGCCGGGCGATCGCGGCCGAACTGGAACGCACCGTCCTGCCGGGGCTCGGCGCTGCGCTGGTCACCTCGCGGGTGACCACGCCGCTCGATTTCGCCGCCGATTTCCTGGCCGAGAAGGGCGCCGCCTTCGGGCCGGAGCCGGTGCTGACCCAATGCGCGTGGTTCCGGCCGCACAATCGCAGCGAGGATGTGGACGGGCTCTATCTGGTCGGTGCCGGCACCCATCCGGGCGCCGGGCTGCCGGGCGTGCTGTCCTCGGCCCGCATCCTCGATCGGGTGGTGCCCCATGCCGATGCTCTCGTCCGCTGACCGCCGCGCCTGCCGCAGGAGCCTCGCGGAGGGCTCGAAATCCTTCTTCGCGGCCTCGCTCTTGCTGCCGCCGCGGCTGCGCGGGCCGGCGACCGTGCTCTATGCCTTCTGCCGTGCGGCCGACGATGCGGTCGACGGCAGCGCCGATCCGGCCGCCGCGGTCGCCGACCTGCGCCGGCGGCTCGACCGCATCTATGCCGGCCGGCCGGCAGCCTGCCCGGTCGAGCGCCTGTTCGCCGATCTCGTCGAGACGATCGATCTGCCGCGCGCCTTGCCGGAGGCCCTGATCGAGGGCTTCGCCTGGGATGCGGATGGCCGGCGCTATGCCGATCTCGCCGCCCTGGAGGCCTATGCGTTCCGGGTCGCCGGCGTGGTCGGGATGATGATGTCGGTGCTGATGGGGCGCCGTTCGGAGGCGGCGCTCGCACGGGCCGCCGATCTCGGCATCGCCATGCAGTACACCAACATCGCGCGCGACGTCGGCGAGGATGCCCGTGCGGGACGGCTCTATCTGCCGCTCGACTGGCTCGCCGCCGAAGGGCTGGACGGTCCGGCGCTGCTCACGGCGCCGTCCCCGTCGCCCGGCCTCGCCCGGGTGGTGGCGCGCCTGCTGGCGGCGGCCGAGAGCCACTATGCCCGCGCGGAAGCCGGCATCGCGCTGCTGCCGCCGGATTGCCGTCCGGCGATCCATGCCGCCCGCCTCGTCTATCGCGAGATCGGCCATCGCCTGGCCGCAGCCGGGCACGATTCGATTTCGGCCCGCACCGTCGTGCCCGGCCGGCGCAAATTGGTGCTGATGGCCGATGCCGTGGCGGCGGCGCTGCTTTCCGGATCGACACCGCGCGCCGATGCCGCGCCGGACAGCGCCCGCGACCTGGTCGCCCGGCTTGCCGCCGAAAGGCCCGGCCCGGCCGCTGCGCGGCCCGGATCCGCCGCGCGGCTGATCGAGATCCTGACCATCCAGGAGGAGCGCCGCCGCGCGTCGCGGCGGCCGATGCCGGTGCGCGTCGGGGTCCGGTCATGACCGAGGCCGACGGCAGCAACTGGATGCTCTTCTCGGCCTTCGAGATGATGCTGGTCTTCCTGCCCGCCCTGGCCTTCGCCTGGTGGGAGCTCAGATCGCTGAAGCGGTTGCGCGAGGCGCGCGAGCGGCAGGAGCGAGAGCGCGACGCGCGGCCTCCGGACGCCGGCAGGTCCACGGGCGGGTCCGCGGGCGAGACGCGGCCATGAACGGTTCAGGCGCGGCGCGGCATGCGGAAGGGCAGCATCATCTGCACGACCGGCCGGCGGAACCGATCCAGCGACAGGCTCTCGTGAATGCCGACGGCCGGCTCTCCACCGATCGTCGCGGCGACCAGCGATCGGGCGTAGAAGGGCGCATCCTCGAGCGTCTTCAGGATGCGCGTGCTGCTGGCGTCCTCCGAGGCGACCGGGCGGGCGATCCGCCACAGGGTCGGCTTCAGGGCGACGAAGGGCGGCAGCGGCCCGGGCACCGGAGGGCCTGCCGGCGGGAAGGCCAGAGCGAAGCCGCGCGGCCCCTCCCGGCGACCCTCGACGGCGTAGCAGACCGTGGTGCCGGCCGGGTTGGTCAGGCGCGCCCAGGACCAGGACCGGAAGCCGGCCTCGATCGGCTCCGTGCCGCGATTGTGATCGAGATAGGCGTTGCCGCGCCAGGCAAGGCGCGGCTGTTCGAACGCGACCTCGATCCGGGCGACCGGCGCGATCGGGCGCCAGACATGGCGGGCGTCCTCGCCGAGGGCGTAGTCCTCGGTGCCGAGTGCCGGCAGGTCGAGCCGGATCGTGCCCCGCAGACGGCGCGGCCAGGGCACCGCGATCTCGTCGATCTCGACGATCAGCTGCCGCCCCTCGCGCCGCATCCGGCTCGGCCCGACCTCCAGGAGGTCGGGGCCGCGCCGCAGCGCCCCGCGGCCGCGCTCCGTCATCGCCCAGGCCGCGCCGCGCCCGTAGAGCGCGACGTTGATGGCGACGTGATTCTCCGGATCGGCCGCACCGCGCCGGCGCGCGAAGGCGTAGTAGGGCGAGAAGACGCTGCCGACGAAGCCGATCACCGTGATCGCCGATGCGCCGTCGTCGCTCACGCCGTCGAGGTACCACCAGGCATAGCCGCCCGGTGCGACCGGGTGGTCGAAGTCCAGTCCCGGATCGCCGACAGGGCCGCCAGCCGCCCCGACAGAGCCGCCATCGGCAGGCCGGGTCCCGGATGAGCGCTGCCGCCCGCCAGATAGAGACCCGGGATCGAGGTCCGCGGACCGGGCCGCCGGAAGGCCGACGACCAGCCGTGGGTCGCCCGCCCGTAGAGGGCCCCCCCGGTCGCCGGAAAGCGGCGGGCGAAGTCCGCGGGCGTCGTGATCCGGCTCTCCGCCGCCGTTACGGTCAGGCCGAGCCGCTTCAGATGGGCGAAGGTCGCGGTCTCGCATCGCGCGATCTCCTGCGGTTCGAGGGGGCGCAGATCGCCGTCCGCCGGCGCATTGACGAGGACCAGCAGCCGTTCCGGCCCGCCCGGATCGCGATCCTGGGCGCGGTCCTGCGCGCAGACATAGACGGTCGGCTCGGTCGGCAGGCGCCGGTGATGGAACAGATCCTCGAATTCCCGCCCGTAGTCCGACGAGAAGAACACGCTGTGGCGGACGAGAGGAAAGCCGGAGACCTCCCCGGCGATCGCCCAGGTGACGGCCGACAGCGACCGGGTCAGCCGGGGCATCGCCGGCGCAGCCGGGGCGGCGGCCGGGCCGAGCAGCCCGGCGCCGAGCGCAGCGATGTCGCCGTTGTGGACCACGATGTCGGCCGGCAGGACGTCGCCGTCGGCGAGCCGCACGCCGGTGGCACTGCCATGGGCGACGATGATCTGCGTCGCCTCCGCGGCGAATCGGAAGCGCGCGCCGCAGCGCTGCGCCAGGTCCGCAACCGCCCGGGCGATCGTGCTCATGCCGCCCTCGACCGCGAAGACGCCGAGGCGTTCGACATGGGCGACCAGCATCAGCGTCGCCGGGGCCGCGAAGGGCGAGGAGCCGCAATAGGTCGCGTAGCGGGCGAACAGCTGGCGCAGGCGCGGATCCTGGAAATAGCCGCCGAGCGCCTTCCAGAGCGACGTGAACGGGCGCAGGGCGATCAGATCGGGCAATCCGCTCAGGCCGGCCCGCCGCAGCAGCCCGGCGAGGCTCGCCCCGTCGGCATTCAGATAGGGCTGATCGAGCGTGTCGAAGACGTGCCGGGCGGCACGGCAGAAATCGAGGAAACGCCCGGATTCGCCCGACCCGGCGAAGCGGCCGATCTCGTCGGCGGTCTCGAGCGGATCGGCGAGCAGGTCGAGCCGCTTGCCGTCCGGCCAGGCGTGCCGCGCCAGCACGTCGACCGGCACCAGCCGGACATGGTCGTCGAGCCGCGCGCCGCCGCTGGCGAACAGGGCCTCGAAGATCGGCTTGAGGGTGAAGACGGTCGGCCCGCAATCGATCGGACCGGCCAGCGTGTCGATCACGGCGAGCTTGCCGCCCGGCCGGCCGGCCCGTTCCAGCACGGTCACGTCCATCCCGGCCGCGGCGAGTTCGACCGCCGCCGCGAGGCCTCCCATGCCGCTGCCGATCACGACCACGCGGGCAGACATGGCCAGGCTCCCCGGATTGACACTCTCCGCTTTGCAGTGTCATATTTTTCGGACAGATATGAAAGTCAAAAATATCTGACAGTCATAGAGGAGCGCTCGCCATGGACGCTGCAGGCCGCATCGAGACCGCCCTCGAACTGGCACTGGCCACGGCCAGGGACGGATGTCCCCCGCGGCTCGGCGGCGCGCTTCGTGATGCGGTGATACCCGGCGGCGCGCGGCTCCGGCCGCGGCTGACCCTCGCGGTCGCCTTCGCCTGCGCAGACGATCAGCCGGCCACGGCCGATGCCGCCGCCGCCGCCATCGAGCTCCTGCATTGCGCCTCGCTGGTCCATGACGACATGCCCTGCTTCGACGATGCCGCATTGCGCCGCGGTCGCCCGTCGATCCATGCCGCCTATGGCGAGAATGTCGCTCTTCTGACCGGCGATGCCCTGATCGTGCTGGCCTTCTCCGAACTGGCGCGGCGGGTCTCCGACCCGGTGCGGCTCCGGCGGCTGATCGGCATCGTCGCCGATGCGGTCGGCGCGCCGAACGGCATCGTCGCCGGCCAGGCGCAGGAATGCGAACCGAGCATCGGGCTCTCCGACTATCACCGCCGCAAGACCGGCGCGTTGATCTCGGGCGCCACCATGGCGGGCGCCGCCGCGGCCGGCTTCGAACCGGAGCCCTGGCGGGCGCTCGGCATGGCGATCGGCGAGGCCTATCAGGTCGCCGACGACATCCGCGACCTGGTCTGCGAGCCCGCCGAACTCGGCAAGCCGGTCGGTCGCGATGCGGCCCTCGGGCGGCCGAGCGCGACGCGGGAATTCGGCATGGCCGGCGCGATGGACCGGTTGCGGGTGCTGGTCGCCCGCGCCGTCGAGGTGGTGCCGGTCTGTCCGGGCGACGCGCTGCTCAAGGCCATGATCCTGCGCGAGACGCGCAAGTTCCTGCCGGCGGAACTGGCGGCCGAGGCGGCGTGACATGGCCGCCCAAACCGACGGCTGGGCCGGCAGGGTGAGGGACGGACCGTTCGCGCGCCTGCGCGACCGGCTCGCCGGCTGGCGCAACCGCTTGGTCGAAAGTCAGCGATTCCAACGTTTTGCGGCCGACCTGCCGGTTGTCCGGCGGGTCGCCGGCCGGCACGCGTCCGATCTCTTCGATCTGTGCGCCGGCTTCGTCTACTCGCAGATCCTGCTCGCCGGCGTGCGGCTGCGGCTGTTCGATGCCGTCGCCGGTGAGCCCCTCGCGCTCGACGCGCTGGCCTCGCGTCTCGGGCTCGAGCCGGAGCCCACGGCCCGGCTGGCGGATGCCTCGGTGGCGCTCGGGCTTCTGGAACGGCGCCCGGACGGCCGCTACGGGCTCGGCCTGCTCGGCGCCGCCCTGCGCGGCAATCCCGGCCTGCAGCGGATGATCGAGCACCACGCCCTGTTCTACCGCGATCTCGCCGACCCGGTCGCGCTCCTGCGTGCCCCGCCGGGCGGCACCGAACTGGCGCGGTTCTGGCCCTATGCGGACGGGCCCGGCACGGAGACGCACCCGGCTGCGGCCTATTCGGAGCTGATGGCCTCGACCGTCGGCTTCGTCGACGGCGATGCCCTCGACGCCTACGATTTCGGCCGGCACCGGCGCGTGCTCGATGTCGGCGGCGGCACCGGCGGCTTCCTGGCGGCGCTGGCGGCGCGCCATCCGACGCTCGACCTGGTGCTGTTCGACCTTCCCCCGGTGGCCAGGCTGGCCGCGGCGCGCTTCGCCGAACTCGGTCTCGGCCATCGCGCCCGCGTCGCGGCGGGCGACTTCCGCAGCGACCCGCTGCCCGCCGGGGCGGACCTGATCACGCTCGTCCGCATCCTGCACGATCATCCCGACGCGATCGTCCTCACGCTTCTGCGCGCCGCGCGCGCGGCCCTGGAGCCGGGCGGGCGACTTCTGGTCGCCGAGCCGCTCGCCCGGACCCCGGGCGCGGAACGCATGGGCGATGCCTATTTCGGCTTCTACCTGATGGCCATGGGACGGGGCCGACCGCGCTCGGCCGACGCGGTCGGCCGCCTGATGGTCGCGGCGGGCTTCACGGATATCCGCCGTCATCCGACCCGCCGGCCCATGCTGGTGTCGCTGCTGTCAGCGGCGGCGGACACAAAAGCGGCTACAGAACGTAAATAATAATTGACACAAGAGACCGTCAGGCGTCTCTTACAGTCAATGTCGTGTGTCGCCTCCGGGGAGGAGAAGCGTCATGGAAACCGTCGCCGTCGTCCTGCGAAATCCCGGTGCCCTGGCGCTTGAGCGCGTCGGGTGCCTGCCGGCCGGCGCGGAGGACGTGCTGGTCGAGACCGCCTATTCGGGCATTTCCACGGGCACCGAGAAGCTGCTCTGGTCCGGCCGGATGCCACCCTTTCCGGGCATGGGCTACCCGCTCGTGCCGGGCTACGAGACGGTCGGCCGGGTGGTCGATCCGGGTTCGAGCGGGCTCGACGAGGGCACCTTCGTGTTCGTGCCGGGCGCCCGCTGCTACGGACCCGTCAAGGGCCTGTTCGGCGGTGCGGCGCAGCGGCTCCTGGTCGATGCCAACCGGATCACGCCGATCGACGAGACGCTCGGTGCGAACGGGACCCTGCTGGCGCTGGCGGCCACGGCGCGCCATGCGCTTGCCGGCGGACCGTTGCCCAAACTGATCATCGGCCACGGCGTGTTCGGACGGCTGCTCGCCCGCCTGACCGTGGCGCTCGGCGGCCACCCGACCGTGATCGAGCGCAATCCCAGCCGCCAGATCGGCGCGCGCGGCTACCGCGTGCTCGACCCGGACGAGGATCCGCGCCGCGACTACACGGTGATCTACGACGCCAGCGGCGACAGCGAGGTGATCGACAGTCTGGTCGCCCGGGCCGCGCCCGGCGCCGAGATCGTCCTCGCCGGCTTCTACGAGGGACGCCCGAGCTTCGCCTTCCCGCCGGCCTTCATGCGCGAGATCCGTCTGCGCATCGCGGCCGAATGGCGGCCGGACGATCTCGCCGCCGTCCTGGCACTGCTCGCCGACGGGCGCCTCTCGCTCGACGGCCTGATCTCGCACCGGGCGCCCGCCGCCGATGCGCCGGAGGCCTACCGCAAGGCCTTCAGCGATCCGGGTTGTCTGAAGATGATCCTCGATTGGAGGGCTACGGCATGAACACGATCGTCAAGACGCCCGATGCGGCCACGCCGACCCACGATCCGGACGAGCTGCCGGTCATCCCGGCCACCAAGGCCACCCAGATCATCGCCATCTACGGCAAGGGCGGCATCGGCAAGAGCTTCACGCTCGCCAATCTCAGTTACAACATGGCGCAGAACGGCAAGAAGGTTCTGCTGATCGGCTGCGATCCGAAGAGCGACACGACCTCGCTCCTGTTCGGCGGCCGCGCCTGCCCGACCATCATCGAAACCTCGGCGCGCAAGAAGCTGGCCGGCGAGGACGTGAAGATCGGCGATGTCTGCTTCAAGCGCGACGGCGTCTTCGCCATGGAGCTGGGCGGACCGGAGGTCGGCCGCGGCTGCGGCGGCCGCGGCATCATCCATGGCTTCGAACTGCTCGAGAAGCTCGGCTTCCACGAATGGGGCTTCGACTACGTCCTGCTCGACTTCCTCGGCGATGTGGTCTGCGGCGGCTTCGGCCTGCCGATCGCCCGCGACATGTGCCAGAAGGTGATCGTGGTCGCCTCCAACGACCTGCAGTCGCTCTATGTCGCCAACAATGTCTGCTCGGCGGTCGACTATTTCCGCAAGCTCGGCGGCAATGTCGGCGTGGCCGGCATGGTGATCAACAAGGATGACGGCACCGGCGAGGCGCAGGCCTTCGCCGATCGGGTCGGCATCCCGGTGCTCGCCGCCATTCCGGCCGACGAGGACATCCGCCGCAAGAGTGCGAACTATCAGATCGTCGGCCGGCCGGGCGACCGCTGGGCGCCGCTGTTCGACGACCTCGCCGGCAATGTCGCCGACGCGCCGCCGGTCCGTCCGCGGCCGCTCGGCCAGGACGACCTGCTCGGCCTCTTCAAGAGCGAGGATGTCGGCCGCGACTGGGTGCTGGAACCGGCCACGCTCGAAGACATGTGCGGGCTTTCCGATCTGTCCCGGCCGTCGCTCGAGATCGTCTATCAAACCGTCTGATCGGTGTCGCCATGACCGTCGTCCTCGATGAAGCAGGACCGTCCCCGGTCGCCGACAGCGTCGTCAACGACGGCTGTCACGGCGGGGCTGAGACCCTCAGGGCCGCCGCCCGTGCCGCCGGCGGATCGGAACTGCTCGACCGCCTGGCCGAGGACTATCCGGTCGGCCCGCACGACCGGCCGCAGAGCATGTGCCCGGCCTTCGGTTCGCTGCGGGTCGGCCTGCGCATGCGCCGCACCGCGACCGTGCTGTCCGGCTCGGCCTGCTGCGTCTACGGCCTGACCTTCACGTCGCATTTCTACGGCGCCAAGCGCACGGTCGGCTACGTTCCGTTCAATTCGGAGACGCTGGTCACCGGCAAGCTGTTCGAGGACATCCGCGACGCCGTCCATGCGCTCGCCGATCCCGCCCTCTACGACGCCATCGTGGTCACCAATCTGTGCGTGCCGACCGCCTCCGGCGTGCCGCTCCGGCTGCTGCCGAAGGAGATCAACGGCGTCCGCATCGTCGGCATCGACGTGCCCGGTTTCGGCGTGCCGACCCATGCGGAAGCCAAGGACGTGCTAGCCGGCGCGATGCTCGCCTTCGCCCGCCGCGAGGCCGAGAACGGCCCGGTGCTGGCGCCGCGCGGCGGACCGTCCGACCGGCCGACCGTGACGCTGCTCGGCGAGATGTTCCCGGCCGATCCGGTCGGCATCGGCCGCATGCTGGAGCCGATGGGCCTTGCCGCCGGCCCGGTCGTGCCGACGCGCGAATGGCGCGAGCTCTATGCCGCCCTCGACGGCGCCGTGGTGGCGGCGATCCATCCCTTCTACACGGCCTCGGTGCGCGAGTTCGAAGCGGCCGGGCGGCCGGTGGTCGGCTCCGCGCCGGTCGGCGTCGACGGCACCATGGCCTGGCTCGATGCGATCGCGGCCGCCGCCGGCGTTCCGGCCCGTCTCGCCGACGAGGCCAAGAACCGCCAGCTCGCCGCCATCCGCGGTGCGCTCGCCGGCTCTCCCGTCAAGGGCCGGATCACGGTCTCGGGCTATGAGGGCTCCGAGCTCCTGGTCGCCCGTCTGCTGATCGAGAGCGGTGCGGAAGTGCCCTATGTCGGCACGGCCTGCCCGCGCACGCCCTGGTCGGAGGCCGACCGGACCTGGCTCGAGGCCCGTGGCGTCGAGGTCGTCTACCGCGCCTCGCTCGAACGCGATGTCGCCGCCGTCATGGCGATCCGGCCCGATCTTGCCATCGGCACGACCCCGGTCGTGCAGAAGGCCAAGGAGATGGCCATCCCGGCGCTTTATTTCACCAATCTGGTCTCCGCACGCCCGCTGTTCGGCGCTGCCGGCGCCGGTTCGCTGGCCCATGTCGTCAATGGCGCGATCGGCAACGGCGCGCGCTTCGCCCGCATGGAGGCCTTCTTCGACGGGGTCGGGGAGGGCGACACCGCCGGCGTCTGGGCCGGCGAGCCGCTCAAGCGCCCCGCCTTCCGCGAACAGATGCGCCGCCGGCGCGAATCCGCCTCCAAGGCGAAGAAGGCCGAGGAGATGATCTGATGCTCGTCCTCGACCATGACCGGGCCGGCGGCTACTGGGGTGCCGTCTATGTCTTCACGGCCATAAAAGGTCTCCAGGTGGTCATCGACGGCCCGGTTGGCTGCGAGAACCTGCCGGTCACCTCGGTGCTGCACTATACCGACGCGCTGCCGCCGCACGAGCTGCCGATCGTCGTGACCGGGCTCGGCGAGGAGGAACTCGGCCAGCACGGCACGGAAGGTGCGATGAAGCGGGCCCGCCGGGCGCTCGATCCAGACCTGCCGGCCGTGGTCGTCACCGGTTCGATCGCCGAGATGATCGGCGGCGGCGTGACGCCGGAAGGCTCGAACATCCAGCGCTTCCTGCCGCGGACCATCGACGAGGACCAGTGGCAATGCGCCGACCGGGCGCTGACCTGGCTCTGGAAGGAGTATGGTCCGAAGAAACAGAAGCCGGCTAAGGAGCGGGCTCCCGATGTCCGCCCGAAGGTCAATATCATCGGCCCGAGCTACGGCATGTTCAACATGCCGTCCGATCTCGCCGAGATCCGGCGCCTGATCGAAGGCATCGGCGCGGAGGTCGGCATGACCTTCCCGCTCGGCAGCCATCTGGCCGACGTCCCGCGGCTCGCCGAAGCCGAAGTCAATGTCTGTCTCTATCGCGAATTCGGCGCCGCCCTGTGCGAGCAGCTCGACCGGCCCTGGCTGCACGCGCCGATCGGCCTGCATGCCACCACGGCCTTCCTGCGCGCACTCGGCGCGACGCTCGGTCTCGATCCGGAACCGTTCATCGCCCGCGAGAAACACACGACGATCAAGCCGTTGTGGGATCTCTGGCGCTCGGTGACGCAGGATTTCTTCGGCACGGCGAGCTTCGCGGTGGTCGCCTCGCAGACCTATGCGCGCGGCATCCGGCAGTTCCTGGAAGACGAGATGGGCCTGCCCTGCACGCTGCAGACGGCGCGCATTCCCGGTGCCAAGACCGACAACGAGGCCGTCCGCCGGTCCCTGAAGGCCACGCCGCCGTTGGTCCTGTTCGGTTCCTACAATGAGCGCATGTATGCGGCCGAGGCCGGCGGGCGCTCGATCTATATCCCGGCTTCGTTTCCGGGGGCGATCATCCGCCGGCATACCGGAACGCCGTTCATGGGCTATTCGGGCGCCGTCTACCTGGTGCAGGAAGTCTGCAACGCCCTGTTCGACGCCCTGTTCCATATCCTTCCGCTCGGCACCGATCTTGATCGGATCGATCCAACGCCGGCTAAGCATCTTGCCGAGCTGGCCTGGGAGCGCAATGCCGAGGAAGCGCTCGAAGCGGCGCTGGAACGCCATCCGGTGCTGGTGCGCATTTCGGCTGCGCGCCGGCTGCGCGACGGCGCCGAACGCGATGCGCGCCGCCGCGGCGACACCAGCGTCACCACAGCATCCGTCTTTCGCGCCACCAGCGAACTCGAAGGCGCCGCCTGACGACGGCGACCCGCGCCGCCTTGGCGGCACCAGAGAACGACAACACGGGGGAAGTTTCGATGTCCACCGCCCTGCCGATCGGGCTTCGGCCCGAACTGCGCCGCCAGCGTGAGGCCACCGCCTATCGGGTGCTGTTCCTGGCGACCTTCCCGGTCTTCCTGATCGCCGCGCTCTGGCAGATCGTCCTGGAAGCCGCCGGCCTCGTGCCCGGCGCGCCGGGGCCGCGCTCGCTCTTCGGGCGCGCCCGGTCCATGGCCCACGCGGCCATCCCCTACTGTTTCATGGGCTGAACGAGCCCTCACGAATTCGGCCGGGACCGCCCGGCCGAATGCCGCGCCGGCACGTCCGGGGCGGCAGAACCCAGCCGCGCGGGCCTGCGCGGCAACGGCAAGACATTTGCGGAGGCCGAGATGGCAGAGGCAAAGAGTTCGTTGTCCGGGCTGACCGACCAGGAAGCACAGGAATTCCACGGCATCTTCATGAAGAGCTTCATCGGCTTCGTGATGGTCGCAGTGGTCGCCCATGTGCTCGTCTGGATGTGGCGGCCCTGGTTACCCCCGCTGAAGGGCTACGCCTCGACGCTCCTCGATGGAGCCGAGCGGCTCGCCCAGCACGCGACCACGTTCCTGACCTGAAGGAGAGAAGACCATGTACAAGATCTGGCTTCTCTTCGATCCCCGTCGGGCGCTGGTGGCGCTGTTCACCTTCCTGTTCGTGCTCGCAGTGCTGATTCACTTCATCCTGCTCAGCACGGACCGGTTCAACTGGATCGAGGGCCCGCGCAAGAAGACGGCCGAGATTCAGCACGTGATCGACCCCCCGACCGCACTGGTGGGTTGACCCGTCCCGGACGGCTGCCGGATCGCCCCCGGCAGCCGCTCCATCCGCCGCAATTCCGCTGCGCGCGCAAACCCGAGAAGACAACGCCGGCCCGCCTGGCCGATCGTTGCCGGTGGAGGGCATCCTCATGGCCATGCTGAGCTTCGAACGGAAATACAGGGTCCGAGGAGGCACCCTCGTCGGCGGCGACCTCTTCGACTTCTGGGTCGGCCCGTTCTATGTCGGTTTCTTCGGTGTCACCACGATCTTCTTCGCGGCCCTCGGGACCGCATTGATCGTCTACGGCGCCGCGCTGGGTCCGACCTGGAACATCTGGCAGATCTCGATCGCGCCGCCGGATCTGAAATACGGCCTCGGCCTGGCACCCCTTCAGGAAGGCGGGCTCTGGCAGATCATCACGGTCTGCGCCATCGGCTCCTTCGTCTCCTGGGCGCTGCGCGAGGTCGAAATCTGCCGCAAGCTGGGCATGGACTATCACGTGCCCTTCGCCTTCGGCGTCGCGATCTTCGCCTATGTCTCGCTGGTGGTGATCCGGCCGGTCCTGCTCGGCGCCTGGGGACATGGCTTCCCGTACGGGATCTTCAGCCACTTGGACTGGGTGTCCAATGTCGGCTACCAGTATCTCCATTTCCACTACAACCCTGCGCATATGATCGCGGTGTCGTTCTTCTTCACGACGACCTTCGCGCTGGCGCTGCACGGCTCTCTGATCCTGTCGGCTGCGAACCCGCCCAAGGGCGAGGCGATGAAGACCGCGGAGCATGAGAACACCTTCTTCCGCGACACGATCGGCTATTCGATCGGCACGCTCGGCATCCACCGCCTCGGCCTCCTGCTCGCCCTCAGCGCGGGCTTCTGGAGCGCCGTCTGCATCATCATCAGCGGCCCGCTCTGGACGCGCGGATGGCCGGAATGGTGGGGCTGGTGGCTCGACCTGCCGATCTGGAACTGAGGGAGGCCGGACATGAGCGAGTTTCGCAACATCTTTACCCGTGTCCAGGCCCGCGGGCCGGCCTATGAAGGCGTGATCGACGGGGCGGCCGCCTGGCCGCGTCAGGGCGGCATGGGCTTCTCCCATCTGCTCGGCCGTTTCGGCGACGCCCAGATCGGCCCGATCTATCTCGGCTGGACCGGCCTTGCCGCCCTGATCTTCGGCATCACCGCCTTCGAGATCATCGGTCTCAACATGTGGGCGTCGGTGAACTGGGATCCGGTCCAGTTCGTGCGCCAACTGCCCTGGCTCGCCCTGGAGCCGCCGTCGCCGAAATGGGGCATCTCGATTCCCCCCATGGCGGAAGGCGGCTGGTGGCTGCTTGCCGGCTTCTGCCTGACCGCATCGATCCTGCTCTGGTGGGTCCGCGTCTATGTCCGGGCTCGCGCCCTCGGCATGGGCACCCATGTCGCCTGGGCCTTCGCGGCGGCGATCTGGCTCTACCTGGTGCTCGGCTTCATCCGGCCGCTGATGATGGGCTCGTGGTCCGAGGCGGTGCCCTTCGGCATCTTCCCGCATCTCGATTGGACGGCCGCCTTCTCGATCCGCTACGGCAACCTGTTCTACAACCCGTTCCACTGCCTCTCGATCGCCTTCCTGTACGGATCGACGCTGCTCTTCGCGATGCATGGCGCCACGATCCTGGCGGTCGGGCGTTACGGCGGCGAGCGCGAGCTGGAGCAGATCGTCGATCGCGGCACGGCCGCCGAGCGCGCCGCCCTGTTCTGGCGCTGGACGATGGGCTTCAACGCCACGATGGAATCGATCCATCGCTGGGCGTGGTGGTTCGCGGTGCTGTGCCCGCTCACCGGCGGCATCGGCATCCTCCTCACCGGCACCGTCGTCGACAACTGGTTCCAATGGGCCGTCGACCACGGCGTGGCCCCCGCCTATCCCCTTCCCGACAAGCCGGTGGTCAACCCGGCGGCTGGAGGCTGATCATGACGCCATCCTCGAAACGCGCCGCCGCCGCCCTGATGCTCCTCGTCGGCGCCGGTCTGCTCGCCGGCTGCAAGGACCAGGTCGAGAGCAAGCAATCCGGTTATCGCGGCACCGGCATGGTGCAAGTGTCCACCGCGAAGCAGACCGCCGCGCTGGCGGCGGCCAATCAGGTCCCCGAGGCCCAACCGCCGGCCTCCCAGGAAGGCAAGCGGGCCAAGGAGGTCTACCAGAATCTCAAGGTGCTGGGCGACCTCTCGGAGGAAGAGTTCAACCGCACCATGCTGGCGATCAACGAATGGGTCGCCCCGGAGGCCGGCTGCGACTACTGCCACAATACCGAGAAGATGGAAGACGACTCGAAATACCAGAAGGTCGTCGCGCGTCGCATGATCCAGATGACGCAGCACATCAATGAGAAGTGGAAGGCCCATGTCGGCGAGGTCGGCGTGACCTGCTACACCTGCCATCGCGGCAACGGCATCCCGGCCTATAGCTGGGTGCAGAATCCCGGACCGGCCGAGGCCCAGGGCATGGCGGCGACCGGCACGGGCAAGAACAAGGCGTCCTGGACCGCCGGCATCACGGCGCTCTACGACGATCCCTTCACATCGCTCTTGACCGATCCGGGCAAGATCCGTCTGCAGACCACCTCCGCTCTGGCGCCTGGCATGTCCAAGACGATCCAGGACACCGAGATGACCTACGCGCTGATGTTCCATCTGTCGCAATCGCTCGGGGTCAATTGCGACTTCTGCCACAACAGCCGCTCCTTCTCGAACTGGAGCGAAAGCAATCCGCAGCGCGTCACGGCCTGGCACGGGCTGCGCATGGTCTCGGACATCAACAAGGACTACATCTCGCTTCTCGCGGCGGTGTTCCCCGACAACCGCAAGGGTCCGCTGGGCGATCCGGCCAAGGCCAACTGCCAGACCTGCCATCAGGGTGCCAGCAAGCCGCTGCTCGGGGCGTCGATGCTGCAGGACTACCGTCCGGCACTGGCGACCGAAACCGCGCCGAAATAGCGGCGCGGTCCCTTTCGAAGGGCGGGGCGGGACCGTTCCCAGCATGGTGCCACCCGCGGTTCAGGACCTGCCGGGACCCCCCTCGATGCCTCCGGCACGGTGGTCACCCGCCATCGAAGCGACGCCTCCCGGTCCTGAACCCCGGGGGGCGTCTTTCTGTCCGGCCGCGGCGTCAGCCCCGGCCTCGGATCGGCACCGGCGTCCGGCCTTGGCGGCACCCGATGCGCCATGCGCGACCGCTTGGCCCTGCCGCGTCCATCTTCCGAACGGGAGCGGCTCGGGTGGCCGGTCCCGCGGCCGCCGACCTGCGTCGATCCATTCTCCTGAGGAGCCGGCATGCTCGACAGTCTGTTCGCCGGAGGCCGCATGGCCGATCTCGCGCTCGCCGCCCTTCTCGTCGAGACCCTCGTGTCGCTCTGGCTCGCCCGGCGTCTCGGCCGCGGCCCGGGCGTGGCCGCGATCCTCTGCAATGCCGGTGCGGGCGCCGGGCTGCTCCTGGCCTTGCGGGCCGCCCTGACCGGCGCGGGCGCCGCCATGGTCGCCGCCGGTCTGGTCTTCGCCCTCGTCGCCCATCTTGGCGAGGTGGTTCTGCGCTGGCGGCGCCGGGACGGCTGAGGCGCCCCGCCTGACGCAGACCGCGAAGGCGCCCCGCGAGGTCCGCAATGGACGGTACTAGGCACCCGGCCTGACCCGTGTTTGATTGATGTCAATTCATATTGACGCATCAACTGTCAATCATCAAAGACACTCGGGAGGCAGGCCATGCGGATCCTTTTCGTCCATCCCAACTACCATTCGGGTGGGGCCGAGATCGCCGGAACCTGGTCGCCGTCGTGGGTTGCCTACCTGACCGGCCATCTGCGTCAGGCCGGATTCGACGATATCCATTTCATCGACGCGATGACGGACGACATCGCCGACGAGGATCTGGCCCGGCGCATCGCACGGCTGGCGCCGGATGCCGTCGGCGTCACGGCGATCACGCCGTCCATCTACAAGGCCGAGGGCGTGTTGAAGATCGCCGCGGAGGTCGTGCCGGCGGCGGTCCGCATCCTGGGCGGCGTCCATGCCACCTTCATGTACAAGCAGGTGCTGAGCGAGGCGCCGTGGGTCGATGTCATCGTCCGCGGCGAGGGCGAGGAGATCTGCACCGAACTGATGAGCGCCATCCGCGATGGCCGCTGGCCGGCCGACCGCCGCGCCATCAAGGGCCTCGCCTTCCGCGACGGCGACGAGATCGTGGCGACGCCGGCGGCGAGCACCGTCAAGGATCTGTCCAAGATCAAGCCCGACTGGTCGATCCTCGCGTGGGAGAAATACATCTACATCCCGCTCGGCACCCGCGTGGCGATCCCCAATCTGGCGCGCGGCTGCCCGTTCACCTGTTCGTTCTGCTCGCAATGGAAATTCTGGCGCGACTACCGGGTGCGCGACCCGAAGGACGTGGTCGACGAGATCGAGGATCTGGTCGTCAATCACGGCGTCGGCTTCTTCATCCTGGCCGACGAGGAACCGACCATCAACAAGAAGAAATTCGTCGCCTTCTGCCAGGAACTGATCGCGCGCGACCTGCCGCGCCGGGTCAAATGGGGCATCAACACCCGGGTCACGGACATCTATCGCGACCGCGACGAGCTGAAATTCTACCGCAGCGCCGGCCTCGTCCATGTCAGCCTCGGCACCGAGGCGGCGGCGCAGATGAAGCTCGACACCTTCAACAAGGAGACCAAGGTCGACGAGAACCGGACGGCCATCCGGCTGCTGCGCGAGGCCGACATCCTGGTCGAGGCGCAATTCATCGTCGGGCTCGACAACGAGACCCCCGAGACGCTCGAGGAAACCTACCGGATGGCCTGGGATTGGCAGCCGGATCTGGCCAACTGGTCGATGTATACGCCCTGGCCGTTCACCCCGCTGTTCCAGGAGATCAAGGACCAGGTCGAGGTGTTCGATTTCAGCAAGTACAATTTCGTCACGCCGATCATGAAGCCGGCGGCGATGGAGCGCGGCGAGCTGCTCGACGGTGTGATGAACAACTACCGCCGCTTCTACATGAAGAAGGCCCTGTTCCACTATCCCTGGCGCGGAACGGGCTTCCGCCGTCGCTATCTGCTCGGCTGCCTCTACGCCTTCCTGAAGGCCGGATTCCAGCGGACCTTCTACGATCTGGGCAAGGCGGGCTATTGGGGGCCGCAGACCAAGAAGACCGTCGACTTCCATTTCGACGAGACGCGGACGCTGGCCGAGGCCCAGCTCGACGACTGGGATGCCGCCGCCGACCGCGCCGCGCGGGCTGCCGAGCGACGCGAGGCGGTGCGCTCGCAGATGAAGGATCGGGCCGAGGTTCGCGCCTGCGGCGGCGGCGACCGGCAGCTCGAACAGGCCTGACCATGACGCCCGCACGCCGGGACGAGATCGGCCCCAACGCCATCCTGCAGTTCCTGCCGGTGATCGACCGTCAGCAGGGGCGGGAGGGGACGCGGCGGATGCTGGCGGCGGCCGGTCTGGCCGGGTCCCCGGACGGGACCCGGATGATTCCGGAGACCGAGGCAGCCGCCCTGCACCGGACGCTGCGCCGCCTGATGCCGCGACAGGCCGCCGGCATGGCCGCCGAGGCCGGGCGCGGCACCGCGGCCTATATCCTCGCCCACCGCATCCCGAAGCCCGCGCAACGGCTCCTGAAGGCCCTGCCGGCACCGCTCTCGGCCCGGCTGCTGGCCCGCGCGATCGCCGCTCATGCCTGGACCTTCGCCGGGACGGGGACGTTCCGCGCCGTCGATGCCTGGACCTTCGAGATCCGCGACAATCCGCTGATCCGCGGCGAGACGTCCCCATCGCCGCTCTGCGGCTGGAACGCCGCCGTATTCGGGCATCTCTACGCCGCCCTGGTCGACCGGACCTGCATCTGCGTCGAGACCGACTGCGCGGCGGTCACCGGCGCCCATGTCTGCCGCTTCAGGATCTGCCGCGGCCGATGAGCCGCCGCCATCGACGCGCGATCGAGGACGGATCGATCCGAGCCTGCGATCCGCCCGTCCGGCGGCGGACGGACGCAGCGCGTGATCAGGGATGGGCGATCAGCAGCACGGCGCCGGCGTGCCGATCGATCGCGGCCAGGCAGCGGTCGAGATTGTCCGGATCGAGCGCCGCGAAGCTCTCGTCCAGCACGGTCAGGGGCGCGCCCTGAAGCAGCGCACGGGCGAGATGGACACGGCTCTTCTCGCCCTGCGACAGCTGCCACGCGGTCTCGCCGACGGGCTGCATCAGACCCGCCGGCATCCGGTCGATGAGATCGCCGAGGCCGAGCTCGCGGCACAGCGCCTCGGCGGCGGCGAGGTCGGCCGGCTGCGCCGGCCAGGCCCGCCCCATCAGCAGGTTGAATGCGAGGCTGCCGGTCAGGATGTGATTCTCGTGAAACTGCGGCGCCTCGGTCGCCAGCCGCCGCCAGCCGTCGCCGAGCGTCGCCTGGTCGAGACCATCGATCGTGACCAGACCGGCATGAGGCTTGCGCAGGCCGGCGATGACCGACGCCAAGGTCGACTTGCCGCTGCCCGAGCCGCCCTCCAGCAGGATGCGCTCGCCGTGATCGATGCCGAGGCTCGCGCCGTCGAGGACCGGATCGCGGCGGGTCGGATGGGTGTAGACGACGCCGTCCAGATCGAGCAGCCGGGTGCCCGGGGGGCTGGGGGCGGCCCTGGGGGCGGCTTGCGGCAGGATGCGGCCCGGATCGGGGGCCCGGGCGCCGGCCCGGAAGAGTGGACCGACCGCCTTCCAGGCGATGGCGGCGCGCGCGAGTGCGTCGAACCCGCCGGTCATGGTGGCGAGGGCCCGCTGCGCGAACAGGACGCCGCCGACCGCGACGCCGAGCGCGGCCGGGGCCGCCGCGCCCGATACGAAGGCCGGGACGAGGCCGGCAAGACCGACCAGCAACCAGCCGCCCGGTATCAGGGCGAGAAGCCTGCCGCCGGCGGCATCCATGCGCGACGAAAGGGCAAGATAGTGGTTGGCGGCGTGGTCGTCGTGCCTGTCGCGCCGCCCGGCCTGCTCCTGGGCCAGGGCCGTCCGATGGCCGACCATGCGCTCGACCAGATCGCCGGTCAGGGCGAGACGATTGGCGGTCCATTCGGCCTGACGGTTCCAGGACCGCAGGGCCAGGACGGCCGCCACGACCAGCCAGCCGGCGAGGAGCGCGACCTGGACACCGCCGCCCGCGCCCTTGGCCAGGATCCAGAAGGCCAGGCCGATCTCGATGACGCCCGTCAAGGTCGCCAGCCCGCCGCCGATGGCGACCGCCTCGAAAGCCTGCCCCTCGATCACCCGGCCGAGCAACTGGCCGGCGCCCTCGCGGCGGACGGCGTCGACATCGAAGCGCAGCGCCCCGGCGAGCAGCCGGCCCTTCAGAAATGTGGCCAGATCGATCGACAGCGCTCCGCCGATCCACTCGCCGACGGCCCGCGCCGGCACCATGGTGATCATCAGCAGCGTCCAGGCGGCAAGCCAGCCGAGATTGAGCTGGCCCTCAAGAACGGCGGAGCCGATCAGCATCCACCCGAGAATCTCCAGACCGAAGACCGATGCGAGCAGCGCGACGGTCAGGGTCAGCCGGCGATAGGCATGGGCGTCGGCGAGATGGCGATGCAACGACGCTTCGGGCGGAAGCCGCAGCGTCCAGAGGCCGGCGACCGGAACCGATCCCAGGCGTTCGCGCAGCATCGCGCTGCGCACGATCCCGCGTCGTTCCGCAGGGATTCCGGCCCGTTCGATGACCCGATCGACGTGATCGGCGGCCGTCTGCTCCAGGCGGCCGGCAATCAGGGCCCGCAGTCGGGCGACCGGCACCCGGACCTCGCGGAGGTCCGGCGCGATCAGGCAGAGGCCCGATCCGCGTCTGCCGACGATGGCGAACACGACCGGGCGTCCGTCGAGTTCGGTGCGCACCAGCGCGGGACCGAAGGTCTGCAGCACATGGTCGAGGTCGCCGAGGGGCGTCTCGACGGCTTCGACATCGACGCCCATATGCTGGCCGGCCCAGATCATCCAGGCGGTCCAGGCGGCGCCATCGGCCGGTCCGGCGGCTGGCGGCGGCGGCATCTCGGCTGCGGCCGGTGCGAGGCCGGCGCGCCGACCGAGTTCGAGCAGCGCCTCGGCAAGGCTTTCCGGCGGCCATGCGGCAGCGGCGATCGCGTCCATGGTCAGGCGCTCTCCCGTCGGTTGGCTTGTCGGGCCTCCGCGGCGACGTCGACGAGCCCGGCCGGAACCGGGTGGATCCGGCCGTTCTGGACGCGGATGCGCCGCCAGTCGCGATTGCGCCACAGCCGTTCGCGCAGGCGGGCTTCGGCGTCGAGGAGGTCGCGGTACCGGCTGGGCGTGGATGCCAGCCGGTCGGGCGCGCCGTCCTCGACGATGCGCCCGCTCTCCACGACCAGCACGCGATCGAAGCCGAGCGTGTCGGCAACGTCGTGGGTGGCGCAAATCAGGGTCGTGCCGGCCCAGTGCCGGCGGGCGACGGCGAGGAGTTCGGAGCGCTGCCGGCGGTCGAGGCCGCGAAACGGCTCGTCGAGCAAGGCCAGGCCGACGGCGTTCTGGGCAAAGGCGCGCGCAAGGCGAACCCGCTGCCCCTGGCCGCCGGACAGGAGGGCGCCGCCTTCACCCAGCGCGGTTTGCAGACCGTCGGGAAGTCCGCCGAGCAGATCGCGCAGCTCGGCGGCGTCGAGGGCCTCGATCATCCGCCGGGTGTCGGGCATGTCGGTGGCATAGGCGAGGTTTTCGACCAGCGATCGGTTCCAGATCTGGACAGCCGGATCGACCCAGGCGATCCGGCGACGCAGATCGATCACCTCGGCCGGCCCGGCCGGACGGCCGTCGACGATCAGGCGGCCGGTGGCGAGGCGGTGCCAGCCGAGCAGCAGGCCGATCAGGCTCGACTTGCCGGCGCCGGACGGTCCGACCACGGCAATCTGCTCGCCGGCGGCGACGACCAGATCGAGGTCGGACAGAATGGTGTGTCCGGCCGCGGCAACCCGGCCGGCCTCGATGCGAAACGCCACGCCGGCCGGTACCGCGGCGACGGCTGCCGGCGCCGCTGCGGTGGCCGTCGCGGCGGCTGGCTCGGGGGCCGACAGCGGTTCCATCAGCCGCAGCAGTATGTTGCGCTGCGCCGGATAGCGCTGGGAGAGGAGGGTCAGCGTCCCGCCCAGCGCCGGCAGCTTGAGGGTCCAGTAGACGAGCAGGAGGTCCGAGCCGGCGACGCCGTCGAGGCGCTGGAAATGTGCGACAAGCAACGCTGCCGCAAGCCCGGCGCTGACGAGGGATTGGACGGCGCGGCCGAGGGTGGCGGCCGCCAGGAAGGCACGTGCGGAGCGGCTCCATTCGACCAGAAGCCCCTCATGCTGCTGCCGGACTGCGGCCTCGGCCCGATGCGCCCGGATCGGCACGAGGCCGAGCAGGGCATCGAGATAGAAGCCGGCGAGCGCACCGCCATGGATGCGCAGGCGCGCGTCGCGCTCGCTCAGGACCGGTTGGAGCAGGACCGGCACCAATGCGGCGGCGCCGGCGAGCAGAAGAGCGATCGGCGCGCTCGCCGGATCGAGAACCGCGATGGCGGCCAATGTGACGAGCAGTTCGAACACCGTCAGCAGGCCGTGCAGCGCCATGCTCGGGACCGACCGGGCCAGCTGGACCGCATGGGCACGATCGGCCATGTCGGAAACCGGCCGGCTCTGAAAATAGCGGTCGTCGAGGCGGGGCAGCTTGGCGAACAAGGCCAGCCGAAGGCGAAGCTCCATGGCGCGGCCGAACCGCAACGCTTCGGTGACGAGCGGATAGCGGATGGCGAGGCCGATCGCCAGGAAGACGAGCAGAGCGGCGGCGGCCGCGGCACGCTGGCTGCCGAGGGCGAGACCCTCGCCGATGTCGATCAGTCCGCGGAAGAGAAGCGCCTCGGCGATCGCGACGGCGCCGGCGGCGAGCGTCGCGGCGGCGAGCGCGAGCGGAGCGGTCAGCCCGTCCTCGCGCAGGCCCTGCAGCAGCGGCGCGAACGGCCGCGCCGGCGGATCCGCCAGAGCGGCCGCCAGGTCCGGCGACAGCGGCCGGTCGGTCTCGGTCCAGCGCCGCGCCGCTGCGGCCGGCGTCCGCGGCCCGGTGAACTGGACCAGGACGGCGCCGCGGAGCATCACCCGCCGCTCCCCCGCGGCAGACCCGGCGGCGTCGGGGACGACGGACCAGTAGTCGGCGGCGATCAGGCGATGGATGTCCGTCGGTGCCGCCAGCGTCTCCGCGTGCAGCGACATGACCAGTCCGAGCGCCGCTTCGCCCGGCGCGATGCCGCCGGCGGCAATGAGCGATGCCACCAGCCGAACGGCGGCGTCGAGCGCGCCGAAGGCAAACCAGCCCGGATCCGCGGTGCCGAGAGCGATCAGGCGATCGATCTCGGCGCCGGCCCCGCCGAGCGCGCGCAGGCGATGTCGGAGCGGCGCCAGAAAGGCCTCGGTGGAGGCCCAGCCACGCCAGTCGGCCGCCAGGACGCTGGTCTCGTGTCGGAACAGCTCGCCGGCGAAGCGGGCCGCCGGAACCCAGCGGCGCCCGACCGCCGGGTCCATGACCTGGAGCCAGCCCCCGACGCGCCGCCAGACGACCACGAAATGGGTTGCGCCACCCGGGCGCGCGACCACGACCAGGGCCGGCAGCAGGTCATTGCCGTTCGGCATCACGTGGTCGGCCGGCAGCAGCTGCTGTTCGGCACCGACGCCGAGATCGTTGGCGACCACCTCGAGGGCATCGATCGAGGTCCCGTCCACGTCGGTCCGGCAGGCCTCGCGCAGGCGTCCGTAGGAGACCGGAATCCGAAACCCCTCCAGGACGCATTTCAGGGCTGCGGGGCCGCAGTCCATCACGGATGTCTGCACGACCTCGGGGGCGAACCAGCGTCGGGCCGTCGTCACGACCGGTCTCCGACGGCGTGCGCCACCGTCACCGGCTCTGCGAGGATCAGTCCGACCGCGCGCAGCACCAGCGCGACGGGGGCCACGTCCTCGACGACGACCTCGATCGATCCGGGCAGGCCGTGCTGCAGGCCGACGCGGGCGGCGTCGGACGACAGTCCGAATTCGACCCGGACGCGGCCGTCGCGCACCTCGCTGGCGACCCTCGTGACCGTGGCCGAGACGGTTCCGAAGCGGGTCCACGGAAAGCCGTCGAGACGAACCACGGCAGACTGGCCCGCGCGGATGCGCCCAACCGTGGCGGCAGGGTCGAACTCCCCGACGGCGATCAGGCCGCCCTCGGGTATGACGGTGGCGACGCGCTGCCCCTCGGCCACGTAGGCGCCGCGCGACAGCGGCAGGGCATCGCCGATCCGCCCGGAGACGGGCGCGCGGACCCGATGGGCCTCGATCGCCACCGCGAGGCGCCGTGCCGCGTTGCGGCTGGCGGCGATGTCGCCCTCGAAGCCGGCCACCGATTGCAGCAGTCCCTCGATCTGCGCGTTTCGCTCGGCGGCCCGCATGCGCGCGGCGATCTCGGTCCGTCGGGTCTCGGCCACGAGGGCATCCCGGACAGCCGCGAGCCTGAGCGCATCGGCCGCCGTCCGGCTGGCCTCGACGGCCGAGGCGCTGCCGCTGGCACTCAGCTTGGCGACGCGCTTTTCGCTGTCGCGGGCGAGCTGAAGGGCGATCTCGGCTTCCAGGATGCGGCTGCGACCGCCCTCCGCGGCGGCGCGCGCCGCATCGATCTCCTGGGTCTTGGCCTCCTGGTGGGCGGCGATCTCGGCCCGAAGCGCCTCGACGCGGCGGGTCAGCGCGTCGGCGCGCGCCTCCTCCTCGGCCAGCCGAAAGCGCTCCTCGGCGGCGTCGAACTCGACCAGCACATCGCCGGCGGCAACCGCCCGGCCGATCGACAGATGCGTGGCGAGAACCGTGCTGGCCACGCGTGCCGCGACCGGATGCGGCGCATCGAGCGCTTCCAGCCGCGCACGCGTCGAAATCTCATAGACCGTGACCGAGCCGAACTGGAGCCAGGCAAGCCAGAGCGCGGCCAGGGCCAGGGCGGCCAGCCAGGCGGCGTGTGCGCGGCGCGGGCTGTCGCCCGAAAGCGATCGCAGGGTCTGGGAGAAGGGGGTCGCCACGGGTGGCCTCCGCTGGCGCGAAGGCGGTCTCCGGCGGCCGGCTGCCTTTCTCGCGACACGACGGTTAGCGGCTCGCCGGAACCGGGTGCAAGTCGTGGGGGAAGACCCAGCCGGTTGGGGCAAATGCCCCACCCACGCACCGGCCCCACCGACCCGGCCGATCGGCGGCAGCGCGCGAATAAATTCAAGATCTCATAGGCATGTGCCCGTTCGCCCGCCGGCGAGACGGCGTTGGCACGGCGGCTGCAATGAAGGGATCGAGCCCGACAGGAGCCCCGATGTCCGCCACCGACACTCTCGCCTCATCCCGGCCAGCCGATCTCCCGGTCGCCGCTCCCGCAATGGGAGTCGTGGCGGCCGGGATCGATCCGTCGGACGAATTGGAGTTGCCGGCGCCGAAGCGGATGGTCGTCCAGTATCGGACGGGGGCGGACAAGGTCCGCGTGTTGAACCTCTACTACGGCGACAAGGACGTGAGCTTCGACGATCCGGCCTTCTTCGCCTTCGGCGAGACGCTGGCGCGGCAGTCGCGGTTCCGGGCCGGCGCGGCCTGTGGCTGGGGTTCGGGCTATGCCTGGGATGCGGTGGCGCCGCTTCTTCTTGACCTGCTCGAGGCCGGGATCCTGGTGCGCGCCGATGCGTCGGTCGCGACACCGGCCTTGTTCGAGGATCGTACCCGACCGTCGCCGTTGCCGCCGGCCCCGGCCGTGCGTGCGCGCAGTTGGACCGACTGCGCGGCGATCACGCAGGAACTGACCGGTCGGGCGGTCGATCCCGGCCATCTGGAACTGATCGTGCCGATGTTCCGGATCGCCCATATCGCGGTCGATCGGGACGGACGGCAGGTCGGCGAGGCCAATGTGTTTCCCCGTGCGCTGCGTCTCGAGGCGCCGACCGAGTGGCTCGCCTGCACCTATCCGGGGACGCGCTACCGCAGCGATCGGCCGATGAACGCGACGGCACTGAAGGCCATGCGGACCCATTGGCCGCAGATGATGTCGGTCCTGCTGGCGATCCGCTCGGCCTTCCTGAAGCGCTTCCCCGAAGCGGCGGACGGCTGGACCGTCGGCCATGTCGAACGGCTCGCCGCCCTGGTTCTGGCGGTGCCGACCTACGCCCTGGTGAGATGCGACCAGCCGGTAGCGACGGGTGACCTGCACCCGGTGCTGTCGTCCGTGTTCCGGGTCACCGACGGCCTGCGCATGGCCATGCACCAGATGATGTTCGTCCCCGTCGGCGAACCGACCGTGGCGCCCGAAACGCGCGTCACGGTCGACGACATCCTCGACTATGCCGAGCGCAATCATGCGTTCCACTCCGAGACCGGGGTCTGCGCCGGGCCCCGGATCATGGTGCGCGAATTCGCCGAGACCCTGATCCTCGGGTCGACCGCGGCGCGATACGCGGATGAACCGCTCGATGCGGCCGTGGCCGACGCGCTGTCGGCCGTCGAAGCCGCGTTCGACTACGGACTCCTCGCCATGCGCGCCCACGCGGCGCTGTTCGCCGTCTGGCCGGCGACCGCGCGCGCCTACCGGGCCCTCGCGGCGGTCGCCTTGCCGGAGGCGTCGCCGGACGCCGCCCGGACCCGCAACCATCTGGCGGCGCGGATGACCGAGCTGGAGCATGCGACCTATCTCGGCCGCGAGGATTGGTGCGCGGATCGGGAGCGGGCCTATGACGACATGTATGTCTGGTGCGGCCGGGGTCTCGGCCGAGACGACCGCCTGCCCGCCCGCGGCGACGCGCCCCCGGACGCAGCCCTGGTCGCCCGCGTCGACGCGGCGATCCGCGCCGCGCGCGACTTCGGGTCCGGCCCGGACGACCCGGTGCCGGCGCTCGCGGCGGCGATCGCCGACTATCTGGTGCGCGAACGGGCGCTGCTGACCTCGGCCGCGGCGGCGCAGGACCGCGTCAACGACCGTCTCGGTCGGGCGGCGCCGGCGCGCGCCTTCGCCTCGGCCGACGTCGACATTCACAACCGCCTGCAGGGGGTCGAGCGGCCGCGGCTGCCGTATCTGCTCGACGACCTGGCGGACCTCTTCGGGATCGGTCTTTCGACCAGCCGGGAGGGCATCGAGATCGGAGCGGCCCAAGGAACGCCGCCACGATGGAATTCGGCCGGCGCAGTGCCGGCCGGACAACAGCACTGAACGTGCCATGAGGAGACGAACATGAAGATCCAGACCAACGTCCGCGCCGGCAAGCAGACCCGCGGCAGCAATGACGCCGGAAACGACACCAGCGGCTCGACCCCGGTCTATGTGCCGCCGGTGACCCGCTGCGTCGGCATCTGAAACCGACGGCCGGATCGCATCGAACCGCCGCTCTGCGGCACATGATTTCGCGAAGGGAGACGACCATGAAGATCCAGACCAATGTCCGCGCCGGCAAGCAGACCCGCGGCAGCAACGATGCCGGAAACGACACCAGCGGCTCGACCCCGGTCTACGTGCCGCCCGTGACCCGTTGCGTCGGCATCTAGGCCGGGTTCGTCCGGCTCCGCGTCCGGGTGCGCAGGCGCATCCCGGCGCGGGCCGGTTCCGGGTCCCGCGGCCGATCGGTGTCTCGCTTGATTGCTTCCCAGGCGTCATGGCTCTATCGAAGATGCAAAGGGTGACGGGGACGATCGGGGTCGTCGCACCGCCGCTTGCGGGTGCGAACGAGATGCCGAAACGCGCCTTTAATCTCAGATTGTGGTTCGCCGTCTGTGCGCTCGGCACCATCGCGGCGGTGTCCACGATGTCGGCCTATGCGGTCACCGATTTCCTGACGACGAGCCTGCTGGAACGCGAGGCGGAAGTCTCGCAGGAGTTCATGGAAAGCATCATCCGCGTCGACGGGGCCGCCATGTTCGGCGGCGAGACTTCGCAGCAGGAGCAGTCGCTCAGCTACTACGCCAGCCATATCATGAGCATGCCGGGCATCATCCGGGTCAACATCTACTCGGCGGACCGGCGGATGCTGTGGTCCAACGAGAAGCAACTGATCGGTCAGGTCTACAACGACAATCAGGAACTGGTCGCTGCCTCGAAAGGCCAGCGCGTGACCGAGATCGGCTCGGTCTCGGGCGACACCAAGGCGGAGCATGTCGCCTTGGCCGAGACGGGCCATTTCGTCGAAGCCTATATTCCGATCCGCGAGGATCGCGGCCAAGGCAAGGTTCTCGGCATCGTCGAAATCTACAAGCTGCCGCAGTCGCTCGACGCCACCATCCGGTCGGCGACCGCGATCGTCTGGTTCGCCGCGGCGCTGAGTGCGCTTCTGCTCTATTCGTCGCTCTACTGGATCGTTCAGCGCGGCGCCTTGCTGATCGAGCGCCAGCAGGACAATATCGGTCGCATGGAGGCTTTCGCCGCGATCGGCCAGATGGCCAGCGCCGTCGCCCATAGCCTGCGCAATCCGATGGCCAGCATCCGGTCGTCGGCCGAGCTCTGGCATAGCGGTCTGCCTCCGGACGAACGCTGGGCCGCCGCCGAGGTCATCGCCGAGGTCGACCGCATGGACGGCTACGTTCGCGACCTGCTCGCCTATGCGCGCGCCGAGCCGTACCAGCTGCAGGCGGTCGATTTCGCGAAGGTTGCCGGCCGCGTGATCGGCAAGTATGCCCAGGCGATCAAGCGGTATCGGATCGAGGTGGCCGGCGGCATCGAAGCCGCGCCGGTCCGCGTCATGGCGGACGAGATGCTGCTCGAGCAGGCCCTGAACAGCATCGTCACCAACGCGATCGAAGCGATGCCGACTGGCGGGCGGTTGGATCTGTCGGTCGTTCCGGCGACGGAAGCCGGCCGCGTCCGGATCGCCGTCGTCGATAGCGGAGCCGGCATCCCGGGCGAGATCATCGACCGCGTCGCCCACTCCTATTTCACCACCAAGGCGCGCGGCCTCGGTCTTGGCCTGGTGCTGGCCAAGGGCATCATCGAGCGGTTCGGCGGCCAACTGACGATCGCCAGCCAGCCCGGTGCCGGCACGACGGTCGCGATCGAGCTGAGGTCGGCCTGAATGGGCGGCGTGATCCTGATCGTCGACGACGAGCCGCTGCTCGCACGCAATATCCGCACGTTTCTGCGCAACGGCGGATACGAGGCGGAGACCGCGGACTGCATCGCGGCCGCCCTCGACCGGTATCGCGAATTGCAGCCCGATATCGTCCTGATCGACCATAACCTCCCGGATGGGACCGGACTTGCGCTGATCGGGGAGATCCGGGCGCAGGACCGGTGGACCAAGCTGGTGATGATCACCGCCCATGGCGGGGTCGACGTGGCGGTTGCGGCCATGAAGGCGGGTGCCGACGACTATCTGACCAAGCCGGTCGCGCTCGACGAGATCGGCATCCTGATCGGCAAGCTGCTGCGTCAGGCCAAGATGGAGAAGTCGCTGTCGTTTCTGCGCGCGCGCGAGCAGACCCGCAGCGGGCTCGACCGGATCGTCGGCCAGTCGCCACCGGTTCTGCAATTGAAGCAACGGATCCGGTTTCTGATCCAGGCCGAGCGCAGCGGCGACACGGCAGCCACCCAGCCCGGTCCGCCGGTGCTGATCCTTGGCGAGACCGGCACCGGCAAGGAGCTGGTCGCCCGAGCGCTGCATTTCGATGGATCGCGCGCGACGCAGCCCTTCATCGAGGTCAATTGTGCGACCCTGCCGGAGCAGCTCGTCGAATCCGAACTGTTCGGGCACGAGCGCGGTGCGTTCACGGGCGCGGGCGACCGCAAGATCGGGCTGTTCCAGGCGGCCGACGGCGGCACCCTGTTCCTCGACGAAGTCGGCGAGCTGCCGCTGTCGCAGCAGGCCAAGCTGCTCAAGGCGCTGGAAGAGCGCGTCATCCGACCCGTCGGCGGCGTCCGCGACCGACCGATCAATGTGCGCTTCGTCGCCGCCACCAATGCGGCGCTCGAGGATCGGGTCCGCCAGGGCGAGTTCCGCTCGGACCTGTTCTATCGGCTGAACACGATCACGCTCGACGTGCCGCCGCTGCGCACCCGCGGCGACGACGTCATCGCGATCGCCGAGACCTTCATGGCCGAGTTCGGGCGGCGCTACGGCCGCGCCGGATTGCGTCTGTCGGAGGGCGCGCGCCGGGCGCTCGTGCGCCACGCCTGGCCCGGCAACATTCGCGAACTGCGCAACGTCATCGAGCAGGCCAGCCTGATGTGCGCCCGCGACCAGATCGAGGATGCCG
>NZ_LJYW01000001.1:3556446-3832959 GCF_001305515.1 Prosthecodimorpha hirschii
AGGCCAAGATGGAGAAGTCGCTGTCGTTTCTGCGCGCGCGCGAGCAGACCCCGCAGCGGGCTCGACCGGATCGTCGGCCAGTCGCCACCGGTTCTGCAATTGAAGCAACGGATCCGGTTTCTGATCCAGGCCGAGCGCAGCGGCGACACGGCAGCCACCCAGCCCGGTCCGCCGGTGCTGATCCTTGCGCGAGCCGGCGCCGCTGATCGCGCCGGCAGGCCGACAGCCGGGCGATGCGGTCGGGCTGGTCGATGCCGAGCGTACGCTGATCGTGGAGGCGCTCCGGCAGCAGGGCGGCAACGTCACGCTGGCGGCGCGCCGCCTCGGGGTCTCGCGCGACACGCTGCGGTACCGGATGGACAAGTTCGCTCTGCGCCGATCCGATTTCGTCTGACCGCCGGACCGTCGGGTCCCCGGAGCGGAGCACGCCGGTCGGTCTTGGCGGGAGCCCGCCATGGGGCCCGCCATGGGGCAGCCGATCGGGGTCTCGACGCGGCCCGCGCCGTCCGGGTCCGCCGCACGACGTCGCGGCTCACGCGCCGCTCGCGCGCCTTCGCTGTCCACCCGGATGAGGATTTCGGCGCTCCCGGCGGCCAGGCCCGGTCCTCGATCGCGCCCGCCGTGCTGCCGGCGACCGGCCGATCGGGCCGGCGTCGTCGTCCGGGGGGCTCGAATGCGGCGGCGTCATTCGCCGCGCGGGAAGCGCTGTTTTTCCTCCAGCACGTTGAGGTCCATGTGGTTGCGCATGTAGCGCTCGGAGGCGCGCTGCAGCGGCTGGTAGTCCCACGGGAAATAGGCGCCGTTGCGCAGTGCGCCGTAGACGACCTGCCGGCGGGCCTGGCTGGCGCGCACCTGCGCGTCGAACCGGTCGAGATCCCAGCGTGCGGCCATTCTGCCGGCGAGGTCGGCCAGGATGCCGGCGCAGCCGGGATCGGCGGCGCGATTGACGGTCTCGTCGGGATCCTCGGCGAGATTGGTCAGAAGCGGCGGATCGGCCCTGCACAGCACGAGTTTCCACGGGCCGTCGCGCAGCGCGACCAGCGGGGCGATCGAGCCCTCCGCGGCATATTCCATCGGCACCGGCCCGCGCGTCGCCGTGCCGGCGGCGAGCCCGACCAGGGATTCGCCATCCGTCCAGGGGCGCAGGTCGTCGAGATCGATCCCGGCCAGCGCGGCGAGGGTCGGGACCACGTCGAGTGTCGAGACCGGCGTGTCGATCCGCCCCGGCGCGAGGTCCGCGGCGGCGATCATCAGCGGCACCCGGGCCGACCCTTCGAAGAAGTTCATCTTGAACCAGAGACCGCGCTCGCCGAGCATGTCGCCGTGATCGGACACGAACAGCACGATCGTGTCGTCGGTCATCCGGCCGCGATCGAGGATGTCGAGGATCTCGCCGATCTTCTCGTCGATGTAGGAGATGTTGGCGAAATAGGCGCGGCGCGAGCGCCGCACATCCTCCGGCGTGACGTTGCTGGCGGCATGGTCGCTCGCCAGCATCAACCGTTGCGAATGCGGATCCTGGTCTTCGAACGGGATCGGCGCGACGATGGGGTCGAGCGCCGGGCAATCGGCATAGAGATCCCAGAAGCGGCGCCGCGCCACGTAGGGGTCGTGCGGATGCGTGAAGCTGACGGTCAGGCACCAAGGCCGGCCGTCCTGCCGGCGCGACAGGTCGTAGAGCTTGCGCCCGGCATGGTAGGCGACCTCGTCGTCATATTCGAGCTGGTTGGTGATCTCGGCGACGCCCGCGCCGGTGACCGAACCGAGATTGTGGTACCACCAGTCGATCCGCTCGCCCGGTCGGCGATAGTCGGGCGTCCAGCCGAAGTCGGCGGGGTAGATGTCGGTGGTCAGCCGCTCCTCGAAGCCGTGCAACTGGTCGGGCCCGACGAAGTGCATCTTGCCGGAGAGTGCCGTGTGATACCCCGCCCGCCGCAGGTGATGGGCGAAGGTCGGCACGTCGGAGGCGAATTCGGCTGCATTGTCGTAGACGCCGGTCCGGCTCGGCAACTGACCGGACATGAAGGCGGCGCGCGCCGGCGCGCAAAGCGGGCTCGCCGTATAGGCATTGGCGAACCGGGTCGACCGGGCCGCCAGGGCCTTCAGATGCGGGGCGTGCAGGAAATCGGCCGGCCCATCCGGAAACAGGGTTCCGTTGAGCTGGTCGACCATGATGACAAGGAGATTCGGGCGGGGCTTCGCGGCAGACATCGGCATCGTCCTGACCAGGGTCGCACTGCCGCCGGCCCGGCGACCGGCGGCAGCGCGGCGTTCACAATCCGAGGGCCGCCTTGACGGCCGGCAGACCGGGGCGGCCATCAAGCGTGGTGACGCCCGCGAGCCAGGGGCCGAGCGCGTCCGGATGCTCCTTGATCCAGGCGCGCGCCGCCTGTCCGGCCTCCTGGCCCTGATCCAGGATCTTTCCCATCATGGCGTTCTCGGTGGCCAGGTCGAACTTCAGGTTCTTGAAGAAGGCCGCGGCATTCGGGCACTTGGCGGTCCAGCCGGTGCGGGCCAGGGTGCGCACTTCGGCACCGCCGAAATTGGGGCCGAAATACTCGTCGCCGCCGCTCAGATAGGTCAGCTTGAAGGCCTCGTTCATGGGATGCGGCGCCCAGGCCAGGAACACGACCCACTTCTTGCGGCCTTCCGAACGCTTCACCTGCGACAGCATCGCCTGCTCGCCGGATTCCACCAGCTTCCAGCCGGTCAGCCCGAAACTGCCGGCATTGATCATCTTCTGAATGTTCTGGTTGGCGGGCGCACCGGACTCGATGCCGTAGATCTCGCTGCCGAACTTCTCGGCATGCGCCGCCAGGTCCTTGAAATCCTTGACGCCGCCCTCGGCGACGTAGTTCGGCACCGCGAGCGTGAACTTGGCGCCGGAGAGGTTGGTCCCCACCACCTCAACGGCCTTGGCGGCGGTGAGATCGTCGATGAAGCGCTGCTGCGCCGGCATCCAGTTGCCGAGGAACACGTCGAGCTCGCCGTTCTTCATGGCCTGATAGCCGATCGGCACGGAGAGCGTCTTCACGTCGGGCTCGTAGCCGAGCGCCTTCAGAAGGGTCGATGCGATCGCATTGGTGGACGTGATGTCGGTCCAGCCGGGATCAGACATGCGGATGGGCTTGCAGGCGGGACTGTCGGCTGCGGTCGCGGGCAGGCTGGCCAGAACCGAAACGGCCGCGGCGAGGAGGAAGCGCTTCATCGGATCACCTCGGGTGTCGTTCGTGCTGCGGGATCGTGCGGCAGGACGATCGGCCCGTTCGCTCTGGGCGGCGTCTTGCTCGGAGAGACATCAAACAGCCAAATAGCCTATGCTGTGCAGAGGCCGAATTTGAATGATTGGCATAGAGTGGCTTTATGGCTGACTGTCCGCTGGATCTGGGCTGGATGCGCGTCTTCGAGGCGGTCGGCCGGCTCGGCAGCCTGACCGCTGCGGCCGGTGAACTGGGCCTGACCCAGCCGGCGGTCAGCTATGTCGTGCGCGCGCTCGAGGCGCAGGTCGGAACGGCGCTGATCGTCCGCCAGCACCGGGGCAGCAGTCTGACGCCCGCCGGCGCGGCCATGTACCGGGCCGTCGGCGTCGCGATCGCCCAGTTGCAAGGGGCGGCGCGGGAGATCCGCAACCTGCAGAGCCAGTCGGTCGTCCGGCTGTTCACCGACTACGGCTTCGCGTCGCTCTGGCTGATGCCGCGGGTCGCCGCCTTCAGGAAGGCCTGGCCCGAAGCGGACGTGCACATCGTCGCGTCGGCGTCGCTCGATCCCGGCCAGGCCGACGCGGTCGACCTGTCGATCCTGTTCGGCGCGCGCGCCGATTTCGGTCCCGCCGCGGTCCAACTGTTCGAGGAGGAGGTGGTGCCGGTCTGCAGCCCCGCCTTCGCTCTGCGGCATGGGCTGTCCGCCGCCGGGGAGGGGATCGCGGGACTGCCGCTGCTGCACCTCGACAGCACGCCGCGACCGCGTTGGTTCATCTGGCGCGACTGGCTCGCCGCGATGGCGATCGAACGCCGCCCGGGCCCCGCCGATCTCAGCCTCAGCACCTACGGGCTGGTCGTGCAGGCCGCGATGGCCGACCAGGGCATCGCGCTCGGCTGGACCTGTCTGATCGGCGATGCGCTGGCGGCCGGTTCCTTGGTGGCGGTCGGACCGCCGATCGTCCGTCCGCAAAGCGGCTACTGGATGGTGCCCGCGGCCAGCCTTTCGGCGCCGGCCGCAGCATTGGCGGCCTGGATGGTGCGGGAAGCCGGGACCGTTTCGTGACGTGCACGGTCGCGGAACCCGATCGCCGGGCCGGTCGCCCGACGACTCGGGCGGTCCTCTCCGGTGTCACAAGCCCAGGCGGTCCATGATGCGGCCGTGCCAGACCGCGGCGACGACGCCGAGCGGCCAGAAGCCGTGAAAGGCGATCGGCTTCGGCGGGACGATCGGAAGGTCGAGTTCGAAGCTGGAGCCGAGGCGCAGGCGGGCGGCGAGCTGTTCGGCGAGGGCCGTGCCGAGCGCGACCCCGCGACCGTTGCAGCCGAGATAGACCAGCAGTCCCTCGGCCGGTTCGTGGACATGGGGCCAGTGATCCTTGGTCACCGCAAGACGGCTGTTCCAACCGTGTGTCCAGCGCAAGGCGCCGAGTTCCGGCCACAGCTTCGTGGCCGCGTCGGTCAGATAGCGGACGGCGTCGGCCGAGGCGATCGGCGTCATCGGTCCGCGGCCGCCCATCAGAAGCCGTCCCCGGGCGTCGATCCGGTAATAGACGGTGATCCGGCCGCTCTCGTAGACGCTCGGTCGCCCGGCCATGATCGCCCGTGCCCGCTCCCCGAGCGGTTCCGTCGCCGCGATGGCGCTATAGACCGGAACGATGGTCTGCCGCAGGCCCGGCCACAGGTCGTCGGTGAAGCCGTTGGTGGCGATCAGGATCTTTTCGGCCGTCACGGTTCCGCGCGGCGTGGCGATGTCCCACCCGCCGGCCTTGCGCCGGATGCCCGTCGCCGGGGTGGCGCCATGGACCCTGGCCCCCGCGGCGATCGCCGCCCTGGCGAGGCCGCGCGAATAGGCGAGCGGATTGAGATTGCCGCCGCGGCGATCGAGCATGGCGCCGTGATAGGCCGGCGTTCCGGTCCGCCGGGCAGTTTCGGCGGCATCCAGATAGTCGACCGGCATCGACCGGGACAGGCACTGGCGCGCCGTCGCCTCGACGCCCACGCGCGCCTTGGCGCCGCGGGCGACCCGCAACGTCCCGCCGCGATGCGCCTCGCAGTCGATGCCGAGGCGCTCGATCAGCGCGAAGGTGCGGTTCGGGCTGTCCCAGGCGAATTCGACCATGCGCCGGCCACGTTCGGGTCCCCAGACCTGCTCGACGGTGTCGGGATCGAATTTGAGGCCGGGATTGACCTGTCCGCCATTGTTTCCCGATGCTCCCCAGCCCGGTTCCTGCGCCTCCAGGACGACCACATCGGTGCCGGCTTCCGCCAGATGCAGCGCCGTCGTGAGCCCGACGATGCCGCCGCCGATCACTGCCACCGAAGCGCGGCAGGATCCGTCGAGCGGCGGCGTGGCCGGAGCGGGCGGCGCGTCGAGCTGATAGACATTCGGGGGCAGGGGCTTCAGCATGATCTTGGTCAGGGTCCGGCGGCCGCGCGGGCGGCGGGGGTCACGAGGCTGGCGTCGAGATCGGCCGGGCTTCGGCAGCCGAGCAGACCGAGCGTGGCGTCCATCTCGCGGCGGAGGATGTCGAGCGCCTGCCGTGCGCCGGCCATGCCGGCCGCCGAGAGGCCGTAAAGGGGGGCGCGGCCGATCAGGACCGCGTCGGCCCCGAGCGCCATCAGCTTGAGGATGTCGGCGCCGCGGCGCACCCCGCTGTCGGCGAGCAGCGTCGCCCGGCCGGCGACGGCCTCGGCGATCGCCGGCAGGACCTGCAGCGGCGGCACCGCCGCATCGAGATTGCGGGCGCCGTGGCTGGAGACGACGATGCCGTCGACCCCGGCCGCCACGGCCCGGACGGCATCGTCCGGCCGCAGAACGCCCTTCAGGATCAGCCGGCCCGGCCAGCGGCGGCGCAGATCCCGGAGGTCGTCCCAGCCGAGCGTATCGGCGAGACGGACCTGCTCCCAGGTCGCCTTGCGGGTGATCTTCGAGCGGAATCCCGCCGGATAGTGGCGGTAGGTCGGCACGCCCTCGGCCAGGATGGTGCGCAGGAGCATTCCGAAGACCCATCGGGGATGCAGCAGTATGTCGATGCCGCCGCGCAGGGTCGCCCGGATCGGCACTTCGTAGCCGTTGCGCGTGTTGTATTCGCGGATCGGCAGGGCCGGCGTATCGACGGTCAGCACCAGCGTCTCGATCCCGGCCGCCCGGGCCCGGTCGACGAGCTGAAAGGACAGCGGCCGCTCGTGCCACATGTAGAGCTGGAACCACAGTTCGCCGGAACTGGCGGCGCGGATCCGCTCCATCTCGGTGATCGAACCGGTGGCGATGGTGAAGGGAATGCCGGCGGCTGCAGCCGCGCGGGCCAGTTCGATCTCGCCCTGGAAATGCACCAGGCCGGCGGCGGCGGTCGGGGCGATGACCAGCGGCAGGGCCTGCCGCCGGCCGAACAGCGTGGTCGAGAGATCGCGGCTGCCGACATCGACCAGGACGCGGGGATGAAAGACGAGATCGTCGAAGGCGCGGCGCAGCCGGGCGAGGCCGACTTCGTCCTCGGCGCCGCGGTCGACATAGTCGAAGATACCGCGCGGGAGGCGCCGCCGGGCCAGGGCGCGCAGGTCGTCAATGTTCAGGGCCCCGGTCGGCATGGCGTCAGGTTTCGGTCGCCGTCAGGAACAGCTTGCCGGGATTCATCCGGTTGTCCGGGTCGAGCAGGGTCTTGATCTGGCGCATCAGGGCCAACTCGTCCGGATTCTTGGTCCGGGCGAGGCGCTTGCGATAGGTCCGGCCGACACCGTGCTCGGCCGTGATCGAGCCGCCGAGCTCCATGGCGACATCGTCGATGATCACGTCGATGGCGTCGGAGGCCGCCTCGAATTCATCCGTGGTGGCGAAACGCTCGTGCGGGAACAGGACCACCACGTGGATGTTGCCGTCGCCGATATGGCCGACCATCATCACGTTGGCATCCGGATAGGCGGCGAGAATCCCGGCCTCGACGCGCCTGACGAAGTCCGGCTGCTCGGCGACCGGCACGGACGTGTCGTGCGACATGGTCTTGCCGGCCAGCTTGAATTCGCCGGTCACGCCATGGCGCAGCTTCCAGATGGCCTCCTCCTGGGCGAGGCTTGCGGCGATGGTCGCGTCGGAGACGAGGCCGGCCTCGAACGCGGCCGCCAGGAAGCCCTCCATGGCGGCGGCGAGCGGCGCATCCGGCTGGGAATCGCCGGCCTCCAGCAGGAGATACCAGGGCGCCTTGGCGGCGAAGGGCATGACCGTTCCGGCGACGTAGTGCAGCACGAAATCCATGTAGGACGAACCGATGATCTCGAAGCTCGAGATGCGTTCGCCGAACACCGCGCGGGCCCGGGCGAACAGCGTCAGCGCATCCTCGACCGAGGCGACCTGCATCAGCGCGATGGAACGGGTGCGGATCGCCGGGAAGAGCTTCAGGACCGCGGCCGTGACGATGCCGAGCGTGCCTTCCGCGCCGATGAAGAGCTGCTTCAGATCGTAGCCGGCATTGTCCTTGCGCAGCCGGCGCAGGCCGTCGAGCACGGTGCCGTCGGCCAGCACGACTTCGAGGCCGAGCACCAGCTGGCGCATGTTTCCGTAGCGCAGGACCGCGATGCCGCCGGCATTGGTCGAAATGTTGCCGCCGATCTGGCAGCTGCCCTCCGCGCCGAGGCTGAGCGGGAACAGCAGCCCATGCGCCGCCGCCTCGCCCTGGATGGCCTGCAGGATGCAGCCGGCTTCGACCGTGACGGTCTCCTCCGCCGGCGAAATCGCCCGGATGCGGTTCATCCGGTCGAGCCGGACGACGATTGTCGGGCGCGGTTCCAGCGGCGTCGCGCCGCCGCACAACCCGGTATTGCCGCCCTGCGGCACGATCGCCGCACCGGCCGCCGCGCAGGCCCTGGCCAGTTGCGCGACCTCCGCGGTCGAGCCCGGCCGCACCACGGCGAGCGCGCTGCCGTGGTAGCGCGCCCGGTGATCGGTCAGGAATCCGCCGGTGTCGACCGGATCCGTCAGCACGTAGCGCTCTCCGACGATCGACTTCAGTTCGGCCAGAAGGGCTTCGGACGTCACGGCTTCGGAGGGCATGATGCGGGACCGGAATGGGAACGGGGGAAGGGGATCCCGCCCCGGATGTCCCGGGGCAGGCCGCCGGATGCGATCAGGTGAGCATCCACTCCGCGTAGCGCTTCTGCATGGCGGTGTAGTTCTCGCCCCACCAGGCCGAGTTCACGACGACGTTCTTGCCGTTGGTGAGATCCGGCAGGAAGTCGCCGGACGGCGACTTGCGGACCTCTTCGATGGCCGCGACATTGTTCGGCAGGTAGTAGCCGCGCACCGACCAGGCGACCTGCCGATCGGCCCGCAGGCAGAAGTCGATGAAGCGCATCGCCGCTTCCTTGTTCTTCGTGCCCTTCGGGACGGCGAAATAATCGAGCGAGTTGACCGTCTGTTCGAACGAGAAGGCGAGCGCGGCGCCCGACTTCTGCGCGGACTTCACCCGGTTGTAGTAGCTGTAGGAGAAGTCGCCCTCGTTCTGGACCACCGCATTGACCTGGTCGGGCGTGGTCGCCGCCCATTTGGTGACGTGCTTCTTCATCCGGTCGAGGGCCCGGAAGGCGCGCTCGACATCGAGCGGATAGAGGTCCTTGGGCGCGACGCCGTCGGCGACGAGCGCCACTTCGAGCGTCTCGGAGGCGAGCGAGCGCATGACGCGGCGGCCCGGGAAGCGCTCGAAATCGTAGAAGCCGGCGAAATCGACCGGATGCTTGCCGTCCGGGGTGCGCTTCGCATCCCACAGGAGGCCGCCGCTGTAGAGATACATCGGCATGTAGTCGGGCGCCGGCTGCGAGACCAGCGCGCTCGGCTTGATGATCGCCATGTCGAGCGGCTCCCACAGCTTGTCGCGGGCACCCGAGGTGGCGAAGGCGGCGGGCGCGTCGATCACGTCCCACTGCACGGCATTGCCCAGCACCTGCGCCTTGACCTTGGCCATGTCGCCGTTGTCGACCAGCGTCACCTTGATGCCGGTCTCCGCCGTGAAGGGATCGGCGAAGACCTCCCGCACCGACTTGTTGTAGTCGCCGCCCCAGGAGGTGACCGTCAGCGTGGTGTCGGCGGCGGCCGAGCGGCCGGTGAAGACCGCCGGCGCGGCGATCAGGCCGAGGAGGCCGGCCGAACCGCCGCGCAGCAGGCCGCGGCGCGAAGTCGAGAACGTCATCTTGGTCATGGCAGCAGTCCTCTGCGGATGTCGGGATGGGATCGGCAGTCTGGGCCCGCTCGCCGGGATCACCCGGCGGGCGGTGCCGGCAGGAGCCGGCCGTGCTGGGGCAGCCAACCGGCTGCGACCTCGTGGCCGCGTTCGGCATCGACGCGGCCGGGCTGGTTCAATTCCTGGACGATGATCGTCGAGCCGTCGGCGCAGCGGACGAAATGGCGGACGACGCCGCCGAGCAGGATCGAATCCTCGATCCGGCCGGTGACATGGACCGTGTCGCCGCCGCGCTGCAGGGTCATGTTTTCCGGGCGCACCAGCAGCATGGCCTTCGCCCCGCGCTCGATCGGCCGATCCGGAGCGGGAACCGGGAAGGTGCCGAGCGCCGTCCTGAGCACCGGCGCGCCGTCCGGACCGGCCTCGAGCGTCCCGGCCAGGAGGTTGGAACTGCCGATGAATTCCGCCGAAAACACCGTCTCGGGCCGGAAATAGAGCGTGTCCGGCGTCCCCTGCTGCTCGATGCGACCGCCGTTCATCAGGACGATGCGGTCCGACATGGTCAGCGCTTCGTCCTGGTCGTGCGTCACATACAGCATGGTGATGCCGAGTTCGGCGTGCAGCCGCTTGATCTCCAGCTGCATTTGCTCGCGCAGCTTCTTGTCGAGCGCGCCGAGCGGCTCGTCCATCAGGATCAGGGCCGGATTGTAGACGATGCAGCGGGCCAGCGAGATGCGCTGCTGCTGGCCGCCGGACAGTTCCCGCGGCCGCCGGTTGGCGACATGACCGAGCTGGATCAGGTCGAGCACCGCGCCGACGCGGCGTCTGATTTCGGCCTTCGGCACCTTCCGGACCTGCAGCGGGAAGGCGATGTTCTCGAACACCGTCATGTGCGGCATCAGGGCATAGTTCTGAAACACCATGCCGAGGCCGCGCTGGTTGGTCGGCAGGGTGGTGGCGTCACGCCCGTCGATGACGATGCGCCCGGAACTCGGCGCGACCATGCCGGCGATCAGGTTGAGCAGCGTCGACTTGCCCGAGCCGGAGGGGCCGAGCAGGGTGACGAACTCGCCCTTGGCGATGGTCAGATCGACCGGGTGCAGGGCGTCGACATCGGCATAGCGCTTGCTGACGCCCTGCAATTCGACCATGGCCGGAGCGGTGGTGACGGTCATGACGAGGCCTCGGTCTTGCGCTGCAGGGCGATGATGCCGAGCGCAATCAGCAGCGACAGCACGGTGAGCAGGGTGGAGACGGCGGCCAGCACCGGCGTCAGCTCCCAGCGGATGGAACTGAACATCTTCACCGGCAGCGTCATGGTCTGCGTGCCGGTGAGGAAATAGGCGACGACGACCTCGTCGAGCGACATCAGGAAGGCGAACAGGGCGCCGACCGCGATCGCGGCTTTCAATTGCGGCAGCACGACGCGGAAAAAGATCGTGACGCGCGACGCGCCCATGATCGCCGCGACGGTCTCCAGGGCGATGTCCGAATGCTTCAGGCCGGACAGGACCGAGACCATGATGTAGGGCGTGGTCAGCATGATGTGGGCGAGGATGATGCCGGCCGTGGTGTCGAGCAGGCCCCAGCTCGAGAATTGCAGATAGAGACCGAGGCCGAGCACGATCACCGGAACCAGCATCGGCATCATGAACAGGCCCTGCAGGCCGCGGCGGCCGGGCAGGCGCGAGCGCGCCAACGCATAGGCGGCCGGAACCGCGAGCAGCAGCGTCAGCAGCGTGGTCGCCACGGCGACGAGCAGGCTCTGCACCATCGAGCCCCACCAGGCCGGATCGGTGAAGAACTGGCGGTAGAGGTCGAGCGTCAGTTGGCGCGGCGGAAATTCGATCTGGCCGGGATTGCCGAACGAGATCGGGATGACGATCAGGCTGGGCACCAGCAGGAACAGGTAGCACAGCCAGGCGAGCGTCGAGGTGATGCGGCGCGCGGCGCGGCTCGATCCGAACAGCTCGTTCATGCGCCGGCTTCCGAAAGGCCGGCTGCGCCGCGCACGCGGCCGAGCAGGGCGACGAGCAGGCCGGACAGCACCAGCAGCACGACGGCGGTGGCCGAGGCGGCGGTCCAGTCGAGCGTCTGGCGGGTGTAGAAGTCGACCAGATTGGCGACCATCATGTCCTGGCGCCCGCCGAGCAGGGCCGGCGTGATGTACATGCCGATCGACAGCGTGACGTTGATCAGGATGCCGGCGATCATGCCCGGCATGGAAAGCGGCAGGGTGATGCGCCAGAAGATGCGCAGCGGTCCGGCCCCCATGGTCTCGGCGGCCAGGATCAGGCGCCGGTCGAGCGAAAGCAGGCTGCCGAGGATCGACAGGATCATGAACGGCAGCAGGAAGTTCAGCATGCCGAGGATGACGCCGACGCGGTTGAACATCATCGGCAGCTTGATGGCGCCGCCGCTCAGGAAACCGAGCAACTGGTTGACGAGGCCCTGGTTGCCGAACACCGCCACCAGGGCGAAGCTCTTGACGAGGATGCTGGTCCAGAAGGGCAGCATGACCATGATCAGGTAGGCGGTGCGCCGGGTCGGCGGCTGGGCGGCGAGATGCATGGCGACCGGGTAGCCGATGACGAGGCTCATCAGCGTGCCGCCGATCGCGATCTCGAAGGTGTTGCGCAGGACCTTGAGGAACAGCGTGCTCTGGGCGAGGTCCGCATAGGCGGAGAGCGTGAAGCCGCCATTGTTGACGCTCGTCCAGACGGTCACGCCCAGCGGATAGAGCAGGATCGCCGCCATCAGCACCGTCAGCGGGGCCAGCAGCAGGAGCGCCGTCCCGGGACCGAGATCCGATGCTGAAGTGGATGAGGCCACGGTCGGCGCGTCCTTCGAAAATCGGGTCCGGGCGACCTGCCGGGAGTGCCGGTCGGTGCCGGGATCTGGCCGGCCCTGGCATCGGCCGGTGCGTCGGGGGACCCGGGATGTCCTGCCGAAATATGGCAGAGCGATTTTCGAAGCGCAATGCGGGATTTCAAAATTCTGAAATCAGGCCGGAGGAATGTCCGCATTCACCCAGAACACGGTGGCCGGGCGGGGGCCGGCATTGGCGAAGGAGTGTGGCTTCTGGCTGGAGAAGGCGAAGCAGTCGCCTTCGTTCAGGCTGAAGGTCTCGCCGTCGATCTGCAGCTCGAGCGAGCCGGCCAGCAGGAAGCCGATCTCCTCGCCCTTGTGCGAATAGGGCTGCGCGCCGGAGTTGCATCCGGGCTGGATGACCATGAAGAAGCCGCGCAACCGGTCGCTCGCCGCCGGAGAGGCGATGTCCTTGCGGATGCCGTTGAGGTCGAGCAGGCGGGATCGCTGTCCGGCCCTGACGATATAGCGGCTTTCGGCACTTGGAACAGGCATTTGGGACGGATCGATCAGCCATGCCGGCATCACCCCGAGGGCGTTGGCGACGGTATAGACCGTGCGCACGGTCGGCGAGACCAGGCCGCGTTCGAGCTGGGACAGCGTCCCGATCGAGACGCCGGTGGCCTTGCCGAGATCGGCCAGCGTCATGCCGGCCTTCAACCGCAGATCGCGAATGCGCTGACCCAGCTTCAGCGATTCCTCGTCCGGATTGGGCGTCGTGGGAGACATGCGGGCGGCGGTGTCGGGGATCGTCATGGGCGCCATGAGGTTGGGAAATCCGAAGTCGTCCGGCCACGAAGCCGCCCCGTCGGGCGGGCTTGCACGGTTTGGGAGGATAGCGTTGCGGCGCCGACCTGCCAATTCATTTTTCAGAAATCCAAAAATTCGAGTGGTACCCCTCTGGCGAACAGCCTATCATATTCCCTGTCCGGCTTCGGCCATCCTTTCCGGGAACCGTCCACATGTCCGCTCCGATCGACTGGCGCCAACGGGCCGCCGCGCTCACCCTCAACGGTCAGGCCTTCGTCGGCGGCCGCTATGTACCGTCCCGGTCCGGCGAGACCTTCGAATGCATCAATCCGGCGACCGGCCAGGTTCTGGTCGCGGTGGCGGCCTGCGATCAGGCGGATGTCGATCATGCGGTTGCGGTCGCGCGGGCGGCATTCGTGTCGGGCGTGTGGTCCCGGATGGCGCCGCGCGAGCGCAAGAAGCGGCTGAAGGCCTTCGCGGATCTGATCGCGCGCCACACCGAGGAACTGGCGCTGCTGGAGACGCTCGACATGGGCAAGCCGATTCGCGACAGCCTCGCGGTCGACCTGCCGCTCTCCGCGCAGTGCATCGACTGGTATGCCGAGGCGATCGACAAGATCTACGACGAGATCGCCCCGACGCCGCCGACCGCGATTTCGCTGATCCGCCGCGAGCCGCTCGGCGTGGTGGCGGCCGTCGTGCCGTGGAACTTCCCGCTCCTGATGGCCGCGTGGAAGCTCGGGCCGATCCTGGCGGCCGGCAATTCGGTCATCCTGAAGCCGGCCGAGCAGTCGTCGCTGACGGCGATCCGGCTCGGCGCCCTGGCCAGCGAGGCCGGCATCCCGGACGGCGTCTTCAACGTGCTGCCGGGCTTCGGCGAGACCGCCGGCCGGGCGCTCGGCCTGCATATGGACGTCGATGCGGTCGCCTTCACCGGCTCGACCGAAGTCGGCAAGTATTTCCTTCAATATTCCGGCCAGTCCAACATGAAGCGGGTCGGCCTGGAATGCGGCGGCAAGAGCCCGAACATCATCCTGGCCGATGCACCCGATCTGGACGAGGCCGCAACGGCCGCCGCCTGGGGCATCTTCTACAATCAGGGCGAGGTCTGCAATGCCGGTTCGCGCCTGATCGTCGAAGCCTCGGTCAAGGACCGGATCGTCGAGAAGGTGATCGAGGTCGGCAGCGCCATCAAGGTCGGCGACCCGCTCGATGCCGCGACCGAGATGGGCGCCATGGTCGACGCGCGCCAGACCGAGCGGGTGATGGGCTATATCGAGAAGGGCCTCGCCGAAGGCGCCACGCTCAGGCTCGGCGGCAAGCGCGTCGCCGCGCCGGGCTGCTTCATCGAAACGACCCTGTTCGACGACGTGACCAACGACATGACCATCGCGCGCGAGGAGATTTTCGGCCCGGTGCTGGCGACGATCGCCGCCAGGGACATCGACGACGCGATCCGGATCGGCAACGACACCACCTACGGCCTCGCCGCCGCGGTCTGGACGCGCGACATCAACAAGGCCTTCAAGGCGTCCTCGGCCCTGCGCGCCGGCGTCGTCTGGGTCAACTGTTTCGACCACGGCGATATCTCCTCGCCCTTCGGCGGCTTCAAGCAGTCCGGCTTCGGACGCGACAAGTCGCTGCACGCGCTGGAGAAATATACCGAGCTCAAGGCGACCTGGATCCATCTCGGCAAGTGAGGCCGCCCATGGCAGAGTTGATGTTTCGCGGCCTCATCCCCGCCTTTCCGACGCCGCTCGCGGCCGACGGCTCGCTCGACGAGGACGGCCTCGCCCGCATCGTCGAGTTCCAGATCGCCCGCGGCGTTTCCGGCCTGGTCCCGCTCGGTGGCACCGGCGAGGCGACGTCGTTCGATCTGGCCACGCGCCGCCGGATCATGGAGGTGACGGTCTCGGCGGCCGCTAGGCGCGTGCCGGTGATCGGCGGCGTTCTCGACCCCGGCCGCGGCGGTGCGCTCGACACCGCGCGCCTCTGCCGCGAAGCCGGGGCGGACGGCCTGATGGTGATCGCGCCCTACTATGCCCGCCCCGACCAGGAGGGCGTGCTGCGCTATTTCCGTTCCCTGGCGCCCGAACTGAAGCTCCCGGTGATCTATTACGACAACCCGTACCGCACCCATCTGGTGACCGCGCCCGAGACGATCGCGCGCATGGAGGCGGAAGGGCTGATCGTCGGCATGAAGGCGTCGAACACCGACCTCTATCATTTCGCCCAGGTCGCCGACCGGGTCAGCGACCGCTTCTGCCTGCTCTCCGGCCAGGACACGCTCTTCGTCGAGCAGGCCATGCTCGGGGCGAAGGGCGGCGTCCTGACCTCCGCCGCGCTGGTCCCGGGCCGCTGGGCGGAGATCCTGCGGCTCGTCGAGGCCGGTCGCGTGCCGGAGGCGCTGGCCCTGCAGCGCGGGCTGCATCCGCTGATGGACGCCCTGTTTGCCGAGCAGTTTCCCGAAGGCGTCCGCCGCGCCTTCGCGATGATCGGCCTGCCGATCGGTGCGTCCCTTCCTCCCGTCACGGCCCTGCCCCAGGCTGCGGAACACCGGCTGGCCGCGGCGATCGATGCGCTCGTCGCCGACGGAACGCTCATCGGCGCCGGGGTATAGCAGGCGGCTGGAGACCGCGTCGGCGCGCGATCGGATGCGGGCAAATTGAACTCAGCCATCCCCGCGCTTGTCCCGGGGACCCAGACTTCCAAACGGCTTTGCCGTCGCACCGGTTCCCCGGGACAAGCCCGGGGATGGCAGAATGGCGGGTCCGGAGTGCTTTTCAGCCTTCTGCCAGCAAGGTCCGGTCGGCGCCATGCGTTCTGATCGGAAAGCGCGTGTGGACCGGGACCTACCGAGTACCGTCCGCGGCCCCAGCTCGGATAGCATCGCGGCCGGGCGGCCGCTCATCCTTCCGGCGGGAACTGGACGTCCAGAAGCATCGGCCCGGGATGCGCGAGGGCGCGCTTCAGCGTCGCCGCGAGTTGTTCCAGCGTTGCCGCAGGTTCGGCCGCGACGCCGAAGCCGCGGGCGATGCCGCACCAGTCGATCGCCGGCCGATCGAGGCTCATCATGTCGCGCGCGGTCGGGCCGGGTTCGGCACCGACCTTGGCATATTCGCCGAGCAGGATCGCGTAGGCCCGATTGTTCAGGAGCAGGGTGGTCACCGGCAGGTTCTCGCGCGCCTGCGTCCAGAGCGCCTGGACCGTATAGGCGGCCGAGCCGTCCGCCTGCAGGGTGACGACCCGGCGGTCGGACCGTCCGTCCGCACGCGCCCCGATCGCCGCGCCGGTCGCCAGCGGCAGGCCGCCGCCGATCGCGCCGCCGGTCACGGTCATCCAGTCGCAGGGCGCGGCGTGCGGCATGACCGCCGCGAAACCGCCGCCCAGCGTGATCGCCTCGTTGATCACGATCGCATCCGCCGGCAGAGCGTCGGCGACCACCGCGGCGAAGCCGGCCGACGTGATCGGGCCGGACGGTTCGGGGGCGGACCCGACGGGCGGCACCGGAACCGACGCCGGCCCGACGCCGAGTTCGGAGGCCAGCGCATGCAGCGCCGCTGCGGCGTCCTGGTCCTCGCGCGACAGCACGACCACGTCGGCATCCGGCCGGTGCAGCAGGCTGCGCCGGCCGGGATAGAGGAAGAAGCCGGTCGGCGGCGGGCAGTTGACCAGCACCACGATATCGAACGGATCGAGGCGTGCGATCGCATCGTCGACCGGATAGGGTACCGCCGGCAGGACCAGACGGCCGCGGCCGCGCGGCTGGCGGGCGATGGTCGAACTGCCCATCAGCGTGGCGCCGGTCGCCGCTGCCAGCCCGGCGAGGAGCGGATGCAGATCCGCCGCCACCGCCGGCGTGCCGAGAATGATCACCGCCCGGCGCCCCGAACGCAGGGCGCGCGCGGTCCGGCCGATCATGCCGGGATCGGGCGCGCGCGGCGGTCGCGACGGGGCGGGGCGGGCGGAGACGCCGCCCGTGCTCCAGGAGATGTCGGCGGGCAGCACCAGCGCGGCGACCTGGCCGTAGCCGTCGCCGGCCGCCTCGACGGCGCGGGCGGCGTCGATGCCGATCCGCTCGGGCGCGGTCGAGAAGGCGTGCCATTCGGCGGTCGCCCCGACCAGCGCATCGACATCCGCCGTCAACGGGCTGTCATGGGCGACATGCGCGACGGCATGGTCGCCGACGATGTTGACGACGCCGCTGCCGGCGCGGCGGGCATTGTGCAGGTTGGCGATGCCGTTCGCATAGCCCGGGCCGCAATGCAGCAGGGTCGCGGCGGGCCGGCCGGTCACCCGGAAATAGCCGTCGGCCATCCCGGTCACGACATTCTCCTGCAGCCCCAGCACGCAGCGGATGCCCGGGATCCGATCCAGGGCGGCGACGAAATGCATCTCGCTGGTGCCCGGATTGGCGAAGCAGGTGTCGACCCCACCCGCGATCAGGGTGTGGACGAGCGCCTCGGCCCCGGTCTGCGCCCGGCCGGACGGTTCCTCTGCCATGGCCTTCTCTCCTTATGGGTTCTGGCCCGGATGAAACCTCGGATGTCGCCCGCCGGCCTGGACCCTGCCCTGGGGGCTCCGGCGACCAAGACGAAGGCCGCTCAGTCCGGTCTCGGCACTTCGACGATCAGCGCGTCCACGGCGACGGCGCCGGCCGGGCCGACCATCAGCGGGTTCACGTCCAGCTCCGCCAGAGTGTCGAGATGGGCGCCCGCAAAGGCGGCAATGGCCATGACGGCGTCGACGACCGCCGTGAGATCGGCAGCGGGCCGGCCGCGGAAGCCGTCGAGCAGGGGGAAGCATTTCAGACCGCGCAAGGCCGCCTCGACATCGTCGCGTCCGACCGGCAGCAGGAGCGGGACGGCATCCTTGACCAATTCGACCAGGATGCCGCCGGCGCCGATCACCAGCACCATGCCGAACAGCGGATCGCGCTTGACGCCGACGATCAGTTCGGCGAGCGGCGGCGCCTGCATCGGCTCCAGCAGGAACCGTTCGAGACGGATCTGCGGCGCATGGCGGGCGACGCTGTCGACCATGCGGTCGGCCGCGGCCAGGATTTCGGCCCGGCCGCGCAGGTTGAGCGCGACGCCGCCGGCCTCCGTCTTGTGCGGCAGGTCGTCGTGCAGGGCCTTGAGCACCATCGGCGCGGCGACCGCCTCGTCCGGCAGGCCGGCAAGTTCGGCGCGCGACAGCACGCGGCCGTCCGGGACCGTCAGTCCATGGGCGGCGAGGCGGCGCTTGGAGTCCGCCTCGTTGACGGTTCGGGGCGCGCCCGACAGCGGCGGCACCGCATGGGGCACCAGCCGATCGAGCGCGGCGCCGCCGTCGGCGGCATCCCGGCGCACCCGTTCGCCATGGGCGGCCCATCGGGCGATCACCTGCGCGGCATCGTGCAGGCCCTGCAGCGGCACGATGCCTTGGGCGATCATGCGCTGGCTTGCCTCCGGCGTGATGCCGCCGGTATTGACCGAGGCGTGATAGACCGGCTTGCCGGCCGCCTTTCCGGCCGCGGCCAGCGCCCGGTCCATCGCGTCATGCGCCGGGCTGCCCCGATAGGGCGATCCGGCCGGGGCGAAATCGACCACCAGCATGCCGGCATCGACCGCACCGGACAGAAGCGTGGTCAGCATCGGCGTCAACAGCTTCTCGTTGCCCCAGTTGCCGGCCGTGAAGTCGAACGGATTGGAGACATGGCCGAATTCCGGCAGCAGCGGCTGGATGGCGGCGACCTGCGCCTCCGTCGGCGGCGGCAGCTGCAGGCCGGCGAAGGAGCAGTAGTCCGCCGCCAGGCCGTTGTCGCCGCCCGAGCTCGACGAGACGGCGAGCCGCGTGCCGGCGAGCGGCGCGGACAACGAGGCGATCTTCATCATCTCCAGAAATTGCGGCACCGTCTCGGTCTCGATCACGCCGAGCCGCGCGAACAGGGCCTCGTAATACTCGTTCCGACCGGCGAGCGAGCTGGTGTGGCTGGCCGCCATGGCGGCGCCGAGGTCCGAACGGCCGGAGCGGCAGACGATGACCGGGATGGCCTTCGAGCGGGCCAGCAGGCAGGCTCGCGCAAAGGCGGGCACGTCCCGGATGCCCTCCATGAACAGGCCGAGGCAGGTCACGTTGGGATCGTCGACGAGGCCGTCGATATAGTCCTCGAAGCCGAGGACCGCTTGGTTGCCGGCGCTGATCAGATAGGAATAGGGCACGCTGCGGCCGTTCGAGACGATATGCCCCGTGACGTTGCCGCTCTGCGAGATGACGGCGGCGCCGCGTCCCGTCTCCAGGACCGGAAAGGGCGACGGCCAGATGCTGCCGTGGTTGACGTAGTTGACCAGGCCGTAGCAGTTCGGCCCGACCACGGCCATGTCGCCGGAAGCCTGGATGAAGGCCCGGTTGCGCTCGGCTCCGGCCTCGCCGATCTCGGCGAAACCCGAGGCGTAGCAGACGACGCCGCCGGCATCGATCCGGCGCAGCTCGTCGAGCGCCCGGATGGTGGCATCCGCGTTGACGGCCAGAAAGACCGCGTCGGGCGGGCTTGGGATGTCGGCGATCCGCGGCACGCAGCGGTAGCCTGCGATTTCCGACCGCTTGGGATGAACGACATGGACCTCGCCGACGAACTCGCGATCGCGCAGCGTGGTCAGCGTCCGCTCGACCTGGGTGCCGCCGATGAAGGCCATGCGCTGCGGCGCCAGCAGGCGCCGGAAGTTGCGGCGGAGGGCCGGGCGCATCCGTGCGCCCGCCGCATCCAGGGGGAAATCGTGCATGTGTCTCTCCAGGCGTCCGACCGCTCGCTGCGGTGCCGGCGGTGACGGCGTCCGCATCACGCGGGGTCGGGGAGCGGGGCGTCGGTCTCGAAGTTGACGAGGTCGAAATCGGGTATCAGTGGGTACTTTTCGGGGTCCTCGCGGAACTGATCGCACAGCCACTGGCGCAGGATCCGCCGGCAGTCCTCCTGCGAGTAGCTCTCCTCCATCACCCAACCGAGCCACAGCCCGTCGGCGAGCTGCGTCAGCGTGATGGCGGCGAGGCGGGTATCCATCTCCAACCCGCGCTCGCGCGCCGCGGCGGCGATGCGCCGCTGGATGTTGGCGCGGTAGCGGCCCCAGATCGTCCGGTGCATGTCGAGCACCTGCGGCAGGATGAAGGCCGCGCTCATGTAGTGGATCAGCATCCTCTGGTAGCCGGTGTCGCGCAGGAACGGGACGAAGACCGAGTGCAGCAACTTGCCGAAGTGTCCGCTCTTGGTCGAGATCACGACATGGCGAAAGAAGTCGTCGACATTCTGCAGATAGTACTTATGCGCGACGATCAGAAGATCGTCCTTGTTGTCGAAATAGTGGTTGATCAGCCCGCGCGACAATCCGGACTCGTCGGCGATCGTGTTGATCGTCGAGTTCAGGTAGCCGTGCTTGCGGAGCGACTTCAGGGTCGCAACGATCAGTTCGGTCCGTCGCGTTTCGCCGGCTTGCCGGTGCTTTGTCGCCCGTTTCATCGTGTTCCTTCCGGCCGCCGGCCGATGGTTCTGCGGTCGTCAGTTCCGATAGGGCCGCAGCAGGTCCTTGGCGATGACGTCCTGGTGGATTTCGGACGTTCCCTCCCAAATCCGCTCGATGCGCGCATCGCGCCAGAAGCGCTGGATCGGGAAATCCTCCATCATCCCCATGCCGCCGAAGATCTGGACGGCGTTATCGGCGACCCGGAAGACCATCTCGGAGCAATAGTAGTTGACCATCGACGCCTCGGTCCGATTCATCAGGTCGTTGTCCATCTTCCAGGCGGCCTCCTTGACCATCAGGTCGCCGAGTTTGATGTCGATGGCCATGTTGGCGATCTTGAAGCCGATGCCCTGAAACTCGCCGATGGTCCGTCCGAAGGCCTTGCGGGAGCCGGCCCATTCCTTGGTCATGTCGAAGATGCGTTCGGCCCGCCCGACGCAATGCGCCGACAGGGCGACGCGGCCGTCGTAGAGCCACTCGTTGGCGGTGTTGAAGCCTTCGCCTTCGCCGCCCAGGATCTTGCTGTCGGGCACGCGCACATTGTCGAAATAGACCATGGTCGGGTTGTAGCCGCGGGTGACGATCGACTTCATCGGCTCGACGCGCAGGCCCGGCGAGGCTTTGTCGACCAGGAAGGCCGTGAAGCGCTTGCGCGGCCCCTTCGGCGTCTGATCGGTGCCGGAGACGGCGATCAGGATGATGAAGTCGGCGATGTCGGCGCCCGAGATGAACTGCTTGACGCCGTTGATCACCCATTCGCCGCCCTGGCGTTCGGCCCGGGTGACGATCGCGCGCGCATCCGAGCCGGCGCCCGGTTCGGTCAGCGCGAAGGCGTTCTTGCGTTCGCCGCGGATCGACGGCAGCAGATATTCCTCGATCTGCTCGTCCCGGCACTTGAACAGGATGCCGGTGACGCCGCGGTTCATGCATTGTCCGAGCGCCGTGGACGGTTTGCCCATGACCCGTTCGGCCTGCATCTTGGTCTGCTTGTCGAGGCCCGGGCCGCCCCATTCTTCCGGCAGGTTCATGCCGTCGAAGCCGGCTTCCAGCGATTTGCGCCGGATCTCCTGCTTGATCTCGTCGGGGACGTAGCGAAGCTCCTCGACCACCGCCTCGTGCGGGTAGAGCTCCCGGCGGCAGAATTCCTCCAGCGAGTTCACCAGCGCCTGCTGCTCGAAATCCAATGCGAAATCCATGTCCGCCTCCTCACGCGCCGACGAACCGGGGGGCGCGGCGCTCGTTGGCGGCCGCCAGCCCTTCGGCATGGTCCTGGGTCTGGGCGCAGATCTTGCCCGCGGCCACCTCCTCCAACTGCTGGTCGGACAGGCTGCGGCTATGGGCGCTGTTCAGGAGCTTCTTCGCCTGGGCGATGGCGACGGTCGGCCCGGCGGCGAGCCTCTGGGCGAAAGCGAGCGTGTCGTCGAAGAGCCGTTCGGTCGGGCTGACATGGCTGACCAGGCGGTTCTCCAGCGCGACCGCCGCCGTCCAGAGGTCGCCCGTGAAGGCGAAGCGCTTGGCCGCCTCCAGACCCATCACGCGCGGCATCAGCCAGGTGCCGCCGCAATCGGGGTTGTAGCCGACATTGGTGTAGGAGCAGATGAACTTGGAGCGCTCGGACGCGTAGCGGAAGTCGCAGGCGAGGGCTATGTCGAGCCCGGCGCCGACGGCCGCGCCGTCGATCATCGCGATGGTCGGCTTCGGCATGTCGTGGACCTGCTGCACCAGCCGCAGCGATTCCTCGACCCAGTTCATGTCCGGCCAGGGATTGTCGCCCTTGCTCTTGTCGGCCCATTCCTTGACATCCGCGCCGGCCGAAAAGGCCCCGCCGCGTCCGGTCAGAACGAGGGCCCGCATCGTCCGGTCCGCGGCCGCCTCGCGCAGGGCCCGGCGCAGTTCGATCGTGATGCCCATGCCGAGCGCATTGCGCGCCTCCGGCCGGTTGAGCGCGATCACCCCGACCGCGCCGTGACGTTCCGTCTCAAGAAACCTGTACATTCCTGCCTCCCGGAAATGTCCTGCCGGCGCCCCGTGCAGGGCGGTAGCCGCCCTTTGCCGGGCAGCGGCCGCCCTCTGCGGGGCGCCTCGATCGCCGGCGGTGCCGGCTCAGTGTCCCGTCCATCGCGGCGCGCGCCTCTCCAGGAAGGCGCGCTGCCCTTCGATCATGTCGTCCGATTTCAGCATGCGTTCGAAAACGGTCAGGTCGGCACCCGGCAGGCCGCGCAGGGCCATCGCCTGGCGGTCCGGCAGGCCGTCGACGGCCCGCAAGGCCTCCTTCAGCGCCTGCTGCGCCAGCGGGGCGCCGCGGGCCACCTGCCGGGCGACCTCTGAGGCCATGGCGTCGAGCCGGTCGCGCGGCGCGGTGCGATAGGCGAGCCCCCAGCGCAGAGCGTCCGCGGCGGACATCGGCTCGCCGGTCCAGATCATGGCGGTCGCGACATGGTGCGGAATGCGCCGCGGCAGCCGCTGCAGCCCGCCGCCGTCCGGTATGAGGCCGCGCTCCAGTTCCGGCAGGCGCAGATGGGCCTCGTCGGCCATCAGGATGATGTCGCAGGCGAGCGCCAGTTCGAGCCCGCCGCCGATCGCCGGCGCGCCGATCACCGCGATCAGGGGCTTCTTCAGCGACCACAGCGTGGTGATGCCGCCGAAGCCGCCCTCCTTCGCGCCGGGCTCCCGTTCGCGGCCGTCCTGCGCGGTCGACTGACGGAAATCCAAGCCCGCCGAGAAGGCCTTCTCGCAACCGCTGGTCAGGAGCCCGACACGCAGGTCCGGCTCGTTCTGGAGGTGCAGGGCCGCCTGTTCGAGGCTCCGGCTGAAGCGTCGGCAGATCGCGTTGACGGCCGGCTTGACCATCCGGATTTCGAGGATGGGTCCGTCGCGATGCAGTTCGACGAAGCCGGCGAGCTCCCGGTTGAGATCCGCCAGCATGTCAGGCGTCCTCGCGCTTGGAACGGGTCGTGACGATATGCAGGATCAGCGGCGGCACCGAGGTCATCACCAGCATGAGGGTCGAGACGGCTGCCAGCGTCGGATCGACATCGTCGCGCAGCGTCGCGAAGGTCACCCGCGACAGGGTCGAGACGGGCCCGGAGGAGACCATCAGCGAGATGATCAGCTCGTCGAAGGAAACCAGGAACGCGAGCAGCATCGCGGTCGCCACCGAGAATTTGAGCTGCGGCAGCGTGACGGTCATGAAGGCCTTGAACCGGGTCGCGCCGAGGCTCCGGGCGACCATCTCCTGGCTCATGTCGTAGCTTTCGAAGCCGGCGCTCATGGTCAGGACGACGAACGGCATGGCGACGACCGTGTGGCCGAGGATCAGGCCGTGCAGGGTGTTGAGCAGGCCGCCGAGGCGGGCGAAGACGAAGAAGATGCCGACCGCGATCAGGATTGCCGGCACCGCCAGCGGCGAGACCAGGGTCGCCCGGATGGCGCTGCGCAGCCGGAAGCCGGACATGTGCAGCGCATAGGAGGCGGCGATGCCGGTCACCGTGGCGAGGATCATGGTGCCGAAGGCGACGCGCAGCGACACCCACAGCGATCCGATCCACTTCTCCTGGCCGAAGAAGGCCTCGTACCAGCGGGTCGACCAGCCGGCCGGCGGGAAGGACAGCGAGGTCGTCGAACTGAACGAGACCGGCACCACGATCAGCGCGGGGGCGACCAGATAGAAGACGACCAGGCCGACCAGCACGTAGAGCCAGAGCCGGTTGCGATGGGACACGTGGGATTCCATCGTCGTCTCCCTCAACGGTCGGTGCTGAGCCGCCGCACCAGCACCATGCTGGCGGCGAGGCAGAGGGCGGTGACGACCAGCAGCAGCACGGCGAGCGCCGCCGCGGGTCCCCAGGTCGGATAGAGCGAGATGGATTCCTCGATGCGCTGCGCGATCATCTTGACCCTGCCGCCGCCGAGCAGCGCCGGGGTGATGTAGAAGCCGAGGCACATCACGAAGACCATGATGGTGCCGGCGACCAGGCCGGGCATCGAGAGCGGCAGGAAGACGCGCAGGAAGGCGTGGGTCGGCGTCGAGCCGACGCTGGCGGCGGCGCGCATCAGGTTGCCGTCGATGGTCTTCATCGAGGCGTAGAGCGGCAGGATCAGGAACGGCACCATGATGTGGACCATGCCGATGATCGTGCCGGTCATGTTGTGCACGAGCGGGATCGGCCGTTCGACCAGCCCGGTGGCGACCAGCGCCTTGTTCACGAGGCCGTTGCGCTGCAGGATGATCAGCCACGAGAAGGTGCGCACCAGTCCGGATGTCCAGAACGGGACCAGCACGGCGAGCATCAGAAGGCCCGACCAGCGCGGCGGCAGGATCGCCAGCACATAGGCGACCGGATAGCCGAGGATCAGGCACAGCGCCGTCACCGCGAAGGCGATCGCGAACGTATTGACGAACATCTGGACATAGGCCGGCTCGGAGAAGAACAGCGCGTAGTTCTCGAAACCGAGCTGGCCGTCGCCGCCGATGAAGGACATCGACAGGAGCCAGCCGATCGGCACGACCATCAGGATCGCCACGATCGCCAGCGCCGGCACGGTCAGCCGGAACATCAGCCGGTCCTCGGCGCGCGCCTCGCGGTCGAGGGCGCGCTGGTTGGCGGCGAGGTCGGCCTCGGTGACGGGGGGGAGGATTGCCGCCGGCTGCATCGCCTAGTCCTCCGCCTGCACGATGCGCGCATCGGCGCGATCGAGGCCGAGCGTCACCCGCGCGCCGGCCTGGGGCAGGCGCCGGAGGTCCTCGGCCCGGTTGGGGAGGCGGGCGAAGACGGTATCGCCGCCGTCGAGACGGACCTCGAAGAGCAGGCTGTCGCCCTGGAACACGACCGTGACGACCTGGCCCGGAAAGGCGTTGCCGCCGTCCGCCGCACCGGCCTCGACGATCTTCAGCCGTTCGGGGCGCAGCATCAGGAGCGCCTTGCCGGCGGGCGGCCGCTGCCCGTCGGCGGTTTCGATCGTGCGTCCCGCATAGGCGAGGCCGCGGTCGGTCGGCGTCAGCGGCAGGAAGGCGGATTCGCCGATGAAGGCCGCGATGAAGCGGTTCGCCGGCTTCTCGTAGAGGTCGGACGGCGAGGCGATCTGGGCGAGGCGGCCGTGCGAGAAGACCGCGATGCGGTCCGACATGGTCAGCGCCTCGCGCTGGTCGTGCGTGACCGAGATGGTGGTCATGCCGAGGCGGTCGTGCAGCTTGCGGATCTCGATCTGCATCGTCTCGCGCAACTGCTTGTCGAGCGCCGAGAGCGGTTCGTCCATCAGGAGGATGCGCGGTTCGAACACGATGGCGCGGGCGAGCGCGATGCGCTGGCGCTGGCCGCCGGAGAGCTGGCTGACCTTGCGGTCCTGATAGCCGCCGAGCTGGACCAGATCGAGCACATGGCGCACGCGCTCCTCGATCTCGGCCTTGCCACGCTTCCTGAGCCGCAGCGGATAGGCGATGTTCTCGCCGACCGACATATGCGGAAACAGCGCATAATTCTGGAAGACCATGCCGATGTTGCGCTTGTGCGGCGGCAGATGGACGATCTCCTGATCGGCGATGCGGATCGATCCCCGGGTCGGGCGGCTGAACCCGGCGATCATCATCAAGAGCGTCGTCTTGCCGGATCCGGACGGACCCAGAAGCGTGAGGAATTCCCCCGCCCGGATGTCGAAGGAGACATCCTCGACGGCGCGCAGAGACCCGAAATGCTTCGACAGCTGTTGGATCTGCACCGGCAGGGCCGGCGTCGCAGGCTGGTTCATCGCCACATCCCGAATGAAACCCGTGCATGGCAGGACCGGCCGCGGCGGATCGCTCCGCGCGCGTCATCGGTCCGGCCCCCGCCGTCGGCGGCGAGGGCGATCGCAAAGTCGGACCCGACGCCCGCGGGCGCCGGGTTCGTGCGGGAGGGACCTATTGCATCGCCGCATCCCACTTGGTCTGCGCCTCGATGATGTGCGCGGCCCAGTAGGGCATGTCGGTGATCAGCTGCTTGGCGATGTTCTCGGTGCTGGTCACCACCTTGGCGGCCTTCTCGGGCGAGATCAGTCCGAGCTTGAAGGCATCCTGGTTCATCGGCCCGTAGGGGATGTAGTCGGGCAGACGGGCCTGGTATTTCGGGTCGAGCAGGTGGTTGATCAGCCGCATGGCGCCCTCGGGATTGGGCGAATTGCGCGGCACCACCAGGCATTCGACGTCCATCACCGCATCGTTGAGCGTATAGGCGTAGGGCGCGCCTTCCTTGATGGCGGCGTCGATGCGGGCCGCCCAGATGGTCAGCATGTCGACCTCGCGCGCGGTGGCGAGCTGCGTCGCCTGCGCGCCGGTCGCCCAGCGGACGGTGATGTTCGGCTTGAACTTGGTCCATTTCTTGATCGAACGCTCGATGTCGACCGGATAGATCTTCTCCTTCGGCACGCCGTCGGCCAGGAGGGCGATCTCCAGGTTGGTCGACGGATAGGTGCCGCCGATCGCGCGCGTGCCCGGGAACTTCTCGACGTCGAAGAAATCGGCCCAGTTCTTCGGGGGATTCTTGCCGTAGACGTCCTTGTTGTAGGCCAGGACCGTCGTGTAGGCGGTAAAGCCGACCCAGTTCTTGTTGCGGAGATGCTCCGGAACGCCGGCGGCGTTGGGGATCTTCGAATAGTCGAGCGGGACGATCAGCTCTTCCTTGGCGGCCTGGTCGCAGAGGCCGCCGTAGAGCTCGGCCACGTCGATATCGACGGCCTTGGCCTTGACCTTGGTGCGGATGTCGCGAATGCCGCCGGCCAGCACATAGTCGACGACCTTCATGCCTTTCTCGGCCGGCAGGCGGTCGAGGATCGCCTTGCGGACGCCCTCCTGATAGGCGCCGCCATAGGAAGCGTAGCTGACCGTCTCTTCGGCCATGGCGGGCGTCGCCAGAGCCAAGGCCGATACCGCCATGATCACGCGCAGTTCCATGGTTTCCTCCCATTCTTCTGGACCCACTTGTGTGGATCCGTTGATTGGCCCGGATTGAGATCCGGTTCTGTTGTACCGGCCCCCCGGTCGGTTGGTCGTGCGGCCGGAGCGCACCGGCCGCATGGCTGGATCGGGTCGTCGTCGGTCGCGACGGCCGGCGTCAGGCCGCGAAGGCCCGGAGCCCGCCTTCCATCGCCTCCCGGCATTCGCGCACCATGCGATCGAGCAGCTCGGCGCAGGTCGGGATGTCTTCGACCAGGCCGACGACCTGGCTGGCCCAGACCAGCCCCTCGTCGACCTCGCCCGACTGCAGCGCGCCGCGTCCGCGGGCGCCGGCGACGAGCGGCTGGAGATCGGCGAAGGTGCATCCGCCCGGCCTGGTCTCCAGTGCGACGACCTCCTGCGAGATCCTGTTCTTCAGCACCCGGCCGGTGTTGCGCAGCGTCCGGAAGATCAGCTTGGTGTCGCATTCCGACGCATCGAGCAGGGCGCGCTTGATGGCATCGTGGATCGGCGCCTCGCGTGTGGCGCAGAAGCGGGTGCCCATGTTGACCCCCTCCGCGCCGAGCATCAGGGCGGCCGCCATGCCTCGCCCATCGCCGATGCCCCCCGAGGCGATCAGCGGCACCTTGACGGCCCGCGCCGCGGCGGGAAACAGGACGAGGCCGCCGACATCGTCCTCGCCGGGATGGCCGGCCGCCTCGAAGCCGTCGATCGAGATCGCATCCACGCCGGCCCGTTCCGCCGACAGGGCATGCCGGACCGCCGTGCATTTGTGGACGATGATCGCGCCGGCCGCCTTGGCCTTGGCGATGAATTCCTTCGGGCTGCGCCCCGCCGTCTCGATGATCCGCACGCCGGACTCGAGCGCGGCATCCAGATAGGCCTCGTAGGGCGGCGGCTGGGTCGACGGCAGGATGGTCAGGTTCACGCCGAAGGGCGCGTCGGTCATCTGCCGGCACCGGGCGATCTCGGCCCGCAGGGCTTCCGGGTCGGGCTGCGTCAGCGCGGTCAGGATGCCGAGGCCGCCTGCGTTGGAGACGGCGGCGGCCAGTTCCGCACGGCCGACCCACTGCATGCCGCCCTGGATGATCGGGTATCGGATGCCCAGTAGTTCGGTGACCCGCGTCTTCATGCCGTCCTGGCCTCGTCCGATCCGCTGATGGAGGGAGGTTAGTGCGGGGGCGGCCATCCTGTAAACAGAAAATATGCTGGCCGTCCAACTTATATAAAGATAGCATTCCGAAACGTTGGACAAGCGTCCAATGTTCTGCGATTCCCAGGTGGAAAGGCGGGTCCGTGCGTCACTTCCGTCCGAAATCCCGGTCCGTCCCGGCGGACCGGGACCCGGCCCCTCCGCCCGCGCGGCCGCTCGCCGAAGGTCGCTGCGCGGCGACGACCCCGCCGGGGGCCGCCGTCCGATGATCGCCACCCCCGGGACGGTGCGGGCCATAGCCATGATGTGCCTCGGTTCGTTGTGCTTCACGCTCAACGACACGATGACCAAGTTCCTGATCGACCGGTACGACGTGCCGGTGATCATCTTCGTGCGCAGCCTTCTGGCGATGCCGCTGCTGGCCGGCATGGCGGTGGTGATCGGGCGGGATCGGATCCGATGGTCGGCGCATGCGCCGCTCTATGCCCTGCGCGGGGCGATCAATCTGCTGGCCGCCTATCTCTACATTCACGGCCTGAAGCATCTCAGCGTCGCCGAGGCGACTGTGATCCTGTTCGCCTCGCCCTTCATCATCACCGTCGCCTCCGCCACGCTGTTCAAGGAAACGGTCGGTTGGCAGAAATGGGTCGCCGTCCTGGTCGGATTCTGCGGGGTGATGATCGCCATGCGGCCCGGATCGGCGGCGTTCCAGCCGGCCTCGCTGCTGATCCTGGCCTGCGCGTTCCTCTATGCCTCGATCTCGCTGTCCGCCCGCTGGCTCAAGCAGGACGACAATCTCTGGACGGTCAGCTTCTTCGGCGCGGCCTTCTCGGCGGTCTTCATCGCGCCGCTGGCGATCGGCGACGGCCTCGCCATCCGGATCGACGACCTGGCCCTGTTTGCCGGTGCGGCGCTGTCCTCCAGCTTCGGCATCGGCTTTGCGACGCTCGCCTATCGGTCGGCGCAAGCCTCCGACCTCGCCCCCTTCGCCTATTCGGGCCTGATCTGGTCAACCGGCATCACCTGGATCGTCTGGGGCGCCATGCCGGGCCTCTGGACGCTGGTCGGCGCCGGCGTCGTGGCGAGCAGCAGCCTCTTCCACCTACTGGCGCGGTCCCGGCCTGGCCGCCCCGGCTGAGAGGCGGGCGCGCCCGGGCCGAGCCGGCCATGCCGCGCACCGATCCCGGTCCGGCCCTAGTGGTTTGATCGAGACGGATGGTACCCCTCCGTCTCGTGAATCCAAACCACTAACTCTTTGACCACTGGTGGTTCGATCGAGACGGATGGCACCCATCCGGCTCGTGAATCCGAACCACCAACTCCTTGACCCCTATGTAGCGAGATGGCAGGCCGCGTGGCGGCCCGTCCGGAGCTCGCGCAGGGCCGGCGCCTCGGTCCGGCAGCGGTCGACGGCGATCGGGCAGCGCGGGTGGAAATGGCATCCCGACGGCGGATCGACCGGTGACGGCGGCTCGCCCTCCTGGAACGCCATCGCGACGGCGCGCGCCGGGTCGGGCTCGGGCGAGGACAGCTTCAGGAGCCTGGTATAGGGGTGCAGCGGGTCGACGAAGATCTCGGGTACCGGGCCGGTTTCGACGACGCGGCCGAGATACATGACCACCACGCGCTGGCAGAAATAGCGGACCACGCCGAGATCGTGCGAGATGAACACGAAGGCGAGGTTGCGCTCGCGGCGCAGCGTCTCGAGCAGCTTCAGGATCTGCGCCTGGACCGATACGTCGAGCGCCGAGACCGGCTCGTCGGCGAAGATCAGGTCCGGGCCGAGCGCCAGGGCGCGCGCGATGCCGATGCGCTGGCGCTGGCCGCCGGAGAATTCGTGCGGATAGCGGTCGACGGCGCTCGGCGGCAGGCCGACCTCGTCGAGCAGCCGCACCACCGCCGGCTTGACCGCCGCGCCGCTGGCGATGCCGTGGACGCGCAAGGGTTCGCCGAGGGCGTCGATGATCCGCTGCCGCCCGTCGAGCGAGGAGGCCGGGTCCTGGAACACCATCTGCATGCGCCGGCGCAGGGTGCGGAGATCGGTCTTGCCGGCGGCGAGCACGTCGGTGCCGTCGAACTGGACCGCGCCGCCATCGGCTTCCTGCAGGCGGAGCGCGACGCGGGCAACCGTCGACTTTCCGCAGCCGCTCTCGCCGACCACGCCGAGCGCCTCGCCGCGGCCGACCGTGAAGGAGACGCCGTCGAGCGCGCGCACCAGTGCGGTCTTCGGGATCGGCCAGCCGCGCCGGGTCTTGTAAATCTTGCGCAGGTCGCGAATGTCCAGAAGGGGCGTGGCGGTCATGGCGACATCCTCGCCCAGCAGCGGACCAGATGGTTGGGATCGTCGCCGACCGGGGTCAGCGGCGGCAGTTCGGCGCAGCGGTCGTGGCGCAGCGCGCAGCGGGTGGCGAAGCGGCAGCCCGTCGGCATCTGCGTCAGCGTCGGCACCTGGCCGGCGATCGGCTGCAGCGGCGTGTCGCCGTCGATGCGCGGCATGGCGGCGAGCAGCGCCTCGGAATAGGGATGCGACGGCCGCGCGAAGAAGGCCCTGACCGGCCCGCTCTCGACCACGTCGCCGCCATACATGACCATGACCCGGTCGGCGACCGAGGCGACCACGCCCAGATTGTGGGTGATCAGCAGCAGCGCCAGACCCTCGCGCTTCTGCACGTCGGCCATCAGCGCCAGCACCTGCGCCTGGATGGTCACGTCGAGCGCGGTGGTCGGTTCGTCGGCGATCAGCACCTTCGGATCGCAGGCGAGCGCGAGCGCGATCATCACGCGCTGGCGCATGCCGCCGGAGAACTGGTGCGGATAGGCGTCGAGCCGCGAGGCGGCGGCGGGAACGCGGACCAGTTCGAGCAGTTCGCGGGCGCGGTTGAGCGCCGCCTTCTTGGACAGGCCGCGATGCTGGATCAGCGATTCGGCGACCTGGAAGCCGATCGGCAGGACCGGGTTCAGCGAGGTCATCGGCTCCTGGAAGATCATGCCGATGCGGTCGCCGCGCATGCTTTCGCGCGTCGGCTCGTCGGCGGCGGTCATGTCGACGCCGTCGACGACGATGCGTCCGCCGGAGACGCGGCCGACGCCGGCCGGCAGCAGCCCCATCACCGAGAGGGCCGTCAGGCTCTTGCCGCAGCCGCTTTCGCCGACCAGCGCCAAGGTCTCGCGCGGCCGGACCGCGAACGAGATGCCGCGCACGGCATCGTACCAGGTGCGGCCGACGCGGATCTGCGTGGTCAGTTCGTCGACCACCAGCGCGGGCGGCTCGGCATCGGGGATGAAATCGTCGCGCAGGGCAGCGGTCATTGCGGCGACCTCGGATCGGTGGCGTCGCGCAGGCCATCGCCGATCAGGTTGAGCCCGATCATCACGGCCAGGATGGCGAGACTTGGGAAGATCGACATCCAGGGCGCGTCGAGCAGGTTGTCGAAGCCCTCGCGCACGATGCCGCCCCAGGTCGAGGTCGGCGGCGGCACCGAGAGACCGATGAAGGCAAGGGTCGATTCGGTGCGGATGGCGGTCGCTAGCCAGAGCGACGCCATCACGACCAGTTCGTCGAGGATGTTCGGCAGCACATGCAGGAACATGATACGCATGTCCGAATAGCCGAGCGCCCGGCAGGCATCGACGAAGTCGCGCTCGCGCATCGCCATGGTCGAGCCGCGCGCCATGCGGATGAAGGCCGGCACCGCCGTGACCGCGATGGCGATGATCAGGTTGGTCAGCGAGGCGCCGAGCACGGCGACCAGCAGGAGCCCCATGATCAGCTGCGGGAAGGACAGCAGCACGTCGGTCGCCGCCACCACCAGCCGGTCGACGAGGCCGCCGTAGTAGCCCGAAACGACGCCGATCACCGTACCGATCACGACGCCGGCCAGGGTCGCGACGAAGCCGACATAGAGCGAGATGCGCGCGCCCCACAGGATGCGCGAGAGCACGTCGCGCCCGAAGGCGTCGGTGCCGAGCGGGTGCACGGTATCGGGCGGCGACAGGACCAGCAGCACGTCCTGCGCATTCGGATCGAACGGCGCGATCCAGGGCGCGGCCACGGCGGCCGCGATCGAGGCGACCACGATCAGCACGCCGAGGGCGAGGCCGCCGGAGCGGGTCGCGCGGCCGAAGGCCGAGGAGCGCGGGGCGGCGGCGGTCGGGGCTGGCGCGCTCATTGTGTCTTCACCCGCGGGTCCACGAGGCCATAGGTCAGGTCGGTCAGGATGTTGGCGAGCACGATCGCGAAGGCGGAGACGACCATCAGCCCCTGCAGCAGCGAATAGTCGCGCTGGTTCAGGGCGGTCACGATCAGCTTGCCGATGCCGGGCCGGTTGAACACGATCTCGGTCAGCACGGCATTGCCGATCAGCACGCCGAGATAGAGCCCGACCACGGTCACGATCGGCACCAGCACGTTGCGGAAGGCATGGCGCCAGACCACCGTCCGATAGGGCAGGCCCTTGGCGCGGGCGGTGCGGACATAGTCCTCGCTGAGCGCCTTCAGCATCCCGGACCGGGTCACGCGGGTGACATAGGCGACCATCAGCAGGCCGAGATTGAGCGCCGGCAGGACCAGGGCGCGCAGACGCTCGACCGGATCGGCCGCATTGGCGGAGGAGATGACCGGAAACCAGCGCAGTTCCACCGCGAAGACGAGCAGCAGCAGGATGCCGGAGACGAAGGCCGGGAAGGAGACGCCGGCGAGCGAGAAGATGCGGGCGAACCAGTCGGCGAAGCCGTTTCGGTTCTTCGCCGCCAGGACGCCGAGCGGCACGCCGAGCACGGTGCCGACCACCAGCGCGGCCAGCGTCAGCTCGATCGTGTAGGGCAGCACCGCCAGCACGTCGTCGGCGATCGGCCGGTTGGTCGACAGCGACCGGCCGAGATCGCCGGTCAGGATCTGGCTCATGAAGTCGACATATTGCGCCAGGATCGGCTTGGACAGGCCGAGCTTGTCGCGCAGTTCCGCGCGGGCGCCCTCGGAGGCCTGGTCGCCCAGGATGGCGATGGTCGGATCGCCGGGCACCACCCGGACGAGCACGAAGACCGTGGTCAACACCGCCCAGAGGGTCGGTATGGCCAGGATCAGCCGTTTGATCACGAAACGCAGCATCGCCCCACCCTAAGTGATTCTCCGAGGATTGTTCACCGGCCGCCGTCGCGGGCGGTGGCGGCCGGGCGGCCGCTGTGCCGCCCGGCCGATCCGGATCACTTCTTGGTGGTGGCTTCGGTGATCACCGGGCCGAGATGGATCGCGCCCTTGAACTGGTAGCCGTAGTCCACGTTGGTGTGGCGGGCCCAGACCTGCAGCTGCTCGAACAGCGGCACGGCGCAGACATCCTCAATGATCTTCTTCTGCGCGATGTACCAGAGTTCCTTCTGCTTGACCGGATCGACCGCCACGGAGGCCTCGTCGATCTCCTTGTCGGCCACGTCGCAGTGCGAGAAGTTGGTCACCGCGGTCGGCTTGAGCACGGTCGCCGAGGAATGGAAGAACTGCTTCAGATAGACGTCGGCTACGGGGAAGCGGGCGGCCGAATAGTAGTTGGCGCCGGACAGGTCCTTGCGGATCTGGGCGTGCCAGGACTGGTGGTCGACCACTTCCATCTGCAGGTCGATACCGACGGTCTTCAGCTGAGCCTGCAGGATCTGCATGGAGTTCAGCATGGTCGGCAGGCTGGTCTGCAGGACCTTGATGGCGACGCCGTTCGGATAGCCGGCTTCCGCCAGCAGGGCTTTCGCCTTGGCCGGATCGAACGGATAGAGCTTGGCCTTCTCGTCGGTGCCGAGATAGCCGGTCGGGATGACCGAGACCGGCGGCAGGGCGGTCGCCGCACCCTTGAACGCGACCATCTGCTTGCTGTCGACCGCATAGGCGATCGCCTGGCGGACGCGGAGGTCGTCGAGCGGCTTCATGGCGCGGTTCAGGTGGAACAGCGACAGTTCGGACGGCTGCACCACCTCGACGACGACGTTCGGCTCCTTCTTGAAGCGCTCGACCCAGCGCTGATCCTGGCGGCCATAGACCACGTCGAGTTCGCCGGACGTGAAGGCGAGGTCGCGCGAGGCATCCGCCGGAATGAAGCGGTAGACGATCTTGTCGATCTTCGGCGCGCCGCGGAAATAGGCCTTGTTGGCGACGAAGGTGAGGCTTTCGTTGGACTTGTACTCGACCAGCGCGAAGGGTCCGGTGCCGACCGGCTTGGTCTTGAAGTCGGGGCCGATCGCTTCGGCGGCCTTCTTCGAGACGATGTTGCCGCCGTGATAGTTGGCGACGATCCCGAGCAGCGCCGGAATCGGCTGCTTCAGGACGATCTTGACGGTGGAGGGATCGACCGCCTCGATGGCGGCGACGGCCGCGTAGTCGGAGGCGAAGGACGAGGTCTTGGAATCGGCCGCGCGCTTCAGCGAATAGACCACGTCATCGGCGGTCATCTCGCCCCAGTCGCCGTGGAACTTCACGCCCTTGCGCAGCTTGAAGGTCCAGGTCAGGCCGTCGGCGCTCTTGTCCCAGCTCTCGGCCAGATCGGGTTCGAGTTCCTCGAGGCTCGAGGAGCCCGGCTTGAAGCGCACCAGACCGTTGAACATCCAGGAGACGACCGGCTTGTCCTGGGTGGTGGTGGCGCGGTGCGGATCGAGCTGGCCGATATCGGCGGCGGCCATGCCGACGGTCAGGACGGATTCGGCCGAAGCCGGCAACGCCACCCCCATGAGGAATGCGGCGGCAGTGGCGGCAATGATATGTCGCTTCATCGGTGCTCTCCTGTCTCGCGACCGTGATCGGCCGTCGTTCTCGGTCTTCCGGTCTGCCGGCCCGGCTGGGTGCCGGACGGGCGGATATCAGTGTTCCACATGCACCGGCCCGGCCGCCGGTGCCGCGCCGGCATGGCCGGCGAAGCGCTCGATGCGGAAGGGCGCGATCGGACTTTCGGTGCGGCCCGCAAGGACCAGTTCCGAAAGGATCACTCCGACCGCCGGCCCCAGCTGGAAGCCGTGGCCGGAAAAGCCGAAGGCGTGGACCAGCCCCGGCGTCGTCGAAGACGGCCCGATCACCGGGATGTGGTCGGGCATCTGGCCGTCGACGCCGCTCCAGCTGCGGATCACCTGGGCGTGGGTCAGCCCGGGGACCAGCTGTAGCGTTCGCAGCATCCCACCGATCGACTGTTCCGTCACGGGGCGTGCGAGGCCCTTTTCGGCATCGTGCCATCCGGAGCCGCCGCCGAAGATGACATTGCCGCGCCGGATCTGGCGGACATAGACATCGCCGCCGACGACGCCGATCGAGCGCTCGACGAAATAGGGCAGCGGCTCGGTGACCAGCATGTTGGGATTGAGCGGCGTCACCGGCGCGGCCTCGCCGAAGGCGGCCGCCAGGAGCCCGCCGCCGGCGCCTGCTGTGTTGACGAGATGCCGGCTGGTGACCGTCAGCCCCGCCGCTTCCACCGTGAAGCGGTCCGTCCCGGATCGTGTGGCGGCGACAACCGGGGTCATCTCGCGGATGTCGACGCCGAGCCGGCGGGCGAGCCGCGCATAGGCGGGGCCGACGACGCGCGGATTGGCCTGGCCGTCGGTCGGCGAGAGCGAGGCGCCGACCACCTTCTCGCCGAGCCAGGGCAGCGCGTCGCGCACCGCATTCGGCCCGAGCATGGTCAGCTCGAGGCCCCATTCGGCGGCCGCTGCGGCGTAGCGCTCCAGTTCGGCGAGATCTGCCTCGGAGCGCGCCAGCTTGATGTGTCCGGTCGCCTCGAACTCGACATCCTCGCCGAGAAAGGCGTTGAGCCCGTCCCACAGCTTGCGCGAGCGCGCCGCGAGCGGCAGTTCGACCAGTTCGCGGCCCTGCTGGCGCACGCCGCCGAAATTGACCCCGCTCGCTCCGGCGCCGCACAGGCGCTTCTCCAGCACCGTCACGCTCAGGCCGCTCTGGCGCAGGGCGACCGCGGCCGCAAGGCCGGCGACGCCGCCACCGACGACGGTCACGTCACAATCGAGCCGCTCGCTCATGTCAGCGCCTCCCGGATCGGGATCGGCTTGACCGGCGGATTGCCGCGCAGTCGGCCGACCGTGGCGACATCGCGATCGAGTGCGCGCGCCAGCACCTCCGCGGCCGCCTGCCCGCAGACCCGCCCCTGGCAGCGTCCCATGCCGAGCCGGGTCAGAGCCTTGAGCCGGTTCATCTCGCCGGCCTCCCGGTCGCGCGCGGCGGCGCGCACGGTGCCGGCCGTGATGCCCTCGCAGCGGCAGAGGATTTCGTCGTCGGCGATGGCGTCGACCAGATGCGCCGGGAACGGATAGGCCCGCTCCAGCGCCGCGCGGAAGCGCGCCTGCCGGGCGAGCCGCGCGTCCAGTGCCGCGACGCGCGCGGCCTCGACCGGCCGCCCGATATCCTCGAGCAGCGCCAGCGCGGCGCGAGCGCCCTGCAGTTCGGCGGCATCCGCACCGCCGATGCCGGCGCCGTCGCCGGCCAGGTAGACATCGGCCCGGCTCGACCGGCCGGCCGGGTCCCGGCGCGGGATCCACTGCCGGGTGACCGGCTCGAAGACGAAGTCCAGCTTGGCGAGATCGGCCAGCTGCGCCTCGCTGCGGAGCCCGAACGAAGCCCCGACGGCATCGCAGGCGACACGATGCTCGCGGCCTTTCGCGTCGCGCCAGACCAGCGCTTCGACCCGATCACGTCCCTGCACGGCGACGGCGGCGACCCCGGAGCGGATGGACAGCCCGGCCATGGCGTTGCGTGCGGTGTACCAGAGGCCCTTGGCGAGCGTCACGGGCTCGTTCAGCAGGCCCGGCAGCGCTGCCACCTTGGCGCCGAAGGGCGTCACGTCGAGCGCGGCGACGACGGTCGCGCCGGCCTTGCGGTACTGATGTACGATCAGCGGCAGGAGCGGCCCGGCGCCGACCAGCGCCACCCGCGCGCCGATCGCCATGCCCTGCGCCTTCAGGGCGATCTGGGCGGCGCCGAGGGTGAACACGCCCGGCAGGGTCCAGCCCGGGAAGGGCAGGACGCGGTCCATGGCGCCGGTCGCCAGAATCAGGCGATCGAAATCGAGCCGTTCGAAGCCCTTCGGTCCGAGCAGGTCGATGCCCGTGTCCTCGATCGCCCAGGCCAACGTTCCGGGGCGGTAGTCGATCGCCGCGCCGAGTTCGGCCGGCAGCGCATGCAGCGCGCGCGCCTTGCCGGCCTCCAGGCCATAGAGCGCCTCGGGCGGACGCTCGGCGCCGGCCGGCGGCTGGCGGTAGATCTGTCCGCCCGGCCGCGACGCCTCGTCGACCAGTACGGGCCTCAGACCCGCGCGGGCCAGCACTTCGACCGCCCGGAGGCCGGCCGGGCCGGCGCCGATCACCACCACGCGGGGGGACTTCGGTGCCGTCATGGCCGGACCCCGTCGATGACGACCGCCATGCCGGGCTCGACCGGCGTCGTGCAGGCGCGCAGTCGCCGTCCGTCGGCGAGATCGACCCAGCAATCCTGGCATGCGCCCATCAGGCAGAAGCCGGCGCGATGGCCATCGCCGAACTCGAACCGGCGCAGCGCGCCGCCATTGAGCAGGATCGCCGACAGGAGCAGGTCGCCGACCTTCGCGGCGGCGGGCCGGCCGTCGATCGTGAAGGCGACGGTCTCGCCAGCCCGCGGGTGCAGGCGGCGGAAGAGCGGCGCCGGAGCGGCCGCTGATTGGGTGGGGGCGGCAGTCACAGCATGTGCTCGTAGCGGCAGTTGACGAGGAGTTCGGCGACGGCGGCGGTGTTGGGCAGGCCGACCACGGTCACGACCAGGCGCGCAAGGTCCTTCGGATCCGTCATCGCCTCGGGCGGCGGATCGGAGACCGCCGCGGTCAGGTCGGTCGCCACATAGCCGGGGCATAGCGCCGTGGCGCGGATGCCATGCTCCCAGCCGAGCCGGCGGACCGCATGGGTCAGCGCGACGACCGCATGCTTGGCCATCTGGTAGCCGGCATTGAGCCCCATCACCCGCTTGCCCGAGAGCGAGGCGACATTGACGACGCGGCCGGCACCGGAGGCCTTCAGCGCCGGCAGGGCGGCCCGGATCAGCAAGAAGGGCGCCTTGACGTCGACGGCGAAGAGGCGGTCGAGTTCGTCGGGATCGCCATCCTCCAGGCCGACGAAGGTGGCGATGCCGGCATTGTTGACCAGGACGTCGATGCGCCCGAAACGCTCCAGAGTGGCCGCCACCCAGGCCGGGGCCGCCGCCGGATCGGTCGCCTCGTAGGGATGGATCAGGAGATCGGGGCCGTCCGCGCCAAAGCGGTCCCGCACGGCTTCCGGCCGTCTGACGCCGAGCGAAAGCGCATAGCCGGCCTCGGCGAGCGCAGCCGCGATCTCCGCGCCGATCCCGCGCGAAGCCCCCGAAATCATCGCCACCTTGCGTCCGTCGTCCATGCCCACCGCCCGATCCGATCGCCCTGATGACGGCATCGTGACGACGGCGAGTCAACGCCGGCTCTCGACATGCGGAAGAAACTTTTGAATTATTCCGGCATACGGAATTTATCGTGCAGCCTGACGCAGCGTGTTCCGAATGCAGAAAACCGACGACGAGCCGAAAGGCCCGACCAGCCTGCAGCGCGGGCTGCGGCTGCTGCGCGTTCTGGCCGGCGCGCCGCCGGACGGGATGCGGCTGTCCGACCTCGCCCGTCTGGCCGGGGAGACCGAGGCGACCGCCCATCGGCTGGCCCGCGCATTGACCGCGGAAGGCTTCGTCGACCGCACGCCCGACCGGCGCTACCGGGTCGGGCTCGATTTCTTCTCGATCGCGGCACGGGCGGAGACCGCCGACAACCTGCGCGACATCTGCCGGCCCGCATTGCTCCGGCTCTCGGCAACACTCAACGACACGATCTTCCTGCTGGTGCGCTCCGGCCTGAACGTCGTCTGCCTCGACCGTGCCGACGGTCCCTTCCCGATCCGCAGCTTCACCGGCGATATCGGCGGGCGCATTCCGCTCGGCATGGGCCAGGGCTCGCTGGTCATCCTGGCCTATCTGCCGCCGGACGAGCGCGAGGAGGTGATCCGCTTCAACCTGCCGCGACTGATCGACCGCGGTCCGATCGACGAAGCCTTCCTGCGCACCGAGATCGAGAAGGTCCTGGCCAGCGGCCATGCGGCGACCGACTACGGCCTGCTGACCGGCATGATCGGCGTGGCCGTGCCGATCTTCGATACCACACGGCGGGTCGTCGCCGCCCTGTCGGTCGGTACCCTGACCGAGCGGCTGACGGCGGAGCGGCGTGCCAAGGTGGTCGAACTGCTCAACCGCGAAGCCGAGGCGATCGGTCGCCGCCTGTCGCCGTTCGATCCTGCCTTGCGCCACCCGGCCCGGTTCCTGGGCGGGGTCAGGGCGCCGGGCTGACCGGATCGACGGGCGCGGCGTCGATCCGGCCACCGCATCAATTCAGTCGGCGGCATTGCCTTGTTGAGCGGCCCGCGAGGGCCGGCGGCCGACGGCATCGCGCGCCGCCGTCAGATAGGCCTCGACCGCCGTCCCGGGCGGCAGGTCGAACAGCGCGCGCACCCGTTCGGGGGCCAGAACCGTCTCCGGCGGGCCGAATTCGGCCGCCCGGCCGTTCTGAAGGGCCAGGACGCAATCGGAATAATGCGCGGCCGCCCACAGATCGTGGACCACGGCCAGGACCGCATGCCCCTCGTCGGCAAAGGCGCGCGCGGCCGCCATCGCGGCGACCTGATGCTTCAGGTCGAGACCCGCCAGAGGTTCGTCGAGGATCAGCAGCTGCCGGTCGTGGACGGTCCGGCCGGCTTCGAGCTGGGCGAGAATGCGCGCGAGACGCACCCGCTGGCGCTCGCCGCCGGACAGGGTCGGATAGAGGCGCGCGGCCAGATGGATGGCATCGGCGAGGCCGAGCGCCCGCTCCAGGATGGCGAGCCGCCGCCTTTCGGTCAGGCCACGGCCGCGGCCGTCCATGCCGAGCTGCACCACCTCGTGCACCGCGAACGGAAAGGCGAGCGCATCGCTCTGGATCAGCACGGCCCGCTTATCGGCGAGCGCCGCCAGCCGCCACTGTCCGAGCGGGCGGCCGTCTACCGCGACTGACCCGCGGCGCGGCTTGAGCGTACCGGCGGCGACCGCCATCAGGGTCGACTTGCCGGCCCCGTTGGGACCGACGATGCCGGTCAGCGTCCCCGCCATGCAGGCGAGCGAGACATCCTCGATGAGATTGCGGCCGCCGACCGAGACCGTGATGCCGTTCATGCACAGGATGGGCATGTCCAGGATGGGCATGTTCAGGATGGGCGTCATGCGAGCCGGGTCCCGCGGCCGATCAGCAGATGCAGGAAGACCGGCGCGCCGATCAGGGCGGTGACGATGCCGATCGGCAGTTCGGCCGGCGCCACGATGACGCGCGCGATCGTATCGGCCCCGGCGAGCAGGGCCGCTCCGAGCAGGGCCGACGCCGGCAGGACGCGGCCATGGGCCGGGCCGGCGATCAGGCGGACCAGATGCGGCACCACGATGCCGACGAAGCCGATCACACCGGCGGTGGCGACCGCGGCGCCGACCGCCAATGCCGTCAGCACCACGGCGGCCGCCTTCATCCGCTCGACCGGGATGCCGAGATGCTGCGCCTCGGCCTCGCCGAGCACGAGCGCGTCGAGCGCGCGGGCCAGCGTCAGGGCGCCGACCAGGGCCAGCGCCAGCAGCGGGCCGGTCGCGGCGAGCTTGGACCAGGTGGTGCCGCCGAAAGAGCCGAGCGACCAGAAGGTCAGGTCGCGCAACTGCCGATCGTCGCTCAGATAGACCAGGATTCCGGTTCCGGCGCCGGCCAGCGCCGAGACCGCGATGCCGGCCAGCAGCAGGATGGTCACCGAGGTCCGTCCACCGCGCGTCGCCACCGCATAGAGGAGGGCGGTTGTCGCCAGCCCGCCCAGAAAGGCGCCGAAGGGCAGCGCCATGGCCGGAAGAGCGGCGGCGCCGACGAGCCGGTCGCCGAGCACGATCACGAGGGCCGCGGCCAGCCCGGCGCCGGCCGAGACGCCGACCAGACCCGGATCGGCAAGCGGATTGCGGAAAAGCCCCTGCATCAGAGCGCCGGCGACGCCGAGGGCGCCGCCGGCCAGCAAGGCGGCCAACGTCCGCGGCAGCCGGACGGCAAGCACGACGGCCGCATCCGTCCCGGTCACGGCACGTCCGGTGGCGGCCTCGGCCAGGATGGCGACGACGCGGTCCGGTGCGATGGCGAGCGGCCCGGTGCCGAGCGACAGGACCAGGGCGGCCATCGCGAGCAGGCCGAGCCCGACCAGCGCGATCCGGCCGGTCCGGCGGCGGGCCCGGGTCAGATCGGCGATGGCGACCGTCTCCGCCGCGCTCACTTCGGCGCTCCGGCGAGATGCCGGTCGAGCGCCGCCATCAGGTCGCGGGCCGCGGCCGGCGCGCGCGGGCCGAAGCCGAGCAGGGCGAGCCCGTCCATGCCGAAGACCGCGTGCCTGCGGCCGGCCGGCGTCGCCGCGATGGCCGGCAGGGCGAGCAGGTCGGCGGCGGTCAGGCCGGGGCGGTCCATGAACACGACCGCGTCCGGCGCGGCCGCCACGATCGCCTCGTCGGAGAGCGGCTTGTAGCCGTCGAAGCCCGAGACGGCGTTGTCGGCGCCGGCGAGCCCCATCATGGCGGCCGCCGCCGACTTCGCGCCGGCCGCCATCGGCCGTCCGTTCTGAAGCGCGATGACGAACAGCACCCGCGGATGGGCGGTTCGCGTCGCGCGGTCTTGCGCCAGCGCCGCAAAGCCCGCCTCGATCTCGGCCGCCAACGCCTCGCCCTCGGCCTTGCGGCCGACCAGGGCCGAAATCGTCCGCACCTTCGCCAGCAGGCCGGCCGGGCTCGGTTCGTCGGTCACCCGGTCGATCCGGACTCCGGCCTCGGCGAGCAGCTTCAGCACGTCGGGCGGGCCGGCGCCCTCGACGGCGATCACCCGCACCGGTCCGAGCGCCAGAATGCCCTCGGCGGAGAGTTGCCGCATGTAGCCGACATTGGGTCTACCGGCGACCGCGGCCGCCGGATGCGTGCTGGTGGTATCGACCGCCCGGATGCGGTCGGCCGCTCCGAGACTGGCGATGATCTCTGTGACGGCACCGCCGACCGAAACGATCGGCGTGTCGGCAAGGTCGACCGCGGCGGCCGGATCCGGCGTCGCACCGGCCAGATCCGGCGTCGCACCGGCCAGAAGGGCAACCAGGGCGATCGCGAGGCGCAGGGAGCGGGTCATTTGGTCAGGATCAGTTTGCGGTTGCTGGTGATGCGCAGGCGATAGGCCTGCCCCTCGTGCAGGATCACGGCTTCGCGGCCGATGCCGACCAGTTCGCGGGAATCGAAGGTCGGCAGGCCGCGGTCGGCCTCCGGGCGGACCCCGGAGGCGGGTGATGCCGGCTGCCGGGCAGGGGGCTCTTGTACTGGCACAGTCGAGTCCTTGTCGTCGGCGTGATTTTCGATTTTGAGGAATTCAAAACTACAGAACGCCGAGTCTTTGCTCAGTTCTCGTAGTTTGGAATTCGTATAATTCAGTCCGTCTACAGAGAGGCTTGACGGGTTTATTCTGTCTCGTTATCGCATTGTCAAGCAGGCGGGTGAATTGCCCGTCCGAACACTCAACGACGCCAGCCAGAAGCGGGACGCTTCCAGCCAGCCGACATCCGATGGGGCTGGTATGATGTTTCGATCCTTCCGACGTGCCGTAACACCGTTGCGGCTCGCCTTGCTGGCGGGCACCGCAATCTCGAGTCTGGCCGCGTCCGCCGATGCTCAGGCGGAATCCTCAAACAACTATAATGGGTTCGACGAGATCACCGTTTCGGCGGAACGCGAGCCGACCAAGCTCTGGGATACGCCCTCGACGGTCTCGGTGAAGAAGGCCGGCGACATCGACGCCAAGCAGATCAAGCGGCCGCAGGATCTGGTCTTCGACGAGCCCGGCGTGTCGGTCGGCAACCAGCCGACCCGGACCGGGACCACCAACTACGTCATCCGCGGCATCGGCGAGAACCGGGTCCGCCTGCAGATCGACGGCGTCGAGATTCCCGATGCGCCCTCCATCCTGATCGGGCCCGGCACCTATACGCGCGACTATGTCGATTTCGACTCGCTGAAGTCGGTCGAGATCGTGCGCGGCCCGGCCTCCGCGCTCTACGGCAGCGATGCGATCGGCGGCGTGGTCTCCTTCGTCACCAAGGATCCGTCGGACTTCCTGCGCATCTTCGAAAAGGATTGGTACATCGGCTTCAAGGCCGCCTACGATTCCGCCGACCACTCGATCGCCGGCACCACCACGGTCGCCGGGCGCTCCGGGCCGGTCGAGGGCATGGTCATCTATACCCGCCGGGTCGGCGACGAACTGCGCCCGAACGGCTCGATGAAGCCCAATCCGCAGGATCAGGCGCTCGACAACGTGCTCGCCAAGTTCGTCTTCGGCACGCCGGATACGGGCATCGCCAAGCTGACCTTCGAGAGCTTCCACAAGCGCACGACGACCGAAATCCTGACCGATCGCGTGGTCGGCTCGACGTCCGTCTTCGACAGCGACGGCATCGACACGACCGACCGCAAGCGGGTCAGTCTCGAATGGTCGAAGACCATCGATCAGTGGTTCGCCGACGACGTGAAGGCCTCCGTCTTCTATACCGGCGTCGACCGGACCGAGATCAGCAAGCAGTATCGCGGCGTCGGCGGCGCCCCCGAGCCGAACCGCTACCGCTGGACCAGCGGCGCCTTCCATCAGGACATCGTCGGCGCCGACGCGCAGGCCTCGCTCAGCCGCACGTTCTGGGGCTTCGACCACGACCTGACCTATGGGGCGAGCTTCACCTCGACCGAGACCTCGCGCCTGCGCAAGCGCACCGAGACCAATCTGACCACCGGCACGACCACCAACGTGATTGCCGGCGAGACCTATCCGAACAAGCAGTTCCCGGATACGCGCACCACCAAGGCGGCCGCCTATGTGCAGGATGTCGCCCGCTACGGCGCCTTCCGGCTGATCCCGGCCGTGCGGTTCGACGTCTACCATCTCGATCCGCAGCCGGATCAGGCCTTCGCCAACGGCAATGCGGCCGGCTTCAAGATCAAGGAGCAGACCGAATTCGCCATCTCGCCCAAGCTCGGCGCGACCTACGACCTCAACGACCAGCTACGGCTCGTCGCCCAGTATGCGCACGGCTTCCGCGCGCCGCCCTACGACAATGCCAACTTCGCCTATTCGAACCCGATGTTCGGCTACGAGATCCTGCCCAACGGCAATCTGAAGCCGGAGACCAGCGACGGTTTCGAGGCCGGCCTGCGCGGCAAGCTCGAGGACGGCTCGAGCTTCCAGCTGACCGGATTCTACAATCTCTACCGTGACTTCATCGATACCGAGATCGTCGGCACCAGTTCGGGCGGGCTGATCCAGTACCAGTACCGGAACGTCAACCGCGTGACCATCAAGGGCGCGGAAGCCCGCGGCGAGTGGAAGTTCCGCAAGGACTGGTCGCTGTTCGGCGCCGTCGCCTACGCCTACGGCACCAACGAGGAGACCCACAAGGGCATCGACTCGGTCGATCCGCTGACGGCCGTCGCCGCGCTGCGCTGGAGCCCGGACGAGAGCTGGCGGCTCGAGGCGCGCATCAAGGGCGTCGCCGGCAAGGACCGCGTCAGCGATCCGACCGTGTTCAAGCCGGGCGGCTACTCGGTCGTCGACGCCTTCGCCAGCTGGGAGCCGAACAAGAACTTCTCGCTCAATTTCGGCGTGATGAACATCTTCGACCGCAGCTATTTCAACGCTCGCGACGTGGCCGGTCTGCTCGCGACCAACACCCAGCTGGAACTCTATCGCTCGCCCGGCCGTACCTTCGCTGTCAACGCGACCGTCCGGTTCTGACCGTCATGAGCGCGGCGCGCCGAAGAATGGCCGAGCTCCCGCCGCATCGCCCCGTGCCCGGTCTCAATCGACCCGGCGCGGCCGATGCGGGCTGGACTCCGGTCGTGCGGCTCGTCGTCTCGCCGCCGGCCGCCGCGTCCGAACCGGATCCGGCGGCTGTCGCTCCGATCGTCCAGGCCGGCTTGCCGGTGCCGAAGGCGGCACCGGTCCGGCCGCGCCGCTGGCCGGCGCTGCTGTCGCTTCTGCTGCATGCCGGCATCGCCATTGCGGCCGTCATGCTGCGCCCGTCCGAACAGGCCGCCGCCGGGGGCGAGGAGACGATCGTCGTCGAGTTCGTCCCCCCGGGCGATTCGGATGCCGACCGCATCGCCGCGGCCGGCCCGGCCGCCCCGCCGGACACGGTGCCCGCCGAAGTCCTGCCGGAGACCCCGCCGGCCCCGATCGCCGAGACTGGGCCCGAAGCCGTTGTCGCCAGCGCGCCGGTTCCAGAACCGGTGCCGGTTCCAGAACCGGTGCCGGCTCCAGAACCGGTGCCGACGCCCGAACCCGTGCCGGTTCTGGAACCGGAGCCCGAATCGAAGCCGGAACCCGTGGTGCCGCCGGAGACGGCCACGGCCGCGGTGCCGGAGCCCGAACCCGCTCCGGTCGAGCCGGCCGCAGCCGAACCGACCGCGGCCGTCACCCCCGAGGCGCCGCCACCGCCCGAGCCGGAACCCGTCGATCTGCCGCCGCCGGCGCCTGCCGCCGTCGAGACAGTCGCACCGCCGGAGCCGCTGCCCGCGCCGGTCGCGGAAGTGCGTGCCGCGGAACCGCTGCCGGCCGAGCCGCCGCCGCCAGAGCCCCAGCCCGATCCGAAGCCTGCCGTCGTCGAGCCGCCACCGCCGGAGCCTAAGCCGACGGTCGCCGCCCCCCCGCCCGACCCGGCATTGTCGACCGTCATTGCAGAGCCGAAGCCGGTGGTCCGGCCCGTCCCGAAGCCGGCCGTTCCCGCCGTGCCGGACGTCCGCAAGGCTCCCCCCAAGGCGCCGCGCCGGACTGCCGCCAAGGCGCCGGAGAAGCCTGCGACGGCCCGCGGCCAGGCGACCGGCAAGCCGGATAGCCGTGATGCGGCCGACAGCCGGGCCGGAGGCGCCGCCTTGCGCGGATCGGGCGTCGAAGGCGCTGCGGTGCTCGCCTCCTACAAGGCGCAGGTCCTCGCCCACCTGATCCGGCACAAGCGCTATCCGGACGCAGCCCGCGAGCGCGGGACGGAGGGCCGCGTGCCGGTCGCCTTCGTGGTCGCCCGTGACGGCCGCCTGGTTTCGGCCGAACTGGTCGGGTCCTCGGGTAGCCCGGATCTCGATCGCGCCACGCTCGACACCGTCCGGCGTGCCGCCCCCTATCCGCAGGCGCCGGACGGCGCCCCGGCCACCGCCACCTTCCGGACCCTCGTCCGCTACGATCTCAGGTGAAAAGGAGACTTGCATGTATATCGCCATGAACCGCTTTCGCGTCGCCCTCGGTTCGGAGGCCGCCTTCGAGCATCACTGGCTGACGCGCGAAAGCCGTCTGGCCGAGCTGCCCGGCTTCATCGCCTTCCACCTGCTGCGCGGCCCGGAGAAGCCGGATCACCGGCTCTATTCCTCCCACACCGTCTGGGAGAGCTACGACGCCTTCGAGGCCTGGACCAAGTCCGAGGCCTTCCGCGCCTCCCATGCCCGCGCCGGCTCCTCGCCGGTCGCCTATCTCGGCCATCCGGAATTCGAAGGCTTCGAGGTCGTGCAGGAACTGACCAACGACCAGCACAAGGAAGCCGCGGAATGACGGAACTGTCGGACATGACGTTCGAAGCGGTCGAAGCCCGGATCGATGCGGCCCTGGCGGCCGAACCGGACGGCGTCATCGAACGGATTGCCGCGAAGGCCGGCACGACGCCGGGGGCCGTTCTGGCGCGCCTGCCCGGCCGCGATGCCGTGCGGCTGGACGGCACCGACCTCGCGTCCGTCTGGAACGAACTGACCGGCTGGGGCGACGTGCTGGTGATCGTCCATACCGCCGCGGGCGTGTTCGAGATCGATACCGCCCTGATGCCGGGCACGGTCGGGCAGGGCTATTTCAATGTCGGCTCCGGCGCAGCCCTGCACGGCCATATCGCCGCCAGCCGCTGCGCGGCGATCTATTGCGTCGACCGGCTGTTCTTCGGCCGACGCTCCTGCTCGATCCAGTTCGTCGACGGGGACGGCACCATCATGTTCAAGATCTTCGTCAGACGCGCGGCGGATCGGAGTCTCGATCCGGCCCAGCTCGCCCTGTTCGAGGCCTTGCGCGATCGGGCCGTCCCGGCGGCACACCAGCCGACCCTGGCGGCTCCGGCCGCCTGACGGACGTGCAGCCGGGCGGCGATCCCCGTTTCGCCGCCCGGCTTCGCGTCGTTCCTGCGTTCCGGCGGATCGCGGCCGGCATCGCGATCGCTCAGCCGAACGGAAAGCGCGCCAGGACACGGAAGCGGGCGGCCGGGTCCGGCTGAACGAAGACCGTGATCGCATCGACCGGCACCGGCGCCGCGATGGCGGCAAGGCGGTCGGACAGGGCGTCGGCGAGAGCGCTGCGCTCGGGGTCGCCGAGCCGGCCCGACAGCGTCATGTGGAAGCGGAATCGATCGAAGACATACGGGTAGCCCCAGCGGGCGAGATGATCGCGTTCGCGTTCGGACAGTCCCGCCGCGCCGCGCCGGGCTGCCTCCGCGGCGTCCATGGCGGCCCGCCAGGGATCGAAGCTCTCGACGCAGGCATCGGCGAGATCGTGCAGCGCTTGCGGACGTCCCGCCACCATGAGGGCGAGGAAGTCGCCGATCGCCGCAACGCGCAGATCCGGGAGTTCGAAGGGGCGGCGTTCGGCCGCAAAGCGCGCGACGGCGTCGAGAAAACCGGCGACATCCGTCGAATCGGCGAGGCGAAACGGCGGCTTCAGCGTGGCATGGAAGCCGTAGCGGCGCGGCTCGGCGGTGATCTCCAGAAGCCGCTCCGGCGACATGCCCGCAACTGCCGGGATCGGCAGGTCGGCACCGGTCGCCGCGTCATAGCCGATGGCCGCCGAGCCGAAGCGCCACAGGGCGGTTTCCGGGGCCGGGGCGAAATAGAGCGCATAACGGGCAGCGGCGATCGGGGCACCCATGGTCAGACCCTTTCGAGCGGCCGATGTGGCGGTTCGGGCAGCACGACCCTGACCGCATCCCCCGGCGCGATCGGTCCGGCCGCCTCGACCACCGCCATGATGCCGGCGCGGCGGTCCAGGCTGCCGTCCGGCCGGCGCACCAGCACCCGGTCGAGCAGTCCGGCCTGGAAGTCCTCGATCTGCCGGCAGGGATTGCGCAGGCCGGTGATCCGCAGTGCGGCCCAGGACGGGAAGAGAAGGCGCGTATCGACCGGCAGGGCGATCAGATCGAGGCCGCGCGTCAGGATGTTCTCGCCGAGAGCGCCGGGCGCGACCGGATGGCCGGCCGCCGCGAGTTCGTCGAGCAGTTCGGCCGCCAGCAGGTGGACCTGGCGCCAGTTCGGCGCGGTCGGATCGACCCGGACGCGCGAACGATGCTTGACGGTCTCACCCCCATGGGCGTCGCCGGCGACGCCGAGCCCGGCAACGAGCGCGATGCGCGGCAGGACCGCCTTGGAGAAGCCGTGCACCGGGCTCGACGCCACGGCGATCACGCAGGGCCCGCCGTCGGCTTCGATCGCGTTGCCATTGCCGTCCGAACGTCCGATCACGCCACGCGCCGCCCCAGCCGGTAGACCTCCCGCACGACCGGATGATCGCCGTGCAGGGCGACGCGGACAAGATCGCCGCGCTTGCCGAGGGCGATCTCGCCGCGGTCGTCGAGCCCGGTCGCCCGGGCCGGGCCGGCCGTGACGGTGCGGATCGCGCCGGGCAGACCGCCCATGGCCGCGACGCCGGCGAGCCCGAAGGCGCCCTCGATCAGGCTGACCGGGACATAGTCGGACGACAGGATGTCGAGAAAGCCCGCCTCGGCCAGTTCCAAGGCTGAGACGTTGCCGGAATGCGAGCCGCCGCGGACCACGTTCGGGGCGCCCATCAGCACCGCGACGCCGGCCTCGTGCGAGGCGCGGGCGGCCTCCAGCGTGGTCGGGAATTCGGCGATCGCGACCCGGTCGGCGAGCGATTCGGCGACATGGTCCTCGGTGGTGTCGTCGTGGCTGGCGAGCGCGACGCCGGCCTCGTGGGCGAGCGCCACCAGCGCCCGGCGATGGGCGTCATGATGGCTCTCGTGCAGCGCCTTGCGGGCGGCGATATAGACGTCGAGCTCGGCCTCGGTCTTGCTCGCCTTGCCGCGGTAATAGTCGCGCAGCTTCTGCTCGTCGCGGAACTGGCGCTGGCCGGGCGTGTGGTCCATCAGGCTGATCAGCCGGACATCGAAGCGCTCGACATAGTCGCGCGCCATCTCGACCACGTCGTGGGAGCAGATCTCGCAGCGCAGATGGGTGTGATGGTCGGCGCGCAGCAATCCGGTCGCGCGGGCGTGCTCGATGCCCTCGCCGAGCGCGAACAGGCCGCCGGCCAAAGAATTGCGGTCGCCGTCGGAGCCGGCGCGCAGGCTGTCGAACACCGTCGTGATGCCGGAGGCGGCGATCTGGGCGTCATAGGCGATGACGGCCGAGAAGGGCTTCCAGAACACCTTCGGGCGCGGCGAATAATGCGGCTCCAGATGGTCTGTATGCAGTTCGACAAGGCCCGGGATCAGCACGTCCGCGCCGCAGTCGATGGCGCCGGACAGCGCGCGGCCCTCCTCGATCGCCACGATGGTGCCGTTCTCGACCACCACCGTCCCGTCGATCTCGCGGTCGCCGAGCACGATGCGGCGGGCGGCGAGCGCGGTCGAACCCCGCGCCTCCGTCGGGTCGGTTCTCTTCAGCATGACGGTGTCGGGCTCCTCATCGGATGGGGTCATGCCGCCGCGGCGGCCGCGAAGGCGGTCACGTCGACGATCCGGTCGGCGACGCGGTCGCGCACGTCCTCGTCGTGGAAGATGCCGATCAGGGCGACGCCGCGGCGCTTCTTGGTCTGGATCAGGTCGACCACGGCGGCCCGGTTGCGCGCGTCGAGCGAGGCGGTCGGCTCGTCGAGCAGCAGCACGGCGTGGTCGCCGACGAAGCCGCGGGCGATGTTGACGCGCTGCTGTTCGCCGCCCGAGAAGGTCGCCGGCGGCAGGCTCCAGAGCCGCTCCGGCACGTTGAGCTGGCCGAGCAGGCCGCGCGCGCGCGCCTCCGCCTCGTCGGCCGCGACGCCCTGGTCGCGCGCGGCGGCGACGACCAGATCGAGCGCCGAGACGCGCGGGATGGCGCGCAGGAACTGGCTGACATAGCCGAGCGTGGTCCGGCGCAGCCGCACGATCCGACGCGGTTCGGCGCTCGCCACGTCGACGGTCTCGTCGCGATCGCGGACCAGGATGCGGCCGGAATCGCAGCGATAGTTGCCGTAGATCATCTTCAGGATCGACGACTTGCCGGCGCCAGACGGGCCGCCGAGCACGACGCATTCGCCGGCAGCGACCTCCAGGCTGACGCCGGAGACGACCGGCAGCACCTTGCCGTCCTGCAGGTGCATCACGAAGCTCTTGGAGACCCGTTCGAGGCGCAGCATCGCGGTCATGTCAGCACCGAGGCGACGAGAAGCTGGGTATAGGGCTCGCGCGGATCGTCGAGCACCTGGTCGGTCAGGCCGGTCTCGATCACCCGGCCGTGGCGCATGACCATGATCCGGTGCGACAGCAGGCGGGCGACCGCCAGGTCATGGGTGACCACGATGGCGGCGAGGCCGAGATCGGCGACCAGGCCGCGCAGGAGATCGAGCAGCCGCGCCTGGACGGACACGTCGAGCCCGCCGGTCGGCTCGTCCATGAAGACGAGGCGCGGCGCGGTGACCAGGTTGCGGGCGATCTGCAGGCGCTGGCGCATGCCGCCCGAATAGGCGCGCGGGGTATCGTCGATCCGGCTCTCGTCGATCTCGACCCGGCCGAGCCAGTCGATCGCGGTTTCGCGGATGCGGCCGTAGTGCCGTTCGCCGACCGCCATCAGCCGCTCGCCGACATTGCCGCCGGCCGAGATGCCCATGCGCAGGCCCTCGCGCGGGTCCTGATGCACGAAGCCCCAATCGGTGCGGAGCAGAAGCCGGCGCTCGGCCTCGTTGAGCCGGAACAGGTCGCGGGCGACGCCGTCGCGCATGCGGTATTCGATCCGCCCGGCGCTCGGCTCGGCCCGGGTCGACAGCACGGAGAGCAGCGTCGACTTGCCGGAGCCGGATTCGCCGACCACCGCCAGCACTTCGCCGGCATGGAGATCGAAGGTCACGTCCTGGCAGCCGATGCGGTGGCCATAGAGCTTGGTGACGCCGCGCGCCATCAGGAGCGGGGCTTCGTCAGTCGGCACGGCGGCCTCCCTCTCCGGCGGCGATTGGCGAGGCCATCGTGCCGCGGTGGCCGGCGGCCTGCCGGGTCTCGCAATGGTCGGTGTCGGAGCACACGAACATCCGCCCGCCGCGGTCGTCGAGCACCACCTCGTCAAGATAGACGCCCTCGGCACCGCACAGCGCGCAGGGTTGCTCGAAGCGGTTGACCTCGAAAGGATGATCCTCGAAATCGAGGCTGACCACCTCGGTATGCGGCGGTACCGCGTAGATGCGCTTCTCGCGGCCGGCCCCGAAGAGCTGCAGGGCGGCGGAGCGGTGCATCTTCGGGTTGTCGAATTTCGGCGTCGGCGAGGGGTCCATCAGGTAGCGGCCGGCAACCATCACCGGATAGGCGTAGGTGGTCGCGATATGGCCGTGGCGCGCGATGTCCTCGTAGAGCTTGACATGCATCAGGCCGTATTCGGCCAGCGCATGCATCTTGCGCGTCTCGGTCTCGCGCGGCTCCAGGAAGCGCAGGGGCTCGGGGATCGGCACCTGGTAGACCAGCACCTGGCCGGCCTGCAGCGGGGTCTCGGGGATGCGGTGGCGCGTCTGGATGACGGTCGCCTCGGCGGTCGCCGTGGTGGTCGCCACACCGGCGGTCTTCTGGAAGAACTTGCGGATCGAGACCGCGTTGGTGGTGTCGTCGGACCCCTGGTCGATCACCTTCAGCACGTCGTCGCGGCCGAGGATCGAGGCGGTGACCTGCACGCCGCCGGTGCCCCAGCCATAGGGCATCGGCATTTCCCGGCTGGCGAAGGGCACCTGATAGCCCGGGATCGCGATCGCCTTCAGGATGGCGCGGCGGATCATCCGCTTGGTCTGTTCGTCCAGATAGGCGAAATTGTAGGCGGCTGCCGTCATTCTGCGGCCTCCCGATCGAGGGTGGCGGCCGTGGCGGCCAGGTCGTCCGCTTCGGCCGGCTTGTCCGCTTCGGCCCGCCCGTCCGCTTCAGTCTGCGCGGCCGCCTGTTCGCGCCGCATCTGCCGGACGAGGCCGAGTTCGGCCTGGAAGTCGACATAGTGCGGCAGCTTCAGGTGCTCGACGAAGCCGGTCGCCTGGACGTTGTCGACATGCGACAGGACGAATTCCTGGTCCTGCGCCGGAGACCCGGTCTCCTCGCCCAGATCCTCGGCGCGCAAGGCCCGATCGACCAGCGCCATCGACATGGCCTTGCGTTCGAGCTGGCCGAAGGTCAGTCCGTAGCCGCGCGTGAACTGCGGCGGCACGGTCGCCGAGCCCTTGAACTGGTTGACCATCTCGCATTCGGTCACGCGCAGACGGCCGAGCGGCACCGCGAAGCCGAGCTCCTCGGCGAAGACTTCGACCTCGACATCGCCGATGCGGATCTCGCCCGCGAAGGCATGGGTGCGGCCGTAGCCGCGCTGGGTCGAATAGCCGAGCGCGAGCAGGAAGCCCTCGTCGCCGCGGGCGAGCGCCTGCAGGCGCAGGTCGCGGCCCGCCGGGAAGGCGAGCGGCTCGCGGGTCAGGTCGCCAGGCTCCGCCGCCCGGTCGGGATTGCTTTCGATCAGGCCCTCGCCGTCGAGCAATGCGGTGACATGCGGGGCCGGGTCGAGCGGTGCCGCTGCCTCCGCGGGGGCGGCGGGCGTCGTGGTTCCGGCGAGATCGAAGTCGATCAGCCGATGGGTGTAGTCGAAGGTCGGGCCGAGCACCTGGCCGCCCGGCAGGTCCTTGTAGGTCGCCGAAACGCGGCGGACGACCTGCATGGCGCCGGTATCGACCGGCTGCGAGCAGCCGAAGCGCGGCAGGGTGGTGCGATAGGCGCGAACCAGGAAGATCGCCTCGATCAGGTCGCCGCGGGCCTGCTTGATGGCGATGGCGGCGATCTCGGGATCGTAGAGCGAGCCCTCGGCCATCACGCGATCGACCGCCAGGGTCAATTGTCCGGCGATCTGCTCGGGCGCGATCTCGGCAATGGCCGGGTCGCCGCGGCGCTCGTGGGCGAGCAGGCGATGGGCATTGTCGATCGCCCGTTCGCCGCCCTTGACGGCTACATACATGCCGCATCCTCCGTGACGCGCGTGGACCGCGGCAGGCCGACGACGGTGTCGCCGGCGACCAGCAGCAGGTCGACACCGCGCGGAAACATCTCGTGATTTCCGGCCAGCGCGCGTGCGAGCCCGGGTATCGCCGGCGTCACGCCCAGCCGCCGCCGGCCCGCGATGCCCGGGCCGGACAACTCGAATGCGCCCTCGGCGGCCAGTGCGTCGACCTGGAGGATCAGCGTCGTCGAGCGGTCCGGATAGTCGAGCGTGCCTTGGGCGAACCTGTCGAGCCCGTCGAAGGCGGCCGCGTCGGTGATCACCCCGAAGGCGGCGCGCGACGGATCGGCGACGATCGGCGCGCCGGTCTGGAAGCGCAGGAAATCGGCCAGCCCGTCCATCGCCAAGGCCGCCGGATCGAGCCAGATCGGCGTTTCGAAATCGGCGAGCGCGAGCAGGAGCGCGGCCGTCGCCGGCTGCAGCGGCGGGGGCGCCAGGAGGGCCGGCGTCACCGCCTGGGCAAGCCCGGGCTCGGCAAGAGCCCGCATCGCCGCCCTGAAGGTGGCCTGGGCTTCGTGAACCGGGTTCTCGAACCCGGCCGCGGATACGATCGCGGTCATGACGGTCTCAATCCTCGCCGCGGACCATGGTGAAGAAGTCGACCCGGGTTGCGGCGGCCCGGCGGGAGGCCGCGTCGTCGGCAGCGGCGAGGCGGGCCTCGACGGGGGCGACGAGGGCCGCTTCGATCGACGGGCGTCGGGCGGGGTCCTGCCAGAGCGCGTCCGCGATCGCGGCGAGACGGGCGGCGGCCACGTCGCGGCCGAGCCGGTAGGCGTGGCCGGTCTGGCCGTCGGCGAGCCGGATGCTGGCCCGCGCCACCGTCGCCTCGCCGAGATTGAAGGCCGATCCGCCGCCGCCGATCCGGCCACGCACCATGACCAGGCCGGCCTCGGCCGGGCGCAGGTCGCGCGCGCCGGCGATCGTGTCGGCATCGAAGGCTGCGGCGAGTTCGGCCGGGGTGGCCGCCGCGAAGGCCGCCATGGCGCGCCGGCGGGCGGCGGTCTCGGAATCGATTGCGGAACCTGTCATCGCCCTCTCCGTTCGGCGCGACGGGTTTGCCGCCTTGCCATGACGTTGCGATGACGGAAGGCCGGTTTCACACTGCCCGACGCTCGCCGATGATGGCGAAGCGCAGGCGCTGCGACAGCGTGTCGATCACCGCGACGGTGACCAGGACCATCAGCACCAGGAAGGAGACCTGCTGCCATTCCAGCGTCCGGATGGACTCGGACAGGTGCAGGCCGATGCCGCCGGCCCCGACGATGCCGATGATGGTCGCCGAGCGGGTGTTGGATTCGAAGTAGTAGAGCACCTGGCTCAGGATCACCGGCAGGATCTGCGGCAGAATGCCGAAGCGCACCGCGTGCAGGCGCGAGCCGCCGGTCGACAGGACGCCCTCGACGGGCTTGCGGTCCGCGGTCTCGATCGCTTCGGAAAAGAGCTTGCCGAAGGCGCCGAAGTCCGACGACACGATGGCGAGCACGCCCGCAAAGGGGCCGAGGCCGACGACGTTGATCCAGATCAGCGCCCAGATCAGCGTGTCGACGCCGCGCAGCGTATCGAAGGTCCGCCTTGTGACGAAGCGCAGGAGCCAGACCGGGACAGCATTGCGTGCGGCCAGGAAGCCGAACGGAAAGGCCAGCGTGGCGGCGATCAGCGTGCCCAGGAAGGCGATCGCCAGGGTCTCGCCGAGGGCATGGAGGTAGAGCGCCAGCTTTCCGGACGATCCCCAGTCGGGCGGCAGCATCAGCTTGGCGAAGACGCCGAGCTGCGACATCCCGGCCGCGATCCGCGCGATCGAAAAGCCCATCACGCCGAGGCCGACGATCAGGAGCGAGACCAGCACCCCGAAGATCAGGAGCGTCAGCGCCCGGCTCGATCCGGAGGCCCGAAAGGCATCGACCACCACGAACAGGACGTAGAGCATGAACGGCACGACCGCCGCAAAGCCGAGCGGTGCGGCGACGCGGGTGATCAGGGTGCCGAGGCCCGACGCCAGGGCGCCTCCAGCCGCCGAAAGGTCGCCGGCGAAGAGCGCGGCCGCCGCCGCAAGGGCCTGCCCGGCTTCGCCCAGCCCGCCGACGATCGACTGGCCGGCCGCGATCACGGCAAGGCCGAACGCCCCGGGCGTGACCCCGGCGACGATGACCAGGGACGCCACGATGCCGCCGATCGCCACCAGGGCGGCCAGCGCGGTCGCCGGGGCAAAGCCCGCGGCGGGGAATTCGCCGGGGTAGCGCGCCATGATGGCGGCGCGATCGAAATGGCGATCGGAGAAGGGGCTCTGCGGCAGGACCGGCGCGGTCATCGAGCGCCCTCCGCGCCGAGAACGCGATGCCGCAGGGTTTCGGTCAGCATGTCGATCGCCACCACGGTGATGATGATCATGAGCAGGATCGCGCTCACGTCGGTGTAGTAGAACTTGCGGATCGCCTCGAGCAGATCCTGTCCGATGCCGCCCGCGCCGACATAGCCCATGATGGCCGCGCCGCGAACATTGACCTCGAAGCGCAGCAGCATGTAGCTGGCATAGTTGGTCATGACCTGCGGCAGGACGGCGAAGCGGACGGTCTCGACGAAACCGGCGCCCGTCGAGACGAGACCTTCGACCGGCTTCATGTCGATATTCTCGACGACTTCGGAAAAGAGCTTGCCGAGCGCCCCCATCGTATGGATGGCGATGGCCAGGACGCCGGGCACCGGCCCGAGCCCGAAGGCGACCACGAAGATCAGCGCGAAAACGATCTCGGGAACCGTGCGGCAGAATTCGAGAAAGCGGCGGGCGGCGAAGCGCAGGCCCGGCGAGCGGACCAGATTGCCGGCCGCCAGGAAGGACAGCAGGAAGGCGCCGAGCGCCCCGACCAGCGTGCCCACATAGGCGATCAGCAGGGTCTCGCCGAGCAGCCTCAGCCAGCGTTTCCAGCCCCAATACCATTCGGCGATGCCGGTATCGGCGGCATCGAGATGCAGGACCGGCAGGATGTCGTGGATGTATTTCGTGAAGCTGCCGAAATTGGCGAAGAACTTCGCGGGCTGAACCTCGGCGATCCAGCCGGCCAGCAGGATCGACACCACCAGCAGGCCGAAACCGACCAGCATCCGGCGGCGCCGTGCTGCGGTGGCATACAGATAGCCGCGTTCCAGACGGTCGCGGACGGTGGGATCGAGGCGGGGCAGGGTGTCGGCGCGCATGGATCCGGTTCGTCGGTTCGGCCGAGGCCGGGGCGGCCTGACGGGAAGGGCGACCGGCGGGCCAAGCCACCGGCCGCGGAAGGTGGGCGGGCCCGTCAGGACCCGCCGTCTGCAATTTCGATCGAGCAATATTCTGCTGAAAAGATCGCACCGCGCCGGGGCTTTGGCGCGGAACGCAATCTCACGAGGCCTTCTTCTTGCGCAGCTCGTCGACGAACTTGTTGAGGTCGACGATCGGCTGGTAGGCCTTGTTGTCAGTCGGCTCGTAGGGCTCGTTCTTGCCGTCCGAGATGCGGTCGAAGGCGGCCTTGTCCTTCTTGGCCGCGTTCATGAAGGCATCGCGAATCTTCGCCTTCAGATCTTCCGGCATGTCGGACAGATAGGCGATCGGCGAGTTCACGATCATGTCGGACTTGAAGATGATCCGGAAATCCTCGACCTTGGCCATGTTCTTGGCGGCCATCCGGGTCAGGTTGGAATCGTCTTCCGCGTTCCACCAGTTGGCGGCGACATCGACGGTGCCCTGGCCGAGCGCGATGACGGCGTTCTCATGGCTGCCGGTATAGACGACCTTGCTGAAGAAGGCGTCCGGATCGATCTTCATCTTGTTGAGCGCGAAGCGCGGGACGTTGTTGCCCGAGGTCGAGTTCGGGTCGACCAGGCCGAGATTCTTGCCCTTCAGGTCTTCGATCTTGGTGTAGGGGCTGTCCTTCTTCACGTAGAAGACGGAGTAGTAGCCCTTGACGCCGCCCTTGGAGACTTCGATGGCGAAGGCGTCGATCTTCGAGCCGGTCATCAGCGCGCGGGCGAAGCTGGACGGGCCGTAGTAGCCGATATGGATCTGGCCGGCCTTCTGGCCTTCGATCAGGGCCGCATAGTCCTGGGCGACGCGCAGGGTGACCTTGGTGCCGATCTCGCGCGACAGATAGTCCATGAACGGCTGGAAGCGGTCGGTCACGCCGGAAGCGTTCTCGGACGGGATGATGGCGAAGACCAGCTCGGGATACTTGGCCTTCCAGTCCTGTGCGACGGCGGGGCTGGCCGCGAAGGCGAGCGTGGCGGCGAGGGTGCCGAGAACGGCGCGACGATTGATCATGGGTTCGGATCTCCTTTGGGGATCGGCAGAAATCGAAGGGGTCGGATGGGGGCCTGCGTCAGGCAAAGGCCTTTTCGCGCGCGGCCACGGGCGCCGTCGGGACCGTCTCGTCGACCACGTCGCCGGCTTCCAGCCCGTACAGGCGGCGCGCCACGTCGTCGGTCAGGTCGAAGCCCCGGCCGTCGAACACCACCTTGCCGGCCGCCATGCCGACGAGCCGGTCGCAATAGGCGCGCGCCAGGTCGAGGGAATGCAGGTTGCACAGGACGGTGATGCCGAATTCCTTGTTGATGCGCTGCAGCGCATCCATGACCAGCTTGGTGTTGCGCGGATCGAGCGAGGCGATCGGCTCGTCGGCGAGCAGGATCTTGGGCTCCTGGACGAGCGCGCGGGCGATGGCGACGCGCTGCTGCTGGCCGCCAGAAAGGCTCTCGGCGCGCTGATGCGCGAAGCTGCCCATGTCGAAGCTGTCGAGGGCCGACAGCGCGATGGCCCGGTCGTCCGCGCTCCACAGGCGCAGCACGGAGGTGCCGGTCGAGACCTTGTTGAGGCGGCCGAGCAGCACGTTGGTCAGCACGTCGAGCCGGCCGACCAGGTTGAACTGCTGGAAGATCATGGCGCAATCGGCCCGCCAGGCCCGGAGCGCCGCGCCGCCGAGCGCGGTCACGTCGCGATCGCCGAAGCGGATCCGCCCGGCGGTCGGATCGTTCAGGCGGTTGATCAGCCTGAGCAGCGTCGACTTGCCGGCGCCGGACCGGCCGATCACGCCGACGAAACTGCCGGCCGGGATCTCCAGCGACACGTCGTCGACGGCAGCCTTGGTGCCGAAACGTCGCGTCAGGCCTTCGATGACGAGCATGGCAGTCTCCCGGACCCGTTTGGTCGGGACCAACAGCTACCCGCGCTCGGCAACGCTTTCGTGACGGCATCGCCGTTCGCCTGCGGCCGCCTGCCGGCGGGTGTCATGCCTGCGTCATCGGAGGGGTGCACAGCGCGGGCCCCCGACGGAGCCTCGCCATGTCCAAGACCCTCGGCCTCGAGCCGCTGATCCACCCGACCGCCGCCGTGCGCGATGCCGATCTCGGCCGCTATACCGAGATCGGCGCCCGCACGCTGTTCGCCGAGAGCACGCTCGGCGACTATTCCTACGTGGTCAACGATTCCAACGTCATCTACACGCGGATCGGCAAGTTCTGCTCGATTGCCGCGATGACCCGGATCAACCCCGGCAACCATCCGATGCACCGGGCCACGCAGGCGCATTTCACCTACCGCGCCTCGGCCTATTTTCCGGGCGAGCCGGACGAGGACGCCTTCTTCGACTGGCGCCGCTCCCAGCCGGTCACGCTCGGCCACGATGTCTGGATCGGCCATGGCGCCGTCATTCTGCCGGGCCGGAGCATCGGTACCGGCGCGGTGGTGGCGGCCGGGGCGGTGGTGACCAAGGATGTCGCGCCCTACACGATCGTCGCCGGCGTCCCAGCGCGTGTCGTCAAGCGCCGCTTTCCCGAGGCGATTGCCGATCGGCTGCAGGCGCTCGCCTGGTGGGACTGGAGCCACGAGCGCCTGCATGCGGCCCTGCCGCAGTTCCGCGCCCTGTCGGTCGAGGCCTTCCTGGAGGCCCATGGCGGCTGACGCGCGGCAAACGGTCCGTGCCGGGCCCGAATTAATGGCCGCATAGGCACTTCAAATCGCGGGCGGGGCGGGAGTGCCGATAGCATCCGGGCCATCAACCGCGATGGATGGGCCGATGAACGCTCCGATCGAAACGACCTTGCATGTGCCGAACGAACTGCGCCGCCTCCAGACCATGCATAATGGCGAGAAGGTCGTGCCGACCTTCTCGGCCGGCGAGATGCAGCGGCGCCAGGACGGGCTGCGCGCGGTGCTGGCCGATCTCAAGCTCGATGCGGCGATCCTGACCAGCTACCACAACATCAACTACTATTCCGACTTCCTCTACTGCTCCTTCGGCCGCCGCTACGCGCTCGTCGTCACCGACGCCAGGGCGGTCACAGTGACGGCCGGCATCGATGCCGGCCAGCCCTATCGCCGCAGCTTCGGCGACAACATCACCTATACGGACTGGCGCCGGGACAACTATTTCCATGCGCTGCAGCAGGAGCTCCCCGCCGCGAAGCGGATCGGCCTGGAGTTCGACCACATCAATCTCGACTTCTACAAGGCCATGCAGGAGGCCTTCCCGGGCGCCGAGTTCGTCGATCTCGGCAAGCCGACCATGTGGATGCGGACGCTGAAATCCGACGAGGAGATCGCGCTGATCCGCCAGGGCGCGCGCATCGCCGATCTCGGCGGCGCCGCGGTCTGCAATGCGGTCCGGGCCGGCGTGCGCGAGCACGAGGTCGCGCTCGCCGGGACGCAGGCCATGGTGCGCGAGATCGCCCGCACCTTCCCGCATGCCGAACTGATGGATACCTGGGTCTGGTTCCAGTCCGGCATCAACACCGACGGCGCCCACAATCCGGTCACCTCGCGCGCCGTGCAGCCGGGCGACATCCTGTCGCTCAACTGCTTCCCGATGATCGCCGGCTACTACACGGCGCTGGAGCGGACGCTGTTCTGCGAACACGCCTCCGACGAGCATCTGCGCATCTGGGAGATCAACTGCGCGGTGCACCGGCGCGGCCTCGAACTGATCCGGCCGGGCGCGCGCTGCTCGGACGTGGCCCGCGAGCTGAACGAGATCTATCGCCAGCACGGCCTGCTCGGCTTCCGCTCCTTCGGCTACGGCCATTCCTTCGGCGTGCTCAGCCACTATTACGGCCGCGAGGCCGGGGTGGAACTGCGCGAGGACATCGACACCGTGCTGGCGCCCGGCATGGTCGTCTCGATGGAGCCGATGCTGTCGATCCCGGAAGGCCTGCCGGGGGCGGGCGGCTACCGCGAGCACGACATCCTGGTCATCCGCGAGACCGGCGCCGAGAACATCACCGGCTTCCCGTTCGGTCCGGCGCACAACATCCTGCGCGCCTGAACGCGACGTCGGGCGCCAGAGCGGCGCTGGCCGCCAGAGTGGCGCGGGCCGCCAAGGCGGCATCGACCGCCGGGGCGAAGTTGGCCGCCGGGGCTTGGTCGGCCGGCTGGATTGCGTCGGCCGACGGGCGGCCGGCACGGGCCTTGCGAGGGGCGGTCTTCACGCTTGACGGCCGCCCCGGCCCGATGATGGACATCCGCATGACCGCGCCGACCCGACAGCCATTGCCCGCCTCCCTCTATGCCGAAACCGCCCGGCCGGCACCGCCGGAAACCCGGCTCGACGGCGATCGCCGGACCTCGGTGGCGATCGTCGGCGGCGGCTTCACGGGCCTTTCGACCGCGCTGCATCTGGCCGAACGCGGCATCGAGGCGTTGGTTCTGGAGGCCCACGAACCCGGCTGGGGCGCTTCGGGGCGCAATGGCGGGCAGGTCAACCCCGGCCTCAAATGGGAACCGGACGAACTGGAAGGCGCCTTCGGCCCGGAACGCGGCGGCGCCATGGCGGCACTCGGCGGCAGCGCGCCCGACCTGGTCTTCGACCTGATCGCCCGACACGCGATCGCCTGCGAGGCCATCCGCGGCGGCACCCTTCGGGCAGCCGTCAACGACCGTTCCGAACGCTCGGTGCGCGCTTCAGTCGAGGGCTGGGCGCGACGGCGGGCCCCGGTCGAATGGCTCGACGGACCGGCTGCGGCGGCCGCCACCGGCACCGAGGCCTATCGGGGCGCCTCGCTCGACCGGCGCGGCGGCAGCGTCAACCCGCTCGGCTATGCCCGGGGGCTGGCCGAAGCGGCGATCCGGGCCGGCGCGACGGTGGCGAGCGGCGCACCGGTGACCCGTCTCGCCCCGGCCGGCACCGGCTGGAGGCTCGCAACCCCCACCGGCACGGTCACGGCCGATCATGTCGTGCTGGCCACCAACGGCTACACGGACGGGCTCTGGCCGCGGCTGAAGGCGACCGTCGCACCGGTCTTCAGCGCCATCGCGGCGACCGCGCCGCTGCCGTCCGAGATCGCCGCCGCGATCCTGCCGGCGCGGCCCGTGCTCTACGAGATCTCGGCGCGCTATGCCTATTACCGGCTCGACGCCGACGGGCGCTTCCTGATGGGCGGCCGCAGCGTGCTGCGCGACAGTGCGGATCCGGCCGACTATCGCGGCCTCGTCGCCCACGCGTTGGAACTCTTCCCGGCCCTCCGGGCGGCGGAGTGGCGTCAGGTCTGGAACGGGCGCGTCGCGGTCACGGCCGACCATCTGCCGCACCTGCACGAGCCGGCACCGACCCTCCATATCGGCCTCGGCTACAACGGCCGCGGCGTCGCCATGGCGACCGCGATGGGCCGGATCCTCGCCGACCGCGTCGCCGGCGCCCGGCCGGAGGACCTGCCGCTGCCGGTCACGCCGATCACCCCGATGCGGTTCCATCCGTTCTGGCCGATCGGCGTCAAGACCGCGCTCGCCTGGGGCCTGATGAAGGAGCGGTTCGGATTCTGAGCGGCCCTAAAGACGGTCACGCCACCATGTCGTGCGACGAGGCGGCGAACAGGTCGGCGATCCGTGCGGCCAGCGATTCGACATGGGCCGACGTCTTGCCGGGGCGGAGATAGATGCCGGCGACCAGATCGGTCAGTACCGGCATCCCTGCGGTGGGGTGGGCGAGGCCGACCAGTTTCGGCGGCAGGATGTCGCGCGAGAAGGCGGTGACGCCGAAGCCGGTGGTCAGCGCGGCCTCCAGCCCGGCCAGGCTCGGGCTGGTATAGACGATGTCGTAGGCGCGGCCGTCGCGCTGCAAAGCCGCCAGCATGGCCCGGCGGTAGAGACAGCCCTCCGGATAGGCGACCAGCCGCAGGACACCGTCCTCGTCGACCGCCTCGTCCGGCAGCCCGACCCAAGACAGCGGCTGGCGCCAGGACATCCAGGCGCCCTCTGCGGCGCTGCCCTCCGACATGGCGACGATCAGGTCGAACCCACCCTCGCGGAAGGCCGCGAACAGATTGGCCGAGAGATCGCACACGACATCGAAGCCGGCGCCGTCGTTGCGGGCACGCCGGTCGGCGAGCAGCAGCGGCAGGAAATGGTCGGCATAGTCGTTCGGCAGGCCGATCTTCAGCCGCCCGCCGAGTTGCCGGCGCGACAGCTTGACCACCAGCTCGTCGTTCAGCGACAGGATGCGGCGCGCATAGTTGGCGACCAGTTGCCCGTTCTCGGTCAGAAGCGTGCCGCCGGAATCCTTCTCGAACAACGGCGCCCCGATCAGATCCTGCAGCCGCTTGATCTGCAGGCTGATGGCCGGCTGGGACCGCCCGAGCCGCTCGCCCGCGCGGGTATAGCCCTTCAGGTCGATCACGGTCACGAAAGCCCTGAGAAGGTCGGTCGGGATGTTGCGCATGGGCGTCTCCGGTCGTCCCGATGTCATCACGGGCCGGCGTCACGTGCAAGCCAAAGCGGCAGGCCGTGCGATGCCCGGATTCTATGCAACCGCGTCGGCGGCCGGTCCGTCCCCTTGCGGCAGGACCGCTGGGTTTCGCCGGAATCGGCCGCCCGGTTGCCCAAGCGATGTGCGCTCGGTGCCGCCCGATGAGGCCGAGTAAAACGGCGGAAATGTCCCAAAAACCGCTGAATATCGAACGCTTATCGGGAGATTTAAGATTCTCATTTCGCCGGACGCACGAGTGTCCGGCATGCTCGCGCTCAAGTCGTCGGGTCCCTCGATTGGTGGGTCTCCCGATATGATTGAGCGTGAAGGGCCGAATGGCATGCAAGATGCAATGCGTGTGGCCGTGAACGCAACCGACGACCGGACGATCCGGCCGGCCGACGCGTCTCGCCACCCCTGGGATCGAGCATCCCGCAATTCAGGATCGGGGACCTTCAGGGTGAACAGGACGGATCCCTTCGTCGAATTCTCCGGCGTCCAAAAGACCTACGACGGCGAAACGCTGGTCGTGAAGAACCTCAACCTCGAAATCGCCCGCGGCGAGTTCCTGACACTGCTGGGGCCGTCCGGCTCGGGCAAGACGACCTCTCTGATGATGCTGGCCGGCTTCGAGGCGCCGACCCACGGCACCATCACGCTCGACGGCCGGCCGCTCAACCGGGTGCCGCCCGAAAAGCGCGACATCGGCATGGTGTTCCAGAACTATGCGCTCTTTCCGCACATGACCGTCGCCGAGAATGTCGCCTTCCCGCTCCGGGTGCGCGACGTGGCCGGGCCCGCCATCTTCGAGCGCGTCAAGCGCGCCCTCGACATGGTGCACCTGACCTCGTTCACGGCGCGGCGCCCCGGCCAGCTCTCCGGCGGCCAGCAGCAGCGCGTGGCGCTCGCCCGGGCCCTCGTCTTCGAACCGAAGCTGGTGCTGATGGACGAGCCGCTCGGCGCGCTCGACAAGCAGCTGCGCGAGCACATGCAGATGGAGATCCGCCACATCCACGAGCGGCTCGGCGTCACGGTGGTCTACGTCACCCACGACCAGTCCGAGGCCCTGACCATGTCGGACCGGGTCGCCGTCTTCAATGAGGGCGCGATCCAGCAGGTGGCGCCGCCGGACGAGATCTACGAGCGCCCGTCCAACTCCTTCGTGGCCCAGTTCATCGGCGAGAACAACCGCATGACCGGCACGGTCGAGCAGCGCGAGGGCGGCCAATGCCGCGTCCGGCTCGACGACGGCACGGCGATCCTGGCGACCGCCGTCGAGCAGGCGACCGTAGGGGCGCGCTCGACGTTGTCGATCCGTCCCGAGCGGGTGCGCATCGATCCGGCGCCGGGCGCGGTCGCGAACCTGTTCGACGCCACGGTCGAGGAACTGATCTTCCATGGCGACCATCTGCGGGTGCGCGTCGCCTTCGGCGGCGTCAGCGACTTCGTCGTCAAGGTCCACAATTCCGACGACCGGCCGTCCCTCGCCGTCGGTGCGCCGGTCCGCATCGGCTGGCGCCCGGACGATTGCCGGGCGCTCGACGCCGTCGGTTGAATCCGGCACGGGCGCGGGCCCGTGCCGCTCGGGAGAATGCCGGCCTCAACCGGCTCGATATGCAGCGCGCGCCCTTCGGGGCCTTCAAAGGGGAACTGAATTCATGTCCAAGACGACCATCCGCACGGCCGCCCTGGCGTTGGCGGCGCTGACCCTCGGCGCGGGTTCGGCCCTCGCCCAGGATCTGACCATCACCTCCTGGGGCGGGGCCTATCAGAAGAGCCAGGACGAGGCCTATTTCAAGCCCTATACGGCGAAGACCAAGATCAAAATCACGCAGGAAGAATATAACGGCGAGATCTCCAAGATCCGCGCCATGGTCGAATCCGGCAAGACCACCTGGGACGCCATCGACGTCGATGCCGCGACGGCCCAGCAGGGCTGCGACGAAGGCATCCTGCTGCCGATCGACTATTCCAAGTTCGGCGGCAAGGACAAGTTCGTGAAGGGTTCGACCTTCGAATGCGCCGTGCCGACGATCATCTATTCGACGATCTACGCCTATGACGCCGACAAGATCAAGGACGGCCCGAAGACCATCGCGGACCTGTTCGACACCAAGAAGTGGCCGGGCAAGCGGGCCCTGCAGAAGACCCCGTTCGGCAATCTCGAATTCGCCCTGATGGCCGACGGCGTTCCGGTCGACAAGGTCTACGAGGTGCTTAAGACCAAGGAGGGCGTCGATCGCGCCTTCAAGAAGCTCGACACCGTCAAGAAGGACGTCGTCTGGTGGGAGGCCGGCGCGCAGCCGCCGCAGCTGCTCGCCTCCGGCGAGGTGGTGATGGCGACCGCCTGGAACGGCCGCATCTTCGGCGCCAACAAGACCGACAAGCGCAACTTCAAGATCGTCTGGGACGGCCAGTTGCAGGATTGGGATCTCTGGGCGATCCCGAAGGGCGTGAAGAGCCTCGACGCCACCTATGCCTTCCTGCAGTTCGCCTCCTCGCCCGAGCAGCAGGCCGAGCAGACCAAGTACATCTCCTACGGCCCGGCGCTCGCCGCCGCCACGCCGCATATCGCGCCGGACATCCTCAAGGATCTGCCGACCGCGCCGGAAAACGCCAAGACCGCGCTCGCCAACGACCCGGTCTTCTGGGGCGACAACGGCGAGGAACTGCGCAAGCGCTTCAACACCTGGCTCGCCCAGTGATCGGATGACGCGCCCGAACTGACGGGCCGTCCCGTGCGACGCCTTCGACGGCCCGGACCGCCCATCGTTGCGGCCCGGGCCGGCCTCCCCATCCGCATCCCGCCCCGCCGGGCGACCGAGGACCGGAATGACCGCAACGACCGCCTCCGCCCTTGCCGCCGGTCTCGGACCGGACGGCCTATCGCTGAAGGCGAGCCTCGCCCGGGCGGAGCGCCGCAGCCGGCTGGTCTCGTTCGCCCTGGTCGCGCCGCTGCTCCTGTTCATCGTCGCCAGCTTCTGCATCCCGCTCGGCTTCATGCTCTACCGGGCGATCGACAATCCGGAGGTGGCCGAGACCCTGCCGGCGACGGTCGCGGCCATGAAGGGCTGGACCCAGGGCGGGGTTCCCGACGAACCGGTCTTCGCCGCACTCGCCGCCGACCTGATCGCCGCCCAGAAGGCACGCACGACCGGCCTGGTCGGCAAGCGCGTCAACTACGAGATCCCCGGCGCCCGCTCGAAATTCCTGAAGGTCGGCCGCGAGTTGGAGCGCGCTCCGGCCGGCGGCCCGTGGAAGCCGGTCTTCGAGAAGAGCGACCCGCAATGGACCGATCCGGTCTTCTGGTCGGCCCTGAAGCGGATCGGCCAGCCGATGACCGCCTTCTACCTGCTTTCCGCCGTCGACCTGCGCCTCGACCAGACCGGAGCCCTGACCCGGCAGGTGCCCGATCAGGCGATCTTCCTCGACGTGCTGTTCCGCACGCTCTGGATCAGCCTCCTGGTGACGGTCTCGACGCTGGTGCTCGGCTATCCGATCGCCCATCTGCTGGCGAGCCTGCCGCCGCGCCACGCCAATCTCCTGATGCTCCTGGTGCTGCTGCCCTTCACCACCTCGATCCTGGTGCGGACCACCGCCTGGGTGGTGCTCCTGCAGACCAACGGCGTGCTCAACGACGTGATGGTCTGGCTCGGTCTGCTCGATGAGCGCATCCAGCTGATCTACAATCGCTTCGGCACCGTCCTGGCGATGACCCATATCCAGCTGCCGTTCACGGTGCTGCCGATCTACAGCGTGATGAAGGGCATCTCGCCGGCCCATATGCGCGCCGCGCGTTCGCTCGGCGCCGGCCCGGTCTATGCCTTCACGCGGGTCTACATGCCGCAGACCCTGCCGGGCGTCGGCGCTGGCTGCCTGCTCACCTTCATCCTGTCGCTCGGCTACTACATCACCCCGGCGCTGGTCGGGGGACCGCTCGACCAGATGATCAGCTATTTCGTCGCGCTCTACACCAACCGCGAGCTCAATTGGGGCCAGGCCTCGGCGCTCGGTGCCGTGCTGCTGGCGGTCACTATGGTGTTCTACGCGATCTTCAACCGCCTCGTCGGCATCGACAAGGTCAAGCTCGGGTAGCGTCATGGCTCTTCCGTCCTATGCCTCGCGCGGCGAGCGCCTGACCCACGCCGCCTATCTCGGCTTCTGCGTCCTGGTCTTCGTCTTCCTGGTGACGCCGATCCTGGTCATCGTGCCGCTCTCCTTCTCGAGCGAGCCGTGGTTCACCTATCCGTTGCCGGGTCTGTCCCTGCGCTGGTACGAGGACTTCTTCGGCAACGAGCGCTGGGTGGTGGCGATCAAGAACAGCGCCATCGTCGGCTTCGCCTCGACGCTGCTGGCGACCACGCTCGGCACGCTCGCCGCCCTCGGCCTGTCGCGCGGCAACCTGCCCTATCGCGGGCTGATCATGTCGATCCTGATCTCTCCGATGGTCGTGCCCGTGGTGATCACCGCGGTGGCGATGTATTTCGCCTATGCGCTGGTCGGCCTCAACAACAGCTATCTCGGCCTGATCCTCGCCCATACGGCGCTGTCGACGCCCTTCGTGGTGATCACCGTGACGGCGACGCTGACCGGCTTCGACCGCTCCTTGACCCGCGCCGCCGCCAGCCTCGGCGCCGCGCCCTGGACAGTGTTCCGGATCGTCACCCTGCCGATCATCGCGCCGGGCGTGGTCTCCGGCGCGCTGTTCGCCTTCGTCACCTCCTGGGACGAAGTCGTCGTCGCGCTGTTCCTGGCCAGCCCCGAGCAGCGGACGCTGCCGCGGCAGATGTTCTCAGGCATCCGCGAGCAGATCTCGCCGACCATCACCGCCGCCGCCACCTTCCTGATCGTCTTCGCCGCCCTCCTGATGACGACGCTCGAACTGCTGCGCCGCCGCTCGGAGCGCCTCGCGCGCGGCCGCTGATCCCCCATCCCGGAGCCCCATCCCATGAGCCACGGCTACGAAAAGGGCCGCCTCGACCTGCCCTTCGTCGGTCACTGCACCTTCGGCAAGCGCCCCATCGTCACCGACTGGGACGCCATCGACGCCGACGTGGCGGTGCTCGGCATCCCCTACGACATGGGCACCCAGTACCGGTCCGGCGCCCGCTTCGGGCCGCGCGCCATCCGCGAGGCCTCGACGCTGTTCTCCTTCGGCCATGGCGGCGCCTACGACCACGAGGACGACGCCACCTACCTGCCGCTCGACCAGGTCCGCATCGTCGATGCCGGCGACGCCGACATCGTCCATACCGACACGGTCCGCAGCCACGCCAATGCCGAACTGGCGGTGCGCAAGATCCTCGCCACCGGCGCCCTTCCGGTGGTGCTCGGTGGCGACCATGCCATCAACATCCCCTGCATCCGCGCCTTCTCGGAGCATGGGCCGATCCACATCCTGCAGATCGACGCCCATCTCGATTTCGTCGACGTGCGCCACGGCGTGACGGAAGGCCACGGCAACCCGATGCGTCGCGCCGCCGAGCAGGCCCATGTTGCCGGACTGACCCAGATCGGCATCCGCAACGTCTCCTCGACGGCGCGCGAGGGCTACGAGGACGCCCGGTCGCGCGGCTCGACCATCCTGTCGGTGCGCCAAGTGCGCAAGGCTGGCCGCGACGCCGTGCTGGCGACCATTCCGGCCGGCGCGCGGGTCTATGTGACCATCGACATCGACGGCTTCGACCCGTCGATCGCGCCCGGCACCGGCACGCCCAGCCATGGCGGCTTCCTCTATTACGAGGTGATGGAGATCCTGCAGGCGGTGGCCGGGCGTCACGCGGTGGTCGGCATCGACCTGGTCGAAGTCGCGCCCGCATACGACCCCAGCGGAATCACGGGTTTCCTCGCCGCCCAGGTGCTGCTCAACTTCCTCGGCTACATCTTCGAGGCGAAGCGCAAGGCCGGGGCCTGATCGGGCCTTTGACCGCGCGGCGCCTCTCAAAGCACAGGACGGACCGGACACGATGGGACCGACGATCGACGCCGCCGAGACCGACCACGCCCTGCCGCCCGAGACCGAGGTGGTCGTCGTCGGCGGCGGCATCATCGGCGCCTCGGCGGCGCTCTGGCTGGCCGAGGCCGGCATCCCGACGGTCCTCTGCGAGAAGGGCGTGCTGGCCGGCGAGCAGTCGAGCCGGAACTGGGGCTGGTGCCGCGTCACCGGCCGCGACCCGCGCGAGGTGCCGCTGGTCGACCACGCGATCCGGCTGTGGGACGGCATGGACCGGCGCATCAACGGCGAGACCGGCTTCCGCCATTCCGGCATCTGCTATTCCTGCGAGACCGAGGCCGATGTCGCCCGCCGGGAACAGTGGCTGAACGACTGCGCGCGCCCGAACGGGCTCGACACGCGCCTGCTCTCCCGGGCCGAGATGGCCGAACTCTTCCCCGGCGGCCGTTCCTATGCGGGCGGGCTCTATTCGGCCTCGGACGGGCGGGCGGAGCCGCAGAAGGCGGTGCCGGCGATCGTCGCGTCGGCACGGCGCAAGGGCGCGATCGTGCGCGAGGGCTGCGCGGTGCGCGGCGTCGAGACCACCGCCGGCCGCGTCTCGGCCGTGGTCACCGAGCATGGCCGCATCCGCTGCAAGACGGTGATCTATGCGGCCGGGGCTTGGACCAGCCTGCTCGCCCGCGGCGCCGGCATCCGCCTGCCGCAATTGAAGGTGCGCTCCTCGGTGCTGCGCACCGATCCGCTCGACGGTCTGCCCGAGACCGCCATGTGGGCGGGCGACTTCGCCTTCCGCAAGCGGCTCGACGGCGGCTACACCATCGCCGACGGCCATTCCAGCGTCGCCGAGATCACCCCGGACAGCTTCCGCTTCCTGGTCGATTTCACGCCGCTCGCCCTGATGGAGTTCCGCAACTACAAGCTCCGTCTCGGCGCCCGCTTCTTCGACGAGGCGGCGACCTGGAAGCCGACGCCGCTCGATCGCAGAAGCGTCTTCGAGAGCGTCCGCATCCTCGATCCCGAGCCCGACCGGGCCGCCCTGCAGCGCGGCCTCGCCCGGCTGACGGCGGCCTTCCCGGGCTTCGCCAAGGCCCGCATCGCGCAGAGCTGGGCCGGCTTCATCGATGCGACGCCGGATGCCGTGCCGGTCATCTCGCCCGTCGAGGCGCTGCCGGGCCTGGTCATCGCGACCGGCTTCTCCGGGCATGGCTTCGGCATCGGCCCGGCCGCCGGCCAGCTCGCCGCCGAACTCGCCACCGGCGCGCCGCCGATCGTCGATCCCGCGCCCTACCGCTTCTCCCGCTTCACCGACGGGTCGCGCGCCCGCCCCATCGGCGGCCTGTAGCCACTGGGCGGATCGTAGCCGCGCCCGCCGGTTCGGCGCGGGACGGTTCCGGCGGCGGTCAGAGACCCTTCGGGTTGGCCAGGAATTCCTCGATGATTTCCGGCGGCGGCTTGATGAAGTCCGAGGTCCGGGACGCGCCGAGGCCGGTCAGGCGGCGCAGCTTGACCGCCATCTCGGCCATCTTGACCACGATCGGAATGCCGTTGATCACCGGCGCGCCGTCGACGGCGTGGTTCTTCAAGGCCGAGAACAGCAACATCGGGATGCCGCCGCCCGGGATCAGCACGTCGCAACCCGACGCCACCAGCGGCTTCGCCTGGGCCTCGAACAGAGCCTCGACCTCGCGCGCGAGATCCTCGGATTCGTAGGCGCGCAGGATCTGGCCGGGCTCGAACTGCATGGCGTGGACCCCGGTCACGCGCTCCTTCAGGCCGTATTTGCCGATCTGGTGGTGAAACCACGGAATGAAACGCGTGTTGATGGTCACGATGCCGGTTCGCTGCCCGAGCTGGGCGGCATAGAGCATCGAGGCCTCACCGAGGGCGACGACCGGGATGTCGACCACCGAGCGGGCCTCATAGAGCCCGGCATCCTGGAAATGGCCGATGACGAAGGCGTCGTAGCCTTCCCGCTCGGCCCGGACGGCGTTGCAGATCACCTCGCGGGCACAGCGGAATTCGACGATCGCGTGGGCGTAGTTGTCGTGCGGCGTGATGCCGTGGATGTCGACCGTCGTGCCCTCGTCGACGATGTCCTTCAGATGCAGGCGAAGCCGGTCCCAGTAGGTCTTGCCGTGCTCGTAGTCGACATAGCTCTGATACCAGATGCGCATCGGTTTGGTCATGACGATCTCCCCCGGCAAGACGTCCGCTTGGGTTTCGAGATGGTGACGGCAGTCCCGCGCATGACGCGGAGGCCCGCTACTTCGCGATGTGGTTCGGCAGCCAGAGGGCGATGCCCGGGAAGGCGGTCAGGATCAGGATCAGCAGCAGCGTGCAGCCGATATAGGGCATCGCCGCCAGCGCGACCGCGCCGAGCCGCGTGCCCGGAGGCCCGACCCCGACCATGATGAACAGCAGGAGCCCGAAGGGCGGCGTGGCGAGCGACAGTTCGAGCGCCAGCAGCATCACGAGCCCGAACCAGATCGGCTCGAAACCGAGCTGGATGATCAGCGGAAAGAAGATCGGGATGGTCAGCATCATCATGGACAGCTGGTCCATGAACATGCCGAGGACCAGCAGGGCGAGCAGCATCAGGAGCAGCAGCATGTAGGGGCTGAGATCGTAGCCGAGCGCGATCTTGATGATGCTGGTGGTGGCGCCCGTATAGGCGACGATCTGGGAGAAGGTGGTCGAGCCGAGCAGGATGAAGAAGGTCATGGCGGTGACCGCCAGGGCGCCCTTCATCGAGCGGACGATCGCCGTCCAGGTCAGGCAGCGATAGAGGATCGCCAGCACGACGACCGACACCGTGCCGAAGGCCGCGGCTTCCGACGGCGTCGCCCAGCCGAGCAGGATCAGCCCGATCACGGCGAAGACGACCAGCCCCATCGGCAGCACATTGACGACGAGCGCCTGGATCTTCTCGCCCCAGCTGGCACGCGGCACGTCATAGGCCGGCGCCGCGTCGGGATCGAGCGCGAGCTGGATGCGCACCATGGCGACATACATGCCGGCCAGGATCACGCCCGGGATGACGCCGGCCATCAGCAGCGCGCCGACATCGAGCCGGGCGAGCGAGGCGAGCAGCACCGCCAGCGAGGAGGGCGGGATGATCATGGCGAGGCCGCCGGTCGACAGGATCGGCCCGTTGATGATGTAGGGCTTGTAGCCCCGCTTCAGCATCTCCGGCACCATCAGGGCGCCGAGCAGCGCGGTGTTGGCGAGCGACGAACCGGACAGCGCCGCGAACAGCGTGCCGCCGCCGATGGTCAGATAGGTCAGCCGGCCGCGGATGTTGCCCATCCACTTGTCGAGCGCGTCGAAGACCCGCATCGCCAGACCGGTATGGAAGAACAGTTCGCCCATGATGACGAAGAGCGGCACCGGCGCGAGCGTGAAGGTGGTGACCGCGTCGGTCGCGTTGGCGATCATCTGGTCGATGCCGGCAAGCCCGCCCATGAAGACGACGACGCCGACGATATTGATGCAGAAGAACGCGAAGGCGACCGGCATGCCGATGCCGAGGAAGAGGAGGACGCCGCCGAACATCAGGCTCGCGGCCAGGGCCCAATCGATCATGATCGCCTCCCCCTCAGTGCCGCTCGCCTTCGCCCGCGCGGACGCGGCCGACGGCGATCAGGCGCAGAAGTTCGAGCGCGATCAGCGCCATGCCGACCCCGATCATGGCGTAGGTGAGCCAGCCCGGCAGGGTGATCGAGCGCATGTCGAGCGAGCCGGATCGGAATTCCTCCAGTGCGAGCGCCAGCGCCCGCCAGGCGATCAGCCCCGAGATGGCCGCGCAGGCGAGGATCACCAGGCGCCCGAGCGCGTCGTGCAACGCCTTGGGCAGCATCTCGATGAAGGTGGTGATGGCGACATGGCCGCCGTTGCGCACCAGCCAGGGCGACCCGGCCATGGTCGAGAAGAGCAGCACATATTCGACCGTGGCGCTGGTCCAGCGGAACGGCCGGCCGCCGAGATTGCGCACCATCACGTCCGCCACGATGGCCAGCGTGATGAAGGCAAGGCTGGCGGCGGCCGCAACCGCGAGGCCGTAGATCAGGGCATCATAGGTGCGGGACACGGGGCGCATGCGGGCTCGCTGGATTGGAGGACGTCGTGCGGTGCCGGAAGATCGCCCGCGGCCGGGGCTGGCCGGCCGCGGGCGTCGGTCTCTCAGCGGGTATAGTAGGCCTTGCGCAGGGCGTCGTAATGCGGCGAGCCGGCGTCCTTCATGCGCTTCCAGGCGGACTCGTAGGCCTTGTCCAGATAGGCCTTCTCGGCCGCCCCGGTCAGCTTCAGGACGGTCATGCCGCGCGAGCGCGCCGTCTCGTCGGTGGCCTTGATCTCCTTCTGGAAGTTGTCGAAGGATTCCTGCTCGTATTCGATCGCCGCCTTGGTCAGGATGTCCTTGGCCGCCTGCGGCAGGCTGTTCCACTTGGCGGTGTTGATCGTGATGCCGAGATCGGTCGAATAGAAGCCGGGATCGATGCGGACCTTCAGGAACTTGTCCCAGTTCAGGTCCAGGATGCCGATGATCGGCCAGCCGGCGCCGTCGAAGACGGACCGTTCGAGACCGCCATAGACTTCCGGCACCGGCACCGAGACCGAGACCGCGCCGAGATCCTCGAAGAAGGACTTGTAGATCGGCTGCGAGCGGATCTTGAGGCCGTTGAGGTCGACGCCGCCATCCGCGGTGCGCTTCGGCTCCTTGAGCAGATAGACGTGGAAGCCGATGCCGGAATCGATGTGTCCGAGCAGGGTGACGCCGAGCTTCTCGTCGAAGGCCTTCTGCATGATGGCGAAGCCGCCGTTCTTGCGCGCCTCCATGGCCGTCACGGTGGCGCCGACCCAGGCATCCGCTTCCGGCATCTTGCCGAGATAGAAGCTCGCCGGGCCGTAATGCATGTCGAGCACGCCCCGCCGGACGGAATCGACCTGCTGGTTCTGCGGGATGACCTCGGGGCCGCCGGTGAAGTCGATGCGCACGACACCCTTGCCGGCCGCATTCACCTTGTCGACATAGCCGAGGAAGCTCTTGGTGAAGGCGAGCGCTTTCGGGAAGGCCGCAACGGCGCGCAGCACCACCTCGTCGGCCCGCGCCGGGGCGGTTCCGAGCGTGGCGGCGAACATGAACCCGGCCGCGAGGCCGAGCAGGGCCCGCCGTGCGAGCCTGCCGGCGGCCCGATCCCGACGGGCGACGGTCGGGGCGGAATGCGCTTCATGAACCATGCTGTGTCTCCTCTCGTCTCTCGCCGGGGATCGGCGGAGCCGAGCGGCGCCGCCGGTCCCGTCTTCCAACACTCTAGAGAACCGGCGGCCTGGTCAGGCCGAGATGGCCGAGCATGGCCAGGAAGGCCCCGAGCCGCTCGCGCCGATAGGCGTCGAGATCGCGGCCGGCATAGTCGTAGAAGCCGCGGCCGGTCTTCAGGCCGATGCGGCCTTCGGCCATGTTGCGCTCGATCACGGCGGGGGCGGCGAAGCGCTCTTCGCCGGTCGCCTGGCGCATATAGCGGCTGGCATAGAAGAGAATGTCGCCGCCGCCCCAGTCGATGAATTCGATCAGGCCGAGCACGGCGAAGCGGAAGCCGAAGCCGTAGAGCACGGCCTTGTCGACATCCTCGGCCGTCGCCACGCCCTCTTCGACCAGGCGCGCCGCCTCGTTCATGGCCAGCGCCTGGATGCGCGGCACGATGTAGCCCGGCGAGGCGGCGCAGACGACCGGCATCTTGCCGGCGCCCTCGAGCAGACGCAGCATGGCGGCGGTGACGGCAGGGTCGGTCGCGGGCGACGGGCTGACCTCGACCAGCGGCACCAGATAGGCCGGGTTCAGCCAATGGGCGTTCAGAAACCGGTCCGGCCGGGCGGTCAGCCCGGCGAGATCGGTCGACAGGAAGGTCGAGGTGGTCGAGGCCACGATCGCGTCCGGCCGGGCGATCGCGTCGATCAGGGCCAGCGCCGAGGCCTTGGCCTCGCGGGTCTCCGGCACGCCCTCGAACACGAAGGGACAGTCGGCCAGCGCCGCCGCCGCATCGTCGAGCGCGACGACGCGGATGCGGGCCATGATCGGTTCGATGGCGGCGGCCTCGAAGGCGCCGAGGCCGGCCAGCTGGCCGAGGCTTGCCCGGATCTCGCCGAGCGCCTCGGCGGCGAGCGTCGCATGCGCCTCGGCGTCGCGCGGCTTGGCATCGACCAGCACCACGTCGTGTCCGGCATATGCGAACGCATGGGCCATGCCGCGGCCCATCCGGCCCGCGCCGATACAGGCGATCCTGGCCGGGGCGCCGCTCATGCCGGCAGGCCTTCGGCGAGCAGCTGCGCCATGGCGGCCTTCGACAGGCCGGCCAGCCCGAGGCCGTCGAGCGTGCGGCCGGTCTCGAAGAAGTTCTCGCCCGCCGCCGCCCCAGCGATCGCGAGCAGGCCGGCTGCGACCGGCGAGGGCACGCCGGCCCAGCGGCAGACCGAGACCAGGAAGGCGAGGCCGAGCTTCACATCCTCGGTCAGGTAGCGGTGATCCTTCAGGTTCAGCCGCTCGTGCCAGTCCTTCGAGGCCACCAGCTTGTCGTGGGCCAGGTTACCGTACATCCAGTTCGAGGTCTCGTAGTGGTCGGCCAGCGGGAAATGCGGCACGCCGTAGCCGAGCGCCTCGCGCACCGCCATGCGTTCGGCGTCGAGCGCGCCATGCACCCGCCGGATCGACGGCTGGGTGCCCTCGTTGTGGATGTCCCAGCGGTCGAAATGCTCGATCGGGCCGGCATTCATCAGGATCAGCGGCGGATGGATGATCGGGCCGGCATTCATCAGGGCGCCCGACAGGGCATCCTCGATCGGCTCGATCGCACCCGGAAAGGCCGCCGAGACCGCCGCAAGGGCAGGGGTGGCGAGACGCGACGGGAAGACGCCGGTCGGCAATCGCGTGGCGCGGGTCGTGATCGCCACCTCGGCCGGGCCGTGCTTGCGGGTCAGCCAGGGCAGCGTGCCGGTCTCGGCGATCGCGAAATCGGCCCGATTGCCGGCGTCGCGCATCACCTTGGTCATCAGATAGGAGCCGAAGGTGCCGGGCGGCAGGTAGATCGTCTGCCCGTCCGCGACATGCGGGGCGAGCGCGCGGGCGAGGTCGATCTGCGCGGAGGCCGGCACCGGCGCCAGGATCAGATCGGCGCCGGCAACGGCCTCGCCGATCTCGGTCGTCGGCCGGGCGATCGCCACATCGCGGCGACCCTGGGCGTCCTTCAGCGTGATCCGTCCGGTTTCCAGGACCGGCGCGAAGGCCTCCCGGTTCGGGCGCCAGAAGCGCACCTCATGGCCGGCCTCGCTCATATCGGCTGCAGCCGCATAGGACCCGTTGCCACCCCCCAGCACCGCGATCCTGATCGGCGTCGTCGACATGGCAAGCCCTCCGCTCCGGTGCGGCCCGTCGGCGCCGCACGGATATTTCAAAGCTAAAGGAAGGCTAGGTTCGTGTCATCGCGCTGTCAACGTCCGACCTAACGGAAAGTACGAATTGGATGCTCTCGCATGGAATAAGGCCGCGCACCACCAGGCGCTGCGGTGCAGCAAACGTGCCGTGCGCGGCTAGTCCGGACGCAGCCGTTCAACCGGTCGATGTTGTCGCATAGACCAGCAGGCGCCCGTGCAGGGCTGCCGGAATCACCACGCCTTCGGCCAACGTCCGGGCCCGGGCGGCAGCCCGCCGCGTTCCCGGCAGGCGCGCGCCGGGCTGGTCGGCGATCGCGGCCAGGAGCCTGGCCAGCCGGGCTTCCGCCGCCTCGCCGGCGATCGGGCCGGGCGCCACCGCCAGGAAGAACTGGCCGGTCCGCGGCGGGCCGCCCGCATTGTCGGCGAAGGAGGAGGCGTCCACCGACAGGCTCGCGCCGGTCATCCAGGCGGCCATGATCTCGACCAGGAAGGCGAGGCCGGCGCCCTTGTGGCCGCCCGCCGGCACCATGGTGCCGCCGTCGAGCGCCGCCGCCGGGTCGGTGGTCGGGTGCCCGTCGCGATCGAGCGCCCAGCCGAGCGGGATCGCCTCCCCGCGCTGGCGATGCACCACGATCTCGCTCTTGGCGACCACGCTCGACGACTGGTCGAGCACCAGCGGGCCGCCCTCGGCGCGCGGCACGGCGAGCGCGATCGGGTTGGTGCCGAAGACCGGGACCGTGCCGCCGACCGGCGCGATCGAGGCCGGCGCGTTGACGAAGCCCAGGGCCAGGAAGCCGGCTTCGGCGATGCGCCGGACATGGTAGCCGACCACGCCGCAATTGTAGGACCGGGTCACCGCCATCGCGGCGACACCCTGGCGTGCCGCGGCCTCGATCAGCGCCGGCAGCCCCAGGTCGATCGCCGGATGGGCGAAGCCGTCGGCCGCGTCGACCCGCACGAGGCCGGGCGCCGGCCGCGTCAGCGTGGGTTCGGCCCGCCCGTCGATCTTGCCGCAACGGGCATGCTCGCAATAGGTCGGCAGGCGGGCGAGGCCGTGGCTGTGCACGCCCTCGGCTTCGGCGTCGACCACCGAGGCGGTCACCGCCCGGTTCTGAACCGGACCGAGGCCGGAGGCGGCCAGGGCGCGGAAGGTCAGGTCCTCCACCTCGGCCAATGTCAGGCGGACGGTCGCGCCGGGGGTGTTTCCGGGGGCGCTCATTCGGCGGCCTCATTCAGATCGGTGCCGTAACGGGCGGCGCCGGCCGGCGTCACCATGCCGTCGGCGAGATCGGCGGCGATCCGTGCGGCGGGCCGCTCTGCAGGATCGCCCCAGCCGCCGCCGCCCGAGGTCTCGATGGTGATCACGTCGCCGGCCCGGACCGGCACCCCCGACACCTTGGAGCGCAGGGCCTCGACGCTGCCGTCGGCGCGGGTCAGCGTGGTCCGGCTGAGCGAGCCCGGCCGGCCGCCGCCGATGCCGTAGGGCGGATGCTTGAAGCGCTCGAAATTGGTCGAGAGGCTGCCGACCGGCGCATCGAGCCGGAATTCGCGGACCAGGCCGAGCCCGCCGCGATTGCGGCCCGGCCCGCCGCTGTCCGGCACCAGGCCGTAGCGCAGGAAGGTGACCGGATACTTGGCTTCGACCATCTCGATCGGCGCATTGGTGTTGTTGTGCAGGCCGCAGGAGAGCGCGCTCGCCCCGTCCCCGCCGGCATGGCCGCCCCAGCCGCCGACTTCGATGTCGAAATAGACGCGCCGCCGGCCCGACGCCTCCACGGTGGCGAGGGCATAGACGTAGGAGATGGCGTAGTAGGCCGCCGGGATGCGGTCGGGCACCAGTTGGGCAAGCGCGCCGAAGACCGCGGTGGCGATGCGATGGTTGACCACCATGCGGCCGGTCACCGGCGCCGGGAAGCGGGCATCGACCACGCTGCCCTCCGGCAGCACCACCTCGATCGGCCGATAGCAGCCGCTATTGGCCGGGATGTCCTTGCCGAGCGCGGCGAGGAGCGCATAGTAGACCGCCGAACAGGTCATCGCGCGGGTATTGTTGACGGGTCCCTGCACCTGCGGGCTCGACCCTGCGAAATCGAGCCGGATGCGGTCGCCCTGCTTCTCCAGGCGGACCTGAAGGCGGATCGGCCCCTCGGTCTGGCCGTCGTCGTCGACCCATTCGACGAAGTCCGCGGCCCCGTCCGGCAACCCGGCGATCGCCGCGCGCATCATGGTCTCGGACCCGTCGAGAATGGCCGAGGTGGCGGCGGCGAGGTCGGCCGCGCCATATTTGGCGGCGATCCGCTCCATGGCGCGGGCGCCGATGCCAAGCGCGGCGATCTGCGCCTTGAGGTCGCCGGAGGTCTCGTCGGGCTGGCGCACATTGGCCAGCACGAGATCGACGATCGCCTGGTTGAGAACTCCCTTCTCGGCGAGCTTCAGCGGCGGGATGCGGATGCCCTCCTGGAAGATCTCGCGTGCATCGGCGTAGTAGCTGCCGGGCGCGCCGCCGCCAACGTCGACATGGTGGCAGAGCGTGCCGACGATGGCGATCCGGCGCCCCTCGTGGAACACCGGCCGGAAGGTCTGGATGTCGGGCAGGTGCTGGCCGCCCGAATAGGGATCGTTGGTGACGATCACGTCGCCGTCGTCCCAGCGCTCGAGCGGGATGAAATCGGCGATCAGCCGTTCCAGGCAGGCCGACATCGAATTCAGGTGCACGGGTATCCGGGCGGATTGCGCGACCTGGCGGCCTTCGGCATCGAAGACGGCGGTCGAGAAGTCGAGGATCTCGCGCACCACCGTGGAGCGGCTGGTGCGCCAGATGGTGATGCTCATCTCCTCGGCGGCGGCGACCAGGGCATTGCGGACGATTTCGACCCGGACGGGACTGATGGCGGTCATCGGGGCTTTCCTCACTGGTCGGCGATGCGACGGGCGACGAGCGCGCCGGAGCGTTCGAGCCGGGCCTCCCAGCCGGGCGGCACATAGGAGCTGGTATAGGTCTCCTCGATCACGGCGGGACCGGCGACGGCACGTTCGCCGAGCGCGCTGCGGGCCCACACGGCGGTGTCGACGAAAGCCCCGCGCGCCCAGGCCCGACGGGTCTTGGGCGTCGCCGCGGCGGCTGCGGCCTCGGAGGCGTCGGGCGCCGGCTTGGCCAGGCGACCGACCGCGGCGAGCCGCAGGGCGACCAACTCGACCGGCGTCGCGGGCTCGTCATAGGAGAAGCGGCGGCGGTGGAGCGCATGGAATTGCGCGGCCGCGGCCTCGAGGCCGGCGGGGCCGAAATCGGCGTCGTCGATCGGCACGGCCAGATCGAAGGCCTGACCGGCGTAGCGCAGATCCATGCGCCACTCGAAGCGGCGGTCGGCCTCGGCCACGCCATCCTCGGCGAGGAGCCGTTCGGCTTCGCCGCGAAGTCTCACGGCGGCGGCGGCGAGCCGCGGGCCGGCCTCGGCCAGAAGGCCGATCTCGGTGGCGGCGAGATCGTGGACGATGTCAGACCACAGGATGCCCCAGGCCGACAGGGTCGAGGCATGCGGCGGGAAGACGACGCGGCGGATGCCGAGATCCTCGGCCACCTCGCAGGCATGCACGCCGCCGGCACCGCCGAAGGAGAGCAGCGCGAAATCCTCCGGATCGAGACCCTTCTCGAACAGGCTGAGCCGGATCGCCGTGGCGAGGCTCGAATTGGTCACCGAGATGGCGCCGGCCGCCGTCTCGTCGACGCCGAGGCCGATCCGTCGGGCGACCCGCTCGGCCGCGGCGCGCGCGGCGGCCGCATCGAGCGGCATGGCGCCGCCCATGAAGGACGATGCTTCCAGCCGGCCGAGGATCAGGTTGGCGTCGGTGACGGTCAGGTCGGTGCCGCCGCGGCCGTAGCAAGCCGGTCCCGGCTGGGCGCCGGCCGATTGCGGCCCGATGCGCAGCCGTCCACCGTCGTCGACCCAGGCGATCGAGCCGCCGCCGGCGCCGATGGTGCGCATTTCGACCATCGGCAGGCGCACCGGCAGGCCGTCGATGTCGCCTTCGGTGACCATCGACACCTGGCCGCCATGGACCACAGAGACGTCGAAGGAGGTGCCGCCCATGTCGACGGCGACCAGATCGGGTTCGCCGAGTTCCGCCGAAAGCCGCCGCGCCGCCGCGGCGCCTCCGGACGGGCCGGACAGCAGCAGGCGCGCCGGCTCGCGACCGGCCTTGGCGAGGCCGCTGACGCCGCCGTTCGACTGGACCAGATAGATGTGGCTGCCCGGGACCTCCGCGGCGATCCGGTCGGACAGCCGACGCGTGTAGCCGGACACGACCGGGATCAGCATGGCGTTGAGGACCGTGGTCGACAGCCGCTCATATTCACGGATCTCCGGAGAGATGTCCGAGGACAGCGAGATGGCGACGCCCGGCAGGGCGGCGGCCAGAATCTCGCCGACGCGGCGTTCGTGGGCCGGATTGGCATAGGCATGCAGCAGGCAGACGGCGACGGCCGAGACGCCGGCCTCTCGCAGACGGTCCGCCACTGCGGCGACCCGCGCCTCGTCGAGCGGGACGCGGACCTGCCCGTCCGGTCCGATCCGCTCCGGGACCCCATAGGCGTGGCGGCGCGGCACCAGCGGCGCCGGCGGATCGAGCGCGATGGCGTAGACGTCGCGCCGGCCATGCCGGCCGATCTGGAGCAGGTCCTCGAAGCCGGCCGTGGTGACGATCGCCCCGGCCGGCAGCTTGCGCTCCAGCACCGCATTGGTGGCGATGGTGGTGCCGTGCAGGATGTGCTCGACGGCGCCGATGTCGAGGCCGAACCGCTCGGCCGCCGCCTTGATGCCGCCGATCAATCCTATGGAGGGATCCGACGGCGTCGACGGCGTCTTGAACTGATGCACGCGGCCGGTCGCGGCTTCCAGGATCTCGATGTCGGTGAAGGTGCCGCCGATGTCGACGGCGATGCGCAGGGGCGAGGTCATGCGGTGGACTTTCGCTTCGATGGCGCCGGGACGCGGCGCGGCGGCCGCTGGCCGTCCGGGCGCATCCCGTCGGACCCGCGCGCTAGGCCGCGCGAGTCGTTCGGAGTTGCGGATGGCGGCTCAGGCCGCCGGTTCGGTTCGAGACGGGCCGGGGACGAGCCGCCGGGATCACTTCACGAAGGTCTTGGCCAGTCCGAGCGATCGATCGACCACGATCACGATCGCCAGGGTGAAGACGACGAGGAGCACCGAGATCGCCGCGACCAGCGGATCGGCCCGGGATTCCACGTGGTGATACATCTCGACCGGCAGCGTCGACAGCCGCGGGCCGGACATGAACAGCGACAGCACGACCTCGTCGAAGGACACCAGGAACGAGAGCGCGCCGGCGGCGACGAGGCCGGGCAGCATCATCGGCAGCGTCACCCGCCGGAACACCGTCGCGGGCGCCGCGCCGAGCGTGGCGGCGGCCTCCTCGACGGCGATCGGCAGGGTCGAGAGGGCGGTCGAAATGACGCGCAGCACATACGGCAGGGTGACCACCAGATGGGCGACGAACAGCCCCGGCACGGTCGCCAGCAGGCCGATCCGCGCGAAGATGATCAGCATGGCGAGGCCGAGCACGATGGTCGGCAGCAAGAGCGGCGCGGTGAACAGGCTGGTCATCGCCTCCGCGCCGCGCGGAGCGAGCCGCACCAAGGCGTAGCTGGCCGGCACCGCGATCGCCAGGTTGACCACCGTCACGCCGGCAGCGAGCTTCACGCTGAACAGGAAGGCTTCCAGCATCTTCGGGTTCTGCAGGATCGCCGCGTACCAGCGTCCGCTCCAGCTCTTCGGCGGGAAGGACATGAAGACATCGCCCGAGAAGGATAGCGGCACGACGATCAGCACCGGTGCCAGCAGGAACAGGAAGGCTATGGCGGCGAGACACTTGAGGGCGGGCGAGATCGGCGGCTTGTCCATGGGTCACCCGATCGATCGGACGAGGCGGCCATAGACCGCGATCGCGATGCCGAAGACGACCAGAACGATCATCGACAGGGTCGCGGCGAGCGGCCAGTCGAGCGTCACGATGGCCTGGTCGTAGACTTCGGTGGCGAGCAGGAAGACGCGGCCGCCGCCGAGCAGTTTCGGCGTGATGAAGGACGACACCGCGAGAACGAAGGTCAGGAGCGAGCCGAGCGCGATGCCGGGCACCGACAGCGGCAGCACGATGCGCCGGAAGACCCGGAACGGCGAGGCGCCGAGCGTGGCGGCGGCCTCTTCGGCGCGCGGGTCCAGCCGGCCGAAACCGGCGACCAGGGCCAGGATCATGTAGGGCATCAGGATCTCGGTCAGCCCGATGGTGACGCCGGTCAGATTGAACATCAGCCGCCAGGGCTCGGCGGCCCCGAAGGCCTTCAGCACGCTGTTGACGACGCCCTGATCGGACAGGATGGCGATCCAGCCATAGGTGCGCACGACGGCGGAGAGCAGCAGCGGCGAGATGACCATGACCAGCAGCACGCTGCGCCAGAGCCCGCTCGACCGGTGCAGGTAGAGGGCGATCGGGTAGGAGACCAGGAGCGTCGCCAGCGTGATGCCGAGGCTGGTCCGGATCGTGTTCCAGAGCAGTTCCCAATAGAAGTCGTCGGTCACCACCGAGACCCATTTGGCCGTCGACCAGCCGCCCGTCATGGCGCCGCTCGCCTGCACTTCCTGCAGCGAGATCAGCGCCAGATTGAAGACCGGCAGCAGGAAACCGACCAGATTGACCAGCGCGATCGGCAGCAGCAGGGCGACGACGAGACCGCCGCCGGCCGGCCGGTCCGCCGCAGATCCGGCGGTCGCGGCCACGGTCGCGGTCGCACTCACGACGGCCTCCCGAAGACCAGGGTATCCTCGACCGCCCAGGCGGCGGTCACCGCCGTGCCGACCGGGATGAGGCCGCCGATGCCGGCCGTCGCCGCCTCCGCGGTCAGGGTCACCGACCCGGCGTCGATCTCGTACTGGACGACGTTGCCGGCATAGGTGGCGCGCCGGATCGTGCCGTCCACGCGGTTGCGGCCGGCGGGCGGCGGCGCTCCGTGCGGGGCCACATGGACCCGGTGCGGGCGGACCAGCACCTCGACCGGGCCGGATTTCGGGATCGGCGCTTCGATGGCGAGGCCCGAGACCGTGACGGTCGCGCCCTGCTGCACGCCCTCGAGCCGGTTGGTCCGCCCGACGAAGGCGGCGACGAAGGGCGAGGCCGGGCGCTCGTAGAGATCCTCGGGCGTGCCGATCTGCTCGATATGGCCGTGATTCATGACCACGACCCGGTCCGACATGGTCAGCGCCTCGTCCTGGTCGTGGGTGACGAAGATCGCCGTGGTGCCGAGCCGGCGCTGGATGTCGCGGATTTCGTTGCGCATCTCCTCGCGCAGCTTGGCATCGAGATTGGACAAAGGTTCGTCCAGGAGCAGGATCGACGGCCGGATGACCAGCGCGCGCGCCAGGGCGACGCGCTGCTGCTGGCCGCCGGACAATTGGCCGGGCTTGCGGTCCTCGCGGCCGTCGAGACGCACCATGGCGATCGCCTCGGCGACGCGCGTGCGGATCTCGGCCTTCGGCAATCCGCGCATCTCGAGCCCGAAGGCGACATTGCCGGCGACCGTCATATGCGGGAACAGCGCGTAGCTCTGGAACACCAGACCCATGTCGCGCCGGTAGGTCGGCATGGCCGTGATGTCCCGGCCTGCGACCACGATCCGCCCGTCCGAGGCGGGCACGAGGCCGGCGATCATGCGCAGCGTCGTGGTCTTGCCGCAGCCGGAAGGTCCGAGCAGCGACACGAACTCGCCCTTGGCGACATCGAGATCGACGGCGTCGACGGCCACGAAGTCGTGGTAGCGCCGGGTCAGCGCCTGCAGGGACAGGAAGCCCTGTCCGCGGACCGGCCCGGCTTCGGCGATGGTCATGGCGGTCGGTGCCTGATGCATCATGGGGTCCCGCTCGATCACTGGCGATCCGGAAAGGATGCGTCGTCCCGTCACCCGCCGGCAAGGCCGGCGGATGCGGAATGACGGGTCGGCGACGAGGCGGCCGGATCGGCCGTCCGCCTCGGTCGGACGGTCAGCGGGACAGCGGGATCACCTTGCGGCGCCAGGCCTCGGCGACCTGGTCGCGCACCTTGGCGACGGCCAGCCAGTCGATCGGGACGACCTTGTCGAGCGACTTGACGACGGTCCGGTCGATCGCCGCAGGCGCGATCTGCGCCTTGGCGTTGGTCGGCGCGTAGAACATGGTTTCGGTGAAGCTCTTCTGGGCCTCGGCCGACAGCGCATAGGCGATGAACTTGCGCGCGGCGGCACTTTGCGGGGCGCCCTGGACCAGATTGATCGTGTTGATCTGGAATGCGGTTCCCTCGGCCGGGATGACGGCCTTCATCTTGCCGCCGGACGTGTCCGTGTTGACCTGGGCGCGGGCGTTCCAGCCGACCCCGATGCTCGCCTGGCCGGCGATCACCGGCGCATAGACCTCGGGCTTCGGCTCCCAGGTCTGCACGTTCGGGGCGATCGCCTCCATGGCCTCGATGCCCTTGGCGAACTTGCCTTCGACCCCGGGGCCGCCGTTCTTCTTGTCGAGGATGGCGACCAGCGACATGCCCTGGATGTCCGGGATGCCGGGGATGACCACCTTGCCCTTGACGGCCGGCGTCGCCATGTCGGCGATGCTCTTCGGAGCCGTCGGCCAGGCCTCGGTGTTGTAGATCAGGACGAGATTGTCGAAGGTCACCGCCACGCCGGCGATCTCGGGAATGCGCGCGTTGGGATAGAGTTCGTCGATGACCGGCAGGTCCTTGGCCTCCAGCTTGACGAACAGGCCCTCGTCGGTCCCGGCCTTGGCGACCGACACGTCCATGATCACCACGTCGACCTGGGGCGCCGCCTTTTGCGCGCGCAACTGGCCGATCATGGCCCCCGACGTGGGCTGCGGCGCGAAAACGACCTTGATGTCCGGGTTGGCCTTCTCGAAGGGCGCGAGGACGGCCTGGGTGTAGCGATCCTGGAACAGGCCCGTATAGGCCATCAGGGTCACGGTCTCCGCCGCCGAAGCCGGAACGGCCGCAAGGCCGCATGCGAAAGCCAGAACCGTCTTCGCAAAGTGACGCCTATCCATCATCTCGTCCTTCCCCTGTTGTCCCTGGATGCGATTGCCGAACCGGCCCCGCCCGGTTCAGGCCCGTCGCTTGGCGTCCACCATGGCGCGCGCGCCGCTGATGTCCGGCAGGCGCTCGCCGTTGCGCAGTCGTTCGAGCAGGACCAGTTCGGCCGCCTGCATCTGCAGGGCCTTCTCGGCCACGGCCCGGGCGCGCGTCGGATCGAGCACGATCACCCCGCTCTCGTCGCACAGCACCGCATCGCCGGGATGGACGACCTGGCCGCCGACCGAGATCGGAACGTTCACGGCGCCCTCGGAGCCGATCAGCTTGGTGGTGATCGGCGACGGGCCGCGGCACCAGATCGGCATGTCGACGCGGACGATCTCGGAGAAATCGGTCGCCGGGCCGTCGATGACGCCGGCCTTCACGCCCGCCTGCTTCATGACATTGGTGATGACGCCGCCCCAGCAGGCATGCCGGTCGTCGCCGCAGCGGTCGACCAGAACGATATCGCCGGGCCGGACTTCCGCCGTCAGCCAGTGCAGCAGAGCGGAATCGGCGTGCGGAATGCGGATCGTGACCGCCGTGCCGGCGACGCGCTTGCCCGGCAGGACGGCGCTGATCCGGCGGTCGACGAAGCCGGAATGGAGCACATGGCCGACCGTCGCGGTCTCGACCTGCTCGAGAAGGGCGACCAGCTCGGCCGGGATCTGCGGCGGCATCGGGTTGATGTCGAACATCGGGAGCGCCTCCGGGGCGGGTCAGAGCACGTGATGATTGGCGACCGGCAGCTTGGTGCGGATATCCGCCATCCGGTCGAAATCGAGGCGCGCGGCGGTGGTGCCGACCATGTCGGGAACCATCGCGGTGACCTGGCCCCAGGGGTCGATCACCATCGAATGGCCGTAGCAGGCCTTGGTGCCGCCGGCATGGGCGAAGACCTGCGCGGAGGCGGCGATCCAGCACTGGGTCTCGATGGCACGCGCCCGCAGCAGCACCTCCCAGTGATCCTTGCCGGTCAGGAGCGTGAAGGCCGCCGGCAGCACGATGACCTCGGCGCCCTTGTCGCGCAGAGCGCGGAACAGTTCGGGGAAGCGCAGGTCGTAGCAGATCGAGCAGCCGACCGTGCGACCCGCGACCTGGTAGGTGACGACCTCCTCGCCGCGGCCGACCGTGTCGGATTCGCGGTAGCTGACGCCGCCCGGCACGTCGACATCGAACAGGTGGATCTTGCGGTAGCGGGCGATCTCGGCGCCGTCCGGGCCGAACACGTAGGTGGTGTTGAAGAAGCCGTTGCCGTCCTTCTCGACGATCGAGCCGGCATGAATGGTGACCTTGAGGCGGGCGGCGAGCGCCGACATGGTGCGATAGGCATCGCCCTCCGGCGGCGTCTCGGCGCTGTCGCGTGCCGCCTGCGGGTCGGACCCCAGGAAGGCGTAATATTCCGGCAGCACGATCAGATCGGCCTTCTCCTCGGCCGCGATCTTCTCGACCAGCCGGGACGCGACGGCGAGATTGGCCGCCTTGTCGTCTTGGGTGTTCATCTGAACGATGCCGATCTTCATGGCTCTTCCTTCTGGCTCCACGCCAGCAGGAGACCAAAGCCCGGTGCGGTCGGCAAACGCGAAATGCTGATCCGGATCGACAAGAAAAATCTATAGATCACGCCTTGGGCAGAAAACCTGCGCCGGATCGGCGGCCGGCCGGCGCCGCTACAGCATCCGATCGGCGAAGGCCTGGAAGTCCGCGGCGATTTCGGCCGCCATGCCGGCGATCGCGGCCGGGATCGGATTGCCCGGCCGATCGGCATAGGCTGCGTGGAAATGCAGCGGCGGGATGCGCGCATTGACGGCGACGCGCCGGATCAGCCCGGCGGCGAGCGGCTCGCGCACCACTGCCGGCGGCAGGGTGGTCATGCCGATGCCGTCGCAGAGCAGCCGGATCATGGTGGCGATCGAGTTGGTATTGTAGATGCGCGCCTCGTCGGTCGCGATCCCGGCCGCCTCCAGCAGGCGCTGGATGGCGTGGTGCGGCTGCGATCCCTTCGAATAGGCCAGGATCGGAAAGCGGACGAGGTCGACCAGTTCGAGCGGTTCGGCCGGGATCGCCAGCTTGGTCGCCGCGAACCACTCGCATTCGAACCGGCAGATTTCGAGATTGCGAATGTCCGCACCGACCACCGGCCCCATCAGGATGCCGAGATCGACGGTGCCCTCCAGGAGCTGGCGGGCGATGTTGAGGCTGGTGTCGACGTTGAGATCGAGGCTGACGCTCGGGTAGCGGTTGCCCATCTGCTCGATCAGGAGCGGCAGCCAGGCGTAGACGATCGTGTCGACGGTCCCGATCGTGATCTGCCCCCTGAGCCGTGCGCCATCGCCGACGCATTCGCGGAATTCGGAGGTCAGGCGGACGATCTCCTCGGCCCGCTTCAGCGCCGTGTGGCCCTGCGGCGTCAGCCGGACGGTGCGCGGATCGCGCTCGAACAGGCGGATGCCGAGTTCGCGCTCCAGCGTCGCAATGCGGTTGGAAACGGCCGCCTGGGTCGTGTGCAGCTTCTCCGCCGCGGTCGAGAAGCTGCGCAGCTTCGCGACCCAGAGAAACGTTTCGAGAAAGCGCAGATTCACGGGGGCGATCGCTTCCGAAGACGAGGGGGCCAAAGGATAGCCCAAACCGGCCGCGATGCAGACGGAAATCGAAATCGGTCCCGGTCCGCGGTCCGCCTCGCCCCCGCCCGCCCCGTCCTGTCGCGGACCGGCAGGGACTATTCCCCCCGTGCCGTCCAGGAAGCGGGCGTATCGACGGATCGTCTCCCGGCGGTCGTCCTCGGCCTGGTTCGGGTACCAGACGGTGGCCGGCGTCGCGTCGATCGTGATCCGGTCGGGTGCGATCTGCCGGGCGCTCTCCAGGGCGTCGACCAGCATGTCGGTCGGACCGGCGCAGAGGAGGGCCGGCCGTTCGAGGCGAGCGAGGCGCTCCGCGGTCGGGTATTCGAAGGCCGCCCGGTAGCTGCGGTCGTAGCTGCGGCCGCTCTTCAGGAGACCCACGGTCCAGTCGTGCAGCATGTCCGGATCCGGCAGGCCGAGGGCGCGCCCGGCGGCACGTTCGCGCCGGTACCACGGCCAGAACAGGAACATGTCCCGGCGCATCGTCCAGGCCTGCCAGACATGCAGGCCGAACGGGTCGGGGCGGATCGGCGGCAGATAGTGGGCGAGGATGTCCGCGGTGAAGCCGCCGGACAGGATCGGCGGCGCCTCCAGCACCAGCCGCCCGGCCCGGTGCGGGGCCTGGATGGCCATCTCCAGCGCCACCAGCGCGCCCGTATGGGTCCCCCAGAGGTCGCAGCCGTCGATGCCGAGCGCATCGGCGGTCTGCCACATCCACCCGGCAAGACGGGCGATGTCGACCGGCCCGTCCGGCTTGGTGGAATCGCCGTTGCCCGGATAGTCCGGCGCGATCACGCGGCGTCCTTCGGCGAGGCCGAGGATCACGTCCCGCAGCGGTGCGGCCGAGCCGGGTGCCGACTGCAGGACGAAGAGCGGCCGGGTCTTGGCGTCCGGCCCCGCGCGGCGCAGATGCACGCGGGCTTCGGGGATATCGACATGGTCCTGCCAGATCCGCCCCGGGCCGAGCGGCGCGGCGGCGGCGAGCGGGGCGGCGTCCGGATCGTGCCGGGCCAAGGCGGCCGCCGCGGCCGGCGCGTCGTGCCAGTCGAGGTCGGGGCGATCGGGCGATCCGTTCCGCAAGGCATCGGCGGCCAGCCGCCAGAGGGCCTGGTAGTGCAGCGGGGCGACCGCCGCCGCGATCAGCGTCTCGTGCAGGGCATCGGCATCCGGCAGGGGCGGGCCGTCGCGCAGCGGCCGGAGCGGATCGGCCGGATCCAGGATGGCGGCGTCGCGCAGATGGGCGAACAGCGCGGGCAGGTGGGTGCCGTCCGGGCGCGGCGCCAGATCCGGCGGGGCCAGCCGGGATGCGGCCCGGGCACGGGCCCGGCCGCCGCCCGTGGCGACGACGCGCGCTGCGGGTCCTTCGCCGGGAACAAAGGCGGTGCCGAACCCTTCGGCCAGGATCGGCGCTTCGGCCAGCCCGGCCGCCTCCAGGGCCGCCGCCACCGCGGCGATCACCCCGGCGTACGTGGCGGGCTCGATCTCCGCCGAGCCGCCGATGCCCGGCAGTTCGAGGACCGTCCAGGCCACGGACGGGATCGCGGCCGCCAGCCGGGCCGCGACGACGACCGCCGCCTCGGCGAGATCCGGCAGAACCGCCACGGCCGGTCCCCGGCCGGCGCGGAACAGGCGCATCTGCCCGAAGCCGGTGGTGACCATGGCGGCGCGCGGCGTCATGGCTCAGATCCCCAGATAGGCGGACTTGATGCGGCTATCCGACAGGAGCCGGTCCGCACTGTCTTCGATCACGATCCGGCCGGTCTCCAGCACATAGCCGCGGTCCGCGAGGCTCAGCGCCAGGTCGACCCGTTGCTCGACGACCAGGATGGTGATGCCCGAGGCATGCATCGTCCGGATCGCATCGGCGAGCAGGTCGACCATCACGGGTGCAAGGCCGAGGGAGGGTTCGTCGAGCATCAGGAAGCGCGGGGCCGCCATCAGGGCCCGGCCGATCGCCAGCATCTGCTGCTGGCCGCCGCTGAGCGTGCCGGCCTTCTGCGCCCGCCGTTCCGCCAGGATCGGAAACAGCGACAGAATCCCGTCCAGCCGCGCCGAGAACGGTTGGTCCGACCGCGCGCGGTGGGCGCCGAGATCGAGATGCTCCATCACGGTCATGTCGGGAAACAGCAGCCGGCCTTCCGGCACCTGCACCAGCCCGCGCTCGATGATGCGATGCGGCGGCAGCCGGTCGATCCGTTCGCCCTCGAAGCGGATCTCGCCGGCCGCCGGGCGGATCAGACCCGACATGGTCTTCAGCGCGGTGGTCTTGCCGGCACCGTTCGAGCCGATCAGCGTGACGATCTCGCCCTGGTTCACGCGCATCGAGACGCCTTCGAGCGCGCGCTTGTGTCCGTAGCGGACGTCGATCCCGACCAGTTCAAGCATGGGCCTGCTCCCGGCCGAGATAGACGCGGACGACATCGGCATTGCCGGCCACCTCCTGTGGGGTGCCCTCGGCGATGCGCGCGCCGTGATCGAGCACGACGATCCGGTCGCAGACGCCCATGACGACGCGCATATGATGTTCGACCAGCAGAACGGTCACGCCGCGGTCGCGCACCTTGCGGATGATGCCGACCAGCCGCTGGCCTTCCTCCGGATTGAGGCCGGCCGCCGGTTCGTCGAGCAGCAGGAGGCGCGGGGCCGCCGCCAGGGCGATCGCGACCTCCAGACGCCGCTGCTCGCCGTAGGACAGCGCATCGGCGCGAATGTCGGCCTGTGCGGCGAGATCGCAGAAGGCCAGCACTTCGTCCGCCACCGCGTCGATCGCGGCTTCGTCGCGGCGCCACGCCGCCGTCCGGAAGGTGCTGGCGAGCCAGCCGGCGCCGCGCGTCCGATAGGTGGCGGTGCGGATGTTGTCCCGGGTCGTCAGCATCGGGAAGACGCTGGTGATCTGGAACGTGCGGGCGATGCCGAGCCGCGCCCGCTCATGGGCCGGCGCGCGGGTCACGTCGCGCCCTTCGAACGCGATGGTGCCCGCGGAGGGGGCGAGGGAGCCGGCCAGCATGTTGAACATGGTGGTCTTGCCGGCACCGTTCGGGCCGATCAGACCGACGATCTCGCCCGTGTGCACGGCGAGCGAGACCTTGTTGACGGCGACCAGGCCGCCGAAGGCGCGGGTCAGGTCGACAGCTTCGATCAGGGGAAGCGGGGCGGCTCCGGTCATGGCGCGGGCTCCGGTCATGGCGCGGGCTCGGGGCGGATGGCGGGGTCCGCCCGTCGGCGCCAGGGCCGCCAGAGACTGACCAGCCCGTGGGGAACGAAGATGACGGAGCCGGTCAGCAGCGCGGCGAAGACGATCAGGCGCAGCGGGCCGAAGGCGCGCAGGACTTCGAGCAGGACCACGTAGATGAGGGCGCCGAGGATCGGGCCGACCACCGTGCCGCGCCCGCCGACCACCACCATGATGATCAGCGCCGCCATGTATTGGAGGCTCATCAGCTCCGGCGTGATCACGCGCAGATAGTGGGCATAGAGCCCGCCGGCGATGCCGGCGACGACGGTGGCGGCGACGAAGCCGAGCAGCTTGGTGCGGAACACGTCGATGCCGAGCGAGGCGGCCAGCGGCGCATTCTCGCGAACCGCCAGGAAGGCCCGGCCGGTCCGGCTGCGCATCAGCGCGTGGCAGGCATAGGCGAAAGCCAGGACGCAGGCCACCACCACGAAATAGTAGTCGCGCGCCTCGCCGAGCGGACCCACCCCCGGGACGGTGACCGGCGGGATGTTGTTGATCCCCATCGGGCCGCGCGTCAGGTCGTCCCAATAGTTGGTGACCGTGTAGATGATCGAGCCGAAGCCGAGCGTCAGGATGGCGAATTGCGGGCCGACGATGCGCAGCGAGACGTAGCCGATCACGAAACCGAACAGGCCGGCGACCAGACCGGCCGCGATCAGGGCGAGCCAGACCGGGACGCCGGTCTGCATCGTCAGGATCGCCGATGCGTAGGCGCCGAGGCCGAAGAAGGCGGCATGGCCGAAGCTCAGTTCGCCCAGATAGCCGATGATCACGTTGAGCGACAGCGCGAGCAGCGCATAGAGCATCCACAGCACCATGACGTGGTGCAGGTAGGTCGACTGCGTGCCGAGCGGCAGGAGCGCGAGCACCAGGGCGGCCGCGAAGGGAAGCGCCTTGCGGATCATCGGGCGACGCTCCCGAACAGGCCCTGGGGGCGCCACAGCAGCACCAGGATGATGATCGCGTAGCCGATCGCCTCCATGAAGCCGAGCGAGACGTAGCCGCCGGCGAGCGCTTCGACGACGCCGAGCGTCAGCCCGCCGACCAGCGCGCCGGGCACGCTGCCGAGACCGCCCAGGATGACCACGATGAAGCCTTTCAGGACGGCCCAGCTGCCCACCGTCGGGAAGATCATGGCGACCGGGCCGACCAGCGCGCCGGCCAGCCCGGCGAGGCCGCAGGCGAGCACGAAGGTGATGGTGTGGACGAAGCGGATGTCGACGCCGGTCAGGGCCGCGCCCTCCGGATTCTGCGCCGTCGCGCGCATCATTCGCCCGAAGGTCGTCCAGCGGATCGCCGCATAGGTGGCGGCGAGGACCAGGACGGCGGCGGCGAAGATCAGCACGCGCTGCTGGGTCAGCACGATCGTGCCGACCTCGAGGATGTCGTCGGTGAACGGGCTGTTGAGATATTTCGGGTCGTGGCCGAAGCCGAGTTCGGCGCCGTGGGTGACCAGCAGGGCGAGGCCGAGGCTGGACAGGAGCACGGTGAACTCGTGCTCCTTGCGCAGCGGCCAGAAGAACAGCCGGTTGACCAGGATGCCGAGCGCACCGACCGCGACCGTCGCCAGCAGGACGGCGGGCAGATAGCCGATGCCCAGCGCCGACATGGCAAAGTAGGTCAGGAAGGCGCCGAGCATGTAGAATTCGCCATGGGCGAAGTTGATCACGCGCAGCACGCCGAAGACCAGGGTCAGTCCGGTCGAGATGAGCACGTAGTTCATCCCGTTGACGACGCCGTTGGCGAGCTGCTGGCCGAGGAGGGTCCAATCCATCAGGAATTTCCATGGGGTCGGAAACGACCCGGCCAGGGAAGGCCCGGCCGGACGGGTGGGGCGACGCTTCGGCGCCGCCCCCGGGACCGCCGGTCGGTCACTTGATGCTGACGATCTTTCCGCCTTCGACGCGGATCAGATAGAGGTTCTGCAGCGCCTGGCCGTTCTCCTCGAACTTGATCTCGCCGAGCAGCGTCGGCCAGGTCTGGCTCCGCAGGGCGGCGGCGATCTTGTCCGGATCGTTGGCCGTGCCGGCCTTGTCGGCGGCGGCGGCGAGGACCTGCACGGCCTGGGCGCCGAGCGTGCCGATGAAGGCCGGCTGGTTCTTGAAGGTCTTGCCGTACTGCTCGGTCCAGGCCTTCAGCTTGGCGTTGTCGCTGTCGGGGGCATAGAGCGAGATCGAATAGACGCCTTCGAGCGCCGGTCCGGCCAGTTCGATCAGCTTCGGATTCATGTTGCCGGCGGAGGCGATCAGCGTGCCGCGGAAGCCCGCCTGCCGGGCCTGCCGATAGATGGTGGCGCCCTGCGAGGTGTTGATCGCCGAGACGTAGATCGCATCCGGATTGAGGCTCTTCAGCTTGGTCAGGGCGACGGTGAAGTCCGTATCGTTGCGATTGTAGAACTCGTTGCCCTTGATCTCGACATTGCAGGCGCCGAGCAGCTTCGTATAGTTATCGACTTCGAGGCGACCGAAATCGTCGTTGATGGTGATGAAGGCGACCGACTTCGGCTTGATGCGGGCGCAGATTTCCTGACCATACTTGCTCGACATCATGTTCGATGTGGCGTTCAGGCGGAACAGGAACTTGTGTCCCTTGGCGGTCACGTCCGGATGCTGCGACGAGGTCATCACGGAGATGATCTTGTCGCGGGTGACCTCCTTCATCGACAGGGCGACGGCCGAGAACCAGCCGCCGACGATCATGTCGACCTTGTCCTGCTCCATGGCGCGGCGGGCGGCGCTGACGCCTTCCTCCGGCGTGCCCTTGTCGTCATAGACGACGAGTTCGATCTTGCGCCCGCCGAGAATGCCGCCGGCGGCGTTGACCAGGGCGGCCTCGGCCTGCATGCCCTCCAGGGCAAGCTGCCCGTCGAAGGCCCCGGCGCCGCTCTGCGGCACGATGGCGGCGATCTTCACCGGCGGCTTGTCCTGAGCGACAGCCGGACCGGCGGCCAGCAGGGCAAGCGCCATGCCGGAGGCGAGTAGCGTGGTTCTGAACATGCGCGTTCCTCCCGTTTTTCTTTCTGGGGCCTGCCGTCAGCGGGACCGCAGGTATTTCTTCTGCAGTTCCTCGACTTCGCCGAAGCCGATGAATTCGACGAAGGGATCATGCGCCATGACCGGGCGCGGCAGGTTGCGGCTGCTCTTCTCAGCGGCGAGCACCGCGAGGTTCTCGCGCAGGGCCGCCGCGACGGTCATCAGCGGCACCAGCGCGAAGGTCGCCATGCCGGCCACGCTCTCGACCTCCTGGCGCGAGAGGTTCTTCTCCAGCCAGCCGAGAATCTGCAGCGACAGCGGCACGCCGCAGCCCTCCCGCAGCGCGCGCAGGCCTTCGATCGACTTGAAGCATTTCGAAATCGGCTGGATCACGTCGGCGCCGGCGGCCACATAGGCCTTGGCGCGGTCGATCGCCTCGGCCTCGTCGACCACGTCGGTGCGGGCGATGATCAGCATGTCCGGATTGCGCCGCGCCGCGACGGCCGCCTGGATCTTGGCGACCGCCTCGTCCTTGTCGATGACCTCGACCCCGGCGACGCAGATCGGGCAGCGCTTCGGGGCGATCTGATCTTCCATGATCACGGCCGAGACGCCGGCCGCCTCGAACTCGCGGATCGTGCGCATCACGTTGATGGCGTTGCCGTATCCGGTGTCGATATCGGCCACCACCGGAACCCGCACGGCCGCCACCACATTGCGGGCGACGCCCAGATTCTCCGACATCGTATAGAGCTCGGCATCGGGCTGGCCGAGCAGCGAGGCGGAGACGCCGAAGCCGGAGGTCATCACGGCATCGAAGCCGGCCGCCTCGATGAAGCGGGCCGAAAGCGTATCGTAGGCGCCGGCCGACCAGACGGTCTTCTGGTTGACGACCCTTGCGCGGAATTCGGACGAGGCCATGACGGGTCTCCGGCTCAGACTTCGAGGGGTTGCTTGAGATAGGGAACGAGGCCGCCGGCCTCGATCATGCGCCGGTCGGCCAGCGCCAGCGGCTCGAAGGGCAGCGCAGCGCCGGTTGTCAGGTTCAGAACCCGACCCTGCTGCCAGTCGACCTCGACCTCGTCCCAGCGCTTGACCAGACCGAGGATTCCCGGGCAGCTGACCTGCGGGAAGCCCATGCTGACCTCGCCGCGCCAGTAGCCTGGCGAGAAGGACTCCGCGATCATGCCGGCGATGCCGAGGTGCCGCATCGCCCGCATCGGCGGATAGTGCGGGTGGCCGTAGCCGAAATTGGCATTGCCGACGAGGAGGTCGCCCTTGCGCACCGCCTTACGGAAGTCGGGATCGTAGTCCTGCATCGCGGCGGCCGCGAGCTCCTCGATGTCGGTGATCTTGATGTTCTTGACGCCGACGATCTGGTCGACGTCGAAGTCGATCTCTTCGAAGATGAAGGCGACGCGCCCGCGCAGGTTCTGAAGCGGCATGACGGACCTCACCAGTATTTGCGCGGATCGGCGATCGCGCCTTCGATCGCGGCGGCGGCCACCGAGGCGGCGCTGCACAGGTAGATTTCGGAATCCGTGCTGCCCATGCGCCCGCGGACATTGAGCGTTCCGGTCGAAACCGCGCGCTGCTTCTGGGTCATCGTGGCGATGCGGCCGAAACAGTAGTCGCAGCTCGGCGAGGAGACGAAGGCCCCGGCCGCCACCAGCGTCCCGATCAGGCCTTCGTTGGCCGCCGCCGCCATGATCTCCTGGCTGGTCGGGATGACGTTGAGCTGGAAACCGGGTGCGACCTGCCGGCCGGCCAGGATCTTGGCGGCGACGCGCAGGTCCTCCAGCCGGCCCGAGGCGCAGGAGCCGAGATAGCCGACCTGCACTTCGAGGCCGAGATAGTCTTTCAGATCGCGCGTGTTGGCCGGCGTCGGCGGGATCACGATGACCGGCTCGATCACCGAGAGATCGATGGTGTGACGGGCCGCATAGTCGGCGTCGGGATCGCTCCAGACCGGGTCGAGCGCCTTGCGCGCCCGGGGCAGCGCATAGGCGAGACGGGTCTCGTCCGGATTGACGATCGCCGTGATCGCGCCGGTGAACATGGCGAGCCCGGTCACCGTCTGCAGGCCCTCGGTGGAGAGCTGCGAAAGGCCCGATCCGCCCAGTTCGAGCACCTGGAACCGGCAGGAGGACGGACCCAGCACCCGCACCAGATGGTGGAACACGTCGCGCGCCATGACGCCCGGCTGGAGTTCGCCCTCCAGATCGACGCGCACGGTGTGCGGCACGCGGATCGAGATGCGCTCGCGGACGAAGGCCTCCAGGATGTTGCGCCGAATGCCCATGGCCAGCGTGCCGAAGGTGCCGAGCTGGCTGATATGGCCGTCGAAATGCACCACGAAGGCGCCCGGAACCGCATAGCCGACCTCGGCCGCGACCTGGTGGCCGATCCCCTTGCGCTCGAACAGCGGCACGTTGTTCTCCGCGCACCAGGTGCGCGTGATGATGTGCAGCTCCTCTTCCTTGGGGCTGGTCGCCGGCACCATGTGGTCGATGAAGATGGCGAAGCGATCCGGCTCGGCGACGCGCTCGATGCCGAAATCCTCCTTCATCGACTTGAAGTAGACGTCCGTATAGCCGGGGAAGTCATAGGCGATGACGTAGTCCGGCTTGGCCAGCACCTCGTCGCCGGCCTTGACGGACGGCAGACCGGCGGCGCGCGCCATGATCTTTTCGGTGATCGTAGAGCCCATCTGCGGCCTCAGGCGGTAAGGGTTGGCGTGGCGGCGAGACCGAGCGCGCCGGGATTCATCAGGCCGCGCGGGTCGAGCGCGCGCTTGACGCTTTCGAGCAGGGCCAGGGTCGGCGGCTGGAGCACTTCGCGGAACGGATAGTCGCGCGCCGCCTGCCAGCTGACGCCGCCGAGCCCGGCATAGAGCTCCTGCGTCGCACGGCGCAGTTCGGCGACGGCGGCCCGCGTCGTCTCGTTGGCCGGACGACCGCGCCAGGGGCGCACCACGTCTTCGCCGAGCGTTCGGGCATGCAGGTCGGTGATTTCGTCCTGCCAGTAGAAGGCCGGTTCCAGGAAGAACTCGGTGCCGACCGTCATCGTCATCACCGAATAGACGATGCCGTGCCGGGCCATGAAGTCGCGGCGGGTCGCGTAGAAGGCATCGTTGGCGTCGCAGACCTCGAGGGCGGCGGAAAGCGGGAACACCGCATGGATCGGCACCCAGCGCTCGCCGTCCCGGCCGAGCATGCCGCGCGGCGGCCCGAACGGCTTCGAGCGCATCACCTTCGGCACGGTATTCTCGATCTCGCTGCCGTGCCGGCGCCCGATCTCTCGGACCGCCGCCATCGACGTGTCCAGTTCGGCGGCGTTGCGCGCCTCGACGACCAGATGCAGCGTGAAGGCATGTTCTTTCAGGAAGGCGGTGCCGGCCGCCGCGACCTGCACGGCATCCTTGAGGCCGGCGACCAGCCCGCCGCCGGCGCGGGCGACCTGCCCGAGCGTGCGCACGCCGTCCATCAGCTTGTTGACCGAGGCGGAATGCTCGACCTTGGTCCGGTCGATGCCGAAGCCTTCGGCCACGACCTTGAGCGGCGCCATCTCGACCTGGGCGGCGGCCATGTCGCGGATCGACCGGAACCCGAACGACACGAAGCCGACCGCCTCCGGACGGCGCATCAGCCGGAGCGTCGCCGCGACCTTGAAGCCGAGCGCGCCGTTGTCGCCGAGGAACAGTCCGGTCAGGTCCGGCCCGCCCTCCCGCGTGAACGGCTTGGTGCCGATCCGTCCGCCCGATCCGGTGGTGACCAGACTGCCGTCGGCCAGCACCACGGTGACGCCGAGCACGGCTTCGGCGACGGTGCCATGTGCGGCCGAGCCGAAAAAGGCGCTGTTCTGCGATAGGGCGCCGCCGACGGTCGCGACATGGCCTGAAAGCGGCCCCCAATAGGCGGTGCGCAGGCCGGTTCCCTCGAGCGCCGCGGCCACCTGCTCCCAGGTGCAGCCGGTCTCGACGGTGATGTAGAGATCGGCGGCATTGACCTCGACGATGCGGTTCAGCCGGCGCGCGTCGATCACCACGGCGCCGGCCCGGTCTGGCAGGTAGCCCTTGGTGTAGGACATGCCGCCACCGCGCGGCACCACCGACAATCCGGCTTCCGTGGTGAGTCGGATGCCGGCGGCGGCCTCCTCGCGGGTGCGCGGCAGAAGGATCGCGGCCGGCTCGATGCCGGGCTGCCAGAAAATGTCGTTGGCATAGTAGCGGCGGCTCTTTTCGTCGGCGAGCACCGCCTCGGCGCCGAGGGCGCCGTGCAGTCGGTCGAGCAGGCCCGAAGCCGGGTCGGCGAGCAGGGTCATGACGGTCTCCCGGCGGATGGCAGGGGCAGGAAGGTGTAGCCGCCCGGGCGACGGCCGATGCGGCCGGCATGCGGGGCGCCGAAATGGGACGGGAAGATCACCGCATCGGTGGCGGCTGCGGCCTCCAGCAGTGCCGCCCGCGTCGCCACGGCGGCCTCCGGCAGCTCGCAGAAGCGGCTGTTCCAGCCCGGTTCGTAGACCTGGATCGGCTGGTGCAGACAGTCGGCCGTGAAGACGCCGGCCTCGCCGTCGGATTCAATCCAAAGCTGCAGCTGCCCGATCGTGTGGCCGGGGGCGGCCCGGAAGACGAGACCGGGGCGGAGCTGATCGCCGTCCGAAACGAAATCGACCAGACCGGCATCGAGCACCGGCCGGACCGAATCCTCGATCACTTCGGCGGCCTCCGGCTGCACCGCCAGGCCGCCGGCCGGATCGAGCCAATGGTCGGTCTCGACCTGCCCCCAGACGTAGCGGGCGTTCGGGAAGGTCGGCACCCATCGGTTGCCGACCCGCTGCGTGTTCCAGCCGACATGGTCGACATGCAGATGGGTGTTGACCACCAGCGTCACGTCTTCCGGGCGGACGCCGGCGGCCGCCAGACGGTCGAGATAGGGGGTCGCCAGATCGTGGAAGCGGCGGAAGGCGGGCGCCGAGCGCGTCTTGCCGTTGCCGCAGCCGGTATCGACGATGATCACGTCGTCGCCGGCGCGGACCAGCCAGCTCTGCATGCTCGACATCAGGCGCCCGCTGTCCGGGTCGCGGAATGTCGGCTCGCGCAGCTGCGGATGGCGATCGAGGATCGCCGGATCCCAGTCCGGAAACAGGAATGCGGGGTCGAAGCCGGGCGTGAGCATCTCTTCGACGCGCACGACCTCGATCGCCCCGATGCGGGCGCTGGTCACGAATTTCCTCCCGGAACGTCTTTTGCGTTCTCTTGGGTGCGCAACAGACCGCACTGGTGTCGGTGTGTCAACAGATAACTTCTATGTCTATCCATGACACATAATATCGCCGAACCTGCACCCGTCGCCCGGCGCGCGCACATGTTCGGCTGGGTCCGGAGGAGCCGATACGCACCGGCTGAGCGCTCTTCTCCGGGATAAAAAATCAATAAAAATCAACATAGTAGTTGTGTTCGAAAGGTCGCCTTGGCCGATCCGTCGCGATTCCCTCGGGGGCCGCCGGCAGTTTGATCGGCATGTCATATCTTGACACGGACGCGGTCCACCGGCATCTCGTGGTGATCGAGCCGGAGCGGCTCGTCTGGGGGACGCGAATGACCGAGAAGGCGGGCAGCATCACGCATGTTCGCGCCGTGCAAAGGGCGCTCGCGATCCTGCGCGCCTTCGAGGGGCAGCCTGAAATGTCGCTGGCCGAGGTCACCGCGGCGACCGGCCTCGACAAGGGCACCACCCGGCGTCTGCTGATCACCATGATGGGCGAAGGCTTCATCGTGCAGAATGCTGCCAACCAGCGCTACGGCCTGGGGCGGGCCGTCCGCAATCTCGCGGCCAGCGCGGCCGGCGAGATCGACCTGCGCGCCGCGGCCGTCCCGGTCCTGTCCGAACTGGCGGCCGAGCTGCACTTCACGGCCTTTCTTTCGGTGTTTCAGGATGGCCAGGCGACCTGCCTGGAGCGCGTCCACGACATGAAGGGCATGGAAGTGCGCTGGTGGGCCGTCGGCGGCAGCCTGCCGCACAATTGCGGCGGTGCGCCCAAGCTGCTGCTCGCCTACCAGCCGGAGCCGACCATCGAGGCGGCCCTGGCCAGGCCGCTGGTGGCGATGACGCCGCGCAGCGTCACGGCGCCCGATCAATTGCGGGATCACCTGAAAACCATCCGTGCGCGCGGCTACGAATTCGCGGTCGACGACGTGGCGGTCGGTCTGTCGGCCCTGGCGGTGCCGATCCTCGACCGCTCCGGTGCGCTGCTCTGTGCCATCAGTCTCGCCGGCCTGACCCCGCAGATGTCGCGCCGCGGCCGGCCGGTACATCTCGATCGGCTGCTCCGCGCCGCCGCCACGATCGCGGCCCGCATCGGATCATAGCCGCCGGCCGGGTGCGGACCCGGTCCGTCAGCGCGTCAGTTCGAACCGGATCGGTACGGTCGCGCGGAACAGTCCGGCCGGCGGGGGGCGCAGTGCGAGATTTCCCAGGATCGCCCGGGCGGCCTGATCGAGGACCGGGTGGCCGGACGATCGCGCGATCGCATGGGTGGCGACGCGACCCCCGGGGCCGATGATGAAGGTGACCGTCACGGTTCCGGTGATGCCGGTATCCCGGGCCGCTGCCGGATAGTGGCGCAGGCGGCGCAGGGCGGCGGAGACCTCGGCGGCGTAGGCGGCGGTGGCGGTCGGGTCGGGCGCGGAGGCGCGCGGCCGCGAAACTTCGGACCGGCGCGACTCCACGGACGGCCTGATGCGGTCCGGCCGCGTCTCCCGCTGCGGGCGCCTCAGTGGAGCCGGAACGGCCCGGACCGGGCTTCGCTCGATCGCCGACGGTTCGCGGTCGACCGGTGGCGCGCGCCGGGGCGGGGGCGGCTCGGGCGGCGGCAGATTTTCGGGTTCGACGGGGACAACCGGCGTCGGAACGGGCTCCGGTGCCGGTGCGAGTTCAGGCGTCGGCACGGGCTCCGGCGTTGGTACGGGTTCCGGTGCCGGCACGGGTTCCGGTGTCGGGTCCGGTGCCGGCACGGGCGGGTCGGCTTCGGCGGCCGGCGGCGGCGATTGTGGCTCCGGCGGCCTCGGTTCCGGTATCCGTTCGGTCGCTGGCTGTGGGGTCGGCTCGGGCTCTGGCTCGGGCTCGGGCGTGAGCTTGGGCTCCGGTTCCGGTGGCGGGACGACCTCCGCCGTCGCCGCCCTCGAGTCCGGCATCGGGACGGCGTCCGGGGTCGGGCGCGTCTCGGGCCCGGGATCGTTCAGAATGTCGATCTCGACCGGGCCGATCGCGGCGATGCCGGTCTGTGGCCGGTAGGCGGCGAACGCGGCCAGATGGATCGCCAGCGCGGCGGCGCAGGCCGCGGGCCGCAGCCATCGCGGTCGCGATGCGGATGTCGTCACGGCGGCGGCCCCATCGTCGACGGCCCGGTCGTCGGCGACCCCATGGTCGACGGCCCCGTCGTCGACGGCGAACTCGCGGCCGCCGGAGCGCCGGCGGTCGCCGGTCCGTTCGGGCGCGACACCAGGGCGAGGCGCGAGATGCCGCCGGCGGCGAGCAGGTCGATGACCGAGACGATCTCGCCATAGGGGGTATCCCGATCGCCGCGGATCTGGACCAGGCGCTCGCCGTCGCCGGCAAGCTGTCGGCCGAGGGCCGCCACCAAGGCGTCGCGGCCGACCGGGGCGCCGTCGACCGACAGTCCGCCGTCGCGGGTCACGGTGACCACGATCGGCGTGCGCGGCGGCAAGGGGCGGGCGGTATCGGCGCGCGGGAGATTGACCTTGAGGCCGGCCGCCAGCATCGGCGCGGTGACCATGAACACGATCAGGAGCACCAGCATGACGTCGACCAGCGGCGTCACGTTGATGTCCGAGAGCGGCCGGAAGCCCTCCGGCCGCAGGGAACGCAGGGGGCGGCGGGTCATTGCCGGGCCTTCCCGGCGACGAGCGTCACCGCATGTTCGTCGATCCGGTCGGCGAGCGCCGAGGCCGTCGCGGCGAAACGGGCACCGAGCCGACTATAGGCGACCGAGGCCGGAATGGCGGTGGCGAGCCCATAGGCCGTCGCCGCCAGGGCTTCGGCGATCCCCGGGGCGACCACCGCCAGACTGGTATCCTGCGCGGTGGCGATGCCGGCGAAGCTGGTCATGATGCCCCAGACCGTGCCGAACAGGCCGACGAAGGGCGCGACCGAGGCGATCACGGCCAGATCCGGCAGGCGGCCTTCGGCATCGGCGAGCAGCAGACGCGCCGCGCGGCCCATGGCCTCGGCGAGCCGGTGGCGTCGCTCGCCGACGCTCTCGCCCGGTATCACCAAGCTGCCGGCCTGAAGGCCGGCTTCGAAGACCGGCGCCAGATGGGCGCCGGCGGCCGCATCGATCGGCCCCGATACCGCCCGCCGCAATCGCGCCGCGGCGAACAGTCCCTCGATGATCAGCACCCAGCACCAGAGCGAGGCGAGCCCGAGCAGGATCATGACACCGCGGCCGACCGGTCCGGCCGCGAGGAAAAGCCCCAGCGGGGACAGCGTGATGGCATCCATGGAGGGGAATCCGTGACCTGTTGTGCCGGGGACGGCGCTGGCCGGCGGCATGCGCGGCCTCGGCCGCCGCGCCGCCGCCGACCCGAAGGCTCGATCAGAGCTGGACCTTGAGCCCGGCCCAGAACGACCGGCCGGTGCCGAGCAGCGGCCGCAGCGGCTGCCCGTTCCAGCCGTAGTCGACGATGTTCAGCCCGCCGAGCGGCAGCGCGTATTTCTTGTCGAGAATGTTGTCGACGCCGAAGTCGAAGCTGACCTGGCCCCAGCGATAGCCCGTCTTCCAGTTGAGCAGGGCATAGCCCGGGGTCGTCTGTTCGAGGCGGGTCTTCGAGACGTCGGTCTTGGCCGCCACCAGCTTCACGTCGAAGCCGTTGGTCCAGTCGCCCAGGCGATGGTCGAGCCCGATCGTCGCATTGAGCGGCATGATGCGGTAGAGGCCGTCATTGGTGTCGAGATTCTCGCCGCGCGTATAGGCGAGCCGGCCGGTCAGCGAGATCGCGCCCCAGGCCGGGCTCGACCAGATCGCCGCGCTGGCATTGGCGTCGAAGCCCCACAGCAGGGCATCGTGATTGGCGAATTTCAGCTGGACGAAATTCGGATCCCACATCATCGGCGGCGCGACACGGTCGGCGTCGATGTAGTTTTCGACGTAGCTCACATAGGGCGTGACCTTGAACGACCAGGCCTTCGATGCGGGGTCGTGCAGCGAGAGGGTGGTCGAGATCGTGTGGGCGACCTCGGGCTTCAGATTGAGATTGCCGATATAACCGTTGCCGTCACCGAACCAGCCGGTCATCTGGCTCGACATGCCGCCCGTGCCCCAGGCGTAGCGCTCGTAAAGATTGGGCGAGCGGGTCTTGCGCGCATAGCCGAATTCGGCGTCGGTCTGGTCGTTCGGCTTCCAGCGGACGAGCGCCGTCAGGTCGAAATTCACGTCGGTGCGGTGATGGTTGCGGGCGTTGAAGGCGGTCGCGGCGGTCGCGTCCGTGTCCATGCCGTTATAGGACTGAACGTCGCCGGTATTCATGTCGACGACATCGATACGACCGCCGATCAGCGTCGACCATTCCTTCGTCCAGGCGCGCTCCCACTCGGCATAGGTGCCGATCCGGTCGCGCCGGCCGTCGTTGATGTTGCGGTAGGTGTTCGGGCCCATCATCATCGAACCCGGCACGGCCGGCCACCAGTCGTCGAGATCGGCATGGTGCATCTCGTTGCCGAGCCGCACGATGTCCTGCTTCGACAGGTCGATGGTCGCCTTGACCGACCAGCCGGCATCGTGGCCGTGGGTATACATCGGCATGCCGGTCTTCGGCGTGCTGCCGCCCTTGTCGTCGAGGAAGTTCATGTAGTGGTTGGTCTCGCGCCAATAGGCCTTGGCGTCGAGGCGGCCCCAGTCGAACGTGCCCTCATAGGCCGCGTTCACGAAGGCGGCACGGTTGTAGAGCATGTCCATCCAGGCGTTCGGATAGCCCTGGCGGGGAATGTTCTGGATGCCGCCGCTGAGCGTCACGAGGCCGTTGTCGAGACGCCGGGAGAGCGTCAGCATGTGGTTGAGCGACTCGTATTCCGATGAGCGGATGGTGCCGCCGTTGCCGCCCGCCTTGGTGTTGTCGGATCGGCTCCAGGCACCGGTATATTCGAGATTCCAGTCGCGGTTGGCGATTGAGGCGTCGAGCGAGCCGCCGAGGCCGTGGCCGTTCGAGCGGTAGAAGCCCGACACCGATCCGTGCACCTCGATGCGGTCGTCGTTGGCGAAGACCGCACGCTTGCGCTCGACGATGATCGAGCCGGCAATGCTGTCGCCGCCCTTCGACACCGGCGTGATGCCGGACAGGACTTCGACCGAACCGATCGCGCTCGCGTCGGCATGCGACAGCGGCGGATTCATGTGGTTGGCACAGAAGGCCGTGATGGCCATGCCGTAGGTGAGCACGTTGACGCGGTCGCTGGCGAGACCGTGGATCACCGGCAGGCCGGAGACGCCGCCGCCTGTCGCAACGTCGACGCCCGGAATGGTCGTCAGCAGGCCGGCCGTGTCGCTGTTCGACGGCGACAGCCTTTGCAGCGGCTGCCCCGATATGGTGAAGGCGCTGAGCGGCGAGGCGAGGCCGGTCGACGGCGTCGACATCTTTCCCTGCCCGTCGGCGGTGACGACGACTTCGGGCAGGATCTCGGGCTTCGATTGCTGGGCAAGGGTGGGCGAAGCGGCAAGGACGAGCGTGAGCAGGCTGACGCTGCCGTGGAGGCGGACGGATTTCATGACGATCTCCCGAGGAGGCGACCGAGGTCGCGGTCCTTCGACGACTGACGTGCGCCGCGGCCTTGCGGCCGGCGCGGACGATGCAACGTCTTCTCAGGAGAGGGCAGGCGGGGCGCGGCCTCGGATCTGCTCAAGCAGACGCGAAACGATGGTCGGCGTGTCGCGCTTCGCCCAGATCGCGCCGCGCATCGTGGCGATCGGGACCACGAAGGCGACGATCGACGGCGGCGGTGCAAAGCCGTCGCCGTTGACGAGCCGGCAGAAAAGGCAGGCTTCGCTGCGATGGTCCGGGGCCGAAGCCGGGTGCGTTCGGTCGGACGGGTCCGACGCCGCGGCGCAGATGATCGCGCCGGCGAGAGGGTCGGCAGCGGCACTCGCCATCGCCGCGACAGCATGCGTCGGCGCGATGATCTGGACGATCAGCGCGAGAACACAGAGCAGTCGTGCGATCGTCTTGCGCGCGCCGGTCACGCCCTTCCCCCAACCCGCATCACCCTTATCACCGCGCCGTGATCGGGCCAACCGGGCCGTGAGACCTATCGGCGCAACGCAGCCCTGACGGGCGTGGCGGGCGTCGGCGGCAGGCGCGCCCGCCGTCTCGCCCGCCGTCTCGCCCGTCCGGTCACCGCGCCAGGCGCAGGGACCCCAGCACCGCCTCGCTCGGCCAGCAGTCGACCGTCAGCCCGGCCGATTTCTGGTAGGCGCCGAGCGCCGCCCGGGTCAGCATCCCGGCCTTGCCGTCCACCTTGTCGCGGTAGTGGCCGAGGCGCGTCAGATGCCGCTGCATCTCCTCGACCGAGGCGGTCTTCAATTGCCCGGTCGCCGACCAGGGCGTCGCGAAGCGCTGCGGGCTGAGCATCCGGTCGGCGAGATGGCCGACGAACAGCACGTAGAGGTCCGAGAAATTGTATTCCTTGATGACGAAGTAGTTCTTCGTGGTCAGGAAGGACGGGCCATAGATGCCTTCCGGCTGCAGCAGCGACGCGGCCTCCGTCCGTTCGGTAGCCGTCGGAATGCGCCCGCCGACCGGCGCGTAGCCGGCGTCGAGCCATGCCCCGACGGTCCGGCGCATTTCGGGAACGCCCAGGGTGCAGTCGGCCCGTGCGGGCGGCCGGACCTCCCAGGCCCAGCGCAGGCCGGGCTGCCAGCCCTTGTCGGCGAGTTGCTTGGCGGCGGAGGCAAGCGCATCGGGGACCGAGCGCCAGATGTCGATCCGGCCGTCGCCGTCGAAATCGACGCCATGGGAGAAATACTCGGACGGCAGGAACTGAGTGAGCCCGGTCGCCCCGGCCCAGGAGGCGCGGAAGGCCTTTCTGGTCACCGCTCCGGTCTCCAGAAGCTTCAGGGCAAGCACGAATTCGCGCCGATACTGGTCCTTGCGCCGTCCGACATAGGCCTGCGTGGCGACCACACGGAGACCGTCGTAGCGCTCCGGCGAGCGGCCGAAATCGGTTTCCCGCCCCCAGATCGCCAGCACCATCGTGGCCGGAACGCCGAAGCGCGCCTCCACCCCCTCGAGCGCCGCGCGATGCGCGCCCAGAAGGCGGCGCCCGTCCCCGGCCAGCCGCGCGATCTGGGCTTCGTTGATATAGTCGGCCGGTGGGCGCACGAATTCCGGCTGTCGCGGAGCCCCGGTCTCGGGGCGTCCCGGCAGGACGAGATCGGGCAGGCCGTAGTCCGGTTCGAGGGCGCGGGTCTCCCGGTCGAAGGTTTCCCGGGAAACGCCGACCGCCTCGGCCTCCGGCCAGAGCGATGCGACGAACCGGGAAAAGCCCGCGTCCGCCGCATGGGACGGCCCGGCCCAAAAGGCGAGAGCCGACAGAAGACCGATGGCGATCAAGCGCCCGATGAACGACAAGGATCGCCTCCCCGACTCGCGCGATCGTGATCCGGCAGGCTAGCACGACCATGTTCGCGCGTGGGACCTGCGCTTCCCATGGCCGCCGCTCTCCGGGGCATCGTTCCGGCCTTTCCCGAGCCCTCGGAATGAAGGCGGTCCGGCATTCGGGGCATGGCGGCGGGGCCGGCCGGTGCATGAACGGGCCGAAGGTGCGACGGCGGCGGCAGATTTTTCCTTAGGAGAAAGCAAGGGGGTCCTGTATAAGCGCCCTCGTCCATGGCAGATGACGACGATTTTCGATCCACGACATCACGCTTTCGCTTTGTCGGTGACAATTCGTGTCGTTTTCCGATCCTTGACGGATCAGACGCAGCCACGGTCATCCGTGTGATGATCCGTCAACCGGGCTTATGTCATTGCCGCTTGCGTCATGCCCTGGAGGCCACCAGCTGGCTTGTCGAACCTGACAGGTCCGACGGCCCCACTCGCCCAAAGCGATCGGACGGCGCTGCCGCAACGGCCGCCCCGCATTCGCCTTCACCGTCCCTTGGAGTCCACACCCTCCCATGAGAATTCCGAATTTCGCCGAACGTCGCCAAGCCGCCGCCGCCGCCCAGTCCAAGCTCCTTGACAAGTTCAAGGCGGGAATCGACCCGAATGATCCCGCCGTCGTCAGCCGGGCGGAAGCCCGGAAGGCGGTCGCCGAGGCCCGCGCCGTGCGCGAGGAGACGCGCCGCCGCGAAAAGATGGCTGCCGACGCTGCCAAGGCGATCGAGGACGAGAAGGCCCGCCTGCAGGCGATCGCCGATGCGGAAGCCGAGGCCGTCAGGCAGGAGGCCGCCCGACAGGAGCAGGAAGCCGAATTGGCGGCCGAGGAGGCTCGCAAGAAGGAAGCCCGGGACGAACGCTATGCGGCGCGCAAGGTGCGCAAGCAGCAGGGCGAAGACAATCGCCATGTCCGCAAGGCCGTTCGCCGCTGACACCGGCCGTGCTTGATCCGGGAAGGCCGACGGTCGGCGCGCCGCCCGGTCATGCCTCTGTCGGACACGACGAGATTTCGTTTTTCAACGGCCCGGGGCGCCAGCGTCCCGGGCCGTTCGCGTGACGCAACGCGCCATCCGCCAGGCTCTGGCCGGCCGGACGGACCACGCCGGTGCCGCCGCCGGATCGGCGTGATCGCGCGGCAACCGCCGCCCCGAACTGGAGGCCGGCGGGGCCGATATCCGGCGACAGGGCGACGAGCCCGGAAGCCGGCGGGCGGTCCGACGATCGCTCCGCGATCGCTCGCTGCGCCGGACCGCCGGGCCGTGACCGGAACCGCGCGCGGACGGCAAGACCGCGAGAGGCGCGCGGGAGGCCAGCCGGCTCCGTCGTCAGTCGACGGTGACCTGCGTGAAATCCTGCATCCAGCTCTGCACCGGCACATAGCCCTTCACCTTCGGCGAGAAGGCGCGCGGGTTCAGGTCATGCACGATCCACAGCCACGGACTTTCATCGACCAGGATCTCGTGGGCCTTGGCGAGCAGCTTTTCCTGCTCCTTTTCGTCGAAGGTCACCGAAACCTGGTCGATGATCTTGTCGTAGTCGGGACTGGACCAGTGCATCCAGTTGCTGGCCGTGGGCGTGAAGGCGTCCGTGTGGAACCACCGGTACCAGACCGACGGATCGGTCCAGGTCAGCGAGATGTTCATCGCGTGCCGACCCTTGTTGATGGCGCTGTCCGGCCCCTGCCGGAAGCCGAGCAGCATGGTGCCCCATTCGACCACGTCGAACTCGACCTTGAAGCCGACGGCTTCGAGATTCTGCTGGACGAGTTCGTTCATCGGGATCGGCAGCATCTGGCCGGAACCGGACGTGGAGATCATGATCTTCACCTTGGCCGGATTCTTCTCGTCGTAGCCGGCCTCCTTCATCAGCGCCTTGGCCTTTGCCGGGTCGTAGCCGAACCGGATCTTCGGCTTGCCGAACTGCACGTCGTCCGGGCCGACGAAGCCATAGGCCGGCGTGGCGGTCCCGTTCAGGAAGCCGACCAGGCCGTCGCGGTCGACCGCATAGTTGGCGGCATAGCGGACCCGCTTGTCCTTGAAGGGACTGTCCGGCTCGACCGACAGCGCCCAGGGCCAGATATGCGGGTAGAGCTTGGTGGTGATCTTGTAGCCGGCCTGTTTCAGGCTCGGGATCGCATCCGGCGGCGGCACTTCGATCCAGTCGACCTGACCGGAGCGCAGCGCCGATAGCCGCGTGTTCGCCTCCGGCATCGGGAAGAGGGTCACCTTGTTGACCTTCGGCACCCGCTTCGGGTCCCAATAGTCGGCATTCTTGGCCAGTTCGATCGAGACCCGCGGCGTCACCTTGGTGATCTTGAACGGGCCGGTGCCGGCCGGCGCCTTGGCGAAGGCCTCCCAGCTCTTGCCGACCTTCTCGAACTGGGCCGGACTGGCGAGCGGCAGCCAGACGACGATATAGAGGAAGAAGGCGGTCGGTTTCTTGGTGTAGATCGCCACCGTGTAGTCGTCGATCTTCTCCCACTTCGCCACCTGCGGCGCCCGCGCCCGCGCGATACCGGAGGCCGCCGCCTCGAACTGAGGCGACTTGTCGTCGAACAGCCGATCGAAGTTCCAGATGACGGCATCGGCATTGAAGGCCGAACCGTCGTGGAACTTCACGTTCTTGCGCAGTTTGAAGATCCACTTCGTCTTGTCGGTCTCGTCGACCTGCCAGGATTCGGCAAGGCCCGGACGCAGGCCGGCACGCCGGTCGACGGCGTTGGCGAGGTCCCAGTCGACCAGGGGCTCGAAGATCGGATAGCCGGCGAAGCGCATGCCCTCGGCGCCGTTGTTCGGCATGCCGGTGGTGGTCGGCACGTCCGCGGCGGTCATGGCGATCCGAAGATGACCGGGCTCGGCCAGGACCGGGCCGGCGACCATCTGGATCAGGGCCGCTGCGGTGACGAATGTCTTCCAATGGCGCATCGCGATGTCCTCTCAGATCGGGGGAGCCGGCGACCGCCGTCAGCGTGGCGGTCGCCGCAAAGCTGCGATATTGTATCCAAAGCAATCGTCATGCCACGTTTTGTCCACCAACCGTCGGCGGGCGCAGGGCAACGTAGCCGGAAGCGACGACGATCAAGGCCGCACCGGCGAGTGCAAGGCCATCGGGAACCTCGCCGAAGGCGACGTAGGCGATCGCGGCAATGAACGGAAGACGGCCGAAATCCAAGGGCATGACCACGGACGCCGGCGCATTGCGGAAGGCGAGCAGCATCGACATGCGGCCGCCATATATCACTGCGGCCATGGCAACGATCCAGCCCATTGTACTCAATGATGGCGTCTTCCAGACCCAGACGGCCGGGATGGCGCTCATCACCACCGGGATGGCGGTCATCATGGCGGCGGCGCGGCGCATGCCCTCGACGCGGGTCAGCTGCTTGGACAGCACATAGAGCGCGGCCATGCCGACGGTCGAGATCAGGACCGCCACCATGCCGGCATCGAGCGCCGTGAAACCAGGGCGAACGATCAGGATGACGCCGGAAAACCCGGCCAGAACGGCCAGCCAGCGCTCGAGTCCGACCTTCTCGCCGAACATCACGCCGGCCAGCGCGGTCACCAGGATCGGCGCCGCGAAGGTGACCGCCGTGGCCTCTGCCAGGGGTACGTTGGCCAGCGCATAGAACCAGCTCAGATTCGAGATGCCGCCGAAGATTGCCGTAAAAGTGTACAATCGCCGCCTCGTTGGGCGATGGATCGGATCCGCACGCTCCTTGAAGGCAGGCCAGACGACGGCCAGGATCAGGGTGTTGGCCATGAAGCTGATCTGAAACGGATGCAGATCGGCCGCCACTACCCGGACCGCCGAATTGCCCACGCTGAGACAGATCGTGCTCGCAATCATCCAATAAATACCGATCTTTACGGCGTTCTCGCTCACCCTGTCGCCCTCGCTCCGCATCGTCACGCCGCTCCCGGTCCGTCGTCCCCGCAGGGGCCTGCGGGGGTGCCCGAAGGGATCCGTGCATTCCGCCGCCGTGGCGGCCCCGATGGCGCGTGCCTTGCAAGGCGCAGGCCCGGATTGCATCCAATCCGGCACTCTGCCTGTTTCAATCGAGGAGACTTTCGATGGCCGACCTATCCGTCGACCGGCAGCTCGCGGCTGCCGGGCTGAAGCTGCCGCCGGGCGATGTGGAGAAGCTGGCCGCGCTCGCCGCCGATCTCGCCGCCGCCGCCGCGACCGTCCGCCGCGACTGGTCCTATCTCACCGAGCCCGTGCAGGCGCTTCGGCTCTGGAAGAAGTGAGGCCCGCCGTGACCGACCTGTGCTTTCTGACCATCGCCGAGGCCTCCAGGCAGATCGCGGCGCGCAAGCTTTCGCCCGTCGAACTGACCCGGGCCTTCCTGGAGCGCATCGAGCGCTACGACGCCGGGCTCAACGCCTACATTCTGGTGACCGCCGACAAGGCCATGGCGGATGCCCGCAGGGCGGAAGCGGAGATCATGGCCGGCCGGTCACGCGGACCGCTGCACGGCATTCCGATCGCGCTGAAGGACATCTACAACACCGCCGGCATCGCCACGACGGCGCATTCCGCTCTCTTCAAGGATCACGTCCCCGCCGAGGATGCGGTCACGACCCGGCTGCTCGCCGAGGCCGGCACGGTCCTGCTCGGCAAGACCGCGACCTGGGAGTTCGCCATCGGCGGCACCTCCTTCGATCTGCCCTGGCCGCCGGCGCGCAATCCCTGGAATCCGAAGCACGATCCGGGCGGGTCTTCGTCCGGGACCGGCGCCGCCGTGGCGGCGGGCCTGGCCATGGCCGGAATGGGCACCGATACCGGCGGTTCGATCCGGTTTCCGGCCGCCTGGTGCGGCATCGCCGGTCTGAAGCCGACCTACGGGCTGGTCAGCCGGCGCGGGATCCTGCCGCTGTCCTTCAGCCTCGACCATGGCGGCCCGATGTGCTGGACCTCCGAGGACTGCGCCTTGATGATGCAGGCGCTCGCGGCCCACGATCCGCTCGACCCCGGCAGCGCCGACGTGCCGATCCCGGATTTCGCCGCCGCCCTGTCGCCAAGCCTGAAGGGGCTGCGGATCGGCGTGCCGCGCCACTTCTGGGAAACCGACGTGGACTGCGGCGCTGAGACCAAGGCGGCGATCGAGGCGGCCCTGGAGGTCTATCGCGCGCTCGGCGCCGAGATCGTCGAGGTGACGCTGTCCCCGCTCGGCACCTACAACGACACCGGCACGCTGATCTCGCGCTCCGAAGCCTATGCCATCCACGAGCAGTATCTGACCAGGACACCGGAGCTCTACGGGGCGATCGCGCGCCAGCGCATCAGCATGGGGGCGCTCGTCCGCGCGCCCGACTATGTCAATGCGCTGCGCCTGCGCGGCGAACTGATCCGCGAACTGGCCGCCGTGATGACCACCGTGGACGTGATCGTCACGCCGACCACCCCGGATCCGGCGCCGCTCCTCGGCGAGGTCGCCGCCTTCATGTCGAAGCGGAAGTCGCTCTTCTCCCGCGCCTTCAACGTGACCGGCTCGCCGGCCCTGTCGACGCCGTCCGGCTTCTCCTCCGACGGCCTGCCGCTGTCCATGCAGATCGTCGGCCGGCCCTTCCAGGACGACCTCGTGCTCAAGGTCGGCCATGCCTACGAGAAGGCCACCGCCTGGCGCGACCGCCGGCCGGTCATCGCCGAACCCTTTGCCGCCGCTGCCCAATAGCCGCATCCCGCGCCCGGCGGTCGGCCGCCCGCGACCCAGCAATCGCCGCCCGGCCGCCGAACGTCCCATCGCCCGCCCACCGTCCAACCCGCAGGAGTTCCGCCATGCCGGACCCCATCACCAAGGAAGCCTTCGCGGCGATCGTCGCCGATCGCGGCCTCACGCTCTCCCCCGAGCGGTTCGAGGAATTCTACGCGCTCTATCCGCTCGTCCGGGAGATCCGCGCGCGCCTGAGAAATCCGCGCGGCTACGACGCCGAGCCGGCCTCGATCTTCAGCCCCGGAGCCTTTTGAGCCATGAGCGACCCGACCTTCCTGACCATCGCCGAGGCCGCCAAGCTGATCAAGGCGCGCAAGCTGTCGCCGGTCGAACTGGCCCAGGCCTGCATCGCCAAGACCAAACGCCTCGACAACGTGCTTTGCGCCTATGTCGAACTGACCGAGGACATCGCCCTCGCGGCCGCCCGCACGGCCGAGGCGGAGATCGCCGCCGGCGGCTGGAAGGGGCCGCTGCACGGCATCCCGATCGGTCTCAAGGACATCTACGACACCGCCGGCACCCGCACGACCGGCCATTCCCGCCTGCTTGCGACCCGCGTCCCGGATGAGGACGCCACCACGGTGACCAAGCTGCGTCAGGCCGGCTCGGTCATCACCGGCAAGCTCGGCACCTTCGAATTCGCGATCGGTGGCCCGTCGTTCGACATCCTGACCCCGCCGGCGCGCAATCCCTGGAATCCGGACCACACCACCGGCGGATCGTCCTCGGGTTCGGGCGCCGCCGTGGCGGCCGGGCTGGTTCTGGGTGCCATGGGGACCGATACCGGTGGCTCGATCCGCGGTCCCTCGGCCTTGTGCGGCCTCGCCGGCATCAAGCCGACCTACGGGCTCCTGTCGCGCAAGGGCATCCTGCCGCTGTCGCAGTCGCTCGACCATGCCGGGCCGATGTGCTGGACCTCGGAAGACTGTGCGCTGATGATGCAGGCGCTGGCCGGCCACGATCCGGGCGATCCGGCCAGCGCGCGGGTGCCGATCCCCGACTATGCGGCGGAGATCGGCAAGCCGGTGCAGGGGCTGCGCATCGGCGTCATCCGGCATTTCCACGAGACCGACAATCCGGCGACGCCCGAAGTGCTGGCCGCGCTCGAGGAGGCGATCAGGGTCCTCGGCGGGCTCGGCTGCGAGGTCGTCGACGTGACCCTGCCGCCGCTCGCCGACTTCGCCGCCGTGGGCGTCACCATCATGGCGTCCGAGGCCTTCGCGATCCATGAGAAGACCCTGCAGGCGAGCCCCGAGCTCTATGGCGAATTCGGTCGCGATCGCATCACCATGGGGGCCTTCTTCACCGCGGCCGACTATGTGGCGGCGGGCTACAAGCGGCGCGAACTCGCCGCCAAGGTGGCCGAGGTCATGAAGACCGTCGACGTTCTGATGACCGTCGGTTCGCCCTTCCCGGCCCAGCCGATCGACGCCGTGCCGAAATACCTGTTCTTCCGCACGCCTTCGCTCACCATGCCGTTCAACGTCACCGGCCTGCCCGCGCTGTGTGTCGCGATGGGCTTCTCGTCGACCGGCCTGCCGCTGTCGATGCAGCTTGTCGGCAAGGCCTTCGCCGAGCCGGTCCTGTTCGGCCTCGGTGACGCCTACGAGAAGGCCACGCCCTGGAAGAGCCGCCGGCCGGCCATGGCGCTTGCGGCGTGACGGGCTTCCGGCCGGCATCCCCGGCCGGACCCTGCCGCGACCGCCGAAATGCGACGGCCCGCACCGGGTAGCCGGTTGCGGGCCGTATCACGTCGGGCGGGACATGCACTGCGGTGGACCCACCGGCCGCGGGCGCGGCTCGGTCGGAGGCCGCGTCGTCAGGCATCGGCCAGCATGGCGAAGCGCTCGGCCTTGGTGTCCATGCGGAAGCAGCGCGCCGTATGGGTCGGCGAGAAGGCGGTCGGTTCCGGCAGGGCGAGCGTGCAGGAGGTCGCGGCGAAACGGCAGCGCGGCGCGAAGGAGCAGCCGGCCGGCGCCTGGCCGAGACTCGGCGGCGCGCCCGGGATGGTCTCGAGCCGCTGGCCGCGCTTGTCGCCGGACAGCATCGAGTCGAGCAGCCCGTTGGTGTAGGGGTGGCGCGGCGTCTCGATCATGTCGATGGCGGTGCCGGTCTCCACGAAGCGGCCGGCATACATGACGGCGAGCCGGTCGGAGACCTCGATCGCCGCGCCGACATCGTGGGTGACGAAGATCACCGCCATGCCGAGTTCCTTCTGCAGCTTGCGCAGCAGGAGCAGCACCTGGATCTGGACCGTCACGTCGAGCGCCGTCGTCGGCTCGTCGGCCAGCAGCACGCTCGGCCGGCACGAGAGCGCGAGCGCGATCATGGCGCGCTGGCGCATGCCGCCGGACATTTCATGCGGATAGGCCTTGAGGCGGCGCCTGGCGCTCGGAATCTGCACCATGTCGAGCAGGTCCAGGGCCCGGGCCTCGGCCGTGCGCCGGTCGCAGCCCTCGTGCCGGCGGACCGTCTCGGCGATCTGCTCGCCGATGGTGAAGACCGGATCGAGCGCCGTCATCGGTTCCTGGAAGATCATCGAGATCGCGCGGCCGCGCACGTCTTCGAGCCGGCTCTCGTCGAGCCGCGCCACGTCATGGCCGGCCACCACGACCTTGCCGCCGACCTGGGCGTGGTCGGGCAGCAGCCGCATCAGCGCGCGCAGCGTGACCGACTTGCCGGAGCCGGATTCGCCCAGGATGCCGAGCACCTCGCCGCGGCGCAGCGAGAAGGAGACGCCGTTGACCGCGTGCACGACCCGTTCGCGCGACCGGAAGGTCACGGTCATGTCCTCGACATCGACCAGGGCGTCGGAGGCGGCCGGATCGGCAATCGGCCGGGCACCGTGGAGCTGGGCGACGAAATGGGCGTGAACGTTCATTCGGCGGCCTCCAGGCTGGAAACGGGCGCCGCTGGCGCCTTGCTGTGGCCGGACCCGGCCGTGTCCATGTGGCAGGCGACGGCATGGTCGACGCCCTCGCCGATGGCCGCCAGGATCGGCGTCCGGTCGGCACAGACGCCTTCGGCGAAGGGACAGCGGGTCCGGAAGCGGCAGCCGGAGGGCGGGTTGATCGGGTTGGGCGGATCGCCGGTCAGCGGCGGCGCCTCCGTGCGCCGGCGTGGGTCGAGCGTCGGCACGGCCGAGAGCAGCGCACGCGTATAGGGATGGCGGGGCTGGCGGTAGAGTGCCTCGACCTCGCCGATCTCCACGATCCGGCCGAGATACATCACGACGACGCGGTCGGACATGTAGCGCACGACGTTGAGATCGTGGCTGATGAAGATGTAGGTGAGGTTCAGGTCCTGCTTCAGGTCCTGCAGCAGGTTGAGCACCTGGGCCTCGACGGACTTGTCGAGCGCCGACACCGCTTCGTCGAGCAGGACGAGGCGCGGGTCCATGGCGAGCGCGCGGGCGATGTTGACGCGCTGGCGCTGGCCGCCGGACAGTTCGTGCGGATAGCGCCGGGCGAAGAGATGCGGGGCGAGACCGACGCGGGCGAGCAGGTCGTGGGCCCGCTCGCGCGCCTCGGTCGCGTCGCGGCCGTGGGCGATCTGGCCGAAGGCGATGATGTCGGCGATCTGCGCGCGCGGATTGAGCGACGAATAGCTGTCCTGGAACACCATCTGCATCTGCCGGCGCAGATCGCGCACCGAGATGCCGCGCAGGCCGCCGACCGGATCGCCGTCGAAGACGATCGTCCCGGCATCGGGCTCGATCAGGTGCATCAGCAGGCGTGCCGTGGTCGACTTGCCGCACCCGGACTCCCCGACGATGCCGAGCGTCTCGCCCTTCTTCACCGCGAAGGAGACGCCGTCGACGGCCTGCACCACCGGGCGGCGGGTGAAGGGCAGGCCCTTCAGCGGGAAATGCTTGCGCAGCCCCTCGACGATCAGCAGCGGCTGGGCCGGCCCGCCGCGGTCGCGCGGTTCGGCCGCCGGGCTTTTCGTCGAGGGCAGATCGGCAGACGGTTTCATGCTTCGCCTCCTCAGCGCGGCAGCCGGACATCCATGGCGGACCGGAGCCCGTCGCTCATCAGGTTGAACGCCATCGAGGTGATCAGGATGACCAGGCCGGGCAGCGCGGCATTGACCGGATTGACGTAGATCGACTGGCGCAGGGCATTGAGCATCGAGCCCCATTCGGCATTGGGCGGCGCGACGCCGAGGCCCAGGAAGGACAGCCCGGCCGCCAGGATGATCGACAGCGAAACCAGGCTGGTCGCATAGACCAGGATCGGCGAGAGCACGTTGGCGATGACCTGGTGGCGGATCACCATGGCGAGGCTGGCGCCGGTCGCCCGCGCCGCTTCGACGAAATCCAGGCTGCGGACCTGGGTGGTGACGCTCTCGCTGACCCGCACGACCGGCGGAATGAACACGATGGTCAGCGACAGGATCATGTTGCGCACGCCCGACCCGAGCACGCCGCAGATGGCGATGGCGAGCAGCACGGACGGGAAGGCGTAGAACACGTCCATCGTCCGCATCACCAGCGTGTTGACCACCCGGCCGCCGATGCCGGCGACGATGCCGAGCGTCGCGCCGATCAGCGTCGCGACGATGACCGGCGTGACGCCGGTCAGCAGCGTCAGCCGCGATCCATAGGCGAGCCGGGTCCAGAGATCGCGGCCGACCTCGTCGGTGCCGAGCCAGTGGTTGGGCGTGCCGATGGGCTTGAGGCGGTTGGCGACGCGGCCGACATAGGGGTCGTGGGCGGTGATCAGCGGGGCGAAGATGGCGACGAGGATCACCGCCAGCAGGATCGCGGCGACGACCAGCGTGACCTTGTCGCGGGCCAGGCGTTCGCCGACCAGGCGCCAGTAGCCCTTGCCGGCGACCGGGGCGGGGATCGATATCGCCGGAGCGGCGGCTGTGATCGACATCGGGGCCTCCCGGTTCAGCGGCGGATGCGCGGGTCGATGGCCGCCTGGAGCACGTCGACCGACAGGTTGATGAGGACGAAGAAGAAGGACAGGACCACCACGGTCGCCTGCAGGACCGGGATGTCGCGCCGGAAGATGGCGAGGTTCATCAACTGCCCCGATCCCGGCCAGTTGTAGACGGTCTCGACCAGGATCGAGCCGCCGAGCAGGTAGCCGAACTGAAGGCCCATCAGCGCCATGGCGGGCGGGGCCGCATTCTTCAGGACGTGATAGATGATCCGCTTGCGGCGCAGGCCCTTGCCGCGCAGGGCCGCGGTGAATTCCTGCCCGTTGATCTCCAGCACGGTCGCCCGAACCAGCCGGCTGATCACCCCCATCGGGATCAGCGACAGGGTCGCGACCGGCAGGATCATGTGGGTCACGTCCTCCCAGCTCTGCGGCAGGCCGCCGGACGGCCCCATGCCGGTCGCCGGCAGCCAGTTGAGGATGACCGAAAACAGGATGACGGAGACGATCGCGCCCCAGTAGTGCGGCATGCTCACGCCCGTGATGGCGATCGCCGAAGCCAGCTTGTCGATCCAGGTGTCGCGGTTGAAGCCCGCCACGGCGCCCAGGAAGATGCCGAGCGCGAAGCCCAGAACGGCGGCCGGGATGGCCAGCACCAGCGTGTTCGACAAGGCGCTGATCAGCTGTTCGCGCACCGGTTCGCCGGTGAACACCGAATTGCCGAGATCGCCGACGGCCACGCGGCCGAGCCATGTGAAATATTGAATGTAGAGCGGCTGGTCGAAGCCGTATTTGGCCTTGATCTGATCGACCAGTTCCTTCGGCGCTTCCGGCGGGAGAAGCAGATCGAGCGGGTTGCCGGGCACCAGATGGATCAGCCCGAAGGCGATCAGCGAGACACCCAGCAGAATCGGGATCGTGTAGAGAATGCGGACCAGGGCATAGACGAGCATCGGCACTGTCCTTGCGAAGGCGGGCCGGCAGGACCGGGCCGGGCTCTGCCGCGGAAGATCGACCGGCATCGGCCGCGTTCGGCGTATCGGCCAGGATCGGATCCAGCAATCGTCATGCCAGACGATGGGATGCAATCACGCCCGAGCCCCGTGTCCGTCGATCCCCCGCCGTGTGGGGCAGGACTCCGCGCGAATCGCATGTCCTCCGAATGGGGCCGATGGACCCGCGGCTTCGCCCATAGGACCCCGCATCCGAGGATATTGTATCCATAATGATCATGGGACGATCATCGCCTGATCACGATGGCGGCACCCTGGGCGGCGGGCCGGCCACGGCCCTGGCGATCGCCGTCGCCCGGCGCCTGCGGAGATCGGCCTCGGCCCGGCTTCTTCCGTAAGGCAATCGGTCGGAATCCCGGCCGCAATCGGGGGGAAATGGCGAATGGCTGGCCCTGAAGGCCGGGGTTCCGTTCCGTCCGCCCGGCCGGCACGACGGAGCCCGCCGGTCGCCGTTGATGCACAAACTTCTCGCAGATCGCATTATTGTATCCAGTCAAGACGGTGCTACCCTCGCCGGTGCCGTCGTTTCGCGGCGCTTCACGGCTGGCCGCTTCACGGCGGGCCGGCTTCGGCCCGAAGGCTGTTCCGGATGACCGATCTCGCCGTTCCTTCCCCGCGCAACGAGCGCACGGGCGTGATGCTGATGCTGGTCGGGATCGGTCTGTTCTCGATCGTCAATGCCGCCATCAAGGAACTCTCGGCCCAGGTCTCGATCACCCAGATCATCGTGTTCCGCAATTTCGCGGCCCTGATTCCGATCGTCATGATGGCCGGCACGATGGGCGGACTGCGCGTGCTGAAGCCGTCCCGGTTCGGGCCGCAGGTGGTCCAGGCGCTGCTCTTCTTCCTGACCCTCTACGGCTATTTCTTCGCCTACAAGCTGATGCCGATCACCGATGCGACGGCGATCTCCTTCGCCCAGCCGCTGATCGTGGTCGCGCTGTCGGCGCCGTTCCTCGGCGAGCGGGTGTCGGCGGCGCAATGGACGGCGGTTTTGATGGGGCTCGCGGGCGTGCTGCTGATGGTCGGCCCGAGCGGCGAGAGCCTCAACGTCGGCGCCCTCTGCGCGGTCGCCGGGACGCTCGCCAGCGCCATCTCGATGCTGCAGCTGCGCCGGATGACGGCCACCGACCCGTCGATCGCGATCCTGTTCTGGACCATGGCGATCTCGGGCGCCGCCGCGCTGCCGCTGCTCGCGGTCGGCTGGGTGACGCCGACGCCCTGGCAGGTCGCCGCCCTGGTCGCCACCGGCATCGCCTGCGGGATCCTGCAATATCTGACCACGCTCGCCCTGCACCACGCCAGCGTCGCCGCCATCGCGCCGACCCGCTACACCGGCATCGTCTGGGCGCTGGCGATCGATGTGGCCTGGTTCGCCGTCACGCCGTCCCCGGCCGTCCTGCTCGGCGCCGCCGTCGTGATCGCCGCCGCCGTCCTGGTTCTCCGCAGGGAGGAGTCCTGACCGGGGCCTTCGACCGAAACCCAAACCGGAGCAGACCCATGCACAAGATCGCCATTCCCCCCTTTGTCATCGATCGCGTGATGCAGCGGCGCGGCCGCCTGCATGTCTTCGACCGGATCGATCCGGTCCGGACGGCCATGATCGTGGTCGACCTGCAGAACGGCTTCATGGCGCCGGGCCAGCCGTCCGAGATCGCCAATGCCCGCGAGATCGTGCCGAACGTCAATGCCATCGGGGACGCGCTGCGCGCGGCCGGCGGGCAGGTCGTCTATATCCAGAACACCGTGACCGACGCGACGCGCGCGAGCTGGGGGACCTGGTTCGACCATTTCATGGAGCCCGGTCTGCGCGGCCGGATGATCGAGGCCTTCACGCGCGGCAGCTTCGGCCACGCCATCTATCCGGACCTGACCGTGCAGCCGCAGGACTGGGCGATCGAGAAGGAGCGCTTCGGCGCCTTCGTGCCGGGCTCGTCGGACCTCCACGAGAGGCTCCAGGCCGCCGGCATCGACACCCTGCTGATCGTCGGCACGGCGACCAATGTCTGCTGTGAATCCACCGCCCGCGACGCGATGATGATGAACTACAAGGTCGTCTTCCTGTCGGACGCCAATGCCTGCCGGACCGACGAGGAGCACAACGCGACCCTCGGCAACATGCTGGCCCTGTTCGCCGATGTCCGTTCGACCGAAGAGGTGGTGGCGATGATCGAGGCCGGCGGAGCGGCGGCGCTGGCGGACGCGGCCGAGTAGTCTGCCGGCCCAGGCGGCAACGACGCCCGGCCTGCAACGGCACCGGGGCGACAGCGGCGCCGGGGCGAACGGCCGGGGCCCGTTTCGACCCCTGCCGGCAGAGGCGGGCCGGGGCCGGCACGCTCGGTACCCGAATTGGATCCAGATCGGCGAGGCCGGGCCGCCCTGCTGGCGGTCCGGTCGACCGGCACCGGCACGCCCTACCCGGCACGCCTTTCGAAGGCCGCCCGCGCGCCGACAGGCGCCGAAAGCCCGGCCGGGCGACCGGATCGAGGGATGCGGGGGCCGATCAGGCGGCGGGGCGGACCCGCGAGGCCTTTTCCGACTTCTTGGCCTCGACCTTCTTCCACTGCTGCACCAGCCTGCGGCCGGCGCGGTAGATGTGCTCGCGTTCCAGCGCCTCGGCGCGCGCGGGCTGCCGGTTGAAGATGGCGTCGGCGATTTCGACGTGATCCCAATGCGCCTGGGTCAGGAATTCGGCGTCAAACCACTGGAAGCGGATATGCGCGATGATCGGAACGTCGCGGGATTTCCGGATCAGGGCGACCAGATAGGGATTGTCGGCAGCCTGGTGGATGATCTGGTGGAACTGTTCGTTGAGATCGGTCCAGCGGACGCGGGTCTCCTCGGTCCACTGGTGCTCGTCGACCAGTTGGGCCGATTCGCTCAGCACCCGGTGCATCTGGCCGCGTTCCTCGTCCGAGAATCCCCGTTCGGCGGCGAGGCGCGCCGCGAGGGCTTCGAGCGCGATGCGCACCTCGTAGGTCGCTGCGATGTCCTTGGAGGAATAGCTGCGGACGGCGTAGCCGCTGTTCGGGGTGTAGTCGAGCAGCCCCTCGGCGGCGAGCGTGGACAGGGCGCCGCGGATCGGGGTGCGCGAAACGCCGAGGGATGTGGCGAGGTCGATCTCGTTCATCCGCATCCCGCCGGCATATTCCCCGTTCAGGATCCCATTGCGAAGAGTGCGGGTGACGGCCTGGCTGCGCGTTGCCATAGGGTACCTGTCCTCCTCCCCGAACCCGCCTTGCGGGCCGTGCATTCCACTCGATTAGGGCCCGGCCGCCGCGTCTTGCCGCATGTCGGCCGCAGGATCCGGGCCCGCCATCTAGCCGAGCCGGCGCGCCCTGTCCAGTGTCCAATCGCCCAATCGTACGCAATCCCGAAACGGTCGGATCAGCGCGCCGGAATCTCACGAAATTGCAGCATTTTCGGCCTATCGGACTTGCGCGGCGGTGCCGGCGAGGCTACTGACCTCTGTATTCAATACTGCCTCAGCCACCTGCTGGTATCCAATCCGTAAAGTTACGCAGCGGCCTCGCCAGGGATGCTCATGCCAGACCACCGACAGGGCGCCGTCTCCGGACTCTGGAGCCGTGGGCGCCGACAGGCCGCCGAGCGATCGAGCCTCCTGCGCGGACGCTGGGACGACATCCCCGCCAATGTGCGCGGAATCGTCTGGATCCTGCTCTCCGGCATATTCTTCACCGTGATGTCGGCGCTGATCAAGGTGCTGGGCACCCGAATACCCATTCTCGAGATCCTGTTCGTCCGCCAGGCGGTGCTCTCCCTGTTCGTCGCGCCGACCGTCCTGCGCTCGCCGATCCGAGCTTTCCGCACGCCCTATCCGGGCCTGCATGCGCTGCGGGTCACCCTTTCGGTGATCGCGATGGGCGCCGGGTTTGCCGCCATCGTGCACATGCCGCTGGCCGATGCGGTCGCGATCGGCTTCTCCAAGAGCTTCTTCGTTACCGTCTTCGCCATCGTGATTCTCGGCGAGACCGTCACCCGGCAGCGCTGGTTCGCGACGGTTCTTGGATTCATCGGCGTGCTGGTCATGATGCGGCCCTCCACGGAGGGTCTCGACGTCTACGCCTTGCTGTCGCTCATTTCCGCCGCCGCGGCCGGCCTGATCATGGTCATCATCCGGCGGCTCGCCCAGAAGGAACAGCTGACCACCGTGATGGCCTATCAGTCGATCGGGGTCGGACTGGTCTTCCTCGTCCCGGCGGTGCTGAACTGGGTCCCGCCGACCGGTTCCGAATGGCTCCTGATGGTCGCGGTCGGCCTGCTCTCCGGGGCCGGCCAGAGCCTGAACTTCGCGGGCTTCCGCGTCGGCGAGGCTGCCGCCGTCGCCTCGGCCGACTATCTCCGGCTCGTCTATGCGAGCGGTCTCGGCCTCTGGCTGTTCGCCGAGGGACCGAGTCCGGCGACCCTGTTCGGCGCGGCGATCATCGTCGGAGCGTCGGTCTATTCGATCGTCTACGAGCGGTCTCGAGCCGTCCGGCGGGCGCCGGTCGCCGGACCCGCCGGCGCCCCGGCCGAGTGAGGTCGGCGGCCCGGGGTTTAGCGGTCAGGGTGCCAGCGGCCCGGCGCCCTGCGGCCCGGAGACCGCAATCCCGTCATTCCGCGGCCTGATCGAGGGGCTTCGGGGCGGCCGCCTGCGCGGACGGGGCCGGCTTCGGATCGATCCGGTCGAGCAGCCGGAGGATCGGTCCGGCACTGACCATGACCAGCACGATGCGCACGATGTGGTGCGCCGCGACGAAGGCCACGTCGGTGTGCAGCGCCAGGGCGACGAGGCTCATCTCGGCGAGGCCGCCCGGCGAGTAGGCGAGCATGATCGGCACCATGCCGTGGCCGGTCAGCCGGCCGAGCCCCCAGGCGAAGGCGACGGTCACGGCGAGCAGGATCGCGGTCGAGCCGAGCGCGATCCGCAGCACGCGCAGGATCGCGGCCGGCGGCGTGCCGGCGAAGCGGCAACCGAGCACCGTGCCGAGCACCATCTGGGCGGTGTTGACGATCTCCCGCGGCGGCGCGAAGTCGGTGATGCCGGCGACATGGATCGCCGCGGAGGTCAGCATCGGGCCGAGCAGGTAGGGGCCGGGCAGCCCGAGCCGGCGGCCGGCCCAGGCGCCGGCGAAGCCGCACAGGATCATCAGTTCCAGGCCCGACCAGGGTGCCGCCGCCAACCCCGCACCGAGCTGGCTGCGGTTGCCGATCGAGACCCCTTCCAGCCACTGAACCAGGAACGGCAGGGTGAACACGATCATCAGGATGCGGGCCGAATGGGCGAGCGCGATCGTGTTGTGATCCGCCCCGCGCTGCTCGCCGAGTTCGATCATCTCCACCAGCCCGCCGGGCATGCCCGAGAAATAGGCCGTCTCGCGATCGAACCCGGCGACCTTGTGCAGGTAGACGATGCAGGCGAGTGCCGCGACGGCCACGAACAGGGCGAGACCCAGCATGGTGGCGAACCACGTACCGATGTGATCGAGCATGTCGGGCTTGAAGGATGCGCCGAGCATGATGCCGATCACGGCGGTCATCGGCGGCCGGATCACCGCGGGGGCGGCGACCGGCAGGCGCAGCAGCGAGGCGATCGTCAGCATCGACATCGGTCCCAGCATCCAAGGCAGCGGGAGCCGAAGCCAGGCGAAGACAGAGCCGCCGCACCAGCCGATGCCGAGCGCAACGAGGAAGCGCAGGTACGGGAAGCGGGCGGGCGCGAAGGCGGCCACGAGGGCGCGCAGGGAAGCGATGCGGTCTTGCAAGCGAAATGTCTCCGGTCAGCGCGTCTCCTCCGGGGCCGCAGCATCCCTGCGCCCCGAGCCATAGGCAAGGACGGTCGACGCCAGGATGACCAGGGTGCCGAGCAGGACGGCCGGGGTCGGCACGTCGCCGAAGGCGACGAAGCCGATCACGATCGCCCAGATCATCTTGGTGTAGCTGACCGCCGAAACCGCCGCCGCGCTGGCATGGTAGAGCGAGCGCACGGTCAGATACTGGAAGGCGCCCGAGGCCAGCCCCATGGCGATCAGGCCGGCCAGTTGCGCACCGCTCGGCATCACCCAGGAGAAGGGCAGAGTCGGCACCATGGTGGCGGCCGAGATGCCGAGCGTCCAGACGACGACCGAAATCGAGGTCTCGGTCCTGGAAAGCCGGCGCTGCATGATCATCGAGAAGGCCGACAGGACCATGCCGGAAAAGGCCAGCGCGGCGCCGAAGACGGATCCCCGGCCGGTCGGATCGACCATCAGCAGCACCCCGGCGATGCCGACCAGAACGGCGCCCCAATCGCGCCAGCCGACCCTGTCGCCGGCGAGCGGTGCGGACAGGAGAGTGACCACGATCGGCTGCAGGAAGGAGATCGCGGTGGCGTCGGCGAGCGGCATGATGTGGTAGGCGCCGAACATCAGGACCAGGACGCCGGTCCACACCAGTGCCAGCAGGATCTGCTCGCGCGGCCGTGCCGTCCGCAGCGCCGGCAGGCCGCCCATCCGCCTTGCCATGACGAGCACCGGGATCAGGGCGAAGGCGTTGCGGAAGAAGATGATCTGGTTGATCGGAAAGGTCTCCGACTGCCATTTCACCGCAGCGTTGAGCAGCGAGAAGAGCGCGATGCCGAGCGCCATCAGCAGGATGCCCCGGCGCGGGTCGCGCGCGACCCGGTCGATCCGCGGCGCATCGATCGTGGTCGCCGTCATGGCGATACCCTTTCAATAGGTCAGGAACATGCGCTCGATCTCGGCCGGGTCGGAGGTCCGGGTCAGCGCCAGCGAGAGCAGCAGGCGGGCCTTCTGCGGGTTGAGATTGTCGGCGATCAGGAACCCCATCTCGCGCAGGCGCTTGCCGCGGAAGGTGCGGCCGGAGCCGGCCCGGGTCGACTGCACGACCACCACGCCCTTTTCGGCCACTGCCGCCTTGAGCACGTCGGCGTCGCCCTGGCCGGCGAAGCCCGGCGCGAAGCCGGCCGACACCACGCCCTTCGCGCCCGCCTCGACGAAGGCCCGCGCGGCGGTCCCGTCCGAGCCCGTATAGGCATAGACGATGTCGACCCGCGGCAGGGCGTCCAGGGCGCGGATGTCGAACTCGGTCTCCGGCGCCGCCCGCCGGATCGGCTTGCGGTAGAACACGATCGTATCGCCGTCTGCATGGCCGAGCACGCCGAAATCCGGCGACCGGAAGGTCTGCAGGCGGAAGGTCGAGGTCTTGGTCACCTCGCGCGCGGCGTGGATCTCGTCGTTGAGCAGGACCAGAACCCCGAGCCCGCGCGAGGCCGGCGCGGCGGCGGTCCGGATCGCATTCGCGAGATTCATGCCGGCATCGGTCGACAGCGCGGAGGCCGGACGCTGCGAACCGACCACCACGATGGGCACCGCGACCTTGGCGGTCAGCGACAGGAAATAGGCGGTTTCCTCGAGGCTTGCCGTGCCGTGCAGGATGACGATGCCGGCGAGGTCGGGGGTCTTGGCGACCAGGTCGTCCATCATCAGGACGAGGTCCTTCCAGACCGCGAAGTGGATGTTGGGGCTCGGCACGGCCTTGTAGCGGACCGGGATCACCTCGGCATGCGCGTGCACCTCCGGGAACTTCGCCACCACCTCGTCGGCATGCAGCATGCATTCGTTGGCGCCGTAGTCGAGGATGTCGAACGGCCCGACACCGATCGAACAGATGGTCCCGCCGGTTCCGATGACGGCGACTTTGGGCTTCTGCATGGTCTGTCCTTTGAGGGGCATGCCGTCGGGCCGACGGGCGCGGACGGCCGTTGCGGGCCCGCGGATGACGGGGAGCGCGCGGGCCGGGAAATCGGGAGGGGGAAAGGCCGCCCGCCGCCCCTCGCGGGCAGCGGGCGGTCAGGTGTGCCGACCGAGGGGGGCGGCCGGCCCGGCGGCGGTCGCGCCGCCGCGGATCACTCGGCGGCGAGCTTCAGTCCGGCATTGCGCTCCAGGCAGGCGATGGTCTCGTCCGTGGACAGGATGTCGCCGAAGGTCAGGTAGAAGGCGATCAGGGCGGCGTTGTGCTCTTCGTCGTTGGCCGCGGCATTGCCGTCGGTGATCATGATCGTCTTGAAGTTCAGCATCATGGCGTCGCGCGCGGTCGTCTCGCAGCAGACATTGGTGACGGTGCCGGTGATCAGCAGCGTGTCGATCCCCAGCCGGCGCAGGCGCAGTTCCAGATCGGACGAGCCCTGAATGAAGGCCGAGAAGCGCGTCTTGCGCACGATGTCGTCCTCGGGCTTCACGTCGAGATCGGCCCAGAGTTCGTTGCCGAGCGTGTCCTCGGACATCGAGCGGATGCGGTGCGCGCGCTTGTCCGGCACGGTGTAGTCGTGGAGGATCGACCAGGAGGTGAAGCACTCGTCATAGTGGGTGTTGCGGATCCAGAAGACCTTGCCGCCGGTCCCCCGCACGGCCGCGGCGAGCCGGTTGACGTTGGGCACGATCTCGCGCGCCGTCGGACAGACGGCATGGCCGACGCCATCCATCATGAAGCCGTTCTGGAGATCGACCACCACCAGGGCGGTCCGGGCCGGGTCCAGGTCGGCGAAGGGATGGGCCGCACCGCGCCGGGCGACGACCCGGTCGACGACCGATTGCGGGATGGAAACCGTGTGCATGGCGTATCCTCCTCGGATCAGGCGATGGCGAGTGATGCGGATGGCGCGCCGAACTGCCCGGCGCGGAAGCAGCGCACGGCCCGCGCCGGACCCATCCGGATTTCCGGCGGGGCGGAGGCCAGGCATTCCTCCGTGGCGTGCGCGCAGCGCGGCGCGAAGCTGCAGCCGGGCGCCAGCCGGCGCATGTCCGGCGGGCTGCCGGGAATCGCCTCGATGTCGCGGTCGCGATCCTGACCGTGCACGGTCGAGGCGAGCATGCCGCGGGTGTAGGGATGCTGCGGGTTGGACAGCACCTCCTTGACCGAGCCCATTTCGACGATCCGGCCGGCATACATGACGGCCACCTTGTCGGCGATCTGGGCGGCGACGCCGAGATCGTGGGTGACGAAGATGACGCTCATGCCGAGTTCCTTCTGCAGCTTGCGCATCAGGATCAGCACCTGGATCTGGACCGTGGCGTCGAGCGCGGTGGTCGGCTCGTCGGCCAGGAGCAGGCTCGGATTGCAGGACAACGCCATGGCGATCATGGCGCGCTGGCGCAGGCCTCCCGAAAGCTCGTGCGGATAGGCCTTCAGCCGTCGTTCGGCCGACGGGACCTTGACGAATTCCAGGAGCTCCAGTCCGCGCCGCAGCGCTGCGGCCCGGCTGCAGCCGGTGTGGCGCATCACGGTTTCGGCGATCTGTTCGCCGATCGTGTAGACGGGATCGAGCGCGGTCATCGGCTCCTGGAAGATCATCGAGACGAGCGCGCCGCGCATGGCGGTCAATTCCGACGGGGACAGCGCCAGGACGTCCTTGTCGCCGACGCGCATGCGCCCCGACATCCGGGTCTTGTGGGCCGGCAGCAGGCGCATCAGGGCCCGCATGGTCACGGACTTGCCGGAGCCGGATTCCCCGATGATGCAGAGAACCTCGCCGGGCATCAGCGAGAAGCTGACGCCGTTGACCGCGTGGACGGTCGCCTCGCGGGAGACGAAGCGGACCTGGAGGTCTTCGACCTCGACCAGCGGCCGGACACCGTCGGCGACCGGCGCCGATGGCGATGCCGATGCCGATGCCGATGCCGATGCGGTCGTCGTCGGCGCGGAACGGAAGAAGAAGCTCATGGTTTCGGCTCCTGTTCAGGCCACGACGGCGGGGCGCAGGGGGACGACCGGCGCCGGGCCGCGGCCGGCCGGCGCGAGAGCATGCAGGGGATCGAGCACGCCGGGCGGATTGCCGGATCGGCTGTGGCCGCCGGCGGCATCGTGCATGTGGCAGGCGGCGACATGGCTGTCCGCATCCAGCCATTTCGGCAGGGTCGGCATGGCGCTGGCGCAGACCGCTTCCGCGAACGGGCAGCGCGTGCGGAAGCGGCAGCCGGACGGCGGATTGATCGGGTTGGGCGGATCCCCGGTGATCGGCGGATCCTCGACCCGCTCGTCCGGATCCATGGACAGCCGCGAGGTCAGCAGCGCGCGGGTATAGGGATGCTTGGGCGACGTATAGATCCCGTCGACCGACCCGATCTCGACCACCTGCCCGAGATACATCACCAGCACCCGGTCGGAGATATACTGCACGACGTTCAGATCGTGCGAGATGAAGACATAGGTCAGGTTGAAATGGCGCTTCAGATAGCGGAGCAGGTTGAGCACCTGCGCCTCCACCGACTTGTCGAGCGCCGAAACCGCCTCGTCGAGGATCAACAGCCGGGGCGACAGCGCGAGGGCGCGGGCGATGTTGACGCGCTGCTTCTGTCCGCCGGACAGTTCGTGCGGATAGCGCTGGCCGAACAAATTGGAGCGCAGGCCGACCTTCTCGAGCAGTTCCCGCGCCAGCGACTTCGCCGCGGCGGCGGCCATGCCGTGGACCTTGGGACCGTAGGCGATCGAGTCCTCGACCGGCAGGCGCGGATTGAGCGAGGAATAGCTGTCCTGGAAGACCATCTGCACGGCCTTGCGGAACTCCTTCATGGAGATGCCGCGCATCTCGCCGATGGGGTCGCCGTCGAAGGTCAGCACGCCGGAATCGTGCGGGATCAGCTGCATCAGGAGGCGGGCCAGGGTGGACTTGCCGCAGCCCGATTCCCCGACGATGCCGAGCGTCTCGCCCTTCAGCACCTGGAAGGTGACGCCGTCCACGGCGCGGACATGGCCGATGGCGCGGTTGAGCAGGCCGCCGCGGACCGGGAACCATTTCTTCAAATCTTGAGCGATCAGCAGCGGCTGGGCCGGGCCGCCGCGGTCGCGCGGATCGCCCTCGGGCACGACATCCAGCTTCGGAGGGTCTCGCGTGATGGTCGTCATGATCGCCTCCGGGGTCACATCTTCACGTCCATGGCCTGGCGCAATCCGTCCGAGACCATGTTGAAGGAGAGCGAGGTGATGAAGATCGCCGCGCCCGGCAGCGCGCAGACCCAGGGGTTGACGTAGATGGCCTGGCGCAGCGTCGAGAGCATCAGTCCCCAGTCGGGCGTCGGCGGCTCGACGCCGAGGCCGAGGAAGGACAGGCCCGAGGCGATCAGGATCGAGACCGAGACCAGCCCGGAGGCATAGACGAAGACCGGCGCCAGCACGTTGCCGAGGATGTGGTGAACGATGATCGACGCCGTGCCGGCGCCCGAGGCACGGGCGGCTTCGACGAAATCGAGACCGCGGACCTGGGTCGTCGCGGTTTCGGCGATGCGGCAGAGCGGCGGAATGAAGACCAGCGTCAGGGCCAGCATGCCGTTGGCCATGCCGCCGCCCATGGCGCCGGAGATTGCCACCGCCAGCAGGATCGACGGGAAGGCGTAGAAGATGTCCATCGTGCGCATGATCAGCATGTTGATCTTGCCGCCGATGAAGCCGGCGATGACGCCGAGCGTGCCGCCGATCAGGACCGCCAGGCCGACCGGCACGACGCCCATCAGGAGCGAGGTGCGTCCGCCCCAGAGCAGGCGGGAGAGGATGTCGCGGCCGAGTTCGTCGGTGCCGAGCGTGAACTGCTTGAAGCCGATCGGCTTCAGCCGATAGACCATCGAGGTCTTCTGCGGGTCCATCGGCGCGATCCAGGGCGACAGCAGCGCCGCGAGGACGATGGCCAGGATGATGAAGCCGAAGACCAGCGTGACGTAGTCGTAGCGCAGCCGGTAGGCGACGGACTGCCAGTAGCCGCGCACCTTGACGGGCGGAGCGGTGTCGACCTTGGCCGGATTGGCTGCGCCAAAGGTGATGTCGGTCATGGCGACGTCCTCCTCATGCCCGTTTGATGCGCGGATCGACGGCGGTCTGGATCAGATCGACGGCCAGATTGGTGGCGACGAAGATGAGGGCGAGCACCAGGATGGTGCCCTGCAGGACCGGGATGTCGCGGGTCAGGATCGCCTTGTTGAGCAGGAACCCGGTGCCGGGCCAGGTGAAGATCGTCTCGATCAGGATCGATCCGCCCATCAGGTAGCCGAACTGGAGGCCCATCACGGCCAGGACCGCCGGCAGGGCGTTGCGCACCGCATGGCGCAGCACCGCGAATTCGCCCAGGCCCTTGGCGCGCAGGGTCTGGACGAAGTCGTGGTTGAGCACTTCGGACACGGCCGAGCGCGTCGTCCGCATGATGATCCCGAGCGGGATCATCGACATGGTCACGACCGGCAGGATGGCGTGACGCAACTGCTCCCAGTCGGTCAGCCGGAAGCTTTCCGAGCCCTTCGATCCCATGCCGGTCGCCGGCAGCCAGTTCATGTTCACCGCGAAGACGATGATCAGCACCATGCCGAGCCAGTAGTTCGGCACGCTGACGCCGACGATCGAGAAGCCCGTGACCAGGCGGTCGACCCAGCGGCCGTTGAACCAGGCGGCGAGCAGGCCGAGCGTGAAGGCGAGCGAGAAGGCCAGGATCACCGCGGCGACGGACAGGATGACGGTATTGGACAGGGCGCCGAGCACTTCGCCGGTGACCGGCCGGTTGGTCGCAATCGAGACGCCCAGATCACCGGTCAGGGCGCGACCGAGCCAGATCGCGTATTGCACCGGGATCGGCTTGTCGAAGCCGTAGGTCTTCTTGATCAGCTCGATTACCTCCGCGGAGGCATCCGGCGGCAGGAGCAGCTGCAGCGGATTGCCGGGCGCCAGATAGACCAGCGCGAAGCAGAAGGCGGTGACGCCGAGGGCGATCGGGACGGCGTAGAGAATGCGGCGGGCGACGTAGAGCCACATGGGCGGTACTCCCGGGCCAGGGATGCGGGAGAGGCGGGCCCGACGATCCGGGCCTCGGCATCAGCGCGGGCCCGGCGCACCGGACCCGCGGTGGCATCAGTTCGTCTTGTCCTCGACGACGATCGGGGTCAGGTCCTGGAACCAGCTCTGCGCCTGGACGAACCCCTTCAGCTTCGGCGACAGGGCGCGCGGGTTCACGTCATGGGCGACCCAGATCATCGCGGCGTCGTCGTTCATGATCTCGTGGACCTTGACGATCATCTTGTCGCGCTGCGTCTCGTCGAAGGTCGTATAGATCTTCTTGATGAGGTCTTCGACCTCGGCATTGTAGTACCAGCCCCAGTTTCCGCCGGCGGGTGCATTTTGCGACTTCATGGCGAAGCGGAAGATGCCCGAGAAGGGGTCCTGGGTGGCGCGGCTGACATTGACGGCATGATATTGCGGAAACTTCTCGCGTCCCTTGAACGTCACGTCGAGGAGCGCATTCCAGTCCATCACTTCCAGCTTGACCTTGAAGCCGGCCTCCTCGAGCTGTGCCTTGACCAGCTCGTTCATCGGCAGGGGCTGCATCTGGCCGGAGCCGGAGGTCGAAATCGCGAAGGTGACGTCGCACGGATAGCAGCCGGCCTGCTTGAGCAGGGCGGTCGCCTTCTTGGGATCGTACTCGTATTTGACCGGCTTGCCGTACCAGGCCGAGTTCGGCGGCACGGTGGCGTAGCCTTCGATCATGAAGCCGCCGAGCATCTCCTTCATGTCCGCGCGGTTCAGCGCGTAGTTGGCCGCCTGACGGACGCGCTTGTCCTTGAACGGACCTTCGACGAAGTTGAGCTGATAGGCCCAATTGTGCGGATAGGCGTTGGTCAGCACCATCATGCCGGACTGCTTCAGGCGCGGCACGGTGTCGGGCGACGGCGCCTCGACCAAGTCGACCTGACCGGCGAGCAGCGCCGCGGCCCGGGTGGTCGCCTCCGGCATGGGGATCAGCACCAGCCGATCATGTTTCGGGATGCGCGGCGTGTCCCAGTAGTCGGCATTGCGCACCAGTTCCAGGCGCTCGCGGGGCACGAACTTGTCGAACTTGTAGGGGCCGGTGCCGGACGGCATCAGGGCATATTTGCCGTTGTCGTTGCCGGCCTTTTCGAACTGGCAATTGGATACCATCATCCAGAAGCTCATCTGGATGTAGAAGAGCGAGTCGGGCTCCTTCATGATGATGGCGACCTTGCCGTCGTCGATCTTTTCGACGCCGGCGATGTTGACCGTGCGGGTGCGCATCGCCGCGAACTGCTTGGCGACGAACTGCGGCACCGTATTGTCGGTCAGGCGCTTGACGTTCCAGACGACCGTATCGGCATTGAATGGACAGCCGTCGTGAAACGTGATGCCCTTGCGCAGTTCGAAGATCCAGCGCTTGGTGTCGGCGGGATCGATCGACCATTTGGTGGCGAGGCCGGGCTTCAACGTGGCTTCCCGGTCGGACTTGGTCAGATCCCAATTGATCAGCGCGTCGTAGATCGAATAGCCGACGAAGCGATAGCCCTCGAAACCTTGGTCCGGCTGCCCGGTCACGTCGGGAATGTCGCCGGCCGTCATGGCCACGCGCAGCACGCTTTCGGCATGGGCCGACGGGACCGCCGCGGTGGCGGCGAGACCCATGACCAGTCCGGCGGCGGCAAGCCATTTGAAGCTCGTCTTCATGTCGAAGCCTCCAATCACGAGAGGGCGGTCGACCACCTCTTGCGGTCGACGCCATGCTGCACAGCAAACAGCAACGGTCGTGCCAGCCTTCCGGCAGATTGTGCGCAATCCTGCGGCGCCGATCGCCTGACGGCCGGCCGGAACCCGCGGGTGACGCTGCAAACACTGCGCTTTTTCCGCCTTTCCGCGGCATTTCGTCAGCGAAGGTCGAGCATCTGCCCCGGCCGCGGTGGGCTCGGAAACCGGCGCGTGCGCCGGCCGTGTCGGCGTTTAGGATACAATTTATCGATTGAGGACAGTTTCTGACGATCGCATGACGGAACTTTGTGCATCCCGTCCAGGATTCCGCACATGGCTTCGGCATCGATTAAAATATACTTATAAAATCAGTAGCTTGCACCGCTATGCGCGAGCGCCGGGGCCGGTATTGCGGCGCGCTCGCGCCCAAAATATTTGCGCCGCGGTTGATTGTTCGCACTCGCATCATTGGATACAAAAATGGCTGTGCCGGCCGTTCGGACGCGATTTCGTCCGATGCCTGTCCCCTTGCCCCGGAGGCCATCGCATGACCGATGCCGCAACGCTTGCCGTCGAACTTGATGTCCTGGCCGCCAAGGCCGGCATCGCGATCCAGCATGACCGCCGCGAGGCCATCCTGGCCGGGTACCAGGACGTGAAGCGCCTCGCCGCGCTGCTGCGCACGGTCGAGATCACGCCGGCCGACGAGCCGGCCAACATCTATACCTTCGCCAACATCGTCCGGGGCGCGTGACATGACGAGCAAGCCGCTGCACGACCTGTCGATCGCCGAGGCCGGGCGGATGATCCGCGCCGGTTCGCTGACCTCCTCCGCGCTGACCGAGGCCAGTCTCGCCCGCATCGCGGCGCTGGACGATGTCCTGGCGAGCTTCATCACGGTGACCGGGGAGCGGGCGATGGCCGATGCCGCGGCCGCCGATGCCGATTTCGCGCAAGGGGTCGACAAGGGGCCCCTGCAGGGCATCCCCTATGGGCTCAAGGACATCTACATGACGGCAGGGATCCGCTCGACCTGCCATTCCAAGCTTCTGGTCGACAACGTCCCCGCTGAGGATTGCGTGGTCGAGACCAAGCTCAAGGCGGCCGGCGGCGTTCTCCTCGGCAAGCTCGCCACTCATGAATTCGCCTTCGGTGGCCCGAGCTTCGATCTGCCCTTCCCGCCGGCACGCAATCCCTGGAACCCGGATCACATCACCGGCGGTTCGTCGTCCGGGTCGGGAGCCGCGGTCGCCGCCGGCTTCTGCCGGATGGCGATGGGCTCCGATACCGGCGGTTCGATCCGCGGCCCGGCCGCCTATTGCGGCACCGTCGGATTGAAGCCGACCTACGGGCTGGTCTCCCGGCGCGGCATCTTCCCGCTTTCCTTCACGCTCGACCATGCCGGTCCTCTGACCTGGTCGGTCGAGGATTGTGCGTTGACCATGCAGGCGATCGCCGGCCACGATCCCGAGGATCCGGCCTCCGCCGATCTGCCGGTGCCGAATTTCGTCGCCGATCTCGGCAAGGGCGTCGAGGGCATGCGCATCGCCCTGCCGCGCTGCCATTACAAGGATGCGGTCGGGCTGTCGCCCGAAACCGCCGCGGCGATCGAGCAGGCGGCGGCGACCTTCGAAAAGCTCGGCGCCACCGTCGAGGAGATCGCGCTGCCGGACTACGACCTGTTCAATGCGGCCGGACGCCTGATCCTGTTTTCGGAAGCCTATGCGGTGCACGAGAAGAACCTGCAGACGCGGCCGCTCGACTATGGCCGGCTGACCCATCTGCGCATGGTGCTCGGCGCGTTGATCTCCGCGTCCGACCTGACCCAGGCCTTCCGCGTCCGGCGCAAGCTGTCGCTGCTCCTCAACCGGGACATTCTCGGCCGCTACGATGCCATCATCACCGCCTCGGCCCTGGCGCCGGCGCCGCGCTTCGACGAGATGCCCCAGGGCAATCCGCCGAACTGGCCGATCCAGACCATCCCGTATAACCTGACCGGCAATCCGGCGATGTCGATCCCGACCGGTTTCTCCAAGTCTGGGCTGCCGCTGTCCATGCAGATCGTCGGACGACCCTTCGAAGACGCGACCGTCCTGCGCATGGGGCAGGCCTTCGAGGCGGCGACGGGGCTGACCGCGCTGCGGCCGGCGCTCGATCTCGCGAAGGCCGCATGACCGGTCGCGCATCGGCCGGATGCCGTCCGAGGCCGATGCCCGACCCTGGCGCGGGCGCGCAGGACCCGCATCGTTCCGGTGCGGCCGGGCGCTCCCGCCAGCCGGCGGAGCGGCCGTGATGGAACGTGCGGGCGTCGCCGGCCGGATGCATGACGACGATCTGATAGAGCCGGCCCCGAGCGGGATCCCGGGCGGCGAAAGCGAAGCGGCGCCGCATCGCGATTGCCGGGCCGCGGATCCGGGCCGCCTGCCGTCGACCGAACCACCGCCGCTGGCAGAGCCTGCGGCAGCGGAAGACCCTGCCGCTGCACCGCGGCCAGCGCGACCGCTGTCGATCGCGGCCAGGGTCCACCGCCTGCGGCCGCGGCCGGGCGGGATCGCCCGATGGCGGGCCTGGTGGGATCGGGCGCCCGACAATCTGCGCGGCTCCATCCTGATGATCGCCGCCTTCGTGGTCTTCTCAGTGATGACCGCGGCGATCAAGGCGATCGGCACGCGGGTGCCCTTGCCGCAAGTGCTGCTGCTGCGCCAGGTGATCATGACGGTGCTGCTGATGCCGCTGTTCCTGCACGACATCCGCCATGCGCTCAGCACCAGCCGCCTGTCGCTCCAGATCACCCGTGGCCTGTTCTCGCTGATGTCGATGCTGTTCGGCTTCACGGCGATCATCCATGTGCCGCTCGCCGACGCCACCGCGCTGGGCTTCAGCCAGGTCCTGTTCGTCACCATCCTCGCCGTGGTGATCCTGAAGGAGGCGGTCGGCTGGCGGCGCTGGGCCGCCACGCTGATCGGCTTCGTCGGCGTCCTGATCATGCTGCGCCCGACCGGCGACGGCCTGTCCAACCCCTACGGCCTGTTTGCGGTGATCGGCGCCCTGTTCGGCTCCGGCATCACCGTCACGGTGCGCATGCTGGCGCAGTCGGAGAAGACCGCCACGATCCTGCTCTACCAGGCCATCGTCCTCTGTCTCGCGCTGATCGTGCCGACGGTTCTGTGGTGGGAGAACCCGACGCCGCGGGAGTGGCTGCTGATCGGATTGATCGGCGTCGTCGGCACGGCCGGCCAGTATCTGATCACCCGCGCCTATCAGGTCGGCGAGGCCGCCGCCCTGGCACCGCTCGACTTCGTCCGGCTGCTGATCGCGACCGGGATCGGCTTCGCCGTCTTCGCCGAGCTGCCGTCGCTGCCGACCTTCATCGGCGCCTCGATCGTCGTCGCCGCCACCGTCTACACTGTCCGCCGCAATGCCGGCACGGAGGGGCGCGGCATGGCCGCCGTCGCGCCCCGACCGCCCGGCGCTGAAACGCCCTGACGCCCTGACGCCCCGCTCCGGAGATGCCAGCATGTCCCATCACCATCTGAAGGCCTCGGTCGAAACCTGCCACTGGGGTTTCTTCGATGCCCGGCTGAAGCCCGTGCTCGCCGTCGAATCCGGCGACACCGTCACGATCGACTGCCTGTCCGGCCCTCCGGAGGTTCTGCCCAAGGGCGACTTCCACATCCCGCCGGAGATTCACGACGTTCATGCCCGCTCCGAACGGCAATTGCCGGGCCATATCCTGACCGGGCCGGTGGCTGTCGCCGGGGCCGAACCCGGCGACGTGCTGCAGGTCGACATTCTCGACATCGATCTGCGCCAGGACTGGGGATACAATTTCATCCGTCCGCTCGCCGGAACGCTGATCGACGATTTCCACGAGCCCCGGCTCCTGAACATTCCGCTCGATCGGACCGCGATGGTCGGCAAGCTGCCCTGGGGGCTCGACCTGCCGCTCGCGCCCTTCTTCGGGGTGATGGGCGTGGCGCCGCCGGCGGCCTGGGGGCGCATCACGTCGATCATCCCGCGCGCCCATGGCGGCAATCTCGACAACAAGGAACTGGTCAAGGGCGCCACGCTCTATCTGCCGGTCTTCGCGCCCGGCGGGCTGTTCTCCTGCGGTGACGGGCATGGCGCGCAGGGCGACGGCGAGGTCAACGTCACCGCGATCGAGACCGCGCTGCAGGGCACCTTCCGCTTCACGCTGCGCAAGGATCTGCGCTTCACCTATCCGCGTGCGGAGACGCCGACCCATCTTCTGACCATGGGCATGGATCCCGACCTCGACCAGTGCGTCGTCCGGGCGTTGCGCGACATGATCGTGCTGATGGGCGAGACGGCAGGCCTTTCGCGGGAGGACGCCTACACGCTCTGCTCGCTCGCCGCCGATCTGCGCGTCACCCAGACCGTGAACGTCTCGAAGGGCATCCATTGCATGATCGCCAAGGCGCTGCTCGAAGCCAAGGCGGGCTGACCGATGGATCTCGGATTGAACGGCAAGGTCGCCCTCGTCACCGGCGGCAGTCGCGGCATCGGACGGGCGACGGCTCTCGCCCTGGCCCGCGAGGGGGTTGCCGTGGCGATCGCCGCGCGCGGCCCGGAGCGGCTCGCCGCCACGGCGGCGGAGATCGAGGCCCTCGGCGTGCCGGCGCTCGCCATCGCCGCGGACCTGACCGTCCCGGCCGAGGCGGCGCGCGCGGTGACAGCGACGGTCGAACGCTTCGGGCGGCTCGACCTGCTGATCGCCAATGCGGGCGGCTCCTTCGGCGAACGCGAGCTGGTCGCCGGCACGGATGAGGATTTCGAGGCGACCTTCCGCTTCAATGTCGGCCATGCCATCGCGGCGACGCGCGCCGCCGTGCCCCATCTGGAGGCGAGCGGCGACGGCTCGGTGATATTCGTCGCCTCGATCTCGGGCCGTGCGCCCTCGATGCGCGCGGCCCAATATGCCGCCGCCAAGGCGGGGCTGATCCACGCCGCGCGCAATCTCTCCTGGGAGCTCGGGGCCCGGCGCATCCGCGTCAACGCGGTCTCGCCCGGCTCGATCCTGTTTGCCGGCGGCACCTGGGAGCGGATCCGCTCCGAACGGCCCGACGATTTTGCCAAGTTCGAGAGCGAGGACTTCCCGTGGGGCCGGCTCGGCAGCGACACGGAAGTGGCCGAGGTGATCGCCTTCATGGTGTCGCCCCGGGCCCGCTGGGTCAACGGCACCGACATCCATGTCGACGGCGGACAAAGGCGGCCGTCGATCCGTTGACGGAGCCCCGTCGCGCCGCGGCACCGGTCCGGATCGACAAGAGCCCGCCGCCGGGTGTCCGGTGGCGGGCATCGTCAGGCGCGACGGCCCCGGTCAGACCGCCGGCTTCCGGGCGTGCCAATCGGTGTCGCGCTGATAGGCCTCGGCGACCTTGAGCACGCGGCCCTCGGCGAAGGGACGGCCCTGGATCTGGAAGCCGATCGGCACGCCGTTGGAATCGAAGCCGCAGGGCACGCTGACCGAGGGCAGGCCGAGATAGTTGATCGGGCGCGTGTTGATCGAGATGGCGTTGAACTTCTCGATCGCGCCCTCCGTTCCCGCATCGATATCGGTCTCGAGCAGGGTCGGAACCTTGTAGCGCAGCGTCGGCGTCGCAAAGACATCGCAGGCGCCGAACACATCCGAGGCGACCGCCTTGAGGATCGCACCGCGGCGGGCGAGCGCCTCGACATAGTAGACGGCCGGAATGGAATAGCTGCCATAGAGGCGGGCGTTCAGATGCACCGCATAGTCGTCCGGACGCTCGCGCATCCATTGCGCATGGATGGTCGCGCCTTCGCAGCGCGAGACGATCGAGCCATAGGCCACCACGGCGTCCATATGCGGGATGGTGACCGGGACGATCTCGGCGCCGCGCGCCTGCAGGACCGCCATGGCCGCCTCGAAGGCCGCGCCGACCTCGGGATCCACATTGTCGAAGAAGTAGTTGGTCGGAACGCCGATCCTGAGGCCGCGCACGTCGCCGTCGAGCAGGCTCTCGTAGTCCGGCACCGGTTCGGTGGCGGCGGTCGGGTCCATCGGATCGGCGCCGGCGATGACCGACAGGATGCGGGCGCAGTCGCGCGCGGTGCGGGCGAGCGGGCCGACATTGTCGGCCGAGAAGGACAGCGGCATCACGCCGTAGCGCGAGACGCGGGTCTGGGTGCCCTTGATGCCGGTAACGCCGCAGATCGAGGCCGGCAGGCGGATCGAACCGCCGGTGTCGGAGCCGAGGGCGCCATAGATGAAGCGGGCGGCGACGGCCGCACCGGACCCCGATGACGATCCGCCGGTGCAGTAGTCGAGGCTCCAGGGATTGTGGCAATGACCGAAATGCCGGTTGTGACCGGAGGGATTCTGGGCGAACTCGGCCATGTTCAGCCCGCCGAGCGTGATCGAGCCCGCCCCGTGCAGCCGGTCGATCACGGTCGCCGTATAGGCCGGCCGGAAGTCCTTGCGGATCGCCGAGCCGCAGGTGCAGGGCTTGCCGGCCTGATAGTACATATCCTTGTGGGCGAGCGGCACGCCGTGCAGCGGTCCGGTGATCCGGCCGGCCTTGCGCATCCGGTCGAGCGCCTCGGCGGTTTCCAGGGCGTTCTGCTCGTCCATCCAGATCAGCGCATTGACCTTGGCATCCTTGCTCTTGAAGGCCTCGATGGCGGCGGCGGTCAGGGCCACCGAGGTGGTCTCGCCGCGCGCCACCATGTCGGCGGCCTCGACCAGGGTCACGTCGGTCAGGGCGGTGGACGTCTTGAGAGGGGCGTTCATGGCCATCACTCCTTGGTCGCCAGGAGGGCGGCCTCGAAGGACGACGGCTCGTCCTCGAAGGCCAACTGACCGCGCAACGCCTCGAAGCCGGTGATCACCGGCCCGAGACCGCGGGTCATTTCGATCGCCGCGGCATTGGGCGGACGGACCGCGGACCAGATGTCGGCGGTCGCTTCCGCCAGTTCGATGAGATCGCGTTTCACGGGGCAGTTCCTCCTGGGAGCGATGGCGCGGAGCGGGTGCCGGGGCGGGTCGAGCCGCCGGCGGAAATCGGCCGTCGGACGCTCGCGCGGTGTCCCGCAGCCGGGGATCTCGCGGTGATGATCAGGCGGCTTCGAGCGCTTTGGCGATGGCGGGGCGGCGGTCGCGCCACGGCGTCGCCTTCTCGTAGGCGTCGCCGATCCGCATCACGGTCGCCTCGTCGAAGGCCCGGCCGGCGATCTGCAGCGACAGCGGCAGGCCGTTGGCGGCGAAGCCCATGCACACCGACAGGGCCGGATGGCCGGTCGAGTTGAACGGCGTGGTCAGCGAGGCATGCTTGAACAGCCAGCTGTGCGGGGTCGGCTCGAGCTTGCCGGCAGGCTCCGCGGTCGGCAGCACGATGGCGTCGACCCTGGCGAACATGGCCTGCATGTTGGCGGTCAGGGCGCTGCGCATGCGCATGGCCTGGACATAGTCCTCGGACCGGATCAGCGCGCCGCATTGGATGCGGTAGCGCAGGCTGTCGCCGAACAGTTCGGGCGCGGTCCTGAGCGTCTTCTCGTGGATCGAGAACAGCTCCGACATGGCGATGGTCTTCTTGGAGTCCGAGTAGAGTTCGATCGACGGCAGCTCGATGTCGACGACGGTCGCGCCGAGCCCCTTGAGCGCCTCGAGCGCCGCCGCAAAGGCCGCCCGCACCGAATCGGAAGACTTCGCCTCGTCGAGCCAGCGCCATGGCACCCCGAGCGTCAGCCCCGCGCAGGACCCGTTCAGCGCCGCCCGATAGTCGGGCACCGGCACGTCGGCGCTGCCCGGATCGCCCGGGTCGTGGCCGGCGATCACCTGCATGGTCAAGGCCACGTCCTCCGTCGTCCAGGCGAGCGGGCCGACATGATCGTGGCTGAAGCAGTTCGGCAGCACGCCCTTGCGGCTGACCCGGCCGTAGGTCGCCTTGAGGCCCGACAGGCCGCAGACGGCCGCCGGCAACCGGATCGAACCGCCGGTATCCGAGCCGATCGTGGTCGCCGCCAGGCCGGCCGCAACCGCGGCCGCCGAGCCGGACGAGGAGCCGGCGGGATGATGGTCGGTGTTCCAGGGGTTGCGTGCCGGTGGGGCGAAGGCATCCCAGGACGGGCCGCCATGGGCGAATTCCCACGTCGTGTTCTTGCCGAGCAGCACGCCGCCGCCGGCGCGGAGCCGAGCCTCCACGGTGGCGTCCTCGGCCGGGACATGGGTGGCGAGCGAGCGCGACTGGCCGGTGGTACGGATGCCGGCCGTCTCGATGATGTCCTTCAGGCATTAGGGCACGCCCTGCATCGGGCCACGGTCGATACCGCGCATGAACTCGTCCTCGGCACGGCGCGCATCGGCGAGCGCGCGCTCGGGCGTCGGCAGCACGAAGCTGACCAGGTGCTCGTCGAGCCGTTCGATCCGGTCGAGATAGGTCCTGGTCAACTCGACCGGCGAGAGCTTGCGCTTGCGGTAGAGGCCGACGATCTCGGCCATGGTGAGGAGATGGATGTCGGACATGGCGCGCAGCCTCAGAACTTGACCGGTGTGAAGACGTGGGCCGGTTCGGCCGAGAAGTCGAAATGGGTGTGCAGGCGCGCGGTCATCTCCTGGATGAAGCCATAGGCTTCGACGATTTCGTCGAACTGGGCCGGCGCGGGATCCAGACGAGCCAGTTTGACCAGGAGCGCGATCTCCTCGGTCGTGGCCTTGGCGGCAGGCTTCTCGATCGGACGCGACATGTCGCTTTCCTCTGCAACGGAACCGCCCGGTTGGGCGCCGGCGCGGCCGAGATTGAATACAATCGGCGGCGAAATTTCTGCAATCGGCATGCCATGCCCGGCGCAAGCCTGATCTGCGCGAGAGGATGCGGGATTCGCCGGCTGAACCTGTGTCTGCAGGAATGGAAAAATATGGCTATATTACAATGGATTGACCGGGCGGAAGACGGGCGGCTATCCCTAGGGTCTTGTCAGATTGCCCGCAATCCATGATCGGTTGCGGCGCGATACCGTGCCGCGCAATTCGCCCATACTGTACGCATTCCGGCCATGGTGCACTGCGCAATTGATCGACATATTTCGGAGCCAATCCTATAAGATATTGAAAAATAATACGATTTAAAAAGACGGTGGTGCACGATCTTTCGACAGTGGCAATTATTGTATCCATTTTATGGCACGTCTATCGTTTGTGTCCGGGGGTGCTGCGGCCGACCGCTCGGCGGCACGTCGCAGGATGCGCTTCCCCTGTCGCGCCGGGACCCGGAGACGGTCCGCCCTCCACGAAGGCCATCAGCCACGGAGCCCATCCGATGCGTCGCCGCACACTCGTCAAGGCTTTCCTTCTTGCCGGCCTTGCCACCCCCATCGCCTATGCGTCTCAGCCGGCTGTGGCCGCCGAAAAGGTTCTGCGGGTCGGAATGACCGCCGCGGACGTGCCGCTGACCACCGGCCAGGCGAACCAGGGCGGCGAAGGCGTCCGGTTCATGGGGCTCTCGCTCTACGACGCCCTGATCCTGTGGGATCTGTCGTCCTACGAGAAGCCCGCCGTCCTGAAGCCGGGCCTCGCGACCGAATGGAAGGTCGACGACGCCACCAAGAAGATCTGGACCTTCAAGCTGCGCGAGGGCGTCAAGTTCCACGACGGTTCCGGCTTCGATGCCGATGCGGTGGTGTGGAACCTGGACAAACTGCTGAAGAAGGACAGTGCCCAATACGACCCGTCGCAGGCAGCCCAGGCCTCGCAATATTTCGGCGGGATCGATAGCTACCGCAAGATCGATGCGATGACGGTCGAGATCACGACCAAGACGCCGGACGCGGTGTTCCCGTACCAGATTTCCGGCATCGTCTATTCGAGCCCGAAGCGCTGGGAGGAGGTCGGCCGGAACTGGGCCGAATTCGCCAAGCGGCCGTCCGGCACCGGACCCTGGATTCTCGACAAGCTGGTCCCGCGCGAGCGTGCGGAGCTGCTTCGGAATGCGAACTATTGGGACCCCAAGCGGGTGCCGAAGTCGGATCGCCTGGTTCTGATGTGCATGCCGGACAGCTCGACCCGCACGGCCGCGCTGCTGTCCGATCAGGTCGACTTCATCGAAGCCCCGCCGCCGGACGCGGTGCCGCGCCTGAAGCAGTCCGGCATGCAGATCATCACCAATGTCTATCCGCATATCTGGCCCTACCAGCTGTCCTACGCGGACGACAGCCCGTTCAAGGACGTGCGGGTGCGCAAGGCGGCCAATCTGGCGATCGACCGCGAAGGCCTCGCCAAGTTCCTCGGCGGCCTGGCGACGCCGGCTTCCGGGCAGGTCAACAAGGGCCATCCCTGGTACGGCAAGCCGACCTTCGAGATCAAATACGATCCGGACGCGGCCAAGAAGCTGATGAAGGAGGCCGGCTTCGACGAAAAGCATCCGGCCAAGGTCAAGTTCGGCATCTCGACCTCGGGCTCCGGCCAGATGCAGCCGCTGCCGATGAACGAGTTCATCCAGGAAAACCTGAACGCGGTCGGCTTCCAGGTCGAGTTCGAGGTGATGGAATGGGAGGCCCTGCGCGGCAAGCGTCGCGCCGGCGCGCTGTCGCCCGAGACCAAGGGTCTCAACGGCATCAACAACAGCTGGGCCTATTGGGACCCGGACATCGGCATCCTCGGCATCTCGATGAGCCGGCTGAAGCCGCCGGCCGGCTACAACTGGGGCGCCTTCACGGACCCGGAGATCGACGCGCTCGGCGAGAAGGCCAAGACGACCTTCGATCCCAAGGCGCAGGACGAGGTGCTGGCCGAGATCCACGGCAAGCTGGTCGACAAGGCGGTCTGGATCTGGGTCGTGCACGATCTCAACCCGCGCGGCCTCGGTCCCAAGGTGAAGGGCTTCGTCCAGGCGCAGAGCTGGTACCAGGACCTGACGCCGGTCTGGGTCGACAAGTGATCGTCGCCCGGCCGGCGCCTCGCCCGCGCCGGCCGGACCTCCGCTGCCGGACAGGGGGGAGCACCGGATGCTCAGCTACATTCTTCGCCGCATCGCCTATGCGCTGCCGATCACGCTCGGCGTGACGATCATCTGCTTCTCGCTGATCCACCTCGCGCCGGGCGATCCGCTGAGTGCGGTTCTGCCCGACAATGCCGGTCCGGACATGCGCGAGCAGATCAAGATCGCCTATGGCTTCGACAAGCCGCTGCCGGTGCAATACCTGCTCTGGCTGAAGAATGTCGCGACCGGCGACTTCGGGCTGTCCATCCAGTCGCGCCGGCCGGTCGTTTCCGAAGTCCTGCCGGCGGCGTGCAATACGGCCTATCTGGCGCTTGCCGCCGTCCTGATCGGCTTCCCGTTCGGCATACTGATGGGGGCGGTCGCCGGCTACACGGTCGGCGGCTGGATCGACCGGGCGGTGACCTCCGTTGCGGTGACCGGGGTCAGCGTGCCGCACTATTGGCTCGGAATGGTGCTGGTCGTCATCTTCGCGGTCAATCTCGGTGCCCTGCCGGCCATGGGCATGGGGCCGGGCGGCCAGTCGAGCTACGCCTTCGACTGGGCGCATCTGCGCCACCTGGTTCTGCCGGCCATCACGCTGGCGGTGATCCCGGCCGGCATCATCGCCCGCTCGGTCCGCGCGACCGTCGCCGACATCCGCCGGCGCGATTTCGTCGGCACGCTACAGGCCAAGGGCATCGGCGAGGGCCGCGTGCTCTATCACGTCGCCAAGAATGCCGGGCCGACCATCCTGGCCGTCGCCGGCCTGCAGTTCGCCCAACTGCTCGGCGGTTCGATCCTGGTCGAAACCGTCTTCTCCTGGCCCGGCACCGGCTTCCTGCTCAACACCGCGATCTTCACCCGCGACCTGCCGATCCTGCAGGGGACGATCCTCGTCCTGTCGATCTTCTTCGTCTTCATCAACCTGGTCGTGGATGTCCTCCAGACCTTCCTCGACCCGCGCATCAAGCGCGCCTGAGCCGGAGGACGCCCCATGGCCATGGCCGAACCCGCCGCCATCCGGACCGTCAGCGAGGTCCTCAATGCAGGCCGACCGGCCCGTGCCGGCGTCTCGCGCAGCTACTGGGCCGGCGTCCGCCGGCGCCTCGCCCGCGACCGCGTCACCATCGTGTGCGCCGCGATCCTGTTCGTCATCCTGGCGGCGGCGATCTTCGCGCCCTACGTCACCTGGGCCGACCCGTACAAGACCAGCATGATCCGGCGCCTGCTGCCGCCGGGGTCGCCGAACCACATTCTCGGCACCGACGAACTCGGCCGCGACATGTTCACCCGCCTGGTCTATGGCGGCCGCATCTCGCTCTTCACCGGCTTCATGCCGGTCTTCGTCGCGACCGTGATCGGCGGCACGCTCGGCGTCCTGGCCGGCTATCTGGGCGGGCGGTCCAACATGCTGATCATGCGCGTGATGGACGTGTTCTACGCCTTCCCGTCGGTGTTGCTGGCGGTGGCCATCTCGGGCGCGCTCGGCGCCGGCCTGGTCAACGGGCTGGTGGCCATGTCGCTGGTCTTCATCGCCCCGGTCGCCCGTGTTTCGGAGACCGTCGCCACCCAGGTGCGCAACGAGGATTTCGTCGAGGCCGCCCGCGCCACCGGCGCCCGGACTTGGCGCATCCTGATCGAGCATATCCTGCCCAACGTGCTCGGGCCGATCCTGATCTATGCCTCGAGCCTGATCAGCGTCGCCATCGTGCTCGCCTCCGGCCTCTCCTTCCTCGGTCTTGGCGTCTCGCCGCCCAATGCCGACTGGGGCCTGATGCTCAACACCCTGCGCCAGTCGATCTATGTGGCGCCGGTCAACGCCATCCTGCCCGGCGTGATGATCTTCGTGACCTCGATGTGCTTCAACCTCATGAGCGACGGACTGCGCGCCGCCATGGATGTCCGGTGAGGGCCGCGCCATGACACTCGCCGTCGTCCCCGAAAACCCCCGCCTGCCGGTGTCCGCCGACCCCCGCGACCGCGGCGGCCCGATGCAGCCGATGCTGCTGGTCGAAGACCTGAAGAAGCATTTCCCGATCAAGGGCAGCCTGTTCAGTCCGTCCCGCGCCGTCGTGAAGGCGGTCGACGGCGTCTCCTTCGAGGTCGCCAAGGGCGAGACGCTCGGCATCGTCGGGGAATCCGGCTGCGGCAAGTCGACCACGGCGCGCCTGCTGATGCACCTGATCCAGCCGGATGCCGGCACGATCGTCTTCGACGGCGATCCGGTCGGCGTGGTGCGCGGCATTCCGGTCGACGAACTGCAGCGCAACATGCAGATGGTCTTCCAGGACAGCTACGCCTCGCTCAACCCGCGCCTGCCGATCGCCGATTCCATCGCCTTCGGACCGAAATCGCATGGCCTGCCGAAGAGCGAGGCGCGGGAGCGGGCGCGCGACCTGCTCGGCATGGTCGGCCTCAATCCGAGGCTGTTCGCCGAACGCTATCCGCACGAACTGTCGGGCGGCCAGCGCCAGCGCGTCAACATCGCCCGCGCGCTCGCGATGCACCCCCGGCTGGTCATTCTGGACGAGTCGGTGTCCGCGCTCGACAAGTCGGTCGAGGCCCAGGTCCTGAACCTGCTGGTCTCGCTCAAGGACCGCCTGTCGCTGACCTATCTGTTCATCTCCCACGACCTCAACGTGGTCCAGTACGTGTCGGACCGCGTGATGGTCATGTATCTCGGCCGCGTCGCCGAGATCGGTCCGGTCGAGCGGCTCTACGAGGCGCCGCAGCATCCCTATACCCGCGCGCTGCTGTCGTCGCGGCCGTCGATGGACCCGCGCCGTCGCGTCTCGGTTCCCCCGCTCTCGGGCGACCCGCCCAATCCGGTCAATCCGCCCTCCGGCTGCCGCTTCCGCACCCGCTGCCCGCTCGCCGAGGCCGTCTGTGCCGAGATCGAGCCGCCGCTGGCGGCGCTTCCCGCTTTCCCGGCCCACAAGGTCGCCTGCCATGCCGTCGCGGCCGCATCCGGTCATAGCGGCACGGCAGTGCCGGTCTGAGGAGGACCCCATGGCCGTACCCCATCCCAGGCCCGATCCTGCGGCCGATGCCGGTCCCGCCGCCGCGGCGGCAACGGCGCCCTTCGTCTCGGTCCGGGACCTGACCGTGCGCTTCGTCTCGCGCGATGCCGACGTGAAGGTCATCAACGGGGTCAGCTTCGACGTGCTGAAGGGCGAGGTTCTATGCCTGCTCGGCGAGTCCGGCTCCGGCAAGAGCGTGACCATGCGCACGCTGATCCGGCTCCTGCCGCCGACCGCCCGGCTCGGCGGCACCGTCACGATCGACGGCATCGACGTGCTCGGTCTGCCCAGAAACGACCTGAAGCGGCTGCGCGGGTCGCTCGCCGCCATGATCTTTCAGGAGCCGATGACCGCGCTCGACCCGGTCTTCACGATCGGCCAGCAGATCGGCGAGGCCCTGGTCGAGCAGAAGGGCATGTCCTGGGCGGATGCGCGGGCGCGGGCGCTGCAGCTGCTCGAACTGGTCCAGATCCCGTCGGCGCGGCGCCGGCTCGACAACTATCCGCACGAATTGTCCGGCGGCCTGCGCCAGCGTGCCATGATCGCGCTCGCGCTGTCGCTGTCGCCGAAACTGTTGCTCGCCGACGAGCCGACCACCGCGCTCGACGCCACCGTCCAGATCCAGGTGCTTCTGCTGCTGCGCGAACTGCAGAAGGAGCTCGGCATGGCGACGGTCTTCGTCACCCACGATCTCGGCGTCGCAGCCGAAATCGCCGACCGCATCGGCGTGATGTATGCCGGCCGCCTGGTCGAGCTCGGCGCGGTCGCCGAAATCATGGACGCGCCGCGTCACCCCTATACGGAGGGGCTGATGCGCTCGACCGTGCATGCCGGCATGCGCGGCAAGGTGCTCGATGCCATCCCGGGCGCGCCGCCCGATCTTGCGGACCTGCCGCCCGGCTGCGCCTTCGCGCCGCGCTGCCGATCCGTGCGCGAGCACTGCCTCGCCGTCGAACCGGCCGCCGAGACGGTCGGTCCCGGACGGATCGTGCGCTGCCTGCGCCACGGCGACGATCCGGCCTACGCGGCTTCCGCTCCCCTCGCCATCGGTTGATCAGACCCCGCCATGACCCCAGCCCTCGTCCTCCGCATCCTGCTGACGCATCTGGCCGCCGGTTGCGGCGGGGCGGTCGCGGCCCAGCTGAAGATCCCGCTGCCCTGGATGATCGGCTCCCTGACGGTGGTCGCGGCCCTCGGTCTGTCGGGCCTTGCCGTGTCGACCCACCGCACGGTTCGCGACGGCGCCGTCCTGATCATCATGACCGCGCTCGGGCTGACCTTCACGCCGGAAGCGGCCCGCGCCGCTGCGGCCTTGCTGCCGGAAATGCTCGCCGCCGCCGTGGCGACGGTGGCGATCGCCGCCCTGCTGTCGCGCGTCCTTATGCTGACGGCCGGGATCGACGCCACCACGGCCTTCTTCTGCTCCGTGCCCGGCGGCCCGGTCGAAATGAGCATGATGGGCGAGCGCAACGGGGCCCGCGTGCCCGAGATCGCGATGAACCAGCTCCTGCGCATCGTGCTTCTGGTCATCATCATCCCGACCGCCATCACCCTGTCGGGCGCGACCGGCGATGTGGTCACGCTGCATTCGCGCATCGCCTTCGATCCCGCCGGTCTCGCGCTGTCGCTGGCGATCGCCCTCGGCCTCGCCCTGATCGCGCGCCGGTACGGCCTGGCCACCGCCTTCCTGCTGATGCCGATGGGCACCGGCGTGGTGCTGGGCCTGTCCGAGGCCAACCTCTCGGCGGTGCCGACCTGGATGTCGAATGCCTGTCAGGTGGTGATGGGCTGCTATCTGGGCGCCCAGTTCCGCCGCGACTCCGTCCGTGCGCTGCGCCGCTTCATTCCGTCGGCGATCCTCAACGTGCTTCTGCTGACGGCCGGCTGTTCGGCGGTCGGCTACGCCATCGCGCTGGTCTCCGGCATGCCCTGGCCGACCGCGATCCTGTCGACCTCGCCCGGCAGCGTCACCGAAATGGCGATCACCGCCAAGGTGCTGCATTTCGACGTGCCGACCGTCACCGCCTTCCACGTCCTGCGCATCTTCCTGGTGCTGGCGACGGTGCCGCTCGTCCATGCCGGACTGAAGCGGATCGGCTATTTCGGCCCGCCGTCCCGGTCCCTGTCCGCATCCGCCGCCGAGAGGAGCCCAGCCGAATGAACGCCCCCGTCGTCGCCAAGGCGCTGCACCATCTGACCGCGGCCGAGGCATCCCGGCTGATCGCCGCCAAGGCCATCTCGCCAGTCGACCTGGTCAAGGCGCTGCTCGCCCGCATCGAGGCTGTCGAGCCCCGCATCGCGAGCTACATCACCCTCGACGCGGAGGCCGCACTGGCCGCCGCCCGGCGCGCCGAGGCCGAGATCGCGGCCGGCCGCTGGAAAGGGCCGATGCACGGCATCCCCTTCGCGGTCAAGGACAACTACGACGCCGCCGGCCTGCCGACCACGGCCGGCTCGCGGCTTTCGGAAGGTTGGCCGCGACCGGATCGCGACGCTGCCCTGGTCGCCCGCATGAAGGCAGCCGGTGCCGTGCTGATGGGCAAGCTGGCCACCTGGGAGTTCGGCACCGGCAATGGCGGCGAGTATTTCGATCTGCCCTATCCGTCGGCCCGCAATCCCTGGCATCTCGACCATTTTCCGGGCGGCTCGTCGAGCGGGGCCGGCACGGCGGTGGCCGCCGGGACCGTCACGGTGGCGCTCGGCTCCGACACGACCGGATCGGTGCGACTTCCCGCGGCGGCGACCGGGGTGGTCGGCGTGAAGGGCACCCATGGCCTGCTGTCCAAGTCCGGCATCCTCGCCAACTGCTATTCGATGGACATTCCCGGGCCGCTGACCTGGACGGTCGAGGATTCCGCTCTGGTCATGAACGCCGTCGCCGGCCACGATCCGGGCGATCCGACCAGCCTGACGGGTCCGGTGCCGGATTTCCGCGTCGGCCTGAAGCAGGGCGTGGCCGGTTTGCGCATCGGCGTCATCCGCTCGTTCGGCCCGGGCATGGCGCCGCCGGATGCCGATCTCGTCGCCGCCTTCGAGGCCGGGCTGGCGGTGCTGGCGGATCTGGGCGCCGTCCTGATCGAGACCGATTTTCCGGCCCCGGTCGCGGATTTCTACGCCTGCACCCGGATCATCGGCCCGGTCGAATCGGCGACCATCCACGAGCGCGAACTGCGCGAGATGCCCGATCGGATGGGCTTCGCCCTGCGCGACAAGCTGATGTTCGGCGCGCAAGTGCGCGCGGTCGACTACATCGCCGCGCAGCGGCGGCGGCGGGTGCTGGCCGCCGCCATGACGGCCATGATGGCGCGCTTCGACGCGGTCGTGACCTTCGGGGCGGCCCATGCCGCGCCGCGGCTCGGCGTCGAGCCCGGGATGACCGCCTTCACCACCGATACGGCGCTGGTCCCGTTCAACATTTCCGGCCATCCGAGCCTCGTTCAATGCACCGGCTTCAACGCCGCCGGACTGCCGCTGCACTGGCAGATCGCGGCCCCGCATCGTGCCGACCCCACCTTGCTCAGGGTCGCGGCCGCCTATGAGGCCGCCACGCCCTGGCGCGACAGGAGACCCGAACCATGACCGCCGTCACGCCCGTCACATCCGCCGATCCGCTCGTCTATCTGACCGTCTCGGAGGCGTCGCGCCTGATCGCGGCACGCAAGCTGTCGCCCGTCGAACTGGTCGAGGCCTATCTGGCCCGGATCGATGCGATCGACGACGTGGTGCACAGCTACATCACCGTGCTCGCCGATCGCGCTCGCGCCGCCGCCAGGATTGCCGAAGCCGAGGTCCTGGCCGGCCGCTGGAAGGGGCCGCTGCACGGCATCCCCTTCGCGGTCAAGGACAATTACCACGTGAAGGGCGTCAAGACGACCGGCGGCTCGCGGCTGATGCTCGACTATGTCGCCGACGAGACCTCGACCGCGATCGAGAAGCTGGAGGCGGCGGGCGCGATCCTGCTCGGCAAGCTGAACACCTGGGAATATGGCACCGGCACCGGTGAGATCTATCATGATCTGCCGTTCCCGCTGGCCCGCAATCCGTGGAATCCGGCCCGCCACACCGGCGGTTCGTCGACCGGCGCCGGCGTCGCGGTGGCGGCCGGCACGGCCATGTTCGCGCTCGGCTCCGACACCGGCGGCTCGGTCCGGCTGCCGGCGGCGGCAACCGGCGTCTACGGCATGAAGGCGACCTACGGGCTGATGAGCCGTGCGGGCTGCCTGCCGAACTGCTGGTCGCTCGACGTGGTCGGGCCGCTGACCTGGACGGCGGAGGACAATGCCACGGTCGCGCAGGTGATGGCCGGCTACGACCCGCGCGACCCGCAATCCGCCGACGTGCCGTCCTACGACCTGATGGCCGGCTTCGACATGGGTCTGAAGGGCCTGACCATCGGGGTGGTGCGCGACCTCGGCGCCGACGCGCCGTCGATGGATCCGGACATCGTGACGAAGCTCGCCGAAACCGAGGTCCTGCTGTCCGAACTCGGCGCCACCGTGGTCGAGATCGCCCTGCCGGCGCCGCTGTCCAAGTACCGGTCGGTGACCGGCACCATCAACTGGGCCGAGAGCCTGTCGATCCACGAGCAGGATTTCATGGAGCGCAGCCACCTGATGGGCAAGGCGCTCAAGGACAAGATGACCTCCGGCTTCACGGTCCGGGCCGTCGACTATGTCGCGGCGACCCGCTACCGGCGCCAGCTGGCGGTCACCACCGATGCGGTCATTCGGACGGTCGACGCGGTGCTGGCGCCCTGCACCTTCATCACCGCACCGACCTTCGAGGACCAGGAGCGGCTGGTCAAATTCACCTTCGGCTCGGCGACCTCGATCTTCAACGTCACCGGCCATCCGGCCATCTCGATTCCGACCGGCTTCGACCGCGACGGCATGCCGACCTCGGCGCAGATCGTCGGCCGCTACTTCGACGAGGCGACCACCTACCGGGTCGCCCGTGCTCTCGAGAAGGCTGCCGGAACGCGCGGCCTGCGTCCCGCGCTCTGACGCCCGCCCCGAAACCGTCCGCCCCGAACCGCCGCCCCGAACCGTCCGCATCGTCGATCCCATCGAGGAGACCGCCATGTCCGACTTTCCCGCCTGGACCCAGGACGAGATCAACGCCTTCGCGGCCCGCTACGGGCTCGCCAACCTGACCCCCGACCATCTCGCGCGGATGCGCGAACTGGCCGATCGCGTGTCGGCCGCCGGCCGGGCGATCCCGCGCATGCCGTCCAAGGGCGACGAGCCGGCCAGCACCTTCCGCGTTCCCTTGGCCTGAAAGATGAGGATCCGACCATGAATGCTCCGGTGAAATCTCCGACGCAGCCCTGGCAGATGTCGGCGGCGGAAGCCTCGACGCTGATCCAGGCGCGCGCTCTCAGTGCCGAGGAACTGACCCGCTCCTGCCTCGACCGCATCGCCGCCCGCAATGCCGACGTGAAGGCCTGGATCTGGCTCGATCCCGAGCGCGCCATCCGCAAGGCCAAGGAACTCGACAAGGTGCTGATCCATGCCGGCCCGAAGAGCCGCCTCCACGGCATCCCCTTCGGCGTCAAGGACATGATCGACACGGCCGAAATGCCGACGACCAACAATTCCCCGATCTATCCCGACAACCAGCCGTCTCACGACGCGCAGGTCGTCCGCATCATGAAGGCGGCCGGGGCCTTCGTGATGGGCAAGTGCGACACGGTCGAATTCGCCGCCGGCGGCCGCAAGGCGCTGACCCGCAACCCGCACGATTTTGCCCGCACGCCCGGCGGTTCGTCGTCCGGGTCGGGGGCGGCGGTCGGCGACGGCCAGGTGCCGATCGCCTTCGGCACCCAGACGGGCGGATCGCATATCCGGCCGGCCAGCTTCAACGGTGCCTACGGCATCAAGCCGACCCACAACACCTTTTCGTGGTCGGGCGCGCGCCATCTCTCGCCGACGCTCGACACGCTCGGCTGGTACGGCCGATCCGTCGACGACCTGGTCATGGTCGCCGAGGCCGCCCGGATGATCGGCATCGACGCCATGCCGGCCGTCGCCGTCAAGGGACTGAAGGTCGGCTTCGCCAAGACGCACAATTGGCCCAAGGCCGAGGAGGGGACGATCGGCGCCATGGAGCGGGCGGTCCGGCTCCTGACGGAGGCCGGGGCGATCGTCACCGATCTCGATCTGCCGGAACCCTTCGCCGACCTGAACACGGCGCAGCATATCGTCATGAATGGCGAAGGCCGGGTGCAGTTCCTGGCCGACTATGTCCAGAACTACGACCTGCTGCATGAGGACTTCCGCAAGAAGGTCGAGAATTTCGACGGCATCACGCCCGAGAAGCTGCTCTGGGCTTTGGATCTTGCGGCGGCGTGCCGGCCGGTCTTCGACAAGCTGTTCGGCGCGGACCTGGACGTGATCCTGACGCCTTCGGCCTGCGGCGAGGCGCCGTTCAAGCCGTCCGAGACGACCGGCGATCCCGCCTTCAACTCGATGTGGACGCTGCTTCACGTGCCGACCGTCAACATTCCGGGGCATCTCGGTCCGAACGGACTGCCGGTCGGTGTGACGCTCGCCGGTCCCCGCCTCGGCGATGCGCGGCTTCTGGCGATCGCCAAGGCGGTCGCGCCGGTGCTCGATCCGAAGGCCGCCTGAGCGCATCCCGGCCGGGCCGTGGTCTGTCCGGGCCATCCTCCGGGCAGGACCGCCGGTGCGCGCGTGGTGCGCCGCGCCCCGGGATCGATGCTGAGGTCCGGTATCGTTTCGGCAGTGGCCGGCCTGAAAATAACGTTCTTGTGATTCGATCGTGATCGGTCTGTCCGAAGAAGACCGAATGCCGGCCGTGGTCGTGATCGTCGATCTACGTGACTGCATTAAGCCATGAATCCATATCACGTTTCCGGCGCTCCAGTATTCGATTAAAATGATTGATGAATTGCCCGTGAAGCGCGTTCGTAACTGCCGAGTGACCGGTGATGTAAGGAAAATAACAGTTCCGCTCGACCATCCTCCTGTCGTCGCGGAAGGCACCCGGCCGGTTCGGCGCGGGGGCAGACGATGCGAAAAGGAGGGCAACGCGATGCATTCGAAGACGGGTCTGGCGGCAATGGCGCTGGCTGCAGCGGTGGCACTTTCGGCGATGGCCGCGGCGCCGTCCGAGGCGCTCGCCAAGAAGGGCGGCAGCGGCAGCGGCAGTGGTGGCAGCGGGGGTGGCAGCAGCAGCGGCGACGTGCGCTACACCTGCCGCGCGACCGGCGCGCCCGACATCAGCATGCAGGCGCGCTGGGAAGTGAAGAAGGGCCGCAAGCGCTTCCGCGTCGAGTTCGAGGCCGCCACGGGCGGCGCCTATACGGTCGGCCAGATTATGACCGTCGCGGTCGGACCGGTCGAGACCGCGCTCGACGTGGGGTCCGCGGCGCTTGAGGTGATCGGCGCCGATCTGGTCTTCGAACTGGGCTTCGACAGCAAGGCGCAGTCCGGCGGCGACAATCTCGCCTTTCCGCCGAACTTTCCGACCATCACGGCCGCAACCGACGTGACCGTGAAGACCGGCGGCACCGCAGTGCTCGGCTGCACGCTGCGCTAAAGTGCAGTCCGATCACGGCGCACCGCTCCGATAGGGAACGGCGTGCGCGATCCGGGACTGCCCGCGCCGTCATCCGATCCCTTCAGATCGGATGACGGACCCGGCGGCGCCATCGCAGGGCGGGCGCCGCCGCAAGGAGGACGCCATCGCAAGGCGGGTGCCGCCGGCTCCCGCCGCCGGCACGGTCGAAGATCAGGCCGGCTGATGCAGGCGGAAATTGAACAGCGGGCCGGTCGAATAGCGGTGAAGGGCCTTGGCGACGGCCAGCGTGCCGAGGTCGGCGAGCGGCTCGATGATGATCACGCTCATATAGGCCAGCCCGAAACTGCCCACCTCGGAGATCGTCTCCGCCGTGAAGCCGTGGCCGTAGAAGGCCCAGAAGGCGACCCAGCACACGATGCCGCCCTGGAACAGCGTCGAGAGCGCCAGCGCCTGCCCATATTTCAGGTCGACATAGGGTGTTGCCGGCGCAATGATCCGCCGTGCCATCAGGTTGACGGCATAGAGCGGCACCAGCAGCGTCGTGACGTTCATGCCGTATTGCGGCAGATCCGTCGGCGCGAACAGAAGGCCCTGGATCAGGAGCCCGGCCGCCAGGCCGATCGCTGCGGCTCCGGCCCCGAACAGCAGGAGAAGCGTCGAGCCGAGGATCAGATGGACCTCGGAGACGCCGACCGGGTGGTGCGGCAGAACCTCGAAGAACGAGAAGACGAGGCCGGTCGTCACGACCGAGCGCAGAGCGAGCGGCAGAAGGCCGGTCGAGCGCGCATCGTCGGCCGCCATCTTGGCGGCAAGGCCGAAGGACGCCACGGCCGTGGCATAGCTGAGAACGAGCTTGGCGCCGTCGACGACGCCGGGTTCGATATGCATGGGTTTTCCCCTGGGCCGTGCCCGCCGCACGGTCGATATGGATGGACCGGTGCGAAGGCAGGGTTGCACCGACCGAGGCAGGTTTCCCGGCTCGCGGCACTCGTCCCGCCACCCCTTCCCAGCCCGCGGGCCAGTGGGATTCGTGGCAGACCGCCGCTTACGGTCGCGGGGGCGGCTGCGGCTTCGGATCGCTCCTGACCGCATTCCCTCTCGGGCGGAGAAAATCCGCCCTCACCTCAGCCCGGACAGTATTCACGCGTCGGACCGGGGCGGCAAGATGCCGATCGGCCGGGTCGGACCATCCGCAAACGCTGGCCTCGCCGGCCCGGTGGAAAGTGCCGGAGGCCGGTTCGGCCGCGCGCGGGCGGCGTGTTCAGGGTGGCGGGGTCGGGCCGGATGGCCTTGAATTCGGATGCGGCGAATCGCGGAGACGGGACCATGGATGTCGAGCAAGGCGAAGCCCTGATCGAGACGTTGCGGCAGCGTTTTGCGGCGAACATGCAGCGCCATCCGGCCGTCGTGTGGCCTGTCGTCGAACAGAAGCTGCGCGCCGCTCCTGCCGGCCTGAAGTCGCTCTTCGCCATGGAGCGGACCGGCGGCGAGCCGGATGTCGTCGGGCTCGACGGTGCCGCCGGGCTCGACGGCGCCGCCGGGACGATCGTCTTCTGCGATTGCGCACCCGAAAGCCCGACCGGCCGGCGCAGTCTCTGTTACGACCGCGCCGCGCTCGATGCACGCAAGGAGAACAAGCCGGCCGGCAGCGCCCTCGACATGGCCGCCGCGATGGGCATCGAAATTCTCACGGAACGGCAGTATCGCGACCTGCAGGCCTTCGGCCCGTTCGACCGCAAGACGTCGAGCTGGATCGCTACCCCGGACAGCATCCGGAAGCTCGGCGGCGCCTTGTTCTGCGACCGCCGTTACGATCAGGTCTTCGTCTACCACAACGGCGCCGAATCCTATTACGCCGCCAGAGGGTTCCGCGGCCGGCTCACGCTCTGACGAGCGCCGGCGACACCGGGGGACGGGCGAGCTTCAGGCTGTCCGCCCGACCCGCCCCGGCGGGATCGTGTCAGGCCGGGGCGAGCTTGCGTTCGGCGAGCGCCACCCAGACGGCGGCGCCGAGCGGCAGGGCGTCGTCGTTGAAATCGTAGCGCGGGGAATGCAGGCCGGCCGTGTGGTTCGGGGTGCCCTGGCCGACCCACAGATAGGCGCCCGGCCGCTCGTTCAGCATGAAGGCGAAATCCTCCGCCCCCATGCTCGGCTCGACCGTCTCCTCCAGCACGAGGCCCGGCATGTCGCGCAGCACGCCCTGGACGAAGCGCGCCTCGTCGGCATCGTTGATGGTCGGCGGATAGCGGCGCTGGTAGTCGATCGTCACCGTGCAGCCCATCGCGGCGGCGACACCCTCGGCGATCGCCCGCAGCCGGGTTTCGATCAGGTCGCCGACAGCCGGGTCGAACCAGCGCACGGTGCCGGTCATCCGGCAGGAATCCGGGATCACGTTCCAGGCGTCGCCGCCATGGACGGTGGTCACCGAGACGACCGAGGAGGCCATCGGCGAGACGTTGCGCGACGCGATGGTCTGCAGCGCGCTGCCGATCTGGAACAGGCAGGCGATCGGGTCGATGCCCTGGTGCGGCATGCCGCCATGGGCGCCTCGGCCGGTCACGGTGATGTCGAAGATGCCGAAGGCGGCCATCATGGCGCCCGTGGTCAGGCCGGCGCGGCCGAGCGGCAGGCCCGGCCAGTTGTGCATGCCGAACACGGAATCGACCGGGAACTCGTGGAACAGGCCGTCGGCGATCATGCGCGCCGCGCCGCCCTCGTTCTCCTCGGCCGGCTGGAAGATGAAATGCACCGTGCCGTCGAGCGCCTCGCTGCGGGCGAGGCGGCGGGCGGCAGCGAGCAGCATGGCCATGTGGCCGTCATGCCCGCAGGCATGCATGCGCCCGGGCCGGGTCGATGCGTAGGCGACGCCGCTCGCCTCCTCGATGGCGAGCGCGTCCATGTCGGCGCGCAGGCCGATGACGCGCGAAGAGGTACCGCGCCGCAGCGTGCCGACCACGCCGGTGCCGCCGAGGCCGGTGCGGACCTCGAGGCCGAATTCCTTCAGCCGGGCCGCCACGAAGGCCGAGGTGTCGTGCTCCTCGTAGGCGATCTCGGGGATCCGATGCAGGGCCCGCCGCCAGGTGACGGCATCCTCGATCTCTTCGTTGGAAAAGGTGATGGACGGAATGGCGTTCATGGCGGGACCTTCGGTTCGGACGGCTCAGCCGGCCGGCTTCATGCGATAGCGGAAGTCGCAGCGCTTGGCACCCTGCATCAGGGTTCCGGTGCGGGTCAGTTCCATGTTCGGATTGTAGCCGGTGCAGAATTCGCCGTCGCGGTTGCAGGACAGGAGATGGCCGACCTCGCCGAGGCCCATCTCCCGGTACATCTCCGCATAGCGGCAGCGCACCACGTCGAATTCCAACGTCTCGGCCGTCGCGGACTTCACCTCGATGGTCAGGGCGTCGTTGGCGGTCCAGTTCGGCAGGATGGCGGCGAAATCGGCGAAGTCCGGGTCGCGGCCGAGTTCGGCGCGGAACTTGGCGCCCTGCGCGATCGCCGAGCGCGACACCGCCGCCCCGACGGTCTCGCGGGCGGCCTCGGCCCCGTGGCTCTCGGTCAGCACGTCGTAGACGTGCTTCAGGATCTCCGCCTCAATGCGGCGCCGTTCGATGATCGGAAGCATGCTGGCTCCTCCTGGTTCGGATGCGGGGGCGGCCTGCAGCGGGCCGTGGCCGACCGCGTCAGTGGACATGGCCGCCCAGATAGGCCTCGACGATGCGCGGGTCGCCGGCGAGGTCCGCCGACGGCCCCTCGATGACGATCCGGCCGCCCTCCATCACGGCGGCGCGGTCGGCGATGCGCAGGGCCGCCTTGGCGTTCTGCTCGACGATCAGGATCGACAGCCCCTCGGACCGGATCTGCGCCAGGAGGTCGAAGATGCTCTTGACCACCTTCGGGGCGAGCCCGAGCGAGGGCTCGTCGAGGAGCAGGATCGACGGCCGCGCCATCAGGGCGCGCGCGATGCACAGCATCTGCTGCTCGCCGCCCGACAGCGAGCCGGCCATCTGGCCGCGCCGCTGGCCGAGCACGGGGAACAGCGCCATGACCCGGTCGAGTTCGGCGAGGCCGTGCCGGCCGCCGCCGATGACGAGATTTTCCAGGACCGTCATGGAGGCGAAGATCTGCCGGCCTTCCGGCGCCTGCAGAAGCCCGCGGGCGACGATCTCGTGGCTCTTCATCCGGGCGATGTCCTCGCCGCGGAACAGGATGCTGCCGGCCTTCGGGCTGTAGATGCCCGAGATCGCCCGCATCAGGGTGGTCTTGCCGACGCCGTTCGAGCCGAGCACGGCGACGATGCCGCGTTCCGGCACGGCGAGGTCGACCCCGTGCAGGATCTCCTGCAACCCCATGGCGACGGTCAGGCCGCGGATCTCGAGCAGACTCATTCGTCGACCCCCAGATAGGCTTCCAGCACGGCCGGATCGGCGCGCACCGCGGCCGGCTCCGCATCGGCGATCTTGCGGCCGGAGGCGAGCACGACCACGCGCGAGCAGATGCCCATGACCAGGTTCATGTCGTGCTCGACCAGCATGATCGACAGCCCCTCGCCGTTGAGCGAGCGGATGAAGCGGGCGAGGTCGGCGGTCTCGGAATCGTTCAGGCCGGCGGCCGGCTCGTCGAGGATCAGAAGCTCCGGCTTCATCGCCAGGGCGCGCGCGATCTCCAGATACTTGCGCTTGCCGTAGGAGAGATTGGCGGCCAGATCCTCGGCCACGCCGCCGAGGCCGACCCGCTCCAGCGCCTCCCAGGTCCGGGCCGAAATCGCATCGGCGCGCGCCCGCCGCCCGAACACCGCCGCGAAGGCCGACTGGCCCATCGCCCCGACGGCGCCGACCGAGACATTGTCGAAGACCGACATGTTCGGAAAGACGCGCAGGTTCTGGAAGGTCCGCGACATGCCGCGAGCGGCGATGCGATGCGGCTTCAGGCCCTGGATCGGCTCGCCCTTGAACCGGACGGCGCCGGCGGAAAGCGGCGTGAAGCCGGAAATGAGGTTGAACAGGGTGGTCTTGCCGGCACCGTTCGGGCCGATCAGGCCGACCAGTTCGCCCGCCTCGACCCGGGTGGTGACGCCGTCCACGGCGACCAGGCCGCCGAAGCGCCGGGTGACGTTTTCGATCTCGAGCAGGCTCATCGCCAACCGACCTCCCGATCGGACGGGGCCGCGCCCCATTTCAGCCCGAAGCCGCGGCGGACCAGCGACAGGGCCGAGACCTCGCCGAGCAGGCCGCGCGGCAGGAACAGGATCGACACGAACATCACGATGCCGACCATGACGTTGCGCAGGTCGCCGACGCCGCGCAGGACCTCCGGCAGCAGGATCAGCAGCGCCGCGCCGATGATCGCGCCGGGCAGCGAGCCGAGCCCGCCGACCACGATCATGGCGAGGACCAGGATCGAGGTGTTGAAGCCGAAATCGCCGGGCGAGACATAGCCGGTCGTATAGGCCCACAGCGCCCCCGCGATGCCGGCAAAGAAGGCCGAGACGGTGAAGACCTCGATCTTCAGCCGCACCGTGTCGACCCCCATGGCGTCGGCGCACTGGTCGTCCTCGCGCAGCGAGCGCAGCGCGTTGCCGTAGTAGGAGTGGCTGAGCCGGTGCAGGACCCAGATCGACAACGCGACCAGCCCGGCGACCAGGAAATAGATCGCGATCGGCGACTTCACCGGCGTGCCGAACAGGGTGATGCCCGAGAACAGCATGACGCCGTTCGGCCCCTTGGTCACCGCCACCCAGTTCAGCAGCACGGTGTGGATCATCTGCCCGATGGCCAGCGTCGCCACCGCGAAATAGATCGAGACCAGCCGCATGGTCGGCAGCGCGACCACGAAGGCGAGCGCGGCGGCGGCAAGGCCAGCGGCCGGCAGGCCCCACAGGAAGCCGAGCTTCATCTCGGTGCCGAGCAGGGCCGCTACATAGGCGCCGACCCCGTAGAAGGCGGCGTGGCCGAGATGCAGCAGGCCGGCGGCGCCGGTGACCAGATGCAGCGACACGGCCAGCAGCGCATAGATCAGCACCAGCTGGGCGACCTGGAAGAAGTAGCCCTTGCCGAACTTGGCGAGGCCGTAGGGCACAAGCGCGAAGACGACGAGGAGCACGAGGAGCGGGACCAGCCGTCCCCTGACGAACTCAGACACGTTCCCTCCCCGCTCCGAAGAGACCTTGCGGAAAGAAGATCAGGGTGACGATCAGGAAGCCGTAGGCGACCATGTCGGCCCAGTTGGAGGAGATGAAGGTGGTGGCGAGGCCTTCGGAGAGACCGAGCAGCAGCGCGCAGACGACCGCGCCGGGGATCGACGACAGCCCGCCCATGACCATCGCCACGAAGGCCTTGATGCCCGGCACGAAGCCCATCGCAGGGAAGATCGCGCCGTAATAGAGGCCGACCAGGATGCCGGCGCCCGCACCCATCATCGAGCCGAGCGCGAAGGTGGTGATGATGGTGCGGTCGGTGTCGATGCCGACATATTTGGCGCCGAGCGGATTGGCCGAGACGGCGCGGATCGACAGGCCGATGCGGGTGCGCTTGAGCAGATATTGCAGCCCACCGAGCATGACCGCAGCGACCGCGAAGATGATCACGTCGCCGGTGACGATGGTGACCGGGCCGAGCTCGATCGGCTTGTTGATCAGATAGTCGAACGGCAGGGTCTGCATCTGCGAACCGAAGCCGATCTCCAGGCCCTCGCGCACCACGATCGAGACGGCGAGCGACGACATCAGCGTCGATTCGCGCATCGCCCGCGATTTCAGCGAGGCCTCGTCGGAGAAGCGCCGGAACGGCTTGAAGGCGATGCGTTCGAGGCCGAAGCCGAGCGCGGCGCCGAAGGCCAGCACGGCGAACAGCACGACCAGGAAGGGCGGCGCGAAGGCGGTGATCAGAAGCAGGCCCGCGAAGGCGCCGACCGTGTAGACCTCGCCATGGGCGAAGTTGACGACGTTGAGCACGCCGAAGATCAGCGTGAAGCCGATCGCCATCAGGGCGTAGATGACGCCCTGCGACAGGCCGATGGCCAATTGCTGCAGGTAATAGGGATCGATCACGGCGGCCCCCTGGCGGCGCGTCGTTCGGACCGGGCGATCGGGCTGCCCGGCTGCGGCTTCAGCGTCGGCCGGCGGCGCCCTTGAGGGCGACCGCCGGCACGCCGGATCAATCGGCGACGGGCGTGAAGACGCCGCCGACGATGCGCACCTTGGAGAGCTGCTTGACCGGCTCGCGGTCGGCACCGAAGGTGGTCGAGCCGGTCACGCCGGGGAAGTCCTTGGTGGCGGCCAGCGCGTCGCGGATCGCGGCGCGGGTCGACTTCGGATAGGTCTTGACCACCGCCTCGAGCATGATGTTGACGGCATCGAAGGCCTGGGCCGGGAACTGGCCGGGCTCGGCGCCGCGCACCTTGACCCATTCGGCCACGAATTCCTTGACCTCGGGCTTCGGGCTGTTGGGCAGGAAGTTGGTGGTCAGCGACAGGCCCTCGGCGTCGGCGCCGGCGAGCTCGATCACCTTCTGGTTATGGGCGGCCGAGGTCGAATAGACCGGGATCGCGATGCCGAGCTGCTTCATCTGCTTGAGGAAGTTGGCCGCGTCCTCGTAGAAGAAGCCGGTATAGATGGCGTCCGGCTTCTCGCGCTGGATCTTGGTCAGCAGCGAGCGGAAGTCGGGCAGACCGCGGTTGAAATACTCGGTCAGGACCACCTTGCCGCCCTTGGCGGCGATCTCATCGGCGAAATACTTGGTGACGCTCTGACCCCAGTCGGTCTGCTCGGCGATCACCGCGACCTTCTTGTAGCCCTTGGCGACCATCCAGTCGGCGTTGTAGGGGCCTTCGCCGGCCTGGGTGGTGATGTTGCGGAACTGCCATTCCGAGATCTTGGTGTAGTCGGGATGGGACGCGGTCTGGGAGAGCTGCGGCATGCCGGCCTCCTTGTAGACCTGCGCGGCGGCCATCGAGACGCCGGAGGTGAAGTCGCCGAGCACGCCGACGATCTTCTCGTCGTCGACGAACTTGCGCGCGATGGTCACGCCTTCCTTGGCGTCCGAGCGGCTGTCCTCGAACACGATCTCGACCTTGGCGGGGATGCGGCCGGAGGCGTTGAAGCGGGCGAGCGCGATCTCGGCGGCGGTCTTGAAGTCCTGGCCGTATTGCGCGGTGTTGCCGGTCAGCGGCAGCTGGTAGCCGAGCTTCACGGTTTCGGCGGCGGCGGCCGGCAGGGCGAAGGCGGCGGGCGCGGCGAGGGCTAGGGCGACGAGGTGTCTGCGGGTCAGCGTCATGGGCTCCAGTCTCCGTTCAGGCCCGGGGGGCCGATGGGGGTGGTGTCTCGTGGCGGATCGACGGGATCGGTCAGGCGGCCGTGCCGGGTTCGACGACGAGCTTGCAGCAGCCTTCCTGGCCGGGTTTCCAGGTTTCTCCTTTGAAGACGAAACCGGCGGCCTTGAACAGCCCGCCGTCGATGGCGCCGCCGGCCTTGCACAGAAGTTCCAGCTCCTCGCCGGACCGTCCCATGGCGACCCAGGCTTCCTTCAGCGGGCAGCGGTGGAACTGGATCTCCAGACGCTCGTCGTCGCAGCGCAGGACCTCCGGCTGGAAGATCACCTCGCCGGCCGGGATGCCGCCGAGAAAGCGGTCCTTGAGGCCGGTCAGGTCGGCGGGTCCGAGGTCGGCGAATTTCGCCCCCATCGTCACGCCCATCCGGCGGGTGGCCTCCGAGACGATCTCCACGGCCCGGTCGGTGCCGAAGGCCTCGCGCAACACGTCGAACATGTTGGCATAGGCGGCCGCCCGCATGGCGAAGGCGCCCTGCAACCACTCGATCGGCACCATGCGGCCGCTCGGACCCGTCTCTGACATGCTTGGCTCCTGTGCTCGGTCTCGTTCGACCGGATCGGGGTGAGGGGGGCGGACGCGGCCCGTCACGCGGGCTCGCGCGCATCCTTGAAGCGGTACCATGCCAGCATGGCCGGGGCGACGATCCGGGCAACCGCATGGAACGGGTAAGGGCGGACCGGCGTGATCGGAACGGGCAGTTCGGCCGGCGGTACGCCGCCGAGCGCATCGGCGAAGACGCGGCCGAGCGCCGTCGACAGGGCGACGCCGCGACCGTTGCAGGCGACCCAGGTCCACAGGCCCTCGGCGGGATTGTGGAACCGCGGCATGCGGTCGTCGGTCATGCCGATGCGGCCGTTCCAGACGAATTCGAAACGCGGCACGCCCATCTGCGGGAACATGCGGGCGAAGCGGTCGCCGACCAGGCGGCGGAGCCGGTCGGCGCCGTTCAGCGGCACGATCAGGGCGCCGCCGGTGACCAGCCGACCGCGCGCGTCCCAGCGGAAGAAGCGCAGATCGCCGTGGGTGTCGGACAGGGCCTGGCGGCCGGGCAGCACGCTGGCGCGGACCGCGTCCGACTGCGGCTCGGTCGCCATCTGCCAGGACAGCACCGGCACCAGCGAACGCGCGAGCGACGGGGAGAGGGCCGGGCGGAAGCCGTCCGTATAGCCGTTCGAGGCGAGGAGGACCTGATCGGCGACGACCCGTCCGGCGCCGGTCGCCAGGACCCAGCCGGCCGGCGTCCGCTCCAGGCTGTCGACCGGGCTCGCCTCATGGATGACGGCGCCGGCCGCCTCGGCGGCGGCGGCGAGGCCGCGGGCGAAGGCGAGCGGATTGATGTGACCGCCCGAGCGGTTGAGCATGCCGCCGTACCAGTCGCGCGAGCCGACCAGGCGGGCGGTCTCCTCGGCATCGAGCAGGCTGACCGGCGCGCCGCGGCGGCTCCAGGCCTCGACCCGGGCGGCGGACAGCCGGACGCGGCCGGGCGAATGGGCCGGCTGGAACCAGCCGTTCTGCACGGCCTCGCAGTCGATCCTCTGGCGCCGGACCAGATCGAACAGGCCGGCCGCGCTATCCGAGACGAGCTGGGCGAAACGCTCCCCGGTCTCGCCGAAGAGCCGCGCCATGGCGTCCGGCTCGGCGCCGGTCATGGTCGGGATGACCTGGCCGTTGTTGCGGCCGGAGGCGCCCCAGCCGACCACGGCGGCCTCCAGGACCACCACCTTGCGGCCCCGTTCGGCCAGCGCCAGCGCCGCCGAGAGCCCCGTGAAGCCGGCCCCGACGATCGCCACATCGGCCCGAACCTCGCCGGCCAGCGCCGCGGAAGGCGGCCGCGGCGGCGTCACCGAGGCCCACAGGGAGGGCGGCAGGGGCGGCGGCAGGCTCATGGGTCGAGGGCTCCTGGGATCGGACTCCGGCCGACGGATGGCGACAGATCGCGGGTTCAGGCGGCGACGGCATCCACTTGCAGCGAACCGTCAGAAAAGTCGACTGCTGCGCGGGCATGCAATTTTGTCGAATCAAATACGGGCAGATTCGAATCCGTTTGATGGATCAACAGCCCGATTTCGGTGCAGCCGAGGATCACGCTGTCGGCGCCCTCGGCAGCGGCGGCCTCGATCACGTCGACATAGCGCTGCCGCGATTCCGACCGGACGACCCCGCAGCAGAGTTCGTCGAAGATGATGTCGTGAACGGCGCCGCGGTCCTGCGCCTCCGGCACGATGGCCTCCAGGCCGAACCGTGCGCGCAGCCGGTCGCGGTAGAAGGCCTGTTCCATCGTGTAGCGGGTGGCGAGCAGCAGCGGCCGCTTCTTGCCGGCGGCGACGAGTTCCTGTCCGACCACGTCGACGATGTGGATCAGCGGCACGGAGGCCGCGCGGGCGACGCCGTCGGCGACCAGATGCATGGTGTTGGTGCAGATCAGGATGCAGCCGGCGCCGGCGCGGACCAGGCCGGACGCCGCCTCGGCGAGCGCGGCCTCGGCCAGATCCCAGCGGCCGGCCTTCTGCAGGGCGACGATCGCCTCGAAGTCGACCGAACGCAGCAGCAGGTCGGCGGACGCCAGGCCGCCGCGGCGGGCGCGGACCAACTCGTTGATTTCCCGATAGTATGTGGCCGTGCTTTCCCAGCTCATGCCGCCGATCAGGCCGATGATTCGAGACACTGGAATTCTCCGTCGTGGAACCGTGTCCCTAGGCTAAGGCCCCGACCCGGCCGGCGTCCCTGCGCCGGCTGCACAAAGTCGCGGCAAACCCGAGAACAGATTGCGTGAGAAGAGCCTCTTGCGAAATCGATTTGCGTCGCTTTAGTGAAGGCGTGCAAATGGAGAGCGCGATGCTGGATATTCGCGACCGTCGAATCCTGGAGGAGCTGCAGGAGGACGCCACCGTGGCGGTGGCCGATCTCGCCGACACGGTCGGCCTGTCGGTCTCGGCCTGCTGGCGCCGCATCAAGGCGCTGGAGGATGCCGGCTTCATCACGCGGCGGGTGGCGCTGATCGACCGGCGCAAGAGCAACGTGCCGATGACGGTCTTCGTCGCCATCCGCACCTCGCGCCATTCGATGGAATGGCTGGATTCCTTCCGCAAGGTGATCGCCGAGATCCCGGAAATCGTCGAAGCCTATCGGCTGACCGGCGACATGGACTATCTGCTGCGCCTCGTGGTGCCGAATGTCGACGTCTACGATGCCGTCTACAAGAAGATGATCAGTCGGCTCGACTTCACCGACATCACCTCGTCGATCTCGATGGAGGAGCTGAAGTTCACGACGTCCATCCCGTTGAAATACACATGACGGCGGCTTCGCGGCTTTTGCCGGCAGCCCGTCGCCGTCCGGCAGGACAGTCCATCAATCGTCGAACCGGTAGCCGATGCCGGGTTCGGTCGCGATCAGCGTCGGCCGGGCCGGATCGGCTTCGAGCTTCTGGCGCAACTGGCCGACCAGGACGCGCAGATACTGGGTGTCGTTCTCGTGGGCAGGCCCCCAGACGGCGGTGAGCAGCTGCCGATGGGTCAGGACGCGGCCGGCATGGCGGGCGAGGATGTGCAGCAGGTCGTATTCCTTCGGGGTCAGGCGCAGGGTCTCGCCGGCCCGGGTGACGCGGTGGGCGCGGGTGTCGACGACCAGATCGCCGACCGAGATCACCTCGCTCTGGCCGTCCTGGCGGGCGGCGTGGCGGAGCGCGGTGCGCAGGCGTGCGAGCAATTCGGAAATCCCGAACGGCTTGGAGACGTAGTCGTCGGCGCCGAGGTCGAGCGCGGTGACCTTCTCGACCTCGCGGTCGCGCGCCGAAAGGACCACGATCGGGACCTGCGAGAAGGCGCGGACCTGACGGATCACGTCCTTGCCGTCGCAATCGGGCAGGCCGAGATCGAGCACCACGGCGTCCGGCGCCGCCGTGGCGACGGCCTTGACGGCGCTGCGGCCGTCGAGCGCCTGGACGACCTCGAAGCCGGAGGCTTCGAGCGCCGGCTTCAGGAAGCGCTGGATCTGGGGTTCGTCGTCGACGACGAGGATGCGCGGGTCGGACCTCATGACGGGATGCCTTCGGGCGGCCCGCCGGCTCGCGTGTTCGGCGCGGCCAGGGGCCAGGTGATCAGGATGCGGGTGCCGCGGGTGCCGGCGATCGGGCTCTCGGCCCGGATGGTTCCGCCCATGGCCTCGACGATCCCCTTGGCGATGGCGAGGCCGAGCCCGGTTCCGGCGGCGCGGCCGTCGCCGGTCGCGACCCGGTGGAACTTGGCGAAGACCCGGTCGAGCTGGTCCGCCGGAATGCCCGGCCCCTGGTCTTCGACGACCAGGCGGACGCGCCCGTCGGCGACCTCGAGCCCGACCGAGGCGACCGCATTCGGGCCGGCATATTTGTCGGCATTCTCCAGGATGTTGAAGAGCACCTGATCGACCAGAATCGGATTGCCGCGCACCGTCGCCGAAGGCGGCCAGGGTCGGGTCTTGACCGTCAGGCCGGGCAGCAGCAGTGCCGCGCGGGCGATCAGGCCGGGCAGGACCTCGGCGAGATCGACCTCGTCGGGCGTGATGTCGAGCCCGCCGGCCTCCAACTTGGTCATGTCGAGCAGGTTGGAGACGAAGCGGGCAAGCCGCCGGGTCTCCTCCTCGATGGTCAGCAGGAGATCGCTGCGCGCCGCGTCGTCCATCCGGGCGCCGAGCGCGCGCACCGACGTGATCGCGCCGAGGATGGCGGCGAGCGGCGTCTTCAGATCGTGACTGAGCGAGGTCAGCAGGGCCGATCGCAGCTTCTCGCTTTCCGCCGAGGCGGCGGCGCGACTCATGTCGTCGACCAGCCGGATCCGCTCGACCGCGACCGAGGCCTGGTCGATCAGCGCATCGACCATGCGCTCGCGCTCGCCGGTCAGGGCGCGGGCCGGGTCGGCGGGTTCGAAGCCGATCGTGCCGGTGGTGCCGCGCGCGGTGCGCAGCGGGCGGAACTGCAGCCGGGCATTGGGCAGCGTGCCGGTGCGCCAGCCGGCCGGCTCGTGATGGGTCATGGCCCAGTAGGCGGCGGTCCATTCGGCCGGCCCCATCTCGTCGTCGGGCGGCGCGGCGCCGCGCAGCACCAGTTCCTGTCCCTCGGCGAGCAGGACGAGGCAGCGGCCGCCGACCGCGGCGGCGATCTGCGACGCCACCGCCCAGAGCAGGTCGTCGAGCTTGGCGGTGCCGGACAGCTTGCGGGCGAACTCGTATTGCGAGCGGATCGCGCCGGCCCGCGACCGGACCAGTTCGGACTGATCCCGCAGCCGTCCGGCCAGGCCGCCGATGGCGATCGCGACCAGCAGGAACACGACCAGCGCCAGCAGTTCGTGCGGCTTGGCGACCGTGAAGGTGTAGACCGGCTCGATGAAGAAGAAATTGTAGGCGGCGAAGGACAGAGCCGAGGCCAGCACTGCGCTCCAGGTCCCGAAGCGCAGCGCGCACAGCACCACGGCGGCGAGGAAGATCATCGAGAGATTGGGCAATTCGACGTAGCGCACCAAGCCGGAGCCGATGCCGAGCGCCGCCGCCACCGCCAGGACGGCCGCTCCGGCGCCCGACAGCGAGAGCGCCGGCAGCCGGAGGCGCGGCATCCCGGCCGGCGCCGGACCCTCGCCGTCGTCCTCGCCGACCACATGCACCGACAGAGCGCCGGCCCGCTCCAGCACCGCCGCGGTCAGGGACCGTCCGCGCAGCCGGCGCCAGACCCCGCCGCGCGACCGGCCGAGAAAGATCTGCGTCGCATTCTCGGCCCGCGCGACGCGCAGGATCTCGGTGACGATATCGCGACCGGACGGGCGCAGGACCGTCGCGCCCAGCCGCTCGGCGAGCCGCAACGTCTCCTCGATCCGTTCCGAGGCGCCGGCCTCCGGGGCCGCTTCGGGGCGTTCGACATGGACGGCGAGCCAGTCGGCGTTGAGCCCGCTGGCGAAGCGGCTGGCCGCCCGGATCGCGGTCATCGAGCGGGCATCGCCGCCGACGCAGACGAGAATGCGCTCGGCGGTCGGCCAGGGACCCTCGATGGCGTTCTGGCGCAGATAGTCGACCATCTGGTCGTCGACCCGCGCGGCCGTGCGCCGCAAGGCCAGTTCGCGCAGGGCCGTCAGGTTGCCGGGCGTGAAATAGTGATCGATGGCGCGGCGGGCATTGTCGGCCCGATAGACCTTGCCGTCCTTCAGCCGCTGGATCAGCTCGGACGGCGTGATGTCGACCAGCACGACCTCGTCGGCCCGATCGAGCACCGTGTCGGGCACGGTCTCGCGCACGGTCACGCCGGTGATCCGGGTGACCACGTCGGACAGGCTTTCCAGATGCTGGATGTTGAGGGCGGTCCAGACGTCGATCCCGGCGCGCAGCAGCTCGTCGATATCCTGGTAGCGCTTGGGATGCCGGCTGCCGGGGGCGTTGCTGTGGGCGAGTTCGTCGACGACGAGCACTGCGGGGTGTCGCGCCAGGGCCGCGTCGATGTCGAATTCCGCCAGCAGATGGCCGCGATGGGAGAAGGGCCGGCGCGGCAAGGTCTCGAGCCCCACGGTCAACGCCTCGGTGTCGGCCCGTCCGTGGGTCTCGGCGAGGCCGACCACCACGTCGGTCCCGGCCTGGCGCGCCTGCCGGGCGGCCGACAGCATCGCGTAGGTCTTGCCGACGCCGGGCGCGGCGCCGAGCCAGACTTTCAGCCGGCCGCGGCGCTCGCTGTCGGCAAGCGCCAGCAGGGCATCCGGGGATGGCCGCCGATCCGGGTTCGCCTCGCCCATGCGCGCCGCTTCCGTCAGGACAACCGGTCGAGCGCGCGGTTGAGCATCAGGACGTTGACCCGGCGCTCGCCGAACAGACCCGCCTCCCGGCCCTCGACCAGGCTGTCGACCAGCGCGCGCAGCCGTGCCGGTTCGAGCTTGCGCGCCGCCGCGACCCGGTCGACCTGGGCATGGGCGAATTCCGGGCTGACATGCGGGTCGAGGCCGCTCGCCGAGGCGGTCACGCCGTCGGCCGGCACCGGGGTCGCGGTCCCGGCCGCCTTCAGCGCATCGACATCGCCGCGGACGCGGTCGATCAGCTTCGCCGAGGTCGGGCCGAGATTGGAGCCCGACGAGGCGGCGGCGTCGTAGCCGTCGGTGCCGGCGGCCGACGGGCGGCCGTGGAAGTAGCGTTCGGAGGCGAAGGCCTGGCCGATCAGACGCGAGCCGATCACGGTCCCGTCCTGCCGCTCCAGGCTGCCGTTGGCCCGGTCGGGCGCGACGATCTGGGCGAGGCCGGTGACGGCGAGCGGATAGGCGAGCCCGGTCAGCGCGGTGAACAGCAGCGTCATCACGACGGCGGGACGGATCTGGGCCATCAGGGACGAGGCTCCCGGCGCGGTGGCGGTGGCGGTGGCCGGCGTGCGGGCGGCGAGGATCCGGTCGAGGCGTTGGTGGGACATGAGAGGACTCCTTACGACAGCGACAGGGCGGTGACGACGAGATCGACGGCCTTGATGCCGACGAAGGGCAGGACGAGGCCGCCGAGGCCGTAGACGACGAGGTTGCGCCGGAGCAGCGCCGCCGCGCCGACCGCGCGGTAGGGCACGCCCTTCAGGGCGAGCGGGATCAGCGCGACGATGATCAGCGCGTTGAAGATGATCGCCGACAGGATCGCGCTTTCCGGGGTGGCCAGGTGCATCACGTTGAGGGCGCCGAGCTCCGGGTAGGAGGCGACGAACAGGGCCGGGATGATGGCGAAATACTTGGCCACGTCGTTGGCGATCGAGAAGGTGGTGAGCGAGCCGCGGGTCATCAGCAGCTGCTTGCCGATCTCGACGATCTCGATGAGCTTGGTCGGATTGCTGTCGAGATCGACCATGTTGCCGGCCTCGCGGGCGGCCTGCGTGCCGGTCTGCATGGCGACGCCGACATCGGCCTGGGCGAGCGCCGGTGCGTCGTTGGTGCCGTCGCCGCACATGGCGATCAGCCGGCCGCGCTCCTGCTCGGCGCGGATATAGGCGAGCTTGTCCTGCGGGGTCGCCTCGGCGATGAAGTCGTCGACGCCGGCCTCCGAGGCGATCGCGGCGGCCGTGACCGGATTGTCGCCGGTCACCATGACGGTGCGGATGCCCATCGCCCGCAGGGCCGCGAAGCGCTCCTTGATGTCCGGCTTGATCACGTCCTTCAGGTGGATGACGCCGATCAGGCGGCCGTTCTCCATCACGCCGAGCGGCGTGCCGCCCGACCGCGCGATGCGGTCGACGGCCTGGCGGAACTGCGGCGGCGTGCGCTCGAGCGGCAGGTCGATGGCGCGCAGGATGGCGTCGACCGCCCCCTTGCGGATCAGCCGGCCGTCCAGGTCGACGCCCGAGATGCGGGTCTGCGCCGTGAAGGCCACGAAGCTGCCGCGCCCGCCGGCCGGTTCCTTCAGGCCGTGGTCGGCCTTGGCCAGCGCCACGATCGAGCGGCCTTCCGGGGTCTCGTCGGCGAGCGAGGCCAGGAAGGCGGCCTCGGCGACGGAGCGCACGGTGGCGCCCGATACCGCGACGAACTCGGTCGCCATGCGGTTGCCGTAGGTGATGGTGCCGGTCTTGTCGAGGAGCAGCGTGCCGACATCGCCGGCCGCCTCCACGGCCCGGCCCGAGGTCGCCACGACGTTGAACCGGATCAGACGGTCCATGCCGGCGATGCCGATCGCCGACAGGAGGCCGCCGATGGTGGTCGGGATCAGCGTCACCAGAAGGGCGGCCAGCACGGTCACCGACAGGATCGTGCCCGAATAGGCGGCGAGGCCCCACAGGCTGACGACCGCGATCAGGAACACGAGCGTCAGGCCGGACAGCAGGATCGACAGGGCCAGTTCGTTCGGCGTCTTCTGGCGGCTGGCGCCTTCGACGAGCGCGATCATGCGGTCGAGGAAGGTCGAACCGGGCGCGGCGGTGACGCGGACCTTGATCCAGTCGCTGAGCACGGTCGTGCCGCCGGTGACGGCGGAGCGGTCGCCGCCGGCCTCGCGGATCACCGGGGCGCTTTCGCCCGTGATCGCGCTTTCGTTGACCGAAGCGACGCCCTCGACGATCTCGCCGTCGGCCGGGATCACGTCGCCGGTCTCGACCAGCACGATGTCGTCGACCTCCAGGTCGTCGGAGCCGACGCCCTCGTAGACGCGGTCGGGCGTGTCGGGAAAGAGCAGCCGCTTGGCGACGGTCTCGCGGCGCATGGCGCGCAGCGAATCCGCCTGCGCCTTGCCGCGGCCCTCGGCGACCGCCTCGGCGAAATTCGCGAACAGCACCGTGAACCAGAGCCAGAGCGCGATCTGGATCGTGAACAGGAGATGCCCCGACCCGGTCGCTGCCTCGCGTGCCGCCACCAGGGTGACGACGAGGGCCACGACGGCGGTGACGAACATCACCGGATTGCGCGCGAGCTTGCGCGGATCGAGCTTCCGGAGCGCTTCGAGGCTCGCCTCAGCGAGGATCTTGGCGTCGAACAGGCCGGGTTCGGCCGTGACATGCTTGGACATGGGAACACCGTCAGAAGGTCTTGCCGGCGAGCATCAGGAAGTGCTCGACGATCGGACCGAGGGCGAGAGCGGGGAAGAACTGGAGGCCGCCGAGGATCAGGATCACGCCGATCAGCAGGCCGACGAAGAGCGGGCCGTCGGTCGGGAAGGTCCCGGCGGTGGCCGGCGCGCGGGTCTTGCCGACGAGCGATCCGGCCATGGCCAGGACCGGGATGACGTAGGCGAAGCGGCCGGCCAGCATGGCGATGCCGAGCGTGGTATTGAACCAGGCGGTGTTGGCGTTGAGCCCGGCGAAGGCCGAGCCGTTGTTGCCGGCCGCCGACGAGTAGGCGTAGAGGATCTCGGTCAGGCCGTGCGGCCCGGCATTGGCGAGGCTCGCCAGCGCGTCCGGCAGCAGCGCGGCCGCGGCCGAGAAGCCGAGGATGGCGAGCGGCAGGATCAGCACCGCCAGCATGGCGAGCTTGATCTCGCGCGCCTCGATGCGCTTGCCGAGATATTCCGGCGTGCGCCCGACCATCAGGCCGGCGACGAAGACCGCCAGGACGGCGAAGACCAGCATGCCGTAGAGCCCGGAGCCGACGCCGCCCGGCAGCACCTCGCCGAGCTGGATCAGGAACAGCGGCACCAGCCCGCCGACCGGCGTCAGCGAGGCGTGCATGGCGTTGACGGCGCCGCAGGAAAGCCCGGTCGTGGCCGCCACGAACAGCGCCGTCAGCGCCTGACCGAAGCGGACCTCCTTGCCCTCCATGTTGCCCTGGAGCGGGTCGACGCCGAGCGCGGTCAGGAGCGGATTGCCGGCGCTTTCCGCCGCATAGACGATGGCGACGCCGGCGACGAGCAGGATCGCCATGGCGGCGATCAGCGCCCGTGCCTGGCGCGGCGCGGCGATCATCCGCCCGAACATCACCACGGTCGCCGCCGAAACGAGCAGCATCGCGGCGATCGACAGGACGTTGGCGAGTGCCGACGGGTTCTCGAACGGATGGGCCGAATTGGCGTTCAGGAAGCCGCCGCCATTGGTGCCGAGCTGCTTGATCGCCTCCTGGCCGGCGATCGGACCGAGCGCGAGGGTCTGCTTCGCGCCTTCGAGCGTGGTCGCCTCGACGGCGCCCGACAGGGTCTGCGGGATGCCGGCGAGCACGAAGGCGAGCGCGAGCAGGATCGACAGCGGCAGCAGCACGTAGAGCACCGTCCGGGTCAGGTCGACCCAGAAATTGCCCAGCGTCTGCGCGCCGGAGCGGGCGAAGGCCCGCGTCACGGCTGCCGCCAGGGCGATGCCGGTGGCAGCGGAGACGAAGTTCTGCACCGTCAGCCCGGCCATCTGGACCAGGTGGCCCATGGTGCTCTCGCCGCCATAGGCCTGCCAGTTGGTGTTGGTGACGAAGCTGACCGCGGTATTGAAGGCGAGATCCGGCGGCACGGCCGCGAAGCCCTGCGGGTTCAGCGGCAGCACGGCCTGGAAGCGCATCAGCGCATAGAGCGCGGCGAAACCGGCGGCGCTGAAGGCCAGCATGGCGAGGGCATAGCCGAGCCACCGCTGCTCGCGCGCCGGATCGATGCCGGCCAGCCGGTAGAAGGCGGCCTCGACGGGGCCCAGCAGCCGGGACAGCGGATGGCGCTCGCCGGCGAGCACGCGGGCCATGTAGAGCCCGAGCGGCACCGCCGCCGTGGCGACGAGAATGAGTGTGACTGCGATCTGCAGCCAGCCATTGGCGGACATGGGGGAGACTCCTCGGCAGCCCGCGCTCGCCGTCGAGCGCAGCCGCCGGCAAGGCGGTTCCGCGATCAGAACCGTTCGGGATGGATGAGGGCGAAGACCAGATAGCCGCCGAGCAGGACGGCGACGACGAGGGCGAGACCGGGTTCAGTCATGGCTGCGCCTCACAGCCTGTCGCAGGCATGCGCATAGGCGGCCAGCAGCAGGAAGCTGCCGAGACCGACGCCCAGGAAGACGAAATCCAACATGGCGGGTTCCTCCAATCGAGGCCCGTACCGTGCCGCCGTCCGGCGTAAGGTTTCGATCGGGAATGCGGGGCTCCCGCATAAGGAGAGCGTAAGGCCGTCGATCGCGGCAGGGCGCAAGCGGCCGCGGCCGCCCGGAAGGCCGGGCGGGGCGGGATGTCGGCTGCGATGGACGGCGATGCGGCAGGGTCCGCGCGGGTCAAGGCCCGGCCGGAAGGCTTCTGGCGCGGCCGGTCCTCGGGGCCATCCGGCAGTGTGTCCGGTTAACTCGCCACCCGGTCAGGCGGCCGGCGTGGCGTCCGCGAGGAGGGCGGCAAGCGCCGCGCGCACCGGATCGGGGATCGGCACCGGCTTCTGCGTGGCGCGGTCGACATAGACGTGGACGAAATGGCCCTCGGCGGCGCTGTCGTCCGCATCCGCACGGAACAGGCCGATTTCGTAGCGCACCGACGAGCGGCCGAGATGGGCGACCCTGAGGCCGGCGACGACCGGCTCCGGGAAGGCCAGCGAGGCGCGATAGCGGCACTGCGTCTCGACCACCAGGCCGATGATCGGGCTCGTCTTCGGGTCGAGCAGGCCGGCCTCGATCAGGTGCCCGTTCACGACCGTGTCGAAGAACGAGTAGTAGACCACGTTGTTGACGTGGCCATAGACGTCGTTGTCCATCCAGCGCGTCGAGAGGGTCCGGAAATGGCGGAAATCCGCGCGGCGCAAGGGCGCGGCGCCGGTCACAGCGACTCTCCGTAGAGGCGCGTGGCGTCGGCGAGCGTGACCTCGCGCGGATTGTTGATCAGAAGCCGGGTCTGCTTCATCGCATCCTCGGCGAGCGCCGGCACGTCGGCCGCCGTGATGCCGACCTCCGCCAGGCGCACCGGCAGGCCGAGTTCGCCGCCGAGGCGGCCGAGCCGGTCGACCAGGGCCGCGGCCCGCGCGGCCTCGGAGCCGCCGGCCTCCGGCACCACGATCCCGGCCAGTTCCGCATAGAGCACCTCGGCGGCGGTCATGTTGAAGCGCAGCACGGCCGGCAGGACGAGCGCGTTGGAAAGCCCGTGCGGCACGTGGAACCGGGCGCCGACCGGATAGGCGAGGGCGTGGACGGCGGCGACCGGCGCATTGGCGAAGGCCATCCCGGCCAGCATCGAGCCGAGCAGCATGGCCTGCCGGGCGTCCCGATTGGACCCGTTGCGGCAGGCCTCGGCGATGTTGCCGGACAAGAGCCGCAGCGCCTCGCGGGCCAGGCAGTCGGAGACCGGGTTCTTCAGCCGCTTGCTGGTGAAGGCCTCGATGGCATGCACCATCGCGTCGATGCCGGTCGCCGCGGTGACCGGCGCCGGCAGGCCGAGCGTCAGGTCGGCATCGAGGACGGCCACGTCCGGGATCAGCACGGGCGCGACGACGCCCTTCTTCTCGCCCGCCCCGGTGGTCACGATCGAGATCGGCGTGACCTCCGATCCGGTCCCGGCCGTGGTCGGCGCCAGCACCAGGGGCAGGCGCGGCCCGCGCGCGAGACCGACGCCGTAGATGTCCGCCAACGCCTGCCGCCCGGGCACCAGGAGCGCGACCAGCTTGGCGACATCCATCGAGCTGCCGCCGCCGACCGACACGACCGCATCGGCCCCGGCCGCGCGCGCCGCCTCGACGGCCTTCAGCACCAGCGCCTCCGGCGGATCGGCGACCACGTCGGTATGGACCGTCACCGCGATGCCGGCCTCGCGGCAGCCCTTCAGGGCCGGCTCCAGCAGCCCCGCCGCCTCGATGCCGCGATCGGTCACCAGGAAGACATGGCGCGCACCGAGTTCCGCCACCAGGGTGCCGATCCGGCCGGACGCGCCGGGTTCGACGACGACATGGCGGGTGGTCTGGAAGGCGAACGGGATCATCGTCGATATCCTCGCGGGTGGGGCGAACGGCCGGATCGGACCGGCCGTCCCGGTCGGCGACAAGGCGATACCGCCCACGGCCGGCGCGTCAATGGGCCATGCGGCGGAAAATCCGGAGAGGTGGAGGGACGGCTTTCGGGTCCAGGCCCGGGAGAAACGTGCGGATACAAAATTCCTGCGTCCGGTCAACCGCTTCGGATCGTTTGGGGATTGCGCGGCAAGGGCCGATGCGGGCCTCCTCGGGGGGCCGTCGAATCGCCGGCCGCACCGTAACGCCGCCCGGCAAGGACTGCCGAGCCCGGCGGGAACGCAGCCCAGTCTCGTGGCGGCGTGGTGCGCCAGGCGCCAAAGTCGCCATGCCGTTTCGGGGCCGGAGTATCGGATGATCCTGGTTGAGAGACAGGCACCTGCGGGTGCGCTCAAGACCCTTCGGACCGCAAGCGCTCACATTGGGCATGAAAACCCATATTGCGGGACATTCGGGTGCGCAGGATTTTCCGATCGATCAATTGAAACTCCGAAATCAATTTACGAGAGCACAGGATTTACTCAATATGTTATATTCGGCAAATTGTGCCTCGCGAAATGGAAGCGAGACATGAATATAGGCAAATATTGCCGGGTCTTTATATTGCAAAAATACTTTGATCCTCGCGCCTGGTTTGTCGGTTTCCGCCGTTCAACAGATGAGACCGCGTGGCTGCTTCCGGGAGCGGCGCATGACGGCGGCGGAGGGTGAAATGGCGGCAGTCGCTCCGGGGGGCCGGCAGACGCGGAACAGGGCGGGTGGGGACGACGGAGATCCGGGCGCCCGCCCGGTTCCGGCGCCGCGCCGAGGCGGCGTGGTCGAGGACGACGACGAGGCGCTGCTCCGTCGGATCGCCGCGGAGGATCAGGCCGCGTTCCGCCTTCTGGTCGAGCGGCACATCGACCGCGCCTATGCGCTCGCCCTGCGCATCCTGCAGAATGCGGCCGACGCCGACGATGTCGTGCAGGATTGCTTCCTGAAGGTCTGGACCCACGGCGCCCGCTGGGAGGAGGGGCGCGCGAAATTCTCGACCTGGCTCCACCGCGTGGTCGCCAACCGGTGCATCGACCTGCGCCGCAGCCCGCGCATGGCGGACATCGGCGAAGCTCCCGAACCGGTCGACGAGCAGACGGATACGCTCGGCGACTTGCAGCGCGCCCAGGTCTCGACCCTGCTCGACGGCGCGCTGGCGCGGCTGCCCGACCAGCAGCGCATCGCGATCGTGCTCTCCTACCACGAGAATATGAGCAATGCCGACATTGCCGAGGTGATGGAGACCACCGTCATGGCGGTCGAATCGCTTCTGAAGCGCGGCCGGCAGCAGTTGCGCAAGGCTCTCAAAGGTGCGGAAGCCGATATCCGGCTGTCCTTTACTGTTGATTAACCATAAATCCGCGCGGCCATTCAAAAACAGCGCCTGCCGGATGCGGGGCGGCCCGTTCAAGGACTGTACGCGGACGTGATCCGCGCCGGCCCCGCCCGAGAGGTGTTCGGCCGTTCTCTTCCCGGCAGGAGCACGACATGCCCGTCATCGCCACCAACACCGCCGCCAATTCCGCCGTCCGCTACCTGAACATCAATGCCACCGAACAGAGCAAGTCGCTGTCCAAGCTGGCTTCGGGCTCGCGCATCACCCAGGCCTCGGACGACGCGGCCGGCCTCGCCATCGCGACGCGCATCTCCTCCGACGTGACCACCCTGCAGCAGGCCGCCACCAATGCCTCGCACGGCGTCTCGATCCTGCAGACGGCCGACGGCGGCGCCTCGAACATCTCCGACATCCTGCAGCGCCTCAAGGCGCTGGCCACCGAGGCCGCCTCGGGCACCGTCGGCGACACCGAGCGCAGCTACATCAACGAGGAATTCTCGCAGCTGATCGACGAAATCGACACCATCGCGTCGGGCACCCGCTACAACGGCGTCTCCCTGCTCGACGACGGCGACACCGACAACGAGTTCGACACCGGCACCGACGTGATCGTCGGCTCGGACACCACCGATACGATCACCATCACGATCGACAGCCTGACCTCGACCGATCTCGGCGTCGCCGCGCTCGATGTCAGCACCCAGGCCGGCGCCGCCACGGCGCTCGACACGATCACCGACGCCATCGACACGGTCTCGGCCGCCCGGGCCAAGATCGGCGCGCAGGAAAGCCGCTTCGAGTTCACGTCGGCCTCGATCGCCTCCAGCGTCGAGAACCTGTCGGCCGCCGATTCCGCGATCTCGGATGTCGACATCGCGTCCGAAGAGGCCAAGCTCGCCTCCGCCCAGGTGATGGTCCAGGCCGCGGTCTCGGCCGCCTCGTCGGCCAACCAGCTGACCCAGAACCTGCTCAAGCTGCTGCAGTGACGGTCCGCGGCGCGCCGGTCCGCCGCCGGCGTGCCGCTCCGACCCGAGGGGCAGTGAGAACGCGTCATGACCACGGTATCGAGCACGTCGACGACGACCACGACCAGCACGACGTCCAGCACCAAATCCAGCTACGCCTCGACCGATCCGAGCGATATCGACTGGGACGGACTGATCGAGGAGGCGGTCAATGCCAAGCTGGCGAGAGCCGACTCGATCGAGACCAAGCTGACCGCGGCGGAGACCAAGCGGGCCGCCTACGAGGAAGCGCAGAGCCTGCTGGCCGCCCTCGCGACGGCCGCCGAGGCCCTGCGCGCGCCGAGCGGCACCCTTGCGGCCGACGACGACGTCTTCCGCAACCGCACCGCCTATCTGACCGCCGTGGGCGATGTGACGGCAGCGTCGGTCGTCTCGGTGACGGCGGATACCGATGCGGATGTCGGAACCTACGAGCTCAAGGTGACGCAGATCGCCAAGGCGCACCGCGTCTCCAGCGCCGATCAGACCTCCAGTTCCGAGGCCCTTGCGCTGGCCGGCACGATCACGCTCGGCACCGCCGGCACCGGCTCGGCGACGATCGACGTCACCGCCGACATGGACCTGGCGGCGATCGCCGAGGCGGTCAACGCCGTCACCGACGCTACCGGCGTCAAGGCGACGGTGATGAAGGTCTCCGACACGGCCTATCGGCTGGTCCTGTCATCGACCGAGACGGGGCAGACGATCGAGGCGACCGATGGCGGTGGCGTGCTGGAAAGCCTCGGCGTGATCGATGCCGACGGAAACTTCGCCGACGAGCTGCAGGCCGCGCAGAATGCCGTCTTTTCGATCGACGGCGTCGAGATGACCCGCTCGACCAACGACATCGACGACGCGCTCGACGGCGTCACCCTGCATCTCTATGCCGTCACATCGACCGACGAGAGCAGCTCCAATGCGGTCTCGCTGGAGATCGCCACCGATCTTTCGGCCGTCGAGGACGCGGTCAGCGCCTTCGTCGATGCCTACAACGCCTATCGCGACTTCGCGCTCGCCCAGCAGACCACGTCTTCGGACGGCACCGCCTCATCCGACGCGGTCCTGTTCGGCGACAGCACCCTGCGCAGCATCAACACTGCGCTCGCCTCGGCGCTGACCTTCAGCTTCGACGACACTGCGCTGACGACGATCGGCATCACCTTCGACGACGACAACAAGCTGGTGCTCGACACCGATACGCTCGAATCGGCCCTGCTCGACGATCTCGACGCCCTGGAGGCTCTGTTCTCCTATCAGTTCGACGCCTCGTCCTCCGATCTCCAGCTGCTGCGCCGCGGCACCGAGGCGCCGGACAGCTTCACGATCGACATCACGGTCGACGCGGACGGCACGCTGACCGGGGCTTCGGTCGGAGGCGACGACAGCCTGTTCACGGTCACCGGCTCGCGCATCGTCGGGGCGACCGGAACGATCTACGAGGGGTTGGTCCTGGTCTTCACCGGCACCGAATCCGCCTCGATCGACATCACCACGTCGCGCGGTCTCGCCGAGCGCATCTACACGGCGGCCGACGGGGCGTCGGATTCGAGCGACGGCACCCTGGCCGGCCTGATCGACAATCTCTCGACCAAGGAATCCGACTACCAGAGCCAGATCGACGACATCCAGAGCCGGGCCGACGCCTACCGGACGATCATCACCGCCCGCTACGCCCGCATCCAGGCCTCCATCTCGGTCGCCGAATCGACCCTCTCCTATCTCAAGGCGCTGCTGGCGCAGTCGACCGATTCGTAACGCCGCCCCACCATCCCCCGACGAGGTTCCCCGCCATGTATCCGAGAGTGGCGAATGCCGCCTATCGCCAGGCCAATGCCGCCGTCGCGCCCACCGTGGCGCTCGTGCGCGTCTATGACGAATTGATCGTGGCCATGACCCAGGCCGTACGCGCCATGGAGGAAGGCAAGCACGAGACCTGCTTCGCGCGGATCCAGCGGGTCACCACCATTCTGCGCGGGCTCGACTGCGCGCTCGACTTCGAGCGCGGCGGCGACATCGCGGAGCGACTGCACAAGGTCTACAACAGCTATATCCTGCAACTGCACATTTCCTATACCCGGCCGGATCGCGTCGCCCGGTATCGCCGGCTGATGGATGGCCTCAGGTCCCTGCGCGAGGCCTGGGTCCAGGTGGCGCTGGAGATGCGCGGCGGCTGACCCGGCGGTTGTTGATGCGGAAACAATGCGTTGCCTTCCGCAAAGACGGGAGACATTCCGAAACGGTGTGTTACACTTGTTCATATTCGTTTCCGGGAAAGATGTGCGGGCGCCAGGGGCCCGATGCCCGGAGCGAGGGGGCCGCAAGAGGCAGGGCGCCATGGACGTTCGCCGGTTCGAAGAGCTTTTGGATCTCCGCGGCGACGATCTCGCCGCCTGGCCGCTCGACGAGCGGACGGAGGCGCTCGAACTGGTGCTGACCTCTCCGGCCGCGAGCGCCTGCCTCGACGCGGCGCGGCGCCTGCGCGCGGCCTTTGCCGAGCCGGTTCCACCGGCCCCGGCGGGTCTCACCGACCGCATCTTCGCGAAGGCCTTCGCCCTGCCGCGTCGCCACGCCGCCCGGTAGGGACGGCTGTTCCGTCCCGCGCGATTCCGTCCCGCGCTATTCCGTCCGGTGACGTCCCGTCGGTGCCGACCGCCGGCCCGGTGCGCCGCGCGCTTCGATCGCGACGGCCGATAACCATCCGTCTGGTGAAACCCCCGAACGCTTCGACCACGAGCGCCGAAGGCTGGCGATGATTCGTCCTGCGGCGACCGTGCATGACAATCATTCGTTAACGATTACACGACTGCCGACAGCATCGATTCTTCGGAATGAAGTTCATCGCTGAATTTCAGCGCCTGATTTCCCGAGCCGGTCCGTTTCATCAAGACAAGGCCTCGTCCCGTCCGCCGACCGCGGCCGCCGCGAGGGGCCTGTCCCGATGTTCCTGCATGGAGTTGTTCCATGAGCTCGATCAGCTCGCTGTCGTCGCTGCTTTCGACGTCCTCCTCCTCCGCCTCGACGTCCTCGACTTCGTCGACTTCGAGCGCGTCCACGTCGACGACGACCGCCGATTTCCTCAGCCTGCTGGCGACCGAACTGCAGAACCAGGACCCGACTGATCCGACCGACGCCTCGGAACTGATGTCGCAGATGATGTCCTTCGCCAGCTACGCCCAGCAGACCGAGATGAATTCGAGCCTGCTCAGCCTGCAGGAGAGCGTCTCGTCGATTGCCGAAAGCCTGTCGTCCGCGACCGCTTCGGCCGCCTGAGGGAGCCCGCCATGAGCCTCTCCGGTGCGATCAATTCGGCCGTCTCGGCGCTGCGCGCCCAATCCCAGGCGCTCGCGGTCACCTCCGACAACATCGCCAATGCCGAGACCTACGGCTACAAGACCAGCGCTTCGTTCTTCGAATCCCTGGTCACGTCGTCCGGATCGACGGTCACGGGCAGCTATTCGGCCGGCGGGGTCCAGGCGGCGACCCGCTCGAACGTGACCAGTTCGGGCCTCTTGGAATCGACCTCGAACAGCACCGATCTGGCCATCGACGGCCAGGGCTTCTTCGTCGTCTCGGCCGGCGACGGCACCGACACGCTCTACTACACCCGCAACGGCGCCTTCACGGTCAATACCGACGGCGAACTGACCAACAACGGCTATACGCTGCTCGGCTGGCCGACCGATGCCGACGGCACGGTGACCGGCGGCACCAATACCGAGAATCTGACCCCGATCGACATCGACAGCATCGCCTCCTCGGCTTCGGCGACCACGGAAGCCTCGGTGGTCGCCAACCTCCCGGCCAATGCCGAGACCGGCGACACCTTCACGTCGACGATGGACCTCTACGACTCGCTCGGCACCCCGGCCCAGTCGACGATGACCTGGACCAAGACCGGCGAGAACACCTGGTCGCTGGCCTTCTCCGATCCGACCGCCTCGGGCAGCGACAGCGCGACCGCGATCGGCACGGTCTCGTCGAGCGCCATCACGGTGACGTTCAACGGCGACGGCACGCTGGCCTCGACCAGCCCGTCGCCACCGACGCTGACCGTCTCCGGCTGGACCTCGGGCGCCGCCGATAGCTCGATCACGCTCGATCTGGGAACGGCCGGCTCGGCCAACGGCCTCAGCCAGTACACCTCGTCCGCCTCCACGCTGACCGTCTCGCCGACCATCTCGCAGGACGGCAAGCCCTACGGCACCCTCTCGAGCATCGCGGTCGCCGACGACGGCACCGTCAACGCGACCTATTCCAACGGCCAGACCCGGTCGATCTTCAAGATCCCGGTCGCGACCTTCACCAATGCCAACGGGCTGGAGGCCATGAGCGGCGCGGTCTATCGGGTCACCGACGAGTCCGGCGCCTCGACCCTGCATCTGGCCGGCGCGGACGGGGCCGGCACGGTCCAGGGTTCGACGCTGGAGGCATCGACCACCGACACCAACGAGCAGTTCTCCAACATGATCGCCGCCCAGCAGGCCTATTCGGCCGCCTCCAAGGTGATGTCGACGGCGAACGACATGTTCCAGACCCTGCTGCAGGTGGTGAGCTGACCATGCTGCCGCAGCCGGACGACGTGCGGGCCGACCTGCTGATCGACAGGATCGAGCGCCTGGCCGGAATGGTCGGCGAACGGTTCGTGCGCAAGGCGGACCCGCGCCGGCTGGGTCCGGACGACCGGCGCGCCGCCCTGGTGGCGCTGGCCGAACTCAGCGAGGCGCTCGCCGCCCTGGAGCCGCTGCGCCGGTGGATCGGCCGCCGGATCGAGGGCGCCAGCGCTTCGAACCAGGCCTCGCTCGCCTATCTGCGCACCGCCCGCGCGCTGGCGGCCGGCCGCCGCTGAACCCCCGCTCGAACGACGAGACATCCGCCATGTCCGACCATTCTCCGTCCACCGGCGACGATACGCTGCCGCCCGTCCTCTCGACCGCGCGCATGATCGAGGCGGTCGACCGGCTGATCGAGGTGATCAGCGCCGAGAACCAGGCGCTGGCCGGCGGCCTGCCGGTCGCCGCCGCCGCCGAAATCCCGCTCAAGCTGACGCTGACCGCCGATCTCGGCCGGGCCATGCGCCACATGTCCGGGACCGGCCAGCTGCGGGCCGAGCGGCACAGCCCCGAACGGGCCCTGCTGATGGAACGCGCGCAACGGCTCGAAGCGGTCGTGGCCGAGAACATGGCGCGCCTGGATGGCGCCATCCGGGCGACGCGGCACCGGGTCGATGCCGTGATGGCCGCCCTGCGCGATCACGTCGCCCGCGACCGGGTCTACGGCAAGGACGCGCGCTCGACCGCGCTCCGCACCGGCTCCGCGGTCGGGCGCGGCTTCACCATCTAGCCCGGCGGTCAAACGCCGGCCAACCGCCGGCGCGGCCGGTTCCGATCCGACGGCAAAGCCCCGGAGGGCAGCAGCATGGTCATCTCGGTCGCGAGCAGGATCGCCTATTCGGGGCTGACGGCGGCCCAGGTCAAGATCAACGTCACCGCCGCCAATATCGCCAATGCCGACACCGAGGGCTATTCGGTCAAGACGGCGACGCAGTCCTCGCTGGTCGCCGAGGGCGTCGCCGTCGGCGTCTCGGTCACCGGGGTGTCCTCCAAGGTCGACCGGATTCTGCTGCGCGCGCTGATGACGGCGACAAGCGAGCTCGGCGCGACCGAGACGACGGCCGACTATGCCGACCGCCTGCAGAGCCTGATGGGCAGCCTGTCGTCCGACGACGATGCCGGATCCTCGATCGCCGCCGCGGTGACGAGCCTGGAAAGCGCGGCCTCCGCGCTCGCCACCGACCCGTCCGATGCCACGGCGGCGGCCGAATTCGTGCTGGCGGCCGATGCCATGGCGACCCAGCTGCGCTCGCTGTCCGCCTCCGTCCAGAGCCTCCGCGGTGATGCGGATGCCGACATCGCCGCGACCGTGTCGGAAACCAACGATGCGCTGCACACGATCGACGACCTCAACGTCGCCATCGTCGCGGCGCGGGCCCGCGGCGAATCCTCCGCCGATCTCGAGGACAAGCGCAATGCCGCGCTCGCCACGGTCGCCGGCGCGCTCGGCGTGACCTTCACGGTCGCCGATACCGGTGCCATGACGGTCGCCACCACCGGCGGTCAGACCCTGGTCGGCGCCGGTGTCCACGAACTGAGCTTTTCGGCCGCCGCGGCGATGACCGCCGACACGGTAACGGACGCGATCACGGTCGACGGCCGCCCGATCGATCCGGGATCGGGGACCCTCGCGGCCCTCGTCACCATGCGCGACGAGACCCTGCCGGCGACGCAGGATGCGCTCGATGCCCTCGCGGTCGCCCTGATCGATACGCTCAATGCGGTCACGGCGACCGGGACGGCCGTGCCGGCGCCGGCAAGCCTGACCGGCACGGCGACGGTCGCGGCGACCGATGCGCTCGGCGGGTCGGGAACCTTGCATCTCGCGGTGCTCGATGCGGACGGCGCGGTGGTCGGCACGAGCGACCTCGACCTCGCCGCCTATGCGACCGTCGGCGATCTGGTCGATGCCCTGAACGGCATCGGCGGCCTCTCGGCCTCGATCGATGCCGACGGCCATCTCGCCATCGCGACCACCGCCTCGGATACCGGCGTGGCGCTCGGCGGCGACGCCGTCGTCGGCAGCGATGCGGCCTCCGTCGCGGCGACCTTCGGTTTCAACGACCTCCTGACCGGCACCGGGGCCGCCGATATCGCCGTCCGCGCCGCGCTCCTGGAGGATGCCGGCGGGCTCGCGCTCGGCAGCGTCGACGACAGCGCGACCACGGCCGGGGCGACCGCGCTGGCGTCGGGGTCGCAGACCGTCGCGCAGGCTCTGACCGAGGCCTTGGGGGCCTCGCGGGACTTTTCGGCGGCCGGCCGGCTGTCCGCCCGCAGCACCGACCTCGCCGGCTATGCCGCGGCGATCGTCTCGGACGCCGCCGCCGTTGCGGCCCGCGCCGACACGGCCCTGACCACGGCCGAGACCGTCGAAAGCAACCTGTCGGCGTCCATGAGTTCCTCGACCGGGGTCAATGTCGACGAGGAGACGGCCCGGCTGTCCCAATACCAGAATCTCTATTCCGCCGCGGCCAGCGTCATGGAGGTCGCCAACGAGATGTTCTCGACCCTGCTCGACATGGTTTCGAGCGCCACCTGATCGTGAACCGCCATGGCCATGCGCGTCGCAACCTTCTCCGGCACGTCCGATCTCGTCCAGGCCGCCATGCGCGTCCAGGCCGAGCAGGCCGATGCCACGCTCCAGCAGGCGTCCGGCAAGGTCGCCACGGATTACGGCGGCTATGGCGCCGGGGCCGGGCGGATCATCGCGCTGGAGACCTATATCGACCGCACGACCATCTACGAGAAGGCCGCCACCGCCGCGCGCAGCCAGGTCGAGGCGGCGGCCAGCGCGGTCGGATCGATGGCCGACCTGCTCAACCAGTTCACCTCTGCGCTGACGTCGATCGATGCCTCGCTCAGCGACGGTTCGACCCTGCAGGAGACGGCCGCCTCGATCCTCGACCAGATGACCGCCCTGATGAATACGAAGTATCAGGGCCGCTATCTGTTTGCCGGATCGGCCACCGATCTGGCGCCGGTCGTCCAGGACGCGATCGCACCCCAGTCCACGCCGACCAGCGCCGATACCAGCTACTATGCCGGCACCGACGAGACCGCGTCGGTGCGCGTCTCGGCCGAGGAGGTGATCCGTTACGGCGTGACGGCCGACGATGCCGGGTTTGAGACGGCGCTGCGCGCGCTCAGCTTGATCGCGGGTGCCGACCTGAGCGGCGGCGGCTACGACGACGCGACCCTGACCGAGGCGCGCAGCCTGGTCGACACGGCGGTGAGCGGCCTCTCCACCGCCCAGGCCCGGCTCGGTCTGTCCTCAGCGGCGCTCGAAAGCGCCATCACGGCGCGCCAGGACGACCGGACCTATGCGGAGACGGAGCTGTCGGGCAAGACGGATATCGATGTCGCCGCCGTGGCGGCGCGCCTCTCCAGCTACCAGACCCAGCTGGAGGCCGCCTATGCGGCGATCGGCAAGATCCAGAGCCTGCGGCTCAGCGATTTCCTGAAGTGATCGTGGCGGGTCCCGCCCGGCGTGGCAGGACCGACCGAATGTCGTCGTCCCGGGCGGGTGTCCTGTGGGCGGGTGTCAGGTGGGCCGGTGTCAGGCCGGGGCGTTCTTGGCCGCCGCCGTGCGGCGCATGGCGAAGGCAAGCAGATCCAGATCGACGGCGAAATGCTCGACCAGACTTCGGCACATGTGGGTCCGATCGTCGGTGACGCGGCTCAACTGCTCGAGGGCGTATTGGATGTCCCGCGCGTTATCGAGAACCGGTCGGGCGCGATGCGATTCGACGGCCATGTCGATCTCTCCGACTGCATGGGCGAATGCTTGCGCGGTATGGTTAATGAAACCCTAACAAGACGAGTTTCGTTAATATTGCGGGCGCGAATCTTTTTCGATAATTTCGTCTTGCGACGCCTGATTGAAGAAATCGCAACCTCGCCGAGGTCCCGGGACGGGGTCCGGGCCGCGCCGGGATGCTGGCTGCGCGCGGCGTGGCGGCGGCTGCCGACAGGCGGGCGCCCCGAACCGGCCGCCGTCGCCTGAGGCGCGGCGCATGCGAACCCGCTTGAATTCGGCCCGCCATCGGACGATATCAGCGGCTCCGGCGCGGCACCGGGGCTTCGGCCCCGCGTCCGGGCCGCATTCCCTTCGCGAGGGCCGGCCCGGACGAGCCGATGCGGCATCGTGCGGCCGGTCCCGTTCCCATCGTCGACGCAAGCCCGCCGCCGGAGCTCCCGCTCCGCCCGGCCCTTGCCCCAGGCCACGGATCGCCGAGACGCCATGAGCACCGATACGATCGAGCAACCTGCCGAATCCCATGCCTTCCAGGCCGAGGTGGCGCGCCTTCTCCACCTGATGGTCCACTCGGTCTATTCGAACCGCGATATCTTCCTGCGCGAGCTGATCTCCAATGCCGCCGATGCCTGCGAGAAGCTGCGCTGGCTGGCGGTGTCCGATCCGGCGCTGAACGCGGACGGCGCGCCGCTGGAAATCGTCATCGAGGCCGATCCGGACGGCCGGCGGCTGACCGTCTCCGATAACGGCGTCGGCATGACCCGCCAGGAGCTGGTCGACAATCTCGGCACCATCGCGCGCTCCGGCACGCGCGCCTTCCTGGAACAGGCCAATGCCGCCAAGGACGGCGCGGCCGGCCAGGACGGCGCTTCAAAGGACGGCGGGTCAAAGGACGGCTCGCGTCTGATCGGCCAGTTCGGCGTCGGCTTCTACTCGGCCTTCATGGTCGCGGCCCGCGTCGTCGTGACCAGCCGGCGGGCCGGATCCGACGAGGCCTGGCGCTGGACCTCGGACGGGCAGGGCACCTTCGACGTCGCCCCGGCCGAGCTTGCCGATGCGCCCGTGCGCGGCACCCGGATCGTGCTGGAACTGACCGAGGACGCCAAGGACTATGCCGACGAGGCGACCGTCGAGCGGGTCGTGAAGACCTATTCGGCGCATGTGCCCGTACCGATCCGCTTCGCCAAGGCCGGCGAGGCGGCCTCCCGGGAGCTGACCGACGGCTCCGCCTTGTGGGCGAAGGCAAAGTCGGAGGTGACCAAGGAGGAATATGCCGAGTTCTACGGCAACGTCTCCGGCCAGTGGGACGAGCCGGCGCTGACCATCCACTACCGCGCCGAAGGCCGGACCGAATACTCGGTGCTGCTGTTCGTGCCGTCGATGAAGCCGTTCGACCTGTTCGATCCGGCGCGCAAGGGCCGGGTCAAGCTCTATGTCCGGCGCATCTTCATCTCCGACGAGGTCGAGATCCTGCCGGCCTGGGCGCGCTTCGTGCGCGGCGTCATCGACAGCGAGGACCTGCCGCTCAACCTGTCGCGCGAGCTGCTGCAGTCGAACCCGCTCCTGGAGACCATCCGCAAGGGCGTGACCGGCCGCATCCTGAGCGAACTCGGCAAGCTCGCCACGTCGGACACCGAGGCCTATCTGCGCATCTGGGAGGCGTTCGGTCCGGTCATCAAGGAAGGCCTCTACGAGGATCCCGACCGTCGCGACGAACTCTTCAAGATCATCCGCTTCAAGTCGACCAAGTCGGGCGACGGCTGGCGTTCGCTCGCCGACTATGTGGCGGACCTGAGGGAGAACCAGACGCGCATCCACTATGTGCTTGCCGACAGCCCCGAGCGGGCCGCCGCCAGCCCGCATCTGGAGGGCTTCCGGGCTCGCGATGTCGAGGTGCTGCTGCTGACCGACCCGGTCGATGCCTTCTGGGTGCGCACCGCGCTCGGCTATGACGGCAAGCCGTTCCAGTCGGTGACGCAGGGTGCGGCCGATCTCGACGCCATCCCGCTCGCCGAAGGGGCGCCGAAGCCGGATGCGGCGGCGGCGGGCGCCGCGGAGGTCGCGGCCGTCGTCGCCTTCGTCAAGGAGACGCTCGGCGACCGGGTCGCCGACGTGCGCGCCTCCACCCGTCTCGCCGAAAGCCCGGCCTGCCTGGTCGCGCCCGATTTCGGGCCCGACAAGGAATTCGAGAAGCTGATGTCGCGCAGCCAGGGCCGCAGCGACTTCACCAAGCCGATCCTGGAACTCAATCCGCAGCATCCGCTGGTCGCCGCGATGGCGCGTCATCTGGCCGATGCGGACCGGACGCTGGTCGAGGATGCCGGCTTCCTGCTGTTCGGCCAGGCCCGCATCCTGGACGGCGAGGCCCCGGACGATCCGGCCGATTTCGGCCGCCGTCTGGTGCAGGTGATGCAGAAGCTGATGGTCTGAGGACGCCTGCGGGCGCAACCGTCAGGCGGGGCGGCCGGTCCTGATCGGGCCGCGCCCCGCCAAGCGAAAACGCTGCGTGCGACGCCGAGCCGGCGATCGGGCCGCCGGCGCGGGGCCTATCCGGCGACCTGTCCGGCCTCCCAGCCGAGGATGGCGCGCTTGCGGGTCAGGCCCCAGTGGTAGCCGCACAGGTCGCCGGAGCGGCCGAGCACGCGGTGGCAGGGCACGACGAAGCTCAAGGGGTTGCGGCCGACGGCGGTGCCGACGGCGCGGTTGGCCTTCGGGTTGCCGACATGGGCGGCGATGTCCGAATAGGTGGTGGCGCGGCCCATCGGGATGCGCAGCAGCGTGCGCCAGACGCGGATTTCGAAATCCGTGCCGATCATCACCACCTTGAGCGGCCGGTCGGCGCGCCATTCGGCCGGATCGAACACGCGCGCCACGTAAGGGGAGGTGGCGGCGGCATCCTCGACATAGTCGGCCTGCGGCCAGCGCCGGGTCATGTCGGCGAGCGCTTCGGCTTCGCCGCCCGGTTCGGCGAAGCCGAGCCCGGCCAGGCCGCGATCGGTCGCCACCGCCAGCGCCGTGCCGAAGGGCGAGGGATGCAGGCCCCAGCGCATGGTCAGGCCGCGGCCGCGCGCCCGGTAGTCGCCCGGCGTCATCGCCTCGTGGGTGACGAACAGATCGTGCAGCCGCGCAGGCCCCGACAGGCCGACCTCGTAGGTGGTGTCGAGCACGCTGGCGGCGTCCTTCAGAAGGGCGCGCGCTGCATCGAGCGTGATCGCCTGCAGGAAGGCCTTCGGGGTCAGGCCGGCCCAGCGGACCAGCAGCCGCTGCAGCTGGACCGGCGTCAGGCGCAGCTTGGCGGCGATCGCCTCGACGCTCGGCTGCTCGCGCCAGCGCTCGGTCATCAGTTCGATGGCGGCCTTGACCAGCCGGTAGTCGCCGGCCGGATCGGCATCGAGATCGGCGCCGGCGGGACCGGCGGGTTGAGGCTCGAGACGGGCGAAGAGATCGAAGGTCATGGGCGGATCGCAATGGCTTTCGGGGACGGGTGACCGCGACCCTAGCCCGGCCGGTCCCGTCCCGACACCCGATTTCGGACGCCCGCTTCGCGGTGAACCGTCATTCCGCGGCCCGCGCCGCGAGAAGGTCGGCCGGGCGGCCCGATCTTGCCGCCGCGAGCGCCCGCCGGAAGGCCTCGGCGAAGGAGGTGCGGTCGTCCGGATTGAGGAAGCCGCCGATTGCCAGGCTGCGGCCGTGCGAGCGCAAGGCGATACGGGTGACGCCCTCGTCCTCGACCTCCTCGACATCGAGCCGCACCCAGAGCGGATTGAAACGGTATTCGGAGACCGGGCCATGCGCGGCGATCCGGCGCACCACGATCTCGTGCGGCGAGACCGAGACCTCCTCGCGCGCCCGCGCCGCGCGGTAGTTCAAGCGGAACGCGAACCAGACGAGGCCGGCGTCGAGCCCGAGGAAGCCGCTCACCGGCCAGGCGCCGATCCGATAGAACAGGAGGCCGACCGCGCAGGACACGAGCGCCACCGCACCCATCAGGATCAGAAAGCCGCGCGGACCGAGCGAGCGGTGCGGCAGAAGCACTGCGGAAAAGAAGGGCGCTTCGGCAGGGGCTGCGTTGCTGTCCGTCATGGCCTAAGAGTATAGATCCGAAATGGCCGCCGATCAGCAGAAGCCCCAGGAAAAATCCGTGAAAAGCCGTAGCCCTGCGGCAAAGCCGGGTGGCACGCGTCCTGCCAGGAAGGCGACCGCCGAGGTCGCTCACCCGGATGCGGCGATCGCACCGCCGGGGGCCTCCGCGAAACGCGCCGGCCCCGCAAAGCCGACGCCGAAACGGCCGCCGGCCGCCGGCAAGGCCCGGGCCGCAAAGCCCCTCGCGGCCTATTCGGCCGACGAGATCCGCACCATCTTCGAGCGCTTCCGCGCCGTGGCGCCGGAGCCGAAGGGCGAGCTCGACCACGTCAACCCGTTCACGCTGCTGGTCGCCGTGGTGCTGTCCGCCCAGGCGACCGATGTCGGGGTCAACAAGGCCACGCGCGAGCTGTTCCGTCTCGCCGACACGCCGGCCAAGATGGTCGCGCTCGGCGAGGACCGCGTGCGCGACCTGATCAAGACGATCGGCCTCTTCCGCAACAAGGCGAAGAACACCATCCTCCTGTCGCAGGCCCTGATCGACCGCTTCGGCGGCGAGGTGCCGGCCGACCGCGACGCCCTGGTCAGCCTGCCGGGCGTCGGCCGCAAGACCGCCAACGTGGTGCTGAACGGCGCCTTCGGGCAGCCGACGCTGGCGGTCGACACCCATATCCTGCGGCTCGGCAACCGGCTCCGCCTGGCGCCCGGCAAGACCCCCGACGAGGTCGAAGCCGCGCTCCTGAAGGTGATCCCGGACGAATTCCTGCGCCACGCGCATCACTGGCTGATCCTGCACGGGCGCTATGTCTGCAAGGCCCGCAAGCCGGATTGCGCGCAATGCGTGATCGCCGATCTGTGCCGGAGCGACGAGAAGACCAACGCCGTGCCGCTGCCGCTCGCAATCGCCCGGGCCGGCTATCCGCGCGGTTCGGAGCCGGCGCCGGAGGCCTGAGCGCCCGGTCGGCTGCGGTCGGTCAGCGCGGCGGCATGAGGGTCCTGGTGCCGGTCAGGCGCTTGACCAGATGCACCATCAGGGCGATGCCGAAGAGCGGCGTCACGAGGTTGAGCACCGGCACGGCGAGCAGGCCGGCCATGGCCAGCCCGCCCAGGAAGACGCTGCCGGCATGGCGGGCGCGCAGCTGCTCGGCGGCGGAGGGCGGCATCAGGCGGCCGGCGGCGAGCTGGAAATATTCCCGGCCGAGCAGGTAGCCGTTGCCGACGAAGAAGGCGATCAGGTTGATCCCCGGCACCAGCAGGAGCAGGAAGGCGATCAGGTTCACGACGACGACCAGCGCGGTGAACTTCAGGGTCGCCCCGATCGATTCCCAGAGCGGGACCGGCAGGCCGGGCGGATCGGCCGGATAATGCGTGCGCTCGACCGTCGCGGCCACGTCGTCGAGGAAGAAGCCGGCCACGATCGCCGAGACCGGCGCGACCAGATAGGCGAGGCCGATGAAGATCAGCACGCCGGAGACGAAGCCCGATACCGTCGTGAAGGCATCGACATACCAGGGATAGTCGAGCGGATGGGTCGCGGCGAACCAGGCCGCCAGCGCCGCAACGGCGCGCGTGCCAGCCGCCCAGATCACGGCCAGGACCAGGACCGAGATGGCGAGCGAGCGGATCAGCACCGAGCGGAAGGGCGGCGTGAACACGTCCGAGAAGGCCCGCAGAGCGGCGACGATGGGCATCGGGGGCGGATCTCCGGACCGGTTGGCAGCCCGACCGACATAGGACCGCGGCCCGCGGGCGGCAAGCCCGCCAGTCGGGCTCCGCCCTGTAGCCGGGCTCCGCCCGGTCGCCGCCCGGTGCCCAGGACCCTACCCGCGGGCGGGGCGGCCAAGCCGGGCCGTGGCGCGGTTGCCGCATCGGGGCTTTTCCGTTAGAGGAGGGCACCCTTTGCTGAGGCCGGCCGGACCGTCGCCCGGTCCTGCGACCCGCCTTCCGATCCGCCCCGGCCGGTGCCGGACAAGTCCCTCTTCCGAAAGACCTTTCCATGACCGACCCGCGCTTCGACGTTCTCGGCATCGGCAACGCCATCGTGGACGTGATCGCGCAGGCGGATGACGACTTCCTGGTCCGGGAAGGGCTCGCCAAGGGCTCGATGCGGCTGATCGATGCGGCCGAGGCGGTCCGCCTCTACGACCATATGGGACCGGCGCGGGTCATTTCCGGCGGCTGCGCCGGCAATACCGCCACCGGCGTCGCCTCCTTCGGCGGCCGGGCGGCCTTCATCGGCAAGGTGGCCGAGGACGAGCTCGGCGGGCTGTTCCGGCACGACATCCGGGCGGTCGGCGTCCATTTCGACACGCCGGCGCTCTCGACCGGCGCCGCCCCGACCGCGCGCTCGATGATCCTGGTCACGCCGGACGGCGAGCGGACCATGAACACCTATCTGGGCGCCTGCTCGCATCTGACCCCGGACGACATCGATCCGGAGATCGTGCGCGCCGCCGGGATCACCTATCTGGAGGGCTATCTGTGGGATCCGCCGGCCGCCAAGGAGGCCTTCCGGGTCGCGGCGCGCATCGCCCATGAGGCCGGCCGCCAGGTCGCGTTGACGCTGTCGGATTCCTTCTGCGTCGACCGCTTCCGCGCCGAGTTCCTGGAGCTGATCCGCTCCGGCACGGTCGATCTCGTCTTCGCCAATGCGGCCGAGGTGCACGCACTCTACCAGACGGCCGATTTCGACACCGCGCTGGCGGCGCTGCGCCAGGATGCCCGCATGGCGGCCGTCACCCTGTCGGAGGCCGGATCGCTGGTGGTCACGGCGGCGGCGACGATCGCGGTGCCGGCGCATCCGGTCGAGACCGTGTTCGACACCACCGGCGCCGGCGATCTCTACGCCGCCGGCTTCATGTTCGGCCTCGCCCGCGGTTACGAGCCGGCGATGTGCGCGGAGTTCGGCGGCCTCGCCGCCGCCGAGATCATCGGCCATCTCGGCGCCCGCCCGGAGACCAATCTCGCCGATCTCGCCCGCCAGAACGGCTTCTCGATCTGACCGGCTTTTCGATTGGCGATATTATACTGGACGTACGCATTGGCAAGACGGACTCGGCGTGGTAATCGAGCGCCCCTTCAAAGGAGGCGCCGATGGCTGACGAGTTCGACATCAACTATGGCAAATTCCGCGCGATGGTCGCCGACGACGTGGCCATGATCGCGTTTGAGCCGACTGGGTCGTCGCTGACCACCTATCGAGGCGAGACGCTGGTCATCCAACTGGCGAACGGCACGTCCCGCGCGGATGCTGATGCCCTGGCGGCTACGCTCAACAGCATGGCCTTCAAGGTCTCGATCCGCGACTTGTCTGCGGTCTGATCAAACTAGGGAGCCAGGCTCACTGGCCGGGCTTCTTGATTTCAGGCTTGTCGCCATCCGCAGGCTTCGGTGGTCGCTTCGGCGGAACCGCCTTGGCGAAGGCTCGTTCGAACGCCTCGCCCGTCTCATCGCATTCGAGAGACTTCGCTATTGCGGTGAACCGCTCGGCTTGGTTCGGATCACTTTTCGGCTTAGTCATACCTTCAGCCTAGGAGTAGGGTGCTCCGGGCGGACTCGACTGAGCGAGAGTACCTTTTGGGCGGTCGGTTCGTGCTCAACACCTTCGCACCATAGATCATAGTCAAGAAGCGGGACCGATTTCCCATCTGGGCCTTTACCCTTGCCGTTATCGAAAGTGTGGAACGCCGTGAGCGGCACTTTGTAGATGTCCCTGAGGCAAACTGCCGAGGCAAGGTGTATAGCATCGGGAGTAGCAAGTTTCCGCTTACCATTCCCCCTCTGATACTGAACGCTCCGAATTTGACTCGCTAGGCCCATGACAACAGGGTCAGGCGTAACCTGCACAACTGCCGAACTATAATCCCTTAGAAATTCACTAAACGTGCCAAAGCTCGACTTCGTCATATATCCGTCTGTGATTTCAGCGATAGTGATCGTGGAGCAGTATATCCGGCATTGACCCAACTTCGCTTCTTCCAGATACTGTTCGATGTGGTCGATCGTAGCGCCGTAGCTTGCCCTCTCGTCGTTGAGATAAGCAATGAACACACAAGTGTCCCAATAGAGATGCGGGAAATTCGCCGTCAAAGGTCGCCCCAACTCTCGTCATCGTCGCCCGCCGAAATGGAGAAGGCACCGCGCCAACGGCTTAGGTCAGGCTCCGGCTTGGCAAGCATAACGTCTCTCACGTCGAGCCTGACAGGAAGACCGGACTCGCCATTGTAGTGGGCCATACCAAGCACCATAGCTCTATGGTCAAGCGCGCTGCGAAGCTTCTCTACTTCGACTTCATCCACGTTGCAGTCGATCTCTCGGCCGCCCGCACTTAGGGTGAGTTTCGCACGTTTCGTGTCACCCCTTAGGTCAACGAGTTTCAACACGCCGTCGAAGGAGCCGAAAGCCATACCTTTGAACAGTCTCTCTTGCCTAGACTCGGCTCTCTCAACCTCCTCAAGGATTGCCTCTGCTCTCCGGCGCAGAAAATCATCGATACGAACGACTGTGCCAGCATCGAACTTCAGCTCGCCGAAAGCGAATGTTTCACCAACACCACTGTTGAGCGCCGCAATCGGTTTCAGGAAGTCTTTCGGTAGGCGGCGCGCGGACGGTCGATCCTCATAGATCGCGGTAATCCCATCGGCGCAGTATGCAACGCTGGATCCTGGTACTGGGCCGTGAACCGCGATCCGCTCACGCACAGCAGCCGTAGCAGTGTTCTTCGCGAGCGCGCTCACCATGAATTTGTGGCGGCGTTTCCCATTGGCTGCGATGTCAGCTGCAGCGAGGGCCTTCAGGAAAGCAGAGAACTTTTTGGCAAAAACCTCCCCGTCCACGTCTTGATTGTGAGTATCAAGGCCGTGAATTGTCAGAGTGATTTCGCTTCGGTCACTCATCCTACGCAATTAACCCTTCGTGAGACGACCTATATGTGAGCCGCTTGCCGTCGATGCCTTTCAATGCGTTCTCTGCTCGCCCAGCGTCATGAACGCCGAGCGCAACACGGTTGTTGTACCGGAAATCGAACTCGGCAAGATAGCGATGAAGGTGCTTCTTTTTGCAGTGCTGATAAGCGCCTTTCATGCCGCGCTTGAACACGGAGAAGTAGCCCTCAATCGTGTTCGTGTGGATCGTGCGATCCGCGCTGGACACGTGCTCATCCTGCCCATGACGGACCACCCCGTGGTCGGCGAACTCGCGGCCCGCCACGAGATAGTGCCCGGCCTCGTCCGTCGCCAGCCGGACTTCAGCCGCGATGTTCTCCCGCAGGATTGGGACGATGGTCGCAGGCTTGAGATCGTCCACCACCATGGAGCGGGCCTGCTTCGTCTCGCGGTCCACGAGAGCCAGTACCTTCATCTTGTGGTGATAGGCGCGGGCCTTTTTCTTCCCGGGCTCGCGACCGATGAACGTCTCGTCGGCCTCAACGATACCACCCCCGCCACCCATCGGGGCCAAGGTGCCGTCGCGCATCGCCTCGCGAATGCGGTGGCCCATGAACCAGGCCGTCTTGAGCGTCACGCCGAGCGTGCGATGCAGCTGGTTGGCGCTGATGCCCTTCTTGGAAGAGCACACAAGGTACATGGCCTGGAGCCAGATGTGCAGCGGAACGTGGCTGCTCTCGAATACCGTCCCGACCTTCACCGTGAAGGGCTTCCGGCACTGGTAGCATTTGTATGTCCCGAGGCGGGTGCTCTTGCCGCCCATCTTGCCGATGCGCTCGAACCCGCCGCAGTGAGGGCACAGCGGGCCTACTGGCCACACGCGCGCTTCGACGAAGGCGTAAGCGGCCTCTTCGTTGTGGAAGTGCGGGGCGGACAGGACGGACACGGCTCAACTCCTTGCAGAGCTTAAGGTAGCACGGCCGCTGGGTACGTCAAGTATAATATCGCCTATCGATCTGACGGGCTTCTCGATCTGACGGGCCGCTACCGGATGCCGGCGCGCATGAACGACTGCACGAACTGACGCTGGAAGATCAGGAAGGCGATCAGCAGCGGGCCGGAGGTGATCAGCGTCGCGGCGGTGATCACCGACCAGTCGATGCCCTGATCGACCGAGGAGAAGACCGACAGGCCGACGGTCAGCGGGCGGGTCTCGACCGAGTTGGTGATGATCAGCGGCCAGAGGAAGTTGTTCCAGTGGTAGCTGACCTGGACCAGCCCATAGGCGAGATAGATCGGCCGCGCCGCCGGGACATAGACCCGCCAGAGCACGCCGAGCGATCCGCAGCCCTCGATGCGCGCGGCCTCGTCCAGTTCCTTCGGCACGGTCAGGAAGGTCTGCCGCAACAGGAAGATGCCGAAGGCGGAGGTCAGATAGGGCAGGGCGATACCCCAGATGGTGTCGACCGCCCCGATCAGCCGCATGGTCCGGTAGTTCACGACCGCCAGGATGTCGGGCGTGATCATCAGCTGCAGCAGCACCAGCCCGAAGACGAGATCGCGGCCGCGGAAGCGGTAGCGCGCGAAGGCATAGGCGGCGAGCGTGCACAGGATGCATTGCGCGCCGACGATCAGCGCCACGATCAGCACGGTGTTCAGGAAGTAGCGCGGGAACGGCGCGGCCGCCCAGGCGCGGGCGAAATTCTCCAGCGTCATCGGCGCCAGGAGGTCGAAGCGGGTCGCGTATTCGGCCGAATGGAAGGCGGTCCAGGCGGCATAGAGCAGCGGCGCCAGCCAGGCGAGGCCGAGCGCCCAGGCGCCCGCGCTGGCAAGACGGTCGCGGACGGCGTGACGGTGCATCGTGGTCCGGCTCCCGCTCATTGATAGTGCACGCGCCGCCCGGCGGCGACGAACTGGACCAGCGCCATCAGCGACAGGATGGCGAGCAGCACGATAGTCAGCGCGGTGGCGTAGCCCTGATCCCAGAACTTGAAGCCGACCTGATAGAGATGGAACAGCAGCACGTTGGTGGCGTTGTCCGGCCCGCCGCCGGTCAGGATGAAGATGTGGTCGACCATCCGGAAGGCGTTGATCACGGCGTTGACCAGGATGAACAGCGTCACCGGCATCAGGAGCGGCCAGGTGATGCGCCGGAACACGGTCAGGTCCGAGGCGCCCTCGATGGCCGCTGCCTCCTTGAGGTCCGGCGAGATGGTCTGCAGGGCCGCGAGATAGAAGATCATGAAGAAGCCGGCCTCCTTCCAGACCGTCACCACCATGATCGCCGGCAGCGCGGTCGCCTGCGAGCCGAGCCAGTTGGTGGCGCCGAAGCCGAACAGGCCGGCGATCTGGTCGAGCAGGCCATAATGCGGCGTGTAGAAAAAGAGCCAGATATTGGCGACGGCGATCATCGGCAGCACGGTCGGGGTGAAATAGGCCATCCGCAGCAGGCCGCGCCCGGCGATCCGGCCGTTGACGAACAGCGCCATGGCGAGCGCCAGCCCGATCGAGAGCGGGATCGTGCCGATCGCATAGACGAGGTTGTTGATCAGCGCCTTCCAGAAGATCGGGTCGGCCGCCATGTCCTCGTAATTGGCGAGGCCGACGAAGCGCGACGGCCGGGCGCCCTTCGGCGTGGAATGGAAGCTGTCGATCGCGGTGCGGACGATCGGGATATGGGTGAAGGTCGCGAACAGGGCGATCGACGGCAGCAGTAGCAGCCAGGGTTCGGCGCGGGCGGCGAGCGATCGGTTCGGGGACGGGATGGACACCGGTGTCGGGGCTCCGTGGGCGGCCGGATGCGGAACGTCCCGGGCTGCGGCCGGGACCGGACGGCGCCGAGACCGGCATCGCCGGCCCGCACCGGAGCGGGTTCGATGCCGGAACCGAGGTCCCGGCATCGCGCCTGGTAGGACCGTGATCGCCGTCAGGCACTCACGGCCGGATCGATCACTTGTAGGCCTTCAGGATGCGGTCGGCCTCGGCCTGGGCGTCCTTCATGGCCTGAGCGGCGGTCTTGGTGCCGGTCAGCGCGGCCTGGAGATTGTCGTTGAGCGCCTTGGCGACACGCTGGTTGTCGTGGGTCGAGAGCTCGGCGACGGCATGTTCGAGCTGGTCGCGGGCGACGCCGGCGGCCGGGAAGCCGGCGAGATAGTCCTTCATCGCCTTGGTCTCGAAGGCGGCCGGCGAGACGGCGACATAGCCGGTGGCGATCGACCACTGGGCGGCGCGCTCGGGCTTGGTCATCCAGTCGGCGAACAGCGCGGCGGCCTTCTGCTGTTCGGCCGAGGCCGCCTTGAAGACGTAGAAGTTGCCGCCGCCGGTCGGCGAGCCGCGCTTCTTCTTGGCCGGCAGCATGGCGACGCCGAAGTCGAACTTGGCGTTGGCGCGGACGTTGGTCAGGTTGCCGGTGGTCGTCCACATCATGGCGACCTTCTTCTCGAAGAAGTCCTTCGGCGTGGTGCCCCACTCGACGATGCCCGGCGGATGGACCTTGTCCTTCTGGGCCAGATCCATCCAGTACTGCAGCGCCTCGACCACCTCAGGCTTGTCGTAGGCGACCTGCGTGCCGGCGTCGTTGGCGAGGATGGCGCCGTTCGGCGTGGTCAGGCCCTGGAACAGCCAGTAGGGGAAGCCGGAGGAGGGGATCGACACGCCCCACTGGGTGACGGCGCCGGCGGCGTCGCGCTTGGTCAGCTTGGCCGCCATGGCGCGCATCTCGTCCCAGCTCTGCGGCGCCTTCTCGGGGTCGAGGCCGGCCTCCTTGAAGGCCTCCTTGTTCCAGTAGAGCACGATGGTCGAGCGCTGGAACGGGATGCCCCAGGTCTTGCCGCCGGTCTGGCTGTTGGCCATGAAGCCCGGATAGAAGCTCTTGAACCAGGTCGCCGCCTTGTCCTTCGCGACGAGGTCGTCGAACGGAACGATCGCGTCCTCGTCGATCAGGGTGAACATGTCGGTCGACAGCGCGACCGCCACCGACGGTGCGTCGCCACCCTTCACGGCGGTCAGGATCTTGGCGATCGTGTCCTGGTAGGAGCCGGAATAGACCGCCTTGATCTTGATGCCGGGATTGTCCTTCTCGAAATCGGCGACCATGCCGTCGACGATCTTGGTCACCGGGCCGCCGACGGCGACCGGGTAGTAGAAGGTCAGCGTGGTGTCGGCGGCCGCCGGTCCGGCGAAGCCGAGGAGCAGGGCCGCGGTGGCGGCCAGCGTGGTGCGTCGGGACATCCTCATGTCGGTCTCTCCTCAGAGGCTGGTTGTTTCCGGGATTGCGGCGGCCGATGCCGGCAGGCCGACCGAGGCCGCCGTGCCGGTCGGCGGCGAGACGATGCGGCGCCCGCTGGCGCCGTCGAAATGGTGTTCGTGAGCCGGCTCCCAGGCGAGGCCGGTGCGCTCTCCGACGCGCACGCCGGCGCGCCCCGGCAGCCGGACCGCGACGGTTTCGTCGGGCGTGCGGGCCAGGCCCACGATGGTGTCGGCGCCGAGATACTCGATGCTGGCGACGGTCGCGTCGCGCGCGTCGCCGATCGGCGGGCCGAGCCGCATATGCTCGGCGCGCACGCCGAGGATCGGATCGGCGGGGCCGCCGAAGCGCATCAGATTCATGGAGGGCGCGCCGATGAACCGGGCCGCGAAGGTGGTGGCCGGCCGCTCGTAGAGTTCGGCCGGGGTGCCGGCCTGCTCGATATGGCCGTCCTTCATCAGGATGACCTTGTCGGCCATCGTCATGGCCTCGATCTGGTCATGGGTCACGTAGATCATCGACAGGCCGAGGCGCTGCTGCAGGGCGCGGATCTCGACCCGCATCTCGCCGCGCAGCTTGGCGTCGAGATTGGAGAGCGGCTCGTCCATCAGGCAGACCGGCTGTTCGGCGATGATCGCCCGGGCGAGCGCGACGCGCTGGCGCTGGCCGCCCGACATCTGTCCGGGCTTGCGCTTCAGATAGTCGGTGAGGCCGACCAGCGCGGCGACCTTGCCGAGCCGCTCGCGCCGTTCCGCCTTGGGCACGCCGCGCACCTCGAGGCCGAAGGTGATGTTGTCGGCGACGGAGAGATGCGGGAATAGCGCGTAGGACTGGAACACCATCGAGATGCGCCGGTCCTTCGGCGCCAGATGGGTGACCTCGCGGTCGGCGATCCGGATCGTGCCGCCGTCGGGATCCTCAAGGCCTGCGATCAACCGCAGGGTCGTCGACTTGCCGCAGCCGGACGGCCCAAGCAGAACGCAGAGTTCGCCGGCCTCGACCCGGAACGAAATCCCGGCGACGGCCTTGCGTCCCTCGTAGACCTTGGTGAGTTCCTGAACTTCGATACGCGACACGCGTCCCCGCCCCCCGGCATTGCGGACCATCGCGCGAGCCTGCGACAGTCCGATGACGGCCGTCACGACCCGGCCGGCGCGCCGCCTGCGGCTGCGCACCCGATCGTCGGGCGATGACGGCTCTTCTCCCAGTCCGGATGCCGGCTTGGCGGCCTCCGGGGGTCGGAGACTAGCGCCTGTTGCCGGCAAGGGAAATCCGCTTCGTTGGATAACCACGCAGGAAGGCCGCGTCTCCGGGGTAGGAGAGCGCGGCCCTGGCGGTCAAAGAGTGAGCGGTTCGTCCGGAGATGGCAGCCGGCGGTGGCGGCCCCGGGCCGGCGCGGCCGGTTCAGCGGCACTTCATGGTGCGGCGCAGGATCGGGCGGCCGTAATAGTCGTAGCCGGCGATGACCTTGCGGGTGACGCAGAAGAGATCGTCGCGGCCGTCGTCGTAGATCACCCGGCCGGTATTGCCGTTGACGATCAGCAGGCGGTCCTCGCCGGACTGGGCCGCCGGGGCGGACAGGTCGTTCGGGGTGCCCGAGGATTCGGCGCGCGCCGCGGAGGCGCCGGCGACGGTGGCGAGCAGGGCGAGGGCGGCGAGGGCACGGAACGTCATGGCGGGCTCCTGGATCGGGTTCCGGCGGGCGAAGGTCTCGGCCGCCTCGGGTGAAACCACCTTGCGCCGGGTCCCCGGCCGCCGATAGGCCCGCGCCTGCCAATCCGTTGGGAGGGCTCCAGCCTCCGCCGGGCAGGCCGGCCGCCCGCCCTCCCGCCCGATCGGCCGAAGTCCGGAGGCGGGCTTGCCCGCGCCGACGCGAAAACGGCCGCCCCGGGCGGGACGGCCGTGATCGAGGATCCCGACGGGCTGCCGCCGGCGGGCTACTTCGCCGGGGTCGTCGGGCTGCCGGCGCCGACCTTCTTGAGCAGCTGGAACAGGTCGTTGGCGGCCTCCGGCGAGGCGCGGTCGAGCGGCACCAGGTCCGGATTGCTGGACGGGTCGAGGCGCGGCGGCGCCAGGCTCATGTCGCGCGCGCTCGGGGCCGGCGCGGGCAGGGCCGTGCGGCTCTCCGGCATGCCCTTGTAGAGCCCGTCCAGGGTGCGGCGCACGAGCCACGGATCGGACGCGACCGCATCGCGCAGGAGGCTGTTGCGTGCGATGATCGACTGGTCGTAGGGGGTGAAGGCCGGCTGCTCCGGGGCGATCGCGAGCTGGGCCGAGGCCGGCGTGGTGGCGAGCCCGATCGTCAGCGCCATGGTGGCCGGCGCCATGCCGCTCGAGACGAGCATCAGGCCGGTCAGCAGCGTGGCGCCGCCCGGCGCGCGGGCGGGAGCGGAGCGGGGCGCCGCGGCGGAGCGCGTGGCGGCCGGATCGGAAGGACAAGGGGCCATGGCCGTGGTTCCATTCGTTGGCCGGGGCCGCTCGGCGGCCCGGCAGATCAGAGGAAACGGTGCATCAGACAGAATGGTGGTGTCCGGGACCCATCGTCTCCGCGGACGATCCGTCCGGCGGCGCGGCAAGTCCCTCCTTGATCTTCATGATCGGCCTTCTCCGGGCCTGCCGCCAGGGGGCCGGCGCCGCCGCGGCCTCCAATCGGCTGGGAGGCAACCCGGCCGGCCGGGCGGTTCCGGCGCGACCGGCCGCCCGCCAGGCGAGGCCTATTGCTGGACCGTGAACAGGCTCTGGGTCGAGATGGTCATGTCCTCGGTCAGGCTCTTGCGGATCGCCGAGACCGCGTCGAGCGCCAGCCGTTCGCCGTCGAGCGCCTTGATCGTGCCGATCAGCCCGGTCAGCGGCTTGTCGGAGGTGATCAGCACCATCATGTCGGCGCCGTAGGGGCGCTGCACGTCCATGTTGGCGAGCGTGTTCGGACCCGGCGGCAGCTGGATGCGGTCCTTGCCGACGATCGGGTAGAGGAACTGGACGGTGCCGTCGAAGCCGATGTTGAAGAGCAGGTAGTGCTTGCTGCCGCCGGGCGGCAGCGTGGCCTCGACCTCGACCGTCTCACCGGACTTGTAGGTCCGGTCCGAGGCGGCGCCGGCCGCGCCGGCCTTCTTGTCGAGAAGGCGCATCTCGATCGACCGGCCGCGACCGATCTCCAAGAGTTCGCGACGGGCGATCTCGCGCTCGGCGATGGCGGGCAGATCGGTCGCCGGCGCATCGTAGGAGAGGGCGTCGCCGGTAGAAGTGACGACGCGGCCGTTGCGGCCGCCGGGGCCGGGCACGAAGACGAGGTCGGAGTCGGACTTGTCGCGCGCCGGCGTGATGTCGAGATCGCCGGTCCGGCCGCGCGAGGGGGCGATCGGCGCACCGCCGTCGACGAAGATGCGGACGACGCGGTTGGCGGTCTGCGGCCGCGTTGCCTCGGCGCCGCCGAGATCGGCGGCGAGCCGGATCACCGTCTTGCCGCGCACCTCCGGAGCCTGATCGCTCGGCTGCAATTCGGGCGTCTGCTTGGATTCGGTCGCCTGGCGGACGAAGGGCTTGATGTATTGGAAGATCTCTTCCCGCGTCACGTCCCCGTCGCGGTTGGTGTCGGCCGCGCCCTCCAGGATGCGGGCGAAGGCGAATGACAGGGCGCCGCGATAGGTCGAGGCGCCGGCCGGCAGGCGCACTTCAGGGGCCTTGGTGTTGCGGTCGACGGCGGCCAGGAAGGTCAGCGACGGCAGCATCTTCAGGTGGTCGAATTCCGGCGGCAGGCCCGGATAGAGGAAGGACAGCGGGTCCTCGCCGGCGGCATGGCTCGGATAGGGCGGCGAGGCGCGGTAGGTCGGCTCCGGGGCGCCGGCCACGACCTGACGGGTCAGGCCGCCGCCATGGCAGGTATCGGCCACGAACACGGCGCGCGCGCCCTTCTGCTCCAGCTTCAGGAGGCGCGCCTGGAACTCGCGGCCGAGGATGCGCTCGCCGGCCTCCTTGCGCTTGTTCGCCGGAATACGGCCCTCGAAATCCGGCTGGAAGAAATCGCGCAGCAGGAAGACCTCGTATTTGTCGCCCTGCTTGGCGTCCTTCGGCCGCTCGGCCCCCCAGACCTCGGAATTGCCGTGGCCGGCGATCGAGAAGATGACCAGATCGTCCTTCTGTGCCCGGTCGACCATGGCGTCGAGCGCGCCGAGCACCTGATCGCGGGTCGCCTCGTTGGAGAGGATCACCCGCAGGTCGGAAACGCCGTGCTTGCGCAGCACCGCGGCAATGTCCTTGGCGTCGTTTTCCGCGCCGTTCAGGCGGCGGATGTTGGTATAGCCGTCGATGCCGACCACGACCGCCCGGGTCGCGGCCGCGGCGGGTTCGGCGAGCCCGACGAGGCCGGCGAGCACCGAGGATCCGAGGAGGGTGAGGAGGGTCTTGGACACGGGAGGCCTCGCGGCGCTGGGGCTACAGGTTCGGATGGGCACGGCCGGGGCGCTGTTCGGCGCCGGCCCGCCGGTCATTCCCAGGACATCTCGACGCGGCGGTTGAGCTGGTCGATCTCGTCCTGCCGGTAATTGCTGCCGTCGGACAGATCGAGCGGCTTGCGCTTGCCCATGGCGACGATGGCATATTGGGCATCGCCGATGCGCGACTGGACGTAGCGGGCGACCGCCTCGGCCCGCCGCTTGGAGAGGTCCAGGTTGTAGGCGTCGGTGCCCTTCTGGTCGGTATGGCCGACCACCGTGATGGTGCGCGGCTGGGCGCTCTTGATGACGCCGATCAGTTCCTGGATGGCGTCCTGGCCGACCTGGGTGAATTCGGCACTGTCGAACTTGAAGGTGATCGGCGGGATCTTGACCGCCTGGATGCCGCGCGTGTTGAAGGCGTCCGAATAGGCGCCGCCCGGCTGGCCGCGATGGTTGGTGGTCGCGACGACCAGCGTGCCGGTGCCCTGGTTGGCGGCCAGCAGACGCGCCTCGTTGGCGCGCTTGACCAGCATCCGGCCGCGCTCCTTCAATTGATCGTTGCTCGTCGCGAGCGGCTCGAGCAGGTCGATCGCCTTCTGATAGGAGACCGCGGCCGCCTTGAATTCGCGCGCCTCGAGCTGGTCGTCGGCGAGCCGCCAGAAGGCGTCCCACAACTGGCCCTTCTCGGCGGCGAGCTGCAGCAGGCGGCGTTCCTCCGCCGGATTGGCCGGCTTCGGACCCATCGCGTCGACCTTGCGCAGCACCGCGGCGGCAAAGGCGGCGCGCGACTTGTCGTAGACGTCCTTCGGGCAGGCGTCGTAGATCGGCGCCAGGAGGCTCTCGGCGGTCTCGGGCGTCGGCGACCGGAGGGTGCCGCCGAGTTCGCCGAGCAGGTCGCGGCAGTCGGCGGCCTGCGCCGGGGTGACCTGCGGAAGGGTCAGCGCGGCCAGGGTCAGGCAGAGGATGGCGCTTCGCTTGAACATGGGGTCCCCCCTCGCGGAAATCGGTCTCGTCTCGGATCCATTCGGCGCCGGGCGATCGACGATCGTGTTGCCCGGCCCTGCTTGTCGAGGCGATTAAGGCAGAGCCGGCCGGGCTGGTCCAGCGGCCGCGCGTTCCCGCAGCCCGCAAATGGATTGGAACCGTTCCGCCGCCATCATGGCGCGCGGCGCCTCACGCCAAGGTGACGGCCCGGCGCGCCGGTCCTGAAAAGCCCGTGATCGCGCGGCCAACGCGTACGAATGCGGCTGCCCCGGGGGCCTTGGGCATGGCGACGGCCGCCGCGCGCCGATCACGGATGGCCATCCCGCCGCATCGGACCCGACCGCCGGGCGTGGCGATCGGGAGACGGAGGGGACCGCCGGGTCCGTCCGTCGGTCCGGGCGTCAGTCCGGGCGTCGGTCCGGGCGGGCGGGGGCGGCAGCCGGTCAGACCCAGCCGCCGTCGACCACATAGTGCTGGTTGGTGCAGCCCGAGGCCTCGTCGGAGGCGAGGAACACGGTGAACTTGGCGATGTCGGCCGGCATCATGCGCCGCTTCAGGCATTGGCGCTGCAGCAGTTCGGCCTCGCCCTCCGGCGTCAGCCACTTTTCGATCTGGCGCTCGGTCATGATCCAGCCCGGCGCGATCGCGTTGACGCGGATATTGTATTGTCCGTAGTCGCGGGCGAGCGACCGGGTCAGGCCGATCACGGCCGACTTGCAGGCCGTATAGGCGGCCATGCCGCCCTGACCGATCATCCAGCTGACCGAGCCGAAATTGATGATCGCCCCGCCTCCTGTCGCCTGCATGTCCGGCAGCACCGCCTGGGCGGCGAAGAACTGGTGCTTCAGGTTGACGGCGATGCGCTCGTCCCAGAATTCCTCGGTGACGGTCGGTGTCGGGTGCCGCTCGTCATGGGCGGCATTGTTGACCAGCACGTCGATCGGCCCGAGGGCGTTGCGGATCGCCTGGATGGCGCTCTTCAGGGCCCGGATGTCGCGCAGGTCGAGCGGCCGGTAGAGGACGGTCGCCCCGCCCGCGGTCAGCTCCGCGGCCAGCTTCTCGGACGGTCCCTCGGCGATGTCGACGAAGGCCACGCGGCATTTCTGGCGTGCGAACTGGCGCACGATTTCGGCACCGATCCCGGAGCCTCCGCCCGTCACCAGTACCGTCTTGCCTTCGAGGTCGGGATAGATCGCACCGCTCATCGTCGCGTTTCCTCCACGTTTTTTACGGGATCGGTCCGGGCCGGCCCCTTTCGGATCGCCTGGTGGGTCGCCGCCTGCGCCTGTTCGACCAGCGACAGCATGGCGGCACGGGCGCGCGGTCCGTTGCGCGCCGCAACCGCTTCGTAGACCTCGCGATGGTCGCCGAGCGGATCGCTCGGCATCGCACCGACGCGCTGCTTGACCATGGTGGTCCAGCGGATGGTGGCGCCGATGCCGCTCGACAGCACCGTCAGGGGCTCGTTGCGGGCGGCGGCCAGCAGCGCATGGTGAAATTCGAGATCGGCCGCCAGACTGGTCGCGGTCGAGAGATTGTCGGCGCTCATCCGCTCCAGCGCGACCAGCATGGCCTGCAGATCGGCCTCCGTGCGCCGCTCGGCCGCCAGCGCCGCGGCCTGCGGTTCGACGATGCGGCGCAGCTCGAAGAGCGAGTCGAGAAAGGTCACGCTCGGTCCGGCTTCGAAATGCCAGGCCAGCACGTCCGGGTCGATCAGGTTCCAGCGGGCGCGCTCGGTGATGCGGGTGCCGGTCTTGGGCCGGCTCTCGACCATGCCCTTGGCGGCCAGGATGCGCACGGCCTCGCGATAGGCGGTGCGCGAGACGGCGAGCTTCTGGCTGAACACGTCCTCGTTCGGCAGCACGTCGCCGGGCTTGTACTGTCCGCCGACGATGGCCACCGCAAGGTCATGGGCGATCGAGCCGTGCAGGCGACGCCGATCGTTGGGCCCGACGGGAGCCAGATCCAGACCCGTTGGATCGACGGTCCGACGTCGCGCGTTCATGTCCTTCGCCCCCGCTCGGCCGTGGTGGCCGCGTTCCATCAATTCCGAATTTCGCCGCTCCGACAAGCCGACACAAAGTCCACGGCGCGCCGGGCGGTCGCCTCGGCGCTCTGGCCGGGCTTGTAGAGCGCGGAGCCGAGCCCGAAGCCGTCGGCGCCGGCGGCCCGGTAGGGCGCCATGCTGGCGACATCGATGCCGCCGACCGGAATCAGCCGGGCGTTTCGGGGAAGCACCGCCCGCCAGGCCTTGACCACGGCCGGCGGCAGGGCCTCAGCCGGGAACATCTTGACCGCGTCGGCACCGGCGGCGAGGGCCGCGAAGGCCTCGCTCGGCGTCGCGGCGCCCGGCAGCGAGACGAGACCGGCCGCCTTGCTGGCGCCGATCACGGCCGGGTCGGTGTTGGGCGAGACGATCAGGCGCGCGCCGGTCGCCGCCACCGCCGCGACCTCGGCGACGCTCAGCACCGTGCCGGCGCCGAACAGGGCGCGCCCGGCGAACCGGGCCTGCAGGGCGGCGATCGTCGCGAACGGATCGGGCGAATTCAGCGGCACCTCGATCAGCCGGAAGCCGGCCTCGATCAGGCCGGCGACGATCGGCTCGGCCTCGTCGGGGCGGATGCCGCGCAGGATGGCGACCAGCGGCAGCGCCGCAAAGGCCTCGTCGAAGGTCATGCGGCGGCTCCCGGCAGGAGATCGAGGGCACGGGCCAGCGCGACGAGCCCGTCGACGGCCGCATGGTGCGGCCCGGCATGGAGGTCGAGCCCGATCAGGGCGGCGGCCGTGCGGTAGAGATCGACCAGCCGGGCATCGCCGATGGCGACATGCGGCAGCGTCGGCTCGGCATGGGCGAGCGCCCCGGAGAACTCGGCGCCGATCAGCAGTCCGGACAGGTAGGAGGCGACGGCCTCGGGGGCGAGCCGTCCGGTCAGCGGCAGGGTGCGGGCGGTGAAGAGCGCATGGCTGAGCGCCGGCGTCGCATAGCCGCGCAGGACGCCGGCCGCGAAGCCGTCGGCATGATGGGCGTCGCCCTCCGCCAGCCGGCCGAGGATCGTATGGCCCTTCAAGGCGGCATAGAGCTCGCCGGTCATGAAGGTCCGGAAGCCGGTGATGCGGCCGTCGCGCACCGTGACCCATTTCGAGTGCGTCCCGGGCAGCACCATCTCGGCATCGGGCAGGGCCAGGCCGGCGCCGAGCACCTGGACCTCCTCGCCGCGCATCACGTCGGGCACGTCATGGGCGTCGACATGCATCAGGCCGGGCACGAACAGGAGCGGGTGGCCGTCGAGCGTCTGGCGCAGGATGCCGGCGGCCAGCGAGATCGGATCGGCCGGGGTCGCCGCATAGGGCACTTCGACCCAGCCGTTGCGGCTGCCGATCATGCCCGACAGCAGCACCGGCAGGCCGGGCATCGCGCTGAGCCAGGCGCCGGTCTGGCGGCGCAGCGTTCCGGCGAAGTCGCCGCCCTCGACCTTCAGGATGCCGTCCGGGCCGGCGACTTCGGCCAGAATGCTGCCGTCGCCGCCGACCAGGGCGGCGCGAAAGGACGACGTGCCCCAGTCGACCGCCACGAAGGCGGGACCGGAGGATGCGGAACGGGTCATGATCCGGGCGGCTCCCTGCTTTTTGTCCGAGGATAGCCTGACGCCGGGCCGCCGTCACGTCGTCTCGATGCGTCAGCTGGCCGACCGTCCGGACAGGAAGGCCCGCACGTCTTCCGCCCTCGGCATGGAGGGCGCGGCGCCGGGCTTCTGCACCGACAGGGCGGCGGCCGCATTGGCGGTTTCGAGCGCGTCGGCAAGGCCGGTGCCGGAGCCGAGTCCTGCCGCCAGGGTGCCGACGAAACAGTCGCCCGCGCCCGTGGTATCGACCGGCACGACCCGGTGGCCGCCAAGTTCGACGGTCGCCGCGGCCGTGACGGCGACCAGCCCGGCCGCGCCGAGCGTGACCACCACGGTCGACGGTCCCGCGGCGATCAGCGCCCGGGCACGGGCCGCCACGCCGTCGCCGCTCGCGCCGAGCCAGCCGGCGATCAGATCGAGTTCGGTCTCGTTGACGATCAGGATGTCGGTCAGGGGCAGGAGATCGCGGACCTCCGGTTGGGCCGGCGCGGCATTGAGCAGGGTTTCGGCGCCGGCCGACCGGGCCGCCGCGAAGGCCGAGGCGATCGCCGCCACCGGGACTTCGAGCTGGGCGACGATCCGGTCGCCCGGGCCGACCAGACCGGCGGCGGCCGCACCGTCGACGGCCGCATTGGCGCCGGCCACGACCACGATGCAGTTCTCGCCCTGCGCGACCGTGATCAGCGCCGTTCCGGTCGCCACCCCGGGGATCGTCGCCACCGCAGCGGTGTCGATCCCCTCGGCGGCCATGCCGGCGACCAGGTCCGCCCCGAAGGCATCGGCGCCGACGGCGCCGACGAAGGCGACCTTGGCGCCCATGCGCGCCGCCGCGACCGCCTGGTTGGCGCCCTTGCCACCCGAGAAGGTGCGGAAGGCATCGCCCGCGATGGTCTCGCCCGGGCCGGGGAAGCGGTCGGCGGTGACGACGAGGTCCATGTTGATGGACCCCAATACGATGATCCTGGGCATTCTGGTGAGGCTCCTGCGCGTTCGGGCGCATGGGATCAGGATTCTGGGCGTCGAGGCAAACCGGTTGTCCGTGCCGCGGGCCCGATTCGTATCGGCGGTTTCAGATCCCCGGCTTCAGTGCGGCGGCGGGGGCATCGGACCGCCGGGCGGCGGGGATTGCACATAGGGCGGGCGGGCGCCGGGGCCGCCGCCGCCGGTCCCCGGACCCGGCGTCCCGCCGCCGGATGGCCCGTTGGCCGCGTTGCCCTGGCCGGCGACCGCGGCGCCGCCGCCCGCCGGTCCGCCACCCGGCCGGTTGGCCAGGATCGGCAGCGCGAGCGGGGCGGCCGGGGCCGGACGGCGGCCGGTCGGCTCGACGACCAGTTCGACCAGACGCGGCATCTCCTGCGCGTTCGACCAGTCGGACGAGCGGTCGCCGGAGCCGGAGACCTGGACGAAACGGAAGCGGTAGGGACCGGAGAGGATCGTGGTCGCGGTCCCGCCGCCGCCGGGCGCGTCGAATCCGGCGGTCGTCCAGGGCGACGTGCGGCGGATGACCGCCTCGCCGTCGTCGGTCCGTTCCAGGGTGAAAGTGACCGTCTCGAAGCGGCTGGCGGCGTTGGACGACAGCGACGGGCGGACGAACCGGATCTGCCGGTCGTTGCCGCGATAGGCGACGGTCGGCGATTTCGGATCGCCGGTGACCAGCGGGATGGCGCGGGCGGTGTCCTCGGACAGGCGCAGGCTCGCGCGCATCCAGAGATCGGCATCCTCCAGGGAGCGCTGTCCGGTCATCCAGCGCCCGAGGACGCCGGTCAGAAACGGCATGGCCGCAACGATGAGGCCGACGGTGAGGACCACGGCCGCCAGCACTTCGACGAGTGAGAATCCGGCGCGGTTGCGCGCGGCAGGGAACCGCGAGAAGCCGGCGCGGTTGCGCGCGGCGGGGACCGGCGAGAAGCCGACGCGGCCCTGTCGGCGGGGCGGGCGGCTCCTAGCGGGCGCCGGGGACGAGCTTGACGGTCTCAAGGCGGACGCTCCGGCCCGAGGGGGCTTTGACGACGACGGTGACGCGCAGCGGGATCGGCGGCCCGGAATCGGCCCGCCCGGTCTGCGGACCGCGGCTGCCGGGCTCGCCCGGCCGGGTCCCCGCTGCGGGGCCGGTGCCGCTCGTCTCGCCGCCGCCGCCGCCGCCGCCACCAGCGCCGGGGGCCGGTGCCGTGCGGGTCGTCGGGCCGGCATCGAGCGGGATCGACGGGGCGGGCGAGGGGCGCGGCTCGAAATCGACGATCTCGGTGCCGATCGCATAGTCGAAGCTGCCCTGGCGTGCCGTGCCGCGGACCGGGACCGCGCCCGGAACGGCGCGCACGCCGGCGATCAGGCTCTGCGCCAGGATCGCCGCACCGGCGATCTCGGCCGGCGCGCGGGCGGCCGACCAGGCGGTCGAGAAGGCGCGCGACAGAACCGCGACCATCAATCCGGCGACCACGATGGCGGCCAGCACCTCGACCAGCGTGAAGCCGGCCTGCGGCTCGCGCGACACCGGAACGGGGGCGCGGGCTTCAGGCGCCATCGACGATCGCCACGGTGCCGGTCGCCCAGTTGACCCGGACGCGGAAGCTGCGCGCGCCCTTGGTGAAGCGGATCACGCCGCCGCAGCTGGTGCCGTCGGGGCGGAACAGGATGGCGATGCGGCTGCCGTCCGTGGCGCAGCTGTCGCCGGCCAGCACGGCGAGGTCGATGTCGCGCGGCAGCCGCAGGGTCTGCGGCCCGGAGACGAAATCGCGCCGGCGGGTGTCGAACACGGCGGTGGTCTCCCGGCCGGAGGCGATCGCGTCGGTACGGGCATTGCGCAGCAGCGCGGCCGATTCCACCGCCATCGCCATCAGCCCGCTCGGTCCGGTGCCGCGCGCCAGGGTGGCCAGCGCCAGGATCATGCCCAGCCCGAGGATCACCATGGCGGGGATGATCTCCATCAGCACGAAGCCGGCGCTACGGTCGGCCGGGCGGCCGTTGCGCGGCCCGGCGTCGGCGTCAACGCTGCCAGTTGTTGAGATCCGCGGCACTGTCGGTGCCTCCCTCGCGGCCGTCGGAGCCGAGCGACACGATCTCGTAGGGGCGACCCTGGCCCGGCGAACGATACAGATAGGCATTGTTCCAGGGATCGCGCGGCACGCCGTTGCCGCGCAGATAGGGGCCGTTCCAGGTCGCGGCATTGTTGGGGCGGACCATCAGCGCGTTGAGGCCCTCGGCGGTGGTCGGATAGCGGCTCATGTCCAGGAAGAAGAGATCGAGCGCGTTGGTGAAGCTCTCGATCTGGATGCGCGCGGTCTTGGTCTTGGCGTCGGACAGCTGGTTGAAGACGCGCGGCCCGACCAGGCCGACCAGAAGCCCGATGATGACCAGCACGACCAGCATCTCGACCAGCGTGAAGCCCGCGCGGAGGCGGTCGAGCCGCTTCGCGTCGGGGCGCCGTGACGCGACCGGACGGCCGTCGCCCGGACGGGCGGCCGGACCGGAGGGCCGGGAGAGGAATGTGCGGGTCGCCATGGGTCAGCTCACCAGTTGGTTCACGCTCATCAACGCCGACATGATCGTCACCATCAGGCCGCCGATCACCACCGCGATGACGATGATGGCAATCGGTCCGACCAGGGCGCCGACGCGGTCGAGTCGCTCCGTCAGCTTCTTCTCGTAGAGCGCTCCGGCTTCCGACGCCACTGTCGCCAGTTCGCCGGTCTCCTCGCCGATGCGCAGCATGCGGGCGGCGACGTCCGGCAGCAGATCGACCCGCCCGAGCGCCTCGGAGAGCCGGCCGCCGCGGCGCACGTCGTCGCCGACCGCCGCCACCAGGGCTTCGCCGTCGACCCCGACCACGCTTTCCAGCACCTTCAGGGCCTCGACCAGCGGCACGCCCTGCGACAGGAGCGTGCCGAGATTGGTGGTGAACAGCGCCGTCCGGCGCAGCCGCCAGATGCCGGAAATCAGCGGCAGTCGCGTTGCGGACCGTACGAAGCCGTCGCGGATGGCTTTGACGCGGGCGGCGAGCAGCCCGCCCGAGAGGACCAGGATCGCGCCGCCGCCGAGAAGATCGGAATTCTCCGCCATCCAGGCCGAGAGCGCGAGCACCGTGGCGACCATCGAGCCCGGCGTCTGGCCGCTGTCGCCGATCAGCCCGGCGAATTGCGGCACGACATGAACCAGGAAGAAGACGAGAACGCTGGCCGCCGCCAAAAGCAGGAAGGCCGGATAGCGCAGCGCACCGGTCACCTTGTCGGCCAGGATGTGGCCGCGCTGGCGCTGGGCGACCACGACGGCGAGCACCCGGTCGAGATGCCCGGTCGCCTCGGCGACCCGCGCCATGGCGACGATCTCGGCCGGGAAGGTGCCGGGATGGCGCTGCAGCGCCTGGACGAAGCTCTGGCCGGCCAGGACATCGGCGCGCAGGGTGCGGACGATGTCGCGCAGTCCGCCCTTCAGATCCTCGGAGGCGAGCAGCAGGGCCTCGTCGATGGTGAGCCCGCTCTTCAGCATCAGCGAGAGTTCGCCCAGAAAGGCCGTCACCGCGCGCGGATCGGCCCGCCGGGCGAACAGGCCGGCGGCGCCCGCCTCGCCGAGCCGCTTCGCCTCGACCAGGATCAGTCCGCGGGCGCCCAGTTCGGAGGCGACGCCGTTCTCGTCGGCGGCCTCGGTCTCGCCGGAGAGCGGACGGCCGTCCATCGACATGGCGGTATAGGCAAAGCGGGCCACGGGCATCTCCTCCCGGCTCAGCGCAGGGCCGCGACGCGGAAGACTTCGTCCACCGATGTGGTCCCGTCGAGGCAGCGCGCACGCCCGTCCTCGATCATCGTGGTCATCCCGGCCGCCCGCGCCGCCGTCTCGATCGCCTGATCGTCGGCGCCGCCGAGAATCAGGCGGCGGATCGGTTCGTTGACCTCGAGCACCTCGAAGATGGCGCGCCGGCCGCGATAGCCGGTGCCGCCGCAGCGTTCGCAGCCGACCGGCTCGTGGACGACCGTTCCGGGGTCCAGGCCGATCGCGGTGAAGCGCGGGTTGAGGTCGAAATCGGCCGCCTCCAGCCGCCGGGGCCGGCGGCAATCCGGGCAGAGCAGGCGGACCAGCCGCTGGCCGACCACCGCGCGCAGCGAGGAGGCGATCAGGAACGGCTCCACGCCCATGTCGATCAGCCGCGTGATGGCGGCCGCCGCCGTGTTGGTGTGCAGCGTGGTCATCACCATGTGGCCGGTCAGCGAGGCCTGGATGGCGATCTTGGCGGTCTCGGTGTCGCGCACCTCGCCGACCATGATCACGTCCGGGTCCTGACGCAGGAAGGCGCGCAGCGCCGACGCGAAGGTCAGGCCGACGGCGGTGCGCACCTGCGACTGACTGACGCCGGGGATCTCGTATTCGACCGGGTCCTCGACGGTCAGGATCTTGCGGGTCTGGTCGTTGAGGATCGAGAGCGCCGCGGCGAGCGTCGTCGTCTTGCCGCTGCCGGTCGGGCCGGTCACCACGACGAGCCCGTAGGGCATCTCGATCTGCCGGCGCAATGCCGTCTCGTCCCGGGACCGGAGCCCGAGCTGGGAGAAGTCGACCAGCTTTCCGGAGCGGTCGAGCAGGCGCAGGATGACCGCCTCGCCGGTGGTGGTCGGCATCACGGCCACGCGGATGTCGTAGTCGCGGCCGCGGATCTTGGCGCGGGTGCGCCCGTCCTGGGGCAGGCGGTGCTCGGCGATGTTGAGACTGGCCAGGATCTTGATGCGCGAGACGATGGCGCGGTGCGGCACGCGCGGTGCGACGATCGCCCGCATGACGCCGTCGACGCGCACGCGCACCTGATAGTCGCGCCGGGTCGGCTCGATGTGGATGTCGGTCGCCCGGAGCGAGACGGCGCGGTCGAAAATCTCCTCCACGGCCCGGACCACCGGGGCGCCGCTGGCGAGATCGCGCAGTTCGTCGACATTCTCGGCGCCGGTCAGGGGACCGGGTTCGTCCTCGCCGGCGACCGTCGCCTCCTGCGCCTCGCCGGCCCGCTCCAGCGCGATCTCGATCTCGTCGAGGCCGGCGATCTCGATCGCGACCGCGCCGCCGAGCGTCATGGTGACGGCGGCGACCACGTCGCGCTGGGTCGGGTCGATGACCGCAAGACGCTGGGCGCCGGACCGCAGGCGATAGGGATAGAGGCCCGATTCGGTCAGGAAGACGCGCGAGAAGGGGCCGAGCAACGCTTCGCCGCCCAGCATGGTGTCGAGATCCGACCGCGGCAGGCCGTGCAGCTCTGCGACCAGGTCGGCGAAGCGGCCGGGCGCGATGCCGGCCGCCTCCATCAGCCTCCTGTAAGGCAGACTGGTGATCTCTGTCGAAGGACCGGCAAGGCCGATCAGCTGATCGTTGCGGATCAGGCCCTTCTCGACGAGTTGGGAAACCAGAGAGGTCATTGGTCCCGCGTCCGAACGGTGCGACCCGAGCGACCCGGCAGCGGTGCGCGATCGGTCGGTAGGCTGATACGAAGAGGTTAACAAGGACGCAATGTCCACAGGCTATTCGACGGTACCATGTTGGGCGGACGCTCCTGTCGGGGCGCTGACGCCGGAGCTCCGCCCCGCTCGGAGTTCTGCCGTTTTCGCGCGGTATCCGGCTGAGCGCGCCGATGTCCGGCCGATCTGCTAGGCCGTCGGGCGATCGCCGGCCGGCCCGTTGATTCGGATCGGGGAAGCGGCGGAGTTCTCCGCGGGCACGGCATCGTGCTAGTGAATATCAGGTCGGCGGGTGATCCCGCGGTTAGTCTGGCGGCTCGATTGATGGAAGAGGTTCGGTCCCTGCGTGAAACAAGGCCCCGTTCTGGGCGCGGTTTCGCGCGATCGAGGTCTTTCGGCGGGCTTCTGGCCGTCGCGGGCCTGGCGCTGACGGCTTTGCTCGGGGCCTGCGCGAACGATTCGGGCAGTCTTCAGGACGCCTTCACGGGTTTCGGCAGCACGGATCTGACCGCCCGGAAGAACGATGTCGGCGGCAAGTACGGCACCCGGTCGGGAAACCAGGATACCCGCGGCCGGGTCTATGGCGGCGAGGGGCGGCCGGAACGGACCGGAAGCGTGGACGGTTCGGGCGGCGTGCCGGAAGGGTCGATCACGCAGGAGGGCGACGGCTTCCTGCTCAACTTCGAGAATGTCGAGGTCGCGGCGCTGGCCAAGTCGATCCTCGGCGACATTCTCGGCGAGAACTACACCGTCGACAGCCGCGCCACCGGCACGGTCAGCCTGAACTCGGCGCGCGCCGTGCCGCGCGGCCGCCTGGTCAGCGTCATGGAGACCGCGCTCAAGGCGGTCAATATCGCGGTGGCGCGCGAAGGCGCTGTCTACCGGATCACGCCCTCGTCGGAGGCCATCGGATCGGGTCGCTTCGACTATGCGGCCGCGGGCGAAGGCTACGGCACCTCGGTCATTCCGGCCAAATTCGTGTCGGCCCAGACGCTGGCGCGGGTGCTGGAGAGCTTCGCCTCCAAGCCGGGCGCGCTGAAGGTCGATGCGGCCACCAACCTGGTGCTGATCCAGGGGACGGCGGCCGAGCGGCGCGCCGCTCTCGACGCCGCCACCCTGGTCGACACCGACTGGATGCGCGACCAGTCGGTCGGCATCTTCCCGCTGGCCAATTCGTCGCCCGAAACCGTGATCGGCGAATTGAACCGCATCCTGGATGCCGGCGAGGGCGGCGTCGGGCAGGGACAGGTCCAGCTGCAGCCGATGAGCCGGCTGAACGCCATCCTGGTCGTCTCGAAGCGGCGCGACGCGGTCGATATCGTGCAGCGCTGGGTCAAGCGGCTCGACCGGGTCGATCAGGCGGCGGCCGGCGTGAAGGTCTACCGGCTGAAATACGGCCAGGCCAAGAATGTTGCGGCTCTGCTCAACGACGCCTTCTCGGGCCGCGGGTCCGGGCAGGGCGGTTCCGGCGCCGACAAGGACAGTCTCGAGCCGGTCGGCGGCGGTCGCGGCGGCACGCTGACGCAGTCGTCCGGCAGCGCCGGCAGCGCCGGCAGCGGCGGGGCGTCCGGCGGCAACGCGGTCGGCGGCAGCCGGGTCGGCTCGGCCTTCGCGGCCTTCCCGAATTCGTCCGGCAACGCGTCATCCGGCGGGGCTGCGACCGGCATGGGCACGGCCGGCGGCGGCAGCGAGCTCGGTGCCGGCAACGGGGCGGCGGGCGGCGGCGGCGGTGGCGGCAGCCACGGGTCCGGCGGTCCCGGTTCGACCGTCCGCGTCACGGCCGACATCCCCAACAACACGCTGCTGATCTATGCCTCCGCGGCGGACTACAAGCTGGTCGAGCGCACCATCCGCGAGCTCGATCGCCCGCCCGTGCAGGTCGCCATCGAGGCGACCATCGCCGAGGTCAAGCTGACCGACCAGCTCAATTACGGCGTCCAATTCTACCTGAAGAGTTCCGATCTCGGCGCCGGCGGCAATCGCGGCTCCGTGGGCGTGGCCGATACGGCCAAGCTGGCGCGCACGCTGCCCGGCTTCAACCTCCTGCTCGGTCCGAAATCCGAGCCGCGCATGGTGCTCGATGCGCTGCAGACGCTGACCAACGTCAAGATCCTGTCCTCGCCGTCCCTGGTCGTGCTCGACAACCAGCCGGCGGTGCTGCAGGTCGGCGACCAGGTGCCGATCACCACCCGGACCGCCAATTCGGTCGACAATCCCGCCGCGCCGATCGTCAACAATGTCGAGTTCCGCGATACCGGCATCATCCTCCGGGTCATGCCGCGCGTGAACGCCAACGGTGTGGTGACGCTCGACGTGGAGCAGGAGATCTCCAACGTCGTCAACAAGGATAGCCAGTCGCTGACGCCGACCATCGCGCAGCGCCGGGTGCGCAGCCAGATCGCGGTGTCGAGCGGCCAGACGGTACTGCTCGCCGGCCTGATCACCGAGCGGCGCGAAAGCAACCGCGAAGGCCTGCCGGGCCTGGTGTCGGTGAAGTTCCTGAACGAGATCCTGGCGTCCAACACCAAGACGGCGGAGCGGACCGAGCTGATCATCTTCATCAAGCCGCAGATCATCCGCGATCAGGCCGACGCGCAATCGGTCGCCGAGGAGTTCCGCGACCGGTTCTCGGCCATGCGCCAACCGCTGCGCTGAGCGCGGCGGCCGAACCTACGGGAGGCGGCAGGATGGCGTTGCCCGATGGGACCGCCCTGGAGGTCGGCGCGGCAGAGCCGCCGCTGCGCCTGCGGACCGTCGACGCCGTGGTGTCGGCGCTGGGGCTCATCGCCCTGGCGGCGCTGCTGCCGCCCATGGCGGCGCTGTTCGCGGGCGCGTTCTGGCTTCTGGTCGTCGTCGTGGTGCGGTCCGATCTCGACCGCTATCTGATCCCCGATGCCGCAAGCCTCGGCATCGCGGCGCTCGGGCTCGCCCAGGCCTGGTGGGCCGGCGGGGCCGGGGTTGGGGCCGGGGTTGGGGCCGGGGTTGGGGCCGGAGGCTGGGAAGCCGTGGCGTGGGCGCTGGCCCAGGGCCTCGGCGCCGGGGCGGCGGTCTATGCGGTGCGCACCGGCTATCGGTGGCTGCGCGGCCAGGAAGGCATCGGCTTCGGCGACGTGAAGCTCGCCGCAGCGCTCGGCCTGTGGCTCGATCCTTTTGCCCAGGCGCTGGCGCTGCAGTTGGCCGCCATGGCGGCGCTTGGCGTCGTGCTGGCCGCCCGGGCCCTCGAGCGCCGGGCGCAGGGGCCGGCCAAGGACGGGGCCCGGGTCGAGGATGGGGCCCGGGTCGAGGATGGGGCTGGAGTCGAGGACGGGCCCGAATCCCCGCATGGCATGACCATGGTCCCCTTCGGCGCCTTCCTGGCGCCGGCCGGTTTTGCCGTCCATGTCTGGGCCCAGGCGGTTCCGGACGGCTGGGGGACCTGGCCGTGAAGGGCAGGCTTCAGGCCGGACGGTTGGCCGCGGCGATCGGCGCGGCGCCGGCGCGTCGCGGCGCGGTGCTGCTGATGGTGCTGATCTTCGGCGCCGCCGCCTCCAGCCTTGCCGTCACCGCGATGCGTTCGTCCTCGGCCGGTGTTCGGGCCGCGACGGTCTATCTCGACGAGGTCCGGGCCGAGGAACTCGGCCGGGCGGCGGTCGACCTGATCGCCGCGCGCCTCGCGTCCGGAGAGCCCGGCGTGCGCCGGGCCGGCGCCTTCGCGGTTCCTTTCGCGGATGCGGTCGTCGAGGTGTCCTATATCGGCGAGACCGCCCGGATCGACCTCAATGCCGCCCCGCCGGAACTGCTCGCCGCCCTGTTCCAGGCCGCCGGCGCCAGTCCGACCGAGGCGCGCCTCTATGCCGACCGCATTATCGATTGGCGCGATCCGGACGATGCCAAGCGCCCGTCCGGGGCCGAGGCGGAGGACTATGCCCGCGCCGGGCTGCCGCCGCCGGGCAACCGCAACTTCGTGCATCTCGCCGAACTGGACCAGGTGCTCGGCCTGCCGGCCGCCATGCGCGAGGCGGTCGTGGGCGCCGTGACGGTCGCCTCGGGCAAGGCCGGCGTCGATCCGACGATCGCCGGGCGCCTGGTCGTCCGGGCGCTGTCGGGCGGCGAGGAGCGCCGCGCCGACACCTTCATCGGCCGCCGCGGCGCCGGATTCGAGAGGCGCGAGGACATCGTCGCCGCCTTTCCGACATCGAGCCGCGCTTTCATCGACCTCGATCCGGGCCGCGCCGTGCGCGCGACGATCCGGGTCGTGGTGCGGGGGCGCTTCGAGCGGCGCTTCGAGGCGGTGGTCGGGTCGGAGGGGGGCGGAATAGACGTGCAGGTGGTTTCCTGGCAATCCTATCCGGGACCGTGATCATGCGCGTTGGAACGGCCCCGGGAAGGCTTCGTCAAGACATTCGGGCGATGCTCCGCAGGGAGCGGCTGTCGTCGTACGGTCGGGAACAGGCATGCTGAAATCGATCGACCGTTTCGCCCGTTGGTGGGTCGACGGCCTGGCCGACCTGATGGTCGCCGCCGGTCGCGGCCGCTCGGCCGGGCGGGCGATCGCGGTGCGGGCGGAGGCCGGCGCCTCCGGCGTCTGGACGGTCGAGGACGGCACCCGCCGCGGCCGCATCACGGTCGGCGCCGACGGCCTGACCTTCGAGCCGGCCGATCTGCCGACCCGGCTGGAAGGCGCCGCGGTCGCGGTCGACATTCCCGAGGCGTGGCTGTTCCGGCGGGCGCTGGAGCCGGTGGCCGCGCAGAGCGCGCCCTATCTCGACGCCTTCGTGCGCCACCATGTCGAGCGGGTGACACCCTGGCGGGTGGGCGACACCTATTACGGCGTGGAGACCGAGCCGCTCGCCGAGGATCCGAGCCGCCTGTCGGTGCGGCTCGGCGTGGTGCCGCGCTCCCTGGTCGCCGGTCTCGTCGAGGGACTGCGCCGGCTGAAGCCGCGCCGGCTCGATCTGAGCGCGGCGGGGGACGCCGGCCGTTTCGTCCTCACGGTGGCGGCGGATGCGGATGGCGGCCGGGTCGTGCCGCGCCGTATCGCCGGGACCGCGCTGGCCGTCCTGGTGATCGCGGCCGTCGCCGGCGTGGTGGCGGCGTCCTGGACGCAGGAGCTGACCGAAGGGACCGCCGCGGATCTCGATCGGGCGATCGCCGAGCGGCGCGATTTCCTGCGCACGGCGATGGAGCGGACCCGTCCGAAGAGCGACCCGGCCGAGGGCCTGCGCGCCCAGCGCTCGGCGACGCCGCCCATGGTGCTGCTGGTCGACCAGCTCGCCGCGGCGCTGCCGGACCAGGCGCATCTGACCGATCTGCGGATCGAGAAGGGCCTGATCCGGATGTCCGGCGTCGCCGAGGATGTCTCGGCCCTGATCCCCGCCCTGGAGGCCTCGCCGAGCTTCCGCTCGGTCGCCTTCTATGCGCCGTCGACCCGGCTGCCCTCCGGCAGCGGCGACCGCTTCTATATCGAAATGCGCATCGAGCCGGTCCGTTCGGCGGAGGCGATCCAATGACGGCGGCGTCCGCGACCGGTGCGACGGGATCGCGTCAGCGGCTGCTGGCCGGCGGCCTGTTCGTCGCCCTGGTGGTGGTGACGGCGGGCGCGCTGCTCTGGGCCTGGCAGGTCTACGAGGTGCAGCAGGCCGAGATCTCCGCCAAGGCCGAACTGCTCGACAGCCTGAAGCGCCATACGCCGCAACGGCTCGGCCAGGCCCGGCCGGGCGACATCGACCGGCGCGATCCCTATCTGGCGGGCGAAAGCGAGACCATCGCGGCCGCCAACATGCAGCGGCGCATCCGCGGCCTGGTCGAGACCGCGGGCGGGCAGGTCTTCTCGTCGCAGCTGCTGATGAAATCGGAGGGCGATACGGCGGACCGGCGCATCGAGCTGCAACTCGTGTTCGAAGGCCGGATGGAGGCCGTCCAGGCGGCCCTGTTCGAGATCGAGACCGGCGCGCCGTTCGGCTTCGTCGACGAACTGGCCATGGCGCCGGCGCGCAGCGAACAGGTCGGCGATCCGGCGGAGGCCGGCCGCGTTCTGCGCACCACGCTGACCGTCAGCGCCTACTGGCGGAAGCCGTCATGAGCCGGGGCCGCCATCCGCTGCCGGTGCTGCCGGTCATGGCCCTGCTGGCCGCGATGGTCCCGACCGCGCCGGGCTGGGCGGTCTCGATCGAGACGCTGACCCTCGACGGGCTGTCGGCGACGCGCGACCGGCCGCTCTTCGTGCCCAGCCGGCGGCCGCCGCCGCCGCCGCCCCCGGCGGTCGTTGCGCCGCCGCCGGTCGCCGTGCTGCCGGCCGATCCCGGCCCGCCCGCGCCGGAGCCGGTGGCGCCGCCGACCGCCGTGCTGACCGGCGTGATCGTCGGCGGCGAGACCCGCATCGCCGTGTTCCGCGGCGACGACGGCAAGCCGCTGACCGTGCGCCAGGGCGAGGAGATCCAGGGCTGGACGGTCGCCGAGGTCCAGGCGCGCTCGATCACGCTCGAGCAGAATGGCGAGACCTTGGAACTGGCCCTGAAGACGCCGGGCGAGGCGCAGTAGACTCTGGGCGAGGCGCAGTGGACTTTGGGCGAGGCGCCGTAGCGCGGGGCCGCGCCGGATCCGGATCCGGATCAGGCGATCGGCGGGGCGACCAGGCGCCGGTAGAGGTGCCAGGTCGTGTGCCCGAGCACCGGCAGGGTCAGGAGCAGGCCGAGAAAGCCCGGCAGGATCGAAAGCGCCAGCAGCGCGACCACCACGGCCGCCCAGGTCAGCATCGGCACCGGATTGGTGGTGACGGTGCGGACGCTCGTGATCATCGCGGTGATGAAGTCGAGGTCCCGGTCGAGCAGGAGCGGAAAGGCCACCACGGTCAGCGAGAAGAGCACCACGGAGAGCACCGCGCCGACCACATGGCCGACCGCCAGGAACATCAGCCCCTCCGGCGTGGTCAGCACCACGTCGAGGAATTCCTGCAGCGATGCGAAGGACTTGAAGCCCAGGAACAAGGCCAGCAGCATGCGCACCTGATACATCCAGACCAGGAATACGAACAGCGTGACGAAGGCCATCCAGCCGAGTTCGCGCCGGTGCTGGTCGTAGACGACGCCGAGCACGGATGCGAACGAGAGCGGCGTTCCCGCCTCGCGCCGCCGGCTGACCTCGTAGAGACCGACGGCCACGAAGGGGCCGATCAGGGCGAAGCCGGCCGCGACCGGATAGGGCAGCCAGCCGATGCCGAAGGCAAAGGCCGCGGTGACGATGCCGATCCCGCCGAGGGCGTAGATCGCCCCGAAGAACAGTCCGTAGAGCGGCGCCGCCTGGAAGTCGCGCAGGCCGAGCGCGAGGGCCTCGAAAATATCGGACAATGCGATCGTGCGCACGATCGGGTCGCGCCGGATCGGTCCGGCCTCGCTTTCGCCGGGTACATCGGACATGGCGGGCCCCTCCCGTGACGCTGCCTCGGGCCGAAGTGTCGGCGCTTCCGCACCGCCCGGCAAGTCCGGGTCGATCGGGACGGCAAGACTACGCAAGGTCCGCCGGTCGGCGGCCGGAGCGCGCACAAAAAGGAACCGGGGCTTTCGCCCCAGCGTGCACGAAAAGGAACCGGGGCTTTCGCCCCTGGCGCGCGCAAAAAAGAACCGGGGCTTTCGCCCCGGTCGAGTTTGCCTCCGCTGGGAGGGATGGTCGGGGATCCGGCACCGGCCTGGGAGGGGGTGCGGTACCGGGGTCCCGTCAGGTCTCGGGCATCATTCGGCGGCGAGGCGGCCGGTGTCGCCGAGCGCGCCGGAGGCCTTGATCTCGTCGATCGCCTTGGGGTCGAACTTCAGCACCTGCGTCAGGACCTCCTCGGTGTGCTCGCCGAGCAGCGGCGAGCGCACGACCTCGGTCGGGCTGTCCGACAGCTTGATCGGGTTGCCGACCGACAGATACTTGCCGCGCACCGGATGATCGACCTCGACGATGGTGCCGGTGGCGCGCAGCGACTCGTCCTCGGCCAGTTCCTTCATCGACAGGATCGGGCCGCAGGGGATGTCGTACTGGTTCAGGATCTCCATGGCCTCGAACTTGGTCTTGGACATGGTCCAATGCTCGATGCGCTCGAAGATCTGGTTGAGCCGCGGCAGGCGGGCCTTCGGCTTGGCGAAGAGCGGGTCGGTCTTCCAGCCGGGTTCGCCGATTACGTCGCAGATCGCCTCCCAGACCGGGGCCTGGGTGATGAAGTAGATGTAGGCGTTCGGGTCGGTCTCCCAGCCCTTGCACTTGAGGATGCGGCCCGGCTGGCCGCCGCCGGAGTCGTTGCCGGCGCGCGGCACCGCATCGCCGAACGGGATGCCCTCGCCGAACTGGCTGTATTCCTCGAGCGGGCCGTGGTCGAGGCGCTGCTGGTCGCGCAGCTTGACGCGGCACAGGTTGAGCACGCCGTCCTGCATCGCGCAGGTGACCTTCTGGCCGCGGCCGGTATGGGTGCGCTGGTAGAGCGCCGTCACGATGCCGAGGGCGAGATGCAGGCCGGTGCCGCTGTCGCCGATCTGGGCGCCGGTGACCAGCGGCAGGCCGTCGCGGAAGCCGGTCGTCGAGGCCGAGCCGCCGGTGCACTGGGCGACATTCTCGTAGACCTTGCAATCCTCGTAGGGACCCGGGCCGAAGCCCTTGATCGAGGCCACGATCATGCGCGGGTTGAGCTCCTGGATGCGCTCCCAGGTGAAGCCCATGCGGTCGAGCACGCCGGGGGCGAAGTTCTCGACCATCACGTCGCAGGTCTTGACCATCTCCTCCAGGACGCGCTTGCCCTGCGGGTTCTTGGTGTCGAGCGTGATCGAGCGCTTGTTGTGGTTCAGCATCGTGAAATAGAGGCTGTCCGCACCGGGCACGTCGATCAGCTGGCCGCGGGTGATGTCGCCGGAGCCGGGCCGTTCGACCTTGATCACATCGGCGCCGAACCAGGCCAGCAGCTGCGTGCAGGTCGGACCCGACTGCACGTGGGTGAAATCCAGAATCTTGACGCCTTCCAGGGCTTTGACCATGGGAACCTCCCGGTTCGAGTCGGTGTCGGTAGGGTCGAGGCTCTTCGGCCTCGTTGCGGCCGCCTCATCTGACATAAGGTATACCACCCATGTCGGGACGGCCAGGGACGAAGACGGGCGCCCGATTGTCTCAGGCGGCCGGGGCGGCCGGGGCGGCCGGGGCGGGGCTGGCGGGCGCGGCCGAACCCGTGCCGACGGACGCGCCGGCGCCGGAACCGGGACGTCGGCCGGGTCGCGCCGTTGCGGGCGACCCGGCCGTTGCCTCACTTGTACATGGTCTGGTTCTTGGTGCCCGGCGCGTATTCGTTCGGGTCGACCCAGATGTTGACCACGGCCGAGCGGCCGGTGCGGGCGATCGCCTCACGGGCGCGGCGCAGCGCCGGCTGGATCTCGGAGGCCTCGCGGACCTCCTCGCCATGGTTGCCGAGCATGTGGGCGAACTTGGAGAATTCCACGTCGCCGAGCTTGTTGCCGACATTGCCGCGCTGCTCGCCATACTTGGCGATCTGGCCGTAGCGGATCTGGTTCATGGCCGAGTTGTTGCCGATCACCGCCAGGTAGGGCGCGTGGAACCGGTCGCAGCTCTCCATGTCGAAGGCGGTCATCGAGAAGGCGCCGTCGCCGTAGTAGCAGAGCACTTCCTTGTTCGGATTGGCCAGCTTGGCGGCCAGCGCGAAGCCGGTGCCGACGCCGAGCGAGCCGAGCGCGCCCGGATCCATCCACTGGCCGGGGCCGCGCGGACGCACCGCCTGGGCCGAGATGGTGACCACGTCGCCGCCGTCGCCGATATAGATGGTGTCCTCGCCGAGGAACTCGTTCAGTTCGTAGGCGACCCGGTAGGGATGGATCGGATTCTGGTCCGACTTCAGGAGCGGCAGCACCTTCTGGTAGGCGACCTCTTCCTGCTCGGCGAGCATCTTCATCCACTGCTGCCGGGCCTGGCGCTTGTCGTTCTTGATCCGGCCCGAGCAGGCCTCCAGAACCGCCTTGCAGACCGCGCCGGGATCGCCGGCGATGCCGAGGTCGATGTCGCGGTTCTTGCCGACCATGTTGTAGCCCTGGTCGATCTGCACCAGCGTCGGCACGTTGATGCGCTTGCCGTAGCCCATGCGGAAGTCGAACGGGGTGCCGATGATGACGACCACGTCGGCCTTGGAGAAGGCCAGCGTCCGGGTGCGGTCGAAGTGGTGGGGGTCGCCGGGCGGCAGCAGGCCGCGCGAGGCGCCGTTGAAGTAGCCCGGGATGTCGAGGCCGCGGATCAGCGCGATGGCCTCGTCCTGGCCGCGGGCCGCCCAGACCTGCTGGCCGAACAGGATCGCCGGACGTTCGGCATTGACCAGGATGTCGGCCAGCTTCTCGATGTCGGCCGGATCGCCGATCGAGCGGACCGAGGCGCGGTAGTGGCCGGGCTTCGGCAGGACGGCGCGCTCGTTCGGGATTTCCCGGTCGAGCACGTCGCGGGGGATTTCCAGATAGGACGGTCCGTAGGCGCCGGCGAAGCACTCGCGCGCGGCCATCGAGACCATGTCGGCGATGCGCTCGGTCGACATGACCGTCGAGGCGAACTTGGTGATCGGCTTCATCATGTCGACATGGGGCAGGTCCTGCAGGCCCTGCATCTTCCACTGCGACAGGGCCGACTGGCCGCCGATATGCAGCACCGGGCTCTCGGACCGGAACGCGGTGGCGACGCCGGTGACCGCATTGGTGCAGCCCGGGCCGGCGGTGGTGACGACGCAGCCGAGCTTGCCGGTCTGGCGGGCGTAGCCGTCGGCCGCATGGGCGGCGACCTGCTCGTGGCGCACGTCGACGATGCGGATGCCCTCGTCGAGACAGCCGTCATAGATGTCGATGATGTGGCCGCCGCACAGCGTGAAGATCGTGTCGACGCCCTCGGCCTTGAGCGCCTTGGCGACCAGATGGCCGCCGGAAATGACGCTGCCGTCCTTGGTCTTGGCCTTCAGGGTGTCTTCGGCCGTGGACATGCCGACCGCGGTCGGCATCGTAGCGATGGTGGCCATGAGCGTTCTTCCTCCGATATGTCGTGCCGGCCCGCCTTCTTGTCGGTCGGGTCCCTGGCGGCGCTCAAGTCTGGTCAGGAGCGACTTCCCCCGCATCGTCGGCCGTACCGATCCACGGCGCGGCCTGTCCCCTTCGGGGATGGGCGGCAGGGGCGTCACTTTGCCGCTTTCGACGTTTTGTGGCATGCCAGATGCCAAGTGTCAACGAAGGCTGTGCGAAATGCATTGCAGCAATTGTTGTGCATTGCAAAAATGCATAGTCAGGTCTGCGAAAGCCTGACTGGTTCGGTGGCATCTGGCATGCCAGTAATTACCATGTTCACGACGGCGCCGCCTGAACCGGTGCCGTCCCAACAGAGGCCAAACCCCATGTCGACCATCGCCACCTTGGGCTACCGCCAGCCGTCCGTCGCCGACCGCATCGCCGCCGGCTTCCGCGCCTTCCTGCGGGCGATCGCCGCCGCCGATCAGCGCTCCGGCCGGACGGTTCCGTTCGGTCTTTAGATCCGCCCGTCCTCCCGGCGGTCCGATCCGATTTCCATCCTCCCAAGACCCACTGCCCCGGCCGGTGTGTTCCACCGTCCGGGGCTTTTCTTTGCCCGGTTTACGGTAAAGACCTGTATTATCGGAAGAATCCGGGATCCTGAAGGTCGCCCTCGGGACTTGCGTCGGGGCGTGCCGCACCAAATATCGAAAAATGCATATCAGCCATGCACAAACAGCAATACTCGTCAAAACTGCGCGTCGTGGCGGGGCCTTAGGGCCCCGGCGAACGGGTTCGACCCTCGAATCGTTTGAAATTTTCGATGTCCGGGTTTCGGTCCACGATCGAGACCCCATTGCAACGCTGGCATACATCATACCAAGATGGTCGCGACCGGACGGCGAAAGACCGTCCAGCACCAGAACAAATCGATAAACACGAGGGACGGACATGCCCATATCGGCACAGGGTGAGGCCGCGTCTGCGCGCGTCAGCGACGGATTCCGTTGGACCCAACTCGTCATCGGCGTGGTCTGCATGACCATGATCGCCAACCTTCAATACGGTTGGACCTTTTTCGTACCCGACATCCAGAAGCAGTTCGGCTGGAACCGCGACGCGATCCAGTGGGCCTTCACCCTGTTCGTCCTGTTCGAGACCTGGCTCGTGCCGGTCGAGGGCTGGTTCGTCGACAAATACGGCCCGCGCGTCGTGGTCGTCTTCGGTGGCGTGCTGTGCGCCGCCGGCTGGGTGATCAATTCCTACGCGACCACGCTGACCATGTTCTATGTCGGCCAGGTCGTCGCCGGCATCGGCGCGGGCGGCGTCTACGGCACCTGCGTCGGCAACGCCCTGAAATGGTTCCCGGACAAGCGCGGCCTCGCCGCCGGCATCACGGCCGCCGGTTTCGGCGCCGGCTCCGCACTGACCGTCGCCCCGATCCAGGCGATGATCGCCGACAAGGGCTTCCAGGCCGCGTTCTTCTCCTTCGGCATCGGCCAGGGCGTCATCGTCGTGATCATGGCGATGTTCCTGCTCTCGCCCAAGACCGGCCAGGTCCCGCCGCCGGTGGTCAATGCCGCCGTCGTGCAGACCCGCCGCAACTATTCGCCGGCCGAGGTGCTGCGCCAGCCGATCTTCTGGCTGATGTATTTCATGTTCGTCATCGTCGGCGCCGGCGGCCTGATGGTCACCGCCAACCTGAAGCCGATCGCCGCCGACCTGCATATCGACAAGACCCCCGTCACCCTGATGGGCGTCACCATGGCGGCCGTGACCTTCGCGGCCACCCTCGACCGCATCCTGAACGGCCTGACCCGTCCCTTCTTCGGCTGGGTCTCGGACAAGATCGGGCGCGAGAACACCATGTTCATCGCCTTCGGCATGGAAGGCATCGGCATCTATCTGCTCTATCTCTGGGGCCACGATCCGGTCTGGTTCGTGCTCCTGTCGGGCTTCGTGTTCTTCGCCTGGGGCGAGATCTACTCGCTGTTCCCGTCGACCTGCACGGATACCTTCGGGTCGAAATTCGCCGCCACCAATGCCGGCCTGCTCTACACCGCCAAGGGCACGGCCGCGCTTCTGGTGCCTTTCGCCAACGCGATGCAGCAGAGCCATGGCACCTGGGATGCGGTCTTCCTGATCGCCGCGGGCGCCAACATCCTCGCCTCGCTGCTCGCCATCGCCGTGCTGAAGCCCTGGCGGGCGGGCGTCATCCGGAAAGGCCAGGCCGAGATGGGCCCGGTCGGCGCCGCCGCCTGATCGCCTCCACGGTGTGAAAATCCCGAAAGCCCGTCGTCCCCGGACGGCGGGCTTTTCTGTCCCGGCGCCGTCGGCCCGACGCCAGCGCCCGCCACCCAGCGCACCGCCGCCCCTGTCCACCGCCCGGACATGGCGCGGCCGACCTGCGCGCCCCCCGAAGCCATGAGAAATCCTGATGGCCGTCGGCCGCGGTCCGAGATCGCGGTCGCGACCGCGTGCGTCTTCGCCGGCGAGGCGATCGCCTCGAATTTGCGACGACTTGCCGCGGTGCAGCATCGAAAGTGCGACAAGTCGGCGCTTCCGGGCTTGACTTTCGTCGCATCTGGCATGCCAAATGCCAATCGATCACAAGCAAGAGCCCGAAGCGGGACCGCATCCCGAACTTCGGCGGATCGCTCGACCCATAGCGCCGAGTCATGCCTCGGCCGCCTCGAGGGAGGAACATCATGAACATGCAGCCGAAACTGTCCGACGCGCAGAACGCGACCGTCCGCGCCGTGCTCGACCAGGTGAAGGCCTCCGGCCGCACCGCGCTGACGGCGCCGGAAGGCAAGATCGTCTGCGACGCCTACGGCATCGCGGTGCCGCAGGAAGGCGTCGCCACCTCGGCCGACGAGGCCGTGGCGCTGGCGACCCGGATGGGCCTGCCGGTCGTCCTGAAGATCGTCTCGCCCGACATCCTGCATAAGACCGAGGCCGGCGGCGTGCTGGTCGGCGTCAAGTCGGCCGACGAGGTCCGCGCCGGCTACGACAAGATTCTCGCCAACGCCAAGGCCTACAAGGCCGACGCCCGCATCGACGGCGTCCAGGTCCAGCAGATGCTGACCGGCGGCACCGAGGTGATCATCGGCTCGATCACCGACGGCTCCTTCGGCAAGCTGGTCGCCTTCGGCCTCGGCGGCGTGCTGGTCGAGGTCCTCAAGGACATCACCTTCCGCCTGGCGCCGGCCACCAAGGCCGATGCCCTGTCCATGCTCGACGGCATCCAGGCGGCCGAGATGCTGCACGGCGTGCGCGGCGGCGACCCGGTCGACCGCGAGGCGCTGTCCGACATGATCGTGCGCGTGTCGCAGCTGGTCACCGACTTCCCCGAGATCGTCGAACTCGACCTCAACCCGGTCTTCGCGACCAAGTCCGGCGCCATCGCGGCCGACGTGCGCATCGTGGTCGACTTCGATCCGGCCCCGGCGCGGCATCGTCCGAGCCAGGACGAGATCGTCACCTCGATGAACCGGATCATGAAGCCGGCGGCCGTGGCGGTGATCGGCGCCTCCTCGGAGGACGGCAAGATCGGCAACTCCGTGATGAAGAACCTCATCAACGGCGGCTACAAGGGCCAGATCTACCCGATCCATCCGAAAGCCGACGAGATCCTCGGCTACAAGGCCTACCGGTCGGTCAAGGACGTGCCGGGCGTCATCGATGCCGCCGTCTTCGCCATTCCGGCCAAGTTCGTCGCCGCCGCCCTGATCGAATGCGGCGAGAAGGCCATTCCGGGCGCCGTGCTGATCCCGTCGGGCTTTGCCGAGACCGGCAACGAGGAAGGCCAGCGCGAGATCCAGGAGATCGGGCGCAAGTACAATATCCGCCTGATGGGGCCGAACATCTACGGCTTCTATTATACGCCGGCCAATCTCTGCGCGACCTTCTGCACCGCCTATGACGTGAAGGGCTCCGCCGCCCTGTCGTCCCAGTCGGGCGGCATCGGCATGGCGATCATCGGCTTCTCGCGCTCGGCCAAGATGGGCGTCTCGGCGATCGTCGGCCTCGGCAACAAGTCGGATCTCGACGAGGACGATCTGCTGACCTTCTTCGAGCAGGACGACAACACCAAGATCATCGCGCAGCATTGCGAGGATCTGAAGGACGGCCGCTCCTTCGCGGAGGTCGCGCGCCGCGTCTCCAAGAAGAAGCCGGTCGTGGTGCTCAAGGCCGGCCGCACCTCGGCGGGCGCGAAGGCCGCCTCGTCGCATACCGGTGCGCTCGCCGGCAACGACAAGATCTACGAGGACGTCTTCAAGCAGGTCGGCGTCATTCGCGCCCGCTCGCTGCGCCAGCTGCTCGAATTCGCCCGCGGCGTGCCGGTCATGCCGACGCCCAAGGGCGAGAACGTGGTCATCATCACCGGTGCCGGCGGCTCGGGCGTGCTGCTCTCCGACGCCTGCGTCGACAACGGCTTGCAGCTCATGTCGATGCCGGACGACCTGGATGCCGCCTTCCGCAAGTTCATCCCGCCCTTCGGTGCGGCCGGCAACCCGGTCGACATCACCGGCGGCGAGCCGCCGACCACCTACAAGAACACCATCAAGCTCGGCCTGCAGGACGACCGGATCCACGCGATCATCCTGGGCTACTGGCACACGATCATCACCCCGCCGATGGTCTTCGCCAAGCTGGTCGTCGAGGTGAAGGAGGAGATGAAGGCGCTCGGCATCGAGAAGCCGATCGTCGCCTCGCTCGCCGGCGACGTGCAGGTCGAGGAGGCCGCCGAATATCTCTACGCCCACGGCGTGCCGGCCTATGCCTACTCGACCGAACTGCCGGTCGAGGTGCTGGGCGCCAAGTACAAGTGGGCCCGCGGCGCCGGCCTGCTCTGAACGAAAGCGGGGCGCCTCCGTTTCGGGGCGCCCCGTTCCGACCGGCCGCGGTGAGGCGGCGGGGCGGCTCAGTCGCCGCAGCTGCCGCCGTCGCCGCTGCCGCAGTCACCACCCCCGCCGTCGCCGAGATCGCCGCCGCCCCAGCCGTCGCTCCAGACGCCCGAGCCGGTGCCGACACCGTTCCACAGCGCGACGGCCACGGCGACGAGCGCCAGAAAGATCAGGAAGTCGGTCGAGAGCGTCACGGCGAGGTCACTCCACGCCGGCCGAAGCCGCGGGTTGCAGGTTCGGGCATCGGGGCGCTCGAAGAGGCGGGCCGCGGCTGCCACGTCTCGGTCTCGGGCGCCGGCGCGGTCTCGGAACGGAACCAGCCGTAGCGGACGGACGCCCAGCCGAGGCCGAAGAGGATCAGCGCGAGGTCCAGGCCGAGCTGGAGATAGAGGATCCGCAGCCTGGCCGGCAGCGTCGTCACCGCGAGATCGGGTGCGACCAGGCCGGCCTCGCCGCGCGAGCGCCACATCTGCTGCGGCCGGGCGCCCTCGTGCGGCACATACATCTGATAGGTCTCGATCTCTCCGCCGGCGACCGGGCGGTAGGAGACGGTGCAATCCAGCTTCTGCGTCGAGCGCCGGCCGGCCCGGCACGCGGTGTCGACGATGACCAGGTCTTCGGCCGCGACCCAGCCGCCGCGCGCCGTCCAGATGCGCAGCGTGTTCCATTGGACCACGAAGCCGAAGCCCACCACCACCGTGAGCGCCAGAAGGAACTTGTGAAAAGGGGCCATCGAAACCTCGTCGCGGCGCCATCCTGACGCGCGAGGATTTCAGCTTCGATGAAGATCCGACCCCCGGCACGCGCATCGTGCCGGCGTGGTTGACCGAAGGATAATGCCGGTCCGTCGGGTCCGGCAGGGAGGACCGCAACGATGAACATCCACGAATACCAGGCCAAGGCGGTGCTGAAGGACTTCGGCGTGCCGGTGCCGACCGGCTATCCGGTGCTTGCGGCCGGGGAGGCCGGTTCGGCCGCGGCGCAACTGGGCGGCCCGATCTGGGTCGTGAAGGCGCAGATCCATGCCGGCGGCCGCGGCAAGGGCAGCTTCAAGGAAGCCGCCGCGGGCGAGAAGGGCGGCGTCCGGCTGGCCAAATCGGCCGCCGAGGCGGAGGCCTTCGTGCACCAGATGCTCGGCAACACGCTGGTCACCGTGCAGACCGGCCCGGCCGGCAAGCAGGTCAACCGGCTCTATATCGAGGAGGGCTCCGCGATCGAGAAGGAGTTCTACCTTTCCATGCTGGTCGATCGCGCCACCGCGCGCGTCGCCTTCGTGGTCTCGACCGAAGGCGGCATGAATATCGAGGATGTCGCCCACGACACGCCGGAGAAGATCGTGACCTTCTCGGTCGATCCGGCGACCGGCATCCTGCCCCAGCACGGCCGGCGCGTCGCGGATGCGCTGAAACTCTCCGGCGATCTCGCCAAGCAGGCCGAGCGCCTGGTGGCCAGGCTCTATGCGGCCTTTGTCGCCAAGGACATGAGCATGCTGGAGATCAACCCGCTGATCGTCACCAAGGACGGCCAGCTGCGCTGCCTCGATGCCAAGATCGCCTTCGACGGCAATGCGATCTACCGCCATCCCGACATCGCCGCGCTGCGCGACGAGACCGAGGAGGACGCCAAGGAGATCGAGGCCTCCAAATACGATCTCAACTACATCACCCTCGACGGCACCATCGGCTGCATGGTCAACGGCGCCGGCCTCGCCATGGCGACCATGGACATCATCAAGCTCTACGGCGCCGCGCCGGCGAACTTCCTCGACGTGGGCGGCGGCGCGACCAAGGAGAAGGTGACGGCGGCGTTCAAGATCATCACCGCCGATCCGGCCGTGAAGGGCATCCTGGTCAACATCTTCGGCGGCATCATGCGCTGCGACGTGATCGCGGAGGGCGTGATCGCGGCGGTGCGCGATGTCGGCCTTGCCGTGCCGCTGGTGGTGCGCCTCGAAGGCACCAATGTCGATCTCGGCAAGACGATCATCCGCGAGTCCGGCCTCAACGTGATCCCGGCCGACGATCTCGACGACGCCGCGCAGAAGATCGTTGCCGCGGTTGGCGGCACGGCCGCCAGCGGTGCAGCCGCCAGCCAGGGAGCCCACTGATGTCCGTCCTGATCCATTCCGAGACCCGGGTCATCACCCAGGGCTTCACCGGCAAGACCGGCACCTTCCATTCCGAACAGGCGCTCGCCTACGGCACCCGTCTGGTCGGCGGCACCTCGCCCGGCAAGGGCGGCTCGACCCATCTCGGCCTGCCGGTGTTCGACACCGTCGCCGAGGCCAAGGCCCGCACCGGGGCCGATGCCAGCGTCATCTACGTGCCGCCGCCCGGCGCCGCGGACGCCATCTGCGAGGCGATCGACGCCGAGATCCCGCTGATCGTCTGCATCACCGAGGGCATTCCGGTGCTCGACATGGTCAAGGTCAAGCGCGCGCTGACCGGCTCCAAGTCGCGTCTGGTCGGGCCGAACTGCCCGGGCGTGATGACCGCCGGCGAATGCAAGATCGGCATCATGCCGGGCAACATCTTCAAGCGCGGGTCGGTCGGCATCGTGTCGCGCTCCGGCACGCTGACCTACGAGGCGGTGTTCCAGACCACCCGCGAAGGCCTCGGCCAGACGACGGCGGTCGGCATCGGCGGCGATCCGGTCAAGGGCACGGAATTCATCGACGTGCTCGAACTGTTCCTGGCCGATCCGAAGACCGAGTCGATCATCATGATCGGCGAGATCGGCGGCTCGGCCGAGGAGGATGCGGCGCAGTTCCTGAAGGACGAGGCCCGCCGCGGCCGCTGGAAGCCGACGGTCGGCTTCATCGCCGGCCGCACGGCGCCTCCGGGCCGCCGCATGGGTCATGCCGGGGCGATCATCGCCGGCGGCAAGGGCGGTGCGGAGGACAAGATCGCCGCCATGGAAGAGGCCGGCATCCGCGTCTCGCCGTCGCCGGCGCGGCTCGGCCGCACGCTGGTCGAACTGCTGGCCGAAGGAGCCCGCAAGGTGTCGTGACGAACCCGGCCCGGGGCGCCGATTTCGGTCGCGCCCCGGCCGCCATGACTTGAATCGGGGAGTGGCATTCCTTCCGATGCCCATTCAACATGACGCACCCATTTTAGGCAGATCTTGCAACAATGCATGATGACGGCATGTCGGCTTCCCGGTACCACCTTTGAAGGATACGGGATGCGCGGGGCCGGCGCCTCGCCTCATGGATGGAGGACGACATGAATCGGCCCCTCGGGAAGACCGCCGAAATCGGCGCCACCTCCGCTCCGAGCCTCGTGGAATTCTGCCGCAAGCGGCTCGAGGAATGCCGCTCGCGCGTGCGCAACGAGCCGAAGTACAATCCGGTCAGCCAGCTCGCCTTCGAGCTGTCGCGCCAGCTTGAATCCGGCGATATCGGCCGCAAGGACCTGTTCGCGCTGGCCGACGATCTGTGCCGGGAGAGCCTGACCGCGCGGGCCGAGCGGCTCGCCGCCCATGTCGGGCCGGTCGATCTGGTCGAGAACCGCACACGCCTGAAGGCCGCGATCCTGCGCCTGATCGGCGACGGCCCGGTCACCCCCGAGGCGCTCAACCGGCTGGCGCGCCGCACCCTCGGCATCGTCTTCACGGCGCATCCGACCTTTCTTCTGTCGACGCCGCTGCGCAAGACCCTGGCGGCGATCGCCTCGGGCGAGGCGGAAACCGTGCCGGCCGGCCTGATCGGCCCGGACAAGCGCATCACGCTGACCGACGAGCACGAGGCCGCGATGGCGGCGCTCGACCGCGCCAAGACGGCGCTGAACGAATTCGCCGGCGCCTCGATCGAAATCCTGCGCGAGCGCGGCCATGCCGGCTGGCGCCACGCCCGGATCGGCTATGTCGGGCTCGGCACCTGGGTCGGCTACGATCTCGACGGCCGCACCGACATCCGCTGGGTCGATTCCTTCCGCTTCCGGCTGATCGAGAAGATCCGCCAGATCGGACGCTACGAGCAGGAACTGATCCGCATCGCGGAGCTGAGTCAGGGCGAGCCACAGGTCGCCGACGACCTGGAGGCGCTGGCCTCGCGCCTGTCCTGGACGCGGGCGGCGACCGAACGGGCGCTGGCCGGCTTCTCGGCCGACAAGCTCGATCCGGCCGCGGTCGCGGCGGCGGCCAACAGCATGACCGGCGACCACCCCAACAAGGCGGTCCGGATCGCCCCCTTCGTGAAGGACCTGCAGCGCATCGCTGACCGCGCCTCCGACGACACCGCGGTGCGCCTGGTGGCCCTCCTCAGCGAGATGGAATCGCTCTCCTTCGGCGTCGGCGAGGTGCATCTGCGCATCAACGCCACGCAGTTGCACAACGCGCTGCGCCATCATCTGCATCTCGACTCGGACGACCATTTCAACGGCCGCTCGATGATCGAACGGCTCGGCGCGCTGATGCGCGATTCCAAGCCGCTGGCGATCAATTTCGGCTCGATCGACATCGAGACCAAGACGGCGATGCGGCAGTTCCTGCTCGCCGCGCAGATCCTGAAGCATATCGATGCGGATTCCACCATCCGCTTCCTGATCGCCGAATGCGAGACGCCGGCGACCGTGCTGTGCGCCTCCTACTTCGCCCGTCTGTTCAACATCGCCGACAAGCTCGACGTCTCGCCGCTGTTCGAGACCCCGAAGGCGCTCGAGGGCGCGGCGCGCTTCTTCGACGTGATGTTCGAGAACGAGCAGTATCGAGAGCAGGTGCGACGGCGCGGCCGGCTGGCGATCCAGACCGGCTTCTCGGATGCCGGCCGCTTCATGGGCCAGATCACCGCCGTGCTGGCGATCGAGCGGGTGCACGGCCATCTGGCGCGCGCGGTCGAGCGGCACGGGCTGCAGGATGTCGAGGTTCTGGTCTTCGACACCCATGGCGAAAGCGCCGGCCGCGGCGCCCATCCGGCCGGGTTCGAGGACCGCGCCTACTATGTCATGAGCCCCTGGGCGCGGCGCCAGTTCGCCGATCGGGGCCTCAGGCTCTACCACGAGGTCTCGTTCCAGGGCGGCGACGGCTACACGCATTTCCAGACGCCGGAACTGTCGCTGGCGACGATCACCCGTCTGGTCGAGGCCGACGCCTATTGGGTCGACCGGGCCGACAAGGACCTGCTCTACGCCCACACCAATTTCTCGCTCGATTTCTTCCGCCGGCTGGCCGCCTACCACGACACCATGCTGGAGGATCGCTCCTACCACCGGGCGCTCGGCTCCTTCGCGCAGGGGCTCCTGAACGAGACCGGCTCGCGCAAGTCGCGCCGCCAGTTCGACGTTTCCGGCGGCGAGGTGCATCAGATCCGGCGCATCCGCGCGATTCCGCACAATGCGATGCTGCAGCAGCTCGGCTATCCGGTGAATGTGGTCGCCGGCTTCGGCACCGCCGTGAAGGGCGACGAGGACCGCTTCGCCGAGACCTACGCCTCCTCCGACCGGCTGCGCCGGCTGACCGGGCTGGTCGTCCACGTGAAGCGGCTCGCCTCGATCAAGTGCCTGTCCGCCTTCGCCAATCTGTACGATCCGGCGTTCTGGTCCTCGCGCCCCTATCCGGAGGCCGAGCAGCATCTGGCGGAGCCCTGCCTCTACATCGCCCAGCTCCTGCAGAACGACGACCGCGAGGTGGCGCTCAACGCGCTCGCCGTCTCGATGCGCCTCGATGCGATCCACCTGCATCGGCTGTTCGCCATGGTCGGGCTGAAGGTCGACGACCAGGCGGTCGACGAGCGCGACCGGATCGCGCTGCTGCAGGCCCTCCGTCTGGCCCTCCTGCAGCACCTGTTCCTGATGGCCGCCCGCGTGCCGCGCTTCTCGACGCGCAACGATGTCAGCCGCGAAGACATCATGGAGCTGGTCTTCAGCCTGCGCATCCCGGAGGCGATCGCCATGCTGCGCGACACCTATCCGGTCAACGCGACCGATATCGGCAGCTACGCGCTCGACGAGCCGCGCACCTATCCGGAGGATCGCGTCTCGCACTATGCCGACATCACCGAGGGCATGATCGACCCGATGGAGGCCGTCTATAAGGTCATCCTGTCGATCGGCACCGCGATCGCGCTCGAATTCGGTGCCCATGGCTGAGCCGGACGCGGCCGCGACCAAGGATCCCGGCGGAATGGCGCGGCGTCCGCTCGACAGCGCGGCGGCCATCGGTTACGTTTGAATCTGGGATGCCAGGAGCTGCCGCGCGCGGTGGCTCCGGCCGCCGTGCCGTCCGACGGATCGCTCCGCCGGACGGGTTCCGGCCGACCCCGATGCCGCAACGCCGGCATCCGGAGTGCGTGGTCACTACGATCTGACATGGGGCCGGCGCCCGTGCCAGAATTGGGTTCGTGGTGAGACCTGTCGTCGGGTGCCGTCGCTCGCCCGCCGGCGAGCATAAAAGAATGAAGGCGGAGCGCCTCTTTCGTGTCCGATCGGATGCCGGGCGCTCCAGGCTTTTGAGGAAACGCCCGTGAAATCGCCTGTGCGCTGGCCAGCCCCCGAGACCCCGGCCCCCGATCTCGTCATCGAACGCTTCGCTCCGGAGCAGACCTACAAGACCAAGGTCTATGTGGCGCTGAAGCAGGCCATCGCCAACATGGACATCTATTCCTCGCCCGAACCGAAATGGATCGACGAGCGGCAGCTGTCCGAGCGGCTCGGCGTCAGCCGGACGCCGGTGCGCGAGGCGGTCGCGATGCTGGAGCAGGAGGGCTTCGTCAAGTCGCTGCCGCGCCGGGGCATCATGGTGCTGCGCAAGACCCAGCGCGAAGTGGTCGAGATGATCCAGGCCTGGGCGGCGCTGGAAAGCATGGCGGCGCGTCTGGCCGTCGTCAACGCCACCGACGACGAGCTGAAGGGGCTGCGCAAGCTGTTCGAGGGTTTCGACGACAGCCACAAGCCGTCCGAACATCTCGGCGACTATTCGAGCGCCAACATCGTCTTCCATCAGACGATCATCCGCATCTCCGGCTCGAAGCTGCTCGGCGAGATGACCGACAACCTGCTCCTGCATGTGCGCGGCATCCGCCAGCTGACCATCGGCCGCGACGACCGCATCGGCCGCTCGATGCAGGATCATCTCGGCATCATCGAGGCGCTGGAGAAGCGCGACCCGGACCTCGCCGAGCGCCTGTCGCGCGAGCATACGCTCGGGCTGGCCGCCTATGTGGCGGCGCACGGGCAGGAGATTTTCGACTGACCCGGGCGGAGCGCCGGCCGCCGCAGGCGCCCGGCGCCCGATCCCGCGGGTTCTGATCGGTCGGCTGCAGCGCACTTGGCTCCAGCCGACCGGGCCCCGCGTCATCTTGGGCCGGGTCGCTCGCCCGGTCAGAAATCGACCGCGATGCCCTTCATCTCCCAGTCGCCGTAGCGGACCGGTTCCGGACCCTTGCGGCCGTTCAGCTCGCGCGGGCCGGGATCGGCCGCGTCGGCCGCGGTCGCTCGCCGACGCTCCTCGGCTTCGCGCAGCGCGCGCTGGGCCGCCGGCGGCAGGTCCTCGAAGCGGGGCCGCGGCGCGGCGGCGGCGGGCTCGGCGGCAGGGGCGGTCGGGGCGGACATCGGGAACCTATCGGGCGGTCGGGCGTCTGGGGAGCGAAGCACGGATCGGGCGCGCCGGCTTCGGCAGGCGGCCCGGGCAAGTCCCGGCCGCGCCGCTTGCGGTGGACGGGGTCGGTTCCCATCATATAGAGCGTTGGGGGCCGCTTGCCATCCGCCGAAGGTCGCCGCCGAACCGGCAGCTCATTCCGGGCTTCCGGCGCGGTGTCGCCCGATGCCGCCACGTCTCACGAGGACCGACGCTCGATGAACTATTTCCGCACCGCTCTTCTGCTCGCAGCGATGACCGCGCTGTTCATGGGCGTCGGATTCCTGGTCGGCGGCAAGACCGGCATGCTGGTCGCCTTCGTGGCGGCGCTGGGCATGAACCTGTTCAGCTACTGGAACTCGGGCAGCATGGTGCTCTCCATGCACAATGCCCAGGAGGTCGACATGTCGACCGCGCCGGAGCTGGTCGGCATGATCCAGCAGTTGGCCCACAACGCCAATCTGCCGATGCCGCGCGTCTATCTGATCCACGAGGATCAGCCCAATGCCTTCGCGACCGGCCGCAACCCGGAGAATGCCGCGGTGGCGGCGACGACCGGCCTGCTCAACTCGCTCACCGCCGAGGAAGTCGCCGGCGTGATGGCGCACGAACTGGCGCATATCAAGAATCACGACACGCTGATCATGACGGTCACCGCGACCATCGCGGGCGCCATCTCGATGCTGGCCAATTTCGGCATGTTCTTCGGCGGTAACCGCGACAACAATGGCGGAACCCACTGGATCGGCGCCATCCTGGCGGCCGTGGTCGCCCCCTTCGCGGCGATGATCGTGCAGATGGCGATCAGCCGGACCCGGGAATATGCCGCCGACCGGCTCGGCGCCGAGATCTGCGGCCGGCCGGTCTGGCTGGCCTCGGCCCTGCAGAAGATCGCCGGCGAGGCGGCCCATATCCCGAACCAGCATGCCGAGGCCAATCCGGCGACGGCCCATATGTTCATCATCAACCCGCTGACCGGTCAGGGCATGGACAACCTGTTTTCGACGCATCCGAATACCGAGAACCGCATCGCCGCCCTGGTCGAACTCGACCGCCAGATGGGCGGCGGCGGCTATGGCGGGGGCGGGGGCGGAGGCGGCTCCATGCGCGGCCCGCAGGCCCCGACGGGCGGTGCGCCCGGTCGCGACCCGCGCGGTCCCTGGGGCGGTAAGTCGGCTGAAGATGACGGCGGCGCCTTCGGCGGCGCCCGCTTCCCGACCGCCGGCGGCAATCGCGGGCGCTCGTCCGTACCGCCGGTCGGCGGCGGCGCGCCCCGGGGTCCCTGGGCATGAGCCGCGCGCCCGAGACGCGTGATCGTCCGAGAGGCTCCTTTCGCCCGAAAGCTCCCGGCAAGCCGGCAGGGCTGCCGCCGATCCCCGGACTGGCCGCGCGGCGTGCGGCCACCGATCTGATCGGGCGCGTGCTCGACAACGGCCGTCCGCTCGATCTGGAACTCGACGCCATGGCGGCGCAGGGCGCGTTCCGCGGCCTGGAGCCGCGCGACCGGGCGCTGGTGCGCGCGCTGGTCGGCACCACCCTGCGCCGGCTCGGCCAGATCGACCACGCGCTGTCGCGCCTGATCGACAAGCCGCTGCCCGAGAAGGCCGCGCGGGCCCGCGCCATCCTGCGCATCGGCGCGGCCCAGCTCCTGTTCATGGATGTGCCCGACCATGCCGCCGTCTCGCTGGCGGTCGATCTCGCCGGCGAGGACCGGCTCGGCCGCCCCTGGAAGGGACTGATCAACGGCGTGCTGCGCGGGCTCGCCCGGCGCCGCGACGAGATCCTGCAGAGCCAGGATCCCGTCCGCCTGAACACGCCCGACTGGCTGTTGGTGCGCTGGATCGTGGCCTATGGCGCCGAACGCGCCCAGGCCATCGCGACCATGCACGCGGCCGAACCGACCCTCGACCTGTCGGTGAAGAGCGATCCGGCCGGCTGGGCGCAGCGCCTCGACGGCATCGTCCTGCCGACCGGGACGGTGCGGCGCACTGCCGGCGGCGCGGTCGAGCAGCTCGACGGCTTCGAGGACGGCGCCTGGTGGGTGCAGGATGCCGCCGCCGCCCTGCCGGCGCGCCTCCTCGGCGGTGTCGCCGGAAAGCGGGTCGCCGATCTCTGCGCGGCGCCCGGCGGCAAGACTGCGGCCCTGGCGCTGGCCGGCGCCAAGGTCACGGCGGTCGACATCTCGGCGGACCGCCTGAAGCGGCTGACGCAGAATCTCGATCGCCTGAAGCTCACCGGCGTCGAGACGGTCGTCGCCGACCTGATGGCGTGGGACCCGGCCGAGCCCTATGACGCGGTCCTGCTCGACGCGCCCTGCTCGGCGACGGGCACCATCCGCCGGCATCCGGATGTGGCCTATCTGAAGGACGAAGCCGATGTCGCGGCGCTGGCCGCCACCCAGGCGGCGATCCTCGGTCGGGCGGCCGACTGGGTGAAGGCCGGCGGCACGCTGGTCTATTGCACCTGTTCGCTCGAACCGGAGGAGGGCGAGGCCCAGATCGCCGCCTTCCTGGCGGCCCATCCCGACTACCGGCGCCGGCCGATCGAGGCTGAGGAAATCGGCGGGCTCGCCGAGTGCATCACCGGGGACGGCGATATGCGCACGCTACCGTGCCATCTGGCCGCCGAGGACCTTCGGCTCGGCGGGCTCGACGGCTTCTTCGCCGCGCGTCTGGTGCGCGTGGCCTGACCCCGTCGGGTCCTGCGGGACCCGCGCCGCGGCGCGGGTTTCGCAATTATCTGCATGTTCGCAATTGCGGATCCGCCCGAATGGTCTTGTGTGCAACCGATCCGCCGCGATTGCGCGATCCGGTCCCGCGCCACTAGACTGCACTTTCGTCGGGGGCGGACCGGCACTTCGATTCGACACCGTCGGCGGGGCTGCCCGGATGGTCCGGGTCGTCCCGTGCTGGCCGTGGCAATGCGAAACTCCGGATGCGCGCAGCACGGGCAAGGCCCGGCCGCTCGATTCCGGTCAGTCTTATGGGGGAAATGGTCCGACCATGCGGGCCGGGGACACAGCGCTTCGGGTCGCCGCCGCCGTTCTCATCGCGCGCGAAGCCGGCCGCCGGTCGCTCGCCGCGGCCGTCGCCCTGGCGCGCGGTGCCGGGCGTCCGTTCGAGTCGGCCGCCGATCGGCTGGTGATCGCCCCGCCAGACATCCGCACCGCGGATCCGACGGTCGCCGACGATATCCTGGCCGGCCGCTTCATCTTCTCCGGACAGATGGTCGAGACCTTCGGCCAGTCGCCTTTCCTCGCGCCGCCGGTCTCGGCGGAGTGGGAACGGGTGCTGCATGGGTTCGGCTGGCTGCGCCATCTGCGCGCCGCCGGCGGGCCCGAGGTGCATGGGGAGGCGCGGGCGCTGATCGAGGCCTGGCTGCGTCAGGGGCTGCGCAACCCGGTCGCCTGGGAGCCCGAGGTGGCCGGCCGCCGCCTGATTTCCTTCCTGGCGCAGTCGCCGATGCTGCTCGACGGCTGCAGTGCCGCCTTCTATCGGCGCTTCATGGCGGCGATCGGCCTGCATGCCCGCCGGCTGCGCAATGCCTTCGAGCGGGTTCCACCCGGCCTCGGCCGGCTGCGGATCGCGGTGGCGCTGGTCGCCGTGGCGGTCGCGGTGGACAGTTTCCGGCCGCGCGTGAAGGCGGCGATGAAGCGGCTCGACGACGAACTCGCCCGCCAGATCTTTCCCGACGGCGGCCATGTCGGACGCAATCCTGCGGCCCTTCTCGAAATTCTGGTGGACCTGCTGCCCTTGCGCCAGGCGCATGCGGCGCGTGGGATTCCGGTCTCCTCCGGCGTGATGAACGCGATCGACCGGATGATGCATCTGCTGCGCTTCTTCCGCCACGGCGACGGCGCGCTGGCCCTGTTCAACGGCGCGGGCGTGACGCCGGTCAGCCTGGTCGCCTCGGTCCTGGTCCATGACGACGCGCTCGGCCGCCCGCCCGGCAATGCGCCGCATTCCGGCTATCAGCGGCTGGAGGCCGACCGCACCGTGGTGATCGTCGACTGCGGCCGGCCGCCGCCGCCCGACTACGCCCGGGATGCGCATGCGGGGCCGCTCGCCTTCGAGTTCTCGAGCGGGCGCAACCGTTTCGTGGTCAATTGCGGCGCCCCGCCGCGGACCGGCGATCCGTGGCGCGACATCGCGCGGCGGACCGCGGCCCATTCCACCGTGACGGTCGCGGACGCGGTTGCCGGACGCTTCGCCGAGGGGGTCCTCGAACGCATGGCCGGGCGGGTCCTGATCGCCGGCGCGCAGCGCGTCGAGATCGACCGGCAGGAGCATGAGGGCGCCGTGGCGGTGATCGCGCGGCACGATGCCTGGCTGCTTGCCTTCGGCCTCATTCACGAGCGCACGCTCCGGCTCGCTCCGGCCGGCGATCGCCTCGACGGGCGCGACCGGCTGATCGAGGAGGGGACCCGGCGCAGCGGTCACGCGCCCTTCGCCATCCGCTTCCATCTGCATCCGTCGATCCAGGCGACCCCGCTCGAAGGCGGGCCGATCATGCTCGCCGCGCCCGACGGCGAGACCTGGGAGTTCCATGTCGACGGCACCGCCGCCTCGGTCGAGGATTCGGTTTATCTCGCCGATCCGCACGGGGCCCGGCGCAGCCTGCAGCTTGTCGTCAACGGCAAGGCGCCGGCGGAAATCCGCTGGACCTTCCTGCGCGCGGCGGAACCGCACGGCGCGCGGCGCCGCACCTGACGCCGCCCGCCGCCATCCGGCTTTCCGCCGGGTTTGCCCCCTGTCGGTTTCGTGCTATCGGGCGCGCAATTCCTTTCATTCCCGGGGTCTCCCGGCCTGTCCGAGGTTCGCCATGTCCGTCGCGCCCAAGTCCATCGCCGCGCCCGATCAGGTCGCCGTCCGCCGCGCCCTGCTGTCCGTCTCCGACAAGACCGGCCTGATCGATCTGGCCGCCGCCCTGGCGGCGCGCGGCGTCGAGCTGATCTCCACCGGCGGCACCGCCAAGGCGATCGCGGCGGCCGGTCTCGCGGTGAAGGACGTTTCGGACGTGACCGGCTTTCCGGAAATCATGGACGGGCGCGTCAAGACCCTGCATCCCGGCGTCCATGGCGGCCTGCTCGGCATCCGCGACGACGAGGGCCATGCCGCCGCGATGGCCGAGCACGGCATCGGGGCGATCGACCTCCTGGTCGTCAATCTCTATCCGTTCCAGGAGACCGTCGCGAAGACCAGCGATTGGGCGACCGCGATCGAGAATATCGATATCGGCGGGCCGGCGATGATCCGTGCGGCGGCCAAGAATCATGCCTATGTGGCGGTGGTGGTCGACCCGGCGCAGTATGCCGACGTGATGGCGGCGATCGAGGCCGGCGACGGCACGACGACCCTGCGCCTGCGCAAGAAGCTGGCGCTCGCCGCCTATGGCCGGACCGCGACCTATGACGCGGCGGTCTCCAACTGGCTCGCCGACCAGCTCGGCGAGCCGAATCCGCGCTATCGCGCGATCGGCGGCGAACTGGTCGAGGTGATGCGCTACGGCGAGAATCCGCACCAGCTCGCGGCTTTCTACCGGACCGGCGAGAAGCGCTTCGGCGTGACCACCGCCACCCAGCTGCAGGGCAAGACGCTCTCCTACAACAACATCAACGATACCGACGCGGCCTACGAGCTGGTCGCCGAGTTCGACCCGAAGCGGACCGCCGCCGTCGCCATCATCAAGCATGCCAATCCGTGCGGGGTGGCCGAGGCGAAGACCCTGAAGGATGCCTATCTGAAGGCGCTCGCCTGCGATCCGGTTTCCGCCTTCGGCGGCATCGTGGCGCTGAACCGGACGCTCGATGCGGAAGCCGCGGAGGAGATCGTCAAAATCTTCACCGAGGTGATCATCGCGCCCGATGCCACCGACGAGGCCAAGGCGATCGTGGCGGCGAAGAAGAACCTCCGCCTCCTGCTGGCCGGCGGCCTGCCCAAGCCGGCCGAGATGGGGCTGACGGTGAAGACGGTCGCCGGCGGCTTCCTCGCCCAGACGCGCGACTACGGCACGGTCGACGACATCGACCTGGAGGTGAAGACCCGCCGCCAGCCGACCGGCGGCGAGGAGAAGGACATGGCCTTCGCGTTCCGGGTGGTCAAGCACGTCAAGTCGAACGCCATCGTGTTCGTCAAGGACGGCGCCACCGTCGGCATCGGCGCCGGCCAAATGAGCCGGGTCGATTCCGCCCGTATCGCCGTCTCCAAGGCGACCGAGGCCGCCAAGGCCGCCGGGCTGGACCGGCCGCTGACGGAAGGGTCGGTCGCGGCGTCCGATGCCTTCTTCCCCTTCGCCGACGGGCTGGAGACGATCGTCGCTGCCGGCGCGACCGCGGTCATCCAGCCGGGCGGATCGATGCGCGACAACGAGGTGATCGAGGCGGCCGACAAGGCCGGCATCGCCATGGCCTTCACGGGCATGCGCCACTTCCGCCATTGAGGCCGATCCAGGCCGTCCCATGCCGTCGTTCGCGCGGTGGCTGGCGTGCCGGCAACTGTCAGGCTATCGTTTGTTGGTCCAAGTGCCGAAACGCGGGGAACTCCGCCCAAGACGGTGCGTTACCCCTGGACAGGAAACGATCTCGACAGGAGCCTCTCATGCGTGTTCTTTTTGCCGCCGCGGCGATCGCGGCCTCGATCGCGATGACTTCGGCCGCGTCGGCCCATTCCGAGCGGACCCTGACCGGAGCCGCCATCGGCGGCGGCGTCGGCGCCGTGGTTGCCGGTCCGCCCGGTGCGATCGTCGGCGGCGCGATCGGCGCCTATGTCGGCGGTCCGCGCCTGCACGGTCACAAGCACTGCTACTGGCGCCACCATCGCAAGCATTGCTACTGGCACTGACGCGCTAGGCCGTCCGGTCTGCAACGACCGGACCGGCGGCGCCCCGTGGCTGTGACGACCGACCGGGGCCAAAGGCCCCGGTTTTGATTCGGGTGGGCTAGACACCCTCGTCGCCCCAATGGAGCGAACCCGGGGCCAAATCCCGGCTATGCCCGCCGCGCCGCGGTGCCGGCGAGGAGCCAGAGGCCGACCGCAAAGAAGGCGAGCAGCACCGAGGCGCCGGCGCGCTGGCTTTCCGAGATGTCTGTGACGAAGGCGACCGCCAATGGGCCGGCGAAGCTGGTCACCTTGCCGGACAGCGCGAACAAGCCGTAGAACTGGCCGATCCGCTCGGCCGGGGCCAGATGGGCCAGCAAGGTCCGCGAACCGGCCTGCATCGGACCGGAGACGAGGCCGATCACGCAGCCGAGCGCCACATAGAGCCGCTCGGGCGTCGAGGCGAACAGGCCGTCGCCCGGCACCGGGCCGGCGGCGGGCAGCACGAACAGGATATGGCCGCCGTCGATCGAGACGATCAGGATCGTGGCGGCAATCAGCACGGTCAGCGCGCCGGCGACCACGGCCTTGGAGCCGAGCCGGTCGTCGAGACGGCCGCCGAGCCAGGCACCGATCGTACCGGTGATGGTCAACAGGATGCCGAAGATGCCGATCTCGATCGTCGTCCAGCCGAACACGCCGGCCGCATAGATGCCGCCGAAGGCGAACAGTGCGGCGAGGCCGTCGGTATAGATCATGTTGGCGATCAGGAAGCGCATCAGGTTGCGCTCGTCGCGGCGCAGGGCGGCGAGCGTGACGCGCAGTTCGGCGAGGCCGTGCCGGATCGCGGCCCGCAGGCCGAGCCCGGTCGCGGGCCTATCGGGCGTGAACATGAGCATCGGCAGGACGAAGACGAAGAACCAGACGGCGGAAAGCGGGCCGGTGGCGCGGTCGCCGGCGCCGGTGGCCGGATCGAGGCCGAACAGCGGCCCGAAGCCGAGCAGGGTCCGGCCGGTCTCCGGGCTCGCCGACAGGAAGCCGAGCGTCAACACAAGGCTGATCAGCCCGCCGACATAGCCGCAGGCCCAGCCGAGGCCGGAGAGGCGGCCGAGCCGTTCCTTCGGCACCAGGCCGGGCATCATGGCATTGTTGAAGACGGTCGCGAATTCCGCCCCGATCGTCCCGATCGCAAAGCCCAGGAGGCCGATCGCAACCGCGCCCGGCGTGCCGGGGATCGCCCACCAGAGCGCGGTCGAGCCGACAGCCATCAGGAGGCCGAAGGCCATCACCCAGGGCTTGCGCCGCCCGCTCGCGTCGGCGACCGCGCCGAGCACCGGCGACATCAGCGCGATGACGAGGCCGGCCGCCGCGGTCGCGTAGCCCCACAGCGCCTGGCCGTCGGCGGCCGAGGCGGCGACGCGGGCGGCGAAGAAGGGGCCGAACACGAAGGTGGTGACCAGCGTGAAGAAGGGCTGCATCGACCAGTCGAACAGGACCCAGCCGGCGATGCCGGCCGGGCCGGCATGGCGGGATGCGGCGCGGTGGCCGTCGGCCTGCGCGGCGGCCGTCGGGGCGGGTTGGGTCACGTCGGCTGCTCCGGAAGGGCGTCGAGACAGGTGATGCGGCCTTGCCGGTCGAGGGCGGCGATGCCGGCGAGTTCTGCCATGGCGGCGCGCGGCAGGCGATAGGCCGGCGGGTGGGAGAGCCCCATTTCGCGGGCGACCAGGATGCCGAGCACCAGGATCGCGTCGACCCGGTCGAGCACCAGGGCGGCGGGCGCGGCGCCGGCACGGATCAGTTCGAGCATGATCGAACTCGACGAGGACGAGCCGCGCGTCTCCGGGATCATCAGGATGGTGCCGGCGACGCACTGCCCGTGTTCGGGATGGCGAATGTCGGTGATCCGGCCGGTGACCGGGTCGACGCCGCCCCAGAAGCTGAGCGGTTCGGTCAGGCGCAGGATCGGCCCGGAGACGGCCGGGCCGGGAACCAGGACGGTGGCGACCGGCGCGTCGGTCATGCCCAGGCCCCCTCGTCGCGCACCAGCCGGCCGGCGACGGCGGTCTCGACGCAGTCGTCGAGCGAGCCGTAGACCGTCGCCCAGCCGGTATTGCCGGGGGCGTAGTGGGCGAACTTGCCGGAATTGGTCATCAGCACCTTCGGCCGGTCGAAGGTCGCCTCCGGCAGGATCGGGGCGACCACCACGCAGGTGTCGACGATCGGCACCACGCCGGCCGCCTCCAGGGCCTCCGCGCGGCCCTCCTCCTGCAGCACCTGCCAGACGAAGCGGCTGGTGCAGGCATAGATCGGCAGCCGGGTGCGGCGGCCGGCGAGGCCGCGTTCCAGCGCGGCCAGTTCCTCGAAGGAGAGATGCGGGCTGCCGATCGCGATGGCGTCGGGCTCGGCGGCCCGGTCCGCGGTGGTCAGGCGATCGCGCGCGTCGCGCACCAGCGCCGGCGTGACCACGACCCGCTCGGCGGGCTCGGCACGCCCAAGTGCCGCCGCGAGGCTCGGCGCCTCCGGGGTCGATCCGACGATATGGAACAGGGCGACCGCGCCCGACGAGGCGGCTGCCGCGCCGAAGGCCTTCAGCCGGTCCTCGTCGACGCCCGGCGGCAGGCCGACCACGACCGGCACAGCCTCGCCGCAGAGGCTCCCGACCAGGCTGCCGAGCACCGGATAGAAGGCCTCCTCGGCCTTCAGCCGTTCGGACAGACCGGTCACATCGAAGACGAAGCGGCCGATGCGGTTGCGGTCGAGATGCAGCCCGGTCTCCGGCGCGAACCCGGTCAGGGCGCAGCAGATGTCGAGAAAGTCGCCGAGCCGGTTGGTGCGCGCGCCGAGCACCGAGTTGGCGAAGGCGACCGCGTTCGATTCGCCCCAGGCGACGTGGTCGCCGAGGCCGGGCCGGTGCCCGGCCTGATAGGGCGCGCAGGTCCAGGTCGGCCGGCAGCCGAGCGCCTCGTAGGCGGCAACCATGCGCTCGGCCATCCGCTGCTGATGGGCGGCAAAGCGGACGCGGCCGGCATGGATCAGGTCGAGCGCGCCGACATTGAGCGTGGTCGGCACCGCCACCTGTCCGCCCCCCGCAACCAGCGTCTCGGCGAACAGCACGCCGGCATCGCCATGGAACAGGCAGCCGTCGATATGCGCCGAGGCGACGGGCACCAGACTGTCGGTGCCGAGCAGCCGGGCCGTTTCGGCCAGGATGCGGGCGGCGGTTGCCGCGGCCGGCCCGCGGGCGCCGGCGAGATGGGGGGCGAGGTCGGTCTCGATCGACAGGGGAAGGACTCGTGGTCGGGGCGTGTTTCGGCGGGCATCCTCGTGCCCGGACGGCCGAAGGGCAAGGGCATTGCCGGCCTCTTCTTCCGGCATCGGCAGCGGCACAGGCAGCGGTCCCACAAAAGGACCGGCCGACGGATTCCCGCTTGACCCTACGCAGTTTGCCGCATAGTTTGTGCGCAGTAACATGTTACTGATTGTTCAGGTGGAGAAGTCCCTTGTCGGAAAAGACGAAATTCGGCCTGTCCTGTGCGCTCGTGACCCCGTTCGCAGAGACCGGCGCGGTCGATCTGCCGCGGCTCGCCTTCCATGCCGGTCGCGTCATCGAGCGCGGCTGCGACACCGTCACGCTCTACGGCACGACCGGCGAGGGCGCCGCGATCGGGCTCCTGGAGCGCGAGCGCATGGCCGGTGCGGTCGTCGCCGGCGGTGTCGAAGCGGGCCGGCTCTATGCCGGCGTCGCATCCGCCGTGCTGGACGATGCGATCACGCAGGGCCGCATCGCGCTCGATCTCGGCATGCGCGGCCTGCTGGTGGCGCCGCCCTTCTATTTCAAGTCGATCGACGAGGAGGCGCTGTATCGCTGGTTCGCGACCTTCATCGAAGGCCTCGGCGCGGCGGCGCGCGGCATCGTGCTCTACCACATTCCGTCGATGACCTCGGTCGGTCTCTCGGTCGAGCTGGTCGGCCGGCTCAAGGCCGCCTTCCCGGGCGTGATCACGGCGGTCAAGGATTCCGCCTCCAACTGGGAGGGCACGCAGGCCTTCCTGGCGGCGCATCCCGATCTGCACATCCTGGTCGGCGACGAGCGCCTGCTGTCGCGCGCCGTGCGCGCCGGGGCGGGCGGCTCGATCTGCGGCTTCGCCAATTTCGCGCCGGAAATGCTGCGCCCGGTCATCTATGGCGGCGCCGACAATCCGGACGTGAACCGGATCGTCGATGCGGTCGTGAAGCATCCGGTGATGGCCGCCACCAAGGCGCTGGTCGGCCATGTCTACCAGGATTCCGGCTACGGCCCGATGCGCCCGCCGCTCCGGGCGCTCACCGCGGCCGAGCGTGCCGAACTGTTTGCGACCTTCGACGGCATCATGGCCAAGGCGGCCGCATGACCAATCCGCGGGCGGCCCGGGAGGGCGGCGAGCCGAAACTGCGCGATCTCGCCTATGCGAGCTTCACCGAGCGGCTGCTCGCCCGCGAGATCAAGCCCGGCCAGTTCGTGTCGCAACGCGAACTGGTCGAGATCACCGGCCTGCCGCTCGGGGCGATCCGCGAACTGATCCCGCGGCTGGAGGCGGAGGGGCTGATCACCACCGTGCCGCAGCGCGGCATGCAGGTCGCCCATGTCGATATCGACCTGATCCGCAACGCCTTCCAGTTCCGGCTGTTCCTGGAGCGCGAGGCGACGGCGCTGTTCGCGGCCGCGGCGAGCGCCGATCTGGTCGCCGCCCTGCGCCGCGCGCATGAGGAGATCGTCGCCCGCGCCAAGGCCGGCGGCGATCCGGACCTGGTGCGCGACGCCGAGGAGGTCGACCGGCGCCTGCACCAGACCATCATCGACCATCTCGACAATGCGATCATCTCGCAGGCCTACCGGGTCAATTGGATCAAGATCAAGCTGATCCGGCGCGACGAGACCCGGCTCTACGAGAACCTGATCGTGCCCGTGATGGCCGACCACCTGAAGGTGATCGCCGCCATCGAGGCGCGCGATCCGGCCGCGGCCGCGGCCGCGATTTCCGACCACATCACCAACGCCCGCAACAGGGCGCTGGATCTCTGATCGCCATCCGGGCCACCATGCCCGGCACCGGGCCCCCATGCCCGACACAAGGCAAAGCCGCACGAGACGGCCGCCGAAAAGGGAGGTACCACATGGCACGAGAATTCAGGCTTTCCCGCCGCAGCATCATGGCCGGCAGCGCGGCCGTCGGCGCCGGGCTGTTCATGCCGGCGATCGCGCGTGCCGCCCCGACGGTGATCCGCTGGGGCGATCTGCTGCCGGCCAATCACCCGCAGGTGCGCATGCTGGAGCGCATTGCCGCCGAGGTGAAGGACAAGACCGGCGGCCGGCTCGAGATCCAGACCTTTCCGGGCGGCCAGCTCGGCACCGGCAAGGACATGATGGAGGCGGTCGGTTCCGGCGCCCTGACGGCGACCACCGACGGCGCCGCCGCGCTCGGCGCCTTCCTGCCGCAGCTCTCGGTGATCGAGGCGCCCTATCTGTGGCGCGACGCGGCCCATATGGCCAAGCTCGGCGCGACGCCGCTGTTCAAGCAAATGAACGAGCAGCTGGTCGCCAAGCGCGGCATGCGCATGCTGGCGGTGACCTATTACGGCAAGCGCCACATCACGACCGGTTCCAAGGCGGTCAAGTCCGCCGCCGACATGGCCGGTTTCAAGCTGCGCGTGCCGCCGGTCGACACCTTCCGCGCCATGGCCGAGGCCTGGGGCGCCAAGGCGACGCCGATCGCCTTCAACGAACTCTATCTGGCGCTGAGCCAGGGGGCGGTCGACGGGCAGGAAAACCCGCTGCCGACCATCGCCAGCGCCAAGCTGAACGAGGTGCAGAAGTATCTCGTCCTGACCGGCCACATCATCACGCCGCGCCTGGTCATCTTCAACGAGGACTTCCTGAAGACCCTCGCGGCGGCCGACCGGGCTGTGCTCGATGCCGCCATCGCGGCGGCGGTCGCCTGGCAGGACAAGGAACTGGCCGGCCAGGAGGCCTCGCTGGTCGACACGCTGAAGACCGGCGGCATGACGGTGATCGAGCCGGACATGGACAGCTTCCGCAAGCCGGTCCTGGCGCAGGTGCCGCCGAAATTCGAGGAGAAGTGGGGCAAGGGCGTCTTCGACGGCCTGCTCGCCCTCTGATCGCGCCGCGACCCGCCCCGCCGCATCGGCGGACCTGACCCGGACGGCGCCCGCTGCCGTCCGGGGAGGGCGACGCCTATCCGCGCGCCGGACCGTCCCGACCGCCGTTCGCGTCGATCCCCCTGACCCCTTCCCCTGTCAAACGGAGCCGCCATGCGCCTCCTCGTCCGCACCGTGGATCGCCTCGTCGAGGCGGCCGCCGTCGTGCTGCTTCTGTCCCTGCTCGCCGCCGTGGTGCTGGGCGTGGTCTTCCGACAGCTCGGCGATCCGCTCGCCTGGTCGGACGAGGCGGCGCAATATCTGCTGGTCTGGACGGGGTTCGTCGGCTGGGTGATCGGCACGCGCCGCAACGGCCATATCCGCATCGATGTCTTCTCCAGCCGGCTGCCGATCGTGCTGCAGCGCGTGCTGGAGGTGCTGACCCAGGCCGGCATCGTCGCGCTCGGCGTCGGCATGGCGGTGCATGGCTACGCCCTGATCGGCCGGACCTGGGACGTGGAGGCGGTCAGCCTGCCGGTGCCGACCGCGATCCTCTACGTGCCGCTGCCCTTCGCGGGCGCCGTCGTCGCCCTGCAGGCGCTGGCCGACCTCTTCGATGCCCTGTCCGGCCGGCCGCGCCGCGCCCAGGCCTCCGCGGAGGCGCTGTCATGACGACCATGATGTTCGCCATCCTGGCGGTGTGGTTCGCGGCGCTGCTGATGGGCGTGCCGCTCTATGCCTCGATGGGGCTGGCCGCCTACGCCTTCGTCTATCTCGGCGGCTTCACGGCCTCGATCGTGCCGCAGAAGATCGCCCAGGCGGCGAATTCCTTCCCGCTGCTGGCCGCGCCGCTGTTCATCCTGATGGGCAACATCCTCAATTCGGCCGGCATCACCGAGCGCATCTTCGGCTTCGCCACCGTCTGCGTCGGCTGGCTGCGCGGCGGCCTGTGCCACGCCAACATTCTGGCCTCGGTGATCTTCGCCGGCATGTCGGGCTCGGCGGTGGCCGATGCCGGCGGCGTCGGCACGCTCGAGATCAAGGCCATGAAGGACGAGGGCTACGATCCGGAGACCGCCGCGGCGATCACCGCGGCCTCGGCGACCATCGGGCCGATCATCCCGCCCTCGCTGCCGATGGTGGTCTACGGCGTCTCGGCCGACGTCTCGATCGGCGGCCTGTTCCTGGCCGGCGTCATCCCGGGGCTCTTGATGGCCGTGGCGCTGATGCTGATGGTCGCCGAGGTCGCCCGTCGCCGCAACCTGCCGCGCCATCCCTTCCCGAGCCTCGGCGCGGTCTGGCATGCCTACCGGCGGGCCCATTGGGCGCTGATGACGCCGGTCATCCTGTTCGGCGGCATGATGGGCGGCCTGTTCACGCCGACCGAGGCGGCCGGCGTGGCGACCGTCTACGCCCTGTTCCTCGGCCTCGTCGTCTACCGCGATTTCCGCCTCTCCGATCTGCCGCGCATCGTCGTGGAGACGGTCGAGACGACCGGCATCGTGCTGGCGCTGGTGATGACCGCCGGCGCGCTCGCCTGGTGCCTGTCGATCTCGCGCATCCCGCAGACGGCCGGGCCGATGATCGTCGATCTCGTCGGCAATCCGATGATGTTCCTGCTGGTGGTCAACATCCTGCTGCTGATCGTCGGCTGCTTCATGGAGGCGCTCGCCGCCATGCTGATCCTGATCCCGATCCTGACGCCCGCCGCAGCGCAGTTCGGTATCGATCCGATCCAGTTCGGCCTGATCTTCGTCCTCAACCTGATGATCGGCACGGTGACGCCGCCGGTCGGGGTGGTGCTGTTCGTCACCTGCCGGGTCGCCAATATCAGCTTCGAGGCGATGAGCCGCGCCATCGTGCCCTGGCTTATCCCGCTGATCGCGGTGCTGGCGGCGATCACCTTCTGGCCGCCGCTGACCACCTGGCTGCCGCGCCTGGTGCTCGGGCACTGACCGGGCATCAACACCTTGAGCCAGTCCTTTTCGTCTGGATCGCTTCGATCCAGACGGGACAGGCTCTAGCCTCTTGACGATGACGGCCGCCTCGTCCCATCTCGGGCGGACGAGCCGAGGAAATCGCCGATGACCAGCCCTTTCGCGCCGCTGCCGCGCCGCCGTTCCGTTCCCGTCTCCGTCGGCGGGGTCGTGGTCGGCGGCTCGGCGCCGATCGTCGTCCAGTCGATGACCAACACCGACACGGCCGACATCGAGGCGACCACCGCCCAGGTCGCCGATCTGGCGCGGGCCGGTTCCGAACTGGTGCGCATCACGGTCGACCGCGACGAGGCCGCCGCCGCCGTGCCGCATATCCGCGACCGGCTGGCCCGCCGCGGCATCCGCGTGCCGCTGGTCGGCGACTTCCACTATATCGGCCACACGCTGCTCGCCGACCATCCGGCCTGCGCCGAGGCGCTCGACAAGTACCGGATCAATCCGGGCAATGTCGGCTTCAAGGGCAAGCGCGACGGCCAGTTCGGCGCCATCGTCGAGAAGGCGATCCTGTACGGCAAGCCGGTCCGGATCGGCGTCAACTGGGGCTCGCTCGACCAGGAGCTGCTGACCCGCCTGATGGACGAGAATGCCGCCGCCGGCAGCCCGCGAACCGCGCGCGAGGTGATGCACGAGGCGATCGTGCAGTCGGGCCTGCTCTCTGCCGCGCGCGCCGAGGAGATTGGCCTGCCGCGCGACCGGATCATCATCTCCGCCAAGGTCAGCCAGGTGCAGGATCTGATCGCCGTCTACGGCGAACTGGCCCGGCGCTGCGACTACGCCCTGCATCTCGGCCTGACCGAGGCCGGCATGGGCTCCAAGGGCCTGGTCGCCTCCTCGGCCGCCATGGGCATCCTGCTGCAGCAGGGCATCGGCGACACGATCCGCTTCTCGCTGACCCCGGAGCCGGGCGGCGACCGCACCCGCGAGGTCGTCGCCGCGCAGGAACTGCTGCAGACCATGGGCTTCCGTTCCTTCGTGCCGATCGTCGCCGCCTGCCCGGGCTGCGGGCGGACCACCTCGACCGTGTTCCAGGAACTCGCCCGCGACATCCAGGATCATATCCGCCGGTCGATGCCGGCCTGGCGCGAGAAATATCCCGGCGTCGAGGCGCTGAACCTCGCCGTGATGGGCTGCATCGTCAACGGACCGGGCGAATCCAAGCATGCCGATATCGGCATCTCTCTGCCGGGCACCGGTGAGACCCCGTCCGCGCCGGTCTTCATCGACGGCAAGAAGGCCATGACGCTGCGCGGCCCCGGCATCGCCGAGGCCTTCACGCGCATCGTCGAGGACTATGTCGAGCGGCGCTTCGGCTCGGGCGCCAAGGCGGCGGAATAGGCGATCGGTAGCCGGTGCGGCCGGATTTCGGTCCGGCGCGTCGGGTGCGCCGATCCGCATGCGTCCGCCCTCGCGATCATGCCGTCCCGCCGCGATGCCGCGTCCTCTTGTCGCCGCGGGGGCCGCGCTTTACATGGGGGGAGCCGCCGGGTCGCGCCGGACGGCCCGTCTCTCCCGTGAAGCGCCGCCCCAGGGATCGTCCATGCAGCCCCTCGTCAAGGTTCTGATTTTCGCGATCGATATCTATTGGTGGATCGTCATCCTCGCGGTGGTCTTCTCCTGGCTCTATGCCTTCAACATCGTCAATTCGCGCAATCAGCTGGTCGATACGATCGGCAACTTCCTCTATCGGGCGACCGAACCCCTGTTCGCGCGCATCCGGCGCTTCCTGCCCAATCTCGGCGGCATCGATATCGCGCCGATCCTGGTCATTCTCGGCCTCTACCTGATCCGCGAGTACCTGATCTATCTGTTCCGCTTCGTGCCGTGAGCGGCGCCGGCGACGCGGTCAAGACCGAGGCGGGCGCGGTGCGACTGCGCGTCCGGCTGACCCCGCGCGCCGGTCGCGATAAGGTCGGTGCGTTCGAAGTGCTGTCGAGCGGAGAGACCGTGCTCGCCGTCCATGTCAGGGCCATCCCCGAGAAGGGGGCCGCCAACGTGGCGCTGGAGGGACTGGTCGCCAAGTCGCTCGGCGTCGCGAAGAGCAAGGTCGCGGTCGTTTCCGGCCAGACGTCCCGGACGAAGATCCTGCGTATCGAGGGTGATCCGTCCGAGCTCTCCGCCGCCGTCGAACGACTGGTCGATCACGGTTGAGTTCTGGTATACCAAATACCAGTCATCTCGAACGATCGCAGGGATGATGCTGCCGGCGCCCGCTCGGGTCCGGCCAGAGGGTTTTGCGCCCGACGCGGCCCGGCGCCGCGCGGCCGATGGGGGAGAGGTTCATGACGGCACAGATCATCGACGGCAAGGCCCAGGCCGAGGCGCTGCGGGCGGCGGTGGCCGGAGAGGTGGCGCGGCTCAAGGCCGACCACGGTTTCGTGCCCGGTCTGGCGGTGGTGCTGGTCGGCGAGGATCCGGCCAGCAAGGTCTATGTCAGCTCGAAGGCCAAGCAGACGGTCGAGGTCGGCATGAACTCGATCGAGCACAAGCTCGATGTCGCCACGACCGAGGCCGACCTGCTCGCCCTGATCGGAAAGCTCAATGCCGACCCGGCCGTGGACGGCATCCTGGTCCAGCTGCCGCTGCCCAAGCATATCGATTCCGCCAAGGTCCTGGAGGCGATCGCGCCCGACAAGGATGTCGACGGCTTCCACGTCGTCAATGTCGGCAAGCTGGCGACCGGGCAGTGGAGCCTGGTGCCCTGCACGCCCTACGGCTCGATGATCCTGTTGCGGGCGACCCTCGGCAAGCTCGCCGGCAAGGAGGCGGTCGTGGTCGGCCGCTCCAACATCGTCGGCAAGCCGATGGCGCAGCTGCTGCTGAAGGCCAACTGCACCGTCACCATCGCCCATTCCCGCACCCAGGACCTGCCGGCGGTCTGTCGCCGCGCCGATATCCTGGTCGCCGCGGTCGGCATTCCGGAATTCGTCAAGGGCGACTGGGTCAAGCCGGGCGCCACGGTGATCGATGTCGGCATCAATCGCGTGCCCGCGCCGGAGAAGGGCGAAGGCAAGACCAAGCTGGTCGGCGATGTCGACTATGCGGCGGCGGCCGAGGTGGCCGGCGCGATCACGCCGGTCCCGGGCGGCGTCGGTCCGATGACCATCGCGACCCTGCTCGGCAATACCCTGATCGCCGCCTGCCAGCGCCGCGGCCTCGCCGCGCCGGCCTATTTCGCCGAGATCGACCGGGATCTGTTCCGCTGACGATCATTGGCCGCAGGAAGACGGGTCGGCGCGCATCCGGCGCCCCGACCCGGCGCCACCGCCGTCAATCCAGCGTGCGCGCTTCGTCCGGGAGCATGATCGGGATGCCGTCGCGGATCGGGTAGGCGAGCCGGGCGGCGCGCGAGATCAGTTCCTGGCGCTCGGCGTCGTATTCGAGCGTGGTCTTGGTCAGCGGACAGACCAGCAGCTCCAGGAGCTTCGGGTCGATCCGGCCTTTCTGGCGGTCTTCGACGGGGCGCTTTTCGGTCATGGGCTCTACTGCAGCGGGCTGCGCGGCCGGCCCGGCTCGCCGGTCAGGGTTCGCTCGGTGAGGGCGATCAGCATCTCGGCGCGCGTCTTCAGGTCGGAGGCCTGCAGCAGCGCCTGCTTCTCGGCCGGGCCGTAGGGCGCCATCATCGACAGCGTGTTGACCAGCGCCTCGGTCGGCGCCTGATCGAAGCTGGCCCAGTCGGCCTCCAGGTTGTTGGCCTCCAGATAGGCCCGGAACACGCTCATCAGCGCCTTGCGGTCGACCTCGGCCTCGCCGCGATTGGGCTCGAAATCCTCGGCGAAGGGCTCGGTCGCGACCCGCACCTGGCGATAGGGCGTCGTGGTCGACAATTCTTCCGAGACCGAGAAGCGGACGATCCCCGACAAGGTCAGCAGGATGCGGCCGTCGCCGGTCTCGGCGAACTGCGTGATCCGGCCGAGACAGCCGACCTCGCACAGCGCCGGCCGGCCGGTCAGATCGACCGACCCGTGGTCGAAGCGCGGCTGGACCATGCCGATGATCCGGTCGCCGCGCAGGGCGGCGTCGACCATGGCCAGATAGCGCGGTTCGAAGATGTTGAGCGGCAACTGCCCGCGCGGCAGCAGCAGCGCGGCCGGCAGCGGAAAGACCGGTACCACCATGGGAATGTCGTCCGGGCCGCGATAGGTCCGGTTGCCTGCCAGCGTCATGGTCGCCTCCCTTGGTGGCCGCTCCGGTCTGCGATGGCGCGGTTCGGACCGTCCGAACCCGTTCGCGCCGGGGACGGGGGCCGCCGGCGCGAGGGCCTCATCAGGCGAACAGCACCGAGGAGAGGCGGCGCCGGCCGTAGAGGGTCATCTCGTCCTTCGGACCCCAGGCATCGAAGAACTGCAGCAGCTGCTTGCGTGCGGCTTCCTCGTTCCAGTCCCGTTTACGACGGACGATCTCGACCAGATGATCGACCGCCGCCTCGCGCTTGTCGTGGGCGTTGAGGATCAGGGCGAGATTGAAGCGCGCGTCGTGATCGTTGGCGTCGCTGGCGAGGCGCGCCTCCAGCTCCAGGGAATCGCCGAGCTTGGCCGATTGCTCGGCCAGTTCCAGCTGCGCCCGGGCGGCGGCGACCGCCGGGTCGGACTGCTTGGCCGCCGGGACGGTCGCGATCAGGGCGCGGGCCTCGTCGAACTCCTTGGCGGCGACGAGCGTGCGGACCAGGCCGGCGAGGCCGGCGAGATTGTCGGGCTCCATCTCGCGCACGGCGGCGAACAGATCGGCCGCGCCCTGCAGGTCGCCCGCCGCCAGCGCCGCTTCGGCCTCGGCCAGAAGCGTCTCGGCGTCGGACGGGCCGACCGGCCCGGCGACGCGTTCGATGAAGCTCTGGATCTGGCTTTCCGGAACGGCGCCCATGAAGCCGTCGAGCGGCTGGCCGTTCTTGAACGCGATCACGGCCGGGATCGAGCGGATGCCCAGCTGGCCGGCGACCTCCGGATGGTGGTCGATGTTCATCTTGACCAGCCGCACCTTGCCCTTGGCATTGCGCACGACCTTCTCGATGACCGGCGTCAGCTGCTTGCAGGGGCCGCACCACTCCGCCCAGAAGTCGACCAGCACGGGGACCTGGCGCGAGGCCTCGATCACGTCGCGCATGAAGTCGCGCGTCGTGGTCTCCTTGATCAGATCGTCGCCCTTGGCGGCGGGGGCCGGCATGGCACCGCCGGCCGGAGGCACCGGGGCTGCACCGAAGGACGCGGTCACGCCGCCCGAAGCCGGGCGGCCCGCAGGCGCCGCGCCAGCCGCCGGCCGGGCCTCTGCCGGCTGGGCCGCGGGGCGGCCGCTGAACTGGTTGCCGAAGGAGAAGCTGGGTCCGCTCATGGTCCTGTCCCGTCGCCAGGGCGCTGCCGCGCCCAATCCATACCAACCGGCGCTGCCGCGCCCAATCCATACCAACCGGCGCTTTCGCGCCCAATCTACCGACCGGCGCGTCCGCGCCGAATCCATACCGACCGGCGCGTTGGCGCCATGTCCCTTCCCGTCGCGTCCCGCGCGACCCGATCCATGACGATCGTGGCCGGGGGATGCCTGCCGGCCCTATCCGGTACCGCCGATCGCTCCCGCCGGCCGCCATCGACCTGGTCGGATCAGATCCGGCGCCCAGCCTGGCGGCCGAGGGCGTCCGGCCCGGTCCGCCGGCAACCTCGGTCGCGCAATAACATGGTGACGAACCTTCGTCATGGCAATTCCGGCGCGCGCGGGAACTGCACTCAATCGGCGGCGGCGGGCTCGGGGGCGTCGAGATCGAGCTTGCCGTGCGACACCGCGACGACCTGCGGATCGTGTCCGGTCGCGCGGATGAAGGCGAGCAGGTCCTCGCGCCGGATCGACGTGGTCGCGGTATTCTCCAGCGGGTGGTAGTTCAGAATCTCGTGGTCGAGCATCGGCTGATCGAGGACCACGGTGACGCGGCCCTGCACGTCGTTGATCAGGCCGAACGGCGTGACCGAGCCCGGAATGACGCCGAGCAGCTCCATCAGCAGTTCGGGCTTGCCGAAGGTGACGCGGCCGGAGGCGCCGATCTTCTCGTGAATCTTCTTCAGGTCGATGGCCGCATCCGCCTCCGCGACGACCAGGAAGACGCGATCCTTCTTGTCCTTCAGGAACAGGTTCTTGGTATGCCCGCCGGGAATGTTCCCCTTGCCCTGCCGGCTCTCGGCCACGGTGAAGAAGGCCTCGTGCTCGATGGTTTCGGTCTTGATGCCGAGGTCGTCGAAGCGGCGCATCAGGTCGGCGCGGGTCAGGGGCATGGGGAACTCATCATTGAAGGAAAGACAGGGATCGGAGGGTCGCTCGCCGGGGGCTGTCCGTCTGTTCGGGATCGTCCAGAGCGGCCGAGCCGCACGTCCGTCGATCGGGACAGGCTCCCGTGGCGAGACGATTGCATCGCGGTCCGACCTGATCTAGCAGGCCCGTCGCGGTCCGTCGATTGGCAGGGTACGGTCCGGATGGCGCATCCGGGGAGGGCGGATCAAGGCGTGTGGACGCCGTACTGCGGATCGCCACGGTGGCATGCTAGAAATCGGTGATGGGACGTCCGCGGTCTTGCGGCGGAGTGAAACGGGCCAATGACGCTGGTCAGCCGAAGCTATCGAAACGTCTGCCTCACGCCGCTCCGGCCGGCCTCGGATCCGACATGGCTGTTCGCCTATGGGGCTCATGACGAAACCGGGGCGGCGATCGAAGACCTTCGCTTTCGGCGCGGACAGCGCCTGTCGCAGTTCGTCCCGGTTCCGTCGGAAGAGCCCCGCAGGCTGGCCGGCGACCATCTCTTCGCCGGCATCCTGTTCAACCACTACGGCCACTTCCTGCTGGAGGGATTGACCCGCCTGTGGGCTCTGCGCGCGGCCGCACCGGATCAGCCGATCCTGTGGCTGCGCCATTACGACAGACCGATGCGGACGTGGCATGGCCAGATCTTCGCGTTGTTCGGCATCGACCCGGCCCGCTTCCAGTTCGTCGAGGGACTGACGCGCATCGACAGCCTGGAGGTTCCGGAGCCGGGCTGGATGAGCCCGACCCGCTACGAGCCGGACTATTTCGACGCCATTCGGCTGCGCCGCGGCACCCCGGTCACGGCCGGACGGAAGGTCTGGCTGTCGCGCAGCCGTCTGGCCGCCAATCAGGGGCGCATTGTCGGGGAGGCCGATCTCGAAGCGGTCCTGCAGCACCACGGCTGGGACATCGTGCATCCTGAGACGCTGAGCGTGGCCGAGCAAATCGACCGGCTCGACGGCGCGGAGCGCATCGCCGGGTTCGAGGGATCGGCCTTCCACACCCTGCTGTTCATGGACGTGCCCGGCAGGGTCGAGATTTTCGCCCGTCGCCGTCCGGCCAGCCGGCACTTCGGGATCATCGCCGAGCGGAAAGGCTTCACCCAGACGGTGCATTATCCGACGCTCGACTATGTCTCGGGTGCTGCGGCGCGCACGGTGTCCCGTCTGGTCGACCCGGACTCGGTACTGGCCTGCCTGCTGCCCTGATCCGCCCGGCGTGCCGTCCCGGCGCCTTCCATCTTGCGCCAACGCAAAAAGGCCGGGGAACCCCCGGCCTCTCGCGGCATCGAGCAGAAGGAGCGGCCCGGATCAGGCCGACTTCTTGTCCTGCTTCTCGACGATGCGGGCCGCCTTGCCGGTCAGGCCGCGCAGGTAATAGAGCTTGGCGCGACGGACCTTGCCGCGGCGGACCACGTCGACGGACTCGACCAGGGGGGTGTAGACCGGGAACACGCGCTCCACGCCCTCGCCGTAGGAAATCTTGCGCACCGTGAAGCTCTCGTTGAGCCCCGAGCCGGAGCGGGCGATGCAGACGCCTTCATAGGCCTGCACGCGGGTGCGGTTGCCTTCGACGACCTTGACGTTGACGCGGACGGTATCGCCGGGGGCGAAGTCCGGGATCGAGCGCTTCTCGGCGATGGCCGCCATCTGCTCGGCTTCGAGTTGATCGATGATGTTCATGGGTGCACCTGTTCCGAAATCGGCGTTGCCTATACTCGATGTCGAGCCGCTTGTCATGTCCCCGTCGCGTCAATCGCGGGAACGCGACCGTCGCGGCCGGTTCGTCTCGTCCGCCCGTCGCCGGGCTTGGTAGTCCGTCCAGAGGTCCGGCCGGCGCTCGGCGGTCAGCCGCTCCGCCGCCTCGCGGCGCCAGCGCGCAATCCTGCCGTGGTCGCCGGATGTCAGGACCTCCGGGATCGTCTGCTCTTCCCAGACCTGCGGCCGGGTGTAGTGCGGATATTCCAGGAGCCCGGCCTCGAAGCTCTCCTCCGTACCGGACTCGGTCTTGCCCATCACGCCCGGCAGCAGCCGGACGACCGCGTCGAGCAGCACCAGCGCCGCCGGCTCGCCGCCGGACAGGACGTAGTCGCCGACCGAAACCTCGGTCAGCCCGCGTCCCTCGATGACCCGCTCGTCGACCCCTTCGAACCGGCCGCAGACGATCACCGCCCCCGGTCCGGCCGCGAGGTCGCGGACGAAATCCTGCCGGAGCGGCCGGCCGCGCGGGCTCATCAGGAGCCGCGGGCGCGGATCGTCCGGTGCGGCCGCCCGGTCCAGCGCACGGGCGACGATGTCGGCCCGCATCACCATGCCGGGACCGCCGCCCGCCGGCGTGTCGTCCACGCTGCGGTGCCGGTCCTCGGCCGCGTCGCGGATGTCCGCCACGTCGAGCGACCAGAGCCCCTTGGCCAGCGCCTTGCCGGAGAGCGCGATCCCGAGCGGACCCGGGAACATCTCCGGATAGAGCGTCAGCACCGTGGCGCGGAAGCCGGTCAAGGCTCCGATCCTCCGGCCGCATCGGACGGACCCGCTGCCGGACCCGCCGCCGGACCCGCCGCATCCCCGGCAGCCTTGCGACCCTTCCGCCGGCGTCCGGGCCGGCGCTTCAGGCTGCCGGCCTCGACGCCCTCCGGGCCGCCCGACGCCTCCGCCGCAGCGGCGGCCTCGTCGTCCGGCGTGGCGCCCGCGAACAGGCCCTCCGGCGGCTCGATCACGACCCGTCCGCCGGCCACGTCCACCACCGGCGCGAAGGCCTTGGTGAAGGGCAGGTAGACGGTCGAGCCGGCGGCCGGCTGGATTTCCAGGAGGTCGCCCGCCCCGAAATCCGGCACCGCCAGGATCGTGCCGTAGAGCGTGCCGTCGGCACCCTCGGCCCTCAGCCCGATCAGATCGGCCTGATAGAAGGTCTCCTCGTCCTCCGGCGCCGGCAGGGCGTCGCGGTCGACGAAGAGGCGCGTCCCGTTCAGTTCCTCGGCGCGATTGCGGTCGGCAACCTCGCGGAACTTCACGATCAGCACCGTGTCGGCCGGACGCAGGCGCTCGACCGTGAGGGCGAAGGCCGCGTCCTCGGAGGCGAGCGAACCGTAATCCGCGATCGCCTCCGGCGGTTCGGTGAAGGACTTCACCCGCACGTCGCCCCGGATGCCGTGGGCGGCACCGATCTGTCCGACGAGGATGCGCTTCGGCGCCATGGCTTTGGCTGCTCCCGGACGGACGGATCAGCGGATCACGCTGCGGCGGCTTCGGCCTTCTTGGCCTTCTCGGCGGCGCGCTCCTGGGCCTTCTTGCCCGGGACGGCCTTCTCGGGATTGTTGCGGGCTTCGCGCGTGGCGATGCCGGCATCGGCGAGGAAGCGCAGGACGCGGTCGGTCGGCTGGGCGCCGACGCTCAGCCAATGCTTGATGCGCTCCGGCACCAGGCTGACGCGATCGGTCGAGTCCTTGGCCAGCATCGGGTTGTAGGTGCCGACCTTCTCGATGAAGCGGCCGTCGCGCGGGTTGCGGGCATCGGTCACGACGATGCGATAGTAGGGGCGCTTCTTGGTGCCGCCGCGGGCGAGCCGGATCTTGAGGGACATCGTAGACCTTTCCGTTCGAAGTCTTGAGGCTGGGATCGAGGCGCCCCGGAGACCGGGGCGGTTTTGCGGGTGGGGTCGGCTACTTCTTCTTGCCGAGCCCCGGAAGGGTGGGGAAGCCGCCGGGTCCCTTCGGACCGGGGAAGCCCATGCCGGGCGGCAGGCCGAGCCCGCCGGGCGGCATGGGCGGCAGGCCGCCGCCGCCGCCGAAACCGGGCGGCATGTCGGGCAGCTTGCCGGACTTGGCGAGCCGTTCGAGCTCGGCCGGGTCGATCTGCGGCGCGCCGCCGCCCATGCCGAGCATGCTGCCGAGGCCGCCGAGCATGCCGCCCTTCTTCTTGCCGAGCATCTTCATCATGTCGGCCATCTGGCGGTGCTGCTTGAGGAGGCGGTTGATGTCCTCCACGCGCGTGCCCGAGCCGGCCGCGACGCGGCGCTTGCGCGAGGCATTGAGCAGTTCGGGCTTGCGCCGCTCCTTCGAGGTCATCGACGAGATGATCGCGATCTGGCGCTTGACGATCCGGTCGTCGACCTTGTCGAGTTCCTTGCTCATCTTGCCCATGCCGGGCAGCAGGGCCATCATGCCCTTCATGCCGCCCATCTTTTCCATCTGGCGCAGCTGCTCGGCGAGATCGTCCAGGTCGAACAGACCCTTCTGCATCCGCTGGGCGGCCTTGGCGGCCTTCTGGACGTCGATCTCCTGGGCGGCGCGCTCGACCAGCGCGACGATGTCGCCCATGCCGAGGATGCGGCCGGCGATGCGCGCGGGATCGAAATCCTCCAGCGCATCGGCCTTCTCGCCGACGCCGATCAGCTTGATCGGCTTGCCGGTGACCGCACGCATCGACAGCGCCGCACCGCCGCGGCCGTCGCCGTCCATGCGGGTCAGCACGATGCCGGTCAGCCCGACGCGCTCGTCGAAGGACTTGGCCAGATTGACGGCGTCCTGGCCGGTCAGCGCGTCGGCGACGAGCAGGATCTCGTGCGGCTTGGCGACGCGCTTGATCTCGGCCATCTCGAGCATCAGCTGCTCGTCGATATGGATGCGGCCGGCGGTGTCGAGGATGACCACGTCGTAGCCGCCGAGCCGGCCGGCCGTCATGGCCCGCTCGGCGATCTGGGTCGGCGACTGGCCGGCCACGATCGGCAGCGTGTCGACCTCGTTCTGGACGCCGAGCACCCGCAGCTGCTCCTGCGCGGCCGGGCGGCGCGTGTCGAGCGAGGCGAGCAGCACCTTGCGGCGCGACCGCGCGGTCAGGCGCAGGCCGATCTTGGCCGTGGTGGTCGTCTTGCCCGAGCCCTGCAGGCCGACCATCATGATCGCGACCGGGGCCGGGGCTTCGAGGTCGATCGGCCGGGCATCCGAGCCGAGCATGTCCACGAGCGTGTCGTGGACGATCTTGATCACCTGCTGGCCGGGCGTGACCGAGCGGATCACCTCCTGGCCGACGGCGCGGGCGCGCACCTTGTCGGTGAACGAGCGCACGACGTCGAGCGCCACGTCCGCCTCGAGCAGCGCACGGCGCACCTCGCGCATGGCCGCGTTGACGTCTTCCTCCGTCAGCGCGCCGCGCCGGGTCAGCTTGTCCAGGATGCCGGACAGGCGTTCCGAAAGGCTCTCGAACATGCGTCTCGCTCTTCGCTCAGGCCGCCCGAGGGCGACGGGTTGATCCCGATCGCACTCAGATAGGGTCTCGTCCGGGAGGCCGACAGACCGGAACGGGCGGAAAGCCCATGTCCGGAACCGAACCCGCCAAACGGAAACGCGCCCGCGGGCGCAACGCGCTGGCGGGCGTGGACCTCCGGGATCGGGTCCCGGTCGGCGGATCGTCGTCGAATTCTCGGCGAGACCGCGGGTCAATACGCGCAAAGCCGGCGGGGGTCAAGGATGCCGATCCTATTCGGCCCTCGCGGCAGGTCGCACGACCGGATAGACAGAACGCCGAACCGAGATCGAACCCATGACCGATACCCCCGCCTTGCCCGCCGCCGCCCCCGAATCCTGCCCGCATTGCGGCAAGCCGGCGGCCTTGTGCGTCTGCGACTTCGTCGAGCCGGTCGAGACCCGGGTCAGGCTGGCCATCCTGCAGCATCCGCAGGAGCAGGACGTGACGCTCGGCTCGGCGCGGCTGGCCGTCCGGCATTTCGTCGGCGGCATCTTCAAGGTCGGACTGTCCTGGCCGAGCCTGTCCAAGGCGGTTGGGCGCGAGGTCGACGTGAAGCGCTGGGCGGTGATGCATCTCGGCTCGGTCGATACCGACGCCTTTCCGCCCGGCCGCGATCTGGCCGTGGTCGACAAGGACGGCAAGCCGGTCGCCGACCAGGCGGCGGCGCTCAAGGGCATCGAGGGTGTCGTCGCCTTCGACGGCAGCTGGAGCCAGGCCAAGACGCTGTGGTGGCGCAATCCCTGGGTCCTGAAGGCGCGCCGGCTGGTGATCCGGCCGGCGCAGCCCTCGCTCTACGGCAAGCTGCGCAAGGAGCCGCGCCGCGAAGGCCTCTCGACCTTGGAGGCGGTCGCCTTCGTGATCAGCCGGCTCGAAGGCAAGCCGGAGATCGAGAAGGCGATGCTGTCGAGCTTCCGGCGCATGCTGCAGCGCTACCGGGATTCGCTGCCGCCGCCTCAGGAGAAGAGCCGGAAGCGCCGGCCCGGCTCGCCGGCCTCCGCGCCGTCGGCCGCGCCGGCATCCGGGCCCGGATCGTCCGGCGGCGGCGCGAACACGTAGGAGGCCGCGGATTTCGCCGCTTCGGCGCGCGCGGTGTCGGGCTTGGGGACGTCGGCCTTCGGGGCGTCCGGCTTGCCGGTCTCGCCGCGCGGCGGCTCGGGCCGCGTTTCGCCGGCCGCCTTGGGCAGGATCACCACCTTGTCGGACGCCACGACGGTCGGCCTGGCCGGCTCGGCGGCGACAGGGCCGGCCTGAGCGGTCGGGCCGGCCGGCTTGACCGGTTCCGGCTTCGCCTCGATCAGCGCAGGCTCGGGCTTGCGGTCCGGCGCGCCGGACTTGGCCTTTTCGCGTGCGGGCGCTGCGGACGGGGGCGTCGCAGCGGAGGGCGCGGGGGCCGACGGCGCAGGGCGGGTCGGCTCCGGCGGCAGCAGCTCGGCGCGGGGCGGCTCCGCGGCGGGCGGCGCCTTCGCCGGCTCGGCTTCCGCGGCCGGCGGCATGTGGGCCGGGCGACCTTGTTCGGGACGGGCCGGATCGGGACGGAACGAGTCGGCGCGGGTCGGGTCGGGACGCGCCTGTTCGAGCGGCAGCAGGCCGGCGGTGTCGTCGCCGGCCTCGTCCGTCTCGTCGAACGGGTCGGTCACCGGGCCGCCGAGGAGATCGGCCGGCACCTTCCACTCGAAGGCGTCCAGCCGGCCGGAGACCGGCGAGACCGGGGCCCAGCGCTCGGCGACGAAACCGTCGGCAATCCAGGACGGATCACGCGGCGCGCGCGCGGCCCGGGCGCGCCAGCCGCGCACCTTGCCGGGGGCGCCGTGCTCGGCTTCCTCGATCTCGGCCATGATCAGGCAGGCGCGCCGGCTCGGCGCCGGGTGCATGACCGGCTTCAGGGCGGCGCGCGCGGCGGAGACGTTGCGCGCTTCCAATTCGGCGCGGGCGAGCGCGAAGGCGCATTCGGTGTGATGGGCGCGGACCCGGATCAGATCCTTGATGCGGGCGAGCCGGTCCTGCGCGCTGTCGCCGGGCCGCAGATGCGCATAGGCGTCGGCGAGTTCCGGATGCGGCTCGTGGCGCCAGGTCGTCTCGACCACGCGCGCGGCCCGCTTGATGTCGCCGGCCCGGGCCATCAGGCGGGCGGCGACCACGGCCGCCGGCACCAGTTCGGGCGCCAGCCCATGCGCCTCCATGGCGAAGTTGCGGGCGAGATCGGGCTCGCCCATCTCGATTTCCAGGGCGCGCGCGGTCAGCACCACGGCGCGCAGCCGCTTGGCGCGCGGCTTGTCGACGATTCTGTGGCGGGCGTTGCGGTCGAGGGTCGCCAGCGCGCCGTCCCAGTCCCGGTCCTGGGACTGGAATTCGAGCAGCGCCTGGCCGGCCCAGCCGACGCGCGGCGCGAGCGTGTTGGCCTCCTCGGCGAAATGGCGCGCGGCGGTCGCATCGTTGTAGCGGCCGGCCTCGACATAGAGGCCGCGCAGGCCGAGGAGCCGCGTCTCCGGATCCTCCAGCATGCGCTCGAAGGCCTCGTGGGCGGCGGCACGGTCGCCCGACAGCTGGGCCGCCTGGGCTTCCAGGAGCAGCGCCAGCGGCTCGGCGCCGAGCACCCGCCGGGCCTCCTGGGCGAGCCGGCCGGCGGTCGAGGGATCGCCGGCGCCGACCGCGATCATGCCCTGGCTCAAGGCCCGCCAGCCGCGCTCGCGCTTGCGCCGGGTGAAGAAGGAGCCGACCGCGCCGGGCGTCCGGACGAGACCGCGCAGCAGGGCGAACACGGCCAGCACCGCGGCCGTGAAGGCCACGATGGCGATCGCCACCACCATGGTGGAGGTCTTCATCTCGACCCCCTGCCAGACGAGCGTCAGTTCGCCCGGATGGTCGGCGAGCCAGGAGAAGCCGAAGGCGAGCGCCAGGAGGACGGCGAAGAAGACGAGGACGCGGATCATCGCGGGGTTCTCACTGGCCGGGCTGCACGAGCTTGGAGAGGACCGAGGCGGTCGAGGCGGCAAGCGCCTTGTCGACGGCGACGCGCGCTTCGAGCCCGGCCGCCCAGTCGGCCGAGGCCTTGCGGCCGGCTTCGGGCAGGGCGCGCCATTCGGCGAGCGCCCCGGCCAGATCGCGCGCCTTGAGCCGGTCTTCGAGACGGGCGACGCGGGCTTCCGGCCCGTCGCCGCCGACCTCGCCGACCTTGCGGATCGAAACGGCCTGACCGGCATTGGCGAGGAGCTTGTCCATCAGGCCGCCGGCTTCCGCCGGAGCGGTCGCCTGCAGGATGCGCTTGGCGACGGCGCCGTAGCGGTCGACCAGGAGCGCGCTGGTCGGCACGCCGGTCGCGGCGAGCGGCTCCAGGACGGCGAGGTCGACCGCGCCGCGCGCCAGCGTCCGGGCGGTGGCGAGTTCGGTCGCGAAGGGGCGGCCGTCGTCGACGGCGGCGCGCAAGGCGCCGAGCGACAAGGCCAGCACCGCGTCGGTGCGGGCATCGGCGCCGCGCCGGGCGAAGCTCTCGATCTCGCCGATCCGGTCGCTGAAGCCGTTGAAGCGGGCCTCGACGGCGGCGGTCCGGGCCGCCGCGGCGTCCAGGCCCTTGCCGATCTGGCCGAGGCGGCCGTCGAGATCGCCGGTGCGCCGCTCGGCCTCCGTCGACCGCGCCGTCAAGGCCTCGACCTGGCGGCGGGCCTCGCCGAGCCCCGTGCCGTTCGCCTCGACCGCCTTGCCGAGATCGGCGAGCCGGGCCATGTCGGCCGAGATCGTCTCGATGCGCCGGCGGGTTTCCTCGAAACCGGCGACGCGGGCGAACAGCACGTCGACGGTCTTCCTCAGATCCTCGTAGCCGGTCAGCCGCTTGGCCGTGTCGCCGGCCGCCGTCTCGAGCGCTTCGAGCCGGCGCGCCGACTGGCCGAGCGTCTCGGCGAGGCCGGACAGCTTGGCGTCCAGCGCCGTGTCTCCGGCCGCGACCTTGTCGCCCAGGCTGCGGATTTCGGCCGTCAGCTTCTCGGCCGCGGCCCGTTCGCCGGCATCGAGCCGCGCGGTCAGCGCCTCGGTGCGGCCGGCGACGCCCTTGATCTCGGCGGCAAGCGCCTGGCGTTGCGCCGCCAAGGCCTGCTCGAAGCCGCCGCGAGCGACGGCGATATCGGCCAGGAACTTGCGTTCGAGCTCGTCCAGCCGGGCCGGATCGGCGGCCGGTGCGGTGCCGGACGCGACCGGGGCCCCGGACGAGGCCCCCGGGGAAGCGCCCGACGGGGCCGCGCTGCGCAGGCCTTGCAGGTCCTTCTGCAGCGCCTCGATCTGCTTGCCGCGGTCGGCGGCAACCTGTTCGAGCGCGGCGAGCCGCCGCGCGAGATCGGCCGGGACGGCGGCGCCTGAGGCCGACGGAGTTGGCGCGGCCAGCCGCTTTTCGGCCTCGGAAAGACGCGATTCGAAGCCGGCCACGCGGGCGCGGTCGAGGCTCGCGGCGGGAGAATTGTCCGGCCAGCTGCCGCCGACCGCCAGGAGGAGCGAGCCGCCGATGCCGATCAGGCCGCCGACCGCCGCCGCGGCGGCAAGGCGCAGGTCGAAGCCGGACCCGGCCGGACCCGGCACGGGACCGCCGGACGCAGCGGGAGCGGGATCCGGACCGACCTCCGGGGCTTCGGGGAGCGGATCTACGGGGCGGGGCGTGCTGGATGACATCGGACGTCCATGCTCTGCGACCGGTCCGTCCGACGCGGCGGAGACCGGGATGGGATCGGAAGGTCCGCCGGGCGGGCTGCCCGCCAAGCCGGCTGGGGCTGGCGGCGCTGCGGCGACCGAATCGGCGGGAGCTGTCGCGGGGCCGTCCGGTCCGGTTCCGTCGGCCGGCGGCGGCGACCCTGCGGAGGCCGAAGGGATGGGGTGATCCGGGCCGGCATGGGCGACGGATGCCGCTGCCGATATCGGCATCGGTGCGGGCTGCTCGCCGGACGGCGCCGCCATGCCCGGTTCCGAGCCGCCGTTGCGACCGCGGGCCTGTCCGTCGGGTCGACCGGAGCGGGTCTTGCCGTCCCTTGCCATCAGCGTTCCTCCCCGGCTGCGAACCGCTCTTGGCGATCATGCGATCGCGGCGACCAACCTATCGCGGCGATCGTGGCGAGATCGTGAGGGCCGACCGGCGCCGGTCCCGACTTACGCCGACAAGGTTTCCAAAATCGCCTCGGCGGTCGGGCGCGGGGCGATCTCGATCCGGCGAAAGCCAAGGCCCTCAAGGGGCTCGGCCGCCGCCGCCGAGATGGCATGGACGACAACATGCCCCAGGTCGGGGATCGGTCGCAACTCAGTCAGGCAACTGACTAAGATCTCCGCCGTGCGCCGCGAGTGGATCAAGACGGCATCGATCCGCCCCGCGCAGAGTTCGGCCGCCGCCGCTTCCGGCAGCCGGGCGGCGGCTTCGGCCCGGTAGACTTCGACCAGGTCGACCGCGAAGCCGGCCGCGCGCAGCCAGCCGTCCAGATCGCCGGATCGGTCCCGTCCGGCGGCATAGAGGATGGCTCCGGCTTCGGGGTTCAGGCTGGCGGCGATCAGGGCGGCGAGATCGGCGGCATTGCCGGCGGCCGAGCGGACATCCGTGCCGCCGAGCCGGGCGGCGGCCGTCGCGGTCGCGTCGCCGACGCAGAAGATCGGCCGTCCGGCCAGCATCGGCCAGTCCGGCCGCGCCGCGAGCGCTTCGAGCGCCCGGGCGCTGGTCACCGCGAGGGCGGCGAGGCCGTCGGGCCGGATCGCCGCGTTGGGGGCGAGGACGATCGCGAGGAGCGGGGCGACGATCGCCTCATGGCCGCGCCGCAGGAGGGCCGCGGCCGTCTTCTGCGCCTCCGGTTCGGGACGGACGACCAGAACCCGCATCGCGCTCGCCCCTCTCAGCCGAAGAAGTCCGGCCCCCCGACCGCCTTCAGGGCCTGTCCGGCCTCGGCGCCGATGCGCGCGGCGTCGGCGACGGCGCCCTGGCGCGCGATGGTGTGGGCTTCGCTGCCGTCGGTCTTCAGGATCAGCCCGTCGAAGCGCAAGCCGTCCCCATCGATCCGGGCGAGGCCGGCGATCGGCGTGCGGCACGATCCGTCCAGGGCGGCCAGGAAGGCGCGCTCGGCCGCCAGGCAGATGCCGGTCTGCGGGTCGTGCAGATGGGCGACCAGGGCATCGGTCGCCGCGTCGCCGACCCGGCTTTCGATGCAGATCGCGCCCTGGCCGACGGCGGGCAGGAAATCGTCGGTCTCGATCACCTGGCTGACGACATGGCCGAGCCCGAGCCGCTTCAGCCCGGCATGGGCCAGCAGCGTCGCGTCGGCGACGCCGGACTGCAGCTTGGTCAGCCGGGTCTGCACGTTGCCGCGGAATTCCACCACCTTCAGGTCGGGCCGGAGCCGCATGACCATGGCGCGGCGGCGCAGCGACGAGGTCCCGACCACCGCACCGGCCGGCATCTCGGCGAGGCTGTGATAGACCGGCGACACGAAGGCGTCGCGCACGTCCTCGCGCGGCAGGAAGGCGGTGATCGCCAGCCCGTCCGGGAGCAGGGTCGGCATGTCCTTCGAGGAGTGCACGGCGAGGTCGATCGACCCGTCGAGCAGCGCCTCCTCGATCTCCTTGGTGAACAATCCCTTGCCGCCGGCCTCCGACAGCGGCCGGTCGAGGATGCGGTCGCCGGACGTCTTGATGACGACGATCTCGAAGGCGCTTTCTGGTGCCCCGGTCGCCGCCATCAGGCGTGCGCGCGTCTCGTAGGCCTGCGCCAAGGCGAGTGCGCTGCCGCGCGTCCCGATCCGCCACAGTTTGGATTGCACGTGAAGACCACCGTCTGTTAAAGCCGGGCGCGCCGCCCTCTGGATCGCCTGATGCCGGTCCATAATGCGGACGCTAGAACCGGCCTCGGGCAAGCCCCATATCGAGACTTGTCTTTAGCCGAAGGCGGCCGCACGCGCCATCCGGCGTTCATCCGAAAACCGGCTGGACGGCGCACTCCGAAACCGCGCCGGCAGGGTCCGGCACCGTCCTGCGCCTGACGGCGTCCACCGCCGCACGAGGCCAACCGGGTCCCCTGATCGCCATGTTGATTCTCGGAATCGAGACGAGTTGCGACGAGACGGCCGCCGCCGTGGTCGCCCGCGACGCGGACGGACGCGGGCGCATCCTGTCGAACGTGGTCCATTCCCAGCTCGAGGACCACGCGCGGTTCGGCGGCGTCGTGCCCGAAATCGCCGCCCGCGCGCATGTCGAAGCTCTCGACGGGATCGTCGCGCGCGCGCTCGCCGAGGCCGGCATCGGCTTCGCGGATCTCGACGGCGTTGCGGCGACCGCCGGCCCGGGCCTGATCGGCGGGGTCCTGGTCGGGCTGATGAGCGCCAAAGGCATCGCCCTGGTGCATGGCCTGCCGCTCGTCGCCGTCAACCACCTGGAAGGCCATGCGCTGACCGCACGGCTGACCGACGGTGTCGAATTTCCCTACCTGCTGCTGCTGGTCTCCGGCGGCCATACCCAGTTCGTCGCCGTCGAGGGGCTCGGCCGCTACCGCCGGCTCGGCACCACCATCGACGACGCCCTCGGCGAGGCCTTCGACAAGACCGCCAAGCTGCTCGGCCTCGCCTATCCGGGCGGGCCGGCGGTCGAACGGGCGGCGCGCGCGGGCGACGCCAACCGCTTCGCCCTGCCGCGGCCGCTGCTCGGCCGGGACAGCCTGGACTTCTCGCTGTCGGGCCTGAAGACCGCGGTCCGCCAGGCGGCGCAGGCCGCCGCGCCGCTCACCGACCGGGATGTCGCCGATGTCGCCGCCGCCTTCCAGGCGACCGTCGCCGAGATCGTCGCCATCAAGGCCCGCCGGGCGCTGGCCGTCTTCACGAAGCAGACCGGCGTGACCGCGCCCGTCCTGGTCGTCGCCGGCGGGGTCGCCGCCAATCAGGCGATCGGAACCGCGCTGCGGGCGGCGGCCGCGGCGGTCGGCGCGCGCCTCGTGGTGCCGCCCGCCGGGCTCTGCACCGACAACGGCGCCATGATCGCCTGGGCCGGTGCGGAGCGGCTGGCGGCTGGCCTCGTCGACGGGCTCGATGCCCCGGCGCGGGCGCGCTGGCCGCTCGATGCCGATGCCGTGCCGAAGCTCGGCTCCGGCCAGCACGGAGCCAAGGCATGAGCGGGATCAGGGTCGGGGTGTTCGGTGGCGGCGCCTGGGGGACCGCGCTGGCGCTGGTGGCGGCACGGGCGGGCCGGACCGTCACCCTCTGGGCGCGCGACCGGGCCGTGGCCGCGGAGGTCGGCTCCCTCGGCACCAATTCCAAGTTCCTGCCCGGCATCCGGCTCGAACCGCGCTTCACCGCGACCGGCGATCTGGCCGAGGCGGCGGCGGCCGACATCGTGATCGCCGCGGTGCCCGCGCAGGCGACCCGCGGCCTGTTGCGCGACCTCGCCGCCCATGTCCGGCCGGGCGTGCCGGTCCTGGTCGCCGCCAAGGGGATCGAGCGCGGCACGGACGCGCTGATGACCGAGATCGTCGCGGCGGAACTGCCGGGCCGGCCGGCCGCGGTGCTGTCCGGGCCGAGCTTTGCCGACGACGTGGCGCGCGGCCTGCCGACGGCGCTGACCGTCGCGGCGGCGGATGGCGCGCTTGCCGAGCGGCTGTCGGCCGCGCTGGTCTCGCCGAGCTTCCGGCCCTATGCGGCGACCGACGTGGTCGGCGTGCAGATCGGCGGCGCGCTCAAGAACGTCATCGCCATCGCGTCCGGCATCGTGGTCGGCCGCGGCCTCGGCGCCAGCGCGCAGGCCGCGCTCACCGCGCGCGGCTTCGCCGAACTCGGCCGCCTCGCCCGCGCGCTCGGCGCCGAGCCGGAGACGCTGATGGGCCTGTCCGGCCTCGGCGACCTGGTCCTGTCGGCGACCTCCCGGCAGTCGCGCAACTTCTCGCTCGGCATCGGCATCGGCGAGGGGCGCTCGGTCGCGGACCTGACCGGCACCGGCGCCAAGCTGGCCGAGGGCGCCTTCACGGCGTCGGTCGCGCTCGATCTGGCCGAGCGCCATGGGGTCGACCTGCCGATCACCGGTGCGGTGGCGGCGGTGCTGGCCGGCCGGCTGTCGGTCGATGCCGCCGTCGAGGGTTTGATGACGCGGCCGCTCCGGCGCGAGGGCACCTGAATCGCCCGGCCGGAAGCGTCCAGCCGGAGCCGTCCGGCTGAGGCCGCCCGGCCCAAGCCGTCCGGTCCGGTGCCGGACGGACGGGCGCTTTCCCGCCTTCTTTGCGACGGGACGATTCCGTTTGCGGGCGACTGGCCTTATGGTCGCTCGCCGAAACCCGATCGGAGATCGTTGATCCATGCTGTTTCTCGCCATCTGCCGCGACAAGCCCGGCCACCTGCAGCTCCGCCTCGATACCCGCGACACCCATGTCGCCTGGCTGAAAGGCCTCGGCGCGACGCTGAAGCTGGCCGGTCCGTTCCTGGACGATGCCGCCGAGACCATGTCGGGCTCGCTCGTGGTCGTCGAAGCCGCCGACCTCGGCGCCGCCAAGGCGCTGTTCGCCGAAGACCCCTACGCCAAGGCCGGCCTGTTCGAGAGCGTCGAGGTCAAGCCCTGGCGCTGGACCTTCGGCAATCCGGCGGCGTGAGGGCGCGATGGCGCATTGGCTCTACAAGTCCGAGCCCGGCGTCTGGTCCTGGGACGACCAGGTCGCGGCCGGGCCGGCGGGCACCTTCTGGGACGGGGTGCGCAACCATCTCGCCAACAACCACATGAAGGCGATGCAGGTCGGCGACCGCGGCTTTTTCTACCATTCCAACGACGGCAAGGCCGTGGTCGGCGTGGTCGAGGTGGTCAAGCCCTGGGCGCCCGACCCCAAGGACGAGGCCGGCCGGTTCGGCGCCGTCACCCTGAAGGCGGTCGCGCCCCTGAAGGTTCCGGTCGAACTGGCCGCGATCAAGACCGATCCGCGCCTCGCCGAGATGGTGCTGGTCAAGAATTCCCGCCTGTCCGTGCAGCCGGTCACCGACGCGGAATGGGACGCCATCCTGGAGCGTGGCGGCGGCTCGTGACCGGCACGCCCGCCGATCCGGACCTGCCGGCGCTGGTCGCCTTCGTGGCGGCCAACACCCGCCTGCAGGCGCCGCCGCATGTGCCGGAGATCCGGCTCCACCTCGCCGACGAGGCGGTGGAGCTCTGGCACCGGACCGAGGCGGAGCTCGAGACGATCGGCCTGCCGCCGCCCTACTGGGCCTTTGCCTGGGCGGGCGGGCAGGCGCTCGCGCGCCATGTGCTCGATC
>NZ_LJYW01000001.1:3832979-3833123 GCF_001305515.1 Prosthecodimorpha hirschii
ATGTGCTGGCGACCGACATCGACCGCTACGCGCTCGCCGCCATGACGCTCAACGCCGCCGCCAACGGCGTCGCCTTCGCGATGTCGGGCGCGGATTGGATCGGCGCGCCGGTCGACGGCTACGAGGTCGTGCTGCTCGGCGACG
>NZ_LJYW01000001.1:3833207-3859332 GCF_001305515.1 Prosthecodimorpha hirschii
CCCGGACCTGGTGGCGGGCCGATCCGTGCTGGTCTTTGCGGCCGGTTCCGGCCTGGAGGCGGTGGCGGCCGTCAAGGCCGGCGCGCGCCATGTGCTGGCGACCGACATCGACCGCTACGCGCTCGCCGCCATGACGCTCAACGCCGCCGCCAACGGCGTCGCCTTCGCGATGTCGGGCGCGGATTGGATCGGCGCGCCGGTCGACGGCTACGAGGTCGTGCTGCTCGGCGACGTCTTCTTCGAACGCCCCCTGGCCGATCGGGTCGGCGCCTGGGCGGCATCGGCCGTCGCGGCCGGCGCGCTGGTGCTGGTCGGCGATCCGGGCCGCAGCTACCTGCCGCGCGACCGGATGGACGCGCTGGCCGACTATCGCGTGCCGACGACGCGGGCGCTCGAGGACGCCGACATCAAGCACACCACGGTCTGGCGGTTTCGCGGGTAGTCCGTGCCGGGTTTAGGCCGGCACGGATACCGGATCGGGCGCGGGCGACGGCCGGTCGGCGACGCCGGGCCCGGCGAAGGGACCGGTCATGGCGGAGGCCCCCAGCGCGCGCAGGCGGATCGCCGCGGCGGCATCCGCAACCGCGCCGCCGGTCAGCTCCGCGCCGAGCGATCGCACCATGGCGGCCAGTGCCGCGAGAAGGCCGGTCGCCGCGTCGTCGGACGATTGCGCGACCAGGTCGCCGGCCAGCTCGATGCTGTCCGGGGCCAGGCGGCGCAGCTCGGCCAGATCGATCGGACCCCGGCCGAAATCGGTCGCCGCGATCCGGATGCCCAGGCCGCGCAACTCGCCGATGGCCGTGCGCACCGTGTCCGCCAGCTGGGTCAGCGTCGCGCAGGGCAGTTCGATCGTCAGGCGGCCGGCCATGTCGGGCCGGCGGGCGAGACGCTTGCGGATGACGGCCGTCCAGCGGCTGTCGCACAGAACCTCGGGCATCGCCTGGATGGCGAGGCGAAGCGACGGCTCGGCCGCCAGATCGACGACGGCGCGGTTCAGCGCGCTGAGGTCGAGCGCGGCGGAGAGACCGGTGGTGGCGGTGACCCGGGCGATCCGCTCCGGATCGGGATCGGCGTCGCAGACCAGCCGGTAGGACAGGATGCGCCGGCCGCCGGCCTCCCGGCATGGCTGGTAGAGATAGCCGACCGTCCCGGCGGCCAGCGCGGTGCCGAGGCTGCGGGCGAGGTCCTGGTCGCTGGTGGCACTGTGGTCCGCCTCCGCCAGGCTGCCGGCCTGGAACCCGCCCGGGCGTCGTTCGCGACCGGCGGCCAGCGCGCGTTCCGCGGCGGTGACGATCGCCTCCAGGTCGGTGTCCCGCTTGGCGATGCACAGGCCGCCGAGCGAGACGGACAGACCGAGCGGACCGGATCGCGTGTCGACCAGGGATCGCCGGACCGCCGCCGCGAAGCGCTCGCCGACGACCGTGATGGCCTTTTCGTTGCAGTCCATGATCAAGAGGCCGAGCCGGTTTCCCGACAGGCGGCCGATCAGGTCGCCGGCCCGCAATTCCGCGCGGATGCGGTGCGCCGCCTCGGCGATCATGCGGTCGCCGATCTCGCTGCCGAAGGTTTCGTTGAGCGCGGCCAGTCCGTCGATGGCGGCGATCAGGAAGGCGGCCGGCTTGCGCCCGCGCCCGATGGCCGGCAGGGCGGCCTGGACGGCGGCGAGGAACTGGCCGCGCTCGAGCTGACCGGTCAGCCCGTCATAGCGCGATCCCGCCGTCGCCCCGGCGGCCTCCGCGCAGCTCTGGTCGAGAACGCGGATCAGCCCCTGGGCGCGTTCCGGGCGACCGCGGGCATCGGCAAACCATCGGCCGACATCCTCGATGGCGAGCGCAGGCGAATCCGGCCCGTTGAGCCGCAGCCGGTAGGTGGCCCGATACGGCACACCCTGCCCGCCGTCGGTGTTGGCCGTCGCCCGGATCGCGTCGGCGCGGCCCTCCGGTGTCTCGGGATCGAGCAGGGCGTCGAAGCGCGAACCGGTCGCGATGCGGTCGAAACCAGGCAGCCCGAGCACGTCGGCGGCATTGGCTCCCCAGACGAGCGCGTCGGTGCGAAGCGTCCACTCGTAGACGGCGGCGCGCACCGTCAGGAGAATGTCGCGAGCGCTCGTTGGGCGGATTTCCGCGGGTTTCGTTGCCAAGTCCGCCTCTGATCGGGGATCGACGCTAGGTCCGCCGATCCTCCCCCGCGAGATTCGGCAGCGGGCAGTCTCCACCAGGATCGTCGAAATTCCGTTTAAGCCGGACGACGGCGGCCGCGAATCGGCGGCCGCCCCCTCCCCACCGGCACCGCTCTTGCCTATGTGTTACCGAAAGGTTGATGGGCTGTCCCGAAACGGGACGGTCGATCGTCGGTGAGGCGGATGCGGATCGAAGCGGGCCCGAGCATCATGGCGGCGAACCCGAATGCGGGTCGCGCCCTGGTGCCCGTGGCCCGTGTCGGCGATCCGGGCGGCGACCGCCGGTCCGAAGACCGCGGACGGTCGTCACGCCCGCCGGGCTCGCCCGAGCCCGATCCGCGCCTGCCGCCCGGACGCCTGTTCGCCCCGATCGTCGCGCAGATCCTGTCCGGCCGCGACGCCGCGGCGGGCGCCGGTCCGTATCGCCGGGCCGGGACGGAAGCGGCGATCCGGGCCTATGGCGAGGCGCTGCGCCGCACGGAGAGATTGCCGGCCGGCACCATGCTGGCCCGGTCCGCCTGACGGGCCGGTCCGCCCGGCAGGATCGGCGGGTTTTCTCGCCGGACGTCGGCGTCCGGCGGATCCGTCAGTAGCCGAGCGCGCAGCCGTCCTTGCGCGGATCGGAGGCGCCGATCAGCAGGTCGCGCTCCCAGTCGATCATCACGGCCTGACCACCGCCGAAAGGGGCCGGGCGGGCTTCGACCGTGTGGCCCAGGGCGGCGAGGCCGGCGACGGTCGCCTCCGGAATGCCCGCCTCGACCTCCACCACTGCGCCGCCGTCGCGCCAGAACACGCGCGGAGAGTCGAGGGCTTCCTGCAGGTCGAGTCCGAAATCCGCGATGTTGCTGATGAAATGGGCGTGGCCGCAGGCCTGATACGCGCCGCCCATGACCCCGAAGGGCATCAAGGGCCGGCCGTGCTTCAACGCGAAGCCGGGAATGATGGTGTGCATCGGCCGTTTGGCCGGGCCGATCGTGTTCGGATGGCCGGGCGCGATGCGGAAGGCGGAGCCGCGATTCTGCAGCATCACCCCGGTCTTCTCGGTGCAGATGCCGACACCGAACCCGTCATAGATCGAGTTGATGAAGGAAACGGCCATCCGGTCCCGGTCGACGACGGACAGATAGACCGTGTCGGCCTCCGGGATTCGCTCCGGCGTCACGTCCGCGAGGCGCTGCCGGCGGTCGATCCGGTCGGCGAGGCCGGCGCCGTAGCCGTCGGAGATCAGCGTGTCGACCGGCACCCGCATGGCGGCCGGGTCGGCGATGAAGGCGTCCCGGCAGGCATAGGCGAGGCGCGAAGCCTCGATTTCCAGGTGCAGGCGCTCCGGTCCGTTCGGGTCGAGGCCGGCGAGGTCGAAGCGCTTCAGGATGTTGAGCAGGATCAGGGCGGTGATGCCCTGGCCGTTCGGCGGCAACTCGGCGATTTCCAGGTCGCGATAGGCCGAGACGACCGGCACCACCGGCGTCGCCTCGGCACGGGCGAAGTCCTCCAGCGTCAGCAGGCCGCCTCGGGCCGCCAGCGTGGCGACGATGTCGGCGGCGGCTTCGCCCTCGTAGAAGGCCTTCGGACCGTCGGCCGCAACCGCGCGAAGCGTGCGTGCCAGGGCCGGCAGGCGGACGCGGTCGCCGATGGCCGGGGCACGCCCACCGGGGAGATAGTGCAGGCTGGCGCCCGGATCGGCGGCGAGTTTCTGGACGAAGCCGGCCCAGTCGTGGCCGACGCGCGGCGCCACCGCATAGCCGTCCTCGGCGAATTCGATCGCCGGCGCCAGGCAGCGGTCGAGACCGAAGCGCCCGAAGCGGTCGAGCAGGTGGGCCCAGGCGGCGATCGTGCCGGGCACCGTGACCGCATGCGGGCTGGTGGCCCCGATCTCGGTGAAGCCGCGCTCCAGGTACCAGTCGGTTGAGGCCGCAGCCGCGGCGCGGCCGGATCCGTTGACGCCGGCAAGCGCCTCCCCGGGCTTCGCCACGATCGCGAAGCAGTCGCCGCCGATGCCGGTCATGTGCGGCTCGACGACGGCCAGGACGGCCGCGGCGGTGACGGCGGCATCGACCGCATTGCCGCCCGCCTTCAGGCAGTCGAGCGCGGCGCCGGTCGCCAGCGGATGCGAGGTGGCAGCCATGCCCCGGCCGGCATGGACGGTGGAACGGCCCGGATGGTGGAAATTTCTCAAGGACGCCTCGGCTCGATCACGGAAATCCGGCCGGCCGGAAGGCCGGTTCCGGAAGAATGCTCAGGCGTCCCGACCGAACCGAACGGCGTGCCGGGACGCGGATATGATCAGAGTTGGTCGGACCGCTCGTAGCCGAAGTCGCGGCGGGCACCGCGGATCGTGATCGAGAAGCCGCCGATCACGTCGATCAGCGAGATGAACAGCAGGATGAAGAACACCCAGGTGGCGCAGTAGGACACCGCGATGAACTCGATCAGATAGACCACGAAGACGGCCATCGAGGCGGCATGGTCGAAGATCGAGTTCGAGCTGGTATGGGTGGCCTTCAGGATCTCGACGAACAGGAAGACGAGGCCCGCGAGGACCATCAGGGCGCCGACCGTCAGCTTGAACTGAGCGCCGGAGACCATGGTGATGCTCATGATCGCATGGTCCCAATTGGCATCGGAATAGCCCCCGAGCAGGCCGAGACCGGTGAAATTGTAGACGATCAGCGGGATGATGGTGAAGGGAATGGCGAGCAGCATGTGCATAGTCCGTGATTGACCTGACCAGCCACCACCTATGCACGGCGTTCGCGAAAAAACAAAGGCCGGCGGGAGCCGGCCTTCGCACTTTCCGTTCGGTGAAACCGCGGCGCATCGGCGCCGGTCAGGCGTCCGCCTTCGGCTCCAGGACCTGCTTGCCCCGGTACATCCCCGTCTTCAGGTCGATGTGATGGGGGCGGCGCAGTTCGCCCGAGTCCTTGTCCTCGGTGTAGGTCGGCGCCTTGAGGGCGTCGGCCGAGCGACGGAATCCGCGCTTCATGCGCGACGTTTTTCTCTTGGGTACGGCCATCGTCGAAACTCCGGTCAGAACGGCGGACGACCTTACCGTCTTCCTGCCGAGGATACTGGCACCTGGTCGAAAACCGCTCGACCCGGATGGTGTCGCCCGGGGCCGAGGCGGTCGAATTCGGTGGAATGGGCGGCCTTATACAGAACTCGTGCCGGCTTGACCAGTCCGCAGCGACTTTTTTGTGAGACGGCGTCGGGCATCGGCTCATAAGACGCAGGGAACGCTGCCGTCCGGACCGGCGGCCCGCCGTTCGAGCCGGTTGACGAGGCCGATCTGGCCGCGGCTGGGGCGGCGCGCATCCCGGAGGATCGGGTTCGGCAACGAGGTCGCCAGGATCGCGGCCTCGCGCGGCCCGAGGCTGTCGGCGGACTTGCCGAAGGCGCGCCGCGCGCCGGCCTCCGCCCCGTAGGTTCCGGGGCCCCACTCGGCGATGTTGAGATAGATCTCCAGCACGCGGCGCTTCGGCAGGACGAGGTCGATCCACAGGGCGAGCGGCGCCTCGACGATCTTGCGCAGATAGGAGCGCTGCGGCCACAGGAACAGGTTCTTGGCCACCTGCATGGTGATGGTCGAGACGCCGCGCGGCCGCCGGCCGGACCGCTCGGCCCTGGCCATGGCGAGATCGATCGCCGCCCAGTCGATGCCCGCATGGCTGCAGAAGCGTGCGTCCTCGCTCGCCACCACGGCGCGGATCAGGCTCGGGGCGATGCGTTCCAGCGGGACCCATCGATGGTCGACCGGGCGGCCGAGCAGGCGATCGGCCAGCATCAGGGTGGAGACCGGGTCGACCCACCGATAGGCGACCGTCAGGGTCACCGGAACCAGGAACAGCGTGGCGAGCACAGCCGACGCGACCCGAAGCGTCTTCCCAACAGCGGCCCGCACGAGTTCTCCCGCGTTCGACTTCAAAGCACGGCGATTTTCGGCTAGCCAAGCCTGTACGTCCACCCCATAGCGAGCCCGCCACCTTGACCCGTGCCAAGACCGCCTTCGAAGACGCCCTGGCGCGGACCGCCGCCGCCGTCGAAACCATGCTGGACGGCCTGCTCGGGCGCGAATCGCTGGCCGGCGAACTGGAACGGCCGGTGCGGCTCCTGGAGGCGATGCGCTATGCCGTGCTCGGCGGCGGCAAGCGCCTGCGTCCGTTCCTGCTGATCGAGACCGCCCGCCTGTTCGGTGCGGAGGGCATCGGCGCGGTGCGCGCCGGGGCCGCCTTCGAGATGGTGCATGGCTACAGCCTGGTCCATGACGACCTGCCGGCCATGGACGACGACGACCTGCGCCGCGGCCGGCCGACGGTGCATCGCGCCTACGACCAGGCGACCGCCATCCTGGTCGGCGATGCGCTTCTCACGCTGGCCTTCGACGTGATGGCCGATCCGGCGACGGATGTCTCCGCGGATGTGCGGGCCGGCCTCGTGCTGCGTCTGGCGCGGGCCTCCGGGCTCGGCGGCATGGTCGGCGGACAGGTGCTGGATCTGGCGGCCGAGGGGCGCTGGACCCCGGAAGGCCGCCCGCTGGCCCTGTCCTCGGAACGCATCCAGCGGCTTCAGGCGATGAAGACCGGCGCGCTGATCGCCGCCTCGGTCGAGGCCGGGGCGCTGATCGGGCGGGCCGGGCCGGCCGAGATGGCCGCCCTGTCGACCTACGGCACGCTGATCGGTCGCGCCTTCCAGATCGCCGACGACCTGCTCGACGTGGAAGCGTCCACGGAGACCGCCGGCAAGGCGACCGGCAAGGACGCGGCGCGCGGCAAGGCCACGCTGGTCGGGCTGCATGGGGCGGATGCGATGCGGGCGCGGTTGGAGGCGATCGTCGACGACGCGGTCGACCGGCTCGGCCCCTTCGGCGATCGCGCCGCCGTCCTGGTCGAGGCGGCCCGCTTCATCGCCTTTCGCGACCGCTGATCGCCCCGCGTCAAGAAAAAGCCCCGGCGGGAGACCCGCCGGGGCAGTGCTGGGCCTGGGAGGAGCCCGAAGCGAGATTTGCGGTCAGCGCGCGGCGAATTCCGCGACCTCGGCGGCGAGGCGACGCTGCATCGCGGTCGCCAGCGTCGAGACCGGGCGGTTGCGGACCGTCGGGTCGGCGGCGACCGGGGTCGCGAACCAGGACGCCGTGGCCGAGGACGGCACGATGCCGGGCCGGGCCGAGGCCGAGCCGAAGCGGTCGAGCTTGGCCTGCTGGACGGCGGCCGACATCAGGTCGTCGGCCAGCGCCAGGGCGGCACCGGCATTGGGCGTGCCGCCGGCAACCGCGAGACCGACCGTCTCGGCGACCTGGCCGGGAATGGTGGTGACTCGGATCGACGCCGGCAGGGCGCCGCGGGCGGCAGCCTCGGCGATGTCGTCCTGGCCGGTGACCGCGACCTTCACGTCGCCGCGGGCAAGCCGCAGCAGCACCTCGGCGGGGGTCCGCGTCACGGAGGCGTGCAGGCGCAGGCTGCGGAAATAGTTGACCGCCGGCACCCCGCAGGCGCCGCCGGCATAGTCGGCCGCCGCGCCGGGCGTCATCTCGGTATCGTAGATGCGCGACAGGCAGACCGGGCTGGCCAGCGCGATGGTCACGGTCTCGGCGAAGGAGGCGCGGGCGCCGTTCTCGCTCGGACGGGCGTAGCCGAGGCGGCCGGGATTGACCGAGGCGTAGTTGGCGAGACCGGCGAGGTCGGCGATCTGGTCCGGCTTCACGGCGGCGGAATCGTAGGCGACGACCTGACGGGCGACATGGAACGGCACGGTGGCGCCGCCGGTGTGGCTGGCATCGGCGACCGTCGCGCCGGTCCAGCCGATATCGCGGGCATTCGGCAGCAGGCCGACCAGATCCAGGCCGGCGTCGAGGCCGGCGGCGATCAGGCGGCGCTGGTCGCGCTCGCCGAGCAGGACGAGGTCGGCCGGCGCCGGCACGCCGGCATCGCGGGCGTTGGCAAGCTCGGCGATGATCACGTCCGACGGCTTCACGACGAAGCGGACGACCATGCCGTGGGAGCGGGCGAAGCGCGGCGCGACGACCTCGGCGAACAGGCGCGAGAAGCGCGCCTCGTCGGCATAGACGGTCAGCGCGACGCCGGGCTTCAGCGACGGCAGCACGGCCTGGCGGAAATGGGTGCGGTCCAGGCCGGCATGGGCGGAGACGGGCTCCGCCATGGCGGCCCCGGTGCTGACCAGGAGGGCGAAGGCGGGCAGGACGGCGGTGGCAATGCGGGACATCGGTCTTCTCCTGATGGCGCGGATCGCGCGCCCTTGTGCGGTCGGAGCCGACCCTGTCTGAACGTTTCCGTACGATCAGGTCTTTTTGTTGCGGGCGCTCAGGCCTTGGTTGGCGGAACAGTATTCAGCGCCGCGCCACTGTCAAATCAGTGACAAAGATCAAATCCGGGTCACGATATGTCGAGATGTCGCACCGCAGCAAACTTCGGCGGACGCGAACCGATTTAAGTCGCAGTAAGATTGCGGAGGGATCGCCATGTCGGCAACATTCGTTCTTCAGGGCTAAATCGGATTGAAGGGGGCCTTCAGAAACTTTCATTCAGGGCTCAAACATTGCCCGGTCTTTGAAACGATTAAACCTGCCGTTGGGTCCGCTGGATCGCCGGACGGGCCGCCGGCGACACTCCCCGGCGGTCGTAAAAAATGCCCGGAGCGACCTCCGGGCATTCCGAAAAATCATACCTGAGGGCCGGCGATTCGGTCGCTCAGACCGTCACGACGCGCAGGTTGTTGGTCGATCCGGCGGCCCCGAAGGGCACGCCCGCGACCACCACCACGCTCTGTCCGGCCTGCGCGAAGTTATGCGCGCGGACCTGCGCGACCGCCTCCTCGACCATCTGGGAATAGCTGGTCACGTCGTCGGAGCGGACGTTGTAGGCGCCCCAAAGCAAGGCCAGGCGGCGGGCGGTGTTCAGGTTGGGGGTGATCGCCAGGATCGGCACGCCGGTGCGCTGGCGCGCGATGCGGGCCGCCGTGGTGCCGCTCGACGTGAAGGCGACCACGCCGGCGGCCCCGATCGTCTTGGCGACCTCGGCGGCGGCGGCCGAGACCGCGTGCTGGGCGAGCGGTTCGACGGAGGGGTGCAGCGCCTCGATGATCGGCGGGTATGACTTGTGGCGCTCGGTATGGGCCACGATCCGGTCCATGGTGGCGACCGCCTCGAGCGGATACTGGCCGGAGGCGCTTTCGGCGGAGAGCATCACCGCATCGGCGCCGTCATAGATGGCGGTGGCCACGTCGGAGGCTTCGGCGCGGGTCGGGGCGGGCGCCTGGATCATGCTTTCCAGCATCTGGGTGGCGATGATCACCGGCTTGCCGGCCAGCCGGCACAGGCGGACGAGGTCCTTCTGGGCACCCGGCACTTCTTCCGGCGGGATTTCCACGCCGAGATCGCCGCGGGCGACCATGATCGCGTCGGCCAGCCGCAGGATGTCCTCGATCTCGCCGAGCGCGCGCGGCTTCTCGATCTTGGCCATCACGCCGGCGCGGCCGCCGATCAACTGGTGCGCCTCCATCAGGTCGGAGGGGCGCTGAACGAACGAGAAGGCGACCCAGTCGACGCCGAGTTCGAGCCCGAAGGCGAGGTCCTCGCGGTCCTTGTCGGTGATCGGCGACAGCTGCAGCAGGGTGTCGGGCAGGTTGACGCCCTTGCGGTCGGAGACCACGCCGCCGGTGACCACCTCGGCATCGATGAAGTCGTGGCCGCAGCCATGGGCGACGAGGCGCACCTTGCCGTCGTCGATGAGCAGCTTGTGGCCGGGCAGCATGCCCTCGAAGACTTCCGGATGCGGCAGCGGCAGCCGGGTCGGATCGGACGAGGTCCGGTCGAGCACGAAGCGGATGCGGCTGCCGGTCTCGAGCCGGATCCTGCCGTCCGGCAGCGTGCCAAGGCGGATCTTCGGGCCCTGCAGGTCCTGCAGGATGGCGATCGGATGGCGCGCCTGCTCCTCCAGCCGCCGGATGGCGTCGTAGCGGCGCCGGTGGTCCTCGTGGCTGCCATGGCTGAAATTGAGCCGGAACACGTCGACCCCGGCGCGGAACAGCTTTTCGATCATTTCCGGTTCGGACGACGCCGGTCCGAGCGTCGCGACGATCTTGGCGCGGCGGTTGCGCAGCATGCCGGTCTCTCCTCGTCTTGCGAGCGGCACGCTCCGCCGACAGCCGTCCGCCGGCGCGGTCCCGCCAGGCCGCCGCCTCTCGCGGGCGGTCGGTCGCGACGGGAGCTTCGCTCCCGTCCGCCGCGTCGTCATGACACAGCAGGAGAGAAAGGAAAACCTCTTCCGGCAGAGCTTGCAGATTTCAGTGGGCCGGGGCGGCGCTCATCCGGTCAGCAGACAGGCGTCGCCGCGGGTCGGACTGCGCTGGACGAAGGCCGGACGCTCGGCCGCGCAGCGGGGCTCGGCCACCACGCAGCGCTCCCGGAAGGCGCAGCCGGCCGGCAGTTCGGCGAGATCGGGCGGCGCACCCGGGATGGTCTCGAGCCGGGAGCCCGGCACCGCATGCTCGACGCGGGCGGCGAGCAGGCCGCGCGTATAGGGGTGTCGCGGCGTGCGCACGACGTCCGCCACCTTGCCCTCCTCGACGATGCGCCCGGCATACATGACCGCGACCCGGTCGGCGACCTCGACGGCGACGCCGATATCGTGGGTGACGAAGATCACCGACAGGCCGAGTTCGCGCTGCAGGTCGCGCAGCAAGAGGAGGATCTGGATCTGCACGGTGGCGTCGAGCGCGGTGGTCGGCTCGTCGGCGAGCAGGACCTTCGGGTTGCAGGCGAGCGCCAGAGCGATCATGGCCCGCTGGCGCATGCCGCCCGACATCGAACTCGGATAGGCGGCGAGGCGCCGCTCCGGCGCCGGGATGCTGACCTTCTTGAAGAGGGCCAGCGCGCGCGCCTCGGCCTCCGCGGTCGACACGCTCTCGTGGCGGCGGATCGTCTCGACGATCTGGCGGCCGACCGTATAGACCGGGTCCATGGCGAGCCCGGGATCCTGGAAGATCATCGAGACCTTGCGGCCGCGATAGTCGGCGAGCGCGCGCGGCGACAGGGCGAGCACGTCCTCGCCGTCGACGCGGATGGTGCCTTCCATGCGCGACCGGTTTTTCGGATGCAGCCGCAGGAGCGAGCGCAGCGTGACGCTCTTGCCGGACCCGGATTCGCCGAGCAGCGCGACCACCTCGCCCGGAGCGACCGAAAGGCTCACGTCGTCGACCGCGCGGACCGCCTTGCCGCGACCCGTGAAGGTGACGCTCAGATTGCGGATGTCGATCATCGGGGTCATGCGGGCACCGCCACGGCGGGAGCGCGGGAATGGCCGGAGCCGGCGGCGCGCATCAGGCAGGCGGCGGCGTGGCGCGCGCCGGCCCGATCGGTGCCGGTCGCCGCCATTTCCGGCTCCTTGACCGAGCAGACCGCCTCGGCGACCGCGCAGCGCGGATGGAAGCGGCAGCCGGGCGGCGGGTTGATCGGGTTCGGCGGATCGCCGGTCAGCGGCGGCCGCTCGACGCGGTGGTCGGGGTCCATGCTCGGCATCGAGGCGAGCAGGGCCGCCGTATAGGGATGGGCGGGCTGATTGAAGACCGCATCGCGGCCGCCGAGTTCGGCAACCTTGCCGAGATACATCACCAGCACGCGGTCGACCATGAAGCGGACGACGTTCAGGTCGTGCGAGATGAAGATGTAGGTGAGGTTGAATTCCTGCTTCAGGTCCATGAGCAGGTTCAGCACCTGCGCTTCGACCGATTTGTCGAGCGCCGAGACGGCTTCGTCGAGGATGACGAGGCGCGGATTCATGGCCAGGGCGCGGGCGATGTTGATGCGCTGGCGCTGCCCGCCGGAGAGTTCGTGCGGGAAGCGGCCGGCGAAGCGCGCCGGCTCCAGGCCGACGCGATCGAGCAGGTCGTGGGCGCGCGCGATCGCCTGGCGCGCCGGCAGGCCGTGCACCTGCGGCCCGAAGGCGATCGAGTCCTCGATGGTCAGGCGCGGATTGAGCGAGGCATAGCTGTCCTGGAAGACCATCTGCACCTGACGGCGGTACTCGGTCAGGCTGAGGGCGCCGCCGAGTTCCTCGCCGTCGAAGACCAGCCGGCCGGCATCGGGCGGCATCAGCTGCATCAGGAGCCGGGCCGTCGTCGACTTGCCGCAGCCGGACTCGCCGACGATGCCGAGCGTTTCGCCCTTGATCAGGTCGAAATCGACGCCGTCGACGGCGCGCACCACGGTGCCCTCGCCGAAGGGCGAGCCGCCGACCTTGAAATGCTTGACGAGGCCGGTGACGGAGAGCAGCGGCTGGGCCGGGCCGCCGCGATCGCGCGGATCGAGCACGGTCTTCTTCGGCGCGCGCCAAACCTCTGGCGGCCAGACCGATTCGGCGTTGCGGGTCGAGGCGGGCGAAAGCGGCCCGGTCATGCCTTCACGTCCATGGCGGAGCGCAATCCGTCGGAAAGCGTGTTGAAGGAGATCGAGGTGATGAAGATCATGATGCCCGGCAGGGCGGCGACCATCGGCTGGGTGTAGATCGCCGTCCTGAGCGTGTTCAGCATCAGGCCCCATTCGGCTTCCGGCGGACGCACGCCGAGGCCGAGGAAGGACAGGCCGGCGGCGAGGATCATCGAGACCGAGATCAGGCTGGTCGCATAGACGAAGACCGGGCCGAGCACGTTGGGCAGGACATGGATGCGGATGATCTTGGCGGCGCCGGCGCCGCTGGTCCGTGCCGCCTCGACATAGTCGAGACTTCGGACCTGCGTGGTGACGGCCTCGGCGATGCGGGTGACCGGCGGGATGAACACGATGGTCAGTGCGACCATCGCATTCAGAAGGCCCGCGCCGAGCGCGCCGGACAGCGCCACGGCAAGCAGCACCGACGGGAAGGCGAAGAACACGTCGGCCGTGCGCATGATCACCGTGTTGAGGAAACCGCCCGCATAGCCGGCCGTGACCCCCAGGATGGTGCCGATCACGAAGGCGACCGGGACCGGCGTGACGCCCATGATCAGCGACAGGCGCGAGCCGTAGATCAGGCGCGAGAGCATGTCGCGGCCGAGTTCGTCGCCGCCGAGCGGATAGCCGGGCGTGCCGATCGGCTTCAGGCGCCGCAGCATGGTCGCCTTGGCCGGGTCGGCCGGCGCCAGATAGGGCGCCAGGATGGCCATCAGGACGATCAGGACCAGGATCGCCAGCGCCGCCATGGCGAGCTTGTCGCGGCTGAGGCGGGTGAAGACGCCGCTCCAATAGCCGGGCGAGCGGGCGACCACGGTCGGGACGGCGGGAAGGGCGGGCGAGAGCGACACCACGGCCTCAGCTCCTCTTCACGCGCGGATCGACCGCCGCCTGCGCGACATCGACGACGAGGTTCAGGACCACGAAGAACATGGCCAGCACCAGGATGGTCCCCTGTAAAAGCGGCAGGTCGCGCTGGAAGATGGCGGTGTTGAGCAGGAAGCCGGTGCCCGGCCAGGCGAACACGGTCTCGATCAGGATCGAGCCGCCGAGCAGGTAGCCGAGCTGCAGGCCCATCACCGCAAAGGCGGTCGGGGCGGCATTCTTGACCACATGGGCGAAGACGCCGCGGTCGAGCAGGCCCTTGGCGGTCAGTCCCTGCACGAATTCCTGGCTCAGGATCTCGGCGACCAGGGCCCGGAGCGTGCGCGCGATGATGCCCATCGGGATCACCGACATGGTCACGGCCGGCAGGATCAGGAAGCGCAGATAGTCCCAGTCGAGGCTGCGCGCGTCGGACGAGCCGTTCGGGCCGCCGCCGGTTGCCGGCAGCAGGTTGAGCTGCACCGAGAAGATGATCACCAGCACCATGCCGAGCCAGTAGTGCGGCACGCTGACGCCGATCACGGCCAGGAAGCTCGCCAGCTTGTCGATCCAGCTGTTGCGGAAATAGCCAGCGACGAAGCCGAACAGCGAGCCGAAGAAGAACCCGATCAGGGTCGCGGCCGCCGCCAGGATGACCGAGTTGACCACCGCGCGGCCGACCTCGAAGGCCACCGGCCGGCCGGTGGCGATCGAGGTGCCGAGATCGCCGGTCAGGACGCGCCCGAGCCAGAGGACGAACTGGACCGGCAGCGGCTGGTCGAAGCCGTAGAGCTTGCGCATCTCGGCCTGGGTCTCCGCCGAGGCGTCCGTCGGCAGGATGGCGGTCAGCGGGTCGCCCGGCGAGAGATGCACGAGCAGGAAGCAGACCACGCTGACCCCGAGCGCGACCGGCAGGATCAGGAGCATGCGCTTCAGCACATAGGACAGCATGCGTCGGAGGCTCCGGGGTCATCGGCCGTGTGAGGGCGGTATCGAGGGGGCGTCGGGTGTCGGGACCCGGTCGGAAGGCGGCGGGATCCCGTCGGCGCCCGGGACGGGACGGGCGCGGCGCGCAAGGCGCCGCGCCGGCCGGATCAGTCCATCGTGATGGAGGAGAAGTTCTGGAACCAGTTCTGCGCCTGCACGAAGCCCTTGACCTTCGCGCTCATCGCGCGGGCATTGACGTCGTGGGTGACCATCAGGAACAGCGCCTCGTCGACATACTTCTCGTGGATCTTCTCCAGGGTCTTCTGCTGCGCCGCCGGATCGAAGGTCGTGCGGACCTCGTCGAACAGCTTGTCCATCGCCGGATCGCAGTAGTAGCCCCAGTTGGTGCCGGCCGGCGGGGCCAGGTTGCACTGCAGGTGGCGCATGAAGCCGGTGAAGGGATCCTGAATGAAGTAGGTGTAGTTCATCCCCGTGGCGCCCTTGGAGCTTTCATGCTTCGCGCCGGCCCGCCAGATGTTGATCAGCGTGTTCCACTCGACGACCTCGAACGACACCTTGATGCCGACCTCGGCGAGATTCTGCTGCACGAACTCGTTCATCGGTAGCGGCAGCATCTGGCCGGACCCCGACGGCGAGATCAGGATCTTGGTCTCCAGCGGCTTGGCGGGGCTGTAGCCGGCCTCGGCGAGCAGCTTCTTGGCCGCCTCGGGATCGTATTTCAGCTTGAAGGTCGGCTTGCCGAACCACTGGTGGCCGGGCGGCATGAAGCCCTCGGCCGGGATCATCAGGCCCGAGAGCAGTTCCTTCATGCCCTCGCGGTCGACCGCCAGATTCGCCGCCTTGCGCACGCGGATGTCGTTCCAGGGCGATCCTTCGACGCGGGAGAGGTGCCAGGTCCAGTTGTGCGGATAGGCGTTGGTGACGATCTTGAAGCCGGCCGACTTCAGCGACGGAACCGTATCCGGCGCGGGCGCCTCGATCCAGTCGACCTGGCCGGACCGGAGAGCGGCGACGCGGGCCGACGGCTCCGGCAGCGGGATCACGACGAGCTTGTCGAGCTTCGGGACGCGGGTCTTGTCCCAGTAGTCGGCGTTCGGGACCATCTCGGCCTTCTCGCGCGGGACGAAGGACACGATCTTCCACGGGCCGGTGCCGGACGGGCTCTTGGCATAATTGTCCCAGTTCTTGCCCTGCTTCTCCCAGTTGGCCGGGGAGGACATCATGATCCAGGCAAGCTGGTAGGGCAGGGTGGCGTCGGGGGTCTTGGTGACGATCTCGACGGTCAGCGGATCGATCGCCTTGTAGCTGGCCACCGCCGGGATGCGCGAACGGCCCTGCGCCGACTGGCGCGGATCGAACTGGGCGGCATCCTTGTTGAGCAGCTTCTCGAAGTTCCAGACGACCGTGTCGGCGTTGAACTCGCTGCCGTCATGGAACTTGACGCCCGGACGGAGCTTGAAGGTCCACTTGGTCTTGTCGGTGGCGTCGACCGTCCAGGAGGTGGCCAGGCCCGGGATGATGGTCGAGGGCTTGTCCGAGGTGGTCAGGTCCCACTCGATCAGCGAATCGTAGGCGGTGTAGCCGAGGAAGCGCATGCCCTCGCCGCCATTGTCGGTCTGGCCGGTGGTCAGCGGAATGTCCGACGCGGTCATGCCGACGCGCAGGGTGCCGCCGGCCGAGGCGAGCGCGGTCGAGCCGAGGAGCAGGATGCCGGTGGCGAGGGATTTCCAGAGACGACGCGTGACCATGAGGGACTTTCCGGCGGTTGGAGGAACTAGGTTCGGCTCGCAGCTACAAGAAGCGTGCCGGGCCGCCGGGCGGGGCGATGGGCGCCCCCCGGACAGGCCCGAAGGCTCCGCAAAGGCGCCGGCGGGCTGGGCGCGGGCCGGATGGTCGCTCGGGAAAACCCTGACCTTTTCCGCATGCCGTTGCGGTACCGGCCCGAGACCAAGGCGTCGGGCGGACGGACATCGGCGTTCGGCTGCCGACACCGGACCGGCGGCGACGGCGGTATACACGAATGCCTAAAAAATATGCGTAACATAAAATATGACCAATAAATGATCATCAATGCGCCGTCCCGGTCCCGACGTGGTGCGGGGGAGATGCGGGACGGCGCCGGGTCGATTGGCGTTCGTAAACGACATCATGCACTTGGCCTCGCAGGCCCTTGCCTCGGGAGAGGCGCCGCGGCATTGTCCTCGCGCAAATTGTAACGAATTGCTAACCCTGGATGGACGTGCGGGCGGCGATGCCTACGCAACGGGAGAGTGAATCATGTCAACGCGCCGTAGGGTCGCCGCTACCGCCCTGCCGTTGTTGTTCGTCGCCGGGACGCCGGCGGTGGCCCAGCAGGTCGAATATACCCGGGTCGGATCCTTCGCGATCCTCCAGATCTACGAGAACGGACAGTTCAACCGGTGCTCCGCCTCGATGGGGCCCGGGCCGTCCATGCTGCGCTTCGCCGTCACACCTGCGGGCGTCTACACCGTGTCGGTGCCCGATCCGGGCATCCGCGGCGGCCCCGTTCAGGCGACCTTCCTGTTCGAGCGCGGGCCGAACATTCCGCTTCCGGTCGGCGGCACGGGCGGACGGGTTTGGTTCGCCATGCCGGATCGCATGCTGCAGACCGTCTCGGCCCATCGCGGTCAGATGATGGTCGACCTGAGCGGCCCCGGCGTCCCCAACGGCATTGCCAGCTATCGCTGGACCTTGAACGGCATGACCACCGTCTTGACCGCGCTCAGCGATTGCATCGCCGTGTCGACCGGCGGCGGCCAGTCCGCGGCCGCGCCGCCCCGGCCGCCGTCCGGCGGGTTCGGCCAAACCCAGCAGGGCTTCGGCCAGGCGCAAGGCGGCGGGCAGGGGCAGGGCTTCGGCCCGGCGCAAGGCGGCGGGCAGGCCCAGGGTGGCTTCCAGGGTCAGCAGGGCGGCGCGCCGGCCGGCCAGCCGACGGGGGTGCGCGAGGACTACGCCTCGGCGGGCCCGTGGACGATCGAGTATTTCAGGCGAAACCAGCGCGGCAAGGTTCTGTTCTGCTCGACGACGCGGATCCTGGCGTCCGAGACGGCGATCCGCTTCCGTCTCGACGGCAAGTCCCTGTTGATCGACTTCATGGGCGAGTCCACCGGGGCGCTCGGCCGTCAGGTGCCGGTCGCCTACACCTTCTCGTCGAAGAAGTACAATACCCGCAACACGGTCAAGGGCGTCGCCGTCGCCAGCACGGATCCGGAAGGCGTCGAGTGGCTGTCGCTCTCCGAGCCGAAGGGCACCGGCCATTACGAACTCCTGGCCGACGCCGATACCGTGACCATCCAGGGCGGCGGCAAGACCTGGCGCTATGCCATCGGCGAGACGACCGGGCCGATGGAGAGCGTCATGGAATGCGTTCAGAAATTCATCCCGTCCTGATCCCGGCAGCGGGTCTCGAAACGAAAGCGGCGGCCGGAGCGATCCGGCCGCCGTTTGTTTTCGTGCGGTACTCTGTCAGCCGACGTAGCCGAACAGCCGTGGCAGGAACAGGACCGTCTGCGGCACCAGGAGCATGATCAGAAGCGCGACCACCAGGACCCCGATGAAGGGCCAGATCGCCTTGATGATGGTCCGGAGCGGGATGCCCGTGATCGCGTTGATGACGAAGAGCAGGACCCCGTAGGGCGGCGTGATCAGGCCGATCATGCAGTTCACGACGGCGGTGACGCCGAAATGGACCATGTCGATGCCGAGCGCCTTGCAGGTCGGGATGAACAGCGGAATGATCACCAGGATGATCGTCGTGGCGTCGAGCAGGCAGCCGAGGATCAGGAACAGGACGTTGACGCCGAGCAGGAAGACCAGCGGCGAGACGTCGAGCCCCTTCATCAAGGTGGAGACCTGGGCCGGGATGTTCTCGGCGGCGACGATATAGTTGAAGATCAGCGAGGCGCCGATCACCAGGCCGACCGAGGCGGTCGCCCGGCCGCTTTCCAGGAACACCGAATAGAGCGTGCCGAAGCTGACCGCCCGGTAGAAGAAGGTCGCCAGGATCAGCGCATAGAGCGCCGCGATGGCTGCCGCCTCGGTCGGCGTGGTCGCCCCGCCATAGATGCCGAACAGCAGGATGACCGGCATCATCAGCGCCGGGAAGGCGCGCAGCGTCAGCCGCGGCAGTTCCGAGCGCGGCACGGGCTCTTCGAGCGGCACATTCTCGATCCGCGCCATCCGGGCGTTGAGGATCATCAGGGCGAAGCCCATCATGATGCCGGGGACGAAGCCGCCGAGGAACAGGTAGCCGATCGAGGTGTCCGAGATCAGCGCATACATGACCATCGGGATCGACGGCGGGATGATCGGGCCGATGGTCGAGGCGGCCGCCGTGATCGCGGCGGCATAGCCGGCCGAATAGCGGTTCTCCTGCCGCATCATCCCGATGATGATCTTGCCGAGGCCGACCGCGTCGGCGACCGCCGAGCCCGACATGCCGGCGAAGATCATGTTGGCGACGACGTTGACGTGGCCGAGACCGCCGCGGAAGCGCCCGACCAGGGCCAGACAGAACTTCAGCAGCCGCTCGGAGATCGTACCCGCGTTCATGATGTTGGCGGCGGTGATGAACAACGGAATCGCGAGCAGCAGGAAGCTGTCGTAGATGCCCTGGATCATCTGCTCGGCGGCGAGACCGACATCCTGGCCCTTCAGGAACAGGTAGAAGATCGACGAGACGATCATCGAGAGGGCGACGGGGGCGCCGATGCCGGCGAGGCCGAACAGCAGCGCGATGCACCAGTAGAAGGCGGGGCTCATAGGGAGTCCTCCCGCTCGAAGGCGGCCATCGGCGTGCCCTGGGCCAGGCGGACGGCGCGGATCAGGTAGCGCACGACCATGCCGGCCAAGAAGGCGAGGTAGACGGAGAACAGAAAGTCGAGCCGGATGCCGAGCATGTCGCTCGACCGGATCGCCTTGAACGAAATGTAGTCCCAGGTCGCCGGCGCCGAGGCGAGAAAGCCGCCCGCCAGCAGGACCGCGCTGATCAGCGCATAGATGCGCCGGGTCCGCTCGCGGCCCGCATTGTAGATCACGTCGAACTTCACGTGGTCGCGGTCGTCGAGCAGGAAGGCGGCGCCCCAGAACACCGCCCAGAGCCAGGTGTCGAGGATGACCTCATAGGCCCAGTCGACCGGCGCGTTGAAGACGTAGCGCGAGCCGATCTGGACGATGAAGGCGGCGAACATGACCGCCATCAGGATGACGAGCACGTTCTCGGCCCGCTTGTGCAGAAAATGAATGACCGCCCGCATGGCCGGTTCCCCTCCCTTGGCCACAGCCGATCGGACGGCGGTCCCCATCCGCTTCGGCGCAGAGAGGAACCGCCGCATGGCATCGCGTCCCTGTCCGATCCGGGGCCGTTGAGCGGCAAGCGGTCAGGGATCATGCCTCCGGCGGGGCGGGCGCAGGACCCGCCGACCGCCTTCGGGCCGTCACTGGATGGCGTTGATCTTGTCGACCAGACCGGCCGGCCAGTCCTTCGCGAACTTGGAGGTCAGGTAGTCGGCCTGGACCTTCTTGCGGAACGCGGCGACATCGGGCGCATAGACCTTGAGGCCCTGCTGCTTGAAGAAGTCGACCAGATCGTCCTCGAGCTTCAGCTGGGCCTGGCGCGCGGCCTCGGCGGCGGCGTCGGCGGCCTTCTGCAGCGTCGCCTGCTGGTCGGGGGTGAACTTGTCCCAGACCTTCTTGGAGAAGGCGAGATAGTTCTGGTCGACCAGGTGGCTGGTCAGGACGATCTGCTTGGTGACCTCGTAGAACTTGGAGTCCTTGTCGGTCGGCAGCGGGTTGTCCTGGCCGTCGATCGCGCCGGTCTGCAGCGCGGTATAGATCTCCGTGAAGGCCATCGGCAGCGGGTTGGCGCCGAGCGCCTTGCCGAGGAACAGCCAGGCTTCCGAGTTCGGCATGCGCAGCTTCATGCCGGCGAGATCCTCGGGGGTCTTGATCTCCTTCTCGGAGCGCAGGTTGAGCTGGCGGCGGCCGAGATACATGACCGAGAGCAGCTTGACGCCGAGCTTGTCCTCGGTGGTCTTCTTCAGGCCGTCCATCAGGTCGGAGGCGAACACCTTCTTCTGGTGCTCGGCATCGCGCAGCAGGTAGCCGGCGGTGAAGATCGACCAGGCCGGGATCAGGGTGGCGAGTTCCTGCGCCGAGGTGATCGACATTTCCAGGTTGCCGCGCGCGATCGCCTCGAGCTCGGTGCCCTGCTTGAACAGCGTCGCGTTGTAGTGCGGCTGATAGGTGGCGAAGCCGGCGACGGCCGGGCCGAAATGCTTTTCGAGGCCGATCGCGCGCTGGTCGGTCGGGGTCAGCGGTGCCGACATGCGCAGCAGCGGCTTGTCCGCCTGGGCGCGGGCGCTCGACAGGCCGAAGCCGGCGACGGCGGCGCCGGCGAGGGAGGCTTGCAGAAGCGAGCGGCGGGAAAGAACGGTCATCGGGCTTCCTCCTTGGGTTCTTGCTTGGTTGTCGGCGGCTCTTCGTTAAGCCCTGGGGATCGCGGCCGCAATCTCGATCCCCGGGTCTAGTCCTGGATCATAGACCGTCGAAATGGGCCCGCATCCGATCGGGATCGGGTTCGGCACCCGTGAACAGCCGGAAGGCTCCGACCGCCTGGAACACCGCCATGCCGCCGCCGGCGAGAATACGGCAGCCTTTGGCGCGTGCCGTGGCCAGAAGCTCGGTTTCGAGCGGGAAATACACGATGTCGGCGACCCAGTGGTCGGGCCGGATCAGCGAAGCCGGCAGCGGCAAGCCGGGATACTTGGCCATGCCGACCGGCGTCGCGTTGACGATGCCGGCGCTGCGCGCAGCGTCCGCGGCCGAACCCGCCTCGGCCCGACCGGCGCCGAAACGCGCGCTGAGATCGCCGGCGAGCGCGGCGGCCCGGGCCGGATCGGTGTCGACGACGGTCAACCGGCCGATCCCGAGCGTCAGGAGCGCATGGGCCACCGCCACGCCGGCGCCGCCGGCGCCGAACAGGATGGCCGATTCGATGGATTGTCCGGCCATGCTGCGCCGGAAGCTTTCGGCGAAGCCCCACCAGTCGGTGTTGTGGCCGATGGCCCGGTCGCCCTCGAATACGACGGTGTTGACGGCGCCGAGCGCCCGGGCGTCGTCGGAGAGACCGTCGAGATGGGCGATGACCGCCTGCTTGAACGGATGGGTCACGTTGAGGCCGGCAAAGCCGAGCCGCCGCGCCGCCATGAGGATGCTGCCGAGTTCGTCGTCGGCGAGGCCGAGGCGGTCGAAATCGATCAGCCGGTAGACGTAGCGCAGCCCGAGTTCGTCGGCCTCGCGCTCGTGCATCGCCGGCGTCTTGGAGAGCTGGATGCCGCGCCCGACCAGTCCGACCACGAAAGACGGCGCGCGCAAGGCGGCGCGTTCGGCGGACGGACCCGTCACGGGGCGTTCGGCAGCGGATGACGGCAAGGGCATGTCCTCGACCCGGTACGTGGCGTCTGGACCCGTCTAGCGCAGGTCTTCGAGCGTCCGATCCTCAATCCGGGTGCGTGGCCGATCCGTTGCCGGAGATCCGTGCGCAGCCCGGATCCTGGCGGATCCGACGGAGGGGACTATGTACGAACCGGTTAGTATGTCAAGATTGCATCGATTCAAAAGCCGCGATCCGCCCTTTCGGCGCGATCCCGAAACTTGCGAACATGCGCTACTGTCCCGCGCGGCGGTACGGTAAGCCGTGCGGCGGTATCCGGTCGGACCATCGGTTCCGGCCGGGCATGCCAACGGGCGGGCGCGCGCGACGTGGCGGACATGCCGGCCGGGAGCCGGCCTGCCGCAGGGGAGGCAGTGGATGAAGGACGGCGGAGTGCCCGACCGGGACAAGGCTGCGGGGCGGGACAGGCCTGCCGCCCGCGGCCCGGCCCTGCGCGCCAACGACCCGGAGAATACCCGCCGCAACATTCTCGACGTCGCCAGCCGGGAATTCGCCGAGAAGGGCTTCACGGGCGCCCGCGTCGACGAGATCGCCGCCCGGACCGAAACCTCCAAGCGGATGATCTACTATTATTTCGGCGACAAGGAGGGACTGTTCGTCGCCGTCCTGGAGGAGGCCTACAAGAGCATCCGCGCCCGCGAGGCGGAGCTGAAGCTCGATCATCTCTCGCCCGAGGACGCCATCCGCGCCCTGGTCGGCTTCACCTTCGACTTCCAGAACGACAACGAGCAGTTCGTCCGCATCGTGATGACCGAGAACATCCATTACGGCGCGCATCTCGGATCGTCGCGCATCCTGCAGGATCTCAACGTCTCGGTGATCGACACGATCCGCTCGATCTATTCCCGCGGGGTCGCCGAAGGCGTGTTCCGGCCGGGCATCGACGAGATCGACTTGCACCAGACGATCAGCGCGCTGTGCATCTTCAACGTCTCGAACCGCTACACCTTCTCGCGCATCTTCAAGCGCGACCTGACCGATCCGGAGGTGCGCGCGCGCCGGAAGGCCTCGGTCGTCGAGACCGTGGTCCGCTCGCTGAAGGCTTGATCGCGGCCGGCGGAACGGTCAGCCTGCCGGCTTCCTGATGTGCAGACCGCGAGGCCGTCATGGCTCCCGATTCGAACAGCGTGCTCCTGGTCGTCGACGTGCAGAACGGCTTCCTGCCGGGCGGCAGCCTGGCGGTTCCCGACGGCGACGCCGTCATCCCGGTCATCAATGCCCTCGGCCGGCACTTTGCCCAGGTCGTGCTGACCCAGGACTGGCACCCGCCCGGGCACATCTCCTTCGCGTCCAGCCATCCCGGCCGGGCGCCGTTCGAGACCGTCGAACTCGCCTACGGCCCGCAGGTGCTCTGGCCGGATCATTGCGTGCAGGGGACGCAGAGCGCCGAACTGGCCGCCGGGCTCGACCTGCCGCAGGCGCAGTTGATCATCCGCAAGGGCTGCCATCCGGGCGTCGACAGCTATTCGGCCTTCCGCGAGGCCGACCGGACCACCCGGACGGGGCTCGCCGGCTACCTGCGCGAACGCGGCATCGAGACCGTCTGGTGCGTCGGTCTCGCCACCGATTTCTGCGTCGCCTGGAGCGCGATCGACGCGGCCGAGGCCGGGTTCCGCACGATCGTCATCGAGGCGGCCTGCCGGGCGATCGATACCGGCGGCTCGCTCGCCAAGGCCTGGGCGGACATGGAGCGGGCCGGCGTGACGCGGCTCGCCGCTGCCGCATTCGACTGAGGGTCCCGGGCGGCACGCGAAGCCGCCCGGCGGCACGTGAGGCCGCTTGGCGGCACGTGCCGCCCGGATTGCCGGAACGCACGCGGGCGCCGTCAGGTCCTGAGCACCCGGTAGATGGCCGGGATGACCAGCACGGTCAGCAGCGTCGAGGAGGCGAGGCCGAACAGCAGCGACAGGGCGAGGCCCTGAAAGATCGGATCGGTCAGGATCACGGCCGCGCCGATCATCGCCGCCAGGGCGGTCAGCAGGATCGGCTTGAACCGGATCGCGCCGGCCTCGATCAGGATGTCGGCGAGCGGCCGCGCCCGCGTGACCGGACCCTCGGGTGTGGCGACCGTCTCCTCGCGCGGGGCGTGGCGGACGAAGTCGACCAGCAGGATCGAGTTGCGCACGATGATGCCGGCGAGCGCGATGAAGCCGATCATCGAGGTCGCCGTAAACGGCGCGTGGAACAGCCAGTGCCCGCCGAGGATGCCGATGAAGGTGAGCGGGATCGGCGTCAGGATGACCAGCGGCAGCTTGAAGGAACCGAACTGGGCGACGACCAGGATATAGATGCCGAGCATCGCCACCATGAAAGCCGCGCCCATGTCGCGGAAGGTGACCCAGGTGACCTCCCATTCGCCGTCCCAGAGCAGCACCGGCCGGCTTTCGTCGACGGGCTGGCCGTGCAGCGCGATGCGCGGCTTTTCCAGGCCGGTCCAATCCTGCCGGTCGAGCGCCTCCTGGACGGCCAGCATGCCGTAGAGCGGAGCCTCGTAGGCGCCGGCCAGTTCCGCGGTGACCATCTCGGCGGCCCGCCCGTTGTGGCGGAAGACCGGGTAGCTGGCGGTTTCGTCGCGCAACCGGATCACGTCGCCGAGTTCGACCACGCCGCGGTCGCCGGGTAGGACATTGGCCGGGATCGGCGTGGTCAGGGCGCGCTCGTCCATGACCCGGTCGCCCTTGGGTCGGCCGAGCTGGATCGGGATGGCGGCCCGGCCGCCGCCGCGATGGGAATAGCCGACCGTGGTGGTGCCGTTCAGGATCGCCAGCGTGTCGAGCACGTCGCCCTCCTCGACGCGGAAATAGGCGATGTCGTCGGCCGACAGGGTCGCCCGGATGCGCCGCGCCGGCGTGCCGTAGCTGTCGTCGACATCGACCACGAAGGGTACCGACCGGAACGCCGCCGCAACCTTGTCGGCCGTCCGCCGCCTCGTCTCGGCGTCGGGGCCGTAGATCTCGGCGAGCAGGGTCGCCATGACGGGCGGGCCCGGCGGCGGTTCGACCACCTTCAGCGAGGTCCCGGCCGGCACCGGCACCGCGGCGATCTGGCGGCGCAGGTCGAGCGCGATCTCGTGGCTCGACCGGGTCCGCTCGGCCTTGGGCTTGAGGTTGAGCTGGACATCGCCGAGCTGCGGCTCGGCGCGCAGATAGGCGTGCCGGACCAGGCCGTTGAAGTTGAACGGCGCAGCCGTGCCGGCATGGGTCTGGACGGAGACGACCTCCTTCATGCCGAGTGCGACCCGGGCGATCGCCTGGGCGGCGGCATCGGTCGCCTCCACCGACGCGCCCTCGGGCAGGTCGATGACCACCGCCAGCTCCGACTTGTTGTCGAAGGGCAGCAGCTTGACGGTCACGTCCTTGGTGTAGAACAGCGCCAGCGAGCCGAGGGTCGCGACGCCGACCGCGAGCAGGAAGGTCCAGCTCGCCGCCTTGGAGGCGAGAATCGGGCGGGCAACGCCGGCATAGAGCCGTCCCAGCCGGCCGCCGGCGCCATCATGCACGTCGTGGCCGTGCAGCGGCGCCTTGCCGGCGACCTTGAGCATCAGCCAGGGCGTGACCGTGACGGCGACGAAGAACGAGAAGATCATCGCCGCCGAGGCGTTCGACGGGATCGGGCTCATATAGGGGCCCATCATGCCGCTGACGAAGAGCATCGGCAGCAGGGCCGCAACGACCGTCAGGGTCGCCACGATGGTCGGGTTGCCGACCTCCGCGACCGCCTCGATGGCGGCGTCGCGCCGCGAGCGGCCGTCCTTCATGCCCCAGTGGCGGGCGATGTTCTCGATCACCACGATGGCGTCGTCGACCAGGATGCCGATCGAGAAGATCAGGGCGAAGAGCGAGACGCGGTTGAGCGTGTAGCCCATCAGCCGGGCGGCGAAGAGGGTCAACAGGATGGTGACCGGGATCACCACCGCGACCACCAGCGCCTCGCGCCGGCCGATCGAAAACCAGACCAGCGCGATGATCGACAGGGTGGCGAGGCCGAGATGGAACAGAAGTTCGTTCGCCTTCTCGTTGGCCGTCTCGCCATAGTCGCGCGTCTGCGAATAGACGTGGTCGACGCCCGAAATCGCCCGGACGATGGTCTCCAACGGTTCGGTGACCAGCTTGACCGCATCCTCGGCCCTCAATCCGGGCGCGGAGACGCGGATGTCGACCATCGGCACGGAGATCTGCGGCTCCTCTTCGCGCGGCAGCGTGACGAGGGCGACGAGCCCCAT
>NZ_LJYW01000001.1:3859352-3943451 GCF_001305515.1 Prosthecodimorpha hirschii
GGCGACCGCCAGCGTGACCGCCGGCACGCGGACGGCCGCTCCGTCCGGCCCGCGCGTGACATGGGCGACATGGAGATCCGCGGTATCGGAGACGAAGGCCACGTCGGCCACGTCGCGCACATAGACCGGCCGGCCGTCGCGGGTCGTCAGGAGCAGATTGCCGACATCCGCGGGGGTCTGCAGCGTTTCGCCGGCGATGACGTCGATCTGGCCGGCCTGGCTGCGCACGAGCCCGGTCGGGACGGCGCGGTTGGCGGCCGTCACCTTGGCGGAAAGCTGCTGCAGGGTGACGCCGTAGAGGGCGAGCTTGTCGGGGTTCGGGGCGATGCGGATCGCATCGCCGGTCTCGCCGACCAGATAGGTCAGGCCGACATCGTCGATCTTGGCGATCTCGGTGCGCAATTCGCGGGCGATGCGGGTGAGATCGGCCGCGCTCACGCCGGCGGCGGCCTCCGGCTTCGGCGCCAGCGTCAGGGAGACGATCGCCACGTCGTCGATGCCGCGGCCGACGATCTGCGGTTCCGGGATGCCGACCGGGATGCGGTCCTGGTTGGCGCGCAGCTTGTCGTGCACGCGCAGGATGGCGGCATCGGCCGGGGTTCCGACCAGGAAGCGGGCGGTCACCACCGCGCCGTCGTCGCGGGTCTGCGAATAGACGTGGTCGACGCCCGAAATCGCCCGGACGATGGTCTCCAACGGTTCGGTGACCAGCTTGACCGCATCCTCGGCCCTCAATCCGGGCGCGGAGACGCGGATGTCGACCATCGGCACGGAGATCTGCGGCTCCTCTTCGCGCGGCAGCGTGACGAGGGCGACGAGCCCCATGGCGAGAGCGGCGAGCAGGAACAGCGGGGTCAGCGCGGAGCCGATGAAGGCCCGCGTCAGGCCGCCGGCAAGACCGAGCTTCATGGCGTGATCACCTCGTCGCCGGCCGCGAGGCCGGTCAGGATTTCGACCTTGTCGCCGTCCCGTTCGCCGATCACGACCGTGCGTTCGACCGGGCCGGAGGGCATGCGGACGGTGACGAAATCGAGCCCTGAGCGATGGGCGATCGCGGCGGCCGGGATCATCAGCACCGTGCGGACGCCGATCGGGACCCGGACCAGCACGCGGGCATCGACGAACACGGTCGGCAGGCCCTGGACTTCGACATCGGCGACGATCCGGCCATTGCCGATCTGGGGATAGAGCTTGGCCAGCCGGCCGGTCGCCGTGCCGGAACCGGTTTCCACCGTCAGGTTCGCGCCCTCCTTCAGAAGCGGCGCGTGGCGCTCGGGGATCGCCAGGCGCAGGAAGAAGCCGCCCGCGCCGATCGTCGCCACCGCCTCGCCGGGCAGCAGGACGGCACCGCGGGTGACCGGCACGGTCAGGATCTTGCCGTCGGCGGGGGCCAGCACGTTGCCTTCGGTGCCCTGCTGCACGATGACGAGGCGTTGCGCCTCGGTCGAGGCGATCTGGTTGCGGAACACGTCGGCCTGGGTGCGCAACTGGTCGAGCCGCTGCGCGGTGGCGACGCCCTTGTCGACCAGGGACTGGGTTCGGGCGAGCTCGGTCTCGGCATTCTGCAGCTGGGCGACGATCGCCTTCAGCTGCGCGTCGAGCGCGGAGACCTGGAAGGCGATCTTGTCGTCATGGACGACCGCGATGCGCTGCCCCGCCTTGACCGCATCGCCCTCGGAGACGAGCAGTTCGGTCAAGGTGCCGCCGATCCGGGCCCGCGCCGGGATCGTGTCGCGCGCCTCCACCCGGCCGTAGACGGCCTTCCATTCCGGCACCGTGACGGGTTCGATCTTCAGGGAACCGGCCCGCGCCGGGGCGGGTCCCGCCAGGACGAGGCCAGTCAGGACCAGGCCAGTCAGGACCAAGGCGGTGGCGGAAACGGCGGCAGGGGCCAGGCGCATCGAATTCCCCCGATCAGAAGGCGCAGCCGGGCTTCACGCCGAAGGCCTTGAAGGCCATGGCGGCCGGACAGAAGCCGGTAAAGGCGGACTGGACCATATTCAGGCCGACGAAGACCGTCAGCCAGACGAACTGCGGATGGACCAGGACCGTCAGGATGACCGACAGGAGCACCATGGCTCCGGCAAAGGCGAGGACGATACGATCGAGCGTCATGGAAGATCCTTTCATTTTGTAATTTAGAATATGCGCATGTACGAAAACTAATCAACCCTTTCCGCACCGATCAGCCGGGAAAAAAGGAAGCCGGACGATCAGCGGGCCAGCGGCAGGCCATGCGCCCGCCAGGCCGAAATGCCGCCGGCCATATGGGTGTCGTGTGCGAAGCCGAGCGCACGGCAGACCGTGATGGCCTGGGCCGACCGGGCGCCGGACAGGCAATAGAAGACGACCGGGCGGCCGCCGGGAAGGCTGCCGGCCAAGTCGCGCAGCCGCGACAGCGGCATGTGGATGGCACCGGCAATATGCCCCTGCCGCCATTCGCCGTCCTCGCGGACATCGACCAGCGTGATCTGCCCCGACAACGCCTGCGCGTGGGCATCCTGGGGCGTGAGGCTGTGGCCTGTGGGGCGGCGACCGAAACCGAACATCGCGGGCTCCTTTTTAGTTTGTATTTTCGTATTCACTAATATAATGTGATATCGAAGATCGCAAGGGCAATGCGGTCGCGGACCGGCACGGACCACCGAATGCCGGGAAGACGGGAGGATCAGCATGGCAAGGGTCGCAGTCCTCGGCGCCGGTCTCGGCGGCGTCATCATGGCTTACGAACTGAGGGACATCCTCGGTCCGCAGCACGAGATTGCCGTCGTCAACAAGGGCTCGAAATACTCCTTCGTCCCGTCCAATCCCTGGGTCGCCGTCGGATGGCGCGACCGCGAGGCGATCGAGGCGGATCTGGTACCCGTCTTCGCCAAGCGCGACATCCGGCTCCATGCGCAGGGCGCCGCCCGGCTGCATCCGGCCGAGAACCGCATCGAGCTGACCGACGGGACCTCGGTCGCCTACGACTATCTGGTCGTCGCGACGGGGCCGGATCTCGCCTTCGACGAGATCGAGGGGCTCGGCCCCGACGGCCACACCCAGTCGATCTGCCATGTCGACCACGCCCTGATGGCCAAGCAGGCCTTCGATCGCCTGGTCAAGGCGCCGGGTCCGGTCATCATCGGTGCCGCCCAGGGCGCCTCCTGCTACGGGCCGGCCTACGAATTCGCCTTCGTTCTCGACAAGGCGCTGCGCGACGCCAAGGTGCGCGACCGGGTTCCGATGACCTTCGTCACCGCCGAGCCCTATGTCGGCCATCTCGGCCTGGACGGCGTCGGCGACACCAAGACCCTGCTCGAGAGCGAGATGCGCCAGCATCACGTCAAATGGATCTGCAACGCCAAGATCGATCGGGTCGAGGCGGGCCGGATGCTGGTCTCAGAACTGACCGACGACGGCGCCCTGAAGACCTCGCACGAACTGCCCTTCGCCTTCTCGATGATCCTGCCCGCCTTCCGCGGCGTGCCGGCCGTCCGCGGCATCGACGGCCTGACCAATCCGCGCGGCTTCATCCTGGCCGACAAGCACCAGCGCAATCCGACCTTCCGCAACGTGTTCTCGGTCGGCGTCTGCGTCGCCATCCCGCCGGTCGGCAAGACGGCGGTGCCGGTCGGCGTGCCGAAGACCGGCTTCATGATCGAGAGCATGGTGACGGCGACCGCGCACAATATCGCGCGGCTGATCGAGGGCCGCGAGCCCGACGCCGAGGCGACCTGGAATGCGGTCTGTCTGGCCGACTTCGGCGACGGCGGCGTCGCCTTCGTGGCGCAGCCGCAGATCCCGCCGCGCAACGTCAACTGGTCCTCGTCGGGGCGCTGGGTGCATGCCGCCAAGATCGGCTTCGAGCGCTACTTCCTGCGCAAGATCCGGATCGGCAAATCCGAGCCCTTCTACGAACGCCTCGCCTTGCAGGCGCTGGGCATCGACAAGCTGAAGGCGATCAAGATCGAGGAAGAGGCCTGACGCGAGGCATCCGGTCGGCGCGAGAGGCGGTCCGGTCGCCGCACGGGTCCGGCCTTCCGGGCTGAAGGCGATGGTGCGATGAACCCTGCCATGTCGTGCGGTACCGGCGCGCGGTTCGGGTCGATGTGCGACAATGCGGTCCGGCAGGCCGGGGCGGTTGACCCGGCCTGCCGGACCGTTGCACGACCGAGGGGAAACCATGACCGCTGTTGCCGTGGCGCATTCGAGACTTGCTCATTTCCCGATCGTCTTCTTCGCGACCGTGATGGGGCTTTCGGGTCTGGCCCTGGCGGTGACGCGGGCGGAGCATGCGCTCGGCCGGTCGCCGGTCGCCGGCACGATCGTCGCCACCCTGGCCCTGCTGGTCTTCGTCGTGATCGCCGCGACCTATGCGCTGAAGGTGCTGAGGCATCCGGCCATGGTGGTCGCGGAATGGCGCCATCCGGTGCGGATGGCCTTCTTTCCGGCGGCGGCGATCTCGCTGATCCTGCTCGGCACGGCCCTGCAGCCGGCGCTCCCTGCCCTGGCCCAGCCGCTCTGGGCGGCCGGCGCCGCCTTGCAACTGATCGGAAGCCTCTCGGTCGTCTCGGTCTGGATCGGCCATCGCGCCTTCGAGACCCCCCAATTGACGCCGGCCTGGTTCATTCCGGCCGTCGGCAACGTGCTGGTGCCGATCGCCGGCGTCGGCTACGGGGCGATCGAGGTCTCCTGGTTCTTCCTCTCGGTCGGGCTGGTCTTCTGGCTGATCCTGCTGACGCTGGTCTTCAACCGGCTGATCTTCCACCCGCCGATGCCGGACCGCCTGCTGCCGACGCTCGCCATCCTGGTCGCGCCGCCGGCGGTGGCGTTCCTGTCCTGGACGCGGCTCGGCGGCGGTCTCGATCCGTTCGGGCGCATCCTCTACGACGCCGCCGTCCTGTTCGCGCTGGTGGTGCTGACCCAGGCCGGCCGGCTGCGCCAGATCGGTTTCGCCATGTCGTGGTGGGCCTATTCCTTCCCGCTGGCGGCCCTCACGGTGGCGACCTTCGTGTATGGCGAACTGTCCGGCTCGGCCGCGCATGTCGGGGCCGGTTTCGGCCTCGCCGCACTGACCACGACGGTCATCGGCGCGCTCGCCATACGCACGGTCGTCGGCATGATGCGCGACGAGATCTGCCGGCCGGAATGACGGCGGGCGCCCGGTCCGCGGCCGGCCGGGGGCGGGCCGATCGGGTGCGCGACCGTCAACCCGTCAGGAGGCCCGGGCGATCCATTGGGCGATCTGCCCGGCGCTCATCACGCCGGACTGGCGTGCCAGCTCGCGGCCGCCCTTGAACAGGATCATGGTCGGGATCGAGCGGATGCCGAAGGCCGCGGAGGCTTCCGGCTCGGCATCGGTGTCGAGTTTGAGGAAGCGGGCCTTGGGGCCGACCGCAGCGGCGGCTTCCGCGAATTGCGGCGCCATCATCCGGCAGGGTCCGCACCAGGCGGCCCAGAAATCGACCACGACGGGGATATCCGAGCGCTCGATCGCGCGCTGCAGCGCCTCGCCGGTCGCATCGACCGGCTTGCCCGGAAAGAGCGGCGTTCCGCATTTCGGGCATTTGGCCTGACGCCAGTCGGCCGCCAGACGGTCCTCGGGGATGCGGTTGACGGCCTGGCAGCTCGGGCAGGTGACATGGGTCATGACAAGTCCCTCAACGGCAGTAGATGTCATAGAGGACGGCGATCAGGCGGCGGACTTCGTCGGAGGCGAGCCGGTAGTAGATGGTCTGGCTTTCCCGGCGGGTCGCCACGATACCGAGATCGCGCAGCCGGCCGAGATGCTGCGACAGCGCCGACTGGGTCAGCCCGACCGCTTCCGCCAGCGCGCCGACCGACATTTCCTGGTCCATCAGACGGCACAGCGCCATCAGGCGCTTGGTATGGCCGAGCGCGTCGAGCAGGCGCGCGGCCCGGTCGGCCTTGCCTTCGAGACGGTCCAGATCCCAGGCGGTCGCATCGCAGAGCGTCGGCTCCGCAGCCGGAATGGACTTCATGGCGCTCTCGTCAACCCTGCCCGTGTGCGGCCCTGCGGCCGGTTCCGGCCTCCGAGATGTCGGCAGTCGGTTCTGATCGGAAAGTATATTCGCACTATCTAAAATTCAAGAACCGTCACGCGATCCCGGTCGATTTGACGATGCTGTCGGCGTCGGATGGTGCCGCGACGCCTTCGGGCTGGGTCAGCAGGCGGTCGGTCAGGCCGGCGCCGACCCACATGGCGACCAGCGTGATCCAGGCGACGGTGGCGAAGACGGCGGCGCCGGAGACGCCGGCCCCGACCGCGCAGCCGCCGGCCAGCATGCCGCCGAAGCCCATCATGACGGCGCCGGCCAGATAGCGGCGCATGGACCGGCCGCCCTCGAAGCCTTCCAGCCGCAGCGTGCCGCCGAGCCAGGCCGCCAGGAAGGCGCCGGCAAAGACCCCGGGGACCAGCGCGGTGTCGAAATCCGGCAGCGTCGGCCGGTTCAGGACATACATCAGCGTGTTGGCCGAGGGGCCGGTGAACGACAGGCTGTGCACCGGCGTCGGGTCGAAGGCCAGTTCGGCGAGGCCGCTGGTGAAGGTCCAGCCGGCGGCGACCGCCAGCCCGACCCCGATCGCTCCGAGCCATTCCGAAGGCCGCAATCCGGACCGCAGCGCGTAGCCGATGCCGGCCGCGAACCAGATCAGCCCGATGACCAGCCCGGCGGTCTCGCCGAGACCGAAGACCGCCAGGGCGTCGAGCGTCTTGGGATCGCCGATCGTCCAGAGCCCGGCCATCCAGTCGCGCAGCGGCGACAGGGCGCCGCGCAGCGATGCCTGCGCGGTAACGGCGAAGACCAGCCCGGCGAGCAGCGCGCGCAGATTGCCGGTCGCCGACAGGACCAGCAGGCGGCTGGAACAGCCGCGCGCCAGGACCATGCCGGCACCGAACAGGAGACCGCCGAAGACGGCGCCGGAGACCGACATCGGGGCGGACAGCTGCCGGATGCGTGCGGGCGAGATCAGTTCCCAGCCGAAGGCGAGCCGGGTCGCGATCAGGGCGGCCGAGAAGGCGAGCAGCCAGACGGCGATCCGGTCGGTGAAACGGAGATGGAAGAAGTCGACCGCCGCGGCGCGCAGGCAGAAGCGGCTCCGCTCGGCCGCAGCCCCGAACAGGAGGCCGATCAGCGCGCCGCCGATCGCGGCCGCCCCGGCCTCGCCGACCGCATCCACGAGCCATTCCAGCATGGCGATCTCCGGTCCCGCTATATTATGAAAGACGAATATAGCAGGCGGCCGATCCGTGTCTTGATCGGGATCAAGCCGGACGGACGCCGGTCCGCCGTCAGCGCGAGAAAAGGCTGCGCAAGGCCTCGGAGAGGCGGCCCTCGAGGATGAAGGCGATGCCGAATCGGCCGCCGAGATAGAAGCCGGCCAGCGCGAAAGGCCAGCTGACCGCCAGCAGGGAACCGGCCGTCAGGCCTTGCCCGATGGTGCAGCCGCCCGCCGCGACGCCGCCGAGCCCCATCAGGGTGGCGCCGGCGATGTGGCGCCGCATTTCGCGCTGGTCGTCGAAGGCTTCCCAGTGGAACTGGTCCTTCACCCGCGCGGCGGACCACGATCCGGCCACGACGCCGAACACGCTGGCGGCGCCGAATTCGGCCACGTCGCCGGAGCCGATGACGATGCCGAGCACGGCCCGCGCGACCGGGCCGACGAAGGTCAGGCTCTGCGGCCGCGCGGCGGCGAATTCGTCGGCAAGCAGTGTGGTCGCCGCCCAGCCGGCGACCACGCCGACGCCGAGCGTCAGCCCGGCGGCGAGCATGCGCGGCGTCCGCAACAGGCGGCGGTCGAGCAGGATCCAGGCGAGGAGCGGGACACCGAGCAGCGCCGTCGCGCCGATCCGGCCGCCGGCGCCGAACCAGGGCTCGATCAGCGCCGGCAGGTCGGAGCGGGCTCCGTCCGGCATGGGCAGGCGGATGCGCTCGACCAGATCGATCCGGAGCCCGTTCAGCGATCCGCGCAGCGCCGCATAGGCCATGCCGGCAAAGACCAGCACGACCACCAGACTGCGCAGGTCGCCGCCGCCCAGACGGACCAGGCTGCCGAGGCCGCAGGTCCCGACCAGCGACATGCCGACCCCGAACGCGAGGCTGCCGAGCACGATGCCGACGATCGGAACCGCCGACGGCACATAGGTCGTGTGGGCGGGATCGAGCAGGCCGCCGACGATCAGCATTTCGGTGCCGAGGAGAGCGATCACGAAGGCCAGGGCGAACACCTTCAGGCGGCGCGAATCGCCGATCGTGACCCAGTCCTCCAGGGCGCCGAAGGAACAGAGCCGGCCGGCCCGCATGGCATAGCCGCAGCCGGCCCCGATCAGGAAACCCGCCGCCCCGCCTGCCCATTCCGCCGTCATGGTCACCCGGCTCCTCCCGGCAGGCCGTCGGTCGCGGTCAGTCGCCGGCGTCGGCGGCCGACAGGCCCGGCTTGCAATAGATCGAATAGACGAGCGCGATGACCTGGCGGACCTCCTCGCTGGCGAGGCTGTAGTAGATCGTATTGCCGTCGCGCCGGGTCTTGACCAGCCGGTCGTCGCGCAGGCGGGCGAGCTGCTGCGAGATGGTCGGCTGGCGCAGCGACAGGATGCGTTCCAGATCCGAGACGGAGCGCTCCTTCTCGGCCAGAAGGCAGAGCACGATCAGCCGGCTTTCATGCGACAGCGCCTTGAGGAAATCGCTCGCCTCGCGCGCGCGGCGCATCAGCTGCTCGAGTTCCGGGGAGAACTCGGCGCCGTCCGCCAGCTTCTCCTCCAGGGAGAGCGATACGATGCGGTTCATGGAACGGTCTCACCCTTGTCTGCGGCCCGATCGGCCTTGGCGATCATGGCGCCGAGCAGGCCCCAGAACATGCCGTCATCGGCATAGCCCGTGATCCGTCCGATCTCCCGGCCTTGGTCGGCGAGCACGAAGGTCGGCGTGAACAGAAGCGGAGCCTTCAGGTCCACGCCGGCCGGTGCCGCGTCGATGTCGATGCGGCGCAGTGGCGCCCGGCGGCCTTCCTCGGTCTTCGCATAGACCGGGCCGACCTCCCGCGTCCAGCGCGCGCACCAGACGCAGCCGGGGCGCTCGACCATGAGCAGTTCCATGGCGGCCGCCGGCGCGGCCGAAGCCAGCATGGCGGCCGTCATCAGACACGGAATGAAAGTCGGAATGCGCACGAACGGGCTCCGGGATCGCCGCGCAGGCGTTGCGTGGACCTGCGAATGATGCATTATAACGAAAAGCGAATATAGTTTCGAGAGGCTCGGCATGCGAGGCCGCCGAAGACGGTCATCGTCTGCCGGCGGCGCGATCAGGCCCGTCCTGGCCTCTTTGCCGGCTCTCGACCCCCGGATTCTCGCCATGACTCTCGATGTCACCTGGTCGGCGGCCTTCCTGGCTGGGCTCCTGTCGTTCCTGTCGCCCTGCGTGCTGCCGCTGGTGCCGCCCTATCTCGCCTATCTGGCCGGGACGGCCCTGGAGGCCCAGGGGGGCGAGGGCGAGGGACCGGCGCGCGCCGGCCGGCTCATGCCGGTCGCCCTGGCCTTTGTGCTCGGCTTCGCGACGGTCTTCATCGCCCTCGGGGCGACCGCCAGCCTGATCGGGCAGATGCTGGCCACGCATATCCGCACGCTCTCGGTGGTCGCCGGCATCGTGGTCGCCGTCATGGGGCTGCATTTTCTCGGGCTCCTGCGCATCCCGCTCCTGTACCGGGAGGCAAGGGTTTCGGTCGCGGGCGAGCCGGCGAGCCTGATCGGGGCCTATCTGGTCGGCCTGGCCTTCGGCTTCGGCTGGAGCCCCTGCGTCGGGCCGATCCTGACCACCGTCTTGATGCTCGCCGCCGACCAGGAGACCGCGTGGCGCGGCGGGCTGATGCTGGCGGTCTACGCGGCCGGGCTCGGCGTGCCGTTTCTCGTCGTGGCGGCCTTCACCGGGCCGTCGCTCGCGCTGATGCGGCGCTTCCGGCGCCATCTTGGCCTTGTCGAGAAGGCGACCGGCGCGTTCCTGGTGGCAACCGGCCTGGTGCTGGCGACCGGGACCATGCCGGCCGTGGCGCAATGGCTGCTCGAGACATTCCCGGCGCTCGGCCGCATCGGCTGACCGCCGTCCCGTTCAAGAACGACAGGGAGGACGTCCATGATCGACCGTCGCCGCATGATCCTCGCCGGAACCGCCGCCGCACTGCTGCCGGGCGCCGCCCTGCATCCCGGGACCGCGCAGGCCGCGCCGGAACTCGACGAATCCGGTCTCTATCAACTGCCCTGGTTCCTCGACAGCTTCCTCGAACTCGGCGAGGATCTGACGGCTGCGACCCGCGAGGGCAAGCGCTTCGTCATCCTGTGGGGCCTGAAGGGCTGCCCCTATTGCAAGGAGCTGCACACGGTCAATTTCGCCGTGCCGGAGATCGAGACCTATGTGCGGGAGAATTTCGTGCTCCTGCATCTCAATCATATCGGCGCGCGCGAAGTGACCGATTTCGATGGTGCCAAGCTCGGCGAGAAGGCCTTCGGTGAGAAATACGGCATCCGTTTCACGCCGAGCCTGCAATTCTTCCCCGAGACGGCCGACGGGCTGGCCGGCAAGGCGCCGCTCGCCCGCGAGGTCGCGCGGGTGCCCGGCTACATGAAGCCCGAGCCGTTCCTGGCCATGTTCCGCTTCGTCCGCGAAAAGGGCTACGAGGCCGGCTCGTTCCAGGACTGGCTGAAGAAGCGCGGCGCCTGAAGGCGTTGCCCCTGGTGCCGCGCAGCACGAAGTCCCCCGCGGCGGCCCGCCGCCACGGGGGATCGGGTCACTTGTTGACCGGGCTGTCGCGCGAGAAGAGCAGGGCCACGGCGTCCTTCATCTGCTGTTCGCTGAGGAAGCGGGTGGCGCCGAAGCGCGGCATGTTGGTGCAGGCGAAGGCGGCCTGGGCGTTGTAGATCTTGGCGTAGGCCTCCTTCGCGGCTTCCGGCGAGAAGTCGCGCGCCTTGCCGTAGCCGGTCAGGCTCGGGCCGAGCGTGCCGAAGCTGACCTCCTTCGGATCCAACTGGTGGCAGGCGTAGCAGTTGCCGCCGTTGACCGTGTTCGGCTCGTCGGAAAACTGCCCGCCGCGGCCGTTATTGGCGAGCGCCTGGCCCTTCTTCCAGTCGCCGATGACCTGGCCGTCGGCCGGATAGACCACCGTGGCCCGGTTCATCTCCATGATCTTGCGGGCGATGTCCGGCGGCGGATTGTTGCGGTAGAGATTGCACAGCTGCTGCGTCTCGTCGGTGTCCAGCCGCGTCTTCCATTCGTCCGGCTTCACCTTCGACCAGCTGGTCTTGGCGGCGGCTTCGAAGCCGGCCGGCTCGGGATGGGTCTTGGCGTCCTGGGCGCCGGCCGGGAGGCTGGCGGCGAGGCCGGCTGCGACGGCCAGGGCGGCGACCGCGATGGTGTGTCTGTTCATGGACCGTCTCCGTCAGCGCTTGATCGAGGGAACCTGCAGTTCGCCGTCCTTGGCGACCGCGACCAGATAGACCTGCAGGGCGGTCACCATGTCGGAGCCGTAGTCGACGGAGGGCAGGCGTTGCTGGCGGAAGCAGTCCCACAGCCGGTGCTGCATGGTGCGCAGGGCGGTTTGGGAGACGCGGTAGGTCGGCCAGGAGCCGATCGACTCCTGGGCCGACTTGTTCGGCTTGGAGAAGTCCGGGAGGTTGGTGGTGCGGATGCGCAGGCCGGCTTCGCCGTGGCAGGTGGCGCAGGAGAAATCGAGCACCCCGGAGCGGCGATAGAACATCGCCTCGCCGAGCGCATACATGGCCTTTTCCTCCGGCTTGCCGAGCTGCGGCTCGAACTTCATGCCGGACGACTTGTTGGCGATGTAGGCGGTCAGGTCCTCCATGTCGGACTCGACGCCGGGCCGGGAGAAGCGACGCTTGATCACGTCGGCCGTGTCGAGGCCCTGGATCGTGGTCATGCACCAGAGCAGGCGCTGCTCGACATCCATGACCTTGCCGGCATCGGCGAAGAAGCGCGGCAGCCGCGCATAGGCGCCGTCGAGCTTGCCCGGCCCCTCGCCGAGATCGCAGGTCTCCAGGGTGGCGTTCTTGGTGCCGCGCTTGGTCGACCACAACGCCTCGCCGCGATCCACGGCCAGAAAGCCGGGATTCGACATCGGATCGCTGATCATCTCCCGGTAGCGCTGGATCTCCGCCTCGCTCGAGGCACCGTCCTGCGCTTCGGCGCCCATGGCCACGAACAGCGACATGAGTGCCGCCGCCGTCCAGCCGGCGATCCTCCCGTTGATCGGCATGTGTCCTCCTTGATTTTGCAAATTATTGATTATGCAGCGTTCTGCCGGCCGATGGCGGCCGCCCCCGAGGTCCCCGCGTCCGGGACCTTGATCACCCCTCTTGAATATTCACCGATCATCATATAGTTCTTGAACCGATTTGAAAAGCAGGTCCCGCGGCAATCGCGGACGGAACGGGAGGCAGGAATGACGATGACGAGCGCGGGCATCACCCGCCGGCAGGCGATCGGCAGCGCGGCCATCGCCGTCTTCGCGGCGGCCTTGGCGCCGCGACTGGCGCTGGCCGACGAGGCCGCGGTGGCGGCCGAACTGAAGAAGCTCTATGCCGACAAGCCCATGACCGAAGGGCGCATCAAGCTGGACGTGCCGCAGATCGCCGAGAACGGCCTGGTCGTGCCGCTGAATGTCGATGTCGAAAGCCCGATGACGGCGGCCGACCACGTCAAGGCCGTGCATGTCTTCGCCGACGGCAACCCGCTGCCTCAGATCCTGACCTATCGCTTCACGCCCGAGAGCGGCAAGGCCTCGGCCTCGATCCGCATGCGCCTCGCGCAGACCCAGACCATCGTCTGCGTCGCCGAGATGTCGGATGGCAAGCTCTACAGCGCCAAGGCCGGCGTCAAGGTGACCATCGGCGGCTGCGGCGGCTAGCAAGCCTGCGCCCGCCCCGCGACAAGACCGACAAGATTTCAAGAGGAAACGTCCATGGCCACCAAGTCCCAGCCGCGCGTCCGCGTTCCGGCGACCGCCAAGGCCGGCGAGATCGTCGAGATCAAGACGCTGATCAGCCACGAAATGGAATCCGGGCAGCGCAAGGACGCCGACGGCAAGCCGATCCCGCGCAAGATCATCCATGCCTTCGAGGCGAGCTTCAACGGCAAGGTCTTCTTTGCCGCGACCTGGTATCCCTCGGTCTCGGCCAATCCGTACCAGTCCTTCTTCTACAAGGCGGCCGAGACCGGTGAATTCAAGTTCACCTGGAAGGACGACGACGGCTCCGAATATGCCGCGACGGCCAAGATGACGGTCGCCTAAGTTTACTGCCGACGCTGCCGGCCTCCGCGGCCGCGCGATTTCCTCCTCTGGCGGACCCTTCCGCCGGAGCGGTCCTGGCCGTGCCCGCCCGAAGGGCGGCGCCTGGAGACGGCATCCCATGGTCTCTCGTCGCGAATTCCTGCAGGCCGCCGCGGCGGCCGGCGCCATCCTCGCCGGCTCCGGTCTCGGACCGCTCGGCCGGGTCGCCGCACAGCAGCGGTTGACCGAGGAAAGCCTGCTCGCTTTCCCGTCCTTCGGCAACGCCACCATCCTGCATCTGACCGATGTTCATGCCCAGCTGAAGCCGGTCTATTTCCGCGAGCCCTCGATCAATCTCGGGGTCGGCGAGGCCCGCGGCGTGCCGCCCCATCTGACCGATGCGGAGTTCCGCAGCTGGTACAAGATCGCGGCCGGCAGTGCGGACGCCTACGCGCTGACCAGCGAGGATTTCGTCGGGCTGGCGAAGGGTTACGGCCGCATGGGCGGCATGGACCGGATCGCCACCCTCATCAGGTCCATCCGGGCGAGCCGCGGCGGCGACGCGACCCTGCTGCTCGACGGCGGCGACACCTGGCAGGGCAGCTGGACCGCCCTGAAGACCCGGGCCGCCGACATGGCCGAGATCATGACCGCGCTCGGCGTCGAGGCCATGGTCGGCCACTGGGAATTCACGCTCGGCGAGGAGCGCGTCAAGGAGATCGCCGACGCGCTGCCGTTCCCGTTCCTGGCGCAGAATATTCGCGACAACGAATGGCAGGAGAAGGTCTTCGAGCCGCGCAAGACCTTCGTCAAGGGCGGCGCCAGGATCGCGGTGATCGGCCAGGCCTTCCCGCGCACACCGATCGCCAATCCGCGCTGGATGATACCGAAATGGGAATTCGGCATCCGCGAGGAGGAGATGCAGCGTCAGGTCGACGAGGCGCGGGCCGAGGGCGCCGACTGCGTCGTGGTCCTGTCGCATAACGGCTTCGATGTCGACCGCAAGATGGCGAGCCGCGTCAAAGGCATCGACATCGTCCTCACCGCCCATACCCATGACGCGCTGCCGGATGTGCTCAAGGTCGGCAACACGATCCTGGTCGCCTCCGGATCGCATGGGAAATTCATCTCGCGGATCGACATCGATGCCGGCGGCGGCCGCCTGAAGGGCTTCCGCCACCGCTTGATCCCGGTCTTCTCCGATGCCATCCGGCCCGATCCCGAGATGGCGGCCCTGGTCGCCAAATGGCGCGGGCCCTACGAGGCGGACCTCGGCCGGGTGCTCGGCCAGACCGAGTCGCTGCTCTATCGGCGCGGCAATTTCAACGGCACCTTCGACGATCTGATCGCCGGCGCGATGCTCAAGGAGCGCGATGCCGAGATCGCGCTCACACCCGGCTTCCGCTGGGGCGCGACCCTGCTGCCCGGCGATCCGATCACCTTCGAGGCGCTCGCCAACGCCACCGCGATGACCTACCCGAACTGCTACCGCCAGCAGATGACCGGCGAACAGCTGAAGACCATCCTGGAGGATGTCGCCGACAACATCTTCCACCCCGATCCCTATTTCCAGGGCGGCGGCGACATGGTCCGGGTCGGCGGCATGGGCTACCGCATCGATGTGGCGAAGCCCATGGGCGAGCGCATTTCCGAAATGACCCATCTCGCCTCCGGCAAGCCGATCGACGCGGCCCGGAGCTATGTGGTGGCGGGCTGGGCGAGCGTCGGCCAGGGCGTCGAGGGGCCGCCGATCTGGGAGGTCGTCGCCGGCCATGTCGCCCGCGAGAAGACCATCCGTCTCGAACCCAACGCATCCGTGAAGGTGGTCGCCGGCTGAGCGCCCGTCCGGGGCGCCGCGCGATCGGGGAGAAGCAACCATGAACCAGACAGCCAAGGGGCTCGACCGGCGTAGCCTGCTTGCCGCCTTAGGGGGCGGTGCCGCCCTCGGGGCCGGTGCCGCCGCCGGCCTCACCGCCCGCCCGGCCGCTGCCGCGGCCGCCAAGCCGGATCCGGCGATCACCGAAGTGCAGGACTGGTCGCGCTTTCTCGGCGAGGGAGTCGCGGCCCATCCCTACGGCAAGCCGTCGAAATACGAGGCCCATGTCGTCAAGCGCGACGTCGAGTGGCTGACGGCGGGCCGCGAATCCTCGGTCAATTTCACGCCGCTGCACGAGCTCGACGGCATCATCACCCCGAACGGCCTGTGCTTCGAGCGCCACCACGGCGGCATCGCGGAGGTCGACCCGGCCAAGCATCGGCTGATGATCAACGGTCTGGTCGATCGGCAGCTCGTCTTCACCATGGACGACATCAAGCGGATGCCGCGCACCAACCGGATCTATTTCCTGGAATGCGCGGCCAATTCGGGGATGGAGTGGCGCGGCGCGCAGCTGAACGGCTGCCAGTTCACGCACGGCATGATCCACAACGTCATGTATACGGGCGTGCCCCTGCGCATCCTGCTGGAGGAGGCCGGCCTCAAGACCAACGCCAAATGGATCATGGTCGAAGGCGGCGATGCGGCCGGCATGAACCGCTCGATCCCGATCGAGAAGGCGCTCGACGACTGCCTGATCGCCTTCAAGATGAACGGCGAGGCGCTGCGGGCCGAGCAGGGCTATCCGCTGCGCATCGTCGTGCCCGGCTGGGAAGGCAACATGTGGGTCAAGTGGCTGCGCCGGATCGAGGTCGGCGACCAGCCCTGGCATGCGCGCGAGGAAACGTCGAAATATACCGACCTGCTCGCCGACGGCCGGTCGCGCCGCTTCACCTTCGTGATGGACGCGAAATCCGTCGTCACCAATCCGAGCCCGCAGGCGCCGCTGAAGTTCAAGGGGCCCAACGTTCTGACCGGGATGGCCTGGTCGGGGCGGGGCACGATCACCCGGGTCGACGTGACGCTCGACGGCGGTCGCAACTGGCGCACGGCGCGGCTCGACGGCCCCGTGCTGCCGCGCTCGGTCGCCCGCTTCTATGTCGATTTCGACTGGCAGGGCGAGGAACTGATGATCCAGTCCCGCGCCATGGACGATACCGGCTACGTCCAGCCGACCAAGGCGGAACTGCGCGCCGTGCGCGGGCTCAATTCCATCTACCACAACAACGGCATCCAGACCTGGCTGGTCCGCGCCAACGGGGAGACCGAGAATGTCGAGATTTCGTAAGGTCTTCGCCGCCGCGCTCGTGATGGCCGCAACGGCCGGCGCGGCCGAGGCCGGCCGGCTCGGTCTCGGCCGCGAGGCGCTGCCCGAGGAGGTCGCAGCCTGGGACATCGACATCCGCCCGGACGGGCAGGGCCTGCCGCCCGGCAAAGGTTCGGTCAAGGAGGGCGAGGCGCTGTTCCTGGAGAAATGCGCCGCCTGCCACGGCGAATTCGGCGAGGGCGCGGCGCGCTGGCCGGTGCTGGCCGGCGGCTTCGGCAGCCTGAAGAGCGCGGCGCCGGAAAAGACCATCGGCTCCTTCTGGCCCTATGCCTCGACCACCTTCGACTATATCCGCCGGGCCATGCCGTTCGGGCAGGCGCAGACCCTGACCGACGACGAGGTCTACGCGCTGGTCGCCTTCCTGCTGTCGATGAACGATGTCGTGAAGGACGACTTCGTGCTCTCGCGCGACAATTTCACCTCCGTGAAGCTGCCCAACGAGGCCGCCTTCTATCTCGACGACCGGGAGACGGCGGAGAAGCATTTCTGGCGCAAGGATCCGTGCATGACCGCCTGCAAGGACAAGGTCGAGATCACCGGCCGCGCCCGGGTCATCGACGTGACGCCCGACGACAAGGACAAATCGATGAAGGTGGAATGATATGCCTCGACGCCGGGCGCTTTCCGGCGTCGAATTGGCTGGATGAGGCCGCGGCATGACGATCGGAGGGGAGGCCGGTCCGATGCGAAACACCAAGAAGGCGACCATCCTGTTGGCCGCGATGGCGGTGGATGCCGGAAGCTCCGGCATCGTCTCGGGCGCGACACCGCCCCCGCCGATCGCCCGCGTCATCGAGGGCGACCGTGCGCTCGGCGAATATCTGTCCGGCGAGTGCGTCACCTGCCACCAGCTGTCCGGCAACTATGACGGGATCCCGTCGATCGTCGGCTGGCCGGCGCCATGGCTGGTCGAGGCCATGAACGACTTCAAGGCGCACAAGCGCGCCAATCCGGTCATGCAGACCATTGCGGGCCGCTACTCGGCCGAGGAGATCGCAGCCCTCGCGGTCTATTTCGAATCGCTGATGAAGCAGCCGCCGCGTTGAGTCCGCCCCCGGGTCGGGTTCGTCCCGGCTCCGGCCGACACCTACGGCAAGAGAAGGCCGACGGCCGTGGGCGGTCGATCGGCGCGCATTCGGGAGGAAAGCCATGCAGACGACACGCAGGTCTTTGTTGGGCGGGGCGCTCGCCTTCGCGGGCGCGGCCGTCACCGGCGCGCCAATGGTGCGCGGACAGGCCAAGCCGCGCGTCGTGGTCATCGGCGGCGGCGCCGGCGGCGCCACGGCGGCGCGCTATATCGCCAAGGATTCCAAGGGTGCCGTCGACGTGACGCTGGTCGAGGAAGGCCAGACCTACCAGACCTGCTTCTTCTCCAACCTCTATCTCGGCGGCTTCCGCAGCTACGAGTCGATCGTGCACCGCTACGACCGCCTCGCCTCGGAGCACGGCATCCGGCTCGCCCAGCAACGGGCCGCCCGGATCGATCGCGACAAGAAGACGGTCCTGCTCGCCGACGGCTCCATCCTGCCCTACGACCGCCTGGTGGTCGCGCCCGGCATCGACCTCAAATATGACAGCGTGCCGGGCTGGAGCCGCGAGGCGGAGGACCTCATGCCGCATGCCTGGAAACCGGGCCGGCAGACGCAACTGCTCAAGGCCCGCCTCGACGCGGTTCCGGACGGCGGCCTGATCGTGATGGTGGCGCCGCCCAACCCCTACCGGTGCCCGCCGGGACCCTACGAGCGCGTCTCGATGATGGCCCATGTGCTGAAGGCCACGGGTCGCACCAAGTGCAAGATCATCATCGTCGATCCGAAGGACCGCTTCTCCAAGATGGGCCTCTTCCAGGAGGGCTGGGAGGCGCATTATCCGGGCATGGTCGAATGGCTGGCGCCGAGCGTGCACGACGGCATCAAGTCGGTCGATCCGAAAACCAACACGGTGGTGACCGGCTTCGAAACCTACCAGGCGGCGCTGGTCAACGTCATTCCGGCGCAGATGGCCGGCGCCATCGCGCGCGAGGCGGGGCTGGCCGGGGCGTCGGGCTACTGCGCCATCGACCCGGCCTCGATGAAGTCCGCGGTCGATCCGAACGTCTTCGTGCTGGGCGACGCCTGCGTGGCCGGCGACATGCCGAAATCGGCCTTCTCGGCCAACAGCCAGGCCAAGGTGGCGGCGATGACCATTCGCGCCGAACTGACCGACAGCCGCGCCTTCCCGGCCCGCTACGCCAATACCTGCTGGAGCCTGATCGAAACCGACGACGGGGTGAAGGTCGGCGGCCGCTACGAGCCGACGCCGGAAAAGATCAAGGAGGTCGAGGGCTTCGTCTCCAAGACCGGCGAAAGCAAGGAACTGCGCAAGCAGACCTACGAGGAATCGATCGGCTGGTATGCCGGCATCACGGCCGACATCTTCGGCTGAACCCGGTCGCGCGGAGGCCTACCCGGCCGACGGAATGTGTCCGAGGCAAGCGATGGGGGCGGGCGGCCGATGCGCCCCGCCCCCGCCGATGCGTCTGGCCTGTGTCAGGCGGTCCGGCGGCTGCGCTCGATCGCCACGAAGGCGAGGATCGCGACCGCCGCCAGGATGCCGAACAGCGTCAGGTCGCTGAGCCCGGTCAGTTCCGGCAGGCGCATCTTGCCCCACTTGGCGACGCTGATGACGTTGTCGCGCAGCCACGGATAGGACAGGGCATAGAGGATGCCGCCGAGGATCATGCCGACGAAGCCGACCGCGGCATGGATGCTGCCGGATCCCATGGCGGCGATCGCGGTGCCCGGGCAGTAGCCGTAGAGCACCATGCCGATGCCGAAGATGCCGCCGCCGAGCGCGACCGCCAAAATGTTGGCATCCTTGATGTGGTACTTGGCCATCCCGCCGTCGATCAGGGCGAGCACGCCGATGCCGCCGACCAGGATGGCGGTCAGCATCACCTTCAGGACGGTGAAGTCCTTGAACCGGAACTGATTGACGATGGTGTCGAAGCTGGCGACGCGACCGCGATGGAGCAGCCAGCCGAAGGCGAAGCCGAACAGGACGGCGAGGACGAGCGCGGCGGTGCCGGAAACGGGGAGCGACATGGCGGAAGTCCTCAGGCCTTGCGGAACAGAAGGGCGGCGGTGACGAGCCCGGTGGCGAACATGGCGGCCAGGAAGGTCCAGCCCGAAACGGCGAGCTGCAGTCCGCCGGAAATGCCGTTGCCGCTGGTGCAGCCGTTGGCGAGGCGCGCGCCATACATGGCGATCAGGCCGCCCAGGAAGGCGACGGCGAGGCGCCTCGCCGGCGATCCGCCGAACCGCTCGCGCCAGACCGGCGGGACGACCTCGAAGCGGAAGCTGCCGGCGGCGAGCGCGGAGGCCATGCCGCCGAAGAAGGTGCCGACCAGGAACAGGGTGCCGTAGTCGAGCGTAAAGGGATTCGATTTCCAGTAGGCGTTCTGGGCGACCGCATCGGCGCCCAGGATCGGTGTGGCGGCACCGCCGGCGACCTGCGACAGGGCGGTCGTGATGCCGAGCGGCGCGTTGACGACCGCGAAGGCCAGCCAGCTGAGGACTCCGATCCCGACGCCGACCAGGTAGGGCGTCCAGTCGATGCGGATTCCGGTCACGGAGCGGGCATCGCCCGATGCTGCGGTGAGACTCATTGCGTCCTCCCTCCTGAGAAGAGGGAGACATTATAATATTAGTGATTTCTAATTCAATGCGGCTGTGCGGGCCCTCGCCGCGGCGGCTTGGCCATGCCGCATGGCGTCGGCCGCCGTCTCAGGACGCCTTGCTGCGACCGGCGGCGAGCGCGATGACGCGGTCCAGTTCCGTGAATTTGAACGGCTTGACCACCACCACGTCGATGCCGCTTGCCAGCGCCTCGGCGGTCGTCTGCGGCGTGGCGTCCGCCGTCAGGGCGACGATCGTGACCGGTTTCGGGCGATCGGCGGTTTCCTGCCGGATCAGCCGGGCGGCGTCCATCCCGCCGAGCCGGGGCATCTGCAGGTCGAGCAGGGCGAGATCGAAGTCATGGGCGCGGGCCCACTCGACGGCCTCCTGACCGTCGACGACGCAATGCGCGGTGTGACCCTTTCGCTTCAGCAGCGTCTCCATGAGCATGCGCGACACCGGGACGTCCTCGGCGACCAGGATCGTCAGCGATGGCGGGGCGTCGACCGGATCCGACGGACCCCCGCTCTCCGCGGCCGCCGGCATCTCGGCCGGCGGCAGCGGCAGCGTCAGCCGGAAGCGGGTGCCCCCGCCCGGATTGTCTTCGATCGCGACCGTCCCGTTCATCAGGCGAACCAGTCGCCGGCTGATCGCCAGGCCGAGCCCGGTTCCGCGCAGGCCCTGTTCGTTCAGCCGCTCCAATTGGCGGAACGGTTCGAACACCGTCTCCCGGTCCTCGGCCGGAATGCCCGGTCCGGTATCGGCGACGACGAGTTCGATCCCGCTTCGGTCCGGCAGACGGGCGGCCTGGATCCGGATCTGACCGGCATCGGTGAACTTGGCGGCATTTCCGGCGATGTTGATCAGAATCTGGCGGATGCGAATCGGATCGCCGCGGCGCGCGCCGATATCCGGAGCGACCTCGGTCCGGATCGTCACCGGCTTGGTGCCGACCAGGCCACGGGCGATCGCGGCAACCTGCTCGACGCAGTCCTTCACGTCGAACGGGGCCTGCGACAGCGCCATCTCGCCGGCTTCGAGCTGGCTGAAATCCAGGACGTCCGTGACGAGCGCCGAAAGGTGCTCGGAGGAGGCGACGATCGTCGCCGCGTAGCCGGCGGCACGGCCGCCGATCGGTTCCTCGGAGAGCAGGCGCGCATAGCCCGTGATGGCGACCAGCGGGGTGCGCAGTTCGTGGCTCATGGTCGCGACGAACTGGGTCTTGGCCCGGTTGGCGGCGTCGGCGGCCTCCGCCAGCAGTTTCAGCCGCTCGCGACCGGCGGCCAGTTCGGCTTCGCGGCGGCGCTGCTCGGTGACCTCCACCCGGATCGCCACGGTATCGCCGGTCTCGGTGCGGCGCTGCGTGATCGTGAAGGTCCGGTCTCCGAAAGCGCGGAACTCGTAGTTGGGGACGACCGTCTCGAACAGGCGTTGGCGTGCCGCCACATAGTCTTCCGGGCGTTCGGCCGCATCCGGGAAGGTGCCGCCTGCGACGCCCTTGCGGACGAGGTCCTCATGCGTGTGCCCGATCGCCTCGGCCGGGCTGTCGAGGCCGACGAAGGCGACGAATGCACGGTTGCATGCGACCAGACGACCGGACGGGTCGTACATGGTAAAGGCATCCGGCAGGGCGTCGACCGCCTCGCGCAGCCGCCTCTCGGAGGCGGTCGAGCGGTGTTGCTCGGCGGCGAGGTGGTTCTGGGACCGCCAGACCAGAGCGGCCATCAGCAGGATCGAGAGGGTGGCGAGCACGCCAACGGTCAGCAGCGCCGGCACATCGATCAGGGATGCGACCTCGCTGCGGGGCATCTCGGCCGAGACGAGCAGGGGGAAGCCCTCGACGGCACGCAAACTGACGATCGCGGTCCGATCCGCCCGGTAGGCCTCCTGGCCGCCTGCCGCATCCAGGGCGGCAACCGTGGCGGCGAAGTCCGGATTGTCCGCCAGGGCTTGTTCCACGTCGTCCGATTGCGCCCTGAGGACGCCGTCGCGACCGATCAGGCGCAGGCAGATCGGCTGGCTGCCGATCGTCTTGGCCCAGAAGCGTTCGAAGAAATGGGGGTCGAGAGAGGCGACGACGACACCGACGAGGCTGCCGTCCGCCTTTTCGATCCGTCGCGTGATCTGGATCGACCAACGCTTCGAGACCCGGCCGACGACCGGCTTGCCGACGAAAAGCCCCTCGGTCTTGCGGTCGAGGTGCACGCGGATATGCTCGCGATCGGCGACCGAGGTCGCGTTCGGGTCCGGTCCCTTGTCGGTCCCGAGCGTCAGGCCCTGCGCATCGACGAAGGCAAGCTGGACCAAGAGATCGAGGTCGATGACCTTGCGCTCGACCAGGCGGCGGAGGGCGTCCGGAGACGGGTCGTCGGCGATGCCGTTCGCCGCGAAGCGCAGCACGTCGTCGATCGATCGGATCACGCGAACGGCCTGCTCGGAGAAGATTGCGGCGGTCGTGCCGACATCCTGCCGCGCCGCATCCTCTGCCCTGCGGGCATCAATGTAGAGAACGCCGGATACGGCAGCCCATGCCACCGCAATCAATGCCGCCGCAACGGCCAGGATCAATCCGCGCGGTTCGAGACGATGCCTTGCGACGTTCATCGGGCCTGCTCGTCGTTGGAAGATTTGTTCTAGCATTTCAGATCGGGGCCGGTTGCAGCGCTCATGCCTTCGCGGCCCCGAATTCCGGCTTCGGCATTGCCAAATCATTGCGCGAAACCACCCCCTATTCATGAAAGGGGGTGGCGTGCCACTTGCCGAAGGACTATGTGATAATGGCTGGCTATGGATGCAGCCAGGCGACTCGCCGCTGAGGCGGAGTCCGTTGGCTTTCTCCTTTAACCGGGTTGCAAGCGTGAGTTTTCCCGTTCTCGTCGTCGACGACGATCCGATCACCCGCGAAGTCTATGCCACTGCCTGCCGGCAGGAGGGATTCGAAGTCCATGAGGCCGCTACGGTAGCCGAGGCTCGTAATCTCTGCCTGACGGTGCAGCCGAGCGTCGTGGTGCTGGATCTCGTCCTGCCGGACGCATCGGGTTTGGAGATCATCCGCACGTTCCGGGATTTCCGCTTCGGCATCCTGGTCGTTTCCGCCCGCGGCGAACCGCTCGATCGGATCGTGGCGCTGGAACTCGGGGCGGACGACTTCCTGGTGAAGCCGGTCGTCCTGCGCGAGATGGTGGTGCGGGTCCGCCGCATCCGCGAACGCCTGTTCGGCACCGAAGTCGCCCGCGTCAGCGACGTCGTCTACCGGTTCGGCCCGTTCCGTCTCGATCTGAAGCGCCAGGAACTGACGGTCGACGGCAAGCCGGTCGAATTGACGCGCGGGCAGTTTCGTCTTCTGGAACTTTTCGTCGATCACGCCGACGAGGCTCTGACTCGGGCCCAGATTTCGATTGCGCTGCATGGTCACGGCGGGCGCTCCGACAACCGATCGGTCGATGTGCTGGTCAGCAAGTTGCGGACGGCCCTGTCTGCCTATGGTGGCGAGGACTATCTGAAGAGCGTCCGCGGGCTCGGCTATCGTTTCGCAGTCCCCGTCGAAACCGTCTCGGCCGGACAGACCCGCGGCGACACCGGGTGGCAAGCCTGAGCATCCCGTCACCCGGAATACTTGGCGATCCGTGCCTTCAATCCACGAACCGCCGCATCGACCAATCCGCACAGGGCATCGATTTCTCCCGCGGCTGGCGACAATCCCTTGCCCATCGTCTCGATTCGGCGCGCGCCGGCTTCGGCGGCCCGGGCTCCGAACAGGGCGAGCATGCCGGACAGCCGATGCGCGGCCGCGCGCCGCTGATCATCGTTTCCGGCCGAGACGGCCGCGGCGAGTTCGGCAAGAAGGCCGCCGGCGTCGATCTCTAGCTTGTCGACCAGTTCGGTCAGCCGGGGCGTGCCGACGACCGCGATCAGGGCCAGAATGCTATCATCGTCGAAATCAGGCATCGATCCTTCGCTTCCTCACCCGAGGCCCGTTCCTGAATTTGATGCGGCTCGGATCCGAACGACAGCGTGCAACGGTGCGACGCGAGGCCGCCGCCCCTCGTCAAACACCGCGGCGGTCCGAGCGGGCCCGCCTTCCGAGGATGTCGGCATGGAAGGCCGGATCGTGCGAAGGACCTATGTCCGTCGCCTGTTCAGGCGGCCGGACCGGACCCAACTGCACAATCTCGCAGCATGTTGTGGAAAGCATTATTGCAGCACGACGTAGTGAAACAATCGACCCTAGGTTGAGCCGTCAATAAATAGCTGGGTGAAAATAGTATACTGCGGTACAAAGCGGCAAAAATTTGGAAACAAAAGGAACTGCCCTGTAATTTAAGAGAATTCAATGAAAGACCTGCGCTAATTAGCGAAAAAGAACGCGCATTCGTAAGAATACATACTGCCGCGGACACCTTTCTGGACTCCCGTGAAACCGCGCGAATTGGCAGGCGCGGAATAAAACCATGTCCGACGCGGGCCGGGTCGTCCGGCGCGTTGCACGAAATGGGAGCAGAGGGGGGAACCGCGCGGCAATCGTAACGGTCGCCGCGTCAGTCTTCGCGGAAGGAGCGTGCCATCTGATCGGTCAACGGCTTCAACAGGAAGGACAAGGCCGTCCGTTCGCCGGTCTTCAGGTGGACCTCGGCCGGCATGCCCGGAACGAGACGCGTTTCGGCCGAAACGGCGGCACCGCCGGCGTCGAGCTTGAGCCGCGCTAGATAGTAGGAAATGTTCAGTTGTGGATCGCGTTGCAGGTCCGCCGAGATGAAGATCACCCGCGCAGAGACTTCAGGCGTCGTTTGCTGATTGAAGGCGCTGAGGCGGATCGCCGCCGGCTGGCCGACACTGATCCGGTCGACCTCCTGCGGCGCGATACGCGCCTCGACGACCAGGCTGTCCTCGGCCGGAATGATGGTCATCAGCGGATCGCCCGCACCGATCACGCCGCCGACCGTGTGGATCGCCAGTTCGTGCACGACGCCGTTGCGCGGGCTGCGGATGTCGACGCGCTTCAGGATGTCGATCGCGGCGGTGCGCCGCTCAGAGAGTTCCGCGCTGCGCGCCTGGACATCGCTCAGGAGACGGGAGGCTTCCGAGCGCACATCCTGGTCGATCTGGATCGCCTGCAGGGCGATCTCGGCGATCCGGCCGCGGCTCTGCGCGATCGCCGCGATGAGGCGACCGCGGTCGCCGTCGAGACGGGCGGCATCCCGTTCGAGCGCGGTCAGGCGGGTCAGCGGCGTCAGCTTCTTCTGAAACAGCTCGCGCACGCCCTCCAGCTCGATCCCGATCAGCTCGGTCTCGCGCTTGTTGGCGGCGAGCTGCGCCTCCAGCCCGGAAATCTCGTTCTCAAGCTGCCGGCTGCGCTCCACGAGCTGCGACTTCTGGCCGGCGCGCGCCTCGCGCCGGTTCTCGAACAGACGCGTCTCGGCGGCAAGAATGGCGGCGACCGCCGGATCGCCGGCGCGGTCGGCCAGGTCCGGCGGAAAGGCGAGCCGGTCGACGTCCTGCTGTTCGGCGCGCAGGCGGGTCTCGACGGCGGCCAGCTGGTCGAGCTGGCCGGACAGGACCTGCAGGTTGGCGCGGGCCTGGGTCTCGTCGAGCCGGACCAGGATGTCGCCTTCCGAGACATGGTCGCCGTTTTTGACGCGGATCTCCGCCACCACGCCGCCGCTCGGGTGCTGGACCTTCTTGCTGTAGCTGTCGACGACGAACACCCCCTGCGCGATCACCGCACCGGCCAGCGGCGTGGTCGCCGCCCAACTGCCCACGCCGCCGACGAGCCCGATCATGGCGACGAGCACGAGCCGCACCAGCCGCGCAATCCGGCGGGTCGCGGCGATATCGGGATCGGCCGGGGCGGCGGGACCGGGCGCCGTCATGGCGCCTCCGACGCGGGTCATGGCGCCTCCGGTCGCGGTTCGCGCCGGTCGGCCAGCGCCGTGACGGTCGCGCCGGTCGAGGCCGCACCGGTCGTCGCCTCGGCGGCGGGCCCGCGGCCCGGCGCCCGGACGGGGGCGCGCAGGACCTCGTCCTTCGGCCCGATCGCCGCCATCCGGCCGTTCTGCAGGAGCGCGACCTTGTCGAGTGCGGCCAGCGCGCTCGGCCGGTGCGCCACCACAATGGCGATGCCGCCGCGCGCCCGGACGCTGCGGATCGCCTCGGCCAGCGCCGTCTCGCCCTCGGCGTCGAGATTGGAATTCGGCTCGTCGAGCACGACCAGGAATGGGTCGCCATAAAGCGCGCGGGCGAGTGCGATGCGCTGGCGCTGGCCGGCCGACAGGGCGAGGCCGCCTTCGCCGATGCGCGCGTCGTAGCCGCCGGGCTGGCGCAGGATCAGGTCGTGCACGCCCGCAGCCCGGGCCGCCGCCACCAGCGCCTCCGGGGCGGGCGACGGATCGAAACGGGCGATGTTCTCCGCGATGGTCCCCTCGATCAGCGCGATCTCCTGCGGCAGGTAGCCGATCGCCCGGCCGATCGCATCCGGCGCCCAATGGTCGTGCGGCGAGCCGTCGAGCCGGACCGTGCCGCGCCGTGGCGGCCAGACGCCGACCAGGGCGCGCATCAGCGAGGACTTGCCCGAGGCGCTCGGCCCGATCACGCCGAGGCCGTCGCCGGCCGCGAGGCGGAACGAGACATCGGCCAGGATGGCGCGGTCCTGACCCGGCGCAGCCAGATGCAGCCCGTCCACGACGAGGTCCCGGGTCGGCAGGGGGAGCGCGGTGGCGGGTTCCGGCCGGTCGAAGCGAGCCAGCGTCTCGCCGAGCCGGGCATAGCTGTCGCGCGCGGCCAGGAAGCCGCGCCAGTTGGCGATCGCCACCTCGATCGGCGCCAGCGCCCGGGTCACGGTGATCGAAGCCGCCAGAATGACGCCCGGCGTCGCCTCCTGGTGGATCACCAGCCAGGCGCCGATGCCCAGGATGGCGGATTGCAGGAACAGGCGCAGCACGCGCGAGACGGCGCCGAGCAGGTTGCCGGTCAGGCTGGCGGTCTCGCTCGCCGTGACGAACCGGTCGGCCCGCGCGACGAAGCGGTCGCCGAGCCGTTGGCGCATGCCGAGCGCCGCAACGGTCTCGGCCTGCCGGCGGACCGTCTCGGCGAGCGCATTGCGGGCCGCCCCCGCGAAGGCGGCCTCGCGCACCGGTTCGCGGCTCTGCCGCTCGGCCAGCACCGTCAGGACGATGATCACGACGGCACCGGCCAGGGCGGCGACGCCGAGCGCCGGATGGATCAGGAAGACGAGGCCGAGCAGCAGCGGCGACCATGGCAGGTCGACCAGGGCGGCCGGGCCGAGCCCGGCGGCGAAGCTGCGGATCTGGTCGAGGTCGCGCAGCGGCGTGCCGGCCGCGACCGCGTCGGCGCCGGCGAGCGACAGGCCGAGCGAGGCGTCGAAGACCGGGCGGCGCAGCTGCTGGTCGATGCGCCCGGCGATCGCGGCGAGCAGGCGCAGCCGCAACTGATCGAAGACGGCATAGCAGGCATAGAGCAGGGCGAGCAGGACGGTCAGTCCGATCAGCGTCGCGACGCTGCGCGCGGGGATGACCCGGTCATAGACCTGCAGCATGTAGATCGAGCCGGACAGCGACAGGAGATTGACCATCGCGCCCGCCAGCGCCACGCCGACGAAGCCCGTGCGGCTGCGGCGCAAGATGTCGGCGGGACCGATCCCGGTCCCGGCCGCGCGCATCTCGCTTGTCCGGCCTCCCGACGACGGCCCCATCCGATCCCCTCGACCGCCCTTCGGCCGTCTGCGTTGCAATGCATGCAGACTACAGCAGAATCCTGCCAAAAGTCTTCCGAACGGGCCTGGGGCTGCCGATATCGCGCCCGGCCCGACACATCCCGACACATCCCGACACGACCATAGCCTTGCGGCGGCCGCGCCGGTGTCGCATTCATGACTTCGAGATCACCCGCAAACGAGCCCCGGGACGCCATGCCGATCTGTCGCCGCTCCCTGCTCCGCCTGCTGGCGGCCGTCCCGGCCGGTGCGATCGCGTTCGGGCGCGCGTCCGCCCAGACCGGAGGACCCGTGTCGCCGCTTCATGATGCCGTCGCCGCCGGCGATGCCGGAGCCGTCCGCCGGCTGATCGCCGCCAAGGTGCCGCTCGATGCGCGCGACGCGCGCGGGCGGACGGCGCTTCTGGTCGCCACCCATCAGGACCGGGTCGAGATCGCCCGGCTGCTGATCGAGGCCGGCGCGGACGTGAATGCCAAGGACGCCATTTCGGACAGCCCCTATCTCTACGCGGCGGCCGAGGGCCGGCTCGACATCCTGCGGCTGACGCTGGCCCATGGCGCCGACCTCGCGGCCACCAACCGCTATGGCGGGACGGGGCTGATCCCGGCCGCCCATCACGGCCATGTCGAGACGGTGCGCATCCTGCTCGGCACGCGGATCGACCGCGACCACGTCAACCGGCTCGGCTGGACGGCGCTACTCGAAGCCATCGTGCTCGGCGACGGCGGGCCGGCCCATACCGAGATCGTCCGCCTGCTGGTCGAGGGTGGGGCAGATCCGAATCTCGCCGACGGCAACGGCGCCCGGCCGCTCCGGCTGGCGCGCGAGCGCGGCCAGACGGCGATCGCCGCCATCCTAGAGCGGGCCGGCGCCAGGCCTTGACCCGCATCATCGCTTCGGCCACAGCACCGATCCCCGCCCGGAAGCCAGACGGATCCCCCGCCTTGACCCGCACCCTGTCCGCCGTCTCCGCTGCCGTGGCGGCTCTCGTCGCCGTCGCGCTGCCCGCCGCCGCCGATCCGGCGATCGAAGCCCGCATCGACGCGCTGATCGCCCGCATGACGCTGGCCGAGAAGATCGGCCAGCTGACGGTGGAATCGCATGGTCCCTTCGGCACGCGCGAGCGGATCGCGACCGGCGAGATCGGCAACGTCATCAACTACGCCAATGCCGGCGAGACCGGCGACGTGCAGGCCGAGGCCGCGAAGAGCCGGCTCGGCATTCCGCTCCTGACCGGGCTGGACGTGCTGCATGGCTACCGGACCCTGTTCATGGTCCCGCTCGGCCAGGCGGCGAGCTTCGATCCCGAACTCAATCGCCGGGCCGCCGAGGCGATCGCGCGCGAGACGACGCTGCAGGGCGTCAACTGGACCTATGCGCCGATGGTCGACATCGGCCGCGATCCGCGCTGGGGCCGGGTCGTCGAGGGTGCCGGCGAGGATCCCTGGCTCGCCGCCCGCATGGCCGCGGCCCGCGTCACCGGCTACCGGGCCGGCGGGTTGGTGGTGACGCCGAAGCATTTCGTCGGCTATGGGGCGCCGGCCGCCGGGCTCGACTATGCGCCGGCCGACATGTCCGAGGCGACGCTGCGCGACGTCTACCTGCCGCCGTTCCGGGCTGCGGTCGAGGCCGGCGCGCAGGCGATCATGCCGGCGCTGAGCGCGCTCAACGGCATCCCGGCCAGCGTCGACAGCCGTCTCCTGACCGGAATCCTGCGCGGCGAATGGGGCTTCCGCGGCTTCGTGGTGTCCGACTGGGGCGCCATCGACCAGCTCGGCAACCACGGCATCGATCCCGACCGCGCCGTCATGGCGCGCAAGACCTTCGCGGCCGGCGTCGACATGGACATGGCCTCGGGCACCTACCGGACGCGCTTTCCCGAGGAGGTCGCCGCCGGCCGGGTGTCGGAGGCCGCGATCGATGCGGCGGTCCGCCGGGTCCTGCGGGTCAAGTTCGAGGCCGGGCTCGACACCCGCAAGCCGATCCCGTGGAAGGAGGCCGAGGCCGCCATGCTGGCGCCGGCAACGCGCGATCTCGCCGTCGAGGTCGCCCGCCGCAGCATCGTGCTCCTGGAGAACCGGCGCGAGACGGTTCCGATCGAGGGCCGCCGCAAGGTGCTTCTGGTCGGCGCGCTGGCCGACATCGCGCGTGAGCATGTCGGGCCGCACGCGGCGCAGTACCGGGAGCAGGATGTCGTCACCATCCGGAGGGCGCTCGCCGAGCGGGCCGCCAGGGCCGGCATCGCCTTCGACTTCCAGGCCGGCTGCGATGCCTTCTGCACCGACGAGCGCGGCTTCGGGGCGGCGGTCAAGGCGGCCAGGGCGGCCGACGTGATCGTCGCGGTCCTGGGCGAGCCGGGCGACATCGCCGGCGAGGCGGCTTCGCGCGCCGATCCGAACCTGCCGGGCCGCCAGCAGGCCCTGCTCGAGCGCCTGGTCGCGACCGGCAAGCCGGTGGTGCTGGTGGTCATGGCCGGGCGCCCGCTGATCGTGCCCTGGGCGGCCGAGCATGTCTCCGCCCTGCTGACCACCTGGTATCCGGGCACCTACGGGTCGCGCGCGCTGGCCGAGATCCTGTTCGGCGACACCGCACCGTCCGGCCGGCTGCCGATGACCTGGCCGCGCCATCCCGGCCAGATCCCGATCACCTACGATCGCCTGCGCTCCGGCCGGCCGGCCGAGCGGGACCAGAAATTCACCTCGAAATATGTCGATGTCGACTGGAAGCCGCAGTTTGCCTTCGGCCACGGCCTTTCTACGACCCGGTTCGCCTATGACGGGTTGCGGCTGGACCGCACCGAGGTCGCGACGGACGGTCGGCTGACGGCCACCGTCACGGTGACCAATGCGGGCCGGCGGGCGGGTCGCGAGGTGGTGCAGCTCTATGTCCGCGATGTTCAGTCGAGCCGGGTCCGGCCCGACCGCCAGCTGAAAGGCGTCGCCAGCGTCGATCTGGCACCCGGCGAGGCGAAGACGGTCTCGATCCCGATCGATGTCGCCGATCTCGGCTTCCATGACGAGACCGGCACCTACCGGGTCGAGGCTGGCCGCTTCGAGGTCTTCGTCGGCGGCTCGTCCGAGGCGACGCTGTCGGCCGCCTTCACGGCGACCGGCCCGGATCTGGTCCGCCCACCGGGCGGACGATAGGACGACGCGCAGGAGGCGGGGCGGGCAGCTTCAGGCGGACCCGCCGCGGTGGCCGTGAAGGAGGGGCGACGGCTCCGCCCGACCGCGAGGGGTCAGGGGACGACCAGCACCTTGCCCTTGACCTTGCGGGATGCGATCGCCTCGAGGGCGGCGGCGGCCTCGGCCAGCGGGTAGGTCGCGTGGATATGCGGCTTCAGCTGGCCGGCGGCGATCCAGTCCATGATCTGGGCCATGTTGTCGGCATGGTCCTCCGGCTCGCGCAGGATCGACTCGCCCCAGAACACGCCGCGCAGGTCGCAGCCCTTGAGCAGCAGCAGGTTGAGCGGGATGCGCGGGATCTCACCGGCCGCGAAGCCGACCACCAGCAGCCGGCCGCGCCAGGCCAGCGCCCGCACCGCCGGCTCGGTATATTTGTCGCCGACCGCGTCATAGACCACGTCGACGCCGCGCCCGTCGGTCAGCTCCCGCAGCCGGAGCTTGAGGTCTTCCTGGTCGTAGGCGATGACCTCGTGGGCGCCCATCTCGCGGCAGAAATCGAGCTTCTCGGAGGACGAGCAGGCGATCACCCGGGCGCCCATCAGCCGGCCGATCTCGATCGCCGCCTGGCCGACGCCGCCGGAGGCGCCGAGCACCGCCAGGGTCTCGCCCTCGACCATGTCGGCGCGATTGCGGAGCGCATGCATGGTGGTGCCGTAGGTGACCACCACGGCAGCCGCCTGCTCGAAGCCGACCGCATCCGGAATCGTGATCAGGTCCTCGGCCGGGACCACGATCTTTTCCCGGCAGGCATTCCATTTCGAATAGACGACGACGCGTTCGCCGATCAGGCCCGGATCGGTATCCGGTCCGACCGCCTCGACCTCGCCGGCCAGTTCGCCGCCCGGCGAGAAGGGCAGGGCGGGCTTGTACTGGTACTTGTCCCGGATCGCGAGCGTGTCGTAGAAATTGAGGCCCGCGGCGCGCACGCGGACGAGCGCCTCGCCGGGACCCGGCACCGGTTCGTCAATATCCTCGACGGTCAGGCTCGACGGTGGGCCAAAGGCCCGGCACAGAACGGCTTTCACGGTTTCGATCCCCCCAGACTTCCCCGATGTTAAGGCTCTGTTAACACGAGGTCCGGCGCCGCGGAAGGCTGCGAAACGGACGCAATCACGGTCAGACGGCCAACCGCCCCATGGCCGGACGTTCGATCCGGGACAGGTGCCGGCCCGTCCGCTCGACGGCGCGCAGGACCCGCAGCAGGTTGCCGCCCATCAGGCCGGCGAGGTCGCCGTCGCTCCAGCCCCGACGGACGAGTTCCGCGATCAGATGCGGAAAGCGCGACACGTCTTCCAGGCCGACCACGGGCGGGCCGCCGAAGAAGTCGGAACCGATGCCGACATGCTTCCGGCCGGCGCGGGCGGCCATGTAGTCGATATGGTCGCAGACCTCGCCGATCGAGGCCCGCGGCCAGGGGCCGAGTTCCGCCCGGCGGGCCGCCATCGCGGTCGTCCAGTCGACATCCGGACGCGTCTTGCCGAAATCGTCCTTCATCGGCCGCATCCAGTCGCGCGAGGCCTGCGAGACGAAGTCCGGCACGAAGGTCGCCATGACGATGCCGCCATTGGCGGGAATGCGGGCCAGCACGTCGTCGGGAACGTTGCGCGGGTGGTCGCAGAGCGAGAAGGCGTTGCAATGGGTGAAGGCGACCGGCGCCCGGGTCACGTCGAGCACGCGGCGCATGGCGTCGTGCGAGGTGTGCGACAGGTCGACCATCATGCCGAGCCGGTTCATCTCGCGCACGACCGCCTCGCCGAACGGGGCGAGCCCGCCATGGCGCGGCGCGTCGGTGGTCGAATCGACCCAGTCGAGCGTTTCGTTGTGGCAGAGCGTCATGTAGCGCGCGCCGAGGTCGTAGAAGGTGCGCAGCATTTCGAGGCTGTTTTCCAGGCCGACGCCGCCCTCCACGGCGATGAAGCTGGCGATCCGACCCTCGCGCTTGGCCCGCATCACGTCGGCGGCCGAGCGGGCCGGCCGGAAGGTCTCCGGGTGGGCGGCCTCCATCCGGCGGATCAGGTCGATCTGCTCCAGCGTCGTGCGGGCCGGATGCGGCACATCGGTCGGGATGAAGGCGGCCCAGAACTGCGCGGCGAGCCCGCCGGCCTTCAGGCGCGGGATGTCGGTGTCGCGGCCCTGGCGGGCCTCGTCCAGGCGAGCCTTGTCGACATCGCCGGCCGCTTCCGAATCGATGCGGATGACCCATGGCAGGTCGTTGTGCCCATCGATCAGGGGATGGCGGGCGATCAGATCGCGGGCATGGTCGAGGGCGGCATCGGCATTCGGCATCGGACGGGGCTCCGGTCACTCGGATCAGAATTCGGTCAGGCCGTCATCCTCGAGCGCCTTGCGCAGGCGCGAAAAGGCAAGCCGGATGCGGGATTTGACCGTGCCGAGCGGAAGCCCGGATTGTTCGGCGATCTGGCTGTGCGACAGGCCCGAATAGAAGGCGAGCCGGACCAGTTCGATCTGTTCCGGCGGCAGAACCGCAAGGGCGACCCGGATCTTGTCCTCGCGGCGCCGGGCGTCGATGATCTCGTCGGCATCCTCCGGGGCGGAGGGCTGCAGCAGCGGCTCCTCGGGATCGAGCGCGGCGTCGCGGTTGCGCCGATGGGCATCGATGCGCCGATTGCGGGCGATGCGATAGAGCCAGGTGCCGACGGAGGACTTGGTGCGGTCGAACAGGGCGGCCTTGCGCCAGAGCGTGACCATCGCCTCCTGGGCCAGTTCCTCGGCCGAGCCGGCGTCGGATCCGAGGCGGATCAGATAGGCTTCGAGGCGTGGTGTGAAATGATCGAACAGGCGTCCGAACGCCTCGCGGTCCCGATGACGGGCGATCCGCTCCACGAGATCGGCAAACTCATCCCGCTCCGATGCCATGCGCCCGGGATCCGCGATACTCATGCGACCTCGAATGCCCTCTCCAGTTCGGGCGGTTGCGGCGCGGGGCGAGACAGTCTGGCCCGGCGACCGGGACGGTCCTGTCCGGGATGCCCCATTGTCGCCGCCTTTGGATCGAACCGTTCGCCTGCCGCCACGATGTTAGCCTCAGATCACGGGATCGACCAATCTGCAAGTCACATGCATGCCAACCTGACGGCACAGACTTAACGATCGCCGGCCGGGTCGGACCGGCGGCCCCGGCGCGGCAACGGTTCGGTAACCTGAATCGTGTTTTGGTTAACGCGACGTGACACTGCCGTCGGCACGCTGGCCGGCGGAATGCGGGCCGATTGGATGTCGAAAGGCGCCCGATTCGGTCTCCGCCAAGGACATTCGAACAGGGAATCGGGACGGCATGGACACGAACTCACCCCTCGCGCTTGCTCTCCGGGCCGGTCTGATCGCAGGCGCTGCCGCACTGGTCGGCGCCGCCTCGCCGGCTTCGGCGCAGCAGAGCCCGCTCCTGCTGGTCCAATCCAAGGATTGGAGCGCCGTCACGGCCGGCGCCCAGAAGGCCAAGGTCTGCTACGCGATCACCAAGCCGACCAAGATGGAGCCGGCCAGTCTAAACCATGGCGAGGTGTTCTTCTTCATCTCGATCTGGCCCGGCGACAATGTCCGCAACGAGCCGAGCCTGCAGGTCGGCTACTCGTTGAAGGAAGGCAGCAAGGTCACGGTCGAGGTCGACACGCAGAAATTCTCGATGTTCACCCGCGGCGACGGCGCCTGGCTGCAGGACAAGACCGACGAGGTCAAGCTGGTGGATGCCCTCAAGAAGGGCAAGAAGCTGACCATCGGCGGCCAGTCCGGCCGCGGCAACGCCACCACCTATGCCTTCTCGCTGCAGGGCTTCTCCGGCGCGCTCGATGCCGCCCTGAAGGAATGCAAGTAGTCGATAGACCGTCCGCGGCAGCTGCCCTTTGAAGATTTCCGCCGGATCGCCTATGTAGGGCGTTCGGATCGAGACCCTGGGCGCCGCCTCCGGCGCGCCGATTTCGTGCAGGGCTCGCGGAAGGACGCAGCATGACTCTCTCGACTGTCCCGGCGGACGGCTTGGCCGTGCCGCCCGGCGCGATCGCGCCGATCATGAAGATGGCCGAGGCGCAGCCGGTGCGCGACGCCAAGCCCTCGCTGATGGGCATGACGCGCGAGGATCTGGGCGACGCCTTGCGCTCGGTCGGCATCGAGGAGCGTCAGGTGCGCATGCGCGTCGGGCAGCTCTGGCACTGGATCTACTTCCGCGGCGCCGAGTCCTTCGACCGGATGACCAACGTCTCCAAGGATCTGCGCGCCCGGCTGGCGGAATCCTTCGTGATCGCCCGGCCGGAGATCGTCTCGGAACAGATCTCCGTCGACGGCACCCGCAAATGGCTGTTGCGCTTTCCGCCGCGCGGCGCCGGCCGGCCGGTCGAGGTGGAGACCGTCTACATCCCCGAGGAGGGCCGCGGCACGCTGTGCGTCTCCTCGCAGGTCGGCTGCACCCTGACCTGCTCGTTCTGCCATACCGGCACCCAGAAGCTCGTGCGCAACCTGACCAAGGAGGAGATCGTCGCCCAGGTGGTGATCGCCCGCGAGCGGCTCGGCGACTTTCCGGACCGGGCGACCGAGGCCGGCGCGATCGTGCCGAAGGAGGGCCGCTTCGTCTCCAACATCGTCATGATGGGGATGGGCGAGCCGCTCTACAATTTCGACAATGTCCGCGACGCCCTGCAGGTGGCGACCGACGGCGAGGGCCTGTCCCTGTCGCGCCGGCGGATCACGCTGTCGACCTCCGGCGTGGTGCCGATGATCGCGCGGGCCGGCGAGGAGATCGGCACGCTGCTGGCGGTCTCGCTGCATGCGGTGCGCGACGACCTGCGCGACGAGCTGGTGCCGCTCAACCGCAAATATCCGATCGCCGAACTGATGGCCGCCTGCCGGGACTATCCGGGCCTCTCCAATGCCCGCCGCATCACCTTTGAATATGTGATGCTGAAGGGGATCAACGACAGCCCGGCCGACGCCCGCGAACTGGTCCGGCTGCTGCGCGGCATTCCGGCCAAGATCAACCTGATCCCGTTCAATCCCTGGCCGGGCTCGCGCTACGAATGCTCCGACTGGGATACGATCGAGGCCTTCTCGGACATCGTCAACCGTGCCGGCTATGCCAGCCCGATCCGCACCCCGCGCGGACGCGACATCCTGGCGGCCTGCGGGCAGCTCAAATCCGCGACCGAGCGGCTTCGCATCCGCGAGCGCATGGCCCTGGAGGCCATGATCGGCGGCGCCGACGAGGACTGAGCCGATTCGGTAACGCGTTGCCGAGGAAGCCCTACAGCCGAGGGTGCCGAAACGGTAGGATCGGACCGTCACCCCCGTGATTCGCGCGCGGGTGCACGCGGGGACCGAAATCGTCCATGGCCAGCCCATCCGATCCCAGGCCGTCCGATCCCAGGCCGCATCCGAACAGGCCGCCGATGATCCCCAGCGGGCGCCTGCCGCGCCTGCTCGTCGGCTATCTGGCGGCGTGCCTGGCTGCCGCCCTCATCCTGCCGCTCGGGCAGATCGCCCATGACGCGCTCGTCCTCGGGCCGTCGCGGGCGCTCGGTTCGGCCGGTATCGCGGGCATCTGGGTGATCGCCCTTTTCGCCTTCGCCATTCTTGTGGTGGTGGCGGCGCCCTTTGCGGTCGGACTGGTGCTGTTCGGTGCCGCCCGGGGCGAACTGTCGGCCCTGATCCAGACGCTCTACGGCGCCTTCTCGGGCCTGCTCGTGCAGGCCGTCTGGGCGACATCCGGGATGGGCAATGCGGCGCGCTCGAATCTGGCGGCCTTCCTGCTCTTCGCGGTCGTCGGCGCGGTTGCCGGCTTGGTCTTCGCCCGTGTCGGGGCGCCGCAGCGCCGATCCCGGCCGCCGCAGCGTGCGCCGGAGAACCGCTGAGCCTGCGGTGCCGGATGCCCGCCTTGCAGCCGGATTGCGTCGCGGCCGGAAACCGGCGAGGCTCGGCACCGAACCGGTGAGCCGGGTTCCGGCCGATTTGGCAGCCCGTTCGAACGGTGGCGGACAAAACCGATGATCGTCTTTCGTCTCCTGTGGCGCTTCATCGTCATCACGGTCGGCTACCTCGCGGCCGCGGCGGCGGCTGCTGCCTTTGCGGCGGCCTCGCAGGTCCTCAGCCATCTGCCGCCGGAATTTCGCGATGCCGCCGAAATCTGGCGCAGCTTCGGGCCGCTGGCCGATTTCGGCGCCTTCCTGGTCGCCTATGCGATCGTCCTCTCGGTCTCCTTCGTGCCGGGCATCCTGCTGGCGCTGGTCAGCGAGATCATCGGCCTGCGCAGTCTCGGCTACTATCTGGTCGCCGGCGGGCTGATCGGGCTCTGGGCGGCCCGCCCACCGATCGGCGGCATCGCGGCGCAGCCCTTCGCGCCGGCACTCGCGGCCGGCTTCGTCGGCGGCTTCGTCTACTGGCTGATCGCCGGCCGGGGCGCGGGACGGTCGCGGCCGGCGTCGGCCGCGCCGTCAGGCCAGGGACCCGTCCCCGACCCGAGGCGGACGGGCCCGCATGCCACCCCGCCGCCGTCGCCGCCGCCGGCGCATCGGAGACCGGCTTCGGCGGTGCCGAGCATTGCGCCGTCCCATCCCGGTCCCCGCCGGCCGCCGCCGCCGAGCGCGCCGCCGCGCCCGCCGGTGGTCGATCGGAAATCGCGATGAGCGGCGAAAATGGCCTTGGGGTGCGCGCGCCCGTGGCGCTGCTGGTCGGCTTCCTCGGTGCAGCCCTGGGGGCGGCGGCGGTCGCCTTCGGCTATATCGTGATCCTGCTCTGGCTGATCGCGCCTTTTGGCGAGGCGATCACCTGGCTGGTGGTCATCGCCGCGCTGGCCGGCACGCTGCCGATCCTGGCCGGGCTGGCGCTGACGGTGCTGGTCTCGGCGTCGGTATCGGTCCTGATCCTCCGGTTCGGCGGCGTGTCCACGGCGTGGTGGGCGATCCCGATCGGGGCCGGCGTCGAACTGGCGCTCGGCGCGGCGATCTTCGTCGTCGACGGGATCGGGTCGCGCCTGCACTGAGGTGCCCTGCGGCGGCGGCATTTCACCCGCGGCCGGGCTTCGGCTATGGTCCGCCGCCATGGCGACGCTGCGTCGCCCGCCTCATTCCGCCACACGGAGCCCGTCGTGCCCGGCCCTTCTCCCGCTCAGTCCTTCGATGTCGTCATCGCCGGCGGCGCCATCGTCGGTTCGTCCGTCGCCTATTTCCTGAAGCATGAACTCGGCTTCACCGGCTCCGTGGCGGTGATCGAGCCCGATCCGACCTATGCCCGCTCGGCGACGACCCTGTCGGCGGCCTCGATCCGGCAGCAATTCTCGACGCCCGAGAATATCCGCCTGTCGCTCTACGGCGTCGACTTCATCCGCTCGCTCAAGGCCCGTTTCGGCGCCGAGGCCGAGATCGGCTTCCACGAGGGCGGCTATCTCCTGCTGGCGAGCCCCGAGGGCTTGCCGATCCTTGAGGCGAATCATCGGGTGCAGGCGGCCGAACAGGCCGACATCGCCCTGCTCGATCCGACCGGGCTGTCGGCCCGCTTCCCCTGGCTGTCGACCGACGGCCTCGCCGCCGGCGCCTTCGGGGTGACGGGGGAGGGCTGGTTCGACGCCCATTCGCTGCTCGACCTGATCCGCAAGGGCGCGCGCGCCGCCGGGGCGACCTACCTTCAGGGCCGGGTCGCCGGCATCGGGCGCGACGGCAACCGCATCACCGGCGTCACGCTCGCCGACGGCAGCACGCTCGCCTGCGGTACCTTCGTCAATGCCGCCGGCCCGGCGGCCGGCGATGTCGCCGCGCTCGCCGGCATCGCGCTGCCGGTGGAGCCGCGCAAGCGCTTCGTCTTCGTCATCCATTGCCGCGAGAAGCTGCCCGGCATGCCGCTGCTGGTCGACACAACCGGCGTCTATGTCCGGCCGGAGGGCGAGTACCACATCTGCGGCGTCTCGCCCGAGGAGGGACCGGATCCGCGTCCGGCCGACGACGATTTCGAGGTCGACTATGCGCTGTTCGAGGACCTGATCTGGCCGGCGCTCGCCACCCGCATCCCGGCCTTCGAGGCCGCCAAGCTGATCCGGGCCTGGGCCGGCCACTACGACTACAACACGCTCGACCAGAATGCCGTCATCGGGCCGCATCCGGAGATCGGCAACTTCTTCTTCGCCAACGGCTTTTCCGGGCACGGGCTGCAGCAGGCCCCGGCCGCCGGGCGGGCGATCGCCGAATGGATCGTCGCGGGCCGCTCGGTCTCGCTCGATCTCGCCGTGTTCGGCTTCGAGCGGATCGCGGCCGGCCGGCCGGTGCGCGAGCTCAACGTGATATGACCGGCGCGGCCGCTCCTCATCCTGGCCCCGATCGCGGCAAGCCGGCCGTGATCGTCGTGTCGAGCCTGGTGGCGCGCGGTTCGGTCGGCGGGCGCGGGGCGGTGTTCGCACTGCAAAGGCTCGGCTTCCCGGTCTGGTTCGTACCGACCGTGACGCTGCCATGGCATCCGGGCCACGGCCGCGCCACCCGCCTCGTCGCGCCCGACGAGGCCTTCGCGGCGCTGGTCGACGACCTGGCCGGTTCGCCCAAGCTCGGCGAGGTCGGCGCCGTGCTGACCGGCTATTTCGGCGCGCCCGGCCAGGTCGAGGCCGCCGCCCGCCTGATCGCGGCCGTCCGGGCGGCGCGGCCGGCGGCCCTGCATCTGTGCGACCCGGTGATCGGCGATGTCCGCCCCGACGGCTCGGGCGGCCTCTACGTGCCGGAGGCGACCGCGGCGGCGATCCGCGACCGTCTGGTGCCCGGCGCCGACATCCTGACCCCGAACCGCTTCGAGGCCGGCTGGCTCGCCGGCCTGCCGACCGGCTCGACCGCCGAGACGATTGCGGCGGCGCGCGCGCTCGGCCGGCCGACCGTGCTGGTCACCTCGGCCCCGGCCATGATGGCGCGCGCCTTCGCCAATCTGCTGGTCACCGCCAAGGGCGCCGTGCAGGCCGAGCATCCGCTCGTCGAGGGCGCGCCGAACGGCACCGGCGACCTGCTCGCCGCCCTGTTCCTGGCCCGCATCCTCGACGGCGCCGGTCCCGAGAAGGCCCTGGAGCGGGCCGCCGCGACGGTGTTCGACATGGTCGCCCGCTCGGTCCGCGCCGGCGCCGACGAGCTTCTGCTCGCCGCCGAACAGGACGTGCTGGCCCATTCCATGGCGACCGTCTCGGTGCGCACCCTGGCCGAACCGGGCCGCCCGCGCGGCGATGGGCCGCGTCGCGCGCCGAAGCCGGGCACGCTGTGACGGTGCCGCCGCAGGGTGGGACTGCTTCGGCGGCGGGGCCGGTCGCCGGCGTCGACGGCTGTCCGGCCGGCTGGGTCGCGGTCACGCTCGATGCCGGTGCGCCGCATCTCGCCGTCCATGCCGATTTCGCCGCCATCCTCGCCGCGGAGGGGGGCGTGATCGCGGTCGACATGCCGATCGGCCTGCCGGATCGGGTCGGCTTGGGCGGACGCGGGCCGGAGCGGCTTGTCCGCCCGCTCCTCGGCGAGCGGCAGTCCTCGGTCTTCTCGGTGCCGAGCCGGGCCGCCGTCTGGGCCGTCGACGATCTCGACGCGCCCGACGCCTACCGGACCATCTGCGACGTCGCCTTCGCCACCTCAGAGCCGCCGCGCAAGATCTCGCGCCAGTGCTTCCACATCCTGCCCAAGATCCGCGAGATCGACCGGCTGATGACGCCGGCTCTGTCGGGCCGCGTCTTCGAGGTCCACCCGGAGGTCGCCTTCTGGCGGCTGAACGGCGGCTCGGCGATGCGCCTGCCCAAGAAGGTCAAGAACCGCGCCGCCGAGCCGGGTCTCGCCGAGCGGATCGACCTGCTCGTCCGCCACGGCTATCCGCGTGCCTTCCTGGAGCAGGCGCTGCCGCGCGGCGTCGGCCGCGACGACCTGATCGATGCCGCCGTCAACGCCCTGATCGCCGTCCGGATCGCGGCCGGCGAGGCCCGGCCCTTCCCCGATCCGCCCGAGCGGGACGGGCGCGGCCTGACGGTGGCGATCTGGGCCTGAGCCGGCCTTGGCGATCTCCCATGACTGCAACGGTCTGCGGCCGCCAGCGGGTGACTGACCGTCAGCGGTTCGAGGACCAACAATCGATCAGTGTCCGCCAGTGGGTCTGCGACCACCGGAGGGCTGGACAATCCCGCGCCGCGCGGTCACATCGGGGGCATGGTGCAGTGCGACAGGCGGGGGCGGCGATGAGCAAGACCAATCCGGGCAATTTCTTCGAGGATTTCCGCATCGGGCAGGTGATCCGCCATGCCACGCCGCGCACCGTCACGACCGGCGACGTGGCGCTCTACACCGCCCTCTACGGCCCGCGCTTCGCGGTCCAGTCCTCCGATGCCTTCGCCCGGGCGATCAACTATCCGCGCGCGCCGCTCGACGATCTGCTCGTGTTCCACATCGTCTTCGGCAAGACGGTGCCGGACATCTCGCTCAACGCCATCGCCAATCTCGGCTATGCCGGCTGCCGCTTCCTGGCGCCGGTCTATCCGGGCGACACGCTGTCGACCGTCTCCGAGGTGATCGGCCTGAAGGAGAATTCCAACCGCAAGACCGGCGTCGTCTATGTCCGCTCGACCGGCTACAACCAGGACGGCGCGGAGGTGCTCGACTATGTGCGCTGGGTCATGGTGCGCAAGAGCGACGAGAGCGCCGGCATCGCCGACGAGCATGTGCCGGAACTGCCGGCGGTGCTGGCGCCCGACGTGATCGGCGCGGCCGTGCCGCTGCTCGACGGCGCCGGCTACGACGCCGTGCTTGCCGGCAGCCCGCATCGTTTCGAGGACTACCGGCCCGGCGAGCGGATCGACCATGTCGACGGCATGACGGTCGAGGAAGCCGAGCACCAGCTGGCGACGCGGCTCTACCAGAACACCGCCAAGGTGCATTTCAACCAGTTCACCGAGGGCCAGGGCCGCTTCGGCCGCCGGCTGATCTATGGCGGCCACGTCATCTCGCTCGCCCGCGCGCTCAGCTTCAACGGCCTCGGCAACGCCTTCCATGTCGCCGCCATCAACGGCGGCCGCCATGTCGCCCCGCTCTTCGCCGGCATGACGGTGTTCGCCTGGTCGGAGGTGCTCGACACCGCCGACCTGCCCGGCCGCACCGATGTCGGCGCCCTGCGCATCCGGACGGTGGCCACCAAGGACCGGCCCTGCGCCGACTTCCCCCACCGGCTGGAGACGGGCGACTACGATCCGTCCGTCATCCTCGATCTCGACTACTGGGTGCTGATCCCGCGGTGAGGGTAGGGTAGGGGAGCCGGGCAAACTGGCAGTATCCGGTCAGGCGATCCGCTCCAGCTTCGGATCGTTGATCATCGCTTCGAATTCATCGTCGTCGAAGCGGTCCAGATAGGTCTCGTAGAGCGTCGAGCGCGCCAGTGCGGCGGCCTGCTCGAACGCCATCTTGGCCTGCGGATCGTCGGGTTTGCTGCGCCGGTCCGCGGCCTTCTGGCGAAAGTCGGTGATGTCCTGCTCAAGGCGCTTTCGGGTATCGGACGGCGCCACGCTGCCGGCCACATAGGCGAGCTGGCTGATTCCACTGAGGTAGACGATCTCCTGCGGCAGAGTAAAACCGGCAAGACCGACCGCCGTACAACCCAGGATGCTGACGGCGACAAGCCCGGTGAACAACAATGCCTGCACTTTGGCGACGTCGATTTCGCCATGGGTCTCGATAAGGTCGGAGAGATGCGGCTTGTCTCTGCTGATGATGAGAAGCTTGCCGCCGATCAGAAGGCGTCGCGTGGCCGGCGAGATTCCCGCCCAATCGTTGGTGGCTCGAACGAAGGTGCTTCCGAGGGCTGTTATGCCGAGCAGTTGCAAAATCGTTGAAGACATGGATGGCAGTGTTCCAAGATAAATATAGACATACAATACGACAAATCCGACTACAGAGCTGAAGATGAGAATCTGAAATCGACTGAGGCTGCCGTATCCGAGTGAATTCTGAGAGATAAAGACTGGGTCAGCACAGATTCGAATTCGGTGCATAAATGTTCCGAGTGTCAGAGGCAGCGGGTAGTTTCCGTCATCCGCGGGGTTGATCAGCTTGTCGATTTTCGTTTTGTTCAACCGCCAGGCCGCGAAGCTGATCAGGCTCCAGAACAAGCCTAAAGCCGCGAGTGACGCGGCCCACGCGTAAAGCGGTTTGACGACCTCGACGTCGATGATCGTGTAGCCGATCAGCGTATTCGTTGTGCCGTTGCAAAGGGCGGCTACGAGCTGCCAGGGCTCTGTTAAGGCCACAATATTCGGGGCATCCAGCCTGACGACGATGGCATCGGTGCTCCGGGTATCGATTTTGGTGTTGATCGGCAACTTGACCGGCGGCGGCGCGTCGCGGAAGTCCGACGGCGAGTTGATGCTCCACACGACCTTTGGCTGGGCTGCGCCGTTTGTGTAGATCAAAGTCGTGGCGTCCTTCGAGGGAAGTTCAATCCTCACCAGGGCCGCATCACCGACTGCGACACGAATTTCGTCGGAGCGCGAATATCCGGCACTGTCGTAGACGTTCTTCGTTCGACTCGGTAATAGGATGGGGGCTGCGACAGTGGAATCCGTGCTCTTGAAGTTCACGGTCTTCCGGAACAACTCCTCGGAATTCGACCACTCGCAGGTCTGAGCCTGAGGGTTGCCATGACTGCTCTTGGCACCCAGCCCCAGGACGGCAATCAGCGCCAACGTGGCGATGGCGAAACATGTCGGAATCCGTTTTTTCATCGCGGTGACTCCTGAAAGTGCAGGAGGGGATTCTAAAATGCAGGATTATTATTGGTCTGATCTTGAGCCTACTAAAATAAAGTTGCAACAAAAATAAAATACAATCTGAAATTTATAGATACGGTAAAATAGCCCACTGATGCCCGCGGTGGAGGGGACTGCTGCGTCTCTGCCGGACGGCTGCGCTCGACGCCGGATCGGTTGCGCGGCGGCCCCCGCCCGGGCACCCTCAGGCCCGACCACTGACATGAAGGGCCAATCGATGCTCGACCATTTCCGCATGTTCGCCGGCTACAATGCCTGGGCCAACCGGCGGCTCTACGAAGCCGCCGCGGCGCTTCCGGAGGCCGACTATCGGGCCGATCACGGGGCCTTTTTCGGGTCGCTGCATCGGACGCTTAACCATATTCTGGTCGGCGATCGCATCTGGATGCGCCGGTTCACCGGTGCGGGCGAGGCGCCGAACCGGCTCGACGCGATCCTGCATGACGACCTCGCGGGGCTGACCGCGGCCCGTTTCGCCGAGGACCGGCGCATCGTCGACTGGGTCGACGGCCTGGACGCGGCTCGGCTTGCGGCGACCTTCACCTATGTTCCGGTGACGCGGCCCGAGCCCGTGACGCAGCCGCTCGCGCCTGCGCTCGCCCATTTCTTCAACCACCAGACCCACCATCGCGGCCAGGCGCATGTGATCCTGACCCGCTCCGCCGGCCGCGCGCCGGACCTCGACCTGATCTTGTTCCAGCGAGAGACCGGGATCGGGATGTGATCGGCGCTTGGCCGGCTCCCGCTCGGGCGGCGGCGCCCGGGTGCCGTCGACCGGCCTGCGCGGCGCGGTGCCGGTCGTCCCGCCGTCCGACGGGTCTCGGCCCGCGCCGGTCTTGCCGCTCGGCATCGGGCTGCCGGACCGAGGCGGCGGGGCGCGGGCGCGGGATGGGGCAGCGCGGAAAGCAATCTCGAATCAGGCCCTTGGTCCGGTCGACCGGGACCCGCGCGAAGGACCGGACGCCGCACCGCCCGGTCTCGCGAGACCCTGCCCGTCATCCCGTGCATGCTGCACTGCAAGGTCTTGTGTGCGTGACGGCTTCATGCGTATGACGGTGAGATATTTCAGGTATATGGCATGCCAGGATAGCAATGGTTGAGCATTTTTTCCCGACGCGAGCCGTCCGGGCGATGGATTGCGACGTAATCCCTTTGGACGTTTTGACGCAGAGCAGCAAAAGGGATTAGAACCTAGACCCGTCGGGCGGGGGGCCTGCAGAACGAGGCGCGTCGGGGGGGGACCCGGCGCCGCATTCGATCCGGACCGCCCGAACGAGTTCGCTTCAACGACGACCGCCTTCAACGGACGGACCAGTGCCGATGTCGACCACGGAAAGCAAAGCGAGCGGACCCGCGCGCCCGCTCTCGCCGCACCTGCAGATCTACCGGTTCTCCTGGACGATGGCGATGTCGATCGCCCATCGCATCACCGGTGCGGCGCTCTACGGCGGCACGCTGCTGGTCGCGATCTGGCTGGTCGCGGCGGCGTCCGGCAAGGCGAGCTACGACACCGTGCAGTGGTTCTTCGGCTCCTTCCTCGGCCTCCTGGTCCTGTTCGGCTTCACCTTCGCGCTCTGGCACCACACGCTCGGCGGCATCCGTCACCTGATCTGGGACACCGGCAAGGGCTTCGAGCTGCAGAGCCGGATGGCGATGGCCAAGTTCACGCTGATCGGGTCGGCCGTCCTGACGGTCCTGACCTGGATCGTCGCCCTCGTGGTCCGTTGAGGAGAACTCCGATGTCGATGCGCACCCCGCTCGGCCGCGTCCGCGGTCTCGGCTCCGCCCATGACGGTACCCACCACTTCTGGCAGAAGCGGGTCACCTCGGTGGCGCTCGTTCCGCTGACCCTGATCGTGGTCGGCGTGGTGATCGCGATCCCCGGCCGCAGCCATGCCGACGCCGTCGCGCTGCTCGGCCATCCGCTGGTCGCCATCACGCTGCTCGCCACGCTCCTCGCCGGCATCCACCACATGCATCTCGGCATGCAGGTGGTCATCGAGGACTACATCCACACCGAGCCGACCAAGACGGCGCTGGTTCTCGCCAACACCTTCTTCTGCGCCCTGATGGCCATCGCGTGCGTCTGGGCCGTCGTGAAGCTCTCCTTCGGCATCTGAACGCTCGGACACAGCACCCATGGCCGAATCCAAGACCACCGCCGCCCCCTCCGCGCTCAACGGCGCCTATCCGTTCATCGACCACACCTTCGACGTGGTGGTGGTCGGGGCCGGCGGCGCGGGGCTGCGGGCCGTCACCGGCTGCTCCGAGGCCGGCCTCAAGACGGCCTGCATCACCAAGGTCTTCCCGACCCGCTCGCACACCGTCGCCGCCCAGGGCGGCATCTCGGCCTCGCTCGGCAACATGGGCGAGGACGACTGGCGCTGGCACATGTACGACACCGTCAAGGGCTCCGACTGGCTCGGCGACCAGGACGCGATCGAGTATCTGTGCCGCAACGCGCCGGATGCGGTCTACGAGCTCGAGCATTGGGGCGTGCCCTTCTCGCGCACCGAGGAAGGCAAGATCTACCAGCGGCCCTTCGGCGGCATGACCACCCATTTCGGCAAGGGCCGCGCCCAGCGCACCTGCGCCGCCGCCGACCGCACCGGCCACGCCATCCTGCACACGCTCTACGGACAGTCGCTGCGCTACTCGGCCGAGTTCTTCATCGAGTATTTCGCCATCGACCTGATCATGGACGACGATGGCGCCTGCCGCGGCGTGATCGCACTGTGCATGGAAGACGGCACGCTGCACCGCTTCCGCTGCGCCAAGACCATCCTGGCGACCGGCGGCTACGGCCGCACCTATTTCTCCTGCACCTCCGCCCATACCTGCACGGGCGACGGCAACGCCATGGTGCTGCGCGCCGGCCTGCCGCTGCAGGACATGGAGTTCGTGCAGTTCCACCCGACCGGCATCTACGGCGCCGGCGTGCTGATCACCGAGGGCGCCCGCGGCGAGGGCGGCTACCTGACCAATTCCGAGGGCGAGCGCTTCATGGAGCGCTATGCCCCCTCGGCCAAGGATCTCGCCTCGCGTGACGTGGTCAGCCGCGCCATGACGATCGAAATCCGCGAGGGCCGCGGCGTCGGCAAGAACAAGGATCACATCCACCTGCACTTGAGCCATCTGGATCCCGCGATCCTGGCCGAGCGCCTGCCGGGCATCACGGAATCGGCGAAGATCTTCGCCGGCGTCGACCTGACCAAGGAGCCGATCCCGGTGCTGCCGACCGTCCACTACAACATGGGCGGCATCCCGACGAACTTCCACGGCGAGGTGCTGACCAAGAAGGGCGGCGATCCGGACTGCATCGTCCCGGGCCTCCTGGCGATCGGCGAGGCGGCCTGCGTGTCGGTCCACGGCGCCAACCGCCTCGGCTCCAACTCGCTGATCGACCTCGTCGTGTTCGGCCGCGCCGCCGGCCTGCGTTGCGCGGAGACGATCCGGCGCGGCGAGCGCCAGCCGGACCTGCCCAAGGGCGCCGGCGACCTGGCGCTGTCGCGCCTCGACCGCTTCCGCTACGCCTCGGGCGGTACGCCTACGGCCGAGCTGCGGCTCAAGATGCAGCGCGTCATGCAGACCAACTGTGCGGTGTTCCGCACCGGCGACGTGCTGAGCGAAGGCCAGAAGCTGATCCACGACGTGTGGAGCGGCATCGGCGACGTGAAGGTCACCGACCGTTCGATGGTCTGGAATTCGGATCTGATCGAGACGCTCGAATTCGACAACCTGATCACCCAGGCGGTCGTGACCATGGACTCCGCCGCCAACCGCCAGGAAAGCCGCGGCGCCCATGCCCGCGAGGACTTTCCGGACCGCGACGACGCCAACTGGATGAAGCACACCCTCGCCTGGGCCAGCGACGACACCCGCAAGGTGACGCTCGACTACCGCCCGGTGCATACCTACACGATGTCCAACGACATCGCCTATATCGAGCCGAAGGCGCGGGTCTACTGATGTGACCGGGGCGGGCTACTCGGGCACGCCTCTGCCGCGCAAGCTCGGGCTTGCGGACGGCCAGCAGGTGGCCTTCGTCGGCCTGCCCCCGGAACTTGAGGCGCTCGCCGCGGCGGCCTCCTTTGCCGGCATGATCCGGACGGAGGCCTGGGTGGGTTTCGGCCCGCCGGCCCGGCTGGATCTGATCCTCGGTTTCACCGCCCGGCGCGCCGATCTCGCGGCGGGTCTGGCGGGGATGATCGCGGCGATCAGGCCGGCCGGAATGATCTGGGTCGCCTGGCCCAAGAAGGCCGCGAAGGTGGCGACGGACGTGACCGAGGATGTGGTTCGCGACGTGGCGCTGCCCTTGGGGTTGGTGGATGTGAAGGTTTGCGCGGTCGACGCGATCTGGTCGGGCTTGAAGCTCGTGATCCGCAAGGATCTCCGCCGGACGCTCGGGGCGCAGGACGGTTGAGGCGAAGGACGACACGATGGTCGAGCTTGCACTGCCCAAGAACAGCCGCATGCAGCTGGGCAAGACCTGGCCGAAGCCGGCCAATGCGACGCGGCTGAAGGAATACCAGGTCTATCGCTGGAATCCGGATGACGGGCGCAATCCGCAGATCGACACCTTCTATGTCGATCTGGACGATTGCGGGCCGATGATCCTGGACGGTCTGCTCTACATCAAGAACAAGATCGACCCGACGCTGACCTTCCGCCGCTCCTGCCGCGAAGGCATCTGCGGCTCCTGCGCGATGAATATCGACGGCCTCAACACGCTCGCCTGCACCAAAGGCATGGACGAGGTGAAGGGCGCCATCAAGATCTATCCGTTGCCGCATATGCCGGTGATCAAGGATCTGGTGCCGGATCTGACCAACTTCTACGCTCAGCACCGCTCGATCGAGCCCTGGCTGAAGACGGTGTCGGCGACGCCGCAGATCGAATGGAAGCAGTCGCGCGAGGATCGCGAGAAGCTCGACGGTCTCTACGAGTGCATTCTGTGCGCCTCCTGCTCGACCTCCTGCCCGAGCTACTGGTGGAACGGCGACCGCTATCTCGGTCCGGCAGTGCTGCTGCAGGCCTATCGCTGGCTGATCGACAGCCGCGACGAGGCGACCGGCGAGCGGCTCGACAATCTCGAGGATCCGTTCCGCCTGTATCGCTGCCACACGATCATGAACTGCGCCAACACCTGCCCGAAGGGCCTGAACCCGGCCAAGGCGATCGCCGAGATCAAGAAGATGATGGTCGAGCGGCGGGTCTGACCCGCCGTCGCCTGCGCTGCCGGGATGTCGAGATGGCGGCCGTCACCGGAAGGTGGCGGCCGCATTCTTTCAGGTGCCTCATTCTTTCAGCGGTCTGGAGAGCGTTCGCGCGCTTCTGCCGGATGCGGCCGGGTGGCCCATCGCCCATCCGCCTGCAGGATGGGCCATTCGATCCGCGGGCATGCGCCTACGCGGATCGGGCGGCGGTGCGGAAGGGGTTCCACCAGCGCGAGGACGGCGTTTCGCCAGTCTCATCACGGCTGCTGCCGTCGAGCGTGAGCTGGTAGGTCACCGTGCGCCGGCCGCCCTGCGAGCGGAAGCCGTGGCCGAGCGCGATGGCGCGCGTGGCCTCGTCGGTCGCCTCGATATCGATCCGGATCGCGCCGACCCCGCGGCGGCGGGCCTCGGCGATCGCCGCGGCGGCGAGCTGCCGGCCGAGCCCGCGGCCGCGCCAGGGCTTCTCGATCGCCATGACCAGTTCGCCGGTGGCGCCGTCGTCGTCGACCTCGAGTTCGGCGGCGCCGCGCAGGGTGCCGTCGACGAAGACGCCGATCAGGCTGGTCCGCGAGACGATCATGTGCAGGCAGTGCGACAGGATGAAGTGATCGTCGACGCCGGCCGCGAAGCGCTGGGCGCGGGCCGGGCCGTCGAGGCGCATCATGTGGTCGAGATAGGCCTCGAGTTCGGAGGCGCAGAGAAGCCGTACGAGGATGTCTTCACTCATGTCCGGGTCCCGCGCGTGCTCGAACTGGCTCGTCGTCGGCGCCCGTGCGAAACGATTCGCCCGCCTCGTGCCGGTGCGCCGAAGGCCGGCGGCGATCCCGTCCCCGCGCCGGCCATGCGACGCAGGAAGACCGGATCGCCCGCCTTCGAGTCAATTTCGGCGAAAGGGGTGAACCATTCGTTAACCGCGTCCGGAATGCCGAGGCCGTTCAGCGGCTTGAGATCCCGGACCGGTACCGATCACAGCAACGGCCCAGGATGCCGACGCACCGGGCCGTTGACGTGCCGCGAATGTCTCATGGGCGGCAGAGGCATGAGAAATCCGCGTGTCGAATGCCGACGATCATTCCATGACCGTCGGTATCAGGCCCGCGTCGGCGCCACCATGCGACGCTGCAGGTCGAAGATGGCGGTGGTCCAGCCATGGGCGTCGGCGACGGCTTCCCGGAAATAGCTGCCCGGGGTCGGGCCGTCCGGCAGCACGAGGCCGACGACGTCGCCGGATTCGAACTCCAGTTCCGCACCGAACCGGCGGGCGAGGCGCTGCATGTGCCGGTTCGAGGCGAGGCAGTTCATGTAGACGCGCCGGATGCGCCGGTTGCGGGCGGCGAGCAGCGTCTTTTCCATCAGCGCGGAGCCGACGCCCTTGAGCTGCCAGTCGGCCTCCACGCTGAAGGCCGCTTCGGCTTCCTTGGCATTCTGCGGCAGGCCGCGCAATTCGCCGGCGCCGACCAGCCGATCGTCCGCGAACCAGCCGTGAATCAGCGTGTCTAGGTTGAAGCTCGTCTCCGCATAGCGGATGACGAAGTCGTCGGACGCCCCCATCGCGAAGCGCTGGTGGCGGGAGATCGGGTCGAGACGCAAAAGATGGTCCCGAAAGGCGCCGCGGTCGGCGAGCCAGAGCTTGCGCACTGTGCCCCCGTCGGTGATCGTTTTCATTGTCATGTCCTCGCGCGCCCGGCTTGCGACGGCCGGGTGGCCCGGTTGGGATTCGACCCGTCTGGTCCACCGGCCCGATACGGGTTCTGCGGCGGCGGGTCGGCGGCGATCCGCGGCCTGTTCCGGCAACGGAGGGCGTCCCTCATGGTCTATATTGCACTGCAATATGGGGCGGCTCTATGGCAAATCCAACCCCTCTTGGCATCGCTGCCATCACGAATTGGCGCAGCGGACGTGCCGGTGCCGCCGCGGACCCCCGCCGGCCGGTCTGCGGCGGCGACCGGCCCCGGCGTGGCGCAACCTCGAGGATCGGGCGTGGAATCGGCGCCCGTCGGGCCGGGATTCGGCCGGGCATCGAAAAATAGCCATCAACGCCGTTCAGACACGGGCGGAACGCCGGTCCGCGGCGGATTTCCGGTCGCCTTGACACGGCCGGATGCGGTAATGCTGACAACGCGACGAATCGGTTCGGTCGCGACGGGGATCGGAGCAAGAGACATGACGGGACGCCACGCGGCCGTGCTGGCGCTGGTCGCCACCACCATGCTGGCCGGCTGTGGCCGATTGGGGATGTCGGATATGGGAGGGCCGGCGCCGGCTGCCCAATACGAGCCACTGCCCGCCGCACCGACCAAGCCGGTCACCCAAGGCTCGCTCCAGCCGCTGCCGCCGGTTCCCGGACAGCCGGGCCCGGGCATGGCCGGCGACATGCCGCCGCCGGGCGCGCCCGGACCCGTGGCGGCCGTCGATCCCGGCCCGCCGCCCTCGCCCGAAAAGGCGCCGCCGATCGGTCGCACCGAGGTCCTCGGGGCCTGGAAGATCGCGTCGGGGACCGACAGTTGCCAGCTCTTCATGACGCTGACCACGTGGTCCGGTGGCTATCGCGCCAACACCCGCGGCTGCACCTCGCCGCAGTTGCAGCGGATCTCCGCCTGGGATCTGAGCGGCAAGCAGGTTGCCCTGAAGGGGGCGGACGGCTCCATCGTGGCGACGCTCTACGGCGCCGGACCGGAGCGTTTCTCGGGCCAGACCAGCGAGCGGCTCCCGGTCAGCGTTTCGCGCTGACCCAGGAGAGGGTGCTCAGCGTCTCGCGCTGACCCAGGAGAGAGTGATCAGCGTCTCGCGCTGACCCAGGACAGAGAGGTCAGCGTCTGGCGCTGACTCCGGACAAGGGATCTCAGCGTCTGGCGCTGGCCCCAGCGAAGACCTTCGGCGTCTCGCGTGCCCGACCGGGTGTTCTTGAGCATTTCGCGCCGACCCGCGAAGGCACCTGCGGCGGATCGCACAGGGTCTGAGGCCCGTGGGCGCGCCACGACGGCTCCCGGCCGCGGTCCTGTCGTGCCGCAGCGTCGCTTGCGGTCGCCCGGGAAGCGAACCGTCGCGGCCTTGTTCCGCTGCACGACAGCGCCGGTGATGGGCCATGCGCCGGCTTGACCCCGTCGGCAGCGTCGGCGACCTTGCGGGCTCGCAAGGAACCCCCACCATGGCCACCATGCCGCTTCTCGCCGACGATCAGATGAGCCCTGAGGCCAGGGCGGTGATCGACGACATCCGCGCGACCCGGAAGACCGATTTCATCAACAATTTCTGGCGTGCGCTGGCCAACGATCCGGCCCTGCTGAAGCGCACCTGGGAGAGCCTCAAGGCGGTGATGGGCCCCGGTCAGCTCGACCCGAAGGTCAAGGAACTGATCTATATCGCGGTCTCGGTCGCGCAATCCTGCGAATACTGCATCCATTCCCACACCGCTGCGGCGCGGGCCAAGGGCGTGAGCGATCAGGAACTGATGGAACTCTTCGCCGTGATCGGCATGGCGGCCGAGACCAATCGGCTGGTCACGGCCATGCAGGTCCCGGTGGACGAGATTTTCAAGGTCGGCTGATGCCGGCGGAAGGTGGGGCGGGGGCGTCTTCGGCCCGATGCGCCAAGGCGGACACGGAGCGCGATGACCAGCGTCGGATTGCGGGATACCAAGAGCGCGCCGGCGCCAGGCGGATCGAAGCCTTCCGGCGCGTTGCCGAAATGGCTGGAATGGCAGGGGCAGGGTGTATCCTCCGGCTGGCGCTTCCTGGTCCACCAGCGCGACGGCCTGGGCGCGCGGCTCAGCAGCCTGATCAATGCCCTCGCGCTGGCGCGACGGGCCGGCGGGACGGTTGAACTGGACTGGCCGCCGATGACGGCCGGCGACCCGGACACCCATGCCATGGGGCCGGTCACCGAGATTTTCGCACCGGCCTTCTTGGAGCGGCACCGCGGTCCGGGCGCACCGAAAGGCCTGTCGGGGGTCGCCGAACTCGGCGCGGTCCGGGATGCGATCCAGTCCGGCCGGGCGCCGCCGCAGGGTGTCGTCGCGGTGCGGGCGCATTGGCGGCCGATCGGACATGAACTGCCGCAGTTCTGGACCGCCCAGGAATACCGCGCGCTCTGCCGGGCGGCGTTCGACGCCATCGAATTCGTCCCCGCGCTCGAGGCCGCGCGCCGCAAGGCCGCGGCCTTGCCGCTGCCGGCGAGAGCCGTCGGGGTGCATCTGCGGGCCGGCGACGTGATCTACGGCGACTACCGGACGGATGCCCGTATGGTCACCAAGGCGATCTCCTATCCGGTCGCCGAGGCGATCGTGGTGCAAGAGCGGGCCGCCCGTCACGCGGTCATCCTGTTCGGGGAAGATCGGGCCTTCATGTCCCATCTCGCGAAGCGCCATGCGGCGAGACCCATCTCCGACACGGTCGACCTCGCGGGGATGTCGAAACTGGAGCGGGCCATCTTCGAGATCACCCTGATGACGCGCCTGCACCGCCTTCATGCCGGCCAGAGCGCCTTTGCCGGGACGGCCGCGCTGGCAGGACCCGTGCAGCTGGCGCCGTCAAACGGCGGCCTCGAACCGGACGAGATCGTCTCGCTGATCCGGACGCGGCTCGCCGCCGAGGCGGCGGCGCGCGAGGTCGCGATATCCGGCCGGCAGACGGCCTTTGCCTGCCGCGTCGCCCTGCGTTTCGACCGGCTCTCGACGGCGGCGAAGCTCGAGCCGGGCGAGCGGCTCGCCCTGATCGACCTGGCGCTCCGCCACGATGCCTTCAACGCCCGTCTGCACATCGTCCGGGCCGCGCATGGCTACGCCGAGGCCGATCCGGAGGCCGCCGATGCCGCCCTGGCGCAGGCGGCCGTCGTGGCGCCGTCGAAGGAGCTCCGGGTCATATTCCGGGACGCGATCCAGGGTCAGGGCGATGCCGCAGGGCCGGACCTGCGCGCCGGGCTGGAGGCTGCGGCGGCCGCCGGCAGGCCGATGGCGGCCTTCGTCCTGGCCGTGCTCGACACCGAAAAGGATCGCGTCCTGGCCGCATCGCGGGCGCAGGTCTATCTGGCCGGCCGGCCGGCGCATCTCGCCTGCCTGGACCCTCACGTCGGCGCTCTTGCCGGGACCGGTCAGGCTCCGGTCGAGTGATCGCGGCCCAGGCCGACGGGCCGACTATTGTTGGGTCGCGGCGCCTTCGGACAGGGCCTTCTCGGCAGCCTGTCGGTGCTCGTCGCGGATATGGCCCGTGACCATGCCGATCGCCGTGATCAGCACGGTGGCATCGTCGGTGAAGCCGACCAGAGGCAGGAAGTCCGGCAGGAGATCGGCCGGCATCACGAAATAGGCGAGGGCGCCGAGCAGCGTCAGGCGGACCCGCCGCGGCGTCGTCGGATCGAGCGCGCAATAATAGGCGGCGACCAGATCGGTCGAGAACGGGATGGCGCGGGCCGCGCGGCGCAGGGACGCCCAGAAGCCGGCCCGGACCTTCGCCTCGCGCTCGTCTTCCGGCCCGACGATTTCGGGGTCGAGAAAGATGCGCTGGTCCATGGTTCTGGCGAACTCCCGATGGGCCGGCCCTGCATACGGTCCGGCGAGGTTGCGACCTGACAAGACGGCGGACGCGGAATGGTTCCGCCGGCATGCGGAAGGGATCCGCCGGCATGGCGAGATCGCAGCCGGCCACGAACCTTGAAATCGTGACGCCGGGGATAAATTCAAGATCGCGCGGGTTCAGGAGGCGGGCACGGAACGGATCGCGCGCGGATACATCCTGGCGACCACCACCGGATCGCGCCGGGTCGCCGGGGCCGCCGCCACGAACGGATATTCGTCCTCGACGATATAGGGGCCGCCGCCCTTCGAAGCCCTGGACGAGAACAGGACGGCGCGTTCGGCGCGGAAGCGTCCGCCGGGGAAGCCGCCGCGGACATCGAGCCAATGCGCGACGTCGCGCGCCTGCGCGCCTTTGACCCGGGCGATGGTGATGTGGGGATGGTACTTGCGGCCCTCGGGGTCCAGCCCGAGCCGCTGCATGATCCGCTCATGCTCGGCCTGAAGCTCCATCAGCGCCGGTGTCGGTTCGACCTTGGCGAAGACGGAATGCGGCTGCCGGCCGCCGAAATAGTCGATGCCGCGGATCCGCACGTCGAAGGCCGGCCGGCGGACCCGGGCCAGGGCGTCGGCGATCTCGTCGGCGATGCGCTCATCGACATCGCCGATAAAGCGCAGGGTGACGTGATAGTTCTCCGGATCGATCCAGGTCGCCCCCGGAAGGCCGCCGCGCAACTCGGTCAGGGTGAGGGCGAGATCGGCGGGGATCTCGAGGCCTGTGAAAAGCCTTGGCATGGTGCGCGCCTCCCGAATCTCTCTGGGACCCCACGTAGGCCGACGTTAGCCGACCCATTCGGCGGTGCAACACGGAAAGCAGCCGCGGCGGCGCGGCCGCTCTCTCGCCGCCGCGCGGCGGCAATGCGGCCGAGCCCCTTTGATCCGGCGCGAAAACAGGCTATTCACCCGCGCGACGAAATGCATGATCCGTCATCGACGGGCGTCATGTCTTGCCGGCGACCGCGCGTTGCGCGAAGGCCGGCTGCCGAGGACGGGAGACGAGGCCATGGACAAGTTCACGACGCTCACCGGTGTGGCCGCGCCGCTGCCGATCGTCAATGTCGACACGGACATGATCATCCCCAAGCAGTTCCTGAAGACGATCGAGCGGACCGGTCTCGGCAAGGGCCTGTTCTTCGAGATGCGCTTCGACGAAGCCGGTGTCGAAAAGCCCGAATTCGTGTTGAACCAGCAGGCCTACCGCAAGGCGCAGATCCTCGTCGCCGGCAACAATTTCGGCTGCGGGTCGAGCCGCGAGCACGCGCCTTGGGCGTTGCTCGACTACGGCATCCGCTGCGTCATTTCGACCAGCTTCGCCGACATCTTCTACAACAACTGCTTCAAGAACGGCATCCTGCCGATCGTGGTCTCCCCGGAAGACCTGGAGAAGCTGCTCGACGATGCCGGCCGCGGGTCCAACGCCACGCTGACCATCGACCTGCCGGCGCAGGAAATCCGGGGTCCGGATGGCGGCACCGTGAAATTCGAGATCGACGCGTTCCGCAAGCATTGCCTGCTCAACGGCCTCGACGACATCGGCCTGACCCTCGAGAAGGCCGACAAGATCACCAGCTACGAGACGAAGCTCGCCGAGGTCCAGCCCTGGGCCTGAGTTCCGGCGCCGGGCGTCGGGGGGAGGCACACGCCCCGACGCCGTCGCGTGCCGGTCGTGCTGCTGCCTGCTGATCGGGCCGGCTGACGCCGGCCGTGGCCCCTTTCTGTTCCAAGGGCTCTTCTGCGATGTCACCGGAAACCTGGGCCCTGTTCGTGCCCGCGGCCTTCGCGCTCAACATGTATCCGGGTCCGAACAACGTGTTGGCGATGACCAACGGCGCCCGCTACGGCTTCGGCACGGCGCTGCTGGCCTCGGCGGGGCGCTTCCCGCCCTTCGCCGGCTTCGTCCTGGGGGCGGCGGTCGGATTGGGGGCGGCCCTGGCCGCCTCGGCTGAATTCTTCACCGCCATCAAGATCGCGGGGGCGATCTATCTGGTCTGGCTGGGCTTGAAGATGGTGCTCGGCGGCGCCTCCGATCTCACCGAGGCCGAGGGCTCCTCGCGCCTTGCCGCTCTGGCGCGGCGGGAGTTTCTGACCGCGATCACCAATCCGAAGGCGATGCTGGTCTTCACCGCCTTCTTCGCCCCCTTCGTTGATCCGACGCAGCCTGCCTTCGGGCAGATCCTGCAGCTCGGTGCCGCCGCATTGGCGCTCGAAGCGGTCGCGGTCGCGCTTTATGCCTTCGCCGGCAGCCGGCTGGAGCGCTTCGTCCGCGATGCGCGCCGCCTGGCGCTGGTCAACCGGATCTCCGGCACGGCGCTGATCGTCGCCGGCGCCCTGCTCCTGTTCGCGCGCCGTCCCGCGCAGGCCTGAACCAATCTCACTGCGGAGTTCCCATGACCAGAAAGCTCGTCTCCACCGGTTCGCCCTTTGAGAAGGTTGCCGGCTATTCCCGTGCGGTCGCCGACGGCGACTGGTGCTGGGTGTCCGGCACCACCGGCTACGACTATGCGGCCATGCAGATGCCGGACAGCGTCGAGGACCAGACCCGCAACGCCATGGAGACGATCCGCAAGGCGCTCGCGGAGGCCGGCTTCGACCTCGCCGATGTGGTCCGCGCGACCTACTACGTCACCGAGGCCGGCATGATGGACACCGTCTTCCCGGTCGTCGGCAGCTACTTCGCCGATATCCGCCCGGCCGCGACCATGATCGTCTGCGGGCTGGTCAAGCCGGAGATGAAGGTCGAGATCGAGGTCACCGCGAAGAAGCGCGGCTGATCGGGCCGCGGCCCGGCGGCGGCTGCGAAGAGGCTCCGAAGACCCCCGACGGGCGCCGACGGATGCGATGTTGCGCATTTGAACGGCGATCCGTTCGGGCGGTTGCGGCGTGGCCTGCGGGCACTATAGTGACCGCATGCCCTTGGATACGGACGCGATCTTGGCCTCTGCACGCCCCGATACCGCCGGCCCGCTGCCGGCGGGCAGTGCCGAGCGCCTGTTCCGGCGGATCGACGCGCTGCGCGACGATCTGGTCGATCTGACCCGCGATCTGATCCGCTTCCCGACCGTCAATCCGCCCGGCGAGGGCTATCGCGAGTGTGCCGAATATCTCGGCCGCCGGCTCGCGGCCTCCGGCTTTGCGGTCGACTATCCCCGTGCGCTCGGGGCGCCGGGCGATAGCGACCGCTATCCGCGCGTCAATGTCGTCGCCCGGCGCGACGGCGGCCGGCCGGGCCGCACGGTGCATTTCAACGGCCATATCGACGTGGTCGAGGCCGGGCACGGCTGGACGGTCGATCCCTTCGCGGGCGTGGTCCGCGACGGCCGGGTCTATGGCCGCGGCGCCTGCGACATGAAGGGCGGCATCGCGGCGAGCGTCATCGCTGCGGAGGCGATCCTGGCCGAATCCCCGGACTTCGCCGGCGCGATCGAGGTCTCCGGCACCTGCGACGAGGAATCCGGTGGCTTCGGCGGCGTCGGCTGGCTGGCCCGCAACGGCTGGTTCGACCGCAGCAAGGTCGACCACGTCATCATCCCGGAACCGCTCGATGTCGACCGGGTCTGTCTCGGCCATCGCGGCGTCTGGTGGGCCGAGATCGAGATGAAGGGCCGCATCGGCCACGGCTCGATGCCGTTCCTCGGCATCAATGCGATCCGCGGCATGGCGGCGTTCCTGAGCCTGGTCGAAGGCGAGCTCCTGCCCGATCTCGCCCGCCGGCAGACCCGCATGCCGTGCGAACCGCCCGGCGCCCGCAGCGCCACGCTCAACTACAATTCGATCCATGGCGGCCTGGCCGAGCCGCGCGACGAGACGTTGCCGGCGCCGGTCGTCGCCGATTCCTGCCGGCTGGTGATCGACCGCCGCTATCTGGTCGAGGAGGATTTCGCGGCCGTGAAGGGCGAGATCCTGGCGCTCCTGGACCGGGTCAAGGCCGGCACGCCGGGCCTCGACTACCGGCTCGACGAGATCATGACCTTCCAGCCGACCATGACCGAGCCGGATGCGCCGGTCGTGAAGGCGCTCGACCACTATATCCATCGCGTGCTCGGCAAGCCGTCGCGCCATATCGCCTCGCCGGGCACCTACGACCAGAAGCACATCACGCGGCACGGATCGGTGATCGATTGCGTCGCCTACGGGCCCGGTATTCTGGATCTTGCCCACCAGCCGGACGAGTATGTGGTGATCGACGACATGATCGCCTCGGCCAAGATCATGGCGGCCGCAGCGCTGACGCTGGCCGGAGGCGCATCGTCCTGACCCGTCGGCCTCGGCCGGCGGCGCGTTTCGAGAAAATTCCAGGGGGGACCCACCATGCCGTACCGACGTTCCGTTCTGCTCGCCGCGCTGGTCGCGGGCGGGATCGCCTCGCCGGCCCTGGCTCAGGACAAGAGCCAGGTCGTGCTGTGCCAGACCCTCGAGCCGACCGTGCTCGACCCGACCGCGGGTGCCGCCCAGGCGATCCGCGAGGTCACCTACGGCAACATCTTCGAAGGCCTCGTCGCCATCGACCGCGCCGGCAAGATCGTGCCGAAGCTGGCCGAAAGCTGGCAGATTTCGGCCGACAATCTCGTCTACACCTTCAAGCTGAAGTCGGGCGTCACCTTCCATGACGGCACGCCGTTCACGTCGGCGGACGTGAAATACAGCCTGGAGCGGGCCGTCGCGCCGGATTCCAAGAATGCCCAGAAGTGGATCTTCACGCCGATCGCCTCGATCGAGACGCCCGATGCGGCGACCGTGAAGGTCACCCTGAAGCAGGTCGCGGCCAATTTCCTCTACGGGCTCGCCTGGGGCGATGCGATCATCGTGTCCGAGAAGACGGCGGCCGCCAACGCCACCACTCCGGTCGGCACCGGCCCCTACAAGCTCGACAAATGGACCCGCGGCGACCGGCTGAGCCTGGTTGCGGTCGACGGCTGGTGGGGTGGCAAGCCGGCGATTGCCCGCGCCACCTTCCGCTTCATCAACGATCCCCAGGCCCAGCTGGCGGCGATCCAGTCCGGCGACTGCGACGCGCTGACCAATTTCGGTGCGGCGGAGGCCCTGCCGACGCTGAAGGCCGACAAGCGGCTGACGGTCACCATCGGCAAGACCGAGGGCGAGACCATCATCGCCATGAACAACGGCAAGAAGCCGCTCGACGATCTGCGCGTGCGACGCGCCATCGCCCATGCGGTCGATCGCAACCAGGTCAATCTCGGCGCCATCAACGGCACCGGTACGCCGATCGGCAGCCATTTCTCGCCGGCCCAGCCGGGCTATGTCGATCTGACCGGCCGCTACCCCTACGATCCGGCCAAGGCCAAGGCGCTGCTGGCGGAGGCCGGCTACGCATCCGGCTTCGAACTGACCCTGAAAGTGCCGCCGCCCGCCTATGCCCGGCGCTCCTCCGAGATCGTCGCCGCCATGCTGGGTGAGGTCGGCATCCGGGTCTCGATCGAGAATGTCGAGTTCCCGCAATGGCTCGACCGGGTGTTCAAGAACAAGGACTACGATCTCACCATCATCTCGCATACCGAGCCGCTCGACATCAACATCTATGCCCGGCCGGACTACTACTTCAACTACAAGTCCCAGGCCTTCGTCGACCTGATGAAGAAGGTCGATGCGGCGGTCGACGACAAGAGCCGGCTGGCGCTCTACGGCGATGCGCAGAAGATGCTGGCCGAGGACTCGGTCAACGTGTTCCTGTTCGTGCTGCCCAAGGTGACCGTGTCCAAGGCCAGCCTCACCGGCATGTGGGCCGACTGGCCGCTGCCGGCGACGCCGCTGACCGATCTCGCCTGGCAGTGATCGCCGCAGTCGCGCCGGGGACGGGGGATCGATGCTGAGCTTCCTCGCCCGGCGCCTTGCGGGTCTGGCGGTCACGCTGCTGGCGACCGCCCTGGTGGTCTTCGTCGTTCTGGAAATCCTGCCCGGGGACCCGGCCGCGGTGATCCTCGGCGTCAGCGCGACGCCGGAGACCGTCGCGGCCCTGCGCACCGAGTTCGGCCTCGACCTGCCGGCGCCGGAGCGCTTCCTGCGCTGGGTCGGTGGTCTCCTGACCGGCGATCTCGGCACCAGCTACGGCTACCGGGTGCCGGTCGCGCAGCTGATCGGCGAGCGTCTGCAGGTGACGCTGCCGCTCGCCTTCGCGGCGATCCTGCTCGCCACCCTGGTTGGCGTGCCGCTCGGCATGCTGGCGGCCTCGCGGCCACGTTCGTTGCGCGATGCCGGCGTGATGGTCTTCGCCCAGGCCGGGCTGGCGCTGCCGGATTTCTGGGTCGGCATCCTGCTCGTGCTGGCCTTCGCGATCGGCCTGCACTGGCTGCCGTCGGGCGGCTTTCCCGGCTGGGACGCCGGCCTCGGCCCGGCGCTCGCCTCGCTCATCCTGCCGGTGATCGCCCTCGCCCTGCCGCAGGCGGCGATCCTGGCGCGGGTGACGCGCTCGGCGACGCTGGAGGCGCTGCAGGAGGACTGGGTCCGCACCGCCCGCGCCAAGGGGCTCGGCGCGGCCGCGACGCTCTACCGGCACGTCCTGCGCAACGCCCTGGTTCCGGTCGTCACCATGCTGGGCGTGCGCTTCTCCTTCATGATCGCCGGCGCGATCATCATCGAGGATGTCTTCTCGCTGCCCGGGCTCGGCCGGCTGATGTTCCAGGCGATCGGCCAGCACGACATCATCGTGGTCAAGGATCTGGTCGTCGTCTTCGCCGCCCTGGTGGTCGTCATCAATTTCCTGGTCGACATCGCCTATGGCATCGTCGACCCGCGGCTGCGGCGGAGGGCCTGATGGGCTTCGCCTGGTACCGCCATCCCGGCCTCGTGGTGGGCGGCGCGATCGCCCTCGCGCTGATGGCGATCGCCGCGCTCGGCTTCGTCTGGACACCGTTCGATCCGACCCGTCTTGCCCTCCCCGACCGGCTGCAGGGACCGTCGGCGCTGCACTGGCTCGGCACCGACCATCTCGGCCGCGACACCGTCGCCAGGCTGATGGTCGGCGCCGGCAATTCGCTCAAGGTCGGGCTCCTGTCGGTCGCACTCGGGCTCGTCGCCGGCACCGCGCTCGGCACCTGGGCGGCCAGCCGCAACGGCTCGCTGCTGGACGAAGCCGTGATGCGGACCAACGATTTCGTGCTCGCCTTTCCGGCCGTGCTGACCGCCGTGATGATGGTCCACCTGATCGGTCCCGGCGCGGCGAACGCGATCCTGGCCATCGCGGTCTTCAACGTGCCGGTCTTCGCGCGCCTCGCCCGCAGCGCCGCCTTGCAGGTCCGCTCGCGCGACTTCGTGCTCGCCGCCCGGGCCGCGGGCCTGACCGAGACCCGGATCGCCATCGCCCATATTCTGCCCAACATGGCCGGGCTCCTGGTCGTGCAGGCGACCATCCAGTTCGCCATCGCGATCCTGGCCGAGGCCGGGCTCAGCTATCTCGGCCTCGGCACCCAGCCGCCGGCGCCGAGCTGGGGGCGGATGCTCTACGAGGCGCGCACCTACATGCAGACCCAGCCCTGGCTGGCGATCTTTCCGGGCGCCGCCATCGCCCTGACGGTGCTCGGCTTCAACCTGCTCGGCGACGGCCTGCGCGACCTGGTCGATCCCAGGGCCCGGAGGGCGCGGACATGAGCGCCCCCCTGCTCGACGTGCGCAACCTCTCGGTGACGCTGCCGTTCCCGTCCGGGCCGGCGCGGGTCGTGCGCGATCTCTCCTTCTCGCTGCAGGCCGGCGAGCGGCTCGGCATCGTCGGCGAATCGGGCTCCGGCAAGTCGATGACCGCGCTCGCCCTGATCGGGCTCCTGCCGGCCATCGCGCGCACGCATGGCGAGATCCGGTTCGAGGGGCGCGATCTGGTCGCGCTGCCGGAGCCGGAGCGGGCGGGCTTGCGCGGCGCGCGCATCGCGATGGTGTTCCAGGAGCCGATGACCTCGCTCAACCCTGTGCACCGGATCGGCGACCAGGTCGCCGAGCCGCTCTTGATCCACGGCCGTGCCGACCGTGCCACGGCCCGCGCCGAGGCGCTGCGCCTGCTCGATCGGGTCGGCATCCCGCGCGCCCGGGAGCGGCTCGACGCCTATCCGCACGAATTGTCCGGCGGCCAGCGGCAGCGCGTCATGATCGCCATGGCGCTCGCCTGCCGGCCGGCGCTGCTGGTCGCCGACGAGCCGACCTCGGCGCTCGACGTGACCGTGCAGGCCGGGCTGATCGCGCTCCTGAAGGAGCTTTCGGTCGAACTCGGCATGGCGCTGGTGATCATCTCGCACGATCTCGCCGTGATCGGTGCGATCGCGGAACGCTCGCTGGTCATGTATGGCGGCGCCGCCATGGAGGAGGGCGCCAGCCGGGCGATGTTCCGCGCCGCGATCCATCCCTATACGCGCGGGCTGGTCGGCGCCTCGCCGGGTCGCCATGCGGTGCGCGGCGCGCGGCTCGCCGCGATTCCCGGCACGGTGCCGTCGCCGGATCGGTTGCCCCCCGGCTGCCCGTTCCACGGCCGCTGTGCGCGCGGGACGGATCTTTGCCGGGACATGCCGCCGCCCTTCGTCGGCGGTCCGGCCAGCCGTGCCGCCTGCCATCACCCGGAGCGGGCGCCATGACCGGACCGTTGCTCGTCGCCGAGGCGCTGGTGCGCCGCTATCCCGTCGGCCGCGGCGGGCTGTTCACGCCGGCCGCACGGGTCGCGGCGGTGGACGGCGTCGATTTCACGGTCGAGCCCGGCGTCAGCCTCGGCATCGTCGGCGAATCAGGCTCGGGCAAGTCGACGCTCGCCCGCCTCGCCATGGCGCTGGAGCGACCCGACGCGGGCCGCATCCTGTTCCGCGGCGAGGATTTGAACGCGCTCTCCGCCTCGGATCTGCGCCGGCGGCGGCGGCACTTCCAGATGGTGTTCCAGGACCCCTACGGCTCGCTCGACCCGCGCCTGACCGTGGAGCGGATCGTCGCCGAACCGCTCACCGTCGCCGAGCCCGGGTTCGACCGGCGCGCGCGGCGGGAGCGGGTGCTGGCCATCCTGGAGGCGGTCGGCCTGCCGACGGCGGCGCTCCACCGGTATCCGCACGAATTCTCCGGCGGCCAGCGCCAGCGCGTCGCCATCGCCCGGGCGCTGATCACCGAGCCGGCCCTGGTGGTCGCCGACGAGCCGGTCTCCGCGCTCGATGTCTCGGTCCAGGCGCAGGTTCTCAACCTGCTGATGGACCTGAAGGAGCGGCGCGGGCTGACCTATCTGTTCATCAGCCACGACCTGGCGGTGGTCGAGCATGTCGCCGACCGCGTCATGGTCATGCTGCGCGGGCGGGTGGTGGAAAGCGGGCCGGCGGCGGTGCTGTTCGCCCGGCCGGTCCATCCCTATACCCGCGCGCTGGTCGACGCCCTGCCGGATTTCGATGCCGATCCAGCCGATCATGCCGCAGGCGCATTCCGGCTTGGCGAGCCCGGCGCGGCCGAGGCCGGCGCCTGTCCGCTCGCCGATCGCTGCCCGCGCGCAAAGGCCCGGTGCCGCGCCGAGATGCCGATGTTACGGGCTCTTGCCGATGACCGTCATGTGGCCTGCTTCGAACCGCTCGGCTGACAGGCCTGCCGGCGGCGCCTCGTAGCCGGGCGAGACGACCACGCTGCCGATCAGCGGCGCGGCGGCGCTCGAGCCGAGATAGACGTCGAAGCGGCCCGGCTCGACCACATAGCTGCCGTCGTCGCGATGGAAGCCGAGGCTGCGCACGGGCACCGACAGCACCACCTCGCGGGCTTCGCCGGGCTCCAGCAGCAGCTTGCCGAATGCCTTCAGTTCGCGCACCGGACGCGCACGGCTGGCGACCACGTCGCGGACATAGAGCTGCACGACCTCGCGGCCCGGCCGGGTGCCGGCATTGGCGACCGTGACCGCGACGGTCAGACGGTCGTCCGGTCCGAGCTTGCGTGCCGCGATCCGGGCGTCCGACTGGGTGAAGCGCGTGTAGCCGAGGCCGTGCCCGAAGGGAAACAGCGGTCCGAGCGCGACATCCAGATAGCGGCTCGTATAGCGGTCCTCGACCTTGCCCGGCCGGGCGGTCGGCAGGGCGTCATAGGTGATCGGCACCTGGCCGACATGGCGCGGGAAGGTGACCGGCAGCCGGCCGGCCGGATCGCGGTCGCCGAACAGCGTCTCGGCGACCGCATGGCCGCCCTCGCTGCCGGGATACCAGACGAGCAGGATCGCGGCGGCCGGATCGACGGCCTCGGACAGGGCCAGGGGGCGCCCGGCGAGCAGCACGACCACCACCGGCCGACCGGTGGCGGCGAGGCGGCGGAGCAGGTCGGTCTGGCGTCCGGGCAGTTCCAGGCTGGCGCGCGAGGCGCCTTCGCCGGAATGGTCCTGGGGTTCGCCGAGCACCGCGACGATCAGGTCGGCCTCGGCCGCCTTGGCGGCGGCGGCCTGGAAGTTCGAATCGGATGTGCAGGCCGTATCGCAGCCTTCGACGAAATCGATCCGCGTGCCGGCGGGCGCGCGGGCCCTGAGGCCGTCCAGCACCGTGACGGTCTCGGCCGGAACCGCACGGGCGGCGTTGTTGCCGAGCGTGTCGGCCTGCGAGGCCGCCAACGCGCCGACGACGGCGATCGAGCGCGTTTCCGGCCGGATCGGCAGCACGTCGTCCTTGTTCTGCAACAGGACGAAGGTCTCGGCGGCAAGGGCCCGGCTCGCCGCGCGAATGTCGGCCCGGCCGAGCACCGCTGACGCTGCCGCCGGGTCGAACGGTTTCTCGTCGAACAGGCCGAGCCGCTCCTTGGTCGCCAGCACCCGGGCGACGGCCCGGTCGAGCGCGGCCTCCGGCAGGGTGCCGTCGCGCACCAGCCCGGCCAGTTCGGCGATATAGACCTCGCCGTCCATGTCCTGGTCGACGCCGGCCTCCAGCGCCAGTTTCGCCGCCTCGCCGTTGCCGTCGGCGACGCCGAGCAGCGCGATCTCCGGAATGGCGTTCATGTCGGAGACGACGTAGCCGGGGAAGCCCCATTCGCCGCGCAGGATATCGGACATCAGCCGGCGGCTGGCCGTGGTCGGCGTGCCGTTGAGCGAGATGTAGGAGGTCATGACCACGTCGACGCCGGCCTCCACGGCCATCCGGTAGGGCGGCAGGTAGCGGTCGCGCAGCGTGCCCTCGGAGATGTCGGCGGGGGCATAGTCGCGCCCGCCCTCGACGGCGCCGTAACCGGCGAAGTGCTTCAGCGTCGCGCCGATCCCGCCGCTGTGGAAGCCGCGCACGCGCGCCGCCGCGAACAGGCCGGCCAGCATCGGATCCTCGCCGCCGCCTTCCACGATCCGGCCCCAGCGCGGGTCGCGGGCGAGGTCGGCGACCGGCGAGAAGGTCAGATTGAGGCCGGCGGCGCGGCTTTCGACGGCAGCCCAATGGGTCGACTGTTCAGCCACAGCCGGATCGAAGCTGGCCGCCTCGGCGAGCGGCATCGGAAACAGGGTGCGGTAGCCGTGGATCACGTCGAGGCCGAAGATCAACGGAATCTTCAGCCGCGACTGCGCGTTCAGCGCCCGGATCGCGGCGATCTCCTGCGGGCTGCCGAAATTCAGGACCCCGCCGGTCCGCCCGGCCGCGACGCGCGCCGGATCGTAGTGGCCGCCGTGCGAGGGCATGTCGAGCTGGCCGATCTTTTCCTCCAGCGTCATCTCGGCGAGGAGGCGGCGGACCCGCTCGGAGGGCGCCGGGTCGGCGCCGGCCGTGGCGATCGGGGCAAGGAGGCTGGCGATCGCCGCGAAGAAAATCGTGATCCGCATGGGCACCGTGGCAAGGCTCTGTCTCAGCTTGCTATAGGAAATGCACGCGTTTCTGTCACTGGCCGGCGCGCGCATGACGGCATTCGACGGCCGGCTTCTTGTCGAAGCGGCCTCGGCCCCTATGATCCGGTCTTCCTTTCAGCCGACGATCGGCGGTCACGATGTTCGATGCCTTGAAAGCCTATTTTGCCGATCTCACCGGCGGTGCTCCGATCCCGGCGCCGCAGGACGAGGTCCGTCTCGCCACCGCGGCCCTGATGGTGCACCTGATCGGCATCGACGGGACCGTTTCGGTTCCGGAGCAGGACATCTGCCGGCGCCTGCTGACGCGGCATTTCGATCTCGACGCGGCCGGTCTCGCGGCCCTGCTCGAAGCCGCGAAGACCGCCGATCGCGACGCGGTCGACCTCTACCGGTTCACCGCGCTGCTGAAGCGGCGGCTGGCGCCGGCGGAACGCGAGGCGCTGGTCGAAATGTTCTGGGAGATGGTGCTGGCCGATGGTGCGGTGCACGAATTCGAGGACAACACGGTGTGGCGCCTGGCCGAGCTGCTCGATGTCGGCACCCGCGACAGGGTCCTGATCCGCAAGAAAGTCGAAGCCCGTCTCGACAAATCCGAAGACGACGGTTGATTCGGCCACATTTCCCGGGCCATTGTTTCACTTGTGTGATGGTTCGCACCTGCGAACGACTCTTCGCCCGGACGCCATGGCCAAGCCGCTCCCGCGCATCCTTATCGTTCTCCACCAGGAGACCTCCTCGCCGGGGCGGGTCGGTCAGATGCTGACCCGCCGCGGCTACGTGCTCGACATCCGCCGCCCGCGCTACGGCGATCCGCTGCCGGAGACACTCCGGGACCATGCCGGCGCGGTGGTGTTCGGGGGGCCGATGAGCGCCAACGACGAGGACGATTTCGTCCGGCGCGAGATCGACTGGCTGGCCGTGCCGCTGGCGGAACAGAAGCCCTATCTCGGCATCTGCCTCGGCGCCCAGATGCTGGTGCGCCAGCTCGGCGGCACGGTCGGCCCCAATCCGCACGGGCTCGTTGAGATCGGCTACTACCCGCTCTGTCCGACCGAGGCCGGCAAGGCGCTGATGGCCTGGCCGACCGAGGTCTACCAGTGGCACCGCGAGGGCTTCGACCTGCCCTGCGGCTGCACCCTGCTGGCCGAGGGCGAGAGCTTCCCGAACCAGGCCTTCCAGGTCGGTCCGGCCGCCTACGGTATCCAGTTCCATCCGGAACTGACCCTCGCCATGCTGCACCGCTGGACCACGCGGGGCGCGGAGCGTTTCGAGCTGCCCGGCGCGCAAGGCCGGCCGCACCATTTCGAGGGGCGCGCCCTCTACGACGCCCAGACCCGGCTGTGGCTGGAGCGTTTCCTCGACCTCTGGCTCGATCCCGCCCGGCATGCGGGATCGTCCGCCGTCGGGTCCCGTCCGCAGTCCCTGCCATCGGTCGCTGCCGAATAGGCGGCGCCGGTCCGGACCCTTGCGTCGACGGTGCATGGCGGCCCGACCGGGAGAGGGGCGCGCGCGACAGGGCGATGCCCGACAAACGGACGGGCCCGCGCGGGGCCCGTCAGGTCAGGTCGTCATTCGATCGGGGGTTTCGGGGTTCCGGAGGTCCGACCCGACAGCCCATCCGGGGGGCTGGGGGGCTGAATAAACCGGCCGAGCCATCGGGTCGAACCAACCGGAACCGACGATGACTGTCGGTGGGCAACGTGGCTCGCGATTGTCCGGATTGCGGCGAAAGCAAGAAAACAGAGTGGAAACAATTATCCTCTAAGTTGTTGATAAATATTAATTAATCAGCCGAACGCGAGGCCCCCTCCCGGGCGCGACGGGGCCTATCCGGCCGACCGCCAGTGCGGCGGCGCGGCTGTCGCGCAGGCGGTTCTTGCCTTCGCGGGCCGGCAACGCGATGATCAGCCGGCTCGCTGTTGTGAGGCGCCGGGGATGCGGTCCCGCTGCCGATCGCGCGGGCGGCCCGATATCCGGGTCAAGGACGGAGGAGGGGTGCGGATTGAGCGAATGGGACCAGGGTGACGAACCCAGCCGGCCGTCCGCCGACGGCGTGGTGTTCGCCTTTCCCCATGGCGGTGGAAAGACCGTTCTGCCCGTCACCTTCGATCGGCGCGAATTGTTCGAGATTCTGAAGCTCTACGGTCGCATGGTGGCCGACGGCGAATGGCGCGACTACGCCATCGATCATCGCCGCGATCGGGCCGTCTTCTCGGTCTTCCGGCGAACCGCCGAAGCACCGCTCTACCGGATCGAGAAGGACCCGAAACTGGCCGGCCGCCAGGGTCAGTATTCGATCGTCGCGCAAGGCGGCATGGTTCTGAAGCGCGGCGCCGATCTCGGCCGCGTTCTCGCGGTTCTGGAGAAGAAGCCAAGGCTGGTCGAGTTCTGAAACGGTGCCCGATCCGAGGGGATCGGTCGATGGTCCGCATGGTCTCGTTTGCGAACGGTACTCCCGATCGGAGTAGGATGCTCGAAGAGGGCCTTGCTCCCGATCTTCGATTTCGCCGCCATCGCCGCCGACCATGGACGGGCGGCGGATGTCGGAACCGGATGCCCAGGATGCCGGGCGGGCGGCGGACCGGATCAGATGGACGGGTCCGTCAGCTGGACGGGCCGGTCAACATGGCGGCTCCCAGGATCGGGCCCAGGCCGGAATCCCGATCGGGCTGAAGCATGATCGCCATGCCGACATCGCGATCCGGCATCAATTCGTGGCGGGGCAGTTCGACGGTCATCGACTGCCCCTTCCACATGCCGATCGCCTGAACCTGGCGCACGACATGGCTGTAGACGACCGTCCGGCCCTTGTTCTCGCCGCGCGCGATCGGCACCGAGCGGCGCAGATCGTAGGTGACCAGCCACAACGTGGCCTTGGTCTCGACGCCGGCCACCGAGCCGCCGACCCGGGCGACGACCACGTCGCCCTTGATGTCGAGATCGAGGTCGACCGGCAGGGCATCCATCCGCTCGTGGCTTGCCACCGTCCGCTCGATCGCGGCCTGATTGCTGCCGACCACATGCTCGCGGCCGTTGACCACGATCTGGGGCGTATAGACCGCCCGATCGTGCCGGCCGGCGGCATAGCCGCGCTGGCGCTGCGTATATTCGGGACGCGCGAAGGTATCCTTCCAGCCCAGATAGTCCCAGTAGTCGACCGGGAAGGTCAGGGCCAGCAGGCTTCTGTCCTCGACGAGCTGGTTCATCAGGGCATCGGCCGGCGGGCACGAGGAGCAGCCCTGGCTGGTGAACAGCTCCAGAACCGCACGCGGCTTCTCGCCCGCCTCGGCGCCCGTCAAGGCGAAGCTTCCTGCGGCGATGGTCATCGCGATTCCGACGAAGTAACTCACCGCTCCACCGCCTCTGCCGTCCGTCCTGTCCCTTGGCTCATACGCCGGCCGCGCATCAAGTGCGAGTCACGTCGGTGTGACGCTCACCCAAGTTGAGGTGCCTGACCGGAAAAGCCGGGAACGATTTGGACCGGACGACAAAAAGAGCCGCCGGAGAGGCCCCGGCGGCTCGATGATCTGTATTTCTGCTTTGTTGCTCAGGCCGCGACGAGGCTGCGCAGCACATACTGCAGGATGCCGCCGTTCTTGAAGTAGTCGAGCTCGTCGAGCGTATCGATGCGGCAGATCAGATCGACCGAGGTCTTGGAGCCGTCGGCGCGGGTGATCTCGGCGGTCAGGATCTGGCGCGGCTTGAGGCCGGCCTCCAGACCCAGGATGGTGACCGCCTCGTCGCCCTTCAGGCCGAGCGCCTGCCAGCCGTCGCCGTCCTTGAACTGCAGCGGCAGGATGCCCATGCCGACCAGGTTCGAACGGTGGATGCGCTCGAAGGACTGGGCGATCACGGCGCGGACGCCGAGCAGGTTGGTGCCCTTCGCGGCCCAGTCGCGCGACGAGCCGGTGCCGTATTCCTTGCCGGCGAAGACCACCAGCGGCACGCCCTCGCTCTTGTACTGCATGGCTGCCGTGTAGATCGGCAGTTCCTTGCCGGACGGATAGTGGATCGTGTTGCCGCCTTCCTTGCCGCCGAGCATCTGGTTCTTGATGCGGATGTTGGCGAAGGTGCCGCGCATCATGACTTCATGGTTGCCGCGGCGGGTGCCGTACTGGTTGAAGTCCTGCGGGCGGACCTGATGGTCGCGCAGATACTCGCCGGCCGGGCTCGCCGCCTTGATCGAACCGGCGGGCGAGATGTGGTCGGTGGTGATGGAGTCGAGGAACAGGCCGAGGACCCGGGCCGAGCGGATGTCGGTGACCGGCGCCGGGGTCGCCGACATGCCGGCGAAATAGGGCGGGTTCTGCACGTAGGTCGAGGTCGACTGCCAGGAATAGGTCAGGCCCTTGGTGATCTCGATGCCCTGCCAGCGCGCGTCGCCCTCGAAGACCGAGGCGTATTTCGAGGCGAACACATCGCGGGTGATGTACTGCGCGATGACCGCGTCGATCTCCTCCTTGGTCGGCCAGATGTCCTTCAGATAGACCGGCGTGCCGTCGGCCGTGGTGGCGATCGGATCGTTAGCGAGGTCGATCTGCATCGAGCCGGCGATGGCATAGGCCACGACCAGCGGCGGGGAGGCGAGGTAGTTGGCCTTCACGTCCGGGTTGACGCGGCCCTCGAAGTTGCGATTGCCCGAGAGCACCGCCGCGGCGACCAGGTCGGCCGCGTTGATCGCCTCCGAGATCGGCTCGTCGAGCGGACCGGAATTGCCGATGCAGGTGGCGCAGCCGAAGCCGACCACGTTGAAGCCGAGCGCATCCAGGTCCGTCTGCAGGCCGGAATTGTTGAAGTAGTCGGCGACCACCTGGCTTCCGGGCGCCAGCGAGGTCTTGACCCAGGGCTTGGCCTTGAGGCCGAGCGCGTTCGCCTTGCGGGCGACCAGGCCGGCGCCGATCATCACGCTCGGGTTGGAGGTGTTGGTGCAGGACGTGATCGCGGCGATGACCACGTCGCCATGGCCGACGGTGAAGTCGCGGCCGGCGACCGGCACGCGCTTGTCGATCTCGCCGGGCTTCTTGAACTCGCCCTCGAGCGAGGCGGCAAAGCCGGCCTTGACGTTCTTCAGCACGACACGGTCCTGCGGACGCTTCGGGCCGGCCAGCGACGGCTCGACGGTCGACAGGTCGAGTTCGAGCGTGTCGGTGAAGACCGGGTCCGGCGTGGCGTCGGTGCGGAACATGCCCTGGGCCTTGGAATAGGCCTCGACGAGGGCGATCCGGTCGGTCGCGCGGGCGGAGGTGGTCAGATAGGCGAGGGTCTCGTCATCGACCGGGAAGAAGCCGCAGGTCGCGCCATATTCCGGCGCCATATTGGCGATGGTGGCGCGGTCGGCCAGCGACATGGTGGCGAGGCCCGGGCCGAAGAATTCGACGAACTTGCCGACCACGCCCTTCTTGCGCAGCATTTGGGTGACGGTCAGCACCACGTCGGTGGCGGTGATGCCGGGCGCCGCCTTGCCGATCAGCTTGAAGCCGATCACTTCGGGGATCAGCATGGAGATCGGCTGGCCGAGCATGGCCGCCTCGGCCTCGATGCCGCCGACGCCCCAGCCGAGCACGCCGAGACCGTTGATCATGGTGGTGTGGCTGTCGGTGCCGACCAGCGTGTCCGGATAGGCGTAGGTGACGCCGTCCTCGGTCTTGGTCCAGACGGTCTGGGCCAGATATTCGAGGTTGACCTGATGGCAGATGCCGGTGCCGGGCGGCACGACGCGGAAGTTCTCGAAGGCGTTCTGGCCCCAGCGCAGGAAGCGGTAGCGCTCCTGGTTCTGCTCGTATTCGCGCTCGACATTGCGCTGCAGGGCGGTGGCGTTGCCGTAGAAGTCGACCACGAAGGAATGGTCGATGACCAGATCGACCGGGATCAGCGGGTTGATCTTCTCGGGATCGCCGCCGAGCGCCTTCATGGCGTCGCGCATGGCGGCGAGATCGACCACCGCCGGCACGCCGGTGAAGTCCTGCATCAGCACGCGCGCCGGGCGATAGGCGATCTCGCGCTCGGCCTTGCCGCGATTGACCAGCCATTCGGCGACCGACTTCACGTCCTCGGCCGTGACCGAGCGGCCGTCCTCGAAGCGCAGCAGGTTCTCGAGCAGCACCTTCATCGAGAAGGGCAGGGCCGAGACGCCGGCGAGGCCGTTCTTCTCCGCCTCGACGAGGCTGTAATAGGTGTAGGACTTGCCGCCGACCTCGAGGGTCTTGGCAGACTTGAAGCTGTCGAGGGATGTGGTCACGGCGGCCTTCCTTCACGGCTGGAGACGGGGACCCCTTGGCGGGCTTGTCGTCGCGGTGCGCCTGCCGGCGTTTTGCGATGCACCTGCGGTATCCTGCGAGGACACCGGCGGCCGCGACGGACCGTCTCGGGAAAAACCCGGAGCCCGCGGCCAGTCGCCGCGGGTTGCGCGCCTTGTAGCCAATTTCGTAAGACGAGGCCAGTCAGACGAGAGTCGCGTGGGTCAACGGGCTGCAGCTTTTTTGTGCGGCGCAGCGGGTGGCGCTCCAACCGGATCGGAATCAGCCGAAATGCCAGCCTTTCCGCCACTTCGGCTCGATGCGCGAGGGCTTGCCTGCCAGCGCGGCGGGCGGCTCGTCTTCCACGATCTCGGCTTTTCGGTTTCGGGCGGCGAGGCGCTCGTCGTCACCGGCCCGAACGGCGCCGGCAAGTCGACGCTGTTGCGGGTGATCGCCGGCCTGGTCGCGGCGAGCGAGGGCCGGATTGCGCTGGAGGGGGGCGACGCGGACCTCTCGATCGCCCAGCAGGCGCATTATTTCGGCCATGCCGACGCCCTCAAGCCGGCCCTGACGGTGGAAGAGAATCTCGGCTTCTGGCGCGGCTTCTTCGGCCGCCCGGCGGCGACAGCGGATGCGGCGCTGGCGGCGGTCGGGATCGGCCATCTCGCCGGCCTGCCGGCCGCCTATCTCTCCGCCGGCCAGCGGCGGCGGCTGTCGCTCGCCCGGCTCCTGGTCTCCGACCGCCCGATCTGGCTGCTCGACGAGCCGACCTCGGCGCTCGACGCCGCCTCCGAAGCCCGCTTCACGGCGATCGTCGCCGGCCACCAGCGGGCCGGCGGCATCGTGGTCGCCGCCACCCACCAGCCGCTGCTGTTCTCCGCCGTCCGGTCGCTCGTCCTGGCGCCGGCCGGCATGGCCGAGGAGATGGCCGGATGAGCCCGATCGGTGCGCTTTTCGTCCGCGAATTGCGGCTTGCCACCCGGGTCGGCGGCGGCGCCCTGATGGGCGCGCTGTTCTTCCTGATCGTCGTCACCGTCTACCCGTTCGGGGTCGGTCCGGATCTGAACCTGCTCGCCCGGATCGGCCCGGCGATCCTGTGGATCGGCGCCCTGCTGGCGACGCTGCTGTCGCTCGATCGGCTGTTCCAGGCCGATCGCGACGACGGCACGCTCGACCTGATCCTGATGGGCGAGGAGCCGCTGGAACTGGTCGTGCTGGTCAAATGCGCCGCCCATTGGGTCGCCACCGGGCTGCCGCTGGTGCTGATATCGCCGCTGCTGGCCCTGTTCATGAACATGGAGCCGATCGCGATCGGTTCGACCATGCTGACGCTCGCGGTCGGCACGCCGGCCCTGACCTTCATCGGGGCGATCGGGGCGGGGCTGACGGTGACGCTGCGCCGCGGCGGGCTGCTGCTCGCCATCCTGGTCCTGCCGCTGACGGTCCCGATCCTGATCTTCGGCGTCGCGGCCGCCAATGCGCCCGTCCTGCAGCCGGCCCCGTTCCTGACGCCGTTCCTGCTCCTGTCGGCGCTGACCCTGTTCTCCGCCGTGATCGGCCCGATCGCCGCCGCCGCGGCGCTGCGGTTCACGAGCGACTGAGCCACGTACGAGCGCCTGCATCGCCGCAGCCGCTTGGCGGAGGCCGGACCGCATCGCCCGGCAGATGCGGCGGGCGGCGGCAGGGGACGCGAACCGCTGACGGGCGGGCCGACCCCGTCAGCGCTCCAGGCCGGCGATCGCCTTGGCGAAATCGGCGGCGTCGAAGGGTTCCAGGTCGTCGATGCCCTCACCGACCCCGATATAGTGGATCGGCAGTTTGAACTTCGCCGCGATGGCGACCAGGATGCCGCCGCGGGCGGTACCGTCCAGCTTGGTCATGACGAGACCGGTGACGCCGGCCACCTGGCCGAAGATCTCGACCTGATTGAGCGCATTCTGGCCGGTGGTCGCGTCGAGGGTCAGCAGCACCGAATGCGGCGCCTCCGGGTCCTGCTTCTTGAGGACGCGGACGATCTTCCCGAGCTCGGCCATCAGCTCGGCCTTGTTCTGCAGGCGGCCGGCGGTGTCGATGATCAGGACGTCGCGCCCCTCGTCGCGGGCCTGCTTCAAGGCATCGAAGGCGAGGCCGGCCGCATCCGCTCCGGGCTCGCGGGCGATCACCGGCGCGCCGACGCGCCCGCCCCAGATGCGCAGCTGATCGATCGCCGCCGCACGGAAGGTGTCGCCGGCGCAGAGCATCACCGAGCGGCCGGCGCGGGTCAGTTCCGCGGACAGCTTGCCGATCGTGGTCGTCTTGCCGGTGCCGTTGACGCCGACCACCAGCACGACATGCGGCTTCTTGGTCGGGTCGATGGTCAGCGGCACCGCATGCGGCGCCAGCACCTTCTCGACCTCGGCGGCCAGCACCGCGCGGACCTCCTCGTCGGAGATCTCCTTGTCGAAACGGTCCCGGCGCAGGGTCTCGGTGATGCGCATCGCCGTATCGAGGCCGAGATCGGCCTGGATCAGCACGTCCTCGAGCTCTTCGAGCGTCGCCGCATCGAGCTTGCGCTTGGTGAAGATCGCCGTGATGCCGGTGGTCAGCGACGACGAGGTGCGCGCCAGCCCAGACTTCAGCTTCGACCACCAGGACGGCTTCGGCGCGTCGGCGGCGACGGCCGGCTCCGGGGCCGCGGGGGAGGGGGCGGGCTGGGGCTCGACGGGACTTGCGGTCGATACCGCTGCGGCTTCCGCGCCTGTGGGCTCGATCGGCGCGGGCTGGGCCGCAGGCTCGGGGCTGCCGCCGAACATGCGCTTCCAGAAGCCGGGCTTCGCCTTGTCGTCGCTCATGGTGCCCCGAACTCCCCGGCCTCGATCGATCGCGCGGCCCCGCTCATGCCGCCTCGGCCAGCGTCGCCGTCAGTGCCCGGACGGTATGGCCGGTGATCCGGGCGGTCAGGATGGTGCCGGGCCGCACGGGCCCGGCCGCCGGTGCGGCTGCGATCTCGCACAGGGTGAAATGCTCGGTGCGCCCGATCCCGTCCTTCTCGACCAGGATCTGGCGCAGGCGGCCGATCTCGGCGTCGAAATGGGCGGCGAGCGCCGCCTCGCCGGCCTCGCGCAGGCGCTGTGCGCGGGCCTTGATGGTCGCGCGGTCGAGCTGCGGCATGCGTGCGGCGGGCGTGCCCGGGCGCGGCGAGAATGGGAAGACATGCAGATGCGTCAGCCCGCAATCGGCGACCAGCTTCAGCGAATTCTCGAACATCGCCTCGGTCTCGGTCGGGAAGCCGGCGATCAGGTCGGCGCCGAAGACCACGTCCGGGCGGCGGGCGCGCACGTCCGCGCAGAAGCGGATCGCGTCGTCGCGCAGGTGCCGGCGCTTCATGCGCTTCAGGATCATGTCGTCGCCGGCCTGCAGCGACAGATGGAAATGCGGCATCAGCCGCGCCTCCGTGCCGATCAGGTCGATCAGCGCCGGGTCGGCCTCGACCGAATCGATCGAGGAGATGCGCAGGCGCTGCAGGTCCGGCACATGCCGCAGGAGGCTCCCGACCAGGTCGCCGAGCTTCGGCGTGCCGGGCAGGTCCTGGCCCCAGGAGGTGATGTCGACGCCGGTCAGCACGATCTCGGCATAGCCGTTGCCGGTCAGCCGCCGGACCTGCTCGACCACCGCGCCGGCCGGCACGGAGCGCGAATTGCCGCGGCCATAGGGGATGATGCAGAAGGTGCAGCGGTGGTCGCAGCCGTTCTGGACCTGCACGAAGGCGCGGGTGCGGCCCTCCAGGCCTTCGATCATATGGCCGGCGGTCTCGCGCACCGAGAAGATGTCGTTGACGCGCACCTTCTCGGTCGCCTCGACGCCGAAATCCTTCAGGCCGCGCCAGCTCGCCGCCTCGAGCTTGGCGTCGTTGCCGAGCACGAGGTCGACCTCCTCCATGCCGGCGAAGGTGTCGGGCTCGACCTGGGCGGCGCAGCCGGTGACCACGATGCGGGCGGCCGGATTGTCCCGACGCGCGCGCCGGATCGCCTGCCGCGCTTGGCGGACGGCCTCGCCGGTCACCGCGCAGGTGTTGACCACGACGAGATCGCTCAAGCCCGCCGCTTCGGCCTCGCGCCGGATGGTCTCGGATTCGACCGTGTTCAGCCGGCAGCCGAAGGTGAGGACGTCGATCGTCACTCCGCCGCTCCCCGGACCGAGGCGGGCGGATCGAGGGTGACGGCGAGCGTGTCGCGGTCGATCGTGCCGGTGAAGTCGGTCTCGACCGGCCCGGTCATCATCACGTGGTTGTCGCTCTCGCGCCAGGTGATGACCAGATCGCCGCCCGGCAGGGTCACGCGCACGCGCCGGCCGGTGCGCCGGGTCCGCGCCGCCGCCACGGCCGCCGCACAGGCGCCGGTGCCGCAGGCGCGCGTCAGGCCGGCGCCGCGCTCCCAGACCTTCAGGATCAGCGAGTCCGGCCCGGTCACCTGCGCGAGCGAGATGTTGGCCCGCTCGGGGAAGATCGGATGATGTTCGAGCATCGGCCCAAGCTTCGCCAGGTCGTAGGCCTCGACATCGTCGACCCAGAAGATCGCGTGCGGATTGCCCATGTTGACGACCGCCGGCGAATGCAGGATCGGCGCGTCGATCGGGCCGATCTGCAGTTCGATCGCGCGGGTGTCGTGGAATTCCTCGGCGAGCGGGATGTCGCGCCAGTCGAACTTCGGCTCGCCCATGTCGACCGTGATCAGTTCCGGCTCTCCGGCATCCGAGGCATAGAGCAGCCCGGCGCGGGTCTCGATGGTCGCCGCCGCGCTGTCCTTTTCCTGCATCAGGAGCCAGCCGACGCAGCGCGTGGCGTTGCCGCAGGCGGAGACTTCGGAGCTGTCGGCGTTGTGGATGCGCATGAAGGCATCCGCCCCGGCGCCCGACGGCTCCAGCGTGATCATCTGATCGAAGCCGATCCCGGTCTTGCGGTCGGCGAGGCGCAGGATCTCGTCCGCCGTCAGGCGCACGGGGTCACGCCGCGCGTCGAACACGAGGAAATCGTTGCCGAGGCCGTTCATCTTGCGAAAGCGGAAGGTCGCGGACATGCGCGCCGGGTCCTGATGCTCTTGAGATCACCGTCTATATGGCGAAAGATGCCCCGGATTGCCAGCCGGAAAGCCTGGAAACGCCGATCATGCCGGTCCCCGCCGCCAAGCCCTACCATGCGCCGCAGACGCCGTCCGACTGGGCGGCCCGTTTCCTGCCGGCAGTCCGGCCAGGCGGAACGGTGCTCGACCTCGCCTGCGGGACCGGCCGGCACGTCCATCTGGCGCGCAGCCTCGGCCTCGCCGTGGTGGCGGTCGATCGCGATCCGACCGGTCTGGCGGCCTTCGCCGACGACGGCGATGTCGAAACCGTGATCGCCGACATCGAGGCCGGTCCCTGGCCGCTCGGTGGCCGGCGCTTCGATGGCGTTCTGGTCACCAACTATCTCTGGCGGCCGCTGTTTCCGGCGATCGTGGGGGCCGTCGCGGCGGACGGAATCCTGATCTACGAGACCTTCGCCCGCGGCCAGGAGCGGCACGGACGCCCGCAGCGGACGGACTTCCACCTGCAACCGAACGAATTGCTGGCCCCGGCCCTCGCCGCCGGGCTGGTCGTGATCGCCTACGAGCAGGGCGAGCTGGCCGGCCGTTTCTGTTCCGGCGGTGGCGCCAAGATCGTGCAGCGGATTGCAGCCGTCGGACCCGATCATCCGGCCGCCCTGGCCACGCCCGTCGCTCTCGTGCCAAATCGCGATTGACGCAGGGACGTGCCGCGGCCTCTGAGTGGGGCGCGCAGCCGCCGTCTTCGAATCGTCCACGATCCGGTTTAGGCTCAAGGATCGGGAGCGAGCTGCCCGAGGGAGATGATCATGGTTCGTCCGTTCCGCGCCGTATCGGCTGTCGCCGTGGCGATCGTGCTGTCCGTCGGCGGTTCGGCCGTCGCACAAACGACGACGGATGCGCCACCTCCTGCCGGGCAATCCACGCCGGCGCCGGTGACGCCCGCGCCCGGCACGCCGGTTCCGGGCGCTCCGGCTCCCGGTACTCCATCGGCCGCAACGCCGGAAGCCGGCAAGGAAATGCAGTCGCCGGCCGATCTCGGCAAGGCCGGCGGCCATGGCGACGTGACCCTGGCGCCGCCCGAAGCCGTGACGCTGACGGCCCGGCCGGTGCTGTTCGTCACCGGCAAGGCGACCTGGGACGATGCGGAGGAGGGCATCGGAAACGCCGTCAACGCCATCTTCGCCGCCATCGCCAAGGGCAACCTGAAGGCCGCCGGGTCGGCCATGATCGAGTATCTCGATTCCGGCGACGAGGAGTTCCAGTTCAAGGCCATGGTGCCGATCGAGGCCGCACCCGCCAAGGCGCCCGGCAAGGACGTGAAGGTCGGCCAGAGCCCGGCCGGCCCGGCGCTGAAATTCGTCCACCAGGGCGCCTTCGAGGATCTCGAGGAGGTCTACAACCGCATCGACGACTTCCTGGTCGCCAAGAGCCTGAGCATGAAGAAGGTCTACGAGGAATACGTGACCGACCCGACCGTCACGGCGCCCGAGAAGATGATCACCAACATCTACGTGGTCACCGAATAGGCCCGCCGTCGATCGTCGCGGAGCCCGCGTTTGGCACGGAGCGGTCGATCGACCAGGAACCCGCGTTTGGCGCAGAGCCGTCGATCGGCCCGGAACCGTCGATCCTCCCGCACCGGTTTCGGCCTTCGTCCCGTCGGCAGGGCCCCGCCGGTTTCCCGTATCGGTCCCTCGTATCCGCCTCCCGCGCCGGCCTGCCGCAAAGGCACTGCCGGGCGCCGTCCGAGGCCGGTCGTTCCGACAGTTCCCCTGCCGTCATGCACAGCCGCGCCGCACCGTCGTTTCCAGCCTTGCCAGCCGCGCGCTTTGCGTCTATCTAGCCGCACCGGTCGCCGCAGTAGCTCAGCTGGTAGAGCACGTCATTCGTAATGATGGGGTCGGGGGTTCGAGTCCCTTCTGCGGCACCAGTTTTCCCTTTCCGGCACGACGATAGTGATGATGGTCCGGATCGATCATGGGGCTCACCCAGATCGATGGAGCGTCGAGCCGTGCGGGAACCACCGGTTTCCGGCGTCTGACATCCCTCCGTAGAAAAACGTTCACGCAGGCTTCAGGCAGGTTTCGCGATTGTTGCGCCCAACGCAACATTGAGGGGCCGTCATGACCCGCGCCGCCGTCACGCTTCTTCTGCCCGCCCTGCTCTCCGCCGCCCCGGTGTCGATCGCAACGACGCCCGTCGCGGCCCAGGCGCAGGGGACCGAAACCATGCTGATCCTCGACGCGTCCGGCTCGATGTGGGGGCTGGTCGACGGTCGGACCAAGATCGCCGGCGCGCGGACCGCGGTCGGCACCATCCTCGGCCAGTTCAAGCCCGGCGACCGGGTCGGCCTGATGGTCTACGGCCATCGCAGCAAGGGCGAATGCAGCGACATCGAGACGGTCGTGCCGCTGTCGCCGTTCGACCCCGATCGGATCCGCGCGGCGGTCGCCGGCGTCGAGCCGAAGGGCCGCACCCCGATCGCCGATAGCCTGCGTCAGGCCGCGGCCGCGCTGAAGGGCGGCGAGGCGCGCGCCAACGTCATTCTGGTCTCCGACGGCATCGAGACCTGCAACGCCGACCCCTGCGCGGTCGCGGCCGAACTGAAGCGCGCCGATGTCGGGCTGGTCGCCCATGTCATCGGCTTCGATGTGGCCGACCCGGTCGCCAAGCGGCAGCTCGCCTGCATCGCAGGAGCGACCGGCGGGGTCTATCTCGACGCCGCCAATGCCGACGGGCTTGCGAGCGCCCTGACCCGCGCCGTCGCGGCGGCCCGCGCGCCGGCCGTCGCCCCGAAGCCGGCACCGGCCGCCCAGGCCGAACCCGATCCGCTGGCGGCCAACAACCTGCGCGCCATCGCCCGCCTCGCGGCCGGGTCCGACCCGGTCACCGATTCGGGGCTGGCCTGGGCGCTGCATGCCAAATCCGGCGCCGAGGCCGGTGCCTGGCTGTCGACCGACTACGGCGCGCGGCTGGCGCGCGGCCAGGAGCCGGGCAACTATGTGCTGCGCGTCACGCTCGGGAACGTCACCCGCGACCTGCCGGTGACCGTCCGGCGCGACGGCATCACCAGCGTCGATGTCGTGCTCGATGCCGGCACCGTCACCAGCGAGGGCCGCATCGTCGGCTCCGGCGCCAAGGCCGAAGGCGTCGCCTGGGAGGTGCGCGATTCGGCCGGCCAGTGGATCGCCACCCAATATGATGCCGTGCCGCGCTTCGTGCTGCCGGCCGGCGCCTACGAGATGACGCTGACCAAGGGGTCGGCATCGGCCAAGAAGGCCTTCGCGCTGGCCGCCGGCGACAGCATCAATCTCGGGCTCGCTCTCGATTCCAGCCGCCTGACGGTCGATGCCGTCTTCGCCGCCGACGAACCGGTCGAGACCGGTCTGGTGGTCGAGGTGCGCGAGCCGCGTCGGGATGCGACGACGCCCGGCCGCTGGATTGCGACCCAGTACGACACCCTGTCGGCCTTCGACCTGCCGTCCGGTACCTACGAGGTCATCGCCCGGGCGGGCCTTGCCGAGAAGAGCCGCATCGTCGAGATCGGCGCCGGCGAGCCGATCAAGGTGACCTTCGACCTGCAGGCGGGCTTCGCGGCGCTGACCGCCTCCGGCGCCTCCAAGATCGAGATCGCGGCCGCCCGCAAGTCGATCTCCGGCCAGCGCAAGCTGCTCGACACGGCGTTCGGCGAGACCTTCGAGAAGGCCATGCCGGCCGGCGACTATGTGGCGATCGTGACTCGCGGCACGAATACGAGCGAGGTTCGCTTCACCGTCAGCGCCGGCGAACGGACCGAGCAGTCGCTCGACTGATCCCGCGCCCACTGATCCCGCGCCCACCCGGCGCCATTCGACGGCGGCCGTCCCTCGGCCGCCGTCTGCGATTTGCCCGCCCGGTATCGGTCGTCCGGGTGTCGGTCATCCGGGGGGCGGCTGCCGCGCTTCCGCTGGCCCGCCGCCACGGTTCCGGCGCGATCCTCCCGTGAGATCGCCCTCGGGCGTGCGGAATGCAACGAGGGAGAACCCCATGTCGAAAGCGCTGGTCTCGAGCCTGGTTGGTCTGATCGCCGCCGGGCCGGCCGTGGCGGCGGAATTCCGGCCCGAAACCATCAAGCTGTCTTCCGGCGGTCTGGCCGAGATCGCCGGAACGGTCCCGGTCGCGGGCCGGACCGTGATCGAGTTCGACGCCCCCCTGGCCCAGGTCGACGACATCCTGAAGAGCCTCGTGGTGCAGGGGCGCGACCTGCGCATCCTGTCGGTCGATCTGCCCGGCCGCGAACGGCTCGGCGATACCTTCGCGGGCATGCCGCTGAAACCGGCCGACCTCGAAAGTTCCGTGACGCTGCTGGCGGCGCTGAAGGGCGTGCGCGTCGAGATCCGGCGCAGCGATCGCAACCTGGCCGGCCTGGTGATCGGGGTCGAGGCGGTCGACGGCGGCCAGGCGCAGGGGCGCCGCGCCCGGCTGGCGCTGGCGACCGACGACGATGCCATCGAGCACGTCGAGATCGACGAGGCGACCCGGGTGACGATCGCCGACGACCGGATGCGCGGCGCGCTGAAGGCCGCGCTGAAGGCGGTTGCCGCCGACCGGGCCGCCGACAAGCGGCGCATCGCCGTCACCGTCGAGGCGCCGGCCGAGACGCGCGCCCTGGTCACCTATGTGGTCGCCGCACCGGTCTGGAAGCCGACCTGGCGCGTCGTGCTGCCGGCCGGACAGGCGAGTGCGCGGTTCCAGGGCTGGGCGGTCTTGGAGAACCGGACCGGGCTCGACTGGAAGGGCGTCGGGCTGACCCTCTCGTCCGGCACGCCCGTGGCCTTGCGCCAGAATCTCTACGAAAGCGTCAGCGTGCCGCGGCCGGAAAGCCCGCTCCGCGTCGGCCAGCGGCTCCGCCCCGACATGGATCGCGGCGTCGTCGCGCCACGCCCGGTCGCGCCGCCGTCTCCGCTTGCCGGCGGCGTCATGGCCAAGAAGCCGGCCGCCTTTGCCGGCCGGGCCGAGATGGATGCCCGTCCGGCCCTGGCCCTGGCGGCACCCGCGCCCGCCTCGATGGACTTCGCCGAGCCGCCCCCGGTCGCCGGCGGCGTCGATGTGGCGGCGGTCGAGACCCTCGCGGCAGCCACCTTCGCCTTGCCGGGGCCGGTCGATCTGGCCGTCGGCCGCTCGCTGACGCTGCCCTTCTTCGACGGCGCCGCGACGGCGACGCGGGTTTCCGTCTTCCAGGCCAGCGTCAACGACCGGCACCCGATCGCCGCCGTGCGCATCAAGAACGACAGCGCGGTCACGCTGCCCGGCGGCATCGTCACCGTCTACGAGGGGGCCGAGGCGACCCGGTCCGGGGTCGGCTTCGTCGGCGATGCGGAATTCGCCGGCGCGGCGCCCGGCGAGGAGCGCACCATGGCCTATGCGCTCGATGCGAAGATCGGCGTCGCCAGTGACGTGAAGGACAGCCGGGCGATGAAGACCGTGAAGGTCGAGAACGGCGTGCTGATCGTCGAGTATGGCCGTCAGAAGCGGACGGTCTATGCCCTGACCGGCGATCCGTCCGGCCCGCGCAGCCTGTCGATCGAGCATGTCGCCAATCCCGGTTGGACCGTGACGACCGACGGCAATCTGGTCGGCCGCGACGGGCGCCGCGCGCGCATCGGCGCCGATCTCGGGGCGGGCGAGAGCCGCAGCGTGACCGTGACCGAGACCATCGTCGACCGGGAGCGCTGGTCCATCCTGGAGACGCCCGACGCGGTCGTCGCCGAGGTGGTCTCAAGCGGGGACCGGATCGAGCCGGCCTTGCGCGAGCCGCTGCGCCGCATCGCCCAGGTCCGCCGCGACACGGCCGAGTTCGAGCGCACGATCGAGCGCGTCGACGAGGCGATCGGGCGGATCCGGGAGGACCAGGAGCGGGTGCGCGGCAATCTCGCGGCGGTCGACCGCAATGGCGAGCTCGCCCGCACCTATCAGGACCGGCTGAAGCGCCAGGAGGCCGAGATGAGCCGGCTCGAAAAGGAGCGCGATGCGGCCCAGTCCGGCTTGCAGGCCCTGCGCCAGGACCTCGCCCGGCTGGTCCGCCAGCTCGGCGGCTGATCCACAGCCGGCTTTCCGGCGGATTGCCTCGGGTTTTGCCATGTCCATCGCGATGCAGCGAATTTTTTCAAAAAAAGGGGCTTGCGTGGGTCCGGGGCTTCGCATAGATAACCGCCACCGACGCGGGGCGCACCACTGAGCGCTGCCCTGGTTCTCCTCTGAAGGTGAAACGATCGGCTCCGAGAAAGACGGAGTGGATCGGTTGCCTCCAAGTCTCGGATGAGACTACCGAAGAGATGTCGGTGTATCCCGCGACGACGTTCGCCGGATCGTCTTAAGCCAGAACTCGTTTCTGGCAACGACTGAGCCTTGTGTGCTTTAGTCGTGTTCATTGACAAGATGGATCGAAGAAAGAGAAACGTGGACGGCGTGGTCCTTGCGGGGAT
>NZ_LJYW01000001.1:3947776-3993880 GCF_001305515.1 Prosthecodimorpha hirschii
CGGAGGCGCGCGATGGTGGGCTCAGACCGGTCGGAAATCGGTCGTCGAGTGCAATGGCATAAGCCTGCCTGACTGCGAGACTGACACGTCGAGCAGAGACGAAAGTCGGCCATAGTGATCCGGTGGTCCCGCGTGGAAGGGCCATCGCTCAACGGATAAAAGGTACGCCGGGGATAACAGGCTGATCTTCCCCAAGAGTCCATATCGACGGGAAGGTTTGGCACCTCGATGTCGACTCATCACATCCTGGGGCTGGAGCAGGTCCCAAGGGTTCGGCTGTTCGCCGATTAAAGTGGTACGTGAGTTGGGTTCAGAACGTCGTGAGACAGTTCGGTCCCTATCTGCCGTGGGTGTTCGAGACTTGAGACGATCTGTCCTTAGTACGAGAGGACCGGGATGGACGCACCACTGGTGGACCTGTTGTCCTGCCAAGGGCAGTGCAGGGTAGCTATGTGCGGACGGGATAACCGCTGAAGGCATCTAAGCGGGAAACCCACGTCAAAACAAGGTCTCGCTAAATAGGGCCGTGGGAGACGACCACGTCGATAGGCCGGGTGTGTAAGCGCAGCAATGTGTTCAGCTTACCGGTACTAATAGCCCGATCGGCTTGATGACTCTCATTTATCCATGCTTACGCCATCAGGCGGTCGGCAATGGGCGACAGTCCGTCGGAGCCACCAGGCTCCCGGCGCCAATGCCCATGCGACACTGCCGAAGGCAAACCCCGAGAAAACCCTTTCGTGCTTCGCTGGCCTGGTGGTTCCAGCGGGGGGCCCATACCCGATCCCATTCCGAACTCGGCCGTCAAACCCCCCAGCGCCCATGGTACTTCGTCTCAAGACGCGGGAGAGTCGGTCGCTGCCAGGCCTGCAAAGCACGAAACACACCAAGCCTCTCTCCCAAACCTTCTCTCCACAACACCCAGCACAAACTCGCTGGCAAAACCTCCCATCCCGCGGGGTGGAGCAGCCCGGTAGCTCGTCAGGCTCATAACCTGAAGGTCGTCAGTTCAAATCTGGCCCCCGCAACCAAAACGTTCGACGCCCCGTGCCCAAAAGCACGGGGCGTTTTGCGTTATTCTAACGGCCCATTCCGCGGCAAAGCCGGCCGCGGCGCTCACACCTCGCACGCACCCTCCCCAATGCGATTGCCGGGCGGGGCGGGGGCCGGCGGGCGACAGCGCGGGGACCATCGGCTATTGACGGCGGCATCCTGTGTTGCGCCGCCCCGGACCGGGCGGCCGGTTGCCGAGGTTGCCGCCATGGAAGCCGCCGCCATCCTGACACCTTCGGCCCTGGCGCCGTTTCTCCTCAATGTCGCGCCGGCCATGCCGGTCTTCATCTGGGGGCCGCCCGGCATCGGCAAGTCGGCGCTGGTGCGCGGCTTCGCGGAAGCGGTCGGCCTGCCCTGCGTCTCCCTGCTCGGCTCGCAACTGGCCCCGGAAGACATCATCGGCGTGCCGCAGATCGTCGACGGCAAGTCGCGCTTCTGCCCGCCGACCCTGATCGCGCGCGACGAGCCCTATTGCCTGTTCCTCGACGAGCTGAATGCCTGTTCGCACGAGGTGCAGAAGGCCTTCTATTCGCTCTTCCAGGGCCTCCGGTCCGTCGAGTGCCGCTTCCAACACTTCGACTTTGCGACGATAAGCCTCCGCGAGCTTCGGGTGGCCAAGCAACGTGAACAGGGAAGCGGCAACGTCGTCCGTGTCGGCGCAGGCGCGCTGTGGCGAAGTCCTTGCGTGGAATGGCCGGCGCCCGACAGCTCAAAGGCGCGCTCCGCCGGCCGGCAAGGGGCGGGGAAACCGCGATCATCGCCCGAAGATGTCCAGGATGCGGTTCCAGCGCATGCCCAGATCGAGCACGGTCTCGCGCCAGGCATGGAAGGGAAAGGGCGTCACCGGAACCGTCGGAATGTCGAACGATTCCGGCCGACCGGCGAGCTTGCGTCCCAACCAGGCACCGGCGCGGTGCGACAGGGCGACGCCGCGGCCATTGTAGCCGACGAGCACGTGGAGATCGTCCGGCAGGGCGTGATAGTGCGGGAGATAGTCGAGGGTGATGCCGACCAGACCGGTCCAGCCATGGGCGATCGGCAGGTCGGCGAGCGACGGGAAGATGCCGGCCAGGACGGATTTCAGGGTCGAGTAGTCCGCGACCTTGTCGGACGTCACTCGCGAGGACGAGAAGGACGCCCGCCCGCCGAGCACGAGGCGCCCGTCCGGGCTCTTTCGGAAATAGAGCACCAGACGGCGGCTGTCATAGACGGCCTGATTGCCGGGCAGGATGGCGTCGCCGTGCGCGCCGAGCGGTTCCGTGGCGATCTGGAAGCTGTTCACCGGCAGCAGGCTGCGCGCCAGGCCCGGGACCAGCGCGTCCGTATAGGCATTGGTCGCGACCAGAACCTTGCGCGCGTGAACCATGCCGCCGGGCGTGGTGATCCGCCAACCCTTGCCGATGCGGTTCAGGGTGAGTGCCGGAGAATCGGGGAAGAGGGCGGCGCCGGCGGCTTGCGCCGCGCGCGCCAGTTCGCGGCAGAGGTCGAGTGGATGCACGCTCGCGCCGCGCGGATCGAACAGACCGCCGGGATAGCGCCCGGTGCCGACGCGGGCTACGACATCGGCGGCGCTGAGATCCTCGACCGCGACACCGCTCCGGCGCAAGCCGGCGGCGGCCTCGCGCACCGTCTGCAAGGCCACGCGGTTGTGCGCGAGGCGGAACAGCCCGTTACGCTCGAAGCGGCAGTTCAGGCGCTTGCGGGCGATGAGGTCGGCCAGAAAGTCCGGCGCCTCCTGGCCGAGCCGGTAGAGCCCCCGGCCGCTCTCGCCGAAGCGCGCCGCCAGCGCCGTTTCGTCAAGCTTCAGGCCGGGATTGACCTGCCCGCCATTGCGTCCGCTCGCACCGAAACCGATGCTCTCGGCCTCCAGCACGCACACCGAACTGCCGATCTCCGCGGCGTGCAGCGCGGCGGAGAGGCCCGTGAAGCCGCCGCCGACAATGGCGATATCGACGCCCTTCTCGCCGTCGAGCGGCCGGCCTTCGAAAGGCGGAACCTGACTGGACGCGGCCCAGAGTCCTTGCGGTGCGGCGGCCGGTGCCATGATCAGCCTTCCCGGTGGCGAACGAGGAAATGCTTGCGCATGGTCTCGCTCACTTCCCAGACACCCGTGAAACCGGGGCGGATGATGGCCGTCGTGCCCGGCTCCAGGGCGATCGCGTGCCCGTCGTCGCGCCGCAGCACGCCGCGGCCGGAGAGAATGCGCAGGAATTCCCATTTGTCATAGGCGATGGTCCAGCGGCCGGGCGTCGATTCCCACTCGCCGCCGGTCATGTCCCCCTCGGCGAAGTGGATCCAGCTGCGCCAGCGGGGGTCCCCGGCGAGGATGCGGTCCTGCGAAGGCGCACTCCGTGTCGGCTCCGTGGTGGCGCTGTCGAAGTCGATGAGATCGGGCATCATGGGGGCAGGCACCTTTCGGCGGGTCACGGGCGCGGCGCGAACAGGAGCGCATCCGCGGCGTTCCAGGAGAGATGGACCGTCTCGTCCAGCCCGGCGCGCGCCGCCGGCGCCGTGCGGGGCTGGCGCACCAGGAAGGTGCCGAGCGCCGTGACGATGGACAGTCGGATGGTGGCGCCGAGGAATTCGCGCGCGACGATCCGGCCCGCGATGACATTTCCGGCCGGGGCCGGCGCGCCGGCGAGGGTGATGGCCTCGGGACGGATCACCATCAGACCGCGCTCGCCGGAGATGTCCTCCTGCCGTATGGCGGTAAAGGCGAGGCCGCCGATCTCGACCGGCTGGCAACCGGCCACCGCCGGGCCGGTCAGGCGGACGTCGAAGGCATTGGATTCGCCGACGAAGGAGGCGACGAAGGCATTCCGGGGCCGTTCGTAGATCTCGTCCGGCGTGGCGAGCTGGCAGATCGTGCCGCCGGCCATCACCGCGATGCGGTCGGATAGCGCCAGCGCCTCCTCCTGGTCGTGGGTGACATAGATCACCGTCACGCCGAGGTCGCGCTGAATGCGCTTGATCTCGGTCTGCAACTCGTCGCGCAGGCTGCGGTCGAGCGCGCCGAGCGGCTCGTCCATCAAGAGGACCGGCGGGGCGAAGACGAGGGCGCGGGCGAGCGCCACGCGCTGCTGCTGGCCGCCGGAGAGCGCGGCGATCTTGCGGTCGGCGAAGGCCTCGAGATGAACGGTGCCGAGCAGACGCTTCACCTCCGCCTCGATCTCGCCGGCAGGACGCTTGCGCATGCGCAGCGGGAAGGCGACGTTCTCGAACACGTTCAGATGCGGGAACAGCGCATAGCTCTGGAACACCACGCCGAGATTGCGCTTCTCGGGCGGCAGGTCGACGATGTCGCGCCCGTCGATGGCGATGCGGCCGGCATCCGGTTCGACGAAGCCGGCCACGGCCATCAGCGTCGTGGTCTTGCCCGAGCCGGACAGGCCGAGCAGCGTCACGAACTCGCCGGGTGCGATATCGAGCGAGACATTGTCCACGGCAACGAAATCGCCGTAGCGCTTGCTCAGCCCCTCAATGCGGATGGCTGCTCCTGCCATCGCCTCACCAGAACCGACGGGGGGCATCGGTGATCAGTTCGTAGCCGTCCGGGGTCACCAGGATCGATTCCTCGAAGTCGCCGAGATAGCCGTCCTGCGTGATGGTCCTCTCCACCGAGAGCACCATGTTGGGCAGGATCGGCGTGGTCACGCCGCGCGCCAGCCACGGATCGTCCCAGCCCAGCCCGATGCCGTGCCCCATGGCGGAAAACACGCCGTCGATCTTGAAGCCCAGCGCCGTCTGCTTGCCGAGCCCGGCGGCGCCGAGATCGTGCGCCGTCGCACCGGGGCGAATGGCTCCGAGCGTTGCCTCGATGCAGGCGATGGCAGCCTCGAACAGTTCGACCTGCCGGGCCGACACGGGGCCTACCGCCTTGGCCCGCGCGAGATCGAACACGTAGCCGTCGACCGCGCCGGAAATGCCGAGGCGGATCCAGTCGCCCTTCTCCAGGCGCTTCTCTGATCCCCAGGTGGGGAAGTTGCTCTTGGCAAGGCGGGAGGGATCGCCGCCGCGGCCGGAGGCCATGAAGGAATTGTAGAGAATGCCCCCGGCCGGAACGAGATGGTTGAGCCCGGCGGCCACCACGTCGCCATGCGAGGCGCCCGGCTCGGCCGCCGCCATCATCGCTTCGATCATCCGCGAGCCGACCTGCGAGGCGCGCCGCAGCAGCGCGATTTCGCCCGGCGACTTGATCGAGCGCAGTTTGGTCAGCACGTCGTCCGCCGGAACCAGCGTCAGATCGGGGAGGGCCGCCTTCAGCTTGTTCAGCATGGTGAAGGTCAGCACGTCGCCACCGACAAGCCCGACGCGGCCGCGCGCCAGACCGGCGCGCTTCAGCGCCTCGGCGGTGTCTTCAAGCACGAAGTCGGAATAGCTGACCTTGCCGTCGGCGAGGCGGATGCGCCCGTCGTCGGGCACGTCGATCAGCAGTTCCGGCGCGGCGTCGACCGGCAGCACCAGGAAGGTGTGGGCGCGGGCCGACCAGTTGCCCTCGAAATCCGGGATGAAGGGGAAATGGGTGTAGAAGTTCGTGAGATAAAGCACGTCGGCATAGCGGTCGAGCGTGCCGCCGCCCCGCGAGGCGACCAGAAGGCCGTCGAGCCCGCGCGCACGGGCAGCGTCGACCGCGCGGGCGCGGCGCTCGGCGAATTCCTCGGCGGGGATGATCGGCTTCGTCATGGGGTCATGTCCGTTTCAGCAGGGAAAACAGGGCCAGCAGCAGGCAGGAGCCGAGCAGCAGCAGGCAGGAAGCGGCGGCGGCGATCGGGCTGATCTCGAAGCGGATGCCGCTCCACATCTGCACCGGCAGGGTGGTCGCGCCGGAGCCCGAGATGAACAGCGCCACCACCACTTCGTCGAAGCTCGTCAGGAAGGCGAAGATGCCGCCCGCCGCGATGCCCGGCGCCAGTGCGGGCAGCGTCACTTTCCGGAAGGCAATGGCGGGTGTGGCACCGAGCGACCGGGCGGCATCGACGATGCGCCAGTCGAGCTTGTGCACCACGGCGGCCACGTTGATGACGACGAACGGCAGGGCGAGAATGGTATGCGCCACGATAAGGCCCGGCACCGAGGCGATGAGACCGATCTGGGCGAAGGGCCGGTAGAGCGCGACGGCGGTGATGATGGCCGGGACGATCATCGGCAGCAGGAAGAACAGGCCGAGCAGCCGGTTGGCGCGTGGCGGCAGCCTGGGCAGGGCAAGCCCGATCATGGTGCCGAGCACGGTGGTCAGCGCGGCGGTGAAGGTCGCGACGACAAGGCTGGTGACGAAGGCCCCGCTCCATTCCGGCCGCGTGAAGAAGGCCGCGTACCAGCGGGTCGAGAAGCCTTGCGGCGGAAAGGTGATGAAGTCGGTCTTGGTGAACGAGATCGGCACCACGATCAGCGTCGGCAGGATCAGATAGACGCAGACGGTCGCCGCGATCGCGCCGAGGAGCAGGCGGCCCGGCCGTCTCATTCCGCCCCCCACAACCGGCGCAATCCGAGAAAGCGGTCGCCGAACGCATAGAGCACCAGGGTCGATACCAGCAGCACCGCCGAGAGCGCCCCGGCGAAGGGCCAGTTGAGCGTCTGGTTGACGTTGAATTCGATCAACTGCGCCAGAAGGATGTCACGCTGGCCGCCCAGCATCGCCGGCACGACGAAGAACCCCAGGCTGATCATGAAGACGAGCAGGACGCCGCCCAGCGCGCCCGTCAGCGTCAGCGGGACGTAGACCTTGAGGAAGGCCGCGCGTGGAGAGGCGCCCAGCGAGCGGGCGGCATCCATCACGCGCGGATCGATCCGGCTCATCACGGCGGCGAGCGGCAGCACCATGTAGGGCAGCATGATCTGCGTCATGCCGATGAGCACGCCGGTGGTGTTGTAGACCAGCGGCAGCCCGCTCTCGACCAGCCCGGCCTCGCGCAGCGCGCCGTTGATCACTCCCTGCGGATTGAGCAGCACGATCCATCCATAGGAGCGCACCAGCAGATTGGTCCAGAAGGGGATGAGGATGCACAGCAGGATCAGCCCCCGCGCCACACCTTTCGAGCGGTTCAGCTGATAGGCGAGGGGATAGCCAAGGATGAGGCACAGAGCTGCGGTCGCGGCACTCAAGGTGAGCGTGCGCAGGATGACGCGCAGATAGACGGGCTGGGTGAGGATCCGCTCGTAATGCACGAACGAGCCCGCCGGGTCGCCAAAGCTCGTCGCCAGCAACTGGCCGACGGGCAGCACGAACAGCCCTGCCAGCAGCATGAAGCCCGGCAGGATCAGCACATACGGCCCGTGCCGGCGCACGGCATGCATCATCGTCGAGGACATCCCGCCGTCGATCCGTTCAGGACAGTTTCCAGGCGTTGACCTGCTCGGTGACGCCGGAGAGGTTCTCGCCCCACCATTTCTCGCCCATGATCACAGCCTTGCCCTGCATCTGCGGGCCGCCCGAGAGGATGTTGGCGCGCTCCGGCGGCAGAAGCTCGAAGGCTTTCGGCACCACCGGGCCATAGGTGTAGACCTTGGCGATCTCGGCCTGCGCCTCGCGGGTGAGGCAGAAGGCGATCAGCTGCATGGCCTCGGCCTTGCGCGTGGTGCCCTTCGGCACGACCATCGCCGACCAGGTGAGGAAGCTGAGGCCGAACTGGATATCGATGGGGGCGCCGTGCGAGCGGGCGTTGAGCGCCCGGCCGTCGGGGGTCAGCGCGATGGCCGCCTGGCCGTCGCTCATCATCTGCTCGGCCTGGGCATTGGTCTCGTAGAACTGGATGTCGTCGCGGATCGTGCTGAGCTTCTTCAGCGCGCGCGGAATGTCGAGCGGATAGAGTTTGGCCGGGTCGACGCCGTCGGCCAGCAGCGCGGCCTCGAGATAGGCGCCGTTGGCCTTGGTGTAGAAGGCGCGCTTTCCCGGGAACTTCTTGGTGTCGAAGACGTCGGCGAAGCTCTGCGGGCCGGCGCCGAGCTTCTTGTTGTAGGCGACGAGCCGCGAGAACAGCACCTGCGGCACGGAATATTCGGTGATCATGTCCGCACCGGGCATGATCTGGCTCTTGTCGACCACGTTGAAATCGATGGGCTCGAGCAGGCCGCGCTTCGGGCCGATCCACTGGAAGTCGGGCAGGACTTCGACGACATCCCAGTCGGTGCGGCCGGATTCGACCATCGCCTGCACGCGGCCATAGGTATTGCCCTGCACGGTGCGCACTTCGATGCCGGTCTTGGCCGTGAACGGCTTGAACCACGCTTCGCGCATGGCCGCTTCCCATGAGCCGCCCCAGCTTGCGAACACCACCTCTTTGGCCTGCGCCCGAAGCACGCTGGGCGCCGAGACGGCGAGCAGCGACGCGCCGCCGAATTTGAGCAACAGCCGGCGATCGATGGCCTTGCCTGACGAGGGAGCGGAAATGCGCCGGTTGCCCATGGGGGGATCCTCATCTCATGTGGATTGGACTAACCAATTCAGACCATATCGACAGTATGAGCGACCATCTTCCGTGTAAAGTCCAATTTATGGGCCTCATATGCCCTGAACCCGTGCTTGCCACGGGTGTATTGGTATGATTGGTATAGGTCTGTCTTCATCCGGCACCGATTCCCATGGATCTTCAAGACGACACCCTGCCCGTTGCCCCAGCGCAGTCGCGCGACGACCTGCTGGCCCAGTTGCGGCAGGCCATCGCGGGCGGCATGCTGCGCCCGGGTGCCCGGCTGCCGAATGAGCGGCTGGTGGCCGAGCGCAGCGGCCTCTCGCGCTCGACCGTGCGGGTGGTGTTCGGGCTGCTCGAGCAGGAGGGGCGCATCGCCCGCCATGTCGGGCGCGGCACCTATGTCAAAGAGGCCGCCGCTGCCACCGCGCCGGCGGCCACTGAGGAGCTCTGGCCGACGCCGGCCGAGTTCATGGAATTTCGCCTGTCCTGCGAACCGCCCCTGGTCGAACTTGCGGTGCTGAAATCGACCGACGCCCAGCTCGAGCATCTGTCGTCGGTGGCCGAGGCGGGCCGGCGGGTGGCCGCCTGGCGCGACGCCGAGCATGCCGACCGGCGCTTCCACGAGGCGATCTTCGACTTGACCAGCAACAGGCTCTACATGGAACTCGGCAGGCGGCTGAGCGCGGCACGGGACAGCCGCGGCTGGCTGCGCCTCAAGGAAGGCAGCTTCTCGCTGGAGAAATGGGCCGTGTACCAGCAGGAGCACGAAGCCATCGTCGAAGCGCTCCAGGACAGGAATGCCGATGCCGCGCGCCAGGCCCTTCGCCGCCATCTCGGCGGCGTGCGGGCCAACGCCCAGATGGTGGCATGGGAGATCTAGCGCGCCCTGCGGTGCGGCATCCGATCTGAACGGATCGGCGGATCGATCGGTCCGCCCGCGTCGGCCCCACCCGATCGGATCGACCGGGGGCCGGGTTCGCGGCAGCCACGCGGCGCCGTCCGGCCGCGCGCCATGGCGCGCGGCGATGCCGAGGCTCCAGAATGCGCCGGGTCGGCTACAGGGCCGCGCGGGCATCCTTGCGGGCAAGGCGGGCGAGCAGGTAGTCGACCTCCGCCTTGGCGGCGGGCGTCAGGCCCGCGCCGGGCTTGCGCTGGGCGTCGCTGGCCAGGATGCCGCGGCGCATCAGGGTATACTTGCGCACCGCGAGGCCGGCGCCGGGCTGCTGCTCGTAGCGCAGCAGCGGCAGGTGGGCGTCGAACAGGTCGTGCGCGTCGTCGCGCCGGCCGGCCTTCTGCAGGGCGACGGTGTCGATCAGCATCTCCGGGAAGGCATAGCCGGTCATCGCACCGTCGGCACCGCGCTCCATCTCGAAATCCAGGAACAGGCCGCCGTTTCCGGTCAGGATCGAGATGTGCCGCAGCGAGCCGTCCGCCTCGAAGCGGCGCAAGGCGGAGATCTTCTCCAGGCCCGGCCAGTCCTCGTGCTTCAGCATCACGCAGGACGGATTGTCCATCACGATCCGGCGGATCACGGCCGGGGTCATGATCACCGACAGCGTCAGCGGATAGTCCTGGATGACGAAGGGGATATCGGCGCCGATCGCCTCGATCGCCTGGCCATAGTAGCCGGTGATCTGGTCGTCGGTGCGCAGCGACGGCGGCGGCGCGATCATCACCGCCGCGGCGCCGGCCTCCATCGCGTCCCGGGCCAGCCGGCGCATCGCCGCGAAGCCGGGCGCCGAGACGCCGACGATGACCGGCTTGCCGGGCATGCCGGCGACCGCCACCTTGACGATCCGGAGCGATTCCTCCGGCTCCAGCTTCGGCGCCTCGCCCATGATGCCGAGCACCGTGGTGCCGTCGGCGCCGAGCCCGTCATACCAGGCGAACAGCCGCTCGGCGGAGGCCCAGTCGAGGCTGCCGTCGGCCGCGAAGGGCGTCGGAGCGATCGGGAAGACGCCTGCGGCGGTCGGGGTCAGGTGCATGGACAGAGTATCCTCGTTCGGCCGGCCGTCTGCCGGCGAAAGACGCCTTCTCGCGCGGCGCGGGCCGTCCGTCCAGGCCTTTCGGGCGATATCGCCCATGCCGTCGCCGCACTCCGCAGCGGCGGCGTCGGCCCGGGTCAGAACTGCGCCACCCGGCCCCAGACCGAGGCGTCGAGCCGGCGCGGATCGTAGGGTGCCGGATCGACGATCGGCGTCGCTCCGGTGATCAGGTCGGCGACCAGATGGCCGATGCCCGGCCCGACGCCGAAGCCGTGGCCGCTCAGTCCGGAGGCCAGGATGAAGCCCGGCAGTCGGTCGTAGCCGCCGATCGCCGCCACGCCGTCCGGGGTGCTGTCGATATAGCCGGCCCAGGCGGCGGTCACCGGCGCATCGGCGAGGGCCGGCAGCAGGATGCCGGCACGCCGGCGGGTCACCTCGATCTGGCCCCGGTCCGGCTTCGGATCGAGGATCCGGTTCGCCTCCATCGGCGTCGGCCGGTCGAGCGCCCAGCGGGCCAGCGTCTCGTGCCCGCCGCGCAGGCCCTCGAGGCCGCCGACCGCCAGGCTGCGCCAGCGGCCGAGGAACATCGGCACGAACTGGCGGGCGAAGCGGAGCTGCTGCAGCGTCGGGTCGACCCGCGCCTTGCCGCTGACCGCGAGCGTCCAGCCGCCGCTGCCGCGCCGGGTCACCGAGACGCGCGCGGTGTGGAGTGCATCCGGCAGCGTCGCGTCGACCGGCGCCACGGCGAGGATCGAGGAGCGGACCGAGGCCTGCGGGAAGTCGATGCCGACCTGCCGGCAGAAGGAGGAGGTCCAGGCGCCGCCGGCATGGACCACGGTCGCGGTGCGGATGGTGCCCTTCTCGGTGACCACGCCGGCGATCCGCCCGCTGGCCAGCTCCAGGCCGCGCGCCGCGCACATCTGATGCACCGTGCCGCCGGCCGCCATCACGCCGCGCGCGATGATCGGCGCGGCCCGGCTCGGATCGGCGATGCCGTCGCTCGGCGAAAAGACCCCGCCCTTCCAGGCCTTGCCGGTCGCCCGGCCGCGCTCGGCCGCCTCGGCCGCGTCGAGGATATGGGTCGTCACGCCGTGGTGCCGGGCCATGTCGCGCCAGGCGGCCCAACGGGCGATCTCGGCCTCGTCGTCGCTCAGATAGAGCAGCCCGCAGCGGCTGAAGCCGAGATCCGCACCGATCTCGCCGGCAAGCCGATCCCACAGTTCGAGGCTGCGGGTGGCGAGCGGCAATTCGCGAACGTCGCGGTTCTGTTGCCGGCACCAGCCCCAGTTCCGGCTGGACTGCTCGGCACCGATCCGCCCCTTTTCGACCAGGGCCACGCTGACGCCGCGCCGGGCCAGATAGTAGGCCGCCGACACGCCGGCGATGCCGCCGCCGATCACGACCACATCGGCTGCGGACGGCAGGACGGGCGACGATTCGATGGCAAGCAGCGGTGCGGGCATGCGGATCTCCGGTCTGACGCCCCGAGACTATCCGGGTGGCGGCGGCCGGAGCCGCCGGACTGCGGGCCGGGACGGCATAACATGCTGCCGCGCCGTCGACCGACGGCGCAACCTTCGCCCGTCCGCAGGCTCCAATGGAGCGGCCGGCCACCGCGGGATTGCCCCGGCCTCGCGGCTCGACCATGATCGCCTGTGGCGCCTGATGACATCGGTCGGCCGACCGGCGGCGCAGCTTCGGGACCCTGCATGAAGCTCGATCAGATCGACCTGAAAATCCTCTCCGAACTGCAGAAGAACGGCCGCATCACCAATGTGGAGCTGGCCGAACTGGTCAATCTGTCGCCGAGCCCGTGCCTGATGCGGGTCAAGAAGCTGCAGCAGGAGGGCTACATCCTCGGCTATTCGGCCCGCATCAACGTCGCCAAGCTCGGCCAGCCGCTGACCGTCTTCACCGAGATCACCCTGAAGAACCACCGCCAGTCGGATTTCGCGCGCTTCCTGGCGGTGGTCGAGAAGCTCGATTCCGTCGTCGAATGCCACCTCGTTTCGGGCGGCTACGACTATCTCGTGAAATTCGTCACGGGCGGCATCGCCGAGTACCAGGTCCTGATGGAGCGCCTGATCGACCTCGACATCGGCATCGACAAGTATTTCAGCTTCGTGGTCCTGAAATCCCCGATCGTGAAACCGCATATCCCGCTGGCGACCCTGTTCCATGCGGAGTGAGCGGAGGCAGGGGGGGGGGGAGGAGGGAGTTGGGAGCTGGGAGTTGGGATTGGGCGGTAGGGTGTGGGCGGTAGCCGGTGGTGAATTGTCCCTGGGCAATTCCCCCAAACCGCAATCCCGGACAAGGCCCGAAGGGCCGCCGATCCGGGACCCACTCGCCTCACAGCCGCATCAAGACCATCAATGAAAGCATGGTCTTACGGCAATTCGCCAGCGGAGTAGGTCCCGGCTCTCCGCTTCGCTCCGGCCGGGATTGCGGTTGAGGGGGATGTGTCCCGCTTCGCAGTCCGCCAGTCGGGGTTTCCAATTGGCTACCGGCCTCCCTGCCCGCATAGCAGGTCCTGATGGAGCGCCGGATCGACCTCGACATGGGTATCGATAAGTATTTCAGCTTCGTGGTCCTGAAATCCCCGATCGTGAAACCGCACATCCCGCTGGTGACCTTGTTTCATGCGGAGTAAGGGGAGGCAGTCGCCGGTGGTGAATTGTCCCTGGGCCGTTCCCCCAAACCGCAATCCCGGACAAGGCCCGAAGGGCCGCCGATCCGGGACCCACTCGCCTCGCGGCCGCATCAAGATCGTCAATGAAAGCATGGTCTTATGGAAATTTGCCAGCGGAGTGGGTCCCGGCTCTCCGCTTCGCTCCGGCCGGGATTGCGGTTGAGGGGGATGTGTCCCGCTCCGCAGTCCGCGCGTCTGGGATTCCAATTGGCTACCGGTCTCCCTGCCCGCATAGAAGGTCCTGATGGAGCGCCTGATCGACGTCCGGCATCGACAAGTATTTCAGCCTCGTCGTCCTGAAATCCCCGATCGTGAAACCGCACGTCCCGCTGGCGACTTTGTTTCATGCGGAGTGAGGGGAGGCAGAGGGTGGTGGACGGTAGCCGGTGGTGAATTGTCCCTGGGCAATCCCCCAAACCGCAATCCCGGACAAGGCCCGAAGGGCCGCCGATCCGGGACCCATTCACCTCACAGCCGCATCAAGATCATCAATGAAAGCATGGTCTTACGGCAAGTCGCCAGCGGAGTGGGTCCCGGCTCTCCGCTTCGCTGCGGCCGGGATTGCGGTTGAGGGGGATGGGTCCCGCTCCGCAGTCCGCCAGTCAGGGACTCCGATTGGCTACCCGTCTCCCTGCCGGATGTATCCCCCGCCTACCGCCCGCCGAACGCCTTCACGAGTTCCGGATCGCGGTCGAGGCTGTCGAGCCAGGTCGGGTCGAGTTTGGGGACCGAGGCGTAGAGGAGGCGGGAATAGGGGTGGCTGTCCGGGCCGCCGAGCTGGTCCGGGGCGGCCTGTTCGATCTTCTCGCCCTTGTACATGACCGCGACCTCGTCGCAGATCGCCCGCACGGTGTTCAGGTCGTGGCTGATGAACAGGTAGGAGACGCCGAGTTCGCGCTGCAGTTCCTTGAGCAGGTCGATGATCGCCGCCGCCACGACGGTGTCGAGCGCGGAGGTGATCTCGTCGCACAGGATCAGGCGCGGCTCGGCGGCGAGCGCCCGGGCGAGATTGACGCGCTGCTTCTGGCCGCCGGACAGTTCCGTCGCCCGCCGGTGGCGCAGGCTGCGCGGCAGGTGGACCATGTCGAGCAGCCGGTCGACGCGGGCTTGCCGCTCGGCGCCGCCGATGCCGTGATAGAAGGTGATCGGACGGCCGAGGATCTCGTCGACCGACTTCATCGGATTGAGCGCGGTGTCGGCGGACTGGAACACGATCTGCAGCTTGCGCAGTTCGTCGCGCGAGCGGGCGCCGGCATCGGCGGCGAGTTCCTTGCCGTCGAACAGGATATGGCCGCGGGCGCGCGGCACGATGCCGGCGATGACGCGGGCAAGCGTCGACTTGCCGCAACCGGATTCGCCGATGATGCCGAGATTGCGGCCGGCGGCGAGCGACAGGGTCACGTCGCGCACGACAGGTACGGCCGGCATGCCGTCGGACATGACGCGGCCGTAGCCGGCGATGACGCCGGAGAGTTCCAAGAGCGGATGCGGATGGACGGCCGCCTCGGTCGTCGCCGGCACGGCCCGGTTGGGGGCGAAGGCGGCGAGCAGTTCGCGCGTATAGGGATGCTGCGGCCGCTCCAGGATCGCCGCCGTGGTGCCGATCTCCTGGATCTCCCCGGCCTTGAGCACGACGATCCGGTCCGCGATCTGCGCCACCACGGCAAGATCGTGCGAGACATAGACCCCGGCCATGCCGCCGCGCTTCATGACCGCCTTGAAGGCGCGCAGAACCTCGATCTGGGTGGTCACGTCGAGCGCGGTGGTCGGCTCGTCGAAGATCATCAGCTTCGGGCCGCCGATCAGCGCCATGGCGGCGGAGAGCCGCTGCAACTGGCCTCCGGAGACCTGATGCGGATAGCGGTCGCCGATCGTGTCGGGCTCGGGCAGCGACAGGGCGCGGAACAGTTCGACGGCGCGGATGCGCGCCTCGGCGTCGGACATCAGGCCATGGATGCGGGTGACCTCGATCACCTGGTCCATGATGGTGCTGGCCGGATTGAAGGCCGCCGCCGCGCTCTGCGGCACATAGGCGACATCGGTGCCGCGGATCGCCTGCCGCTCGCGCTCGGAGAGCCGCACCATGTCCTTGCCGCCGACCGTGACCGAGCCGCCGGAGATGCGGCAGCCGGGCCGGGTATAGCCCATCAGCGTCAACGCGATGGTCGACTTGCCCGAGCCGCTTTCGCCGATCAGGGCGACGATCTCGTCGTCCTCGATCGTGAAGCCGACCTTGCGGATGATCTCGACCCTGCGCCCGGCATCGGTGGTCGCCTCGACCTCGAGGTCGCGAATCTCAACGATCGTCGCCATCACGCGCTCCGGTCCCGGATCTTCTGCGGCAGGTTGTCGATCAGGAGATTGACTCCGATCGTCAGGCTGGCGATGGCCAGCGACGGCGCCATCACGGCCGGCGCGCCGAAGGACAGGCCGCCGATATTCTCGCGCACCAGCGCGCCCCAGTCGGCATTCGGCGGTTGCACGCCGAGGCCCAGGAAGGAGAGGCCTGACAGGAGCAGCACGATGAACACGAAGCGCAGCCCGACATCGGCGAAGACCGGCCCGACGATGTTCGGCAGGATCTCCGATCCGATCAGATAGCCGAGACTTTCGCCGCGGATGCGCGCCACGGTGATGAAGTCCATCGTGTTGACGTTGACGGCGAGCGCCCGGGCGAAGCGGAAGGCGCCCGGCGTGTAGATGATCGCCAGCGTCATGATCAGGACCGGGATCGAGGAGCCGACGCCGGCGACCACGACGAGGCCGAACAGCTTGCTGGGGATCGAGTTGAGCGCATCCAGAAGCCGGCTCAGCGCCGAATCCGCCCAGCCGCCCATCACCGCCGCCGCCATGCCGAGCGAGACGCCGGCGAAACAGGCGATCGCCACCGCGGCGAGCGAGATGCCGACCGTGTAGCGCGCGCCCATCAGCACGCGGGACAGCATGTCGCGGCCGAGATAGTCGGTGCCGAGCGGGAATTTCGCGGTCAGCGGGCCGAAATAGTCGTAGTCGACGATCTCGCCGACCCCGTGCGGCGTGATCCAAGGCGCCGCGATCGCGACGATCGCCCAGGCCAGCACGACGGCGAAGCTCGCCAGGCCGACGCCGTTGACGCGGTAGCCGGTCCAGCGGCCGATATGATGCGACAGGACGGCCATCAGCGGAGCCTCGGATTGGCCAGGATGGCGAGGATGTCGGCGGTCGTGGTCAGGAGCAGGTAGACGAGGCAGAAGATCATGGCGCAGGTCTGAATCAGCGGCAGGTCGCGGGTCGCGACCGCATCGACCATCAGCTTGGCGATGCCCGGATAGTTGAAGATGGTTTCGACGATGATCACCCCGCCGAGCAGGTAGGACAGCGAGAGTGCGACCGCGTTGACGATCGGCCCGATGGCGTTGGGCAGGGCATGGCGCAGCACGACGCGCGCCGGCGAGGCGCCCTTGAGGATGGCCATCTCGACATAGGGGCTCTGCAGGGCCTCGATCACGGCGGCGCGGGTCATGCGGATCATCTGGGCCGAGATGACGAAGCTCAGCGTCATGATCGGCATGGCGTAGATCTTCAGGAGTTCGCCGAAGGTCGACACGTCGCGGGCGATCGACAGGGCCGGCAGCCATTTCAGCCAGACGGCGAAGATCAGCACCGCGCTGGTCGCGACCATGAATTCCGGCACCGAGATGACCCCGATGGTCAGCATCGAGACCGTCCGATCGTAGATCGAGCCGCGCATGGCGGCGGCCGTGATGCCGAGCGTCAGGGCGATCGGCACCGAGAACAGCGCGGTCAGCCCGGCGAGCTTCAGGGAGGAGACCAGCCGGCCGCCGATCAGCTGCGCGATCGGCAGGTGGTTGGCATAGGAGGTGCCGAGATCGCCGGTGGCGAGGCCGGCCAGCCAGTGGCCGAAACGGACCAGGGCCGGCTCGTCGAGATGCATCGCGGTCCGGAGGCCGGCGACCGCCTCGGGCGTCGCCGCCTGGCCGAGCAGGATCTCGACCACGTCGCCGGGCAGGATCGCGGTCGCGGCGAAGACCGTGAAGGACACGACCACCATCGTGAACAGCGCGATCAGCAGGCGTCCTGCGATCAGGGACGGTATCCTGGCTTTCATCCGCGCTCCCTTCGTTCGGCCACAGGATCGGCGTGCCCGCTGCGGTAACCATACCGCATGCCGGCCTCGACGATGGTCTCGATTCGCAGTTTCGCTTAGCAAGGAGCGGGCCGGAACCGGGCGGATCGCGCATCCCGGAGGTGCGCGCCCGGATGGCGGTTCCCGCAGGGCACCGGGATAGAATCGGCCGGCGCCGCGGACGGTCCGGATGCGGGACCGGCTCAGGTCTCGTCCGTCGTCGGAACGGCGCGACCGGGGTTCGAACCCCGGCCGCGCAAGGCGGTCACCGGCGCCGCAGCGCGCCGGCGACGGTCGGCCGGTCAGGCCAGCCAGACATATTCGGCGAAGGCGTAGCCCATCATGCCGCCGAGCGGATTGGCCTTGAGGCCCTGCAGCTTGGACGAGATCGCATCGACGTTGGAGATGTAGACCGGGATCGCCGTGCCAGCTTCCTCGGCCACCATGACCTGCATCTCGCCGTAGATCTGCTTGCGCTTGGCCTCGTCGAGCGAGCCGCGCGCCTCGATCAGCATGCGGTCGAACTTCTCCGACTTGTACTGGCTCTCGTTCCACGGCGCCGACGAGGCGTAGAGCAGCGAGAACAGGATGTCGGGGGTCGGCCGCGGGTTGATGTTGCCGAAATGGACCGGCGCCTTCAACCAGTAGTTCGACCAGTAGCCGTCCGAGGGGACGCGCTTCAGATCGAACTTCATGCCGATCGCCTGGCCGGCGGACTGCACGATGGTCGCCATGTCGACCGACGAGGAGGCCGCGTCGGAGCAGACGATCGGGATTTCCTGACCGATCAGGCCGGCCTTCTGGAAGTGGAACTTGGCCTTCTCGGGATCGAACGCCTTCGGCTTCAGGCTGGCATTGTGGTAGCGGTTCGCCGGCGAGACCGGCTGGTCGTTGGCGATCTCGGCGAGGCCGCGCAGTGCGGATTTCTGGATCGCCTCGCGGTTGATCAGATACTTCATGCCGGCGACGAAGTCGGCCTTGTCGCCCGGCGTCATGTCGAGGCGCATGTTCAGGTTGGTGTAGTTGCCGGCGGTGGTCTTGGACAGGACCACGCCCGGCTGGCCTTCGACCAGGCGGATGTTGCGCGGGTTGATCGAGGCCGCGAGCTGGATGTCGCCGGCGAGCAGCGCGTTGATGCGCGCGGCGTCGTCCGGAATGGCGAAGAACTCGAAGCTGTCGAGATGAACGACGCCGGACTTGAAGTAGTTCTTGTTCTTCACGCCGATCGAACGGACGCCCGGCTCGAAGTTCTCGCACACGAAGGCGCCGGTGCCGTTCGCCTTGGCGAAGGTGGTGGTGCCGTCGGCGATGATCATGAAGTGATGCAGCGACAGGATGGTCGGCAGATCGCCGTTGGACTCGGCCAGCGTGATCTCGACGGTCAGATCGTCGACCGCCTTGAAGCCGGTCATCTGCTTGGCGATCGCGTTGACCTTCGAACCGGTCGCCGGGTCGAGATGGCGCTTCAGCGAATAGATCACGTCGGCGGACGAGAGGGTCTTGCCGGAATGGAAGGTGACGCCCTTGCGCAGTTTGACGGTCCAGACCTTGCCGTCCTTGGAGTCGATGCTCTCGGCGAGCTCCATCTGCGGCACGCCGGTCTCGTCCAGGAAGGTGAGACGGTTGTAGAAGGCGCAGCAGCGGACATAGTCGGTCGACAGCGAGGCCTTGGCCGGGTCGAGCGTGTCGGCGGTGGAGGACGACCAGCCGGCCGCCTTCAGGGTGCCGCCGGAAACCGGGGTCGCCGCCAGCGCCGAGGTGGCGCGGCCGATGACCAGGCCGCCCGCGGCCGCGGTGAGGCCGCCGGCCATCAGCATCTTGATGAGATCGCGGCGGGTCGCGCCGTGGCGAAGCGCGTGCTCGACCATGGCGTCGTCGGACTTGGTCCAGTGGGATGCGAACTTGTCGGTCACGACGTTCCCCTTTCGTGGTTCCGCGGGCGGATGCCCACCGTTCGATCGGATTTGCGCGATCCGGCTGATCAGGCCGGCAGGCTGGCCTCGACGGCATCGGCCAGGGCCGCCATCGAGGTGAAATGGAAGTCGGGCTCGGTGAAGCGCTCGGGCTCGATCGTGCCGCCGTAGCCGGGCTGGGCGTGACGGCGCTCGATCCAGCAGTTGGTCATGCCGAGGCGGCGCGAGATGCCGATGTCGTGATACTGGCTCTGCGCCACGTGCAGGATCTGGTCCGGCGTGGCGCCCTCGCTCTCGACGAAGCGGAAGACGTGGCGGAAGAATTCCGGATCGGGCTTCTCTGTGCCGGTATCGTCGACCGTGAAACCGGCATGGAACGGGTTGCCCAGGGTCCGGGCGAAATGCTCGAAGGCCCAGCGCTGCGCGTTGGTCATGGCGATCAGGCGGTAGTGCCGGGCCAGCCGGGCGAGCGCCGCGGCGCTGTCCGGGAAGGCCGACCAGGTCGCAGCCCCGTCACGCAGCCGCGCGCCGAATTCCTCACCGGCGGGAAGGCCGAGCTTCGGGGCGATGACGCCGTAGACGCGGGCGAGATCGTCGGGGAAGCGCTGCGCCTCCGGCATGTAGCGGGCCGCCCGGTAAAGCGCCAGCGCGGCCTCGCCGTCGACCGCGACGCCCGCCTCCCGGCCGATCTCGGCGAGCGTACCGGTGATGCCGCCCTCGAAGTCGATCAGGGTGCCGACCACGTCGAAGGTCAGGTACCGGAAATCGGCGAAACTCTTGGACACCCGGGGACCTCCTGGCGATGGCCGGCTGGAGCGGATTTCTTCCGATCGCGCCCTCAGGAGTTTCCCCAAGGGACGTGCGCCTTATCCGCTGAATGCGCGAAGCGGTTCGGCACAAAATTTCGAATCGCGCGGCATTCCAACATATCGGCCGAAATGCCGGCCGAAGCGCCGCGACCGGCTCACGCCATGGCGGCGCGCACGTCCGGATCCTCGAGCGTCTGATCGAGCGTGCGGCGGGTCCGTTCGACCATGGCGTCGATCTCCGCCAGGGTGGCGCAGAGCGGCGGCGCGAAGCCGATCGCGCCGTTGCCGAAGGCGCGGATGACCAGCCCGTTGGCCCAGGCGCGGTCGAAGATGCGGCGCGCCGGCTCGCTGGCCGCCGGCAGGGGCGTGCGGGCGGCCTTGTCGACCACCAGTTCGACCGCCGCCAGCATGCCGCGGCCGCGCACGTCGCCGACCAGCGGGTGATCGGCGAGGCTGGCGAGCCCCTCCATCAGCCGGCGACCGGATTTGCGGCCGTTTTCCAGGACGCCGGCCTCGTAGAGCCGCAGCACTTCGAGCCCCACGGCGGCGCTGACCGGGTGGGCCGAATAGGTGTAGCCGTGCCCGACGGCGGCCGCGCCCGCCCCGTCCGCGATGGTGTCGTAGACGTGGTTGGTCATGAACACCGCGCCCATCGGCACGTAGCCGGAGGTCAGACCCTTGGCGACGGTCATCAGGTCCGGAACGATGCCCTCGTCCGCGCAGGCGAAGAGCGGGCCGGTGCGGCCGAAGCCGGTGATCACCTCGTCGGCGACGAACAGGATGTCGAGCGCGCGGCAGGCCTCGCGCATCGCCTTCATCCAGCCGTCCGGCGGCACCAGTACGCCGCCGGAACCCTGGATCGGCTCGGCATAGAAGGCCGCGACCCGCTCCGGCCCGCCGATCTCGGCGACCTTGGCGTGCAGCTGCGCCACCGAGGCGGCGATGACGGCCTGCGGATCGGAGCCGACCGGATTGCGGTAGAGATAGTGCGACGGAATTTTATGCTGCCAGTCATACGGCAGCCCGAAGCCGGCATGGAAGGCCGGCAGCGCGGTCAGGCCGGCGCCGACGGTCGAGGAGCCGTGGTAGCCCTGCTCCAGCGAGATGAACTGGTCCTTCTCCGGCTTGCCGCGGGCGCGCTGGTAGTAGCGCACGAAGCGCACCGTGGAATCGACCGCGTCCGATCCGCCGAGCGTGAAATAGACATGGTCGAGATCGCCCGGGGTGCGCTCGGCGAGTTCGGCGGCGAGCCGGATGGCCGGCTCCGAACCGAGGCTGAAATAGCCGGTCGCATAGGAGAGTTCGCGCATCTGATGCGCGGCGGCTTCGACCACGCTCTCGACGCCGTAGCCGAGATTGACGCACCAGAGGCCGGCGAAGCCGTCGAGCAGCTGCTGGCCGGCGCCATCGGTGACGGTCGCACCGCGCGCCGAGCGCAGCACGCGCACGCCGGCCTTCTCGTGGCCGCGATAGGAGGCGACCGGGTGGATCAGATGGGCGCGGTCGAGTTCGACCAGGGAATTGCTGAGCATGGCGAAACTCCGGTTCAACCGAGGGCCTGGCTGGCCAGGGCATAGGTCTTCACGGCCGGCCCGGCCGGCGCAGGTCCGTTGTCGGCGGGCGTGTTCCCGCTGCGGATCATCGGGATGCCGTCGCCGGCCTTGGCCAGGCCGCGGGATTCGAGAAAGGCGGACAAGGCCGCCGGATCGGGCGTGTCGACGCGCAGGAAGGCGCCGGGGCGGTTCGCGATCACGAAATCGATCAGCGCCATGGCGCCTTGCGGGTCCGGCGCGACGACCGGACCGATCACCTCGCCGCGGCCGAAGGCGCGCAAGGCCGCGAAGCCGGTGACCGCGCCGCCGCCGTCGGTCAGGACGGCGAAGCGGCCCAATCCAGCAAGGCGCTCGAGGAGCGGACGGCGCTCCATGCCCGAGGCGACCCGGTCGAGCGCCGCGAGCGCGTCGAGATCGGGCGTCTCCGCCCAGGCGACAGGGTCGGGCACCGGCGGCAGCCCGGACGGGATGCCCTGGTGCTGGTGGATCATGCCGGTGGGCCGGAAGCCGAGCTTTTCGTAGAGCGGCAGGCCGTCGGCGGTGGCGGTCAGGCGGGTCACCCGCGGTCCCGCCGCCGCCAGGACCCGCTCCATCAGCGCCCGGCCGAGCCCGCGTCCGCGCATCGCCTCGGCGACGATCACCATGTTGATCGTCGCGGCCGGCCCGAACGGGGTGACGAAGGCGGTGCCGACGACCCGCTCGCCGTCGAGCGCGGCGACGCCGTGGCTCAGGTCCATGACCAGCGCCCAGTCCTCGCGCCGATGCGGCCAGCGCGCCTCGACGGAGAGCCTGTGGGCGCCGTCCAGATGCGGTTCGGCGAAGTCCTGGAATGCGATCGGGGTATCGGCCATCGGCGGGTCCGGCAGGAGGAGGGGTTGCCTCCTTGGTAGCCCGGCCGGCGTGGCGTTTCCGGTCGAGCTTTCCGGTCCGGCGACATCTTCGGCCGTCCGCCGGACGCGGCACCGCAGTTTATTTCGGACGCGCCGGCCGCAGTCCGGCGAGCCCGGTCGGGGACGGCGATCCGTCTCGCGGCCGGGTCGCAACTCTCTGCCGAGCCCCGGCGACCATTCGGCAGGATGTGCTTTCCTCCGGCCCGACTGCGGCGCGGGCGCATGGGCGCGGGCTCCTATGATGGCGTGGACATCCCGCCATCGGCCCCAAGGACCCCGTCATGAGCCGCTTCCGCCCGAAATACGTGACCTTCGACTGCCACGGCACGCTGATCTTCTACCAGATGGCCGATGCCGCCCGGGCGATCTACGGCGCCACGCTGGACGAGGCCCGCATGACCGCCTTCATCCGCGATTTCTCGGCCTATCGGCTCGACGAGATCCTGGGCGCCTGGAAGCCCTATGCGGAGGTGGTGCACAACGCGGTCGAGCGGACCTGCCGCAAGAATGGCGTCGCGTTCCGGGCCGAGGATGCCGCCTGGATCTACGAGCAGGTGCCGACCTGGGGTCCGCATCCGGACGTGCCGGCCGGCCTCGCCAAGGTGGCCAAGGAGATCCCGCTGGTGATCCTGTCCAATGCCATGAACGCGCAGATCCCGCACAATGTCGCCAAGCTCGGCGCGCCGTTCCACGCCGTCTACACGGCCGAGCAGGCGCAGGCCTACAAGCCGCGCTTCCAGGCCTTCGAATACATGTTCGACATGCTCGGCTGCGGCCCGGAGGACGTGCTGCACTGCTCGTCTTCGTTCCGCTACGATCTGATGTCGGCGCACGATCTCGGCATCAAGAACAAGGTCTGGGTCAATCGCGGCCACGAGCCGGCCAATCCCTATTATGGCTATGTCGAGATCGCCGACATTTCCGGCCTGCCCGCCGTCGTCGGCCTGTGAGATCCGCCCGATGAAGCTCCTCTCCTACTGGCATGACACAGCCCCGGCCTTCACCGGCGGGGCCGACGGTCCGGTCGAAGGCCGCTACGACGTGGCCGTGGTGGGCGGGGGCTTCACGGGCCTCGCCGCCGCCCGTCAGCTCGCGATGGGCGGCGCCCGCGTGGCGCTCCTGGAGGCGAATACGGTCGGCTCCGGCGCCTCCGGGCGCAATGGCGGCCATCTCAACAACGGCATCGCGCACAGCTACGTCGCCGCCAAGGCGCATCTCGGCGCCGAGCGCGCGCATGCCCTCTACCGCGCCTTCGACGCCTCGGTCGACCGGATCGAGGCGATCGTGGCCGAGGAAGGCATCGACTGCGCCTTCCGCCGCGCCGGCAAGCTGAAGCTCGCCTCCAAGCCGAAGCATGTCGCCGGGCTCCGGGCCAATTTCGAGGTCATCCACCGCGAGGTCGACCCCGACACCGCGTTCCTGTCCAAGGCCGATCTCGCCCATGAGGTCGGCACCGACGCCTTCCACGGCGCCATGCTGTCGAAGAAGAGCGGCATGATGCATATGGGCCGCTACGCCGTCGGCCTCGCCGAAGCCGCCCGGCGGCGCGGCGCGGTCCTGTTCGAGCAGGCGCCGGTGACGGCACGCCGGACCGTCGACGGGATGACCGAGCTGACCACCCCGCGCGGCACGCTCACCGCGCGCGACGTGTTCGTGGCGACCGGCGCCTACACGTCCGGGCCGTTCGGCTGGTTCAAGCGCCGGCTGGTCAATGTCGGCAGCTTCATCGTGGCGACGCGGCCGCTCACGGCAGCGGAAGTCGCGGCGGTGCTGCCGGGCAACCGGACCTGCGTCAACTCGATGAATGTCGGCAACTATTTCCGCCTGGCGCCCGACAACCGGCTGATCTGGGGCGGCCGCGCCCGCTTCACGGCCTTTTCCGATCAGCGCTCCGACGCCAAGAGCGGCGCGGTCCTGAAGGCGAGCCTGGCGACGATCTTCCCGCAACTGGCCCATGTCGAGCTCGACTATTGCTGGGGCGGCCTGGTCGACATGACGCAGGATCGCTTTCCCCGCGCGGGCCGCGCCGACGGCGTCTGGTACGCCATGGGCTATTCGGGCCACGGCGCGCAGATGTCGACCGAGATGGGCATCCGCATCGCCGACGCCATCCTGGGCCGGCCCGATACCAACCCGCTCGCCGGGCTCGACTGGCCGGCCATTCCGGGCCATCTCGGCCAGCCCTGGTTCCTGCCGCTGGTCGGCCTCTGGTACAAGACCCTCGACCGCTTCCAGTGACGTCCGATGCGAGGGCGCGCCGCAGGCCTGCCCTTGCATCTTGTCGGCTCAACCGACCGGATCAGCCGAGCGCGGCCAGCACCGCGGCGGTGATCTCGCCGGTCTTCTCGCGGCCCTGGACGGTGCCGATGCCGCGTGCCGTGGTCGCCGAGATGGCCGCCATGATCGCGTCCGCGGCCGCCTGCTCGCCGAGATGCTCCAGCATCATGGCGCCGGACCAGATCGCCGCGATCGGGTTGGCGATGCCGAGATGGGCGATGTCGGGCGCCGAGCCGTGCACCGGCTCGAACATCGACGGGGCGCTCAGGTCCGGCACCAGATTGGCGGAGGCCGCATAGCCGAGGCCGCCCTGGATGGCCGCGCCGAGATCGGTCAGGATGTCGCCGAACAGGTTGGAGGCGACCACCACGTCGAGGCTTTCGGGCGCCATCACCATGCGCGCCGCCATGGCGTCGATATGGTAGCTGGTCACCGTCACATCGGGATATTCGGGCGCCAGCGCCTCGGTGATCTCGTCCCAGAACACCATCGAGTATTTCTGCGCGTTGGACTTGGTCACGGAGGCGAGCCGGCCGGTGCGGCGGCGCGCCTGCTCGAAGCCGAAGCGCAGGATGCGCTCGACGCCCTTGCGGGTGAAGACCGAGGTCTCGACCGCGACCTCGTCCGGCCCGCCGCGATGTACCCGGCCGCCGGCGCCGGCATATTCGCCTTCGGTATTCTCGCGGATGCACAGAATGTCGAACTCGGTCTTGCGCAGCGGGCCGACCACGCCCGGCAGCAGGCGGTGCGGCCGGACATTGGCATATTGCACGAAGGCCTTGCGGATCGGCAGCAGGAGGCCGTGCAGGGAGACGTTGTCGGGCACCTGGGCGGGCCAGCCGACGGCGCCGAGCAGGATCGAATCGAAGCCGCGCAGCGTGGCGATGCCGTCGTCCGGCATCATCGCGCCCGTCTCCTTGTAGTGGGCGCAGGACCACGGAAAGGCGGTCCCCTCCAGTCCGAATCCGGCACCGCGCGCGGCCCGTTCCAGCACCTGCCAGGCCGCGTCGGTGACATCGCGGCCGATGCCGTCGCCCGGAACGAGCGCAATGCGATAGCTCTTCATGGTCGCCTTCCTCCCTGCCTCGATGATGGACCGTCCGCCCGCCCGCGCGATCGCGGCCGGTTCGGCCCGGTCCTATAGCCCGATCAGCACGCTCTTTTCCCGCCGGTTGGCCCGGTAGGCGTCGCGGCCGAGATCCTTGCCGATCCCGGAACTCTTGAACCCGCCGGTCGGCAGGATGTGGTCGCGCGAGCGGCCGTATCGGTTGACCCAGACCGTGCCGGCCTGCAGCCGGCGGCTCGCCCGCACGGCGCGTGCCAGATCGCGCGTGAAGACCCCGGCGGCCAGACCATAGGTCGGGTGATCGGCCATCGCATAGGCCTCCTCCTCGTCGCGGAAGGGCTCCACGGTCAGGACCGGGCCGAAGATCTCCTCCGTCACCGCCGGCGAGCCGGCATCGACGCCCTCGATCAGGGTCGGCGCAAAGAAATAGCCCGGCCGGTCCATGCGGGCGCCGCCGGTCCGGCAGGTCGCGCCGCGCGCCACCGTGGCATCGACGAGGCTACCGATGCGGGCGATCTGGCGTTCCGAGATGATCGGGCTGTAGCCGCTCGCCGCGTCCCAGGTCGGTCCCGGCCGGACGGACCGCATGGCCGCCGCGATCCCGTCCGCAACCGCCTCGGCGACGCTCGCCTCGACGATCAGCCGGGTGCCGGCGACGCAGGCCTGACCGGCATTGGCCAGGATGCTGCGCGCGATGGCGGCGATCGTCCTGTCGAGATCGGCATCGGCGAACACGACCTGCGGGCTCTTGCCGCCGAGTTCCAGCGTCATCGGCTTCACGCCGGTCCGCGCCACATTGGCCATGATCGCCGACCCGGCGCCGGTCGAGCCGGTGAAGCTGACCTTGGCGATGCCCGGATGGCCGGTGATGGCGGTGCCGGTGACCGGTCCGTCGCCGAGCACGACATTGATCAGACCGGCCGGAAGGCCCGCCTCGACCGACAGTTCGGCCATGCGGACGGTGGCGAAGGGGGTCATCTCGGAGGGCTTCAGCACGACCGCATTGCCGGCGGCGAGCGCCGGGCCGAGCTTCCAGGCGGCCATGGAGAGCGGGAAGTTCCAGGGCGTGATGGCGCCGACGACGCCATAGGGCTCGCTGGCGATCAGGCCGAGGCTGTCGTCGCCGGTCGGCACCAGATCGCCGCCCTCCTTGTCGGCGAATTCCGCGAAGAAGCGGATCTGCTCGGCCGAGATCGGAATGTCGCCGGCCATCAGCTCGGCGATCGGGCGCGTCGAAGCGACCGCTTCGAGCCGGGCCAGTTCGACGGCGTGGCGCTCGATCAGGTCGGCCCAGCGATGCAGCGCGTTGGTCCGCTCGCGCGGCCGCGCCCGGCCCCAGCCGCTGGCCGCCAGGGCGGACTGGGCCGCCGCGACGGCGCGGTCGACCAAATCCGGACCGGCGATCGGACAGGCCGCGAAGGATACGGCGTCGGACGGGCGTTTCAGGTCGAGGCCGTCGGTGGCGGCGATCCGCTCGCCGCCGATGAAATGGGCGGGCCGACAGGCGATCAGGTCGGGATCGAAGCTGAGCGTCACGGGCGGTTTCCGGATCGGGAGGGAGGCCCCACCATGACCGGCCCGCCGCGGCAGTTTCCGCCGAGGCGTCAGGCGTTGCCGGCGCCCCGATCCTTTTTCGGGGCCCGGCGCAGCGCATTGTTCCGAGGCAGGCCTCAGCCGACCACGACCCAGATCTTGCGCACGGTCTCGATCGTCTTCCAGGTGCCGACGAAGCCGGGCTTCAGAACGAAGCTGTCGCCGGCCCGGAAGGTGCGGGTCTCGCCGCCGTCCTCGGCGATCTCCACCAGGCCGGACAGGATGTGGCAGAACTCGAAATTCTCGCCCTTGATCGAACGATACTCGCCCGGGCTCGCCTCCCAGACGCCGGTGCGCACCTGACCGTCGCGCGCCTCGTCCTGCTGCCAGGTCAGGAAGGCCGGATCGCCGGCGACGAGGCGTTCGGGCTGGGCCTTGGAGGCGACCGGTTCGAAGGTCGGATTGGGCGTGATCGGCTTCAGCAGGGACATGGAAATCTCCGAGTGTCGGGAAGGGCTTCCTATCAGTAACCGCGGCGGCGGTCGACGAGGCCGATGGGGTCCAGACCCGCTTCGTGGCGGCGGATATTCTCGATCACAGCCCGGGCGGCACCGTCCGGCTGCGTGAAGCTGGCGACATGCGGGGTCAGGATCACCTTTGGGTGGCGCCAGAGCGGATGATCGGCCGGCAGCGGCTCCGGATCGGTCACGTCGATGACCGCGCCCGACAGGTGATCGCGGTCGAGCGCCTCGATCAGCGCGGTCTGGTCGAGCTGCGGGCCGCGGCCGGCATGGACCAGGCCGGCGCCGGGGGCGAGCGCGGCGAAGAGCTTCGCGTCGAGGATGCCGGTCGTCTCGGCGGTCAGCGGCAGCAGGCAGACCAGGATGTCGGTCTCCGGCAGCATCCGGGCGAGCCCCTCGGGGCCGGCGTGGCAGGCGACGCCCTCGATCGTCTGGGCGGACCGGCTCCATCCGGCGAGCGGGAAGCCGAACGGCTTCAGCCTGTCGAGCACCGCGCGGCCGAGCAGGCCGAGACCGAGCACCGAGACGCGCCGCTCGGACGCCGGCCGCACGGCACGGTGGCGCCAGACCGCATCGCGCTGCTGGCCGAGATAGCCGGCGAGGTCGCGATGCAGGGCGAGCACGCCCAGGCTGGCATATTCCTGCATCATGCGGACGATGCCGTCCTCGACCATGCGCACCACGCGCACATGGGCCGGCACGTCGTCGACGTTGAACTGGTCGACGCCGGCCCCGATCGAGAACAGGATCTCCAGATTGACATAGCGCGGCAGGTCCGGCGGCAGCGTCCAGGTGATCAGGTAGCGGACCTCCTCGGGCGGGACGGCGTCGTCCGGCACGGCGAAGCGCAGGCCGGGCAGCGCCTCGGCGAAGCGGGCGGCGAAGATGCGCGCCCGCACCGCGTCGGAATTGAACAGGAAGGTCATGGCGGGGCCTCCGCGGACGGCGTCGCGACGGGATGGACGGGGGAGACGGTCAGGCGGCGAAATCCAGGCACAGCCGCTCGATCAGGGCCCGGGCGGCTTCGAGTTCGGCGCGCTCGATATATTCGTTCGCCTTGTGGGCGCGCGCGATGTCGCCGGGGCCGCAGACGATCGCGTCGATGCCGGCCGCCTGGAACAGACCTGCCTCGGTGCCGTAGCTGACGGCCGCGATCGGTGTCTGTCCGGTCAGCGCGGCGAGACGCCGGGCGATGTCCGCGTCGCGCGGCAGGGCGAGGCCTGGATAGTCGGCGATCCAGTCCCACGCGGTGGTGAAGCCGCGCGCCTCCAGCCCGGCCAGTGCGGCCCGCACCGGCTCGAGCAGGGCCGCCGGCAAGACGCCCGGCACGGCGCGCGCCTCGAGTTCCGCCCGGCAGGTGGCCGGGATGACGTTGAGCGCCTCGCCACCTGCGACGATGCCGATCTGGACCGTCGACCAGGGCGGGGCGAAATCGGTGTCGAGCGGACCGACCTTGCAGACCGCCTCCGACGCCAGCGCGAACGCCAGCACCTCCGTCATGGCATGGACGGCATTGAGCGCGAGGTCCGGCCGCGAGGAATGGCCGGACCGGCCGTGGATCGTGATGCGTGCCGCCGCCTTGCCCTTGTGGCCGAGGATCGGCACCAGACCGCTCGGCTCGCCGATCACGGCCGCCGCCGGCGTGGCGCACAGGTCCGGCAGCCGCGCGATCATGTGCGGCACGCCGCGGCAGCCCGCCTCCTCGTCATACGAGAAGGCGAGATGGATCGGCCGTTGCAGGTCGCGACCGGCGAGGCCGCGCATCGCCGCGATCGCCGCAGCCAGGAAGCCCTTCATGTCGCTGGTGCCGCGGCCGACCAGGCGGTCGCCCTCCGCGGTCAGGCGGAACGGATCGGATCGCCAGTCCGGCTCCCCGGCCGGGACCACGTCGGTATGGCCGGACAGGATCAGGCCGGGCCGGTCGGCGGGGCCGAGCGTGGCGAACAGGTTGGCGCGGTCGCCCTCGGGACCGGGCAGCACGGTGACGCGCGCGCCGGTTCCGTCCAGGAGGTCGGCGACGAGATCGACGACGGCGGCGTTGGGCCGGCCGACCACGGACGGAACCGCGATCAGCCGCGCCAGGATGTCTTCGACCGTCATACCCGCTCCCGCCTCGTTGCGCGCCGCCAGTCTATGCGTGGCGCAACCTTTCGCACGCCGTTTGCCGGCCCGGATCCGGTGCACGATGCCGAAATGCCGGGCAAAGACGGTGCATTCTGTCGTCGGCTTGCGGTACCACTTTCCATGGCGCCGTGTCCTCGCTGGGAGGCGCGCGGCAACGGAGGCCGCCGGGTGGAACCGAACGTCACCTTCACCCTCGACGCATTCGAACTGACGCTGACCGACATCGCGGCGGTCGACCTCGAGGCGCTGCACGCGCTGTCGATCGGAGTCGGCTGGCCGCACCGTGCAAGCGACTGGCAGATGCTGCGCGATCTCGGCCAGGGCCTGGCCGCCGTCGACGAGATCGGCCGGGTGGTCGGTTCGGTGATGTGGATGCACTACGGCCCGGACGCGACCATGATCGGCATGATGATCACCTCGCCGCGGCTGCAGGAGCTGGGCGCCGGGCGGTGGCTGATGAGCGAGGCGATGCGGCGCAACGAGGGCCGTCGTCTGGCGCTGACCGCAACCCGCGTGGCTCGCCGCCTCTACCGATCGCTCGACTTCGTCCACGAACGCCCGATCCACCAATGCCAGGGCGAAGCCCTCGCGCCGCCCGATCTGCCGACCCCGGACGGCGCCACGATCCGGCCGATCGGCCCGGACGATCTGGGCGCGGTTGTCGCCCTCGACCGGTCGGCGACCGGCATGGATCGCGCGCCGATGCTGGCGCGCCTGCTCGACGAGGCCGAAGGCACGATGCTCATCCGCGACGGCCAGCCGGCGGCCTTTGCGCTGTGCCGGCGCTTCGGGCGCGGCCATGTGATCGGACCCGTCGTGGCAGCCGGCGATGCCGACGCGATCGCGGTCGCGGCGCCGCATGCCGCCGCCCATGTGGGCCAGTTCCTGCGCTGCGACACGCCCGAGGCCGAGGGCGACTTCTTCGCCTTCCTGATGCGCTGCGGCCTGGCCGACCACGACATCGTCACCTCGATGGGGATCGGCCGCGAACCCTATCGCGGTGTCCGGCCGGACGGACCGCGCCGCTACGCCCTGGCGAGCCAGGCCCTCGGCTGAGGGCGAGCGGGGACGACCCGCGGCCCGCAGCAAATCCGGCCGGCCGGGGACGGCAAATCGCAACAATCCGCTGTCGCCTCCACGCCTTCGGCACGCGGCACCGCGTTCACAGCCCTAACCTCGCTCCGTCCGGCATCCGCCGGACCCGTCGATCCTCCGGGTGCCGCCCGCGAGCGATGCGAGGCAGGAGGTTTCGGCATGTCTCCCCCGGTCACCCCCGTCGCCAGCGCCGAGCGCCTGCCCGCCCGTTCCGAGGTCGTCGTGCTCGGCGGCGGTATCGGCGGCATCGCGACGGCCTTCGAACTGGCCCGGCGCGGCGTTCAGGTGACGGTCGTCGAGAAGGGCGTGGTCTCCGGCGAGCAGTCGAGCCGGAACTGGGGCTGGTGCCGGCAGCAGAACCGCGATCTGCGGGAGTTGCCGCTCGCCCAGGTCGGCCTCAAGCTGTGGCGCGAGATGAACGCCCTGACCGGCGAGGAGACCGGCTTCCGCGAGAAGGGTCTCGTCTACGCCACCACCAGCGCGAGCGACATCGCCACCTGGGAAGCCTGGGGCCGGGCGGCGCGGGATCACGGCGTCGACACCCGCATGCTGACCGCCGACGAGGTTTCCGAGCGACTGCCCGGCAATGCCGGCCGCTGGATCGGCGGCGTCCATTCGCCGACCGACGGTCATGCCGAGCCGGGGCTGGCGGTGCCGGCCATGGCCCGCGCCGCCCAGCGCCTCGGCGCCGTCATCGTCCAGAATTGCGCCGCGCGCGGCTTCGAGACCACCGGCGGGCGGGTGTCGGCGGTCGTCACGGAGCGCGGGCGGATCGCCTGCGCGGCGCTGGTCGTGGCCGGCGGCGTCTGGACCGGCATGTTCCTGCGCCATCACGGGATCAAGTTCCTGCAGGCCTCCGTCAAGTCGACCAGCTTCGCGACCATGCCCGCCGCGGCGGTGATCGAGGGCGGGCTGTCGATGGAGAATGTCTCGCTGCGGCGCCGGCTCGACGGCGGCTATACGGTCGGGCTGAACGGGCAGGGCCAGTGGCAGGCCTCGCCCTGGGGCCTGCTGCAGGCGCGCGCCTTCTGGCGTACCTTCCTGGCGCGGCGCCGGAACCTGACCTACGGCATCAGCCGACAGTTTCTCGACGGACCGGAATCCTTCGCCCGCTGGACGGCCGACACGGTCTCGCCCTTCGAGCGCAACCGCGTGCTCGATCCCGCGCCCGACGCCCATCTGGTCGCGCGCGGCCTGGAGCGGATCGGCCGGCTCTACCCGGCGCTTGCCGGTCTGAAGCCGGCCTTCGCCTGGGGCGGCATGGTCGACATGACGCCGGATGCGATCCCGGTCGTGTCTCCGATCGGCCGCCAGCCGGGCCTCTATGTCTGCTCCGGCTTCAGCGCCCATGGCTTCGGCATCGGCCCCGGCGCCGGCCTGCTGATGGCCGACCTCGTCACCGGCGCGCGGCCGGTCGTCGACCCGCAGCCGTTCCGCTACGAGCGTATGGTCGACGGCACCGATTTCGGCCAACCGGGGATGATCTGATGACCGATGGCAGGCCGGCGGCGGGACCGGGTGATGTCTTCCCGCGCCTCTTCGAGGTGGAGCGCGGCGACGGCTACCGCCTCTCCACCGATCCGGCGCGGATCGACGTTGATGCCGTCCACGACTTCCTCGCCAACCAGTCCTATTGGGCCCGCGGCATGCCGCGCGCGCAGCTCGAGCGCGGCCTCGCCCATTCGCTGCTGATCGGCATTTATGCCCCGGACGGCACCATGGCGGCCTTCGCGCGGGTGCTGACCGACTATGCGGTCTTCGCCTATCTGCGCGATGTCTTCACCCAGCCGGCGCATCGCGGCCGCGGCCTCGCCAGCTGGCTTGCCGCCGAAATCCGCAACCATCCGGATCTCGCCACCGTCGGCACCTGGACGCTGGCCACCGCCGACGCCCATGCGGTCTACGAGCGCGCCGGCTATCGCCGGCCGCCCGATCCCGAACGCTTCATGACCTGGACCCGGCCGCGCGACGCCGCGCCACCCGAAAAGGATTGACCGCATGGCCTGCAGGATCGGGGTGGATGTCGGCGGCTCCTTCACGGATTTCGCGGTGCTGGACGATGCCGACGGCCGGCTCGCCAGCCTCAAGGTGTTCTCCCGCCCTGACCGGCCGGGCGAGGAACTGATCGCGGCCCTCGCCCGCCTGGGGGAGCGAGACGGCATCGATCCGCAGGCCGTCGAGCGCTTCACCCACGGCACCACGGTCGGCATCAACACCGTCATCCAGCGCAACGGCGCCCGCCTGGCGCTCTTCACCACGCGCGGCTTCGAGGACGTGCTCGAGATCGGCCGGCTGAAGATCCCGCAGATCCACAATCTCTATTCGGTCCGACCCACGCCCTTGATCCCGCGCGACCGGGTCTTCGGCATCGGCGAGCGCACGCTGGCGACCGGCGAGGTCCTGCAGGCGCCGGAAGCCGCCGATGTCGCCGCCGCGGTCGCGGCCGCCCTTGCGGCCGGCGCCGAGGCCATCGTGCTCGCCTTCCTGAACGCCTATCGCAACCCGGCCAACGAGCGCGCCGTCGCGGCCCTGATCGCCGGCCTTGCCCCCGACCTGCCGGTGATCGGCTCGGCGGAGACCTGGCCGATCATCCGCGAATACGAGCGCACCGTGACGGCGGCGATCAGCGGCTATGTCCGCCCGCGCGTCGCCCACTATCTCGACCGCTTCGAGGCGACCCTGCGCGGCGCCGGCGTGGCCGGGCCGATCCTGATCACCAAGTCCAACGGCGGCGTGATGGGCCTCGACCAGGCCCGGGCCGAATGCGTCCAGATGGTCCTGTCCGGCACCGCCTCAGGCGTGATCGGAGCCGGCTGGCTCGCCCGCGAGAGCGGCTTCGACCGGGTGCTGAGCCTCGATATCGGCGGCACCAGCGCCGACGTGGCGGTGATCCTCGACGGCGAGGCGCAATATGGCGTCGGCGAGAGGGTCGGCGACTTCCAGGTCCACATCCCGTCGGTCTCGGTCTCTTCCGTCGGCCAGGGCGGCGGTTCGATCGCCCGGGTCGACGATTTCGGCGTGCTCCAGGTCGGACCCGACAGCGCCGGGTCGACGCCGGGACCGGCCTGCTACGGCCGCGGCGGCACGCGGCCGACCATCTCGGACGCCATGGCGGCCGCCAACCTGATCGGCCACCGCGCGCTCGGCTTCGGCGCCGTCTCGGTCGACCATGAGGCCGCCCGGCAGGCGATCGCGCCGCTCGCCGCCGCCCTCGATCTCTCCATCGAGGCGGTGGCCGGACGGATCGTCGAAGTCTCCGTCTCGGGCATGTTCGCGGAGGTGAGCGGCCTCGTCTCGCGCTTCGCCATCGATCCGCGCGAATTCCATCTGTTCGCCTTCGGCGGCGCCGGCCCGATGCTCGCCTGCTTCCTGGCGCGCGAACTGGACATGAAGGGCGTCGTGGTGCCGCCCTCGCCCGGTGTCGTCTCCGCGCTCGGCGGGCTGATCGCGGACGTGAAGAACGACTTCATCCGCACGGTCTATCGCGAGGCCGACGCCGCCACCGTCGCCGCACTGGACCGCGACATGCGCGCGCTGACCGCGGAGGCACGCGACTGGCTCGCCCGGCAGGGCTTCAGTGGGCCGGGCGAGATCGGGCTTTCGGCCGACATGCGCTATGCCGGCCAGTCCTACGAGATCGAGACGCGCCTCGATCCGGCCTGGCTCGCCGCCGGCGACGACGGCGCTTTGCGCGACGCCTTCCATGCCGAGCATGCCCGCGTCTACGGCCATGCCGACCCGTCCGCGTCCGTTCAGATCGTCAATCTGCGCTTGGTCATCGTCGGCCGCACGCCGAAGCCGCGTCTGGCGCGTCTCTCTGCGGCCGACGGCCCAGCCGTTCCGCGGGCGACCGTGACGGCCTTTTTCGACGGCCGGGCGACCCCGACCGCGCTCTACGACCGTGCGGCCCTCCAGGCCGGCCACCGCTTCGCCGGTCCGGCGGTGATCGATCAGGACGACACCACCACGGTGGTGCCGCCCGGCTTCCAGGTCGCGGTCGATGGCCTCGGCAATCTCCTCATCACCCGGTCGGAGGGCTGAGTCATGGCGTTCGATCGCCGCAACCTGAAGATCCTGGCCAATTTCTGCGAGGCCGCCGCCGACGCCATGGCGTTCACGCTGATGCGCACGGCGCATTCGGCCTTCGTCAAGGAGACCGAGGACTTCTCCTGCCAGATCGTCACCCGCGACGGGCTGGCCTTCGCCAATCCGCGCCATTTCGGCGCGCCCTGGTACAGCGGCATCGACTATCAGCCCCTGATCGCCATGTTCGACCACTACGAAGAGGGCGATATCGGGCTGACCAACGATCCCTATAGCGGCTTCGTTGCGACCCACACGCCGGACCTGCATGTCTGGAAGCCGGTCTTCCACGAGGGCGAGATCGCCTGCTTCGTCGTCGGCCATATCCACAACACCGATGTCGGCGGCGCCGTGCCGGCCTCGCTGTCGCGCGCGCTGACCGAGATCGAGCAGGAGGGGCTGCGCATCCCGCCGGTCAAGCTGGTCTCGGCCGGCCGGCTCGATCCCTTCGTGGCCGAGATGATCCGGACCAATGTGCGCATGCCCGAGCAGAATCTCGGCGACCTGCAGGCCCAGATCGCGTCGCTGGCGATCGGCGAACGCAAGATCGGCGAGATCATCCGCCGCTTCGGCTTCGCCGATTTCCTGGAGGGCGTCGAGGCGATCCTCGACTATGCCGAGGCGCAGGCGCGGCGCATCCTTTCGACCATCCCGGACGGCGACTATTTCTTCGCCGACTTCGCCGACGAGGACGCGCCCGGCGGCCGGCCGAGCCGGATCGCGCTGACGCTCCGGATCCGCGGCGACGAGGTCGAGCTCGACTATACCGGCAGCGACCCGCAGCTCGCCTCCTCGCTCAACATGCCGACGGGCGGGCGCGAGCGCCATCCGCTGGTCATGGTCGGGCTGACCTACGTGCTGTTCACCCTCGACAACAGCCTGCTGCTCAATGCCGGCACGCTCAGACCGGCGCGCGCCGTGCTGCCGGAGGGCTCGGTCGTCAACTGCACCCGGCCGGCGGCGGTCGGCATGCGCTCGCTGACCTGCGCGATGACCCAGATCGTCACCGTCGGCGCCTTCGCCAAGGCGCTGCCGGACCTGATCCCGGCCGCCTCGCCGGGCGGCAATGCGATCATGAACATCAAGACGGCGGGCCGGAACGGGCGGCCCGTGATGGCCTCGATCGGTCCGGTCGGCGGCGGCGGCGGTGGCACGCCCTTCGGCGACGGCGGCGACGGAGCCGGCGGGGCGACCGGCTTCCTGCGCAACACCCCGATCGAGATCTCCGAGGCCGAAGTCCCGATCCGCTTCCTGCGCTACGGGCTGGAGCCGGATACCGGCGCGCCCGGCCGCCATCGCGGCGGGCTGTCGGCGGTGATGGAATTCGAGATCGCCGCGCCGGATACGGTCGTGACGGCGCGCAACCGCAACCGCTCGATCCTGGCCGGCTGGGGCGTGGCCGGCGGCGAGGCCGGCTGCGTCTCGCATTTCGTGCGCAACCCCGGCCGGCCCGATGCGGTCGAACTCGGCAACACCGATGTCGTGCGCTGCGGTCCGGGCGACGTGGTCCGCGTGGTCGGCCCGGGCGCCGGCGGCTGGGGCGATCCGTTCGAACGGCCGGCCGAAAGGGTGCTGGCCGATGTCCGGCGCGGCGCGGTCTCGGCCGAAAGCGCGCGGCGCGACTACGGCGTCGTACTGCGCGACGGCGCCGTCGACGACGCCGCCACGCTGGCCCTTCGCGCCGGCCGCCCGGTCCGGCCGGCGCGGGATTTCGCCTTCGGCGCCGAGCGCGACGCCTTCGAGGCGGTCTGGACCGAGGAGCGTTTCGCCCTCCTGACCGATTTCCTTGCCGCCGCACCGGTCGACTGGCGCTACTTCCTGAAGCAGCGCGTGTTCGACCGGGTCGACGCCGGGACGGACCGGGCCGCATCGGTCGCCGACGAGATGGCGGCGATCTTCGCCAGCCTCAACGCGCAATTCCGCTGGTAAGCCGCGCGTCCGTTCCGACGGTCCGCGGCCGGGATCACGATCGGATGCGGCGCAGCATCGGCAGCCTGAGCCGTGCATGCCGGGTTGTCCGAAGCCGCTTCACCCGGCCATTTCGGCCGTCGGCGCAAGGCTCGGCGCCGCTGTCGATCCGCGTTCGATCAGGGTCGGGCGGAGCATGAATTTGCAGCGGGTCTCGCGGACCTGCCCCTCGCGCGTGGCCATCCGGAACAGGAAGTCCGTCGAGGCCGTCGCCAGTTCCTCGACCGGCAACGCGATCGTGGTGATGCCGTCGCCGCACCAGCGCAGGGTCGGCGAATCACCGAAGCCGACGAAGGACAGGTCACGGGGAACCGACACCCCGTGCCGGCGCACGCTGTCATAGGCGCCGATGCTGATGCGGGCGCCGGCGGTCACCACGGCGGTCGGCGGGCGGGCGCCGCCAAGGAGCCGGTCCATGGCGGCGCGGCCGAATTCGCTGTCGCAGCTTCCGGCATGGATCAGGTCCTCGTCGACCGCGATGCCGGCCTCCTGCAGGGTCCTGCGGAACCCGGCGAGCCGCAACTCGCCGGTCGAGATCGCCACCGTCGAGCCGATATAGGCGATCCGGCGGTGCCCGCGGGCGATCAGGTGGCTCGCCGCCAGCCGCATCGCCTCGACATCCTCGATCCCGAACCAGTCGGATTCGACCGCGGGGCAATGCCGTACGAACTGGATGTGATCCATCGACCGCATGAGCTTCAGCGTCTCGGGCCGCGGCGCGATGCTTGGGATCATGATCACGCCGATCGCCCGGGCGGAGCGCAGGTTGCGCAGGTGGTGCAGTTCGAGCGCCGCGTCGTCGTCCGTGACGGCCAGCACCAGCTGCACGCCGCGCTCCCGGCAGCACCGGGCGATGGCCTTGGCGGCGGTCGAATAGAGATCGTTCTGGATGTCGGGGACCAGCAGCCCGACCATCGCGCTGGTGCCCGTCCGCATGGCCTGGGCGGCGCGATCGACGACATAGCCGTGGCGTTCGGCCGCTTCGGCGACCCGCTCCCGGGTCTCGCGGCTGATTCTGGGCGAATCCGCCAGCGCGCGGGCGACGGTCGAAACCGAAAGTCCGAGCGCTTCGGCGAGGTCCTTCATCTTGACCGGTTGCTTCATCGACAGTCCTGCGCAATCGATTGCGCGTCTCATGGTTCACGGGCGACAAACTAGCAGGCACATCGGGCTGTTTACAGCGCAATCGTTTGCACGTACCGTTTCCTCCAGACGCGGCAGCGGTGCCCGGGACACCCGGACCGCATTCGCATTGTCCAAAAAGACCAATCGGGAGGATTTCATGGATTCGGGCTTCGGAACACCCATTTCGCGCAGGCGCCTCGGCGGCCTCGGGCTTGCGGCCCTGGCGATGCCGGGCGTGATCACCTCTGCCAGGGCGCAGCAGAAGTTCATCTGCCGGATCGCCCATACCGAGGGCATCGGCACGCCGATCACGCTGGCTTTCGAGAAGTGGACCGGCATTCTCAAGGAGAAGAGCGGCGGCCGGATCGACGCCCAGCATTTCCCCGCCGCCCAGCTCGGCGGTCTCGCCCAGGCGCTGGAAGGCAGCCGGATCGGAACCATCCAGGTGACCACGGCCGGCCCCGACAGCGAGGAGGCGATCGCCCCGGAGATCGCGGCCTTCGGTGGCGCGCCCGGCTTCATCTACAAGGACGAGGCCCATGTCGACCGCGTCCTGCAGGGGCCGCTCGGCAAGGAAGTCTCCGACATCGCACGCAAGAAGACCGGCGTCGAATTCGTCGCCTATGCGGAGACCGGCTTCCGCCACATCCTGTCCAAGCGCCCGGTCACCTCGCTGGAGACGCTGAAGGGCCTCAAGATCCGGGTGCCGGAATTGCGCATCTGGGTCGATTTCTGGAAGGCGCTGGGCGCCAACCCGACTCCGCTGCCCTATTCGGAGCAGTATTCGGCGCTGTCGACCGGCGTCATCGACGGGCTCGATTCGGACTTCTTCTCGATCATCGGCTTCAAGTGGTTCGAGCAGGCCAAGAACATCACCGTGACGGCGCATTGGTTCCTGCCCAAGGCGGTGCGCGTCAACGCCCGCTGGCTCGATAGCCTGCCGGCCGACCTGCAGGATCTCGTGCGGAGCTCCGCCCGCGAAGTCTTCGCCGAGCAGCGCGCGACCAATCGCGCCAATGCCGACAAGGCGCTCGCCGACCTCGAGAAGCTCGGCTGCTCGGTCAACCGGGTTTCGCCCGAGGAGCGCGCCCAGTGGGCCAAGCTCACCGCGCCGCTGTTCGATCAGTTCGGCGCCAAGAGCCCGGAGACCAAGGCGATGATCGAGAAGATCCGGCAGCTCGCCTGATCGCATCCCGCACGCCGTCGGCCGGAGCGTGCATCCGGCCGACGGCGCCCGTCTGTCGCCCCCGGATTTCGAGTGCCATGGTTGCCCAAATGATGTCGGAAGATTCGACCGTCCCGCCCGCCGCGTGGCGCGGCTTCGGGCTGCTCGACGGCGTTCTCGAGACCCTCTGCGTCGGCCTGATGCTCGGCTCGGCCGGGATCGCCGTGCTGCAGGTATTCTGCCGCTATGTGCTCTCCGCGGCGTTGCCGTGGCCGGAAGAGGTCGCGATCTGGCTGTTCACCTGGGCGGTCTTCCTCGGCATGGCGCTCGCCGTGGGACGCCGCTCGCATATCGCCATCGACCTGATCAGCCGGCATCTCCCGCCGCGCCTGCGCCGGGTCCATGCCCATATGGTCGAGGCCATGGTCGCGGCCACCAGCGTCATGATGGTCGTGCAGGGCCTGGATTTCGCCGGGCGGGCCATTCAGGTTTCGCCGGCGATGCAGTGGCCGCTGACCTGGCTCTTCGTCTCGATCGCGGCCGGCGGCGTGCTGAACCTCGTCTATCTGGTGCGCCCGGTGGGCGGCCGGCCGAGCCTCGCCGGACTGCTCTGCGTCCTCGCCGGTGCGGCCGTCTATCTGGCGGTCCGGCATGGGGCGGCGCTGGTCTGGCACGAGGCCGGCAGCGCCACGGCGCTGATGGCGGTGGCCTTCGTGCTCGTCTTCCTGGAAGTTCCGATCGCCTTTGCGCTGGCCTTCGGCGCCTTTGCGGCTTTCGCGCCGCTCGGCGACATCATGCTGGTCATCGTGCCGCAGAACATGGCGTCGTCGCTGAATTCGTTCACGCTGCTCGCGATCCCGTTCTTCATCATGGCGGCGGCCGTGATGAATGCGGGCGGCATCACGTCGCGTCTGGTCGATTTCGCGATCACCCTGGTCGGCCATTTCCGCGGCGGCCTCGGCCAGGCGAACGTGGTCACCAACACGCTGCTGGCCGGCGTGTCCGGATCGTCGACCGCCGACGCTTCGGCGATCGCCAAGCTGATGGTCCCCGAAATGGAGCGGCACGGCTATCACCGCGCCTTCGGCTGCGCGCTGACCTCCGCCTCCTCGACGCTCGCCAACCTGATCCCGCCGAGCCTCGGCCTGATCATCTACGCCGCGCTCGCCTCCGTGTCGGTCGGCGCCCTGTTCGTCGCCACCATCATTCCGGGCCTGATGGCCGCCGCGGCGCTGATCGTCGTGGTCTATGTGGTCTCCCGCGTGAAAGGCTTCGGCGGCAATGTCGCGCGGGCAAGCTGGGGCACGCGGGGCGACGCTCTCGTCAAGGCCATCCCGGCCCTGCTGCTGCCGCTGCTCATCGTCGGGGGCGTCCGCTTCGGCGTCTTCACGGCGACCGAGGCCGGCGCCGTGGCCTTCGTCTACGCGCTCCTGTGCGGCGCCTTCTACTACCGCAGCCTGTCGGCGCGGCGCTTCCTGGAGGCCGTCCGCGAATCGACCTTCGACACGGTCGTCATCGTGGTGATCATCGCCGCCGCCGCGCCCTTCGCCTGGGTGCTCGCGGCCGAGCAGGTGCCGCAGAAGATCGCCGCGGCGCTGGGCGCCTATACCCAGAGCCCCGTCCTGCTGCTGCTGCTGATCAACCTCTTCCTGCTGGTGGTCGGCCTGTTCATGGAGATGATCGCCGCGATGGTCATCCTGGTGCCGATCCTGGTGCCGGTGGTGGTTGCCGCCGGGGTCGATCCGGTCCAGTTCGGCATCGTCCTGGTCATGAATCTGGTCATCGGTGCCCTCACGCCGCCGATGGGCGTCCTGGTCTTCACGACGGCGCGCGTCGGCGGCGCCAATGTCGTCGAGGTCTTCCGCGCCGTCCTCCCCTTCATCGCCGCGCTCTGCGCCGTCCTCCTGCTGGTCACCTACGTGCCGGTCCTCACCCTTGGCCCGGTCCGCTGGCTCGGCCCCTGATCGGAACGCATCTGCCATGACCAAGCTGCGCATCGGCATCGTCGGCCTCGGGATGGCGGTCACCCCCCATGCCCGCGGCCTCATGGACCTCGCCGACACCGTCGAGGTGGCCCACGCCTTCAGCCCGAGCGCGGAGCGGCGGGCCGCCTTCGCCGGGCGGTTCCCGTTTCCGCTCGCCGACAGCCTGGACGCGATCCTCGACGACCGGACCGTCGACGCCGTCCTCGTGCTGACGCCCGCCAACACGCATCTCGATATCGTCCGCCGCTGCGCCGACGCCGGCAAGCATGTGCTCCTCGAAAAGCCGATCGAGATCACCTCCGCGCGCGCCGAGGCCGTCGTCGCCGTCTGCCGCGCCGCCGGCGTGACGCTCGGCATCGTGCTGCAGCACCGGTTCCGGCCGGCCGCGATGACGCTGGCCGGTGAGATCGCCACGGGCGCGCTCGGCGAGATCGTCGGATGTTCGACCGTGATCCGCCTGTGGCGGCCGCAGAGCTACTACGACGAGCCGGGCCGCGGCAGTTTCGCCCGCGACGGCGGCGGCGTCCTGATCTCGCAGGGCATCCATACCCTCGACCTGATGCTGAGCCTGGCCGGCCCGATCGCCGAAGTGGCCGGCAGCGCCCTGACCAGCCCGGTGCATCGCATGGAGACCGAGGACATGGTGGCGGCGGCGGTGCGCTACGCCAACGGCGCCATCGGCACCATCGACGCCACGACGGCGGCCTATCCGGGCTTTCCCGAGCGCATCGAGCTGATCGCCCGCAACGCGACCGCCTCCCTGGTCGGAACCGCGCTGCAGATCGCCTGGCACGACGGCCGCCGCACCGAGATCGAGCCCGACCGCAGCGCGGGCGGTACCGGCGCCGACCCGATGGCCTTCCCGCACGACTATCACCGCGCCGTCATGGCCGACTTCGCAGCCGCGGTCCGCTCCGGCGGCAAGCCCCGGGTGACCGGCGAGGAGGCCCTGAAGGTGCATCGGCTGATCGACGCGCTGATCGAAGCCGGCCGAACCGGCGAACGCGTTCGCGTCCGGAGCGACTGAGCCGCCATGATCCGCTTCGCCGCCATCGGGCTCGACCACCGCCACATCTACCATATGGTCGCCGAGCTCTCCGCCGCCGGGGCCGAATGCGCGGGCTACTGTCCGTCGACCTCCGACCCGCGCGTCCTGGCCGGATTCCGGGAGCGTTTTCCGCATCTCGAGCCGGTCGACCGCCGTCGCCTGCTGGAGGACCCGACCATCGCGGTCGTCTGCTCGGCCGCGATCCCGCGCGACCGGGCCGGGATCGCCATCGAGGCGATGCGGCGCGGCAAGGACGTGATGGTCGACAAGCCGGGGGTAACCACATCCGCCCAACTCGCGGCCGTCGAGGCCTGCGTCGCCGAGACCGGCCGCATCTTCTCGGTCTGCTTCTCCGAGCGCTTCGTCGTCCGCGCCGCCGAAGTGGCGGCCCGGATCGTAGCCGACGGCGGCATCGGCACCGTGGTGCAGACCATCGGGATCGGCCCGCATCGCCTGAACCGGGCCATCCGCCCCGCCTGGTTCTTCGACCCGGCCGCCTATGGCGGCATCCTGGTCGACATCGCCTCGCACCAGATCGACCAGTTCCTGTTCTTCACCGGTTCGACCGATGCGGTGATCGTCGCCAGCGCGGTTGCCAACCATGCCGTCCGCGATATCCCGGCCTTTGCGGATTTCGGCGAGATCCTGCTGCGCAGCGATCGCGCCTCCGGCTATATCCGGGTCGACTGGTACACCCCGGACGGCCTGCCGGCCTGGGGGGACGGCCGCCTGACCATCCTGGGGACCGACGGCACCATCGAACTGCGCAAATATGTCGACATCGCCGGCCGCCCGGGCGCCGATCATGTCTTCGTCGCCGACCGCAAGGGCACCCGCCATATCGACGCCTCGGCCGAGCCGCTGACCTATTTCCGGCATTTCCTCGACGACGTGCGCGACCGCTCCGAAAGCGCCATGCCGCAATCCCATGTCTTCCGCGTCACGCGCCTGTCGCTGGAAGCCGAAGCCCGCGCGGCGCGCATCGGCCAGCCTGCGGCGTAACGGGAACCGCAAGACTTCGGCCGGGGGCGGGCGGCCCGGGCCGGGGCCGAAGGTCGGTCCCGGGACGGGATCGCCGCATCGGATCGTTTCGTCTGCCCGCGACGGCGACCCGCCTGCCGGACAGCTAGGCGGGTCGCCCGTGAGCTCGACCGTCTGATCAAGGTGCGGGGCGACCCGCCGATCGTGCTCGGCGACACCGGCACCGATCCGACGTCCTACGCCATTTCTCGCCTGGCAGCAGGACCACCGCGTCGCGTGGCACGCTATCGCGCCGGCCAAGCCGATCCAGAACACCTTCGTCGCGAGCCTCAATGGACGGTTCGGCGACGAGCGCCGCGACGAGTATCTCTTCCAGGGCCGGTCGGCAGCCAGCGGGATCATCAGGGCTTGGTGCTTCGACGACCATGACCACCGGCTGCACACTATTCTGGGCGGCCGAACCCCGAACGCGTTCGCAACACGGTCCCAGAAAGACCAGAACCAGATCAGAGTCCGGTTATGAGCGGGGGCAATTTGGGGGCAGGGTCACATCAAAAACTGAAACGACGCGCCCGTGAGGATGAAGATGGGAGCTTCTATCTTATTGTAAAGAAATACGAATATGTGCGCCGCGCGCAGCGTCATGGGAGCGCGGCAATCCCGCAACCAAGCGGCGGATTCCTCAACTGCGCTCCAGTTCACGGAGATAGGCGCAGAGCATGTCGGCCATAGCATCCGCATAGGCACGGGCCTCGGCGTCAGTCCTGGGCGTTTCCGAGAAGTCCTTCCCGACTGCGATCACCGTCGTGCTGACGAGGTCGCCAGCCAGTCGCCGGCCTGCATCCGGAATGTTCGGGAGCGCGTCGCGCATGAACCTTTCGATGATGCGATCGCCTTCAGCGTGAATTTGCTCCGCCTCGTCCGAGTCGCGATAGAGCGGCGCGGCATCGTCGAGTGCCCCGCGCAGCGCCGCTTCCTCGATCTCGGAGCGGACGAACGCGTGGACAAGGCTTCGTAGCCGTTCGAGCGGCGGCCGCGCTGTGTCGCCCAAGATCGCTCCCCATTGCTCCGTTGTCTGACGCCATTCGTCGCTTTGCAGCCGGAACAAGATGGCCGCCTTGTTCGGGAAATACTGGTAGAGCGACCCGACGCTGACGCCGGCCCTTTCGGCGACGCGTGCCGTCGTGAAGCGCTGCGCGCCCCCCTCCGCCAGAACCTGAACAGCCGCTTCCAGAATCGCCGAGACAAGCTCGGTCGAGCGAGCCTGCTTGGGCTGCTTTCGCGAGGAAATCCGTGGGTTTGGTCGATTGCTCATCCGGGCGCCGGAGAATGCGAATAGGAAATGTGACGAAACAATCGTATTTTGATTCCCGAGACAGAACAACACCTTACTTCGAAGGATTGCCTCATGACCACCCTGGACACTGCGCCCGTCGCGCCACTTCTGGACCGGCTGTTCGCGGAAGCCGAGGCGGCGACGAGCCCGGCCATGGTCGAGCTCTCCCGCGACGAGCGGGACCGGCTGATGCGCAGCAAGACCGAGTATCTCCGCCTCTATGGGCTGATGAAGGATCTGTGGCTGCCGGTTTCGCGGGAGACTGGCGCGCTCCTCTACATGCTAGCGCGCAGCGCAGGTGCGCGCAGCATCGTCGAGTACGGCACGTCCTTCGGCATCTCGACTTTGCATCTGGCGGCTGCGCTGCGCGACAACGGCGGCGGACGCCTCATCAGCAGCGAATTCGAGCCGTCGAAAGTGGCGCGGGCGCGCGAGCACCTGACGGAAGGCGGCCTGGTCGACCTGGTGGAGATTCGCGAGGGCGACGCCCTGGAGACGTTGAGCGCCAACCTACCCGACAGCGTCGACCTGCTGCTGCTCGACGGGGCGAAGGCGCTCTACCCGGATATCCTCGCTCTGGTCGAGAACCACCTCAGACCCGGCGCGCTCATCGTCGCCGACAATGCAGACCTTAGCCCGGAATATCTGGAGCGCGTGCGCCGACCGGGCGGCGGCTACATGTCCGTGCCGTTCGCCGACGATGTTGAGTTGTCCATGCGGGTCGGCTGAACGCGGAGCCTGCTGTGGGTCTCAAAACAAGAAAATCAGGAGGTAAACCATGCGCATTTTCGTAACCGGGGCGACCGGCTGGGTCGGATCGGCTGTCATCGACGAACTTTTGAACGCCGGCCACCGAGTCACGGGACTTGTCCGGGACAGGAGCAAGGCCGCCGCACTAGGTCATAAACTCATAAATGGTATTCCCCTTTCGATCGAACGGTGATTCAAGCTCCTTGAAGGAGCCGACCATGAGCCAGCGTCGATACGAACTGACCGATTTCGAGTGGGGGATTATCGCCCCTCTGCTTCCGAACAAGCCGCGTGGGGTACCTCGGGCGGACGATCGGAAGGTTTTGAACGGCATCTACTGGCGCCTTCGAACGGGATCCCCCTGGGCCGACATCCCGGAGCGCTACGGCCCGGCGACGACCTGCTACAACCGCTTCGTCCGATGGCGGAAGATCGGCGTCTGGGACCGGATTTTCGATAGGGTTTCCGCGGCTTACGATGGCGATCTCCAGATGATCGACTCCTCCTCCGTTCGCGTGCATCAACATGCCGCGAACGTAAAAAAGGGGGCTTCACCGACGCGGAAGCCGCCGCTGGGGACGAGCCTCACACCCGATGCATGGGGCGCTCGCGAGGCGGAC
>NZ_LJYW01000001.1:3994044-3994123 GCF_001305515.1 Prosthecodimorpha hirschii
TCGCCTTGATCTGGGCCGAGGAGCCGACGCGCGAGACCGAGAGGCCGACGTTCACCGCCGGGCGGACGCCCTGGTAGAA
>NZ_LJYW01000001.1:3994143-4010825 GCF_001305515.1 Prosthecodimorpha hirschii
AGCCCTCGTGAAACTTGCCGCTGTCAAAATCTGGATGCGGTTTATGAGTCGGTGACCTAGTCAGACTCCCCAACGAAGAATTGGGCCGCCAGCGCGCGTGACCGCACCAAGGAAACTGCGAACTCCGGCGCGCAGCGATCATTTCTTCGGCCCGCTCGCGCGCAGATGTAAACCGAAGCCGGATGCGCCCGGCGCTTCGAGGCCATCGCGCAATTCCATCGTCGGAATGTGGTAATCGCCCGCGTTCTGGCGTCGATAAGGAATGGGCGTCGCCGTCTCCAGCGTGCGCATCCGTTCGCGCAGGTGCTGCGCCGCCATCTCGAAGCGCGCCGCGTCATATCGGTCGGCGCCATAGGTGACGAAGGGCGGCAGCACGTCGTAGCCGGGATAGTAGAGAATACCGTGATTGATCGGGAACAGCAGATCGTCGATCGGTCCGTTGACGCCTCGGGGGCCATAATGCTGTTCCCATCCACCCGCCGTCACGATCAACATCGCACGCTTGCCGGCGAGCGCCCCCTCACCATAGCGGTCGCCCCAGCGGGTGTCGCTGTGTTCGCCGACGCCATAGGCGAAGCCATAGGCATAGACCCGATCAACCCAGCCCTTCAGGATCGCCGGCATTGCGAACCACCAGAGCGGAAATTGCAGGATCAGCGCATCGGCCCAGCGCAGCTTTTCGATCTCGGCCTTCACGTCGTCGGTCAACGTAGCCGTCGCGAAGGCGTTCTTCGAGGCTGCGACGGGCAGTAACCGCTGACCGGGACCGAGCGCCGGAAAGTCGGTCCGATCGACCTGTGCTTTCCAGCCCATTGCATAGAGGTCGGAGATGCGCAGATCATGGCCTGCGGCTTCGAGTTCGCCGATCGCGACATCTCGCAGCGATGCGGACAGGGATTGGGGTTCGGGGTGGGCGAAGACGAGAAGGACTTTCATGGCGAACCATCCAGTAGGAATTGACTTGGACCCGCAAGCTAGCCTCGTCTTCACTCTTCCGGTATATATCGGTAATGTATATGAGTATGCCGAATAATGGATCAATCTGACATAACGCTCGAGCGGATGCGAACCTTCGTCCGCGTCGCGGAACGCGGTAACCTTTCGGCGGTGGCGCGCGACTTGGGAACCGGCCAATCAACCGTGACCCGGCATCTGCGCGAACTGGAGGCGGCGGTGGGAGCCCCACTGCTCAACCGCACGACCCGCCGCGTCGCGATGACCGAGGAGGGCAGTCGCTATTACGCCCAATGCGTCCAGATTCTTCGTCTGGTAGAACAGGCGAGCGAGGAAATCCGCAACACGCGGGAGTCCCCCTCCGGCACGATCCGTCTGTCCTGCACCGCTGCGCTCGGCGTGCTGCACGTCACGCGGCTGATCTTCGCGTTCCAGGCGCACTATCCCGATATCCACATCGACTTTAACCTGACCGATGAACGGATCGATCTGGTGAAGGAGGGTGTAGACATTGCGCTGCGCCTCGGCCCGCTTGCCGATAGTTCGCTGAAGCTACATCACCTGGGCGACAGTACCCGGTTGCTGGTCGCTTCGCCCGCCTATCTCGCCGTGCGGGGAAGGCCCCAGAAGCCGGAAGAGCTGGCCGCCCACAATGTTATCCGCATGGTGAACGTCGCGGGCAGCGACACGCTTGTGATGACTGGCCCGGACGGCAAGACCCATTCCATCGCCGTAAATGGCGACCTACGCGTCGATCACGGTCTCGCCGCGCGCGAAGCCTTTCGTGCCGGGCGCGGCATCGGTTCGGCGCATCGCTGGCTGGTGGATGACCTGCTGGCGAGCGATGAACTGGAGCCGCTCTTGCCCGGTTATGAACTCGCCTCGACGCCGTTCAACATGTTGATCGTGCCGGAGCGTGCAAAAGTGGCGCGCGTGCGTCTTTTGATCGACTATCTCGTCGAACAGGCCACGCACCTGCCGGGGATGACGCGATAATACCAACGGCCCAGGATGCTGACGCATCGGGCCGTTGAAGGAACGCGAATTTCTCATTTGCGTCAGAGGCATGAGAAATTCGCGTATCGAATACCGACGATCATTCCATGACCGTCGGTATAACGCGGCCACCGGAATCCGCTGCCTGTGACGATTCGGCCGCCGGTGATCGAGCCGGCGGCAACTGCGGCTCAGACCGTGACTGCCTTGACCGGATCGGTCGCTGATTTAGCCTGCTGGTCGGCAGCCGACAAACCACCATCAGAGGGGAGCTTTCAAAGCGAACGGTGGAAGATGAGGGGGGCACGACAGAGTACAACACCTTCCGCCAAACGCCGCCGTTTCTCCGTACAGTTTAGGAGAGGGGGCTTCGGGAGCAAGGTTCAGGTGTACAATCGGAGAAATTTGGCGCGCCCGAAAGGATTCGAACCTCTGACCCCCAGATTCGTAGTCTGGTGCTCTATCCAGCTGAGCTACGGGCGCTTGCCGGAGCGGAGGCGCTTGGCCGCCGCGGTGGGGTGTACCTAATCGAGTTCGGACGGCGGCGCAAGGGGGGGTGATGAGGTTGCGTGACGGGCCTGTGAATATCGCGGGCCGGCGCGACGGCGGAGCGGAAAGCGGACCCCAGCCGCCCCGGGGCGGCGCGTCCGGCTGGCTCGGGCGGTGCTGCCGGACCCGCGCGCGCTGCTGCCGGTTGCCTCGGGCGTTGCTGTCGATTGCGCCGTCGACCGACCGTCCGTGTGACCCGTCCGGGCCGCTTCGGCGTCAGGCCGGCCTGGCGGTTCCCCGGGCGGGGGCGGGCGGGCGGTCGTGCTGCGCCAACCGCTGCCGGCCGGGTCAGCCGCGATTCGCCTTGCGGCCGGCGCTGCGCAGTTCGATGACGCGGTCGGGGATGCGGATGCGGAAATGGGCGCCGGGGCCGGTTTCGTCGAGTTCGATCGTGCCGCCATGGCCGCGGACCAATTCGGCGCAGATGGCGAGGCCGAGGCCGGTGCCGCCGCGCCGGACGCCGCCCTGGAAGGCGCGGAACAGGTTCTCGCGCGCCCGCGGCGGCACGCCGGGGCCGGTATCGGAGACCCGGATGGTGACCACGCTGCCCTGCCGCTCGGCCTCCACCCGGATGCGCCGGACCAGCGCGGCGTCGGCATCGCCGTCCAGCGCCTGCATGGCGTTGCGCATCAGGTTCATCAGCACGCGCAGCAGATGGTCGGGATCGGCGTCGATCTCCAGATCCTGCGGGATCGCGATCTCCAGGCGGATCGCGGCATGACCGGACAGGCCGAGCATCTCGGCGGTGTCGCCGACGAGCCGCTCCAGCGCGACCAGCCGGCGCTCCGGCGGCGCCTCGCGGGCCTTGCCATAGGCGAGCACCGACTGGCTGAAGCCGATCGCGCGGTCGAGCGCGGCGACCAGCTTCGGCGCCAGGCGCTGCACGGTCTGGTCCGGGACCGAGGCCAGGCGGTCCGTGATCAGCTGCGCGGAGGCCAGCATGTTGCGCAGGTCGTGGTTGATCTTCGAGACCGCCAGGCCGAGATCGGCCAGATGGCTCTTCTGCTTCAGCGTGCCGATCAGCTCGCGCTGCAGGCCGGCCAGATGCCGCTCGGCATCGCCGATCTCGTCGGTGCGCCGGCTCGGCGCGACGATCCGGCCCGGATCTTCCGGATCCTCGCTGAACAGCGCCATGGCGCGGGTCAGGCGCTGCATCGGGCGCAGGAACAGCCAGCGCAGGGTGACGTAGACCAGCGAGGCGGTGATGATCGAGATGACCAGCGACAGCCCGAGGATGTTGATCGAGAAGCGCAGCATGGCGTTGCGCAGCGGCGTTTCCGGATGCACCAGCTCGATGATCCGGTCGGATCCGGCCGGTGCGCCGAGCACGCGCATGACCCGGCCCTCGCCGAAGATCAGCGTGTCGAAGGCATCGTAGATCGCCGTCGTCGGGCCGTAGTCGGACAGATCGTAGTGGCGCGCCACCTCCGGCGGCATCTGGGCCATGGCGACCAGACGGCGCGCGTTGCCCTCGCGCACCGCGATGATCATGGCGCCCGTCGCGGCCAGCAGGCGATCCTGCACGCTGCGCGGCACGTCGGCGACCTCGCCGAGCGCGATCGCCGCGATATTGGCGGCGCCGACCCGGTCGCGCAGCCAGGTGTTGCGGAAATTGGCGATGGAGGGGACGTAGACCAGGATTTCGGCCAGCATCACGAAGACGACCGTCAGGCCCAGCAGCTTTGCCGAGAGCCCGAAGGCGAGCCGCCTTCCATCCGCCTCGGGCGACGCCTCGCGGCTGCCCTCGTCCATGTCCGTCTCCCGTCTCGTGGCCGGCCGGGATGCGTCCCGACCGGTCGTCCTGGCGGAGGCGCCGTGCTGCGGCTCTGCCGGTTGGCCGTCATTCCGGATGGCGCATGCCGCCCGGGCGGCCGGCATGCGTCCGCCGCGGCCGGACCGTCCGATCCTGCCGGTGTCGCGTCGATGCGGGGCGAAGCCGGCGAAATTCAGGTCGACCGAGCCGCAGGCCGGCCGCCTTTGTGCGATTCAGCCAAAGCGCCGCAGAAGGGAAATGATGCGGCGCAGCCACGGCGAGGTCAAACCCGGGCGATAGTAGCCGATCGCCGCACGCCGGCCGATCTCGCCGAGGATCGGGTAGGGCGGCACGGCGCGCGCGAAGGCGCCGATGCCGAGCCGGTTGGCGACCGCGAGCGACCAGGCGTTGATGATCTCGCCGGCCTCCGGCGCCGCCACCCCGGCGCCGAGAATGCGGCCCCGCTTCGTCGTGATCACCTTGATCATGCCCTCGCCGGCCCGGTCGGTCCGCGCCCTGTCGGATGCCGAAAGCGGCTCGACGAGGATGCGGAGGCCGTCGCCGTGCCGGGCGCGCGCCTCGGCCTCGGTGAGGCCGACCTGGCCGATCTCCGGGTCCGTATAGGTGACGCGCGGCAGGATGGCGCGATCCTCGGCGACCGGCAGGCGGAACAGGATCGCGCGCAGCACGAGGCCGGCATGGTAGCCGGCGACATGGGTGAAGCGCAGCGGGCCGAGGCCGGCCACGTCGGCGACATCGCCGATCGCGTGGACGCGGCGGTTGCTGGTGCGCAAGCCGCGGTCGACCCGGATTCCCGACGGCCCTTCGTCGATGCCGGCGGCGGCGAGGTCGAGCCCGGCGGTGTTCGGCCGGCGGCCGGCCGCGACGAGGACATGGCTGGCGCCGATCCGCCCGCCGCCCTGGAGGCCGAGCACGATGCCCTCCGCCTCGACGGCGACCTCGGCGACCGCCGTCGCCTCGCGCAGGTCGACGCCCTCCTGGCGCAGCCGGTCGAGCGCGAAGCGGGCGAGGTCGGCATCCTCCCGGGCCAGCGCCCGGCCGGCCTCGATCACCGTGACGGCCGAGCCGAGCCGACGGTGCGCCTGCGCCATTTCGAGCCCGATCGGTCCGCCGCCGATCACCGCGAGGCGGGCCGGCAGGGCGCGCAGGTCGAACAGGCTCTCGTTGGTGAGATAGGGGATCGTGTCGAGCCCGGGAATCGCCGGCACGGCGGGGCTCGAGCCGGTGGCGATCACGAAGCGGCGCGCCCGGATGCGGCAGTCGCCGGCGATCACCGTCGCGGCGTCCTCGAAGCGGGCGGTCTCGCGCAGCACCGTCACGCCGAGCCCCTCGAAGCGCTCCTGCGAATCGTGCGGCGCGATCGCCGCGATCGTCTCGCGGACATGGTCCTGCACGGCGGCGAAATCGATGCGCGGCTCGCCGGCGTCGATCCCGAAGCGCCGGGCGGCCCGGATGGCCTCGGCATGCCGGCCGGCCGCGATCAGGGCCTTGGACGGCACGCAGCCGGTGTTGAGGCAGTCGCCGCCCATGCGGTGCCGTTCGATCAGCACCACGGGCACGCCGAAGGCGGCCGCGCCGGCGGCGACCGACAGGCCGCCGGAGCCGGCCCCGATCACGCAGATGTCGGGGGTCAAGAGTCTCATCGGGGGTGCAGTCTCATCAGGGTTGCCGGCACGGGCAGGTCACGGCCGCCGGCGCCGGACCACGCGGATCAGCACCGGCAGCAGGGCGATCAGCCCGAGCGCGGTCAGTCCGATCAGGAGTTCGGGGCCGAGCAGGCTCTTGAGACGCAGACGGCACGTTCCCTCCAGCACGCAGGCCGGTTCGGCGGCGATGATCCGGTCGAGGCCGGCCCCGATCACCGCAAACGCGATGGTGCCGGGCAGGATGCCCAGAAACGTCGCCAGCGCATAGGGGGCGAGGCGCATGCCGAGGATGGCCGGGGCCAGATTGACCAGCCAGAACGGGAACACCGGCACGAGCCGCAGGAACAGGAGATAGTTGAAGGCGTCCTTCCGGAACCCTTCGGCGAAGCGCGACAGAAACGGTCCGGCCCGGGCCGCCAGGGTCTCGGCCAGCGCGGTGCGCGCCGCCAGGAAGATCAGCACCGCCCCGGCGGTGGCCGAAACCAGCGCCAGGGCGCCGCCGACCAGCCAGCCGAACAGAAAGCCGCCGGCGAGCGTCATCAGAATGCCGCCGGGAATCGACAGCGCGACGACGCCGACATAGAGGACGACATAGAGGACGATCGACCAGGCCATATGGGCCTGGACCTGCGCCGCCAGGTCGGCCCGGCTCTGGACCAGGGCCGAGAAGGAGAGCGAGCGCGGCAGCCCGAAGGCCCAGCCGGCCGCCATCAGGGCCAGGATCGCGGCAAGCGGCGCGATTCTGAGCCAGGCGGATCGGCGGGGGGCGGCGTCGGATGCCAAGGGGAACTCCGGTCGGAACGGCGCGCCGACTGTATCGGAGACGGGGCGGCCCGGAAGCCCGCTTCGCGCGGCTGTGACGAGAACTGAACGACCGTGTTCGGTGTCCCGGACGACCGGCCCCCCGCGTCTGGCGCCCGACCCTGCGTCTCGCGGCCGGCTCGCGTTGACTTCGCCGGACGCTCCCCCTATAAGCCCCCGACCGGGACGGCTGCCCGTGGGGACGCGAGACGCGGCTCCGCGGAACCGCTCGCGTGCGAGCGGATGGCTCTCCCCTGGAGGCCGCCCTCCCATCCGGACATTGAAGCCCTTGCCAGAGGAGTCGCCTGACCGGCGGCCGAGACCCGATGAAGCGGACCTATCAGCCCTCCAAGCTCGTGCGCAAGCGCCGTCACGGCTTCCGCGCGCGCATGGCCACCGTTGGCGGCCGTCTCGTAATCGCACGCCGCCGCGCCCGCGGCCGCAAGCGCCTGTCGGCCTGATCCGGTCGCGGCCCGACGGCCGCGCCGGGCCCTGACATGGACCGTTTGAAGAAACGCGCCGAGTTCCTGGCCGTCGCCAAAGGCGCGCGGTCGGCTCGGCGCGCGTTCGTTCTTCAGGCGCTGCTGCCGGGCCTGCCCGATGTCGGCGCCGTCTCGGGGGCTGGGGAGGCCGCACCGCCTGCCGACGTACCGGCACCGCGGATCGGCTATACGGTCACCAAGAAGGTCGGCAACGCGGTCGAGCGCAACCGGATCCGCCGGCGTCTGCGCGAGGCCGTGCGGCTCGAAGCGTCCGCCCATGCGCGGAGCGGGGTCGATTACGTCCTGGTCGGTCGGCGCGAGGCCCTCGCCCTGCCGTTCGACCAGTTGCTGTCCGATCTCGAAAGTGCCTTCCGGCAGGTCCATCGCGGACCGCGTCCGGATCGTCGGCCCGGTCCCGTGCCTGATGCACCGGGGTCTGCCGCCGCGGCTCCGGTCACTCTGCCTCCGGCCGCTCCGTCCCCGCATAGCATCGCACCCGGTGGGACCCGATGATCGACAACCGAAATTACATCATCGCCATTGGTCTCTCGATCCTGATCGTGATCGGGTGGCAGTATTTCGTCATGGGTCCGCGCATGGAGGCCGAGCGGCTGCGCCGCGTCGCCGAGCAGTCGCAGATCCAGACCACCCAGCCCGGCACGCCGGCCACGCCCGGGACGCCCGCCACGCCGGCGGCGCCCGGCGGCACCGTCGCACCGGCGACCACCGCCGCCCAGGTGGTGATGAGCCGCGCGGACGCGCTCGCCAAGGACCCGCGCGTCGCCATCGACACGCCCGCGCTGTCCGGCTCGATCAACCTGAAGGGCGCGCGCATCGACGACATCGTGCTCAAGGGCTACCGCGAGTCGGTCGATCCGAAGAGCCCGCAGATCGTCCTGTTGGCGCCCGACGCCACGCAGGCGCCCTATTTCGCCGAATTCGGCTGGCTGAACGAGACCGGCGGCAGCGTCAAGGTGCCGGGTCCGGATGCGGTCTGGCGCCAGGACGGCACCGGCACGCTGTCGGCCACCACCCCGATCACGCTGGTCTGGGACAATGGCGACGGCCTCGTCTTCCGCCGCACGATCGCGGTCGACGCCAAATATATGTTCACCGTGACCGAAGAGGTGACGGCGACCGGCGACAAGACGGCGCGGCTGCTGCCCTATTCGGCTATGCGCCGGTTCGGCACGCCGACCACGGCCGGGTTCTACATCCTGCATGAAGGCCCGATCGGCGTGTTCGGCGACGAGGGTCTCAAGGAACCGTCCTACAAGGACCTCGCCGACAAGAAGAAGATCGAGCAGGCCAAGGTCACCGGCGGCTGGATGGGCTTCGTCGACAAATACTGGGCCACGGCGATCATTCCGGACAAGGATCGGCAGATGCAGCCGATCTTCGCCTCGCAGAAGCTCGGCGCGGTCGACACCTACCAGACCTTCATGGTGGGTGACGCGGTCGAGGTCGGGGCTGGGAAGCCTGCGGCATCGTCCTCCCGTGTCTTCGTTGGTGCCAAGGAAGTCGCGACGGTCGACGGCTATGCCGACCAGTTCAAGATCGAGAAATTCGACCGTCTGATCGACTGGGGCTGGTTCTACTTCCTGACCAAGCCGCTCTTCCACGTCATCGACTTCCTGTACAAGTTCCTGGGCAATTTCGGCCTCGCCATCCTGGTCGTCACCGTCATCCTGAAGGGCATATTCTTCCCGCTTGCCAACAAGTCCTATGACTCGATGAGCAAGATGAAGAAGGTGCAGCCCGAGATGAAGGAGCTGCAGGAGCGCTTCAAAGACGACAAGATGAAGCAGCAGCAGGCCCTGATGGAGCTGTACCGGCGCGAGAAGATCAATCCGCTGTCGGGCTGCCTGCCGATCCTGTTGCAGATTCCGGTCTTCTTCGCGCTCTACAAGGTTCTGTTCGTCACCATCGAGATGCGGCAGGCGCCGTTCTACGGCTGGATCAAGGACCTGGCCGCACCCGATCCGACCTCGCTGTTCAATCTGTTCGGCCTGATCCCGTGGGATCCGCCGCATGCGCTGATGATCGGCGTCTGGCCGCTGATCATGGGCGTGACCATGTTCGTGCAGATGAAGCTCAATCCGGCGCCGCCGGATCCGACCCAGAAGATGATCTTCGACTGGATGCCGCTGATCTTCACCTACATGCTGGCCTCGTTCCCGGCCGGTCTGGTGATCTACTGGGCGTGGAACAACACGCTGTCGGTGGCGCAGCAGTCGATCATCATGAAGAAGAACGGCGTGAAGATCGAACTCTGGGACAACGTCCGCGGCATGTTCAACCGCTCCAAGTCGGCGACGCCGAGCTAGCGGATGATGATGGGCGAGGACCCGACAGGCTTCGACGACCCGGCCGGCGCCGCGCCTGCGGCGACGGCCGAAGCCGTGCAGGCGGCCGAAGCCGCGCAGGCCGAGCAGGTGCGCATCCTGTTCGCCCGTCCCTGGGCGTTCGACCGCAGCTGCGCCGATCTCGCGCAGCTGCCGGCCCCCGATGCCGCCGAAGTCGCCTTCGCGGGCCGCTCCAATGTCGGCAAGTCGAGCCTGATCAATGCCATCCTCGGCCAGGAGGGGCTTGCCCGTACCTCCAACACGCCCGGCCGGACCCAGCAGCTCAACGTCTTCGTACCGGCCAAGCCCGACGAGCGCAGCCTGAAGACCTCGCGGCTGTCGAGCGGCGCGCCCAAGCGTCCGGTCGAGGATGCCGGCCTGCGCATCGTCGACATGCCCGGCTACGGCTTCGCCCAGGCGCCCAAGGCCGATGTCGAGGCCTGGACCGCGCTGGTCTTCGACTACCTGCGCGGACGCCCGAACCTGCGCCGCGTCTATGTGCTGATCGACAGCCGCCACGGCCTGAAGCCGATCGACATCGAGGCCCTCAAGATCCTCGACAAGGCCGCGGTCTCCTACCAGATCGTGCTGACCAAGCTCGACAAGATCGCCAAGGAAGCCGACGGCGCCCCCGTCCGCCGGGCCATGGAGGCGATCGGCGAGGCGATCCGCAAGCGCCCGGCCGCCCATCCGATCGTGCTCGGCACCTCGTCCGAGCAGGGCTGGGGCATCGAGACGCTGCGCGCCGAAATCGCCGCACTCGCCGGCTGAGCGGGTCGCCTGAGGCAGGCCGGCTCCGCGGCGCCGCATGGTTGCCCATGACGGTTCGATCCCTTAAGAGACCGGCGTCCCGTCCTGCCGCCGCGCCCCCGGAGCTGCCGATGACCGCCGAAACGCCCGTGAAATCCGAAGCCGAACTGGTGGCCGAGGCCGAGATCCTGTCCAAGGCACTGCCCTACATGCTGCGCTACGACGACAAGACCGTCGTGGTGAAATATGGCGGCCACGCCATGGGCGATCCGGCGCTGGGCCGTGCCTTCGCGGAGGACATCACGCTTCTGAAGCTCGCCGGGGTGAACCCGGTCGTGGTCCATGGCGGTGGTCCGCAGATCAACGCCATGCTGGACCGGCTCGGCATCAAGTCGGAATTCGCCGGCGGCATGCGGGTGACCGACAAGGCGACCGTCGAGGTCGTCGAGATGGTCCTGGCCGGCTCGATCAACAAGGACATCGTCCAGACCATCGGCGAGGCCGGCGGCCGCGCGATCGGGTTGACCGGCAAGGACGGCAACATGGTCACGGCGACCAAGATCCGCCGGACCGTGATCGACCCGGCGACCAAGGTCGAGACCGAGGTCGACATGGGCTTCGTCGGCGATCCGCAGATCGTCCGCACCGAAGTGCTCGACGTGATGAAGAAGTCCGAGATCATCCCGGTGCTGGCGCCGATCTGCCCGGGCGAGAACGGCGAGACCTACAACGTCAACGCCGACACCTTCGCGGGCGCGATCGCCGGCGCGCTCGGTGCGGCCCGTCTCCTGTTCCTGACCGACGTGCCGGGCGTGCTCGACAAGGACAAGCGCCTGATCAAGGAGCTGACCCGCGCCGAGGCGCAGCGGCTGATCGAGGACGGCACCATCTCGGGCGGCATGATCCCGAAGGTCGAGACCTGTCTGGAAGCGCTCGATCGCGGCGTCGAGGCGGTGGTCATCCTGAACGGCAAGGTGGCGCATGCCGTGCTGCTCGAGCTCTTCACCGAGCACGGCGCCGGCACCCTGATCACGCGCTAGTTCGCGGGGCGCGATCGGAAACTCTTGCGTCCGCGGCGCATCCGACCGACATATAGTCGTCCGTCCCTCGCCCCTCCTGGGCGGGGGCCTTGTCCTCCCGCTTTCGGGAGGCCGGTTCGATCGGACGTATCATGCTTGCAAGTGACTTCCATCCGGGAACCGAGACGGCACCGGCCGATCCGGCCACGCGTTTCGGCCATGTCGAGACCTGGATCTTCGATCTCGACAACACGCTCTATCCGGCCCACACGAACCTGTTCGCCCAGGTCGATGTCCGCATCCGGGATTTCGTGCAGCGTCTTCTGAAGACCAGCCACGACGATGCGCAGCGCCTGCAGCGCGACTATTACCGCACCTATGGTACGACGCTGCGCGGCCTGATGATCGAGCACGGCATCTCGCCGGACGAATTCCTGGAATATGTCCACGACATCGATCATTCCGCCGTCGCGCCCGACCCCGTGCTTGGCGCGGCGATCGAGCGGCTGCCGGGCCGCAAGTTCATCATGACCAACGGCACCCGCCGGCATGCCGAGAAGACGGCCATCGCGCTCGGCATCCAGCATCATTTCGAGGACATCTTCGACATCGTCGCCGCCGGCCTGCTGCCGAAGCCGCACCGCGAGACCTACGACATCTTCCTGGGGCAGCACGGCATCGAGCCCGCGCGCGCGGCGATGTTCGAGGATCTGGCCCGCAATCTCGCCGTGCCGCATGCGCTCGGCATGCGCACCGTCCTGGTCGTTCCGCAAGGCACCCGCGAGGTCTTCCGCGAAGCCTGGGAGATGGAAGGCCGCGACGAGCCGCATGTCGAGTATGTCACCGACGATCTCGCCCATTTCGTCGCCCGTCTGGCCGACGCCCGCGCGGCAGGGTGACGGCGACAGGCGCAAGATGGCGTCCAGCGGCGTGCGCCCGGCCGGCAGCCGAATGTTAAAGCCTTTGCGGTAGGCTGCCTCCGGGATGGACGGGAGCGGTTGCCGATGACGGGCGCAGCGGAGAAGCAGTCGACGATGCCGGGGCACGGGGCCGAGGACCGGTCCGTGGCGCTGTGCGCCAAGTACCGCACCGGCCTGGTCATCCTGTTCTTCCTGCTTCTGATTCCCCGCTACGGCGTGGTCGGCGCGATCGCCCCCGGCGTGAAGATCGAGGAACTGGTCGACTTCCACGCCTTCTACATGGTCTCGCAGATGGTCCTGCGCGGCGAGGCGGCGGCGAGCTATGTGTTCCAGGTCCTGTTCGCGGAGCCGGCCTATGCCGAGACGGGCACCTTCATGCCCTGGACCTATCCGCCACCGGCCCTGCTCCTGGTCGCGCCGTTTTCGCTGCTGCCGACCAAGATCGCCTATCTGATCTTCGTCACCGTCAGCCTCGGCCTGTTCCTGTTCGTCATCCATCGCATCGCGGGAAGGGCGAGCGGCTTGGTGCTCGTCGCCATGATGCCGGCCGTACTGTCCTGCCTCAGCTGCGGCCAGACCGGGTTCCTCGCCGCCTCCCTGCTCGGCCTCGCCGCACTCGGGCTGATCGAGGGGCGGAGCCGGGCGGGCGCGGCGCTCGGACTGATGGTGATCAAGCCGCATCTGGCGATCACCTTCGGCCTTGCCGCCCTGACGATGGGCCGGCTTCGATTTCTGGCCGTCGCCTTCGCGGTGGCGCTGGCGGCTTGTGCCGCCGCGACCTTGGCGTTCGGCTGGCCGATCTGGACGGCCTTTCTCGGCGCCGTCGCCGACGCCAAGGAGTTCCTGCTGCTCGGCTATTATCCGCTCGTCCGGATGGTCTCGACCTACGCCTTCCTGAAAACCGCCGGGGTGCCGGCCGAATGGGCTCTGGCAGCCCAGACGGTCGTGGCGATCGGTATCGCGGGGGCGATCCTCATGGCGGTCCGGCTCGGCTACACCCCGCGCCAGGTGATCGGCTTCGCCCTGATGGCCGGCGTCACCGTCAGCCCCTATGCCTATGACTACGACATGCCGGTCTATGCGGTCGGGTTGGCGCTGCTGATCGGCGATCTGCTGCGCTGGGGCCATCGGGCCGAACAGGCCGCGATCTTCGCCCTCGGCTTCTTCGCCTCGACCTACGGCTATGGACTGACCCTGCTGTGGGGGGCGCTGCACCGGTCGATGGACGGGCCCGGCGCCATGCCGAACGCGCCGGCGGCGCTGGCTGTCCTCGCCGCGCTGGCGATCGTCGTCCGGATCATGCTGCGCGCCCGTGCCGGCCGTTCCGCCGAGACGTCCGCGGTTCCGGTCGCATTGGCGGCCTGACGGGCCGCGGATGGGGCATAGCAACGGCCCAGGATGCTGACGCATCGGGCCGTTGAAGTAACGCGAATTTCTCATTTGCGTCAGAGGCATGCGAAATTCGCGTATCGAATACCGACGATCATTCCATGACCGTCGGTATCATTCTCCGAGGCGCCGCCGTTCCGAACGCCGGCGCGGAACCGGCTCGACGCCCTTCGGGTGACCGGGCGCCGTCCGCCAGCCGACGCCGGCGACGATCACGGAGCGATAGCCGCGGAAATCGACCTCCGATCGGATGACGCCCCGCTCGCCCATGAAGGTCAGAAGCCAGCGGCCGCGCGACGGCGAATGGCTGCCATAGGCGCGTGCCAGGTCTTCGTCGGACGGGCAGGGCGCCCGCTCGCGCGCCGCCCGGGCGACGATCAGGAAGACGCTCTGCATCTCCTCGGGCAGGGCCTCGGCGATCTCGATCACCGGCGCCCAGTCGGGATCGGCAGCATCCGCGATGCCGGCGCGGGCGAGATTGAGCCGGCGGCGGAACGCCGACAGATCCTGGCCGTGATCGGCCAGCCGGTGCACCCGGCAATGCAGCAGGAAATCCTGATAGACCAGCGGCAGCGGCCGGAACGGCGTCTCCGGATCGGCCAGGACTTCGGCGTAGATCGCCTCGAGTTCCGCCGCCCGCTCTTCGGGGCTGCGCGGATCGGGTTCCGGTTCGACGGCCGGCGCTGCGAAAAACTCCGGGCGGGACCCGAAGGCTTCGATCTCCGACCGGCGCTCGGCCGTCGCCAGGGCATCGATGCGCCGGCCGAACGGACCGGCGATCGCCGTCTGCGGGATCTCGACGGGACGCGGCGCGGCCCGGACGCGCGGCGGCGGGGGCGGCGGGATTTCGGCGCCCGGCTCGAAGATCAGGTCCTGCAGGGCGTCGGGTGCGATCTCCGGCATGGCCAGCAGGGACGGCCGGCCGGAGCGCGCCCGGGTCTCGACCGTGCCGATGCGGACTTCGATCGGCCGGCGCGACACGGCCGGGCCGAGGGCGATGAAGCGGCCGGATTCGAGGTCGCGGAAGGCCTCGGCCTGGCGCCGCTCCATGCCGAGCAGGTCGGCCGCGCGCGCCATGTCGATATCGAGGAAGGTCCGGCCCATCAGGAAGTTGGAGGCCTCGGCGGCGACGTTCTTGGCGAGCTTCGCCAGCCGCTGCGTGGCGATGATGCCGGCCAGCCCGCGCTTGCGGCCGCGGCACATCAGGTTGGTCATGGCGCCGAGCGAGATCTTGCGCGCCTCGTCGGCCACGTCGCCAGCGGCGGCGGGCGCGAACAGTTGCGCCTCGTCGACGGCGATCAGCATCGGAAACCAGTAGTCCCGGTCGGCATCGAACAGCCCGTTCAGGAAGGCCGCGGCGCAGCGCATCTGCTCTTCGGCGTCGAGCCCTTCCAGGTTCAGCACCACCGAGGCGCGGTGCTGCCGGATGCGGGTGGCGATGCGGGTCAGTTCGCCCGGACTGCGGTCGGCCTCGACCACGACATGGCCGTAGCGGTCGGCGAGGGAGACGAAATCGCCCTCCGGATCGATGATCGCCTGCTGCACGGCACCGGCGCTCTGTTCGAGCAGGCGTCGCAGCAGATGCGATTTTCCCGACCCGGAATTGCCCTGCACCAGGAGCCGGGTCGACAGGAGCTCCTCGAGATCCATGGCGAGCGGCTCGCCGGTCCGGGTCAGCCCTAGTTCGATTCCGACCTTCATTCCGCCTCGCCTCGATACTGTCCGATCGCCGGCTCCATCCGGCCGCCCTCTCCGAGTCTTGCAGAAAGACCCTAGCATGCGGCGGCCGGGGCCAGACCCTGAGCGGGCGTCATCCACAGGAGATCCGGGCCGGCGCGAAGGATTTGGCGCCCCTGTCCGGCGGCACGGCAGGCCGACATGCCGTAGCGTTGTGCCGCAAGAATACCTAGGCGCGGTCCGCCATGATCTGCATCAACGCCAACGGCCGCCCGATGAACAAATATGCGTCACACGCGGCGAGGAGGCCGCGTCCAGAAGCAACGACGCTGTCGTGCCGCCGCGCCCTGTCAAGGGGCGTGCCGCGGACCCGAAGGACGGCCCGCCGAGACGGGCCGAAGGGGGGACAGGTCGATGGCTTACGCCGCTCACGATGACAAGCAGTTCGTCTGCACGATGCCGGTCTTCCGCGGGGTCGCACCGGACCTGCTGGCGCGGGTCTGGGACCGGCGGCTTCCGGCGGTGTTCGAGCCCGGCACGGTGCTGTTCCAGCAGGGTGACCCGGCGGCGCATCTCTACATCATGCTCGAAGGCACCGTGAAGGTCGTCCGCTCGCAGGAGGACGGCAGCGAGGCGCTGATCAGCATCCTCGGCCGCGGCGATACCATCGCCGAATGCGCCTATTGTGCGCACGAGACCTACACCTTCTCGGCCGAGGCGGTGACCCGCGCCCGCCTGCTTCCGGTCGGCGTCGACACCATCGCCGATTGCGTCGCGCGCGATCCGGGCTTTGCGCTCGTGCTGTTGCGGCTGCAGCAACGCAATCTCGAACTGCTGGTCGATCAGGTCGAGCAGATGAAGCTGAAGACGGCGGCCCAGCGCGTCGCCCTGTTCATTCTGCGCCAGCGCCGCGGCCAGACCGGAACGGCCGCGGTCGAACTGCCCTACGAGAAGGCGCTGATCGCGCAGCTGCTCGGCATGAATCCGGAGAGCTTCTCGCGCGCGCTCGCCAAACTGCGCGAACTCGGCGTCGCGGTCGAGGGCCGCAGCATCCGCATCGGCTCCGTTGCCCGCCTGCAGGCCTTCGCCCGCAGCGAATGACGCCGGGATCGAGCCGGTGCCCCGGCCCTTCTGCAGGGCGGCGCCGGCGCGCGGCCCGTCGGCGCGATCCCGCGGATCGCGGAATCCGGCGGGTCTCGCGATCCCGCGGATCGCCCGGTCCGGCGGATCAAGCGATGCCGGAGACCAGCGCCAGGCCGATCCGCTGCTGGTCGTTCCAGTCCCGGCTGAGCCGGTCCAAGCCCTCATAGAGACCGCGCCAGGTGCGGCAGGCGAAGGCGGGCGGCACGAAGCCCCCGGTCAGCTGGCCGAGCGCGGCGA
>NZ_LJYW01000001.1:4010845-4051366 GCF_001305515.1 Prosthecodimorpha hirschii
CCATCGCCGATTGCGTCGCGCGCGATCCGGGCTTTGCGCTCGTGCTGTTGCGGCTGCAGCAACGCAATCTCGAACTGCTGGTCGATCAGGTCGAGCAGATGAAGCTGAAGACGGCGGCCCAGCGCGTCGGCCAGGGCCCGGGCGGGCTCGCGGGCGCGGCCCGCTGTCCCGCCACGATCAGGGGCAGGATCACCTGCTCGGTGCGGTCGAACTGCTCGATCACCTCGTTGAAGAGGTCGCCGACCACCAGGGACAGGCCGAGCGGGCATTCCGGCAGGTCGCCGTGATGGGTCTCGACCCGTTCCGCCAGGGCCAGCAGTTCCGGGAACAGGGCGCGGATCGGCGTGTGGTAGTGCTCGACCAGATGACGGGCGAGGGCTGCGGGATCGTGAGCCAGCGGCGCGGCGGATTCGGGCAGTGCGGGGGCGACGGGCATGCGACGCGGGCTCCTGGACCCATGGCGGGAACTCAATGGCTGGTTCCCTCGGAGAAGCGGATCTTGTTGAAGACGTTGTACTTCCCGACCGGCTTGCGCATCGGCAGCCTGGTGCGTTCCTCGAGCGTCGCCGCATCGTAGACGACCAGCGCGCCGTCGGCGTCCCAGACCGAAACCAGGGCGTGACGGCCGCTTCGATCGAATTCGGTATGGGCGGCGATCTTGCCGGGCGCGGGTTTCAGGACGCGAACCACCTCCAGCGTGCGCTTGTCGATGATCTGCATGCCGTCCGAGGCCTTGCTCATCATGGCGTCGGCCCAGATATAGGGCGTGTCCTCATGGCTGCGCAGGAAGAAGCCGGGACCCGCCGTCTCGATCGTCTTGACGACCGACCAGTCGGCGGTATCGATGATCGAGATCCGCCCCTCGCTCAGATGCGGCGCCGCGATCACCCGGCGCTCCTGCCAGGTGAAGCCGATGCCGGCGCCGAGATGCGGCATGCCGGGCATCGGCACGGTCGCGACGGTCCGGCCGACATTCAGGTTGACGACCAGGGCGCGGCCGCCGTCGCGCGCCGCGCCGAGCAGGTGGCGATAGCCACGGTCGAAGAAGAAGTCGTCGACCGGCTCCTCGACGGCGATCCGGCGCAATGCGAACAGGCCCGCCGAGGCGGGCAGGGCCTCGGCCATGCCCTTCTCGTAATTGTGCACCAGCCCGGTGAAGACCGGTGCGGCGGCCGGATCGGTGGCGATCTCCCAGATCTCGGGCACGTCCTTCAGGGCGGCGATGAAGCTGTTGCGGTCGGGCGCCTGATAGACGGCCGAGACCCGCGACGGCGCCTTGCGGGCGTCGCCGGCCTCGAAGATGCGGACCGGCTCCAGCGTCTCCGCCGACAGCAGGACCAGCGTGCCGGGCAGGTAGTTGGCGGCGGCGATCCAGCGGCCATCGGCCGATAGCGCGATGTTGCGCATGTTGATGCCGGCGCGCACCTCGGCGACCGTGGTCAGGGTCCACAGATCGTATTTGCTGATCCAGCCGTCGCGCGAACCGAAGAAGACGAAGCGGCCGTCCGGGGTGAATTTCGGGCCGCCGTGCAGCGCGTAGCGCGACGGGAAGCGGGCAAGCGTCGTGAAGCGGTCGCCGTCCAGGATCGAGACGTGGTGGTCGCCGGCCTCGACGACGACGAAGAGATTGAGCGGATCGGCGTCGAAGACCGGCTCCGTCGCCGCCGGCGCCGGATGGAGGATCCGGCTGGCCCGGATGTCGGCTTCCGTCCAGGCCGGCGTCACGGCCGGCGGCTTGCCGACGAAGGCCGCGAGTGCGGCGATCTCGCCCTTGTCCAGGCTGTCGGCGAAGGCCGGCATCTGGGTCGCGGCGCGCCCGTTGGCTATGGTGCGGGCGATGTCGGCGGGCTTGAGGCGGCCGAGCGAGACCGGCAGCAGCGCCGGACCCTGGCCGCCGAGGCGCGTTTCGCCATGGCAGGCGGCGCAGTGGGTGGCGTAGAGCGCGGCGGCGTCCGGCATGGGGCCGTCCGATGCCCCGGTGGCCGGTTCGGCGGCGCCGGCCACGGCCGTGGCGAGCGCGAGCCAGAGGGTGGCGGCGGCCGCCCGCTCAGGCGATGAGCGAAGGCGCTTCATGGCGCTGTCCCCGATAGGGCGTGACGGTGACGCGGTCGTGGGCGGCGTCGAGGCCGATCTCGCGGTCGTCCAGATAGCAGGCCGGATCCTCGGCGAAGGGGTCGCCGGTCAGCCGCCAGGCGCGCACCCGGGTATTGCCGCCGCAGAGATGGAAGTGGCGGCATTGGCCGCAGCGCCCGGAAATCCGGCGCGGGCGCTGCTTCAGGCCGCGCATCAGCGGATCGGAGATGTCCGCCCAGATCGCCCCGAAGGGACGGTCCTTGACGTTGCCGAGGCTGTAGTCCCACCAGAAGGTGTCCGGGTGGACCTGGCCGAGATTGTCGATATTGGCGACGCCGACGCCCGACGCATTGCCGCCCCAGGCGGCCAGCCGCGCTTCCAGACGGTCGGCCCGCTCGGGCATCCGCTCGCGCGCCCACATCAGCAGCAGCACGCCGTCGGCATCGTTGTTGCCGGTGACATATTCGCGGTCGGCACCGGCCTGGACATCCGCCCAGGCGGTCTCGATCAGTGTCGTCACGGCGGCGCGGGTGGCGCGGTGGGCGGCGTCCTCGGCACGGTTCTTGTTGCCGCGCCCGGCATAGACGAGATGCGACAGATAGAACTTGGTGCAGGCTTCCGCCTTCATCAGGTCGAGCAGGTCCGGGAAGCTGGCCGCATTGTCGGCCGTCATGGTGTAGCGCAGCCCGACGCGGACGCCATGGTCGGAGAGGTGCCGGATGCCGGCGAGGGAGGCCGCGAAGGCGCCTTCCTGTCCGCGGAAGCGGTCGTGCACCGCGCCGATCCCGTCCAGGCTGACGCCGACATAGTCGAAGCCGGCGGCGGCGATCCGTCCGGCCGCGGCGGCATCGATCAGAGCGCCGTTGGAGGAGAGCGACATGGCGAAGCCCATGTCCTTGCCGTGCCGGGCGATCTCGAACAGGTCCGGCCGCATCAGCGGCTCGCCGCCGGACAGGATGATCGCCGGCACGCCGGCGGCCTTCAGGTCGGCCATCACGGCCTTGACCTCGGCGGTGGTCATCTCGCCGGGGAAATGGACGTCGCCCGAGACCGAATAGCAGTGCCGGCAGAGCAGGTTGCAGCGGCGGATCAGGTTCCAGATCACGACCGGGCCGGTGGCGGGTCGCGGCGGACCGAGGGGGCCGGGCCGGTGCAGGTCGCGCAGGAAATGGGTCAGGCGAAACATCGCGAAGTCTCCGATCATCGCGACGGAGACTAGCGGCCGGCGACGACGCGCGACTTGACGAATGAGAAGCGCCGGGCGCCCGGCGCCGTACCCCCGTGGCTTTCCGGACCCTTATCAAACGTCAAGGCGACCGGCCGGTGCCGAGCGGACCTTCCGCCCGTTCTCGACGACAAGAGGGTCGCGACATGCCACGCCATATCGACCGGTCCAGGGCCCGCCTCATCGGCAGTGCCGCCATGCTGATCGGACTTGCCTTCGCCCAAACGGCCATCGCCGCGGAAGCCGCGCCCGATGCCAAGAAGCACGATTCCTCGCCGGCCGGCCAATACCAGCCGAGCCTGCAGGGCATCGATGCCGCCTCGCTCGCCCAGCCCGGCACCCGCCCCGGCGATCCGGTCCTGACCAAGGAGGAATTCACCCGCGCCAACCAGATCTACTTCGAGCGCTGCGCCGGCTGCCACGGCGTGCTGCGCAAGGGCGCGACCGGCAAGCCGCTGACGACCGACATCACGCGCCAGAACGGCTACGACTATCTGCGCGACTTCATTACCTACGGCTCGCCGGCCGGCATGCCCAACTGGGGCACGTCGAACGAGCTGTCCAAGGCCGACATCGATCTGATGGCCCGCTACCTGCTGAACGAGCCGGCCCAGCCGCCGGAATTCGGCATGACCGAGATGAAGGCGACCTGGAAGGTCGTCCTCCCGGTCGACAAGCGGCCGACCAGGCAGATGAACAAGCTCGACCTCGACAACATCTTCTCGGTCACGCTGCGCGATACCGGCGAGGTCGCCCTGATCGACGGCGCGTCGAAGCAGATCGTGACCCGGATCAAGACCGGCTACGCGGTCCACATCTCGCGCATTTCCGCCTCCGGGCGCTACCTGTTCGTGATCGGCCGCGACGCCAAGATCAACCTGATCGACCTCTGGCTGGAGACCCCCGCCACGGTTGCCGAACTCAAGGTCGGCAACGAGGCACGGTCGGTGGAAACCTCGAAATACAAGGGTTTCGAAGACAAGTATGCGATCGCGGGGTCCTATTGGCCGCCGCAATACGTGATCATGGACGGCGCCACGCTCGAGCCGCTGAAGATCGTCTCGACCCGCGGCATGGTCTACGACGAGCAGACCTATCATCCCGAGCCGCGCGTCGCCTCGATCGTGGCTTCGCATTTCAAGCCGGAATTCCTGGTCAACATCAAGGAGACCGGCAAGATCAGGCTGGTCGACTATTCCGACATCAAGAACCTGCGCGAGACCGAGATCGAAGCCGAACGCTTCCTGCATGACGGCGGCTTCGATTCGACCAAGCGCTACTTCATCGTCGCCGCCAATGCCCGCAACAAGGTCGCGGTCGTCGACATGAAGGAATCCAAGCTGGTCAAGGTGATCGAGACCAAGGGCGACAAGCCGCATCCGGGCCGCGGCGCCAATTTCGTCCACCCGAAATTCGGCCCGGTCTGGGCGACCAGCCATCTCGGCGACGAGACCGTGTCGCTGATCGGCACCGATCCGGAGAAGCACCCGAAGGAGGCCTGGACGGTGGTCCAGACGCTGGCCGGGCAGGGCGGCGGGTCGCTGTTCATCAAGACCCACCCGAAATCGCACTATCTCTATGTCGACACGACGCTCAATCCCGAGCCCGAGATCTCCTCCTCGGTGGCGGTGTTCGACATCGACCAGCTCGGGCAGGACAAGCCCAAATACAAGGTCCTGCCGATCGGCGAATGGTCCGGCATCAAGGAAGGGCAGCGCCGCGTCGTGCAGGGCGAGTTCAACAAGGACGGCACCGAGGTCTGGTTCTCGGTCTGGAACGGCAAGGCGCAGGAATCGGCCATCGTGGTGGTCGACGACAAGACGCTGACCCTCAAGAAGGTGATCAAGGACAAGAACATGATCACCCCGACGGGCAAGTTCAACGTCCTCAACACCCGCGACGACATCTACTGACCCGCCGGCTTGCGATCGGTCTCCTCCCGCGTGGCGGAACGCGCGGGGGGAGAGCCGGTCCCCCGAACCCGACCGGCGCTGCCGCCCCGTCGCGCCGGACCTGCCCGGCCGGAGCCTTGTGCGCCGGCCGGGCCCTATTCCCCGCAAGGTCGAACGGGAGACGACCTCATGCCCTCCACCGGAACAGTCCATCTGGTCGGCGCCGGACCCGGCGATCCCGACCTTCTGACCCTGAAGGCCCTGCGCCTGATCGCCCATGCCGACGTGATCGTGCACGACCGGCTGGTCTCCGACGCGGTCCTGAGCCTCGCCAATCCGCGCGCCGTGCTGATCGATGTCGGCAAGCGGCCGAAGCGCCACACCCTGCCGCAGGAGGCGATCAACCGGCTCCTGATCGAACAGGCCCGCGCCGGGCGGATGGTGGTCCGCCTCAAGGGCGGCGACCCCTTCGTGTTCGGCCGCGGCGGCGAGGAGGCCATGGATCTGGCCGCAGCCGGCATCGCCTGCGAGGTGGTGCCCGGCATCACCGCGGCGCAGGGCGCGGCCGCGAGCCTGGGCGTGCCGCTGACCCACCGTGGCGTCGCCGAGCACGTCACCTATCTGACCGGCCATTGCCGTGCCGACACGCCGCTCGATTTCGACTTCGCCAAGCTGGCCGACCCGAACGGCACCCTCGTCGTATATATGGGCCTGGCCACCATCGGCGAGATGGCCGCGCGCCTGATCGACAACGGTCTCGACGCCGAAACGCCGGTTCTGGTGGTCGAACGGGCGACCACGTCCGGCGAGCGCCACCATCTGAGCGCGCTCGGCCGCGTCGCCGCCGAGACGCAGGCGCTCGGTTTCGAGGGTCCGACCCTGTTCGTGATCGGACGGGTCGCGGGCCTCTCCCTGGTGCAGGGGAGGCTCGGCGATGCCGCTGCCGCCTTCGCCGTCGCGGCGCAGTAGAGCGGCGACGGTCCCGGCTGCGGCGTCGGCGGTCTTCCTGGCCATCCTCGCCCTCGGACCCGTTCTGCCGCGCGCCGCCGAACAGCGGGCCGCCGCCGTCGGCATGGCCCGGCCGCTGGAGGATCTGGTCCGCCAGGATTGCGGCTCCTGCCATGGCCTGACGCTGAAGGGCGGGCTCGGTCCGCCGCTGCTGCCGGCCGCGCTCGACGGCAAGCCCGCCGAGGCCCTCGCCGAGGTCATCCTCGACGGCATTCCCGGAACCCCCATGCCGCCCTGGCGCGGCCTCCTCGACGACGGGGAGGCGCGCCGCATCGCCGCCATGCTCAAGAAGGGCCTCGCCCCATGACCGCTCCTGCCGCATCCCGCCGCGCCCTCCTCGCCGGCCTCGCCGGTGCTCTCGCGGCCCCGGCCGTCCCCGGTATCGTCCGGGCCGGCGAAGCGCCGGTCCTGCGTGGCACCGGCGATCTCGGCCTCGTCGTCGAACGGGCCGACGGCGCCGTGCTGCTGGTCGAGACCACCGGCCGCAGCCGGATCGCCCGCATCGACGGGCTCGGCGATCTGTCCCATGCCTCGGTCTGCTTCTCGCGCGACGAACGCTACGCCTATCTGTTCGGGCGCGACGGCGGCCTGACCAAGATCGACCTGCTCGCCGCCCGCATCGACCGGCGCATCGTCCAGGCCGGCAATGCGATCGGCGGGGCGATCTCGGACGACGGCACGCTGGTGGCGGTCTCCAACTACGAGCCGGGCGGCGTGCGCGTCTTCGACGCCGCAACGCTGGCGCCGGTCGCCGACATTCCCGCGGTCGACAGCCGCGGCAACCGCTCCAAGACGGTCGGGCTGGTTGACATCCCGTTCCGCGGCTTCGCCTGGTCGCTCTATGAGGGCGGCGAGATCTGGGTCGCGGATTTCTGGAACCGCGGCAACAGCCCCAAGCTCACCCGCATCTTCGATATCGGCCGGCTGCCCTATGACGGCGTCGTCACCGCGGACGGCCGGCACTATGTCGCCGGCCTGTTCGGCGAGGATGCGCTGATCCGGGTCGATCTTTGGGCCGACAGCCTGAAGCCCGAGCGGGTGCTGGCCGGCTACGGCAAGGGCGAGGCGCCGCTGCCGGTCTACAAGATGCCGCATCTGGAGGGCTGGGCGGCGGTCGGCGACCGCCTGCTTCTGCCGGCGGTCGGCCGCCACGAGGTCCTGGTGGTCGATCGCGAGCGCTTCGCGCCGGTCGCCGCCATCCCGGTGCACGGCCAGCCGGTCTTCATCGTCGCGCGGCCCGACGGCCGACAGGCCTGGGTCAACTTCGCCCATCCGCTCAACGATACCGTCCAGGTGATCGACATCCCCTCGCTCCAGGTGGTGCACGGCTTCACGCCCGGCCCCGCCGTGCTGCATCTCGAATTCACCCCGCGCGGTCACGAGGTCTGGATCTCGGTGCGCGATGCCGACCGGGTCGACATCCATGAGACGCGCAGCTTCGGCAAGATCGGCGAACTGGCCGCACGCAAGCCGTCCGGCATCTTCTTCACCCCGCGCGCGCATCGGATCGGGGTCTAGCATGCACGCGCCGCTGCTGACGCCGGTTGAGGCGCGCCTCATCGACTGCTGGCAGCGCGACTTCCCGCTGGTCGCCGAACCCTGGCCGGAGGTCGCCGCCGCCGCGGGCACCAGTCCGGCGGCCGCCCGGGCGGCGGTCGCCAATCTGATCGAGACCGGCCTCGCCGCACGGCTCGGCGCCGTCGTCCGCCCCAATACGGCCGGTGCCAGCACCCTGGCGGCGCTGGTCTGCGCGCCGGCCGAGGTGTCGGACCTCGGCCCGCTGGTCTCCGCCGAACCGGGCGTCAACCACAATTACGAGCGCGAACATGCGCGCCTGCCGCTGTGGTTCGTGGTCGCCGGCGCCGACGAACCGGCGGTCGCCGCCACGCTCGAGCGCATCGGGACTACAACCGGGCGTCCGGTTCTGGCCCTGCCGCTGGAACGGGAATACCGCATCGATCTCGGCTTCGCGCTCGGCGCGGCCAGCCTCGCCGCGGCGGGCCCGCATCGCGCCGGCTCCCAACCGCCCGCGGCACCGGTCGCGACCGCCACGGTCTCGGCCGACGACCGCGCGCTTCTGGCCGCCATCGAAGACGGGCTGCCGCTGGTCGAACGGCCCTACCGGACGGTTGCCGAACGGCTCGGCCTCGACGAGACGGCGGTGCTCGCGCGTCTCACCGCGATGGTGGCGGGCGGGGCGATCAAGCGCTTCGGCATCATCGTGCGGCATCGCCCGCTCGGCTGGCGCGCCAACGCGATGGTGGTGTTCGATGCCCCCGCGGACGCCATCGACGATCTGGCCGGCCTCTTTCTCGACGAGCCGGCCGTGACGCTGCTGTACCGGCGCCGGCCGGCGCCGCCGCTCTGGCCCTACCGGCTCTATGCGATGATCCACGGCCGCGATCGCGGCGCGGTCGAGGGCGTGATCGGGCGCTTGGTGGCGCGCGCCGGCCGTCCGCTCGGCCACGAGATCCTGTTCTCCAGCCGCTGCTTCAAGCAGACCGGCGCCCGCTTCTCGCGCCTGCCGGAGCCCGTATTGTGACCGCGACGCCCGACGCCTTAGACCGGCGCCTGATCAACGCCCTGCAGGGCGGCTTTCCGATCGTCCCGCGACCCTTCGCGGCGGTGGCCGACGCCCTCGGGCTGGACGAGGACGAGGTGATCGGCCGCATCGCCCATCTGGTCGAGGTCGGCATCCTGTCGCGCTTCGGGCCGATGCTGGATGCCGAGCGGCTCGGCGGCGCCGTCTGCCTCTGCGCGCTCGCGGTGCCGGCGGAGCGGTTCGAAGCGGTCGCCGCAATCCTCGCCGACCTTCCGGCGGTCGCCCACAATTACGAGCGCCGGCATGCGCTCAATATGTGGTTCGTGCTGGCGACCGAGACGCCGGCTGGCATCGAAGCCGCTGCCCGCGCCGTCGAGGCGGCGACCGGTCTGACGGTGGCGCGGTTCCCGAAGGAACGGGAATATTTCATCGGCATGAGGGTCGAGGCATGATGCCGGACGACACGGATCGCAGGCTGCTCGCAGCCGTCCAGGCCGGCCTGCCGCTGGTGCGCGAGCCCTATCGGGCGGTGGCGGAGCGTCTCGGTCTCGACGCGGCCGACGTGATGGCGCGGCTCGAACGGCTGCTGGCCTCCGGGGCGGTCCGCCGCATCGGCGCAGTGCCGAACCACTACCGGCTCGGCCTCATCCACAACGGCATGACCGTCTGGGACGTGGCCGATGCTGAGGTCGATCGGCTCGGCGCCGCCGTCGGGGCGCTCGACTTCGTCACCCACTGCTATCGCCGGCCGCGCGCCCTGCCGCTCTGGCCCTACAATCTCTTCGCCATGGTGCATGGCCGCACGGCCGACGAGATCGACGACAAGCGTGCCGCCATCGCGCGCCTCATCGGCGACGCATGCCGCGCCTCCGACATGCTGCCGTCGACCCGCATCCTCAAGAAGACCGGCCTGCGGATCGGCGCGTGACGGCGCGAGACCCACCCGGGCGACGGCCTCGCCTGCGACGGCCCGGCCCCTGGCGACGGGACCCGGCCGGGCGCGAGGTCACGCCTTTTCGAATTCGCGCTTGTGCAGCCACTCGGCATGCTTCGGCGCCCGCTTGGTGCGCGACCATTCCTCCAGCATGTCCCATTTCACCGTGTCGAGCTTCGCCAGCATGGCGTCCTCTTCCGGATCCGGGCAGGCCAGTTCGATCCTGTGACCGTTCGGATCGAAGAAATAGATCGAGTGGAAGATCGAGTGGTCGGTGACGCCGAGCACCGGGATGCCGTTCTTCTCCAGCCGCTCCTTGTAGGCGAGCAGCGTCTCGCGGTCCTTGACCTTGAAGGCGATGTGCTGGACCCAGACCGGCGTGTTCGGATCGCGGCCCATCTCGGGCTTGGTCGGCAGTTCGAAGAAGGCGAGCACGTTACCGTTGCCGGCATCCAGGAAGACATGCATGTAGGGATCGGGCTCGTGCGTCGAGGGCACCCGGTCCTCCGCGATGGCGAGCACGAAATCCATGCCGAGATTGTCGACATACCAGTTGACCGTCTCCTTGGCGTCCTTGCACCGATAGGCGACGTGGTGGATCTGTTCGATCTTCATGGCCGTTTCCCCTTGGTTCTTCAGTTGCGACCGGCGTTCTTGGCCGCCACGATCGCCTGCGCGAGCGCCGTGCGGTCGCCGACATGGTTGGCGAGGATCAGGATCAGGCGGGCGTTGAGGGCGTCGCTCTCCGCCTTGGTCAGGCCCTGATGGGCGGCGATCAGGTCGGCGTAGAAATCGTCCGCGCCGGCGATGTTGGGTGTCGTGACGAGGTCGGCCATCATGCCCTCCCGGTGGCCTTGGCGACGGCGGCCAGCACTTCGCCTTCGTCGTAGCGCTCCCAGCGCGCGGCGACATGCTGGTCCGGCCGGATCAGATAGACGGCGGACCGGGCCGCGCCGAGCCAGCGTTCGGCCAGCAGGCCGTCGTCTGCCGCCGTCGACAGCGCCAGCCGCGTCACCGGGATGCCGTCGGCATCGAGCCTGTCGGGTGCGTCGGCATCGACGGTCAGGAGCTGGAACCCGCCGCCGAGCCGGTCGATCAGCCAGCCGCCCGGGATCGGGGCATCGACGGCCGGGGCGCCGGGCCGGGTGCGCGCCGGCATGGCGGGATGGTCGGGGCCGTTCAGGGGCGAGCCGTCATAGGTGCAGGGCACCGACAGGCGGCCGGAATTGACCATCGGCCGGAAGGCCGGGAAATGTTCGGAGAGATCCAGCACCGCGTCGCGGAACAGCCGGCTCGCCTCCGATTTCGGCGTGATGAAATCGGTCGAGCGGGTCGAGTTGAGGATGTTCTCGTCGGCGCCGTGGATGCGCTCGGCGTCGTAGCTGTCGAGCAGGCTGTCGGGCGCCCGGCCGGATAGGACCAGGGCGAGCTTCCAGGCCAGGTTGTCGGTATCCTGCAGCCCCGAATTGGCGCCGCGCGCGCCGAAGGGCGAGACCTGATGGGCCGCGTCGCCGGCGAAGATCACCCGGCCGTGCCGGAACTTCGGCATGCGCCGGCACTGGAAGGTGTAGATCGAGATCCATTCGATCTCGAATTTCGCGTCCTCGCCCAGGAAGGCCTTCAGTCGCGGGATGACCTTTTCGGGCTTGGCTTCCTCGCGCTTGTCGATGTCCCAGCCGAGCTGCAGGTCGATGCGCCAGACATGGTCGGGCTGCTTGTGCAGGAGTGCCGACTGGCCGGGATTGAACGGCGGGTCGAACCAGAAGCGGCGCTCGACGGGGAAATCCGGGCTGTCCTCCATGACCACGTCGGCGATCAGAAAATTGTCCTCGAAGATGCGGCCGACGAAGTCGAGCCCCAGCATGGTGCGGATCGGCGAGCCGGCGCCGTCGCAGGCGATCAGCCAGTCGCAGTCGAGCCGGTAGGGGCCGTCGGGCGTGTCGACGGTCAGTTGCACGCCGTCGTCCTGCCGCCGGATCACCACCACCTTGCTGCCGCCGCGCAGTTCGATCGGCCGCCCCTCGGCCTGCAGGGCGCGGACCCGGTCGACCAGAAATTTCTCGAAATGATATTGCTGCAGGTTGATGAAGGCCGGCCGCTTGTGCCCGCTCTCCGGCAGGAGGTCGAAGGCATAGACCTGCCGGTCGCGGAAGAAGACTTTGCCCTGGTTCCAGACCACGCCCTTGTCGACCATCGGATCGCCGCAGCCGAGCCGGTCGAGGATTTCGAGCGGCCGCTTGGCGAAGCAGATGGCGCGCGAGCCCCAGCTGACCTTGTCGTTCTCGTCGAGGACCACGACGGGCACGCCGTGCTGGACGAGGTCGATTGCCGCCGCGAGCCCGACCGGTCCGGCCCCGACCACCGCCACCGGCCGCCGGACCGGTCCCTTGGCGTCCTGGTCGGGCGACCGGGCATAGGGATAGAGCGGCGTCTCGAAGATCCTGGACATCCTGGTCACCCTCCCGGGTTTCGCGTCGCTCCGGCTTGTCGCGCCGGTTCCGATCGTCCTGGCGCGGCTCTCCTCCGCAACTCAAGCCGGCAGCCGATCCAGCGCTTCGAAGTTATGATCTTCCCATCGTCTCACCCCTGCAGGGCCGCCCACATGGCGCGGTCGCGGTCGGCGGTCCAGATGCGCGGATGGTCGAGGCCGAGCGCCTCGTCATAGGCGCGGGCGACGTTGAAGGGCAGGCAGTGCTCGTAGATGGCGTAGCTTGAAAATTTCGGGTCGCACACCGCCCGGCAGGCGGCCATCGCCTCCTTCAGCGTGCCGCCGCCGAGCGCGACCTCGGCGACCGGCCGGTAGGTCGAGGTGACGAAATCGCGCGTCAGCGCCAGTGCCTCCTGCACCTTGGCCTCGCCGATCAGCGCGTCGCCGCGGCCGGGCGAGAGCGCGCGCGGTCGATAGGCCGCGATGGCGTCGAGGGTCGCCGGCCAGTCGCCGAAATGACCGTCGCCGCAATAGCAGGCGGAGTGGTATTCGACGATGTCGCCGGAGAACATCACGCCCTGGTCGGGGACCCAGGCGACGATGTCGCCGGCCGTGTGGGCGCGGCCGAGCCAGACCAGATCGACCCGGCGCCGGCCGAGATGCAGCGTCATCCGGCGCTCGAAGGTTAGGGTCGGCCAGGTCAGGCCGGGGATCGACTCATGCCCCCGGAACAGGCGCGGGAAGCGGCCGAACTCGGAGTCCCAGTCCTCCTGGCCGCGCTCCTGGATCATCGCCCGGCAGGTCTCAGAGGCGATGATCTCGGAGGCGCCGTAGGCCGAGGCGCCGAGCACGCGCACGGCGTGGTAGTGCGACAGCACGACATATTTGATCGGCTTGTCGGTGACCGTGCGGATCTGCTCGATCACCTTGCCGGCCATGGCGGGCGTCGCCTGGGCGTCGACCACCATGACGCTGTCGTCGCCGATGATGACGCCGGTATTCGGATCGCCCTCGGCCGTGAAGGCGTAGAGATCCCGGCCGATCTCGGTGAAGGAGGTCTTCTTCTCGCTCATGTCGCCCGTGGAGGCGAAGGCCTTGGCTGTCATGGGATCCTACTCGGCGTCGGCTTGGGCTTCGGGGGCGGCGGCCGCGAAGGCCGGATGCGCGCGGGCGGCTTCGTCCACGGCGCGGATCAGCGGATAGGGCGTCAGGTCGAGCTCGAAGCGGCGGGCGTTATAGACCTGCGGCACGAGGCAGATGTCGGCGAGGCTCGGCGCGTCGCCGACCGCGTAGCGCCCGGCCGAATGCGCGAGACGCGCCTCGATCGCCGCAAAGCCGATCCCGATCCAGTGCCGGTTCCAGGCGGCGCGCGCCGGCGCGCCCGCACCCCAGTCGGCGGTCAGCTTGTCGAGGACGCGCAGATTGCCGAGCGGGTGGATGTCGCAGGCGACCGTCAGGGCGATCTCGCGCGCCACCGCCCGGTCGCGCGGGGCGGCCGGCAGGATCGGCGGCTCCGGCCAGGTCTCGTCCAGATACTCGATGATGGCGAGCGACTGGGCGAGCGAGAAGCCCTCCTCCTGCCAGACCGGCACCAGCCCGGACGGGTTGAGGCCGAGATGGTCGGCCCCGCGCTGTTCGCCCTTGCGCAGATGCACGGCGGCGTGGCGCGGGGTCAGGCCCTTCAGGTTGACGGCGATGCGCACCCGGTAGGCCGCCGAGGAGCGCCAGTAGCCGACCAGCAGCGGCGCGTCAGCCATTGCCGGCCCCGGAGTCGCCGCCGTCCGTCATCGGCGAAACGGTCTGCTCGATCGCCCCGAAGATCGAATGACCCTTGGCGTCCTTCATCGAAATGCGGACCGTATCGCCGTAGCGCAGGAACGGGGTCGACGGCTTGCCGGTGCGGATCGTCTCCACCGTGCGGATCTCTGCGATGCAGGAATAGCCGACGCCGCCCTCGGCGACCGGCCGGCCGGGGCTGCCGTCCGGATCGCGGTTGGAGACCGTGCCGGAGCCAACGATCGTGCCGGCGGCGAGCGGCCGGCTCTTGGCCGCATGGGCGACGAGGGCCGGGAAGTCGAAGGTCATGTCGACACCGGCATCGGCCTTGCCGAAGGGTTGGCCGTTGACGGTGACGAGCAGCGGCAGGCTGACCTTGCCGCCGTCCCAGGCCGGGCCGAGTTCGTCGGGCGTCACGGCGACCGGCGAGAAGGCGCTCGACGGCTTGGCGTGCAGGAAGCCGAAGCCCTTGGCGAGTTCCGGCATCACCAAGTTGCGCAGCGACACGTCGTTGACCAGCATGATCAGCCGGATCGCAGCCGCGGCCTCGTCCCGGGTCGCGCCGAGCGGCACGTCGTCGACGATCACGGCGATCTCGCCTTCCAGGTCGATGCCCCAATCCTCGGTCGGCATGCGGATCGGGGCACGCGGGGCGAGGAAGCTGTCGGAGCCGCCCTGGTACATCAGCGGGTCGGTCCAGAAGCTTTCCGGCATGGCGACGCCGCGCGATTTCCGCACCAGCTCGACATGGTTCACATAGGCCGAGCCGTCCAGCCACTGGTAGGCGCGCGGCAGCGGCGAGAGCGCGTCGTGCTCGTGGAAACGCTCGCTCGGCAGGGCGCCGAGTTCCAGGTCGTGGGCGAGATCAGCGAGCCGGGGCCCGACATGGGTCCAGTCGTCGAGCGCGGCCTGCAGCGTCGCGGCGATCGGCCGGGCCGAGACGCAGCGGGTCAGGTCGCGCGAGACGACGACCAGCATGCCGTCGCGGGTGCGGTCCTTGAGGGTTGCGAGTTTCATGAGATCACTCCCCGGCCCGGGCGCCCGGCGCCGGCCATTCCGGCCGTGCCGGATCGAAATTGCGGTCGAGCCCGTTCCAGCACTCCGGATAGTCGTCCTGGAGGCCGGGCAGCCGGGCGGCGAACTCGGTCAGCTGCTGCGGGAAGCGCGTCTCGAACATGAAGGCCATCGTGCCCGTGAGCTTGACCGGCTTCAATTCGGAGAAACTCGCCTTGTCGAAGGCTGGCTTGTCCGGGCCGTGCGGCAGCATGCAATTGTGCAGGCTCATGCCGCCGGGCACGAAGCCGGTCTCCTTGGCGTCGTACTGGCCGTAGATCAGCCCCATGAACTCGCTCATGATGTTCATGTGGTACCAGGGCGGGCGGAAGGAATGTTCCGCCACCATCCAGCGCTCGGGGAAGATGACGAAGTCGATATTGGCCGTGCCGGCCTCGCCGGAGGGCGCGGTCAGGACGGTGAAGATCGACGGATCGGGATGGTCGAACAGCAGCGCGCCGACCGGCGAGAAGGTCCGCAGGTCGTATTTGTACGGCGTGTAGTTGCCGTGCCAGGCGACCACGTCCAGCGGCGAATGGCCGATCTCGCAGGTGTTGAAGCTGCCGCACCATTTGACCGTCAGCCGACAGGCCGTCTCCTTCTCCTCGAAGGCGGCCACGGGCGTCTTGAAGTCGCGCGGGTTGGCGAGGCAGTTGGCGCCGATCGGGCCGCGCTCGGGCAGCGTGAACTTGGCGCCGTAGTTTTCGCAGACATAGCCGCGCACCGGCCCGTCGACCAGTTCGACCTTGAACTTCATGCCGCGCGGGATGACGGCGATCTCGCCCGGACCGACCTTGATCCGGCCGAGTTCGGTGAAGAAGAGCAGTTCGCCCGACTGCGGCACGACCATCAGTTCGCCGTCGGCATTGTAGAAATAGTCGTCGACCATGGAGGCCGTGACCAGCATGACATGGGCCGCCATGCCGACCTGGGTATAGACGTCGCCGGCCGTGGTCATGGTCCTGAGGCCGGTGACGAAGGTCAGCGCCTCGTTCGGCATCGGCACCGGATCCCAGCGCAGCGGTCCGAGCGGCAGGCCGTGATCGACGACATGCGGCGCGGTCTTCCAGAACGGCACCTCGACCCGGCGGAAGCGGCTGGTGTGCCGGACCGAGGGGCGGATGCGGTAGAGCCAGGACCGCTCGTTGGTGCCGCGCGGGGCCGTGAAGGGCGAGCCGGACAATTGTTCGGCATAGAGCCCGTAGGCGCAGCGCTGCGGGGAATTCTGGCCCTGCGGCAGGGCGCCGGGAGCCGCTTCGGTCTCGAAATCGTTGCCGAAGCCGGGCATGTAGCCAAGCGTCATCGTCGTGCCTCCTCTCACTCGCGTCCTCCGGCCTGCGCTTTTTGAGGGATCCGGCCGCCGTCATCGGCGGACCCCGCGCTTCGGCCCGATCGGGTCCGTTCGTCTCCCGATCCGGAATCGCCGGCACCGCCGGCGATGCTTGCAACCGGCGGAAACGCACAGCATACTCGCGCGAAGATCATATCATGTGAAATGAAACGGCTGTCAACCATGGCCGAACCGCCCGCCACCACCCTGCCCGCCACCATCCCGCCCGCAGACCGGCCGGTCGCCGCGCCGACGGAGGCGTCCGCCGGGATGGCGGCCCGCTCCGCCGGCTTCGATCTGGAGCGGTTCCTGCCCTATCGCCTGAATGTCCTGGCCAGCCGGGTCAGCCGCGATCTCGCGCGCCAGTACGAGCAGAAATTCGGCATCTCCATCCCCGAATGGCGGGTGCTGGCCCATCTGGCGCAGAATCGGGACGTCTCGGTGCGCGAGATCCACGAGCGCGTCGACATGGACAAGTCCAAGGTCAGCCGGGCCGCCGCGCGGCTCGAAAGCCTGGCCTTGATCGAGAAGCGGGAACATGCCGGCGACCGCCGTCTGGTCGATCTCCGGCTGACCGCCCGCGGCCTAGCGCTGTTCGCCGAGATCGCCCCGCTCGCCCTGGCCTTCGAGGCGGATCTGTTCGCCGCCCTGGACGCCGAGGAACGTCGCGTCTTCGAACGCGTCATGACCAAGCTGCTCGGCGAAGGGCCGGTCGTGCCGGCGCCCGGCGGGAGCGATGCCGGCGATTGAACTGGCCGACCGGCCCCATCGATCTCCGGCCGGCCGGCCTCCGATGGCGATCCCGGGCCGGTCGCAACGCGATGGCCCTCCGCGGAACTGCGGATGGGAGGTCCCCGATCGGGGCTTCTGCGAGATTACATAATATTCAAAAATTATCACATTCACGGAGGTCGGCATTCCGTCCGGGACGTCAGTACGGACGGCGCGCGTTATGGCCGGTCGAGAATGGCGCGCGTGGTGTCGGACGCATGACAAGAAGCCCGGCCGCAACAATGCGGCCGACAAGGACATGCCGCCTGCCCGACCCTGCGGGTACGCGGCGAACCGAGGAAATGACCCGCCATGCCTACGATCCGCGCCGAACAGGCACGAGCGGAGCGGCCGACGCGTCGCGCCCGCCTCAGATTGCTAGCCTTTGCCGTCGGCCTTGCCGTCCTTGCCGGTCCGGCCCTGGCGCAGGGCGGCGACACCACGCCGATGCGCCCCGGCGAAGCCTTCCTGACCCGGTTTTCCGGAACGGCGGCCGGTGCCGGCGGCCGTGCCATCATCGATCTCGACGGCACCGTCGGCAGCATCGTCGATCTGCGCAATCCGGGCTTTCCGGCGCAGGGACAGCACTGGATCGACGAGCCGCAGCGGCTGCCGGTCACCGCGCGCGATGTCGGGCAGGTCTATGGCGTCGCCCTGGACGACCAGTCGCCGCCCAACGTCTATCTGACGGCGACTGCCGCCTTCGGCCTGCACCGGACCGAGGACGGCCGCGACTGGCTGCCGGGCCAGTGGGGACCGGGCGCTGCCGGCCCTGGCGCGATCTGGAAGCTCGATGCCCGCCGCAACTATGCGCCGCAGTTGCTCGCGACCGTGACGCTCGACGGCCGGCCGAACAGCGCCGCCGCGCTCGGCAACATCACCTTCGACAAGGCGCATCGGCAATTGCTGGTTTCCGACCTGGAGACCGGCATGATCCACCGTCTGTCGCTCGACGGGCGCGACCTCGGCCGCTTCGATCATGGCGTCGAGGGCCGCGCGGCCTATTTCGACGTGCCCGCAGGCCGCAATGCCGCCCTGCCGCCCGTCGCCTTCGATCCCAACAGCCGCGCCCGCATCGACGATTGCGCCGAGGGCCGCTTCACCGAGACGCCCGCCTGCTGGAACATCGCCGATCCGCGCCGCCGCATCTGGGGGCTCGCCGTGCGCACCGACAGCACGCAGCGCGAGACCCGGCTCTACTATGCGGTCTGGAGCGGCCTTCCGCTCGGCACGCCCGGCTTCGCCGAGATCCCTGAGAGCGAGAAGACCGGCACGGTCTGGTCGGTCCGCCTCGGCCCGGACGGCGGCTTCGACCGCTCGAGCGTGCGGCGCGAACTGGAAGTGCCGGAATTCTTCGTCGGCCAGGACGATTTCCGCCGCGCCGGTCCGAGCTGGCCGGTCGCCGATATCGCCTTTCCGGACTGCATCGACCAGGGCATCATGATCCTGTCCGAGCGCGGCGGCCTGCGCAATCTCGGCCTCGACGCCGAGGAGCCCTTCGCCACGCCGCGGGAATCGCGCGTGCTGCGCTACGAGATGGGCGAGGACGGCGCCTGGAAGGCCGTCGGCCGCTACGATGTCGGCTTCTCCGAACGCAGGCCGCCGGCGGTGCAGCCCTTCCTGCGCGCCGGCGCGTCCGGGGCCGCCGCCTTCGGCTATGGCTATGACGAGAAGGGCGCGATCGACCCGACCCGTCCGAACCAGAGCCTGTGGATGGCCGGCGATCATCTCTGTTCGCCCGAGGGGCCCTGCTTCAATCCCGGCAGCGGCGCCTTCGACGACGACAGCCAGGTGCACGGCATTCAGGGCACGCCGGAACCGGCCTTCGCCGAACTGGCGCCGAACGGGGCCTTCCGGGTCTATCCGGTCAAGGGGCGGGTCTCCAATCCGGACGGCCCGGCCCAGTCCTACATGATCGACGCCGACGTGAATGTCGACGCCGACGGCAAGCCCAACCCGTCCGAACTCGCCCGCAACGACGCCACCATGATCGGCGACATCGCCATCTGGCAGCCCTGCGAGGGCCAGGCCGCCGCCGTGCCGCCGCCTCCGCCGCCGGCCGAGATCGTGCGCGGACCGGTCGATCTCTGGATCCGCAAGTCCGGCTTCGAGGAGTGCGATTTCGACGGCATCTGCAGCTTCACCGTCACCATCTCGGCGATCGGCGAGGGCACCTGGGTGGCGCCGATCTTCATCCGCGACTTCATCCCCGAGGGCGCCGAACTGGTGTCGTTCACCCCGGCGGATCCGTGGATGTGCGACGTGATCGACGCGCTCTTCTGCTTCCGTCCGACCGTGACGCTGCAGCCCGGCGAGGACATCGTGCTGCGCATCCGCATCCGCATGCCGGAAGCGATCCTGGTCAGGGCGCCGCTCGACCTGCAGAACTGCATCGCGCTGGAATGGCCCTTCGCCGATCCCGACGACGGCCCGGCGATCCAGCTCGCGACCCGCAACGTGCTGATCCTGATGGGCTATCTGCAGCGCACCGAGGTCGCGATCGAACCCGCCATCCAGCGTTTCGAGCGCGACATGCGGCTGCCGCAGACCGGCCGGATCGGGCCGCGCCTGACCGACGCGCTGTTCGGCGGCCTCGCCCGCATGATCGGCGACAATGATCCGCAGAACGATCTGGCCTGCGTGCCGTTCCGCGTTCCGCCGCGGCCGCCGGTCCTCGACGGCCATTCGCGCCGCGATACCCATCGCCGGTTCGGATCGATCGAGCACAGCCGGTGGCAGACGCATCGGCGCTGGGACAGCCCGGCCCACAATCCCTGGCAGAGCCATCTGCGCTGGGGGTCGGTGGTCCTGCCGCCGATCGACCTGCACAACCGTGCCGAAACCCATGCCCGCTGGGGCTCGGTCTGGCACAGCCGGGTCCGGACCCATCGCCGGGACGGTTCCTTCCCGCCCCAGCACGACCTGCGTCTGTCGCACGACCGGTTCGACTCGTTCCACTCGCTGGCCATGTCGCACTATCGCGGCAGTTCGATCCACAAGGTCGAGCGCTCGCACTACCGGTTCAGCTCGATCCACGGCAAGAAGGAGTCGCATGACCGCTGGGGCTCGCTGCACGATCGGCGCGAGACGCACCGTCGCGACGGCTCGATCCATGCCCGTTCGCTGTCCCACACCAAGGCGCAGTCGCTGCATGCGCTCGACCGGTCCCATGCCAAGGCCGGATCGACCCATGGACGGCGCGAGTCTCTGGCGGCGGGCGGCTTCGGCGATCAGCATCACACCCGCGCGCAGTCGCATTTCAAGGCGGCGTCTGCGGGTCACGATCCGTCCGGCAACCCGTTCCACGACAAGCGCGCCAGCCTCGGCTTCCTCGGCAAGGACAAGGACAAGGGGAAAGGCAAGGACAAGGACGGCCACGACGATCAGTCAGGTCAGGGCGGTCAGGGGCAATCCGGCCAGGGCGGCGACATCCGCCACAACCGGCTCCTGAGCCAGAGCCAGCGGACCGGCGACGACAAGGGGCCGAAGGGTCACACGGTGGTCCAGTCGCGCGGCGGATCGCAGCATTCGACCGCGGCCAGCGCGGCGGCGACCACCGGACCGACCATCGTCCACACCGTCGCGGCCAGCCGCGGCACGCCGTCCGGCCATTCCAAGGCGGCGAGCCGGGGCGGCGGCCACAGCACGGCCGAAAGCGCCGCGCTGACCGGCCCGGTCATCGTGCACTCCAAGGCGGCGAGCCGCGGCCCGATCGTCCACACCAAGGCCGCCAGCCGCGGTCCGGTGATCGACCCGGGGCATGACCACGGCCCTACCATCGTGCACTCGAAGTCCGCGAGCCGGGGCGGCTCGGGCGGTCATTCCAAGGCGGCCAGCCGCGGCGTGATCGGTCCGCAGCCCGGTGGTCACAGCCACGATGCCGGCCCGGTCCATTCGAAGAAGGCCAGCAAGGGCTCGTCCGGCGGGGGCAGCATCGGTCCGTCGCCCTTCGGCGGCGGTGGCGGCCATGCCAAGAAGGCCAGCAAGGGCTCCTTCGGCGGCAGCAGCGGCGGCGGTGCGGTGCCGTTCGGCGGCGGCGGGCATGCCAAGCAGGCGAGCAAGGGCTCGTTCGGCGGCGGCCACAGCCACACGGCGCCCTCCGGCTTCGGCGGCTTCTCCAAGCCGCAGAAGTCCGGCGGCGGCAGCTTCGGCGGCTTCGGCGGCTATTCCAAGCCGCAGAAGTCCGGTGGCGGTAGCTTCGGCGGCTTCGGCGGCGGAGGCGGCGGCCACAGCAAGCCCGCCAGCAAGGGCAAGCTGTTCTGAGCGATCCCGGTGCCGGACCGGTCACGATCCGGCGCCGTCCTCCTGCCATTCGAAACGTCCCCGGAGCCGGTCACGGCCCCGGGGCTTCGTTTCTCCCACCTGACCAAAGGGGCCCCGGACCGTCCGGGTGCGGGTCCCCGTTTCCAATCCGGCGTCCGGCCCGCACGGCGCCGACGCCCCCGCGATGGTTCCAGCCCATGTCGCTTTCCCGCCTGATCCGCACCGGGACCGCCGGTCTGCTCGCGCTTCAGCTTCACGTCGGTACGACCGCCGCCGCCGAGCCGCGTTCCGACTGGCCGAAGCTCCACACCAATCAGGAGATGATCGAGGATGCCTCGCGGGCGCCGTCGATCGATACCAAGGACCCGCTCGCGGTGCTCGGCTACGTGCTGAAGAGCCTGCCGGCGCGGGTCAAGGTCTATCCGACCGAGAACTACTATTACTTCTGGTTCTGGCACGACCACGTCAAATGGGCCGGAAACCTGCGGCTCGATCCTCAAGAGCGCGATCGCGGCCTGATCAACTTCGCCTATTTCGAGGACTACACGGAATGGGCGGCGGAGAGCAAAGTCAACCATCGCCTGCTCGGAGCCGATGACGGCGTCACGGTCGAGAAGTTGGCGCCGCTCGTCTATCGGGTGACCTTCCGGGGAACCGCGGTCGAATTCGCGCTCAACGATCTCTCCGAGACCCGTCCGCCGGAAGGCTTCCTGCGCCCGACCGAGGTCTATGTCGGGCCGGTGCTCGACGATTCCGGGCTGCCCTTCTATCTGGTCTGGAACAAGGACCAGAAGCTCTTCCACTATATCCTGAACGAACAGGCCCCCGCCGCCGAGGCCTGGCGGGCCTCCCGCGTCTCGCCCCGCATCCTGATCGGCAACCGGACCGGCTTCGCGCTCTATCGGGACCGCTACCGCGACCGCAAGATCCTGATCGGCATCTACGCCTCCAACGCCGCGGTGAACAACTACTACGACGGCCCGTTCGACCAGCTGCCGGACAACTTCATCAAGGATGACACGTTGCATGACGCCATCCTGGCGCTCGAGCCCGGCCTGAAGGGCAAGATCGACCGCTTCGGCAATTCGCCGGGCGGCAAGGAGCGCTTTCTGATCGGCCCCTACATGCAGTGGCGGACCGAGGAGGATCTCGCCGTCGTCAAGCGCTGCGCCGCCGATCCGAAGATCAAGGGCGAGCGCTGGTACGGCTGCTTCGTGATCGAGCGGCAGTAGCGCGCCGCCGTGCGAGGGGGCGTGTGAGGGGGCACGGGCCGATCCTTCGGGCCGATCCCTCGGATCGGTGTCGATCCTTCGGGTCGGCCGTCACCCGGCCATGTGCCGGTAGAGGAGCGGCAGGGCATCGATCAGCTTGCCCGGCCGGCCGACGACCGCGAAGGCATTGGCGCCGAAGATGCGCGGGAAATAGCTCCTCGCCTCCCGGTCGATGGTGATGCCGAACACCGCAATGCCCTTGGCGCGCGCCTCGTCGACCGCCTTGCGGGTATCCTCGATGCCGTAGCGGCCCTCATAGCGGTCGAGATCGTTGGGCTTGCCGTCGGTCAGCACGATCAGCAGCCGGCGGCGCTCGCCGCGTGCGGACAGTCCCGCCGTGGCATGGCGCAGCGCGGCGCCGAGGCGGGTATAGTGGCCCGGCTTCAGCCCGCCGATGCGCGCCCGAACGGCGGCCCCCAGCGTCTCGTCGAAATCCTTGATCCGGTCGACCCGCACCCGGTCGCGTCGCAGCGACGAGAAGGCAAGCAGCTGGTGCGCGTCGCCGACCGCCGTCAGCCCCTCCGTGAAGGCGACCAGCGCCTGCCGGGCGACCTCGATCACCGGCAATCCGTCCGCATAGGCCTCGGTCGAGCGCGATACGTCGACCAGCACCGTGACGGCGAGATCCCGGGCGGTGTTGCGGACGGATTCGTAGACGCGATCGGAACCCGCACCGGTCGCCTTGAGGTCGGCGAGCGAGCGCACCAGCGCGTCCATGTCGAGTTCCTGCCCGTCGAGCCGGCCTCTCAGCCGTTCGCGTCCGCCGGCCAGGGCCTCGAAGCGGCGGCGCACCGCCCGGATGCGCCGGGCGGTCGCGGCATCGATCGCCCAGCTGCCGTCGGCGGCCGCCGCGGCCGGTCCGGCGAGGACGCGGACATGGTCCGGCCGGTAGACGGCGCGCCGGCAATCCCATTCCGGATAGAGATGCGTGCCGGCGAGCCGCCCATGGGCGATGTCCTCCGGCGCCAGATCGAGGTCGAAGGCGAGCCGGGTCGACGCCTTCTTGCTGAGGCGCGCGAGGGCGAGATGGTCGTGATCCTCGGCCGCCTTGCGGGCGCTGTCCTCGTCGTCATCCTCCACGTCGCGGTGGATGTTCATGAACTCCGCCCAGGTCAGGATCTTCTCGAAGCGGTGGGCGACGAACGGGTCCGGCCGGTCGACCTGATCGTGCCGACGGCGCTTCGCCTGCTTGGCGGCGCCCTCGGGCGCCCGGCCGGTTCCGGGCGTCTCCTCAGGGTCGGAAGGGTCCGCGGGTCCGGGAGGCCGAAGGGCATCCGGCATGATCTCGCCCCAGAGGATGATCGGGAGAAAGGGGCGGTATCCGACGGGTGCTTTCAGATCCCCGAACCCGCGGTCGGGCGCGAAGACGCAGCCGACGATGGCGGTGTCGAGCGGCGGCGCGGTTCGGCCGAGGGCGTGGCTGATGGCGGTTTCGATCGCCATCTCGCAGGGTGGCAGGCGGCGCTCCGGACGCAGCGCCAGGGTCGCTGCGGCGAGGCGCCGGCCGATGGCGGCGAGGCCCGGAAAGCGCGCCTCGACGGCGGCCGTCACCGCGACGGCGTGGCGCAGCGCCAGGATGTCGTCGCGCAGCGGATCGGGGTCTCGACCCCGTTCGATCGCGGCCCCGGCGACCGCATAGCCGGCGAGCCACAGATAGGTCTGCCGGTTCAGCGCGCGGTCTGGGAACTGGGCGATGCGGGCCGGGAGCAGCAGCGCGTCGCCGGTCAGGCGCGCGCCGGCGAGACGCTCGTCGTCGCGGCCGAGCCGCTGGGCGAGCGTCAGCCGATGGTGCGAGGTGCGATCCTCGGCCGCCTTGATCTCGACCGCATGCGGCCCGCCGAGCCCGCGAAAGAGCGGACCGATCGCGCCCCTGACGGCCTCGAAGGCCACCGCTTCGGCCTCGAAGGCCGGCAGCGTCGCGCGGCCCGCGAAGAACCGATGCCAGAGCTTGCCGACCGTCTCTTCCGGCTCGAGCAGTGCGTGCCAGTCCATCGCGGTGCCTCTCCGATCCGTCCGTCAGCCGAAGACCGCGACGACCAGGTCGCGCAGGCCCTGCTTGACATCCTCGTCGTCGCTGAGCGGCTCGATCAGCGCCGCCTCGATCGCATCCTCCAGGCGGGCGCCATCGCGCACCAACATGGCGCAATAGACCAGCAGGCGCGTCGAGCAGCCCTCCTCGAGATCCTGGCCCTTGAGGGCGCGGAGCCGACCGCCGAGGGCGACCAGGCGGCGGCAGCGGTCGAGGTCGAGGCCGGATTCCGCGGCCACGATCTCGGCCTCCGCCGCGGGTGGCGGATAGTCGAAGGCGATCGACAGGAACCGCTGCCGGGTCGAGGGCTTGAGCGATTTCAAGAGGTTCTGGTAGCCCGGATTGTACGAGACGACGAGCATGAAGTCGTCCGGCGCGGCCAGCGTCTCGCCGGTCCGCTCCAGCGGGAGGAGGCGGCGGTCGTCGGTCAGCGGATGCAGCACGACGGTCACGTCCTTGCGCACCTCGACGATCTCGTCGAGATAGGCGATGCCGCCGCGGCGCACCGCGCGGGTCAGCGGTCCGTCGGTCCACACCGTCTCGCCACCCTTGAGCAGGAAGCGTCCGGTCAGATCGGCGGCGCTCAGATCGTCGTGGCAGGCGACGGTGTCGAGCGGCAGGCCCAGCCGGGCCGCCATATGGGCGACGAAGCGGGTCTTGCCGCAGCCGGTCGGCCCCTTCATGAGGAGCGGCAGCCGCAGCCGGAAGGCGCGTTCGAACAGCGCGCATTCCGTTCCGATCGGCCGGTAGTAGGGGATCGTCGGGGTCTCGCCCCCTGCGGGGTCCGTGGCGGCCCCCGCAGGGGCCGCCTTCGCGTTCTGGAACAGGAGGGGCGCGTTCATGGCGGGTGCCTCCTTATTCGGCCGGGCTGGCGGCAGGCGCCTCGGGACCCCGGCCGATCACCTCGGCCCGGCGCGGGACGAGCACGGAGTAGAGGAACAGGATGGCGCCGATCACCACCGCGACGCCCGAGCCGAAGCGCATCTGGTAGAACAGCGCCAACTGGTCCTGCACCTCCATGAAGCCCTGTCCGAGCACGCGCTGCAGATGGACCTGCACCACGCCCGCGAAGGTCAGCGTGAAGGTCATGAACGACATGGCACCGGCCATGATCCAGAAGGAGATCATGTTGAGCACCTGATTGTAGGGCGCCCGGCCGAGCAGATGCGGCATCGCATAGGTGATGATCGCCAGGTTCAGGCAGACATAGGCACCGAAGAAGGCGAGATGACCATGCGCGGCGGTGACCTGGGTGCCGTGGGTATAGTAGTTGACGCCATGCAGGGTGTGCATGAAGCCCCAGATGCCGCCGCCGAAGAAGGCCAGCACCGCACAGCCGAGGCTCCACAGAAGCGCGGCGTTGTTGGGATGCTCGCGCCGGCGCTTCCAGACCATCGCGAAGGTGAACAGGACCATGGCGAAGAAGGGCAGGATCTCCAGGCTGGAGAAGATCGAGCCGACCCACTGCCAGTAGCCGGGCGCGCCGATCCAGTAATAGTGGTGCCCGGTGCCGAGCAGGCCGGTGAACAGGGACAGCGCGACGATGGCGTAGAGCCACTTCTCGATCACCTCGCGGTCGACGCCGGTCATCTTGAGCATCAGGAAGGCCAGGATGGCCGCCATGACCAGTTCCCAGACGCCCTCGACCCAGATGTGGACGACATACCACCAATAGAGCTTGTCGACGCCGAGGTTGTCGGGATTGTAGAGGGCGAACAGGAAGAAGACCGCGATGCCCCAAAGACCGAGCAGAAGCACGTTGGTGATGGCGGTCTTGCGGCCCTTCAGCACCGTGACGGTGACGTTGAACAGGAAGATCAGCGCCGCGACGACGATGCCGAGCTTGACCCAGAGCGGCTGCTCGAGGAACTCGCGGCCCTCGTGGATGCGGAACAGATAGCCGACGACGGCGCCGAGCGTGCCGACCACCAGGATGACCAGCTGCAAATAGGCGAGTCGGGTCGAGTAGATCTCGGTCTCGCTCTCCTCCGGGATGAGATAGTAGGCGGCTCCGAAGAAGCCGAGCAGCAGCCAGACGATCAGCGCATTGGTGTGCAGCATGCGCACGATGTTGAACGGCAGCAGCACGGACAGTGTATCCGGCACGACATAGATCCAGCCGGCCAGAAGACCGGCTGTGACCTGGATGGCGAAGAGCGCGAGGGCAACGGCGAAATAGGCCAGGGCCACCCGCTGGGTTTGATACTTCATGGGACCCTCCTGGTGGTTCGGTCGACACGGGAAGGCCGGCATCCGTCCCGGATGTCGGAACCACGGCGTCATTGACCGAGAGGTCGGGAACGGAACGGCCGGACGGCGCCCGGCCGGCGGGCGGGGCCTGTCAGCCGGAGACGTTCGGCGGCCAGCCTTGGGTGTCGATCTTGGCGGTCCATTCCAGGAAGGCGGCCAGATCGTCCAGCTCCCGGTCGGTCAGGTTGAATTGCGGCATCTGGCGCCGGCCGGGCACGCCGGTCGGCTGCGCCTGCATCCACGATTTGATCGTCTCCCGGGCGCCGGCAGGGTCCTTGTCGCCGCCGTAGCGGATGAAGACGTTGCCGAGTTCGGGCGCGAAATAGGCGCCCTCGCCGAGGATCGTGTGGCAGTCGATGCAGGCGTTCCTTTCCCACACCCGCTTGCCGCGGGCGACCGCTTCGGTCAGCGGCGCCGAGGCCGTCGATTTGGTCACCATGTAGTAGTGACTGTGGGCGGTCAGGCCGCCGAATATCACCAGGAAGACCAGCGATCCCCCATAGAAGATATTGCGTGCGGCCGATTTGGTGAAGGCGTCGAACATGGGACCCCCGTCATGAGCAATCGGCTCCGACGGGTATCGACCCGGGGCGGTTCGGCCACCTTGATTTTTGGTAAGACAGTGCGAACGGCCGGACGTCAGGGCCGAAAACAAAAAGGCCCGCCGGAATCAGTTCCGCTGGGGAACTGCGGCAGGCCTTTTCAAGGCGGCTCGGGGAGGAAGACCAAGCGCTTTCTGATCCCACGATTCGCCGGACCGGCCCTTGATCGGGATCAAGCGGCAGGTCCCGGAGGGTTCATCGTGCGGCGGCCGCACGGGCCTTGAGGTCGAATTCCGGGTCCGCCGCCTCCTCGGGGCTGAGCGCGGCGCCGGCATCGAGCAGGCGGCGGCCGATCATGTGGTCGGCCGGCTTCGACACCGATTCCACGGCCACGAGGCGACCGTCGCGGAAGCCGAACACCGAGAAGGCGCCGGCCTCGGGCGTGCCGCGGACCACGGTCCGGTCGATGCCGAGACCGAGCCCGGCGATCTGCAGCTTGAGCGGACCCTGGTCGCTCCAGAACCACGGCACGGCCTCGTAGGGCACCGGATCGCCGCCGGCGACCCAGGCGGCGAGGCTCTTGGCCTGGTCGGTGGCATTTTGTACGGATTCAATGCGAACCGGTGCCATTGCCCAGCGACTTGGATGCAATGCGGCGTCGCCAAGCGCAAAGACGCGCGGGTCGGCGGTGGCGAGATGCCGGTCGACCACGATGCCGTTGCCGACCGCCAGCCCCGCCGCCGCGGCCAGTTCGGCATTCGGGATGACCCCGATGCCGACCACCACGAGGCTGGCCGGGATGCGCTCGCCGGCGACCGTCTCGACCGCCACGACCCGCCCGGCCTCGCCGACGATCCGCGCCACCCCGGCCGGCATAAGAAAGCGGACCCCGGCGGCCTCATGGCTCGCCTGGAAGAAGGCGGAGACCTCCGGCGACACGGCGCGCTGCATGACCCGGCCGGCGGCCTCGATCACGGTCACCCGGTGGCCGCGCTTGGCGGCGGTGGCGGCGACCTCCAGGCCGATGAAGCCGGCCCCGATCACGACGACATCCTCGGCCGCGGCGAGCGCGTCGCGCAGCGCATGGGCGTCGGCGATGGTCCGGAGCCCCGTGACGCCGTCGAGATCGGCGCCGGGCACCGGCAGCGGCCGGTTGCGCGTGCCGGTCGCCAGCGCCAGCCGCGAGAAGGCCAGGCTGCCGCCATCCGCGAAGGTCACCCGGCCGCCGGCGAGATCCAGCCCGGCGACCGGGCGATCGCCGAGGAAGTCGATCCGGTTCTGGACCAGGAAGGCTTCCGGGCGCAGGAACAGGCTGTCGGGCGTCTTGCCGTCGCTCAGATAGGCCTTGGACAGCGGCGGGCGCTGATAGGGCAGGTGGCCCTCGTCGCCGACCAGCAGGATCGGCTCGTCGTAGCCGTTCTGACGCAGCGAGGCGGCCAGTTGCAGGCCGGCCTGGCCGGCGCCGACGATGACGAAGGGGGCGGCGCTCATCGGAGGCTCCTGACGGGACGCAGACATCTGGTTTCGAGCGAGGGCTCGGCCGAGCCAAGCGAGGACTTGGCCGAGCCGAGCGAGGGCTCAGCCGAGCCGGGCCAGGACGGCGGCGCGGGTCGGCAGCGGGTCGACCGCGCCGTAGCCCTCTGTCGACATGCCGGCGGCGACATTGGCGAAGCGGCCGGCGCGGAACGGATCGCCATGGGCGAGATATTCGGTCAGGAAGGCGCCGTCATAGGCGTCGCCCGCCCCGGTGGCGTCGACCGGCCGGCAGGCGATCGACGGGATGCGCTCGCGCCGCTCGGCCGTGGCGACCAGCGAGCCCTCGGCGCCGAGCGTCAGGCCGACGATTCTGACGCCGAGCGCCAGGTAGTGGTCGCAGATGGCGTCGGCATCGTCGAGCCCAGTCAGGAGTTTGGCGTCGTCGAGGCCGGGCAGCAGGATGTCGGAGAGCCGCGCGGTCGCCTCGATCACCGCGCGGGCGCGGTCGAGCGGCCACAGCCTCAGGCGCAGGTTGGTGTCGTAGGAGACCAGCCGGCCGGCCTCGCGCGCGGTGCGGATCGCGGCGAAGACGGCGTCGCAGGCCGAGGCCGAGATGGCCTGGCTGATCGCCGAGACATGCAGCACCCGGGCGGCGCCGACGAGGTCCGCCGGCACGTCGGCCGGGCCGATCCGGCTCGCCGCCGAGCCGGCGCGCAAGTAAGAGAAGGCGTGCCCGTCCGGCCCGTGGGTGACGAAATAGACCGCCGTATGGGCGGCCGGGTCGATCTTCACCCGGCTCGCATCGACCCCCTCGCGCGCCCACAAGGCCAGGAAATCCTTGCCGAAGGCATCGTCGCCGAGCCCGGTGAAATAGCCGACCCGCGCCCCGAGCCGCGCCGCCGCGATCGCCGCATTGGAGGTGTCCCCGCCGAAACCGCCGAGCCATTGACGGCCCTCGCCGGTATGGTTGAACTCGAACATGGGCTCGCCGAAGGCGAGAATGTCGAGGGACGTGGCGCTCATCGTGCTGTCTCCGGAGATCGGGCCGGCGAGAGCCATGCAGCGCGCCGCCGACCGGGTCAAGCCGCTCGATGCGGGACGGAGCCGTGCAGGGCGCTGCCGGCCCGGCAGGAGGGGACCCGGATGGGTTCCGACGTCCCCATCGCGACACGCCGCGCCTGCCCCGAGGCGGGGAACGACATCACGCTTGAGGAGCGGAAGGCCTCAGCGGCACCACCCCGCGGTCGCATCCCCGGACAAGGCCCGTCAGGGCCGCCGATCCGGGGCCTACTCGCCCCTCTGCGACGTCAAGATATTGAATTAAAACAAAAACCCATAGCTGCTTCGATCATAGTGGGTCCCGGATCGGCGGCGCTGGCGCGCCTTGTCCGGGATTGCGGTTTGGGGGAAGCGGGGCGACGGGATATTGCGATCGGCACCCGATCGCTCGACGCTTGCGTGGAGAGATCGGGTGGAGGAACCGAAGCGGTGGCAATCTACCGCTCGCTGCCCGCAGACCGCCGCGCGCCGAGCGTCGTGCGTCCCGCGAAGCCTCCCCGGTACCACTTCCGCCCTCTCCCCTTCAAGCCGGCACCGTCTCCGCCGCCAGCGTTTTGCGGATTTCAGGCCAGCGGACGTCCGATTTGGTGCCGAACCCGCGGTCGCATCCCCGGACAAGGCCCGTCAGGGCCGCCGATCCGGGGCATACTCGCGTGGTAGCGGCATCAAGATATTGAATAGAAACGAAAATCCATAACTGCTTCGATCATAGTGGGTCCCGGATCGGCGGCGCTGGCGCGCCTTGTCCGGGATTGCGGTTTGGGGGAGGCGGGGTGGTGGAATATCGTGATCGGGTGGAGGAACCGAAGCGGTGGCACCATTACGCCTGCTCTCTCCCCTTAAAGCCCGCACCGCCACTGCCGCCAGCGTTTTGCGGATTTCAGGCCAGCGGACGTCCGATTTGGTGCCGAACCCGCGGTCGCATCCCCGGACAAGGCCCGTCAGGGCCGCCGATCCGGGGCCTACTCGCGTGGCTGCGGCATTAAGATATTGAATTAAAACAAAAACCCATAGCTGCTTCGATCATAGTGGGTCCCGGATCGGCGGCGCTGGCGCGCCTTGTCCGGGATTGCGGTTTGGGGGGAAGCGGGGCGGCGGGATATCGTGATCGGAATCCGATCGCTCGAGGCTTACGTGGAGAGATCGGGTGGAGGAACCGAAACGGCGGCAATCTACCGCTCGCCGCTCGCCGCTCGCCGCTCGCAGCCCGCAGCCCGCCGTGCGCAGCCTGCGGCCTGCCGCCTGCCGCCCGCAGACCGCCGCGCGTCGTGCGCCCCGCGCAGCCTCCCCGGTACCCCTTCCGCCCTTCCGCCCTCTCTCCTTCAAGCCGGCGCCGTTCCGCGGCCAGCGTTTTGCGGATTTCAGGCCAGCGGACGTCCCACTTGGTGCCGACCCCGCGGCTGCATCCCCGGACAAGGCCCGTCAGGGCCGCCGATCCGGGGCCTACTCGCATGGCTGCGGCGTCAAAGTATTGAATAAAAACGAAAATCCATAGCTGCTTCGATCATAGTGGGTCCCGGATCGGCGGCGCTGACGCGCCTTGTCCGGGATTGCGGTTTGGGGGGGAATCGGGGCGAAGGTACGGTGTGAGCGGGGCCGGTCACTCGATGGATGCGTGGAGAGATCGGGCGGGGGAACCGGAGCTATGACGACATCCGGTGCGCTGTTCGTCGCCCGCCGCCCATCTCCACCTCACACCGCCCGCCGCCCTTCCGCCCTCTCCCCTTCAAGCCGGTGCCGTCTCCGCTGCCAGCAATTTGCGGATCTCGGGCAGGCAGGAGCCGCAATTGGTGCCGGCTTTGAGGGTGGCGCCGAGGGCGTCGGTCGTGCGGCAGCCGGCGCGGATGGCGGCTTCGATCGGGGTGCGGCCGACGCCGAAGCAGGCGCAGACGGTCGGGCCGGGATCGGGGCCGCCGCCGGCGGCGCGGCTGGCGAGCGGTGCGCGGCGGGCGCGGCCTTCGAGCGGCGCGGCGCCGAGCAGGGGGTTCAGATGCGCCCAGCCGGGCCGCTCCGGTGCGGCCGTCATCGCGATGGCGGCGATCAGGCGGCCGTCGCGGACATGCGCGGCGCGGTAGAGGCCCTCGGCCGGGTCGCCGGCGTCGGTGAGGTCGTCGGCTCCACAGCCGATCAGGCCGGACGCGAAGGCCGGCCAGCCAGCGGGGTCGAGCGCCGGAAAGGCGGCCAGGACGGCGTGGCCGTCCTCGATGGTCGTTCGCGCCCAGGCGAGCGCGCCGGCCGTCTCCAGGGCACGCCGGTCCGGCAGGGCGCGGCCGACGATGACGGCCTCGAAGGCGACCGCGACGGCTGCGATGGCGACCGGGGTGGCCTTGGATTCCGGCTGGCCGGAGATCGGGTCGGTGACGGCGGCGACCAGCGCGCCGACGCGCGCCTGTCCGGCATTCTCGTCCGACCAGTGGATCGGCGCGAAGACCGAGCCGCGCCGCTGGCCGGGTGCGACCACGACCCTGAGGACCGCGGCGCCGTGGCGGTTGGAGAGCCGGGCCAGCCCGCCGTCGGTCAGGCCGAACCAGGCCGCATCGGCCGGGTGGACCTCGACGAAGGGCTCCGGCAGGTGCCGGCCGAGCGTCGGGCTGAGGCCGGTGCGGGTCATGGTGTGCCACTGGTCGCGGATGCGGCCGGTGTTGAGGAGGAGCGGCGTGTCGGCGTCCGGGCGGGCGGCGAGGGCGGCCTCGCCCGGCACATGGAAGCGGGCGCGGCCGTCCGGGGTGAAGAAGCGGCCGTCGTCGAACAGGCGGGTGCGACCGCGCCGGGCGCCGGCCGGCAGCGGCCATTGTACCGGTTCGAGCGCGTCGTAGCCGGCGCGGTCCAGATGCGCGTGGGCGCCGAGGTCGAAATCGCGCGCGCCGCCATTCTCGAAGGCCGACAGCGCGGCATGTTCGCGGTAGACCGCGGCCGCGTCGGCGAAGGCGAAGGCCTGGTGGTGGCCGAGCCGGCGGCCGACCTCGGCCAGCGCCCACCAGTCCGGTCGCGCCTCGCCGGGCAGCGGTCGGAACGGGCGCTGGCGCGAGATGCGCCGCTCCGAATTGGTCACCGTGCCGTTCTTCTCGCCCCAGGCGGCGGCCGGCAGGCGGACATGGACCGGGCCTGCGAGGCTGGCGCCCAGGGTATCGTTGGAGCCGATCACCTCGGAGACGATCAGCAGATCGAGCCGGCCGAGGGCGGCGCGCACGCGGTCGGCCTCCGGCAGGCTGACCGCCGGATTGGTGCCCATGATCCAGAGCGCCCGGACCGCGCCGGCCTCGACCGCCTGGAACAGGTCGACCGCCTTGAGGCCCGGCTTGCCGGCCATCGCGGCCGCCCCCCAGAAGCGGCCGACCCGGTCGATCGCCTCGGGGGTGAAATCCATATGGGCGGCGAGCTGGTTGGCAAGGCCGCCGACCTCGCGCCCGCCCATGGCGTTGGGCTGGCCGGTGAGCGAGAAGGGACCCATGCCGGGCCGGCCGATCCGGCCGGTGGCGAGGTGGACGTTGAGGATCGCCGCGACCTTGTCGACGCCCTGGTGGCTCTGGTTGACGCCCTGGCTGTAGAGCGTGACGGTGCGCTCGGTCTCGGCGACGAGATGGAAGAAGGCGGCGACGTCGGCGGCCCGGAGGCCGGTTCCGGCGGCGACGGTCTCGATCGTGCCGGCGCGCGCGAAAGCCGCCGCGAAGGCATCGGCGAGGCCGGTCGTGTGAGCCTCGACGAAGGCGCGGTCGTGCCGGCCGGCCTCGGCCAGATGGACCAGCAGCCCCTCGAACAGGAGCGCGTCGGTGCCCGGCGCGATGGCGAGATGCAGGTCGATGCCGTCGGTGGTGGCGGTGGCGCGCGGATCGATCACCACGATCCTGGCCCCGCGCCGCTGGCGGTTGGCCTGCATGCGCTGCCACAGGATCGGGTGGCACCAGGCGGCGTTGGAGCCGACCAGGACCAGGAGATCGGCCTCGTCGAGATCCTCGTAGGCTCCCGGCACCGTGTCGCTGCCGAAGGCGCGCTTGTGGCCGGCGACCGAAGAGGCCATGCACAGGCGCGAATTGGTGTCGACATTGGCGGTGCCGAGGAAGCCCTTGGCGAGCTTGTTGGCGACGTAATAGTCCTCGGTCAGGATCTGGCCGGAGAGATAGAAGGCGACCGCATCAGGCCCGTATTGGGCGATGGTGTCGCGGAAGCCGGCGGCGATGCGATCGAGTGCGGCGTCCCAGGTCGCGCGCCGGCCGTCGATCGTCGGATGCAACAGGCGGCCGTCCGGCCCGATCGTCTCGCCGAGCGCCGAGCCCTTGGAGCAGAGCCGGCCGAAATTGGCCGGATGGGCGGGGTCGCCCTGGGCGCGCCAGCCGTGCGGGGCGGCCGGATCGGGCTTCATGACGACGCCGCAGCCGACGCCGCAATAAGGGCAGGTCGTCCTGACCTGCATGTCCGGGGTCGATCCGTCCGCCATGGTCAATCCCCTCAATAGACGTCGCGCTGGTAGCGGCCGGCCGCGGCGAGCGCCGCCACCCGGGCCTTGGCGGCGGCCGGATCGAGCCCGCCATGGGTGGCGGCGATCTCGACCAGCGCCTTGTCGACATCGGCCGCCATGCGCTTGGCGTCGCCGCAGACATAGACATGCGCGCCGCGCTCCAGCCACGACCACAGCTCGGCGCCGGCCTCGCGCATGCGGTCCTGGACGTAGGTCTTGGGTCCCGCGTCGCGCGACCAGGCGGTCGAGAGCCGGGTCAGGGTGCCTTGCGCCAGCAGCCCCTCGAATTCCTCGCGATAGAAGAAGTCGCAAGTCTCCTTCTGGTGGCCGTAGAACAGCCAGGCCGGGCCGGTCGCGCGGGTAGCGAGCCGTTCCTGCAGGAAGGCGCGGAACGGCGCGATGCCGGTGCCCGGGCCGATCATGACGATCGGCGTGGCGCCGTCCGCCGGGAGGGCGAAGCCGTGGGCGCGCGAGACGAAGACCTTGACGGTGTCGCCGGGGGCGAGCCGGTCGGCGATGCCGGTCGAGGCGACGCCGAGCCGGGTGCGCTCGCCGATGGCGTAGCGGACCACGTCGACCGTCAGGGTCAGTTCGCCCGGCGCCGCGTTGGGGCTCGACGAGATCGAGTAGAGCCGCGGCTGCAAGGGCTCCAGGCATTCGAGCAGGGCTTCCGGGTCCGGCCGGATGCCGGGGAAATGGTCGAGCGCGGCGAGCACGTCGAGGCTTTCGGCGTCGCCGAAGGGATCGCCGCCGGCGGCGAGCGCCTTGGCGTTGGCGCGCTTGTCGCCGCCGGTGATGTAGGAGATCAGCTGGAACAGCATGTCGGGCGCCGGGGCGAGCGCGTAGTCCTCGATCAGCGCCGCCCGCAGGCTCTTGCCGGCGACGGGGAAATCGGCCGGCAGGCCGAGCCGGTCGAGGATCGCGTCGGCCAGCGCCGGATCGTTCCGCGGGAAGACGCCGAAGCTGTCGCCGGGCCGGTAGTCGAGGCCTTCGGGCAGGCGCCAGACGACATGCAGCGTCTCCTTGGCTGAGCCGCGGCCGTTCAGGCGCGTCGCCGAGACGAAGGTCGCCTCGACCGGGCAGTCGCGGGCATAGCCGGGCCGGGCGGCCGGCGTGTCGGCGCCGGACGGGAGGGCGGACGCGGCTGGCGACGGCGCAGGGGCTGGCGACGCGCCGGCGGAAGGCGGGGCGCTCGCGGCCTCCTCCATCAGCCGCTTGACCATGCGCAGCGTGTCCTTGCCGCCCGGCTGGCACAGATTGGGCTTGGTCTCGGTGCCGGCGGCCAGGGCTTCGGCGTAGCTCTCGCACAGATAGCCGCACTGGCCGCAATCCTGCTGCGCCATCGCGGCCATCAGCCGGCGCGGCAGCGGGCGGCCTTCGGCGAGGCCCATCCGTTCGTCCATCGGCATCGCCGGATCGTGCCAGGGGGCGCCGTCGTCCGCCGTTGCGGGTGGCGCGGAAGCATCCGCTGCGGCTGCGCGGGGATCGACCGGCGCGGTGCCGGCATCGAAGCCGATCAGGCCGGCGAAGAAGCCGTTCAGCCAGGCGCGCTGCGCCGCATCGAAGGGTGCGGTCTCGGGGATCAGCGGATAGGCGACGGGCGGACGGGTCGGGGCGGTCATTCGGCGGCCTCGCGGGTCGGCTGGGGCGTGGCGGCGTCGCAGAGGCCGCGCAGGATCTCGATGGTGTGGCGCTGCACGAAGGCCTGGAAGCTCTCGTCGGCACTCGTGCGGTGGCCGAGCCAGGCGATGAGCAGGCTTTCGATCCGGGCCGGGGCCTCGGAGGAGGGCGTCGCCGGGAAGATCTCGCGGGCGATCGCGGCCCGCTCGGCGAAGCCGCCGCCGACATGGATGTGGTAGCCGTCGACGGTGTCCTCGCCGGTCGCATCCAGCGCGACGCGGGTGGCGATCAGGCCGATATCGCCGATGAAATGTTGGGCGCAGGAATGGTGGCAGCCGGTCAGGTGGATGTTGACCGGCTGGTCGAGCGCGATGCGGCCGTCGAGCGCCTCGGCGATCGCCAGGGCGTCGCCCTTGGTGTCGGCGGCTGCGAACTTGCAGCCGCGGCTGCCCGTGCAGGCGACGAGGCCGGCGCGGATCGAGGAGGCCTCGTGGGTCAGGCCGAGGGCGGCGAGGCGGGCGGTGGCGGCCGCCACCATGGCGTCCGGAATGCCGGAGACGAGCAGGTTCTGCCAGACCGTCAGCCGGATGTCGCCGTCGCCGAAGGTGGCGGCGATGTCGGCGAGGCCGTGCATCTGGGCGGTCGTCATGCGCCCGACCGGCAGCACCACGCCGAGCCAGTTCAGGCCCGGCTGCGCCTGCCGGTGCACGCCGACATGGGCGAAGCGGTCGATCGGCCGGCGTGGCCCGATCGCCTCGGCGGGCACGCGGGTCAGCGGACGGCCGAGCGCCGCCTCGACCAGCTGCAGCGTGCGGTCGAAGCCGAAGGCGTCGAGGACATATTTGAACCGCGCCTTCGTCCGGTCGGTGCGGTCGCCATGCTCGATGAACACGCGCACGATCGCGTCGGCGACCGCGGTGGCGTCCTCGGGGCGGACCACCACGCCGGTATCGCGCGCGAAATCCTTGTGGCCGGTGATGCCGCCGAGCGCGAGCCGGTACCAGATGCCGGGTTCGACCCCGAAGCCGTCGCGGACCGCGACCGCCTGGAAGGCGATGTCGTTGGTCTCCTCCAGCACCGCGACCCGGCCGCCGCCGTCGAAGGCGACGTTGAACTTGCGCGGCAGGCCGTGCAGCGTGCGGCTCTCCAGGACATGCATGTGCCAGTCGAGCGCGTGCGGGCGGGTGTCGATCAGCTCGTCCGGGTCGATGCCGGCGGTCGGCGAGCCGGTCACGTTGCGGATGTTGTCGGCGCCGGAGCCCTTCGGCGTCAGGCCGGCCATCGCCAGCGCCTCGATCAGCGCCGGCCCGTGCTCCGCGGCGATCTCGCGGATCTGGAGATTGGAGCGGGTCGTCGCGTGGGCGTAGCCGCCGCCCCAGCGGTCGGCGATCGCCGCCACGGCACGGAACTGCCAGTGCGACAGGATGCCGTTCGGGATGCGCAGCCGGCACATGAAGGCGTTCTGCGCCGGGCCGACGAAATAGAGGCCGTGGAAGCGCCAGCGGAAATCGTCCATCGGCTTCGGGAAGCGCCCCGTGCGGGCCTCCGCCTTGAGCCGCGCATAGGCGTCGTGGGGATGCTCGTCGCGCTTGGCGATCTCCTGCGGCGAGAGCTTGCGCCCGGCCGCCTCGAAACGCGCCATGGCGGCGTGATGGAGCGCGTCCGGCCCGCGTGCGGGTCCGGTGGCGGCCGGGGCGGACGAGGCCGCGGCCCCGGGCGCGGGGCCGCCGATGCCCGGCAGGCCGCGCGCGGTGCGGGCGGCGTTGGCGCCGGAGACGAAGCCCTGCAGCCAGCGTTTCTGGTCTTCGGTGAAACCGGTGTCCGACATCATGCCGCCTCGCAGAAGGATCGGCCGAAGACCATGTCCCGGCGGATGGAGGAAATCGGCCGGCCGTCGCGGATCAGGTCGAGATACCAGAGGCCGTCGCCGGCATCGCCGACCAGAACCGCACCGACGAGGCGCCCGTCGCGGATGACGAGCTTGCGGTAGTGGCCGAGCGGGCGATCCTCGAACACGATCGCCTCGGTGCCCGGCTCGCCGAGGAAGTCGCCGGCCGAGAAGACCGGCAGGCCGGAGACCTTGAGGTTGGTGGCGAGGATGCTGCCCTGATAGGCGGCATCGCGGCCGGCCAGCGTTGCGGCCGCCGTGCGGGCCTGCGCATAGGCCGGCTCGACCAGGCCGTAGACGGTGCCGCGATGCTCGGCGCATTCGCCGATCGCCAGGATGCCCGGCACCGAGGTCTGCATCCGGTCGTCGACCAGGATGCCGCGGCCGACGGCGAGGCCGGCCGCGGCCGCGAGGCGCGTCTCCGGTCGGATGCCGACCGCCATGCACAGAAGGCCGGCGGGCAGCACCTCGCCGCCGGCGAGACGGAGGCCGGTGACGTGCCTGTCGCCTTCGATTCCGGCCGATTGCGCGCCGAGCCGCAGAGTGATGCCGCGCGCTTCGAGAGCCCGGGCGAGCAGGGCGGCGCCGCGGGCGTCGAGCTGGCGTTCCATCAGCCGGTCCATCAGATGGACGAGCGTCACCGGCACGCCGCGGCCGGCAAGCCCGACGGCCGCCTCGATGCCGAGCAGGCCGCCGCCGATGACCACGGCGCCCCGGCCGGTCGCCGCGGCGGCCTCGATCGCGTCGAGATCGGCGAAGTCGCGGAAGGTGACGACGCCGGGCAGATCCGCGCCGGCGAGCGGCAGCCGGATCGGCAGCGAACCGGTGGCGAGGACCAGCCGGTCAAAGGTGAGCGTCGCGCCGGAGGCGAGGCTGACGGTCCGCGTCGCCGGATCGAGCGCGACGGCCGGATCGCCGAGGCGCAGAGCGCAGTTGAGGTCGCGGTACCAGTCCGCCGGCCGGAGCGCGATTGCATCGCGCGTCGTCTCGCCGGCCAGAACGCTGGAGAGCAGGACACGGTTATAGGCCGGCACAGGCTCGGCTCCGATCACGGTCAGCGCATGGCGGCCGGGCGCGATCGCCTCGAGCTCCTCGACGAGCTTGAGGCCGGCCATGCCGTTGCCGATGATGACGATGCGGTCGCGCATCGGGTCGGTTCCCCGTCTGGTCGAAACCCGGCCCAAAACGAAAAACGCCGCTGATCAGTGTCCTCTTGGGAAGAGGAGGCTGATCAGCGGCGTCGCTGGGTTCGGGCAATGACGTTATGCCAATGGCCCCGCCTGCGTCGGCAGGAACCGAGATGGGGTTCGCAAACCGCATGCCAGAATCGGCATCATCCGATTCCGCCATGAAATCAACGGTCCCGCCCCGCTCCTCGGCCGCCACCGCGGCGGGCTTGCCTGATATCTCCGCAGGCAATGCCGGCGGGCTGCCTAAAATCGCGACATGCTATCCTGTCGGGCAGCGGATTCCGTCGATCGAACCGCAGTGCCGTCTATTGGTCGTGACGCGAAAATAAGTCGGCTAAAGAAATGTTCCAGAATCGCGAATTTCGGCGCCAACGGCCGCTTCCGGGGCAGTCGGCCAGGGCGTCGACGGCCTCACAGGCTGCTGAAAATCGCTCCGAACCCGCCATTCTGTCATCCCCGGGCTTGTCCCGGGGATCCCTTGCGATGGCCAAGTCCTTGGAAAGTCTGGATCCCCGGGACAAGCCCGGGGAGGACAGAGTTGAAGCTGGTCGCGTCTGATCGCGGTCCGACGCGTTTTCAGCAATCTGCCAATGCGGATGGGCGCCGGGCCACGGCGCGGCATCCTGCGGCGCCGTAACCGAGCCGCGCGACGGATCGCGCCGCGGGGCCGCTCCGGCAGCCGGTCGATGGGGCTGCACAATTCATAGCCATCACCGTGTATGATGCAAAAATCACCAGAATGCGCGATCTGATGCAAGGGTCTGCCTCGATCCGTGCAGCGATGCAGCGCAGGGGATCGGGTCGCCGATTCCGTAAATCATTGGAATCGTTCGAAAACGCGAGAATCGGCGAAACTGGCACCCGATTTGCTTGATGGGTTCCAACGTGGTGGCCGTTGAAGGCCCCACCCACGCGGCCAACGGCGGCTGCATCGATACCCGCACAACGGCGTCCACGGGTCTGACGGAGTTCATCCTCCGACCCTGGGCGCTTTTTTTATTGCCTGAACGGAAAGGCGACACGCCATGAGCGACGTTTCCCGGAAGTCCGAAATCAGCAATCCGCATGCCGCCGGCTCCTCGCGCCGCCACTTCCTGAAGAGCGCCGCCGCGAGCCTGGCCGGGGCGGGGCTGATTTCTGCGGTCCGCGCGGGCTTTCCGGGCGGCGCGCATGCTGCGGCCGGCGGCCCCGAGGTGACCAAGGCGATCCTCGGCTATATCGCGCTGACCGACACCGCCCCGCTGATCGTCGCCAAGGAGAAGGGCTTCTTCGCCAAATACGGCATGCCGGATGTCGAGGTGGTCAAGCAGGCCTCCTGGGGCACGACGCGCGACAATCTCGAATCGCTCTGGCCGCCTTCCGGGAGAGCCAGCCGGCGGCGATCTTCGTCATCGCCGTGACGGCGGTCTGGCCGGTGATGCCCAACACGGCGGTCGGCATCCGCA
>NZ_LJYW01000001.1:4051386-4089961 GCF_001305515.1 Prosthecodimorpha hirschii
GACCGCCGGCAAGATCACCAAGACGCCCGGCGGCGTGCCGATGGCGATCCTGAGCCGGCTCAATACCCAGGGCCAGGGCATCATGCTGGCCAATGCGCACAAGGATCTGAAGATCGGCCTCGATACCTCGGCCCTGAAGGAGCGCTTCGCGGCCATGAAGGCCGGCGGCAAGGATCCGAAGGTCGCGATGACCTTCCCGGGTGGGACCCATGACTGCTGGATCCGCTACTGGCTTGCCGCCGGCGGCGTCGATCCGGACAAGGATTGCCAAACCATCGTGGTGCCGCCGCCGCAGATGGTCGCCAATGCCAAGGTCGGCAACATGGAGGCCTACTGCGTCGGCGAACCCTGGCCGCTGCAGACCGTGAACCAGAATGTCGGCTACTGCGCCATCACCACCGGCGAATTGTGGAAGAACCATCCCGAGAAGTCCTTCGCGCTGCGTGCCGAGTTTGTCGACAAGTATCCGAAGGCGACCGCCGCGCTGCTCGCCGCGGTGCTCGAGGCGGCGCAATGGTGCGACAAGGACGGCAACAAGGATGAGATGTGCGCCATCCTGGCCAAGCGGGAATGGTTCAAGGTTCCGGTCGACGACATTCTCGACCGCTCGAAAGGCAAGTTCGACCTCGGCGTCCGCTCCTTCGAGAACAAGGATCTGATGCAGAAATACTGGCGTGATTTCGCCTCCTATCCCTATCAGAGCCATGAACTGTGGTTCCTGACCGAGGATATCCGCTGGGGCTACCTGCCGGCGACGACCGACACCAAGGCGCTGGTCGCCAAGGTCAACCGTGAGGATCTGTGGCGCGAGGCCGCCAAGGCGATCGGCGTCGCCGCCGCCGACATCCCGACCTCGGCCTCGCGCGGCGTGGAGACCTTCTTCGACGGCGTGAAGTTCGATCCGGCCAACCCGTCGGCCTATCTCGACGCGCTCAAGATCAAGAAGCTGGTCGGCTGATGCCGGGCCGGAGCCGCCGCGCCGGGCGCGACCCGGTTCGGCGGGTCCGCCTCTCGCCATGAAGGAACCCGAAATGTCCGTCGAAGCCGAACCGATGCCGCAGACGACCGGCATGCTCAAACTGCCGGCGACCGCCGTGCTGCTCGCCGGCCTGAAGCGCCGCGCCCTCGACGTGGCGCGCGTGATCGTGCCGCCGCTGATCTCGCTCGCCGTGCTGCTGGCGATCTGGGAACTCGCCTTCTCGGGCAAGGGGGCCTCGCTGCCGCCGCCGTCCAAGGTGGTGGCGGACACCTGGGAACTGATCGCCCATCCGTTCTTCGACCGCGGCGGCCTCGACAAGGGTCTGGCGCTGCACATCTTCGAAAGCCTGAAGCGGGTCGCGGTCGGCTTCTCGATCGCCAGCCTCGCCGGTGTCCTGCTCGGCGTGCTGATCGGGTCGTCGTCGCTCGCCTATCGCGGCCTCGATCCGATCTTCCAGGTGCTGCGCACCGTGCCGCCGCTCGCCTGGCTGCCGATCGCTCTGGCCGCCTTCCGGGAGAGCCAGCCGGCGGCGATCTTCGTCATCGCCGTGACGGCGGTCTGGCCGGTGATGCTCAACACGGCGGTCGGCATCCGCAACATCCCGCAGGACTACCGCAACGTGGCGCGCGTTCTTCGGCTGAACCCGCTCGAATTCTTCTTCAAGATCACCCTGCCGGCAACCGTTCCCTACATCTTCACCGGCCTCAAGATCGGCATCGGCCTGTCCTGGCTGGCGATCGTGGCGGCCGAAATGCTGGTCGGCGGCGTCGGCATCGGCTTCTTCCTGTGGGACAGCTGGAACTCCTCGCTGATCAGCGAAATCATTCTGGCGCTCATCTATATCGGCCTGGTCGGCCTGCTGCTCGACCGCGTCATCACCTGGGCCGGCCGCCTGATCGGCGGACCGGGTACCTTCTGAAACCGGGCATCTTCTGAAGGAGAGCGGCCATGAACCGTCCCTATCTGCAGATCGACAATGTCGGCATGGTGTTCGACACGGCCAAGGGCAGCTTCACGGCGCTGGTCGACGTGAACCTGAAGGTCGCCCGCGGCGAGGTCATCTCGATCATCGGCCATTCCGGCTGCGGCAAGTCCACGCTGCTCAACATCGTGGCCGGCCTGACGCGCAACACCTCCGGCGTCCTGCTGCTCGACGGCAAGGAGATCGACAGCCCGGGTCCGGATAGGGCGGTGGTGTTCCAGAACCATTCGCTGCTGCCCTGGCTGTCCGTCTACGGCAACGTCAAGCTGGCGGTCGACAAGGTCCTGTCGGCGCGCATGGACCGCCGCCAGCGCCACGACTGGACGGTGCACAATCTCGAACTGGTCGGCATGGGCCATGCGCTCGACAAGCGGCCGCACGAGATTTCCGGCGGCATGAAGCAGCGCGTCGGCATCGCCCGGGCGCTGGCCATGGAGCCGAAGGTGCTGCTGATGGACGAGCCCTTCGGCGCGCTCGACGCGCTCACCCGGGCGACGCTGCAGGACACGCTGATGGACATCCAGGCCAAGCTCGGCAACACGGTGATCATCATCACCCACGATGTCGACGAGGCCGTGCTGCTGTCCGACCGGATCGTCATGATGACCAACGGCCCGTCGGCGCGCATCGGCGAAATCTGCGAGGTCGCCCTGCCGCGCCCGCGCCGGCGGCTCGAACTGACCGAGAATCCGGAATATCTGCGCGCCCGCGGCGCCGTCATGCGCTTCCTCTACGAGCGCCAGCGGCACCCGAAGGCGGCGTGACGGCCGCCTTCGGCGGGGGGATCCCGGGTCGCTACCGGAACAGCGCCGGCAGCCAGAGGCTCAGGCCCGGGATGTAGGTGACCAGCAGCAGGACCGCGATCGAGGCGCCGAAGAAGGGCCAGATCGTGCGCATCGCCTCGCGGATGGTGATCTTGCCGACCGCGCAGCCGACGAACAGCACCGAGCCGACCGGCGGCGTGTTGAGCCCGATCCCGGCATTGAGGATCAGGATGACGCCGAAATGGACCGGGTCGACGCCGAACTTCATCACCACCGGCAACAGGACCGGCGTCAGGATGATGATCATCGGCGCCATGTCCATGAAGGTGCCGAGGAACAGGAGCGCGACGTTGACCAGGAGCAGGATCAGGGTCGGGTTGGTGGTGATGCTCTCCAGGAGCTTGACGGTCGCCGCCGGCACCTGAAGGAGCGCCATCAGCCAGCCGAAGGCCTGCGCGGTGCCGATCACCAGGAGCACCATCGCGGTGGTGCGCACCGCCCCGTAGGTCGCCTCCCGGAAACCGGCGAGATCGAGCTGGCGATAGACGAACAGCGCGATCAGGAAGGCGTAGATGACGGCGATGCAGGAGCTTTCCGTCGCCGTGAAGATGCCCGAGCGGACGCCACCGAAGATGATGAAGATCAGCAGGATGCCGGGCGAGGCGACGAGCAGGCGCCAGCCGACCATGCGCCAGCCCGGGAACGGATCGGCCGGATAGCCGCGCCGGCGCGCGACCCACCAGGCGGTGACCATCAGGGCGGCGGCGAGCAGCAGGCCGGGCAGGATGCCGGCCGTGAACAGATCGGCCACCGACAGGTTTCCGCCGGCGGCGATCGAATAGATGATCATGTTGTGCGAGGGCGGGATCAGGAGCGCGATGATCGCCGCATTGACGGTGACGTTGACCGCATAGTCGCGGTCGTAGCCGCGCGCGGCCATCTGCGGGATCATCAGCCCGCCGATCGCGGAGGCATCGGCGACCGCCGATCCGGAGATGCCGCCGAACAGGGTCGCGGAGACGACGTTGACCTGGCCGAGGCCGCCGCGCAGGTGGCCGACCAGGCTCGCGGCGAAATGGATCAGCTTCTCGGCGATGCCGCCGCGGATCATCAGGTCGCCGGCGAAGATGAAGAACGGGATCGCCATCATCGAGAAGGCGTTCATGCCGGTATTGATCTGCTGGAACACGATCAGCGGCGGCAGGTCCATATAGAGCGCGGTCGCCAGGGCCGACAGGCCGAGGCAGAAGGCGATCGGGGTGCCGATGAACATCAGCACCGTAAAGGTTCCGAACAGGATCCAGAGTTCCATCAGGCGAGCTCCTGCACGGCGATGCCTTCGTGCTCGATGCCGGCGAGGCGTTCGAGGAGCCGTTCCAGGGCGAACAGGGCGATCACCACGCCGCCGATCACCTGGGGCATGTAGTCCCAGCCGCCCGGGATGCCGAGCACCGGCAGGCGCGCCGCCCAGGTGCCGATGGCGAGATCGAGCGAGTACCAGGACATGGCCAACCCGAACAGGATCACCAGCACGAAGGTGATCGCGTCGAGCACCTTGCCGACCGCGGCCGGCGCGACGTGCTGGACCAGATCGAGGCCGAGATGGAAGTTCTCACGCACGCCCACGGCGGCGCCGAGGATGATGAACCAGCCCATCAGCTGGAGCGTCATCGGTTCGGCCCAGCTCGGCGTGTCGTTGAGCACGTAGCGGGCGAAGACCTGCCAGCCGACCACGAAGGTCATGCCGATCATGCCGAGGGCGGAGAGGGCGAGGCAGAGGGCGGCGAGCAGGCCGTTGAGGCGGCCGAGACTGCGGATGAGCGCGGGCATGGAGGGACCTCGCGGAAGGCGCATGGAGGCGGCACGACAGAGGACCGCCGGCGGCGGGCCGGCGGTCCGGGACGAGCAGGACGGGACCGGGGTCGCGCGGGGCCCCGGGGAGCGGCCGCGCGATGGTCTTACGGGGTGGCCTGGATGCGGGCGACCAGGTCCTTCATCTTCGCATCGGTGACGAACTTGTCGTAGACCGGCTTCATCGCGGCGATGAACGGCGCCTTGTCGACGGTGGCGACGACCGCGCCGGCCTCGCGCACCTTGGCCTCCGAGGCCTTCTCGCGGGCGACCCAGAGCCGGCGCATCTCGGCGACCGATTCCTTGGCGGCGGCGCGGACGATCTTCTGATCTTCCGGCGTCAGCTTGTCGAAGCTCTTCTTGGCCATGACCAGCACTTCCGGCGTCAGGGAGTGCTCGGTGATGGTGTAGAACTTCGAGACTTCGAAATGGCGCGAGGACTCGTAGGACGGCCAGTTGTTCTCGGCGCCGTCGACGACGCCGGTCTGCAGCGCCGAGTAGAGCTCGCCGAACGGCATCGGCGTGGCGTTGGCGCCCATCGCCTGCATCAGCGCGATCCAGAGATCGGACTGCTGCACGCGGATCTTGAGGCCCTTCACGTCTTCCAGCGACTTGATCTGCTTCTTGGTCGTGTAGAAGGAGCGCGCGCCGGAATCGTAGAAGGCCAGCGCGACCAGGCCGTGCGGCTCGAATTCCTTCAGGATCTCGTCGCCGATCGGGCCGTCGACGACCTTGTGCATGTGCTCGACCGAGCGGAACAGGAAGGGCAGGCCGAGCACCTGGGTCGCCGGGACCAGGTTGTTGAACGGCGCGGTGTTGATCCGGTTCATGTCGATGACGCCGAACCGGGTCTGCTCGATGGTGTCCTTCTCCTCGCCGAGCTGGCGATTGTTGAACACCTTGACCTTGACCCGGCCCTTGGTCCGCTCCTCGACCAGCTTGCCCATATAGATGACGGCTTCGACCGTCGGGTAGCCGTCCGGATGGATGTCGGCCGAGCGCAGGGTGATCTGCGCGGCGGCGGGCGGGGCTGCGGCGAACAGGGTGGCGGCGGCAAGACCGAGCGCCAGGAATGCGGATTTCAAGGCCATGATGTATCCTCCCTCGCCCAGGCGGGCGCATCGATGCCGAGCCGGTTCCGATCCGGCTTCGTTCAATTGGTCAGGTTATCATATAACTTTGCCGATGAGGCTTGTCCAGCACCGCCGCGCCGGCCCGCAAGGCGTGACGACGCAGCGGCGGCGGGGCGCAATTCGTTGCGAAATCAGAGGCTTGTGGTTCCTAGGCCGATGCGGGGCGAGCGGTCCGGGACGGCGATGCCGCGCCGCCGTCGGGCCGCCGCCGCGCCGGTCGCCATCGGATCGGCGCCGCCCGACTAGTTTCGATCGGCGAAGCGGCCGACCGGGACGCCGCGCGCGCCGGGGCTGAACAGGATCGGGCTGCCGGTCCAGGGCTTGCCGGCAAGGCGATCGGGCGCGACCGAGGCGGACAGGCTGGTGACGAGGATCAGGTCGCGCTCCGGGCCGCCGAAGCATGGCATGGTCGGGGCGGCGACCGGCAGGTCGAAACTCTCGGCGAGGCGGCCGTCGCGATCGAAGCGGTTGAGCCGGCCGGCGGTCACCCCGGCGCTCCAATAGTTGCCGTCGAGATCCGTCGCGCCGCCGTCCGGGCGTCCCGTCGCATCGTCGAGCGTCGCCATGCGCACCCGCTCGCCGAGACTGCCGGTCGCGGGATCGAAGGCGATCCGGTCGATCCAGGGGCCGCGGGAATCGGCCAGATAGAGCGTGCGCCCGTCGGCCGACCAGGCGAGGCCGTTCGAGACCCGGAGCCCGGCGATCATGCGGTCGACCCGCCCGTCGGCGCCGATCCGGTAGAGGCTGCCGATCGGGGCCCGCTCCGGCCGCTCGTCCATCGAGCCGACCCAGAAGGCGCCGTCGGGGCCGACCTTGCCGTCGTTGAGGCGGGTCGTCGGCAGGTCCGGTTCCAGATCGGCAAGGGGCTCGATCGTCCCGGTCTCCAGGTCGAAGAGGACGACGCGCTTCGGCAGCGCGATGACGAGCCGGCCGCTTTCGCACAGCCCCATCGAGCAGGGGCGGTCCGGCATGGGGCGGGCCCGGTACCGCGATCCGTCCGGCGCGGCCTCGTGCAGGGCGCGGCCTTCGATGTCGAGCCAGCGGAACAGGCCGGTGCGATCGTCCCAGAGCGGACCCTCGCCGAGCTCGCAGCGGCTGTCGACGAGGCGGCGGAACTCGGGCATCGGCGATCCTCCTGCGGGCGTCAGGACGCCAGGGCCGCGTAGCGGGCGCGCGATCCGGCCAGGTGTCGGCGCATATGGGCGGCGGCGGCATCCGGGTCGCCCGCCGCGATGGCGTCGCGGATCGCCTGGTGCTCCCGCTCGACCATGTCGAGATAGTCGGGTGCCAGGTTCGAGGCCGGCAGCCGGCGCCGCGGCACGGCGAGATCGCCGAGCTGGTCGAGGAACCGGCCGAAATAGGGATTCTGCGTCGCCGCCGCGATGGCGCGGTGGAAGGCGAGATCGGGGGCGACATTGTCGGTCGCCTCGGTCCGGGCCCGGCCCAGTTCCGCGATCGAGCGGTCGATCGCCGCCAGATCCGCGTCGGTGCGCCGGCTCGACGCGAGGGCGGCGGCCTCCACCTCGACGGCGAGGCGCAGTTCCAGGATCCAGACGATCTCGTCGACGGTCGCCCGCTCGATCGGACCGAGGTCGGCGAAGCGGGTGCGGGCCTGCAGCACGAAGGCGCCGGCGCCCTGGCGCGTCTCGACCAGCCCGGCCGCCTTCAGGGCCGCCACCGCCTCGCGCACCACGGTGCGGCTGACGCCGGCCGCAGCCGACAGGGCGGCTTCCGTCGGCAGGCGGTCGCCGGGCTTCAGCCGGCCTTCTCGGATTTCGCGTTCCAGGCTTTCCGATAGCAGCGCCACGAGTTTCTTCGAGCGCGGGAATGTGCCGATCGAGAGCGGAGCGAGGGTTGCGTTGGGTGGGGCCATACCGTTCGGGCGGATCAGACTGTCATGATGAGGAGGCCGAGATGACCGCAAGGGAACGCGCGTTGCAAGGCGATGATCCGGGTTCGGTCCATTTTCGGATGGCGGAAGCGCCGTCGGCGCGCCGGTTCGGGCTGCCGTCCGCAGCCCGCGCGGCCGAACCCTACGCCGTCTCTTCGGATGCGTCCACCGCGTCGCGGGTCGCTTGCGTCTGACCCTGGTCTGCTACCCGATGGAGCGCGGACGTCCGATCGCGGCAGGCCCGGCCGTCCCGGCGGCCGGGTCCGCGGCGTCCGGGCCGCCCGGACCCGAAGGCGCCGCCGGCCGGTCAGAGCGCCGAGGCGCCCTGGTCCGCCGGGCCGACCATGGCGCGGAAATGGCCGAAGAGATCGCGGCCGACCCCGCTCTGGTTGGCGGCGAGATCGGCGGTCGCCGGCACGCGTGCGGCCCATTCGGCCGGCTCGATCAGCACCTCCAGGGTGCCGGCCGTGGCATCGAGCCGGATGCGGTCGCCGTCGCGGATGCGGGCGATCGGGCCACCCTCGGCGGCCTCGGGGGTGACGTGGATGGCGGCCGGCACCTTGCCGGAGGCGCCCGACATGCGCCCGTCGGTGACCAGGGCGACGCGGTGGCCGCGATCCTGCAGCACGCCGAGCGGCGGCGTCAGCTTGTGCAGCTCCGGCATGCCGTTGGCCTTCGGGCCCTGGAAGCGCACCACCGCGATCACGTCGCCGTCGAGCGTGCCGGCCTTGAAGGCCTGCTGCAGCTCATCCTGGCTGTGGAACACGCGCGCCGGCGCTTCGATGACGTGCCGGTCCGACTTGACCGCGGAGGTCTTGATCACGCCGCGGCCGAGATTGCCGCCGAGCACGGTCAGGCCGCCGGTCGGCTGGAACGGGTTTGCGGCGGGCCGCAGGACGGCCTCGTTGGCGGAGGCCGCCGGGCTCTCGGCGAAGCCGACCCGGCCGTCGGCATCGAGTGCCGGCGCGACGGTGTAGCCGTCGAGCCCGGTGCCCCAGACGGTACGCACGTCGCGATGCAGGTAGCCGGCGGCGAGGAATTCGCGGATCAGGAACTGCAGCCCGCCGGCGGCGCGGAAGTGGTTCACGTCGGCCGAGCCGTTCGGATAGACCCGGGCGACCAGCGGCACGACCTCGGCCAGATCGGCGAAATCCTCCCAGGTCAGCACGAGGCCGGCGGCGCGCGCCATGGCGACCAGATGCAGGGTGTGGTTGGTCGAGCCGCCGGTGGCGTGCAGGCCGACCACGCCGTTGACGAAGGCGCGCTCGTCGAGCACCTCGCCGATCGGCGTGAAGGCGTTGCCGGCGGCGGTGATCTCCAGCACGCGCCGGACGGCGGTGACGGTCAGGGCCTCGCGCAGCGGCGTGTTCGGATTGACGAAGGTGGCGCCCGGCACATGCAGGCCCATCAGCTCCATCAGCATCTGGTTGGAGTTGGCCGTGCCGTAGAAGGTGCAGGTGCCCGGTGCGTGATAGGACTTCGCCTCGGAGTCCAAAAGCTCGGCGCGGCCGACCTTGCCCTCGGCATAGAGCTGGCGGGTGCGCGCCTTCTCCTCATTGGAGATTCCCGAGGGCATCGGACCGGCGGGCACGAAGATGCCGGGCAGGTGGCCGAACGACAGCGCGCCGATGACCAGGCCGGGCACGATCTTGTCGCAGATGCCGAGATAGAGCGCGCCGTCGAACATCTGGTGCGACAGCGCGATGCCGGTCGACAGCGCGATCACGTCGCGCGAGAACAGCGAGAGTTCCATGCCGGCCTCGCCCTGGGTGACGCCGTCGCACATGGCCGGCACACCGCCGGCGACCTGGGCGACCGCGCCGGCCTCGCGGGCCGCGCGCCGGATCAGCTCCGGATAGCCCTCGTAGGGCTGATGCGCCGACAGCATGTCGTTATAGGCGGTGACGATGCCGATATTGGGGGCGTCGCCGGTCATCAGCGTCGCCTTGTCGCCGGTACCGCAGGCGGCGAAGCCATGGGCGAGATTGGCGCAGCCGAGCGCCTTGCGCACCGGGGCCTTGGCGGCGGCGGCGCGGATGCGGTCGAGATAGCGGGCGCGGCTGTCGCGGCTGCGCTCGGCGATCCGTTCGGTGACTTCGCCGATCCGGGCATGGACGGTCATGGCTGGCTCCTGGTGGTTCGATCGATCCAACATTCGCGTCCCGCCAATGTCGGATCGATCGAACCACAAGCGGGCGGATCGATGTCGGCGGCGTCCGCACTGGACGTGACATCGGCATCACGGCCCGGGCCGGCAAGGCCCGGGCGGCTGGCTCGACTTCAGGCGGCATCCTCGTGCCAGGTCCGGCCGTCGCGCTCGATCAGGGCGATCGAGGCGGACGGACCCCAGGTGCCCGAGCGGTAGAGCTTGGGCCGGTCCTGGGCATGGCGCCAGCCGTCCAGGATCGGGTCGATCCAGCTCCACGCCGCCTCGACCTCGTCACGGCGCATGAACAGGGTCTGGTTGCCGCGCACCACGTCGAGCACCAGGCGCTCGTAGGCGTCCGGGTTGCGCGCCCCGAAGGCCTCCGCGAAGGTCATGTCGAGCGGCACCCGGCGCAGGCGCATGCCGCCGGGACCCGGATCCTTGATCATCAGATGCAGGCGGATGCCCTCCTGCGGCTGCAGGCGGATGACCAGTTCGTTGCGCGCGATGGTGCCGGCGCCGGCGTCGAAGATCGAATGCGGGATGGCCTTGAAGGAGACCAGGATCTCCGAGCAGCGCGCGGCGAGCCGCTTGCCGGTGCGCAGGTAGAATGGCGTGCCCGACCAGCGCCAGTTGTTGACCTCGGCCTTCAGGGCCACGAAGGTCTCGGTCTGGCTGGCGGCATTCTGAATCTCGTCCGCGTAGGCGGCGACCGGGCCGAGCGCGGAGGCGCCGGCATCGTACTGGCCGCGCACCGTATGGGTCGCGACCGCGCCGTCGACGATCGGCCGCAGCGCCTTCAGCACCTTGAGCTTCTCGTCGCGCACCGAATCCGCGTCGAGGGCCGCCGGCGGCTCCATGGCGACCAGGCAGAGGAGCTGGAGGATGTGGTTCTGGACCATGTCGCGCAGCGCGCCGGCGGTGTCGTAGTAGCCGCCGCGGCCCTCGACGCCGAGCGTCTCGGCGACCGTGATCTGGACATGGTCGATATGGGCCGAGTTCCAGATCGGCTCGAACAGCGCGTTGGCGAAGCGCAGCGCCATCAGGTTCTGCACCGTCTCCTTGCCGAGGTAGTGGTCGATCCGGAAGATGCGCTTCTCGTCGAAGACCGCGCCGACCGCATCGTTGACGCGCTGGGCCGACTTGAGGTCCTTGCCGACCGGCTTCTCGACGACAACCCGCGACTGCGGTGAGACGAGGCCGGCCTCGCCGAGCCGCCGGCAGATGCCGCCGAAGAGGTCGGGGCCGGTGGCGAGATAGTAGACGCGGATGCGGTCCGGTTCGGGTTCGAGCAGCGCCTTCAGCCGGCCCCAGCCTTCCTCCCCGACGGCATCGACGCGGACGTAGTCGAGCCGGTCGATGAAGCGGTCCAGCGTGGCCTGGTCGCGGTCCTCGGCGTCGACATGATCGATGATCGCGTCGCGGGCGAAGTTTCGGTAGTCGTTGCGGGTCATGTCCGCACGGGCGACGCCGATGATCCGGGTCGGCCCCTCGATCTGGTGGTCGCGGTCGCGCTGGAACAGCGCGGGCAGGAGCTTGCGCCTGACGAGGTCGCCGGTGCCGCCGAAGGCGACGAAATCGAAAACGTCGACCGAGATGATGCGACTGGCCATGACGGGCTCCGCACTGGGGGAGTGCCCCCAGCGTAGTGTGAGGGGCATGCGCGCCGGAAGGACTATCGCAATGCAATAAATTGCACAATGCGACAGATATTGCGATATCGCCGTCTTGCCAGATGCTCCGGCGGATTGCAAGTGCAAAGGCCGCGCGGCCGGGCGGCCCGGCACCCCCGACCGAAACGGCGAAGCCCCCGGCTTCTGGCCGGGGGCTTGCTGGACGGGTGCCGGAGGGGCGGGGCTTCGGGGGCTTGCCGGGCCGGGACGGGCCCGGAAGGCTCAGTAGCAGGTCTTCACCCAGCGCCACTCCCAGCCGCCATAGCCGTCATAGGTCTTCACCTTCTTGGCGTAGCAGTTGTCGTAGCCGTAGCCATGACCGTAGCCGTATCCGTAGCCGTGGCCATAGCCGTAGCCGTGTCCCTTGAACACGACATGGCCGTGATGGTGGCCGCCGACGACGACCTTGACCTTGCCGGCGGAGGCCGGGGCGGCGGCGAGACCGAGGGCGAGGGTGGCGCCGAGGAGGGTGGTGAGCATGGTCTTCATGGCTGATCTCCGTTTGCTTCGAGGTTGGGTCGGGGATCACTCTCGATCCCGACTGTCACCACCTTGCCGGAGCGCCCGGCCGACCGCTGTTCCCCGGGGAACAGGCCCGAAATTCCGATCCGGCCGGCCCGAAATCTGTTTTCGTGCGGCGGCGCGCCTCGGATCGCCTCGGCCGGACCGGAGGCGGGCGACGGGGCGACCGGTGGGCGTGTGGGGCGCCGCGGATGAACACCGGGGCGCTGTGGGGACCGCAAAATCGTAGCCCGCGACTCCGAGTCGGGTCTGTCATGCCAGGGCTTGTCCCTGGCATCCACGGGAGCCGCCAGTCCGGCACGATGGATGGCCGGGAAGAGCCCGGCCAGGACAGAAGTGGGGAGCCTGGTGTTGTCGGCTTGGTACGTGGGGGCCGACCGCGTCGGTTCGGCAGGCAAGACCTCAGCCTGCGACGTGGTTTCGGGTCTGTCATGCCAGGGCTTCTCCCTGGCATCCACGGGGGGCCGCCAAGCCCGGGGCGATGGATGGCCGGGACGAGCCCGGCCATGACAGAAGTGGGGAGCCTGATGTTGTCGGCTTGGTACGAGGGGGCTGACCGCGCGTCGGGTCGGCAGGCGGCCGCAGGGGCCTTCGCATCAGTGCGCCATCCCGTCGGTGTCCAAACGCCGAAACCCCCGGCGGGCGGCCGGGGGTTCCGAGTGGGGGCGGGCTTGGGCGGGCAGGGGCTGCCCGAGGGGTCACCCGCAGGTACGGACGAAGGTCCAGCGGAAGCCGCCATGGTGGTCGAAGATCTTGACCTTCTTGATGAAGCAGCCGTGGCCATGGCCGAAGAAGGCGACCCGGTGGCCGTGGGAAACGAACTTGTGGCCGTGGAAGCCACGCGGCCCGGACTTGAAGCCGGCGGACGCCGGGGCGGCCACCGTGGTGGCGAGGAGGGCGGCGCCGAGCAGGGAAGCGAGGATGGTCTTCATGGGATGTCTCCGTCAGCGGTCTGGGTTTTGCGTCCAGGATCACTCTCGATCCCGACTGTCGCCATGCTGCCGGAGCCCGGGCGGTCACGCTGTTCCCTGGGGAACCGGCGGATTTTTCGGATCGATCGTCGCGCCGATCGGGCGCGTTGGGGGCGTTGCCTTCCGCCAGCGGCTTCATCCTGCCGCAACGGAGCCGCCAACCGGTCGGACTTGATTCACCGGGCAGGCCGTCCGCCGCCCTTCCCGACGCATCTCGGCTCCTGCGGTCCCGGAGGACCTCCGCCGTCGAGGCGGCCCGCGCTTCGGAGCCGGTTCCGGTCCGTGGCCGGTCCGGCAACGCCGGCGACCGGCCGGAGCGCGAGGCTCCGGCCGGGCAGGGCGGTGGGGACGTTCGGGCAGACCTTCGGGAGGACTGGTCGGGTCGTTCAGGGGCAGGCCTTGGCGGCCTCCGGACCCTTGCCGGCGGTGGCGGCTGCCGCTGCGGGCGGGGTGCCGGCGGGGGTGGCCGAGGCCTGGGCCTCCGGCGCCGGGCAGGTCTCCGCCTCGTCCAGCTCCTCGACCTCGGCTTCGGCGACCGGAGCCTTGACGGCCTCGGGGGCCGGGACCGCGGCCGGGACGCCGACAACCGGGGCGGGCGGCGCCTTGCCGACGGTCGGGGCGGCGACCGGGGGCTTGGCGCCGAGCAGGACGCCGGTCACCACCGCGCCGGTGCCGACCACGGCACCCGTCCCGACCACCGCGGCCTTGCCGGGCGCCTTGCCGGCGGTGCCGGTCGGCGCCGGGATGCCTATCGGCGCCGGGATGCCGGTCGTGAGGCTGGCGGGCGGCGGATTGCCGGGAACGATACCGCCCAGCGTCGGAGCCTTGTCCTTCTCGCCGGCGGTCTCGGCCGGCGGCTGGACGATGATCACGGTGGCGCCGTTGGTGCCGTAGCCATAGCCGGTGCTCGGGCGATAGCCGTAGCCATAGGCGGGGCGATAGCTGCTGCCGTCATTGTAGCCGTAGCTGTAGCGATAGGCGCCGCGATCGTTGCGATAGCCGTAGTCGTGCCGCTGGAAGCCGCGATACTGGTGGCCGTAGCCACCCTGGTGGCTGAAGCTGCGCTGGTGGCCGCCCTTCCAGCTCTTGTGGTTCTGCTGGCCGGACCAGCCGGCCGAAGCCGGCAGGGCGGTGGTGGCGAGGGCGAGGGTGGCGGTGGCGAGGAGGAGGATGCGCATGGTCGGGGTCCTTTCCGGTTCGGGACGGCACGTTCGCCGTTGATGTCCCGATCCTGCCCCGTGCCGCGCCGTCCTTCAGTTCCCCAGGGAACAAGGCCCCAAACGACCGCGTCCCTCTTCCTCCAGCACCAGCGCCGTCGCGACGCCGCCCCCTTCGGGGCGGCTCCCGCGCGTCGGGCGGCCCGATGGCCGGGCGGCCCGGACCGTCGCCGTCAGCTGCGCCGGGTCAGCGTGCGGGCGACGGCATCCTGCCAGAGCGCGACCTTGCGGGTGCGCGTCTCGCCGTCCATGGCCGGGCGGAAGCGCCGGTCGAGCGCCCAGCTCTCGGCGAAGACGGCCGGTTCGGGCAGCACGCCGGCCTGCAGTCCGGCCAGATAGGCGGCGCCGAGCGCGGTCGTCTCCAGGACCTTCGGCCGGTCGACCGGCGCGTCGAGGATGTCGGACAGGAACTGCATGGTCCAGTCCGAGGCGACCATGCCGCCGTCGACCCGCAGCACCGTGTCGGCATCGCCGGCCCAGTCGCCGCGCATCGCCTCGACCAGGTCTCGCGTCTGGTAGCCGACGCTTTCGAGCGCCGCGCGTGCCAGTTCGCGCGCGGAGGTGCCGCGCGTCAGCCCGTAGAGCGCGCCGCGGCAGTCGGCATCCCAATAGGGTGCGCCGAGGCCGACGAAGGCCGGCACCAGGATCACGTCCTGCCCCGGATCGGCGGTGGCGGCGAGCGCGCCGCTCTCCTCGGCCGAACCGATCACCTTCAGCCCGTCGCGCAGCCACTGCACGGCCGCGCCGGCGATGAAGATGGCACCTTCGAGAGCATAGGTGCGCTTGCCGCCGAGCTGGTAGGCGATGGTGGTCAGGAGCCGGTTCTTCGACGTGACCGGCGTCGCGCCGGTGTTGAGGAGCGCGAAGCAGCCGGTGCCGTAGGTCGACTTCATCATGCCCGGTCGGAAGCAGGCCTGGCCGACGGTCGCGGCCTGCTGGTCGCCGGCGATGCCCGAGATCGCGACCGGGCCGTCGATCAGGTCCGAGATGGTCGTCCCGAAGGCAGCGGCGGAATCGCGCACCTCCGGCAGCATGGCCATCGGCACGCCGATCAGCCGGCACAGATCCTCGTCCCAGGCGCCGCGATGGATGTCGTAGAGGAGCGTGCGCGAGGCATTGGTGGCGTCGGTGGCATGGACCCGGCCGCCGGTCAGCCGCCAGAGCAGGAAGCAGTCGACCGTGCCGAAGGCCAGTTCGCCGCGCTCGGCCCGCGCCCGCGCGCCGGGGACGTGATCGAGGATCCAGGCGACCTTGGTGCCGGAGAAATAGGGATCGAGCAGCAGCCCGGTCTTGGCCGCGACGGCCGGTTCGTGGCCGGCGGCCTTCAGCCGCGCGCAGGTCTCGGCCGTGCGCCGGTCCTGCCAGACGATCGCCCGGTGGATCGCCGCGCCGGTCGCCCGGTCCCAGACCACGGTCGTCTCGCGCTGGTTGGTGATGCCGATCGAGGCCACGTCGGCGGCCGCGGCGCCGGCCTTGGCGAGCGCGGCGCGCATGGTGGTCACGGTCGTGCGCCAGAGGTCCTCCGGGTCGTGCTCGACCCAGCCGGAGGCCGGATAGTGCTGCGGAAACTCCTCCTGGGCGACCGCCGCGATGGTCAGGTCGCCGCGAAACAGGATCGACCGCGTCGAGGTCGTGCCCTGGTCGATCGCGAGGATGAAGGTCATGCGGTTCCCCCCGGGTTCAGTCGGCTGCCGCGCCGTGGCTCTGTCTCGGTCATCACTTCGCACCGCCCGGCCGGTCGGGGCAACCCGACGGCGGACCCGTGGCGAAGCGGTCGCGGAACGGGGGAGGGCCTTGCGACCCTCCCCCGCACCCTTCGTTGCGTCAGGGCACCGGACGGTGCCCGAAGTGTCCGATCAGCTCTTCTTCGGCGGGGTCGCCGGCCAGGACTTGATCAGGGTGTCGTAGTCGACGGTCTCGCCCTTCGGCTTCTCGTTGGCGAGCTTGCGCTGGGGGGCGATGTTGCCGTCCTTGGCCGACTTGGCGAACCAGAACTCGGCGGTCTCCTTCTTGTTCAGCTTCGGACCGCATTCGCCCTGCACGCCGGACTTCTCCAGGCGCTCGAGCACGGAGTCCTGGGCCGCCGCGAGGCTGTCCATGGCCGCCTGCGCGGTCTTGGCGCCCGAGGAGGCGTCACCGATATTCTGCCACCAGAGCTGGGCCATCTTCGGATAGTCCGGGATGTTGTTGCCCGTCGGGGTCCACTGCACGCGCGCCGGCGAGCGGTAGAACTCGATCAGGCCGCCGAGCTTCGGCGCCCGCTCGGTGAAGGACTTGTCCCAGATGTCGCTCTCGCGGGTGAAGGTCAGGCCGACATGGCTCTTCTTCAGCGAGGTGGTCTTGGAGTTGATGAACTGGGCATAGAGCCAGGCGGCCTTGCGCCGGTCGACCGGGGTCGACTTGAGCAGGGTCCAGGACCCGGCGTCCTGGTAGCCGAGCTTCATGCCGTCCTTCCAGTAGGCGCCCTTCGGCGACGGCGCCATGCGCCACTTCGGCGAGCCGTCGGCATTGACGACCGGCCCGGGCTTGACCATGTCGGCCGTGAAGGCGGTGTACCAGAAGATCTGCTGGGCGATGTTGCCCTGGGCCGGGACCGGACCGGCTTCGCCGAAGGTCATGCCCTGCGCCTGCGGCGGGGCATACTTCTTCAGCCATTCCAGGTATTTGACGATCGAGTAGACGGCCGCCGGGCCGTTCGTGTCGCCGCCGCGCTCGACCGAGGAGCCGACCGGGCGGCAGCCCTCCATGCGCACGCCCCATTCGTCGACCGGCAGGCCGTTCGGGATGCCCTTGTCGCCGTTGCCGGCCATCGACAGCCAGGCGTCGGTGAAGCGCCAGCCGAGCGACGGGTCCTTCTTGCCGTAGTCCATGTGGCCATAGACCTTGACGCCGCCGATCTCCTTGATGTCGTTGGTGAAGAACTCGGCGATGTCCTCGTAGGCCGACCAGTTGACCGGAACGCCCAGCTCGTAGCCGTACTTGGCCTTGAACTTCGCCTTGTACTCCGGATTGGTGAACCAGTCGTAGCGGAACCAGTAGAGGTTGGCGAACTGCTGGTCGGGCAGCTGGTAGAGCTTGCCGTCCGGCGCCGTCGTGAAGGACTTGCCGATGAAGTCGTTCACGTCCAGCGTCGGCAGGGTCACGTCCTTGCCTTCGCCGGTCATCCAGTCGGACAGGGCGATGGCCTGCTTGTAGCGGAAATGCGTGCCGATCAGGTCGGAGTCGTTGATCCAGCCGTCGTAGACATTCTTGCCCGACTGCATCTGGGTCTGGATCTTCTCGACCACGTCGCCTTCCTGGATCAGGTCGTGCTTGAGCTTGATCCCGGTGATCTCGGTGAAGGCCTTGGCGAGGGTCTTGGATTCATACTCGTGGGTGGTGATCGTCTCGGAGACGACGTTGATCTCCATGCCGACGAAGGGTTTGGCGGCGTTGACGAACCATTCCATCTCCTTCATCTGCGCTTCCTTGGAAAGCGTCGAAGGCTGGAACTCGCTGTCGACCCACTTCTTCGCCTCGTCCATGCCGGCGAGGGCGGTCGTCGAGGCCAGCGCGAGCATCAGCCCGGCCAGACCGAACGTCTTCTTGGTTGCGGACATTGATTCCTCCCGAATTTGCGTGCGCCTCCCGTGTCGACGGTCGGGCCCGCACGCCGGCCCTCCGTCGCAGAACCCCTCACACCCAGCGGAACACCGCTGCGGCGTAGAGAAGGGAAATGCCGCTCGCCAGCCACAGCCGCGAGACTTCGAGACCTTCGCCGACCGGCAGCGTCGCGATCGTGTCGGCGCCGAACAGGGGCAGGAAGATCAGATGGATGAAGGCCGAGCCGAGCAGGGCGATGAAGAAGCGGTCGCCGCGCGTGGTCGGAATCCGCAGGATGCCGACGCGCTCGACCTCGGGATGGCGGATCGCCATCACGGTCAGCGTGCCGAGGGCGAGCGCGATCAGGCCGTAGAAGATCAGCGTCGCCGGCGTCCAGGCCATCCAGGCGAGGCTCTCCATCACACCCTCCCCAGGGCGAAGCCCTTGGCGATGTAGTTGCGCACGAACCAGATCACGAGCGCACCCGGCACCAGCGTCAGCACGCCGGCGGCCGCCAGCTGGCCCCAGTCCATGCCGGCCGAGGAGGCCGTGCGGGTCATGATCGACGAGATCGGCATGTTGTTGGTCAGCGTGCGGGCGAGCAGCAGCTCGACCCACGAGAACATGAAGCAGAAGAAGGCCGCCACCCCGATGCCGCTGGCGATCAGGGGCACGAAGATCTTCACGAAGAAGCGCGGGAACGAGTAGCCGTCGATGAAGGCGGTCTCGTCGATCTCGCGCGGCACGCCGGACATGAAGCCCTCCAGGATCCAGATGGCCAGCGGCACGTTGAAGATGGTGTGGGCGAGTGCGACGGCCCAATGGGTGTCGAACAGGCCGACCGCCGAATAGAGATTGAAGAAGGGCAGGGCGAACACCGCCGGCGGCGCCATCCGGTTGGTCAGGAACCAGAAGAACAGGTGCTTGTCGCCGAGGAAGCGGTAGCGCGAGAAGGCATAGGCGGCCGGCAGCGCGACCGAGATCGAGATCAGGGTGTTCAGCGCGACATAGATCAGGCTGTCGACATAGCCCATGTACCAGGCCGGGTCGGTGAAGATGTTGATGTAGTTCTTCAGCGTGAATTCGCGCGGATAGAGCGTCAGGCCCTGGTTGGTGATCTCGGAATTGTTCTTGAAGCTCATGTTCATGAGCCAGTAGATCGGCAGCGTCAGAAAGACGAGATAGAGGGTCAGGATCAGGCTGCGGAGCCGCATGACGATCAGCCCTCCTTCGGCCGTTGGGCGTCGACCTGGGTCATCACGGTATAGAAGACCCAGCAGACGGCGAGGATGATCAGGTTGTAGACGATCGACATGGCGGCGGCCTTGCCGAGGTCGAACTGGCCGAGCGCGATCTTGACCAGGTCGATCGACAGGATGGTGGTCGAGTTGCCCGGACCGCCGCCGGTGACCACGAAGGGCTCGGTGTAGATCATGAAGCTGTCCATGAAGCGCAGCAGCACGCCGATCAGCAGCACGCGGCGCAGCTTCGGCAGCTGGATCGTGGTGAACACGGCCCAGCGCGACGCGCCGTCGATGGCGGCGGCCTGGTAGTAGGCGTCCGGGATCGACTTCAGGCCGGCATAGGAGAGCAGCGCGATCAGGCTGGTCCAGTGCCAGACATCCATCACCACGATGGTGAACCAGGCCGAGAAGACGCCGGAGGTGTAGTTGTAGGTGATGCCGAGGATGTGGTTCACGAAGTAGCCGAACAGGCCGATATCCTCGCGGGCGAAGATCTGCCAGATCGTGCCGACCACGTTCCACGGCACCAGGAGCGGCAGCGCCATCAGCACCAGGCAAGCGGCGACGCGCCAGCCGGCGCGCGGCATGGACAGTGCCACGAGCACGCCGAGCGGCACCTCGATCGCCAGAATGATGGCCGAGAACAGCAGGTTGCGGCCGAGGCTGTCGTAGAAGCGCCCGCCGAGCTCGGTCGAGGGATCGAGCAGTTCCTGGTACCAGCCGATGCCGTTCCAGAAGAACTGATTGTTGCCGAAGGTATCCTGCACCGAATAGTTGACGACCGTCATCATCGGCACGACGGCGTTGAAGACGACCAGCAGGAAGGCCGGCAGGACCAGGAACCAGGCGCGGTGGTAAAGGGGCTTGTCCATGGCTCAGGCCCTCCCGGCGGCCGGCACGCGATGGCCGTCGGCATAGACATGGACATGGGCCGGGTCGGCGCTGAGCCGGATCCCGTCGGCGGGGATCTCGGCGGCCTCCGGCGCGATCGCGGCCAGCGGCCGGCCGTCCAGTTCGCAGCGCAGGATCTTGTGCCGGCCGATATCCTCGACCCGCTTCAGCGCGACGGAGAAACCGTCCGTGCCGGCGGCGAGCCGCAGGAATTCCGGACGGATGCCGATTTCGGATTTCACGGCGGCGCCGAGCGGCGCGTAGCCGGCGCCGAGCGGGATCGCGGCGGCGCCGACATGGGCGCGGTCGCCCTCGATGCGCGCCGGCAGCACGTTCATGCCGGGCGAGCCGATGAAGTAGCCGACGAAGGTGTGTTCCGGCCGCTCGAACAGTTCCTGCGGCGTGCCGAGCTGGACGACCTCGCCGTCATACATGACCACGACCTTGTCGGCGAAGGTCAGCGCCTCGGTCTGGTCGTGGGTGACGTAGATCATGGTCACGTCGGATTCCTCGTGGACGCGCTTCAACTGCGCCCGAAGAAGCCATTTCATGTGCGGATCGATCACGGTCAGCGGCTCGTCGAACAGGATGGCGCCGACATCGGCGCGCACCAGGCCGCGCCCGAGCGAGATCTTCTGCTTCATGTCGGCGGTCAGGCCGCGCGCCGGCCGGTTCATCTCGCGTTCGAGGCCGAGCATGCGCGACACCTCGGCGATGCGCCGGTCGATGGTGGCGCGGTCGACGCCGCGGTTCTTGAGCGGGAAGGCGAGGTTCTGCGCCACCGTCATGGTGTCGTAGATGACCGGAAACTGGAACACCTGGGCGATGTTGCGCTTCTCGGTCGGCAGCCGCGTCACGTCGCGGCCGTCGAACAGGACCGCGCCCTGGCTCGGCGTGACCAGGCCGGAAATGATGTTGAGAAGCGTGGTCTTGCCGCAGCCGGACGGGCCGAGCAGCGCATAGGCGCCGCCATGCTCCCAGGTATGGGTCATCTCCTTCAGGGCGAAATCCGACGGCTTCGACGGATGCGCCTTGTAGGAATGGGCGAGGCGGTTGAGTTCGATCCTGGCCATGCTGGTCTCCCTCAGGCCGCCGCCGCGCCGGTCGGGGCGGCCGCGAGGCGCCCGTCCGTGCCGAAGACGAAGAACCGGTCCGGGTCGAGATGGATGTCGATCACGGTCTCCGGCAGGTATTCGACGACGCCCGGCACCAGTGCGATCCAGCGTTCCGCCCCGACATCGACATGGATGAAGCTCTCCGAACCGGTGATCTCGGTCACCGCCACCGTGGCGGAGACCCGGATGGCATGCGGGCTTTCGGCGCCGAGCGTGACGTGGTGCGGCCGGAAGCCGAGCCAGTAGTCGCCTTCGGCGAGCGCCGCGAGCGGCCCGGTGGCCGGCCTGTTCAGGACCTGGCCGAGCGACATCTGCCCGCCGCGGATCGCCATGCGGGCGAAGTTCATCGGCGGGTCGGAGAAGATCTCGGCCGTCGCCCGGTCATCCGGCCGGCGGTAGACATCGACCGTCGGGCCGAACTGGGTGATGCGGCCTTCGCGCAGGGTCGCCGTATTGCCGCCGAGCAGCAGCGCCTCGGTCGGCTCGGTGGTCGCATAGACGAAGATCGCGCCGGTCTTGTCGAAGATGCGCGGCAGTTCCACGCGCAATTCCTCGCGCAGCTTGTAGTCGAGATTGGCGAGCGGCTCGTCGAGCAGGACCAGGCCGGCGCCCTTGACGATGGCGCGGGCGATCGCGGTGCGCTGCTGCTGGCCGCCGGACAGTTGCAGCGGCGTCTTGTCGAGCTGCGATTCGAGCCGCAGCAGTGCCGCCGCTTCCATGACCTTGCGGTGGATTTCGGCCTTCGGAGCGCCCTTCACGCGCAGCGGCGAGGCGATGTTCTCGTAGACCGTCATGGACGGATAGTTGATGAACTGCTGGTAGACCATCGCGACATTGCGCTCGCGCACGGGCAGGCCGGTCACGTCGACGCCGTCCATGGTGATGCGGCCGGCGGTCGGCCGGTCGAGCCCGGCCATCAGGCGCATCAGGCTGGTCTTGCCCGACAGCGTCGGGCCGAGCAGCAGGTTGATGGTGCCCTTTTCCAGCGTCAGCGTGGTCGGGTGGATGTGGGTCTCGGCGCCGACCACGCGCGACACGTTTTCGAGGCGAAGCGTCACGACCGGCCTCCCTGGGCGGCCAGCACCGCGCCGGTTGCGACATCGCCGCGGCGGGCGGCCATATAGGAGTCCAAGGCGGCGACCTCGTCAGGTTTGAAGCGCAGGCCGAGCTTGGAGCGGCGCCAGAGGATGTCCTCGGCGGTCTCGGCCCATTCGGTCCGCATCAGGTGATCGACCTCGCGGGCGGTCAGGTCGGCGCCGAACAGGCGGCCGAGGTCGGACAGGCTGCGCGCGTCGCCGAGCATGGCGAGCGCCTTGGTGCCGTAGTATCGGAACAGCCGCGCCGCGTGCCGCTCGCTCAGATAGGGATGGCGCGTCCGGATCTCGGCGATCGCCGCCGGCACCGCGGCGACCGGGATGCCGCCGCCGGGCAGGTGACCCGTATCGGTCCAGGGCGCGCCCATGGTCGGAAAGAAGGGGGCGAGCTTCTCGAGCGCGGCTTCGGCGAGCTTGCGCGCCGTGGTGATCTTGCCGCCGAAGACGTTGATCAGCGGCGCCTGGCCGTCGCCGCCCTCGAGCTTCAGGACATAGTCGCGCGTCGCCTCCTGGGCCTTGGAGGCGCCGTCGTCATAGAGCGGGCGCACGCCCGAATAGGTCCAGACCACGTCGGCGGGCTTGACCGGCTTGACGAAATAGGCGCTGACCGCCTCGCACAGATAGGCGATCTCGGAGGCGTCGATCGCCGCCTCGCCGGGATTGCCGCGATAGTCGAGGTCGGTCGTGCCGATCAGCGTGAAATCCTGCTCGTAGGGGATCGTGAAGCAGATGCGGCCGTCGGCATTCTGGAAGATGTAGCAGCGGTCGTGGTCGTAGAGCCGCGGCACCACGATATGGCTGCCCTTGACCATGCGGACGCGGTCCGGGTCGTTGCGGCCGAGCGCGCCGCCGAGGAATTCCGACACCCACGGGCCGGCGGCGTTGACAAGGGCCCGGGCGCGGATCTCCGAGATCGCGCCGGTGCGGCGGTCCTCCAGGCGGACGCGCCACAGGCCGTCCTCGCGGCGGGCGGAGACGACGCGGGTGCGGGTGCGGATGTCGACCCCGCGATCGGCGGCGTCGCGGGCATTCATCACGACGAGGCGGGCGTCCTCGACCCAGCAGTCCGAATATTCGAAGCCGAACCGGAATTCGGGCCGGAGCGGCTTGCCGATCGGATCGGTCCGCAGGTCGACCGCTCGCGTGCCGGGCAGGATCTTGCGGCCGCCGAGATGGTCGTAGAGGAACAGGCCGAGGCGGATCATCCAGCGCGGCCGCAGGCCGCTGTGGTGGGGCAGCACAAAGCGCAGCGGCCAGATGAAATGCGGCGCGGCGCGCAACAGCACCTCGCGCTCGATCAGCGCCTCGCGGACCAGCCGGAATTCGTAATATTCGAGATAGCGCAGGCCGCCATGGACGAGCTTGGTCGAGGCCGACGAGGTCGCGCTGGCCAGGTCGCCCTGTTCGGCGAGAAGAACGGTCAGCCCCCGGCCGGCCGCGTCCCGCGCGATGCCGCAACCGTTCACGCCGCCGCCCACGACCGCGAGGTCGTAGCTTCGCTCCGCCACTCCCATTTCCATTCCCTCCCGGGGTCGCCACAACGGGGACCCTCGCACGGCGCGGTCGAGCCCGCCGCTTTCGGGAGGATGCTGTTCGAAGCAAAAACGAAAGTCAAACGAAAAAATCGAACGTGACGCCTCGCATCGGTGCCTGCGAATCGTCGATCCGCCCGATCCGCTCCGAAAGCGGCTGTTCCGTCGAGCGGGGGGCACGGGAGAGCAGCGGTCGCGACCATCGGCCCCCGGGGGCGGGCGAGGGGATGTCGCGCCTTTCGAACGCGTGGCGCCGGCCTGGTGCGATCGCGGCTTTCGAACGTGTGGCGCCGGCCCGGTGCTAGCGCGGCTTTCGAACGCGTGGCGCAGGCCGGGTGCGATCGCGCCTTTCGAAGGCTTGGCGGGGGCTAGGCCTCGTCGCGTCCGTCGGTCTCGGAGGCGGCGACCTCGACGGTCACGTCGTCGCGCCGGCAGATGTCCATCAGCGCATCGGACGGGCGCCGGTCGGTGACGAATACGTCGACCTGCGAGATGTGACCGATGCGGACCGGCGCCGAGCGGGTGAATTTCATGGAATCGGCGACCAGGATGACGTGGCGCGCATTCTCGATGATCTTCTGCGAGACGCGCACCTCGCGATAGTCGAAGTCGAGCAGAGATCCGTCCTCGCCGATCGCCGAGGCGCCGATGATCGCATAGTCGACCAGGAACTGGCTGACCAGATCGATGGTCGCCTCGCCGACGATGCCGCCGTCGGTGCGCCGGACCAGGCCGCCGGCGACGATCACCTCGACCCGCGGGCTCGGCAGCAGGATCGAGACGACGTGAATGTTGTTGGTGATGACCAGCAGGCCCTCACGGCCGACCAGCGCGCGGGCGACCTCCTCGGTGGTCGTGCCGATATTCATGAACAGCGAGGCTTCGTTCGGGATCAGCGCCGCGGCGCGCTGGCCGATCGCGCGTTTCTCCGCATTGGCGAGCTGCCGACGCGCCTCGTAGGCGACGTTCTCGACGCCCGACGAGAGAATGGCGCCGCCATGGGTGCGGGTCAGCAGGCCGCGGTCGCAGAGTTCGTTCAGATCCTTGCGGATGGTCTGCGGCGTGACGGTGTAGCGCTCGGCCAGATCGTCGACCGAAACCCTGCCGATCTGCCGGGCGAGCGCGAGGATCTGGGTCTGACGCGGCGACGGCAGGAACATGGGGGCGCGCTCCCTGGTGCTTTTGCGGCAGGAGACGGCGGCGCGCGGCCGCTGTCAAGCATGCGAAACCAAACGAAAATATCCGAACCGGCCGGCTTTCGCCCCACGGGCGGGCGAAACATCTCGTCCGAAACACGCTTTGCGGCGCGATTCTGAAATTTACTTTTCACGACGATTTTGTGACAGTCGGGACGCAGGCTGGCCATTGGGGGTCGGACGACCGGATAGGCTTCAGGCGTGGGAGCGCCGCCGCCGGACGGAACGAGAGGCGGCCGACCGACCATGGCGGGGCCGCTCGACCGGGGCCGGCCAACTGAAGGTAGGGGAGTGTGATTATGGTGAGCCCGATCAAAAGCCTCGCGACCCTTGGCGTCGCGATCCTGGTAACGACCGGCCTTGCGCGGGCCGGCGAGATCACCGTCTACACCGCCTATGAGGAGGATGAGATCAAGGCCTACGTCCAGGGCTTCAACAAGGCCAATCCGGACGTGAAGGTCAACGTGCTGCGCCTGTCGACCGGCGACCTGGCGGCGCGCATCGTCGCCGAGGCGGAGAACCCGAAGCACGACGTGATCTGGGGCTTTGCGGTCACCAACATGGTCGACCCGCGCATCCTCAATTCGCTCGAAGCCTACAAGCCGAAGGACGCCGACAAGCTCGACGCCAAGTTCCGCGACGCCCAGGACCGCTGGGTCGCGACCACCGGCTACATGGCCGCCTTCTGCGTCAACACCGAAGTTCTGAAGGCCAAGAACCTGCCGATGCCGACCAGCTGGCAGGATCTGCTGAAGCCCGTCTACAAGGGCGAAGTCGTGATGCCGAACCCCGCCTCCTCGGGCACCGGCTATCTGCAGATCGTCGCGCTGCTGCAGGGTCTCGGCGAGGAGAAGGGCTGGAAATACCTGAAGGACCTGGACGCCAACATCAATCAGTACATCAAGTCCGGCTCCAAGCCCTGCCGCTCGGCCCGCGCCGGCGAGTTCGCCATCGGCCTCTCCTACGAATTCGTCGCCATCAAGTCGATCGCCGAAGGCTTCCCGATCAAGATGGTCATTCCGTCCGAAGGCGCCGGCTACGAGCTGGAGGCGAACGGTCTCGTCAAGACGGCGAAGAACAAGGCCGATGCCAAGAAGTTCCTCGACTGGTCGGTCTCGACCCAGGCGGTCGAACTCTACTCGGCCTACAAGGGCATCGTGACCATCCCGGGCGGCAAGGTCTCGGAAGAGGCACAGAAAGCCGGCCTGCCGGCCAATGTCGCGCCGATCCTGTTCAAGATGGACTTCGAGGCCTCGGCCCGCAACCGCGACGCGATCCTGACGCGGTGGAAGAAGGACATCGAGCGCTGACGCGCCGCTGATCTGGTCGCGCCGTCGCTCCCGGTCCGCCCGTCGCGGCCGGTGGGCTCGGTGCGGACACGGGTGGCGGACGCCAACCGGGCCGGCGCCGCGTCCGGCGGCGCTCCGGAGCGGGCCTTGCCGACCCGTTGCGGGCTCGCGGGGCCGTGTCCACGACATCAATGGCGCGGCCCTGGCGGGCCGGGCCGGCGGTCGGCGCCGCCCCGCGGCGATCGGGGCGGTCACGATCGGGGCCGCGGCCGCCAACGGTCTGATCTGCCCGCCGCCTCCCGCCGCTTCGCGCCTTCGTCCCGCCCATCCAGGAGCCTGCCGGTGCATCTTTCGATCCGAGCCCTCACCAAGCGCTTCGGCACCGTCACGGCGCTCGACCGGGTCGATCTCGACATCCGGGACGGCGAGTTCGTCTGCCTGCTCGGGCCGTCGGGCTGCGGCAAGACCACGCTGCTGCGCATCGTCGCCGGCCTCGACGACGCCTCCGACGGGCGGATCGATCTCGACGGCACCGACCTGACCGTCGTGCCGGCCCGCCGGCGCGGCTTCGGCATCGTGTTTCAGTCCTATTCGCTGTTCCCCAACCTGACGGTCGCCGAGAATGTCGGTTACGGGCTGAAGCTCCGGAAGGTCGCGCGGGCGACCATCGACGAGCGGGTCAAGTCCCTGCTGGCGCTCGTCGAACTGCCGCAGATCGCCGGCCGCTTTCCGCATGAATTGTCCGGCGGCCAGCAGCAGCGCGTCGCGCTCGCCCGCGCGCTCGCCGTCGAACCGAAGCTTCTGCTGCTCGACGAACCGCTCTCCGCCCTCGACGCCAAGGTGCGCCTGCAGCTGCGCGATGAAATTCGCGCCCTGCAGCAGCGTATCGGCGTGCCGACCCTGATGGTCACCCACGACCAGGAGGAGGCGCTGGCGGTGGCCGACCGCGTCGTGCTGATGCGTGCCGGCCGGATCGAGCAGGAGGACGCGCCGGAGCGCATCTATCTGCATCCGAAGACGCGCTTCGTCGCCGAATTCGTCGGCCACATGAACTTTCTCGGCCCGGCCGACCGCGACCGGCTCGGCGCGCCGCTGCTGGTCGAGGGCGATCGCACGCCGACCGAAGGCTGCACCGCCGGCATCCGTCCCGAACATGTCGCCCTCGATCCGGCCGGCGCCGAGGGGCCGAACCGCTTCCAGGGCCGGGTCAAGTCGAGCCATTTCCTCGGCGCGACCACGCGCACCGTGGTCGATGCGGGCGGCGTCGAGATCATCGCCGATCGCGCCGGCGGCGCCGTCGAGCCGGTCGGCAAGCCGGTCGCGGTGCATCTGCCGGTCGCACGGGTGACGGAGCTGCGCCCGTGACCGCGCCCGCCTCGGCCATGACGCCGGCGTCCCCCGGTGCGGGGCGCGGCCCCGGCCCCGCCCCGGGCCCAGGACGCGGCACCGGCGCCCTCGACGGCGACCGGCTGTTCCTGATGCTGGTCGGCCTGACGGTTCTGGCGGGGCTGGCGATCTTCATCGCCTGGCCGATGATCGTCGTCTTCCTGAAGAGCGTCGCGGTCGGCAGCGGCTACGGTTTCGACAACTACACCAAGGTCTTCTCGGCGCCGAAATTCTGGACCATCGTCGGCCACAGCCTGACGGTCTCGGCAACCGTGACGGTGATCACGGTCGTGCTCGCCTTCATCTATGCCTATGCGCTGACCCGGTCGGCGATGCCGATGAAATGGCTGTTCCGCGGCATCGCGCTGCTGCCGGTCTTCGCGCCGTCGCTCGTGCAGGCGCTCGGCCTCGTCTTCCTGTTCGGCCGCAACGGCATCATCAACCGCACCTTCGGGCTCGACATCAAGATCTACGGCTTCTGGGGCGTGGTCACGGCCGACGTGCTCTACTGCTTCCCGCAGGCCGTGCTGTTGCTGGTCACCGCGCTCTCGGTCGCCGATGCGCGTCCCTACGAGGCCGCGACGGTGCTCGGCGCCGGGCCGGTGCGCAAGTTCTTCGACGTGACGCTGCCGGGCGTGAAGTTCGGCCTGCTCGCGGCGGCCTTCCTGGTCTTCACCATCGCGATCACGGATTTCGGCAACCCGATGGTGATCGGCGGCGACTACACGGTGCTCGCCAACGAGATCTACAATCAGGTTTCCGGCCAGATGAACTTCCAGCTCGGCTCGGTGGTGGCGATCGTGCTGCTGCTGCCGGCGCTGTTCGCCTTCCAGATCGAACGCATCGCCAATCGCCGCCAGTTCGCGCTGGTCGGCGACCGTTCGGTGCCGCTGGTGCCGCGTCGGGCGCCGCTGTTCGACGGCGCCATGCTGGCCGCCGCGACCCTGATCGCCATCCCGATCCTGGCCGTGGTCGGCATCGTCATCTATGCCAGCTTCGTCAAGACCTGGCCCTACAACATGACCTTCACGCTCAACAACTACACCCAGAACACCGCCCAGAACGGGCTGCAGTCGCTCTGGAACAGCGTGGTGGTGTCGCTGATGGCGGCCGGCATCGGCGTCGTGCTGGCCGCGGCCGCCGCCTGGGTGGTGGCCAAGGACAAGGGGCCGGTCGGCCGCGTCGTCAACGCGCTCGGCCTCCTGCCGGCGGCGATCCCCGGCATGGTGCTCGGCTTGGCTTACGTGTTCGCCTTCAATGCCGCCGGCGGCGTGATGGCGCTGCTCTACGACACGCTGCTGATGCTCGCGATCTGCAACGTGTTCCACTATTTCTCGCAAGGTCTCCTGACCGCCTCGACCAGCCTCCGACAGATCTCGAAGAGCTTCGACGAAGCCTCGAGCTGTCTCGGCGGCAGCGCCTTCGACACGCTGCGCCATGTCACCGTGCCGCTGGTGCTGCCGACCCTGATTTCCGTCGGCGTCTTCTTCTTCATGCGCTCGATGGTCACGCTGTCGGCGATCATCTTCCTGATCTCGCCCGGCACGGGGCTCGCCGCCGCCACCGTCATGCTGCTCGACGATGCCGGCTCGACCACCCATGCCGCCGCCTTCTCGACCCTGATCATGGCCGTCGTGCTGGCCGCTCTGGCCATCCTGAAGCTCGTCGAGCGCCTGTTCGCCCGCCCGGGCCGCCCCGGCGCCTGACCGGCGCCGTCCTTTCGGTTCGCCTATTCGCCTGATCGGACGGCCCGGCGGCCTGACATTCAAGCCGTCGCTTGCGAACAAAACCAGAATCAGCAACAGTGCCGGCTCGCGCAGGCGACCGCACGGGGACAATGACGCAGGCCCATCTCGAGACGCTCAATCCCGACCAGCGCGCCGCCGTCGAGCACGGCCTGGAGGCCGGGAGCGGCGGCGCGGCGCCGGCCGGGCCGCTCTTGGTCATCGCCGGGGCCGGATCCGGCAAGACGGCGACGCTCGCCCACCGGGTCGGGCATCTGATCCTGAACGGCGCCGATCCGCGCCGGCTGCTGCTTTTGACCTTCTCGCGCCGCGCCGCCGGCGAGATGGGCCGGCGGGTCGAGCGCATCCTGCGCCAGACGCTCGGCGAGGCGGCGGCTTCGGCGGCGACGGTCGCCTGGGCGGGGACGTTCCACGCCGTCGGCGCCCGCATCCTGCGCGACTATGCCCGCGAGCTCGGCCTCGATCCGGCCTTCACGATCCACGACCGGGACGATTCCGCGGATCTGATGAACCTCGTCCGCCACGATCTCGGCCTGTCCGCCAAAGCCAGCCGCTTCCCGACCAAGCAGACCTGCGTGACGATCTATTCGCGCGTGGTCAATGCCGAGGCCGAACTCGGCCCGACCTTGCGCACCCACTATCCCTGGTGCGTCGAATGGGAAGACGACCTGAAGCGGCTGTTCGGCCACTATGTCGAGACCAAGCAGAAGCATAACGTACTCGATTATGACGACCTGCTGCTCTACTGGGCCGGGTTGCTGGGCGATCCGACGCTGGCGGCGGATCTCGGCGGCCGCTTCGACCATGTGCTGGTCGACGAATACCAGGACACCAACCGCCTGCAGGGCGCGATCCTCGCGGGCCTGAAGCCGGACGGGCGCGGCGTGACGGTGGTCGGCGACGATGCCCAGTCGATCTATTCGTTCCGCGCCGCGACGGTGCGCAACATCCTCGACTTCCCCGGCCAGTTCGAGCCGCCGGCACGGGTCGTCACGCTGGCCCGGAACTACCGCTCGACGCGGCCGATCCTGGCGGCCTCCAACGCGGTGATCGGGCTCGCCAGCGAGCGCTTCGCCAAGGAATTGTGGTCGGACCGGTCCGGCGGGGGCCGGCCGGAATTGGTCACGGTGCGCGACGAGGCCGATCAGGCCCGTTTCGTCGCCGAGCGCGTGCTGGAGGCGCGCGAGGCCGGCACGGTGCTGAAGGATCAGGCGGTGCTGTTCCGCACCTCGCACCATTCCGGCCCGCTCGAAATCGAACTGGCCCGGCGCAACATTCCGTTCGTGAAGTTCGGCGGGCTGAAATTCCTCGACGCCGCCCATGTCAAGGACCTCTTGGCGCTGCTGCGCTTTGCCGAAAATCCGCGCGACCGGGTCGCCGGCTTCCGCGTCATCCAGATCCTGCCCGGCATCGGCCCCGCCCATGCCGGCCGCGCGCTCGACCGCGTCGCCGAGGCCGAGGATCCGGCCGAGGCGCTCGAGGTCTTCGAGCCGCCGGCGCGTGCGGCCGAAGACTGGCGCGATCTCGCCGCCCTCTACCGGCGCCTTGTCGCGCGCGAGGCGGACTGGCCGGCCGAGCTCGATCTGATCCGGCGCTGGTACCGCCCGCATCTGGAGCGCCGCCACGACGACACAGCGCCGCGCAGCGCCGATCTCGACCAGCTGGAGCGGATCGCCGCCGGCTTCCCGACGCGCGAGCGCTTCATGACCGAGCTGACCCTCGATCCGCCGGCCGCCGCCAGCGACGAATCCGGTCCGCCGCTGAAGGACGAGGACTATTTGATCCTGTCGACGATCCATTCGGCCAAGGGCCAGGAATGGGCCCAGGTCTTCGTGCTCAACGCCGTCGACGGCTGCCTGCCGTCCGATCTCGCCACCGGATCGTCGGAGGAGATCGAGGAGGAGCGGCGGCTGCTCTATGTCGCCATGACCCGCGCCAAGGACCGGCTCGCCCTGATCACGCCGCAGCGCTTCTATACCCACGGCCAGCCGTCCGGCGGCGATCGCCACGTCACCGCCGCCCGCACCCGCTTCATCCCGGGCGCCATCCTGCCGCATTTCGAGCTGGTCGCCTGGCCGGCCCCCGAATCCCTGTCCGTCCGCGGCACCCGCCCCGAACTCTCCATCCGCCTCGACATGGCCGCCCGCATGCGCGGCATGTGGCGATAGGGAAGGGGTTTTCTCGTACGTCAATCCGACGTACACTCGAACGGCCATGGGAGAGCGGACGATGCAGGCCTTCGACGACACGACCGCGGATATCGACGAGCGCAACGAGGCGCGCATGAATTTCCGCACCAAGCCGCGCATCAAGAGCGCCATCCAGCGGGCGGCCGCCCTGGCCGGCGTCGACGATTCGGTCTTCACCATGAATGCGGCCTACAAGGCGGCCCTGGAGACGATTGCGGCCCACGAGCGCACGCTGCTGCAGCCGGTCGATCACGCGGCCTTCTTCGCGGCGCTCGATGCGCCGGCCGAACCCACCGAGGCGCTGAAGGACGCCTTCCTGCGGCATGGCGCCAGCGTGTCGTCGCGGTGAGTCCCGGGCCGGCCGATGGCCCCTATCGGATCGAGCCGCTCGATCCGGAACGGCATGACCGGTCGGCCTTCTCGTGTGGTGTCGTTCAGGTCGACAACTACTTCAAGAAGACGGCAAACAAGCTGGCCCGCGCCAACAACACGCGGGTCTACGTGCTGTCCGCACCGAGCGGCGACGTGATCGGCTTCTACGCCATCAACGCCCATGCGGTCGCCTATGCGGATCTGCCGGCATCCTACGCGCGAAACCGCCCCGCGCATGGCCTGATCCCGGCGGCCTTCATCGCCATGATCGGCCGCGACGAGCGCTACCGCGGCGGCGGCTTTGGCGGGTTGCTTCTGGCCGACGCCCTGAAGCGCATCGCCCGCGCGGCCGACGAACTCGGCATCGCGGTCGTCCTGCTGGATGTGCTCGATTGCGGGCAGCCGGAACGGGTCGCGCAGCGCAAGGCGCTCTACGCCGCCTTCGGATTCCAACCCCTGGCCGCCCAACCGCTGCGCATGGTGCTGCCGATTCACGTGGTTCGCACGCTGCTCGCCGATATCGAGCCGGCGCCCGCCGCGCTCTGAGCGGCGAGGGACGGTTCACGGCTCCGACCGGAACAGGCCGATCCCGGTGCCGCCGCCGTATGGACGGCCGATCGCAGACCTCGGGATCTCAAGCCGGCGCTCTCGCCGAGGCCGATTCGGCCGGCCGGCGAAGTTCGGCACATTCGTCCATTTGATATGCGAGAAATGAACATTTTCTGAACAGCCTGCCCTTTAGTCATGCAATTTGGCCATGGCTGCGCTTACGAACTCGTCACTTTTCCCAAACGGTCAAAGAGACTATCTAGGCGTCATGTTGCAGCGCACCCGATACGGACGTTGAGCTGCACACCCGTTTCGAACCAAACCGAACCCGTAGGTGTCATCATGTCGCTCTCCCGCTTCGCTTCCAACATCCGCACCTCTCTCGAGCGCTTCCACAGCTATCGCGAGGCCGTACGCCAGCTTGCCGCTCTCGACGACCGTCAGCTGCAGGACATCGGCGTCGAGCGCGGCCGCATCCAGGAGATCGTCCGCGGCGGTCGTTGATCGTCCGGTCCGAAAGCGATCCGAACTTTTTCGAAAGCCCGCCCGCGCCCCGCGCCGGCGGGCTTTCGCATCTGCGAGAGACTGCGTACCGGCGGCACCGGACCGGGTCGATCGGTCGACTTTCGCGGATCGGGCGAAGCCGGTAGGGTGGGGTCGATCTGCCGAACCCACCAGTCGCGAGCCCTCCGTGCCCCGTCTCGATATTGCCGGCCATGTCCGGGACATCGATCTCGTCGTCTTCGACAAGGACGGCACGCTGATCAATTTCGACCATCTCTGGGCCGGAAAGATGATCGCCGCGATTGCGGCGACGCTCGACGAGGCGTCCGTCGGGGCGGCGCGCGACGCCGATCTGGAGGCCGATCTCTATCGCACGCTCGGGGCCGACCCGATCTCCCGGCGCGTCGTGCCGGAAAGCCCGCTGGCGGTGGCGTCGATTCCGGCGCTGACCATCGTCTGCGCGGCGGTGCTCTATCGGCACGGCCTGCCCTGGCATGAAGCGGAGACGATCGCCGGGCGCGCCTTCCGGCCGGTGTTCCAGGCGCCGCCGACGACGACCGAAATCCGCCCGGTCGGCGACGTGGCCGGGCTGATGCGCGGCCTCGCCGCCGCGGGCGCGCGGCTCTCGATCCTGACCACCGACGACCGGCTCGGCACCGTCGCGACGCTGCCGATTCTCGGCGTCGAGCGGCTCATCGACGCGATGGTGTGCGGCGACGATCCGATTCCCGCCAAGCCGGAGCCGGACGGCTTGCTGCATCTCGCGGCGTTGGCCGGGGTCGAACCGTCCCGGGTGCTGATGGTCGGCGACAGCGCCGGCGACATGGTCACGGCCCGGCGCGCCGGGGCCGCGCTGGCGGTCGGCGTGCTGTCGGGGACCAGCCGCGCGGATCACTTCGCCGGCCATGCCGACGTGATCGTGCCCGACATTCACGCGATCAGGCTGGCGTCCTGACGCCCGTCAATGCCCGCCGTTGCCGCGGACGCTCGTTCAGCCCATCCGGCCGGCGCGGGCGAGCAGCGTGACGGCACCGATCCGTCCGTTGACGCCGAGCGCGCGATAGGCCGCGCTGATATGCGCCTTGGCGGTCGAGGCGCTGATGCCCATGCGGTGGGCGATCTGCTTGTTGAGCAGGCCCTCGGCCAGAAGTTCGATGGCGCGGCGCTGCTGTGCGGTCAGATCGGCGAGCGGATCGGCCTCGCGGGCCGACAGGCGGCGGGACGGGGTATCGGATACGGCCTCGACCAGGGACATCAGCTTCCTCCAAACGCGACGGATACGGCCTTGTCCTGCCCGTGGCCGCAGCCCTTCGGGTGGTCCAGTCCTGGCGCGACGGCGTCTGGGGATGCCATGGCGGCGGCTGGAGCGGCCGCCGGGTTTTTCCCGGAGTCCTGAGGTTGGGGTAGCAGCGCGACCCGGGCCCTTGTAGCCGAATGATTCGCGACCTAATGTGCAAACCTGCACAATGAGGCTGCCGTGGCGCGACCGGATTGGGGAGATTTCCAGGTATTCCTGGCCGTGGCGCGCAGCGGCCAGATCAGCCGGGCCGGCCAGCAGCTCGGCCTCGACCATGCCACGGTCGGCCGCCGCATTGCCCGGCTGGAGCGCAGCCTCGCCGCCCACCTGTTCGACCGCTCGCCGCGCGGCTACCAGCTGAACGATGCCGGCGAGCGCCTGCTGGCCCGCGTCGAGGCCATGGAATCGGCCGTCTACGGCGCGCAGGGCGATGTCGGCGGGGTCGATCTGGAGCTTTCCGGCACCGTGCGGGTCGGCGTGCCTGACGGCTTCGGCACCATGTTCCTGGCCCCGCGCATCGGCGCTCTGTGCCGTGCGCATCCCTCGCTCGAAGTGCAGGTCGTCGCGGTGCTGCGCCCGTTCAACCTGTCGCGGCGCGAGGCCGACATCGCCATCGGCCTGTCGATCCCGGAGGCCGGCCGGCTGGTCGGGCGCAAGCTGACCGACTACAGCCTGCATCTCTACGCGACCGAGGCCTATTTCGCCGAACGCGGCCATCCGCAGTCGGCCGCCGACCTGCGCCGCCATCGCGGCATCGGCTATATCCAGGACCTGATCCACGCGCCCGAATTCGAGATGCTGACCGAGATCGGCACCGGGCTGAAGCCGCGCTTCACCAGCTCCAACCTGATCGCCCAGCTCCACGCCACCCTGGCCGGCACCGGGCTCTGCCTGTTGCCCGACTTCCTGGCCGCCGGCTTCCCGGCCCTCACGCGCGTGCTGCCGGCGGAGGTCGAGGTGATGCGCAGCTTCTGGCTGATCATGCACCAGGACACGCGCGATCTCGCCCGCATCCGCGTGACCGCCGATTTCATCCGCGATTGCGTCGAGGCCGAGCACCGGCTGTTCCTGCCGGGCCTGTCCCTGCCCGGCGCGGGCCGCGACGCGACGGAGACCGCGCCATGCGCGTCCTGATCCTCGGCGGCACCACGGAGGCGAGCCGGCTGGCGCGATTGCTGGTCGGAAGGCCCGATCTCGCGCCCGTCTTGTCGCTCGCCGGCCGGACCGAGGCTCCGGCGGCCCAGCCGATCCCGACGCGGATCGGTGGTTTCGGCGGCGTCGCGGGGCTCGTCGCCTATCTGCGCGCCGAGGCGATCGAGGCGGTCGTCGACGCGACGCATCCCTTCGCGGCGGTCATGTCGCGCTATGCCGCCGACGCCTGCCGGATCGCCGGCGTGCCGCTCTGCGCCCATTCGCGCCCGCCCTGGGCGCTCGCTCCGGGCGACCGCTGGATCGAGGTCGCCGACAATGCCGCCGCGGTCGCGGCGCTGGGCACGGAACCGCGACGGGTGCTGCTGACCATCGGCCGGCTCGGGGTCGCCGCTTTCCGCGCCGCGCCGCAGCACCACTATGTGATCCGCAGCATCGACCCGCCGCCGGCCGAGGACATGCCGCCGGACGCCCGGCTGGTGCTCGATCGCGGCCCCTTCGACGAGGCTGCCGAGACGCAGCTGATGCGCGGCGAACGCATCGACGGGCTGGTGACCAAGAATTCGGGCGGGACGGCCACCTATCCGAAGATCGCCGCGGCGCGCGCGCTCGGCCTGCCGGTGATCCTCGTCACCCCGCCCGCGCGCCCCGACGTGCCGATGATGACCGATCCCGATGCGGTCCTCGCATTCCTGGACCGGCACCGGCGCGGCGCGCCGCCGGGCTGAACGCGCGCCGGATCGGTATCCCGGGTACCAACCCCGCATCCCCGGACAAGGCCCGTGAGGGCCGCCGATCCGGGGCTCACTCGCCCTGCGGCGGCATCAAGGTCGTCAATTAAATCACAATCTTGCTGCACGTTGGCAGCCGAGTGGGTCCCGGCTCTGCGCTGGCGCTTCGGCCGGGAATGCGGTGCGAGATTGGGCGCTCTCTGCCAGCTCCATGGGCTCGCCCAGATCTCCCGGCCGCATCCCCGGACAAGGCCCGTGAGGGCAGCCGATCCGGGGCCCACTCGCCCTGGGGCGGCATCAAGATTGTCAATTAAATCAGAATCTTGCTGCACGTTGGTAGCCGAGTGGGTCCCGGCTCTCCGCTGGCGCTTCGGCCGGGAATGCGGTGCGAGATTGGGCGCTCTCTGCCAGCTCCATGGGCACGCCCAGATCTCCCGGCCGCATCCCCGGACAAGGCCCGCGAGGGCCGCCGATCCGGGGCCCACTCGCCCTGCGACGGCATCAAGATCGTCAATTAAATCAGAATCTTGCGGCAAGTTGGCAGCAGAGTGGGTCCCGGCTCTGCGCTGCGCTCCGGCCGGGAATGCGGTGGGAGATCGCGGATCTGTTCCCAAATCCATCGCGTGCCCTTTCCCAGATCAGGGGACCCGCCGCAATCTTGCGGGCCGCATCCCCGGACAAGGCCCGTGAGGGCCGCCGATCCGGGGCCCACTCGCCCTGCGGCGGCATCAGGATCGCCAATTAAATCAGAATCTTGCGGCACGTTGGCAGCAGAGTAGGTCCCGGCTCTGCGCTTCGCTCCGGCCGGGAATGCGATGGGAGATTGGGCGCTCTCTGCCAGCTCCATGGGCACGCCCAGATCTCACGGGCCGCATCCCCGGACAAGGCCCGTGAGGGCCGCCGATCCGGGGCCCACTCGCCCTGCGACGGCATCAAGATCGTCAATTAAATCAGAATCTTGCTGAAAGTCGGCAGCAGTGTGGATCCCGGCTCTGCGCTTCGCTTCGGCCGGGAATGCGGTGCGAGATCGGGCGCTCTCTGCCAGCTCCATGGGCACGCCCAGATCTCCCGGTGCATCCCCGGACAAGGCCCGTGAGGGCCGCCGATCCGGGGCCCACTCGCCCGGCGACGGCGTCAAGATCGTCAATTAAATCAGAATCTTGCTGCACGTTGGCGGCAGAGTGGGTCCCGGCTCTCCGCTGCGCTCCGGCCGGGAATGCGGTGCGAGATTGGACGCTCTCTGCCAGCTCCATGGGTACGCCCAGATCTCCCGGCCGCATCCCCGGACAAGGCCCGTGAGGGCCGCCGATCCGGGGCCCACTCGCCCTGCGACGGCATCAAGATCGTCAATTAAAACAGAACCTTGCTGCACGTTGGCAGCAGAGTGGGTCCCGGCTCTGCGCTGCGCTCCGGCCGGGAATGCGGTGGGAGATCGCGGATCTGTTCCCAAATCCATCGCGTGCCCTTTCCCAGATCAGGGGACCCGCCGCAATCTTGCGGGCCGCATCCCCGGACAAGGCCCGTGAGGGCCGCCGATCCGGGGCCCACTCGCCCTGCGGCGGTATCAGGATCGCCAATTAAATCAGAATCTTGCGGCAAGTTGGCAGCAGAGTGGGGCCCGGCTCTGCGCTTCGCTCCGGCCGGGAATGCGATGGGAGATCGCGGATCTGTTCCCAAATCCATCGCGTGCCCTTTCCCGGATCAGGGGACCCGCCGCAATCTCGCGGGCCGCATCCCCGGACAAGGCCCGTGAGGGCCGCGGATCCGGGGCCCACTCGCCCTGCGACGGCATCAAGATCGTCAATTAAATCAGAATCTTGCTGCACGTTGGCAGCAGAGTAGGTCCCGGCTCTGCGCTTCGCTTCGGCCGGGAATGCGGTGCGAGATCGTTGGATCCCTGTGTGTGCCGGGTGTGGCATTGTGGGTTGGCGGGCGGGAGATCGTTGGGTCCCTGGTCGTTGTCGACCGTGAGCCGGCTGTGATCCCCGCCCGCCTGCAAATACCCAGCCTGAACAGTTGATCGGGGCCGTTGCCGCGGACCCCGCAGCACAGGGGTAGGCGCCATGAAGATACACCCTGACGTGATCGGAATCGACGTCTCCAAGATGGTCCTCGACGTCTACGAGGGCCGGTGCGGCACGTGGCGGCAGATCGGCAACGATGACAAGGAGATCGAGGCGTTCGTGGACGGCCTGGCCGGCCTCGGCGTCCTGGTCGTCCTGGAGGCCACCGGCCTCTACGACCGCAAACTCCGCCGGGCGCTCTCGGCGGCCGGCGTCCGCTTCACCCGGGTCAATCCGGAGCGGGCGCGCAGCTTCGCCCGCGCGACCGGCCTGCTCGCCAAGACCGACAAGGTCGACGCCCGCATGCTCGCCGCCTTCGGCACCCGGCTGGAATGCCGGCTCGAGCCGGCGCCCGATCCCGACCGGGAGGCCCTGAACGAAGCCAACCGCCGTCGCGACCAGCTCGTCGCGATGCGGCAACAGGGAAAAGAACCGGCTCGCCGAGGGAAGCGAGGGCTGGCAGGAGAGCATCCGGCGGATGATCGAGGCCTTCGACCGGGAGATCGCCACCTGCGAAG
>NZ_LJYW01000001.1:4090084-4173913 GCF_001305515.1 Prosthecodimorpha hirschii
GATCCGAGGCCCACTCGCCCTGCGGCGGCATCAAGATCGTCAATTAAATCAGAATCTTGCTGCACGTTGGCAGCAGAGTAGGTCCCGGCTCTGCGCTTCGCTTCGGCCGGGAATGCGATGGGAGATTGGGCGCTCTCTGCCAGCTCCATGGGCACGCCCAGATCTCCCGCTCCATCCCCGGCATCGGCCCGGTCGCCGCAACCACGCTCCTCGCTCTGATGCCCGAGCTCGGCCGCCTCTCGCCCAAGCAGATCGCCGCCCTCGCCGGCCTCGCCCCCTTCGCCCGCGACAGCGGCCGATTCCGCGGCCAGCGATCCATCCTCGGCGGACGCAAACGCGTCCGCGACGCGCTCTACATGGGCGCTCTCGCGGCCATCCGACATTGCCCCCGTTTCAAGACCTTCTTCCAGACCCTCCGGGATGCCGGCAAGCCCTTCAAGCTCGCCCTCGTCGCCGTCAGCCGTAAACTCCTCGTCACCGCCAACGCCGTCATCCGAGACCAGATTCCTTTCCACGCATGAAAGGTCTCGACACAGTTGCCGGCTCTGCGCTGGCGCTTCGGCCGGGAATGCGCGGGGAGATCGGCGACCTCTTCCGGCATCGGGCAGTCCTCGAACATTCCGGAACCGCTTTCCCGGGCATGCGCGAAGCCTGGCCGATCCGGGTCGGATTGCGGGGTATACTGGCGGCGGCGGTGGTCCGCTGCGTCGCCGGTCGGGACGCATTCGCCGCTCAGGGGAGCTTGCGCCGTTCATGATCCGGATTTCGACCGCCATCCTGGCCCGCGTCCTGCGGCACGATCCGGCCTATGGGCTGTCGACGCTGCATTTCGCCGATGGGGAATTGCGCGTGCCGCAGGTCGCGCTTGAACCCGGGGCGGGGGTGCGGATCGCCATCGATGCGCGCGACGTGGCGCTGGCGCTGACGCGGCCGATGGATGTCTCGATCACCAACCGGCTGCCGGGGACCATCGCGGCCGTGGAGCCGCTGGCGCTGCCCTATGTGCGGGTCGCGCTCGATCTCGGCGCCACCCGGCTCGACGCCCTGGTGACGGCCGAATCGGTCGAGCGGCTGGCGCTGGAGCCGGGCCTCCGGGCCTGGGCGATGATCAAGACGGTGGCGATCGAGCCGGCCATGATCAGTCCGGCCGATCTGCCGCCGCCGCGTCCCTGGCCGTCGGCGTGACGGCGTCTGCCGGCGTGACGGCGGCCTCGAAGCGCCAGTCGAGGCTGGCGACGATCTCGTCGAGCGCCCGGGCGGTTGTGGCATTGGCGCGCCGCTCGGCCGAGCGGTAGAGCGCGACGAGGCGGCGGCCGAAATCGGTCACCGTGGCGCCGGCCTGACGCCGGCCCGGGAAGGTGTCGATCACCCGGCTCTCGAACATGCGGTTGAGCGCGTCGACCATCAGCCAGGTCTTGCGGTAGGACTGCCCGAGCGCGCGACCGGCCCCGACGATCGAGCGTTCCCGGGCGATCGTCTCGATCAGGTCGACATCCTCGGGACCGATTCGGCCGCCATGCGGAAGATCGACGGTCAGCGACACCCGCGCGGCGGCAGGGCTGGTCTCCGGCTTGGCAACGATATCTCCCATGGCGCCGAGTATGCCGCGCCGGTCGGCGCCAGGGAAGCGCGCGCTCAATAGAGGACCGTGAAGCCCTGCTTTTCGTAGGCCTTGCGTGCGGCGGCCGACCGCATGAAGGCCAGGAAGGCGGTTCCGTCCGCGCCCGCGCCCTTGACCAGCGTGGCGGGGTAGAGGATCGGGGTGTGGGTTTCCGGCGGGAAGGTGCCGACCACGGCGACGTTCGGGTCGGCGGCCGCATCGGTCTGATAGACGATGCCGTAGGGGGTCTCGCCGCGCGAGACGAGGAGAAGCGCGGCGCGCACCGATTCGGCTTCGGCCAGCTTGCCCTTGACGCCGTCCCAGGCGCCGAGCTTTTCGAGCGATTCCTTGGCGTAGGTCCCGGCCGGCACCGACGCCACCGCACCGATCGCCAGGCGGCCGTCGCCGAGGAGCTTGCCGAGGTCGAAGCCGGCCTTGATCTCGACCGGCTTGGTGCCGCCCTTCGGGGCGACCAGAACGATGCGATTGCCGAGGATATCGGAGCGCGTCGCCGGTTCGATCAGCCCTTTGCCGGCGGCATAGTCCATCCATTTCTGATCGGCGGAGACGAAGACCTGGGCCGGTGCGCCCTGTTCGATCTGGCGCGCGAGCGCCGAACTGGCCGCGTAGGAGATCGCGACCTTCTTGCCGGTCGCCTTGGTGTAATCCGCCGCGATCTCGTCGAGGGCGTTCTTGAGGCTGGCGGCGGCGAAGACGACCACGTCGCCGGATTGGGCCACGACCGGGCGGGACGGGGTGGCGACGGCGACCGCCAGGGCGGCGAGGCCGGCGATCAGGGAACGGCGCAGAATCGACATCGGGGATGGTCCTCCGGCAAAATCTTCCGCGGCGGGCTGGATTCCGCCGGTCAGCTCTATACGATCGTGCACGGCTTGAGCCGGAATGCAATATCGTTTGCGATACAGGATAAACCGCCCGCATGGTTGAATTCAGTGCCGAGGAATGGACCGCGATCCTGCTCAGCCTGCGGGTCGCCGGGGTTGCGACGCTGACGAGCCTGCCGGTGGCGATCCTGGTCGCGGTCGTGCTGGCGCGCGGCCGCTTTCCCGGCCGGGCGCTGCTCGACGGCCTGATCCATCTGCCCTTGGTGCTGCCGCCGGTCGTGACCGGTTATCTCCTGCTCGTGCTGTTCGGGCGGCGCGGCGTGTTCGGGGCCTTCCTGGCCGACCATCTCGGCATCGTCCTCTCCTTCCGCTGGACCGGCGCGGCGCTGGCCGCCGCCGTGATGGGCTTCCCGCTGATGGTGCGCGCCATCCGGCTGTCGCTCGAAGGCATCGACCCGCGGCTCGAATCGGCCGCCGGCACGCTCGGTGCGGGTCGCGTCGCCACCTTCTTCCTGGTCACGCTGCCGCTGGCGCTGCCCGGCATCGTGGTCGGCGCCATCCTGGCCTTCGCCAAGGCGCTCGGCGAATTCGGCGCGACCATCACCTTCGTGTCCTCGATCCCGGGCGAGACGCGCACGCTGGCCGCGGCCATCTATGCCGCCACCCAGGTGCCCGGCGGCGACGCCCAGGCGTTCCGGCTGACGCTGGTCTCGGTGGTGATCGCGCTGATCGCGCTCGTCGTCTCCGAGGCGCTGCAGGCGCGGGCGCGCCGCCAGACGGGTCTGATCGCATGATCCGCTTCGAGGCCGACCGTCGGCTGGCCACCGGGGAGGGCGGGTTCCGGCTCGAGGCCCGTTTCGAGAGCACGGCGGCGGTCACGGCGCTGTTCGGCGCCTCGGGGGCCGGCAAGACCACCGCCATGCGCATGATCGCCGGCCTGATCCGCCCGGATCGCGGCCGCATCGAGGTCGACGGCCAGGTGCTGGTCGATACCGAGCGGGGCGTCTTCCTGCCGCCGCGGCGCCGGCGGATCGGGCTCGTGTTCCAGGACGCGCTGCTGTTTCCGCATATGAGCGTGCGCGCCAACCTGATGTTCGGCCGCTGGTTCGCCCCGCGCGACAGCCGGGCGGTGCCCTTCGAGCCGGTCGTCGCGACGCTCGGCATCGGTTCCCTGCTGGGCCGCCGGCCCGCCAGCCTTTCGGGCGGCGAGCGGCAGCGGGTCGCCATCGGCCGGGCGCTGCTGTCGAGCCCGCGCCTCCTCCTGATGGACGAACCGCTGGCCGCGCTCGACCGGCCGCGCAAGCTCGAAATCCTGCCGCTGATCGAGCGCCTGCGCGACGAATTCGCGATCCCGATCGTCTATGTCAGCCATGCGGTCGAGGAGGTGGCGCGGCTCGCCGGCCATGTCGTGGTGCTCGATCGCGGCCGGATCGCCGGCGAGGGGCCACCGGACCGGGTGTTCGGGCTGGCCGCCACGGCCGGGGTCGACCGCTTCGATCTGGTCTCTGTGCTGGCCGGCCGCGTCGATGCCTACGAGCCCGCCTATGGGCTGACGCGCATCGTCCACCCGGCCGGCACGCTCTGGCTGCCGGGACCGGCCGGCGAGCCGGGGCGCGAACTGGCGATCGTCGTGCGGGCGACCGACGTGACGCTCGCCGCCGAGCCGCCGCCGGCGCGGATGAGCGTGCGCTCGGTGCTGGCCGGGACGATCGCGGCGCTGCACCCGACCGATCAGGCGCTGGCCCGGGTCGAGATCGCCCTGCCGGGCGGCGGCACGCTGGTCGCCTCGGTCACCCGCATGGGTCTCGCCGCGCTCGGCCTCGGTCCGGGCGATACGGTCCATGCCCTGGTCAAGACGGTCTCGCTCGACGAGCGGCCGATGGCGGGCGGTAGCGCCGCTGTCGCCGCCCCCGGTTCCGCAGGCGCGGCGCCGGGCTGAGGGCAGGGTACCCCGAACAGGGCGCGTCCCCGAGTCGAGCGGGGCGGGCTGAGCGGCGGGCCGTGTGGTGGCGGGATCGTCCTGAGGCGGCCGTCAGGGCCGCCAGGTCTGATCCTTGGCGGCCGGGATCTCGTCGGCCTCCTCGGCCACGTCGGTGTCGATCGCCCGGAGCAGCGCGCGCAGCGTCTTCTCGACATTCTCGCCGCTCGCCGAGGACAGCTGGATCGGCACGCGCCGGGCCGCCTTTTTCAGGGCGGCGACCTTCTCGGCCCGCTCGTCCTCGGTCAGGGCGTCGCATTTCGACAGGGCGACGATCTCGGGCTTCTGCGCCAGGCCTTCGCCGTAGAGCTTCAGCTCGCGCCGGACGATCTTGTAGTCGCGCACCACGTCGTCCGAATTGGCATCGACGAGGTGCAGCAGGACGCGGCAGCGCTCGACATGGCCGAGGAAGCGGTCGCCGAGGCCCTGGCCTTCATGCGCGCCCTCGATCAGGCCGGGAATGTCGGCGAGCACGAATTCGCGGGTGTCGACCCGGACCACGCCGAGGCCGGGATGCAGCGTCGTGAAGGGATAGTCGGCGATCTTCGGCTTGGCCGCCGTGACGGTGGCCAGGAAGGTCGACTTGCCGGCATTGGGCAGGCCGATGAGACCGGCTTCGGCGATCAGCTTCAGGCGCAGCCAGAGCGCCTTCTCCTCGCCGTCCTGGCCCGGATTGGCGTGGCGCGGCGCCTGGTTGGTCGAGGACTTGAAATGGGCGTTGCCGAAACCGCCATTGCCGCCGCGCGCCAGCAGCACGCGCTGGCCGATCTCGGTCAGGTCGGCGATCAGGGTCTCGCCGTCCTCCTCGAGCACTTCGGTCCCCTTCGGAACCTTCAGGGTGATCGGCGGCGCATTGGCGCCGGCGCGGTTGCGGCCCATGCCGTGGCCGCCGGTGCGCGCCTTGAAATGCTGCTGGTAGCGGTAGTCGACCAGCGTGTTGAGGCCCTCGACGCATTCGATCCAGACATCGCCGCCGCGCCCGCCGTCGCCGCCGTCCGGGCCGCCGAACTCGATGAACTTCTCGCGCCGGAACGAAACGCTGCCGCCCCCGCCGTCGCCGGAGCGGACATAGACCTTGGCGGTGTCGAGAAATTTCATCGCTTCGTCTCTTGCCAGCGCCTGCGGGTCAGGCGCGTGTCGATATGGGTCACGGTCGTGTTGCGGGCGAGCGAGAAGACCTCGCTCTGGCCCACCACCTCGAAGCCCGCCCGCCGCTGGATGGCGAGCGAGGCCTCGTTGCCGGCGAAGATGCCGGAGCCGACCCGCGTCAGTCCCAGCGTCCCGAAGCCGTGGGCGAGAACGGCGGCGACCGCCTCCGTCATCAGCCCGCGCCCCCAATGCGGCGGACCCAGCCAGTATCCGAGCATCGGCAGCGCCGACAAGCCGGCGAGCGCGATTCCGCCGGCCAGCCGACCGTCGACCTCGATGGCGAGACCGAGCTTGTCGGGGAAGCCGCCGCCGAGCGTCTTCTCCAGAAAGCTCCGGGCATGCTCGGGCCCGTAGGGATGCGGCACCAGCGCGAGCCAGCGCGCCACTTCGAAATCGGCCAGGAAGGCCGTCATCGCGGGCGCGTCGTCCCAGCCGTAGGGCCTCAGCCGCAGCCGGGCGGTCTTCAGGACCGGTCCGGCGGCGATGCCCCCGGACGCCGCCCCGCCGACGGCCTGGCCGGAGCCGTTCACGTCAGCGCCCCGGCGAGATGCACCGCCGTCGCCTCGCGGCGCGCGACCGAGGCATCGCGCCAGGCCCGCAACGACTTCCAGACCGGCCGCTCGATCCGGAACCGGTCGACCGGCACCATGCCGCGCAGGAACAGGGACGGGCCCATGCCCTGGCCGGCATACTGGAAGCCGCTCTTCTCCAGAACCCGGCGCGAGGCACCGTTGGTCACCCGGCAGCTGGCCGAGACCGACGGTGCGTCGAGCCGGTCGAAGGCGAGATCGACCATGGCCTGGGTCGCTTCCGTGGCATAGCCACGCCCCCAATGGGGCCGCCCGATCCAGTAGCCGACCACGAAGCGTTCGCCGTCGCGCGGCATCAGGCTGGCCGTGCCGATGAAGCGACCGGCGTCGTCCTTGGCATAGATGCCGAAATTGACCCGCAGCGGCGACACGTCGGTATTGTCGATGAAGGCGAGCGCGTCCGCGACCGAATAGGGGTGCGGCATGCTCGACAGGTTCTCGGCGATGGCGATGTCGTTGGCGAGTTCGGCCAGCCGCTCGGCGTCGTCCCGGGTCGGCTGGCGCAGCACCAGTCTCGCGGTTTCGACGATCAGGCTGGCCAAATCCTCGACCGGACTTGTCGGATCGGTCCTGTCGCTCATTCCTGGATCCTCCGGACGGAGTGATGGGGGGCGAAAACGAGTTGGAGGGGGGATGGTGCCCCATCACCCCCTCCGTCGCCCCCATCCGGGGATTTCAGGAATTCAGCGGAGCTCTGATCCGCCGGGGTCTTGGGACACCGGCGGAAGAGAGGTCATCTCGCCGGGTTACTCCGCTGCTGCTGCCATATTCGGCGCAACGGATACGTAGGTTCGGCCGTTGGCTTTGGCTTGGAACAGAACCTTGCCTTCGACGATGGCAAAAATCGTATGATCCTTGCCCATGTCGACGCCCTGGCCGGGATGCCACTTGGTGCCGCGCTGGCGCAGAATGATGTTGCCCGGAATGACGGCTTCGCCGCCGAACTTCTTGACGCCGAGGCGACGGCCGTCGGAGTCGCGGCCGTTGCGGGACGAACCGCCAGCCTTCTTATGAGCCATGATCGAGCTCCTTCACTTCGTCTGCGGGCGGTCCGGCCGGTCTCGGCGGTCACGCACCCGCGGGTGGATAACAGATCGGCGCCACACTAGCCCCGACATTCGGATTCGACAACCCGCGCAAGGCGCGGATCGGGTCTCCGTTCTGCGCGCGCCCTCTCGGGAGAGAGCGGCGCATCCGGAAGGCGAGGCCGGTCGCCGGGTCCCTGGCCGTCGGGCCGGGACCCGTCCCGCCTCAGGCCGCGGCGATGCCGGTGATGCGCACGACCGTCAGCTCCTGCCGATGGCCCTTCTTGCGCTTCCAGCTCTTGCGGCGGCGCTTGACGAAGGCGATCGTCTTGTCGCCGCGGGTCTGCTCGACCACGATGCCGGTGACGGACGCGCCGGCCACGAAGGGCGTGCCGATTTCGTTGCCGACCATCAGCACTTCGCCGAAGGTCACGGTCTCGCCGGGGGCGGCTTCGAGCTTCTCGATGGTAACGACGTCTTCGGCGGCAACCCGATACTGCTTGCCGCCGGTCTTGATGACCGCGAACATTGTGTAGTCCCTATGTGAACGGCTGCCCCGCTGGCTGCGAGGTTCCGTTTTGCTTCGCGCGTCCTTCGGCGCCGCCCCGGACCCTGGTGCTTCGCCCGCCCCCATGGGGCGATCGAAACGGGTCGATCCGTCCGGTCGAGACCGGCGGAAGGAAGCGGACTTGACGGCCTTGCCGGCGAACCGGCGGCCAAGCCTCGAACAGCGCAATGAGCCGGGCTTGCGGCCCGGCTCTCGCGAATGGGGGCGTTATATCGAGGGATCGGCCGAAGTCAAGGAATTCGGCCGGGATATCGACGGTGCCCGGGGTGCTGCGGCCCGTAGCGAGGATGGGGCGGCGCCGGAACAGCGTGTCGCCGGGCCGGCCCGTCATCGGACCGCGGCGCTGCGGGGGCAGGTGCTATCAGGAAGGGACGCGCCGGGACAGGGTCAGCCGGGACAAGGACTGCCGCAGCGGGCCGGCAGGGCCGGCGCCGCGCGACCGGCTTCAGCTCTTGCGCTCGGCGATGGCGTCGAGGCGGCGCTGCATGTCCTCCATCTGCTGCTTGAGGCGGTCGAGCTCGTTCGGCTCCGGCTTCTCTTCCGCACGCGCCTTCGGAACCTCCGTTGCGGTGCCGGAGAAGGGCATGAACATGCGCATGGCGCGCTCGAACATCTCGGTATTGCGCCGGACCTGGTCCTGCATCGCCTCGAAGGCATTGTTGCCGAAGGCCTGGGTCATATGATCGCGCAGCTTGCCCTGTTCGCGGGTCAGGCTGTCGATGGAGAATTCGAGGTAGCTCGGCACGAGGTTCTGCATGGAATCGCCGTAGAACCGGATCAGTTGCCGGAGGAAGGCGATCGGCAGCAGGTTGGTGCCCTTGTTCTCCTGCTCGAAGATGATCTGGGTCAGCACGGACCGGGTGATCTCGTCGCCCGACTTGGCGTCGAACACCACGAAATCCTCTTCGCCCTTCACCATTTCGGCGAGATCCTCGAGCGTCACATAGGTCGAGGTGCCGGTATTGTAGAGCCGCCGGTTGGCGTATTTCTTGATTATGGTCGGTTCTTTGGTCTTGGTCATCGCGGTCAGTCCAGCCCCCCGGGTCTCGACGAATTCGGTCTCGACGGATTCCAGTGATCGGCGTTCCTCGCTGGCGACGGCCCGCCCGGGCCATGCGGGCGATGCGGCACCGGCCGGCCGTCCGCCTTTGCGGCGATCCGACCTGCCGAACCCTCCTCCCGATCGCCTGGATCGGGATCCCTCGGAGGTCCGGATGCCTGACATTATGAAGTTTTTCTCGCAGGGGCCACAAATTTTCTCGCGCCTGCGAAACCGTGCCGCTGTAGTCGGCACCCTCGGGAGAACTGCGCACCGGTCGCCGCCCCCCGACGGATTGCTGACCTCAAGTCGCAGGACCTCGCATTGACACCGGGATCGGCCGTGTCTCTATTGCGCGGGACTGCCGGATCGCCCTCGGGGACCCCCTGCCATCCGGCTTCTCGGATCAAGGACTTCAACCCATCTCGGAGGAACATGCGATGGCTAAAGACGTCGTCATCGTCGCTGCCGCCCGCACCGCAGTCGGCAGCTTCAACGGTTCGCTTGCCAGCCTGCCGGCCCACCAGCTCGGCGCCATTGCGATCAAGGCCGCGCTGGAACGGGCCAAGGTGGAGGCCGCCGAGGTCAACGAAGTCATCCTCGGCCAGGTGCTCGCCGCCGGCCAGGGCCAGAACCCGGCCCGCCAGGCCGCCATCGCGGCCGGCATCCCGAAGGAGGCCACCGCCTGGGGCCTCAACCAGCTGTGCGGCTCGGGCCTGCGCACGGTCGCGATCGGCATGCAGCAGATCCTGACCGGCGATGCCGACATCATCGTCGCCGGCGGCCAGGAATCCATGTCGATGGCGCCGCATGTCGCGCATCTGCGCAACGGCACCAAGATGGGCTCGATGGAGATGGCCGATTCCATGCTCCGCGACGGCCTGATGGACGCGTTCCACGGCTACCACATGGGCAATACCGCGGAGAACGTCGCCAAGCAGTGGCAGCTGACCCGCGGCGCGCAGGACGAGTTCGCGGTCGCCTCGCAGAACAAGGCCGAGGCCGCCCAGAAGGCCGGCCGCTTCAAGGACGAGATCGTCCCGGTCGTGATCAAGGACCGCAAGGGCGACAAGATCGTCGACCAGGACGAGTATATCCGCGCCGGCACGACGATCGACGCGCTCGGCAAGCTGCGCCCGGCCTTCGACAAGGAAGGCACCGTGACCGCCGGCAACGCCTCGGGCATCAATGACGGCGCCGCCGCGCTGGTGCTGATGTCGGCCGAGGAAGCCGCCCGGCGCGGCCTGACCCCGCTCGCCCGCATCGTCTCCTGGGCGACCGCCGGCGTCGATCCGGCGATCATGGGCACCGGCCCGATCCCGGCTTCGCGCAAGGTGCTGCAGAAGTCCGGCTGGACGGTCGACGACCTCGACCTGGTCGAGGCCAACGAGGCCTTCGCGGCGCAGGCCTGCGCGGTCAACAAGGACATGGGCTGGAACCCGGACATCGTGAACGTCAACGGCGGCGCCATCGCGATCGGTCACCCGATCGGCGCCTCCGGCGCGCGCGTCCTGGTCACGCTGCTGCACGAGATGCAGAAGCGCGACGCCAAGAAGGGCCTCGCCACGCTGTGCATCGGCGGCGGCATGGGCGTCGCCCTGACGGTCGAGCGCTGATCGGGCGGGGTCTCCCGCACCGGGCTTCGACGGGGGTGGTGCAGCCGCGCCGCCCCCGTTCCGATGTCCGGCCTTCGCGCTCAGCGACTTTCGTCGAACGCCTTTCGTCCGACGCCGAATTGCCACCTCGACAGTCCAAAGAGTGACCGGCTATTGACCGGCTCCGATTTCTGAACGGGAGAAATGTCATGGGTAGGGTTGCACTGGTCACGGGCGGTTCGCGCGGCATCGGCGCTGCGATCTCCAAGGCCCTCAAGGCCGCCGGCTACACGGTCGCGGCGAGCTATGCCGGCAATGACGAGGCCGCCGCCAAGTTCACGGCCGAGACCGGCATTCCGACCTACAAGTGGGACGTGGGCGATTTCGACGCCTGCACGGCCGGCATCGCCAAGGTCGAGGCCGAACTCGGCCCGGTCGACGTGCTGGTCAACAATGCCGGCATCACCAAGGACGGCTTCTTCCACAAGATGACCAAGGAGCAGTGGTCCGCGGTCATCCGCACCAATCTCGACGGCCTCTTCAACATGACCCGTCCGGTCATCGAAGGCATGCGGGCGCGCAATTTCGGCCGCATCATCGTGATCTCGTCGATCAACGGTCAGAAGGGCCAGGCCGGTCAGGCCAACTACTCGGCCGCCAAGGCCGGCGACATCGGCTTCATCAAGGCGATCGCCCAGGAGAACGCCTCCAAGGGCATCACCGCCAACGCCATCTGCCCCGGCTACATCGCCACCGAAATGGTCATGGCGGTGCCGGAAGAGGTGCTGAAGACCCGCATCCTGCCGCAGATCCCGGTCGGCCGCCTCGGCCAGCCCGAGGAGATCGCGCGCGCGGTCGTCTTCCTCGCCTCCGACGACGCCGGCTTCATCACCGGCTCGACCCTGTCGGCCAACGGCGGCCAGTACATGGCCTGACGGCGGTTGCGAGCCCGGTCCTGGACCGGACTCCTATCGCGGCAACCGTTCGCCCGGGAGGGCCGGATGGCTCCGGCTCGGCCCGTTGGCCGGTACCAATCGATCGATCGGCCCGCTGCGGGGATCCTCGCGGCGGGCCGACGCATTTCAGCGGGCAAGCCGACGCCGCCCGGCGACCGGCCGCGACGGGAGACGGTCCTGTTCCGCAGCGGCATTGACCTCTCGTTGCGGCTCCGGGATACTGCACGGCATCCCCATCCTTGGATCAGCGCGAGGGATGCCCATGAAATTCTCGATCGGTAAAGTCTCGATCGGTCTCGCCGCCGGGCTCGTGGTCCTCGGGTTCGCCTGCGGAACCGCCGTCGCCGGCAATTCGACCATCAACTATGCCGACGGCACCAAGGCCCAGGTGATCACCAGCCCGACCGGAACGATCGTGCTGCAGTTCGACCGCAAGGGCGCGCGGGTCGGCAAGCAGACGCTTCCCGACGCCGGCGCCGCGGCCCATCTCGGCGTGGTCCAGCGCCTGAGCAAGCCGGGCAGCTCCGTCGTCCACAATCCCGAATAGCCGCGACGGGCGGAGGGCGCCTGGTCGCTTCGCTTTCGGCGACGTCGGGGATCGATCACCGGCTCGCGCTGCAGGCCCATGGCGGCCGGTCCAGCCCCTGAGACCGGGCGATCCCAAGCGTTCGACCCGGCCCGCTCCTGCGGCCCGCAGGCGGGCCGTTTCGTTTTCGCAGCGGTCCGCCTATGCTGGAGCCGGTTCGACGAGGGCGGTCATGGCGGAAGCGGTCGAGCAGGAGCGCCGGATCACGCTGGCGGAATTCGAGCAGCGCGTTGCTGCCGCCGCCGACGGCCGTCGTCTCGAACTGGTCGACGGCCGGATCGTGATGATGTCCAATCCGACCGAGACCCACGAGCAGATCGTCTCGAATTTGGGCGCGCCGCTGAAGCTCGCCATGGATGGCCGCAACTGCCGGACCTATCTCGGCGGCATGCGGGTCCAGGCCAATGACGATCTCGGGCGCTTCGACGGATGCCGTCCGGATATCGTTGTCCGTTGCGGGCCGCGCGGCGACCGCACCTGGATCACCGATCCGGTCGTCGTGGTCGAGGTGCTGTCGCCATCGACCATGGACGTCGACCGCGGCCGCAAGCTGTGGTTCTACAAGTCGCTGGCGAGCGTCTCGCATATCCTTTTGATCTATACCGATCAGATGCGGGTCGAACACTACCGGCGCACCGACGGTGATTGGTCGATGGAGGTTCTGACCCGGCCCGGCGACGATCTCGTGCTCGACGCCGTCGCGTACCGGATCGATCTGGGGCGGATCTATTTCGACCTTCCGATCGGTTGATCGCCCGGTCGATTGCCGGACGGAGGGACGCTGCGGCCGGCCGGGCATCGCAGAACCGGACGTGCCGAAGGCGCTGCAGCGTCGGCCCGGTTGCGGTCGCGCGCCGGTCTCGGCTGCCGGAGCGCCTTCCCGTCCATCGGACGATTGCCTCCGGATGGGAATTGCTCAAGTCACTGACCCTGGAGCATTTCCCTATCGATTGGATGATTCCATCCCATCGGGAAATGCTCTAGGGATCGGCCCAGTTCCGCCGGAGGCCGCCGTCCATGTCGTCGATCCTGCCCCATTCCGCCCGCGGTCCGGAAGGCCGGACGCCGATCGTGTTCCTGCACGGCTTCGCCGGCTCGCGCGAGACCTGGCTCGGCCAGCAGATCGCGCTGGAGACGCGCCGGCGCACCATCGCGTTCGATCTGCCCGGCCACGGTGCCGCGCTCGACTGGCCGGAGATCGGCCATGCCGGCATCTCCGCCAAGGCGGTGATCGCATCGCTATCCGCGATGGGCATCGAGCGGTTTCACCTGGTCGGCCATTCCATGGGCGGCGCGACGGCGGTGCTGGTCGCCATGAAGCTCGCCGAGGCGGAACGGGTCGCCAGCCTGACCCTTCTGGCGCCGGGCGGCTTCGGCGACGAGATCAACCAGCGCCTGCTGCGCCGCTTCGCCGTGGCGGTCGCCGAACACGAGATCCACGCGCTCTTGGAACAGTTCTTCGGCTACGAACGGCCGGTGCCGCTGGAGATCGCCCGCCATATGGCGGCCGAGCGGCGCGACCCGCGGGTGACGGCGGCGCTCGCCCGCATCGTCGAGGCGATCCTCGACGGCGAACGCCAGAAGAGCTTCGATCTCTCCCTTCTCGGCGGGCTGCCGCATCCGGTGCGGCTGATCTGGGGCAACCAGGATCGCGTGCTGCCGACCCGGCAGTCGCGCCGCGCGCCCGGCACGGTCGGCGTCCATGTCTTCGCCGGCGTCGGGCACATGCCGCATCTGGAGGTGCCCCGCGAGGTGACGCGCATCCTGGTCGAGACCTGCGCGGCCGAGTAGACCGGGGGGAGACGTTCCGGAGCGTGATGCGGTCGACTATCGCGCCGGCCCGGAGCGCTTATGGTTCGGCACGGTCGCAACAATTCGGCATTGAACCCCCCTCCGGAATCCGACACTGTCCGGTCGCGTTCCAGGCCGGGGATCGGGTCTTGGCGGTCATCGGGCCCGGTCGGCCACGGGGTCTGGTCGGTCATGGAGCCGGTCGGTCGCGGGGATCGACAGGGAGCGGGGATCGACAGGGAGGACGGGCCGCGGGTCCGTCTGGCGGACCGCCCTGGTCGCCCACGGCATGCGTCCGAAATCTCGAAGTCAACACGCGCGATAGCGGAAGGCCCTCTGACGTGACGATCGTGGCATGCATCGCCTTCGTGCTGATCGGCATGGCGGCCGGGTTCTATCTGAAAATCAGAGGCTTGGCCGCCCTGGCCCTGCTCGCGGCGATCGCGGCCGTTCCGGCCTCCTATCTCAACGGCGAAAGCGGGCTCGGCTATCTCGTCAATCTGATCGCCTTCCCGGTCGCCATCCAGGTCGGATACTTCATCGTCCTGGTGCTGCGCGCCCTGCGCGGGGCCTCCGCCGGCATTCCCGGCGGCATCGGATCGTCGTCGCCGACGGATCGCATCGGCCTGCAGGCCGGCCGGTTCTGACATTTCGGTGCCGAAGCGCGGCGGCTGCCGCGCCCCGGTCCGGCGTCCCGTCACGGACAGGGATTGGTGTGGCGCAGGTGTATCGCGTCGATCGCGGCTTCCAGTTCGGGGCCGATGGTCACGCCCGTGGCGCCCATGCAGGTGGTCAGCTGGGCCATCGTGGTCGCGCCGAGAATGACCGACGTGACGAACGGCCGCGAGACTGCGAAGGCCAGCGCCATCTGGGAGGGGTCGAGCCCGTGCTCGGCCGCCAGATCGCAATAGGCGGCGACGGCGGCGTCGGCATGCGGGGTCTCGTAGCGCTGCAGCCGGTTGAACAGGGTCTTGCGCGCGCCGGCCGGCAGGGCGCCGTTGCGGTACTTGCCGGTCAGATAGCCCTGCGCCAGCGCCGAGTAGGCGAGCAGCCCGACCTTCTCGCGCAGCGCCACTTCGGCCAGGTTGACCTCGAAGGTCCGGTTGACCAGCGAGTAGGCGTTCTGGATCGACTGCACGCGCGCCGCACCGCTCTGCGCGGCGGCACCGAGCCAGCGCATCGTGCCCCAGGCGGTCTCGTTGGACAGGCCGATATGGCGGATGCGGCCGGCCTTCACATGCGCGTCGAGCGCGTCGAGGCTCTCCTCGATGGCGGTCTCGTCGGCGGCCGGTTCCGGCGTGCGCCAGATCACCGGGTTGGAGCCGAACTGCGGCACCGGGCGCTCGGGATAGTGGACCTGATAGAGGTCGATATAGTCGGTCTGCAGCCGCTTCAGGCTCTTGTGCACGGCTTCGTCGATCTGCCGGCGGGTCAGCCGGGTCGGCGCGCCATCGTCGCGCAGCCAGCCGTTCGGGCTGCGGCCGCTGACCTTGGTGGCCAGGACGATCTTGTCGCGGTTGCCGCGCGCGGCCAGCCAGGTGCCGATGATCCGTTCCGTCGAGCCCTGCGTCTCCGGCTTCGGCGGGATGGCGTACATCTCGGCCGTGTCGATGAAGTTGATGCCGTGGTCGAGCGCGAAGTCGAGCTGCTCGTGACCCTCGGCCTCGCTGTTCTGCTCGCCGAAGGTCATGGTGCCCAGGCAGAAGGCGCTGACCATCAGTCCGGTCGTGCCGAGCGGGCGATACTCCATGGCGCCGGGCGCCAGCAGGCCGGTTTCAGTGCGGATATTCATGCGTCGACGACTCCGGGTGGTCGGCGGCGGACCGTCACGGCCGTCGCGCCAGGGCGCGGCCGATCAGGTCCTCCACCATGGGCAGGATGCGACCCACGATCAGATCCACGCCGGCGCGGTTCGGGTGGATGCCGTCGGGCTGGTTGAGGCGGGGATCGAGGACGACGCCCTCGAGGAAGAACGGATCGTACAGAGCGCCGTGCTTTTCCGCCACCTCCCGGAAGAGGGGGTCATATGCGTTCGCATAGGCTTCGCCCATGTTGCGGGGCGCGCGCATGCCGGTGAGCAGGACCGGCATGCGCGCGGCGAGGCGGCCGACGATCTCGTCGAGGGCTGCGCGGGTGGTCGCCGGGGGCAGCCCGCGCAACGCATCGTTGGCGCCGAACTCGACGATCGCCGCATCCGCGTCCTCCGGCGTCGACCAGTCCAGCCGGGCGAGGCCCTGGTCGGAGGTGTCGCCGGAGACGCCGGCATTGATCACTTCGACGTGATGCCTCTTCGCCTTGAGCGCCGCCTCCAGGCGCACCGGAAAGGCGTCGCCGGGCGGCAGTCCGTAGCCGGCGGTCAGGCTGTCGCCGAGCGCGACGATGCGGACCCTACGGCCGGCCGGCGCGGCGGCCCATCCGGTGCCGGTGGCGGCCGGGCCGAGCGACGCGAGGCTGGCCAGGGCGGCGAGAACGCTGCGGCGGGACGGGGTTGCGGTCATGGAAAAGACTCCGGCCTGTCATCTGGATCCCGGGCGGGCACCTCCCATATGAGCCCGCTGAGGCCCCGCGACCAGGGGCGTCCCAACCGCGGAGCGTCGCATTTGTCCGAACCCCTCGTCGACCTTGCGGATCTTCGCCTGACCCTCGGCAAGGGGGCCGTCGCCGTCGAGGTGCTGAAGGGGGCCACGCTGGCGGTCGAGGCCGGCGAATCGGTCGGCATCGTCGGGCCGTCCGGCTCGGGCAAGTCGACCCTGCTGATGGTCATGGCCGGCCTGGAACGGGTCCAGTCCGGCCGGGTCCGCGTCGCGGGCGCCGACCTCTCGGCGATGGACGAGGACCAGCTGGCGCTGTTCCGGGGCCGGCATGTCGGCATCGTGTTCCAGTCGTTCCACCTCGTGCCCAACATGACGGCGCTGGAGAATGTCGCGGTGCCGCTGGAACTCGCGGGCATCCCGCAGGCCTTCGAGCGGGCGCGCGCCGAGCTGGCCGCGGTCGGCCTCGCGCAGCGGACCGGGCACTATCCGGCCGAGATGTCGGGCGGCGAGCAGCAGCGGGTCGCGATCGCGCGCGCCCTGGTCGGGCGGCCGGACATCGTCATCGCCGACGAGCCGACCGGCAATCTCGATGCCGCGACCGGCGGGCAGGTCGCCGACCTTCTGTTCGCCAAGCAGGCCGAGCGCGGCGCGACCCTGGTGCTGGTCACCCATGACGCGTCGCTGGCCCGGCGCTGCTCGCGCATGGTCCATGTCTCGGGCGGCCGGATCGTCGCCGGACCCGACGCGACGACCGAGGCCGCGCCGGTGGCGGTGTCCGGAGCGGCCGCGGCCCTGTCGGCGGCCGGGGCGTGACCCGGCGATGACGGCTCTGCTTGAGAGGATCCGCATGCTCCTGTCGCCGCCCGCCGACCGGCATCCGCGCGCGGCCGACGGGCCGGGCGGCGAACGGGCCGTCGCCGCCGCCCAGTCCTTCCAGGCCGCCCAATCCCTGGCGACCGCATTGCGCTTCGCCCTGCGCGAGCTGCGCGGCGGGCTCGGCGGGTTCCGCATCTTCATTCTGTGCATCGCGCTCGGCGTGGCGGCGATCGCGGGCGTCAACTCGGTGCGCCGCGCCATGACCGAAACCATCGCCGAGGAGGGCCAGAGCATCCTCGGCGGCGACCTCGCCTTCGCGCTGGTCAATCGCGAGGCGAGCCCGGCGGAGGCCGCCAGCATCGGCCGGCTCGGCACGGTGTCGGTCGCCGCGACGCTGCGCGCCATGGCGCGCAAGGGCGACGGCGTCGACCAGACTCTGGTCGAGATCAAGGCGGTCGATGCCGCCTATCCGCTTTACGGCCGGCTGGAGGCCGAGACGGCCGGCGGCGCGATCGTTGAAGACGCGCGCGGACTGCTCGCCCGCGACGACCGCGGCCGCTACGGCGCGCTGGTCGAGGTTCCGCTGATGGTCCGGCTCGGCCTGGCGATCGGCGACGAGATCTCGGTCGGTACCGCGAAGTTCACGGTCGCCGGGGTGGTCCGGTCCGAGCCCGACAAGGTCGCCGGCGGCGTCGGCTTCGGGCCGCGGCTGCTGATCGGCGTGGCGGCCTTGCGCGAGACCGGGCTGCTGCAGCCCGGCAGCCTGGTGCGCTGGCACTACCGGGTGAAGCTCGCCTCCCAGGTCGACGACGAGGCCGGGTTGCGGGCGCTCGCCAACGGTATCGAGACGGCCCATCCGGATGCCGCCTTCGAGACGCGCAGCCGCGCCAATGCGGCGCCGAGCCTGAAGCGCAACATCGACCGCTTCGCGCAGTTCCTGACCCTGGTCGGGCTGACCGCGCTGATCGTCGGCGGCGTCGGTGTCGCCAATGCGGTCAGGGCCTATCTCGACGGCAAGCGCGACGTGATCGCGACGCTGAAATGCCTCGGCGCGTCCGGCAGCTTCGTCTTCCGGGTCTATTTCCTGCAGATCCTGGCGATCGCCGGCCTCGGCATCGCCGCCGGCCTGGTCCTCGGGTCGATCGCCCCGCCGATCGCCGGCTATTTCCTGTCCGGCGTGCTGCCGATCGGCACGCGGGCCGCGCTCTATCCGGCCGAACTCGGCCTCGCCGTCGCCTACGGCTTCCTGGTCGCGATCGCCTTCGCCAGCATGCCGCTCGGCCGGGCTCACGACGTGCCGCCGACGGCGCTGTTCCGCGACGCCGTGGAGCCGGACCGGCGCCTGCCGCGGCCGCGCTATCTTGTGCTGGTCGGCGCGGCGCTCGCGGGTCTTGCCGCCCTGGCGCTCGGGCTCGCCGAGGACCGTGTCGCCGCGCTCCTCTATCTCGCCGCGCTCGGCGCCGCCTTCGGGCTCCTGCGCCTCGTCGCCCTCGGCGTGATCGCGCTCGCCGCCCGGATGCCGTCGCCGCCTTCGGCCGAACTGCGCCTCGCCTTGCGCAACATCCACCGGCCCGGCGCGCCGACCGGGTCGGTCGTGCTGTCGCTCGGGCTGGGCATGACGCTGCTCGTCACCCTGGCGCTCGTCGACGCCAATCTGCGCGACCAGATCCGCCAGCAGCTGCCGAAGCATGCGCCGAGCTTCTTCTTCATGGACGTGCCCAACCGCCAGGTGCCCGAGTTCAATGCCCTGGTGCGGCGCGAGGCGCCCGACGCGCAGCTGGTCGACGTGCCCATGCTGCGCGGCCGGATCGTCGCGCTGAAGGGCGTGCCGGCCGCCAGCGTGACTCCGGCGCGCGAGGCGGCCTGGGTGCTGACCGGAGACCGCGGCATCACCTATGCGGACAGTCTGCCGGAGAATTCCCGGCTGGTCGCGGGCTCCTGGTGGGCCAAGGACTATGCCGGCCCGCCGCTGGTCTCCTTCGAGGAGGACATCGCCCGCGGGCTCGGCCTCGGCATCGGCGACAGCGTGCGGGTCAACGTGCTCGGCCGGGAGTTCGAGGCGAAGATCGCCAATTTCCGCCGGCTGCAATGGGAGACGCTCGGCATCAACTTCGTGATGGTGTTCTCGCCCAACACCTTCCGCGGGGCGCCGCATTCCTTCCTGGCCACGGTCACCTGGGCCGATGGCGGCACGGCCGACAAGGAGGTCGACCTCCTGCGCAAGGTCACCGCGGCCTTCCCGGTCGTGACCACGATCCGCGTCAAGGACGCCCTGCAGGCGGTCGACGATCTGGTCGGCAAGCTCGCCGACGGCGTCGGGGCGGCGGCCGGCGTGACGCTCGCGACGGCCGTGCTGGTCCTGGCCGGCGCGCTCGCGGCCGGCCAGCGCCGGCGCATCTACGACGCCGTGGTCTTGAAGACGCTCGGGGCGACGCGGCGGCGCATCCTGACCGCCTTCGCCTTCGAATATGGCCTCGTCGGTCTGGCCGCGGCGCTGTTCGGGCTGATCGCCGGCAGTGCGGCGGCCTGGATGGTCCTGTCCAGGATCATGGGCCTGACCTTTGCGCTGGATCCGGCCGTTGCGATCGGCTCGGTCGCCCTGGCGCTCGTCGCCACGCTCGGTTTCGGCCTCTACGACACCTGGCGGGCCCTCGGTGCCAAGGCGGCCCCGGTGCTCCGCCACTTGTGACAAGGGCCCGTCACGATTGTCATGCGATCCGGGTCCGGGCGGGCGCGAATTCCCATTTCGGCCGAGACTGTTGACCTTGCGCAAGGAATGGGCGCCAAGATGATATTTTCCTGACCGATGCCGCTTGCGGAGGAGCGCAACCCCTCCCATATTGTCGATGACCGCCGCAGTCCTGATGCGGTGGACCGTATCGATTTCGAAAGGGAACTCACCGATGTCGAACTTCGGGAACCAGTACGCGCGGTTCGGCTCGACCGTGGCGCGCGCGGATGCCCAGGCCATCGATCAGGGCCTGCGCTCCTACATGCTCTCGATCTACAACTACATGACGATCGGCGTGGCCGTCACCGGCCTTGCGGCGTTCTTCATCTACACGCTGTCGATCACCACGCCGGGCGCGGCCGATGCCGTGCAGACCCTGCGCGGCGGCGTCGCGCTGACCCAGTTCGGCTACACGCTGTTCGTCAGCCCGCTGAAGTGGGTGATCATGTTCGCGCCGCTCGGCCTCGTGTTCTTCCTGGGCTTCCGCGTCCAGACCATGAGCGTGGCGGCGGCGCAGGGCGTGTTCTGGCTCTACGCGGCCCTGGTCGGCGTATCGCTCGCGACGATCTTCATGATCTACACGCACGCCTCCATCACGCGCGTGTTCTTCATCACCGCCGCCACCTTCGGCGCGCTGTCGCTCTACGGCTACACGACCTCGAAGTCGCTGTCGGCCTGGGGGTCGTTCCTGTTCATGGGTCTGGTCGGCATCCTGATCGCCAGCATCGTGAACATCTTCCTGGCTTCGTCGGCGCTGCAGTTCGCCATCTCGGTGATCGGCGTGCTGGTCTTCGCCGGCCTGACCGCCTACGACACGCAGAAGCTCAAGGAAGAGTATATCTACGCCCTCGACGGCGCCGATCAGGCGACCATCGGCCGCTCGGCCATCATGGGTGCGCTGACGCTCTACCTCGACTTCATCAACCTCTTCACCATGCTGCTGCAGCTGTTCGGTCAGAAGAACGACTGATCCGGCCCGGCGAAGCTGGAAGCCATCCGTTGACGGGGCGCGGTCCGCAAGGGCCGCGCCCCTCGCGTTTCGGGCAGCGCGACCCGGCCCGCGCCGACCCTGCAGGGCAGCCGCGACCGCCGCGGCCGTTGCATGCGCGCCCGCCGACCGCTAGGCCTCACCGATGAACGCGCGCAGCCTCGGTCTCGGCCTGATCCCGGCCCTCTTCGTCTTCCTGTGGTCGACCGGCTGGGTCGCGGCGCGCTACGTGACGCCCTATGCGGATCCGCTGACCTTCCTGGCCGTGCGCTTCGGCCTCGCCGCCGTGCTGATCGGCACCTATGCGCTGACCTTCGGCGCCGGCCTGCCGCGCGATCCGCGCTTCATCCTGCATGCCCTGATCACCGGCGCGCTGCTGCACGGCCTCTATCTCGGCGGCGTCTGGTGGGCGATCGCCCACGGCATCCCGGCCGGCCTCTCCGCCCTGATCGCATCGGTCCAGCCGCTCCTGACGGCCTTGCTGGCGCCGCGCCTGCTCGGCGAGATGCTGACCACCCGCCGCAAGCTCGGCGTCGCGCTCGGCTTCATCGGTCTCGTCATCGCGCTGTCGCCGAAGCTCGCCGGCCTGGGATCGGACCACGTCGCCGGCGTGCTCGGTCCGCTCGCCGTCAATCTCGTCGGCATGGTGGCGGTGACGGCCGGCACCTTCTGGCAGAAGCGCTTCCTGCAGGGCGGCGACCTGCGCACCATCGCGGCGCTGCAATATTGCGCCGCCTTCGCGACCGTCGCGCCGCTGGCCTTGGCGACCGAATCCCTGCGCTTCGAACCGACCCCGGAGCTGTTCTTCGCGCTGGCCTGGTCGGTGCTGGTGCTGTCGATCCTGACCATCGCCCTCTACCTGTTCCTGATCCGGCGCGGCGAGGTCAGCCGGGCCGCCGTGCTGATCTATCTGGTGCCGCCGGTCTCCGCCCTGCAGGCCTGGGCGCTGATCGGGGAGATGCTGACCCCGATCCAGTTCGCCGGCATGGCCGTAACGGTTGCCGGGGTGGCGCTCGCCTCGAGCCGCGGCTGATCGGCACGCCTCCCGCCGAATTGGCCGCGCGCGGCCCCTTGCGGCGAAAGGCCCACGAAGGTCGCGCTTGCGGTCCTCGCCGGCATCCATATTTTCCCGCACCGCAACACGTGCGACAGTGACGCGGACGCCGCCGCGTTCCGGGGAGGTTCAGATGACACTCGCAGCCGTTTCGCTCGATCCCGCGCCCGCCCTGATCCCGGCCGCCCGTGCCGCCGTCGGCGCGCTCGACCGGTTCCTCGACCGCGCCCGCGACCGGGTCCGCGCCCGGGTCGAGAAGGACGGCCGCATCTCGGCCGATCTGGTCGATCGCGAGCAGCGCGCCGCCCATGGCCTCGCCTGGCTGGCCACTTACGTGGAATCGCTGCGCGAGATGGCCGGCTATGCCGAGCGCCTGAGCGATCTCGGCCGCTTCGGACCGGTCGAGACGGCGATCGTGCGCGTCGCCTTCGGCGAGTATCTGGCCCAGATCCCGGGCGGCATCCCGATGAACCAGGGCGAGTTCGTCCGCCCGGCCGATCTCGGCCTCGGCGACGCCGACCTGGCGCTGCTGCGCACCCCCGAGATCCTGCACCTGATCGAGACCGGCAACACGGTCGCCAACCGCGCCGTCCTGGTCGAGGCGATGACCCGGTCGGAGGGCGCGCTGACCGTCGGCGATACCGGCCTCGACGACACGCTCGACCAGTTCCGAAGCGAGATGTTCAAGTTTGCCGCCGACGCCGTCGTGCCGCATGCGCACGAATGGCACCTGAAGAACGAGTATATCCCGATGGAGGTGGTCGGCCAGCTGGCCGAGCTCGGCGTCTTCGGCCTGACCATTCCGGAGGAGTTCGGCGGGCTGGGTCTCGGCAAGGAATCCATGTGCGTCGTCTCCGAGGAGCTGTCGCGCGCCTATATCGGCGTCGGCTCGCTCGGCACCCGTTCGGAGATCGCCGCCGAACTGATCCTCGGCGGCGGCACGCCCGCCCAGAAGGCCGAATGGCTGCCGCAGATCGCCTCCGGGGCGGTGCTGCCGACGGCCGTGTTCACCGAGCCCAATACCGGATCCGACCTCGGCTCGCTGCGCACCCGCGCCGTGCGGGAGGGCGATGTCTGGAAGGTCTCGGGCAACAAGACCTGGATCACCCATCCGGTCCGGGCCGACCTGATGACGCTCCTGGTGCGCACCGATCCGAACCAGCCCGGCTATCGCGGCCTCTCCATGCTGCTGGCGCCGAAGCCGCGCGGCACCGATGCCGAGCCCTTCCCGGCGGAAGGCATGTCGGGCGGCGAGATCGAGGTGCTTGGCTATCGCGGCATGAAGGAATACGAAATCGCCTTCGACGGCTTCACGGTGCCGGCCGACAACCTGCTCGGCGGCGTCGAGGGGCAGGGCTTCAAGCAGCTGATGCAGACCTTCGAATCCGCCCGCATCCAGACCGCGGCGCGCGCCATCGGCGTCGCCCAGTGCGCGCTCGATCTCGGCCTGCGCTACGCCCAGGAGCGCATCCAGTTCGGCAAGCCGCTGATCGCCTTCCCGCGCGTCGCCGACAAGCTGGCCATGATGGCGGTCGAGGTGATGATCGCGCGCCAGCTGACCTATTTCGCCGCGCGCCAGAAGGATCACGACAAGCGCTGCGACCTGGAGGCCGGCATGGCCAAGCTGCTCGGCGCCCGCGTCGCCTGGGCGGCGGCCGACAACGCGCTCCAGATCCACGGCGGCAACGGCTTCGCGCTCGAATATCCGGTCTCGCGGGTTTTGTGCGACGCCCGGATCCTGAACATTTTCGAGGGCGCGGCCGAGATCCAGGCGCAGGTGATCGCCCGCCGCATCCTCGACGGCGGCAACGGCTGAGGCCCGCAAAACGGACCCGCAGAATTGGGGGGTTGGCAGACAGCCCCCCGTCATGGAGTTTCCTAACGGCAGGTTTTCAGGGGATTCTTGCCAAAAACTTGAAAAACCGGTCGGTGTCCCCGACCGGTTCTTTTTTATGATTTGGCAGGTCCGTGGGCGGCGCCGGGGGCCTCGGCGAGGGCGCGCGGACGGCGCCGGGATCCGGTCGGTCGCCGGCCGGACGCCATTGCGGCACGGTTAACCGGCCCCCCGGATCGCAGGCGGTCGCATTAACCCTCCGGTAGGAATGGTGTTGCTGACTGTAATCGTCCATGCGATGAAATGCATACACGGTGATTGCATGCTCTGGGCGAAGCCGGTCGGGACCTCCCGACCGGCTTTCGTCTTTTTGCGGCTCGGGCGACGGCGCGGGACTCTCGTTGTCAGGCGTGCTGCGGCACGCGGCGTGCTACGGAGAGGGCCGAACTCTTCCGAGGCAGGATGGGCCGTCGGCCGCCCCGCCATCCGACGGATCGTGCTGCCTCCATCCAGACCACGGTGCCCCCACGGGTGCATCGCGAGACCGCTCAAAGGAGACCCGCATGCTGCCGCGAACCATCCTGGTCACCGGCGCGTCGACCGGCATCGGCCGGGCCGCCGCCGTGATGCTGAAGGCGCGCGGCTGGCGCGTCTTCGCGACGGCGCGGACCGAGGCCGACCTGGCCGCGCTGGCGGCGCTCGACCTCGAGCCGCTGCGCCTCGACTATCGCGAGGCCGGCAGCATCGCGGCCTGCGCCGAGGCCGTGCTGGAGCGGACGGGCGGCCGGATCGGTGCGCTCTTCAACAACGGCGCCTACGGTCAGCCGGGCGCGGTCGAGGATCTACCGACCGACATCCTGCGCGCGCAGTTCGAGGCCAACCTGTTCGGCTGGCACGATCTGACCTGCCGGCTGATCCCCGCCATGCGGGCCAACGGCGCCGGCCGCATCGTGCAGTGTTCCTCCGTACTCGGGATCGTCGCGATGAAGTATCGCGGCGCCTATATCGCCTCGAAATTCGCGCTCGAGGGCCTGACCGATACGCTGCGCCAGGAGCTGCACGGCAGCGGCATCACGGTTTCGACCATCCGTCCCGGCCCGATCGCGACCCGCTTCGTGTCGACCGCGATGGCGGCCTTCGTGGCGAATATCGACATCGACGGTTCGGCCCATCGCGACATCTACCGGCGCCGGCTCGGGCGGATGGAACGCGGCGGTGCGGGGCGCTTCAAATTGCCGCCCGAGGCGGTGGTCGACCGGCTGATCCATGCTGTCGAAAGCGACCGGCCGAAACCCTACTATTCGGTCACCGTGCCGACCTATGTGATGGACGTGGTCCGGCGCCTCCTGCCGGGCCGCGCACTGGTCGGCTTCCTGCGCCGCGTTTCCGATCGGGAAGACCGTTAGGCCTATCGGCCCTGAGAAGCTGGTCGCCGGACGGCGGGCGCCGGAATCGGTCCGGCACGGCCGGCCATCCGACCGCCCGCTTCCGGCGTATGCCGGGTCGGCGGCGTCGGGGGTTGCGGGCCTGCCGGCAAGCCGGCAAGGTCGCGCGCCCGGAGCCGGCCTGCGATCGATCGGGCCGCGGCCTGCTCGTTCCCGTGAATCGCCTGCCTCGCCGAGGCCGAAGGACCCGCCATGGAAAGTATCGTCAACATGCTCGTGCCTTTCGCCATCCTGGCGGTCGGCGTCGTCCTGCTGCTCGGCCTGATCAACATGGCGCGCGGCGGCAGTCCGAACACCTCGCAGAAGCTGATGCGCTGGCGCGTCGGCCTGCAATTCGTGGCCATCGTGGTGATCATGACGGCGATCTGGCTGATGGGGCGCTGAGGCGCCGGATCGCATCCGCAACAGGGACAGACGGCCGCGCCCGGGTCTTCCGGACGGCGGCCCGCCAAGGGGAGACACGGACGTGGTCGTCCTGAACCGCATCTACACCCGCACCGGCGACGACGGCTCGACGGCGCTGTCGACCGGCGAGCGCCGGCCGAAATTCGATCTCCGCATCGAAGCCTACGGCACGGTCGACGAGACCAACGCCACGGTCGGTCTGGCCCGTCTGCACACCGGTGCGGCGGCGCCGGTGGTCGACGCCATGCTGGCACGCATCCAGAACGACCTGTTCGATCTCGGTGCCGATCTGGCGACGCCGGAGGGCAAGCCGGTCGCCTGGGAGCCGCTGCGCATCACGGCCGCACAGGTCGAGCGGATCGAGCGCGAGATCGACGAACTCAACACCGATCTGAAGCCGCTGCGGTCCTTCGTGCTGCCCGGCGGATCGCCGGCCGCCGCCCATCTGCATCTCGCCCGCACCGTCTCGCGGCGCGCGGAACGGCTGATGGTGCAGCTGGCCGGCCAGCCGGACGAGATCGTCGGCACAGCGGCGCTGCACTACGTCAACCGGCTGTCCGACTTCTTCTTCGTGGCCGCCCGCTGGGTCAACGATTGCGGTGCGGCCGACGTGCTGTGGGTGCCGGGCCAGAACCGGTGATCCGGCCGGGTGGCGGGTCGCTTCCGGCGGCCGGCCTGCCTGAGGCCGGAGCCGGACGGTCGCCGGTTCCGGCCCTATCCGCGGCGCGGCTTTCGCGCCTATGATGGCCGATCGTCCGCCGGAGCCGGCCCCCCGTGTTCATTCCCCTGCATGATGCCAATCCGCTGCGCCATGTCGCCTTTCCGTATGTCACCTGGGGGCTGATCGGCATCACGGTCGCCGTCCATGCCGCGATCTGGCTGGCGGCCCAAACCACGCTCATTCCCAATGCCGAGACCGGTGCCACGGTCGCCTTCGGGGTGATTCCGAGCGTGGTCGAGGGCATCCGGCGCATGCCGGCCATCTACGATCTCGTGCCGCCGCCGGTGACGCTGGTCTCCTACGCCTTCCTGCATGCCGACATGTGGCATCTGGCCGGCAACATGGTCTTCCTCTGGGTGTTCGGCGACAATGTCGAGGACGCCTTCGGGCATCTGAAGTTCCTCGCCTTCTACCTGGTCAGCGCGGCGGTGGCGGGCGGCGCCCATGTCCTCCTCAATCCGACGTCCGACCTGCCCCTGATCGGCGCGTCCGGGGCGATCGCCGCCATCGTCTCCGCCTATCTGATCCTGCATCCGCGGGTCCGGCTGTGGATCCTGGCGCTCGGCCGGATTCCGCTGCCGATCCCGGCCTGGCTGGCGCTCGGCGCCTGGATCCTGTTCCAGTTCTACAATGTTGCGGTGCACCAGGGCGACAACGTCGCCTGGTGGGCCCATATCGGCGGGCTGGCGGCCGGTGCCGCGCTGGTGCTCGTGCTGCGCCGGCCCGGCGTCCGGCTGTTCGACACCGGAACCGATCTCGGCGCCGCCGCGTGACCGGTTTCGATCCCTTCGGTCACGTTGACTTGGCCGCACTGCATCATTAGCGTCCCAGCGCACTTTCGTGTCGCTCTCGACAAAGACGATCCGCTTCCGTCAGGCCAGGACGTCCTCTTACCGCGCTGAGGGTTCGGCGGATCGCCGGAACATCCCGAAGCCGGATGGACTGATCCGTGTGGCTCGGGATCCGGAACGGCCGAGCGCCGGTCTGCCTCCCGTCGGGGGCAGGGCGCGCGACGTCGGGTCCGCGGACGTCCGGCGCCACGGCGTCGCGTCGTCTTCGGAGGCGGCGGGGAATTCTGAGGGGCGCCGCCGGGCCCGGCCGGGTTCGCAAGGCGCCGTGAGACAGGGCTGTCGATCATGAAGATACTCGTGCCCGTCAAGCGGGTGGTGGACTACAACGTCAAGATCCGCGTCAAGCCGGACGGCTCCGGGGTCGACCTCGCCAACGTCAAGATGTCGATGAATCCGTTCGACGAGATCGGCGTCGAGGAGGCCCTGCGCCTGAAGGAAGCCGGCAAGGCGACCGAGGTGGTGGTGGTCTCGATCGGACCGGCCCAGGCGGCCGAGACGCTGCGCACCGGCCTCGCCATGGGCGCCGACCGCGGCATCCTGGTCAAGACCGACGCCGCGGTGGAGCCGCTGGCGGTGGCCAAGATCCTGAAGGGTGTCGTCGAGGCGGAGGCCCCGGGTCTCGTCATCCTCGGCAAGCAGGCGATCGACGACGACTGCGCCCAGACCGGCCAGATGCTGTCGGCCCTGCTCGGCTGGTCGCAGGGCACCTTCGCCTCCAAGGTCGTCATCGACGGCGACGTGCTGTCGGTGACCCGCGAGGTCGACGGCGGCCTGCAGACCGTCAAGCTGAAGATGCCGGCCATCGTGACCACCGACCTGCGCCTCAACGAGCCGCGCTATGCGTCGCTGCCGAACATCATGAAGGCGAAGAAGAAGCCGATCGACGAGAAGACCCCGGCCGATTTCGGCGTCGACACGACGCCGCGGCTGAAGGTGCTGACGACCGTCGAGCCGGGTGCCCGCAAGGCCGGCGTGAAGGTCGGCTCGGTCGCCGAGCTGGTCCAGAAGCTGAAGTCCGAAGCCGGCGTGATCTGAGCGCGAGGAGACCGGAACCATGACCATTCTTCTCGTCGCCGAACACGACAACGCGTCCCTGAAGGACGCCACCCACAAGGCGCTCTCGGCCGCCCAGGCCATGGGCGGCGACATCCAAGTGCTGGTCGCGGGCGAGAATGCCGCCGCGGCGGCCCAGGAGGCCGCCGGCCTTGCCGGGGTCGCCAAGGTGCTGCATGCCGAAGGTGCCGGCCTCGCCCATGCGCTGGCCGAGCCGCTGTCGGCGCTGATCGTCTCGCTCGCCGGCCCCTATGACGCGATCGTCGCCCCGGCCACCACGACCGGCAAGAACGTCATGCCGCGCGTCGCCGCGCTGCTCGACGTGATGCAGATCTCGGACGTGACCAAGGTCGTCTCCGCCGACACCTTCGAGCGGCCGATCTATGCCGGCAACGCCACCCAGACCGTGCAGTCGACCGACGCCAAGAAGGTCGTCACCGTGCGCATCGCCGCCTTCCCGGCGGCCGGCACCGGCGGCTCGGCCCCGGTCGAGACGGTCGGCGGCGCGTCCGATCCCGGCCTCTCCACCTTCGTCGGCGAGGAACTGTCGAAGTCGGACCGTCCGGAACTGACCTCGGCGCGGATCATCGTCTCCGGCGGCCGCGCGATGCAGAGCCGCGAGAACTTCACGACCTATATCGAACCGGTCGCCGACAAGCTCGGCGCCGCCATCGGCGCCAGCCGCGCGGCGGTCGATGCGGGCTACGCGCCGAACGACTGGCAGGTCGGCCAGACCGGCAAGGTCGTGGCGCCCGAGCTCTATGTGGCGGTCGGCATTTCCGGGGCGATCCAGCATCTCGCCGGCATGAAGGACTCCAAGGTGATCGTCGCGATCAACAAGGACGAGGAGGCGCCGATCTTCCAGGTCGCCGATTACGGCCTGGTCGCGGACCTCTATCAGGCGCTGCCCGAACTCGCCGCCGAACTCGGCAAGCTCGGCCGCTGAGAGGCGGTCGGATCGCGGCCGTGAGGCCGTGAGGCGGACTGTCGCAGGTCGCAAACGGGCGGGAGCCAGGCGTTCCCGCCCGTTTGCATTGCCGGCGCGGCGATCTTTGCGATCGCGATCAAGCCTTTCGGCCGCACCGGCCGGGACGGCCCCCTGAAAGCCCGCAGCGCAGCATTTCGACGATCCGACGGCTTGTACGCCAGACGGACCGCGTTAGGATGGCGGCCCGCTCGACGCCGCCCGCCGCGGCATTCGGAGACCCGGTTTCCCGGGCGGTGCCGCAACGGATTGCGGCGATGGATCCGGCATGGATCGCATTCCATGCCTCCGGCCGGCGGTCCGGGGGCATGGCACGCGATCGGAGAGCGAGACGGACGATGGGAATAGAGATCAAGAAGGTCGGCGTGATCGGGTCCGGCCAGATGGGCAACGGCATCGCCCATGTCTGCGCGCTCTCTGGATATGACGTCGCGCTGAACGACATCTCGCTCGACCGCATCCAGTCGGGGCTGGCCACCATCAACGGCAACCTGACCCGCCAGGTGAACAAGAACCAGATCAGCGAGGCCGAGCGCGTCACGACGCTCGCCCGCATTTCCGCGGCCGAGAACCTGGATGCGCTGGCCGATTGCGATCTGGTCATCGAGGCGGCGACCGAGAACGAGCAGATCAAGCGCAAGATCTTCGCCCAGATCTGTCCGCTCCTGAAGCCCTCCGCACTTCTGGCGACCAACACCTCGTCGATCTCGATCACGCGGCTCGCCGCCTCGACCGACCGGCCGGAGAAGTTCGTCGGCGTTCATTTCATGAACCCGGTGCCGCTGATGCAGCTCGTCGAGCTGGTGCGCGGCATCGCGACCGACGATCCGACCTTCGACGCCTGCAAGGCCTTCGTCCTGCGGCTCGGCAAGGTCTCGACGGTGGCCGAGGACTTCCCGGCCTTCATCGTCAACCGCATCCTGCTGCCGATGATCAACGAGGCGATCTACACGCTCTACGAGGGCGTCGGCTCGGTCGATGCCATCGACACCGCCATGCGGCTCGGCGCCAACCATCCGATGGGCCCGCTGCAGCTGGCCGATTTCATCGGCCTGGATACCTGCCTGTCGATCATGCAGGTGCTCTACGAGGGGCTGGCCGATTCGAAGTACCGCCCGTGCCCGCTGCTGGTGAAATATGTCGAGGCCGGCTGGCTCGGCCGGAAGACCCAGCGCGGCTTCTACGACTACCGCGGCGAGAAGCCGATCCCGACCCGCTGAGCGGGGCGGGGCGCGGAAAGGGTCCGGTCATGGTCGTTTACGAATCGTGAAGGTGTGGCGTGCCATCCTCGTCCCCTGATCGATCTGGAAGCGGCCATCATGGCGATCTCTGGCATCTCCAAGTACCGGCCGCAGCTCTACACGCCGCGCAACCTGTCCTACATGAACAAGCAGGCGGCGAACTCGGCGCGCGACTCGATCTCGTCGGCGGCCGACACCTTCGCGTCGCAGATGACCGATTTCGGGTCGAGCCAGGTCACGCTGATCATCCAGCAGACCGCGCAGCGCATCCAGGCGCAGGCGCGGGCGAAGCTGGCCGCCAGCACCAGTTCGCTGAACCTGATCGCCTGATCCGCCGCACCGCGACCTGCCGCATGGGGCCGCTTTCCCGGAGCGCGGCATGAGCGCGCCGCCCCCCGTCCGCTTCAATCTTGCCGCCCATTGCCTCGCCGCGGCCGACCGGGTGCCCGACAAGGCCGCCTTGATGGTCGCCGAAGGTCCGCGCGGGCGGATCGCCGAGACCTGGACCTATGCGGCCTTCCGCGACGCGGCGCTGGCCGCGGCCGGCGGCTTTGCCGCGGCCGGGCTGGCGCGGGGCGACCGCATCCTGCTGCGGGTCGGCAACACCTCGCTGTTCCCGGTCCTGTTCCTCGGCGCCATCGCGGCCGGCTTCGTGCCGATCCCGACCTCGACCCAACTCACCGGAACCGAGGCCGACCTGATCCTTGCCGATTCGGGCGCCCGTCTGGTCGTCGGCGACGGTTCCGGCGCCATGCCGGCGGCGCGCGACGGCGTCGCGGCGATCGACGATCCGTCGCGGCTGACCGCCGCCCGGCCGGCAGGCTTCTCCGACACCCTGGCCGACGATCCGGCCTTCCTGGTCTATACGTCGGGCACCAGCGGGCGCCCGAAGGGCGTGCTCCATGCCCAGCGGGTCATCCTCGGCCGGCGGCCGATGTATCGCGGCTGGTATGGGATCGGGCCGGACGACCGCCTGTTTCATGCCGGCGCCTTCAACTGGACCTACACGCTCGGCGCCGGCCTGATGGACCCCTGGGTCAACGGCGCGACCAGCATCGTCCATCTCGGCGACCGGCCGCCGGAGATCTGGCCCGACCTCCTGGAGGCGACCGGCGCGACCCTGTTCGCCGCCGTGCCGGGTCTCTACCGGCGCATCCTGAAATATGCCGCGATCGGCCCGGAGCGGATGCCGGCGCTGCGCCACGGCCTTTCGGCCGGCGAGGCGCTGAAGGCGGCGCTGCACGACGAATGGGTCGCCCGTACCGGCCGCCCGCTCTACGAGGCGCTCGGCATGAGCGAGATCTCGACCTATCTCTCCTCCGGCCCCGACGTGCCGACCCGACCGGGCAGCCCCGGCAAGCCGCAGGCCGGGCGCCGGCTCGCGGTCCTGCCGGTCGCCGGCGGTGCGACGCCGCTCGGCCCCGGCGAGACCGGCATCCTGGCGATCGACCGGTCGGATCCGGGCCTGATGCTCGGCTACTGGAACCTGCCGGCCGAGACGGCGGCGCAGATGCGCGGGGACTGGTTCCTGACCGGCGATCTCGCGCGCTTCGATGCCGACGGCTATGTCTGGTATGAGGGCCGCGCCGACGACCAGATGAATGCGCAGGGCTACCGCGTCGCCCCCGAAGAGGTCGAGCGGGCGATCGCCGACCATCCGGACGTGGCCGAGGTGGCGGTCGCGGAGGTCGCAGGCGCAGCGGTCTCGGTGGTCACCGCCTTCGTGGTGCTGCGCGAGGGGGCGGCGGCCGATGCGACGACGCTTGCCGCCCACGCGGCGACGCGGCTGGCCGACTACAAGCGCCCGCGCGCCTGGGTCTTTCTCGAAGAACTGCCGCGCACCGCCTCCGGCAAGGTCCTGAGGCGGGCGTTGCGCGGGTAATGGTCTAAGACTGGGTTGCTCGATCGAGACGGCCGGGAACCATCCGTTTCGACCGAGCAACCGGACAGGGGTTCGCCATGCCGATCGTCAATTCCCTGAACGCCGCCGCCGCGGAGGTCGCCGGCTGGCGCCGGCACCTGCACCGCCATCCGGAACTCGGCTATGCGGTCGAGGGCACCGCGGCCTATGTGGCCGAGAAGCTCGAGACATTCGGGGTCGACGCGGTGGCGACCGGGATCGGCCGCACCGGCGTCGTCGGCGTGATCCACGGCCGCGCGCCCGGCCGCACCATCGCGCTCAGGGCCGACATGGACGCGCTGCCGATCCTGGAGACCTCCGGCAAGGACTGGGCCTCCGAGGTCCCGGGAAAAATGCATGCCTGCGGGCATGACGGCCACACCGCCATGCTGCTCGCCGCCGCGCGCCATCTCGCCGAGACGCGCAATTTCGCCGGCACCGTGGTGCTGGTCTTCCAGCCGGCCGAGGAGGCCGGCGGCGGCGCCAAGGCGATGATCGACGACGGGCTGATGACCCGCTTCGGCGTCGACGCGGTCTACGGCATGCACAACGCGCCGGGCATCCCGGTCGGTCGCTTCGCGCTGCGCAGCGGGGCCTTTCTGGCCTCCTGCGATACGATCACCATCGACCTCGAAGGCGTCGGCGGCCATGCCGCGACCCCGCATCTGTGCTGCGACACGGTGCTGGCCGGCGCCGCGATCGTGCAGGCGGTGCAGCACATCGTCTCGCGCACCATCGACCCGATCGCCTCCGCGGTGATTTCGATCACCTGCTTCAATGCCGGCTTCACCGACAACGTCATACCGCAGACCGGCCGGCTGGTCGGCACCGTCCGCACCCTGTCGCCCGCCGTGCGCGACCATGTCGAGGCGCGGCTGCGGACGGTGGTCGAGACGACCGCGGCGGCCTACGGCGTCAAGGCGGTGCTCGACTACAATCGCGAATATCCGGTGCTGGTGAACCACGAGCGCGAGACCGGCTTCGCCGCCGAGGTCGCCCGCGATGTCGCCGGCGTGGATGCGGTCGACACCGCGATGCCGCCGGAGCTCGGCTCCGAGGACTTCGCCTTCATGCTGGAGGCCCGGCCGGGCGCCTTCATCTTCGTCGGCAACGGCAATACCGCCGGCCTGCACCACCCGGCCTATGATTTCGACGACGCCGCAATTCCCTACGGCGCCTCCTATTGGGTCCGCCTGGTCGAGCGCGCGCTGCCGGCCTGAACGCGTCGGTCCGCTCTCGTGAGAGGGCGGCCCTCTGCGTCGCCGCGAGCCCGGGCGGCTGTCAGTCGGACCGGCGCGGCTTTCGAGTGCTACGACCCGCGCGGCGTCCGCATGCGGGCGAGGAGATCCTCGATCGAGACCTTGCGGGCGGGGGCGGGGGCTGGCGCCTCCGGGGCCGTCCGCGCCGCGCCGGCAGCCGACATGCCGGACCCGCCGTCGCTGCGGGCTTCGTCCGTGTCCGAACGGTCGTCGTCCTCCGTGCGGTATTCGCGCTCGGGGCCGTCGTCGCCTTCCGGGTCGTCGTCCCGATCCGGCCCGTCGTCGTCATCCTCCGGCCCGTCATCCTCCGGCCCGTCATCCTCCGGACCGTCGTCCTCGTCGGACTCATCCGGCGCGTCGTCGTCGTCTGCCGCGTCCCTTCCGTAATCCGCAGCGTCGTCGGGCGCGGCGTCCGGCGCCGGGTCGAACCGCGCGGCCGGCGCATGCCGCGGGAGCGGATGCAGGGTCTCCTCGATGGCGATCCCGGCGGCCTCGGCGGCGCGTTCCTGGTCGCCCGGGGTGGGCTCGGTTTCGACGGCGTCGCCAGACTGGCCGGTGCGCAGGGCGCCGACGATCCAGGCCCCGACCATGGCGCGCTCGGCGTCGGCCAGGACCAGGTCGGCATTGGCGGCCAGATAGAGCACCTGCCGGCGGAACGCCTTGGCCAGTGCGCCGGGCTTGTCGCCGGCGGCGAATTCATGGCCGCTGAGCATCAGTCCCTTGATCACGAAGGCGACCGACTGCGGGCGGAGCTTGAGGCCGTGCTCGCTGAGGCGCCGCATCACGCCGTTGACGGTGCGATTGAGGCTGAAGCCGCGCTCCGCGACCTCCGCCGCCAGGGCCCGGAACAACTGCGCATAGACCTCGGGGGCGAAGGCCGGCACGCTGGTGGCCGCCGAGACCCGGCGGGCGACGCCTTCCATGTCGTCGAACCGCGCCGCTGCCGCGCCGCCGTCCTGGCCCGTCGCCGCCTCCGCGGGCATGTCGGAGAGATTGCCGGGCTCGGACCCCTCGTCCCGGGCCGGTGCGAAGGCGCCGGGCCGCGGACGGCCGGCCCCCTGGCGCCGCTGCGGCGGGAACGACGGATCGCGCGGGACGGGATCGCGGACCGGTTCGCGGCGCTCGGCCCGGGCCGGCTCGCCGCGCGCACGATCGCTGCGCCCGGCCTCCTGGCGGACCGGTTCCGGCCGGATGGCCTCGGGCCTCGCCATCTCGGGCCTCCCCATCTCAGCCCTCGAAGGCTCGACTTTCGAAGGCTCGGGTCTTGCGGGCTCGGGCCTCGCGGGTTCGGGTCTCGCGGGCTCGGCGCGCAGGGCGTCGGCCTTTGCGGGCTCGGGCGGGCGTTCGAAATCGTCGTCGCCGAAGCCGGTCAGGTCGATCAGCCGCTCCTCGGTGATCATGCCGTCGCACAGCGCCTTGTAGGCGGCGGCGGTGACCGCGTTGGAGTAGATCACGCTGCGCCGGTCGTAGGCGCGCAGACGCGTCAGCACCGGCGTGAAGTCGGCATCGCCGGACAGGATGATGAACTCGTCGAAGCGGGTCTCGTGGCGCATGGCGTCGAGCATGTCGACGACCATGTAGATGTCGGCCGAGTTCTTGCCCTTGCCGGTCAAGGGCGGGCAGTCGACGATCTGGAAGCCGGAGCGGGTGAAGGACGGGCGGAAATAGCGCATCACCGCCGGATTGGCGTAGCAGCGGCGCATCAGGATGCGCCGGCGGATCGGCTCGCTGCCGTCCGCCTCCTCGATTAGGACGCCGCTTTCGATCGCATCGAGCCAGCTTTGCGGATCGTTGGCGAAGGCGCGGGCGGCATCCTTGTCGGCACTTTGCAGCGCGAAGAACACGTTGTCGAAGTCGACGAACAGAACGGATCGCAATGTCTCGGCCATCGGTTTCGGCCAGTCCTTTGAAATGGCGCCCGCGCCCGGGTTTCGCCGGAAATGCGGGGGCTTGGGAAAGTGCGGTATGGTCGGCTGCCTGTCCGGGCGGCATCGGGTCGGCTGCAGGCTACCGCATGTGCCGGTCCGACGGAAATGTCGGCGGCCTTTAATCGTGCGGCCGGGCCATCTTTCCTCGATTCGGCGTCCGGCAGCGCAACGACCGTCCGATCGATACGCCCGTGCACGTCATGGGGGTGGACCGGCACCGGTCCGCGGGCTACAGGACGCGAGGTCTGCAGGCCGTCGACCGGCGGGCCGCCGACCGACGGGCCGGCCGACATGCCGATTCGCCGCACCTGCCGCCCGCAACCCGCCTGATCCGGACACCGCCCATGACCAGCCGAAACGTCGCCACCCTGGTCGGCCTCAGCGCCGTCGCCATGTGGGCGACGCTCGGCGTGCTCGCCGCGGCGGCCGGCCCGGTGCCGCCCTTCCTGACCACCGCCCTGACCTTCGGCCTGTCCGGCACGCTGGCGACGCTCTGGCTCGCCGCGACCGGGCGCCTGGGTCTCCTGCTGCAGCCGGCCAAGGTCTGGCTGATCGGGACCGGCGGACTGTTCGGGTTCCACTTCTTCTATTTCACGTCGCTGCAGCTGGCGCCGAAGGTCGAGGCCAATCTGGTCAACTATTGCTGGCCGCTGCTGATCGTCCTGTTCTCGGGCCTGCTGCCCGGCGAGCGCCTGCGCCTGCATCACGTCATCGGCGCGGCGATCGGACTGTGCGGCGCGGCGGCGATCGTCACCGGCGGGCGCGGGCTGGTGATCGAGGCCGCCCACATTCCCGGCTATGCCGCCGCGGTGGTTTCGGCCCTGACCTGGTCGAGCTATTCGGTCGTCTCGCGCCGGCTCGGCGCGGTGCCGACCGAGGCGGTGGCGGGCTTCTGCCTGGCGACGGCGGTGCTTTCCGGACTGTGCCATGTCGCGCTGGAACAGACGGTCTGGCCGGCCGGGCCCGGCGCCTGGGCGGCGCTGGTCGGGCTCGGGCTGTTCCCGGTCGGCCTCGCCTTCTTCGTCTGGGATTACGGCGTCAAGCGCGGCGACATCCAGGTGCTCGGCGCGGTCGCCTATCTGTCGCCGCTGACCTCGACGCTGCTGCTCGTCGCCGCCGGCTTCGGCAGCTTCACGCCGGCGATCGCGGTCGGCGCGGTGGCGATCACGGCGGGCGCGCTGATCGCCTCCAAGGACATGCTGTTCGGCCGGCGCTCGGCGGCCGGCGACGGGCACGGCGCCACCGCGACGGACGCCTGATCGGGCGCCCGCCCGCCTATCTGTCGACCGCTATCCGTCGACCGTTATCCTTCGCCCGCCTATCCCTCGGCCGGATGCCACCCGGCGGGCGCCATCTCGAAGCCGGCGAACTCGAAACCCGGCGCGACCGTGCAGCCGACCAGAGTCCAGGCCCCGAGGCTCCAGGCGCTCTGCCAGGCGCCGGGCGGTACGATGCCCTGCGGCACCTGGCCGGCCAGCACGTCGCCGCCGAGAAGGGTCCGCTCGACATGGCGGCCGCCGGGCGAGACCGCCAGTTCGAGCGGGGCGCCGGCATGCCAGTGCCAGATCTCGACCGCATCGACCCGGTGCCAGGCCGAGCGCTCGCCTTCCGCCAGCAGGAAGTAGATCGCGGTCGAGCGGGCGCGGCCGCCGGCCGGATCGGCGTCCCGGAAGGTCTCGCGGTAATGCCCGCCCTCCGGATGGGGCACGAGCCCGAGGCGGCGGATGATCTCTTCGGCCTGTCGGTCCATGGCGTCAGCCCCGGAACTGGTTCTTGCCTTCGCGCAGGCGGGTGAACACCGCGACCGGATCGGCGCCGGCCATGCCGAGGGCCGCGGCGAGATCCGGATCGTCGGCGCGCAGGAACGGATTGGTCTCGATCTCGCGCGCGATCGAGGTCGGCAGGGTCGGCAGCCCCTCCGCGCGCAGCTTCTCGATCTCGGCCAGCCGCGTGCGCAGCGCCGCGTTGTCCGGGTCGACCGACACGGCAAAGCGTGCGTTGGACAGGGTATATTCGTGCCCGCAATAGATCTCGGTCGAGACCGGGAGGGCGCGCAGCTTCTGCAGCGACGCCCACATGTCGGCCATGCTGCCTTCGAACACCCGCCCGCAGCCGAGCGCGAACAGGGTATCGCCGACGAAGGCCGCATTGGCGTCCGGCAGCACATAGGCGATATGGCCCGCCGTGTGGCCCGGGGTGTCGAGCACCAGCACCTCGTGGCCCGCGAAGGCGAGCCGGTCGCCCTCCTGGACCGGCACGTCGAGGCCGGGAATCTGGTCGGCCTCGGACCGCGGACCGATCACGCGCAGTCCGAAACGGGCCTTCAGGCCCGCCACGCCGCCGACATGGTCGTGATGCTTGTGGGTGACCCAGATGTCGGTCAGGCGCCAGCCGGTCTCGTCGAGCACGCGCAGGATCGGGCCTTCGTCCGGGGCGTCGATCGACGCGGTCGCGCCCGACGCCGGGTCGTGGACGAGAACGCCGTAATTGTCGGAGAGGCAGGCAAACTGGTAGATCTGCAGTCGAGCCAAGCGATCACTCCTTCTTCGTCACCCTGCCGCGCGGTCAATTCGATCGGACCTTTGCGTCCCGCGCATGTCGGATTGAATTGACCACGAAATCATAGCGTTAGTGGTTCGGATTGACGAGGCGGGTCGGAAGCGTCCGCCCGTCTCGAACCCCTAGCATTCCGTCGATCCCGCGGCCAGAGTATCGGTCGGTTCCCGTCCGGGGCCGCAGCGGGATCGGCAGGACAACGCCGATCGCGAGCCATGGGTTCAGAATGTATCTCGACATCGTCGATCTCAGGAATTTTTACGGCGAACCGCTCGGTCGCGTGACCCGCTCGATCCTCGGCCAGCGCCTGCGCGCCATGTGGCCGAAGGTGGCCGGCGACCGCCTGCTCGGCATCGGCCATGCGACGCCCTATCTGCGCCCGTTCAAGGACGAGGCGGAACGGGTGATCGGCTTCATGCCGGCGCAGATGGGCGTGGTCAACTGGCCGAGCGAAGGTCCGTCTGCGACCGCGCTGGTGCACGAGCAGGATCTGCCTCTGCCGGATAGCTCGATGGATCGCGTTCTTCTGGTGCATTGCCTGGAAATGGCCGAGAAGCCGGCCGACGTCCTGCGCGAAGTCTGGCGCGTGCTGGCGCCGGGCGGACGGCTGATCGCGGCGGTTCCGTCGCGAACCGGCATCTGGGCGCGGATGGAAACCACGCCCTTCGGCTACGGCCGTCCCTTCTCGCGCGGGCAGATGGACAAGCTCCTGAAGGATACGCTGTTTTCGCCGATCGACTGGCAGGGCGCGCTGTTCACCCCACCGTTCCAGCGACGCTTCCTGGTCCGCTCGGCTCCGGCCATCGAGCGAATCGGGCAGAGATTCTGGCCCGCCCTGGCCGGCGTCATCTTGGTCGAAGCGACGAAGCAAATGTATCAGGGACTGCCGGCCCGCGCTCGCGCGCGGGAGCGCCGGTCGGTGTTTCAGCCGGTTCTGGTTCCGCAGAGTTAGTGTCAGTAGCCCTACCTATGGGGCAGTTCCAATCGATTTGGACGAAGGTTTCTGTATAATATAGAAGGCGACTGGTTCTTATTTTAATATTTGGAAATCAAAGACTTCTCATTTTTAACCTTTCGTTAATAATTAGGTATCAATTATTTTAAATATAAGAATGCGGTACCTCAGGACCGGTGAGGGAAGAAACGCCATGCTCTTCGGACGCTCGGAATTGCGCGACAAGTTTCGCGCCATCGACAGGTCGCAGGCGGTCATCGAGTTCGATCCGTCCGGGCGCATTCTCGATGCCAACGCAAATTTCCTGGCGGCGCTCGGCTATACGCTCGATGAGGTCAAGGACCGCCATCATTCGATGTTCGTCGATGCCGCCGAACGGGAATCGCCGGCCTATCAGCAGTTCTGGGACCGTCTGCGCCGCGGCGAGTATCAGGCGGCCGAGTATCGCCGCATCGGCAAGGGGGGACGCGAGGTCTGGATCCAGGCTTCCTACAACCCCGTGCTCGACCGCGGCGGCAAGGTCTATCGGGTCATCAAGTTCGCGACCGACATCACGGCGACGAAGCTGCGCAACGCCGAATATGAAGGTCAGATCGCCGCGATCGGCAAGTCGCAGGCGGTGATCCATTTCACGATGGACGGCAACATCCTCGAGGCGAACCAGAACTTCCTGAGCGCGGTCGGCTATACGCTGGACGAGATCAAGGGCAAGCATCATTCGATGTTCGTCGAGACGGCTACGCGCAATTCGGCGGACTATCAGCGTTTCTGGGACGGCCTGCGGCGTGGCGAATTCCAGGCCGGCGAGTTCAAGCGGATCGGCCGGGGCGGCAAGGAAGTCTGGCTCCAGGCGACCTACAATCCGATCGCCGACGCCATGGGGCGCTATTTCAAGGTCGTGAAGTTCTGCACCGACATCACCGCCATGGTGCGCGAACGCATGCGGCGGGAAGAGGCCCAGAGGGCCATCGCGAGCGACCTCGACAAGGTCACCGAGGCCGTTTCTGAGGCCAACCGACAGGCGTCGAGCGCCGCCAGCGCGTCGACCCAGACCTCCGCCAACGTGCAGGCGGTCGCCTCCGGCGCCGAGGAACTGGCCGCCTCGGTGGAGGAGATCAGCCGGCAGGTCTCGGTCGCGCGGTCGATCTCGACCACCGCCGTGCAGCAGGCCGAGCGCACCAACGAGATCGTCCAGGGCCTGACCAGCGCCGCCCAGCGCATCGGCGCGGTCGTCGAACTGATCAACAACATTGCCGGCCAGACCAACCTGCTCGCCCTCAACGCGACCATCGAGGCGGCCCGGGCCGGCGATGCCGGCCGCGGCTTTGCCGTCGTCGCCTCCGAGGTCAAGAATCTCGCCGGCCAGACCTCGAAGGCGACCGACGAAATCGGCCAGCAGATCGATGCCGTGCAGGTCTCGACCAGCCAGGCCGTCAATGCGATCGCCAGCATCGCCGACGTGATCGGCAAGATCAGCGAGATCTCGTCCGGCATCGCCGCCGCCGTCGAGGAGCAGACGGCCGTCACCCGCGACATGTCGGAGAACATGCAGACCGCCTCGAAGGGCGTCGAGGTGATCAGCCGCAACATGAACCAGATCGCCGAGCAGACGAAGTTCGTCGATCAGGCGACCCGCACCGTGCGCGAGGCAAGCCGCGCCATCGCCTGACCGTCACGGATCATGCGTCGCCGGCTGCGGGCCGGCGACCGTCGTCCGCGATCCGCCGGAGGTCGGTCGCCGGTGGCCGGCCGATGCGGGCCGGTCGATGTCGCCCGGTCGAGGGCCCGGCGCCCGTCCGGCGACCAGGACGGGAGGGGACGCCGGCGCCGAGCCGATCAGCTTCGCTTGAGCACGAAGACGCCCTGTTCGCCGAACAGATTCCAGAACCACCAGGGTGCGTTGAGGCTCATGGCCTGGCCGCCGGCATTGAGCGCCACGGCCTTCTCCATCACGGCGCCGACATCGGCTTCCTTGGTCAGCTCGACGAAATCCCGGATCGTGCAGAAATGGATATTGGGGGTGTCGTACCAGCTGTACGGCAGATCCTCGGTGATCGGCATCCGCCCGCGCAGCAGGAACTGCAGGCGGATGCGCCAGTAGCCGAAATTCGGCACTGAGACGATCGCGCGCCGGCCGATGCGCAAAAGGTGCTTGAGGACGTCCTTCGGCCGCTCGGTCGCCTGCAGGGTCTGCGACAGGATGACCACGTCGAAGGCGCCGTCCGGATAGTAGACGAGGTCGGTGTCGGCATCGCCCTGGATCACCGACAGGCCGCGGGCGACGCATTCGTTGACGCCCTTCTGACTGAGCTCGATGCCGCGGCCGTCGACCTCCCGGCTGCGGGCTAGCCATTGCAGCAGCGCACCATCGCCGCAGCCGACATCGAGCACGCGCGCGCCGCGCGGGACCAGATCGGCGATCACGCGCAGGTCGACGCGCGGCTCGCCGCCGGCCTGGAAGAGGGCGCCCGGACCGCCGGGCGGGGTCGGCGTCCGGTCGCTCATGCGAGCCCCCGGGCGCGGGCGGCGCTGTCGATGAAGCCGCGCAGGATGCCGAACAGTTCCGGCTCGTCGAGCAGGAAGGCGTCGTGGCCGCGATCGGTGACGATCTCGGCGAAGGAGACGCTGGCGCCGGCGGCGTTGAGCGCATGCACGACCGCCCGGCTCTCGGCGGTCGGAAACAACCAGTCGGACGTGAAGGAGACGATGCAGAAGCGCGTCTTGGTGCCGCGGAAGGCCTCCGCCAGTTTGCCGCCGTGTTCGGCCGCGATGTCGAAATAGTCCATCGCGCGCGTCACGTAGAGATAGGAATTGGCGTCGAAGCGGTCGACGAAGGACAGGCCCTGGTGGCGCAGGTAGCTCTCGATCTGGAAGTCGGCGTCGAAGCCGAAGGTCAGCCGGTCGCGCCCCTGCAGGCGGCGGCCGAACTTCGAATGCAGCGAGGCCTCCGACATATAGGTAATGTGCGCGGCCATGCGGGCGACCGCCAGACCCTTGCGCGGGCTGGTGCCCTCTTCCAGGTAGCGCCCGCGGCGCCAGTCCGGGTCGGCCATGATCGCCTGCCGGCCGACCTCGTGGAAGGCGATGTTCTGCGAGGAATGGCGCGCGCCCGCGGCGATCGGCGCGGCGGCGAAGACGCGCTCCGGATAGGCCGCGGCCCATTGCAGCACCTGCATGCCGCCCATCGAGCCGCCCATGACCAGGAACAGCTTGTCGATGCCGAGATGGTCGACCAGCGCCGCCTGCGAGCGCACCATGTCGCCGATGGTGACGACCGGCAGATCGAGCCCGTAGGGCTTGCCGGTCGCCGGATTGATCGAGGCCGGGCCGGTGGTGCCCATGCAGCCGCCGAGCACGTTGGCGCAGATGACGAAATAGCGGTCGGTGTCGATCGGCAGGCCGGGCCCGATGACCAGATCCCACCAGCCCGACTTGCCGGTCACCGGGTGGATGTTGTGGACATGCTGATCCCCGGTCAGCGCATGGCAAACCAGGATGGCGTTCGACTTGTCCGCATTGAGCCGGCCATAGGTCTGGTAGGCGATCTGCCAGGGACCGAGGCTGTGGCCGGAATCGAGCTGAAGCGGCTGGTCGGCCCCGAACCGTGCCACCAGGCTGTCCGGCGTCTCCGTCTGGCGCAGGCGGGCCAGTTCGACCGCATCGTCCACGGCTTGCAATCCACCGTTACCCATATGACCCTTCCGGGGGCTTCATCCTGCCGCCTGCGGCGGGGCGCCCAGCTATTCGCCGCCGGCCGTTTCTGTCAATGGCATCGGCGGCGGATCGGTGCCGCGGCCAGCCGCCATTTGATTTCGTGCGGGGCGTTCCCTATGAAGAAGCCCCGCTCCCGTTGCCGGTTCCGTCATGTCCGATACGCCTCCGCCTGCAGATCTCGCCGTCCGGCTCGGCCAGTTGCGCACGGAGATCGATGCGATCGACGAGGAGGTGCACCGGCTCCTGGTGGCGCGGTCGGCGATCATCGACGAACTGATCAAGGTCAAGCGCACCGACGTGACCGGCGCTGCCTTCCGGCCGGCGCGCGAGGCCGAGATGATGCGGCGCCTGGTGGCGCGCCATCGCGGCATCCTGCCGATCGTCGCGCTCGAGCATATGTGGCGCGAGATCCTCTCGACCTTCACGTATCTGCAGGCCCATTACGAGGTCCATCTCGACGGCGGCCGCGATCCGGTCGCGATGCGCGATCTCGCCCGCTTCTATTGCGGCTTCACCGTGCCGGCCCACATGCTGCCCGGTCCCGAGGAGGTGATCGAGGCCGTGGCCGCGTCGGTCTCCGATCTCGGCATCATCCGCCTGTCGCAGCCGAGCTGGGTCGGGGCCTGGTGGAACCGGCTCGGCGGCGAGGGGCCGCGGGTGATCACGCGTCTGCCCTATATCGACATGCCCGGGCGCGTTGCCGACCTGCCGGCGCTGATCGTCTCCAATCCGATCAGCGAGCCGGTCGCGCCGGAAGTCGACATCCTCGCCTGTTCGGGGGTCGGCGACCGCGATCCCGCCCGTGCGTTGGCCGATGCCGGCATCGAGCTGCTGGCGCGCCATGACGAGGGTCCGCGCGCCGAATTCCTGATCGCGATCCCGGCCGCGCAGGACCGCACCACCGTGCCGGCGGCCTTCGCGGCGGCCGGCGTCGAGGTGCGCAGCCCGCGCGTCGTCGGCGGCTACCCGGCGCCGATCCGTCTGCCGGCCGGGCCGCCGGGCCGGGTCGACTGATCCCGACCGGCTCCCGACCCCGATAGTCCGGTTCTTCCGCGTCCGCCGACCCAGTCTCCCTTCCGAAGTCTTCCGCTTCCGCCGACCCAGTCTCCCTTCCGAAGTCTTCCGCTTCCGCCGACCGCGTCTCCCTTCCGAAATCTTCCGCTTCCGCCGACCGCGTCTCCCTTCCGAAATCTTCCGCTTCCGCCGACCACGTCTCCTAATCGAGATCTTCCGCTTCCGCCGACCACGAGGCCCGTCATGACCGCCCCCCTCGACCGCCCGATCCCGCGCCCCGGCGTGCTCGACATCGCCCCCTATGTTCCGGGCAAGTCCAAGGCGACCGGAGGCGGCAAGCTCTACAAGCTGTCGTCGAACGAGACCCCGCTCGGGGCGAGCCCGAAGGCGATCGCGGCCTATCAGGCCCAGGCCGGCGCCCTGGAATTCTATCCCGACGGCTCGGCCACCGCGCTGCGCGAGGCGATCGGCCGGCTCTACGGCCTGGCGCCGGAGCGGCTGATCTGCGGCGCGGGCTCGGACGAGATCCTGAACCTGATCGCGCATGCCTATATCGGCCCCGGCGACGAGGCGATCTATTCCGAGCACGGCTTCCTGGTCTATCCGATCGCGGTGACCGGGGCCGGCGGCACGCCGATCGCCGTCAAGGAAAAGAACCTGACCGCGGACGTGGATGCGCTGCTGGCCGCCGTCACCGAGCGGACGCGCGTGCTGTTCCTGGCCAATCCGAACAATCCGACCGGCACCTACCTGCCCTTCGACGAGGTCAAGCGGCTGCATGCCGGCCTGCCGAAGCGCGTGCTGCTGGTGCTCGACGCGGCCTATGCGGAATATGTCCGACGCAACGACTACGAGAGCGGCATCGAACTGGTCTCGACCAGCGAGAACGTGATCATGGCGCGCACCTTCTCCAAGATCTACGGCCTCGCCGGCCTGCGCCTCGGCTGGGCCTACGGGCCGGCCGCGGTGATCGACGCCATGAACCGCATCCGCGGCCCCTTCAACGTCTCCGCTCCGGCGATCGCGGCCGGCGTGGCGGCGATCGAGGATCGCGATTTCACGGCGCGGGCCGCCGACCATAACGAGGAATGGCTGCCCAAGGTGGTCGGCGCGCTGGAGGCGATCGGCCTGACGGTGACGCCGTCGGTCGGCAATTTCGTGCTGATCCACTTCCCCGACGCGGCCGGCAAGCGCGCGCCGGACGCCGATGCCTTCCTGCTCGACCGCGGCGTCGTGGTGCGCCGGATGGATGCCTACGGCCTGCCCAATGCCCTGCGCATGACGATCGGCTCGGCGGAAGCCAACGAGGCGGCGATCGCCGCGCTGACGGAGTTTCTCCGGTGAGCGCAGCGGACAAGCCGATTTTCGGGCGCCTGACCCTGATCGGAATCGGCCTGATCGGCGGTTCGATCGCGCGCGTGGCGCGCCGTGACGGGCTCGCCGGCGAGATCGTCGTCTCGACCCGGCGTCGGGAAACGCTCGACCGGGCGGTCGAACTCGGTCTCGGCGATCGCTACACGACCGACATGGCCGCGGCGGTCGAAGGCGCGGACTGCGTCATCGTCTCGGTGCCGGTCGGCGCCTCGGAGGCCGTCGCGCAGGCGATCGGGCCGCATCTGAAGCCGGGCGCGATCGTCTCCGATGTCGGCTCGGTCAAGGCCGACGTGGTCCGCCAAATGGCGCCGCACCTGCCGGCGCACGCCCATTTCGTGCCGGCCCATCCGGTCGCCGGCACGGAGCATTCCGGCCCGGATGCAGGCTTCGCGGAGCTGTTCCACAATCGCTGGTGCATCCTGACCCCGCCGCCCGGCACCGATCCGGCGGCGGTCGAGCGGCTGGCCGCCTTCTGGCGGGCGACCGGCTCGAAGGTCGAGACCATGACGCCCGAGCACCACGACATGGTGCTCGCCATCACCAGCCATATCCCGCACCTGATCGCCTACAACATCGTCGGGACGGCGGCGCATCTGGAGCAGGTCACCGCCTCTGAGGTGATCAAGTTCTCGGCCGGCGGCTTCCGCGACTTCACCCGCATCGCCGCCTCCGACCCGACCATGTGGCGGGACGTGTTCCTGCACAACAAGGAAGCGGTGATCGAGATGCTCGGCCGCTTCATCGAGGATCTGTTCGCGCTGCAGCGGGCAGTGCGCTTCTCCGACGGCGACGCGCTGTTCGAGCTGTTCACCAAGACCCGTGCGATCCGGCGCGGCATCATCGATGTCGGCCAGGATACGGCGGCGCCGGATTTCGGACGCGCATCCGCGGGCGGGTCGGCCGAGGCCCCGGCGAAGGGCTGAGGCCGCCGGTTCGCGGCGCCCGCGCGGCGTGCCCGGTCAGCGCCGGGCCGGCGGGGTCGCGCGGCGGATCGCCTCGTAGGCGGCCCATTCGGCGCGCGCGACGCCGTCGCGCGGCATCGCATGGGTGGCGCAGAACAGGAGGAAGCTCTGTTCGTCGAAGCGGATGCGCACGGTGCGCACGCCCTTGTCGGACATTTCCCGCTCGAAGGCCCAGCCTTCCTTGAGCCAGGTATCGTAGTCGTCGTAAAGCCGATCGGCGTCCTCCATCAGCGCCTTGGCCTGCTCGTAGTCCTTGCGGCGGAACCAGCAGAGGGCCAACTGCCGGAAGCCGGAACTGGCCTGCGCGGCGGCGACGGGATCGGTCATGACGGAACTCCGGTTGGATGGTGCCGCGGCGCCGGCGGCGGCATCGCACGCGGCGACGGCCGCTTCGGCGCGGCACCAAGGCGGCCACGCCTATAACACCGGGATCACGATGGCGGAAGGCGGGCTGACAGGGACGGACGAGACCGAGGCGCCGCCGGGCGTCCGGGTGGTCGCGCGCCGCGATGTCGAGCCGGACGGCGCCCCGCCGGCCTGGCGGGCGACCGGCTTCGCACCGTCGATGACCTTCGATCTCGCCGCCGAGGCCCGGCCCGGCTGGTACGCGCTCGCCATCGCGATCGAGGCCGGCCACGACCTGCAGGTCCGCGTGCTGCCCGGCTTCGGCGGCCGCTTCGAGCGGGCGCGCTCGACCGTCCTGAAGCGGGGTGCGGGCGGCAGCTTCGTCGGCACCTTCCGGGCGCCCGAGCCGTTCCGGCAGATCGAAGTCGAGCCGGGGCGCCTGCCGGGCCCGTTCCGGCTCGAGCGGCTCGTGCTCAGGCGGATGGGGCCTTTCGCGGTCGCCAACATGGCGCTGGCCGGCGCCGTCCGCGCGGCCCGCCGCGGCCCTGGTCCGCTGGCCGGCTACCTGAAGGCCGCGCTCGCCACGATCCTGAACCCGCGCCGCTTCGAGACGGCCCAGCCGCCCGGCGGGGGCGGGGCGGGGAACGACGATCCGGAACGGCGCTACGCGGCCTGGCTCGCCGCCCGACCGGCGCCCGATCCTGAGGAGCGGTCGCGTCCGCCGGCCCCGATCGTCGTGATCGTGCCGATCCTCGATGCCGTCCCGATCGATGCGGTCGCGGCCACGCTCGCATCGCTCGCCGCCCAGGCGCGGCGCTTCGACGAACTGGTCCTGGCCGGCCCGGCCGGTCGCCTTGCGGCAACGGAGGCGGCCCTGGCGTCCGTTCGTGCGTCGGGATGTGCGGCCCGGATCGCGACCGTGCCGGTCGCCGCCGGGACGACCGCGGCGGCCGCCGTGGCGGCGGCGGTCGAGGCCTCTGCGGCGGCGGCGATCACCGTGCTGCCGCCCGGCTGGATCGCCGATCCCGGTCTCGTCGGCGCCTTCGCGGCGGAGGTCGAGAAGGACGGGACCTTCGCGATCGCCTATGCGGACGAGGACGAGACCGGGCCGGACGGGCGCCGCCGGCATCCGCGGCTGAAGCCGTCCTGGTCGCCTGCGCTTCTGGAATCCCATGCCTATATGGGCGTCCCCGTCCTGGTCGCGCGGTCCTGCTGGCCGGCGGAGGCGGCCGGGCTCCGGGCCGGAGCGGAGCCCTTCGATCTGGCCTTCAGGGTGACCGAAGCCGCGCCGTCGGGGGCGATCCGACGCGTCGCCCAGATGGTCGCCAGCCGGCGTGGCGACGGCCCCATCGATGCCTGGAGCCCGGCGACCGCAGCGGAGCGTTCCGCGGCCGCGGCCGCCTGCGTGGCGGATCATCTCGCCCGGTGCGGCGAGGCCGGGCGGGTGATCCCGGTTGGGGGGCATCCGGGCTTCGTCCGGGTGCGCCGGGCGCTGCCGTCGCCGCCTCCGCTGGTCAGCGTCATCGTGCCGACGCGCGACCGGGCGGACCTGATCGGCGCCTGTCTGGCCGGTTTGGCCGAGCGGACCGACTACCCGGCGCTGGAAATTCTGGTCGTCGACAACGGCTCGGTCGATCCGGCCACGCTCGCGGTGCTGGCCGAGGCCGCGGCCCGTCCGGGCATCCGGGTCCTGCGGGCGCCCGGTCCGTTCGACTATGCCGGCCTGAACAATCGCGCGGCGACCGAAGCCCGCGGCGAAATCCTCTGTCTTCTCAACGACGACGTCGTGCCGCTCGACGCCGGGTGGCTGGCCGCGATGGTGGCCGAGGCGCTGCAGGCCGATGTCGGTCCCGTCGGCGCGACCCTGCTCTATCCGGACGGGACGGTGCAGCATGCCGGCATCCTGCTCGGCATGCACGGCACGGCCGGCCACATGGACCGGGGCCTTGCCGGGGACGCCGCCGGGCCGGACGGCCGGCTCCTGGCGCGGCGCGAGGTGGCGGCCGTGACCGGCGCCTGCCTGGTGGTGCGCAAGGCGGTCTGGGACCGGCTCGGCGGGCTCGACCCGGCTTTCGCGGTCGCCTTCAACGATGTCGATTTCTGCCTGCGCGCGCAGGCGCTCGGCCTCAGGACCGTGATCACGCCTGACGCCCGGCTGACCCATTTCGAATCAGCCTCGCGCGGCGCCGACCGCGACGGCGCGCGGCGCGCGCGGTTCGAGGCCGAGGCGGCGCGGTTTCGGGCGCGCTGGGCGGCGTCGGTTCTCGACGATCCGATTGTCTCGCCCGCCTTCGATCGCGCCGAGGGGGCCGTCGCGGTGCGCGTCGCAGAAAATTAAGCTGTTGTTAGGATGCGTGTTTTTCTGTAACTGTCTGTGTCTCTGGGGCCACGCGTTTCGGAATTGGGCACTGTCGCCAAAGCACGGCTCTGGCTCGCTTTAGACCGGAATGGTATGGAGCCGTCATGGTGGCTCGTTTTTCTGGGCTTTGCGCCCTCACGGTTCGTGCCCGCGCTCTGTTCGCGGCTGTGTGCATGCCGTTGCTGGCGGCCGGCTGCTCCTCGCTGCCGTCGGACGGGCCATCCGCGATGGCGATCACCAGCGAGCGCGTCGAGACATCCCTGCCGATCGACTCCTACGTCATCGTGCAACTCGACGAACCGGTCGTCCGCACCATCGGCCCCTGGCGGCCGCACACTTTCGCCGACCGCTTCGCGATCCGCTCCGGTCCGCGCGGCCAGCCGCTCGGCATCGGCGACGTGATCGACATCCGGATCATGGAGGCCGGCGACAACGGCCTGTTCGCGAATACCCAGACCCGCGGCGCGCAGTTCCAGGCGCAGATCGACGAGACCGGCAACATCTTCGTGCCCTATGTCGGGCGGATGCGGGCGGCCGGACGCACCACCGAGGTGCTGCGCGAGGCGATCCAGACTGCGCTGGCCGACAAGGCGATCCAGCCGCAGGTCCTGCTCGGCGTCGTCGGCAACCAGGCCAATGCGGCCGTGGTGGTCGGCGATGTGGCGAAGCCCGGCAAGTATCCGCTCAATGTCGGCGGCACCAAGCTGCTCGACATGGTCGCGCTGGCCGGCGGTTCGCGCTTCACCACCTACGAGACGACGGTCACGCTGAAGCGCAAGACCGAGGCGGCCTCGATCCTGCTTGAAGATCTGGTTCTCGTTCCGTCCAACAACGTCTACTTGATGCCGGACGACGAGATCCTGCTGTCCTTCGCGCCGCAGACCTACACGCTGCTCGGCGCGGTCTACCGGCCGAGCGAGATCAAGTTCGAGACCAAGACGGTCACGCTGGCGGAAGCCGTGGCGCGCGGCGGCGGCCTCAACACGCTGGCGGCCGATGCCAGCGGCATCTTCGTGTTCCGCTTCGAGGAGCCGCATCTGGTCAAGGCGATCCGGCCGGATTGGCAGCCGAAGAGCGCCGGCAAGGTTCCGGTCGTCTACCGCCTGAACCTGCTCGAGCCGAAGGGCCTGTTCCTGGCCCGGCAGATGTGGCTGCGCGACAAGGACATCGTCTATGTGGCGACCGCCCCGTCGGTGGAATTCGCCAAGTTCCTGGACATTGTCGGTCGCACGGTCTCGACCGGCCGCGCCGGCGTCGGTCTCGCCAACGACATCAAGGTCCTGAAGAACAACTGACCGTCGGCACCCGGCGGCGGCGGCTTCGGCCGCCGTCACGGCCCCGCGCCCGCAAAGGCGACGCACGCCCACATGGCTGCGGGCATTCGCAACGGCTGGGGTCCAGCGCAAAGGCTGGGGTCCTGCGCTCCCGGACGCGTCCGGGGACGCCGTCGGCACGGGTTGCCCCCGGCTCCCGCAGCAAGGTCAGGTCGTCTGGCGGTCCACGAAATCCCCGGCGATCCGGACGACCGCCCGACCAAGCGCCATGGCGTTGCGCTGCGCAGCGCCCGCGACCGTCGCGCCGGAGAACAGGGTCGCGAGGCTGCCGAGCAGGCACAGCGGCGAGGCCGGGCCTTTCCGTTCCGTCTGGTCCCGCGCCGATCCGTCGGCATCCGACACCATCGCTATCCCGGTCGCCGCACCCGCCGTCAGGGCTGCGCCCTCGATCCCGGCCCGCAAGGCGCCATGGGTCAGGATCACGGCATCGATGCCGGCGAGCAGGATGGCCGGATCGTCGATCGAGAGCCGCGGCAGGTCGCGCGGGGTCAGCGGCCGGTCGGAGAGGGCGGCCAGCGCCTCGTCGAGGCCCGGATAGTTGCCGGGATCGGGACCGAGCCGCCAGACCGGGCAGAAATGGGTCAAGTCCGACACCGCCGCCTCGAAGCCGGCCGCCGCGTCGGCGCCGACCACCAGAAGCCCGGGCGCGGTCTGATCGATCGCGGCGGCCAGATCCGGTCCGGCGGCCGCGGTGTCGTAGAGTACCGGAACGACGCCGGCCCGCATCAGCCCGAGCGCCAGGATCGCGGTCGCGGCCGGGTCCGAGGCCAGCAGCCCGACCCTGGTGCCGCGCCCGAGCCCCTGCTGGCCGGCCCAGCGCGTCACCCGCTGCGAGGCGGCGAACAGGGCGCCCCAGGTGATCCGGCCGGCAGGGGGCGCGCCTGACGGGCTCGCGAAGGCGATCCGGTCGTGCCAGCGGTCGGCCAGGATGGCGAAGCGGTCGACCAGCGTCCGGTCCGGATGCGCGGCGATGCGGGCGAACAGCCGGCGGAGCCGCCAGCGGGCGAGGGCGGCGGCGATGCGCTCGCGCAAGCCGGTCACGCGGCGGCCCCGGGCTTGGCAAGGCCGGCCCGGCGATGGCAGGAAGGCGCCATGACCGACGAACGCCGCCTCGACCTGAAGGGTCTCAACTGCCCGCTCCCCGTGCTGAAGGCGCGCCGGGCGCTTTCCCGCCTGCCGGCCGGCACCCGGCTCGCCGTCGAGGCGACCGATCCGATGAGCGCCATCGACATCCCGCACATGTGCGCCGAGGACGGGCACGATCTGGTCGAGACCCGGCGCGACGGCCGGCTGCTGGTCTTCGTCATCGTCGCCGGCCCTCAGCCGAAGCGGCCGGAGAATCCCGAGACATAGAGCGGATTGTCGGCGACGGCGGTCCGGTCGGGCGTGTCGGGGGCGACATGGCCGGCGAAGGCGTCGAACATGCGCCGCACGAAGCCCTCGTCGAGATCCTTGGTGATGAAGACCAGACGGGTGCGCCGGTCGGCATCCGGCCAGGCGGGAAGCTGCACGGGCGGATGCAATACGTGCTGCACGGCGTGCAGCACCAGCGGGCGCTCCGGATCCTCGGCCAGCTTGACCACGCCCTTCATGCGCAGGAGGCGCGGACCATGCGCCGAGCGCAAAAGGTCGAGAAACAGATCGAGCGAGCCGGCCGGGATCGCCGCATCGGTCGCCAGGCAGAAGGCGCGGATGCGGTCGTCGTGGCGGTTCGGATCGTGATGGTGATCATGGTCGCCGTGCGAATGGTCGTGCCCATGATCGTGATCGTGATCGTGCCCGTGGCCATGGTCGTGATCATGCCCTTCATGACCGTGCGCCGGGCCGCCGCCGAGGCGCGCCTCCAGACGGCGCCGCTCGGCCTCACGGTCGCGGAAGGCCTCTTCCTGCAGCCAGCGGCGGACGTCGGCGGACTTGCGCTCGGCACTCCACAGGCCGGTCTCGAGCAGGGCCGCCGGCGTCGCCTCGCCGCGCGCCGCATCGAGGATCGCGGCGGCCGGATTGAGCACGCGCAGCCGGGTGGCGAGCATGACCAGCGCCGGGCGCCGGGCGGGCTCGACCAGGTCGGTCTTGGTCAGCACGATCCGGTCGGCGACGGCGGCCTGCTTGACCGCCTCCTCCTGGGCGTCGAGCGTCGCCATGCCGTTGACCGCGTCGACCACCGTGACCACGCCGTCGAGCCGGTAGCGCCGGACCAGATAGGGATGGCGCATGACGGTGTGCAGGATCGGCGCCGGGTCGGCGAGGCCGGTGGTCTCGATCACGACGCGCGAAAGCCGCTGGATGCGGCCGTTGTCGAGCCGCTTGAGCAGGTCTTCGAGCGTCGCGACCAGGTCGCCGCGGATGGTGCAGCAGAGGCAGCCCGAGGACAGTTCGACCACGCCGTCGTCGGCCCGCTCGACCAGCACATGGTCGATGCCGATCTCGCCGAACTCGTTGACGATCACCGCCGTGTCGGCCATGGCCGGGTCGCCGAGCAGGCGGTTGAGCAGGGTCGTCTTGCCGGCGCCGAGAAAGCCGGTGATCACGGTGACGGGGATCGGCGCGCCCGGTTCGGGGCGCGCGTCGCTGGGGTCGGCGGGGGCCATGGTCGGGTCCATCCTGGCGGGGTCGGTCGAGATGCGCCGGACCCTATTTCTTCTTGCGACGCGGGTCGACTGGTTTGGTCTCGGCGGCATGAGCCGTCTTGGCGGCCGGCTTCGCGGCGGCGAGCTTCGGCTTGCGCTCCGGCAGCGGCAGGTCGACGGCGGCGATCGGTTCGGCGCCGCGCCGTGCGGCACCGGGTGCCGTCGCGCCGCCCTGGCCGGCGATCACCATCGGGGTGCCGTTGGCGGGCGGCAGCACGGCGTCGAGACCGGCGCCGGAGGCCGGACCGGTCGCGGGCTTCGGAATGGCGCCCGGCGGGGTGTTGGAGAAGAGATTGAAGGCGCGCGCGGTCGTGCTCTGGCCCTCGGGCGGCGCGGCCTGATCCTGGCCGGAGCCCCCGGGGAAGATCGCGCCCGGCGGCGTCTGGCGCGTCGGCGCGACCAGGGCGGCCACGTTCGAGCCGGCGCCGGCCGGCGGCTTGGCCGTCGCGATGGCATTCGCTCCGGCCGGGGGCGCGGCATCGGCGCCGCCGGTCCAGACCTTCACGGGGGCGCCGATGTCGAAGCGGGCGGTCAGCCAGGAGCCGGCCTGGCCGCTGGCGCCGCGCTTCGGCGTGCCCTGGCCGGCGATGATGATGCGGCCCTGGTCTTCCGGGGTCGGCGGCGGCGCGGCGGCGAGATCGTCGGCGTCCTCGCCGACCTGCCGGCGGTTCTTGCCGCAGACCTCCTCGCGGATGTCGAGCGGCGGCATCGCCGCCTCCGGACCGGCCGTCATGGCGTCGATCTGCTCGCGGCTGGAGAACATCGTCATCAGGCCGCCCGAGCCGTCGAAGGCCTTGGTGAACAGTTCCGCCGCCTTCTCGGCGCGGACCCGTGCGTTGGGCGAGCCGAGCACCACCGCGACCAGCCGCTTGTCGCCGCGCGTCACCGTGGCGACGACGTTGAAGCCGCCCGAGCAGATGAAGCCGGTCTTCATCCCGTCCGTGCCGGGATAGCGGTCCATCAGGTGGTTGTGGTTGCGGATCACCCGCTTGCCGAACTGGATGCCGGGCAGGCTGAAATAGCCGGCATATTCGGGAAACTCGCGGATCAGCGCCCGGGCGAGCAGGCCGAGATCGTGCGCGTTGGTATATTGCGCCGGGTCGGGCAGGCCGTTCGGATTGGCCCAGACGGTCCGGCTCATGCCGAGCCTGCGCGCCTGCGCGTTCATCTCCGCCACGAAGGCGTCCTTGGAGCCGCCGACCGCCTCGCCGAGCGCCCAGGCCACGTCGTTGGCCGACTTGACCATGACCATCTTGAGCGCATTGTCGACCGTCAGCACGGTGCCGGTCGGGAAGCCCATCTTGCTCGGCGGCTGGGTATTGGCCTCCGGCGACATGACCACCGGCGAGGACAGCTTGAGGCGTCCGGCCTTGAGCGCCTGGAAGGTGACGTAGGTGGTCATCAGCTTGGTGACCGAGGCCGGATACCAGGCCTGGAACGCATTGTGGCGGTCCAGCACCTCGCCCGTCCTGGCATCGAAGACCAGATAGGCGTGGGCGGCATCCGAGCGGGCCGGGACGGCGCACAGCGTCAGCAGGATCGAAGCGGCCCCGATGACCCGGCCGGCCGTGGCCGCGGAGAAAAGCGGGAGCCGGCGGCCATGCCGCAGTCTGGTCGGATCGATCGGCATCTTGGCTCCGGAATTCCGACGGGCCTGACCGCGCCGAAGCGGGGCGAAGTCGGACATTGAATAGTCGATTTGCGGCCCGACGGCAAAGCCTCGTCGCGGCTTCGGTCGGGCATGGCGGCTTCGCCGCAAGGGGCGATGAAAGGCGCGGCATCCTGCCCAACACATGAGCATCCATGCGTCTGGGCAACCGGCGACCTGTTGGGCAAGATGCCGAAAAATCCGACCACAATGCGGCATGCCCGCTGGCCCCGGTCTTGCTCCCGGGGCGGACAGCCTGCCGGCAGGCCTTTCCGGGCCTTAGGACATCGCGATCGGGGACAGACGGGGACTCATGCTGGCGACGGACGCGATCTTGGACAGGACGACGGCGGGGCCGGGCGGCGCCGTATCGGGCCGTGCCGCCGGGTCCGCTGCTGGCACCCTCACGGGTGCGGGCGCCGCGGCGCCGGTCGTGCTGGAGCGTGCGCGCGGCCGGGCCGAGATCGCCTTCAAGCTGTCGGCCGGCGCGACCCGGGTCGACAGGCTGTTCCAGGAAGGCCAGGCCAAGATCCGCCTGCCGCGCGGCGAGCCGGGCGATCCGCCGACCGCGGTCGTCATCAACACCGCCGGCGGCGTCACCGGCGGCGACCGGCTCGACATCGCGGCCAGCTGGGGTCCCGGCACCGCCGCGACCGTGACCGGGCAGGCGGCGGAGCGCATCTACCGGTCCTCGGGCGGGGCGGGCACGATTCACAACCGGCTGTCGGTCGGCGCCGGCGCCACGGCCGAATGGCTGCCGCAGGAGACCATCCTGTTCGACCGCAGCCGCCTCGCGCGCCGCCTGGAGGTCGATCTCGCCGCCGATGCACGCTGCCTGATCGTCGAGAGCGTGTTCTTCGGGCGCGGCGCCATGGGCGAGCGGGTCACCGACGGCGCCCTCAGCGACCACTGGCGCCTGCGCCGCGACGGCCGGCTGGTTCTGGCCGAGAGCTTCCGGGCCGGAGGCGACACGACGGCGCTGTTCGCCGGGCGCGCCACGGGGGCCGGCGCGATCGCCTTCGCGACCCTGCTCTATGCCGCCCCGGACGCCGACCGGCATCTCGACAGGCTGCGCGGGCTCGTCGATGATGACGCCCGGGAACCAACGGTGGAGGCCGGCACGAGCGCCTTCGACGGCTTCCTGGTGGCGCGCTTGCTGTCGCCGTCGCCGCAGGCGCTGCGGCGCGACCTCGTCCGCATCCTCGAAGCCTTCCGCGGCCGGCCGATGCCGCGGCCCTGGTCCTGCTGATCAACGCGAAGAGAGACCCCGCATGAACCTGACGCCCCGCGAAAAGGACAAGCTCTTCATCGCCATGGCGGCGATCGTCGCGCGCAAGCGGCTGGAGCGCGGCGTGAAGCTGAACCATCCGGAAGCGATCGCGCTGATCTCCGACTTCGTCATGGAGGGCGCCCGCGACGGGCGCACCGTCGCCGAGCTGATGGAGGCCGGCGCCCATGTCGTCACCCGCGACCAGGTCATGCCCGGCATCGCCGAGATGATCCACGACGTCCAGGTCGAGGCGACCTTCCCGGACGGCGTCAAGCTCGTCACCGTCCACGAACCGATCCGCTGAGGAGACCGGCATGATCCCCGGAGAAGTCATCCCCGCCGCCGGCGAGATCGAGCTCAATGCCGGCCTGCCGACCGTCACGCTCGAGGTCGCCAATACCGGCGACCGCCCGGTCCAGGTCGGCTCGCACTATCATTTCTTCGAGACCAACCCGGGTCTCCAATTCGACCGCGACAAGGCCCGCGGCATGCGGCTCGACATCCCGGCCGGCACCGCCGTGCGCTTCGAGCCCGGCCAGACCCGCAGCGTCACGCTGGTGCCCTATGGCGGCAAGCGCGAGGTCTATGGCTTCCGCCAGGCGGTGATGGGGACCCTTTGAGCCGGCTCCGCAGGCGGTGACGGCAGTCCCGGGGACGGTCGCGGGCGCCGTCAGGCCTCCAGATCCGGCAGGGACAGGCCTTGGAGAGACCAGTGCATTCCGAACAGATCGCGCACGGCACTGACCCTCGGCTCGGACTGGCTCGCGGCGGCGAGCAGGTCCAGGAGCAGGGTGCGGCCGTCCTTGCCGTCCAGAACCGAGAAGGCGAGGCCGCGCAGCCGCGGGTCGAACGTCGCCACGGCCCGGGCGGCGAATTCCTTGCGCGGCAGATCCCGATGGGCCGCCACGAAACCCTCGATTTCGGCCGCCCGGGCGGCGACGCCGCGTCCGATCTGGTCGCGATAGTCGAGAACGCGATCGGCCACGGCCTCCGGCAGCAGCGGCACGATGTCGTCGACGCTGCCGGCACAGATCCAGCCGAGCACGTTCTTCTCGAACGCGACGAGGCTGAGCGCCTTGTGGCGCAGCACATAGGCCTCGGTCTTCAGTTTCAGGCGATGGCCGTCCTCGAAGGCCAGCACGTAGCCCTCGATGCCGGTCGCTGCACGCACGCGCGCCACGAAGGCGGCGGCGTCGTCGACCGTGCCATGGTCCTCGACCAGGGCGACGCCGAAGCGCCCGGCGAGGCGCTCGATCTCGCCATGCGGCAGATAGAGGCCCGAGACCATCTCGCGGGCGGCCAGCAGGGTCCATTGCGGCCGGTCATAGGCGAGAACGATGCGGTTCTCCGGCGCGGTGAATTCGAAGATCGGCGTGATGCCGGCCTCGACCAGATGCCGGCTGATGTCGAATTCCGGCGCTCCCGCATGCCGCAGCGCGCGGGCCGACTGCTCGGTCTCGCCCATGCGGGTCATGAAGCGCAGGGCGCCGTCGAGCAGAACCGGATGGATCATCGATCCGTCGAGCTTCGCATGGATGCGGTGCGGCGCCGACCAGTCGACCGCCTCGACAGGCTGGCGTTCGCCGAGATTGAAGAACTTGTGGAACGGACGGCCGATCAGGCGCCCGTCGCGGTCGAATTTCAGGCCGCGGCATTCGAGCGAGATCGCGTCCGTGAACGTGTCCGAGACCGTATGCACATAGTCGACCACCGTGTGGTCGCCGCGACGCGCGACGACGAAGCCCCGCTCGTAGGACACGTGCGGCGCCACGTCGGACAGCGTTTCGATGCGAGGGAAATCCACGGCGATGGCCTTCGATCTGCAATCTGGAGATGTACGATAATCCGCGATGGGGCGGTTCGCCAGCACGGGCGGGCCGCACAGCGCTGAAATTCGACCGCAGGCACCGATCCCCCTTCGCGGCGCGACCCGGACGCGCCGTCGGTTAGACGAGGAACTCCATGTCCTTCAAGATCTCCCGTTCCGCCTATGCCGACATGTTCGGCCCGACCGTGGGCGACAAGGTGCGGCTCGCCGATACCGACCTGATCATCGAGGTCGAGCGCGACCTGACGACCTATGGCGAGGAGGTCAAGTTCGGCGGCGGCAAGGTGATCCGCGACGGCATGGGCCAGGCGCAGACGACGCGCGCCGACGGTGCCGTCGACACCGTCATCACCAACGTGCTGATCGTCGACCACTGGGGCATCGTGAAGGCCGATGTCGGCCTGAAGGACGGCAAGATCGCCGCCATCGGCAAGGCCGGCAATCCGGACGTGCAGCCGGGCGTCGACATCATCGTCGGCCCGGGCACCGAGGCGATCGCCGGCGAGGGCAAGATCCTGACCGCCGGCGCGCTCGATACCCACATCCATTTCATCTGCCCGCAGCAGATCGACGAGGCGCTGATGTCCGGCGTCACCACGATGCTCGGCGGCGGCACCGGACCGGCGACCGGCACGGCGGCGACCACCTGCACGCCCGGCCCCTGGCATCTGAAGCGCATGCTGCAGGCCGCCGAGGCCTTCCCGATGAACCTCGCCTTCGCCGGCAAGGGCAATGCCTCGCTGCCGGCCGCGCTGGCCGAGCAGGTCCTGGCGGGTGCCTGCGCGCTGAAGCTGCACGAGGACTGGGGCACCACGCCGGCGGCGATCGACAACTGTCTTTCGGTCGCGGACGAATACGACGTGCAGGTGATGATCCACACCGACACGCTGAACGAATCCGGCTTCGTCGAGGATACCGTCGCGGCCTTCAAGGGCCGCACCATCCACGCCTACCACACCGAGGGCGCCGGCGGCGGCCATGCGCCGGACATCATCAAGGTCGCGGGGCTGCCCAACGTCATCCCGTCCTCGACCAACCCGACCCGGCCCTATACGCGCAACACCCTCGACGAGCATCTCGACATGCTCATGGTCTGCCACCATCTCGATCCGTCGATCCCCGAGGACGTGGCCTTCGCGGAGAGCCGCATCCGGCGCGAGACGATCGCGGCGGAGGACATCCTGCACGACATGGGCGCCTTCTCGATCATCTCGTCGGACAGCCAGGCGATGGGTCGCGTCGGCGAGGTGCTGATCCGCACCTTCCAGACCGCCCACAAGATGCGCGTGCAGCGCGGGCGCCTCCGCGAGGAGACCGGCGACAACGACAATTTCCGCGTCAAGCGCTACATGGCCAAGGTGACCATCAACCCGGCCATCGCGCATGGCCTCTCGAACTATGTCGGCTCGATCGAGGTCGGCAAGTTCGCCGATCTGGTGCTGTGGTCGCCGGCCTTCTTCGGCGTCAAGCCGGACCTGATCCTCAAGCTCGGCACCATCGCGGCCGCCCCGATGGGCGATCCGAACGCCTCGATCCCGACCCCGCAGCCGGTCAATTACCGGCCGATGTTCGGCGCCTTCGGCAAGGCGCTGACGGCCTCGGCCATCACCTTCGTCTCCAAGGCCGCCTACGAGGCCGGCATCGCCGAAAAGCTCGGCCTCGACAAGGTGGTGCTGCCGGTCGAAAACACCCGCGGCGGCATCGGCAAGGCGTCGATGGTCCACAACCACGCCACCCCGGACATCGAGGTCGACCCCGAAACCTACGAGGTCCGCGCCGACGGCGAATTGCTGACCTGCGAACCGGCAACGGTCCTGCCGATGGCGCAGCGCTACTTTTTGTTCTGAGGCGGGCGGTCGCGATCCGGCATCGGCGCCCGGAAGGGACAGGGTCGCGACCTCGCCATCCGGGACAGGGTTCGGGATCTCGATACGGGGTTCTGGGCGCGTTTCGGTTCTGCCGCCCGGGATGCGCGAGCGGACGGACGGCGTCCGCACCGGTGGCGGCATCGGTACGGCCAAAACGCGTCGCTGCGCCGGCGCCTCGGGCTTCGATAGCCGTGGCCGGGGATGGCGCCGATGCCGGGTTGCCGCATGCGATGACGACCGGGACGGGAAATGACTCTCGATATGCGACCTGACGTCACATAATGCAACCCATGGAAACATTCCCTCTTGTTAATACGAGAGATCTCATAGTATTATTCCCGATGTCGGGCAAGAAATTGCGGTGCGCTGATGAAGCGCGTCGATAATCCTGTGTTTCAACTGTCAAAAATCCGCTGATTTCGGATGATCGATACTACCAGGGCGGGATAGGGTGGAATTTGTCTGAACGAGATGGTCAGACAATGAGCTCTATTGTGGATCTGGCATGCCTCGATCATCCGATGCCGGCACAATGATGATGATCGGCGGGGTTTGCCGGCAGTTTTGAGCCAGGCAGCAGTCTCGTCGAAAGAAAAAATCTTCTGATCTGAAAGAGAAGACGTACGGGCGCTCCACCGACGGCACGGCGGTCTGCCGAAGGCGATGCCGCGCGCTCGACGACGCCTGATCGAGGGGAAAGCCCGCCTGCTCGAAGGTCCGAACGGACGTTGCTCCGGCGGCGGCGGATCGTCCGCGCCCGGGATCGACGCCGCCTTGCTGCATTTCGCCTTCGCAAAGGCGGAGCCGCGGCCCTGGACGATACGCCTGCGGTGGCCGACGGGCCGGCATGGGTCCGGCCATCGCCCAGCAACACCATGCTCGCGGAGGACACCATGTGCCCATCGAACGGTGATACCGACAGGGAATGGGAAGTGGCGCCGGGCGTGAAAGCGGTCGGCATCGGCAGCTTCCACAAATCCTTGAAGCACAATGCGTTCGGCGAGGTCGAGCGTTCCGATTTCGAGAAGCTCGTGAAGGCCACCCGCGGCCTCGGCGGCGAGTTCAAGAGGGTCCCGAAGGGACCGGGACGGAATGGGGCGGATGCTGCGGCGCTGACCAATCCGCAGGGCGGTCTGGCCGCGGACCGGCTGACGCAGCATCCGGCCGCCTATGCGATGCTGCCGGCGCCGAAGGTCGATTCCGTCGGCACGGCAGCGGAAATGACCGAGCTCTACTGGATGGCGCTGTTGCGCGATTGCGACTTCGCGCATTGGAACGAGGGCCAACTGGTCGCGGACGCGGCTACGGAACTCGATGGCATCTTCGCGCAGGCCGTCGCCGATACGCAGGATGCCGGCCATCTGCGGCCCGGCATCGACCTGCCCGGCAGCGCGTCGGTGCGGGCACCGGTAACGCCGCAAAATCTGTTTCGTCTCGGCCTGCCCGGCGAGGAAGTCGGGCCTCTGGTCAGCCAGTTCTTCCTGCGCAACGTCGCATTCGGCACCCAGACGATCGACCAGATGCAACGGCCGTACAAATTCGGTGCGAACTATCTCACCGAATTTGCCGACTGGAAGGCGGCGCAGGACAGCGGGCAGGATGAATTCGGCAAGGCCTACCCCGACGCCAACGAGTACGATGAGTCGTTCTACGAGGCCGGCGGCCTGAAACGGTATATCAGCACGCCGCGCGATCTCGCGCGGTTCGTCAACAAGGATGCGCTGCATCAGGCCTATTTCAACGCCGCGCTGATCCTTCTGTCGGGGACGGCCAAGTGGACGCCGGGCAATCCCTACAGCGACTGCGGTCCGCTCAAGGATCGCGAAGCCGGCTTCGGCGTTCTCGGCGGCCCGCACATCCTGGCGCTGGTCTCCGAAGTGGCGACCCGGGCGCTGAAGGTGGTCTGGAACCAGAAATGGCAGGTCCATCTGCGGCTTCGCCCCGAGGCCTATGGCGGCCTGGTCCATGTGCAGACCATCGGCGCGGACGATGCGGGCACGCGCGCCTACGGGTTGCCGGCATGGGTTGCGGGGACCACGGCCGCGGCGGCGGTCAGGGACAAGTACGGCACCCTGCTGCTGCCGATGGGCTATTCGCCCGGAAGCCCGACCCATCCGGCCTATGGCGCCGGCCATGCCACCGTCGCCGGGGCCTGCATCACCGTCCTCAAGGCCTATTTCCAGACCTTCAAGCGCGACGACCCGATGTCGCCCCTACCGTTCATGTCCCTCAAGGAGCGCTCCGAGCCTTACGGTGAGAAGAAGGACACGATCTCCTGCTATCGGCCCGCGACGGATGAGAACGGCGTCGGAACCCTGCTCGCGCTCGACAAGGACGTTGCGATGCAACTGACCATCGAAGGCGAACTCAACAAGCTGGCGCAGAATGTCGCGATGGGACGCTCAATGGGCGGCGTCCACTGGCGCTCCGACAATGCGCGCAGCCTGATCCTCGGCGAAGCGATCGCCGCGGAAATGCTCGCCGACATCACGCGGGATGCCAACGAGCACCCGGAATTCACCTTCCGCACCTTCGCCCGCAAGGACGACGGCGAGCCCAAGCACGTCGTGATCAAGGGCGGCCGGATCTACGTCGACGGCATTCTGACCAACACGCATATGAGCGCGTTGTAAGGCCTTCGATCGACGATCGGCGCGCGCCCGGAACCCGGCGCGCGCTGCCGCCCCGTCCGCGGCACCGCCGTCCCGGCCGAATGCCCCTTCGAGATCGGGCATGTGCTCGATCTCGGCCCCCTGACGGACTTGATCTGCAGCAGGATCGGCCCCGGATGCCGGATCCGGGACCGACGCTGCATGGGCGCGCGCGACGGGCCGTCACCCCTTCACGGTCAGGAGGGGCGCGAGCCGGGCGACCCGGGCGGCGATGCCGGCGTCCGCGACGGTATCGACCACCGGGCCGATATCCTTGTAGACGCGCGGGGCCTCCTCGGAGAGGGTGCGGGCGGCTTCCGCGGCCACGTCGCGGCGGCTGCGTTCCAGGTCGATCTTGCCGACCACCCGGATCGGGCGCGGGTCCTCCGGCGCGGCGCGTCCGGCGTTGCGCGACAGCACCCGTCCGGCACCGTGCGGCGCGCTCTCCAGGCTTTCCGCCGAACCGAGCCCGCGCAGGAGCCAGCTGGCGGTGCCCATCGAGCCCGGCACGATGACCGGATGACCGTCGGGGAAGACCGGATCGGCGGCGTCGTAGAGCGCCGGGCAGGCGCCCTTGCGGTGCAGGGCGCGGTGGCCCTGGCCCCAGACCAGATTGTGCGGCAGGTCGTGGACCAGATGCCAGCCGATCGCCCGGCCGACGAGCCGGGACAGGGTCTCGGCCACCATCAGCGACATGGCCAGCCGGTTGACGATGGCGAAATTGGCCGCCGCCGCCATGTCGGCCAGATAGTCGCCGCCGGGGCCGCCGCCCTCTGCGGTGAGCGCCAGCGGCAGGATGCCGTTGGCGGGCCGCCTTTCGCCCGCCGGCCAGAGCGCCAGGGCGCGGTCGAGATGGGCGAGCGCGACCGCCTTGCCGAGGCCGAGCGAACCGGAATGGACCATGACGGCCGCCCGACCCGGCCGGACACCCCAGTCCCAGGCCGCGCGGCGGTCGACGATCGTCTCGACCCGCTGGATCTCGACGAAGTGGTTGCCGCCGCCGACCGTCCCGAGGAAGCCGTCGCGGGTCACGCCGTCTCGCCCGCCGGGCCGCAGCCATTCGGACAGCACATCTCCGACCCGGGCGCCGGCGATCCGCCCGCCGCCGTGGCAGCGGGCGGCCGCACGGGCGAGGCCGGCCGCACCGAGCCGGTCGAACAGGCCGGTCTCGCGGGCCGATGCGGAAAGGCCGGCGAGACCTTCGACGAGCACGGCTTCGCGGGTCGCCGCATCCAGGCGAATGTTGCGGCCGCCCTCGAAGAAGGCATGGCGCAGGGCGGCTTCGAGAGGGCGGCCGAGCGCGGCGATCTCGTCGGCCTCGATGTCGAGGACGGCGAGGCTCATGCCGCAGCCGATATCGCTGCCGGCCGCGCGCGGGATGACGAAGCCGCGCGTCTCCGCCACGGTCCCGACCGGCATGGCGGCACCGCGGTGGAAATCCGGCGTCAGCACGATCCGGCCGAGGCCGGACCCGGGGTCGAGAGTGCCGGCCTCGACGAGCCGCGCCGCCGTGGCGGTGGTCTCGGCAAAGCCGGCAATGTCGTCGAGCGAGGCGCGGTCGATCTCGACGCGCGCATCGGCAAAGAGCGTGGCGACGACGCCGTGGCCGCAATCGACGAGCGACCGCACGGCATCGAGTCTTTCGATGACAGGCATGGAACGGGTCCTTGATCCGGGGAGCGGGGTCAGCAGCCGCGGCGGAAGCAAGGCATGCCGATGTCGTTACCCGGCCCTGCCTGAACGACGCCTGAACGGGCTTGCCCTCGTGGCCGATCCGGCGGAATGTCCCGCTTCGATCCGTCGGCCGCGCGCCGACTGCCAGCATCGGGAACCCTTCCATGATCCGCGCCAATGCCACCGTTGCCGCCGGGACCTATCCGGCGTCGTCCGTCGCCGACAGCGTCGAGCTCGACTACGAGGACCGCAGCCGGCGCCGGCTGACCATGACCGGCCGGAGCGGCACGCTGTTCCATGTCGATCTCGCCGAAACGCCGTCGCTGGTCGAGGGCGACGGCTTCCTGCTCGAGGACGGCCGGGTGGTGGCGGTCGTCGCCAAGCCGGAACGGCTGGCCGAGGTGGCCGCCGAGGACGCCCACCTGCTCGCCCGGATCGCCTGGCATCTCGGCAACCGGCATACCCCGGCGGAGATCCGGCCCGGCGCGATCCGCATCCGCGACGACTATGTGCTGGTCGAGATGCTGAAGAAGCTCGGCGCCGGGGCGGTCCGCTTCGTCACCGAGGCCTTCGCGCCGGAGGGCGGTGCCTATGGCCACGGCCATACCCTGGCGCACGACCATGCGCCGCGCCCGGTCGCGGCATCGGCCGCCGCCACGGCCACCGCCACCGCCGCGGCTGCGACGATTGCGCCGGTGGACGATGCCGAGATGGCCGCCGCGCTGGAACGCCGCCGCCAGCGCCAGGCCGCCCGGGCCGCGCGCGAGGCCGAGCATGTCCACGGCCCGGACTGCGGCCACGACCACCATCACGACCATGGGCATCACGACCATGGCCACCACGCCCACGGTCACGATCACGATCATGGGCACGACCAAGGGCATGGGCACCATCACGAGCACGGCCCGGGCTGCGGCTGCGGCTGCGGGCATGATCATGCCCATGATCACGCCCACGCCCACGCGGATGCGCACGGCCATGCGCATCAGAACCATGATCATGGGCCGGCGCATGCCCATGATCACGACCACGGGCACGAGCACGCTCATGGGCACGAGCACGCTCATGGGCACGACCATGCCCACGGGCACGAGCATGCCCACGGGCACGACCATGAGCACGGGCACGAGCATGCCCACGGGCACGACCATGAGCACGGCCCCGGCTGCGGCTGCGGGCATGCCCACGACCATCACCACGACCACGATCACGCCCATGCCGGCGAACGGCACGGCCATCGGCATGGCTGACGGCGGCATTCGGGCCGCGTCGTCGGAGGATGCGCCGGTCGGAGGCGCCGTCGATGTGGCGGCGACGGCTCCGGACGGGACGTCGCGTGCCGCGTCGGCCGGCCTGCTCGATCTGATGGTCTGGCTGTCGCCGGCCTTTCCGGTCGGCGGCTTCACCTATTCGCACGGGCTGGAATGGGCGATCGAGGACGGCAGCGTCGCAACCGCGGCGGATCTCGAGGCCTGGCTCGCCGACGTGCTGCGCCACGGTGCCGGCCGCAACGACGCCATCCTGTTTGCCGCCGCCTGGCGGGCCGCCGCCGGCAGTGATGTCGCCACCCTGGCGGAGATCGTCGAGCTCGCCGCGGCCCTGCAGCCGACCCGTGAGCGCCGGCTGGAGGCGAGCCAGCAGGGTGCGGCCTTCGTCAAGGCGGTCACCGATGCCTGGCCGCACGACGCCATGGCGGCCCTGGTCGCCACGCTGCAGGCGCGCTTCGGCACGGTGCCGTGGACCTACGCGGTCGCCGTCGCGACGGCGTCGGCCGCGCATGGCATCGCGCTTTCCGACGCGCTGCCGGCGACCCTGCAGGCCTTCGCCGCCAATGTCATTTCGGCCGGCGTGCGCGCCATCCCGCTCGGCCAGACCGACGGCCTGCGCATCCTGCGCCGCCTCGGCCCGGTCATCGCAGAGGTGGCGGTGGAAGGCCTCGCGGCCGGCCTGGACGATCTCGGCGGGGCGGCGGTCCGGGCCGACATCGCCAGCATGAAACACGAAACCCAGTATACGAGGCTGTTCCGCTCATGACCGTCGCCGCTCCCGCGACCGCCCGTCCGGCGGTGAAATCTCCCCACGGCCCGCTGCGCGTCGGCATCGGCGGACCGGTCGGGTCCGGCAAGACGGCGTTGATGGATGCGCTGTGCAAGAGCCTGAAGAGCCGCTTCGATCTCGCCGCGATCACCAACGACATCTACACCAAGTGGGACGCCGACTATCTGGTCCGCTCCGGCGCCCTGCCGGCCGAGCGGATCATGGGCGTGGAGACGGGCGGCTGCCCGCATACCGCCATCCGCGAGGATGCCTCGATCAATCTCGCCGCCGTCGCCGAGATGCGCGCCCGCTTCCCCGATCTCGACCTGATCCTGATCGAATCCGGCGGCGACAATCTGGCCGCGACCTTTTCGCCGGAACTGGCCGACATCACCATCTATGTCATCGACGTGGCGGCGGGCGAGAAGATCCCGTCGAAGGGCGGTCCGGGCATCACCCGCTCCGATCTCCTGGTCATCAACAAGATCGATCTCGCGCCGATGGTCGGCGCCTCGCTCGACGTGATGGAGCGCGATGCGCGCCGGATGCGCGGCAGCCGGCCCTTCGTGTTCACCAACATCAAGACCGGCCAGGGCGTCGCCGAGGTCGAGGCCTTCGTGGTCGCCGCCGGCGGCCTGGCCTGACGGCGGTCTCGACCGACGCCCAAACGGGCTCCTGACGCGATCCGTCCGCAGCGTCTGACATGGAAGGCCTTCTCGCAATGGAGGTCCGGATGGGGCACGACAGGACGGAGGCCGAAGGCGGTTCGGGCGGACGGCGGATCGCCGAAATGCCCAATCTCGGCCCGGCCATGGAGCGCTGGCTGGCCGAGGTCGGCATCCGCTCGGAGGCCGATCTCGCCGCGATCGGGGCCGTCGACGCCTTCCGCCGGCTGCGCTTCGCCTTCGGACGGCGGGTGACGCTGAACGCGCTCTACGGCATGGCAGCTGCGCTCGAACGGCGGCCCTGGACCGATCTCGGCCTCGACGAGAAGCGGCGGCTGGCCGCTGCGGCCGGCCTGGAGGCGAGCCCGTGCCGGCCCGGCCACAAAAAATAATCGCGCATCGCAGCGCCGAAAGATTTCGTTTACGAGGATCTGCGATGGTCTGCCTCGGCGGGGATCGAAGGTTTTGCGTGCCCTCGCCCCCTTCATGGGGCTCAGCCGATGGATATGGTTTCGCTCGCGACCACGATGAGCGTCGCGAAGACAGTATCCCGAGCGGATATCATCGCCGCGAAGATGATCAAGGACAATGCCGAGAGCGGCAAGGCTGTGGCCGATCTGCTTCAGTCTGCTCAGGATAATCTTGAGATCCTGACGGCCGCTGCCGGCCAGCCGGGCGCACTCCTTGACGTTACGGTGTGACGAGCACCGGCCTGCTATCCGACATTGAGGGCGTCGCGCCTCACGGCGTCATGGCGGCCGTGATCAGCCGGACCGCATCGGCATGATCCCATTCGGCCGGTCCGTTCATGGTGCCGATCTCGCAGCCGTCCGGCCCGACCAGCATGGTGGTCGGCATGCCGCGCGAGCGGCCGCGCTGCTGCAGGGTCTTGAACAGGCCGATGCTCGGATCGGCATACCAGCCGAGCTTTTCGATCTTGGTATCCTGCAGGAAGCGCTTCGGCTTGTCCGGGTCCTTGGTGTCGAGATTGACCGCGACGACCTGGAAATCCTTCGAGCCGAGCTGGCCCTGCAGCCGGTCGAGCGCCGGCATTTCCAGCCGGCAGGGCACGCACCAGGTCGCCCAGAGATTGAGCAGCACCGTGCGGCCGCGGAAGTCGGAAAGCCGCATCGGCTGCCCGTCCGGCCCGGTGAAGGTCAGGTCGGCGACGGAGAGCGGGCTCGCGGCCGGGATCAGCGAGGCGACATGGCCGCGGGCGAGCGGCGTGATCCGGCCCGCCGCCGCGGTCGATTGCGCGCATCCGGCCTCCGCCGTGGCGTTGCGCTCGAAGCCTCCGATCCCGTATATCGCCCCGACCACGAGCGCCGCGCCGGCCGCGAGCGCTCCGGTCACCAGGGCCAGCATCTTCGGGGATGTCTTCGGGGATTCGGTCATCGCATCATCCGGAATTCACGTCCGGCGCCCGCATGGGGCGGCCGGTCACGGCCAATCGAGGTGGATCCATGTCTAATCGCATGTGGGGCGGACGGTTTTCGAGCGGACCCGATGCGGTCATGGAGGAGATCAACGCTTCCATCGGCTTCGACAAGAAGCTCTATGCCCAGGACATCCGCGGCTCCAAGGCCCATGCGGCCATGCTGGCGGCCCAGGGCATCATTGCCGCGGACGATGCCGAGAAGATCGCGGCCGGTCTAGACACGATCCTGTCAGAGATCGAGAGCGGCACCTTCGAATTCAAGCGCAGCCTCGAGGACATCCACATGAACGTGGAATCCCGGCTCGCCGAACTGATCGGGCCGGCGGCCGGCCGCCTGCACACGGCGCGCTCGCGCAACGACCAGGTCGCCGTCGACATCAAGCTCTGGGTGCGCGACACGCTCGACCATATCGACGGCCAGATCGCCGATCTGATGACCGCGCTCGCCGAGCGCGCGGCCGAACATGCCGGCACCGTGATGCCGGGCTTCACGCATCTGCAGTCGGCCCAGCCGGTGACCTTCGGGCACCACATGCTGGCCTATGTCGAGATGCTGGCCCGCGACCGCGGCCGGATGCGCGATGCCCGCGCCCGGCTCAACGAATGCCCGCTCGGCGCGGCCGCTCTGGCCGGCACCTCCTTCCCGATCGACCGCCATCGGACCGCCGCCGCGCTCGGCTTCGACCGGCCGACCGCCAATTCGCTCGACAGCGTCGCCGACCGCGATTTCGCGCTCGAGGCGCTGTCGGCGGCCTCGATCGCCGCCATGCACCTGTCGCGGCTGGCCGAAGAGATCGTCATCTGGACCTCCGCCCAGTTCCGCTTCGTGAAGCTCTCCGACAAGTTCACGACCGGCTCGTCGATCATGCCGCAGAAGCGCAATCCGGATGCGGCCGAACTGGTGCGCGCCAAGACGGGCCGCATCGTCGGGTCGCTCAATGCGCTGACCATGATCATGAAGGGCCTGCCGCTGACCTATTCGAAGGACATGCAGGAGGACAAGGAACAGATCTTCGACGGGCTCGAATCGCTCTCCCTCGCGCTCGCCGCCATGACCGGCATGATCCGCGACCTGCAGCCCGATCCGGCCGTGCTCAAGGCCGCCGCCGGTTCCGGCTACGCCACCGCGACCGACCTTGCCGACTGGCTGGTCCGCCGGCTCGGCATCCCGTTCCGCGAGGCCCATCACGTGACCGGCCGCATCGTCGCGCTGGCCTCGTCGCGCGAGGTCGGGCTGGATCAGGTGACGCTCGCCGAAATGCAGGCGATCCATGCCGGCATCACCGACGAAGTCTATTCGGTGCTGACGGTCGAACGCTCGGTCGTCAGCCGGACGAGCTTCGGCGGGACCGCACCGGACAATGTCGCGCGCGAGGCCGCCGGCTGGCTTGCCCGCCTGAGGGGCGATGGCGCACGCTGAGCAGCATCCGCCGAAAGCGCAGCCGGCATGATGCGTTTCCGTCGAAATGCATCATGGTCTGGTCTATGATCCGCCGCGTCGCCCGTCCCAGACCTGTCGTCCGAGTTCCGAAGCCATGCGCCACGCCCGACCGGCCCTCGCTCTCGCGGCCCTTCTCGTCGCGGCCCTCAGCCTCGGCGCCTGCGGCCGGCGCGGGGAGCCGCAATTCACGCCCGATCAGCCGCCGAATTCCGAGGTCGCCCTGTCGGGTCCGAAATCCAGCGAGCCGGTCAAGCCGAAGCGGGATTTCGTCCTCGATCCCCTGCTCGGGCCGCGAATCCACAAGCCCGAAGACGAGTGAGCCGGGCGGGCGGAGCCGGCCTGGACAGGCCCGGCAGGAGTCGGCGCGGCACAGGCCGGGCCGGCCGGCGCCGGTCCGCGCCTTCTCGCCCCGGGGACTTACTTGAATTCGATTTTCGAGAAGGCGTCGGTCTCGCCCATGACGTTGCCTTCGCCGTCGACCTGCTTGCCCTGCGTGATGGTGACGCGGACGGCCTTTCCGATCAGCTTTTTCGGGATCTGCGTTTCGTCGTTCCAGGGCTCGCAGGCCTTGGCGGTGCACAGCCCGGTCAGCTTGCGGCCGCCGCTGCGGATGGTCAGGTAGCAGTTGTCGCCGCATTCGAAGGACAGGATGGTGCCTTCCGCCGTGCGGGGCGGCTTGGCCTCCGCGGCAAGGGCGAGCGGCGGCGCCGACAGGATGAGGGCGACGGCAAGGGCGATTCGCATGGGGACCTCTCTGGTTTCCGCAGGGCCGGAGCCGCAGCCTACAGGCTGGTCCGATGACGGCAAGACGGGCGACGGGCCGCGCGGACCGGCGCCGGCCGGCAAGCCCATGATCTCGTTCGGCCCCCGTCTCCCAGCCAAGGTCAGCCGCCGGTCATGCCGGGATCGTGAGCCCGCGCGGCGGCCGGGTCGGTGGACGCGGACGCCCAAGTGTGGAACATTTTCGTGAGCCGGCGGCGCTCGGGGGAGCGCCGGCCGATGGGATCGGACCGGGGGGAGACTGGGGCGAGGGGCCCCAAGCGAGGAGAGGTCGTTGACGACGCGCCCGACCGAAGACCAAGCCCGTGACGGCGGCCGCCCGGCCGGATCCGAAGTCCATTCCGACAGCCTCGATCGCCGCATTGCCGTCGCGGTCCGGCGCGCGCGCCTCGCGCTGCTTTGGGAGGATCTCTGGCCCCGGCTCGCCTGGCCGGCCGGCGTGCTGGCCGCCTTCGTCGCCGTCTCCTGGCTGGGTCTGTGGCTCGCCGTGCCGGATGCCGTTCGGCTGTCGCTGGTCGGCCTGTTCGGCGTCGCGCTGCTGGCCTCCCTGCTCGCCTTCCGCGGTTTCCGCCTGCCGAGCCGCGATCGCGCGCTCGCCCGCGTCGAAACCGTCTCCGGCTATCGTCATCGCCCGCTCGCGGCCTGGGAGGACAGGCTGCCGCCGCAGGCCGACGCCGTCGCGCAGGCGCTCTGGGCCGCCCATCGCGCCCGCCTGTCGCGCAGTCTCGACCGGATGGATGCCGGCCTGCCGCATCCCGGGCTCGCCCGACGCGACCGCTACGCGCTCCGCACCAGCCTCGGGCTGATCGTGTTCGTCTCGCTGTTCACCGGCGCGGGCGAGCGGGTCCCGCGGATCACGGCCGCCTTCTCGGGCGCGGGCCTGCCCGCCGTGGCGCCGGCCCGGCTCGATGCCTGGGTCACCCCGCCCGCCTATACCGGCCGCGCACCGGTCTACCTGACCGGCGAGACCCCGCCGGCGACCGAGCCGGACGGGTCGATCCGCGTGCCGGAAGGCAGCGTCATCGTGGTCCGCGCGCCGTCCTCAGGCCGCACCGGCGCGGAGGTTGCGGTTTCGGTCAAGACCGCCAAGGGCATCGTTGCCGTCGCCCGCAAGGAGCCCGACGCCAAGGACGGCGCCGTCGTCAAGGCGGCCGCCCGGCCCGGGGAGAGGAGCCCCGAGGTGCCGGCGGATTTCGAGCATGCGCTGGCCGAGGCGGCGACCGTGACGGTCGCGCGCGGCGATCGCGCGGCCGCCGAGTGGCGCTTCTCGGTCGACCCCGACCAGGCACCGACCATCCGCCTTCTGGACCGGCCCGAGGTGCAGCGCACCGGCGCCGTCAAGCTCGCCTACGAGGTCTCCGACGATTACGGCGTCGCCGCCGCCGAGGCGCAGTTCGAGCCGGCCGCCGACAGCTTCAAGATCGCGTCGACCGCGCAGGCGGTGCGCCCGCTGGTCGGCCCGCCCGAATTCCCGCTCACCCTGCCGCAGGGCCGCGCGAAGACCGGCCAGGCGCAGACCTTCCGCGATCTCGCCAACCATCCCTGGGCGGGGGCGACCGTCCGCATGGTGCTGGTCGCCCGCGACGACGCCGGCAAGGAGGGGCGCTCGGCGCCGACCGAATTCAAGCTGCCGGCCAAGGCCTTCACCAAGCCGCTGGCGCGCGCGCTCGTCGAGCAGCGGCGCATGCTCGCGCTCGACGCCAATCGGGCGCCGCGGGTGACCGACGCCGTCGATGCGCTGATGATCGCGCCGGAGAAGTTCTACGAGAAGGCGGCCGACTATCTCGGCATGCGGATGGTCCATCGGACGCTGATCAATGCGCGCACCGACGACGACCTGAAGGCCGCGCTCGATCTGATGTGGGCCGTCGCGCTCGGCATCGAGGACGGCGACCTGTCGGCCGCCGAGAAGGCGCTGCGCGACGCCCAGGAGGCGCTCAAGAAGGCGCTGGAGAACGGTGCCTCCGAGCAGGAGATCGCCAAGCTGACGCAGGAATTGCGCGAGGCGCTCGACCGCTATCTGCGCGAACTGGCCCAGCGCGCGCAGCAGAATCCGCAGGCCCGCCTGCCGACCGACCCGAACCAGCGCACCATGCGCAAGCAGGATCTCGACCGGATGCTGAACCGGATCGAGGATCTCGCCCGGACCGGTTCGCGCGACGCCGCCAAGCAGATGCTGTCGCAATTGCAGCAGATGCTCGAGAACCTGCAGGCCGGCCGGCCGCAGCAGGGGCAGCAGGGCGAGCAGAACGAGACCTCGGAGGCGCTCGACCGCCTCGGCGAGATGATCCAGCGCCAGCAGCAGTTGATGGACCGGACCCATCGCGCCGATCCGCGCAACCGCCAGAGCCAGAGCCGCCGCGGGCAGCAGCAGGGCGAAAAGCCCATGACGCCCGAGGAATTCGCCCAGGCCATGCGCGAGCTGCGCGACAAGCAGAAGGAATTGCAGCAGGCCCTGCGCGAATTGCAGGACAAGATGCAGCAGCAGGGCATGGGCCGGCAGGGCCAGGAAGGCAAGCAGGGCCAGCAGGGTCGCCAGGGGCAGCAGGGCCGCCAGCCGGGTCGCGGCCAGCAGGGCGAACGCGGCCAGGGCCAGGGTCAGGCGCAAGGGCAGGGCGAGGGGCCGCTCGGCGAGGCCGACGAGGCCATGGGCGAGGCCGGCGAATCGCTCGGCCAGGGCCGCACCGGTCAGGCCACCGACGCTCAGGGCCGCGCCCTCGACGCGATGCGCCAGGGCGCGCGCGAACTCGCCGACCAGCTCGCCCAGAGCCAGGGACAGGGCCAGCCCGGCGTCGGGCCGGAAGGCCAGTCGTCGATGAACGACGACCCGCTCGGCCGCCCGCGCCGCCATGACGGTCCGGACTATTCCAACACCGTCAAGGTGCCGGACGAGATCGACGTGCAGCGCGCCCGCCGCATCCTGGAGGATATCCGCCGCCGCCTCGGCGAGAACGCGCGCCCGCAATTCGAACTCGACTATCTGGAGCGGCTGCTCAGGAGCGAGTGAGGGACCCGCACGTCCCGGCATCTATCCGCCGGGGCTTGTCGTTTCGGCGACATCGAGCCGACGCAACCGGTCATGCGGGCCGGCGCGGGCGCCGCCACACTGGTCCCGTCCAATCCGGGAGCCGCCGCCATGAGCCGCATTCGCGATGCCGCGCTGAACCGTCCGCTGAACGAACCGGTGCTTCTCGATGCGGCGACGGAGCCGGTCGAGGCGGCGCCGCTCGGGCTCGACATCCGGGCGCGGATCGCCGAGATCGACGAGGCGCGGCTGCGCAAGGACCGGCTGGCCCGGCTGCGGCGCGAACTGGCCAAGCGCGACTATGCCGGCGCGCTGCTCAGCGATCCTATGAACATCCGCTACGCCACCGGCTCGCGCAACATGGCGGTCTGGACCATGCACGCCCCCGGCCGCTACGTCTTCGTGGCGACCGACGGGCCGGTGGTGATGTTCGAATTCGGCACCACCCGCCACCTGACCGAGGGCCTCGACACGATCGACGACCTGCGCACCTCGATCCCCTGGTTCTACTTCCTGGCCGGCCCGCGCACCGAGGAGAAGACCGCGCTGTGGGCCAACGAGATCATCGCCCTGATGGCCGAGCATGGCGCCGGCAACCGCCGCCTCGCCGTCGACCGCTGCGAGCCCTGGGGCGCGCAGCGCCTGGTCGATGCCGGCATCCGGCTCTACGACGCCCAGGAGCCGCTCGAACAGGCGCGCATGATCAAGACGCCGGACGAGATCATGTGCCTGCAGCTGTCGATGGATGTCTGCGACATCGCGGTCGACCGCATCCGCCGGGCCTTGCGGCCGGGCCTGACCGAGAACCAAGTCTGGTCGATCCTGCACGAGACCAACATCGCCCATGACGGCGAATGGATCGAATGCCGCCTGCTCGCCTCGGGCGAGCGCACCAATCCCTGGTTCCAGGAATGCGGCAACCGGGAGATCCAGGCCGGCGACATCGTCGCCTTCGATACCGACATGGTCGGCCCGTTCGGCTATCTCGCGGATATCTCGCGCAGTTTCGTCTGCCCGGACAAGCGTCCGAGCGCCGACCAGCGCGCGCTCTACGAGATCGCCCAGGAGCAGGTGCTGACCAATATCGAGCTGATCCGGCCGGGCCTCGGCTTCCGCGACTTCTCCGAGCGCTGCTGGGCCGTGCCCGAGGCCTATGTGCCCAACCGCTACATGATGATGATCCACGGCGTCGGCTTCGTCGACGAATACCCGACGGTCGCCTATCTGGAGGACTATGCCGACTGGGGTTACGACGGCCATTTCGAGGAGAACATGGTCGTCTGCGTCGAAAGCTATATCGGCGCGGTCGGCGGCCGGGAGGGCGTCAAGCTCGAGCAGCAGGTGCTGATCACCGCCAACGGCGCCGTGCCGATGTCGCGGGCGCCCTTCGTCGACGCGATGGAGCCGTAGCGGCCGCTGGAGGTCCCGCGGAGCCGTCGACGGGGTGCTCAGCGCGGGCTTGCGGTCTTGGCGTCGAAGCCGAAGGCGCCGCCGCGCAGGAGCGCGATCAGGCGATCGATTCGGGCTGCGATTTCCGCCTCGGTCGGTGACCGCTCGAGCGCGATCAGGGTCTTGAAGGCGAAGTCGCCGATCGTGGCGCCGATCAGGATCTGGCCGAGTTCCAGGTCCACAGGTCCGCGGATCATTCCCCGTTCTTGCAGCTTCGAGAGCACCTCTACGAGGATCTGTTCGGCCTGATCGATGCCGCGATCGCCGATGCTCTCGGCCATCTCGGGCGAATGCGGGGCCTCGGCGATGACCAGCCGGGCCAGAGCCAGCTGGCGCGGGTTGAGCAGCACCGCGGACAAATCCGTTAAGACGTTTCGGATAACGTCTGCCCCATCGATGTCATGGTCATCGCCATTCACCATGTATCTTGGGAGCGCACCGATCGCCACGTCGATCAGTTCCGAGAACAGGGCCTGCTTGTTCTCGAAGAACAGGTAGATCGTCTTCTTCGACATGCTGCAGGCGCGCGCCACATCGTCCATGCTGGTCGCGGCGTAGCCGTTGGCGAAGAACAGCTCCTCGGCGGCAGCCAGGATCCGTTGCCGGCGCTCCGCATCGGACAAGGCCGGCGGGCGTCCGGATTTTCGCCTGTCACGAGGCGGTGATGCGGGTGTGTCCATCATCCCTTGACATTTGGAAACCGATCGGTTTCTGTCAATACGGAAACTTATCCGTTTCCAAAACTTTTGCACGCCCGGCGCCGTGATCTCCGGCGCCGGCACCTTTCGGACGGAATTCCGATCGGAGAGAAAGATGGCAGTGACCCTTCGAAACGCGTTGATCGGCCTGTCCGTCATCGCGGCCCCGCTTTTGGCGGCGTGCCAGCCGGACACGTCCGCCCGCTCGGCGCCGCCGCGCACCGTCCGCATCGCCGCCGTCCGGCCTGTCCATGTCGATCAGACGGTGACGCTGACGGGGACGATCGCCGCCCGCACCGAGACGGCCACGTCGTTCCGCACCAGCGGGCGGATCGTGGAGCGGCTCGTCGATGTCGGCGACCATGTCCGAAAGGGCCAGGTGCTGGCCCGTCTCGATACCCGCACCCAGGCCGCCGACGTGCAGTCGGCGCAGGCCGGCGTCGTGGCCGCCGACGCGCAGGTCCGCCAGACGACGGCGGCCTTCGAGCGGTCGCAATCGCTGTTCGCCCAGGGCTTCGCCACGCGGCGCGATTTCGACCAGGCCAACCGGGCGATGAAGGTTGCGCAGGCCAATGCCGATTCGGCACGTGCACAGCTGGCCAGCGCCGAGGAGACGCTCTCCTTTGCCGAGCTGAAGGCGGATGCGGACGGCATCGTCACGTCCCGGCTGCTCGATGTCGGCGAGACCGCACAGGCGGCCAGCACCATGTTCTCGATCGCCTGGGACGGGCCGCGCGACGCGCTGTTCGACATCTACGAAGGCCTGCTTCTGGAGGGCAAGGCCGCCGAGCCGGTCGAGATCGTCGTGCGCCTGGTTGCCGATCCCGCCGTGATGGCCAAGGGGGCGGTCCGCCAGGTGGCGCCGACCGTCGATGCCCAAACCGCAACGGTCCGCGTCAAGATCGGCCTCGACGAGGTTCCCGCCCGCATGACGCTCGGCGCGGCCGTCAGCGGCACGGGCCGCATCGCGTCTCCGCTGGTTTTCGTGCTGCCGGCGGCCGCGCTCACCGCCGACGCCGGCAAGCCGGCCGTCTGGGTCCTCGACCCCGCGACCCGCAGCGTCACGCCGCGCGCCATCGTCGTCCGCTCCTATGGGGCCGATACCGTGATTGCGGACGGTGGCCTGTCGGAGGGAGAGAAGATCGTGGTCGACGGCACCAAGCTGCTGCGGCCCGGACAGACTGTCGCCATCGCAGAGGAGACGGCATCCCGATGATCCGACTCTTTCTCATCGCCGGACTGATGCTGCCGCTCGCCGCCTGCGGGGCCGAGGATCACAAGGCCGAGGCGCCGGTCCGGCCGGTGAAATTCACCGTGATCAAGCCGTTCCGCGATCAGGCCCCGGTCTTCACCGGGGTGGTCCAGCCTCAGGTCAGCACCGACCACAGCTTCCGCCTCCTCGGCCGGATCGTCAGCCGGCCCGTCGATGTCGGCGATACGGTGACCAAGGGCATGCTCCTCGCCACGCTGGACACGCCCGTGCTGCAGAAATCCGTCGATGCCGCCCAGGCGGCGCTGACCGGGGCGAATGCGACGCTCGCCAATGCCATCGGCGCGGAATCGCGGCAGCGGCTGCTGCGCCAGACCAACACGGCGTCCCAGGCCGACCTCGATTCCGCCGAGGAGTCTCTGCAGGCCGCCCGGTCGGCGGCGGTCCAGGCCGCGGCCGCGCTCGAGAAGGCGAACGAGCAGCTCGGCTACGCGCGTCTGGTTGCCGAGTTCGATGGCGTGGTGACGGCCGTCTCGGCCAATGCCGGCCAGGTCGTCGCCGCCGGGCAGGGGGTGGTCAGGGTCGCCAGTCCGGACCTGCGCGATGCCGTCGTCGACCTGCCGGACACGCTGGCCGGCCGCCTGACGCTCGGCGAGCCGTTCCGGGTCGCGCTGCAGCTGAAGCCCAGCATCCAGGCCGACGGCGTCGTTCGCGAAGTCGCTCCGCTCGCCGATGCGGCCACCCGTTCGCGCCGGGTCAAGATCGCCCTGCAGGCTCCCGGCGAGAGTTTCAGACTCGGATCGATCGTGAGCGTGCCGTTTCCAGGCGAAGACGCCGCCTTCCTGGCCTTGCCGAAGACCGCCGTGCTGGAGCGGGACGGCAAGACCTCGGTTTGGGTCGTGCCGGCGGACGGCGATCGCGTGACGGCGCGACCGGTCAAGGTCAGGCCGGCGTCCGACGGGCAATGGGTCGTGCTGGAAGGTCTGAAGGAGGGCGAGCGGGTGGTCACGGCCGGCGTGCACAGCCTCGTCGAGGGGCAAAGGGTCAAGATGGACGGAGCGGTGCGATGAAGGGCTTCAATCTCTCGGCCTGGGCCCTGAACCACCGGTCGCTGCTCTGGTATTTCATGCTGGTCTTCTCGCTGGCGGGGTTCTTTTCCTATCTGAACCTCGGGCGGGAGGAGGATCCGTCCTTCACCATCAAGACCATGATCATCTCCGCGTCCTGGCCGGGTGCCACGGTCGAGGAAACCATCAAGCAGGTCACCGAGCGGATCGAGAAGAAGCTCGAGGAGCTGCCGCAGCTCGACTATACCCGCAGCATGTCGGTGGCGGGCCGGACGATCATCTTCGTCAATCTGCGCGACACGACCAAGGGCCGGGACGTGCCGACCGTCTGGGCGCGGGTGCGCAACATCGTCAACGACATCAAGTCCGATCTGCCGAGCGGCGTGGTCGGGCCGGCTTTCAACGACGATTTCGGCGACGTGTTCGGCAACATCTATGCCTTCACGGCGGATGGCTTCAGCCAGCGCGAATTGCGCGACTATGTCGAGGATGCGCGCGCCAAGATCCTGACCGTGACCAATGTCGGCAAGGTCGATCTGGTCGGTGCCGAAGACGAAGTGATCTATCTGGAATTCTCGCCCCGGCAGCTCGCCGCCTACGGCATCTCCCAGACGACCGTGGTCCAGACCCTCCAGGCGCAGAATGCCGTCACGCCCTCGGGCGTGATCCAGGCCGGGGCCGAACGGGTCAGCGTGCGGGTCAGCGGGCAGTTCGCCTCCGAGGAAAGCCTGCGCAACATCAATCTGCGCGTCAACGACCGGTTCTTCCGGCTGTCCGACGTGGCGACCATCACGCGCGGCTATGCCGATCCGCCGAGCACGCTGTTCCGATACAACGGCCAGCCCGCCATCGGCCTGGCGGTCGGCATGAAGAGCGGCGCCAACCTCCTCGCCTTCGGCAAGGCCCTCGAGACGGAGATCGAACGGATCGAAGCCGAACTGCCGGTCGGCATCTCGGTGCACCTCGTCTCCGATCAGCCGAAGGTCGTGGAAGAGGCGGTGTCCGGCTTCACCAAGGCACTGTTCGAGGCCGTGGCCATCGTGCTCGTGGTCAGCTTCGTCAGCCTGGGCGTCCGCGCCGGCCTGGTCGTGGCGGTCGCGATCCCGCTGGTTCTCGCCATGACGTTCATCATCATGGAGTATTCCGGCATCTCGCTGCAGCGCATCTCGCTCGGCGCCCTGATCATCGCGCTCGGCCTGCTGGTCGACGATGCGATGATCGCGGTCGAGATGATGGTCGCGCGGCTGGAGGCCGGGGACGACCTCAAGAAGGCGGCGACCTACGTCTATACCTCCACGGCCTTTCCGATGCTGACCGGCACGCTGGTCACGGTGGCGGGCTTCATCCCGGTCGGATTGAACAACAGCAATGCCGGCGAGTTCACCTTCACGCTGTTCGTGGTCATCGCCACGTCGCTCGTGCTGTCGTGGATCGTCGCGGTGCTGTTCACGCCGCTTCTGGGCGTCGCCATCCTGCCCAAGACGATGAAGCAGCATCACGGCTCGAAGGGCCCGTTCGGGGTGGCCTTCGCAGCCGTCCTCGATGTCTGCATGCGCTGGCGCTGGCTGACCATCGGCGGCACGCTCGTCACCTTCCTGGTCTCGGTCTACTGCATGCAGTTCGTGCAACAGCAGTTCTTCCCCTCGTCGGACAGAACCGAGCTGATCGTCGACTGGAACCTGCCGCAGAGCGCCGCGATCGCCGAGACGTCGGCCCAGGTGGCGCGCTTCGAGCAGGAGCAGCTGACCGGGAACGACGGCGTCGTTCGTTGGTCGAGCTATATCGGCGAAGGCGCCAAGCGCTTCCTGCTGTCCTTCGACGTTCAGCCCAGCAGTCCATCCTTTGCGCAGACCGTGATCATCGCCAAGGACATCGAGGCGCGAGACCGCCTGAAGACGCAGTTCACGGAGTATCTTCAGAAGACGTTCCCGAATACGGATGCCTATGTGAAGCTGCTGGATATCGGACCCCCGGTCGGGCGTCCGGTCGCCTACCGGGTCAGCGGGCCGGACATCCGCAAGGTCCGCGAGATCTCCATGGCATTCGGCAGCGTCATGGCGAGCAACCCGCATCTGGGCGAGATCATCTTCGACTGGAGCGAACCTGCGCGTGTCGTGAAGGTCGACGTGATGCAGGATCGCGCCCGGCAGCTGGGCATCTCGTCGGAGACGATCGCCTCCCTGCTGAACGGGATCGTCGGCGGGACGACGGTCACGCAGGTGCGCGACGACGTCTACCTCATCGACATCGTCGGCCGGGCCGTCGCCGCGGAACGCAGTTCGGTGGACGGGCTGGCGAGCCTGCAGCTGCCGACCTCGGACGGTCGTTCCGTTCCGCTCGCCGCCGTCGCGACCTTCCGTTACGAGGTCGAGCAGCCGGTCGTCTGGACGCGGTCGCGCGTGCCGACCATCACGGTCCAGGCCGGCATCAAGGATGCGATCCAACCGGCCACGGTGGTCCAGGCTCTCGAGCCGAAGGTCGAGGCGTTCAAGGCGAAGCTGCCCGCCGGCTATCGCATCGAGATCGGCGGTTCCGTCGAGGCGAGCGCCCAGAGCCAGGGTCCGATCGCGGCCGTCGCGCCGTTGATGCTGTTCACCATGGCGACGATCCTGATGATCCAGTTGCAGAGCTTCAGCCGGCTGTTCCTGGTCTTCGCCGTCGCCCCGCTGGCGATCATCGGCGTGGTCGCGGCGCTCCTGCCGAGCGGCGCGCCGATGGGCTTCGTGGCGATCCTGGGCGTGCTGGCGCTGATCGGGATCCTGATCCGCAACTCGGTCATCCTGGTCGACCAGATCGAGACCTTGCGGACCGAGGGCATGGACGCCTGGAATGCGGTCAGGGACGCGACCGAGCACCGGATGCGGCCGATCCTGCTGACGGCCGCGGCCGCCAGCTTCGCGCTCATTCCGATTTCGCGCGAAATCTTCTGGGGTCCGATGGCCTATGCGATGATGGGCGGCATCATCGTCGGCACGGTTCTGACCTTGCTGTTCCTGCCCGCCCTCTATGTCGCCTGGTTCCGGATCGAGGCGCCGCCGAAGCTCTCGCAGCCGTCTCCGGACGCCCATGCGCCGGAGTCCCGTCCGTCGGATGCCGATCCGCTTTCGGCCTGACCGGAGGCACGTCCTGCCCGGGCCGGGGACCGCATGTCGATGGGGAGAAGGGGGCGGCCGATGCGGTCGCCCTCAGGAGGCGAGAAAGGGGCGGCCGATGCGGCCACCCTCAGGTGGGGAGAAGGCCGGCGGCCGATGCGGCCGCCCTCAGGCGACCGCCACCGTGGCGTCCGGCGGGGCCAGTGCGGCGCCGACCGCGCGGCGGATATCGGCCAGGCTGAAGGGCTTCAGGACCACGTCGCGGACCAGGTGGTCGAGCCCATGGGCGCGCTCGCGCTGATCGGCATAGCCGGTCATCAAGAGGAGCGGCAGGTCGGGGAAGTCGCGCGCGGAATTCAGCGCCAGCGCGATCCCGTCCATGACCGGCATCTTGATATCGGACACGATCAGGTCGAAGGCGCCCTTTTCGCGACGCAGGACCTCCAGCGCCGTGGCGCCATCTTCGGTGGGCAGGACCGCATGCCCGTCGAATTCCAGCGCGCGCTTGACGAAAGCGCGCACGGAATCGTCGTCCTCTACGAGGAGTATGCGCGCCATGGCGACGCTCCTTGCCGGCCGAATCAGTCCCCCTCCCTTACATACCCGATAAACGGCAATTCGCGGAAGGCGTGACCGGCATCCATGCCGTAGCCGACCACGAACTTGTCCGGGCAGACGAAGCCGACGAAATCGGCCTCGATGGGGGCGACGCGCTTGCCCGGCTTGTCGAGCAGCACCGCGACGCCGACGCGGGCGGCGCCGCGCTCTGCGATGGTCTGCTTGGCATAGGCCAGCGTCCGGCCGGATTCCAGGATGTCGTCGACCAGCAGGACGTTGCGGCCCTGCACGGCGGTCTCGATGTCGCGGATCACGGTGACCACGCCCGAGGAGGTGGTGCCCTCCCGGTAGCTCGACAGCGACATGAAATCCACCTCCGGCGAGATGCCGGCGAAATGCAGCGCCCGGATCAGGTCGGCGGCGAAGACGAAGCTGCCCTTCAACACCGCCACGACCAGCACGTTCTCGACATAGCCGGCGTCGTGGATCTCCCGGGCCAGAGCGGCATTGCGTCCGGCGATTTCCTCGGCCGGAAACAGGACTTCGATATCGGATGTCTTCATGGATGGGCTGCCTGCCGGCTCCTGCGTTCGGTAAAGCGGATCTGCACGTCGCGCGCATCGTCGGGCGGGGCGGCGAGGCGGGTTCGGAAGCGCACGCTAGCACCGGGTGATACCGAAGTGGCCTTCGGATCGACCGACCAGGCGTAGATTTCCTGCCGGTCGTCGCCGCGCAGGGCGAGCCGGATCGAGGGCAGGGGACGGGCGGCATCGGTCGGATTGCTGATCTCGCCCTCGACGACCAGCACGGGCTGGCCGCTCTCCAGTTCGCGGATGGTCTCGATCTTCTGGAAGACGAGGCCGCGCAGGTTCACCTCGAAGCCGATCGCCCGGTAGAGCCCGGCCATGCTCGGCATGGCCTCCACGATCGCGGAGCGCATCGCGATGGTGACGAGCGGCAGCAGGATGGCGAGGCCGAACAGGCCAAGGCCGATCCAGGGCTTCGCGGCGGTGTAGCTGGCCCGATAGTCGAGATTGGGCAGGCGGATGCGCCGCTTCTGCGGGCGCTTGACCCGGATCGACGGCCGCTTGGCGAGGCTTTCGACATCGCCGTGGCCGTCGGCCTTCGCGCTCGGTTCCGGCGCGCGTCCGCCGGCATCGGATGCCCGCTCGCCCGCGGGGGGCCGGGGTGCCGCTCCGACCGGGACGAGCGCAGCGCGGGCCGATGGCTCGTCCGGGAGGTCGGCCGGGCCGTCGGCGACCGTCGCGAGATCGGTCCCAGCATCCTCGGTCTCTGCGGCCCGGGTCGGCGTCGGGGCGGGTGGTTCGGTCTCGGTCTCGGTCTCGTCGACGGCCGGCGCCGCGTCGCCGCGCGGGCGGACATCCGGTTCGGGGCGGTCCAGGTCGTCCGGAGACGGACGCTCGGGTCGGGGCTGGAGCGGCGACGGGCGGTCGTCCTCGCTCCGCGCGGGTGCGGGGCGTTCCGGCAAGGCGGCGGGTTCGGGCGCCGGCTCGGCGCGGAACGAGGCCTCGCCGTCGCGCCAGGGGTCCTGCGCCGCGGCGTCATCCGCCGGGGTCGCGTGCCAGCGCAGGCCGCAGCGCGCGCAGCGCACGGTCCGTCCCTTCGCCCCGATCTTGTCGGCCGGGACGGTATAGCTGGTGTCGCAGTTCGGGCAGGTGATCCGCATGGGTCTTCTGGCGGCCGAAATCCTCGGGGACGGTCTGGTTTCGCCGCATTAGGCCTGCATAACCCTTGCGTTTTCGGAAACGCGACGCCGCGGACCGGCCCGTGGCACCCCGGCGGCGTTTTGAATAGGATGATGGCGGATCGGGAGTGCCCCGAATCGGCCATCTGCGGCATGCCCGGGAGGGCCGGACGTGATCAAGTTTGAGAATGTGGGCCTGCGCTACGGGATGGGTCCCGAGGTGCTGCGCGATCTCACCTTCGAGATCGCCCCGCGTTCGTTCCAGTTCCTGACCGGGCCTTCGGGGGCGGGCAAGACCAGCCTGATGCGGCTCCTGTTCCTCTCGCTCCGCCCGACGCGGGGCCTGATCACCGTGTTCGGCCACGAGACCTCGCGGCTCGGCCGCGCCGACCTGCCGCAGCTCCGGCGCCGGATCGGCGTCGTGTTCCAGGATTTCCGCCTGCTCGACCACCTGACCACCTACGAGAATGTCGCCCTGCCGCTGCGCGTCGTCGGGCGGGAGGAGGCCGAGTACCGCGCCGACGTGGTCGATCTCCTGAACTGGGTCGGGCTCGGCGAGCGCATGCATGTGCTGCCGCCGGTGCTGTCGGGCGGGGAGAAGCAGCGCGCCGCCATCGCCCGCGCGCTGATCACCAAGCCGGAAGTGCTGCTCGCCGACGAGCCGACCGGCAATGTCGATCCGCCGCTCGCCCGCCGCCTGCTGCGCCTGTTCGTCGAACTGAACCGGCTCGGCACCTCCGTGGTCATCGCGACCCACGACCTGACGCTCATGGAGCAGTTCGACGCCCGTCGGATGATCCTGGCCGACGGCCGCATCCAGATCGACGAGTGAGGCGGCCATGAGCGAACCGGTCGGTCCGGGCGGCGGGGGCGAGGGGGGCGGCGGACGCGGGCCGGACCGGCCGCGCCGCCCCGTGACCACCCCTCTGCCGCCGCAGATGCGCCCGCCGGCCGGAGCGGCGGGCGGCGGCCCGGGCGCGTCCCGGCCGGCCGCCTCCGGCGCCGCGCCGGCCGCCGG
>NZ_LJYW01000001.1:4173933-4449032 GCF_001305515.1 Prosthecodimorpha hirschii
ATCCGGTGCCGGCGCGCACCGGCCCGAAGACCCTGGGGCCGAAGACCAACAGCCGCGCCGCCGGGCCGTCGGGCGCCCGCCGGCCGATGCGCCCCCTCGCGCGTTCGCAGCCGAGCGTGCCCGTGGTGCCGCCGCAGGCGGTCGCCGGCCGGGCGCTGATCCTGGTCGTCGCCATCATGGGCTTCCTCGCCTGTCTCGCCTTCGGGGTGCTGACGCTGGTCTCCGATGCGGCCAGGAGCTGGCAGCTCGACGTGTCGCGCGAGGTCACGATCCAGCTGAAGCCCGTCGATGGGGTGCCGGTGGAGGCCAACCTGCAGGCCGCCATGGCGGTCGCGCGCGAGACCGATGGGGTCCGCGACGTGCGCCTCCTGTCGGAGCGCGACAGCGCCCGCCTGCTGGAGCCGTGGCTCGGCGCCGGGCTGGACCTGTCCGGCCTGCCCGTGCCGCGGCTGATCGTTCTGGAACTCGCCGATCCCGCCGCAACCGATCTCGTCGGCCTGCGCAGCCGGCTGGCGCGCGAGGTGCGCGGCGCGGTGCTCGACGATCACAGCGTCTGGGCGGCGCGGCTCAGAACCATGGCCGGCACCATGGTGGTGGCCGGCTGGCTCGTGGTGATCCTGGTGCTCAGCGCGATGGTGCTGTCGGTGGTCTTCGCCACCCGGGCCGCCATGGCCGGGAACCGGGACGTGATCGAAGTGTTGCATTTCGTCGGCGCGGAGGACGGCTTCGTCGCGCGCGAATTCCAGCGCCACTTCCTGCTGCTCGGGCTGCAGGGCGGCGCGGCCGGCGGTCTGACCGCGATGCTCGCCTTCGCGGTCGCCGACTGGATCACCCGGGTGACGCCCGGCACCGCGGCCAGCGATCAGGCCCAGGCCCTGTTCGGCGGCTTTTCGGTCGGCTGGACGGGCTATCTCGGGGCGGTCGGGATCGTCGCCCTGGTGGCCGCACTGACCGCCGTCACGTCACGGCTGACGGTGCGCAGCTATCTGAACCAGATGGACTGAGCGGCCGGGCGGGCCGCCGGCCATCGCGGCGGCGCCGGCCCATGGCGTCGGACCGCAACGTGCGATCGAGGCGTGAATGACGGCATTCGGGTCGGGTCCTGCGGCGGAAACTTCCAACCGGCGGCGCGGCTGGGTGCGGCATGGGCTCGCGGCGGCGGCCGCGTTGCCGGCGCTGGCGCTCACCGCGGGCCTGGTCGGCTTCGTCTGGTTCGCCGATCACGTCGCCACCGGCTATCCGCCGGCAGACGATCATGCCGACGGCATCGTGGTCCTGACCGGCGGCCGCGACCGGGTCCAGCTGGCCGTCGAACTGCTCGAACAGGGCCGCGCGCGCCGGCTGCTGATCTCGGGCGTCCATCCGGCGACCACCGCCCATGACATCCAGCGCGCGACCGAGGCCAATCCGGGGCTGTTCGCCTGTTGCGTCGATCTCGGCCATCAGGCGGAGACGACGACCGGCAATGCCCTGGAAGCCGACATCTGGGCGCGGGCGAACGGCTTCGAGTCGCTCATCGTGGTGACCAGCGCCTACCATATGCCGCGCGCCCTGCTGGAGCTCGAAAGCTCGCTGCCGGGCGTGCGGCTCGTGCCGCGCCCGGTCAAGCGGCCCGAACTGGAACTGGACACCTGGTACCGCCGGCCCGGGACGGTGAAGCTTCTCTTGGCCGAATACGTGAAGTATATGCTCGCGCGCGTCCGCCTCGGCCTGGAACTGGTCGGTCGCGCCTGAGACACTGCCGCGGGCGGCGATGCGGGCCGGTCGGGCGACGGCGCCGCGCACCGGCCCGTCTCGCCGTCCGCGAAGCTGCCGCGATCCTCCCGCCCGACCTTCCCCCGGCACCCCCGCCCCGGATCCCCTCGACGATGCTGTTGTTCCTGCGCTCTCTGGCCTTCAACGTCGCCTTCTACATCAACATGATCGTCTGGATGATCGTGCTCCTGCCGGCCATGCTGCTGCCCAAGCGCATCCTGCATGCCGGCATCCAGGTGTGGTCGCGGCTGAATCTGGTCCTGCTCGAGGCGATCGCCGGGACCCGCGTCGAGATTCGCGGCCTGGAGAATCTTCCCGCCGGCGGCGTGCTGGTCGCTTCGAAGCATCAGTCGACCTTCGAGACCCTGGCGCTGCTGCATCTCTTTCACGATCCCGTGTTCATCCTGAAGAAGGAACTGGCCTGGATTCCGGTTTTCGGCTGGTTCTGCGCCAAGGTCGGCATGATTCCGGTCGACCGCGCGGGCGGCCGCGAGGCGCTGCGGGCGATGACCAAGCGATCGGTCGAGGCGCTGCAGGCCGGGCGATCGGTGCTGATCTATCCGGAAGGCACGCGGCGGCCGCCGGGCGTGGAGCCGGCCTACAAGGTCGGGGTCGCGTTTCTGTATCGCGCCACCAAGGCGCCCCTGGTGCCGGTAGCCCTGAATTCCGGCCTGTTTTGGCCGCGGCGCGGCTTTTTTCGCTATCCCGGGCGCCTGGTGGTGCAATTCCTGCCGCCGATCGAGCCCGGCCTGTCGGCCGAGGCGGTGATGGCCCGGCTCCAGTCCGTGATCGAGACGGCCTCCGACGCGCTGGCGATCGAGGCCCTGGAGAGCCCCAATCCGCCACCGGCGCCGCCATCGGCGGCCCGCTATCTGGCGGACCGTCGCAAACCGGTCACGCCGGCGTGAATAATCCTGACGCGTCAATTTGACACATTGGCTGGTCTTCTTGTTGCCGGGCCGTGACCGCACGCATGCAGTCATGACGAACCAGCATGCCGATTCGCTTGCGGCAGCCTTGGGAATGTTCTATGAATGTTCTCACTGGAGACAACGATGTGCCGTCCCGCCTTCATGACCGCAGGAAGCCCTGACAGTGCCCGTGCCATCGGTCTTGCGGATCGCTTCCGCTACTGGAGCGGGGCATCCGGGCGCCGTTATCTGTTCTCCAGCGTCGCCGCCGATACGCTCGACGATCTCGCCGAGGCGGTCCTTTTGATCGTCGTCGAACCGGACGGCGAGGCCGCCCATGGCGAGCCGCGTCTGGTCTGGATCGGTTCGATCGATCGCGACGGCGTCCGGCAAGGCCGTTCGCTCGGCCCGATCCCGCATGAGCGCACCCGCTGCTGGGCGCATTTCCTGGCCCGCGACGAAGAGGCCCGGGCCGCCATCCTGGCCGACCTCGCCGGTTCCTGAGGCGAGGGGTCGGCAGCGGCGGCGCCGGGATCGGCCGGTCGCTCGGAGACCGATCCTGAGGGAGACCGTTCGGGTCCGCCGAACCGTTCGGGTCCGCCGATCCGTTCGGGTCCGCCGAACCGTTCGGGTCCGCCGAACCGTTCGGAGCCGCCGATCTGACCCTATCCACCGATCCGGCCCGCCGGAATGCCATCCGATGCGGCCGGATGCCGTGCCGTGCCGTGCCGGGCTCGCGCCGGTCCGCTATTCCACGTCGTCCACATCCGCCGCCGGGGAATGGCCCGGCCGTACGCGCAGATCGGCGGCGAGCGCCTCGATCAGGCCGTCGCGGATGCCGAGCCCGGCCATATGGTCGGCCGTGTTGAGGACATAGTCCGGATTGGCGCCCGAGATGCCGCGCCCCTGGCGCACATGACGGAGGAGATCGGGCAGGGCCAGCTTGCCGGCATATTGGGGATGGCTGCGATCGACCACGTAGAAGAGCGCCGGCACGATCCGCCCCGAACCGTCCGCGAGCGCGGCCGGGCGAACCATCTCGCGGTAGACCGCGGTCACCTGTTCGCGCTCGCGCAGATAGGCGAGCACCGCGGCCGCCTTCGCCGCCTCGACCCGGAAGGCGAGGCCGCGGCAGGCGCCGCCGCGATCGAGGCCGAGCACCAGGCCCGGGTGTTCGCGGGTGCCGCGATGGACCCAGGAATAGACGCAGAGCGATCTGTGCCAGCCGTTGACGCGTGCCGGCACCTGTTCGACCGGATCGAAACCCGGTCGCCACATCAGCGAGCCGTAACCGAAGACCCAGAGATCCTGCCCGTCCAGCATGTCATGTCCGCGTTGTGGCCGCCCATCCGCCTGGCGTGCGAAGCCGCAGTCTGCCGCGGGTTAGCAAGGCCGGGCCGGCAGCGCAATGCGCAAGCCCGAAGGACCGGCCGCCGATCGCTTCGGTGCGCGCGACTTGGGACGGGTCAGATCGTCCGGCGCTCCGGTCCATCGCCGGCCGGTCGCCCATCGTAAGCCGCCCGCCCGGCGCTGGGCCGGCTTGACCTGGGCCGAGAACTGCCGCAATCGGTCGCAATCCTCGATCCGCGGTCCTCGGATCGGGTATCTTCTTCTTGGCACGCCGACCGGTCCGAAGTTCATGCGGACTTCCGGCCTCGGGGCGGGCAGCAGCGAAAGGCTCGGCGTGATGGCAGGGACGGCAAAATCGTCGGGACGGCTCGGACCCAGGCTGATCCTCGGCCTCGTGCTGATCGCCGCAGGCCTCTGGACCGCCGCCTGGTTCTATATCCGCGGCCAGGTCTCGACCGAGATCGACCGGTCGCTCGCCCAGATGGCCGCCGGCGGTCTGGTGATCGAGTGCCCGGAGCGCAGCGTGGCCGGCTATCCGTTCCGCATCGAGATCCGCTGCGACGGGCCGACCTTCGAGGATCGCGTCAGCGGCCTCAAGGCTACCGCCCGCGGCCTGCGCGCGGTCGCGCTGGTCTATCAGCCGAACCTGATCATCGTCGAACTGGATGCCCCGGTCACGGCGACCACCCGCACCGGCGCGAAGCTCGCCGCCCAATGGGGCGTCATGCAGACCAGCCTGCGCTTCCGCGACGGCGAACTGCAGCGCGCGTCGGTCTCCTTCGATACGCTCGACGGCCGCTGGTCGCCGGTCGGACAGCCGGAGGCGACGCTCGCCGCCACCAGGCTCGAACTGCACGGCCGGCGCGACGAGGCCGTGGAGGGTCTCGACATCGCCGCCTTCGTCACCGCCGGCAAGGTCACGGCGGGCGGCCAGCGCCTCGGTCCGGAGGCCGTCAACCTGTCGCTCGACGCGAGCCTCGTGCGCCTGCCGCTGGAGCCGGGCGGAGGGCCGCATTTCCTGGCCGATTGGGCCGACAGCGACGGGCGCGTCGCGCTGAAATCGGTCAAGGCGGTGGCCGGACCGGCGACCCTCGAGGGGCGCGGCGAAATCCGCCTGGAGACGGACGGCATGCTGTCGGGGGCGATCACGCTGATCGCCAACAATCTCGAACGGCTCGGCGAGGCGGCCGAGCCCGCCAAGGCCGAGAAGCCGAAGTCCGCAAACGGCAGGCCGGTCAAGGACACCGCCGGCCCGCCCGAGATCACCGTGACGCCCGAGATGGCGGCACTCGCCGGCGGCTTCCTGCTGTTCGGCAAGCCGGCCAAGGACGGCCCGCCCGGCGGCCGCAGCCTCGAATTCACCCTCGACCACGGCCGCATGAAGCTCGGCGCCACCCCGCTCGGCCGCCTGCCGCCGCTCTTCCTGGTGCCGCAGGGCTCATAGGCGAGCGCGCGGCGATCAAGCGGGCGGTCCGGTCCGCTGCGCCTTGCGACGGCTGCCGAAGCGGGCGCGCAGCGCATCGCGCAGGCCGCGGGCGCGCGCCCGGGCGCGGTCGTGGAACTCGAACTCGAGGCCCTTGAGGCGGACGCCGAAATGGCCGCGCCCGGCCGGCCCGACGATCAGCGTGCCGATCTGGATGCGCTCGCGCCACAGATGCTCGATCATCGGATGGCCGGCGACCGCGAGGCTGTCGGCGAGCCGGAAGCCGGGGTCGTCGAGCAGCCGGGCGCTCGCCTGCAGCATGATCTGCACGCCGGGCGACTGCGCGGCATAGGCCTCGTCATAGGCGATCTTCCATGGCCAGGCCGCGGCGCCGTCGCGGACGCGCAGCAAGAGCGCGATCGGCCGCCCGTCGAGACGAAGCCGGTCGATCGTCAGGGCGCCCGCCCGGCCGAGCGCCTCGACGGCGGCCTCGACGAAGGCGAGCGCGGCCGGCTCCTGTCGCAGCGCCGTGCCGCTGCGGCCCTTCCATCCGGCGGCCTCCAGGGCCAGGAAGTCGGCGAAGGCGGCCCGGATCTCGTCCGGAACCGTCGCCGCGTCGGCGACCAGGTGGCCCTGTTCGGCGAGCCGGCGGGACTGACGCGCATATTCCTTGCGCCGGCGCGGTTCGATCGCCGCCAGCCGATGCGCCTCGGGGCTGCGCTGGCCGGCGAGCGCCGCACGGGCGTGCGATCCGTGGCGCGCCCAGGCGAGGCCGAGCCGCCGGGCCGCCTGCACGAAGGCTTCATGCACCGGTCCGTCGAGCCGCTGGTCGGGCAGCGCGAAGGCACCGAGCCAACCGCCACCCCGGTCCGACAGGTCCGACAGCAGCGCCATCCAGGCCGCCTCGGCGCCGCCCGGGCCGTCGGACGCGACCAGCGGGGTGCCGAGCGGGGCATAATCGTCGCTCCAGAGCGCCGTCACGCGTCCGGTCAGGCCGAAACCGATGCGCCGGCGGGCGACGGCGGCGAGCAGGACCAGCCGTCCGTCCGGGGCCTCGACCGTGACCATTTCGGCCTCAGGCGCGAAGGCGGCGAGCCGTGCCGGCAGGACATCGGGTCCCAGGAAGACATTCGGCTCCAGCGCCCGACAGGCCAGATCGCGCCATGCGGGCTCGATCGCCGCCGCGTCGGCGAGGCTCCGCCGCCTGACGACCAACCCGTCCGGTCCGCCGGGCGTGCGGTCGTCCGGGCTCGCGCCGGGCGGTGGCGCCGGCGTTCGATCGGCGAGGATCGGCGGTCCGGCAGCATCTGCCAGTCCGGCGGCAGCCGCAGCACGGGCCATATCCGCGTGGGAAACCATATCGGCGTGGCGGGCCGGCGAGAGCCGAGGATCCGCGACGGCCGCGGGCGCGGTCACTGGGTGATCACGATCCGGCTCGACTGGAGCCCGTGTTCGCGCACCAGCGCGAAGAGTTCCTTGGCGTTGGCGGGGGCGAGCCGGACGCAGCCATGGGAGGCCGGCTTGCCGAGCCGGGCGACCTCGGTGGTGCCGTGCACCGCATAGCCGCCGGTGAAGAAGATCGAATGCGGCATCGGCGCATTCCTGTACTTTTTCGAGCGGTGCTGCGCGGACAGCCACTGTGCCTTGTAGTCGCCGGTCGGCGTCGTATAGCCCCGCCGGCCGGTCGAAACGGTCCATTCCTTGGCAGGCTGACCGTCGACATAGACGACCATCTTCTGGGTCGAAATCTGCACCCGGGCCTCGACCGCCGCCTCGGCGGACGGACCCATCAACGGAAGCAGGAGGACAGCGAGGAGTGCGGCAAAGAAGATACGCATGACCGGGACGCTCCGTACTGACGTTTCCGTGGACGAAACCCGTCCGAGTGTATTCAAGCCCGGACTTTCGTCCAGGTCTGTTGCAAGAAGAGTGATGTTTTCGATTGGCGCGAGACTAGCTGGCGTGTCGGAAGGCCCGTGCCTTGGTGACCGCGGCATGCAGGTCGCGCACGCTGTAGGGCTTCTCGAGCCACCCGGCGAGCACGCTCGGCAGCAGGGCCGGGCGGGCGCGTCCGGTCACCGCAATCAGGGCGGCGCCGCGGGTGCCTGGCCGGGACGCCAGATCGACGGCAAGATCGAGCCCGTCGCGATCGGGCAGGCCGAAGTCGATCAAGGCCACATCGAAGGCATGGCGGTCGGCCTGCTCGACGGCTTCCTCGGCACAGGTCGCCATGGTTGCTTCCGCCCCGAAGGCTTCCAGCATGGTCTCCGCCAGGCGGCGCGCGATTTCATGGTCGTCCACGACCAGAACTTCCAGGCCGGCTGCGCCAGTCCTGCCAGATGGGTCGAGTGATCGGGCCACGAAATCGTCTCCGCATGGCTGGTGACCGGAAAACCCTATCGCGGCGGTTTTAAATCTTCGCTAAACGGCAAGCTCAACAATTGGTACATCGCATGACTTTCGCCGAGATCGGTGTCATCGTCCTGCCGGTCTTCGGGCTGGTCGGGCTCGGGTTCCTGGCGAGCCGCTTCGGGCTGGTCGGCGACCGGGTCGGGGACGGGCTCGGCGATTTCGTCAACGTGATCGGCATTCCGCTGCTGATCTTCCGCACCGTCGGCACCGCGCATTTCCCCGACCAGTCGCCCTGGCCGCTGTGGTTCGCCTATTTCGGCGGCGTGATCGTCGCCTGGGCGCTCGGCACCCTGATCGCCACGCGCGTGTTCGGGCGCTCGCGCACCGAGGGCGTCATCGCGGGTGCCTGCGCCTCCTTCTCCAACACCGTCATGGTCGGCGTGCCGCTGATCGTCTCGGCCTATGGCGAGGCCGGCGCGCTGCCGCTGTTCATGCTGATCTCGGTCCATCTGCCGGTCATGATGGTCACCGGCACGCTGCTGACCGAACGCGCCGCCCGGCTCGACCGTGGCGCCGTCGAACCCTTCGATCTCGCCCGGGTGCTGAAGCGCATCCTGCGCAATCTCATCACCAACGCCCTGGTGATCGCGCTGGCGGCCGGCGCCCTGTGGCGGATGACCGGACTGCCGCTGACCGGCGTGCCGCGGACGGTGATCGACCAGCTCGCCAGCGCGGCCGTGCCCTGCGCGCTGTTCGCGCTCGGCATCGGTCTGAAGCGCTACGGCCTGTTCGGCGAGTTCCGCATCGCCGCGGCGCTGTCGGTGGTCAAGCTCCTGGTCATGCCCGCCTTCGTGCTGGTGCTGGCCCATTTCGTGTTCGGCCTGACGCCGCTCTGGACGGCCGTCCTGACCGTGACCGCCGGCTGCCCGTCGGGCGTCAACGCCTATCTGTTCGCCGTCCGCTTCGACACCGCCCACGGCACGGCCTCGAACTCGATCGGACTGTCGACGGCGCTGGCCGGCTTCACCATGGTGCTGCTCTTCAACGCCGTGGTTCAGTTCGGCTGAGCCGCCGTCCGATCGCCGTCCCGGCCGGGTTCCGGCTCCAGCCCGACCATCCTGCAGATGTCGGCCGGCGACGCGCCGCCGGCGCGCAGGGCGGCGAGGCTGGTGTCGTGCTGCGACTTGGAGAGCTTGCGGCCCGCGCCGTCCAGAATCAGCCGGTGGTGCCGGTAGACCGGTTCCGGCAGGCCGAGCAGCCGCTGCAGCAGACGGTGGACCGAGGTCGCGTGGAAGAGGTCGCGGCCGCGGACGACATGGGTCACGCCCTGCAGCGCGTCGTCGACCACGACGGCGAGATGGTAGCTGGTCGGCGTGTCGCGGCGGGCCAGGATCACGTCGCCCCAGCGTTCCGGCGCGGCGGCGATGCGGCCGGTCTCGACCCCCTGTTCTTCGACCCCCTGTCTTTCGCCTCCTGGGCCTTCGCCTCCCGGGCCCTCGCCCTGCTCCTGCCAGGTGAGCCCGTCGCCGGCCGCAGCACAGGCCGCTTCCATCCGGAGCCGCCAGGCGAACGGTGCGCCCGCGGCGATCCGGCGCGCGGCCTCGGCGGCGTCGAGATCCCGGTCGTCGCCCGGATCGAGCGGCGCGCCGTCCGGATCGCGCGGCCAGGTCCGACCTGCGGCCTCCGCCGCCTCGACCCGCGCCTTGATTGCGCCGCGCGACAGGAAGGCCGGATAGACCAGCCCCATCTCGGTCAGCCGGCCGAGGGCGGCCGCGTAGTCGGCGAAATGCTCGGACTGGCGGCGGACCGGCGTCTCCCAGCGGATCCCCAGCCAGGCCAGATCGGCCAGGATGCCGGCCTCGAACTCCGGCCGGCAGCGCGTCGTGTCGATATCCTCCATCCGGAGCAGGAACCGCCCGCCGGCGGCCTTCGCGGCCCGGAAATTGGTCAGGACCGAGAAGGCATGGCCGAGATGCAGGTCGCCGTTGGGGCTCGGTGCGAAGCGGAAGACGGGGCGGGTCATGGCCGGCCACGCTATTCGATTCGCCCGGCCTTGACGCCGGCGTCCCGATGGCGCCAATCCCAGAGACGGAGGGCGACGGGATGCGGCGGATCGAGAGCGAAGACGACATTGCGGCCGGCCTCGCGGCGCTGGCCGATCTCGACCCGCGGCTCGCGGCCGTGATCGCGCGCGCCGGCCCGGTCCCGCTGCGGCGCCGTCCGCCGGGCTTCGAGGGGCTGGCGCGGATCATCGTCGCGCAACAGATCTCGGTCTCCGCCGCCACCGCCATCTGGACGCGCTTCGCGGCGCTGGTCGATCCGCTCGATCCGGCGCGCCTCCTCGCCGCCAGCGCGGAGGACCTGCGCGGCGCGGGCCTTTCGGCCCCGAAGGTGCGCACCCTCCGGGCGATCTCCGAGGCGATCGTTGCCGGCGCGGTCGATCTCGAACAGGTCGCCGCCTATGCGCCCGAGGAGGCGCATCGGGTGATGACCGCCATATCGGGCGTCGGCCCCTGGACGGCGGATATTTTTCTGTTGTTCTGCGCCGGCCATCCGGACATCTGGCCGGGCGGCGATCTGGCGCTGCAGCACGCGGTCCGGATCGCCTTCGACCTGGAGGCGCGCCCGGCCGAGAAGCCGTGCCGGGCGATCGCGGAGGTCTGGGCTCCATGGCGGGGGGTCGCCGCGCGCTTGTTCTGGGCCTATTATGCCGCTGTCAAAGAGGGCCGCGATACCTTGCCTGCCTGACGCTTCCGCTTCGATCCGTCGTTCCTGCCCGTTCCTGCCTATCCCGAAGTCCCGAAATCCCCAACGTCCCGCAATCCCCGCGCCCCAAGGCCCGCCCATGCCGCTTCTCGATGGTCCCCGTCTCGCTCCGGCCTATGGCGGCCCGGCGCAGCGCCTCGTCGTCCTGCTGCATGGCTACGGCGCCGACGGGCACGACCTGATCGAACTCGGCCGCGATTTCGCCCGTGCGCTGCCGACCGCCGCCTTCGTGGCGCCGAACGCGCCGGAGCGCTGCGACATGACCGGGCTCGGCTACCAGTGGTTCCCGCTCAGCTTCCGCGATCCGTCGGAATATTGGCGCGGCGTCAATCAGGCCGCCCCGCTGCTCGACGCCTTCCTGGACGACGAACTGGCCCGCCATGGCCTGACCGAGGCCGATGCCGCGCTGATCGGCTTCAGCCAGGGCACCATGATGGCGCTGCATGTCGGGCCGCGCCGGCGGCGCGCCTTTGCCGGTCTGGTCGGCTTCTCCGGCCTGCTCGCCGGTCCGCGCGAGCTGGCCGGCGAGGCGCGCTCCAAGCCGCCGGTCCTTCTGCTGCACGGGCAGGAGGACGATGTCGTCCCGGTCGCCCTTCTGGAGCCGGCGGTCGCCACGCTGACGGCGGCCGGCCTCCCGGTCGAGTGGCACCGCCTGCCCGGCCTCGGCCATGGCATCGACGAGGCCGGCCTGGCCTTCGCGGTAGAATTCCTGGCCGGCCGGCTCGGGTCCCGGGCTGCGGCCTGACCGTCGTCCGCAGTTATCCCGGTACCGCATGGCAGCCCGGCGGATCGCCATAGGTGGCAATCCGCGTCAGGATCTCGTGGTCTTCACAAGTCCGACACACGGCCTATAGAATATCGACGTGGGGGAAGGGTCCGGTACGCGCAGCGAGTCGGACCCGCCAACCGTAGCGCGTGCGAGTTCGAGGAGCGTGATTTGACGGTCCACGTATCTCCGGAAGCCCATCCGGCGCTGGTGCTCAATGCGGACTTCCGTCCCTTGAGCTACTACCCCCTGTCGATCTGGTCCTGGCAGGACGCCATCAAGGCGGTCTTCCTGGAGCGCGTCAACATCGTCTCGCAATACGATGTCGAGGTGCGCAGTTCCAGCTTCTCGATGAAGCTTCCGTCCGTCGTCTCGTTGAAGACCTTCGTGAAGCCGTCGCGCAATCCGGCCTTCACGCGCTTCAACGTCTTCCTGCGCGACCGCTTCCAGTGCCAGTATTGCGGCGATCGGGACGATCTGACCTTCGATCATCTGGTGCCGCGCTCGAAGGGCGGCCTGACCACCTGGGAGAACGTGCTGACGGCCTGCTCGCCCTGCAACCTGCGCAAGGGCAGCAAGACCCCGGCCGAAGCCGGCATGCATCCCCATCAGCTGCCCTTCCGCCCGAGCGTGCACGATCTGCACAATAACGGCCGGCAGTTCCCGCCGAATTTCCTGCACGAGTCCTGGCTCGACTATCTCTACTGGGATACCGAACTGGAACCGTGACGGCGGCAGGGCGCAGGCGTCGCGACGGGTATCCGCCGTCGCGGCCGGTTTTGGCGTCCGCTTTCAGCCGAACGCGGCCGTCCGGTGCGGGCGGGCGAGGGCGCCCCAGGCGGCGAGCAGCACGATGCCGGCCGAGACGACCGCGTTCCAGCCGGCGAAGCTCAGGCCGAACATCCGCCAGTCGACATCGGTGCAGCTCGGGATGCGGGTCTTGCCCATGTCGCTGAGCAGATCCATGGCCGAGGTCGGCACGCCGCCGCCGCGTGTGGCGCCGCAATCGGTCGGCCCCTGCCAGAAATTCCATTGCGCGCCGGCCTGATAGATGCCGAGCGCGGCCCCGTAGGCGAAGGCGAGGCCGGCGAGTATCAGACATGCGCGCGTCAGCCAGGACGGGCCGCCCAGACGGTCGGAGACCAGGGCGACCAGGACCAGCGGCAGGCCGACATAGTAGGGCGTGCGCTGTTCCAGGCACAGCTTGCAGGGCGCGTAGCCGCCGATCAGCTCATAGCCCCAGGCCGCCAGGATGGCGGCGAGCCCGCCGACGAGGATCAGGCCGGCGGCGGTGACGGCGGGCCGTTCGAAAAGTCTGGCAAGCATGGCGGGATCCGGTCGGCAGGGGCGGGGCGCCCGGGGAGGGCGGGCGCAGCGCGCCGCGGGGGCGCGCCTGCCGTCCGGCTCCGGGCAGGATCAGAGCGCGTATTTGACTGCCACATAGAGCAGAATGATGGCGGCGGCGGCGAGCCCGGCGATCAGGCCGAGGCGCTGCTCGATGAAGCCGCGGATCGGCTCGCCGTAGCGGCGCAGGAGCCAGGCGAGCGCGAAGAAGCGGGCGCCGCGCGCGACGATGCAGGAGATGACGAACAGCCAAAGGTCGATCGCCGCAGCGCCCGAAAGGATCGTCACCACCTTGATCGGAGGCAGATGGGCGAGGCCGGACGTGACCAGCATCAGCAGGATCGCGTCGCGGCCCGACGAGGTGCGCAGGTGCTCGAAGGTGTCGAGCTTGCCGTAGAGCGCCAGGATCGGCTTGGCGACCTGCTCGTAGGCGTAGTAGCCGACGAAATAGCCGGCAATGCCGCCGAGGACCGAGAACACCGTCGCGACCAGCGCGTAGCGCCAGGCCCGCTCCGGCCGGGCCAGCGCCATCGGCAGGAACAGCACGTCGGCCGGGATCAGAAAGACCGAGCTCTCCACGAAGGCGATCACGGCGAGCCAGGCTTCCGCGGATTTGCGGGCGGCGAGCGAGAGGGTCCAGTCGTAGAGGCGGCGCAGCATGGCCCCCGATTACCCGAGCCGGCTGCGGAAATCCATGGCCTTCGCACCCCGCCCCCAGGCCCCGCCGCACCGCCTTTGCCCCGCTTGTGAATTCGCACCCGCGCCGGATTGACGGAGGGACCCCGCCGACTAATATGCGCCGCCCACTGCCCCAGTGGCGAAATGGTAGACGCGGCAGACTCAAAATCTGTTGCTCGCGAGAGCGTGCTGGTTCGAGTCCGGCCTGGGGCACCATTTGCTTATCCGATAGAGTGCGACAGAAGCCAAAAAGCGGCGGAATTCGGCGGATTTCCATCCGCTCGTTGTCCAGTGCGGGCCGCTGAAATCCCGTTGCATCTCGTCTGATTGGGGGTAGTGTTGGGGGTATCGACCCACACCCCCTCAAGGCGATACCCCCAAGATGTCGCTCACGGACACAGCGATTCGCGCAGCCAAACCGGCGGAACGACCCTACAAGCTCGCCGACAGCGGCGGGCTGTTCCTCCAGGTCGCCCCAAACGGGTCGCGCCTTTGGCGCTTGAAATATCGAGTCGACGGTCGCGAGAAGCTGCTCGCCATCGGCGCCTATCCGGTGGTGACGCTGGCCAAGGCACGAGAGAAACGCGACGAGGCAAAAGCTCTCCTGGCAGATGGCATCGATCCGTCCCGACACAAGCGGGAGGCGAAGCGCGCTGCCGAAGCGGCGGCGTCCAATACGTTCCGCATGATCGCCGAGGAATTGGTCGACAAGCTGCGTCGCGAAGGTCGCGCCGAGATCACCATTGCGAAGAAGATCTGGCTTCTCGATTTCGCCCTTGGCACGATCGGGGACCGAGCGATCACCGACATTTCAGCTGCGGACGTGCTGGAGATCCTCCGCCGTGTCGAAGCCCGCGGCAACCACGAGACGGCGACGCGCCTGCGCTCCACGATCGGCACTGTCTTCCGCTATGCCATCGCGACCGCGCGGGCCGAGACCGATCCGACCTTCGCCCTTCGGGGGGCGCTCACCACTCCGAAGGTGACGCACCGGGCTGCCATCACGAACGAAAAGGCCTTCGGCGGGCTCCTGCGCGCCATCGACGGCTTCGAAGGGCAGCCAACCACCAAGGCCGCCCTTCAACTGATGGCGCTCCTATTCCCTCGTCCCGGCGAGTTGCGCGAGGCGGAGTGGACAGAGTTCGATCTCGACAAGGCCGTTTGGACCATCCCGGCGAGCCGAGCCAAGATGCGCCGCCCGCACAGAATGCCGTTGTCGACGCAGGCGATGGCGATCCTGCGCGAGCTTCACGGCTTTACCGGAAGAGGCCGCCTCGTCTTCCCCTGCATTCGGACCGTGCTCCGCCCGCTCTCCGAGAACACGCTGAACGCCGCCCTTCGCCGGCTCGGCTACACGAAGGACGAAGCCACCAGCCACGGCTTCCGCGCCACTGCCTCAACGTTCCTCAACGAATGCGGCCTATGGAACCCGGACGCGATCGAGCGCCAACTCGCCCATGTCGAAAACAACGATGTGCGAAGGGCTTATGCGCGCGGCGAGCATTGGGACGAACGGGTCCGGATGATGCAATGGTGGGCGGATCACTTGGACCAACTCCGACTTGGCGGCGAGGTGGTCGCATTTCCCTCGCGCCGAGCCTGACGCCGTCAGATCGAAGGGTTGGGACTGGAGCCCTGATTGCGGAGGAAGTGTTCGACAAATTGGCCGAGCTTCGCCTTCATCGCCTCTTGGTCATTGGGATTGCCGAGGTTGGCAATGATTTCCGCCTGCCGGTGGGCCGGGATCGTGCCGTAGCTCTGCAGGGTGGTCAGGACGCCGTCGTGACCCAGATTCTGAGACCAAGCCTTGAAGTCTTCCGGGGTCCGGCAGATCCGCTCGCCGAACACGGCGAGGGTTTTCCGGAACGAATGCGGGTTGAAGTACGGCAGCCCCGCGCGCTCGAAGTTCTCGTGGAAAATCCGGCGGATCGGTGCAGCGTCTGACCAGTGCTTCCGATCGAGCCCGACCACCTCGAACTGCTTCGTCGCAGGCACCTGCTCCACCCTGGAGGCCGGGAAGAGCGGATCGTCGTCACCCCACGACTGATCCTGGCGAAGGAAGGCGATCCAATCCGATACGATCTCGCGTGCGGAGCCGCCGACGGGGAAGAAGGTCGTGTCGAAGCTCTTCGAGAACTTGGTCTTCACCTCTCTGGCATCCTGCCGGAAGCGCCCCAGCTTCAAATCGACATGCTTCAGTTTCGCCGAGGCGATGGCGCCGTCGCGCGCGCCGGTCAGGATGGCGAAGGCGATCACCGCTCGATCGCGCTTCTCGATGGCGGTGTCGTTCGGCATCACGGCGAGCACCCGCTCGATCTGCTCCAAAGTCGGAGCCACCGAGTCCCGGGACGAGGTCGCGATGCGCCGTTTGCCCTCGGTCAGATTGAAGTAGTCGGCATCGGCGTAGGTAAATTTCGACCGGTACCCGGGTTGGCCAGCGAGCCAGACGAAGAAGGCGCGAAGCGCGGCCAGGGTCTGGTGAACCGTCGCCAAAGACAGGGGGCGCCCGGACCGCTCTGACGTCGTTGCTTCGAGTTTGGCTTTGAACGCCGTCGCCTGCCGGATGTGAAACCTTTTGAAGTCCCCGCCCTTCGTATATTCCTCGAACCGGGCGATGGCTGCGGCGGCTTTGTCGACGGCGGCCTCGCTGGCACGCTTCGCCTCCTTCAGATAGGTGAAGTACTCACGCTTGATCCGTTCATTCTGAGGGCAGACTTTTCGCATGTTCGTCGTCCTGCTTTGAAGTGTGCATTACGGGAGGGCGCGCAACGTCAACTCATACTGCCCGCCCGATCCCTCGATGCAGACCGGGCGACCATCGTCAGTTCCCGTCGCTCCGGCCGCGGTCCTCGGCTCGGGTCCTCACGTCCCGAGCCTGCGGACGTCGCAGGTCCTCTCGATGGCCGACAGGCGGTCCGAGGACACGCGCTTGTGCATCACGGTCGCGCACGCCGGGCAAAGCGCCTGCAGATTGACCGAGGTGCCGACGACCGAGGCACAGTCGACCATGCCGTCGGCGGGCTTCCGGGGTTCTCGACACCTGAAGCAGTAGAACTCGCCGATTGCGCAGGGGCGCTTGCGGGCCGCTCGGCGCCGCGACAGGAAACCCTTCGCTTCGAACCCGGAGACGAGCGACGGCCGTCGGTCGTCGATCGTTCGCATGCCCTCCGCGATCCAACGGCGGACCGTACCCTTGTGGCAGCCGGTTACCAGTGCCAGTTCCTCGACGGTGTAGGTTTGGTGGATCTTGATCCGCCCGATGGCGGGCCGACGGTTCATGGTCACGTCCCCCGCTCGACTAGGGCGCGGATGTCCTCCGCCCGCCATGCGGTGATGCGGGGGCCGAGCTTGACCGGCTTCGGATAACGTCCGGTGCGGACGCCCTCCCACCACGTCGATTTCCCGACGGGGATCGGGCCGTTCGGCGCCAGGATGTTGGACAGGCGGACGAGGCCGCCTTCGGGCAAGCCGCCGCCGTTGCCGGCATCGGCGCGCACATGGGATTTTCCTGTGTTCAATGTGTGCGTCTCGTCGGAAATCGGAGACGGCGCACCGTCGGGCGGGTTTACCGCGCCGACGGTGCAGGGTAGCGTGACCCTCGCTCTTCGCAGAGCAACGGGGGTTCACCCCTAAGAGCCGTTAGACCGCGCCAACGGTCTGCGGCTCTTTCCGTATCCGGTACCCTTGGTGGCCAAGGGCAGCCACGGGATCGAACCCGCAGCGACATTTTCCTTGTCCAACGCGGTTCCACACAAGCCCATAGGGGCCGGTTGTACCCTTGTTCATGTCGGTCAGGACATAAAGTTTGGTCGGATGCCTCTACGCCCGATGAAACATGACTACATTGGCCAAGCACTTTTGAACCGAACCTGCAAGTCATCGGAATCGCAGAAATCGAAGCATTACTAATGGGTTGTGCGGCTTCGCGACTCGAAGTGAATACTGTGCGGCCTGCTCATAAAATGCTTCCAGGATTGCCCCTCTCATCAGAATGCTGCTTTCGAGATTTACTCCACAACTCTGTGAACGGCGAGGGTGACTTGTCTCGGATTCGGGCGGCCGAAAGGGGGCGATTGCGTCTTCCGCGAACCATGCGGCGCGAATCGCCCCCGATCGTTGCGTTGTTCGGCAAGGCTTGAGACAGTCCGACGACGCAGATTCGGGCCGGGCAATGGCCTGTGCCGGGAGCGATGGGCGGGATGGTCGAACAGTCGAGACGCGAGGCCTTTCTTGTGGCGCTGAGGGGGCTCGGCGGGTCGGCGGGCAACGGGAAGCTGCGCGAGCGGCTCGGGTGGGACGAAAGCGCCTACGATGCGGTGAAGTCCGTGCTCGTCGCCGACGGAACAATCCAGCCGGGACGCGGGCGCGGCGGATCCGTCGCGCTGGTCATAACCATCGCCGAGCTCTCGGAGACGGACGAAGAGGATACGGAGCCCGTCCCAGAGGTCGAGAAGAAGCGAGAGCCGAGGACGGCGGATCGGGGTCGGGCCAAGCCGAAGGCGAACGGCGGCGACCTTGGCTTCGAGGCGGAGATGTTCCGGGCCGCCGACAAGCTGCGCGGCAACATGGAGCCCTCGGACTACAAGCATGTCGCGCTCGGGCTGATCTTTCTGAAGCACATCTCGGACAGCTTCGAAGCCAAGCGCGCCGCACTCTTGGCCGAGTATCCGGAGGGCGCCGAGGATCGCGACGAATACGCCGCCGACAACGTCTTCTGGGTGCCGCCGGCCGCGCGCTGGTCGCATCTCCAGGCGAACGCCAAGCAGCCGACCATCGGCAAACTGATCGACGACGCCATGGAGGCGATCGAGAAGGACAACAAGGCGCTCGAAGGCGTCCTGCCCAAGGACTATGGCCGGCCGGCGCTGAACGCCGTCATGCTCGGCGAGCTGATCGACCTCGTCTCGGGCATCGCGCTCGGCGCCGAAAAGGGCCAGAGCCGCGACGTGCTCGGCCGGGTCTACGAGTATTTCCTCGGCCAGTTCGCCGGCTCGGAGGGCAAGCGCGGCGGAGAGTTCTACACGCCCCGTTCGGTTGTCCGCCTGATGGTCGAGATGATCGAGCCCTTCAAGGGCCGCGTCTACGATCCGTGCTGCGGGTCGGGCGGCATGTTCGTTCAGTCGGAGAAGTTCGTCGAGGAGCATGGCGGGCGGCTCGGCGACATCGCCGTCTATGGGCAGGAATCGAACCACACCACGTGGCGCCTGTGCCGGATGAACCTTGCCGTGCGCGGCATCGACGCCGACATCCGCTGGAACAACGAGGGCAGCTTCCACAAAGACGAACTGCGTGACTTGCGGGCCGACTTCATCCTCGCCAACCCGCCCTTCAACATCTCCGAGTGGGGCGGCAACCGCCTGCGCGAGGATCCGCGCTGGCGCTACGGCATTCCGCCCGCCGGCAACGCCAATTTCGCGTGGCTGCAGCACATCGTGCATCACCTCTCGCCCTCGGGCGTGGCCGGCGTCGTCCTGGCCAATGGCTCGATGTCGTCGACCCAGAACGGCGAAGGCGAGATCCGCCGCGCCCTGATCGAAGGTGTCACCGGCGCGCCGGGCGTCGTCGACTGCATGGTCGCGCTGCCGGGCCAGCTCTTCTACTCGACCCAGATCCCCGCCTGCCTGTGGTTCCTGGCGCGCGACCGCTCGAACGGTGTCGCGCGAAACGCCAAGCTGCGCGACCGGCGCCACGAGATCCTATTCATCGACGCCCGCAAGCTCGGGCACATGGTCGATCGGACGCGGAAGGAGTTTTCGGACGAGGACATCGAGACGATCGCGCGAGTCTATCACGCGTGGCGCGGGGAGGAGGACGCCGGCGCTTATGAGGATGTGCCGGGATTCTGCAGGGCGGCTAACATGGAGGATGTGCGGAGCAACGGACACGCGCTCACGCCGGGGCGGTACGTAGGGGCGGCGGCTGAGACGGGAGACGCGACACCCTTTGTTGATCGGTTCAATGCATTACAAGAGCATCTCGAAGCGCAGTTCGCTGAAGCCGCGGAACTGACTGAGACAATTCAGGCGCGATTGGCGGGGCTTGCGTTGCCATGACTACCGATGAGTGGCTGGAAGCGCCTCTTGAGCATTTCCTGACTCGGGCGACATACGGTTTTACAAATCCGATGCCCACAACATCGGAAGGCCCCTTCATGGTGACGGCCAAGGACATCAACGATGGCCGTATCGTTTATGAACAGGCACGACGAACCTCGCGTAACGCATATTTGGAAAGGCTGACCGACAAAAGTCGACCGAACGTCGGCGACGTTCTTGTCACTAAAGACGGGACTCTAGGTCGAATTGCCATTGTTGATCGCGCAGATATTTGCGTGAATCAGTCAGTCGCAGTATTACAGCCAAATAATTTAATTCGATCCGCCTTCTTGAAACTCGTTCTCGAAGAGCCCAACAATCATCAGCGGATGCTTAGCGAAGCTGAGGGTTCAACCATCAAGCATATCTATATAACGCGTTTGGCCAAACAGCCTGTGCGCGTACCGTCGCTTGCCGTTCAAGACAGCGTCCTTTCGATAGTGTCTCCTCTCGATCGAAAGATCGAACTGAACCGGCGCATGAACGAGACGCTGGAGGCGATGGCGCGGGCGATCTTCAAGGATTGGTTCGTCGATTTCGGCCCGACCCGCGCCAAGCAGGAAGGCCGCGCGCCCTACCTCGCCCCGGACATCTGGTCCCTCTTCCCCGACCGCCTTGACGATGAGGGGAAGCCGGAAGGGTGGAACATCGCTCCACTTGGGACGTGCTTCGACGTGAATCCTAGCGAGGCCATTCGGCCCGGCAGCGAGGCGCCTTACCTCGATATGGCGGCTCTACCAACGACCGGCCCGAACGCCGACGAGCCTGTTGATCGTGAATTCCGGTCCGGATCGAAGTTTCGAAACGGCGATACTTTGGTGGCGCGGATCACGCCATGTCTGGAGAACGGGAAAACAGCGTATATCCAACATCTTCCCGCTGACTCGGTCGGTTGGGGATCGACTGAGTTCATTGTGTTGAGGAGTCGACCACCAATCCCGATATTCGTCCCCTATCTCGTTGCGCGTCTTGAGGATTTTCGGGAGCATGCGATCCGCAGCATGACCGGCACGTCGGGTCGTCAGAGGGTCAATGCAAGTGACATTCAGAGGTATTTTCTCTTCAGTCCAAATAAGTCTGAGCTGTGGCAGGTCTTCGCCCGAATAGGGACACCGATGTTCGAGCGTATCGCGGCAACCCAAGCAGAATCCCGCACCCTCGCTGCTACCCGCGACCTCCTCCTCCCCAAACTCATGTCCGGCGAGGTCCGCATCCGCGAAGCCGAGAAGGCCGTCGAGGACGCCCTATGACGGCCGTCGCCTATCACCTCGGCGCCTTCCCGCCGACGACGCTCGACTGGCCGGCCCTGCTGCCGCTGATCGGCCCGGCCAATGCGGCCATCGCCCGCTATGCCGGTCTGCTCGAAGGCATCCCGAGCCCGAACGTGCTGCTCTCGCCGATGACCGTGCAGGAAGCCGTCTTGTCGAGCCGCATCGAAGGCACGCAGGCGACCATGGGCGAGGTGCTCGAACTGGAAGCCGAAGGCGGCCCGGTCGACGAAAGCACGCCGAAGAAGGCCGATATCCGCGAGGTCCTGAACTATCGGGCCGCCCTGAACGAGGCCACCCGGCTCCTGGAGACCCTGCCGCTGTCGCAGCGCCTGCTGCGCGAGACACACCGGGTCCTGATGCAGGGCGTCCGGGGGCGGACCAAGGATCCGGGCGAGTATCGCCGCATCCCGAATTGGATCGGACCGGCCGGCTGCACGCGGGAGACCGCGCGCTTCGTCCCCGTGAGCGCCGACCGCCTGCCGGAGGCGATGGACGCCTGGGAGCGGTATTTGCACGCCGACGCCCCCGACATCCTGATCCAGCTCGCCATCGCGCATGCCGAGTTCGAGGCGATCCATCCGTTCCTGGACGGCAACGGTCGTCTGGGCCGGCTGATCGTCCCGCTGTTCCTCTATAGCCGCAACCTCCTGACCCGACCGAATTTCTACCTCAGCGAATATCTCGAAAGTCACCGGGACGAGTATTACGACCGGCTCCTCGCCATCTCCCGCGACGGCGACTGGACCGGCTGGTGCGCCTTCTTCCTGCGCGCCCTGATCGAACAGGCGCAGACGAACCAGACCCGTGTACAGGCCATTCTCGAACTGTACCATCGCCGCAAGGACTGGATCGCCGCCGAGACTCATTCGCAATACGCGGTTCGCGCCCTGGACTGGTTCTTCCGCCGCCCGATCTTCAAGTCCGGCGACTTTCGGGCATCCGCTGAAATTCCGGCGCCCACGGCGACGCGCATTTTACGCGTGTGTCGGGACAGTGGTATGCTTCGAGAATTGCGTCCCGGGAGCGGAAGGCGGGCGGCCATCCTCTGCTTTCCGGAGCTTCTGAACATCGCGGAGGACCGCATTGCCTTTTGACGATCATGCGCGCATCGCAAACCGATTTGTGGATCATGAAACCGCCCTTCATGATCCACAAATCGGTTTGTCGCGCACGGATGATCCACAAGCCCCACCGAGAGGACGGCCCTGATGGCCTTCCTCTCCGAGACCGCGGTGGAAGACCTCGCCCTCGACCGCCTCGTCGCGCTCGGCTACGCGGCCGGGACGGAAGCGGTGATCGGACCCGACGGCTCGGCGCCCGAGCGGGAAGCCTATTCGGACGTGCTTCTCCTCGCCCGCCTGCGCGCCGCCGTCGCGCGGCTGAACCCCGCCCTGCCGGTCGACGCCCTCGCCGACGCCCTGCGCAAGATCTCCGCGCGGGGGTTCCCCGGTCTCGTCGAGGAGAACCGCCGCCTGCACAGGCTGATCGTCGACGGCGTACCGGTCGAATATCGCGGCGCCGACGGCGCGATCCGCGGCGACTTCGTCCGCCTCGTCGACTTCGGTAATCTCGCCGCGAACGATCTCCTCGCCGCGCGCCAGTTCACCGTCATCGAGGCGGGCCGCGAACGCCGCCCCGACATCGTGCTCTTCGTCAACGGCCTGCCGCTCGCCGTCATCGAGCTGAAGGCACCGGGCGCCGAGGGCGGCACGGTCGAGGCGGCCCATGCCCAGCTGCAGACCTACAAGGCCGAGATCCCGTCGCTGTTCCGCACCAACGCTCTGCTCGTCGCCTCCGACGGCATGACCGCCCGGGTCGGATCGCTGACGGCCGATTTCGAGCGCTTCATGCCCTGGCGCACCGCGGACGGCGCCACGGTCTTGCCCAAGGGCCGGCCCGAACTGGACACCCTACTCGACGGCCTGTTCGAGCCGGCTCGCTTTCTGGCCCTGCTGCGCGATTTCACGGTCTTCGCCGAAGCGCCGCACGGCCTCGCCAAGATCGTCGCCGGCTACCATCAGTTCCATGCAGTCGCCAAGGCGGTCCGCTCGACCTTGCACGCCCTGGCGAGCAACCAGGGCAAGCCGGCCGACGCCTACGGCTTCGGCTTTCGCGAGGATCCGGCCGCCTATGGCCTACAGGGCATCGACGACCACGCCCCGGGCGACCGGCGGATCGGCGTTATCTGGCACACCCAGGGCTCGGGCAAGAGCTACCTGATGACCTTCTATGCCGGTTGTCTTGTGCGACACCCGGAGATGCAGAACCCGACCATCGTGGTCCTGACCGACCGGAACGATCTCGACGACCAACTCTTCGCGACTTTCTCCGCTTGCCGCGACCTGCTCCGGCAGACGCCGATCCACGTCGAAAGCCGCGAGGCCTTGAAGGAGGCGCTCGATCGCGCCTCGGGCGGCGTGATCTTCACGACCATCCAGAAATTCGCGCCGGCAACGGGGGCGACCGTGTTTCCGCGCCTGTCGAACCGGGCCAACATAGTCGTCATCGCCGACGAGGCCCACCGCAGCCAATACGGCTTCAGCGCGCGGATCGAACAGAAGACCGGCGCCATCTCCTACGGCTTCGCCAAGTACCTCCGCGACGCCCTGCCCAACGCCTCGTTCATCGGCTTCACCGGCACCCCGATCGAGGCCGAGGACGTCAACACGCCCGCCGTCTTCGGCAACTACATCGACGTCTACGACATCTCCCGGGCGGTCGAGGACGGCGCCACGGTGCCGATCTACTACGAGAGCCGGCTCGCACGCATCGAACTGGCCGAGGACGAGAAGCCGCGCATCGACGACGAGCTCGAAGAGGTCACCGAGGAACTCGACGGCACCGAGCAGGAGAAGACGAAGCGCGAATGGGCGACGGTCGAAAAGCTCGTCGGCACCGAGAAACGCCTCGCCCTGATCGCGGAGGATCTCGTCCGCCACTTCGAAGACCGCCTCGCCGCGCTCGACGGCAAGGGCATGATCGTCTGCATGAGCCGGCGTATCTGCGTGGCGCTCTACGACAAGATCGTCGCGCTCCGCCCGGACTGGCATTCCGACGACGACGCGGCGGGCACGATCAAGATCGTGATGACCGGCGCGGCGTCCGACCCGGTCGGGTGGCAGAGGCACATCGGCGGCAAGGCGCGCCGCGACCTCCTCGCCAAGCGCGCCAAGGACCCGGCCGACCCGCTGAAGCTCGTGATCGTGCGCGACATGTGGCTGACCGGCTTCGACGCCCCGTCGATGCACACGATGTATGTCGACAAGCCGATGAAGGGCCACGGGCTCATGCAGGCCATCGCCCGCGTCAACCGCGTCTTCCGGGACAAGCCGGCCGGCCTCGTGGTCGACTATATCGGCATCGCCCAGAGCCTGAAGAGCGCGCTCGGTCGCTACACCGCCTCCGATCAGCGCGAGACCGGCATCGACGACGCCAAGGCGGTCGAAGTGCTGATCGAGCGGTACGAGATCGTTCGCGACATGTACCACGGCTTCGATTACCGGGGCGGCCTCGCCGGAACCCCGCAGGACCGACTGGCGATCCTCGCCGCCGCGGTCGAATGGATCCTAGCGCGACAGCACGAGGCGGCGCGGGCGGCGAAGGACGACGACAGCCGGAAGCGCGAACTCCGCCGCTATCAGGACGCCGTGGTCGCACTGTCGAAGGCCAACGCGCTCGCCGCTTCGAGCGACTACGCCCGCGCCATCCGCGAAGAGGTCGCCTTCTTCCAGACCGTCCGAGTCGTCCTGGTCAAATCCGCGGAAGGCTCCGGGACGTCCAAGACCGTCAAGGATTTTGCCATTCAGCAGTTGCTCGATCGCGCCGTCCTCTCGACGGAGATCGTCGACGTCCTGAAGGCCGCCGGCCTGGAGACGCCGAACCTCTCCGTCCTTTCCGACGAGTTCCTCGCCGAAGTGCAACAGATGGGGGCGAAGAACCTCGCCCTCGAAGCCCTGCGCAAGCTGCTCAACGACGAGATCCGGTCGCGCGGGAAATCCAACGTCGTCGAGACCAAGCGCTTCTCCGAACGCCTCGAAGCCGCCATCGCCCGCTACCACGGCAACGCCCTGACGACGGTCGAAGTCCTGCAGGAACTGATCGCCCTGGCCAAGGACGTCCGCGCCGCCCACCGCCGCGGCGAAGAGGAAGGCCTATCCCCGGAGGAAGTCGCCTTCTACGACGCGCTCGCCGAGAACGAGAGCGCGGTCGAAGTCATGGGCAACGACAGCCTGAAGGTCATCGCGCACGAATTGCTGGTCGGCCTCAAGGGTGGCGCCACGGTCGACTGGCATCACCGCGAGAGCGCACGCGCGAAGATGCGCGTGCTCGTGAAGCGGATCCTCCGCAAGCACGGCTATCCGCCGGACCTGCAGGACGCGGCGATCCGGACGGTGCTGCGACAGGCGGAGTTGTTGTCGGCGAAGTGGGCGGCTTGAGGTGCGCGGTCCTGAAAGGTCTTCAGCGGGTAGCAGTTCAGCGGGCATTGGAAAATCTTAGGGATGCGGGCATTAAAATGCAGGAAAAGAGAAGTGGCTCTCGGCGGAAAATGGACAGCATTGAAGAAGTTATTCTTTCGTATAAAGAGAATGATCATAGTGTATTTCAGCAAAAACTCTCACTTAAGGACATCATGACAGAAAGAATTCAGTTTCGAAATGCGCTTTTGAATGAAACAGTCCGAGAAGCTTTCTATGGAGTTCCCGCAATCTTTGATGCGTTACCTGTTATTGGTGGGGCAGATCGCAAATCAAACACTGCCACATTTTTTGGCATCCTTGATCGTCGAAATAAAATCGACATGAATTTGTCTGTCGGCAGCCAAATGGATCGCGCGGCGGCCCGACCCTTGCCTTTGTCTATGTCTATAATTGAGTACATTGTCACTCGCCGTCAGCAGCGGATGCATCTGATCTGTGATGAAAAAAGTAGACAAGTCGTTGGGTTGGTAACGGTTCATGATTTGGCGAGGCTTCCCGTTCGTTTAGCCCTATTTGCAGCTTTACTGGACCTCGAAGACTCTGTCGGCCAGACAATCGAGAAGTTTGGCGGTCCGGAAGCGAATTGGGATCGCCTGATTTCAAATAATTCAGTGCGCCTTCTCGATGAATTCAATAAATCAAGAGTCAAAGCTTACGGTCCCGATGGTGGCGGCTCATTAATTTTAGAGATGGGTTTTGGGTTAAAGCTGTCAATTCTCAAAGGAATAAGCTCTCTCGGGTTGCTTGGGAACCTTCGATTGGCGAATACAAATTCACTTCGATTGCTTCGTAATGATATAGCCCATACAAAACCTCTGCGAAATCTGCACAGTCTGTCTCAGGATGTTCAGCATGCGCTTTTTTTGACCCGTGAACTGAAACAAAGGCTGCAGTCCTGAAGCTGGCATTTGCGAAGAAAAATCGAACGCGAGGTGGCGGCGACAATCCGCTGTGCCCTTCGGGGGATACAATCGAGATAGGGGGTATATTTGGGGGTGCCAGTGAAAAATCAGAGATAAAAAAATCAAAGAAAACAATTAGATAATTAACTGGTTCGAGTCCGGCCTGGGCACCATCGTCTCGTCCGACACCGTGCGCAAGAACCCAAAAATTGGCGGTAATCGGCGGGGTTCCATCAGCTTGTTGTCCGATGCGCGCCGCTGAGGGTCCGTTGAATCCCGTCTGATTGGGGGGCGAGTGGGCGGTATCGGCTCGGCCCCCTTGAGGCGATGCCCCCAAGATGTCGCGCGCGGATGGAACGATTCGCGCTGCCGAACCGGCGGAACGGCCCTGCCAAGGCGGCGCAAGACTGGCAGCCCCCGGACGTTCCTGTGCCGCGGCATCCCGGGTGAGGCTCCAGAGCATTTCCCGATTGGATGGAATCATCCAATCGATAAGGAAATGCTCCAGAGTCAATGGCTTGAGCCGGTCCTTTTCGGTCGGATCGGTTCGATCTGACCGGGACAGACTCTAGGAGGCGAGGGTCGTGCCGGGCGCCATCGTCTCGGGCCCGCGGTGCGGGCTGCGCAACTGAAAGCCGCGTCCGCGAATGGTGGCGATCAGGCTTTGATGGCCGTAGCCGAGGAGGGCCAGCTTGTGGCGCAGGTAGCCCATATAGACATCGACGACATTCAACGACGCCGACTCGTTCTGCGTCCAGACGGCCTCGTAGAGCGACTGGCGCGAGATCACGGCCTCCTTCGCGGTCATCAAGGCGGACAACAGGGCCGTTTCGCGTTCGGTCAGCACGACGGTCCCGTTGGGGGTCGAGACGATGCGGGTCGCGGGGTCGAGCGAAACGGTTTCGAAGCGCAGCCGGGTTGAACGGGGTGCGGCGCCGGCATCGGCGATCCGCAGGCGGACTTCGATGCGCGCGATCAGTTCGTCCATCGCGAACGGCTTGACCAGATAGTCGTCGCCGCCCGCATTGAGCCCGGCAACGCGATCGGCCACCGAAGTGCTGGCGCTGAGGAAGATGATCGGGCCGCGATAGTCCGCCCGCCGGGCCGCTTCGCAGACGACGAGACCCGACATGTCGGGCAATCCGACATCCAGCACGATCGCGACCGGATCGACGGATTGGACCATGTCCAGCGCCTTGGCGCCAAGATCGACGGAGACGACCTCGTCGCCGCAGGCCGCCAAACCACGGCGCAGCAGAGATGAGATGTCCGGATCGTCTTCCACGACCAGAATCGTCACGCCCTTGACCTCCCTGCCGATCGCTCGGGTTTTCGCCCGGGTTTTCGCCCGGGATTTCGTCTGTCGGGCCGGAGGACCGCGATCCCCGTCGACCCGAGACGCCTCCACGGATGCGCCGCCACGGATGCTAGGGGCGGCAAAAGCAGGGCGATACCGGCAAGGCTTGCAGACCATGCGGGAAGTTCTTCCAACCCGCCGTCGCGCCCGGCCCGGCCGGGCCGGACGGCGAGCTCGGTTCGAAGAGGTCATTCCGGCTTGCGGTACTTGGCGTGGCAGCCCTGGCAGACCTGCTGGTACTGATCGAAGGCGTAGCGGAAGGCGCCGTCGCCCTGGCGGGCGGCGAAGACCAGAAGGATGGCGCTGCGGTTCATCTCGTCGAGCCGCGCGTCGAAATCCTCCTTGTTCTGCCAGAGGGCCGGCAGGGCGGCGGAAGTCTCGGCCTGCGACCCCTCCGGGAACAGGTTCGGCAGAACGGCCGTCGCCTCGGAGACCGTGCGGACGCTGTCCTTGACGAGATCGGGATCGAGCTTCGCCTTGCCCTGCGCCATCTCGCGCATCACCTTGGTCGCCTTGACGACCGCGACCATCAGCCTCTGGCGGGCTTCGACCAGCGTTTCGCCCCGGGTTCCGGTCGAGACCAACGTCAGCGCGAGCGCGGCCACGCCAGCCGCCGCTGCCAGACGACACCCCATCCACTGCTTCATTCCCGTCTCCTCCTCACCCCCGCCGCGAACCGGCAAGAACCCGGCTCGCCTCGGGGCGGTTCTCGGTCTGCCCGAGCCATTTGACGGCGAGCCGCACCAGTTGCGGCAGTGTGGTCACGCCCAATTTCGACTTGATATGCGAACATGTATTGGCGACAGTCTTGTAGCTGACCTCAAGTTCATCGGCGATCTGGCCGTATTGATGCCCTTCCGATAGCAAGGTCAAAACCTGAATTTCGCGATTGGTCAGATCGTCGATCGGGTCGCGTTTCTTGCGCGTCCCGAGCATGGCGACCTCCAGCGCCAGGGCATGGGCCAGATAGGTCTGGCCGGAGCGGACTTTCAGGATAGCCTCGCGGAGATCGCCCGGCTCGCTGTCCTTGAGCAGATAGCCGTTGGCGCCGGCATCGAGCGCCCGGCGCACCACGATCGGGTCGCCATGCATCGAGAAGACCAGAATGCCGAACTTGCGCTCGTCCAGCCGGAGCCGGCGGATCAGTTCGATGCCGCCGAGGCTGCGTCCCTGCATGCCGAGATCGACGATGACCAGGTCCGGCTTCAGCCTGTGGAAGTTGCGATAGGCGGAAACCAGCGTCGCGGCCTCGCGCACGTCGCAGGCGCCGATATCCTCGATCACGCGACGACAGCCCTGCAGGACGATCGGATGGTCGTCGACCACCAGCACCTTGGTCATCTCTCACCTCCGCCGGCCGACCGTCCGAGCGGCGGGCCCGGTTCCAGGGGAATGCGCGCCCGGACGCGCGTGCCGCCGCCGGCCAAGTCGGCGATGTCGAGCGATCCGCCGATCGCGTGGATCCGATCGCGCATGCCGGCCAGGCCGTAGCCCGGCGGCGCACCGGGGCGCAGGCCGGAACCGTCGTCCTCGACCGTGACCGTCAGCAGGAGCCCCGCCCGGTCGACGACCGCGACGCGAACGGACGAGGCTCTGCCATGCTTCACGGCGTTGAGCACGCTCTCCTGTATCGAGCGGTAGACCGTCAAGTCGACACGCTCGCCGTAGCTGCGGCCTGGAAGTTCGAGGTCGAAGGTCAGGGCGAGGTCCGGCGCGGTGCGGCGGATCGTGACGCCGAGCCCGCCGAGAAGCTCGTCGAGCGGCACCTGACCGAGGCACATCGGCTGGAGATCGGCGAGGATCGTCCGGTTGGCGACCTGCAGCTTGTCCGAGACGGCCATGATGTCGCGCGCGCAGGCCGCGATCCGCGACCCGCCCGGCCCGCCGTCGGCCTCCGCCGCCTGCAGGATGGCACCGGCATGGGCGCGGACGCCGAACAGGCACGGGCCGAATTCGTCGTGCAGTTCCATCGCCAGCCGGCGACGCTCGTCATCCTGGACGGTGATCAGACTGGAGGCGAGGCGGCGGTTCTCCGAATGGGTCTCGTGCAGGGCTTCGGCAAGGCGGTTGAAGCGCTGCACCAGAATGTCGAGTTCGGCGACCGGCGGATGCTCGAGGCGCACCGTGTAGTCGGCCCGTTCGAGCGACTGCAGCGCGTCGCCGAGTTCCGAGATCGGCCGGAGGATGCGTCCGAGCACCAGGATCAGGATCACCATCAAGGCGCAGGCCCCGCCGACGGCAACGAAGCCCAGCGCCAGCGCATCGGCCCAGACCTCGGCCACCTCATCCTCCGGGCGGGTGCTGAGCATGACGACGCCGATCCGGGTCACGCCGCGGAACAGATCGATCCGACGCTGCGTCGGTGCCGGCGCGATCAGGTCGTGGAACCAGCCCGGTGCGGGCCGCCAGTCGTCGTAGTCGTCCGCCTCCGAGCCGGGTGCACGCTTGACCGCGGGCGGGATCGGTATCGAGCGGCCGGCGCCGTCCGTGACGCCGAAGGAGACGTGGCGGGTGCGGGCTATGTCTGCCGCGAGCACGGCGAGTGCGGCGCGCGGTTCGCTGGAGGACGAGATTTCCAGATCGCGCGCGGCCTCTCGCACCAGGCGCTCGGCCGATTCCAGCGCCCGCGCGGTCTCCAGTCGGACCGCATGGCGGGCATTGAGGATGAAGACCACGGCGGCGGCCGCGAAGGTCAGCGCCGTGGCGGTGACGACCGCAATCACGATCCGGCGGCGCAGGGACGCGCCGGACCCGACGCGGCGGCCCTTCGGGCAGGTCGGTGCGGCCGGATCGGCGAGGCCGGACCGGGCCGCGCTGGGGGACGGCAGCACGAGACTCATCGGCCTGCCCTCCCGCGTTCGATGCGGACCGCCAGCGCGCGTTCGGGCGGCAGACCCTGGCTGCGGGCATTGAAATAATGCTGGCACATCTCGCCATAGAGGCCGCGACCGCCGATCTGCCGCTGCGCGGCCGTCAGCCGTTCGAGCAGCGCGCTCGGCGCCTCCGCAAGGCCGATCTCGGCCAGCATGGCGGACAGTTGGACCGTTCGGTTGGCCAGCATGCGCGGCTTCTCCATGAACACCGCTGCGGCCGCATCGAGCCGATGTCCGGTCGCCGCCACGGCCGGATCGGCCGGCGCCAGGTCGCGCCCGGCCTCGCGGCTGGCCAGCCAGAGGTCGGGATCGACCCGATCGTGCACGTCGATCCAGATGCGGCCGCGCTCCGGCAGCGCCCGAACCACCGATCGGGTCTCGACCCTGCCTTTCTCGATCTCGTCGTCACAAGCAGTAAGAAATGCACAAAAAGATATGACAAGCATTCCAGCGGTGGAATGCCATCTTATTATACTCTCATTATCGCTCTTCGTCGCGACCCTGTGCGACATGGAATCTTATCCTATCCATAAAGTCTCGTTCATTTTACCATCCGATATCGTCCATGCGCAAATGTTGCTTTTGTCTCCGGGAGATCAACGCAACATGACACACATGCTTGCCTCGCGGTCACACGGTGCGCGGTTCGGCTTCAGGAGAGGGATGGGAACCCTCCGTCCCGGCCAAACGCCCAGAGCCTGTCCCGGTCAGATCGAAACGATCCGATCGAAAAGGACCGGCTCAAGCCATTGATATTGCAGAATTTCCTTTTCGATTGGATGATTCCATCCAATCGGGAAGTGCTCTAGATCGGAATGACCACGCGCGGCCCCCGACCGGTGGCGATCCGGGCGATTTCCCGCCCCGAGGCCGGGTCGACCACCGACAGGCAGTCGTCGAACCAGTTGGCGGCGACCAGACCGGCTGCGGTGGCGGCGATTCCTTCCGGATAGCGGCCGATCCGGATCCGCGCCGCCGGTGCGGCGGTCGCCGTCACCGGGACGAGATCGATCGCACCGCCGCGCTGGCTGACCACCGCGATGCGGTCCGGGTCGGGCAGCAGGGCGATGCCGTAGGGAAGCGGGCCGACCGGCAGAACGGCCGTGCGTTCCAGGCGCCCGGCGTCGATCACCGAAACCGAGCCGGCTTGCACCTCCGCCACGTAGAGCCGGTCCGAGCGGTCGTCGAACGTGATCGCGAACGGGGCCTTGCCGACGGCAAGCGAGGCGAGGAGGACCATCCCGGCGCCGTCGATGACGTCGATCCGATCGGCCTCGCGGGCCGCGACGAAGATCCGGCCGCGCGCCCGGTCGAAGGCCATGAAGGCCGGCGCGCGGCCGACCGCGACCGCGCCGGTCGGCGCCCCGTCGGCGCAGCGGTAGCGCCGCACCGCATTCCCCGACCAGTCCGTCACATGGAGCGCGCCGCCGTCGCCGGAGAGCAGCAGGCCGAAGGGCGTCCCGCCGGTGGCGATGCGGCGCGAGGGAAGCCCGGTCGCGGTCTCGATCGCCACCACCTCGCCGGCCTCGGGACGCCCGACATAGAGGCAGGACCCGTCCGGCGTCAGGGCGGCACCGACCGGCTTGCTGCCGACCGCGACCCGCTCCAGGACGCGGCCCGCCGCGACATCGATGCGCTCGACCGCGCCTTCCTCCTGCAGCGTGACCCAGACCTGGGCGGCCGTCGCCCCGCCGGCGAGTACACGGTTCGGCGCGGCCGTCGTCCCGGCGGCGAGTGCAGGGTTCGGCGCGGCCGTCGCCCCGGCGGCGAGGGTACGGTTCGGTGCGGCCGTCAGCCAGGGGGCCAGCGCCGCGGCCAGGAGCGACCGGCGCGTCGGCCGGGCGGGCGGCCGGATGGGCGGCCGGTCCGGGATCACTTCTTGCCCTCGGCGGCTGCCTTCAGGCCGTCGAGCCCGGTCCGGTAGAAATTCGTCATGGCCGCGATGGCGGCCTGGTCGTCCAGGGTCTCGGACGGAAAGTTGCCCGTGTCGCCGCGATAGAAGCGCGCCGTCCATTCGACCTCCGAGCCGCCTTCGGCCGGGCGGATCTGGAGCGATGCGGAATAGAAGGAGACCGGGAAGATCTCGACATTCTCCTTGGCCAGGCGCCAGGCGATCAGCATGGCCTTGGCATCGTATTCGTCCAGGCTTTCGCGCAGTTCGCCCTTTTCGAGTTCGATGTCGCGTTCCGAACCGGGCATGTTGCCGTTGCTGACGCGGCAGGCGGAGACGCCGGGATGCCAGACCGCGATCGCACCGAAATCGCCGACGAGCTTCCAGACGGCATCGGGGGGCGCCGCGATGCGGATGGTTTCCGCGATCTTCTGTGGGGTCGGTCCATGGGCACGGGCCGGAACCGCGGCGAGGCCGGCGGTGGCGAGGCCGGCGGCGGCGAGCGTGACGCGGACGAACTGGCGGCGGTCGATCATGGCAGGGTCCTTCGGGTTGGGGTCGCCCGGGCGCGGAGACGGGCGGCGAGCGGCACAATCAGGTGGATGAGCAGCAGGGCCGCGAAGGCGCCGAGCGCACAGCCGGGACGCAGGTCGACCGGCCGGGCGGCGACCTCGGCGCGGGCCGCGCTTGCGAAGGCCGCCATGACATCGGTCTCGTCGAGGCGGCCGTAGGCGAGGCCGGTCATGGCGGCGAGTTCGGTCAAATGACCCTCCTTGAGCGCGGACAGATGCTCCTGCCCGACCGCCGCGTTGCCGCCGAACGGCGCGTTGCGCGCGTCGTAGCCCTCGCGCAGACTGGAATCGGTCGGCGGCAGCCCAAGGCGATTGTCATGCGGTACGTCGTCGGCGCTGAGAAAGCCGATCTCGCGCCCGCGGTCGTCGTATTTCGGGATCGGGGACGGCGACAGCCCGCCGACGCCGAGGATCAGGCCTCGGACGCGCCCCGCTTCGCCGTCGAAACGCAACGGTATGTCGGGCCTGAGCGGCGGCGCCTCGTGACCGTCGCTGACGAAGACCAGATTGGTGCCGAGCGCCTCGGCGAGTTCGACCGAGCGGAACAGCCCGGCCGCGATATGGCTGTCGCCCTCCCAGGCCATGCGCCATTCGAGACCCTGCACGGCGCCTTCGAGAGCGGGAAAATTGGCGCAGGTCTCGACCGGCTCGAACAGCAGGAACGGCTTGCGCTCGCTGAAGATGGCGAGGCCGACCCGCGACCCGCAGCCGAGCCGGCCGATGAAGTCGACGAGCCGGCGCTTGGCGGCATCCAGCCGCGTCGCCGGCCGGCCGCCGAACTGCATGTCGCGAACGGTCATGCTCATGGTCACGTCGACCACGACGGTGGCGTCGTAGCGCGGCTGCGTCCGTTCCGCGGTCGGCCGGAACAGGGCCGCCACGGTGAGGACGGCCGCCGTCGCCAGGGCAAGGCCGCGGACATCGGCCAGGCGCGCGGCGATCACGGCAACCCCTTCGGCAGGCCGGGCAGTTCGGTCCAGAGCTTCTTCGGGGTCGCCGGCACGTCGTCGTCGCCGGTCACTTCCAGTTCGGGAAAGTCGCGCACCAGGCGCATGGCCACGTCCAGATCGTATTTCAGGCTCCAGTGGCCGGGCCGGCGGCGCAGGCCCTCCATGTAGCGCCGCTTGGCGAGACCCACGAACGGGATCGCGTCGTCGATCCGGCCGGCCTCGACGAGGTCGATGGCGCGCCGCATGCGCGCATTGCCGGCGGCCAGCAGCGCCTCGGCGGCCAGTCCGTCGTCGCGCGAGCGGGCCAGCCGCTCGACGAACGGTTCGGCCTCGTCGAGCCGGTCGCGGAAGAGCAGGAAGTCGAGGCGCGCATAGGCGACGGCATCGGCCGCGTCCGGGCCGACGATCAGGTCGTGGCCGGACCGCAACGCGGCGATCGTGCGGTTGTCGGTCTCAAGCCCCCACCAGACGGCGCCCTCCCGGAGCCCAAGCGCAAGCGCCCCGGCCATCAGCAGCCACAGGGCGGGTCCGCGCAGAAGCGTCGCCGCACGCATAGCGGCGGCGATCCGGCGGCCCCGCCGACCGGGCGCCGGGGGGGACGCAGAGGCGGAACCGATCATGGCGCAGCCCCCATCTTGCGGCTCCCGCCGACGCGCACCTCCATGAGCCGCGCCGCCAGGAGCAGGGCGAGCGCGCCGAGCGCGATGCCGAGCGCGGCGGGCACCAGATCGACCGCCGGGATGCGTTCGCGATAGCGCATCTCGGCGACTTCGAGCTTGTCGATTTCGGCGATCGCCGCGGCCACCGCCTCCGGGCTTTCGGCCTCGAAGGCGCGATAGGGCTGGCGGAGGCTGGCCAGGAACAGGTTCAAGTGACGTTCCGGCAGAACTTGCGGATTGTCCTCCATGTCGGGCGGCGGCGGCGCGAAGATGCCGCGGCTGCCGGCGGTGCGCAGGTAGAGCCAGTAGAGGTTGACGCGTCGCCGGGAGAAGGCGTCGCGCAGATCGGCCTGGACCTTGCGGTCGATCACCGCCGCGCCGTCGGAGACGAGCAGGATCGAGCGCGCCGCCTCGCCGGGATCCTCGTCGAGCATGTCCAGCGCCCGGGCGAGGCCCCGGCCGACATCCGTATAGGCGAGGCCCGGCCGGTCGATCGCCGCGATCGCGGCCCTGACGGCGGCCGTCCGGTCGGTCATCGGCATCAGCAGCATGGGCGAGGTGGAAAAACCGATCATGCCGATGCGATCGCGCGCGCGCTTGACGACGAAGGCATCGATCAGCCGACGGGCCGTGGCCGCCTTCGCCTCCTCGGAGCCCTGCGGCGTCCGTCCGGCGAAACTGTCGTTCATGCTGCCCGAGCGGTCGATCAGCAGCGCGATGTGGCCGCCACGACCGATGCGCTCGATCTCGCCGGCGCTGCGCTGCAGACCGGCGCCGGCCAGAACGAGCGCCGCCATGGCCACCGCGCCGGCGATCCGCAATCCCCGATCGACCGCGCGCGACACCGGATCCGCCGGGATCGCGTCGAGTGCCGGAATGCCGTCGGCCCGGCGCGGCGCGACGAAAAGCGGCAAGAGGGCGAGAGGCAGCAGCAGGAGGACGAGCGGAAGCCGGCAGGAGAAGCCGAGGATGTCGATCACGCGCCCCTCCTCTCCGCTGCAGCCAACCGGTCCGCCAGCCGGCCGATGTCGGCCGCAGGCATCAGCGCTTCCGCGTCCGCCGGCGCATCGGCGTAGAAGGCGGCGACGGAGGCCGCGAAGAAGACGGCGATGCCACTGCGTTCGGCCGCGTAGACCGGGTGTTCGGCCAGAAACGCCTCGATATCCTCGGCGAAGAGCCGACGCCCCGCTGCGCGGTCGAAGGCCCGATGCAGCAGCGTCAGCGCGTCCCGGTGGTGTCCGGTCGGCAGGCGCCGCAGCGCGCGCCGGACCGCCGCGAAGGGCCGCCCCCGCCGGGCGGCGAAGGGGAAGACCGCGTGATGGTGGGCCAGCGCCAGTCCGGCGAGCGCCGCCAAGCCGGCCGCAGCGACCGCCCGCACGGCGGCGTTTCGCGTCGGGACGGGCCGGGGCGGCTCGGCCGGCAGGATGTCGACCCCGCCGCCGGCCTGACCGGACACGCCACCGGCGGCGAGCTCGCGCAGGGGCGACACGCCGAAGCGCCAGGCCGGCACGGCGGCGCCGACCGTCCGCCCGTCCGGCGCCGCGAGCGTGACCGCGAAACCCGGAATGGTCTGCTGACGCGCCTCCAGCGGTGCGTAGAAGGTCTGGTAGACGAGATCGAGCGTGACGATCGTGCGCCCGCCTTCGCGACGCTGGCCGGATGCGAGCCCGCCCAGTTCGAGCCAGTAGGTCCGCCGGCCGGTCTTCGGCAGGGTGGCGGGGGCCAGCGACCAGTCGCCCTCGGCGACGATCTCGACCCGATGGCGGATCAGATCGCCGATCAGGTAGCCGACCGTGCGTTCGGAGGCGATCGAGACGTCGACGATCTGGGCTTCGGCACCGATGCCCGACCCGGCCAGGGCCAGAACCGCCGCGGCGGCGGAAACGACGGGTTTGCGGCCGACCATCTAGACCTCCAGGAGATGGGCCGCGAGGGCGGCGAGGTCGAGCCGGCCTTCGACCCGGAACGGCCGCCGGCCCAATTCGGAGAAGCGGGCGCCGAGCCCTGCCCGGCGATCGGTCTCGGCGGCCGACAGCCGGCGCGCCAGCGCGGGACGGAACAGCACCATGCGCCGGGCACCGGTCTCCAGATCGGCCACGTCGCCGAGCCCCCACCGCGGCCAGCGGGCTTCGGCCGGGTCGGCCAGTTCGACCGGCACCACATCGTGGATCGCGAGCCGGTCGGCGAGTTCGTCGAGCGCAAGGCGCGGGAAGCGGAAGTCGGACACCAGGAAGACCAGGCGGCGGCGCGGCGGCAGCGCGGCTGCGGCAGCTTCGAGCCCGGCCGTCCCCCGCCCGGACGGCACCGTCCCGGCAACTGCGGCGTCGATCGCTGCGGCGGCCGGGGCCGGGCCCGGCGCGTGCAGAACCTGCGCGTCTCCCCCCCGGGCGACGGTCAGCCCGAAGCGGTCGCCGTTGTGGCGTGCGGCAAGGGCCACGGCGGCGGCGAGCCGTCCGGCGAGCGCCGGCTTCCAGACATCGCCCCGAAATCCCATCGATCCGCTGGCATCGACGATCATCTCGACGCCGATGCGGTTGCGCGTCTTGTAGCGACGCACCTGCAGACGCCCGAACGGGTCCCGTGCGGTCGCCCGCGGGTCGATCCGCCGGCCGTCCGGCGCGCGTTCGTAGGCCGTGAAATCGTGAAAATCCGAACCGCCGCCGACGGTGCCGCTGCGGTGCGCGCCGGCGGCGGACCCCGCCGCGCGCCAGCCGAGCGCATAGGCGAAGGCGATCAGGTCGTCTTCGTCGACCCCGGCGGCAGGGAGCGAGGCATCGGTCATGGCGCCGGGATCCGCTCGAACAGCGCCCGACACAGCGCCGGGACGATCCGGTCGCGGCGCGGTTCGTAGGCCGGCGCCAGAAAGATGCGGTGGGCGACGACGGGCGCGAAGACCGCGCGGATGTCCTCGGGCAGAAGCATCGCCCGGCCCTCCAGCCAGGCGCGGACGCGGGCGGCCCGGACCAGATAGCTCATGCCGCGCGGGCTCGCCCCCGCCGCGACCGCGCGGCCGATGTCGACTCCCTCGACCGCCAGCCCCGCATCGGCCGGAAACCGGACCGCATCCCACAGCGCCAGCACGTAGCGTTCGATCGCCGCCGATCCGCGCACGCCGCGCTGGATGGCCGCCGCGACCGTGGCGAGCTGGGTATGATCGAGCACGGCCGCCGGCACGGAAGCGACCAGAGCATCGGTGTCGTGGAAGACCGGATCGAACAGCAGGCGGCGCCGGGTCTCGGCATCGGTCGGCGTCTCGACCGTCAGTTCCATCAGGAACCGATCACGGGCGGCGGCCGGGAGTTCGAAGGTCTCCTCCCGTTCGATCCGGTTGCGATCGGCAAAGATGGTCAGGTCGGGGAAGGACCAGTCGCGCCGGAAGGCATTCAGCGTGCGCTCGGCCATGACGCGCAGCAGCAGGGCATGGACCTGCGGCCGCGCCCGGTTGATCTCGTTGAAAAAGAACACGGCGAGGTCTTCACCCGCCTGCAGCAGCGGCCCGGGCTCGACGCGCGGCCGGCCGTCCTCGTCGAGGAAGCTGTGGTAGACGAGGTCGCCGGGCATCAAGTCGACCGTGCCCTCGATGCGTTCGTAGCGGCCGCCGAGCGCGCGCGCGACCGAGCGCAACAGCGTCGTCTTGCCGACCCCGACATCGCCTTCGAGCAGGACGTGGCCGCGGGCGAAGAGGGCGATCGTCAGCAGTCGGACGATCCGTTCCTGGCCGACCACCGCTTCGTTGACGGCCGCCTGGAACGCTTCGGCCCGGCCGCGCCAGTCGGACAGCAGGGCATCGGCGGCGAGGCCGGCTTGCGCAAGGGTCATCTCTCGGCAGTCCCTGTCTGAGGCGGACGGAGGCGGTGCGGCCGGACGGGACGGGAGAGGGTCCGCCGGCCGCGTCGGACGGGACGGAGCGACGGGCCTTCTCGGCCGACGCTCCGCCCGGTCGTCAGGTCGCGATGTCGTCAGTTCGGAATCTTGGCGACGTCGTATTCCCACTTGCCGGTCTTCTTGAAATGGGCGACGCGCTTGGCATTCCGGTCCGCCATGGCGGCCAGGGATTCCGACTGCTTGTTCAGTTCCTTGGGGTCGTGCTTGGGGTCGTACTTGCTGCCGGCGACCTGGTCCGGATAGCCCGGCTTCGGTTCCCAGCAATTGCCCGGCGCCTTGCACTTGGTGCCGTCATAGGCGGTCGCCGGGATCGCCGAGACGGCGAGCAGGCCGGCGAAGAGAGACAGGGCCGCGACGCGGCCGATCGACGCGATGTCCACCATGGGGTTCCTCCGTGATGTGCGGTTTCCGCTTCATGTGCCGGCCGTGGGACGGGCGTCGCGCGGGCCGGTCTTCGTCGCCGGGCGGGCCCGGCGCGAACTCGATGGCGGCCTCGGGCCGCGCAGCCGTCAATGTGGCGGCTTGTAGGGTTTGAAGGTCTTCTTCTGCTCGTCCGTCAGCCAGACCGCGTCCTCGATCGGGCCGTTGTAGAGATGCCGGACCCAAGCCATGACGACGAGCATCTCATCGAGCGTCAGGTTGAAGACCTGCGGCCCCATCTGGCCGTTGGCACCGCCGAACATCGTCTCGAACAGACCCTGGTCGGTCGCGTTCTTCGGATAGGTCCAGTAGTTGTCGGCGAGCCCCGGCCCGATCTTGCCTTCCCCGTAGTGACCGTGGCAGCCGGAGCAGGCCGACAGGAACAGCGGTTCGGCCTTGGCCAGGATCTCGGGATTCTCGGTATAGGGGTTGCGGCCGGTCTCCAGGAAGCTCTTCACCCCGGGCGTATCCCGCCCGTCGGGCAGGGCTTCGTCGAGGTTCAGGACTTCGCCGGTGATCGTGTGCCGGAGATCCAGCGCGGCACGCGCCGCACCCACGGCGAGCACGGCGAGGGCGACGAACGCGGCGCCGATCAGGGACGTCGTGGCAGTCTTCATCGGGCGGTCTACTTCTTCTTGAACGGGTCCGGAGCGGGAATGCGGTCAGGAGCCGCTCGGAAGGGTGAGGACGCCTTCGTCGGCAAGCACCTGGTCGATCTCGGCCCGGGCCTTGACGATGGCCGCATCGACGGCCTTGAGCAGGGCCGCGTCGCCGAGCCGGACGCCGAAGGACTGGTCGAAATGATGCGGGATGGGCAGGCCGTCGCCGCGGACATTGTCGTCCGGGATCATGGTCACCTGCAGCGGCACCGAAGTAGACTTCAGATAGCGGGCGACCTCGGGCGAGAAGGCGACGCCGAGCTCGGCATGACCGTCGGCGACTTCGGCGACGATGCGGGCGGGGTCGAGTCGGGTATACTGGTTGCGCGAGGACTTGAAGTTGACCAGCGAGAACAGGTAGGCGGCGTTGTCTTCCCATTTCCCGTTCGAGCGCAGCATGGTCTCGGCCGGCGAGCCGAAGCCGACCGCGAAGCGCGACATGCCCTTGATCGCCTCGTCCTTCCAGGAGCGGATCGGACGATCGGTCTTGGAGATGAAGACGTAGCCGGATCGGTAGAGCGGCTTCGAGGTCAGGACGCGCGTGTCGCCCGTGTCGACACCGGCGACGAGGTCGCACAGCTTCTTGTCCAGGAAATCGCGCACGAGATAGACGGCCGGCTTCGGCGTCCAGACGAAGACGGGCTTGCGGTCCATCGCCTTGGCGACGATTTCGGCGAGCCGGTTCTCGAAGCCTTTGGCATCCTTCATCGAGAAGGGCGCCTCGGTCTCGCTCGCGCAGATCCGCAAGCTGCCGGGATCGGCCGCGGGGGCGGCGGTCTCGGTCTCGGCGACGGCGAGACCGGTCGACAGGAACAGGGTCGCGACGGCGAGCGCCAGCGAAGCGGGGCGGTCGTGCATGACTAGCCATCCATCGATGTTTGAGAGATTGCGGAGGGAGCCGTCCGCGCGCCACGGGGAGACACGCGGACGATCCCGGTCACGTCACTTGGCCGCGTATTCGCCGACCCGGACATCGTCGTAGGGGTTCTTGCCGTCGAGCGAGAACACCGTCACGCCGCCGCCCATCTGGGTGTAGTGCTGCAGGTTCTTGAAGGCGCCGACCGAGCCGAGACCGGCGGTCGGGTCGTTCAGGTCGAACACCAGGCCGACGCCCGGCCAGCCGCCGACACCGTAGTAGATGGCGACATACTGCACGCCCTTGTGGCTGAAGGTCATCGGATGGCCGATGACGCCGGACGGCAGGCGGTGCTTCCACTTCAACTCGCCGGTGCGCGTGTCGCGGGCCTTGATGAACCCGTCCAGCGTTCCGTAGAAGACCAGGTTGCCGGCGGTCGACATGGTGCCGCCCCAGACCGAGAACTTCTCCATCGCCTCCCAGGCATACTTGCCGGTGATCGAGTTGTAGGCCTTGATCTGGCCGAGGCCGAGATAGTTCTGGCGGTCGCCCTTCGGGCCCGGATACATCCACAGGGTGGCGCCGACGAAGAACTGTCCGGCGCGGTACGGGAGCATGAAGGGCTCCCAGTCCATGCAGATGTGGTTGATGCCCATGAAGAACAGCTGCTTCTCGGGATCGTAGCTGTCATGGCCCTGGTTGTGATAGCCCATGGCCGAGGGGCAGATGTCGCGGCCCTTGTGGTCCATGCGCGTGCCGAATTCCGGATCGCGCTGCGGCAGACCGGACTTCAGGTCGACCTGCTTCACCCAGTTGACCGTGTCGTCCAGCTTGTCGGCCGAGACCAGGTCGCCGTTTTCGCGGTCGAGCGTATAGACGATGCCGTTGCGGTCCGGATGGGTCAGAAGCTTGCGCATCTTGCCGGACTTGTCCTTCTGCTCGGAGAGCATCATGACGTTGACGCCGGCATAGTCCCATTCGTCGTGCGGGGTCTTCTGGTAGCCGAAGCGCGCCTTGCCGGTGTCGACATCGCGGCCGAAGATGGTCATCGTCCACTTGTTGTCGCCGGGACGCATGGTCTCGTTCCACGGCGCCGGATTGCCGGTGCCGAAGTAGATCATGTTGGTGTCGTTGTCGTAGGCGTACCAGCCCCAGTTGGTGCCGCCGCCGATCTTCCAGGCATCGCCTTCCCAGGTCGACTGGCCGAGGCCCTTCTGGCCGTAATGCGGGTTCTTGATGTTGAAGTCGTCGGCGAGGTTCAGATCCTGGTCCGGACCGGTGGCGAAGGAGCGCCACTTCTGCTCGCCGGTCTTCACGTCATAGGCGGTGACGTAGCCGCGCACGCCGAGTTCGGCGCCCGAGGAACCGATGATCACCAGGTCCTTCACCACATAGGGGGCGATGGTCAGGGTCGAGCCGACGCGGATGTCGGAATTCTCGATCTTCCAGACCTCCTCGCCGGTCTTGACGTTGAGCGCCACGACATGGCCGTCGAGCTGGGTCTTCAGAATGTAGGGGCCGACGGTGCCGTCGCCGGGCCAGTAGGCGTTGCCGCGGTTGACCACGTCGCAGCAGGCGACCGCGCGGGCGGCGGAGTTCTGCTTCGGCTTGTGCATCCACTTCACCTTGCCGGGCTCGTCGAGGTCGAGCGCGAAGGTGATGTTCGGGAAGGAGGTGTGCACATACATGGTGCCGTCGACGACCAGCGGCGTGCCCTCGTGGCCGCTGAGGACGCCGGTCGAGAAGGACCAGGCCGGCTTCAGGTTCTTCACATTCTCCGCATTGATCTGGTTCATGCGCGAGAAGTTGTTCGAACTGTAGTTCTTGCCGGGCATGACCCAGTTCTCGTCCTTGTTCGACAGCTCGATGAGCTTGTCGTTGGCGAGAGACGGGGTCGTTGCGGCCATCGTGACCGTCGCAGCCAAGGCGGCCACGGACACCGAAAGCAGATATCGCTTCATGTTCCGCTCCTTCGGGTTCCTCTCCAGTCGACATGCGCCGTCGTCCGACAAAATGTCGGCGCGGCATGCGACCAGCCACTGATTACAAGCTCCACTTTAGTTTTGATTTGGAGCCATACGTCTCACACCCTTATGAAGTTCTCATAAGAACTTCCGACGAGACGTGTTCGGAAGCATCAGGCAGGCGGATACTAGAAAGTGCGGAGTCGGATTGTCTTTGGCTGAAGTGCCAGACTGGGTCGGGAAGAAGTGGCAATCGGACTGCCGGCCGGCGGCAGCGGTCCGGATCGCGGTGCACCGCAGCACAAGCCTTTCGACCGTCGGCGGTCGTGCCGCCGTCCGTGCCGCCTCCCGGGTCCGGCGGAACTGCGCCATTTCCAGCGTGGGTGACGGTGGTCCGACCGGCATCCGACGCTTGCCGGCGCAGGGTGGGGCGCGAGGTTCTATTGCGCTGCGGCAGCGCCTCCGGCGGCGCGAAGGGGTGATTTGTCGCACCGACCGGGCGCCTGGATCCGCCCGGCCGGGCGGATGGATCGCCGGACGACCGGTGCGATGTCGCGGACTTGACCGGGCCTGCCGCAGGGGCTTTCCTGACCGGCGACAGGAGCGAGGGGCGAGGATGGCGATCGGCACGGTCGGACGGCGTTGGCCCGGGCGTTCGGTCTGGCGTTCAGTCAGGCGTCTGGTCGGGCGTCTTCGGTGGATCGGTGCGGCGCTGGCGGTCGCGATTGCGCTCGCGCAACCGGTCGCGGCGGCTCCCGATCTCTGGCGCATCGGCGACGGCGACACGTCCATCTATCTGTTCGGCACGACCCATCTCGGCGGACGGGATGTGGTCTGGCGGAGCGCTCTCTTCGACGACATCCTGGCGCGCTCCCGGTCGGTCTGGCTGGAGGCCGAACCGGCGGCAAACCCTGCGGATCTCGAAGCCGAGATGATCGCCGCCGGCGGCGATCCGACGCGCGGCCTGTTGGACCGGCTGGCCGGGCCGGAGCGGGAGCGCCTGAACCGGATCGCCGGCCGCCTCGGCCTCCGCCCGGACCGGCTGGCCGGCCTTCGTCCCTGGGCGGCGGCGATGCTGCTGGTCGAGGCGGCGGCCCGGCGCGACGGCTACGTGGCGGGTGGCATCGAACGCGAGATCGTGGGTCTGGCCGAAGCGCGCGGCGCGTCGGTTTCGGGGCTGGAGGCGGCGGAGACCACGCTCGAGATCTTCGCCGGCCTGGAGGCGACCGAGGCGGCGGCGCTGCTCAGCGTCACGCTGGCCGATCTGGACTCGCCCGCTCCGCAATATCGCCGCCTGCTCGCGGCCTGGAAGTCGGGCGACGAGCCGGCCATCGAAGCGGCCGGCATTGCCGAGATGCGGGCGGCGAGCGAGGCGCTCTATCGCGGCCTGATCGCCGACCGCAACCGCCGCTGGCTCGATCAGTTCGAGATGATGATGCTGGGCAGCGGCGAACATGTCGTCATCGTCGGCAGCCTGCACCTCGTCGGTCCCGATCGATTGCAGACCCTTCTCGCCGCGCGCGGCTACAGCGTGGAACGGCTGACGCAAAGGTGATCCCTGCCGCAAGGGCCGGCGGCTCGTCCGGTCGCCCCGCTCAGGGGCGCGCCGGCCCCTCGGCGTTTGCCGTCGCCGCGGCGTGCGAGCGGTCGAGCAGCGACATCCGCTCGGCGATGTTGCGGTCGAGGGCGGCGCGCAGGTCGGGCATGAGGCGGACGACGCCGCGGGTGTCGATCACGATATCGCCATCCGCCGCCACGGCCTTGAACAGCGTGCGGACATGGGTGCGCGAGACGCCGAAGCGTCGACCGAAATCGGTGAAGCTGACGGCGATGCCTCCGTCGTCGGAATGGTCATGCAGTCGAACCAACTTCATCAGCATCAGGATGCCGCCGGAGGCCGTGTAGAATCGCAGCACCTGGCGGTTGGCCAGGATGGTGTCGGCGGCCATGGCGCCGAGGGTCGCCAGCCAGGCCGAGCGCGCGGCCTTGAGGAAGCCGAGATCGCCGGCGAGCGGCAGCGCGTATCGGTCGGGACCGAAAAGCGCGGCGAGCGGCAAGTAGTGGGCCCTGATGAACGCCCGGTCGTGTTCGATCAGCCCCTGCGTCGGCAAGACGATGCGAATTCGCAGATCGCTCGGCGCCGGAACGATGCGCAGGTGGCCGACCTGGACGAACCGGGCGATGATCAGGTCGATATGGCGCGGGCTTGCGACGCCGAATTGGCCGACCGCTTCCTTCAGTCGCCCGATCGTCGGCCAGGTCTCGGGCACGTCCTCCCGGTAGCGGCCCCAGAGCGCCATGAGAATGCCGTAGACGAAAATGCGTCCGCCATCGCGCATAAGCTCGAGTAGGGCGGAATTTTCTTCATAGAGCGCCATCACGGCGTCGATATAGACGGTGCGCGCGATCGGAAAGCTTGGATGGCGAAGGATCGTGTCGGGCGTGGCAAAGCTGAGCGTCGCGTCCGGCATGCGACCGTCCCCCCTCGGATGATGGCACGCGTGTTATGTCAGCCGATAGACGCAATTTTCTCCGTCGACTGCAAGTTCCGCAGCGCGGTAAAGTTTGCTGCATCTCATAAAAAAGAAAAATCAAAGGGTTGGAACCGATGGACCGGCATCCTGCGTCCGCCGCCGTCGGGCGCGTCGGCGGACGGCGATGCGGGCCAGCCATGTGATGGGCGCCTTTGGGAGCGGCAGTCAGGACTATGGAGATTCCGCTTACGCCGCTTGATTTTGCACGCCGCGCGCGGCGGCTCTATTCCGCCCGCGAGGCGGTGGTCGACGGCGCGCGACGCTTCACCTACGCGGCCTTTCTCGATCGCTGCGACCGCTGGTCGGCGGCCTTGCAGGCAATGGGCGTGAGAAAGGGCGATCGGGTCGCCTATATCGCACCCAATACCCATGCGCATCTTGAGGGATACTATGCCGTTCCGCAGATCGGCGCCGTACTCGTGCCGATCAACTACCGTCTCACGTCCGACGATTTCGAATATATCCTCAACCATTGCGGCGCGACGGTGCTGTGCGCCCATGCGGACCATCTCGACGCCATCGACGGCATCCGCAGCCGGCTGCCGGGCCTGCGCGCCTTCGTGGCGCTTGAAGGCGCGCGCGCGGGATGGATCGACTATGAGGCGGCGCTCGCGGCCGAGGGGCCGGACTACGCCCCGGTGCCGATCGAAGAAGGCGATCTTCTGACGATCAACTACACTAGCGGGACCACGGCGCGGCCGAAGGGCGTGATGATCACGCATCGCAACGCCTATCTGAACGTGATGGGGGTGCTCGCCCATCATCCCCTTTCGCCGGCCGACCGGTATCTGTGGACGCTGCCGATGTTCCATGCCAACGGCTGGACGTTCACCTGGATCAACACGGCGCGCGGCATGGCCCATGTCTGCCTGCGCCAGGTCGAGCCGCGCGCCATCTTCAGGCTGATCAAGGACGAGCGCATCACCATGTTCTGCGCCGCGCCGACCGTGCTGATCGGCGTGGCCAACGCGCCCGACGCCGTGACGGCCGATGCGCCGCGCGGCGTGCGCCTGTTCACGGCCGGCGCCCCGCCGGCGGCCGCCACGATCGAGCTCGTGGAACGCAAGTTGGGCTGGGAGCTCACCCACGTCTACGGCGCCACCGAGACCTCGCCGTTCATCGCCTTCTGCGAGCCCCTCCCGGAGCACCGGGCGCTGCCTCCGCAGGCCTGCGCCGTCATCAAGGCGCGCCAGGGCGTGGAACTGGTCAGTTCCGGTGCGCTTCACGTCGTGACCGCGGACGGCGCCGAGGTGCCCCGCGACGGTCTCACGCTCGGCGAGATCGTCGTGCGCGGCAACGCCGTGATGAAGGGGTACTACAACGACCCGGAGGCCACCGCCGCCGCCATTCGCGACGGCTGGTTCCACACGGGCGATGCGGCCGTCCTGCATGCCGACGGCTATCTCGAGATCCGCGACCGCTTCAAGGATGTGATCATCAGCGGCGGCGAGAACATCTCGTCGGTCGAGATCGAGGGCTGCCTCCTGCGCCATCCGGCGGTTCTGGAAGTGGCCGTGGTCGGCATGCCGCACGAGCGCTGGGGGGAATCGCCGCACGCCTTCGTCGTCCTGCGCGAGGGCGTTAGCGCGACGGAGGACGAGCTCAAGCAGTATGTCCGCGAGACGCTTGCCCATTTCAAGACGCCGCAATGGGTCAGCTTCGTCGACCAACTCCCCAAGACCGCGACCGGCAAGGTGCAGAAGTTCGTCCTGCGCGGCGGACGACAGGCCATCGTCCGGCAATAGAAGGGAGCTCCCGTCAGCATGACCGACGAAGACCGAATTCTCGCGCGGCTCGACGAGTTCGGGCGGCTGCTCGCAAGCCGGGATCTCGGCATCGTGGACGCGCTGTCGAACCGGCTTGGCGTCACCCTGTTCGGTTCGGAGGCGGGCGAGCGCGCCGGCAGCCGCGAGGAGCTTTTGGCCTTGTTCGGGGGCCTCTTCGCCCGGCCCTATGGTCTCGCCTTCGCCTGGCAGGACCGTCACGTCACGATCGAGGGCGACATCGCCTGGGTGACCGCGGAGGGGCTCCTGCATGTGATCCATCCCGACCGCGACGTGCCGACGCCCTACCGGCTGGTGGGCATCTTCCAGAGGCACGCCGGCGCTTGGCATTGGCGGCTCTTCAGCGGCTCGGAACCCGCGCCGCCGCCCGCGTGAGTGATCCCGATCATCATTTGGAGACAGGACATGCTCAGACGTTCGCTGTTGATCGCCTTGGCTTTGGCCGGATTGTTCGCCTCCGGCGCGCCGGCCTCGGCGCAGACCAAGCCGCGCCTTCTGGTCCTCGTGACCTCGTCCAATCCGATGGTCCAAGCCATGGCGATGCTGCTGACGCGCGAGGCCCTCGGCCGCCAGACGCCGGTGCGCATGGTGTTGTGCGGAGCCGGCGGCGACCTGGCCTTCCCGACCTATGCGGGGCCGGCCTTGCAGCCCGCCGGCCTCACCCCGCAGCAGATGCTGCGAGGCGTCATCCAGGCCGGCGCGCAGGTTCAGATCTGCCCGCTCTACCTCGCCAACACGCCGGGCGTCAGCGCGGCCGGCCTGATCGAGGGCGTCGCCCCGACGACGCCCGCCGATGTCGGCACCTACATGGATGGTGCGGACGTTCGCTATCTCAATTTCTGAGGTCCGCCGGCGGTTCCGCGGTCCGGCCGCGCCGGCGTCGGCGGTCCCGGGTCTCCGAACGATCCGCCGGGCTTGGCCTCCGCCGGGTCCGGACGGAGCCGATGCCGTGGAGGGGCAGGCTTGGCGGCAAGGTCACGGGTTCCGGCACCGTTGCCACGCCGTTCGGGAAACCGGGAGCCCCCGGCGGCTCTTCGGCGTCGCTGGCGTCGCCGGCCCGTCAGGGCTTGGGCCGGCCGACCCAGGGGGCGACATGCCAATCGACCCGGATGCTCTCGGCACAGGAATTGTCGAATTTGCGCTTCGGGTTGTCGACGAATGCCACGCCCATCTCGCCGACGCAGGGCTGATAGATCAGCGCGCCGTGCCCGGCCTCGGGGATCATGAAGACTTGCGCGTTCGACAGCTTTTCGGTCGCCGCCTTCGCCCAGCTCGCGGGGGTCTGGATGTCGAACAGGCTGCCGAAGGAGAGCGTCGGGACCGCGGACTGCACCGGGATATGCCAATTGTCGCGCGGTTGCGGCTTGAACTGGGCGCAGGCCTCGAAGAAGCCCTTGGCGAGCGGATCGCTCAGCGGGCCGATCTGCGGGTATCTCAGTCTGGTGGCCGCGGCCCGATATCCCTCGAGGCTGGAGAACGGGATGTCCTCCTGGCAGGCATAGACGTCGAGGAAGAATTCGTAGAAGAACGGGGTGAATGTCTTGAGACTGTCGCGCCGGATGACGGTGAAGGAGCCCTGCAGTTCCTTCTCGCTCATGCCCGCGATCAGGTTCGAGAGCCGGGCCCTGGCGGCGCCATCGGTGTGTCTTTCGACAAAGCCCTGCAGGACATCCTTACCGGGCCTGGCGTTCTGCATGGCCGTATAGTCTGCCAGGACACTGCGGGCCTTGCTCCTGTCGGCGCGAATGACCTCGCGCAGCGCGCCGGACAGTTCCTGGTCGAACAGGTGCACCAGCGGGCCGAAGGCACGCGTGCTTTCATTGGCATCGCGCAGCGCGGCGACCGCCCGGGCCGAGCCCATTTCGGCCCGCGCCGCGATCGCGGTGTTGTCGAGGATCTGCTGGATCAGGCCCTGCTGGCCGGCATCGAGCGCGCCCGCGGCCTTGAGGACGGCGGCATCGTCTGCCCTCGGCGTATCGAACTTCGCGGCGGTGAGCAGTTCCACCGTCGGCATCTCCTTGCCGCGCCAGAGTTCGTAGATATAGGCCGGGATGAAGCGGGTGATCGGCGCGGAGTTGTATTTTCCGTTGCGCGTGATGATCGGCGCCGCGACGACTTCGACCGGCACCTTCTGCCCCTGAAAGACGATGTCGCCCTTGGCGGCCTTGTCGAGCGTTTCGTTGAAGATGCGGCCGAGATCCGGGTAGGCGTCGTTGCAGGCCTTGTCGGCCGCGCATTGATCGACGAGGTGCTGGACGGCCTCGTCGTTCTTGAGCGCCAGCGCGTTGTAGAGATTGACCCAGGACGGGGCGACCCCATCGATGATCACCGAGCGGAGCCCCTGCGGGGCGACGCGCATCACCTCCAGGGCCAGCTTGGTGCCGTAGGAGATGCCGTAGAGATTGTAGTCGCCGTAGCCGAGCGCCTTGACCACCAGCGGCACGTCGAGCGCATTCTGCGTGGTGTTGTAGACCGGCAGCGGCACGCCGAGCCTTTCGAGTTCGGCGACGCATGCCTTGGCCAGGGCCGGCAGGGTCGTGCCGGCCTCCGGGCGCACGATCTCATAGGCATTGCTCGAAAGCATGTCGGCGCAACTGGCCGACAGGCCGGATATCCCGGCCGAGCGCTGATCGAACATGACGATGTCGCGCCGGTCGCGCCAGGGCCGAAACAAGCGCTCGATCAGGGGGATTTGCGTCAGCGCGCTGCCGCCGGGGCCGCCCTGCAGGTAGACGACCGGGTCCGGTTCCGGAAACCGCGAGGTCGCCTTGAGCACGGCGAAGGCCAGCGGGATGACCTTGCCGCCCGACCGCGCGCGCTCCTCCGGCACCTTGACCCGGCCGCAGATCAGGCTGACGCCCTCGATCTCCTGGTCGGGCAGCGGGCGCGGGCAGGCCTCGATGCTGACCACGGCCTCCGGCCGGGCGGCCGCGGTCCGCAGCGGCGCGAACGGGTCCGCCTGCGGCGTCCCTGACAGTGCGGCGATCAGGGCGAGAATCTGTGCGTGGTCCATGTCAAATCCCAGAGCGCCGAAGTCGGTTGCGCAATCTTGCATTCCGTAAGGGGAAGGACAATCGGGTGCGCCATCGGAGATGAACGGGACTTGTGCCGGACGGCCGCGGGGTTCGGCAGCCCATGCGGGCGCGCGCGGGCGGGCATGGGGCCGCGGCCTGGCGCGCGGCGGCCTGGCGCGCGGGCAGTCGGGTTCAGTCCGGCCGGTGCTGCCGGTCCGGATCAGGCGGCGCCTCCGGCCCGCGCTCCGCGCCCGCTGCGACCGCGGCGAGCCAGCGGCGGATGACGGCGTCCTCGGCGTCGGGCAGGCCGCCGAGCAGGGCGGCCTCCAGGGCGTAGACGCGCGTCTTGGCGGCGGCGAGCGCGCCGCGGCCGGCGTCCGTCAGGGCGAGGCGGCGGATGCGGCCATGGACCGGGTGCGGACGGGCGACGACGAGGCCCGCGGCGGTCAGATTGGCGACGATCACGCTCATCGTCTGCGGCGTCAGCAGGGCGAGCCGGGCGAGATCGGCGTTGGAATGGCCCGGATAGGCGGCCAGCATGGTCAGGACCGAGAACTGGGGCGCGGTCAGGCCGATCTCGCCGAGCGTCTGGTCGACCCGTTGCCGGAAGACATGGGCGGCCTGGCGCAGCAGATAGCCGAGATGGCCGGCCGCGCCGCGCGCGCCCTCGCCGGCGGCCGGCGGAGCCTCCGGGGCGGACGGGACCTCCGGGGCGGTCGGGGATGCGGGATCGCGCTTGCTCATTATCAGGGCTCTGATAACATGTTCGTGCCCTGATAATACGACGAACCAACCGGAACGCCAGCCATGGAAACACCGCACGCCCTGCCGAAGCCCCATGTCGACTACGATCGCTTCCGGGCATCGGCCCCGGATGCCGCCGCCGCGCTGGCTGCGCTCGGCCGGGCCGTCGACGAGTCCGGGCTCGAGAAGACCCTGACCGAGCTGGTCAAGGTGCGCGTCTCGCAGATCAACGGCTGCGCCTTCTGCCTGCAGTTCCACCTCAATCTGGCGCGCAAGCTGGAGATCGAGGCCGGCAAGCTCGATCTGGTCACGGTCTGGCGCGAGGCGCCGGGCTATTCGGCGCGCGAGCGGGCGGCGCTCGCCTGGGCCGAGCACCTGTCCGGCATGAACCGGCGACCGATCCCCGAAGACGCCTATGCGGCCCTGCGCGACGTCTTCTCCGAGGCGGAGGCGACCAGCCTGACCGTGTCGGTCGCCACCATCAATGCCTGGAACCGGATCGCCGGCGGGCTGGCCTTCACGCCGCCGCGCCGGACCTGATCGAGTTCTCCGCCCGTCAGGCGGCGCCCCGGACGGAAGCCGCCGGCATCGGGCCGACATAGCGCGACTGGGGGCGGATCAGCCGGCCGGAGCGTTCCTGTTCGAGCACATGGGCGGTCCAGCCGGCCATGCGCCCCATGGCGAAGATGCAGGTGAACAGGTCGCGCGGCAGGTCGAGCGCCTCCAGGAGCAGGGCGGTGTAGAACTCGACATTGGTGTCGAGCGGGCGCAGCGGCTTGGCCGCGGCCAGCCGGGCGAGCGCTTCCCGCTCGACGCTTTCGGCAAAGCCGATTCGGTTGCCGGCGCCGCGCAGGCGTGAAACGGCGCCCTTCAGCACGTCGGCGCGCGGATCGCGCACCCGGTAGATGCGGTGGCCGAAACCCATCAGCCGCTCGCCGCGCCGCAGCGCGTCGTCGATCCAGGGGCCGATCGCCGCCTCGCTGCCGATCGCATCGAGCATGTCGAGCACCGGGCCCGGCGCCCCGCCATGGAGCGGTCCCTTGAGGGCCGACAAGGCCCCGATGACGGCCGAAAACAGGCCGGCCTCGGTCGAGGCGATCACGCGGGCCGCAAAGGTCGAGGCGTTGAGGCCGTGATCCGCGACGGTGACCAGATAGGTCTCGAGCGCTTCGACCGCCTCGGCGCCGGCCGGCGCACCGCGCAGCATGGTCAGGAAATCGTCGGCGAGGCCGCGCGCCGGATCGGGCGCGACCGGCGCCTGTCCGGCGCGCCGCCGGGTCAGGCCGGCAACGAAGACCGGCACCGCGGCGACCGCCAGCACGGCATGCGGTTCGGCCTCGCCGTCGCCGAGCGCGCCGAGCAGCAGCCGCAATCCCTCGACCGGGCTCAGGCCCTCCGTGGCGGCGAGGCGCGGCAGCATCAGGTCGAAGGCGCGCAGGCGGGCCCGGCCGAGCGCGGTGTGGATCGCCGCGGCGTCCGGGCTGCCCGGCAGCAGGTCGGCCCAGAGCAGGGCCAGCACCGCCTCGAACGGCATGCCGGCGAGGGTCTCCAGATCATGGCCGCGCACGATCAGGCGGCCGGCGGCGCCATCGACATGGCTGAGCACGGTCTCGGCCGCGACGACACCGTCGAGGCCGACGGGCGTGCGCGGCAGCGGATCGCGCATGTCCGCCGCTGCGGCGGCGGCGACCGCGGGCGAGGGCGTGCCGGCGGCGGAGGGGGCGGCGGTGGGGCTGGGGAGGGCGGTCGGGCGGGTCATGGGACGCTCCTTTCGGTCGGGGTTGCCGGCAGGATGCGCGAAGGCTATAAGCAGTCAATATTGATTCATACGATCAATATAGATGGTTCGAATGCACGATCGCGACAGCACTCTCGATGCGGAAGCCGCCGCCGCCCGCCTCGGCGTCAGCCGGGCGACGCTCTATGCCTATGTCAGCCGCGGTCTGGTCCGCACCGCCGGGCCGGCCGAGGGGCCGGATCACGACCCGCGCCGCCGGCTCTACAATGCGCATGACATCGAGGCTCTGGTCCGCCGCAAGGCCGTCGGACGCCGGCCGGACACGGTCGCCGCCACCGCGCTGGACTGGGGGCTGCCGGTGCTCGCCTCCGCGATCACCGAGATCGAGGGCGGGCGGCTGTCCTACCGCGGCCACGACGCCGCGCGCTGGGCCGAGACGGCGAGCCTCGAAGACACCGCCCGGCTCCTCTGGGGCTGCGGCGAGGCCGATCCCTTCGCGGATCCCCTGGCGAGCGCGCCGGCATGGGACGGCGACCTGCTGGCCGTCTTCGCCGCGCTGCCGCTGACCGAACGCTGCCAGGTCCTGCTGCCGCTGGTCGCCGCCGGCCGCGCGACCGCCTGGCAGCGCGACGGGCGCCGGCTCTGGCCGGGCGCGGCCGCGCTGCTGCGCGCCATGGCCGGGGCGGCGAGCGGCTCGGCGCCGGACGCCCGGCCGATCCACGAGCATCTCGGGCGGGTCTGGGGGCTCGACGCGGCCGGCGCCGACCTCGTCCGCCGGGTCCTGGTTCTCGCCGCGGATCACGAACTGAACGCGTCGGCCTTCGCGGTTCGCGTGGTCGCCTCGACCGGGGCCTCGCTCGGCGCCTGCCTCAATGCCGGCCTGTCGGCGTTGAGCGGGCCGTTGCATGGCGGCACCACCAGCCTGGTCGAAATCCTGTTCGATGAGGTCGTTGCGGCCCGCGATGCCGCCGGCGCCGTCGAAACCCGGCTGCGCCGGGGCGACGGCATCCCGGGTTTCGACCACCCGCTCTATCCGGACGGCGATCCGCGCGCCGCCGCCCTGCTGCCCCACCTGCCGGCCGATCGGCTGCGCGACGATCTCGCCGCCGTCATGGCCGAGACGGCGGGTCGGCTGCCGAATATCGACTTTGCGCTTGTGGCCTTGCGCCGCGCGCTCGGCCTGCCGCGCGGCGCGGCGCTCGCCCTGTTCGCGATCGGCCGCACCGCCGGCTGGATCGCCCATGCCCTGGAGCAGCGCCGGGACGACAAGCTGATCCGCCCGCGCGCCCGCTATGTCGGTCCGTCCGCGGCGGACGGCCCGGCCCGGTAGAGGGCCGACGGCCGGTCGGCGGCCGGGGACCGTGGGCGGCCGGGGACCGTTGGGCGGCGGGCGTTGGCGGCAGCCGGGATGCCGCATCGCAAAATCGCCCGAATGCCGCCGGCAACTGACGCCTCCATGCGGGGGCTGCGGATGCGGAGCAAGACGACGTCACGGAGTGCCGGGGCGATCATGGGGCGCAAGGCGGCTCGTCCGTCCGGCGCCCGGCGGGCAGGCCCGGGCGGTGCCCGATCCTGATGCGGCGGGTCCGGTGGACCGCGACGCCCGATCGGCGCGCGGCGCCCTCCTGGGGCCTCGTCGCCTCGCTGGCGGTCCATGTCCTGGTCGGGCTGGGGCTTCTCTGGGCGGCGCCGGTGCGCCGGCCCGAACCGCGCCGAACCCCGTTCCTGGAGGTCGAGATCCTGCCGCCCGCGGTGCCGGGCGGTGCGCCGCCGGAGGCCCGTCCGCCCGTCGGCCGGCCGGTCGGGCCGCAGCCGCCGGACGCGCCCGCGCCGACGCCGGTCCCGCCGGGCGCCGCTCCGGGGCCGGGCGGCATGATCGCGGCGACCCGCATGCTGTCGGCCCGCATCCTGGCCGATCCGCGCAGCCGGGAGGCCGTGAAGACGCTGTCGCAATTGTCCGGCGACGACCGTATCGACCAGCTCTGCGGCTTCGAGGCTTTGGAGCAGATCGTGGCCTGGAACGGCCGCCTGCATCCGGACCGGGTGGTCTCCTATGCGATCGAGGAAACGCGCCAATCCGGCCACCGGCTGACCGCCGAGGGCGCCGCCGTGCATGCCGGCCGGCGCTGGTACCGGCTGCGCTTCACCTGCGATCTGGCGCCGGACGGCAGCCGGGTGGTCGGCTTCGCCTTCGCGCTCGGCGCCGCCATCCCGCGCCGCGACTGGGAGAGCTACAACCTGCCCGACGAGGGCGAGGCGGCGGATTGACCGGCCCGCGGCGCGGCGGCGCCTGGGTATTTCCCGATCGGATGGAATCCTCCAACCGATGAGGACATGCTCCGGAGTCAACGGCTCGAGCCGGCCCGAAACGCAACGGGACCGATGCGCCGGCACCGGTCCCGTCCTTTTTCGGCGATGGTTGACGACGGCCTTGTCGGCTCAGCGCCGGCCGGCTTCGATCGCATCCTCGAGGCTGCGCAGGCCGGTGGTCGGCGCATTGACCAGCACCGCCATGTTGCCGGGGGCGTGCTGGTTCTTCCACATCTTGGTATGGGCGGCCGGGATCTTGTCCCAGGGGAACACCTCGGACATGCAGGGATCGACCCGGCGGTCGAGCACGAAGCGGTTGGCGGCCGCGGCCTGCTTCAGATGGGCGAAATGCGAGCCCTGGATGCGCTTCTGGTGCATCCATACATAGCGCGCGTCGAAGGTGATGTTGAAGCCGGTCGTGCCGGCGCAGAACACCACCATGCCGCCGCGCTTGACGACGAAGGACGAGACCGGGAAGGTCGACTCGCCGGGATGCTCGAACACCATGTCGACATTGTTGCCCTTGCCGGTGATGTCCCAGATCGCCTTGCCGAACTTGCGCGCCTCCTTGAACCAGGCGTCGTATTCGGGCGAGCCGACCTTCGGCAACTGGCCCCAGCACTCGAAATCCTTGCGGTTGATCACCCCCTTGGCGCCGAGGCTGAGCACGTAGTCGCGCTTGGTCTCGTCGGAGATGACGCCGATCGCGTTGGCGCCGGCCGCCGCGCAGAGCTGGATGCCGAACACGCCGAGGCCGCCGGAGGCGCCCCAGACCAGCACGTTCATGCCGGGCTTGAGTTCGTGCGGCTCGTGGCCGAACAGCATGCGGTAGGCGGTCGCCAGCGTCAGCGTGTAGGAGGCGGCCTCCTCCCAGGTCAGGTGCTTCGGACGCGGCAACAGCTGGCGCGCCTGGACGCGGCAGAACTGGGCGAAGGAGCCGTCATGGGTCTCGTAGCCCCAGATGCGCTGGCTGGTCGACAGCATCGGGTCGCCGCCATTGCACTCCTCGTCGTCGCCGTCGTCCTGATTGCAGTGGATCACGACCTCGTCGCCGACCTTCCAGGTCTTCACCTTCGAGCCGACCTTCCAGACGATGCCGGACGCGTCGGATCCGGCGATGTGGTAGGGCTGCTTGTGGCCGTCGAAGGGCGAGATCGGGGTGCCGAGCGCAGCCCAGATGCCGTTGTAGTTGACGCCGGCGGCCATCACCAGGACCAGCACCTCGTGGCTGTCGATCTCCCAGGTCGGAACGACCTCGAGCTGCATCGCCTGCTCGGGCGGGCCGTGCCGGTCGCGCCGGATCGCCCAGGCATACATATTGGCCGGCACATGGCCGAGCGGCGGGATCTCGCCGACCTCGTACAGATCCTTCAGAGTCTCCGAACCGGAGAGACCGTCCTTCTGGAGCGCGTTCGCCGCCATCTCGTCCTACCCATTCTGTCGTCGAGACCGCCCCTCCCGGGCGACCCGACGACTATCCGACATTTTTTCTGCATTGCAACAGAGCCGGGCGGACGCTGCCGACCGGGTCCGGGCACTATGGGTCCGCGCGAGGGTTCGATCCATTGGACCAAGGGAGGGCCGCCGGAGCGCCGCATCGCGGACCCACTGTGGGCCAAGATGAAGCGCGCCGGGCCGAAGTCTCTGCGACTTTCCGTCCCTGCGGCGGCGGGTAACGCCGTCGGCCGGCGCGTGAGGTCCGCTGCAGTGCGATCGGCGGCGCTGGGAGAATTTTAGGAGTTCCGTGATTTTCTGGTGCGATCGGCGCGGCGGGACCGTGCCATGGCGGGCCTCCGCCGGCGGATCGGAAATCGGACGCCGTCCTCCGTGCGGGGCCGGCGGAAAACGGGATTTCGGAGAACGCGGTGCTTCAGGATCTCGATTCCAACAGCTGGATGGTGGTGTCGGTGGCGGTCGTCTTCGGCGCCTTCTGGCTCGGCTGGATCGCCGACATGATCCTGGACACGGCCGGCCTCGGCGTCCTCCTCAACTGGCTCCTGGCCACGCTCGGGGCCTTCGGCGGCATCTACGGCTTCGACTTCGCCCTTCGCCACCACCATGTCCCGCTTGCCTACGCGGACGGCTTCGTGTGGGTGGCCGCCGCGATCGCCTCCGGGACGCTCGCGCTTCTGTCCTGGCTTCTGGTCCGGGCGGTGATCCGGCTGCTGTGATGCGAAATAGAGCGGCCTCGGACCTTTTGCCGTAATGACAGATTTGTGCACTGCGCCTATTCGTTGAGGCAGGTTCAACCAGCCCGGACGCACGCCATGCCGCTGAAAGAGCGCGACAAGCCCTGGATCTTCCGCACCTATGCGGGCCATTCGACGGCGGCGGATTCCAATCGGCTCTACCGCACCAATCTCGCCAAGGGCCAGACGGGCCTCTCGGTCGCCTTCGACCTGCCGACCCAGACCGGCTACGACCCCGATCACGCGCTGTCGCGCGGCGAGGTCGGCAAGGTCGGCGTGCCGATCGCCCATCTCGGCGACATGCGGCGCCTTTTCGACGGCATCCCGCTCGAAAAGATGAACACGTCCATGACCATCAACGCCACGGCGCCGTGGCTCCTGGCGCTCTACGCCGCCGCCGCGGACGAGCAGGGCGCCGATCGCAAGGGGCTGCAGGGCACGACCCAGAACGACATCATCAAGGAATATCTGTCGCGCGGGACCTATGTGTTCCCGCCGGCGCCGTCGATGCGGCTGACCACCGACGTGATCGCCTGGACCTACCGGGAGATGCCGAAGTGGAACCCGATGAACGTCTGCTCCTACCACCTGCAGGAGGCCGGCGCGACGCCCGTGCAGGAACTGGCCTTCGCGCTCGCCACCGCGGTCGCGGTGCTCGACGGCATGAAGGCGTCGGGCGCCATTCCGGCCGCGGAATTTCCCGAGGCGGTCAGCCGGATCTCGTTCTTCGTCAATGCCGGCATGCGCTTCGTCACCGAGATCTGCAAGATGCGCGCCTTCACGCGCCTCTGGGACGAGATCTGCGAGACCCGCTACGGGGTTGCCGATCCGAAGTTCCGCCGCTTCCGCTACGGCGTGCAGGTCAATTCGCTCGGCCTGACCGAGCCCCAGCCGGAAAACAACGTCTATCGAATCCTGATCGAGATGCTGGCCGTGACGCTGTCGCGCGACGCCCGGGCCCGCGCCGTGCAGCTGCCGGCCTGGAACGAGGCGCTCGGCCTGCCGCGGCCCTGGGATCAGCAATGGTCGCTGCGCATGCAGCAGATCCTCGCCTATGAGACCGACCTGCTCGACTATGCCGACATCTTCGCCGGCTCGAAGGAGATCGAGGCCAAGGTCGAGGCGTTGTGCGCGGAGGCGCGCGACGAACTGGCGCGCATCGACGCCATGGGCGGCGCGGTGGCGGCGGTCGAGTCCAGCTACATGAAGCAGAAGCTGGTGGAATCGAATTCCAAGCGGCTCGAGGGCATCGAGGCCGGCGAACAGGTGGTCGTCGGCGTCAACCGCTTCCTGGAGACCGAGCCCTCGCCGCTGACCGGCGGCGACGGGTCGATCCTGACCGTGCCGGAGCATGTCGAGGCCGAGGCGATCGAGGGCCTCAAGGCCTGGCGGGCCGGCCGCGACGAACTGGCCGTGCGCCGGGCGCTGACCGAGCTGAAGGCGGCCGCCGCGGAGGGCCGCAACATCATGGAGCCGTCGATCGCCTGCGCCAAGGCCGGCGTGACGACCGGCGAATGGGGCGAGACGCTGCGCATCGTGTTCGGCGAATACCGGGCGCCGACCGGCGTCGGCCGGGCCCAGCGCGATGCCGGCGGCGATCTTGCCGCGGTCCGCAGCGCCGTCGAGCGGGTCTCCGGGCGGCTCGGCCGCCGGCTGAAATTCCTGGTCGGCAAGCCGGGCCTGGACGGCCATTCCAACGGCGCCGAGCAGATCGCGGTCCGCGCGCGCGATTGCGGCATGGAGGTCGTCTACGAGGGCATCCGCCTGACCCCGGCCCAGATCGTCAATGCGGCGCTCGAAGAGGGCGTGCATGTGGTCGGGCTGTCGATCCTGTCCGGTTCGCATCTGGCGCTGGTGCGCGACGTGATGGAGCGCATGCGCGCGTCCGGGCTGGAAGATGTCCCGGTCGTGGTCGGCGGCATCATCCCGCCGGAGGACGAGCGCGCCTTGAAGGCCATGGGGGTGGCGGCGGTCTACACGCCGAAGAACTTCCAGCTGACCGACATCATGGCCGACGTGGTCCGGATCGTGGAAGCCGGCGAAGCCCGCGCGGCGTGAGCGGCGGGCGATAGCCGGTCGGCAAGGGGCCGTCGACAAGGCGGGAGGCGCCGGGCGTTCACCGGCGCTTCGGGCAGCGGAGGAGGCCGCGGCGCGTGCGCCACACGGCCCCCTGTCCGCCGCCTCCGGCCGTACCCGGGTTACTTGTGGCCGGGCGCGTGGACGCCATGGTCGTCGCCGCCATTGTGGCCGGCGCCGTCATCCACGCCGCCACCCTTGCCGGGCTTGCCGCCGCCCGAACCGGAATTGCCCGAGCCCGTATTGCCCGATCCGGCATTGCCCGAGCCGCTGTTGCCGCCCTTGCCCGGGCCGCCGCGCACCAGCATCACGCCGGCGGCGTCGGAGGCCTGGGTCATGACGGGCTTCGACGGGACGGTCAGGCCGACGGCCGCGGTCGTCATCGGGCCGACGAAGGCGACGGCGGCGCCGAGGGCCAGGATATGCAGTTTCATGGTCAGTCCTCCTCTTGGGATCGCCGGCTCGGCGACCGTTCGGACTGTGACCAATGCCGCTTTGCCGATGTCTGATGCCGGCGGTAAGGTCGATGTAATCGCTCGAACCTATAGTGGTGGCCATGAACACCGGCACCGGGCTTGCCCGGAGAACCTTCCTTGCTCTCGCCGTGACCCTGGCCCTGCGGCCGTGGTCTGCCGCCGCCCATGGCGGCGGCGGCGGTGGCGGTGGTGAAGGGGGCGGCGGCGAAGGCGAAGGTGGCGAGGGCGAGGGCGGCGAAAGCGAGGGCGGCGGCTCCGGCGGCTCCGGCTCGGGTGGCTCAGGGTCCGGCGGTTCCGGCTCGGGCGGCTCGGGCTCGGGTGGCTCGGGCTCCGGCGGCGGCAGTGGGTCCGGCGGGACCGGGTCCTCGTCGTCCGGCAGCGCGGCCGGGGCGGATGCGTCCGGGGCGGTCACGCCGGGCGGCTACGGCTCGGCCGGCAAGGGGCGCGACGGCGCGAGCGCATCGGGCAGCTTCGGCGGATCCGGCGGCGTCACCGGCTCGACCGGCGGTTCCGGCGGATCCCGTCCGGCGCCGTCGGAGCAGGATGTGGCGCGCGACATCGTCAAGCGCGGCGGCGCGGTGCCCTTCTCGTCGGTCATCCCGGTGGTGCGCGCCGTGGCGCCCGGCAAGATCCTCGACGTGAAGCTGGTGCCGAACCAGACCGGCGGCTGGAACTACTGGGTGCTCGTGCTCCAGGCCGACGGCCGCTACCAGGATGTGCGCGTGGACGGAAAACGAAATCGGGTCATCGAGATCAGGCGGCGCTGACATGCGGGTGATGCTGGTTGAAGACGAGAAGGCGATCGCCACCGACATTGCCGAGGGCCTCGGCGAGGCCGGCTATGTGGTCGACGTGGTGCATGACGGCGAGGAGGCCTGGTTCCGCGGCGAGACCGAGGACTATGACGCGATCGTGATCGATCTCGGCTTGCCCAAGCTCGACGGCCTGTCGGTGGTGCGCCGCCTGCGCGCCGCCAAGGTGACGACCCCGGTCCTGGTGCTGACCGCCCGCGGCGCCTGGATGGAGCGGGTCGAGGGGATTGATGCCGGCGCCGACGACTATCTGGTCAAGCCCTTCCACATGGAGGAGGTGATCGCCCGCCTCGGCGCCGTGCTGCGCCGGAGCGGCGGCCATGCCAGCCCGCAACTGGAGGCCGGCGGCATGATCATCGATACCCGCCGCATGACCGCGACCATCGGCGGGCGCAGCATCATCCTGTCGGCGCTCGAATACCGGCTGCTGCGCTACCTCGCCCATCACGCCGGGCGTATCGTGCCGCAGACGGAACTGTCGGAACATGTCTATGGCGGCGACCGCGAGCCCGATTCGAATGCGCTCGAAGTCCTGATCGCGCGGCTGAGGCGCAAGATCGGATCGGACGTGATCGGAACGCGGCGCGGCCACGGCTACTTCATGACCCCCGCCGGCGGGGTGGCGCCGGTCGCGCAGTCCGGCTGACGGAGGGGCGATGGGCGAGGCCGGAACGGCAGGGCAGAAGAGATCGCCGGGCTGGCGCAGTTCCGTCCGCCTGCGCCTCATGGTGCTGGCCGCCCTCACCGTGGCGGCGACCCTGACCGTTGCCGGCATCCTGCTCGTCGTCGCCTTCGAGCGTCACCTGGAGCGCCGCCTCGGGCTCGAACTCGATACCCGCTGGACCCAGCTGGCCGCCGCCCTGACCATCGACGGGACCGGCGCGGCGCGGCTCTCCCACGATCCGGGCGATCCGCGCTACGATCAGCCCTATAGCGGCATCTACTACGAGATCGGCAGCCCCGGCCGCGGCGAGGTGCGCTCGCGGTCGCTGTGGGATGCGGAACTCGGCCAGACCGCGATCGACGCCGCGGTGGCGGCCGGCGAGCCGATCGAGGTCGACGGCCCGAACGGCTCCGTTCTCTATCTCCTGTCCAAGCCGGTCAGCGTCGCCCATGCGTCCGGCGAGCGCAGCTATACGCTCTCGGTGGCGATCGACCATGCCGAGATCGAGACGCTCGCCAGCGAGTTCGCCGCCGACGTGCGCAATGCCCTGATCGCCATCGCGCTGGTGCTTCTGGCCGGCACCTGGGCGCAGATCTCGCTCGGCCTCGGACCGCTCGCCACGCTGCGGCGCGAGCTCGACCTGATCCGGCGCGGCGCCAAGGAGCGCATGGAAGGCACCTTCCCGGACGAGGTCGGGCCGCTGGTCAGCGATCTCAACAGCCTGCTCGACCGCCAGGACGATCTGATCCGCAAGGCGCGCGAGCGGGCCGGCACGCTCGCCCACGGCCTCAAGACGCCGCTGACCATCATCCAGGCCGAGGCCCGGCGGCTGCAGCGGTCCGGGGCCACCGAGGCGGCCAAGACGCTGCGCGATCAGGTCGCCGCGATGAACGGCCATGTCGAACGCGAGCTGTCGCGCGCCCGCCTGCAGGGCAAGGCGGTTGCGGCCGGCCACGCCACGGCGGTCGCCGACACGGTCGGCCGCATCGTGGCGCTGGAACGGCGCATGCCGCGCGGCGGCGAACTGGACTGGATCATGGAGGTCGATCCGCGGCTTCGGGTGCGCATGGACGCCGACGATTTCGGCGAGGTGCTCGGCAACCTGCTCGACAATGCGCGCAAATGGGCCACCGGAACCGTCCGCATCGCCGCGACGGAGACCGACGGGACCGTCAGCCTGTCGGTCGACGACGACGGCCCCGGCATTCCGGCGGACATGCGGCTCGCGATGATGGAGCGCGGCACCAAGGCCGGCGCCGAGGTCGAGGGCTCCGGCCTCGGTCTGGCGATCGTCACCGACGTGCTCGAAGCCTACGAGACCGGCCTGCATCTGGAGACGGCACCGTCCGGCGGGCTGCGCGCCCGGTTCGAGATCGAAGGCTGCGCCGCATCGACGCCGGCAACCGAAGCCGTCATGCCGGTCCGCGACCCGGCGGCGATCCGGCCCGCGGCAGAGTGACGCCGGCCCGCCGCGCTCGCGCCGGCCATTCCGCAGCGTCGCATATCGCGTCTCTCCGCGCCGTGCTTGCGCTCCGGCGCATCCTCGGCTAACCGATCGGAGATCCGCCCGGTGCCGTGGCGCCGGCCGACCAGGACGTGGAGACGCGCATGACCTACGTGGTCACCGACAACTGCATCAAGTGCAAGTACACCGACTGCGTCGAAGTCTGTCCGGTCGACTGTTTCTATGAAGGCGAGAACATGCTCGTCATTCATCCCGACGAGTGCATCGATTGCGGCGTCTGCGAACCCGAGTGCCCGGCCGATGCGATCAAGCCGGATACCGAGCAAGGCCTGGAATCCTGGCTGACGGTCAATGCCGAATATGCCGCCAAGTGGCCGAACATCACCTCCAAGCGTGATGCCCTGCCGGATGCGAAGGAATGGGACGGCAAGCCGAACAAGTTCGCCGAGTTCTTCTCGCCCGAACCCGGCGAAGGCGACTGAGCCGACGCGGGGCGAGCGCGTCCCGGCTGCGATCCGGCGGCGTGGCCCCGGAATGGGTCATGCACCTTATGCATGACCGGATGGCTGCATCCAGTCTTGTGCATGCCTGAGGCCCATCCCATGTGCGGTCGGGCGGTTCGGTGCCGAAAGCGCCGTCTCGCCCGGCGCAGCGGGCCGGCGATCGCCGAATGCCGTGCCGAAATCACGAAAATCGACGTGACGCAGCGAGATGCGCGTCGGTTCCGGACGCGGCCCGTCCCGGGCCTGTCCGGCAGGGTTCCAACCGAACGGTCAAAATCGCTGTCGTATCGCTTTGATTTGGACGCGTTTTGTGGTAAAGGTCACACACAGTCGAATTTTCCCCTCCGGCAATCTCCCCTAGGGAGTTCACGCATGATCGGCTTGAGCGAAGAAATGGCTCGGCGGAACGTCGATATGCGTTGTGATGTTCGGTGGTGGGTGTCTCGCAGGACCGGCTGAGATTTCTAAGATCGACCCGTAACCGGTGACGGCTTCCTGCCGAAGCCGGCTTTCGTGTCGTTGCTACCGGTCCGTGCCTCCTCCGGGGGCCGCGTGATCGGGGGGACTGTCCTCAGGATCATCCGGCGGGGCGCCGGGCGGTCGACATGCGCAGGAGTGATGGGCGTATGGCCACCAATACGAAGAAGACGTCGCAGACCCGCCAAGGATTCAAGGCGGGAGAGCACATCGTTTACCCCGCCCACGGCGTTGGACAAATCACGTCGATCGAAGAACAGGAGATCGCGGGGTACAAGCTCGAACTGTTCGTCATCTCCTTCGAGAAGGACAAGATGACCCTGCGCGTCCCGGTCCCGAAGATCGCCACCGTCGGCATGCGCAAGCTGTCCGAGCCGGATGCGGTCAAGAAGGCCCTGGAGACCGTCAAGGGCCGCGCGCGCGTCAAGCGCACCATGTGGTCCCGCCGCGCCCAGGAATATGAAGCCAAGATCAATTCCGGCGATCTGATCGCCATCGCCGAGGTCGTGCGCGATCTCTACCGGGCCGACAGCCAGCCGGAACAGTCCTATTCCGAGCGCCAGCTCTACGAGGCGGCGCTGGACCGGATGGCGCGCGAGGTCGCGGCGGTCAATCGCATCTCCGAGACCGAGGCGATCCGCCAGATCGAGTCCAATCTCCTCAAGAACCCGCGCCGCAACGCCAAGCCGGCGGAAGGCGAGGCCGAGGTCGAGACGGAGTTCGAGGACGAGCAGGAGGAGGCGGCCTGACCGGCACCTCACGACATCGTCACGCGAGACAAGAAAAGGCCCGGGCGTTCCGGGCCTTTTTCATGTCCGGGGCCTTGTTTCGCTCCGGGCGCGCTCCGATATCGTCAATAGGGGATAACGCTTAGGCCACGTCGACCCCGCAGGCTTCGTCCTGCGCGGTCTTGGGGTGGCGGCCAGGGTTCGTCTCGATGCCGCCGGCGGCTCGAGGGCGGATGGCGGCGGAAACGTCACCGGCACGCCCGAAACCGGTGTGCCTGGAGGCAACCTGCGGCGAGGCTCTGCGTTTCCCCTGGGACGGCGCGGTCCGCCGATGGCGGCTGATCCGGAGTCGTATCGGCGCCGTAGGCAGTCGGTACGCCGCTCGGAGGAAGGAGAGGCCCGATGACCCAGGCGATGAGTGCCCGGCGCCAATTCGTCAAGGCCGCGATGGCGGCGCCCTACCTCACGCGCGAGGAGGAGCACGAACTGGCCGTGCGCTGGCGAGAGACCCAGGACCAGGCTGCCCTGCACCGGATGACGTCGGCCCATATGCGCCTCGTCATCGCGCTGGCGTCGCGGTTCCGGCATTTCGGCCTGTCGATGAACGACCTGATCCAGGAAGGCCATGTCGGCCTCCTGGAGGCGGCCGCCCGCTTCGAGCCGGATCGCAACGTGCGCTTCTCGACCTATGCGACCTGGTGGATCCGCGCCTCGATGCAGGACTACATCCTTCGCAACTGGTCGATCGTGCGCGGCGGCACCTCGTCGGCGCAGAAGGCGCTGTTCTTCAACCTGCGCCGCCTGCGCGCCCGGCTCAACCGCGGCGTCGAGCAGATGCCGGTCGAGACCCTGTTCGCCGAGATCGCCGAGGCCGTCGGCGTCTCCACGGCCGATGTCGAGCTGATGAATGCGCGCCTGTCGGGCCCGGATTCCTCGCTCAACGCGCCGGTCGTCGAGGCCGACGGCAACGGCGCCGACCGGCAGGACTTCCTCGTCTGCGACAAGCCGCTGCAGGACGAGACCGTCGGCGAGCGCATCGACGGCGAACGCCGGGTGATGTGGCTCCGGCGGGCGCTGGCGGTGCTGAGCGAACGCGAGCTGCGCATCGTGCGCGAGCGGCGCCTCGAGGACGAGGGCGCGACGCTGGAGGCGCTCGGCGCGAAGCTCGGCATCTCCAAGGAGCGCGTGCGCCAGATCGAGAACCGGGCGCTCGAAAAGCTGCGCGCCGCGCTCCTGCATCAGGAACCTGACCAGGCCGCCTTCGGCTGACCGCCGGCCCTGCCGGTTGCGCCTCGCGACCCCGGCTGCACCTCTTGGACCCGGCTGCGTCGCCCCATCCCGGGCGGCCTGGCCGGGGTGCGCCGTCCTGGCGCGCGCTTTTCCGCCCGGCCCGCGGCGCCGCCCGAAGACGAAAATCGACGCAATATTGTTTCTGAACGGTTTCTTTAAGGGCATTCAGGGTCGGTTCCGGCGGCCGCCGCTAGTCTCCCAGCATCAGGACGCGCCGACCGATCCGATGGGGAAAGGTCCGGCCTCGAGCCCTCCAGGAGACCCGCCATGACCCGCAGCGCCGCCCTTGCCCTGACCGTTCTCGCGCTTTCCGCCGCCGCCACGCTGACCGCCGGCCCGGCCGCCGCCAAGGCCTGCACCAACGGTGTCTGCGCCTCCAGCACGGACGACGGCCGCACCGTCAACGTCTACCTGTCGACCCAGCTGATCGGCGTGACGCACTACAATGTCCGCCGCAACGGCAACCAGTTCGAATCCAAGGGCTTCTTCAACTTCCAGGCCCGCAAGGGCTTCAAGCAGAGCTACCACGTCCAGGCCTGCCGCCGCGGTGGCTTCCTGCAGAAGTCGACCTGCACGCCCTGGGCGAATTTCCACCACACGACCGATTGATGCCGGCGAAACCGGCCGCACCGGCACGGAACCGGCCAAGCTGGCGAAGCCAGCCAAGCGGGCGAAGCCAGCCAAGCGGGCGAAGCCAGCCAAGCCGGCACCGAGCCAGCGAAGCCGGCGAAGTCCGCCAGGGTGGCAGGCGCGGGTCCTCGGGGCCCGCGCCTTTTTTCTCTCACCCGACGGCGGGGCTCATACCAATAGCCCGGGATGCCGACGCATCGGGCCGTTGAAGCAACGCGAATGTCTCATAGGCGTCAGAGGCATGAGACATCCGCGTATCGAACACCGACGATCATTCCATCGCCGTCGGGATCAGCCGCCGCGCAGCCGTTCGATCAGGTCGGCGGTCGGGTAGCTGTCGGCCGGCAGGCCGTAGCGCATCTGCGCCTGCTTGACGGCGCTGCGGGTGGCGTTGCCGATCCGCCCGTCCGGCTGCTCGCGCGAGAAGCCGCGGCGCACCAGCAAGCCCTGCAATTCGCGCACCTGCTCGGTGGTCAGCGGCGTGACGGGGCCGTTGCCGGGCGAGACCGGCGGCGCGCCGGACAGCCGCGTCGCGTAGTAGGCGGCCGTGGTCGCGTAGACGAAGGCCTTGTTCCAGCCGAGGAAGGCCTGGAAATTCGGATAGGCCAGGAAGGCCGGCCCGTTCCGTCCCATCGGCAGCAGCAGCGAGGCCGGCTGGCCGTCCGCCGGCAGGCTGCCATGGGCCGCCGCGACGCCCCAGCGCGCCCATTGCGCGCGCGGATGCCGGATCGCCAGATCGGCCTGGTCCCAGGGCAGGTCGGCGGGCACGCGCACCTCCTGCAGCCACGGTTCGCCGCGCTTCCAGCCGAAATGGACCAGCAGGCTCGCCCCCGAGGCCAGCGCATCGGGCACCGAATTGATCACGTCGCGCCGGCCGTCGCCGTCGAAATCGACGCCGCTGCGGTCGTAGTCGGTCGGCGTCATCATCATGTGGCCGGCCTCGCCGGCCCAGTCGCCGACCATCTGGCCGGGCGTCAGGTCGCCCTTCTCGACGATGCGCAGCGCGTCGATCAGCTCCGGGCGGAAGAAGTCCGGCCGCCGGCAGTCATAGGCGAGCGTCGCCAGCGAGGTGAAGATCGGATACTTGCCCTTGTCGGAGCCGAAATCGGTCTCCAGCCCCCAGAAGGCGACCAGGACCGGCGCTGGCACGCCGAATTTCTGCTCGATGCGGCCGAGCAGCGCCGCCTGGCTCTTCAGGAGCGCGCCGCCACGGCTCATCCGGTCGGCCGAGACCATGCGGCCGGCGAATTGCAGAAAGGTCTGCTGGAACACGCCCTGGCCGCGGTCGCGCTTGACGATGCCCGGATCGAACTGCACCGGCCCGAGCGCGGCCTGGATGGTGGCCTGCGAAATGCCCGCCGCCGCCGCCTCGCGCCGGACCCCGTCCAGCCAGCGCGGAAAGTCCTGCCCGTTCTGACATTCCGGCCCGGCAAAAGCCGGCGAAGCCGCCATCAGGCCGAGCGCCACGCCCGCCGCTGCCCATTTCCTCGCAATCATCGGCATCTCCCGTCGCGTCCGAATCGTCCGCCGGCTTACCGGCCGAGTGTGGCGGATCTCCGCGCGGCGCGGGCCCCCGATCACAAACCGTGCGGATGGGCCGAGAGCCAGGGCCGGTAGCGTTCCCGCGCGGCGGCCTGCGCCGCGGCGTCCGGCCAGAAGAGGTCCGCGCCGCCGTCATAGGGCGCGAAGACGGCCCCGGTGTCCGCCGACATGAACAGGGTCGGCGCCTCGTCGCCCGCGGCGACGAGCAGCAGCAGCGGATCGAACGCGCCGGAATGCCAGGTCACCGGCCGCGCCATCACGGTCCACCGGATCGGCTGGTCCGGATCCTCGTCCACGATGAAGTCGAACGCGACGGAGAGCCCCCAACGCGAAACCGCCGCCGCTCGCCTCGCCACGACGGTGTCCGGCGTCCCCCCGTCCGGCGCCTCCCAGAAGCTCTGCACCAGAAAGGCCGCGCCCCCCTCGCGCAGCAGATCGCCGGCGACCGCATTCTGCCGCCGCAACAGCTCCGCCCGATCCGCCGCATCCGCAGGGTAGCGGCGCGATTCCGGCAACGAGTGAATCCGAACCCAATGCGGCGCCTCGGCCCACCGCATCATGAAGCCCAGCGGCCTGAGCCCGCCGTGCCAGCGTTCCCAGGCGTCTACAAAGTCTTCGTTGGTCGAGGTCGCGGGCATTGTGTCTCGCAGGATCACCGGATTCGCGAACCGGGCCGCCATGGCAGTGCAGCCAACCAGGACTCAGGCACGAAATACGGAACCGACAATCAGATATCTGGTCTCCCGGAAGGGATCCGAGTGCTTGACCTGCGGTTCAGGACACCGTTGCTCTACCCTGTTGAGCGACAGGGCGGTCCGGTTGGGTGCAAAGCATGACACCGGCCGCCCTGCAGCATCCGGATCGGCGGCGATGCGTCGGCTGGAGAGGGCAGCCGCTACCGCCTCTCACCTGATGCCGTCCAGCCAGCGCGGAGAGTCTTGCCCGTTCTGACATTCCGGCCCGGCCGGAGCCGGTTAAGCCGCCAGAAGCCCCATCGCCCCCAGTACCTCGCCTCGCCCGAATCGCAATCTATCCAAAATCCCAAATCGCATGCCCGTCCAGCCGTTAGCCGAAAAATGTGGCCGATCTCGGTTGCATGAGCGGCGATGTGGGGGAGGTCGCGATGGCGACACCTTCGGGTATATCTCATTCAGGCCGTCCGCTTGTCCCTTGGATAACATGCAAGATCTACCAGCCAAGTCTCCTTCGCGCCTGAAAGAGTTTCAAAGCGTCAATTTTGACGAAGTTATTTTTTGATTTGCAGCAGAGTTCTTCTGTCGCCGGCCTTGATGGCTATATCACTTGCCGAAGCGGCGCCCCTATGGCTAGTCGGTATCAACGGAGTCTTACTGTACAATAAATGGTTGCAGGGGCAAAACTTTACGACTAAGATTCACCCGACTAAGCGACGATGATTGTTTTTTGATTATCGTGCAAACTAATCAAAAGACAATCAGTATAATCATATGAAGAGACTGAACAAATGTACCCAATATTCTTCTCGGTATCGAGTCTCGATATTTTATTTGCTGAAAGGGTTTGGGAGAATTTCCCTGCCGACTGGATCTATCTTTACTCGAAATCTGGCGAGGAGGGGGTTCATATGTGGGACGAAATATCCCAACGGGAGCTCCCAAAATCAAAAGTATTCGTCATTTTCTGGAGTGAACATTATTTTGCTGCGACGGGGTGCGTGCGGGAGATTTTGCAAGCTCGCGATTTGGTCACTCAAGGCGCAGTTCGTCCAGTGGTGCTCCGGCTCGATGATACTCCAATTTCGTGGAGCAGTGATATCAGCACGGAAATTAAACCAGTGTTTGATGCGCTGCGGGAAATGCTCGCCTATCGCACATCCTCTTCTCGAGTAACGGAAGCGAATGCAATTGAGATTGTTGGACGAGCCGCAGAACCGATCCTGCAGTCGCAGCATCCGATTTGGCCGCGGCATGACATTCTAACGACGATGCGTCGGGCGGTCCAAAAAGATAGGTTTACGACCTATCCTGCGGTTTGGGTCTCAGGCTTCAACGGTGTTGGACGGGAGACCATCGTTAGAGAGTTCAACAGAACTTTCGTACCCAACGGGCGTGGTGTGTTAATTGACATCAACGAAGCGACTCTGCCACGAGAAGCGTTCTTGCGTATTTCGAGCGAGGCGTTCGGTGCCGATATCAATCGATTGACGCAGATCGCATCGGAATCTACTGAAATTGATGCAAACGCAGTTGCTGCGACTGTTCAGTCGGTTTTTGAGCGCGGCGACTATGTAATCTTCCGCCACCACCGAATTGTCGAAGAGAATGTCGAGTTGCCTGAGTGGCTGGATGATGTCGTCAACGCGCTGTCGCCTGCCACCCGTTGCAAGGTATTCATCATCTCCCAATTGCCGCTGCTAGCAGAACGTCGAACTCGGTGTCAATTTTCGATGATTGCTCAACGCGTGCCAACCGTCGACGAACACAATCTGGAAGAATTTTGCGCACAGCTAGTGGGGTACTTCGATCAAGTCCCTACGCGTTGGACGGATGCTGAAATATCAAGGGTTGTTCAGGCGTCCTGTGGCGCGCTTGGGTTCTTAGTCTCTCTTGTTCGATCCGCTTCGAACCTCGTTGATCTTGACCAAATCGATGATCTCGCCGCGACCGGTAGTGCGCGAATAGCCGATGCTATTTCGGTTTATATCCGGTGGGCATTCGCTGAATTGAGCGGACAAGATGATGAACAGAAGGCACTAATATTCCTCAATGATGTAACTCCATGCCACATTGAAGATCTTCAAAAGGCAATCGTTCCAAAGCGCCCTATTGCACGCGTATTGGGACGGCTTTCGGATCTTGGGCTGGTGGAACGCGAAATTGAGGGTGTCTATCGACTGACGCCACTTCTGGCCAACAGGTTAAATCGCAGTTTAATCAAAGATGACTTGGTCCGCTGGCTTGAAGGAGCTCTAAGAGATTTCGCTTCCAAACCAATAGAAATCAATGCTGGAGGTGGAGTCGATGAGCATGAGTTCCTTCGCCTGGAGTCACGTATCCAAGCGGGTCTTCTTACCGATGAAAGCAACATACCAAGTGTTGTAAGGGTTTTCGTTTCGGCGACTCACTGGTTTCAGGCTGGAATACGCCTTTATCATAGGAGGCATCATGAGGCAGCTTATCGATTTTTAAAGAAAGCCTATTTGCAACGGGCTGAATTTACAAATATATCCCGAGTTGAGATCATTCGCTATTTTTGCTTAAGTGCGACGCGGAATCAAAAATACCTCGAAGCGGAAGCGTGCATCAAGCTTTTGGAGGGAGTTCATGTTACAAAATCTATGGCAGCTTTCTTACTGGCTGACCTTTATGAATATAAGCATGAATTTGTAGAAGCGGTAGGCGAGTACGAGCGTGCGCTTAAACTGAATACTGGCAAAGATAGTCGTTTGGAGCGCACATATCGACCGCTTATTCGTTGTATCCTCGCTACTAGTAGGCCGGATTTTAGAAAGGCGGAACGGCACGCACTTGCATATATTAAGCTTCGGCGGACTGTTTTTAGTTTATCAAGTTTGGCTCGTGTCTATCTCAATTGGAAGTACAGATCTGGTATGGATAAAGAGCCACCCAAAGATATTGATGGTCGAATTCTCAATGTGTTTAAAGATTTAGAATCGCATCCTGGCGTTGGCAGTGCCTATTACGAGTTGAGAGCCGAGGAAGCAGAGTTTAGAGGTGATTTTCCGCTGGCGATTGATTGCATGGACCAAGCAGTTGCAGCCGATGGGCGTTTTCAGTTACGTAGCGAGCGTTGGCGTCTGATGGTCAGATCGGGTGACAGGGGTATCGCTCTACAGGTATTACGTGAGTTAGACAATGCGCGCAACGTGGATGAACTGCGAAGTAACTGGTCGTTGATCGTGTCGAGCTTGGCGGGGAGTTACGTGCGAGCTTTACAAATTACTGGTGGCCCAATTTCCAAGGTTAATGCGTTTGCACCAGAGCTATCATCTGATGAAATGGGGCGCATTATCGGTCAGAGTAACCGGCAGGCAACAAGAGTATTGTCAATTTGAATTGAGGTGATCTTGGCATTTCGAAAAATAAAACAATGTCGCACTATTAAAATTGATATCTGGTCTCCCGGAAGGGATTCGAACCCCTGACCTACGGTTTAGGAAACCGTTGCTCTATCCTGCTGAGCTACCGGGAGGACCGGGGTCGGTGCATAGCATGATTCCGGGCGCTGTGCAGCATCCGGATCGGGGCGGGGCGCCGGTGGGGGTGCCGATGGGGGTGTAGCTCCGGCGTGGCGGCGCGGACCCCGGGGGCGGGATGGGGCTGCCCGAAGGTTGCTGCGGGAGCGTCACAATCATGCCGAAGGCGGGTGCCAGCCTGACCGGGTCGGTGCGGGTGCGGGCCAGTATGGCGGTTTTCGGCGGGTATCAGAGGAACGGGCGACAGGGCGCCCGACAGGGAGGCCGGCGGGGCGCCGGCGGGCGCGGGCCGGCATGGCTGGCGGCTGCCGGCCTTGTCGCCTTGCCGTCCGTGGCGATGTCGCCGGCGGCGGCCCTGGCGGACGAGGATCCCTGCCTCGGCGGGGACGGCGAGGCGGTTCGGGCGGTGCGGGCGCTGTCGGGCGACGGTTTCCGGCTCGACGACGGGCGCGTGGTACGGCTGGCGCTGGTCGCCGCGCCGCGGATTTCGCGGCCGGCGTTCCCGGCGCATGGCGCCGCCACGATGCCGGAGGCGACGGCGGAGAGGGGGATGCCGGACGCCGCGCTCGACGCGGCGGGCGAGACGGACCGGGCCGCGGGGGCGGACGGCGCCGAGGCCGACGACGAAGCGGGCGGATCCGCCGGAGAGATGCCGCCGCGGGATCAGGACGGCGCCGGCGCGGCCGACGGCAAGGGGCGCGGCCGGGCGGCCGGCCCCGGCGGGCCGGAGGGCGATTCTGCCGGCCTCGCGGCCGGTGCGGGCCTGATGGCGGGCGCCGATCCGGTCGAGCGGGCGGCGCGCGGGCAACTGGCCCGGCTGGTCGAGGGGCGGGATCTCCGTCTTTATGGCGGCCGCCTCGACCGGCACGGCCGGACAGTCGCGCAGGCGGCCGATGCGGCGACCGGGCAGGGGATCGCGGTGGCGCTGGCGGCCGCCGGCGCGGTGCGGGTCGTGCCCGCCGAGCGGGTGGTGCCCGCCGAGCGGGGCGGGACCGCCGGTCGCGGTGCCGGCCGGGACGGGGCCTGCCTGCGGCACCTTCTCGCGGCCGAGGCGACGGCACGCGCCGCCGGGCGCGGGCTCTGGGCGGCGCCGGCCTTCGCGGTGCGCCGGGCGGACGATCCGGCGCTTGCCGCAGCGGCGGGCAGCTATGTGCTGGTCGAGGGCAAGGTGCTCTCGACGGGACGCTCCGGACCGAGGCACTATCTGAATTTCGGCACGGATTTCCGCAGTGACTTCACGGCCGTCATCGACGATAAGGACATGGCTCGGTTCACCCGTGCCGGCGTTGGGCCGGCGGCCCTGAAGGGGCGGGTGGTCCGGCTTCGGGGCTGGCTCGGCGACCGCGACGGCGGATTCATGCGGCTGGGCCTGCCCGAGGAGATCGAATGGGTGCGCTAGGGCACGTTCCGGCCGGGCTTCCGACGCTCGGCCGATCCGGATTGGCCCCGACGGAAATCGCGGGCGGGACCCGGCGCGTCGCCGACGCGGCCGGCCCCGGGCGCGCGCCTGGTCCCGGGCGTTTGCCCGGCATGCGGCGGCCCGCCGCCTGGCGGCTGGCGCCGGCCTTCGCGCTCGCCCTCATGCTCGCCGGCTGCAACGCGGTGGTCGGCACCACCGATTCCATGATCGATACCGGGCCGGCGGTGGCGACCGCCAATGCGGCCGCCGGCATCAATCCACCAGCGCAGGACCCGGAGCATAGTCGCATCGTCGCCACCTATGGCGGCCTCTACGACGACCCCAATGCCGCCCGGGCGGTCGCGCGCGCGGTTGGCCGGCTGGTCGCGGCCTCCGACGATCCGTCGCAGTCCTATCGGATCACCATCCTCAACTCGCCGGTCGTCAACGCCTTCGCGCTGCCGAGCGGCAATCTCTACGTGACGCGCGGCCTGCTGGCGCTCGCCAACGACACCTCCGAGGTGGCCGCCGTCGTCGCCCACGAGATGGCCCATGTCACGGCCCGCCATGCCGTCGCCCGCGCGCGCCGGCAGGAGGCCGCGCAGGTCGTCAACCGGGTGGTCTCCAACGTCTCGCAGGAGAGCGACGCGCGCCTTGCCCTGACGGCGACGCAGATGTCGCTCGCCCGCTTCAGCCAGGTGCAGGAGCTGGAGGCCGACAGCGTCGGCGTGCGCACCCTGGCGCGGGCCGGCTTCGATCCTTTCGCGGCCTCGCGCTTCCTGAGCTCGATGGCCCGCTATGCGGCGTTCCGCTCGCTGCGGCCGGCCGCCAACAGTTCCAACGGCAAGCCGGACTTCCTGTCCTCTCATCCCTCGACGCCGGAGCGGATCGCCTTCGCGGTGCGCGCCGCGCGCGAGATCGGCGCGCCGGGCATCGGCGAGCAGGAGCGCGACGCCTTCCTGCAGGGTCTCGACGGCATGGTCTATGGCGATGACCCCTCCGAGGGCTTCGTGCGCGGCCGGGCCTTCCTGCACAAGGCGCTCGGCATCCAGTTCGGCGTGCCGAGCGGTTTCGCCCTGGAAAACACCTCCAAGGCGGTGCTGGCCACCAATGCGGCCGGCACGGCCCTGCGCTTCGACGGCGTGGCGGTGCCGGTGACCACCACGCTGACCGACTATATCCAGTCGGGCTGGATCAACGGCCTGCAGGCCGACAGCGTGCAGGCGACCCGGATCGGCGACTACGACGCCGCCACCGCCACCGCGGTCGCCGACGGCTGGACCTTCCGGATCGGCGTCGTCCGCAAGGACCGCACCACCTATCGCTTCATCCTCGCCGCGCAGGACCCGACCGTCCTGACCGATCAGGTATTCCGCGAGACGATGGAGAGCTTCCGCGAATTGTCGCCGACCGAATCGGCCCGCCTGCGCCCCTTGCGGATTCGCGTCCACAAGGTCCGTTCGGGCGACACGATCGAGCGGCTGGCCGAGTCCATGCAGGGCGTCGACCGCAAGCTCGAACTGTTCCGCGTCCTGAACGGCCTCGACGGCGCCGACACCATCGAGGCCGGCCGGATGGTCAAGCTGGTGGTGGACTGAGGCCATCGCTCCGCACGCGGTTCGGGACGGGAAGGCGCGGACAGATCGGGTGTTCGCTCCCGGACCTGGGGGTGCGCTACGATCTTCCAGCGCATCCCCGGACAAGGCCCGTGAGGGCCGCCGATCCGGGGCCACCTCGCCTCGCGAACGGCAGCAAGATTGCGTTCGAAAACAAGGTCTTGCGGCACGCTCGCAGCAGAGTAGGTCCCGGCTCTCCGCTTCGCTGCGGCCGGGAATGCGTTGAGAGATGGTCTATCGACGGCGAATGCCCAAGGGGCTCGCTCGGTCCCTCAACGGCATCCCCGGACAAGGCCCGTGAGGGCCGCCGATCCGGGGCCCACTCGCCTCGCGAGCAGCAGCAAGATTGCGTTTGAAAACAATGTCTTGCGGTACGGTCGCAGCAGAGTAGGTCCCGGCTCTCCGCTTCGCTGCGGCCGGGAAGGCGTTGAGAGATCGGGTGTTCGCTCCCGGACCTGGGGGTGCGATACGATCTTCCAGCGCATCCCCGGACAAGGCCCGTGAGGGCCGCCGATCCGGGGCCACCTCGCCTCGCGAGCGCCGGCAAGATTGCGTTCAAAAACAAGCTCTTGCGGCCCGTTGACAGCAGAGTGGGTCCCGGCTCTCCGCTACGCTCCGGCCGGGAAGGCGTTGAGGGATAGTCTATCGACAGCGAATGCCCAGGGACTCGCCCGATCCCGCAACGGCATCCCCGGACTAGGCCCGTGAGGGCCGCCGATCCGGGGCCTACTCGCCTCGCAGCGGAAGAAAAATTTCGTTCAAAAACAAGCTCTTGCGACACGCTCGCAGCAGAGTGGGTCCCGGCTCTCCGCTTCGCTGCGGCCGGGAATGCGTTGAGGGATCAGGTGTTCGCTCCCGGATCTGGGGGTGCTCTACGATCTTCCAGCGCATCCCCGGACAAGGCCCGTGAGGGCCGCCGATCCGGGGCCTACTCGCATCCCAGCGCTGGCAAGATTTCGTTCGAAAACAAGGTCTTGCGGCACGCTCGCAGCAGAGTGGTTCCCGGCTCTCCGCTTCACTGCGGCCGGGAATGCGTTGAGAGATGGGGTGGTCACTCCCGGATCTGGGGGGCACGCTACGATCTTGCGGCGCATCCCCGGACAAGGCCCGTGAGGGCCGCCGATCCGGGGCCTACTCGCCTCGCGAGCAGCAGCAAGATTGCGTTCGAAAACAAGGTCTTGGCGGCACGCTCGCAGCAGAGTGGGTCCGGCTCTCCGCTCCGCTCCGGCCGGGAATGCGTTGCGGGATCGTCTATCGGCAGCGAATGCCCAGGGGCTCGTCCGATCCCTCAGCGGATCCCCGGACAAGGCCCGTGAGGGCCGCCGATCCGGGGGGCCACCTCGCCTCGCGAGCGGCAGCAAAATTGCATTCAAAAACAAGGTCTTGCGGCCCGTTGACAGCAGAGTGGGTCCCGGTTCTCCGCTGGCGCTCCGGCCGGGAAGGCGTTGAGAGATGGGGTGGTCACTCCCGGATCTGGGGGGCACGCTACGATCTTGCGGCGCATCCCCGGACAAGGCCCATGAGGGCCGCCGATCCGGGGCCACCTCGCCTCGCAGCGCCGGCAAGATTGCGTTCGAAAACAAGGTCTTGCGATATGCTCGCAGCAGAGTAGGTCCCGGCTCTCCGCTGGCGCTGCGTCCGGGAATGCGGTGCGGGATGGTGCCTGTGCATGCGGTTCTTTCCGCGCGCGAGACGGGCGCGTGCTGCGATCGCTCCTCTGCCCGCGCTTCGGCCTCAGAAGCCGTCGTCGGGATCGGGCTCGAAGGCGTCCATGCGGCGGCGGTCGCGTTTGGTCGGGCGGCCGGTGCCGGGGTCGCGCAGGGCCGGGGCGGGCTCGCGGGCCTCGCGCGGCGGCGGGGGCGGGCTCAGATCCTCGTAGAGGCGTTGCGCTTCGGGCGCCGAACCGCGCCGGTCGGCAAAGCCTGAGACCTTCAGGATCAGCACGCGATGCGGCAGCGTGATGGTCAGCACGTCGCCGAGGCGGACGACGTCGCTGGACTGGTCGACCTTCTCGCGGTTCTTGCGCACATGCCCCGCCTCGGCGAGCTTCTGCGCCAGACTGCGCGTCTTGACCACGCGCGCATGCCAGAGCCACTTGTCGATGCGCTGCCGGCCGGCTGCCGCCGTGCCGCCGCCGGTCTGGGGTGCGTCGCCTCGGTCCTCGGCCATCCCGCCTCACCGGATGCGAAAGCGGGGTGCAGTCGCCCGCACCCCGCATCCCACGTCACTTCTTGCCCTTCTGCTCCAGTTCCGCCTTGAGGGCGGCGAGCTTGGCAAAGGGCGAGTTCGGATCGATCGGCTTCTCGGGGCGCTTCGGGCGATCGTCGCGGCGCGGACCGCTGCCGCTGCCCTGGTTCCCCTTCCAGCCTTCGCGCTGGCTGCCGTCGCGGTGACCACCTTCGCGGTGCCCCCCGTCGCGCTGGCCCCCGTCGCGCTGGCCGCCGTCACGATGACCGCCGCCGTCGCGCGGGCCGCCGTCGCGATTGAAGCGCTCGCGGCCGCCGTCGCGCGGACGGTCGCCACGCCCTTCCGGACGGTCGCCGCCCCCGCCGCGACGCTCGCCGCCTTCGCGCTTCTGTTCGCCCTCGCCGCCGGCCGGCCGAGGACCGCGTCCCTCGGCACGGTTGGCGCCGCCCTCGCGCGGCGCACGCTGCGGGCCGCGCTGGTCGCGACCGCGCGCACCCGGCTCGCGCCGCTCGAACCGGCCCGGCCGCCAGATCTCGATCTCGACCTGTTCGGTGGCCGGCTCCGAAGCCGCCGGCTCGACCGCTGCCGTCCTGTCGGCATCTGCCGCGGTTTCGGTATCCGCCGCCACCTCGGCATCCGCCGCCGGTTCGGCATCCGCAGCGGGTTCGACAGCCGCCGACGCCTCGGCATCGTCCGATGCCGCTTCGACCGGCTCGGACTCGGCCGTCTCGGTGATCTCGTTCAGAGCCTCGGTGACCAGGACCTCCTCGGCCGCCGCCAGGGCTTCCGGCCCGCCGTCGCTTTCGGAGGCCGCGAAGGTGGCCAGCGTCTCGACACGCTCGGCAATGGCCGCGACCTCGTCGGCCGTCGGCTCGCCGGCCGCCGTTTCGATCGTTTCGGCCGGGGCCGCGGCCTCGCCCGACAGTTCCGCGTCCGGCGCTGCCGCAGCGTCCGCCGGCGCGGTCGTTTCGGTCTCGGTGCCGGCCGACGCCGCCTCAGCGGCGGGGGCCGCGACCGGGCGGGTCACCTTGCGGCGCTCCAGGCGGTAGCCGAGCGATTTCAGGATCGAGGCGAAGTCCTCGCCCGAGCATCCGACCAGCGACGTCATGGCGACCGTCACGGCGAAGCCGCCGCCGCCCGGGACTGCGCCGTCCGGCGGCTGAACGCTCGGATCGAGCGGCTTCCAGGCGATCAGCGGCCGGACCAGGTCGGCCAGCCGCTCCAGGATGTCGATGCGCACGGCGCGCTCGCCGCAGACGCGGTAGCCGACCACCTTGTAGAGCGCCTTCGGGATGGTCTTGTCGACCGGGATCGAGGTCCGGCCGGACATCGACAGCTGGTGCAGCCCGTTGACCACCTGGGCGTCGACATTGCCGTTCTTGAGCGCCCAGAGCTGCGCGATCAGGCCGCTCGGGGCGGGCTTGAGCAGCAGCGGCAGGAAGATGTGATAGGCACCGAAACGCACGCCGTATTTGCGCAAAGAGGCGCGCATCGGCTGGTCCAGAGCCTTGACCTCGTCGGCGATGTGCTGGCGTTCCAGCACGCCGAGCGCCTCGATCAGCTGGAAGGCGACGCCGCGCGCCATGCCCTCCAGATCGGGGGCGTCGCGCAGGTCGATCAGCGGCTTCAAGAGCCCCTCGACATGGGCCTTGACCCACAGCGCCAGCCGGGTGTCGACCTTCTCGCGCGCCGGCCCCGTCAGCTGGTCGTCGGCCAGCACGATGACGGCCGGCGTCAGGGCGTTCTGCCCGACGGAGAGCTTGGCGATGGCCTGGCCGAGCCAGCGGATGGTGCCGTCGGAGGCCAGGGCGAACTCGCCGTTGGGGGCCTTCGACAGCTTCTCCGCCCGCGTCTCGATCTCGCTGGCAAGCGACTTGGCCGCGGCATTGCGCACGGCCTTGGCGTCCGTACCCTCCGCGGTCTGATCCGGCGCAAACCGGAAGCCGTCCAGGTGTCCGACACGATGGCCTTCGACGAGGACGTCCCCTTCGGCCGTGATTTCCGCTTCGAGCATGGCGTTCTCTCTCAGACGTCTCATGAGTACCGACGTCCTGCGATCCACGAAACGCTGTGTGAGGCGATCGTGCAAGGCATCGGACAGCCGATCTTCGACGGCGCGGGTCGTTTCGCGCCAATATGTGGGATCCATGACCCAGTCGGGCCGGTTTGCAATGAAGGTCCAGGTCCGGATGTGTGCGATCCGGTTGGAGATCGTATCGATGTCGCCTTCCGTCTTGTCGGCCTCGGATACCGCGCGCGCAAACCAGTCGTCCGGAATGCGCCCGCGGCGGACGAGATAATCATAGACGGTGGTGACCAGTTCGGCATGGTTGGCCGGCGCGATCTTGCGATAGTCCGGCAGCGCGCAGACCTCCCAGAGCAGGCGCACCCGGTCGGGCTTGTCGGCGAGCGACGTGATCAGGTCGTCGCGGGCGGCGAAGTCGAGCGCCGTGTAGTCGTCCGCCGGCGGCGCGCGGGTCAGGCCCTCCTCGCGCGGCACCTCGTCGAGGGCGGCGCGCAGCGCGCGGATCGAGCCGAAATCCAGGTGCGAGTTGCGCCACTGGATGGTCTTCAGGGGTGCGAACTGATGGCTTTCGAGGGCCTGGACCAGCTCGTCGTCGAAATCGTCGACGCGGCCGGTGACCCCGAAGGTGCCGTCGCGCAGGTGGCGGCCGGCCCGGCCGGCGATCTGGCCGAGCTCGCCGGCGGTCAGCTGGCGGTACTGGTAACCGTCGAACTTGCGGTTGCCGGCGAATGCGATGTGGTCGACATCGAGATTGAGGCCCATGCCGATCGCGTCGGTGGCGATCAGGGTGTCGACATCGCCGGACTGGAACAGCTCGACCTGCGCGTTGCGGGTGCGCGGCGACAGCGCGCCGAGCACCACGGCCGCGCCGCCGCGCTGGCGGCGGATCAGTTCGGCGATGCCGTAGACCTCGTCGGCCGAGAAGGCGACGATGGCCGAGCGCGGCGGCAGGCGGGTGATCTTCTTGGAGCCCGAATAGGTCAGGAGCGACATGCGCGGCCGGGTGACCACGTTCAGGCCGGGCAGCAGCTTTTCGAGGAGCCCGCGGATCGTCGCGGCGCCGAGCAGCAGCGTCTCGCCGCGCCCGCGCAGGTTCAGGATGCGGTCGGTGAAGACGTGGCCGCGTTCGAGATCGCCGGCGAGCTGGACCTCGTCGATGGCGACGAACTGGACATCGGTCTCGCGCGGCATGGCCTCGACGGTCGAAACCCAGTAGCGCGCCTTCTCGGGAACGATCTTCTCCTCGCCGGTGACCAGCGCGACCGCATCGGCCCCGGCGCGGGCAACCAGCTTGCCGTAGACCTCGCGGGCGAGCAGGCGCAGCGGCAGGCCGATCAGCCCGCTCTCATGCGCCAGCATCCGTTCGATGGCGAGATGGGTCTTGCCGGTGTTGGTTGGCCCGAGCACGGCCGTCACGGTCTTGGCCCGGATGGTCGGCGGCAGGGGGCCGCGTACCGCATGAGTCATCGGCCGGCTCCGCGAAGGTTCGGACCGGTCGGCCTGCAGGCGGATCGACCGGTCCGGGCGGAGATCGCCCCCGGCGGGACCTGCGAAGCTGCGGCGAAGGGCACTTCCAATCGACTCATACCATCCGTGTCGCGGCATCCGCGGCGAACCGCGAAGCCGTCGGGCAAGGTGAGGCCGCAACGCCTCGACCGCTTCGTCCACCGTCCCCGATCGGCCGGCAGCCGGGCGGTCAACGCCCTATCCTCGTTGTCGCGGCCGGGCCGTCCCGATCGCGTCCGGCGCCCCGGCTTCGCCTGGAAGCCCGGACCTGCTCCGGCCGGCCAAGGCCGTGCCGTCGCACCGGTTGGAAGCTGATTTAGCACAGCGGCTCGCGGTGCGCCCGCCTTTTCGTCAGGCGCCGGCCCGCGGACGGGCGGCCATCCTTCAGGAGATCCGACAACCGGAACGAGTCTGGAACGAAGAGTGTCCGAATCGCTGATTCAAAACGATTCAGGATTCGTTCACGCCCACATCTGGTTGGCGATATCGCCCCGGACACGAAATCCTGATTCGGGCCAACGGGTTGGGCGGACGCTCCGGCGGCCCGTCAAGACCTTGGTGCCGGTTCGGGGCACAGTCTGGTAGATAGACGGAATTGCATGTTATGATTGTACCGGCTGGTCGTCTTCAGAAAGGCTCGAACCCTGAACAGGCCGGGCACGAATCGCCGTTCGGCCGAAATTCCGCCTTCGTTCTCAACCCGATATGGGGAGAAACCCGCGCCGGGCCACAAGATCCGGCAAGGTTCGGGCCGATCTGGCGCCGCGCCCGGGGCGGCGCCTTAACACTTGCGTTCCGGAACGGGACCGCCGGCGGGCGGCGGGTCCACCCGGCGGCGGCGCAGGCTGGTATTCACCTTCGGACCGGAGCCGGAACAGGGCCGGCACGAATCGGCGTTTCGGGCATCTTCGGCCTTTGTTCGCACGACATCTGGGCCTCGACAGGGGCGGCGGCCCAACATGCGGGAGGCGGCTCCGGCGGCAGATCCGGCGGCCGCAGACCGCCGTTTACCGATGCGCCCCGGAACGGGACGGCGCACTGACGGGCGGTCCCCAAGGCCCCGCGGGCGCCGACGGGATCGCCATGGCGGCCGTCGCGGGCCGGCTGGCCCGTCCGCGTTCACGATCGGACCGGAGCCGGAACAAGGTGGGCACGAATCATCGTTCCGCGCCTGTTGCCTCAATGTTCGCCCGATATCTGGGGCACCCGCGCCGATCGCGACACAAGATGGCGCGGACGGCCCGGCCGGCGGCACGGACGTCCGCGGTGAGCCGTTTACCGATCCGGCCCGAAGCGGGACGCCGGCGCGGCGACGCCCCTCGGCGCCGGTCCCGCGCGGCGATCGACGCCGCGCCGCGGCCCGGTCCGCCGGGTGGCGTCGCGCCGCGGCAGCGCCGTTAACGGGTCGCCGAAACCGCGAACACGCCGGGCACGAATCGGTGCCGGCTTGATCTTCGCGGTTCGTTCTCGCCAGGGCTGGGGTCGTTCGGCCCGCGGGACACCTCACCTGGATCGGACCCGCCGATCGGCAACCCGCCGAACCCGTTGCAGATCAACATCTTCGTGCCGGAACGGGACGCCCGGCGCCGGCCTGGCTCGGCATCCGAGCAACAAAAAGGGGCGCCCCGAAGGACGCCCCGTCAATCATTCAATCAATCGGTCGGCCGGCCTCGGTCAGCGTGCGGCGTGGCTGCCGGCGATCACCTGGAAGCGGTCGGCCTGGACCACCAGCAGGCCGCTCATGGTTTCGACCGCGATGCGCACCGGCACCATCAGGCCGCTGTCGCCGACCGGTGCGAGCGCCATTTCGAGGTTGCGATTCTCGGCCATGAACCGGGTTCCGGCACGATCCGGCTTGTGGCCGGAGACCGGGATCCAGCGCGCCGCGCAGACCACGGCCGGCCCGCTATAGCCGGGCTTGGCGACAGCGTCGGTGCGCTTGTAGCTGAGCTTCACGTCGTAGCGCGTCCAGCCGTCGTAGATCGGCAGGGTTCGCTCGCACACCTCCCGCCCGGCCGCGCCGTCGCGCCGGGCGATCGGGACCAGGATCGCGCTCAGCGGGTCGAGCACGTCGCGGCGATGGGCCGCGGTGACCGGGATCCGCTCGTCGTCGTCCTTCAGCGGCGGTTCGACGTCGAGGTCGCGGACCGACCCGGCGGCCAGTGCCATCGTGACATGGTGGTCCTTCTTGTCGCCCGAGCCTTCGAGCAGATAGCTCGCCGGAATCGGACGGTCGGGGCGCAGCGTGCCGGTCGACTTGGCCTCGCCGCGGGCGCCGGACATGACCTTGCCGACGCCGGCGGTGCGGTATCCGACCCGGGCCGTATAGGCATCCTTCTCGACCTTGACGGCCAGATTGCCCTTGGCGAGCGCGAAGCCGCCGAGCGTGATGTCGTAGCTGGCCGCCACCTCGCCGTCGGCCGCGAAGGCCGGTCCGAACGGGATCGCGGGGGAGGCGAGCACGGCGCACAGCAGGACCGCACGGGTGGATTGGACGGATGACGGCACTGGACAACTCCCGTGTGACTCTGACGCCGGGCTAGGCTTCGAATGGGCCGAATGTTTGGCCCTTATGGTCAATGCCCGGTTAACGCCCTCGGCCGGGCGGCATGGCGGCGGGCCGCTGTGGCCCCGGAGCCGCGCCGTCCGGGGCCAGCCGGCGGGCCCCAGCCGGCGGGCGCCGGTCGGCCGGCACGAATGCGGTTGCCGCCGGCAGGCCCGCCCGCTAAGCCAGATGGGGAAACGGAGCCGCCATGAACCTCGTCGTCCTCACCGTGATCGCCTTTCTGGCCGGCGGCATCGGGGCCGCCCGCCTCAACGGGCTTGTCCCCTGGGCCGGTGCGGCGATCGCGGCGGCGTCCGCGGCGGGGTTCCTGATCGGCCGCAGCGTCGTGCCGGGCGACGCGACCGTCCCGTTCCTGCTCGGGCTGGTCGGGGCGGGCGCGATCGGCAGCCTGCTGCGGCTCGGCGCCCAGGCGACCGGCATGGTGCTGGTCGGCGCGATCATCGCCGCAGCGGTCGTCTTTCTGGCCGGGCGGCAATTCGGCCTGGGATGAACGGCCGGCACGGCCCCGGCGGGCTTGACGCCGTCCGGCGCCTCCCTCTATATGGCGGCCAATTCTCCCGACCCTCGTGAGACGATCAACCGGGGCCTTTCGCGGGCCCGGACGCGTAGAAGGATTATCGCCATGGCTCGGCGCTGCGAACTGACGGCCAAGGGTGTCCAGGTCGGACACAATGTCAGCCACGCCAACAACAAGACGAAGCGGCGCTTCCTGCCGAACCTCGTCAACGTCTCGCTGATCTCGGAGGCCCTCGGCCGCACCGTGCATCTGCGCATCACCGCCCATGCGCTGCGCTCGGTCGAGCACCGCGGCGGCCTCGACGCGTTCCTGGCCAAGGCCGACGCGCTCGACCTGTCGCCGCGCGCCCGCCTCCTGAAGCGCGAGATCGAGGCGGCCGCGCCCGCCTCGGCGGCGTGACGGCGAAAGCCCCCGAACGCGCCATTCTGACGGCCGTTGGCGCCATGACCCTGGTGGTCGTGGCGTCGAACGTGCTTGTACAGTATCCGGTCGCGTTCAGGGTCGGGGCGCTCGATCTTGCCGAAATCCTGACCTGGGGCGCCTTCACCTATCCGGTGGCGTTTCTGGTCACCGATCTGACCAATCGCTGGTTCGGGGTCGCCACGGCGCGAAACGTCGTGCTGGCCGGCTTTGCCGTGGCGATCGTGCTGTCGGCCTTCCTGTCGACGCCGCGCATCGCGCTGGCCTCCGCCACCGCCTATCTGGTCGGTCAGATGGCCGACGTGCTCCTGTTCGACCGGTTGCGCCGCGTGCGCGCCTGGTGGGAGGCGCCGCTGGTCGCCTCCGCGTCGGGCTCCGTGCTCGATACGCTGGTGTTCTTCACGCTCGCCTTCGCGCCGGCTCTGTCCGGCCTGCTCGGCGCCGGCGATGCCTTCGCGGCCGAATCGGCGCCGGCCTTCGGGCTGCTCGCCGTCGAGGTGCCGCGCTGGATGTCCTGGGCGGCGGCCGACTTCTCCGTGAAGATGCTGTTCGCGGCGCTGCTGCTGGCGCCTTATCGCGGGTTGATGAACCGCGTCGTGCCCTATCCGGCCTGACCGGGCCGCGGGGTCGTTCCGGTTCGTCTCAGCCCTATCAAAAGGCCCGGCCGCATGTCGATGCGTTGCCGGGCCTTTTCGTTTGCCGTGATCGAGCCCGCGCGCGGCGCGGCGCGGCTCAGCGGTTGTCGTTGCTGCGCAGCAGAGGCGCACCGGAGGCGACGGCTTCCGGCGCGGCGGCGGCGGTCTCGCCCTGGCTGGCGGTGCTGCCGAGCCGCGTGCCCTTGACCTCGAAACGCGAGGCGCTGACCACCAGAAGACCGGCCGGCGTGCCGATATTGACCCGGTAGGGCAGCATCACGCCGGTCGTGCCGACCGGCACGAAGGTGATCGAGAACTCGATGTTGCGCTCGTACTTTTCCTGCTCGGGCGTCAGCGGGCGGAAGCCGGCGATCGGCCGATAGTTGACCGCGCAGATGATCGCCGGGCCGGAATAGGAGCCGGGCTGGCCCTGGATATCCGTCTTGGCGCCATAGACGAGCCTGAGATCGTAGCGCACCCGACCGTCGAAGACCCGGAGGGTGCGGTTGCAGACCTTCGGCGTCAGGACGTCCTTCGGGTTGCCCATGGTGACCACGAAGGCCGCCAGCGGATCGATCACGCCCTGCTTGTGGGCCGCCGTCACGGGGATGCGCGCGTCGGGATTGGACGAGCGCAGTTCCGTCGCCCGGACCGACGCCACCGACCCGCCCGAGAAGGTCATGTTGACCTCGTTGGCGATCGGCCCGCCGTTGATGGCCATCGAATAGGAGCGGGACGAGGGGCTGCCGGGCACGGCGCGCCCCGAGGCGCTGGCCTCGGCCGAGCGGTTGGCGATCAGAGCCGCGAAGCCGCTGACCTGGGCACCGAGCGCGGCGCGATACTCGCCGGAATCCCCGAGCATGAAGGTGAGGTTGCCGGACGCGATCGAGAAGCCGCCGAGCGTGGCGTAGTAGGTCGCCTCCACGCTGGCTTCGTTCGCCGCTCCTGCAGGACCGGACGCAACGGCCGCCGCCACAGCGACCAATGCCGCGCATGCCCGGCTACGGCGTGCGCTCCCATTCCGGTGCACCGCGATCTCCATCCTGTACCTCCGTCGACCTCGACCGCGCCCCCGACGGTGTCGTCCAATCATGTTGCGTTGCCGGAATCAATCGCCGGCCGAACCGGACGGACGTTATGCCAAGATGTGTTTCCTTGGAACCGCATCTGGCGCTCATCCTGCGCGGAATTGATGCTGTGACGGGCGGGACGCCGACGACCGGGCACCTGCCGGAACGGGCGCGGAGCGGCGCACGGACCCCCGTCCGGACCGCCCGGCGCCGGCCCGCTCCGGCCCGGCGGCTCACTCCGGCAGGAGACGGAAGCGCAGCAACAGCGTGCGCTGGAGGATCGAGCGGTTGTCGTCCGAGATCAGCGTCAGGATCGTGGCGCCGTCCTCGGCGGTATCGACCGCGAGGCCTTCCATGTTGTCGATCTCGTCCGACAGGTCGGCCTGGAACAGGATCCGCCCTTCGAGCCGCGCGCCGGGCACGATCTCGGCCGCGGCGAAGCGGCGGATGCGGGCGCCGAGGCTGTCGGCGACCGTGAAACGCCGTTCGAGCACCAGGAGGTCGCCGCCGGGCAGGAAGGCGGCATCGGTCGGCATGAAGTCGTTCGACAGCGCGACCGTGAAGCGGCCCGGCTTCGGGCCGCCGATGATCCAGCCGAGGCTGTCGGTCTCGTTGCGCCGCGGCCCCTCGGCGATCGCCACGATGGCGCCGGCGATCGGCGACCCGGGTGGCGCCGCCGCCAGGCTCTCGAGGCCCTTGCCGTAGGCGAGGGTTGCGGTTTCGCCGGGAATGCCGTTGAGGCGCTCGCCGACGGCGCTCAGCGCCCCGGTCGGGAAGACCGCAAAGGGGAACCGCAGGATGCGGTGCCGGGTCTCGAAGCCGACGATCGCCTCGAAGCCGCCGGGCGCCGGACGCACGGCCAGGCTCTCGGCATCGGCGTCGCGCTTGTCCAGGAGCCGGCGGCCCTGCTCGACCACCGACGCCATGCGGATGCCGGACAGGCCTAAGGGCCGCCCGGCCGCATCGCTGTCGAGGCGCGCCGACAGCCAGAAGCCGACATCGGAGATCATCAGCAGGTCGCGGCCGTGGTCCGCGGTGACGATGCCGGAGAGGCCGCCGAAATGCGGGCTCGGGCTTCGGATGACCAGGCCGCCGAGCCATTCCAGCGCGCCGAAACGCGTTCCGGCCTTGCCGGCCCGGTCGAAGCTCTGCAGCCGCTCGATCTCGACCGTGGGGGCGAAGATGCCGTCCGGCGGGGTCGGATCGGCGCGCAGCGGGCTTGCCGGCGCGACGAGCACCGCAAGGCCGACGAGGCCGGCGGCGATCGCATGCGGCAACAGCCTGGCGCGGCCGGGTCCGGGCGCCGCACGGTCACGGCGGTTAAGGCGGCGGAACCGCGCGATCATCCGGCGCGTCGCCGCGGCGCGCCATGGCCCCGGGCGGACGCGGACGGCTGGTCTTCGAACAGCGCGGCCAGCTGCTCGGTCATGGCGCCGGCCAACTCCTCGGCGTCGACGATGGTCACGGCGCGCCGGTAGTAGCGGGTCACGTCGTGGCCGATGCCGATGGCGATCAGTTCGACCGGGCTGCGGGTCTCGATCTCCTCGATCACCTGGCGCAGGTGCCGTTCCAGATAGTTGCCGGGATTGACCGACAGGGTGCTGTCGTCGACCGGCGCGCCGTCGGAGATCATCATCAGGATCTTGCGCGCCTCGGGGCGGCCGATCAGGCGGGAATGCGCCCAGGTCAGCGCCTCGCCGTCGATATTCTCCTTCAGCAGCCCCTCGCGCATCATCAGGCCGAGATTGCGGCGGGCGCGGCGCCAGGGGGCATCGGCCGACTTGTAGACGATATGCCGGAGGTCGTTGAGCCGGCCGGGCGTCGCCGGCTTGCCCGCCTGCAGCCACGCCTCGCGCGCCTGGCCGCCCTTCCAGGCGCGGGTCGTGAAGCCGAGGATCTCGACCTTGACGCCGCAGCGTTCCAGCGTGCGCGCCAGAATGTCGGCGCAGGTCGCCGCCACCGTGATCGGCCGGCCGCGCATCGAGCCGGAATTGTCGATCAGCAGCGTCACCACCGTGTCGCGGAAGTCGGTATCGCTCTCCTTCTTGAAGGACAGCGGATGCATCGGGTCGATCACCACCCGGACGAGCCGGGAGGCGTCGAGGATGCCCTCCTCCAGGTCGAACTGCCAGGACCGGTTCTGCTGGGCGAGCAGGCGCCGCTGCAGGCGGTTGGCGAGCCGGGCGACCGCGCCCTGGAGATGGGCGAGCTGCTTGTCGAGATGCCCGCGCAGCCGTTCCAGCTCGGCGGTGTCGCAGAGCTCCTCGGCATGGATGATCTCGTCGAACTTGGTCGTGAAGACCTTGTACTCGAAGTCCGGCGCCCGGTTGGAATGCGGCGGTTCCGGGCGGCGCGCCTCGCCGGCCTCGTCGGCATCGGCGGCATCGTCCTCGGCCATGTCCTGGGCCTCGGCCTCGGAGGCCTCGCTGTCGCCCTCCTCGTCCTCGCCGGCGGCCTCGGCGGCTTCCGATTCGGTCTCCTCGGTCTCGTCCTGGGCGTCGCTCTCGCCCTGGTTCTGATCCTGGTTCTCCTGGCCCTGGTCGCCCTCGTTCTCGTCCTCGTCGCTCTCCGGTTCGGCGCCGAGTTCGTCGCCCATGTCGAGCGAGGCGAGCAGGTCGCGCACCGAGGAGGCGAAGCGCTTCTGGTTTTCGACCGTGACTTCCAGCTTGTCGAGCGCCGCCCCGGCCTTGTCCTCGATCCAGGGCCGCCACAGCTCGACGATCTTGGCCGCGCTCGGCGGCGGCTTCAGGCCGGTCAGCCGCTCGCGCACCATCAACGCGACGGCATCCTCCAGCGGCGCGTCGGCGCGGTCGGTGATGTCCTCGTAATTGCCGCGGTGGTAGCGGTCGTCGAGCATGGCGGTGAGATTCTGGGCGACGCCGGCCATGCGCCGCGAGCCGATCGCCTCGCAACGCGCCTGCTCGACGGCCTCGAACACCGCGCGCGCATTGCGGCCCTCCGGCTGCATGCTGCGATGCACGCCGACATCATGGCAGGCGAGCTTGAGCGCCATGGAATCGCCGAGCCCGCGCAGGATGGCGGCGTCGCGCAGGGTCATCTTGCGCGGCGGCTCCGGCAGGCGCGCCTTGGTGCCCGCCAGCACCGGGCGATCGGAGGCGAAGGCGACCTCCATCTCCGGCGTCTTGGCGATCGCCTTCATGCAGGCGGCGATGGCCTGCTTGAAGGGCTCGGTCGGGGGCGTCTGCTTGTCCTTGGGGCCTGCCATGGTGCGCGTTCGCGATCAGCTCAGGACCACGTTCAAGGCCGATTCCGGCAGGTCCTTGCCGAAGCAGCGCTGGTAGAACTCGGCCACCTTCGGCCGCTCGGTCTCGTCGCACTTGTTCAGGAACGTGACCCGGAAGGCGAAGCCGACATCGCCGAAGATGTCGGCATTCTCGGCCCAGGTCAGCACCGTGCGCGGGCTCATCACGGTCGACAGCTCGCCGGACATGAAGGCGTTGCGAGTCATGTCGGCGACGCGGACCATCTTGGAGACGATGTCCTTGCCGGCGTCCGAGTGGAAGTGCTTGGCCTTGGCCAGCACGATGTCGACTTCCTTGTCGTGCGGCAGGTAGTTCAGCGTCACGACGATCGACCAGCGGTCCATCTGGCCCTGGTTGATCTGCTGGGTGCCGTGATAGAGGCCGGAGGTGTCGCCGAGGCCGATCGTGTTGGCGGTCGCGAACAGGCGGAACCACGGGTGAGGGCGGATGACCCGGCTCTGGTCGAGCAGCGTCAGCTTGCCGGCGACCTCGAGCACGCGCTGGATCACGAACATCACGTCCGGGCGGCCGGCGTCATATTCGTCGAAGACCAGCGCGGTGTTGGTCTGCAGCGCCCAGGGCAGGATGCCGTCCCGGAACTCGGTCACCTGCTTGCCGTCGCGGATGACGATCGCATCCTTGCCGATCAGGTCGATGCGGCTGATGTGGCTGTCGAGGTTGACGCGCACGCAGGGCCAGTTCAGGCGGGCGGCGACCTGTTCGATATGGGTCGACTTGCCGGTGCCGTGGTAGCCCGAGATCATCACGCGGCGGTTCTTGGCGAAACCGGCCAGGATCGCCAGCGTGGTGTCGCGGTCGAACAGATAGTCGGGATCGAAGTCCGGAACGTGTTCGGACGGCTCCGAATAGGCTGGCACTTCGAGATCGGTATCGATGCCGAACACCTGCCGAACCGAGATCTTCATGTCGGGCACGAAGCTCGGGCCCTTATCCAACACAGTCATTTCGCCTCCGTGGCCGAGTACCGGAATACGCGGCGCCTTCGTCCCGTGGCCGAGTACCGGAATACTCGGCGCCTTCGTCCCGTGGCCGAACATCGGAATGTCCGGCGCTTTCGTCCTGTCGCGGCCGCATCGGAGCCCGGCTCGCGTCCGGTTCCGCCGCACCGGCCCGTCGCGTGGCGCGCACGTCGCGCGCCCCACAAGGTCAGTCCTTGTGTCATAATGCCATTTCGGCCGACTGGAAATCCAAAACGGCGACAGGGCGCGATTTCGGGCCTGCAGGGCAGGGTCGCGACACCGGCGCGGGCGGTCAGCAGAGGCCGGTCGTCTTGAGATAGTTGTAGGCCTCGATGATCTCCTGCAGGCGGCCCTCGGCGGAGCGGTCGCCGCCATTGGCGTCGGGGTGGTGGCGCTTCACCAATTCCTTGAAGCGCGCCTTGATGTCGGCCGGGCTGGCCGTCTCGGCGAGATTGAGCACGTCGAGCGACCGGCGCTCCAGGTTCTTGAGCTTGCGGCGCGGCTCCGGCTTCGGCTCCTCCTCGGCGGCGGTCGCGGAGAAGCGCGCCCGGCGGCGGAACAGGAAGAAGCGGTCGTCGTAGCGCGGCGGTGCGTCGCCCGGATCGCTCGGCCGGCGACCGGCATGGGAGTTGACACCCATCGTCCAGGTCGGCCGGTGGCCGGTCTGCGCGTCCTTCTGGTAGTCGGCGACGGCCTCGTCCTTCATCCCCGAGAAGTAGTTGTACGACTTGTTGTACAGCCGCACGTGGTCGATGCAGAAATGGTAATATTCGCCCTCCCGGTCACGCCCTTTCGGCGCCGGGTGAGTTCCCGCCTCGGCGCACCCGCCCCACTCGCAGGGCGGATGCGCTTCGCGCTGGATCCGCACTTCGTCGGGCTTGATGCGGATGCGATCGAAAATCTTGGATTCGAACTTCATCGCCCGATTATGGTGGCGGGACGCCCCTCCCACAAGCGTTCGCAGGGCGTCTCGCGCGGCCCGCCCCGCAGACCCGATCCGCATCGCGCGGCCCTTGCCGGGGGGCGTGCGGCTGCTATCCTGACCCCATGTCCGCACCGCAGTCGACCTACCGCGATCGAATCGTCACGAAACTGACCGCAGCCTTCGCGCCGGCGGCGCTCGACGTGATCGACGAGAGCGCGCAGCATCACGGCCATGGCGGCTGGCGGGAGGGCGGCGAAACCCATTTTCGGGTCCGCATCGCCGCGGCGGCCCTGGCCGGGCTCAGCCGGGTCGAGCAGCATCGCCGCATCAACGCCGTGCTGGCGGCCGAACTGGCCGAACGGGTCCATGCGCTCGCCATCGAGGCGACCGCGGCCTGATCGGCACCCGGCGGGTCATCGTCGGGCCGGCGGCATCCCGCCGTCGCATCACGAAAACTTCATCCGGTGACGGCATCCTGACAGACGGGCCGGTATGGCTCGGCTTGACCCGACCTCCGCGGGGGTGGATGGTGTCGGCGGGTGGTCGGGGGTTACCGGGCGGACCTCGCAACGCCGTTGCGGGGGACGAACGCGTTCCATTCGAGGAGATGATCCGCATGACGACCAACCGGTTCAATGCCGCTGCGGCCACGGTGCTGCTGGCGGGCGCGCTGGTGACTGGCCCGGCCTTCGCCCAGACGCAGAACCGCGCGCTCATGGAAATCCCGGCCGACAAGGCGCGGATCTCCGGTTCCATCACGATCGACTACAATTCGCGCTCGGAGCGGTCCCAGTCCAAGGAGGACGTTTACGAGATCGGCGAACTGGCCATCGCCGACCTGATGATCCTGCGTGGGACCATCAGCCGGGTGCCCGAGACCAATATGAACTATTCGGTGAAGTTCGACGTGGTGAACCCGAACAATCCGGGTCAGGTCGCCCGCGAAGTGGCGATCCTGCGCGGCGACGTGCCGATCGATTCCAACGGTCGCTACAATCCGGAGACCGGCAACCTTCGCATCGATATCGTGAAGGGCAACCAGGCGACCTACAAGTATAGCGGTGCCATCCAGGGCCGCGCCGTGGTGCGCTGGTGGGATGTCGCCAAGAAGCTGAAGTCGGCCGCCAAGGAGGCGACCAAGGCCTATTCGCGCTATGTCGACGGCAAGGTGATCACCATCCAGGTGAAGAACCCGGACCCGCTGCGCTTCGATCGGCTCGGCCTGGCCTCGGGTCCGTTTTCCTTCCTGGCCGAGACCAAGGTCTCCGGCGTGCTCGACTACGATTACGAGCTCGGCAACTGGCTGACCGACCAGAGCGGCGTCACCTTCACCTATGCGGTCGGCGACAAGGTCATCTCCGACAAGATCACCGGATCGATCCGCTTCGTGTCCGAGCCCGGCGAGATGACCGACGCCAAGGGCAAGAAGCACAAATACACGTCCTATTACGACTACAGCCTGCGCCTCAACGAGCAGCCGGTGAACAAGGATTCGGGCTTCTTCGGCGGGGATACGACCCAGGCCGATACCGATGCCTTCTTCTCGAATGCCGATACGACCAAGCCGGGCATCTACGGGCGGGTCTACTATTCGGACAGCGATACCGGCTGCAAGCGGGTGGCGGACGACAAGGGCACCCTCAAATGCGTCGGCCCGACCCGCAGCGAGGTCACCTACGACCTCAAGGGCGTCGGCGTGAACTATCAGCAGCTGGCCAACTGGGTGAAGCTGGAGCAGCTGATCATCGGGCCGTTCACCGACGAATGATGCCGACGGGCGGCTGCGGCCGTGGCGCGCGCGTCGCGTGACGGCCGCCGCTCCCGGGCCACGTCCGGCCACCGGAACGGCCTTGCGAAACAAAAGGGCCCGCGCCATCCCGATCGGATGGCGCGGGCCTTTGCGTCGGGCGCCTTGCCGGCGAGCCGGCGCGGATGGGCTCCGGCGGCGGCCGACCGGCGATCCGGTCCTCATGCCAACGGCCCAGGACGCTGACGCATCGGGCCGCTGAAGTGACGCGAATTTCTCATTTGCGTCAGAGGCATGAGAAATTCGCGTATCGAATACCGACGTTCATTCCATGATCGTCGGTATCAGCGCAGTCCGAAGAAGGACAGCACGGCGAGCACGACGACGACGAGACCGACCAGATAGATGATGCCGTTCATGGGATTGACCCTCGCGGTTCAAGGGGCGGCGCCGGCGGCGGGATACCGGGGCGGCCGTGGTGATGCAGATCAACGCATCACAAGCTCGGCCGTTCCGTCGTCATGCGCGCGTCGGTGCCGTCAGGCGATTTCGCTCCACGGCCGCGACAGGGCGACGGCGCACAGGATCGTGCCGACCAGCGAATAGGTCTGCGGATAGTTGCCCCACAATTCGCCCGTCGCCGGATCCAGGTCCTCGGAGAACAGGCCGGCGGCGTTCCGGCGCGACAGAAGATCGATGAAGATGGCGCGGGCGTCGTCGGTGCGGCCGATCGCATGCAGTGCGAGAACGTACCAGAAGGTGCAGACGATGAAGGCGGTCTCCGGCTCGCCGAAATCGTCCGGGTGGTTGTAGCGCAGCAGGTACTTGCCGCGCATCAGCCCGGCACCGATCGCCTCGACGGTCGAGACGAAGCGCGGATCGCTCGGCGGCAGGAACCCGAGATCGGCCATCAGCAGGACGCTGGCGTCGAGGGTCTCAGAGCCTTCGCTCTCGACGAAGGCGCCGAGCTCCGCGTTCCAGGTCCGCTCTTCGATCCAGGTGCGGATGCGGTCGGCATGACCGCTCCAATAGGCGGCCCGATCCTCGGCGCGCAGCGTCAGCGCGATCCGGCGCAGCCGGTCGGCCGAGGCCCAGCACATCAGCGCCGAATGGGTGTGGACGCGGGCCCGGCCGCGATATTCCCAGATGCCGGCATCCGGTTCCAGCGCCACCGCGACGGCCTTCTCGCCCATCCGCTCCAGTTCTTGGAACAGGGCGCTCTTGTCGATCTCGGGCAGGCGCTGGTCGTGGAACCATTGCGTGTTGGCCATGATGGCGGCGCCGAACACGTCGTTCTGCCGCTGGACATGGGCGGCATTGCCGCGCCGGACCGGCCCCATGCCGCGATAGCCGGGCAGGGCGGCGACGATCACCTCGTCGAGATCGTCGGAGGGCACGAGACCGTAGACCGGCTTCAGCCAGCCGTCCTGCGACAGCGCGAAGGCATTGCGCATGTAGCCGAGAAAGCCCTCCATCGTCCGGGTGGCGCCGAGCAGGTTGAGCGCGCGCACGACGAAGAAGGCATCGCGCAGCCAGCAGGCCCGGTAGTCCCAATTGCGCTCGGTATGGGGGGCTTCCGGGATCGACGTGGTCATGGCGGCGACGACGGCGCCGGTCTCCTCATAGGCGGAGAGCTTCAAGGTGATGGCCGAGCGCAGCACCGCATCCTGCCATTCGAGCGGGATCGACAGGTTGCGGCACCACTGGAACCAGTAGCTGCGCGTGCGCTCCTCGAAGCGGTTGGAGGTCTCCTCCAGATCGGCGGGGAAGATCTCGTCGGCACCGAGCACGAACACGATCGGCTGGGTCACCACGAAAGCCGCCTCGCGCGCCACATAGGCGACCGGCGCGTTGGTGGTGACGCGCAGCGTCTCGCTCTCGCCGACATAGCGGATGTGGTTGGAGCCCATCACCTTGCGGGGCGACGCGCTGCCCCAGGAGAAGCGCGGGCGGATGCGCACCTGCAGGCGCGGATAGCCGCAGATCGGCTCGATCCGGCGGATCAGCATCGGCGGCCGATAGGAGCGCTCGTGCTGGATGAAGCGGGGCGCGAAATCGACCACCCGGATGCCGGAACCATCGGACGCCCAAAGCGTTGTTTCCAGTACCGCGGAGTTGGGCCGGTAGCGCTGCTCCGCCCGCTGGAAGCGGTCGAGCACGATGTCCATGAACCCGTCCTCCTGCTCGTCCATGAGCAGGCGGCAGAAGACAGGGTCTCCATCGAGATAGGGATAGCACCACCAGACGATCCGAGCCTCATGGTCGATCAGGGCTGCCGTGGCGCAGTTTCCGATCGGTGATAGATTAACAGTAGAATTTCGATCCTTCATGTCATCCATTTCCTGTCATGGTTATGGCTCGATTCTTGGTGTCAATTTGAAAAGTATTATTGAAGATCAACATAAGCGCGCTCCCAATGATGTATTTAAGTTTTCTGACTTGACAAGGGTGGCTGCGATACAATTTTAGAAGGCATGTTCAGTCTCTATCGTTTCTCCCTTCCGCTGGTCGTGGCCGTGCTCGGGCTGGCGCTCGTCGCCGGGATCACGGCGCAGCAATTTCTCACCGGCTGGTTCCTGCGCGATGTCGAGCTGCGCTCCGAGCTGATCTTCAACTCCGTGGAACCGGCGGTCCGCCGTCAGGCCGCCGACAGCGACGAAGCCGGCCTCGGCCGGACCTTCGACGGCATCTCGCGGGACGAGCGCGTCCTCGCCATCGGGTTGTGCGATGCCGCCGGCCGGATGGTCGCGGCCTCGCGCAACTGGCCGGGCGAACAGATCTGCCGGGACGAGAAGCCGGCGGCCGGGGCCGAGCGGCGCGGCGCCGTCTACGAACGCCGCCAGCTGTCGTCCGGACCGGTCCTGATCGCCGGCTTCCCGCTGGCGATCGATCCGGCGCGCAACTGGCGCCTGATGGTCCTGCACGACATGGGCTTCGCCTCGTCGCGCACCACCGCGGCGCTGACCACCCTGGTCGCCTTCGTCGGTCTTCTGATCGCGCTCGGCGTGCTGATCACCGTGGCGGTGACGCGGGTCACGCTGTCGACCTGGTCGCGCGCCATCGTGCAGTCGCTCGATCCGCGCACCCGCTCGCGGCCGGAGGCCGACATCGCCCCGGAACTGCGTCCGGTCGTGCGCGAGGTCCGCCAGACCCTGCGCGATATCGACATCGGCCGGGTGCGCGGCAGCCCGATCCGCGTCTCCTGGACATCGACCTCCCTGCAGGAGGTCATCCACGACGAACTGCCGGGCTCCGAGGTGATCGTGGTCTCAAACCGCGAGCCCTACATCCACGACCGCGACGGCGACCGGATCATCGTCCGCCGTCCGGCCAGCGGCCTGGTGACGGCTCTGGAGCCGATCATCCGTGCCACCCGCGGGGTCTGGATCGCCCATGGCAGCGGCAGCGCCGACCGGGAAACGGTCAATGCGTCGGACCGCGTCGCCGTGCCGCCGGAAGACCCGGCCTATACGCTGCGCCGCGTCTGGCTGACCGAAGAGGAGGAGAACGGCTACTACTATCGCTTCTCCAACGAAGGTCTCTGGCCGCTTTGCCACATCGCCTTCGTCCGGCCGCAGTTCCGGCGGGAGGATTGGGAGATCTACCGGGCGGTCAACCAGCGTTTCGCCGACACCATCGTGGCCGAGGCGAAGTCCAAGAATCCGATCGTCTTCGTTCAGGACTATCACTTCGCCCTGCTGCCGCGCATGATCCGGCAGCGGCTGCCCGAAGCCACCGTGATCACCTTCTGGCACATCCCGTGGCCGAATGCGGAGGTCTTCTCGATCTGCCCGTGGCGCGAGGAGATCCTGGACGGGCTGCTCGGCTCGTCGATCCTGGGCTTCCACACCCGCTTCCACGTCAACAACTTCATCGAATCGGTCGACCGGTTCATGGAGAGCCATATCGACCGCGAACTCTCGACCATCTCGACGGGCGGCGAGGCCACCCTGGTCAATGCCTATCCGATCTCGATCGAATGGCCGCCGCGCGCGCTCCTGGGATTGCCGACCGTCGGCGACTGCCGGCGCCGGGTGCGCGAGCAGCTCGGGCTCGGGCCGGACGTGAAGATCGGCGTCGGCGTCGAGCGTTTCGACTACACCAAGGGCATTCCGGACCGGTTGCGCGCCGTCGGCATCCTGCTGGAACGGCATCCGGAATGGATCGGGCGTTTCGTCTTCATCCAGGTCGCGGCGCCGACCCGTGCCAAGCTCGATGCCTATCGCGGGCTGCAGGAGGAGGCGATGGCGGTCGCCGAGACGATCAATGCGCGCTATGCGCGGGACGGCTGGAAGCCGATCGAACTGATCGTGCGCCATCACGAACCCGAGGAAGTGCTCGAACTGTTCCGCGCCGCCGACTTCTGCGTCGTCACCAGCCTGCATGACGGCATGAACCTGGTCGCCAAGGAGTTCGTCGCCTCCCGCGAGGACGATCGCGGCGTGCTGGTGCTGTCGACCTTTGCGGGCGCCTCGCGGGAACTGCTCGAAGCCCTGCTGGTCAACCCCTACGACATGGATACGCTCGCCGAGACCCTGGTCCGCGCCCTGTCCATGTCCGAGGAGGAGCAGCGCGACCGGATGCGGCTGATGCGCGAGCTCGTGCGCGACAACAATGTCTATGCCTGGGCCGGCAGCATGCTGATGGAGGCCGCGCGCATGCGCAAGCGACGCGAGGTGCAGAACCACTTCGGCGAGACGCGATGGGGATTGACGCCGTGACGACGCGCGAGAGCCTGGCGCTGCCCGCGGCCGATCCCGCTGGCGACCTGCCGGTCGTCTGGTCGACGGCCTGGGCGCCGTTCCTGGATATCGACGGCACGCTGCTCGACATCGCCGCCCGTCCCGACGACGTCTTCGTGCCGGACGATCTGATCGAGACCCTGACGGCCATCGCCGACACCTGCGGCTGCCTGGCGCTGATCACGGGCCGCAGCCTCGGCCAGGCCGACGCCCTGTTCGGGGCGGGCCGTTTCGACGTTGCGGCCAATCACGGCGCGGTGGTGCGCATCGGCGGCGTGGTGCGCGACCAGGCCGGCGACCCGGGCGCCGCCGAAGCGGTGGCGGCGGCGCTGCGGCCGGCGGTCGATCGCCATGCGGGGACCTTCGTCGAGGAGAAGGGCCATTCGGTCGCGGTTCACTACCGGGCCGCGCCGGCGGCGGAGCCGTTCCTGCTGCAGGCGGCGCGCGAGGCGATCCGCGGATCGGGCGACGCCTGGCGCATCCTGATCGGCAAGGCGGTGATCGAGATCGCGCCGCGCTCCGCCACCAAGGGCACCGCCATCGCCCAGTTCCTGGCCGATCCGGCCTATCGCCGGCGGCGGCCCTTCTTCGCCGGCGACGACACCACCGACGAGGATGCCTTTGAGGCCGTCGCGGCCGTCGGCGGGCTCGGCGTGCTGATCGGGCCGGAGCGCAAGACGGCGGCCCGGTACCGCCTGCCGTCGCCCGGCGCCTTCCGGGCCTGGCTGGACGGCAGCGTCGCCGGCTGCGCCGGCTGATGACGGCTTGGCCGAAGGCCGGCCGTCACCGGTGCCCTCAGCGCCGGCTGACCTCGGTCAGGAATTTCTGGCGGATCGCCCGGCCGAAATCCCGGTAGCCGTCCGCCGGCACGACGAAGGAGGCCGGGCCACCGGCGATGTTGGCCCGGTACCAGGCCTCCAGCGTGTCCTTCTCGTCGCCTTCCAGGATCGGCAGCCCGTTGACGGTCACCTCCTGGCGCACCAGCGCGTCGCGCTCGGCGGCGGGCGGGACGGTCGGGTTGCAGTTGTCCTTGCCGTCGCCGGAGACGTCGACCACGGTCCGCTCCGGCCGGGTCGGGATCGAGTGCAGCATCTTGACCTGGACGAAATGCAGCATGGCCGCCGCACAGGTGAACTCGCCCGGCCGGCGCGCCGCGGTGCGGATCCGCATGGCGAGGCTGCGCGCGTCGGCGACCGTGCCGATCCGCGTCCACGGCACGGTCAGCGACGGCCGGTCGCTCCATTGCACCATGGCGACCAGGATCGCGCCATGCGGCCCGCCCAGGATCGCCCGCTGGATGGCGGCATCCTCGAGCGCCTGCGCGATGCCCTCCATCTGCAGCCGGAAGCGGTGCTCGTCGACCGAGCCCGACACGTCGACGGCCAGCACCAGGGCGGTATCGACGCCGGTCGAGGCGGCGCCGGCCGCTTGCGCCGGAAGGCCGGCCAGCACCGTAAGCGCCAGCGCTGAAAGCGCCAGCGCCGGAAGCGCCCGCGCTGAAAGGGCCAGCGCCGGAAGCGCCCGCGCTGAAAGCGCCAGCGCTGGAAGCGCCTGCGCTGAAAGTGCCCGCGCTGAAAGCGCCAGTAGGGCGGCCGCGAGCCGACGGGTCGGACGACGGCTCACCGGACGATCCGATCCCGGTTGAGCGCCTTGTCGAGCCCGATGGCGCGATCGAGGCCCTTCATGTCGCGGAACACGGCCTGCGCCAGATCGGCGCCGTCGAATTTGGTGCCGGTCACATCCGCTCCCGTGAAGTCGGCGCCGGTCAGGTCGGCACCGGTCAGGTCCGCGCCCGAAAGGTCGGCGCCGACGAATTTGGCCCAGGCGAAGCGGACGCCGTAGAGCTCCGCGCCGCGCAGACGGGCGCCGGAGAGATCGGCCATCTCCAGGAAGGTGTGCGGATGCAGTTCGATCACGGTCAGGCGGTAATTGCCGAGCCGGGCGCCGGTGAGGTCCGCGCCGCGCAGATTGGCGCCGACCATGCGGGCGAAGATGCGGGCGCCTGAGAGGTCGGCGCCGGCGAAGTTCGGCGCCTCGCCGGCCGCCTTGGGGTTGAGGTCGAGTTCGGTCGTCACCGACAGGCGGAGGAGGCTCGCGCCGCGCAGATCCGCGCCCGCGAAATTGGTCCTCTGCACCGTCGACCGGTCGAGATGGGCGCCGGCCAGCTGGGCATGGGACAGGTCCGCGCCCGCGAAATCGACCGCGTGCAGATTGGCCCGGTCGAGCCGTGCGGCCTTGAAGTCCAGGCCGGCGAGATCGAGGAAGCTGAGATCGCGGCCGGTCAGGTCGATCGGCTTGGCGCGGTCGGCGGCGGCGAGCAGCCGGGCGACCTCGATGTCGGACAGTTCGGCCGCGGATCCGACCGTCGGCACCGCCAGCGCGATGGCGAATGCGGCCGCCGCCGCGGCCTTGCCCATGCCATGCCGCACCCGGCAGGACTTTCGAGTTCCGGCTCCCGGCATGTCCGTCCCACCTGCTCGGTCCCGTCTCGGGCGGTGGCGCCCGATCCGCGGATGCGATCCTACCATGGAGGCGAGGCCGACGGGCAAGCCTGCCGTCGGCTCGGCGTGGGCACGATGTCGCGAGCGGTGCGGGAGGACGGTCAGACTTTGCGGGCGGTCAGGACCGCCGAGCGGTCACGACCGCCGAGCGGGCACTTCGCCCTTCAGTGCCAATACGGCGTGATTGATCTCGGCGCCGAACAGAAAGATGATCCCGATGATGTAGAAGAACAGCATCGAGGCGATGATCCCGGCAAGACCCGCATAGGTCCGGGTATAGGTCGCAAAGTGCGAGAAATAGTAGGAGAACACCAGGCCGGCGATGAACCACAGTCCAAGCGTGACCAGGACGCCCGGCAGGACGCTCATGGTCGTCTGCCGGCGGGCCGGCAGGAAGAGATGGGCGGCATAGAGGAAGCAGAACACGCCGGCGGAGAAGAAGACCAGCGGCAGCCGGTTGAAGTAGGAATAATAGGGCGCCATGTCGGGGACGCGCGGGATCAGGAAATCCCAGACCACCGGCAGCACGATCACCAGGAAGCCGAGCCCCAGGATGGTGATGCCGCCGACCAGCATGAAGAAGGTGCCTTCCAGCCGCCGGATCAGGAAATGGCGCGTGTCATAGGCCCTGTAGGCATAGTTGAGGCCCATGCGCAGGCTCTCGACCAGGCCGGTCACGATCACCACCAGCAAGATCGCACCGACCGTCAGGACCTGGGTCTGCGAGCCGGACAGGACCGCCGTCACTTCCGGCTTGAGGATGCGCACCACCTCCTCGGGCAGCACCGCGAAGATGCCGCCGGTGCCCTGCTCGGCCGCCGCCGCCAGCTCCGCCCCGCCCCAGTAGCCGGCGATACCGGTGATCAGGATCATGAACGGAAACAGGGAGAACAGGATCGCGAAGGCGATGTTCGACGCATGCGCGAAGGACTCGTTGCGCAGCAGGCCCCAATAGAAGGCCTCCCAAAAGACCCAGCCCATCGCCCGAAGGCCGCGGAGAGACGCATTCGGCGATGGAGAACTCATGAGCAGGGATTCTGTGGCGTCCGACATGGCCGCGGACCATAGTCGGCGGAAACGCAACGCACAACGGGGCTTCCCGTCAGCAGTTCCGCGAAATGGGCGGAATTTCCGGCTTCTGTCCTGCGGCCGGCCGCCGCGACGGCACCGGGGCCGGGATGACGAAACGGAAGCCGATGCCGGGTGCCGGTCCGGCTCGACCCGACAGGTCTTTTGCCGCATTGTGCCGCCACCTTTGCGGCACCGCACATGCCCCTGAACGCGAATTCCGGACCTCGCCTTGCCTCGACATCTGATCGCCCGCCTCCTCCGCCTCGCCCTGCTGGCAACCGTGCTGGCCCTGACCCCGCTGGCATCGGCTCTCATGCCGGCGCCGCTGGTGGCGTCCGCCCGCGCGCAGGATGCGCCGGCGCCGGCAGCGCCGCCGGTCGAGGAGGTCAAGCGGCCGGAAAACCCGCAGGCCCTGCTCAACGCCTGGAAGGTCGAGATCGACCAGATCACGGCGGGCACCCAGCGCGAATCGCTGACCGACCGGCAATTGACCGACCTGCGCGGTCGGGCCGAGCAGGTGCGCGCCAAGGCCGGCGAACTGATCGACCAGCTCACGCCCGGCGTTCAGGCGGCCGAGGCCCGGCTCAAGCAGCTCGGTCCGGCGCCGCAGAAGCCGAAGGAGGGCGAAGCGCCGCCGCCGGCCGAGTCCGATGCGGTCAAGCAGGATCGCGCGCAGCTCGACAAGCAGCTGGCGGAACTGCAGGGCTTCACCAAGCAGGCGAGCCTGATCCAGCTCAAGGCCGACGAGGTCGTCAAGTCGATCGGCGACCGCCGCCGCGACCGGTTCAACCGCGCCGTGATGGAGCAGAGCCGCTCGATTCTCGACCCGACGCTCTGGCTCGAGGCCGCCGCCGCGCTGCCGGGCACGATCGCCGCCTTCGGCTTCCTGCTGCGCGACTGGGGCGGACTGTTCATGGCGCGCGGCAGCCTCGGCGCCATCGGCGTGCTGGGCCTCGCGATCGCCTTCCTCGCTCTTCTGCTGCGGCCGATCCGTCGGCGGCTCCTGCTCGCCACCGACCGCAATCCGGATGCGGTCAATCCCTCGGCCTTCGCCAAGTCCGGCGCCGCCGCCGCGATCGTGGTCGTCAACACCGCCCTGCCGCTGATCGCGCTGATGACGCTGCTGGTCGCGCTCCGGGCGCTCGATCTCAATCCCGACCGGATCGAGCAGACGCTGGTGGCCCTGATGATCGCCGCCGCCGTGGCCTCGGCCGCCTACAGCCTGGGCCTCGCCATCCTGGCACCGACCAAGCCGCAATGGCGGCTGATCGGCATTTCCGATGGCGCCGCCCAGCAGCTGATCCGCATCGTCGGCCTGCTCACCGCCAGCTTCGGGATCGGCATCTTCGTCATCCGCATCCTGCCGGTGCTGGCTGCGCCGCTGTCGCTGGTCATCGCCCTGTCCGGGCTGTTCGCGCTGCTCGACATCGGCCTGACCATGCTGGCGCTGCGCACCGTCGCGGCCAGCCTTGCCGCCGACGACGAGGCGAAGCGGCCGGAGGTGCCGACGCCCGGCCCGGCTTCGGCGCCGCCGGCCGAGCGGGGGCACTCGATTCTCTGGCGCTGGCTGGTGCCGATCGCCTGGATCGCCGCCATTGCCGGCGCGGTCGCGGCTCTGGTCGGCTTCGTCGCCCTGTCCCGCTTCATCGCCTATCAGCTGATCTGGGCCGGCCTGAACATCGCCGTGCTCTACATCCTGTTGGTCCTGGTCGACGAGGCGCTGACGGCCACCTTCCGGCGCGAGACGCGCGTCGGGCTCTCGCTCAACCGCTCGATGGGCTTCGGGGTGGAGACGGTCGAGCAGGTCGGCGTGGTCCTGTCCGGTCTCGGCCGGCTCGCCCTGATCGGCTTCGTGGTCGCCATGATCCTGCTGCCGCTCGGCTTTTCCTCCGAGGACCTGATCCAGGACGCCAAGGCGGCCTTCTTCGGCTTCAAGGTCGGCGGCCTGACCGTGTCGCTGTCGTCGATCCTCGGTGCCGTCATCGTGTTCATGATCGCGGTTGCGGTCACCGGCGGCGTCAAGGGCTGGCTGGAGGCCCGCTTCCTGCCGCGGACCCGGCTCGATCCGGGCCTCAAGAACTCGATCCTGACCGCCTTCGGCTATATCGGCTACATCGTCGCCGGCGCGCTCGCCTTCTCGTCGGTCGGCGTCAGCCTGGAGAATGTGGCCATCGTCGCCGGCGCCCTGTCGGTCGGCATCGGCTTCGGCCTGCAGTCGATCGTCAACAACTTCGTTTCCGGCCTGATCCTGCTCGCCGAGCGCCCGATCAAGACCGGCGACATGATCGAGATCGGCGCCGAGCGCGGCTTCGTGCGCAAGATCAACGTGCGCTCGACCGAGATCGAGACCTTCGATCGCGCCAGCCTGATCGTTCCGAATTCCTCGCTGATCACCGGAACGGTCAAGAACTGGATGCACCGGGACATGACCGGCCGGGTCGTGGTCAATGTCGGCGTCGCCTACAATGCCGAGCCCGAGCAGGTGCGCGAGATCCTGCTCGCCGCCGCCAAGGCGCACCGGCTGGTGATGATCTTCCCGGCGCCGTCGGCCTTCTTCACCGATTTCGGCGAATCGGCGCTGATGTTCCGCCTCATCTGCACCGTCCCGATGGTCACCGACGCCTTCACGGTGGAGAGCGATCTGCGCTTCGACATCATGAAGCGTTTACGCTCTCACGGTATCGACATCCCCTATGCCCAGCGTGACCTGCATGTCCGCCAGCTCGACGACCTGCGCGACCTTCTGGCCCGCCATCTCGCTTCCGTCGCGCCCGGCCCGGCCGGCGCGCGGCCGGCCGAGAGCGATGGCGAGGCGGAAGCCGGCGGCAGCGGGCACGCGACACCCGACGGCGCGCCGCGGCCGGCCCAGGGTTGAAACCGTCCGGTCGCTTCCGCCTTCCTACCATCCGATCTTGCGCATCCTGCCGGCCCCGCGGGGTCGCGCGGGCGCCATCGAGGCCTGCCGATGAACCTCTTCTCCACATTTCGCATCGGCCTTGCCGGTCTCGCGCCGGCCCTCGCCGCCCTGCTCGCCGGCTGTTCGGCCGCTCCCGAGCCGCCGCCCGCCCAGCCGGCCTTCTACCAGCGGCTCGACCAGTCGGGCGGGGCGGTCGATCCGGCCTCGTCGCTCGGCATGGTCAATCACTATCGCGCCAATCTCGGCGCCCCGCCGCTCGCCTGGGATCCGGCGCTCGCCCGCATCGCCGAGATGCAGGCACGCCGGATGGCCGCGCTCGATCGGGTGCAGACCGAGCAGGAGGCCAAGCTCGACGCCGAGCTGAAGGCGGCCGGCATCGGTTTCCGCAGCTATGCCAGCAACCTGACGGCCGGCTACCGCACCTTCGCGGAGGCCTTCTCGGGCTGGCGCGAGCTGAAGCAGCACAACGCCAACATGATCGATCCGCGCAAGACCCGGATCGGCCTCGCCACCGCGCAGGCGCCGGGCTCGAAATACAAGATCTTCTGGGCCATGGTGCTGGTCGAGCCCATGTGACGCGCCGGGTCGGCTTGCCGCACTGCAGCATCGGCAGTATGGTCCGCTCCCCTTGCGCGGAGCCCGCCCTTGCTCGAAAAGCGGTCGACCTATGAGGAGACCTATCGGGATTTCCGATGGGCCATCCCGTCCGACTACAACATCGCCCGCGACGCCTGCGATCGCTGGGCCGAGGCCGATCCGGGCCGGCTGGCGCTGCTGCACCGCCGGCCGGACGGCTCGACCGATCGCTGGTCCTATCACCGTCTGTCGCTGGCCTCGAACCGCTTCGCCAATGTCCTGCGCCACTACGGCATCGGGCGCGGCGACCGGGTCGCGATCCTGCTGCCGCAGTGCCCGGAGACGGCGATCGCCCATCTCGGCACCTACAAGATCGCCGGCATCGCGCTGCCGCTGGCCGCCCTGTTCGGCGTCGAGGCGCTGGTCTACCGGCTGCGCAATGCCGGCGCCAAGGCGATCGTGACCAATGCGGCCGGGCTCGCCAAGCTCGCCGAGATCCGGGCCGAACTGCCCGATCTCCGGCTCGTGCTGGCGGCCGACGGCGGCGGCATGGGCATCGTCGACTTCCACCAGGCCCTGGCGGAGGCCTCGTCGAGCTTCGCGCCCGAGCCGACCGGGCCGGACGATCCGGCCATGATGATCTATACCTCCGGCACGACTGGCCTGCCCAAGGGCGCGCTGCACGGCCACCGCGTGCTGCCGGGCCACATTCCGGGCTTCCAGTTCGCCCACGAATTCTTCCCCGTCGAGGGCGACCTGATGTGGACGCCGGCCGATTGGGCCTGGGCGGGCGGGCTCCTCAACGCGCTGCTGCCCTCGCTCGCCCTCGGCGTGCCGGTGCTCGCCTATCGCTTCGAGAAGTTCGACCCCGATCTCGCCTTCTGGCTGATGGCCCATTACGGCGTGCGCAACGCCTTCGTGCCGCCGACCGCGCTGAAGATGCTGCGCACGGTCGAGAACCCGCTCGCCCGCTTCGATCTCCGCCTGCGCACGCTCGGCTCGGCCGGCGAGGCGCTCGGCTCGGAGACCTACGAATGGGCGCGCGCGGCGCTCGATCTGACCGTCAACGAATTCTACGGTCAGACCGAGTGCAACATCGTGCTCGCCTCCTGCGCCATGCTGGGGGTCAGCCGCGCCGGCGCCATCGGCAAGGCGGCGCCCGGCCATGAGGTCGCGGTCATCGGTCCCGGCGGGGCGCCGGTCGCCGCCGGCACGCTCGGCCAGATCGCGGTCCGGCGGCCGGATCCGGTCATGTTCCTGGAATACTGGGACCGGCCCGACGCGACCGCGGAGAAGTTCGTCGGCGACTGGATGACCACCGGCGACCAGGGGGTGATGGACGAGGACGGCTACGTCCATTTCGTCGGCCGCGACGACGACGTGATCACCTCGGCCGGCTACCGGATCGGCCCGGCCGAGATCGAGGACTGCCTCGCCGGCCATCCGGCCGTCGCGCTGGCGGCCGTGGTCGGCAAGCCCGATCCGCTCCGGACCGAGATCGTCAAGGCCTATGTCCGGCTGGTCGACGGGGTCGAGGGCACGGCCGATCTCAAGGACGAGATCCGCGCCCATGTCCGCACCCGTCTGTCCGCCCACGAATATCCGCGCGAGATCGAATTCGTCGAGGAGATCCCGCTGACCACCTCCGGCAAGGTGATCCGCCGCTTCTTCCGCGAGCGGGCGCAGGCCGACGCGGCCGAGGAACAGGTGCGCAAGCGCTGGGAATAGCCGCCGCGGGCGCAGCGGGCGGATTCGCGCGAGGTTTACCCGGGCCGTCCGGCCCTGTATGGCTCGCGCCACGAACATTGACCGGGGACCGAACACCATGCAGATCGACCGCGACCTCCTGGACGGACTGGCCCGCGCCGCGCTCGCCGGCGGGCGCGAGGTGCTGGCCGTCTATGCGACGGACTTCGCGGTCGACGCCAAGGGCGACGCCAGCCCGGTCACCGAGGCCGACCGGCGTGCCGAGGCGGTGATCCTGGACGAGCTGGCGCGGCTCCTGCCCGGCGTGCCGGTGGTCGCCGAGGAGGCCGCGTCGGACGGCAAGCTGCCGGCCGATCTCGGCCGCGTCTTCGTGCTGGTCGATCCGCTCGACGGCACCAAGGAATTCGTGTCCCGCAACGGCGAGTTCACGGTCAATATCGGCATCATCGAGGACGGCGTGCCGGTGGCGGGCGCGGTCCTGGTGCCGGCCCAGGGCCGGCTCTATGTCGGCGGCCGCGGCCACGGCGCCTTCACGGCGCCGGTCGAGGACGGCGTTGCCGGCGCCTGGACGCCGATCCGGGTGCGCACGGCCGGCGCCGACGGGCTCGCCGTGATGGCCAGCCGCTCCCATGCCGGGCCGGAGACCGAGGCCCTGCTGGCGCGCCTCGCCGTGGCGAGCCGCATCTCGGCCGGCTCGTCGCTGAAATTCTGCCGCATCGCCGAAGGCGCGGCGGATTTCTATCCCCGGCTCGGCCGGACGATGGAATGGGACACGGCGGCCAGCGACGCGGTGCTGCGTGCGGCCGGCGGCTCGGTCGTGACGCTGGACGGCCGGCCGCTCGCCTATGGCAAGCGGCTGCAGGCCCACGACACGGACTTCGCCAATCCGTGGTTCATGGCCTGCGGAGAAATCGACATCCCGACCGTGGTCGCCGCGGCGGCGGGACCGGTCGCGGCCGGCGGATGACCATTCCAAATGTCGGCGGTCCGGCATCGCCGGCATGCTCGCAATCGGCCGCCGCGCGCAATCGGACGCCCGTCGAAGCCCGGCTTCGACGGTCCTTGCGACGAAGGGCCGAAGCATAGCATTTCAGCCGCGCTTGCCGGGCGTCCTGATTCCGCCTAAATGCGGTGGCTTCCACGGGGGACCGCGCCAAGAGGCGCATGAGCGGACCGCCGATCCCTCCGCACGCTCTGCCGACCAGAGGACTTTCGCCTTGTCCATCGACCGCACCACGCATCTGAGGCGCCTCGAAGCGGAATCGATCCGCATCATCCGCGAGGTCGCCGCCGAGTTCCGCAATCCGGTCATGCTCTATTCGATCGGCAAGGACTCGTCCGTGATGCTGCATCTGGCGATGAAGGCCTTCTATCCTTCGAAGCCGCCGTTTCCGCTGATGCATATCGACACGACCTGGAAGTTCCGGGACATGATCCTGTTCCGCGACGAGACCGCCCGGCGGCTCGGCCTGGATCTGATTGTGCACTCCAATATGGACGGCATCGCGCAGGGCGTGACGCCGTTCAGCCATGGGTCGTCCTACTACACCCATGTGATGAAGACCGAGGCGCTCAAGGCGGCGCTGACCAAGTACGGCTTCGACGCGGCCTTCGGCGGCGCGCGGCGCGACGAGGAGAAGAGCCGCGCCAAGGAGCGCGTCTTCTCGTTCCGCACCGCGACCCACACCTGGGACCCGAAGAACCAGCGCCCGGAACTGTGGCAGCTCTATAACGGCCGCGTCGCCAAGGGCGAATCGATCCGCGCCTTCCCGCTGTCGAACTGGACCGAGCTCGACATCTGGCAATACATCATGGCCGAGAACATCCCGATCGTGCCGCTCTACTACGCGGCCGAGCGGCCGACCGTCGAGCGCGACGGCCAGATCCTGATGCTCGACGACGAGCGCTTCCCGGTCGCGGCCGGCGAGACCGTCGAGACCCGTCTGATCCGGTTCCGCACGCTCGGCTGCTATCCGCTGACCAGCGCCTTCGAGTCCGAAGCCACCACGCTGCCCGAGATCGTCCGCGAGATGCTGATCGCCCGCACCTCGGAGCGGTCCGGCCGTCTGATCGACCACGACGACGCGGCCTCGATGGAAAAGAAGAAGCGCGAGGGATATTTCTGATGAACACGTCCGCGTCCCCCGCCGCCATGGCCACGCCCTCGGTCGCCTCGCCGGTCGAGAGCCCGGAGGCCTTCGCCGAATATCTCGCCGCCCAGGAAAAGAAGAGCCTGCTGCGCTTCCTCACCTGCGGCTCGGTCGACGACGGCAAGTCGACCCTGATCGGTCGCCTGCTCTACGACACCAAGCTGGTCTTCGAGGACCATCTGCTGGCGCTCGAGAAGGACAGCCGCAAGCACGGCACGACCGGCGAGGAGATCGACCTCGCGCTGCTGCTCGACGGCCTGGAGGCCGAGCGCGAGCAGGGCATCACGATCGATGTCGCCTACCGCTTCTTCACCACCGAGCGGCGCAAGTTCATCGTCGCCGATACGCCCGGCCACGAGCAGTATACCCGCAACATGGCGACCGGGGCCTCGACCTCGGACGTGGCCGTGCTGCTGGTCGACGCCCGCCACGGCATCGTCACCCAGACGCGCCGGCATTCCTTCATCGTCTCGCTGCTCGGCATCCGCCACGTCATCGTGGCGGTCAACAAGATCGACCTGGTCGGCTACGACGAGAAGATCTTCACCCAGATCCGGCAGGCCTATCAGGCCTTCGCCGGCGGCTTCGGCTTCAAGACGCTGACCGCGATCCCGATCTCCGCCCGCTACGGCGACAACGTCACGGCCCGCTCCGAGCGCATGCCCTGGTACAAGGGCCCGACGCTCCTGGAGCATCTGGAGACGGTCGATGTCGAGGAGGACCGCGCCAGCCGGCCGTTCCGCATGGCCGTGCAGTGGGTCAACCGCCCGAATCTCGACTTCCGCGGCTACTCCGGCACCATCGCGTCGGGCCGCGTCGCGCCGGGCGATACGCTCGTCGTCGCCAAGTCGGGCAAGGCCAGCAAGGTCAAGCGCATCGTCACCTATGACGGCGACCTGGACCAGGCCGCGGCCGGCGATGCCGTCACCGTCACGCTCGAGGACGAGATCGACATCAGCCGCGGCGACCTGCTCGCCGCCGCCAACGATCGTCCGGAGGTCGCCGACCAGTTCGCCGCGCATCTGATCTGGATGCATGACGAGCCGCTGTTCCCGGGCCGGTCCTATCTCCTGAAATGCGGCGCCAAGACCGTCACCGCCTCGGTCACCGATCTGAAGCACAAGATCGACGTGAACACCTTCGAGCATCTCGCCGCGAAGGAATTGCGTCTCAACGAGGTGACCTTCTGCAATCTGTCGCTGTCCGAGCCGATCGCCTTCGACAGCTACGACTCCAACCGCGAGACCGGCGCCTTCATCCTGATCGACCGCTTCACCAATGCGACGGTCGGGGCCGGCATGATCTCCTACGGCCTGCGCCGCGCCACCAATGTCCATTGGCAGGCGATCGACGTGTCCAAGGAGAGCCACGCCGCGCTGAAGGCCCAGAAGCCTGCCGTACTCTGGTTCACCGGCCTGTCGGGTTCGGGCAAGTCGACCATCGCCAACATCGTCGAGAAGAAGCTGCACGCCATGGGGCGGCACACCTTCATCCTCGACGGCGACAATGTCCGCCACGGCCTCAACCGGGACCTGGGCTTCACCGAGGCCGACCGCGTCGAGAACATCCGCCGCGTCGGCGAGGTGGCCAAGCTGTTCGTCGATGCCGGCCTGATCGTGCTGGTCTCGTTCATCTCGCCGTTCCGCGCCGAGCGGCGCATGGCGCGCGATCTGGTCGGTCCGGGCGAGTTCATCGAGGTCTATGTCGATACCCCGATCGAGGATTGCGAGGCGCGCGACGTGAAGGGCCTCTATGCCAAGGCGCGGGCCGGCAAGCTGAAGAACTTCACCGGCATCGACAGCCCCTACGAGGCGCCGGAAAGCCCGGAAATCCGGCTCGACACCACCGCCGGCACGGCCGAGGAGATGGCCGACCGGCTGATCGAGAGCCTGCGCGAGCGCGGCATGATCGCCTGACCGGCGGCAGTCGTCCGATGAATGCGGGAAGGCCGGGTCGGCGACGATCCGGCCTTTCTCATGCCGGCATGCGGACCGGGCCGGTCGGTGTCGCCGGCCGATCGCGTCAGGCCGGATTCGGATCCTGCCGGACGGCGCCGGCCGGGCGGTTGCGGCGGAGCCGCCTCAGGGCGTGGGCGATCCGGTTGATCCGTCCCGCCAGGCCGGTGCGGCCTTCGAGCAGGCGGACCGAATCCGCGAAGCGCGCCGGCATGCGCGCGATCGGCCCGATGAATTTGAGATCCTTCGGATGGCGCCGCATGTGTCCGATCTCGGCCTGGAAATCGGCTTCTGCGGCCGCGCGATCGAACAGGGCCTGATCCGACGGGAACAGCATGTTGAGGTATCGGTCGCGGTCGAAGGTGAACTGGACCGAATGCTTCTTGTCGATCGCGTTCTGGCTCATCTTGAGCGCATTCAGCCGGGCATTGCGACGCCGGGCGATGGTTTCGTCGACCGCACGCAGATGGATCATGAAGAGGTCGTCCGTCTGATGGCGCGGCCGGTCGCATTCGTGAAACCCGACCGACCAGACGATCGGCACGCTGGTCACCGCCGGTTTGCAATAATGCGCCCAGAACTGGACATAGGCGCGTTGCCGGAACAGCGGCTTGCCCGGCTGCAGCGGCGCTTCGGTCGCGCGGTTCTGGACGACGTTCAGGCCGACCGTATTGAAGGTCGGCACGCCGGGATTCCTGCGCAGATAGTCCCTGAGGCCGGAATAGCGGGCCGGGTCGGCGACGATCAGTTCGTCCGCGTCCGACATCACGACCCAGTCATAGGAGCTGAGCAGGAAATGCTGCAGCTGGGTCATGAAGCGGGCGCGCCGGGTCTCGTCGAATTCGTCCAGCGGCATGGTGATGACCTGGACGCGCCGGTCGAGCCAGCGCGGCCGCGGGTCCGCCCCATGGGTGACCACGAAGAGGTTGCGGAAACCGACCTGACGGCCGTGATGTTCGACCCAGAAAGGCAGAAACTCCGGCTCGTTGAAAGTATTGGTAATCGCGGCGATCCGCATGCCTCGGTCTTTCCATCCTGACGGGAGACTGACGACTACCGCATACGTGGTCGCGATCGAATCTTCCAGCGGTTCCGATGCCCGGCCGTCGGTGATGCAACCGTCCGTGGGGCAGGCGCCCTTGCCGGGAGGCGGCCGGGCTGGCAGCTCGCGGATCGGCCATCGATCGCGTCGGCGCGAGAGACGACCTTCAGGCCCGCGCGGCCGGCTTTCGGCTGGCGCGCAGGAATTCCAGCCGTTCGGCAAGGCGATCGAACAGCCCGGCCGGGCGGGCACGGCCGCCGGCCGGGCGGATGCTGTCGGCGAAGCGGGCCGGCATGCGGACGATCGGGCCGGCGAAGGCTGTGGGGCGCGGATGGGCCCGGACCTGGGCGAGTTCCGCGCGGAAATCCGGCTCCGGGGCCGCGCCGTCGAAAAGGCCCGGCGCGTCGGGAAAGAGCGCCGCCAGATAGGCGTCGGGGCTCGACCGGAAATGGGCCGAGCGCTTGTGCCGGATGTCGCTGGCGCTCATCGTCAGGGCGTTGCGGCGGGCGATGCGGCGGCGGGCGACGGTCTCGTCGGCACCGCACAGATGGATCATGAACAGATCGTCGGTCAGATGCCGCGGCGCATCGCTGTCATGGAAGCCCTGCTTCCAGACGATCGGCACGCGGGTCACGGCCGGCTTGCAGAAGGGGGAGGCGAAGCGGACGAAGGCGCGCTGGTGAAACAGCGGACGCATCGGATCGAGCGGCGCCTCGCGCGCGCAGTCCTGCACGACATTCAGCCCGACGGTGGTGAAGGTCGGCGTCGCGCGGTTGCGGTCGAGATAGTCGCCGATATCCGCGTAGCGGGCCGGGTCAGCCACGATCAGCTCGTCGGCATCGGCCATGATCACCCAGTCGTAGCCGCTGAGCAGGAAATGCTGCAGCTGGCTCATGAACCGCGCCCGCCGGGTCTCGTCGAAGTCGTCGGCCGGCACGTCGATCACCTGCACGCGCGCATCGATGTCGCGATCGCGCGGCGTCCGGCCATGGGTCACCACGAAGAGATTCGGCAACCCGATCTGATGCCCGTAATGCGTCACCCAATAGGGCAGATATTCCGGCTCGTTGAACGCGTGGGTGATCGCCGCAATGCGCATGCCGTGATCCGCAATCCTCTGGACGTGGCGTCGTCGCCGCCGCGGCGAGCGAACGGGCGATCGCCCGACAAAGGTACGCCGCTTCATCGCGCCGACCCGGTTGGAGCGGCGCCCCGCGCCATCGCCGGCATTCGGCGGAACTCTCAGCCGGCCGCGCCGATTTTCCGCGTCGTTCCTGTGGGTCCGCCGAGACGACAAAAATGCCTCGGGACGCTCGATCCCTGTCTCATTCGGCAGCGGTCGGTACCAGGGGCTTCTTGCGCGTGTAGCGTTTAGGCTTCCCTTCCACGATCTGCTTGGCCTTCTCGATCATCGCTCGCGTCTGCTGCTCTCGCGAGAGCGTCTCGGACGCGGTCAAGGGACGGACCTTTGCCAAGAAAGAGCCTTGCCTCCCGCTCTGTGAGGCATTCGATGCCATGTCCGAGACCCTCCCTCAGAAAGGCGTCCAACGCGCCGCCATATTCGCGCTCAAGCCCGACCCGCGTCGCGTCCGAAATCGCCAGCGGCACGTCGCTGCCGCCGCTCGCCGCCAGCGCGGTGGCACAGACGACACGACCGCCGTTCAACTCCAGGAACGATATCATATCGGCGATCGTTCCACCAACCGTGCAGACGTCGTCGGCGACGATGAAGTCGGAGTTCTCAGGCACTCTGCCGTAGAATGTGCTTGGATTGACCAGTCGCTCCCAACCGTTCGACAGATCTCGTTTGCGTCTGTCGGCCAGGTATATGTCGCCATGGAAATGCAGGTCCAACTGTGCGGCGAGCCAGACTGCGTAGGTCGGGGCCAAGGCGTTATTCGAGAAATGCTCATCTTTGGCGGGTGAGACGACATGGGTCTCTTCCCTGAGGATCGAATCGGCGATCTTGTCGAGCGTCGCTTCGGCGGCCAGATTTTCGATCAGTCGATGGGCCGCCTCGGCATCTCCGCGGAGCTTGGCGGCGCGGTAGTCGGGATGGGTTTTGAGGTCCTCGGCATAGGCGCAATGCACGAAGACCGGCGGCAGGCGTCGACGCCAGGGAATCCGCACGGCGGCCTCCTCGCATCTGCCGTTGTTGCTGCCTTTGCAATCTTGGCGTGCCGCGCCCGCGAAAAGTCAAGCCCTGCCGCGTGCCAAGCCTACCCGCCGGAGGCGTCCGGGCCGCCAACCGATTGAGGCTATGATCACACCAATCCGACATTCGCCGGATGCGAATGTCGGATTTTGCCGCCTGGGAATGCGGACGGCGGGACCCTGCGGGACCTTGCCTCAGGCCGCCCGGATGCGGCTGGTGAAGCCGTCGACCTCGCCGCGCAGGCGTTCGGCCTGACGGGCCAGTTCGGACGAGGCGTCGAGCACCTGGGCGGCGGCCGTGCCGGTTTCCCGGGCCGCCTTGCCGACGCCGGCGATATTGCCCGAAACCGTCGCCGTGCCGTGCGAGGCCTGCTGCACGTTGCGGGCGATCTCGGCGGTGGCGGCGCTCTGCTCCTCGACCGACGCCGCGATCGCTCCGGCGATGCGGTTCAGGGTCGAGATCGTCTCGCCGACCCCGCGGATCGCCTCGACCGAGGCGCCCGTCGCCGTCTGGATATCGGCGATCTGGGTCGAGATCTCGGCGGTCGCCTTGGCGGTCTGTTCGGCCAGCGCCTTGACCTCCGAGGCGACCACCGCGAAGCCACGCCCGGCCTCGCCGGCCCGTGCCGCCTCGATGGTCGCGTTCAGGGCGAGCAGGTTGGTCTGGCCGGCGATGTTGGTGATCATGCCGACGATGTCGCCGATCTTCTGGGCGGCGGCGGCCAGGCGCCGGACCTTCTCGTTGGCGCTCTCGGTGTCGCCCACGGCGCGCCGGGACATGTCGCTCGACTGCTCGACCTGGCGGGCGATCTCGCTGACGGAGGCGGCGAGCTCCTCCGCGGCGGCGGCCACCGTCTCGACATTGGTCGAGGCCTCCTCGGACGCCGAGGACACGGCGACCGACTGGCGGCTGGTCTGGTCGGCCGCGGTGGTCAGGGTCGCGGCGGTCGACTGCATCTGCGCCGCGGCGCTGGCGACCGAATTGACGATGCTGCCGACCGATTGCTGGAAGCTGTCGGCCAGCTCCGCCAGCAGGCGCCGCTTGTCGGCCTCCGCGCTGGCCTTGGCCTCGTCCTGTTCGCGCTCCATGCGCTGCTTGTCGAGGGCGTTGGCCTGGAACACCGCCACGGCTTCGGCCATCCGCCCGATCTCGTCCTTGCGGCCGCGCCCGAAGATGGCGATGCCGAGACGACCGGAAGCGAGCTCGTTCATCGAGCCGGCGATCGCCAGGATCGCGCCGGCGATCGAGCGGCTCATGAGCACCGCGATCAGGGCGGCGATGGCGGCGAAGGCGGCGCCGACCGCGAAGGTCCAGACCTTGGCCGACGCCATGCCGGCTTCCGCCGCGCGGCCGATGTCGTTCTGGCGGGAGACCACATCGGCGACGACCGCCTCGTAGTCCTTCAGCACCTGGGGGCCGAGGCGGTCGAGCCGGGTCTCGCGGATGGCGCGCATCTCGGCGACCTTCTCGGCGAAGGCATCGAGCTTGGCCGTCAGCGCGTCGATCTGATCGGCGACTTCCGGCATCAGGTCGCGGACGTCGTCGGCCTTGGCGACGATCTTCAGGTTGCTGATGACGCGCGTCACCTCGTTCAGGCGGATCTGCGCCTCCTTCATGTCGGCGGCCGCCTCGGATGTGGCGAAGCGTTCGGCATGGGTGCGGGCCATCAGCAGTTCCTGCTGGCCTTTCGCCGCCAGGCCGAGCGCGAACACATCCTCGTCGCGGATGCCGGCCGCCATGACGCGGGCGAGATTCTCGCGCGCCTTGTCGCCGATCTCGTAGACGTCCTGCTGCAGGGTGCGGAAGGCGCCATGCGCCGTCCGGTAGCTCTCGAAGGCGGCGCGATAGTCCTGGACCCGGCCGGCCGCGACCGAGAGCCGGTCGGCCATCTCGCTGCCCTTGAACAGGGCCTGCAGGTCGGCGTCCCGGGCGGCGATCGTGCGCGCGGCCTCGGCAACCTGCGTGGCGGCGCTTTCCGCGCCGGTCGCACGATACTGCATCACGGCGAGGCCGATGCTGTTCAAGGCGTCGGAGGCCTGATGCACCGCCAGCGTCTGGTCGGCCGTGCGGCGGAAGGCGCCGAAGGAGTCGGTTGCCGCCGTCAATCCCATATGGCCGACCGCACCGACGCCGACGAGCGCCAGAACCGCCAGTCCGAAGCCGCCGAAGAGCTTCGCCCGTAGTGTCAATGCGACCATTCCGTTCACCCCGCCCCGCAACCGACCGCGGAAAAATGTCAGTCCATATCGATTTTGCTCAGTGTTGGCGGGGCGGGCTTAAAGTCGGATTAAGGACACGCGACAGCGCGCCCGGCGGAGCGCGAAACGGTGCGGGATGGGGGGACTTCGCGCGGAGCGGGCGGGTGGCTGGCGCTCAGATCTGCTCGGCCAGGAAGGCGCGGACCACGTCGGGGGCGACGTCGTCGGCAATGAAGGCCTGGCCGACGCCGCGGGTCAGGATGAAGGTCAGCCGGCCGCGCTTGACCTTCTTGTCCTGGAAGATCGCGGCCATCAGGTCGTCGGCCGTGCCGACGCCGCCGGGAACCTGGCGCGGCGAGACCGGCAGGCCGATCGCCTCCAGATGGGCGCGTGCGCGGGCCGCATCGTCCGGCGAGCACAGATTCATGCGCACCGAGAAGTCGTGCGCCAGCACCATGCCGATCGAGACCGCCTCGCCATGCACCAGCCGGCTGCCGTCATAGCCGGTGATGGCCTCCAGCGCATGGCCGAAGGTGTGGCCGAGATTGAGCAGCGCGCGCGGGCCGGTCTCCTTCTCGTCGATCCTGACGACATGCGCCTTGGCCCGGCAGCTCGTGGCGACGGCCTGGATCCGGGCCGGGCCGCCGGCGAAGACCTCCTGCCAGTGCGTTTCGAGCCAGCCGAAGAAGGCCGGATCGTCGATCAGGCCGTATTTGGCGACCTCCGCATAGCCGGCGCGGAAATCGCGCGGGGCCAGCGTGTCGAGGGCGCCGGTGTCGGCGAGCACCAGGCTCGGCTGGTGGAAGACGCCGACCAGGTTCTTGCCGTGCCGGGTGTTGATGCCGGTCTTGCCGCCGACGGAACTGTCGACCTGGGCGAGCAGCGTCGTCGGGACCTGCACGAAGCGCATGCCGCGCCGGACCACGCCGGCGACGAAGCCGACCAGATCGCCGACCACGCCGCCGCCGAGCGCGATCAGCAGATCGCCGCGCTCCAGGCGGGCCGACAGCACGCCGTCGATCACATCGCCGAACACCTCGAAGCTCTTCGAGGCCTCGCCGGGCGTGATCACGATCGACGAATAGGCGAGGCCGGCATCGGTCAGGCTCGCCGCCAGCGGTTCCAGGTGATGGCCGGCGACGGTCTCGTCGGTGACGATGGCGTAGCGGGCGCCCGGAAACCGGCGCGCCAGTTCCGGACCCGCCCCGGCGATCAGCCCCGGCCCGATCAGAATGTCGTAGCCGCGCTCGCCGAGTTCGACGGCGACGGTCTCGGCAGCGGCAAGGCGGGCGGGTTCAGCAGACATCGGGGTCCTCTCGGGCGTCGAGGCGCTGCTCGATCGCGGCGATGATCTCTTCGGCGACGAGGTCGTGGGAGACGTCGCGGGAATGCACGGCGATATCGGCGAGCGCATAGACCGGATAGCGGTCGCGCATCAGGCGGCGCAGCGTCTCGTCCGGGTCGGTGGTGTCGAGCAGGGGGCGGTTGGCCTTGCGCCGGACCCGGCCGGCCAGGACCTCGAAATCGGCCTTCAGCCAGATCGACAGCCCGGCTTCGGCGACCGAGGCGCGGGTGTCGGCATTCATCCAGGCGCCGCCGCCGGTGGCCAGCACCTGCGGACCCTCGCCGAGCAGGCGGCGGATGACGCGTCTTTCGCCGTCGCGGAAATAGGGCTCGCCATGCTCCGCGAAGATCTCCGGGATCGTCTTCGCAGCGGCCCGCTCGATCTCCACGTCGGCATCGACGAAGGGCAGGCCGAGACGCTGGGCGAGGCGGCGGCCGACGGTCGTCTTGCCGGCGCCCATCATGCCGACCAGCACGATCGAACGCCGCCCGAGCCGCCCGACGATCCGCCGGGCTCTCTCTTCGTCGCTGCTGCGCTTCGCTTCGGCCTGCATCGCCCTCGCCGGGCCTCCCCAGCCCAAAGCCTATCCGGTCGGACGCTTTGAGACCATGGCGGCGCCCGCGTCAAGGCAGTCGAGCGTCGATGTCGGCACCGGCCGCCTTGCGCTGCGCTGCCGCATCGGACAGAAAAGAGGCAGCGGCCGATTCGATACGGCCGTGGCCCGAAGCCCTCCGCCCGACCGCCACCCGACAGGAGGCCCGGCGCCCGTCATGCCCAGCCTCATCAAGTTTCTCGTGGTGCTCCTGGTTCTCGGCATCGTGTCCTTTGCCGGGATGTACTATCTCGCCAACTATGTCGAGCCGAAGCCGCGCGAAATCACCATCCGGGTCCCGTCCGACCGCTTCCGGGAACAATAGTCCCGTGGCTGCGCGCGGCCGCCATCACGTCGAGACCTTTCTGGAAATGATGGCGGTGGAGCGCGGCGCCGCGAAGAACACGCTCGACTCCTACCGGCGCGACCTGGACGATTTTTCCGGCTTCCTCGGCGCGCGCGGTCTCGGCATCCAGGCCGCCGCCAGCGACGACATCCGCGACTATCTGGCCGATCTCGCCGGCCGCGGCTTCACCGCGTCGACCCAGCGCCGGCGCCTGTCCGCGATCCGCCAGTTCCAGAAATTTCTCTATGCCGAAGGCGTGCGCCCGACCGATCCGACCGGCCCGGTCGACGGACCGCGCCGCGGCCGGCCGTTGCCGAAGACCCTGTCGCGCGCGGCGGTCGACGACCTGCTCGGCGCCGTGGCGGCGGATTGCGAAAGGCCCGACCTGTCGCCGGCCGCCCGGCTCCGGGCGCTTCGGCTCCATGCCCTGATCGAGATCGCCTATGCGACCGGTCTGCGCGTCAGCGAGTTGATCGGCCTGCCGGCCTCGGCGGCGCGCGGCGACCTGCCCGTCGTGGTGGTGCGCGGCAAGGGCGGCAAGGAACGCATGGTGCCGATCGGCGGCCAGGCCCGCGAGGCCATGCGCCGGTACCAGGAGGCCGTGCGCGCCACCGGCCGGGCCGGCACCGGGCGCTGGCTGTTCCCGTCCTGGAGCGAGGAGGGGCACGTCACCCGGCAGGCCTTCGGGCGCGATCTGAAGGCCGCGGCCGCGCGGGCCGGCCTGCCGCCGTCGGCAATCTCCCCGCATGTCCTGCGCCATGCCTTCGCCAGCCACATCCTGGAGAACGGCGCCGACCTGCGCGTGCTGCAGGAACTGCTCGGCCACGCCGATATTTCCACGACCCAGATCTATACCCACGTCCTGGAAGAGCGCCTGAAGCAACTGGTCGGCACCCATCACCCGCTTGCCGGGTGAGGCATGCGGGGCGAGCGCCCGGACTTGGGTCCGCGCGCGCAACGTGCTAGTATCCGGAGTGGAAGGCGGGCTTTCGCCCGCCCTCCTTGTTATCGTTGGAATTGGACTCGGAGGAGGATTTGCCAGCCACTCCGAGTCCTTTTCACTTCGATCATGAATCCTTGCAGTTGCCACCGCATGGAATCATCTCCGGATTGCGGGCGAGACCATCGCCCTGGTCTCGGCGGCCCATTCCCCGGGATGCGCCCTGGCCGGCGCCGCGGCTTCCGCCCGCAATGGCGACAAGAGTAGACCGGTCACCGGCATCTGCAACTTTTTCGCGAAGTCGCAACCGGTCATGGTCCCGGCGCGACCTGCCTTGACATCGCCGCAGACCCGTGGCCTGTCTCCGGCCTCGCGGGCGGCCTGCGGGCCGTCCCAGCCGATCGCGCCGCGTCCCTCCGAACAGCGTTCCGCCGGGCCGGGCCCCAGGCCCAAGTCCCCGGAACAAGCCGACCGAGCCAATCCTTCATGCGCAGCTATCTCGAATTCGAAAAGCCCGTCGCCGATCTCGAAGGGCAGATTCAGGAACTGCGTGTCCTGGCGGAGCGCGGCGAAGCGGTCGACGTGACGGAGGAGATCGGGCGGCTCGAGACCAAGGCCAGCCAGGCGCTGCAGGAGATCTACCAGAAGCTGACGCCCTGGCAGAAGACGCAGATCGCCCGGCATCCGGACCGTCCGCATTTCGTCGATTATGTGGCGCGCCTGATCGAGGACTTCACGCCGCTCTCCGGCGATCGGAAATTTGCCGAGGACGCGGCCATTCTCGGCGGTTTCGGGCGGTTTCGCGGCCAGTCGGTCGCCGTCATCGGGCACGAGAAGGGATCGGACACGGCGAGCCGCATCCGCCACAATTTCGGCATGGCTCGACCCGAGGGCTACCGCAAGGCCGTGCGGCTGATGGAACTGGCCGACCGCTTCGACGTGCCGGTGATCAGCCTGGTCGACACGGCCGGCGCCTATCCGGGCATCGGCGCGGAAGAGCGCGGCCAGGCCGAGGCGATCGCGCGCTCGACCGAGGCCTGTCTGAATATCGGCGTGCCCAATGTGGCGCTGATCATCGGCGAAGGCGGCTCGGGCGGCGCCATCGCGATCGCCACCGCCAACCGCGTGCTGATGCTCGAGCATGCCATCTACAGCGTGATCTCGCCGGAAGGCGCCGCCTCGATCCTGTGGCGCGACCCGGCCCGCGCCCAGGATGCGGCGACCAACATGAAGATCACCGCGCAGGACCTGATCCGGTTCAAGGTCATCGACGGGGTCATCCCGGAGCCGCTCGGCGGCGCGCACCGCGCGCCGGAGGCGGTGATCGATGCCGCCGGGGCGGCGATCGCCGAGGCTTTCGCCGGCATGGCGGGTCTGTCGCGGGAGGAGGTCCGCCGTCAGCGGCGCGAAAAGTTCCTGGCCATCGGCCGCGTGCTGTGATCCCGAAGCCGCCGCAAATGGGCGGCAATCCGGTTGCAAACGGTTTTGCTGCCGTGCGAATCTTGGGCTAGTGTCGGACGGCGACGTGCGGGTGTCCGCGACCGTTAACAAGCCGTCAACGAAACGGTCGCTAGTCTATCGATCGGTCCCGCGGCAGCGTGGGGCGAGGGTGTTTCGGTCCGGCCGACGCAGGCTCGCGGCCGGAACCGCGTTTTGGGTGGTACTCGGATGGTCTTCAAGCCGGCTCTTCGCCTCCTCGCCATCTCGGCGGTCGCCTTCGGGCTCGCCGCCTGCCAGGAAGAGCATGGACTGATCGAGCAGAACGGCAAGTCGATACGGCCGTTGCGTCAGGACATGATCGAACTGATGGCCGAGAAGGGCATGCGCAAGGAGGACCCGATCCTCGTGCGCATCTTCAAGCAGGATTCGGTGCTCGAAGTCTGGAAGCGCGACAAGACCGGCCGCTACGCCCTGCTCAAGGATTACAAGATCTGCGCCTGGGGCGGCACCATCGGGCCGAAGATCCGGCAGGGCGACAAGCAGTCGCCGGAGGGTTTCTACACGGTCACGCCCAGCCGTATGAATCCCAATTCGCAATACTACCTGTCCTATGACGTCGGCTTCCCGAACGCCTTCGACCGCGCCTATGGCCGGACCGGCGACGCGATCATGGTGCATGGCGCCTGCTCGTCGGCGGGCTGCTTCGCCATGACGGATGCCCAGGTCGAGGAAATCTATGCGCTGGCCCGCGAGGCCTTCGCCGGCGGCCAGCCGTCCTTCCAGGTCCAGTCCTTTCCGTTCCGCATGACCGCCCAGAACATGGCGCGCAACCGGAACAATCCGAACATGCCGTTCTGGCGCAACCTGAAGGAAGGTTACGACCACTTCGAGGTGACCAAGGTCGAGCCCAAGGTCGATGTCTGCGAGAAGCGCTACGTCTTCAATGCGCAGCCGAAGGACCCGGCCATGTCGACCTTCAACGCGGTCGGCGCCTGCCCGGTCTACGAGGTGCCCTCGCATATCGCGACGCTGGTCGCCGCCAAGTCCAAGGCGGACGAGGCCGAGCGCTCCACCGTCATTGCCGCGCTCGACGAGAAGGAGCGCAAGGCGACCCAGGAGGAACTCGATCGGCGCCTCGAGGAATCCAAGCCGAAGCGCGAGGGCGGCAGCCTGATGGCGTCGATCTTCCGCAGCGGTCAGGGCGAGGCGTCGCCGGCAACGACCGGTTCCGCCGGGGCGGCCCGGACCCCGATCGCCGTGCCGATCCCGCGGGCGGCCCCGGGCCGGATTCCTTCGCAGCCCGCGCAGCCGGTGGAGGTCGCCAAGGCCGACCAGGGCGTCGGATCGTGGTTCGGCTTCGCCTCGAAATCCGACAGCGAGACGACCGGCACCGCGAAGGCCGGATCGGTCGCCACCGCCGCAGCCGCGCCCGCCAGCACCGCCGTGGTGATGCCGGCCGCGCCGCCGCGGCCCGCGGTTGCGCCCGCGCCCGCGCCCGTTCCGGTCGGCAGCAAGCCGGCCGCCGTCGTGGCCCCGGCCCCTGCACCGGTCGCCGCCGTGGCGGCCCCGAAGCCGGAGCGGTCCATCTGGCAGCGGCTCAATCCGTTCGGCGGATGAGCGCTATTCCGACACGGCGCGGATCTGCGCGCCGTGGTCCGTGTGCCGCCGTCAGTGCGCGGCTGCCGCCCGCTATCCTCCGGCAGTCCGGCATGTCAGGCGAGGCAGTCCAGCCTGATGCGCTGACCCCTCGTCGCTGTCGCTGTCGCCGCGGTCCCGGATGCCGGCACGGTGCGACGTCGGGACGAACGCGCGGCATCACCGATGCCGCCATTACTGATGCAGGACATGTCGGTGCGATCGCGCCGCTTCGCGGCGCCCTGCGGGCGATGACGGCTGCCGATCCGCAGGGATGACGGCTGCCGATCTCCAGCACGGCCGGGCCTTCCCGCGGACCCGTTCGAACGGTCCGGGCGACGCAGCGGTTCTGACGGCTCTGACGGGTTCGGGCCGCTCAGTTGCGATCGTCGGGCAGGATCGGCAGGGCATGCACGTCGATGCCCTCCTCGATCAGCGCCTCGGCCTCCTCGGCGCTGGCCTCGCCATAGATGCCGCGCTGTTCGCTCTCGCCGTAATGGATGCGGCGGGCCTCTTCCGCGAAGTCGGTGCCGACATAGTCGGCCGTCTCAAGCACCTTGGCGCGGATTTCCTTCAGCGCGGCGAGCAGGACCGCCTGGGCTGGATGCGGCGCGACCAGCGCCGGCGGGGCCGCGGCGGGGGGCGGTACGGGCGCTGGCGCGGCGGCGGGCGCGGATTCGCTGCCGGTCCCCGTTCCGGCTCCCGTCTCTGCCGCCGGCACGGCGGCGCGGCCGCGCGCGGGCTGGACATTCGGCGCCATCAGGGCGCGCGCGACCTGGGTCGAGCCGCAGACCGGGCAGGAGACGTGGCCGGCGGCGGCCTGGGCCTCGAAATCCGACGAGGACCGGAACCAGCCTTCGAATTCGTGCTCCGTCGGGCAGATCAGCGCGTAATGGATCATGGGGCGGCCTTGAGCTCGACGGGCGATGCCGGTGCGGCCGTGAAGGGGCGGTCGTGCTGGAGCGCAGGGATGCGCCCGCGCGCCTCGGCGACGCGGCCGAGATCGATATCGGCGATCGCGATGCCGGGGCCATCGGCCGCCTCGGCGACGATCCGGCCCCAGGGGTCGATGATCAGGCTGTGGCCATAGGTCGAGCGGCCGTTCTCGTGCAGGCCGCTCTGCGCGGCCGCAAACACCCAGGCTCCGTTCTCGATCGCCCGGGCGCGCAGCAGGACATGCCAATGCGCTTCGCCGGTCTGCTGCGTGAAGGCGGCGGGGACGCTCAGGATGTCGGCGCCGGCCTCGCGGGCGAGCGCCCTGAACAGCTGCGGGAAGCGCAGGTCGTAGCAGATGGCGAGGCCGAGCCGGCCCCACGGCAGGTCGACCGTGACGGATTCCGCGCCCGGGCGGATGCGGTTGCTCTCGCGGTAGCTCTCGCCGCCGACTAGGTCGACGTCGAAGAGATGGATCTTGTCGTAGCGCGCCGCGACCGAACCGTCGGGGGCGATCACGAAGGCGCGGTTGGCGGCCTTGGCCTCGGCCACCTTGATGGCCAGCGAGCCGATATGCAGCCAGATGCCCAATTCGGCGGCGACGGCGCGGAGCCGCGCCAGGGTCGGGTCGGACGCCTCGTCGGTCAGTGCCGCGAACAGGCGGTCGCCGTTATGTTCCATGATGTTGGTGTTTTCCGGCGTCTGCACATAGTGCGCACCGGCCGCAGCCGCCTCGCGCACCAGCGCTTCGACGGCCGCGATATTGGCCTCGACCGAGCGGGAGGCCGTGGTCTGGACGAGCGCGGCGCGGAATTGGGTCATGGCTCTCACCGGGAGATGCCGGCCGTTGCGGCCGGCCGGTCGGGTTGATAGGCCGGGTCGGCCGCAGCGGATCCGGAAAGGCTAGCCCTGCGCCCCGGCGGACGCCAGCAGCGGATCGAGGCGGCCGGCGCGATCGAGGGCATGCAGGTCGTCGCAGCCGCCGACATGGGTCGTGCCGACGAAGATCTGCGGGAAGGTGGTCCGGCCCGACCGGTCCATCATCTCCCGGCGCAGATCTGGCGATCCGGTCGCGTCCTTCTCTTCGTAGGCGATGCCCTTGCGGTCGAGCAGCGCCTTGGCGGCGCTGCAATAGCCGCAGAATTCACGCGTGTAGATGACGACGGCTGCCATGGTGCGGATCCGGGTGGAGGGCCGGTGTGACCGATCTCCGTCATATATGCAAGGTTCCGGCCGCGGCAACCCGCGCGAAGGTGATCACGTCGACCCCGGCCGCGCCGCCGCGCTTCAGCGCGCGCGTGGCGGCCTTGACGGTGGCGCCGGTGGTCAGCACGTCGTCGACGAGGAGGATGTGCATCCCGGCGACGCGCGCCTTGGCGGCCGGCGGCACCCGGAAGGCGCCGGCGACATTCTCGGCGCGCTCGCGCGGATTGAGCCCGACCTGGCGATCGGTCGCCTTGATGCGGGCGAGTGCGAGCGGGTCGACCGGCAGACCGCATTGGCGCCCGAGTTCGGCGGCGATCAGCTGCGACTGGTTGAACTTGCGCGTCAGCAGCCGGCTCGGATGCAGCGGCACCGGCACGATCAGGCCCGCGCGGGGGAAGAGGTCGGTCCCGGCCCGCGCCGTCAGGCGCCCGATCAGGCGGCCGAGCTCGGTGCGGTCCTGGTATTTCAGCCGGTGGACCAATTCGGCCGCCATTCCCTCGTAGAGCACGGCCGCGCGGGCCTTGTCGAAGGGCGGCGGATCGGCGATCGCCTCGGCCGAGAGCGCGCCGGGGCCGAGGTCGTAGCCGAACGGAATGCCGAGCCGCTCGCAATAGGGCCGCTCGATCAGGCGCAGGTCGGCCCAGCAGCCGGCACACAGGCTGTGCGGCTCGGCGACCGGAATGCGGCACTGGCTGCACACCGGCGGCAGCACGAAATCGAGCCCGCGCCGGAAGAGCCGAGCCGCCCCGGCGACAAGGCCGGACCCGCCGCCCGCGTGGGCACGGTCGAACAGACGGCGGATCGGCGTGTGCGGGTCCATGGTGCAACCATAGCGCTGAAGCGCCCGCGCGCCCAGCGTGCCGGCATCCCTCGGCGGCCGGGGACTGGCTGGTCGGCTTTGACCTTCGCGCGCGGCCGGCCCATATAGCCGCCAACCGCAAGGGCCGAGGCCAGCATGACCGTACCGCCGATCTTCGACCGCACGCTGCTCGCCCGCCGGCGCGGCCGTGCGCTTCGCGAGGCCCGGCCGGGCGCCGATTTCCTGATGGCCCGCGTGGTCGAGGATCTCGCCGACCGGCTGGCGACGGTGAGCCGACACTTTCCCGTCGCCGTCGCGCTCGGCGATCCGACCGGTCGGACGGCCGCGATGTTGCGGGCCTCCGGCAAGGTCGGCCACGTCGTGGAGGCCCTGCCGCCGGCCGATCCGGCGCCGGCGGGCCGGGGCGACCTGATCGCCGACGAAGCCCTGCTGCCGTTTCGCGACGCTGCGCTCGACCTCGTCGTGGCGCCGCTTTCGCTGCACTGGCTGGACGATCTGCCCGGCGCGCTCGTCCAGATCCGGCGGGCCTTGAGGCCGGACGGGCTGCTGCTCGCGGCCCTGCCGGGCGGAGACACGCTGTCGGAACTGCGCCGCAGCCTGATCGCCGCCGAGGCCGAGACGGCCGGCGGCGCGAGCCCGCGCGTCGCGCCCTTCGTCGACATCCGCGATCTCGGCGGCCTTCTGCAACGGGCAGGCTTCGCGCTGCCGGTCACGGATGTCGACCGGATGACCGTGCGCTATGACGACATGTTCGCGCTGATGATCGACCTGCGCGCCATGGGGGCGACCAGCATCCTGGCCGAACGCAGCCGCAAGCCGGCCGGTCGCGGCCTGTTCCTGCGCGCCGCCGCGCTCTATGCCGAGCGCCATGCCGATCCCGACGGGCGCATCCGGGCGACCTTCGAGATCGTGTCCGCATCGGGCTGGGCGCCGCACGAGAGCCAGCAGAAGCCGGCCCGGCGCGGTTCGGCGACCGTCAGGCTCGCCGATGCGCTTGGAACGGTCGAGCGGTCCGGCGGCGAGACGGCGGACGGGGGCGAGTGAACGGGCGGTGTGAACGGGGGCGGGTGATCGGGGTTTGGCGACGGCCGGCGCGCCTCTGGGCCGGCGCGCGGCGCTTCAGCTCGATTTCACATTCGAGCGGATCAGGCCGCTGACCCAGTCCCACTGGGCGGCGAGCTGCTCGCCGAAGCCGGTGATGCCGGCGATGATGACGATGACCACGAGACTGGCGATCAGGCCGTACTCGATCGACGTCGCGCCGAACTCGTCGGTGCGGAGAGCCGAGAGACGGCTGCGCACGAAGGTCACGACGGTCGAAGCTGCGGTCATCGCGGGGTCCGTCAGATCAGGTCGACGAGGTGCGGGATCAGCGGTTCATCGGCCGGCGGCATGGGATAGTCCCGGAGGTCGCGGGGCCGGACCCATTTCAGGGCCTGTCCCTCGCGCGCCACGACCGTTCCCGACCAGCGCCGACACACCCATAGTGGCATCAGCAAGTGAAAATTGGGATAAACATGGCTGGCAAAGGTCAGGGGTGCGAGACACTCGCTCTTAACCTCGATGCCCAGCTCTTCCTCGAGTTCGCGGATCAGGGCCGCCTCGGGGCTTTCCCCCGGCTCGACCTTGCCGCCGGGGAATTCCCACAGTCCTTCCATGGACTTGCCGGGCGGCCGCCGCGCCAGGAGGATCCGGCCGTCCGGATCGATCAGGGCCACGGCGGCTACGAGCACGAGTTTCGTCATGATCTGGCGCATCCTCTACGCGCAAATGTGCTTAACGGGATGGATACGCTGTTTCGAAACAATTCGTATCAACTGCGATAGTCGCCGTTGATGGCGACATATTCCTTGGTCAGGTCGCAGGTGTAGGTCGTGTCGCGTCCCTCGCCGAGGCCGAGCGCGATGCGGATGCGGATATGGTCGCCCTGCATGTGGGCGCTGGCGGCGGCCTCCGAATAGTCCGGATCGCGCGCGCCGTCGACGGCGACGCGGGTCTCGCCGAACCAGATCGCCAGCCGGTCGCGGTCGGCCGGCTCGCCGGCCTTGCCGACCGCCATGACGATGCGGCCCCAGTTGGCGTCCTCGCCGGCGACGGCGGTCTTGACCAGCGGCGAATTGGCGACCGACATCGCGATGCGCCGCGCCGAGGCCTTCGAGACGGCGCCCTCGACGGTCACTTCGACGAACTTGCGCGCGCCCTCGCCGTCGCGGGCGACCTGCCGGGCGAGATCGAGCGTGACCGCGTCGAGCGCGGCCCGGAAGGCGCCGAGACGCGGGTCGGCCGGATCGTCGATGCGCGGCGCGCCGGACTTGCCGGTCGCGAACAGGAGCAGTGTGTCCGAGGTCGAGGTGTCGCCGTCGACCGTGACCGCATTGAAGCTGTCGACCACGGCGGCGGAGAGCAGACCCTGCAGGACCGGGGCGGCGATCGCCGCATCGGTGAAGACGAAGGACAGCATGGTCGCCATGTCGGGGGCGATCATGCCGGCGCCCTTGGCGATGCCGCACAGCACCACCTCGGTGTCGCCGATCCGCGCCTTGGCGGTCGCCACCTTCGGGAAGGTGTCGGTGGTCATGATCGCCTTGGCGGCCTCGATCCAGGGGCCGTCGGCGAGACGGGCGGCGGCTTCGGGCAGCACGGCGACGATCTTGGCCGCGTCGAGCGGTTCGCCGATCACGCCCGTGGAGGCGAGGAAGATCTCGGCCGGATCGCAGCCGACGAAGGCGCCGGCCCCGGCGGCGGTCGCCTCGACGGTGGCGACGCCCTTGGCGCCCGTGAAGGCGTTGGCGTTGCCGGAATTGACCAAAACCGCACGGGCGCGGCCCTGCGCCAGGCTGCGCCGGCACCAGTCGACCGGGGCGGAGGGGCATTTCGAGGTGGTGAAGACGCCGGCCACCTCGGTGCCCTCGTCGAGCGCGACCAGGAGCACGTCGGTACGCCCCTTGTACTTGATCCCCGCGGCGGCGGTCGCGAAGCGGACCCCCGGCACCGCCGGCATGTCCGGCACGGTCTTCGGGGCGAGCGGCGAAACGGCATGGGCCATGGCAGGATCCTCGATGGTCGGCGCCCCGGTTTAGCGGCCGATCGGGGCTGGCTCAAGCGACAGTTCCGTGGCGCCCGGGACGAGAACCATGCGCGGCCGGCGGCGGACTGTGATCACAAGCGCGGGAACCACTTGCGATCCGCCGGGTTACCTCAAGCGACGCCGCAACCGGCACATCGCAAGGGAGATTCTCATGACACTCGGCACCATTCTGATCGTGATCCTGGTCCTGATGCTGATCGGCGCCATCCCGAGCTGGCCGCACAGCCGCGCCTGGGGCTACGGACCGTCCGGCGTGCTCGGCACGGTCCTGGTCGTTATTCTGATCCTGGTCCTGATCGGGCGCATATAAGCGCCGCCCGCAGACCCGCGCGGCGGCGCTCAGCCGTCGCGCGCCGGGCTTGCCAGCCAGGCGGCCGCGACCACCGCCAGGGCGAGCCCCGCGGGGATCGCGGCGAGCCAGGTGCCCGCCGCCGCCAGGGCGGCACCGCCCGCCCAGGCGATCGACGAGAAGGCCTCGGCGAAGGTGGAGAAGCGCGACGCCGTCTGCCGGCGCCGGAACTGGCTGCGCCGCGCGCGCGTCCGGAACAGAAGCTGGATGGCGATCGCCGACAGGGCGGCGGCGGCGGCGAAAGCCGCCATCATCGTCGCCTCGAAGGGCGAGGAGACCGCCATCGCGGCCGAGAAGGGCAACAGCACGACCGAGATGGCGGCGATGACCGCGCCGGCCTTGGCGCGGGTCGCGGTCGCGGCCGGCACCGGGGCAGTCGCGACCAGGTCGGGCGCGTCCTCGCCCGAGATGGTCAGCCAGGCGAGGCCGCCGGCGAGCTGGCCGGCCGCCATCACCAGCACCGGCACCAGCACGACGAGCGCGCCGGTGCGGTCGCCGAAATTGCGCCAGAGCAGGAAGGCCGGCGGCAGCAGGTAGAGAAGCTGCATCAAGGTCTGCGACAGGAGCCAGGGATCGCGCGCCACCAGCCGCCATTCCTTGCGCCGGAGCGCGGCGGCGGGCGAAGACGGGCCGCGAAAGGCGGCGCCGCGCGCGGCTGGGGCGGCAGGATCGGCCGATCCGGCGGTGGTCAGCGCCAGCGCGCCGAACCGTCCGGCAAAGGCGAGGATCGCGCCGACGAGGACGAGCGCGCCGAGCCCGAGCGTGGCGGCGAGCGGTCCGGTTTCGCCGGCGGCAGCGCGCGCCGGCCAGTAGAGGAGGCTCGTCTCCGCCGGCATCGCCCGGGTCACCGCCGGCGAGGCCAGGAAGGACGTCCGGTCGAGATGGCCGAAGGACAGGATCGAGCCGACCTGGACGCCGATCACGAAGGCCGCGCCGGTCACCGCGGCCAGCACCTGCGCGGCGAAGCGGGTCCGGCGCGGGCCGATCAGCCGGATCAACCCGACCGTCACCGTCACCGCAAGACCGGTCGCGACCGCGCCGCCGGCGGCCATCACCGGATAGGCGGCGAGCCAGCCCGGACGGTCGAACACGGCCAGGATATTGACGAAAGGCCCGGCCAGCAGGGCCGTCATGGCGCCGGTCGCCAGCGCCACGGAGCCGATGCGCACGGCGAAGAGGCGTCCGGCGGCGGCCGGCGACGACAGGATCAGGTCGAGATCGCCGCGCGCATAGAAGGCGCGAGTGACCGATTCCAGCGCCTGCGACAGCATCAGCGCGAAGGCTGCCGCACCGAGGCCGGTGGCGACGACCAGCGTGGTGCGGTCGAGGACCAGCGGCAGGCGCCCGCCGGCGACCAGGATCGCGTAGGCGATCAGGTGCAGGAAGGCGGCGAAGCCGGCCAGCGCCGCGTAGACCAGACGGCGGCGCGTCGGCCGGCCGGCGGTCATCATGCCGACGAAATCGCGCCAGGCGAGACGCATCTCGTGGTGCGCGAACCAGGCCAGGGTGCCGGGGCGCGTCACGCGGCCCGATCCTGACCGGCAACCAGATCGAGGAAGATCTCCTCCAGGCTGGCATGCAGGGCCCCGGAGGCGGCGCGCAGTTCGGCGAGCGTTCCCTCCGCGATCAGCCGGCCGGCAGCGATGACGCCGATCCGCTCGGCCATGCGCTCGGCCACTTCCAGGATATGGGTGGTCATGATGATGGTCGCGCCCGCGCCGACCCGCTCGGCTAGCACGGACTTGACCTGCCGGGCTGAGCCGGCGTCGAGCCCGGTCAGCGGCTCGTCGAGGATGATCAGGCGCGGCTCGTGGATCAGCGCCCCGGCCAGCGCCACCTTCTGGCGCATGCCCTTGGAGAAGCCCTCGCAGCGCTGATGCGCCTGGGGCCCAAGGCCGAGCCAGTCGATCAGGTCGGCCGCACGCGCGGCGGCGACCGGACCCGGCAGGCTCCACAGCCCGGCGACGAATTCCAGATACTCGACCGGGGTCAGCTTGTCGTAGACCAGCGGTTCGTCGGAGACCCAGGCGGTGATGCGCTTGGCGCCGATCGGATCGCGGCGCGCATCGATGCCGAAGATCTCGATCGAGCCGGCATCCGGCGGCAGCAGTCCCGCCACCATGCGCAGCGAGGTCGTCTTGCCGGCGCCGTTGGGGCCGAGCAGGGCGTAGAACTCGCCCGCCCGGATCTCCAGATCCAGTCCGGCCACGGCCGGGCGTCCGAAGCTCTTGGCAAGACCGCGGACGCGGAGGGCAGGCGGGTCGGTCGGCATGGCGTCGCGCTCCGGCGGCCGGGCCGGATCGGCTCGGGTCGGGCGCGACGCTAGGCCGTTCCGGTTAGGGCGGGGTTACCCGGTAGGGTTGACGAAGCCTTGGCGCCGACGTCGAAACCCGGGGTGATGGGCGGCCCGGCCGCGGCCGGCGGCGGCCCGCCCGCGCGGGCTGGAGGCCGCCGGTCCGCTTCCGGCGGCGCGCCCCCGCCGCCGTTCTCAGGCTCCGGCCAGACGCTCGCGATAGATCGGCTCCAGCGTGCCGAAGCGGCGCCAGAAGCCCTCCGGCTCGCGGCCGTCGATGCGGGAGACCAAGAGGTCGAGATGGCTGTGCCAGCCGGCCGAAACGTTGATCATGGCGCCCGGATCGGCGAGGCGGCTATGCGTCACGGTCAGGCGCACGCCGGCGCCGGTCTCCAGGAGGTCGAAACGGACCTGCGAGGCCGTCTCGCTGCGCCCCCACGTATAGGCGAGGCAATGCGGCGGATCGCATTCGGTGACGATGCCCTCGAGCCGCGATTCTTCGCCGAAGCGCTCGAAGCCCGCCGGCGGCGGCGCATCGCCGGGCGTCAGGCCGTTGTTGCGGAAGACGAGTTCGATCGCGCCGCCCGGCACGAGGTCGAAGGCGCCGGCCGCGAGCCACTGGCGGCGCAGGTCCGGCTCGGTCAGGTAGCGCCAGAGGCGCGCGGCCGTTCCCGGCAGAAGCCGCTCGATCACCACCGTGTCGGCCGCCACCCGGCGGCCGAAGCCGCCGATTTCAGTGTCCATCTTGCCCATCGGTCTCTCCCTTGGCCGCATCCTCGGCCCGCAGCAGCGCCTCGAGGACATCGAGCCGCTCGGTCCAGAACTTTTCGAAATGCCGGATCCATTCCTGGCCGGCATGCATCGGGGTCGCATCGAGCCGGCAGACATGCTGCCGGCCGCGGATCTCGCGCCGGATCAGACCGGCATCCTCCAGCACGCGGATGTGCTTGGAGGCGGCGGCGAGCGACATCGGGTGCGGCGCCGCCAGGTCGCCGACCGACCGCTCGCCCCCGGCCAGCTGCCGCAGCATCGCCCGACGGGTCGGGTCGGCGAGGGCGTGGAAGACGGCGTCGAGCGGGGCGGAATGATCATCAACCATGTGGTTGAATATGGTCGATCGGTTGGGGACTGTCAACCGTTCGGTTTAATATTCGGCGCCAGATGCGCGGCGCCCATGCGAAGGGCGGTCTGGCGAGGCCGGCCCTCTCCTGTCAGGGTGCCGCGCTGCAGCAAGAGGCGGACGGGGCAGGGGCGGTGACGGATCGGGTCGAAGGCAGTGCGGGAGGGGCCATGGCCGGGCCGGCGGCCTGTTTCGGCGCGCTGCTGGTGGTGATCGGCTTCGCCCGCTTCGGCTATACGGCGCTGGTGCCGGCGCTGGTCCAGGAAGGCTGGACCACGCCGACCGGTGCCGGCTACCTCGCCTCGGCCAATTTCTCCGGCTACCTGCTCGGCGCGCTGACGGCCGTGCCGATCGCCCGCTGGGTGCCGGTCGCCGCCATGGTCCGCCTCGCGCTGGTCGTCACCGCGCTGGCCTTCGCGGCCTCGGCCTTCGATTTCGGGCTGATCTGGCTCGCCGTCTGGCGCTTCCTGCCCGGCTTCACCGGCTCGGTCGTGATGGTGCTGGCGCCGATGACCATCCTGGCCGCCGTGCCGCCCGCCCGGCGCGCCGGCATGGTCGGGCTGATGTTCACCGGCATCGGGCTCGGCATCGCGCTCTCCGGCACGCTGGTACCGATGCTGGCCGGGCTCGGCGTCGCGGCCGCCTGGATGATCCTGGCCGCGGCTTCCGCGGCGATCGCGGTCGCCACCTGGCGCATCTGGGGCCAGGTCGCCGGCGCCGTTCCGGTCGCCAGCGCGGCGGCGCCGGCCGAGCCGATGCGCCGGCCGGTGGCGGTCGCGCTGCTGTTCGTCGCCTATGCGCTCGATGCGGCCGGTTTCGTGCCGCATACCGTCTACTGGGTCGACTATGTCGCGCGCGAACTCGGCCTCGGCTACGGGGTCGGCGGCACGCAGTGGATCCTGTTCGGGATCGGCGCGGCGATCGGCCCCCTGGCGGTGGCGCGCGTGGCGGCCTGGATCGGCTTCGGTCCGGCGGTGGTGCTGTTCTTCCTCCTGAAGGCGGCGGCCGTGCTGCTGCCGGTCTTCATGACCGGCCTGCCGGCGCTGGCCGTCTCGTCGATCCTGGTCGGCGCGCTGACGCCCGGCATCGCCTCGCTGACCGCCGGCTATTCGGCCGAACTGGCCGGCCCGGGACGCCAGCGCGCGGCCTGGGGACTGATGACCTCGGGTTTCGCCGGCACCCAGACCGCCGCCGCCTCGCTGTTCGCGACGCTGCTCGGCCGGACCGGCGACTATCCGCTGATGTACGAGATCGGCGCCGGCCTGCTCTTCGCCGGCGCCGCCCTGGCGCTCGCCACCCTGGTGGGTCGCCGGCCCGCCTGACCTTTAGAAGGCGCCCGGCCGGCCGCCGGCCTGCTTGACCGTCCGGAGAGAGACTGCCGGCCCCTGGACAAGACCGGGCCGCCCGGGCACTCCTGGCCGCCGGCGCCCGTTTCCGATCCCGAGGCGCGGAGGACCTCTGCGGATGCCGGCACGCGCATTGATGATCCAAGGCACCGGCTCGGATGTCGGCAAGTCGGTCCTGGTCGCCGGCCTGGCGCGCGCCTTCACGCTGCGCGGCCTCAAGGTGCTGCCGTTCAAGCCGCAGAACATGTCCAACAATGCCGCCGTCACGGCGGACGGCGGGGAGATCGGGCGCGCCCAGGCGCTGCAGGCGCGCGCCGCCCGCGTGGCGCCGACGGTCGACATGAATCCCGTGCTCCTCAAGCCGCAGAGCGAGGTCGGCGCGCAGGTGGTGGTGCAGGGGCGGGTGATCGGCAACGCCCGGGCGCGCGAATTCCAGGCCTGGAAGCCGCGCCTCAAGGCGGCCGTCATGGAAAGCTTCGAGCGCCTGAAGGCGCGGGCCGATCTCGTCCTGATCGAGGGTGCCGGCAGCGCCGCGGAGGTCAACCTGCGCGCCGGCGACATCGCCAATATGGGCTTCGCGCGGGCCGCGGACCTGCCGGTCGTCCTGGTCGGCGATATCGACCGCGGCGGCGTCATCGCCCAGATCGTCGGCACGCGCGTGGTCATCGACGCCGAGGATGCCGCCATGGTGGCCGGCTTCGTGGTCAACAAGTTTCGCGGCGATCCGAGCCTGTTCGAGGCCGGCATGCGCCTGATCGCCGACCGGACCGGCTGGCGCAGCTTCGGGCTCGTCCCCTGGTTCGCCGAGGCCGGCCGGCTGCCGGCGGAGGACGCCATGGCGCTCGCCGGCGCCGGCCGCAGCGGGGGCGGGGCGCGGGCCTCGGCCGGGACGGTGACGATCGCGGTGCCGCTGCTGCCGCATATCGCCAATTTCGACGATCTCGATCCGCTGCGCGGCGAGCCCGCCGTCCGTTTGCACATGGTCCGCCCGGGCGAGGCCCTGCCGGGCGATGCCGATCTCGTCCTGCTGCCCGGCTCCAAGGCGACCATCGCCGACCTCGCCGCGCTGCGCGCCGCCGGCTGGGATATCGACATCCAGGCCCATATCCGGCGCGGCGGCCGTGTGCTCGGCATCTGCGGCGGCTACCAGATGCTCGGCCGGTCGATCGCCGATCCGGACGGGGTCGAGGGGCCGCCGGCGACCGTCGCGGGCCTCGGCCTGCTCGATGTCGAGACGGTGCTCGGCGGCGCCAAGACGCTGACGGCCGTCGCCGGCACGCTCGCGGCCGACGGCGCGCCCTTCGCCGGCTACGAGATGCATGTCGGCGCGACCGAAGGCCCCGGCCGGGCGCGGCCGCTGGTCGCCTTTGCGGATGGCCGCAGCGACGGGGCGGTCGCGCCGTCCGGCCTGGTCGCCGGCTGCTACGTGCACGGCCTCTTCGCCGACGACCGCGCCCGCGCCGGCTTCCTGGCCGGTCTCGGCGCGGCCGCGTCGGGCTATGCCTACGAGCAGGAGGTCGAGGCGGTGCTCGATCGCCTCGCCGGCCATCTGGAGACCCATATGGATCTGGACGGCCTCCTCGCCCTGGCGCGATGATCCCGCCGCCTGACCTCTGTCGGAGCCAAGCCATGGACGACATGCGCCTCGCCACCACGCCTCTCGCCCCCACCCGCCGCAGGCTGCTCGCCGGTCTCGGTGCGGCGCTCCTCGCCGGCCCGGCTGCCTTGGCCGGCCCGGCCGCTTTGGCCGGCTCTGCCCTCCTGGCCGGCCCGGCGGCGGCGGCCGGGGGCAGCTTCCGGGCCATCCGGGTCGATACCGGTCCGCTCGCCGCGCTCGGCGTCTCGCGCTATGCGGCGGTGGTGCGCACCGTGATGGAGCCGATCGCCGCCCGGGTCTTCGCCGGCCGGATCCGGCCCGGCGACCGCCGCCTGCCGACGCTGGTCCTGGTGGTGCAGGAGATCCAGATGGCGTCCTATGGCGGCGGCAGCGGCTTCGGTCGGGACGGCATGGATCGTCCGCTCGACTGGATCACGGGCGCCGGCCTCGTCGTCGACGCGGCCGGGCGGACCGTCGAGCGCGTGCCGATCACCGCGCAGCGCGATGCCACCGACGGCGGTCCGTGGTACCTGACCGAGCAGAGCGAGCGCCGGCGGCTGGAGAACCTGTGCGAGGCGCTCGCCTCCTGGGTCGCGCGGGCGGTGTGAGCCCGACAGGGCCGGACCATGGCGGTTCCGCATCGGTATCGCCCGCCACCGGTGTCGTTCCCCAATGCAGGCAACGGTCGACTGCACTCATTCGTGACCGCGGACGATGAGTTCGGTCAGGATTTGGTCATACCTGTGACGACATCTGCCCGCCTCTTTCGCAAGGGGCCGATTGTCTGCGCAAATGTTGAACGCGTGGCGTCTGGCCCATGGCCTCCGTCGCGGATTTCTGCTTATAGTCCCGCGACATCGGAAAAGACGGCGATTGGACGGGCCGGATCACGGCTGTGTTACTTCGCGTGATCGGTCTGATCGCCAGGAGCAAGGCATGGTGAAAGTATTCAATTGGCTTCTGGCGCTGGCATGCGGCGTGGCCGTGGTCATCGGCATCGGCTTCTATCGCCCGGAATGGCTGCCGAAGCCGGTCCACGCCGAACTTCTGAAGCATAAGCTTGCGGCGCCGCTGCCGGAGATCGCCGCAACGGCCGGGACGGCACCGCGGCCGGGCGCGCCCGCGCCGGCCGGGGGCGGTGGCGCAGGACAGCGTCCGGTCGCCGTCGAGGCCGCCAAGGTGCGGGTCGGTCCGGTCACGGCCAGCCTGACCGCCGTCGGTTCGCTGCGCGCCGACGAGAGCGTGACGGTCGCAACCGAGATCGACGGCCGCATCTCCGAAGTGGTCGTGCGCGAAGGCATCAAGGTCGAGGCCGGCGACGTGCTGTTCCGGCTCGACGACCAGATGGCCAAGGCGGAACTGGCGCAGGCCAAGGCCGAGTTCGCCCTGGCGGAGGCCAATTACGACCGCGCCGACACGCTGTTCAAGCAGAAGTCCGGCACCGAGCGGACGCGCGACGAGACGCGCTATGCGCTCGACCGCACCCGCGCCAATGTCGAACTGGCCGCCTCGCGGCTCGACAAGACCACCATCCGCGCGGCCTTCGGCGGCGTGGTCGGGCTTTCCGCCATCGGCGTCGGCGAGTACGTGACCAAGGGCCGCGCGCTGATCGTGCTGTCGCGGGTCGACCCGATCAAGGTCGATTTCCGCCTGCCCGAGGTCGAGCTCGGCAACGTCAAGGTCGGCTCGCGCATCCGCGTCGAGGTCGATGCCCTGCCGGGGCGCAAGTTCGAGGGCGAGGTCTACGCGATCGACCCGCAGGTCGACGTGAACGGCCGCGCCCTGCAGCTGCGCGCCCGGATCGCCAATGCGGGCGGCGAGCTGAAATCCGGCCTGTTCGCGCGCGTCGAACTGATCACCGCGTCGCATCCCGAGGCGATCACGATTCCGGAGACGGCGCTGGTCAACCAGGGCCGCGAGCGTTTCGTCTATATCGTGCGCGACGGCAAGGCGGTTCGCTCGAAGGTCGTCACCGGGTTGCGGCTGACCGGCCGCGTCGAGGTGCTGGAGGGCGTCGGCCCGCAGGATGTCGTCGTGGTCTCCGGCCAGCAGCGCCTGCGCGACGGCGTCCCGGTCGAGATCGTCGGAACCGGCCCGACCTCCTGACGGCCGGGCCGCCGCCGACCGCATCCGCAGGACCGGGTCCGCACCGTCGGGCCCGATGAAGCATCGAACGGCCCCGTACCGAGACCCGAGCGAGCGTCGCCCATGTCCCTTTCCGAACTCTGCGTCCGGCGTCCGGTCTTCACCACGGTCATGACCGTGATGATGGTCCTGATCGGGGCGGTCTCCTACCAGCGCCTCAGCGTTCGCGAATATCCGAATATCGACGAGCCGGTCGTCTCGATCGTGACGCGCTATCCGGGCGCCTCGCCGGAGATCATCGAAAGCCAGGTGACGCAGGTCATCGAGGGCTCGGTCGCCGGCATCGAGGGCATCGACGTGCTGACCTCGTCGAGCCGCTCGGAATCGAGCCGCATCACCGCCCGCTTCCGCGCCACCGTCAATCCGAGCGAGGCGGCCTCCGACGTGCGCGACCGCGTCGGCCGCGTGCGCGGCCGCCTGCCGGACGCCATCGACGAGCCGATCATCACCAAGGTCGAGGCCGACGCGCAGCCGATCATCTATATTTCCTTCGCGTCCAAGCGGCACAGTTCGCTGCAGATCACCGACTATCTCGATCGCTACATCGTCGACCGGCTGAAGAATGTCGACGGCGTCGCCGACGTGACCATCTTCGGCGAGCGTCGCTATGCCATGCGGGTCTGGCTCGACGACCAGCGTCTGGCCGCCTACCAGCTGACGACGACCGATGTCGAGAATGCGCTGAAGGGCCAGAATCTGGAGCTGCCCTCCGGCCGCATCGAGAGCAACGACCGCGAATTCAACGTCCTGTCGCGGACCGGCCTGAACACGCCCGAGCAGTTCCGCCAGATCGTGGTCAAGCGTGCGGACGGCATGCTGGTCCGGGTCGGCGACGTGGCCCGGGTCGATCTCGGCGCGGCCGACGAGCGCCGCCAGGCGCTCTACAACGGCGACGATGCCGTCACGCTCGGCATCGTCAAGCAGGCGGTCGCCAATCCGCTCGACGTGTCGAAGGGGGTGCGCTCCCGCATCGACGAGATGCTGACGGAGCTGCCCGACGGCATGACCGGCGAGGTCGCCTACGACACCTCGGTGTTCATCGACCGGTCGATCAAGGCGGTCTACCACACCATCCTGGAAGCCGTGATCTTCGTCGTCCTGGTGATCTTCCTGTTCCTGCGCTCGGTCCGGGCGACGCTGATCCCGATCATCACCATTCCGGTGTCGCTGATCACCATCTTCGCGATGATGTTCGCGCTCGGATTCACGGTCAACACATTGACGCTGCTGGCCATGGTGCTGGCCATCGGCCTGGTCGTCGACGACGCCATCGTGGTTCTCGAGAATGTCCACCGGCGCATCGAACTGGGCGAGAAGCCGTTCCGGGCGGCCATCGAGGGCACCAAGGAGATCGCCTTCGCGGTCGTCGCCATGACGGTGACGCTCGCGGCCGTCTACGCGCCGCTGGCCTTCTCGACCGGCCGCACCGGCCGGCTGTTCATCGAATTCGCGCTCACGCTCGCCGGCTCGGTCATCGTCTCGGGCTTTGTCGCCCTGACGCTGTCGCCGATGATGTGCTCCAAGATCCTCAAGGAGCACGAGACCCACAATTTCCTCTATCGCGCCCTGGAATGGGTGTTTGAGACCATCACCGCCACCTATCGCACGCTGCTCAAGGGGGCCCTGGTGATCCGGCCCTTCGTCGTGGTCGCGACCATCCTGGTCGCCGGCGCGGCCGTGGTCCTCTATTCGAACCTCAAGGGCGAACTGTCGCCGGTCGAGGATCGTGGCGTCATCCAGGGCTTCGGCGTCGCGCCGGAGGGCTCGACGCTCGATTTCGTGCTGCGCTATGCGCAGAAGACCCAGGAGGTCTACGCCAAGATCCCGGAGGTCAAGTCGACCTTCGTGATCGCCGGCTTCCCGCAGGTGACCAACGCCACGGCCGTGGCGCGGCTGGTCGACTGGGACGAGCGCAAGCGCACGCAGCAGCAGATCGTGCCGACGCTGTTCAGCGAGTTCGCCCGCATTCCGGGCGTCACCTTCTTCGCCAACAACCCGCCGTCGCTCGGTCAGGGCTTCTCGTCGCGGCCGATCGAGTTCGTCATCCAGACCTCCGGCACCTACGAGGATCTGCGCGTCCTGCAGGAGAAGATGCTGGAGAAGGTGCGGGCCTATCCGGGCCTGGTCAGCGTCGACACCGACCTGAAGCTCAACCAGCCGCAGGTCGAGGTGAAGATCAACCGCGACAAGATCCTCGAGTCCGGCCTGCAGGTCGAGACGGTCGGGCGCACGCTGGAGACCATGCTGGGCGGGCGTACGGTCAACCGGTTCGAGATGGAGGGCGAGCAGTATGACGTGATCGTCCAGCTCGCCGCCGCCAACCGCACCACCCCGCAGGCATTGTCCTCGCTCTATGTGCGCAGCCCCGACGGCGCGATGATCCAGCTGTCGAACCTGGTCGACATCAAGGAGGTCACGGCCGCGCGCGAGTTGAACCGCTTCAACCAGATGCGCTCCGTCACCCTGACGGCGGCGCTGGCGCCGGGCTATGCCCAGGGCGAGGCACTCGCCTTCCTGGATCGCGCCGCCGACGAGGTGCTGCCGAAGACCGCGCGCACCGACGTGGGCGGGCAGAGCCGCGAATTCCGCAATGCCGGCACCAGCTTCATGCTGATCCTGGCGCTGGCCGCGATGTTCATCTACCTGGTGCTCGCCGCCCAGTTCGAGAGCTTCGTCGACCCCTTCATCATCATGCTGACCGTGCCGGTCGCGGCGGCCGGCGCGCTCTATGCGCTTCTGGTCACCGGCGGCACCTGGAACGTCTATAGCCAGATCGGCATCGTCACGCTGATCGGCCTGATCACCAAGCACGGCATCCTGATCGTCGAATTCGCCAATCAGCTGCAGGAAAAGGGGCATTCCAAGCGGGAGGCGATCATCGAGGCGGCGACCCTGCGCCTGCGCCCGATCCTGATGACCACCGGCGCCATGGTGCTCGGCGCCTATCCGCTGGCCCATGCCACCGGTGCCGGCGCCGAAAGCCGCCAGCAGATCGGCTGGGTCATCGTCGGCGGCATGAGCTTCGGCACGCTCTTGACGCTGTTCGTGGTGCCGGTCGTCTATTACATGATCGCGCGCGAGCACAAGCGCGACCATCACGAGGATCTGGCCCCGTCCCATGGCCACGGCCAGGGCGCCGGCGGCGCGCCGGCGCCGCAGCTGCACGCGGCGGAGTGACGGTCGATCGACCGGGGCGCCGGCGCGGCCGCGAAGGGCGTGCGCCGGCGCGTGCGTTCCCCGCCGGATTGGGCTAAAGCACCGCTCGGTCCTTGTCTTCCGGAGTCGTCATGCCGCCCCGCATCACGCCGCTCGTCGCCGGCCTGCCGGCGACCGTCCCCTTCGTCGGTCCGGAAACCCAGGAGCGCCAGCGCGGCACCCGGTTCCGGGCCCGGATCGGCGCCAACGAGAACGGCTTCGGCCCCTCGCCGAAAGCCGTCGCCGCGATGGCCCAGGCGGCCGGCGAGGTCTGGAAATACTGCGATCCGGAGAACTGGGACCTGAAGCAGGCGCTGGCGCGCCATCTCGGCGTCGGTCCGGAGAATGTCGTGGTCGGGGAGGGCATCGACGGCCTGCTCGGTCTGACGGTCCGGCTGGTGGTCGCGCCGGGCTTGCCGGTGGTGACCTCGCTCGGCGCCTATCCGACCTTCAATTTCCACGTCGCCGGCTTCGGCGGCCGGCTGGTCACGGTGCCGTTCGCCGACGATCGCGAGGACCCGGAGGCGCTCGCGGCGGCGGCCCGGGCCGAGGATGCGCGGCTCGTCTATTTCTCCAATCCCAACAATCCGATGGCCTCCTGGTGGCCGGCCGAGACCGTGGTCGGACTGATGGACGCTGTGCCGGACGACGCGATCCTGTGCGTCGACGAGGCCTATGGCGAGTTCGCCCCCGACGGCACCCTGCCGCCGATCGACGTGAGCCGGCCCAACGTGCTGCGCTTCCGCACTTTCTCCAAGGCCTACGGCATGGCCGGCGCGCGCATCGCCTATGCGGTCGGGGCGGCGCCGCTGATCCGGGAATTCGACAAGATCCGCAATCATTTCGGCGTCAACCGGATCGCCCAGGCGGGCGCCCTGGCGGCGCTCGGCGACACCGCGCATCTCGCCTGGATCCGGGAGCGCATCGTCGAGGCGCGCGCCCGGATCGGCGGGATCGCGGAGGCCAACGGCTTGAAGCCGCTGCCGTCCGCCACCAATTTCGTGACCGTGGATTGCGGCCGTGACGGCGCCTTCGCCCGGCGCCTGCTGGTCGCGCTCGCGCAGCGCGGCGTGTTCGTGCGCATGCCCGGCGTGGCGCCGCAGGATCGGTGCATCCGGATCGGCTGCGGACCGGCGGCCGATCTCGACGTGCTGGAAGCCGAACTGCCGGCCGCCCTCGCGGTCGCCCGCCGCGAGGCCTGACCGGGCGCCGGCCGGGGCCACGCCGCCGGCCGGGCGCGCGCCGGTCCGATGCCGCCGACGCGGGCCGGGTCCGCGCCGCGCCCGATTGCGGGGTTCCGACCCCGATGCTACCACATTGTAATTGTCTGATGAATGTGCCGGCATGAGACCGGCCGCCAACGAGGAACGCCCATGTCGCGCCCGCTCTCGCCCCGCACCGTCCGCCTTCATGCCGACGACAATGTCGTCGTCGCCGTCGACACGGTCGATGTCGGCGCGTCCGCCGGCGGAGTCGAGGCCCGTCAGCGGGTCCCGCGCGGCCACAAGCTCGCGACGCTCGCCATCCCGGCCGGCGCGCCGGTCGTGAAGTTCGGCCAGATCATCGGCTTCGCGACCGTCGACATCCTGCCCGGCGATCACATCCACAGCCACAACTGCGCCTTCCAGGCCTTCGACCGCGACTATGCCTATGGGGCGGACGCCCGCAACGACATGGTGCTGCCGCCGGAGCTGCAGGCGACCTTCGAGGGCTATCGCCGGCCGGACGGCAAGGTCGGCACGCGCAACTACGTCGCCATCCTGTCGAGCGTGAACTGCTCGGCCTCGGTCGCCCGCTTCATGGCCGAGGCGATCAATCGCTCCGGCATCCTCGCCGACTATCCGACCATCGACGGCGTCGTGCCCTTCGTGCACGGCACAGGCTGCGGCATGGCCGCGTCGGGCGAGGGCTTCGAGGTCCTGAAGCGGACCCAGTGGGGCTACGCGACCAACCCGAACGTCGCTGCCGTGCTGCTGGTCGGCCTCGGCTGCGAGGTGTTCCAGATCGCCCGCATGAAGGACGAGTACGGCATCGTCGAGGGCGACCATTTCCAGACCATGACCATCCAGGAGACCGGCGGCACCAAGAAGACGATCGAGCAGGGCATGGAGCGCATCCGCGCCATGCTGCCGATCGCGGCCCGCGCCCGGCGGGAGACGGTGCCGGCCTCCGAACTGATGTTGGCGCTGCAATGCGGCGGCTCGGACGGCTATTCGGGCATCACGGCCAATCCGGCGCTCGGTGCGGCCGCCGACCTCCTGGTCGAGCATGGCGGCACCGCGATCCTGTCGGAGACGCCGGAAATCTACGGCGCCGAACACCTGCTGACCCGGCGTGCGGAGAGCCGCGCGGTCGGCGAGAAGCTGGTCGAGCGCATCCGCTGGTGGGAGGACTACACCGCCAAGGCCGGCGGCTCGATGGACAACAATCCCTCGCCCGGCAACAAGGCCGGCGGCCTGACCACGATCCTGGAGAAGTCGCTCGGGGCGGCCGCCAAGGGCGGCACCACGACGCTGCGCGGCGTCTACGAATATGCCGAGCGGGTCGACCGCAAGGGCTTCGTGTTCATGGACACCCCCGGCTACGATCCGGTCGCCGCCACCGGCCAGGTTGCCGGCGGCGCCAATGTCCTGTGCTTCACGACCGGGCGGGGCTCGGCCTATGGTTGCAAGCCGACGCCGTCGATCAAGCTTGCGACGAATTCCGATATATTTAATCGAATGATCGACGATATGGATATCAATTGCGGTGATATCCTCGAAGGTGTCAGCATTGCTGATAAGGGACGCGAGATCTTCAATAAGATCTTGCAGGTTTCTTCGGGTGAAAAGTCGAAATCCGAGGAACTGGGCTATGGCGACAACGAGTTCGTCCCCTGGCAGATCGGTGCGACCATGTGAAGCGCATCGCGCCACAGTGCATTGCACCTAACCCTATGGCACCGATCGCGGAATTTTTATCGAACTCTCGGAGTTCCGCGATCGGACCACGGTCTTTTCAGGGCTTCTACCAGACGCGACTGCAGTATTAACGCATCCTTAGTTCTGTGCCGTCACGATTGCTCGAATACGCATGGGTACTGGGAGACCCAAGGATGTTCGGACGCAAGATGACGGCCCGTCAAACGGGCGCCGAGGAAATGCGCGCGGAGGCGGCGCTGACGCGGCTCGCCCAGTTGGAGGGCGAGTTGGGGCAGTCGCGGGCCGCCGCGGAGGAGCGCGACGGCCTGAAGGCGCGCCTCGTCGAGTGGTTCGGCAATGCGGTCGAACAATCCGCCAGCCTCAGCGAACTGCTGTGTCTGATGGCCTGGTCCAACGGCAACGTGCGCAAGCTGTCCGGCGAGACGGTGGCGATTTCCGGCGCCGTCGAGGAGATGGCCCGAACCATCCAGAACATCGCGGAACTGAGCGGCAGCGCCCATGGGCGCGCCAGCGACGCGCGCGGCATCGTCAATGGCGGCGTCGAGCAGGCCCGGTCCGCCGGGCGCGCGATGGCCGACATCGCCGACGCCTTCTCGGGGCTCGACCGGCGCATGGGCCAGCTCGGCAATGCGATCGAGACCATCGGCGGCTTCGCCAAGGAGATCGAGACCATTTCGGGCCAGACCAAGCTTCTGGCCCTGAATGCCACCATCGAGGCGGCGCGGGCCGGCGAGGCCGGGCGCGGTTTCGCGGTCGTCGCCGCCGAGGTCAAGCAGCTGTCCGAGGCGACCAGCCGGACCACCGAACTGATCCGCGGCCAGCTGGCCGGCCTGACCGGCGTGATGCACGACATGCTCGACGCCATGGTGGTCGGCGGCAACAAGGTGCGCGACGGCGGCCAGACCTTCGACCGGGTCGTCGGCGGCATGGAGCAGATCCGCGACTGCGTCGACCGGGTCACGACCGATGTCTCGTCGATCACCCACATGCTGTCCGACCAGCAGATCGCGACCGATTCCATCGCCAAGAACCTGACTGAGATCGCCCGGCTGGCGGCCCAGAACGAGACCGATTCGACCGCTGCGGCGGACGCCATCAAGAAGGCCGAGGTCGCCGTGTCGGGCATGCTCGACCAGGGCCGCGCGGCGGCCGTCGAACACTACGAGGTCCGCCGCCTGCGGGCCGACCACCTGCTCTGGAAGCAGCACCTCGCCGAGTGCCTGGTCGGCATCCTGAAGCTCGATCCGACCCGCTTCGCCGCCGATGTCGCGCCGCTCGGCCCGCATTTCCGGGCCGTGACCGATCCGACCGTGACCGGTACGCCGGCCTGGAATGCCCTGTCGGGCCTGGCGCAGTCGATGGGACGCGACGCGATCGCCATGGTGCGCGCGGTCGCCGGCGGCGACATGGGCAAGGCGATCGAGGCCTACATGGCCATGGACAAGGCGTCCGGCGAGGCCCAGGTCGAACTCGGCCGCCTGGTAGCCGGGCTGCGTCCAGCCCGCTAGCCCCGGCCCCCGGCCGCCTTTCGCGTGCGTCCGGCGGCGGAACCGGGCGACGCGATGGTGGCGTCGGCGCGCGCGAGACTGTATCGGTGACCCACCGCATCGTCCGGGGGGCCCGATGATCTCGATCCGAATCCGAATGATTCTCTCCGTCCTGACCGCGGCCGGCGTGGCCGCGGCCACGGCCGGTCCGGCGCTCGCGGCCGAAGAGGCGATCAGGGGCGCCGATCTGTCCGTGCTCTGGGCCCTGCCGTTCGCCGGCGTCCTTCTGTCGATCGCCATCCTGCCGCTCGCCCTGCCGCAGGTCTGGCATCACCACTATGGCAAGATCGCGCTCGGCTGGGCGCTGGCTTTCGTGCTGCCCTATGCGGCGCTGGCGGGGCCGTCGGCCTCGGCGCATCTCGTCGTCCATGCGGCCTTGGCCGAGTATATTCCCTTCGTGATCCTGATCGGCACGCTGTTCACCGTCGCGGGCGGCATCCTGGTTACCGGCAACCTGCATGGCAGCCCCGGGACGAACACCATCATCCTGACCATCGGGACCCTGCTGGCCAGCCTGATCGGCACCACCGGCGCCTCGATGGTGCTGATCCGGCCCCTGCTGCGCGCCAACGACGAGCGCCGCCACAACGCCCATGTGGTCGTGTTCTTCATCTTCCTGGTCTCGAATATCGGCGGCTCGCTGACCCCGCTCGGCGATCCGCCGCTGTTCCTCGGCTATCTGAAGGGCGTCGACTTCTTCTGGACGACCGGCCATCTGGCCCATGAGACGGTGTTCTGCGCGCTCATCCTGCTGGCGCTGTTTTTCGTGCTGGATTCCTGGTTCTACCGCTACGACCACAAGTTCCGCGCGCTCGCCGACCCGACGCCCGACACCAAGCGGCTCGGCATCGTCGGTGGGATCAATTTCGCGCTGCTCGCCGCCGTGGTCGGCGCCGTGCTGGTCTCGGGATCCTGGCGGCCGGGCATCGTCTTCACCGTCTATGGCACGGTGGTCGAGCTGCAGAACCTGGTCCGCGACGGACTGCTGGTCGCGATCCTCATCCTGTCCGTGCTGATGACCCCGAAGGCGACGCGCGAAGCCAACGATTTCTCCTGGGGGCCGATCCTGGAGGTCGCAAAGCTCTTCGCCGGCATCTTCGCCACGATCATCCCGGTCATTGCCATGCTCAAGGCCGGCCGGGACGGGGCCTTCGCGCCGATCGTCGCCCTGGTCACGCGGCCGGACGGCGCGCCCGACAACGCCATGTATTTCTGGGCCAGCGGCATCCTGTCGTCGTTCCTCGACAACGCGCCGACCTATCTGGTCTTCTTCAATCTGGCCGGCGGCGATGCGCAGACCCTGATGGGGCCGCTGGCGATGACGCTGACCGCCATGTCGTGCGGTGCGGTGTTCATGGGCGCCAACAGCTATATCGGCAATGCGCCGAACTTCATGGTCAAGGCGATCGCCGAGGAGCGCGGCGTGAAGATGCCGAGCTTCTTCGGCTACATGGCCTGGTCCTGCGGCATCCTGGTGCCGCTGTTCGCGCTCGTCACCTGGGTGTTCTTCCGGGTCTGACCGCACCCGGCGCCGCCGGCCTTCAGGCCTCCGGCGACCGCGCGGTGCCGGCGATCCCAACACAGTCGCCCCAAATACCGGCGGCCCAAATACCGGCGGCCCAAACACCGGCGGCCCAAACACCGGCGATCCAAACACAAACGGCGGCCCGCGGCCGCCGTTCCTTCCCGTGAAATCCGGCTCGGTCCGGCCTCAGCGCGGCGCGCGCTTGGCCAGGATGCGCTGCAGGGTGCGCCGGTGCATGTTCAGCCGGCGCGCCGTCTCGGAGACGTTGCGCTCGCACAGTTCGTAGACGCGCTGGATATGCTCCCAGCGGACCCGGTCGGCCGACATGGGATTGTCGGGCGGCGGCGCCTTGTCGGCCGGCCCCTGGGTCAGGGCGCGCAGGATGTCGTCGGCATCCGACGGCTTCGACAGGTAGTCGATCGCGCCGAGCTTCACCGCCGTCACCGCGGTCGCGATATTGCCGTAGCCGGTCAGCACCACCGCGCGGCTGTCGGGGCGGCGCGTGCGCAGCAGTTCGATCACGTCGAGCCCGTTGCCGTCGCCGAGGCGCATGTCGACGACCGCATATTGCGGCGGGTTGGCGTCGACCTTGGCCATGCCGTCGGCGATCGAGTCCGCCGTTTCGACCAGAAAGCCGCGCGATTCCATCGCCCGCGCAATGCGCTGGAGGAAGGGCTTGTCGTCATCGACAATGAGCAGCGTCTTCGGGTCGGCGCCTGTCCCGACCGGCGCGTCGATCATCATTTTGTTGTCCTTTTCCTTGGGTGGCCCGTTCCCTGGGTAGTCTGAGACGGGTCTTGGAGGCAACCATAGCCCCTTCCAATGATCGCGAACAGCGGCTTGCCGATTATGGCCGCCCGAGCTGCGGTTATGACTGAGGCGCCGACGAACCCGGCCGCCTGCCGACGCGGTCACGCAAGCAGCGCATCGTCCACGTCGTCCTCGTCGTCGTCGCCGGGCTTGGCCTCGAGGCTCTCGCGCGGCCAGGTGATGCGGATCACGGCGCCGGTCTCCGGGCTCTTGCGATTGCCGCAGGCGACGCGCGCGCCGGACCGCTTGAGCAGCGTCTTGGCGATGAAGAAGCCGAGGCCGAGGCCGCCGCCGACCTCGTCGCTGTCCCGCTCGGCGGCGGACTTCTCCCGGGTCGTGACATAGGGTTCGCCGATCCGGTCGATGATTTCCGGTGCGAAGCCCGGCCCGTCGTCGGCGATCGTCAGGGCGACCTGACGCTGGTCCCATTCGGCGGTGATCTCGACCCGCGACTTTGCGAAGTCGACCGCGTTCTCGACGATGTTGCCGAGGCCGTAGAGGATCGCCGGGTCGCGCCGGCCGACCGGCTCCGCGCCGGCCCGGGCGATCCGCGTCACCGCGATCTCGACGCCGAACTCGCGCAGGGGCGAAACCACCTCCTCGATCAGGCTCGAAAGCGCCATGCGCTTGTAATAGGCGTCCATGCCGGTCGCCAGCGTGCGCAGCTTCTGCAGGATCTCGCGGCAGCGCTCCGACTGGCTCCGGAGCAGCGCGATGTCGTCGGCGATCGGCGAACCCTGCGGGATCTCCCGCTCCAGTTCGCGCGTCACCACCGCGATGGTGCCGAGCGGGGTGCCGAGCTCGTGGGCGGCGGCGGCGGCGAGGCCGTCGAGCGCGGTCAGGTGCTTCTCCCGCTGCAGGACCAGTTCGGTCGCCGAAAGGGCTTCGGCGAGCTGGCGCGCCTCTTCGGCGACGCGGAACGCATAGGTGCCGGAGAAGACCACGGTCGAGACCAGCGCCATCCAGATGCCGGCGAGATAGAGCGGCGGCAGAACCGGCGGCTCGCTCGGTCCCCAGGGCAGCGGCCAGTGGAACACGCCGAGCAGGGTCGACATGCCGGCCACCATCGCGCCGAGCAGCATGGTGGAGCGCGGCGGCATGGTCGCCGCCGCGACCATCACGGGGGCGAGCAGCAGGAGGGCGAACGGATTGGCGAGGCCGCCGGTCAGGAACAGGAGCCCGGAAAGCTGGAGCACGTCATAGGCGAGCAGCCCCGTCACATAGGGCCCGTCGAGCCGGTGGGTCGGATCGAAACGGAAGCGCAGCAGGAGGTTGAGCGCCGCCGAAATGCCGATCAGCGCGAAGCAGCCGGCGAGCGGCAGGTGGAATTCCAGCCCGTAACGCACGATCAGGATCGCGGCCGCCTGGCCGGCCAGCGCCAGCCAGCGCAGCGTGACCAGGGTCGACAGCCGCAGGCTGCGGGAGACGGATTCGCGCAGTTCGGCCGTGGTCGGGAACATTCCGTTCAATCCCTGAAGCCCCGTCGACCGGACACTGCGCCCCGGGGCGATCCCTATATGCGCGCCGTCGCCGCGTCCTGCCAAGCCGGCGCGCCGCGGCGAAAGCGCCCGTCAGGCCCCGCCGCGGCGGCCTCGAAGATGACGGACAACTGACATGGTTGAGCGAAGCTTGCCGCAGGGCACAAAATCCTGCGGTCCAATCGCAGATGCGAACGGGAATCCTCTGGACAAGCCCTTTGCCGGCTGATCCCATACTCGTCCGCTGCGGCCGCTCGGAATGCGTCGGCGCCGGTTTGGAACCGCTGCCAGCACGCTTTGCCGGCCCGCAGAGGCGCGAAATCCGGTTCCGCAGCCGGTTTTCAGCGAATGCCTGCGCGATCGGCCGGATTGGACGCCGGCCGTAGTACCTAAGGCTAGCTTGGTATTTGTCGGACAAACGGACTAGCATCCAGGATGCGCAAGGGCCGCGCGGCGGGGGGATCCTCGCCGGAAGGTCCACCAGGTCGGGGGAATCGACGTGTTCTATCAATTCTACGAGTTGAACCATGCCGCCCTCGGTCCGTTCCGGGCCGCCGCCGACGTGACCAAGCTCTATTTCCAGAACCCGCTCAATCCCTTCACCCACACGCATCTGGGCCGCTCGATGGCGGCGGCCTGCGAGCTGTTCGAGCGCACCACCCGGCGCTACGGCAAGCCGGAATTCGGCATCAAGACGACGCTGGTCGGCGGCACGCGCGTGCCGGTGACCGAGCGGGTCGTCTGGGAGCGGCCGTTCTGCCGCATGATCCATTTCGAGCGCGGCCTCGAGGCCGGCCGCCGGCACGATCCGAAGGTGCTCCTGGTGGCGCCGATGTCGGGCCATTATGCGACGCTGCTGCGCGGCACCGTCGAGGCGCTGCTGCCGCGCCACGAGGTCTACATCACCGACTGGATCGACGCCCGCATGGTGCCGCTCGACCAGGGCCGGTTCGATCTCGACGACTATATCGACTACGTCATCTCGATGATGCATGCGCTGCACGGCGAGGCGCATCTGATCGCGGTCTGCCAGCCCTCCGTGCCGGTGCTCGCCGCCGTCTCGATCATGGAGCAGAACGACGATCCCTATGCGCCGCCCTCCATGGTCCTGATGGGCGGGCCGATCGACACCCGCATCTCGCCGACCGCGGTCAACAAGCTCGCCGCCGACAAGGGCATCGAGTGGTTCGAGCGCAACGTCATCATGCAGGTGCCGTTCCCGCATCCGGGCTTCATGCGCTCCGTCTATCCGGGCTTCCTGCAGCTCGGCGGTTTCATGTCGATGAATCTCGACCGCCACATGACCGCGCATCACGATTTCTACCGCCATCTGATCAAGGGCGACGGCGATTCGGCCGAGAAGCATCGCGACTTCTACGACGAATATCTGGCCGTGATGGACCTGACCTCGGAATTCTATCTGCAGACCGTCGAGACCGTTTTCATCGACCACGCCCTGCCGCGCGGCGAAATGATGCATCGCGACCGCCGCGTCGATCCGTCGGCGATCCGCCGCGTCGCGCTCCTGACCGTGGAAGGCGAACTCGACGACATCACCGGCATGGGCCAGACCCAGGCCGCCCACACGCTGTGCAGCAACATCCCGGCCGACAGCCGCGCCGACTATGTCCAGCAGGGCGTCGGCCATTACGGCGTCTTCAACGGCTCGCGCTTCCGCTCCGAGATCGCGCCGCGCATCACCGACTTCATCCTGACCCACGATCGCGGCCGCGCCCGCGGCATGGCCGCCAAGCCGTCGGCCGCCGCGAGCAAGCCGGTCGAGAAGCCCGCCACTCCGAAGCGCGGCGGCCGGCCGTCGATCTCGCTGGTGAAGTGAGGCGGCCGATCGGGTCCGATCGTGCCGCTCGGCAGGCTGCTGAAAATCACTGCGAACCCGCCATTCTGTCATCCCCGGGCTTGTCCCGGGGATCCAGCGCTATGGCTAAGTCTTTGGAAAGTCTGGATCCCCGGGACAAGCCCGGGGATGACAGAGTTGAAACGGCCTGCGTCTGATCGTGTTCCGAAGAATTTTTTAGCAACCTGCCAGTGGTTCGACCGAGACGGATGGCATCCATCCGTCTCGTCAATCCGAGCCACGAACTTTTTGACCGCTAGCAGGCCACTGAACATCACTCCGAACCCGCCATTCTGTCATCCCCGGGCTTGTCCCGGGGATCCAGCGCTATGGCTAAGTCTTTGGAAAGTCTGGATCCCCGGGACAAGACCGGGGATGACAGAGTTGAAACATCCTGCGTCTGATCGTGTTCCGACGAATTTTTTTTGCAACCTGCTAGTGGTTCGATCGAGACGGATGGCATCCATCCGTCTCGTCAATCCGAGCCACGAACTTTTTGACCGCTAGCAGGCTACTGAACATCACTCCGAACCCGCCATTCTGTCATCCCCGGGCTTGTCCCGGGGATCCAGTGCGATGGCTAAGTCTTTGGAAAGTCTGGATCCCCGGGACAAGCCCGGGGATGACAGAGTTGAAACGGCCTGCGTCTGATCATGTTCCGAAGAATTTTTTAGCAACCTGCCAGTGGTTCGACCGAGACGGATGGCATCCATCCGTCTCGTGACTCCGAACCACACACGCTTTGACCGCTACGAATATTTCAGCGTGATGCCGCCGTCGACGACCAGTTCGACGCCGGTCACGTATTTGGCCTCGTCGGAGACCAGATAGACGGCCGCATAGGCCACGTCCCAGGCGTCGCCCATATGGCCCATCGGCACCTGGTCGTCGCGCTTCTTCCACATCGCTTCGATGTCGCCGCCGCCATAGGCCTTGGCGAGGCCGGCGGTGTGCTCGACCATCGGGGTCTTCATCAGCCCGGGAGCGATCGCGTTGACGCGCACCTTGCGCGCCGCATATTCGGCCGCCGTGGTGCGGGTCAGATGGCCGAGCGCGGCCTTGGTCGCCGAATAGGTGCAATAGGGCACGCCGGTATAGCGCAGGCCCGCGATCGAGGTGATGTTGACGATCGCCCCGCCGCCCTGCGCGACCATCAGCGGGATGACGTGCTTCATCGCCAGATAGGCGCTCTTCAGGTTCACGTCGAAGACCCGGTCCCACTCGGCTTCCGCGACTTCAACCACTCCGCCGACCTCGGCGATGCCGATATTGTTGTCGAGGATGTCGATCCGGCCGAACCGGCTCCTGGCGGTCTCGACCGCCGCGACGATCTCCGCCTCCCTGGTCGCGTCGCAGGCGACCGCGACGGCGTCGCCGCCCTCCAGGCGGATGATCTCGGCCGTCTCCTCGGCGGCGGCGAGATTGCGGTCGACCGCCACCACCTTGGCGCCCTCGCGCGCGAACAGGACCGAGGTCGCCTTGCCGTTGCCCCAGCCGGGGCCGCTCGATCCGGCGCCCATGACGAGCGCCACCTTGTGTCTCAGCCTGCCGGACATGCCTGATCCTCCGCGCTCGATGGGAATGCCGTCATGGCGCGCGATCATAAGCCGCCCGGGACCGTTCCGTTCCGGCCGGCGACGCATGGCGGCCGAGCGATCCGTCCGTGGCGCAGGAGCCATGCCGTGCACGCGGACCGCATCGGTCGCACCCTGCAGTGGTCTTCGGGCCGGTCAGCGGGCCGGCCGGACCGGGGCGAGATGGCCGCGATAGCGCACCAGCCGGCCGAGCCGGAGCGGCAGGCTCATCTCGACATCGAAGGTGAAGCGCCCGTCCTCGTCGACCGCCTCGACCGCATAGGCCTCCGGCCCGAGCAGCGCCGGCAGCGGCAGCCGGCCGATCCGCCAGCCGGCCGAGCGGAACACCAGCCCGTAGGGATTGGCCTCCAGGGCGAGCCGGAAGCGGAACGGGCCGAACCGTTCCTCGATCACGCCGGCGCCGGCATCGGCTTCGGCCGCCGAGAGATGGCTGGCGAAGCGCCGGCCGGCGAAATCCCGGGTCCAGACCTCGTGGTCCGCGCCGGCGCCGGACATGTCCTCGATCCGGACCGTCAGCGGCACCGCATGGCCTTCGCGCGGCAGGCCGATCAGGCGTGCGATCGCCCGGGCGAGCGGGTTCTTGGCGCCGTAGATGTCGGCCTCGCCGACATGGTCGGCGACCGCGCCCGGGCTGTGCAGGCCGCGCACCGGGGTCGGCAGATTGTCGAAGGCCGCCGCCAGCGCGCGGCGGAACTGCGGCACCAGCACGTCGGTCCGCGTCGTGACCGTGATCGGCAGGCGCTCGATCTCGGCCTCGATCGCATCGAGCGGGATGCGGCCGGCCGCGATGTCGGCGCGCGGCAGGATCTTGCCGGCGGCGATCACCTTCAGGGCGGCGACGGCCGGAAGGGTCGGGATGGTCGGCCCGGAGCCCGCCTCGGCGACCAGTTGCCAGACGGCGCGCACCCGCCGTCCGGCCGCTTCCGTGCCGACCGCCTCGACCAGCATGCCGCCGCGGTCGCTGCCGAGCCGGTCGAGCCACAGCGCCATGCGGCGCAGCGGCTCGGCGAGGCCGGTCAGCGATCCGACGAAGGGCAGCCGTGCCCATTGCGCCAGCGCCCAGAGGCCGAAATGCAGCACCGGCAGTTCGAGCCCGGCCTTGAACACGGCGGCCCGGGTCGGCCGGTAGCGATGGGCGAGGAGATCGAGGTCGGGCGTCTCGGCGAGCGAGACCCAGCGCCGGCCGAGCCCCTCGATGCGGATCGCCTGCGGCCAGTCCCAGCCCGGCCGCTCCTGCCAGACGCTGTTCTCGAAGACGCGGACCGGCCGCCCGGCCCAGGACAGGATGGCGCGGATCACGGCCTTGCCGCGCGGCGCGCGATTGCCCGACGCGATGGCGGCGAAGACCGTCTCGACCTTGCCCCAGTTGCGCGTCATCCGGTCGAGCACGGCGTTGGACAGGCCCGGCGTCGAGCTGGCGCCGGTCAGCACCACCACGCCGGCGCGGCGCGCGCGGGCATCGAGCGGCGGGATCGTGCGCACGAAGTCGCGCGCATCGGCGAGGTCGACATAGTGGCAGCCGGCATCGATCGCGGCTTCCGCGACCCGCGGCGTGGCCCCCTGCCAGGGACCGGCCGCATCGACCACGGCCCAGAGCCGCAGGCCCTTCAGGTCGTCGGCGGTCAGCGTCGCGGTGTCGAGCACGACCGGTTCGACCGCGAAGCCCGGATGCAGGCCCGACAGCTCGCGCGCCGCCCGTTCGATGCGCGCCTTGTCGCGGCCGGCGATGACCACCACGAAATCGGTCGTCGCCAACAGCCGCTCCACCAGACGGGAGCCGAAGGCGCCGCTCCCGCCGATGACCAGAACGCGACGGGCCGTCATGTCGGATCGCTGCTCCCGGCGACGAGCCGGCCGGACAGTTCCGGGCCGGGCACCATGCAGGTCTCGCTGCGGCCGAACAGGCGGTAGCGGTTGCGGGCGATCAGGTCGTAGAGGCGATCGCGCACGACGCGCGGCACCAGGCGCGCCAGCGGCGTCCAGCGCCAGCCGGGCAGGCGGCGGGTGACCTCGATGGCGGCATCGGACTTGAACCAGACCCTGCCGCCGACCGCGACCGCGTTGGTTTCGGGCGCCTCGGGGTCGATCCCCAGCGTGGCGGCCAGACGGCGGCCGGCCTCGGTCTGGATCGGCAGGAAGCGGAACCGCCGCGCAGCGTCGCGCCGGGCCACGAATCGAACCCACCGCGAACAGAACACGCAGACGCCGTCGAACAGGATCACGCCGTCGGCGCCCTGCCAGGGGACCGGAGACCAGTCTCGGGACTTCAGCATTCAGGCGTATTCCGGCGGGAGCGCCGGATCCAGCCCCGGCTGCGAGGATCGACAGGGTGGCCCGGCGGATGCGGCAAGGCAATGGGCAACATCCGACGAAATCAGTGCGAAACACATCCCCTGTAACAAGCTGCAGAAGCGCCACAGTGGGGTCATGCGTCGATGTCGGAAGGTCGTAGGGTCGAAATGCCGGTTTCGCGTTCGGCCCTCGACATGCATCGCACCGGTCGCCTGCGGATGTCCGCCGGCCTTTGGCGCCGGCTCGGCCTTCTGACCGTCTTCGGGGGCGCCGTCGCCCTTGTGCCGATGGCGGCGCCGGCCCTGTTCAGCGAGCGTCCGTCCGAAGCGCTGCTCCCGGAAGCCGGTCGGTTTGCCCGCGCCGCCGCCGCCGCGGTTCCCGCCGTGCCGACCCATGTCGGCCAGACCGCGGCCGGCGAGATCCTGGCCGCCGTCGCGCCGCCGCCGCGGCGCCTGCCGCCGGAGGATGTCGACGCCGACGCCGTTCCGGCGCCCGCGGCACCGGAGCCGGCCTTGCGCGTCGCCGCCGGACCCGGTGCGGCCGATACCTCCAAGCTCGCCTCGGTATCGCCGGCCGCGACGGTCTCGATCGAGGACATGGCCCGCCGTTTCGCCGCCCTGGCGGCGACCGGACCGGTTCCCGAGCCGCGCAACGCCCCGGAATGGTATCACAATGCCCGCACGGCCGAGATGCGCGGCGATGCCGTCGAGGCGCGCCGGGCCTATCTGAAGGTTGCCGGGCTCGACCTCGACGCGGTCGATCCCTGGAGCCGGCTCGCCGCCCTGGTGCTGGTCCAGGACGGCCGCTCGGGCGCCCGCCAGGTCTTCGCCACGCTGGCCGATCGCAATCGCGCGCCTGCCTTCGAGCTGGTCGCCGCGACGCTCGCCGAGGATGCCGATCGCCGGCGCCGGATCGAGGCCTTCATGGCCATGAATCCCGATTACGGGCCGGGCTGGTATCTCTATGCCGACGAATTCTCCGAATCCCGGCTCGGCAGCCAGACCATCGGCGAGAAGCGGCGCGAGCGCGATGCGCTCAACCGCTTCCTGCAGGCCGAGGAGGCCGGTCTGCTGAAGAACCGGTTCCTGGACCTCTCCATGCTGGCCGACTGGCTCGACAAGGCGCGCCGCCGCCGCGGCGTGCTGGAGACGGCGCTGATCAACATGCCGAGCGAGCCGCGGGCGATCTTCACGCGCTCGAATGCCGACTGGTCGGTCTATGTGCAATTGCCGGAGCCGGCGACCGGCTTCTCCTACCGGCTCGGCGAGGCCGGACCGATGGTCCAGGCCGGGCCCGCCGTCGGCATCGATCAGCGCACCGGCCGGCCGAGCCCGAACACGACCATCTCGGTCGTCCCGGGCGCCGAGCCGCAGGTGATCGAGGTCGCCTACCAGGATCTGCGCGGCAGCCCCGTGGGTCCGTTCCGGATTCCGTTCGATCCGATGTCGGCGCTGGTCGGGCAGCAGCGCCAGGCCCTGGAAATGACCAAGGGCTCGTGGGTGGCCTACCGCGAAGGCAGCGGCCTGACACTCTATACCACCCACCTGATGACCTATCGCTGCACCATCGCGAAGGCCACCTACGGCCTCGACAGCGAGCCGGTCGACAAGGCGATCCCGCTGCCGCCCTGCGACCCGAAGGATCCCTTCTCGGTGCCGTCCGGCGCGACGCCCTATTTCAAGATCCCGGCGACGACCCGGTCGGTGACCGTCCGGCTGGAATTCCGCGACGGCAGTCGTTCGGAAACGACGCTGCCGCGGCGCTGACGACGGCTCCCGGATCGGCGTTCCGACCGGCCCCCGGGCGTAGCCGAGGGCCCGCGGGACGCGGTCTTGCCGCCGGTCACGCCGTGCGGTCGACCCCGGCCGCCTCGGCGGGGGCTGCGGGGGCCTTCGGGCCGCCCTTGGCGACGCCGACCAGGGCCGGCCGCAGCACCCGGTCGCCGAGCACGTAGCCGTCCTGCAGCACCTGCAGCACGGTGCCGGACGGAACCTCGGCATTCGGGATCTCGAACATCGCCTGATGCAGGTTCGGGTCGAAGCGGCCGCCCATCGGCTCGATCCGACGCACGCCGTGCTTCTCCATCGCCTTGGCGAGTTCGCGGCCGGTCAGTTCGACGCCCTCGATCAGCGACGTGACGGCGGCCTCGGCCGCCGCGCGCGCCTCGGCCGGCAGGGCGCCGACGGCGCGGGTCAGGTTGTCGGAGACGCCGAGCAGTTCGCGGGCGAAGGCCGTGATGGCGTAGTCGCGCGCGTCCTTGATCTCCTTCTCGGTGCGCCGGCGCAGATTTTCCATCTCGGCCAGCGTACGGAGCAGGCGATCCTTCATCTCGGCGTGTTCGGCGCGCAGCTGTTCGGTCGGATCGGGGGTGGCGGTCTCGGCGGGGGCGGCGTCGGGCGTCGGCGCGCCCGCGGCCGCCGCTTCGGTCTGATCCGCCGCGGTGGTGTTCGAACGGGTTTCGTCGCTCATGGCGTCCTCAATCAACAGGCCGGATTCGGGTTCGGTTCCGGCCGTGCATTTGAGGTTTCGCAGCGGCGAAATCAAGCCATCCGTCGGCCGATACGCAAACGCCCCGGCCGGGGCCGGGGCGTCGCGACAGACGAGCGCGCCGAAGGACGGCGGATCAGGCGATGTTGGTCTTGATCCATTCCACCATCTTGTTCTTCGGATAGGCGCCGACCAGGTTGGCGGCCGGCTTGCCGTCGCGGAACAGGATCAGGGTCGGGATCGAGCGCACGCCATAGACCTGCGCGATGCGCTGGTTGTCGTCGATGTTGAGCTTGGCGATCTTCACGCTGCCGGACATCTCGGTCGAGATCTCCTCGAGCGCCGGGGCGATCATGCGGCACGGGCCGCACCACTCGGCCCAGAAGTCGACCAGCACGGGCTCGGAGGACTTGAGCACGTCGGCTTCGAACGACGAATCGGTGACTTTCTCGGACGCCATGGGAAAGGCCTTTCGGAACGGGCGCTTCACGCGCCGCAAGTATGCATCGGATGGACCAAGGTAGGAACCGGGCCGGGTAGCGTCAAGAAGACCGCGCCACAAGCCTGCCGTCACGAAAAGGAGAGCCCGGCCGCCATCGCGTCGAGCGCGGCCGGATCGAGCTCGGCGATCGACGGCCGCGCGGTCCACAGGATCGCGCAGCGGATGCGCCGGCCGGGGAAGATGTCGGCGAGCACGCGCCGGTAGACGGCCATCTGGGCGAGATAGTCGCGCGGCGTGCCGGCGGCATCGGCCGGCGGGTTGCGGTTGGTCTTGTAGTCGAGCACGACGACATCCGTCGCGGAGACGGCGAGCCGGTCGATCTGGCCCGAGACGGCGCGGCGCGTGCCGTCGGCGAGGGCGATCTCGCCGGCGATGGCCACCTCGGCGCGCGAGCCGGGCGCGAACAGGGCCGCGAAGGCCCCGTCCTCGATCACGCGCAGCACCTCGTCGACCAGCCGGTCCCGGTCCGCGGCCTCGCTGTCGGCGAGCGTGCGCGCCACGAAGGCCTCCGCGGCCATCCGCCGCCGCTCCGCCGCCATGTCGGGCAGGACTTCGAGCAGCTTGTGGATCACCCGGCCGCGCCGGGCCTCGAAGGATTCCGGCGCCAGTGCTGCCTCGAAGGCGCTGACCGCCGGATAGGCCGGCAGCGCCTCCTTGGTGGCGATCTCGGCCAGGGCCTTGGACGGCCGCAGCAGCTCCGGACCGGCGACCGAGGGTGCCGGGCGCGCGATCCAGTCGGGCAGGGGGCTTTCGACCGGCCCGACCGCCGCCGTGTCGGCGACCGGCGGCACCGGCGGGCGCTCGGCCGCGCGCCAGCGCGTCGCCAGGAGCGTGCGGTCCGGCGCCTCGATCCGGACGGCTTCGGGAGACGGCGACAGGGCCAGGTCGATCGAGCGGAACCAGCACTCGTCGTCGAGCCCGCTCCGGCCGGCATGGGCGACCACATAGAGACGGTCGGCGGCGCGCGTCATGGCCACATAGAGCAGGCGGCGGTATTCCTCGCCCTGCTCGCGTTGCCAGTCGGCGATCGCCGCCTCGATCCGGGCGGAGCGGAGCTCCTTGCGCGGGCACCAGACCAGGAGCGGCACGGCATCGAGCCCGGCCGCGGCCACGACCGGCACGGCGACCAGCTTCGGCGCATGGCGCGCATTGACCGGCTTGGAGCCGCCGTCGACCAGGAACACCACCGGCGCCTCCAACCCCTTGGCGCCGTGCACGGTCATCACGCGCACCTCGTCGCGCGCCTCGTCGAGTTCGCGCTTGATCTCCGGCGGGCTCGCCGCGAAGGCGGCCAGGAAGCCGGCGAGGCTCGGCGCGGCGACGCGGTCATGGGCGAGCGCGGCGGCCAGGAATTCGTCGATTACGTCGTCGGCTTCTGGCCCGAGCCGTGCGGCAATGCGCTGGCGGCCCCCCTCCGCCGACAGGATGCCGGCATAGAACTCGAACGGCGGCACCAGATCGGCGCGGCGGCGCCAGCCGGCCAGCCGGCGATAGGCCTCCGCGGCTGCCGGGTCGGTTGCCCCGCCGGCTCCCTCCGCATCCGCAGATGCGTCGCTCCCGGGATCGCCGCCCGCCGCACGGTCGCCCGTCACACTGTCGCCCGCCGTACCGTCCCCGGCGGCCGCGCGCAGCGCGTCCCAGAGCGCCGTCCGGTCGTTCTCGCGCCGGGATGCGACCCGGTAGAGCTGCTCCTCCGAGAGGCCGATCAGCGGGCTCTTCAGCACCGTCGCGAGCGACAGGTCGTCCTCCGGCAGCAGCACGACGCGGCCGAGCGCGACCAGATCCTCGATCGCGATATGGTCGGTCAGTCGCAGCCGGTCGGCACCCGCGGCCGGAATGCCGCGCTCCTTCAGCACCCGGTTCATGGCCTCGACGAAGGCGCCGCGCTTGCGGACCAGGATCAGCACGTCGCGCGGGCGGACCGGCCGCCCGGTGCCCTCCAGCCGGAAGCCCGGCGCGGTCAGCCGCTCGATTTCGTCGGCGATGCGCCGGGCAAGCAGGAGCGGCGGCGCGGCGGCACCGAGCCGGTCGATCGGGGCGGTCCAATCCTCCGGCTCGCTCAGCGCCACCGGCATCACCGGCGGCCAGATCTCGACCATCCCGGGTGCGGAGGCGCGCACGGCGAGGTGCCGCTGCCAGCCGCCGCCGGCGACGCCGGCCTGCATCTCGGGCGCGGCGAAGACCCGGTCGACCGCCTCCAGCACGTCCGGCGTCGAGCGGAAGGAAAGATCGAGCGGGACCCGGTCGAAGCGGCCGCCGCCGCGCGGCACCGCGATGGCGAAATGCGCCTCGTTGGCGCCGAATTCCTTCGGGGCGGCGTCCTGGAACGAGTAGATCGACTGCTTCTCGTCGCCGACCGCGAAGATCGTCCGGCCGCGCCGCGCGCCCTCGCCGGCAAAGAATTCCTCGGTCAGCTGGCGCACGATCGCCCATTGGCGCGGGCTGGTGTCCTGCGCCTCGTCGACCAGGACATGGTCGATGCCGCGGTCGAGCTTGTATTGGACCCAGGCGGCGGCCTCCGAGCGCGACAGGAGCTGCAGCGTGCGGGCGATCAGGTCGTCGAAATCGAGCGCCCCGCGCGCCCGCTTGGAGCTCTCGTAGTCGGCCAGCACGGCGTCGCCGAGCGCGATCAGCGCCAGCGTCGCGGCGCGGGCGCGATGCGCCACCAGCCGGTCGACGAGGCCGGAGAGGCGGGCGCCTTCGCGATCGAGCCGCTCCTCCAGGTCGCCGATCCGGTCCTTGACGAATTTGGTCGCGAAGCGGCTTGCCGCGCGCGGCTTGCGGTCCTTGGTCAGGAAGATGTCGAGCCAGGCCTCGCGGGCGGCCTCCGGCGCCGCGCCCCGCGCCGCCCCGAAGGCGGTCGCCAGGGCGATGTCGGTCGCTTTGTCGGACTGGCCGGCGGTGGCGATCAGCCGGTCGAGCCAGGGGCCGGCGAAGTCCGGCGACTGCAGAATGGCGTCCGCCGCCGTCTCGGGCGTCTCGCCGGGCGGCAGGCCGAGGGCCGTGCCGAGCAGGCCTTCGATGCGCGCGAAATCGCCGATCTCCGCCGTGCGGAAGGCGCGGCGGAAGCTGTCGCGCCGGCGCACCAGTTCGTCGAGCGCGCTGGTGAAGCCGTCCTCGCCGGCCGTGTCGATGACGTCGACCAGGGCGGCGCCGAGATGCCCGTCCGGCCCCTCGGCGGCGGCGCGGACCAGGATGCGGTTGCGGGCGCGGTCGATCAGCTCGCGCTCGCCGGCCTCGTCGAGGATCTCGAAATTGCCGGCGAGATCGGCCTCGATCGGGAACTGCTGCAGGATGCGTTCGCAGAAGCCGTGGATGGTCTGGATCTTGAGCCCGCCCGGCGTCTCGATCGCGGAGGCGAACAGGCGCCTCGCCCGGATCAGGTCGCCCGGAGCCGGGTCGGTGCCGGTCACGTCGGCCAGACTGCGGACGAGGCTGGCGTCGTCGGCGACGGCCCATTTGGCCAGATCGTCGAAGACGCGGTTGGACATGGTCGCCGCCGCCGCCTTGGTGAAGGTCAGGCAGAGGATCTTCGAGGCCGGCGTGCCGGCGAGCAGGATGCGCATCACCCGCCGGGTCAGCACATGGGTCTTGCCCGAGCCGGCATTGGCCGACACCCAGGCCGAGGCACGCGGATCGCTCGCCCGGCGCTGGCGGTCGGCGGTGTCCTTCGGCACGACGATGCGGGCGCCGCTCATTCGCTCTCGCCCCCTTCGCCGGCCGCCCATTCCTTGACCCGGGCGAGATGGTCGTAGGGGCCGTCGGTGTCGCGCTGGAACTGGATGCGCGGCCGCGACGGATAGCCGGTGGCGGGATTGCGGTAGTGGCCGACCAGCCGCCGCAGCCGGTCGAGCGCCATGGCGGCGAGTTCGTCCGCGCTCGGCGGAGGACCGCCGCCGCGGATCGGCAGCGTCACGTCGGTGACCGCACCGCCGGCCCCGGTCCCGGACAGCTTGACATAGGCGAGCATGGCGATCGGCCGCTCGGCGAGGTCGGCGCCGAAGGCGCCCTGCCGGACCATGCCGGCCTCCAGCGGCAATTGCGGTGCGAGCAGGCTCTGCACCTGGGCGGCGGACGGCACGGTGCCGGTCTTGTAGTCGAGGATGCCGAGCCCGCCGTCCTTGAACCGGTCGATGCGGTCGGCGCGGCCGACCAGCGTGAAGGGCGTGCCGTCGACCGGCAGGTCGAGCGCCTCGCGCTGCTCCAGCAGGCTGTCGGCGATTGCCCCGGCGCGCGGCCGCTCGAACTGGGCGATGAACCAGGCGCCGATCTTCTCCAGTCGCGGCCGCCACAGCGCCAGCACCTCCGGGAAGGCCGCATAGGCCTCCAGCGCGTCGTCGGCGAGCCGCATGAAGCGCGCCTGGGCCTCCGACGGGCTCTCTGCCTGCCGCCCGGCCACGAAAAGGTGCAGCACCTCATGCACGATGCTGCCGCGGTCGCCGCCGTCCGGGGCCTCCGCGAGCTCTTCCATCGGCTGCAGGCGCAGGACGTGGCGGGCATAGATCGCGTAGGGGTCGCGGATCAGGGTCTCGATCTCGGTCACCGAGAGCCGGTTCGGCCGCGCCTCGACCGGCGGCTTCGGCTCGGGCCGGGCGGCCGGCGCCGGGGCGGCGGCCGGGCGGTCGAGCCGGCGGGCGCGGTCCAGGTGGACGGCGCCGCGCGCGCGTAAGGACGCGGCGATGTCCGGCCCGACCACGGCGAGGAGCCGCTGCAGCCAGCGCGACGGCACGGTCGGGGCGCCGCCGGACCGCGCGCTGCGCGACAGGATCACCTCCGGCGCCGTGACGCCTTCGACGAAGTCATGCGCCGCCAGGCCGATGCGCCTTTCCGGCGCTTCCAGGCCGAGTTCGCGCTTCATCGGGCGCGACAGCCAGGCATCGGCGCGGGTGACGGCCGGCCAGGTGCCCTCGTCGAGCCCGGCCAGGATCAGCCGGTCGACGCTCTGCAGGCGCGCCTCCAGCGGACCCCAGATGGCGATCCGGCTGCCGGTGCCGGCGGCGCGGCGGCGCACCGGCTGGTGGCCGATCAGCGCCTCGAAGAAGGCCGGATAGTCCGACCCGCGCAGCGAGATGGTGAAGGCGTCGGCGCGCGCGGCTTCGATCAGCCCGGCCAGCGCCGTCGCCAGCGCCTCGCCGGCCTCGCCCTCGAAGAGCCGGGCGTCGGAACCGTCCGCATCCGCCGCCACGGCGCGCAGCGCCGCCGCGTGAAGGCCGAGCAGATCGGCCAGCGGGACCCGGCCCGGGGCGGCGGCGGCCCGCTCCAGCGGACCGAGCGCGGCGGCGAGCCGGTCGATCAGGTCTTCGCCCGCCTGCCAACCGGCGGTGCCGAGCCGCCGCCGCTGCGGACTGGAGTCGCGCGCCGTGCGGGTGTCGTAGGCGTGCCGGCGTTCGGCGAAGGCGGCCGCCAGCCCCTCGCTGCCGGCACCCGGGCGGGGTCCGCGCAGGGCGGCGATCTCCAGCGCGCGCGCCGCGCGTCGTGCCGCGGCCCGCTCCATCCCGAAGGCGGCGAGCGGATGCTGCAGCAGGCCGACCAGCGCGACCGGCTCGAAGCCGCCGCAGGCGACCTCGGCGACCATGCGGGCGAGCACGGCGGGCGGGGTTTCGAGCAGCGGCACGCCGGCGGAATCGTCGACCGCCAGACCCCAGCGGCCGAGTTCGGCGGCGACCCGGCGGGCGAGCGTGCGGTCGGGCGTGACCAGGGCGGCGGTGCGGCCGTCGGTCTCCAGGACTTCGCGCAAGGCGAGCGCGATCGCCAGCGCCTGTTCGGCCTCCGAGCGGGCCTCCATCAGGCCGACGCCCGCGAAGGCGGCCTGCAGGGGCGCGAGCCCGCCGACGGTGGCGCGGAAGCCGGGCCAGGTCTCGGTGGTGCCGGCGGGCTTCAGCGCCTCGGCGACGACCCGGGCGCGCAGCGCCAGCGCCTCCGGCACGGCCGGTCCGACCGGCTCGACCGCGCTGCGGTCGATGCGAAAGCCGCGATCGAGCAATTGCTTCAGGCCGTATTGCGGGTGGCCATAGGCCGGTTGGCCATGATCCGGACCGCCGATCGCATTCCAACTGTCGGCATCGAGCCCGCGGTCGAGGCCCGGCAGCACGACCGCGCCGCGCGGCAGGCTCGCGATGGTGGCGAGCAGCGCCGCGGTGGCCGGGATCGAGCCGGTCGAGCCGGCGGCGATTACCGGCCCCTTCGGCGGCGCGGCGGCCAGCCGCTCGGCCTCGCGGCGGACGGCGCGGTTGCGCTGGCGGGCCGGGTCGGCCAGGCCGCGTTCGGCCAGGAAGGCCGGCCAATGCTCGGTGACGATGGACAGGAAGGACAGCGTCAGGGACCAGAAGGCGGCGTGATCCTCCGGCACGATCGATGCGAGCTTCGCCCAGTCGGCGCCCTCGGTCTCGACCTGGTCCATCAGGGTCAGCAGCGCGCGGGCGAGATGGGCGGCCTCCGCCGGCGAGGCCGGGAAGGTCGGTGCGGCGTCGGTGACCGGGTTGAAGAGATCGCGGGCGAGCGTCTCGGTCCAGGCGACCACCAGCCGGGTCAGGCCGAGCAGCCGCTCCAGGCCGTCGACCTCCGGTTCGAGATCGCGCGCGAAGGCGGCCGAGCCTTCGGCGTCGATCAGGCCGGCATCCTCGTCGATGTCGCCGAGCGGGGCGATGCGCGGCAGGATCGCGGCACGACCGCCGAGGCGGTCGAGGATCACGCCGCGCAGGGCGCGCGCGGCACGCCGCGTCGGCACCAGGATGGTCACGTCGGCGAGCGCCAGCGGGTCGGACCCCAGGTCCGGGTCGGACCTTGCGTCCGGGTCGGACCTTCCGTCCGGGTTGGGCGATCCGGCCGGGTCGAAGCGGAAGTCCGGAACGATCTGGCCGGCGAACAGCGCATCGACCAGGGTGGCGAGGAAGGGCAGTCCGGGATCGATGGTCAGGACGCGCGGGTGCCGCCGGGCCTCCGGGCCTGCCTCCGCCTCAGGATCGCTGCCTGCCATGCTGCTCCGCCCGCGGTCGGGCCGTCACGCCGCGCTGTGCCGGATGGTCTCCTCCGCCTCGCGGATCGCCTCCGGCGTGCCGACGTGAAGCCAGATGCCGTCCATGTGCACGCCGTAGAGCCTGCCCGATTCGAGCGCGCGATCGAAGAACTTGTTGAGCGAGAACCGACCCTGGGCTGTACCGGCGAAGATGCGCGGGTGGATGATCGCCGTGCCGGCATAGACGAAGGGGGCGACGCGGCCTTCGATGCGGCGCTCCAGGCGGCCGAGCGGGTCCATGGTGAAGTCGCCCTGGCCGTCGTAGCCGGATGCGGTGACGGTCGGCGACAGCAGGAGCAGAATGTCCATCGTCGCCTCGTCCCAGAATTCGACCAGCAGTTCGAGATTGTCGGCGTAGCCGTCGATCCAGAAGCTGTCCGAATTGAACAGGAAGAACGGGTCCGGCCCGATCATGTCGAGCGCCTTGACGATGCCGCCGCCGGTCTCCAGGAGACCGCTGCGCTCGTCGGAGATCAGAACCTTCGGCTCAGCCCGCTTGAGGACGTGGAACTCGACCAGATCGGCGAGATAGTGGACGTTGACCACCACGGTCTCGACGCCGGCATCGACCAGGCGGTCGAGACCGTGGTCGATCAGCGCCTTGCCGGCGACCTCGATCAGCGGCTTGGGGGTGGTGGCGGTCAGCGGGCGCATGCGCTTGCCGATCCCGGCCGCGAGCATCATGGCGCGGGTCGGTCGCTTCGCCTCGGGGCGCTTCACCTGGGTCGGATGGGTCATGGTCGGAACAGCTCTGGATGCGATGGCTCACGGCACCCGCAGGCGCGAGGCCACGGGGACGTGCGCGTCATACCAGAGCTTCACGCCGAGCGTCACGCCTTCGCGCAGGGATCGGTCGAGATAGTCCCAAAGCCGGGGATAATGCCGCATGTAGCCGGGCTTGCCGTCGCGGTTCTTCAGCCGGGCGAAGACGCCGAGGATGCGCGTGTTGCGCTGGACCGACAGGATCGCGTAGGCCCGGCGGAAGGCGCTCGCGTCGAAGGCCGGATCGGCGGCGGTGCGCAGCGCCAGATAGTGCGCCAGCAGCCCGGCTTCGAGGTCCGGCGGGACGGTGACGCGGGCGTCCTGGGCGATCGAGACCAGATCGTAGGCCGGATGGCCCACGATAGTATCCTGGAAGTCGAGAATGCCGATGCGCCGGTGGCCCTCGCGGTCCGCAAGCCAGAGCAGGTTCGGCGAGTGGTAGTCGCGCAGGCACCAGGTCGTCGGGGCGGCCAGGACCTCGTCGAACAGCGGCGACCAGGCGGCCAGGAAGCTGTCGCGCTCATCCGGCGTTGCGGACCGTCCGAGGAGATGCGGCAGGCCCCAGTCGAGAAAGACGCCGATCTCGGCGGTCAGGTTGCCGCGATCATAGGCCGGGATCGCATAGGCGCCGCCGCAGCCGTCGTCGAGGCGCGCCGGCAGGTCCAGGCCGTGCAGCCGCGCCAGCACCTCGACAGCAATCCGGTAGCGTTCCGGGATCGGCGCCGGCGGATCGCCGGCGACGCAGAAGTCGTTGCCGAGATCCTCCAGGAGCATGAAGCCGCGCTCGGGATCGTGGGCGCGGACGGTCGGCACCGAGAAGCCGCGTTCGCCGAGGCCGAGCGCGAAGGCGTGGAACGGCCGCGTATCCTCGGCGAGCTTCGCGGCGGCACGGGCGCCCCGGCGCGCCTGCCCGGCCGCGTCGTCGGTTTCGGCCGGCTGGTTCATCAGGATGGCGCGGCCGGCCGGGCCGGCCAGCCGCTCATAGGCCCGCGCCGAGGCGTCGCCCTGCAGGTAGCGCCGGGTGGCATCGCCCCACCCGGCCGCAGCCATGAAGGCGCGGATGGCGAAGGTCCGCTCGATCCGGTCGCGCCAGACCTCTTCCGGGCCGGACAGGGTGGCGACGCGCGCATCCGGCGTCCGACCGTCGCTGAGCGCCAGCGTCAGCCGGTCCATCGGCAGTTCGCCCTCCGCCCGCTCGGGCCATTCGACCAGGGCGGCGCCGTCGGCCAGCGCTTCGTCGAGGCCGAGCTCGGCCATCTCGTCGGCGCCGCCGAGCCGGTAGAGGTCGAAATGGGCGAGCGCGAAGCGCGGCAGGGTGTAGCTCTGCACCAGCGTGAAGGTCGGGCTCGGCACTTCGAGCGCGGCGTCGCCGGCCAGCGTCCGGATCAGGGCGCGCGCCAGGGTGGTCTTGCCGGCGCCGAGATCGCCGTCGAGCGCGATCACGTCGCCGCGCCGGAGGATCGCGGCGATGTCCTCGGCCAGACGCACCGTCGCGGCTTCGTCGGCCAGGTCGATGCTGAGGCGCCAGGGCGCCGCCGGCTGGTTCATCGGCTCATTCCGCCGCGGTGTGCGTGACGACCGGATCGTCGAGATGGCGCGCGCCGGGAAACCGGCAGGTCACCGCGGTTCCGTGCCCTTCGGCCGAGTGGATCGCGATCGAGCCGCCGTGCAGCTCGACGAAGCTCTTCACGATCGACAGGCCGAGACCCGCCCCGCCGCGGTTCGGGCCCTGGCGGCGGGCATGGAAGCGGTCGAACACGGTGCGCAGCTGGTCGGCCGGGATGCCGATGCCGTCATCCTCGACGCTCAGCACCAGGTCGTCGCCGTCGCGCACCGCGCTGACGCGGACCTCGCCGCCTTCGGGCGAGAAGCGGATGGCATTGGAGAGCAGGTTGAACAGGATCTGCCGGACGCGCTTCTGGTCGGCGACGAAGGAGCCGACATCCGGGGCGATGCGGGTGGCGAGCCGGATCGCGGCGGCATCCAGCCGGTCGCGCACGCCCTCGACGGCGCCCGAGACGGCCGCCGCGACGTCGGTCTCGACCAGATCGAGCTTCATGATGCCGGCATCGATGGTCGCCAGATCCAGGATGTCGTCCACGATGATCATCAAGGCCTGGCTCGATGTCATGATGTGGCCGGCATAGTCGCGCTGCTTGTCGTTGAGCGGGCCGGTCTTGTTGTCGGCGAGCAGATGGGCGAAGCCGATGATGTTGGTCAGCGGCGAGCGCAGTTCGTAGGAGACCAGTCCGACGAAGTCGGTCTTGATCCGATCGGCCTCCTCGAGCGCCTCGTTCTTCTCCATCAGGGCGCGTTCGACGTTGACCGAGTCGGTGACGTTGGTGAAGGTCACCATGGTGGCGCCGTCCGGCAGCGGCACGGCGGCATATTCGAGCGTCAGGCCGTCGCGCCGGTCCATGCGCCCGACCAGGCGGGTCCGGTTGTCGGCGAGGCCGGTGACGGCGAGCTTCACCTCGAGCCAGCTTTGTGCGTGGTCGTGCAGGCGCGAGCAGTCGCCGATCACCTCGGAAATGTGCGGGCGGGCGGCGAGGCGGTTCTCGTCCAGCGCCCAGAACTGCACGAAGGGCGGGTTCCACAGGCGCAGCCGGCCATCGGAGCCGAACACCGCCACGGCCTCGTTCAGGTGGTCGAGCGTCTCGCCCTGGACGCGAACCAGCGCGTTGTGGCGCTTCTCCAGTTCGAGCCGTTCGGTGACATTCTCGTAGACATAGGTGACGCCGCCCTGCGGATGCGGATTGGCGATCACGCGCAGCGTCTGCCCGTCGGGCAGGTGCCACCAGTGCTCGCGCGCCTCCAGCGACTGGTAGGCGGCCAGCATCTCCTTCTTCCAGAGACGGAAATCGGCCTGCTCGGGCAGTTTGCGCGCGGCGCGCAGCTGATCGAGGATGCGGCTGTCCTCGGGGCGTCCGTCCAGGAAGGCGGTGTCGAGGTTCCACAGGCCGCGATAGGCGGCATTGTAGAATTCGAGCCGCTTGTCGGCGCCGAAGATGGCGACCGCGGTGGCCAGCTGATCGAGCGTGCGGGCGTGAAAGTCGATGGTCCGGCGCAATTCCGCTTGGATGCGTTCCAGGTCGGAGATGTCGGTGGCGATGCCGGCCGAGCCGTCGCGTCCGGCCACGTCGACCACGTCGAACACCCGGCGCTGGCCGGCGGCCACCAGCGGCAGGCGCGCATGGACGGTCGGCGCCTGTACCCGCAGGCGCGCCACCGCGTCGGTCGCGGCCCGGTCGAGCAGTTCCAGGCCGCGCACGGCGGCGGCATCGGGGTCGGATGCTTCCACCGCCTGCGCATAGGCCGGATTGACCCAGGTGATCTTGCCGCTGGCGTCGCGCAGCCAGACCGGCATCGGCGCGGCGTCCAGCATGGCGCGGATCGTCTGCACCTCGCCGACCAGATGCTGGTGGCGCTCCTTCAGATCCGCAAAGGCGATGCGCTCGGCGGAGAGATCGCGGAAGCGGACGAAGGGCCGGCCGCCGCCGATGCGTCCGATCGCCTCGATATAGGTGTGCGACGTCGTCGCCAGTTCGATCGCGAAGGGCGTGCCGCGCTCGCGCAGGGCGGCGATGCGGTGGTCGAGATCGGCGGCGCTTTCGCGCGACAGCCAGGACCCGAAGGCCAGGAAGCTGCCGCGTGCCTTCGGCGCGCCCGCGGCCGGGTCGAGAGAGCCGACGATGACCGGCGGTTCCTCCGGTCCCGACCAGACCACGACCAGCTGGTCCCCGGCATCAAGCAGGCCCTCGGCGCGATCGGCGAGGGCGCGGATGTCGCGGTTCTCGGCCTTCAGCCGGTCGATCTCGCGCTCCTGCCGCGTCCGCACCCGCATCATGCCGACGGCGCTGGCGACCGCGACGGTCAGGACGCCGGTCAAGAGCGCGGTCAGCATGATCTCGTGGGAGTAGAGGCTGCCGACGGTGACGGCGGTGTCCTCGGCGGCGGCGGCGAAGGCCGGCAGCGCCAGGGTCGGCAGGGCGGCCAGTCCGGCGGCGCAGTGCCGGGCGAAATCGTGAGCGAACGGCGGGCGGACGGTCGGGACGACAAGCCGGGCATGCGCGGTCTGGCCGAAAACGGCGTCGAATTTCGGGAACCTTGCCCGAATCCGTGCTCGCCTCCGCGGTGCCATGCCGAGGGTCCTTTCCCTGCCTGAGACGTGAAATGGAACGCGATTCCGAGGCACCGCGGCCGTTCAACGGCCTTCGTCCTGTCGAATCGCTCCGACGATAACCCGTCGCCGGACGGCTGGGGAGAGTCCGATCGGTAAAAATTGAAAGACCGCACCGTATTCCGGTGCGGTCTCAAGATATTGATTAAAGCCGGAGGCGGCTCAATACCGGTAGTGGTCGGGTTTGAACGGACCTTCGGAGGTCACGCCGATATAGGCGGCCTGCTCGCCGGACAGCTTGGTCAGCTTGACGCCCAGCTTGTCGAGATGCAGGGCGGCGACCTTCTCGTCGAGGCGCTTCGGCAGCGTGAACACCTTGTTCTCGTAGCGGCCGGCATTCTGCCACAGCTCGATCTGGGCGAGCGTCTGGTTGGTGAAGGACGCCGACATGACGAAGCTCGGGTGGCCGGTGGCGTTGCCGAGATTGACCAGACGGCCTTCCGACAGGACGATGATCCGCTTGCCGTCGGGGAACTCGACGTGATCGACCTGCGGCTTGATGTTGTCCCACTTGTAATTGCGCAGGGCGCTGATCTGAATCTCGGCATCGAAATGGCCGATATTGCAGACGATCGCGTTGTTCTTCATCGCCCGCATGTGGTCGATGGTGATCACGTCCTTGTTGCCGGTCGCGGTCACGAAGATGTCGGCCTTCGGCGCCATGTCGTCCATGGTCTGGACTTCGTAGCCCTCCATGGCCGCCTGCAGGGCGCAGATCGGGTCGATCTCGGTGACGATCACGCGCGCGCCGCCGTTGCGCAGCGAGGCCGCCGAGCCCTTGCCGACATCGCCGTAGCCGCACACGACCGCGGTCTTGCCGGCGAGCATCACGTCGGTGCCGCGGCGGATGGCGTCGACCAGGCTTTCGCGGCACCCGTAGAGATTGTCGAACTTCGACTTGGTGACGCTGTCGTTGACGTTGATCGCCGGGAAGGGCAGGCGGCCCTGTTCCATCAGCTGGTAGAGGCGATGCACGCCCGTGGTGGTCTCCTCGGAGACGCCCCGGATCGCGTCGCGGGTCTTGGCGAACCAGCCCGGCGCCGCGGCCAGGCGGCGCTTGATGGTCGCGAAGAAGACGATCTCCTCCTCGTTCTTCGGATCGGCGAGGATCGAGGCGTCCTTCTCGGCTTCGGCGCCGAGGATGACGTACATGGTCGCGTCGCCGCCGTCGTCGAGGATCATGTTCGGCACGCCGCCGTCATGCCATTCGAAGGTGCGGGCGACGAAGTCCCAGTATTCCTCCAGGCTCTCGCCCTTGTGGGCGAAGACCGGGGTGCCGCGCGCGGCGATCGCGGCGGCGGCATGGTCCTGGGTCGAGAAGATGTTGCAGGACGACCAGCGCACCTCGGCGCCGAGCGCCTGCAGGGTCTCGATCAGCACCGCGGTCTGGATCGTCATGTGCAGGCAGCCGGCGATGCGGGCACCCTTGAGCGGCTGCGCCATGCCGTATTCGGCGCGCACGGCCATCAGGCCCGGCATCTCGGTCTCGGCGATCGCGATCTCCTTGCGGCCGAAATCGGCCAGGCTGAGATCCTTCACGGAAAAGTCGTTGGTGGTGGTCATGGAGCACTCCGGGCCGCGGCCTTCCGCGGCCGACATACGGGATCCCGCAGGCGCCCGCTGCTGCGGGACGTCTGTCGTCGAGCGGGCTTATAGCCGAGCCGGTGAAATCCGGCAACAAGGATATAAAGATTTCTTTATATCCCTCGGCGAACGTGGTTTCCGATCTTTGCCGGGCATGGAACGGTCCTGAAACATGCGGGCGCTAGAGTGGCGATCCGTTCCCGACGGAGGGTTCCATGATCCGCAGCGACTTCATCACCACCGGCTTCGGCTTCCAGCGCTACCGCGTCGTGCGCGAGATCGGCATCGCCCACGGCATCGTGGTGCGCTCGCGCTCGATCGTCGGCAATTTCCTCGGTTCGCTGCAGACCATCTTCGGCGGCAACATCTCGATCTATACCGAGCTGTGCGAGGAGGCCCGCAAGCAGGCCTTCGAGAAGATGATGAAGGATGCCTCGGGCCTCGGCGCCAACGCGATCATCGGCTTCCGGTTCGAATCGACCGATATCGGCCAGGGCCTGACCGAAGTGCTGGCCTATGGAACGGCCGTCGAAGTCACCCCGATGTGAGCCGATCCGCCGCGCGGACCGGCATTGCCGTCAGGTTACCGACAGCCTTGCCGCAGCCGCAATCTGCCGGCATCGCGACGTAAGGGAACTGACGGAGGGGACCATGACGGACGCGGCGGCGCACCGGCCGGAAAGCCAGGAATCGCGGGATCATTTCAACAACATGATCGCCATCGCGGTGGCGCTCATCTCGGCCTTCATGGCGGTTTCGAAGGTCAAGGACGACAACATCGTCCAGGCCATGCAGAAAGCCCAGAGCGAGGTCCTCGACAACTGGAACGTCTATCAGGCGCGTCAGCAGCGCCGTGTGCTCGGCGAATACATGCTGTCGCAGACCAAGGCGGTGACGCCGGAGCCCTATCCCGAGCGGGTCGCCAAGGCGCTGGCCGAATGGCAGAAGGCGGTCGACGATTCCAAGACGCGCGCCGACCAGGCCGCCGCCAAGGCCAAGGCCGCGCAGGAAGCCTACGATTCGCTGAACGACCGCGACGACCTGTTCGACCTGTCCGACGCCATGCTGTCGGTCTCGCTGGCGCTGTTCGCCATCACGGCGCTGATCCGCATCCGCTGGCTGTTCGGCCTCGCCACCGGGCTCGGCCTGCTCGGCATGTTCTTCGGCTCCGCCGGTTTCGGCGGCTGGACGCAGTTCCATCCCAACTGGCTGGTCGCCCTGCTCAGCTGACCGGTGACGCCGTCCCGGCCTCGTGCGCCTCCGTCAGCAGGGCGCCGAGGGCCTCGTAGTCCCTTCGGCGCGGCGAGGTGCGGCGCCAGACGAGGCCGATGGTGCGGCTCGGTTCCGGCGCCGCGAAGCGGGTGACGGCGACGCGCGGATTGTTGCGCGTTTCCGCGGCGACCGACATGTCGGGCAGCAGCGTCACCCCGTAGCCGTTGGCGACCAGCTGCAGCACGGTGGCGAGACTGGTCGCGCCCAGCTGGGCGCGCAGATCCGGGCGGGTCGCGCCGCACAGCGCCAGGGCCTGATCGCGCAGGCAATGGCCCTCCTCGAGCAGCAGCACGCGCTCGGTTTCCAGGATGCCGTGGATGGCGGGCGGCGCGCCCGGCCGGCGGTCGGCGGCGCTGGCCAGCACGAAGGGATCGTCGAAGAGCGGCCGCTCCTCCAGATCGTTGCGCCCCGACGGCAGCGCGATCAGCACCGCATCGAGCCGCCCGTCGACGAGATCGTCGACGATCAGGCGCGTCTGGCTTTCGCGCAGTTCCAGCCGCAGCGCGGGATGGCGCGCCTGCAGCAGCGGCAGGACGGCGGGCAGCAGATAGGGGGCGATCGACGGGATCACGCCGAGCCGCAGCGGGCCGGTCAGCGGTGCGCCCGCCTGCCGGGCGACGCCGACCAGGTCGTCGACCGCGGTCAGGATGGAGCGGGCGCGCCCGACCACTTCGACGCCGGCCGGCGTCAGGCCGATGCTGCCGCGCGTCCGCTCGACCAGCCCGACGCCGAGCCGGGCCTCCAGTTCCTGGATCTGTTGCGAAAGCCCGGGCTGGGAGACCGCGCACTCGTCCGCGGCGTGGCCGAAATGGCGGTGCCGGGCGAGCGCTTCGAGATAGCGGAGCTGACGCAGCGAAATCACGAAGGATGGTTCTCCTGAGGCGGCCGGCCACCCACTGCCGATCCCTGGGGCACGGGCCGGGGGTTTGGGCCTATATAATTTGAAATTATCGCGGGGGCCATATCTTTCGATTGGACGTTATCGCCACCATACAGGAGGGTGCGCGGCGACCCATCGACCCGAACGGAGACTGCCCGTGACCCGGACCCTGACCACCACCGCCGGTGCGCCGATCGCCGACAATCAGAATTCGCTCTCCGCCGGCCGCAACGGACCGCTCCTGCTGCAGGACTGGCAGCTGATCGAGAAGCTCGCCCATCAGAACCGCGAGCGCATCCCGGAGCGCGTCGTCCACGCCAAGGGCTCGGCCGCCTATGGCACGCTGACCATCACCAACGACATCACCGCCTATTCGAAGGCCAAGCTGTTCGATGCGCTCGGCAAGAAGACCGAGGTGCTGCTGCGCTTCTCCACCGTCGCCGGCGAGCGCGGCGCGGCCGATGCCGAGCGCGACGTGCGCGGCTTCGCCCTCAAGCTCTATACCGAGGAGGGCAACTGGGACCTGGTCGGCAACAACACGCCGGTCTTCTTCATCCGCGATCCGCTCAAGTTCCCGGACTTCATCCGCACCCAGAAGCGGCATCCGTCGACCAACCTGCGCTCGCCGACCGCGATGTGGGACTTCTGGTCGCTGTCGCCGGAGAGCCTGCACCAGGTCACCATCCTGATGTCCGACCGCGGCCTGCCGCAGGGCTACCGCTTCATGAACGGCTACGGCTCGCACACCTATTCGTTCATCAACGCGGGCGGCGAGCGCTTCTGGGTCAAGTTCCACTTCAAGTCCCTGCAGGGCATCAAGACCTGGACCAACCGCGAGGGCGAGGCGGTCGTCGCCAAGGACCGCGAGAGCGCCCAGCGCGACCTCTACGAGGCGATCGAGGCCGGCGACTTCCCGCGCTGGCGCATGTGCGTCCAGATCATGCCGGAGGCCGACGCCGAGAAGACCGCCTACAATCCCTTCGACCTGACCAAGGTCTGGCCGCATGCCGACTATCCGCTGATCGAGGTCGGCATCCTGGAGCTGAACCGCAATCCGCGGCACTATTTCGCCGAGGTCGAGCAGGCCAGCTTCTCGCCGTCCAACATCGTGCCGGGCATCGGCTTCTCGCCCGACAAGATGCTGCAGGGCCGCATCTTTGCCTATGCGGATGCGCATCGCTACCGCGTCGGCACCCATTACGAAGCCCTGCCGGTCAACCGGCCGCGCTGCCCGGTCGCCCACTATCACGCCGACGGGTCGATGCTGCACGACATCCCGGAGCGCGGCGACGCCTATTACGAGCCGAACAGCATGGGCGGCCCGGCCGAGGACCGTCGCTTCGCCGAGCCGCCGCTCAAGATCTCCGGCGATGCCGACCGCTGGAACCATCGCGACGGCAATGACGACTACAGCCAGGCCGGCGCCCTGTTCCGCCTGATGAGCCCCGATCAGCGTGAGCGTCTGATGGACAACATCGCCGAGGCCATGCAGGGCGTGCCGGAGGAGATCGTCCGCCGCCAGGTCGTGCATTTCCACCGCGCCGATCCGGCCTACGGCCTCGGCGTCGCCCTGCGCATGAAGCTCGATGCCATGAACATCGATCCGCAGCCCCTCTCCACCGCCGCCGAGTGACCGCCATGCCGCACGACATCCACCGTTCCAATTCCGCCGCCTTCCGGGTCGGCGACTTCACCACCCCGGCCAATGTCGAGGCGCTCAACGGCGCCCTGGCCGAGAAGGGCATCGCCTCCGAACGCATCGTCGCCGTGCACCTCCTCGCCGGCGCCCACATGGCCTTCGGCGACAACGGCCCCCGCTACCACGTCCTCTACCGCGAGGCGTAAGCCTCGCCAGCGAGGCCTGGGCTTCGCCAGCGAGGCCTGAGCTTCGCCCACGGGGCGCGACCAGGTCCGGCCGGCAGGCAGTCGGATTCCCCAGCTGATGCCCGTCGACCGCGACAAGGGCCCGGCGATCTCCCGATCGCCGGGTCAGTCGTTTTGCGGTCGGTTGCGGCCGTCACCGGCGATGCCCGAATTCAAGATGCCCTTTCATGGCCTTGCTGGGATCGCTAGTCTCGCCGGGTTCCTCGAACCCAGAGCCCGCCATGTACCGTCCGCCGCATTTTGCCGTCGACGACCTGCCGACCCAGCAGGCGCTGATCCGGGCGCATCCGCTCGGGCTTCTGGTCGTGGCCGGGCCGGGCGGGCTGACGGCGGATCCGATTCCGTTCCTGCTCGATGCCGGGGAGGGGCCGTTCGGGCGGCTGCGCTGCCATGTGGCGCGGGCCAATCCGGTCTGGCGGACGATCGGGGCGGGGGCCGAGGTGCTGGTCGTGTTCCAGGCGGCGGAGGGCTATGTGACGCCCGGCTGGTACGAGACCAAGCGCGAGACCGGCAAGGTCGTGCCGACCTGGAACTATGCGCTGGTCCAGGTCCACGGCCGCGCGCGGGCGATCGAGGACACCGACTGGATCGCCACCCAGATCGCCGACCTGACCGCCCTGCAGGAGGCGGCGCGGCCCGAGCCCTGGGCGGTCGACGACGCGCCGGCGCCGTTCATTGCGGCGCAGATGCGTGGCATCGTCGGGATCGAGATCCCGATCGCGCGCATCGAGGGCAAGTGGAAGGTCAGCCAGAACCGCCCGGAAGCCGACCGCAGCGGCGTCGCCGAAGGTTTTGCGGCGCAAGGCGCGGCGGGGGCGGCGATGGCCGGCCTGGTCCGGGATTTCGGCCGCGAGCGCGGCTGAGCGCCGCTCGTCCGATGTCGGCACGGCGGCAAGGCCCGCCGCGCGATGGTGCCCTGCCTGTTCGTGTTTGCGGGAGCGCTGTCCGAGCGGGGCCGGCCGCGCCGTTCGGACCTTGTTCCGATGGCCGTCCATCCGCGGGCGCCGGGCACTGCGGCCACGACACCCCCTTTGGGGCGGCCGATCTGCGCAATGCCGGCCGGCCGGGAGGTGGGGCATCTGGAGCCTGGGCAGTCTGGGATGTCGGCAGTCCGGGATTTCGGCAATCTGGGATTCGACAGCCTGGGACGACGGCGGGCCGGACATCGAAAGGCCGGGATGGCGGCGCCGAAGCATGCCCGCATCCCGCAAGCCCGCATCCCGCAAGCCTGCATCCCCCGGGCGGCGCAGACGGCCCGTCCGTCGGGCGTCGGACCTATTCCTCGTAGAACTTGGCTTCGACCAGCGTGGTGATCGCGGCCAGCGCGTCGGCGGCCTGCCGGCCCTTGGCGGCGACGCGGATGGTCGTGCCGGGGCTCGCGGCCAGCATCATCAGGCCCATGATCGAGGTGCCGCCGACGGTCTGATTGTCCTTGGTGACCTCGACTTCGGCGTCGAAGCCCTCGACGGTCTGCACGAACTTGGCCGAGGCCCTGGCATGAAGTCCGCGCTTGTTGGTGATCAGCAGATCGCGGACCAGATGCCCGTCGACAGTCTCTGCATCTGCCATGGACACGGCGCCCTCACTCAACTGGGGACCGCCCATCGGACCCCGCTCTCCGCTTTCCGCAACGGCGCTACGAATAGACGTGAAATCGTGTCGGTGTCGAGATGCCGTGGCGTCTCTACGCCTAATCGACGAGCGATTCGCGCGCCGGTGGTTCGATCGAGACGGATGGTCTCCATCCGTTTCGTGAATCCGAACCCCTCGCTCTTTGAGTCCGGGGTCAAGTCAATCTGACATTCGCGGGACGCAAAAGTCGGATTGTGCCCACGTCCGACCGGCGCCTACTGGCCCTGCAGCACCTGGCTGGCGACGTTGATATATTTCCGGCCGGCGTCCTTGGCCTCGGAAACGGCCGCCAGCAGCGGCTTCTCCTGGCGCACCTTGGCGAGCTTGACCAGCAACGGCAGGTTCACGCCGGCGACGACCTCGACGGTGCCGCCGTTCATGACCGAGATGGCCAGGTTGGACGGCGTGCCGCCGAACATGTCGGTCAGGATCGCCACGCCGGAGCCGTCATTGACCTTCGCGACGGCATCGAGAATGTCCTGCCGGCGCTGCTCCATGTCGTCCTCGGGACCGATGCAGATCGTCTGGATCTGCTGCTGCGGCCCGACGACATGTTCGAGAGCCTTCACGAATTCCTTGGCGAGCTCCCCGTGAGTCACGAGGACGAGACCGATCATCGGGCCATGCTCCACATGAGACGCGGGTCCTGCCCTTCCGGGCCGTCTTCTCTCGTTGCGCCCGCGCCTCGACCGAGGCGCTTAGATGGTTGCGGCGGGCGGGGCGTTCAAGGGCGAACTCCCTCCCGTGCCGCACCATAAAGCCGTTTCCGCGACTTATCGCAAGAGGCCCGGCATGGACCGAAGGACCAGGGCGGCGCCCCCGGGGTCGGCGGACGGAACCGCCAGGCGGGCCAGCCGGACGCCGAGAATGTCGGTCGTCAGCGCTTCCGGGGCCGGCATCCGGGCCTCTTCGGGTCCGAGATCGACCACCAGGCGGATCACCGCGGCCGGTTCGAAGTCGACCGGGGCGATGCCGAAGCCGCGAATTTCGACGAGCCCGGCAAGGACCGCCGGCACGCGCGCCACCAGGCGCCCGCCCGCGGCCGTCAGGTCGACCCGGTCGTCGGCGACCAGGGCCGCGAATCGCCCCGCCGCCCGGGCCCGCTCGACGAGATCGAGCGCGAGGCGCGACTTGCCGCTGCCCGAGGCGCCGCGAATCAGGATGCCGTCGGCGCCGACCAGCACCACCGTTCCGTGCAGGTTGGCGGGCCGGGGCGGGCTCATGCCGCCGGGATCCGCACGGTGAAGCGGGCGCCGAGCACCGTCTCCCCGTCCGGGCCGAGCCGATTGGTGGCCTCGATGGTGCCCTGGTGGGCCTCGACGATCTGGCGCGAGATGGCGAGGCCGAGGCCCGAATTGTTGCCGAAACCCTCCTGCTCGGGCCGGTCGGTGTAGAAGCGCTCGAAGATGCGCTCGATCGCGTCCGGCCGGATGCCCGGGCCGTCGTCGTCGACCAGGATCTCGATGGCGTCGTCGACCCGGCGCACGGTGACGCGCACCTCCGCGCCCTCCGCCGAGAAGGAACGGGCATTGTCGACCAGATTGGTGACCACCTGGCCGAGCCGGCTGTCGTGGCCCATCACCCGGTGCGGCCGGCCCTCGGCATCCTTGGCGACGATCAGGCGGACCTCCTGGTCGCGCTTCAGCGCCAGTTCGTGCTGGACCGACACCACCGCCTCGACCAGCCGGACCACGTCGATGCGTGCGGCCTCCTCGCGGGCGAGCTCGGCATCGAGCCGCGAGGCGTCGGAAATGTCCGAGATCAGCCGGTCGAGCCGGCGCACATCGTGCTGGATGACCTCCAGGAGCCGGCCGCGCGATTCGTCCGAGCGGGCCAGCGGCAGGGTCTCGACCGCGCTGCGCAGCGAGGTCAGCGGGTTCTTCAGCTCGTGCGCCACGTCGGCGGCGAAATGCTCGATCGCGTCCATGCGCAGATAGAGCGCGTTGGTCATGTCGCGGAAGGCGCGGGACAGGTGGCCGATCTCGTCCTGGCGGGCCGAGAAGTCGGGGATCTCCTCGCGCGCCTTGACCGAGCGGCGCACCCGGTCGGCGGCGGCGGCGAGCCGGCGCATCGGCCCGGCGATGGTGCCGGCGAGCAGCACCGAGAGCAGGATGGTGACGCCGGCGGCGACCAGGAAGACGCGGATGATGCCGAGCCGCTCGGCGCGCACGATCGCGTCGATGTCGCCGCCCTGGGTCGACAGCATCAGCGAGCCGAGCACGGTGCGATTGCGCTGGATCGGCACGGCGACCGAGACGATCAGTTCGCCCTTGACGGTGCGCCGCACCACCGACGCGGAGGCGCCGGTCAGGGCCTGGGCGACCTCGGGATAGTCCTTGCCGTCGGAAAAGCCGAGCTCGCGATAGACCGGCAGGCCGGTGCCGCGGAACCAGCCGGCGACCTCCTCGGCAAAGCGGTCGAACCAGCGCGCCGTCTCCGGCGGCTCGACGGCGGGAATTGCCGGCCCGAAGTCGCCGCGCCGGTAGAGATTGCGCGAATCGATCACCATGAAGCCGTCGCGATCGTAGATGCGCGCGCGCGTCTTGGTCGGCGAGACCAGCCGGCGCAGCACCGGGGCGACGCGCTCCGGATTGATCGGGAAGTCGAGCGAGGACAGCGTGTCGTCGCCGGGCGGCTCGGGCTTCTCGGTCAGGTCCTGCTTCAGGAGCTCGTCCGGATCGAGCAGGATCTGGTCGGTGTTGACGGTGGCCGAGGAGGCGACCGCGGCCGCGATGATCTCGCCCTGGACCATCAGGCTTTCCAGCCGCGCGTCGATCAGGCCGGCGCGGAACTGGTTCAGGTAGAGGATGCCGGACAGGAGCGCGATCAGCGCGAACAGGTTCAGGATGACGATGCGGCGCGTCAGGCTGGAGAAGACGGCCGTGCCCGACGATCGCCAGAGGCGCCAGAGCGCCGTCTGCCAGCCGCGCCGGCGCTTCTGCGCCGGCTTCTGGGGCTTGACGGGCCGGCTTTCGGAGGCGCGCATGTCCATGGCGGGACGGTCACGCCTCCTTGAAGCGGTATCCGACCCCGTAGAGCGTCTCGATCATCTCGAAATCGTCGTCGACGGCCTTGAACTTCTTGCGCAGCCGCTTGATGTGGCTGTCGATGGTGCGGTCGTCGACATAGACCTGATCGTCATAGGCCGCGTCCATCAGGGCGTTGCGGCTCTTGACCACGCCCGGGCGCTGGGCGAGCGCATAGAGGATCAGGAATTCCGTCACCGTCAGGGTGACCGGCTCGCCCTTCCAGGTGCAGGTGTGGCGCTCCTGGTCCATCGACAGGTTGCCGCGCTCCAGCATCTTGGCCTGGTCGGTCGGCTTCGGCACGCCTTCCCCGCGCGGCGCGGCGCGGCGCAGCACGGCCTTGACGCGCTCGACCAGCAGGCGCTGGGAGAACGGCTTCCGGATGAAGTCGTCGGCGCCCATCTTGAGGCCGAACAGCTCGTCGATCTCGTCGTCCTTCGAGGTCAGGAAGATGACCGGCAGTTCAGATTTCTGGCGGAAGCGGCGCAGCAGCTCCATGCCGTCCATGCGCGGCATCTTGATGTCGAAGATCGCGAGATCCGGGGGATTGGCCCTCAGCCCGTCGAGCGCGGACGCCCCGTCCGTATAGGTCTGCACCCGGTAGCCTTCGGCTTCGAGCGCGATGGAGACGGAGGTCAGGATGTTCCGGTCGTCGTCGACCAGAGCGATAGTCGGCATCGTCGATGGGTCCTCGCGATGAGCGGGCGCGACGGTGGCGCCGCGGCCTGGTTCCTGCTTGGAGCGCTGCGAATGCGCTCAAATCATGACGTCCCAGTCTATCCCCGGTTCCCGCCCCGGTTCCCGTTGGACGAAATCGTCCGAACGCCGTGGCGCGCCGTCCGACGGATAGACAGAGGCGTGATGCGTGCGCGTCGAAACAGGCCCTGGTCTAGCCCATCTGCCTCCGGCGGGGAACCGCAAACCGTGACGGCGCTTCACAGGCGGCCGAGCGGGCCGCGCGAAACCCTGCGGAAGCGGTGATCGAGCAGCGCCACCGAGACCGCCGCGCCGGCGACGATGCCGCCCATCAGACCGACCGGACCGAGCCCGACCGGTCCGGCCAGGACGGCGGCGATCGGCACGGCGGCCAGCCAGTAGGCGGAGGTCTGCAGGATGGTCGGCCGCCAGACGTCGCCGGCGCCGCGCAGCGCCCCCATCAGCACGGCGGCGGCGGCATCGATGCTGAGGAAGAAGGCGGCGACCAGGAAGGTCTGCCGGGTCAGCGCCAGGACGGCGGGATCGTCGGTATAGAGCCGCCCGATCGGATCGGGGTTGATCAGGAACCAGACCGAGAAGGGCAGCGCCATGACGGCGCCGATGACGATGCCGACCCGCCCGGCCCGCGCCGCATCGGCGCCCGCGCCGGCGCCGACCGCGCGCCCGACCCGGATCGCGGTCGCGCTCGCCGTGCCGATCGCCATCATGAAGATCAGGCTGACCACCGTCATGGTGATCTGGTGGGCGGCCAGGGTCGTGGTGCCGAGCGTGCCGGCGACGAAGACGATGGTGGTGAAGGCCGCGCTTTCGACGCCCTGCGCGATGCCCATCGGCAGGCCGACGGCGCGGATCTGGCGCCCGGCCGCGCCGCCGAGGGTGGCGATCTCGGCGAGCCAGGTCGACGCCGGGACGACCAGCCGGCGCGGATCGCCGCGGCGCGCCTCGTCGGCGAGGAGGTAGCCGATCGCGCCCAGGAAGGCGACCCAGCGCAGGGCGGCCGAGACGGCGACGCAGCCGACCGCCCCGGCCGGCTCGGCCAGTCCGAACCAGCCGAGGCCGAAGATGCCGTTGAGCGGCACGTTGGCGATGTTGACCAGGATCAGGATGACCATCCCGGCGCGCGGCCGGCCGGTCGCCTCCAGGAACAGGTTGACGGCCGTGAAGGCGAGCATGCCCGGCAGGCCCCAGCCGAAGGCGGCCGTGACGCGGGCGGCGCCGCGCGCGAGGTCGGGCGCCTGGCCGGTGGCGCGGAAGAACGGCTCGGAGAAGACGGACAGCAGCCCGACCAGCAGGCCGAGGGCGACCGCGTGGATCAGCCCGGCGCGGAAGACCCGCCCGGTGCCGGTCGCGTCGCCGGCCCCTTGGGCCTGGGCCGACAGCACCACGACCGACTGCAGCGCGCCGACCGCGACCAGCATCAGCACCATCTGGGGGGCGACGCCGAGCCCCATATAGGCGAGTTCCGCGGCGCCCGCCCAACCCGCCATGGCGGTATCGACCACGAACATGACCAGGAGCATCGCGCGCGCGACGATGATCGGGCCGGCCAGCCGCAGCGTCTCGATGGCATGCCGGCCGACCGACATGGCGCCGGCGTCCCTTCGCATTCCGCTTCCGATCCCCACGCCGTCGACCGCCATGATGCCTGCGCTCCCGGAGCCGGAACGCGCCGGACCATACCGACGCGCCGACCGGGACAGCGGCACCGGCCCGATCGGACCGGTCGAAAACCGGTCGCCAGGGTGGAGGAGCCGCTCCCGCTCCGAAGCGCGGCGTTATAGAGGAGAGAGAGCCGCCCGCCCATGGTGCGGGGTGCAGAGCAGCCCATTTTCCGGCTTCAGAGCCGGATTCGGAGGAATTTCGCATGACGAAGCCCGCATTCACGCCCGTTTCGGCCTCAAGACGCCTGATGCGCGAGGCGCGCAGCGCAGCGCTGGCCACGCTCGATGCCGGCACCGGCATGCCCTTCGCGACGCTGGTGACGGTGGCGGGCGCCGCCGACGGGGCGCCGCTGCTGCTCTTGTCCGATCTCGCCGCCCATACCCGCAACCTGAAGGCCGATCCGCGCGCCTCGCTGCTCTTCGACGAGCGCGGCCCCGGTGCGATCCTGCCCGGCGACCCGCTGACCGGCGCGCGCGTCACGCTGACCGGCCGGATGGAACGGCTGGCCGAGCCGGCCGAGGCCCGCCGCCGCTTCCTCGCCCGCCATCCCGAGGCCGAGGGCTATGCCGGCTTCCGCGACTTCGCCTTCTACCGGATGGCGGTCGAGACCGGGCACCTGGTCGCCGGCTTCGGCCGGATCGTCGATCTCAAGGCCGCCGACCTGCTGCTCGATCTCGCCGAGGCCGGCGAGATCGTCGGGGCGGAGACCGAAATCCTCGAGCATCTCAATGCCGACCATGCCGATGCGCTCGCCCTCTATGCGACCCGGCTGGCCGGTGCGCCGGACGGGGCCTGGCGGGCGATCGGGTCCGACCCGGAGGGATTGGACCTGGCCCTCGACACGCCGGCCGGAACGCTGGTCCGTCGCATCGCCTATCCCGAGCCGATCCGCCATACCGGTCCACTTCGTGCAGTTCTGAAGAAACTTGCAGATACGGCGCGATCCGGGTGAGGTATTCAATCGATTGAATCGTCTTTGGAACTTCTGTCGACCTTCGGATGTCTTGTTATAGCCGCGTCGTGTGACTAGCGTCGTCGTGCCGAGAGCGGTCTCAAGGATTTGGAGGACTTGAGCTGTTCATTCGGCATGGACACGTCGTCGCAGCAAGATATTGCAGATCGACCCGCCGCGGCAGCCGGCGGGCATCCGGAGGGTTAACGCGTGAAACAGACCGGCACCTGGAACGAAGCTCAGGGGCTCGATGCGATCGGGCTGAAGAATCTCGGCTCGGTCCACTGGAATTTGTCGGAGCCCGAGCTCTACGAGGAGGCGATCCGGCGCGACGAGGCCAAGATCGCGGCCGGCGGGGCGCTGGTCGCCTATACCGGCCAGCACACCGGCCGGTCGCCCAACGACAAGTATGTCGTCTGCGACGCCCTCACCGAGAACAGCGTCTGGTGGGACAACAACAAGAAGTTCACCCCCGAGCAGTTCGCGCTGCTCCACGACGACTTCATCAAGCATGCCGAGGGCATGGACCTGTTCGTGCAGGATCTCGAAGGCGGCGCCGATCCGCGCTATTCGCTGCCCGCGCGCGTGGTGACCGAATATGCCTGGCACTCGCTGTTCATCCGGCACATGCTGCGGCGTCCGGAGCGCGCGGCCCTGCGCCACTACGTGCCCGACATGACGATCATCGACCTGCCGAGCTTCAAGGCCGATCCGGCCCGCCACGGCTGCCGGTCGGAGACCATCATCGCCTGCGACTTCTCGCGCAAGATCGTGCTGATCGGCGGCAGCTCCTATGCCGGCGAGATGAAGAAGTCCGTCTTCACCATGCTGAACTTCCTCCTGCCGGCGCAGGGCGTCATGCCGATGCACTGCTCGGCCAATGTCGGCGACGCGGGTGACGTGGCGGTGTTCTTCGGCCTGTCGGGCACCGGCAAGACGACCCTCTCGGCCGACCCGACCCGCACGCTGCTCGGCGACGACGAACACGGCTGGAGCGAGGACGGCGTCTTCAATTTCGAAGGCGGCTGCTACGCCAAGACCATCCGCCTGTCGCGCGAGGCGGAACCGGAAATCTATGCGACGACCGAGCGTTTCGGCAGCGTGCTGGAGAATGTCCCGCTCGATCCGGTCACCCGCGTGCCGGATTTCGACGACGGCTCCCTGACCGAGAACACCCGCGTCGCCTATCCGCTGCACTATATCCCGAACGCCTCGCCGACCGGCCGCGCCGGCCAGCCGAAGAACATCATCATGCTGACGGCGGACGCCTTCGGTGTGATGCCGCCGATCGCCAAGCTGACGCCCGACCAGGCCATGTATCACTTCCTGTCCGGCTATACCGCCAAGGTGGCCGGCACCGAGAAGGGCGTGACCGAGCCGCAGGCGACCTTCTCGACCTGCTTCGGCGCCCCGTTCATGCCGCGCCATCCGGCCGAATACGGTGCGCTCCTGAAGCGGCTGATCGCCGAGCACGGCGTCGATTGCTGGCTGGTCAACACCGGCTGGACCGGCGGCGCCTACGGGGTCGGCCGGCGCATGCCGATCAAGGTCACCCGCCGCCTGCTGTCGGCCGCCCTCGACGGCTCGCTGAAGACCGCAACCTTCTACCGCGACCGCTATTTCGGCTTCGAGGTGCCGACCGCGGTCGCCGGCATCGAGCCGCATGTGCTCTATCCGGTCAAGACCTGGGCGGACAAGCTCGGCTTCGAGCGTCAGGCCGCCAAGCTGGTCGAAATGTTCGTGAAGAACTTCGAGAAGTTCGAGCGCCATGTCGACGGCGCCGTGCGCGACGCCGCCCCGCAGCTGCGCTCGGCGGCCGAGTGATCGGCCGACGGATCGGCTGACTGATTGGTTGACCGGTGCCCTGATCCCGGGGCGCCGGCCGTGCCGGACCCGATCCCGATCACGGCCCGCCCGGTCTTCGCGACCGGGCGGGCCTTTTGCTTTCGGACCTGCCGCGGAGATCATTCCGCCCGTTGACCGCGCCCGCGCGATCCGCGATGGAAAGGCATGACCGCCCACGACGAGACCCGCCCCGAGCCGCCGCTCGGCAGCCCGACCCGGCCCCTCATGCTCGAGGCCACCGGCTGGGACGACTATGCGCTGATCGATTCCGGCCATGGCCGCAAGCTGGAGCGCTACGGGCGGATGAAGCTCGTCCGGCCCGAGGAGCAGGCGATCTGGACGCCGCGCCTCGGCGAGGCGGTCTGGGAGCGGGCCGACGCGGTCTTCACCGGCGATGTCGAGGAGGAGGGGCCGGGCCGCTGGCGCTTCCCCCGTCAGGTGCCGGAGACCTGGCCGATGGCCTATGGCGATGTCGCCTTCGGCTGCCGCTTCACGTCGTTCCGCCATACCGGCGTCTTCCCCGAGCAGGTCGCCCACTGGGCCTGGATGGCCGAGCGCATCCGCGCCGCCGGCCGGCCGCTGAAGCTCCTCAACCTGTTCGGCTATACCGGCATCGCCTCGCTTGTCGCCGCGGCCGCGGGCGCGCAGGTGACCCATGTCGACGCCTCCAAGAAGGCGATCGCCTGGGCGCGCGAGAACCAGGCCGCCTCCGGCATGGAGGCGCTGCCGATCCGCTGGATCTGCGAGGATGCCGGCAAGTTCGTCGCCCGCGAGGGCCGGCGCGGCAGCCGCTACGACGCGATCCTGCTCGATCCGCCCAAATACGGCCGCGGCCCCGGCGGCGAGGTCTGGCAGCTGTTCGCCGACCTGCCCGCCATGCTGACCGCCTGCCGCGATCTCCTGTCGGCCGATCCGTCCTTCCTGATCCTGACCGTCTACGCCATGCGCGCCTCCTTCGTGTCGTTCCACGAACTGACCGCCGAGGTGATGGCGCCGCGCGGCGGGCGGCTGGAATCGGGCGAATTGCTGCTGGTCGAGGAAGCCGGCGGCCGGCGTCTCGCCACCTCGCTGTTCTCCCGGTGGTGCCCATGAGACGGCCGAACCCGCCGCGTCCGCCCGCGCCCCAGCGTGCCGGCCAGATCAAGGAGGTCTCGAGCCTCGCCAATCCGGTCGTCAAGGAGATGCGCGCGCTTCAGCTCAAGAAGGAGCGCCAGCGCACCGGCCTGTTCCTGGCCGAGGGCCTGAAACTGATCGCCGACGCGATCGACCAGGACTGGCCGATCCGCGTGCTCGCCTATGCGGCCAAGGTCAAGGACCAGCCGATGGTCCGCCGCATCGCCCGGGCGGCGGTCGACCGCGGCGCGCTGGTGCTGGTGGTCAGCGAGGACGTGCTGGAGAAGATCAGCCGGCGCGACAATCCGCAGATGGTGGTCGCCGTGTTCGAGCAGCGGCTGATCGGGCTCGACGACATCGATCTCGACCGGTCGAGCGTCTGGGTGGCGCTGGAGACCGTCAAGGATCCGGGCAATCTCGGCACCATCATCCGCACCGCCGATTCGGTCGGCGCCTCCGGCGTCATCCTGATCGGCGACACGACCGATCCCTTCGCGCTCGAAGCCGTGCGCGCCACCATGGGGTCGATCTTCAATATCGGCCTCGCCGCCGCGACCGCCGAGGAGTTCGTCGCCTGGAAGCGGCGCACCGGCGTGCCGGTGATCGGCACGCATCTCGCCGGGGCGGTCGACTATCGCAGCCTGCGCTATGCCGAACCCGGCATCCTGCTGATGGGCAACGAGCAGTCCGGCCTGCCGGACGATCTGGTCGCCGCCTGCGACCACACCGTCAAAATCCCCATGGCCGGCCGCGCCGACAGCCTCAATCTCGCCGTTGCCACCGCGGTGATGCTCTACGAGATGCGCCGCCCGCGGCTGAAGCTCTGAGGCCGGCGCACCGGCCGGTGGACCGTCGCCCGGCCGCCGGGGTTCCGGGCGCGCGCGACGCCGGGTGCCGGGTGCCGGCGAAGGCCGGTTGCCGGCGCGGCCGGTCGCCGGCGCGGGCCGGCCAAGCGGCCTGGGCATAGCGGGGATCCGGCGTTTTGGTGATTTCCCCGCACCCCGTCCTGGATTAGGGTCCGGCCGGGGCGCACGAACCGGCTGCAACGGCCGAGGGGCTGGACTTGAAGGGCGACAAGACATCGCAGTTCCGGCGCAGAACGGCGCCCGGTCTCGCCTTCGTGCTCGGTCTCGTGCTGCTGGCCGGCATGGTGCTGTACTGGGTCGTGCTGGAGCGGGAGGACCGCGCCCTGCCGTCGGGCATCGCCGTCGCGTCGGGCGTGCTCACCGCCACGCAGGTGCCGGTGGCCAGCCCCGGCGCCGGCACGGCGCTGCAGGTGCTGGTTCCGCCCGGCACGGCGGTCACGGCGGGAACGCCGATCCTGCGCCTGCGCGGCCGGACGGGCGAATTCCTGGTTGTCACCCCGCGCGCGGGCCGCCTGGACCGTCTCGCGGTGCAGCCGAACGACGACATCGAGGCCGGCCGCGTCGTCGCGACCCTGACCGATCTGGCCGATCTCGCCATGATCGCCCCGTTTCCCGCCGAGACGGTCGGCCACCTGCCGATCGGCGCGGAGGCGCGGCTGGAGCTGTTTGGCTTCAAGACCAATGCGATCCCGGCCCGCGTCGTCTCGGTGGTCGCCCAGGACGGCGGCGCCACGGCGCCGCAGCCGGCGGACGGCACCGCGGTTTCCGGACGCATGGTCACCGTCACCGTGGAGGTGACCGACACGCGCAGCCTGCCGCTCGCCGCCGGCATGCGCGGCCGGGTCTATCTGCGCATCGCGGAAGGCGCGCCCTGGCCGGCCCGGATCCGGTGAGCCGGCCCCGCGACGGCGGCCTCAGAGATGCTGGCCGCCGTTGATGTGGATTTCCGAGCCGGTGATGTAGGAGCTCGAATCCGAGCACAGATAGTAGATGATGTCGGCGACCTCCTCGGGCCGGCCGAGGCGGCGCATCGGGATCTGTTCGACGATCTTCTCGGTGCCGGGCGACAGGATCGAGGTGTCGATCTCGCCGGGCGCGATGGCGTTGACGCGCACGCCATGGGGGCCGAGATCGTGCGCCATCTCGCGGGTCAGGCCGGCCAGCGCGGCCTTCGAGGTCGCATAGGCGGTGCCGGCGAAGGGATGCACCCGGGTGCCGGCGATCGACGAGACGTTGACGATCGAGCCGCCGGCCGCCTTCAGTTCCTTGAACAGGCCGCGGGCGAGCAGGACCGGCGCGTAGAAGTTCACGTGGAAGACCGAGTGCCACATGTCCATCGGCGTCGACAGCGAATCGAGCCGCTGCTTGTTCTTGTCCTTCGGGCTGATCGCCGCATTGTTGACGAGGCCGTGCAGCTTGCCGCCGGAGGATTCCAGCCGCCGCCGCATCTCCGCGATGGCGATGCCGACATTGACCGGATCGGCCAGGTCGACCTGGATGTGATCCTCCGGCCCCATCGGCCAGGGGCATTTGTCGGAAAAGGGCTGGCGCGAGCAGGTGATCACCCGCCAGCCGGCGGCCGAGAAGCGCTTCACCGTGGCATGGCCGATGCCGCGGCTGGCTCCGGTCAGCACGATGGTCTTGCGTTCGTCGAGCGCGGGCGCGGCCATGTCGGTCCTCGGAAGTCTGGAAATCTGGGTGTGATATGGGGGCGGCGGCGGCGGAGCGCGACCGGCATTCGGCCGGACCTTAGAGCATTTTGCGCGCTTCAGGAAATCGCTTTGGAGAGATCGCTCAGGCGGAAACGGGACGTCTGCGCCTGCGCGCGATGGCCCGGACGGCGAGCCCGGCCAGGGCGAATCCGGCAAAGGGCAGCAGGGCTTGGACCAGGGCCGTGGCGCCGGTGACGCGCCGGTCGGCGCCGCCGGCGAGCGCCACGGTCTCGGTCGTGATGGTGGCGACGCGCCCGCCGCCGAGCACCAGGGTCGGCAGGTAGAGGGCGATGCTGACCGCGAAGCCGACCGCCGCGGCGGTCAGGATCGGGCGGGCCAGCAGGGGCAGGCGGACGGCGACGAGGCGCCTGAGCGGCCCGGCCCCGAGGCTCGCCGCGACCGGCTCCAGGCGCGGGTCGAGCCCGCTCCAGGGACCGGCGAGCGAGAGATGGACGTAGGGCACGATCTGCGCGACATGGCCGATCAGGACCGTCGCCGGCCCGGGCGGCAGGCCGGCCGCCGCCAGGGCGACATCGAGGCCGAACAGCCAGCTCGTTTCCGGCACCAGGATCGGCAGGAACAGAAGCACCGCCACGCGCCCGGCCGGGCGGGCGCCGGGCGGCGTCCCGGCGAGGAGCACGATCACCGCCGTCAGCGCGATCGCGGCGGCGGCGAGGCCGAGCCCGGCGCTGGTCCGGATCGGGCCGGCCAGGACGGGGGCGAGGCCCGACCAGGTGGCGAGCGACCAGCCGTCGGGCAGCACCGCGGGAAACCGCCAGGCGGTCGCGACCGACCACAGCGCCAGCGCCGCGGCCCCGAGGCCGATCGTGGCGACCGGCAGCAGCACCACGAGGCCGACCAGGACCCGCGCCGCGCGATCGTCGATCCGCCGCCGCCCCGACACGGCCGCGGCCGCGAGCCGGCGCCGGATCGCGGCCTCTACGCCGAGGACCGCCAGCGCGGCGATTCCGGTCACCATCGCCTGCAGGACCGCACCGGCGGCGGCGACCGTCCGCATCGACAGATCGGGCTCGGCGAACCAGCGCAGCACCCGGACCGGCAGGGTCGCCGGGCCGGTCGGGCCGAGGATCAGCGCCATGTCGACCGATCCGCTGGCATAGGCGGCGACCGCCAGCAGCGGCAGGCGGATGCGCGGCAGGAGCCGCGGCGCGACGGCGACCAGGAACCCCTTCATGCGCCCGTAGCCGAAGCCCGCCGCCACCTCCCGGGCCTGATCCGGAGCGATCTGCGGCAGGGCGGCGAGCGCGACCAGCAGGAGGAACGGCACCTCCTTGGCGACCAGTCCGGCCAGCAGGGCGAGGCCGAGCGGATCGTTGACGAGGGTCAGGTCCGGTGGCCGGTCGAAGCCGGTCGCCCAGGGCGACAGCAGGCGCAGGAGCCAGCCCGACGGCGCGATCAGGAAGGCAAGCCCGAAGGCGGCGGCGGCATGCGGGATCGAGAGCAGCGGGCCGATCAGCCGGACGAGGAGCCGGAACGGCCGCGTGCCGTGGCAGGCGGCCAGCCCGAGCAGCACGATGGCGAGCGACAGCGTCGCGGCGGCGATGCCGAGCGCCAGCGCGGTCGCGGCCGAACGGGCGAGGCCCGGCATGGCGAGCAGGCGGACCCAGGCGTCGAGCGACGGGCCGTGCGCGCCGATCGCGGGCAGGTGCCCGAAGGCCGGCAGCAGCGTCCCGGCCAGTCCGAGCCCGACCGTCCCGACAAGTCCGGCCAGCACCAGGATGGCGGCGAGGCGCATCCTCTCAGCGCACGGCGTAGCGCTGCGCCCAGGCCGCCGCCAGGGCGGTCGTCCAGCTCGGATGCGGTTCGGGCAGGACCGGACCGAGCGCTTCCGGCGCGAGGCTTGCCGCGCCGAGATCGAGCGCGCGGAACCGGACCCGGTCGGCCTCCGGCAGCCGGTCGACGGCGAGCACGGTCGGGTCGCCCCAGCGGTTCGGGTCCTGCTTGGCGGCCTGCGCCTCCGGCGACATCAGGAAATCGGCCAGCACCAGCGCGCCGGCCTTGGCCTTGGCATTGAACGGGATGGCCACGAAATGCGTGTTGCCGAGCGTGCCGCCGACGAGCGTGAAGCTTCGCACCGTCGCCGGCAGTTCGCCGGAGCGGACGGCGGTCGCCGCATCGCCCGGATTGAAGGTGAAGCCGATATCGGTCTCGCCGTCGGCGACCAGCCGCCGCAAGGCCGCGACCGTGGCCGGGAACACCTTGCCCTGACGCCAGAGATGCGGGTGCAGCGCGTCCAGATAGGCGAAGACCGGCGCGAAGCGCGCTTGCGCCTCGGCCGGGTCGAGCGGGCGGGCGAGGGCGGCGCGGTCGGCGGTCTGGGTCACCAGGATCTGCTTCAGGAAGGTCGTGCCGAGGAAGTCGGGCGGCTCCGGATAGGTGAAGCGGCCGGGATGGCGGCGGGCGAAATCGGCCAGCGCCTCGAGCGAGGCCGGCGGGCTCGGCACGCGGGCGGTGTCGGCATAGAAGGTCAGCTGCGCCATGCCCCAGGGCGCCTCCATGCCGTCGGTCGGGAGGGTGAAGTCGGCGACGGTGGTCGGCTTGCCGGCCACGTCGACATGGCGCCAGTTCGGCAGGCGCGTCGCCCAGCCGGTCGGCCAGAGCAGGCCGGCGGTCTTCATGGCGGCGAAATTCGCGCCGTTGATCCAGACCAGGTCGACGCTGCCGTCGCGGTCGCGCCCGGCCGACTTTTCGGCGAGCACCCGCGAAACCACCGCGGCGGTCTCGGCGACCTTGACGTGGACCACCTCGACCCCGAAGCGCGCCTTCGCCTCGCGGCCGGCCCAGGCGATATAGTCGTTGATGCGCGTCTCCCCGCCCCAGGCGTGGAAATAGACCGTCTGTCCCCGGGCGGCGCCGAGCACGGCGGGCCAGTCGGCCGGATCGGGATCGGCCGCGCGGGCGGCGGTCAGGCCGAGGCCGAGGGCACTTCCGATCAGGGCGGCGAGGAGGCGGGCGAGCATCGGGCGGGTCTCCGGGTCGGCGGCAGGCCGTGCCGCCCACCGGATAGATCGCGCGTCGTCGCCGCGGTCAAGCCGCGCGGGGCTGCACGGTTCCGTGTCCGAACGGCGGTCAGTTGCGTGATCCGCGGCGTCCGGTGCCGCGGTCCGCGGTATGCCGTGCCGCCATGGCCGCGTGTCGCCGCCAAGCCTTCTGTTCCGTTGTTCCGTCAGATCGGCAGCATGTCGGTCGCCTTGACCTCCTCCATGACCGCATAGGTGCGGGTCTCGCGCACGCCCGGTAGGGCGAGGATGACGTCGGCCAGAAAATGCCGGTAGGCGGCCATGTCGCGCACCCGGGACTTGATCAGGTAGTCGAACCCGCCGGCGACCATGTGGCACTCCATCACCTCGGGCGCGCGGGCGACGGCCGCCGCGAAGGCATCGAACACGTCCGGGCTGGTCCGGTCGAGCATGACCTCGACGAAGACCAGGAGGCCGCGGCCGAGCTTCTGCGGATCGAGCCGGGCGCCGTAGCCGCGCACGAAGCCGTCGCGGGTCAGCCGCTTCAGTCGCTCCGAGACGGCCGTCGCCGACAGTCCGACCCGCTCGGCGAGATCGGTCGTCGTGATGCGCCCGTCCATCTGCAGGATGGAGAGGATGCGGCGGTCGATTCGGTCTATGGGGATTTCACTATTCATACCGCCGATCATAGCGAAATTGCCGGACCGATGTCTCCATCTTTGGTGAAAGCCGCGGCCATTCCTGGCGTATGATGGGACATCCTCATTGCCCGACCGTCCGGAGCCGACCATGGCCGCAGCCGCCGACCTTTCCGCCGCCCGTCCCGCACCGTTCCGCGCCGCCTTCGCGCCCGACGACCGCGGTCTGGTCGCGCGCCTGATCGAGGAGACCCGGCTGGTCGAATCCGCCGAGGCGCGCATCGATGCGGAGGCGACCCGGCTGATCGAGGCGATCCGGACCGACCGCAATGCCTTCGGGGTCGAGGAGTTCCTGCGCGAATACTCGCTGTCCACCAAGGAGGGCCTCGCCCTGATGGTGCTCGCCGAGGCGCTCCTGCGCGTGCCGGATCCGGAGACGACCGACCGGCTGATCGAGGACAAGCTGCGCCAGGCCAATTTCGAGGGCCACGAGCGCAAGTCCGACGGCTGGCTGGTCTCCGCCTCGACCTGGGCGATGGGCCTGACCGCCCGCATCCTGCAGCCGGGCGACACGCCGGAGGGCATTCTCGGCGGCCTGGTCAAGCGGCTCGGCCAGCCGGCGGTGCGCACCGCCGCCCGCCAGGCGATGCGGGTGATGGGCCACCAGTTCGTGCTCGGCGAGACGATCGACGACGCGCTCGGCCGGGCCCGCACGCTCGAAGCCAAGGGCTACCGCCATTCCTACGACATGCTCGGCGAGGGCGCCCGCACCGCCGCCGATGCCGACCGCTACCTCGCCTCCTATGCCGGCGCGATCGAGAAGATCGGCAAGGCCGCGGGGTCGTCCGCGCTGCCGGCGCGTCCGGGCATCTCGGTCAAGCTGTCGGCGCTGCATCCGCGCTACGAGGCGGTCAACCAGGAGCGCGTGATGCGCGAACTGGTGCCGCGTATGATCGATCTCGCCCGGTCCGCCAAGGCCTACGACCTCAATCTGACGGTCGATGCCGAGGAGGCCGACCGGCTGGAACTGTCGCTCGACGTGATCGCCGCCGTGTTGGCCGACCCGACGCTGGCCGGCTGGCACGGCTTCGGCCTCGCCATCCAGGCCTACCAGAAGCGCGCGCCGGAGGTGGTCGAGTGGATCGGCGGCCTCGCCGAGGCCTATGGCCGGCGACTGATGGTGCGCCTGGTCAAGGGCGCCTATTGGGATACCGAGGTGAAGCGCGCGCAGGAGCGCGGGCTCGCCGGCTATCCGGTCTTCACCCGCAAGGCGGCGACCGATCTCTCCTATCTGGCCTGCGCCCGCCGCCTGCTCGCCCGGCGCGACCGCATCTATCCGCAATTCGCGACCCACAACGCGCTGACCGTCGCCCAGATCATGGAACTCGGCGGCCACGACGCGCGCGCCGGCGGCCGGGCCGCGGCGGCCTCGCTCGGCTTCGAGTTCCAGCGCCTGCACGGCATGGGCGAGAGCCTCTACCGCGCCGTGACCGAGCAGGAGGGCGTGCCCTGCCGGATCTATGCCCCGGTCGGCGGCCATCGCGACCTGCTCGCCTATCTGGTCCGCCGCCTCCTGGAGAACGGCGCCAACTCGTCCTTCGTCGCCAAGGTCGGCGACGATGCGGTGCCGATCCGCACGCTCCTGACCCGCCCGTCCGAATGGCTCGAGGGCGGCGCCCGCGCGGTGCATCCGCGCATCCCGCTGCCGCGCGATCTCTACGGCACCACCCGGCGCAACTCCCGCGGCGTCGAATTCGGCGTCGCGGCCGACCGCGACCTGATGCTGAAGGAGGTCTGGTCGTTCCGTGCCGACGAGATCGCCGCCGCCCCGATCGTCGACGGCCGCCATGTCGCCGGCGACGCGCGTCCGGTCGTCTCGCCGGTCGACGGCAAGACCCGCGTCGGCAGCGTGGTCGAGGCCGATGCGGCGACCGCGATCCGCGCCATGGAGGCGGCCCGGCGCGGCTTCCCGGCCTGGTCGGCGACCCCGGTCGAAACCCGCGCGGCCGCGCTCGAGCGGGCGGCCGATCTGATCGAGGGCAACCGCGACCGCTATCTGGCGCTGCTCGCCCGCGAGGCCGGCAAGACGCTCGCCGACGGGCTCGCCGAGGTGCGCGAGGCGGCCGATTTCTGCCGCTTCTACGCCGCGGAGGCGCGCCGGGTGTTCCGCGACGGCGGCACCGTGCTGGCCGGCCCGACCGGCGAGGAGAACCGCTTCCGCCATCGCGGCCGCGGCGTGATCGTGACCATCTCGCCCTGGAACTTCCCGCTCGCCATCTTCCTCGGCCAGACCGCGGCCGCGCTGGTCGCCGGCAATGCGGTCGTCGCCAAGCCGGCCGAGCAGACGCCGCTCGTCGCCCACGAGACCGTGCGCCTGCTCCATGCCGCCGGCATTCCCGAGGAGGCGCTGCATCTGGTGCCGGGCGACGGCCGCGTCGGGGCGGCGCTGGTCGCCCATCCGGCGGTCGCCGGCATCGCCTTCACGGGCTCGACCGAGGTGGCGCGCATCATCAACCGCACGCTCGCCGACAAGCCCGGCCCGATCGTGCCGCTGATCGCCGAGACCGGCGGCATCAACGCCATGATCGTCGACGCCACCGCGCTGCCCGAGCAGGTCACCGACGACGTGGTGATGAGCGCCTTCCGCTCGGCCGGCCAGCGCTGCTCGGCCCTGCGCCTGCTCTACCTGCAGGAGGATGTCGCGCCGCGCATGCTGGAGATGATCGAGGGCGCGGCGCGCGAGATGCGGCTCGGCGATCCGTCCGATCCGGCGGTCGACATCGGTCCGGTGATCGATTCCGAGGCCAAGGACCGGCTCGACGCCCATGTGGCGCGCGAGAAGGCCGCCGGCCGGGTCGCGTTCGAGGGCACCCTGCCGGCCGGCGCCTATGCGGCCGGCACCTGGGTGGCACCGACCATCGTCCGCCTCGCCCGTGCCGAGGACCTGACCCAGGAGGTGTTCGGCCCGGTGCTGCATGTCGTCACCTGGAAGGCCGGCGATCTCGATCGCGTGCTCGACGGCATCGGCGCGACCGGCTACGGCCTGACGCTCGGCGTCCATTCGCGCATCGACGCCACCATCGCCCGCGTCTGCGAGCGCCTGCCGACCGGCAACATCTACGTCAACCGCAACATGATCGGCGCGGTCGTCGGCGTGCAGCCCTTCGGCGGCTCCGGCCTCTCCGGCACCGGCCCCAAGGCCGGCGGCCCCGACTATCTCCTGCGCTTCGCCCTCGAACAGGCCATCTCCACCAACACCGCCGCCGCCGGCGGCAATGCCAGCCTCATCGCCATGGGCGAGGAGTGATGGGGGACGACGCGGCACCTGGGAGAGCTTCCAGGCGTCCTGATGGTTTTCGGACATGAGAAGAAGTCGGCCATCATTGGCTCTCTGAACCCTTGTGTCCGGCCTTGTTCTTGATATCGTCAGCGATATGAGGGTGGTTCTGGATACCAGCGTCCTCGTCTCGGCAGTCCGCTCGCCAAAGGGCGTGTCAGCGCATCTTGTGCGGCTGGCTTTGCTGCGACGTTTGGAAATGGCGGTCAGCGTCGCGCTGTTCCTGGAATATGAAGCCGTGCTGTCCCGCCCGGAGCATCTGGCTGCCGCGGGAGCGAGTCTCGCGGAGGTCTCCAATCTCATGAACGCCCTGGCCGGGGTGGCGGTCCAGGTCGAAGTGAGTTTCCTGTGGCGTCCGCAGTTGCGCGACCCGGACGACGATATGGTGCTGGAAGCGGCCGTGAATGGGCAGGCGGAGGCAATCGTGACCTTCAACCCTCGCGATTTTCATGGAACGCGAAGCGGGTTCGGGATCGATGTCCTGCTGCCGGCCGAATGTGTACGGAGGATCTGATCTTGGCCCGGACGAGCAACTATGCCCTGCGTCTGCCGGATTCGCTGAAGAAGGCGGCCGAGGATACCGCCCGCAAGGACGGCACGACCCTCAATCAGTTCATCGTCTCGGCCGTTGCCGAGAAGGTATCGGCACTCCGAACGGCCGATTTCTTCGCGGAACGCGCCGGTGCAGGCGATCTCGACGCAGCCCTGCGGTTTCTGTCTCGATCCGGTGGGGAAGCGCCGGCGGAGGCTGACAGTTGGCCGGTCGACGAGGCGTCCGATCGACGGCCGGACTGATCGTCGCCGCGGGTCGCGTCCGGGGTGCCGGAGGCGACCGGATCGTGGCGGGCGACACGTTGCCGGGGTTGCGCGACATGGTCTAGAACCCCGGCCATGCTGCCGATCGACGCCGTTCTCCCGGACCTGCTCGCCCGCCTCGATGCGGCGGTGCGGGTCGTGCTGGTCGCCCCGCCCGGAGCCGGCAAGACGACCGGGGTGCCGCTGGCGCTGCTCGGGGCCGGCTGGCGCGGCGACGGGCGCATCCTCGTTCTGGAGCCGCGCCGGCTGGCGGCCCGGGCGGCGGCGGCCCGCATGGCCTCGGTGCTCGGCGAGGAGGTCGGCGGCACGGTCGGCTTCCGGGTGCGCATGGAGGCGAAGGTCTCGGCGCGGACCCGGATCGAGGTCGTCACCGAGGGCGTGTTCACGCGGCTGATCCTCGACGATCCGGAACTGACCGGCGTCGCCGCCGTGCTGTTCGACGAGTTCCACGAGCGCAGCCTCGACGGCGATCTCGGCCTCGCCCTGGCGCTCGACGCGCAGGGCGCGCTGCGGCCGGACCTGCGGCTCCTGGTCATGTCGGCGACCCTCGACGGCGCCCGTGTCGCGGCGGTGCTCGGCGATGCGGTGCTCGGGGACGCGGCCGTCGTGACCAGCGAGGGGCGCGCCTTCCCCGTCGAGACACGCCATCTCGGCCGCGATCCCGGCGAGCGGATCGAGGCTGCCATGGCGGCGGCGGTGCGGCGGGCGCTCGCCGAGGAGACCGGGTCGGTGCTCGCCTTCCTGCCCGGCCAGGCCGAAATCCGGCGCACAGCCGAACAGCTCGACGGCAGGCTCGGTGCCGATGTCGACCTCGCGCCGCTCTACGGCGCCCTGACCCCGCGCGAACAGGACGCGGCGATCCGCCCGGCCGCCCCCGGTCGCCGCAAGGTGGTGCTGGCGACCTCGATCGCCGAGACCTCGCTGACCATCGAGGGCGTGCGCATCGTGGTCGACAGCGGGCTCGCCCGCGTGCCGCGCTACGAGCCGGCGACCGGCATGACCCGGCTGGAGACCGTGCGCGTGTCGCGCGCCAGCGCCGACCAGCGCCGCGGCCGCGCCGGCCGCACCGGGCCGGGCTTCTGCTACCGGCTCTGGGACGAGCCGCAGACGGCTGCGCTGCCCGCCTATGACCGGCCGGAGATCCTGGAGGCCGATCTTGCGAGCTTCGTGCTCGATCTCGCCGCCTGGGGCGTCGCCGACCCGGCCGGGTTGGCCTTTCTCGATCCGCCGCCGAAGCCGGCCTGGGACGAGGCGGTCGCGCTCCTGAAGGATCTCGACGCGCTCGACGGCGACGGCCGGCTGACCGCCGACGGCCGCGCGCTGCAGCGCCTGCCGCTGCACCCGCGGCTCGCCCACATGGTCCTGCGGGCCGCCGATCTGGGCGCCGCGCGGCTCGCCGCCGAGATCGCCGCCGTCCTCAGCGAACACGGGCTCGGCGGCACGGCGGTCGATCTCGAAGACCGCATCCGCCGCCTGCGCCAGGACCGTTCGCCGCGCGCCGAGGATGCCCGCCGGCTGGCGCAGCGCTGGGCCCGGCTTGCCGGAACTGGTCGCACCGGAGCCGCGCCGGCCTCGTCGGCCTCCAACGATCCCGCCGATGCCGGGCGCCTGCTCGCACTCGCCTATCCGGACCGCGTCGCGCAGGCGCGCGGCGCCCCCGGCGGCTTCCGCCTGATGAACGGGCGCGGCGCGATGCTGGAGCCGCACGAGGCGCTTGCCCGCCGGCCCTGGCTGGCGGTCGCCGAGGTGCAGGGGACGGCGGCGCGCGCCCGCATCCTGCTTGCCGCGCCGCTGTCGATCGAGGCGATCGAGGCGGATTTCGCCGGCCATATCCGCGAGGAGGTCGATGTCCGCTTCGACGAGGCCGCCGGCGCGGTTCGCGCGCGCCGGGTGCGCCGCCTCGGCGCCCTGGTGCTCGGCGAGACGCCGGTCGCCGACCCGCCGGCCGACCGGGTCGCGGCGGCCCTGATGCAGGGCGTGCGCCGGCGCGGGCTCGCCGTGCTGCCGTGGTCGAAGTCGGCGCACCAGCTGCGCATGCGCGTCGGCTTCGCCCGCCGGGCCGATCCGGAGGCCTGGCCCGATCTTTCGGACCCGGCGCTGTCTGACAGCCTGGAGACCTGGCTCGCCCCGCATGTCGCCGGCCGCCGGTCGATCGCCGACATCCGCGCCGAGGATCTCGGCGCCGCGCTCGACGATCTCCTCGGCTGGTCGCTGAAACGCGACCTGGAGCGGCTGGCGCCGACCCATTTCGCCGCGCCCTCCGGCACCCACGCGACGATCGACTACGAGGCCGAGAACGGGCCGGTCCTGTCGATCCGCGTGCAGGAACTCTACGGCCTCGACCGGCACCCGGCCATCGCCGACGGCCGCGTGCCGCTGCTGGTCGAGCTCCTGTCGCCGGCGCACCGGCCGATCCAGGTCACGCGCGACCTGCCCGGCTTCTGGCGCGGCTCCTGGAAGGAGGTCCGGACCGAGATGAAGGGCCGCTATCCGCGCCATGTCTGGCCGGACGACCCGGCCACGGCCGAGGCCACCACCCGGGCCAAGCCGCGCGGAACGTGATACCGGGCACGCCGCTCAACGAGCTCCGAGCGACCGGAGGAAGGGCGCCACCGCGTCCGCCGCCTCTCGCGGCCGTCGCTGCAGGAGCATGTGCGGCGCGTCGATCTCGCAATGGGCGGCATCGGGGCGGAGGGCGGTCATCGTGTGGGGGGCGCCCGGGCCGAGCAGGTGGTCGCGCCGCGCCGAGACGATGAGGATCGGCACCGCCACCGCGGCGAGGTCGGCGCGGGCGTCGACCGTCAGCGCCGCGCGGACGCGGCAGGCGATCACCGCGGGCGCGATCCGCCGGACGACACGGGCGACCTTGGCGGCGAGTTCGTCGCCGTCGTCGCCGGCGAGGAACCAGCGGACCGCTGCGGCGAAGGGCGGCAGGCGGAACAGGAGCGGGCGGGCGAGCGGGGCGAGAACCGCCGGCAGCCAAGGCACCGGGCGATGGACGAAGGTGGCGACGAGGACCAGCGCGACCAAGCCGGGCGGCCGGCGCGCGGCGATACGGATTGCCAGCGGCCCGGAGAAGGATTCGGCGATGATGGCGAAGGGTTCGTCCCGCGGCAGCCGCGCCTCGACCCACGGTGTCAGGTCGTCATAGCCAAGCGGGCGGTCGGCCGGATAGGCGACGACCTCCGGCGCGAGATCGGGCGGCAGCACGCCGAGAAGGGGCTCGAAAAGCAGGCCGCTACCGTCGAGGCCGGGGAGGAGCAGGCAGCGCAGCGGTGGCTTGGTTTGCGGGTCCATCGCGCGCAGCGGCTCATTCGCGCTCTTCGGTGAGCGACAGGTCGCCAAGATCGCGCCGGCCATGGACGACGCGGACGATTTCGACGCCGTCGCCGGCGACGCGGTAAAGGATGAGATAGGCGCCGACGGGCCGGTGTCGCAGACCGGCACCAAGCTCTGGGCGTGCGCGCCCGGCGAAGGGCTGTTCGAGCAACTGTCGGGCCTGCGCTTCGATCCTCTGCAGAACGCGGGCGGCCGCAGCGGGACTGTTCTCGGCCAGATAGTCGACTATGGCGTCCAGGTCGTCCGCGGCCCGCGGCGAGACGCGGAGCCTCACTGGCCGGACGTCCTGAGGGCAACGCGCTCGCGCAGCCGCGAGAAAACGGCGTCGGCATCGAGCGAAGGCCCGCTCGCCAGCCCTTCTTCCACCATCCGGCGCAGGCGCGGGATGTCCGCCTCGCGCATATCCGCGTCGTCGGCTTCGTTCGCCGCCCAGGCGGCGACCGCGGCCCTGACCGCCTCGGCCTCGCTGGCGAAGCGACCGTCCGCGACGGCGGCTTCGATGGCCCGGGCTTCGTCGTCGGCGAGGTCGACGGTGACGCGCTTGTTCATGGCGATGCTCCTCGAAACAAGCCTAGCACAGGGCCGGCGCCGCCGCGACAGGTTGCAACCACGGCGATATCCAGACGACAGTGACGCGGCGCAGACGCCGACGGCGGCCTCGTTTTCGCCGGGGCCGCTGATGCCGCGAATTGCCCCGCCGGTCACCCGCCGCCATGGCCGCACGGGCACCGCCGTTAGATCCCCCGGGCGCCGCGCCTTACGGTCGGCGCTCGAACAGGGTCACCGGCTTGCCGAGATAGGTGGTCTCGGCGAAGGCCGTGAAGCCGCTCTTTTCGGCGACGCGGACCGAGCGGACATGGCCGACCTCGATCATCGCGGTCAGCCGCCGGCCCGGGAAATGCTCGCCGGCCCAGCCGACCAGCGCGGTGACGATCTCGGTGGCGAGGCCCTTGCCGGCGACGGCCGAGCTCAGCCCCCAGCCGCATTCCAGGCTGCCCTCGATCGAGGGCGTCAGGTCGCGCTTCATGTCGTGGAAGCCGGCCTCGCCCAGGAAGGCGCCGGTCTCCCGGTCGGTGACCGCGAAGAAGCCGAAGCCGAGCAGCGGCCAGAGGCCGGTCCGGTTGAGGAAGCGCGACCAGGCGGCCTCGCGCGTGAACGGCTTGCCGCCGATGAAGCGGGTCACCTCAGGGTCGGCCCACAGCGCCGCATAGGCGTCGAAATCGTCCGGCGCATGCGGGCGCAGGATGGTGCGGGCGGTCTCGATCCGCCGGATGTCGGGATTGAGTGTCATCGGATGCCGTTCACACGCTGCCGGGGCCGTTGATGCCGCGGGTCGCCCAGCCGATCACCCGCCGCTCGATCGTCTCGGCGATCACATAGAGCATGATGCCCATCACCGCCGTGGCGATCAGCCCGGCGAAGACCAGCGGCACCTCGAAGCGGCCCTGTGCCGCCATCATGAGCGCGCCGATGCCCACATTCGCGGCGACCGTCTCCGACATGATCGAGCCGACGAAGGCGACCGTGATGGCGACCTTCAGGCTGGCGAAGAAATAGGGCATCGAGCGCGGCAGGCCGACCTTCATGATGATCTGCCGATTGGAGGCGCCGAGCGCGCGCAGCACGTCCTTCAGTTCCGGCTCGACGGTGGCGATGCCGGTCGCCACGTTCACCAGGATCGGGAAGAAGGAGATGATGAAGGCGGTGATGATCGCCGGCACGGTGCCGATGCCGAACCACAGCACCAGGATCGGCACGATGGCGACCTTCGGGATGGCGTTGAAGCCGATCAGCAGCGGATAGAAGCCGTTGTAGATCAGCGTCGAGGAGCCGATCACCACGCCGCCGGCGAGCCCGAACGCGACCGCGATCAGGAAGCCGACCACGGTGGTGAACAGGGTCTGGCCGGAATTCTCCAGGATCTGCGGCCACCAAGTGATCATCGACTGCACGATGACGTGCGGCGCCGGCAGGATGAAGGTCTTGATCGGGAAGATCAGGCAGATCAGCTCCCAGACCAGGATGAAGCCGGTGATGACCATCCAGGGCATCGCCCGCTCGATCACCTTCGGTCGCTTCCAGAACGGCCGCGGGGCGACCCGGTCGAGATCGATCTCGTCGGATGCGGCGGGCGGCGACGCGGGTTGGGCCGTCGGTGGCGCTCATGATCGTCTCCTCAGGCCGCATCCTGCCGCGCCGACTGGATCAGGCTGCGCAGCATGTGGGTGATCTCGATGAAATCGGGCAGGTAGGTGGTCTCCAGCGTGCGCGGGCGCGGGAAGGGCACGTTGTATTCGGCGACGAAGCGGCCCGGGCGCGCGCTCATGACCAGGATGCGGTCGGCCAGGAACACCGCCTCGCGCAGGTCGTGGGTGACCAGGATCACGGTCGGCTTCCGGGCCATCCAGAGATCCTGCAGGACGCCCCACAATTCCTCGCGGGTGAACATGTCGAGCGCCCCGAACGGCTCGTCGAGCATCAGGAGCTTGGGATCGTGGATCAGGGCGCGGCACAGCGAGGCGCGCTGCTGCATGCCGCCGGACAGCTGCCAGGGATAGCGCTTCTCGAAGCCGGTCAGCCCGACCAGACCCATCAGCTCGCGTGCCTTGGCGACATAGTCGGACTTGTGGGCGTGGAGCCGGGAGGCGTGCGGCTCGACGATCTCGAGCGGCAGCATGATGTTGTCGAGCGTGTTGCGCCAGGGCAGCTGGACCGAGTTCTGGAACGCCATGCCGACGATGCCGACCGGTCCCTTGACCGCCTTGCCGGCCACCGTGACCTCGCCCCGGGTCGGCGGCCAGAGGCCCGTCACCGCCTTCATCAGGGTCGACTTGCCGCAGCCGGACGGGCCGACCACGGCGACGAACTCTCCGTCGCGCACCGACATCGAGGCGTTCTTGAGCGCGAGCGTGCCCTCCGCGCCGCCGTAGCGCAGCCAGATGTCCTTGAGTTCCACGAAGGCCATCGTCGATCGTCCCCATCCGCCCGGACCGGCATGGTGAGCCGGCTGCTGCCGTCACGCAATGCCTGACTTCCCGGTCACGTCAAGCAAGAGGCGGACCAGCCGCAGCCCCGAAACCCATCGCGGCGCATAAAGCTGGGGACTGTGGCCCTTCCGGTTGCGGTACCGGCGCGCTCGCGGTCGCCGCGCCGCCCGCCGGCTCACCCTCCGCGCCGCCAGTGCCGGCCTTCGAGGTCGAGGCCGTAGCGCTCCGGATGGGCCGCATAGGCGGCGAGGCCGACCAGGGCGGCACGCGGATGGCGGACCAGATAGGTCGGGATGCCGGCGACCAGCGCGGCATGCGGCGCCTTGGCCTCGAAGGCGGCGCGGAAGGTGCCGTCGGTCAGGAAGCGTTCGATCTTCTGAGGGATGCCGCCGGCGATGTAGACGCCGCCGCGGGCGAGGCTCGAAAGCGCGAAATCCCCGGCGATGCGGCCGAGCGAGCGGGCGAACAGGCGCAGCGTTTCGACACCGATCGCCTCGCCGGCCTCGGCGCCGGCGGTGACCTCTTCCGGATGCCGGTACGGGCAGGGCAGGCCGCGGGCGGCGGCGACCGCGCGGGCGAGCCGCAGCATGCCGGAGCCGGACAGGATGGTCTCCCCGGTGACGCGCCCGCCGATCCGCTCGATCGCGGCCCAGACCGGCGTCTCGTCCGGCGCCTCCGGCCCCAGGCTGACATGGCCGCCTTCGCCCGGCACCGGAATCCAGAGCCCGAGCGCGTGGACCAGCGTGGCGACGCCGAGCCCCGTGCCGGGTCCGACCACCACCTTGGTCGCCGAAGCACGCTCCGTTCCGCCGCCGATTTGGATCAGGTCGGCCCCGTCGAGCTTCAGCGAGGGCAGGGCGAGCGCCTGGGCCTCGAAATCGTTGATCAGGAGCACGTCGTCGAGACCGAGGCGCTCGATCATCGCGCGCGGGCGGATCACCCAGGGACAGTTGGTCAGCGCGACCTCGTCGCCGGTGACCGGCGCGGCCAGCGCCATCACGGCGCTGCGCGGCGCCGGATCGACATGGCCGAGGCTCTCGATGGCGGCGATCGGGTCGGCGAAATCGGCCGTGTGGACCGTCCGAAAGCCGGCGATGTCGGCGCCGCGATCGGCGATCAGCGCGAAGCGGGCATTGGTGCCGCCGATATCGGCGACGAGGACCGGGAAGGGGAAACTGTCGCGGGAGAGGTCGGGAGAGGGCACGGCCGGCCGATTCCTTCGGAGTTGCGGGAGCGATCCGGCCTGGCCCGGCCGCGATGCCGACCGGTCCCCCCGAACCGTCGCTATGATGCACCGAAGCCGCGCCGTCCGCATCCTCGGGTCATCGACGATCGGCGGCCTGCGGATGTCGGTCGATGGAGGGCGGTTTCCGCAGGACGGTCGCCGGAGGCGGCGACGGCGGGCGGTCGACGACCGTGGGTCCGGGCCGGCCGGCGCCGGCGCGCCGTCAGTTGCGCATCCAGTCCTGGCGTTCCATCCACAGCTTCTCGCCGACCATGCAGAGCGGGTTCAGCTTTTCGGCTGCGAGAATGACGCGCGGCGCGCCGGGGGGCGGGCTCGGCCCAGGTGCCGGAAAATCGCCGGCGATCTCCATCAGGAGCTTCATGCGGGTGGCCGCCGAGAAGGCCTCGCGCGTCTTGATCGGCACCATGAAGGAGCCCTCGCCGCCGACCACGCACTCGCTGTAGTAGGTGTCGAGATCGGTGATGTCCATGGTGCCGAAATTCGGCCGCTTGATCAGGATCGGCAGGCCGTTGATGACGATGCCGCGGTCCAGCACCTCGCGCCGGACCTCCTCGACCGGCAGGCCCTGGTTGTTCGGCCCGTCGCCGGAGACATCGATCACCTGGCGCAGGCCGTCATAGCCGTTGCGGTCGAAGAGCGGCGCCGAGAAGCCGAGCGCGCCGGAGATCGACGTGCGGTAGGCGCGCCGGATCGGCTGGGCCATCAGCTTGGCGACGAAGGCCTCGGCGGTCGCCTTGCCGTCGATCAGCGTCCAGTCGACGGTCAGCCGCTGTTCGCCGGCGCCGGCCCACTCGACATAGGCGACCGCGATGCGCTGGTTCGGGCCGCGCCGGATCGCCTCCAGGACCTCCGGGGAGGTGATCGCCTCGACATAGCCGGCACGCTGCAGGCGCTGCTCGTCCTCGTCCATCGAATAGGAAATGTCGACCGCCAGAACCAGTTCGACATCGACCCGGGTCTCGGCGCGGGCCGGCGCGACGGCAAGCCCGGCCAGGGCCGGGAGGAGGGCGGCAAGCAAGGCGAAGACGCGGACTGGCAAGGCGGACCTCCCCGAAACCGGCGCAATTCCAGGCGGATCGTCGCGAAGCGGCGGACCCTTCCGGGACCCGTCCTTCGGCGGCGCCATCGAAACTGTGTCACGGAACGGTCGCATCGCGAAGGGCGTGGCGGCCCGTGCAGCCGCCTGCGCCGTCACGCATGCGTGATCCTACTCATAGAACCGGCAGGCGGGCGCGCCCGTCGCCGCCGCCGGCACGACCCGCAGGGCCGGCTGCAGCCCGGCGATCTCGATGATCAGCTTCATCTTCAGCGCCTTGCCGAAATTCTCCATGCCGCGGACCGGGATCATGAACGAGCCCTCGCCGCCGATCACGCAGTCCTCGTAGTAGCGATCGAGCTGCGGGGCCGGCGACCAGTCGAGGGTGGTGTCCTTCATCACGATCGGCAGGCCGTTGATGGTCACGCCCTGCGCGACCAGCGCGTCGCGGGCGTCCGAGACCACCAGACCCTGGTTGTTCGGGCCGTCGCCGGAGACGTCGACCACCTTGCGGGTGGCGCGGAAGCCGGCGCGGGCGAACAGCTGGCCGGAAAAATCGAGGGCGGCGCTGATCGAGGTGCGCTGCAGGTTGTTGAGCGGGGCGGCGCGGATGCGTGCCGCGAAGTCGCGCGCGGCGTCCTCGCCGTCGATGATCGTCCAGGGGGCGATCAGGACCTGCTGGTCCATGCTGCCCCATTCGAAATAGGCGACCGCGATGCGGTGATGGCGGCCGAACCGGATCGCCTGGATGACCTCCGGGGCGGTCAGGGCGTCGACATAGCCGTCGCGCTGCAGGTGCTGTTCGTCCTCGTCCATGCTTTGCGAGGCGTCGACGGCCAGCACCAGGGCGACATCGACTTCGACCGGCGCGATGCCGGCATAGCCGCGCTGGGCGGCGGCCGGACCGGCGGCGAGGGCCGCAAGCAGGACGGCGAGGACGGTCCGGGGCCCGATGGTGGCGGCGTATCCGGAGCGGAGCCGAGACGCGAGGTGCGACCACGACATGAGGCGGGTCGACGAAGAGACGAGAGCATGCACGGCAAGCCTCCATTGGCTGCGAGGGCTCCCGGCTATTCCTCCCGGACGATGCAAGGCACGGGTCTGGCGTCAGGACCGGACCGGTACTCGGCACCGCCTTTCGATCCGATCCTTGGCGGAAGACCTCGGCGGGCCGGCCTGGATCGGGTCACGTCGTTTCACCTGCACAATCTTTCCTCATGCCTCGATTCTGTTCAAGCAACTCCTGATCCCTGAGACGGCTCACCGAGTCTGGGTGGCAATCGTGCAACATTTCTTAACGGCGGGCGCGGTTCGGCCGGCCGGCCGGCGACGCCGCTACGGCATGCTGGGGGCTCGCCAAGCGTCGGCGCTTCATGCCAACATTGCCCATCCGGGCGGTAACGGGCCGCTGCATGAGGGAGTGAGACATGTCGAAATTCGTCACCGCGCTGTTCCTGGCCATGGCGGCGCTGTCGGCTCCGGCGGCGGCGCAGCAGTTCCAGCCCGCGATCCTCTACGACCTCGGCGGCCGCAACGACAAATCCTTCAACGAGGCCGCCTTCATGGGCGCCGAGAAGTTCAAGAAGGACGCCGGCGCCGAGTATCGCGACTTCGAAATCCAGAACGACGCCCAGCGCGAACAGGCCCTGCGCAATTTCGCGCGCCGCGGCCAGAACCCGATCATCGCCATCGGCTTCAGCCAGGCGCAGGCGGTCGAGAAGGTCGCCAAGGAGTTCCCGGACATCAAGTTCGCGATTGTCGACATGGTGGTCGACCTGCCCAATGTCCGCTCGATCCTGTTCCGCGAGCAGGAGGGTTCCTATCTGGTCGGCGTGCTCGCCGCGATGGCCTCCAAGTCCGGCAAGATCGGCTTCGTCGGCGGCATGGACATCCCGCTGATCAGCCGCTTCGCCTGCGGCTACGTGCAGGGCGCCAAGGCGACCAACGGCAAGATCGAGGTCTACCAGAACATGACCGGCACCACCGGGGCGGCCTGGAGCGACCCGGTCAAGGGCGGCGAACTGGCCCGTTCGCAGATCGATCGCGGCGCCGACGTGGTCTATCACGCGGCCGGCGGCACCGGCATCGGCGTGCTGCAGGCGGCGGCGGATGCCGGCAAGCTCGGCATCGGCGTCGATTCCAACCAGAACGGCCTGCATCCCGGCAAGGTGCTGACCTCGATGCTGAAGCGCGTCGACGTGGCGGTCTATGACAGCCTCAAGGATGCCAAGTCCGGCACCTTCTCGGCCGGCGTCAAGGTGCTCGGCCTCGCCGAAGGCGGCGTCGGCTACGCCATGGACGACAACAACGCGCCGCTGGTCACCGCCGCCATGAAGGCCGCCGCCGACAAGGCCGCCGCCGACATCGTCGCCGGCACCATCAAGGTGCACGACTACATGGCCGACAAGAAGTGCCCGTTCTGATCGGGTAGCGAGGACAGGAGCGGGCGGTTCGGCCGATCAGAAGGCCGTGGGCAATAGGCAGTCGGCAGCGGAGAGGCGTCCGGTTCGGGCGCCGTCTTCTCGCATCCGGTGCCTAAGCACCTGCCCGCCGCCCCGCGCCCGGCTCCCCCACGGCCCACGGCCCACAGCCCGCTGCCCGCTGCCCGCTGCGTAAAGTCTCTCCGCCTCCCCCATCCAGGACGTCCCATGCACATCCGCTTCATCGGCTCCGGCGACGCCTTCGGTTCCGGCGGCCGGTTCCATACCTGCATCCATGTCGCCACCGCGGCGACCGACATGCTGGTCGATCTCGGCGCCAGCGCGTTCCACGGGCTGAAGGCGTCCGGCCTCGACCTGAACCGGATCGGCGCGATCCTGCTGACCCATTTTCACGGCGACCATTTCGGCGGGCTGCCCTATTTCATCCTCGACGCGCACTACGTCTCAAACCGCAAGGCGCCCCTGCTGATCGCCGGCCCGCCCGGCGTGGAGGCGGCCGTGCTCCGGCTGCTGGAGGCCTGCTATCCGGGCTTCATGGCTGCGCCGCGCGTCTACGAGATCCGGTTCGTCGAGATCGCCGCGGCCGAGCCGACAGCGATCGCCGGGGCGACCGTCACGGCCCGCCCGGTCAAGCACGACCCTAACCTCGCCTGCTGCTACGGCTACCGGATCGCCGCGGACGGCGTCACCTTCGTCTATTCCGGCGACACGACCTGGACCGACACCCTGATCCCGCTGGCGCAGGGCGCCGACCTGTTCGCGGTCGAATGCTACACGCGGGCGCGGCCGATGGCGGTCCACATGGACTATGCGACGCTCGCCGCGAAGCTCCCCGAGATCGGCGCCCGGCGCGTCGTGCTCACCCATATGAGCCGCGACATGCTCGATCACCCGGAGGATATCCGCCACGAGATGGCCCATGACGGCTTGACGATCGAGATCGGAACGGCGCTACCCTGACCGAAGGGCCGGACGGTCCGGATGCCGGACCGGTTGCCGGCCGCGTTTCCTGCCGAGAGGCCGCCTGCCGCATGCCGATCGCCCCGATCCCCGATGCCCAGGTTCCGGCCCTGCCGCCGGCGATCGAACTCGTCGGCATCGACAAGCGCTTCGGCGGCGTTCACGCGAACCGCGACATCCATCTGACCGTCGACAAGGGCTCGATCCACGGCATCGTCGGCGAGAACGGCGCCGGCAAGTCGACGCTGATGTCGATCCTCTACGGCTTCTACCAGGCCGATCACGGCCGCATCCTGGTCGACGGGCGCGAGGTGCGCATCCGCTCGAGCGCCGACGCGATCGGGCTCGGCATCGGCATGGTCCACCAGCAATTCATGCTGGTCGAGACCTTCACGGTGCTGGAGAACGTCATCCTGGGCGCGGAGGGTGCGCCCCGGCTCGCCGCCGCCGAGTCGCGGGCGCGCGGCCTGATCGAGCGGCTCGCCCGCGACTACGGTCTGACGGTCGATCCGGACCGGATCGTCGGCGAGCTTTCGGTCGGCGAGCAGCAGCGCGTCGAGATCCTGAAGGCCCTGTTCCGCGGCGCCGAGACGCTGATCCTCGACGAGCCGACCGCCGTCCTGACCCCCGCCGAGGCCGATCACCTGTTCCGCATCCTCCGGCGCCTCCAGGCGGAGGGAAAGACCGTGGTGATCATCACCCACAAGCTGCGCGAGATCATGGCGGTCACCGACACCGTCTCGGTCATGCGCCGCGGCGAGGTGGTGGCGACCTGGCCGACCGCCGCCACCACGGTGGAGCGGATCGCCGAGGCCATGGTCGGCCGGCGCGTGCTGCTGCATGTGCCCAAGGCGTCGTCCGTGCCCGGCCGCACGCTGCTCGCCGTCGAGGGGCTCGACGTGCGCGACGGCCGCGGCGCGCGGCTGGTCGAGGGGGTGACGTTCGACGTCCGCGCCGGCGAGATCGTCGGCATCGCGGGCGTCGCGGGCAACGGCCAGTCGGAGCTTCTGGAGACGATCGCCGGCATCCGGCGCCCGTCGGCGGGCAGCATCCGGCTCGGTGCGGAGGCGATCGGCGGGCTCGATCCGGCCGCGATCCGCGCCCTCGGTCTCGCCCATGTGCCGGAGGACCGCCATCGGATGGGCCTCGTCCTGGCGCTCGAGGCCTGGGAGAATGTCATGCTCGGCTACCAGGACGACCCGGCCTATCAGGCCGGCGTCCTGATCGACGGCCGGGCGGTGCGGGCGGCTGCGACCGACCGCTTCCGCGGCTACGACGTGCGCCCGCCGGACATCCGCCTGCGCACCGGCCTCTTCTCCGGCGGCAACCAGCAGAAGATCGTCATCGGCCGCGAGATGGAGCGCGATCCGGACGTGCTGCTGGTCGGCCAGCCGACCCGCGGCGTCGATATCGGGGCGATCGAGTTCATCCACCGCCGGCTGATCGCGCTGCGCGACCGCGGCAAGGCGATCCTGCTGGTCTCCGCCGAACTCGACGAGATCCGCAGCCTCGCCGACCGGGTGCTGTGCATGTGCGGCGGGCGGATCGTCGGCGAATGCCGGCCCGAGACCCCGGAGGCCGATATCGGCCTGATGATGGCGGGGGTGGCGGCATGAGCGGGTCCCGCGGCGAACTGCCCCCGCTGGTCGACTATCTGGTGGTTCCGGCCGTCAATCTGACGCTCGCCTTCCTGGTCTCCGGCCTGGTCGTGCTGGCGATCGGCGAGAACCCGCTCGCCGCGGTCCGGATCATGCTCTCCGGCGCCCTCGGCTATGCCGAAGGCGTCGGCTACACGCTCTACTACACGACCAACTTCATCTTCACCGGCCTCGCCGTGGCGGTCGCCTTCCATGCCGGACTGTTCAACATCGGCGCGGAGGGGCAGGCGACCATGGCCGGGCTCGGCGTCGCCGTCGTGTGCCTGGCCTTCGACGGTGCGCCCTGGTGGCTGGTATTGCCCTTCGCGGTCGCCGCCGCCGCGCTGTTCGGCGCCGGCTGGGCCTTCGTGCCCGGCTGGGCGCAGGCCCGGCGCGGCAGCCACATCGTCATCACGACGATCATGTTCAATTTCATCGCCGCCACCGTGATGGTCTATCTGCTGGTCAACGTGCTCGGCAAACCCGGCGCCATGAACCCGGAGACGCGCACCTTCGCGGAGGCGACCCGGCTGCCGCCGATCCGCGACATGCTGCTGCCGCTCGGCTTCGATGTCGGCACCTCGCCGCTGAACCCGTCCTTCTTCCTCGCCTGCCTCGCCGCGCTCCTGGTCTGGCTGCTGATCTGGCATTCCCGGCTCGGCTACGAGATGCGCGTCTTCGGCTTCAATCCGACGGCGGCGGTCTATGCCGGCATCGACCCGGCCCGGGTGGTGATGATCGCCATGATGATTTCCGGCGCGCTCGCCGGCCTGCTCGCGGTCAACGAGGTGATGGGCGTGCAGAACCGGCTGCTGCTCGAATTCGTCGGCGGGGCGGGCTTCGTCGGCATCGCGGTGGCGCTGATGGGGCGGGCCCATCCGCTCGGCATCGTGCTCGCCGCCTTCCTGTTCGGCGTGCTCTACCAGGGCGGGGCGGAACTCTCCTTCGAGCGGCCGAAGATCAGCCGCGACATGGTGGTGGTCATCCAGGGGCTGGTGATCCTGTTCGCCGGCGCGCTCGAACATCTCGCCCGACCGCCGCTCGTCCGGCTGTTCCGCCGCACGCGGCTCGCCGCCGAAGCCTGAGGGGACCCGCGATGGAGTTCGTCGAGAGCGCGGCCCTGGTCCTCGGTTCCGCCGTCCGGCTGAGCGTGCCGCTGCTGCTCGCCTGTCTGGCCGGGCTGTGGTCGGAGCGCTCGGGCGTCGTCGACATCGGTCTCGAAGGCAAGATGCTCGCCGCCGCCTTCGCGGCCGGGGCCGCCGCGGCTGTGACCGGCTCGGCCTGGCTCGGCCTCCTCGCCGCCATCCTGACCGCGATCGCCTTCTCGCTGGTCCATGGCTTCGCCTCGATCAGCCAGCGCGGCAACCAGATCGTCTCCGGCGTGGCGATCAATTTCGTCGCCGCCGGGCTGACCGCGCTGCTCGGACAGGCCTGGTTCGCCCAGGGCGGACGCACGCCGCCGGTGCAGGGCGACGCCCGCTTCCAGCCGATCGATCTGCCCGGCGAGGTCGCCGCGCGCGCGGCCGGCGGCTTCGGGCGGCTCTGGTCGGAGGTCGTCTCCGGCCACAACATCCTGGTCTATCTCGCCTTCCTGGCGGTGCCGGTGACCTGGTACGCGCTCGGCCGGACCCGCTTCGGCCTGCGTCTCAGAGCCGTCGGCGAGAACCCGCACGCGGTCGATACCGCCGGCATCTCGGTCGCCGGCCTGCGCTATGCCGCGGTGGTGATCGCCGGCCTGCTGTGCGGCCTGGCCGGAACCTATCTGGCGATCGCCCAGTCGGCCGGCTTCATCCGCGACATGACCGCCGGCAAGGGCTTCATCGCGCTCGCCGCGCTGGTCTTCGCCAAATGGCGCCCGGTGCCGGCGATGCTGACCTGCCTGCTGTTCGGTCTGCTCGATGCCGTCGCCATCCGCCTGCAGGGCACGCCGCTGCCGGTGGTCGGCCCGGTGCCCGTGCAGGTGTTCCAGGCGCTGCCCTATGTGCTAACGGTGGTGCTGCTGGCCGGCTTCATCGGCCGCGCCATCCCGCCGCGGGCCTCCGGCGTCCCCTACACGAAGGACCGCTGATCATGCCGCAATCGGCCGTCGCGCTCGAGGCCCTGTTCGCCGCCGCCGCCGCCGCGCGTGCCCGTGCCTATGCGCCCTATTCGCGCTTCCTGGTCGGCGCCGCCATCCGCGACGGCGACGGCCGCATCCATGCCGGCTGCAATGTCGAGAACGCCGCCTATCCGCTCGGCACCTGCGCGGAGGCCGGCGCCATCGCCGCCATGGTGCTGGCCGGCGCGACCGAGATCGCCGAGATCGCCGTGGTCGGCGGCCCCGAGCACGGCGCGGAACTGCTCTGCCCGCCCTGCGGCGGCTGCCGGCAGAAGATCCGGGAATTCGGCGGGCTGACCGCCCGGGTCCATCTGCGCGAGGCCGATGGCCGGATCCGGACCTTGACCCTCGACGAACTGTTGCCGATCTCCTTCGGACCCGAGCATCTGTGACGCTCCACCCCGCACCGGTTCAGCCATGACCCCGCACGAACTCGCCGCCGTCATCCGAGACTGGGCGCCCGCCGCGCCCGCACCGAAGGTCGCGATCGTGCTCGGATCCGGCCTGTCGGGCCTCGCCGACGCGGTCGCGGATGCCGCCCGCATCGCCTATGCCGACCTGCCGGGCTTTCCGCGCACCGGCGTCTCCGGCCATAGCGGCGCACTGGTGCTCGGCCGGCTCGCCGGCGTGCCGGTCGCCGTCATGGCCGGTCGGGCGCACTATTACGAATCCGGCCGGGCGGACGTGATGGAACCGGCGATCGCGACCCTGAAGGCGCTCGGCGCCGACACGCTGATCCTGACCAATGCGGCCGGCTCGCTCGACGAGGCCATGCCGCCCGGCACGCCGATGCTGATCGCCGACCATATCGCGCTCGGTCCCAACCCGCTGATCGGCCGGGAGGGCGACGCGCGCTTCGTCAACATGGTCGACGCCTGGGATCCCGAACTGCGCGCGCTCGCCCATGCCCGGGCGAAGGCGCTCGACATTCCGCTCGGCGAGGGCGTCTATCTGTGGTTCACCGGCCCGTCCTTCGAGACCCCGGCCGAGATCCGCATGGCGCGCCGGCTCGGCGCCGACGCGGTCGGCATGTCGACGGTTCCGGAGGCGATCCTTGCCCGCTATCATGGTCTCAGGCTGCTCGGCCTCTCGATGATCACCAATCTCGGGGCCGGGATGACCGGCCGCCCGCTCTCCCACGAGGAGACCAAGGCCGAGGCGGCGCGTGGCGCGGACCGGTTCCGCACGCTCCTTCTCGCCATCCTGGCCGATCTGGCCGGCCCGACCGGAGGCGCCTGACATGCCCGAAACCGTCCGCCTCGCCGCCATCGCGGCCCGCGCCCTGCCGCTCGTGGACCTGACCGACCTCGGCGAGGCCTCAACGCCGGCCGCCGTCGACGCGCTCGTCGACCGGGCCTCGACGCCGTTCGGGCCGGTCGCGGCGGTCTGCCTCTGGCCGCGCTTCGTCGCCCGCGCCCGGGCGCGGCTCGATGCGGCGAGCCCGATCAAAATCGCCACGGTGGTCAATTTCCCGGACGGCGGCACCGACCGGGCCGCAGTCGTCGCCGAGACCGAGGCGGCGCTGCGCGACGGCGCCGACGAGATCGATCTGGTGCTGCCCTATCGCGCGCTGATGGCCGGCGATGTGGCGGCCGCCGAGGCGATGATCGCGGCCGTGCGCGCGCTGTTTCCGCCGCCGCCGGTCCGGCTCAAGGTGATCCTGGAGACCGGCCGGCTCGTCGACCCGGCGCTGATCCGCCAGGCCGCCGACCTTGCCATCGCGGCCGGGGCCGACTTCATCAAGACCTCGACCGGCAAGGTCGACGTCAACGCGACGCCGGAGGCCGCCGAGATCATGCTGCAGGCGATCTGGGACGCCGGCCGGCCCTGCGGCTTCAAGGCGGCGGGCGGCATCCGCACAACGGAAGATGCCGGTCACTATCTGGACATCGCCGACCGCATCCTCGGCCCCGACTGGGTCGCGCCGGCCACCTTCCGCTTCGGGGCGAGCGGCCTGCTCGACGATCTCCTCGCCCGGCTCGGCGGCACTGCCGCCGCGGCCGGCCAGCCTGCCTCCTATTGAGGTCGCCGCCATGCTGCCGCAGGAAGTGATCCGAAAGAAGCGCGAGGGCGCCACGCTGAGCGAGGCCGAGATCGCCTTCATGGTCGCCGGCCTGACCGACGGCTCGATCACGGAGGGCCAGATCGCGGCCTTCGCGATGGCGGTGTTCTTCCGCGGCATGACCCTTCCCGAGCGCGTCGCGCTGACCCGCGCCATGACCGGATCGGGCACCGTGCTGGCCTGGGACCTGCCCGGGCCGGTGCTCGACAAGCATTCCTCCGGCGGCGTCGGCGACAATGTCTCGCTGATGCTGGCCCCGATGGTCGCCGCCTGCGGCGGCTTCGTGCCGATGATTTCGGGGCGCGGCCTCGGCCATACCGGCGGCACGCTCGACAAGCTCGACGCCATCCCGGGCTATGTCAGCCAGCCCGACAGCGCCACCTTCACCCGAACTGTGCGCACGGTCGGCACCGCGATCATCGGCCAGACCCCCGACCTCGCCCCGGCGGACCGGCGCTTCTACGCCATCCGCGACGTGACCGCGACGGTCGAATCGATCGACCTGATCACCGCCTCGATCCTGTCGAAGAAGCTCGCCGCCGGCCTCGAGGGCCTGGTGCTCGACGTGAAATGGGGCAACGGCGCCTTCATGGCGAGCTTCGCGGCGGCTGGGGGGCTCGCCGAGAGCCTCGTCGCGGTCGCCAACGGTGCCGGCCTCGCCACCACGGCGCTGCTGACCGACATGAACCAGCCGCTCGCCCCGGCCGCCGGCAATGCGGTCGAGGTCCGCCACGCGATCGACTTCCTGACCCGGCGCCGGCGCGACGCGCGCGTCGAGGCGGTCACGGTCGAACTCGGCATCGAGATGCTGATGACCGGCGGCCTTGCGACCGACCGGGATGCCGCGCAGGCGCGTCTCGTCCGCACGCTCGACGACGGCAGCGCGGCGGAGCGCTTCGCCCGCATGGTCGCCGCGCTCGGCGGACCGAGCGATCTGGTCGAGCGCCCCGGCGACCATCTCGCCCGGGCCGCGGTCGAGATCGCCGTCGAGGCGCCGGAGGCCGGCATCGTCGCGGCGATCGACACCCGCGCGGTCGGCGTCGCCGTGATCGAACTCGGCGGCGGCCGGATGCGCGCCGCCGATGCCATCGACCCGACGGTCGGCTTCACCGAACTGGCCGGCCTCGGCGCGTCCGTCGGGCCCGGCCAGCCGCTGGCGCGCGTCCATGCCCGTGACGCCGCCGCCGCCGCACGCGCGGCCGCCGCCGTGCGGGCCGCCTACCGCGTCGGCACGGAGGCGCCGGCCGCCGATCCGGTCGTCGCCGCGCGCATCGGGGCGCCGTGATGGCCCGCGCCTTCCTGTTCATCCTGGATTCCTTCGGCATCGGCGGGGCACCCGACGCCGCGGCCTATGGCGATGCCGGCGCCGACACGCTCGGCCATATCGCCGAGGCCGCCGCCCGCGGCGCGGCCGACCGGCCGGACCTGCGCGCCGGGCCGCTGCGCCTGCCGCGGCTCGACCGGCTCGGCCTCGGCGCGGCGGCGGAGGCCTCGACCGGGCGCCGGCCGCCTGGGCTCGACGGGAGCGCCGATCTCGGCCGCTGGGCGGTCGGCGTCGAAAGCTCGAAGGGCAAGGACACGCCGTCGGGCCATTGGGAGTTGGCCGGCGTGCCGGTCACCTTCGACTGGGGCTATTTCCCGACGACCGTGCCGGCCTTCCCGCCGGAGCTGGTCGCCGACCTGATCCGCCGCGGCGGCCTGCCGGGCATCCTCGGCGACTGCCACGCCTCGGGCACCGCAATCCTCGACCGGCTCGGCGAAGAGCATCTGCGCACAGGCCGGCCGATCGTCTACACCTCGGCCGATTCCGTCCTGCAGATCGCCGCGCACGAGACCCATTTCGGGCTCGACCGGCTCTACGACCTGTGCCGGATCGCCCGCGGCCTGTGCGATCCGCTCGGCATCGGCCGGGTCATCGCACGGCCCTTCGTCGGCGAGACGGCCGGACATTTCACGCGCACCGGCAACCGGCGCGACTATGCCGTGCCGCCGCCGGAACCCACCCTGCTCGACCGCGCCGCGGCCGCCGGCCGGCAGGTGATCGCGGTCGGCAAGATCTCGGACATCTTCGCCGGCTCGGGCGTCACCCGCGCCGTCAAGGCCTCCGGCCACGACGCCCTGTTCGAAGCCGCGCTCGGCACGCTGGAGACCGCGCGCGACGGCGACTTTGTGTTGGTCAATTTCGTCGATTTCGACACGCTCTACGGCCACCGCCGCGATGTCGCCGGCTATGCGGCGGCGCTGGAGGCCTTCGACGCGAAGCTGCCGGCCTTCCTCGACCGGATGGCCGCCGGCGATCTCCTGGTGCTGACCGCCGACCACGGCTGCGACCCGACCTGGCCCGGCACCGACCACACCCGCGAGCAGGTCCCGGTGCTGGCCTATGGTCCCGGCCTCACGCCCGAGGGCTACGGCCGCCGCGGCTTCGCCGATGTCGGCGAGACGCTTGCCGCCCATCTGGGACTGGCGCCCGGCCGGCACGGCGCGGCGATGTGGTGATCGCCCCGGCGCGGGCCTCGCCGCCGCGCGCGGGTCGGTCTCCTAAGAAACGGCTCAGAACACCGTGCCGTCGCTGTCGATGATGATCGGCGGGCTGCCGTCCGGGCGCTTCTCGCGCGCGATGCGGCGGCCGGCCGACCAGGTGCCGCCTTCCAGCACGCAGGCGAGCGGGAAGGTCTGCGCGGTGCGCGACAGGCGCTTGCGCACGCCCTCGGCGATCTGGTCGAGCAGCGCCACGGTCAGCCCGCGCCATTCGACCACGAATTCGGATTCCGGCTTCTGCGGCCGGCGCAAAGCGGTCGGGTCGCGCGGCTTCAGGAGCCCCATGTCGATGAACAGGCCGCCGTTGCGGTATTCGGCGAGGCCCGTCAGCCCGTCGAGATCGGTCACCGTCATGCCCGACCAGACCAGCGGCTCGATCAGCGAATAGGCCAGCCATTGCGACAGCTTGTGCAGCGGCAGCAGGCCGTCGGAGGCGTCGCCGGCGATCACCTTCGGGTGCTTCCAGGTGTCGCCGAGCGCCACGTCGCCCATCATGTAGCGGCCCGGCCAGATCGAGCCGAGCGATTCGAGCAGCACCTCCAGGATCACCGGCGCGCCGATCTTGCCGGTGCCGGTGGCCTGGCGGATCAGCATGTCGACCATGCCGCCGGGGCGGATGCCGTCGGGCGCGGAGAACACGTCCGGCCGCTCCTGCATGGCGTTGCCGAGCCGGTTCAGGAGGCCGAGCCGGCCTTCCAGCCCGATCAGCGGGTTGCCGTTGGAGACCTGGAAGCCGTCGGCCAGTTCCTCGTAGGTCAGGCCGGCGAGCGCGCGGGCGTCGGCGCGCAGCGGATCGTAGGGGTCGCTCGAGAAGGCGCCGCTGGTGAACATCACCAGGCTGGCGATGGCCAGGCCCTCGGAGCGCGAGAAGGTCTCGCCGGTCGCCGATTCCGCATAGGCCCATTTGGTGCCGGCGCCGGCATCGAGCAGCACCGAGACGAAGGCCAGATCGAAGGCGGCGCGGCCGAGCTCGACCGGATCGCGCCAGTCGCGCGTGCCGGCGATCATGCCCCAGCGGTCGAACTCGCCGAGCTCGAAATGCCGCCAGCGCGAATGCGGCGGCACGCCGAGATTGGGGTAGTTGGAGCGGATCACCCTGAGGACGAAGTCCGAGGTCGGGTCGAGCCGGCTCATGTCGACGGTGAAATTGTCCAACCGATCGGATTGACCGTAGGAGAGGAGCTGGGCGGCGCGTTCGCGCACGGCGCGGGCGGAGAGCAGCTTGCGGCCGACGATATTGAGCCGCTCCTTGGGGATCGAAGACGTGATCTTCGTATTGGTCATGAACGGTTCCTGGACGCGATACGCGGGACGGCGGCGGCTGACGGATGAGGGTCGGACAACTGACGGGCGGAGAGACGGCGGCGCGCCGGGACGGGCGCGGATCGAGGCGGCGAGACAGCCATGCGATCAAGGCTGCAGCGTGGCCCAGCGGCGGATCGGGGCGCGCAGCGCTCGTCGCCTGCGCGTCCCGCGGTCGGTCAATAGCGGTCGAGCGGGCGGCCGACGGTGGCGTTCAGCTGCTCGGCGCTCGGCGCGCCGGTCGGGGTGAAGTAGCCGGCCGCCTTCTTGGCCTCCATCTCCACCTTGGCATCGTCGGGGATCAGCCCGTCCGGGATCGGCACGCGCTCGACGATCTCGATGCCGCTGTCGACCAGCGCGTCGTATTTCATGTTCGACATGGAGACGAAGCGGTCGATCCGGGTGATGCCGAGCCAATGCAGCACGTCCGGCATGAGCTGCTGGAAGCGGGCGTCCTGGACGCCGGCGACGCATTCGGTGCGCTCGAAATAGGTCGCCGCCTGGTCGCCGCCCTCCTGGCGCTTGCGCGCGTTGTAGACCAGGAACTTGGTCACCTCGCCGAGCGCGCGGCCTTCCTTGCGGTTGTAGACGATCAGGCCCGCGCCGCCGGCCTGGGCCTCGCGCACGCATTCCTCGATGCCGTGGACCAGATAGGGCCGGCAGGTGCAGATGTCCGAGCCGAACACGTCCGAGCCGTTGCACTCGTCGTGGACGCGGCAGGCCAGCGTCTTGCGCCGGTCGGCGAGCGAGGCGGGATCGCCGAAGATGTAGAGCGTGATGTTGCCGATCGGCGGCAGGAAGACCTGCAGGTCGGGCCGGGTGACCAGTTCCGGATAGATGCCGCCGGTCTGCTCGAACAGCGTCCGGCGCAGCGCATCCTCGCTGGTGCCGAAGCGCTCGGCGATGCCGGGCAGGTACCAGACCGGATCGACCGCCGCCTTGGTGACGGCGATGTCGCCCTGCTGCCGCACGATCTGGCCGTCGATCGGCAGGCGGCTCTCCGGCGTGCCGATGCGCAGTTCCGGCACGGTCAGCCGCGCCTTGGTGATCGCGATGGTCGGGCGGATGTCGTGGCCCTCGGCGATCTCGCGGCCGAAGATCTGCGCCGCCCGGTGGCCGAACGGATCGAGCGAGACGATCCGGCCCGGATCCGACCATTGCGGATGGGGACCGATCTCGGTGGTCGGCGAGGTGTTGGTCAGGTCGGGCCGCTGGATCGGGTTGAGCGCGCCGGAGGCGACGGCGAGCGCGCGGTAGAGCGCATAGGCGCCGCCATGGGTGCCGATCACGTTGCGCTCGTTCGGGCGGCTCAGCGTGCCGATCACCGGCCCGCGCTCGCGCGGATCGGCCGCGCCCCAGTGGATCGGAAAGCGCTGCGGCGCGCCGGCGCCGGGATGGGAGGTGAGGCGGATGTGGGAGGGCTTGTTCGGCGTGTTCATCGTCGCGACCGACCCCGGGATGGGGCTCTCCTGAGGAAACGACCAGATTGCACCATCAAGGTTAAGGATCAAACAACTTTCCATGACGATTGATCACGACGGCCGGAGCCTGGGTCGCGCGGCGAGCACCCGGTGCCGGTGCCAAGAGAGCGGCAGTATCCGGCGCCGATCGATTGCCCGCCGGGCTGCCGTCAACTATGCCAGTTCCTGAAGACGACGCACCGGACCGGGCCGGCGCAGCGCCCGGCGACGCGGCAGGCGCGGTGGATTGCCGACGATTCGCGATTGCGCAGGCCGTGGCGTCGTTTAGGGTCGGCGGCAGGACAATCGGGCGCGAGGAGCGAGGCATGCACCAGGACGGCGTGACCGTCATCGACCATCCGCTGGTCAGCCACAAGCTGACGCTGATGCGCGACAAGGAGACCTCGACCAAGAGCTTCCGCCAGCTGCTGCGCGAGATCGCGCTGCTGCTCTGCTACGAGGCGACCCGCGATCTCGAACTGACCCTGGTCGAGATCGAGACGCCGCTGACCAAGATGATGGCGCCCAAGATCGCCGGCAAGAAGCTCGTCTTCGTGCCGATCCTGCGCGCCGGCATGGGGCTCCTCGAAGGCATGCTGGAGCTGGTGCCGTCGGCCCGCATCGCCCATATCGGCCTCTACCGCGATCCGAAGACGCTGGTCGCGGTCGAATACTATTTCAAGGCGCCGGAGGATATCGGCGACCGGCTGGTCATCGTGCTCGACCCGATGCTGGCGACCGCCAATTCGGCCGTCGCCGCGGTCGAGCGGCTGAAGGAGCGCGGCGCCCGGAACATCCGCTTCGTCTGCCTGCTCGCCGCCCCGGAGGGCATCGCCCATATGCGCGACGCGCATCCGGACGTGCACATCTATTGCGCGGCGATCGACGAGCGGCTGAACGAGAAGGGCTACATCATGCCCGGCCTCGGCGATGCCGGCGACCGCATGTACGGCACCAAGTGACCGGCGGCGGACGGGGCGGCCGGTGATCGTCGGCTTCGGCACCATCAATGTCGACCTGGTCACCGTGGTGGCGCGCTTCCCGGTGCCCGGCGAGACCGTGAAGGGGCGCGACTACCAGCTTTTCGCCGGCGGCAAGGGCGCCAACCAGGTGCTCGCCGCGGCGCGGGCCGGCGCCCGCGCCGTCCTGGTCGGGGCAGTCGGGCGCGACGGCTTCGCCGAACCCGCGCTCGCCAATCTGAAGGCGGCCTGCGTCGACTGTTCGCGCGTCCGGACCTCGACCTCGCCGACCGGCCTCTACATGATCGCGATCGGCCCGGGCGGCGAGAACCTGATGATCGGCGCCAATGCGGCCAATGACACCGCCCGGGCCGCCTGGCTCGACGGCCTGTTCGGCCCCGGCGTGACCTTCGTGACGCAGAATTCGCTCGGCACCGTGGAGGTCGAGGCCGCCATCGCGATGGCCCGGGCGGCCGGCGCCCGCATCGTCTACAATGCCGCCCCGGCCGAGCCGGTCGCCGAGGCGACCTTCGCGGCGGCCGACTGGATCATCGTCAACGAGCACGAGGCGCGCCGCTACGGCGAGCTGACCGACCTGCCGGGCGAGCCGGAGGCCTTCTGCCGCGCCGCCGCCGCCCGATTCGGCCGCAACGTGGTCGCGACCCTGGGTGCGCAGGGGATCGTCGGCGTGGTCGACGGGCGGGCGTTGGCTGCGGCCCCGCCGGCGGTGACCGTGGTCGACACGACCGGCGCCGGCGATGCCTTCTGCGGATCGCTCGCCGCCGCGCTCGACCGCGGCGAGACCAGCGAGACGGCCCTGCGCCAGGCGGTGGCCGCCGGCAGCCTCGCCTGCCGGGAAAGCGGCGCGCAGACCAGCTTCCGCGATCTCGCCGAGATCCGCGCCCTGGCGGCGGGCATCGTGCTGCGGCCGCTCTGAGGCCGCCCGGTTGATGCATTCCGGCCACGGTCCGTCCGGACGGTCGAATTCGGCCGAATGGTTTCAGCACTCGTTAGGAGCCGTTCCGTAGCCTCGGCGCATCGCATCCGGGATCGCCATGCTGCAGGTCGTGCTCCGCTCCATCCTCGTCGGCTGCTTCGCCATCCTCCTGGCGCCTGCGGCGGTCCCGTATCTGGTCGACGCGCTGTCATGGATCGCCGACCGGCCCGACGGCAGCATCCCGACCGCGGTCGGCTACCGGGCCGAGGAAACCGCCGCGCCGGACCGCGCCCCGGCCCCGGCCGGGCGGGGCCGCAGCGTATCGCTGAGGGCGGATATCCGCGGCCATTTCGAGGTCGATGCGCGCATCAACGGCACGCCGGTGCCGGTCATGGTCGATACCGGGGCGACCTCGGTGGCCCTGCGCTACGAGGATGCCGTGCGGCTCGGCCTGCGTCCGCTGCCCTCCGAATTCGACGTGCCGATCGCGACCGCGAACGGCACCACCAAGGCGGCCCGGGTGACGCTCGGCGAGGTGCGAATCGGCGACGTGCGCGTGTCCAAGGTCGAGGCCCTGGTGGTGCCGGCGCGCGCTCTGACCACCAACCTGCTCGGCATGAGCTTCATCAAGCGGCTCGGCAAGGTCGAGATGCGCGGCGACCGGCTGCTGCTGGTCGAATGAGGCGGCGGGCGTCCGACGATTGCGTCCAGACCTGAAGCCGGTGCGGCCCTGGCGCCGATGCGGCGCTGGCGCGAGCTTCCTCTTGACGGATGGCGGGCGGTCCGGTTCCGTGCGCTCCCGCATGTTCGAGCCCGGAACCGGAGCCATGATCCCCAAGATAGTCCGGCGCGCCCGGTTTCGAGCCGGTCCGGCGGCCCGCACCGTCCTCCTCGCCTGGGGCCTTTCGCTGGCCGGTGCGGCGCATGCCCTGGCGCAGAATTCGGTCGTGATCATTCCGGGCATCAAGATCGGCGTGGTCGGCGCGGAGCGGCCGCAGGTCCTGCGCACCCGGCTGGAGCCGTTCCGGCGCCGGCTTTCGGACGATGTCGGCACCTCGGTCCAGATCGTACCGATGAAGGACGGCCAGACGCTGATCGACGCCATCGCCACCAAGCGGGTCGACTATGCGATCCTGTCGGCGAGCGCCTATGCGATGGCCTGGAAGTTGTGCCAGTGCATCGAGCCGGCGGCGGCACCGCGCTCGGCCGACGGCACGCTGTCGTTCCGGGCCGTGATGCTGGTCAAGAGCGGCGCCAAGGCCGAACGGGTCGAGGACCTGAAGGGCGCCAGCATCGCGACCTCGGACGGTCGCTCGGTCGCCGGCCGCCTGCTGCCCTTCGCCGAACTCGCCGCCGCCGGCCTGCCGCCCTCGGCGCATTTCGGCCGGATCGAGACCACGACCGGGCCGGAGGCGGCGGTGCGCCTGATGCTGGCCGGCAAGGTCGACGCCGCGCTCGCCTGGTCGAGCCTCGACGGCGCGATGGAGGCGGGCTATTCGCGCGGCACCCTGCGCGACATGGTCGACCGCAAGGCCTTCGCGATGACCGACGTGCGCATCGTCTGGACCTCCGCGCCGATCCCGCACGGCCCGCACGCCGTCCGGACCGATCTGCCTGCGCAGATGCGCAACCGCATCCGCGAGGTCCTGACCCACCTGCGCCAGGACGATCCCGACGCCTACGACGCCGTCGAGCCGGTCATGGGCGGCGGCTTCGCGACCATCGACCACGCCGCCTATCAGCCCCTGCTGGTGCTCGTGACCCCGCCGGACGGCGAAGCCAGGCCGCCGGCGACACCGAAGCCGCCGGGCTGAGACGGACCTCGGCCCGCCGCCCGCACGACCCCGGGGGCCCCGAGGACCCCGACGGCCCGGGCTTCCCGACCCTTTCGACCCCCTGAAGGAACCGACCGATGGATAGCGAGACCGCCCGCCGTGCCGCCCTCGACGGCAGTGTCGTCCTGATCGACGTGCGCAATCCCGACGAATGGCTGCGGACCGGCATCGGCGAGGGCGCCCACCCGCTGTCGATGCAGGATCCGGCCTTCCTGGACACGCTCTTGGACCTCGTCGACGGCGACCGGGACCGCCCGCTGGCGATCGTCTGCGCGGCCGGCGGCCGCTCCGCGCAGGTCGCCCGCGCACTCTCGGCGCATGGCTTTTCTACCGTCCACAATGTCGACGAGGGCATGATGGGCTCGCCCGCCGGCCCGGGCTGGCTGGGTCGCGGCCTGCCGACGGTGCCCTGGCAGGGCTGATCGCCGCGCCCTGCCGCGGCGCGGCCGCCGTCGCCGGGTCGATCAGGTGAACGGGATGGTCGCGGACAGGCGCGGCCGCAGATAGGCGATGTCGCCGAGCGCGATCGAGGTGGTGTTCCAGACCGCCGAGAAGGCGCTGGTATAGGTGTAGTCGACCTTCGAGACGATCACCCACTGGGCCGTGCTCTGCAGGTTCGATGGCGGCGTGCCGCTGGTCGGCGGGGCAGAGCCGGCGGTCCAGCCGGTCGAAGCACCCGTGCCCTGGCTCTTGACCCACTCGATCTTCCAGGCCGAACCGCTCCAGCTCAGGGCCGCGACCAGGAGCTTGGCGTCGGAGCTGGAATAGGGCGACATGATCGCCTTGGCGGCGTCGAAGATGTTGTTCATGTCGGTCGTGTTCATCGTGCTCGACTGGGTGACCAGATCGCCGAGCACGGTCGCCGTGTGGCCGACCTTGCGATAGATCGTGATCGCCTGGCTGAGCTCGGTGCCGCCGAAGAACAGGGTGATCATCAGCGGCAGCAGGATGGCGAATTCGACCGCCGAGACGCCGCGCCGGTCGCGGCCGAGGGCGGCGAGACCGGATTTTCGGCCGAGACGGCGGATCGCCGCGGCGAGGCGGGCGCGCATGGGCATCACCACGGGAAGGGCTCGTTGCGGAAGGCCGTGACCGTGCCGATCAGCCGCTTGCCGTTGGACAGGTCGGACAGGTCGAGACCCAGGCTGCTGAAGATCAGCGGATATTGGTAGTAGGCCCGGACCATGACCAGTTCGGAGGCCTTGCCGGCGCTGTAGGTGAAGCTCGTGTTGACGAAGTTGCCCTTCTCGTCGACCGGCGCGGTGGTCGTCACCGCGCTGAAGGTCGACACGGTGCGCACGTCGACGGAGACGCCGGCGCAGTCGACCAGGATGTAGAGCCGGTTGCAGACCTGCGTCTTGAAGGCGGCGGAGTCATAGCCGGACTGCTGCGCCTGGCCGGTGCGGATCAGCCGCGAGGCGTCGTAGACGGCCGTCTCGAGCACCTGGTTGGCCAGGAACACCATCGAGGTTTCGATGATCGCGCCGATCAGGGCAAAGAAGGGCAGGGCCACGAAGGCGAACTCGACCGCCGCGGCGCCGTCGCGGTCGCGCGCCAGACGGCGCAGAAGGCGCCAGCGTCCGGCTCGGGCCGATGGGTGCGGGGTCTGCATGCAGTCCTCCGAAAGAGCCGCAATTCGCGTTCGATCCGAAGACTAATTCGGAAGGCTTGAGGAAAAGTTTTTGGACAGGGACAAATTTCGCCGATCGGTTAACGTTCCGGCAATGAATCTGGCCAGGCACCGAAGCGAATCGCGCCCTGTCACGGCGGCGGCCCCTGCCATCCGGTTCAGCCCGTAGGGCGGGCGCGGGTCATTGCTGGCCGGGAGGGCCGCCGGTGAACTGGGCGCCGAGGGAGTTGCGCTGGCTGATCTGGGCCTGCGCGGTGCCGAAGGATTCCGGCGAGTCGCCGACTTCCATCATGGACGCGCAATGGGGCGTGCAGAAATAGCTGGAGCGCTGGTTGCCGCGCTGAACCGTGACCAGGTTCTGCTGGATCTTCTCGACCGTGATGGTCTCGTCGGCGATCGGCTCGCCCTTCTTGTCCAGGATGACCAGATTGGTGACGCCGACCATGCGGCCGGTGATGATCAGGGTCTGCCGGTCGTGCACGACCGCATCGGCGATGCCCGGATTGCCGACGATCACGGTGTCGGCCGGCGTGGAGATGCGCATCACCTTGGCACGATCCATGGTGACCAGGATCGGATCCTTCGCGCCGGCGGGTCCGGCGAGGAACGGGAGTGCGGCCAGGAGAACGGCCAGGGCGGTACGCATGGCGATCGGGATCCGTCTTGGAACGGCCCCCATCATCCGGCGCCTTGGTGAATGAAGGACTAACGGGGTGTGTCGAGCTTTCGGCTCGCGTTCGGTGCCGGTCAGAATGCGGGACGATCTGAGGCTGCAGGCTGCCGTGGGTGCCCCAAGGTGAGGCGGGCGGGTATTCATCGGCAGCGATGTCTAGTCCCGGCCGCTCCGGCCGGTTCCGAGGCCCGGCCCGGTCTTGGGCGCCCCGCCATGCCCGTCTAGTCGCCCGTCACCGCGCCGGCCGGGCGGACTGGATTGCCGTCACGGCTGCAAGCAAAGTTGAGACGAATGAATGCGGCCATATTGTTCGAGTTAATATCCGCGAAAATCTAAAAAATTCGATCGAATTAACAATTCGAATACCCTGTTGGGGGTCGTGGTGGTGAGACATTCTGGAGGGAAAAAATAACCAATCGTCTTTACCGAGGCTTAGAAGCTGGCCGGTATGGTCACGATGACTTCCGGAGAACGGGCCCGACGGCGGCTCTCCCCGAAAAAGTCGAGCAAACCGTGTACTAGGAGCATGTCATGACCAAGTTCGCTCACTTCCTGAAGGACGAGTCGGGCGCCACCGCGATCGAGTACGGCCTGATCGCTTCGCTGATCGCCATCGCGATCATCGCTGGTGCGACCGCCCTCGGCACCACGCTGAACGACTCGTTCAACTACATCAAGAGCAAGATCAAGACCTCGTAATCCGAGGGGCGATCGGGCCCTCGACAAGCGGCGGCAGGGCAACCTGCCGCCGTTTGCGTCTCCGGGGGGCGATCGGGACGGAAGTCATCCGTCCGTCGCGTCGGTCCAAACCAACGTCTCTTTGACTGCCGAAGTCGGCGATATCGGCAACGGTTCAAGTCTTCGCGAAGGCCGTTACCAATGCGCAACCGATTTCGATCAGGCTGCCAGGGTCGCGAGCCTTCGGATCGTCTTCCTGCCGGCGGAGTGGCCATGACACGCAAGCTCTTGCGCTGCCTCGCCGACGACCGGGCGGCGACCGCCGTCGAATACAGTCTGGTCGGCGCCCTGATCGCGGTCGCGATCGTGGTCGCAGTGACGGCCCTGTCGACCAGCCTGTCCGATGCCTACGGCCTGCTGCGCGACCGCATCGGCGCATCGGTCCGGTCGGGTTAACCCGGCCTTCAGCCGCCCGGGGCGATGATCGCCCGCGTGATCGTATGGAGTGGAGCCATGCTCGAGCCGGCTGTTGCCGTGGTCTTCCCGCTGCTCGTCGCCTATGCGGCGGTGACGGACTTCCTGACCATGACCATCGCGAACCGGGTCTCGATCCTGCTCGTCGCCTTCTTCCTGCTGCTCGCGCCCTTCGTCGGCATGACGCCGGCGGCCTTCGGGCTGCATTTCGCTGCGGCCTTCGCGGTCTTCGCGGCCGGCTACATCTGTTTCGTGTGCGGCTGGATGGGCGGCGGCGACGTGAAGTTCGGCGCCGCGGTGGCGCTCTGGCTGGGCATGCCGCACCTGCTCGAATTCATGATCCTGTTCTCGCTCTACGGCGGCGCGCTGACCCTGTTCGTGCTGGTGATCTCGAAGCATCTGGAGCCGCTGCCGGTGCTGCAACTGGGCTTCCTGGCCAAGTTCGCCGAGAAGCGGACTGTTCCGTACGGAATTGCCCTCGCGGCGGCCGCCCTGACGGTCTACCCGAAGTCGATCTGGGTGCAGAGCATCATCTGACGACCCGACGACCGTCGCCACTGAGCCGCAGCGCTGCGGACGAACCTGTGCATGACGGGCGGTTCACGATTGCTTAGGTAAACTTCAAAACGTCTCATTAACCATACTTGAACCATTGCTGATCGAAACTCACGGGCGAAAGGGGCATGGGTCCCGAATTGTCGCCCGAAGAGTCGAAGCCATGAAAGTCGCGCGTCTCCTGGTATTGACCGTCGCCATCGGCGCAGGGCTGGCCGCCGCCATGGTGGCGACCAGCATGATCGGAACCAACGAGGCCCCGCCGTCCACGCCGGTCGCCGACGCCCCCGCGCCGCGGATGGATACGGTCGACGTCCTGGTGCTCGGCCGCGACATCCCGATGGGCGGCAAGGTCGCGGCGGCCGATCTCATCTGGCAGCCCTGGCCGAAGAGCGGCATGAGCGAGGCCTATATCGCCAAGGCCAACCGCCCCAACGCGACGCTCGAACTGGTCGGCACCATCGCCCGCCAGCCGATCGCGGCCGGCGAGCCGGTGCGCGAGGGCCGGCTGATCAAGTCGGATCGCGGCTACATGTCGGTGATCCTGTCGCCGGGCATGCGTGCCCTGGCGGTCGAGGTCAAGGCCGTCTCCACGGCCGGCGGCTTCGTCCTGCCGAACGACCATGTCGACATCATCCTGACCCGCGCCGCGCCGAAGACCGCAGGGTCCTCGGGCGGCGACCCGTTCGTCTCCGAGACCCTGCTGACCAATATCCGCGTGCTCGCCATCGACCAGCAGGTGATCGAGAAGGGCGAGCCGGCGGTGGTGGCGCGCGATACCGCGACGCTCGAACTGACCCCGCGCCAGGTCGAGATCGTCGCGCAGGCCCAGCAGCTCGGCACCATCTCGCTGGTCCTGCGCTCGATCCGGGATGCCGACACGCCGATCGCCGATGACGGCAACCGAAACGAGGCGACGAGCGCCGTCCGGGTGGTGCGCTACGGCGTCACCAGCCGGGTGACGACGCGCTGAGGCCGACGGTCCGGTCCGCTACGATCCGAGAGGAAATCATGGTTCGCACATTCCTTTCAGCGGCTTTCCTGGCAGTGGCCGCGCTGGCCGCCGGCCCGGGCCTGACAGGCGGAACCGTCCTGGCGGCGGAGACCGGCGGCGCCTGGCGCGGACAGAATGCCGCGCCGCGGCCCCTCAAGCTCGCCGTCTCGAAGTCGACCATCATCGACTTCGACGAGGAGATCCGCGACGTGCTGGTCTCCAACCCGCAGATCGCCGATGCGGTGGTGCGCACCAACCGGCGCCTCTATCTGCTCGGCAACAAGTTCGGCACCACCAACGTGGTCGTGTTCGGCGGCAACGGCCGCCAGATCGCCAATTACGAACTCCAGGTCCAGCCCGATACCGCGACGCTGGAAGGCCTGCTGCGCCGGCTGGTGCCGACCGGGGATATCAAGGTCGAGGCGGTCGCCGGCACGGTCGTGCTGAGCGGGTCCGTGCGCAGCCCGTCCGACGCCATGCAGGCGCTCGAAGTCGCCAGCCGCTTCGTCGGTGCGCCGGTCGGCGGCGGCACCACGGGCTCGACGGCCGCGGCGGGCGGCGGCGGTTCGGCCAGTTCGACCGGCGATTCGCTGCAAGTGGTCAATGCGCTGACCATCCGCGGCAAGGACCAGGTGATGCTCAAGGTGACCATCGCCGAAGTGCAGCGCTCGGTCGTCAAGCAGCTCGGCATCGATCTGGCCGCCGTCGCCACCGGCGGCAGCTTCACGACCGCCTTCGCGACCTCCAATCCCTTCGCGGTCAACGGCTCCTCCGGCGCCGGCCTGGTGCCCTATTCGAGCGGCACGCCGACCTTCTCCAACGTCAACGGCAACAACCGCTTCTCGGCGACCGTCCAGGCCCTGGAGCAGAACGGCCTGATGCGGACCCTGGCCGAGCCGACGCTGACCGCCATCTCGGGCGAGGAGGCGACCTTCCTGGTCGGCGGCGAGTTCCCGATCCCGGTCTCGCAGCAGAACGGCTCGATCACGGTCGAGTTCAAGAAATACGGCATCGCGCTCAGCTTCGTGCCGGTCGTCCTGGCCGAAGGCCGCATCAGCGTGAAGGTCAACACCGAAGTCTCCGAGCCGACCTCGGAAGGCTCCTTCTCGATCGGCAGCTCGACCTCTTCGTCGCTCAATATCCAGGCGCTGCGCGTCCGCCGCGCGGATTCCACCCTCGAGGTGCCGTCGGGCGGCACGATCGTGATGGCCGGCCTGATCCGCGACGACGTGCGCCAGTCCCTGGCCGGCGTGCCGGGCGCGATGAGCCTGCCGATCCTCGGCGCGCTGTTCCGCAGCCGCGACTACCAGCGCTCGCAGAGCGAACTGGCGATCTTCGTCCAGCCGATCGTCGTGCAGCCGGTCGCGCCCGGCAAGCTGGTCCGCCCGGATCAGAACTTCCAGGCGTCCTCGGACGCCGCCGCCAGCTTTCTCGGCCGGCTGAACCGCACCTATCGATCCGACGGCCGTTCGACCGCCGGCGCCTATCATGGCCAGTACGGCTTCATCTACGAATAAGGGTGGTCCGATGCGTCCCTCCGATTCCGCTCCGACCCGTTCCGGTGCCGCCGGTGCTCCGGGTCTGGCGACTGCGCTCGCCGCCGCCGCGCTGATGCTCGCCGGCTGCTCCGGCGTTCCCAAGTCGGAACCGACCATCACCGGCTCGGTCCCGCATGACGGCTACCGGACCCGGCATCCGATCGTGCTCAGCGAATCCGCCGAGACCCTGGACATTCCGGTCGGCTCGCAGTCCGGCCGGCTGACCGAGACCACCGCCGAGACCATCGCGGCCTTCGGTGCCCAGTCGCGCGAGCGCGGCGCGAGCGGGGTGACGATCCTGGTGCCGAGCGGCTCTGGCAACGAAACCGCCGCCTCCCAGATGTCGCGCAGCGTCAAGACCGCCCTGCAGCGCGGCGGCGTGCCCGCCCATGCGATCAGCCTGGCGCCCTACAAGGTCGAGCAGGCCGCCGCCGATGCGCCGATCCGCCTCGCCTATCCGCGCGTCGTGGCCGGCGTGCCGCATGCCTGCGGCACCTGGCCCGACCAGGTGGTCGGCCAGTTCGACAATTCCGACTACTACAATTTCGGCTGCGCCTATCAGGCCAACATCGCCGCCATGGTGGTCGACCCGAGCGACCTCGTCACGCCGAAGGGCATGCCGGCCTCCGACGCCACCCGGCGCACCACGGTCATCTCGAAATACCGCCAGGGCGCGCCGACCAAGTCGGAAACCGCCCTGGACAAGAAGTCGATCTCGAATATCGGGAACTGACATGAGCCCTGCGGACAAGAACATGCCCGGCCTCGATCTCAGGTCGATCCCGCGCATCGCCGTGCAGGCCTTCTGCGAGACGAAGGAGGTGGCCGACATCGTCGAGGCCGCCGCCGCCGACCGTCGCATGGTCAAAGCCCATACCAAGGTGCAGACCGGCGGTCTCGCCGCGGCCGTCGATTTCTACGGCACGGCGCCGACGCCGAACCTCGTCATCGTCGAATCGCGCGAGGGACGCGACGTGATCCTCGGCCAGCTCGACCAGCTGGCCGAGAATTGCGACCCCGGCTCGAAGGTGATCGTGATCGGGCATATCAACGACGTGATTCTCTACCGCGAGCTGACGCGGCGCGGCGTCTCGGAATACATGGTCGCGCCGATCACCGTGTTCGATCTCATCCGCGAGATCGGCGAAATCTACTACAAGCCCGACGCCGCCCCGCTCGGCCGCACGGTCGCCTTCGTCGGCGCCAAGGGCGGCTGCGGCGCCTCGACCTTGTCGCACAATGTCGCCTGGGCCTGCGCCAAGACCTACAATCACGAGGTCGTTCTGGCCGATCTCGACCTCGCCTTCGGCACCGCCGGGCTGGATTTCAACCTCGACCCGACCCAGGGCATCGGCGATGCGCTGGCGGCGCCCGAGCGGGTCGACGATGTCTATCTCGACCGGCTGCTCGCCAAATGCGCCGAGAATCTTCACCTGCTGGCGGCGCCCGCGACGCTCGACCGCCCCTACGAATATGACGAGGCCGCCTTCGATCCGATCATCGATGCCACCCGCACGGGCGTGCCGATCGTGGTGCTGGACGTGCCGCATCTGTGGACCGGCTGGGTCCGGCGGGTGCTGCGCTCCGTCGACGAGGCGGTGCTGGTCTGCGCCCCGGATCTCGCGAACCTGCGCAACGCCAAGAACCTCGCCGATACCCTGAAGCAGGCGCGTCCGAACGATGCGCCGCCGCGCCTGGTCATGAACATGGTCGGCGTCCCGAAGCGGCCGGAGATCAAGCCGGAGGAATTCGCCAAGGCGCTCGGCCTGCCGATCACCGCGCAGATTCCGTTCGACGCCGCCCTGTTCGGCACCGCCTCGAACAACGGCCAGATGATCGCCGAGACCGATCCGAAGAGCGCGGTCGGCGAGACCTTCCGCCAGCTCGCGCAGGTCGTCACCGGCAAGCACGAAATCAAGAAGGCGAGGCGCTCTCCCTTCGCGCCGCTGCTGGCGCGGTTGCGGGGCGCCAAGTGAACAGGTCCGCCGCCGCGCGTGACGCAGGTTCAGAGGACTGAGGATGTTCGGTAAGCGCGGAGCATCAGGCACTGGAACGGTCCCGCCGCCCCCACCGAAACCGGTGCCGGCGGCGCCGGCCGGATCTGCGCGACCGCCCGAACCGGCGTCCCCGTCGGGGGCGTCGGATGCGGCCATCCCGCCGAACCGGCCCGAGGCCCGGCCGCGCTCGGAGGAATATTACGACGTCAAGAGCTCGATCTTCTCCGCGCTGATCGACACGATCGACCTCTCCCAGCTGGCCCGGCTCGATATCGAGTCCGCCCGTGAGGAGATCCGCGACGTCGTCAACGAGATCATCCAGCTGAAGAACGTGGTGATGTCGATCGCCGAGCAGGAGGAACTGCTCGAGGACATCGTCAACGACGTGCTCGGCTATGGTCCGCTCGAGCCGTTGCTGGCGCGCGACGACATCGCCGACATCATGGTCAACGGTGCCGAACGGACCTTCATCGAAGTCAGCGGCAAGGTGCAGCTGACCAATATCCGGTTCCGCGACAATCAGCAGTTGATGAACATCTGCCAGCGCATCGTCAGCCAGGTCGGCCGGCGCGTCGACGAATCGAGCCCGATCTGCGACGCGCGCCTGCCCGACGGGTCGCGCGTCAACGTGATCGCGCCGCCGCTGGCCATCGACGGCCCGGCCCTCACCATCCGCAAGTTCAAGAAGGACAAGCTGACCCTCGACCAGCTGGTGAAGTTCGGCTCCATCTCGCCGGAGGGGGCGACCGTCCTGCAGGTGATCGGTCTCAGCCGATGCAACGTCATCGTCTCGGGCGGTACCGGCTCGGGCAAGACGACGCTGCTCAACTGCCTGACGCGCTACATCGAGACCACCGAACGCATCGTCACCTGCGAGGACGCGGCCGAACTGCAGCTCCAGCAGCCGCATGTGGTGCGCCTCGAAACCCGGCCGCCGAACCTGGAGGGCGAGGGGCAGGTGACCATGCGCGATCTCGTCCGCAACTGCCTGCGCATGCGTCCCGAACGGATCATCGTCGGCGAGGTGCGCGGACCGGAGGCCTTCGACCTGTTGCAGGCGATGAACACCGGCCATGACGGCTCGATGGGCACGCTGCACGCCAACAGCCCGCGCGAGGCCCTGTCGCGCATGGAATCGATGATCACGATGGGCGGCTTCTCGCTGCCCTCCAAGACCATCCGCGAGATGATCGTGTCCTCGGTCGACGTCATCGTCCAGGCCGCGCGCCTGCGCGACGGTTCGCGCCGGATCACGCACATCACCGAGGTGATGGGCATGGAAGGCGACGTGATCATCACCCAGGACCTGTTCCTCTACGAGATCCTCGGCGAGGACGAGCACGGCCGGATCATCGGCCGGCATCGCTCGACCGGCATCGGCCGGCCGCGCTTCTGGGAGCGGGCGCGCTACTACAACCAGGAAAAGCGGCTGGCCGACGCGCTCGACAAGGCCGACATCGGCGAGGCGGCAGCGTGACGGGAGCCGGGTGAATGTTCGGGCCGACCTTCACAATCCTGGCCATTACGGTGCTCGCCATGCTGTCCGCGGGCGGCATCGCCTGGGCGCTGCTGTTCTCGCGCGTCCAGTCCGAGAACCTGACCGAGAAGCGCGTCGGCGCGCTGATCGACCGCGAGCGGGTCTCTTCGGAGAAGCGCATCCAGGCCGAGCAGAGCCAGCGCCGGCGCGGCATCCAGGACGCCATCCGCGATTTCGAGGCCAAGCAGCAGGCCAAGCTGAAGCAGAACGCCTCGCCGCCGCTCGCGCTCCGGCTCAGCCAGGCCGGCCTGAAATGGACCAAGAAGTCCTTCTTCATCTTCTCGATGCTGTGCGGGCTCGGCTTCGTCGTGCTGTCCCTGTTCATCAAGGCCAAGCTGTTCATCGCCGCCGGCGCCTTCATCATCGGCGCCTTCGGCTTTCCGCGCTGGTTCCTGGCGTTCCGGCGCAAGCGGCGGATCAAGCAGTTCGTCGACGAACTGCCCAATGCGGTCGACGTGATCGTGCGCGGCATCAAGTCCGGCCTGCCGCTCGGCGACTGTCTGCGCATCATCGCCAACGAATCGCGCGAGCCCGTGCGCAGCGAGTTCCGCCAGATCGTCGAGGCGCAGCATATGGGCGTGCCGCTCGGCGAGGCCTGTCAGAAGCTGTTCGAGCGGATGCCGGTGCAGGAGGCCAACTTCTTCGGCATCGTGATCATGATCCAGCAGAAGGCCGGCGGCAATCTGTCCGAAACGCTCGGCAATCTCTCGCGCGTCCTGCGCGACCGCAAGAAGATGCGCGCCAAGATCGCCGCCGTGTCGATGGAGGCCAAGGCCTCCGCCGGCATCATCGGCTCGCTGCCGGTGATCGTCTCGCTGCTCGTCTATGTCACCAGCCCGAACTACATCTCGGTCCTGTTCACGACGACGTCCGGCAACATGATCGTGGCGAGCGGCCTGCTCTACATGTTCATCGGCATCATGGTCATGAAGAAGATGATCAACTTCGATTTCTGACCGTGCGGCGCGCCCGGCGGCGGGGCGCGGTGCGGTGCGGCGGCGGTATGCGGCGGGCGGCCGCGTTCTAGACGGGTGACGGCATGTTCAAGACCATCATGACGCTGATGACGGATCCGAGCTTCATGCTCGGCGTCCTCGTCGCGATCGGCGTCGCCGCCACGATCATCACCCTGACCATGCCGCTCCTGGAGCGCGACCAGCTGAAGACGCGCATGAAGGCGGTCGGCGTCGAGCGCGAGAAGATCCGGGCGCGCGAGCGGGCGCGACTGGCGGCGGAATCCAAGATCAGCCTGCGCAACGAGCCGAAGGCCTATATGCGCGAGCTGGTCGACCGGTTCAATCTGCGCGAGACGCTCGCTGACGAAGGCACCCAGAACAAGCTGCGCATGGCCGGCTTCCGCGGCCAGGCGCCGATCACCGTCTATCTGTTCGCGCGCTTCGTGCTGCCCTTCGCGCTGTTCATCCTCGGCACGACCTATTTCTTCGTGCTGGCCAAGGGATCGGCGACGCCGGCCGGCATGAAGGTGGCCTATTCGGTCGGGCTCGCCGGGCTCGGCCTCTATCTGCCCAACCTCTATCTCTCCAACATGATCCAGAAGCGGCAGGTGTCGATCCGGCGCTCCTGGCCGGATGCGCTCGACCTGACGCTGATCTGCGTGGAATCCGGCATGTCGATCGAGGCCGCGTTCCGCAAGGTGGCCGAGGAGATCGGCTCCTCGTCGATCCCGCTCGCCGAGGAGATGTCGCTGACCTGCGCCGAGCTCTCCTTCCTGCAGGAGCGGCGCAAGGCCTACGAGAACCTGGCCATGCGCACGGGCCTCGAATCGGTCAAGGGCGTGGTCACGGCGCTGATCCAGGCGGAGCGCTACGGCACGCCGCTCGGCCAGGCGCTGCGCGTGCTGTCGCAGGAAAGCCGCGACGCGCGCATGGCCGAGGCCGAGAAGAAGGCCGCCGCGCTGCCGCCCAAGCTGACCGTGCCGATGATCGTATTCTTCCTGCCGGTGCTGTTCATCGTCATCATGGGCCCGGCCATGATCCAGCTGCTCAAGCTGAACTGAGGCCGGCCCGCCGGTTCGCATCCGTGCGGCCGACGGGGCGTGTCTGCGATCTCCGAGCTGGCCGGACCCTCCGGGCGCGCGCCGATCGCCCGCGTCCGAACGGCGCGCCATCCGCCCGACAAGCGAAAGCCGCGCGGTCCGGGGTCTCGGACGGCGCGGCGGGGTCTCATGAAGCGATGGGGCAGGCCCGGATGGGCCTGAGCGGGGCGGCCGGAGCGGGGCGGCCGGAGCGGAGCGGGGCCTCAGGCGCCGGTCTTGCGCCGGTCCGGCTGGCGGACATCCTTGAAGGTGCTCTGCTGGGCCAGCATGGCGCGCAGATAGTTCACGTTCTCCTGCGCCTGGGCCGGCGAGAGTTCGGCGCGCGCGACCTTCTCCGCCTCGTCGAACTTGCCCTGCAGGCCGAGCGCCAGCGCGAGGTTCTGGCGCACGCGGCTGTCGGCGCGCGGCTGGGCGGCCGCCTTGCGCAGCGTCGCCTCGGCGTTGGCCGCCTCGTTGGCGAGCAGGTAGGACAGGCCGAGATTGTTCAGGACGCTCGGCTCGTCCGGCACGATCTTCAGGGCCGTCTGATAGGCCTTGCGCGCCTCGCCGACATTGCCGAGCTGATCCAGGATGGCGCCTTCCGCGGAGAGCAGGCGCCAGTCCGGCGTGGTCAGCGAGTTGGCGTTGCGGACCACCTTCAGGGCCGTTTCCAGGTCGCCGTTGGAGGCCAGCGCCTTGCCGTAGGCCGACGCGATCTGGCCGTCCTTCGGATAGACCAGGATGGCGCGCCGCAGCACCTCGACCGACTGCTGGGTCTGGCCGTTCAGCCGCAGCGCCTGCGCATAGCCGAGGATCGCATCGCGGTTCTCGGGCGCCTCGACATAGCGCTTCGCCCAGCTGTCGACGCTCGTCTTGAGGGTCTCCTCGGCCTGCGGGCCGATGCTGCCGGTGGTCGCCGGATCGGGCTGCTGCGGCTTGCGGGCGCAGCCGCCGACGATCAGCGCGGCGGTCACGGCGAGGGCGAGAACGGGCAGGGGACGCGGAAGATGAGACATGGACGGTCACCGGCGAGGTCGGACGAGACCACGTCCCTGCAATAGTCCGTTAACCCTAATGATCGGTTAAGGCGCCCCGCCCGCAGCGCCGGGCCGGGTCCCGGCAGGCCCCGGTGGACATGCCGCCGCGGCGCGGTAAAGTCCCGCAACGGCGCCCGAATTTCCGGTTCCGCACGCGACGAGGACTTGAACACCGTGACTGCTCGCATCCTGCCGGCCGACGGGTCCGGTCCCACCCTCGCCATCCGCGCGGTCGCCGCGGCCGACCTCGCCGCGCTCCTCGACAGCCTGCCCCCGGCCGCCGCGACCTTCGCCCGCGCCTCCGGCTTCGAGGCCGCCGCCGGCAGCCATCTGGTCGTTCCGGAAGCCTCCGGCGGCATCGGTTCGGTCCTGTTCGGCCTCGGCAAGGGCTCGGATGCGGCCTCGCCCTTCCTGATCGGCAAGCTCTCGACCCTGCTGCCGGCCGGCGACTACCGCTTCGAAAGCGGCGTCGCCGACGAGACCCTGGCGGCGCTGGCCTGGGCGCTCGGCGCCTACCGCTTCCGCCGCTACAAGCGCGGCGGGGAGGGCGGCGACGGCCCCGTCGCCCGGCTGAAGCTCGGCCCGACCGTCGACCGCGCGCGGCTTGAAAGCCAGATCGCCGCCATCACGGGCGTGCGCGACCTGGTCAACACGCCGGCCAACGATCTCGGCCCGGCCGAACTCGCGGCTGCGGCCGCCGAGATGGCCGGCAGCGCCGGCGCATCCTTCCGGGTGCTCGCCGGCGACGACCTCGCCGCCGGCTTCCCGTTGATCCAGGCGGTCGGCCAGGGCTCGGACCGGGCGCCGCGGCTGATCGATCTCGTCTGGGGCGACCCGGACCACCCGAAGGTGACGCTGGTCGGCAAGGGCGTCTGCTTCGACACCGGCGGCCTCGACATCAAGCCCGACACCAACATGCTCCTGATGAAGAAGGACATGGGCGGCGCCGCCAACGTGCTCGGCCTGGCGCGCATGATCGTCGACGCCCGGCTCCCGGTGCGCCTGCGCGTGCTGATCCCGGCGGTCGAGAATGCCATTTCGGGCCGCGCCTTCCGGCCGAGCGACGTGTTTCCGAGCCGCAAGGGCCTGACCGTCGAGATCGGCAACACCGATGCCGAGGGCCGGCTGGTGCTGGCCGACGCGCTGGCGCTCGCCGACGAGGAGGCGCCCGACCTGATCGTCGACATGGCGACGCTGACCGGCGCGGCCCGCGTCGCGCTCGGCCCCGACGTGCCGCCCTTCTACACCGACGACGACGGCTTCGCCGCCGAACTCGCCGCGGCCTCGGCGGCCGTGCACGATCCGCTGTGGCGCCTGCCGCTCTGGATGCCCTATGCGCCGATGCTGGAGTCCAAGATCGCCGACACCAACAATATCGGCTCGGGCGGCTTCGCCGGCTCGATCATCGCGGCCCTGTTCCTGAAGAAATTCGTCGAGCGGGCGCGCACCTGGGTGCATCTCGACATCTATGCCTGGAACCCGTCGCCGAAGCCCGGCCGCCCCGACGGCGGCGAGGCCCAGGGCATCCGCGCCCTGTTCGCGGCCATCGAGAAGCGCTACGCCGGCGCCTGAGCGCGGTCGCTCGAGGATCATCCGGTCTGAAGGGATCGGATGATCCTCTGCATGTTTTTGTTGGCGCAAGCTGTTTCCGATCGCGGATCGCTCCGATCGGACCTTGCTCTCACCGGCGGCGTTCGGCCGGACGGCGCGACGGCCCCGGCGGTGCGCCGGCTCCGGCCGGGCGGCTGCCGGCGCGGGGGCCGGCCGTCGGACGGTCCGGATCCGGTCCGGCAAGGAGGCGGTTCGTCGGGTCAAGGACGATCCGTGCGCCATGACCCAATGCAGGCGCGGAGGCACGTCTCGCTCGCTCCCTCCCTTGCCCGTTCGCCCGTGGGCCGGATACCATTCCGGCTGCGAAACGAACGCCTGCCAAGACCTCGCGCCCCCGAAATCGAGCCCCCAGACATCGATCTCCCCGCCAGCGATCCCTCCGACATCGAGCGCCCTCCGTCATGCCGGTCGAACTGCGCCCCAGCCAGGCCTTGAAGCTCTGGCACGACGTGACCATCGATCTGGTGCGCGGCGACGGCACCGACCTGACCGCCCGGCAGTTGGCCGTGCTGCTGACCGTCTATCTGGAGCCCCCGCCCCACACCGTGCGCGGCCTCGCCGCCCGGCTCGACGTGACCAAGCCGGTGGTCACCCGCGCCCTCGACGCGCTCGGCCGGCTCGGCCTGATCGAGCGCCGCCGCGACGAGATCGACCTGCGCAACGTCCTGATCCAGCGCACCGTCGCCGGCGCGTTGTGGGTCGAACGCCTCGGCGATCGCGTCATCGCCCGCGCCAAAGGCCTACCGCGGTAGCGGGGATCGGAGGGCGGGAAGGCCGTTCGCCCCCGAGCCTGGGCTACCGCTTCGCGGCCTTGCGCAGGCGATAGAGGTCCAGCCGGTCGGCTTCGACCTGGGCCATGTCCATGCCGGTCTCTTCCATCGCCGCCCGGGCTTCCTCGATCCGTTTGATGGCCTCGTCGAGCAGACCCGGCTTGCCGTCGAGTTCGGCGACCAGTTTCAGCGTCATCGCGACCGCATGGCGCTGCAGCGCCCAGTCGGAGGTCTCCGTCGCCCGGTTGAAGCCCTTGGTCAGGGCGCGCTGATCGGCCAGCACCGCCCGGGCGAGCCGGCGATCGCGATGATGGCGTGCCAGCCAATGCCGGGCGATGGTCAGGTCGAGGCGGTTCTGGCGAGCGGCAGCGTCCAGGCCGGCCGCTTGGTTGGTCCGGAGAGCGCTCTGCAACAGGCCGACGGCCTCCTGCAGCAGGGCCGGCGCGGCTGCGATCTCATGCCGCGCGACCAGCAGGCTGGCCAGTCGCGCCTGGAGATTCGGTATGACGTCGCTTCGGTTCGCCGCCGTCAGCCGCGCCAGGGCCATGCGGATGGTTCCGGCATAGCGATCGTAATGCTCGACATCGTTGAACTGATTGGCGGCCCTCAGGCTGCTGTCGGCGAGAGTGATGATCACTGAACCGGTCCACGAACCGGTCGCCGGCACGCTGCTTTGGTCGGCTTTCGCCAGCAGGTCTTGCAGGAGCCTCACGGAGGCTTCGAGATCGGCTGCCGACCCGTGGGCGCCCCCGAGCTTGCCGAGCACCAAAGCCAGAGCGGCGGTGTGCATTTCCGCCAGATCGTCCTGCTGTTTCCGCTTCAGATCGGCGATGCTCGCGAGCAGAAGGTCCCGCGCCTCCGCCAAGGATCCGACGTCCTGCGTCGCGTCAAACCGGGAATCCAAAAGATCGACGGCGTGGAGGGCGATCGAAGCCCGCGTCGTCACGTCGAAGGTGTCCGGTCGCTCGGCCTCGACCGCGAGAGCCCGTCGGAGAATGGCCAGACTCTCGTCGGCAAGTTTCGGGTCCGCGCCCGAGGGGTGCTTTCGGACCCATTGGCCGGCGATACTGCCCACCACTACGACCGTTTTCTTCCAGAGTTCCGGCAGGAAGTCGGGGCCGACCGCCTGGGTCGAGGCGACGGCGGCCGTGAGCGCCGCCGCCCTTCTGCCTTCGGGGGCGTCGGGAAGCTCGGAACGCTCCGCCTCGGTCCAGGCGAGGCTCAGATGAAAGCGGACCCAATCCTTCGGCCTTTGCGGCGTCAGGACCGCAATGGCGGCCCGGTATTCTTCGGCGGCTTCCGCCAGAAGCCCGGGGTTTGAAGTTATTCTCGCGACAGACGCCAAGCCCTCGGCGGCTCCGTTCGCGAGGGCCAGATAGCGATCGAGGTCGGCCGTCGGGGAGACGACCTTCCGCGCTGCGATCAGGTGACGGGACGCTTCGCGTTGATCGTCGAGGCTGGGCTGGATCGCCAGCAGGAGCTGGGCGATCCGGATATGCAGGTCCGCCCAGCGCTCCGGCTCCGCATGCGGGCTGACGATCAGAAGCTGGCGTTCCAGGCTCTCGACCGTGACGGCGCCGGGTACCAGGGGCGCCGAGACGCGCGGGCCAGCCGGCGGAATCGCCGGCGCAACGCCGCCCTGACCGGACGGTTCCGCGGCCCGGCTCGGCAGCGTTGCCGTGAGACCGGCAAGAAGCGCAGCCAGCAGGGCGGCGACGGGTCGGGACCGGACGGGAGACGACATCGCAACCGCTGGGCTGTTTGCAATGCCCCAATTCCACAACCCGGGGCCGTGTCCGTCAACCCTTTGCGTGCCGCTGGCGGGATTTTGTAACTCTCGGCAGCACGGGGCCACCAAGCGGTTATGGCGACCGGCGCGACCGGCCTCCGCCGTCAGTAGTCCACACCCACCAGATAGAGACCCCAGGGCGGGGCGACGGCGGCGCAGGCGGCGCGGTCGCGGGCGGCGAGGGCTTCGGCGACGCGCTCGGGCGGCCAGGCGCCGAGGCCGACGCGTTCCAGGGTGCCGACCATCGAGCGGACCTGGTTGTGCAGGAAGGAGCGCGCGTCGGCGTGGACCTCGATCAGGTCGCCGACGCGGCGCGCCTCCAGGCGGTCGAGCGTCTTCATGGGCGATTTCGATTGGCAGTTGGCCGACCGGAAGGTGGTGAAGTCGTGATGCCCGAGCAGGTGGCGCGCGCCGGCATTCATGGCCTCGACATCGAGCGGTTCGCGCCGGTGCCAGACGCGGCGCCGGTCCAGCGCCGGGGGCGGGCGCCGGTCGAGGATGCGGTAGATGTAGTGCCGGCCGCGCGCGGAGAAGCGCGAATCGAAATCGTCGGCAACCCTCTCGGCGGCGAGCACGACGACGCTCTCCTCGACCAGATGCGCGTTCAGCCCGTCGCGGACCACGGCCGGGCGCCAGTCCTTGGCGAGGTCGACATGGGCGACCTGGCCGGTGGCGTGGACGCCGGCATCGGTGCGCCCGGCGCCGCGCAGCGTCACGGTCTCGCCGGTCATGGCCAGGATGGCGGCCTCCAGGGCGCCCTGCACGGAGGCGCCGTTGGACTGCCGCTGCCAGCCGACATAGGGCGTGCCGTCATATTCGATCGTGAGCTTGAAACGGGCCATGGCGGTCAGCCGAGCGTCGCGAAGGGCGGCGGATAGGCGAGCGCGAGGCGCAGCGGCAGAGGCCGGTCGCCGAGCGCCAGCCACTGGTTCTCCGGGATCGGGTAGGGGGTGAGCATCCGCTCCGGCCGGCCGGGATGGAAGCCGAAGCGGCCGTAATAGGCCGGATCGCCGAGCACCAGCACGATGTCCTCGCCCGACGCCTCCAGCCGGGCCAGCCCCTCGCGCACCAGCGCGGTGCCGATGCCGGTCGTCTGCCGGCCCGGCGCGACCGCCAGCGGCGCGAGACAGACGGCCCGGCGGCGGTCGTTGGGCGGAGCGACGGTCAGGCGCGAGAACAGGAGATGGCCGAGGATGACCCGATCGGCGCTGCTGCCGCCACCGCTGCTGCCGCCACCGCTGTTGCCATCGTCGCCGCCATCGCCATCGCCATCGCCGGCTCCGGTTGCGCGGGCGACCAGCTCCAGCACGCCATATCCGCCGAGGCGCAGCGCGGCGACGAGGTCCGCCTCGGCCGGGGTCGGGAAGGCGGCGACCAGGAGCGCGCGGATCGCGGCGGCATCGGTCGGCTGGGCGGCTTCGATCGCGAATGCGGACATGCCGGCCTCACCCGAGCCTGGCGCCGGGGGCGAGCGCCGCCCCGCGCAGAAAGTCCTCCGCCCTCAGCGCCTTGCCGCCGGCGCGCTGCAACTCGATCAGCCGCACCGCGCCCGACCCGCAGGCGACCGTCAGGCGATCGTCGAGGAGCGTGCCCGGTGCGCCGGTTGCGGCGTCGGGGGCGGCGACTTCTGGGGCGAGCGTCGAGCGCAGCACCTTGACCCGTTCCGGCTTGCCGCCGATCGTCGCCTCGCACCAGGCGCCCGGGAAGGGCGACAGGCCGCGGATGCGGTCGTGCACGGTCGCGGCCGGCAGGCTCCAGTCGATGCGCGCCTCGGCCTTGTCGATCTTGGCCGCATAGGTGACGCCTTCGGCCGCCTGCGGCACGGCGCCGAGCGCGCCGCGCGAGAGGGCGGCCAGCGCCCGCACCATCAGGTCGGCGCCGAGCCGGGCGAGCCGGTCGTGCAGGTCGCCGGTGGTCTCGTCGGGGCGGATCGCGACCCGCTCGGTCATGGCGACCGGTCCGGTATCGAGGCCCGCCTCCATGCGCATCACGGCGACGCCGGTCTCCCGGTCGCCGGCCATGATGGCGCGGTGGATCGGCGCGGCGCCGCGCCAGCGTGGCAAGAGCGAGGCATGCAGGTTGACGCAGCCCTCGCGCGGCGCCTCCAGGATCGGCACCGGCAGGATCAGCCCATAGGCGACCACCACCGCCACGTCGGCGTCATGGGCGCGGAAGCGCTCCTGTTCGTCGGCCGATTTCAGGCTGGTCGGGGTCAGCACCGGGATGCCGAGCGCCTCGGCCTGGCGATGCACCGGCGAGGGCGTCGGCTGCAGGCCGCGCCCGGCCGGCCGCGGCGGCTGCGAATAGACGGCGACCACCTCGTGGCCCTGGCCGACGATCTCGACGAGGGTCGGCACGGCGAAATCGGGCGTGCCCATGAAGACGACGCGGAGGGACATGGCGGGCGGGTTCCCGAATGGAGCGACAGCCCGGCTCTATAGCGCGAAGGGATCGACGAGGTCGACGCCCGTCGCCTCGAAATCGCGGACATTGCGGGTCACCAGCCGCATCCCGTTCGCCCGCGCGATGGCGGCGATCTGGGCGTCGATGACGGCGACGGGGCGGCCGATCGCAAAGCGATGCGCCATGATCTCCGCATAGTGGCGAGCCGCCGTGGCATCGAAAGCCAGAATCCGGCCGCGATAGAGGACCCGTTCAAGGTCCTCGATATCGGTTTCCAGCGACGTCCGGCGCCGGGAGCGTGGCAGCCGGGCGGCACCGAAGCGCAATTCGGCGAGAACCGGCGCCGCCAGGTACAGAGTTCGCAGCGGCGTCGCGGACAGGAAGGCGGCGACGCCCGGATGCGGATTGGCCTTGAATCCTTCGGAAACCACATTGGTATCCGGGACGTTCATTCGAAATCGACCCGGGGCGCCTCGACCGTGCGCGGCGGAGGCTCGAAGTCGACGGGTCCGTTCCGTTCGCGCAGCCGCCGATAGGCCTCGCCCGCAGACATGTCGGGCAGGTCGATCGCCAGCGACAGGATGTCGGCGGCCTCCGCCGAAATGCTGCGCCGGTTGGCCTTGGCGCGTGCCGCCAATCTTGCCTCGGTTTCCGGATCGAGCCCGCGGATCAACAGATCGCCCATGACCGTCCTCCCGCGCGTCGTCGTCGATCGGCAGCACTCTACCACGTGGGTCGGTCCCGGACAATCGCCGCAACCCTGGCGTGAAAATCAGGCCAGTCCCTGTTCCTTCAGGCGGGCCTGCTTCTGGAACTTCTTCATCACCCGGTCGCGCTTCAGCTTGGACAGGTGGTCGATGAACAGGACGCCGTCGAGATGGTCGATCTCGTGCTGCAGGCAGGTGGCGAGCAGGCCCTCGGCCTCCAGCTCGCGCGTCTCGCCGTGGCGGTCGAGATAGCGCACGCCGACCTTGGCGGGGCGTTCGACGACTTCGTAATAGTCGGGGATCGAGAGGCAGCCTTCCTCGTAGGTCGACAGCTCCTCCGACGACCAGACGATCTCCGGATTGACCAGGAACAGCGGCTCGCGCTTGTCCTCCTCCTTCGACACGTCGATCGTCACGACGCGCTGCATCACGCCGACCTGCACGGCCGCCAGCCCGATGCCGGGCGCGGCATACATGGTCTCCAGCATGTCGTCGAGCAGCCTGCGGATCGAGCCGTCGACCGAGGCGACCACCTCGGACTTCTGCTTCAGGCGCTGGTCGGGAATGATGACGATGTCGAGTTTGGACATGGTCGTCAGATAGGCGAGAACGCGCAGCCGGTCAACGGATCCGGGGCTGCGACGGCGTGTCCGTTAACCCCTTTCGTACCCGAATCGTTCTAGCCTGCCGGCCATGGACGGAACCCTTCTGGCCGCCTTGGGCGGCACTGCGGCTCTGGCCCGCATGGCCGCCTGGGGGGCGGTGCTGGCGGGCGGGCTGCTCCTTGTCTGGCTGTGGCGCGGCACGCGCGCCCGGGCGGTCGCGGAGGAGCGCGCGCGCGAACTCGACCTGCGCCTGGCCGAGATGGCCCGGCTGCAGGCGGAGATGACCGGCCGCATGCAGACCATGGCGGAGGTCTTCGGCAGCCGGCAGGCCGATCTCGCCCGCGCCGTCTCGGAACGGCTCGACGGGCTGACCCACCGGCTCGGCTCCTCGATGGTCGAAACCAGCCGGTCGACCGAGGCGAGCCTCGCCCGGCTCGGCGAGCGCATGGCGGTGATCGACCGCGCCCAGCGCTCGATGAGCGACCTCGCCTCCGAGGTGCTCCAGCTGCGCTCGATCCTCGCCGACAAGCAGGCGCGCGGCGCCTTCGGCCAGGGCCGCATGGAGGCGATCGTCGCCGACGCGCTGCCGCCCAATGCCTATACGTTCCAGGCCACCTTGCCGACCGGCGTCCGGCCGGACTGCCTGATCCACCTGCCCAACGGCGCGCCGCCGCTGGTCGTCGACGCCAAGTTCCCGCTCGAGGCCTGGACGGCGCTCGGCGCGGCCGAAACCGACGACGAGCGCAAGCTCGCCGGCACCCGCTTCCGCCGCGACGTGCTGCGCCACGTCATCGACATCCGCGACAAGTATCTGCTGCCCGGCGAGACCCAGGACACCGCCTTCCTGTTCGTGCCGTCGGAATCGATCTTCGCCGACCTGCACGAGCGCTTCGAGGATCTGGTGCAGAAGGCCCAGCGCGCCCGGGTGGTGATCGTCTCGCCGTCGCTCCTGATGCTGTCGATCCAGGTCGTCCAGGCCGTGCTGCGCGACCATCGCATGCGCGAGCAGGCGCATCTGATCCAGGCCGAGGTCGTGCATCTCATCGACGACGTCGCGCGCCTGCACGACCGGGTGCTCAAGCTGCAGGCCCATCACGGCCAGGCGGCCAAGGATCTGGAGCAGATCGTCATTTCCTCGGAGAAGCTGCAGCGCCGCGCCGCGCGCATCGAGGATGTCGAGATGGGCGAGGCGGTGCCGGCCGGTCCGGTCGTGCCGATCCCGCTCGGCGCCAGCCGGCTGGCCGGGGAATAGGCCGTCGCCGCGGGCCCGCGCGCGCCGGCAGGTCATGACGCGCGGAGTATGGGATGCTCCCCGCAGCCGGGAGTGGGACCCTGACAGCCGCCCCGGATACAGACCTTGGCCCTGGCCTTCGATCAGCGACCCCCGCTCCTTGACCCCCGCTCCTTGACCTACGGGCAGCCGCCTTGCAGCCGCGGCCCTGGACGGGCCTGCCGCACTGCGGCATGACTGGCGCTCCCACCCGCCCGCTTCCCTCCTGTCGCAAGGCTGCCCATGTCCCTGCTCGTCGCCATCAACGGCTGGTCTCCCGACGAATGGATCGCCCGTTTCCGCCGCGAGGGCGGTCCGCTGCCGATCGTCGACGCGCGCGCGCCGTTCGACCCGGCTTCGATCCGCTATGCCGCCGTCTGGAAGCCGACGCCCGGCCTGCTCGCCGGCCTGCCGAACCTCGCCGCCATCTTCAACCTCGGCGCCGGCGTCGACGCCTTGCTCGGCGACAGGACGCTGCCGTCCGCGCCGGTCGTGCGGGTGGTCGACCCGGATCTGACCGGGCGGATGACCGAATATGTCGTGCTGCACTGCCTCGACCGCCTGCGCCGGGGCGACCGGCATCGGGCCGCCCAGGCGCGCCGGGAATGGCTGGCCGACTACCAGCCGGCCGCCGCGGATGTCCGCGTCGGCGTCATGGGCATGGGCGTGCTCGGCCGCGACGCGAGCGCCGTGCTCGCCCGCCTCGGCTTCCGCGTCGCCGGCTGGAGCCGTCGCGGCGAGGTCGTGCCGGGTGTGGAGACCTTCGCCGGGGCCGAAGGCCTGAAGCCGTTCCTGGCCCGCACCGACATCCTGGTCATCCTCTTGCCGCTGACGCCCGACACCCGCGGCATCCTCAACCGCGGTCTTTTCGCCGGTCTCGCCCGGGACGGCGCGCTCGGCGGGCCGATCCTGATCAATGCCGGCCGCGGCGGGTTGCAGGTGGAGGCCGATATCCTCGCCGCCCTCGACGACGGCACGCTCGATCATGCCGTGTTGGACGTGTTCGAGACCGAGCCGCTGCCGGCGGCGAGCCCGTTCTGGACCCATCCGAAGGTCACCATCACGCCCCACAATGCGGCCGATTCCGACCCCCAGCACATCTGCCGCTACACGCTCGAACAGATCGCCCGGGCCGAGCGGGGCCTGCCGCTCGAGAATGTCGTCGACCGGACGACCGGGTACTAAGCCGGCGAAAGATCGACCGTCCGTCGAGGCGCCGGCGCGTGGGGCTTCCTCGGACCACCCCGACCGTGGCGCCGGGCCGCCGCCCTGCGGTTCCTGCCGTCGCGGCCGTGCTTCGTGGCCTGGCCGGCTCCTGGCGGGCCGCTGAAATGCGGTCCGAACCCGCCATTCTGTCATCCCCGGGCCTGTCCCGAGGATCCATTGCGAAGGCCAAGTCTTTGAAAAGTCTGGCTCCCCGGGACGAGCCCGGGGATGACAGAGGGGAAATTGCCGGCTTCCGATCGCGTTACGACGCGTTTTTCGAAAGCCTGCCGACGGATCGATTGCAACGGCCGGTACCCTTCCGCTTCGCTTCTCCGAACCACCTTCGGATCGAACATGCGACCGTCTCCACGGCGGTCTTGCGGAGCCGCCCCCGCGGGACAATGCTCGGACGCCAACGAATGGAGGATCGTCCATGACGCCGGTTGTCGTTTCGCCGCAGCTCTGCCTGCTCTTCGCCGCCGTGTCGGGGATCCTGCTGGCCGGAAGCCCGGCCCGCGCCGACTACGAGAGCTACGGGGTCTTCTGCGCGTCGGGCCGGATCGAGGTCGATTCCCGCTCGGCCGAGCAGATGCAGTCGAACCGCGGCGCCTGCCAGTTCGCCCGCTTTCCGACCCGGTCGGATGCGGAAAACTTCGCCCGGCGCAATTTCGGCGGCGTCGGCGGCGCCTGCAGCTGCCGCTGAGACAGCGGCGCCGCTCGGACGATCCGGTCGCCATCGGGACAGTGCCGCCGGCTGCGCCATGGTGCCATGTCGCCTTGCTGTGAACGGGGCCGTGACATCGCCGGAGGCGCCATGACCGAGCCGTTGGACTGGAAGGCCTTTCGCCGCGCCGAGCGCGAGCGGCTGCTGGACGCGCGCCGGGCGATCGGTGCGGCCGAGCGCGAGCGGCTGACCGCCACGCTCGCCCGCCAGCTCGATGCCGCCGTCCCGGCGCGGCCCGGCGCGGCGCTCGGCCTCTACTGGCCGATCAAGGGCGAGATCGATCTCCGCGCCTGGGCCGAAGCCTTCGCGGCCCGCCACGCCATGACGCTCGCCCTGCCGGTGGTGGTCGAGAAGGCCGCCCCGCTCGAATTCCGCGCCTGGGCACCCGGCGACGCGATGGAGCGCGGCTTCTGGAACATCCTGGTGCCGGCCGCCCGCAGGGTGGTCGTGCCGGCCGTGGTGATCGCGCCGCTGGTCGGCTTCCAGGCCGCGGGCTGCTGGCGGCTCGGCTATGGCGGCGGCTATTTCGACCGCACCCTGGCGAGCCTCGCGCCGCGGCCTTTCGCGGTCGGGCTCGGCCTCGGCGGCGCCGAACTCGCCACCATCCATCCCCAGCCGCACGACGTGCCGATGGATGTCCTCGTCACCGAGACCCGCATCCTGCCGGCCGCTCAGTCCTTCTCCAGATAGATCGCCCAGTAGCTCGCCGCAACGCCGCCGGCGCCGCCGATGACGTTGCCGAGCGTGACGAGGACGAGGTTCTCGGCGAAGCCGCCGAGGTCGATCACGCCGCCGAAGGCCCAGCCGGCCGGGATCAGATACATGTTGGCGATGGAATGCTCGAAGCCGAGCGCCACGAAGGCGGTGATCGGCCACAGGATGGCGAGAATCTTGCCGGACACCTCGCGCGCCGCGAAGGTCAGCCAGACCGCGAGGCAGACCAGCGCGTTGCACAGGATGGCGCGCGCGAAGGCGGCAAGCGGCGACAGCGCCAGCTTGGCTTCCGCGATCTTGGCCGCGTTGCGCCCGACCGCGCCGCCGCCGAGATCGCCGAGCCCGGCCGCCCAGGCGAGCGCCACCATGGCCAGCGCGCCGGCGAGATTGGCCACGAACACGATCGCCCAGTTGCGCAGCAGGTCGCCGAGGCCGACCTTGCCGTCGACCCAGGCCATCACGATCAGGGCGTTGCCGGTGAAGAGCTCAGCCCCGCCGATCACGACCAGGATCAGGCCGAGCGAGAAGGCCGCGCCGCCCAGCAACCGCACGGGGCCGAAGCTGTCGCCCGCCCCGGTCGTCACCAGGGTGAAGAACATCGCCCCGAAGGCGATGAAGGCGCCGGCCAGCATGCCCAGCATGGCGAGCCGGCGGACCGACAGCCGGGCCTTGGCGACGCCGGCCTCCTCGACGCGCCGCGCCATCTCGGCCGGCTTGTAGGCGTCGAGCCCGGTCGGGTTGGGCGGCTGCGGGGCCGGATCGGACGGCGGACGGGATATCGCATCGGGCATCGGGGGCTCCGTTCTCGTCGCCACAGGTCTCGTCGCCAATGTCGCGGCTGGATCGCCGGCCGGCCATGATTTCGCGCAACGCGCCGCGCGGCTCCGCATTCAGACGGCTGGTGCCGGCGCGGCGGGCGCCTATATTGGAGGCGAAACGGGCGGCCGGGGAGATGCGTCATGGGCGATGCGCTGGATCTGAGCGAGAAGGACGTGCTCGGCATCGCCGAGGCGTGGCGGCGGGACGGCCGGGCGGTGGCGCTGGCCACCGTGGTGGAGACCTGGGGCTCGGCGCCGCGGCCGATCGGCAGTCATCTGGTCATCGACGGGGATGGCCATTTCGAGGGCTCGGTCTCCGGCGGCTGCGTCGAAGGCGCGGTGGTCGGCGAGGCGATCGACGTGATCGGCGACGGCCGGCCGCGGCTCCTGGAATTCGGTGTCGCCGACGAGACCGCCTGGCGGGTCGGCCTGTCCTGCGGCGGCCGCATCGCCGTCTATGTGGAACGGATCGACTGAAAGAGCGCGTCGGATGGATCGTGGCCTGCTTGAAACCCTCAATGCGGAACGGCGCGCCCGCCGGGCCGTGATCCGCGTCACCAACCTCGCGACCGGGGCCGAGCGCCTGGTCCGGGAGGCCGAACTCGATCCGGCCGATCCGCTCGGCGCCGAGCTTGCCGGGCGGTTCCGCTCGGCGAAATCCGGCATGGTCGAGACGGCCGACGGCGGCCGCCTGTTCCTGACCGTGCATGTGCCGCCGCCGCGCCTCGTCTGCATCGGCGCGGTGCATATCACCCAGGCGCTCGCCCCGATGGCGCGCATGGCCGGCTTCGACGTGACCGTGATCGACCCGCGCACGGCCTTCGCCACCGAGGCGCGCTTCGAGGGCGTGCCGCTCTATCCCGATTGGCCGGACGACGTGATCCCCGGCAAGGTCGGCCTCGACGCCTATACGGGCCTCGTCGCCGTGACCCACGATCCCAAGATCGACGACTGGCCGATCGCCCGCGCCCTGGAGGCCGGCAGCTTCTATGTCGGCGCGCTCGGCAGCCGGAAGACCCACGCCAAGCGCGTCGAGCGCCTGACCGCAGCGGGCGTCGATCCGGCCGCCATCGGCCGCATCGCCGCCCCGATCGGCCTCGATATCGGCGCCCAGTCGCCGGCCGAGATCGCCGTCGCGGTGCTGGCCCAGGCGATCCAGGCCCTGCGGCGGCGTCCCGCCGCGGATGCCGCATCATGAAATTCGGCCCCGTGCCGGTCGACGAGGCGGCCGGCGCCATCCTGGCCCATGCGGTGGCGACGCCGGCCGGCACCTTCCGCAAGGGCCAGCGGATCGGCGCCGCCGAGGTCGCCGCCTTCCGGGCGGCCGGGCTCGACGCGGTGGTGGCGGCGGTTCCCGGACCGGACGATCTCGACGAGGACGCGGCCGCCGGCCGGATCGCCGAGGCGCTGGCCGGCGCCGGCATCCGGGTCGAGCCGCCGGCGACCGGGCGCAGCAACCTGTTCGCCGCCGCGCCCGGCCTGCTGATCGTCGACCGCGCCGGCATCGACGCGCTGAACGGCCTCGATCCCGGCATCACCTTCGCGACCCTGCCGGCGCATGCCGCCGCCGAAACCGGCCGCATGGTCGCCACCGTCAAGATCATCCCGTTCGCGCTGTCGAAGGCGGTCGTCGATCGTGCCGTGGCGGCGATCCGCGCGGCCGGTCCGCTGGTCTCGATCGCCGCCTACCGGCCGCAGCGGGTCGCCGTGGTGTCGACCCTGCTGCCGTCGCTGAAGGCCTCGGTGATCGACAAGACCCTGCGGGTGATGGCCGAGCGCCTGACGCCGGCCGGCAGCGCCATCGTCGCCGACCGGCGCGTGCCCCACGCGGAAGCCCCGCTCGCCGCGGCGATCCGGGCCGCGGTCGCCGAGGACCGCGCCGATCTGGTCGTCGTCTTCGGCGCCTCCGCGGTGGTCGACCGGCGCGACGTGATCCCGGCCGCGATCGAGGCGGCCGGCGGCCGGGTCGACCATTTCGGCATGCCGGTCGATCCCGGCAACCTGCTCCTGGTCGGCGCGCTCGATGGCCGGCCGGTGCTCGGCGCGCCCGGCTGCGCGCGCAGCCCGCGCGAGAACGGCTTCGACTGGATTCTTGCCCGCCTGCTCGCCGACCTGCCGGTCGGACCGGCCGAGATCGTCGGGCTCGGCGTCGGAGGGCTCCTGATGGACATCGTCTCCCGCCCGGCGCCGCGCGCCGCGCCCAACGAGGCCGAAGTGCCGGAGGCGCGTCGGATCGCCGCGGTGGTGCTGGCCGCCGGCCGCTCGACCCGGATGGGCGGCCCGAACAAGCTCCTCGCCACCCTCGACGGCAAGCCGCTGGTCCGCCACGCCGCCGAGGCCGCGCTGGCGAGCCGCGCCGACAGCGTCACGGTGGTCACCGGCCACATGGCTGCCGAGGTCGCCGCCGCGCTCGACGGGCTGGATGTGCGCGTCGTGCACAATCCCGACTATGCCGAGGGCCTGTCGACCTCGATGCGTACCGGCATCGGGGCCGTGCCGGAGGCCGCCGAGGCCGCCGTGATCCTGCTCGGCGACATGCCGCGCGTCGATGCCGCCGTGGTCGACCGCCTGATCGAGGCCTACGATCCCGCCCGCGGTGCCCTGGTCATCGTCCCGACCGCCGCCGGCCAGCGCGGCAACCCGGTCCTGATCTCGCGCCGCTTCTTCCCCGACCTGATGGCGGTCGCCGGCGATGTCGGCGCCCGCCAGGTGCTCCGGGGCTATCCGGAAGCCATCGTCGAGATCGAACTCGGCGCCGCCGTCGCCCTCGACCTCGACACGCCCGAGGCCCTCGCGGCCGCCGGCGGGCGCACGGCGGCAGACTGAGGGACGTCCCGCCGGACATCCGCCTGCGTCACCGTCCGCCTGCCACCGTCCCCTATTTCACAGGCGCTTGACGGTGCGCAGCGGGGTACCGGCGGCCTCGATGCGGGCGAGGCCGGCGGCGAGGCCTTCGATCGCGGTCGACATGGTGTGGGCGTTGGCATGCAGCATGGTGTCGGCGTCGCGGACGAGTGCGACATGGCCCGGCCAGAACAGGAGATCGCCGCGCCGCCAGGCGGCCGGATCAAGCCCGATGGCCGTGCCGAGGGCGGCCTCCTGCATGTCGGAATCGCGCGGTGCGGTGATGCCGCAGGCGGCGAGTGCGGTCTGGACGAGGCCGGAACAGTCGATGCCGAGGCTCGACTTGCCGCCCCACAGATAGGGCGTGCCGAGGAAGCGCTCGGCGACCGTGACCGGGTCGGCCTCGACGGCGCCGACGGGCGCGAGATGCTGCATCACGATCGCGCCGCCGGTCTCGGTCAGGCCGAAGATGCGGCCGCGGACCTCGACCTCGCGCCGGATGGCGACCTCCGCGCCGAGGCTCAGCCACAGGAGCGGCGGCTCCTTGATGCTCGGGCCGGGGAAGACGAAGGTGCGCAGCGCCGCGACCCGGTGGGTCGGCGCGGGCGCCTCGCCCTTCAGGATGGCATGGCTCGGCAGGTAGCCGACATAGCCGTCGCGGGCGAGCTGGACCCAGGCCCAGCCCTCCTGATCCTCGTCATAGACCGTCAGCCGCTCGCCATGCAGCGCCTCGGTGTCGAGCCCGGCATCCGGACGCGGTTCGCGGCGCAGCGGCGCAAGGCCTTCGATCACCCGCGCCGGCGTCCCGGCCGCATAGCGCGGCGCGGCGACGAGGCCTTCGAGCGACTGCGCGGCGAGATCGGCGCGGGCGGGTGTCAGGCGGGGATCGTGGATGGTCATGCCGGGACCTCGCAGAGAATATTCAGACTATCAGCCCGATCCGGCGTCGTCAGCCAGCGGATCGGCTTTGGCGGATTGCTGAAGAGCGCGTCGGAACGCGATCAGACGCGGGTCGTTTCAACTCTGTCATCCCCGGGCTTGTCCCGGGGATCCAGACTTTTCAAGGACTTGACCTTCACATTGGATCCCCGGGACAAGCCCGGGGATGACAGAATGGCGGGTTCGGAGTGATTTTCAGCGGCCTGTCACCCGACCGATCGGCTTTAGCCGACGGATCGGCGTCAGCCGACAAGGTGGCTTGTGACGATGCCGATCAGTTTCGCGAAGATCAGCCCGATCAGCAGCATCACCACCGCGATCTGTGCGCTGCATCCGGTCGTCATGCGCGAGACCCGATAGAAGATGGCGAGGCTCGCGGCGAGGCCGATCAGGCCGAGCAGCCCGGCGCCTCTGTCCGAGAGCAGGCCGATGCCGAAGCCGAGGGCTGCGAGGGTCGGCAGGATGGCGGCCAGCAGGCTCGCCCAGTTGGTGGCGGTGATCAGCGGCGCGAAACGGGGCGCGATGCCGAGCGGACCGGCCAGCGCGGCGAGCAGCAGCGGCGCGCCGAACCAGTTGACCACCTCGCCGGCGAGCTTGACCGCCAGAAAGACCAGGAGCGGCACGGTCGCGAGGTCCGGATCCGTGGCGACGAGATACCGGTGTTCGGCCGCGATGCCGATCGCGAAGGCCGGCAGCAGCGGCACGATCACCTGGAACGACCGCCAGAACCCGGCTTCCGAAAAATCGAAGCCGCGCAGGCCCTCGGGATTGCCCTTGACCAATAGCCAGGTCGCCGTCACGCCGGCCCGGATCTCCGCCAGCGTGATCATGCGGTCCGGTCCGCCCCGTCGAAGAAGCCGTCCAGGAAGACCCGGTAGATCGCCGTCAGGGTGACGAGATCGGCGACCGGTACATGCTCGTCGACCTGGTGCATGGTCTGGCCGACCAGCCCGAACTCGACCACCGGGCAGTAGTCCTTGATGAAGCGGGCGTCCGAGGTGCCGCCGCCGGTCGAAAGCTCCGGGCGGTGTCCGGTCACGGTCTCGATCGCGGCGCCGAGCCCGTCGACGAGGCGGGGGTCGACGGTCAGGAAGGAATCGCTCGACGGGGTCTCCAGCGCCAGCGTCCAGGCGAGGCCGTCGCCGGCGGCCGCGGCGAGCCGGGCGCGCAGCCAGGCGTCGAGCGTCGGGCGGGACCAGCGGTCGTTGAAGCGGATGTTGAAGCGGGCGCGGGCCGTGCCCGGGATCACGTTCCAGGCCGGATTGCCGACATCGACGGAGACGAATTCCAGGTTCGAAGGCTGGAAGCGCTCGTTGCCGGCGTCGAGCGGCTCGGCCAGAAGCGCGCCCATCAGGCGGATCAGGCCGGGGATCGGGTTCTCGGCCAGATGCGGATAGGCGACGTGGCCCTGCCGGCCGGTGACCGTGACGGTGCCGGACAGGCTGCCGCGGCGGCCGACCTTGATGGCATCGCCGACGGCCTGCGGGTTGGTCGGCTCGCCGACGATCGCCGCATCGAAGCGCTCGCCGCGGTCATGCGCCCAGCGCAGCAGCTTGACGGTGCCGTTGATGCTCGGCCCCTCCTCGTCGCCCGTGATCAGGAAGGAGAGCGTGCCGGCGCCGGGGCGGCGGGTGGCGAGATGGTCGAGCGCCGCGGCGACGAAGGCCGCGATGCCGCCCTTCATATCGACCGCCCCGCGGCCGTAGAGCCGGCCGTCCTCGATCGCGGCCGAGAAGGGATCGTGCCGCCACCCGGCCGCATCGCCGGGCGGGACCACGTCGACATGGCCGCCGAAGGTCAGGTGCGGCGCGCCCTGGCCGATCCGGGCATAGAGATTGACCACGTCCGACGTGCCGGGCGCGCTGAAGGTGACGGTCTCGCAGTCGAAGCCGGCCGCCTCCAGGATGCGGGCCAGCCGGGCGATGGCCTCGCCGGCATCGGGCGTCACGGAGGGGGCGGTGATCAGGTCGCGCAGGATGGCGACCGGATCGGAAATCGGGGACGGGATCGACGGCATGAGCGGATGTAGCCTCGCGTTTGGCGGGCCGTCAATCGCCCCGCGGCGTCCGTTCGCGGTCTCCGGGCTTGCGGCCCGGGGCCATAGCCCCGCCGGGTCGGGGCCGTCGCCCCGCCGGCCAGGGGCCCTTCGTCACGGGCTCAGCCGCGCGGGTCGGGGCCGTAGCGGTTGGGGCCGCGCGTGCCGCGCAGGCAGTAGAGATGCACGAACAGGATGACGGAGCCGAGCGTGATCAGGCCCATGGCGATCAGCTGCTCCTGCGTCCGGCCGGGCGGCGACGGCACCAGGCTGGCGAGGTTGATCGCCAGATAGGGCAGGGCCAGCCAGGTCGGCCGGCCATGGTCGTGCAGCCGCCGCACGATCAGGCTGCCGGTACCGGCGATCGAGAGCAGCGGGATCAGGGCGAAAAGCGTCAGGACGAACGGGTTGCGCCCGGTCAGCCTGGTCAGCGGCACGAGCAGAACGATTCCCAGACACAGCAGGATCAACAGCTGGAAATTCCGCTGCCAGAACTGGGCGCGTCCCAGGCGCCCGTTCAGGCCGAAGAAATACTCGAACATCGCCATCCCGTGCGCCGTCCCGTACGCCATCCCGTGCGCCATTGTGAACCGGCCGCGCCGCCGCCGGGCCGGCCGAACGGCCGGTCTCCGTCCGCGGAGCCGGGGTTTCCGCGCCGCCGGCCTCAACGGCCGGTCGCGTTCACGATCATGATCTTCTGCCAGATCTTCTGCGACAGGTTCGTGGTCAGCTGCTCGATTTCGTTCACCGCCGTGGCGATTTCGCCATCCTCGGTGGCGATCGCATAGAGCGCCGCCCCCTTGGCGGTGAGCGAGAGCAGTTCCGAGCAGTAGTCGAGATAGCGCGACAGCTCGAAGGGCGTCATCGAGCGTTCGGGAGAGACCGCCGTGCGCACTGCGCCCGGGCCGACCATGCCGGGATCCTTGGTCAGCTGATGCATGTCGATGACGTGGACGACCGCGCGGAACGGGTTCAGCGCCTGGAGGGCGCGCGACCGGCGCAGCCGGCGTTCGGCGGTGACCAGCGAGACCACCGCCACCGCGCTCAGGATGGTCAGGTTGACCAGCGCGTCGATGCTCTGGACCAGATTGAAGATGTTGTTGGTGCCGGCATCGAAATCGAGCCGCAGCACCAGGGCGGCGAGCAGCGCCGCCGCGCCGGCCAGGACGCCGGCGACGACCAGTCTCAGAAGCCAGCGCGGCCGCATGATCGCGCGCGTCGTCGCGGCCGTCTCGGCGATCAGGTCGCGCACCTCGCCGGCCACGCCGGCGAGCCCGGCGCCGGGGAAGCGGGCCTCGATGCGCGCCTTGAGCGCATCGAGCGTCTCGACGATCTCGTCGGCCGCCAGGAGGCGGTATCGCGGTTTCGATGCCTTGGCCATCGCCGCCTCCGGGGCTTGCGCGGCTGCGGATCCGCGCCTTGCGGATCAGTCGCGCAGCAGCTCGTTGATCGAGGTCTTGGAGCGGGTCTTCTCGTCGACCTTCTTGACGATGACCGCGCAATAGAGGTTCGGGCCGGGGGTGCCGTCCGGCAGCGGCTTGCCCGGCATGGAGCCGGAGACCACCACCGAATAGGGCGGCACGCGGCCGATATGGACCTCGCCGGTGTCGCGATCGACGATCTTGGTCGAGGCGCCGATGAACACGCCCATCGACAGCACCGAACCCTCGCCGACGATCACGCCTTCGACCACTTCGGAGCGGGCGCCGATGAAGCAGTTGTCCTCGATGATGGTCGGGCCGGCCTGCAGCGGCTCGAGCACGCCGCCGATGCCGACGCCGCCGGACAGATGCACGTTCTTGCCGATCTGCGCGCAGGAGCCGACCGTCGCCCAGGTGTCGACCATGGTGCCGCTGTCGACATAGGCGCCGAGATTGACGAAGGAGGGCATCAGCACCACGCCCGGCGCCACATAGGCGGAGCGGCGCACGACGGCGTTCGGCACGGCGCGGAAGCCGGCGGCGCGGAAGCGCGCCTCGTCCCAGCCGAGGAACTTCGAGGCCACCTTGTCCCACCAGACCGCCCCGTCGGGACCGCCGGAGACGATCGCCATGTCGTTCAGGCGGAACGACAGCAGCACGGCCTTCTTCAGCCACTGATGCACGACCCACTGGCCGTCCTGCTTCTCGGCGACGCGGATCTGGCCGCGGTCGAGCAGTTCGAGCGCCGCCTCGACGCCGTCGCGAACCTCGCCGCGCGTGTCGAGACCGACCTCGGCCCGGTTCTCCCAGGCGGTGTCGATGACGCGTTCGAGCAGGGGCAGGTCGACGGGCAGGCTCATGTTCGGGCTCCGGAAACGGCTGATCGGGCAGGGAGGCGGGACCATGGCGAGCGGGGCCGGGACTGTCAACCAGCGCCCTGCCGCATGCGGCGCAGGTTCGGCCATCGGCGGCCCCGCCATGCGCCGTCGCCGGCCGCCCCGATCGCCGTCTCACGGGCCGCCTTGCGGTCACTGGACACCTTGCGACCACGGGCCGCCAAGCGGTCACGGGCCGCCAAGCGGTCACGGTCCGCCAAGCGGTCACGGTCCGCCAAGCGGTCACGGTCCGCCAAGCGGTCATTGGCCGCCAAGATAGACCTCCTGCAGCAGGCCGTCGTCCGAATAGGGTGTCTGCCGGCCGCCGGTCGCCTCGAACACCTTCGAGCGCACCCGGCCGATCATCAGCCGCGCGTCCAGCCCCTTGGTGGCGACCGTCTCGACGAAGGCGCGGGTGAAGGGGCTGAGGTCGCCGTCGCCGTCGCCGGCGACATCCTGCGGGGCGGTCGAATAGACCACCAGCGAGCCGTGATTGGGCACCGCCAGCCGCGCCAGCCCGCGGGCCGGCGTCGACCGCGTCGCCGAGGCGATCTGGGCCGCGAAGGGATTGTCGCGGCAGGCGTCGAGGACGACGATCCGGGTCTTGGCCCGGCCGACGCGCTCCATGACCCGGCCGAGGCCGATCGCCTCGTCTTCGGCGTCGCGGATGTCGGAGAGCTGCGCGTCCACCGGCAGCAGATAGTTCTCCATCGCGCCACCGCGCGGGATCTGCACGGCGTGGCCGGAATAGTAGACCATCGCGATCTCGGCCCGGTCGGCCTTGTCGGAGAAGGCGCGCAGACTGCGGGCCATGGTCTCGCGGTTGGCATCGGTCACGATCTCGACCGAGAAGCCGATCGCGGTCAGCGCCTTGCCGACCGCCGCGGCATCGTTGGCGGGATTGCGCAGCCGGCCCATGCGTCCATAGGCGCCGTTGCCGATGACCAGCGCGACGCGGGCGCCGGCGGGGATGGCCGGCGTTGCCGCTGCGGCCTTGGCCTTGTCGCGCTGCGCGACGACGAGCTTGCGATTGTCTATCGCCACCGCATAGTCCGGCCGCAACTGGATGGCGCGTTCGTAGTCGGCCAGCGCGCGATCGAAATCGCCCTTGTCCCAGAAGATGTTGCCACGATTGTTGTAGTTGCTCGGATCCGCGGGCCTCAGGGCAATGGCCTTGTTGTAGTCGGCCAGCGCCCGATCGGCATCGCCCTTGGCGCGGTAGGCGATGCCGCGATTGGTGTAGCCGTCCGGATCGTCGGGCTTGAGGGCGATCACGCGGGTATAGTCGGCGATCGCGCGATCGTGCAGGCTCTTGGCCTGAAAGGCGACGCCGCGATTGAACAGAGCGAGGACGTCGTCCGGGTTCTGTGCGATCACCTGATCGAAGTCGGCGATCGCGCGGTCCGGCTCCTTGCGTCTGATATTGACGTCGCCGCGGTTGATCAGCGCCAGCCGGTAGCCGGGCTTCAGGGCGAGGGCCCGATCGTAGTCGGCGATCGCCCGGTCGTTGTCGCCCTTGTCGCGGAAGATGCGGCCCCGTGACGTGAAGGCGTCCGGGTCGTCCGACTTCAACGCGATGGCCTGGTTGAAATCGGCGAGGGCGCGGTCCCGGTCGCCGAGGGCCGAATAGGCCAGGCCCCGGTTGAAGAAGGCCTTGTAGTAGTCGGGCTTCAGGCTGATCGCCTGACCGAATTCGGCGATGGCGCGCTCGGTATCGCCAAGGGCGCGATAGGAATTGCCCCGGTTCAAACGGGCCATGGCGTCGCTGGGCCGCAACGCGATCGCCTGTTCGTAGTCCCTGATGGCACGATCGTGCTGGCCGAGACCGGCATATTCGACGCCGCGACTGATGTAGGAATTGGCGTCGCCGGGCGACCGGGCGATGGCGGCCGTGCAGGCCCGGATGCCGGCCTCGCCGGTCAGTCTTTGGCAATCCTCCGCATCGCCGGCCCGGGCGGGGACCGCCGCGACGAGGCCGACGAACAGCGTGGCGACAAGCAGGACGGGCAGCGGTCGGGCCATGACGGGACCTCGTCGGTCACGGGTTGCAGGCAGGAAAACGCGTTTCCGCCGGCAACTATGGCCCGGCAGCGGGCTCGGTCAATCGAACCCGGTGCCAACGATTTTGGCGGCCTTCCGCCCTCAGGCCGCGTAGCGCGACAGCGCCAGGTCGGCGGTCTCGATCTCCGGCTTGCGGGCGCCGATCTGGTCGGCGAGGACGGCGGCCGAGCCGCAGGCCATGGTCCAGCCGAGCGTTCCGTGGCCGGTGTTCAGCCAGAGATTGTCGAACCGGGTGGCGCCGATGATCGGCGTGCCGTCCGGGGTCATCGGGCGCAGGCCGGACCAGAAGGTCGCCGCCTTGAGGTCGCCGCCGCCGGGGAAGAGGTCGCCGACGGAATGTTCCAGCGTGCCGCGCCGCCGCTCGGGCAGGTCGGTCGAGAAGCCGGAAATCTCGGCCATGCCGCCGACCCGGATGCGGTCGCCGAGCCGGGTGATGGCGACCTTGTAGGTCTCGTCCATGATGGTGGAGACCGGCGCGCGCGCCTCGTCGACGATCGGGGCGGTGATCGAGTAGCCCTTGACCGGATAGACCGGCAGGCGGAGCCCGAGCCCCTTCAGGAGGCGCGGCGTGTAGCTGCCCATGGCGGCCACATAGGCGTCGGCCGTGACGGTGCCGGCGGAGGTGCGCACGCCGGTGACCCGGCCGCCGGCGGTCTCGACGGCCTCGATGGTGATGCCGAAGCGGAACACGACGCCGAGGCTCTCGGCGATCGAGGCGAGCGCGTTGGTGAACTTGAAGCAGTCGCCGGTCTCGTCGTTGGGCAGGCGCAGGCCGCCGACGAACTTCTCGCGCACCTGGGCGAGCGCCGGCTCGGCGGCGATGCAGCCGTCGCGGTCGAGCACCTCGAAGGGCACGCCGTCGGCCTTCAGGACCGCGATGTCCTTGTCGGCGCCGGCGAGCTGCTTTTCGGAGCGGAACAGCTGCAGCGTCCCCTGCATCCGCTCGTCGTAGCGGATGCCGGTCGCCTGGCGCAGCGCGATCAGCCGGTCGCGGCTGTATTCGGCGAGGCGCACCATGCGGCCCTTGTTGATCGCGTAGCGGCCGGAGGTGCAGTTGGCCAGCATCGAGAACAGCCAGCGCAGCATGTCCGGGTCGAGGGTCGGGCGCAGGATCAGCGGGGCGTGGCGCATGAACAGCCACTTGGCCGCCTTCTGGGGGATGCCGGGCGCCGCCCAGGGCGAGGCGTAGCCGGGCGAGATCTCGCCGGCATTGGCGAAGCTCGTCTCCAGCGCCGGGCCCGTCTGGCGGTCGATCACCGTCACCTCATGGCCGGCACGGGCCAGATAATAGGCCGTGGTCACACCGACCACGCCGCCGCCGAGAACCAGAACCTTCATGACTTGCCCCTGAGATGGAATTCACGCCGTCCGGTTGGGGCGGCGCGTCGTCAGTGCGTCGGCGACCGGTAGCGCCGCTCGAAGCGGGCGCCGAGGCCGGTGAGGATTTCGTAGGCGATCGTGCCCGCATCGCGGGCGACATCGGCCAGCGACTGGTGCGGACCGATCAGTTCGACCCGGTCGCCCGGCCGCAGCAAACCCGGTGCCAGGGCGCTGGCATCGACGATGGTGCTGTCCATCGAGACGCGGCCGACGATCGGCAGGCGGATGCCGCCGGCATAGACGGCGCCGCGGTCGCTCAGCGCGCGCGGCCAGCCGTCGGCATAGCCGACCCCGATCGTCGCCAGCCGGCGCGGGGCGCGGGTGACATGGGCGAGGCCGTAGCCGACGCCGGTGCCGGCCGGCACGTCGCGCAGCTGGATCACCGGCGCGCCGAGCGAGACCACCGGCTTCAGCGGCGAGCCGCGGTCGTCGACCGGATCGACGCCGTAGAGCGCGATGCCCGGGCGGACGAGGTCGAGCCCGAAGCCGGGCAGGAAGGCGCCGCCCGAATTGGCGAGCGCCTGCGGGGCGGCCGGCAGCCGGGCGGCGAGCGCGCGGAAGCATTCGAACTGGCGCAGATTGGCCGGCGCGGCGGGCTCGTCGGCGCATGCCAGGTGGCTCATCACCAGCACCACCTCGATCGCCTCCTGCCAGGCCGGGTCGGCGGCGAGCACCGCGACCTCCTCGGCGGCGAGGCCGAGGCGGGCCATGCCGCTGTCGACCTGGATCGCGGCGGGCAGACGGGTGTTGCGGCGGCGGGCTTCCTGCTCCCAGCGGGCGACCTGGTCGAGCGAGTTCAGCACCGGGATCACGGCGGCGGCCGCGGCGGCGGCTTCCGCGCCGGGCGCCAGGCCGTTCAGCACATGGATGCGCGCGGTGGCCGGCAGCTCGGCGGCGAGATCGAGCGCCTCGCCGAGATGGGCTACGAAGAAGTCGCGGCAGCCGGCGTCGTAGAGCGTCTTGGCGACCCGGCCGGCGCCGAGCCCATAGGCGTCGGCCTTGACCACGCCGGCGATGCGCGCGTCCGGCTGACGGGCCTGCAGCACCGCGTAGTTGGCCGCGAGCGCGCCGAGATCGACGACCAGTTCGCCGGCCCCAAGGGCCGGTCCGTTGACGCCTTCGACCACCTTCATGAGCATGCCGTCGCCCTCCTGCCGCCCCGCCGCGACATGGCTGCACTGTCGCAGAAGGGCGTTCGAATGTGGCACCCAAGCGCCGGAGAAGCTTGCGGAATCGGCTCCTTTGCGCAACGATCGTGCGTCCCACGCGAGAATATTGCGATGAAGATCGACGACTTCGACCGCAAGATCATCCGGGCGCTGCGCAAGGACGGCCGGATGAGCAATGTCGATCTCGCCCGCGCGGTCGGCCTGTCGGCCTCGGCCTGCCTCCGGCGGGTGCAGGCGCTGGAGGCCGGCGGCGTCATCCGCGGCTACACGGCGATCGTGGCCGGCGACGACGAGGACGGCATCGTGGTCATCGTGCAGATCACGCTCGACCGGCAGAGCGAGGATTCGCTCAACCAGTTCGAGGAGGCGGTGCGCAAGCATCCCGAGATCCGCGAATGCTTCCTGATGACCGGCATCGCCGACTATGTGCTGCGCGCCGAAGCCCGCAGCGCGGCCCATTACGAGACCATCCACAAGGAGATCCTGTCGCGCCTGCCCGGCGTCGCCCGCATCCAGTCGAGCTTCGCGATCCGCGCCGTGCTGCGCGATCCGGGTCCCGGTCGTTAGACGCGGCACCTTGCGAAAGCGGCCAGGGGCGATAGCGGTGCGGGGCGGCGTTTCGGGCGACGGAGCGTGAGAGCGGGCCGGCCGTGAGGCGTGCGGGCCGGCCGACTGCCGCTCAGGCGGGCGCGCCCAGCACCTCGGCCTTGTATTCCTCGATCAGGCTTTCCAGCGTCGGGCCGGCATCGACGCAGGCGAGCGGCCGCAGGCGGGTCTCGACCAGGGCCAGATGGCTCGACATCGCCTTGACGGCGCGGCCACGCTCGCCGGCGGAGAGGGCGCGGAAGATGGCGCGATGCTCGTCGCAGCCGCATTGCGAGCCGTGCGAGTTCTCGTAGAAGGCGACCAGCATGGTGGTGCGCGAGACCAGTTCGCGCGCCTGCCGCTGGATGATCGGGTTGCCGGTCAGCGCCGCGAGGCGGTGGTGGAATTCGGCCGACAGCCTCAGCCAGGTGTCGCGGTCGCCGGTGCGCAGCGCCTCGGCCTCGCTCTCGACATGCTCGCGCAGCTGGTCGATCTCCGCCGCCGTCAGGGTCTCGGCCAGATGCGCCGCGATGCCGCTCTCCAGGATGCGGCGCGCCTCGAAGATGACGTGGATCTCGTTGAGGTCGGGCGCGATCGTGAAGGCGCCGCGGTTCTTGACCACCTCGATCAGGCGCTCGTGGCCGAGCCGGTGCAGCACCTTGCGGATGCGCTCGCGGCTGACCCCGAAAATGTCGGCGAGGCGATGCTCGCCGAGCTTGGTCCGGCCCGGCAGGCGTCCGGCCAGGATCAGCCGCGACAGGATCAGGTGGATGTCGTCTTCGTGCATGAGCGTCCGGGTGACTTGCCGATCCGGCGACCATGCCGAACCCGGGCCGCCCCTGTCCAGCAGATCGCCGGGGGAGATTGCACATTTTTCCATCGATTGTGCACAAAATGGCTTAAAGTGTGAACCGGCCCGATGGACTCACGATACGGCAACGTATTGAGATCATTGAGTCTTGATGGCAAGGCTCGCGCCATCGGGACTGGCATGAGCCTTGCGAGCCCACCGTCAGCCGCCATTTCGGGCGACGGTATTCGCGAGGGATCATCATGGACACGATCAGCCGGGCGGGTCTCAGCCGCCGCTCCATCCTCAAGGCCGGCGCCGCCGCCGGCTTCACGCTCGCCGCGCCGGGCCTCCTCCGGGCTGAGACCAAGGAATTGGTCGTCGGCGGCGCCGCCAGCCACAAGCCCTGGGTCGAGCAGGTGGTCATCCCGAATTTCGAGAAGAAATACGGCGCCAAGATCATCTTCGAGGGCACCAAGTCGCTGGTCAATCTCGAGAAGATGCAGAAGAACAAGGGGTCGCAGTATCTCTCGGTCGTGCAGATGGACGATCCGGTGATGATCCTGGCCGTCAAGGAAGGCCTGCTCGATCCGCTGACCGCCGCCAAGGCGCCGAACCTTGCCGAATTGGTTCCCGGTGCCACCCATATGGACGGCATGTGGGCCAACTACCTGCAGCCCTGGCTCGGCATCGCCTACAACAAGACCGCGATGAAGACCCCGCCGACCTCCTGGGCGGACCTGTTCGACCCGAAATACAAGGGCCGGATCATCATCCCGTCGCTGCAGAACACCGAGGGCCTGCCGAGCCTGTTCGTCGCCGGCCACCTCGCCACCGGCGCGAGCTTCGCGGCCGCCCAGAAGGACACCGATGCCGGCTTCAAGAAGCTGGCCGGCATCAAGGCGAACCTGCTCACCATCTACACCCAGATGCCGCAGGCCTATAACCTGCTCGAACAGGGCGAGGCCTGGATGATCGGGCCGGCCATGTCGTCCTTCGCCTCCGAGCGCAAGGCGGCCGGCGCGCCGATCGAACTGGCCGCCCCGAAGGAAGGCGTCTTCGCCATGCCGTCCGGCATCGCGGTCGTGAAGGGTGCGCCGCAGTCGGACCTGGCCTTCGCCTATGTCAACGAACTGCTCGGCGCCGCCCTGCAGGCGCAGCTGGTCGGCCCGACCGCCTCGCTCGGCACCAACAAGGCGACGCCCAAGCCGGCCGGTCTGCCCGCCGACCTGACCGTGCACCAGATCGACTGGGCCAATGTCGCCGCCGAGCGGTCCAACTGGGTCTCCCGGTGGGATCGCGAGATGGCGCTCTGACGGCCATGACCGAGGCCGCCGCCCGCGATCCGGGCTTCCTCTCGATCGCCGCCGCCGAGAAGCATTTCGGCCCGGCGACCGTGCTCGACGGCGTCGATCTCGCCGTCGGGCGGGGCGAGTTCGTGTCGCTGCTCGGCCCCTCGGGCTGCGGCAAGACCACGCTCCTGCGCATCGTGGCCGGTCTCGTCCGGCCCGATCGCGGCCGCGTGGTCCTCGACGGCCAGGAGCTGACGCGCCTGCCGCCGCACCGGCGCGACATCGGCGTCGTGTTCCAGAACTACGCGCTGTTCCCCCATCTCGACGTGGCCGGCAACGTCGCCTTCGGGCTCAAGGCCCGCGGTGCCGATCCGGCCGCGATCGCCGCGACGGTCGCCCGCAACCTCGCCCTCGTACAGATGTCGGCCTATGCCGACCGCTCGGTGAAGGCCCTGTCGGGCGGCCAGCAGCAGCGCGTCGCGGTCGCCCGGGCGCTGGCGGTCGGGCCGAAGCTGCTGCTGCTCGACGAGCCCTTCTCGGCGCTCGACCGCAAGCTGCGCGAGGCGATGCAGATCGACCTGAAGCGCATCCTGCGCGAGGTCGGCACGACGGCGATCTTCGTCACCCACGACCAGGACGAGGCGCTCGCCATGTCGGACCGCATCGCCGTGATGGCGCGCGGCCGCATCGAGCAGCTGGCGACCCCGGCCGAGATCTACGCCCGGCCGGCGACCCCCTTCGCGCTCGGCTTCGTCGGCCTGTCGACCCGCATCCCCGGCACGGTTCAGGCCGCGGAGGCCGGCCTCCTGACCATCGCGACGGCGCTCGGGCCGATCCGCGCGCGCGGCCATTTCCTGCCCGGCAGCGCCGTCCTGGTCGGCGTCCGGCCGGAGCGGATCGCGCTCGGTAGCGGCGCCGGAGACGCGACCGGCCCCGCCGGCCCAGCCGGCCACAATGCGATCCGGGCGGCGCTCGCCGATGCGATCTTCAAGGGCGCCCGGGTGCAGCTGCTGTTCGCCGCGCCCGAAGGCGCGGAAGTCCAGGTCGAGGCATCGAGCCTGCCGGCCGGCGCCGCCCCGGGTGCGCTGCTCGATCTCACCTGGGCGGTCGACGACACGCTCGTCTATCCGGCCGCCGAGGCCGGGCCGCAGGATCTGGAGGCGGTCGCATGATGGCGCTGCGCCGCATCGATCCGGTCGGCCTCCTGGTGCTGCCGGCGGTCCTCTATCTGGGCCTCGTCTACGGGCTGCCGCTCCTCAACCTGCTCGCCCGCGCGCTGGTGATCGACGGGGTGCCGTCGGTCGCCGGCTTCGTCAAATTCTTCTCCGATCCGTTCGACTGGATCGTGATCGGCAACACGCTGCGCATCGCCGTCCTGGTCACGCTGCTCTCGCTCGCCATCGGCTTCCCGACCGCCCTGGCGCTGGCCCGGGCGCGCGGCGCCGCTCAGGCGCTGATCCTGGTCGCGATCATCCTGCCGCTCTCGGTCGGCGTGGTGGTCAAGGCCTTCGCCTGGCAGATCGTGCTCCGGCGCGACGGCGTCGTCTCGCAGGCCCTGGTCGCGCTCGGCCTGTGGGACGAGCCGCAGCGGCTGCTGTTCACCGAGGCCGGCCTGGTCATCGGCGCCGCCAACGTCTTCGTGCCGTTCATGATCCTGCCGATCTATTCGGTCGTGAAGCTGATCGACCCGCGCCTCGGCGAGGCCGCCGCCACGCTCGGCGCCGCCCCCGGCTATCGCTTCTTCCGGGTCTTCCTGCCGCTGGCGCTGCCCGGCATCGTCTCCGGCATCGCCTTCGTCTTCTCCATGGCGGTGTCGATGTATGTCGTGCCGAACCTCCTGATCGGCGACCGCTTCCAGACGCTGGCGACCCTGACCGGCCGCTCCTTCCTGCTCATGCGCAACGAACAGCTCGGCTCGACCACGGCGGTGGTGCTGCTGGTCCTCGCCGTCTCGGTCGTGGTCGCCAGTTCGGCGCTGTCGCGCCGGTTCGGAGGTCAGTCGTGACGCCGGTCGAACGCCTGTCCGGGATCGTCGTCTGGGTCCTCGCGATCGCGACGGTGGTCTTCCTGCTGACCCCGCTCGCCGTCACGGTGGCGGTCAGCTTCGGCTCGAGCGCCGTCTTCACGCTGCCGGCGCCGTCCTGGTCGCTGCGCTGGTACGAGGCGCTCGGCCGCTCGCGCGAGCTCTGGGGCGTGGTGGCGACCTCGGTCCAGCTGGCCGCGCTGTCGACCGTGCTCGGCCTCGGCCTCGGTACCGCCGCCGCGATCGGCCTCCTCAACGGCCGCTTCCCCGGCCGCGACGCGATCGTCACCTTCCTGGTCTCGCCCCTGATGCTGCCCGGCCTGGTGGTCGGCATCGCCATGCTGGAGGCCTACCGGGCCGCCGGCCTGCGCTCGGTCTGGGTCAGCCTGATCCTCGCCCATGTGGTGATCACGCTGCCCTATGTGGTGCGCACCGTCTATGCCGCGCTGTCGCTGTTCGACTTCACGCTGATCGACGCCGCGCGCACGCTCGGCCTGTCCTACCCGAGGGCGATCGTGCAGGTGCTGGTGCCGGCGCTCGCCCCGGCCTTCGTCACCTCCGGCATGTTCGCCTTCCTGGCGTCGATGGACAATTATCCGATCTCGATCTTCTTCACCGATGCCTGGACCCGCACCCTGCCGATCCAGATGCTCCAGTTCGTCGAGGAAAGCCCCGATCCGACCATCGCGGCCATTTCCACCCTGCTCATCCTGCTCGCCGTCGTGGTCCTGGTCGTCGGAGACCGCATGGTCGGGCTGCGCCGCATGGCCGATCTCTGAGGAGTGAATTCGATGTCCCCGACCCGTGACTTCCGCGGCTATGCCGGCCGTCCGCCCGCCGTTCTCTGGCCGGACGGCGCGCGGCTCGCCGTCTCGGTGGTGGTCAATGTCGAGGAGGGCGCCGAACTGGCGCTGTCTGCCGGCGACGAGCGCAACGAGAGCGTCTACGAGGTGCAGGAGGAAATCGTCGGCGTGCCCGACCCCTGCATGGAATCCCATTTCGAATACGGCACCCGCGCCGGCTGGCCGCGCATCCGGGCGCTGCTGAAGGACTACGGCGTCGCGGCGACGCTCAATGCCAACGGCCGGGCGGTCGCGCTGTCGCCGTGGCTGGCGCAGGAGGGCGTCGCCGACGGCCACGAGGTCGCCGCTCATGGCTGGCGCTGGGAGCGCCACGCCCATATGAGCGAGGCGGAAGAGCGCAGCGCCATCGCCCGCACCGTCGCGGCGATCACCGAGGCCGCGGGCGCGCCGCCGCGCGGCTGGCACACCCGGTCGGCGACCTCGCCCAACACCCGCCGCCTGCTCCTGGAACAGGGCGGCTTCCTCTACGATTCCAACGCCTACAACGACGACCTGCCCTATCTGACCGATGTCGGCGGCACCGACCATCTGGTCCTGCCCTATGCCTTCGACACCAACGACATGCGCTTCACCCGCAACGGCGGCTTCGTCTTCGGCGACGACTTCGCGCATTACTGCATCGATGCCTTCGACCGGCTCCATGCCGAAGGCGGCCAGGCGCCGCGCATGATGTCGGTCGGGCTGCATCTCAGGATCATCGGCCGGCCGGGCCGGATCGGCGGGCTCGAGCGCTTCCTCGCCCATGTCGCGTCGAAGTCCGGCGTCTGGTTCGCCCGGCGCGACCAGATCGCGCGGCACTGGTTGGAGGCGACCGGACGGCAGGATATCCTCGCCCGCGTTCTCGGGCCGACGGCGGTGTGATGCGACTGCTCCTGATCAATCCGAACACCAATGCGGCCACGACCGAGACGATGCGGGCGATCGCGGCGCGCGCGGCGCCGGCCGGCACGGCGGTGATCGGGCTGACGGCCCGGCACGGGGCGCCGCTGATCACCGACGCCGCGGCCCTGGCGGTCGCCGCGGAGGCAGTCGCCGAGCTGGTGCCCGAGATCGAGGCGATCGCGCCGGATGCGGTCATCGTCTCGGCCTTCGGCGATCCGGGCTTCGACGCGCTCGATGCCGCGCTCGCCTGTCCGGTCGTCGGCATCGGCCAGGCCGGCTTCCTGGAGGCCTCCGCCGGCGGCCGGCGCTTCGCGGTGGCGACGACCACGCCCGATCTCGCCGCCTCGATCACGGCCATGGCGGACGGCTACGGCCATGGCGGCTCGTTTCTCGGCGTCGCGCTGACGCCCGGCCGGCCCGAGGCCCTGATGGCCGATCCGGAGGCCCTTCTTGAAGCGCTCGACCGGGCCTGCCGGGAGGCCATTTTCGGGCTCGGCGCCGAAGCCGTGGTGATCGGCGGCGGCCCCCTCGGCGAGGCGGCCGACCGGCTGGCGCCGCGTTTCGCCGAGCCGATCGTCGCTCCCATCCGGGCGGCCGTGCGGCTTGCCGCAGCCCGGGTCGCCGCGGCCCGGGCGACCCTCTCCTGATCCTGCGGCCGATCGGCGCTATTCTACCGGGCCGGGATTCCCGCTACGCGCTCTCGCGGGCCTTGTCATGACGGGTCGCGGGCGGCTAAGACCTTTTGGAAGCCTTGCCGCCGAACCATTGCCGCCGACCCTGTCTCGCCGCCGGCATCGCCGATCCGGAGAAACGGTGCGCGGCTGCATCCGGCGACGCGACGACGCCCGGCGCCCCCGGCACCGCGTTGCGTCACCGCAGCCGGCCGTGCGCCACGGCCTTGGCCCGTCCTGTCGCCCTCGGCCCGCAACGCCTTGCGGGGCCGGAGCGAATCGGCCCCTTTCAGTCCGGATGCGGTCGGTTGCAGGCCGTCCGGGTCTTCTGGGCCGGGCCGGGCCGGGTCGGGGCGGGACACCGGACGGGACGGCATGACGGGTTCGACGGCGGGCGGCGACGCGGCAACATCGGTGGTGGGGACGATGCTCGAACAGACCGAGAAGGCGCGGCTCGGGCGGCTCTACGAGCAGCTGCGGCTGAAGCTGCTCGATCTGACCAAGCGCAACCGGATGCTCAGCTATCCGGTCGGCAGCCGTTCGAAGCGGCAGTTGCAGATCGTCGACGAGGTGCTCGAGGAGGTCTACGGCCGGCTGACCGGCGGCGAGGCCGCGATGCGGCTGGTCGCGCTGCCGGAGCCCGACACCATCCCGGCCGACGAGAAGACCGAGGAGTTCCTCTCCGCGCTCGACCACGCCCGCGCGTCCGATGTCGAATATCTGGTCGCGCTGGAAGGCCTGCAGGCGGCCGGCGGCGACAACGAGGCCGAACTCGACCGGCTCGAACAGGCGCTGCGCCGGCGCCTGCGCGTCGCGCTCGACCTGCCGCCGCGCCCCGAACGCGCCGAGATCAACCGCAACGACCATGCCCGCGCGCTCGGCATCGAGCCGAACCCGGAACTCGGCCCGGCCGCCACCAAGCCGGCGCATGGCAACGGTCAGCTGCAGACGCTGAAATATCCCGAGGAGCTGGAATCCGTCCTGGAGAAGATCCACGACGAGGCCCGCCTCGCCGAGCAGGAATCCGGCCTGTCGACGCTGTTTCTCGCCTTCGGCTTCCTCGAATGGTACGAGAGCGAGACCTCCGACAAGCCGCTCTACGCGCCGCTGATCCTGCTGCCGGTGCGCATCGAGCGCGAGCGGCTGCGCGGCAAGGAAGTCTATGCGCTATCCGCCCGCGAGCCGGTCGCGGAAGGCAATATCAGCCTGCAGAAGCTGCTCGAGGACCGCCGCTACGGCCGCATCCTGCCCGATTTCGCGCCGGCCGAGGACGAGGAGGGCGACAAAGCCGGGACCGTGGAGGCCTATTTCGAGGCCGTCCGGGCGGCCGTCGAGGGGCTGCCGCGCTGGCGGGTGCGCCGCTGGCTGGTGCTCGGCCATTTCTCCTTCGCGCGCATCGCCATCTACGAGGATACCCGGCCCGAGCGCTGGACGGTCGATCCGGTCGAGAGCGGCCTGGTCGGCTCGCTGCTCGCCGGCTTCGAGCGCGATGCGGCGCCGTCCGCCGCGCTCGGCGCCCCGCCCGACTATCCGATCGACGATCCGGAGATCGAGCGGATCACCCCGATCCTGATCCAGGACGCCGACGCCTCCCAGCACAGCGCGCTGGTCGACGTGATGCAGGCCAAGAACCTGGTCATCCAGGGGCCGCCCGGCACCGGCAAGTCGCAGACCATCACCAACGTCATCGCCAACGCGCTCGCGGCCGGGCAGAGCGTGCTGTTCCTGGCCGAGAAGCAGGCCGCGCTCGACGTGGTCAAGCGCCGGCTCGACGGCGCCGGGCTCGGCCATTTCTGCCTCGAACTGCATTCCGAGAAATCCTCGCCGAAGGCCGTGGTCAAGAGCCTCGCCGACCGCTGCGATCTCGGCGTCGCGGTCGGCGGCGGGGCCCCGGCGCCGGCGGCCGATCCGACCTGGCGCGCCGCGCGGGCCTTCGTCTCCGACTATGTCGAAGCCCTGCACGCGCCCGCCGCCGACCGCGCCACCCCGTTCTCGCTGATCTGGTCCTCGATCCGCGGCGCGGCGCGCTTCGCCGACGGGGCCGCCGCGCTCGCCGCGACGCGCCTGCCGGACGGCCTGCTGACCGATCCGGTCGCGCTCGCCGACCTGACCGGCGAGGTCGAGACCTATGCCTATCAGGTGCAGGCCTTCGAACAGGCCTTCGGCCCGCGCCAGGCCTGCGTCTGGTCCGGCCTGATCGAGGCCGAGCCGGCGCCGCACGAGCAGCCGCGCCTGATCGCCGCGCTCGACCGGATGATCGCGACCGGCCGCCCGGTCATGGACCTGCCGGCGCTCCTGGCCGAATTCGGCCCGGCCACGCTGGACGAGGCCCTGGCGCTGGTGACGCGCGAGGCCGCGCTGCCGGCCGAGCCGCCGCCGGATCCGACCCCCTGGGCCGGTCTCGATCCGATGCTCGCATGCGCGGCCGGCACGGCGCGCATCGACTGGCTCGATCGCGACGCCGACCACGCGGTGCTGTACGCCCAGATCGGCCTGCCCGACGATCTGATCGCCCGGGCGCCCGCGGTGCTGGCCGCCCTGCCGCCACGCGCCGATGCCGAACGGTCGCCGGCCGAGCTCTTCGCACAGGCGCGGCGCTCGATCGCGGCGGTCGACGCGACCGAAGCCCTGGTCGCGGCGCTGCTGCCGGCGCTCGACATCGCCGGCCTCGACGACGGCCTGGCGGCCGAGGCGCTCGGCCTCGTCGCCAAGGCGATCGTCGGGCTCGCCGTGCTGACCCCGCTCGAACGCCGCTGGTATCTCGACGCCACCCTGGACGACGCCGCCTTCGACCGGCTCCAGGCCGAATGGTCGGCGCTGGCGCGCGAGCGCGGCGACCTCATGCGCCTGAGCCCGGCCCTGGCGGCGCCGGACCTGCCGGAGCCGGCCGCGATGCGCAAGGCCGCGGCGGCCCTGCGGCGATCCTGGATCGGGCGCCTGGTCGGCCGGTTCGACGGCTCGATGGCGCAAGCCGAGGCGATCGCCGCCCGCGCCAGTCTCGTCGGCGAGGGCCGCCTCGTCGCCGCGCATCTCGACCGGCTGGCCGAGCATGTCGAGCGGACGGTGCGGTTCGAGACCGATCGGACCGCCGCGCAACTGTTCGGGTCCGCCTGGGCCGGGCTGGCGACGCCGTTCGAGCCGATCGCCCGCGGCCGCGGCCTGCGGCGGGACCTCGAAGCGACCGCCGCCGACCGGCCCGGCCTCGCGCCGGCGCTCGCCGCCATCCTGGCGCTCGACGCCGAGCGGGCCGCCGCCCTGGCCGGCTTTCGCCTCGCCGGCGAAGGCGTCGCGAAGTCCCCGGCCGTGGCTTCGCTCGGCGCCGGTGCCGGCTCGATCCGCGATCTCCTGCGCGGGCTCGGTCAGCAGCGCGCCTTGTGGACGCGCTTCCTGGCCGCCGATCCCGATCAGGCGCTGGCCGCCTCGCCGGCGCCGCTGGCCCGGATCGCCCGGGCGGCGACGCTCGACCGTGAGCGGAGCGCGGCTGCGGACCGTCTCGCCGCAACCGGCCTCGCCGATCGGGTCACCGCCGCGATCCCCGACATGGCCGCCGTGCCGGCGGCCCGCAGCGGGCTCGACTGGCTCGCCGCCACGGCGGCCTGCGGTCTTCCGGCCGCGGTCCAGGCCGCCCTCGTCTCGGCGGAGGCCGGCGCCGTGCGCGCCCGGCTGGCGGCATTGTGCACCGAGGCCCGCAACCGGCTGGCCCACTACGAGGCGAGCCTGGTCGACCTCGGCGGCGTCGGCCTCGGCCGGCTGGCCGATCTCGCCCTCGCCGAACGCTTCGCCCGCGCCGAGGCGCTGGTCGCTGCGCGCCATCAGCTGGCCGACGTGGTCGCCCTGCAGGTCGCCCGGCGCCGGCTGGCCGCGGCCGGGCTCGACGACCTCCTCGACCGGATCGACGCGGCCGGCCTGCCGGGCGCCGGCGTGGCGGCGGCCTTCGCCTGGGTGGTCGCCCGGCGCCGGGCCGAACGGGCCCGTCAGACCGCGGCCGGCCTCGCCCGCTCCAATGGCGGCGAACTCGAAGCGCGCCGCCGCATCTTCGCCGAGCGCGACCGGGCCAAGATCCGCGCCGACCGCGAGACCGTTCGGACGCGCCTGCTGACCCGCCGCCCGCCCGACGGCGCCAAGGGCGGCTCGGTCACCACCTGGACCGAGATGGCGCTGCTCAGGAACGAATTGCCGAAGCAGAAGCGCTTCGTGCCGGTGCGGTCGCTGGTCGGCCGCGCCGCCGGCGCGATCCTGTCGCTGAAGCCCTGCTTCATGATGTCCCCGCTGTCGCTCGCCAAGTTCCTGCCGCCCGGCCGGATCGCCTTCGATCTCCTGGTCATCGACGAGGCCTCGCAGATGCGGCCCGAGGATGCGCTCGGCGCGATGCTGCGCGCGCGCCAGATGGTCGTGGTCGGCGATCCGCGCCAGCTGCCGCCGACCAGCTTCTTCGAGCGCTCCGGCGACGCGCCGGCCGAAGAGGCCGAGGCCGACGATGTCGACGACGAATCCATCCTGGAGCGCTGCCAGAAGGTCTTCGGCGAGGTGCGCCGGCTGAAATGGCACTATCGCAGCCGCTGCGAGAGCCTGATCCGCTTCTCCAACGAGACCTTCTACGACAACGGCCTGATCACCTTCCCGGCGGCGCGGCCCGGCGCCTTCTCGATCGATCTGGTGCGCGTCGACGGCACCTATCAGGCGCGCCGCAATCCCGCCGAGGCCGAGCGCATCGCCGAGGAGGCGATCGCCTTCATGCGCCACCATGCCGGTCTGCCGGAGGACGAGGTCCGCTCGCTCGGCATCGTCACGCTGAACACCGACCAGCGCGACCTGGTCGGCGAGACCCTGCGCCGCTTCGCCGCCGGCGACGAGGCGGTCGAGCGCTATGGCGAGATCATGGAGAAGCGCGGCGAGCCGCTCTTCGTCAAGAATCTGGAAAACGTGCAGGGCGACGAGCGCGATTTCATCTTCATCTCGCTGACCTACGGCCGCGAGGCCGGCGCCAAGGCGATGAAGCAGCGCTTCGGGCCGATCAACACCCGTCACGGCGCGCGCCGGCTCAACGTGCTGTTCTCGCGCGCCCGCCTGCGCATCGGCCTGTTCGCCTCCTTCGGCTCGATCGACGTGGTGCCGACCGAGACCTCGCGCGACGGCGTCCATGTCCTGCGCAACTATCTCGAATATGCCGAGACGCGCGGCCGCGCGGCGCCGGGCCGGACGGCCGGCGTGCCGGACAGCGATTTCGAGGTCGAGGTCGCCCGCCGGCTGGAGGCGCGCGGCTACCGGGTCGTGCCGCAGGTCGGCGTCTCCGGCTACCGCATCGATCTCGGCATCCGCCATCCGGACCGACCGGAGACCTACCTGGCCGGCATCGAATGCGACGGCGCGGCCTATCATTCCAGCCGCAGCGCGCGCGACCGCGACCGCCTGCGCGAGGAGGTGCTGCGCGGGCTCGGCTGGGACATCCTGCGCGTCTGGTCGACCGACTGGTTCGAGGATCCCGGCCAACAGACCGACCGCCTCGTCCGCCGCCTGGAGGACCTGCGCGCCCGGACGAAAACGGCGGCGGTCGACTATGTCCTGTGGCGCGCGCCGCCGGACGACGCCGATGTCGAGGCGGCCGCGGCGTCCGGTGCCGACAGCATGGAGGAGGGGACCGCCGGGACCGCAGCCGCCCCCGGCGCCGAAGACCGGGATGTCTCGCCCGGCGGCCCCGAAGCCACCCCGGTCGCGGCGTCCCCGGTCGCGGCGTCCGGCATGAAAGCCTCGTCCGCGGACGGTCCGGCGCCCGAGGCGGCGGTAGCATCGGCGGGTAGTGCGGCCGCCCCGCTCTCGGTCTCCCCAGTCGCGGCATCCGGCATGGCAGCGTCGTCTGCGGATGGTCCGGCACCCGAGGCGGGGTCGGCATCGGCCGGCATGGCGGCCGCCCCGCTCGTAGCCTCCCCGGTCGCGGCTTCCGGCATGAAAGCCTCGTCCGCGGAAGGTCCGGCGCCCGAAGCGGCGGCGGCATCGGCGGGTGTTGCGGCCGCCCCGATTGCCGCCTCCCCGGTCACTGCGTCCGGCATGGCAGCGCCGTCCGCGGACGGTCCGGCACCCGAGGTGGCGGCGGCATCGGCCGGTAGTGCGGCCGTCCCGGTCGCAGTCTCCCCGGTCGCGACATCCGGCATGGAGGTCTCGTCCGCGGATGGTCCGGCACCCGAGACGGCGGTGGCATCGGTTGGCATGGCGGTCGTCCCGGTCGCAGCCTCTCCGGTTGCGGCGTCCGGCATGGCAGGGTCGTCCGCGGAAGGTCCGGCGCCCGAAGCGGCGGTAGCATCGGCGGGTGTTGCGGCCGCCCCGGTCGCAGCCACCCGGGGCGCGGCCTCGGCGACCGGCGCTCCGGCCTTGCCGGCGGACACCAGGGTCCGCGCCGCGACGGCCGGTTTCGATCCCGCCGCCGAGATCGACGGCACCCGCCCGCTCACCGAGCGCGAGGCCTTCGCGGTGCTTGCGGCCTATCGCGAGACGGTGATCCGCCCGGCCGCCGGCGACGCCTTCGAGGCCCAGCGCTCGATCCTGCGCGAGGCCATGATCGAGACCCTGGTCCGCCAGCGCATCGCCGATCCCGACGACTGGTTCGTCAAGGTGCCGCAATATCTGCGCACCGGCACCAGCCCGATGGAAAAGCGCCACCACCTCGACCGCATCTGCACCATCGTCGCCCGCATCGCCTGACCCGCCGCAACCCGATCGCGCCTCCAGCCCGATCTCCCGGTTTTCCCCTTCGCCCCCCAAGGGGGGAGAAGGTGGCCGAAGGCCGGATGAGGGGGTGGATAGGGCGGTCTTCCGCCGGATTTGCGGTTCGAGCGGGACCGGGCGATCCGTCAGGGCCACAGCATCGCAACCCCTCATCCGCCCTTCGGGCACCTTCTCCCGCAAGGGGAGAAGGGGACAACGCGTTGTGGGATCGGGGAAATCGGCCGTACTATCTCTCGGTTTTTCCCTTCTCCCCCCAAGGGGGGAGAAGGCGGCCGAAGGCCGGATGAGCGACTGTGTCTGGGGTCAAGTAGGCATAGCGAGGCCTGTGCGCGCCTGGCGTGCTTTTGCGTTGAGTCTGATGAGGAGTTTGTGGGCGAGGGCGACGCGGATGACCTTCGGGGGCTTGCCGGCTTCCTTCAACCTTTTGGCGAAGTCTCGGAAGTCGTCGT
>NZ_LJYW01000001.1:4450201-4482907 GCF_001305515.1 Prosthecodimorpha hirschii
CGCCCTTCGGGCACCTTCTCCCGCAAGGGGAGAAGGGGATAACGCGTTGAAGGATCGGGGGAATCAGCCCCACGATCTCTCGGTCCCTTCCCCTTCGCCCCCTGTCAAGGTGGAGAAGGGGATGGCGCCGGGAGAACGGAATGCGCGCGGGCTTCTGCCTGCCCGATCTCCCGGTTTTTTCCCTTCGCCCCCTGCAGGGGGGAGAAGGTGCCCGAAGGGCGGATGAGGGGGTGGATAGGGCGGTCTTCCGCTGGATTCGCGGTCCGAGCGGGACCGGACAATCCGTCGTTGCCGCGGCATTGCAACCCCTCATCCGCCCTTCGGGCACCTTCTCCCGCAAGGGGAGAAGGGGATAACGCGTTGGGGGATCGGGGGAATCAGACCCACGATCTTTCGCCCCCTGTCAAGGGCAGGCGGCGTCCGACCTCCCCCGTCAGGCGCGGGCGGGCGTCACCGGGGCGGCGTTGCGGCCGAAGGTGTTGAGGTCGAGGGCGACCAGGCGGGGGGCGGTGCGGGAGACGGCGGCGACCACCGCGAGGGTGACGACGCCGCCGGCCCAGACGGCGCGGGCCGGGCCGAGCCAGGCGGCGGCGAGGCCGCTCTCGACGGCGCCGAGTTCGTTGGACGAGCCGATGAACACCATCCGGACGGCGGCGATGCGGCCGCGCAGGTGCTCGGGCGAGGCGAGCCGCACGATCGACTGGCGGATGACCACGCTCATGCCGTCGCAGAGGCCCGAGGCGAACAGGGCGGCGAGCGACAGGAGGAAGCTCTCCGACAGGCCGAACACGATCATCGAGAGCCCGAAGCCGGCGATGATGGCATGCAGCGCCAGGCCGGCATGGGCCTTGGGCAGGAAGCGGGTCGCCGCCAGCGCGGCGGTCAGCGAGCCGGCCGCGGCGGCGGCGCGCAGGAGCCCGAAGCCGGTCGGGCCGACGTGAAGGATGTCGGTGGCGAAGACCGGCAGCAGCGCCGCCGCGCCGCCGAAGAACACGGCGAAGAGATCGAGCGCCATCGAGCCGACCAGCACCTGGTTGCCGAACACGAAGGCGATGCCCTCGCGGATCGCCGTGACGGCGCCGACCGGCTGGGCGGGCTTCTCCGGCGTCGGCTTCGGCGCGATGCCGAACGAGACGGCGCCGAGCACCAGGGCGAACAGGCCGGCCAGGATCGCATAGGCGGCGGCGGGGCCGGCGGCGGCCCAGACGAAGCCCATCGCGACCGGACCGACGATGTCGGCGGAGCGGTTGGCCATCGCGATATACGGAATGCCGGCAAAGATCTGCTCGACCGGCAGCACCTGCGCCTCCAGCCCGGTCGTCGCCGGGGTCTGGAAGGCCTTGACCGAGGCGGCCGCGACCGCGACCGCGAGCAGGAAGCCGAGCGTCGGCCCCGTCGCCGAGGCCAGCGCCAGCCCGGCCGCCAGCAGGGCGAGGGCGGCCGCGCAGACGATCACGATCCGGCGCCGGTTCAGGATATCGGCGAGATGCCCGCCATAGAGCACCAGGGTGATGCCCGGCAGGGCCTCGGCGAGGCCGAGCGCGGCCAGATCGAGCGGCTCCTTGCGCAGCGCATAGACCTGATAGCCGAGCAGCACGAGAAGCGCGGAGGCGGCAAAGCGCTGCACCGTTACCGAGGCGAGATAGAAGCGGAATTCGCGGTTGGCCCAGATGCCCTGCATGTCGCGTCCCGTCTCGACCCGCCCCGACACAGCCATGGTTCTGCGTCCCGGCGGTTTGTGTCGCACCTAACCATCTGCCCGACCACCCCGCTGGCGGCATGGTGGCGATGTGGCAATGAGGGACCGCCGGCGCCTGTCCCGATCGGATGGAATCATCCGATCGATCGGGAAATGCGCCGGAGGCGATGGCTTGAGCCTGTCCCGGTCGGATCGCTTCGCTCTCGGCGGGACAGGCTCCGGGCGGTTCGGCTGACGCCGGCCGTCGGTTCCTCAGATCGGGTCCTGAGATAGGGCCCTCAGATCGGGCCCTCGGGCGGGGGCGGGCGGCGTGCCGGTGCCGGCCGACCCGATGGCGCCGGCGCCGCCTCACACCGCGGCGAGCTTGTTCAGGTCCTCGGCGAGACGGCGGGCGAGCTGGCTGGCGGGCGGGGACAGGTCGCGCTGGCTCGGCACGACCAGGCCGAGCTTCAGGGTGTTGATGGCGGGAGAGTTGAGGGGGCGCCAGGCGATGTCGCCCTGCTCGATCTCGTGCAGGAAGCCGAGCCGGGTGAAGAAGGCGAGCCCCATATTCAGCGTGATGGCGAGCTTCAGCATCTGGATGGAGTTCGACTGGATCTTCGGCTTCAGCTGGCTCTTGAAGGTGGCGAAGGCCGCGTCGACGTCGGCGCCGCGCGGCAGGGGACCCGACTGGGTCAGGATCGGGTAGCGCGTCACCTCCTCGAAATCGACCGACAGGCGCGAGGCGAGCGGGTGGTCGGCGCGCATGACGACGCCGATCGGGGCGGAGACTTCGGTCAGGTAGCGCAGCGAGGCGGGCAGGTGGCCGACGAAGGTGAAGCCGATGTCGATCTCGCCGCTCGACACCATGGCGGTGACTTCGGGCGGCTGCACCGCCAGTACCGAATAGGTCACGGCCGGGAAGTCGACCCGGAAGCGGTCGATGGCGCGGGGCAGGAAGTCGACCAGCAGCGAATCCACCGCCGCGATGCCGATATGGCCGGAGCGGGCGGCCTTGAGGTCGTCGATGGCGCCGCGGACGCGGTCGAAGTCGTGCAGCGTGTCGGTGACGTGGCGCAGCAGCAATTCGCCGGCGACCGTCAGGCGCATGCCCGAGGGCAGCCGGTCGAACAGCGGCGTGCCGAGATCGGCCTCCAGGTTCAGGATCTGCCGGTTGAGCGCGCTCGCCGCGACGTTGAGGGCGGCGGCGGCCTTGCGCACCGAGCCGACCCGCGTCACCTCCCGGAAATAGTAGAGCGCGGCGGCATGCAGCATCGGCGGACGGGTCCCGGGGCGGTGGCGGCCGCCCCATTTGAGGGCAAGTTCAGCGCCCCTTCCAGACCGGTTTGCGCTTTTCGACGAAGGCGCGCACGCCCTCGCTGGAATCCTCCGATTGCAGCGCCTCGACCAGGGCCGGCAGCCGCAGCGCCTGCGCCTCGGTGGCCGAGAGATGGGCGGAGCGCCGCACCACCTGCTTGATGGCGCGCACCGAGAGCGGCGCGCAGGCGAGGATGTCGGCGAGCCAGCGGTCGACCGCCGCATCGAGTTCGGCGCGCGGCGCGACCTCGTTGACGATGCCGAGCGTCAGCGCCTCCGGCGCCTTGATCCGGCGGCCGGTCAGCATCAGCCCCATGGCGGCGCGGAACGGGATCTGGCGCTGCAGGAGCGTCATGCCGCCGTCGAGCGGCAGCCGGCCGACCCGCGCCTCGGGCAGCGAGAAGGTCGCCTCCTCGGCGGCGACGACGATGTCGCAGCCGAGCACCATCTCGAAGCCGCCGCCGGCGGCATGGCCGTTGACCCGGGCGATCACCGGCACGTCGAGGCTCTGGCGCAGCGCGATGCCGCCGAAGCCGTTCGGCCGCGCCATCGCCCAGTATTCGAGCCCGGAGGCGCCGCTGCCGCCCTTCATGTCGGCGCCGGTCGAGAAGGCCCGCTCGCCGGCCCCGGTCAGCACCACGGCGCGCACGTCGCGGTCGGCCTCGATCGCGGACCAGATGCGGTCCAGCTCCCGCTCGGAGGCGGCGTCGATCGCGTTCAGCACCTCCGGCCGGTCGATGGTGACGCGGGCGACATGGTCGGTGACCTCGAAATGGATCGGCATGCATGTTCCTTCGAAGATCCGTCGAACGGATTCGAACGGCACCGGGAAAATTGCAATCGGCCGGCGACCGGTCGACTATCGTCCGGCGACCGGTTGCCTACTCGGCCGCGCGCGCGGCGCCGAGGCCGATCTCGGCGAGGACCTCGGCGGTGTGCCGGCCGAGATCGGCCGGGGGTATGCGGATGGTCACCGGCGCGGCCTCCATGTGGACCGGCGAGCCGACCACGCGGACGCGCTCCTTCTCGCCGTCGACCTCCAGCACCATCCCGTTGATGGCGGTCTGCTCGTCGTCGAGCGCCTCGGCGAGCGAGCGCACCGGCGCGCACAGAAGGTCCTGCGCCTCCAGCCGGTCGAGCCAGTGGGCGGTCGTCTCGGCGGCGAAGCGCTCCCGGAAGATCGCATGCAGCGCCGGCTTGTTGGCGACCTGGTCGGCATGGGCGGCGAAGCGCGGATCGGTCGAAAGATCGTCGATTTCCAGGGCCTTGGAGATGTCGGCGAGCGGGTTGGCCTTGAACGCGCCGACCAGCACCACGGCGCCGTCGCGGGTCGGGAAGACGCCGGACAGCGGCATCGCGCCCCAGTTCACCTCGCGCCCGCGCATCATGTGGGCGGCGGCCTCCTGGGTCTGCGCGGCCAGCATGGAATCGAGCAGGGAGACGCTGATCCGCTGGCCGCGGCCGGTCTTGGCGCGCTGCAGGAGCGCCAGCAGGACGCCCTGCACCAGATGCATGCCGGCCGAATAGTCGGCGAAGGTGGTCGAATGGATGGCGAGCGGCAGATGCGGGTCGGCGCGCCGGTGCATCACGCCCGACATGGCCTGGGCCAGCACGTCCTGGCCGCCCTTGTGGGCATAGGGTCCGGTCAGTCCGAAGCCTGTGCCGACCGCATAGATCAGCCGCGGATTGAGCTTGGCCAGCGCCTCGTAGCCGAAGCCGAGCCGTTCCATCACGCCGGCGCGGAAGTTGTTGACGACCACGTCGGCGGTCGCGACCAGCCGCAGCACCGCCTCGCGGCCCTCCGGGCTGCGGGTGTCGAGCACGATCGAGCGCTTGTTGCGGTTGAGCGAGCAGTAGACCGGACCGAGCAGGCCGGCCGGATCGTTCGGGAAGGCGGTGCGGGACAGATCGCCCGTGCCCGGCTTCTCGATCTTGATCACGTCGGCGCCGTAGTCGGCCAGCATCTGGGTCGCGACCGGTCCCATCATGACTTGCGTGAAGTCGATGACACGGATGCCGGAGAGCGGAAGATCGTCGGGCATGCTCACGCGGCCGTCTCCATGATGCGCGCATTGGCCGAGGGGATGTCGCCCGGATCGCCGCCCTGGGCGCGGACGCGGGCGCAGATCGCCGCCGGATCGACCTTGCGCAGGTTGAGCCCGCCCGAGACGGCGAGCGCCGCGGCGACGCCGGCCGACTGGCCCATCGACATGCAGGGCGGGATCTCGCGCGACAGCTTCTGGGCGGATTCGGTCGCCGAATAGTGCCGGCCGGCGACCAGCAGGCCGTCGACCTCCTTCGGCAGCAGGGCGCGATAGGGGGTGTAGTAGTCGCGGCCGCGCGCCACCGTGTCGTGGAAATGGACGCGGTGGTTCACGTCGTCCTTGGTGACGACATATTCGCCTTCGAGCAGGCGCGTCTGACGGACGCCGAGCTGCGGCGCCACGTCGATGACATGGGCCTTCTCGAAGCCCGGCATGTTGGCGCGGACGAAATCGACCAGCGCATAGATGCGGTTGCGGCCCTCGAAATCGGCGCGCGTCTGGTCCTCGACCTTGAGCGCGTCGAGCCCGGTCATGTGCGGGCAATTGCACCAGACCACGCCCGGCAGCGGCGTCCTGAGCCACCAGCGCTCCCACGAACCGCCGACGACGCGGCGCGCCTGCTTGTCGATGCGGGCGAATTCCTCAGGCGATTCATAGCGGAAGCGCTCGGCCTCGTCGGCATCGACGCCGCCGAGGCGGAACACGGTGGTGACCATATAGGCGCCGTCCGTGAACTTGGCGCCGGCCGAGGCGGCCACGTCGAGATCGCCCGAGGTGTCGATGATCACGTCGCCGAGGATCGCCTGGCGGCCGGCCTTGGTCTCGCAGATCACGCCGCGGATGCGGCCGTCGCGGACGATGGCGCTGGAGAACCAGGAATGCAGCCGCACGTCGACGCCGCTCTCGGCGATCATGTCGTTGGAGACGCGCTTCCAGCCGTCCGGGTCGAAGGCGGCGGCCATCACGATGGCGTTCGGCTTGGTGTCGGTGCGGAAATCGAACAGGCCCCAGGAGGCCCAGCGCCGATAGGTGTCCCAGCCCTGACGGCGGTCCTCCTCGGGCGGGTAGACGCAGGCGCCGACCCGGGCCATGCGCTCGATCATCTCCATGCACAGGCCCGTGACGGTGACCTCCTGGCCGTTGTTCATGTCGTCGAGCACGAGCACCATGCCGCCGGAGGCGAGGCCGCCGAGATAGGGATAGCGCTCGATCAGCGTGACCGAGCAGCCCTCGCGGCGCGCCGCGATGGCGGCCGAGAAGCCGGCCGGGCCGCCGCCGACCACGACCACGTCGGAGCGGCGCACGACCGGCACGTTGCCGGGAGTTTCGGGAATGAAATCAAGAGACTGCATGATGGTCTCCGGTCAGGCTGCGGGCTGCCAGCGCACGGCGAGGCGCTCGGCAAGCGTGATGGCGAGGAAGAACAGAACCGAGAAGACGGACCCGACGATCACGGTGGCGTAGAGCATCGCGCTGTCGAAATTGTAGGTCGACTGGATGATCAGCGCGCCGATGCCGGTGGTCGAGCCGATCCACTCGCCGACGATGGCGCCGATCACGGCCGTCGAGGCGGCGATCTTCAGGGCCGAGAAGAGATACGGCACGGCGTTGAGCAGGCGCAGCTTGAAGAAGATCTCGGTATTCGAGGCCGACAGGACCTTCATCAATTCGAGCGACTGCGGGTTCACCGATTCCAGGCCGCGCACCATGTTCACGAGCGTCGGGAAGAAGCAGATCAGCGCCGCGATGGCGATCTTCGGCTCCATGCCGTTGCCGAGCAGCAGCACCAGGATCGGCGCCTTGGCGACGACCGGGATGGTGTTGATCAGCACGACGACGGGGAAGAAGGCCTGTTCGGCCGATTTCGAATGCACGAAGACGGTGGCGATGATGATCGCGGCCAGATTGCCGAGCAGGAACCCGGAAATCGACTCGATCGCGGTCGGCAGCAGGTTGACCATCAACACGTCGAACTTGGCGACCAGCGTGGTGGCGACCAGATAGGGCGACGGTGCCACGAAGGTCGGCACCTTGAGGACGTAGACCAGCAGCGCCCAGACCCCGATCAGGGCGGCGATGCCGAGGGCCGGCAAGAGCCGGCGCTTCAGGCGCGTGCGGGCGAGCCCGCGCCGGTAGGCGGCCTCGGCGGCCGCCACGGCGGCGGCGCGGGCCTCGAAACGGACGGTGTCGGGCGCGGCGTTCAATGGGTGCTCCCGAGCTGGGCGCGCAGACGCGCGGCGATCGCAACGAATTCGGCCGTATCGCGCACGGCGAGTTCGCGATTGCGCGGCAATTCGATCGGCTGGAGCGCGGCGACGCGGCCGGGATTGGCGGCGAGCACCAGGACCTGGTCGGCGAGAAAAACCGCCTCGTAGACCGAATGGGTCACGAACAGGATGGTGGTGCCGGTCTCCGCCCAGATGCGGCGCAGTTCCGCATTGAGGCGGTCGCGGGTGAATTCGTCGAGCGCGCCGAAGGGCTCGTCCATCAGGAGAAGGCGCGGGCCGCCGAGGAGCGCCCGGGCGATCGAGACGCGCTGGCGCATGCCGCCCGAGAGTTCGTGCGGATAGCTGTTCTCCCAGCCGGACAGGCCGACCAGCGCCAGCAGTTCCTTCGGGGTTGCGGCACCGGCGGGAAGCGCCCGCCGGCCGCCGACTTCGAGCGGCAGTTCGACATTCTGCAGCGCCGTGCGCCAGGGCAGCAGGGCCGCATCCTGGAACACGAAGCCGAGCGATCGCCCGCGCCGGGCCTCGGCCGGGGAGGTGCCGAGCACTGAGATGTGCCCTTCCGAGGGGGCGATCAGGTCCGCGACGACCCGCAGCAGTGTGGACTTGCCGCAGCCGGAGGGGCCGAGCAGGCTGGTGAACCCACCCGGCTCGACCGAGAAGGACACGTCCTCGAGGGCGGTCACGGTGCGCCGCTCACTCATGAAGCGGACCGAGATGCCCCGACAGTCGACGGCGGGCGCGCTCATCCTGTCGGACCCGTCAGCCGAGCTTGATGCGGGCGTCGGCCGTCGCCTTGAGGATGTCCATGGTGACGACCTCCTCCAGCTTCGGGACGCGCTTGGTGAACTGGCCGAGCTCGGCATAGAGCGCGATCTGCTCCTGCCAGACGGCCGGGTCCATGGTGCCGAAGCCCTCGGTCTTGGTCTTCTCGCCGAAGGCATATTGCAGCATGATCTTGACCGCATCGATCTCGTCGGCGCGGACCAGATTGGGGAATTCCTTGACCAGGAAGTCGACCGCCTTCTCCTGGTTGTCGCGGGCATAGGTCCAGCCGCGCGCGGAGGCGGTCAGGAACTTGGCCAGCACCTCGGGCCGCTTGGCGATAGTCTCGGCGGTGGCGTAGTAGGGCAGGGCATAGAGGCGCACGCCGGTATCCCACAGGCGCATCTCGACGCGCTGGTCGCCGAGCACCTTCAGCGCCGTGGTGTTGGTCAGCCAGCCGGTGACCACGTCGACTTGGCCGGTCAGCAGCGGCGCCATGTCGGCGCCGATCGTGACGATGGTCACGTCCTTCTCGGCGATCTTGTTCTTGGCGAGCAGCGCGCGCAGCAGGATGACGCCGGTCGCCTGGATGCCGACCTTCTTGCCGATCAGGTCCTTCGGCTCCTTCACCGGATTCTTCTTCAGCGAGAAGAAGGTGTAGGGATGCACCTGCGCGCCGGTGGCGAAGCACTTGATCGGGATGTCCTGCGAGGCGGCGAGCATCAGCGACGGGCTCGACGAGACCTGGCCGACCTCGAAGCGCCCGGCCGCGACGACCGCGACGCCGTCGATGTTCGGGCCGCCCGGTTGGAACTTCAGGTCCAGCCCCTCGGCCTCGTAGTAGCCGAGCGCCTTGGCGCAGACTTCGCCGATCTGGTTGCCGGAGAGGAGCCAGCCGAGCTGGAGGTTCACGGTCGGCTTAGCCTGGGCATGGCTCTCGATGGTCAGAAGCGGTCCGAAACCGGCCGCGCCGGCAGCAATGGCGCCGGCCCCCTTCAACATCTGGCGTCGATCGATGCGTGTCACGGCAGGGGCCCCCTCAGGTTCAGGACGGCTGCGTCCGGCTTCCGTCACAGAAGTGAAACACCGAAGGGGTGTGCGCGATAGAACCAAGTTTCGAAAGATGCGTGCGTAAATTCCGCACGCGACCATTTTCGAGCCAGCTGTCGCATGTTTGCGCGGACCCGCGGGCCGAAGCCAAGCGCATTGGCGCGGGAATGGGCAGCGTGCGGGTGATCACCGACGCGGCCCGCGGGCCTTGACGCACGACAGGTCGGGTCGCGATCCTGGATGGATCACGGGGGAAATTTGCATGAACGATACGGAGTTGATGGCGCTGGCGCAGCGCGCCGCCGGGGGGAGCCCGAACCGGGTGCGGCAGGTCGGGGCGGCGGTGTTTCTGTGTGACGGCGGCGAGCCGATCGCGGCCTGCAACACCTTTCCGGCCGGGGTCGCCGATCTCGACTGGCGGCACGAGGGCGACGGCCGTTTCGTCTGGATCGAGCATGCCGAGCGCAATGCGGTCTATGCCGCCGCCCGGGCCGGACGGGCGCTCGACGGGGCGACGCTGGCGACGAGCTTCTTTCCGTGCATCGACTGCGCGCGGGCGATCGTGCAGACCGGCATCGTCCGGCTGGTCACGCCCGAGCCGGCGCTGGAGGACCCCGTCTGGGGCACGGCCTTCCTGCGCTCGCGCGTCATCCTGGAGGAGGGCGGGGTCGAACTGGCCTTCCTGTGAGGATGGGCGGATGTAATGGCGGGCGGATGTGACGGTGGGCAGATGTGATGGTGGGCGGATAGAAGGGACGGCGGCCGCTCAGCCGGAACGCGCCCAGGCGGCGGCGCCGATCGAGGCGAGAGCGTCTTCGAGCGGCGGGGCGGCCGGCGCCGAGGCGACGGCTTCGACGAGGCGCGCCTGCCAGGCGGCGAGATAGGCGGCCCGCTCCTCCGGGCTGACGCGCGGCGCCGCATAGGCGACGAAGGGCTCCATCACCTCATAGCCCATATACTGCAGGAGCAGCCGCTCGACCGGATAGAGCACGGTGCCGATCGGGCCGTAGACGCCCTCCGGCGAGAAGCGCTCCGGCGTGCCGCCGGTGGTCACCGAGAAGAGCGCGCGGCGGCCTTTGAACAGGCCGCTGTCGAAACGCCGGCCGTCGACATAGGCGAAGCCATAGGCGAGCACGCGCTCGCACCAGCCTTTCAGGATCGCCGGCATGCCGCCCCACCAGAGCGGGAACTGCAGCACGAGCAGGTCGGCGCGGCGGACGCGCTCCTGCTCGCGGGCGATCTCGGGCGAGAAGCCGCCGTGGCGGGCGGCATGTTCCTGTTCGCGCTGGTAGTGGAAGCGGTCCGGATCGGCCACGGTGGTGAAGTCGTGCCGGCCGGCGACCGGATCGAAGCGCTCGGCGAAGAGATCGGACACCTCGGCCGTATGGCCGGCGGCCCGGATCGCCGTCACGGCGGCCGCGGTCAGGGCGGCGTTGAAGCTCTGCGGTTCCGGATGGGCGTGGACGATCAGGACGTGCATGCGGCCTCCGGCCGAAGGGGAGACCGGCCGGATGGCCGGCCGGGTCTGGGCGGATCGTTCGGGTGTCGGGCGGCCGGCGTCCGGTTGTTCGGCGGCGGCCGGACGGCCTTCTATTCGGCGGCGACCGCCGAACGGCCTTTTTATTCGGCGGCGGCGGCCGCCGGGGCCGGCATCGGATAGTCGTCGGCATTCAGGACCCAGCCGGGCTTCAGCGAGAAGTCGATGCGCGGCGGCGAGAAGATGTCGACGAGCTGGTTCACGCCCGGCTCCATGCCGCGCGAGGTGTGGATCGCCGGCGGCGGGATCACGCACAGCGACGGGGCCGGGCAGAGCGCGTGCTCGTCGGCGCGCCACTGGGTCATGTCGAAGGTCCAGGGCCAGCGCAGGTGGTGGGTGAAACTGCCTTCCAGCGCCAGCGAGCCCTGCTCGAAATCGTCGTGATAGTGCGGCGACAGCTTGTGGATGTCGCGCGGGCCGAGCTGCGGCGGCAGGAAATTGACCATCAGGTTGGTGGTGCGCCAGATGCGGCCGAAGCGGCCGGGCTCGTCGGGCACGTCGAGCGAATAGGCGCGCAGGCGGTAGCCGCCGGCCGGCTCCGGCCAGGGCTCGAAGGCCGGCACGTTGGGATGCTGGTCGGCATAGGAGGCGGCATTGCTCGCCGCCGCGGCCAGATCGGCGGCCACGGTCGAGAAGATGCGCACCAGGATGCCGCCTTCCGGCAGTGTTACGGCGCTGTCGCCGGGCGGCACGACGATCAGCGCATAGCCGTCGCTCGACACCGTGTCGGAGCCGGCCGAGACGGTTGCGGCGGTGTCGCGGTTCGGCAACAGGGCGACATATTCGTCCGGCTGGTCGATCCGGGAGAAGACGGCGCCCGGGCGGGCCTCGGTATAGGCGACCAGGAAGTTCTGGCCGCGGGTCAGCCAGGTGCGGCCGTCGGCGTCGTCGACCTGCGGCGCGTCGGCATGGAAGTGGCCGTATTCGGCGCCCGCGAAGGTGGTCGGCGCCGGCTTCGGCGTGGCCGTCGGGGCGTTCAGGGCGGAACGGGGATCGGACTTGTCGTACATGGCGGGCTCCGTGCGGGGTCAGTGCGCCTTCGGCTTCAGCCCGGCGAAGAGGCCGGACGGGAACAGGAAGAGCACGAAGAGGAGGGCGGTCAGCGCCGCGACATTCTTGAAGCCGGCGCCGAGCAGCACGATCGCCACCGCCTGCAGCACGCCGAGCAGGATGCCGCCGGCCAGCGCGCCTGCGGCATTGCCGAAGCCGCCGATGATCGCCGCGATGAAGCCGGAGACGCCGAACGGCGTGCCGCTGTTGAAGGCGATCGCCTGCATCGGCGTGACCAGGATGCCGGCGACCGCGCCGAGCGCGGCGGAGAGCGCGAAGGAAAGCAGCAGCATCGCGCCGACCGGGATGCCGAGCAGCGCCGCCGCCTCGCGGTTCTGCGAGCAGGCGCGCAGCGCCCGTCCGGCCCGGGTGCGGGTGAAGAACAGCCAGAGCAGGCCGACCATCAGCGCGCCGCAGCCGACGATCCAGAACAGCTGGTAGGGGATCGCGATCGCGCCGATCTTGAGCGGCCCGCCGAGGGTGAATTCCTGGAAGGTGTGCGGCTGCTCGTCGACGGTCAGGATGGTGATCCGCTCGATCATGATCTGGGTGGCGAGCGTCGCCAGGATGATGGCGAAGAGCGGCGAGCCGCGGTTCCACATCGGCCGGACCACCAGCACCTCCATCAGGAGCCCGACCAGGGCCACGAAGGGCACGGCGATCAGGAAGGCGATCGGCAGCGGCAGGTGGAACTTGCGCAGCAGCACCTCGCAGGCCATGCCGCCGAGCATGACGAAGACGCCCTGCGCGAAATTGACGATGCCGCTGGCATTGTAGATGACGCAGAAGCCGATGCCGACCAGGCCGTAGATGAGGCCGACGCCGACGCCGTTGACGAGGCTTTGGATGAATTGCACGGCGTCAGGCATGGGCGGGCTCCGCGCCGTCATCCGCGACGGCTTCCGTGCCGCCCAGATAGGCGGCGAGAACATCCGGGTGGACCTTGATCTCCGCGGGGCTGCCCTCGGCGATCTTGCGTCCGAAATCGATCACCACGATGCGCCGGGCGACCTTCATCACGAGGCTCATGTCGTGCTCGACCAGGAGCACGGTGACGCCGCGGCCGTTGATCCGCTCGATCACGTCGGCGAGCGCCGCGGTCTCCTGGGTGTTGAGGCCGGCGGCGGGCTCGTCGAGAAGCAGGAGGCGCGGCTCGGCGGCGAGCGCGCGGGCGACTTCGAGCAGCCGCTGCTGGCCGTAGGGCAGCTTGCCGGCGGGCATGTCGGCGACGCCGGACAGGCCGACGAATTCGAGCAGGTCCCGGGTCTTCTCGGCGACATGCGCCTCCTGGGCCCGCGCCCAGCCGGGCCGGAACAGGGCCGCGAAGACGCCGCCGCGCGAGACCCGGTGGAAGCCGACGGCGACGTTGTCGCGGACCGAGAGATCGGCGAAGAGCTGGACCAGCTGGTAGGTGCGCACCAGTCCGGCGCCCGCCACCGCATGCTGCGGGCGGCCGGTGATGATCTGGCCGTCGAAGCGGACCTCGCCGGAGGTCGGCGTCAGCGCGCCCGAGATGGCGTTGAACAGCGTGGTCTTGCCGGCGCCGTTCGGGCCGATCACCGCGAAGATCGCGCCTTCCTCGACATCGAAGCCGATCCGGTCGTTGGCCACCAGGCCGCCGAACCGCATGGTCAGGTCGTTGACGGAGAGCAGGGCCATGGCGGTCACTTCGCAATCGCCCGGGCGGGCGCGCCGGACGGGGTCGGGACGGGGGCCTTCGGCCGGCGGGCGAACAGGCTGCCGAGGCCGGCGAGCCCCTTCGGGGCGAAGATCAGGAGCGCGATCAGGGCCATGGAATAGACCACGTCCTGCAGTTCCTTCAGGCCGCGCAGGAATTCGGGCAGCATCAACACCATGATGGCGCCGACGATCGGCCCCCAGGTGGTGCCGATGCCGCCGAGGAACAGCATCGTGAAGCTCTGGATCACCATGGCGGCGCCGAACACTTCCGGGCTGATGAAGCCGACGAAATGGGCGAACAGCGAGCCGGCCGCGGAGGCGTAGAGCGCGGCGATGACGAAGGCGGCGAGCTTGTAGCGGGCGACATCGATGCCGAGCGCGCGGGCGGCGGGCTCCGATCCGGCGATGGCGCGCAACGCCCGGCCGAAGCGGCTGTCGCGCAGGCGCACCGAGATCCAGACGCCGAGTAGCATCAGGAGCGTCAGCGCGACCAGCATCTGCTTCTCGTTGGCCAGTTCGAACTTCCACACCCCGAGCGGCGGGATGCCGGAAATGCCCATGTAGCCCTGGGTCAGGCCGTTCCACTCGATGCTGATCTCGTAGGTGATCAGGCCGAGCGCGAAGGTCGCCATGGCGAGATAGTGGCCGCGCAGCTTCAAGGTCGGTAGGCCGACCAGATAGGCGACCAGTCCGGCGAAGACCATCGAGACCAGGAAGGCGGCAAGCGGATCCCAATAGTGGTTGCCGCACAGGATCGCCGTGCCGTAGCCGCCGAGTGCGGCGAAGGCGTTCTGCCCGAACGAGGCCTGGCCGGTATAGCCCATGAAGAAATTGAGCCCGGTGCAGAAGATGCCGTAGATCGCCGCGAAGCCGATCACGGTCACCACATAGCCCGACGAGGTCAGCCCGAAGGCCATCACGCCGAGCACGACGGCGACCGGCAGCAGGGCGCGCCAGGGTCGGTCAGTGGAGGTAGAAACGCGAGAGATCATGATGCGATCCAACTTCGCTGGCGGCCAGTTCGGCGACGATGCCGCCGAGCGAAAGGACATAGACGCGCTTGGCGAGCCGGAGCGCCTGCGGGGCCTTCTGCTCGACGAGCAGGATGCCGAGGCCGTCGCGGTTCAAGGTGCCGAGCGTGTCCAGGATTTCGGCGGCGACGCGCGGGGCGAGGCCGAGCGAGGGTTCGTCGAGCATCAGGAGTTTCGGTTTGGCCATTAGCGCCCGGCCGATGGCGAGCATCTGCTGCTCGCCGCCGGAGAGCGAGGAGGCGGTCTGGCCGAAGCGCTCCTTCAGGCGCGGAAACAGCCGGAACACCTCTTCGAGCCGTGCCTCGACGCTTTCGCCGGCCGCGATCGTGTAGGCGCCGAGGATCAGATTCTCGCGCACCGACATCTGCCCGAACAGGCCGCGCCCTTCCTGGACCAGGATGATGCCCTCGCGGGCCCGGCCGTGGGTCGACAGCCGGGTGATGTCCCGGCCGCGGAAGCGGACCCGCCCGGAGGCCGGCGTGAGCCGCATCGCGGCGCGCAGCATGGTCGACTTGCCGGCCCCGTTGGGGCCGAGCACGGTGACGAACTCGCCTTCCGCGACGGTGAGGCTGGTCGGCTTCAGGGCCTGGACCTGGCCGTAGGCGGCGGCCAGGTCGACGAGTTCGATCAGGGGCGTACCGGTCATCGCGGCCGGGCTCACTTGACCTGGAACCGGCCGTCGCGAAGCACGCCGACCACGTAGGGATTCTCGGTGATCCCGACATGCTGCGTGGCGGTGAAGTTGAACTTGGCGAAGGCCCCCTGGATCGGCGGCAGCTTCTCCAGGGCGTCGCGGACGGCCGGGCCGTTATAGCTCTTGGCCAGTTCGACGGCGGTGGCGATCACGGTGATCGAATCCCAGCCGCGCGCGCCGGCATTCGGGTCGCGGTCGCCATACTTCTCGCGCCAGGCGGTCAGGAAGGTGTCGGCCGCCTTGCGGAAGGCACCGTCGGGGATCGAGGACGGGATCTGCACGGGCGGGGCGACGAACATGAAGCGCTCGCCGAGCACCTCGCCGGCGGCCTTCAGCGGCACGCCGTCGTCGAGGCTGGCCATCAGGATCATGGTATCGAGGCCGAGCTGCTTGATGTTCTTGGCGACCGTCACGGTCGAGCCGCCCTGGCCCATCTTGATGATGGCGCCGCCGCCGGCGGCGTTGATGCGGCCGATCTGAACGCTCATGTCGACATCGTCGGGCTTGTAGGTCTCGACGGCGACGACCTCGAAGCCGGAGTCCTGGGCGGTCTTCACCGCCACGTCCTTCATCAGCTGCGCATAGGGGGTCGGGTCGTGCATGATGCCGATCTTGCGCACCTGGCTGTTGGCCTTGAGCCAGCCGTAGCGGGCTTCCATCTCGAAGCGCGGCGGGGGCAGGATCGAGAAGGCCCATTTCTGCTCTTCCGGCCGCGGCGGCAGGATCGAGCACAGCACCATCGGGGTCTCGGAGCGGATCACGGCGCCGGCCGCGGCGAAGTTGCCGGCCGAGACGCAGCCGCTGGCGAAGATGTTGACCTTATCGTTGGACATCATCTTCCGGTAGACCACGACCGCTTCCTGCGGTTCGGACCGGTTGTCTTCGCCGATATATTCGATCTTCTTTCCGAGCAGGCCGCCCTTGGCGTTGATCGCCTCGATGGCGAGCATCTGGCCGTCGCGCCACGCGCGATCGGAGGCCGCCGCATAGCCGGTCAGGCCGAGCGCCGCGCCGATCTTGTAGGTCTCCTGAGCCTGGACGGCTCCCCCGGGCACGAACGACAGCAAGGCAGCCGCGATCACGGCCGCGCCAAGACGCGAGGTCATCGGTAGTTCCTCCCTATGTGTTTCGTTGTTCGAAACACTGTTCTAATATCGAAATGCTGCCCGACTTGGTCCGGAGTGTCAAGCGCCCGCGGCTTCCGCGGCCGGGCGGGGCATCGCCGGTGCGCCGCGATGGCCGAGCAGGGCGGAGACGGCGGCGGCGGCGCGCGTGGTCTCGCGCACCTGATCGTCGGAGGGCGGGTCCGGCAGGAACTGGATGGAATCGACGATCCCGACGGTGGCGACCAGCGTGCCGGTCGCGTCGAAGACCGGTGCGGCCAGCGCATTCAATCCGAGCAGGGACTCGTTCGGCCCGCCCGCCCAGCCCTGCCGCCGGATCAGTTCCAGTTCCTGCTCGAGCGCGGCGGGGCTGACGATGGTGTGCGGGGTCAGCATGTCGAGCCGGGAGCGCAGGATGCGGCGGCGCAGGATCTCGTCGCCATAGGCAAGTGCCACCTTGCCCTGGGCGGAGGCATGAAACGGCAGCAGGGAGCCGCGCCGCACGCCGATCTCGACCAGCGAGCGGCCGTTGATCGCGGTCTGCACCCGAATGCCGTCCTCCTCGACCAGCGACAGCACGCTGTAGTGGCCGAGCGCGTCGCGCAGGTCGCGCAGCACCGGCGTGGCGATGTCGACGAGGTCGAGATTGTCGCCGACCATGCGGGCGAGACCGACCAGCCGCGGGCCGACCTGATAGCGTTCGGTCTCGGTCTGCTGGGCCAGGTAGCCCCGCCCGACCAGGGTCTGCAGGTGCCGGTGGATCCGGCTCTTGGTGGTTCCGAGCGCCTGGGCGAGGGCGGTGACGCCGACCGGACGCCCCTCCTCGACCACGCGTTCGATGATCTGCAGGGCGAGCACAACGGCCTGCACGCCCTCTTCGCTCTTGCCCGTCACCTTCGGCATGGCTCATCTGCTCCGACGCCCCGGCGCCTTGACAATCCTGCCGGCTCCGGCGCACCTTCTGGGAAAATCGATACGACGTTTCGTTGTACGAAACATTCTGGGAGGAATCATCCGGCCATGTCAAGCGCGTCGCGGCCATCGCCGCGCGAGTTCCGCCGCCGCTTCCTGGCGGGCGAGACTCTCCTCGGCACGTTCCTGAAGACCCCGACCGGCCATGCCGCCGAGATCCTCGGCTCGGTCGGCCTGGATTTCGTCGTGCTCGACGTCGAGCATGCGCCGTTCGATCGCGGCAGCGTCGACCGGACCCTGATGGGCGCGCGGGCCGGCGGCATTGCCGGCATCGTCCGGGTCGCCCACGAGGGCGAGATCCTGGGCGCGCTCGACGACGGCGCCGCCGGCGTGCTGGTGCCGCATGTGTCGAGCCCCGAGCGGGCGCGCGAGGTGGTGGCTTGCGCGCGCTATCGCGGCGGCAAGCGCGGCTTTTCCAATTCGCCGCGGGCCGGCGACTATGGCGGCCGGGGCATCTGGCCGCATGTCGACGCGCAGGATGCCGAGGTCACGGTCATCGCCATGATCGAGGATCCGGAAGCGCTCGACTGCCTGGACGCCATCCTGGCGGTGCCGGGCCTCGACGGCGCCTTCATCGGCCGCGGCGACCTGACGGTCGCGCTCGGCGCCCCCGCCATGGACGCGCCGGCGGTGCGCGATGCGGCCGAACGCATCCTCGCCGCCGCCGGGCGGGCGAAGAAGCCGATCTGCATGATGGTCGCCAATGCGGCGGAAGCCGCCGATTTCGCCCGCCTCGGCGCCTCCGCCTTCATCGTCGCGTCCGACCAGGGGCTGATGCGCCAGATGGCCGCCAAGGTGCTGGCCGATTTCAAACCCCTGAAGGCGACCGATCAGGAAGGAAGACCCGCATGAGCGCCGCCGACACCGTCGAAGCCCGCATCGACCGGCTCATGGTCGGTGCCATCGACCCCCATGTCCATACCGGCCCGTCGATCGCGCCGCGCGCGCTCGACCACCTCGATCTCGCCCGCGACGGCTCGAAGGCCGGCATGGCGGCGATCGTCACCAAGGACCACGACTATTCCGGCGTGATGACCGCGGCCCTGATCGCGCGGCACAATCCGGAACTGACCACCAAGGTCTATTCCGGCATCGTGCTCAACAACGTCGTCGGCGGGCTCAACCCCTTCGCGGTCGAGCATACCGCCGCGATGGGCGGCAAGATCGTCTGGCTGCCGACCCTGACCGCCGAGCAGCATTTCCGCTGGGAGGCCGCATCCGGCCGGTCGCATCCGGCCTCGACGACCAAGATCCGCCATGCCGAGGTCATTCCGGTGACGGGCGCCGACGGCAAGCCGACGGATGCCGTCAAGGAGATCCTCGACGTGGTCGCGCGCACCGACATGGCGCTCGCCAGCGGCCATATCCACATCTCCGAGACCTGGACGGTGTTCGAGGAGGCGCAGCGGCGCGGCGTCAAGCGGCTGATCCTGACCCATCCGGAGGATATCGTCGACGGCAGCGCCAACGACGTGCGCGGCATCGCCGCCATGGGGGCGATGGTCGAGCATTCGCTGTGCATGTTCCTCGAGGGCTGCAAGTTCAAGTCGCGCGACGAGCAGGATCTGAAGATGTTCATCGACGCCGCCGGCGTCGACAACACCATCATGTGCTCGGATCTCGGCCAGGTCGGCACCTTCCATCCGATCGACGGCCTGCGCCGCGGCATGAAGCTGTGCATCGATTTCGGCTATTCGGACGACGACATCCGCAAGATGTTCTCGCTCAACACCGCCCGCGTGCTCGGCATCGCGGCCGACCTGCCGGCGGCGGCGTAGGCGCGGTCGCAGTCCGGCCCCGGTCGCAGTCCGGCCCCGGGCCGCGATCGGTTGGTGCGGCTGCGCGCCGCCGTCCGGAAGACGGCGCGGGCCGATCCGGCCGGACCGGTCACGCCGGGATGCGGCACTCGTATTCGAAGCGGTAGCGGCCGATCAGAACCGGGCCGTCGAGCACCGGGGCGAGCGCGGCGGCGAGATCGGCGAGTGCCCGGTCGAGCGGCGCCTCGTTGCAGGCTTCGACCAGGATCACCCAGGACGGCGCGGCGCCGATATCGTCGCGGCCGCGGCTCTCGGTGGTCTTGAGCGCGCTGGCGCCGAGATCGGTCCGGCACAGATGCGCGCCGGTCACCTGCGGCAGCGCGGCGGCGGCCGGCAGCGCCTCGTCGGCGATCAGGCCGGCGGCGTCCGCCTCGCGCCCCTCCGCCACGGCGAAGCGGATCGTGCCGAGAAGGCCGCCTGCGCCCGGACCGAGGCTCGCCTCGACCCGCGACAGCGCGCGCGCGGTGTTGCGGAAGGCGCTGGTGGCGCGCCGGGTCCACTCGGTCGGGGCGTTGAGCCGGGCCAGATAGGGCGCGCTGGTCTGCACCTCGGCGGTCTCGGTCTCGTAGAGGGTGAAGAATTCCGGACTGGTCGCCGCATCGAGGCCGACATAGCGCCGGCCGCGGCGGAAGCCCGGGATGGCGGCGCGTTCCGGCATGTGCTCATGCAGGTGCCAGGCATAGAACTCGTCGCGGCCTTCCGGCGTGATGTCGTTCCAGATGCAGATTGCGCCGCCGCCCGCCAATGCCATGTTGGTTCCTCAATAGGTTGCCCGGCCGCCCGACAGGTCGAATACGGCCCCGGTCGAATAGCTGCAATCGTCCGACAGAAGCCAGCCCGTCATGGCGGCAATCTCGTCGACGCCGACGAAGCGGCCCATCGGGATGCGCGCCAGGATCTCGGCCTTGCGGGCCGGCGTGATTTCCTTGGCCATGTCGGTCTCGGCCGCCGCCGGGGTGATGCAGTTGACCAGGATGCCGTGGGTCGCCAGTTCCTTGCCGAGGCTCTTGGTCATCGCGACGATGCCGGCTTTGGAGGCCGCATAGGCGCCGGCATTCGGCATGCCCTCCTTGGCCTGGATCGACGAGACGTTGACGATCCGGCCGCGGTCGGGACCCACGGCCTCCAGCATGCGCGGCACGCAGGCGGCCAGCACCAGGAAGGTGCCGGTCAGGTTGACGTCGATCACCCTGCGGAATTCGGCCGGCGGCTGCAGCCAGAGCGGGGCGACCGGGCCGAGGATGCCGGCATTGTTGACGAGGCCGCGGACCGTGCCGAAGGCCGCCCAGGTGGCATCCGCCGCGGCCGCGACCGACGCCTCGTCGGCAATGTCGCAGCCGAGGCCGAGGTGGGGGAGGCCGAGATGGTGGGGGCCGAGAGCGGACGCGGCGGCAATCGCGCCGGCCGCGTCCCGGTCCCAGAGCGCCAGCCGCCAGCCATCCGCGGCGAGGCGCCGCGCGATGGCCAGGCCGATGCCGCGCGCGCCGCCGGTGACGATGGCGGCGCGGCCCGTTTGCGCATCCCTGCTCATTTCGGCAGGAGATCGTTGCTGAAGAAGGACGCCGCGGTCATGTCGGTCTTGAGCTCCTGGTAGTCCTTCATCAGGTCGAGCGTCATCTGCCAGTCGGCCGGCGCCATGAAGCCGATCGCCGCCGTCGGGGCCGCCTTGGAGCGGACCAGCTTGAGCCCGGCCTGCAATTGCTTCAGCGCCATCGCCTTGTCCATGTCCGGCTTGACCTTGAGGCCCGCCGCGATCGCCGCCTCCGGGTCCTTCTCGGCCTCCGCATAGGCCTTCTGGGTCGCCCGGATGAAGCCCTCGACCAGCTTCGGCTTGTCCTTCAGCGTGTCGGCATGGACGTGGATGGCGAGACCCATCGTGTTCACGCCGTAGTCGGCATAGTTGAACACGGTCGACGCGACGCCCTTCTGCTCGAGGATGAAGGGCTGGTTTTCCGAGCCGCCGAGCAGGGCGTCGGCGCGCTTCTCTAGCACCGCGACCAGCTTGGTCGGGCCGTCGACGCGCAGGAAGTTGATCTTGGACTGGTCGAGCCCGGCGCCCTTGATCAGGGCCGGCAGGATGGTCAGCCCGGCCTCGCCGGTGGTCGCCGCGATGGTCCGGCCCTCGAGGTCCTTCATCGACTTGATGCCGCTGTCGGCGCGGGCGATGACCGCGAAGGGCGTCGTGTTCATGATGCCCATGACGGCCTTGATCGGCGCGCCCTTGGTGATGCCGTTGATGATGCTGGCACCGTCCGAGAGGCCGAAGGTGTCGCCCTTGGCGGCGACGATCTGCACGGCGCGGCCGGAGCCCTGGCCCTCGCCGACCTCCAGATCGATGCCCTCGGCCTTGTAGTAGCCGCGCTCGATGCCGAGGTAGAACGGGGTGTGGAAGCCGTAGATCAGCCAGTTCAGGCGCAGCGTCGCCTTTTCCTGCGCGACGGCCGGCGCCGAGGCCAGCATGACGATGCCGGCCGCCAGGCCGAGTAGGCTCTTCAAGGACTTCATGTGTTCCTCCCTTTTGGTTTTTTCAGGGGACTTGCCGGGGTGGGCCGGCTTTCAGATCGGATTCACGTCGCCATGGCCGCGCTGGGATACGTGCCAGGGGATCAGAATCTGCTCGACCAATTCGACCGCCGCATAGAGGGCAAAGCCCAGGGCGGTCAGGACGAAGACCGACCCGAAGGCCATCGAGGTGTTCAGGTTGCCGTTGGCTTCGAGCAGCAGGTAGCCGAGGCCGCGGTCGGAGGCGACGAATTCGGCCACCACGGCGGCCGTCGCCGACAGGGCCGCCGCCACCTTGATGCCGGTGAACAGCGTCGGCAGGGCATGCGGCACCTGCACGCGCAGGAAGATGCGCCAGCGTCCGGCGCCGGTGGAGCGCGCCAGATCCATGATGTCCGGATCGACCGAGCGGAAGGCGGTGATCGCCGAGACCACCACGGGGAAGAAGGACAGGAGGAACACCAGCAGCACCTTCGGGATCAGCCCGAAGCCGAACCAGATGATGAACAGCGGGGCGACCGCGATCTTGGGCACGATCTGGAAGAAGACCAGCAGCGGATAGACGGTCTTCTCCATGCCGCGCGAGAAGGCGACGATCAGCGCCAGCGCGATGCCGACGATCACCGCGGCGGCGAAGCCGATCAGCATCGGCTGCAGGGTGAACAGGGCGGCGCCGGAATACTGTACGCGGCGGTTCCAGAGCTCGACGAACACCGCCGAGGGCGCCGGCAGGATGTAGGCCGGCAGCCCGAAGCCGCGCGCCGCCACCTCCCAGAGGATCAGAAACCCCGCCACCGTCACCGCCACCTGCGCACCGCCGCGCAGGCGCCGGGCGACCGACCCGACCGCCTTGCCCATATCCCGAGCCTTCCTCCTTGAGCACCGGGCGTCGCTGCGGACGCAATCGCGGTGCTCACCGCACTGAATTCTCGGCTCCTGCGGTCGGATGTCCGATCCGATCCCCGGGGGCCGTCGCCGTTGGTTCGGCGGATTGACGCGGACCTCGCTTCATGCAAACTGAACGAAATCCATGATGGAACGATGTACCGTCAAATGCGGGTCGTCAAGTCTCAACTCTCCCACTGCCTCGCCGTCTTCGAAGCCATGGCGGATGCCCGCCATGCGCACCGGCTGACCGACCTCGCCCAGCGCCTGGATGCGCCGAAGTCGAGCGTGCAGCGGCTGCTCGAGCATCTCGCCGCCGAGGGCTGGGTCGAGCAGGACCCCTCGACCGAGCAGTACCGGCTGACGCTCCGCCTCGCCGTGCTCGGCCAGCGCTTCATGCAGACCGCCGGCATCGCCGACGCGACCGACGGCATCCTGCGCAACGTGGCGCGGCAGACGGCCGAGCTGGTCCGCCTGACGCTGGTCGACGACGACCGGCTGGTCTGGATCGGCTCGGCCCAGGGCGCCCCGCCCGGGCTCGTCTACCAGCCGTCCATGGGCGGGCGGATCGTCTCCTACGCGACCGCCAACGGGAAGGCGTGGCTCGCCACGCTGACCGACGAGGAAGCCTGCCGGATCGCGCTCCGGGACGGGCTCGGCCAGCCCTCCGCCGAGGTCGGCCCGCGCGCGCTGACCACCATCGAGGGTCTCGTCGGCGCGCTCGCCCGCGTCCGGGCCCAGGGCTTTGCGACCGCCGAGGAGGAGGCCGAAGCCGGCGTCGCCGCCGTGGCGGTGGCGGTGATCGATCCTGCGACCGGCCGAGCGCTCGGCGCGACCAGCGTCGCCGGCCCGGTCATGCGCCTGTCGCCGGAACGGCGGCCCGCAATGGTCGCGGCGCTGCGGGCGGCCGCGACCGAACTCGCCCGTGTCTGGCCGCTGCGGCGGCCCCAACAAGAAACTCTCGGGAGGCGTGAAGCCCTATGACGGCGTCGTCCGGAATATCCATCCGCGGGGTCAGCAAGGTCTATGGACAGGGCGAGCGCGCCACCACGGCGCTGGCCCCGATCGACCTCGATATCGAGCCCGGCGAATTCGTCGCCATCGTCGGTCCGTCCGGCTGCGGCAAGTCCACGCTGTTGCGCCTGATCACCGGCCTGGTGCCGCGCACCGGCGGGGAGCTGACCGTGTTCGGCAAGTCCGTCACCGCGCCGGTCACCGATATCGGCATCGTGTTCCAGCAGCCGATCCTGCTCGAATGGCGCAACGTGCTCGAAAACGTGCTGTTCCAGATCGACATGCGCGGCCTCGACCGGGCCCGCTATCTGCCCAAGGCGATGGAATTGCTCAAGGCCGTCGGCCTGGAGGATTTTGCCGACCGGCGTCCCTACGAACTGTCCGGCGGCATGCGCCAGCGCGCATCGATCGCCCGCGGCCTGGTCCACGAGCCGCCGCTCCTGATGATGGACGAGCCCTTCGGCGCGCTCGATGCGCTGACCCGCGAACAGATGCGCATCGATCTCGAACGGCTGTGGATGGAGACGCGCAAGACGGTCGTGTTCATCACCCACTCGATCGACGAGGCCGTGCTGCTCGCCGACCGCGTCGTGGTCATGTCGCCGCGGCCGGGCCGGATCGAGACCATCATGACCATCGACATCCCGCGGCCGCGCGGGCTCGGCGCGCGCAAGGACCCGCGCTTCGTCGCGGCGACCGATGCGATCACGGAGATCTTCCTGGAGCGCGGCGTCTTCTCCGCCGGCGGCCACGGATGACCGGCCTCGCCGCCCTCGGGGCGATCCTGGCCGAACAGCGCCGCGTGTTCGAGGCCGTCGACGCGGCGGGCTTCGACGCCCTCGCAACCCGCATGGCGGCGGCGCGGCGGGTCTTTCTCTACGGCGTCGGCCGCAACGGGCTCGTCCTGCAGGCCGCCGCCATGCGGCTCGCCCATCTCGGCATCGACGCCCATTTCGTCGGCCAGCTGTCCGCCCCGCCGGCCGGGCCGGGCGATCTCGTCCTGGTCGCCGCGGCACTGGGGTCGCTGCCGACGGCCGACGCGGTGATCGCCGCCGCCCGTCGTGTCGGAGCGGCGATCGCGGTCGTCACCGCGCGCCCGGGCGCCGTGCCGGAGTCCGACCTCATTCTGTGCCTGCCGGCGCAGACCATGGCGGATGCACCGGTAAGCCCGCTGCCGCTCGGCTCGGCCTTCGAACTGGCCTTGCATCTCCTCTGCGAAATGCTGCTTCTCGACCTGGCCGCGCGACTCGGCCGCAGTCATGCCGACCTCGCCGCCCGCCACGCCAATCTCCTCTGAGCCGGATTGCCCTCGATGATCGCACAGCCCTCCTTTTCGGCCCGTCTGATCGAGGCCCGCCGTGACGGGCGGCGCATCGCCGCGACCGACGGTCCGGCCACGATCGACGCGGCCTATGGCTGTCAGGCCGGCATCCTGGCGGCGCTGGGGTCCGGCGTCGCCGGCTGGAAGGTCGCGCTGCCGCCCGGCCAGGGCGCCGTCGCCGCACCGCTGCCGAGCGTCGTCACCGTGACGGCGCCGGCCCGATGGACCTGGGGCGAGGGACTGGCGATCGAACTGGAGATCGCGGTCCGGCTCGGCCGCGATCTGCCGCCCGGTCCGATTTCCAGGGCCGATCTCGTTGCCGCGATCGACGGTTGGGTGTTCGGCATCGAGATGGTCCGCCACCGGCTGGAGAGCGGCAGTGCGGCGCCGTTTCCGTGCTTCCTGGCCGACAGCCTGGCCAATGATGGCTATGTCGTCGGCCCCGCCGTCCCGGCCGACATCGATCTCGCCGGTCGGACCTGCCGCGCGACGCTCGACGGCGCCGCGCTCGTCTCGGCGCCCGCCGTGCATCCGCAGGGCGACACGCTCGCCCCGCTGGTCGCCTGGGCGGCGGTGCAGGCCGACCGCTGCGGCGGTCTCAAGGCCGGCCAGATCGTCACCACCGGCGCGCTCTGCGGGCTGGTGCCCGTGCCGGGGCCGGGCCTCGTGGAGGCGACGCTCGACGGGTTCGCGCCGATCCGGATCGCGGTCCTGCCTGCCGCCTGACGACGGTCGCGCGCGGAACGGCCTGCCACCAAGGCGTTTGGAGGCGGGGACAGCATGGGCAGGCTGCACCGGTCTTCAGGACGACGCGGAAGGCTGCTAGGTTTCCTGCGGTTTAAGGCAACGGACCGGTTCCCCCGTACCGGGTGCGGAGCACAAGCCGACCGGCTTTCGCGCGCAGCCACGCGCCGGTCGGTTGGCGAATGCGGCGCCCGGGTCGGCCGGGAAACTGCGTGCGCTCGATCCTTGGGGGCTTCCGTGATCAGACATGTGGCATCCGCGCTTCTCGGCGCCCTCTGCATCGTCGTCGGGCTCGCGGCCGGCGTAACGTCGGCCTCGGCCGAACGGCGCGTCGCGCTGCTGATCGGCAACAGCGCCTACCAGTCCAATGCGCAGCTTCCCAACCCGATCCGCGACGTTGAAGCGATCCGGCAGGTGCTGCAGTCGGCCGGTTTCGACGAGATCATTCCGGCGACCGACCTGACGCTGACCGGCATGAAACAGGCGCTCCGCCGGTTCGAGGATGCCGCGCAGGGTGCGGATGTCGCGATGGTCTACTATTCCGGCCACGGCATCGAGGTGAACGGGCAGAACTATCTGGTTCCGGTCGACGCCCGGCTGATGAGCGATCGCGACGTGCCGGACGAGGCGGTCCCGCTCGACCGCGTCCTGAGTGCCCTCGACGGCGCCCGCCAGCTGAAGCTCGTGCTGCTCGACGCCTGCCGCGACAATCCCTTCGTCTCGACCATGCAGCGGCGCACGGCCACGCGCAGCGTCACCCGCGGCCTCGGCCGGGTCGAGGCCGGCGCGCCGAACCTGCTCATCGCCTACGCGGCCGAGCCGGGCCGCGTCGCCTTCGACGGCGACGGCCAGGTCAGCCCCTTCTCCAAGGCGATCAGCCGGCATCTCGCGGCCGACGGGGCGGAGATCCGCCTCGCCCTCGGCCGCATCCGCGACGATGTCAGCATGATGACCGATGCCCGGCAGATCCCCTATTTCTCCGGTTCGCTCGGCGGGCGCGAGATCTATCTCGGCCGGCCGATGGCCGGCGGCGGCAGCGCCAGCGATCCGGACGCGACCATCCGCGCCGACTACCAGATGGCGCAGGCGGCCGGGACGATCGAGGCCTGGGATGCCTTCCTGCGCCGCTATCCGACCGGCTTCTATGCCGATCTCGCCGAACAGTCGCGCCGCAAGCTGTCCCGGCCGATCGCCTCGCTGACGCCGTCCGGCGGTCCGTCGGAGTTCACCGGCGTCGTCCCGATCGCGACCCTGCCGCTCGACGGCACCTGGTCAGGGCAATACACCTACACCAACCTCAAGCAGAACCCGGTGCCCTTCGCGGTGTCGCTGAACGGCATGGGCGACCGCGTCACCGGCCTCTCCTCGGAGCCGAACACCTTCGGCAACAAGTCCACGACGCAGCTGCGCGCCACCTGGGCCGGACGCGTCGCCGCCGATGGCGGCATCGTGCTGACCAAGACCTATGACGGGTCCGGCGGGGTCAGCCATTCCATCACCTATCGCGGCCGCCTCAATCGTGCCGGAGACGTGATCGAAGGAGAGTGGCAGGTCGGCACGAACCGCGGCAGGTTCACGCTGTCGCGGCAATAGGCTGCCGCCGACTCGGGGAGTTCGCGGAGATGACGATGACAGCGGGCCTGGTGCGGGCCGCGGGCCTTTGGCTGGCCGGGGTGCTGGCTTTCGGCGGGATCGGTCCGGTGGCCGCGGCCGACGGGACCGTCGGCAAGCCCGAGATCCTGGACACCAACTACCAGTATCCGGAAGGCGCCTATATCCATCGCGGCATCCTGTTCATGACCGACATGTCGGCCGGTCAGATCAAGCTCTACGATGCGAAGACGGCGGCGCCGAAGACGGTCTGGTCGATCCAGAATTGCGGCCCGACCGGGATCGTCGCGATGGCCGACGACCAGTACCTGATCAACTGTCATCTGGCCGGCGCGGTGGTGTTTCTCGACCGCAACGGCCAGGTCCGCAAGGTGGTCGCCGAGGACAGTGCCGGCACGCGCATCCGTTGGCCGAACGACCTGACCACCGACGGCGACGGCGGCGCCTTCGTGACCGATTCCGGGTTGTTCGACGCTTCCGCGCCGGCGACCGGCTCGATCGTCCATGTCTGGCGCGACGGCCGCGCCGAGCGGCTGAAGGGCGGCATCCGCTACGCCAACGGTATCTATTTCGACAGCGCGACCCGCGATCTGTTCGTCTCCGAGCATATCGGCCGGCGCATCCTCGCCTACACGGTGACGCCGGACTTCAAGCTCGTCGACGACCGCGTCCTGATCACGCTCGGCATCCCGAAGCCGTCCGGCTTCCCCTTCTACGACAAGACCGGGCCGGACGGCATCGATGTCGACGAGAACGACAACCTGCTGGTGCCCGAATACGGTGCCGGCCGCATCATGCGGATCAGCCGCAAGGGCGAATATCTCGGCGCGATTCCCGTGCCGATGCAGTTCGTCACCACGGTGATCCGGTCCGACGACCGCCAGATGGCCTATTTCGGCGGTCCGTCCGACATTCACTCCGCGCAGGGTGCCGGCGCCATGGGGCGCATCCGCTTGAAGCCGGTCGACTGATGACGACGCGCGCGGGGGTGGCGATCCGCCTTATGGCCGGGGCCGGGCTCGCGCTGATGCTGGCGGCGGCCCCGGTGCGGGCTGCCGAGGCGGCGCCGCCGGCACTGCCGCCGGAGATCGAGGCCGTCGCCGCCGAGGCGCGCGCGGTGCTGCCTGCCTTGGGCGCGCCGATCGCCGCCTGCATCGCGCGCCGCGACACCGGCCATCCGGTCTTCCATGGCTGCATCGATTGGCATTCCGCCGTCCACGGCCATTGGGCGCTCATCGCACTGACCGCGGCGACCGGCGATCCGGCCTTCGCGGCGCCCGCGCTGGCGCGGCTTGAGGCTCGCGGACGGATGGCCGAGGAGGCCGCCTTCCTGGCGGCAAACCCGGATTTCGAGATGCCCTACGGCCGGGCCTGGTTCCTGCGCCTTGTTGCGGAACATGCCCGTCTGACCGGGCGCGACGACCTGGTCGGCTTCGGCGACCGGGTGGCGGCGAGCCTCGCCGCCTATCTGGAATCGATCCCGCCCGACCCGCTCGGAACCGCCTATCGCAGCCAGTCCTGGGCGCTGATCAACCTGCTCGACTATGCCGCCTTCCGGGGAGACGCGCGGCTTTCCGCCCGCGCCCGCCGGCTGGTGCGGCAGGGCTTCACCGATCCGGGCACGATCGGCCGGGCCTGCCGGGGCGGCTTCGACCGCGGCAGCTTCATGGCGGTCTGCCCGAACCTGCTCTGGCTCGCCGCGCTGACCGAAGACCGTGCGAGCCTGCTCCGGCTGATCCGCGACGACAGGGTGCTCGACGGTTTCGGCGCGCCGGCCGGCAAGGCGTCGACCGTGCACGAGCGCGGCCTGCGCTTCAGCCGGGCCTGGGGTCTGTGGGCCGTGTGGCGGGCGAGCGGCGAGCCGGCCGCCGCCCGCGCCTATGCCGACCATGTCGCGGCGGCGCTCGCCGCCCGCGACTGGCAGGGCAGCTACGAGGCGGTCGGCCACTGGGTCGCCCAGTTCGGCGTGCTCGCGCTGAGGCCGCTGGTCAGGCCCGGGACGTGACCGGCACGGGGCGCGGGGCGGCCTCGCGCAGGCGCACGGCCATGATGGCGAGCGCGGTCGCGAGCGTCACGGCGCCCATGCCGTAGGTGATCGCGCGCGAGCCCATGGTCGGGATCAGCCAGAAGCTGGTCACCAGCACGCCGAGGATGTTGCCGGCGGTCGAGACCGCATAGACCAGCCCCGAGATGCGGCCCGCATCGGTATGGGCGGTGATCAGCAGGCGCACCGAGAAGGGCGAGAACACGCTGAGCGCGGTCAGCGGGAAGGCGAGCAGCAGCACGGTCGCCAGGAAGGCGCCGACCGGACCGTCGCCGGCGACATCGAGCGCGAACAGGATGACCTTGTCGGAGATCAGCGGGATGGCCAGCATGTAGAGGCCGGACGTGGCGATGATCGCGCCGAGCACGCGTTGGTCCGGATGCGCGTCGGCGATCATGCCGCCGACGAAATAGCCGACCATCAGCGCGATCAGCACCACCGAGATCAGCACCGCCCAGGTATTCAGGCCGCCACCGAAATAGGGATAGAGATAGCGGCTGCCGAGCATTTCGAAGCTCATCAGCGAGAAGCCGAGCAGGAAGGCGTAGAGGCAGAGCAGGAGGGCGTTGGTGGTCCGGGCAGTCATCGGCGGCTTGGCCTCGCTCACTTCCACTTCTCGTTCTTCCGCTCGATCGCGTGCAGCGTCTCGACCGGGGCGAAATCGTCGGTCAGGATCTGGCCCTTGACCGGATTGGACGGCTCGCGCCGGCCCTTGACCAGATCGGTCAGCGGATAGCGGAACGCATATTTCGCCTGAAGGGCCTCGGCGCGCTTGAGGAGTTCCGCGTCGGACAGCCGTTCGGCGTCGTTATAGGCGACCAGCACGACATTGCCGGCGGCCGGGAAGAAGTCGACCTGCCGGAACACCGACTTCATGGTCGCCACGGCGGCGTTGAACACCATGGTCGAGGGCTCGACATTCTGCGCGACGATGCCGCCCTCGGTCAGATGCTCGGCGACCTTGACGTAGAATTCCTTGGTCAGCAGGTGGAACGGCACGAAGGGGCCGCGATAGGCGTCGATGCAGATCAGGTCGTAGCGCTTGGCCGGATTGCGCAGGAGGAACAGACGCCCGTCCATGGCGACCGGCGCGAAGTTCTTCTCCTCCTTCACGGCGAAGTATTTCTTGGCCAGATCGATCACCACCGGGTCGATCTCGGCCACGTCGATCGCCGCGTCGGGCAGATGGACATGCAGGTACCACGAGGTCCGGCCGCCGCCGAGGCCGATCTGCAGGATCGAATCCTGCTTCTTCGTGTAGGCGACCGCGGCGGTCATGAATTTGGTATACTCGACCGGCAGCGCCTTGGTGTCAGTCGTATCCATGACCGATTCCGTATAGAGGCGCTTGTTGTGGCCGAAGGTCATCGAGACCTGGGTGCCGCGCTTGTAGATATAGATGTTGTTGTACTGGCTCTCGACGAACTCGACCGGATCGTCACCCGTCTGGGCCCAAGCCGGGCCGGCCAGGGCGAGGGTCGGAAGCCAGAAGGCCGCCTTGGCGAACTGGCGCCGGCTGAGATGCTGCATCGGAAGGACTCCGGTCGGGGCTCGGGTGCCGTCGGGCGGCAGGGGCTCCCTGTTCAATAGTGCGCCCCCGTGACGATTGCCAGCCGAGCCGCCGTTCGTGGTCCATCACAATGTCGGTTCGCGCCGTTTCGCGCGGACTGCGGTTGCCTGCGCAAGGGGGTGCTCGAAGCGAGGCATTCCGGCTGATCCGACGCCCTCCCGTTTCCGGCCTCCTCGGTCCAGGTGACGTGAGTCTGTTTGATGGCTCGAAAGCCGGCCAGCCCGTAGACAGGGACCTGTCACGATGCGAGGCTCTATCAAGAAAAATGCAGACCTTGCCCTTCGGAAAGACTCTCGGATTGCATTGCGATGAGGCTCGGAGACGAAAGAATGTCCGTTTCAGTCAAGCAAATTGAAGCAATCATGAAGCTGACCCCCGCGGAGCGGTACGATCACTTCGTGAAGGTCGTGTGCGATACACAAGAGGTTTGGAGTCTCTATTCGGACGGATGGGTGATGTCGCAAACCGACGATGGAACACCGACCTTCCCGGTGTGGCCGCGGAAGGAATATGCAGCACTGAATGCCGTAGACCATTGGGCTGATTTTGAACCCCGATCCATTGAACTTTCGGAATTCCTGGATGTCGTTATTCCGGAGCTGACGGAAGAAGGGGGGCTGGTATCCGTGTTCCCTGTTGAAGAAAATGTCGCCGATGCAACCAACGATCGCGTGGAACAGGATATCCGCGATTACTTGAATGAGTGGTATGGGTAATTGAGTTGATCTGGGACCTCCGAGGCAGACCGCCGCCGTGCTGCGCGTCGGCCTCGAAGGCCGACCCGGCCGGACGCTGCCCGTTGCCGACCCGGCGAATGGCAGATCGGACTTGGGGCTCTGCGGATCGAAGCCCTGCGGTTCGCGACCGACCCGCCCCCTTCCCAACGGATTGTCGGGTGGCAAGATGGTTCGGGGTTGCGAGGCTTAACAAGTCGGGGCGGGGCTTCTAGTGTCGTGAATGTAAGAGTTGACGCTCCGTCGGGGCGCCGTTCGGGGGAGGGGACGCCATGGGTCGGATGAGCATTTCGGGTCGGGTGGCTGCAGGCCCGGCGTTCGGGGTCCCGGCGTTCGGGGCTTTCGCCTTCGGCCTGGCGGCCCTGGCGGCGACGCTGGTGGCGCCGGTTTCGGCCTCGGCGCAGGCGGCGCGCGACCTGACGGTGGTGACCAAGCCGGAGCGGCCGCGGCCGCGTCCCGAGGCGGGCGGCGGCGGCGGGTCGGGCGTGTCGGGCCCGGTGACGGTGTCGCTGGTGCCGTCGGGCTCGCCGGTGATCCGGATCGGCGACCCGATCCGGTTCAAGGTGGTGTCGACCCATGCGGGCTTCGGCCATGTCTATGTGATGAGCGCCTCGGGGCGGGTGCAACTGTGGGCGGAGAACCTGCGGCTCCAGGCCGGGGTGCCGGTCGACCTGCCGCGGCGGGGGCTGGCGATCGTGGCGGCGCCGCCGGCGGGCGACGAGACGGTGCTGTTCGTGGCGACGCGCAAGCGCTTCCAGGGCTTCCTGGGCGGGTCGACGACGGCCAATCCGGCGGAACTGCAGATCACGCGGGACAGCCTGCTGCCGACCCTGCAGGGCAAGCTCGGCGTCTTCCCGCGCGAGCATTGGGGCTTCGCCCAGCTGGTCATCCGCGTCACCGAGTGAGGCCGGCGCGGCGGGCCGGCTGGCCGGCCGGGACTGTCCGGCAGGCCGGCTGACTGGGCGGCGGGGCGGGGCACCGGGTTCCGATCCGGTTCCGGGATGCCTCGGTCCAGCCGAACCGTCCATCGCCTTCTATCCATCGCTTCCGATCCATCGCTTCCGTTCCAACGTTTCCGAGACCATCCGGGCGGCGCGCGGCGCCGGCCCGCATCCCAAGGAGAGTTCCATGCGCCATTCGATCGCCGTCGCGGGGCTCGCGGCCCTGCTTCTCGCCAGCGCCGCGGCCGTGCCGGCCTCGGCCCAGACGGTGCGCGACCTGTCGGTCGTGCAGAGCCAGGCCTACGAGGCGGTCAAGCCGCGGCCGGGCCCGCTGACGGTGCTGACCCTGCTCGACCGGGCCGACGCGACCTATGCG
>NZ_LJYW01000001.1:4483641-4695524 GCF_001305515.1 Prosthecodimorpha hirschii
ACCCGCTGGTGCAGCCCGGGCAGACGCTGTTCGTGTCGGGCGGCGGGGCACCGCAGACGGTGGTGGCGACCGGCCCGGCGCTGGAGACGGTGACGGCGCTGTGCACCAGCGACCCGCGCCCGATCACGCCGGTGAAGACCGCCGGCGAGCCCTTCGCGGAAGCCGACAAGGCCGCCCTCGACCGCGACCTCGCCGTCGTCCCGACCAAACCCGCCCCCCAGCTCGGCCTCGCCCGCGTCACCATCCAGGTCACCCCGTGACCATGGTCGCCCGGTGACGACGGTCGCTCGGTGACCAAGGCCCGCGGTGACCGGCGATCCGGTCGCCGCGCGCCAGGGACGAGATGCCGGCCTTTCGCGCCCCTGACCCGGGGTGCGGGGCCGGACCCCTCCGGCCCCGATCCCGGGCCGGGGCCACAGGATCCAAGACCAAGCCGAGGCCGGTGACGGGCACGTCGCCGGCCTCGTTCCGCCGTTTCCGTCATCGCACGAACCTTGAGGTGGAGTATGTTTCGCGCCGTCTCCGTCCTTGCCGTCCTGCTGGCCACCGGCCTTCCGGTCGCCTCCGTCGCCGCCGCCGAATCGGAGGCCGCGCAGCTCTGCGACGCCCGAGCGGGGCGCACGGGCGACCCCGACCTGCCGGCCGGCACGCGCGGCCTGTTGATGGCCGACATGGACGGCGCGGCGGCGCTGGAGGCCTGTACCGAGGCGGTCCGCTCCGCGCCGGGCAACCGCCGGCTGATCCACCAGCTCGGCCGCGCCCACCACAAGCTCGGCCAGTTCGGCCCGGCGCTGGCCCATTTCCGGGTGGCCGGCGCCTTCGGCTCGGCGGCGGCGCTGACCTCGATCGGCTACATGGTCGAAAACGGCCAGGGCGTGGCCGCGAACCCGAAGCGGGCGCGCCAGCTCTATCGCCTGGCCGCCAAGCGCGGCGATGCGACCGCCTGGAACAATCTCGGCGTCATCTATCGCGACGGCGAGGGCGTCCGGCGCAGTGACCGCAAGGCGGCCCGCTTCTTCCGGAAGGGCGCCGCGCGGGGCTCGCCGCAGGCCATGAACAGCCTCGGCGCCCTGCTGGAGGAGGGCGGCAAGGGCGTCCGCCGCGACGCTCGCGCGGCGATCGCGCTCTATCGCCAGGCCGCCGAGCAGGGCGAGCCGGTCGCCATGCTCAACCTCGGCGACGCCTACACGTCCGGCACCGGCGGCCTCGCGATCGACCTCGCGGCCGCGCGCGCCTGGTACGAGAAGGCGGTGGCCGCCGGCGATGCCGAAGCGAAAGACCGTCTGGCCAAGCTCGACGCCGGCAAGTAGCCCGCCCCGGGAAAGCCGATCGCGCCGCCCCGGCGGCGGCGGCGATCGAGGTTCGCGGGTCCGTGACTTGCGGAACGGTGGCTTGCGCTGTCCGCCCATCCGCCCGAGCACCGGCGGCCCATCCGCCCGGGCACCGGCGGCGCGTCCGGGCGGTCAGCCGTCGGCCGCGCGCTCCAGCGCGGCGATGTCGATCTTGACCATCTCCATCATGGCCGCCATCGCGCGGGCGGCGCGGGCCGGATCGGGATCGGCGATCAGGCGCGGCAGCGCCGCCGGGATGATCTGCCAGGGCACGTCCCAGCGGTCGCGCAGCCAGCCGCATTGCTCCGGGCGGCCGCCGTCGGCCAGGAGCGCATCCCACAGGCGGTCGACCTCGGCCTGATCGGCACAATCGACATAGATCGAGACGGCGTTGCTGTAGGGCATCGCCATGCCGCCGTTGAGCGCCATGTGGCGCCGTCCGGCGAGCGTGAATTCGACCACCAGCACGGAGCCCGCGGCGCCCGACGGACCGTCGATCGGATTGCGGTGGATCGCGTCGATCTGCGAATCGGCGAAGAGCGAGACATAGAGGCGGGCCGCCGTCTCGGCGTCGCGCTCGTACCAGAGGCAGGTCGTGATCTTGCTCATGAGGGTCCTCCCGGGATGAAGCCTATCCGGTACCAAGGACGCCACGCAGCGCGGATTTCCGACACATCCCGACCAGATTTCGCCCGATCGGCATCCGGAACGGCCCCCATCGTGCCGATTCTCACGTGTCGGCGCCGTCGACGGCCATGCCGATGCTGTGCCTTTCGTCACACCGCCGGCGCTGTACACATTCTAGGGTGACGGACTGTTAAGGTTCGACCCGCCTGCGGGTTGCGCCCGGGCGCGGCCATTTTCGATCGCGCCATCGGCCGGCCCATCGATGGGCCGGCGAGCGGGTGCGGCCGGGAACGAGGTCCGGAAGGCGGACGGCGTCGGGACCGCGGATGCGGTCCGGGGGCCAGCGGCCGAGAGCGCGACGAGGGTCCGGCGCAAGCCGGGGGCCGCAAAGGACTGAGTAGGGACCGCCGATGGCTACGATCACGGGTGACTTCACGTCTCAGGTTCTCAACGGGACGGCCTCGGACGACCTGATCGAAGGCCTCGGCGGCAACGATACCCTGAACGGGCTCGGCGGCAGCGACACGCTCGACGGCGGCACCGGCTCCGATTCCATGGTCGGCAGCACCGGCGACGACACCTATGTGGTCGACGATGTCGGCGATGTCGTCGTGGAGTTGACCGGCGAGGGCACCGACACCGTCGAGAGCTCGATCGACTACACGCTCGGCAACTATGTCGAGAACCTGGTGCTGACCGGCTTCAACGGCATCGACGGCACCGGCAACACGCTCGACAATGCGATCACCGGCAACGGTGGCGGCAACAGCCTGTCGGGTGGCGACGGCAACGACACGCTGGACGGCGGCGCCGGCAACGACACGCTGGTCGGCGGCCTCGGCAACGACACCTTCGTGGTCGACACCCTCAGCGATTCCCTCGTCGAAAGCGCCGGCCAGGGCACCGACACGGTGCAGAGCTCGGTCACCTGGACGCTCGCGACGAATTTCGAAAACCTGACGCTCACCGGCTCGGGCAACATCAACGGCTTCGGCAACAGCGTCGGCAACGTCATCGCCGGCAACAGCGGCAACAACAGCATCGACGGCGGCACTGGCGCCGATACGATGTCGGGCGGCGCCGGCGACGATACCTTCGTGGTCGACGATATCGGCGACGTGGTCAGCGAGAATGCGAACGAGGGCACCGACACGGTGCAGAGCTCGATCGACTATACGCTGACCGCCAATGTCGAAAATCTCGTCCTGACCGGCATCGCCGACATCGACGGCACCGGCAACGGCCTCGCCAACACGATCACCGGCAATTCCGGCGCCAACAGCCTGGCGGGCGCCGGCGGCAACGACACCCTGATCGGCGACGGCGGCGTCGACACGCTCGACGGCGGCACCGGCGTCGACAGCATGGAAGGCGGCACCGGCGACGACCTCTATATCGTCGACGACACCAACGACCTGGCCGTCGAAACCGACGGGACCTCGACCGGCGGCGTCGATACGGTCGAGGCGTCGGCGTCCTACACGCTCGGGTCCTATATCGAGAAGCTGGTCCTGACCGGGACCGGCAATATCAGCGGCACCGGCAACGATCTCGACAACACGATCACCGGCAATTCCGGCAACAACACCATCGACGGCGGTACCGGTGTCGACACGATGTCGGGCGGCACCGGCGACGACACCTATTATGTCGATACCAATAGCGATGTCATCATCGAGGATTCGACCGCCAACGGCGGCACCGATACGGTCTATTCGGGCGACAGCTACACGCTCGGCGACTATCTCGAAAACCTGGTCCTGACCGGAACGCTGGCCTCGACCGGAACCGGCAACAGCCTCGACAACGACATCACCGGCAACGGCAGCGCCAACACGCTGATCGGCGCGGCCGGCGACGACACGCTGGACGGCGGCGCCGGCATCGACCGGCTCGACGGCGGCGACGGCAACGACACCTATTATGTCGACAGCGCCTCCGACGTGATCATCGAGGGGTCGGGCCTCGACAGCGGCACCGACACGGTCTACGCGGCGGTCAGCTACACGCTCGCCAGCAATCTGGAAAATCTGACGCTGACCGGCACGGCCACCAACGGCACCGGCAACGGCTCGGACAACATCATCAACGGCAACGGCCTCGCCAACAGCCTGTCTGGCGCCGATGGCGACGACACGCTGCTGGGCGGCGACGGCAACGATACGCTGGACGGCGGCTACGGCGGCGACAGCATGGACGGCGGCGCCGGCGACGACTTCTACTATGTCAGCAGCGCCGGCGACGTGATCTCGGATTCGAGCGGCACCGATACCGTGTCGAGCGTGGTCAGCTTCCAGCTCGGGACCGGCATCGAGAACCTGATCCTGACCGGCACCGCATCGCTGACCGGCCTCGGCAACGACCTCGCCAACACCATCACGGGCAATTCCGGCGCCAATTCCCTGTCCGGGGCGGGCGGCAACGACACCATTTGGGGTGGCGACGGATCCGACATCCTCGACGGCGGCACCGGCAACGACAGTCTGGTCGGCGGCATCGGCGACGACACCTATTATGTCGATAGCGTCTCCGACACGGTCGTCGAGAATGCCAGCGAGGGCACCGACACCGTCGTCGCCTCGTTCAGCTACGCGCTTTCCGCCAATCTGGAGAACCTCACCCTCACGGGAACCGGGGACTTCTCGGGCACCGGCAACGCGTCCAAGAACGTCATCACCGGCAATGACGGCGCCAACGCGCTGTCCGGCGACGACGGCAACGACACCCTCGACGGCGGCGCCGGCAACGACACGCTCAATGGCGGCACCGGCAACGATTCCATGTCCGGCGGCACCGGCGACGATGTCTATGTCGTCGATTCGACCTCCGACACCGTGACCGAGGCGTCCAACCAGGGCGGTACCGACACCGTCTTCACGACGGTCACCTACGAGACCGGCACCAATGTCGAGAACCTGACCCTGTTGGGCTCGGCGGCGATCAACGGTTTCGGCAACAGCCTTGCCAACACGATCATCGGCAATTCGGCCGCAAACTCGATCGACGGCGGCGGCGGCAACGACACGATCGACGGCGGCAACGGCAACAACACCATCGACGGCGGCACCGGCGCCGATTCCATGTCCGGCGGCACCGGCGACGACCTCTACTATGTCGACAATGTCGGCGACACGGTCACCGATTCCGGCGGCACCGACACGGTGATCAGCTCGGTCTCGTTCGTGGCCGGGATCGGTGTCGAGATCATCACGCTGACCGGCTCGTCGCAGATCAACGCCACCGGCAACGTCCTCGCCAACACCATCACGGGCAATACCGGCGCGAACTCGCTGTCCGGCGGCGACGGCGCCGATACGCTCGACGGCGGCAACGGCAACGACACGCTCGACGGCGGCACCGGCGACGACAGCATGGTCGGCGGCCTCGGCAACGACACCTATTTCGTCGACAGCCTGACCGACATCGTGGTCGAGGCGGCCGGCGGCGGCACCGACACGGTCTATACGACCGTCGATGTCGGCTCGATCGCCAATGTCGAGAACATCGTCCTGATCGGGACCGGCAATTTCAACCTGACCGGCGACGAGCTCGCCAACCGGCTGACCGGCAACGACGGCAACAACAGCCTCGCGGGCGCGGGCGGCAACGACACCCTGCTCGGCGGCGGCGGCAACGACACGCTCGACGGCGGCACCGGCAACGATTCCATGTCCGGCGGCATCGGCGACGACGTCTATGTCGTCGACAGCGCGCAGGATCTGGTGGTCGAGGACACCACCGCGCAGGGCGGCACGGACCGCGTCGAGGCCTCGATCGACTATGTCCTCGGCAGCTATGTCGAGAACCTGACCCTGACCGGGACCGCCGACCTGAAGGGCACCGGCAATTCGCTCGCAAACGTCCTGACCGGCAATTCGGGCGCCAATTCCCTGTCCGGTGCCGACGGCAACGACACGCTCAACGGCAATGGCGGCAACGATACGCTCGACGGCGGGACCGGCGCCGACAGCATGACGGGCGGCATCGGCGACGACACCTATGTGGTCGACAATGCCGGCGACGTGGTGGTGGAAGGCGCGGGCGGCGGCACCGATACCGTCAAGAGCGCGGTCGCCTACACGCTCGGCGCCCAGCTCGAGAATCTGGTCCTGACCGGCGGCTCCAACGTCAACGGCACCGGCAACGCGCTCGCCAACGTGATGACCGGCAACAGCGGCAACAACGCGCTCTCCGGCGGCGACGGCAGCGACACGATCGACGGCGGCGGCGGCAACGACACGCTCGACGGCGGCGTCGGTGCCGACAGCATGGCCGGCGGGGCCGGCAACGACACCTATATCGTCGACGACTTCGCCGACCAGATCGCCGAGAATGCCAGCGAGGGCACCGATACGGTCCAGGCCGGGCTGAGCTACACGCTCGCCGCCAACCTGGAAAACCTGGTCCTGACCGGGACCGGCAATTTCACCGGCACCGGCAACGATGCCGGCAACGTCATGACCGGCAATACCGGCAACAACGCGCTCGACGGCGGTCTCGGCAACGACACGATGTCGGGCGGCGCCGGCAACGACACGCTGACCGGCGGGACCGGCAACGACCTGATGAGCGGCGGGACCGGCAACGACTCCTATTTCGTCGATTCCCTCAGCGATGTGGTGACCGAGGATTCCACCGGTCAGGGCGGTACCGATACGGTCAACAGCTCGGTCTCCTGGACGCTCGGCAGCTATGTCGAGAATCTCGTGCTGACCGGCACGACGGCGATCAACGGCATCGGCAACGATCTCGCCAACGCGATCACCGGCAACGACGCGGACAATTCCCTGAATGGCGGGGCCGGCAACGACACCCTCACGGCCAATGGCGGCAACGACACGATCGACGGCGGCACCGGCGCCGACAGCATGGCCGGCGGCGCCGGCGACGATCGCTACGTGGTCGACAATGTCGGCGACACCGTCACCGAAGCGGCGGGCGGCGGCACCGACCTGGTGACCAGTTCGGTGACCTTCACGCTCGGCGCCAATGTCGAGAACCTGACGCTGGCGGGATCGGCCGCCATCAACGGCACGGGCAACGCGCTCGCCAACCTGCTGACCGGCAATTCGGGCGCGAACTCGCTTTCCGGCGGCGACGGCAACGATACGATCGTCGGCGGCACCGGCAACGACACGATGGTCGGCGGCACCGGCAACGACACCTACTATGTCGATGCGACCGGCGACGTGGTGACGGAGGCCTCCAATGCCGGCACCGACACCATCTATGCCTCGGTCGCCTACACGCTCGCCACCAATGTCGAGACCCTGATCCTGACCGGCAGCGGCGCGGTCAGCGGCACCGGCAATGCCAGCAACAACGCGCTGACCGGCAACGACAGCGCCAACAAGCTGTCCGGCCTCGCCGGCAACGACACGCTGACCGGCAATGGCGGCAACGACACGCTCGACGGCGGCACCGGCAACGACAGCATGGTCGGCGGCACCGGCGACGACACCTATGTGGTCGATGCCGGCGGCGACGTGGTCCAAGAGGGTGCCGATGCCGGCATCGACACGGTGCAGAGTTCGGTCGCCTATACGCTCGCGGCCAATGTCGAGAACCTGGTGCTGACCGGATCGTCGTCGATTTCGGCGACCGGCAACGGCTCCGACAACAATCTGACCGGCAACAGCGGCAAGAACACGCTGACCGGCGGCGCCGGCAACGACACGCTCGACGGCGGCACCGGCAACGACAGCCTGGTCGGCGGCACCGGCAACGACACCTATTACGTCGACAATTCCAAGGACAAGCTGACCGAGGATTCCACCCAGGCCGGCGGCACCGACACGGTGATCAGCACGGTCAGCTGGACGCTCGGCTCGCTGTTCGAGAACCTGACCCTGACCGGCTCCGGCAACCTGACCGGCACCGGCAACAATCTCGACAACGTCATCACCGGCAATACCGGCGCCAACACGCTGACCGGCGCCGACGGCAACGACACGCTGCTCGGCGGCGGCGGCACCGACAGTCTCGTCGGCGGCAACGGCAACGACAGCCTCGACGGCGGCGCCGGCAAGGACACCATGGTGGGCGGCGCCGGCGACGACAGCTATGTGGTCGATTCGACCACCGACGTGGTCACCGAGGCGGCGAACCAAGGCACCGACACGGTGCAGGCCTCGGTCACCTTCACGCTCGGCACCAATGTCGAAAACCTGATCCTGACCGGCACAGGCGCGATCAACGGCATCGGCAACACGGTCGCCAACGTCATCACCGGCAATGGCGGCAACAACTCGCTGTCGGGTGCCGCCGGCGACGACACGCTTTCGGGCGGCGGCGGCGCCGATACGCTCGACGGCGGCACCGGCAACGACAGCATGACCGGCGGGCTCGGCAACGACGTCTATGTGGTCGACGCGGTCGGCGACGTGGTGGTCGAGGATGCCGGCACGGGCACCGGCATCGACACCGTCAATGCGTCGGTGACCTACACGCTCGGCGACAATGTCGAGAACCTGATCCTGACCGGCACCGCCGCGATCAACGGCACCGGCAACGGCCTCGACAACGTGCTGACCGGCAATTCCGGCGCCAATCAGCTCGACGGCCAGGACGGCGACGACGTCCTCTCGGGCGCCGCCGGCAACGACACGCTGACCGGCGGGCTCGGCAACGACGAACTCGACGGCGGCACCGGCACCGACAGCATGGCGGGCGGCGACGGCGACGACCATTATGTGGTCGATGCGACCGGCGACGTGGTCACCGAACTGGCCGGCGAAGGCATCGACTCGGTCGAGTCCACCGTCAGCTACACGCTCTCGGCCAATGTCGAGACCCTGTCGCTCGAAGGCACGGCCGCGATCAACGGCACCGGCAACGCGCTCGACAACACCCTCACGGGCAATTCCGGCGCCAACGTGCTGACCGGCCTCGACGGCCATGACCAGCTCTACGGCGAGGACGGCAACGACACGCTCGACGGCGGCGCCGGCAACGACATGCTGGAGGGCGGCCTCGGCGTCGACAGCCTGTCGGGCGGCGACGGCGACGATGTCTATGTGGTCGACAATGTCGGCGACGTGGTTTCCGAGACCGGGACCGGCACCGACGAGGTGCGCAGCTCGGTCGACTTCACGCTCAGCGCCAATGTCGAAAACCTGACCCTCATCGGCGTGCAGGCGATCGACGGCACCGGCAACGGGCTCGACAACACCATCCTCGGCAACACGGCCGCCAACAGCCTGTCGGGCGGCGGCGGCAACGACACGCTGTCGGGCGGTCTCGGCGACGACAGTCTGACGGGCGGCACCGGCGACGACACCTTCGTGTTCATCGAGGGCGGCGGGACCGATCAGATCTCCGACTTCACGGTCGGCGAGGACATGATCGACCTGTCGGCCTACGGCACCGACTATGCCAGCCTGACCTTCGTCGACCAGGGGGCCGACACGCTGGTGCAGATGCCGAACGGCGACACGGTCCTGCTGGTCGGCGTCGCCGATCCGAACGATCTGCAGGCCGGGTCGTTCCTGTTCTGACGGCGACGCACGACGGGCGGCGGCCCTCGCGCCCGCCGCCCGATGGCGCGAGACGCCGTCCAGCAGACGGCAGCCGGGGCCGGCCGGCCCCGCCGTCCGCCGTTCCTGCCGCCCGCCGATGGGCTTCTCTAAGCTGTTGAATCGATGCGGCTCCGAACGGGGGCCGGCTTCCGCTCGATCGCGAAAGGCTCTAGTCTCGCGCCCCCAACCGAACGTGAGATCCGTCCATGAGCCGCCTCGTCTTCGTCCTCAACGGCCCGAACCTGAACCTGCTCGGCAAGCGCCAGCCGCATATCTACGGCTATGAGACGCTCGCCGATATCGAGGCCGAATGCCGGCGCGTCGGGGCGGAGCTGGGTCTGGACATCCGTTTCCACCAGTCCAATGCCGAACACCAGATCATCGACTGGATCCACGAGGCGCGCGAGACCGCCGCCGGCATCGTGATCAATCCGGCCGCCTATACGCACACCTCGGTCGCCATCCTGGACGCCCTGTCGACCTGCGAATTCCCGATCATCGAGGTGCATATCTCCAACGTGCACAAGCGGGAATCCTTCCGCCACCATTCCTATGTCTCGCTCGTCGCCTCCGGGGTGATCGCCGGTTTCGGCACCCAGGGCTATCCGCTCGCCCTGCAGCGGCTGGCGAAGCTCACCGCCGACAAGGCGTGATCGCGGCGGGTTCGAGCTGCGGCGGAAGCGATCCGTCCGTTGAGAATGCCTTCACCCGAATCGGGTGAGGCTCGGCGGACGAGCCGGAGCCGGGACGAGCATGGCGGACAATTCCTTTCGAGCGGAGCGCAATGCACGGTCGCGCGCGCGGCTGGAGCGCAGCCTGCCGGAGCTGTTCCCGCCGGCCGTGCTCGCCTTCGCGATGGCGCGCCCCTTCGTGCCGCCGACGCCGCGCCTGATCATGGAGACGTACTGGCGTCACCATCCGCTGCGCGCCGACGCGCTCGCCCGCGCGCTGGCGCGCCGGTCCGGCACGCCCGAGGGCTGGCGCTGGGACCTGCCGGACGCGACCGGCTTCCGCCTGCCGCCGGCGCCCTGGCGCGCGGAGGTGATGGCGGGCGAGCCGGGGCGCTGCTGCGTCTGCGGCCAGCCGGTGTTCCGGCTCGGCTGGCACCGCGATCTCTGGCAGGACGGCCGTCCCAACCGCACCGCCCGCTGGCATTCCGCCTGCGTCGCCGCCTGGAAGCTCTGGACCCAGCCGGTCACCGGGCTGGCCGCGCTCAAGAAGCGCCAGAGCCGGCGCTGCGCCCTGACGGGCAAGCGGCTCCTGAAGACGGCCGAGGTCGACCACCGCGTACCGCTGTTCCAGGTCTGGCGCGACCACCGCGATCTGCCCTGGCCGAACCTGCTCGGCTTCTGGGGCACCCCCAACCTCCAGGTCGTCAATCGCACCGCCCATGTCGACAAATCCAGCCGGGAAGCCGGCGAACGCGCCGCCCGCCGCGCCGTGCTGGCCTTCGCCGCGGAGGACCTGCGGTCCGATTGCTCCGAAGCCAGGTTTGTGACCGAAGGCGGGGTGTTGGAGCCCTCGCTGCCGTCGGACTTCCGATAAACCGTTCTGAAAATTGATGATCTTGACGCTGCTCGCCTGCGAGTGGGCCCCGGATCGGCGGCCCTACGGGCCTTGTCCGGGGAAGCGGGCCGGGGGATCGATGGGCCTGCGGGCCTTGTCGGGGGATGCGGCCGGGAGATCGATGGGCTTGCGGGCCTTGTCCGGGTGGTCGGTTGAGAGATCGATGGGGCCCCCGGATCCGGGAAGGGATGCACCATCTCGCATCGCATTCCCGGCCGGAGCGCAAGCGGAGAGCCGGGACCTACTCTGCTGGAAACTTGTCACAAGCCCTTGTCTATCATCGCAATCTTGCCGCCGCGCGCAAGCGAGTAGGCCCCGGATCGGCGGCCCTTCGGGCCTTGTCCGGGGATGCGGCCGGGGGATCGGCGGGTTTGCGGTCCTTGTCCGGGGATGCGGCCGGGAGATCGGCGGGCTTGCGGGCCTTGTCCGGGGATGCGGGCCGGGGGATCGATGGGCTTGCGGGCCTTGTCCGGGGGGTCGGTTGAGGGATCGATGGCGCCCCCGGATCCGGGAAGGGATGCACCATCTCGCATCGCATTCCCGGCCGGAGCGCAAGCGGAGAGCCGGGACCTACTCTGCTGGACGGAACTAGTCACAAGCCCTTGTCTATCATCGCAATCTTGCCGCCGCGCGCAAGCGAGTAGGCCCCGGATCGGCGGCCCTTCGGGCCTTGTCCGGGGGATGCGACCCGCGAGATTGCAGCGGGTCCCCCGGATCCGGGAAGGCGCGCGCGATGGATTTGGGGACAGATACGCAATCCCCCAACGCATGTGTGGATGGCTGCCGTTTGGCAAGGTGTATTTTCGAGGTTTGCGCAGGTTGGTCGGGTGCAGGCATGTGTACGGCCTTGACGTTGTGGTCCTTGGGACCACGGCCCAGATGAAGTCCGCTGATCCGGTCCCGAACATTCCCATGCTCTCGAAGGAGCGATGCGTGCGGCGGGTTTTCCGGATTGCGGGTCGACCGCGTGCTTTCACCTCTTCGGTTCACCCTCGCCAATCGTTGCCGCCCCTTGCGGGTCGGGTCTGCGTGGCGGCCGGTTCGTGTCAGGCTGCCCCGGCCGCCGCCTCCAGGCGCCGGGGGTCGAAGGGCTCACCCCGCGCCATCACCACCCAGGCGATGCGCGCCAGCTTGTTGGCGAGCGCGATCGCGACCACCTTCGGCGGGCGGCGCGCCAGCAGCGCTCGGACCCAGCGCCCCAGGGCGCTGTCCGATGTCTTCAGGCTTCTGATGAGCGAGGTCGCGCCGAGCATCAGGAGCCGGCGCAGGAGCGCGTCGCCTGCCTTGGTGATCCTGCCGAGCCGGGTCCTGCCGCCGGTCGAATCCTGGCGCGGCGTCAGTCCCACCCAGGCGGCGAGGTCGCGGCCGTTGCGGAACAGGCCGGGATCGACGACCCTGACGGCCAGCGCGGTCGCAGTCATCAGCCCGATGCCGGGGATCTCCGCCAGCCGCCGGCTGACCTCGTTGCCGCGATGCCAGGCCTTCAGCTCCGCCTCCAGGCCGGCGATCTCCTCGTCCAGCCGGTGGATGCCGCCGAGCAGCGCCCGCAGGCTCGAGCGCGCGATCTCCGGCAGCGCATCGGCCGGCGTCTCCTCCACCAGCGCCGCCAGAACCGGCAGCTTCTCGATCCCCTTGGCCGCGATCAGCCCGAACTCGGCGAGATGACCGCGCAAGGCGTTGACCTGCATCGTCCGCATCTTCACCATCAGCTGGCGCGTGCCGTGCAGCATCCCGACCGCCTGGGCCTCGGCCGACTTGACCGGAACGAAGCGCATGCTCGCCCGCCCGCCCGCCTCGCAGATCGCCTCCGCGTCGATGGCGTCGTTCTTGTTGCGCTTGACGTAGGGCTTCACATAGGCCGCCGGCACCAGTCGGACCTCGTGACCGAGCGCCGCGATCCGGCGTGCCCAGTGGTGAGCCGAACCGCAGGCCTCCATCACCACCAGGCATGGCGGCAGCTGCGCCAGGAACCCGATGAACTGCGCCCGCTTCACCTGCCGCCGCAGCAGCGCCCGATCCGCCGCGTCGACACCGTGCATCTGGAAAACCAGCTTGGCCAAGTCGACCCCAATTCTGATAATCTCGCTCATGGATGGCTCCTATCCATCGTGTCCGTTGCAAGACACACTCTGGCACTCAGATGCCGCAGGAGGGAGCCATCCACATCAACATTCCCGGCCGAAGCGAAGCGCAGAGCCGGGACCTACTTTGCTGGAAGCAAGTAGCAAGATCTTGTTTTTGCTTGCAATCTTGACGCCGCTCGCAGGCGAGTAGGCCCCGGATCGGCGGCCCTACGGGCCTTGTCCGGGGATGCGAGCCGGGGAGATCTGCGGCCCTCCGGGAGTTTGGGGCACTCCCTCGAGACAACAGTCCCCCGCCAATCGCCGGCGCCAGCGATCACGCCGCCAGGGCGAGACCGTCGCGGGCGGTGGCGAGGAGTTCGAAGGAACGGCGGCGGGCGGCGTGGTCGAAGATCTGGCCGGTGGCGATGATCTCGTCGGCCTGGGTTTCCGCGACGATCGCGGCTAGGCGCTGGCGCACGCGGTCCGGGCCGCCGACGACCGAATAGGCGAGCCACTGGTCGAGCGCATGCCGTTCCATCGGGGTCAGACGCTCCGTAAAGGTGGGGTCCGGCGCCGGCAGGCGGCCGGGCATGCCGCGGCGCAGGTTGAGCACGGCCTGCTGCTGCGACGTGAACAGGAGTTCGGCCGCGGCATCGGTTTCCGCCGCCACCGCGCCGATCGCCACGATGGCATGCGGCTGCGGCCAGCGCTCGGACGGCTCGTAGCGGGTGCGATAGATGTGTAGCGCCTCGTGCAACTGGGCCGGGGCGAAATGCGATGCGAAGGCGAAAGGCAGCCCGAGCATGGCGGCAAGCTGTGCGCCGAACAGGCTCGACCCGAGGATGAAGACCGGCACGCGCAGGCCTTCGCCCGGAACGGCGCGCAGCTTCTGGCCCGGCTGGGCCGGCTCGAACAGGCGGATCAGCTCGATCACGTCCTGCGGGAAATGCTCGGCGGCGGCGTGCAGATCGCGGCGCATCGCCTGGGCGGTCAGCTGATCGGTGCCGGGGGCGCGGCCGAGGCCGAGATCGATCCGGTTCGGAAACAGGCTCGCCAGCGTGCCGAACTGCTCGGCGATGACCAGCGGCGAATGGTTCGGCAGCATGATGCCGCCCGAGCCGACCCGGATCGTGCGGGTCGCGGCGGCGACCCGGCCGATCACGACGGCGGTCGCCGCGCTGGCGATGCCGGCCATGTTGTGGTGCTCGGCGAGCCAGTAGCGGTGATAGCCGAGCTGTTCGGCCAGAATGGCCAGATCGACCGTATTGGCGAGTGCCGTCGCCGCGTCGGCGCCTTCGGGAACGGGAGAGAGATCGAGCACCGAGAGAGGGAGCATCGGGCCTGCCTTGTCGCTGAGGGTCGAAGCGATCGAACCGCGCATTCGGAGGGGCCGCGGACCGCACGGCCATCCGTGCCGTGCGGTCCGCGGACGATCCCGATCATATAGGGGGCGCGGCCGGGCTTGCGACCGGCGTCCGGCGGGGGGCTGCCCGGCGCTCCGGTCGCTACCGCGCCGCGCCGGCGACGAGGTCGCGGCCGATATCCCGGAAGGCGATGCGCGAGGCCGGGTCGGCGTAGAACATGTGCCCGCCGGCGAGAACGCGCAGCTGCAGGCGGTCGCCGACGCCCGGCACCGCGATCTGGTCCATGGCGAAGCGCGAGGCCATGTAGGGCGTGACCAGGTCGGCCGAGCCATGCACGACGACCGTGCCGAGCGTCGGGTCGGCGGCCAGCATCTCGGCCAGCGCGCCGGAGGATTGCGGCGGCGACAGCGAGCGGCCCCATTCCCAGGCCCGGTTGACCCCGTTCGAGAGCACCTCGTAGCGGCGCTTCGGCGCCCAGTCGAGCTTGCCGGCATAGAGTTCGCGCGCGGCCGACGTGAACGGGGCCTTGAGGGCGTCGAGCACCGGATCGAGCGCGCCGTGACTCTCGCCGAACGGATTCGGGTCGAGGCCGACCGCGGCGGCATCGTAGGGGCTGGCGAAGCGGCCACCGCGCCGGTCGACATGGTTGAGGAAGACGTTCAGCGGCAGGCGCCCGCCATATTGGGCGACCAGCGCACGGTCGAGCCCGGTCCAGGCGGCGACGCGGTCCACGATCCGCCCGCGCGCGGCCTCGTCGCGGGGGCCGCGGGCCAGATCGGCGAGGTGTTCGCTGGCCGCGATCCGTTCGATCTCCGCGATCGGCGGGCCGGCGAGGGCGGGATCGAGCCGGCGCGCGGCGGCGACCATCGACGGCAGCAGCGCGGCCTCGGCCTGGATGTTGCGGCTGTCGCGCAGGCGGAAGTCGAGCACCGGCGAGACCAGGACGAGGCCCTTCAGGCCGACGCCGTGGTCGGTCGCCAGCGCCCGGGCGAGGAGGGGGCCGCGGAAGCCGCCATAGCTTTCGCCGACAAAGACCTTCGGCGACAGCTCGCGGCGATTGTCCTCCGTCCAGCGGCGGATGATCGCGGCCAGGAAATCGATGTCGCCGTCGACCGAATAGGCGCGCCGGCGGATGTCGTCGCCGCTGCCGACGAGGCGGCTGTAGCCGGTGCCGGGCGGGTCGATGAAGACCAGATCCGTGAAGGCGAGCCAGCCCTCCGCATTGTCGACCAGACGCGGCGGCGTCGAGGGCGGCACGGCGGCACCGTCGAGCACCAGCCGCCAGGGACCGAGCGCGCCGAACTGGAGCCAGGCCGAAGACGCGCCGGGGCCGCCATTGACCACGAAGGCGACCGGCCGGCGCGCCGGATCGGCGCCGTCGAGGCGGTAGCTGGTCAGCACGAAATCGGCGATCGGCGTGCCGCCGTCGTCGTAGAGCCGGGTGGCGCCGGCGGTGGCCGTGAAGGCGAGTTCGCCGTCGGGCAGTTTCAGCCGGTGGCGGGTGACGCTCGGCGGCGGCAGTTCGGACGGATTGTCGGGGGCGGGGCGGACGGCCGCCCGTGCCGGCGGCGCGGCGGCGTCGGATTGGGCGAAGGCCCCCGGGGCGGCCGGGACGGCGAGGATCGATGCGGCGAGAAGCAGGGCGGCAAGGCTATGGCGCATCGGGAACCTCCGGTCTGTCCCGATTCTGCCCGGCCGATTGCGGCCCGACCGAGGCGGTCGGCTCGACGGAGCGGCTTGGGAGGCCGGCCGCCGATCCCGAAATCGTGATCGTAAGCCGGCTTAGAGGATCGAAAGCCGGATCATCGCGGCGATTTCTGCTCGGCCAGATGGTGCAGGACGATGCCGCTGGTGGTGGCGACGTTGAGGCTGTCGAAGCCGCCGGCCATCGGAATGCGGATGCCGCGGCAGCGGGCGATGGTGGCCGCCGGCAGGCCGGGGCCTTCGGTGCCGAACAGCAGGGCGGCGCGCGGCAGGTCGGGCAGATCGGCGAGCGTTTCGGCGCCGGAGGGCGTCAGGGCGACGGGTTCCAGCCCGGCGGCGCGGACGAGCTCGACGGGATCGCGGCCGACTTCGAGGCGCGCGAAAGGCACCACCAGCGCGCCGCCGACCGAGACCCGGATCGCCTTGCGATAGAGCGGATCGCAGGAGGCGTGGTCGATCAGCACCGCATCGGCGCCGAAGGCGGCGGCGTTGCGCAGGATGCCGCCCATATTGTCGTGATTGGCGATGCCGACCAGCACCAGGACCCGGGCGCGCGTCGTCGAAAGCCGCGCCAGGAGGTCGTTCGGCGTCGGCGTCTCCACCCGCCGGCCGAGCGCCAGGATGCCGCGATGCAGCGGGAAGCCGACGATCCGGTCGATGACGGTGCGCGGGGCGACATGGACCGGAACGTCCTCGGCAAGCGCGTCGAGGAGCGGCGCCAAAGCCGCGACGCGGCTGTCGAGCAGGAGAAGCGTCGTCGGCCGGCACAGCGGCGACCGGGCCAGGACATTGAGCACCACCTCGCCTTCGGCGACGAACAGATGGTCGCGGCGGACGAGGTCGCGCTCGCGGATGTCGCGGAAGGCGGCGATGCGCGGATCGTCCGGGTCGTCGATCGGAATCAGAGGCGGCACGGAGTCTCCACGGTCGCTGCGTCAGGCTGGCATGGAGCTTACGGGACGCGTCGGCGCCGTGACAGGGCCGCGAGCGGAGTATGACGTTGGGTCCGGTTCGTCATCATGTCGAGGACCCGTCACGGTGCCCGGACCGGTTAGCCCCCGCCACCGGTCCGGCACCTCCCCCTTCGAGCCGGGCGCCCTGCCGGCGCGTCTGGCCGCAGGCCGACGGCACCGACCGGCATCCGCCGCCGGTGCGGGCCGGTCGCCATTAGGGCAGCAGCGCGATCAGCGAGGCGGTCAGTTCGGCGCCGAGCACGAACAGGGCCGATGTCCAGAAGATCGCCAGCACGGCGAGCACCAGACCGGCGATGACCGCGAGCCCGTCGCGCACGATCAGGCCGAGCGCGACCGCCATCAGGGCCAGGGCCGGCATGAAATTGCCGAGCGGGATCGGCAGCGAGATGGTCGCCCCCATCAACAGCACCGGCACGGCGAGCAGGCTGCGGGCGCCGAAGCCGGTCAGCCGCGGCCAGCGGCGCGGTTTCAGGAAGGCCTCCGCCCAGGCGAGCTTAGGGATGATGCGCAGTAGCATGCTCTTCAGCGGCGCCGCAGGGATGCGGCGGCGGCGCATGAAGCCGGGCAGCCAGAGCCGCCGGGCGCCGATGAGGAGCTGCAGGGCGACGAATCCGATCACAATGCCGAGCACCATTCCGACCGGGCCGGGAATGGGGATCAGCACGATGATGGTCAGGATCAGCAGGAAGAAGCCGAAGCCGGCATGGCCGAGCCGATCGACCAGTTCGCCGAGCTCGACCGTCTCGGCATCGAGGCTTTCGGCCAGGGCGTTCAGGCGGCGCGAGGCCGGCAGGGCGGAGAGATCGGGCTGGGAGGGGTGCGCACCGTTGTGGTCCGTCATCAGTGCACGACAATCCCATTCTTCCGCTTGCCGGTCTCAGCCGGTCCGCGGCCCCGTCGGCGAGAACGCCGCATCTTCCGGCGTCGCCGCCCGGCCATTGGCGTGGCGCCACAGCCGTGGACGGGCACCGCGCGCTCCGGCGTGGCCCCTTGCCGCCTCGCTGGTCCCTAGATCGTGTCCGGGCCGCGAAAATCAAGGGATGGCGGCGGCGCCGAAGCCGGCCGGCCTGGACCAGACCGGGTGACCGGCGGCGCCCCGGTGCGGCGACCCCTCGTCGGCGTCGGCGATTGCGCGACGCCCGGGCTTGCCCGAATGTCGGGTCGGTCTCGCCCGGCCGGGAGGCGCCGTTGCTTTATATCGCATTGAAGTTCCTGCATGTCATCGGCGCCTGCGTGCTGCTCGGAACCGGGGCCGGCATCGCCTTCTTCATGGTCGCGGCGCACCGCACCGGCGATGTCGCGACGATCGCCGGGGTGGCCCGGATCGTCGTGATCGCCGATTTCCTGTTTACGGCGACCGCCGTGGTCGTACAGCCGCTGACCGGCCTCGGCCTGGTGCACATGCTCGGCCTGTCGCCCGGCGACGGCTGGATCGCGCTGGCGCTGCTGCTCTATCTGGTCACCGGCGCCTTCTGGCTGCCGGTGGTGGTCATGCAGATGAGGATGCGCGATCTGGCGGCCGCGGCCCTGCGCACCGGTCAGGCCTTGCCGCCGCTCTATCACCGCCTGTTCGCCTGGTGGTTCGCCTTCGGCTTCCCGGCCTTCGCGGCCGTGATGGCGATCGTGGCACTGATGATCGCACGGCCGGCGATCCCGGGCTGGGACTGACGCCCGTTTCCGGTTTGGAGGAGACCCCTCAGGCCCGTTCGGGCTTGCGGCGGGGCGTGCGGGGCAGCGCCTTGGGTGCGGGCGGCGGCGGGGCGATGCCGGCACGCGGCTCGGCGCGGTCCGGATACCAGCGCCGGAAATCCTCGGCGTAGCGGGTGCGCGCGATCTCGATCAGCGCCGGATCGGCAAACAGCAGCGGCACGTCGGAACGGTCGCGGCGCCGGATGTTGGACTGCGGCAGCGGGTCGAGCCGGATGCCGCTGCGCGCATGGGCCTCGGCGACGACCACGTCCCAGTCCTCGGCCAGCCGCTCGTAGCGGCCGACGAAGTCCGGGACCACGCGCCCGCCCTCGACCAGCATCGCGGCCTGGGCGCGGACATGCAGGTCGGCGCGCCGGTCCGCCACGGTGGCGGCATGGCGGAGAAAGGCGGCGAAATCCATTCCGGCCGCAAAGCCGTTGGCGGCCAGCGCCGGCAGCACGGTGCGCGGCCGGTCGATCATGTCGCACCAGCAGGAGACCAGCCGGTCGAACGGATCGCGGACGAAGGAGAAGACGAAGACATCCGGATGGCGCGCCTTCAGTTCGGCCGCGCTCAGGATCGCGGCATCCTCCGTCCCGGTCTGCCAGAAGGCATCCGTGTTGGGCGGCATCTCGCGACCCTCCGGCGTGCGCCGGACATGGCGGGCGAGCAGCGTCCGGATCGAGGTGTTGGCGACCTTCGGGATCCGGCCATAGGCAAGCCCGAGCTTCGGCACGACGACGAAATGGCGCTCGGTGCGCGGTCCCAGTCCGACCCTTTCGGCGAGGCGCTGCATCCAGGTCACGATGGCCTCTTTCCCTCAACACTGACTAGACCGGCAACCGACAGGGCCGGCCGCACGGCACCCGGACCGGCAGCGAAACTTTCAGATCCGGCCGCCGGCGGCAAGCCGGCCCGCCGGTCCGGCGTGAACGCGGTGGGTTGGCGCGGCAAAGCCTTCTCATCGCGGATACGATGGATTAAGCAGGGGCATGACCCAGGATATCGATCGTCTTGATGCCATCGTGGCGATGGCCCCCGTCATTCCGGTCCTGCTCTTCGACGATCCGGAGAGCGCCGTCGAGATCGGCCGCGCGCTGGTCCGCGGTGGCCTGCCGGTGCTCGAAATCACCCTTCGCACGCCGGCCGCCCTGGATTGCCTGACGGCCTGCAAGGCGATCGAGGGCGCCGTGGTCGGCGCCGGCACGGTGCTCGACATCGACCAGCTGACCGCCGCGGTCGCCTGCGGGGCGGAGTTCCTGGTTTCGCCCGGCGCCTCGCCGAAGCTGATCCATGCCGCGGAGGGCTCGCCGGTGCCGCTGCTGCCCGGCGTCGCGACGGCCGGCGAGGCGATGACGCTCGCCGAGCACGGCTACCGCCGGATGAAGTTCTTCCCGGCCGAGCCGGCCGGCGGTGCCGAATACCTGAAGGCGCTGGCCTCGCCGCTGCCGCATCTGCGCTTCTGCCCGACCGGCGGCATCACGCTCGAAAAGGCGCCGAAATATCTCGCCCTGCCCAACGTGATGTGCGTCGGCGGCTCCTGGGTCGTCCCGGCCGATGCGGTCAAGGCGCGCGACTGGGCGCGGATCGAGACGCTGGCGCGGGAGGCGGCTGCACTGGCGCGCCTCTGAGCGGATCTCCGGCTGCGGCCCATCCCGGCTTTCGCATCAGTCCCGTCTTGCAGATGACGGTGGCAATCCCCACAGTCCTCCCGTGTTCAGGGAGGACTTTGCCATGTTCGATGCCCGGAAGCTTCTCGATCAGCTGGTCGGCCCGCAGGGCGGCGCCCTCGCGGACGATCTCCTGACCAAGGGCCGCGATCTGCTCGGCCAGGGCACCGAGACGGTGGCCGGCCAGGCCAGCCAGATCTTCGGCCAGGACACCGTCGACAAGGCGCGCGACTATGTCACCCGCAACGCCGAACAGCTCGGCATCGGCGCGGCGGCCGGCGGTCTCCTCGGCGTCCTGTTCGGCACAGAGACCGGCCGCAAGGTCGGCGGCACGGCGCTGCAGGCGGGCGCCCTGGCGGCGATCGGCGGCCTCGCCTGGAAGGCCTATTCGAACTGGCAGGCAAGCAAGGGGGCGGGGGCGCCCGCCGAAGCCGGCCCGCCGGCCGTCGAGCATCCCGAGGGCGAACAGGGTCTGGCGGCGACGCTGATCGTCGCCATGATCAATGCCGCCAAGGCCGACGGCGTGGTCGATCCGAAGGAATACCAGACCATCCTCGGCAAGGCTGCGGCCGCCGGTCTCGATCCGGAAGCCAACAGCTTCCTGGAGGCCGAACTCTCCAGCCCGGTCGACATCGAGAAGGTGGTCGCCGCCGCGACCTCGCCGCAGGTGGCGACCCAGATCTACGCGGCTTCCACGCTGGCCATCACGCCGGACCGCAATTCGGAGAAGGCCTATCTGGCCGAACTGGCCAGCCGGCTCGGGCTGGAGCCCGGCCTCGTGGCGGAAATCGAGGCCCGGGTCGCGGCCGCCCGCGCCGCGGGCTGAGGCGGACAACGGAGCCGGCCCGATCGCCCACGCAAGCCCGATCGCCCACGCAGGCCCGATCTCCGGCGTGGGCTTGATCGCCGCCTTTGGCCCGATCGCCCATGCAGGCCAGTTCCCCGGCGCTGGCCGGTCCGATGCGGCCGTTCAGAGCCGCTCGATCAGGTCGTTGACCGCGTCGCGCCAAATCTCCGCATCGGGGCCTTCGTTCCAGAGCTCGGCCAGTTCCGAACCCTCGGCGAGGGTCCGCGCGGCGGCCTTGCGGGCCTTGGCGAGCAGTGCCGGCGGCGCCGTACCCGCCTCCGCGAGCCAGCCGGCGAGGTCCTCGGGAACCTCGCTGCCGTCGCCGCGTCCGGCCATCAGCGCCAGGATCGCACCGGCGGCCAGACCGGCCTCGGCCTCCGACGCGTCGAGATCGTCGGTCGCCGCCAGGATCCGGTCGATCGCCGCTTCGAGGCGGGCGAGGCCGCCGCCGTCGGCGACCTCCGCGATCAGATCGAGCGCCGAATCGTTTTCAAATGCGTGAGGTCCCCAGGTGCCCATCCGATCCCCCCGTTCAGGCGCGATGGGACCAGACTAGCGGATGCGGCTGCAGATCATGTGACGGCGCAACCACGGCGTGGCGGGCGCGACAATCGGCGGGGCGGCGGTGCGCCGGGATGCGTCAGGCCGGCCGCCACAGGCGGGCGGGGTCGAAGCGGTGCACGTCGGTCAGGAGCTCGACCATGGTGCGGGCGGCATGATCGAGCGAGGCCTCGCCCTTGGCGGCGGTCGCGATCGAGGCGTCGCCGACCGTGCCGTCCGGGTTGAGATCCTGCGCCTTCCAGCCGAACTGGCTCAGGCCGTGGGCACGCAGATGCTTGAATTCCTGCTCGAAATTCTCCTGGTTCGAGCGGAAGTCGCGCGCCTCGGCCATCTTCACGAGGTCGGGCCGGAGCGCGAGCATGATCGAGGTCTCGATCTCGCCGCCATGGATGCCGAAGCGGCGGTCCTTCTCGCCATAGAGCCCGTCCGGCTGGCCGAAGCGCGACCAGGCGGTGCCGACGACCAGCATGTCGTGACGCACCCGCAATTCGCGCGCGACGATGTCGATGATCGGCACGTTGCCGCCGTGGCTGTTGATGATCACCAGCTTGCGAACGCCGGCGCGGGCGACGCTGTCGCCGATCTCCAGCCAGGCCTTGGTGACCGTCTCCCATGTGAAGGTCAGCGTGCCGGGCGAGGAGATGTGCTCGTTCGACTTGCCGATCGCCTGGGTCGGCAGGAACAGCACCGGCAGGTCGGCCGGCAGGATCGCGAGCGTGCGCGCGACATGCCCCTCGTTGATCACCATGTCGGTCGCCACGGGCAGGTGCGGCCCGTGCTGCTCGATCGCCGCCACCGGCAGGACGGCGATCCAATCGGCCACGTCGGGGGTGCGGAAGTCGAAGCTGGTCAGTTCGTGCCAGTAGCGCTTGGGGGGCATGCTCAGAGCCTTTCGAGGAATGCGCGGGCAGCGGCGCCGTGCTGGGCGCGCAGTTCGGCGATGTCGAGATGGAGCGGCAGGCCGTCGACGACGCGCCATGCGCCGGCGACCATGACGCGGTCGGCGCGGTGCGCGCCGCACAGGACGAGGGCGGCGATCGGATCGCCGGCGCCGGAGAAGCGCAGCTCGTCGAGCGTGAAGAGCGCGAGATCGGCCTGCAGGCCGGGCGCGATGCGGCCGATATCGGTCCTGCCGAGGCAGCGCGCGGAGCCCTCCGTCGCCCAGCGCAGGGCGTCGGTGTGGCTGAGCGTCGCGTCATAGGCGAGGCGGCCGATCATCAGCGCGTGACGCACGCCCTCCATCAGGTTGGAATTGTCGTTGGAGGCCGAGCCGTCGACGCCAAGCCCGACCGGCACGCCGGCCGCCTCCAACTCGCGCGTCCGGCACATGCCGGAGGCGAGCACCATGTTGGAGGTCGGGCAGTGGCAGACGCCGACGCCGTGCCGGCCGAGCCGGCCGACCTCCTCGTCGTTGAAATGGATGCCGTGCGCCAGCCAGACGCGGTCGTTGAGCCAGCCGACCTCCTCGAGATAGTCGACCGGCCGGCACTGGAAGTTGGCCAGGCAATACTGGTCCTCGTCGCGGGTTTCGCCGAGATGGGTGTGCAGCCGGCAGCCGTGCCGCTCGGCAAGCTTCGCCGTCTCGACCATCAGCCGCTTGGTGACGTTGAACGGCGCGCAGGGCGCGAAGGCGACCTGCAGCATGGCACCCTCGGTGGCATCGTGATAGCGGCCGGCGACGCGCTCGCAATCGGCCAGGATGGTGTCGACATCCTGCGTCGCCTCGGCGACCGCGTTGCCGCCATCCTCGACCGACATGTTGAGCGAGCCCCGCGTCAGCGTCATGCGCATGCCGGCCGCCGTGGCCTCCTCGGCCTGGATGTCCATCGCCGACTCAAGCCCCGGCGGGAACAGATACTGGTGGTCGGAAACCGTGGTGCAGCCGGACATCAGGAGTTCGGTCAGGGCCAGCCGCGTCGCGAGGCGCAGATTGTCCGGCTTGACGTGGCGCGCCCAGATCGGGAACAGCGCCGCCAGCCAGGGGAACAGTTCCTTGTTGATCGCCTCCGGATGGGCGCGGGTCAGGGTCTGGAACATGTGGTGGTGGGTGTTGACCAGACCCGGAACGATCACATGCCGGCCGGCATCATAGACCGCATCGACCGGCATTGCCGGCTCGCGACCGCGCCCGACCAATTCCACGATGCGGCGCCCCTCGACCACCAGGCCGCGTTCGGCGCCGTCGGCAAGGACGGCGATCGGGTCTTTCAGCCAGAGACGCATGTCAACTCCGCAAGGATGCCGGTCGCTACAGGACGTCGGCATAGAAGGTGGCGAGAGGGAACGAAAGATCGAGCGATGCCAGCGGCACGACGGTGTCCGGTCCGATCAGCGCGATCTCGCGCCAATCCGCACCGCCGGTCTCGCGCGCATAGAGCAGTGCGGCAGAGTCGTCGGGATCGAGCAGCAGAATGGCCCTGAGGGTCGGCAGAGCCTTGTATTCGATCACCTTGAACTGCGTGTCGAGCTTCCGCGTCGAGTCCGACAGCACCTCGATGACCAGGACCGGACCGGTCGCCAGGAGATCGTTCGGATCCCGGGGGCCGCAATCGACCGTCACGTCCGGCCGGCGGATGGTGTGGCTGCCCGTCCGCACGCCGATATCGTCGGTATGCGGCCGGCAGGGACCGCCGCGCAACGCCTGCCGCAGCGCGACGAGGGTATTGACGACCACGTCATCGTGGTTCCTGCGCGCGCCGGTCATCGCCCGCGGTGAGCCGTCGACCAGTTCGTAGCGCAGGCCGTCGCCCGGCTCCCAGGCCAGGAAGTCCTCCACACTCATGCGACGGATCTCGGGTTCGGCCATCGGCGGCTCCCTGGCGTCAGTTGCGCTTACGCCGGGAGGTCGAAAAGCGGCTGCATCCCGGCGGGATGGTCGTGTTCGGCGATCGGGTCTTTCAGCCAGAGACGCATGTCAACTCCGGTTTGGATAGAGGTCCGCGAGGGTCAGGGTGCAGCCGAGATCGGGGAGGGGGATCTCGGTCTCGGGTCCGATCAGGGGACGGTCGCTCCAGGTGCCGTCCGGGCCGCGGACATGGAAGGCGACCGCCGGCAGGTCCGGTTCGACCAGCAGCACGTAGCGCAGCGATGCGACCGAACGATATTCCGTCAGTTTCAGGTATTCGTCGAAGCGCCGGGTCGATTCCGAGAGGACCTCGATGACCAGGACCGGCCGGTCGGCGACCTGCTTTTCCGGATCGGGATCGCCGCAATCGACCGTCACGTCGGGCCGGCGCAGATTGCCCTTCGGGGTCAGCACGGCGAGATCGTCCGTGAAGGGCTCGCACGGTCCGCCCGTGAGACGCGCCCTGAGCGCCATGATGGCATTGATCACGATCCGCGCATGCTTGGCGCGCGCGCCTCCCATCGCCCGCGGCCACCCGTCGACCAGTTCGTAGCGCAGGCCGTCGCCCGGCTCCCCAGGCCAGGAAGTCCTCCACACTCATGCGACGGATTTCGGGTTCTGCCATCGGCGCGACCTTTCAGCGAACGCACGAGAGCGACAGGCCCGATGTCGCCGTCGGCCGACAGAGGTCACACATCGATCGTTCCTCCTGAAAGCGTCGGGTCGTCGCCGTAGAGCGCACCGAGCCGGAATCGTGCGCCGATCGCGGCGAGGTCGACCTCCGTGTCGGCGCCGATCAGGGAAAGCTCGGCCCATGAGCCGTCCGCGCCGCGGCTATAGAGGATCGCGCGCAGGTCGTCCGGTTCGACGAACAGAATGTGGCAGAGCGACGGGATCGCCTTGTAGTCGATGATCTTGACCAGGAGGTCGTAATGCTTCGTCGACGGCGACAGGACCTCGACCACCACGACCGGCATGCGCGCGATCGTGTCGTCCGGGTCGCGTGGCCCGCAATCGACCGTCGCATCGGGCCGGCGCAGGTCGCCGCGCGGGGTGTGGATGCCGATATCGGACGAGAAGGGTTCGCAGGGTCCGGCGCCGGTGCGGTCTTCCAGAATGCGCAACACGCGACGCACGACGCGGTCATGCCGAATCCGAGCGCCCGTCATCGCCCGCGGCCAGCCGTCGACCAGTTCGTAGCGCAGGCCGTCGCCCGGCTCCCAGGCCAGGAACTCGCCCACACTCATGCGGCGCACATCCGGTTCGGCCATCGGCGGCTCCCTTTCGGGCCGATCCTATCACGGCAGGCGGGCGGCGAAGACCTCGACCTCGACCTTCATTTCCGGGCGGTTGAAGCCGGCGACGATCATCAGCGTCGAGGCCGGCGGCGGATTGCCGACGCGGGCGTTCCGCACGGTCATGTAGTCGGCCATGAAGGCGCGATCGGTGACGAAGGCGCGGACCTGCACCACGTCGTCGAGCGTCATGCCGGCTTCCGCAAGGATCGCCGCGATGTTGTCGAAGCACAGATGCGCCTGTTCGGCAGCATCCTCCGGGACGGTATCGTCGGCGCGGACGCCGAGCTGACCGGAGACGAAAACCAGGCGGGCGCCAGGGGCGACCTCCACGCCGTGGCTGTAGCGGGCGAAGGGCGGACGGATCGAGGTGGGGGCGAGCGGGCGTTTCGTGGTCATGACCAGAGCCTAGGCAGTTGTCGCGGTGCCTTCAAGGCGCCAGCAATCGGCTCGACCTGCATAAAATACGCGCATATGCTTACGGTCTGGGCGTGCTCCCGAACGTATGCGGAGGGACGGTGCCACAGGGGGCGGGGCTGACTGCACGGACATGCCGCTGCGGGACTGGCACGTCGCTTGCTCAACCGTACGGTCAAATCAGTGGCGGCGCGGTCAAGGCGTCCGTGATTCCGCAAGGAGGAGTGGAAAATGGGTCTGTTCGATCGCAGGATCACGGCAACCGGCACGGTCGCGGCCATCCTGGCGGGGGCAATGACGGTCGGCGCCAGTGCCGAAGACAAGGTCACCTTCGGCACCAACTGGCTCGCCCAGGCCGAGCATGGCGGCTACTATCAGGCGGTCGCCGACGGCACCTACAAGAAGTACGGCCTCGACGTGACCATCAAGCAGGGCGGTCCGCAGGCGGCCAACCGCACGCTGCTGCTGGCCGGCAAGATCGACTTCTACATGGGCGGCAACATGCTGCAGTCGCTCGACAGCGTGAAGAACAACGTGCCCTTCGTGGTCGTCGGCGCGATCTTCCAGAAGGATCCGCAGGTCCTCATCGCCCATCCCGACCAGGGCCTGGAGAAGTTCGAGGATCTGGCCAAGCTGCCGACCCTGTTCATGGGCAAGGACGGCTACATCTCCTACTTCCAGTGGATGAAGGTCGCCTATAAGGGCTTCAAGGACGAGCAGTACAAGCCCTATACCTTCAACCCGGCGCCGTTCATCGCCGACAAGAGGTCGGCCCAGCAGGGCTACATCACCTCCGAGCCCTATCAGGTCGAGAAGCAGGCCGGCTGGAAGCCCAAGCTGTTCCTGCTCGCCGACAACGGCTTCGATACCTACTCGACCACCATCGAGACGGCCCAGAAGCTGGTCGATGATAAGCCCGAACTGGTCCAGCGCTTCGTCGATGCGACCATGATCGGCTGGTACAACTATCTCTACGGCGACAACAAGGCCGCCAACGCGGCGATCAAGGCCGACAATCCCGACATGTCCGACGACCAGATCGCCTATTCGATCGCCAAGATGAAGGAATATGGCATCGTCGAATCGGGCGAGGCGCTGACCAAGGGCATCGGCTGCATGGTCGATGCGCAGCACAAGTCCTTCTTCGACAAGATGGTTTCCGCCAAGGTGGTCGATCCTTCGGTCGACTACAAGAAGTCCTTCACCGCCAAGTTCGTCTGCAAGGGCGTCGGGCTCGACGTGAAGAAGAAGCTCGCCGGCGGCTGAGACCCGGGCGGGCGCCCGAGCGGCGCGGTCCGACGATTGCTCCGGGGGTCGCCTGGATCGGCGGTCCCCGGACCCTGACGGGTCGGCCGGACTCGCGCGGGCCGGCGGCCCGGTCCGGCCCATTCGCGACACGAGGACGCGGCCCTGCGCTGCGTCGCCCGGGACCGCAAGGTCCGTGACCAAGGTGCAGCATCCCTGATGACCGACAGCCGCAAGCCGATCGTCTCGCTGAAGGCGATCTCCAAGACATTCTCCAACGGGACGGTGGCGCTGTCCGACATGGCGTTGGACATCCGCCAGGGCGAGTTCATCTCGCTGCTCGGACCGTCCGGCTGCGGCAAGTCGACCGCGCTCCGGATCATCGCCGGCCTCGCCACCGCCTCGACCGGCACGGTCGACTGGCCGTCGGCGACCTACGATCCCGACGGACGCCCGGACCGGGAGATCGGCTTCGTCTTCCAGGAGCCGACGCTGATGCCCTGGGCGACCGTGTTCGGCAATGTCTGGCTGCCGCTCAGGCTGAAGGGCATCTCCAAGGCGGCCGCCCGGGCCGACATCATGCACGCGCTGGAGCTGGTCGGGTTGGCGAAATTCGCCGAGTCCTATCCGCGCGAGCTGTCCGGCGGCATGAAGATGCGCGTCTCGATCGCGCGCGCCCTGGTCACCCAGCCGAAGATCCTGCTGATGGACGAGCCCTTCGCGGCGCTCGACGAGATCACGCGCTTCAAGCTCAACAACGACATCCTGCGCCTGCGCGAACAACTCGGCTGGACGGTCGTCTTCGTCACCCATTCGGTCTTCGAATCGGTCTATCTGTCCAGCCGCATCGTCGTGATGGCCGCCCGGCCCGGCCGCGTCGTCGCCGAGATCGATATCGACGTGCCCGGCCCGCGCGGCGAGGATTTCCGCACCTCCGAGGTCTATGCGCAATATTGCCGCAAGGCCTCCGACGCCCTGCACGCCGCCATGGGAGCCAACGACCACCTATGACCGCGCCCGGACCCGTGATCGACGACGAAGAGGGCGGTGCGTCCCGCGCCGCCGGCGGGCTGCCCGCCTGGCTGCCGAAGGTCGTGCTGCCGCTGGTGCTGCTGGTGGTGCTGATCGGCTCCTGGGAGGCCTATGTGCGGCTCAACGCCGTGCCAGGCTACCTGCTGCCGAGCCCGATCACCGTCTACCTCGCCACCTTCCGCGACATCCCGTCGCTGCTGCCCGCGCTGCAGACGACGCTGACCATCACCGGCGTGGCGCTGCTGATCGCCATGGTGTCGGGCGTCGCGCTGGCGATCGTGGTCGTCCAGTTCCGCTGGCTCGACTACGCGCTCGCCCCCTACATGGTCATCCTGCAGGTGACGCCGATCATCGCCATCGCGCCGATCCTGCTGATCTTCTTCGAGACCACGACCACGCTTTATTCCTGCGCGCTGCTGGTCACCTTCTTCCCGATCCTGGCCAACACCACCCAGGGCCTGAAGAGCGTCGACCACAATCTGCTCGATCTGTTCAAGCTCTACCGCGCGAGCCCCGGCCAGACCCTCTGGCTCCTGAAGCTGCCGTCGAGCCTGCCCTATCTGCTGACCGGACTGAGGATTGCCGGCGGACTGGCGCTGATCGCCTCGGTGGTGGCGGAATTCGCCGCCGGCGCGGCCGGCGCCAAGGGCGGCCTCGCCTTCCGCATCCTGGAGGCGCAGTACCGCATGCTGGTGCCGCGCATGTTCGTGGCGCTCTTGCTGCTCGCCCTGACCGGCGTCGCCATCTACGGTCTGACCAGCCTGATCACCCATCTGGCGCTGCGGCGCTGGCACGAGAGCGCGATCCGCCGCGAAAGCTGAGACGAGACCGATGCAGACCGGATTTCTGAAGCCGATCGAGGCCGATACCCTGTTCCTGGCGCATGCCACCGTGCCGGTCGCGCTGGTCGACGGCGTGGATCTCGTGCCCGACCGCGACGGCCTCGCCGGCGTCGACATCCTGATCGCCGGCGGCCGGATCGCCCGCATCGCCCCGACCGGCGCGGCCGCCCCGCAGGACATCGCGGTCGCCGATCTCGATCGCGGCCTGATCTTCCCCGGCTTCGTCGAACTGCACACCCATCTCGACAAGGGCCATATCTGGCCGCGCCGGCGCAATCCGGACGGCACCTTCCAGGGCGCTCTGGAAAATGTCTCTGCCGACCGCCTGGCGCATTGGACCGCCGACGATGTCCGCCGGCGCATGGATTTCGCGCTGCGCAGCGCCTATGCGCACGGCACCACCGCGATCCGCACCCATATCGACTCGATCGCCCCGCAACACCGCATCTCCTGGCCGGTCTTCCGGGCCATGCGCGAGGCCTGGGAAGGGCGGATCGACCTGCAGGGCTCGCCGCTGTTCGGCATCAATTTCGCCGCCGACGAGGCCTTCGTCGATGCCATCGTGGCCGAGGTGGCGGCGCACGGGACCGGCATCCTCGGCGCGGTCACCTATATGGTGCCGGAACTGGAGACGGGGCTCGCGACCCTCTTCCGCAAGGCGGCCGAGCACGGTTTCGATCTCGATTTCCATGTCGACGAGACCGGCGATCCGACGGTCAAGACCCTGGGGGTGATCGCCGAGACGGCGCTCGCGACCGGCTTCCAGGGCCGGATCACGGTCGGCCATTGCTGCTCGCTCGCCCGCCAGGACGAGGCGACCGTCGACCGCACGCTGGACCTGATGGCGAAGGCCGGCATCGCCGTCGTCTCGCTGCCGATGTGCAACATGTATCTGCAGGATCGCGTGCCCGGCCGCACCCCGCGCTGGCGCGGCGTCACCCTGCTGCACGAGATGAAGGCGCGCGGCATTCCGGTCGCGGTTTCCTCCGACAACACCCGCGATCCGTTCTACGCCTATGGCGATCTCGACCCGGTCGAGGTCTTCCGCGAGGCCGTGCGCATCCTGCATCTCGACCATCCGATGGGCGACTGGCCGGCCGTGATCGCCCGCACGCCGGCGGCGGTCATGCGCCGTCCCGATCTCGGCGTGATCGCCGAGGGTGCGCCGGCCGATCTGGTACTGTTCCGGGCGCGCAGCTGGACCGAGTTCCTGTCGCGCCCGCAGGCCGACCGCACCGTGCTCCGGCGCGGCCGGGCGATCGACCGCACTTTGCCGGACTATCGCGAACTGGACGACCTGATGCACAACCGATCCGAGCCTTCAGCGGAGTGACCCATGGCCGATCTCGCGAAGTTCCGGGCCCTGATCGACGGCGTCCGGATCGAGGACAATGCCCAGATCGTCAAGCAGAAGAGCCGCGACTTCTACTGGTACTCGCCGGTCCTGAAGCGCCAGCTGGACCATGTCACCGCCGATCTGATCGTCACCCCGCGTGACGAGGCCGAGGTGATCCGCATCCTGGCCGCGGCCTACGAGACCGGCGTGCCGGTGACGACGCGGGGCACCGGCACGGGCAATTACGGCCAGGCCATGCCGCTCTCCGGCGGCGTCGTGATGGCGCTGACCGAGCTGAAGCAGGTCGGCGCGATCCGGCCGGGCTCGGTGACGGCGGGTGCCGGCATCGTCATCTCCGAGCTCGATGCCGCCACTCGCGCCCATTCCGGCCAGGAATTGCGGCTGCATCCCTCGACCTATCGAACGGCCACGATCGGCGGCTTCATCGCCGGCGGATCCGGCGGCGTCGGCTCGATCAACTGGGGCGGCCTGCGCGACCTCGGCAACGTGATCCGCGCCCGGGTGGTGACCTGCGAGGCAAGCCCGCGCGTGCTCGACATCACCGGCGACGATCTCTCCAAGGTGATGCACGCCTACGGCACCAACGGCGTGATCACCGAAGTCGAGATGCCGCTGACCGCCGCCTATGACTGGATCGACGTGCTGGTCGGCTTCGACGACTTCATGGCCGCGGTGCGTTTCGGCGACGAGCTCGGCAACGAGGACGGAATCCTGGTCAAGGAGATCGCCCCGATCGCCGCGCCGGTGCCCTACGACTACTTCCTGCGCCACCAGAAATTCCTGCGCCGTGACCAGTCGGTCGTGGTCGTGATGGTCGCCCCGCACGCGATGGGGGCCTTCGAGACCTTCGTGGCGCGCCGCAAGGCCGAGATCGTCTACCGCTCCGACAAGGCGACGGCCGAGGAGTTGAAGAGCCTGCCGCCGGCCTACGAACTGGCCTGGAACCACACCACCCTGCGGGGCCTCCGGGTCGATCCGTCGATCACCTATCTGCAGGTCCTCTATCCGTTCCCGACCCATGTCGAGAGCGTCGAGCGGATGGTCGGCCTCCTCGGCGACGAGGTGCCGGCGCATTGCGAGTTCGTCCGCTTCGACGGGCGCGTCACCTGCTTCGGGCTGCCGATCGTGCGCTACACCAGCGAGCCGCGCCTCGACGAGATCATGCGTCTGCACGAGGCCAACGGCTGCCCGATCTTCAATCCGCACCGCTACACGCTGGAGGAGGGCGGCATGAAGCAGTCCGATCCGATCCAGCTCGCCTTCAAGCGCGAGGCCGATCCGAAGGGACTGCTCAATCCGGGCAAGATGATCGCCTGGGAAGACCCGGATTTCGATTTCTCGTCCGGCAAGCTGTTCCTCTTCCCCGGCCTCGCCGCGGCCGCCGCCCGTGCGTAACGGTCGCGCCACCCGAACCCCTTCAAATCTCTCGCCTCCTTCCCGTTCTCCCTGTCGGCGAGAAGGGGCCCGAAGGGCGGATGCGGGGGGCAATATCGCGGCCTCTGCCGCCCTCCCGGCCCCGGAATCCACCTCGGACCGCCGGTCTCTCGCCCCTCGCAGCATCCCACCCCTCATCCGGCCTTCGGCCACCTTCTCCCGCAAGGGGAGAAGGGGATGGCGCGGGGCCGGGGCAGGGGGGCGGCAAGGATCTTCGGCACCGGATAACCCCCCTCCGAATCTCACGCCTCCTTCCCCTTCGCCCCGCCGGGGAGAAGGGGAGGGTGCGGGAACGGGGCAGGGGGCCTGCGTGCTTTTTACCTGGAGCCTGGTTGTCGATGAAGATTCTCGTGCTGTTTGCCCATCCCGTCGAAACGAGCTTCAACGCGGCCATCCATGCCCGGATCGTCGAGACGTTGCGGGCCGCGGGCCATGAGGTGGACGACTGCGACCTCAATGCCGAGGGCTTCAATCCGGTGATGAGCCGGGAGGATCGGCTCAACTATCATACCGTTCCGGCCAATCGCGGACCGGTCGCCGGCTATGTCGAGCGGGTGCTGGCGGCCGAGGCCATCGTGATTTCCACGCCGATCTGGAATTTCGGCTTCCCGGCCATTCTGAAGGGCTTCTTCGACAAGGTCTTCCTGCCCGGCGTCTCGTTCCGGATGGAGGGCGGCTCCTGGAAGCCGAACCTCTTCAACATCCGCAAGATCGCGGCGGTGACCACCTATGGCGGCACCCGCTGGCGCGCCTTCCTGGCCGGCGATCCGCCGCGCAAGATCGTCACCCGCTCGTTGCGTGCCGTGATCCGGCGCACCGGATCGGTGCGCTACATCGCCCATTACGACATGAACAACACCACGCCGGAACGCCGCAAGGCCTTCCTGGATCAGGTCGAACGCGAAATGAAGGCGTTCTGAGCCGGCCGACCGGACCCGTCCGGCGGGATCGGCGCGGAAGAAACGCGGACCGGCCCGTGAGCCGGCCCGCGCCCATTTCCTCCGAGCGCGCCAAGGATGGCCCGTGAGATCCGGCCCGGCAATGCGGCATTTTTGGCGAACATGCCGAAAGGGAAGACCTATCGGGAAAGGTCAAAGGGCGTCGCACCGGAATCCGCGCGCGACTGATACGAAATTGACATGCAAGGGTGTTACGCGACAATTCATCATGAGCTTCAGCTATCGCAAGACGATCACCTATCGGCTCGCCCAGGCCGCCAAGGCCCACCGCGCCCGCTCCGGGACGCATCTCGCCCGGATCGGCCTGCATCCAGGACAGGAAACGGTCCTGAAATCGCTGGCCGAGACGGACGGTCAGACCATGACCCAACTCGCCCAGGCCTTGAGCGTGCAGCCGCCGACCGTCACCAAGATGATCACGCGGCTGGCCGCTCAAGGGTTGGTGCGTCGAGCCGCGTCGGAAACCGACGGCCGCCTCGCCCGGGTGCATCTGACCGAGATCGGACGCGCCCGGATCGAGGATGTCGACAAGGCCTGGAAGCGCCTCGAGAAGGAGGCACTCGCCGGGTTCGACGACAAGGATCGCAAGCGCATCCGCAAGCTGCTGCGCGAAATCGAGCGCAACCTGACCGGCGTCGCCATCCCGCCCGACGACGAGCCGACGCCCGAAGAGGAAGCCGTGCCGGACGAGGAAGGCGCGGAATGATCCGCACGGCCCGGTCGCGGCCGTCGGCGGTGCGTCCGGAAGCTCGCTAGGCTCCCCCGATGGGGAGCCGATCCGGTCGCCGGCTTGGGACCTGCTGCGGCCTTCAGCCCGCCATGGGCGGGCCGCCGACCAGGGTGGCGCCGAGAATCAGGATGCCCATCGTCAGGATCGCCAGTGCGCCGAGGATTTCGGCGCCGCGGACGATGCGCGTGCTCCAGGGACTGTCGAACCCGGCCAGTCCGAGGGCGAAGCTCTTCGCCGAGACGGCCAGGCTCGCCAGCACGGCGACGGTCAGGCCGGTGCCGACCGCCATCGCCAGCGTGGCCAGCACGCCGGCCCACCAGAGCTTCTGCGAGAAGGCGAAGACCAGCACGATCAGCGCGCCCGTGCAGGGCCGGATGCCGACCGAGACCACGGCCGACAGCGCGCGCCGGAGCGACAGGGGGTCGGTGAGCTGGCGCGGATCGGGCGCATGCAGGTGGCCGCAATCCTCGCAGGCGACGACCGGCTGAAACCGGGCCGGCTTAGGGCCGGGGCCGCCGGGGCGGGCCAGCCGCAGGGTCGGGCTGTGGCCGCAGTCCGGACCGTGGGCATGATCGAAGGCCGCGCCCGAAAGGCCGGCGGGGCCTCCGGCCATGGCCGGTTGCGCCAGGGCGGAGAACACGCGGCCGCGCCGCAGCGCCTTGGTCCAGACCAGCCACAGGCCGAGCGCGGTGATCAGGCTGCCGCTCGCCAGTTCCAGGCCGCGGGTCGCCTCGGTCATGGCGATGCTGGTCAGGTTGAGGACGAAAACCGCTGCGGCGACGAACAGGATCGCGGTCAGCGCCTGGAACAGCGCGGACACGAAGGACAGCAGCACGCCGCGCTTCAGCGTCTCGCCGTTGGCGACCACATAGGAGGCGATCACGGCCTTGCCGTGCCCGGGGCCGGCGGCATGGAACACGCCATAGGCGAAGGCGAGACCGACCAGCCCGGCCACGGCGGTCGGATCGGTCTTGAGCGCCCGGACGGCGCCGGTCAGCGCCCGATAGAAGGCGGATTGCTGCTGGGCGATCCAGCCGAAGAGGCCGGTGCCGCCCCCGCCGCCGGCCTCGGGCGCCGCGACCCCGAACGGGCCGGCCGCATCGACGCTGCCGCCGGCGGCGGCCAGGACGACTGCGGCGGCGAGAAGCAGGAGGGCGAGGCGGCGCGATCGGATCATGGCCGGCTCCCACCCGTCACGGGCATTTGACGGTGATGCGGTTGGCGAACTGGCGCGTGACGGCCTGCAGGTCGGCCGGCAGTTCGCGCTCGGTGGCCGGAATCTGGCTGAGGATCGCGGCCGTCGCGCCCTCGGGCTCGCCCTTCTTGTGCACGTCGATGCTGCATCCGGGCGGGCTGCCGACCAGGAGGGCCGGCTCCTGCTCGACCAGGGTGAAGTCGACGAAATAGCCGGGGTCGTAGACTTCCAGTTCCACGGCCGTGCCCTTGGCGGCGATCGGCTCGATCAGCGGCAGGGTGTAGAACAGCGTCAGGAAGCCGTCGCGCATCTGCAGCCAGTATTCGGACGGCAGCTTGAAGCCCTTGCGCTTGCCGGCGAGCTTCAGGAAGGTGAAATAGTCGTATTCCTTCAGAGAATCGACATTGATCTTGGCGAGCGGTTGCAGCTCTTCCTTGGAGAACTTGCCGTCGCCGTCGGTGTCCAAGCCCTGCGTGGCGAAGGCCGAGAAGGCGTCGTCGAAGCGCCAGACCTGGCGGATCGCACTGATCTGGCCTTTGCCATCGAAGACCAGTTCGGCGCGGGCGTCGACGAAGACATGCGGATGGGCCGCCGCGGGGCCGGCGGCGCCGAACCAGGCGCCCAGGGCAGCGAGCAACGCGATGGAGGCGCGGGAGAGGTTCACCATGGGACCTGCCGTTCGGGTGGGCGGGAGCATGCGCCGATTCTGAGCCAGCATGAAGATCACGAAGATGGCACCAGAGCGGCAACGCGCGCCGGCGGCGGCGTGGCCGAGAAGCCTTTCTGGCGGCAACTGTCGAACCAGCCGACCAGGAAGTCGACGAAGACGCGGACCTTGCCGGACAGATGCCGGCGGTGCGGATAGACCGCGTAGATCGCGGTCGAACGCGGCTCGTAGTCTTCGAGCAGGGCGACCAGACGGCCGTCGGCCAAGGCCTCGCGCGCCGTGAACCAGGGCAGCCGCGCATAGCCCAGGCCCCTCAGCGCCGCCAGGCGGGCGACCTCGGGGCTGTTGACCTCGATCCGCGGCGCCATCGGAATGACGACCCGTTCCTCGCCGTCCCGGAAGGCCCAGTTGTGCCGGCCGCGATAGTTGGTGTCGATGATGCCGGGCTGGCCGATCAGGTCGGCCGGCGTCTGCGGCCGCGGCCGTTCCGCCAGGAAGGCCGGCGAGGCGGTCAAGACGCTGCGGAAATCGGCGAGTCGGCGGGCGATCAGGCTGGAATCGGTCAGTTCGGTGATCCGGATGGCGACATCGAAGGCCTCCTCGACCAGATCGACGAAGCGGTCGTCGAGGCGCAGGTCGACCGCGATCTGCGGCTGGGCGACCAGGAACTCCATGATCGCATGGCCGAGTTCGGCATCGCCGAAGCTGCGCGGCGCGGAGATCCTGAGGAGGCCGCGCGGCTCGCGATGGGTGTCGCGCACGCTGTCGGCGAGATCGTCGATCCGCTGCAGGATCTCGCCGGCCTCGCGGAAATAGGCCTGGCCGACCTCGGTCAGGGACAATTGCCGGGTCGTCCGGTTGAGCAGCCGGACGCCGAGCTCGTCCTCGAGATCCTTCACATATTTGGAGATCAGCGCCTTCGACTTGGCGGTGCGGCGGGCCGCGGCCGAGAAGCCGCCGGCCTCGACCACGGCGATGAAGGCCTGCATGCGGGTGACGGTATCCAAATTCAATCGTCTCCGTTTGTCGAACAATACGTCTCTTGATGCGATGATTGTCAATAGATGGGTTGGATGGCTATCTCTCGGCTCACCAACGGCCCCCGCCCTCCCGAACCTGACCGGGCCGTCTTTCCAGATTGGAGTCCTGTCATGAACCGTCTTGATCCCGCCTATGGCGCTCTCGCTCTCCGTCTTGCCCTCGGTGTGATGGCCCTTTCCCACGGCCTGCTCAAGGTTCTCGTCTTCACGATTCCGGGTACGGTCGGCTACTTCGGCAGCCTGGGCCTGCCGGCCATCGCCGCCTATGCGACCATCGCGCTCGAAGTCGGCGGCGGCCTCGCCCTGATCGCCGGCGTCCTGGTCCGCCCGATCGCCGCCCTCTATGTCCCGCTGATGCTCGGCGCGGCCATCTTCGGCCATGGCGGCAACGGCTGGGTCTTCTCGGCCCCGAACGGCGGCTGGGAATATCCGGTGTTCCTGGCGGTCGCCTCCCTGGCGCAGGTCTTCCTCGGCGCCGGCGCCTTCGCGCTGCTGCCGGAGGCCGGCCGCAAGCCCGCCTTCGCCTGATCTCCTCGACCGTCCGAAAGACCTGTGCGGCGCCGGTTCCCGGAAGGGAATCCGGCGCCGCATGGCGTTCGGGGGCCTGCCGACGGGCGAGTCGACCGATTGGTCCCGAGGGTTGCGTCCCGGGTGTCGCCGGAGAGGCCGTCACGGGCCCGTCAGAACGTCGCTAATATGTTGGCCGGGATGCGAAATCTGCGAAATCCAATTATGACGAAAATAGCGCTTGCATCCGGGGGCGGTTGGACCTATTTCACCCCTCGCCCAATTTCGCACGTGCCTGTGGCTGCGTGCCGGTAGGCGACACCCGAGGGACAAGAGGCCCGGAGGTCGCCTGGGCAAACCGGCAGCCGGAGATCAGAACCGGCGCACTCGGCGTCTCACGCCGGGAACGCGGCTTGAAGCAACGACGTAGAGGGCTTTTTTGGTCTCTGCCGGCTCTCCAAAGGCCGGGGTCACTGAAGAGGCAACTACTTCCTTGCCGGACGTGCGGATCGGGTTTCCCGTTCCAATCCATGGCAGCAACGACCGAATGCTTCGCATTCGGGCTCGTCGGGGTCCAGTCCCGACAAGTCCGGACGCTGAGGCAGTCGGGCCATCGTCGCCCCGCACAGGCGTCGATGGGACCGCCGGCGAAGAGCCGGCTCATCGGGGCGCGTTCCCCGAGCCGACGGACCGTCTCCATCGCGGTCCGGCGCTCGCGTGGCCGTCTCCCGAAAAGCCTTCGGGTCCGCTGACGCGGATCCGCCGGCGAGAGCCCGATCCGAACGGCCCCGAAAGGGCGTCGCGATCGGGGGTTTTCGTGGCCGTCGAGGATCGGGAGTCTGACCCCATGACCGCTCGTATTCGTGAATTCCTGCGCACCCGCCGTCCCGAGGGTCCCTGCCTGGTGGTCGACCTCGACGTCGTGCGCGAAAAATACATGTCCTTCGCCCGCGCCATGCCGGACACCCGCGTCTTCTACGCGGTCAAGGCCAACCCGGCGCCGGAAGTGCTGTCGCTGCTCGCCGATCTCGGCTCGTGCTTCGACTGCGCCTCGATCCCCGAGATCGAGATGGCGCTCGCCGCCGGCGCGACCCCGGACCGCATCTCCTTCGGCAACACGATCAAGAAGGAGCGCGACGTGGCGCGCGCCCATCAGATCGGCATCCGACTGTTCGCGGTCGATTGCGAGGCCGAGGTCGAGAAGATCGCCCGTTCGGCGCCCGGCGCCCGCGTCTTCTGCCGCATCCTGTCGGATGGCGCCGATGCCGAATGGCCGCTGTCGCGCAAGTTCGGCTGCGATCCGGAGATGGCGCCGGCCGTGCTCGAGCATGCCCATCGTCTCGGCCTGGAAGCCTATGGCGTGTCGTTCCATGTCGGCTCGCAGCAGCGCAACACCGAAGCCTGGGACGGCGCCCTGGCGTCGGCCGCGTCGATCTTCCGCGAGATGGCCGAGCGCGGCATCACGCTGAAGATGGTCAACATGGGCGGCGGCTTCCCGACCCAGTATCTGCGTCAGGTCCCGGAGGTCGGTGCCTACGGCCAGTCGATCACCTCGGCGATCCGCAAGCATTTCGGCAACCGCTTGCCCGAGACGATCATCGAGCCGGGTCGCGGCATGGTCGGCGGCGCCGGCGTGATCAAGGCCGAGGTCGTGCTGATCTCGAAGAAGTCGGTCAAGGACGACGTGCGCTGGGTCTATCTCGACATCGGCAAGTTCGGCGGTCTCGCCGAGACCATGGACGAGGCGATCCGCTATCCGATCCTGACCGAGCGCGACACGGACGAGAAGACGCCCTGCGTGATCGCCGGCCCGACCTGCGATTCCGTCGACGTGCTCTATGAGAAGACCCCCTACGATCTGCCGGTCTCGCTGGCGATCGGCGACGAGGTTCTGATCGAAGGCACCGGCGCCTATACGACCACCTACTCGGCCGTCGCCTTCAACGGCTTCGCGCCGCTGAAGGCCTACGTGATCTGAGACGGACGCCGGCGGGCCGCCTGCGGCCTCCGATCGATCCCGCTTCCGAGGCTCACGGGCCTCCGGCCGGCACTGCCGGCCTTTCCGAGGAGTTCGGGCGCGCCTGACGGCGCGTTGCGACCTCGCGACGAGCGTCCGGCGGATCCCTCCGCCGGCTTGTCCGATCCGAGCCGGAACCGACCGGCGCTGCGGGTTTCCCGGAAAGTCACTGCCATGATCGTCTACGACACCGAGGCGGCGGCCGATGCGGTCGCGCGCGAGGGCCTCCTCGACCGCGTGATGGGCCAGGCCCGCTTCACCAAGACCTCCGCCCGCTTCCGCGACGGCCGCCGTCCGGCCGCCGGCCTGTCGCTGGTCGCCCGCGACGGCGACGCGATCGTCGGCACCGTGCGCCTGTGGCATGCGGCCGTGTTCGGCCAGGCCGACGCGCGCCCGGTCCTGCTGCTCGGCCCGCTCGCGGTCGATCCGTCGCGGCGCGACCGCGGCATCGGCGCGGCCCTGATGCGGCTCGCCATCGGCCGGGCCGCGGAAGCCGGCCATGCGGCGGGGATCCTGGTCGGCGATCCGGCCTACTACGAGCGCTTCGGCTTCTCGGCGGCCGCGACCGGGGCGATGCGCCTGCCGGGCCCCTACGAGCCGCACCGCCTGCTGGCGCTGGAGCTCCAGCCCGGCGCGCTCGCCGGTGCGGCGGGCCTCGTCCTGCCGACGGGAGCCCCGGCCGAACGGCTCGAAACCGTCGAGGCCGTCTTCGGCACCGCACCGGTCGTCGACCGCTTGCGGAAGGCGGGCTGATCGCGCCCGCCACACGACGCCGCCGTCGCGGCCTCCGCGGCCCGTCATGGGATTCCGCCGGCGCGGCGTCCGCGCCGGGGGCCGAGACCGGCGGGCATGCGGCCGGACGGTGCCGGCCACGGCCGGGGCCGGCCGCGCGCCCTTCCGGGACTGCGACCCTGCGGCCTGACCGCTCAATCGCGCTGCGACCGTCGATTCGATTGATTCGGTCGGCCCCTTCGCGCTATTGCGACGCAGCAATACCAAAATCACAAAGCCCGCCCGAGGTGGCGCACGGAGTAGCCCGATGACCGACTGGCCCGTCTACCACACCATCACCGGTCCGATCGTGATGATCGGCTTCGGTTCGATCGGCAAGGGCACGCTGCCGCTCATCGAGCGTCACTTCTCCTTCGACAAGTCGCGCCTGACGGTGATCGATCCCTTCGACGGCGACCGCAAGCTGGTCGACGAGCGCGGCTATCGCTTCGTCCATCAGCCGGTCACCCGCGAGAACTACCGCGAACTGCTGACGCCCTTCCTGACCGAGGGCGGCGGACAGGGCTTCTGCGTCAATCTCTCGGTCGATACCTCCTCGCTCGACCTGATGAAGTTCTGCCGCGAACTCGGCGTGCTCTATATCGATACCGTCGTCGAGCCCTGGTTCGGCTTCTATTTCGACAAGAATGCCGGTGCGGCCGCGCGCTCGAACTATGCGCTGCGCGAGACCGTGCGCGCCGAGAAGGCGCGCTCGCCGGGCGGCACCACGGCGGTCTCCTGCTGCGGCGCCAACCCCGGCATGGTGTCCTGGTTCGTCAAGCAGGCGCTGGTCGATATCGCCCGCGACACCGGCCATGCCTTCGAGGAGCCGAAGGATCGCGCCGGCTGGGCGGACCTGATGCGCGGCGTCGGCGTCAAGGGCATCCACATCGCCGAGCGCGACACGCAGCGCTCCAAGAATCCGAAGCCGGCCGACGTGTTCGTCAATACCTGGTCGGTCGAGGGCTTCGTCTCCGAGGGCCTGCAGCCGGCCGAACTCGGCTGGGGCACGCACGAGACCTGGATGCCCTCCAACGGCCGCCGGCACGAGACCGGCTGCCAGGCCGCCATCTATCTGATGCAGCCGGGCGCCAATACCCGCGTGCGCTCCTGGTGCCCGACCCCGGGCGCCCAATACGGCTTCCTGGTCACCCACAACGAATCCATCTCGATCGCCGACTACTTCACGGTCGGCGAGGGTCGCAATCCGAAATACCGGCCGACCTGCCACTATGCCTATCATCCGTCGAACGATGCCGTGCTGTCGCTGCACGAGATGTTCGGCGCGGCCGGCGTCAAGCAGGCGGCCAACCACATCCTCGACGAGCACGAGATCGTCGACGGCATCGACGAACTCGGCGTTCTCCTCTACGGCCACGCCAAGAATGCCTACTGGTACGGCTCGCAGCTCTCCATCGAGGAGACGCGCATGCTCGCCCCCTACCAGAACGCCACCGGCCTGCAGGTGTCCTCGGCCGTGCTCGCCGGCATGGTCTGGGCGCTCGACAATCCGGAGGCGGGTATCGTCGAGGCGGACGAGATGGACTATCGCCGTTGCCTGCAGGTGCAGCGGCCGTATCTCGGGCCCGTCGTCGGCGTCTATACGGACTGGACCCCGCTCGTCGGCCGGCCCGGCCTGTTCCCGGAAGACATCGACGAGGGCGATCCCTGGCTGTTCAAGAACATCCTGGTGAAGTGATCGTCGACGGGACCTGCCTGCATCGTAGCTCTATTGGGCCGTGATGCAGGCGACCTGCCTGCTTGTGCGTTCCGCGGCACGGAGATGCGGAAAGATCAGCATTTTCTAATGTTATTTTGTAATTTACGATCGTTTCATAATTTCAATATATCAAGTAAATACCATGTGTTAACGCGTTGGATTCCCATGCTGAGACGTTTGAGCATTTCGACCAGGCTATCGGCCCTTTTCGCCCTGGTCTTGGTGGCCACGCTGATCACGGGCGTGGCGGCGATCTGGCAGTCGAACAGCGACCAGAAGCTGGCGGTTCGTCTGGAGAATGTCCTTCGCAGCAACGCCGACATCGAGAAGTTGAACGGTCTGATCTATGCCGTCGTGATGGATTCACGCGGCATCTACATGGCCAAGGATGCCGCCGCCGCGAAGCCGTTCGCCGACGGCATGGCCCGCAACCTCGACCGCATGGTCGAGGTGGTGCGCGGCTGGGAGGCGCGCGTCGAGCCTGAAGATCGCGCGCTCTTCAACGAGATGCGCGGCCGGGTCGACCAGTTCCGCCAGTTCCGCCTGGACATGGCGGCCCGCGGCCTTGCCGAGGGGCCGGCCGCCGCCCGGGCGCTCGGCGACAACGATCAGAACCGGGCGGTCCGCTCGGCCTTGAACAAGGATCTCGAGGCCCTCGCCACCTCGCTCGATCGGGCGTCGAACCGGATCGCCGACGACGGCGAGGCGGTTCATGCGACCGGCGTCATGCTGGTGGTCGGGGCGGTGCTCCTGGCTTTCCTGCTCAGCCTGTTCGGCATGTGGATGGCCCGGGCCGGCATCGCCCGTCCGATCATCGCCCTGTCGGCCGCGATGGAGCGGATCGCGCGCGGCGACACCGCGGTCACGGTGCCGGAGCGCGGGCGGAGCGACGAGATCGGCACGATGGCCGGGACCGTCGAGGTCTTCCGCGAGGCGGTGGCCAATTCCGAACGCCTGAAGCTCTCGCTGGAAGGCGAAAGCCGGGCGCGCGGCGAACGGCAGACCCGCCTGGAGACCTCGGTGCGCAATTTCGAGGGCGATGCCGCCGCCGCGCTGACCAGCGTCGTCGACCTCGCCGCCCGCGTCGCCGGGTCGGCCCGTTCGCAGATCGACACGGCCGAGGATTCCAAGCGGCGCACCCGCACCATGGCCCAGGCCTCGCGGCAGACGACCGTCAATGTGCAGACCGTCGCGGCCGCCGCCGAAGAGCTTTCGGCGTCGATCGGGGAGATCAACCGCCGCGTCGCCGAGGCCGCCTCGACCGCGCGGGCGGCCGTGGTCACCGCCGAACGGTCGTCGGGCGCCATGCAGAGCCTCGACACGGCCGCCCAGCGCATCGGCGACGTGGTCGGTCTGATCCAGTCGATCGCGGCGCAGACCAATCTCCTGGCCCTCAACGCGACCATCGAGGCGGCGCGGGCCGGCGAGGCGGGCCGCGGCTTCGCGGTGGTGGCCAACGAGGTCAAGGCACTGGCCGGCCAGACCGCCAAGGCGACCGAGGAGATCGCCCAGCAGGTCGTCGCCGTCCAGGCCACGACCCGCCAGTCGGTCGCCGCCATCGAGGAGATCCAGTCCACGATCCGCACCATCGACGCGCTGACCATGCAGGTTGCCGCCGCCGTCGAAGAGCAGGGTGCCTCGACCAACGAGATCGCCCGCAACGTCTCCGAGGCCGCCCGGGCGACCGGCGAGGTCGACCACACCATCGGCAGCGTCGACGAGGGCGTCGTCGAAACCGCGAAGAGCGCCGAGGGCCTGCTCGGGCTCGCCGAGTCCCTGACGGCGGAGGCCAAGCGGCTGGAGACCCGGATGGACGGCTTCTTCGCCGGCATCAAGGCGGCCTGAGCGCCGGTCCGCCGTTCCGCCGCATTCCGGTCATGTCCTGTGCGGGGCTGGTCTTCCGACCGGCCCCGGCGCTAGTTTGACGCATCGGAAACCCGTTCACGACCGGACATGCCCTGATGACAGCGCCGAAGCCCGCCCTGCCGCCGCAACCCGTCACGCGGGAGGGCCGTTTCGCCCGGATCGAGAAGCTCGACGCGGCACGGCACGGACCGGACATCTGGGCCGGCGGGGTGGCGGATCCGGCCGTATGGACCTGGCTCGCCTACGGCCCCTTCGCCGACGAGGCCGCCTTCCAGGCCTGGCTCGGCACCCGCGACAGCCTGACCGACCCGCTCTATTTCGCCATCCTCGACAAGGCGACCGGCAAGGCCCTCGGCTGCGCGACGCTGATGGAAATCCGGCCGGCCAGCGGCGTCATCGAGGTCGGCCACATCTTCTTCTCGCCGACGCTGCAGAAGACGCCGATCGCGACCGAGGCGATCCATCTGCTGATGCACTATGTCTTCGAGGACCTCGGCAACCGCCGCTTCGAATGGAAATGCGACAACGGCAACGGCCCGTCCAAGCGGGCCGCCGTGCGCTTCGGCTTCCTGCCCGAGGGCGTCTTCCGCCAGCACATGATCGTCAAGGGCCGCAACCGCGACACCGCCTGGTTCTCCATCCTGGACAGCGAATGGCCGGCCCTGAAGGCCGCCTATGCGGCCTGGCTGGCACCGGAGAATTTCGACGCGGACGGGCATCAGAAGCAGTCGCTCGGCACGTTCACCGGCAAGGCGCGGGGATGACCGGCACCCTCGCAGGCCTGCGCCGCGCCGGGATGGACGACCGCGGGGCCCTCGAGGCGTTGCAGCGGGCGGCCTATGCGGCCAACGCGCGGATCATCGGCCGCACGCCCATCCCCATGGAATGGGACTATGGCGCGGTGCTGCGGGACTGGGAGGTCTGGCTCGCGGACCAGGACGGCGTGCTGGCCGGCGCCCTGATCCTCGATCTCAGGCCGGACGATCTCTACATCGAAAATCTGTCGGTCGCGCCTGCGGCGCAGGGGTCGGGTCTCGGCAATCGGCTCCTCGCGGCCGCGGAGATCCGTGCCGGGCAACTCGGCCGCGACACGCTGCGGCTTTTGACCAACGCCCTGTTGGTGCGCAATGTCGACTGGTACGCCCGCAAGGGCTTCGCGATCGAGCGGATCGACGACGATGGCAGCCGGCGCATCACCCATATGGTGCGCCGCCTCTGAGGACGCCTGACGCAGGGCGACGGCCCGCTGCGCGCGGCCGGCGGCGGTGAACGGGCTGCGCATTTCAATCATCAGAGGAATACCGCATTCCGGCTTTTCCCCGAATCCGTTCCGGCCTATGAAGGATCCGACACCAAGAACGTCACGGGAGGATGGAATGGCGGGGCGATTGGCAGGCAAGCGGGCATTCTGCACGGCTGCGGGTGCGGGCATCGGCAGGGCGACCGCGCTCGCCTTCGCGGCCGAGGGCGCGCATGTGATCGCGACCGATCTCGATCTCGCCAAGATCGCCGACCTCAAGGATGGCGGCGTCGCCGAGGTGCACAAGCTCGACGTGCTGTCGACCCCGGCCGTGATGGCGCTCGCCGAGGCGGTCGGTCCGGTCGACATCCTGTTCAACTGCGCCGGCTTCGTGCATCACGGCACGGTGCTCGACTGCTCCGAGCATGACTGGGACTTCTCGTTCGACCTGAACGTCAAGTCCATGCACCGGACCATCAAGGCCTTCCTGCCCGGCATGCTGGAGAAGGGGATCGGCTCGATCGTCAACATCGCGTCCGGCGCCGGCTCCGTGCGCGGCATCCCGAACCGCTACGTCTACGGCGCCACCAAGGCGGCCGTGATCGGCCTGACCAAGGCGGTCGCCGCCGATTATATCAAGCGCGGCATCCGCGCCAACGCGATCTGCCCGGGCACGATCGAGAGCCCCTCGCTCGACGACCGGATCACCACGCTGGCGCGCAACACCGGACAGGCCGTCGAGACCGTGCGCCAGGCCTTCGTCGACCGCCAGCCGATGGGCCGGCTCGGCAAGGCCGAGGAGATCGCCATGCTCGCTGTCTATCTGGCCTCCGACGAGTCCAGCTACACGACCGGCCAGATCCACCTCGCCGACGGCGGCTTCGCGCTCTGAGGCTGGGCCGGAAGGCGGGAAGGCGCTAGACTGGCACCGGGGTTTCGGGAGACGCGTCATGGCGACCGCATCGGGAGAACGGGCCGCAGTCCACAGCGGGGTCGTCGAACGGGACGACATCCTGGGTGGCATGCCATGCGTCTCGGGAACCCGCGTTCCCGCAATGACCATCGTCGCTGAATTGCGCAGCGGCGCGTCTGCGGCCGAGATTCTGGACGGATATCCAAGCCTTCCTGCCGATGCCGTCGATGCGGTCAGCCGCTGGGCGCAAGCGCGCGGCATCCCGCTCGGACCTTCGGCGCCGTGAATCTCGATTTCCTGATCGACGAATGCCTGCACCGGCGTCTGGTCGATCTGGCTGCGGCGCGCGGCCATCTGGCAGAGCATGTCGTCCGGCTCGGCCTCGCCGGCACGCCCGATGGTCTGATCGCCGGTGCGGCCGTCGGGCGCGGTGCCGTACTGGTCACCAACAACCGGCGCGATTTTCGGCGGATCTATGCGCGCCTGCCGCGGCATCCGGGCCTCGCCGTCATCGTGCCCAACGGGCCCCTGGCGCTGCAGGCCCGGCTTTTCGAGGGTCTCATGATCCATCTGGAGGACCATGCGCCGGCGGATTGTCTCGTCGAAATCGACGCTGCCGGCGCCGTCACGCTCGAACCCTGGTCGGCCGCCCGGAGCGACTGACCGCAAGAAACGCTGAAGACGTCCAAGAGGAGAGTTCCGCATGCATGTCCTGATCATCGGTGCCGCCGGCATGGTCGGCCGCAAGCTGACCGAGCGGCTGGTCCGCGACGGCCGTCTCGGCGCGACACCGATCACCGCCATGACGCTGACCGACGTGATCGTGCCGGATCGTCCCGAGGCGCCGTTCCCGATCGTCGCGCTGCAGGGCGACCTGTCGGTGCCGGGCGAGGCCGAACGCCTGATCGCCGCGCGTCCGGGCGCGATCTTCCATCTCGCCGCCATCGTGTCGGGCGAGGCCGAGGCCGATTTCGAGAAGGGCTACCGGATCAATCTCGACGGCACGCGCTTCCTGTTCGACGCCATCCGCCTCGTCGGCGGCGGCTACAAGCCGCGCATGGTGTTCACCTCCTCGATCGCGGTCTTCGGCGCGCCCTTCCCGGAGGCGATCGGCGACGAGTTCTTCACGACGCCGCTGACCTCCTACGGCACCCAGAAGGCGATGGGCGAACTGCTGCTCGCCGACTATTCGCGCCGCGGCTTCTTCGACGGCGTCGGCATCCGCCTGCCGACCATCTGCGTTCGCCCCGGCAAGCCCAACAAGGCGGCCTCGGGCTTCTTCTCCAACATCATCCGCGAGCCGCTCGCCGGCCATGAGGCCGTGCTGCCGGTCGACGAGGATGTGCGCCACTGGCATGCCTCGCCGCGCTCGGCGGTCGGCTTCCTGATCCATGCGGCGACGATGGACACCGCCCCGCTCGGCGCGCGGCGCAACCTGACCATGCCGGGCCTGTCGGTCACGGTCGGCGAGCAGATCGAGGCCCTGCGCCGTGTCGCCGGCGACGGCGTCGTCGCCCGCATCCGCCGCGAGCCCGACCAGACCATCCGCGGCATCGTCGCCGGCTGGCCGCGCAATTTCGACGCCTCGCGCGCCGAGAGCTTCGGCTTCACGGCCGAGAAGACCTTCGACGAGATCATCCGCGTCCATATCGACGACGAACTCGGCGGCAGCTGGGTCAAGTGATCCGGCACCCGTGACGGGACCACGGAAGCCCCCGTGCCGGCGATCCCGGCGCGGGGGCTTCTGTTTGCTGGCAGTCGATGGGAAGCGCGCTCCGGCGGTCTGGCCGGTACGAGCGATCCCGGCGGAGAGCAGGGGCCGGTCCGGTCCGGTCAGCGGCCGGCGGAGGGTCCGGTCTCGCGCCAGATCAGATAGAGGCCGCTGCCGATCACGATCGAGGCGCCGACGATGGTGTTGAGACCCGGCAGGTCGCCGAACACCAGGTAGCCGATCAGGACGGCCCAGACGATCTGGGTGTAGATGAACGGCGCCACCACCGGTGCCGGGGCATGGGTATAGGCGCGGATCAGGAAGAAATGGCCGACGGCGCCGGCGAGGCCGAGCAGCAGCATCAGCGCCCAGTCGAGCGTCGTCGGCGGCCAGACCCAGACCGCCGGCATCACGGGCGCGAGCATGCCGACCGGGATCGCCGCCGAGATGACCAGCATGCTGGCGGTCGAATCGATGCCCGACAGGGTCCGGGTCGCGATGCCGTAGGCGGCGTAGCAGGCGACGCTGCCGAAGCTCCACAGCATGGCGGTCTGGAAGCCGCCGGTGCCCGGGCGCGTGATGACGAGCACGCCCGCGAAGCCGATCAGGATCGCCACCCAGTTCTTCCAGCCGATGCGCTCGCCGAGCAGCGGGCCGGACAGGAGCGCGATCAGGAACGGCGTCGCGAAGGCGATCGCCATGGTGTCGGCGAGCTGTAGCGTGCGCACCGCGATGAAGTTGAAGATGGTCGAGCCGAACAGCAGGAGCCCGCGCACGAATTGCAGGAACGGCCGGCGCGTCGTCCAGGCGTCCGCCTGGGTCCAGGGATTGAGGAAGGCGGCGATCAGGGCCAGCGCCACGGTGTAGCGGACGAAGGTGACCTGCAGCGCCGGCATGTCGCGCACCAGCCACTTCGCGGCGCCGTCGAGCACCGAGAAGCAGGCGAGCGCCAGGCACATCAGCCCGATGCCCTTGAGGCGCGCCAGTTGCGCGCGGCGCGCCTCGATGTCCGCGGCCGGGCCGGCCGGCCTGCCGGCCAGCACCGGCTCGGCCGTGCCGGGAAGATCGGTCGGAGGTTTCAATAGGTGGCCCGTCCGCCCGAGACGTCGAAGACCGCGCCGGTCGTGAACGAGCATTCGCGCGAGACCATGAAGGCGATGGTTGCCGCGACCTCCTCGACGGCGACGAAGCGGCCGCGCGGGATCTTGGACAGCATGAAGGCGATGTGCTCCTCCGACATCTGGGAGAAGATCGCCGTGCGGGCGGCGGCCGGGGTCAGGCAGTTGACGGCGATGTCGTAGTCGGCGAGCTCCTTGCCGAGCGACTTGGTCAGCGCGATCACGGCCGCCTTGGAGGCCGAATAGGCCGACGCGTTCGGATTGCCTTCCTTGCCGGCGATCGACGCGACATTGGCGATCCGGCCGTAGTTGCGGGCGACCATCAGCGGCGCGAGCGCCTTGCAGCAATGGAAGGTGCCGGCGGTGTTGATCCGGAAGATGCGGTTCCACTCGTCGACCGGATAGTCCCACAGCTTGGCATTGGCGCCGGCGATGCCGGCATTGTTGACCAGGATGTCGACCTGGCCGAACTTTGCGACCGTGGCGTCGCGCGCGGCCTCGACGCTGGCATAGTCGCCGATGTCGACCTTGACCGGCAGGATGTCGCTGTCGCCGCCGAGTTCGGCCGCCGTCTCCGCGGCGAGTTCGACATCGAGATCCCAGATCGCGACCCGGGCGCCGTCGGTCAGAAGCCGCTCGACCACGGCCCGTCCGATGCCCTGCGCACCGCCGGTCACCACCGCGACCTGGCCCTCGAAATCGTACCGCGTCGGCATGCGTTTCCCCACTTTTGTCCGAGCAATCATCCCTATCCGATCCGGTCCCGGCCGGACAGGTGCCGGCCGGCATGATGACCATGCAGCCGGCGAGCTTCTGCGCGAGCCTTCCCGGCCGCGTCGCGCAAACCGGGTGCTGACGGCATTCTTGACCATACGGGACGCACTCTCCATGATCCATGTCCATGGGGAGTGCGGTTTCCCCACGAGGCTTCGGCCGAACGATCGCGTCCCGACCCCCCTGGTTTTCCCGTCGCGACCGTCGAGGCTGCCTGATGCCCGGATTTGCCTGTATTTCCGTCGAGAAACTTGCCCGTCTCGTCGGGCTCCCGCATGGCCCTGCCATCCTGGATGTTCGCGTGCCGGAGGATTTCGCGCGCGATCCCCGGCTGCTGCCGGGCTCGCGCCGCCTTGGCCATGCCGAGGCCGTCGACGGCGCGGCCCATTTTGCCGGCCGCTCCGTCGTCGTGGTCTGCGAGCGCGGCGCCAAGCTGTCGCACGGCGTGGCCGCCTGGCTGCGCCATGGCGGCGCCGATGCGGTCGTGCTCGAGGGTGGCTTCCGCGCTTGGGCGGACGCATCGCTGCCGATGATCCCGGACGCCGCCCTGCCGCCGCGCGATGCCGCCGGGCGGACCGTCTGGGTGACGCGGGCGCGCCCGAAGATCGACCGGATCGCCTGCCCGTGGCTGATCCGCCGGTTCGTCGATCCGGATGCGGTCTTCCTGTTCGTCGCGCCCGGCGAGGTCGAGGCGGTGGCCGAGCGCTTCGGCGCGACGCCGTTCGATGTCGAGGGCGTCCGCTTCACCCATCGCGGCGCAGGCTGCAGCTTCGACGCCCTGCTGCAGGATTTCGAACTCTCGACCCCGCCGCTCGACCGCGTCGCCGCGATCGTGCGCGGCGCGGATACCGACAGGCCCGACCTCGCGCCCGAGGCCGCCGGCCTGCTCGCCCTGTCGCTGGGCCTGTCGCGCATGCACGCCACCGACCTCGCGCAGCTCGATGCCGGCATGGTTCTCTACGACGCCCTCTACCGCTGGGCCCGGGACGCGACCGGCGAGACCCACGACTGGGTCTCCCGCCGCCCGGGGACGGCATCATGACGGGCGCCTCGAACCGGACCGGCGGCGCGGGCCCACTCGACAGCGGCAGCGGGGCGGATCCCCGGCGGTCGGCGGGGCCGCCGTCCTTCGGCGAACTGGTCGCCACCTTCGCCAGGATCGGCTGCCTGTCCTTCGGCGGGCCGGCCGGCCAGATCGCCCTGATGCACCGCATCGTGGTCGACGAGAAACGCTGGCTCGACGAGAAGCGCTATCTCGACGCGCTCAATTTCTGCATGCTGCTGCCCGGCCCCGAGGCGCAGCAATTGGCCACCTTCTGCGGCTGGCACCTGCACCGGACCGCCGGCGCACTGGCGGCCGGCCTCCTGTTTGTGCTGCCCGGCGCCCTCCTGATGCTGGCGCTCGCCTGGGCCTATGCGGCCTTCGGCCGGCTCGCCGCCGTCGAGGCCCTGTTCTACGGCGTCAAGGCCGGCGTGCTGGCGATCGTCGTCGAGGCCCTGATCCGGGTCGGGCGCCGCGCGCTGAAAGCCCCGCCCGCCTGGGCGATCGCGGCGGCGGCATTCGCCGTCCTGTTCCTGACCGCGATCCCCTATCCGGCGGTGGTCGTCGCCGCCGGGCTGGCGGGCGCCGCTTTCCTGCGCGGCCGACAGGGGCCGGCGACCCGGATCGAGCCCGGCCCGATCGACTGGGCGCGCGCGGTGCGCCGCACGATCCTGGTCGCGGCGATCGGCGCGCTCGCCTGGGGCGGCCCGGTCCTGCTGGCCGGGCTGGCGCTCGGGCCGGACCATGTCCTGGTGGTCGTGGCCGGATTCTTCTCCAAGCTCGCGGTCGTCACCTTCGGCGGCGCCTATGCGGTGCTGGCCTATATGGCCGATGCGGCGGTGACGAGCCACGGCTGGCTGACGCCCGGCGAGATGCTCGACGGCCTGGGTCTCGCCGAGACCACGCCGGGTCCGCTGATCCTGGTGACGCAGTTCGTCGGCTTCCTGGCCGGATGGCGCCATCCGGCGCCGTTCGACGCGGTCTCGACGGGGCTCCTGTCCGCGGCGATGACCACCTGGGTCACCTTCACGCCGTCGATCCTCTGGATCCTGCTCGGCGCGCCGCTGGTCGAGCGCATCGGACGGGTGCCGGCCCTGTCGGCCGCTCTCGCCGGCATCACGGCGGCGGTGGTCGGCGTCATCCTCAAGCTGTCGCTGTGGTTCGCCTTCCACATCCTGTTCCGGGAGGTGACGCAGATCCGGCACGGCTGGCTGGCGCTCGACCTGCCGGTGCCGCTGTCGCTCGACCCGGTCGCGGCCGTGCTGGCGCTGGTCGCGGCCTATGTGCTGTTCCGAAGGCACTGGTCGGTCGCCGGCACGGTCGGCCTGACCGCGGCGCTCGGCTTCGCCGCACGCATGGCCGGGGTGGCGTGACGATCCGTCGTCCAGCTCAGGGGGCCTGCAGCTCGCGGCCGAGCACGATCGGTTCGCCGTGCGGCGTGGCGCGGGCGGCGCGATCCCAGGCGGCCTTGCGGTCGGCGAGTTCGGCGTCCGTCACCGCGCCCTTGGCGGCGACGAGCTTCTCCAGGGCCGCCAGCCAGTGGAGATAGTAGGTCTCGCCGGTATCGGGATCGCCGGCGGCCTGCGCGGCCTTGATCTCGGCACCGAGCGCGGCGGCCCATTCGTCCCAGCCGAACAGGCAGGCCTCGTGCAGCCGCACCGCCAGCGCGAAGGCCTGCGCCTCCCAAGGCTCGCGGAACACCGGCCCGTCGGCGTCGCGCGGGATCGCCGGCAAGGCGGCGAGCCGGTCGGCCGTCACGGTGTGGGCTCCAAGAGGGCGGGCTCCAAGGGGGCGGGCTCCAGAGGCGCAGGCTCCAGATAGGGTTCGAACAGGTCGATGCGGACGGTCAGCAGGGGATCGCCGTCGGGACCCCACAGGTCGCGGCCGTCGAAGACGATGCCGTAGAGCCAGGCGGGTCCCTCGCCCTGGTGGTGGGCGTTGGTGTCGGGCAGCACGAAGGCGCCGTGCACGGCCTCGATCCGGCCCGGCTTGCCGCGCGCGTAGCGGGGCAGGCGGGTATGGGTCTTCGGATGCATGATGCGCGTCATGACCCGGTCGCCGACCGCGAAGCGCGCCGGGGCGGTGGCCGGCCGGTCGCACGGGCCGCCGCGGGCGAGCACCGCCGGCACGTCGGCGGCCTTGAGGACGCGCTTGACCGGGGCCGGCGGCGTCAGCGCATGGCCGGTGCGGATCTCTTCCGCGCTGGCGAGCCCGGTATCGATGAGCAGGCGCTCCAGGCCGGTCGCCCAGATGTCGTAGTAGCTCTTGGACAGATAGGCCGCCGGCGGCATCGACTCGCGCATGAACCGCGAGCGGTCGATGGTCCAGCTGCCGGTCGCCCCCATGGCCAGCGTGATGGCTAGCGCCCGCTTCTCCCAGGCGCCATGGAACAGCGGCTCGTTCACTTCCGGCGCCACCGGGCCGAAGCCCATCTGGCCGCCCATGTCCTGCGCGCCGTTCATGCCGCGGCCTCCGGATGCGCATCCGCCGGCAGGGCGAGACCGGTGCCGATCATGGAATCGCGCGTGACCAGGTCGGCGAGCCGGTCCTCGCTCCAGCCCTCGGTGCCCGAAGGGCGCTCGGGGATGACCAGATAGCGGATCTCGGCGGTCGAATCCCAGACGGTGATCTCGGTCTCGTCCGGCAGGGTGACGCCGAACTCGGCCAGCACCGAACGCGGCTCGATCACCGCGCGCGAGCGGTAGGGCGCGGCCTTGTACCAGACCGGCGGCAGGCCGAGCACCGACCACGGATAGCAGGAGCACAGCGTGCAGACGACCATGTTGTGCCGGCCGGGACGGTTCTCGACCGCCACCATGTGCTCGCCCTGCCGCCCGGTATAGCCGAGCGAGGCGATCGCCGCGGTGGCATCCTGCATCAGCCAGGCGTGGAAGGCCGGGTCGCTCCAGGCGCGGGCGACCACGCGGGCGCCGTTGCGCGGCCCGACCTTGGTCTCGTAGGTCTCGATCAGCGCGTCCAGCGCGGCCGGATCGACATAGCCCTTCTCGACCAGCAGCGATTCCAGCGCCCTGACCCTGAGCGCGACCTCGGACAGCGCCGAGCCGTCATGGTCGTGGTCATGATCATGGTCGTGACCATGGTGGTGATCGTGTTGATGGTCGTGATCGTGCTGACGATCGTGATCGTGCGGGTGGTCGTGGCCCATCGCGTCCTCCGGAGCCGCGACGCTACCCGTCCGGATGCCACGCGTCAAAGCGACGGGCCAGGGGTTCGCGCCGCCGGGCGCGCAGGGCGGCGGACCGGCGGGTTCGGGCGCCAGAAGGGCGGGCGTCAGAAGGGCAGGTATCAGAAAGGCGGTGCGGCAGGACGTCTGGGGCGCGGCGCGCCAGGCGTCCGAGGGGCAGGGGCTTCAGAGGGCGGACGCACCAGAGCGCCGGGTGGCTGGAGGCCCCCGACGATCGCGGGGCGCCATCGTGGCCGTTCCGTGGTCGGCGCGACGGCGCAGGTGGCAGCGCTGCGTCGGACGAGACCACCGGCAGCCATAACAGAAACCCTGAGGTTTCGTCTGTCAAGGGTCTGCTATGCACCCGGCGAACAGCATGGCATTGTCTGGGGCATGGGAGCAACGGGCCGCCGCGAGCGGCCGACCGCAAAGACCCCTCAAGGGGCGCGGTTCAGGGAGGCATGGCTGTGGCCGCACGTGCTGCTGGCGACGATACGTTTCCGAAACTGCTTATGCGCAATGCCGCCGTCATGGGCAGCCGACCGGCGATCCGCGAGAAGGATCTCGGCATCTGGCAGACCTGGACCTGGGCGCAGGTTGCCGACGAAGTGCGCGACGTCGCGCTCGGCCTGCAGGCGCTCGGCCTGAAGGCGGGCGACACGGTCGCCGTGGTCGGTGCCAACCGGCCGCGGCTCTACTGGACCTTCGCGGCGGTGCAGTCGATCGGCGGCGTGCCGGTGCCGGTCTACAAGGATTCCGTCGCCGACGAGATGGTCTATGTGCTCGAGCATGCGGAGGTCGCCTTCGCGGTGGTCGAGGACCAGGAGCAGACCGACAAGGTGCTCTCCATGGCCGACCGGCTGCCCGGCCTCGCCCATATCGTCTATGACGAGGAGCGCGGGCTGCGGCACTACGACCATACGCGGCTGCACGGCTTCGCCGCCGTCCAGGAGATCGGCCGCAAGGCGCGGGCCGCCGATGCCGGGCTGGAGGCGCGCTGGCGCCAGGGTATCGCGGCCGGCCGGGGCGGCGATCTCGCCGTGATCCTCTACACCTCGGGCACCACCGGCAAGCCCAAGGGCGTCATGCTCAGCTACGACAACGTGCTGATCTCGGCCGAGAACGGCATCAAGTTCGATGCCTTGAGCGCGGCCGAGGAGGTCATCGCCTATCTGCCGCTCGCCTGGGTCGGCGATCACATCTTCTCCTATGCCCAGTCCTACGTGTCCGGCTTCTGCGTCAACTGTCCGGAAAGCCCGGAGACGGTGGTCGACGACCGGCGCGAAATCGGCCCGACCTATGCCTTCGCGCCGCCGCGCGTCTACGAGAACCTGCTCACCCTGACGCTGGTGCGCATGGAGGATGCCAGCGCGCCGAAGCGGCGCATGTTCAACTATTTCATCGAGCATGCGCGCCGCGTCGGCGAGGCGATCCTCGACCGCCAGCCCGTCGGCCTGGTCGACCGGCTGCTCTACGGTCTCGGCGAGATCCTGGTCTACGGGCCGCTGAAGAACCGCTTCGGCTTCAGCCGCATCCGCGTCGCCTACACGGCCGGCGAGGCGATCGGCCCGGAGATCTTCCGCTTCTTCCGCTCCATCGGCGTCAACCTGAAGCAGCTCTACGGCGCCACCGAAGCCGCGGTCTACGTGACCATGCAGCCGGATGCCGAAATCCGCGCCGACACCGTCGGCAAGCCGGCGCCGGATGTCGAGATCCGCATCTCGGAGACCGGCGAGGTGCTCTACCGCAGCCCCGGCGTGTTCATGGGCTACTTCAAGAACCCGGAGGCGACCGCCGCGACCAAGACGGCGGACGGCTGGGTGCATTCGGGCGATGCCGGCTTCTTCGACCAGACCGGCCACCTCCGGATCATCGACCGCGCCAAGGATGTCGGCCGGCTTCTCTCCGGCGAGTTGTTCGCGCCGAAATATGTCGAGAACAAGCTCAAGTTCTTCCCGAACATCAAGGAGGTCGTGGCGGTCGGAGATGGCCGCGGCTTCTGCTGCGCGATGATCAATATCGATCTCGTCGCGGTCGGAAACTGGGCGGAGCGCAACAACGTTTCCTATGCCAGCTACCAGGAACTGGCCGGCCATCCCAAGGTCTACGATATCATCGCCAGCCATGTCGACCAGGTCAATCGCGACCTCGCCGGCGAGCCGATGATGTCGGGCTCGCAGATCCAGCGCTTCCTGGTCCTGCACAAGGAACTCGATGCCGACGACGGCGAACTGACCCGCACCCAGAAGGTCCGGCGCGGCTTCATCGCCGAGCGCTACGCCCCGCTGGTCGAGGCCCTCTATGACGGTTCGACGGAGCGCTACGTGAATACCGAAGTGACTTTCGAGGACGGCCGCAAGGGATCGATCGCCGCCACGGTCAAGATCCGCGACATGGCGACCTATCCGGCCGTGCGGCCGGAGCCGGTCCGGGAGGCCGCAGAATGATGGCGTTCGTGGATACCGGACGGCGCGCCGGGCCGAAGCCGATCGCGGCCGGCGAGGTGCTCCTGGAGGTCGAGGGGATCAGCCTCGCCTTCGGCGGCGTGAAGGCGCTGAACAGCATCTCGTTCGACATCCGCAAGGGCGAGGTCCGCGCGATCATCGGCCCGAACGGCGCCGGCAAGACGTCGATGCTCAACGTCATCAACGGCTTCTACCATCCCCAGCACGGCCGCATCACCTATCGCGGCGAGGTGCGGCGCCGGCAGCGGCCCGATACGGCCGCCCAGCAGGGCATCAGCCGGACGTTCCAGAACGTCGCCCTGTTCAAGGGGCTGACCACGCTCGAAAACATCATGGCCGGCCGGGCGCTGAAGATGAATGTCGGCTTCTTCTGGCAATGCCTGCGCGTCGGCCCGGCGCTCAACGAAGAGATCGCGCATCGGCGCAAGGTCGAGGAGATCATCGATTTCCTGGAGATCGAGCATATCCGCAAGGTGCCGGTCGGCAAGCTGCCCTACGGCCTGAAGAAGCGGGTCGAACTCGGCCGCGCGCTGGCGCAGGAACCGGAACTGCTCCTGCTCGACGAACCGATGGCCGGCATGAACCTGGAGGAGAAGGAGGACATGAGCCGCTTCATCCTCGATGTCCGAGAGCAGTTCGGCACCACGATCGCGCTGATCGAACACGACATGGGCGTCGTCATGGACATTTCCGACCGCGTCGTCGTGCTCGACTACGGGCGCAAGATCGCGGACGGGACGCCGGACGAGGTGCAGAAGAACCAGGACGTGATCGACGCCTATCTCGGCGTGCAGCACTGAAGGCGGGGCGACGGTGGAACAGGTTCTCGAAGTCCTCTCGATGGTGCTGGTCGAACCCTTCGCCCGGATGGCGACCAATCCGGCCTTCCTGGTCCAGGTGATCTGGGAGGGCTTCGTCTCGGGCGTGCTCTATGCGCTGATCGCGCTCGGTTTCGTGCTGATCTTCAAGGCCTCCGGCGTGTTCAACTTCGCCCAGGGCATCATGGTCGTGTTCGCGGCCCTGACCCTGGTCGGCCTGCACGAGGCCGGCGTGCCGGCCTGGGTGGCGGTCGCGCTGGCGCTGGTGGTCATGTATGTGCTGGCCGTCGGCGTCGAGCGGATCGTGCTGCGCCCGCTGGTCAACCAGCCGGACATCATCCTGCTGATGGCCACGATCGGGCTGACGCGCGTGCTGGTCGGCTTCGGCGAACTGGTCTTCGGCGGCGAGCCGAAGGTGATGATCGCCAACGAACTCGGCATTCCGTCCGGGGTCTGGCGCATTCCGCTGTTCGACCGCGTCGTCGTCATCAAGCTGATCGACCTGACCGCCGCCATCGTCGCCATCGTGATGGTCGCCGGGCTCGCCTTCTTCTTCTCGCGCACCCGGATCGGCCGGGCGCTGCGCGCGGTCGCCGACGACCACCAGGCGGCGCTGTCGGTTGGCATCTCGCTCGAGCAGATCTGGGTGATCGTGTGGTTCGCGGCCGGCATCGTGGCGCTGGTCACCGGCATCATGTGGGGGGCGCGCTCGGACGTGTCCTTCGCGCTGGAGATCATCGCCCTGAAGGCGCTGCCGGTGCTGATCCTCGGCGGCTTCACCTCGGTGCCGGGCGCGATCGTGGGCGGGCTGATTATCGGGATCGGCGAGAAGATCGGCGAGATCTATTGGGGCCGGTTGATCGGCGGCGGCATCGAAAGCTGGCTCGCCTACATGATCGCCCTTCTGTTCCTGCTGTTCAGGCCGCAGGGCCTGTTCGGCGAGAAGATCATCGAGCGGGTTTGAGGGACGGGATCGATGTTCTATCGCGAGGCAGGTCAGTTCAAGACGGGTTATGCCGACGACATGGCGGTGTTCCCGATCCGGCAGGATCGGATCGGCATCGCGGTGATCCTGGCCATCGCCTATTTGGCGGTGCCGATGTTCGGGTCGCCCTTCTTCGTTTCGACCATCATGATCCCGATGCTGATCCTGACCATGGCGGCGATCGGGCTCAACATCCTGACCGGCTATGCCGGGCTGATCTCGCTCGGCACGGGCGCCTTCATGGGCGTCGGCGCCTATGCCTGCTTCAAGCTGGCGACGGCCTTTCCGGACGTGAACGTGCTCGTCTGGGTGCTCGCCTCGGGCTTCTTCTCCGCCGCCATCGGTGTGGTGTTCGGCCTGCCCAGCCTGCGCATCAAGGGGCTCTATCTGGCGGTCGCGACGCTGGCGGCGCAGTTCTTCCTGCAGTGGTGCTTCGTCCGCATCGGCTGGCTGACCAACTATTCCTCGTCGGGTTCGATCGAGGCCGCCCGGCGCAGCCTCTTCGGCGTGCAGATCACCGGCCCGGGCGCCTCGGAGACCGCGCGCTATCTGTGCGTCCTGACGCTGCTGGTCGCGCTGACCTGGATCGCCTCCAACATCGTGCGCGGCCGCATCGGCCGGAAATGGATGATGGTCCGCGACATGGACATCGCCGCCGAGCTGATGGGCGTGCGGCTGCTGCCGACCAAGCTGCTCGCCTTCGCGGTGTCGTCCTATTTCTGCGGCGTGGCCGGCGCGATGCTGCTGTTCTTCCACTACGGCTCGATGGAATCGATCGCCTTCAACATCGAGCTGTCGTTCCAGGTCCTGTTCATGGTGATCATCGGCGGCCTCGGCAGCCTGATCGGCTCCTATCTCGGTGCCGGCTTCATCGCGGCGCTGCCGGTGGTGATCAAGTTCGCCCCGCAGATCCTCGGCATCGAACTGCCGTCCGCGGTCGTCGACCAGGTCACCGTGATGATCATCGGCGGCCTGATCATCTTCTTCCTGATCGTCGAGCCGCACGGCTTCGCCCGGCTCTGGCAGATCGGCAAGCAGAAATTGCGCGTCTGGCCGTTCCCGTACTGACGCGAAGACCATCCGGGGCGCCGGCGCACGAGCCGGCCGGCGCTCTCCGACGCGGCTCGACAAGCCGGCCGCCGCCCCAAGGAACGGCCGGGAAAGACTGGGAGGAAGTGATGCGCGTGAACACGTTGCTCGTCGGCACCGCCATGATGGCGCTGGTCGGGACGGCGCTGCCGGCCGCGGCCGAGGATTCGGTCTACATTCCGCTGCTGACCTACCGCACCGGCGCCTTCGCCGGCTCGGGCATCCCGATCGCCGACGGCATGCACGACTATTTCAAGATGCTCAATGCCCGCGACGGCGGCATCGGCGGCGTCAAGATCGTCACCGAGGAATGCGAGACCGGCTACACGGCGCAGAAGGGCGTCGAGTGCTACGAGGCGACCAAGGCCAAGGGCGCGTTGGTCTACAATCCCTGGTCGACCGGCATCACGCTGGCGCTGATTCCGAAGGCGACCCAGGAGAAGATCCCCGTCCTGTCGATGGCCTACGGCCTCTCCGCCGCCGCCATGGGCAAGACCTTCCCGTGGGTGTTCAACCCGCCGCTGACCTATTGGGACGGCCTGTCGGTCGCGATCAAGTATGTCGGCGACAAGTCCGGCGGCCTCGACAAGCTCAAAGGCAAGACCATCGGCTTCATCTATCTCGACGCGCCCTACGGCAAGGAGCCGATCCCGCTGCTCGAAGGCCTCGCCAAGGATTACGGCTTCAAGGTCGCCAAGTATCCGGTGCCGGCCGACAAGATGCAGGACCAGTCGTCGCAGTGGCTGAACGTCCAGCAGGACAATCCGGACTGGATGGTCATGTGGGGCTGGGGCGCCATGAACCCGACCGCCGTCAAGGAGGCCGCCAAGGTTGGGTATCCGATGGACAAGTTCATCGGCGTCTGGTGGTCGGGCTCCGAGGACGACGCTCGTCCGGCCGGCCCGGGCGGCAAGGGCTATCTGACGCTCAACTTCACCGCCACCGGCGCCGATTTCCCGGCCGTGCAGGACATCGTCAAGCACGTCTTCGACAAGGGCAATTCGTCGGTCAAGGAGAAGTCCAAGATCGGTGAGGTCAACTACAACAAGGGCGTCTACAACTCGGTCCTGATGGCCGAGGCGATCCGCACGGCGCAGAAGATCACCGGCAAGAAGGTGATCAACGCCGCCGACATGCGGCTCGGCCTGGAGGCGCTCGAGATCTCCGAGGCCCGCTTCAAGGAGATCGGTCTCGGCGGCTTCGCGGCGCCCGTCAAGGTCACCTGCGACGACCATTCCGGTGCCCACGCGGTCTATCTGCAGCAGTGGAACGGCACCAAGTGGGTCAAGGCCTCCGACTGGATCGCGCCCATGAAGGACAAGGTCCGGCCGCTCCTGGAGAAGGACGCCTCCGACTACACCGCCAAGAACGCGCCCTGGCCGGCCCGTTCCGAGGACTGCCCGAAGTCCTGATGCCGTGACCCGGCCGGCGCGGGGGCTCCTCCCGCGCCGGTCTCCCGGCGCGCCTTCCGGCGCCGCGCGGGATCTCTCCGTGCCGGCTTTCCGCCGCGTGCCCCGGGCGCTTCCGTCTCGCGCCGTTCCCGACAGGCTGTCGCCGATGTCCGATCCGATCCTCGCCGTCAACAATATCGAGGTCATCTACGACCACGTCATCCTGGTCCTGAAGGGCGTGTCGCTGACCGTCCCGAAGGGCGGCATCGTGGCCATCCTGGGGGCCAACGGCGCGGGCAAGACCACGACCCTGAAGGCGATCTCCAACCTGCTCCATGCCGAGCGCGGCGAGGTGACCAAGGGCGACATCCTGTTCAAGGGCGAGGCCGTGCAGGACCGCTCGCCGAACGAGCTCGTCCGGCGCGGCTGCATCCAGGTGATGGAGGGGCGGCACTGCTTCGGCCATCTGACGGTCGAGGAAAACCTCCTGACCGGCGCCTTCACCCGCACCGACGGGCGCGCGGCGATCCGCGCCGACCTGGAGAAGGTCTACGGCTTCTTCCCGCGCCTGAAGGTGCGGCGGCAGAGCCAGGCCGGCTATACCTCGGGCGGCGAGCAGCAGATGGTCGCGATCGGGCGGGCGCTGATGTCGCGGCCCGACATGATCCTGCTCGACGAGCCGTCCATGGGGCTGGCGCCGCAGATCGTGGAGGAAATCTTCGAGATCGTGCGCCGCCTCAATGCCAGCGAGGGCGTATCGTTTTTGTTGGCCGAGCAGAACACGAATGTCGCACTCCGTTACGCGACCTATGGGTATATCCTGGAATCGGGGAGGGTCGTTCTCGACGGGGATGCCAAGGCGCTGCGCGAGAACGAGGACGTGAAGGAGTTCTACCTCGGAGTGGCCGCCGCCGGCCGCAAGAGCTTCAAGGACGTCAAACACTACAAGCGGAGGAAACGCTGGCTCGCCTGAGTTTCCCCGGTCAACAAACGGAGAGGGGAAACATATGTCGGGGTTCATCTATCTCGGTGCGCTGCTGGTGTTCGGCTACGGTCTGGCGACCGCGATCGGCTATCCGCTGCCGCCGCAGGCGACCGCCGCCGTTCCGGGCTTCCTGATCATGATCGGTGCCTTCGTGCTGTGGGGGCTGGCGCAGATCGTCGACCGGCTCGGCCGCGCCATCGACCAGCTGGCCGCGGCCCGCGCCGAGGCCCAGTCCTTCCGGACCCTGATGGAGGGCCGCTACGTCGAGATGGCCGGCCATCTCGGCAAGCTCGAGCGCCGTTCGGAGACCTACGAAGGCGTCGCCATGCGGGTCGCCGAGGCGATCGAGCAGGAACAGCGCACGGGCGAGGCCGCCTTCCGCATGACCGTCGATGCCGCCGTCACCCAGGCGACGGCCGGCATGCAGCCGGCCGACCGGAAGATGCTCTATCGCGGCCGCGAGGTGACGCTGCATGCCGACGGCGGGGTGACGGCACCGACCGCGCTCGGCCTGCGCCGCTTCGCGTCCCTGAGTGCACTCGACGACTACATCCAGGCGTGACCGGGCCCCGGTCCGCCCGAACCAGCGACGCCGGCGTCCGTCCGACGCCGGCAGGGGGGACCGAATGGCTTTGCAGTATTTCGACAGGCTGGAAACGCGCGATCCCGCCAGCCGGGACCGCGCGCTCCTCAAGGCATTGCGCGAGGCGGTCGATACGCTCGGCCGGCGCAAGGCGTGGCGCGGCCGACTGAAGGGCATCGACGCGAAGGCGCTCAAGACCCGCGCCGATCTCGCCGCGATTCCCGTCCTGCGCAAGGCCGACCTGAAGGACCGGCAGACCGCCGAGCCGCCCTTCGGCGGGCTTGCCCAGCCGGCCGGCCCCGGCGTCGCCCGCCTGTTCGCCTCGCCCGGCCCGGTCTACGAGCCGGAGGGGGCCGGCGACGACTGGTGGGGCATGGCGCGCGCCCTGCACGCCGCCGGCTTCCGGCGCGGCGACATCGTGCTCAACACCTTCTCGTACAATCTGACGCCGGGCGGCTTCATCTTCGATTCCGGCGCGCGCGCGCTCGGCTGTCCGGTCATTCCGGCCGGCCCGTCCGACAAGGCGACCCAGGTCGAGCTGATGGCGCAGTTCCGGCCGGCCGCCTATGCGGGCACGCCGGATTTCCTGAAGATCCTGCTCGATGCCTGGCAGGAGGCCGATCGCGGCGCGGCCCCGATCCGCAAGGCGCTGGTCTCCGGCGCGGCCCTGCCGGCGAGCTTGCGCGACCATCTGGAAGGGCGCGGGGTGGCCGTGCGGCAGGCCTATGCCACCGCCGATCTCGGCGCCATCGCGCATGAGACCGGGCTGGTCGACGGGACGACCCTGCCCGGCATGGTGGTCACCGAGGGCCTCATCCTGGAGATCGTCCGGCCGGGCAGCGATCAGCCGGTGCCCGACGGCGAGGTCGGCGAGATCGTCGTCACCCGGCTCGACCCGGTCTATCCGCTGATCCGCTTCGGCACCGGCGACCTCTCCGCGATCCTGCCCGAACCCTCGCCCTGCGGGCGCACCAATCTGCGCATCCGCGGCTGGATGGGCCGGGCCGACCAGCGCACCAAGGTCAAGGGCATGTTCGTCGATCCGGCCCAGGTCGAGGCGGTCGTCCGCCGCCATCCCGGCATCGCCCGCGCCCGGCTCGTCGTCACCCGCGACAACGAGCAGGACGTGATGAGCCTCCATATCGAGACCGCGGACGGCTCGGCCGGCTTCACCGACGCGGTCGCGGCGAGCCTCGCCGAGATCACGCGGCTGAAGGGCAGGGTGGTGGTCGCCCGGGCCGGCACGCTGCCCAACGACGGCAAGGTGATCGCCGACGACCGGCCGGTCTGATGCCGACGGTCATGGAATGATCGTCGGCATTCGATACGCGAATTTCTCATGCCTCTGACGCCTATGAGAAATTCGCGTTCCTTCAACGGCCCGATGCGTCAGCATCCTGGGCCGTTGGGATAAGGAGACGCGGAGTGCCGGGCCGGGGCGGCCTCCACGACCGGCCCGGCCCATTGCTGCCCGATCCGGAGCCGCGCCGGGTCAGCCGAGCCTGGTGCCGTTGAGGCCCGCGATCACGTCGGAGAGTTGCGGCACGTTGTCGTCGCCATGGCCGGTCGCCTCGGCGGTGGCGTAGTAGTTCCGGGCCGCCGCGCCGATCCAGTTGGCGACGCCGGACGCGGTCGCGAGCCCGCTCACATAGCGCAGGTCCTTGTGGGCGTTGCGGATCGTGAAGCGGTGCGCATTCACGTCGCGGTCGAGCAGGTATTTGGTGAAGGTCTGGTAGAAGCCGCAATCCATGCGGCCGCCGCGCAGCACGCTGTCGAGCGCCTGCGGCTCGATGCCGATCTTCTTGGCGAGCGTGAAGGCCTCGGAATAGACCGCCGCATAGGTCATCGCGACGAAGTTGTTGAGCAGCTTGATCTTGTGGCCGTTGCCGACCGCCCCGACCCGCACGATGCGGCCCGCGAAGGTGGCCAGCACCGGCTCGATCGTCTCGAAGGTGGCGTCGTCGGCGCCGACCATCACGTCGAGCGTGCCCTCCCAGGCATCCTTGGGCGTGCGCGACAGCGGCGCGTCGCAGAAGGTGATGCCCATGCGGCCGAGCTCGGCCTCCAGGGCGAGCGTCGAATTGGGATCGGCGGTCGAGCAGTCGACCACGATCAGGCCGGGCCGGGCGCCGGCCGTCAGCCCGTCGGGACCGCGCACGATCTTCTCGACCGTGGCGCTGTCGGTGACGCAGAGCAGGACGATGTCGCAGGCCGCCGCCAGGTCGCGCGGCGTGGCCGCCTCGACGGCGCCGCGGCCGACCAGGTCCTCGACCGGCGTGCGGTTGCGGTTGCCGACGATGCGCAGCGCATAGCCCTTCTCGACGATGTTCTTCGCCATGCCGTGGCCCATCAGCCCGACGCCCACGAACCCGATGACGGGCTTTGCCATGATTTCGCCTCCCTGCCTTTGTCTGCCCGTCGTCGCGATCGGCGACGGTCTGGGATATTGCTGACGATCCGGGGCTTTCGTCCCGGATCTGACGCGCAGGAATCGTGGTACAGGAAATCCATGGACGTATCGAGCAGACCGCCCCCGAAACGCCTGACGCTGGCGATGATCGCCGAGCGCCTGGGCATCTCGACCGCGACCGTGTCGCTGGCCTTGCGGTCGAGCCCGCTGGTCGCGGACGACACGCGCAAGCGCGTCGCCGCGCTCGCCGACGAACTCGGCTATATCTACAACCGCTCAGCCGCCAGCCTGCGGACCGCGCGGACCAACATCGTCGGGGTGGTGGTCAACGACATCCTGAATTCCTATTTCGCCGAGCTTGTTGCAGCGGTCGAGACCGAACTGGTCGAGCATCAGCTGACCGTGCTGCTCTGCAATCACGGCGACGACTTCGCCCGCCAGCGGAATTTCCTCGAAACGCTGCTCCAATACCGCGCCGACGGCGTCATCCTGGTGCCCTCGGTCGGCACCACGCCGAAGGACGTGACGCGGCTGGAGACGGCCGGGCTTTCGACGGTGCTGATCGCCCGCGAGGTGCCGGGTCTCGACGAGACGCCCATGGTGCGCGGCGATGACGGTGCCGGCCTGCGCATGGCGGTGGAGCACCTGATCGGCCTCGGCCACCGGCGCATCGCCTTCGTCGGCGGGCGCAGCCAGTCGTCGAGCGGACGGGACCGGCGGCGCGGCTACGAGGAGGCGCTGGAGGCGGCCGGCATCCCGGTCGATCCGGACCTGATCTTCACCGAACTGATGACCCGCAACGAGGGCCGCGCCATCACCGACGCGGTGCTGGCGCGCAAGCCGACCGCGATCGCCGCCTTCAACGATCTGATCGCGCTCGGCATCGTCAACGAGCTGCGCCGGCGCGGGCTGGAACCCGGCCGGGACGTCTCGGTCACCGGCTATGACGACATCGAGGAGGCCTCGGTCTGGTCGCCGGCGCTGACCACGGTCTGGAACGGCCAGCAGGAGGTCGGCCGCCGCGCCGCCGCCATGCTGACCGGCATCCTGCAGGGCCGCGCGCCCGAGCAGCGCCGCATCCTGGTGACGCCCGAGCTGCGCCTGCGCGAATCGACGTCGGCGCCCGCCGCATGAGCGCCCGCCGGCGGCACCGGCTTGTCAGAGGATTGGCCGTCGCCTAGAGCTTCCAAAAGCCGGAAATCGTCGGCAGATCAGAGGGCGCCCCGCCGAGGGGGAGCCGGGAGGGCGGCAATGGATCGTGCGGATGTTCTGGCGACGGGACCGATGATGCAGCGGATCGAGGACGGCGTCCTCGCCCATTTCACCGTCCATCGTCTGCCGGCGCCGGCCGAGCGCGAGGCCTTCCTGGCCGCGGTCGGTCCGCGCATCCGCGGCGTCGTCGCCGTCGGCCACGCCCGCATCGACGGCGCCTTCATGGACCGGCTGCCCAAGCTGGAGATCGTCGCCAATATGGGCGTCGGCTACGATTCGATCGACGCCGTCGAAGCCGGCCGTCGCGGCATCATCGTCACCAACACGCCCGACGTGCTGACCGAGGAGGTCGCCGACACGGCGCTCGGCCTCCTCTTGATGACCGTGCGCGAACTCGGCGCCGCCGAGCGCTGGCTGCGCGATGGCCAGTGGGCCGCGAAGGGCCATTATCCGCTGACCCGCACCACCCTGCGCGGCCGCAGCGTCGGCATCGTCGGTTTCGGTCGCATCGGCCGGGCCATCGCCGAGCGGGTCGAGGCCTTCGGGCTTCCGGTCGTCTACCACAACCGCCGCCCGGTCGCCGGCGAGACGCGGCGCTATTATCCTGACCTGATCGCCATGGCGCGCGATGTCGATACGCTGATCTCGGTGCTGCCGGGCGGCGCGGCGACCCAGCACCTGATCGGGGCCGACGTCCTGGCGGCCCTCGGGGCCAACGGCGTGCTGATCAATATCGGGCGCGGGAGCGTGGTCGACGAGGCGGCCCTGGTCGACGCGCTCGACCGCGGCGTGATCGCCTCGGCCGGCCTCGACGTGTTCGAGGTCGAGCCCTGCCGGCCCGACCGGCTGATCGCCCATGAGCGGATCACGCTCCTGCCGCATGTCGGCTCGGCCTCGCACCACACCCGCGATCTGATGGGCCAGCTGGTGGTCGACAATCTGGCGAGCTGGTTCGGCGGCCGGCGGCCGTTGACGCCGGTCGTGGAGACGCCCTGGGCGGGGTGACCGGCTGAGGCGCATGGATCCGGGCGCATGGATCGGGGCGTGCGGATCGTCCAGCGGCGGCCGGCGCGCCCGGTCTGCCGCCATCCGGCGACCTACCGCCCGCTATTCGGCGACCTGCAGGAAGCGCAAGCGCGCCTCGCCATAGTCCCGGTCGTCGAGGAGTTCGAAGCCGGCCGGAAGCGCGAAGGGCGCCTCGGTGGCCTCCTCCAGCACGCACAGGGCGCCGGGCCTGAGCCAGCCGCCGTCGCGCGCGGCGGCGAGCGCCCGTTCGCCGAGGCCCTTGCCGTAGGGCGGGTCGAGAAAGCAGAGATCGAACGGCTCCAGGCCGCCGGACAGTTCGCCGAGCTTCGTGGCGTCGCGGCGCCACAGCTTGGTCGCGCCGGTCAGGCCGAGCTTCTCGACATTGGCCCGGATCAGGCCGCGTGCCTCCGCGGCGTCCTCGACGAACAGGCAGAAGCGCGCACCGCGCGAGAGCGCTTCCAGGCCGAGCGCGCCGGTGCCCGAGAAGAGATCGAGCACGCGCGCCGCCGCGACCGGATCGTCGTGGCCATGGGCGAGGATGTTGAACAGCGTCTCGCGGACCCGGTCGGTGGTCGGCCGGATCGCCATGGATTTGGGCGCCGCGAGAGCCGTCCCGCGAAACCGCCCGCCGACGATGCGCATGGCGCCTCAGCCCCCGTCTCTTCTCATACCAACGGCCCAGGATGCTGACGCATAGGGCCGTTGAAGCAACGCGAATTTCTCATAGGCGTCAGAGGCATGAGAAATCCGCGGATCGAATGCCGACGGTCGTTCCATGACCGCCGGTCTCAGGTCTCAGCCGCGGTCCGGGCCGCCGCGCGGACCGCGTCCGCCCGGCTTGCCGCCGAACGGCTTGCCGCCGGGACCGCCGCTGCGCGGCGGACGTCCGCCGCCGCCACCGCCGCCACCGCCGCCACCGCCGCCGCCACCGCCGCCGCCACCGCCGCCACCACCGCGCGGGCCGCCCCCGAAGCCACCACCGCCACCGCGCGGGCCGCTGCCGGGACCACCCCCGCCGGAACCGCCCCCGCGCGGGCCACCGCCGAATCCGCCCCGCGGACCGTCGCGGTCACCGCCCGGGGCACCACCCCGGGCGCGGAACGGGCGGTCGCCGTCCGGACGCTCCGGACGCGCTCCGCCGCCTTCGCCGCGATCGCGTCCGCCAAAGCTCTTGCCGAAGCCCTTGCCGGCGCCGCCACCAGCGCCCGGGCCGCGCTCGCGCGGCGGACGCCGATCCTGTCCGGCTCTGTCGGGGCCGCTCCTGTCGGATCCGCCTCTGTCCGGACGGCCGCCCTCGCCGCCTTCCGCCCCGCCGCGCGGCCGCGCGGAGACCGAGCCGCCGCCGTCATGGTTGCGGAAGCCGGCGGCGCGGTTGCCGGCCTTGCTGCGGAAGCCTTCCGAGCGGAATCCGCCGCGCTCCGGCTTGTCGCCGCCGATGCCGGGTCCGAAACCGCCGCGCCGGGGGGCGGGGGCCTCGGTGCCGGGCGGCACTTCTTCCAGAATGCGCGGCCGCCGACGCGGCGGCCCGTCGCCAAAGCCGCGCTTCGGCCGCTCGCCGCCCAATTCGCTCGGCTGGGGGCGCCCACGGCCCGGTCCGCCGCGCGGCGGACCATCCTCGCGCCGTGGCGGACGGGACCCGCCGCGCGGCGGACCATCTTCGCGCCGGGGCGGGCGCGCGTCGCCGAACGACGAGCCTTCGTCCCGGCGTGGCGGGCGGGCGCCGCCGCGGGATGCGCCGTCGTCGCGCCGCGGCGCGCGATCATCGCCATAGGGGCCGTCGACGCGGCGCGGGGGCCGGTCGTCGCCGCCGCCACCGGGGCGGGTCCGCGGGGCGCTGCCGGCTGCGTTCAGGTCGCGCGGCTTCGGCGGACGGCGCTTCTTCGGCCCGAATCCGTCGGGCGAGCTCGGCCCCTCGGTCGGCCGGCGCACGATCTCGACATCGCGGGCGGTCTTGCGGCCATGCCGCATGGCGGCCGCCTCGGCGGCATCGGGCGGGGTTTCGGGTTTGGCGGCGGCCGGCTTGCGCAGCGTCTTGCGTTCGCCGGTGCCGGCGAAGGCCATTTCGGTGCGTCCGGCCCGGGCCGGCTTGTCGGAGCCGGTGACGCGCGCCCGCTTCGGCGCCTCTGGCGCCTCGCCGTGGATGTGATGGATCAGCGGCGCCTCGAAATCCGCGCCGCTCTCCTCGACCAGCCGCTTGCCGAGCTGGTCCTTCAGCGTCTTGCCGCGGATCTCGCGGATCTCGCCTTCCGGCAGGTCGACCAGCTGGAACGGGCCGAAGGAGACGCGGATCAGGCGGTTCACGTCCAGGCCGAGATGGCCGAGCACGCGCTTGACCTCGCGGTTCTTGCCTTCGCGGAAGCCGATCGTCAGCCAGGTGTTGGAGCCCTGGGCGCGGTCGATCGCCGCCTCGATCGGGCCATAGGAGATGCCGTCGAGGGTGATTCCCTCCTTCAGCGCGTCGAGATCGGCCTGCGTGACGGTGCCGAAGGCGCGCACCCTATAGCGGCGCAGCCAGCCGGTCGCCGGCAGTTCGAGCACCCGGGCGAGGCCGCCGTCATTGGTCAGCAGCAGCAGGCCTTCGGTGTTGATGTCGAGCCGGCCGACCGACACGACGCGCGGCATCTCGGCCGGCAGGCGCTCGAACACGGTCGGGCGGCCTTCCGGGTCCTTGGCGGTGGTCACAAGGCCGGCCGGCTTGTGGTAGAGCCAGAGCCGGGTCCGCTCCTTGGCCGGCAGCGGGGCACCGTCGACCAGGATGCGGTCGTCCGGGCCGACCGTGACGGCGGGCGTCTCGAGCACCTTGCCGTTCAGCTCGACGCGGCCTTCGCCGATCCAGACTTCGGCGTCGCGGCGCGAGCAGAGGCCCGAGCGGGCGATGCGCTTGGCGATGCGCTCGCGGTCGGGCGCGCCATCGCCCTCGACCATGGCGTCCGGCTTGGCCGGACGGGCGGCGCGGGCGGGCTTGCCGGGCTTGTCGCCAGCCGCTTTCGCGGTCTTCGGCGCCTTCGGCCGGGCAGGGGATTTCCGGGGTTTGTCGGAAGTGTTCGTCTCGTTCATGGCGCCTTACTATCAGGTGCGCGCGCCGTTCGCGAGGGATCCGTAAGCCGATGTCACACCCACAAGACCAGCCCCGTTCCGGCGCCTCGCTTCAGTCTCCAGGCGCGAGTGAAGGGGCCGGGGATTTCGAGGTCGAAGCGGTGCAAAGCCAGAGTTCCCGCGCGCCCCTTCTCCCCCTGGGAGGGGGCGAAGGGGAAGGAGCCAGGGATTTTGAACCGGCAGCGGGACCGGGTGAGCGTCTCGCCGCCTCCCTTCTCCCCCTGGGAGGGGGCGAAGGGGAAGGAACCGGGGGATTCGAACCTGCAGCGGGACAGGGCACGCGTTCGGCTATCTCCCTTCTCCCCCCGGGGGGGGAGAAGGTGGCCGAAGGCCGGATGAGGGGGTCGGTCCCGCCATTAGACGAGAGCCTCGGTTCGAGTGAGGTCTCCGGCGGCCGGACCGCGATTGCGGAGCTCGCCGCCAGCTCGCCCCCTCATCGGCCCTTCGGGCACCTTCTCCCCCTGGGAGGGGGCGAAGGGGAAGGGAGCCGGGGGGTATGAGATCGAAGCAGGTCAAAGCCAGCGTTCTGCCGCCTTCCTTCTCCCCCTGGGAGGGGGCGAAGGGGAAGGAGCCGAGGACTTCGAGCCCGCAACGGGACAGAGCCAGCGTTCAGCCCTCACCCTTCGCCCCCGGGGCGGGGGAGAAGGGAAAGGCGCCGCGGGGCTGGCGGGCGGACTCGCCTCGGATGGGTCTGGCGCGCCGCAGCTCTCGGCGGCCGGGTTCATGGAGCTCGCCTTTGCGCAGGCGCGGGCTGCGGCGGGGCGGGGGGAGGTGCCGGTCGGGGCGGTGGTGGTTCGGGACGGGGTGGTGCTGGCGGCGGCGGGCAACCGGACGCTGGCGGATCGCGATCCGACCGCCCATGCCGAGATGCTGGCGATCCGGGCGGCGGCGGCGGCGATCGGGTCGGAGCGGCTGATCGGCTGCGATCTCTATGTCACGCTCGAGCCCTGCCCGATGTGCGCCGGCGCGATCGCCTTCGCGCGCATCCGGCGGCTCTACTATGGCGCGGGCGACCCGAAAGGCGGCGCGGTGGACCACGGCGTGCGGCTCTTCGCGCAGCCGACCTGCCATCATGCCCCGGACGTCTATGGCGGCATCGGCGAGACGGAAGCGGGGGACCTGCTCCGGGATTTCTTTCGCGCACGGCGCTGACGACGGGGTTCGTCGCGCGGCGGCGGGTGCGGGCATCCGGCCCGCCGGTGGTTCGGAGCGATCGTCCACAACCGGCCTCGACCGGTCCGGGCGCCCGGCGGCGCGCCGCTGCGCCTCTCCCGCGGGCGGCCGATCACGAAGGGGAATGCGGCGCCTGCCGGATCCGGCGCAGCCGCCCGGCCGGCTTCGGCTTCGGCGGCGGCAGGGCGACCGGTTCGGCCGGGTGGGCGGCGATCATGCGTTCGAGGCGGCGCTTGACCTCGTCCTTGGTGGCGTCGGTCGCCTCCAGGATCTCGCGGGCGCGCAGGAAGTCGAGCACGCGGAAGCCGGAGACGGCGGGGCGGATCAGGAGGTCGGGCGGGCGCTTCTCGAACTTGCCCTTGGCGACCGCCTGCATCAGGATCTGCGAGGCGCCGAAGATGGTCTCCAGGGCGCTCGGCATCTGCCGGCCGTCGACGGGTTCCGGCTGGCCGACCACATCGACGGCGATCACGAAATCCATGCTGTCGGGGACATGGTCGACCGGCACCGGGTTGTGCACGCCGCCGTCGATCAGAACGCGCCCGTCATGCAGCACGGGACGGAACACCACCGGCAGCGCGATCGAGGCGGCGACGGCCTTGCGCAAGTCGCCCGCGCGCAGCGCGATCTCGCCGGAGGCGTAGAAATCCGTCGCGATGATCGCGGTCGGGATGACCAGATCGGCGAAGGTGGGCGGGATCGCGTCGCCGACGAAGACCGACAGGATGCGTTCCGCATCGAGCTGGCCGAGCGCCAGCCCGCCCGGGGCCAGGATGTCGGCGAAGCGGCGCGGGCGCAGGTCCCAGAGCTTGCCGAGCGCGGCCGCGCGGTTGCCGAAGACCTCGAGCGTGCGCTCGCGGATCTCCCGGCCGGTCAGCCCGCTGCCGCGCGAGGCGCCCATGATCGCGCCGATCGAGGTGCCGGCAATGGCGGCGGGCGGCAGGCCGAGCTCGTCGAGCGCCTCGATCACCGGAATATGGGCGAAGCCGCGCGCGCCGCCGCCGCCGAGCACGAGACCGATCCGGGGATCCGACATGGCATTGCTCCTGGTGGAGGCCCCGGGACGGGGAACGAAAGCGTTGTCTGCCGCGCGCCTGGGGCGGCATTGCGGCGGGCGCCAAGGCAGCACGGCCGGCCGGCCTCGCCCACTCAGGCGACGAACTGCAGGCGCGGCGTGGCGAGGGTCTCGGTCAGGAAGCCGACCAGCGGACCGGCCAGATCGGCATGGGCGCCGTCCTCGCCGATCAGCACGATCTCGATCTCGGGCAAGGGCGGCCAGCCCTCGGCGGCGCCCAGGATGTCCAGGCCCGGCGCCACGAAGGAGCGGCCGAGCACGGTCGCGCCGAGGCCACCGCGCACCGCCGCCTGGATGCCCATCAGGCTGCTCGCCGTGCAGGTGACCTGGACGGATCGGCCCTGGTCGGCCAGCGCCGCCTCGGCGATGCGCCGATAGCTGCAGGGCGCCGGCAAGGCGACCAGCGGCACCGGCCGGTCGGGCTCGGCGCGCCATCCGGCCGCGGCGATCCAGACCATCGGCTCGCGCCACAGAAGCCGGCCGGTCGCCCCGCTGGCGCCGCGCTGGGCGATGGCGAGCTCCAACTCGCCGCGGGCCATCGCGGCGACGAGGTCGCAGCTCATGCCGGTGCGCAGGTCGATATGGATGCCCGGATGATGCCTGCGGAACCGGGCGAGCAGGCCCGGCAGCTGGTGCGGAATGAAGTCGTCCGCGACGCCGAGCCGGAGCGTGCCCTGCACCGGCGGCGCGCGGAACAGGCGCACGGTCTCGTCGTTCAGATCGAGCAGGCGCCGGGCCGGTTCGAGGAGCCGGCGGCCGTCCTCAGTCAGGGCCAGGCTGCGGCTGGTCCGATCGAACAGGCGCGCGCCGATCAGGTCTTCGAGCCGGAGGATCTTCTGACTGACGGCCGACTGCGTGCGCCCGACCACCTCCGCCGCAGCCGTGAAGCTGCCGGTCTCGGAAACGGCCAGGAAGGCGCGCAGGAGATCGAGGTCCAGATCGATCCGCATCCATTAGCTCTCCTACTGAATGCGATTAGAGATATTCGCTTCTCAGATGACCGGCAAGCCGGCATGGTCGCGGCCACCCACCCCCCTCTGCCGGCGGTGCGCCGCGACGGCGTCCGGGCCCCTCGGCAGCATCCAGGAGATCAGTCATGCAGGCGATCGGCTATCGCAATCCCGGCCCGCTCGGCGGGGCAGGCCCGCTTGGCGGTGCAGGCCCGCTCGGCGGGGCAGACCCGCTCGGCGGTCCAGGACCGCTCGTGTCCCTCGACATGCCGCAGCCGGAGCTGCGCCCGCGCGACCTCCTGGTGCGCGTCCGGGCGGTCTCGGTCAATCCGGTCGATACCAAGCAGCGCATGAATGCGGCGCCGCCGCCGGGCACGGCGCGCATCCTCGGCTTCGACGCGACCGGGATCGTCGAGGCCGTCGGGCCGGACGTCCGGCACTACCGGGTCGGCGACGCGGTCTGGTATGCCGGCGCCATCGACCGGCCCGGCAGCAATGCCGAATTCCAGGCGGTCGACGAGCGGCTGGTCGGCCACAAGCCCGCCAGCCTGGATTTCGCGGACGCTGCGGCGCTGCCGCTGACCGCCATCACCGCCTGGGAACTGCTGTTCGACCGGCTCGGCCAGCCGCATGGCCGCAAGGCTGCCGGCGGCACGCTCCTGATCGTCGGCGGGGCCGGCGGGGTCGGCTCGATCCTGATCCAGCTCGCCCGCCGCCTGACCGGGCTGACGGTGATCGCCACTGCCTCGCGTCCAGAGACGGTCGCGTGGGTGAAGGATCTCGGCGCCCATCACGCGATCGACCATTCCGGTCCGCTCGACGAGGCGCTGAAGGCGATCGGTTTCGACGGGGTCGAGATGGTCGCGAGCCTGACCCAGACCGAGCGCCATCTCGAGGCCATCCTGCGCGCGCTCAAACCCCAGGGCCGGCTCGCCGTGATCGACGACCCGAAGACCCTCGACATCGTGCCGTTCAAGCGCAAGTCGCTGTCGGTGCACTGGGAACTGATGTTCACCCGGTCGCTGTTCGGCACGCCCGACATGGACGAGCAGCGGCGGCTGCTCGACGAGGTCTCGGCGCTGGTCGATGCCGGCGTGATCCGCAGCACGGTCACCGAGCGGCTCGGCACCCTGTCGCCGCAGACGCTGACCGAGGCGCATCGCCGCGTCGAGAGCGGGCGCACCATCGGCAAGATCGTCCTCGACGGCTTGTGAGGGCGGCACCGGGACCGGCGGGGCGATCCCGCCGGCTGCGGATGATCAGTCCGCGACGCGGGCCAGGAAGGGCTGCATCAGCGCCAGCGTCGCCTCCGGATTTTCCTCGGCGAGGAAGTGACCGCCCTCGACCGGGCCGCCCTCCAGGGTCTCGCACCAGTCGCGCCAGACCACCAGCGGGCCGCTCTCGCGCGCCTTGGCGTCGGCGGGAAGGCCGACCGAGCCCCAGATGATCTGGGTCGGCACCGTGATGCGGCGCCCGGCGCGCCGGTCGGCCTCGTCGTGTTCCACGTCGATGGTCGCGCCGGCGCGATAGTCCTCGCAGCAGGCGGCGATGCGGGCCGGATCGCGGAAATAGGCCCGGTAATGGGCGAGCGCACCGGGATCGAAGGCCGACAGGTCCTTGTCGACGGTCCATCCGGCCAGGGTCTGGAACAGATGCTCGATCGGCGCCTTGGCGATCAGCGTCTCCGGCACCGGGGCGGCCTGGGCCAGGAAGGACCAGTGATAGACCTTGCGCGAGAAGGTCGCGTCCATGCGTTCCCACATCACCGGCGTCGGGACGATGTCGATCAGCACCAGGCCGGTCAGCCGCTCCGGCTGGTCGAAGCCGAGTCGGTAGCCGACGCGCGCGCCGCGGTCGTGGCCGACGAAGGCGAAGCGCTCGGCGCCGAGTTTCGCCATCAGGGCGACGATGTCGGCGCCCATGCGCCGCTTCGACATCTGGGCGTGGCGCTCCTCCGGCGCCGGCACGGACGATTGGCCGTAGCCGCGCAGATCGACCACCACCACCCGCAGCGTCTCGGCCAGCTTCGGGGCGATCCGGTGCCACATGGCGTGGCTCTGCGGATAGCCGTGCACCAGCACCACGGCCGGCGCGCCGACCGGCCCGCCGACCCGGGCGAACAGCGTCACCTCGCCGACATCGACCGTGACCGTCTCGAAGCCGGGATAGAGATCGGGCAGCGACATCCGTTTCCTCCACGCCGGGTCGGGGTCCGATCGGTTTCGGTCGAAACGCGTCGGACCCGGCCGTTCTTCTCAGGCGCCCGGTCGCTCGCGCCGGTGTCCCCGCGCATCCGACCCGGCGCGACCGCCCGGTGCGCCGGACAATGGCGAGGCGCGGGCAGGCAGGCAAGCGCTCCCTTCGCCGCAGGCCCACCGCCCGCACCGGAGCGATCGGCCGGAGGCGTCAGGCCTCGCCCTTGAGGAAGGGGACGAGCGCCGACAGCGTCGCCTCGGGGTTCTCCTCGGGCAGGAAATGGCCGCTGTCGATCGGCGCGCCGCGCAGGTCGTCGGCGAAGGGCCGCCAGGCCGCCAGCGGCCCGTCCTCGACGGTCCCGCCGTCCCGGACGGCGTTGCCGTTATGGGCGGTGCTGCCGTCTGGGGCGGTTCCACCATCGGCCGGGATGCCGGACGAGCCCCACAGCACCAGGGTCGGGCAGCCGATCTTGTGGCCGGCGGCGAGCGTCTCCTCGTCGAGCGCCCGGTCGATGGTGGCGCCGGCGCGGTAGTCCTCGCAGGTTGCATGCAGGCGTTCGGGCACGCCGAAGAAGGCGTTATAGTGGGCGAGAGCGCCCGGATCGAAGGCCGACAGGTCGCGGGCCTTGGTCCAACTGGCCAGGCAATGGTCCTGGTAGGCGCGATGCTGGCTCAAGATCAGGGTCTCGGGGAAGGGCGCCGGCTGGGCGAGGAACAGCCAGTGATAGACCTTCATGGCCAGCTTGGCGTCCATGCCGGACCACATCGCGGCGGTCGGGACGATGTCGAGCAGGGCGAGGCGGGACAGCCGGCCGGGATGATCGAGGGCCAGCCGGTAGCCGACGCGGGCGCCGCGGTCATGGCCGACATAGGCGAAGCGGGCATGGCCGAGCTTCTCCATCAGCCGGACGATGTCTTGCGCCATCGCCCGCTTCGAATAGGCGGCGTGACCCGGCTCGTCGGACGGCACCGACGACCAGCCGTAGCCGCGCAGGTCGGGCAATACGATGCGGAAATGTTCGGCCAGCGCGCCGGCGATCCGATGCCATTCGACATGGGTCTGCGGATAGCCGTGCACCAGCACCACCGGCGGCGCATCGTCGCGGCCGCCGATGCGGCAGAACAGGCGCGCCTCGCCGACATCGACTGTTTGGGCATCGAAATTCGTGAAAAGGTCGGGCAGGTCCACGTTCGACTCCGGTTCGCTTTTGCGTGTTTCCGAAAAACCTGGGAGACACGATCGGATGCGATCACTATGCTGCCCTAGGGTAAGGGCTTGGGTGCGGTTCACGGCGCGGCCGCCGGTCTGCGGGAAGGTTCGAGGCGGAAGACGATGCGAATCCGCGATCTGGAAGCGGTCATTACCGTCTATCAATGTGGCTCATTTTCCAAGGCCGCCGAGACCATCGGTACCTCGCAGCCCGCCATTTCGATGGCGGTTCAACGGCTTGAGCGCGAGTTGGGGATCCTGCTGTTCGATCGCACGGGCTCGGGCGCGCGTGCCACCCGGCAGGGTGCGGCGGCCATCAAGGCCTTCATGAAGATCGCCCAGATCGTCGACGGCCTGCACGAGACGGCCGAAACCATCCAGGCGCTCAAGATCGCCGTGACGCCGCTTCTGAGCGGACGCGACGTGGTCAGCATGCTGCAGATGGCGATGCCGGACCATTCCGGCGGTTTCGATGTGGAGTTTCTCGAATCCACCGAGATCCATCAGCGGCCGGACAACGATGTCCGCATCTCGCTGCCGTCGCTGCGCAAGAAGTCCGCCTTCTGCGTCGAACTGCCGACCGAGTGGATCGGCGTCGACAACGGCGTCCTGATCCTGTGCAACCAGGAAATGGAGATCTGGCAGCGGGCGCGCTCCGTGCTGATGAACAGCGGCCTCGCCGTGCGCAAGGTGATCACCGTCAACGATTGCGGCTATGCCTACCACATGGCCGCCGCCGGGGCCGGCTTCACGCCCTGCGTGATGACCCGCAACATCGCGTTCCGGGGGTTCGTTCTCGATACCCTGCCGCCGCTGGCGCCGGTGCGGCTCGACATCGTCGCCCCCTATGCGATCGCCGGCGAACTGCGCCGGCTGATGACCGAAGAGGGCTGACGCCCGTCCGGTGCCGCGCTCAGCGCGCGGCGGCCGCCTCCCGGGCCAGCGCCGCATGGCCGATATCGGTGCGGCAGAAGCCGTCCGGCCAGTCGATCGCCGCCACCGCCGCATAGGCCCGCGCCCGCGCTTCGGCGACGGTCGCCCCGCGCGCGGAGACATTCAGCCCCCGCCCGCCGGCGGCGACCAGCCGTCCGTCCTTCAGCGCCGTGCCGGCATGGAACACCTTGACCCCCGGCAGGGCGGACGCCGCCGCGACGCCGCCGATCGCGGAGCCCTTGGCGTAGGCGCCCGGATAGCCGCGGGCGGCCATCACCACCGTCATGGCCGCCTCGTCGCGCCAGCGGCAGGTGGCGGAGGCGAGCGTGCCGTCGCGGGCGGCCTTGAGCAGGGCGACCAGATCGGCATCGAGCCGGAGCATCAGCACCTGCGTCTCGGGGTCGCCGAAGCGGACATTGTATTCGATCAGCTTCGGGCCGCTCTCGGTGATCATAAGGCCGGCGAACAGGACGCCGCGGAACGGCGCGCCCATCGCCGCCATGGCGGCGACGGTCGGGCGGATGATCTCGGCCATCACCCGCTCGGTCATCGCCTCGGTCATCACCGGCGCCGGCGAATAGGCGCCCATGCCGCCGGTATTCGGACCGCGATCGCCGTCGAAGGCGCGCTTGTGGTCCTGCGCGGAGGCGAGCGGCAGCGCGAAAGCGCCGTCGGCGAGGGCAAAGAAGCTGGCCTCCTCGCCGACCAGGAACTCCTCGACCACGACCTCGGCACCGGCCGCCCCGAAGGTGCCGGCGAAGCACTCGGCGACCGCCGCGAGCGCCTCGTCGAGCGTCATCGCGACGGTGACGCCTTTGCCGGCGGCGAGGCCGTCGGCCTTGATCACGATCGGCGCGCCGTGGCTGCGCACATAGGCCTCGGCGGCGGCCCGGTCGGAAAAGCGGCCATAGGCGGCGGTCGGGATGCCGTAGCGGGCGCAGAGGTCCTTGGTGAAGCCCTTGGAGCCTTCGAGGCGGGCCGCCGCCGCACTCGGCCCGAAGGTCGCGATGCCCTCCGCTTCGAGCCGGTCGGCGAGGCCGGCGACCAGCGGCGCCTCCGGTCCGATCACGACGAAATCGATCGCCTCGGCCCGGCACAGCGCCACGACCGCGTCCTGATCGGCCGGGTCGAGGGCGACGCAGGTCGCCGCCTCGGCGATGCCCGGATTGCCCGGCGCGGCGATGAGGCGGGTGCAGAGCGGGGAGGCCTTGAGCGCGAAGGCGAGCGCATGCTCGCGCCCGCCCGAACCGATCAACAGGATGTTCATGCCGCCCCGCGCTGTGGAATGAGCTCTGGCGCGCGGTTTAGCAGGCATGGCCGGCTGGTCAAGGCAAAGCGGGCTGTGGCGCCTCAGGCCAGCATCCAGATGCCGCGGGCCGCCATGGCGAGGCCGAGCACGAGGACGATGCCGGCCGAAAGATAGGGCAGCCGCGCGCCCCAGCGATCCATCCCGGCCCAGCGTGCCCGGGCCGCACCGGCCCCCCAGGCGGCCACCACCCCGACCGTCACCATGGTCGCCGCCAGCCCGGCGCTGAAGGCGAGCACCATGCCGATGCCGAGCGTGAAGGCGCGCATCTGCAGGCAAATCAGCAGCACCGCGATCGCCGCCGGGCAGGGCAGCAGCCCGCCGGTGAAGCCGAACCACAGGATTTCGCCGGTGCCGACCGAGCGCCGGCCGGCGAAGCGGGTCCGGATCTCGCGGGCATGGGCGGCCGCATGGGCGTCGAGGCCGGCCTCCGGATCGGACGCCGGCGGATGGTCGTGGTGGCTGTGCGCGCCGTGGTCAGAATCGGGATGGTGGTCATCATGATGATGGTGATGGTCGCGGCCGGCGCGATCCGGGGCGCCCGATCCGCTGTGCGCACCATGCCGATGCCCGTGCCCGTGCGCCGAGTGCCCGTGGGACCCGTGCCCGTGATCGCCTTCCGTCTCGGTGCCGATCAGGCCGACGATGCGCAGGGCGAGGGCGACGACCAGGAGCCCGGAGGCGATCAGAAGCCAGGGTTCCGCCTTGTCGAGGATCAGCCTGTCGCCGAGCCAGAGCCCGATCAGCGCGATCACCCAGACCACGATGGTATGGCCGAAGGCCGCCGACAGGCCGAGCAGCACCGCCTGACCGGGCGTGCCGCGCACGGCGATGATGAAGGCGGCCATCATCGACTTGGAATGGCCGGGTTCCAGCGCGTGCAGGGCGCCGAGCAGGACGGCGAGCGGGAGATAGAGCCAGGGATTGGCCGCGCCGGACTGGATCAGGGTGGTGATGTCGGGCATCGCAAGGCTACCTCAGATAGGTGCGGATCACCTCGACCAGATCCTCGGCGCCCTGACGGCGCTGGGCCGGATCGTCGACGTCGAGCACATGCTCGGTCAGGTGGTGTTCGATCAGTTCGGCGGTCAGCCCGTTCACGGCGCCGCGGACCGAGGCGACCAGCTGCAGCACGTCCGCGCAGCCGATGTCGCTCTCGACGGCACGCTCGAGGGCTTCGACCTGCCCGCGGATGCGGCGGACGCGGGCGAGCAGCTTGGGCTTGTGGGTGGTCGTGTGGCTCATGACAAACCTATAGGATAGGGGGGTATACTATGCAAGTCGGCAGGCGCCGCGGCGCAGCGCTCCACCTTTCGCGCTTGACCGCACGCCCCGGCCGCGTCACCACCATGGACATGACCGCAGCACCGCCGCCTGGGGCGCCGGCCCCCGCATCGTCCGCATCCGCCGCCGCGACGGCCGACATGACCGTCGCCGACGCGGTCCGGGGCCATTGGGCCGACCGCTTCATCCCGCCCGGCCTGCGCCCCTATGCGCGGCTTTCGCGGCTGGAGCGGCCGATCGGCTGGTGGCTGCTGCTCTGGCCGTGCTGGTGGTCGGCGGCGCTGGCGGCCGGGGCCTCCGGCGCGCGCTGGCCCGATCCCTGGCATCTCGTGCTGTTCATGATCGGGGCGATCGCGATGCGCGGCGCCGGCTGCACCTATAACGACATCGTCGACCGCGATATCGACGACAAGGTCGCCCGGACCCGGTCCCGGCCGATCCCGTCCGGCCAGGTCAGCGTGACGCAGGCCAAGCTGTTCATGGCCCTGCAGGCCCTGGTCGGCTTCCTGGTGCTGATCCAGTTCAACGGCTTCGCCATCCTGCTCGGCATCGCCTCGCTCGGCGTGGTGGCGATCTATCCGTTCATGAAGCGGATCACCGACTGGCCGCAATTCGTGCTCGGCCTGGCCTTCTCGTGGGGGGCGCTGATGGGCTGGGCGGCGGTGTTCGGCCGGCTCGACGGCGCCGCCTTCGCGCTCTATGCCGGCGCGATCCTGTGGACGATCGGCTACGACACGATCTATGCGCATCAGGACAAGGAGGACGACGCCATCGTGGGCGTGCGCTCGACGGCGCGCCTGTTCGGCCGGGCGACGCGGCCGCTGCTCGCCCTCTTCTTTCTGGCGGCGGTCATCGCGCTCGGCCTCGCCTGCCGTCTCGCCGGCGCCGGCATGGCGGCCTATGGCGGCCTCGCGCTGTTCGCCGCCCATCTCGCCTGGCAGGTCGTCCGGATCGATATCGACGATCCCGATCTCTGCCTCATGCTGTTCCGCGCCAACCGCGATGCCGGCTGGCTGTTCTTCCTCGGCCTCGTCGCCGATGCGGCGCTCGGGCGCCTGTGACGGCTACTCCCAGGCGGTGATCTCGCGGCCGGCCACGAAGGTGGGCACCTCCGGGATGACCGGCACCCGCCGGCGGACCAGGAAGCGCGGGCGGCGCTGCGCCAGGATCGAGCGGCGCCGGCGCGGACGCGTCGGGCGGATGTCGACCGCGCCGAGCCGCGCCTCGACCGGCCGGTAGGAGCCGTCGGCCTCGACGACCAGCAGCGGCAGCGACAGGGCCCGGCCCCAGCTGCGCCAGTCGGCGACGACATCGTCCATGTCGTCGACCACCGCCAGCGGCAGCGACAGGTTCGGGTCGCGGTGCAGCAGTTCGAGCACCACCTTCATGCTGTCGCCGTCGTCGCCGGGCGCGAAGCGAACCGCCACGCCCTCGAAGGCATGCATGGTCATGCGCATCGCCATCGGGATGCCGGACGGCAGGCGGCGGCACACCGTCGCCATGGTCCGGTCGAGCAGCACGGCGGCCTCCGCGGCGTCGCCTTCGAGGCCGGTGCGATACTTGTAGCGATGCGGGAGAGCTTGCGGGTCCAAACGTATCGCCTTGTCGAATGTCTGTTCGATCGGCTCCACGTTCACTGAAATCTTGCTGCCGTTACGTCCCAACACGTCACCCTCCACAAGAGCCAAAGCACTCGTGTCTTCGTTGGGGGCAAGATACTGGGTGCGGGTCGGTGGGCGCTTAAGAAAGCTGGTTAATCTTTTGTGCCGGCGGTCACGGTTACCGAACTCTCTCCGAAACACTGATGAAACGTCAACATCTCCCCATTGCGGTGCGGGCGGTCTGCCCTTGCCGCGATGCGCCTTCGCCGGGGGACGGCCCCGAGCGACCTTGTGCCGGGAGGGCGCACGGCCTAAATCGGGGAGGCCTTCCCGCCTGCCGCGAGACCCCGATGACCGATCTGCTCGACCAGTCCGCCCTTCTCGATCAGGCCAACCGCCTGGTCGAAGCCGCCCGGCGCGCGGGGGCGGATGCGGCCGATGCGGTCGCGGTGCGCGGCATCGCGCTCGGCGTGCAGGTGCGGCTCGGCGCCGTCGAGCAGAGCGAGCGCTCGGAGGGCGACGATTTCGGCCTGCGCGTGTTCGTCGGCCGGCGCAGCGCGATCGTGTCGGCCAATACCGTGAGCGACGCCGATCAGCTCGCCGTTCGCGCCGTCGCGATGGCGCGCGCCGCCCCGGAGGACCCCTTCGCGGGCCTCGCCGAGGACCATCTGCTGGCGCGCGAATTTCCCGCGCTCGACCTGGTCGATGCCACGGTGCCGGCCGTCGACCAGCTTCGCTTCGCCGCCTTGGCGGCGGAGGAGGCCGGCCGCGCGGTCGCGGGCGTGACCAATTCCGGCGGCGCCTCCGCCTCCTGGGGGCTCGGCGGCATGGTGCTGGTCACCTCGCACGGCTTCGTCGGCACCTGGCTGCGCTCGTCGCATTCCATCGCCATGACGGCGATCGCCGGCGAGGGCACCGGCATGGAGCGCGACTGGGAAGCCTCCAGCAAGATCCATCGCGCCGAACTCGAAGACCCGGAGGCGATCGGCCGCAAGGCCGGCGAACGCGCCGTGCGCCGGCTGAAGCCGCGCCAGGCGGCGACCGGCCAGGCGGTGGTCATCTACGATCCGCGCGCGGCGACGAGCCTCGTCGGCCATCTCTCCGGCGCCATCAACGGGGCCGCGGTGGCGCGCAAGACCTCGTTCCTGAAGGATCGGATGGGCGAGCGCCTGTTCGCCGAGGGCGTCACCATCTCGGACGACCCGCACCGCCGGCGCGGCCTCGGCTCGCGGCCGTTCGACGGCGAGGGCGTCTCCGGGCCGCGGCTGGCCGTGATCGAGGACGGCATCCTGCGCCACTGGCTGCTCGACAGCGCCTCGGCGCGCGAACTCGGCCTTGTCTCCAATGGTCGTGCCGCGCGCGGCACGGGGCTGCCCTCGCCGAGTTCGACCAACCTGACGCTGGAGCCGGGTTCGGTCAGCCGGGCCGACATGATCGGCTCGGTCGAGCGCGGGCTCTACATCACCGACATGATCGGTTCGGGCGTCAACGGCGTCACCGGCGACTATAGCCGCGGGGCCTCGGGCTTCTGGATCGAGCAGGGCGAGCTGACCTATCCGGTCGCCGAGATCACCGTCGCCGGCAACCTCAAGGACATGTACCGGCGCCTGACGCCGGCCGACGACCTGGAATACCGGTTCGGCATCAACGCGCCGACCGTGCGCATCGAGGGCTTGACGATTGCCGGACGCTGAGCGGCGCCAGGGGGGCGACCCCGGTCCCGACCTCGGGGCCGACACCGAATTGCTGGCCGCCGCCGTGCGTGAGGCCGGCCGGCTGGCGCTCGGCTATTTCGGCAACGAGCCGCGCGTCTGGATGAAGGCCGGCGATTCGCCGGTCTCCGAGGCCGATATCGAGGCCGACCGGCTGTTGCGCGGCCGCCTGCTCGGCGCCCGGCCGGATTACGGCTGGCTCTCCGAGGAGACCGCCGACAGCGACGACCGGCTCGACCGGGACCGCGTCTTCGTGATCGACCCGATCGACGGCACCCGCGCCTTCATCGCCGGCAATCCGCTCTGGACCGTCTCGGCGGCGGTGGTCGAGGCCGGCCGCCCGGTCGCCGCGGCCCTCTACCAGCCGGCGACCGACGACCTGATGCTGGCCACGGCCGGCCGCGGCGCCTGGCGCGGCGCGCACCGGCTCGGCGCCAGCCGGCGCGAGGGGACGCTGGCCGGAGCCCGCGTCTCCGGGCCGCACGGCTACCTTGACCGCAGCCTGTTCCAGCGCGAGCGGATGGACGTCCGTCCGTCGATCCCCTCGCTCGCGCTGCGCATCGCCCAGGTCGCCGACGGCCGGCTCGATCTGGCACTGGCCAGCGGGCGTGCCCACGATTGGGACCTTGCGGCGGCGGATCTTTTGGTGCAGGAAGCCGGCGGCCGGCTGTCGACCGACCGCGGGCATCCGGTCCGCTACAACGAACGGGTTCCGCGCCATCCGCCGCTCTTCGCGGCGGCGCCGGGCCTGATCGCCGCGACCCGGACCCTGCTGGCGGCGCTGGCCAAGGCCTGACGGCGCAAGCCGATAGGTTCGTGGGTTCGCTTCGGCACCGCTCTTGCATGCCGGGGCGCATCGTCCACCAGAAGGGTCGTCGCCATGGCGAAAGCCGCCAAAGACAAGCAGCTTCTGCACCTCGTGTTCGGCGGGGAACTGACCGATCTCGACAAGGTCGAGTTCAAGGATCTCACCCATCTCGATATCGTCGGCGTCTTCCCGAACTACGCCACGGCCCATGCCGCCTGGAAGGCCAAGGCGCAGGCGACGGTCGACAATGCCCACATGCGCTACTTCGTCGTTCATCTGCATCGCCTGCTCGACCCCGACCATCCGGACAAGGATTGAGACCGTCTCCGTCGGAGATGGTGACCTCGGGGGCGTTCGGCGGTACATGTTCTTCCCCGTTCGCGTGACCGCCGAGGACAAACTGCGCCCATGACTGGCATCTTATTCGACGACCGGTCGGCCGATCGGCGTGAACAAGACGCAGACGGCGGCTTCGCGGTGCCGGACATGTCGACCGTCGCGGTCATGCGGCGCATTGTCCGCGACCATGTGGTGCCGCGGCTGAAGCTGGTGCTGCTGACCGTGCTGGCCATGACCTTCGCGGCGGCCGGCACCGGTGCCCTGCCGTTCCTGATGCAGTTCGCGGCCGACGAGATCTTCATCGCCAAGAACGAGGCCTTCCTGCTCGGCCTGCCGCCCGTGATCATCGTGGTCATGGTGGCGCGCTCCTGGGCGGAATATTTCGCCCGCGTCTCGCAGGGCTATCTGTCCAACCGGATCGTCGCGGATCTGCGCAGCCAGCTCTTCGAGAAGCTGGCCTTCGCGGATGTCCAATGGCTGCAGTCGACCCATTCGGGCCGGTTCGTCTCGGTCTTCATGAACGACGTGACGACCATCAACACCGCCGCCTCGCAGACCATCACGGCGGTGGTGCAGAATTTCATGCAGGTCGTCTTCCTGTGCGGCGCCATGATCTGGATGGACTGGCGGCTGGCCCTGATCACGCTCGCGGCGCTGCCGCTCGGCGGCTGGTTCGTGCGCCGGCAGAAGAGCCGGGCGCGCCAGTCGGTCACCTCCGCCCTTCAGGAGGTCGGCGCGCTGGGCACGATCGTCTCGGAGACGCTGAAGTCGATCCGCGTCGTCAAGGCCTATCACCGCGAGAGCCACGAGACCAATCGCGCCCGGCACATCATCGAGCGCACCTTGCGCCACATGATGGAGACCGTGCGCACGCGCGCCGCCTCCGGCCCGATCACCGAGGCGCTCGGCGGCGTCGGCATTGCGGCGGCGATCTTCTACGGCGGCTGGCAGGGCATCAGCGGCAATGTGACGCTCGGTCATTTTATGGGCTTCATGACCGCCGCGCTGCTCGTCTATCAGCCGGTCAAGGCCCTCGCCTCGCTGCACAACCAGCTGATCGAGGGCACGGTCGCGGCGGCGCGGGTCTTCGCCATCCTCGACCAGGACCAGCGCGTGACCGAGGTCGCGGACGCCCGGCCGCTGGTGCTCGCCGGCGGCGCCTTGCGCTTCGAGGGCGTGACCTTCGGCTACGAGCCCGACCAGCCGGTCCTGAAGAATTTCGATCTCGACATCCCGGCCGGGACGCGCGTCGCCCTGATCGGCGCGTCGGGGGCCGGCAAGTCGACCGTGATCAACCTGATCCTGCGCTTCTTCGATCCGCAGCAGGGCCGCGTGCTGATCGACGGCCAGGACGTGCGCACCGCCACGATCGCCTCGGTCCGGCTGGCCTCGGCGCTCCTGACTCAGGAGCCGGTGCTGTTCGACGATACCATCAAGGCCAATATCCGCTACGGCTCCGAGGATGCCTCCGACGAGGCGGTGGTCGCCGCCGCGCAGGCGGCGGCCGCCCATGATTTCATCATGGGCCTGCCGAACGGCTACGAGAGCCGGGTCGGCGAGGCCGGCCAGCTCCTGTCCGGGGGGCAGAAGCAGCGCATCGCCTTCGCGCGCGCCATGCTGCGGTCGGCGCCGATCCTGCTGCTCGACGAGCCGACCAGCGCGCTCGACGGCGAGGCGGAGGCGCGCATTCAGGAGGCGCTCGAAACGCTTCTGGAGGATCGCACCGTCATCGTCATCGCCCACCGCCTGTCGACCATCCGCAAGGCCGACCTGATCTGCGTGATGGACGGCGGCGTGATCGCCGAACTGGGCAGCCACGACCAGCTCGTCGCCAGCGGCGGGCTCTATGCCCGCATGATGGCCGGCCAGGGCCATTCCGGCCCGGGCGGCGCCATGGTGCTGGTCGACGATGTGGCGGTCGCGCGCGCAGCGGTCGCGCGGGCCGACGACCGGATCCGGGCGGCACAGGCCTGACATGATCAAGGCGCTCGCCCGCTCTCCGGCAGGACAGCGCACCATCGGGCGCCTGGTCGCCGGCTGGCTGCGGCTGCTGCGCTCCACCCAGACGGCCGTGATCGATCCGCCCGACGCGATCGCCGAGGCCGACCGGCTCGGCCCCTTCATCCTGGCCATGTGGCATGGCGAGCACTTCATGCTGCCGGTCGCCCGGCCCGACCATTGGCAGGTCAAGGCGATCATCTCGCGCTCCGGCGACGGCGAGATCATCGCCACGGTCTGCGAGCGCTTCGGCATCGGCGCCATCCGGGCTTCGGCCGGCGTGACGCCCGAGCAGATCCATCGGCGCGGCGGCGTGATGGGGCTGATCGCGGCCCTGCGCGAGTTGGAGCAGGGCGCGATCGTGGCGCTGACCGCCGACGTGCCGAAGGGCCCGCGCCGGCGCGCCGGCGAGGGCATCGTCGCCATGGCGCGCCATTCCGGACGGCCGGTCGTGCCCTTCGCGGTCGCCACCACCCATCGCTTCCATCTCGACAACTGGGATCGCGCCGCCATCAACCTGCCGTTCGGCCGCTTCGCCTTCGTCATCGGCGAGCCGATCGTGATCGATCGCGACGAGGCGGTCGCGGCGGCGCAACGGCGGATCGAGGAGGGGCTGGATCGCGTCCATGCCCGCGCCGACCTGCTGGTCAAGGGCCTCGCCGCCCCCGCGCCGCGGGCCGAGTGGGGGCCGCTGCCGCGTCCCGACTGGGGGATGTCGGCGTCGGAGACATCCGAGGAGGCCGGCCGTGGCTGATGCGGTCGCGCGGAGCGCGCTGGCCTTCTATCGCGGTCTCGGCCGTCTCGCCGCGCCGACCCTGCCGTTTCTGATGCGCGGCCGCCTGCTCGCCGGCAAGGAGGATCGCAGCCGTCTCGGCGAGCGCTTCGGGCGGGCCGGCCTCGCCCGGCCGGCCGGACCGCTGGTCTGGGTCCATGCGGCGAGCGTCGGCGAGGCGCTGTCGGTGATGGCGCTGATCGAGCGGATCGGCGCCGGCGGGCCGCGCGTGCTGCTGACCACCGGCACGGTCACCTCGGCCCGCATCGCCGCCGCCCGCGCGCCGGCCGGCACCCTGCATCAGTTCGCCCCGCTCGACGTGGCCCCGGCCATCACCCGCTTTCTCGACCACTGGCGGCCGGATCTGGCGATCTTCGTGGAATCGGAAGTCTGGCCCGTGACGGTCGGCGAGATCGCCCGGCGCGCCATTCCGCATATCGTCGTCAATGCGCGGCTGTCCGTCCGCTCGGCGCAGCGCTGGTCGCATCTGGCGGGCGTCGCCGGGACCCTGTTCGGACGCTTCGCCCTGGTGCTGGCGCAATCCGAGGCCGACGCCGATCGCCTGCGCGGCCTCGGTGCCGGCCCGGTCGTGGTGACCGGCAACCTGAAATACGACGCCATGGCGCCGCATGCCGAGGCGCAGGCCGTCGCCGAGCTCAGGCATGCGATCGGCGACCGGCCGGTCTGGCTCGCCGCCAACACCCATCCGGGCGAGGAGGAGCTCGTCGCCGATGCCCATGCGGTGCTCGCCCATCGCTTCCCGGGCCTTCTGACCCTGCTCGTGCCGCGCCATCCCGAACGCGGCGGCGCGATCCGGGCGGCGCTCGCCGAACGGGGCCTGACGGTGGCGCAACGCTCGCTCGGCGAGGCCGTCGGTCCCGAGACCGCGATCCTGCTGGCCGACACGCTCGGCGAAATGGGCCTCTTCTATCGGGTGAGCCCGATCGCCTTCGTGGGGGCATCGCTGGTCGCCCGCGGCGGACACAGCCCGATCGAGGCCGCGGCCCTGAACACGGCGGTCCTGCATGGGCCGCATGTGGACAATCAGGAGGATTTCTACCGCGCCTTCGACCGGATCGGCGCGTCGGCCCTGGTCCCGGATGGGGCGCATCTGGCCGAGGCGGTCGGTGCGCTGATGGCCGATCCGGCCGCCGCCGCCGCGATGGCGCAGGCCGGGGCACGCATCCTCGATCAGAACCGCGGGTCGCTCGATCGGGCCTTCGCGGCGATCGAACCCTTTCTGGCGCCCTTGGCCGCCCGTGCGGCCGAGGGCCGGGCGCGCGGGCCGGAGTGATGCCGCCCCGGGCTCCCGCGTTCTGGATGAAGAACGGGCTCGCGGCCCATCTGCTCGCCCCGGTCGCCACGCTCTACGGCGCGCTGGCCGCCCGCCGCATGCACCGCCGGCCCGAGGGGCGGTCGCCCGCGCCAGTGATCGCGGTCGGCAATTTCGTCATGGGCGGCGCCGGCAAGACGCCGACCGCGCTGGCGCTGGCCGGTCTCGCCGCCGGCCGCGGCGCGCATCCGGCGATCGTGCTGCGCGGCTATGGCGGTACGGAGCGCGGCCCCCTGCGGGTCGACCCCGCCCGCCACGATGCCGCGCGCGTCGGCGACGAAGCGGCCATGATCGCCGCGCGCGGCGTGCCGGCCTATGTGGCGCGCGACCGCGAGGCCGGCATCCGGCTGGCGGCGGCGGAGGGCGCCGATCTGGTCATCCTGGACGACGGCTTCCAGAACGGCGCGATCGGTCGCGATCTCGCCCTGGTGGTGGTCGATGGCGGCTACGGGCTCGGCAACGGACGGGTCTTCCCGGCCGGGCCGCTGCGTGCGCCGCTCAGCCTTCAGGCCGGCATGGCCGATCTCGTGCTGCGGATCGGGCAGGGCGTCGCCGCGCCCGCCCTGCCGGGCTTCGCCGGACCGACGATGCAGGGGCGGTTGGTGGCGCGCGAGGCCGCAGGCTGGCACGGCCGCCGGGTTCTGGCCTTCGCGGGCATCGGACGGCCGGAAAAGTTCGGCGATACGCTCGCGTCGCTGGGTGCGGATGTCGCCGGCCTGCGCCCCTTCCCGGATCATCACGCCTATTCGGAGGACGAGGCGCGCCGGCTTCTGGCCGAGGCGACCGCGCTCTGTGCCGAACCGGTCACGACCGAGAAGGATATCGTCCGTCTCGCCGGGTTTCGGTCCGGCGCTCGCGCCGAATTGGCGGCGCGCACGGCCGTGCTGACGGTCGATCTGGCGATCGACGATCCCGCCGCGCTCGTCCAGGCCCTGGATCGGCTGCTCGGCCGCGTTCAGCGCTGACGCTGGCGGTGGCGTTCGAGCGACGCGGAGGCGTCGACATAGGCTTCCTGGAACTCGACATTCCAGTATTTCAGCTCGTCGATGGGGATTTGCAGCCCCGTCACCGCGCAGCGCACGTAGGAACCCTGGGACAGGACCTTGTAGTCCCCGTCGAGGTACTGGATGCGCGCTTCGCCGAAGGCGCGGGGCAGTTCGATGCGGTTCATGGGGCGTCCGAAGTCGACAAGTCCGTTACGATAGCGGGCCGCAGCCGTTTGCGCCACTGTGGCATTGCAGATGTCGGTATTGCAGATGTCGGTCCTGCAGACCGCGGCCTTGCCGGCTGCGGCCTCACCGACGGACCCGGCGATCGGGGAGCGCCGGCTCAGGCGATGCCGGTGCCCTCGCGCTCCGGCTTCCAGGCGGTCGCCTCGAGCCGGTCGACGACCCGGTAGGCGACCACGGCGGCCGCGGTCCCGAACAGAACCGTGCCGAGCGCCTGCCCGGCGAGCACGCCGACCGATCCGGCCAGCCACGCGCCCGCCGTCGTGAACGGGATGGTGCCGAGCGTGGCGCGGCCCCAGTTGAAGGCCGTCGACAGGGTGGCGAAGCCGAGATTGTTGAAGGCCGCATTGGCGACGAACAGCGCGCCGAGGAACACATAGCTCGGCGCGATCCAGGTCGCGAAGGCGCGGACCTGGACGGCGCCCTCGCCGGACAGCGCGAAGGCCCGGATGACCGGCTCGGCGCCGATGAACAGCGCCAGCCAGACGACGAGGCAATAGACCAGCGTGAACAGGTGGCAGTCGGTCAGCGTCCGCCGCATGCGCGGGAACAGGCCGGCGCCGTAGTTCTGCGCCACGATCGGGCCGACCGCTCCGGCCAGCGCGAACAGCCCGCCATAGGCGAGCGGGATGATCCGGCCGAGCACCGCCCAGGCGGCCAGCGCCGAATCGCCGAACGGGGCGATTTCGGCCGTCACCCAGGCATTGGCGGCCGGCGTCGCCACATTGGTCAGGATCGCCGGCACGGCGATCGCCGCCAGCGGGCGCCAGTCGCTGCGGATGCCGTCGAGATTCGGCCGCTCGGCCATGTCGTGCACGATGACGATGCCGTAGAGGCCGACCGTCACCATGGCGAATCGCGCCGCGACGGTGGCAATCGCGGCGCCGGTGACGCCGAGGCCGAGGCCGAAGATCAGGATCGGGTCGAGCACCGCGGAGGCGACCGCGCCGGCGAGCGTCACATACATGGCGCGCCGGGCGTCGCCGCGTGCCCTGAGCAGTCCCGAGGCGACCATGCCGAGCCCCATGATCGGGGTCGACGGCGTGACGATGATCAGGAAGTCGACCGCGATGTCGCGCGTCGCGCCGGTCGCGCCCATCAGGCCGCAGAGCGGGCCGAGCAGCGGCATGATGGCGGCGGACAGGATGACCAGCACCAGTGCCGACAGCGTCAGGCTGGAGGTGGTGATTCGCCGCGCCTCCTCGGGGCGGCCGGCGCCGATCGCGCGGGCGCAGAGCGCCGTGGCGGCGATCATCACGCCGACATTGATGGAGATCATGAAGAACAAGAGCGCGCCGGCATAGCCGATCGCGGCGGTCAGGTCTTCGCGGCCGAGCTGGGCGATATAGAAGAGATTGAGGAAATCGACGAGGAAGACCGCGATCAGCCCGATCGAGCCGGTCGTGGTCATGACCACGACATGGCGCAGTGTCGATCCCGTGGTGAACACGGCCTTCGGGCGGCCCGGCGTCTGCGCCTCCGCGCCGCTGTTCTCGCGCGGCTCGCTCATGAGTGCCCTGGCTCCGGCCTGTCCTTGGCGGCCCGTGATGGCGGGCCGGAAAAACCGAACGGCACCGGTGGGTCAGTCACCGGTGCCGTCGGGAAGCGATTCCGAATTCCGAGATGAATGCGGTGGGGGCCGCTTTCGCGTGCGCCCCGCCGAAATCAGCCCTTCACGACCGCCGGAGCCGGGGCCGGAGCCTTGGCGCAGCCAGCGACCGAGAGGCCGGCGGCGGCGACGAGAGCGACGAGAGCGATACGAACGATCTTCATGGTGATTTCCCCCAAAAAGCTGGACGACTCGGAGACTAGCATGTCGAACGGCGCTGAAAACAATCCGGCAGCATCGACCGCACCGCTTTCGCCCCTCGGCTCCCTCTTCGGTAGGGCAAGTTGCATGTATGACACACCTGCGCCGGTCACCGGCTGCCGCTTGCGACCTTCTCGGTGCGGGCGACGCTCTCTGTCTCGATGGTGAGCGCCCGGGACGGCCGCTTCGGCTCGATCAGCGGCTCCGGTGTCGGTTCGGCCGGTTTCGACGGTTCGGTCAGCATGGCGCCACGGCCGGCCATGATTCCGCCGGCCTCCTGCAGGGCGAGGCGGGTCCGGTCGCGCTGACGGACCTGCTCGGCCAGATCGGAGGCCGCGTCCGGGTCGAGGCCGAGCCCGATCAGGGTGGCGCGGCCGAAGGCGAGCGCCGATTCGTAGGTCTCGCGGATCTCGAATTCGACGTTGCGGGCCTTCAGCGACAGGGTATGGCCGCGGTCGAAGGCGCGCACGAAGAGGCGGGCGTTGGGGAATTCCGCCTGGATCAGGTCGACGACCCGGTCGGTCGTCTCGCGCCCGTCGGTCGCCACCACGATCAGTTCGGCCCGCTCGGCACCGGCCGCGCGCAGCACGTCGAGCCGCGTGCCGTCGCCATAGTAGATGCGGAAGCCGAATCGGGCGGCCGACCGGATCATCTCGGTGTCGTTGTCGATGATGGTGACTTCGGTGCCGTTGGCGAGCAGGAGCTGCGAGACGATCTGGCCGAACCGGCCGAAGCCGACCAGCAGCACCGAGCCGCGCACGTCGCTGAAGTCTTCCTCGATGCTGTCCTCGCCGGGCTTCGGCCGCAGCCGGTCGATGGCCGCGACGACCAGCGGCGTCAGCGCCATGGACAGCGTGGTCACGGCGACCGCGATCGAGGCCGAGCGCTCGGTGATGGCGCCGGAGACCGCGGCGCTCTGGTAGAGTACGAAGCCGAACTCGCCGCCCTGGATCAGGAGCGCGGAGACCTGCATGGCCTCGCCGCGGCCGCCGCCGAACAGCCGCACGGCCAGATGCACGGTGACGAACTTGGCCATCAGCAGCGCGATCAGCCCGCCCAGGACCAGGCGCCAGTCGGCGGTGATCACCGAGAGGTCGACCGTCATGCCGACCGACAGGAAAAACAACCCCATCAGGATGCCGCGGAAGGGTTCGACATCGGCGGCGAGCTGGTGGCGGAAATTCGATTCGGCCAGCATGACTCCGGCCAGGAACGCGCCCATCGCCATCGAAAGGCCGGCGAGCGCCATCGCGGCGGCGGCGCCGAGCACGATCATCAGGGCCGCGGCGGTCATGATCTCGCGCGCCTCGGCCGCCGCCAGGAAGCGGAACATCGGGTTCAGCAGGTAGCGCCCGGCGACCACCACGACGACGACCGCGCCGACCATCTTGCCGGCGGCGAGCAGGAAGCCGTCGCCGGTCTCGCCGGTCTGCGGCGCGACCAGCGTGACGAGCGCGAGCAGCGGCACGATGGCCAGATCCTGCATCAAGAGGATCGCGAAGGCCTTCTCGCCGGCGGGCGTGCGCGTCTCGCCGCGCTCTTCGAGCATCTGCATGACGATGGCGGTCGACGATAGGGCGAGCCCGGCGCCGACGATCACCGCCACCCGCCAGGGCGTGCCGAGCCCGTAATAGAGCGCCGCGCCGACGCCGAGGCCGGCGGCGAGAATCTGCACGCTGCCGAGCCCGAAGATGTTGCGGCGCATGGACCACAGCCGCTGCGGCTCCAGTTCCAGCCCGATCAGGAACAGGAACATCACCACGCCGAGTTCGGCGACATGCAGGATCGCGCCCGGATCGCCGAACAGGGCCAGCACCTGCGGCCCGATCGCGACGCCGGCGGCCAGATAGCCGACCACCGAGCCGAGGCCGAGGCGCTTGAAGATCGGCACCGCCACCACCGCGGCGGCGAGCAGGACGAGCGGGGATGTGACGAGGGCAGTCGCAGAGGCTTCGGCGGCCATGCGGTCTCCGGTCCTAGAGCCTGTCCCCGGTCAGATCGCACCGATCCGACCGGAAAGGACCGGCTCAAGCCATTGAATCGGGAGCATTTCCTTTTCGATGGGATGATCCCATCCGATCGGGAAATGCTCTAGGGGAAACCCGTACTATAGGGTGCCGATCCCGCTTGCGAAACGCCGAACCGTGGTCCCGGTCCGTGACCGGCCAGCTAGTCGAGCCAACGGCACTGGCGGCCCTGGCCGCGTCCCGGAAGGCAATACAGGGTGCCATGGGCCGTCTTGGCCGTCGCGGGCTGGCCTTCGAGCGTGTGCTTGCCCCAAACCGAACGCGAGTACATCGTCGGGTCTGGCCGATCCGAGCGCCTTGTCGGCTCGACGGATCGGGTCACGGCTCGGGTGTCCCGGGATGCCACCACACGGGCCGGTGCCGCGGGCTTCGATGCCCCCGGCTTGGATGCCTCCGGCTTGGATGCCACGGCCGGGCCGACCGGCTTTCCGGCCGAAGCGGCTGCCGTCAGCTTGTCCCGCTCGGCACGGGCGAGATCGGCCAGGAGCCCGGTCGGATAGTGCCGCAGGAAGGCCTCCCAGGCTGCGAGGGAATTGACGGAGCGGGCCCGGTCGAAATCTTCGCGGGCGTGCCGGTCGGGATCGAGCTTCGGCGGGAGGGCGATCACTTCCGTGTTCGGTTTGACGGTCTCGCCCGTTGCGGGGGCGACCGATACGGCCTCGCCGCCGACCGTGCCCGAGACATAGGGCGTCTGGGGTTCCGGCGAGGTTCGGGTTGCCTCGATGACATCGTCCCGGACGAGGCCGAGGGCGAGGCGTACGTCCAGGCCCGGCGTCAGGAGGTGCCTCACGAGGGCCGCGGCAAACGGGCTGTTGGCGCCGGTCCCGTCCAGGGCGACCCGCCCCGGAGCGGTCGCATAGGCGATGATGGTGTTCGGAGTGGCTGCTTCCGTTCGGGCAAGCCCGCGCGTGAACGCGCCGCGCGTCTGGACCCGGCGCATCGCTCCCGCGAAGGGATTGTCCCGGCAGGCATCCAGCAGGATGAGCTTCAGTTTGGCCGCCCCCTCGGCCGCCGCCAGGATATCGTCCAGCGCCAGGGCCTCGTACTTCACGTCGCGGTCCGATTGAAGCTGCGCGTCCACCGGAACCAGATAGTTGGTTCCCCCGATCTCGATGCCGTGGCCCGAATAGTAGACCAGTGCCACGTCGGCGTTCCGCGCCCGGGACTCGAACGCGTCGAGTGCCTGCAGCATGCCCTTACGATCCAGATCGGTGCGGGCTTCGATCACGTCGAACCCGGCTTTCTCCAGAGCCGACTTTAAGGTCGCGACATCCCGCGCCGGATTGGCGAGGGCGCCGACCTGATAGGCTCCATTGCCGATCAGAAGCGCCGCGCGGCCGGCCGCGAAAACGGGGTCACTCTGGTACGCAAAAAGCCAAACGGCCATGACCGCGATGAGGCGTCCGAGCATCGGAGAGCTCCGCAAAGAACAAAGCAACTCCGCAGAGTGTGGCGGCATGACACACGCCGCCGCAAGACCATCCAAACGCTTTGGCGGGAATGGCGCCGGATTTTGCCGCCCCGTTGCAGATGCCCGGTCGCCTTACCCCTCGCCGCCGACCCCACTCCCACTCCCGGCCGTTCAGGCCTGCGTGCCGCCGACCGTGATCGCGTCCATGCGCAGGGTCGGCTGGCCGATGCCGACGGGGACGCCCTGGCCGGCCTTGCCGCAGGTGCCGATGCCGCGGTCGAGGGCGAGGTCGTTGCCGACCATCCGGATGCGGGTCATCGCGTCCGGGCCGTTGCCGATCAGCATGGCGCCCTTGATCGGGCGGCCGATCCTGCCGTTCTCGATCATGTAGGCCTCGGTGCAGCCGAACACGAACTTGCCGGAGGTGATGTCGACCTGGCCGCCGCCGAACGAGACCGCGTAGATGCCGTTCTTGACCGAGCCGATGATCTCTTCCGGCGCGAGGCTGCCGGCCAGCATGTAGGTGTTGGTCATGCGCGGCATCGGGATATGGGCGAAGGATTCGCGCCGGCCGTTGCCGGTCGGCTTCATGCCCATCAGGCGCGCATTCTGCCGGTCCTGCATGTAGCCGACCAGGATGCCGTCCTCGATCAGGGTGGTGCAGTTGGTCGGCGTGCCCTCGTCGTCGACCGAGAGCGAGCCGCGCCGCGCCGCCAGCGTGCCGTCGTCGACCACGGTGACGCCCGGCGCGGCGACGCGCTGGCCGAGCAGGCCCGCGAAGGCCGAGGTCTTCTTGCGGTTGAAGTCGCCTTCGAGGCCGTGGCCGACCGCCTCGTGCAGCATCACGCCCGGCCAGCCCGGTCCGAGCACCACATCGAAGGTGCCGGCCGGCGCCGGGATGGCGTCGAGATTGGTCAGCGCCTCGGCGAGCGCCTTCTCGACCGCCTCGTGCCAGGAGCCGGACGCGATGAACTGGCCGAAGCCCTCGCGCCCGCCCATGCCGTGGCCGCCGGATTCCTGCCGGTCGCCCTCGCCGACGACGATGTTGACGTTGAAGCGGACCAGCGGGCGCACGTCGCGTACCCGGTGCCCGTCGGCGCGCAGGATCTCGACCACCTGCCAGGAGCCGGCGAGCGAGACCGTCACCTGCCGGACGCGCGGATCGCGGGCCCGCGCGAAGGCGTCGATCTCGGTGAGGAGCTTCGCCTTCTCCTCGAAGGAGGGGGCGACGAGCGGGTTTTCCTCGCCATAGAGCCGGACATTGGTCCGCGGCGGCGCGGCCGCATAGCTGCCCGAATAGCCGCCGCGCACCGCCTTGACGGCGTCCGCAGCGCGCCGCAACGCGGCCTCCGAGACCTCGCCCGAATGCGCGAAGCCGGCCGCCTCGCCGACCACCGAGCGCAGGCCGAAGCCCTGGGTGGTGTCGAAATTGGCCGATTTCAGCCGCCCATTGTCGAAGACCAGCGCTTCGGACTGCCGATATTCGAGAAACAGCTCGCCGTCATCCGCCCCCTCGGTCGCCTCCGCCGTCAGGCGGCGTGCGGTTTCGAGATCGAGGCCGGTGGCGGCGAAGAGATCGACGGCGTGATGGGTCATGGTCGGTCCGTGGCGGGAGACAGCTCGAGCCAAGATAGGTCTTCGCGCGGCGAATTGCACCCGACCGGCGGCGGAAGCGTTACCGCGCCAGGAGCGCCGGCACCGAGCCGGCGAGCAGCATGGCGCCGGACAGCGTCAGGAGAACCAAGACCACGCGGCGGAAGGCCGTGTCGCTGATCGAGTGATAGAGCTTCGCGCCCAGGAAGGTCGGCACCAGCATGGCCGGGGCGACGACCAGGAACCACTTGGCGGATTCGGCCTTCAGCGTGCCGGTCAGGAAGTAGCCGGTCAGCGTCGCCGAATGCATGGCGATGTTGAAGACCTGCAGGATCGAGCGGCTTTCGTGCCGTTCGCGGCCGGTGATCACGCACCACAGCGTCGGCATCGAGCCGGCCATGCCGGCAATGCCGCCGAGCACGCCGCCGGAGAAGCCGGCCACGCCGTCCGCCGCGACGGCGCGCAGCCGCAGGCGCGGCAGGCCGGCGGCGATCAGCATGACCGGGCAATAGGTGACCAGGAAGCTGCCGACGCCGGCCTTGAACCAGACCGGATCGACATGCGGCAGGATCGCCACCCCGAGCGGCACGCCGATCCAACCGCCGATGACGAAGGGCGCCGTCGCCTTCAGGCTGAAGCCCTTGAGCATGCTCGGCGCGGCCAGCAGCTGGCCGAGCAGCGCACCGAAGACCAGCATCGGCGCGACCAGTTGCGGCGGTACCGCCCAGGCCCAGACCGCGGCCGCGACCAGCGCGAAGGCGAAGCCCGACAGCCCCTGCACGAAGCCGGCGAGCGCCGCCCCGATCGCAATGATCGCGATCATCGTCATGTCGGACACGGGAAGACCCTCGGGATTGCGCGCCGGAGCGGCGCGCGCCCTGCGACCTACCGCGACGGACGGCCCCGGCTCAAGGATTTTTCCCATCAGGGCAGCCCCGCGCCGGCCGGGGGCGGGGCAGGCCGCCGCCGTGCCGCCGGGATCGTGTTCGCCCTTGCCGGGGCGTCGCCGCGATTCTACGGTGCCGCTCCGATGCGACGGCTTCGGACCGTCCGGCCGGACCGTCGGTGCGGCATCTCATCGGGGACCTGATCTTGCGGTACGTCTCGACGCGCGGCGACGCGCCCATTCTCGGCTTTTCGGAAGTCCTGCTCGCCGGCCTCGCGCGCGACGGCGGGCTCTATGTCCCGGAGACCTGGCCGACCCTGACGCCCGCGACCATTGCCGGTTTTGCCGGGCAGCCCTATTCGGAAGTCGCCTTCCGGGTGATGCATCCCTTCATCGACCCGGAGATCAGCCAGGTCGACCTGCGCCGCATCATCGACGAGGCCTATTCGGTGTTCCGGCATCCGGCCGTGACGCCGCTGATCCAGATCGCCCCCAACCATTTCATCATGGAGCTGTTCCACGGGCCGACGCTGGCCTTCAAGGACGTCGCCATGCAGTTCCTGTCGCGGGTGATGGACTATGTCCTCGAGCGGCGCGGGGAGCGGGCGACCATCGTCGGCGCGACCTCGGGCGATACCGGCGGCGCGGCGATCGAGGCCTTCCGCGGCCGCGAGCGGACCGACATCTTCATCCTGTTCCCGAAGGGCCGCGTCTCGCCGGTGCAGCAGCGCCAGATGACCACGGTCGACGATCCGAACGTGCATGCGCTCGCGGTCGAGGGCACCTTCGACGACGCACAGGCGATCGTGAAGGGGATGTTCAACCACTTCTCGTTCCGCGACCGGGTCTCGCTGTCGGGCATCAACTCGATCAACTGGGCGCGCATCGTCGCGCAGGTGGTCTACTATTTCGTCGCCGGCGCCACGCTCGGCGCGCCCTACCGGCCGGTCTCCTTCACCGTGCCGACCGGCAATTTCGGCGACATCTTCGCCGCCTATGTGGCGATGCGCATGGGCCTGCCGATCCGCAAGCTGGTCATCGCCACCAACGTCAACGACATCCTGGACCGGACGCTGAAGACCGGCGCCTACGAGCTGCGCGAGGTGATCCCCTCGACCTCGCCGTCGATGGACATCCAGATCTCGTCGAATTTCGAGCGGCTCCTGTTCGAGGCGACCGGCCGCGACGCCGCGCAGGTGCGCCGCATGATGCACGAGATGGCGCAGGCGCGGACCTTCTCGATCCCCGGCCCGGCCATGGAGCACATGCGCACCGTGTTCGCCTCCGGCCGCGCCGACGGCGCCGTGACGGCGCGCACCATCGCGGAGACCTACAGCCGGCTCGGCTATCTGGCCGACCCGCATACCGCGGTCGGCCTGGCGGTGGCCAACGAGCATCTGGAACGCGGCGTGCCGATGATCACGCTGGCGACGGCGCATCCGGCTAAATTCCCGGAGGCGGTCCAGCAGGCTTCGGGTATCATGCCGCATCTGCCGAACTGGCTCGCCCACATCATGCGCCGCGAGGAGAATATGGTGCATGTGCCGGCGGAACTGGTCACGATCGAGAAGGTGATCGAATCGAAGACCCGGGCCATCAAGGTCGGGTACTGACGGGCGCAAAGACCCGGCGGAGGAAACGGAGACGATATGGCGGTTGAGGTCTCGAGGCTCCCGAACGGATTGGCTGTGGTCACGGAGACCATGCCGCATCTGGAATCGGCGACCGTCGGCGTCTGGGTCGGCGCCGGCGCCCGGTCCGAGCGTCCCGAGGAGCACGGCATCTCGCATCTCCTCGAGCACATGGCCTTCAAGGGGACGCGCCGCCGCAACGCCCGCCAGATCGCCGAGGAGATCGAGGCGGTCGGCGGCGAGATCAACGCCGCCACCTCGGTCGAGACGACCGCCTACTACGCCCGCATCCTCAAGGGCGACCTGCCGCTCGCCGTCGACATCCTGTCCGACATCCTGACCGAATCGGTGTTCGACCCGGGCGAGTTGGAGCGCGAGCAGCACGTCATCCTGCAGGAGATCGGCGCCGCCTACGACATGCCCGAGGACCACGTCTTCGACCAGCTGCAGCAGTCGGCCTTTCCGGGCCAGCCGATCGGCCGGCCGATCCTCGGCACGCCCGAGACCGTCAAGGGCTTCACCCCGGAGGCGCTTGCCGGCTATCTCGGCGGGCATTATCGCGGCCCCGTCATGGTGCTCGCCGCCGCCGGCGGCATCGAGCATGACGATGTGTTGCGCCTGGCCGAGGAGCGCTTCGGCGGCATCGGCAACGGCGCGGCGCCGGCGATCGAGACCGCGACCTATCACGGCGGCAGCTGGCGCGAGGAGCGCGACCTGCACGAGGTGCAGATCACGCTCGGCTTCGAGGGGCGCCACTACACCTCGCCGGATCACTATGCCGCCCAGGTGCTCGCCGCCACGCTCGGCGGCGGCATGTCCTCGCGCCTGTTCCAGGAGGTGCGCGAGAAGCGCGGCCTCTGCTATTCGATCTCGGCCTTCCACTGGGGCTATGCCGATACCGGTCTGTTCGGCGTCCACGCCGCGACCGGGGAGGGCGATGTCGACGAACTGGTGCCGCTGATGCTCGGCGAGATCGAGCGCATTTCGGGCGATCTGGCCGCCGACGAGGTCGCCCGCGCCAAGGCGCAGATGCGTGCCGGCCTGCTGATGAGCCTCGAAAGCCCGACCTCGCGCGCCAGCTCGCTGTCGCGCCAGATGCTGATCCATGGACGGCCGCTGACCGCGCGCGAGATCATCGCGCGGATCGACGAGGTCGGCGTCGAGCAGGTCCGGCGTCTCGCCGCGGACATCTTCGCCGGGTCTCCGCCGACCGTCGCCGTGATCGGGCCGCCCGACGTGTCCGTCGATCCCGATCTGGTCGCACGCCGGATGGGTTCGCCGCGCAAGGCTGCGTGAGGCGGCGGCATGGCCTTCCTGCGGGCATCCGCCTTCGAACCGGTCCCGATCATCAGGGGGGACGGCTTCTATCTGCGCAGCCCCGCGCTCGGCGATCACACCGCCTGGGCGTCCTTGCGCGAACAGAGCCGCAGCTTCCTGTCGCCCTGGGAGCCGACCTGGCCGGTCGACGATCTGGACAAGGCCGCCTTCCGGCGCCGCATCAAGCGCTACCAGCAGGAGATCCGTGCCGACCACGGCTATCCGTTCTTCCTGTTCCGCGCCCATGACCACGCCCTGCTCGGCGGCCTGACGCTCGCCTATATCCGGCGCGGCGTGACCCAGTCCTGCTCGCTCGGCTACTGGATGGGGCAGCCCCATGCCGGCCGCGGCCTGATGACCGCGGCCGTGCGCGCCGTGCTGCCCTACGGCTTCCAGACGCTGCGGCTGCATCGGATCGAGGCCGCCTGCCTGCCCTCCAACGCGGCCTCGATCGCGCTCCTCGAAAAGGTCGGATTCACCCGCGAGGGATACGCCCGCCGTTATCTGTGCATCAACGGCTACTGGCAGGACCACCTGCTCTTCGCCATGGTCGACGAGGACTGGTACCAGACGCGGCGCTGAATATGTCCGTCCGGACCGGATCCGAGGCGGCTGCGTCCGACCGGGCCGCTTGTGGTCGATGCGCGGAGCCGGTAACTCTGCACCACGTCTCATCGACGAGCGAACCGGCGCCGGATGCTGATTCGGTTTCGGCTTGGCTCCGATCATCAGGCCGGGAGTTCGAGTGTTTTCAACGTGCGCGACTGAGGCGACGCGAGAGAGCGGCATCCGCACGAGCGGTCCGGTTCTGGGCGTCGTCATCCGTGCCCTGGTCTGGCTGATCCTGGCGGTGGCCGGGATCGCCGGGACCGCTCCGGCATGGGCGTTGGAGCCGATCGACGTGGCGGTGGACAAGCCGGCACTGGACATTACCGGGCTGGTCGAGTTCCGCATGGATGCCGGCGACCGCCTGCAGGTTTCGACCGCACCGGGTCCCGACGGTATCGTGCGCCGCATCGAGGTGCGCTCCTCGCGCCAGGGCGCGTCCGACACCGACTGGTTCGTCTTCGCGCTGCGCAACAATTCCGACGAGCAGATCGACCGGCTCCTGGTCGCACCCTTCTTCCGGCTGGCCGGTTCCGGCCTCGTCTCGCCCGATCTCGGGTCGAGCCGGATCGTCTCCATCTCGACCAGCCAGGGTTTCGCGCCGGAACGGCAGGCCTCCAACGAGGCGGACGTCTTTCAGATCACGCTCGATCCGCGCACGGTGGTGACCTTCATCGTCGAAATGAAGACGTCCAGCCTGCCGCGGCTCCTCTTGTGGCAGCCGGACGCCTACAAGGACACGGTCAACGCCTTCACGCTCTATCGCGGCATCATCCTCGGCATTTCCGGCCTGCTCGCGCTGTTCCTGACCATCCTGTTCGTGGTCCGCGGCACCATCATGTTCCCGGCCACGGCCGGCCTCGCCTGGGCGGTGCTGGCCTATCTGTGCATCGATTTCGGCTTCTGGGGCAAGGTGTTCCGGGTCCCGCCCGGGTCCGACCAGGCCTATCGGGCGAGCGCGGAGGTGATGATCGCCACCACGCTGGTGCTGTTCCTCTACGGCTATCTGAACCTCAACCGCTGGCATGTCAGCTACAGCCACGTCGCCGCCGCCTCGATCGTGATCCTGCTCGGTCTGGTCGGCGTCGCGGTGATCGATCCGGTGCTGGCCGCCTCGATCGCCCGGCTCGCGCTGGCCATCGTCGCCGTGGTCGGCGCCGGCCTGATCGCCTACATGGCGGCGCACGGTTTCGACCGCGCCTTCATGCTGATCCCGACCTGGATCCTGCTGATCTTCTGGCTGATCGCCGCCGGCCTGACCGTGTCGGGCAGCCTCGTCAACGATGTCGTGCAGCCGGCGCTGGCCGGCGGGCTGGTGCTGATCGTGATGCTGATCGGCTTCACGGTCATGCAGCATGCCTTCACGGGCGCCGCCATGGGGCCGGGCGTGATCGGCGACGTGGAGCGCCGCGCGCTGGCGCTGGTCGGCTCCGGCGACATGATCTGGGACTGGGACGTGGCGCGCGACCACATCTGGACCAGCCCGGAGACCGAGGACATTCTCGGCGTCGAGCCCGGCACGCTGGAGGGCCCCGCGCGCGGCTGGCTCGAGATCCTGCATCCGCAGGATCGCGACCGTTTCCGCACCACCCTCGACGCCGTCGTCGAGCAGCGCCGCGGCCGCGTCTCGCTGGCCTTCCGGCTGCGCTGCGAGGATGGCCATTTCCGCTGGTTCCAGCTGCGCGCGCGGCCCGTGCTCGGCGGCGACGGCGAGGTCGGCCGCTGCGTCGGCACCCTGCTCGACGTGACCGATGCGCGCACCACCGAGGAACGGCTGCTGCACGACGCCGTCCACGACAACCTGACCGGCCTGCCGAACCGCGAGCTGTTCCTCGACCGCATCATCGCGGCGCTGGCCCGCTCGCGCGCCGACGGGACCGGGCGGCCGTCGATCCTGGTGCTCGACATCGACCGCTTCAAGCAGGTCAACGACAGCCTCGGCCTGTCGGTCGGCGATTCCATGCTGCTGACCGTCGCCCGGCGGCTCGCCCGTCAGCTGAAGCCGCAGGACAGCCTGGCGCGCATCTCCGGCGACCAGTTCGGCATCGTGCTGATCTCCGAGCAGGACCCCGAACGGGTCGCCGCCTTCGCCGATTCGATCCGCCGCGCCATCCGGGCGCCGATCACCTTCGGCGAGCGCGAGATCTTCCTGACCGCCTCGATCGGCATCGCCGTCTATGACGGCCAGAGCCGCAAGGAGGACGAACTGGTCAAGGATGCCGAGATCGCCATGCACCATGCCAAGCGGCTCGGCGGCGACCGGCTCGAAGCCTTCCGTCCGTCGCTCCGCACCCATGGCGGCGATGCGCTGACCATGGAGGCGGACCTGCGCAAGGCGATCGAGAAGGAGGAGATCCGCATCCTCTACCAGCCGATCCTGTCGATCGCGGAGAACCGCATCGCCGGCTTCGAGGCGCTGGTGCGCTGGGACCATCCCAAGCGCGGCCGCGTGCCGCCGCAGGAATTCATCTCCATCGCCGAACGCACCGGCCTGATCATCCCGCTCGGCCTGTTCGTGCTCGACAAGACCGCCCGGCAGCTGTCGCAGTGGCAGGAGGAGTTCGAGCAGGACCCGCCGCTCTTCGCCAGCGTCAACGTGTCGAGCCGGCAGCTGATCCGCCACGATCTGATCAACGACGTGAAGTCGGTCATGTCGCGCGTCGATCTCGCGCGCGGCTCGCTCAAGATCGAGGTGACCGAAAGCCTCGTCATGGAGAATCCGGAATACACCGCCAAGGTGCTGATCCGGATCAAGGAACTCGGTGCCAGCCTGGCGCTCGACGACTTCGGCACCGGCTATTCGTCGCTGTCCTATCTGCAGCGCTTCCCGTTCGACACGATCAAGATCGACCAGTCCTTCGTGCGCGGCGACGGCAAGGAACGGCCGCTGCTCCTGAAGACGATCGTCGGCCTCGGCCGCGACCTCGGCATGAGCGTCGTCGCCGAAGGGGTGGAGACCGAGGAGCAGGCCAAGGAACTGAAGCTGCTCGGCTGCGACTATGCCCAGGGCTTCCACTACGGCCAGCCGATCCCGCCCGAAGAGGTCCGCCGCCTGCTCGACCGCCGGCAGCGCGTCGCCGCGCAGTAGCAGGCCGCCGCCCCCGAACCGCACGGATCACGTCATCCGGCGCGGGGAGAGGCCAGGGGCGGCAGGCTTCCGCCGTGACCTAGGGTCGAAGACCGGCGATCGGGCGGGGGCGTAGTCGCGGGCGGAGGCCGCCCGCAACCCGGTCTGCGCAGCCGGTGGCTACCAGCTCTTCAAGGCCCGCAGGGTCGGGGTCTTCTTGGTGAAGTGGTCGCCCATGCGGCCGATCAGGCGGTCGAGCAGTTCGACCGCCGCGACCACCTCCGGCCCCTTGTTGAGCATGACGCATTCGGCGCGGGCCGCCATGGCGGCATCGGTCATCTCGCCGCGCGACGGCACGCCGTCCTTGACCAGATCCTCCAGGACCTGGGTCGCCCAGATGGCCGGCACCCGGGCGGCCTCGCAGATCCAGAGGATCTCCTCCTGCATTTCGGCCAGCCGCTCGAAGCCGATCTCCGCCGCCAGGTCGCCGCGCGCGATCATGACGCCGAACGGGCGGCGTCCCGCGGCCCGGGCGATCAATGCCGGCAGGTTGGCGACCGCCTCGGGCCGCTCGATCTTGGCGATCAGGCCGAGCGGCTTGGCGCTGGCATTGCGGGCCGCCAGCATGTCCTCCAGAAGGTCGATGTCGGCCGCGTGGCTGACGCAGGAATAGCCGATCATGTCGGCGATCGCGATCACGGCCTCGAGGTCGGCCGCGTCCTTGTCGGTCAGGGGCGACAGGCCGAGCGCGGTGTCGGGCAGGTTCAGACCCTTCTCGGGCTTCAGCTTGGCGCCGCCGGTCTTGGCGCGCAGGACATGCAGGCGCGCCCGGTCCTCCGAGACCGCCTCGACCACTGCCTCGACCTTGCCGTCGTCGTAGCGGACCCGGTCGCCGACCGAGAGCCGGCGCACGATCTCGGGCAGCGAGACCGCCGCCACGAAGGGCTCGTGCTTGCCGGCCTCCGGCGTGCCCTCGGCGATCAGAACCAGGTTCGAGCCGGGCACGAGCCGGCCCTTGTCGTGTACCGCGACCGCGCCGGTCCGGATCTTCGGGCCGGCGATGTCCATCAGGATCGGCACGGCGCGGCCGCTGCGCGCGGCGGCGGCGCGGACATGGCCGGCCATCCGGCGCCAGGCGTCGGGATCGTCATGGGCGCAGTTGATGCGCGCCACGTCCATGCCGGCCGCGACCAGGCGGTCGGCCAGGGCGCCGTCGTCGGCCGCCTCGCCCGGCAGGGTGACCATGATCCGTCCGCGCCGATGCGGGCGCGGCGCACCGAGGAGGGCCTCCGTATGGACGGCGAGGGCGGTTTCGCCGGCGAAGAAAGCGGCCTCGGTCGGCTCCTCCACCGGGGCCGGACGGCCGGCCAGCGCCGCCAGCGCGAAGGCCACGGCGTCGAGGGTCGGCAGCACGCGGCCCTCCATGCGGCCGAGCGACGACAGGCCGTGCCGCATCAGGCGGCGCTGCAGGTCGCGCAGGTCGTGGTGGCGGACGGCCAGATAGTGGGCGAGGTTGACGACCCCGGGGTCGTCCGCTGTCGCCGGCCCGGCGAAGCGCCCGATCAGGCCGCCGGCCTCCTCGAGAACCCGGCCGCGCAGGGCCAGGACGTCGTCGAGCAGGCCGGAGAGGGCGCCCGCATGAACCGGCGCGGCCGCCGGGCTTGGCGATGCGGCAGCGACGGAGACGGACGGAAGGACGGTGGCGGCAGGGGAGGGGGCAGCGGGGGAGGAGACTGCGGGGGCGGCGGAGGTGGACTTGCGCGGCATGGGCTCGCCTGGCTCGAAGGAAGATGCATGAGCATCCCTGCAGAGCATGACAGGAGCATGGGTGTCATCGCCCGAAGCCCCGTCATCCGTATTCGACCCGACCGGAGGGCCGGTGCCGCCCGACGGCTCGATGGTCCCGAAAGTCTCCTCCGGCCCGATAGTCTCGTCCGGCAGTCCGGGCGGGACGGCGCCTCAGCTCCCGGCGGGGGGCCGCCGCAAGCGGCCGATCACGAAGGCGAGCCAGACGCCGGCAAGCGTCGCGGCCAGTCCGTACCAGGTCAGCGCATATTGCCAATGATTGTTGGTGAAGGTGACGAGCGTCTCGCCGGCTTGCGGCAGACCGCCGGGCGGGGTCTGCGCGGCGGCCGCATCGAGGGTCAGCGGAAAGGTGCGGGCCGGGTCGAGACCGGCGGCGCGGGCGATCTCACGCGCGTCGCGGGTGAACCAGACATTGTTGGCGCGGTCGTTCGCGGGGGTGAACAGGTTGCTGCCTTCGGGGCGGCGCAAGAGGCCTTCGACGGTGGTCTCGCCTTCGATCTGGCTGCCGGGCCGGCTGGCCGGCATCTTGCGGTCGAGCGGCACGAAGCCGCGATTGACGACGATCACGCTGCCGTCGTCGCGCAGGAGCGGCGTCACCACGAAATAGCCCTGGCCCGACAGGCGGCCCTTCGGATTGACCAGGGTGTGGAAGACGTGGACCTCCTTGTCGTTCAGGAAGCGCCCGGTGACGCGCGCGGCGGCATAGTCCTTGGCGTCCGCGTCGATCGCGGGCCAGACCGGTTCCGGCGGCAGGTTCTCGGCCGGCAGCGTGATGCGCGTCTTGACCCGCCCCATCATCGCCTCCTTCCAGGCGAGCCGGTCCATCTGCCAGTTGCCAAGCGCGACCAGGATCGCAAACACGACAGCGGCGGCGAGGGTCGGCCAGAGCACGAGGCGGAGACGGGACATCGGCGTTCCTGCATTGGACCCGGTCAGGGGCGCACGGCCGGCACGGGCAGGCGCGGATGCGGCCCCGCCGATCGGCTTCGGCGCGCACTCATAGCAACGGCCCAGGATGCTGACGCATCGGGCCGTTGAAGCAACGCGAATGTCTCATCGGCGTCAGAGGCATGAGAAATTCGCGTATCGAATACCGACGATCATTCCATGACCGTCGGTATCACTCGTCGGCGAGCCGGCCTTCGCGGGCCTTGTTGACATATTGCAGCGCGATCAGAAGCGCCTTCAACGGGCGCAGCATGCCGAGCGACAGGATCAGGATCAGCGGCATCCAGATCGACATGTGCACCCACATCGGCGGCTGGTACTTGACCTCGACCACCAGGGCCGCGCCGACCACGATGAAACCGACGATCAGGATGACGAACACGGCGGGTCCGTCACCGGCATCGATGAACTTGTAGTCCTGGCCGCAGACCGTGCAGGCCGGCGCGGTATCGAGGAAGCCCTGAAACAGCTTGCCCTGACCGCAGCGCGGGCATCGGCACCGGAGCCCGGTCGAGAAGGGCGAGAGCGGCGGATAGTGGTAGCTCATGCGCGGCTCCTTGCTGCAGCGGCCCGGCGCCGGGTGCGGCGCTGGCGCCGACATACTCCCTTTCCGGCCGGCAGGGGAGGGCGGATCGTTGCGGACCGACCCGGATCGGGCAGGCCGGAAAGAAATCACCCGGGCGGAGGAGCCGCCCGGGTGTGAAGATCGCACGATCGTGATCCGCGGATCGGATCAGTGGGCGCCGGCGCCGGCACCCCAGACATAGATGCAGGCGAACAGGAACAGCCAGACCACGTCGACGAAGTGCCAGTACCAGGCCGCCGCCTCGAAGCCGAAATGCTGCTTCGCGGTGAAGTGGCCGAGATAGGCGCGGATCAGGCAGACCGCCAGGAAGATGGTGCCGACCAGGACGTGGAAGCCGTGGAAGCCGGTCGCCATGAAGAAGGTGGCGCCGTAGATGTTGCCCGAGAAGCCGAAATGGGCGTGGCTGTACTCGTAGACCTGGCAGACGGTGAAGATCGCGCCGAGGATCACGGTCAGCCACAGGCCGGCCTTGAGGCCCTGGCGGTCGTCATGCAGCAGGGCATGATGCGCCCAGGTCACGGTCGTGCCGGAGGTCAGCAGGATCAGCGTGTTCAGGAGCGGCAGGTGCCAGGGATTGAAGGTCTCGATGCCGTGGGGCGGCCAGACGCCGCCGGTGGCGGTGACGCGCGCGAACTGCTTGGCCTCGTGGGCGAACAGGGAGGCGTCGAAATAGGCCCAGAACCAGGCGACGAAGAACATCACCTCGGAGGCGATGAACATGATCATGCCGTAGCGCAGGTGCAGCGCGACGACGCGGGTGTGATGGCCCTGATGGGCCTCCTTCACCACGTCCGCCCACCACGCATACATGGTGTAGAGCACCACGATCAGGCCGATCGCGAAGATCCACGGATTGGCGATGTTGATGCCGAGCAGGGGGACGCTTTCCGCCTTCAGCCAGCGGAACAGTCCGATCGCGCCGATCGCCATCAGGAAGGCGCCGACGGAGGCGACCAGCGGCCAGGGGCTCGGGTCGACGAGGTGGTAGTCGTGGTTCTTGGTATGGGCCTCGGCCATGGGTTCCCCCGTCATTCCTGATGGTCGGCAGCGGTTCAGAGCTTTTCCGGCGTCGATCCCGAAAGGGAACCGACAACCGGCTTGGACGTATTCGGCTTCGCCGGGAAGAAGGTGTAGGACAGCGTGATCGTTTTCAGCATGGTGAGGTCCTTGTCGCCGTCGATCTGCGGATCGACGTAGAACGTCACCGGCACGACGAGCTTCTCGCCGGCTGCGAGCTTCTGCTCGGTGAAGCAGAAGCAGATCATCTTGGTGAAGTAGCCGCCGGAGAGATCCGGCGTCACATTGTAGGCGGCGAGCCCGAAGGTCTCGCGGTCGCTGGTGTTTTCGATCACGTAGTTGACGGTCTCGACCGCGCCGGCCTTGACCGTCACGCTCGGCGTCTCCGGCGTAAAGCGCCAGGGCAGACCGTTGACGTTGGCGTCGAACCGGATCTCGAAGCTGCGCTCGATGACGTGATCGGGCGCCGACGATGCCGTCAGCGGCGTGCCGCCATAGCCGGTGGTCTTGCAGAACCATTCGTAAAACGGCACCGCCGCAAAGGCCGCGCCGGTCATGCCGGCGACCAGCGCCGCGCAGGCGATCGCCACCCGGCGATTGGCGCCGTCCGGTCGGGATTGGAGGTTTTCAGTCGTCGCCATCTAGAGTGGCCTCGCCAGAATGCCGGGACCCATCTTGAGGATGGTCACCACATAGAAGATCACGACGAGCGACACGAGCACCGCGGCGATCGCGACATTGCGCTGCCGCCGCCGCTTCTGCTGCGCTTCGGTCAGCTTGACGCCGTCCAGTTCGATCTTGTCGTTCTCGCCCATCACTGCACCGCTCATGTTCCGCTCCCGCCGTCTAGCCGATGATCGCGCCGGCGATGCGTTCGACCAGGAGCACCGCATAGAGCAGGAACAGATACAGGATCGAGAAGGCGAACAGACGGCCGGCCGCCTTGCGCGCCGGGGCCCCTTCGCGGATGCGCCAGACACGGGCCGCCAGCCAGACGAAAACCAGGCCGCTCGCGCTCGAGACGAGCGCATAGGCGAGGCCGCCGAAACCGAGCACCGCCGGCGCCACGCCGACCAGCGCCATCAGCACGGCATAGATCAGGATCTGGTGGCGGGTCGCGGTCTCGCCGGCGACGACCGGCAGCATCGGCACGCCGGCCGTGGCGTAGTCGTTCGACTTCAGCAGCGCCAGCGCCCAGAAATGGGGCGGCGTCCACATGAAGATGATCAGGAACAGCACGATCGATTCGATCGAGATCGAGCCGGTCATCGCGGCCCAGCCGACCATGGGCGGGAAGGCGCCGGCAGCGCCGCCGATCACGATGTTCTGCGGCGTCGAGCGTTTCAGCCACATCGTGTAGACGACGACATAGAAGAGGATGGTGAAGGCGAGCAGGCCGGCGGCCAGGAAATTGGCCGTCACGGCGAGCACCAGCACCGAGAAGACCGACATGGTGGCGCCGAAGGCCAGCGCCTCCTCGGCGGTGACCCGGCCGGACGGCACCGGCCGGCCGCGGGTGCGCGACATCAGACGGTCGATATCGGCGTCGTACCACATGTTCAGCGCGCCGGACGCACCGGCGCCGACCGCGATGCACAGAAGCGAGATGGCGGCGAGCACCGGATGCAGGCCGCCGGGGGCCAGCACCATGCCGACCAGGGCGGTGAACACCACGAGCGACATGACCCGCGGCTTCATCAGCTCGAAATAGTCGTGCGGCCCCGCCATCGATATCGATGCGATGGCGACCGGGGCGAAGCCCGGGGCTTCCTGCGACGTGCTCGACCAGTCGGTCATTCCCGATCCCTCCAGCCTGGCCTCGACCCGATGGCCGGCCGGGATTCGATCCGATCTTCAGGGCGCCGCGCCGATTGGGCTGCGGGGCGCGCCGGTGCGGCGGGCCGGCCGGGCCGCGAGGACCCGGCCGGCCGGTTCGGTCTCAGTGGGCGTCGCCCTTGATGCGGGGCAGCGTCTCGAACTGATGGAACGGAGGCGGCGAGGTCAGCGTCCATTCCAGCGTGGTGGCGCCGACGCCCCAGGGGTTGTTGCCGGCGACGCGCTTCTTCGAGAAGGCCTCGAAGATGCCGAAGAAGAACACCAGCGTGCCGAAGGCGGAGATGTAGGAGCCGATCGACGACACCATGTTCCAGCCCGCGAAGGCATCCGGATAGTCGACGTAGCGGCGCGGCATGCCCGCGAGGCCCAGGAAGTGCTGCGGGAAGAAGACGAGGTTGACGCCGACGAAGGTGAGCCAGAAGTGCGCCTTGCCGATGGACTCGCTCATCATGTAGCCGCTGATCTTCGGGAACCAGTAGTACCAGGCCGCGAAGATGGCGAAGACGGCGCCGAGCGACAGCACGTAGTGGAAGTGGGCGACGACGTAGTAGGTGTCGTGCAGGGCGCGGTCGAGGCCGGCATTGGCCAGCTGCACGCCGGTGACGCCGCCGACGGTGAACAGGAAGATGAAGCCGACGGCCCACAGCATGGGCACGCGGAACTCGATCGACCCGCCCCACATGGTGGCGATCCACGAGAAGATCTTCACGCCGGTCGGCACCGCGATGACCATGGTGGCCGCCACGAAATAGGCCTGCGTGTCGACCGACAGGCCGACCGTGTACATGTGGTGCGCCCACACGACGAAGCCGACGGCGCCGATCGCCACCATGGCGTAGGCCATGCCGAGATAGCCGAAGACGGGCTTGCGCGAGAAGGTCGACACGATGTGGCTGACGATGCCGAAGCCCGGCAGGATCAGGATGTAGACTTCCGGATGCCCGAAGAACCAGAACAGATGCTGGAACAGGATCGGGTCGCCGCCGCCCTGCGGATCGAAGAAGGTCGTGCCGAAGTTGCGGTCGGTCAGCAGCATGGTGATGCCGCCGGCCAGCACCGGGAGCGACAGGAGCAGCAGGAAGGCGGTGATCAGCACCGACCAGGCGAACAGCGGCATCTTGTGCAGCGTCATGCCCGGGGCGCGCATGTTGAAGATCGTGGTGATGAAGTTGATCGCGCCGAGGATCGACGAGGCGCCGGCGATGTGCAGCGAGAGGATCGCGAAATCCATCGCCGGGCCGGGCTGGCCGGAGGTCGAGAGCGGCGGATAGATCGTCCAGCCGCCGCCGACGCCGTTGCTGCCGGCCGGGCCCTCGACGAACATGCTGAGGACGAGGAGCAGGAAGGCCGGCGGAAGCAGCCAGAACGAGATGTTGTTCATCCGCGGGAAGGCCATGTCGGGGGCGCCGATCATGATCGGGACGAACCAGTTCGCGTAGCCGCCGATCATCGCCGGCATGACCATGAAGAAGATCATGATCAGGCCGTGGGCGGTCGTGAACACGTTGAAGGTGTGCGGATCGGAGAAGATCTGGATATGCGGCGACTGCAATTCCATGCGGATCGCCACGGACAGGGAGAGACCGATCACGCCTGCGATCATGGCGAAGATCAGGTACAGGGTCCCGATATCCTTGTGGTTCGTCGAGTAGAGATAGCGGCGCCACCCGGTCGGGTGATCGTGGTGGCCCGCGTCCGCGGCTGCATGAGCCATTGGTTCGCTCCTTGATCCTCTTCGCACGGGGCGTCCGCTGCTTCGGCGCCGCCGTCCTCGTCCCGTTATCGATGCCGGCTCAGCGCTGAGCCACCGCGGTGGTCTTCTCGTCAGCCTCGATCATGGCCGCCAGAACCTTGTTGGCGTCCGAGAGGCTCTTCTGCGCGGCCGTCGACCAGGCGGCATACTGCTCCTCGGTCACGACCTGGACGGCGATCGGCATCGCGGAGTGGTCCTTGCCGCACAGTTCCGAGCACTGGCCGTAGAACATGCCGGTATGGTTGGCCTTGAACCACGTCTCGTTGAGGCGGCCCGGATAGCCGTCGATCTTGATGCCGAAGGCCGGCACCGCGAGGGCATGGATCACGTCGGCGGCGGTGACCTGGACGCGGACGACCTTGCCGACCGGAACGACCAGATTGTTGTCGACCGCGAGCAGGCGCGGCTGCTTGACCGGATCCTTGCGGTCGGCATCGCCGAGCATGACCGAATCGAACGAGACCGGCTTGTTCTTGGCGTCCTTGAGGTCGGGATACTCGTAACCCCAGTACCACTGGTATCCGGTCGCCTTCACGGTGATGTCGACCGGCGGAATGATCAGCTCCTTGTAGAGCAGCCGGAAGGACGGGATCGCGATCAGGACCAGGATCATGACCGGCGCGACCGTCCAGACGACCTCGATCAGCGTGTTGTGCGAGGTCTTCGACGGGACCGGGTTGGCCTTGGCGTTGAACTTGACCATCACGTAGATCAGCAGCGCCAGCACGAAGAGCGTGATCACGGTGATGATCACCAGGGTGAAGCTCTCGAAGGCGCGAATATCGGCGTGGACGTCCGTGGCGGCGGGCTGCAGCCCCATCTGCCACGGCACCGGCTGCGCCGCCAGCGCCGCCCCGGTACCGAAGATCGCCGCGATCGCGAGGCCGGCCATCACGGCCAGGGTCCATGCGCTCTGCCGCATCACATGTCGGATCACGTCTCAGCTCCTTGCCCTTGACCAGCCTTCCGGCGGTCGAATTCCTGTTCTGTCGTTCGGCTCGTGCGGCAAGCCCGGTTCTGTCCGGCCTTGCGCTCTCCTTGAGCCTGCCCGCCCGCCTTCGGGATCACCCCGTACCGACCCCGCGCCGCCGGGGCTCTCCGGCGGCCTCCGGTCGACGGTGCGATGCGGCGCAAATTCGGTTGCACTGCGTCATTTTGTCGATGCCGGTTTGATCGAGATCAAGGCACGAAAACCAAAAGCACAGCCAGCCCCGCCCCGCAACGGGTCGACCGGCGTAATCGTGCGGCATTTTTGCTTCAGACACCGTAGCGTCCGGCGCCGCCTCACGAAAAAGCCTTGGTCCGTAGCCAGTTTCCCGTACGCCGCACCGCGGAATCCGGGAATGTCCCTAGTCGAAAGTACCTAGTGAAAGGGCCTGCCATTCGCAATCTGGCCAAGCCCGGCGCACTGAGGCAATTTGGCGACCATTGCGAATCTTCGGCGCGGACGGCTGTGCGACGCCGCAAGAATCGGCGGCATCGGAAGGCACCGGATCGACCGGACCGCCGGGATGCGGCGCGGCATCCCGGGATGCCGGCAAGAGTGGAGGGAATTCCGTGATCGAAGTTCGGTCGAACGTCTCTGGCCGATCCGCCCGGACCGCGCCGATGCGCCGCGCGCTTGCCGTCGCCGCGCTGATGCTCGGGGCCGCCGGCTGGGGCGCGCCGGCCGCCGCCCAGGGCGCCGTCAAGGGTCAGCATGGCGACTGGCAGATCCGCTGCGATACCCCGCCCGGCGCCAAGGCCGAGCAATGCGCCCTGATCCAGAACGTGACCGCCGAGGACCGGCCGAATGTGGGCCTGTCGGTGATCGTGCTGAAGACGGCCGACAAGAAGTCGCGCATCCTGCGCGTCCTGGCCCCGCTCGGCGTCCTGCTGCCGTCCGGGCTCGGCCTCAAGGTCGATCAGGTCGATGTCGGCCGCACCGCCTTCGTCCGCTGCCTGCCGAACGGCTGCATCGCAGAGGTGCTGATGGACGACAAGCTGGTCGAGCAGTTGCGCACCGGCAAGCAGGCGACCTTCATCGTCTTCCAGACCCCGGAGGAGGGCATCGGCATCCCGATCAGCCTCGCCGGCTTCGGTCCGGGCTTCGAATCGCTGCCCTGATCTGCAGGCGAGGCGGATCGACGCCTGCGCCGGAACGGGCTTGGATGGCCGCCCTCGTCCGGCGCGGCTCCGGCCGCTGCCGCATCCGTCCGAACCTTCAGGGATCGCCATGGCCCGCATCACCTCCGTCGACAGCCTGCGCGCCCTGTATGGGCCGACCCGCGAGCGCAGCGCGAAGAAGCAGCTCGACCGGCTCGACGCGCATTGCCGCCGGCTGATCGGCCTGTCGCCGTTCATGGTTCTGGCGACGACCGGGCCGGACGGGCTCGGCGACGTGACGCCGCGCGGCGACGCGCCGGGCTTCGTGACGGTCGAGGACGATCGGACGCTGCTGATCCCGGACCGGCCCGGCAACAACCGGCTCGACAGCCTGACCAACATCCTGGCCCATCCCGGGATCGGGCTCCTGTTCCTGATCCCCGGCATGGACGAGACGTTGCGGGTCAACGGCACGGCGGAGATCCTCGACGATGCGGACCTGACCGCCCGTTTCGCGATCGCCGGCAAACTTCCGAAGACGGTGCTGCGCGTCGCCGTGCGCGAAGCCTATCTGCATTGCGCCAAGGCGCTGATGCGCTCGCGCCTGTGGGACCCGGCGGTCCAGATCGACCGGTCGACGCTGCCGTCCATGGGCGAGATGATGCGCGACCAGATCGGCCTCGCCACGGCCGAAACCCAGGCCGAGATGCTGGAGCGCTACCGGGCGACGCTCTTCTGAGCGAAAGGCCTCCGATCGGCTGCCGGGCACGCCCGATCTGTGGCACGGACCCGGACGGTCCGGCCCGATCGCCGCCTCAGGCGTGGCCGGCTTCGCGCGACAGCATGCCGATATTGATGCCGATCTTGCGCAGGGCGCGGTCGTATTTGGTTTCCAGATCGAGATCGAAGATCAGGTCGGCATCGGCCTCGCAGTTCAGCCAGACATTGGATTGGATCTCGGTCTCCAGCTGGCCGGGCTGCCACCCGGCATAGCCGAGCGCCAGCATGGCGTCCGACGGTCCTCGGCCTTCCGCGATGGCCTTCAGGATCTCGAGCGTCGTGGTCAGCGAAACGGCGTCGTCGATCGTCAGGGTCGCATTCTCGATGAAGTAGTCGGCCGAATGCAGGACGAAGCCGCGGCCGGACTCGACCGGGCCGCCGTGATGCACGCGCATGCGTCGTGCGAGGGCCGGCAGCCGGATCTGGTCGGCCGCGGGAATCACGTCGAGCTGCACGAGGAGTTCGCCGAAATTGACCGGCGGCGGGGCGAGCTGATTGAGGATGATGCCCATCGCGCCCTCCGAGGAGTGCGCGCACAAATAGACCAGGGCGCGGGAGAACCGCTGGTCGTCCATGCCCGGCATGGCGATCAGGATCTGTCCGTCCAGATATTCCCTCCGGTTTGCGGAGGCCATGCTTGCACCCTCGTTTCGCGAACCGAAGTCTCCGCCCGAGGCGGGGCCGGCTCGAATGCATCGGCGCCCGGCACGACGGTCCCGTTGCGGTTCCCGGCGGGCGCCTCTCTTGCCATAAGAATAGCAGAGCCGGTCCCGACGGCAATCGCGGGCCGCGCCGATCGGTCTCACGTGATTATGAGCGGCGGGGCCGCGACAGGGGCGGGATCATTGCGTAAGACCGATCCATGAAGACCGCGATCCTGGCCGGACTCCTTTCCCTGCTCTTCGCCAGCGCGCCGGCGCGGGCCGGAAACGAGGCGCCGAACGGTGCCGAAATCCGCCTCCTGACCGGACCCATTCAAGGTGCTGCGGCCCAAATGGGGCTGGAGATCGCCCTGCTGCCGGGCTGGAAGACCTATTGGCGCTCGCCCGGCGATGCCGGCATTCCGCCGACCATCGAGACCGGCGGCTCGCAGAACATCGCCGGCGTCGAGATCGCCTTTCCGGCGCCGGAGCGCTTCGGCGAGGGGCTCGGCCAGAGCGTCGGCTATACCGCGCCGGTCGTGCTGCCGCTCGCCGTCCGCCTGGCCGATCCCGGCCGTCCGGCGCGCCTGGTCGCCAAGGTGATGATCGGCGTGTGCCGCGACATCTGCCTGCCGGTGGAAGTCGAGGTGGAGGCGCGGATCGATCCCAAGGCCCGGCCGGCCCCCGGCCAGGTCGCGGCGATCGAGGAGGCGCTGCGGCAGGTGCCGGTGCGCGTCGAAGGAACGGCGCCGCTTGCGGTGGCATCGGTCGCCCGCGAGGCGGCGCCGAAGACCGGAAACGGGCCTGAGACCCTGGTCGTGACCGTCGTCAGCGACCGGCCGGAAGAGCAGCAGGATCTGTTCGCCGAAGGCCCCGAGGGCTGGGCGCTGCCGCTGCCGGTCCGGCTCGACCGCGAGGGCGGCCGGACCCGATGGCGTGTCGCCCTCGAAGGCCTGCCGCCGGGCGCGTCGCCGAAGGGGGCCGCCTTGCGGTTCACCGTGGTGACGCCGGACCGTGCCGTCGAGCAGGCCTGGCGGCTGGATTGACCGGCCCCGCGCGTCCTGCAGCGCCGCTCTGCACTCGACGCCACCGGCGCGGCGCCCTAAGTGATTTCCCGCGGCCGCCTGCGTGCGGACGACCATCATCAGGGGGACCATCCGCATGACCATCGCCGTCGGCTCGGCGCTGCCCGAAGCCAAGTTCCGCATCATGACCGACGAGGGCGCGGTCGACCGCACCAGCGACGAAATCTTCAAGGGCCGGAAGGTCGTCCTGTTCGGCGTGCCGGGCGCCTTCACGCCGACCTGCTCGATGAACCACCTGCCGGGCTTCCTCGACAATCTCGATCACTTCAAGGCCAAGGGCGTCGACGAGATCGCGGTGGTCGCCGTCAACGATCCGTTCGTCATGGCCGCCTGGGCGCGCCATACCGGGGCGAAGGACAAGATCCTGTTCCTCGCCGACGGCAATGCCGATTTCACCAAGAAGCTCGGTCTCGAGATCGAACTCGGCGTGATGGGCCTGCGCTCCAAGCGCTTCTCGATGATCGTCGAGGACGGCGTCGTGACCGCCCTCAATGTCGAGGACAGCCCCGGCACGGCCGAGGCCTCCGGCGCCGCCCGCCTGCTGCAGCAGCTCTGAGCCCAAATCCCGCATGCCTCCGGCCGGACCGCGCGTCCCGCCGGGGGCGTGCCCCTGCGCTGCGGCTCAGGCCGCCGCGTTCGGCCCGGACCTGTGGCCCGACCCGCGCCGCCGTCAGTCCTCGCAGGATTCCTTGATCTTGTAGCGGGCGATGATCTTCTCGCCGATTTCGTTGCGGGCTGCGTTGCCATCGGACGCGGGCTGGTCCGGCGCATGCAGGACGCAGTTCCGCCAGCCGTAGCTCAAGAGATCGATCCGGTATTTCGTATCGTCGCCGGCGCGGTCGGCGAATTCCTTGCGGCAGCGGGCCGGCGAGGCATTGTCGGCGCACGAGGCGGCCGAGAGCGTTTCCAGCGCCTTGGCCTTCGGCACCCGTCCCGCCAGGGCGTCGATATAGAAGGTGCATTTCGGTTCGGTCGTGAAGCCGTTCAACTGCGCCGGATCGGTGAAGCCGCGCAGTTCGGCGAGGCTCATCCGGCAGGACAGCTCGGTCTCTGCGCGAAGCTGGTCGCGCGCGGCCTCGACCCCCGGGACGGCCAGGAGTTTCAGGCGACCGATCTCGTCGAGCTTCGCCTTGCAGCTCTGCTCGGCGGCGGCGATCTGCTTTTGGAGTCTGGCCGGATCGGGCTGGTCGAAGAGGTCGGGGACCGGGGCATCGAACAGCAGACGGAGCGTGTCGCGCAGCTGGGTCTCGTTCACCTTGGCGGGGTCGAAGCGCAGCTTGTAGGAGCAGGCGCCCGTGCCGTACTCGATGGTCTTGGAGGCGGCGAGGGCCGGCGTGGCGGCAAGAGCGGCCAGCAGGGCGGTTGCGATGGCTCGACCGGTCATGGGTTGCGGCCTTCCTGCGTGCGAGACATGGTCACTCAGTGTAGCCTACCGCATCTCTGCGACAAATGACGCTGGAGCATTTTCCCGATTGGATGCAAGCGTCCAATCGATAGGCAAATGCTCCCGATTCAATGGCTTGAGCCGGTCCACTTCGGTCGGATCTGTTCGATCCGATTGGAACAGGCTCCCGGTCCGGACTCCGGCTGACCGTCGCCGCCGCCCGGCCTCTGCGGCCCTCACGTCCGGGGTCCGGCCTCCGGCACCACCACGCGCAGGATCTCCGCCACGGTCTCGACCGCGACCGGCGTGAAGCCGAAGGCCTCGCCGTCGATCTGCACCGGGACCGGCGCCGCGGCATCGATGCGGCATTCGGTGACTGGGATCACCAGGGCGATCGGCGAGCGGTCGAGCCGGCCCAGGATCAGCGCCGCGCCGGCGCGAATCAGCGACCAGGGATCGTCCTTCAGGAGCGCGACCAGATGCAGCCCCGGCCGCGTCGTGCCCGCGCCGGGCGCGATCCGGAACGGGCCGCCATAGTGGATCGCCTTGGCGACCACGGCGAGGCGGCAGCGGATCGCGCGGCCGTCGGCGACGACCGTCAGGTCGGGCTGGTTGCGCCGGGCGAAGCCGCGCCGGAACGCGGTCGCCACGAAGGCCAGTTGCTTCCAGCGGCGCTTGGCCGCCGGATCGACCGCGTGCACCACGTCGGCGTCGAAGCCGGCCGAGACCATCAGCATGAAGGCCCGGCCGTTGGCCCGCCCGGTATGGAGCGGCGCCGTGCGGCCGGTCGCGACCGCGGCGGCGATGCGGGCCGGGCGGGCTGAGAGGCCGAGTTCGTAGGCGAGCACATTGGCGGTGCCGGCCGGGACCAGCGCCAGATGCGGCCGCGTGCCGGGCCGCGCCAGCAGACCCGCGACCGCCTCGTTGATGGTGCCGTCGCCACCCGCCGCCAGGATCACGTCGGCGGTCGTGGCGGGATCGGCGGCAATGCGCTCCAGATCGCCGGGCGCCGCGGTCAGGCGCGTCTCGGTCTCGATGCCGCGCGCCCGCAGCGCTTGCGCGACGGCGGCGATGCGGCCCGCCCGGTAGCCGCCGGCGGCCGGATTGGCGACCAGGAGGGCGCGCTGCCGCCCGGTCCGCCCCAAGGCCTCGCCCATGGCCGCCATCTCGCTTCGTTTCATCGCGCGCCGTCCGGTGCCCGGCGCCGCGCCGGCAGGAAGGGCTGCATGCCCTCGCGGGCGAGCGCATCGGCGCGCTCGTTCTCGGGATGGCCGGCATGGCCCTTGACCCAGTGCCAGACGATCTCGTGGCTGCCGAGCGCGGCGTCGAGGCGCTGCCACAAATCGGCATTCTTGACCGGCTTCTTGTCGGCGGTCTTCCAGCCGTTGCGCTTCCAGCCGTGGATCCAGCCGGTGATGCCGCCGCGCAGATAGGCCGAGTCCGTGTAGATGTCGATCCGGCACGGCCGGCGCAGCGCCTCGATCGCCGAGATCGCCGCCATCATCTCCATGCGGTTGTTGGTGGTGTCGGCCTCGCCGCCCTTCAGTTCCTTCTCGCGCCCGTTCCAGCGCAGGATGGCGCCCCAGCCGCCGGGACCCGGATTGCCCGAGCAGGCGCCGTCCGTGTAGATCACGACGCCCTGGCCGGCCGTCTCCGCATCTGCGTCGCTCATGCTTCGAGCCCATAGCCGGAGGGGTCCGCGACCGTGCGGTGGAAGCGCAGCTTGCGCAGATATTCGAGCGGGTCCTTGGGCCGGACCAGGGCGCCGGGCGGCACGTTCAGCCAGTCGTAGAGCCGGGTCAGCAGGAAGCGCAGGGCCGAGCCGCGGCAGAGCAGCGGCAAGGCGGCGCATTCCGCGTCGGTCAACGCGCGCAGGCCGGTATAGCCGTTCAGCATCGCCCGGCCCTTGGTCAGGTTGAAGCTGCCGTCGGTCTCGAAGCACCAGGAATTCAGGCACACGGCCAGATCGTAGGCGAGAAAGTCATTGCAGGCGAAGTAGAAGTCGATCAGCCCCGACAGCCGATCCTCGAGAAAGAAGACGTTGTCGGGGAAGAGATCGGCATGGATCACCCCGCGCGGCAGGTCGGTCGGCCAGGCGGCCTCGAGCGCATCGAGCTCGCGCTCGATCTCGCCGGCGAGGCCGCCGAACACCGTGTCGGCCTTCGGCTTGGAGCGTTCGTAGAGGGGACGCCAGGCATCGACCGTCAGCGCATTGCGGCGCGTCAGGGCGAAATCGGCCCCGGCCAGGTGGAAGCGGGCGAGCGCCGCGCCGACCGCGCCGCAATGCTCGGCGGTCGGCCGGCGCACCCAGACGCCGTCCAGGAAGGTGATGATCGCCGCCGGCCGGCCGGCGAGCGTGCCGAGCGCCGCGCCGGCGCGGTTGCGCACCGGCAGCGGGCAGGTCACGCCACCCCGGGCGAGATGCTCCATCAAGCCGAGGAAGAAGGGCAGGTCGCCCGGATCGACGCGCTTCTCGTAGAGCGTCAGGATGTAGAACCCCCGCTCCGTGTGGAGCAGGAAGTTCGAGTTCTCGACGCCTTCCGCGATGCCCTTGCAGGCGAGCACGCGGCCGATGTCGTAGGCGGCGACGAACCGCGCGAGATCCTCGTCGGCAACTTCGGTATAGACGGCCATGGTGCTACTCGGCCGCGGGGGGAAGCGGGCGGCGTCCGGTCTCGGACGGTGCGTCGGCAGTGTCCCGCAGGCCGCGCGGCAGGTTGAAGGTGATCGATTCGTCGGCGGTGCGCACCGTCTCGACGGTGATGGCGTAGCGTTCGGCGAAGGCGGCGATGACCTCGTCGACCAGCAGATCCGGCGCCGAGGCGCCGGCCGTGATGCCGACGCGCCTGAGGCCGGCGAAGCGCGTCCAGTCGAGTTCGGTGGCGCGCTGGATCAGGACCGCGATCGGGCAGCCGGCCCGCTCGGCGACCTCGCGCAGGCGCTGCGAGTTCGATGAGTTCGGCGCGCCGACCACCACCAGCCCGTCGACCTCCGGGGCGATCCGCTTGACCGCCATCTGCCGGTTGGTGGTGGCGTAGCAGATGTCTTCCTTGTGGGGCGCGCGAATGTCCGGGAAACGCGCCTGCAGGGCCTCGACGATGCCATGGGTGTCGTCGAGCGAAAGGGTCGTCTGAGTGGTGTAGGCGAGCGGCTGGCCGGGCGGCGGGGTCAGCGCGGCCACGTCGGCGATCGTCTCGATCAGCGTGACCGCCCCCTCCGGCAGCTGTCCCATGGTGCCGATCACCTCCGGATGGCCGGCATGGCCGATCAGCAGGACGTGGAAGCCGCGCCGGTGATGCACCTCGGCCTCGCGATGCACCTTGGTGACCAGCGGGCAGGTGGCGTCGAGATGGAACAGGTTGCGCGCCCGGGCGTCGGCCGGCACGGATTTCGGCACGCCATGGGCGGAGAAGATCACCGGCTGACCGGTCGCCGGGATCTCGTCCAGTTCCTCGACGAAGACCGCGCCCTTCTGTTTCAGGCTGTCGACGACATAGCGGTTGTGGACGATCTCGTGGCGCACATAGACCGGCGCGCCGTAACGCTCCAGCGCCAGTTCGACGATCTGGATCGCCCGGTCGACGCCGGCGCAGAAGCCGCGCGGCGCGGCGAGCAGGATCGTGAGCGGCGGTTTCGCGTCGGCCATGGGTCTCGGAGCGTGGTTCGATTCGCGGGCCGGCCTTCGGGGCGCGCGCGCCCCGGCCGATCGGGACCGGACGCGCCCCGACCGCTGGTTCTGCGGAATAGAGGGAGACGGGGGCGGCAAGTCAAGGGTGCCGGGCGGCGTGCGCACCCGGTCCGGCACCGCACCGGGCCGCACCCCGGGGGGCGGCGGGATCGACGGTCGGCTGCCCACGATCGGCAGGCTGCCTCGATTTCGCCACGCCTTGGGGACAAGCGGGGTCCGCGTCGGGCCGCCCGCCGCGCCCGCCGGGTCGCGGCCGCCCGGCGGCCCTGAAGAACTCCGAGGCCCTGACCCCCGTGACGGCTGCACCGGGCGGGGCTATAGGTCTCGGCGACTGATCCACCCGCGAGAGGTTCGATGTCGACTCCCATCCGTTTCGCGCCTATCGCCGCCGGGCTTGCGACCGCGCTGCTTCTCGCCGGATGCGGCGGCACGATGGACTCGATCGGCACGACGCTGCTGAGCGGGACCAAGACCGACGGCGCCGAACTCGACGGCGAGGCGATCAAGGCCCGCCCGGTCTGTCCGCTGGTCGAGATCCGCAGCGGCACCGAGACGCTGCCGCTCTACGAGACCGGCAAGCAGGGCAATGCCGACTTCCTGCGCTTCCAGATCAGCGTCCAGCGCGTGGCGCGCGAATGCGACATCAATGGCGAGACCATGTCGGTGCGCGTCGGCGCGGCCGGCCGCGTCGCCGCCGGGCCGAAGGGCGCCACCGGCAAGGTGCAGGTCCCGGTCCGGATCGCCGCCGTCAAGGGCGACCAGGTGCTCTATTCCCGCCTGAACACCGTCTCGGTCGATGTCGGCGCTCCGGACTATTCGGCGCTGTGGTCGGCGGTCGACGAGGCGATGACGCTGCCGGCCAACATCACCTCCGGCGTGACCATCTATGTCGGCCTCGACGACAAGCCGGAAAAGCCGGCCCCGAAGGGCAAGAAGCCGAAGGCGGGCTGAGGGCCGGGCCGGCGAGCCGACGGGACTGCGGACCGGCGTGCCCGACGGCCGGGAGACCTCCGGCGCCGTGCGGCCGCGGGCCGCTTCGGCGCGATCCGGGCGGAGGACGCGCCCCGCCGATGCGGGGTCGCCGCCCAAGCGCGCTTGAAATTCAGGCGCTTGGCGGCGCCCTGCCGAAAAGTTCGTCCCTATGGCGAATTGACGCACCGGCGGTTCCGACCTAAGGTCAAGGCCGTCGGGCATGACGCGACTCGACGGCTGGAGCGGCACCCCCGCTTGAGCCCACGCCCCCGCGGGAGAGCCCGGAAATCCGCCGTGGATGGAAGTCCGCATCGGAAGACCGGCACCGAAGGAGAAACCGCCCCGGAAACTCTCAGGTCCCGAGGACCGCGGGGGGCGAGCGACGCTCTGGAAAGCAGCCGCCGGCAACCGGTCGTCGGCTCACCGAAGGAGTAACCGACTGACGCGTGGCTGATTGGAGAGCGCGCGCCGGCCGGGAAATCTCTCAGGTCATCGGACAGAGGGGGCGCGACGGTTGTCGGCGGCATAGCTCCGCTTGCGGCCGCGCGGCCCAACGCGCCGGTCCGGACCCTGGAATGAGCACCGAACAATCTGTCGATTCGCGCGAGTCTCTCGCCACCCTTCCGCTCGTCACGCCCCTGCATGATCGCCATGTCGCGCTCGGCGCCCGCATGGTGCCCTTCGCCGGCTACGCGATGCCGGTGCAGTATCCCGCCGGCATCATCGCCGAGCACAAATGGACCCGCGAGCATGCGGGACTGTTCGACGTGTCGCATATGGGCCAGGCCGCGCTGATCGGCCCCGACCACGCGACCACCGCGGCCGCCCTCGAGGCGCTGATCCCCGCCGACATCCTCAATCTCGGTCTCGGCCGCCAGCGCTATTCGCAGCTTCTCACCGACGACGGCGGCTGCATCGACGACCTGATGGTCCAGCGCGGCCCGGATGCGGCCGACGACGGCCGCCTCGGTCTCGTCGTCAATGCCGGGCGCAAGTCGGTCGACTATGCCCATATCGCCGCGCGCCTGCCGGGGAATGTGCGGCTGGAGACCTATCCGGAGCGCGCGCTCCTCGCCCTGCAGGGACCGGAGGCGGAAGCCGTCATGGTCCGGCTCGGCGCGGCGAGCGCCGCCGGGATGGCCTTCATGGCGGTCGGCACGGCGACGCTCGCCGGCATCGCCGTCGAGGTGACGCGTTCGGGCTATACCGGCGAGGACGGCTACGAGATCTCGGTGCCGGCGGGCGACGCCGGCGTGCTCTGGGACGCGCTGCTGGCCGACCCTTCAGTCAAGCCGATCGGGCTCGGCGCGCGCGACAGCCTGCGGCTCGAAGGCGGCCTCTGCCTCTACGGCCACGAACTCGACGAGACGGTCAGCCCGGTCGAGGCCGGCCTCGTCTGGTCGATCCAGAAGCGCCGGCGCGAAGGCGGCGGCTTCCCCGGTTTCGCGCGCATCCGCGCCGAGATCGCCGACGGCCCGAAGCGGGTCCGCGTCGGTCTCCTGCCCGAGGGCCGCGCCCCGGCCCGCGAGGGCACCGCCATCACGACCCCGGACGGCCGTCCGGTCGGCATCGTCACCTCCGGCGGCTTCGGACCGAGCCTGAACGCCCCGGTCGCCATGGGCTTCGTCGAACCCGCCTTCGCCATGCCCGGCACGGAACTCGCCTTGATCGTGCGCGGCAAGCCGCTCGCCGCGCGCGTCGCCGCCCTGCCTTTCGTCCCCAACCGCTTCAAGCGCTGACGGAGCCGTCCCATGACCCTCTACACCAAAGACCATGAGTGGATTCGCATCGACGGCAACATGGCCACGATCGGCATCAGCCAGTATGCCCAGGCCCAGTTGGGCGATGTCGTCTATGTCGAGCTGCCCGAGACCGGCAAGGCGATCGACAAGGGCAAGGAAGCGGCGGTGGTGGAGTCCGTCAAGGCGGCCTCCGAGGTCTATGCCCCGATCGCCGGCACCGTCTTCGAGGTCAATGCCGCGCTGACCGACAATCCGGCCCTCGTCAACGAGGATCCGGAAGGCGAGGGCTGGTTCGTCCGGCTGCACGTCCCGCAGGGCACCGATACCGGCGACCTGATGGACGAGGCGACCTACAAGGCCTTCCTCGAGACGCTGTGAGGCCGCGATGCGCTATCATCCCCTGACCGCGACCGACCGGGCCGAGATGCTCGCCCGCATCGGCGTCCCCGCCATCGACGCGCTGTTCGCCGACGTGCCGGCCGACAAGCTGCTGACCGACCTGATCGACCTGCCGCGGATGCGCGGCGAACTGGAGGTCGAGCGGCTGATGGGCCGCATGGCCGCGAAGAATGTGCCGGCCTCGTCGGTGCCCTTTTTCGTCGGCGCCGGCGCCTACAAGCACCATGTCCCGGCGACGGTCGATCACCTCATCCAGCGCTCGGAATTCCTGACCAGCTACACGCCCTATCAGCCGGAAATCACGCAGGGCACGCTGCAATATCTGTTCGAGTTCCAGACCCAGGTCGCGGAACTGACCGGCATGGAGGTCGCCAACGCCTCGATGTATGACGGCTCGACGGCGACCGGCGAGGCCGTGCTGATGGCTCACCGGCTGACCCGCCGCAACAAGGCGGTGGTGTCGGGCGGGCTGCATCCGCAATACCGGGCCGTGGTCGAGACGCTGTCCGATATGGCCGAGGATCGCGTCCAGGCCCTGCCGCCCGATCCGCTCGGCACCGAGGACATTCTGGCGGCGATCGACCGCGATACCTCCTGCGTCGTCGTGCAGTCGCCCTCCTTCTACGGGCACCTGATCGATCTCGCCCCGATCGCCGAGAAGGCGCATGCCTGCGGGGCGCTGCTGATCGCGGTCTTCACCGAGGTGGTCAGCCTCGGCCTGATCGAGCCGCCCGGCCGGCAGGGCGCCGACATCGTCGTCGGCGAGGGCCAGTCGATCGGCAACGCGCTCGGCTTCGGCGGCCCCTATGTCGGCCTGATGGCGACGCGGCAGAAGTTCCTGCGCCAGATGCCCGGCCGGTTGTGCGGCGAGACGGTCGACGCGGAGAACCGGCGCGGCTTCGTGCTGACGCTGTCGACCCGCGAGCAGCATATCCGCCGCGACAAGGCGACCTCGAACATCTGCACCAATTCGGGCCTGTGCTGCCTCGCCTTCACGATCCACATGACGCTCCTCGGCAGCGCCGGACTGGAGCGGCTGGCGCGGCTCAACCACGAGGCCGCGATCAAGCTTGCCGACGCGCTCGGTCGCGTGCCGGGCGTCCAGGTGCTGAACGACGGCTTCTTCAACGAATTCACCCTGCGCGTACCGGGCGATGCGGCCGCCGTGATCGAGCGGCTGGCCGAACGCGGCATCCTCGGCGGGCTCGCGGTCTCGCGCCTGGAGCCGGGCCGCGGTCTCGACGACCTGATCGTGGTCGCCGCGACGGAAGTGAACACCGACGAGGACCGTGCGGCCTATGCCGAGGCCCTGGCGGCCGTGATCTGAGCCGGGAGAGGACGAACACCATGCTGAACGACCAGGGTCGCCCCACCCGTCCCGAGGGCGCCGCTCCTGCCGAAGGCACCCCGGCGGCCACGCCGTGGACCTTCACCGGCAACCGCGCGCTGCGCGTCGAGGAGCCGCTGATCTTCGAGATCGGCCGCGCCGAGACGACCGGCGTCGACCTGCCCGCGCCCGACGGCCTTGCGCCGCGGCTCGGCCGGCTCGCCCGCAAGGCCGCGCCCGACCTGCCCGGCCTGACCGAGCCGGAGGCGATGCGCCACTATGTGCGCCTGTCGCGCTCCAACTATTCGATCGATACCGGGCTCTATCCGCTCGGCTCCTGCACGATGAAGCACAATCCGCGCCTCAACGAGAAGATGGCGCGGCTGCCGGGCTTTTCCGACGTGCATCCGCTGCAGCCGGTCTCGACCGTGCCGGGTGCGCTCGACGTGATCGCCGATCTGGGCGGCTGGCTGTGTCGGCTGACCGGCATGGACGCGGTCGCGATGAGCCCGAAGGCCGGCGCCCATGGCGAACTCTGCGGCATGATGGCCATCAAGGCCGCCATCCGCGCCCGCGGCGAGACCCGCAACGTGGTGCTGGTGCCGGAATCGGCCCACGGCACCAACCCGGCCACGGCCGCGCTGATCGGCATGACGGTGCGCGACGTGCCGGCGCGCGCCGACGGCACGGTCGATGTCGAGGCCGTCAAGGCCCTGCTCGGGCCGGACGTGGCGGCGATCATGCTGACCAACCCGAACACCTGCGGCATCTTCGAGCCGGAGGTGGCGGCGATCGCCGAGGCCGTGCATGCGGCCGGGGCCTATTTCTATGCCGACGGCGCGAATTTCAACGCCATCGTCGGCAAGGTCCGGCCGGGCGATCTCGGCGTCGACGCCATGCACATCAACCTGCACAAGACCTTCTCGACGCCGCATGGCGGCGGCGGGCCGGGCGCCGGGCCGGTGGTGCTGTCGTCGCGCCTCGCCCCCTTCGCGCCGCTGCCCTTCATCCGCCTGGACGCCGGCCGGCCGGTGCTGGTCGAGACCGAAGCCGGGACCGCGCCGGGCGAGACCCCGTTCGGTCGCATGACCGCGTTCCACGGCCAGATGGGCATGTTCACCCGGGCGCTCGCCTACATGCTCAGCCACGGCACGGACGGCCTGCGGCAGGCCTCGGAGGATGCGGTGCTGGCCGCCAACTACGTGCGCGCCGGCCTCGCCGACCTGATGACGCTGCCCTTCCCGGACCATCCGTCGATGCACGAGGTGCTGTTCGACGACGGCTTCCTCAAGGAGACCGGGATCACCACGCTCGATTTCGCCAAGGCGATGATCGACGAGGGCTACCATCCGATGACCATGTATTTCCCGCTGGTCGTCCATGGCGCCATGCTGATCGAGCCGACCGAGAGCGAGTCCAAGGCGAGCCTCGATCTGTTCGTGGCCACGCTGCGCGACCTCGTCCTGTCCGCCAAGCGCGGCGAAACCGAGCGCTTCACCCAGGCGCCGCGCTTCGCCCCGCGCCGCCGCCTCGACGAGACCCGCGCGGCCCGCTCGCCGAAGCTCCGCTGGGAGAAGCCGAAGCCGTGGACGGCGGCGGAGGCGGCCGAATAGGCCGCCCGTCCGACAAGTCCCCGCAGGGTGCGAAAGTGAACGGCGCGCAAACGACCGGGTCTGCGCGCCGGCGCTCGCGCCGCTAAGCATCATCCGATCTGTAGGGATCGGATGATGCTTAGCATGTTTTTGTTTGCGCAAGCTTTCTCCGATCAGAGCGGGTCGCTCTAATCGGACCTTGCTCTATGGGATGCGCTTGTGCACCACGGCGACCTCGTCGGCAAAGATGCGCTGCCAGCCGGGCAGGTGGTCGAGCAGCGCCGCCGCCGGCTGGTCCGGGCGCAGCAGGGTCCAGCCGATCCGGCTGTCGGAGAGCACCTTTTCGAGCGTGCCCGGCGTTGAGACGCCGGTCGCCGCGACATAGGTGGTCAGCCGGTCCGGGCCGTAGAGCTCGGTGCGGCCGTCGATATAGGTCGGGATGCCGCGCGTGATCAGCGTCCCACCGAACTCGTATTCGTTGAAGACCTGGCCGGTGACGCCGGCCGCCTTGGCGGCGTCGAGGGCGGCGATCGGCAGGAGATCCGGCCGCGTCGTCAGGGCGCCGAGCGCGGCCATGCCGGCGAAGGCGAGCGCGGCGAGCGCGGCCGCGCCGGTCGCCAACAGGCCGAAGCCGGAAGCCCGCCCGCCGGTCTCGGCGCCATCCATCCGATCCCCGCCCATCCGATCCCCGCCCATCCGATCCCCGTCCATGCGTCCCGCGCCGGCGCGCTCCGCGATCGGCTCGATCAGGATCAGCGGGGCGATCAGGCCGAGCATGGCGAGATGGCGCTCGTGCGAAACCGCCATATCGAGGAGGCCGATCAGCAGCGCGACGCGGATCGGCGGCAGCCGGCCGGGCGACAGCACCAGGGCGGCGATGCCGGCCAGGATGGCGATCTTGCCGCCGCTAAGCTTGCCGAGGTCGGTCGGTGCCCATTCGGCCACGAAGGCGGCGGCACTGCCGAGCCCGAGCACCTTGCCGGCGGCGAACAGCGCGCCCGGTCCGTAGGCATGCACCATGGTGGCGGCCGGGGCGAGCACCAGGATCAAGACCCAGCCGAGCGCCGTCTCGGTGCGCCGGCTGGCGGGCGCGCGCAACAGCGCCTCCAGGCCGAAGGCCGGGATGAGGGCGAGGCCGAGCAGGTAGGAGCCGTGCAGGTTGGCCCACAGCGCCATCAGGATGGCGGCGAAGGGGCTCGGCGCGCGGCCGTCCTCGGCGGCGCGCATCAACAGGATGGTCCAGCCGATCATCACCGGCCAGGCCAGCACATGCGGCCGGGCGAGCGTGTGGCCGGCGACCAGCGTGAAGGCGGCGGCGGCGATCAGCGCGGCGATCGCCGGCGAAAGGCGCGTCGCCGCCTCGCGCGCGATCAGCGCCAGCGCGAGGGCGGCGGCTGCGGCGGCGGTCAGCGCGACCAGTGGCCAGCCGCCGGCGCGGTGGGCGGCCGCCAGGATCACCTGCGACAGCCACTCCTTGGCGATCCAGGGCGATCCGGCCAGCGTCCAGGATGCGGTGTCGACGGTCGGGAAGCGGCCGGTCTCCAGGATGCCGGTGCCGACGAAGACGTGCCAGAGCGTGTCGGCATCCTTCAGGAGCGCCGCGCCGCGCACGGTCAGCACGATCAGGGCGACGAAGAAGACCAGCGTGCCGAAGAAGCGCGGCGGTACCCGGCGGGCCGAAGCGGGCGCCATGGTGAGGGCGCGCTTCGCCCAGGCCAGCACCGGCGAGCGCTCGACGAGCCCGCCGCCGTTGCCGAGATGAAGGGAACTGTCGGTCATGGAACCCTGCCGCTCGCCGTGGATCGTGGCGATCCTGGCATGGCGGCCTTCACATCCCGTGAACGCCGGCGGCCGGCCGGTGCCGTCGACCGGTGCCGGCGCGCTGCGAATTGCGTATAGGAACGGAAGGGCCGGCCGGATCGCCGCGCCCCCGAGAGACGGCGGTCGAAATGCCCTTCCTGAAGATCTATGCCCGTGCCATCCAGCTGCTCGGCCCGGAGCGCGGCTTCGCCTTCGCGCTGACGGCGACCGGCATCGCGCTCGCCTTCCTGCAACTGGCCGAGCCGCTGCTGTTCGGCCGCGTCATCGACGCGCTGTCGACCGGCAAGCCGGCCATGGAATTGGTCGGCCTGTGGGCCGGCTTCGGCTTCGCGGGCGTGGCCGCCAACATCTTCGTCGCGCTGCATGCCGACCGCATCGCCCATACCCGCCGGGTCGGCGTCATGAAGCAGTTCTTCGAGCATGTCGTCGCGCTGCCGGCCGCGTTCCATTCGCAGGCCCAGTCCGGCCGCCTGATCTCGATCATGCTGTCGGGCGCCGACAACCTGTTCGCCTTCTGGCTCGCCATGTTCCGCGAGCACCTGACCTCGATCGTGATGCTGATCGTGCTGCTGCCGACCGCGCTGTGGATCAACCTCCACATGGGCCTGCTGCTCGCCGCCCTGATGGTGATCTATGTCGGGCTGAGCGCGCTCGTGGTCACCAAGACCCACTACGGCCAGGCCGAAGCCTCGCGCCACCATGCCGAATTCTCCGGCCGGGTCGGCGACGTGATCGGCAACGTCACGGTGGTGCAGAGCTTCGTCCGCCTGGCCGAGGAGACGCGCGCGCTGCAGGGCGTGATGAACAACCTCCTCCGGGCGCAATTGCCGGTGCTGACCTGGTGGGCCCTGACCACCGTGATGACGCGCGGCGCGGCGACCATCACGATCGTGTCGCTGTTCGCGCTCGGCACCTCGCTGCACCAGCAGGGCGCGATCACCGTCGGCGAGATCGTCAGCTTCATCGGCTTCGCCACCGCGCTGATCGGCCGCCTCGACCAGCTGACCTTCTTCCTGTCCCGCCTGGTCTTCGAGGCGGCGGCGATGCGCCAGTTCTTCGACGTGCTCGACCAGAGCTCGACCATCGTCGAGAAGCCGGGCGCGACCGATCTCGCGGTCACCGCCGGCCATGTCGTCTTCGACCAGGTCAGCTTCCGCTACCCGGGCTCCGACACCGGCATCACCGACATCTCTTTCGAGGCCAGGCCCGGCGAGACCGTCGCCATCGTCGGGCCGACCGGCTCGGGCAAGTCGACCACCGTCGCGCTGCTGCAGCGGGTGCGCGATCCCGATCGCGGCCGCATCCTGATCGACGGCCAGGACATCGCGGACGTGAAGGTCGATTCGGTGCGCCGCGCGATCGGCGTGGTGTTCCAGGATCCGGGCCTGTTCGACCGCTCGATCGCGGAGAACCTGCGCATCGGCAAGCCGGATGCGACCGAAGCGGAGATCCGCGAGGCGGCCCGGCTGGCCGAATGCGACCACTTCGTCACCGGCAAGCCCGGCAGCTACGACTTCCGTGCCGGCGAGCGCGGCCGGTCGCTGTCCGGCGGCGAGCGCCAGCGCCTCGCCATCGCGCGCGCCATCCTGAAGAACGCACCGATCCTGATCCTCGACGAGGCGACCAGCGCGCTCGACACCGAGACCGAGGCCCGCATCAAGCGCGCCCTGGAGCGCCTGTCCGAGGGCCGCACCTCCTTCGTCATCGCCCATCGCCTGTCGACCATCCGCTCCGCCGACCAGATCCTGTTCATGGAGGCCGGCCGGATCGCCGAGCGCGGCACCTTCGACGAGTTGGTCGCCCGCGGCGGCCGCTTCGCCGACCTGGTCGCCGCCGGCAGCCTGGACGGCGACCCGCAGGCCCAATCCCTCGAAAGCCAGTACCGCGACGGCCTCCTGACCCACGCATCCGGCGAGTCCGAGCGATAAGGAGATCCCGAGCGGGAACATGGATTGGCATGCCGGCATCGTCTGGAGAAAATGTTCCCGCTCGGGAACAAGGCTCCTGGCGACAAGCACCATGGCGCCTGCAGGCCGTCCCGTCGCGGGCGCCGACCATGTCGCATCGCGTGCGGGGCGGGGGCGCACTATCGTCCGGCGGCTTGACCGGGGGCGGCGTTCGGGTGACACGCTTCGGGTGACGCATGTTCAATACGATGCGCTGCAGGACCGGGTGCCGTGCCATTTCCGGACGCCCCTGCGCCAGGGAGGAAGCCCGCTCGTGATCGCCGATCCTCGCGACCTGCTCGACCGCATGTTCCGCGCCGCCGTGGCGGCCGCCGACCCGGCGCTCCTGGTACCCCGCTTCCTGCCCGCCCGGCCGAAGGGCCGCACCGTCGTGATCGGCGCCGGCAAGGGCTCAGCCGCCATGGCCCGCGCCTTCGAACTGGCCTGGGACGGCCCGCTCGAAGGCCTGGTCGTCACCCGCTACGGCCATGGCGTGCCCTGCGACAGGATCGAGATCGTCGAGGCCGCCCATCCGGTGCCGGATGCGGCCGGCCGGGCCGCGGCCGGGCGCATCCTCGCCATGGTGCGCGGCCTGACGGCGGACGATCTCGTCGTCGCCCTGATCTCGGGCGGCGGCTCGGCCCTGCTCGCCGCGCCCGCCGACGGACTGACCCTCGAGGACAAGCAGGCGATCAACCGGTCGCTGCTCCGGTCGGGCGCCGATATCGGCGAGATGAACACGGTGCGCAAGCATCTCTCCGCCGTGAAAGGCGGGCGCCTGGCCGCTGCCGCCGCGCCGGCGCGCATCGCCACTCTGCTGATTTCCGACGTGCCCGGCGACGAGCCCGGCGTGATCGCCTCCGGCCCGACCGTGCCCGATCCGACCACCTTCGCCGACGCCCGCGCGATCCTCGCCCGCTACGGCATCGTCGGTCCGCCCGCCGTGATCGCGCATCTCGAACGGGCCGCCGACGAGACGCCGAAGCCCGGCGATCCGCTCTTCGCCGGCCACGAGGTGCATATGATCGCGACGCCGCAGCGCTCGCTGGAAGCGGCGGCGGCGGTGGCGCGGGCCGCCGGCGTGACGCCGCTGATCCTGTCGGACTGCATCGAGGGCGAGGCGCGCGAGGTCGCCCGCGTGCTCTGCGGCATCGCCCGCCAGGCGAAGGCCTATGGCCAGCCCGTGCCGGCACCCGCGGCGATCATCTCCGGCGGCGAGACCACCGTGACGGTGCGGGGCCAAGGGCGCGGCGGGCGCAATGTCGAGTTCCTGCTCGGCCTTGCGGTCGCGCTGCGCGGCCTGCCGGGTGTCTGGGCGGTGGCCGGCGACACCGACGGGGTCGACGGGGCCGAGGAGGTGGCGGGTGCCTTCGTCACCCCCGACACGCTCGCCCGTGCCCGCGCGCTCGGCATCGACAGTGCCGCGAGCCTCGCCGACAATGATGGCCACGGCTATTTCGAAGCGCTCGGCGACCGGCTGGTGACCGGCCCGACGCTGACCAATGTCAACGATTTCCGTGCCCTGCTGATCCTGCCGAGCTGAAGCCCGTCCGGACCAAATCGATGACCTGTTATGCGGACGACGGCGCTTCTTTGCCGGCGGCAACCATCGATTCCCGTGATAACCGGGGTTGTCGCTGTCGCATCGAGGCTCCTGTCCGCATGTCCGCCGATCCTCCTCCGATCACCTGGGCCGGATGTCTCATCGGCATGCGGCTGACGCTGCCGGTGCTGCCGGGCATCACCGCCTTCTCGATGGCCTTCGGGGCGCTCGCCATGCAGAAGGGCCTGTCGCTCGGCGATACGATGCTGATGAGCGGGCTGGTCTTCGCCGGTGCCGCCCAGATGGTCGCCATGGAGATCTGGCACGAGCCGCTGACCCTGCCGGTGGTTGTCGCGATCTGCGGCGTGTGCGGCGCCATCAATCTGCGCCTCGTGCTGATGGGCGCGGCGCTCCGGCCCTGGTTCGGGTCGTCCTCGGCACGGACCGTCTATCCCTCGCTCGGCCTGATGACCGACGCCAACTGGGTGATTGCGCTGCGCTACCATGCCGAGGGCGGCAACGATCGCGGCATCTTCCTCGGCTCCGGACTGCTGCTCTGGGTCGTCTGGACGGCCGCGACCGTGCCGGCGCATCTGTTCGGTGCGCTCCTGCGCGATCCGCGCGCGATCGCGCTCGATCTGGTCATGCCGATCTTCTTCGTCGCCATGCTGGTGCCGATGTGGAAGGGCCTCCGCCAGGCCGTGCCCTGGCTGGTCTCCGGCCTCGTCGCCACGGCCACGTCGCAGCTCCTGCCGGGCTACTGGTTCATCCTGACCGGCGCGATCGCCGGATCCTTCGCCGGCGCCCTGATGCCGCCCGCGGATCCGGCCGCGCGGATCATCGGGCCCGCCGGTCACGGCGCCGAACCCTGCCCGGGTGACGAACCCGGCAATCTGGGTGACGAACCCGGCCGCCGGGGCGACCAGCCCGGCAATCCGGGCGACCGGCCTGGCAATCCGGGCGACCAGCCCGGCAAGGGGGCCTGATGGAGGACGGCTATACGCCCCTGGTGGCCATTGCCGGCATGGCGCTGGTCACCCTGCTGCTGCGCACCGGCGGCTACCTGATCATGGGCCGGATTCCGCTCACCGGCCGGGTCCGGCGCGGGCTCGAGGCCCTGCCGGGCGCGATCATCATCGCCACCATTCTGCCGGTCGCCCTGCGCGGCGGCATCGTCGCGATCGTCGGACTGTCCGTGGCGGCGGTGGCGATGGCGGTGATCCGCAAGGATCTGGTCGCGGTCCTGCTCGGCGTCGGCGCCGCGGCCCTGCTCCGCTCATACGGGTTCTGACAGCGCCAGGCCGGCGTGCGCCAGGGCCTGCCGGGCCGCGTCGGCGGTCGCCGCGACGCCTGCGGAGGCATCGACGCGGATCCAGTCGATCGGGCCGGGATCGTAGTCGGCCTGCATCCGGACCACGGCGGCGCCGGCGTCGGAGGCGTCGCCCCGGCGTCCTTCGACCCGGTCCAGCCGCCGGGCCGCCGGTGCCTCCAGCCACAGCCCGAAGAACGGCGTCTCGGCCGCAGCCGCGATCCGCGCCAGGGCGGCGCGCTCCTCCGGCCGGGCCGCCACGGCATCGACGATCACCGCCGATCCGGCCGCCAGCCCGGCGCGGGCCGCCGACCGCACCGCCTCGTAGACGCGGTCGCTCTCCGCGCGGGTGTAGCGCTCCGGCGGCAGCGGCGCCGTCTCCTCGACGCGCGCGACCAGCTTGCGGATCACGTCGGATCTGAGATGCAGCGCGCCGGGCCGGCGGCCGAGCCAGGGTGCGAGCGCGCGGGCGAGCGTCGACTTGCCGGTGCCCGACAGGCCGCCGACCGCGACCAGCACCGGCCCGGCCGGATCGAGCCGGGCCCGCGCATAGTCGAAATAGCGGCGCGCCTCGGCCTCGGCCGCGGCCCGGTCGACGGGGGCGAGATGGGCGGCCTTGGCGTGGGTCACCTTGGCGCGGATCGCCGCACGCATCATCAGGAAGAAGGGCAGGGCGGCGAGGCCTTCGGCATGCGAGGCGATCAGTCCGGCCGGGTCGGCCGACGGATCGGCAGCCGCCTCGCGCCGCACGGTCTCGACCAGCAGTCGGTTGAGGAGCAGGTTGGCCTCGGCGCGATGGCCGGCCTCGTCCAGGTCCATCACCAGGAAGCCGGCATCGTAGAGGAGATCGGCGGTCGCGATGGCGTCGTCGAACTCGATCGCGTCGAACGGCACCGGCCGCCCGTCGATCAGCGCCACATTGCCGGCATGCAGGTCGCCATGCAGCAGCCGGATGCGGCCGAGCCGGCCGCGCTCGGCGAGGAGATCGGCGAGCCGGCCATGCCATTGCCGGGCCGCGGCGGTCAGGGCCGCGACGGCGGCGGGCGGGAAGAGATCCGGGGTGGCCCGGAAGGCGGCATCGTTCTGCTCGACATAGGCGGCGAGGTCGGCGATCCAGGGCGCGGCGGCCCGATGCGGCGCCTCCGCCTCCAGGGCGGCGATCGTCGCCGCCAGGTCCTCGACCAGCGCCGCCGGCAGCGGGCCGGCGCGCAGGCGGCGGTCGAGCGTCATGGTCTCGTCGAACCGGGTCATGACCACCAGCCATTCGACCGGTCCGCCGGAGCCGCCGAGCGCGAGGCGTCCGGCGGCGTCCCGGGTGACCGGCAGCACACCGCGATAGATCGCCGACGACGGCCCGCGGTTGACCGCGATCTCGCGCCGGCAGGCCGCCTCGCGCAGAGCGAGCGTCGAATAGTCGAGGAACGGGAACCGCACGGCGCGTTTCATCTTGTAGGCGAGGGGGCCGGCGAGGAAGATCGTGTTGGCGTGGGTCTCGATCACGTCGACCGGACCGTCGGCGGCATGGCTGGCGGGATCGCTCAGAAAGGCTCTGATCGCATCCTGGTCGACGGGTGTCATGGTCCGGTTCCCTCGCTGCCGCGCATTCTGCCCCGGACGTATGCGGATCCGTTGACGGACATCAATGCCGTCGCCAGCCGGTATTCTATCCCGGAGGCGACGGGACAGAGGAGACACCCATGAGTTTGAAGAAGATCCGCCTCAATCTGGCGCGCACCAAGGAGCATCCGAACGGTTCGGCCCGGCACGGCTACGAGTTCGTCGCGCCGCTCGATGCCGACGGCCATATCGACGCCGACGGCTGGAAGAAGGCGCGCGAGAAGTGTCGCGTGCGCCGGTTCTGGGGCGGCGAGGAGGAGGATATCGGCCACCTCGTGCACCGCCCGGGCGGCAGCTGGGCCTTCCGTTACGACATTGCCGGTGACGAGGACGACGAGGCCGGCTACCGCTTCGGCGCCCATGCCTTCAATGTCGGCGAGTATGTCTCGATCCGCGACGAGGACGGCGACCTGCACACCTTCCAGGTCGTCACCGTCCAGTCGGTCTGACGCCCCGGCCGCGGCCGCCGGACAGGTTTGCCCGAACGGCCCATGGTCCGGCGGCCGGCAAACGGCTAGGAACCCCTTCGGACACCGTCATCCGCGGCGGCGTGCGAAGGGGAGGATGGCCATGGCCGGACTGGAAACGCGCGATCCGAACTGGATCCAGAAGACGCTGCAGACCTTCAACTCGGCCGCCTACATCCGCGATCTCGGCTGCCGCCTGATCGATATCGAGCCCGGCCGCGTCGTCACCGAGCTCGATCTCGCCGGGCGCCATCTGCAGCAGAACGGCTATGTCCATGCCGGCGTCCAGGCGGCGATCGCCGACCACACCGCCGGCACCGCCTGCATCACGCTGACGACCCCCAGCCAGATCATCCTCAGCATCGAACTGAAGCTCAGCCTGATGGTCGCCGCGCGCGGCGAGAAGCTGATCTGCCGCGGCGAGGTGCTGAAGGCCGGCAGCCGCGTCAGCTTCGCCGAGGCCAAGGTCTATGCGGTCGAATCAGGCCGCGAGCGCCTGGTCAGCCACGCGACCGTGTCGCTGGCGGTGGTGGAGAAGCAGCCGGGCTGAGGGACCGGTTCCGATCGGCCGCTATCCGGTGCTGCGGACTGCGGCGATGTTTCCGGCCGGCTGCGCCAGCCGGTCGAGGAAGCCGGACCACAGGCGCTGCCCGTTCGGTGTGAAGCCGATCGCGCGGCTGTCCGGCTCGCGCCGCGCCCAGTCGCGCGCGACGACCATCCGGAGCACGGCCGCGCCCAGGGCCCCGGCGAGATGATCGCGCCGCTCGCTCCAGTCCAGGCAGGCCCGGCAGACCGGACGGCTGCGTGTGTCGAGCCCTGCGACATCGACACCCTCCGCCGCGAAGGCGCCGAAGCCGGACGGTGTCAGCACCAGTCCGTCCGGGCCGAAGGCCAGATGCGCGGCCGACGCCAGGGTGTCGAAGAGGTCGGTGCCGGCCTTGCCGGCCAGATGGTCGTAGCAGATGCGCGCCCGCCGCAGGGCCGCATCGCGCGGACCGGGCCGGGTCCTGAGCCGCCCGAGCCGCGCGGCGGTGCCCATCAGGCTCTCGATCGCCTCGGCCACCGGGGCGCCGGCCAGCCGGAAATAGCGGTGCCGGCCCTGCACGGCCATGACGACGATGCCGAGATCGCGCAGATGCGCGAGATGGGTGCTGGCCGTCGGCGGGGTGATGCCGGCTTCGCGGGCGAGTTCTCCGGCCGACAGGGCCAGCCCCGACATCAGCGCGTCGAGCATGCCGGCGCGGGCGGTATCGCCGATCGCCGCGGCCAGGGTTGCGATGTCGGGTCCTTCTCTCATGTCCCGATCCTAGCCCCGGACGCGGCGCGATGCTTCGGGCAGGACCGAAGCACTGCCGGCCGCCGCCGCGCAAGGGTTCGCCGGCCGGGCCGGATGAACCGCCCGGCGGGACCGGCGAGGCAGGCGTGATCCATCACCAAACGACATCGGGGCGCGCGCCCGGGCCGCTACTCCGCCGCCATCATGGCGGCCGGGGAGAGGTTGTCGAGCGACTGCACGATATGGCCGGCGAGCGCGTCCATGACCGGCGAGGTGTGGTGCCAGGAGCGCAACAGCCCGATCTCGATCGGGGCGAGGCGCGGGAAGCCGTCGGCCTCGGTCAGGACGCGCATGCCGGGCCTGAGGGCCGATTCCGGCACCACCGAGACCGCGAGACCGGCCAGCACGGCCGCGCCGTAGGCGGTCGCGTTCCAGCTGACCAGCACCAGCCGGTGACGCCGGCCGACCGTCTCCAGGGCCTCCAGGGCGGCGCGGCGCCAGGTGCAGATCGGCCGGCCGAGCGCGAGCGGCAGCGGATCGGCCTCGTGGGTGGCGTGGCGCTGCGAGGTGACCCAGAGCAGCGGCTCGCGCCGGACCACCTCGGCCGGTCCGAGCGCGCGCACATGGGTGATGATCGCCACGTCCAGTTCATCCTCGCGCATCATGGTGACGAGGTCGGTCGTCGGCGCGCAGATGACGGTCACCTCGGCGCGCGGATGCGAGCGGGCGAAGCGGACCAGGATCTCCGGCAGGAAGCGGTCGGCATAGTCGTCCGGGGTGCCGAGGCGGACGCGGCCGGTCAACTCCGCCTCGGCGAAGGCGGCGAGCGTCTCGTCGTTGAGCTTGACCATGCGGCGGGCATAGGCGAGCAGCCGCTCCCCGTCCGGCGTCAGGCGCGACTGGCGACCGTCGCGGGCGAACAGCGGCTTGCCGATCCGCTCCTCCAGCCGGCGGATCTGCATCGAGACCGCCGACTGGGTCTTGTGGATCACGTCGGCCGCCTTGGTGAAGCTGCCGCTCTCGCAGATGGCCACGAAGGTCTTCAACTGGTCGAGATCCAGGATGCCGCTCATGGCTCTGTCTATCCATCAAGTCCGGTGAAGTTTGAGATTAGAAACATTCGTTGGACTAATCAATGCACCTTCCGCATTGTCCGCCCGTCACCCTTAACGCCACCCCCAAACCAGACCCCCGCGCGGATGTCGCCGCCGGGGCCGGAGTCGTCTCGCGATCTCGAAAGGAGCGCACTATGCATATGGCAGAAATCGCAACCCGTCCCCTTCACCGGCTCGGCGGCGGCGCCGCGGCTGTCGTCCGCGGGGCCGGGGCCGTGATCAAGAGCCTGGTGCGGTCCTGGCGAAACCGTCGGGTCGTCGGCGACCTGCTCGAGTTCGACGATCGCATGCTCGCCGATATCGGCCTGATGCGCGGCGACGTGACCGCAGCCCTGTCGTCGCCGTCCGGCACCGACCCGAGCACCCGGCTGCGCATCTTTGCGGTCGAGCGGCGTGCGGGTCTTCGCGCCCAGGCGCTCGAACGCGAGGCGCTGCGCGCCGCCCGGCTGACCGGCGAATCGGTCGAGTGATCCTGATACGCGCGGGTCGTTCCCCCGCATCCCGCCGACCCGCGCCAGAGGCCCGTCCGCTCCCCGGACGGGCCTCTATTGTTTCCAAGAGGGATTGGGGCCCGTCCGCTCCTCGGACGGGCCTCTATTGCTTCTAAAAGGGATTGAGGCCTGTCCGTAGGACGGGCCGCCTTGCGTCGCTTCGCGGCCGCCCGCGCCTGCGGGGTGTCACGAGACGGACCGCCCGTCGCTGCGTGCCGCCGGCCTGCCGGCGCCGGCATACCAGGTCGCCGCCTGTGCGGCGAGCGCCGCGGCGATCGCGGCCAGGAACCCCCAGGCGAGACCGAGCGGCTCCAGGAGCAGCGCGGCCGCCGCCAGGAAGGCGGCGAGCGAGACCATGCCGATGATCAGGGCGCGCAGCAGCACGGCCGCCACGGCGCCGCCCTGCCAGAGATGGGACGAGACGCCCAGGATCGCGCTGACCACGGGAAAGAGCGTCATCGGTCCGCTCCAGGCCGGCCCGAGCGGCGCCGCGATCCCGGTCACCGCGACCGTCAGCGCCGCCCCGGCGATCATCCGGAAGGCCAGCGCACCGGCCGTCAGCGGCGGCACCGAGAGCGGCACGTCCGGCTTCGGGATCGCATGCGGCCCCAGAAACAGAGCGCCGAGCGCGATGGCGAGACCGAGCGGCACAAAGTGGGGCAGGCCGGAGACCAGAAAGGCGATCGCAACCCAGACCACGACCGCGCCGGTCAAGGCCGTGGCCGGGCCGCGACCGGCCAGCGCCAGGCGGCTATAGACGGTGTTGAAGGCGACCGTCCCGGCCAGGGCCGGCAGCGAGGCCGTCGCCGAGGCCGCGCCGAAGGCGGGTCCGCGCTCGAGGGCGAGCAGGAACAGGATCGGGCCGGCCATCACCGGGAGGCCGGCGAGCCAGCCCGACGCGCGCGGTCCGAATCGTATCCCGACCCACGAGACGACGAGCAGCGTGGCCGGAACCAGGACGAGCTTGAGCATGGGACCTTTTCGGACGGGGGACAGGCCCGTGAGCGGCAGCCCGCGGGCGGCAATCGCGCGGCAGGGGGCCGATGGGCGGATCGACGGGGGCGGGTCGACAGGGGCGCGTCGACGGGGGTGGGCGGGCAGGGCGGATGGTGGGCATTCCCGGTCGCCCCTGGCGAGCCCGCCGCGACGGACCTGCCCGACGGCCATCGGCCTGCCCGACGGCAACGGTGCGGACGCGGCCTCACGGTGCCATGCGGCGGCCCCGGCGCTCTGGGATCAGCGCTTCTGGCTCCAGAACTGGTCGAAGATCTGCTCGAAGGCCTGGATCTGGCTCGCCTGCGCCTCCTGGCCGGCCTGGAACATCTGGCCGATGAAGGCGCCGAGTTCGTCGGGGGCGGCCTCCGGCTCCGGCTTCTTCTCGGGGCGGCCGCGGTTGAAGCCGCGCACGAAGGCACCGAAGGCCTCCTCCATCAGCGTGTGCGGCCCGGCCGGGTTGGGCGCGCGCTTGAGGAAATCCTCCATGGTCTCGGTCTCGCCGGTCGGCCGCGGCACCGCCTTGGCGAATTGCTGGACCAGGCTGGCAAAGGCCTCGGTGCCGTTGGCGGCGCCGTCGCGCATCCACTTCTGCATCATGTCGCCGAAGCCGGCATAGCCGTCCTGGGCACGGGACGGATCGAAGAAGGCGGCGACCATCCGGGCGACCGGATCCTTCGGCAGCGAGGTGCCGAGGCCGCCCATCAGCATGGCGGCGACGGCCGGCATCATCGATTGCAGCACCTGCTGGCCGACCCCGCTCATCGCCGCGATCCGTTCGGCGACCGCCTTGGTCACCTCGTTGGACCCGAACATGGCCATGAGCGCATCGTTGCCGGCCTTCATGGCTTCGGGCGTGAAGGCCTGCATGGCGTCGAGATAGGGGTTGCGCGGCTGGGCGGCCTGCCCGGTCATCAGGCCGAACAGAGCCTGAATCGCCTTCGGATCGGTCATCTGGCGCTGCATGGCCGCGGCGAAGGCCGGCATCATGGCGTCCACGGCTGCCCGCGACTGGTCCGGCGAGATGCCGAACTGCCGCGCCAGGTTGCGCATCGCCTCGCCGCCCTGGGCTTCGAGCAGGATCTTCGTGAAATCGAACATGGATTCGCCCCCCTGACGCCGGACGTGATCATCGGCCCGGCCGCGGGTCCCGTCAAATCCAGCGAAAGGATGAAATCCGGAACCGTGCGGCCTGGATCGCAGCCCGGCGGACGGCGATCGACCCCGCCCGCCGCCTCAATAGGCGTATTCGGCGAAGACTTGGTTCACGTCGCCGTTCCAGTCCTTTTCGTACTGGCGCAGCATGCGTTCGGCGAGCGTCTCGCCGGTGGCGACGATCTCCTCCAGGGGCGCGAGATAGACGGTCTCGTTCTCGGACATGTCGACCGGCGCGCAGGGGCCGAGGCGGTTGCGGCGGGCAAGGCCCTTGCGCGACAGGGCAACCGCCTCGCGCGCCACGTCGAGCAGCGTGCCGCCGCGGAACGGCGTCTTCAGCGCCAGGCGGGGCGCGGTGTCGCGCAGATATTGCCGTTCCTCGGCGCTCCAGTCGGCGACCAGGGCCAGCGCCTCGTCAAGCACGCCCTCGTCGTAGAGCAGGCCGACCCAGAAGGCCGGCAGCGCCAGCAGCCGCCGCCAGGGGCCGGCATCGGCGCCGCGCTGCTCGATGTAGCGCTTCAGCCGGACTTCGGGGAACAGCGAACCGAGATGATTGACCCAGTCGCCGATCTCCGGGACCACGCCGGGCAGGCGGTTGCGCAGCGCGCCTTCCAGGAACTGCCGGAAGGTCACGTCGGTCGCGTCGTGGTAGGTGTCCTCGCGCTTGATCAGATACATGGGCACGTCGAGCGCCCAGTCCGCATAGGCCTCGAAGCCGAAGCCGTCCTCGAAGGCGAAGGGCAGCATGCCGGTGCGCGCCGCATCGGTATCGCGCCAGACTTCCGAGCGGTAGGAGAGGAAGCCGTTCGGCTTGCCGTCGAGGAACGGCGAGGAGGCGAACAGCGCCGTCGCGACCGGCTGCAGGGCCAGCGAAACGCGCATCTTGTTGCGCATGTCGGCCTCGGAGCCGTAGTCGAGATTGACCTGCACGGTCGAGGTGCGGAACATCATGTCGAGCCCCTTGCCGCCGACCTTCGGCATGTAGGCGCTCATGATGCCGTAGCGCGACTTGGGCATGACCGGGGTCTCGGCGCGCGACCATTTCGGGCTGGCGCCGACGCCGAGGAAGCCGATGCCGAGCGGATCGCCGATCTCGCGCACCTGGGCGAGATGCGAGAAGGTCTCCCGGCAGGTATGGTGCAGCGTCTCCAGCGGCGCGCCGGACAGTTCGAACTGGCCGCCGGGCTCCAGGCTGATGGCGCCGCCGCCGACCGGATCGGCGAGACCGATGATCGCGTCGCGATCCATGATCGGTTCCCAGCCGAGCAGCCCCTCCATGCCCTCGAGCAGCTTGCGCACGCCGCGCGGCCCCTCGTAGGCGACGGGCGACAGATCGTCCGTATGAAAGCCGAATTTCTCGTGTTCCGTGCCGATCCGCCAGCGATCCTTCGGCTTCGAGCCCTTCTCGAACCAGGCGTAGAGCTGGTCGCGGTTCTCGATCGGGACAGCGTCGACGGTGTCACGCGCCATGGGTCGGCTCCTGGACGACGGCCGGTTCAAGGCCGGCGGTCCTGATGCTGGAATCCGGCGGACGCCGGACGGTCGGGGGCGGCACCATAGCGACAGGGCCGGGAGCCGACAAACGCGTTTTCCTCAACGCCCCGTTTCGCAACGCTGCAGTATCGGGCCGGATGCGACGGGGCCGGGCGGCTGCCGCGATGGTCTTCCAAGCGGCTTGGCAGCCTCGGCGCTGGAGCTTCGCGGAGGAGCCCCTTAGAGTGGCGGACGGATGGCCGCCTGGGGCCGCCCGCCTGCCGACGGATCGGCCCGACCCGTCGAAGGCGCGCGGCTTCGGTTGTGAAGAGATAGAGCGCTCCCGCCGCCGGCCGGCATCGGGAGCTTCGAGCGGCCTGGACGGAATGGACGGATCACGCATGGCCATCGTCGGCATCGATCTCGGGACCACCAATTCCCTGGTCGCGGTCTGGACCGCGTCGGGACCCGAACTGATACCGAACGCCCATGGCGATCTGCTGACGCCCTCGGTGGTCAGCGTGGTCGACGGCGAGGCGCTGGTCGGCCGGGCGGCCGCCGAGCGGCTGATCACCCGGCCGCAGGCGACCGTCGCCGCCTTCAAGCGCTGGATGGGCACCGACAAGCTGACCCGGCTCGACGGCCGGCCGTTCCGGGCCGAGGAGTTGTCGGCCCTGGTGCTCGGCTCGCTGAAACGTGATGCGGAGGCCCATCTCGGCGAGGCGATCATCGAGGCGGTGATTTCGGTGCCGGCCTATTTCAACGACCTGCAGCGCAAGGCGACCATGACGGCGGCCCGCCTCGCCGGACTGCATGTCGAGCGGCTGGTCAACGAGCCGACCGCCGCCGCACTCGCCTATGGGCTCGGCGAGGTCGAGGAGGCGCAGTTCCTGGTCTTCGATCTCGGCGGCGGCACCTTCGACGTCTCGATCCTCGACAAATACGACCAAGTCATGGAGGTGCGCGCCACCGCCGGCGACAACTATCTCGGCGGCGACGACTTCCGCGATCTCCTGATGGCGCATCTCGCCGAGCGGCACGGGCTCGACCGGACGAAGCTGGCGGCCGGGGATCTGTCGCGCTTCACCCGCTTCGCCGAGAGCCTGAAGATCGAGCTCAGCGCCAAGACCACGGTCGCCTACACGTTCGAGCTGCCCGGCCAGGTGGTCGAGGGCCGCATCGAGCGGTCCGAATACGAGGAGGTGGTGCGCCCGCTGCTGCGCCGCCTGCGCACGCCGCTCGAACGGGCCATCTCGGATGCCCGGCTCGATCCGCGCGAGATCGCCCAGGTGGTCATGGTCGGCGGCGCGACGCGGATGCCGGCGGTGCGGTCCCTGGTCGGCCGCCTGTTCGCGCGCCTGCCGCTGACCCATCTCAATCCCGACCATCTGGTCGCGCTCGGTGCCGCCGTCCAGGCCGGGCTGAAGGCGCGCCACGCCGCGCTCGACGACGTGGTGATGACCGATGTCTGTCCCTACACGCTCGGCATCGCCGCCCTGTCGTCCCAGCGCGGGTCCGGCGGCGAGCCGGTCACGGTGCCGATCATCGAGCGCAATTCGGTGGTGCCGATCAGCCGGTCGCATCCCTTCACCACCGTCCAGGACAACCAGACCCAGATCCGGCTGGAGGTCTATCAGGGCGAGAACCTGAAGCCGGAGAACAACGTCAATCTCGGCGCGCTCGAGGTCGAGGTGACGCGCGCCAAGGCCGGGCACGAGACGGTCGAGGTCCGCTTCACCTACGACCTCAACGGCGCGCTGGAACTGGAGGCGACCGTGCAGTCGACCGGCAAGGTCTGGCGCCGGGTGTTCCAGAACCGGACCGGCCTCAGCGACGCGGAGATCGACAAGCGCTTCTCCGAACTGGCCGCCCTGAAGCTGCCGCCGCGCGATCAGGCGCCGAACCGGCTCCTGATCGAGCGGGCCGAGCGGATCTACGCCGAATCGCTCGGCGAACGGCGCGAACTGGTCTCCGGCGCCTTGCGCGAATTCATGATGGCGATCCAGGATCCGACCAACGCCCATCCGGACCGCGATCGCGAGGCTTTCGCCAAGCTGCTCGACCGCTTCGAGACCGACGTGTTCCGGGACATCGACTGATCCATGTGGGCCCACGACCTGCTCGGTCTTCCGGTGGACGCGGACGAACGTGCCGTGAAGCGCGCCTATGCGGCGCGGCTCAAGGTGACGCGCCCGGACGACGATCCGGCCGCCTTCCAGCGTCTGGTCGAGGCGCGCGACGTGGCCCTGCAATGGGCGCGCAACGGCTGGGGCCGTCCCGATCCCGATCCCGATCCCGACGACGATGACGACGACGGGGATGCGATCGAGGCGATGGAAACCGCCGCTGCATCCGATCCGGGCCTGACGCCACCGGCCGAACCGGTGAGCCACGGCCGGGTCGCCGGGCCGCCTCTGGCGGCCCCGGAAGACGACAGACCGCCTCTGGCGGCCCCGGAAGACGACAGACCGCCTCTGGCGGCCCCGGACGGCGACAGGCCGCCTCTGGCGGACCGGGAGGGCGCCAGGCCGCCTCTGGCGGACCGGGAGGGCGCCAGGCCGGCTGCGGCGGACCGGGAGGGCGGCAGTCCGCCGCTGGCGGACCAGAAGAGTGACCACCCGGACGGCCGCCGCATGCCCGAGGCCGAGGGCACGCTGATCTCCCGGCTTGGTGACGATGTCGATCCTCCCCTGCCGGAACCGTCCCGGCTGGAAGACCGGATCGACACCATCGTTCTGCGCATGGCCGAAGCGGAATCCCCGGCGGCTCCACCCAAGCCGTCGCGCGCCGTGCCCGAGCCGGCCGGCCGCGACCCCGATGGCGACGACGACCCCGAACCCGAATTCGATCCGGAGCCCGATACGAGCGCGGATCGGTTTGCCGCGCTGACCGCCGAGGCCGACCGGCTGTTGAACGATCCGTGGTTCGGACAGGGCGGTGGGCATGCGCTGGCCTGGGAGGCGCTGATCGGGGCGGCGGAGGATCTCGACATCGCCCAGCGTCTCGCCTTCGAGACCCAGCTGGCGCGCGGCTTCGACCGCCATCTCGGCCGCGGCCGCAACAGCGGCGATGCAGCCCCGGTCCTGCCCGAACGGACCCGGGTCCTGCTGCGCCTTGCCTCGGAGGCGTTCGGCTGGGATCGCGACGTGCGCCGTCTGGCCCGGATCGTCGGCGGGGCCTCGGAGGTCGGCCCGCTGGTCGCGGTCATCGAGGCGCTGACCGGGCCGCCGCCGACGCCGCGCCGCGACGAGACCGGGTTCCCGCTGCTCGAACCCTTCGATCTCGAAGCCTTTCTCGGCAACCTGGATCATCCCCTGGTGCGCTACTACCGCCGCGCCCAGCGGGCGGGCCGGTTGGTCCTGTCCTTCTCGCCGCTCGCCTTCTTCCTGCCGGTCTGGTGGGCCGGCCGCAACCGCTACATGCTGTGGGCGGCGGGCCTTTCGGTCCTCCTCGCCGTCGCCATGTCGATGGCGGTCGATCCGCGCCATCCGGGCGGCAACGGGCCGCTGTTCATAGGCCTGGTCGCCGTGATCCTGGCCGGCCGCACGCTGCTCGCCGCGAATGCGCAGCGGCTCGAGGTCCTGAACGTCACCGACCTGATCGAGACGGCCGATCGCGAGGCGCCGGCCCGCAACGACAAGCGCAAGACCTTCCTGGCCGCCCGGCGCCCGACCTGGCGGCTGGCCACCGTGCTGTTCTCCGCCGTCTATCTGGTCATGGTCGACATATTCATCGTCGCCATGCTGATCGATGCGGCCGTCCTGTCCGAGCCGCGCATCGAGCGCCTGATGCCGGAGGCCGATCCAGCCCGCCTCGATACGAGGCTGGGCGCCGTCCTGTGGCGCGAACATCGCGAACGCAGCATCGCCAACGTGGTGCGCGTCCTGAAGGAACTCGGCGCCAAGGCGAACAGCCCGGCCGACCATGCCGCCATCGAGGCGCTCCGGGCCGATCTGCGCACCGTCTATCCCGAGGGCTGGCATCCGGACTATCCGGCGCGATCGGCCGATTTCGAGCGCCGTCTGGAGGCCGTGCGCACGAGCCTCGGCCGCGGCACGAACTGAGACTGCCGGCCGGCCGACCGGCCCTCACTTCGGATGCTCCGCCGCCGGCGTGTAAGCGGGTTTATTCCGCCCAGTCGCCGATCGCGGCCTGGACCAGCGCCATGGCGGCGACCGCGGCGGTATCGGCGCGCAGGATGCGCGGCCCGAGCGGGATCGGGGTGACGAAGCTCTTCGAGCGCAGCACCAGCCGCTCCTCCTCGGAGAAGCCGCCTTCCGGGCCGACCAGCACCGCGACGGGACCGCGCGCCAGCCGCGCCAGGACCGGCGCCGGGGCGGAATTCTCCTCGCCCTCGTCGCAGAACAGGATGCGCCGTCCGGCCTCCGCCCCCGGCCAGGTGTCGACCAGCGCCTTGAACTCGACCGGTTCTGCGATGCGCGGGATCGCCAGGATGCCGCACTGCTCGGCCGCCTCGATGACGTTGGCTTCCATCCGCTCCAGATTGATCCGGGAGACCTGGGTGTGGCGGGTGATGACCGGGCGCAGCATGCCGCAGCCCATCTCGACCGCCTTCTGCACCATGTAGTCGAGCCGCGCCATCTTGAGCGGGGCGAACAGATAGTGCAGGTCGGCCGACTGGGTCTGCGGCCGCGTCTGCTCGACGAATTCCAGCACGCCCTGGCGCCGGCCGGTCTCGACGATCCGTGCGCGCCATTCGCCGTCCTGGCCGTTGAAGACCAGCAGCTCGGCGCCGACATCGAGCCGCAGCACGTTCAGGAGGTAGTTCGCCTGTTCGCGCGTCAGGTCGATCCGTCCGCCGGCCCGGAGCGGCAGGCGGATGAACAGGCGTTGGAGGCGGTAGTCCTGGCGAGGCGGCATGACGCGACTGATTCGACTTCAAACTTGCAACGCGGCTTGTCTTAGCCGGGTTCGGCCCGGCAGGCCACTGGCGCCTTTCCGGGCATGTCTGCCCAGTCTGGGCCGGTCGCAGGCATGGAGGTCGCGGACGGTCCGGAACCGGACCTCGCCGGGTTGCCGGACCCGGCCCGGCGATCACGGGACCAGGATGGAACAGCCCGCCGTGGCGCCGGTTTCCAGGTCGCGTTGCGCACGCGGCGCGTCCTCGAGCCGGTATTCCCGCCCGATGCGGCCGTCGATCGTCCCGTCCCGGAGGGCGCCGATGACGGCCTCGGAGGCGGCGCGGTAGGTCTCCGGCTCGGCCGCGTAGGCCATGACGCTCGGCCGCGCCAGCGCGATGGATCGGATCGGTCCCAGATCCTCCGCTCTGATCGGCGGAATGGGACCGGCGGCCTGGCCGACCGACGCGACCGTGCCGAACTTGCGGACGCAGTCCAAGGTTCGGGCCAGCATGGTTCCGCCGATGCCGTCGATCGCGAAATCGACGCCCGTCCCGCCGGTCAGCCGCCGCGTCTCGCCGACGAGATCGGCGTCGCGGCCGACGATGACATGATCGGCGCCGTTTGCCCGCGCGATCTCGGCCTTGTCGGGCGACCCTGCCGTGCCGATCACGATGCAGCCGCTGCGCCTTGCCCAGCGGGTCAGGATGCTGCCGAGGCCGCCTGCCGCCGCATGGACCAACAGGGTCTTGCCCGGGCCGGCGGCAAAAACGCGGGTGAGGAGCATGTGAGCCGTCAGGGCGCGCAGGAACCCGCCCGCCGCCGCTTTCGCGTCGATGTCGTCGGGCAGCGGCACGGCGCGCCAGCCCGGCAGCACCCGCCGCGTCGCATAGCCCCCCGGAAGGCCCGCATAGGCGATGCGGTCGCCGACCCTGAGACCGTGCACGGCCTCGCCCACGGCTTCGACGATGCCGGTGGCTTCGACGCCGAGCACCGCCGGCAGGGGCAGGGGATAGAGCCCGGTGCGTTGATAGATGTCGATGAAATTCACGCCGATCGCGTCCTGGCGGATCAGGATCTCGCCGGCAGCCGGGGTGGGCGGTTCGAATTCGGCCATACGCAGGGTCTCGATGCCGCCGAAGGATATCAATTCCACTTTCCGGTCCATGGTCGGGTCCTCCTCGGACCCTGTCTCGCAACTGGCGACCCGAGAGGAAATCCCCTATGGCTTCCCGTGATCCGTGAGAAAATTCCCCGATGGATTGGGATGACCTTCGCCATTTCGCCGCCCTGGCCGAAGCCGGCTCGCTCTCGGCTGCGGCTCGGCGCCTGGGCATCGAACATGCGACGGTGGCGCGCCGGATCCTGTCCTTGGAGCGCACCCTCGCGGTGCCGCTGGTCGACCGGCGCGGCCGGCGCTGGACCCTGACCGAGGCGGGATTGCGCCTGGCCGCCATTGCCGCACGCATGGAGGGGGAGGCGCAGGCGGCGCGGCGCCTGGCGGAGGCCACGCGCACCGACCTGCAGGGCACCGTGACGGTGAGCGCACCGCCAGCCTTGGCGGCGGCGATCCTGGCGGCTCCACTGGTCGGCCTGCAGGCGCGCCATCCCGGTCTGACGATCCGCATTGTGGGCGAGGCGCGGACCGCGTCGCTCGACCGCGGCGAGGCCGACGTGGCCATCCGGCTCACGCGGCCCGAAAGCGGCGACCTGACCATCACCCGGCTCGGCCGGATCGGCTTCCGCCTCTATGCGAGCCCAGGCTATCTCGCCGCCTGCCTGCCGGCCGAATGGCGCTTCATCGGCTACGACGGCACGCCGGCTCCGCCGCCCCAGCAGGCCGCGTTGGAAGCCTTTGCGGCCGGACGCCCGATGGCGTTCATGGCCAGCAGCCTGGAGATCCAGCAGGCCGCCGCGCGCGCGGGCGGCGGCATCGCGGTCCTTCCCGATTTCCTGGGGCGGGCAGATGCCGGGCTGATCGCCGTCCCGCCGGATCGGCCGATCATCGAGCGCGAGGTCTGGTTCGTGGCGCATAGCGACCTGATGCGCTCGGGACCGGTTCGGGCCGTTCTCGCATGCCTGCGCGCGGCGCCGGCCCTGTTTGCCGCGGTTCCGGGTTGACGGACGGCCGGCCAGCCGGCAACCCTCGGCCGGAAGGAGCCCGCCCTTGGCCGAACCGCTGCCGAACACCCCCGAATTCACCGTCTCCGAGCTCAGCTACTCGATTCGTCGGACGATCGAGGACGGCTTCGGCCAGGTGCGCGTGCGCGGCGAGATCTCCGGCTATCGCGGCCCGCATTCCTCCGGCCATGCCTATTTCGCGCTGAAGGACGAGGGCGCCAAGATCGAGGCGGTGATCTGGCGACAGGCGATGGCGCGGCTGCGCTTCAAGCCCGAGGAGGGGCTGGAGGTGATCGCGACCGGCCGGGTGACGACCTTCCCGGGCGGTTCGAAATACCAGATCGTGATCGACAGCCTGGAGCCGGCCGGCGTCGGCGCCCTGATGGCGCTCTTGGAGGAACGGCGCCGCAAGCTCGGCGCCGAAGGCCTGTTCGATACCGGCCGCAAGAAGAAGCTGCCCTTCCTGCCGCGCGTCATCGGGGTCGTCACCTCGCCGACCGGCGCGGTGATCCGCGACATCCTGCACCGCCTCGCCGACCGCTTCCCGACCCGCGTCCTGGTCTGGCCGGTGCGCGTGCAGGGCGAGACCTCGGCGCGCGAGGTGGCGGCGGCGATCGAGGGCTTCAACGCGCTCGCCCCGGACGGCCGCATCCCGCGCCCCGACGTGCTGATCGTGGCGCGCGGCGGCGGCAGCCTGGAGGATCTGTGGGGCTTCAACGAGGAGATCGTGGTGCGCGCGGCCGCGGCGAGCCGCATCCCGCTCGTCTCTGCGGTCGGCCACGAGACCGACTGGACCCTGATCGACCATGCCGCCGATCTGCGCGCGCCGACCCCGACCGGCGCGGCCGAGATGGTCGTGCCGGTCCGCTCGGAGCTGATCGGCAAGATCGCCTCGCTCGACGGCCGGCTCTGGCAGACCACCGTCCGCTCGATGGAGGCGCGCCGCAATGCCCTGCGGTCGGCCGTCCGCGCGCTCGGCTCGCCCGAATCCTTCCTGTCGACCCGGCGCCAGCGGCTCGACCTCGCGGCCGGCCGTCTGTCGCAGGCCCTGGGCGAGGCGACGCGCATCCACGCGACCCGCTTCGCGCGCGCCTCGGCGCGCCTGTCGCCCGATCTCCTGGCGCGCGCCCTGCGCCTCGGCCGGGAACGGCTCGACCGGCTCGGCGACCGGAGCCTGCGGGCGGTCGCGGTGCTCGGCGAGCGGCGCAGTGCGGCGCTGGCGCGGCTCTCCGGCCGGCTCCGGGCCGAGCCGCTGTTCGCCCGTCTCGAACGCGGCGCGGAGCGGGCCGACGGGCTCGGCCGGCGGCTCGATGCGGCCTTCCTGCGCCAGGTCGAGCGCCGCCGCGACCGGCTCGACGCGGCCGGGCGCCTGCTGGCGACGCTCTCCTACAAGGCGGTGCTGGCGCGCGGCTTCGTCCTGGTCGCCGGCCCGGACGGCCGGCCGGTGCGCTCGGCCGCCGCGCTGGCGCCGGGCGACGGCGTGGCGCTGGAATTCGCCGACGGCCGGGTCCGGGCGACGGTCGACGGCGCCGATGCCGGCGGCCCGCCGGGCCCGGTCGGCGCCGCCCCCGAGCCGGGAGCGCCGGCGAGACCCGCCGCCGCAGCCCGGCCGCGCCGGCGCGAAAGCCGGTCGGGCGAGCAGGGCAGTCTGTTCTGACGAAGCGATCCGTCGGGTCCGATCGGAGGGACCGCCGAACCCGGTCCGCCGCCTCCGCTCAGCGGCGGCGCAGCACCAGGACATTGCCGCAGGCGACCAGCGCCAGCCCGGCCAGCGCCGGCAGGCTCCACCGATAGCCCTCGAACAGCGTCGAGATGATCAGGGCGAAGACCGGGAACAGGACCGTCGCATAGCCGGCGCGCCCGGCGCCGATGCGGCCGAGCAGGTTCAGATAGGCCCAGAAGGCGACGACCGAAGAGACCACCGACAGCCAGACCAGCGAGACCAGATAGGTCGCATTCGGTTCGACCGTGAAGGTGGCGCCGCGCGCGACCGCCGCGACGGTCAGGAACAAGGTGCCGTAGGCCATCCCCCAGGCATTGGCCGAGAGGACCGGCACGCCGGCCGCCTGGACACGGCCCGAGACCTGATTGCCCAGGCAGAAGCAGAGCGTTCCGGCCGCGCAGAGGCCGAGCCCGAGCGCGGCTTCCGGATCGAAGGTCTGGCCGTGGATCTCGGGCCAGAACAGGAGCGCCACGCCGGCGGAGCCGAGCAGCGCGCCGGCGAGCGCGCGCGGACCGGGCCGGGTGCCGTCGATCGCGAAGCCGAGCAGCAGGTTGAAGACGGAGGTCAGCGAGAACACCACGGACAGGAGCCCGGAGGCGAGATGCTGGCCGCCATGGTAGAAGAGCGCGAAATTGGTCGAGAACATCAACAGGCCCATCAGGGCGAAACGGCCGTGGATGCGGACCGGGAAGGCGAGCGGCAGGCCGCGCGCGGCGACCCAGCCGAACATCAGGACGGCCGCGAGCAGGAAGCGCCAGACCAGGGAGACTTCCGGCGCCACGACACCGAGCTGGTTGCGCAGCGCGATCCAACTGGTCGACCAGGCGAACACCGTCACCGCATAGAGGGCCAGTTCGATGCGGCCGAAGGGGCGGCGCTCGGCAGCGGCGCGCGGCATCGGAACGGCGGCGGAGGTCACGGACACTGGTTTCGTCCCGGATGGCGGCAGCCGGAGCGGTTCGGCGCGATCCGTCGCGCGGAAACCGGTTCAGGCTCTTGAAATGGGAGCCTGCCCCCATGTGCGGGCGCACCCACCCGATCGGGACAGGCTCTGGCGAAGCCCGGATCAGTGCAACGGCGGTGACCCGCTGTCCAGTTCATGTTTTGCAGCCGTCCCATCACGCCGGCTGATGGGTCGGCAGCGCCCGAATCCCTATCGTGCCGCAGCCCGATCGGTTAGACATTCGGGAAACGCGCGGCGGTCAGGTTCCATGATCATCTCCCATCGGCATCGGTTCATCTTCCTCAAGACCGGCAAGGCGGCCGGCACCTCGATCGAGTTGTTTCTCTCGCGGTTTCTCGGCCCTGACGACATTGCGACGCCGGTCAGTGCGGAAGACGAGCCGAAGCGGGCGCCACTCCGCCCCACCAACTACCTGCGCGAGCCGGGTCCGCTCGGCTGGAAGCGCTGGGGTGCGCGACTGCCCGGACCCGTCGGGCGCTGGATCGGCCGACCGGACCGGCGCTTCGACTACTTCAACCACATCCCGGCCCGGCTGGTCCGCCAATATGTCGGCCACGACGTCTGGACGGGCTATTTCAAGTTCGCCTTCGAGCGCAATCCGTGGGACCGGCAGGTCTCCTCCTGGTACTGGGCGACCCGGCACCAGTCGGAGGCGACGCGGCCCGACTTCAAGACCTTCACGGCGGTGGAGGGGCGGCGCGTGCGCGGCTTCCCGATCTATTCGATCGACGGCACCGTCGCGGTCGACAAGATCGGCCGCTACGAGACGCTCGAAGCCGATCTCGCCGACATTCTCGCCCGCGTCGGCATCGATGCGCCCGTCGACCTGCCGCGGTCCAAGGGCGGGTTGCGCCCGGATGGGGACTATCGCCGGCACTATGACGACGCCACCCGCAGCCTGATCGGCCGCCACTGCGCACGCGAGATCGCCCTGATGGGCTACGAGTTCTGAGCGGAGCCGCCGAGCCATGGATTTCGCCCCGACCGAAGAGCAGACCCTGATCGCCGAAACCGCCCGGCGCATCGCCGCCGATCGGCTGGAGCCGCTCGCCGCCCGGCTCGATCGCGGCGAGGGCCGCGCCGAGTTCCTCGGCAACCTCAGCGAACTGGCCGCGCAGGGCTTCATGGGGCTCAATGTCCGGGCCGACTACGGCGGCTCGGAAGCCGGCACGATCGCCTTCGCGCTCGCCATCCAGGAACTGGCGGCGGGCTGCGCGGCGACGGCGGTGACCACCTCGGTGACCAACATGGCGGCCGAGGTCATCCAGGCCGTCGGCTCCGAGGAGCAGCGGGCGACCTATCTGCCGCGGATCTGCGACGGCACCTATCCGGCCGCGGCCTTCTGCCTGACCGAGGCCGGCGCCGGCTCCGACCCGGCCGGGATGGTTGCGCGCGCCCGCATGGAGGGCAACGAATGGGTGCTCGACGGGGCCAAGCTCTACATTACGTCCGGCGAATATGCCGGGCTCTACATCGTCTGGGCGGTGACCGATCCTGAGGCGCCGAAGGGCAAGGGCATCTCCTGCTTCCTGGTCGAGGCCGGCACGCCGGGGCTGGTCGTCGGCAAGGCCGAGACCAAGATGGGCCAGACCGGCTCGGCCACCAACGAGATCCGCTTCGAGGCCTGCCGGGTGCCGGCCTCCGCCCTGATGGGCCGGCTCAATGACGGCTTCCGCACCGCGGTCGGCGAGTTGGCGGGCGGGCGCATCGGCGTCGCCTCGCTCGCCTACGGCATCGCCCGGGCGGCGATGACGGCGGCCGAGCGCTACGTCAAGGAGCGCCGCCAGTTCGACCGCACCATCGCCGACATGCAGGGCGTGCAGTGGATGATCGCCGACCGGGAGACCGAGCTGGAGGCCGCCCGGCTCCTGATCCTGCAGGCGGCCTGGCTGAAGGAGAACGGCCGGCCCTTCGCGCGCGAGGCCTCCATGGCCAAGCTCTTCGCCACCGAGGCGGCGCAGCGCGCCACCTATACGGCGCTGCAGCTGCATGGCGGCGCCGGCTACATCCGCGACCTGCCGCTCGAGCGCCACGCCCGCGATGCGCGCATCACGACCATCTACGAGGGCACCAGCGAGATCCAGCGCCTGGTCATCGCCCGCGAGGTGCTGAAGGCGGTCGGCTGAACTGCACGGGCATCGGGTTCCGCAGGTCCGAGCCGCAGTGCTATACCGCTCCGGCCCGGACGCCCGGACCGGCCGCCCCCCCGGGGCGGCATGCGCAGGCGAGCCGGGGACCGTCCGCCCGCCGCCCCCGGCGGTGCGGGCGGCAGGACTTCCGTCGGGACGGACACGCGAAGAGGAACGGCAAGCATGGATCTCGGCATCAAGGGCCGCAAGGCGATCGTCTGCGCCGCGTCGAAGGGTATCGGACGGGCCTGCGCGATGTCGCTGGCGCGCGAGGGCGTCGAAGTGCTGATCACCGCGCGCGGCGTCGAGGCGCTGGAGGCGACGGCCGCCGACATCCGCGCGGCGACCGGCGCGATCGTCCATACGGTCGCCGGCGACGTGACCACCAAGGAGGGCCGCGCCGCCATCCTGGCGGCGATGCCCGACCCCGACATCCTCATCAACAATGCCGGCGGCCCGCCCGCGGGCGACTTCCACGACTGGGACGAGGCGACCTGGACCAAGGCCGTCGAGGCCAACATGATCACCCCGATCATGCTGATCCGCGCCGTGGTCGACGGCATGGCGGCGCGCAAGTTCGGCCGCATCGTCAACGTCACCTCCTCGGCCGTGAAGGCGCCGATCCCCGAACTCGGCCTCTCCAACGGCGCCCGCGCCGGCCTGACCGGCTTCGTCGCCGGCATCGCCCGGCAGATGGTCCGCCACAACGTGACCATCAACAACATGCTGCCCGGTCATATCGACACCGACCGGCTGACCGCCAACATCGCCGGCAACGCCGCCCGTTCGGGGCGCACCGTCGAGGCCACGCGCGAGGCGATGCTCGCCGCCAACCCGGCCGGCCGCTTCGGCACCGCGGAAGAGTTCGGCGAGGCCTGCGCCTTCCTGTGCTCCGCCCAGGCCGGCTTCATCGCCGGCCAGAACATCCTGATCGACGGCGCCCGCTATCCGGGCACCTTCTGACGGGTCGAGAACCCACGCCGGTGCGATCGTCCGCGGACGCGGTTTGGCGGTGTCGTCCCGCCGCGTCCTGCGCTAGTCTGCGGGTCGCAGGGGGTCACCATGCGACGCGACGAACTGATCGAGGGCATTCTGGCCGAAGCCGACGCCATTCGGGCTCTCGGGGCGACTGCGCTCTACATCTTTGGTTCCCGCGCCCGCGACGAGGCGCGGGACGACAGCGACCTTGACGCCTACGTCGACGTGGCGCCGGAGCGCTTCGGTCTTGTCGAACTCGTCCGGCTCGAGGATCTGCTGAAGTCTGCATTGCAGATTGAGGTGCAGTTGAGCACCCGGGACGCCTTGCACCCACGCCTGCGCGCCCGCATCGAGCGGGAAGCGGTGCGGGTCTTGTAGCGCTCATGAAGAGCCGGCTGCCGTTCCTGCCTGGACGCCGGCGTTACCGGGAGCGGCAGAATTGTGCTGCTTGTGCCGGTGTTCTGGTTGACGTTTGGGCAAGTGCTCAGCATTTGAGCGGGATCAACGCGCGGCGGCCGGCGACCGGATAATCTTCCTGCAACCATGCAGGAGGACATCATGCGACGCGAAACGACTTGGGTTGTGGTCGCCGACGGTGCGCGGGCGCGCATTCTGGAAGCGCTCGGGGTCGGTGCCGGGCTGCGGCAGATCGAAAACGGCACCATGGCCGGCAGCCGGGACCTCGCCTCCGAGATCGGCAGCGACCGGCCCGGACGGTCCTACGAGAGCGTCGGCGGCCAGCATCATGCCGTCGAGCCGCATACGCCGGTGCGCGAAAGCCTGGAGCGTGCCTTCATCGAGGCGGTGATCGACCGGCTGGTCGAGGCCAAGAAGGCCGGGCAGTTCGACCGTCTGGTCTTCGTCGCCGCGCCGCACGCGCTCGGCGCCTTCCGGGCGCTGGCGCCGGAGGCGCTGCAGCAGAAGGTGGTCGGCACGCTCGACAAGGATCTGACGCGCGAGCCCAACGAGGCGATCGCCGAAGCCGTCCGCGCCTTCGCGCCGGTCTGACGGCGGGGCCGGTGCCGTATCCCGGTGCCGTACCCCGCGGCTCTGCACTCCGTGCATAGCGCCGATCGGAAAAGACGGGGCTGGATGCGCGTGCCGCGGCCTTAGATTTGACGCGCATCAACGACCGTCATGTGGGTGCGCCTATGGTGCGCGGCGTCGGGGCAGATCCCGGACGGACGGTCCCAACGGCTTCCCGACACGAGGAGAATTTCCATGGCCATCAAGGATATCCTGCTTCTGCTCGATCTCGGACGCGAAGCCGGTCCCTCCGCGGCGGTCGCCGTCGACCTCGCCGCCCGCTTCCAGGCGCATGTCACCGGCGTGGCGCTCGCCATCGACCCGATCGTGCCCGGCTTCGTCGCCGCGCCGATCCCGGTCGAGCTGATCGAGGCCGCGCGCGACGAGGCGATCCGGACGGCGCAGGGCGCGGCCGCCGGCTTCGAGGCGCTGGCCGAGCGGACCGGCGTCTCGCGCGAGACCCGCATCGTCGAGGTGCTGATGGGCGGCGCGCCCGACAGCCTGCTCGCCAATTGCCGTCTGACCGACCTCGTCGTGGTCGGCCAGCAGGATTCCTCCGCTCCCGAAGCGATGCGCGAGGAACTGATCGAGGCCGCCCTGTTCGAAGGCACCGCGCCGCTCCTGATCCTGCCCTACATCACCCGCGGCGGCTCGATCCCGACCGGCAAGGTGATGATCGCCTGGGACGGCAGCCGCACCGCGGCCCGTGCGGTCCACCATGCCCTGCCGTTCCTGGCGATCGCCCAGTCGATCACCGTCGTGATGGTCGGCACCGCGCTCGACCAGCCCGGCGAGCCCGGCGCCGATCTCGCCACCTACCTGGCCCGGCACGGCTTCTCGGTCGATGTCGAGACCATCCCGGCGCCGGCCACCGGCGTCTCCGACGCGCTCCTCAACCATGCCGCCGACCGCGGCTTCGACCTCCTGGTCATGGGCGGCTACGGCCACAGCCGGGTGCGCGAATTCCTGTTCGGCGGCGCGACCCGCGGCATCCTCGCCAACATGACCGTGCCGGTCCTGATGGCCCATTGATCCCCTGCGGCGGACGCGACCGGCCCGTCCGGACGCGCGCCCGCCGTCAATAGCCCCTGCGGTGGACGGGTCCGGCTCCGGCCGGACGCGCCCGCCGCCAAAAGCCGACAAGGCAGCCCCACGGGGCCGGCCGGCCCGTCCGGGTCGGTCCGGCTACCGATGGGAGGTTCCGGGAACGAAGCGTCCGGTCCATGATGGATGCCGCCCGTCCGCGCCTGTCGGCCGATGCCGGCGGCGAGGCCCGGGCCGGAGGGTGAATGCCGGAGATCGTCGGCAACGCTGGGCCTCCGGGCCGCGTGCCGGGGCATTCCGGCGCCTTCCCGTTCCTCGATCCCCCGTGGGCGCCATGACGGTCCGCAATCTCGAAGGCCTCTTCACCCCGAAATCCATCGCCGTGATCGGCCCGGCCCGGATCGGTGCCGATGCCGCACGCCTGCTGGTCGAGCGGCTGACGGCCGGCGGGTTCCGGGGTCCGGTCGCGCTGGTCGGGCTGGAGCCGGAGGGCGCGCCCTTCCCGGGCAGTTCCGTGACGGCGGCCTCGCTCGCCGACTTTGCCGGCCCGGCCGACCTCGCCGTGATCGCCGCGGGCTCCGAAGGCGCACCGGAAACGGTCGAGCGGCTCGGCGCGCTCGGCACGCGCGCGGTGCTGTTTCTCGGCCGCGGCTACGACGAATGGCCGGCCGACCTGCTCCGGCGCACGCTCGAGGCCGCGCGACCCTTCACCATCCGCGTCGTCGGCCCCGGCAGTCTGGGGGTGATCGCGCCGCATGCCGGGCTCGATGCCAGCCTCGCCGCCCGCACGGTCGCCAAGGGCGATCTCGCCGTGATCTCGCGCTCGGCCGCGATGGTCAACGCCACGTTGGCGTGGGGAGCGGCGCACGGGGTCGGCTTCTCGTCGGTCGTCTCGCTCGGCCAGAAGGCCGATGTCGACGGCGGCGACCTGCTCGATTTCTTCACCCAGGACCCGCGCACCCGCGCCGTGCTGGTGCATCTGGAAACCATCTCCAGCCCGGCCAAGTTCATGTCCGCTGCGCGCGCCTGCGCCCGCACCAAGCCGGTCGTGGTGATCCGCTCGGGCAAGAGCCGGCAGCGCCGGCCGGAGGGCCGCACCCATTCGGCCCGCCTCGCCACCACGGACGCGGTCTACGATGCCGCCCTGCGCCGGGCCGGCCTGCTGAGGGTGACCTCGATCGACGAACTGTTCGACGCCGTCGAGACCCTGACCAAGGTGCGCAACGCCGCCTGCCGGGGCGTCGCCCTGGTCGCCAACGGCCGCTCGATCGCCACCGTCGCGGCCGACGAGCTCGACCGCCAGGGCGGCCGTCTGGCCGCGCTCGGCGAGGCCACCGTGGCGGCGCTCGGCGCCCATATCCGGCCGGGCACATTGGCGACCGACCCGATCGTGCTCGCCGACGACGCCGCACCGGAGACTTTCGGGGCGGCGATCGCGGCGCTGCTGGCCGATCCGGCGATCGACACCGTGATCCCGATCCATGCGCCGAACGCCTTCGTTCCGTCCTCCGCGGTCGCCCGCGCGGTGGTCGGCGCGGCGGCCGCGCAGGCCAAGAAGCTCGGCCGCAAGAAGGCGATCGTGACCGCCTTCCTGGACGAGAATCCCGAGACCCGCCAGATCGTGACCGGCGCCGGGCTGCCCTACCATCCGACGCCCGAAGAGGCGGTCCTCTCGACCGTCCACCTGATGCGCCACGCCGCCGCCCAGGAAAGCCTGATGGCGACGCCGCCGAGCCTGCCGGCCGATTTCACGCCCGATCCCGACGCCGCCCGCCGGCTGGTCGCCAAGGTGCTGGGCGAAGGGCGCCACTGGCTGACCGCCGTCGAGGTCGCGACGCTGCTGGCCGCCTACCGCGTGCCGGTCGCCCCGACCGTGCTGGCGCGCGACGCCGATGCGGCGGTCGGCGCGGCGCGCGCCCATCTCGCCCGCGGCGACAAGGTGGCGATCAAGATCGCCTCGCCGGACATCGCCTTCAAATCCGATGTCGACGGCGTCCGGCTCGGCCTCGCCGACGAGGACAGCGTGCGCCGCGCCGCCTTCCAGATGATGACGCGCATCGCCGAGGCCCATCCCGACAAGCGCGTCGACGGCGTCGTGGTGATGCCGATGGTCGAGCGGTCCGGTGCGCTCGAACTCATCATGGGCATCGCCGACGATCCGGTCTTCGGCCCAGTCGCGGTGTTCGGCCGCGGCGGGACCGCCGTGGAGGTGCTGGCCGACCGCGCGCTCGATCTGGTGCCGCTCGACATGAACCTCGCCCGCGGGATGATCGCCGAGACCCGCGTCGCGCGACTGCTCGCCGGCTATCGCAACCGGCCCGCCGCCGATGTCGACGCCATCGCGCTGACGCTGGTCAAGCTCAGCCAGCTCGCCGCCGACATCCCGGAGATCCGCGAGCTCGATCTCAATCCGATCCTGGCCGACCAGGACGGCGTCGTCGTGCTCGACGCGCGCATCCGGGTCGAGCCGTTGCCGACCCGGGCCGGCCGGCTCGGCCATCCGCGCCTGGCCATCCGCCCCTATCCGAAGGAATGGGAGCGGGACATGGCGCTGAAGGACGGCAGCCCGGTGCTGGTGCGTCCGGTCCGGCCCGAGGACGAGGCGCTCTATCCGGACTTCTTCGAGCATGTCACGGCGCGCGACCTTCGCTTGCGCTTCTTCGCGCCGATCAAGGAATTCACCCATGCCTTCCTGGCCCGGCTGACCCAGCTCGACTACGGCCGCGCCATCGCCTTCGCGGCGATCCTGAAGGAGACCGGGCAATTGCTCGGCGTCGTCCGCCTGCATGCCGATCCGGATCACCGCACCGGCGAATATGCCATCATGCTGCGCTCCGACCTGAAGGGGCAGGGGCTCGGCTGGAAGCTGATGAAGCTGATGATCGAATGGGCGCGTGCCGACGGCCTGGAGACGGTCAAGGGCGAGGTGCTGCGCGAGAACACCACCATGCTGGCCATGTGCACCGCGCTCGGCTTCTCGGTGAAGAGCTCGCCGGACGACGAGAGCATCGCGGTCGTCACCCTGCCGGTCGATGTCGCCGACCAGCTGGCGGCGGAATAGCGCGGCCGACGGCGCCTCCGCCGAACCGGCGGCGGCCCCTCAGGGCTTAAGCCGGCAGCGCCGTCCGGGGCTTCCGGCGGGCCGGGCCGTCGATCCGGACGGCGCGCTCACTTCTCGACGCGGTTGAGATAGTAGTCGGCGCCGCCGAGGGTGCCGTAGACATGGGGCTCCTGGCCGTTGGCGGTCAGGGCCAGCACGTCGTCGCGGACGAGGCCGAACAGCTTGCGGACTTCGACGACCGGCTTGCTCATGGTCTTGGCGAGCGCGGTCGCGAAGGGACTGTTGGCGGCGCCGGCGCCGTCCTGCGCGGTCTGGCCGCCCTTGGCGGCATAGACCACCAGCGTGCCGCCGGGCGGCTCGATCTGGCGGGCGAGACCGCGGGTGCCGACCGAGCGGGTCGCGACACGTTTCATCGACTGGGCGAAGGGATTGTCCCGGCAGGCGTCCAGGATCACGATCCGCATCAGCCGGGCGTTCTGCACCGTATCCAGCACCCGGTTCAGGCTGACCGCCTCGTCGCCGATGCTGCGGTCGCTCTTCAAGCCGGCATCGACGGGCACCAGCCAGTTGGTCCCGTCGACCTCGATGCCGTGGCCGGCATAATAGACCAGCGCCCAGTCGGCCTTGTCGGCCTCGTCCTCGAAGGCGGTCAGGGCCGCCAGGAATTTCGACCGGTCGGCATCCGAGACCGTCTGCACGAGGTCGAAGCCGGCAGCCTTCAGGCTGTCGGCGACGAGCTTCGCGTCCTTGGCCGGGTTTTCGAGCCCCGGCACGCGGGTATAGGCGCCGTTGGCGATCACCAGAGCGACGCGACGCTCCTTGGCGACCGAGGCCGGCAGCAGCGAGACCGGGGCGGGCGGGGGCGGCGGCGGGGCGACCGCCACGACGACCGGGGCGGGGGTGGGCGCCGGTGTCGGGGCCGGTGCCGGGGCAGCGGCGGGCGCACCACCGGCGCGGAAGGCCGCTTCGATCGCCTCCAACTCGGCCCGCACGGCCGGGTCCGCCGGGGCCAGTTTCTGCGCCTTGCGGATTTCGAGCGTCGCCTGGGCGAGATGGGCGATCGGGTCGGCCGGGTCGAGTGCCGCGGTGCGCCGATGCGCTTCGGCGGCGAGCCGGTAGGCCTCCGGCGTCTCTTCGAGCCGCGCCGCACGGCCGGCCTCGGTGATCACCGAACCGACATCGCCGCGGGCCCGCAGCGCTTGGGCCTTGGCGAGGTAGCAGGGTGCGCAGCGCGGGTCCTCGCGCAAGGCGCGATCGGCCCACCGGATCGCATCGCCGGGCGCGCCGGCGGCCAGCGCGACGCGAGCGGCCAGTTCGTAGAGATAGACCTCGATCGCGGCATCCGGTGACGCCGGATCCTTGCCGGTCGCGTCGCGGATCATCGTGGAGGCGGCGGCCAGAGCGCCGGCGCGATCGCCGCTCGCGTGCTTCAGCAAGGTGCGGCCATAGCCCAGCAGGCTGCGGCCGAGCGAATCGCCCGTGGTCAGCGAGGCCTCCATCGTGGAGATGATGAGCTCGGCCCCGGGCAGCACCTTGCCGGCCTCCAGCGAGGCCATCAGCCGGATCGCCGCATAGAACTGCTCGTCCTCCGCCCGCCCCATCAGTTCGGTCTTCAGATCGGGCACCTTCTGCAGTTCGGCATCGAAGCGGTCGATGGCCGCGACCGCTTTGGGCCAGTCGTTTTCGGCGGTGGCCTGAAGCCCGTCGAAGACGGCGCGGACGATCGAGGGCGGGATCTTGTCCTTGGCCAGATCCTTTTCTAAGTCGGCCCGCTCCTGCTGGATCACGGCGGTGTTGCCGGTCAGGAGCGCAAACACCGTCACCAGTTCGTGCGGACGCTTGTCCGATTCGGTGGCGATGAAATCGGCGATCTCCTTCGGATCGCGCGCCACCGACGCCAGGATGCCGCAGCAGACATCGGTCCCCTGGACGGTCATGGCCGCGTAGATGTTGCGCGGAAAGGTGTAGGCGGGTGATGCCGAGCGCAGCGCCCGGACGGTCTCCACGGAAGCGTCGAACTCTCCCGCCCAGGCCTGGGCACGCGCCCGTCCCATTCGCGCGGCATATTTCTGATGCTCGTTGGCTTCGAGCGTGTCGAGGATCGGATAGGTCTCGCGCGGCCGGTCGAGCGCCAGCAGGGCGCGATACTGGCGCCACAGGAGGTCGCTGTTGTCCGGCCAGATCTCCAGCATCTGCTTGATCACAGGAAGCTGGGCGGCCGGGTCGGGCAGCAGGGACAGGAGCGCTTCGCCGGCCTTGATGCGCTGGTCGTAGGTGGCCGAGCGGTTGTCGAGCATCAGCTCGCAGGTCCGCATCCGCGACGCGTTCGGTTCGCTGGCGCGCTGGCACGTGGCGAGATCGCGCTCGATGATCTCCTTCGGACCGAAGGTCGGTGTCGGGGCCGGGGCCGGGGCAGGGGCCGGAGTCGGCGCCGGGGTTGCCGCGGCGGCGGGCGCCGGCGCGGGCTTCGGCTTCGTCGCCGCCAGGGCCGGACCGGCCAGCGCCAGCACGGCGGCCAGGACGGCGGGGGCCAGGACAGTGGGGGCCAAAACGGCGGCGGCCAAAACGGCGAAGAAACGACGGAAGCGGGACGATCGGCCGATCATCGAAGACCCCCCGGGGCTGCGGACCGGGCGGTATCATGACAGTCTATGTATAAACCGCAATGTGGCCTCGTCAGGCGGCGCGCCGTCGGCGGACCTCACGCGCCTCGCGATGCGGGCGTCAGCGGCTGCCGCGCAGCTTTTCGATGGTGGTGGTCGGCGTGATGCCTTCCGGATCGACCTTCAGATGCAGCAGCGCCGGGCGGTCGGCGGCGAGCGCGGCATCGAGCGCCGGGGCGATCTGGTCGGTCGTCTCGATGGTGAAGCCGAGTGCGCCGTAGGAGCGGGCCAGCGCGGCGAAATCCGGGTTGACGAGGTCGGTGCCATGGACCCGGCGCGGATATTCGCGCTCCTGGTGCATGCGGATGGTGCCGTAGATGCCGTTGTCGACCAGCACCACGACGATGTTGGCGCCATACTGCACGGCAGTGCCGAATTCCTGCATCGACATCTGGAAGTCGCCGTCGCCGGCGAAGCAGATCACCGGGCGGTCGGGGAACTGCAGCTTGGCGCCGACGGCGGCCGGCAGGCCGTAGCCCATCGAGCCGGAGGTCGGCGCGTCCGCCGACCCGACGGCGGCGCTTCAGGACTTGAGCCGGCAGGGCCGTCCGGGGCCTCCGGCGGGCCGGGCCGTCGATCCGGACGGCGCGCTCACTTCTCGACGCGGTTGAGATAGTAGTCGGCGCCGCCGAGGGTGCCGTAGACATGGGGTTCCTGGCCGTTGGCGGTCAGGGCCAGCACATCGTCGCGGACGAGGCCGAACAGCTTGCGGACCTCCACGACCGGCTTGCTCATGGTCTTGGCGAGCGCGGTGGCGAAGGGACTGTTGGCGGCGCCGGTGCCGGGGCAGCGGCGGGCGCACCACCGGCGCGGAAGGCCGCCTCGATCGCCTCGAATTCGGCCCGCACCGCCGGATCGGCCGGCGCGAGCGTCTGCGCCTTGCGGATTTCGAGCATCGCCTGGGCGAGATGGGCGATCGGGTCGGCCGGGTCGAGTGCCGCGGTGCGCCGGTGCGCCTCGGCGGCGAGCCGGTAGGCCTCCGGCGTCTCTTCGAGCCGCGCCGCACGGCCGGCCTCGGTGATGACCGAGCCCATGTCGCCGCGGGCGCGCAGGGCGCGCGCCTTGGCGAGATAGCAGGGCGCGCAGCGGGGATCCTCGCGCAGCGCCAAGTCGGCCCACCGGATCGCGTCGCCGGGCGCGCCGGCGGCGAGCGCCACGCGGGCGGCCAGTTCGTAGAGATGAACGTTGAGCGTGGCATCTGGTGAAGCCGGGTTGCCGACCGAGTCGCGGATCATCGCCTCGGCGGCCGCCATGGCCCCGGCGCCGTCGCCCTGCGCATGCTTCAGCAGGGTGCGGGTGTAGCCGAGCGACCGGCGTCCGATCGGGTTGTCGATACCGACCATGCCTTCGGCCGCGGCGATGACCAGGTCGGCCCCCGGCGGCACCTTGCCGGCCTCGAGCTCGACCAACAGCCGTAGCCAGTCGTGATATTGCTCCTCCCTCCCCTCCGGCCCGTTCATCGCTTCGGCCTTGTAATCGGGGTTCTTCAGCAATTCCGCATCGTAGCGGTCGAGCGCCTCGATCGCCTTCGCCCAGTCGTTCACGGCCGTGGCCTGCACGCCGTCGAAGATCGCCCGGATGGCGCCCGTCGGGACCTTCTCCTTGGCGAGTTCCGTTTCGAAGTCGGCCCGTTCCTGCTGGATCAGCGCCGCATTGCCGGTCAGGAGGGCGTAGAGCATGACGGTCTCGTGCGGACGCTTGTCCGGCGCGGCGGCGATGTAGTCGTCGATGGTCTTCGGTTCGCTCGCCGTCCAGGCTTTGTCACCGCAGCAGACGCCGAGATTCTCCGCCGCCATGGCGGCGTGGAGGTTGCGCGGGAAGGCATAGGCCGGCGACGCCGAGCGCAGCGCCCGGACGGTCTCCACGGAAGCGTCGAACTCTCCCGCCCAGGCCTGGGCACGCGCCCGTCCAAATCGGGCGGCGTATTTCTGATGCTCGTTGGTTTCGAGCGTGTCGAGGATCGTATAGGTCTCGCGCGGCCGGTCGAGCGCCAGCAGGGCGCGATACTGGCGCCACAGGAGGTCGCTGTTGTCCGGCAAGATCTCCAGCATCTGCTTGATCACCGGTAGCTGGGCGGCCGGCTCGGTCAGCAGCGTCAGGAGGACCTCGCCGGCGTCGATGCGCTGGTAGTCAGTGGCGGAGCGGTTGTCGAGCACCAGCTCGCAGGTCCGCATCCGCGACGCGTTCGGTTCGCTGGCGCGCTGGCATGTGGCGCGATCGCGCTTGATGATCTCCTCCGGACCGAAGGTCGGTGTTGGGGCCGGGGCGGGGGCCGGAGTCGGCGCTGGTGCCGGACTTCCGGCAGCGGCGGGCGTTGGCGCCGGCTCCGGTTCCGTCGCCGACAGGGCCGGACCGGTCAGCGCCAGCGCGGCGGCCAGGACGGCGGGGGCCAAAACGGCGGCGGAAAGACGGCAGCGGGACGATCGGCCGATCATCGAAGAGCCCCCCGGGCTGCGGACCGGGAGGCATCATGACAGTCTTTGCAGAGACCGCAATGTCGCGGCGGCAGTCGTCACGCCGTGGACGTCACGGCCTCGCGATGCGGGTCGTCAGCGGCTGCCGCGCAGCTTCTCGATGGTGGTGGTCGGCGTGATGCCTTCCGGGTCGACCTTCAGGTGCAGGAGCGCCGGGCGGTCGGCGGCGAGTGCGGCATCGAGCGCCGGGGCGATCTGGTCGGTCGTCTCGATGGTGAAGCCGAGCGCGCCGTAGGAGCGGGCCAGCGCGGCGAAATCCGGATTGACCAGATCGGTGCCATGGACCCGGCGCGGATACTCGCGCTCCTGATGCATGCGGATGGTGCCGTAGATGCCGTTGTCGACCAGCACCACGACGATGTTGGCGCCATACTGCACGGCGGTGCCGAATTCCTGCATCGACATCTGGAAGTCGCCGTCGCCGGCGAAGCAGATCACCGGGCGGTCGGGGAACTGCAGCTTGGCGCCGACGGCCGCCGGCAGGCCGTAGCCCATCGAGCCGGAGGTCGGCGCGGCCTGGGTGGCGTAGCGGCGGAAGCGCCAGAAGCGGTGCACCCAGGTGGCGAAATTGCCGGCGCCGTTGCAGAAGATCGCGTCGTCCGGGAGCACCGCGCGCAGATGCGCGATCGCGGCGCCGGTCTGGACCGGGCCCGGAATGGCCGGCAGGGTTTCCGACCACGCCCGGTAGTCGGCATGGGCGGCGCGCGTCCAGCCCGACCAGGCGATCTCGCCATGCGGCGGCTGCAGGCTCTCGGCCGCCCCGGCGAAGGCGGCCGGACTGGCGTTGATGGCGAGCGTCGGCCGGTAGACGCGGCCGAGTTCGTCGGCGTCGGCATGGACATGGACCAGGGTCTTGCCGGTCTCCGGGATGCCGAGCAGCGTGTAGCCCTGGCTCGGCATCTCCGACATGCGCCCGCCGACGATCAGCAGCAGGTCGCTCTCGTCGATGCGCGCCTTGAGCTTCGGGTTGAGGCCGATGCCGACATCGCCGGCATAATGCGGGTCGAGATGATCGAACAGCATCTGGCGGCGGAACGAGCAGGCGACCGGCAGGTCGAAGCGCTCGGCGAAGCGGGCGAACTGGCGCACCGCCTTCTCGCTCCAGCGCGAACCGCCCAGGATGGCGAGCGGCCGCTCGGCCGCCCAGAGCCGCTTCTGCAGGTCCCACATCAGATTGAGGCCCGGATGGGTCTCGACCTGGACCCACGGCTCGGCCGCCACCGCGGCGGCGGTCTCGACCAGCATGTCCTCGGGCAGCACCAGCACGACCGGGCCGGGCCGGCCGGAGGTCGCCTGGTGGAAGGCGCGGCTGACCATCTCGGGGACGCGGTCGGGGCTGTCGATCTCGGCGACCCATTTGGCGATCGAGCCGAACACGGCGCCGTAGTCGAGTTCCTGGAAGGCCTCGCGGTGCCGGAAGCTGCGCTCGATCTGGCCGACGAACAGGATCAGCGGGATCGAATCCTGCCGCGCCACATGCAGGCCCGCCGAGGCGTTGGTGGCGCCGGGGCCGCGCGTGACGAAGGCGATGCCGGGCCGCCCGGTCAGCCGCCCGGTCGCGTCCGCCATGAAGGCGGCGCCGGATTCGTGCCGGCAGACCACGGTGTCGATCGGACTGTCGTGCAGGGCATCGAGGACCGCCAGGTAGCTTTCGCCCGGCACGCAGAAGACGCGCTCGACGGCATTGGCTTCGAGCGCCTGGACGAGCAGGCGGGCACCGGTGGTCTGGTTCGATGTCATGAAAAGGCGATCCGGGTCGGCAAGGGGAATGGGGTCGAGGCCCTTCTAGCGCCACTCGGCCCGGACGGAAACGCCGAAACGCGGGATTGGGCATTCCCCGGCCGCGAATCTCGTGCGCGCCGAGCCCCATCCGGCCCCGTCCGGCCCGAGACGGCCCCGGTCGGCCCCCGAAGCGCCGGCGGAATCGCTCCGGCGCAGGTCCGATCCCATCGACCCGCTCAGGCCGCGGCGCTGCCGGGATGGTGGCGGTCGAAGGCCTCGGTCGCCGCGCTCGGATGCCAGACCGGCCGGTAGCCGGCCTTCAGGGCCATCACGGTCGAGGGCGGCGTGACCAGCGTGACGAGGCGACTTTTCTGCCGCGGCAGCGGCGGACCCCAGCCATGCGGCGACCAGGGCAGCATATAGGGGCCGCGCACCGCGAAGATCTGACGGTCGGGGCCGTCCGAGGCGATCGCCGCCCCGTCCGGCAGCGTGTCGATGAAGGCGACGTAGAGCCGCTTCTCGCGGCGGTCGCCCGGCTCGGTGCCGACGCGTTCCTGATGCAGGATGGCGTCCATGTGGCCGGCGGCGGGCGGCGCGGCGAGGCCGTTGCCATGCGCGAAGGCGGCAGCGAAATCCTGCGCCGCCTGCCGCCGGCATTCGAAGCACGGGCGGTGGCCGGCGGCGAGCGCCGTCACCTCGTCGAGGAAGAAGAGTTCGGTATAGCTCTCGCCCCAGACCGTGCGGCGGCGCTCGCGAAAGGCGATCTCGCAGCAGATCCAGGCTTTCGAGACCCAGCGCCGCGCCGGCACCAGTTCGCGGGTCCCGGGATCGTGGATGCGGCCGCCGCGATTGCCCATGAACAGGCCGCGGGCGGCGCTGCGGAACAGCGCGCCGAGCGGGTCGACCCGGTTCTGCAGGTGGCCGTCGTCCCCGTCCTCACCAGCCGCCGGGCGATCCGGCGCCGGAATCGATGGGGCCGCCGCCTGCGTCTCCGCCGTGGAAGCCGGCGAAGTCCGGCGCCGACGATCCGTGGGTGTCCGTGCCATGGTGCTCGCCTCCGTCGCTGTCGCCGCCCGGCCCGGCGTCTCCGGCCGGCTCCGGGCCATGAGTGGCCGGCCCGGCCTCGTGCTGGCCCCCGGCATCGCCATGCGGGGCATGATATCCGCCCGCATCGCCCAGGCCGTGATCGCCCTGGCCGTCATTGCCTGGGCTGGAATCGCCCGCACCGGCATGGCCGTCCATGGCGTGATCGCCGGCGCCGTGATCGCCCGCGCCGTGATCCTGCGCGCCCTGGCCGGCGCCCGGTGCGGCATGGGGATCGGCGCCGGCATCGCCGGGCTGTCCCTCCTGGTCGCCGGGCGCGTCCGCGGGCGCATCGTGGGCCGGTGCCGGCGCCGCGTGACCGCCGTGGCGGGCGAGAATGTCGGCGCCGATCAGCACGCCGCCGGCCGCGGCAGCCGCCATGGCGGCCGCGTTGCCGGAGGTTGCCGCGGCCGCAGGCTGCGCCGGTCCCGCCGGGGCCGGAAAGTTGCCCCCGCTCATGGCCGTCGACGGGTCGACCGGCCCGTGCGGACCCGGCACGGGCCTCGGCTCCGGTTCCCGCTCCCGCCTGCGTCCGAACCAACGCTCGAACCAATTCGCCATGCCGCCAGCCCTGTTCCGGCCGCGCCCCTGGACGCCGACCGACCACGAAACCGGCGCCCGCCGCCACGGTAAGGCCACGGGTGCCGCTCAAGCCTTTGACTTTCGAGCATTTCCCTTTCGCACCGGTGAATCCGGCCGGAACGGACCTGCTCGCACGCGCAAATGTTAACGCGCGACTGTGGCCCGACCGAGACTTTTCCGGTTCACGCGGCGCATTCTTCGGGGTGGCAAACGCATTGCAGGCCGACGGGCTGCCGCCCCGCCTCCGCAACCGGCGCGATTGTGCCATCGTTAACCATACCGCACGCCCGAAAGCGGCGGCGGAGACGAGGGGGTGGCGATGGCAATCACCGAGACGTTCACCTACGGCGCGGCCTGGTGTGCCGTCGCCATCTCGGGCGGCATGGTCCTGCGCACGCTCGGGCGGGTCCGCGATGTCGGCTCCGCCCTGGCGGCGACCAGCCTGGCCTTCGAGATCCTGTTCGGCGCCGGTGCGCTCGGCGTCGCCGCGCATTTCCTGCGCACGGGAGAGCCGATGCCGATCGCCTGGTTCGGCAGCGGCGCCGCGGCCGGTTCTGCCACCGGAACCGGGGCGGGCGGCGGCCCGGCCGCTGCGGACGGCGCCCATCCGGTCGGCGGCGCCGTCGTGCCGGCCTGGCCCGCGGCAACCTGGCCCGCTTCGACCTTGCCCGCTGCGACCTTGCCCACGGCGACCTGGCCGGCCGGCCATGACGGTCTGGCGCCGACCGGCCGGCCCTGCGGCGCCGCCGCGACCGATGCCGGTCACGGCGTGACCATCTGCCTCGCCCCTTGAGTCGGGGCCCGGCCGGCGCAGTCCGGCCGCAACCCCGGCTTCCGGCGCAGTCCGGCCGCAGTCACGGCTTCCGGCGCAGTCCGGGCGCAGTCCGGCCGCAGCGGCGGCTTCCGGGGCGGCCCGGCCGCCCGGGGACCTTCAGTCCTGTCCGCCGACCACGAGGATGTGCAGGCTGCGCGGGCCATGGGCGCCGAGCAGGATGGTCTGCTCGATGTCGCCGGAGCGCGACGGCCCGGTGACCATGTTGACCGTGCGCGGCATCACGCCCTTGCCGTAGACCCGGCGCAGCCGGTCCCAGACCGTCTCGGTATCGCCCTCGATCTCCTCCGCCCGGACCACCACGATGTGGTATTCGGGCAGGAAATTGAGCGTCGTCGGGTTGTCCTCGCCGGACACCAGCACCAGCGTGCCGGTCTCCGCCACGCCCGCGAAGGCATGGCTGAGCCCGACCATGTCCTGCCCGTCCGACGGGCCGACCGAGACGGCGAGCTGCGGTTGTCCGTCCCAGGGCAGGGCGGCGAGGCGCGGGTCGGCGCCGCGGCGTAGGGCCGCCGGCAGATTGCGGCCGCGCAGATAGTCGGCGACCGCTTCCGGGATCGCCTCCGCGTCGGCGACGCGCGCCACCGTGCAGTTGACCCGCTCGGCCATCATGGCGAAGAGGCGCGTCCGTTCGGCCGGCGGCAATTGTCCGCGCTTGGGGATCAGGCCGCGTGGCGGACGCATCAGCCGGTCGGAGACCGTGGCGCGACGGTCGATGTCGGTCGCGGCAACGCCGAGCGAGCGGCGGATCCGGGAGAGAATGGCGTCGCGGCTCATCAGTGACCCTTGGCGGCAGAAGCGGGAGCGGGGGACTTGGCGGCCTTCGCGGCCTGGCGCGCCAGGCGTTCGGCCCACAAGTCGTGGAAGGTGCGGCCCTCCGGCGCCGGCAGGTCGCGGTATTTCGTCCAGCCGCCGGCCATCGGCATCGTTGCGAAGCGGCCGCCGGCGCGGCGGCCGAGCCAGCCGAGCAGGTTGGCGGCAACGCCGGTGGCGAGCCGGTAGAGCTTCGGCCGGCGGGCGAAGAAGGCCCACAGGCCGAGCCCCCAGCGCGCCGCGGCCGGGTTCAGGTGCCGTTCGAACTCGCGCTCGCGCCAGTGCCGCATCATCTTGGGCAGCGGGATGCGCATCGGGCAGACGCTCTCGCAACGGCCGCAGAAGGTCGAAGCGTTGGGCAGGTGGCCGGCCTTGTCGACGCCGACCAGCGAAGGCGTCAGCACCGAGCCCATCGGGCCGGGATAGACCCAGCCATAGGCGTGGCCGCCGACCGAATGATAGACCGGGCAGTGGTTCATGCAGGCGCCGCAGCGGATGCAGCGCAGCATGTCCTGGAACTCGGTGCCGAGCATCGCCGAGCGGCCGTTGTCGAGGATCACGACGTGGTATTCGCCCGGCCCGTCCGGGTCTTCCGGCCGGCGCGGGCCGGTCGAGAAGGTCGTGTAGCAGGACATGTCCTGCCCGGTCGCCGAACGCGCGAGCACGCGCAGGATCTGCGCCACGTCGTCGAGCGTCGGCGTGATCTTCTCGATCGAGGCCAGCACGATATGGGCCTTGGGCAGCGTCTGGGTCAGGTCGCCGTTGCCCTCGTTGGTGACGATGATCGAGGTGCCGGTCTCCGCGACCAGGAAGTTCGCGCCCGTGATGCCGACATCGGCGGTCAGGAACTCGCGCCTGAGCACCGCGCGAGCCTCGCCGAGCAGGGTGGTCGGTTCGGTCAGGTCGCGGTCGGTCGCCAGATGGGTATGGACCCGGCGGAAATCGGCTTCGACCTGTTCCTTGGTGACGTGAACCGCCGGGGCGATGATGTGGCTCGGCCCCTCGTTGCGGATCTGGATGATGTATTCGCCGAGATCGGTCTCGACCGGCCGGACGCCGTGCTCCTCCAGGTAGTCGTTGAGGCCGATCTCCTCGGCGATCATCGTCTTGCCCTTGGTCACCGTGCGGGCGTCGAGGCGCCGGCAGATGTCGAGCACGATCGCGCGCGCCTCCTCGGCCGTCTCGGCCCAGTGCACATGGCCGCCGGAGGCGATCACCTTGCGCTCGTAGGCCTCCAGATAGAGGTCGATATGCGCCAGGGTGTGGTTCTTGATGTCGCGGGCCCGGTCGCGCAGGGCCTCGAACTCCGGCAGGCGGTCGGCCGCAGCCTTGCGCTTGTCGATGAAGCCCTTCTCGACATGCCCGAGCGCCTTCTGCAGGTTCGGGTCGTGGAGCGCGTGGGCGGCATTGTCCTTGAAGGCGGGCGAGGTCAGCTGCATGGCGGCCGTTCAGGTCTCCAGGGGCGGAAGGGAGCGGGGCGAAGGGTCGGCGAGGGACGGCTCAAGGTTCAGCGCCCCTCGCCGATGGCCGGGCCCTTGGCGCCGGCGAGAATCTCGGCGACGTGGCGGGCCTCGACCGGGCTGCCGGCGCGCTTCAGCTTGCCGGCCATGTTCATCAGGCAGCCGAGGTCGCCGGCGACCAGCGTGCCGGCGCCGGTCGCCGCGATGGTGGCGACCTTCTTCTCGACGATGTGGTTGGAGATGTCCGGATACTTGACGCAGAAGGTGCCGCCGAAGCCGCAGCAGACATCGGAATCCTGCATCTCCTTGACGGTCAGGCCGTCGACATGGGCGAGCAGGCGGCGCGGCTGCTCGCGGATGCCGAGTTCGCGCAGGCCCGAACAGCTGTCGTGATAGGTCACGGTGCCCTCGAAGCGGGCGCCGGTGGTCTCGACGCCGAGCACGTCGGCGAGGAACGAGACCAGTTCGAAGGTCTTGGCCGAGAGTGCCTCGGCGCGCGCCTTCCAGGCCGGCACGTCGGCGAAGAGCTCGGCATAGTGCATCTTGATCATGCCGCCGCAGGAGCCGGACGGCGCGACCACGTAGTCGTAGCCCTCGAAGGCCTTGATGACGCCCTCGGCGAGCGCGCGCGCATCGGCCCGGTCGCCGGAATTGAAGGCCGGCTGACCGCAGCAGGTCTGCGCCGCCGGCACGTCAACGTCGCAGCCGGCATCCTCCAGGAGCTTCACGGCGGCGAAGCCGACCGAGGGCCGGAACAGGTCGACCAGACAGGTGACGAAGAGGGCGACGCGCGGCCGGCGTGCGGGGGCGGTGGACATGGGCTTCGGGTTCCTGGTCGGCTTCGGGGACGGGACGAAAGGGGTTTCAGGCGGGCCTTGCGGCCGGGCGGTTGGCACGCAGGCGGCGGCTGTCGAGCAGTTCCAGGCGCAGGGCCGCGCTGTGCGCGCGGGTATCGATCCGCTCGACCTCGCGCGTGGTCGCCTCGACATAGTCGATATGGTCTTCGGCGGCGCGGCGGGCGCGCTCCGGGTCGCCGGCCAGAATCGCCGCATGGATGGCGAGATGCTGGGTCATCAGTTGGGTGCGCGCGGCATCGCGCCCATAGAGGCGGGAGCGGTGGTAGAAGACGCCGTCGGCGAGCAGCCGGTAGCAGGAGCGCAGCGTGTGCAGGAGCACGATGTTGTGCGCCGCCTCGCCGACCGCGGTGTGGAATTCCAGGTCGAGCGCCGCCTCGTCCTCGGCGATGCCGGCGGCGTGCGCGGCCTGCATGTCCTCGATCACCCGGGTCAGGATCTCGCGGTCGGCCGCGGTCGCGCGGGTGGCGGCGAGCGAGGCCGACCAGCCTTCGATCGCGCGGCGGAACTCCAGATAGTCGGCGACGGCCTCGGGGTAGCGGCGGATCAGGTCGACCACGGGTTCGGAGAAGACCGCACCGATCACGTCGGCCACATAGGTGCCCTCGCCGTGGCGGGAGACCAGCAGGTGGCGGTCTTCCAGCGTCTTCAGGGCCTCGCGCAGGATCGGCCGCGACACGTCGACCTGGGCCGACAGTTCCCGCTCGCCCGGCAGCCGGTCGCCCGGCCGCAGGATGCCCTGCAGGATCAGGAGCTCGATCTGCTCGGCGACCGCGTCGGCGGTGCGGTTGTGGGTGATCTTCTCGAACACCATCGCTACAGGAACACCATCGCTTCTCGAACGGCGTCGCGACCGTCGCGGGATCCGGCCGGGCGCCGGACGCGATCGGACCGATCCGGCCAGATTAGACCCGACGGCGCCGCTGGTCAATTTTCTTGTCCACTGTCGCCTGCGGCGATAGTCGTCTTCGGCAAGGGGCGCCTGCGGCGATGGGAACCGGCGCCGCCATGGCGCGCGCGCCGCCGGGCGGGTAAACAGGGACGATCTCACCGCTCCAATTCAGGGAATGGCGCCGATGGAGACCGAAGCCGCATCGCTGCCGAACAGGGATCCGGATGTCCGGATCGCGGACGCCTGGTCCCCGGAAGCCCGGTCCTTCGAGCCGCATCCGCTGCGGGCCGAGATCCTCGGCGAGATCCATGCGCGCCCGTTCCGGCTGGTCAGCGCGCCGCGGGTTTTCTTGCATTACGCCTTCGAAGTCGTTCGAGGCGCCTCCAAACCGGACCGAATCGCTTTCAATGAATTGTGCCGTGCGCAGGGCCAGCCCGGCCCGGGGCCGGATGCCCGCCACCATGTCATCCCCTTCGGCACCGGCACGCTGAAATGGGAGCGGCATGCGGAATTCACGACCTACAGCTGGGACGGCCCGCTGCCCGAGGGGGCGGCGCCCTTCGCCGAGCGGCCGATCGCCCATCCGTTCGGCTCGGGCTTCGTGCCGCCGGGGCCGCTCCTGGTCGCGGTCCGGCTCGACCTGTTGCGGCTCGGTGGCGATGTCGAATCGGTCGCCCATCTGTTCGACCCCGCCAGCCTGTGCGTCTCCGACTGCTTCGGCGGCTCGGCCGTGGCGGTCACCGATTTCCGCCAGGACGGCGACGGGCGCACCCGCATCCTGGCGATCGATCGGGGCCTGAACGACCAGCAGGCCGGCGGGCTGGCGCAGCGGCTGCTGGAAATCGAGACCTACCGCACCATCGCGCTGCTCGGCCTGCCCGAGGCGCAGCGGATCGGCCCGGACATCCGCCGCATCGAGCGCGAACTGGCCGATATCGGCCACCGCATCCGATCGACCGACGGACTCGAGGCCAACCGCCTGCTCCTCTCCGACATCACCCGGCTGACCGCCGATCTGGAGGCCGGGGCGGCGGAGAGCTCCTACCGGTTCGGCGCCAGCCGCGCCTATGACGACATCGTCAAGGACCGGCTCGGCGCCATTCACGAGCACCATGTGCCCGGCTATGGCACCTGGTCGAGCTTCCTCGCCCGGCGCACCGGGCCGGCCATGCGCACCGTCCGGGCGACCCTGCAGCGGCAGGAGGACTTGTCGGAAAAGCTGAACCGGGCGGCACAGTTGCTGCGCACGCGGGTCGATATCGAGTTGGAGCAGCAGAACCGCGATCTGCTCGAATCCATGAACCGCCGCGCCCGCCAGCAGCTGCGCCTGCAGCAAACCGTCGAAGGGCTCTCGGTGGCGGCGGTCAGCTACTATGTGGTCGGGCTGATCGGCTACGTCTTCAAGGCGATGAAGGAAGCCGGCCGCCTGCCGGTCGACCCTGGCCTGGCGACGGGCCTCGCCGTGCCGGTGGTCCTGCTGGCGGTCGCCCTGGTCGTCCGCCGCATCCGCGCCGCTCATTCGGACGACGATCACACCGGGTCCTGATCGGATTTCGGTTCGTCTCCGGTCGCATCCGACATGAAAAAGCCGGGCCCCGCGGGACCCGGCTCGAATTTCGCCAAAGGCGAAAATTCACTTCTTCTTGCCGGAAGCGTCGAACTGCTTCAGATAGGCGATCACGTCCTTGACTTCCTCTTCCTTCTGGAGGCCGACGAAGGACATCTTGTTGCCCGGCAGGTAGGCCTTCGGATTGGAGACCCACTTGGAGATATGCTCTTCGGTCAGGATGGTGCCTTCCTCGTTGGCCTTCTTCAGCGCCGGAGAATAGGCGTAGCCTTCGACGGCGCCCATCTTGCGGCCGACGACGCCGTTCAGCTGCGGGCCGACCTTGTTGGTCGCGCCTTCGCCGATCGCGTGGCAGGCCTTGCACTTGTTGAAGACCTTCTCGCCGTTCGCGGCATCGCCGTCGTCGGCCTTGGCAACGGAGACGGCAGTCAGGAAGGCAGCGGCGGCGATGGCCAGGAATTTCGTCATAAGTTCGACTCCCATGAGGCGTTGGGTTCTCGGACACCCGGCCTGATCGCTCCCCGCCCGGAGTGCGATCGCCGGACCATTCATTCGGATCGCCTCCGCGGAGTCCGAGCCCGAAGGCCGGATGCCGCCGCGATCGCGTTCTCTCCCGACATTCAGCGTCCTATCCGAGACGACGAGCGATCGGAACAAGGAATTTAGTCCAATTCCTGTCCAGCGACATTTGGAAGCAGCGGGTTTGCCCCGATGGTTCCGAAAATGTGACCGGCAACCCGCCTGCCGCAAAGTCAGTTCGCCACCAAGCTTGCAACTGGCTGACCGACAAGGCGAATCGGTTCCTCCGAGCCACCCGGTCGTTCCGTGGCGGCAGCCTCGCCGCCGGCTCCGTTCGGCAGCAGCAGCGCGAGGCCCTGATCCCAGTAGGGCGAGGGTCCGTAGAGCTGGGCCAGGAAGTCGATGAACACGCGCACCTTGGCCGGCAGGAAGCGCCGGCTCGGATAGACCGCATGAACGCCGACATGGCGCGAGGCGCGGTAGTGCGGCATGACCAGCCGCAGCCGGCCGGCCGACAGGTCGGGACCCACGTCCCAGGTCGAGCGCAGCGCGATGCCGAGCCCGGCCAGCACCGATTCCCGCACCACCTCGCTGGAATTGGTCTGGATCGGCCCGACCGGCTTGACCATCACGATGCCCTCGGGACCCTCGAGCCGCCAATGGTCCTGCGGCGCGGCGGTCAGGCAGGCATGCTCGGCGAGATCGGCGATGGTGCGCGGCGTGCCGTGGCGTTCCAGATAGGACGGTGCGGCACAAAGCACGCGGTGGATCGGCGCCAGGCGGCGCGCGACGAGGCTCGAATCCGACAGTTCGGCGATCCGGATGGCCAGGTCGAAGCCGCCGCCGACGATGTCGACGAAATCGTCCGACAGGTCGAGATGGATGGCGAGGTCCGGATTCTGGACCAGGAACGGACCGAGATGCGGAGCGATGTGCAGCCGGCCGAAGGACGTCGGCGCCGACACCTTGAGGGTCCCGCGGGCCAGCGCCGAGCGACGCGACACGAAGGCTTCCGCCTCCTCGATCGAGGCCAGGATGGCGATGACGCGTTCATAGAAGCCGTGTCCGGCCTCGGTCAGCGAAATCTGGCGCGTGGTGCGCTGCAGCAGCCGCGTCCCGAGCCGGTCTTCCAGCCGGCGCAGGCGTTTCGAGACCACCGCGGGGGAAAGGCCCATCTCGCGGCCGGCGGCCGACATGCTGCCCGCCGTCACGACCCGGGCGAAGATTTCCATGTCCATGAAGTTGCTCATGGCGACCCCAATTCCATCGAATTCCGGCTTCGATCCCGCCTCGGGACCGGTTTGCCGTCTCGGCTTTCCGGTCGATATACGGGGGCGGCTCGGATTCGGACCAATCAAGCCTGAAAATGTCCCACGCCGACGACGACACGCGCGAAATCCGTCGCGCGGCGCCCTGCCGGCGCTTGTCCGAGCGTGCGATTGTCCCGTAGATAGGCATCTGGATGTGGTCAATTAAACAGACCATCGGAGGGGCCATGACCGCGCTGAGAATGCCCGAGCCGGATGCCGGCGTCTTCGCCCGGCGGGCCGAGATCGTTCGCAGGCTCGGCGAGATCGTGCCGGGCGAGGGCGTGATCGCCGACGCGCGCGGCCTGGCGCCCTACGAGTCCGACGGCGTCACCGTCTATGCCCAGGCGCCGCTGGTCGTCGTGCTGCCGGAGACCGTCGAGCAGGTCTCGAGGGTGCTCGCCTATTGCCACCAGGAGGGCATCAAGGTGGTGCCGCGCGGCGCCGGGACCTCGCTGTCCGGCGGCGCGCTGCCGCTCGCCGACGGCGTGCTGATGTCGATGATGAAGTTCAACCGGGTGCTGGACATCGACTTCCCGAACCGCTGCGCGGTCGTCCAGCCCGGCGTCACCAATCTCGGCATCACCCGCGCGGTCGAGCATGAAGGCTTCTATTACGCCCCCGATCCGTCCTCGCAGATCGCCTGCTCGATCGGCGGCAATGTCGCGGAGAATTCCGGCGGGGTGCATTGCCTGAAATACGGGCTGACCACCAACAACGTCCTCGGCGTCGAGATGGTGCTGATGGACGGCACGGTGCTGCGCATCGGCGGCAAGCATCTCGACAGCCCCGGCTACGACCTGATGGGCCTGATCGTCGGTTCCGAAGGCCTGCTCGGCGTCGTCACCGAAGTCACCGTGCGCATCCTGCGGGCTCCGGAGACCGCGCGCGCCGTGCTGGTCGGGTTCAATTCCAGCGAGGCGGGCGGCCAGACCGTCGCTGACATCATCGCGGCCGGCATCATTCCGGGCGGCATGGAGATGATGGACCGTCCGGCGATCCACGCGGCCGAGGACTTCGTCCATGCCGGCTATCCGCGCGATGCCGAGGCGCTGCTGATCGTCGAACTGGACGGGCCGGCCGCGGAGGTCTCGCACCTGATCGAGCGCGTCGCCGAGATCGCGCGCGGCAACGGCTGCGTCGACCTGCGCGTCTCCAATTCCGATGCCGAGCGGCTGGTCTTCTGGGCCGGGCGCAAGGCCGCCTTCCCGGCGGTCGGCCGCATCTCGCCCGACTATCTGTGCATGGACGGCACCATTCCGCGCAAGGAACTGCCGCATGTGCTCGCCCGCATGCGCGCGATGGGCGAACACTACGGCTTGCGCTGCGCCAACGTCTTCCATGCCGGCGACGGCAACCTGCATCCGCTGATCCTGTTCGATGCCAACGTTCCCGGCGAACTCGACAAGGCCGAGGCCTTCGGCGCCGACATCCTGCGGCTCTGCGTCGAGGTCGGCGGCTGCCTGACCGGCGAGCACGGCGTCGGGGTGGAAAAGCGCGACCTGATGCCGGCGATGTTCGACGAGATCGATCTCGCCCATCAGATCCGGGTGAAATGCGCCTTCGACCCGAAACAGCTGCTCAATCCGGGCAAGGTCTTCCCGCAACTGCACCGCTGCGCCGAACTTGGCCGGCTGCATGTCCAGCGCGGCGCCCTGCCGCATCCCGACATTCCCCGCTTCTGAAGGCATGCCGCCGATGGCCGAGACCTATGCCCCGCGCGACGCCGACGAGACCCGGGCCTTCCTGGCCTGGGCGATGGCCGAGGAGAAGCCCGTCGAGGTGATCGGCCAGGGCTCCAAGCGTGCGATCGGACGACCGGTGCAGGCCGAACTGACGCTCGACCTGTCGGGACTTTCCGGCATCACGCTTTACGAGCCGGAGGAACTGGTGCTGTCGGCGCGCGCCGGCACGCCGGTCGCCGAGATCGAGGCGGCGGTTGCCGCCCGCGGCCAGGAACTGGCCTTCGAGCCGATGGACTACGGACCGGTTCTCGGAACCGCGCCGGGCCTGGGCACGATCGGTGGGCTGTTGGCGACCAATCTGGCCGGCCCGCGCCGCATCTCGAAGGGGGCGGCGCGCGACCATGTGCTCGGCATCAAGGCCGTGTCCGGCCGCGGCGAGGCCTTCAAGTCCGGGGGGCGGGTGGTCAAGAACGTCACCGGCTACGATCTCGCGCGCGGGCTTAGCGGGTCCTGGGGCACGCTCGCGGTCCTGACCGAGGTGACCTTCAAGGTGCTGCCGCGCGCCGAGGCCTGCGAGACGATCCTGCTGCCCGGCCTGGACGACCGGCGGGCGATCGCTGCCCTGGCGGCCGCCATGGGCTCCTCAACGGAAGTCTCCGGCGCCGCCCATCTGCCGGCCGACGCCGCGGTCGCGATCGGCGGTGCGGCCGGGGGGGCGGTCGGGCGCAACGGGCAATCGGCGACCATCGTCCGCCTCGAAGGCGTGCCGGTGTCGATCGCGCACCGGGCCGACAGTCTGTCGCGCCTGCTGGCGCCCTTCGGCCGGGTCGAGCGCCTGGGCGGTGCGGAGTCCGAACCGCTGTGGCGGGCGGTGCGCGATGTTGCGGCCTTCACGCCCGACAGGGCGCCGGGGACGGTGCTCTGGCGCGTCTCCGTCGCTCCCGGCGAAGGTCCGTCGGTCGTGGCGGCCATGGCCAAGGCGGTGCCGGGGAGCCGGGCCTATTACGATTGGCAGGGCGGGCTGGTCTGGCTCTGCCTGCCTGCGGCGCCCACGGGCACCGGTGCGGCGGTGCCGGAAGCCGGTGTGGGGCCGGTGCGCCGTGCCGTCGCGGCCGCCGGTGGCGGTCATGCGACCCTGATCCGGGCGGATGCCGCGACCCGCGCCGCCGTGCCGGTGTTCGAGCCGCAGCCCGCGCCGCTGGCCGCGCTCGCCGAACGCCTGAAGGCGCAGTTCGACCCGAAGGGCATTCTCAATCCCGGCCGGATGGCGTGAGGCGGAGCCGATGAAAACCAACTTCACCCCCGCCCAGCTTGCCGATCCGGGCGTCGCGGAAGCCGAGTCGATCCTGCGCAAATGCGTGCATTGCGGCTTCTGCACCGCGACCTGTCCGACCTTCGCGCTGCTCGGCGACGAACTCGACAGCCCGCGCGGCCGCATCTACCTGATCAAGGAGATGCTGGAGAACGACCGGCCGGCCGATGCCGAGACGGTGAAGCATGTCGACCGCTGCCTGTCGTGCCTGTCCTGCATGACGACCTGTCCGTCGGGCGTGAACTACATGCACCTGGTCGATCACGCCCGCGCCCATATCGAGAAGACCTGGAAGCGGCCGCTGGCCGAACGGATGCTGCGCGGCGTGCTCGCGACCGTGCTGCCGACACGGACCGGATTCCGGGCCGCCCTGCTCGCCGCCTTCTATGCCAAGCCCTTTGCCGGTCTCTTGAAATTCATCCCCGGCATCGGCCCGAAGCTCGCCGCCATGCTGGCCCTGGCGCCCTCGCGCATGGCCGGCCGTTCGGCGGCGGAGGCGCCCGGCGTGCATGGCGCGTCGGGTGTGCGGCGGGCCCGGGTCGCGCTCCTGACCGGCTGCGCCCAGCCGGTGCTGAAGCCCGGCATCAACGAGGCGACCATCCGCCTTTTGACCCGGCTCGGCGTCGAGGTGGTGGTGCCGAAGGGCGAGGGCTGCTGCGGCGCGCTGGTCCATCACATGGGGCAGGACGAGCGCTCCCATGCCCAAGCCGCGCGCAATATCGAAGCCTGGTGGCGGGAGACGCGGGAGGGCGGCGGCGCCGGCCTCGATGCGATCGTGATCACGGCCTCGGGCTGCGGCACGACCGTCAAGGATTACGGCTTCATGTTCCGCAACGATCCGGTCTGGAAGGACAAGGCGGCGGCGGTCTCGGCGCTGGCCAAGGATGTCAGCGAGCTTCTGGTCGGGCTCGATCTGCCGGCCCGCGCGCCGAACGGGATCGTGGTCGCCTACCATTCGGCCTGTTCGATGCAGCACGGCCAGAAGATCCGCACCGAGCCGAAAACCCTGCTGCAGACGGCCGGCTTCACGGTCCGCGACGTGCCGGAGGGCCATCTCTGCTGCGGTTCGGCCGGCACCTACAACATTCTGCAGCCCGAGATCGCGACCCGCCTGCGCGACCGCAAGGTCGCCAATATCGAGAAGACCGCGCCGGACCTGATCGCCACCGGCAATATCGGCTGCATGACCCAGATCGCCGGCGGCACCGCAATCCCGATCGTCCACACCGTCGAACTGCTCGACTGGGTCCATGGCGGCCCACTGCCCGAGGCGCTGGACGGGCGCCTGCCGGTATCGGCCGCGGCGGCGGAATAGTCGCCGGGGCTCGAGCGGAGGGCGGCTCGGAGCCGCCTGGCGGCTCGATAACGCTTGGAAGGCCGGAAGCGCCGGGCGATCCGTAGGTGTTTGGTGTCTCGGAGCCACTCCGGCAGGTCGTCGCAGAGGGCAGGCCTGATGGTCCCCGCAGGGCGATGCGCGCGCCGTGGGGGGAGGGATCCAGGCTGCCGGCCGGGCTCCCCGGGGCGGGGTGCCAAAGGCTTTGGGAGCATCAAATTCCTTTAGAATCCCGGCTCTTTGCGGGCCGATGCTAGCGTCTCTCATCGCATCCGAGCCGACGATATCGTCGCACTGCCGATGGAGAGCGCGTCATGACCGACGACCAGCAGGTCCAGCAGCTGATTTCCGATCTCGTGATCCGGTCTGCCGTACAGTTCGCGCAAGGCAAGGCGCGCGCCGACATCCTCGCCGCTCTGCAGTCCGACGGCTGTCCGCCGGATCTGGCGGCAGCGATCGCGAACCGGGGTCTGCAGATCAAGCGGCGCGAGTTCCGCATGCGCGGCCTCAAGGCGCTCGGCTTCGGTTGCGCGATGCTGGCGCTCGGTGCGGTCATCACCTTCGGCACCTACAGCGTCGCGGCTTCCGGCGGGGGCGGCGGCACCTATGTGGTGGCGACCGGCCTGTTCGGCATGGGTCTGGTCAGCATCGTGATGGGCGCCTGGCGCAGCGCGGTCGGCTGACCGCCCGCGCGAACGGCGAACGGGCCGCGCGATGCCGCGGCCCCGATCGTGCTCCCGGTCGGGCTATTGCAGGTTCGACCTGGCCGCAGCCGCCGGCTTCGGGCAGCGCAGCAGGGCATGGCGCGTCTCGCCCTGGCGGATCTCGATCCGGTCCCGGCCCTTGACGATCAGGCGGCCGGCGATCGCATCGGCCTCGCCCTCCGCCTCGCAGGTCTCGTCCATCCGATAGTCGCCGGCCTTCGTCTGGCGCAGGGCGTCGATCCGGCACGAGGCGGCGAAGAACTCGATCCGGTCGCGCGTGATCTCGACGCGGTCGTCATTGTCCGGCTTGGCGCAGGACGCCGCCTCGGTGGCCCAGAGCCCGGTCAGGGCCTCGGGCAGGCGGCCTTGGCCTGCCGAGGCCGGCAGGGCCTCCGCCGTGGCCAGAATGGCCGAAACCACGAAGAATATTTCAGGCGTGTTTCGAAGATGTTTCATGAGTATTTCTTGGTCATCCGGAGCATAAATTCATTGATGGATACTTAATGTTCCGAAGGATGACGGTCAATGGTCTGGTCGTCGAAATATTCGTGACCGCGCAATGCGGGCTGCACCGGTGGATGACGACGCCGCGCCGGTGGCGGTTCGACGCACCGTGCCGCCGGTGAAGGGTCGACGGCTTCCCGAAGCCGGCGTCGGCCGCGGCGTCTCGGGGCCCGCCTCGACATTTTGGACCGATTGAAACGGCTTCCGGAACCGGATTATTTCCCTGGTGGAAAAAGTGATGGATCGAGCGATGTCGTTTACGGCGGGGCTCGATGAATTATTGTCATGCCCAGACAGGCGCGCGGCGATCGGCCGCGCCAAGACCTGCTTTGCTTGCCGCTGACGAGGAGACCTTGCCATGACTGCCGCCGATATGGTTCCGCCCGCCGTCCAGGGTGTCGTCGTGACGGGCCTCATCGGCCCGCGCTACAGCGAGATCCTGACCGCCGACGCGCTCGCCTTCGTGGCCGGGCTGCACCGCCGCTTCGACGCCCGCCGGCTCGAACTGCTCGCCGCGCGTGCCGCCCGCCAGGCCCGTTTCGATGCCGGCGAGCTGCCCGACTTCCTGCCCGAGACCGCCGCGATCCGCGCCGGCGACTGGCGCGTCGCCCCGGCCCCGGCCGATCTGACCGACCGGCGCGTCGAGATCACCGGCCCGGTCGACCGCAAGATGATCGTCAACGCGCTGAACTCCGGCGCCAACGTGTTCATGGGCGATTTCGAGGATGCGACCTGCCCGACCTGGGCGAACCTCCTCGACGGCCAGCTGAACCTGAAGGACCGCTGGGCCGGCGCGATCGATTTCGTCGACGCCCGCAACGGCAAGACCTATGCGCTGAAGTCCGATCCGGCCGTGCTGATCATCCGTCCGCGCGGCTGGCACCTGCCGGAAAGCCATGTGACTGTCGACGGCGCGACCCTGTCGGGCGCCCTGTTCGATTTCGGCCTCTATGCCTTCCACTGCGCCAAGGCGTCCCTCGCGGCCGGCTCCGGCCCCTATTTCTATCTGCCGAAGATGGAGAGCCATCTGGAGGCGCGGCTCTGGAACGATGTCTTCGCCCATGCCGAGACGACCCTCGGCCTGCCGGCGGCCTCGATCCGCTGCACGGTGCTGATCGAGACCCTGCCGGCGGCCTTCGAGATGGACGAGATCCTCTACGAGCTGCGCGAGCGGATCACCGGCCTCAACTGCGGCCGCTGGGACTACATCTTCTCCTTCATCAAGACGCTGCGCGCGCATCGGGACTGTCTGCTGCCCGACCGCGCCAAGGTGGTGATGGGCAAGGCCTTCCTGGGCAACTATGCCGAACTCCTGGTCCGCACCTGCCATCGCCGCGGCGCCTTCGCGATGGGCGGCATGGCGGCGCAGATCCCGATCAAGAACGATCCGGAGCGCAACGCCGCCGCGCTCGCCAAGGTCAAGGCCGACAAGGAGCGCGAGGCGCGCGAGGGTCATGACGGCACCTGGGTCGCCCATCCGGATCTCGTCGGGGTCGCCAAGGCGGTGTTCGACGAGAAGATGCCGGCCCCGAATCAGCTCGGCTTCATGCCGGCCGACCGCGCCATCGGTCGCGACGATCTCCTCGCCATCCACGAGGGCACCCGCACCGAGGCCGGCCTGCGCGAGAATATCCGCGTCGGCGTGCAGTATGTCGAAGCCTGGCTCGGCGGCCGCGGCGCGGTGCCGATCTACAACCTGATGGAGGATGCGGCGACCGCGGAGATCAGCCGCACGCAGATCTGGCAGTGGCTGCATTTCGGCGCGACGCTGGAGGACGGCCGCACGGTCGACGAGGCGCTGTTCCGGACCTGCCTGGCGGAAGAGATGGAGCGGGTGCGCGGCGAACTCGGGGCGGAAGCCTACGATGCCGGTCGCTTCCCGCAGGCGATCGCGCTGTTCGAGCAGCTGATCCTGTCCGACCGCCTGGAGGCCTTCCTGACGCTGCCGGCCTATCGCCTGGTCGCCTGAGGCGATCGCCGATCCCGACCCCTGAAGCCGGTCCTGTGGATATCCATCCCCTGACCGAACCTGCTTTGCCCGGACCCAGTGGTTCGATCGAGACGGATGGTCCCCATCCGTCTCGTGAATCCGAACCACTCACTCTTTGACCACTACGGCCGAACCGCCCGGCCCGGGCATTTTCTTGCCGCCGCCCGGTCCATCACGCTTTGCTGATGCAAGAGCGTTGCAATCGGCCCGTGACGTGCCATCCTGTCGCAGAAAACCGTCCGGGCGAGGCGGAGGCAAGATTGCCAGGAGAGGAAATCATGAGCGACATGACCGCCGGCCATCTGGCCGGCCCCGATCTGTCGGCACCGAGCCGTCGCAACGATCCCGTCGTCCGCACCGTGACGGTCGACGACATCTCGCTCGCGCTGGCGGCAGGTCTGCGGGACTTCCGCGCGGCGCCGATGTTCGGGCTGGTCTTCGCCGGCTTCTACGTGGTCGGCGGCATCCTGCTGACCCTGGTCAGCATGGAACTCGATCTGGTCTTCCTGGCCTATCCGCTCGCCGCCGGCTTCGCCATCGTGGCGCCGCTGGTCGCCGTCGGGCTCTACGAGGTCAGCCGGCTCCTGGAGCCGGGGCGAGACGCCGACCTGGTCGGCGGTGCTGGCTGCGGTGCCGCATCACGGCGCGCGCGAACTCGGCTACATGGCGCTGGTCGCGGTGTTCGGCCTGATCGTCTGGGTCTACAGCGCCGGCTTCCTCTATGCGGTCTTCTTCGGCCTGCACGGCTTCGAATTCTCGCAGATCGTCTCGACCGTGGTGTCGACGCCGCGCGGGATCGCCTTCTTCCTGCTCGGCAACGTGGTCGGCGCGGTGATCGCGCTCGGCCTGTTCTCGGTCAGCGTCGTCTCCTACCCGATGCTGCTCGACCGGGAGGTCGATTTCGTCACCGCCATGATCACCTCGATCCGGGTCGTGCTGGCCAATCCGGGCCCGATGATAGGCTGGGGCATCTTCATCGGCACATTGCTGGGTGTCGCGATCCTGCCGGGCTTCATCGGCCTCTTCGTGGTATTGCCGATGCTCGGACATGCCACCTGGCACGTCTACCGGAAGGCCGTCGCGCCCTGACCGGCAGAGGCCGGCCCGCCCTCGCGGCGGGTCGGATCGAGCCCGACCTTCCGGTGCGCTCCCGAGCGATCGGCCTCTGGCCGATCGCGACCAGCCCCGGAAGACCAATGCACGTAGCAGACTTCACGATCCGCCCGGCGGAGCCCCGCGACCTTCCCGGCATCCTGGCCATCTACGCCCTCGCGGTGGAGACCGGCCTCGCCTCCTTCGAACTGGCGGCCCCCGATCTCGACGAAATGACCCGACGCCACGCGGCCATCGTGGGCGCGGGTTTTCCGTATCTGGTCGCCGAGCGCGACGGCGCCGTGCTCGGCTACAGCTATGCCGGCCCCTACCGGCCGCGCCCGGCCTACCGCTTCACGGTCGAGAATTCGGTCTATGTCGCCGAAGCCGCACGCGGCCGGGGCGTCGGCCGGGCGCTGATCGCGGCGCTGATCGAGGCCTGCGCGGCGCGCGGCGTCCGCCAGATGGTGGCGGTGATCGGCGACAGCGCCAACGACGCCTCGATCCGCCTGCATGCCTCCGCGGGCTTCGAGCATGCCGGCCTGATGCGGTCGGTCGGCTTCAAGTTCGGCCGCTGGGTCGACAGCGTCCTGATGCAGCGGCCGATCGGCGCGGGCGACACGGCCCTGCCGGGATAGGACCCCCGCCGGCTCCGAATGGCCGGCCCCGGCGGGAACGATCGGGCGACCGTGCCGCCGTCAGGCCGTCTGGGCCGAAGGGTTCGCCGCCGGCCGCCGCCCCGACCCGTGCACGGCATCGCCGAAGCGCGCCATGATCAGCCGGACCAGCGGCATGGTCAGGGCGGTGGAGGCGAGCGCCATGACGACGGCGGCCGAGAAGGTCGTCTGGCTGACCACCTGTTCCTTGGCGAAGATGGTCATCACCACGATGGCCATCAGGCCCTTGGTCTGCAGAAGCGAGCCGGCCGCCAGCCCGAAGGCCCAGGTCTCGCCGACCGCGCGTGCCGCCAGCATGGTGCCGGCGACGCGGCCGACCGTGCAGGCCAGGAAGCCGACGCCGAACAGGGTCCAGACCACCGGATCGGCGAAGTCGAAGCTGGTGTTGAGGCCGGTGTTCAGGAAGAAGAAGGGCATCAGCACCAGTTGGGTCGGCTGGTCGAGTTTGGCGGCGGCGAATTCGCGGATGCGCTCGGGCAGGAAGATGCCGGCCATGAAGGCGCCGATGACCGGGTGCAGGCCGGCGACGGCCGTGATCGTGCCCGACAGGAAGATGGTGATGCCGATCACGCTGAGGATCACCCGCTCGGCCGCGCCGACGGCGAGCAGATGCTCGAAATAGCGCGTCGCGCCGTGGCGCAGGAATAGGTAGTTGAGCCCGGCACCGCCGACCGCGACGGCCAGCGCCTCGCCGATGCCGGTGCCCTTGGCGAAGGGCAGGATCAGGGCGATCGAGGCCCAGGAGACCACGTCGCCGACGCCGGCCGAGGCGAGCGCCACCTGGCCGACGCGCGCCCGCATCAGGCCGAGTTCGCGCGTCAGGATGACCAGGATCGGCAGCGCGGGAATCGCCACCGCCAGCGCGAAGGCGGCGGCGAACAGGACGAGGCTCGGATTGCGGCCGGTCGCGCAGGACAGCTGCTCCGGACTGGCGCATGGATAGCCCCGCGCCACGAAATAGCCGGCCACGGCACCGATCGCCGCCGTGAAGGCCATGCCGCCGAGCGAGATGGCGACGACGCTGCGGCCGGCATGGGCGATCTGCTCGCGGTCGGCATCGGTGCCGGCGATGAAGCCGAACAGGGTCACGGCGACCAGCGCCAGCCCCTGCACGCCGCCGGTCAGCTCCTTGCCGAACAGCGCCTTGAAGCCGTCCGGGTCGAGCGCGCCGAAGACCGAGGGACCGAGCAGCACGCCGGCCAGGATCTGGATGACGGCGAGCGGCAGGATGCGGTTGCCGCGGAACAGGTGCCAGAGAACGAAGGGCACCAGCACGACGACCGCGCCTTGCGGGATGATGATGTACTTCTTGAAATTGAGCGCCAGCTCTTCCATGCCGAAGTCCCCCGCCGGACCCGAGTGACGGTCCCATGGCGGGGACCTGCGGTCAATCGGCGCCCGCGATCCGAGGCCGGGCGGGCCGTCCGGCCGCGACAGGCGGGATCGCGACCGCGTCCCGTGCCCAGTCCGGCAGCCTCAATCCAGCAGCGTGCGGCGCGGCGGCAGGTTGCGGTCGAGGGTGCCGATCTGCAGTTCCGCCGCGCCGCTGGCGCAGGCGATTCGCAGCGCCTGGCTGCCGCTTGCGGGAATGTCGATGCGGCTCGAGGGCTGCACGATCAGCGCCATCTTGGCGATCGGATGGGCCAGCGCCTCGTCGTTGGCGGCGGTCCGGATCAGCGTGACCGCGCAGCCATGCTCGTCGGTGACGAAATAGCCGGCGAAGCGGTCCTGACCGACCACCTCGACGAAGGCTTCGATCGGCCGGATCGGATGCGAGGCGCTCGCGTCCGTCGCGCCGTTGGTGACGATCTCGGCGGCGCCCGCGGCACCGGCCAGCAGGGCGATCGACAGGGTGGCGAGGGCGACGGTGCGGATCATGGCGGTTCTCTCTGGTTCTGGTTGGCCGGCGAAGGGCGGCTCGACTTGACGCCCGTTCTAACCGCACGCGCATGCACGGACCCTGAGAGCCGATTTCATGCACCGTTCATCGGTTGAACGCGGGCCGCGGCGCCCGCGCGGGACCTTGGACGCACCGCGAAACGCCGCGCGGATCGCCTGCCGCAACATTCTGATTCAATGGCCGAACCGGAAACCGTGGCCTGGCCGGCTGCCCCCCGGATCGGCGCTCTCAGTCCCTTGCCCGGGCCGGCGATCGGGCGCACCATCGCGCCCACTGCCCACGGCCGATTGCCCACTGCTCCGGAGCGTCCCATGTCCCTCGATACCTGGCTCGCGTTTGCCGCCGCCTCCGCGGTCCTCCTGGTGATCCCGGGGCCGACCATCCTGCTGGTCGTGTCCTACGCGCTCGGCGCCGGCTGGCGGACCGCGCTGCCGATGGCGGCAGGCGTCGCGCTTGGCGACTTCACCGCGATGACGCTGTCGATGCTCGGGATCGGCGCGCTGCTGGCGGCCTCGGCGACGGTGTTCACGGTGCTGAAGTGGATCGGCGCGGCCTATCTGGTCTGGCTCGGCGTCAAGCTCTGGCGCGCCGGCGGCCGGCTGGAGGCGGAACCACGCCGGGACGCGGCCTCGGCGGCCCGGATGCTGGCCCATGCCTGGCTGGTGACGGCGCTCAATCCGAAGAGCATCACCTTCTTCGTCGCCTTCCTGCCGCAGTTTCTCGACCCGGCCGGGGATTTCCTGACCCAAATGCTGATCTTCGAGGCGACCTTCCTGACGCTCGCCTTCGCCAACGCCTTCACCTACGCGCTGGTCGCCGCCCGGGCGCGCGGCCTGGTCCGGCGGGAGGGCACCATCCGGGCGATCAACCGGGTCGGCGGCACGCTGCTGATCGGCGCCGGGGTGGCCGCCGCGACCCTGCGCAGCGGCCATTGAGCCTCGGGCGATCGCCTCCGAGAGTGGGCCGGGTCCCGGCAGATTGGGGACCCCGGGCGGGGCGTCACATCACGATGACGCGGGTGCCGACCTTGACCCGTTCGTAGAGGTCGGTCACGTCCTCGTTGCGCATCCGGATGCAGCCCGAGGAGACCGCCTGGCCGATCGTCCAGGGCTCGTTGGAGCCGTGGATGCGGTACATCGACGAGCCGAGATACATGGCGCGCGCGCCGAGCGGATTGCCGGGGCCGCCCTCCATGAAGCGCGGCAGCTTCGGCTGACGCTTCAGCATCTCCGCCGGCGGGCGCCAGGACGGCCATTCGGCCTTGCGGGTGACGCGGTGCTCGCCGGCCCATTCGAAGCCCGGCCGGCCGACGCCGACGCCGTAGCGGCGCGCGGTGCCGCCCTCCTGGACCAGGAAGAGATGGCGCGCATTGGTGTCGATCACGATCGTGCCGGGCGCGTGCGGCCCGCGATAGGGCACCACGGTCGGCAGGAATTCGTCGCGCACCTCGCGCACGGCCCGGCGGGCGGCCGGCGCCGGCACCTGCTGGTCGACATGGCTCTCCGGGGTCGGTGCCAGGCCGAAGGCGGCGAAGAAGCCGGACCGCGGCGCGGGTGCCGCAACGGCCGCCGGCTCCGGTTCAGGGGTGGCCACCGGCGCCACGATGGCGATCGGGGCGGGCATGGCCGCAGCCGGGGCGGGCAGCGCGGCATCGGTCATGTCGCGATAGCGCGGCCTGAGCTGCAGCATCCAGGGCTCGGTCAGGTTCGGCGACAGCACCACCGGCGGGCGCGGCGCGAAGCGGGACTCCTGGGCGGTCGCGGGGGTGGCCCCGGAAAGGGCGAGACCCGCGCCGAGCGTGGCAAGGCCGGTCAGGGCGAGGAGGACGGCACGGTCGTGCGGCATGGGCGACACTCTGCAATGCCCGGAGCGAGGGGTTCCGGGCGACGCTGCGGTTACAAAACGGGAGTCGCGCCACCGCCGGCCTCGGGAACGATACCGGCGGTCGCAGCCGGCATGGGGCCGGCTTTGGTCCCGGAGTCTCGGCCCGAGTTGCCACCGAATGGTGAATGCCGGCATGGTGAACGGACCCGGCCCGTCGGAAACCTCCCCTTATGGTTAACCGTCGGTTGCACCTGCGGACGGTTAAGCCTTTACCAAACCACGGCTGCGCAGCAGATCCGCCCGGGCTCCGGCTGGCCGTGTCGGGACGGGAGGGGGCGCGGGATCAGCGGGCGGTGCGGGATCAGCGGGCGGTGCGCGGCAGGGTCGGGTCGTCCGGCCAGCCTTCCGAGATCAGGGGCGCCAGCCGCGCGCGGCCATCCTGGATCACGGCGCCGAGCACGCGGCGGGCTTCGCGGCGGGTCATGCCCGGACGCACCCGCTCGTCGTAGAGCATGTTCAGGATGAACCAGTCGAACACCGTGAAGGTGTCGACCGCATTGTCGTCGTTGTAGATCGAATCGGCGAGCGACGCATGGTCGTTGACGGGCCCGAGGCTCTGGGTCAGTTCCTCGACCAGGCAATGGCGGAACTTGTCGTCGCCCTCGTCGGCGATGACGAAGACCAGTGCCTGCGACAGGACATGCGGCTTCGGACCGCCGGTCACTGCCGAGCAGTCCTGCCGGACCAGGAAGGCCGCCTCGCGTCGATCGGTGACGGTGCGGCGGATGAGAGCCTGGTAGTCGGCCCGGTCGACCAGGAACAGGAGCAGGCCGGGACCGCGGCTGCCCGACGGCGCCGGTTCGAGACGCAGGTTGCGGACGGTCCGGTTGAGGCCGGCAATGAAGGTCTCGGCCGCCACCACCCGGTCGGTCCTGGACAGATTGACGATCCGGTAGGCGACCGGCCCGGCCCATTTCTTGACCTGCCGCGCTTCGTCGCCGGACCCGCGTCCGGCGGATTCGACGCCGAACACCGTCTTGTCGAAACCGTCGATCAGCTCGGCATCCGAATAGCTGCGCGGCTTCGGCTGGTGGACCGCCGCAGAGGCGGTGACGGCACCCGCCGCGATGCTGCCTACCAGCAGTAGTCCTGCAAGCCTTAGACAGAGAAGCAAGGCATTCGTCTCCCTCCCGGACCCGCCCGGCCGGTTCTGGGCCGTCATCGCTACGACGGCCCCGGCGGCAGGTGCAAGCGATTCGAGGAAAATCCGACTGCCGTGCGGGAACCGTTTCTTAAGCGTGATCGATCTATGGTCTTTCGACTGGGATGGAAAGCGCGGGGCGTTGATCAATGGCGGCCAGGAAGGTGTTTCGGATCGAAACGATCGGTCGCGGAGACGTCGCAGCGTCCGATTCCGGCCCTGACCGCCAGTACCGCGACATCATGGCGGAACTGCAGGCGATCCGACGGATCATGCAGCCGACGCAGGAGCTCAGCGAAAAGGCCATCGAGGCCATGCGCAAGGAGCACACGGAGGCGATGAAGCTCAAGGTCGAGCTCGACTCGATCTACGAGGCGATCCACAAGACCAAGCGCGAGATCGCCACCCTGCACGTCTCCGGCTGCAACGGCCGTGAACTGTCCCGCGTCACCGACGAACTCGACGCCGTCGTGTTCGGCACGGAGGGGGCGACCGAGCAGATCCTGGCCGCCGCCGAGCGCATCGACAACCAGTCCGCCGTGCTGGCCTCCAGCCTGAAGGGCGAGAGCCAGGCCGTCGCGACCGACATTCAAGATCAGGTCGTCCAGATCTTCGAGGCGTGCAATTTCCAGGACCTGACCGGCCAGCGCATCACCAAGGTGGTCAACACGCTGCGCTTCGTCGAGGAGCGGATCATCCGCATGATGGAGATCTGGGGCGGCATCGACAGCTTCAAGGACATCGAGGTCGAACTCGAACACCGCATGGGCGACCAGGCGCTGCTCAACGGCCCGGCGCTCGAGACCGACAACGGCATCGCCTCGCAGGACGATATCGATGCCCTGTTCGCCTGACCGGTCCGGCATCGGCCGAACGGGACGCGCCCGGCCGGCCGATGCACCGCACTCCTGACATCGCTCGACATTCCGCCCGTGATAGTCTCGCCGCCGCGAATCCGGGGAGACGGGCATGATCGCCGAGGAATTGCCGAAGGGTCTGTTGCGCGGCGAGGACGGCCGCTGTCGCTGCTGGTGGCATGGCGGCGAGCCCTTCTATCAGGCCTATCACGACCGGGAATGGGGCCGTCCCGTCGCCGACGACCGTCGCCTGTTCGAGAAGATCGTCCTCGAGGGCTTCCAGTCCGGCCTCTCCTGGCTGACCATCCTGCGCAAGCGCGAGAATTTTCGCGCCGCCTTCGCCCATTTCGACGCTGCGACCGTGGCGGCCTTCGGGCCGGCCGATGTCGAGCGCCTGCTCGCCGATGCCGGCATCGTGCGCCATCGCGGCAAGATCGAATCGACCATCAACAATGCCCGCCGGGCGCTGGCCGTGACCGAGGCATTCGGCTCGCTCGCCGCCTATGTCTGGCGCTTCGAGCCCGACGCTTCGGCCCGCCCGTCGCGCTTCGACCACGCGACGCTGACCGCCAATCCGACCAGTGCCGCCTCGAAGGCGCTGTCCAAGGACCTGAAGGCACGCGGCTGGAGCTTCGTCGGGCCGACCACCGTCTATGCCTTCATGCAGGCGATGGGGATGGTCAACGACCATCTGGAAGGCTGCTTCGTGCGCGACGAATGCGAAGCCGACCGCGCGGTCTTCGTGCGGCCGGGCTGACCGGTCCCGTCGAACGGTCCCGCCGACCGACCCTTCGTGCGGTCGCGCCGGCGATCCCGGCCCGGCCGGATCCGTCCCGATGGCTCAGGCCGTGGCGCGCTCGATGCGGGCGACCAGGCCGTCGGCGAGCGGGTTGGCGGCGGCGAAGACGTAATCGAGCCGGGCGGCGGTGACGACCGAGGCGCCCTGTTCGCGCAAGGCCGCGGCGAGCCCCGGCACCCGAGCGGTCGGCAGATGCAGGACGAGCGGGCCCGGCTGGTCGGCACCGAACGGGGCGGTGGCGCCGAGGGCCGCGGCGATCGCGGCGGCGGCGGCCGGATCCGGCACCGCGGCGCGGACCTCGCTCAGGCCGCGCGCGGCGGCTTCCGCCGCGATCCGGTCGAGGATCGCGCGGGCCTGGGCGCGGGCGCGGACGGTCCAGGGCGCCGTCAGCGAGGCGACCAGATGGGCCTGGCTCTTGAGGATGACGCCGTCGCCGACGACCTTCAGGTTGTTGGCGGTCAGGGTCGAGCCGGTCGAGGTGATGTCGACGATCGCCTCGGCATTGCCGGCCGCCGGCGCGCCCTCGGTCGCCCCGAGGCTCTCGACGATGCGGTAGGCGGCGATGCCCTGCTGGGCGAAGAAGCGGCGCGTCAGGTTGATGTATTTGGTGGCGACGCGCAGGTGATGGCCGTGGCGGAGCCGGAATTCCGAGGCGATGTCGGCCAGATCCGCCATCGTCGCCACGTCGATCCAGGCCATCGGCACCGCGACCACCACGTCGGCATGGCCGAAGCCGAGTTCGGTGACCAGATGCACCTTGTCGGCCCAGGCCGGGATGGTCTCCTGGACGAGATCGAGGCCGGTGACGCCGAAATGGATGTTGCCGGCGCCGAGTTCCTTGGTGATCTCGGAGGCCGACAGGAAGGCGACCTCGACGCCCTCGATGCCGCCGAGCCGGCCGCGATAGTTGCGCGCGCCGCCCGGCTGCAGGATCGACAGGCCCGAGCGCTTGAAGAATTCGGCGGCATTCTCCTGCAGCCGTCCCTTGGACGGCACCCCGATGACGAGATCGCCCTCGCTCACGCCAGACCCCCGTCCAGTTCCACGCCGGCCAGCCGGTCGAGCCACATCGAGAAGCCGACCGCCGGCACCGAGACCCGGGCGCCGAGCCGCTCGATCAGTCCGTCGTAGCGTCCGCCGCCGACCACCGGCTTTCCGTCCCGGCGGGCGGGGTCGCGGATCTCGAACACGAAGCCGGTGTAATAGTCGAGGTTGCGGCCGAAATCGGCGCGGAAGGCCAGCGACGCCAGATCGATGCCGAGCGCCTTCATGGCCTTGGAGCGGGCCCGGAAGGTGGCGACCGCCTCGGCGATGTCGATATGCATCTCGCGCTGGAAGCGGTCGAGCTCGCGTGCCGCCTTGACCGGATCGCCCGAAATGGTCAGGAAGCGGCCGATCGTGTCGGCCTTTTCGCGGGTCAGTCCGCCCTCGGCCTTGAGGGCGGCCTGCTGCAGGAAGCGGTCGGCGATCTCGTGGGCGGTCCGCCCGCCGACCGCCGTGATGCCGGCAATGGCCAGCAGATCCTCGACCACCGCGCGGGCGGCCTCCGGATTGGCGCCGGCCAGCGCGCCGAGAAAGCCCGCATGGGCGACGATGTCGCCGCCGTCGCGCGCGACCAGCTGCTCCAGGCCGGCTTCGAGCTTGGCGCGGTCGCCGAACAGCGAGCGCAGGCGCCGGCGGACGGGCAGGGGCAGTTCCAGCGCTTCGAGCAGCGCCGTGAACAGGCCCTCGTCGCCGATCTGGATCTCGGGATCGAGCACGTCGAACAACTCGGTCGCCTCGATCGCCATCCGGAAGATCTCGGCATCGGCGCGCGGCCGGTCGGTCTCGCCGAAGCGTTCGATGCCGGCCTGCTGAAACTCGCCGCTCTCGCCGGGGCGCTGGCGGAAAACGGAGCCCATATACGCCATGGTGGCGACCCGGCCGGGCACGCCGCGGCTCAAATATTCCCGACAGACGGGAATCGTGAAGTCCGGCCGCAGGCAGAGTTCCTCGCCGTCCGCGCCGGTGGTCACGAACAGGCGGCGGCGGATGTCCTCGCCGGCGGTATCGAGGAATACGTCGGCGGGCTGCAGGATCGGCGGCGAGACGATCTCGGCCTCGGCGGCGACGAACAGGTCGATCAGTTCGGAGATCGGGTCCTCGTCCGGAAGGGCGTCCGGATCGGGCCACTCGTCCATCGGCGCACCGACCATCTCCTCGAACATGCGGGTGATCTCGCCGGGGGCGGGGGGCTTCTTCGGCGTCCTGGCCATGGGGCCTCCTCAGCCTTTCGCGCCCTGCAGCAATGCGAGAATGGCCGGCACCAGCGCCTCGGGCGCCTCCGACACCTCGAACTGCGCCGGACGGCTTTCGCGCCATTCCTTGTTGTCGGTGATCGTGCCGGACAGGCGCTTGCCCTCGATCAGATCCTTGACCTGCACGACGCCGCGGTCGCGTTCGTCCGATCCCTGGATGACCACGCAGGGCGCGCGGCGGCGGTCGGCATATTTCATCTGCGCCTTCATGCCGGAGCCGCCGAGATAGAGTTCGGCGCGGATGCCGGCGGCGCGCAGGCGCGCCACGATCGCCTGGTAGCGGGCGGTCTCGCTGCGGTCCATGACCAGCACGACGACCGGTCCGGGCGCGGTCTGGCCGCCGATCAGGCCGCGGCTCTTGAGCGCGGCGGTCAGCCGCGAGACGCCGATCGAAAAGCCGGTTGCCGGCACCGGCTCGCCGATGAAGCGCGACACCAGCCCGTCATAGCGTCCACCGCCGGCGACCGAGCCGAAGCGCACGGTGTGGCCGTCGTCGTTGACGATCTCGAAGGTCAGCTCGGCCTCGTAGACCGGGCCGGTATAGTATTCGAGCCCGCGCACCACCGAGGGGTCGATGCGCACGCGGCCGTCGTCATAGCCGGCGGCGGCGACCAGCCGGCCGATCTCGGCCAGTTCCTCGACGCCTTCCGAGCCGCGCGCGCTGGAGCCGACGACACGGCGCAGCGTGGCGAGCGTCTCTTCGGTCGTCGCCCCGCCGGCGCCGACGAAGGCCAGGACGGTGTCGATCGCCTCCGGCGTCAGCCGGGCGCCGGGCGTGAAGTCGCCGGATTCGTCCTTGCGGCCGTCGCCGAGCAGGTGGCGCACGCCTTCGGCGCCGAGCCGGTCGAGCTTGTCGATGGCCCTGAGCGCGATCAGCCGGCGATGCGCCGCGTCGTCGCCGGAGAGCCCGATCACCTCGAGCACGCCGTCGAGAACCTTGCGGTTGTTGACCTTGACGACATAGTCGCCGCGGGCAATGCCGAGATTTTCCAGCGTGTCGGCGGCCATCATGCAGATCTCGGCGTCGGCGGCGACCGAGGGCGCGCCGACCGTGTCGGCGTCGAACTGCATGAACTGGCGGAAGCGGCCGGGGCCGGGCTTCTCGTTGCGGAACACCCAGCCGGCGCGATAGCTGCGATAGGGCTTCGGCAGCTTCTCGTAATTCTCCGCGACGTAGCGGGCGAGCGGCGCGGTCAGGTCGTAGCGCAGGCTCAGCCACTGCTCGTCGTCGTCCTGGACCGAGAAGACGCCCTCGTTCGGGCGGTCCTGGTCGGGCAGGAACTTGCCGAGCGCGTCGGTATATTCGACCAGCGGCGTCTCGACCGGCTCGAAGCCGTAGAGTTCGTAGGTCTCGCGGATCTTCGCCAACATCGCGTCGACGGCGCGGATCTCGTCGGGCATCCGGTCGACGAAACCGCGCGGGAGCCGCGCCTTGAGCCTGTCGCCGCCTGTCATGGTTCTGCCTCGAATGCCGATCATCAACGCCGAAAGCCCGCCTTGCGGGGCGGGCACCGCGTTCCTAGACCATGGCGCGCGACGGGGCAAGCGCGGCCGGGCCGCGCGACTTCCCTCACGGTCCGGCTGGAATTAACGGAAGCTTCAGGCTGCCGCTTGACGCGGCGATCGGATCGGTCTCAATGCGCTGTCTCGCCCGCCCTCCCGGGTTCGTGATCGACGCTCACCGGCGGAAAGCGTCCCGCGCTAACCCGAGAGCAACCGATCCCGTGCAGAATGCCGATCGTCAAGGGCTTGCGAGCGTAGCAGGATCGATGGTGGCGCCGGCCGGCAAGGAGCGGGTGCCGCTCCAAGGCCCGGGCGGCGCATCTGGTGCGGCCTGGTGACCGGTCGCGAAGGGTGGACGGGAATGGAGCCGCGCATTTCGATCGTGCCTGCCGCCTCGCTGGCACCGGAACTTTCGGTCGTGGTTCCGACCTATAACGAGAGCCAGAACGTCCCCGTCCTGGTCGAGCTTCTGTCCAAGGCGCTCGAAGGCGTCGCCTGGGAAATCATCGTCGTCGACGACGACAGCCCGGACGGCACGGCGGGCGTGGTCAAGGCGATGGCCGCGAAGGACACGCGGGTGCGCTGCATCCGCCGCGTCGGCCGGCGCGGTCTGGCGGGTGCCTGCATCGAGGGCATGCTGTCCTCCTCCGCCCCGATCGTGGCGGTGATGGATGCCGACCTGCAGCATGACGAGGCGCTGCTGCCGCAGATGCTGCAGGCGATCCGGGATGGCGCCGATCTGGCGGTCGGCAGCCGCTATGTCGGCGGCGGTTCCTCGGGTGACGGCCTGTCCTCGATCCGCAAATGGGGCAGCGAGACCGCCACGCGGCTTGCCAAGCAGGCCCTCGGCGTCGAGCTTTCCGATCCGATGAGCGGCTTCTTCATGATCCGGCGCGAGAAGGTCGAGGGCGTCGCCGGCGAACTGTCGCGCGAAGGCTTCAAGATCCTGCTCGACATCGTCTCGGCGATCGAAGAGCCGATGAAGATCGTCGAGCTGCCGTTCACCTTCCGCAGCCGCCATGCCGGCGATTCCAAGCTCGACAGCCTGGTCACGGCCGAGTATCTGGGCCTGCTCTTCTCCAAGATTTCCGGCGGCGTGCTGCCGGTACGCTTCCTGATGTTCGCAGCGGTCGGCGCCAGCGGCGTCATCGCGCATATCATGGCGCTCTATTTCGCGCTCGACATTCTCGGCTACGGCTTCGAGTGGAGCCAGTTCTTCGCCGTCATGACGGCGATGACCTGGAACTACATCCTCAACAACCAGCTGACCTATCGCGACCGGCGGCTGACCGGCATCCGCTTCTTCTCCGGCCTGTTGACCTTCTATCTGGTCTGCAGCATCGGCACGGTCGCCAATGTCGGCGTCGCCAGCTGGATCCACGGCTTCCACCCGGTCCCCTGGATCGCCGGCCTGACCGGCGCCGTGATGGGGGCGGTGTTCAACTATGCGGCCAGTTCGGTCCTGACCTGGCGCAGCGCCTGAGCCGGTCGAGCGCCGTCCGGACCGATCGGGCGGACGCGGTCACGAGCTACCCTGCTTCCGGCGCCGCCACGCGGCGTCGAAGCGGGCCGTCAGGGCGGCGAATTGTGCCGGCGTGCCGTCGGCGGCGGCCTCGTCGCGAAGCGCGGGCCGGTCTTCGGGATCCGGCGGCTCGTCGAACTGCGACTCCGTGAAGTCGATCCGGCGCCCCGCGATCTCGTTGTAATAGTGGAAGCTGGACCCGATCCGGGTCTTCAGGATGCGGCCGCCGAAACGGTCCTGGACCAGGGCCGCGGTCACGCCGCACTGGCCGGCCGCCGGATTGTGCGGGCTCCACTGCGACGAACTCTCCGCCGACCAGGCCTCGGTCAGGCAGGTCAACACACGCATTTCGTCTTCGAAAGTCATGCCGGGCTCCTCCCGCCGCCATGATGGCAGAGCGGGACGGCGCGCGGAAGTCTGGCATGCAGAGTGCCAGCGGGCGACCGGACCCGGCGCCGACTGGGGTCGAGTGAACGCTTGCCGGCCGGTCCGCGAACCTGTTCGCGGCCGGCTGGCCGTCGGGGATCGGGTCGCCGGGACGGGCCCTGCTCTCCGGGACGGGCCGGGGCGCCGGGTCGGGCCCGGACCTCCGGCGCCGACCCGCAAACGAAAACGGGGAGCGGTTGCCCGCTCCCCGTCTCGATTCAGTCAGCGTGCTGACTTGCTGATCAGAAGTCCATGCCGCCCATGCCGCCGCCACCGCCGGCCGGCATCGCGGGCTTGTCCTTGGGGAGCTCCGCGACCATGGCTTCGGTGGTGATCAGCAGGCCGGCGACCGAGGCCGCGTCCTGCAGGGCGGTGCGCACGACCTTGGCCGGGTCGATGATGCCCGCCTCGACCATGTCGACATAGGTCTCGGACTGGGCGTCGAAGCCGGCCGTGGCGCTCTTGGACTCGAGCAGCTTGCCGACCACGATCGAGCCTTCCACGCCGGCATTCTCGGCGATCTGGCGGATCGGGGCTTCGAGGGCCTTCATCACGATGTTGATGCCGGCCTGCACGTCGGCCACGTCCGACTTGACCTTGGCGACGGCCGCCTTGGCGCGCAGCAGGGCGACGCCGCCGCCCGGGACGATGCCTTCCTCGACCGCGGCGCGGGTGGCGTTCAGAGCGTCATCGACGCGATCCTTGCGCTCCTTGACCTCGACCTCGGTCGCGCCGCCGACGCGGATCACCGCGACGCCGCCGGCGAGCTTGGCCAGACGCTCCTGCAGCTTCTCGCGGTCGTAGTCCGAGGTGGTCTCCTCGATCTGCGCCTTGATCTGCGAGACGCGAGCCTCGATTTCCTTCTTCTTGCCGGCGCCGTCGACGATCGTGGTGTTTTCCTTGGCGATCGTCACCTTCTTGGCGCGGCCGAGGAACTCGACGCCGACGTTCTCGAGCTTGATGCCGAGATCCTCGGAGATCACCTGGCCGGAGGTCAGGATGGCGATGTCCTCGAGCATCGCCTTGCGGCGATCGCCGAAGCCCGGCGCCTTGACGGCCGCGACCTTGAGGCCGCCGCGCAGCTTGTTGACCACCAGGGTCGCAAGCGCCTCGCCTTCGATGTCCTCGGCGATGATCAGGAGCGGCTTGCCCGACTGCACGACCGCTTCGAGGATCGGCAGCATGGCCTGCAGGGAGGACAGCTTCTTCTCATGGATGAGAATGAAGGGGTCTTCCAGCTCGGCGATCATCTTGTCGGCGTTGGTGATGAAGTAGGGCGACAGGTAGCCGCGGTCGAACTGCATGCCTTCGACGACGTCGAGCTCGGTCTCGAGGCTCTTGGCCTCCTCGACCGTGATCACGCCCTCGTTGCCGACCTTCTGCATCGCCTCGGCGATCATCTCGCCGATGGCCTTCTCGCCATTGGCCGAGATGGTGCCGACCTGGGCGACTTCGGCCGAGGTCTTGATCTTCTTGGCGCGCTTCTGCAGGTCCTTGATGGCCTCGGCGACGGCGAGATCGACGCCGCGCTTCAGGTCCATCGGGTTCATGCCGGCGGCCACGGCCTTGGCGCCTTCCTTGACGATCGACTGGGCCAGCACGGTCGCGGTGGTGGTGCCGTCACCGGCGAGGTCGTTGGTCTTCGAGGCCACTTCGCGCACCATCTGGGCGCCCATGTTCTCGAACTTGTCCTCGAGCTCGATCTCCTTGGCGACGGTGACGCCGTCCTTGGTGATGCGCGGGGCGCCGAACGACTTCTCGATGACCACGTTGCGGCCCTTCGGGCCGAGCGTCACCTTGACGGCATTGGCGAGGATGTCGACGCCGCGCAGCATCCGGTCACGCGCGTCGCCACCGAACTTCACGTCCTTGGCAGCCATGGGATTTCTCCTGGAATGAGTTTCAATCGGTGTCGCCGCCCTGGTCGCGATCCGAGCGCAGGCGCTCTGCGATCCGCCGGGCGATGCGGAAGAGGATCCAGGCCACCGACATGATCGTGACCGTGGCAAGGGCGATCTGCCATTCCTCGGTCAGAAGCGGACGGCCTGGGGATCCGGGCATGGTCTTGTTCCCTGGGCGCGACGACGCGCCCGAAGCTCAAGCGCCGATCAGAGACGGCCGGACAAGTCCGGCCGGCCGATCAGGCGATCACGCCCATGATGTCGCTTTCCTTCATGATCAGGAGGTCCTGGCCGTCGAGGCGGACCTCGGTGCCCGACCACTTGCCGAAGAGGACCTTGTCGCCGACCTTCACGTCCAGGGCGACGATCTTGCCGCTCTCGTCGCGCGCGCCGGGGCCGACGGCGACCACCTCGCCCTCCTGGGGCTTTTCCTTGGCGGTATCCGGGATGATGATCCCGCCCGCGGTCTTCTGCTCGGCTTCGATCCGCTTGACGACGATGCGGTCGTGCAGCGGGCGGAACTTGGTCTTGGTGGCCATTGGCTTTGAACCCTTGGGATTACTGAAATCGAGGGGGCTCGCGCGGCAACCGCGGTGCCCGGCCGGATTGGCACTCACCAAAAGGGAGTGCTAGCAGCCGAGGCGGAGATAGGCCCGGACGGCCGCGAAGTCAAGATTTCCCGCCGCCGGGAGGCGAAGCAGAGTGAAAATTTCGATCCCGACGCCGCGCCGGGCGCCGCAGCGCGCCCAGCCGGCCGGTCCTTAGATCGAAGGGCCGCCGGCCCTACCAGACCAGCCGCGGCATGACGGCGGCGGCGCCGAGCCCCTCGGAGCGCAGGCGGGCGGCGACCAGCGCCAGGTCGGGGGCCTCCGGATCGCCGAAATCGGCGGCGTGGATGCCGCCGGTGACGAAGAGGACGTCGAAGCCCTGCGCGTCGGCGCCGCGGATGTCGGTCGGCAGGCCGTCGCCGATCGCCAGGATGTCGCGATTGCCGAGCGGGCCGCTGCACAGCGCCTCGATGCGGGCGCGGGCCGCGTCGTAGATCGGCCGGAACGGCTTGCCGAGCATGATCACCTCGCCGCCGAACTCCTCGTAGAGCCGGGCGAGCGCCCCGGCGCACCAGACCAGCTTGTCGCCGCGCTCGACCACGATGTCCGGATTGGCGCAGACCATCGGCAGCCCGCGGGCGGCCAGGGCGGCGAGACGGTCGCGATAGTCGTCCGGGCTCTCGATGTCGTCATCGAGGAGGCCGGTGACCGAGACGATCTCGCCGGCCGTGTCGTCGGCCAGCCGGCCGGGCAGGCCGTCATAGAGGGTCAGGTCGCGGTCCGGGCCGATATGGATCACGGCCCGTTCGGGACGGGTGGCGAGCAGGTCGCGCGTCACGTCGCCGGAGGTGACGATGTCGTCATAGGCGTGGCGCGGCACGCCGTAGCCGGCGAGCTGCTGGTGGATCGGCCCCGCCGGCCGCGGCGCATTGGTGATCAGCACCACCTTGCCGCCGGCGGCCCGGTAGGCCGAGAGCGCCTCGTGGGCCGGCTGGAACGCCGTCATCCCGTTGTGCAGCACCCCCCAGACGTCGCTCAGCACGGCGCGATAGCGCGGCGCGAGCACGGACAGGCCGGAGACGAGAGGCGGGTGGACGTCTTTCATGATGGCGGCGCGTTCCGTCGGGAGGGCAGGGCGCCGGATCAGTAGCGGGGGGCGGGGCGCGAGGCAATGGCGCTGTTGAGCCCGGCTTGCCCCGGTGACGCCGCGGCTGCGGGCATCGCCGGCCCTGCGCTGGCGACCGGCGGCCCCCGGGGCATCGGTGCCGGTGACGGCGGCACGCGAATCCGCGATAAGGGGCGCGGAGGTCTTCCCGCCCATGTCGTCCGCGCCGTCCGTCGTCCGCCAGCTTTCCGACGATACGATCAACCGCATCGCCGCCGGCGAGGTGATCGAGCGGCCGGCGAGCGTGGTCAAGGAACTGGTCGAGAATGCCGTCGATGCCGGCGCCGGACGGGTCGAGATCGTCACGGCCGGCGGCGGCAAGACCCTGATCCGGGTGACCGACGACGGCTCGGGCATGAGCCGCGACGATCTCGCGCTGGCGGTCGAGCGGCACTGCACCTCCAAGCTCCGCGCCGACGACCTGCTCGACATCCACACGCTCGGCTTTCGCGGCGAGGCGCTGCCGTCGATCGGCGCGGTGTCGCGGCTCGCCATCGCGACCCGGCACGCGAGCGAGCCGCATGGCTGGGAGATCACGCTCGAAGGCGGGCTGAAGGGCGAGCCGCGCCCGGCCGGCCTCGCCCGCGGCACGCGCGTGGAAGTGCGCGACCTGTTCTTCTCGACGCCGGCGCGGCTCAAATTCCTGAAGACCGAGCGCGCCGAGGCGGCGGCGATCACCGAGGTGGTCAAGCGGCTGGCGCTGGCGCGGCCGGACGTGCGCTTCTCGCTCTCCGGCGCCGACCGCAGCGCGCTCGACCTGCCGGTGGCACGCGGCGCCGATGCCCGGCTCGTCCGCATCGCCCAGGTGGTCGGCGCGGATTTCCCCGACAATGCGGTGCCGATCGATGCCGCACGCGAGGGCGTCGAACTGGTCGGCTATGCCGGCCTGCCGACCTACCATCGCGCCGCCTCGACCTGGCAATTTCTGATGGTCAACGGGCGGCCGGTGCGCGACCGGCAGCTGTTCGGCGCGCTGCGCGGCGCCTATCAGGACCTGATGCGCGCGGACCGCCACCCGGTCGTGGTGCTCGACATCCGGCTCGACCCGCACGAGGTCGACGTCAACGTGCATCCGACCAAGGCCGACGTGCGCTTCCGCGAGCAGGGCCTGGTGCGCGGGCTGGTGGTCGGCGCGATCCGCGAGGCGATGGCGCGGGCCGGTCACCGCGCCTCGACCACCGTCGGCGCCGCCACGCTCGCCGCCTTCCGCACCGGCCTCGGCCCCGGCCTAGGACCCGACGCCGCGCCGCCGGCCGGCCACCATCAGGCCGCGACCACGCCGCGCGGCTTCGGCCGGCCCGAGAGCCCCGGCGCGGCCGCCGGCCGTTCCCCATCCTCCTACGGCCGCGATCCGCTCCGCCCCTCCGGCGGCGTGCCGCGCGAGGCCTGGGACTGGCGCGTCTCGCCGTTCCGGCCTGATCCGATGGACCGGGCGCAGGATCCGGCGGACGGGGATCCGGGCCAGTCGGGCATTGACCCCATCCCGGACGAGCCACAAGGCGACGCGCCGCTTTCCGGCTTCGGCGAGGCGATGCAGGCCGGCTTCGCGCCGGGTTTCGGCGTCTCGGCCGACATCAGGGCCGCCGATCCGGCCCAGGACGCCGAACGCGCCGCCCGCCCGCTCGGCGCCGCCCGCGCGCAACTTCACGAGAACTACATCGTCTCGCAGACCCGCGACGGCTTCATCCTGGTCGATGCCCATGCGGCGCATGAGCGGCTGACCTACGAGCGGCTGAAGCGCCAGCGCGCCGAGGCCGGCATTCCGCGCCAGATGCTCCTGGTGCCGGAGATCGTCGAACTGCCCGAGGAGGATGCCGGCCGGCTCGCCGCCCATGCCGGGGCGCTGGCCGAGGCCGGGCTGGTGCTCGAGCCCTTCGGCCCGGTCGCGATCGCGGTGCGCGAGACGCCGGCCCTCTTCAAGCGCCTCGACATTGCCGGCCTCGTCCGCGACATCGCCGACGATCTCGCCGACCGCGACGCCTCGTCCCGGCTCGACGAGCGGATCAACCACATCCTCTCCACCATGGCCTGCCACGGCTCGGTGCGCACCGGCCGCCGCCTGCGCCCCGAGGAGATGGACGCGCTCCTGCGCGAGATGGAGGCGACGCCCAATTCCGGCCAGTGCAACCACGGCCGCCCGACCTGGGTCGAGCTCAAGCTGACCGACATCGAGCGCCTGTTCGGGCGCAGCTGAAGGCGCGCGTCACGCCGCCGCGCCGATGCGTTTCCAGTAGATCAGCGTGCCGGTCAGGCCGCCATGGGGCTTCAGGGCGTAGTCGGGGATCTCGCCGGCGAAGTGGAAGCCGGCCTTCTCGTAGAGCCAGGCGGCGCCTTCGTCGGTGGCGGTGTCGAGCACCAGAAGCGTGCGGCCGCGCGCCACGGCGACGCGCTCGGCCGCCTCCAAGAGCGCCCGGCCGATGCCGCGGCGGCGATCGGCGACGGCGGTCATCATCTTGGCGATCTCGCCGCGATGCGGCTGGTTGGGCGGGCAGTCGAGCAGCAGCGTCACGGTGCCGGCGAGCCGGTCGCCCAGGAAGGCGCCGAACACGACGCGCCCGCCGCGTGCGGCCGCGGCGAGCGAGCCGGTCCAGAAGGCCTCGGCGTCCGCGCGCGCCAGCGGGTGCATGAAGCTGACCGAGCCGCCATGGGCGACGGTCTCGATCAGAAGATCGGCCAGCGCCGCGATCGTTTCGGGCGTGGCGTCGAGCGGGCGGATCGCGACGGCGGGGGTGGTCTCGTCGAGGGGCATGGGGGCTTCGAGGGCCATGGCTTCAGGTCCGGGCGAGGGCGACGACATAGCGGCAGGGCCGGTCGGTTACGTTGGCGAAGGTGACCTCAGCCGGCGGGCCGAAGCCGAGGCAGTCGCCGGCCTCCAGCGCGTGGCGGGTGCCGCCTTCGGTCAACACCAGCCGGCCCGACAGCACCCACAGCGCCTGACGGATGCGGGCATAGGAGTCCGACGGCAACGTCACGCGCCCGCCGGCCGGCATCTCGACCTCGACGATCTCGACCGGGTGGTCCGGCCGCGAGAAGACCTGCCGGCGCCGGTAGCCGGTCTCCGGATCGCGCCAGACCGGCTGGTCGGCCGCGCGGATCAGCCGCCCGCCGCCATCCTCGGCGCGCAGCAGGAGCCCGGCCAGCGTCAGGTCGAAGGCCCGCGCCAGCCGCACCAGCACCACCGCCGTCGGGCTCGCCTCCTCGCGCTCGATCTTGCTGATCGTCGCCTTGGCGACCCCGGCCCGCTCCGCCAGATCCGCCAGCGACCACCCCCGCGCCTCCCGCTCCAGCCGGATGCGACGGGCGATCAGGGTGCCGGTGTCGTCTATAATAGAAGTCATTTGTATAGAATAGTGGATGGCCTCGGTCTGTCAAGCACGTGTGGTGACGGGCCTGCGACGAGACCGGCGCCGGGTCACGCGGGTCTGGATCGCAGGCGGCCCGACATCGTGAGGCCGTCGCGCATGTTCAGACCAAGAAGGATCAGATTGCCGGCGCCGGCGATGAGTTCGAGCGCCTGGATTGCATAGAAGGTCGCGTCGAATGCCCCGGCCTGAGCTTTCCACGCCAGGAACAGGGCCGATGGCACCAGAATGACGAGGCCGTTGGCGGCGATCCAGGGCATTCGCCGGATTTTGGCAGATACCAGGCTGCCGCGCCGATTTCCGGCGCGCTTGAAGCCGGTCCCCGCGGTCAGGGCGAGGGTCGGGACCAGGAGCAGAAACCCCCACGGGATCGCCGTTTTCACGGCCACGATCATCGACGGCGTGCCGAGGAGTTCGGAGACGACTGTCGACAGCCAGAAGAGCGCGATCGTCAGGACCGCGATGGCGCCTGCGACAGGATGAAGCCGTTTCAGCATGATCGGTTCCTGGGTCGGTGAGGGTGGTGGCAGGGATCGGGGCGCTGCGGGTCTTGTCACGCCACGCAGATGCCCGGCACGGCAACCTTCGCGAAGAGATGCCGAGACGCGATACCGGACGGCGGATGGGCGCCGAACGTGGCCTGGAATTCGGGACTGCCGAACGCGGTCCGGAAATGGGCGTTGGACTCCCGGACCGCGTGGTCGGAATGGGTCGGGCGGTTGCCGATGCCGCGAGGCAACTGGGTCGAGATGAAGCCCGGATGGGCCTTCATGACCGCCGCATCCTCCGCCCAGACTGTCAGGAAGGCCGGCTCGTCCGCTGGGTCGAGCGTGGACAGATCGGCCAGGGCGACCGGCCCGGTTTGGAGCGCAAGCTGCGCCTGGGCGGGATAAGCCGCATCCAGAGGACGGAATGCGAGCATGACAAGCTCCTCTTGGAATGTCACTATTCAGTCAATATGAGTGTATGTATCGAATTGACATTATGATGTCAAAAGGAAGCTGTGATGCCGATATGCGACCCGGAGCGTTCCGAGGCCGGTGCAGCCTTGACGGCGCTCATCCTTGACCTCTTCCGGCTGAGCAATCGGATGCTCGCCGCCGGCGATCGGCTCGTGGCCGGGCTCGGACTGACCAGCGCCCGCTGGCAGGTTCTAGGCTCCATCGTCGCCGCCGAGCGTCCCCAACCGGTCGCCTGGCTGGCCCGCGACATGGGCGCCAACCGTCAGAATGTGCAGAGGATCGTCAACGATCTGGCGGCCGAGGGGCTGGTCGACTTTCAGGCCAATCCCCATCATCGCCGGGCCCAACTGGTCGTGCTCACCGCCCGCGGACGGGACGCGTTCGCAGCGGCCATGCGGCTGCAGGCTCCCTGGATCAACCGCCTCTCCGAGGGTCTTTCGGTGCCAGACATCGGGACGACCCACGCGGTCGTGACCGCGCTGGAACGGAAGCTCGATTCCGATACGAAGGACTGACACCGCACCGCACGACCGTCACCCGACCCCCAGCATCAGCCTCTGCTCCGCCACTGCGACCGTGGCGATGCGGCCCCAGGGGAAGGCGAGGCGGTCGGATTCGATGCCGTCGGCGAAGATGGTGCCCTCCTCGTCCATTTCGGAGGTGATGGTGACGGGCGCGCGGGTGACGGTGCCGGCGACGAGGTCGGCGCCGGTCGACGGGCTCGCCCAGGCCTCGCGGACCAGGAACTGCAGCTTGGCGTCGGTCGGGGCGAGGTCGAGGCGGCGGCCGGTGGCACGGGCGATCGAGGACGCCCAGCCGGTCGCGCCGGTGCCGGTCGCCACGATCAGGCCGGAGGAGGATTGGCGCTCGCTGGCGCCCTCGAAGGCGATGCGGTAGCGCGCCGACTGGTGGGTGCGGTGGCCGAGATAGATCTCGTTGAGCGCGGTCAGGCGCTCGCCGGATTCGAGCCGGACCTCCGCCATGGTGCGCGCCTCCAGGGTCAGCCGGCCGGCGGCAGCCGCCGCGATCGCCTCCTTCGCCGCCTCGACGCGGAAGCGGACCAGTACGCCGGCATTGCGTCCCGGGCGCGGATCGATGCCGACCACGGTCTGCCCGGTCAGATACTTGGCGACATTGGCGACCAGCCCGTCCTGGCCGACCGCGACCACGACATCCTCCGGGCCGAACACGAAACGCTCGACCTCGGCGCGCATCAGCATGGCCTGGCGCCAGTCGGCCGGGATCGCCGCACGCACCCGCCGCAGCACCTCCGTGAAGGCGGCATGTTCGGCCTCGACGGCCTCCAGCGACAGGCCGCGCCTTTCCAGCACGAAGCGGGCGGTGGCCATCGAGGCATGGGTGGCGCGGACGCGATCGAGATCGGTCTCGCGGCGGACGATGACGATCCGGGGCGTGAGCACGGCCATGGCGGCCTCCTGAGGCTGGGCGGTCGGTGGTGATGGGTTGGGCTCGGAGGGGAACCCGGCGAGCCGCCCCAAGGCAGGGATATGTTCCGACGGGTGGAAGAGGACAGGGCCCGGACGGTTCGAAGGATCTCGGTTTGCCGGTTCCCCCGGCCGCTTCCCCTTCGCCCCTGCGGGCGGAGAAGGGGGCCAAGCGCTGATGGATTTGGGGAGCTCGCCACATCCGGATTTCCCGGTCCCGTCTCTTTTTCCTCCTTGGGGGAGAAGGGAACAACTCGCTGATGGATCGATGGAATTCGCCGGCCCGTGATCCCCCGGCCCGGTCCCCTTCGCCCCTGAAAGGGGGAGAAGGGGACCGAAGGGCGAATGGGGTCGCCTGGAAGCTGCGGCATTCAGGTCTTGCCGGCGACCGCCTTGGCGAAGGTCTGGCCGATCAGGCCGACCGCGTCCGGGCCGAGATTGAGCGTGCCGATCTTGGCGGCGGCGAGCCCGGTTTCCAGCGCATGGGCGAGGGTGACGACCGGCGGCAGGCCCTTGGCGATCTCGGCGCGGGCCTGCTCGGTGGCCAGCCGGACGGCATCGGTCCGCTCGAGCGCGCGGGCCTCGGCCTCCGACGAGGTCGCCAGCGCGGCCGCGGCGGCCAGCGACTGGATTTCGCGCACATGCGCCTCGCCCTCCGCTTCGATGCGGGCGGTTTCCTGCGCGATATGCGCGCGGGCCAGTTCGTTGTCCCGTTCCTTGGCGATCAGCCGGCCGCGTTCGTCTTCGAGCCGGATCTTGGCGCGGGTCTCGTTCTCGGCGATGGCCGCCTCCTTCTCGACCGCGGCGGCGCGGCGGGCGAAGGTCGCCTCGTCGGCGCCCTGCTGGAGCTTCTCGATCGTCGGCTGGCGCAGCGCGCGGACCAGTTCGGGCGCCGGCGACAGGTCGGTCAGGCGGATGCCGGCGATCTCGATGCCGATCGCGGCGAGCCGGCCGGTCATCGCGAATTCGCGCTCGACCGCGGCCAGAAGCGCGCCGATGCCCTCTTCGAGCAATTGCGCGACCGTGCGGGCGGCGACGAAGCGCTCGACCGCCGAGGCGACCAGACCGTCGATCAGGCTCTCGACCTGGGCGATCGGCTCGCCGCGATGCTGGCCGGTCTTCGGCTCGACCGTGAAGTCGATGCGCCCGGCCAGGAGAACCGGGTCGACCGCCCGCCAGGTCGCGAGGCCGAGCGCGCTGACGGTCTGGAAGTCGGCCGTGGTGGCCGAGACGTTCAGGACGTGATCGCGATCGTCGGCCGGGATCTCGACCAGCGAGGTCGGTCCCCCGCTCGCGAACCAGGCGGCGATGCCGCGGCCGGAGCGCACCAGCCGTCCCTGCCGGAACACCGCCAGGAAGGACGCGGCTTCGACACGAGCCTGGGTGAGAAAGGGATAGCGGGTGATGATGGCCATGACGGACCTCTTGCCGGTGCCATGCCGACCGGTCTCCGATCGGCTGATGGCGCTACATATAATTTGCAAAGTGCGAAATGCAAATAAATAGATCAAGCCTCACCGGTTCGTGATGGTGCCTCAGCTCCCCAATCCCTGCAGTCGCGAGTTGCGCGGCTGCTCCCAATCTTCCAGCGTATCCCCGGACAAGGCCCGTGAGGGCCGCCGATCCGGGGCCCATGGGGATCGCAGTCGTGTCAAAATCTTGATGAGAACCAAGGCCTTGCGGCAGTTCGCCCGGAGAGTGGGTCCCGGCTCTGCGCTGCGCTCCGGCCGGGAATGCGGCCCTTTCGGGGGTGGTGCGCCCGCTCCCAGAACTTTCCGCTCGCTGGTGCTACTCTTTACGAGAAGTGGGGTTGGCCCCCAATCTCCCAGCGTATCCCCGGACAAGGCCCGTGAGGGCCGCCGATCCGGGGCCTACTCGCATCACAGCCGCGTCAAAATCTTGATGCGGACCAATGCCTTGCGGCACGTCGCCGGGGGAGTGGGTCCCGGCTCTGCGCTGCGCTCCGGCCGGGAATGCGGCCCTTCGGGGGGCGCGCCGCCGCTCCCCGATCTTTCCGCTCGCTGGTCCTCCGCGTCGGGAGGTTCGGGGTTGGTCCCAATCTCCCAGCGTATCCCCGGACAAGGCCCGTGAGGGCCGCCGATCCGGGGCCCATTTCAATCGCAGCCGCGTCAAAATCGTGATGCGAACCAAGGCCTTGCGGCATGTCGCCCGGAGAGTGGGTCCCGGCTCTCCGCTGCGCTCCGACCGGGAACGCGGCCCTTTCGGGGGTGGTGCGGCCGCTCCCCGAACTTTCCGCTCGCTAGTCCTCCGCGTCGCGGGTTGCGGGGTTGGCCCCCAATCTCCCAGCGTATCCCCGGACAAGGCCCGAAGGGCCGCCGATCCGGGGCCTACTCGCATCACAGGCGCGTCAAAATCTTGATGAGAACCAATGCCTTGCGGCGCGTTGCCCGGAGAGTGGGTCCCGGCTCTGCGCTGCGCTCCGGCCGGGAATGCGGCCCGTCGGGGGCGGTGCGCCCGCTCCCCGAACTTTCCGCTCGCTGGTCTTCCGCGTCGCGGGTTGCGGGGTTGGCCCCCGATCTCCCAGCGTATCCCCGGACAAGGCCCATGAGGGCCGCCGATCCGGGGCCTACTCGCATCACAGTTGCGTCAAAATCTTGATGAGAACCAATGCCTTGCGGCACGTCTCCCGGGGGAGTGGGTCCCGGCTCTCCGCTTGCGCTCCGGCCGGGAATGCGGCCCTTCGGGGGCGGTGCGCCCGCTCCCGGGACTTTCCGCTCGCTGGTTCTCCGCGTCGCGAGGTTCGGGGCTGCCCTCGATCTCTCAGTGCATCCCCGGACAAGGCCCGCAGGGCCGCCGATCCGGGGCCCATTGCGATCGCAGCCGCGTCAAAATCTTGATGAGAACCAATGCCTTGCGACGCGTCGCCAGCAGAGTGGGTCCCTGTGTGTGCCGAGTGTGGCATTGTGGGTTGGCGGGCGGGAGATCGTTGGGTCCCTGGTCGTTGTCGACCGTGAGCCGGCTGTGATCCCCGCCCGCCTGCAAATACCCAGCCTGAACAGTTGATCGGGGCCGTTGCCGCGGACCCCGCAGCACAGGGGTAGGCGCCATGAAGATACACCCTGACGTGATCGGAATCGACGTCTCCAAGATGGTCCTCGACGTCTACGAGGGCCGGGGCGGCACGTGGCGGCAGATCGGCAACGACGACAAGGCGATCGAGGCGTTCGTGGACG
>NZ_LJYW01000001.1:4696048-5088229 GCF_001305515.1 Prosthecodimorpha hirschii
TCCATCCCCGGCATCGGCCCGGTCGCCGCAACCACGCTCCTCGCCCTGATGCCCGAGCTCGGCCGCCTCTCGCCCAAGCAGATCGCCGCCCTCGCGGGCCTCGCCCCCTTCGCCCGCGACAGCGGCCGATTCCGCGGCCAGCGATCCATCCTCGGCGGACGCAAACGCGTCCGCGACGCGCTCTACATGGGCGCTCTCGCGGCCATCCGACATTGCCCCCGTTTCAAGACCTTCTTCCAGACCCTCCGGGATGCCGGCAAGCCCTTCAAGCTCGCCCTCGTCGCCGTCAGCCGTAAACTCCTCGTCACCGCCAACGCCGTCATCCGAGACCAGATTCCTTTCCACGCATGAAAGGTCTCGACACAGTTGCCGGCTCTCCGCTTACGCTCCGGCCGGGAATGCGGCCCTTCGGGGGTGGTGCGCCCGTTCCCCGAACTTTCCGCTCGCTGGTTCTATTCGTTGCGAGAAGTGGGGCCGGCCCCAATCTCCCAGCGTATCCCCGGACAAGGCCCGAAGGGCCGCCGATCCGGGGCCTTATGCGATCGCAGCCGCGTCGAAATCTTGATGAGAACCAATGCCTTGCGGCACGTCGCCCGGAGAGTGGGTCTCGGCTCTGCGCTGCGCTCCGGCCGGGAATGCGGCCCTTCGGGGCGGTGCGCCCGCTGCCCGATCTTTCCGCTCGTTGGTCCGCCGCGTCGGGAGCTGCGGGGTTTGCCCCCAATCTCCCAGCGTATCCCCGGACAAGGCCCGTGAGGGCCGCCGATCCGGGGGCCATGGGGATCGCGGCTGCGCCGAGTTCACCTGGGGCGGTTCCGTCATGCGGCTGGCCGCCGGCGGAGGGGGCTCCGTCCGGCGGCGGGGGGCCTGGCGCGGTTCGAGGGGCCGAACCCGCTATTGGACGATCCGGTTGACGGTCGTCTGGGTGGTGCCGAACAGGTCGCCGTTGTTGGCGAAGCAGGGCTTGCCTTCGGCGGCGAGGCCGTCGGTGCCGGTCACCGGCAGGGTGCGGGCGAGATCCGGCGCGCGGTAGCCGGTCTTCATGCCCGAGGGATAGTGGTGGCCGTTCATGAACAGGAGCGAGGGGTGGTCGAACGGTCCTTGCTGGCAGGCGACGCGGTTGTCGGTCAGCGACTTCAGGAATTCGATCAGGTCCGTGCGCTGGGCCGCGGTCAGGCCGAGCGGGCGCATGTCGGGGTCGGCGTTGGAGCAGGTGTCGTCGAAGCCCGAGGTGTCGCTGGTCGGCCCGCCTTTGCCGGTGCAGGTCGCGCCGGTGCGCCGGTTGCCGCCGCGATTGTAGAAATCGATCACCTGGGTCAGATCGGCGAAGCCGCCATTGTGCATGTAGGGCGGCGTCAGCGCGACATTGCGCAGGCTCGGGACCTTGAAGGCGCCGTCGACGGCCGTGCGCAGCTTGAACGCCTGGGCGGACTCGGGCAGCGCCGAGCAGGGCTGGCCGACCAGGAGGTCCTTGTTGAAGGGGATTTCGAACCGGCACGGATCGACGCCGGCGAGCTGCGCGCGGTCCGGCACCGGGCCGTGCAGCAGCGCGGTGACCGCCTGCCGGCTGAAGGAGAGCGGATAGCCGTAGGGGTCGAGGCCGCCGACGCCGATATCGTTGCGGGTCGGCGTGACGCCGATATTGTGGAAGCCGGCATCGACCAGTGCGGCGCCGCCGTCGACCATGCCGATCCGGTCGATCGGGCTCAGCGGCGCCCCCTTATAGGCCGTCGCGTCCGAGAAGGCCGGGCCGGTATGGCAGCGGCTGCAGCCGCCCTGGCCGTTGAAGACGGCCATGCCGCGCCGGGCCGCCGCCGACAGGGTTCCCGCGTCGTAGGGGGTCCGGTCGGAGACCAGGAGCAGTTCGTATTCCTGGATCGCCAGCCCCCAGAACAGCGAGAAGTTCAGTTCGACCTGACGATATCCGGCCGGATCGGCGACGACGCGGCCGTCGAAGGCCAGCTTGTAGGTGCCGCTCGAGGCCCAGTATTTCGGATTGAAGGCGCGCTGGATCAGGGCCTGATAGGTCGTGTTGAGGCCGGCCTGCTTGGCGCTGCCGACGAGCGGCGCATAGGGCGCGCGCGTCACCGAGAACAGGCTGTCCTTCGGATGCACCGTCTGGATCGACAGCGGGCGCAACGCCAGGAGCTTGCGGCCGATATCCGCGAAGGTCCGGCCGGCGCAGGACATCTCGAAGAAGGACAGCGGCGGCGCCACGGCCTGCGAGGCCAGGCTGGCATTGGCGATCGAGACCTTCTGCAGCGCGAGTTCGCCCGGCGTCTGGCCGACGACGATGCCGACCGTCGGCTGCGTGTTGCTGCGCTCGCCGAGATGGTCGACGCCGTTGAAGACGTTGTTGGCGCGGCCGTCCCAGAACTGGCGGGCATTGAAGGCCGCGTTGATCACCGACGGCGTGTTGCGCAGCTGGACGTGGCGATGCACCACGCGCACGCCGCCGACCGCGGCGTGGAAGGGATCGGCCGTGTTCAGGGTCTGGGTGCAGGTCTCGGTCAGCGCGCCGAGCGCGCCCGACCAGGCCGAAACGCCGTAGGTGTTGACCATCGGGGCGGTCGACTTGAAGGTCCCGCCATAGGAGCCCTGCGAACTGAACACGTCGTTGGTCGTGAACAGAACCGCGGAATTGCGGTCGGCGGGGTTCGACAGGACATGGAACGGGAAGTCCGCCGCCACCGCGGTGGCGTTCGGCCCGAAAGCGGCCTTGGCGTTGGAGCGGCGCGGGCCGAAGGTGTCGGCCGCGAAGCGGCGCAGCGTATCGAATTCGCCGCCGGGATTGACCTGATTGATCGCCCGGATGTCGGCGCCGGCGGCGAAATGGCAGCTCGCGCAGGCATTGCCGTCCGAGCCGACCTTGTTGTCCCAGAACAGCGCCTTGCCCAACTGGGCGGCCGCCGTCCGGTCGACGATGATGTCGCCGGTATCCGGCACGATCGGCCCGTTGGCGGCGGTCAGCGGCTGGATGGGCGCCGCCGTCAGGGCCCGCACGACGCCCGGCATCAGCACCGTCGCAACGACGAGTCCGGTCGCCATCTTCACAGTCAAGATCTTCATGAAACGCTTCCCCAATGTCGTCGGCGGGAACACCACAACCTTGCACGGGGATGATCTGTATCGCGCAGATCGAATAATTTAACTGAGTTTTAATGAAATATTAGTCACTGGTTAACCTCTATGGTTACCTGCATGGGTTGGCTGGCATCGGCCTGTTCGGGCGTGGCCGGCCGCACTTGCAGGACGAGGGGCGGACGGATGGGCGCGGGATGCTTCGGCGCCCGATCCCGATCGTCCGCGCGGCAGGTGCTTGACGAAGCCGGTCCGGCGCGGCCCTGTGCGGGGGCGGCGGCGCCGATCCGGCGCGCCGACTGCCGGACCATGTCGGCGGCTCCTGCCTCCGCGCCGGTCTCGCCATGCCGGTCACGTCGCCTCGCCTTCGCCAGGAGAACCCATGCCGCATACCGCCGCCGTGGAGACCGAGGGCCGGCCGATCGTGACGGTGGACGTGGCGCTGTTCACGCTCCTGCCGGAGGAGGGCCTCGCCATCGTCCTCGGCACGCGCGACCGGGACCCCTTCGCGGGCCGGCCCGCGCTGTTCGGCGGCTTTCTCCGGCCCGGCTCGGACGGCAGCGCGACCGACGCGGCCCATCGCCTCCTGGCCGAGAAGGCGGGGCTGGCGGATGTCTTCGTCGAACAACTGATGACGTTTTCCGGGCCCGATCGCGACCCGCGCGGCTGGTCGGTCTCGATCGCCTATTACGCGCTGGTGCCCTTCGGGCGCCTCGCCGAGGCCCGGCCGGGCCTGGCGGTCTGGCCGGTCGGCCGGATGCCGCCGCTGGCGTTCGATCACGATCGGATCGCCGCGGCGGCGCTCGCCCGGCTCGGCGGGAAGGCGTCCTACTCGACCCTGCCGGCCTTCCTCCTGCCGAAGACCTTCACGCTGCCGGAGCTGAAGGCGGTCTACGAGGCGGTGCTCGGCACGGCGCTCAACGACAGCGCCTTCCGCCGCAAGGTGATGGAGATGCGCATCCTGGAGGAGGTGCCGGAGAAACGCGGCGCCACCGCCGGCGTCCGTCGCCCGGCCCAGCTCTGGCGGCTGGCGGCCGACCGGCTGGTCGAGTTCGACCGGACGGTGTGATCCGTCCGGCCGGGCCGTATCGACCCGTCCGGTGTGATCCGTCCAGCCGAACCGTATCGATCCGTTCGGTGTGATCGGTCCGGCCGAACCGTATCGACTCGTCCCGTGTGATCGGTCCGGCCGAACCGTATCGATCCGTCCGGTCAGGCCGCGTTGCGGCGTTCCAGGAAGGCGCGGATGCGGTCGAGCGCCTTCAGGATATTCTCGGTCGAGTTGGCGTAGGAGAGCCGGATATAGCCCTCGCCGTAGACGCCGAAATCCGGACCGCCGATGGTGGCGACGCCGGCATCCTCCAGGAGCGCGGAGGCCAGCGGCTTGGCCTTCCAACCGGTCTTGGAGATGTTCGGGAAGGCGTAGAAGGCGCCTTTCGGGGTGGCGCAGGTCACGTCCGGCAGCCCGTTGAGCCCCTCGACGACGACCTTCCGGCGACGGTCGAACTCGGCGACCATGTCGGCGACGCAGTCCTGCGGGCCGGTCAGCGCGGCGATGCCGGCGAACTGGGCCGGGGCATTGACGCACGAATAGGAATTCACGGCCAGCTTGCGGGCCATCTCGTAGAGCCGGTCCGGCCAGATCGAGAAGCCCATGCGCCAGCCGGTCATGGCATAGGTCTTGGACCAGCCGTCGAGCAGGATCAGGCGGTCGCGGATCTCCGGATAGGAGAGCAGCGAGACATGCGCCTCGCCGTCATAGACCATCTGGCCGTAGATCTCGTCCGACATGATCGCCACGTCGGGGAAGCGGGCGAGGCCGGCGACGAGCTTGTCGATCTCGGCCTTCGGGGTGACGCCGCCGGTCGGGTTGGCGGGCGAATTGACGATGATCAGCCGCGTCGCCGGGGTGATCAGCGCCAGCGTCTCGTCGGCCGAGAAGGCGAAGCCGTTCTCCTCGCGGATCGGCACCGGCACGGCCTTGGCGCCGGTGAACTCGATCATCGAGCGGTAGATCGGGAAGCCGGGATCGGGATAGAGGATCTCCGCGCCCGGCTCGCCGAACATCAGGATCGCCATGAACATGGTGACCTTGCCGCCCGGCACGATCGTGATCCGCTCCGGGCTGACCTCGGCGCCGAGCCGGCGATGGATGTCGGCGGCGACCGCCTCGCGTAAGGGCAGGATGCCGGTCGCGGGCGTATAGCCGTGATGGCCGTCCCGCAGCGCCTTCACGGCCGCCTCGACGATATGCTCAGGCGTGCGGAAATCCGGCTGCCCGATGCCGAGATTGATGATGTCGCGGCCCGACGCGGCCAGCGCGGTGGCCCGCGCCAGCACCGCGAAGGCGTTTTCCTCGCCGATCCGGTCGAAACCCGCGATGGTCTTCAGCATGGACGTTCCCCTGTTCTTGGCCGCGGCCTTCATAGGGCCTTGCGCCGATCAGGGGAAGGGCAGCAGGGCGGCTGCGACGTGCGGTCCGCCCTGCCGGAATCTCAGCCCATCTGCTGCGGATGCAGCTGGTAGAGCCAGGTCTCGGAAAGCGCGGTCTCGCCGTTCTTCAGGAAGCAGCGGATGTCGACCGGCTCGGGTCCGTCGGCCTGGATGTCGAACTGGACGCGCCAGTTCTTGTTCCACGACGTGGTCTCGACGAAGACCGCGCTCAGCGTGCCGCGCGAGGGCGTGATCACGGCCTCCGGCTTCACGTCCTTGGGCAGGGTCTCCAGATTGGTGCCGCCGCCGAACTCGATCACGATGCGCTTGATCTCGGGCGGATTCTTGCGGGTATAGGGGAAGCCGCCGCGGCCGATGCGGGTGGTGATGGCACGCGCAAGGCTGGTCGCCGGCTGCGGCTCGTCGGCGTTCCAGTGCAGGCGATAGCGGAAGTCGAGCGCGTCGCCGGCCTTGATCGGCTCCTTCGGTACCCACAGACAGACGATGTTGTCGAAATCCTCGTGGTCGGTCGGGATCTCGACCAGCTGGATCGAGCCCGCCCCCCAGGCGCCGATCGGCTCGATCCACAGCGACGGCCGGCGCTCGTAGTTGAGCCAGCGGTCGAGATAGGCGGAAGCGTCGCGGCTGCGCTGCATCAGCCCGAAGCCGCGCGGATTGTTGTCGACGAAGGCCGAGGTGGAGACGCGCGGCGGATTGACCAGCGGCCGCCAGATGCGCTCGCCGGCGCCGGTGAACATGGCCAGCCCGTCGGAATCATGCGCCGCCCGGCGCCATTCCAGCTGGTAGCCCTTGTTGGCCTCGTTGAACCAGAACATCGAGGTCATCGGCGCGATGCCGAGCTTGCCGACCGCCTTGCGCATGAAGAGCGCATTCTCGACATCGATCACCACGCCCTCGGCGCGGCGCAGCACGAACTTGTAGGCGCCGGCGATCGAGGGGCCGTCGAGGAGCGCGTAGATCACCACCGGCTGGCGCTCGGCGGTGGCCGGCTGGATGTAGAATTCGGTGAAGTCCGGGAACTCCTCCGGCGTCGGGCTCGCCGTGTCGATGGCGACGCCGCGCGCCGACAGGCCATATTCGCCGTTGGCGCCGATGGCGCGGAAATAGGAGGCACCGAGGAAGGCGGCCCAGTCCTGGGTGCGCCAGTCGGCCCGGCTCTTCGCCTCCTTGATCTGGAAGCCGGCGAAGCCGGAATCCTCCGGCAGCTTCTGCGCCGGGCTGTCCTCCGGCATGTCGAAATATTCCGGCTCGTAGAGCACCTCGCGCGCCTTGTCGGCGTCGATGGCGTGCATCCGGATCGCCTTCGGGAAGTAGCGACCGATCGGGAAGAAGCTGATCGGGTAGCCGCCGGACTCCACATTGAGCGCGTAGTCGGTCTTGAAGCGGATCTTGCCGTGCGCGGTGTAGTCGATCTGCTCGACGATCTGCGGGGCGGGGCGGTAGGGCGCCTTGTAGGGCTTGCCGGCCATCTCGCGCGCCCGCTTGACCAGGCTGTCCCAGGAGAACGGCTTGGCGGGGCCGAATTTCAGCGGGATGGCCTGGGCGTCGGTCGGGATCAGGCCGAGGCCGGCGGCGAAGGCCGTGGCGAAGGAGGCCTGCAGCAGGTCACGACGGGAAAGGCGCTTGGTCATCGATGGGGTCCGGAGCGGGAGGGGCGGTCGCAGATCTTCTAGCGCAAGTTCGGTCGGGACGGAAACGGCCGGCCGACATGGAACCGGTGCCGCACGCGAACGCGAAAGGCCAACGCCGCCGCTCGAAAAACGCTGCGGCAGCCTCGCCTTGCCGTTCCCGGCGGGACGGCGGTCGGATGCGCCGCAATCGCGGCTGAAACTTGACGCCCGTGCCGAAAAGTCAGCGAACGGTCAGCTTTCGTCGCGAAGATTCTCCGCCATGCGCGCGAGCAGCCGCATCAGGCCCTCCGCCTCGCCGGCGCCGATGCCGGTCAGCGCCAGTTCGGTCTGCGCGCGCACCGTCGGCAGGATGCGCACGAAGAGCCGGCTGCCGGCCTCGGTCAGGCCGAGCACGACGCTGCGCCGGTCGGTCGCCCTCGGCGTGCGCGAGACCAATCCTTCGGCCTCCATCAGCTTCAGCGTATGGGTCAGCGAGGTCCGGTCGACCGAGGTCGTATCGGCGAGCTGCTGCATCGAGCAGCCCGGCTGGTCGTTGAGCACGGCCATGATCCGCCAGCGCGCATAGTCGACGCCGAACGGCTTCAGCTCCGTGTTCAGGCGCCGGTTCCGGTGCGCCATGATCTGACTGAAATAATAGAACAGATGGTCGCGCAGCGGGAAGGCGTCGGCGCCCTCGGCCGGCGCGCCGGCGGGGCTCGCCGCCATGTGCGATGCGGCGGCGGGGGGCGGGGCGGGTCGCCTGGCCTTCGGGTCGGTCGGGGCGCGGTCGGTCACGGTCGCTCCGGGGCGGGGTCGGGAGGCGCCGATCGTCGGCGACCTCGGGAGAACCCGTATATTATGTTGACTTCCACCTAATTTTCCAAGCATGCTGTGCGCAGTTTCCCGCATGCGTCCTCCGGTGGCCGAGGGGTACCGGATACGCGGGCATGTCGCCCGCCGGCGCCGAACCGGAGATCCGTGCCATGTTGAGAGCGTCCGCCGTCCTTCCCGTGCTTGCCGCCGCGCTTCTGGCCGCCGTTCCGGCGAGTGCCCAGGACAAGGTCAAGATCGGCGTCGTGGTGACCCTGTCGGGGCCGTCCGCGGTGCTCGGCGCCCAGGCGCGCGACGGCTTCAACCTCGCGGTCAAGACGCTCGGCGGCAAGCTCGGCGGCCTGGAGGCGGAGGTCATCGTCGCCGACGACGAACTGAAGCCGGACCAGGCGGTGACCAAGGTCAAGGGCCTGATCGACCGCGACAATGTCGACTTCGTCGTCGGCCCGATCTTCTCCAACGTGCTGCAGGCGATCCACAAGCCGGTGACGGACTCCGCCCGCGCCATCCTGATCAGCCCGAATGCCGGCACGTCCAATTTCGCCGGCAAGCAGTGCAATCCGAACTTCTTCGTGACCTCCTACCAGAACGACCAGGTGCACGAGGTCCTCGGCAAGTATGCGCAGGACAAAGGCTACAAGTCCGTCGTCCTGATGGCGCCGAACTACCAGGCCGGCAAGGACTCGCTGGCCGGCTTCAAGCGCCACTACAAGGGCCAGGTGCTGGACGAGATGTTCACCCCGCTCGGCCAGCTGGATTTCTCCGCCGAGCTGACCAAGATCGCCGCCGCCAAGCCGGAGGCCTTCTTCACCTTCATGCCGGGCGGCATGGGCGTCAATCTGGTCCGCCAGTATCGTCAGGCCGGCCTCGCCGCCATCCCGTTCCTGTCGGCCTTCACGACCGACGAATCCACCCTGCCGGCGCAGAAGGACGATGCGATCGGCTTCCTCGGCGGCGCCAACTGGGCGCCGGACATGAACAATCCGCAGAGCAAGGCCTTCGTCGCCGCCTTCGAGGCCGCCTACGGCTCGGTGCCCGGCACCTATGCCATGCAGGCCTATGACGCCGCGCTTCTGATCGACAGCGCCATCAAGGGCGCCGGCGGCAAGGTCGGCGACCGGGCCGCGCTGACCGCGGCCATGAAGAAGGCCGACTTCACCTCGCTGCGCGGCAAGTTCCGCTTCGGCAACAACAACTATCCGATCCAGGACTTCTACCTGGTCAAGGTCGCCAAGCGCGCCGACGGCAAGTACCAGACCGAGATCGCCGAGAAGGTCTTCGCCGACTATGTCGACGCGCATGCCGGCGATTGCCCGATGAAGTGATCTCCGCCGGGACGGGGCGGTGGCCATGAGCGGACGGAAAGGCTGCGACCTGAGATCGCTGGCGCATCTGATCCGCCGGGCGGCCGCCCGACTCGGTGCCGGAAATCGTATTGCGTATGAAAGGAAAGCCCCGATGATCCTGGCTCCCGGCATCACCAAGGCGGGTGAAGGCCTCGACAACATCCGCTGGAACATTCTCGGCCAGACCTATGTGCCGAAGGAAGTCAGCGAAGCCTCGTTCGGCTGGCACGCCACCTTCCCGGCCGAGACCTTCGTGCCGCCGCATATCCATCCGACCCAGGACGAGTTCATCTACATGCTCGAGGGCCGGCTCGACCTGGTCCTCGACGGCCGCGAGGCGGTCGCGCGGTCGGGCGATCTGGTGCGCATGCCGATGGGCATCCCGCACGGCATCTTCAACAAGTCCGGCACCACGGCGAAGTGCCTGTTCTGGGTCGCGCCGACCCGCCGGCTCTACGACCTGTTCTGGGCGATCCACAACATGCCCAGCCAGACGCCGGCCGAAGTGGTCGCGCTGGCCGCCAAGCACGAGGTCGATTTCCTGCCGCCGCCGGACGCGCAGGAGTGACGGCGCCTTCCTCCGCGTATTCGGGAGAGTGACATGACGGTTCTCATCGTCGGCGGCGGCATCGGCGGGCTCACGCTCGCGCTCATGCTGCACCGCAAGGGCATCCGCTCGGTGGTCTACGAGCAGGCGCCGCAGATCCGCGAAGTCGGCGTCGGCATCAACGTGCTGCCGCATGCCATCAAGGAACTGGCCGCGCTCGATCTGCTGCCGGCGCTCGACGCGGTCGCGCTGCGCACCAAGGAGCTCATCTACATCAACCGGCTCGGCCAGAAGATCTGGGCGGAGCCGCGCGGCCTCGACGGCGGCTTCGACTATCCGCAATTCTCGATCCATCGCGGCCGGCTGCAGAAGCTGGTCCACGACGCGGTGATCGAGCGGCTCGGCCCGGATGCGGTCCGCACCGGGCTCCGGCTCGGCGGCTTCTTCCAGGACGAGGGCGGCGTGACGGCGCATTTCGTCGACAGCCGGTTCGGCAAGTCGAGCGAGACCGTGCGCGGCGAGGTGCTGGTCGGCGCCGACGGCATCCATTCGGTGGTGCGACGCTATTTCTATCCCGAGCAGGGCCGGCCGAGCTGGCAGGGCGTGCTCTTGTGGCGCGGCGCCACCGAGTGGCCGAAATTCCTGACCGGCCGCTCGATGTATATCGGCGGCGGCATGGGGGCGAAGCTCGCGCTCTATCCGATCGCGCCCGGCTCGACGCCCGAGACGCGCCTGACCAACTGGGCGATCGGCATCCGCGTCGCCGACCCGGCCGCGACGACCCCGCCGGTCGACAGCTGGTCGCGCACCGGCCGGATGGACGAGGTCGTGCCCTATGCGGCGCGCTTCAAGGTGCCGGGGGTGGATGTGGAGGCGCTCGTCCGCGCGACATCGACCTGCTGGGAATATCCGATGTGCGACCGCGATCCGCTGCCGCGCTGGAGCTTCGGCCGGGTGACGCTGCTCGGCGACGCCGCCCATCCGATGTATCCGGTCGGTTCCAACGGTGCCGCCCAGGCGATCCTGGACGCGCGCTGCCTGTCCGACATGCTGGCCCGTTCGGAGCATCCGATGCTGGCGCTGTCGCTCTACGAGGAGGATCGCCTGCCGAAGACCGCCGAGATCGTGCGGCTCAACCGCACCGGCGGCCCGGAACGGGTCATCGACGAGGTCGAGCGCCGCGCCCCGTCCGGCTTCGACTATATCGAGCAGGTGATGAGCCCGGCCGAGCGCGACATGATCGTCAAAGGCTATGCCGGCAAGGCCGGCTTCGCCCTGACCCAGGTCAACCGATAGCCGATCCCATCGCCGCGGCCGGCTCCCCCGGCCGCGGCGATGCTCGAGTCCGTCCGGGTCTCACCCGCGGAGCCGTGGGTTCGGCCGTTCTACGACAATCTCCCATCGCATTCCCGGCCGGAGCGCAAGCGGAGAGCCGGGACCCACTCTGCCGGCGATGTATCGCAAGATTTTGAATTAACTTGTGAATCTAACGCCCGCTGCGATACAAGTAGGCCCCGGATCGGCGGCCCTGACGGGCCTTGTCCGGGGATGCGTTGCGAGAGCGGGGCAGGGGCGGCGGGCTCCAACGCTTTCCTGCTCGATAACGCTTCCCTGCTCGATGCGCGCGTCGAGCGCCAGCGGCGGCCTCCCCATTGGCCATCGCCCGCGCCGGAATGCCCTCCGTCCACCGGAACCATCCCCCCGAAGGGCTGCATTCCCGGCCGGAGCGCAAGCGGAGAGCCAGGACCCACTCTCCTGGCGACGTGCCGCAAGGCTTTGATTCGAATTGCGATCCTGACGCCCGCTGCGATGCGAGTAGGCCCCGGATCGGCGGCCCTCACGGGCCTTGTCCGGGGATGCACCGGGAGATCGGTGGGGAGCCCTCGCATTTGAGAAGGCACGCGCAATCTCGCACCGCATTCCCGGCCGTAGCGCCAGTGGAGAGCCGGGATCAGCTCTGCTGCCAACTTGCAGCAAGATTCTGATTTAATTGGCGATCTTGATGCCGCCGCAGGGCGAGTGGGCCCCGGATCGGCGGCCCTTCGGGCCTTGTCCGGGGATGCGGCCCGCGAGATTGCGGCGGGTCCCCTGATCCAGGAAAGGGCACGCGATGGATTTGGGAATAGATCCGCGATCTCCCATCGCATTCCCGGCCGGAGCGTAAGCGGAGAGCCGGGACCTACTCTGTCGGCGACGTGTCGCAAGGTTTTGATTTAACTGCTGAACCTGACGCCCGCTGCGCTGCGAGTAGGCCCCGGATCGGCGGCCCTTCGGGCCTTGTCCGGGGATACGTTGCGAGAGTGGGGCAGGGGAGGCGGGCTCCAACGCTTGCCTGCTCGACAACGCTTCCCTGCTCGATGCCCGCGCCCAGCGCCAACGGTCTTCTCCCCGTTGGCCATCGCCCGCTCCCGAATGCCCTCCGTCCAGCGGAACCATCCCCCCGAAGGGCCGCATTCCCGGCCGGAGCGTCAGCGGAGAGCCGGGACCCACTCTGCCGGCGGCTTGCCGCAAGGTTTTGATTTAACTGGTGAACCTGACGCCCGCTGCGATGCGAGTAGGCCCCGGATCGGCGGCCCTTCGGGCCTTGTCCGGGGATGCGTTGCGAGAGTGGGGCAGAGGGGGCGGGCTCCAACGCTTTCTTGCTGGATAACGCTTCCCTGCTCGATGCCCGTGCCCAGCGCCAGCGGCCGTCTCCCCGTTGGCAATCGCCCACTCCCGAATGCCCCCGCCCGCCGGCGCGGCGCATCCCGACGTCTCCCGTCCCCGCCTCACGTCTCGAAGCGCAGCAGGCGTTGGGGGTCGGGGGCGGTCAGGATGCCGTGGTCGGTCTGCACGACGCCGCGGCGTTCGAGCACCTTCAAGGCTTCGTTGGTGCTCTGGCGCGACAGGCCGCAGAGGAGCGCGATCTCCTCCTGGGTGATCTCCAGGTCGGGCGCCGGGTTCGGATAGAGCACCGGATCGTAGAGCCAGCCGAGCGTGCGGGCGACGCGCGACGCGGCGTCGAGGGTGCGGTCGTATTCGACCAGGGCCATGAACTGGCCGAGCCGCTCGTTGAGCTGGCGGACCAGGAAGCGGTTGAAGCCGACGGAGTGGTCGAGCAGCCAGGCGAAGGTCGCCTTGTTCATCAGCGCAATGCGCGTGTCGCGCAGGGCGACCACGTCGTATTGGCGCGGCTCGTCCTTCAGCATGGTGCCCTCGCCGAACCAGCCGCCGGTCCTGACCCCCGTGAAGGTCATGGCCTTGCCGGACTTGGCAATGGTCGAAACCTTGACCAGCCCGCGCGAAACGCCGGTCCAATGGTCGAAGCGATCGCCGCGATGCCACAGATAGGCGCCGCGCGGATAGGCCTTCTCGACGATGCCGCGCCGTGCGCGCTCGAACTCGTCGTCGGCGAGTTCGCGCGACCAGGCCGCGATGGCCAGAAACGTCTCCCCCGTGATCAACCCGATGCCCCGCCGCTGCGATCGACGGACCATAGACGAGGCCGGTCGGCAGGGAAATCCGGGGGCCTGCGATCCAGCCATCCAGGCGCGCGGACGGCACCATCCATTCCAAAAGGTAAGTCTTATTGACATAAATCCGCGGAGGTCTAAGGTCGCCATCCCTCGCCAGAAGGGGCCACCTCAGAAGGGGAATGTCATGGACTGGGAGAAACGATACGCCCGGCGCGCCGAACGGATGCGCGCCTCCGAGATCCGGGAGTTGCTGAAACTGCTGGATCAGCCCGACATCATCTCCTTCGCCGGCGGCATTCCCGACCCGGCCCTGTTCCCGGCCTCGGCCTTTGCGGACGCCTATCGCGACGTGCTCGGCGCCGAGACGGCCGGCACGGCGCTGCAATATTCGGTCAGCGAGGGCTATGCGCCGCTCCGGGCCTGGATCGTCGCGCGCATGGCCGAGATCGGCGTGCCCTGCGGGATCGACAACATCCTGATCACGTCGGGCTCGCAGCAGGGGCTCGACTATCTCGGCAAGCTGTTCCTGTCGCCGGACGACACGGCGCTGGTCACCTGGCCGACCTATCTGGGCGCCCTGCAGGCCTTCAACAGCTACGAGCCGCGCTACGACCGGCTGAACCCGGACGGCGGCAACATGACGCCGGCGGCCTATCGCGACGCGGCCGCGGCGGCCGGCGGCAGCGTCAAGTTCGCCTATCTGACGCCCGACTTCGCCAATCCGACCGGCGAGACCATCGACCGGACCCAGCGCGAAGGGGTGCTCGATCTCGCCGAGGCGCTGGATATTCCGGTCATCGAGGATACCGCCTATCTGCCGCTGCGCTACGACGGCGCGGCCCCGCCGTCGATCCTGGCGCTCGACATCGCGCGCACCGGCAGCATCGACGCCAGCCGCACCATCTTCTGCGGCAGCTTCTCCAAGACGCTCGCGCCCGGCCTGCGGCTCGGCTGGATCTGCGCGGCCGAGCCCCTGATCCGCAAGCTGGTGCTGATCAAGCAGGCCTCCGACCTGAACACGCCGACCATCAACCAGATGGTCATGCACCGGGTCGCGGACGCCGTCTACGCGACCCAGGTGCCGCGTCTCGTCGCCGCCTACCGCGCCAAGCGCGACGCCATGCTGGCCGCCCTGGAGCGGCACATGCCGGCGGGCGTCAGCTGGACGCGGCCGGAGGGCGGCATGTTCGTCTGGGTCACCCTGCCGGAGGGCTTCGACGGCGCCGCGCTGCTCGCCCGCGCGGTCGAGAGTGCCCGCGTCGCCTTCGTGCCCGGCCGCGCCTTTTTCGCCGACGGCTCGGGCGCCAACACCATCCGGCTGAACTTCTCGATGCCGCCGGTCGATCGCATCGACGAGGGCATCGCGCGCCTGGCCGGCGTGATCCGGGACAGCCGCCCTTAACGGCGGGATCAGGCCCGCGCGCCGCGCTTTCTCAGCGTCTCGCTCGGGCTCTCGCCGAACATGTCGCGGTAGAAGGCCGAGAAGCGGCCGAGATGCCAGAAGCCCCAGGCCATGGCGATGTCGGCTACGGTCGCGTCGGTGCCGGCGGCCGCCTTGAGGTCGCGGCGGGCGCCGTGCAGGCGGACATTGCGGATATAGGTCGAGGGCGACAGGCCGAGCGTCTCGGAGAAGCAGTATTCGAGCGTGCGCACCGAGACGCCGAGCCGGCGGGCCAGCACCGTCAGGGGCGGCGGCTCGGTTTCCGCAGCCTCGACCAGCGCCCGCGCCTCCGCGACGATCCGGTAGCGCTGGCTCGGACTGAGATCGGCGGCCGGCCGCTCCTCCGTGGCGAACAGGGACAGGCAGCGCCCGGCGATCAGGGCCGGCAGGCTCGCCAGGGCGGTCTCGTCGGCGATCATCGGGCCGGCCGCGGCCAGATCGCCGACCAGGCCCATCACCCAGGCGCCGAGCGCCTGCGCGGCCGGTCCTCCGACGATCGGGGGCATCCTGGCACGCGAGAAATCGTCCGCATCGAGGCCCCAGGACGGGCAGCGGTCGAGCTCCAGCACAACGGCGGAAAGATGCATGCGCTCGTGGCAGATGAACTCGTGCGCCTCGCCATGACGCAGCGTGAGGGCGGTGCCCTCGGCCGCCGGGCAGCCATGGAACAGGCCCGGTGCGCTGCTCGGCAGCGGGAAGCCGAGCACGAAGCTGTTCGGCGGCGGCGCCACATCCTGACGCAGCTTCAGGTTCGTGGTCTCGGCGAAGAGGGTGATGCCGGGCAGGCCGACCTGGGTCAGAAGGCCGCGAAACGGGCCGGCGTCGAGCTGCGTGTAGCACTGGTCCCAGCCCGACAGGGCGGCGGCGTGCTCGTCGATATCGGTCGAGCGCGTCTCCCGGCGCTCGACGCCGGCAGGAACGGCGGCAATCGGTCCGGTTTCGGAACCGTGCGCAGGGTTGCTGATCGGGACCCCCATGGGCCGCTCCCCTCGAGGCGGTCGGTCGGGACGGGCATGGTCCACCGTCCGATATAGAATAGGCAAGCACAAATGCGCGCCGTCCGGCGCCGAAAATTGGTGCGTTGCAGCAAGTGACGGATTGCGCAATGCGGATAGACCGGGACGGCAGGTCGACACTACGCTCCGATCCTCCGAAATCGGGCCCGCTCGAGGTGACCATGCGTCAGAACTCGCGAGAAGTCTTCGCCACGTTGCTGCTGGCGTCTGCCGCCGTCTTGCCGACCGTCGCGACGGCGGAAGATTTACGTCCCGAAAAGGTCACCGTCGCCAGACTCGACGCTGCAACGCCTCGTATCTATGCGGTCGACATTGCCATCAACCATATCGTGGACGGTCGGGCCTATGTGCTCAATCCCGAAACGTTGGAGATGATCGGTCTGATCGGGACCGGCTTTGCCGGCCAGTTCTACGTGCCGAAGGGCCGCGACGAAGTCTATGTCGCGACCAGTTACTATCCGAAACTGACGCGCGGCGACCGCTCCGACTGGCTCGAGGTCTACGATACGCAGACGCTGGAGCTGAAGAAGGAGATCCGGATCGTCTCCCGCCGGGCCCAGGCGCTGAACTATCGGCCGCTGATGCAGGCCTCCACCGACGGCCGCTTCATGTTCGTCCAGAACGCGACGCCGGCCACCTCGGTAACGGTGGTCGACATGAAGGCGGGCAAGCAGTCCGGCGAGGTGCCGAACCCCGGCTGCTACGGCATCTATCCGGCCGCCGCCAAGCCGAACGTCTTCTCGACATTGTGCGGCGACGGCACCATGCGCAGCTTCACGCTCGACGCGAAGGGCGCCAAGGCGTCCGCCAAGGCGAGCGCGAAATTCTTCGATGCCGACAAGGACGCCCTGTTCCTGCATGCCGAGCAGGACGGCGACACGCTGTGGTTCGTCTCCTTCCAGGGCGTCGTCCACAAGGTCTCGATCGCCGGCGAGACGGCGACGGTCGAGGACAGCTTCGCACTCGCCAAGGATGTCGAGGGCGACTGGCGGCCGGGCGGGTACCAGCCGATGGCGCTCGATGCCAAGGCCGGCATGCTCTACGTGCTGATGCACAAGGGCGGCGCGGAGGGCAGCCACAAGAACCCGGCCGAGGAGATCTGGGCGATCGACCTCAAGGCCAAGAAGGTCGCCGGCCGCTCGCCGACCCAGCCGGCCACGACCCTGGCCATCCTGCCCGGCGCCAAGCCGGCACTGTTCGGCGTCAACCCGATCGACGCCGCCGTGATCCGCTACGACATCGAGGCGGGCGGCGCCGTCAAGGAGACCAAGACCGCCAAGGTCGGCGAGGCCGTCATTCAGCTTGAGGGCAAGTGACATGGCGGCCGTCCTGATGCCGCTCGATCCGCTTCTGGTCGCCGCCGCGATCGGCCTGACCGTGCTCGTCTTCGCGCGCGCCGTCCTGCACAAGGCCTCCGATTTCGAGACCTTCCGCCAGCAGGTCGAGGACTATCGCCTGCTGCCGGCGGCGCTGTCCGGCCCGGTCGCCGTGCTGCTCGGTCTGGCCGAGGTCGCCGTGATCGCCGCGCTGCTCTGGCCCGCCGCCCGGATTGTGGGCGGGGTCGGGGCGATGGCGGTGCTCCTCGCCTATGCAGGCGCCATGGCGCTCAATCTGGCGCGCGGGCGGACCACGATCGACTGCGGCTGCGGCGGTCCCGGCCAGGCCATCTCCTGGACCCTGGTCGTGCGCAACCTGGTGCTCGCGGCCGTCGCCGGGCTGGTCCTGCTGCCCGCCGCGACCCGCCCGCTCGGCATTCTGGACATGATCGCCCTGCCGGTCATGGTGCTGACCACCTGGCTGGTCCTGGTCGTGATCGAGCAATTGGCCCGCACCTTCGCGCATATCCGCACCCTGCGCGAAAACGGCTTCGACTGAACTGCAGCGTTCCCATGGCGCCCGCCCGGGTGCCGATCGCCGCCGGTGGAAAGGGAGTTTCGCGTGATGGAAGGTCTCGTCGTCGCCGTCGGGCTGCTCTGGGTCCTGGTCGTCATCCTGGCCGTGGTGGTCTTCGCGCTCGCCCGTCAGGTCGGCGTGCTGTTCGAGCGGGTCGCGCCGATGGGCGCGCTGATGACCGATGCCGGCCCCAAGATCGGCGAGGCCGCGCCGCGCATGGATCTGGTCACGCTCACCGGCAAGCGCCTCGCACTCGGCGGGCCGTCGCCGCGCTCGACACTGGTCTTCTTCCTCTCGCCGACCTGCCCGGTCTGCAAGAAGCTGCTGCCGGTGCTGAAATCGGCGCGCACGGCGGAAGCCGCCTGGATGGACGTGGTGCTGGCCAGCGACGGCGACCGCCCCGCTCACGACGTGTTCGTGCGCGAGAAGGGGCTGGAGAGCTTCCCCTATATCCTCTCGACCGAACTCGGCATGACCTTCCGGGTCAGCCGGCTGCCCTTCGCGATCCTGATCGACGGCGCCGGCGTGGTCCGCGCCAAGGGCCTGATCAACAACCGCGAACAGCTCGAGAGCCTGTTCAACGCCAAGGAACTCGCCGTGCCGTCGATCCAGGACTACCTGGACCGTCCGGCCGTCTCGTGATCCGATCGAACCGCCGCCTTCCGGAGGCCCACCCATGCTGAGCCTGTTCAATCGTCTGATGTCCAAGATCGACGGCGCGACCGAGATCGTGGTCCGCCGCTCCGCGCAACTGCACGGCCGGCGCAGCGCGCTCGCCCATATCGGCAAGGTGATCGTCGGCGGCGCGGTCCTGCCGATGCTGCCGTTCGATCGCAGCGAGGGCCTGCGTGCCCATGCGGCGGATGCCGAACCGACCGATCAGGCCTGCGAATACTGGCGCTACTGCGCGCTGGACGGGTTCCTGTGCACCTGCTGCGGCGGCAGCATCTCGTCCTGTCCGCCGGGCGCCTCGGTCTCCAAGGTGACCTGGGTCGGCACCTGCCAGAACCCGAAGGACAACAAGTCCTACCTGATCAGCTACAACGACTGCTGCGGCAAGACCTCGTGCGGCCGCTGCCTGTGCAACTTCAACCTGCGCGAACGGCCCGGCTACCGGATGGGCGTTCACAACGACATCAATTGGTGCATGGCCGAGAAGCACGGCATGTATCATTGCACCGTCGCCGCCGTGGTGGGCATTTCGGATGCGGGCTGAGACGGTCCCGGTCTCCCGGGGGGCCGCCTCTTGCGTCCAACTCGGGGGGCGACGGGCCGTGGCGATCGCGCTGGCCGCGGGCCTCGCCGGCCTTGCCGGCCTATCGGGCGGCGCCGGAGCGGCCCGGGCGGCCGACGGCAAGGCGGTCTATGCCGCGGTCTGTCAGGCCTGCCACCAGGACGCCGGCAAGGGTGCGGCCGGGGTCGCGCCGCCGCTGAAATCCGCCGTCGTCAAGGCCACCACGGCCAAGACCCGGGACTATGTGCCGCTCGTGGTGCTGAACGGCCTGTCCGGTCCGATCGAAAGCGAGGGGCTTTCCTTCCAGACCGTGATGCCGCCGCAGGGACACCTCTCCGACGAGGAGATCGCCGCCGTGACCCACTACGTCACCCAAACCTTGAACGGCGCCAAGGGCGCAAAGGTCGACGCCAAGGCGGTCGCGGCCTTGCGCGCCGGCAAGGCGCCCAGCGCCGCCGACCTGCGCGCCATGCGGAGCCGGCCGTGACGCCCCGTCTGCCCATCTGGCGCGCTGCCGTCCGGCGTGCATCTGTCTGGCGCCGGGCCGCCTTGGCGCTGATGCTGGCCGTCGCCGGTGGTCTGGCGGCACGCGCCATCGACCCCGCGCAGGCCGGTCAGGACACGCCGGCGACGCTGTTCATGCTGCATTGCTCGGGCTGCCATCTGTCGGACGGATCGGGCTCGGTGATCGGGCGCATCCCGCCCTTTCCGAACATCGTCGGCAAGCACCTGCATCACCGCGACGGCCGGCTCTATCTCGCCAACGTGCCCGGCGTGATCAATTCCGGCCTACCGGACGAGGATACCGCGCGCCTCCTCAACTGGGTGCTCGACACCTGGGGGGCGAAGGACCGGCCGAAGGATGCGGCGCCCTTCACCACTGAGGAGATCGGCCGCCTGCGCGGCAAGACCGTCGACGACATCTTCGTACTGCGCAATCGGATCTCCGTCGACCTCAGACGCCGCGGCATTGATGTCGGGCGCTATCCGTAATACCGACGGTCATGGAATGATCGTCGGTATGCGATACGCGAATTTCTCATGTCCCTGACGCCTATGAGACATTCGCGTTGCTTCAACGGCCCGATGCGTCAGCATCCTGGGCCGGTGGTATCAGGCCCGCGATTTCCCGGGGTGGACGGCCGCACCGGTCGGGGCCCGCTGACGCACGCAAAGGGCCGGGCTTGGAGGCCCGGCCCGTCGGCGATCGGCAGGCATCATGCGGGCGGCGGGATCGACGTCGGGATCAGACCATGATCACGGACCCGAAACGGTCGATCCCGTTGGCGAGGGCCTGCAGCGGGGTCATCTCCGGCCTGCGATTGTCGAGACCGAAGCGCTCGTGCGGGTCGACCTTGACCGGCTCTTCCGGCTGGACGCCGTGCGGCACATGCATGTGCTTCTCGAAGGCATGCTTGAGCATCTGCAGCTTCTCGCTGCCGGTCGCCTTGTCGAAGCCGACCAGTTCGGCCCGGGCCTCCTCGTCGCTGATGAACATCGGCGCGCGCATGTCGTTCGGCGTGCGCGGGGTGTCCACCTTGGGGTGCGTCTCCGCATACTGCCGGCTCCAGTCCGAGAAGCTCTGCGTCGAGAAGAAGCGATTGTAGGCGAGATCGCAGTATTTGCTCAGGAACCCATCGAAGTCCTTGTCGTTCTTGTAGTCCTGGATGATCTTGTTCTGGGCAATGATGTAGTCATTGCCGCCGGCCTTCGTGAATGGATCGAGCGCCTTGTTGTTGATGCCGTTCTTCCACGAGTCTTCGTTGAGATCGTCGAGCATGGCGAGCATCATGCCGGCGCCGAGTTCCGGGGCGGGAACGCCGGCCCAGGCCTTGCGGTTCTCGGCCCGGCCGCCGACCTTGTGGCCGACCTGCACCAACTCGTCGAGCAGCCGCGTATTGTTCTGAAACAAATTGGTCAGGTCGCGGTCGTCGCGCAGGTCCTCGGTGAATTTCGAGACCGGGGCCATGTTCTCTTCGAAGGTGTCGAGCTTGTTCTTGATGTCCAGCACCTGCTGGTTCGTCATGCTCTTCCAGGCCTTCGCCTCCTTGTCGTAGAAAGGCTCGAGCAGCTTGGCGGCCCGTTCCTGCATCTGCGGGCTCTTGTCGCGCACATAGTCCTGGACGCTTCTGGCGACCATCTGCGTGCCGGCGACCTCGCGCTGCGGATTGGCCTTCTGGAACAGCGACCGGAACCCGCCCTTGTGGCCGTACACGACCACGCCGCCCTCGCCGTCGGCCTTGGCGCGGACATTGCCGGTCGGCTTGGCGTCGGCGAGCGTCGAGGCGATTTCGTTCAGGCTCGGGGCCTGCTTGCCGATCGTGGTCCGCGCGATCCGGTCGGGATTGAGATTGACCATGACGTTTACCCTCTCGTCCTTGCGCGACCTTCCATCAGACACCGCTTGGTGGGTGAGAAGCCGCGTAGCCATCCGTCTCGATGCCGCGACCTGGCGCATCCGCCGTCGCGATCGAATTCATGTTCAGTCGCCGACGATGGTCTTTCGATCGATCGGCGGCGTCTTGATGATCCGATGACTAGCATCGACGTCATGATCGGCTTGTCGCGAATGTGACAAGTCTCCGTCAGGCCCCTGGGGCCGATCGACTTTCCCAGCCTCTGCATCGGCAGCGCGCGCCCTGGGACGATCGTCGACGCGCGGGGCATGACGGCCGTCGATCAAACGACGGCGCCCCCGACCGGTTTCGATCCGGGGCGCAGGGCGGGGCGGGGTGGGGTCGGGCGGCTTCCCGCCGCCTGTGTCGAGGGCCGTTCAGAGCAGTCCGCGCCGCGCGCGTTCGGCATCGTCCCAGGCGGTCAGGGCCTGGAAATCCGGCACGAAGCCGAGGCCCTTCTTCGCATCCGACGACACGGCGGTCTGTGTCGTGACCACGTCGACCACCGCCGGCGCATTGGCGATGGCGCGCTTCAGCGCCGGGATCAGGTCGGCCGGATCCTCGACCCGCTCGCCATGGGCGCCGAGCGCGCGCGCCATGCCGGCATAGTCGGAATGGCGCAGGGTCGTGCCGACGACGCGGCCGCCATAGTTGGTCGCCTGGTCGAAGCGCTCGATGTTCCAGGCGGCGTTGTTGGAGACGACGACCACGATCTTCGCGCCGTGCCGGACGGCGGTGTCGATCTCCATGGCGTTGATGCCGTAGGCGCCGTCGCCGGTGACCGCGATGACTTGTCTTTCCGGCAGTGCCAGGGCGGCTGCGATGGCGTAGGGCACCGAGATGCCGAGGCAACCGAAGGCGCCGGCATCCATGTAGGTCTTCGCCTGCAGGCCGACGCGCGCGAAGCTGAGGAGATCGCCGCCGTCCGCGATGGCGATGAAATCCGGGTCGGCGACCGCTGCCAGCGCCTCGAAGATTGCGGCCGGATGCACCTTGCCGTCGCTGCCGCGGCTTTCCGCCGGCCCGCGCGGCCGGCTGCGCTCCTCGTGCTTGCGGCGCAATCCGCCGGTCCAGTCGCGGTCGACCGCCGGAGCGCGGTTGCCGGCGGCGGCCACGATGGCGTCCAGCGCCAGCGCCGGGGTGGCGAGCAGTTCCGGATCGCCGCGGCGATTGTCGAGGAGTTCGCCGGCATTGTCGGCGAGGCGCAGGAAGCGGGCATGCGGGAAGACCGCCGGCGAGCCGTAGCCGAGCTGGTAGTCGAGCTTGCGGCCGATCACCAGCACCAGGTCGGCCTCCGACATGGCGTTGGCGCGCACGGCGCCGACCACGGAAGGATGGTCTGCGCGCACCAGGCCGCGGCTTTCCTGGGTGTCGAGATAGAGCGCGCCGGAGGCATCGAGGAAGCGTTCCAGCGCCGGCCCGGCGTCGCGCGCGCCGCGGCCGGTGACGACCAGCGGCCGGCGCGCCGACCAGATCGCCTGCATGGCGGCTTCGATCGTACCGGCCTCGGGCGGGATGATGCGCGGAGGCTTCGGCCGCATCCAGTCGTCGAGGACGAGGTTCGGGGCGACCCGGGTCCTCAAGACGTCGGTCGGGATCTCGATATAGACCGGTCCCGGCTCGCCCATGTCGCCGAAGGCGCGGGCGACGGCCTCGTCCAACTCGCGGATCACCTGGTCGGCGACGCGCGCGGTGCGCGAGGTCCGCGTCACGGGCTTCAGGATATCGACATGGGGGATGTCCTGCAGCGGGCCCATATTGGCCTGCGGACGCGAGGTGCAGCCGCCGATCAGCAGAACCGGCATGCGCGCCAGCGAGGCGTTGGCGATGGCGGTGACGCAATTGGTCACGCCCGGGCCGGCCGTCACCATGGCGACGCCGAGCGTGCCGGTCAGTTCGGCATGGGCATGCGCCATGTGGACCGCCGCGCCCTCGTCGCGCACGTCGATGATGCGGATGCCTTCGCGGGCGACGAAGTCCCAGATCGGCTGGATATGGCCGCCCTGCAGGCCGAACAGGCGGTCGACGCCGCGCGCCTTCAGGAACTTGGCGATCCAGGCCGCGCAGCTTTCGGGATCGGAATTGAGGTCGATGACGGTTTCGGCCATGGGCGTGTCCTCGGATCGTTCTTGTGATGGGGAGAGGGGCCGCTCACGACGGCTCGGAATAGCGGCTGCGCAGCATGCGGTGCAGGATCTTGCCGGTGGCGGTGCGCGGCATCTCGGCCTCGGCGATCACGCTGACCGATTTCGGCCGCTTGTAGCCGGCGATCCGGTCGCGGCACCAGGCGACGATCTCGTCGGCGTCCGCCGGCGCGCCGTCATGGGGCACCACCACGGCATGGACGCGCTCGCCCCAGACCGGGTCCGGCAGGCCGATCACGGCCACGTCCTTGACGGCCGGATGCTGGCCGAGCAGCGTTTCGACCTCGGACGGATAGACGTTCTCGCCGCCCGAGATGATCATGTTGGACTTGCGGTCGACCAGCCAGATGTAGCCGTCGGCATCGCGCCGGGCCATGTCGCCGACGCTGCAGTATTCGCCGCGGATCGCCTCGCGGGTCTTCTCCGGCAGGTTCCAATAGCCGTCGAAGGTGTAGGGATTGGACGAGAACAGCTCGCCCGGCTCGCCGTCCGGCACCTCGTTGCCGTCGGCATCCAGGATGCGGATCGGCTTGGAACCGACGCATTCGCGGCCGACCGAGCCGAGCTTGTCGAACTGCTCGTGCGGGTGGAGCATGGTCACCCAGCCGGCCTCGGTGGAGCCGTAGAGCTCGAACAGGCCGGATTTCGGGAACAGCTCCATGATCGCCCGTTTGGTGTCCGGCCGTGCCGGCGCCGAGGAGATCATCAGCTTGGAGACCCGCTCCTGCGCGTATTGCGCCCTGACCGCGTCGGGCAAGCCGAGCATCATGATGTAGTGGGTGGGCACCAGGGAGGTGAAGGTCGCGCCCGACTGCGACAGCGTCCTCAGCATGTGCTCGGGATCGAAGCTGCGCCGCGAATAGACCGTGACCGGCGCGCCGCAATAGGCGAAGGCGCCGAAGAAATAGAGCGAATTGGCGTGGCACATCGGCATGACCAGGAGGGCATGGTCGAAGCGGTTCGCGCCGAGATGGATGTCGGTGACCAGCGACAGGAGCGCGCCGCCGCGATGGCTGCGGATCGCGCCCTTCGGCTTGCCGGTCGTGCCCGAGGTGTACATGAACATCCAGGGATCGTCGGGCGAGACCGCGATGCCCGGCTCGGCACCGGAGGCCGCCGCCAGCAGGTCCTCGTAGCCGCGCCAGCCGGCCGGCACGCGCCCGGTGCCGAACTGCACGATCCGGCCGTCCGCAATGCCGAGATCGGCGCGGATGGTTTCGATCACGCCGGCCAGGTCGTCCTGCACGATCACCGCCGCGGCGCCGCAGTCGCGGATGATGTAGAGCGCCTCGGGGGCGGTCAGGCGGAAATTGACCGGCACGCCGATCAGGCCCGCCTTGGCGGTGGCGGCGTAGATCTCGACCCATTCGAGCGCGTTGTAGGCCAGCACCGCGACCCGGTCGCCCGGCTTCAGACCGAGGCCGAGCAGGGCATTGCCCAGCCGACAGGCCCGATCGTTCCAGAGCCGGAAGCTCATCGCGCGGTCGAGATCGGCGGCGCCGGTCTCCTCCGGCCTGAGCCGTGCCTGTGCGGACAGAATCTGCCCGATGGTCAGCAATGTCTCCAAGCGCACCTCCCGCGCATCCGGCTCTTCGGGCCGGCTTTCGGGTGGCATCAAGCCACGGATGCCGGGCTGGGACAACGCATCGCGACCGACAGACAGGCCGTCGCCGGGACCGCTTGCCCCGACGCGCCGGATCGTCTTTTATGCGTGATTGGCTGGTCTGTCCGACAAACCGACGATTGGGGTCCCGAGCGACCCCCGATGCCTGCGCCGCGGCTGCCTACTCAGCGGCGAGGGACTGCGGCACGCGGGTGGCTGCCTCCGCCCGCACCGCCTCGCCGAAGGCCTGGAACAGGCGCGAGGAGGCGTTGTCGGAGCCGACCCAGTATTCCGGATGCCATTGCACGCCGACCGCGAAGCCGGACGCGTCGGCGACCCGGACCGCCTCGATGGTGCCGTCCGGCGCGGTCGCCTCGATGGCGAGGCGCGGCGACAGTTCGGCGATGCCCTGGCGGTGCAGCGAGTTCACGGCGATCGCGTCGGAGTCCATGATCCGCCCGATGCAGCTGCCCGGCACGATCTCGATCCGGTGGCGGATCGCGTAGCGCTCGTCCTGGTGGTCGGAGATCGGCGCACGATGGTCCATGCGGCCGTCGAATTCCTGGATCTCGGTGTGCAGCGAGCCGCCGAGCGCGACGTTGAGCTCCTGGTAGCCGCGGCAGATGGCGAGCAGCGGCTTGCCGCGCGCGATCGCCTTGCGGATCAGCGGCAGCGTGGTGGCGTCGCGCGCCTCGTCATAGGGCTCGTATTTCACGTCCGGCTCGACGCCGTAGAGGCTCGGATGGACGTTGGAGCGCGAGCCGGTCAGAAGCACGCCGTCGACCCGGTCGAGGATCGTCTCCAGATCGAGCGCGCCGCCGAGCGAGGGCAGCATCAGCGGAATGGCACCGGAGCCGTAGAGGACCGCCTCCAGATACTGCGCCGGGGTGGCGTGCCAGCGGACATGGTCGAAGACGCGATTGTCGGAGGAGACGAGAACGATCGGCGTGGCTGACATGGAGAGGCGGCTCGGGGTGCAGGGCGGGACGGGGTGCAGGGCGGGACGGGGAGGCTTTCGGCGGATCGCGGTCCGGACGGGACCGTCGCGTGAACGTGCGAACAGGGTGGCACGAATTCGCGTCCGATTCGAGGCACCGTATTGCATGACGGCCCTCGACCGCGCCGGTCCCGGCCTGTATTCGGAGCCTCCCTGGTCCGGGCCCCGCCATGCTCCGTCTCGCCTGCCTCATCGACCGCATGAACGACCGCCTCGGCGCCGGGCTTGCCTGGGCGACGCTGGCCATCGTGCTGATCCAGTTCGCGGTGGTGATCCTGCGCTATGCCTTCGGGCTCGGCTCGATCTGGATGCAGGAGGCGCTGACCTACCTGTTCGCCTCGCTGTTCATGCTCGGCAGCGCCGATGCGCTGCGCCGCGGCGCCCATGTCCGCGTCGACATCTGGTACCGCGACGCGCCGGCGCGGGCGAAGGTCTGGGTCGACCTCATCGGCGTTCTCGTCCTGCTCTGGCCGACCATGCTGGTGCTCGGCTGGCAGGCCTGGCCCTATGTGGCGAAGTCGGTCGCGATCCTGGAGGGCTCGGCGGAGACGGCCGGCATTCCGGCGGTCTGGCTCCTGAAATGCGAGATCCTGGCCTTCGTGCTGCTGCTCGCCCTGCAGGGTCTCGCCTTCGTGATCCGCGGCGTCGACGTGCTGTCGCGCACCGAACCGGCCGGCGAGGGGACCTGAGCGGATGGCGTCGCTCGCCCACGGCCTCGATATCGGCATGTTCGTGACGGCCTGCCTGCTGGTCATGGCCGGCTATCCGGTCGCCTTCACGCTCGCCGGCACGGCGATCCTATTCGCCGGCCTCGGCCTCGCGCTCGGCGTGTTCGATCCGGCCTTTCTCGGCGCCCTGCCGCAGCGCGTCTTCGGGGTGATGACCTCCGGCGTGCTGCTCGCGGTGCCGCTGTTCGTGTTCATGGGCGTGATGCTGGAGAAGTCGCGCGTCGCCGAACTGCTGCTCGAAACCATGGGCCGGCTGTTCGGGCCGATCCGCGGCGGGCTCGGCTTCTCGGTGACCATCGTCGGCGCGCTGCTCGCCGCATCGACCGGCATCGTCGGCGCCACGGTCGTGACCATGGGGCTCCTGTCGCTGCCGACCATGCTGCGCTGGGGCTACGACCCGAAGCTCGCCACCGGCACGATCGCGGCGGCCGGCACGCTCGGACAGATCATCCCGCCCTCGATCGTGCTGGTCGTGCTCGGCGACGTGCTCGCCAACGCCTATCAGAAGGCCCAGACCGACCAGGGCATCTTCGCGCCCGAGTCGGTCTCCGTCGCCGACCTGTTCGCCGGCGCGCTGATCCCGGGACTGATCCTGGCCGGGCTCTATCTGGTCTATCAGGCGCTCGTCGCCTGGCTGAGGCCGGAGACCTCGCCGCCCGCCCCGGAGGCGCTCGGGCGCGTCACCTTCGGCGAGGTCGCCGGCGCGCTGATGCCGCCGGTGGCGCTGGTCCTGTGCGTGCTCGGCTCGATCCTGGCCGGCATCGCGACGCCGACCGAGGCGGCCTCGGTCGGGGCGGTCGGCACGCTGCTGCTGGCCGGCCGGCGGCAGGCGCCGCGTCTCGCGCCGCTGTTCCTGGCCGCCTGGGTCGCGCTCGGCGCGATCGTCCTGCTGACGCTGGCCTTCGACCTGCGCATCGGACGGGCGAGCCGGAGCGCCGCCGAGGCGGTCGCGCTGGCGGCCGCGCTCACCGCGGTGGCGCTGGTCGCGGCCGGCATCCTGGCGGCGGTCCTGGTCACGCTGCGGGCCGGCGTGCTGCGCCCGGTCATGCGCGGCACCGGCGAGATCACCGCCATGGTCTTCGCCATCGTGATCGGCGCCACCCTGTTCAGCCTGATCTTCCGCGGGCTCGGCGGCGAGGAGATGGTCACCGGGGCCTTGGCCGATCTGCCCGGCGGCACGATGGGGGCGGTCTTCGTCGTGATGGCGGCGATGTTCCTGCTCGGCTTCTTCGTCGACTTCCTGGAGATCTGCTACATCGTCGTGCCGATCGCCGCGCCGGTGCTGCTCAAGATGCCGATGCCGGACGGCTCGCCGATGAGCCCGGTCTGGCTCGGCGTGATGATGGGGGTCAACCTGCAGACCAGCTTCATGCACCCGCCTTTCGGGGTCGCGCTGTTCTATCTGCGCGGCGTCGCCCCGCCCGAGGTGAAGACCTCGGACATCTATCGCGGCATCATTCCCTTCGTGATCCTGCAGCTTCTATCGCTGGCCGTCTTCTGGAGCTTCCCGGGCCTTTCGACCTGGCTGCCGAACCGGATGCTCGGCCGATGACCGGCAGGCGCCCCGCCGTCGCGACGGTTTTTGTTGGCCCCCGAGACGCGATAGGCTATCGCCCGTCAGCGGAGACCCCATGAGCGAACTGTTCCTGCATATCGGCATGTCCAAGACCGGATCGACGTCGATCCAGGGCGCCTTTCACGCCGCGCGCGGCGCGCTGATCGGCCACGGCTACGACTATCTCGACATGGGCCAGAACCATTCGCGCATCATCAAGATGGTGGTGAAGGGCCGGTCGAAGCGCGTGAAGGGGGCGGCGGCGGACCGGCTCGGGCTCGCCCGCAATGTCGGCGGTTTCGATGTCGGCCGTGTCGCCGGGCCATTCATGGACCTCATCCGCCAGCCCAAGGCGGCGCGGATGATCATGTCCGGCGAAGGCCTGTTCCGCGTCGAGGAGCGCGAGGCCGACGGCCTCCACGACGTGCTCTCGCGGCATTTCGAGCGTATCCGCATCGTCGCCTATCTGCGCGATCCGTTCTCCTGGGCGTCGAGCCGGGCGCAGGAGAACATCAAGCACGGCCATCCGGTCTCCGAACTGGCCGCAACCGTCGGCGACGATCCGGCGTCGAGCCCGATCGTGCCGAACTATCGCCGTTCGCTGGAGCGCTTCATCGAGCGGTTCGGCCGCGACGCCGTCGATCTGCGCCTGTTCGATCGGCGCCGCATGGTCGGCGGCGACCTGATCGCCGATTTCGCCGCCGCGATCGGGGCCGGGCCGGAGGTCGTCGCGCTCCTGCCGCGGCCCTGGAACAACCCGCGCACCAGCGCGGAGGCCGCGCAACTGATCGAGCAGCATTATATCGCGCTGCGCCGCCGCTGGGCCGGTCCGCTCAAGCGCGGCCTGTTCAAGGATTACGACATCACGTCGCTCGAATATTGGTTCCGCAAGAACCTGCGCGAGCGGCCCGGCCCGGCCTTCACGCTGCCGCGTCCGCTCCTGGAGCGGATCTGGCAGGAATCGCTGCCGGATGTCGAATGGCTGCGTGGCGAGATGAACGATCCGAGCGTGTTCGCCGACTGTCGCCCGCCCGACGACGCGCCGGCGGTCTGGTCGTCCGAGGAGAAGGCCGGAGAAATCGCACGGCTGGAACGCGAGATCGGCCGGCGCCGGCGCAGCGAGGCGGCGCTGATCCTGCGCCACGCCCAGGAGCGCCGCTTCGGCACCGTCCTGGCCGATCTCGGCGGCATGATGCGGCCGTGAGGCCCGTGCGATCGTGAAGTCCGTGCGGCCGTGACGGCAGGCCGCAGGCCGGATGGGCGCCGCACGGCTGGTCCGCGCAAGCCCGGACGCGAGAATGCTTGAAAGCCGCACCGCAATCCTCATACAATTTACCTCTACGAAGCAGCCGAAATCCCAGGGAGGCCTAGCATGTCCGCGTCACCGTCGAAGAAGCTCCGTTCGCAGCTCTGGTTCGACAACCCCGCCAATCCGGACATGACTTCGCTCTATCTGGAGCGCTACCTGAATTTCGGCCTGACCCGCGAGGAGCTGCAGGGCGGCAAGCCGATCATCGGCATCGCGCAGACCGGGTCGGATCTCTCGCCGTGCAATCGCGGCCATCTCGATCTCGCCCACCGCGTCCGCGACGGCATCCGCGCCATGGGCGGCGTGCCGCTGGAATTCCCGGTCCATCCGATCCAGGAGACCGGCAAGCGCCCGACCGCCTCGCTCGACCGCAACCTCGCCTATCTCGGCCTGGTCGAGGTGCTCTACGGCTATCCGCTCGACGGCGTCGTGCTGACCACCGGCTGCGACAAGACCACGCCGGCCTGCCTGATGGCGGCGGCGACGGTCAACATCCCGGCCATCGTCCTGTCCGGCGGGCCGATGCTGAACGGCTACTGGAAGGGCCAGCTCGCCGGCTCCGGCACGGTGGTCTGGAACGCACGCGAGCAGTTCGCCCGCGGCGAGATCAGCTATGACGAGATGATGGACATGGTCGCCTCCTCGGCGCCGTCCGTCGGCCATTGCAACACGATGGGCACGGCCTCGACCATGAACGCGCTCGCCGAGGCGCTCGGCATGTCGCTGCCCTTCTGCGCGGCGATCCCGGCGCCCTATCGCGAGCGCGGCCAGATCGCCTACGAGACCGGCCGGCGCATCGTCGACATGGTCCACGAGGATCTGAAGCCCTCCGACATCATGACCCGCGAGGCGTTCGAAAACGTCATCGTCGCCTGTTCGGCGATCGGCGGCTCGACCAACGCCCCGATCCACATCAACGCCATCGCGCGCCATATCGGCGTCGAGCTCTCCATCGACGACTGGGAGAGGATCGGCCACAAGGTGCCGCTGCTGGTCAACATGCAGCCGGCCGGCCACTATCTCGGCGAGGAATATCACCGCGCCGGCGGCCTGCCGGCGGTGGTCGCCGAACTGATGAAGCACGGCCTGATCCACGAGGGCGCGAAGACCGTCAACGGCAAGTCGATCGGCGAGAACTGCCGCGCGGTGACGATCGGCGATCAGGACGTGATCCGCAGCTTCGAAGCCCCGCTCAAGGCCGAGGCCGGCTTCATCGTGCTCAAGGGCAATCTGTTCGACAGCGCGATCATGAAGACCAGCGTGATCTCGCCGGAGTTCCGCGACCGCTACCTGTCCGATCCGAACGACCCGGAAGCCTTCGTCGGCCGCGCCGTGGTGTTCGACGGGCCGGAGGACTATCACCACCGGATCGACGACCCGGCGCTCGCCATCGACGAGAACACCATCCTGTTCATGCGCGGCACCGGCCCGATCGGCTATCCGGGCGCGGCCGAGGTGGTCAACATGCGCGCCCCGGACTATCTCCTGAAGCGCGGCATCAAGGCGCTGCCCTGCATCGGCGACGGCCGCCAGTCGGGCACCTCGGGCTCGCCCTCGATCCTCAATGCCAGCCCCGAGGCGGCGGCCGGCGGCGGCCTCGCGGTGCTGAAGACCGGCGACAAGGTGCGCATCGATTTGCGCAAGCGCACCGCCGACATCCTGATCTCCGATGCCGAGATGGCCGAGCGCCGCGCCGACCTGCAGGGCCATGGCGGCTACGCCTTCCCGGCCAGCCAGACCCCCTGGCAGGAGATCCAGCGCTCGATGGTCGACCAGCTCTCCGACGGCATGGTGCTGAAGCCGGCGGTCAAGTATCAGCGCATCGCCGAAAAGGGCGTCCCGCGCGACAACCACTGAGCCGCATCACGAAAACGGGCGGCGCCGGAGCGGCGTCGCCCGTTTCAATCAAGCCGCTTCCGGCAGTGTCGGGGCCGGTCGGCCCGGGTCCGACCGCCTCTCGGATGCAGGGACCGGCCCGTCAGGCGGCGCCGGCCAGGCGGACCGGGGCGAAGACGTTGGCGGTGAACTCGAACACCTTGTCGCCGTTCTGGTTGAAGCCTTCGTTGAGCTCCTGGAACAGGCCCCAGCCGGCGCGCGTCGCGGACAGGCGCTTGGAGAGGGTGGTCGACCGGTAGGTCACCGTGTCGCCGGCGAGCACCGGGCGCGGCCAGCGCATATTGTCGAAGCCGGGCGAGGGGCCGAGCGCCGGCGGGGTTTCGCCGCGCGCGATATAGGCGGCCTTGTTGCGCTCGATCCGCTCGACATTGAGCTTCATGAACACCGACGCCGTCTGCCAGCCGGAGGCGGCGAGGCGTCCGAACAGCGAGTTGCGCGCCGCCTCGTCGGAGAGATGGAACGGCTGCGGATCGAACTGGCTCGCAAAGCCGACGATGTCGTCGGCCGTGAAGGTGTAGCTGCCGAGTTCGCTGACCCGGCCGGGCTCGATATCCTCGTACCACATCAGGCGGCAGCCTCCCGGGTTGCGAACATGATCGGGTTTTCCATGGTCATCACCGCCTCGCCGGACTGGTTGGTGACGGTGAAGCGGAAGCGGACGATGCCGAGCTCCGGGCGGCTCTTCGAGGCGCGGGTCTCCATCACTTCGGCCACCGCGGTCAGCCGGTCGCCGGGGAAGACCGGCCGGAGCCAGCGCACCTTGTCGATGCCGGGCGAGCCGAGCGAATGGGCCTTGAGCAGCAGGTTGTCGCACAGGAGCCGCATGAACATTGCGATGGTGTGCCAGCCGGAGGCCGACATGGCGCCGAGCATGCCGTCCCGCGCGGCGCCGTCGTCGAGATGCATCGGCTGGGCATCGTAGACCGCCGCGAAGGCGATGACCTCGTCGCGCGTCACGTCCTTGCTGCCGAGTTCGATGCGCCCGCCGACCTCGAAATCGTCGAAGCTGATCTTCTTGTTCGTCATGATCCCCCTTCGTTTCCTCTGTGGGCGAAAGCCTGTCCCGCCCGGATCGAAGCGATCCGGACGAAAAGGACCGGCTCAAGGTATTGAACCTGGAGCATTTCCTTGGCGATCGGATGATTCCATCCGATCGGGAAATGCTCTAGGGTCCAGGCCCTCGCCTTCCGTGTCGCGAGATGGTAGCGGTCGGCGGCGGGAATCTGTACCACTCAGCCGTCACGGCGGTGGTGCAAATTCGCATTGCTCGATGGTCGGGGTGAAACGCTCCGGACGCGCGGACCTTGGGCGGACGAAAGTCCGGGCGGGAAGGTCCCGAAATTGAAGGGCTTCGGGTTGGCAGGGCGGTTGCGCCGGGCCATATCCGGTGTCGGCGATCCGGCGCCTGGCTGCATTCCGAATGAAGAGGGTCTCGATGCTTAACAAATTCCTCTCGCTCGACGAGTTCGTCACGCCGAGCCTGATCAAGCCGCTCTATCTCCTGGGCCTGGCCCTGATCGGGCTCAGCGCCGTTCTCGGCGTGCTGGGATCGCTCGCGCTTCTGATCAGCGCGCCCGGTGCAGCCCTGTTCGGGCTCCTGTCCACCGTGATCTGGTCGACCATGGCGGCGATCGGCCTGCGCATCTTCGTCGAGCTCTATCAGGCGGTGTTCCGCCTGCACGACCGCTTCGTCGGCGGCCATCCGAAGGACGGCATCCCGGAGTGATCCGGCAGGCCCGGGCAGCGGCCGGCAGGAGCCGGCCGCGTCGCCTCAGGCATTGAACTTGAACAGCATCACGTCGCCGTCGGCGACCACGTATTCCTTGCCTTCGTCGCGCGCCTTGCCGGCTTCCTTGGCGCCGACCTCGCCCAGCGTCACGAAATCGTCATACGCGATGGTCTGGGCGCGGATGAAGCCGCGCTCGAAGTCGGTGTGGATCACGCCGGCGGCCTGCGGTGCCCTTGTGCCCTTGACGATCGTCCAGGCGCGCGTCTCCTTCGGCCCGGCGGTGAAGTAGGTGATCAGGCCGAGCAGTTCGTAGCCGGCCCGGATCAACCGGTCGAGGCCCGGCTCGGCGAGGCCGATCGTCTCCAGGAACTCGTGCTCCTCCTCGTCGGAAAGCTGCGCGATCTCGGCCTCGATGGCAGCCGAGATGACCACGCTCTTGGCGCCCTGGCGCGCGGCCATCTCGGCGACCGCGGCGGAATGGGCATTGCCGGAGGCGGCGGAAGCTTCCTCGACATTGCAGACATAGAGCACCGGCTTGGCGGTCAGCAGCATCATGCCGTCGAGGAGCGGCCTGTCGTCGGCCGGCAGCGACAGCGTGCGCACGGGCTTGCCGTCCTGCAGCACCTTGAGGGCGGCCTCCATGACCGGCAGCAGGGCCTTGGCGTCGCGCTCGCCGCCGGCGGCCTTCTTGCGCAGCGGCACGACGCGCCGCTCCAGGCTGTCGAGGTCGGCGAGCATCAGTTCGGTCTCGACCGTCTCGGCATCGGCGACCGGATCGACCCGGCCCTCGACATGCGTGATGTCGCCGGATTCGAAGCAGCGCAGCACATGCACGATGGCGTCGACCTCGCGGATATTGGCGAGGAACTGGTTGCCGAGGCCCTCGCCCTTGGAGGCGCCGCGGACCAGGCCGGCAATGTCGACGAAGGTGATGCGGGTCGGCACGATATTGGCCGACTTCGCGGCCTTGGCGATCTTGTCGAGGCGCGGATCCGGCACGGCGACCTCGCCGGTATTCGGCTCGATCGTGCAGAACGGATAGTTCGCGGCCTGGGCGGCCGCGGTGCGGGTGAGCGCGTTGAAGAGGGTCGACTTGCCGACATTGGGCAGGCCGACGATGCCGCATTTGAAGCCCATGGGGAGGGGTCTTTCCGGTCCGGTTCGGGAAGGATTTGGCCGGTGTTAGACGGAATGGCGCGCGCCCCGTCAAGTCCCGTGCCGACGGGCTGGGCGCGCGGCCGGGCCGGGAGGCGGCAGCCGCCGCGTCCAGGCCCGCCGCCGCCGGTCCCGATCAGTGCTTGCGGAGGAACTCGGCGCGCAGCACGAGGCCGCGGATGGTCTCGTGCCGGCAGTCGACCTCCTGGGCGTCCCCGGTCAGCCGGATCGACTTGATCACGGTGCCGCGCCGCAGCGTCTGCGTGGTGCCCTTGACCTTCAGGTCCTTGATCAGCACCACGCTGTCGCCGTCGGCGAGCCGGTTGCCGACGGAATCGCGCACCTCGACCTCATCCGCGCTGGCGCCGGCGGCCGCCTTGGCCTTGGCTTCGGCGGGCGAAATCCATTCACCGGTGGCTTCGTCATAGACATAGTCGTCGTCGGACATGGTCTCGGTCCTTCCAGGTTGCGTGGCCTGCCGGTGGGGGCAGGGGAAACGAATGGGCTGCCGCGCACCGGGCGGCGCGATCGCTTCGGGTGCGGCGCGATCCGCGTCGGGTACGGCGCACGGCCGGAACCGGTCAGGCTCGCGAACCGGTCCGGCTTTCGACGGCGGCGTCCGCCGAGCGGCGGGGCGATGACGGCTGGCACCCCTTTCGGCGCTGTCAGCGCTCCTTCGGCGCCGTAGCGCTTCCTTTACGCCGTCAACGCTTCTTCTGCGCCAGCAGGCGGCGCAGCGTCTCCGCCATCGCGTTCTTGGAGGCCTCGCTCGGGCCGGCGGGCTTGGGCGCCTCGGCGGGCGGTGGCGCCTTGGGCTCCTTCGCCTTCTTCTCGGGCTGGAGCGCCAGCGCGATATCGCTCTGGTAGGCGGCATCCTCGCCGGCGACGAGCCGGGGCAGATGGTCGGCGAGCGCGTCGAGAAGCTGCTGCAGCCAATCGGAATCGGCCTTGGCGAAGTCGCCGAGCACCCAGTTGGTGACCAGTTCCTTGGCGCCGGGATGGCCGATGCCGAGGCGGACGCGGCGGAAATCCGGGCCGAGATGGGCCTGGATCGAGCGCAGGCCGTTATGGCCGGCATGGCCGCCGCCGGTCTTCACGCGCATCTTGGCGGGCGGCAGGTCGAGTTCGTCGTGGAAGACCACGATGTCCTTCGGCTCGATCTTCCAGAACTGCGCGGCGGCGGCGACCGAGCGGCCGCTCTCGTTCATGTAGGTCAGCGGCTTCAGCACCGCGACCTTCTCGCCCGCGACGGTGCCATCGGCGATCTCGCCGGAGAACTTCTGCCGCCAGGGCGAAAAGGAATGGCGGCGGACGATCGCGTCCGCCGCCATGAAGCCGATATTGTGCCGGTTGCCGGCATAGTCGCGGCCGGGATTGCCGAGGCCCACCAGGAGCAGCATGACAATCGCTCCGGCCGCTCTGCGTCAGGCCGAGGCGGTGGCGGGCTCGTCGAAGCCGGCCGGCGCCGCGATCGTGACGACGGTGAAGTCGCGGTCCTGGATGACCGGCTTCACGCCTTCCGGCAGCTGGACGCCGGAGATGTGCAGCGAATCGTTGATCTCGAGCGCCGACACGTCGGCAACGACATGCTCGGGGATCTGGTCCGCCTGGCACTCGAACTCGATCTCGTGGCGCACGACGTTGATCGCGCCGCCGCGCTTGATGCCGGGCGACTTGTCCTGGCCGACGATGTGGACCGGCACCCAGACGGTGACCTTCGAGCCGGCGCCGATGCGCAGGAAGTCGATATGGGTCAGCGAGTCCTTGACCGGATCGAGGTGATAATCCTTGGGGATCACCAGGATCTTCTCGCCACCGACCGCGATGGTCGCGACCGTGGTCATGAAGCCGCCGGCGCGCAGGCGCTTGTCCGCCTCGCGATAGTCGATCGCGATGGCGATCGGGGGCTTCTTGTCGCCGTAGATCACGGCCGGAATGTTGCCAGTACGACGCAGCAAACGCGCGGCCCCCTTGCCGACGCGGTCACGCACGGACGCCTGGAGCTCGTAGGATTGACGGCTCATGGGTCTGTTCCTTCAATGCAAAAAGGGCCGGTCAGACCGGCCCAGCCTCGTCCTCGCGTTGCCTCCAGGGGTGTCGGCGCGAAAGGACGCGGCCGATATACGGGAAGACGGGCCCGGACGCAATCCCGGGCGCAATCCCGGACGCTTCGGGCGACAGGGCTCGGCGGTGGCCGGGATGTCAGCGCAGGACGAAGGGCTTGCGACCTTTTTCGAGATCCCGCTCGATCATCGCGTTGAGGCGCCGGCTGGTGCGCCGCTCCAGGGCCCGGGTCAGCTTGCGGGCGATCTCGGTCGGCAGGTCCGGACGCGAGGACAGCGCCTCGTCCATTTCGGCGCCCTCGACGGCGATGTCGGACAGGATCTCGAAGGCCGCATAGGAGAGCTCGGCCTCGACGTTGCGCGCCAGGGCGATCAGCACCTTGGGCTGGCCGGCCGCGATCAGCTTGTCGGCCACATCGACGCTGAGGGGCTGGCGCCGGGCGACCGAGAGACAGACCGTCTCGTTCTTCGGATCGATCAGGCGGACGAGATCGGTGTCGCTCATCGCCGCATGCTCGATGATCGGTGCGGCCACCATGGTGGTGTCGCCGAGCAGGCGCCGGCACAGCCGATCGGGCAGACGCGGCGAGCGCGCCACGGCCTTGGCGAAGGTGACCCGGTCGAGCAGGGCGGTCTGGTCCATGACCTTGGTCATGACCTCGTCGAACAGTTCGATCTGGTCCGGCGGCAGCGCGGTGGCATTCTGCAGAAAGGCGTCCCGGACCCGGCGCACGCATTCGCCACGCTTCTCGGCCGGCGCATCCTGCGCTGCCGACAAGAGCTCCACGAAGCCAAGGTCATTCATTGCCGTCTCTCCCGCCACGATCACTGTCGCCGAAAAGATGTAAATGAATTACCCAAGGTCATGCGTGGCGGGGCGGATCCGGTTCGAATTTCGTGGTCCCGTCCGTGGCGCCACCTGTGGCCCCCCGTAGCCCCATTGCGGACCGCCGTCAGCCGGCGAGTTCGCGCGAGCGCCGGGCCGCGGCGGCGACGGCGGCATCCATGATCGGCTGCAGGCCGGCCTCGCCCATCAGCACCGCCAGCGCCGCCGCGGTGGTGCCGTTCGGCGAGGTCACGTTCTTGCGCAGGGTCGCCGGGTCGAGCGGGGACTGGTACAGCAGTTCGCCGGCGCCCTCGACGGTGGCGCGGGCCAGCTTTTCGGCGAGCGCATCCGGCAGGCCGGCGCGGCGCCCGGCCTCCGCCATGGCCTCGACCAGATGGAACACATAGGCCGGCCCGGACCCGGACACCGCCGTGACCGCATCGATGAGCGCTTCCTCGGCGACCCACTCGACCTTGCCGACCGCGGCCAGAAGGGCGGTGACCAGCACCTTCTGCGGAGTGGTGACCCGGCCGTTGGCGACCGCGACCGTGATGCCGCGTCCGACCTGGGCCGGCGTGTTCGGCATCGACCGAACGATCGCAGCCGGGCCGATGCCGGCTTCCAGCCGCTCCAGCGTCTTGCCGGCGGCGACCGAGACGACCACCGTGCCGGGACCGACCAGACCGGCAAGACCGGGCAGGACCGCATCGGCCACCTGCGGCTTGACGGCGACGACGATCACGGCGGCCTTCAAGTCGGACGGCGGCGCGGTGACATGCGTCATGCCCCGGCCGGCGATCAGTTCGGCCATTTCCGGCGGCGGGGCCGGATCGATCAGCACGACGCCTTTCGGATCGAGCCCGTTCTCCAGCCAACCCGCCAGCATGGCGCCGCCCATCTTGCCGGCGCCAACCAGAACGAGCGGCGTCGCCGCGCGAAGATCCGTCATGTCGTCCCCCCTCCGGGCCCAAGCCGTCCCGGACGGGACCGTGCCGCTCAGGCCTCCCCGGCCGTTTCGAACAGGGCGCCTTCGAGCGCCTCTCGGGCCGTCTTACCCGCCCAGACCACGAACTGGAAGGCCTGATAGTAACGGTCGCAGGCCTCGATGGCGTTGGCGAGCAGGCCCTCGACCTGGCGGTTGGACGGTGCCGCGCCGCCGGCGAGCAGTTGCGCGTGCCGGAACACGACCGCGTTCTCGTGCGTCCACAGGTCGAAATGGCCGAGCCACATCTGCTCGTTGGCGGCGACCAGGAGGCGCATCACCTCGATCCGGCGCGCCTCGGTCACCTTGAGGTCGAACGCGCAGGCGACGTGCAGGGCCTCCACATCCTCCATCCACGAGAAGGAGACGTGGTAGTCGGCCCAGCGCCCGCTGACCGAGATGGTGATCTCGTCGTCCCCCGAACGCTCGAAGGACCAGTCCTCCAAGGCGGCGACGTGTTCGATCACGTCGACAGGGTTGGCGTGCTGTTCGATTTCGTATTCGATCAGGCTCATAGGCCAAGTCCTCGGGGTGAGAGACGGACCATACGCGGGCGTGCGACGCAACTTCTGACGCTACTCGTCCGACGAACGACCCCTGCCGCCGGAAAACCTCGGAGCCATCGCCCGAGGTCGTCCGGTAGCCGCCGAATCAATTCCGAGGCCGGCGCGAATCTCTCTTGCGATTCAGTATACGTATCCGTGACTCCTGCGCGACAGTCGCGTGCGCCTCCCGGACGATCGGCTGTGGACGTCCGCTCTTTTCCCGACCCGAAGACGCGAAAAGGCGCGCCGGCCGGCGCGCCTTCGGAACGATCTGAAAGTCGGGATCGGGTCGCGTGATCGGGTCGCGCGGGGGCGACTGCGGTCAGATCGACGGGTCGGACCCGGCGGCATCGGCGCCCGGTGCCGGGTCGGCGGCGGCCGTCTGCACGGCGGCGGGCGCCTCCGGTTCCGGGGCGATGCCGAGCCGGGCTTCGAGCACGGCGACGCGCGCGGCAAGGCGCTCATTCTCCTCGCGGGCGCGCACGACCATGTCGCGCAGCACCTCGACATCCTCGCGGCGGACCACGTCCATGTCGGCCAGGAACCGTTCCGCCTGGGCGCGGAACGCGGTGTCGACCTCGCGGCGCACGCCCTGGGCCACGCCGGCGGCATCGGTCATCAGCCTGGCGAACTCGTCCAGGAGGCGGTTCGAAGTCTGCGTCATGGCTCTCGTCTCCGCTCATGCCTATCGGGGCGGGTCCCGCCGCGGGGCCCGGAACCCGAGCCGTCGCCGGATGGCGCGCGGCCGTTCCTCTGCCGGCTCTTATGGGTACTCCCAGCGTCACCTGCAAGTCGGCAGGGCTTCGTATCGGGAGCAGGGCGCGACGGCATGTGCGACGGTATGGCCGGCCGGCTGCCGCTCGTCGGGCTTGACAGGAGCCGGCGTCATCCCATCATGCGACATCAATCGATTGAAACGAGCCTGGTTCCGGAGAAAGTCCATGTCGGTCGTGTCGCGCGCCCTGAAGAGCCTTCTGGCCGGCCTCACCGTGGCGGCCGGTCTCGCGGCCGCCGTCGCGCCGGCAGCGGCGGGTTCGAGCTGGGACGACATCCGGCCGATGATGTTCGGCGACCGCAAGATTGCAAACGGCCAGGGCATCGTGACCTTCACGGCGCCCTACCGCGCCGAGGATGACCGGCGCGTGCCGGTCTCGGCCGTCGCGGCCTTTCCGGACGGCCGCTCGGTGAAGTCGGTCGCCTTCATCATCGACGAGAATCCGATGCCGATGGCGGCGACCTTCCGGTTCGACCGCGGGCGCGACAAGGTCGGCCTCGGCATCGACATCCGCCTGAACGGTCCGTCGATGGTGCGGGCCGTGGTCGAGGCCAGCGACGGCCAGCTCTACATGGCGGAAAGCCTGGTCAAGACCTCCGGCCTCGGGGCCTGCGCGGCTCCGCCGGTCGGGGATGCCGCGGTGGCGCTGCGGACGCTCGGCAACATGGAACTCGCCGCGCTGCCGGCGGCCGCCGACAATCCCTTCACCCGCTCGGCGCGGCTGAAGATCAAGCATCCCCAGAATACCGGGATGCAGATGAACCAGATCACGCTGCTCTATATCCCGGCCCGCTATGTCGACGAAGTCGAAGTCCGCCACGGCCAGGAGAGGCTCTTCACCGTCGAGACCGGCTTCGCCCTGTCGGAAGATCCGCGCATCGACTTCGACTACCAGTCGAACGGTGGCGATGTCCTGACCGTGCGCATGCGCGATACCGACGGCGCAATGTTCCAGCGCAGCTTCCCGCACGGCGTTGGCGGCTGAGCCGGCGGATCGGGGTGAAGACGTAAGGCCCGACACACCGGGTGGGCGAAAGCCGCGGATCCGGTGACGGGTGGCGCTGACGCGACCATCCCCGCGGCCTCATTTCAATCTCGCGGTTATCCCCTTCGCCCCCCAAGGGGAGAAGGGGAAGGAGCCGCGGGATCGGGGTTCGGGTGCGATGCGCCCGATGCGAATGGCCGGGCGGATCGCGGCGCGACTGATGCCAACGCCCGGACGGATCGCGGGGCGACTGACGCGTCGGCCTCCGGGCAATGCCGCCGCAACCGCTCTTCTTCGAGGGCGATCGTCCTGTACTGCGGCTGATGGGCGCCCGGCCGGTCGTGCAATCGATGCTGTTGAAACAAACAAGCCCGGACACGAGGTCCGGGCCGAGTTGAGGCACGCTCTACGCGTTTGACTGCACCGCGAACGACGGTGTCAGGGCCGTCGTTCCTTCGCGCGGCCGGTCCGGGGGAGAGCCAGCCGCGGCGAAGCGAGGTGTCGGACCCGGTGGGGCGGCCGCAAAGCCGCTGCCGCACCGGGCCAGACTTTCAGGTTCGGACCGTTCAGGATCGGACCGTTCAGGCCGCCTTGAAGGTCTTCGAGACGGCGTCCTTGACCGGCTGGGCGGTCTCGGTGGCGACCTTCGTGGCGAGCGACTGCAGGTCCTTGGCCTGGGCGGTCACCGATTCGAACTGGTGACGCACGAAGGCGGTCTGCAGCTCGATGGCTTCCGCGAAGGTCTTGGCACCGGCCAGATCCTTGGCGAAGGCGAAGGCGGCGTCGGTGTTGGCCTTGAGCGCGTCGAGGGTCTTCAGATTGTACTCGACGGCGCCGGCGCGGGCGGTCTCGAAGGTGTCCTCGATCAGGTCGGTGGTCTCTTCGGCCGCGACCTTCATCTTCTCGTAGTTGGCCTTGACCTGCGCCACGGTCTTCTCGGCCACGTCGCGGAGCGCCTGCGGCACCTCGACCTGCGGCATCTTGGCGAAGTCGACCTTCGGCATCTCGAATTTGGGCATCTCGAACTTCGGCATCTCGATCTTGGGGAGCTCGAAGGGGACGACCTTGTCGGTCGAGGCGGACTTCGGGGCGGTCTTCTTCGCGGTCGGCTTGGATTCGATATCGGTCATTGTCATGCCTCCTGGGTTTCGGTCTGTCGGCCGCGTTGCGACCGCCGGAAATCCACCTTTGATGGGGCATCTCCGTTCGACTGAAACCAATATAGGATGGCTTTTGCTGCAGTGCAACATGATTTGCGCACCGCAAACGGATTAGGGAGTTATACGTATAAGAATATCACGATGTCGCCCCCGGCACCAGTTCGTAACCGGTGTCGACGACCGTCGCCGGAGCCTGCGCCAGCAGAAGGCCTGCCGCCACTTCGCCGGCGCGATAGCGCGGCGTGCGGATGGTCGACAGGGGCTGGGGCAGGGCCTGGCCGACTTCGAGGCCGTTGAAGCCGAACAGGGCGAGCCGGTCCGGCACCGTGATACCCTCGGCGAGGCAGTGGAAATAGCCGCCGATGGCCATGTCGTCATTGACGAAATAGACCGCGTCGAGGTCCGGCGTGCGCGCCAGCAGGGTGGCGAGCCCGATGCGGCCGGCTTCGGCCGAGGAGGGGGCCGGGACGAGTTCCTGATCGGCCGGCGACAGGCCGGCTTCCGCCAGACCGGCCAGGAAGCCCTCGTGGCGCTTGCGCGCCCGGCTGTCGCCCGGCAGACGGATGCCCAGATAGGCCAGACGGCGCCGGCCGCGCCCGACCAGATGGCGGGCCGTGTCCCGACCCGCCGCATGCTGGCTGAACCCGACCACATGGTCGATGCCCTGGCCGTCGAGATCCAGGATCTCGGCCACCCGGACGCCGCTCGCCGCGATCATGGCGCGCGAACGGTCGGTATGCTCGAGCCCGGCCAGGATCAGGGCGCGGGGCCGCCAGGCGAGCACCGAGGCGATCAGATCCTCCTCGCGTGCCTCTTCATAGTCGGTCACTCCGATGACCGACTGGAAGCCGCTCGACTCCAGCGCGACGGAGGCGCCGCGTAGCACGTCCGGAAAGACGATGTTGGCCAGCGACGGCACGATCAGCGCGACCAGATCCGACTCCGTCGACGCCAGCGCCCCGGCGATTCGATTGGGAACGTAGCCGAGGGCCGACACCGCGCGCAGGACCTTGTCGCGCGTCTCCTCCGAATAGGAACCGCTCCGGCGCAACACGCGCGAAACGGTGCTCTCGCCGACCCCGGCCAGACGGGCCACGTCAGCGATGGTCACGGCAGGAACCGGCCGCTCCCGGTCGTTGATCACCATTCGATCGTCCCTCCCTCGCGCCCGATCTCACGTCGGGTCGCGCTGCGGTCGGCGTCTCCTGAGCCCACAACGGATTCTGCCGCAAGGGGCTTGGCGCCAATCCAACGGCATGTTAACAGCATTGGCAGCGCTGCCAACTTATAAAAAGAAAAAGGCGGCAATCGAATGCCGCAGCCAGGCGGCACGGGAGGAGACTTTCGGCAATGGCTTCCGTTCAGATCCGCGACGTGCGGAAATCCTTCGGCGCGGTCAGCATCATCAAGGGTGTCGACGTCGAAATTCGCGAAGGTGAATTCGTCATTCTCGTCGGCCCGTCGGGCTGCGGGAAGTCGACGTTGCTGCGCATGATCGCAGGGCTCGAGCACATCACCTCCGGCGACATCCTGATCGGCGACCGCGTGGTCAACAATGTGCCGCCGAAGGAACGGGACATCGCCATGGTGTTCCAGAATTATGCGCTCTACCCGCATATGAAGGTCGCCGACAACATGGCCTTCTCGCTCAAGTTGCGGAAGGCCCCGCAGTCCGAGATCGACCAGCGCGTCAAGCGCGCCGCCGAGATCCTCTCGCTGACCCCTCTGCTCGACCGCTATCCGCGCCAGCTGTCCGGCGGCCAGCGTCAGCGCGTCGCCATGGGCCGCGCCATCGTGCGCGATCCGCAGGTCTTCCTGTTCGACGAGCCGCTGTCCAATCTCGACGCCAAACTGCGCGTGCAGATGCGCACCGAGATCAAGGAACTGCACCAGCGCCTGAAGACCACGACGGTCTATGTCACCCACGACCAGATCGAGGCCATGACCATGGCCGACAAGATCGTGGTCATGCATGACGGCATCGTCGAGCAGGTCGGCGCGCCGCTCGAGCTCTACGATCGCCCGGCCAATCTCTTCGTCGCCGGCTTCATCGGCTCGCCGGCCATGAACATGCTGAAGGGCAAGATCAAGGCGGGCAATCCGGCGACCTTCGTGGCGAATGACGGCACGACTCTGCCGCTCGCCGTCGTGCCGGCCGGTTCCGACGGCCGCCCGGCCGTGTTCGGCATCCGGCCTGAGCATGTCCGCCTCGACCCGAACGGCCAGCCCGCCAAGGTGGTGGTGACCGAGCCGACCGGTGCGGAGACCCATGTGGTGGTCCATTTCGCCGGTCAGGAAATGACCTGCGTGTTCCGCGAGCGGATCGCGGCGCGGCCGGGCGACACGCTGACGATCTCGGTCGATCCGAGCGTCACGCATCTTTTCGATGCCGAAAGCGGTCTGCGGCTCTAGTCTGTCGTCCGCTCCGAAGGGATCGGACGATGTGCCGTAAATATTTGTTTACGCACGATTTTTCCGAGCAGGGCGGCTTGCCCTGATCGGACCTGGCTCCAAGTCGGAATACCGCTCCGGCGGATCGTCCGATCGGTCGGGCGCCGGAACGCGGAAGTCCCAAAACACAAAGCGGAGGAAATATCCATGTCGGTCAATCGTCGCGAACTTCTCCTCGGCGCCGCCGTCGGTGCGGCCGGTCTGCCGCTCCTCGGCGCGATGCCGTCCTTTGCGCAGACCGCGTCGAGCTTCACCCCGGAGAAGGGCGCCTCGCTGCGCGTCCTGCGTTGGGCGCCCTTCGTCAAGGGCGACGAGGACGCGTGGCTCGCCAACACCAAGAAGTTCACCGAGAAGACCGGCGTCGAAGTCCGGATCGACAAGGAATCGTGGGAGGACATCCGTCCGAAGTCCGCGGTGGCCGCCAATATGGGCGCCGGTCCGGACATGGTGTGGGTGTGGTTCGACGACGCCCAGCAGTATCCGGACAAGCTGGTCGACGTGTCCGCTCTCGCCAACAAGCTCGGCGCCGCCGGTGGCGGCTGGTATCCGGGCCTCGAGGGCTACGCCAAGCGTGACGGCAAGTTCGTGGCCATGCCGCTCGCGGCGATCGGCAACGCGATCTGCTATCGCGAAAGCCACATGAAGGCCGCCGGCTTCTCGGAATTCCCGAAGGACACCAAGGGCTTCCTGGAACTCTGCAAGGCCCTCAAGGCCAAGGGCACCCCGGCCGGCTTCCCGCACGGCAAGGCCGTCGGCGACGGCAACAACTATGCCCATTGGCTGCTCTGGAGCCATGGCGGCAAGACCGTCGACGAGAGCGGCAAGGTGGCGATCAACAGCCCCGAGACGCTCGCCGCGATCAACTATGCCAAGGAGCTCTACGGGACCTTCATCCCGGGCACCGAGAGCTGGCTCGACATCAACAACAACCGCGCCTTCCTGGCCAACCAGATCTCGCTGACGGCGAACGGCGTGTCGCTCTATTACGCGGCCAAGAACGATCCGAAGCTCGCCGAGATGGCGGCCGACATCCGGACGACCAACTTCCCGGTCGGCCCGGTCGGCCAGTCGATCGAGCTCCATCAGACGACCTCGATCGCCACCTTCAAGCACACCAAGTTCCCGCAGGCCTGCATGGCCTACCTGGAATTCATGTACCAGCCCGAGCAGATGAATGCCTGGCTGCAGGGCTCCTCGGCCTATTGCTGCCAGCCGCTCAAGGCCTATGCCTCGAACCCGATCTGGACCTCGGACAAGAACCACGCGGCCTATGCGAAGGCCTCGGAGACCCTGCGTCCGAACGGCTATGCCGGCCCGCTCGGCTATGCCTCGGCCGGCGTCATGGCCGACTACGTGCTGGTCGACATGTTCGCCGAGGCCGTGACAGGTGCCCAGACGCCGGAGAACGCGATCAAGCGGGCCGAGGCCCGTATCAACCGCTACTACCGCGTTTGATCGGCTGAGAACGGATGCGGCGCGGCCGCGTCCGTTCCCATCCCGAAATGAGAGCCTGCCGGCGCGCAGCCCATGCGCGCCGGGGTTTGTTTTGCGTGCCTCGCGCCCTTCGGGCCGAGGTGCCCGCAACGGAGCCAGACCATGACGGATCACGCCGGCACGGCCGGACGCGCGCCCGCACCCCCTTCATTTCTGTCGCGCCTCGGGCAGAGCCGCAATGCGCTCGGCCTGGCTTTCATGCTGCCCGCCGGCGTGTTCCTGATCTGCTTCCTGGCCTATCCGCTCGGGCTCGGGGTCTGGCTCGGCTTCACGGACGCCCGCATCGGGCGGACCGGTCAGTTCATCGGCCTGGAGAACTATCAGTTTCTCTGGATCGACGCTGTCTTCTGGCTCTCGGTCTTCAACACGCTGCTCTACACGATCACGGCGTCGATCCTGAAATTCGGCCTCGGGCTCTGGCTGGCGCTGATCCTCAATCAGCACCTGCCGTTCAAGGCCTTCTTCCGCGCCATCGTGCTGCTGCCCTGGGTCGTGCCGACGGTCCTGTCCGGCATTGCCTTCTGGTGGATCTACGACAGCCAGTTCTCGATCGTCAGCTGGTCGCTGATCAAGCTCGGCGTGATCGACCACTACATCAACTTCCTGGGCGAGGCGAACATGGCGCGCGCCTCGGTGATCGCCGCCAATGTCTGGCGCGGCATCCCGTTCGTCGCCATCTCGCTGCTGGCCGGCCTGCAGACCATCTCGCCGTCGCTGCATGAGGCTGCGACGCTGGACGGCGCCACGCCGTGGCAGCGCTTCCGCTATGTGACTCTGCCGATGCTGTCGCCGATCATTTCGGTGGTGATGACCTTCTCGGTCCTGTTCACCTTCACCGACTTCCAGCTCATCTACGTGCTCACCAAGGGCGGGCCGGTCAACGCGACCCACCTGATGGCCACGCTCTCGTTCCAGCGCGCCATTCCCGGCGGCCAGCTCGGCGAGGGTGCCGCGATCGCGGTCGCCATGATCCCGTTCCTGCTCGCCGCCATCCTGTTCAGCTTCTTCGGCCTGCAGCGCCGCAAGTGGCAGCAGGGCGGCTCGGACTGAGGAGAAAGCCCATGACCTCCGCGCCCCCCGCCTCCGCAACCGCCGCGACGGCCTCCGACGACACCGTCGGCATGGACTATCTCGACAGCCTGCCGCGGCGCATCCTGGTGACCTATCTGCCGCTGGCCTGCTTCATCTTCGTGCTGCTGTTCCCATTCTACTGGATGGCGATCACGGCGGTGAAGCCGAACGACCAGTTGACCGACTACGAGCACTATTCGCCCTTCTGGGTGGTCGAGCCGACGCTGCAGCACATCAAATATCTGCTGTTCGAAACCTCCTATCCGGGCTGGCTCTGGAACACGGTCGTCGTGTCGGTCTGCGCGACCGCGCTCGCCCTGGTCGCCTCGGTCTTTGCGGCCTATGCGATCGAGCGTCTGCGCTTCTTCGGCTCGCGCTGGGTCGGCCTCGGCATCTTCCTCGCCTATCTGGTGCCGCCGTCGATCCTGTTCATCCCGCTGGCGCTGCTGATCTTCGGGCTCGGCATCTACGACACCAAGCTGGCGCTGATCTTCACCTATCCGACCTTCCTGATCCCCTTCTGCACCTGGCTGCTGATGGGCTACTTCCGCTCGATCCCCTACGAGCTTGAGGAATGCGCCCTGATCGACGGCGCCTCGCGCTGGCAGATCCTGACCAAGGTCCTGCTGCCGCTCGCCGTCCCGGGCCTGATCTCGGCCGGCATCTTCGCCTTCACGCTGTCCTGGAACGAGTTCATCTACGCGCTGACCTTCATCCAGTCCTCGGAGAACAAGACCATCCCGGTCGGCGTTCTGACCGAACTGGTGCGCGGCGACGTGTTCGAGTGGGGCTCGCTGATGGCCGGCGCCCTGTTCGGCTCGCTGCCGGTGGTGATCCTCTATTCCTTCTTCGTCGACTACTACGTGGCCTCGATGACCGGAGCCGTGAAGGAATGAGCACTCAAACTGCCCCGCTGGCCGCCCAGGGGGCCGCCCAGGGGACCGCTCTGCGCGCGGCCGTCATCGGCCTCGGCTCGATGGGCTTCGGCATGGCCCAGTCGCTGCGCCGCGCCGGCTTCGATGTCGCCGGCACCGACGTGAACCCGGAGGCCGTCGCCCGCTTCGTCGCCGAGGGCGGCCGCGGCGCCGCGAGCCCGGCCGAGGCCGCGGCCGACGCGTCGGTCGTGGTCTGCGTGGTGGTCAATGCGGCGCAGACGGAGGCGGTGCTGTTCGGTCCCGGCGGTGTCGCCGCCGCGATGCCGGAAGGCGCCGTCTTCGTCTCCTCGGCGACGATGGATCCGGCGGTCGCCCGCCGCCTCGCCGCCGGCCTGGAGGCGACCGGCCGGCACTATCTCGACGCGCCGATCTCCGGCGGCGCGGCCCGGGCCGCCAAGGGCGAGCTGACCGTCATGGCATCCGGCACGCCGGCGGCCTTCGCGGCCGCCCGCAGTGCGCTCGACGCCATGGCCGCCACGGTGCACGAACTCGGCGATGCGGCCGGGATCGGCGCCTCCTTCAAGATGATCAACCAACTCCTGGCCGGCGTCCATATCGCAGCGGCCGGCGAGGCGGTCGCGCTCGCCGCCAAGCTGGGTCTCGACCTCGACAAGGTCTACGAAGTGATCACGGGCTCGGCCGGCAACAGCTGGATGTTCGAGAACCGCGTGCCGCACATCCTGGCCGGCGACTACCGGCCGCTGTCGGCGATCGAGATCTTCGTCAAGGATCTCGGCATCGTCCAGGACATGGTCCGCGCGGAGCGCTTCCCGGCGCCGATCGCGGCCGCGGCCCTGCAGATGTATCTCGCCAGCGCCGGCCTCGGCTTCGGCCGCGACGACGACAGTTCGGTCGCGCGCACCTATGCGCAGCTCTCCGGTGCCCGTCTGCCGCAGCCCGGCGGGCCGGCCGAGTAGGCGCGCGCCTTCGAGCCAGCGCCCGCGCGGCGCGCGCATCGATGGATCGATCCGGGCCGGCGGCGATCACGCCCCGGCCGTTCCAACGCCAGGGGAGGGGCCGGTGCCGGTCTTCGCCGCCAATCTGACCATGATGTTCAACGAGTGGGGCTTTCTCGACCGCTTCGACGCGGCGGCCGAGGCCGGCTTCACGGCGGTGGAATTCCTGTTCCCCTACGATCATCCGCCCGAGATCGTGGCCGAACGGCTCCGCCGCAACGGCCTGACCCAGGCGCTGTTCAACATGCCGCCGGGCGACTGGGCGGCCGGCGAACGCGGCCTTGCCGCCCTGCCGGAGCGCTTCGCCGAGGTTCAGGCCGGCGTCGCCAAGGCGCTCGACTATGCCGCCGCGACCGGCGTCAAGCGCATCCACATCATGGCCGGTCTCGCCGCGTCCGACGATGCCGCCGCCATGGCCGCCTATCGCCGGTCGGTCGAGCATGCCGCCGGCCGCCTCGCCGAGGCCGGCATCGACCTGCTGCTGGAGCCGATCAACGGGCGCGACATGCCCGGCTATTTTCTCAACGATTTCGACCGCACGGCGGCGCTGATCGGCGAGATCGGGCTCGGCAACGTCAAGCTCCAGTTCGACATCTACCATCGCCAGATCATCCATGGCGATGTCGCCAAGGGGCTGGAACGGCTGATGCCGCTGACCGGCCATGTCCAGATCGCCAATCCGCCCGGCCGGCACGAACCGGACGACGGCGAACTGAACTATCCGTTCCTGTTCGCCGAGCTGGACCGGCTCGGCTACCAGGGCTTCGTCGGCTGCGAATACCGGCCGCGCGGCGCCACGCTCGACGGGCTGGGCTGGATCGCCCCCTATCGCGGAGCGCGGTCGTGACGCTCGCCCTCGGCTGCATCGCCGACGACTATACCGGCGCCTCGGACCTCGCCAACAGCCTGGCCAAGGCCGGGCTGCGCACCGTGCAGACGATCGGCGTGCCCGCTGCCGGGCTGGCCCTGCCGGAAATCGACGCCATCGTCTGCGCCTTCAAGATCCGCTCGGTGCCGGCGGCGGACGCCGTCGCGGCGGCCTTGCAGGCGGAAACCTGGCTGCGCGGGCAGGGGGCCGGCCACGTCCTCTACAAGGTCTGTTCGACCTTCGATTCCACGGATGAGGGCAATATCGGTCCGGTCACCGATGCGCTGCGCGCGCGGGCCGGCGAGCCGATCGCGCTGGTCAATTCGGCCTTCCCGGAGGCCGGCCGCACCATCTACCAGGGCCATCTCTTCGTCGGCGCGCTGCCGCTGAACGAGAGCCCGCTCAAGGACCATCCGCTCAACCCGATGACCGACGCCAATCTGGTGCGCGTGCTGGCGCGGCAGAGCCGCTCCGGCGTCGGCCTGGTCGACCGCAAGACCATCGCGGCCGGCGATGCGGCGGTGGCGGCGCGCCTCGCGGCACTCGTCCAGGAGGGCAAGGGCGCGGCGATCGCCGACACCATCGAGGACGCTGATCTCGAAACCCTCGGCCGGGTCGCGATGACCCACAAGGTCTCGACCGGCGCCTCGGGCCTCGGCCTCGGCATCGCCCGGGCGCTGGTCGCCTCGGGCCGGGTGCGCGCCGCGACGAGCGGCTCGGCCGGGCTTGAGGTGGTCGGCGGACCGGCGGCCTGCCTGGCGGGGTCCTGCTCGCAGGCGACCCTCGGCCAGATCGCCGAGGCCGAGCGGATCATGCCGGTGCTGCGGCTCGATGCCGAGCGGCTGGGGACGGACGGCATCGCCGAGACCGACCGCGCGATCGCCTTTGCGGGCGAGCGCATCGGCGCCGGCCCGGTGCTGGTCGCGTCCAGCGGCACGCCGGACGAGGTGGCGGCCGTGCAGGCGAAGTTCGGTCGCGACGCGGCCGGCCACGCCATCGAAGCCGGCATGGCGCGCATCGCCGAGGCCCTGGTGGCGCGCGGCGTGCGCCGGCTGGTCGTCGCCGGCGGCGAGACCTCCGGCGCGGTCGTCGAGCGGCTGGCCATCCCGGCCTTCCGGCTCGGCCCGGAGATTGCGCCCGGCGTGCCGGTTCTGCATGCCCTCGGCATCGCCGGCGGGCCGATGGTGCTGGCGCTCAAGTCCGGCAATTTCGGCGCCCCGACCTTCTTCGCCGATGCGCTGAAGCTGATGCCGTGACGCCGATGCGCTGACGAGGCGGGGGACGGATCGCATCCGCCCCTCCGGTCCCCTCAGGCGATCAAAGAAAGTCCTCGCGCGCCGGCGTGAACACGTCGACCAGCACGCCGGGCTCCAGCGCAACGGCGCCGTGGACCAGGTCCGGAGAGACGAAATAGACGTCGCCCGGGCCGAGCTCGGCGACCTGCCCGTCGATGGTCAGTTCGAAGCGGCCGGACTGGACGTAGCTCGCCTGCCGGTGCGGATGGCTGTGCAGCGCGCCGACCGCGCCCGCCTCGAAGGCGACCTCGACCACCATCAGGTGGTCGTCGAAGCACAGGATGCGCCGCTTCACGCCGGCGCCCAGATCCTGCCAGGCAATCTCGGCCGCCTTGCCGAAGGGCGCCGCCTTGTCGACCGTCACCATGTCGTCTCCCTTCAGAAGCAACGCCCGGTCGGAGCGACAGGCTCCGATCGGAACAGGTTTGCGCCAGCAAAGGCATGCGCGCTCAGCGCGCGAGCCAGCCGCCGTCGACCGGCAGGCAGACCCCATGGACATAGTCGGAAGCATCCGAGGCCAGGAACACCGCCGCGCCGGCGAGATCGGCCGGCTCGCCCCAGCGCCCGGCCGGAATGCGCGCCGAGATCTCGGCGTTGCGGGTGGCATCGGCGCGGATCGCGGCGGTGTTGTCGGTGACCATGTAGCCGGGCGCGATCGCATTGACGTTGATGCGGTGCTTCGCCCATTCGTTGGCCATGATCCGGGCGAGGCCGAGCAGCCCACTCTTGGCCGCCGTATAGGCCGGCACGCGGATGCCGCCCTGATAGGACAGCATCGAGGCGATATGGATGATCTTGCCCGGCTGCCCGGCCGCGACGCAATGGCGGGCGAAGGCCTGCGACAGGAAGAAGATCGACTTCAGGTTCAGGTCGATGACCGCGTCCCAGTCGGCCTCGGTGAAGTCGAGCGAATCCGCCCGCCGGATCATGCCGGCATTGTTGACGAGGATGTCGGCCCGCCCAAAGGCCGCGACGGCCTGTCGGATCGTGTCGCCGGCATCCGCGCTGCCGAGATCGGCCGCGATCGCGCGATAGCGGCGCCCGGCAGCCTCGACACCGGCGGCGGTCGCCGACTGGTCGGACCGGGCGATGCCGACGATGTCGGCGCCGGCCAGGGCGAGGCCCTTCGCCATGCCCCGGCCGAGCCCGGTCGAGGCGCCGGTGACGATGGCCACGCGGCCGGAGAGATCGAACAGTGTCACGGCCATCGCCCTCTTGTGCCGACCGGTCAGCGCAGGTCCTGCGGCTTGACCATGTCCATGTCGGTGAATTCCTGGTTCTCGCCGGCCATCGCCCAGATGAAGGAATAGTTGCGCGTGCCCGAGCCCATATGGATCGACCAGGACGGCGAGATCACCGCCTGCTCGTTGGCGAGGACCAGATGCCGGGTCTCGTCCGGTTTGCCCATGTAGTGGAAGACGCGGCCGTCCTCGCCGAGCCCGAAATAGAGATAGGCTTCCATCCGCCGTTCGTGGGTGTGGCACGGATAGGTGTTCCAGACGCTGCCCTCATAAAGATCGGTCTGGCCCATGCACAGCTGGCAGGTCTCGATCACGTCCGGGTGCAGATACTGGCGCAGCTGGCGCTTGTTGGCGTCGCGCACCGTGCCGAGTTCCAGGGTGCGGGCATCGGCCTTGCGGATCGCCCGGGTCGGGCAGGCGCGGTGTGCCGGCACGCTGACCAGGTAGAATTTGGCCGGATTGGCCGGATCCGGGCTTTCGAAGGCCACGTCCTTGGCGCCCTTGCCGATATAGAGCGCATCCGCCTCGACGAGATCGTAGGCGGTGCCGTCGACGATGATCCGGCCGGCGCCGGCAATGACGAAGATGCCGGCCTCGCGCCGGTCGAAGAAGCCGAGGCCGCCGAACATGGCGCCGCCCTCGGGCCGGAGCGGTTCGCCGACCGGCATCAGGCCGGCCACGACCATGCGGTCGTCGTGGCAATAGGTCATCCGGATCGCACCGGGCGCGAAAACGCCGTCGATCAGGTAGCGCGCCCGGAGCGTCGCGGTGTCATAGGCCGGATAGTCGGCCGCGTGGGTCGAATAGCGGATGTCCATGGCGTTCCGGCCTCGTCCTGTCGCTGCCCGGCACTTCGCGGCCGGTGCCGTTCTATAGCAGCTTGTATGATGACACGACAAGTTGGGAGAGGATCGCAATTCGCTGGGTATCGCGCTGTCCATGCCACTTGCGCGCGAAATGTCGCCCCGGCAATATGGATCGCCAGCTTCGCCGGACGGCTTTCGATCGATGTCAGATTTGGATTCCCGCTTCGGACAGGCGATCGTGCCGGCTTACGTGCATCCCTGCGAACAGGCGCTGCCGCCGAGAAGCCTTGTGGTCGTCAAACTGGAAGACGGCGCGCTTCTGGCAGCACTGCGAGCCATGTTGAAGGCTGTCGATCGGTCCGTCTATCCGTCGCACGGCTTTCATTCCGACTATTCGATGATCTGGGTTGTGGACCTGGAGGGTCTGCTTCGGATCGGGCTCGAGGAGGATGACCACGACCGGTTTTCGGTCGCCATTCCGCGCAGCCGGGCGGTGCGCGGCCGTCCAAAGCGCGGGCATCCGGCCCTGGTCGCTGGCGAAGCGGCTCGGATAGGCGGGGAATTGCTGTATGATGTCTCGGCATCGGAGCCGAAATGGGTGCTTTCCAATCGATCCGGCCGCTACGGTCTTGTCGAGGATCGTTCCGAACGACATCTCCGGAACGTCGCCGAAATTCTCGCGGTGTGTGGCGTCGAGGTGGAGATCGATTTTAGAAGCAGTGGTGGCGCATGAACGATACCGTTGACCTGATTCATCTCCTCGGAAGGTTGCGGCCGAGCGAACTCGATCGCCTCGCCGACGGGATCCGTCAGGGCGGTCTGGAGGAATTCAGGACGGCGCTGCATGCTTTCGTCCGGCAGGAATACCCGGGGCCGGTGTCGCAATCCGTGGCCGACGACATGGTGACCGTGGCCTCCGACCTGCGCGTGCTGGCCGCACGATTGGGCCGACCGGTTGCGGACTTCATGGAGACGGTCGCATCCCCGGTCGACGAGGCGTTCCAATCCGCGCTTGGCGGCGCCGACATCCCGTCGATCGTTGCGATCGGTGCCGAGCGGGCGGCGGCGACCGCCCTTTCGGCGGTACCGCCAAAGACTGCAAAGCAAAGAATCGCTGAGGCGGCCGCCAAGCTCCCCAAGCGGGCCGCCAAGCTCCCCAAGCCGGTCGGTGTTGTGCCCCCGGCTGCGCCCACGCGATCGAAGACCCGGTTCGCGCAAGGCGAGGGGTGACCCGCGGAGACTATCCCTCCCGGCCGATCCGTGCCGCGAGCTCGCGGGCGACCTCCAGGACCATGAGCACGTCGGCGCGGGTGGTGTCGGTCTGGCCGACCTGGACGCGGATGACGAAGCGGTTCTGGTGCCGGGTCTGGGTCAGGTAGATGCGGCCGTCGGCATTGATCGCCTCGATGAGGTCCGTGTTCAGCCGGTCGAGTGCGGCGTCGTCGCCGGCAAAGCCGTGCGGGCGATAGCGGAAGCTGAACAGGGCGAGGACCGGCGTCGATGTCAGCTCGAAATCCGGATCGGCGTCGAACAGGCCGGCCAGTTCGCGCGCCCAGGCGACGTGATCGCGGATCTTGGCCCGCAGCGCCTCGACGCCGTAGTAGCGGATCACGAACCACAGTTTCAGCGCCCGGAAGCGACGGCCGAGCGGCACGGACCATTCGTTATAGTCGGTGACGCCGGCGATCTCGTTGTCGCCGAGCCCGAGGGTGCGCAAATAGGCCGGCCGCAGCCCGAGCGTATAGGTCAGGGCCTTGGGATCCTTCACGAAATGGGCCGAGCAGTCGAAATTCGTGAACAGCCATTTGTGCGGATTGAAGACGAAGCTGTCGGCCGCCTCGGCGCCGCGCATCAGATGGCGGAACTCCGGGCAGATCATCGCCGAACCGGCCCAGGCGGCATCGACATGCAGGAAGATGCCGTGCCGGCGTGCCACGTCGGCGACGCGGGCGATGTCGTCGACCGCGCCAACCGAGGTGCCGCCAAGGCACGCGACGATCAGGAACGGCGTCATGCCGGCGGCCTTGTCCTCGCGGATCTGCTCGTCGAGGGCGGCCACGTCCAGGCTGCAGAGCGGGCCGGCGCTGGGCAGCTTGACCAGGTTCTGGTGGCCGATGCCGGCCATCCGGATCGCCTTGTCGACCGAGGAATGCGCTTCCGCCGAGCAATAGGCCCGGAGCGGCGTCGCGCCGAACAGGCCGGCCGTGTTGCTCATATAGGAAAGCGCGCGTTCGCGGGCGGTCAGCACGGCCGCGAAGGTGGCGCTGGTCGCGGAATCCTGGATCACGCCGGCAAAGCTCGGCGGCAGGCCGATCATGCCGCGCAGCCATTCCATCATGCGCGCTTCAAGCTCGGTCGCCGCCGGCGAGGTCTGCCAGAGCATGCATTGCGCCGCCATGGCGGCGGTGACGAACTCGGCGACCACCGCGGGCGGGCTGGAATTGGCCGGGAAATAGGCGAAGAAGCGCGGATGCTGCCAATGCGTCATGCCGGGCAGGATGGTCCGGTCCAGATCGGCGAAGATCGCCTCCATCGGCTCGCCCTGCAGCGGCGGCTCGGCCGGGATCGCCTGGTGGATCGCGCCGGGCGCGGTCTGGGCGCGCACGGGGCGCTCGCGCACGGTGGCGAGATAGTCGACCGCCCAATCGGCGGCGCGGCGCGCCCATTGGCGGAAATCGAACGACGGCATCGGGAATTCCACTCGGATGGCGGGGGTGTCCCACGAGTCAGGGGGCATTCCCCCCGGTTTCGAGGGCTTCACCCCTGTTTCGGGGTCGTCACCCTACCGAAGCGTGAGCGGTCGCGAAACAGGCCGCTTGATGAACGCCGCCCTCCAGTTCGGGGCGCTCGCGCCGGCACCGGTCGAAGGCGAGCGGGCAGCGCGGATTGAAGACGCAGCCCGGCGGCGGCGAGAAGGGCGACGGCAGCTCGCCCCGCAGGATGATCCGTTCCTTCCGCGCGGTCGGATCGGCGACCGGCGTCGCGGACAGGAGCGCGCGCGTATAGGGATGGCGCGGATCGGCGAAGATCGCGTCGCGCGGCCCGTATTCGGCGACCCGGCCGAGATACATCACCAGCACGTCGTCGGCGATGTGGCGCACCACCGACAGGTCGTGGCTGATGAACACGTAGGCGAGGCCGAACTCGGTCTGCAGGTCGGAGATCAGGTTGAGCACCTGCGCGCGCACCGAGACGTCGAGCGCCGAAACCGGTTCGTCGAGCACCAGGATCTTCGGCCTGAGCATCAGGGCGCGCGCGATGGCGATGCGTTGGCGCTGGCCGCCGGAGAACATATGCGGATAGCGCCGGGCATGTTCCCGGCGCAGGCCGACCCGTTCGAGCATGTCGAGCGCGGCCGCCCGCCGTTCGTCGGCCGAACCGCCCATGCCGTTGACCAGAAGCGGTTCCTCCAGCGTGTCGGCGATGGTCTGGCGCGGGTTGAGCGAGCCGTAGGGGTTCTGGAACACCATCTGCACCTTGCGGCGCAGGGCCTTCAGGGTCGCGCCGGTCGAACCGGTCACGTCGATGCCGTCGATGGCGAGGCGGCCGTCGGTCGGCGTCTCGATCAGCGTCAGCATGCGGCCGAGCGTCGACTTGCCGGAGCCGGATTCGCCGACCACCGCCAGCGTCTTGCCCGGCCGGACCGAGAAGGAGATGCCGGCGACCGCCTTCACGTCGGCGGTCGGCGCGAACATGCCGCGGCTGACCTGATAGGTGCGGTGCAGGTCGCGGGCTTCGAGGACGGGTGCGTCGGGCGCGGTCATGCGGAGACCTTTCCGGGCTCGGCGAAGGTGACGCCCTTCGGCAGGTTCTGGGGCGTGGGACGGCCGCCGACGAGCGGCGTGTGGCAGAGCGCGAAGCCGAGATCGGCGCGCGCCCGGACCGGCGGCGTGGTGCGGCAGGCCTCGAAGGCGAAGTCGCAGCGCGGCGCGAACAGGCAGCCGGGCGGCCGGTCGAACTGGCCCGGCACCATGCCGGGGATCGAGGGCAGGCGCCGCTCGCGCGCCCGTTCGGGCAGGGCTGCGAGGAGCGCGCTGGTATAGGGATGGTGCGGATCGGCGAACAGCGCGCGCGTCGTCGCCTCCTCGACCTGCTGGCCGGCATATTGCACGACGACCCGTTCGGAAGTCTCCGCGACCACGCCCATGTCGTGGGTGATCAGCACGAGACCCATCCCGGTCTTGTCGCGCAGCGAGACGAGGAGATCGAGGATCTGCGCCTGGATGGTCACGTCCAGCGCCGTGGTCGGCTCGTCGGCGATGAGCAGCTTCGGCGAACAGGCGATCGCGATGGCGATCATGACGCGCTGGCTCATGCCGCCGGAGAGCTGATGCGGGAAGGCGGCGAGCCGGCTTTCGGGCTCCGGGATGCCGACCTGGGCGAGCAGTTCGATCGACCGGCGCTTGCGTTCGGCACGGCCGAGGCCGAGATGGGTGGCGAGGCTTTCGCCGAGCTGGAAACCGACCGTGAAGCAGGGATTGAGCGAGGTCATCGGCTCCTGGAAGATCATCGCGACATCCTTGCCGATGATCCGTCGTCGCTCCGAGGAGGTCAGCTTTAGAAGATCGCGCCCCTCGAAGGTCATCCGGTCGGCGGTGACCCGCGCGGTCTTGGGCAGGAGCCCCATCACGGCCAGCATGGCGACCGACTTGCCGGAGCCGGATTCGCCGACGATGGCGACGATCTCGCGCGGATTGACCGTCAGCGAGATGCGGTCGACGGCGCGGAACAGGCCGGATCGCGTCTCGAACTCGACGGTGAGGTTCTCGATCTCGAGAAGGGGCATGTCAGCGGTTTCCTTCGGCGGAGACGAGCCAGGGGCGCGGGATGCCGAGGGCGGCGGCCAGACGTGCCAGCGTTTCGGGGCTGCCTTGCTTGTGCCGGGCCTCCAGGTCCGACAGGTAGCCTTGGCCGAGACCTGCGGCTTCGGCCAATTCCGTCTGGGTCAGGCCCCGCCAGCGGCGCAGAGCCTTGAGCAGGCTGTCGCCCTTCAGGATCGACTGCGAAACCTCGGCGGGCAGCAGCCCATCCGGACCTGCGGTCTCGGCCCGGCGGCGGTCGAGCATCGCGAGGTCGGCGGCGTCCTCCTCGGCATCCTCGGCGGCGGCGAGCAGGGCCTCGTATTCGGCTCGCGGCAGGACGACGAGCTCTTCGCCGCTGGGGCTCCGGATGATTTGTGGCGAGGGCATTTCGGTCTCCTCAATTCCGCCGGTAGGTCGTTGTCTCGCGTTTGCCGATATAGATCGCCAGGATCGTGATCTGGTCTTCCTCGAACAGCACCCGGTAGCGCCCGATGCGCAACCGATACTCGTTCCGTCCGCTGAGCCGCTTCACGTCGCCGAGGCCGGAGATGGCGTATCGGTTGAGCGCATCGGTGATCTGGTCCCGCGCCGCGGCCGGCAAGGCATCCAGATCCCGGGCCGCCGACGGTGTCAGAATGATCGTCTTCATAGAGATAATATCGCTCCATTTCTAGAGATAATATCTCCATGCGGTCGATGGCTGCAGTCCGGCTCAGCTCCGCTTCAGCTTCGGGTCGAGTGCGTCGCGCAGGCCGTCGCCCATCAGGTTGATGGAGACGACGGTGATCAGGATGGCGAGACCCGGCAGGGTCACGATCCAGGGATCGGAGCGGATGAACTCGCGGCTGTCGGCCAGCATCGAGCCCCATTCGGGCGTCGGCGGCTGCGCGCCGAGACCGAGGAAGCCGAGGGCCGCGGCCTCCAGGATGGCGTCGGAGACGCCGAGGGCGGCCTGCACGATCAGGGGGGCGATGCAGTTCGGCAGCACGGTCACGAACATCAGCCTGAGCCGGCCGGCGCCGACGACCCGGGCGGCGGTGACATAGTCCTTGCCGATCTCGGACAGCGCCGAGGCGCGCACCAGGCGGACGTAGCGGGGCAGGTAGACGATGGTCACCGCCCAGATGGTGTTGGGCAGGCTGGGGCCGAGCACGGCGACGACCAGGATGCACAGGACCAGGCTCGGCACGGCGATGATCAGGTCCATGACGCGCATGATCACGCTGTCGACCGTGCCGCCCGCGAAGGCCGCGACGAGACCGAGACAGACGCCGATCACCACCGAGACGACCATCACCGACAGGCCGATGAACAGCGAGATGCGCGCGCCGTGGATCAGCCGGGACAGCGTGTCGCGGCCGAGCGCATCGGTGCCGAGCGGGAAGCGCCAGTTGCCGCCGTCGTCCCAGACCGGCGGCAGCTTGGTGAAGTCGCGGAACTGCTCGATCGGCGAATAGGGCGCGATTAAATCGGCGAAAACGGCGGTCAGTGCGATCAGCACCAGGATGACCATGCCGAAGACCGCGCCGCGGTTCTCGGTGAAGGACGACCAGAATTCCGCAAGCGGGCTCTGGGGGGCCGCAGGCCGGGCTGCAGCGCCGGCGGGGACAGCAGTGTCAGCGGGCATGGCGGAGCCTCGGATTGATGGCGCCATACATCACGTCGACCAGGAGGTTGACCATGATGACGATGGACGAGATCAGCATGATGCCGCCCTGCAGGGCCGGATAGTCGCGCCGGGCGATCGATTCGATCAGCCACTTGCCGACGCCGGGCCAGGAGAAGATCGTCTCCGTCAGCACCGCGCCGGCCAGCAGGGTCCCGATCTGCAGGCCGATCGAGGTGACGACGGGGATCATGGCGTTGCGGAGCGCGTGCAGGCCGATCACCCGGAAGGGCGACAGGCCTTTGGCGCGGGCGGTGCGGACATAGTCCTCCGAGAGAACCTCCAGCATCGACGATCGCGTGATGCGCGCGATCACGGCGAGCGGGATGGTGCCGAGCACGATGGTCGGCAGGATCAGGTGCTGGACGGCATCCAGGAAGGCGCCCTCCTGACCGGACAGGATGCTGTCGATCAGCATGAAGCCGGTCACGCTGTCGAAGTAGAACTTGATCGGGTCGAGCCGTCCGGACACCGGGGTCAGGCCCCAGCGCTCGGACACGAGCATGATCAGGAGGAGGCCCCACCAGAAGATCGGCATCGAGAAGCCGATCACCGAGGCGCCCATGACGCCATGGTCGAACGGCCCGCCGCGCTTGACGGCGGCGATGACGCCGGCCGGGACGCCGATCAGCACGGCGAACAGCATGGCGCAGAGCGACAGTTCGATCGTGGCCGGGAAGAGCACCGAGAACTCGGTCAGGACCTTCTCGGAGGTGACCAGCGAGGTGCCGAAATCGCCGTGCAGCAGCCCGACGACATAGTCGACGAACTGCTTCCAGATCGGCTGGTCGAGCCCCATCTCGTGGCGCAGTTGGGCCAGTCGTTCCGGCGCGATGCCGCGTTCGCCGGTGCGGACCTCGACCGGATCACCCGGCACCAGCCGGATCATCACGAAGGTCACGAACATCAGCGCCACGAAGGTCGGCAGGGTCAGCGCCAGACGGCGCAGGAAATACTTGATCATGCACGGCTCCGGCGGCCGGGGCTGGGAAGGCGTCGGCGACCCGCTGCGGTCCGCACGGCGTGTGTCGCGGCACCGTCGGACATCGTCTTCAGCGGCATCGTCTTCAGTCGCAAAGCAAGATCCGGTCCGCCGGCGGCATGCCGGCGGCGTGGCCCGATCGAAAGAGGCCGGCAGGGTCGCCCCCGCCGGCCTCCCTCATGCATCGGGCGGGATCGCGGTCAGTTCAGTTCCACGCCGTAGAACTCATGCCGGCCGAAGGGCGAGATCTTCCAGCCCTTCACTTCCTTGCGGACCGGCTCGTAGACCACCGAATGGGCGATGGTCATGTCCGGCGCCTCTTCCTTCATGATCGCCTGCATCTCCTCGTAGAGCTTGGTGCGCTCCTTCACGTCGGAAATGCCGCGCGCCTTGATCAGGCGATCCTCGAACTCCTTGTTGCACCACTTGGTCAGGTTCTGACCGCCCGGACGGGCACCGGTGCAGCCGCGCAGGAAGAAGAAGTTGTCCGGATCACCGTTGTCGCCGGTCCAGCCGAGCTGGCCGGTCAGGTGTTCGCCCTGCTGCATGCGCTTGCGATACTCGCCCCACTCGTAGGAGACCAGCTTGGCATTGATGCCGAGCTTGGCGAGGTCGGACTGCATCATCTCGGCGATGCGCTTGGCATTCGGGTTGTAGGGACGCTGCACCGGCATCCACCACAGGTCGATCTCGAGCGGCGTCTTGACGCCGGCGGCCTCCAGCATGGCCTTGGCCTTGGCCGGATCGAACGGATAGTCCTTCACGCTGTCGTTATAGGACCAGATGGTCGGCGGGATCAGGTTCTTCGCGGCCTGGCCGGCGCCCTGGTACACGTCGCGGATGATGGCGGCCTTGTCGATCGCCATGTTGAAGGCCTGACGGACTTCCTTCTTGTCGAAGGGCGCCTTCTGGGTGTTGAAGGCCCAATAGGCGATGTTCAGGCCCGGCTGGTTGAGCAGCTGGAGATTGGCGTCCTTCTTGATCTCTTCCAGATCGGCCGGCCGCGGCGCGATCATGACCTGGCACTCGTTCTTCTTCAGCTTGGCAAGGCGGGCGGTCGGGTCGGGCGTGATGGCGAAGACGAGGTCGTCGATCTTGGACTTGCCGCCCCAATAGGCATCGAACGCCTTGTAGCGGATCACCGCGTCCTTCTGGTAGGCGACGAACTGGAACGGACCGGTGCCGACCGGGATCTGGTCAAGCTGCTCGAGCTTGCCGGCCTTCTGCAGCATGTCGGCATATTCGGCCGAATGGATCGTGCCGAAGTCCATGGCGAGGTTCGCCATGATCGGCGCATTGGCCTCCTTCAGCTTCATGACGACGGTGTAGTCGTCCTTCTTCTCGATCGACTCGAGCAGCTTCGGCATGTCCATGTCGTCGAAGTAGTCGTACTTGCCGCCCGAGGTCTTGTGGTAGGGATGATCATCCTTCCACTGGCGATTGAACGACCACAGCACGTCGTCGGCGTTGAAGTCGCGGGTCGGCTTGAAGCCGTTCACGCCGGAGTGGAACTTGACGCCCTTGCGCAGATTGAAGGTGATCGTCTTGCCGTCCTCGGAGACGGCCCACTTCTCGGCGAGGCCGGCGACGACGGTCGTGGTGCCGCGCTCGAACTCGACGAGCTGGTTGTAGACCGGACGAGCCGCGTCGAAGGAGGTGCCGGTGGTGTTGAGGGCCGGGGTGAAGTTCTCCGGGCTGCCTTCCGAGCAATAGACAAGGGTCTTCGCGCTGGCTGCGGTACCGCCCAGCATGGCGGCGGCAAACAGGGCCAGTACGCCTGTTTTCAGGACTGACTTCATGGAACGGCTCTCCCTCGCTCGAAGCTCGATGGTCGCGGACCGGTCGTCTCAGACGCCGTCCGGACGGATTCCTGGCGGGCGGGGCGCCCGCCGCGTCTATGCCGGGGACGCATGGCACCCCCGTCTGATCGGATGATCAAATCCCAACCGGACAAGCTGCGCAATGGGGTCCGGGATCGATTTCAGCAGGAAAGCACGGGTATTGGTGCGGGCGCTTTCCATGCAGGGGACGAAATTGGGAATATCATTCCCCGGATGGCCGCATCGGCCGTCCGCCTTTCTTTCCCACCTTGAATTGGCTCCAGTCCGAAGGCGATCCGCGCCTTAATCATGCTCGGATTCTGATTCCGGTCGGATCGTAGGGCGGCTCCAGGAACGCCTCGGCCGGAACCCGCTCGCCCGCCACCTCCAACTCGTAGTGTCCCGACAGGACGTAGTCGCGATCGACGCCTTCAGGGCGGCGCACATAGCCGTAGCCGAGCGCGCGGCCGACCGTATGCCCGAAGCCGCCGCCGGCGAGCCAGCCGACGCGTTCGCCGTCGCGATAGATCGTCTCGCGGCCGAGCAGCGTCACGGCCGGATCGGCCGAGAAGCCGGCGAGCAGGCGCGGCAGCGGTGCGGCCGCCTGGGCCTCCAGGGCGGCGCGGCCGAGGAACGGGATCGCCGTCTTCAGCTTGACGAAGCCGCCGAGGCCGGCGACCAGCGGCGAGTGATCCGGCCCGATCTCCGCCCCCCAGGCGCGATAGCCCTTCTCCAGCCGCAGCGTCTCTATCGCCCGGTAGCCGGCATTGGCGAGGCCGTAGGGGCCGCCGGAGAAATGCAGCGCATCGTAGAGCGTGGCGGCGAATTCGACCGGCACATGCAGTTCCCAGCCGAGTTCGCCGACATAGGTGACGCGCAGCGCCAGCACCGGGCAGCCGGCGACCGAGAGGCGCTTCGCCCGCCCGAACGGGAAGGCAGCGTTGGAGATGTCGTCCCGCGTCAGGGTCTCCAGGATGGCGCGGGCCAGCGGCCCCATCAGCACCAGCACGGCCTGGGCCGAGGTCACGTCGACGAGCCGGGCGTCGAGCCCGTCGGGGATGTTGCTGGTGATCCAGTGGAAATCGTGGGTGGCGAAGCCGGTGCCGGTGACGATCAGGTAGCGGTCGGATGCGAGCCGGGTGACGGTCACGTCGGCCTCGATGCCGCCGCGGGCATTGAGCATCTGGGTATAGACGATGCGGCCGGCGGGCTTGGCGACATCGTTGGCGCAGATCCAGGTGAGCGCGGCCTCGGCGTCGCGGCCGACCAGCTCGAACTTGGCGAAGCTGGTCTGATCGAACAGGACCGCGCCTTCGCGGGCCGCCTTGTGTTCGCGCGCCACCGCGGCGAACCAGTTCGGGCGCTCGAAGGAATAGCGGTCGACCGGCTCCTCGCCGGCGGCCCGGTCGGCGAACCAGTTCGGACGCTCCCAGCCGAGCTTCTCGCCGAAACAGGCGCCGGCCTGCTGCAGGCGGTCGTAGAGCGGCGAGCGGCGCAGCGGGCGGCCGGCCTCGGGCTCCTCGGACGGCCAGGCCATGGTGTAGTGGCGGCCATAGGCCTCCATGGTCCGGGTGCGCAGCCAGTCGAGGTCGTGGTGGTTGCGGCCGAAGCGGCGGATGTCGACCGTCCACAGATCGAAGGGCGGCGCGCCGGTGGCGACCCATTCGGCGAGCGCCATGCCGGCGCCGCCGCCCGAGGCGATGCCGAAGGCGTTGAAGCCGGCGCCGACGAACACGTTCTTCACCTCCGGCGCCTCGCCGAGGATGAAGTTGCCGTCCGGCGTGAAGCTCTCCGGCCCGTTGATCATCTGCTTGATGCCGGCCTCGGCGAGGGCCGGCACGCGGCCGAGCGCCAGCTCCATGATCGGCTCGAAGTGATCGAAATCGGGCTGCAGCAGCTGGAACTCGAAGGGCGAGGGCGGCGGATCGACATCCCAGAGCTTCGGGTTGGGCTCGTAGCCGCCCATCACCAGTCCGCCGACCTCCTCCTTCCAGTAGGTCAGGCGGTCGGGGTCGCGCAAAGTCGGCAGGGTCGGGGTCACGCCGGCGATGCGTTCGGTGATGACATATTGGTGCTGGATGGAGACCAGCGGCACGTTGACGCCGGCCATCCGGCCGACCGCGCGCGCCCACTGGCCGGCGCAGATGACGACCTTCTCGCAGGCGATCCGGCCCTGGTCGGTCTCGACCGCGACGACCCGGCCGTTCTCGACCGCGATGCCGGTGACGGCGACGCCCTCGCGGATGGTCACGCCGGCCATGCGGGCGCCCTTGGCGAGCGCGGCGGAGATGTCGGAGGGCGAGGCCTGGCCGTCGGTCGGCAGGAAGGCGGCGCCGACCACGTCGTCGACCTGCATCAGCGGCCAGAGGTCCTGCGCCTCCGTCGGCGAGATGACATGCATGTCGAGGCCGAAGGAGCGCGCCGTGGTCGCCTGGCGCTTGACCTCGATCATCCGTTCCGGCCGGCAGGCGAGGCGGAGCCCGCCATTGCGCTTCCAGCCGGTCGCCTGGCCGGTTTCGGCCTCCAGGCGGTTGTAGAGATCGACCGAATAGCCGAGCAGCCGGGTGATGTTGGCCGATGTCCGGAGCTGGCCGACCAGGCCGGCGGCGTGCCATGTCGAGCCGGAGGTGAGCCGGCCGCGCTCCAGCAGGATCACGTCGGTCTGGCCCATGCGTCCGAGATGCAGCGCCGTCGAACAGCCGACGATGCCGCCGCCGATGATGACGATCTTGGCCGAGGAGGGGAGGTCGGTCATGCGGACTCCATGGCGGCGAAGGCCGCGCGGGCGATTTCGTAGCGGGCGAAATTCTCGGCCGTGTAGGCCGAGTAGTCGAAGTCGATCGTGCTGGTGATCTCCGAGACCATGCTCCACAGCGTCTCGCGCAGCAGCGAGGCGGCCGTCATGGCGGCGAAGCGGCGGGCGAGGGCGTCGTCGAGCGGCCGCTCGAAATAGGCCTCGATCAGCGCCTGCCGCGCTGCCGGGCCGAGTTCCGAATTGGAGGCGAGGCCGCCGAGATCGAACAGGGGCGAGTTGAAGCCGGCATAGTCCCAGTCGACCAGCCAGAGCCGGCTTCCGTCGTCGATGACATTGGCGGCGAGCAGGTCGTTGTGGCCGAAGATCAGGTCGACCGGCCCGACCGCGAGCTCGAACCGGTCGGCATCGGCCATCAGACCGGGCAGCGCCGCGGCATGCCGGCTGCCGGCCTCGCGCAGCGTGTGGGCATAGTCGCGCAGGACATGGAACACCCAGAACAGCGGCGCCGGCCCGCGCAGGGCTTTCGGGATCTCGGTATGGGCGCGGCGGACGAGATCGACGAGGCGCGGCAGGTTGGCCGGATCGCGCACGTCCTCGGGCGTGAAGGTGCGGCCCTCGATGAAGCCGACCACCAGGGCGCCGGGCTCGACATGGAAGACCGGCGGCGAGACGCCGATCTCGGCGGCGGCCCGGCTGGCGGCCAGTTCGTTGCGGCGCAGGATGCCGTGGTGGGGAATGTCGCCGCCGATGCGCACGACATAGCGCGCACCCCGGTCCTCGACGACGAAATTCGCGTTGGTCATGCCGCCCGAGAGCGGGCGCGGCGTGACCGGACCCGACCAGCAGGCGAGCGACGCGGCGCGGTCTGCAAGGTCGGTCATGCGGTTGCGCTCCGGAGCGAACAGAAACCAAGCCGGCGGACGCCACGCGGGCCGGTGGCGACCCGCGTGGACGAGGTCGGGCGGGGCGGCGGCACCGGTCGGGCCGCCGCCCGTCGCGATCAGTCGATCTTGCTCTTCACGTCGCCCTGGATGGCGTTCTCGAAGATCTCGAGCGCGCCGGCCTTGTCGAGCGGGATCGGGTTGCCGCCGGCGGTCGGGTCGACGATGGCCATCTCGGCGATCAGGTCGGCCTTGGCATCGTCGACCTTGAGGCCGGCCAGCGTGTGCGGGACGCCGATCTCCTCGCGCAGCTCCAGGATCCAGTCCATCACGGCGGCGAAGTTGCCGCGCTCCAGGTCGAGCCAGCGGGCAAGCCGCTCCATCTTGTCCTTGATGGCCTTCTTGTTGAAGAACAGCACGTAGGGCATGAACACGGCGTTGGTCATGCCGTGATGGGTGTCGTAGAGCGCGCCGACCGGATGGCTGAGCGCATGGATGCCGCCGAGGCCCTTCTGGAACGCGGTGGCGCCCATGGCGGCGGCCGACATCATGTGGGCGCGGGCCTCAAGATCGGTGCCGTCCTTGACGGCGCGCGGCAGGAACTCCTTGCAGAGCCGCATGCCCTCGACCGCGATGCCCTCGGCCATCGGGTGGTAGCCGGGCGCGCAATAGGCCTCCAGGCAATGGGCGAGCGCGTCCATGCCGGTGCCGGCGGTCAGGAAGGCCGGCAGGCCGACGGTCAGCTCCGGATCGCAGATGGTGACGATCGGCATCATCTTCGGGTGGAAGATGACCTTCTTGGTGTGCGACGCCTCGTTGGTGATGACGCCGGCACGGCCGACCTCCGAACCGGTGCCGGCGGTGGTCGGCACGGCGACGACCGGGGCGATGCCGGCCGGATCGGCGCGGGTGTACCAGTCGCCGATATCCTCGAAGTCCCACATCGGCCGGGTCTGGCCGGTCATGAAGGCGATCACCTTGCCGGCGTCGAGCGCCGAGCCGCCGCCGAAGGCGATCACGCCGTCATGGCCGCCGGCCTTGTAGGCGGCGACGCCGGCGGCGATGTTGGATTCGACCGGGTTCGGCTTCACGTCGGAGAAGACCAGGGCGGGACGGCCGGCCGCGGCGAGGCCGTCGAGCACCTTGGCGAGCATCGGCAGCCGGGCGATGCCCGGATCGGTGACCAGCAGCGGACGGGCGATGCCGGCGACGGCGAGCGCATCGGCCAGTTCGGCGATGCGGCCGGCGCCGAAGCGGACGGCGGTCGGGTAGTTCCAGTTGGCGCGGAGCGTCATGGCTGTCTCTTCGGAAAGGGGGAGGTCCGGCCGCCGGCCCGGCGGCCGTCGGCTCAGTTCGTGGTCAGGCGCAGATGGTAGCTCTTCGGGCGGGTCAGGGCGTCGTAGCCGATCGCCGACAGGGCGGCGCCGTGGCCGGTATCCTTGACGCCGGTCCAGACGAGACCCGGATCGAGATAGTCGCAGCGGTTCATGTAGACGGTGCCGGTCTCGACCTCTTCCCCGACGCGCTTGGCGGCGGCCACGTCCTCGGTCCAGATGGAGGCGGTCAGGCCGTAGGGGCTGTCGTTCATCAGCCCGATCGCCTCGGCGTCGTCCTTGACCTTCATGATGCCGACGACCGGGCCGAAGCTCTCCTCGGTCATCACGCTCATGGCATGGCCGACCCCGGTCAGCACCTGCGGCGCCAGATAGGGCGAGCCGTCGCGGTTCTCCGGGAAGGCGGCGGGATCGAGATGCGCGGTGGCGCCGGCCGCGATCGCCTCGGCGGTCTGGCGGCGGACCACGTCGGCGAGGTTGGTGCGCGCCATCGGGCCGAGCGTGGTGTCGGCGGAAAGCGGGCTGCCGAGCACGTATTTCGCGGTCAGGTCGACGAAGCCCTGCACGAAGCCGTCATAGAGACTCTCGTGGACATAGATGCGCTCGATGCCGCAGCAGCATTGTCCGGAATTGAAGAAGGCGCCGTCGACCAGGTTCTCGACCGCGAAGGGCAGGTTGGCGTCGGCCATCACATAGGCCGGGTCCTTGCCGCCGAGTTCCAGGCCGCAGGTGGTGAAGGTGCCGGCGCAGGCGCGCTCGATGGCGCGGCCGGCCGGGACCGAACCGGTGAAGGCGACATGGTTGACGTGGCCGCCGGCGATGATGCCGATCGTCTGCTCGTGCGACAGGACCAGATGCTGGAACAGGCCGGCCGGCAGGCCGATCCGGTCGAAGGCCTCCTGGAAGCGGTCGCCGACCAGGAGCGTCTGCGCGGCATGCTTCAGGATCACGGCATTGCCGGCGATCAGGGCCGGGACGACCGAGTTGACGGTGGTCAGATAGGGATAGTTCCACGGCGCGATGGTGAAGACGATGCCGAGCGGATCGCGCGTGACGTAGCGCTCGAAGCCGGGGCGCACGTCCTTCGGCAGCACCGGGGCGAGCGCCTCCTCGGCGATGCCGACCATGTAGTTGGTGCGCTCCTCGACGCCGCGCAGCTCGCCCTGGCCGTAGCGGATCGGGCGGCCCATCTGCCAGGCGAGTTCCTCGCCGATCCGGTTGCCCATCGCCTTCATGGCCTCGACCAGCCCGCCGACCAGCCGGGCGCGCTCGCCGACCGGCACCCGGCGCCAGGCCTTCTGGGCGGCGCGGGCGCGGGCGAGCGCGGCGTCGATCTCGCTCGGCGTGGCGACGGGGCGGTCGACGTAGAGGCTGCCGTCGACGGGGGAGATGCACTGGATTCTGGCGGACATGTCGGAACCTCGATGGTCTTCGCAAGGGGCCGGGCGGGGGAAGGCCGGCGCGAAGCGGCGTGGCGGAGGGGCGGCCTGAAGGCCGCGCCCCAGGGCGGCGACGGGATCGATCAGATGATCTCGAAGTAGCGCTCCATCTCCCAATCGGTGATGGCGCGGCGGAACTCGCGCTCTTCCCATTCGCGCGTGGCGGCATAATGGTCGACGAAGGTGTCGCCGAACAGCGAGCGGGCGGCCTTCGAGGCCTTCAGGCGCTGGGCGGAATCCCACAGCGTGCGCGGCAGCTGGCGCTTGGCCGGGTGCTTCTTCGCATAGGAGTTGCCGACCACCGGCGCATCCGGCTCGATCCGGTTCTCGATGCCCCAGAGGCCCGCGCCGATCGCGGCGGCGAGCGCGATATAGGGATTGATGTCGGCGGCGGCGATGCGGAACTCGACCCGCTGCGACTTCTCGGAACCCGGGATGGCGCGCAGCGCGCAGGTGCGGTTCTCGATGCCCCAGGTGGCGTCGGTCGGCGCCCAGAAGCCCGGGATCAGGCGGGTGTAGCTGTTGACCGTGCAGGCCACCATGGCGAGCAGTTCCGGCAGTAGCGCCTGCTGGCCGCCGATCCACCAGCGCATGGTGTCGGAGATGCCGTGCGGCTTGGAGGCGTCATGGAACACGCCCTTGCCGTCCTTGGTCAGCGAGCAGTGGATATGGCCGGACTGGCCCGGCCAGTCCTTCGACCACTTGGCCATGAAGGTCGCCATCCAGCCGCGCCGCTGGGCGAGGATCTTGGTGTAGGTCTTGAAGAGCGCGGCCTTGTCGGCGGCGGCGAGCGCGTTGTCGACCCGGATCGCGGCTTCGAGCACGCCCGGGCCGGTCTCGGTGTGCAGGCCTTCGATCTCGAAATCCATCAGCCGGGCGGTATCGAGCAGTTCCTGGTAGAACTCGGCATGCACGCTTGAGCGCAGCATGGAATAGCCGTAGAAGCCCGGCGTGATGTTGGTCAGGTTCTTGTATTTCTTCTCGCGCACCGAGTGCGGCGTCTCGTCGAAGACGAAGAATTCGAACTCGACCGCGCTCATCACGCCGTAGCCGTGGCTCGCGGCGCGGTCGAGCACCCGGCGCAGCGTACCGCGCGGGCAGGCCGCCTCGTGCGGACCGGCGAATTCGGCCAGGAACAGCGGCACGTTCTCCTCGAACGGGATCGTGCGCATGGACTCCGGCACGACGCGCACCTCGGCATCCGGATAGGCGGTGTGCCAGCCGGTCAGGGTGACGTTGTCGTAGAGCTGGTCGTTGGAATCCCAGCCCAGCACCACGTCGCAGAAGCCGAAGCCCTTTTCCAATGCGGACAGGAACTTGTCACGGGCCATGTACTTGCCGCGCATGATCCCGTCCGTGTCGAAGACCCCGACCTTGACGTAGGGAATGTCGCGTTCGCGGATGTAGCGGGCGGCGTCTTCGGCGGTCCGGATCGGGCTCGTCTCGGTCATGATCGTCTCGGGTTCGCTGCCGACGGCGGGCGTCGGATGGGTCGGTCAAGGGTCGGAGGCGGCAGGACGGATCGAGCCCGTCCCGCACTGGTCGGCCGGGATCAGATCTCGCCCACGGCCTTCTCGGCTTCCCGGATGTCGCGCTGCCGCTTGGCGATCATGTCGCCGATCGGCGGGCCCTGGAAGCGCTTGTTCTCGAAGGCGATCCAGACGATTGCGGTCAGCACCAGGAAGCCGACGGTGATGTAGAGCGCCCAGTCGTTCGGCGGCTGGATGCCGATCAGGAAGATCGCCACCATGGCCACGACCGACAGGAAGGCGACGATGCGGAACAGGAAGCCGCCCATGTTCCACGGGCCCGGCTTCGGCCACTTCGACGTGCCGTAGACCAGCATGCCGAGCGCGATCGGGATGGTGAAGGAGATGAACAGGAAGATGACCGTGCAGGAAACGACGATCGTATAGGCCGACGAGCCGGCGATGGTGACCAGCGAGGCGCCCCAAACGAACAGGACCGCCAGCGTCGAGCCGGTCCAGATCGCCGCCACCGGCGTGCGATGGGCCGGGCTGACCTTCGACAGGAGCCCCGAGGCCGGCAGGCCGCCGTCGCGGGCGAAGGCGAAGATCATGCGCGACACCGAGGTGACGGTGGCCAGGCCGCACAGGAACTGGGCGACGAAGATGGCGATGTAGAGCGCCTGGGCGACCTTCGGATGGGTGGCCGAATCCATGGTCCAGAAGAAGACGTTCCAGCCCTGCTTGGCGGCCTCGTTCATGTCGGGAATCGCGAGCACGAAGGCGCACAGCATCAGGTAGCCGAACAGGAACGACCACCAGACCGACGAGACGATGCCGGCCGGCACCGAATGGGCGGCCTTCTGGGTCTCCTCGGAGGTATGCGCCGAGGCGTCGTAGCCCGTGATGGTATAGATCGGCAGCAACAGGCCGAGCGCGAAGATATACCAGATATTGTCGCCCTTCGGCCAGATCGGCGCATCACCCTCCGGCAGACCGGAATAGTTGGTGAAGGTGAACAGGCGCTGGAAGTCCCAGGTCTTGACGCCGAACAGAAGCACGACCGTCAGCACGATCGCGGTGGCGAAGATCAGGTAGCCGGAGAAGTCGGTCAGCTTGGCGGTCAGGCGGATGCCGAAATGGTTGATCAGCGCCTGCACGAAGGTGATCGCCGCCACGAAGACGATCTGGTTGCGGAAGCCCGCCGAGGTCGTCGTGTCGGTGGCGATATCGAACCAGGGCGCGATCGAGCCGGCGAAGAAGCCCCAGGTGCCGGTATTGATGGCACCGAGCACGGTGACCAGGCCGAGCAGGTTCAGCCAGGCCGTGACCCAGCCGGTGAAGCGGTTGCCGAGGATCGAACCCCAGTGGTAGAGGCCGCCGGCCGTCGGATAGGCCGAGGCGATCTGCGCCATCGCCAGGGCGAAGACGCCCGAGATCAGGCAGCCGAGCGGCCAGCCGTAGCCGATCGCCGCGCCGCCGGCGCCGGAGGTGGCCTGGGCCAGCGAATTGATGCCGCCGGACAGGATGCAGATGATCGAGAAGGAGATGGCGAAGTTCGAAAAGCGGCTCATCCGCCGTTCCAGTTCCTGGGCGTAGCCCATGGAATGGAGGATGTGCACGTCTTCCTTCTTGTCGCGATCGGAATACTGGTCCGCGTCCAGGCTGCTCATGACAATGACCCCCGTATCGATTGGCTCCGAATGGACTTCCCTGCAATTCCTCCTTCAGGCGTCCCGCTCCGTCGTTCGCGGAGGGATCCGCTTCATGCGCCCGGCAGGGCCGCAAGGGCCTCGTCGAGAGCGGCGGCGAGGCGGTCGCCCCAGCGGCGTTCCTCCTCGTCGGTGGTGACGAGGTCGTTGCGGACCTCGATCATGACGGTCGCCAGGCCGCGGGCGGTGCCGTGCCGGTCGAGCGTATGGTAGACCCGGTCGGCCGGGGCATAGGGCTCGTTGTCGCCGACGACGAGGCCCGGCTCTCGGCTCAGGATGGCGATGATCCGGTCGGCGAGCGCATCGTCCGGATGATGGACGATGCCGACATGCCAGGGCCGTGCCACGCCGCGCATCACCGGTGTGAAAGTATGGACCGCGCAGAGCGCGACCGGGCCGGGCTGCGTGAGGCGCCGGCCGAGCGCCGCCTCGATCGCCTCATGATAGGGCGTGTAGGCTTCCGCAACACGACGCTCGCGCTCGGCCGCGTCGATGGCCGCATTGCCGGGCACCGGCGTCGTCTCGCCGACCGCGACGATCGAATCGGGATCGCTCGGCAGGCGGTTGCAGTCGATCACCAGCCGCGACACGGTCGACAGCACGAGCGCGGCGTCGAGCCGTTCGGCCATCCGGCGGGCGATGCCGCGTGCTCCCGGGTCCCAGGCGAAATGTCGGGTCAGATCGGTGGCGTCGAGGCCGAGACTGCCGAAGCGTGTGGGGAGGCGGTTGGAGGCATGATCGCAGACCAGCAGCCAGCGGCCGGCGCCGTCCGGGCGCTCGATCGTCGCAGCCGCTCCGCCGCGCTCCGAAATGTCCAGGTCCCCGGTTCCGGCTTCCGTCACGCGCCTCTCCGCATTGGTGCTCCAGGCAAGCCGTCGCGCGGACACGCATGGTCCCTCCGGCCGCACATAACGGCTCGGCCCCACGCCCGACAGGCGCGGTCGCATCGGCATCGCGTTCTGGAACCCCGCTTCCGCACGGGGCTGTATTATTCATTACATGGGAAATCGTTTTGTCAATTTCGGAATTTCGGTTCCAATGGCGAAGCTGCGGGGCGAAGATCGGAAGGGCGGCGGGAGAAGGCGCTCAAGGCCGGCATCAAGGCATGGGGACGGTGCCGGACGGTTCGGGCCGCCGTGCCGTAAGCTGCCGGTCCGGACCGGAATCGGGTCGCCTTCGACGCGTGCCGGGGGCGGCGAGGGCTCGCGACGGGGAGGAGCGCCATGTCGGACATCCATGACGAAGGCGGATCGGTCGCCGAGGCGGTGCGCGACCGCCTGGAGGCGATGACGGCGACCGAACGCAAGGCGGCCCATGCGCTGCTTGCCAACTACCCGGCCGCCGGCCTCGCGCCGGTCGCCGAATTCGCCGAACGCGCCGGCGTCAGCGCGCCGACTGTGCTGCGATTCGTCGCCAAGCTGGGTTTTGCCGGCTATCCGGATTTCCAGCGCGCGCTGCGTAGCGAATTGGAGGCACAATCGGCCTCGCCGCTGGTCAAGGCGGCGGGACCCGGCAGCCGCGGCGCGCCGCCGAGCGCCTTCGACCGCTTCGCGACCGCCGTCGTGGACAATCTCCAGCAGACCCGCCGCCACCTGCCGCCGACCGAGTTCGAGGCCGCGGTCGATCTGGTCGCCGATACCCGCCGCGCCATCCATCTGATCGGCGGCCGCTTTACCGACGCGCTCGCCGGCTACATGGCCGCCCATCTGGCCATCGTGCGGCCGCGCGTCGAGCATGTCGGCAGCCGGACCGGCGTCTGGCGCGACCATCTCCTCGACATGAACCGGCGCGACGTCCTGGTCGTCTTCGATATCCGCCGCTACCAGGAGGATGTCGTGGCCTTCGCGGAGGCTGCCGCGGCCCGGGGCGTAACCATCCTGCTGGTCACCGACCAGTGGCTTTCGCCGGTCGCCCGCCATGCCGAGCACGTCCTGGCCGGCCGCATCGCCGTGCCGTCGCGCTGGGACAGTTCGGTCGCGCTGCTGACGCTCGCCGAGGCGCTGATCGCCGCCGTCACCGAGCGGCTTGGCCCGATCGCCGATCAGCGCATCGCCGAACTGGAGGCCCTGCGCCGGGGCGACGCCCAATAGCCGGTTGCTGAGCAGCGCATATCGAACCCGCCATACCGTCGTCCCCGGGTTTGTCCCGGGGCCCCAGTGCGGCGTCCAAGCCATTGAAAAATCGAAGTGCCCGCGGCGAACCCGGGCATGGCAGGGCTGAAATTGCCCTCTTCGGATCGCGTTGCGACGGGCTCTTCAGCACCCCCACGGCGGTCAGACGGCAAGAGGGCCGATCGGACCGGAAGCCGGTCCGGGTTGGGCCGCATTCAGGCGGCCGGCGGCGCGTCGGCGGGATCGTTCGGCTTCAGTTCGCGAATGCGTTCGGCCAGGCCGCGGCGCTTGCGCTTGCCGCCCCCCTTCGCGGGCGGCGCCGGCGGTGCGGATGCCGAAGGCGACGGCGATGTCGGGGCGGGCGGCGCCCGGTCCGGGGCATCGGCCAGGATGCGCGTGATGGCGGAGTCCGGTCCCTCCGCCGTGGCGGTCATGTCGACGATCCGCGCGGCGAGATCCGCCAGCCGGTCACGCAGGATCGCGTTGCCGTTGCCGTCGGGACCCGTCTGGAGCAGGGCGAGCCGGTCGGCCAGCGCGTCGCGGTCCGCCGTCAGGGCCGAGAGGCGGGACTCCAGATCGGCATTGGCCCGTTCCAGGCCTTCCATGGTGCGGGTCAGGTTGTCGCCCGGGCCGGCCGACGCCGCGGCCAGCGCCTCGCGCAGCCGCGCGGCTTCGGCGTCGAGCACCGCGATCCGCGCCTCGGCCTTGGTCAGCCGGTCGGACTTGGCGGTCAGATCCTTGGCCCGTTCGGCGAGCGCGCTCTCGATGCGCTTGATCCTGTCCCGTTCGTCGGCGATCAGCGCATCCCGCTTGGCGATCTCGGCCTCGGCGACTTCGGCCCGGTAGATCGCCTGCTTGCGATCGTCGCCGAGATGACCGGCCTTGGCCTCCAGGGCCTGGATGGTGGTCCGCAGCGCCGCGGTCTCGACCTTGCGGGCATCGGCCTCCGCGATCAGATCGGCCAGCCGGATCTTGAGGTCGTTGACCTCGTGGACCTGGCTCTCGCCCTGGTGCCGGCTGTGGTCGAGAATGGCGCGGGCATTGTCGAAATCGTCGCGGCGCGCGGCCAGATCGGCTTCGACGGCCGCCAGTTGTGCGGCGATCCGGTCGCGTTCGCCGGCGATCGCCGCGACCTGGTCGCGCGCGCGGGCGGCCTCGATCTGACGCTCAGCGGCGCGGCGCCGGAGCTCCGCGGCAGCCATCTCCAGCCGGCGGGTCTCGCGCGCGAACTCGGCGCGCATCTGGTCGCGGTTCGCCTTGATCTCGGCGAGGCTGAGCGGCGTCGAGGCCTCGATGCGCAGGCGGGTCAGGCGAACGGCCCGGCGCCAGAAGCTCGGCATGATCATCAGGGCGATCAGCCCTGCGACCAGGAATCCGAGGGCGAAGAAGAGGGCCGATTCGATCAAGTCTGGTCACTCCGCCAGAGGAGCCGAGCTATGCGCCGTCACCGAGCCGGCCCGGGTGCCGCATCCTACGGCCGCCATGGTCAGACGGCCGCCCGAGGGGCCGGTCACCGCGCCGGCCGCCCCAGTCGCGGCCGCCGGCCGTGGCTCGATTTCGATGATTAGCATGCCGGGCAGCGGACGGCACGTCCATCCGCGACGGCGTTCGACCTCTTGAGGAGAATTCGCCGGCCCCGCTCCCTTGGGATCAGAAGGGGTTCCAGGTGGCGGTGGGCGTGAACTTCAGATAGCCGAGCGCCACGCCGAGGCGCATGCCGACGCCGGCACGGACCGGCACGACATAGACGTTGTTGTTGACCAGCGCCGTCATGCCGAAGCCGCCGATGAAATAGGCGGAGCCGTCGACGCCGCCGAAGCGGTTGTAGATCGCCCCGACGGCCGGCAGGTTGTAGACCAGCATCATGGTCCGGGCGCCTTCGCCGCCGATGTCCCAGCCGAGCGACGGACCCTGCCAGAAGATGCGGTGCTGGCCCTGGTCGCGGGTATGCAGGGTGCCCTCGCCGTAGCGCAGGCCGGCCCCGATCGCGCCCGAACCCTCCTCGCCGAGAATGTAGCCGTTCGGCTGGCCATACTGGGCGACCGCCTTCTCGATCACGGTGGCGAGGCCGCCCGAAACGGTGCCGAAGAAGCGGTGTCCGGTGGAGATGAGTTCGTTGGAGCTATAGCTGCCGCCGGGCGGACCCGACTGGGCGCCGGCGGGAGCCGCCGCGTAGGCGAAGAACGCCGCGACGGCGGCAAGGATAGTCGTGAGCCAAGGGCGAGCCATGGAGGACCTCGTGGTGACGCAAGCATTCCGGATGGGCCTGCCTTAACGGAGGCCTCATGTCTTCCTGCCACCCTTCCCGCACCGGAGGTCATGCCTTCGGGTCTGGAATGCCCGACAGACCGGGAAACCGCTCCCGGCCGTTCCGGACATTGGGCGTGAATGACGACAGGCCGAATCAATATGGCAGACTTTAGCGGAATTCAGGCGACGCCATGGTTACGCGGGGTTGTCGGCTGCTTTCGCGCCCTCGCGCTCGCCGGACCGCTCCTGGTCGCCGGACCCGCCGGGTGGGCCGCGGAGTCCGGTCACGGCGGTGGGCACGGCGAGACCAAGCCGGCCGCTCCGGAACCGCCGCCGCCCCCCGAGAAGCCGCCGCCGCCGCCCCTGCCGAAGCTGGAGAAGGTCGAGACCGTCCCGCGGATCCCGAAGGTCTTCGCCGACCCGCTGACCGGTCTGGCGCTCGGCGGCCTGGACCCGGTCGCCTTCTTCACCAACGGCAGGCCGATCGAAGGACGCCAGGACCTGGAACTCGACTGGCGCGGCGCCGCCTGGCGTTTCGCCAACGAGGGCAATCAGGCCGCCTTCCGGGACGCGCCGGAGATCTACGCGCCGCGCTTCTCCGGCTATTGTGCGTTCCAGCTCGGCCGCGGCTTTCTCGCCGAGGCGGCGCCGAATATCTGGGTGATCTACCGCGACCGGCTCTACCTCTTCCTGTCGCCCGCCCAACGGGCCGCGTTCATGCTCGATCCGGACGGGGCCGTGGCCAAGGCCGAGGCCGCCTGGCCGGCCCTGTCGCGGCAACTTCCCTAGGCGGCTTCGGACCCGGGGCCGTGGATTGGCGGCGCGGCGCGCTTTGAAATCCGACGGCGAGCCTGTATCTCAAAACTGACCTCATCCGCCCGATTCGGGCGAATCGGGCTCGTCTTTTCCCATCCAGAGCCCCCTTCCGGAGTTTTTCCGCCATGGCCGACGCCGCCGACATCGCCGCGCTCGATCTCGCGGCCCTTCTTGCCAGCCGCGTCTGTCACGACATCATCTCGCCGGTCGGCGCCATCACCAACGGGCTCGAAGTCCTGGAGGAGGAGACCGGCGAGGAGATGCGCAGCTTCGCGATGGATCTCATCAAGAAGAGCGCACGCCAGGCGTCCGCAAAGCTCCAGTTCGCGCGTCTGGCCTTCGGGGCGGCCGGCTCGGCCGGCGCGGAGATCGATCTCGGCGACGCCGAAGCGGTCACGCGCAACTTCATGTCCGGCGAGAAGGCCAACATCGAATGGACCGCCGTTCGCGTGCTGATGCCGAAGAACAAGGTCAAGCTGCTGCTCAACCTGGTTCTGATCGCCACCCACGCCATTCCGCGCGGCGGCACCATCCGCGTCACCGTCGAAGGCGCGCCGACCGCACCGACCTTCCGGCTGGCCTGCACCGGCACCAATGCCCGGATCCCGCCGAACGTGGACCAGATCCTTGACGGACGTCTGCCCGAGCAGGCACCGGACGCGCATATGATCCAGCCGATCTATGCCGGTCTTCTGGCCCGCGCCGCCGCCATGCGGGCGACTGTGGCCAAGGAAGGCGACGACGTCGTCTTCACGGCCGTGCCGCAGGATATCGTCGGTTGATTTCCGGATTCCCTAGGGAAAGGCTAGAAGTTTCCCGTTCGGCAAGTCTCTCTTAACGCTTGACCTCGATACTTGACCCAAGGAACCGCGAGCCCGAGCCGATCGCGGTCCACCAGAGGGCAAGGAAGAGGCCATGGACGATCTCCTTCGCGAATTCTTGACGGAGACGAACGAGAGCCTCGACGTCGTGGACGTCGAACTCGTGAAATTCGAGCAGGATCCGAACAATGCCAAGATCCTGGCCAACATTTTCCGGTTGGTCCATACCATCAAGGGAACCTGCGGTTTCCTAGGCCTGCCGCGGCTCGAAGCGATTGCGCATGCAGCCGAAACGCTGATGGGCAAGTTCCGCGACGGCGTCCCCGTGACGCCCCAGGCGGTCAGCCTCGTCCTGTCTTCGCTGGATCGGATCAAGTCGCTCGTCGCCGAGCTCGAGGCGACCGAACAGGAGCCGACCGGATCGGATCGCGACCTGATCGAGCTGCTCGAACGGATGGCGGAATCCGGCGCCCCTGCGGCGCCCGTCGCGGCCGCTCCACCGCCGCCCGAGGCGAAGCCCGGGCCGACGCTGGTCCAGGCCGAAGGGCCGAAGCATGCCTCCGGCGATATCGTCTATCAGGTTCTCGAGCGCCCGCTCCGTCCCGGCGAGGATTCGCTCGACGATCTGGAGCGCGCCTTCCGCGAGACCGAAGCCGAAGTGCCCCTGCTGAAGCAGCTCGAACCCAAGCGCGACGCACCGGCCAAGACCGCGCCCAGCGCCGAGAAGCGCGGCGGGCGGGAGCCTGCCAAGGAACGCGATCCGGCGGCTGAGACCGAAGCGGCCAAAGGCGGCGTATCCGCCCAGACCATCCGCGTGTCGGTCGACACGCTCGAACACCTGATGACCATGGTGTCCGAGCTGGTCCTGACCCGCAACCAGCTGCTCGAGATCGTGCGCCGGCACGAGGATTCCGAGTTCAAGGTTCCGCTGCAGCGGCTCTCCAACGTCACCGCCGAGCTGCAGGAAGGCGTCATGAAGACGCGCATGCAGCCGATCGGCAATGCCTGGCAGAAGCTGCCCCGCGTCGTCCGCGACCTCAGCCAGGAACTGGGCAAGCAGATCGAACTGGAGATGGTCGGCCAGGATACCGAGCTCGACCGCCAGGTTCTGGAACTGATCAAGGATCCGCTGACCCACATGGTCCGCAACTCCGCCGATCACGGCCTGGAGACGCCGGATCAGCGCAAGGCGTCGGGCAAGTCCGAGAAGGGCACGATCCGCCTGTCCGCCTATCACGAGGGCGGCCACATCATCATCGAGATCGCCGACGACGGCCGCGGCCTGAACGTCGATCGCATCCGCCAGAAGGTCCTGGAGAACGGTCTCGCCAGCGAGTCCGAGCTCGAGAAGATGACCGAGCAGCAGATCTGCAAGTTCATCTTCGCGCCGGGCTTCTCGACGGCCGCCAAGGTCACCAACGTGTCCGGCCGCGGCGTCGGCATGGATGTGGTGAAGACCAATATCGACGCGATCGGCGGCACCGTCGATCTGAAGACCGTGATCGGTCAGGGCACCAGCTTCACCATCAAGATCCCGCTGACGCTGGCGATCGTCTCGACGCTGATCGTCGAGGCGGCCGGCGACCGCTTCGCGATCCCGCAGCTCTCGGTGGTCGAACTGGTTCGCGCCCAGTCCAATACCGAGCACCGCATCGAGCGGATCCGCGATACGCCGGTTCTGCGCCTGCGCAACAAGCTGCTCCCGCTGGTGCATCTCTCCAAGCTGCTCGGCATCACCGACCGGTCGCCGAACGCGGTGGTGCGACCCGAGGATGACGGCTTCATCGTTGTCATGCTGGTCGGTAACCAGACCTTCGGCGTGGTCGTCGACGGCGTGTTCCACACCGAGGAAATCGTGGTCAAGCCGATGAGCTCGATGCTCCGGCACATCACCATGTTCTCGGGCAACACCATTCTGGGCGACGGTTCGGTGATCATGATCGTCGATCCGAACGGCATCGCCCAGGCGCTCGGCGGCATCACGTCGACGGCCGAGATGGCCGGCGAGAAGGATGCCGATGACGACCGCGCCCGGGTCGACGCGCAGACCATCTCGATGCTCCTGTTCCGGGCCGGCTCCGCCGAGCCCAAGGCAGTGCCGCTCTCGCTGGTCACGCGCCTGGAAGAATTCTCGGTCGAAAAGGTCGAGCATTCGAACGGCCGCGATCTGGTCCAGTATCGCGGTTCGCTGATGCCGCTGGTCTATTTCGACGAGATGCTGCAGCGCAAGAGCGAGGGCAGCGTGCCGATGCTGGTCTTCTCCGATGCCGGCCGGTCCATGGGCCTGGTGGTCGACGAGATCATCGACATCGTCGAGGACGAACTCAACATCCAGGTCGGGTCCGAGCGGCCCGGCGTGCTCGGATCGGCGGTCATCAAGAGCCGCGCGACCGAGGTGGTCGACATCGGCTTCTACCTGCCCCAGGCCTTCGAGGACTGGTTCCAGCGCAAGGAGATGAAGGTCGAGAGCCTGACGCGCTCGCTGCTCTTCGTCGACGACGCGCCGTTCTTCCGCAACATGCTCGGCCCGGTGCTCAAGGCCGCCGGCTTCAACGTCACCAGCGTCGAATCCGCGGTCGAAGGCCTCAAGCTGTTCGACGACGGCCGGCGGTTCGACGTGGTCGTCTCCGACATCGAGATGCCGAACATGAACGGCTACGAGTTCGCCGAGATCCTGAAGCGGCATCCCAAGTACCGCCAGATCCCGATCCTCGCGCTGAGTGCCATCTGCACGCCGGCCTCGATCGAACGCGGCCGTCAGGCCGGCTTCGACGACTACATCGCCAAGTTCGACCGGGCCGGCCTGATCGCCGCGCTGAAGGAAGTCACCACCACCGAATATGGGATCGCGGCATGAGCGAGGAGATCACCAGCCTCACCGACTCGGTGCAGTATGTGACCGTCATGATCGGCGGTCAGCTGTTCGGGTTGCCGATCGAGCGCGTCCATGACGTGTTCATGCCGGAATCGATCACCCGCGTGCCGCTGGCGCGCGGCGAGATCGCCGGCGTCCTCAACCTGCGCGGCCGCATCGTGACCGCGATCGACATGCGCAAGCGCCTGCATCTGGCGCTGCGCCAGGACGGCGGCCAGACCATGGCGGTCGGCATCGAGCACAAGGGCGAGTCCTACGGCCTGCTGATCGACAATGTCGGCGAGGTCCTGACCCTGCCGACGGCCGGCCGCGAACCGAACCCGGTCAATCTCGATCAGAAATGGGCCGCGATTTCCGGTGGCGTGCACCGCCTCAACGGTCACCTCATGGTGATCCTGGACGTGGACCGCGTACTCGGCGGCATGGCCGAAGTGCTTGCGGCATGACGACCCCGGCCGGACCGGGAAGTGGAGTGGTTGCCATGAAGCATTGCCTCGTCGTCGACGACTCGAGCGTGATCCGAAAAGTCGCCCGACGCATCCTCGAAGATCTCTCGTTCGAGATCGTCGAAGCGGAGGACGGCAAGCAGGCGCTCGACCTGTGCCGGCAGAAGATGCCCGACGCCATCCTGCTCGATTGGAACATGCCGGTGATGAACGGCCTGGAATTCCTGTCCGCGCTCCGCCAGGAGCCGGGCGGGGAGGCCCCGAAGGTCGTCTTCTGCACCACCGAGAACGATGTGGCGCACATCGCGCGCGCCATTCGGGCCGGTGCCAACGAGTACATCATGAAGCCTTTCGATCGCGACATCGTGCAAGCCAAGTTCGCCGAAGTCGGTCTCATCTGAGCGGGGTCCCATGCCGTTGCCCTCTGCTGCCGCCAGCGCCTCGGGCGCCGCGGTCACCGATCCCGTGCGCGTGATGATCGTCGACGATGCCGTCGTTGTCCGCGGTCTGATCGGCCGTTGGATCGACGAAGATCCGGCGCTTGCCGTGGTCGCAAGCCATCGCAACGGCCGGCTCGCCGTTGGGGATGTGATGCGCTCCAACCCCGACGTCGTCGTGCTCGATGTCGAAATGCCGGAGATGGACGGGCTGACCGCGCTGCCGCTGCTGCTCAAGCAGAAGCCGGGTCTGGTCGTCGTCGTCGCATCGACGCTGACCCGGCGCAATGCCGAGATCAGCCTGAAGTGCCTCTCCCTCGGCGCCGCCGACTATGTCCCGAAGCCGGAATCCAATGCGAGCGTGACCACGTCGCCGGAATTCAAGGCGGAGATCGTCCAGAAGGTGAAGACCCTGGGCTTGCGCGCCCGCCAGCGTGCCGGCCGTGCGGTCCGCCTGCCGGAGGCCGCCCCGGCGCCGGGCACGCGCCCGACCACCGCCATGGCCCACGCGCCGCAGCCGCAGCGCACGCCCTTCGCACGGCCCGCGGCCCAGCCCGGGCGGATCTCCGCGACGGCGCGGCCGGACGGCGGCAAGCCGGGGATCACGACGCGCGCCTATTCCAACGTGGCGCCGCGCGTGCTGCTGATCGGCTCGTCGACCGGCGGGCCCCAGGCCCTGACCAAGCTCTTCGGCGAGATCGGTCCGGCGATCGGCAATCTGCCGGTCCTCGTCACCCAGCACATGCCGGCCACCTTCACGGCCATCCTGGCGGAGCACCTGACCAAGGCCTCCGGCCGCCGCGCCGCCGAAGGCGTCCATGGCGAGCCGCTGATGCCGGGCCGCATCTATGTCGCACCGGGCGGCAAGCACATGGTGATCGGCAAGGACGGCCACGACACGGTCGTCCAACTCAACGATCTGCCGCCGGTGAACTTCTGCAAGCCGGCCGTCGACCCGCTGTTCCAGAGCGCCGTGCCTCTGTTCGGCGCCGCCATCCTGTCGGTCGTGCTGACCGGCATGGGCCATGACGGCGCCGCCGGCGCCGGCGTCATCGCCAAGGCCGGCGGCAGCGTCATCGCGCAGGACGAGGAGAGCAGCGTGGTGTGGGGCATGCCGGGCGCAGTCGCGCAGGCCGGCGCCGCCTCCGAGATTCTGCCCCTGGACCAGATCGGTTCCAAGATCATCCGCATCCTGAGCGGGGGGCGCCCGTGACACCGGCCGAATTCGACTATCTCCGCGTCTTCCTGAAGGCACGCTCCGGCCTGGTCCTGACCAACGAGAAGCAGTATCTCGTCGAAAGCCGGCTCCTGCCGGTCGCGCGCAAGGCGGGGCTGCCGTCGATCTCGGCCCTGGTCGCGCGCGTCAAGGAACCCGGTGGCGCGGCCCTGCAGGACCTCGTCGTCGAGGCGATGACGACCAACGAGTCCTTCTTCTTCCGCGACAAGACGCCGTTCGAATATTTCACCAACTACATGCTGCCGGAACTGCAGCTGGCGCGCGCACGCGAGCGGCGCCTGCGGATCTGGTGCGCGGCCGCGTCGACGGGCCAGGAGCCCTACACGCTGGCCATGTGCCTGAAGGACAACGAGGCCAAGCTCGCCGGCTGGCAGGTGGAAATCATCGGCACCGACCTGTCGGTCGAGGTGCTGGAGAAGGCCAAGGCCGGCATCTATACCCAGTTCGAAGTCCAGCGCGGCCTGCCGATCAACCATCTGCTGCGCTACTTCAACCAGACCGGCGACGTCTGGCAGATCCGTTCCGACCTGCGCTCGATGGTGCAGTATCGCAAGCTGAACCTGCTCGAGAATTTCTCCTCGCTCGGCCAGTTCGATATCGTCTTCTGTCGCAACGTCCTGATCTATTTCGACAACGAGACGAAGTGCGGGGTCCTCAACCGGATCGCCAAGATGCTGCCCGACGACGGCTTCCTGGTGCTCGGCGCCGCCGAGACGGTGGTCGGCCTGACGGACGCCTTCCGACCGATGTCGGACCGGCGCGGCCTCTACCAGCCGAACCGGGCCAGCGCCCGCCCGGCCGCCAAGACCGGCACCACCGGGACGGCCGCCGCGGCCCCTGCCGCCGGCTCCAGCCGGCTCGGCAGCTACACCTTCGCCAACCGGTAGGGCAGGGCGGCCGGGGGCGGTCGGGTCGGGAGCAGGGCGGCCGGACGGCGGCCTTCTCCGCGCCGACAGGCGCGGGCCGCCCGGCGATGCGGCGAGATCGTGGGTCCGCGCCGCCGCTCTTGGCGCCCCTTGAAACGATTGCCAGATCGATGGCGGGCGCGTCCGCGGCGCGGCGGATGCGCATGGCGACGTTAACCGTCCCTTAACCATAAACCCGGCATTTTTTGCCCAGCGCCGGGCGTCCCCACCGTTCGGCGCGGCCCCTGTCCGGAACCGCGCCCATGACCGACACGACCGCCGGCGAGCCCGCTTCCGCTCCGAAGGCATCGCCTCTCAAGATCCCCTCGATCGGCGAATTGCTCGGCCACGCCCGGCGCGGCGATATCGGCCTGGCCGTCGGCGTCATCGCCATCCTGATGGTGCTGATCGTCCCGCTGCCGCCATGGCTGCTCGATCTCGCCCTCGCCGTCTCGATCACGCTGTCGGTCCTCGTCCTGATGACCGGCCTGTTCATCCAGCATCCGCTGGAATTCTCCGCCTTCCCAACCGTTCTGCTGATCGCCACCATGCTGCGGCTGGCGCTCAATCTCGCCTCGACCCGGCTGATCCTGAGCCACGGTCACGAAGGCACCCATGCCGCCGGCCACGTCATCGAGGCCTTCGGCAACTTCGTGATGGGCGGCAATTTCGTCATCGGCATCATCGTCTTCGCGATCCTGCTGATCGTCAATTTCGTCGTCATCACCAAGGGTTCGGGCCGCATCGCCGAGGTCGCGGCGCGCTTCACCCTCGATGCCATGCCGGGCAAGCAGATGGCGATCGACGCCGACCTGTCGGCCGGTCTGATCGACGAGAAGACCGCCAAGCAGCGGCGCAAGGACCTGGAGGACGAATCGAGCTTCTTCGGCGCCATGGACGGCGCCTCGAAATTCGTGCGCGGCGACGCGGTGGCGGGCCTGCTGATCACCTTCATCAACGTGATCGGCGGCATCATCATCGGCGTCGTCCAGCAGGGCATCACCTTCAGCCAGGCCGGCCATTCCTACACCGTGCTGACCGTCGGCGACGGTCTGGTCACGCAGATCCCGGCCCTGATCGTCTCGACCGCCGCCGGCCTGCTGGTCTCCAAGGCCGGCGTCTCCGGCTCGGCCGACAAGGCGATCATGAAGCAGCTGTCGGGCTACCCGAAGGCGCTCGGCATGTCGTCGGCGGTGATGATCGCGCTCGCCATGCTGCCCGGCATGCCGACGCTGCCCTTCCTGCTGCTCGCCGGGACCGCCGGCTTCCTCGCCATGGTCTCCGACCGCAACCAGAAGGACAAGGCGACCCAGAGCGCCGCCGAGGCGCTGAAGGCGCAGGCCGCCGCCGCGCCGACCGCCCCGGTCGAGGAGCCGATCTCCGACGCGCTCAAGATGGACCATCTGCGCGTCGAACTCGGCTATGCGCTGCTGGCGCTGATCAACGGCCCGGACGGCGCCGACCGGCTGACCGACCAGATCAAGGCCCTGCGCCGGCAATTGGCCGCCGACATGGGCTTCGTCATGCCGCCCTGCCGCATCCTCGACAACGTGCAGCTGCAGCCGAACGAATACATCATCAAGATCAAGGAGGTGGAAGCCGGGCGCGGCACCATCTTCGCCAATCTGTTCATGCTCATGGACCCGGAGGGGCGGGCGATCGACCTGCCGGGCGTAAAGACGACCGAGCCGACCTTCGGGCTGCCGGCGACCTGGGTCGAGCCGGCGCTGCGCGAGGAGGCGGCGATCCGCGGCTATACGGTGGTCGATCCGGCGACGGTGCTGTCGACCCATCTGACCGAGATCCTGAAGGCCAACGTGGCCGAACTCCTCACCTATGCGGATGTGCAGAAGCTGCTCGCCGACCTGCCCAAGGACCAACACAAGCTGGTCGAGGACATCGTGCCGAGCCTGATCAACGTCTCCGGCATCCAGCGCGTGCTGCAGGCGCTGCTCAACGAGCGCATCTCGGTGCGCGATCTCTCCGGCATCCTGGAGGGCGTCGCCGAGGCGGTCGGCTTCACCCGGTCGGTGCAGGGCATCGCCGAGCATGTCCGCACCCGGCTGGCCCGTCAGATCTGCGCCTCCAACCTGTCGCCGGCCGGTTATCTGCCGCTGATCTCGATGTCGCCGGCCTGGGAACTGGCCTTCGCCGAGGCGCTGCACGGGGAGGGCGACGACAAGCATCTGGCCATGGCGCCGTCCAAGCTCGGCCAGTTCGTCGCGGCCGTGCGCGAGGCCTTCGAGGATGCCGCCCGCATGGGCGAGATCCCGGTCCTGCTGACCAGCCCGTCGATCCGCCCCCATGTCCGCTCGATCGTCGAACGCTTCCGCGCCCACACCGTCGTCATGAGCCAGGCCGAGGTCCACCCGCGCGTACGGCTGAAGACGGTCGGGACGGTGTAGCGGTCGGCGGGCTGGCCTGCTGCAGGCGTCGGTCGTATAGTCTCGGCACGATCGAACATTGCCAGAGGAGGCGGCCGTGACGACAGCCAAGCTGTTCTGGTCCGGGCACACCCAGGCCGTTCTGTTGCCGAAGGAGTTTCGCTTCGACGCCTCGGAGGTGCGGATCCGCCGGGATGGCAACGCCGTCGTCCTGGAGCCGGTCGAGGGCGGCTGGGACTGGCTCGATCGGATCGAGCCGTTCACCGACGATGCCGTCGCCGCGGCACTTGAAGAGGTGCCGGATCAATTTGCCGGTCAAGCTGTGGCCTGAAAACCTGGTTTTGATTTCCGCGAATGTGCGGGAGTTCTCCCGTGTGGACGGCCTTCGGCTCGAAGACTGGTCTCGAATGTGACGGCCTGTGCGGCCGCATTCCGCCTGTGCGCGGGCGGCTCTTGTCGCGGCGTGCCCGGCTTGCGAGAAACGCGCTCGTCGAGGAAACGCCCGCGAGAGGCCCATGTCCGCCATTCTGTATCTGACCACCATCGAATTCGGCGCCGGCGTCGTCGCCACATTGCCGGATCAGCTTGCCGCGCTCGGCGTGAAGCGGCCGCTGATCGTGTCCGACCGCGGGCTGGCGGCGACCGGGCTCGTGCAGCGGATTGCGGATCTGTGCGGCGGCGAGCCCGCGATCTTCCTCGACGTGCCGACCAATCCGACCGAAGCGGCCTGTCTGGCGGCGCTGGCGGTCTACCGGGCCGGGGATTGCGACGGCGTCGTGGCGGCGGGCGGCGGCTCGCCGATCGATCTCGCCAAGGGCGTCGCGCTGCTGGCGACCCATGCCGGCCCGCTCGAAACCTATGCGGCGATCCTCGGCGGCATCCCGAAGATCACCGCCGCGGTGGCGCCGGTCGTCGCCGTGCCGACCACGGCCGGGACGGGCTCCGAGGTCGGCCGGGCCGCGCTGATCACGCTGGAAGACGGGCGCAAGCTCGGCTTCATCTCGCCGCATCTGATCCCCAAGCGCGCGGTCTGCGATCCGGAACTGACCCTCGGCCTGCCGCCCTTCCTGACCGCCGCGACCGGGCTCGACGCGCTCTCCCACTGCATCGAGACCTTTCTCAGCCCGCGCTACAATCCGCCGGCCGAGGCGATCGCGCTCGATGGGGCCGGGCGGGTCTGGCGGCATATCGAGACGGCCGTGCGCAACGGCTCGGACCTGGAGGCGCGCACCGAGATGATGATGGGCGCGCTCGAGGGTGGGCTGACCTTCCAGAAGGGGCTCGGCGCCGTTCATGCGCTGTCGCATGCGCTCGGCGGGCTGAAGAGCCCCGTCCTGCATCACGGCACCCTCAACGCCATCCTGATGCCGACGGTCGTCCGCTTCAACGCCGCGGTCGCGGGTGCGAAGATCGCCCGGCTGGCCGCCGCGATGGGGCTCCCCGAGGGGGCGGACCTCGCGGCCGAACTGGATGCGCTCAACCGCCGGCTGGGCATCCCCGCCGGACTGGCGACGCTGGGCGTCACGCCCGACATCCTGCCGCGCATCGTCGAGGGCGCGCTCGCCGACCACAGCCACGCCACCAATCCGCGGCCGGCGACCGCCGAGGACTATCGGGCGATGCTCGACGCCGTCATGGTCTGAGCCGAAATCCGCGCTGCGCCGCCGCGAATGCCGGGCGGCGTGGCCTTCTTGCACTCGTGGCCGGAGGCCGGCTCGGATAGACTGTTGCCGATTGATTCCGATCGTCGATCGACAGCCGTCTCCGGGGAAGCCACGCATGCGTTTCTTTGCCGCCATCCTCGCCGCCGCCGCCGCGACCACCGGCCTGACCGGGCTCGCCGCGGCGCAGAGCGCCTTCCCGGCGCCGGGCGACGACCTGATCGTCACGCTCGGCGGCGGGCCGCGCGTTCAGCCGCAATACGAAGGCGCGCGCAACTACATGCTGTCGCCCTTCCCGATCGTCAGCGTCCGCTTCCTGATCAATCCGTTCACGGGCGAGCCGTCGAGCGAGTATGGCCTCGGCTTCGCACCGTCGTTCCGCTATATCGGCGCGCGCGACCGCAGCGTGGACAAGAAGCTTGCCGGTTTCCCGAAGGTCGATGCGGCCTACGAACTCGGCGGCGTGATCGACTATACGCTGCCCTTCGCGCGCGGCTATCTGGCCGTGCGCCAGGGCTTCGGCGGACATCACGGCCAGGTCGCGGATGTCGGCGTGGAAGGGATCTTCAAGCCCTTCGGCGGTCTGAAGATCGCCATCGGTCCGAAGCTGACCTTCGCCAGCAAGGAATACATGGAGACCTATTTCAGCGTCCCGCCGGACCGTTCCGGTCCGCCGACCCCGCCGCCGGATCCGTTCTCGCGCAAGAAGGGCGGCGGCGGCAAGGGCGGCTACCAGGCCGATGCCGGGCTGAACTCCTACGGCCCGAACCTGAAGGTCGACTATGACTTCACGCCGCAATGGACCGGCAAGTTCGAGGCGAACTACAGCCGTCTCGCCGGCGACGCCGCCGACAGCCCGCTCGTCCAGAAGATCGGCAGCCGCAACCAGATCACCGTCGGTTTCGGCCTCGCCTACCGCTTCGGCGTCGACTACCGCTGACGCCCCGATCACCGGACGCCCTCGGCGTCCGGTGCGTCGGCCAAGCGTGATCTGCCCGCCGTTCGGTGCCGGCAGCGCATCGAGTCGGTCTGGGCTTTGGGCATCGCGGGTGAACCGGCCGCAATCGAGCCGTCGACGGGGATCGGCCGCGGTTGCGCGGGCCTCAGGGTCTGCAAGCGGCCCCCGTGGCGCGAACGCTCGGCGTCGGTTCCCCGGTCTCTTTTGCTCGGCCTCATCGTTCGCTCGGTCTCGATGGGCGCCGGATCGGTCACCCGAGGGCGCATGCATTGCGGGCGGTGGACCGTAACCGGCCGCAGGCCGACATTCGGCCCGACCAGCGCCGGTGCATGGTCCGTCCGGACCGGCCGCCGGCCCGGCACAGATTTCTGGAGATGGCTGCCATGACAGCGACGACCCCGTCCGGCCGGGGGGCTCCCGACGATGCGGTCCATCGGCCCGAGACCTTGGCGGTCGCCACGGACGGCTATACCGATCTGCCGCCGGGCCTGCTCGCAACCCTCGTCACCTATCTGGAGATGACCGCGCCGCCGGCGCCGATGACTGCGGGCCGCCCGTTGCCCCCGGGCTTGGCGCTGCGGCGGGTCGAGCGGCCCGATCCGGCCTGGTACCGCATCCTCTACGACCGGATCGGCGAAGACTTGCTCTGGTTCTCGCGCCGGGCGATCAGCGTCGCTGAGCTTGCCGCCATCCTCCACGATCCCGCCGTCGAGGTCCATGCGCTGACCCGGGACGGTGCCGAGATCGGCCTCCTGGAACTGGACCGGCGCGTGGCCGGGGAGGTCGAGATCGTCTTTTTCGGGCTGGTGCCGGAGGCCGTCGGCGGCGGGATCGGGCGCTTCATGATGGACCGGTGCCTGGAACTTGCCTGGGCCGGCCCCGTGCCGCCGCGCCGGGTCTGGCTGCACACCTGCGCCTTCGACCATCCCGCCGCGCTCAGCTTCTACCAGCGCTCCGGCTTCCGGCCCTACCGGCTGGCCCTGGAGCTCGGTCCCGACCCGCGCCTGACCGGGGCGATGCCGCGCACGGCCGCGCCGCAGATCCCGCTGATCGAGCCGGAGGCCTGAGCCTGACGGGCCTCAGCGCACCAGAAAGCCGTCCGGGAACGGATCGTCGGCCTCGACCGTGAACACCGCGGACCCCGAATAGTGGGCCTTGCCGGCGACGCGCGCGGTCACGGCGGGCCGTCCGGCCAGGTCGGTCAGGGCTTCGATGGCGCCGGTGAATTCCGATCCGGTGATCGAGCGGAAGCGGCGGGTCTCGCCGAGGGCGAGGTCGCCGCGCGCCTGCATCAGCGCCACCCGGGCGGTCACGCCGGAGCCGGTCGGCGATCGGTCGACCTCGCGATCGGCGAAGACGCAGACATTGGTGGTCGGCCGGTGCCGGCCGTCGCCGCCGTCGGTCAGGATCGTGCCGTAAAGGAAGCCCAGGTCCGGTTCGAGCGGATGCTCGATCGTCATCTGCGCCTTGACGGCGGCCGAGACGGCGTCGGCCGCTTCGACCAGCTGCCCGGCGCGCGCTTCGAGCGTCAGGCCCAGCCGCTCGGCCGGCAGGAAGGCGTAGAAGGCGCCGCCATAGCCGATGTCGAGCGTGACCGGCCCGAAGCCCGGGACCGTCACGGTCGCGTCGAGGGCGGCCGCGAAGGCCGGCACGCTGACGAAGGAGACCGCGCCGGCACGTCCGTCGCGCACCTCGACATGGGCCGTGACCAGCCCGCACGGACATTGGATGCGCACGATCGTGACCGGCTCGACCGCCGGCACGATGCCGCGGTCGACCGCATAGCGGCCGAGCGCGATCACCGCATGGCCGCACATGGTCGAATAGCCCTCGTTGTGAATGAACAGGACGGCCATGTCAGCCTCGGGCAGATCGGGCTCGACCGGGATCACGCCGTACATGTCGTAGTGGCCGCGCGGCTCGAACATGATCAGCCGCCGGTAGCGGTCGAAATGCTCGCGGGCCTGGCGGCGCTTGTCGAGAATCGTGCGGCCTTCCAGGCGCGGATAGCCGCTCTCGACGATGCGCACGGCCTCCCCGCCGGTGTGCATCTCCGTGGTGGCGATGCGGATCGACGAATCCGACATGAAATCTCCTTCCGGTTCCGGCCGCGCAAGGATAGAGGAGAAGCGGGCGCCGTGGCGAGCGGTGCCGCGACCGGGAGGTTCGATGTCCGGGATCGTTCTGCCAGAGGCACCCGAGGATCTGAGCGAGGCGCCGCCGGCCATGCTGGCCGAGCTGGATGAGCCGGTGCGGATCGCCATGTGGTCCGGGCCGCGCAACATCTCGACGGCGATGATGCGCAGCTTCGGCAATCGGTTCGACACGGCCGCGGTCGACGAGCCCTTCTATGCGGCCTATCTGGCCCATACCGGGCTCGATCATCCGATGCGCGAAGAAGTGCTGGCGTCGCAGTCCAGGGATTGGCGCCAGGTGGTCAACCAATTGATCGGGCCGGTGCCGGACGAGAAGCCGGTCTTCTACCAGAAGCACATGACCCATCACATGCTGCCGGAATTCGGCCGCGGCTGGATCGATCAGGTCAAGAGCGCCTTTCTGATCCGGGCGCCCGAAAGCGTGCTCGCGTCCTATGTCGACAAGCGCGCCGAGGTCACCTTGCGGGATATCGGCTTCGTCGAGCAGTTCGAGATCTTCGAGCAGGTCGCCGAGCGGCTCGGCGAGGCGCCGCCGGTGGTCGATGCGGCGGATATTCTGGCGGATCCGCGCCGCACGCTGGCGGCGTTGTGCGATGCGCTGGCGATCCCGTTCCGGGACGAGATGCTGGCCTGGCCACCCGGGCGGCGGCGCGAGGACGGCGTCTGGGCGCCGGTCTGGTACCAGGCCGTGGAGGCGTCCACGGGCTTCGGTCCGCCGCGGGGGGCGGTCTCCTTCGATGCGCTTGCCGATCCGCTGAAGCCGATCGCCACCGTGGCCCGCACCTACTACGAAAAGATGCGGGCCTATCGTCTCTGAGTGCCGGCCCGCCGACCGTTCAGGCGGCTGCGGCGGTGAGAAGGGCGACCGGCAGGTCCTGGAGCTTGCGGTCGAAGCGGACCCCGACGCCGCTGCCGTCGACCCAGACGCAGCGGCCGGCGACATCGATGCCGGGCAAGTGCAGGGTGATCGGCGCGTCGACGGCCAGCCCGGCCGTGACGCCGAGCGAGCCGCCGGTCAGGCTCACGTCGCGCAGCATGACGCGCGTCCGCCGTCCCCCGATCGTGGCTTCGATCTCCCGATCGACCCGGTGGCGGACCAGCGACCGCCGGTCCTTCATGTCGTCCGAGATGGTGCCCAGGAAGGCGTCGATCCCGGACGAGAATTCCTGGACCAGGTCGAACAGGGAGCCGGAGGCCTGCTCGACCAGATCGACCTCCCGGCGTGCGCCGTGCACGATGTCGGAAACCTTGGCCGAGGTCTCGCGGGCGTCGCGGGTGCTGTCCGCCGCGCGGGTCGCGCCGGTGGCGATATGCGCCGTCGTCTCGCTCTGACGGACGGTCGCCGCGGCGATCTCGTCGTTCAGCTGCCGCACGGTCTGCACGGCATCGGAGATCTGGCTGATCGAGGTGACCACCGTGCCGGAGCATTGCTCGATGTCCTGCAGCAGCCGGGCGACCGAGGAGGCCGCCTTGGCGGTCTCCGAGGCCAGCGCCTTGACCTCGGCGGCAACGACCGCGAAGCCGCGACCGGCCTCGCCGGCGCGGGAGGCCTCGATGGTCGCATTCAGGCTGAGAAGGTTGGTCTGCCCCGCGATGCCGGTGATCGTGTCGAGGAAGGCGCCGATCTCGCTGGTGACGCGGGCGAGCCGCTGCACGTCCTGCTCGGCCGCACGGGCACCGTCGGCCGCCTTCTCGGTCAGGCGCTGCGCGTTGACCGCCTGCGCGGCGATCCGGTGCGTCGACTGCGACAGCTCGTCGGTGGCGTTGGCCACCGAACCGACGCTTTCGGCGGCGGCGGTGGAGGAGTTCAGGCCCGCGGAGGCTTCCCGTTCGGTGGTCGAGACCGTGGTGCGGAAGGCATTGGCGCAGTTGCGGACGACATGGGCCTCGCGATCGAGCATGATCTTGATCTGGTCGGAATCGCGCATGAACTTGAAGGCGAGTTCCTCCAGGCGGCTGCGACCGGTCTCCGCTTCCGTCCGGGCCCGGCTGAGATCGCCGACCAGCGACTGGCGTTCGGCCGCATTCTGGCGGAAAATAGCGACCGCCTTGCCCATGTCGACCAGTTCGTGGGTCCGGCCGGTTTCCGGGGCGCTGCGGCCATCGCCGCCCTCGGCGAGATCGCGCAGGGCGCCGGCGAAGCGGGCGATCGGTCCGACCAGATGGGCCTCCAGCAGCAGCGCGCATCCGGCCATCATGGCCAGCACGAGCAGGCCGAGGCCGCCGAGGAGCATCAGGTTGAACGAGACGGCGGCTTCCGTGGCCTTTTCGGTGCGCGCGCTGGACTCGTTGGACAGGGCGACCACCGTTTCGATCTTTTGCCGGTGTTCGGCATAGGCGGCCGCGATCGCCGGATAGGCGGCCCGCGCGGCGGCGGTATCGCCCTTGGCGAGGGCCGGCATGAAGCGGTCGAGAACCAGGGACCAGAAGGTCTCGGCGGGCCGATGGGCGTCGGTCAGGAGCGCGGCCTTCACGCGACCGTCGATATCCGTGCGGCTCCAATAGGCCCGGCGATCGTCGTATTCACGGCGCAATCTGGCGAGGTTGGCCCCGACATCGCCGGCCTCTGCCGGGGTGTTCAGGGCGACGTTCACGGCCAGATAGGCTTCGATGATGTAGAGCGGCGGCGGCAGCACGTCGGCGACGACGTCCTTGTCGTTGATGATCCGATCGTAAGCCGGCCCGCCGACGCGCACCGTCTCGATCGCGCGATAGCCGACCAGGAGGCAACCGATCAGCGTCGCCCCCATCACCAGACTGACGCAGCGAACATAGAACCGCGTCGATCGCAACTGCATGGCGAAGGGCCCCCAGAGATCGTGAGGCGCAGAGCCGCGAAGCCAGCGCCGAACTGAAAATGGAATTATTGAATATATTGGCCACCGGCCTTTCCGCTTCCTTAAGCGAGCTCACCTTTCGTAACCTTGTCCTGGTGGCCGGCGGGATGCGCGGCGGCATCAGGCGGTGCCCCGAATACGAAAAGCCCGCCGTGCCTGACCGCACGACGGGCTTCGCTTCCGGTGTGTCCAGCTTCCGGGGGTCCGGCAGCCACCAGAATTCAGAATTTCTTGGGAATTCAGCGCCCGAAGGCGTGGCGGCGGCCGGCCATGTCGTCGAGCGCTTCCTGCTCGACCTGGTCGCGGGCATCGCGGTCGCGCTGCTGATCGCGCTCTTCGATCAGCTCGACCTTCTTCAGGTCCTCGATCGCCTCGGCCAACTCGGCCTGCGCATCGGCCAGCTTCTCTTCGAGATCGCGCACCGACACTTTGAGATTGTCGCGGCGCTGCATGGCGGCGCGTGCGAAGGTCGGATAGGCGAAATGGGTCACGTCGTGAATGCCGACGCGGTTCTGCTCGATGACGATCTGATCGTCGAGGTCGCCGATCATGCGCATGAACTCGGCGATCATCATTTCCACCTGGGCCGCCTGGCGACGCTTTTCGTCGACCTGGAAGCGCCGGACCCGAATGAGGCTTTCACGGGACTTCATCACGCAATACTCCCTGGGACAACGGCCTGCCGATCGCCTCGTCGGGCCTTCGTCTCCCGTCACGCTCCAGCTCCGCCCGAGCGCGCTGCGGCGCGGCGGCGGGGCGGCCGTCCTCCAGCCGAGGAGGACAATAGGCGAGACCGGTTGCCAAATGGTGAGTCATCGGCATCGTTTCGGCATCCGTCCGGCGCGATGCTACGACTTCGCCGTGTGTTGTGTTCCTGCAACAGATGGCGGCAGGGCGGTCGGCCTCAGCTCGCCAGAATCTTGGCGATCTGATCGTAGCAGTCCGGCAGACGGGTCGATTCCTCCTTGCGCTGCGTCAGGAAGGCCTCGAACGGGCCGTTGAGAGCGATGGCGCGGTCGACCTCGGGGCTGGAGCCCTTGCGATAGGCGCCGAGCCGGATCAACTCCTCCATGTCCGCATAGGTCGCCATGAGGCGTTTTGCCTCGGTGATCAGCGGCCGGCGCGCTTCGGGAATCGCGCGCGGCATGGTGCGCGAGACCGACTTGAGCACGTTGACGGCCGGGTAGCGGCCGCGCTCGGCAATGGCGCGTTCCATGACGATATGGCCGTCCAGGATGCCGCGAACCGCGTCGGCGACCGGTTCGTTGTGATTGTCGCCCTCGACCAGCACGGTGAAGAGGCCGGTGATCGAGCCGCCGCCCGGGAAGCCCGGTCCGGCCCGCTCCAGGAGCCGCGGCAGCTCCGTGAAGACGGTCGGCGTGTAGCCCTTCGAGGTCGGCGGCTCGCCGGCGGCCAGGCCGATCTCGCGCTGCGCCATGGCGAAGCGGGTGACCGAGTCCATCAGGCACAGCACGTTGGCGCCCTGGTCGCGGAAATACTCCGCCGTCGTCAGGGTCAGATAGGCGGCCTGCCGGCGCATCAGGGCCGGCTCGTCCGAGGTTGCGACCACCACCACCGAACGGGCGAGGCCGGCCTCGCCCAGATCGTCCTCGATGAATTCCTGCACCTCGCGGCCGCGCTCGCCGACCAGCCCGATCACCGCCACGTCGCAGGCGGTGTAGCGGGCGAGCATCGACAGGAGCACGGACTTGCCGACGCCGGATCCGGCGAAGATGCCCATGCGCTGGCCGCGGCAGCAGGTCACGAAGGTATTGAGTGCACGCACGCCGAGATCGATCGGGTCGCCGACCCGGGTCCGGTCGGCGGCCGGCGGCGGATTGGCGCGCAGATGACGTGCCTCGGGGCCGAGAGCGAGCGGTCCCTTGCGGTCGATCGGCATGCCCATGGCGTCGACGATGCGGCCGAGCCAGGCCTCGGAGGGCCTGACGACCGCATCGGCGGCCTCGATCACGGCCCGGCAGCCGAGCCGCACGCCTTCCACCGATCCGAACGGCAGGAGTAGGGCGTGGCCGCCTTCGAAGCCGACCACCTCGGCCGGCACCGACGGGCGGGCCGAGCCGCTTTCGATCCGGAGGCGGGAGCCGACGCTCATGGCATGCAGCGGTCCGGCGACCTCGATCATCAGGCCGCGCACGCCGACGACCCGCCCGAAGGTCTCCAGTTCGCCGATTTCCGCGATTTCCCGGATGAGCGCTTCCACGGATGCTTCTTTCGGCAGACGTCGTTCCGACTCAGGCGGTTCAGTAACGGCTTATTAACGTCCTTCGTCAAACATTATGAACGAGCGTTCGATGTGGGGTCGATCGCAAAATATCGTCGGCGTTCGGCGGAGAGCTGATTCCGGAGAGTCGGTTAGCGGTGCTTCTTGAAGTGCCGCGTTAACCAGCAAACTCGCGGAAACACATTTTCCGTCAGACGCATGCGAAAAATTCCTGCACTGATCCCGCGCGCCGCTTGCCGCTACGAATCAAAATTTGTTAACCATTGGCCGGTACGCTACCGAGTCGGGGTTCACAGGTTCCTTCGCAGCGGTCGAACGGGGGCCGATGCGCCAAGCCCAGGATAGGCGACACGAGGGGATTGGCATGCGCGTACTGCTCATCGAAGACGACAGCGCGACTGCTCAGAGCATCGAATTGATGTTGAAGTCCGAAAACTTCAACGTTTACACGACGGATCTGGGTGAAGAAGGCATCGATCTCGGCAAATTGTACGATTACGACATCATTCTGCTGGATCTTAATCTTCCGGACATGTCCGGCTACGAGGTCCTCAGAACGCTGCGCGTTTCCAAGGTGAAGACGCCGATCCTGATCCTCTCCGGTCTCGCCGGCATCGAGGACAAGGTGCGCGGCCTCGGCTTTGGCGCGGACGACTACATGACCAAGCCGTTCCACAAGGACGAGCTGGTCGCCCGCATCCATGCCATCGTGCGCCGTTCCAAGGGCCATGCCCAGTCGATCATCCAGACCGGCGAACTGACCGTCAATCTCGACACCAAGACCGTCGAGGTGAACAGCCAGCGGGTGCATCTGACCGGCAAGGAATACCAGATGCTGGAGCTGCTTTCGCTCCGCAAGGGCACCACCCTGACCAAGGAGATGTTCCTCAATCATCTCTACGGCGGCATGGACGAGCCCGAACTCAAGATCATCGACGTGTTCATCTGCAAGCTGCGCAAGAAGCTTGCGAGCGCGACGGGCGGCAAGAACTACATCGAGACGGTGTGGGGCCGCGGCTACGTTCTGCGCGAGCCGGATGAAAACGACGTCTACTCCGAAAGCGTCGCCTGACATTTGGGCTGCCCCGCACACCGACGCCGACCCTCGCGGCCGTCACACGTCCAAACCCCGCCCTTCAGGCGGGGTTTTGCTTTGGGGAACGGCAGAAAAATGGCCCTGTGTTGCCCTTGCGGAATTGCGCGAGCCCGCGAACTCGATCATGAATCACGCATCGACATTTCGGGGGCAATCATGTTTCGAGCCGTGACGGGCGCTTTCATCGCTGTGCTGGCCGCGAGCTGCGGCAGCGCCACAGCCCAGGTGGCGACCCCCTTCAACTGGTCGGGTGTCTATGGCGGCGTCAGCGGCGGCTATGCCGCGCAGACCGGTCGGATGGACCAGACCACGCCCTTCTTCCTGCCGCCGGGCGAGCGCAAGCACAGCCTCGACGGCAAGGGCGCGAGCTTCGGCGGCTATGTCGGCTACAATTTCCTGGTCACGCCGATGATCCTCATCGGCGCGGAGGCGGAAGCGGCCACCATCCAGGGCTCGGCCAGCAAGAAGCTCTCGCAGTTCGGCGCCAAGATCGAGCAGGAGGGCCAGTGGACGGGGAGCCTGCGCGGCCGGGTCGGCCTCGTGCTCGACCGGACGCTGATCTACGCCAATGCCGGCGTCGCCTATTCGGACGCCAAGGCGACCGTCGAATGGACCCCGGTCGGGTCGCGCTGGACCTACAAGGCCGGAACCGGGCGCGTCCTCGGCCTCGGCATCGAGCAGGCGGTGACCAGCAACATCGTGCTCCGCCTGGAAGGGGCGGCCTACGATTTCGGCAGCGGCAAGGCGCATGCCTACGACAATATCGGCGGCTACGAGTTCAAGGGATCGCAGCAGTCGGTCTCCGTGCGCGGCGGCGTCGCCTACAAATTCTGATCCGCGCCGGCGGGTGCAGGTCCCGCGCGGGTCCGTCGGCTTTGGGTCGTGCCGACCTTCAATCCTTACCGCGCCCGGGCCTGACCCTGGCGCCTGCGTTTCGGGCGCTCCGGGCGCGCGGCCGCGTCATACCAACGGCCCAGGATGCTGACGCATCGGGCCGTTGAAGCAACGCGAATTTCTCATTTGCGTCAGAGGCATGAGAAATTCGCGTATCGAATACCGACGATCACTCCATGACCGTCGGCATCACGCCCCGAGCGCGGCCGCCGCCAATCGACGAACCTCGCCACGCGCGATCTTGCCGTTTTCCGTCCGGGGAATGGCCTTGACCGGTACGAAGCGATCGAAGGTCGCGCTGCGGACGTTGCGGGCAGCCCAGTCGGCAAGGGTCGCCTCCCGGTAGTCCGCCCCGGCGACGACGAGGGCGACGATGGCGGGCCGGCCGATGGCTGACGGCACGGCGACGACGGCGATGTCGGTGATGCCCGGTGCGCCCGCGAAGGCCGCCTCGATCGTCTCGGGGGCGGTCTTGGCGCCGCCGGAATTGATCAGGTGATCGGTCCGTCCGGTCAGGATCAGGAGCCCGTTGGCCTCGATGCGCGCCAGGTCGCCGGGGCGATGCCACCCGTCGGCGTCGAAGCCGAAGGCGGCCGGATCGGCATCGCCATAGGGGCGGGCGTCGGCCGGACTGCGGGTCCGGACGTGACCTTCGATCCCGGCCGCCACGGGCCGGTCCTGGTCGTCGACGATCTCGGTATCGGCCGTCGAGGCGATGAACCCCACCGCGCCGGGGACACGCAGCCGGTCGAGCGGCGCCCAGGCCATGGCGCCGGTCTCGGTCGATCCATAGACGCAGACCGCATTCTTGCAGAGATGCGCCATCACGGCCTCGGCGAGCGCGGGACTGAGCAGGCCGCCGCCGATCACCGCCATCGACAGGGCCGGCATCGGCGCCGGGCTGCGGCGCAGATCCTCGATCATCAGTTCCGCCGCGCGCGGAGAGGCGATCATGCCCTCCGCGCCGTAGAGCGCCGCCATCCGGATCGCCGCCCCGGTATCGGGCGGCAGCACCAGGCTCGCGCCGCAGGAGAGCGCCTCCAGCGCAAAGACCAGCCCGTAGGCGGTCGAAAGCCCGAGCAGGATCATCAGCCGGTCGACCGCCCGGTAGCCGATCGACAGGCGCACCACCTGCAGTCTTTCGCGCAACGACAGCGCCGTGAAGGCCAGCGGCTTCGGCGTGCCGGTGGTGCCGGAGGAGAAGACCACGCGGATCACCGCATCGTCCTCGAAGCGGACCGGCCGCGTCTCCGGCGCCAGATCGAACCAGCGCTCGGTCATGACCAGACAGCGATGGCGTGTTCGCGCCGACAGGTCCGTCTGGCCGATGACGGCCTTGAAGGCGACGCCGAGCCGGTCGATCGGATCCTGGCCGCCGAAGGCCGCGCCGATCGCGCCGAGATGGGCGAGCGCGCAGGACAGGATCAGGTTCCAGGACGGCAGGTCGATCTGGAAGCCGACCACGTCGCCGCGGCCGATGCCGGCTGCCGCCAGGGTCCTGGCGACGCCGCGGATGCCCTGGCCCATCATGCCGTAGGTGACGACCCGGTCCGACAGGATCAGAGCCGGCTTCTCCGGCCAGGTCTTCGCCTGGAACAGCACGTGCTCGTGGAAATTCACCGCGGCCCCTCCGATCGTCGTCCGACCGGGACGGTGGTGTCACGGGCTGACGTAGCGGTCAACGGTCCGGATGCGACCGCGCCGTCGCTCAGGTGGCGGTCTCGATCAGCGCACGCACCGCCTCCCGGGCGATCTTGCCGGCAGGCCCGCGCGGGATGGCGTCGACCCGGTGGAAGCGGGCGATCGGCGCGCCGGTGACGGTGCGGTCGGCCCATTGCTTCAGGAGGAACGGATCGAAGCGGCCCTCGACCACGACCAGCGCCACGGCCTCGGCCGGGGCGGAGGGCGAGGCCCGGTACATGCCGACGGCGACGTCGCGCACGCCCGGGCCGGCGCGAAGCTCCTGCTCGATCTCTTCGGGCGCGGCCTTGGCGCCGCCGGCGGTGATCAGATGGTCGGTCCGCCCCGACAGAACCAGGATGCCGTCCGGGTCGATGCGACCGACATCGCCGGGATAGTGCCAGCCGTCCCGGAAGCCGCCGGAGGCCGGATCGGCCCCGCCATGGGGCCGGCCGAGGCTGCCGCTGCGCACGCGCAGGATGCCCTCGCGGCCGGCGGCGAGCGGACGGTCCTGGTCGTCGACCACCTCGATCGCCGCGAAGGGCGCGACGAAGCCGACCGCCCCGGACAGCCCGCGCATGCGCGCGATCGGCCCGTAGGCCGTGCAGCCGGCCTCGGTCGAACCATACTGGACGCAGGCATTCGGGGTCAGGTGGGTGCGGACCTGGTCCATCAGGGCGGCGGTCGCGTAGCTGCCGCCGAAATGGAAACAGCGCAGCGCATCGAGCGGGGCGGGGCGCTTCAGCTGCTCGGCGACCAGGACTTCGGTCCAGCGCGTCGAGGCGATCACGGCGTCGATGCGGAACAATTGCAGCATCTGCATCGCCTCGGCGGCATCGGCGGCGAAATAGACCGTGCGGCCGCAGGATAGCGCCATCAACGCCGTGCCGAAGGCGAAGTGGGTGGTGATGCCGAGCAGGATCATCAGCCGTTCCCAGCCGACATAGTCCATGGCGGTCTGCCAGGCGGCCTGGCGCACCCGGAACGCGTTGAGGTCGATGCCGACCAGCTTCGGCCGCCCGGTCGTGCCGGAGGATGAGGCGACGCGGCAGATCATGTCCGGCGCGAAGGGGGCGGCGGGCCGCTCGGCGGCCAGGGCGAACCAGCGCTCGTCCATGCGCAGGCAGCGGATCTGCGTCTTGTCGGCCACATCGGCGCGCGTGACGATCGCGTCGAAGGCGAGGCCGAAACTCCGCGCATCGTCGAGCGCGTTGAGCGGCACGCTGGTCGCCCCGATATGGGCGAGCGCGCAGGCCAGGATCAGGTTCCAGCTCGGCAGGTCGACCAGCACGCCGACCACCGCGCCGCGCCCGAGGCCGGCCTCGCCGAGCACCGCCGCGACGGCATGGATGCCGCGCGCCATCATGCCGTAGGTGACGACCCGGTCCATCAGCACGATGGCGGGCTTCTCCGGCCAGAGCCGCGCATTGAACAGCACATGATCGTGGAATGACATTCCGTCGGCTCCGCACGGTCTCGACGGGGCAGACATGGCCTGCTACCTGCTCGACCGTCAACCGAGGGAGATGGCGGTGAGCCGCAACGCCGCGCCGCAGGGCGTCACGCCGCTGGATGCCGCCCTGCACGGGGCCGGCCGGCACATCCTGCCGTGGTGCCTGCTGGCCTTCCTGTTCTGCTTCCTCGACCGGATCAATGTCGGCTATGCCAGCCTGACCATGAACGCCGATCTGGGCCTCGGCCCGGCCGCCTTCGGCTTCGGCTCCTCGATCTTCTATCTCGGCTATATCGGCTTCGAACTGCCGTCCAACGCCGCCTTCAACCGCTTCGGCGCGCGCCTCTGGCTCGGCCGGATCATGCTGACCTGGGGGCTGGTCTCCGCCGGCATGGCCTTCGTGCAGGGTGAGACCAGCTTCTACGTCATGCGCTTCCTGCTCGGCGCGGCCGAGGCGGGCTTCATTCCGGGCATCATGCTCTACCTGCGCGGCTGGTTCCCGGACAGCCGGCTCGGCCGGGCGACGGGGCTGTGCTTCCTGGCGATCCCACTGGCCAGCGTCATTGGCGGCCCGCTCGCCGTCGCGCTGTTCCAACTCGACGGCGTCATGGGCCTGCGCGGCTGGCAGTGGATGTTCCTGATCGAGGCGGCGCCGTCGCTGCTGATCGGGCTCGTCTATATCCTGATGCTGCCGGACGGTCCGGACGACGCGGCGTTCCTTGCCGCCGCCGAGCGGGCTGCGCTGGCCGAGGCGATGCGGCGCGAGGCGGCCGGGCGCGCCGGGCTCGGCTTCTGGGCCTCGATCTCGAACCCCTATGTGATCCTGCTCGGCGTGATCAACATGGGCGTGCTGGCGCCCAACATGACGCTGACGCTGTGGCTGCCGCAGATCCTCAAGGCGCAGGGCTTCACCACGACGCAGACCGGCTTCGTCGCCAGCATCCCCTATCTGGCCGGCATGCTCGGCATGCTGATCTGGCCGCGCCTGTCGGACCGGCTCGGCAACCGCATCGGCATGGCGGCGGGCGCGCTGGCCATCGCCGCCTCGGGGGTGGCGGCAGCGGCCTTCGTGAGCGATCCCTGGCTGAAGGTCGCCTGCTTCACCGTCGCCGCCTTCGGCACCTATGGCGGCAATCCGACCTTCTGGACCCTGCCGGCGCGCGTCTTCGGCGGGTCCGGCGCGGGCGCCGGTCTCGCCATGGTCAGTTGCATCGGCACGCTGTCCTCGGCCTTCGGCCCCTGGACGGTCGGCTGGATCAAGCAGGCGACCGGCAGCTTCGATGCCGGGCTCTACTTGATCGCTGCGGTCACGGCGACCGGCTGCCTGCTGACCGCCGCGCTGCCGGCCGCCCGCCGGCACCTCTTGGCGCGGACGCCATAGCGCCGCCCTGGCTGTGACCTCCCGGACATAGTGGCCGCGGTCGGGTTGTGGTACTTGAAGACGTTGAATTCGGTCCTGCGCGCGCTTGCAGGCCGCTTCGCGATTCCGGGGGGAAATCGTCCATGGCCATCGATCGTCTTGCCGCCTCCGCCGTGATCGTGCTGGCGACCGCCGGCGTCGCCGCGGCGCAGGGCGCACCGGCCTATAACTGGAGCGGCTTCTATGTCGGCGTCGGCGCCGGCTACGGCTGGAACAACGCCAAATGGACCGAGACCGACGCGATCGGGATGCTCGGCGAAAAGGGCAGTAAGCTCAACGGCTCCGGCTTCTCGCTGAGCGGCTACGCCGGCTACAATTTCCTGGTCTCGCCGATGGTCCTGATCGGCGGCGAAGTCGACCTCGGCACGCTGTCCGGCGGCGCCTCGAAGCGTTCGCCGTCCCAGATGCAGTACAAGGCGGACGGCAACTGGATCGGCAGCATCAGCGGCCGCGCCGGTCTCGCCTTCGACCGCGTCCTGGTGTTCGGCCGCGCCGGCCTGGCTTTCTCGGATCAGGAACAGTCGATTCGCGATGCCGGTTTCGGGCTGCCCTGGTCCTGGCGGCGCAAGTCCGACAGCGGTGTGGTCGTCGGCGCCGGTGCGGAATATGCGGTCACCGGCAATGTGGTGCTGCGCCTCGACGGCTCCTGGTACGATTTCGGCAGCGGCAAGGCGGCCAACACGACCTCGAAGTCGCTCGGCAGCTATGGCGGGTCGCAGGCCTATTCGCACAAGGCCAGCAACGACAATTTCACCGCCCGCGCCGGCATCGCCTACAAGTTCTGATCCGGCCGGGACGGGTACTTTCTTCTGGCTATCCGCGAGCGCGGAAATCGAAAAGGCCCGGTCACGTTGCCGGGCCTTTTGCATTGTGGGGGGCGACCGGGGAGGGGCCCCGCTCAGGCGACGTCGCGCGCCTCGCCCTGGCCGGGCGGCGGCACGGCATGGCCCTCTTCGGCATACTCCTTGAGCTTGTTGCGCATGGTGCGGATCGAGATGCCGAGGATGTTGGCGGCGTGGGTGCGGTTGCCGAAGCAATGGTCGAGCGTCGACAGGATCAGGTCGCGCTCCACATCGGCCACCGTCCGGCCGACCAGCGCGCGCGTCACCGCCTCGGCGGTCTCGGCCGCCCGGGCCACGGTCCGGTCGAGGTCCGGGCGCTCGGGCGCGCCCATCAGCTCGCCGTCCGGCGTCAGGATGGCGTCCGGGCCGATCTCGTCGCCGGCGGCGACCAGAACGGCGCGGTGCATGCAGTTCTCGAGCTCGCGGACATTGCCCGGCCAGCGCGCGCGCATCAGCTGCCGGCGCGCCTCGGCGCCGATCGCCTTCGGCTTCAGCCCGTTCACCTTGGCGTATTTCTCGGCGAAATGTTCGGCGAGCGCGATCACGTCCGCCGGCCGCTCGCGCAGGGGCGGGATCTTCAGGTTGACGACGTTCAGCCGGTAGAGCAGGTCCTCGCGGAAGGTGCCCTTGCGCACCTCGTCGGCGAGCGTGCGGTTGGAGGTCGCCAGGATGCGGATGTTGACCGGCACCGGCCGAGCGCCGCCGACCCGGTCGATCAGCCGCTCCTGGATGGCGCGCAGCAGCTTGGCCTGCAGGCGCAGGTCCATCTCGGAGATCTCGTCGAGCAGCAGCGTGCCGCCGTCGGCCTCCTCGAACTTGCCGATGCGCCGGGCGATCGCCCCCGTGAAGGCACCCTTCTCGTGGCCGAACAATTCGCTTTCGAGCAGCTGCTCGGGGATGGCGGCGCAGTTGACCGCGATGAACGGCTTGTCGGCGCGGTTCGATTTGCGGTGCACGTGGCGGGCGAGCACCTCCTTGCCGGTGCCGCTCTCGCCGGTGATCAGGATCGAGGCTTCCGAGGCGGCGACCTGGTCGGCCAGGCGCAGCACGCGCGCCATGGCGTCGTCGCGCACGATCAGGTCGCGGCTTTCCTCGGCGACGGCGGCCAGCACCGCGGCGATCAGCTCGGGATCGGGCGGCAGCGGGATATATTCCTTGGCGCCGGCGCGGATCGCCTCGACCGCCGCCCGGGCATTGGTGGTCGTGCCGCAGGCGACCACCGGCACGTGGATCAGCTCCTGCTCCAGCCGCCGGATCAGGTCGCCGATATTCAGCGCCACGTCGATCATGATCAGATCGGCACCGCGGCCGGAGCGCAGCGTCTTCAGCGCGGTTTCGACCGAGTCGGCATGGACCACGGAGGCACCGCGGTCCATCGCCATGCGCGAGGCGACGGCGAGCTGCCCTCCCAGCGTTCCGACGATCAGCAGTCTCATGGCTCAGCCCTCCGGCGCGCGGCTCAGCGCTCGCCCTTGATGATTTCGGTCATGGTCACGCCGAGCCGGTCCTCGACCAGGACGACCTCGCCGCGCGCGACCAGACGGTTGTTGACGTAGATGTCGATCGCCTCGCCGACCTTGCGGTCGAGCTCCAGAACGGTGCCGCTGGTCATCCGCAGCAGGTCGGAGACCTGCATCCGCGCCTGTCCGAGCACGGCCGACACTTTGACCGGGACGTCGAACACCGCCTCCAGTTCGGCCGCGCTGCGGGCGATCACCGGTTCGTCGTTGAGTGCGCTCTGGCGGGCTGGGTTGCCCATCTCGTCGAGCGCGATTCCCTCGTTCGGGCCGGCCATGGCTCAGGTCCTCCCGCCGTTTTCGGCGGCCGCCGCGGCATCGCGGGCGGCGAAATAGCGTGCGACGGCGTCGTCGACGGCAGCCTCCAGGGCCGCCCCGTCGCGGATGATGCCGCCGTCGGCCCATTCGATCCGGCAGTCGCCGCGCCGGACATCCGGCTCGCCCAGGATGACGATGCGGCCGTCGAAGCCGTTCTCGCGGGCGATCCGGTCGACCTCGGCGCGGATCTGTTCGGCATGTTCGGGCGCGAGCCGCAGCACCATGTGGGGCGCCTTGCGCAACGGGCCGAGGCATTCGGCCAGCACCGCGCGAATGGCCGCGGTCGGCTCGCGGTCGATCAGCCCGGCGCTGAGCTTGCGCGCGGCGGCGAGCGCCAGATCGATCGCCTGCTTCTCCAGCGCGGTCCTGTCGGCATCGAGGGCGGCGAGGAGGGCGCGTGCGGAGGCGACCAGCACGGCGGCCTCCTCGGCCAGCCGCTCGGCGGCGCGCACCTCGGCGCTCTGCCGGCCCTCGATCCGGCCGGCGGCAAGCCCCGCCTCGCGGCCGCGCGCCTCTGCGGCCGCCTTTTCGGCCAGATGCAGTTCGAGATCGATCGTCGGCCGCTCGGGCACGACCTCGACCGGCTTCGGCGGCACGGGCGGCGCGGCGAAGTCCTTGTCGAACAGGAAGCGGGCGGGGGCTGCCATGCTGGTTTTCCGGTCCTCAGTAGATCAGTTCGTCGTCGCCCTTGGACTTGGTGATCATGATCTCGCCCTTGGCGGCGAGATCCTTGGCGACGTTGACCATGGTCGCCTGCGACTCGTCCACGTCGCGCAGGCGCACCGGTCCGAGCGCCTCCATGTCCTCCTTGAGCATGCCGGCGGCGCGGCTCGACATGTTGGAGAAGAAGATGTTCTTGAGGCTGTCCGAGGCGCCCTTGAGGGCGATGGCCAGCTTGTCCTTGTCGATGTTGCGCAGCAGCGTCTGGACGCCGGCGCTGTCGAGCTTGCCGAGATCCTCGAAGGTGAACATCAGCGCCTTGATCTTCTCGGCGGATTCGCGGTTGTCCTCCTCCAGCGCGGTCAGGAAGCGGGCTTCCGTCTGGCGGTCGAAGGAGTTGAAGATCTCCGCCATCAGTTCGTGCGCATCGCGCCGGGAGGTATGGCTGAGGTTGGACATGAACTCGATGCGCAGGGTCTGCTCGACCTTGTCGAGCACCTCCTTCTGCACCGCCTCCATCTTCAGCATGCGGTTGACGACTTCGAGGGAGAATTCTTCCGGCAGGATCGCCAGCACGCGGCCGGCATGGTCGGAGCGGATCTTGGACAGGACCAGCGCGACGGTCTGCGGGTATTCGTTCTTCAGGTAGTTGGCGAGCACGTTCTCCTGCACGTTGGAGAGCTTCTCCCACATGTTGCGGCCGGCCGGTCCGCGAATCTCTTCGAGGATCTGGTTGACCCGGTCCGGCGGCAGGAAGGACAGCAGGATCCGCTCGGTCGAATCGAGATTGCCGGTCAGCGAGCCCTTCGACGAGATGCGGGTGACGAAGTCGACGAAGAGATTTTCCAGCATCTCCGGCGTGACCGGGCCGAGCTTGGCCATGGCCTGCGAGATCTGGCGGATCTCCAGTTCGTCGAGCCGCTTCCAGACCTCCCGGCCGTGTTCCTCGCCGAGCGCCAGCAGGAGCACGGCGGCGCGCTCGGCGCCGGCCAGTTCCCGGTAGCGTTCGTTGGTGCTGACCTGCAGCGCGGCGACGCCGGTGGCGCGCTGGGCCAGCGTGGCGGGCGGTGGGGTGGGAGCGGGTGCGGCCATCGCGGGTTCAGCCCTCCATCAGCCAGCCGCGGATCAGCGCCGTGGCTTCGGCCGGATGCTCGACGATCAGTTCGCCGACCTTCTGGATCGAGGTGGCATGCATGGCGCCGAGCGCCTTGGCCTGCTCGAGCTTCTGCAGGTTCATGTTCTCGGGCAGGGGCACCCCGGCGGCCTGTCCGTCCGGACCGACCGTTCCGGCGGTGACCGGCACCGGCTTGCCGTCGGCGCCGATGACATGGCCCGGCAGGGTGACCTGCAGGACGGTCGAGCCCGGCTCGCCCGAGAGTGCCGCCGTGGTGCCGAGGGCGGCCACGCCGTTGCCGGCAGCGGCCTGGGCGGCGGTCGGATCGACCATGCGCTTGATCAGAGGACGGACGGCGAAGAGCAGGACCAGGATGGTCATCAGGAACAGGATGCCCAGCTCGATCAGGCGCAGGATGTCGTCCTTGGTGAAGTCGATCAGCGCCATGATGCCGGTCTTGGCCTGCGCCTCCAGCGGCAGCGAGGCCGGGGCCTCGGCGAAGCGCAGGTTGACCACTTCGACCTGGTCGCCGCGCTTCTGGTCGAAGCCGACCGAAGAGCGGACCAGGGCGGAGATGCGGTCGAGATCCGGCTGGCTGCGCGGCTGGTAGGTGACCTCGCCGTTCTGTCCGGCGGCATAGACGCCGTCGACCAGCACGGCGACCGAGATGCGCTTGATCCGGCCGGCCTCCAGGACCTCGGTCCGCGTGGTCTTGGAGATCTCGTAGTTGACCAGTTCCTCGGAACTGTTGGTCGCATCGCGGCCGGCGGCGCCGTTCTGCTGCTGGGAGCCCGGCAGCTGGTTGCCGACCGAGACGGCCTTGTCGCCGGTCGCCGAGCTGGAATTCTCTTCCTTGGTCTGGGTCGAGCGGACCACCTGGCCGTTCGGATCGAAGGTGTCCGAGGTCTGCGTGACGCGGTTGAAATCGAGTTCGGCGGAGACGCGGACGCGGGCGCGCCCCTGGCCGACGATCGATCCGACGATCGATTCGATCTGGGTTTCCATGCGGCGCTCGTAGCCGGCGGTCCGCTCCTGCAGGGAGGCCGCGACGGTGCCCTGCGGGTCTTCCTCCTGGCCGCCGCCGAGCAGGGTGCCCTTCTCGTCGACGATCGAGACGCGGAACGGCTTCAGGCCCTCCACGGCCGAGGCGACCAGGTGCTGGATCGACCGGATCTGCTGGGCTTCGAGCGTCCCGCGCAGCTTCAGCACGATCGAGGCGGAGGGCATCGCCTTCTCGCGCTGGAACAGTTGCCGTTCGGGGATGACCAGGTGCACGCGCGCGGCCTGGACCCGGTCGATGGCCCGGATGGTGCGCGCCAGTTCGCCTTCCAGGGCGCGCAGATGGTTGATGTTCTGGACGAAGCTGGTGGTGCCGAGCGCGTCCGACTTGTCGAAGATCTCGTAGCCGACCGAACCGCCGGCCGGGATGCCTTTTTCGGCCAGCTTCATGCGCAGCCGCAGCAGAGTCTCCTTGGGGACCAGGATCTGGGCGCCGTCCTGGCGCAGTTCGTAGGGGACCGCGCCGGCCTCCAGTTCCTTCACGATCGACGCGGAATCCTGGACCGAGAGGTCCGAATAGAGCGGCGCCATCACCGGCTGGGTCGCCCGCATGATGATGAAGCCGAAAAAGCCGACGAGCAGGGCCGTGACCACCGCCATGGCGGCGAGGCGGGCAGGTCCGAGGGTCTTGAGGAACTCGACGGCGCCGTTCACGGGGGTTCTTGTCCGAGGTCGGAGGGGGCAGCGGCGGCGCCGGATCCCCCGTGTGGGGCGCGGGGGGCCCGACGCCGAACCGCTGGGCAAGAATTTCCCAGTGGATGGTAAACGTCTGGTTAACAAGGGTCCCGTTGCGGCACGCCCGGTGCAGAAATGACGGCAATTTCGTTAACCGCCGGTTCGGCGACCGTGCGGAAATTGCCGGCCGCCCTTAAGCTCCCGGAAACGCACCCGGCCGGGCCAACGGCGGAGCCGACGGGCGAACGAAAAAGGCCGGGCTGCGGGCCCGGCCTTCAGGAAATTCGGCATCGTTCGCGAGGATCGCTACTGGCGGTAGTGCTGGATGCGCGTGGTCCTCAGACCGGCTAGCCCGTGGCGGTCGATCGACTGCTGCCAGGCGATGAATTCTTCGACCGTCAAAGTATAGCGGTTGCACGCCTCCTCAAGCGAGAGGAGCCCGCCGCGAACCGCAGCGACCACTTCGGCCTTGCGGCGGATGACCCAGCGCTTGGTATCGGTCGGCGGCAGGTCGGCGATCGTCAGGGGGCTGCCGTCCGGCCCGATGACGTATTTCACTCGCGGTCTAACCTGATCGGTCATCGTACTCTCACAAACACACTCGATGCGACCACATCGATTGAGAGCGTAAGCGCGACCGCCTTAAAATATGGCTAAGCGATGACCGACACTTCGACTGGATTGAGATGAACATCTTCGGCAATGCGCCCCGGCCGGTCCCGGCAAGGGCTTGGCGGGCCTGTCAGTTCGCCGCGGTGACCGATTTCACCGACCAGACCGAGATGCTCATGCCGTCGATCAGCAGGTAGGGTTGACCGGAAGTAAAATCGAGCGCCGTCACCTTGCCGGTGACTTCCGCGCTCGGCTTCACGGCATTGCCGGCGGAATCCTTGGCGTCGAAGGAAATCGTGTAGGTGCCGTCCGGCGCGGCGGTCCCGTCGGTCTTCTTACCGTTCCAGACGAATTCCTGGACGCCGCTGGTGAAGCTCTTCTGCTGCGAATAGACGACGGCGCCGGCCTCGTTCTTCACCGTCACGGTCGCCGAGGCCGCCTTCGGCATGGAGAAGCTCCACTTGGCCTGACCGCCCTGCAGCGTGGTCTTGCTCGAATCCGCCGTCACGGTCGTGCCGACATAGTTGACCAGCTGCGTGGCGTTGGCGATCGCCAGGGCGCTCTTCATGTCCTCGAGGTTGGTGTTCATCTTGATCTGCTGCTCGATGGACGAATACTGGACCAGCTGTTGGGTGAACTGGTTGGCGTCCATCGGCTGGGTCGGATCCTGGTGTCTGAGCTGCGTGGTCAGCAGAGTCAGGAACATGGTGTAGTTGGACGACAGCCGGGTCTGGTCCGCGGTCGAGGCGGAATTGCTGCTGGTGCCGGGTGCCGTCGAGATGCCGGAAATGGCCATGATGCGTTTCCTTCGCTAGTGGTCAAAATCTGACATTTGCGCTCCGCGAATGTCAGATTGAATTGACCACGCAATCAAAGAGTGAGTGGTTCGGATCCAAGAGGCGGATGGGAACCATCCGTCTCGAACGGACCACGGGGGGCGGCGAACTTCGGTCGAGCCGCCACAACCGCATGCGATGACTGAAGGACGGGTCGATCCTCGCGCCGGCCGGCGGCCGGCACCGGATCAGACGCTGAGATCGATACCGCCGGCGCGCTCCGGCCGGCGGTAGGGCAGGGCGGCCGGGAGGGCGATCTCCTCGTCCGGCGCCTGCACGGCATCGCCCCGGCGATCGGCGCCATAGGGATTGCGCCAGCCGTCGCCTCCGGGCTGGCCGCCGTCCTGGCGCAGCGAGAAGCTGACGCCGTTGTCGGCGAGCTTCATGCCGCTCTGCTCCAGGCTGCGCTCAAGCCCGCGCTGATCGCGCAGCATCATGTCGAGCGTCTCGGCCCGTTCGACGACCAGATGGGCGCGAACCTCGCCGTCGGTGCCGATCTGCATGCGGATGTCGACCTTGCCGAGTTCCGGCGGATCGAGGCGGATCTCGAGGCGCTTGTCGCTGCGGGCGGCGGCACCCTGCACGGCGGCGGCGACCTGTTCGGCCGGTGCGCCGCGGGCGGTATCGGCGCCGCCTGGAGCCGTCGCGGCGAGGCCGTCCGGTCCCTTTCCGGAGCCGTTGGTCGCGGCGGCGGCCGGGTTGGCGCCCGGGGCGGCGGTGGCATCGATGGCCGGTCCGTCGGCATCCCGGTCGCCGCCGTCCCGATCGGCTGCGTCCCGATGCGCATGCCCGGCCGCCTCGGCAGCGCCGGGGCCGGCCGCGATCCGCGCGGTTGCGGGCTGCGGCGCGGCCGGATCGACCGCCTTGCCATCCGGACCCTGCTCGGCCGGTTCGGTGCCGGCCTTGAGCCCGTCCGACATCCGATGCCCGGCCTTCGCCGCCGACTTTCCGGTCGCGGCGCCGGCATCTGCCATGGCGGCGGTCGCACCGAGGGACTTTCCGGACGCTTCCGGTGCGGCCGTCGCGTCGCCGCCCTTCGTGGCGCCCGCCGGTCCGGTCGCGGTGGACGCCGCACCCCCGGACGAAGACGGCGCGGCGGCCTCCGGTGCCGGACCGGCGGCGGAGGCGGGCGTCGCGCCGTCCGCGCCGGGGCCGGTGGCCGCAGCCGCAGCCGCAGCGCCGGACGCGGCTCCAGGCGTGGCCCCTGGGGCGAGGCTGCGAATGGTGATGCGTCCCAACCCGGGCGGCAGGCCCGGTGCGGCGGCCGCGGCGGCTGCCGCTTGGGCTGCGGTGGGCGCCTGACGGTCTCCTGCGGCGGCGGATGCGTCCGCCCCGGTCGAGGCGCCGGACGGCGGCGCCAAGCCGTCTGCCGATGTCGCCGCCTCGTCGACGCCGAGCGCCGCCATCAGGGCGGCGAAACTGGCGGCCGGAACCACGGCGCCGTTCGGTGTCGGTGTCGATCCGGCATTGCCGGCCGCGGCCGGGCCGGCGCCAGCCGCGCCCATACCACCGGGGCCCACGCCACCAGCGCCCGTGCCGGCAGGGCCGAGGCCGCTGGGATTTGCGGCGCCGGCATCCTGGCCGCCGGCCGGCGGGATCGCCGCTCCGCCGTTGGCCGCGTCGCCGATCGCCGGGGCGCCGGCCAAGGCCTTTCCGGCGTCCGCAGTCGGCGCGGGGGCAGCTTCCGGCGCGCTCCCAAGCCCGGCGAGGAAAAGGATCGGAATCGGCGCCTGGGCCTGCAGGGCGGAGGCCATCAAGCCCGCCTGGGCGGCGGCCGCCGCCGCATCGAGGGCGGGATCGTCGCCGCTGCCGGGGCGGCGCCGGGCGGTGGCGGGAAGCAGCGGCGGCGCGCCGCCCGCCTCGGCCGCAGCTGCGGCCTCCGGCGCCGAGGCGTTCAGCGAGGCTGCGAAATTCGCCATGAAATCGAGAAACAGACCATCCGCCGTCGGTCCGCCCGCGGCCATGGCGGTGGCGGGCGTTCCGGTCTGGGCACTGGCGGGAAGGAGCGAGATCGCAGCCAAGTCGGGTCTCCTCGGCCCATTTCGGGCTCACTGACGCAAGGTCCGCTGCAAGCGCGGGGCCACCGCGCCGACGGCCGATAAACGCCTGTCCCGGCAAGGCCTTATCTTCAGATTGCGATGGCGCCGCGGGACTGCCGCGCTTTCCGCCCCGGCAATTCGTGCCTGCGCAGGCAAGACCTGCCGCCCGGCCCCTTTCCGGCTGGTGCCGGGTTTGGCTATAGTCCGGCCGTTGCGGCCCGGCCCGGGCCGCCCCACATCAGCTGCGGGCCGCCCACCCATCGGCAGGCCAGATCGCCCGTTCATTGGACAATGCGACCCGCAACCGGGCCGCCGGTCATCCGGCGCGCGGCGTGACGGGCGAGGAGGAGAGAGGACCGCCCATGTTTCCTGAGCTCGACCTGCCGGGTCGCCGGGAGGAGAACCGCGTCGTCGTCGCGATGTCGGGCGGGGTGGATTCCTCCGTGGTGGCGGGCCTCCTGAAACGCGCCGGCTACGACGTCGTCGGCGTGACGCTGCAACTGTACGATCATGGCGAGGCCACCCATCGCAAGGGCGCCTGCTGCGCCGGCCAGGACATCCTGGACGCCCGCCGCGTCGCCGAGACGCTCGGCATTCCGCATTACGTGCTCGACTACGAGGAGCGCTTCCGCGCTGCCGTGATCGACAGCTTCGCCGAGAGCTACCTGCATGGCGAGACGCCGGTGCCCTGCGTTTCGTGCAATCAGACGGTCAAGTTCTCCGACCTGCTCGACACCGCCCGCAGTCTGGGGGCGGCGGCGCTGGCGACCGGCCATTATGTCGACAGCCGCGCGCTCGGCACCGGCCACCGCGCGCTCTATCGCCCGGTCGACGAGGATCGCGACCAGAGCTACTTCCTCTACGCCACCACGCAGGAGCAGCTCGATTTCGTGCGCTTCCCGCTCGGCAGTCTGACCAAGGCCGAGACGCGCGACCTCGCCCGCGCCTTCGGGCTCGCCGTGGCCGAGAAGCACGACAGCCAGGACATCTGCTTCGTGCCGTCGGGGCGCTATGCCGACGTGATCGAGCGGCTGAAGCCGGGGGCGGCCGAGCCGGGCGAGATCGTCCATGTCGACGGCCGCGTGCTCGGCCGGCATGCCGGCATCATCCGCTTCACCGTCGGCCAGCGCCGCGGCATCGGGGTCGCCGCCGGCGAGCCGCTCTATGTGGTCCATCTCGATTCGGAGACGCGCCGGGTGGTGGTCGGGCCGCGCGAGGCGCTGATGACACGCGAGCTTCATCTTCGTCAGGTCAATTGGATCGGAGACGGTACGATCGAGGCGATTCCCGCCACCGGCGTCGAGGTCTGGGCGAAGGTACGATCGACCCGGCCGCCGCAGCCGGCACTGTTGGCTCGGCGCGATGGCGACATCGTCGTCGAACTCGCCGACGGGGAGCATGGCGTCGCACCCGGGCAGGCCTGCGTGTTCTACGATTCGGCGGATCGTGGCGCCCGCGTGCTCGGCGGTGGAACCATCGCGCGGGTGGCGCGTAGCAGCGTCACGGCGGGTGTCGCGTCGGGCGATCGTCTCAGCACCGGCACGGCAGCCGCGTGAAGGGCCCCTATCAGCGAGAAACGCATGTCCATCCAGAACAACCGAAACACGGCCGCTGCGAAGGCCGAGGCCGCCTACGACCCGTCGATGCTCAACGGCACGCCTCGCCTCGACCAGTCCTCCGTCCTCGCCGCCTATGCGCGCTGGGCGCCCTTCTATGACTTCGTCTTCAGCCGGTCCTTCGGTTTCGGCCGCCTGTTCGGCCTCGCGCGCCGCAATGCGCTCGCCCATATCAATGCCCGCCAGGGCAGCCTCCTGGAGATCGGCGTCGGCACCGGCGTCGCGCTTGGCGACTATGCCCGCCACCTGCAGGTGACCGGCATCGATCTGTCGCCGGAGATGCTGCGCGTGGCGCGCAAGAAGGTGCGCGACGAGGGCCTGACCCATGTGGTCGACCTTCTGGAGATGGACGCCAGCCGCCTGACCTTCGCGGACGGCACCTTCGACACCGCCGCGACCATGTTCACCATCACGGTGGTGCCGCATCCGGAAGCCGTGATGGCCGAGATCGAGCGCGTGCTGAAACCCGGCGGCGAGGCCCTGATCGTGTCGCACTTCGCCTCGGAGCGCGGCTGGCGGCACGGCCTGGAGACGCTGATGACGCCGCTGACCAGCCGCCTCGGCTGGCGCCCGGATTTCCCCGTCGCCCGCCTGCTCGATCGCCCGGGCCTGCGCCATCTCGAAACCCGCTCGCTGGATCCCTTCGGCGTCTTCTCGATGGTCCGCCTGCAGCGCGTCTGAGCGGCGGCCGGACAGGGTTGGCGGGCGCCGGCAACCGACCGGCCGGGCATCGGTCGACAGACCGAATCCCGGCCCGCCAGCCTCGATCCACAGCCCGGCGGTGAAACGCCGTGCTGCCGGCTTGACACCCGCCGGGCCAGTTCCTTATATCCGCCCCGTCGGCTGGGTAGCTCAGATGGTTAGAGCGGAGGATTCATAACCCTCAGGTCGGCGGTTCGATCCCGCCCCCCGCCACCACTTCCCGTTTTGAAAATCCAACGCCGCCATGGTGTCTTTGGCCTCCATGGTGTCTTCGTATGGCGGTCGCGCGTCTTCGCCGGCATAGCCTTGGCGGCGCGCCGGTGCGCGGCTGCGATCGCGCCATTCGGTGGGCTGCGGGGCTGGGACGCCCCGCGTCGGCCTGCCGGCGTCCCGCCGCCGCGGGCCGGCGCCGGCACCTTGGCCGTCGCCTCCTGCGCACAGAGCCTTCCCTCGTCTCCGTCAGACATCACCCTTTCGAGATCAGGCAAATTCCTTCCGCGTCCGCATGGAACTTTGCGTCATGCCGGTGCGTTCTCCGCGTGATCCTGGGGGAGCCTGCGCATGTCGGAAAGAGTTCTGCCGGTCCTTCTGCTTTTCGTTTCGAATATCTTCATGACATTTGCCTGGTATGGGCACCTGAAGCACGCCAATAGGCCGCTCGTCATTGCGATTCTCGCAAGTTGGGCGATCGCATTCTTCGAGTATTGTCTTGCCGTGCCGGCCAATCGGATCGGGTATGGCGTCTACTCTGCCGTCGAGCTGAAGACCATCCAGGAGGTCGTCACACTGACGGTCTTCGCCGTCTTCTCGGTGTTCTATCTGGGCGAAGGCTTGACCGTGAACCACGTGGTCGGCTTCGCCTTCATCGCACTCGGTGCATTCTTCATTTTCAAGGGACCGCTCGGATGAGGCGTATGATCGGACTTCTGGCCGGCCCCGTCGCCGCGCCCGCATCCCTTCTGATTCTGGTCAACTTTCTCCTGGCCGATGTCCGGGACGGCCTCGGGCCCTTTCTCGGCATCTTCCTGATCGAGAAGGGCTGGACGCCGGACAAGATCGGGCTCGTCATGTCGGTCGGCGGCTTCGCCGGCATGATCGCGACCACCCCGCTCGGCATCCTGGCCGATGCCACCAAGGCCAAGCGTGCGGTCGTTGTGGTCTGCGCCGTGCTGGTCACGGCAGCATCCCTGGCGATGCTGCTCCTGCCGAGCTTCGCGGTCGTGACCGGCGCCCAGGTCGCGACCGGCATCGCCGGTGCCGCGATCGCGCCGGCCATCGCCAGCCTGACGCTGGGGATCGTCGGCCAGACCGGTCTGGCCCACCAATTGGGGCGCAACGAGGCGGCCAATCATGCCGGCAACGTGCTGGCCGCCGTGCTGGCGGGTGTGTTCGGCGCCGCCTACGGGCTGACCGCGGTCTTCGTGCTGATGGGCGGCATGGCGATCGGGTCCATCGTGGCTACCCTGGCGATCCCGCCGGGCTCGATCGATCACGCCGTCGCGCGCGGTCTCGAGCCGAATCCTGCGGGCGAGACGGGCGAGCCGCCGCGCCTCGGCGTGCTGCTGCAGTCGCGGCCGCTGGCCCTGCTCGCCGTCACGTTGGCACTGTTCCATCTGGGCAATGCCGCGCTGCTGCCGCTTCTCGGCCAGCAGGCGGCCAGCCGGGACATGGGAATGGATGCGGCCACCTACACGGCCGCCACCATCGTGATCGCGCAATTGACGATGGTCCCGATGGCCTTGGGGGCGGCACGGATGGCCGAACGGCACGGCTACTGGCTCGTGCTCGCCTGCGCGCTGTTCGCGCTGCCGATCCGGGCGCTTCTCGCCGGGATCTGGGTCGATCCCTGGGCGGTGTTGCCGGTCCAGATGCTGGACGGCGTCGGCGCCGGTCTGCTGGGCGTGGCGGTGCCGGGCCTGGTCGCCCGCATCCTGCGCGGGACCGGCCACGTCAACGCCGGTCTCGGGCTCGTCATGACGGTTCAAGGCATCGGGGCGGCCCTCAGCCCGGCCGTCGCCGGCGCCATCGCCACGCGCTACGGCTTTCCGGCGGCGTTTCTGACCCTCGGCGTGTTCGCCCTGATCGGTCTGGCGCTTTGGGCCGCCGGCCGCAGCTTCAGCGGCCTGCGCGCCGAGGGCGTGGCCTGATCCCTCGCGCCGGCGCCGGCGACACGGGTCGCGGCGGCCGGCGCGCGGACGGACGACAGAGGCTCACGCCGCCTGGGTGCGGGCGAGGAACTGCTCGATGTCGCGGTTGAGGCGGCCGAGCTGTTCCTCAAGGCTCTGGCGGGCCGTCGACACGGCATGGGACGCCGCGTCGGTGGTCGCCATGGCCTCGCCGATCGTCGACATGCCGTCGGACAGGCGGCGCGTGTTGGTCGCCGTCTCCTGAACGGTGCGGGCAATGTCGCCGGTCGCGGCCGACTGTTCCTCGACGGCGGCCGCCATCGAGGTCGAGATCTGGCTGATCTCGGCGATGGTCCGTTCGATCTCCTGGATGCGGACCGCATTCTCCTGGGTGGCGGCCTGGATGGCGCCGGCTCGGCTGGAGATCTCGGTGGTCGCCGTCGCCGTCTGTCCGGCCAGCGCCTTGACCTCCTGGGCGACGACCGCGAAGCCGCGGCCGGCCTCGCCGGCCCGTGCCGCCTCGATGGTCGCATTGAGGGCGAGCAGGTTGGTCTGGCCGGCGATGTTGGAGATCAGGTCGACCACCTCGCCGATTTCGCGGGCGCGTTCGGCCAGCCCGACCACCGCGACGCTGATCGCCTTGGCGCTCTCGGCCGCATTGCGGGCGATCGTCGCCGTGCGCATCGACTGCGCGCTGATCTCGCCGATCGAGGCCGAGAGCTCCTCCGTGGCGGCGGCGCCGGCCTGGACATTCTCGGCCGTGCGGGCGGCGGTCGCGCCGAAATCGTCGACCTGCGAGCGAGTGCGCGCCGTGACCTGGCCGAGATCGTTGGCGCTCGACCCGAGCTGCCGGTTGGCGGCGGCGGAGACTTCCAGGGTCCGCTGCACGGAGGTCGAGAATTCCGACACGGCGGCCGAGAGCTGCTCGCCCCGCCGCTGGCGATCGGCGATCAGCACGTCCTGATAGACCGAGATGGCGAAGTCCATGTCGAGCATGACGGCCGAATGCACCGCGCGCATCATCCGCGCCAGACGCTGCGGACGGAACCGGTTGGCGGCGATGAGGACATCCGAGATCGCATCCAGCACGAAGGCATAGCCGCCGATATACCAGCGCGGCTCCAGTCCGATGCGGTGGTGGACCAGACCGATGGTGCGGATGCCCTCGACATAGCTGTGGTCGAAGTCGCCGCTGAACAGGCGCTTCCAGTGACTGGACTGGAGCCCGACCAGACGCGATTGCTGCGTGCCGACCATCGAGGACAGCCGCGGTTCGGACTTCAAATGCCGATAGAAACCTTGCAGGATTTCTTCGAGCTTCGGTTCCATCACCGACCAGCAGGCGCGCATGTCGGCGCGTTGCTGGCTACCGATTCTCATGAACGCGAGGCGGGCGTCGAGATCATCGGCGTTCTGCATGACCATTGGTCCCCATACGATACATTCGCAGCGTGAGCTGCTTACCTAGAGCAATTTGATATTCGAATATTGATAAAATCCTAAAATGCAGTGAAACCACAAGGAGATGTGGTGTCTACAACGTTTCGGGATTGATTTTGAAGTCTTATATGTCCCTGCAACTTCAGTGAAATATCAAATTCAGGTTCCCGTCTCCGTGGGCCGGATGCGTGGAAACACCGATTTGGATAAATCGATTGAATTTATACTTGGCGCAGGTCAATCGCGTTGCTTCGAATGCAGAAAATTGAATATTTTGATCGAAAAAAGCCTCGTGCGATCGAAGGTCGATCAAGTGGATCGTCCTCGCAGAGCTTTCGCGATTCGTTCGGAACCTCGCGGCGGCAGGAAACGCACCGGAGAATCGTATCGTTTGCTGCGCAGAGACTTGCCGGCGTCGCGGCGGCGCCGTCAAGCCATGGCGATAAATCCAACCGTCACGGCGCCTGAGGCCTGGCGCGTGTGCGGCCGCCGGGATCGCCGGACGGCCTGGACCGCCTCCGATCGGGTGAGGGGGCCAGCACAGGACGGACCGATGCCACCCTTGGCCCCTGGGATCGCCCGCCTGCCGGGCAGCACGATCGCAGCGGGCGGCGCGGGTCGGCGCTTCGGGTCACGCCTCCCGGCAGGGGCGGCGGCACGGCTCCGGCGGATCGGTGATCCCGTTCCGACGCTTCCCGGCGTTCCGGCCGCGGGCCGCCGGAACGCGCGCGCGGGCTGCGTCCCGCGTTCCGGAACCGCCGGCCGTCAATGGCCCATATGCTTCTCGGTGCTGCCCTGGGCGCCGATCGCCTCGACCTGGAACTCGACCTGCAAGGACCCGGCCTTTTCGAAGACCAGCGTCGCCTTGACGGTCTCGCCCTGCTTGAGGGGGCGCTTCAGGTCCATCAGCATGACGTGGAAGCCGCCGGGCTTCAGTTCCACCGTCTTGCCGGGCGCGATCTCGAGCCCCTTGTCGAGCGCGCGCATCTTCATGATGCCGTCGATCACCGCCATTTCGTGGATCTCGACCCGGCCGGCGACCTCGGCGCTGCCGGCGACCAGCCGGTCGGCCGCGCTGCCGGCATTCTTGATCTTCATGAAGCCGCCGCCGACGGTCGCGCCGCCCGGCGTCGCCCGCGCCCAGGGATGGTCGATCTGCAGATCGCCGACCTTGTAGTCATGGGCGAAGGCCGGAGCGGCGATGAGCGTGGCGCCGATCAGTGCGGCGAACAGGGACTTGGTCATGACGGAACTCCTTGGGTCATGGGCAGGGGTGAGAGGGGCTGCGGGCGACAGGCCGCCCGACGCCGGGTTGCCTTCGGTTACCGAAGGCCGGTGGCGGTGACGATGACGAGACTGACCAGTGCCGACACGGCGCCGATCTCTGCAAACAGGATCACACCCGGATAGCCGAACTGGAGCGCCACGATCAGGAACAATTCGACCAGGATCGCCGCATAGCTGAGCAGCAGTTTCTCGGTTCTGCCGAACTGCTCGAAGGCCATGCGGCCGGAGGGCGGTTTCGGCGCGTCGCTGGCCGGGAGGGCGGGGCTGTCGGTCGCGATCATCCTTGGTCCTTCAGGTCCGGGGGCCGCAGCGCTGCGGGCGGCGGGGCAGGGGCTATGGGTGGGGTCAACGCGGCGTCTCCTCTGCCATCATGCGGCGTGGCCGAGCGTCGTGGGAACGCCGGTGCGGCGCGGCGACCGAGAGTCACGCGCCGTCGGGGCCGGCAGCGCCGCCGCGGCCGCGATGCCGTAGCGATCGAGAATTTCGAACCGGGACTGGTCCTGGATCAGGAGCAGACCCTCGCGCTGGAAGGTGGACAGGGTCCGGCTGACCGTCTCGATGACCAGGCCGAGCCAGTCGCCCAGATCCTGCCGGGTCAGCGGGCAGTGGAACGGGCCGTCGCCCGCGCCGAGAACCGCCTGCAGCCGGATCAGCCCGGAGGCGACGCGCTCGCGGGCGGATTTCCGGCCGAGCAGAAAGGCGTGGTCGCGCTGGCGCGAAAGGGCGCGGGTGGCCTGCTCGTAGAGCGCCATGGCGTCGTCGGCCGGTGCCGGGTCGGCGCGCCGGGCGCATAGGCGCACCCGCGTCACCGCTTCGGCGCCGCACACATGGATCAGGCCGGAATCGAGCCCGATGGCGTCGCCGGGGCCGAGCAGATCGACGATCTGTCGGCGGCCGTCGCCGAGCGACTTGGTCAGGGCGACGCAACCGGCGACGATCGTCGTGATGCCATGCTTCCGGTCGCCTTCACCATGCAGGACGGTCCGCGGCGCGAATTCGCGGACGGGACCGGATCGCAGGTCGCGACGGTCCCGAACGGCGTCCTCGCCGATGCGGGCCGGCGACAGGGCCGAGGTGCCGATGACGTCCGGCGGCAGGACCACCGGGTCGGTTTCATGGTCTCGCAACATCTGAGTCTCTCGAAAGGTTCGGCGCGCACGCGGCCGCCAGCGACAAGGGGCCCCCGATATCGGGGACGGCTTCGGACCGAAGACCGAGGCCGGCCGGGGGGCCGCGCTGGCGGCACGAGGCGACGCGGACCGGGAGGGACGGCGCGTCGGGGAGCGGGGCGGCGGGATGGGCGCCGCGGACGGGCGGGAAGCCGAGGCCGGCGATCGGCGGCAGGCCGGGTGCCGCGCTGAGCCGGCAGGCGTCGCAGAGGCTGCGGTCGGCCTTGCCGGGGCCGGCCGGATCGCCGCACAGGGTCGGCACGGTCCCGTCCGGCAGCACAAAGGCCGCGCGCTCCGAGGCCGCGGCGGTGTCGAACCGGGCCGGGCCGTGGCCGAAGCCGGCGAGCGCCGCCGCCAGCACATAGGCGAACAGGACCGTCCGGGCGAGCCAGGCCGGAAGCGGGCCGCCGATGTGCAGGAGGGCGCGCCGCGATGGCGTCATGGCGCGCCCCGCAGGGCATCGGCGCCGCGCGGCAGGGCGCGCAGGGCGGCAACGGTCGTGAGGCCGTCTGCGGCCGCGGTCAGGCGGGCCTCGACGCCGTAGACGGCGGCGATCATGCCAGCATCGATGACCGACGCCGGCGCGCCGGTTGCGAAGATCCGGCCCTGCCTGAGCACGACGGCATGGTCGGCATAGCGCAGGGCCGCGTTGAGATCGTGGATGGTCACGATCGTGGTCAGGCCGCGCCGCCGCGTCTCGTCCCGGACGAGGTCGAGCAGTTCGAGCGCATGGCGCAGGTCGAGCGCGCTGGTCGGCTCGTCGAGCAGGATCACGGCCGGCTCGCGCGCCAGCACCTGGGCGAGTTGGACCAGTTGGCGCTGGCCCCCGCTGAGCGTTCCGAACAGCCGGCCGGCACGATCCGCCATGCCGACGGCCTCGAGCGCGGACGCGACGGCGGCCATGTCGGCCTCGCCGACCCGATAGCCGATCCGGCCGATCCGCCCGAGCAGCACCACCTCCAGCACGGTCAGCACAGGCCGCACCGCGATGTCCTGCGGCATGTAGCCGATGACGCGGTCGGCGGGGCGCGGACCGCCGTCGAAGGAGATCCGGCCGGCATGGGGCAGGAGGCCGGCCAGCGCGCGCATCAGGGTGCTCTTGCCGGACCCGTTCGGGCCGATCAGGGCGGTCACCGCGCCGGGTGCCGCGGTCGCCGTCACGTCGTGCAGCACCGGCACGCCGCCGAGCCGGACCGAGAGCCCCTCTGTCGCGATCCTCACCAGTAGGCCCTCCGCGTGCCGACGACGAGCCAGAGGAAGAACGGCACCCCGACCAGCGCCGTGACGATGCCGATCGGGAAGATGGCGCCGGGCATGACGGTCTTGCTGGCGATCGAGGCGGCCGACAGCAGCAGCGCGCCGAACAGGGCGGAGGCCGGCAGCAGATAGCGCTGGTCCTCGCCGATCAGCATGCGCGCCGCATGCGGGGCGACCAGGCCGACGAAGCCGATCGTGCCGACGAAGGCGACCGCGACCGCCGTCAGCAGCGAGACCAGGGCCAGGATGCGCAGCCGCAGCCCGTCGACCCGGACGCCGAGCGCGCGCGCCCGCTCGTCGCCGAGCTTCAGGGCGGTCAGCCGCCAGACATCGCGCGCCAGGATCGGAACCGTCACGGCCAGCACCAGACAGACCGCGGCGAGCTTGTCCCAGGTCGCCTTCAGGAGGCTGCCGAACAGCCAGAACACGATCTGCTGCAGCGCCTCCGGCGAGGCGACGAACTGCAAGAGCGCCAGCAGCGCCTGGAACAGGAACAGGATGGCGACGCCGGCGAGCACCAGCACCTCGGCCGTCGCGCCGCGCATCCGCCCGACGCCATAGACCCCCGAGGCGGCCAGCCCGGCGAACACGAAGGCACCGAGCGGGATGGCGCGCGCCTCGGCGAGCGGCAGGAGGCCGCCGAAGACGATCATCAGGGCCGCCCCGAAGCCGGCGCCGGCGGCGATGCCGAGCGTGTAGGAGGAGGCGAGCGGATTGTTGAGGATGGTTTGCATCAGTGCGCCGGTCAGCCCGAGCGCCGCGCCGACCGCGATCGCCATCAGGGCGATCGGCAGCCGGATGGTCCACACGATGGTGTCGACCATCCGGTCGCCGCCGCGTCCGAGCACCGACAGGACCACGTCGCCGACCGGCAGGAAGGCCGGGCCGGTGGCGATGTCGAGCATCGCCGAGACCGCCAGCGCGCAGCCGCCCGCCGCCAGAACGGCCCGCCGTCGCCGGCCCAGCGCCCGGTAGACGGCACCGAGGTCGTCGGCGGCCGATGCCGGGGGCGGGTCGTTGCGCAGGCCGGACGGCGGGGTCGTGACGAGCGTCATGGCGCGAGCTTGAGCGCCCAGGTGCCCGAGAAGGGAACCGGGAGATATTTGGCGTGGTAGGCGGCGAGTTCGGCGAGCGGGTCGACATCGGCGAAGGCCGCCGGATAGAGCCGCTTGGCGATATATTGTTGGGCCGTGTAGTCGTAGAGGGTCCGGGCGAGGCCGTGCTCGAGGGCATGGATCTCGCCGGCCTTGATGGCCTTCAGATCGGACCAGCCGGGGCGCGCCGCGTAGGGAGCCAGGCTGGCGCGGGTGATCTCCGGGGTCGCATCGTAGCCGAGCCGGACGGCATTCGGGCGGCCGACCCAGGAGGAGCCGCCGATGAAGATGAATTCGGGATTGGCGGCGAGGACATATTCCGGATTGAGCGGGCCGTAGGGTCCCGGGATGCGGCCGTTGGTGATGTTCTCGGCACCGAGATTGTCGAGGATGCGGCCCCACATGGTGCCGTTGTAGCTGTTGCCGACGGAGGCGGCGCCGGTCTGGCCGATCTCGACATAGACCTTCGGCTTCGGGCCCTTCGGCAGGGAGGCGATGCGCCGCTGGATGTCGGCCATCTTGGTTTCGTAGAGGCTGGCCAGTTCCTCGGCGCGCGCGTCGGCGCCCATCACGGCTCCGATGGCGCGGGTCGAGGCGGCATGGCGCTCGGTGATCTGGGCATTGTAGTCGAAGGCGACGATCCTGATGCCGGCGGCCTCGATCTGCGCCCGCGCGGTCGCGGTCGCCTCCCAGGAAATCTGCGGCATCAGCAGGACGTCGGGCTTCAGCGCGATGACCTTCTCGGCCGAGAAGGTGCCTTCGTCGGTGCTGCCGACATCCGGCTTCTCGGCGATCTCGGGGATCTTCGCGACGTAGCGCGACCAGATGGCCGGCCGCCAGCCGGCCCAGACGGCGCGGTTGATGCCGACCACGCGCTTCCAGCCGTCCGCTCCGGCGATGGCCGTGAACTCCTCGTAGTTGAACATCACCACCACGCGGCCGGCGGGGGCGTCGATGGTCACCTCCCGGCCGAGCGCGTCCTTGATGGTGCGCATCGTCGCGAGGGCCGGTTCCGCCAGCGCGAAGGTCATCAGCGCCACGGCGGCCGCGAGGCCGGCTGCGCCCCGGCGCAAGGCCGCAAGGGTGACGGCCGGCTTGGCGGCCTGTTCGGATCCGATCACGGGCGTATCTCCAGTTCGGTCTTGAGCGTGGTCTTTTCGAAGTCGCTGATCAGGATCTCGATCTCGGCCGTCCACCGGCCTGCCAGCGGCAGCGGCAGGGCTTCGACATGCCAGCGGCCGTCCGGGGCGAGCCGGGCCTGACGCCGGACCGGCTCGATCCCGGCCTGGTCGGGGCGCAGCGAGACGGCGACTTCGCGCGCCGGCAATGGCCCGAAATCGCCGGTCATCAGCGCGATCGCGGCCGCATTGGCGCCGCGCCGACCGGGCCGGACCGAGACATCGGCCATGGCGGCCGCCGTATGGGCATGGGCGGAGATGCCGGCGCGGTCGGCGGCATGCAGCGCGCGCGGCGGCGGGGTCAGGCGCCAGCCGGCGACGATCGCGAGCACGGCGAGGCCGATCACCATCTCGATGCGGATGGAGCGGATCAGGGCAAGGCGTGGGGAGCGTCTGGCCGTCGCAAGGCGCGGCGTCAGGATCTGGCGGTTGTAGGCGGCGATCGCCAGGAGGGCGGCGACCCCGACGAGCTTCATGGCGAGCAACCGGCCATAGGGGGTCTCGACGAAAGCCCCGAGGCCCTCCATCTGCACCACGGCGAGGCCGAGCCCGGTCGCCGCGAGAAGCGCGACCAGCACCACCGCCGTCCGGGAGAAGCGCTCGACCAGCGGCAGCGGATCGGCGGTGCGGTCGGCGAGCGCGCCGCCGAGCGGCACCAGGGCGCCGAGCCAGTAGACCGCCGCCGCGGCATGGACGAACACCGCCAGAGCCATGAAGGGCCGCGGTTCCGCCATGGCGGCGTGGCCGGTGGCCGCGAAGGAGCCGGCTCCGACCAGCCAGGCCAGTCCGGCCAGCAGGGCCGCCAGAGCGGGGCGGGCCGGACCCGCGGCCGTCGCCAGGAACGCCAGCAGGCCGCTGCCTGCGGCCAGGATCGCCGCCGGTGCGACGCTCGTGGCGAGAGCGGCCCGCCAGGCCGCCGGCGTCGCGACGGCTCCGAAGGACCCGCCGAGCACGTCGGCGCCCTGCAGGGCGAAGCCGAGGCCGGCGGCCGGAACGACGGCGAGGGCCACGATCCCGACGATCCGCCGCATGCCGGCGAGCGAGCGGGCGGTCCGGCCGGTCAGGATCGTGAAGGCGGCGCCGCCGACCCCGAGGGTCATCAGCACCGTGACCAGGAAGCGGATCGCGACCTGCGAGGCCGCGAAGGCAGCCGGTCGGGCATCGGCATCGATCGTCGGCCGGGCCCCCGGTGCCCCGATCGAAAAGCCGACCGTGCCGCCGACCGGATGGCCGTCGCTGGAGACGACCCGCCAGGACACGAGATAGGTGCCGCTGCCGCCGAGCGGCGGCAGGGCGGCGGCGACGGTCGCGTCCTGCGCCGTCGCCGCGAGGTCGACGATCGTGCCGTCCGGACCGACCAGTCCGAGCCGCACGGGGGCGACCGGTTCGTTGAAGGTCAGCCGGACGGCGTCCGGCGCGGTTGCGACGACGGCGCCGTCCGCCGGACTGCTCGCGATCAGTTGCGCATGGGCCCACGCCGCCCCGCTGCTGGGGCCGAGCCACAGGACGAGGAGCGCGAGGAGAAGCGCGAGACGAGCCATGGCGGGGCGCCGTCGAGGGATCACGGCGTGGCCGGCAACAGCTTGACGCCGGGCGCCGGGAACTTCAGGTCGTCCGACGACTGGCCGGCGGCCGGGATCTCGATCCAGCGTTCCGCCGCGGCCTCGCATTCCTGCACGGCGGGGAAATAGAAGACGGTGTCCGGCTTCAGATCCTTGACGAAGCTGCCGCGGAAGACGAACTCGTCATAGTGCTCGTCGAGCAGCTTGCCCGTCCAGACCACTTCGGTGACGCCTTCGCTGAGCGGCGTGCCGTAGTAGTCGTAGGTCTTGGCATACTTGCCCTTGACGGTTTCCAGGGTCCAGCCGGCCTTGGGCATCGGCTTCACGGCGATGAAGCCTTCGGGGATCTTGACCCGGACCTTCAGCGTCGGCGCGCCGGCGCAGCCGTGCGGCACGCGCAGGACCGCCTTGTAGGTGGAGCCGACCTTGGCCTCGCGGCCTTCCAGAGTGGCGTGGGCGAGGGCCGAGGAGGCGGCGGCGACGCTGAACAGCGCGCCGAGGATCAGGGACTTGTGCGTCATGAGGTCAATCCGTCCATTGTCATGATCGAGAGGCGGGATTGGCGTGCGGGGGACTGCCGGCAGGTGCCACCGCACGCGCGAGAACTGCGCGTCAGCGGACGAGCAGCGCCGGAGCCGTCACGGTCGTGATGCGGGGCGGGAATCCGGCCACGCTCAACGCCGCCGCGAAGGCAGCCAGGAAGTCCCGGCGCTCGGCCGGGGACAGGTCGCGGGCGATCTCGTCGCGCCGGTCGCGATGGTGCAGAACGAGGCTGCGGCAGCCGTAATCGGGATCGTCGCGGCACTCGATGGAGAGGCCCCAGGCCGGCCAGGCGGTCCGGCTGGCCGGGCCGCGATGCCCCTGCCGTTCGATCGTCACGGTCGCGCCGCGGAGCGCGATGCGTTCGGATCGCGCCATGTCGGCCCGGCAGGCGGAGACCGCGAAGGCCAGGAACACGGCGTCGAACAGGACGAAGGCGCCGGCCATCCAGGCCCCCAGCGCCACGAAGGCGATCTGGATGGCGCAGGACACCAGGGCGACGACGGCCAGCAGGATGACCAGGCCGCGCTCGCTCAGCGAACGATGCGGGGTGATGACGGCATCGAAGGCGGCAATTTCGGGAACGGACGCCCTGTCGGCGTCGGACGGCCGGATCTCGGCCGCGGAAACGAGAGATGACATGATCGGGATATCCACCCAGGACCCGGGACGCGCCGTGCGCGGCGGGTCGGACGCGATCTCGCCGGCACGCCGAGGCGGCCGACGGCTCCGGTCAGGCGAGGGTGGACGGGGGGCCGCGCGAAACCGGGCGGCAAATCGAGGCGGCGACGCGCTGTGCCTCGACGACGATCTCGGTCACGCTGCGACCGCCGAGCGCGATCATGGGACCGGCAGCCGGCGCCGCGACCATGCCGGGGGCATCGGACAGGCGGCAGGCATCGCAGACGGAATTGCCGGCGGTCTTGCCGGAGGCGCTGTCGTCGCCCTTGCAGAAGCTCTGCATCAGGCCGCCCGGCAGGGCATAGGCGTAGACGGCGGCGGCCGAGGCGGCCGGGTCCGATTCGATCGCACTCAGCCGATGCGAGAAGCCGAGCATCAGCATCGCCAGCGCATAAAGCGCCGCGACACAGAGCCGGAGCCGTCTCGACCGGAGGGTATCGAACATGGCGTCGAGACTTGGCCGAACTGCCGCCCCCTGTCAATTCGGCAAAGCGCGCGCCGCAACATGGCTGCCCGACGACCGAAGCGGGGGGCGGTCCGATCCGGGTCGCATGTCCGGCGGCGGATCGCGGGGAGGCCGGCATGGGCAGGCCGCCGGCTTGGAAGGCGCATCCGCGGCCGGTCGGGTTGACGGCCCGGAGGCGCCGCAGCATGGTCGCGCCCATCCCGCCCTCGGCGCCGTTCGGTCCGCCGGCGGCTCGGCGTGGTGCCTCGGACCTGTCCGGCGTCCCCTCCGCCTCGCGCGGCGGCGGGACCCGATCGATGGCGTCCGAGGCGAGACAAGGCGGTATCGATGCTTCCCTTTGCGATCCCCTATCCGTCGATCGACCCGGTCGCCGTCCAACTCGGCCCTGTCGCGATCCGGTGGTACGCGCTCGCCTATATCGTCGGCATCCTGCTCGGCTGGTGGTATTCGCGCCGGCTGGTCTCGAACGATCGCATCTGGGGTCGCGTGCCGCGGCCGACTCCGCTGGAGATGGACGATTTCATCCTCTACGCCACCGTCGGCATCGTCATCGGCGGCCGCGTCGGCTATGTTTTCTTCTACAATCCGGGCTACTATCTCTACCATCCGGTCGAAGCCCTTCAGGTCTGGAAGGGCGGGATGTCCTTCCATGGCGGCTTTCTCGGCTCCATGGTGGCGATGTGGCTGTTCCAGCGCGGCCGCGAATTCTCGCTCTGGTCCTTGTTCGACATCTTCACCGCTTCGGCGACCTTCGGTTTGTTCTTCGGGCGCGTGGCGAACTTCATCAATGCCGAGCTCTGGGGGCGGACCAGCGACGTGCCCTGGGCGATGGTCTTTCCGACCGGCGGTCCGGATCCGCGCCATCCGAGCCAGCTCTACGAGGCGGCCCTGGAAGGCGTCCTGCTGTTCGTGGTGCTGCGGCTCCTGACCCACCGCGGCGCGTGGCTGCAGAAGCCGGGCTTCGTCGCCGGCGCCTTCACGGCCGGCTACGGTCTTGCCCGCATCTTCGTGGAGCATTTCCGCGAGCCCGACGCCCATCTCGGCTATCTCTGGAACGTCGTCACGATGGGGCAGATCCTGTCGCTGCCGATGGTGGTGATCGGGGGCGGCGTCATGCTGTACGCGGCGCGGCGGCGCTGACCGGCGCGGCAGACGACAGGCTTTTGAGGGGGCGAGGCGATCGGAAGGCGCCAAGGCCGGCGCGTGATGTCGCCGCGACGGTCCGGGCGCTTCCGCCGTGCCCGGGCCGCCCGCGGAAGCCGATCAGGCCGGGTCGACCCGGTACCGCACCATGAAGCGCTCGATGCGTTTGAGCGGCGGCGCCTGGCGCGGCACGAACAGCGCCAGACTGCCGACCTCGCGCTCGAGCCGACCGACGCGCTCCATAACATGATAGTGCGGCCGCGGCCGATAGTCGTGCACCAGGATGCGCGCGTCGGGCTTCGCGCGCAGCAGGACCTGGAGGAAGCAGGCGACGCGAAAGCGGCCGTCGACCAGATAGAGGTCGAAATCCGTCCGGCCGAGCCGACCCCATGGTTCCTCGTGATAGTTCGGCCAGAGCGCGCGGGTCCTGGTGTCGCTCGGATAGCCCAGCGCCCCGACCGGTCCGACATCGACCAGGATCGGATGGATGCGGGTCCGGTTCTCGCCGGCTTCGCGCAGCACCCTGCCGATCCAGAGCGGGTCGCTCTCCACCGTCGCGACCTTTTCGACCATTCTGCTGGCCAGCACCGTGCTGCCGCCCGAGCCGAACTCCATGTAGCGTCGCGCGCGGCCCAGCTCCTCCGTGAAGAAGGCGACTTCCGAAGGCTTCATTCCGACTTTCATGATACCCGCTCATTTGCGTAGGCTTGAGCCGTCGTAGCAGTCTATCCTGACTGTTACCCGACGGTCAGGTCGCGTCCGCACGGATCGAGAGGGGCTTTCGCCGAGGGCCATGTCCAGTACGAGTCAGCCCGCCAGTCCGACGCCGCTCGAACACCGGATCAAGGCCCAGATCCGGCTGGCCGGTCCGATGTCGATCGCCGACTACATGGCGATCGCGCTCGGCGATCCCGAACACGGCTACTACATGGCGCGCGAGGTGTTCGGCGCGGGCGGCGACTTCGTCACCGCACCGGAGGTCAGCCAGATGTTCGGCGAGCTGATCGGGCTGTGGGCGGTCGACGCCTGGCTGAAGCTCGGCCGGCCCGATCCGGTCCGGTTGGTGGAGCTCGGCCCCGGCCGCGGCACCCTGATGGCCGATGCCTTGCGGGCGGCGCGGGTGCGGCCGGATTTCATCGGTGCCGCGCGCCTGCATCTGGTCGAGACCTCGCAGCGCCTGCGCGCGCGCCAGCGCCAGACGCTCGCCGCCGCGCCGCTCGTCCCCCACTGGCACGATCGGGCCGAGGATGTGCCCGAGGGCCCGGCGATCATCGTCGCCAACGAATTCTTCGATGCCCTGCCGATCCGGCAGTATCAGCGCAGCCAAGGCATCTGGCGCGAGCGGGTGGTCGGGCTCGATGCCGAGGGTGCCCTGCAGATCGGCCTCGGGACCGGCGTGCTGCCGGTCGAGGCAGTGCCGGCCCGGCTGCGCGGGGCCCCCGACGGCTCTGTCCTGGAGACCAACGCGGTCGCGGCGGCCGTGATGGAAGGGCTCGCCGGCCGCATCCGGCGCGACGGCGGGCTCATCCTGGCGATCGACTACGGCTATCGCGAGACCGCGATCGGCGACAGCTTCCAGGCGGTGCGCGCCCATGCACCGGTCGACCCGCTCGCCCGCCCGGGCGAGGCGGACCTGACCGCGCATGTCGATTTCGAGGCGCTGGCCGGCGCGGCGCGGCGGGCCGGCGCCACGGTGTTCGGCCCCCTGCCGCAGGGCGATTTCCTGCTCCGCCTCGGCCTCGCCGAACGCGCCGGCCGTCTCGGCGCCGACAAGGACCCCGCGACCCGCGAGCGCATCACCGCCGAGGTCACCCGCCTGGTCGCGGCCGAGGAGATGGGCGACCTGTTCAAGGCGATGGCGGTCGCCGCGCCCGGACTGGTGCCTGCGCCCTGGGGGTAGGTGCCTGCCGGTTCAGTGATGCGCGCCGTCGACCCACCGGACCGACATGGCGCCCGGGTCCGCGATCGGGACGCATCTGAGGTTGATTCCGCGCAGGACGGAGCCGTCCGGCCTGGCGTCGACGATGAAGACAGCGGTGCCGCAAAGGCTGCAGGAGAAGTGCCGGTTCGGATGCCGGTGAACCTGGTGCTGGCCGATGTCGTTCGTGCCGGACAGCAAGGTGAAGCAGGCGTCCGGAACGAAGGTCAGCAGGATATCCATCTGCCGGCAGCGCGGGCAGGGACAGGCGACAGCTGTCTGCGGCAGGTCCGCCGCGACCGTGAAGGTCACCGTCCCGCAACGGCAACGCCCCTGATAGCTCATGTCGCTCCGCCCACGTCCGACCCGTCTCGTCCGGATCGCTCCTGGCCCGAAACAACGATGCGTTGGCTGCAGCCGCTCGGTCAACCGCCGTCCGGTCAACCGTTGCGGCCGAGAGACCTGCCGTCATTTGACGGCTCGCCCTTGGATCGGCACCATCCGGCCGCTTCGGCCCCCGGGCCTGCCGACCAGGAGAGCTTCGTGATCCGTGCCCCCGCCCTCGATGCCCTGCCGGGCATCGCCCACGGCTATTTCACGCGCCAAGGCGGCGTTTCGACGGGCCTCTACGGGAGCCTGAATATCGGCCTCGGCTCGGCCGACGATCGCGAATCGGTGCTCGAGAATCGCGGCCGCGTCGCCGACCGGCTCGGCGTGGCGCGCGACCGGCTGGCCATGCCGTACCAGATCCATTCCCCCGACGTGATCGTGGTCGAGGAGAGCTGGGGCCCCGGTCAGGGACCGAAGGCGGATGCCGTGGTGACGGCCCGGCCGGGCGTCGCCGTCGGCGTCTCGACGGCCGATTGCGGCCCGATCCTGTTCGCCGATGCGGAAGCGCGTGTCGTCGGCGCCGCCCATGCCGGCTGGAAGGGGGCCTTCGGCGGCGTGCTGGAGGCGACACTCGACGCCATGCAGGGGCTCGGCGCCCGGCGCGAGCGGATCGTCGCCGTGCTCGGCCCGACCATCTCGGCGGCCGCGTACGAGGTCGGCCCGGAATTCGTCGCCCGCTTCGTCGCGGCCGATCCCGACAATGCCCGCCATTTCGCGCCGTCGGAGAAGCCGGATCACGCCATGTTCGACCTGCCGGCCTATATCGTGCAGCGGCTTTGCTCCGCCGGCGTGGCGCATGCCGAAAATCTCGATCTCTGCACCTATGCGGACGAGGCGCGGTTCTATTCCTACCGGCGCATGACCCATCGCGGCGAGCCGGACTACGGCCGCCTCGTCTCGGCCATCACGATCCGTCCCTGACATCCGGACGGCCCCTCATCGATCACGGGAGAACGCCATGGCGCTGCATTTCAGCCGGGACGAATTCGCTGCCCGCGAGGCCCGCACGCTCGAGGCCATGAAGGCGCGCAAGCTCGACGCGATGCTGATCTTCGCCCAGGAATCGAGCTACTGGCTGACCGGTTACGACACCTTCGGCTTCTGCTTCTTCCAATGCCTGGTCTTGAAGTCCGACGGCCGCAAGGCGCTGCTGACCCGCTCGGCCGACCTGCGCCAGGCCCGCCACACCTCGATCATCGAGGACATCCGCATCTGGGTCGATCGCGGCGAGGCGAGCCCGATCGTGCAGCTGAAGGACATGCTGTTCGATCTCGAACTGCTCGGCTGCCGGCTCGGCGTCGAATACGACACCCACGGCCTGACCGCCCGCAACGGCCGCCTGTTCGACGACAATCTGTCGACCTTCGCCGACCTGGTCGATGCCTCGGACCTGATCCCGGCCCTGCGCGCCGTCAAGTCGCCGGCCGAGATCGTCTATGTCCGCGAAGCGGCCCGGCTCGCCGATCTCGCCTATGAGGCGGGGCTGGCCGAAATCCGCCCGGGCGCCGACGAGGGCCGCATCCTGTCGGCCATGCAGGGCGCGATCTTCGACGGCGGCGGCGACTATCCGGCCAACGAGTTCATCATCGGCTCGGGTGCCGACGCGCTGCTCTGCCGCTACAAGGCCGGCCGGCGTGCGCTGTCCGAGCGCGACCAGATCACGCTCGAATGGGCCGGGGTCTACCGCCACTATCATGTCGCCATGATGCGCACCGTGTGCACCGGCGAGCCGACCGACCGCCACCGCGAACTGCACGAGGCCGCCGTCGCCGCGCTCGCCGCCGTCGAGGCCGAGTTGCGGCCCAGCCGGACCTTCGGCGACGTGTTCGATGCCCATGCCCGGGTCTTCGACGAGCGCGGACTGTTCGAGCACCGGCTGAACGCCTGCGGCTATTCGCTCGGTGCCCGCTTCACGCCGAGCTGGATGGACATGCCGATGTTCTATCGCGGCAATCCGGCGCCGATCCTGCCCAACATGGTGCTGTTCACGCATATGATCCTGATGGATTCCGCGACCGGCACGGCCATGTGCCTCGGCCGCACCTGCCTGACCACCGAGGCCGATCCGGAGCCGCTATCCGTCGCCTCGCTCGATCTGATCTCCCGGACATGACGACGGCGGCCGCGCCGCAGGGGGGCGATCGAGATGGAGGGTCCCCATCCGTTTCGTCGATCCGAACGACCGGCTTTTTGACCACCAGGGCGGGCGCCGGAGTTCTGGACCCCGCGGCCGGCGGGCTGTAGAGATGTCCGGCCGAGCCTGCCGTCCGTCGATCCGAGGGTGATGCCATCATGACCGCGTCCTTCCGCCCGCCGAGCCGCCGGCGCGCCCTCGGACTGATGTTGGCTCATGGCGCCGCGCTAGCGGCTGCGGCGGCGCTGCCGGCCGCGATCATGACGGTCGGTCCGGCCGCCTCGGCGCTGGATTTCTCCGATGCGGCCGTTCCGCTGCCGCCGCATCCGCGTTCGCCGGCGGCCGACGGCGTCCGGCTGCTGGTCCTGCCCTTCGAGGGCATTCCGACCACGACCGGCGACGCCATCTATCGCGAGATGCGGCGCAAGGCGTCCAAGCGCAAATATTCGCTGGCCATGCAGCTGAGCGATCCGGCGAGTTTCCGGGTGCTGATCTATTTCAGCGCCGTGACCACCGGCTCGGGCACCACCATCCTTTACCGGATCGACATCTTCGACCCGTCCGGCCGTCCGGTGACCCGTCTGTTCGGCGAGGAACTCGGCCCGACCGCGACCGGCGATCCCTGGTCGGGCGTCGACAAGAAGACCGTCGAACATCTCGCCGGCCGTCTCGGCGAGCAGCTGCAGGCCTGGGTCACCCGCGCGGCCGACTGACCGGGCGGGACGGCACCGGCTTCCGCACCGACGCCGTTCGGCTGTTGCCCGGCGGCGGCATGGCTGTTTTCCTCCGCTTTCAGGGCTCCCGCAACGTCGCGACGGTTTACGCAGGCGAACGGGGTTGCTATGAGGCCCGCGCCGGGCGGGCCTTTCGACGCCGAAGGAATGCGATCCACCGCGACCGGCCATGCGGCCGACGGCCGGTTCAGAGGGCAGGTTCCATGAAACTCGTGTGCGGCAATTCGAACCGCAGTCTCGCTGAAGCCATCGGCAACTATCTCGAGGTTCCGCTGTCGAATTGCCTGGTGCGCCGCTTCGCCGACCAGGAAATCTTCGTCGAGGTGCAGGAGAATGTCCGCGGCGAGGACGTCTTCGTGATCCAGTCGACGAGCTATCCGGCGAACGACCACCTGATGGAGCTCCTGATCATCACCGACGCGCTGAAGCGCTCGTCGGCGAAGCGGATCACCGCCGTGCTGCCCTATTTCGGCTATGCCCGCCAGGATCGCCGCGCCTCCGGCCGCACGCCGATCTCGGCCAAGCTGGTCGCCAACCTGATCACCCATGCGGGCGTCAACCGCGTCCTGACCCTCGATCTGCATGCCGGCCAGATCCAGGGCTTCTTCGACATTCCGACCGACAATCTCTATGGCGCGCCGGTGATGATGCGCGACATCAAGGAGCGCTATCCGCTCGACAACACGGTCGTGGTCTCGCCGGACGTGGGCGGCGTGGTGCGCGCCCGCGCGCTCGCCAAGCGCATCGACGCGCAACTGGCCATCGTCGACAAGCGGCGCGAGCGGCCGGGCGAGTCCGAGGTCATGAACGTGATCGGCCATGTCGAGGGCCGGTCCTGCATCCTGGTCGACGACATCATCGATTCCGGCGGCACCCTGGTCAACGCGGCGGAGGCGCTGCTCGCGCGCGGCGCCAAGGACGTGACCGCCTACATCACCCACGGCGTGCTGTCGGGTGGCGCGGTGGCGCGCATCGCCCAGTCGCGGCTGAAGGAACTGGTCATCACCGACTCGATCCAGCCGACCGAGGCCGTCAAGGCGGCGCCGAACATCCGCGTCATCTCCATCGCCCCGCTGATGGGCGAGGCGATCGCCCGCACCGCGCAGGAAAAGTCGGTCTCCAGCCTGTTCGACTGAGCCCTGTTTCCGCCCGGATCGGCGGCCTATCCTGGCGCCGGCAGCGGAGGATCCCATGGCCACCGAAAAGCAGAAGCAGAAGATCGTCGAAGCGCTGATGGCGCTGTGCGCCGAGCGCGACTTCGCCCGGATAGGGCTCGCCGAGATTGCCGCCGGCGCGGATGTGACGCTGGCGCAGCTGCGGGCCGCCTATGACGGCAAGATGGCCATCCTGGCCGATTTCGCCCGGCGCATCGATGCCGCCGTGCTGGCCGGCGACGACCCCGGCATGGCCGGCGAGCCGCCGCGCGAGCGCCTGTTCGACGTGGTCATGCGCCGGTTCGATGCGCTGACGCCGCACAAGGCCGGCGTGGCCGGGCTGATGAAGGCCGCGCGGCGCGATCCGCTGCTGGCGGCGGCCCTGAACCGGATCGCACTCACCTCGCAGCGCTGGATGCTGACCGCGGCCGGTCTCGACCGCGGCGGGCTTCCCGGACTGGCCCGCGCCCAGGCGCTCGCGCTCGCCTACGCGCAGGTGCTGCCGGTCTGGCTCGAGGAGACCGACACCGGCCTGCCCAAGACCATGGCGGCGCTCGACACCCAGCTGAAGCGGCTGGAGCGCGCCGGGACGATGCTCGGCCGCGTCGAATCGGCGCTCTGCCGCCTGTCCGGCCGGCGGCGCTCGCGCGAGGGGGCGACCGCCCATCCCGACGGCGGGGCCGCGGAGGCCCCAGTTCCGGCAGCCGGCTGACCGCCCTTCCGGAGGTCGGTCGACCACGCAGTTCCGGGTCCTCTGACCCACGGCCATCTCCCGGCCATGCTGTGGCCGGTTTTCCCGGCGAGCCTGGAGGGGATCGTCGCCAAGCCGAGGAGAACCGGATGGGCCAGCCAACCGATCCGCTCGTCGCCGCCAACCGCTTCGGGCTCGGTCCGCGCCCCGGCGAGCTTGCCCGCATCGCCGCCGATCCGCGCGGCCATGTCGAAGCGCAACTCGCCGATCCGACCGCCGCGCGGCTGACCGCGCCCGACCTGATGGCGTCGGACCGCGCCATGCGCGAAGCGCGCGCGGCGGAGCGCGTCCGCCAGGCCGAACGCGCCCGCGCCGCCGAGGCCGGCCCTGCCGCCGGCGGCAAGACCCCACCGGGCCCGGCCGCGACACCCGTGCCGGCGATGGCCGGCAATCCGATGCCGGCCATGGCGGCCGGCCCGGCCCCCGCCATGATGGCCCCGGGCAAGCCGCCCGCAGCCGCCAAGCCGCCGCTGCCGATCGAGGCCGAGATCTTCCGCCGGGAACAGATCGCGCGGCTGGCGCGCTTCTGCGAGACCGCGACGCCGCTCCTGGAACGGCTGGTCCTGTTCTGGTCGAACCATTTCGCGGTCTCCGAGACCAAGGGCAACCCGGTCCGGGTCACGGTCGGCGCCATGGAGCGCGAGGCGATCCGCCCGCATGTGCTCGGCCGCTTCGCCGACATGCTGAAGGCGGTCGAGACCCATCCGGCCATGCTGGTCTATCTCGACAACAACCAGTCGATCGGACCGCAATCGCTCAACGGGCGCAATTCCAAGCGCGGCCTCAACGAGAATCTGGCCCGCGAGATCATGGAACTGCACACGCTCGGCGTTGCCGGCGGCTATGCGCAGACCGACGTGACCGCGCTCGCCCGCGTGCTGACCGGCTGGACGTTCGCCAACCCGGACGAGGACGATTTCCACGGCGGACGCTTCACCTTCGCGCCCGGCCGCCACGAGCCCGGCACCCATCAGGTGGTCGGGCGCAGCTATCCGGAGAATGGCCACGCGCAGGGCCTGGCGGTGCTCGACGATCTCGCCCGCCATCCGGCGACGGCGCGCCATCTCGCCTTCAAGCTCGCCCGCCATTTCGTCGACGACCAGCCGCCGGCCGAGCTGGTCGACCGGCTGGCGAGGGTCTGGCGCGACAGCGACGGGGATCTAGCCGCCGTCACGCGGGCGCTCGTGACAGCGCCGGAAGCCTGGCGGGCGGAGGCGAGGAAGCTGCGCGCGCCGATCGAATTCGTGGTCGCGATGCAGCGGGCCATCGGCCGCCCGGCCGATGTCGGGGTGGCCAACGGGGCGCTTGTCGCGCTCGGCCAGCCGACCTGGGCGCCGCCCGGTCCGGACGGTTGGTCCGACGAGGCCGCCGCCTGGGCCTCGCCGGCGGGGCTCTCGACCCGGCTCGATCTCGCCGTCCAGTTTGCCCGCCATGCCGGCGACCTCGAGCCGGCCCAGCTTGCGGCCGATCTCTGGGGCGCGGCGCTGCCGGAGCCGACGCGCGTCGCCATCCGGCGGGCGGAGAGCCGGCAGCAGGGCATCGCCCTCGTCTTCGCCAGCCCCGAATTCCAACGGAGGTGATCATGATGCCCGATCCGACCTGCCCGGATGCCGGGCTGGCGCCGTCCCGCCGCGCCTTCCTGGCCGGCGCCGCGACGCTGACCGTCTGGCCCTTCCTGCCGCGCTTCGCCGCCGCCGCGCCGGGCGGACGCGACCCGCGCCTGATCGTTGTCGTCCTGCGCGGCGCCATGGACGGCCTCTCGGCGGTCGCGCCCGTCGGCGATCCCGACTATGCGGCCCTGCGCGGCGCCATCGCCCTCGGCCGCGACGGTCCCAACGCGGCGCTCGGCCTCGACGGCTTCTTCGCCCTGCATCCGGCCATGCCGACCTTCGCCCGGCTCTACAAGGCCGGCAAGGCGATGGTGGTGCATGCCGTCGCCTCGCCCTATCGCGAGCGGTCGCATTTCGACGGCCAGGACGTGCTCGAAAGCGGGCTCGGCGGCGTCGGCCGCGCCGATAGCGGCTGGCTCAACCGGGCGCTGCAGGCCCTGCCGGCCGGCGAGCGCATCGCCCGGGCCGGCGGCCTCGGCGTCGGCACCATGACGCCGCTGATCATGCGCGGCGCCGCCCCGGTGCTCGGCTGGTCGCCGCAGGTGCTGCCGCGCGCGAGCGACGACTTCGCCGCCCGCGTGCTCGATCTCTACCGCCATGCCGATCCGGGGCTCGCCGAGACGCTGGAGCGCGGCCTTGCCACGGACAAACTCGCCGCCCAGGCCGGCATGGGCGACGCGAAGTCGCGCGCTGGCGCGGCGACGGCCGAAGGCATGAAGCTGGTCGCGGCCGGCGCCGCGCACCTGCTCGCCGCGGCCGACGGCCCGCGCCTCGCCGCCCTGTCCTTCGACGGCTGGGACACCCATGCCAACGAGGGCGGCGCCACCGGGCGCCTCGCCCAGTTGCTCGGCGGGCTCGACGGCGCCTTCGCGGCCCTGGAGACCGGCCTCGGCCCGGCCTGGCGCGACACGGCGGTGCTGGTGGCGACCGAATTCGGCCGCACCGCCGCGGTCAATGGCACGGTCGGCACCGACCACGGCACGGCGACGGTTGCCTTCCTGGCCGGCGGCGCCGTCAGGGGCGGCCGCATCCTGGCCGACTGGCCGGGCCTGAAGACCGCCGATCTCTACGAGGCGCGCGACCTGAAGCCGACCACCGACCTGCGCGCCATCGCCAAGGGCCTGCTCGCCGACCATCTCGGCCTGTCGCGCCGGGTGCTGGACACGGCCGTCTTCCCCGACAGTACCGCCGTGGCGCCGGTCGCCGACCTGATCGGATAGATCGCCAGCCCGATCACCCCGGAATGCGCACGACGGCGCGCAGCCCGCCAAGCGGGCTTTGCGCCATCACCCCGGAATGCGCACGACGGCGCGCAGCCCGCCAAGCGGGCTGGTCTCCAGCCGCACGTCGCCGCCATGGCCGCGGATGATGTCGCGCGTGATGGCGAGGCCGAGCCCGGTGCCGCCCTCGTCCTGGTTTCGCGCCTGATCGAGCCGGTAGAAGGGGCGGAACACGTTCTCACGCTCCGCTTCCGGCACGCCGGGGCCGTCGTCGTCGATAGCGACGGTCAAGTAGCCGCGGGCGTGCCGGGCGGTGACCTCGACGCGCTCGGCATAGCGGCAGGCATTGCCGACGAGGTTGCCGAGCGCGCGCTTGAACGCATTCGGCCGCACGATCACCAGCGGCGGCCCCTCGAAGCTCTGCCGCACCGGGAAGCCGGCGCGATCCGCCTCGATCTCGATGGCGCGCAGCATCTCGGCCATGTCGGTCGGCACGGCCTCCTCGTCGCCTTCGCCGCGTGCGAAGGCCAGGTAGGCCTCCAGCATGGCCTGCATCTCGGCGATGTCGCCTTCGAGCGCCTCGATCTCCGGACCGGATCCCAGAAAGGCCAGCTGCAGGCGGAAGCGGGTCAGCACCGTGCGCATGTCGTGGCTGACGCCGGCCAGCATGGTGGTGCGCTGCTCGATCTGGCGCTCGATGCGCCGGCGCATGGCCAGGAAGGCCTCGGCCGCCTTGCGCACCTCGCGCGCGCCGCGCGGGCGGAAATCTGGCGGCGGGCGGCCCTTGCCGAAGCTCTCGGCCGCCGCGGCGAGCTGCTGGATCGGACGGATCTGGTTGCGCAGGAACAGGATGGCGATGCCGAGCAGGACCACCGAGGTGCCGAACATCCAGAGCAGGAAGATGTGGGTGTTGGAGGCATAGGCCTGGCCGCGCCGGGCTAGCACGCGCAGCACATTGTCGGAGATCTGGATGCGGATCTCGATCAGGTCCGAGCGGCCGACCGTGTCGATCCAGAACGGCCGCTTGATCAGCCGGACGATCTCCTCCGACAGCGCCGTGTCGAGCAGCGAGAAGAAGGGCTTCGGCATCGGCGGCGGCAGGGGGTCGTTGGGCAGCACCGCGATCGAGAGCGAGAAGTCGCGCCGCGCGATCTCGGTGATCCGGTCGTAGTTGGCATCCTGCGGAAAGGACTCGATCACCGCGATGGTCGCCGCGATGTCGCGCGTCACCGCCTCCGACAGCCGCCGCGTGACCAGCTGCCAATGCCGCTCCATGAACACATAGGCGACCACCGTCTGCAGGATCAGCATCGGCAGCACGACGATCAGCAGGGAGCGGGCATAGAGGCCCTTGGGCATCCGGTCGGCCACGGCGCGGGCGACCCGACGCCACAGGCTGGCCGCGCCCCTGGCGGCCCCGGAGACGGTTCTGACCAGCCGCATCGTGCTCTTGCCGATCGCCGACATGATGCCGTCAGTCGGTCACGAGGCGGTAGCCCAGCCCGCGCACGGTCTGCAGATAGACCGGGTTGGCGGGGTCGGCCTCGATCTTTCGCCGCAGGCGGTTGATCTGCACATCCGCCGTGCGGTCGCCGAGACTGTTGTCCGAGCCGACGATCTCGTGGCGGGGGATGGTCTCGCCGGGCCGTTCGGCGAAGATGCGCATCAGCTGGCGCTCGCGGTCGGTGAGCCGGATCGGATCGTCGCCGCGGCGCAATTCCTGCCGCTCGAGGTGGAATGCGAAGGCGCCGAAGCGGACTTCGCCGCTCTTCGGCTTGGCCGCGGACGAGCCGCGCTTGAGGATGTTGTTGATGCGCAGGATCAGCTCGCGCGGATCGAACGGCTTGGCGACATAGTCGTCCGCACCGAGCTCCAGGCCGCGGATGCGGTTGTCGGTCTCGGTGCGCGCGGTCAGCATCAGGATCGGGACCTCGGAGGTCCGGCGGATCGCGGCGGTCAGGTCCATGCCGCTCTCGCCGGGCATCATCACGTCGAGGATCAGGAGATCGAAATCGAAGGCCTCCAGCTTGCGCCGCGCCTCGGCGGCGCTCTCCGCCACGGTGACGCGGAAGCCCTGGTCGCCGAGATAGCGCGACAGCAGGGTGCGGATGCGGCTGTCGTCGTCGACGACGAGCAGATGCGGGGCCTCGTCGGCCAGCGGTGCCGGGCGCGGCGTTTCCATCAGGCGGTCTCCGGCGCGGGATGCGGGCGGACGAAGCGTCCGCAAGCCCGCAGCGCGCGCATTGGGTCTCGTTCGGGGGCAGGGCGGGACCGGGGTGCCGGTCGCGTCATGTCCGGGCGACGAAGCGTGCCGTCTCGGCGCGCTCCTCGGCATTGATCATCAGGCGCAGGAACTCCCGGGCGGCGGCGGCGCCCTCCGGGCCGAGCGCGGCGAGGGCCGCGGCGATGCGGGTCGATTGCGGCGCGGCCAGCCGGAGCGCCAGGTCCCGGCCGCGCGCCGTGGCGAACAGCAGGCGCTGCCGCCGGTCGCTTTCGCCGGTCTGCTGCTCGACATAGCCGGCTTCGATCAGTTCCCGCAGCACCCGCCCGAGGCTCTGCTTGGTGATCTTCAGGATGTTCAGCAGCTCGGCGACCGGCATGCCCGGATTGCGATTGACGAAATGCAGCACCCGGTGATGCGCGCGCCCGAAATCGAACGCGTCCAGGATCGCGTCGGGATCGCCGATGAAGTCGCGATAGGCGAAGAACAGGAGTTCGATCATCTCCCATTGCGGCTCGCCGGCCGCCGGGGCCGCTGCGGCGGCGCCGGCATCGGGGCCGCTGCCGTCGATCGTTGCGGCGGCGGTCCGATCGGGTGCGGAGGCTGTCGTCGAGAAATTTATGTCAGCCATATTGACTTATTTCGTTCCATTCGTTACTTCCGGCGGCGTCTCGACGAAAGGATCGTGCCCGATGCCGGCCAGGCCGGTCGGTCGCGGCCGGGCCGTCGATCCCCGCGGAGGACCCGGAAGGGCAATCCCGCGGGGTGGCGCGACGGTCGTCGTCGGTGCAAGATATCGGCAGGCCGTCCGCAAAGCAAAGCGCGGGCCGAAGGGCAATCGCCCCGGCTCGGGAGGAGCCGGTGCCGGACCGCGTCCGCTCCCGCGCGAGGCCATCACGGCCCGGCGGAACGGATGGGACACCCGTCGGCGGCAGGCGACAACAAGGATCCGGAGAACGACATGGCACTGCCTTTCGATCAGCTCGACGGCGTCATCTGGTACGACGGCCACTTCGTGCCGTGGAAGGACGCCAAGGTGCATGTGCTGACCCATGGTCTGCACTACGGCTCCTGCGTCTTCGAAGGGCAGCGCGCCTATGGCGGCGTGGTCTTCAAGCAGACCGAACATCATGAGCGCCTGCACAACTCCGCCGAGATCCTGGGCTTCAAGCTGCCCTATTCGGTCGACGAGCTGAACCGGGCCTGCGAGGAACTGCTGGTCCGCATGGGCCTGGTCGACGCCTATGTGCGGCCGGTCGCCTGGCGCGGATCGGAGATGATGGGCGTGTCGGCCCAGTCCAACACGATCCATGTCGCCATCGCGGCCTGGCAGTGGCCGAGCTACTTCAAGCCGGAAGAACGCGCCCGCGGCATCCGCCTGGACATCGCCGAGTACCGCCGCCCCGACCCGGCCACCGCGCCGTCGAAATCCAAGGCCGCCGGCCTCTACATGATCTGCACGATCTCCAAGCATGCGGCCGAGAACAAGGGCTATGCCGACGCGCTGATGTGGGACTACGAGGGCTACGTGGCCGAGGCCACCGGCGCCAACGTGTTCTTCGTCCAGAACGGCAAGCTGCACACCCCGCTCGCCGACCGCTTCCTCAACGGCATCACCCGGCAGACCGTGCTCGATCTCGCCCGCCGCCGCGGCATCGAGGTGATCGAGCGCCGCATCAAGCCGGAGGAACTGTCCGGCTTCACCGAGTGCTTCCTGACCGGCACGGCCGCGGAAGTCACCCCGGTGTCCGAGGTCGGCCCCTACACCTTCAAGCCCGGCGAGATCACGCTCGGCCTGATGAACGACTATTTCGCCGAGGTCCAGCCGAAGCGCGCCGCCGCCGAGTGACGGCGGGGCGGTAACGAGGTCGACGGCGGAGGTGGCGTCAGATGGTGCCGCCTCCGCCGGGATTTGAATGGGATCCCGAGAAAGCCCGGATCAATCCGGCCAAGCACGGGATCTCTTTTGATCTGGCTGTCACGATCTTTGATGGTTGGGTTTTCGGTTTCGAAGATGACCGCTCCGACTAAAACGATGTTCGCGTGGCGGCCTATGGGCTGTGTCGCGGCTTCGAAATCATGGTAGTCTAAGGATAGCCTAGCGGCAGGCGTCGTTTGATCTTGGCGCGGCGGGCGGCCAAATATGAACGAAACCAATATTGGGAAGCCTATCGGGACGCTCACCGATGAGGCGTGGGATCGATTTCGAGATCTCTCGGATGAGGACATTCGGGCTGCGATCGCGAATGATCCCGATACCTACGAGCCGTCTCCGGAGAGGCTGGACAAGGCCCGTCGACAGGTCGCGAAGACCGTGACCGTGCATCTCGATCGCGCTCTGGTCGAACGTTTGGGGGCCGGCCCGGATCTCGACAGTCGGATCAATAGCATTTTGCGCGAAGCGCTCGATCGGCACAACGCCGCCTGAGCCTACGAACGGGCCTTGGCGCGGCCGATCTTGGCGCCCAGCACGAAGCCGGCGATCAGGCCGAGCGGGGCGAAGTAGAGGAAGGGCACGTAGGCGCAGAAGCCTTCGAAGCAGCTCGTGCCCATCATGGCGGTGAAGCCGAAGCCGGCCAGCGTGAAGACGAACCCGCCGATCACCATGAACAGAATGCCATAACCGAGCGCGGCGCGGATTTCGCGCAGGCTCTCGACGGTCACGGGCGGACGCGTCCGCGCCGGTTCTGGCGGTGCCGTGTGCCCGGTGGCGGTCGCATGGGTGTCTTCGTCGGTCACGCGTCGTTCCCGCCCCAGCGCGCCGCAGCGGCGTCGTCGGTCTCGCGGGCATCGACCCAGCCGCCCTCGCGGCCGTCGGCATGATGCTCCTTCTTCCAGAAGGGGGCGCGGGTCTTCAGGAAATCCATCAGGAAGGCGGCGGCCTCGAAAGCGGCTTGCCGGTGCGACGAGGTGGCGACGACCAGCACGATCGGCGCGCCGGGCGCGATCTTGCCGTGGCGATGGATCGCGGCCAGCCCGAGCACCGGCCAGCGTGCGGCCGCGGCCTCGGCGACCCGCCGGATCTCGGCCTCGGCCATGCCCGGATAATGCTCGAGTTCCAGCGCCGCGAGGCTGCCGCCCTCGGAGCGGCACAAGCCCTGGAAGGTGACGACCGCCCCGACATCGGTGCGCCCGGCCGTCAATGAGGCGACCTCCGCCTCCGAATCGAACGGCTCGGCCTGGACGCGGATGGTGATCGGGATCGCCGTCATCGCCGCCTCAGCCGCCGGTCATGGGGGGGAACAGCGCGATCTCGCGCGCCTCGGCGATGGTCTCGTCCTGGCGGATATGCATCTGATCCATGGCCAGCCGGATCACGTCCGGGCGTTCGAGCGCATGGTCGTATTCCTCGCCGCGGGTCTTCAGCCAGGCCAGCAGGTCGGCCCCGGTCCTGACATGCGCCGGCAGGTCCACGGTCTCCTCGGTCTTGCCGATCCGCTCGCGCACCCAGGCGAAATAGAGAAGCCGCAAGGCTCAGTCCTCGATCAGATGGCCGATCCCGGCCCGGAAGTAGTCGTAGCCGGTATAAAGCGTGAGGATGGCGGCAATCCAGAGCAGGACGATGCCGATTTCGACCGTATAGGGCAGGATGCGCTCGCCGGCGGAGCCGACGATCAGGAAGCCGATCGCGACCAGCTGGGCGGTGGTCTTCCATTTGGCGAGCCGGGTGACCGGCACGCTGACCCTGAGTTCGGCCAGGAATTCGCGCAGGCCCGAAACCAGGATCTCCCGGCACAGGATGATCACCGCCGCAATCACGGTCCAGCCGGCGATGGTCCCGTCGTCGGTCAGGATCAGCAGGCAGGAGGCGACCAGAAGCTTGTCGGCGATCGGGTCGAGCATGCGGCCGAGGGCGGATTGCTGCTGCCAGGCGCGGGCCAGATAGCCGTCGAAGAAATCGGTGATGGCCGCCGCCGCATAGATGGCGAAGGCGACCCAGCGCGACGTGAATGTCGGCAGCTCGGGAAGGGTGAAGCAGGCCACGACCACCGGAACGGCAGCGATTCGCCCAAAGGTCAGGATATTGGGCAGGTTCCACGCCGACATTCCCGCCGCTCTCCTGCTGTCGGGGCCTTCCGGCTCCGGGCCGGTCACCAGGGAGAGAACATGCCCCGAGCCTTCCCGTCAACGCCGCCGTGCCGCGGGTCGGCCCGGCTTCAGGTCGAGTCGGAGCGGGGCGGCTTGCGCGCCGGCTTGGCCGCCAGCCCGATCCGGCGCGCCAGGCGCCGCCAGAACCGGACGAAGGGAGACGGCGCCGGCCCGCCGACGACCTTCGCCTTGCCCTTCTGGCCCGGATTCGCGCGCGGCCTTGCCGGCTCGGGCGCGGCCGGCGCAGGGTCGGGCGTGAAGTGCAGGAGCTCGGCCAGCAGGTCGGCAAGCGTGCCGTCGCGCCACATCGCGGACAACGGATTGTGTTCGGCGGCCTCCGGGATCGGCCGCAGCCGCGCGCCGAAATGCTCGCCGAGCCAGTGGGCGACCTTCGAATCGGTGCGGTTCAAGGCGCTGTAGACCGCGAGCGTCGACGGGGCCCGGCCGGCCATGCAGGCGCAGAGCGGGTCGAAGGCTTCGGTCGGCCGCCCGACCTTGAGCCGGTTGATGTGCCACGGGGTCGCGGCCGAGATCGCCACCACCTCGTCGACGCCCCCCAGCAATCCGTAGCGGATGGCCGGCAGCCCGCCCATCGACGTCCCGATCGCCACATGCCGGCGATAGCGCTCCGGCCGGAGATCGGCGTTCAGGCGCCGGACCATGGCCGGGAAGGTGTCGGCGTAGTCCACCGTCCCGGCGACAAAGTGATCGTGCCCGGGATCGTAGCAGATCACGAAATCGAACAGCCGCGCCGGCAGGGTCTGCAGCAGCACCAAGTTCGGCAGCATCAGCCGCGGCTTGAGGCCCGTGAAGGCGACCAGGAGGGTCTTCCGGTCGTCCGGGACCGAGGGATCGGTGAATTTCAGGACGTGAGGAGCGAGCTCGCGCCGGATATAGGGCTGCACGGCCTGGGCGGCGACGTGCTTGGTCACCTGGCGATTGCGGTAGTGCGGCAGCACCTCCGGCAGGGTTTCGGCCAGCAGATCGCCGAGCGCGCGATATTCGAGCGGCGTGAGGACATCGTCCGCCTCCGCGAAGCGCACGGTCAATTCCGATGGCGTCCGGGCCGCCCTGAAGCGCTCGACATGGGCGGCAAGGGCGAAGGCGCCGGTCACTTTGCCTCGATACGGCCTGCGACATGGGCGACGAAGGCCGACAGGGTATCGAGCCGGCCAAGCACGGCCGGATCGAGTTCGAGCCCCGTTGCGGTCTCGATCTCCATGCACCATTCGATCCCGGTCAGGCTGTCGAGCCCGAGTTCGGACAGCGCCACGTTGCCGGCGGGGTCGTTCAGCCGCGCCGACAACTCGCTGTTGTCGAACGTACCCATCGCCTTCTGGAGGGCATCGACCACGATGCGCCGGGTTTCGATGGTCATAGGTCGATCCTTGCGAGAAAGCGAATGGGATAGGCGAAGACTTCGTCGTCGCGCAAAGCGTAGTCGACGATCTCCACCCGGGTCGTGGTCTCGGCGAAGACCCGCCCGATGCCGCGCCAGATGTCGAGGGACAGCGGCCGGCCGAGGCAGGTATGGGCGCCGACGCCGAAAATCTTGGCCCGATCACGGGCTTCGCCGGTCTGCGTGAAGGGGGCGAGGAAGACACGGAATTTCTCGCCGACCGCGAAGGTCCGGCCGGCGATCTCGACCGGCTCGACGACGAAGCGTTCCGTATAGGGAACGCCGGTGTCCGGCATCATCTCCGGAAAGGCGATCGCCGCCAACGGAACCGGACCGGCGTCCTTCAGCAGGGCGTAGAGGCTGGTGCCGAGCGTGCCGGTCAGGGCGTCGCGCCCGAGAATCAGCAGCGCCATGGTCCGACCGACATCGTCGCTGCCGGGATCCTGGCCGAGCATCTCGGCGATATGCTGGCGCAGGCGGCCCATTTCGGCCTCCATGCGCCGCCGCCGCGCCATGCCGACGCCGCGCCCGAAGATCTGCGATGCGGTCGGGGCCTGATCGGCGCCGATGTCGTCGAGACCGGTCACCAGCGACAGAAGGTCGACCACGAAGGGCTCGACGACGGCCTGCATCAGGTCGATCGTGCCCGGCTGCTTCAGCGCGCTGAAATGGCGGGCGACCAGGGCCGGTGCGGCGGCATCGATCGATCCGCGGCGCGTGGCGAGATGACCGGCGATGCCGCGCCGGGCCTTGGCGTGTTCGGCGGCGTGCAGGCAGAGCGGGATATGCGCGTAGGCGAAGCGCAGGTTGTCGAAGGCGACGCCGAAATGCTCGCCGAGCATGCGGTAGAGTTCGCCGTAGGGCGGCGCCGACAGGCCGGGATGGGCGAGCACGGTCTCCGCCAGCCCGGCGGATTCGACCATCCAGGCCTGGAGGCCGTCGTCCCAGCGCAACCCACATTCCACTTCCGCGATACTACCCATGGCTCCCTCTCGCCGTCAGTTCCTTATTATCCGACCGGGAGCGGGATCGGAAGCGCCGCGCACCGTTCCGACAGCGTCCGGCGACCGGCCGCGGATCAGGCATCCTCATGGAAATGATCGTGGATCGCCTCGGCGAGGCTTTCCGAAATGCCGTCGACCTGCATCAGATCCTCCATGGCGGCCTTCGAGATCGCCTTGATGGTCCCGAAATGGCGCAGCAGCGCGCGCTTGCGGGTCGGGCCGACGCCGGGAATCTCGTCGAGCGCCGATTGGCCGATTGCCTTGGAGCGCTTCGCGCGATGCGTGCCGATGGCGAAGCGATGCGCCTCGTCGCGCAGCCGCTGCACGAAATAGAGCACCGCGTCGCGCTCCGGCAGCATGAAGTCGGGCCGGCCGGGGACGAAGAAGCGCTCGCGTCCGGCATCCCGATCCGGCCCCTTGGCGATGCCGACCAGCGGTACGTCGTCCAGGATGCCGAGATCGGCGAGAACCTGGCGGGCGGCCTCCAGCTGGCCCTTGCCGCCGTCGACGAAGACCAGATCCGGCCAGGCCCCGAAGCCCTGCTCGTCGCGCGGCGCTTCGGCCTTGGCGCCCGCTTCGCGAACCAGCCGCCCGAAACGGCGCGTCAGCACCTCCCGCATCATGCCGTAGTCGTCGCCGGGCGTCAGCTCGGTCGAGCGGATGTTGAACTTGCGGTACTGGTTCTTCACGAAGCCGTCGGGGCCGGCCACGATCATGGCGCCGACCGCGTTGGTCCCCATGATGTGGCTGTTGTCGTAGACCTCGACCCGTTTGGGGGCCTCGGCGAGCCCGAAGGCCGTCCCCAGCCCGGCGAGCAGGCGGGCCTGGCTGGACGATTCGGCCAGCCGGCGCCCGAGCGCCTCGCGGGCGTTGAGCAGAGCATGCTCGACCAGGTCCTTCTTCTCGCCGCGTTTCGGCACCGCGACCTCGACCCGCGCGCCGGCGCGTTCGCACAGAGCCTGTTCGAGCAGCTCGCGCTCCTCCAGATCGTGGCTGAGCAGGATCAATCTCGGCACGGGCTTGTCGTCGTAGAACTGGGCGACGAAGGATTCCAGGATCTCCGCCTCGGACAGCGACTTGTCGGCGCGCGGGAAATAGGCCCGGTTGCCCCAGTTCTGCCCGGTGCGGAAGAAGAACACCTGGATGCAGGTCTGCGCACCCTCGTGGTGGGCGGCGAAGACGTCCGCCTCCTCCACGGTCTGCGGATTGATACCCTGGTGCGACTGGACGTGGCTGAGCGCGGCCAGCCGATCGCGACAGACGGCGGCGCGCTCGAAATCGAGCGCCTCGGACGCCTGCTCCATGGCGGCCGCCAGATCCGCCTTCACGGCCTGGCTGCGTCCCGACAGGAAGGCCTTGGCTTCGGCGACCAGCTCGGCATAGCCGGCGGCATCGATCTCGCCGGTACAGGGGGCGGCGCAGCGCTTGATCTGGAACAGCAGGCAGGGGCGGGTGCGGGTCTCGTAGACCGAATCCGAGCAGGTTCGAATCAGGAAGGCCTTCTGCAGGGCATTGATCGTGCGCCCGACCGCGCCGGCCGAGGCGAAGGGGCCGAAATAGCTGCCCTTGCGCTTGCGCGCGCCGCGATGCTTGACCAGCGACGGCGCCGCATGATCCTCGGCCACGAGGATATAGGGAAAGCTCTTGTCGTCGCGCAGAAGGACGTTGAACCGCGGCCGCAGCCGTTTGATCAGGTTGGCTTCCAGCAGAAGCGCCTCGGTTTCCGTCCGGGTCTGGACGAATTCCATCGTCGACGTTTCGCGGATCATGCGCAGGATGCGCGCCGACAGGCCGGCGCCGCGGGCGTAGTTGGAGACGCGCTTCTTCAGGTTCCGCGCCTTGCCGACATAGAGCACGTCGCCCTTGCGGTCGATCATGCGATAGACGCCCGGCTCGTTGGGCAGGCGCTTGACCAGATCCGCGATCACCGCCGCCCCATGGGGCGCGGTCGCCGGTTCGGTCGTCTCTGAGGGGACGGGCTCTTCGGTCATGGGCTTCTTGGTCGCGCCAGCCCGGATTCGGGCGGCGAGGGAGCGTCTGGTCGGCTCCTTCTATATGGCCCGTCCGCGGCTGCAAGACACGCCCGGCCCTGCGTCGGGCGCAGTTCCTTAACGGCGGAGCCGTGTTGGCGGACCTCACATGATCGTGACTGGCTGTCAAATGTTGAGGAAATGTTATCAGAGCTCCTTTCTTCTGCCGCATTCGGTAACGAACGTGGCGAAGTCGTGACTAAGTCAGGAACCAAGTGACGACTTCACGGTTTGTTAGTCTCATGTGTGTCATGACCGTGATATGCCATCCCGAGACGCGAGGGAACTCGGCGGGGCGTATGGTTAACGTGGGGTTAGCCACGCGCATCCATGGAGTTGTTGCAAATTTGCACTCGTGCCACGTCGCGGGCTGTGCCTATAGTCGCGACATCGAAATCTGGTGGGAGTACTGAAAATGATGAAGTTTCGTCTGCTCGGCGCGGTGCTGGGTCTGGCCCTGACAGCCGGAGCCGCCTCTGCCGCGGACCTCTATCGCGCTCCGGCGCCGGTCGCCGTTCCGGTGGCCCCGACCCTGCTGCCGGCCTATATGTGGACCGGCGCCTATGTCGGTCTGCAGACCGGCTACGGCACGGGCGATGTCGGCAAGCTGAAGTCGGACCCGAACGGCTGGCTCGCCGGCGTTCATGCCGGTGCCAACTGGCAGATGAACATGCTGGTGGCCGGCATCGACGGCAGCTGGTCCTGGAGCAACATGAGCTCCAAGTCGGCCGACATCAATTGGACCGGTGACGTGCGCGGCCGCCTCGGCGTCGCGTTCGACCGCTTCCATGTGTTCGGCACCGCGGGCTTCGCTTTCGCCGACGTGGACGCCGGCGTGAAGAAGAAGAACAGCGGCCGCGTCGAGACCGGCTGGACCGCGGGTCTCGGTGCCGAATACGCGATCACCAACAACTGGATCGCCGGCGTCGAGTACAAGTATGCGGATTACGGCAAGATTGGTGGCAAGGGCGGCGCCGACCTGAGCACCAACGTGTTCCAGGTCCGTCTCAGCTACAAGTTCTGATTCGGAACTCCGGATCGGTTACTGAACGCGAAGGGGGTGGCGGAAACGCCACCCTCTTTTTTTGCCAAGAATGGGCGCCTGCCGGTTGCTTCGCGATGCAGTGTTGCCATCCTGCACTTGCGCAGCCTGTCATCTCTGTCAGTCTGTGAAGCCAGAAATTCACGATTCTTCGGGTGCGAGGCTGTGATGATGAAGCGTTTCCTGACCGGTTTGGCCATGCTGGCCGCATCGACCGCCCTGGCGAGTGCTGCCGATCTCGGTGTCAAGCCGGTGGTCGTGCCGGTCACGCCGACCCTGGTGTCGGCCTATACCTGGAGCGGGCTCTATGTCGGCGCCCAGGTCGGCTACAGCTGGAATGCCGACGACTGGCGCAACGTTCCGGGCGGCCCGAATGCCGAGGGTTGGCTGGCCGGCGGCCATGTCGGCTACAACATGCAGTTCAACATGCTGGTGGTCGGCGTCGAAGGCAGCCTGGCCTGGTCAAACGCCAGCGGTTCGGGCCGCTGCGGCCCGGGCAACATTTTCCGCTGCGGCACCGAGCACAACTGGACCGGTGATCTGCGCGCCCGCGCCGGTCTGGCGGCCGATCGCGCTCTGTTCTACGTCGCTGGCGGTATCGCGGCGGACGAAGTCGAAGCTTCGGCCAAGCTCCTGGTGTTCCCGGGCGGTTCGGCTTCGAAGAAGGAAACCATGGTCGGCTACACCATCGGTGGCGGCGCCGAGTTCGCGGTGACCAACAACTGGATCCTGGGCGCGGAGTACAAGTATTCCGATCTCGGCACGTTGAACTTCAACGGCGCCAAGATCGATGTCGTGACCCACAAGGCCGTGGTCCGGGCCAGCTACAAGTTCTGATCGATCGCGGGGGCGATGGAATGTTGAGGCCGGCGCTTGCGCCGGCCTTTGCATTTTCGGGCAACGGTTTGCCGGTCACGCGCGCCGGACAGTCGATGCCCCGGCCGGTCGGCGCAACCTGCCGATACATTGGCCATGTCGGCCGGCCTGGCCGGCCCCGCCGGTCTCGCCGATCGCAGGGTGCCGGATCGTCCGATTCGGACCGGGCGACCGTCCGGGCCGAGCGCGCAAACGAATCCGTGCCGGTGCCCGAATCTGCCACGGGTCCGGAGCCATGCGCCTGTCGGAGGCCCGGCATGTGCGGCCGCGGACCCTGTCTGGCGGTCGGCCGCGCGGGCGGATCGACGGCGACTCGCTCGGCCTGTCATACCGACGGTCATGGAATGATCGTCGGTCTTCGATACGCGAATTTCTCGTGCCTCTGACGCCTATGAGAAATTCGCGTTGCTTCAACGGCCGGATGCGTCGGCATCCTGGGCCGTTGATATTACTCGTCGATGCCGACCACGTCGGGGGTCTGCCAGGCCAGATGCTGCCCGCCGTCGAGGCAGATCATCTGGCCGGTGATCGAGGGCGTCTGCACCAGATAGCGGATGGTCTGCCCGAATTCGGCCAGATCAGGTCCCGCGCCGAGCGGTACGGCGGCCGCCTGCCGGCCGAAATCGTCGCCGGACTGGCGGACATTCGCCAGCGTCGGGCCGGGACCGATCGCATTGACCCGGACACGCGGGGCGAGGGCTTGGGCCATGGTCCGCGTGGCCATGTGCAGGGCCGATTTGGACAGCATGTAGGAAAAGAATTGCGGCGTCGGCTTGAGCACGCGCTGGTCGACGAGATTGACGATATGGCCGCCGACCCCCTCCGGCAGCCGCGCCACGAAGGCGTCGGCGAGCAGGCAGGGGGCGATCAGGTTGACGCGAAGCTGGCGCTCGAACAGGTCCGGATCGAGCGTGCCGATCTCGTCCTTCTCGAACATCGACGCGTTGTTGATCAGGAGATCGATCGGCCCGAGCCGGTCGGCCGCGTCGCCGACGATCCGATAGACGGACTGAATGTCGGCCAAGTCGCCGCAGACCACCTCCGCGCGCCCGCCATCGTCCCGAATCGAGGCCGCCAGCCGCTCGGCATCCTCCCGTCCGGTCCGGCAATGGATCGCGACGCCCCAGCCATGGCGCGCCAGATCGGCGGCGATCGCAGCGCCGATGCGACGCGCGGCGCCGGTGATCAGGGCATTGCGGGGCGGGGGGAAGTGCATCATCGCGCGGCTCCTCGATGCGACGCCGTGGGCGGCCGACGGCAGCTCCAATCGCCCCATCTACGCGCCGCCGGGACCGGCGGATCGCCGGCCGTCGCATCCTTTACCGATCGTCAACGTGAAAGGCGGCCGTCAGCGGGGTGCCGCATTCCCCGGAAGATCGACGCGAAGCCTCCACATTCCCTCCGAAGACGCGCCGCAAACGACGCCTAGCCATAGCCATCCCGGGTCGTACGGCACTCAAGCCGACGCGACGACCGGAGTGGATGGCGTTCCCCGCCGGGGACCGCTCCGGACCGGCCGATCGCCGTGGCGATCGGTCCGGTCGATCGTCGACGGCGATCCGGGCAGATGTCACGAGGATCCATCATGACCAAGTTTTACCTGCGCGCCGCTCCTGCGGCCCTCGCGCTCGGCCTGACCGGCGGCGCCGCTTCCGCCGCCGACCTTTCCCGCGCTCCCGCGCCGGCCCCGGTCGCCGCGCCGGCCTATCCGGACAACATCGTCTCCTATGGGTTCAACTGGACCGGCGCCTATGTGGGCGCCAATGTCGGCGGGCGCACCATGTCGACGTCGCTCGGGTCCGGGCGCGGGTCGATCGACACCAAGTCGGCGGTCGGCGGCCTGCAGGCCGGCTATCTGTTCCAGACCGGCAATATCGTCTACGGCCTGGAAGCCGATATCGGCTACGGCCAGAACAGCGGCTCGAAGAGCGTACCCGGCGGCCGCGTCACCTCGGCGCTCGACTGGACCGCGTCGGGACGCGCCCGCCTGGGCTATGCCTTCGACCGGCTGCTCGTCTACGGGACCGGCGGCATTGCCGGGGCCGATCTGGAATCCGACGGTCGCGGCGGCGGCAACCGGTCGAAGAAGACCGATACGCTGATCGGCTGGACCGCCGGCGGCGGTCTCGAATATGCGGTCACCAAGAACATCTCGCTGCGCGCCGAATATTTCTATTCGGACTACGGCACCTCGAATGTCAGCTATGCCGGCACCGGCATCAAAGGCGGCAAGCAGGACATCACGTCGAATCTCGGCCGGCTCGGCGTGAACTTCAAGTTCTGATCCCGGCACGGAAACGGCGTCGCTTGCGGCGCCGTTTCGCCTTCAGCTCTCCTTCGTCGACGCCGCCTCGACTGCCGGCGAGTGCGGCGGGACAAGGCCGAGGGCCGCCAGCAGGTGCGGCGCGGCCAGCAGGTTGGCCTGCAGGACCTCGATCGGCTCGAAGGAAACCGGCTCGCCGCGGGTCAGTGCCGCCGCCATCCGCTCCACGTTCAGTTCCGAGATCGGAATCACCGGCGTGCCGGCCATCGCCGCCATGGCGGTGACGGCCTCGTCCTGGCGCGACGGCCAGACCATGCTCGGCTTCAAGGCGATCACCGGCCGGCCGGCGGTCAACGCCTCCGACAGCATGGCCATGGAATCCTCGGTGACCAGCGTGCCGTCGAGTCCCAACACCTCGTTGGGCGAACCTGGCATGGCCGGATCATACTCGATGAACTTGTGCAGATCTCCGCTTTTGACCAGCGATTTCAGGAACTTCCGCGCGGCCCGCGGGGTCCGGCGGGACGTCGTCGCCCACCACTCGATGCCGAGATCGCGCCGCGTCTCGGAAATCAGCCGTGCCAGCTGGCGCCAGTCCCGGGTCGTGAAGCGATGCGTGCGGGTCTCACCGCCGAGCATCAGGCCGAGGCGCGCGCCGCGCAGGTCCTCCGGTCCGGTCAGGCGCCGCGGCAGCGGGAAATCCTTCCGGCTGACCGGATTGAGCACCGGCGCATAGACGTGGCGCGGCTCGTAGGCATCGCGCGGGCAGGGCGTGACGACCATGTCCATCTCGTCGAGATAGCGGCGGTCGTGGATGCCGGCATAGACGAAGCGGGCACCGAACAGGCGTGCGATCAGCAGCGCCGGAACGACGTTGCGGTGGCCGGAGGCGATCACGATGTCGGGCGGGTCGAGCGTCTCCACCTCGAAGTCGTAGAGCAGACCGAGCACGAGACTGGCCGGCAGGCGCAGGCGGTAGGCGATCGTCGGAACGATCCGGCGCGAGAACCAATGGAAGTTCGGGAAGACGTTGCGCACTTCGAGCGGGGCGATCCGCGCCAGAGCGCTGGCGACGCCCTCGCACTGGCGGAAATGGCCCGGACGGTTGTCCCTGACGATATAGACCAGCATGGAAATCGGACTCGGGGGTTCGGGCCGCCGCGCGGTCAGCGCGGCTTGACGTAGCGGGCGAGGAAGAACTCCATCCGATCGAAGGCGAGGGCGACGACGGCGTCGTCGACCTTGCGGTCGGTCTGCTCGTTCATAAACGAGGCGGTCTGGCCCTCATAGACATACTGTTCGAACACCTTCGAGTGCCCCATCAGCTTGCGTTCGGCCGGCTCGACCAGCGCCATGGTGCGTTCGTCGAGCGCGGCATAGTGCAATTGCAGCGGAACCTTGATGGCCGGAATCTGCTCGCCCGTCGGCGGCGCCATGTAGAACAGCACCAGGGCCTTCACGGGGCCCGGGTCGGCGGCGATCGCGGCGCAGCCGGCGGCGCCCCAGCCGAGCGCGACGAGCGCGACGGTGCCGGAGCTCTGCGGCTGGGCGGCCAGGAAGTCGATCGCCGAGCGAATCAAGGCCGTGACGTTGGCCGGCGTCAGGTTGTTCAGCTTGGTGCGCGCGGCCTTGTCGTCCGGCGACCCATAGAGGGTCACGAAGCTCGGAACGAAGACCATGTAGCCCTGGCGCGCCAGCCGCCGGGCGAGGCGCGTGCAGCTGACCGCGCCGCTGGTCTCCGGGACGACGACGATCGCCGGCATCTTCGCAAGGGCGGCCTGGTGCACGAGCAGGCCCGCGCAGCGCCCGCCCGCGACCGGATAGTCGACGGTGCGCTCCGCCAGCCCTTCCGACTGGGCGCCGGCCCTGCGGCCGAGGGCGGGCAGGACGGCGGCGGCGGCCAGGGCGGCGAGGAGGGTCCGGCGGCCGGGCAAGGCCGGGGCCCTGGAGCGATCGATCGTCAAATCCGTGACCCTGGCTAGTGACCGAACTCCGACAGTCGCGTCCCGCAAATGCCGGCGTCCGACCACGCAATCATGAGATTGGCTGTCCGCTTGCGCGAGACGGATGGCAGGCATCCGCCCCGCTCGAGCCACCGACAGAATGAGGCCGCAGCGCGCGGCATGGGCGCCGCGAACCGGGCCGTCCCCGGCCGACACCGAGGTTCGTTCCACGAAACCGGCGCGAATTCAAGGCCGCCGTCGTCCCGGCAAGGACCACGAGGGGGCGGCCGTTTCACCGACCATTAACCTGAACGAGTCCATACCTCGATGGTGCTTCCCGGCTTCCCGGGAGGAGAGCAGTCAAGGAACGTTGTCATGTCTCGCGTCTCGTTCGTCGCTCTGATGGCGGCTGTTGCCGTCCTGTCCGCGACCGCGGCCGAAGCGGCCGACATCTATGGCGGTTCGGCGCCTCCGCCGGTCCAGCCCTATGGCGGCAGTGCCTACCTGCCGTCGTCCCCGTCGAACTGGAATGGCGCCTATCTGGGTGCCCAGGGCGGCATGGCCTGGGGTTCCGCCCGCAACAAGGTCAAGGGCGTCTCCACGCGCTCGGCCGATACCAGCGGCGGCAATGTCGGCCTCTACGGCGGCGTCAATGCCAATGTCGGCGCCAACTTCGTGGTCGGTGCCGAAGCCGACATCAACTATTCCGGCGAGAACGGCACGTCCGTCAACGGCGGCAAGGCCTATCGCGCCGGCTCGGACTGGAACGGCACGGTGCGCGGCCGCGTCGGCGTGGCCTTCGACCGGATCATGCCCTATGCGACCGGCGGCATCGCCTTCGTCGACAACGGCGTGCGCGGCAACGGCTCGTCGTCCTCGTCGACCGAGGTCGGCATGGCGCTCGGCGCCGGCGTCGAAGGCAAGATCACCGACCGGGTCAGCGCCAAGCTCGAATACATGTATCTCGGCACGCCCGACGGTTCGCACAATCTCGGCAAGCAGAAGGTCGAAAGCGACCAGTCGAGCAACATCCTGCGGCTCGGCGCGGCCTACAAGTTCTGATCACCGATCGCGATCCGCCGGCCGGTCCCCGATCGGACCGCCGGCGGCTTCGATCTTGCGGCGGCCCGGGTCCAACCCGATGCCGCGAAACGGACGGGGCGGCGACGCTCCGTCCGTTTCCGTTTCGGCGGCCCGAGCCCAGTCACTGGACCAATGCCGGCTAGAGCCGGGCCGACAGCCGGCAGGCCGGGATCAGGGCTTGACGCGGGTCGCCTCGAAGGCCGGATTGCGCGCCGCGAAGGCGTCCAGATAGGCGACCAGCTTCGGATGCGCGGCGCGCCAGCGGCCCTCGAAGCGCAGGTCCAGATAGCCGAGCGCACAGGCGACGGCGATCTCGCCGACCGTCAGGACGCCGTCGGCCGCGGGCGGCGCCTCCTCCAGAACGGCCAGCACGCGTTCGACCTTGGCGGCCTGGTAGGCGAGCCAGGCCGGGCTGCGCTCGCTCTCGCTGCGGAATCGGACCTCGTAGACCTGCAGCAGGGCGGCATCCATCAGCCCGTCGGCGAGCGCCTGCAGGCGCAGCGCGGCGAAGCGGGCGGTCGTCTCGACCGGGATGATCCGGCCGCCGCCGGCCAGCATGTCGAGATATTCGAGGATCACGCGGCTGTCGTAGAGCGCGGTCCCGTCCTCCAGGACGAGGCACGGGATCTTGCCGAGCGGATTCTGCCGGCGCAGCGAATCGGAGGGATCGTTGGTGTCGGCGATCTCGATCGTGATCCGGTCGGAGAGGCCGAGCAGGGCCGCGGCGACCTTCACCTTGCGGCCGAACGGGGAGGGCATCGAGGAGCGCAGGACGAGCATCGGGACTTTCCTGTGGGCGTGAAGGAGCGGGATCGAGCGCCGGGCGACGCGCGGGCAACCGGCGGCGCGCCCCGGGACGCGGAGCCCCGCCGAAGGGGCCGGCCGGCGTCTACGGATGGCCGCAGGCGGGGCGAAAGATGTCACCCGTCGCCGGTCTCCTGGCAAGTCCCGTCCGGCGCATGGCGGCACCTCGGTTTGTCGGAAAATCCGCTTCAAATCGAGCGATCGTCGGCAACCAATCGGCAATGCGCCGGGGCTAGCCTGCCTCCGTCAGGCCCAGTGCCGGGACCGGGATCATGGTCAAGCTGCCCGCCCTCGTTCTCGCCGTCTATGCCGCCGGAGCCCCGCTGCCCGCGCGCTGCGTGCCCGAGCCCTTGTCGGGCGGCCTTCGGGAATTCCATCAGACGATCAATGTCGCCGTCGCAGAGGCGTCGCGCGCCTTCGTGGCCCGCGATGTCTTCGGCCTCGCCCGGATCGGCACGCTGACCCGGCGCGGGTGACCCGGCGGGCGGCTCAGCGCGGCGGGAACACTTTCGGCCAGTCGGCCGGGTTCCGGCTGCGCCCGCAATCGGGCGCATAGCGGTATTCCTCCATGGCGAAACCGTAGTCCTTCCAGCGCCAGACGCCGCGCCCGCCGCAGCCGGTATCCGAGCGCGTCGCCGAACGGGCGGTCAGCCGCGCCTCGCCGGGCTCGAAGGCGATGTTCGGCAGCAGGTCCGTGCCGCGCCAGCCGAAGACCGGGTCGTAGAGGGCGAAGAAGAGCGGGGTCATGCCGCCGATCTCGCCGGATTCGAGCACCCAGAGCTTGTAGGAGACCTGGCCGCCCGAGGCCGCGCAGGGGATGCCGTAGAGCATCGCCGTGCGCGAGAGCGGGCCGATCACCGGGGCGAGCGGTTTCAGCAGCGGGGATTGCGGATCCTCGCAGTCGCTTGCCGCCCTGTGGCGCTCCAGGATCCGTGCCGGCAGTCCCTGGCGCATGATCAGCGCGGCCTTGCCGATCGGGGGCGGCGGCGGCAGCGCGCGGCCCGGTGCGGCGCCCTCGCGCCGCGCCTTGCGGTCCAGCAGCGTATCGGTCCGGTCGATCAGGGCGGCGAGCCCGTCGAGGCGGAAATCGGCATCGTGGGGGGCGCCGGTCACGTCCAGATATTCGATGCGCAGCCGCCGCCCCGGACCGCCTCCCTGAAGGATGGCGTCGATCGTCTTGCCGTCCAGCAGCCAGAAGGCCTCCGGGCGCTCGAAGCCGGCATAGCCGCGCTCCGGCGCCAGCGTGCCGAGGGGCCGGTTGTCGAGGCGCAGGGTAATCGGCCGCTCGCGGTCCGGGATCGCGGTCTGCGACGCGAATCCGAGGGCGATGCGGTCTTCGCCGGCGAAGCGTCCGAAGGTGAGGGCCTGAAGGCCGGACAGCGACGGCAGGCTGGCCCGGCAGGTGCCGGCCTCGCAGCTCAAGGTCCAGCCCTGCACGGTCTCCTCGGCGGCTCCGGCGGGGGCCGCGGCAAAGGCCGTCAGGGCCAGCACCGACGCGATCGCGATCGTCGCCGCCGCCGCTCTGCGGGGCGGTCGGAGGCCGGCGGCGGCTGCGCTCATCGGGCGCGGATGGCCGGCATGTAGACGCGGTCCCGGCGGCAGGCCTTGCGGTCGACCTCCGGGCAGGCGCGGAACTGGCTCAGGTCCTTGCTGAAGCAGATCTGCACTTCGCGCAGGCGTCGATCGTCGCAGGAGATGGCGATCTCGTTGCGGTCGAGGTCCTTGTTGGCGGCCAGGAAGGCCTCCTCCACCGCCTTCACGTCGACCATGCGAGGTTCGCGCGGGGCCTGGTAATCGGCCGGCACGATGATCTTGTCGAAGGCCTTGCGGGTGGCCTTGAAATAGTCGGCCGGCGTCAGGCCCGAACAGGTGCCGTGCGAGCGCCATTCGTGGATGACGAGGCCGAAGGCCGGGAAGATGTCGAGCTGGTCGCGGATCAGCCGGTCGGGCAGGCGTCCGGCGCTGTCCGGGCAATTGCGCGGGTAGCCGCGGTCATATTGGGGCCACAGCCCATGCACGACGAAGGCGAAGGGGCGGGCGCATTGCTGGTCGCGGCGCTGGTCGCCCTGCGCTTCGCAATAGCTCGGCGACCAGGACAGCGACAGCACCCAGAAATCGAACCGGCCGGGCTCGTCGCCGGCCCGGGCCGGCCCCATCCCCCAGGCGACCGCGCAGGCCGCCAGAAAGACCGCCCGCCCGGCCGCCCTTCCGGCCGCGCGGCCGATCCGCTCAAGCCACCGCGTCATGGCTCACCACCAATGCCGGACGGCGCGGCAGTTGCCGTCCTGGACCCGCCAGCGGTCGTAGCCCTGCACGCAGAATTCGACGTTCCAGGACAGGCCGAGGAAGCCGTAATTCTGCTCGATCAGATAGTAGAGCGTCTTCGGCCGCGGGCCGTCGTTGAGATAGGCGTGGGCATAGCAGTAGCGCCGCAGCACCGGGCCGGAATTGAGATTGCCGAAATGGCTCTGCCGGATGCGGTCGACCTGCTGGATGGCGAGGCCGCGGTGCAGCACGTTGGCGTCCATATGGACGAACTTTTCGCGGATCGTCTCCACGACGCCCGTATCGCCGCAGGCCGGTACGTCGCTGGGCCCCACCATCGCGTCGAGAAGCCCGGCCCGGGCCGACGGAGCCGACAGGGACGTCGCCGCAACGGCGGCGATCGCCAGGGTGGCGGCGCGGAGGGGCCTGGACGAAACGAGGCGGGATAGGCGCGACATGACGGAATCCTCAGGCTTTGCAGCGTCGCCCGAGACTGCGGGAGGGGGCCGGGCAAATCAAGCGCGCAGCGCCCCGCCGGTTACGGTTCTCGGGCGGTGCGGCTACTCGGCCACGAGCCAGTCGACCCGCCCGCCGGCGCCGCGCCCAGTGGCCAGCCATTCGGCGAGCGCGGGCACCAGACGGCCGAGTTCCGCCTCCAGCGTCCAGGGCGGATTGACCAGGATCAGCCCGCTGCCGGTCAGCGGGCGGCCCGGTTCGACCTGCGCGGTGCGCAATTCGACCCGCAGGATCTTGCGGATGCCGGTTTCGATCAATGCCCGATGGAAGGCGTCGGTCTCGGCCTCGTCCTTGATCGGATACCAGAGCGCGAAGACGCCCCCGGCGAAGCGCCGCAGGCCGTCGACCAAGCCGTCGGCCAGACGCCGGAACTCGTCCGGCTGCTCGAAGGGCGGATCGACCAGGATCGCGCCACGCCGTTCCTTGGGCGGCAGGAAGCTCTTCAGCGCCAGCCAGCCGTCCAGCTCGATCGTCTTGACCTGTACGTCGCCGGCGAAGAGCGTCGAGAGGCGGGTGAAATCGGCGGGGTGCAGTTCGGTCACAGTCAGCCGGTCGACCTTGCGCAGCATATGCCGGGCGATCATCGGCGAGCCCGGATAGACCGTCAGACGGGCGGGCTCGAAGGGGGCACCGGGGACGACCTGATCGATGCCGTTGGCGGCGGCGACCGCTGCCAGCCAGGGCACGAGCAGGGCGGCGTTGTCGGGGTCGAGCGGTGCTCTCAGGATGCGGCCGATGCCGTTCCGCCATTCCCCGGTCTTCTGCGCTTCGGCGCTCGAGAGATCGTAGAGGCCGGTGCCGGCATGGGTATCGAGCAGACGGAAGGCGGTCTCCTTCTTCTGCAGGTGCACGATGATGCGGGCCAGCACGGCGTGCTTCAGCACATCGGCGAAGTTTCCGGCGTGATAGACGTGGCGGTAGTTCATCGGTGTCGGTCGGTCGCTGAGGCGGGAACGGATGGGGGATCGGCACAAGGTCGGCCGGGCGATCGCGCCGCGCCAAAGGGGCCGGGGCGGGCGGCGGCGGGGCCGATCCGCACGGTTCGCCCGGGCCTTGCCGGCGGTGGTCCGGGGACGACCCGCCGGCACGGCCCTCATCGGCGGGGGCGGCCCCGGTGGGAAAGTCCGCCACCATCCCGGCGCGGGCCGGTTGCCGACGGATGCGGGCCCCTGGCAGAGGGCGACCGGAGACCGATGTGCGCTCGGATCGGGAAGGCTGCATCGTCACCGGCGCGCCGGTCGGGAGGGATCGGATCGTGCTGCTTCGGACACTGCGGGGATCGGCCGATCGGCCGGATCGGGCCGCATCGGGCGGGCTTCAGTGCGGGGTCCGGAGCGGCCGGGCGGTCGAACGGTTGGTTCGGCCGTGCCCGGAAACGGCGGCGGTGCCATTCCGGATCGGGCCCAATTAAAAACCCGCGCCATGCGGACATGGCGCGGGCGAATTCATCCCAGGTCGAACGACCCGGGCCGATGGTCGATCAATCGTCGAGCATCGGCTGGTCGTCGCCGTCACCGCCGGCGCCGCCTTCGAGCACCTGCAGATTGACGGCCTTCGGACCCTTGCCGCGCTTGTCCGGCTCGGTCTCGAACGAGATCTTCTGACCCTTGTCGAGCACGCCCAGGCCGGAACGCTCCACGGCGCTCACATGGACGAACACGTCCGCACCGCCCTCATCGGGGGTGATGAAGCCGTAGCCCTTCTCGGCGTTGAAGAACTTCACGGTGCCGTTCTGGCGCGGGCCGCGATCGACCGGAGGACGCGGACGGAAACCGCCCTCGCCACCACCGGCTTCCTCGCCCTCGAAGCGCCGACGCGGACGGAAGCCGCCGCCGCCGAAGCCACCGCCGCCACCAGGGCCGCCGCCGCCACCGAAGCCGCCGCGGTCGCCACCGCCGAAGCCACCACCGCCGAAGCCGCCGCGGTCACCACCACCGCCGCCGCCAAAACCGCCCTGATCGCCGAACTCGCGCCGCCCACGGCCACCGAAACCGCCACGATCACCGCCACCGCCGCCGAAACCGCCGCGGTCGCCACCACCGAAACCCTCGTCGCGGCCGCCGAAGCCGCCCCGATCACGCCCGCCGCCGAAGCCGCCGCGATCACCGCCTCCACCGCGACCGCCGAAACCACGATCCCTCATTCCAAGCCCTTTCCCGCGGGGACATCCCCGAAGACACAAAAAACCTCACGCCGCGCGAGGTCGATTCCAGGCAGTCACGTTCCCGCGTCGGGACAGATGTTGCGCGTTTTCGCAATGAACCGGCCGCGCCGACCGTCTCGCCCAAGTTCCGAACCGCCACCAATGAACTTTATGAACGAGACCTGTTAAAAGGGCAAGGCCGGGTGCCGTTTTTCTGTCGAGTCTGCAGACTCGAGCCTGTCAACTCTCGGACAATTCGAAGGGCTTCCGTGGCTGCGCGGTATCGGGCCGGCGCAGGTCTTCAACTGCGTGGTTTCAGCGGTGCCGATGCGAAAAGAACCGAAAGCTGCTTGGACCAGATCACGACCGCCTTGAACTGTGCGGGATCGATCCCTTCCGGCAGGGTATAGATCTGGTCGCCCTTGACGCTGCGGAGCGTGCCAAGCGAGACCGACTTGGTCTTATTCACATCTGCGGATTTCTTGGGGTCCGGATGCGGCACCAGGAGTATTTCCAGGGCCGGTCCGGCCGACGTGGCGAAGCCGGTCAGCTTCAGTTGGAAGCCGCGCTCGGTCTTGGCCAGATCGACCGCGCCGCTGCCCTTGCGGCCCGGGTCGCCGTCGTGAAACCGGCCCTGCAGGCTGGTGACCGGGATGGCGGCGACTTTCGCGGCGGCCTTGCCGCGATTGCCCTTCGTCGGCTGGCCATCGGCGTCGCGCGACGGCGTGCCGGTCGAGGCCGGACCCGGCGCGGCAATGGTGGCCGGATCCGCGGCCGCCTCGGTGGCCGGCGCGCGCATGGGGCCGGGGACCGCCGCCGGAACGGTTTCGGCGGCGCCGGCCGGCGTCTGGCCGCGACCGAACACGATGGGGGCTCCGAAGGCCACGGAAAGACAGCAGACGAGGCTGACGACCGCGATGGTGCTGGCGCGCATGGCCGGACTCCGGAGCTCCGATTCGAGGGCGTGAATGTTGGTTAAAAAAGCGTTGGCGACGCCGCCGCGGCCTTCGATCCCGATGGCGTATCAGAACAACATTTCCGGCATGAGCCATGGATGCTGCCGGCGCCCGCTTCCGGGATCAAATTTTCGTGTGCGGCCGGAAAACCGCCCCAAAGTGCCGTTTGTGGACGCGTCGGCGCGGTGAGGCCGGTGCGGCCGCCTGTGGAAGGTGGGGATGGTTCGGAGCCGTTCAACCCGCCCGTCCGGCCGGTGAGGCCGATCGAATCGACGGCGCGGTTTCCCTTGCCGGGCTTGCGCCCTAAGAGAGGGGAGCACAGCCGGAGCCCGACATGTCCGAAGACCAAGACCCGCCGTTTCGCATCGCCCTCGTTCCCGTCACCGACTTCCAGCAGAACTGCTCGATCCTCGTCGAGACGGCCACCGGCATCGGCGCGGTGGTCGATCCGGGCGGCGACGTGCCGCGCATCCTGGCCGGCATCGAGCAGATGAACGCCCGCATCGAGAAGATCCTGCTGACCCACGGCCATCTCGACCATGCCGGCGGCGCCGCCGCCCTGAAGGCCGCGCTCGAGGCCCGCCAGGGCGGCCCGGTCCCGATCGTCGGACCGCACCGCGCCGAGGCGGCGATCCTGGCCAACATCCCGACCGCCGCCGCGAAATGGGGCCTCAGCGGCTACGAGGCCGCCAGCCCCGACCAATGGCTCGAGGAGGGCGACCGGGTCACCGTCGGTGCGATCGGCTTCGACGTGCTGCATTGCCCGGGCCATTCCCCCGGCAGCGTGATCTACGTCCAGCGCGAGGCCGGCTTCATTCTGATGGGCGACGTGCTGTTCCAGGGCTCGATCGGGCGCACCGATCTGCCCTTCGGCGACCACGCCACGCTGCTCCGGTCGATCCGCGACAAGGTGCTGCCGCTCGGCGACCACTTCGTCTTCCTGCCCGGCCATGGCGGGATGAGCCGGATCGGCGACGAACGGGTTTCCAACCCCTTCATCCAGGCGTGAGCGACGCCCGGCGGCGCGGACGCGGCCGGGCTGCCGTTATTTGACCGGCAGGTAGCCGCCCGCGACGCTGCCGCGCTCGGTGCAGGCCGGGAAAGGCGCGCCCGGCTTGCCGCCGTCCGGCACCTCGACGGAGACCTGCAGCGCGCCGGCCTTGCGCACGACCCGGACGGTCCAGCCGACGGCGGTCTCCCGGGATTCCGCCGCCAGATCGGGCCGGCCCGCCTTGGCGGTGCCGGTGAAGCGGCAGGTCCACAGGCCGCCGGGATCGCGCGCGTCGATCTCCACCGTCCAGCTGCCGGCATCGCCCCGGCGCACCACCAGACGGCCGCGGGCATTGGCCCAGTCGCCGGCGAAGTCGGCGCGCGGCGCCGGGTCGATCGAGGCCAGGAAGGCGGAGCGCGCGGCGAGCGACGTCGCCAGGCCGGCGCGGTCGCCCTGCTGGTCGTTGCGGTCGGCCAGGAAGGCGGCCTGGTCTTCGCGCAGGATTTTTGCCGTGACCAGATCGAGCCGGCGCAGCAGGCCGGCAATGGTGCCGGCGATCTCCAGATCCCGGGCCGAGAGCCCGGCATCGGCGCAGATGGCGCGCTCGGTCGCGTTATGGGCCTTGGTGCAATCGAACGAGGCCGGTGCGGCCAGGGCCGGGGCGGCGCCGGGGCCGCAGGCGACGGAACCGGCAAGGAAGCAGGCCGCAAGCAGGCCGGCGGAGACAGAGCGGATCATGGATGGATCTCGACGGGCACGGGATCGTTGCCGTCGCCGGGGTCGTAGGTCCAGCGGCCCCGGCCGGCTTCTTCCGAATAGACCAGTTTCGTATCGGTTCCCAGCTTCCGCGACAGTTCGAAGCCGGTTCCGTCCGCATCGAGGCTGTAGAGCCAGGCCGGCGGGGTGCCGGTGTCGAAGCGGATCAGCGCGCCGATATCCTCGGCGACCAGCCCGTCCGGCACCCGTCCGGCCAGATCGCCGGCATAGCGCGGCAGGGCGCCGCGCTCGCGGCGATAGCTCTCGACCAGCGCCACGATCGGCGCGGCCGCGGCGGCGGCCTCGCGCCAGCGGGCCTGATCGGCGCTGCGGTCGCCATGGCCGAGCAGCACCAGGGCGGCGCCGGCCAGAAGGACGCAGACGATGAGGGCCATGACGGCGATGCGGCGCAGGGACGGCAACATGGGCGAACGCTAGCACGGTTCGGATCCGGTCCCCAATCCGCCCGGGCCTCGGATCGGGGTTGCAGCGTCGGCATGGTGAATGGTGCCGCGGAACCGTGTCGAGGCTTGCGATCCTGCCCGAATTTCGCCCCGTCGGCCGCGCAGGTTGCGCCTTCGACCGCTCTGCCGCCCGATCGGGCTGGCGGGCGGCTGTCGCGGGTAGGCTGCGAAGAGCGCGGCCCCGGCCCGACCACCATCCCGGCCGAGCCGGAAGGAGCGATCGCCATGACCCGCGCCCAGGCATTTCTGACGACGGCCCTCATTGCCACCGGCTTCGCCCTGGCCGGCCCGGCGGTCCTCTCCGCGATAGGGGTGTCGGGGGTGGGGCAGGCGCAGGCGGCCGCCCAGGAGACCAAGCCGGGGGCGCAGCTGGCGAGCCCGGTCGAGGACTTCAACCGCACGCTCGGCGAGGTCAAGAAGTCGCTCGGCGACCTGACCGGCCGGATCGAGCAGTCGACCAAGGATATCGAGAAGGTCACCGCGCCCGATGCCGCCCGCAAGGAACTGGCGGAGTTGCAGGCGCTGATCGCCGACGCGCTCGGCTCGGTCTCCGACAACGGCCCGGTCGCGACGCTCGGCCAGAAGGTGATCGAATTCTCGCGCGCCAAGCAGCGCCAGATCGAGGCCGATACCAAGTTCACGCCGGAGGAGCGCGCCTTCCTGCTCAAGGAATGGACCCGCATCGGCACCGAGGCGCGCCGCGCCGCCGACGACCTGACCAATGCCCGGCAGGAATTCGCCAAGCTGTTGCGCACGGTGCAGACGCGCAGCGACTATATCGAGGAGCTGCAGGCGCTCAACAATGCCGACCAGATGCTGCAGGTGATCAAGCGCCTCGCCGACGACATCCGCAACGCTTCCTCGGCCCTGAAGAACTTCATCCAGACCGTCACCCCGCCGCAATCCTGATCCTGCCCGTCCGAGGTCCCTCCGTGCCGAACCGCGTCCGCCGTGACCAGGACCGCCGCGCGCCCCCGTCCGTGCCGGCGCCATGGACCCGCCATGGCCGGCCGGACCTGCCGCCGCCCGCTGCCCGCCGCCAGCTCTCGGGCCGTCGCGTCCTGGGGGCGATCGCGGCCGGCTGCGCCCTGCTCGGCCTCGCCGGCTGCAAGCTCACCGAGGAGACCGGCTTCGTCGAACTGCGCCGCCAGTATGCGCAGACCGGCGCCGGCATCTACCGGCTCGACGGCGAGGAGGTCCCCGGCCTCGCCAACCCGACCGCGACCGCCTCGGCCATCGTCCGCCGCCGCACCGGCACCGTCACGCTCGACTTCTTCCGCGCCGACCGCGCCTACGAACTCTGCCGCTTCCCCCTCGCCAAGAACCGCATCGTCACCGTGACGCTGACCCTCGAAGGCCGCGAGATCAAATGCCGCGTGGAGGCGTGAGGGGCCGCCGAGCCGGCCCGGCTCGGCTCGATCCGCCAAGAGGGCCGCCGGCCGGTTCCGACGCTAACGCGTGGTCGTGTGCCGAACGCCCGGCCGTTTCCGTCTGATCCGGAAATGTCTTAAACTCTCTTCCATGAACATGCGGACGGTTCTTTCGGCGGACGGACGCCTGCGCCGCGCCTTCACGGTCGCGGACGTGGAGCGCATGGTTGAGGTCGGCCTGATCGGTCCCGACGAGCGTCTGGAGATCGTCGCCGGGGAGATCCTGCCGATGTCGCCCAAGGGAGCGCGCCACGAGGCGCTGCGCGTCGCCCTGCTCGAACATCTCTTCGACCATCGCCCGCCCGGCCTGCGCATCGCCTCCGAACCCGGCTGGCGCCTCGGCGAGACGCTCTATCTCGAACCCGACCTGTTGCTCTACCCGTCCACGATCCCGCTCGACCGCTTGCGCGGACCGGACGCCCTCCTGGTGATCGAAATCGCCGATACGACCCTCGGCTTCGATCTCGGCCCCAAGGCCGCGGTCTATGCGGATCAGGGCGTGCCGGAATACTGGGTCATCGACGCGGCGACGCGGGCAACGCATATCCACCGCCGGCCGGGGGCGGAGGGGTATGGGGAGGTCGAGGTTGTCGGAGCAGAGGCGGAGGCAAGGGCCGCCGGAGCCGGGGTTTCGGTGATGATGGGGGCCTTGGGTGAGGGGTGATCGCGCCTGGCGCTCTTCAAAGCGGCAGGCCGACGAGCGGATCGAGCGCAGGCACGCCCGTTGGAGTGAAATGGCGCAGGTTGCGGGTGAGCACCGTATAGCCGTGAACCGCCGCCGTTGCGGCGATCTGCAGATCGGCCAATTCCAGCGTTATCGGCCGCGCCGCCTCGGCAAGCCGGGCGACCGTAAGGGCCACCGAACGATCGATCGGCAGCAGGCGATCGCTATAGTCGGCCAGCAGCCCGTCGCGCAGGGCAGCAATTTGCGCCGCGCGAGCCGTCTTGCCGTCCCACAACAGCTTCAGGTATCCGGCCTCGATCTCCGTCAGGGTGACGACGCTGAGAAAGATCAGCCTGTCATGCCGGCGCAGCCAATCGAGCAGCGGACCGGCTTCCGCCCGACGCCGAGGATCGAACAGCGAGACGATGTTGGTATCGAGCAGATACATCGCCGTCAGTCGGCGAAGTCGGCGCCGAGCGCCCGCGTTTCGCTCCAGGGTCGTTCGGCCCCGACGACGTCCGCAACGTCCGGCTCCGCCCCGATCGTGCCGACGAAGAGGTCGGCCAGCGTCGGCGCCGATTTCGGCCGTGCGTTCCAGTCGGCCTCGGACACGATCACGACGGCTTCCTTGCCATGGCGGGTGATCCGCTGCGGCTCGCCCGCCAAGGCCCGATCGACCAGTCTGGAAAGCGCCGCCCTGGCTTCATGAAGGGGATGGCTTTGCATGCGCGCCTCCGTTGGCAGTGGAAGAATTATGTACAGATATTGTGAAATATGTCCATTCATTAGCTGCTGACTGAATGGTCTGCTTATGGCGAATCGGTCGTCACTCGGCGGCGGCGCGGGTCGCTGCAAGATGCTCCAGCAAGGTCGGATCCCGGTCGAGCAGGCGCAGCAGGTTGCTCATCGCCTGGCTGACCAGGATGTCGCCGGCCTCGTATTTCTGGAAGGCGGCCGGGCCGCCGCCGAGGCGTTGGGAGGCTTCGCGTTGGGTCAGATGGAGCCGCTTGCGGATGCGGCGGACTTCGGCCGGTTGCTATAGTCCGGGCGTGCGCGCCTTCAGCGTGGTCATGGCGCGCTGATAGGCGGCCTGACCCTCCAGCCCGAAGACGGCGTCTTCGTCCGAGGTGCCGTACCAGCCGGGCATGTCGACCGTGACCGAATGGCCGGCATGGGTGAAGGTGATCGACCGCGTCTCGAACACGAGGCGCGCGCCGGTTTCGGTCGAGAAACGCCCCTCCATGGTCTTCAATCCCTCTCCTTGACGGACCGAGCCCGAAACTTGGCAACCGCGTCCTGCGAGTGGGCGACTTGTAGTCGTGCGCTTGTGCTCCGGCAACGCCCTACCGCTTCCCCTTCCACCGCCCCTTGCCCTTCGCCGCCACCGTCCCGGCTGCCGTGCTCGGCGCCGGCCGCTTCGGCATCTCGCCCGTTCCGAGCGGGATTTCCGTGCGGCCGACGGTCATTTCGTCGAGCGAGTTCTTGCGGGCGCGGCTGGGGGGGAGGTTGGCGGCGGCGCCGTATTTGCGGGGGCCGGTGAAGCCGCCGGTGGTGTCGTCGACGGCGGCCTGGCGGGCGATCGGGTCGTCGGCGACCATCAGGTCGGTCTCGCGCAGGCGCTTGATCTCGTCGCGCAGGCGGGCGGCGGTCTCGAATTCCAGGTTGGCGGCGGCGTCGCGCATGCGCTTCTCCAGGTCGGCGATATGGGCCTGGAGATTGTGGCCGACCAGGTGGCCGCCCTCGGCGAAGCCGGCATCGACGGTGACGTGGTCCTGCTCGTAGACCGAGCCGAGGATGTCGGAGATCTCGCGCCGGATCGTCTCCGGCGTGATACCGTGCTCGACATTGTAGGCGGTCTGCTTCTCGCGCCGCCGGTCGGTCTCGGCGATGGCCCGCTCCATCGAGCCGGTCATGTGGTCGGCATAGAGCACCACCCGGCCGTCGACATTGCGCGCCGCGCGGCCGATGGTCTGGATCAGCGAGGTCTCGGAGCGCAGGAAGCCCTCCTTGTCGGCGTCCAGGATGGCGACCAGCGCGCATTCCGGGATGTCCAGGCCCTCGCGCAGCAGGTTGATGCCGATCAGCACGTCGAAGGCGCCGAGGCGCAGGTCGCGGATGATCTCGATCCGCTCCAGCGTCTCGACATCGGAATGCATGTAGCGCACGCGCACGCCGTGCTCGTGCAGATATTCGGTCAGGTCCTCGGCCATGCGCTTGGTCAGGGTGGTGACCAGGCTGCGGTAGCCGCGCGCCGCGACCGCCTTGACCTCGCCGAGCAGGTCCTCGACCTGGGCCTTGGCCGGGCGGATCTCGATCGGCGGGTCGATCAGGCCGGTCGGGCGGATGACCTGCTCGGCGAAGACGCCGCCGGCCTCGTCCATCTCCCAGCCGCCGGGGGTCGCCGAGACGCAGATGGTCTGCGGCCGCATCGCGTTCCATTCCTCGAAGCGCAGCGGCCGGTTGTCCATGCAGGAGGGCAGGCGGAAGCCGTACTCGGCCAGCGTCGCCTTGCGCCGGAAGTCGCCGCGATACATGCCGCCGATCTGCGGCACGGTGACGTGGCTCTCGTCGACGAAGACCAGCGCGTTGTCGGGCAGGTATTCGAACAGCGTCGGCGGCGGCTCGCCCGGCTTGCGGCCGGTCAGGTAGCGCGAATAGTTCTCGATGCCGGCGCAGGAACCGGTCGCCTCCAGCATCTCGACATCGAACACGGTGCGCTGCTCGAGGCGCTGCGCCTCCAGCAGCCGGCCGGCGGCGTTGAGCTCGTTCAGCCGGTGCTTCAGCTCCTGCTTGATCGAGGTGATCGCCTGCTGCAGCGTCGGCTTCGGCGTCACATAATGCGAATTGGCGTAGACCTTGACGAATTTCAGGGCCTGCGACTTCTGCCCGGTCAGCGGGTCGAACTCGACGATGGACTCGACCTCGTCGCCGAACAGGCTGATGCGCCAGGCGCGATCCTCGTAGTGGGCCGGGAAGATCTCGACCGTGTCGCCGCGCACCCGGAAGGTGCCGCGCACGAAGGCGGCCTCGTTGCGCTTGTATTGCAGGGCGACCAGGTCGGCCAGCAGCTGGCGCTGGTCGAGCCGCTCGCCGACCTCGATCGCGAAGGTCATCGCCGTATAGGTCTCGACCGAGCCGATACCGTAGATGCACGAGACCGAGGCGACGATGATCACGTCGTCGCGTTCGAGCAGCGAACGGGTCGCGGCGTGGCGCATCCGGTCGATCTGTTCGTTGATCGAGGATTCCTTCTCGATATAGGTGTCGGTGCGCGGCACATAGGCTTCGGGCTGGTAGTAGTCGTAATAGGAGACGAAATACTCGACGGCATTGTTTGGGAAGAAGCTCTTGAACTCGCCATAGAGCTGGGCGGCCAGCGTCTTGTTCGGGGCCAGGATCAGGGCCGGGCGCTGGGTGCGCTCGATGACCTGCGCCATGGTGTAGGTCTTGCCCGAACCGGTCACGCCGAGCAGCACCTGCAGGCGCTCGTCCTGCTCGACGCCGGCGACCAGATCGGCGATCGCGGTCGGCTGGTCGCCGGCCGGGGCATATTCGGACACGATCTTGAGCGGGATGCCGCCTTCGGACTTTTCCGGCCGCTCGGGCCGGTGCGGCGTCCACAGCTTGCCGTCCTTGAACAGCGGATTGCCGGACGAGATCAGCGCCGACAGCGCCTCGACGGTGGCGGTCGCGCTGGCGCGCGGCATCGCCTGCGCCTCCTCGAGCGTCAGATCCAGCCCGGCCATCGGCATCAGGCCGGCGCGGGCGCGCTCGGCCGGCGAGGCGTCGCCGTCCGCCCCGCGCTGGCGGCCCTTGGAACGCGGCTTCTTGTCGGTCTTCCCGGCCGCGGCGGTGGGGCTCGCGGCCTTGGCGGCCGGCGGCGCGGCGGGACGCTCGCGCGCGGCCTCCTCGGTGATCTGCTGCGCCCAGCCGGCGACCGGGCCGCTCAGCGGCACGCCCGAGAAGCCGGCCTGCGGCTGCTCGCCGAAGCCGTCGCCGGTCGGGCCCGCACCGTCGGACTGGGCGAAATCCGTCGCGCCGGCCTCGGCATCGAGCGGTGCGGAGGCGTCCAGAGGAGCGGCGAGGGGGCCGCGGCGGCGGGGCGCTGCGGCGGGAGCGGCGGATTTCGGGGAACGGACCATGCGCCGAATATGGCCCGAGTCCCCCGCCCGGAAAAGGGCGCGCACCGCCGATCCCGTCAGACCGTGTCAGGAGAGCGGGAGGGGGAACCCGTCATCGGGTGTCGGGAGAGCGGGAGAGGGAACCCGTCCGACAGAGTCTGGAGCACGGGAGGGGAGAGCGCAAACGGCCGTCGGGAGCCCGCTTCAGCCGGCCGTGCGGGGCCGGCCGGGGCGCCACTGGCCCCAGAGGGTGCCTGCGACGATCATGCCGGCGCCGGCCAGCGTCGCCGCGCCCGGCACCTCGGCGAAGAACAGGAAGCCCCAGACCGAGCCCCAGACCAGGGCGGTATATTCGATCGGCGCCAGGGTGGCGGCCGGGGCGCGCGCGAAGGCCATCGCCAGCAGCATGTGGCCGACGACCCCCATCGCGCCGATCAGCGCCGCCAGGGCCCAGCCCTCGGCGGAGACCGGCACCCAGACCCAGGCGGCCGGGGCGGCCAGGATCAGCGCGGGGCCGACATTCTGGAACGCCACGATGGTCACCGCCGGGTCGCGCGTGGCGCGCGAGCGCAGCAGGACCAGCGACAGCGCATAGGTGAAGGCCGAGGCGACTGCGGCCAGCACGCCCCAGCCGGCGGTGAAGCCGGCGCTGCCGAGCCGCCCGCCGACGATCACCAGCATGCCGGCGAAGCCGATCGCCAGGGTGGCGCCGATGCGCCAGGAGAAGCGCTCGCGCAGGATCACGACGCCGAGCAGGGCGATCAGGGCCGGTGCGATGAAGGACAGGGCGATCGCCTCGGCCAGCGGCAGGGCGGTCAGCGAGTAGAAGAAGGTCGTCGCGGTGACCACGACCAGCATCGCCCGCCAGGCATTGGCCGTGACCGTCTCGCGTCCCGGCCAGCCCGGACGCAGCCAGGCGGCCAGCAGGAGCGCCCCGACCGAGCCGGCGGCGAAGCGCAGGAAGGCGAGTTGCGCGACCGGCATCTGGCCGCCGAGATACTTGATGGCGACATCCATGGCGGCGAGCAGGCCGACACCCGCGATGGCGAGAAGGGCTGCGGAATTCATGGCCTGCGGCGTCTCCCATGGGGCGGCCCGGATGCCGCGCCCGGCGCGCGTTCCGATCCCGGGCGATCGTTTCCCGGGCGATCGTTCGCAGGCCGTTTCGTTGATGATGCCGCCGCTCCGACGATCGCCGAGGCCGAACGGCACCATGCCGTGATCCTGTACCGGCTTTCCGCCGCCGCGGCGAGCCATGCCGGGCGCGGAGCCGGGATGCGGGCGCCGCAGGCGCGCCCCGGCGTCAGCCCATGCTGGCCGGATGGCGGCGCAGCGTGGCGACCAGATGGATCAGGCTGAGGGCCAGGAAGGCGGCCAGCAGGCAGGCCAGGGCGATGCGCGCATCCGGGGTCATCGAGGCCTGCTCGCCGAAGCCCGGGATCAGGAACAGCGCCAGCAGGGCGCCCCAGAACAGCGCGGCGACGATCAGCATGCGCCGGCTGGCCTTGGGCCGGAACAGGAGTTCGGAGGGGGAAAGGGGCCAGCGCAGCGCGGGCGTCGGCACGGTCGGCCGTCCGGCCGCGTCGCGCCAATCCAGCCGGAGGCGGACCAGGGTCGCGATCGTGAAGGCGAACATCGAGATCGCCACCGCCGTGGCCAGGGCCGGGATCGAAAGCCGGTGGTCGAAGCCGACGACCACGACCGGCATGACGAGGCCGATCGCCAGGCTGGCCATCAGGCGCACCGTGCGCTGGCGTTCCTCGACCGCGTCGCGCAGGGCCTCGTCGGCCGCATAGGCCTTGACCGGTCCGAAGACCGAGAACGCGGCGAGCGGGACGAAGGCCAGACGCCCGTCGCTGTCGGCGAAGCGGTAGTCCGGAAGGCGGGGGAAAAGGGCCCGAAGGCTCATGGGAGGGTCTCCTCGGCAGAACTCGAGTCGGCTTCGCCGTTGTCGGCTTCGGCTTCGGCTTCGGCTACGGCGTCGGGGCCGCGGCCGGGCGTCCCGCCGGCCGCGATCCGCGCGCGGGGTCGGCGGCGCGGGAAGGCGGGCCGGCCGCTTTCGCGCCGGCCGCCTCCGGACCGCCGTGACCGTCACGGCTCAGTAGCTGTTCTCGTAGCGGCCGGTGGCGCGGGAATTGTCGTGGCGGGCGCGGGCGCGCTGGGCCGGGGTCACGCAGACATGGTCGCCCGGATAGGCTTCGCGCCAGACATAGCCGTTGCGGCAGGTGTCGCGGCCATAGGCGCCGCCCGACGGATTGACGCGATACTGGCCCTGGTAGTTGTCGGCCTTGGCGCGGGCGCGCTGGGCGGGGGTGACGCAGACATGGTCGCCCGGGAAGGCCTCGCGCCAGACATAGCCCTGGCGGCAGGTGTCGGGGCCGTAGGCGCCGGCGGCCGCGGCGGGGCCGGTGGCGGCGAAGGCGGACAGGACGGCGACGACGGCGGCAGCACCAAAGGCAACGAAACGGGCGGTCAGCATGGTCGGTCTCGCGGGTCTGGAGGGTGGCGGCCCGTGCGTTTCATCTCGTCCGCCGATGTTTCGAGACTATTGCGTGGCCGCTGAACCGGCTCTGAGAGGCGCTTGCAGAAAGCGTTCATCCTGAAATTTCATGTCCGGACGGTTACGTCGCGGCGACCGGACCCACGCCGTCCGGCCGCGTCGCGCCGTGGCCCTTCCGCCCGCCGTCACGGCGTCATGGCGCACGGGCGCGGGCGCACCAGTCGAGGCTTTCCGGTTCGAAGGCCGGCCGCTTGCCCTCGATGTCGCCGAGCACCGAAGCCGCATGCGCGGCGGCCTGATCGGCGGACCTGTGCAGCATCACGGGTCGGCAGTCGCGCACCAGCGCCAGCTTCGGGTCGTCGAGGCGGCCGAGCGGCTTGCCGGCGGCGTCGACGATGCGGCCGAGCACCTGCACGATCGCGCCCTTGGGATCGAGATAGATGCGCCCCTCGCGGCGCGCGATCCGGCCGGTTTCCGGCCCGCCCGGGGCGTCCGCCAGCGGTGCCGTCAGGGTCGTGAACAGGAAGGCCAGGCTGCCGTCGGGCCGGAAGCAGGAGGTCTCGACCTGGCGGGCGATGCCGTCGATGTCGAGCGTGATGCGCAGAACCGAGGCGGCCTTGTCGTCGCGCCGGTCCCAGAATGCGAAGGCATCGCCATAGCCGTTGCCGAAATCCCGACGCCAGCCGACCCAGCCCTCAGGCCCGGCCTTGGTCAGCACGGCCTCGCAGGCCGCCCAGGCCTTGCGGATCTCGGGCAGGGCCGGGTCCTCGGCGGCGCGGCCGGCCGTTGCGGCGGTCAGCAACCCGGCAACGAGGCCCGCGAGGATCGTTGCGAAGCGACGCAAGGGCAAAAGGCGAAGCGGCATGGCGACTCCTGCTCGGGATCGCCGCAGCCTAGATCAAGCCGCGCCGCCGGGGGAGGCCCGGCGGCGGGTCGCCATGCGGGGCGCCCTCGGCAACGGGTCGCCCCCGGCAAAGGAACGGCCTCGGCTGCGGCCGCCCGCCGGTGCGCGGCGCCCCCGGTTGCGCCCCTCACAAGGTTCGGCTGGTCAGGCCCTTCATCAGCACCGGCCCGGTCGGCCGGCCGGTCGGCGACCCGGTCTCGGGCTCCAGCGTGATCTCGAACAGCTGGTCCGGCCGCGGACCGGGCAGGGTGCCGAGATCGAGCGGCAGGGTGCGCGCGCGTGCGGTCAGGCCGACCGGCACCGGTCCCTGCGCCTTGTCCTGCAGCGTCCAGACCTGCAGCGCACGGCCGGCCGGAACCGGCAGGTCGGTCAGCGGCACGAGGCGCACGCGGCCGTCCGCGAAGGCCTCGACGACCGCGCCCGGCTTGCCGGGCTCGATCAGCAGCACGGCGACCACCTCCGGCCGCGGGGCCGCCCGCATGGCGATCGACAGGGCGACGGCGGCGACCAGCGAGGCCGCGACGGCGAGGCCGCGCCAGACCTTCAGGTTCGCCCAAAGGCCGGTGCGGTCTCCGGCTCCGGCGTCCGGTCCGGCGCCGCCGGGGCGGCGGAAGGGCAGCACGGTGCCGCCGGCGTCTGCCGAGGCTGCGATATCTTCGGCGACCGGGCCGGCTTCGATCCGTGCGGCGGCGGTCGCGCCGGGCGCGCTGCGTTCGGCCGCCGCGATGCCGGCTTCGATCGCCGGCCACAGGCGGTCGGGCATCGGGCGCTCGGGCGCGGTGGCATCGAGTTCGGCCAGCCGGTCGCGCCAATGGGCGACCTCGGCGGCGAACAGGGCGTCGTCCGCGGCAAGGCGCTCGGCCAGGGCGGCGTCCTCGGCCTCGGCCAGGCCGAGCACCCATTCGGCCGCCAGGACCGTGCGGTGGGCGGGATCGCGGGCGGGTTCGGTCATCCGAGGCACTCTTTCAGGGTCGACAGGCTGCGCCGTATCCAGGATTTGACGGTGCCGAGCGGCATGCCGAGCCGGCCGGCCAGTTCGCCATGGCTCAGCCCTTCGGTATAGGCGAGCACCAGGGCGGCACGGCGTCGGGTATCGAGACGTTCCAGGCAGCGGCGCAGCGCACTGGCCTCCGAGAGCTTCAGCACCATGGTCTCAGGGTCGTCGCCCTCCGACGGCCGTTCGAGATCGTCGGGCTCCTCGACCAGGTCGGTGCGCGCCTCGGAACGCAGGATGTTGAGCGCCCGGTTGCGCAGGATCGCATAGATCCAGCTCCGGCCGCGGCCGAGGCGGGGGTCGAAGCTGTCGGCACGGCGCCAGATCTGCACGAAGGCGTCCTGCACCGCCTCCTCGGCCAAGGCCCTGCGCTTCAGGATGCGCTCCGCCACGCCGAGCATGCGGCCGGCCTCGGCCGCGTAGATCCGCGCCAGGGCGGATCGGTCGCCTGCGGCGCATCCGGCCAGCAGCACCTCTGTCTCGACGCCCTCCGCGTCGTGATCGGTTCCAGCGTCCAATCCTGTTCCTCCCTGCCGTTGCGGCTGCGCGCCCGCGTCCAAGCGATCCGGCCGCGCAGTCCGACAGTCGCGTCTCGTTCGTTCCTGTCTCGCATTCCGACAGAACCGGTTCGTCGGCCCGGGTCCCGCATTCCAACAGAACCGGTCTCTTGGCCCCGAACTCGTATTCCAACAGAACCGGTCTCTTGGCCTTGAACTCGCATTCCAACAGAACCGGACGACAGGTCTACCCACGGCGTCGGCGATTGGATGCGGGCCCGGTCAAATAAAGATGATGGCCGCATCCCGGGCGGCATCCGGCGGGTATCCATGGCGCGGGTCGGAACCGGCTCGCATCCATGAATTGACCGGAGACACGCCATGATCCTGCGCAGCGCCGCCGCCCTGACCCTTCTGTTGCTTCCGACCGTCGCCCAGGCGGAGACCATCGCCGCCCTGGTCGGCCCGGACATGATCGCCGTCATCGACACCGCCGAGAAGCGGGCGGCCAAGCCGGTCCGCGTCACCGGCCTTGCCGGCCCGATCGTCGGCATCGACATCCGCCCGTCCGACGGCATGCTCTACGCGCTCGGCGCCGACGGCACGGTCGCCACCATCGACGCCATGACCGGCAAGGCGACCGTCAAGGTCAAGCTGGAGACGTCGCTGCCGGCCGGCGTGAAGGGAGCGGTCGACTTCAACCCGGTCGCCGACCGGATGCGCATCATCGGCGAGGACGGTACCAGCCTGCGCGCCAATGTCGACGACGGCAAGGTCGCGGTCGACGGCAAGCTGCGCTATGCCGACCAGGACGCCAACAAGGGCAAGATGCCGAAGGTCGGCGCGGTCGCCTATACCAATTCGATGAAGGGCGCCAAGGAAACGACCCTCTACGATCTCGACGCGGCGACCGGTGCGCTGGTCCGCCAGGCGCCGCCGAACGACGGCATCCTGAACACGATCGGCACCGTCGCCGGCACGGTCGCGGCCTTCGATATCGTCTCGGACGGGCAGGGCGGCAACGCCGCCTGGGTGCTGGTCGGCACGAGCCTGCACAAGCTCGACCTCGCCGCCGGCACCATGGCGAGCCCGGTCAAGATCGACGGGCTGACCGGTCCGGTCCGCGACATGGCGATCATGACCCGCGGCTGATCCGACCCGCTTCGGACCGGAGCGACCAAGGCCCCGCGAAGGGCCGACCGGCCCGGTCCGGACAGGAATCCCCTGAACCCACATTCGACCCTGCATCCCGGCCGGAGCCCGCGGGCTCCGGTCGTGACGACCGCCGGACCGTCACTCGGTCTCGTAGCCCATGATCGACAGGCCCTCTTCGAGCAGGTCGCCGACATTGGGGATGCCGAGCAGGTAGCGGGCCGTCGAGCGGACCGCCCGTTCGCCGGCACGGCGGACGGCGACCGGCCATTCCTGCGGCTCGAAGTCGCCGCGGCCGACCCAGACCAGCGCGACCAGATCGGCCTGCTCGTCGATGTTGAGCCCGTCGATGACGCCGCGGATCTGTTCCTCGGTGCCGTCGTCCGCCAGCGTCTCCAGGACATGCAGCGCGCCGTCCTCGTAGCCGTCCTGGCCGCCGTCGTAACCGCCGGCGCCTTCCTTGCCGTCGAACATGCGCAGATATTCGATCAGCTCGGTGACCTTGCCCACCGCAATGTCCATCCGCTCTCTCCCGACCATCGGCCCTCTCCCTGCAGTCCTGGATCCCGTCCCTACCGGTCGGTGGAGATCGGTGGGCGAAAGGCCGAACCGGCAGTCCTCCACGCGATCCGGAGGCCTTCGGGCGCGACCATCATGCCACAAATCCCACTGGTGCAGGCATCATGGCCGGGTTCGGACCGCTCCGCCTTGCGTCGGATCAAGCCTGCTAGGGCGCGCGGGAGGCTCCCGGCGCGGCCCAGGGGTGGTTCAGTGGTGGCTCTGGGTGGCCCAGGGGTGGCCCGGGGACGGTTCGGGAGCCGATCGGGCAGTGTCGTAACGTCGCAAGCCCGGGCCGTCGCGGCGGTCCGACGATCCGGCGCGGTACCCTGTTGCGTCGCGGCAAGTGCCTGAATCCGTGCAACCTTGTGTGCAAGACAGATCAGGATTCGATCTTACGGATCCGCCTCGGCCGAAAAAGCCCCCATGCGGCGCCTCCATGACAGCATTGACGCTCTTGTGCATAGTGCCGGGCGCTGGGGGACGTAGAGGGGATGCGCGGTCGTCAAGACGCGCAGGGCGCCGTCGTGAACATTTGTGTTCGGCGGAACGGCAACGTCTTCCCGGAACTGAAGAAAGAACTGGGAGGGAATCATGCATCTCGTTACGGCATTGGCCATCGTGATCGGCGCCATGGGCGGCCTCGCCACCTATGTCTATCTGGGGCCGCTGGCGCCCTACGGCCTGGCGATCTGGGCCACCTTCATCGCCTGGGCGAGCTTCTTCCACTGCGGCGGCAACGAAGCGGCCCTGCGCAATTCGATCTTCGCCAATCTCTGGGGCGCGCTGTGCGCGACCGTCGGCCTGGTCCTGGTCACGCAGATTTCGCTCGGCGCCCTGCCGGTGACCGCCGGCGTCTGGGTCGGCGTCAGCGTCGCGGTGATGATCCTCGGTGCGCATGTGCCGCTGTTCGGTGCCATCCCGGCCGCGGTCTACGGCTATGCCTCGACGGCCGCCTTCGCGCTGCTCGCCGACAAGCTCGGCACGCTGCTCGGCGGCGGTCTCGGGACCAATCCGTTCCTGACCATCGGCGCCTCGATGATCATCGGCAACCTGCTCGGCTACGTCTCCGGCAAGATTGCCGGTGCGCTGGCGAAGTGATACCGACGGTCATGGAATGATCGTCGGTATTCGATACGTGAATTTCTCATGCCTCTGACGCAAATTAGAAATTCGCGTTACTTCAACGGCCCGATGCGTCAGCATCCTGGGCCGTTGATATGAGCAGGCGGGATTCTGGGATCGGCCGGGCCGATCCGTGACGCCGATCGGTTGACGGACGGGGCTCGGCCACAGGCCGGGCCCTTTTCGCGCGAGAACTGCCCGGCATGCAGGGGCGGCAGTCCCGGATCGGGCTTGGCCGGCGTCGCGGCTGCTTGTATGTCCGGTGCGGGTCGGACGCGAGGGGCGTCCGCCCGAACCTCCGGACCGCCATGCAAAGCCTTCTTTCGACCCCGATCGCGCCGATCGTCCTGCTTGCCGCGTCGAATGTCTTCATGACCTTCGCCTGGTACGGGCACCTGAAATTCCCGCAGAAGTCGCTCTGGGTCGTGGTGTTGGCGAGCTGGGCGATCGCCTTCTTCGAATATTGCATCGCGGTTCCGGCCAACCGCTACGGCCATGCCTTCTATTCGGCCGCAGAGCTGAAGACGATCCAGGAGGTGGTCACCCTGGTGGTCTTCGCCGTCTTCTCTTATTTCTATCTTGGTGAAAGCCTCGGCTGGAATCATGCGATCGGCTTTGCGCTGATCGCACTTGGCGCCTTCTTCATCTTTCAGAAATGGTGAGCGGTCGTGAACCCGGTCCTGATCGAAGTCATCGGTATCATCGCGGCGCTCTGCACCACGCTGTGTTGGCTCCCGCAAACCATCCGCGTCATCCGGCTGCGCGACACGTCGAGCCTGTCGCTCGCCACCTTCTCGATCTTCGTGATCGGGATCGTGCTGTGGCTCGCCTACGGGATCATGATCATGAGCTGGCCGCTGATCCTGGCCAATGTCTTCACGCTCGCACTGAACGGGACGATCCTGGCATTGAAGCTGCGCTACGGCTGAAGGTGAGGCGCCGGGCCCAGGCGGCCACGCGCACGAAGCCGAGATAGCCGAGCGCATAGACCACGGCGGCGGGAACCGCCGGGATCAGCAGCCAGGGCACCATGGCCGAGGTCGCGTAGTTGTCGCCGAGTTCGACGCCGTAGATGCGGCACAGGCCGCGACCGGCCTCGGTGATCCGGCACGAGTCGTGGTCGGCGAAATGGACCGCCGCCACCGGCGCCGCCAGCACCGCGAACAGACAGGCGACCGGCATCAGGGCGCCCCAGAAGAAGCGCTGGCCGAGATCCTCCGTCGAACGGTGGACCAGCACGGTCGCGATCAGCATCGGCAGGCCGACGAAGACCGGCATGTCCCAGGCCGCCTCGACCGAAATCCGGATCACCTGACCGAGATCGACCGCGCCGATCCGGCACAGCGATGCCGCCTCGGCGTCACAGCCTGCGAGCGACCCGAACAGGGCGGCGAGGGCGATCAGCGCGCTCGGGACCAGCGGCAGGGCCAGCACGAAGGCGGCCAGCTCGAACAGCGGTTCCGCCTGTTCGGTCGCCGGCGCGGCGCCGTGGGGGTGGGGGGACGACGGATCGGGCGACAGGGGATGGCGCGGCACCGTCAGGGTGCCCCGGCGTTGGACTACGGACATGACACAACCCTCCCGGACACGCGAACGGCGACCCATGCCGGCCTCCGCCCGATCGCCGCAGGAACGGCGCGCGGGCAGGGGTCAGGATTCGTCGCGCCGGAGCGGGACCTCCGAGGAGAGGCGATCGATCCACCGCATCAGGCGCGACCGATTCCTGTCCGGATCGGTGCCCCCGATCTGGCTGCGCGACGATAGTGCAAGGGTGCTATGCTCTTGTGTAATTTGAATGTACCTCACGACAATCGTGTCGGGAAAGCGAAATATTAGGGTTCTGGAAAGGTATCGCTCCTCGCCGAGGCCGGCGTCGCCGGCAATGCGGCGGGTGAGCGGATCGGCCTCCGCGACGCGCTTCAGGGCGCGGGCCAGGTCGCGCGCCGGGACCGCGAAGACCGGGGCGGCACGGTCCGGCCGGGCCGCGCGGCAGAGCGTCGGCGGGCAGACGAGACCATCCGCAGCCGGATCGGGCCGCGTCAGCGTCTCGAAATCGACCCGGCCGAGATCCGGGTCGCCGAGGACCAGCCGCAGCGTACCCTCGCGGCCGACGACCGCGACGAGCAGCAGGGCCGAGACCAGCAGAAAGCCCGCCATGTGGATGGCGATCGAAAGCGCGATGCGGCGCATGGCGGGCCCGTTTCTTGTCGGGTCGGGACGGTCGAGGCCGCCGGTCAGGCGACCTTGACGACGATGCGACCGCGCACCTTGCCGGCGAGGATGTCCGGCGCGGTGCCGATCACGTCGGCGAGCGCGATCTCGCTGGTCATGGCCTCCAGCTTGGCAAGATCCAGATCGGCCACGATCCGCGCCCAGGCCGCCTCGCGCAGAGCCTTCGGCGCCATCACGGAATCGATGCCGAGCAGCGCGACGCCGCGCAGGATGAACGGGGCCACCGAGGACGGCAGATCCATGCCGCCGGCGAGCCCGCAGGCCGCCACCGCACCGCCGTAGCGCGTCATCGACAGGACATTGGCGAGGGTGGTCGAGCCGACGGAATCGACGCCCGCCGCCCAGCGTTCCTTGGCGAGCGGCTTGGGCGCGCCGGCCAGTTCCGCGCGTTCGAGAATCTCGGCCGCACCGAGGCCCTTCAGGTAGTCGGCCTCGCTGGTCCGGCCGGTGACGGCGATGACGTGCCAGCCGAGCTTGGCCAGCACGGCGATCGCCACCGAGCCGACGCCGCCGGCCGCACCGGTGACCACGACCGGGCCGCGCGCCGGGGTCAGGCCGTGCTTTTCGAGCGCCATCACGGCCAGCATCGCCGTGTAGCCGGCGGTGCCGACCGCCATGGCGGAGCGGGCCGAGATCGCCGCCGGGCGCTTGATCAGCCAGTCGCCCTTGACCCGGGCGCGGCCGGCATAGCCGCCCATATGGGTCTCGCCGACGCCCCAGCCGTCGAGGATGACGGCATCGCCGGGGGCGAAATCGGGATGGGCCGACGCGGTCACGGTGCCGGCGAAATCGATGCCGGGGACCATCGGAAAGCGGCGCACGACCGGGCTCTTGCCGGTGATCGCCAGGCCGTCCTTGTAGTTGATGGTCGACCACTCGACCGCGACGGTCACGTCGCCGTCCATCAGCTCGCTCTCGGCGATGGCCGTCAGCGCGACGCTCTGCTGCTTCGTCGCGTCGTCGCGGGTGACCAGGACCGCGGGGAACTTATCCATGCTTTGCGTCTCCTCCGGAACATGTGCGGCGGAAACTGCCCGACGCGTCGGAGATCGGCAAGCGGCGCGGACGGCGGATGAGCCCTGCGGTCAGCGGGGCTCGAACCGGCCGCGCGCTGCGGCGTTTCATTCCGCCGGGGCGGGCCCCTGCAGGCGCGGTACCGCCGCCTCGCGGATCGGCATGTGAATGACGGCGGCGAACAGGCCGAGCGCCACACCCATCCACCAGACCGGGTCGTAGCTGTGGTTGAGGTCGTAGAGCTTGCCGCCGAGCCAGACGCCCAGGAACGAACCGATCTGGTGCGAGAAGAAGACGATGCCGCCGAGCATGGCCAGATAGCGGGTGCCGAACATCACCGCCACCAGTCCGTTGGTCGGCGGCACGGTCGAGAGCCACAGGATGCCGATCACGGCCGAGAAGATCACGACGGTGGCAGGCGTCGCGGGGACCAGCAGGAAGACCGTGAAGGCGACCGCGCGCAGGAAGTAGATCAGGGCCAGGATGATGCGCTTGGAGACCCGCATGCCGAGAAATCCGGACCCGAGCGAGCCCGCGATGTTGAACAGGCCGATCAGCATCAGCGCGGTCACGCCCCACTTCGCGTCGAGACCGAGGTCGCGGATATAGGCCGGGAAATGCACCGAGATGAACGCGACCTGGAAGCCGCAGACGAAGAAGCCGGTGAACAGCAGCACGAAGCTGCGATGGCCGAAGGCCTCCGACAGGGCCGCGCCGACCGACTGGTCGACCGCGCCGATCGCCCGCGGCGCCGGCTTGCCCTGCAGCGGGATCGACAGGAGCGGGATGATCATGATGATCCCGGCCAGCGCCCACAAGGCATCGTGCCAGCCGAAACGCTCGATCAGGCCCTGGCTCAGCGGCGAGAAGAAGAACTGCCCGAAGGAGCCGGCGGCGGTGGCGAAACCGAACACCATGGTGCGCTTCTCGGGCGGCACGGCGCGGCCGAGCGACGCCATGATGATGCCGAAGGCCGAACCGGCGACGCCGAGACCGACCAGGATGCCGCCGCCGACCTGCAGCCAGGCCGGTTCCGGCGCCCAGGCCATCACGACCAGGCCGATCGAATAGGTGACCGCACCGAGCGAGAGCACCCGCGCGGTGCCGAACCGGTCGGCGAGGCCGCCGAAGGCGACGGCGCCGACGCCCCACATCAGGTTCTGCACCGCCATGGCCAGCGAATAGGTTTCGCGGGTCCAGCCCTTGTCGGTGATCATCGGCAACTGGAAGAAGCCCATTGCCGACCGCGGGCCGAAATTGATCGCGGCGATCAGGCAGCCGGCGGCCACCATCAGCCAGAGGGGGAAGCGCAGAGTGCTGGTGGTCATGGCCGGTCTCGTCGATGCGCGCCGTGGCGAAAGGCCGAAGACCCCGGCCGCCGCAGCCGCAGAGCGGGGGCGAAAGCGGACGAGGCTGAAATGGAGCGCGAGTCAGACGTCAGAATAGGGAGTGCCGACCATCCGGCATAACGAATTGTCCTGATGCGTTCGGTGAACGGCGTTGATGGATCGCCGTCCAAAGACAAGAACCGCTTCGGTATCAGATCCAGCCGCCGTTCACGGTGCGGTAGAAGACATGGACGCCGATCTTGGTCTTCCGGATCATGCCGCGGCGCCAGTTCGGAGTGACCCAGGTGGCGTGGTAGTGGGTCGAATCGCCGATCTCCGGCAGATAGGTCTTGCCGGCGGTGACCGCGCGGGCGATCTCGACGGCCTTGTCCCAGGCGTCCGGTTCGTTGATCTCCTCCGGCCTGCCGTCGCAGGCGAAGGAGAACTGGCAGCGGCCGAACCAGCGGGCGTTCTGATAGACCACGTCGCAGATGCGCTTCGGATAGGCGGGATTGCGCAGACGGTTGAGGACCACCTGGGCGACGGCGACCTGGCCCCGCTCGTTCTCGCCGCGCGCCTCGAAATAGATCGCCTCGGCGAGGCATTTCTGCTGGCGCTGATCGTCGACGCCGGCCGGCAGGTCCGCATAGGCCCAGGCATGCATGTTCGCCGGCAGCTTCGGTCCGATGCCGGCCTTGGCACCCGGCTCGCCGAGCACCGATCGGAACGGCGCCTCGACGTCGGGCGCGTCGTTGGCATAGCCGAGCATCGGCACCTGGGCTTCAGGGGCGAAATCGCGGCCGCGCGAACCCGTTCGCGCCGCCATCCTGCGGCGCGCGGAGGCCGAGGCTTCGGTGGCGGCCGGGGCGAGCCCGGCACTGCGCCCGACGGCATTCGGGGCGGTGGCGGCGGCATGGATCATGATCCAGGGCGCCGGCGCAAAGCCGCCCGCCACGCCGGCATCGGCGCTCGGCAGGGACAGAGTGGCCGCCTCGGTCGTCTCGCCGGCCGCCGGCGGTGCTGCGGACGCCACGGGCGGGACCGGGCTGGCGTCGATCGGCGGGGGCGCGGTCTCGGCCACTGGCCCGGCGCGGTCCGAGACAGCCGGATCGGCCGCGAAGGTCTCGATCGGTTCGACCGGGATGCGCAGGACCGCGACCTTGCGGTTCTCGACCGGAACCGGCGCGGGCGGCAGCAGCATCGGACCCTTGTGGGCGGCCGGCGCGGGAAGCACCGACGCGGCGGCGATGTCGGCCCGCATGGTGGCGTCCGGCGTGATCGCGCCGGTGACGACCGGATCGGCGACCACCGGTCGGGCAAGGCCTGCCGCTTGGCCGGCCGGTGCGAGCGCGGGGACGGGCGCGGCGCCGCCGAGGGCGCGGCCGGCGTCGGCCACCCGGCTCACGTCGGCCGTGCGGCCGGCGTCGGCGCTTGCCGTCTCGGTCCCGGCCAGTCCGGTCCGCAGGGCGGAATATTCCTCGAACCAGGCGGTGCCCGGCGGCGCGAAGGCGATCACCGTGATCCCGGCCCCGGGGGCCTTCGGCGCGGGCGGTTCCGCGCTGAAATGCTGGATGGCCGGAACGCTGAGGGCGGTCAGACCGGCGATGCCGAGAACCCGGCGAATTCGACCCTTGGACGGACGCAACTGACTGACCCCATACGACGCGTGAACCGGCACTCAATGGCCACGGCTGGCATTTTCTGCCCGGTAACCTTGAGAAGCCGTTAATGGTGGCGAGATCGTGGGCGAAGCCGGCCCGGATCGGCCGACGGCATCCGGCGCAACACGGATTCCGCGCCCTCCACCGGACGGTGACCACCGCTTGCCACAGGTCGATCGCGCCGGCCCCGAACAGAGCAAAGCCCGATCCGGGCGCCTCGCTCGGATCGGAAAAAGCTTGCACAGGCAATCACATAGGAACGCGGAGCCGATTCTTCCCCTCGGATCGCCGGCCGGTCGTCATGGGCAGCCTCTGCGGTGCCCCGGACCGCGCCGGGGCGTGCGTTGGCGGGTCCCGACATAAGCCGGAAGCCGGCGCTCAGTCGGCGACCGCGACGGTCAGCCGCCGCTCCAGGCTCTGCGCGAGGCGGCGGGTCGCCTCGAAGGGGCCGCCCGCATCCGCGAGGGCGGCGGCCGCGTCGACGGTCGCGAGACCCCGCTGACCGTAGCGCAGGCGGATCGCATCCTCGACCCAGTGCCGCGCCTGGGCGGCCCGGCGCTGCCCGAGCCGTCCGTGCTCCAGCGTCCAGGCCGCGTGCTCGGCGACGGCGGCCTCCAGCGCCTCCAGGCCTTCACCGGAGGCCGACGAAACCGAGACCACCCGGGCGCGCCACTCGTCGGCGGCGGTATGGGCCAGGGTCAGGGCACCCTCCACGTCGGCACGGGCGCGCCGCGCCGTCTCGCCCATGTCGGCCTTGGTGACGGCGACGACATCGGGCAGTTCCATCACGCCGGCCTTCATGAATTGCAGGCTGTCGCCCGAGCCCGGCTGGATGCACAGAAGCACGGTATCGGCCGCGAAGGCGATGTCGGCCTCCGACTGGCCGATGCCGACCGATTCCACGATCACCCGGTCGAAGGCCGCCCGCATCAGGACCACCGCCGCGACGGCGTGGTCGGACAGTCCGCCCAGGCGGTCGCGTGCCGCCATGGAGCGGACGAAGGTGCCGGTGTCGTCGGGATCGGTCCTGAGACGCGTCCGGTCGCCGAGCAGGGCGCCGCCCGTGAAGCGGGAGGAGGGATCGACGGCAATCACCCCGACCGTGCGCCCGGCCTCGCGATGGCGACGGATCAGGGCGTTGGTCAGCGTCGACTTGCCGACGCCCGGCGGGCCCGTGATGCCGAGGACCAGCCCGTCCGCCCGCCGCGCCGCCTCGTCGAGCAGGGCCGCAAGCGGCTCGGTCCCGTCGGCGGTTTCGATCAGGGACAACGCCCGCGCCAGGGCGGGCTTGCCGCCCGCGCGGATGTCGTCGAGCGAGGGAAACGGGCGGGCCATGGCGATCGGTGGTCTCCGGCGAATGTCGGCCCGACCGCGTGGCGGGCGCGTCCTGCAGTCATCCCGTCCGGCGGGAATGCTGTCAATCGAGACCCGAACGGGCCCGCCGAACCGCCCGGAGGGACGCAAGTTCAAAGCCGCTGGTTTTCTCTGGCATGCCAAATCTTCTCGCACCGGTCAAAACGATACCGCCCGCCGGGCGGTCGATGTCAGGATTCATCGGACCGGATCGGGGATTCGACTTAAGTCTCATCTTTCAGAGTTTGCTGAATTGTTTTTCGTTATCTTTCAATGATCGCAAGCATGTCGCCTGGAGAACAGGCGCGTCCTTCGATTTCGCAACAGTCATGACGTTGCTGTCATCAATCCTGAGGACTTTCGAGGCCGCCTTCTACATGGGCATTTCTGCAACAGCCGACAAAAGGTCGCAGCGCGCACTTTTCCCTGCGGCATATTGCTGTTAAGGCCGTCATGTTCATAGGGCTCCTCTCAGGGACTCCCAGCCCGCCGAGGACCGAACACCCCTCGGACGCGTGCGTCCGAGGGGATTTTCATGCAGCTGGTTTTTCGGCCGCCACCGTTTTACGCCGTCGTGTCGGCGTGGCCGCTGTGCCGCTTCTCCTCGATGGAGGCCTGCGCCGCGGCGAGGCGGGCGATCGGGACCCGGAAGGGCGAGCAGGAGACGTAGTCGAGGCCGACGCTCTCGCAGAAGCGGATCGAGGCGGGGTCGCCGCCATGCTCGCCGCAGATGCCGAGCTTGATCTTCGGCCGCACCGCACGGCCGCGCTCGACCGCGATCCGGACCAGTTCGCCGACGCCGGCCTGATCGAGCGACACGAACGGATCCTGCTCCAGAATACCGCGCTGCAGATAGGGCCCGAGGAACTGGGCGGCATCGTCGCGCGACAGGCCGTAGGTGGTCTGGGTCAGGTCGTTGGTGCCGAAGGAGAAGAATTCGGCCGTCTCCGCGATCTGGCCGGCCATCAGGCAGGCGCGCGGCAGCTCGATCATGGTGCCGACCGAATAGTCGATCGTCACGCCCTTCTCCTTGGCGACGGCGGCCGCCATGGCGTCGATGCGCGCCTTGACCAGATCGAACTCCTGACGCATCGCGACCAGCGGGACCATGACCTCGGGCACCACCGGCCGGCCGGTCTTGGCGCCGGCCTCGACCGCCGCCTCGAAGATGGCACGGGCCTGCATCTCGGCGATTTCGGGGTAGTTGATCGCCAGCCGGCAGCCGCGGAAGCCGAGCATCGGGTTGAATTCATGCAGTTCGTCGGCCCGTTCGCGCAGCTTCTGCGGATGCACGCCCAGACCCTTGGCGACCTCGGCGATCTCCTCCTCGGTCTTGGGCAGGAATTCGTGCAGCGGCGGATCGAGCAGGCGGATGGTGACCGGCAGGCCGTGCATGATCTCGAACAGTTCGACGAAGTCGGCGCGCTGCATCGGCAGAAGCTTGGCCAGCGCCTGGCGGCGACCCTTCTCGTCGTCGGCGAGGATCATCTCGCGCACCGCGACGATGCGGCCCTCGTCGAAGAACATGTGCTCGGTGCGGCTGAGGCCGATGCCTTCCGCGCCGAAGCGGACCGCGACGCGCGCATCGGCCGGGGTCTCGGCATTGGTGCGCACCGCCATGCGGCGAATGGCGTCGGCCCATTCCATCAGCTTGGCGAAGTCGCCGGACAGTTCCGGCTGCAGCATCGGCACGCGGCCCTTGAGGACCTGGCCGCTGGCGCCGTCGATGGTGACGATGTCGCCCTTCTTCAGCGTGATGCCGCCGGACGTCAGGGTTTCGACCGCATAGTCGACCCGGATCGAGCCGGCGCCGGAGACGCAGGGCTTGCCCATGCCGCGGGCGACCACGGCCGCATGGCTGGTCATGCCGCCGCGGGTGGTCAGGATGCCCTCGGCGGCATGCATGCCGTGGATATCCTCGGGGCTGGTCTCGATGCGCACCAGGATGACCCGGCGGCCGGCCTGCTTGGCGGCCACCGCATCCTCGGAGTTGAACACGACCTCGCCCGACGCCGCACCCGGCGAGGCCGGCAGGCCCTTGGCGACCAGCACGCGCTCGGCGGATGGGTCGATCGTCGGGTGCAATAGCTGGTCGAGACCGCCCGGTTCGATCCGCAGGATCGCCTCATCGCGGGTGATCAGGCCCTCGCCGCACATGTCGACCGCGACCTTCAGGGCCGCCTTGGTGGTGCGCTTGCCCGAGCGGGTCTGCAGCATCCACAGCTTGCCGCGCTCGATGGTGAATTCCACATCCTGCATGTCGCGATAGTGCGCTTCCAGCGTGTCGCAGATGGCGACGAATTCGCGGAAGGCCTCCGGCATCACCGCCTCCAGCGAGGGCCGCTCGGACCCGGCCTCGATGCGGGCCACTTCGGTCAGGTCCTGCGGGGTGCGGATGCCGGCGACCACGTCCTCGCCCTGGGCGTTGACCAGGAACTCGCCGTAGAGGCGCTTCTCGCCGGTCGACGGATTGCGCGTGAAGGCGACGCCGGTCGCCGAGGTCTCGCCCATGTTGCCGAACACCATCGCCTGGATGTTGACGGCGGTGCCCCAGCTCTCCGGAATGTCGTGCAGGCGGCGATAGGTGATGGCGCGCGCGTTCATCCACGAGCCGAACACGGCGCCGACAGCGCCCCACAACTGTTCGTGCGCATCCTGCGGGAAGGGCTTGCCGGCTTCCGTCTCGACCATCGCCTTGTACTTGCCGATGACCGTCTTCCAGTCGCCGGCGATCAGGTCGGTATCAAGGCTGTAGCCGTTGTCGTCCTTGTAGTTCTGCAGGATTTCTTCGAAATGGTGATGGTCGATGCCCATCACGACATCCGAATACATCTGGATGAAGCGCCGGTAGCTGTCATAGGCGAAGCGCTCGTCGCCCGCCGCGGTCGCCACCGCCGCCACGGTCACGTCGTTGAGGCCGAGATTGAGCACGGTATCCATCATGCCCGGCATGGAGGCGCGGGCGCCGGACCGGACCGAGACCAGCAGCGGATTGGCGTCGTCGCCGAAGCGCCGGCCGGCCAGGGTGCCGACATGGGCCAGCGCGGCGTCGACCTCGGCGGCCAGCTCCGGCGGATAGGCGTTGCCGTTGGCGTAATAGTAGGTGCAGACGCCGGTGGTGATGGTGAAGCCGGGCGGCACCGGCAGGCCGAGATTGGACATCTCGGCGAGGTTGGCGCCCTTGCCGCCGAGCAGGTTCTTCATGCCCGCGGCGCCTTCCGCCTTGCCGTCACCGAACGTGTAGACCCACTTCGTCATCGGACCCTCTCCGTCGGCCGCCGCCCCGTGGCGGCCACGCTCGCAATGCAACGCTCTCGGCCGCCATGCAAGCATCTTGTGGTCAATCCGGTTCCCTGCGGAGCCGCACCGGTTTTCGCGGGACCCGCCGCACCCTACATTGCGACCTTCACAAGCTGACTCAAAACCGCCATCCTCGCGGGTCAGATGATGATCGGCCGTACCGGTCCGGAGCACCCTTTCGATGAACGTTGCCCGCCTGCATCCCCGTCGCCGGTCCGGCCGGACCGTCCTTGCCGCGCTCGCCGCCGCTCTCGCCCTGGCGACCGTCGCGGGCGCCGGGCGCGGCGAAGCCAAGACCAGCCAGGACCAGGTGCCGGTCGGCGGCCATGCCACCTCGCTCGCCGGCAACTATCTCGCCGGCCGCCTCGCCGGAGCGCTGCGCGACATCGAGAACGCCGCCACCTTCTACCGCGAGGCGCTCTCCAACGACCCCGGCAATCCGATCCTGATCGATCGCGCCTTCCCGCTGCTGCTCGCCGACGGCCGCATCAAGGATGCCCTGCCGCTCGCCCAGCGGGTCGTCCAGCGCGACAAGGCCAACCAACTCGCCCGCCTCGCGCTCGGCATCGATGCCTTCAAGCGCGGCCAGTACGAGCGGGCGCGGACCCATTTCTCGCAGATGGCGGCCCGGCCGCTGACCGACCTGACCGCCGCCGTGCTGACCGCCTGGACCTATGCCGGCCAGGGCGACACCGACGCCGCCCTGAAGGCGATCGACAAGCTCAACGGCCCGGAATGGTACGGCATCTTCAAGAATTTCCACTCCGGCCTGATCGCCGATCTGGCCGGCCGCCGCGCCGAGGCCGGCAAGCGGCTCGGCGCCGCCTACAAGTCCGACCAGAACACCCTGCGCGTCACCGACGCCCAGGCGCGCGCGCTCGCCCGCCAGGGCAAGATGCTGGAGGCGGCGGGCATTCTCGACAATTTCGAGAAGATCGTGCCGGACCATCCGCTGATCCAGGAGACCCGCGAGGACCTCACCGCCGGCAAGGTCCCGGCGCCCCTGGTGACCTCGGCGACGGCCGGCGCCTCGGAGCTGCTCTACGGCCTCGGCGCGGCGATCGGCCGCGACGGCGGCGAGGAGATGGCCGCGGTCTATCTGCAGCTGGCCCTGTTCCTGGAACCCAAGGCCGAACTGCCGCTGCTGACCCTGGCCTCCCTGCAGGGCCAGATGAAGAACTACGAGAAGTCCGTCGACATCCTGGGCCGGATCGCCGCCGACTCCCGCCTGAAGCCGATGGTCGACATCCAGATCGGCCGCTACTACAGCCTGCTGTCCAAGTTCGACGAATCCCGCCGCGCCCTGGAAGCGAGTCTCGAAAAGGCCCCGAAGGATGTCGACGCCATCCTGGCGCTCGGCGACGTGTTGCGGTCGAACAAGAAATTCGCCGAAGCCGCCGAGGTCTATTCCCGCGCCGTGGCGTTGAGCCCGCAGCCGCAGAAGTCGGACTGGTCGATCTATTACTATCGCGGCATCTGCTACGAGCGCACCAAGCAGTGGCCGAAGGCCGAGGCCGACTTCTTCAAGGCCCTGGAGCTGAACCCGAACGAAGCCTCGGTGCTGAACTATCTCGGCTATTCCTGGATCGACATGGGTCTCAACCTCGACAAGGGGCTCGACCTCGTGCGCCAGGCGGTCGAGCTCAAGCCCGATGACGGCTATATCGTCGACAGCCTCGGCTGGGCCTACTATCGGCTCGGCCGCTACGACGATGCGGTGCGCGAACTGGAGCGCGCCGTCCTGCTGCGCCCGGAGGATCCGGTCATCAACGACCATCTGGGCGACGCCTACTGGCATGTCGGCCGCCAGCTTGAGGCGACCTTCCAGTGGCGCCATTCGGTCGATCTGAAGCCCGAGCCCGAAGACCTGGCCCGCATCCAGAAGAAGCTGAAAGAGGGACTGCGCGAAGGCACCGCCCCCGCCTCCGCCCGCAACGACGGCCAGCCGTCGGCCCAGTAGCACGGCGCTTTCGCCGCCCGCCTGGATCGTGTTGTAGTAAGTATTCCGCCCCTCACGGTGGCGAGGCGGGTCGGAAGACCGGATCGGATGCGCAGATTTCCCCGATCTCTCAAGGCGTTGCTCCCTTCTCCCCCCTTCAGGGGGCGAAGGGGATAGCGCGTTGAGGGATATGGGGTATCGACCCGTCCGACCCCACGGCTCCTTCCCCTTCGCCCCCTGAAGGGGGGAGAAGGTCGCCGAAGGCGGGATGAGGGGGTGGATATGGAAACACCCTCGAAATCAGCGGTCTCGGCGATCCGAGCCCGGTCCGGGAGATCGACCGGCGCCGCGCGATCGACCCCCCTCATCCGCCCTTCGGGCACCTTCTCCCCCCTTCAGGGGGCGAAGGGGAAGGGACCGGGGGATCGCGCAAGCGGATTTCCCCGATCTCTCGACGTGTTGCTCCCTCCTCTCAATTGCAGGAGGCGAAGGGAAGGTGGCCGGGAGATCGCTTGTTCGGATTTCGTCGATCTCTCAAGTCGTTAACCCCTTCTCCCCCCAGTGGGGGGAGAAGGTGCCCGAAGGGCGGATGAGGGGGACGGTCGCGCGTCAATGCTCCGGCATTGCGGTCCGGCCGCCGACCCCGCCGCCCGAGACCGAAGGTCTTTGCACCATCCGACCGATCGCCCCCCTCATCCGCCCTTCGGGCACCTTCTCCCCCCTTCAGGGGGCGAAGGGGAAGGGGGCGAGGGATCGCGCGAGTGGAATTTCTCGATCTCTCAACGCGTTACTCCCTCCTCTCCATTGCCGGGGGCGAAGGGGATGGAGCCGGGGGATCGGGTGCGCTGATTTCGTCTATCTCTCAACGTGTTGCTCCCTTCTCTCCCTGGAGGAGGGAAGGGGCCGGCGTACCGTGTCCGCGGAGTTCCTTGCGCTTTCGATGGTTGTCGATCCGAGCGGATCGCCAGGGGCGGATCTCGCGCTATGGTCTCTGCAGGCCGGTGTCGCCGGTGAGGTCGGCGGCGCGGGGGCCGGGGGCGTAGAGGCCGCGGCCGGGGCGGTGCAGGTGGCCGCTGCGGACCATGCGGTGCAGGATCACCGAGAGATTGGCGGGTGATATCGGCGGATCGAAAGCCTCCAGATGCGACTGGATCTCCTCGACGCTCAGGGCGCCGTCCGAACCGCACAACACATCCAGGATGAAATTCGGAACGTCGGGACCCGAATGCGCGGCGGTCGATGGGGCGCGTCGCCGATCGAGCTTGACGACGGTCGCCATCGGTTCGGCCGGCCGGCCGGTTCGGCCGCGCGCCTCGGTCCGTTCGGCACGGTTGGAGGCTTCTTCGGGGGCGGGCGGATCGCCGGTGGCGGCTTCCATCCGCTCGACGGCCGGATGCACCACCTCCTGGAACAGGCGCCGGCCGAATCGCGGGTTGCCGCGGGCATAGAGTTCGAACTTGCCGACCAGAACCCGCATGTCGGCCTCGAAGGCGGCCTGCACGGCGGCGAGGGCCGGATCGTCTGTGCTGTCGTAAGAATTCTGGCCCATGGAACGCCCCCCGCTTGACGCCCGTCGATCAACGATCACTGGCATTTTGCCATGGCCGGGGTGACGTTACAACACAACCGACAGATGTTGCGAATCACAACCAACCCGGTAATCGAAAAGCGCTAAGAAAGTGTAAAGCCGTCACTGGCCGTGGAGTCTCGGATGACGTAGTAGTAGAAATATTGTGAACCACGGAGAGATTCCATGCCCGACCTCGGCTTCGCCACCCTGCTCCTCGCCTCGGGAACGGCCGCGGCGGCCGTGATCGGGCTGATCCGCTACCGGGTGGTCTTCCTGTCGGAGCCGTCCCACGGACCGAACGGTCAGGTCGTCCACAACCTCCTGCTCGACATCGAACGGCGCACGTTCCGCCTCGGGCGCACCGCCACGGCGACGGGCGGGTCGAGCGATGCGGCATCGTACCGGCCGGCCGCGCAGCGAGGCAATTCCGCCATGGCCGGGCGCGGCGACAGCCCGGAGGAGGGCGGGGGGCGCGCCGGGGGCCTGCACATCTATGTCGTCTGGAAGCGCTGAGCCGGCGGGCGATCGCGACCGCCGGCGGACGGACCCGCGGCAAAGGCGGCACCAAGGCTCCGGCAGCGCCCGACCGTCCGCTCCCTCTTGAAGCCCGGGCATCTGCCATGCGCCGCGCGCCGGGGCACCGGGTCGGCGGGTGCCGCGGACCGGACTGCGGCCGGCGGCCCAATGTCGGCGATGCGCGATTCCGTGCGATTCCGACCGAACGGCATGGGCCTGGGCGAACCGGAAATCCGGCCGTTCACCGGCCGGCGTCGAGGCCCTTCGGCCGACCGCTCGAAGGCCCGGACCGGGCAACCGGTGGTCTGTCGGCTGCGGAATTCCAGGGTCTGTTAACCTTCATCGTCCAAATTCCCCTCGCGTCTGTCGACGGGTTGGGGGAAGTCATGTGGATTGGCAAGGGGATGAGCCGGGCCGAAGCGGCGCCGCCGTCCAACCTGATCGAATCGGAGGCGACCTTCTCCGAGGCGGCGCGCGCCGATCTCGAAACCGCCCGCCGGCTGCTCGAGGGGCAGTTCCGCCCGGTGCTCGACCGGCTCTACGACAGCATCCAGTTGACCCCCGAAATGGCCGCGATGGTGCCGGACGCGGCGACGCGCGAACGCCTGGTCGCGGCCCAGATCGCCCATTGGCGCTCGCTGCTCGCCGGCCAGGCGGATGAGGCTTTGCGCGAGAAGGCGCGCCGGATCGGGCTTGCCCATGTCCGGGCCGGCCTGGAGCCGCACCACTATGTCGCGGCCTATTCGCTGATGGCGCGCGGCTTCGTCGATGCCCTGATCGGTCGCCACAAGGCGGCGGGCCCGGTCAATGCCTTCCTGCAATGCGTCTTTCTGGACATCGGACTGGCGCTTTCGGCCTATGGCCAGCGCAACGAGACGCTGACCCGCGAACGCGAGGCCGAGGCCCTGGTCGGCGCCATCGAGAGCGAGATGCAGCAGGCCAATCAGTCGATCGCCAGCCAGGCGACCGCCCTGACCGATGTCGTGCGCGACCTGCGCCAGGCGGTCGATGCCGTCGCGCGCGCCAATGAAGGCGTGCTGCGCAGCTCCGGCATCACCACGGACGGCGCCCAGTCGGTCGCCTCAGCCACCGAGGAACTGGTCGCCTCCAGCCGCGAGGTCGGCCGGCAGGCCGACGGAACGGCGGGGCTCGCCGGCGATGCCGTGCGCAAGGCGGGCGAAGCGGCGCGCATCGTCCAGGATCTGAAATCCGCCTCCGACCGGATCGGCGAGGTGGTCAAGCTGATCGACGGCATCGCCCGGCAGACCAACCTGCTCGCCCTCAACGCGACCATCGAGGCGGCGCGGGCCGGCGAGGCCGGGCGCGGCTTCGCCATCGTGGCGCAGGAGGTCAAGCAGCTGTCGCAGCGGACCGCCCAGGCGACCCAGGACATCGCCGACCAGATCGCCGGCATGACGCTTGCGACCAATGCGGCCGTCTCGGCGATGGACGAGGTCGGCCAGTCGATCGGCGGCATCGAGGCCGTGGCCGCCAATGTCGCCGAGAGCGCCAGGGGCCAGCTCCGCGCCCTGCAGGAGGTGACCCAGAACGTCCAGATGGTCGCCGCGGTGGCCAGCGAGCTGCAATCGAACGTCGGGACGATCGGCACCGGCGTCGACAGCCTGAACCGGGCTTCCGGCGTGGTCGGCGAGGCCGCCGGCGAGGTGATCGCGCTGTTCGATCATCTGGAACAGCGCCTGGTGGTCACCGTCCGCGCCTTCAACACCACCGACAACCGCCGCCACGAGCGGGTGCCGGTGCGCTGGCCCATCCGCATGTCCGGTGCCGGGATGAACGTCTCGTCCCGCACGGTGGAGATTTCCGCCGGCGGCGTGCTGGTCGAATATGAGGGTCCCGACGTCCGGGACGGCAGCGAGTGCGATCTGGAGATCGCGGAGGTCGGCCGGCTGCGCGGTCGTCTGCATGGCCGCCAGCAGCTCGGTCTGCGCTTCGAGTTCCTGGCGCCGTCGGAGGCGGTCAGCGCCCGCCTGCGCGCGCGCATCGATCAGGCGCTCGATGCGCAGTCGTCGCTCAAGAAGGCGCTCCGGGGGGCGGCCGACCAGATCCAGACGATCTTCCACGACGCGCTGGACAGTGGCCGCATCGACCTCGACACGCTGTTCGACGAAACCTATCGCGAGATCGCCGGCAGCAATCCGCGCCAGGTCACCAACCGGGCGCTCGACTTCCTGGAGGGCGTCCTGTCGCCGATCCAGGAGCCGATGCTCGGCGTCGACAGCCGCATCGTCTTCTGCGCGGCGGTCGACCGGAACGGCTATCTGCCGGTCCACAATCGGAAGTTTTCGCAGCCGCAGGGCACCGACCCGGTCTGGAACGAAGCCAATTGCCGCAACCGGCGCATCTTCGACGACCGCACCGGCCTGTCCGCCGCGCGCAGTGTGCGCGATTTCCTGGTGCAGACCTATCTGCGCCGGATGGGCGGCGGCAACACCGTTCTGATGATGGATGCGTCGACGCCGATCACCGTCCGCAACCGGCATTGGGGCGCCCTGCGCGCCGGCGTCCGCTTCGACTGACGGCGCATGCCTGCCGTCCGGCGGGACGAAGGACGGCGATCCGTTCGCCGGGATCGATCCGGTGGGTCCGGCAGCGGCGCGGGTCTCTTTGACGGGAGACCGAGTCCCCTTTGTGGGAGGCTGGGTCCCCTTTGCGGAAGGCCGGGTCCCCTTTGCGGGAGAGCCGCCCGGCGAGCGTCCGCGCCCCGGCCCCGAGCCGGTGCTCCCGCGGCTGCACCGTCACCTCAATTCCTTGACGCGTGTGGTGACCGGCGATGCGTTCGGCAGCTGGATGATGGTCTCCAGGCTGAACATGAAGCCGGGCTGATAGAGCCGGACGACGCGGGCGATCGGGCCGCCGTCGGAACTCTGCCGCGTCTCGATGCGCAGCACCGGATAGGTGCAGTCGCCGATGGTGACGGTGCCGCCCTCGCTGACGGTTGCCTCCGACCACAGGCGGCGGCTCGCCCCGGCCAGGCTGGTCACGGTCGCCTCGGCGGTGACGGTCTGGCCGGCCGCGACCGGGGGCAGGCGCGTCAGGTCGACGGACCAGCTGAAATTCTGCGCGCCCTTGGCGCCGATCATCTCGGTGGTGAAGAAGGCGCCCGCCACCGTCATTTCCAGCATGGTCTCGGGCGAGCGGCCGATCCGGTAGTGCAGCCGGTCGCCCCGGCGCTCGATCACCTCGAAATGCGAGCCGTCGTCGAGTTCGGCCTGCATCGGCAGGCGCGACGAGGTGGGATCGAAGCAGGTCTCGGCCGCAGCCGCCGGCAGGGCCAGGACCGCGAGGGCGAGCGCGAGGACGAGGCTGCGCAGGAAGACGGGCATGGGCTTCTCCGGCCGTTGCGGGCGGCGGCAGGATGATACCGCGGGGCACCGGAGGTGTGCAAATGACTGCCGGCTGAAGGCCCGTTCTGGTCAGGTTCATCAACCTGAACTAGGCTCCGGCATCGAACCTTCCGCTTTCCGTTTGCACTGCCAGGATTGCCGAGATGCATATCGTCATCGCCATTGCCTCCCTGCTGGGTGTCGTCGCCTTCTGGCTGATCCGCGCGCGTTCGGCCGCCGATGCGGCGCGCGAACTGACCGACGCGGCCGAGACCGTCGGCGGCGCCTTGCGCCGGCGCAAGTTCCGCAAGGCCGCCGAGACGGCGAAACTCGATCAGATCGCCGATCCGCGCGAGGCGGCGGTGGTGCTGCTGGTCGCCCTGGCGCGCGTCCATGGCGATCTGACCGATCGGCAGCGGGCCGCGATCGCCGATGCGGCCGGCCGGGTCATGGAGGTCGACAATCCGACCGAGCTGATCGTGCGCGCGCGCTGGCTGACCGAGGGCACCACCGATCCGGCCAATCTGGTGCTGCGCTTCACGCGGCTGTTCCGCGAGACGCTGGGCATCGAGGAGCGCCGGCAACTGGTCGATCTGTGCCGGACGGTTTCGGGCCTGGAAGGTCCGGTCGATCCGATCCAGGACAATGCCATCCGGCGTCTGACCGAGCGCCTCGGGCTGTGATGGCGCCGCCGGGCCGGCCGTCCGCCCGGATGCTACCCGCCCGGGTGACGCGCCTCACTTCTGCGGCACGGGCTCGTCGGGCGGCGTGGCGGTCGCCAGCCGCGACGGCTTGACGGCGGTGGCGATCGACGGCCCGGGCCGGCCGGCCAAGAGCGTGCTCTCGCGCTCGGCGGCATGGATCGCCTGTTCGAGGGCCGCATAGGCGCGCTCGACCGCGGCGCGCCGGTCGGTCGGCGTCTCCACGGCCAGCCGGTCGATCGCATATCGGTAGGAGACCAGCCGGAAGCGCATCGAGCGCCAGACCCAGTCGAGCACCCGGGCATTCTCGTCGATGCGCGCGGTCGCATCGCGCAGTTCGTTGACCGAGAGGTCCGGGCGCCGGTTCATGGCCGCCAATCTGGAGCGGTCGTCGCCGGCGACCCGGCGCGCCTCGGCCCAGAACGGCCCGATCAGGAGGGCATCCTGGTTCATGTCGGAGATCAGCCGGGCCCAGCGCGCCTCCGACGACGCGAAGCCGTAGCGGCTGATCTCCAGCCGGTCGACATGGATCGGCAGGCCGTCTGAGCGCAGCAGGTTCCAATAGGCGGCGACGTTGTAGCGGTGGTCGATCTCGGGCAGCAGGCGCGTGCGCTGGCCCTCGACCAGGATCTCGCCGATCCAGTCCTTGGTGTGCGGCGGCACGACCAGCGCCCAGGCGCGCTGGCGCAGGACCAGTTCGCGATCGGTGTTCTGGAATGAGGAGACCATCTCGCCGCGGCCATATTCGGCGACGAGACCGCCGGCGAAGGGCAGCACGGTATCGTTGATCGGATTGGCTTCAACGCGGTCGAAATCGCCGGTCTGGCGGATGCAGCCGCCGAGCGCCGGCAGGGCGAGCGCGATGGCGAGCGCCAGGGCGACGATGCGGGGCGGGCGCGCCGCCGCATCGGTGGCAGCCCGGCCGGGACGTCGGATCGCGGTCCGGCTCATGATCCGGTCACGCGCGCTTCCGGCGCCGGCTCGGCCCCTTGCCGCGCGGCCCGGGGCCGGGCGCGGCGCGGCGGGCGTCGGCCTCGACCGGCGCGGCCGGCCGCTCGTAGCGCACGCCGGTGAAGAGCAGGATGCGGGCCGGGCCGATTGCCGCGTCCGGGCGGCGGGGATGCGGTTTTCGGGCCGGATCGAACAGGATCAGGATGCCCATGGCGGTCTCCGGGGGCAGGTTCGCGGATTAGGGGGCCATCCCGGCCGGGCCTCGACGCACCCTGAACGGAAACCGGACGGACGCGATTCCGCCGTCAGGCCGATGTCACGCCGGCATGGTTAACGAAGTCTTAAACTGGCGCATCGGCAACACGATCGGGCGCGACTGTGTCCCGGCAGCAAGGGGCGGCGCCCCGGCCCGGCCGCAAAGGCGCCGGAACCCTTAACGGAACCTTAGAGAAATCGGTCCAATCTGCGATGCGGGTCGCTGCGCCCGCGCTTTCCACCGACTGTGTTCAGAGTGTCGGCCATGTCCCGGTTTCCCTCGGAAGGCTTCTCCCGCTTCGCCACATTGCCGCCGGCCGGGCGGTCCGCGACCGTGCTGCGCGCGGCGGCCGAACTGTTCGCGGCAAGCCCGGACCACCGGCGGGACGATCAGGCGGTGTTCGAGGATCTGTTCCTGTCGGTCTATCCGGAGGCCGCGGCCGAGGATCGCCGCGCGGTCGCCGACCTGCTGGCGCCGGCGGCGGACCTGCCCGCCGCGGTCGCCGCCGCGATCGGCAACGACGAAATCGACATCGCCGAAACCATCCTGTCGTCGAGCCCGTGCATCGGCGCCATCGACCTGATCCGCATCGCCTGCCACCGCACGCAGGCCCATCGCCGCGCCATCGCGCGCCGACCGGGCGTGGCCAGCGGCGTCGTCACCGCGCTGGTCTTCGACGGCGATGCGGACGTGATCGAGATCCTGCTCGACAACCCGACCGCGGACCTGACGCCCGAGGACCTGGACCTGATCGCCGAGCGCGCCGGCCGGCATGCCGGCGTCGCCGAGCGGCTGGCCCGCCGGCGCCCGCCCGTGCAGCCGCTGCCCGTCGACGACTTTCTCGGGCTGGAGGCGGACCGGCGCTGGCAGGCGCTCGCCCAGGAGGGCGCCGAGGCCGCCCGCCGCAGCCTGGAGACCCGCGGCCACCATCAGGCCCCGGCCGAGGCCGGCGAGATCGGGCAGGGCCTGTTCGAGGCCGCCGTCGCCGGCGATCGTGTCGGCATGGCCGAGTGGCTGTCCGTCGGCCTGGAACTCGATCGCGACACCGCCCGCCGGATCGTCGCCGATCCCGGCGGCGAGGCGCTGGTGGTCGCCGCCATGGCGCTCGGCATCGACCGCACGCTGATCACCTCGATCGCGCTGCACCAGGGCATTCCCCATGGCCGCGACTACTGGCGGCTGAAGGACCTCGACAGTCTCGCCGAACATGGCGGCTGGCGCGCCGCCCAGGCCCTGGTCGACCGCTGGCGCGGCGGCGAGATCCGCGCCGTGGAGGCGCTGCGGCAGGTCCAGGCCGCCGGGTCCCGGCGCGAACCGCAGGCGCTCCAGCGCCGCGCCGCAGTCCGCGATACGGCCGCCCGGAGGGCCTGATCCGTCCCAAACTGCCGGCCAACCGCTGTGGTAGCCCTGCTGTGGGGCAACAGCCCCGCCGCGGAGCGTCCGGATGGCGCGACCGTCGCCGGATCGCGGTTCGGCACCCCGAGTGCGCAAGTCGGCACCCAAGGGCGCAGGGCGCACCCCGGGTCCCTGATCTCAGCCGCCGGGCGCCCGCTACCGCTTGCGGAAGAAGGCGTCGGCCGGATTGTCCGGCTTGACCAGGTCGAGCCGGTGGCGGCCGTCGGCGTCCTCGATCTCGATCACCCAGCAGTCCGGATCGAAGCGCCGTTCGGAGGCGAGCCGCGCCTCGACATCGCGTTCGGGCACGCGCTCGGCGAGCCGTTCGAACAGCCGGTCCGGCCCCGGCCCATCCTCCTCGAAGGCGCTCTGCGGCGCCGGCCCGTAGAGATCGGCGGTGCCGTCCCGGCGCCAGACCTTGACGAAGATCGCCCCGGCCTCCTCCGACCCGCTCCGCGCCACCATCGCGGTGATCCCCTCGGCGGCGAGCCGGCGGATATGGGCGGCGACCCAGATGGCGGATTTCAGGCGGATCATGGGGTGTCCCTCTCTCGGCGGCCCGGGACGGCGACGCGGCGGGCCGCCGTCCCGTGCCAAGCGCTCGGGGGCGGCAGCGGCCCGAGACCGTCGCGCAACGAAGACCGGCGATCATCTTATACCGACGGTCATGGAATGATCGTCGGTATTCGATACGCGAATTTCTCATGCTTCTGATGCATATGAGAAATTCGCGTTACTTCAACAGCCCGATGCGTCAGCATCCTGGGCCGTTGGCATTAACGGACGGCCGCCACTCGTGGTTTGATCGAGACGGATGGTACCCATCCGTCTCGTGAATCCAAACCACGAACTCTTTGACGACGTGGTCAATTCAATCTGACATTTGCGGGACGCAAATGTCAGATTTTGACCACTAGCAGTCTGCTGACCATCACTCCGAACCCGCCATTCTGTCCTCCCCGGGCTTGTCCCGGGGATCCAGTGCGATGGCCAAGTCATTGGAAAGTCTGGATCCCCGGGACAAGCCCGGGGAGGACAGAGTTGAAACGGCCCGCGTCCGATCGCGTTCCGACGCGTTTTTCAGCAATCTGCTGGAGCATTTCCCTTTCGATTGGATGGAGTCGATCCAATCGAAAAGGAAATGCTCCAGATTCAATGGCTTGAGCCGGTCCTTTTCGGCGAGGTCGTTTCGATCTGACCGGGACAGGCTCTAGCCCAGCGGCGCGGTCTGGCAGGTGGCCTTGGCGATCGAGGCGTCGGCGTCGCGCTGGTCGGAGGCGTTCGGGGCGAAGATGCGCAGCACCGCGAAGCCGTCGTCGGCCTTCCAGTCGACGATGATCAGGTCGTTGAAGTCGGCCGGCGGATTCTCGCGGATCTGCGCGATCTGCTCGGCGTCGGCGACCAGGATGTCGAGCGGCTTCTGGCCGAAGGAGCGGTCGCTCAGATTGTAGGTGTTGACGCCGTGGCCGTCGAAGACCGCCACCGTCCAGAAGGTGTCCGGCATGGCGCCGCGGATGCGCACCGGGCCGTCCTCCAGATCGAAGCGGCAGACATACTGGGCGAAGGCCGGGTCGAGCAGCGGCAGGGTCGGCGTTCCGGAACCGGGCCGCGGGATCGGATTGAAGCGGTAGTCGGGGCCATAGCCGGCGACGCGGGTGAAGGCGTCGTCGGCGGCGAAGCGCGGCAGGCCGAGCACGGTGACGATATGGATGATGCCGCCGAGCACCAGACCGAACACGATCGCGAAGACGAGGCGCATCAGCGGCACCCCTTCCATTCGATCCGCGGCATGAGCAGCGCGCCGGCCGTGCGCGGATTGGCGGCGCCGGAATCGTAGAGCCGCAGCACCACGGTCAGCGCCCCGGAGTCCGGGATCGGCATCCAGTTGCCGGGCCGGGCGAGCGGCGACAGCGTGATCTCCAGGCTGCCGTCGGGCTTGCGCAGCACCTCGCGGCTGTGGAAATGCGTGCGGCCCGAGCGGTGCCGCGGCACCTCGCCCTTGGCGTCGACCACCGACAGCGTCCAGAGCCGCGCCAGCGGCGTGTCGCCGGTCAGCACATATTCGCAGCCGCCGCGCAGCGGCGCGCGGTCCGAATCGCGCGAGGCGAAGAAGGCGATGCCCTCGCCGCCGCCGAGCGGGATCTGCGCGGTGCGGGCGAGGATGGCGCGCGAATAGGGATCCGGCGTCGCGCTGCCGCCCTCCGGCCAGGCGGTCCAGTCGCCGGCCTTGTAGCTGCGGAACGCCCAGCCCTCGCCGACCGTCAGCCAGGCCGAACCGAGGCCGACGACGACCGCGACCACAACGGCGACGATGAGGCGGAGAACGAAGGGCAAGGCGCGGTCCGCTCGAACGGGGGCGACAAGGCTCGGCGCCATCCTTCCGACAGCCCGCGCGCCGCGTCAACCGCGAATGCGCAGCCGTCGGCCGGCCCGCCGCCGCGCGCCCTGCGCGGGTTGTGTCGACGGGGCGCGCGGGGTCAGCGATCGGCCAGGACGATGTCGCCGACGAGCGAATCGGTGACCAGCGGCAGCTGCCGATTCTGCGTCGCGGCGGCCACGTCGGCGCGGACGGTGCGCATGATCAGGCCGAAGTCGCGGCGCTGGCCGATATGCTTGAGGAGCGCGGTGGTGAAGGGGCTGTTCGGGCCGTCGCCGTCGGCCGCGGTCGCGCCCGCATCGGTCGAGAAGGCGATCAGCGTGCCCTGCGCCACCGGGCCGGGGCGGGCGAGGCCGCGCTCGACGCTGCGCTGCACGCCGCCGGCCATGCGCATGCTGCTGGCGAGCGGGTTGTCGCGGCAGGCGTCGAGCACGACGATCCGGTTTTTGGCCCCGCCCATCTGGCGCAGGATCTCGGTCAGCGACACGGTCTCGATCTCCGCGTCCCGGCTGTCGGCAAGCCGCGCGTCGACCGGCACCAGATAGTTCTCGGCCGCATTGTCCTTCGGCATCTGCAGGCCGTGGCCGGCATAGAAGACGATCGCGATCTCGGCCCGATCGGCCTTGTCGCGGAAGTCGACCAGGGCGCGCATCAGAGCGGTGCGGTCGGCATCGAGCACCGGCTCGCCGACCTCGAAGCCGAGCCCGGCCAGCGCCCTGGTCACCGCCTGCGCATCGCCGGCGGCGTTGGCCAGAACCCGCGTATGGCGGTAGCGGGCATTGCCGATCACCTCGGCGATGCGGCTGCCGGGGTCTTGGCCTTATCGCGGGCCTCGACGGCGATGGCCCGGTTCGAGCGGGCTATGTCGTAGTGGGGCTTGAGGGCGATGGCCCTGTCGTAGTCGGCGATGGCCCGGTCGAAGTTGTTCTTGTTTCTGTAGGCGGCACCGCGATTGTTGAATGCTTCGGCAAAGTCGGGTTTGAGAGCGATGGCCTTGTCGTAGTCTGCGATGGCCCGATCGAGGTTGTTCTTGTCGAAGTAGGCGACGCCGCGATTGTTGAACGCGGAAGCATAATTGGGTTTGAGGGCGATGGTCCTGTCGTAGTCGGCGATGGCTCGGTCGATATTTTTCTTGCTTTTGTAGGCGATGCCGCGATTGTAGAACGCTTCGGCGAGATCGGGTTTGAGGGCGATGGCTCTATCGTAGTCGGCAATGGCCCGATCGACGTTGTTCTTGTTTTTGTACGCGATCCCGCGATTATTGAACGCTTCGGCATAGTCGGGTTTGACGGCGATAGCCTTGTCGTAATCGGCGATGGCCAGGTCGAGTTCGCCTTTTGCATTGTGTTCGTAACCGCGATTGTTGAACGCTCCGGCGTCCTTCGGATTATTGGCGATGACGGCGCTGCAGGCCCGGATGGCCGGTTCGCCGGACTTGTCGCGACAATCCTCCCAATCGCCGGCCCGGGCCTGTCCGCCGAGCGTGGCGGCGAAAAGGGTGACGGCAAGGGCGAGGGCGGTCCGGAGAGTGGGCATGCGGGGCCTCGTCGGGAGCGCGGCGGACCCGTCTTGGGGCGGCCTTGAGGGAGTACAACTCCGACTATGCCGTGCCGTCCGCGCCCGTCAACGCCGACGGTCTCCAACGGCGTTGGAGACGCCGGCATGGCGACGGCCTGTCAGACGGTGGGGTCGGTGGAGTTTGCCGTCTGCTGGCCTCGGCGGATGTCCTGACGACCGGCATCTTCGAACCGCCTGTGCGATCCGGCAGCCGTCTCCGAGCGGGCGGTCCGAGCGCGGAGATGTCCCGCGGACCGTGCGTTCATCATGGTTTGGCGCATCGCCCCCTCAACCGGCCTTCGGCCACCTTCTCCCCGGCGGGGAGAAGGCGACGGAGGCGCGGGGTCGGAGCCGTCGATTTTGCAAGATCCGTCAACAGCTTCCTTCCCCTCGCCCCCTTGGGGGGGAGAAGGGGACGGAGCCGGAAGATCGGCGGTCGAACAGCCCTGCGCCGGAGCTGGCGGCGCCGCGACCTAGTCCCAGATCTGGAATTCGTTGGCGTCTTCGCCGCGGGCTCTGGGATCGGGCATCATGACGCCGCCGTGGCAGGTGCCGCGGGGGTCGACGGCGATCCAGGGATGGGTCGCGAAGGTCTTCTGCTTGACGTTGCTGTCGGGGCGGAGGCTGTGGTACTTTTTCCACTCGCCGTTGAAGTCGAGCCAGTAGATGTCGAGCGGCATCTTCGTGCCGTTGTAGAACAGGACCGTGACGGCGACGTTGCTGTTCTGGGAGCGGACCCGGCCGGGCGGCGGACAACCCTTGCCCGAAGCGGCGGCGGGTGCCGGGAGGGGCGGCGCGGCGGCGACCTGCTTCTGGCCGCGGTTGCGGACGCATTCGCGGGCCAGGTCGATGGCGGCGGCGGCGCCGGCCAGGGTCCAGCTCTGCTCGCCCCGGTCGAGAGTGATTGAGAAGGACGGGTTCGACCGGAAGGCGTCGACCTGATCCTTGTCGATCGCCATCATGGCCCAGCCCTGGCCGTCGGCGTTGAAATTGGCGACTTCCGCGGCCGCGCCGAAGCCGAAATAGGCTTCGACCTTACCCTTGCGGCCGTAATAGGGAACGCCGACCTGCCAGGACCGCCCGTCCGTCGCCAGCCGCAGCTGGACCTTGCCGTTGTCCGTGTCGGCCGTGCAGTAGTCGAACCCGGCCGGCGCCGTGACGGCCGCGATGCTCCAGCGGCCGCGCTTGTCATAGGCGACCTCGTCGGCCGCCGCGGACGTGAGGGTTGCGAGACCGGCGAGAAGGGCGATGCCCCCGCAGGTGGAAGTGCGCATGGGCATGGACCGAACCTTCAGCGTCGCCGGAGATGGAGTGTCATCCGGGTATTTTTCCCGCGCTGATCTGTCAAGCGGACAGGACGACCCGTTTGGGGATCGCCGCCCATGCGGCCGGTGCCCTGGCAGAATCCGTCCGATGCCCGAACCGCCGTCTCGGCCCATCCGGGGCGCCGGAACGGCGTCAGCGGACCGCCACCACCAGGGTCTCGACGCCGCGGCGCACCGCGTCGCCGGCGACATAGGTCAGCCGCCCGATGCCGGCACGGACGGGGCGGACCGCGGCGGCCTTCTCGTTCGCGCCGGCGACCGGACGCAACGGCGCGCCGGGCCGGGTGTCGAGCGGGGTCAGGGCGCCCTGGCGACCCGGCGCGGCGCCGAAGCCGGGCTGTCCCGTGCCCGGCTGGCCCGTTCCAGGCTGGCCCGTGCCGGGCGAGACGGATGCCGGCGACGCCTGGCGCATCAGGCCTTCGATCTCGGAGAGCACGCCGACCGCCCGGGTGGTCAGCGTCTTCGGCCGTTCGGCGCCGCCGGCGACCTCGGTCAGGCCCGGCTTGCCCTGTCCGGCGGCGGCCACGGAGGCGCCCTGGTCGGCCTTGCGCGAGGGCGGCGGCATGCCCGGCCCCTGCTTCAGCTCGATCGACGCGTGGGCATATTCCATGATGTCGTGCCAGATCGGCGCCGGCACGACGCCGCCGGTGACCTTCTCCATCGGCCGGTAGTCGTCGTTGCCGACCCAGACGACGCCGACCATGTTGCCGGTGAAGCCGCAGAACCAGGCGTCGCGCGAGGATTGCGTGGTGCCGGTCTTGCCGGCGGCCGGGATGCCTTCGAGCCGGGCGCGCGTGCCGGTGCCGCGCTCGACGCCGGCATTCATCATCTGGTTGATCTGCTGGACCTTGTCCTCCGCGACGATGCGCTTCGGCGCCGGGCCGTTCTTCTTGCGGTCCCAGATCACCTCGCCGGCCCCGTTCAGGACCTGCTCGATCGGCATCGCCTCGACCTTGTAGCCGCCATTGGCGAAGGCCGCGTAGCCGACCGCCTGGTCGATCACGCGCACCTCGACGGCGCCGATCACGAAGGGCCAGTCCGGCTTGTCGGGCAGCGGCAGGCCGAACATCTGGGCGAACTTGGCGACGCGCTCGCGGCCGATCTGCTGGGCGAGCTGGACGGGAATCGAGTTCAGCGAGCGGGCGATGGCGTCGGTCAGGTTGACGCGGCCGGAATAGCGCCCGCCATAGTTCTTCGGGCACCATTCGCCGATGCAGACCGGCTGGTCGGAGACGACCGAACGCGGATTGTAGTTTCCGTAGACGAGCGCCGAGAGATAGACATAGGGCTTGAACGAAGAGCCCGGCTGCCGCTTGGCGTCGGTGGCGCGGTTGAACTGGCTGGAGCCGTAGTCGCGGCCGCCGACGATGGCGCGCACCGCGCCGTCCGGCTCCATGATCACCACGGCCGCCTGGCTGATGTTGAGCTCCTGGCCGACCTCGCGCAACTGCCCCTCGACGACCTCCTCGGCCTTCTTCTGCAGGCCGATGTCGATGGTCGACTTGACCGTCAGGGTGTGCACCGGCAGGTCGAGCTCGTCGATCTTGCTGAAGGCGTAGTCGAGGAAATAGTCCGGCGTGTAGTCGCGCTTGCGGTCGACCGGCTTGGCCGGGTTGCGGCGTGCGGCGAGCACCTGGCCCTCGGTGTAGAAGCCGGCCTGGACCAGGTTGGTCAGCACCTCGTTGGCGCGCGCGCGGGCGTTGGGCAGGTTGACATGCGGGGCATATTTGGTCGGCGCCTTGAACAGGCCGGCCAGCATCGCGGCTTCCGACAGGTTGATGTCGCGCACGCTCTTGCCGAAATAAAATTCGGACGCCGCCGCCACCCCGAAGGTGCCGCCGCCCATATAGGCGCGGTCCAGATAGAGCTTGAGGATTTCGCGCTTGGTCAGGTTGGATTCCAGCCACAGCGCCAGGAAGGCTTCCTTGATCTTGCGTTCGAGCGAGCGTTCGTTGGTCAGGAACAGGTTCTTGGCCAATTGCTGGGTCAGGGACGAGCCGCCCTGCGTGACGCCGCGATGGCGCAGGTTCTCGACCACGGCGCGCGCCGTGCCGATGATGTCGATGCCGAAATGGTCGAAGAAGCGGCGGTCCTCGGTCGCCAGGAGCGACTTGATCATGTGATCGGGAATGTCCTGCAGCGGAACCGAATCGTTCTGCAGGATGCCGCGCTTGCCGATCGGGTTGCCGTAGCGGTCCTGGAAGGTGACCGAATAGTCGACTTCCTTGCGCCAGTCCTTCTTGGTCTCCTCGAAGGCCGGCAGCGCGAGCGCCAGCATCAGGACCGTGCCGGCGACGCCGAAGGTGGCGGCGTCGTCGAGCAGTTCGACCAGGCCGCGCCGCCAGCCGGTCACGGTGAAGCGGCGCATGAAGATCGAGAAGCGCTCGTAGGATTCGACGATGCCGCGGCCGGCGCGCCAGATCGAGGTGTCGATCCAGGCATCGAGCTCCAGGAAGCCGAAACGCGACCGGCGCGGTTCGGCCGCGCCGCGTGCGGCGGCGGATGCGGCCCCGCCCGGCGCGGCGCTTGCGTCCGCGGGGCCGGCCGGATCGCCGGCGCCATCCCGGCGGGCGGCCTCCGGCGCACCCACGAGGCGCGTCGCCTCGTCGGCCTCGAGCTGCGCGGATCCGGCGCGATCGGCGGCGGCCCGGTCCACGGTGGTCCGGTCCGCGGTAGTCCGGTCCCCGCCGGCCGACGGTGCGGTTCCGGCCGACGAATTGGCGGCGGTCGGGTCGGGAACTTGGCGGCCGTTCGGATCGGAAGGCGTCACGCGGGTCTGTCCTGGTCCGGGGCGACGCCGTTGCCCATTCTCGGGACGCGGCGACTGCGTTAAGGAGAGTTTAAAGCAGGGCACGGGTCGCGGTCGAGATGCGCGTCGGGGTCTTGGGTCCACTTCTTCTTGATCGGGTCTCGAACATGGCCGGAGCCGGCGCGGTTCCCTTCTGGCGCGCCAAGCGCCTCGACGAAATGACGGACGCGGAATGGGAATCGCTGTGCGACGGCTGCGGCCGCTGCTGCCTCAACAAGCTCGAGGAGGAGGAGACCGGCGACATCTATTGGACCGACGTCGCCTGCCGGCTGCTCGACACGGACACCTGCCGCTGCCGCTCCTATCCGAACCGCCACGATTTCGTGCCCGACTGCGTGCGCCTCGACGTCGAGGAGGTCACCAACCAGACCTATACGTGGCTGCCGCCGAGCTGTGCCTACCGGCTCATCGCCGCCGGCAAGCCGCTCGCCTGGTGGCATCCGCTGGTCTCCGGCGATCCCGAGACGGTGCATCTGGCCGGCGTCTCCGTGCGCGGGCGGGGGGTGAAATCGGAGGCCGATATCCCCGTGGAAGAGCTGGAAGACCATGTCGTGGAGTGGCCGGGCGAGCATCCGAAGCCGCGCAGGCCGGTGCGCCGGACCGGGTCGGCCGGGTGATTGCCGATTGCGGTCAATGGCTTGATCAGGAACTTGAACCAATATGAATATGTAGAGTTGTCGATTCGTGTGATTTCGCGTTGACAGCGTGACGCTGCTCACTTAAATTCCTTGCATCATCCCAAAATTGCGGTCGCAAGGTACTGATCCTGCAGGGCTTCGAAGCTCTCCGGGGCGGCATCGCGCGTCGCCTGGCCGGACGGAGACCACCGATCCGATGACCGACCCTGACGAAGCCGTGCCGGCCGGCCCGGCGGCGGACCCTGCCGCGCGCCCCGAGACGGCGCCTGCCGCGGTTGCCGGTTCCGCGGCGGGTGAGACGCCCGCCGCTCCCGATGGTCCCGCGGCGGGTGCAACGCCCGCCGCTCCCGATCCCTCGGCGGGTGCGGCGTCCACCGCTCCCGATGGTCCCGCCGCCCGGCCCAAACGCAAGCGTCGCGCCGGACCGCCGGAACGCCGCCAGCGCTTCGACTGGCGGGCGATCCGGGCGGCCTATGAGAGCGGACTGCGCAGTCAGGTCGAACTGGCCGCTGACTACGGGGTCAATGCGAGCACCATCAACTACCACAAGACCCGCGAAGGCTGGGCCGAACCGGCCGAGACGCCGCGGCTCGGCATCAACGAGGGCGACCGGGTCATGCTGGTCTTGCGCCTTTTCCGGATGGTCGACGCGCAGATCGGCGAGATCGAACGCCGGCTGACGGCGGCCGACGGGACCGGGCCGGACGAGAAGGACGCCCGCACGCTGGCCGCGCTCGCCCGCACCATCGAACTCCTGATCGACCTGGAGGCCAAGACGCGACCGGAAGCGCCGGCCGCGCCTGAGGAGGGCGACGAGGATGCGTTCCGCACGGAGCTTGCGCGCCGCATTCGCGGCCTCGCCGGCGAGGTCTGATCACGAGCGGCTGCTCGCGGGCTTGTCCGCCGCCGAACTCGACCGGCTGCTGCACGACTGGCTGGTCTGGGCGCGCGACGATCAGGTGCCGCCGCCGGGCGACTGGACCACCTGGCTGGTGCTCGGCGGCCGCGGTGCCGGCAAGACCCGCGCCGGCGCCGAATGGGTCAAGGGCCTGGTCGCCGGCCGGCCGCCCTTTGCGGACCGGCCGGTCGGCCGCATCGCGCTGGTCGGGGAGACCTTTGCGGATGTGCGCGACGTGATGATCGAGGGCGTCTCGGGGCTCCTGGCCGTGCATCGGCGCGGCGAGCGGCCGGACTGGAAGCCGTCCCTGCGCCGGCTCGAATGGCCGAACGGGGCCGTCGCGCAGGTCTTTTCGAGCGAGGATCCGGAGGCCCTGCGCGGGCCGCAATTCGGCGCCGCCTGGGCCGACGAGGTCGCCAAGTGGCGTCATGCCGAGGAGTCTTGGGACATGCTGCAATTCGGACTGCGCCTCGGCGCCCTGCCGCGCCAGATGGCGACCACCACGCCGCGCCCGACCCCGCTGATCCGCCGCCTCCTCGACGAGGCCGGCACGGCGGTGACCCGCGCGGCGACCCGCGCCAACGCCTTCAACCTGGCGCCGCGCTTCCTCGATACCGTCGTCGCCCGCTACCAGGGGACCCGGCTCGGCCGCCAGGAACTGGAGGGCGAACTGATCGACGACCGGCCGGATGCCCTGTTCCGGCGCGAGGAGATCGAGCGATCACGGCTCGCAAGGCCGCCGGCGGACCTGGTCCGTATCGCGGTCGCGGTCGATCCGCCGGCCGCCTCGACCCGGGCGGCGGATGCCTGCGGCATCGTCGCGGCCGGGCTCGGAGCGGACGGCATCGGCTATGTGCTGGCCGATTTCTCGGTGCAGGGCGCGCGGCCGACCGAATGGGCCGCCCGTGCGGTCGGGCTCTATCGCAGCCTCGACGCCGACGCCCTGGTGGCCGAGGTCAACCAGGGCGGCGACATGGTCGCGGCGGTGCTGCGCGAGGTCGATCCCGGCGTGCCCGTCAAGGCCGTGCGGGCCCGGCGCGGCAAGTATCTGCGCGCCGAACCGATCGCCGCCCTCTATGCCCAGGGCCGCGTCCGCCATGCCGGCACCTTCCCGGAACTCGAAGACGAGATGGCCGATTTCGGTCCCTCCGGTCTCTCCTCCGGCCGCTCGCCCGACCGCCTCGACGCCCTCGTCTGGGCGCTGACCCACCTGATGCTGGAGGATCGCAGCGTGCCCAAAGTCCGCACCATGTGAGCCGCGCGCCGGATCTCGCTTTGGAACGGGCGGATGTCGCGAAGGACACCCCCATCTCGCACCGCATTCCCGGCCGGAGCGCAGCGGAGAGCCGGGACCTACTCTGCCGGCGGCGCGCCGCAAGCGCTTGTTGCTACACGCGATCTTGATGCCGCTGCGAGGCGAGTGGGCCCCGGATCGGCGGCCCTTCGGGCCTTGTCCGGGGATGCGACCGGGGGATCGTGGGATGTGCCCAGAGATCCTAGGATGCGCCCCGGGAGATCTTGGGATGCGCCTAGAGATCATAGGATGCGCGGAGAGATCTCGGTGTGCCCATGCAGATCTCGGCGCTCCCGTGCATCTGCCAGGGAACGCACCATCTCGCACCGCATTCCAGGCCGGAGCGGAGTTCGCGAAGGGCTGCCCATCTCGCACCGCATTCCCGGCCGGAGCGACAGCGGAGAGCCGGGACCTACTCGCTCCTCAACTTGCCGCAAATCTTCGCGTCCTCCGCGATCTTGACGCTGCTGCGATGCGAGTAGGCCCCGGATCGGCGGCCCTGCGGGCCTTGTCCGGGGATGCGACCGGGGGGAGCTTAGGATGCACCCAGAGATCATAGGATGCGCCCCGGGAGATCTTGGGATGCGCCCAGTGATCATTGGATGTGCGGGGAGATCTCGGTGTCCTCATTGAGATGTCGGCATGCCCGTGGATCCGGGACGGAACGCACCATCTCGCACCGCATTCCCGGCCGGAGCGACAGCGGAGAGCCGGGACCTACTCTGCTGGCAGCGCGCCACAAGTGCCTGTCAATACATGTGATCTTGACGCTGCTGCGAGGCGAGTGGGCCCCGGATCGGCGGCCCTGCGGGCCTTGTCCGGGGATGCGACCGGGGAGATCTTAGGATGCACCCAGAGATCCTAGGATGCGCCCCGGGAGATCTTGGGATGCGCCCAAAGATCATAGGATGCGCGGAGAGACCTCGGCATGCTCATGGAGATCTCGGCGCGCCCATGGATCCGGCGGGTTACGCACTATTTCGCACCGCATTCCCGGCCGGAGCGACAGCGGAGAGCCGGGACCTACTCTGCTGGCAGCGCGCCGCAAGTGCTTGTTGCTAAACGCGATCTTGATGCTGCTGCGAGGCGAGTGGGGCCCGGATCGGCGGCCCTTCGGGCCTTGTCCGGGGATGCGACCGGGGGATCGTGGGATGCACCCAGAGATCATAGGATGCGCGAACAGATCTCGGCATGCCCACGCAGATCTCGGCGCGCCCGCGGATCCGGGACAGAGCGCACCATCTCGCACCGCATTCCCGGCCGGAGCGACAGCGGAGAGCCGGGACCTACTCTGCTGGCAGCGCGCCACAAGTACCTGTCAATACATGTGATCTTGATGCTGCTGCGATGCGAGTAGGCCCCGGATCGGCGGCCCTGCGGGCCTTGTCCGGGGATGCGACCGGGGGGATCGGGTGTGCCTCCCACGACTGATGCGCAAGCCCACGACTGATGCGCAAGCCCAAGACTGATGCGCAAGCCCGGGACTGATGCGCATACCCGGGACTGTTGCGGCCGCGCCATCGCGGGGGGCTGTCCATGTCGCGGGCGTCGACGCGGCCGCTTCCCTGTTTCCCCCATCCTTCGGAGACGTTCATGACCCGCCTCGACTGGCTTGCCGGGCTGCGCCGCCGCGCGGCCGCCGCCGACACCAAGGCGTCGCGGACTGCGCCGCTGATCGCCTTCCAGGCGCATGGCCGGCCGGTCTGGACGCCGCGCGACTATGCGGCCCTGGCGCGCGAGGGTTTCCTGCGCAATCCGGTCGTGCATCGGTCGGTGCGGCTGATCGCCGAAAGCGCGGCCTCGATGACCTGGATCGCCTATGACGGCGCGGCGGAACTCGACGCGCATCCGCTGCTCGACCTCTTGGCGCGGCCGCATCCCGGCCAGTCGGGCCGGGCCTTCATGGAGGCGGTCTATGGGCACCTGCTGGTCGCCGGCAATGCCTGGATCGAGCGGGTCGATGTGGACGGGGTCCCACGCGAACTGCATGCCCTGCGCCCCGACCGGGTGCGCGTGGTGCCCGGGCCGGAGGGCTGGCCGGAGGCCTGGGACTATACGGTCGGCGAGCGCACCCATCGCTTCCTGCGCCCCGACCGGCCCGGCGCGCCGCCGCCGATCCTGCAGCTCGCGCTGTTCCACCCGCTCTCCGACCATTACGGCCTGGCGCCGCTGGAGGCCGCCCAGGTCTCGCTCGACGTGCACAACGCCGCCTCCGCCTGGGCGAAGGCGCTGATCGACAATTCGGCCCGGCCGTCCGGCGCGCTGGTCTATCAGCCGAAGGATGGCGGCAATCTGACCGACGACCAGTTCCAGCGGCTGAAGCGGGAACTGGAGGAGGGCTTCCAGGGCGCCCGCAATGCCGGCCGGCCGCTGCTCCTGGAAGGCGGGCTCGACTGGCGCGCGATGGGCTATTCGCCGAAGGATCTCGACTTCATCGAGGCCAAGCGCGAGGCCGCCCGCGAGATCGCGCTCGCCTTCGGGGTGCCGCCCATGCTGCTCGGCATTCCGGGCGACAACACCTATTCGAACTACCAGGAGGCCAACCGCGCCTTCTGGCACCAGACCGTGCTGCCGCTCGCCGCCCGCACCGCCGATGCGCTCTCCGCCTGGCTGAGCCCGGCCGACCGCCCGGTCCGGTTCGCCCACGATACCGACGCCGTCGAGGCGCTCGCCGCCGACCGCGACCGCATCTGGACCCGCATCGCCGCCGCCGACTTCCTCTCCGAGGACGAGAAGCGCGCCGCCGTCGGCTACGGGCCGCGCGGGTAGGGACGGGGTCGGGGCGGGCGACCTGGTGAGCCGGACCGCGGGCTGATCGTGTTGACGCGGGATCGACCCCCTCATCCGCCCTTCGGGCACCTTCTCCCCCCTTGGGGGGGGCGAAGGGGAGAACCCGTTGATGGATCGGGGGAAAAGGCGACCGTCGGGGCCTCGATTCCATCCCCTTCCGGCCCTTGGGGGAGAGGCGCGGGCGCGCCGCAAAGCCGAGAGAGGTGGCCATGAACGAGCTTTTTGCGGTCTTCGCCGAGCGTGGGGACCTGGCGCATGTGGCGCTGTTTCTGTGGGCGTCGGGGGCGAGCGGGCTGCTCGTCTGGACCTGCAAGGAACTGGCGGCCTCCAACCGCCGCTTCAACGACTTCGTTTCCGAGATCGCCCGGCTGACGCGCGTCTTCGACGAGGAATGAGCGCGGCCTTCGATCCGTTTCGTTTCCGCGATCGCCCGGCTGACCCGCGTCTTCGACGAGGCGTGAGCGCGGCTTTCGATCCGTCTTCCCAGCCCCAAGAGGTGTTGCATGACCGCCCTGATCGCGCTGATCCGGCCCGCGCGGGCCGACCACCAGTCCGTCTTCGCCCGCTTCGCCGAGGCGCTCGGACGCCGGGCGCGGGTGCGCGTCCGGCGCAAGCCCGGCGATGCGGAGGCCGCCTGACATGGCGGGTCTGGCCGCCGCGCCGGAGGTGAAGCGGGCCGTCGCGCCGCTCGCCGATGTCGATCCGGATGGAAGCTTTGCCGGCTATGCGAGCCTGTTCGGTGCGGTCGATCTCGCCGGCGACCAGGTCGAGCGCGGCGCCTTCGCGGCCTCGATCGCCCGGCGCGGCGCGGGCGGCATCAAGATGCTCTGGCATCACGATCCGGCCGAACCGATCGGCCGCTGGCTGTCGGTCGAGGAGGACGGCCGCGGCCTGCGGGTCAAGGGCCGGTTGCTGCCCGAGATCGGCCGGGCGCGCGAGGCGCTGGCGCTGCTGCGCGCCGGCGTGCTCGACGGGCTCTCGATCGGCTTCCGGACCGTGAAGGCCGTCCGGGAACCGCGCAGCGCCCGCCGGCGCCTGATCGAGATCGACCTCTGGGAGATCTCGCTGGTCACCTTCCCGATGCTGCCCGACGCCCGCGTCTCGGCGGTCAAGACCGCCGCGCCGCCGCACGGCCTCCGGCTCGCCCGCACCATCCGGGCCGCCGCCCGATCCATGACCCGGCCCTGAACCGGGCCGCCAACCCCACCCCCCACGCTTCCCAGAGACCCTCGAACCCGACGAGTATGCGATGACCGATTGCCAGACCGCGGCTCCCGAAACCAAGGCCGCCGCCGCTCCGCCCGCCGCCGCCCGCCCGGTCGATGCCGAGGTGACGCTCGCCTTCCAGGACTTCATGGGCGCCTTCGAGGCGTTCCGCGACACCAACGACCGCCGGCTTGCCGAACTGGAGCGCCGCGGCGCGCCCGACGTGGTCACGGTCGAGAAGCTCGACCGGATCGACCGCGCGCTCGACGAGCAGAAGCGGCTCGTCGACGACCTGGCGCTCAAGGCCGCCCGGCCGCGCCTCGGCGCGGGCAATGACGACCGGCGCGCCGAGCCGACCGAGCACAAGCGCGCCTTCGACGCCTATGTCCGCGGCGGCGTCGAGACCGGCCTGAAGCAGATCGAGGCCAAGGCGCTGTCGGTCGGCTCGAACCAGGACGGCGGCTATCTGGTGCCGGCCGAGCTCGAGCGTGAGGTGACCCGCCGGCTCGGCGATCTGTCGCCGATCCGCGCCATCGCGGGCAACCGCCAGGTCTCGGCCTCCGTCTACAACAAGCCCTTCTCGCCGACCGGGCCGGCGGTCGGCTGGGTCGCCGAGACCGCGTCGCGGCCGGAGACCGCGAGCCCGCAGCTGCAGCTGCTCGCCTTCCCGACCATGGAACTCTACGCCATGCCGTCGGCGACCGGCGCGCTGCTCGACGATGCCGCCGTCGACATCGACCAGTGGATCGCCGAGGAGGTCGAGCAGGCCTTCGCCGAGCAGGAGGGCACCGCCTTCGTGACCGGCGACGGCGTGGCCAAGCCGAAGGGCTTCCTGGCCTACACCAAGGTCGCCAATGCGTCCTGGAGCTGGGGCAATCTCGGCTATCTGGCGACCGGCGTCTCCGGCGCCTTCGCGGCGTCCAACCCGTCCGACAAGCTGGTCGATCTGGTCTATGCGCTGAAATCCGGCTACCGGCAGAACGCCCATTGGGTGATGAGCCGCAAGACCCAGGCGGAGATCCGCAAGCTGAAGGACGCCCAGGGCACCTATCTCTGGCAGCCGCCGGCCGCGGCCGGCGCGCAGGCGACGCTGATGAACTTCCCGGTCGCCGAATCCGAGGACATGCCGGCGATCGCGGCCGACAGCTTCGCGATCGCCTTCGGCGACTTCCGCCGCGGCTACCTGGTCGTCGACCGGATCGGCATCCGCGTGCTGCGCGATCCCTATTCGGCCAAGCCCTACGTGCTGTTCTACACGACCAAGCGCGTCGGCGGCGGCATGCAGGATTTCGACGCGATCAAGCTGATGAAGTTCGGCGCCAGCTGACGCGCCGGGTCGCACGACCGTCCCTCGCGCCCGTCCCCGGAGCCGCGATCCCGCACCCGCCCGCCGGGCGGTGGCGGGCGGCCGCCCCGGGGGCGGGAACCGCCGCATCCCCGCGGCGCCGGCACCGCGGCGCCGCCCGCCCTGGTTCGCCACCTGACCTTCCGGAGCGATCATGACCGCCGCCCTCATCACGCCGCCGGCCGTCGAGCCGGTTCTGCTCGCCGAGGCCAAGGCGCATCTGCGCCTCGACCATTCCGACGACGACCTGGTCGTCTCCGCGCTGCTGGTCGCCGCCCGCAGCCTGATCGAATCCCGGCTCGGCACGCTGATGATCCGGCAGGGCTGGCGCTTCTATCTCGACCGCTGGCCGGCCTCCGGCATGGTCCGGCTGCCGCTCGGGCCGCTCGTCTCGGTCGACCGGATCACCGTCTACGGCGCCTCCGGCATGCCGGCCGAACTGGCGCCGGCGCAGTACCGGGTCGACACGGCCGGCGATCCGCCGCGCATCGCGCTCGCGCCCGGCACCGTGCTGGCACCCGGCGTGGCGATCAACGGCATCGAGATCGACGTGACGGTCGGCTTCGGCCTGTCCGGTGTCGACGTGCCGCAGCCCTTGCGCCGGGCGCAATTGATGCTCGCCGCGCGCTGGTTCGAGAACCCGCAGGGCACCACGATCGGCATCGTGCCGGCGGCGATCGCCGACGAGGTCGAGGTGCTGATCGCGCCCTGGCGGCGGGTGCGGCTGTGAGGGCGGGGGCCAAGTCCCTCCACCCCGGGCGGCTCACCAAGGTCGTGACGCTCGAACGGGCGGCGACCGCACCGTCCGGCGACACGGTCTGGACCGCGGACGGCACGCTGCGCGCCGGGATCGAGCCGGTCGGGGCGGGTGAGCGCGAACTCGCCGGCCATGTCGAGGGCACCGCGACGCACCGCATCCTGCTCAACGGCCGCGCCGCGGTGACCAGCCGCGACCGGCTCGTGCTCGGCGACCGCCGGTTCCGCATCCTGGCCGCCTACGATCCCGACGAGACCGGCCGCTGGCTCGTCTGCCTGGTCGAGGAGGCGTCCCGATGAGCCACGATGCCGGTTCGCAACTCCTGGCCGCGCTGCGCGCCCGCCTCGTCGCGGATGCCGCCCTGGAGGCCCTGCTCGGCGGGCCCGGGCGCATCCATGACGGGCCGCCGCGCGACGCGGCGCTGCCCTATCTGGCGATCGACACGGTCGCCGGCCGGCCGATCGGCGGCGTCGGGCTCGACCTCGTCGAACACGAGATCGTCGTCTCGGCCTGGTCGCGGGCCGGCGGCAAGCGCGAGGCGCTGGCCCTGGCCGACCGGGTCGACCTGTCGCTCGCCGAGACGCCGCCGGCGCCGGCGGGCCATCGCCTGGTCTCGCTGCGGCTCGACCGGCGCGATGCGCGGCTCGCCCGCGACCGCGTCACCGCCATCGCCACCCTGACCTTTCGCGCCGTGACCGAGGCGCCCTGACCCGAGGGGGACATCATGGCCGTCCAGGCCGGCAAGGACCTGCTCCTGAAACTCGACGAGACCGCCACCGGCAGCTTCGTCACCGTCGCCGGCCTGCGCAGCCGCCGGCTCGCCTTCTCGACCGGCGCCGTCGACGTGACCCATGCCGACAGCCCCGACCGCTGGCGCGAACTGCTCGCCGGCGCCGCCGCCAAGCGGCTGTCGGTCTCCGGCGCGGGCGTGTTCAAGGACGCGCCGTCGGATGCCGCCGTGCGTCGCCTGTTCTTCGAGGCCCTGATCCGCCCCTGGCAGATCGTGCTGCCGGATTTCGGCACGCTGGAAGGCCCGTTCCAACTGGTCTCGCTCGACTATGCCGGCGACCACGAGGGCGAGATCAGCTGGGACATGGGCCTGGAATCGGCCGGCGCCATCACCTTCACGGCCGCCTGACGCGCCCGGGCGCCCTGACCGCCAATGCGAGTCCACTTTCAACAACGAGGAGACAGCCGATGCCCAATGCACGACGGGGCGAGGTCGAGGCCGTGATCGACGGCCGGCCGCGCATTCTGGTCCTGACCCTCGGCGCGCTGGCCGAGCTGGAGGCGGCCTTCTCGGTCGCCGACATGGTCGCGCTCGGCGAGCGATTCGGCGCCGGGCGGCTCGCCGCGCTCGACCTGATCCGGCTGATCGGGGCCGGGCTGCGCGGCGCCGGGGAGGCAGTGACCGATCTCGACGTGGCCGCCATGCGCTTCGAGGACGGTGCGCTCGGCGCGGCCGGGCTGGCCGGGCGCCTGCTGGCCGCGACCTTCGGGCAGGCGCAGCCTGCCGGCGAAGGAGGGTCGTCGGTGGCGGCTGGCCCTTTTGCGGCGAGCCCTTTCCCTGGGACGACACCCTGAGCTTCGTGGTCGGCCGGCTCGGCCTGGCGCCGTCCGCCTACTGGGCGATGACGCCACGCGAATTGTCGGTCGTGCTCGCCCCGCATGTCGGGCCGGCGCCGCTGCGCGCCGCCGATCTCGCCACCCTGGCGGCCCGCTATCCGGATCGGGCGCCCGGCTGAGCCCGCCGGTCGACTTTGCTGGTCTGGCGCGACCGGCCGATCCCCTGGCCGCCCGCGCGCCGGTCTCCCGGCTTTCCCCTTCGCCCCCTTCGGAGGGAGAAGGGATTAACCCGTTGATGGATCGTGAAAAAGCCGGCCGCCGATCGCTCGGCTCCATCCCCTCCGCCCCCTGTACGGGGGACGGGGCCCGAAGGGCGGATGAAGGGGCCGGGACCTTGAAACAGTTGCGGAATTTCCGGTTCAGGCTGCTGCAGGCCGCATCGCTCCCCGCCCGTGGTCCCGAACGCCTGGTCCGAACCGCCGGTCCAACATTGCGCCGCTTGATCGGCCCCCCTCATCCGGCCTTCGGCCACCTTCTCCCCCCCCCTGGGGGGAGAAGGGGATAACCCGTTGATGGGCTGTGCAAAATTGGGTGTTCGATCCCGTGGCCGGGCTGTCCGGGCTTGGATCCGGGATCGCATTCTCGGAGTCCCTGAACGCCGGGACGCGGTTCTCCGCGGCCCCGATCCCGCGGCCCCGTCCCCCTGTATCCGACCGGAGCACCGCCCGGCCGATTCCCCTTGCCGCCCGCGCGCCGGTCCCCCCCGACCGGTGCCCCGCCCGTGCGGGCGGCCCGGATGGCGGCCGTCTTCCCTCCCGGGCGGCCGCCATCCCCCCCTTTTTGCGGAGATCTGATCCGATGACCGACAGCCTCGGCGATGTCGCCGCCACCTCCGACCAGCTCGCCGGCACGCTCGGCGAACTCGGCACCCTGTCGCGCAGCTTCGGGCTGGCGCTGTCCTCGGCCTTCCGGGGGGCGGTGATCCAGGGGCGCGAGCTCGACACGGTGCTGCGCGGGATCGCCTATCAGATGTCCGATGCCTCGCTCGCCCGCGCCCTGTCGCCGATCACCGGCGGCATCACGTCGGGGCTGGAAAGCACGGTGTCGAGCCTGTTCAAGCCGGCGACCGGGTTCCGGCTCGGCGGCGTCCTCGGCGGCGGACGGGTGATGCCCTTCGCGGCCGGCGGGATCGTGTCGCAGCCGACCTATTTTCCGCTTGCCGGCGGGCGCACCGGGCTGATGGGCGAGGCCGGCGCGGAGGCGATCATGCCGCTCAGGCGCGGGCCGGACGGCCGGCTCGGCGTCGCGGCGGCGGGCGGTAGCGCCCCGGTCTCGGTGACGGTCCATATCGAGACCCCGGACATCGAGGGCTTCCGCCGCTCGGAGGGGCTCGTCGCAACGAAATTAGCCCGCGCCGTCGGACGGGGACGGCGCGGGCTGTAACACCGGGCCAAACGAGGAGGGGCTCTGGCACCGGTGTGTTCGGATCACGGGACGGCTTCGAGTGAAGTCGGCCCGCTTCTCCCGAACGCGTCAATCTCTCGTCTTCGATCGATCCCGGCGCTCAGGATGCAGGGGAAGCGCTCAGCATCGACTGGATTTCGTCGAGTAGTTTCAGCCGCTGCTTCTTGGCCTTTTCGATCTCTTCGTCGGCTGTCGGCTCGATATTGGTTTCCATGCGATGAACCTGGCGATTCAGCTCGTGATATTCGTCCGCCAGGCGGGCGAAATGCCGATCCGACTGCTTCAGTTCATGGATCCGATCGGCAAAGTCGGGCAGCTGGTCCGCCAGTTCATTGTGCGTATGCGTCATCGGCTCTCCCTTGGGGTCGCTTGTCTCCGGAGCCTCGCGGGATCCGGACGCGGCGCTGATCTTGAGGCCCACCCGCTGCCGCCCGAGGGCTGCGCCGGGGCGCGGTGTCGATGGTCGATCGATAGCCCGGCGGAATGCGGCGGGCGTTGAGGAAGATCAAATCTGACGCGGAGTTTGCCCATGACGGCCCCAGTCGCCTTCCACGAGGTGCTGTTTCCGGCGCCGGTCGCCTTCGGGGCGAGCGGCGGGCCGGAGCGGCGCACCGATATCGTGCCGCTCGCGTCCGGCTTCGAATCGCGCAACCAGCGCTGGGCCGATTCGCGCCGCCGCTACGATGCCGGCACGGGGCTGCGCAGCCTCGACGACCTCGCCGAACTGGTCGCCTTCTTCGAGGCGCGGCGCGGACGGCTGATCGGGTTTCGCTTCCGCGACGGCCTGGACGACCGTTCCTGCCTACCGTCGGCCCTGCCGGGTCCGCTCGATCAGGCGATCGGCACCGGCACCGGCGCGCAGCCGGTCTTCGCGCTCGCCAAGACCTACGGGACGGGCGAGGCGGCCTGGGTCCGGTCCATCGCCAAGCCGGTGGCGGGCTCGGTCCGCGTCGCGGTCGGCGGGATCGAGCGGACCGAGGGGCTGCATTTCTCGGTCGATCCGGCGACCGGCCGCGTCACCTTCGCGCCCGGCGCGATCCCGCCGGAGGGCGCGGCGGTGACGGCCGGGTTCCGCTTCCATGTGCCGGTGCGCTTCGATACCGACGCGCTCGACATCGACGTCGCCGGCTTCCTGGCCGGCCAGGCGCCGTCCGTGCCGCTGGTGGAGATCCGCCCGTGAAGACGCTCTCCGCCGGTCTTGCCGCCCATGTCGCCAGCCCGGCGACGACGCTCGCCACCTGCTGGACGCTGACCCGGCGCGACGGTGTCCGGCTCGGCTTCACCGATCACGACCGGCCGATCACGCTCGACGGCGTCGTCCACGAGGCGGCGAGCGGGCTCGGATCGAGCGAGGACGTGGCCGCGGCGGGCCTGTCCGTCGGTGGCGCGGAGGTCTCCGGCGCGCTGGCCTCGGCGGCGATCGCGGAAGCCGACATCGCCGCCGGGCTCTATGACGGCGCGCGGGTGACGGTGACCCGGGTCGACTGGCGCGATCCGGCCGAGCATGTCGTGCTGCGCATCGCCACCATCGGCGAGATCGTCGAGCGCGACGGCGCCTTCCGGGCCGAATTGCGCGGGCTTGCGGCCGAACTCGACCAGCCGCGCGGCCGGCTCTACGGCCATCGCTGCGACGCCGCGTTCGGCGACGGGCGCTGCGGCATCGATCTCGCCGCCGCCGGCTGGCGCGGTACCGGCACGGTCGTCGTGGCCTCGAGCCTGCGCAGCCTGACGGCGTCCGGGCTCGCCGCCTTCGCGGCCGGCCTGTTCGATCGCGGCCGGCTCGTCTTCACCGGCGGCGCCAATGCCGGCCGCGCCGTCGAGGTCAAGTTTCACGACCTCGCCGCGGGGCTGGCCAGGCTCGAGCTCTGGCAGCCGATGGCCGCGCCGATCGCCACCGGCGACGGTTTCACGGTCACGGCCGGCTGCGACAAGCGCTTCGCCACCTGCCGCGACCGCTTCGGCAACGCCCTCAATTTCCGCGGCTTCCCGCACATCCCCGGCAACGACTTCGTGCTCGCCCATCCGGGCCGGTCGCGCCTGCCCAATGACGGCAAGGCGCTGGTCCGATGACCGCGGTCCGGCGGTCACGCCTTCGTCCAGCTCCAGAAATGCGTCTTCCGGGGCGCCGTCTTGATGAAGTCTTTCGACGTCCAATGCGGAAGGCGATGCAGTTCGGCGGCCGGGGGCAGCTGCAGGTCCTCGGGTCGAAACTGGGCACGACTGCGGTGCCAGCCCTTGAGCCAGTCCTCCTCGGAGAAGCGGCGTCCGAGATACTTCTCCTGTGCGTGCAGCGCGCTCAAGACGATGTAGTGGCGCAGGATGAAGTCTTGGCCATGAAGATTCAGCGCGGCGCCGGTCAGCTTGTGGCCGCCCCTGGTCTGGTTGTCGAGGCCCGCATCGCGCTTCCAGGCGCGCATCAGGCGCGGATAGGATGGCTGGAAGAAGTAGTACTGAAGCATCGCCTCGTGGCAGGTGCGCGCATCGAAGCTTTGCTGGTCCGTCGGCACAAACACGAACTCGTCGAAATTGATCGCATTGGCTCCGGCTGCGTCCGCGGCGGAAATTCCCTCCAGCAGGGACTGGCCGGGATGCGGCGAGCAGAGCCATTCGTCGGCGTCGACATGCACGATCCAGTCATGGGGCGCCTGCCGGCCGAGTTCGGCCTTCATCCGCAGCTGGTCGGTCAGCGAAAACGACCCGCGCCAGGGCAGGTGTTCGATCGACAGCAAGCCCCGGCCGAGAAGGTCCGCCGCCGCGGCCCGGGTGCCGTCGGTCGACTCGTGATCGATGAGAACGACGTCGATCCTGCTTTCGATCAGAAGCCGGATGGTGCGCAGAGCGTGGTCCCGCTCGTTTCGTGCGCAAAGAATGGCAAGCGCGGAAACCACCGACGACTCCGTCACGGTTCAGACCAAGGCTACCGAATTCATCCGCCGGCCGCGCACCCGGCGCGCGTGCGGGTCTGCGCGGCAGGCCGCATGTCCCCTGTCGGGTGCCGTCGATTAGGGCGGCCCCGGACGCTCGCCGGGCGGTTCGGAACGGTCGTGCCCCCGGAGCGCCTGCAGGGCCGCGATCGTCTCGCCGTCCCGGCTCAGCGCGTAGGTGCCGATGGTCCAGGCGCCGCGGGTCTCGACCGCGCCGTCCACGACCGCCGGAAAGTGCTCCCGGATGCGCTCGTCGGAATAATCCTCGACGACATGGCGCTCGAACGGGTTGTCGAACACCGAGCCCTGCGGGCAGAAGCCCAGGGGGATGGATATGAAGAGAAGCCGGCAGCGCGGGAGCAGCCGGTCGACAAGCTCTTGCGCGTCCGAAGCCGACATGTGCTCGAGGACATCGCCGCAGAAGCACACATCGAACAGGCCGAGACGCGCGAGATCGACCCAGCGCGCGTCGGCAATGATCAGCCGGTCATATTTCTGCGCAAGTCCGAACTGCTCGACATAGGGCGCCCAGATTTCGACGCCGACCCATTCGGCATCCGCATGCCGCTCTCTGAAAAGCGAGGAATAGCGACCGACGCCCACGCCGATGTCGAGGACACGACGTACCGCTCCGGCCGCAGGGATTCTGGAACCGATCCAGGTCTTGCCGGCTATTGAGCTATACGGCATCGATCGGCCCTCGCAGATCGTCAACGGGATGACGTTGCCCCCGGCAAGGCGGAAGCGGCCGGCGCGGAACCGTCGAGGTTGCCTCGGATCCAAGGCGAGCCCGATGACGTCTCCGGGCCGCGCGCGGACACGCCTCGGCTGTGCGACCGCCTCTTCCTAGTGGACATCGAGAGTGGGGGGAAGAGAGGCTGCCGGGTGCCTGGCGGCGCGAATGCGCTCGATCCACAAGGCTGGCCGAAGCGCCGGCCATGTGGCAGCTGCCTTGCCAAAAAAGAAAGCCCCGCCGGTCGATGCCGCTCGGGGCCCGTCGATTCGATCGGGACGGAGGCCACCCCTCCGTCCCGATCGCCGGGACTGCTCGCATGTCCGTGTCGCGGCCGATCCGATCCGGAACCTGCAGGATGCCGATGTCGGATCGCGATCGTTCGCGTCAGAAGCGGTAGTTCACGCCCGCGCGGATGATATTGGCGCTGTCGCTCCAGGTCTGCTTGTAGCCGTCCTTGCCGGTGGTCGAGATCGTGGGAAGTTCAAGGCGCAGATATTCCGCCTTGAAGCTGACGTTCGGCAGCAACATCGCCTCGATGCCGCCGCCGAAGGTCGCGCCGAGCTGGTTCTTGTCCACGCAAGACACGTAGTCTTTGGCCTTTCCGCACAGGTTGGAGGCGCTCCACTCGGAGGTGTGCTCGACATTCGCCACCACGGCGCCGCCCGTGGCATAGATCAGGACATTGTCCAAGGTGACGCCGGCGCGCAGGCGAGTGGTTGCGAACCAATTCATCTTGGATTGAAGCAAAACACCACCATAGTACATCGTCGATTTCTTATCGAAACCGGAATAGCTCAAGTCCGCTTCGGCGCCGAGGACGAACGACTTGACCTGCCAGTTGTAACCGACGGTGCCGCCGGCCATCCACGACATGACTTTGACGGAACTCTTGCCCTGAAAGTCGAGATACGCGTCGGTGTGATCGACTGCAGCCGATCCGCCACCGGCCGTGACGCCGAGATAGAGGCCGGTCCAGGTCGCGATCGGGGAAGCGCCCGGCGCGACGACAACCGGCGCCTTGGAACCGAGATCGGCGGCGGCAGCACCGGACGCCATCGCCAGCAGCATGGAAGCCGCCATCCAGTATTGCTTCATGTCATATTCCCTTCTTCTTAACAGAAAGACGAAATCACCACGGCAAGGAAAATAACAGCGCCAAGATTTCAAGCAAACGGAGTGTCTCTGGTTTCGGATCACTGGCGTACCGAATTAATTCGGTCTATCAAAAATACAACAGCGATTGTGTTTCTGAGCAAAGTTCAGAAAAATACGGAAATATCTGTATTTATAAATATCGAAATACAGCAATTCCAAATCACGAAATGATCTTGGCCACGATATGTGGACACCGGATGACCCGTCACGTGCCGTGGCAGCCCCTCTGGCAGGACCTCTGGGTGACAGCCACCAGGTCCGGCCAGGGCTGGTGGTCGGACGGCCCGCCAGTCGGCTGCTTTCGGGGCTCCCCTCGACTCTCTGTTCTTGTGTGCGTCGCAGCATCGTTCCCCCTCATCCGGCCTTCGGCCACCTTCTCCCCCTTGGCAGGGGGCGAAGGGGAAGGGGCGCGGGATCGGGCGGATCGCGCGATCTGTCGGTTCGGCTTCCGACAACAATCATTGTGCAGCGCGGAATCGTCCCGTGCTCGTGGCCCAACATAGCAACGGAGGATTTCGATGGCGGTCGTGCAGCGGCAGCGGATCGTGGCGGTGGCGCGGTCGTGGATCGGGACGCCGTATCGGCATCAGGCGTCGCTGAAGGGCGTCGGGGCGGATTGCCTCGGGCTCATCCGCGGGGTGTGGCGCGAGGTGATCGGGCCGGAGCCGGAGGCGCCGCCGGCCTATGCGCGCGACTGGGCGGAGGCCGGCGGGCGGGAAGCCTTCGCGGAGGCCGCCGCGCGCCATCTGGAGCCAGTCGATGCGACGGCGATGCGGGCCGGCGACGTGATCCTGATCCGCTGGCGGCCGCATCTGCCGGCCAAGCATGCCGGCATCCTGACCGGGCCGGACGCCTTCCTGCACGCCTATGAGGGCGCGGCCGTCGTCGAGAGCCCGCTCGGGCCCTGGTGGCGGCGGCACGTCGCCCATGTCTTCGCCTTTCCGGGAGCGACCGACTGATGGCCACCATCCTGCTTTCCGCCGCCGGGCAGACGCTCGGCGCCTCGCTCGGGCCGGCCGGCGCGATTGCGGGCCGGGCGCTCGGCGCGATCGCCGGCGCGCTGATCGACCGGGCGCTGATCCGCTCGACGCTGCCCGACATGAAGGGCCCGCGCCTGTCGGATCTGGACATCCAGACCTCGACCGAGGGCAAGGCGATCCCGCGCGTCTACGGCCGCGTGCGCCTGACCGGCGAGATCGTCTGGGCGACGCGCTACGAGGAGACCTCGACCGAGCAGTCGACCGGCGGCAAGGGCGGGCCGACGCTGACCACCTACAGCTATTTCGCCAATTTCGCGGTCGCGATCTGCGAGGGGCCGGTGCATCGGATCGGCCGCATCTGGGCCGACGGGATCGAACTCGACCAGCAGGACTATGCCATCCGGTTCCATTTCGGGGCCGAGGACCAGGCGGCCGATCCGCTGATCCTGGCCCGCCAGCCGGGCGGGGCGCCGGCCTATCGCGGCGTGGCGATGGCGGTGTTCGAGCGCATGGCGCTGAAGAAATTCGGCAACCGCATCCCGCAGCTCGCCTTCGAGGTGATCCGGGTGGTCGACCGGCTGGAGCCGCTGATCCGCGCCGTCACGGTGATCCCGGGCACGACCGAGTTCGGCTACCACACCGCCAGCCTGCTCGGCGGGCTCGGCCCTGCCGGGTGGGTGCGCGAGAATGCCCATTCGAGCCTCGGCGTCACCGATCTGGAAGCCTCGCTCGACGAATTGCAGGCGCTCTGCCCGAAGCTCGAGACGGTCGCACTGGTGGTGTCGTGGTTCGGCGACGATCTGCGCGCCGGCCTCTGCCAGGTGCGGCCGGCCGTGGAGGCCCCCGACAAGGGCGGCAACGGGGTCTGGTCGGTCGCCGGGCTGACGCGGGCCGATGCGCCGGTGGTCAGCCGGGTCGACGGGAAGGCGGCCTTCGGCGGCACGCCGTCGGACGATTCGGTCGTCGCCGCGATCCGGGCGATCCGGGCGCGCGGGCTCAAGGTCTGCCTCTATCCCTTCCTGACCATGGACATTCCGGCCGGCAACGGATTGCCGGATCCGGCCGGCGCGGCGGAACAGCCGGCCTATCCGTGGCGCGGGCGGATCACCTGCCATCCCGCCGCCGGCCAGATCGGCAGCCCGGACGGCACGGCGGCCGCGGCCGCCCAGCTCGCGGCCTTCGTCGGGACGGCGGCGGTCGGCGATTTCGACGCCGACGACGAGGCGGTCGTCTATGACGGGCCGGCGGAATGGTCGTTCCGGCGCATGATCCTGCATTATGCGACGCTCGCCGCGATCGCCGGCGGGGTCGACACCTTCCTGATCGGCTCGGAACTGCGCGGCTTGAGCACCGTCCGGTCCGCGCCGGGAACCTATCCGTTCGTGGCGGCGCTGACCTCGCTGGCAACGGACGTGAAGGCCGTGCTCGGCAGCGCGACGGCGGTCTCCTACGGGGCGGACTGGTCGGAATGGTTCGGCCACCAGCCGGCCGACGGGTCCGGCGACGTGCATTTCCATCTCGATCCGTTCTGGGCGAGCCCGGATGTCGATTTCGTCGGCATCGACGCCTATTGGCCGCTCGCCGACTGGCGCCATGGCGGCGGTCCGGATGCGGACGCCGCCGACACGCCGCACGATCTCGGCCCGCTCGCCGCCGGCTTCGGCGCCGGGGAGGGCTTCGACTGGTACTATGCCTCGACGGCGGACCGGCTCACCGGCACGCGCACGCCGATTACCGACGGGGCGGCCGGCAAGCCCTGGGTGTTTCGCAGCAAGGACCTGAAATCCTGGTGGTCGAACCCGCATTTCGACCGCCCCGGCGGGGTCGAGAGCGCCACGCCGACCGCCTGGCTGCCGCAGTCGAAGCCGTTCCGGCTGGTCGAGACCGGCTGTCCGGCGGTCGATCTCGGCGCCAACCAGCCGAACATGTTCCCGGATGCGAAATCCACCGAGGCCGGGCTGCCGCATTTCTCGCGCGGCGGCCGCGACGACCTGATCCAGCGCCGCCTGCTGGAGGCGGTGCTGGCGCGCTTCGATCCGGATCATCCCGATTTCGACGCCGCCCACAATCCGCTCTCCGATCTCGACGGGCGGCGCATGGTCGATCCCGGCGGCCTGCAGTTCTGGACCTGGGACGCGCGGCCCTTTCCGCAGTTTCCGGCGCTCGCCGGGGTCTGGGCCGATGCCGCCGCCTGGCCGACCGGCCATTGGCTGACCGGCCGGCTCGGCGGGACCAGTCTGGACGGGCTGATCCGGGCCGTGCTGGCCGATACCGGCTTCACGGCGGTTGCCACAAGGGCGGTGCCGGGCCATCTCGACGGCTTCGTGATCGACGACCGGATGGCGCCGCGTCAGGCGCTGGAACCGCTGCTCGCCGCCTTCCAGGTCGACGCCCACGATGCCGGCACGCATCTGCGCTTCGCCGGCCGGGCGCGGCGGCGCGACGGCAGCCTCGGCCGCGACGACCTGGTCGACCGCGTCGACCGGCCGCTCGTCGAGCGGTTGCGCGCCGAGGCCGGCGACCTGCCGGGCGGCATCGACGTGACGGTGTCGGATGCCTTGCGCGACTTCCGGCGCACCACCGTCGCCTCGCACCGGCTGACCGAGGCGAGCCGGCGCGAGACGCGGGCCGACCTGCCCGTGGTGCTGCCGGTCGACGTGGCGGCCGGGCTGGCGGAAACCTGGCTGCAGGATGTCTGGTCCGGCCGGGAAAGCTGCGGCTTCGCGCTCGGTCCGGACCGGATCGCGGTCGAACCGGGCGACATCCTGGCTTTCGATGCCGGCGACCGGACGATGGATGTGATCGTCGAGCGGATCGAGGATGGCGGCGTCCGGACGATCGAGGCGCGCCGGGTCGACCGCGATCTCTACAGCCCGCAGCGCAGTTCCGGCCGGCTCGACAATGCCGAGGATGCCGCCGCCTGGGGCGCGCCGACCGTCCATGTGCTGGACATCGCCCATCTGGCGGCCGACGACCGGCCGGACCGCGCCTTCATCGCCGCCGCCGTCTCGCCCTGGCCGGGCGCGCTGGCGATCTGGCGCAAGACCGGCGCGGCCAGCTACGCGGCGATCGGCACCATCGAGGCGCCGGCGACGATGGGCACGCTCGCCGAGGCGCTGGCGCCCGGGCCGCTCGGGCTGTGGGACGACGGGTCGGGCCTGCTGGTCGATCTCCAGTCCGGCACGCTTGCCGCCCATGCCGAGGACGAGGTGCTGGCCGGCGCCAATCTGGCGGCGGTGCGCCATGACGGCGGAACCTGGGAAATCCTGCAATTCGCCCGCGCCGAACTGGTCGCCGCCGGCCGCTACCGGCTGACCCGGCTCCTGCGCGGACAGGGCGGCTCGGAGGATGCCGGGGCGGCGACGGCGCCCGCCGGCAGCGCCTTCGTGCTGCTCGATGCCCGCGTGGTCGCCTTGCCGACGGGGCGCGACGATGTCGGCGGCACGGTGACGCTGAAGGTCGGCCCCGAGCCGCGCGGCTATGACGACGCGGCCTATGTCACCGTGACGGCGGCGATCGGCGGACGCGGGCTGACGCCCTGGAGCCCGTGCGGGCTGAAGGCGATGCGCAGCCGCGCCACCGGGGATGTGACGCTCTCCTGGATCCGCCGCTCGCGGCTCGCCGGGGCCGATGCCTGGACGGCGGCCGACGTGGCGCTCGGCGAGGAGACCGAGCGCTACCGGCTGGAGATCCTGGCCGGTCCGGTCGCGGTCCGGACGATCGAGATCGCGACGCCATCCTTCCTTTGGACCGCCGCCGCCCAGATCGCCGATGTCGGCGCCACCCCGGTCGCGGTGACGCTGCGCGTCGCCCAGATCGGCACGGCGCTCGGCCCCGGCATTGCCCGACACGCCACCATCCCGATCGAAGAGGGACGCCCATGACCGCGACCGCCCGTCTTGCCCTGCCGCTGATCGAAGCCGGCCAGGCGCAGAAGCACGTCACCCACAACGAGGCCCTGGCCGCGCTCGACCGGCTGGTGCAGGCGCTGGTCCTCGATCGCGATCTCGCGGCGCCGCCGGCGAGCCCGGCGGAGGGCGCCGGCTACATCGTCGCGGCCAGTCCGACCGGTGCCTGGACCGGCCAGGCCGGCCGGATCGCCACCTGGGTCGACGGCGGCTGGACCTTCACGGTGCCGGCCGCGGGCCTGCGCGTCTGGCTCGCCGACGAGGCGCGGCTCATGGTCTGGACCGGCAGTGCCTGGGTCGACCCGGTTTCCGGCGCGATCGGGGCGATCTCGGCGCTGCAGAACCTGACCCGGCTCGGCATCGGCACCACGGCGGATGCGACCAATCCGCTCGCCGCCAAGCTCAACACCATGCTGTTCGCCGCGCTGGCGACCGGGGAGGGCGGCACCGGCGACCTGCGCCAGACCGCCTCCAAGGAGGCCGCCGGCAACACGCTGTCGCTCCTGTTCCAGACCGCCTATTCGGGCCGCGCCGAGCTCGGCCTCGTCGGCAGCGACGATTTCAGCCTGAAGGTCAGCGCCGACGGGGCGAGCTGGACCGAGGCCCTGAAGCTCGTCGCGGCCTCGGGCGACACCGTCGCCCGCGTGGTGCGGCCGGATGCCGACAATGCCCGCACGCTCGGCACGGCGAGCGCCCGCTGGTCGCAGATCTACGCCGCGAGCGCGACCATCAACACCTCCGACCGGCGCGAGAAGGTCGACATCGCCGAGGCCGATCTGGGGCTCGATTTCGTGCGCCGGCTGCGGCCGGTCAGCTACCGCTGGCGCGTCGCCGAGCAGGTCGCCGATCCGGCCGATCCGGCCGCGCCGCCGGTGCCGCGCGAGGGCCGGCGGCGGCATTTCGGCCTGATCGCCCAGGAGGTCGCGGCCGCGCTCGACGGGCGCGATGCCGCGCTCTGGGTGCGCGACGCCGAGACCGGGCTGGAAGGGCTGCGCTACGCCGAATTCGTCCCCGTCCTGGTCAAGGCGGTCCAGGACCTCGCCGGCCGGCTCGACCGGCTCGAACAAGGCGCGCGGCTCGACCAGCCCGCCCAGCCTGCCCTCTGATCCCGCCCCCCATTCCTCCCGCCGCAGGACCCTCATCATGCCGACCGAAACCCAGTCCGTCACCGGACAACGCCTCCTCGTGCGCGCCGACGGGCGCGCCGTCCCGGCCGTCGTCATCGACGCCAACAGCGACCCGCTGCCGACCGTCGGGGGGGCCTCCGAAGCCCATCTCGGCGAGGTCGGCGGGCGGATCATCCGCGCCGCGCCGGCGAGCCTGCCGGCGACCTCGACCACGGCCTATGCGTCGGGCGACGCGCTCGGTGCCAAGATGCAGCTGGCAGGCGCGCTGCGGGTCGCCGGAGGCTCGGGCTACCTGCAGGACCTGACCGTCGCGCTGAAGACCGCCGGGCTGACGGCGGCGCTCGACGCGATCCTGTTCCGCGCCGACCCGGCCGCCTCGACCGTCACCGACAATGCCGCCGCGGTGGTCGCCGCCGCCGACCTCGACAAGGTCATCGGCGTCGTCTCGCTGACCCGCATCACCAATCTCGGCGGCGGCACGCTCTACGAGGCCAACCAGCTCGCCCGCTCGATCAAGCTCGCCGGCGGCCAGGACATCTGGCTGGCGCTCGTCTGGCGCGGCGCCCCGACGCTCGGCTCGGTCGCCGATCTCGCCGCCGTGTCGGCCAACATCGCGGTGGACTGAGCCATGGGCCTGATGCTGCCCCCGCGCCGGCTCCTGGCCGGTGCCGCGCCCTGGTGGCGCCGGCCCGAGCACCTGCTCGACGGCGCCGCGCCGGCCTTCTTCGCCGATATCGTCGGCCGCCGGTGCGTCCTCGGCGGCGCGGCCGTGCCGCTCGCCGCGGTGCTCGGCGTCACCTCCGGCGCCGGCAAGACCTATTGCGATGCCGACGGCAGCCTCAAGGCCGCCGCCGCCAACGAAGCCCGGATCGACTGGAGCAGCGGCGCGGCCGAACTCCTGCTGGAGGGGGCGGCGACCAACAAGATCACGGCGCGCAAGCACAATCCGCTCGACACGTCGAACCTGACCAAGACCGGCGATGCCGCCGCGGTCCTGTCGGTCGTCGACGACAGCGCCGCCCTGGCGGCCGCCGGTCTGTCGGCGATCTGCACCGCCGGGACGGTCTACAGGCTGGACAATTCCGCCGGCAGCGGCGCGGCCTGGGCCAAGGTCTCCGGCGCGGTCGGCAACGCCAATGCGCATTCCTTCGGGGTCTATGCGCGCCGGACGGGAGCGGCCACCTCCGTGTTCCTGACCGGGGGAACCGGCTCGGCCTCCGTCGCCGGCAGCGCCTATGCCTGGACCGGGTCGGCCAACGTCATTCCGGCCGGCACCGGCGCGGTGCTGGAGATCGGGGCCAATGCCGGATCGGTGGTCCATTTCATCCTGCCGCAGCTCGTCGAGGCGGTGTCGCAGGGCTCGATCATCCCGGGCGACACGCTGGCCGCGGTCACCCGCACGACCGACCTCTGCCAGATCGCCGCCGGCGCGGCCGCGGCCATCCAGGGCGCCTCGGCCGGGATCGCCTGGCGCGGCACCATCCCGGTGGCGCAGTCCGGGCAGCAGATCGTCGGCCTGGGCGACGGCCTCAATCTCATCCGGGCGACCAATACGCCGAACACCCGCGTGGCGATCTTCAATGCGACGTCGGCGCTGGCGCTCGGGGTCGGCACGGATGTCATTCCCGGCGCGCTCGGCCTGTGCGCCGGCTGGGGCGCCTCGGGGGCACGGCTCGCCGTCAACGGCACGGCCGCCTCCGCGGCGCAGACGAATGCGTGGCCGACGACGGTCTATCTCGGGGCCTCGAGCGGACTTTCGGCCGGGCAGGTCCTGCGGCTGCGCCAACTGGTCGGCTGGACGCTGACCGATCAGCCCTCGGCGGCCGGCGCCGCCAGTCAGGCGAGGCTCGCGGCATGAACACGATCTTCCTGCGCTTCGCCGACCGGTCCGAAGCCCTGGCCCTGCTCGGCGCGGCCGGCCTGACGGTCGCGCCCGAAACCGAGACCGGCACCGAGACTGGGACCGGCCCGGTACTGCCGCCGCTGGTCATGACCGCTTCCGGGCCGGTCTATCCCGATCTCGTCTTCGGCACCGGCATCGTCGCCCTGCCGACCGGCGCGCTCGACGCCGACGGCCTGCCGATCCTGGCGCCGGCCGAGGGCTGCCACGTCAACCTGCTCGCGCCCGACGGCTGGCCGCTGCCGGCGCCGCTCGCCGGCAGGGTGGTCGCGCCGGCAAGTCCGGCCTGCGTCTTCGCCTGACCGCCCGAAGCCGACCGCCCGAAGCCGACCGACCCAAGTCGACCGACCACCCCCCACCCATCCCGTTCGTCTTCTCCCGGAGGTGTCCCATGACGTCCGCCGCCCCTTGGCATGCCCGGCTCGCCGCCGCGATCGGCCTTGCCGAAACGCCCGGCCCGGGCTCGACCCCGCGCATCCTCGACATGGCACGCAAGGTCGCGGCCGCGCATCCGCGGCTCGACTGGATCGGCGCCTATTACGAGGACGACGACATTCCCTGGTGCGGCCTCGCCGTCGCCTGGGCGGTGGTCGAGGCCGGGCTGATGCCGCCGCTGCCGAACCCGCTCGCCGCCCGCAGCTGGGGCATCTGGGGGCGCCGGCTGGACCGGCCGGTGCCGGGGGCCGTGCTGGTCTTCACCCGCGAGGGCGGCGGCCATGTCGGGCTCTACGAGGGCGAGGACGCGACCCACTACCACGTCCTCGGCGGCAACCAGGGTAACCGCGTCAGCCGCGCCGCGATCGCCAAGTCCCGCCTGCTCGTCGACGAAGCCGGTCGGCCGATCGGCATCCGCTGGCCGGACGGCGTCGCCCTCGTCGCCGATGCCGCGCCGGCCGCGCGTCCCGCCGGCCTCGCCGTCTCCACCCAGGAAGCCTGAGGATCGCCATGACCGAGACCAAGACCCTTCTGCAGTCGCGCACCGTCTGGGGCGCGCTCCTCGCCATCCTGGCCTCGATCGCGGGCCTCGGCGGCTACGCGATCGCGCCGTCCGACCAGGCCGCCGCGCTCGACCTGATCGGCAGCCTGATCGAGGTGTGGGACCGACTGATCGTGATCGCCGGCGCGGGCCTCGCCATCTGGGGCCGGGTGCGCGCCACCAAGGCGATCGGGTGAGCCATGGGATGGCTCGCCCTGGCCCGCGCGCTGGTCGCGCTCGCCGCCGCGCTCCTCGCCCGGGCGGGCCGGCGCGGCGGCGCCGATCCGCTCGCCGAGGACTGCACCCGCCGGATGGAGGAGATGATCCGTGCCGTCGATCTTGCCCGCGCGGTGCGCCGCGCTGCTGTTCGTTCTCTCGACGATCCCGACCGCCTGCGCGCCGACGACGGAAACCGTCGCGGCGACGGGAACCGTCGCGACTGACCGCGCCGCCGACCCGACGCGCCCGTCGGCGGTCTATTGCCGCCTCGCCGAGCCGATCGCCTGGTCGCAGGCCGACACCGACGAGACCATCCGGGCGATCAAGGCGCACAATGCCGTGGTCGCCGCGCTGTGCCCGCCGGGATGACCGGCGGTCGCAGGCCCGCGATCCCGCGTTCGCGCCGGATCGCGGGCTGCGGGCCCGATGCCTCCCGCGGCGCCGGGCGCTGGCGTCCGGACCGCAGATGCCGTATGGCGGACGTTCATCCCCGGTTCAGTCCCGCCGGACTAGATCTCCGCCCATGGTCAGGAAAATCGCCTCCCTCTGTCTTGCGGCCGTTACGGCCTGCGGCATGCTCGCGCCGGCGCTCGCCGCCTTCGCGCCGGGCGATGTTGTCGCGCAGACGCAGGTCGGCGAGTGCCTGACCTTCGGGGCGATGCAGGAGGCCCTGCTCGAGGGCCGGGCGCGCAAGCTCGCCGAAATCCGCCGCCAACTCGAAGGCGATATCGTCAAGGCCGACCTTTGCCTGGATGCCGGCAAGCTCGCCTACCGGGTCACCGTGCTGACCCGCGATGGTTTGGTGCGCAAAGTGGTTCTCGATGCCAGCTCCGGACAATTCATGTACGATAAGCGCTGAAGTCGGACGGACTCGGGGTTTATCGAGGGGAGCACGGCGTGCGGCTGCTGGTTGTCGAAGACGATGCCAATCTGAACACACAGATCGTCGAGGCGCTGAAGGAGGCGGGTTACGCGGTCGATCAGGCCCGGGACGGCGAGGAGGGGCACTTCCTCGGCGATACCGAGCCCTATGACGCGGTGATTCTCGACATCGGCCTGCCCAAGATGGACGGGCTCTCGGTACTGGAACAATGGCGGCGGGACGGGCGCAAGATGCCCGTGCTGCTGCTGACCGCGCGCGACCGCTGGTCCGACAAGGTCGCCGGCATCGATGCCGGCGCCGACGACTACGTGGCCAAGCCCTTCCACATGGAAGAGGTGCTGGCGCGGGTCCGGGCCCTGGTGCGCCGGTCGGCCGGCCATGCCTCGAACGAGATCGAATGCGGACCGGTCCGGCTCGATGCCCGATCGGGGCGCGTCACCGTGTCGGGCCATCTGGTCAAGCTGACCTCGCACGAATACCGGCTGCTCAGCTACATGATGCTGCACCAGGGCCGGGTGGTGTCGCGGACGGAACTGGTCGAGCATCTCTACGATCAGGATTTCGACCGCGATTCCAATACGATCGAGGTGTTCATCGGGCGCCTGCGCAAGAAGCTCGGGGTCGACATCATCCAGACCATACGCGGCCTCGGCTACACGGTGGGTTTGACGGGCGATGCAGGGTAGCTCGCTCGCCCTCCGCCTGTTCGTCCTCGCCGCGATCTGGAGTGCCCTGTCTCTGGCCGCCGCCGGTTCGGTGCTGATCGCGGTCTATCGCGGCTCGGCCGAACGGGCCTTCGACGAGCGGCTCGGCGTCTACCTGAAGACCCTGGTCGGGGCGATCGCGGCGCAGTCGGACACGGCCGGGTCCTTCCGCGAGCCGGACAATGTCGGCGAACCGCGCTTCGAGCTGCCGCTGTCGGGCTGGTACTGGGTGGTGCGCCGGTCGGGCGACAACAAGGTCGTGGTGGCGTCGAAATCGCTGGTCGGCGACGTGCTGGTGCTGCCCTCCGATGTCGGCATCGTGCCGGGCACCGACCGCACCGCCAAGGGCTACATCCGGGGGCCGGACGGGCAGGATCTGCGCATCATCGAGCGCGAGATCTCCTTCGACGAGCAGAATGCCTTCCGGCTCGCCGTCGCCGGCAATGCGGGCGATCTCAACGAGGACATCACGGTGTTCTCGACCCGGACCGCGCTGATCCTGGCGCTGGTCGGCTTCGGCCTCGTCATCACCACCTATTTCCAGGTCCGCCTCGGCCTGTTCCCGATCGAGCGCATGCGCCGGGCGCTGTTCGCCATCCGCTCCGGCGAGGCGGAACGGCTGGAAGGCACCTTCCCGTCGGAAATCGAGCCGCTGGCGCAGGAACTCAACGCGCTGATCGAATCCAACCGCGAGACCATGGAGCGGGCGCGCACCCATGTCGGCAATCTCGCCCATGCGCTGAAGACGCCGCTCTCGGTGATCACCAACGAGGCGCGCGGGACGGAGGGGACGCTGGCCGCGCGCATCGCCGAGCAGGCCGGCCTGATGCGCGAATATATCGACACCCATCTGGAGCGCGCCCGCATGGCGGCGCAGCGCCGGGTGATCGGCGCGGTCACCGACGTGGAGCCGGTCGTCGAGCGGCTGGCACGGGCGATGCGCAAGATCTTCGAGCGCAAGGGCGTGGTCGTCGAGACCGACATCCAGCCCGGCCTGCGCTTCCGCGGCGAGCGGCAGGACCTCGAAGAGACCCTCGGCAACCTGATGGACAACGCCTCCAAGTGGTGCATCGGCCGCGTCTCGGTCACCGCGCGCATCGAGGGCAACCCGCGCGCCGACGACCGCCGCTTCCTGACCATCTGGGTCGACGACGACGGGCCGGGCCTGTCGCCGGAGAAGCGGCTCGAGGCGGTCAAGCGCGGCCAGCGGCTGGACGAGACGGTGCCCGGCACGGGGCTCGGCCTGTCGATCGTCACCGATCTCGCCGTGCTCTATGGCGGGCGCTTCCAACTGCTCGACAGCCCGCTCGGCGGCCTGCGCTGCGAACTGGTCCTGCCGGCGCTCTGAGCCGGTTCCGGGCTCCGGCGGGCGGTCGCGGGCGGCCTGCGGAGGCGTCGTGCTGCGTTGCAAAATTGTATCAGCGCAATGGCTTCCGGCTCACGGACGCGGCATCGGCGGTCGGTGTGCGCGGGACTTGTGCTATTCGTCTGGGCATGGCCCGATGTGGGCGGCGCTGCATAATTCAGCCACAAGGTCGATGCAGAGCGCAGGTCGGTCAAGGTGACGGGAAGGTTCCGGATCGGTTGCGATGAGGGTCGCGGCCGGTCGGCGGGATCGATTGAACGAGGGGTCAGGGCGATGGCTGCGGCTCGTATCGCCGGCGTGGTGATGGTGACGGTCTGGCTTGCCGGATGCGGCGGCGGCACGGACGAGAAGCCGTCGGGCGACCGGTTCGGCCTCGGGGCGACGCTCGGCGCATTGCTGGGCAGCGAGACCGGGCGGGCGCTCGACGACAAGGATCGCGCGCTCTCGGCGGATGCCGAATACGACGCGCTGCAATATGGCCAGCCCGGCACGGCGCGGGAGTGGAAGAACCCGCAGAACGGCCATTCCGGCAGCGTGACGCCGGGGCCGGCCTATTCGGTCAACCAGTATACCTGCCGGGACTACACCCATAAGGTCGTGCTGACGGCGGCCAGGCAGGAGGTGGTCCGCTCGACCGCGTGCCGGCAGCCCGACGGCAGCTGGCGGCCTCTGCAGTAATTCCCGACCGTTTCCGAGTGTGTCCCGCTGCAAGGATATTCTTAACGGTTTCTGGTCACGCTAGGGCAGAATCCAGGTCCTGCCGAGGCCCCCAGAGACATGTCCGACAACGGGCTCGTGACGTCCAAAGTCCTGGCCTACATGGAATCGCTGTCGCCGGCAGCGCGTAGCCTGATTCTGCGCGCCATGCAGAATGCCGGCGCGCGCGGCGACGAGATCCTCGCCACGGAAGCCGTGATCGCGGCCATCGGCAATCTCCCCGAAGCCGCCCGGGTTGCGTCCCCGAACCCTGTCGCCGCGACACCGGCCGCGCCGGTTGCCGCGGGGTTGGGCTGGCGGGAGCGGCTCGACGCCGCCGGCCTCGCGCCGTTCGCGGCCATCACCATCGATACCGTCCTGCCGCTCAAGCAGACCGGGCGCATCGCGCGCTCGGCGATCGAGCCGATCTGGACCTGGATCATCCGCGACGTCGCCCGGCGCGAATGGGAGGAGGCGCTCGCCGCCGATCCCGGCGACCCGGCGGCCGATGCCGGTCCGGTCGCCCGGCGCTTCCGCAAAGCGGCGGTGCCGCTGGTGCTGACGCGCCTGCGCGAGACCGAGGCCGATCCCAAAGGCTGGCAGAAGCTGACCGTGCATCTCGGCGGCGAGACGGTCGCCCGCGAGTTGCGCGACGTGATCTACGTGCTGCAGCGCGACGGCCAGTTCCTGACCCTGTCGGCGCAGTTGCCGAAAACCATCGGGCTCGCCGAGGCGACCGATTCCGCGCAGCTGGTCGCCGTGGTGCGCACCGCGGTCGAGCAGGTCCAGATCGACGCGGCCTTCGTCGGCGCCGCGATCCTGTCGCGCGTCGCCGCCCCCTGGCTGCTCGGCCCGCTGGCGCTGCGGCTGGCGGCGACCCAGGATGCCCGGCTCCTGGCCGGCAGCCGCTATGCGCGCATGATCGACATCGCCCTGTCGGAAGCGGAGCGCGACGTGACGCTGGTCCGCAGCCGGATCGCCGATCGGCGCGAGCGCATGAAGGTCGGCGGGGCGCTCCGGGACTTCCACGATATCCTGCGCAATCTCCAATTCGCCTTCGAGATCGAGACCGTGCCGCACTGGTTCAAGCGCATCGGCGCGGCCCGGCGCGACATGTCGGAACTGATCGGCAAGGAGATCGAGGCGGCACCGGGCCTGATCCGGCGTGCGCTCCGGGTCGAATCGCTGGCCGGCTCATTCGGTGGCGGCTTCGATGTGTCGACCTTCGAGGATGCCGAATTCGCGGTCCGGCTGCTCGGAGAGGCGCGGCTGGCCTCCGACAATCTCGCGCTCAACGACCTGATCGTGCGCACGCGCAAGCAGGTCGAGCAGACGCTCGAAGTCCTGAACGGCAAGCTCTTCGCCGACCTGAAGTCCAACCAGGCGGTCGACCGTGCCGCGCTGATCGCCGCCGTCGACGGGGCGGTCAAGCTGAACGGCCTGGTCTTCGGCGAGGACTATGCGGCCGTGCTGCGCAAGTCGCGCGAGCAGGGCGTCGCCAAGGCTGCGACGCGCTTCGGCTGACCGGCCGGCAGGCCGACGGGCCGGCAGGCCAACGAGCCGACGGGCCGCCCTGGCGGGCACATCCTACCGGCACATCGGGCCCGCTGCGGCGCGGCCACGCCCTGACGCGGATTTGACCGCCGTCAAACCTGCGTCAGCCGGTCTCGTGTAGGAGTTCGGCCATTGCAGCGCCGCGTTTCCGACGATACCTGAGACGGGAATGCGAGGGGAGGAGACCGGAGGGGCCGGTCATGCCGCCCCGGCGTCGCATCAGCGCAGGATCCGGCGGGACGGTCCGTCCGGCCGCAAGATTCTGCGCCGAACCCATGGGAGCCCGCTGCGCCCTCCGCGCGACGGTTCCGAAAGGCGGACGGCCGGACGACATGATGCTCTGGATCATCCTGGCGGCAATGACCGCGATCGCCGCCCTGGCGGTGCTGGGGCCGATGGCCCGCGCCCGCCAGACGAGCCTGTCGGCGGCCGATCGCGACCTCGCCGTCTACAAGGACCAGCTGGCCGAGATCGACCGCGATCTCGAGCGCGGCGTGATCGGCCTCCGCGAGGCCGAGGCGGGCCGGACGGAGATCTCCCGCCGCATCCTGAAGGCCGCCCGCGGCGGCGAGGCCACGGCCGGCGCCGGATCGGGCCGGCGCGGCCGGATCGGCGCGATCGTGGCGGCGGTCGGCCTGCCGGCGGTGGCGCTCGGCGTCTATCTCTCGACCGGCGCCCCGGATCTGCCCGACCAGCCCTTGTCCGAGCGCCTGGCGGCGCGGCCGGAGCAGGCCGACATCGACAATCTGGTCGCCCGGGTCGAATCCCACCTGATGCAGAATCCCGAGGACGGACGCGGCTGGGAGGTCCTGGCCCCGGTCTATCTGCGCCTGAACCGGCCCGCCGATGCCGCCCAGGCCTTCCGCAACGCGATCCGCACGCTCGGCACCTCGCCGCGGCGCCAGTCCGGGCTCGGCGAGGCGCTGACGGTGGTCGCCGGCGGCATCGTCACCGCGGAGGCGCGCGCGGCCTTCGAGGCGGCACTCGCGGCCGAACCCGGTCTCGTCGCGGCGCGGATGTATCTGAACCTCGCCCTGACGCAGGAAGGCCGCCACGCAGAGGCGGTGGCGGCCTGGCGGACGATGATCGCCGGCGCCGCGCCGGACGCGCCCTGGCTGCCGACCGCGCAGCGCGAACTCGCCGCCGCCGAGATCGCCGGCGGACTTCCCCCATCCGGCCAGCCGGCTCCTGCCGGCCAGCCGGCTCCTGCCGGTCAGGCTGGCACTGCGCCGCCCGACAAGGCCGCCGCCGCGCCGGGACCGAGCGCCGATGACGTGGCGGCCGCCGCCGGCATGGCGCCCGAAGACCGCACCCGCATGATCGAGGGCATGGTCGCGCGATTGTCCGAACGGCTCGACCAGGGCGGCGGCAGCGTCGACGAATGGTCGCGCCTGATCCGCTCGCTGGCCGTGCTCGGACGCAAGGACGAGGCGCGGGCCGCGGCCCTCAAGGCGCGCGAGGCCGTCAAGTCCAGTGCCGACGACCTCGCCCGCATCGACGATCTTTCCAAGGGATTGGGGCTGGCGCTCTAGTCCTTCGGCTGCGACGCTCCAATTCACCGCCGGACGCCGTCCGGCCGACAGCCCCGAGGGGAGCATGACCCGCAAGCAGCGCCGCCTGACCATGATCGGAACCGCCGGAGCGGTCCTCGCCCTCGCGGCCGGACTGATCTTCTGGGCCCTGTCCGACTCGGTCGCCTTCTTCAACTCGCCGTCCGACGTGATGGCCAAGCGCCTGCCGCCCGAGCAGCGGATCCGGCTGGGCGGCCTGGTCAAGGAGGGATCGGTGGTGCGCGGGGAGGGGACGACCGTCCGCTTCGAGATCACCGACAAGGCGGTCTCGATTCCGGTCACCTATACGGGCATTCTGCCGGACCTGTTCCGCGAGGGGCAGGGCGTGGTGGCCGAGGGGCGCATGACCGGCGAGGGCAGCTTCCGCGCCGACCATGTGCTCGCCAAGCACGACGAGAACTACATGCCCAAGGAAGTGGCCGACAGCCTCAAGGCGCAAGGCCACTGGCAGGGCGACAAGGGCGCCGGTGCGCCGAAGTGATCGGCCTCGCCGGCCGCGGCCGGCGCGCATGAGGAATGCTGCGGCCCTGCCGGTTCGGCGGGGACGGCGGGTGGGCGAAGAGAACGGACGGATACGATGATCGTCGAGATCGGACACTACGCCCTGGTGCTGGCCTTCGCGCTGGCGCTGGTCCAATCGATCCTGCCGGTCTGGGGCGCGCGGACGCGCGACGCGCAATTGATGGCGGTGGCCGGCCCGGCCGCGCTCGCCCAGTTCCTGTTCGTCGCCCTCGCCTTCGGCGCGCTGACCTGGGCGGCGGTCGTCTCCGACTTCTCGGTCGCCAACGTCTTCGAGAATTCGCACTCGGCCAAGCCGCTGCAGTTCAAGATCAGCGGCGTGTGGGGCAACCACGAAGGCTCGATGCTGCTCTGGGTGCTGATCCTGGCCCTGTTCGGCGCGATGGTCGCCGCCTTCGGGCGCAATCTGCCGGAGACGCTGAAGGCCAACGCGCTCGGCGTGCAGGCCTGGATCGCCAGCGCCTTCCTGCTCTTCATCCTGGCCACCTCGAACCCGTTCCAGCGCCTGTCGCCGGCCCCGATGGAAGGCCGCGACCTCAACCCGATCCTGCAGGACTGGGGCCTCGCGATCCATCCGCCGCTGCTCTATCTCGGCTATGTCGGCTTCTCGATCTCCTTCGCCTTCGCGGTCGCCGCGCTGATCGACGGGCGCATCGACGCGGCCTGGGCGCGCTGGGTGCGGCCCTGGACGCTGGCCGCCTGGGTGTTCCTGACGCTCGGCATCGCGATGGGTTCCTACTGGGCCTATTACGAGCTCGGCTGGGGCGGCTGGTGGTTCTGGGACCCGGTCGAGAACGCGTCCTTCATGCCCTGGCTGTCGGGGACGGCGCTGCTGCATTCCGCGATCGTGATGGAGAAGCGCAACGCGCTGAAGGTCTGGACCATCCTGCTCGCCATCCTGACCTTCTCGCTGTCGCTGCTCGGCACCTTCCTGGTCCGCTCCGGCGTCCTGACCTCGGTCCATGCCTTCGCGACCGATCCGGCGCGCGGCGTCTTCATCCTGATGATCCTGACGCTGTTCATCGGCGGCTCGCTGGCGCTGTTCGCCTGGCGCGGCTCGACGCTGACGCAGGGCGGCATCTTCGCGCCGATCAGCCGCGAGGGCGCGCTGGTCTTCAACAATCTGTTCCTGACCGTCTCCTGCCTCGCGGTCTTCGTCGGCACGCTCTATCCGCTGGTGCTCGAGGCCGTCACCGGGGACAAGATCTCGGTCGGCGCGCCGTTCTTCAACGTCGTCTTCGGCATCATCGTGGTGCCCCTCCTGCTGGTCGTACCGATCGGGCCGTTCCTGGCCTGGAAGCGCGGCGATCTCGGTGCGGTCGCCGAACGGCTTGCCGTGGCGCTCGTGGTCGCGCTGGTGGTGGCGGCGATCACCGGCTGGATCAGCCGCGGCGTTGCGCCGGTGCTCGCGGCGCTCGGCTTCGGTCTCGCGGCCTGGCTGGTGGTCGGGGCGCTGGCCGAATTCGCCTTCCGCATCCGGCTCTTCGCCGAACCGATCGGGACCAGCCTGCGCCGCGCCCGCGGCCTGCCGCGCTCGGCCTGGGGCATGACCATCGCCCATGTCGGCGTCGGCCTGTCGGTCGTCGGCATCGTCGCCGAAAGCGCCTGGAAGACCGAGCACATCCTGATCATGAAGCCGAACGACACCGTCGAGGTCGCCGGCATGACGGTGCAGTACCAGGGCTCGGCGCCGCGCAAGGGGCCGAACTTCCAGGAACAGACCGGGGTCTTCGCCGTCTCGCGCGGCGGCGTCCTCCTGACCACGCTGCGGCCGGCCAAGCGCTTCTATCCGGCCCGCCAGATGCCGACCACCGAGGCGGCGATCGGCCAGTTCGACCTCTATGCGTCGAACCTCTACATCTCGCTCGGCGACGCCCAGACCGACGGCGGCATGGCGGTGCGCATCTACTGGAAGCCCTTCGTGAATTTCATCTGGTACGGCTGCGTCGTGATGGCGCTCGGCGGCTTCGTCTCGCTGTCCGACCGGCGCCTGCGCGTCGGCGCCCCGGTGCCCGCGCGCCTCGCCGGCCGCGTCCCGGTGGGAGCGGCGGAATGAGCCCGGCCCCGAGGGACCGGTCCGGGTGCCGCATCCGGGCGACGACCGCAATTCGCGCCGTGACCGGGGTCCTCGCCGCGGCCTGCATCGGCCTCGCCCTCGCGGCGGTGCCGGCGGCGGCGGTGCAGCCGGACGAGATCCTGAAGGACCCGGCGCTGGAGAAGCGCGCGCGGGCGATCTCGGCGGATCTGCGCTGCATGGTCTGCCAGAACCAGTCGATCGACGATTCGGACGCGCCGCTCGCCAAGGACCTGCGCGTGCTGGTGCGCGAGCGGCTGGTCGCCGGCGACAGCAATGCCGCCGTGAAGGACTTCCTGGTCGCGCGCTACGGCCAGTTCGTGCTGCTCAATCCGCGCTTCGAATGGGAGACGGCGCTTCTCTGGGTGACGCCCTTCGCGGTCCTGGGCATCGGCGCCGGCGTCTTGGTCCTCGGCGCCCTGCGCCGGCGGGTCGTTCCGGCCGGGGAACCGGTCGGCGGCGAATTGACCGAGGCGGAGCGCGCCAAGCTCGCCGAGATCCTGCGCGACAAATCCTGACGCAGCGGACGCGAAGCAGCGGAACCGCGGCCGGGATTCGGCCGGTCCATGACATGGTTCAAGGCGTGCCGGCCGCACGCGGCTACGCTGCAGGCCGTGCAATACCTTGCGAGCGTGACGGCTTTCCGATCCGAGCGGTCATGTTCTAAAAGGGCCTTCACATGCTTCGGACCGCGGCCTGAACCGACGGCGCGGCCGGACCCCGATCAGAGAGCCCCGATGATGGACATGTCTGCCAACACGCCGCGCATCGAGCCGGTCCGCCTCGCGGACTATCGGCCGACGCTTTATGCGATCCGCACGGTGGCGTTGGATTTCCGCCTCGATCCGGAAGCCACCGAAGTGACCGCCGACCTGCGTCTGGAACGGCGCGACGGGACCGCGCCGGGCACGCCGCTGGCGCTCGACGGCGACGAACTCGAACTGGTGGCGGTCGAGGTCGACGGGGCGCGGCTGAAGCCCGACGCCTACGAGGCCGGTCCGTCGCAACTGGTCCTGCTCGATCCGCCGGCCGGCGCCTTCACGCTGCGCATCGTCACCCGCATCGCACCGGCGCTCAACACCAAGCTGATGGGCCTCTACCGCACCAGCGGCAACTACTGCACCCAGTGCGAGGCGGAGGGCTTCCGCCGGATCACCTATTTCCTCGACCGGCCCGACGTGCTCGCCGTCTACCGGACCCGCATTGAGGCGCGCAAGGCCGAGGCGCCCTATCTGCTCGCCAACGGCAACCGGATCGAGGGCGGCGACATTCCCGGCACCGACCGGCACTATGCCGTCTGGCACGATCCGCATCCCAAGCCGAGCTATCTGTTCGCCCTGGTCGGCGGCGATTTCGACGTGCTGCGCGACCGCTTCGTGACCCGGTCGGGGCGCGACGTGGCGCTCGAGATCTATGTCGAGCACGGCAAGGTCGAGCGCGCGGCTTACGCGATGGATTCGCTGAAGCGCTCGATGAAATGGGACGAGGAGGCGTTCGGGCTCGAATACGATCTCGACATCTTCATGATCGTCGCGGTCAGCGACTTCAATATGGGGGCCATGGAAAACAAGGGCCTCAACGTCTTCAACGACAAATACGTGCTGGCGGCGCGCGAGACCGCGACCGATGCGGACTATTCCCATATCGAGGGCGTGATCGCGCACGAGTATTTCCACAACTGGACCGGCAACCGGATCACCTGCCGGAACTGGTTTCAGCTCTGCCTCAAGGAGGGCCTGACGGTCTTCCGCGACCAGGAATTCTCGTCCGACCAGCGCTCGCGCGCGGTCAAGCGGATCATGGACGTGAAGCTCCTCAAGAGCCACCAGTTCCCCGAGGATGCCGGTCCGCTGGCGCATCCCGTGCGCCCGGAAACCTATCGCGAGATCAACAACTTCTATACGGCGACCGTGTACGAGAAGGGCGCCGAGGTGGTGCGCATGCTGAAGACCATGCTTGGGCCGGACGGGTTCCGGGCCGGCATGGATCTGTATTTCGAACGCCATGACGGCGATGCGGCCACGATCGAGGATTTCCTGGCCGCCTTCGCCGACGCGACCGGGCGCGACCTGACCCAGTTCATGCTCTGGTACCGGCAAGCCGGCACGCCGGAACTCGCCGTCTCGACGGCCTACGATCCCGCCGCCAAGACCCTGCGGCTGACCTTCGAGCAGACCTGCCCGCCGAGCCCGGGCCAGGCCGCCAAGGAACCGATGGCGATCCCGGTCCGCTTCGGCCTGGTCGGGCCGAATGGCGAGGACATGGATCATGGCGCGATCGAAGGCGTCGCGGTCGCCGGCGACGTGATGCTGCTGACCGAGCCGCGCCACGAGGTGGTGGTCAGCGGCGTCGGCGCCCGCCCGGTCCCCTCGCTGCTGCGCGGCTTCTCCGCGCCGGTCAAGCTGTCGGTCAATCTCGACACCGACGACCAGCTGTTCCTGCTCGCCCACGATGCCGACCCGTTCAACCGCTGGCAGGCGGCCCAGACGCTGGCGACCCGGACCCTGGTCGAAGGCAGCAAGGCGCTCGGCGACGGTCGCGCGATGGCGATCGACGCCCGCCTGATCGACGCCTATCGGCAGATCGCCGGCGACGACCGGCTCGACCATGCCTTCCGCGCGCTGGTGCTCGGCGTGCCCGGCGAGGCGGACATTGCGCGCGAAATCGGCTCCGAGGTCGATCCGGATCGCGTCTATGCGGCCCGCGAGACCCTGCGCCGGGCGATTGCGACCGGGGCCGAGGATGTCCTCGCCGGGCTCTATGACGGGCTGGCGTCGTCCGGCGCCTATGCGCCCGATGCGGCCTCGGCCGGCCGCCGGTCGCTGCGCAACATGGCGCTGGAGCTTCTGCTGCTGGTCGGCGGGCCGGCCGCCGAGGCACGCGTCGTCGCCCATTACGAGGCGGCCGACAACATGACCGATCGCTATGCCGCCCTGTCGGCCCTGGTCCTGAACGGCTCGTCGGCCGCGGGCGCGATGCTGGCGGACTTCTACCGGCGCTTCGAGGGCGACAGCCTGGTGATCGACAAGTGGTTCGTCGTCCAGGCCATGGCGCCGGTGGCCGCCACGCTCGACCGGGTGCGGGCGCTGACCGGGCATCCGGCCTTCTCCTTCACCAATCCGAACCGGTTCCGGGCGCTGGTCACCACCTTCGCCACCGGCAACCAGACCCAGTTCGCCCGGGCCGACGGCGCCGGCTTCGGCTTCGTCGCCGATATGGTCCTGGACATGGACAAGCGCAACCCGCAGGTCGCCGCGCGCCTCCTTTCGGCCTTCCGCTCGTGGCGGGCGCTGGAGGGTCGGCGGCGGGCGCAGGCGGAGGTCGAACTGAAGCGGGTGGCCGCCGCTCCGGGCCTGTCCCGCGATGTCGCCGACATTGCCGCACGCTGCCTGCAATAGCCAGCCAACATATTGAAAAGGCAGGCGGAACGCCGCCCGGGCGGCAGCGGCGTACCGCGGCGTGACCGGAAAGACTCGGCCCCGCCACAATGGTTAAAAAGGTGCTAACGAGGCTGGACAAGCGGGTGCGGCTGGATTCAAATCGGGGTGATTCGAAGGTCGTTCCGAAGTCTTCGAAATAACAATCACAAGCATCGAAGGGCCATTCCATGGCGTGGGCGGGGGCTGCCCAGGCATCGTTGTGGATTCGTTCACGGATGACCGTAATGTTCGGGCGAGATTTGCGATTGGCCGGACATATCCGTCTCCTGGCGGGTCCGGCCTACTACCAACTCCTCAAGGCTGAGCCGATCCTGAAGCGATCCATTCCGGTTCTGATCATTCTGTTCATCGCCTATGTGGCGATCGTGCGGGCGGCCGGTCTGTTCGACGAGTATCAGATCCGCCACACCTTCGCGCGCGACGAGACCGGCCTGATCGCCGCGACCGTGTCGGCTGCGCTTGCGCGGCCGGAAAACCCGATCGTCGCGGTCGGCCCCGCGACCGCGCTGCGGACGGCGGTCGCCGAGGCGGCGCCGCCGAGCGCCGATCCCGAACGCCGCATCGTGCTCTTGGCCGACGCCGCCGGGCGGGTGCTGGCGAGCGTGCCGCGCGCCGCGCGCTTCGAGGGGCGCTCGCTGATCGACATCTTCGGTGCCGCCCAGCCGCTGACCACGTTCGGCACGCGCGCCGGCGTCATGGAACTGAAGCTCGCGACCGGCGAGACCGCCTTCGCGGCCGTCGCCCATCTGGACCCGAAGCTCGGCTCGGTCGCGGTGATTGAGACCTTCGAGGCGGTCTTCGCGGACTGGCGCGCCAGCCTCGGCTCGAACGTGGTCATGTTCACCTGCATGGCGCTGATCCTCTTGGTGCTGACCTACGCCTATTTCGCCCAGATCGAACGGGCGGCCGCGACCGACGGTCTGCATCGCGACACCACGGCCCGCGCCGAGACCGCCTTCCGGCGCGGCCGCTGCGGCCTGTGGGACTGGGACCTGTCGCAGGATCGCATCTTCTGGGCCTCGTCCATGTTCGAGATGCTCGACTGGCGCTCGGAGACCGGGATCATCGGCTTTGCCGACATGGCGAGGCTGCTGCACCCCGACGACATCGACATCGTCGCCCTCGCGCGCCGCCTGCGCAGCGGCGAGACGGACACGGTCGATACGGTCGTCAGGATGCGCCGTTCGGACGGCCAGTGGCTGTGGTTCCGCATCCGCGCCGAGGTGGTGGAGCGCCCGGAGACCGGCGCGCGCCATCTGATCGGCATCGCCACCGACGTGACCGAGCAGCGGCAGATCGCCGAGCGCAGCGCGACCGCGGATCTGCGCCTGCGCGATGCCATCGAGACCATCTCGGAAGCCTTCGTGCTCTGGGATGCCGACAACCGCCTGGTCATGTGCAACAGCAAGTACCAGCAATTGCACAATCTCGCCGATGCGGCCGTCCAGCCCGGAACGCCCTATTCGGACGTGATGCTGTCGGCGCGCCAGCCGGTGGTGCATACGCCGATCCCGGCCGACGGCCCGCCCGAGGACGGCTCGCGCACCTACGAGGCCCAGATCGAGGACGGGCGTTGGCTGCAGATCAACGAGCGGCGCACCAAGGACGGCGGCTTCGTCTCGGTCGGCACCGACATCACCCAGCTGAAGCGCCATGAGGAGCGGCTGACCGACAGCGAGCGCCGCCTGATGGGCACCGTCTCGGATCTGCGCCAGTCGCGCCAGGCCCTGGAGCGTCAGGCGCAGGAACTGGTCGAGATGGCCGAGAAATATGCCGGCGAGAAGGCGCGGGCCGAGGAGGCGAACAAGATCAAGTCCGACTTCCTGGCCAATATGAGCCACGAACTGCGCACGCCGCTGAACGCCATCATCGGCTTCTCCGACATCATGACGCAGGGCGTCAACGGCGCCTTCGGACCGAACAAGTTCGTCGAGTATTCCCGCGACATCCACGAGAGCGGCACCTTCCTGCTGCGCGTCATCAACGACATTCTCGACATGTCGCGCATCGAGGCCGGCGCGCTGGCGCTGGAGCCGCAGGAGATCCGGCTCGACGAGATCGTGGAGGACTCCACCCGCGTCCTGCTGCCGCTCGCCGAGGACAAGCGGATCGCGGTCGAGACCGAGATCGAGCCCGGCATCACCTTCACGGCCGACCACCGGGCGATCAAGCAGATCCTGATGAACCTCCTGTCCAATGCGGTGAAGTTCACGCCGGCCGGGGGGCGCGTCGCCATCAAGGTGCGCGCGGTCTCGGGCGCGATCACCATGTCGATCCAGGATACCGGCATCGGCATTCCGCGCGACGAGGTGCGCAAGCTCGGCCGACCCTTCGTCCAGGTGGCCAACCAGTTCACCAAGACCCACAAGGGCTCGGGCCTCGGCCTGGCGATCGCGCGCTCGCTGGTCGAACTGCATGGCGGCGCGATGAAGATCTCGTCGACCGTCGGCGTCGGCACGATCGTGTCGCTGCGCCTGCCCAAGGCGCCGGCGGTGCGCCGGGACCGCCGCGCGGCGTGATCCCGGGTCGCCCCGGCAATCCCCGTCGCGCCCGGCTGATTCTGGGCGATTTGGCGGGACCCAAACGAAAAGGGCGCCCCGAAAGGCGCCCTCAGGCTGCTGAAAATCACTCCGAACCCGCCATTCTGTCATCCCCGGGCTTGTCCCGGGGATCCAGTGCGATGGCTAAGTCTTTGGAAAGTCTGGATCTCCGGGACAAGCCCGGGGATGACAGAGTTGAAACGACCCGCATCTGATCGCGTTCCGACGCGTTCTTCAGCAATCTGAGGGCGCCCCGAAAGGCGCCCTGCCGTATCTCGTCAGTCCATCGTCGGTCGGGGCGGCGATCAGCCGGCCTTCTTGGCCTTCTTGGCGGCCTTTTCGGTCAGGCGGGTCAGGGCCTCGTCGCGCGTGACCTTGCCGTCGTGGTTGAGGTCGAACTTGGCGAAGCGGTGCGTGGTCTTCGCCTCGATCTCCTCGAGGGTGATCGCGCCGTCATGGTTGGCGTCGAGCTTGTTGAAGGTCTTCTCGCGCTTGGCCTGGCTCGCCTTCGGGCGGGCCGCGTCATACTCGGCCTTGGTCAGCTTGCCGTCGTGATCGGCATCGGCCTTGTCGAAGGCGAGCTTGACGCGCTGGCGGACCTCGTCGAGCGTCACGATGCCGTCCTTGTCGGTATCGTAGCGGGCGAGCAGACGCTCCACCTTCACTTCGGGGGTCTTCTTGGTGCCCGTCGCGGCGAGCGCCGCGCCGGAGCCGAGGCCGGCGAGAACGGCCGCCGACACCACAAATGCCGAAATCCTATTCATGCGGGTGACTCCCTGCTCCGGCCGCCTGACGGCCCGGCATATCTCAAACGCGTCGCGGACCGGCCAATCAGGCGGGCCTGGTCTCGCCACGATGGTTCTATCCGAACTGAAGGCACTTCGGCGAATCCTTGGCGCCCGTCCAGTCGAGCTCAGTCTCGACGGCATTGTGGGCGGAAGTTCGACCGGATCCTTTCGGTTCTGTAGAATAACCCGTCACGGGCGGCAGGGTTCCGCATGGGACGCGGATCGACCCGATCGGGACCGCCCGCCGACGGGCGGTCCGCTTCGTTTCGGGCCCGTCACGCGGCCCGGCTCGGCTCAGTTGCCGTAGCCCCAGCCGCCGTGACCCCAGCCACCGTGACCCCATCCGCCGGGCGCGGCGCCCCACGGACCCGGTCCGGCGCCCGGACCCGGACCCCAGGCGGGACCAGGACCCCAGCCGGGGCCGCCCCAGCCATGATGGCCGCCGCCGTGGTGACCCCAGCCGCCCGGGCCGGGCCCGAAGCCGTCGCCAGGGCCGAAGCCCGGGCCGGCGAGGCGCAGTTCGTCCTTGGTGACCTTGCCGTCGTCGTTGCGGTCGAAGATGGCGAAGCGCTTCTTGAACGGCTTCTCGGCCTCCTCCTTCGACACCTTGCCGTCGCCGTCGACATCGAAGCGGGCGATCACCCGGTCGACCATCATCTTGCGGATGGCAGCATCGATCTCGGTCCGGTCGACGAAGCCGTCCTTGTTGGTATCGGCATCGTCGAATTTCAGATCGGGCAGCGCCAGGGCCTCCTGGATCGTCACGACCCCGTCCTTGTCGGTGTCGAGGCGATCGAACATGCGCTCCATCTTGGCGCCGCGCATCATGCCCGGACCGAACTGGCCGAACTGACCTTGCGCGTAGGCAATCCCGCCGGCGGCGGTCGCGGCCAATCCCGCGCCGATTAGCACTTTTGCCCAGGTTCTCACGGTGTCCTCCAATTCAAACATTTGCCGCCCCTTCGGCGGCCTGCTGGCCGGCTCCCGGTCGGAGCCTCAGCGTCGAGGCTGAGATTAGGGACACTGACCTTACGCGATGCTCTCTGCAATATTACGGTTCGTTAATTTAGTAACTGGCGTTTTCTGGCAAACCGCTTTTGAAATATCAATGGAAACAAGGAGCGATCGCGCCGTTGCGTAAACCTCCGGTTCGGAAAATGACGGAGCCATCGATGCCAGACGCAGCCGCCGGTCAGGACGACGAGCCGGGAGACGATCGAAAGGCCTTTGGCAGGGCGGCGCGTCGGCGTTGGAGACCCGGGCAACGGGGCGCCTGGAAACGGGCGCTGGCGCGGTGGCTGCTGCCGCTGCAGGCGTCGCTCCTGTTCTGCGGCGACAGCCATCTGGCTCCGATCTGGAAGGGCTACAAGGCGGGACTGTTCGGCACGCGGCATGCCCGGTGCGTCCTGGTCGCCGGCGCGACGGCGCGCGGCCTCGGCAATCCACGCTCCGCCACGGGCGCTCGACTGAAATACCTGGAGGCGCTGTTGCCGCCGGCGCCGCGCGTGGTGCCGGTCTTCCTGCTCGGCGAGGTCGACTGCAATTCGGCCGTCTGGCTGCGCGCGGCCGCGGCCGGGACGGATCCCGCCGACGAACTGACCCGGTCGGTCACCGTCTATCTGTCCTTCCTGGATGAGGTCCTGGCCGCCGGATACCGCAGGATCCTGGTCCTGGCGGCGCCCCTGCCGACCGTGGAGGGGAGCGACCATCACCGTGCGCATTCGATCATGCGCCGGGACATCACCGCCACCCTGCGCGAGCGGACCGCGCTGACGCGGCGCTTCAATCAGGCCGTCGGGGAGGGGTGCCGCCTGCGCGGCATCGACTTTCTGGATCTGACCGCCGCCTGGACCGATCCGGCGACCGGTCTGGTCGCCGACCGCTTCCGGGCGCGCGACCCGCTCGACCACCATTTCGACGAAGAGGTCGCCGCGCCGGTCTGGGTGGCGGCGATCCGACGGGCCTTGCGGTGGCCGCGCTGGCGCGGTGCCGGGCGCGGCTGACCCGGTGCGGGCCCGGCTCGTCGGCCGGTTCCCCGGGCACGGCGGTGCGATCCGGCAGGGGGCCGCGATGCGGCCGGCCGCCCGGCCTCCCGGTCACGCACGCGGGCGGCCGATGATGCGCTCGAAACAGCCGCGCACCGCCGCCTCGGTATCCTGCAGGCGCGCGGCGAGCACGCGCAGGTCGGGCGCCTCTCCGGCGCGTGCGATCAGGTCGACGAGACCGCCCGGCGCCGTCTTCGGATCGAAGGCGCCGTCCTGGGCGAGGCGCAGCCATTGCGTGAGCGCCTGATAGAGCCGCAGGGCCGATGTCAGCACCTCGGCATCGTCGGGCGCAAGGTGGCCCCGGGCGGCCAGGCGCTCCAGCGCGACCGCCGTGCTGGTCGCAAACAGCGCCGGCTCGGCCGGGCCATGCAGGAGCATCAGATACTGGGCGATGAATTCGAGATCGACCAGGCCGCCGGCATGCTGCTTGATGTCCCAGATGTCGCGCGTCTTCTTCTCGGCCTCGATCAGGCCGCGCATCTCGGCCACGTCCGCGCGCAGCCTGTCCGGGTCGAGCGGGCGGGCGAGGGCCTCGCGGATGGCGCCTTCGACCACGGCGGCGAAGGCCGGCGGGCCGGCGACGACCCGGGCCCGGGTCAGCGCCATCCGCTCCCAGGTCCACGCCTCCCGGGCCTGATAGTCGCGGAAGGCGGCGAGGCTGGTCGCCACCGGCCCCTTGTTGCCGGATGGGCGCAGGCGGAAATCGACCGCGTAGATGGCCCCTTCGGCGGTCGGGGCCGACAGGGCGGCGATCAGGCGCTGGGTCAGACGGGCATAATACTGTCCGGCCATCAGGGGTTTCGGACCGTCGGACATGTCGGCGTCGGTCTCGAAATCGTAGACCAGGATCAGGTCGAGATCGGAGGCGGCCGTCATCTCGCGCCCGCCGAGCTTGCCCATGGCGACCACCGCCGCCGAACCGCCGGCGATGCGCCCGTGCACGCGCGCCATCTCGGTCTCGACATGGCCGAGCACCGCGGCGACCAGGAGCCCGGCCAGGGTCGCGTAGGCGACGCCGGCCTGGCCGATCGACAGGGTGCCGGTCAGGATGCGCACGCCGATCAGGAACATCTGCTCCTGGGCGAAGATGCGCGCACGGTCGAGCAGGTCCTCGTAGGATGCGGCCTCGGCGAAGGACTGTTCGAGCCGGCGCTTCAGTTCCGCCTCGTGCGGCACCACGTCGAAGAAGGCCGGCTCGAGCACGGCGTCGATGACGCGCGGGCGGCGCGACAGGGTCTCGGCGAGCTTCGGCGCGGACCCCATGATGACGGCGAACAGGGACAGCAGGCGCGGATTGGACACCAGGATCGAGAAGATCTGGATGCCGGCCGGCAGGCGCGCCACGAAGCGGTCGAAGGCCAGGAAGGCCGCATCGGCATTGGCGGTGGCGGCCAGCGCCTCGACCAGGGCCGGCGTCAGTTCGGTCAGCCGCTCGCGCGCGACGGTGGAGCGGGTCGCGGCATAGCGCCCGAAATGCCAGGCCCGGATGGCGGCGGTCACTTCCGAGGGGCGGGCATAGCCGAGCCGCGACAGGGTCTCGATCGTGCCGGGATCGTCGTCGTCGCCGGTGAAGACGAGATTGCCGCGGCCCGAGGAGAGCTCCGGCGCGCTCTCGAACAGATGGGCATAGTGGCCCTGAACGCAGGCCAGCCGCTGGCGCAGGGCGGCGGCGAAGTCGGCGCGGTTGCGGAAGCCCATCATCCGGGCGATGCGGCCGACCCCCTCCGCCGTCTCCGGCAGGGTGTGGGTCTGCTCGTCGGCGACCATCTGGATGCGGTGCTCGACCGCGCGCAGGAACAGATAGGCCTCGGCCAGCTCGTCGCGCACGCGGGCACCGATCCAGCCGAGATCGACCAGTTCGTCGAGCATGGCGAGCGTCGCGCGCCCGCGCAGGCGCGGATTGCGGCCGCCGGCGATCAACTGCTGGGTCTGCACGAAGAACTCGATCTCGCGGATGCCGCCGCGGCCGAGCTTGACGTTGTGACCCTCCACGGCGATGTCGCCATGGCCCCGATGCGCGTGGATCTGCCGCTTGATCGAATGCACGTCGGCGATGGCGGCATAGTCGAAATACTTGCGCCAGATATAGGGGCGGATCTCGTTCAGGAAGGCCTCGCCGGCCGCGATGTCGCCGGCACAGGGGCGGGCCTTGATCAGCGCCGCGCGCTCCCAGTTCTGGCCCATGCTCTCGTAATATTGCAGGGCGGCATCGACCGACATGGCGATCGGCGTCGCGCCCGGATCGGGCCTGAGGCGCAGGTCGACGCGGAACACGTAGCCGTCCGCGGTGCGCTCCTGCATGATCCTGACCATGCGCTTGGTGATGCGCACGAAGAGGTCGACGGCCTCGTCCGGATCGGCGAGCCGGTCGCGCACGCGGGCATGGTCGAAGAAGACGATCAGGTCGACATCGGAGGAGTAGTTGAGCTCATAGGCGCCCTGCTTGCCCATGGCGAGCAGGATCAGGCCGGACCCGCGCGCCGGCTCGTCCGGATCGATCAGCGTGATCTTGCTGCGGCCGGCCGCCTCGCGCAGGGCATGGTCGACCGCGGCCGACAGGCAGGCATCGGCGAAGCGGGTCAGACCCTCGGTGACGGCCAGCGTCGGCAGCGCGCCGGCCAGATCGGCGAGCGCGAGCGCGAGCGCCGTCTCCTGCTTCAGACGGCGCAGGCGGGCCATCAGGGCGGCCTCGTCCTCGGCGCGTGCCGTGCGCGCCGCGGCGACCAGATCGTCGATCAGCCGCTCCGGTTCGGCGGTCAGGATGCGGCCGAGCCGGGCGGGATCGCGTGCGGCGAGATCGGTCAGGTAGGGCGACGAGCCGAAGACGCCGGTCAGAAAGGTGGCGACACGCGGGTCGGCCTCGATCAGGGCCGTCAGGACCGCGCCGTCGGCCTCGTCGGCCGCGCGCGACCGGACGCGGTCGAGCGCCAGCTTGCCGGACTTCTTGGAATCAGGGGCGAAGACCGTCGCGATCCGTGCCAGCAGCCGGCGGTCCGTCCCGCCCTTGGCGCCCGCCGATGCGGTCTTCGTCATGATCATCCCCCGGTCTTCTTGTTCCCGCCCGTCGGGCGGCTTGGAGGAGGATGAGGGACCGCCGCCGCGGCGCGGTCAAGTCGGGGCGCCGGCGCGACGCAAACGGCCCGCCCCGGCGTGCCGGAACGGGCCGTTGCATGAGCGGAGGCGCGTCGGTCAGGCGAGGAATTCGACCTTGCCCGATTCGAGGTCGTAGCGGGCGGCGACGACCTTGACCTTGCCCTTGGCGACCAGGTCGGAGACGACCGGGCTGCGCGACGGCAGGCGCGCGGCGGAGCGCTTGGCGCTCTCGCGCACGGTGGCGTCGACGAAGTCGCCGCCCTTGTCCTTGACGGCGAGCGCCGCGGGCACGATCGGCTCGATCATCTGGCCGATCGAGCCGGGATAGGTGGCGTTCTTGGCGACCACGTCGCAGGCGGCGGCGACGGCGCCGCAGCTCGAATGGCCCATGACGACGATCAGCGGCGAGCCGAGCACGGCCGCGCCATATTCGATCGTGCCGAGCACGTCGATATCGACCACGTTGCCGGCGTTGCGGCAGACGAACAGTTCGCCGAGGCCGAGGCCGCCGAACAGCAGTTCCGGCGGCACGCGGCTGTCGGCGCAGGAGATGACCGTCGCCCAGGGCGCCTGGCCGTGCGAGACATGCTCGCGCTGATGGGTCAGGTCGGCGGCGCAGAGCTGCGCATTGGCGACGTAGCGCTCGTTGCCTTCCTTGAGCTTGGCGAGCGCCTGGTCGGCGGTCAGCGTCGTGGTCGGCCCGCCCGCGGCGCGCGCCTGGGACATGGTCAGCCCGGTCGCCGTCAGTCCGGTCGCAAGAGCCGCCGCGCCGAAGCCGGCCAGCGTCAGGAAGGAACGACGATCAAGTCCGGTCTTGCAGTTTTCGCACATGGTTTCCCCCGTCCCGCTTCCCTAGGCGCCCCGATTGCCGAACCCCCGGACCGACCGCCTCATCTCCCTGACACCAAAGCATCTCTCCCATTCAGCCGTGTCGGCAGGGGACGATTGCTTCAGAGGAAGCGCTGGGGAACTGTAATGGAGTGCGATTAAAAATTTAAGCGGCGGCGGCTCGAATGGGTGCGAATTCGAGATTTTTACAAGCCTATCCTTCGCAATATATAAATTTATGCAGCTATCAACTTGGAGAGATGACCAAAAGCTGACGGCGGATACGGACTAACCCTTATTGGAGATCGGCCCCTCGACCGCCGGGAAGTGCAGGTCGACTTTCAGTCCCGGACCGGCATCTCCGAGCACCATGCTGCCGCGGTGGTGGCGCATCACGGCGGCGACCAGCGACAGTCCCAGCCCCGATCCGGGCTTCGAGCGGCTCGCCTCCAGTCGGACGAAGCGCGACAGCACGCGCTCGCGCTCGCCCTCCGCGACACCCGTCCCGTTGTCGGCGACGGTTGCCACCGCGGACGCGCCGTCGCGGGCGACGGCGACGCGGATGACCGCGGCGCGACCTTCGACGCGGCCGTATTTCAGGGCATTGTCGATCAGGTTGCCGAGCGCCTGGGCGATCAGTTCGCGGCTGCCGAGGACCGGTGCCGCCAGTTCGGCGTCGACCTCGATGCGCACGCCGTCCTCCTCGGCGACCGGCTCGTAGAATTCGGCGACCTCGCGGGCGATCCCGGCCAGATCGACGGTGGCGGTCTCGGCCGGCTGCCCGCCGGACTCGACCCGCGCGATCATCAGAAGCGCGTTGAAGGTGCGGATCAGGGCATCGGATTCCTCGATCGTCGCCTCGAGCGCCGACCGGTAGCGGGCCGGGTCGGGCTCGCCGCCGAGCGCCTCGTCGACGCGGTTGCGCATGCGCGTCAGCGGCGTCTTGAGGTCGTGGGCGATGTTGTCGGAAACCTCCTTCAGACCTTTCATCAAATCGTCGATGCGGCCGAGCATGTCGTTGACGGCGAGCGCCAGCCGGTCGAACTCGTCGCCCGACCCGGTCACCGGCAGACGGTCCGTCAGGTCGCCGGCGACGATGCGCGCCGAGGTCGCCGTGACCTGATCGATCCGGCGCAGCACCCGGCGCGACACGAACCACCAGGTGACCAGGGCCAGCACCACCATGACGCCCATCACGACCCGGAACGAGCGGCCGAACAGGTCGCGAAACCGGTCGCGCTCGCCGATGTCGCGGCCGACCAGGGCCCGGAACCCGCCGTCGAACTGCAGCACGCGGACCAGCGCGACATGGTTCTGCTTGCGGTCGCCGTCGAAGCGGGCGTAGCGGATCGGATGCGCCGTCTCCGCGGCATCGTCCAGGATGGCGGGCGGGATGTCGGCGATGTTGCCGACGACCGGATTGCCGGAGAAGTCCGCCAGCAGGTAGAGGCCCGCGCCGGGCGCCCGGCTCTTCTGGTCGATGGCCGTCAGGAGCCGCCGCAGCCCGCCGGCCTGATACTGTTCGTCCAGCTCGGCGACTTCCTGGTCGATCGCCTCGCGCAGCTGGCGTGTCAGCAACTCGTTCGTGGTCCGGGTGACGTAACCGATCAGGAACACGGTCACGATCGAGAACACGACGAGATAGACCAGGGTCAGCCGGAACGCGGTCGTCCGAAGGAAGCGGCCGAGGGCGGAGACCATGGCGTTCCGTCCTCAGCGCGCAGGATCGCGGATCATGTAGCCGGCGCCGCGCACGGTGTGCAGCAGCGACCGCTCCTGTCCCTTGTCGACCTTGGCGCGCAGCCGCGACATGTGCACGTCGATGACGTTGGTCTGGGGATCGAAATGATAGTCCCAGACATTCTCCAAGAGCATCGTGCGGGTGACCACCTGGCCGGCATGCTTCATCAGATATTCGAGCAGCCGGAACTCGCGCGGCTGCAGCGGCACGTCCTGGCCGGCGCGGGTGACAGAATGCGACAGCCGGTCGAGCACCAGATCGCCGACCCGGAGCGTCGTTTCCGCCTCGCCGGGCCGCCGGCGCCGCCCGAGCGCCTCGACCCGGGCGAGCAGTTCGGTGAAGGCATAGGGCTTGGCGAGATAGTCGTCGCCGCCGGCGCGCAGGCCTTTGACCCGGTCGTCGACCTGACCGAGCGCCGAGAGGATCAGGACCGGCGTCTCGTCGTGGTCCGCCCGCAGGGCCTCGACGATCGACAGGCCGTCGCGCTTCGGCAGCATCCGGTCGACCACCAGCACGTCGTAGCCGCCGCCCGACGCCATATGCCAGCCGTCGTCGCCGTCGGCCGCGTGATCCGGCACATGGCCGGCTTCGCGAAGCGCCTTCAGAAGATACTGGGCCGCCTCGCGATCGTCTTCGATGATGAGAATCCGCATGGCTCGATCATACAGCCGGAGGAGGGCCGCCGTCAGGTCGTGCAAGGCGCCGGATGGCGGGATTGCGGGCCGGCGGGGCGCAGGGCCGCGCGATGGAAGCGCCGAGAGCGGCGCCCGGCGCGGGGAGGCGCGTCGGACGCCGCTCTGGCGCGGCCGGAAGCCCATCGGGTGGGGTGGCCCGAGGGGAAGGGCGACCCCACACGGGGGTGGGGCGGGGAACGGGCTTCCGGGTGGGGCCGCCGCAGCACACGGGGGAGGATGTGCGGCGGCTCCGAGGGAAGGGACGGATCAGGACGAGGCGAGCGGCAGCGGCACGAAGCGGGTCTCGCCGTTCTTGACGACGCGGGCGAGGACGCTGCGGCGGCCGTCGGCGCGGGCCTTGCTGATCGCGCTGCCGAGATCGCGCGCGGTGGCGACCGGCGTGCCCTGGATATCCAGGATCAGATCGCCGACCTCGATGCCGCGGCTCGCCGCGGGACCGGCCGGGTCGACGCGCACCACGGCCACGCCGCGGTCGCCCTGGCCGACCTCGGAGGCCGGCGAGACCATCACGCCGAGATCGGCCAGCGAGGTCGAGCCCGGGACGCCGTCATCGCCGCTGCGACCGGCATCCGCGCGCCGCTGCTCGTTCGGCAGCTTGCCGAGCACCACCGACACGTCCTGTTCCTTGCCGGCGCGCAGCAGCGTCACGCGGACGGTCGAACCCGGATCGTAGCCGGCCACGGTGCGGGCCAGATCGCGCGGGTTGCGCACCGGCTTGCCTTCGACGGCCAGGATCACGTCGCCGGACTTGATGCCGGCCTTGGCGGCCGGGCTGTCGGCCTGCGGCTCGGCGACCAGCGCACCGCGCGCCTGCTTCATGCCGAGGCTGTCGGCGATGTCGCGGTTGATGCCCTGGATCTGCACGCCGAGCCAGCCGCGGACGACCTGGCCGTTCTTCTCCAACTGGGCGATCACCCGCTCGACCGTGGAGGTCGGGATGGCGAAGCCGATGCCGACCGAGCCGCCCGAGGGCGAGAAAATCGCCGTGTTCATGCCGACCACCTCGCCGGCGAGGTTGAAGGTCGGGCCGCCGGAATTGCCGCGGTTGATCGGCGCGTCGATCTGCAGGAAGTCGTCATAGGGACCGGCGCCGATCTCGCGGCCGCGGGCCGAGATGATGCCGGCGGTGACCGAACCGCCGAGGCCGAACGGATTGCCGACCGCCAGCACCCAGTCGCCGACGCGGATCTCGTTGCGGGCGAAGGGTACGGTCGGGAAGGTCTTGCCCTTCTCGTCGATCTGGACCAGCGCCACGTCGGTCTTCTCGTCCGAGCCGAGCACCGTGGCGCGGTATTCGCTGCCGTCGGTGGTCACCACGGTGACCTCGCGGGCGCCCTTCACGACATGGAAGTTGGTGACGATCTTGCCTTCCGGGGCGATGATGAAGCCCGAGCCCTGCGAGGTGACCGGGGCGTTGTTGCCGCGCGGGCCTTCGCCGCGCCGGTTGCCGCGTTCGCCCGGGCCGCCGTTGGGGCCGCCGCGATCCTGCCATTCGCGGAAGAAGCGCTCGAGCGGGCTGCCTTCGGGCACGTCCGGGAAGATGTCGCTCATGAACTGGCGCGGCTGGTCGGCCTTGACGCGGATCGAGACGACCGCGGGGCCGACACGGTCGACCACGTCGGCGAACGAGAAGGTGTTGATCGCATGCCCGTTCTGCGGCACGCCGGGCGCCGTGACGGTCTGCGCCTTGGCGGCGGGCGTCCCGACGAACAGGCTCTCGGCGGCCAGCGTGCCGACGAGACCGAGCGACAGGACGCCGGCCAGCAGCGTCTTGCGCCGTGCCGCGATCAGACTGCCGGCCTTCTTCACGTCTTCGAGGGTCATGGAGTGAGCTCCGTCCAGTGTTTCGGTGAACGGCGGGCTGCGGAAGCGCGCCGTCGATGGACTGGACAATCGCCGAACGGACCTAAACGTGCCCTGTCGAGCGGATTAATTATTCGTAATATTGCGGACGCGCGCTGGTGGGCCTTGTCCGGGGATGCGGCCGAGAGATCGGGGGCGGTCGCGGGAGAGATGGGGGTGCCTGTGGGAGAGATCGGGGGTGCCTGTGGAAGAGATCGAGGGGCGCCCGCGGCAGAGATCGAGAGGCGTCCGCGGCCGAGATCGAGAGGCGTCCGCGGATCTGGGGATGGATGCGCGATCTCGCAGCGCATTCCCGGCCGCAGCGTATCGGAGAGCCGGGACCCACTCTGCTGGCGACGCGCCGCAAGTGCTTGTCGCCACACGCGATCTTGATGCCGCTGCGCGGTGAGTAGGCCCCGGATCGGCGGCCCTTCGGGCCTTGTCCGGGGATGCGACCGGGAGATCGGGGGCGCCCGCGGAAGAGATCGGGGGGCGTCAGTGGAAGAGATCGAGGGGCGCCCGCGGATCTGGGGATGGATGCGCCATCTCGCAGCGCATTCCCGGCCGGAGCGTAGCGGAGAGCCGGGACCCACTCTGCTGGCGACGCGTCGCAAGTGCTTGTCGCCACACGCGATCTTGATGCCGCCGCGAGGCGAGTAGGCCCCGGATCGGCGGCCCTTCGGGCCTTGTCCGGGGATGCGGCTGGGAGATTGGGGGGCGCCCGCGGAGAAGATAGAGGGTGGTCGCGGACGAGATCCGGGGGGCGCCCGCGGAAGAGATCGGGGGTGCCTGTGGAAGAGATCCGGGGGCGTCCGCCGATCCGGTGATGGACGCACCATCTCGCACCGCATTCCCGGCCGCAGCGACAGCGGAGAGCCGGGACCTACTCTGCTTGCCACATGCGACAAGCTATTGATCGGACTGCCGATCTTGATGCCGTTGCGAGGCGAGTAGGCCCCGGATCGGCGGCCCTTCGGGCCTTGTCCGGGGATGCGGCCGGGAGATCGTCGCGTGGCCACAGGCCCGGGAATGATCGGGGGTGCCCTCAGGCTTGGAAGAGATCCGGGGGCGCCTGCGGATCTGGGGATGAATGCGCTATTTCGCGGCGCATTTTGGGTCCGCGCATTCCCGACCGGAGTGCAGCACACTCCCGGCCGGAGCGCCGGGCGAAAAATCAGAATGCGAGGTAGCGTTCGATCGGGCCGCCGGGAGCCTTCAGGTCGGGGGTGGTGCCGGTCCAGACGATTTCGCCCTTCTCCAGGATGGCGTGGCGGTCGGCGAGGCGGGCGAGGGCTTCGAGATTCTTGTCGACCACCAGGATGGCGAGGCCCTCGCGCTTGAGGGCTTCGAGCACCTGCCAGATCTCGGCGCGCACCACCGGGGCGAGGCCTTCGGTCGCCTCGTCGAGCACGAGCAGCTTCGGGTTGGTCATCAGCGCGCGGCCGATCGCCAGCATCTGCTGTTCGCCGCCCGACAGCTGAGTGCCGAGATTGCCGCGCCGTTCCTTCAGGCGCGGGAAGAACTGGTAGACCCGCTCCAGCGTCCAGGCCGAGCGGCCCTGCCGGCTGGCGGCGGTGGCGGTCAGGTTCTCCTCCACGCCGAGGCGCGGAAAGATGTGGCGGCCTTCCGGCACATAGCCGAGCCCGGCCTGGGCGATGCGGTAGGGCGGCGCGCCGGCGAGATCGCGGCCCTCGACCTGGACGCGGCCGGCCTTGGGCCGGATCAGGCCGAAGACGGTGCGGATGGTGGTCGTCTTGCCCATGCCGTTGCGGCCGATCAGCGTCGTGACCGAGCCGGCCTCGATGTCGAGCGTGACGCCGAACAGGACCTGCGCGGCGCCGTAGCCGGCTTCGAGCGCCTCGATGCGGAGGAGGGGGGCGGTCATGCGTGGGCGTCCTCGCCGAGATAGGCCCGGCGGACGACCGGGTCGTTGCGGATGGCCTCGGGCGACCCGCTCGCCGCGACCGCGCCTTCGACCAGCACGGTGATCCGGTCGGCGAGCGCGAAGACGGTGGCCATGTCGTGCTCGATCAGGAGCATCGGCAGGCGGCCGCGCAGGCCGGCGAGAAGCTCGGTCAGCCGCTCGGTTTCGGCCTTGCCGGTGCCGGCCATCGGCTCGTCGAGCAGCACGAGGCGCGGCGCCTGGACGAGCGCCATGGCCAGTTCCAGCGCGCGTTTCTCGCCGTGCGAGAGGAGCGCGGCGGCCACGTCGGCGCGCCGGGCGAGGCCGACGGCGGCGAGGCTCTCGGCGGCCTTGTCCTCGATCGCCCGGTCGGCCCGAGCGGGCTTCAGGAAGCGGAACGAGGAGCCGGCCTTGGCCTGGGCGGCGAGCGCCACATTCTCCTGCGCCGAGAAGCCGGCGACCACGCTGGAGATCTGGAAGATGCGGGCGAGGCCGAGCCGCGCCCGGGCGGCGACGCCGAGACGGGTCACGTCCTGGCCGGCGAACAGGACCCGGCCGCGGTCGGGCTTCAGGACGCCCGAGATCTGGTTGATCAGCGTCGTCTTGCCGGCGCCGTTCGGGCCGATCACGGCATGGATCTCGCCGGGCAGCACCTCCAGCGAGACGTGGCGGGTGACCGGCAGGGCGCCGAAATTCTTGGAGAGATCGTCGAGCTTGAGGATCGGGTCAGCCACGGCGGCCTCCCAGGATGCGGGCGATGAGGCCGCCGCGCAGGAGCACGATCAGGATCAGGAGCGGGCCGAAGATGATCTTCCAGTGCTCGGTCAGATGCGACAGCGTCTCCTCGACGACCAGCACCACGGCCGCGCCGACGATGGCGCCGTGCAGCGGGCCGAGCCCGCCGAGCACGACCATCACGATCAGGTCGCCCGAGCGCTGCCAGGCCATATAGGCCGGCGAGACGAATTCGGTCTGGTTGGCGAGCAGCGCCCCGGCGACCGCGGCGACGCCGCCGGCCAGCGCATAGGCGACCAGGCGGACCGGATAGGCGTCGTAGCCGAGCGCGGCGAGCCGGCTCTCGTTCTCCTTCAGGCCGCGGAACACGCGCCCGAAGCGGGAGGCCAGCACGCGGTTGCCGAGGACCAGGAACAGGGCCAGCAGGCCGATCGCCAGATAGGCGAAGGTAAGATCGTTCTTCAGCCATTTCTGCCCGGCGACGGTGGAGCGCGCCCACAGCGTCATGCCGTCGTCGCCGCCATAGGCCGACAGGCTGGTGAAGGTGAAGAAGGCCATCTGGGCGAGCGCCAGCGTGATCATGATGAAATAGACGCCGCGCGTCCTGAGCGCGACCGTCCCGGTCACGCCGGAGAACAGCGCGCCCGCCAGGAAGGCCACGGGGAAGGCGACGAGCGCATCGGTGAAGCCGAGATCGGCCAGGATCAGCACCGCATAGGCGCCGATGCCGAAGGGCGCGGCATGGCCGAAGCTGACCAGCCCGCCCTGGCCGAGGATGAAGGAGAGCGACAGGGCGGCCAGCGCGAAGATGGCGACGCGGGTCGCCATGGTCAGCCAGAAGGGCTGGCCGAGCAGGACAGCGGCCGCGGGCGCGGCCGCCAGCAGGGCGACCAGCACCAGCCCGAAGGCCGGCGAGCGCAGGAACGGTCCGAGACGGCTCGGGCGGGCATTGTCGTTGGCGGCGGGCGCGGTGGCCATGGTCAGCGGCGCTCCGCCGGAAACAGGCCCTGCGGCCGGAAGAACAGGATCAGCGCCATGACCACGTAGATCAGCATGGAGGCGAGCGCGGGCCCGGCCTTGGCGGCGGAGGAATTGGCGAAGAACAGTTTCAGGATGTCGGTCATGAAGGCCCGGCCGAGCGTGTCGACCAGCCCGACCAGCAGGGCGGCCAGGAAGGCGCCGCGGATCGAGCCGATGCCGCCGATCACGATCACCACGAAGGCCAGGATCAGCACGCCGTCGCCCATGTTCGGTTCGACCGACAGGATCGGCGCGGCCATCGAGCCGGCAAAGCCGGCCAGCATCGCCCCGAAGGCGAACACGATCATGAACAGCCGGTCGATGTCGACGCCGAGCGCGGAGACGATCGGCGCATGGGTCGAGCCGGCGCGGACCAGCATGCCGATCCGAGTGCGCGCGACCAGGAGCCAGAGCAGCAGCGCCACGCCGAGCCCGGAGGCGATGATGGCGATGCGCCAGACCGGATAGAGCAGGCCCGGCATCAGCACGACCGAGCCGGACAGGATTTCGGGCGTCCGCATGGCGATCGGCGAAGCGCCGAACACCATCTTGACGCCCTCGGTCATGAACAGGATCAGCCCGAAGGTGGCGAGCACCTGTTCCAGATGGTCGCGCCCGGTCAGGTGACGATAGACCAGGATCTCCAGGACGAAGCCGGCCGCCAGCGTGGCCAGCATGCCGAGCGCCAGGCCGAGCCCGAAATGGTCGGTCCAGGCGACCGCGGTCGCGGTCAGATAGGCGCCGAGCATGTACTGGACGCCGTGGGCGAGGTTGATGAAGTCCATGACGCCGAAGACCAGCGTCAGCCCGGCCGCGACCAGGAACAGGATCACCCCGAGCTGCAGCCCGTTCAGGGTCTGGACGAGGAGGAGGGTGGTGTTCATCCGCTGAACCTCAATGCGACCGACCGGAACCGGGCGGACGGCGGCCGAACGCCGCCCGTCCGGAGGGAGACGCCGGACTGACCGGCGGGCGGGTCACTTCAGCGGGCAGTCGCCCGCATAGGCGTCCTTGGCGTCGTCGAACACCTTGGCGACGACCTCGGTGGCGAACTTGCCGTCGGCGCGCTTCACCGCCTTGACGACATAGAAGTCCTGGACCGGGAAGCCGTTGGTGTTGAACTTGAAGTCGCCGCGGATCGACTTGAAGGGGGCGGCCGCCAGCGCCTTGCGGAAGGCGGTCTTGTCGGAGACCTTGCCGCCGGTCGCCTTCAAGGCGCCGTCGATCAGCTTGGCGGCGTCGTAGCCCTGCGCCGCATAGAGCGACGGCACCACGCCATATTCCTTCTCATAGGCCGCCACGAAGGCCTTGTTCTCGGCCGTGTCGAGGCTCGGTGCCCATTCGGCGCCGGAGAACAGGCCGATCGAGGCGTCCTGGATCGCCGGCAGGGTGGTCTCGTCGATGGTGAAGGCCGACAGGAACGGAATCTGTCCGGCCAGCCCGGCCTGGGCATATTGCTTGACCAGGTTCACGCCCATGCCGCCGGGCATGAAGGTGAAGATCGCATCCGGCTTGGCGGCGGCGATCTTGGCGAGCTCGGCGGAGAAGTCGAGCTGGCCGAGCTGGGTGAAGATCTCGTCGACCACCTCGCCCTTGAAGTGGCGCTTGAAGCCGGCCATCGAATCCTTGCCGGCCTGGTAGTTCGGCGTCATCAGGATGACGCGCTTGTAGCCCTTGTCCTGGGCGAACTTGCCCATGACCTCGTGGTTCTGGTCGTTCTGATAGGAGGCCGAGAAGAAGAAGGGCGAGCAGGCCTTGCCGGCGAGCGGCGAGGGGCCGGCATTGCCGGAGATCAGGAAGGTCTCGGCATCGAAGACCGGCTTGGCGACGGCCATCATCACGTTGGAGAAGACCACCCCGGCGACCACGTCGACCTTGTCGCGCTCCAGGAGCGCCTTGACCTTGGTCACCGCGACGTCGGGCTTCAGCTCGTCATCGACCACCACGACTTCGGTCGGCTGCCCGCCGAGCTTGCCGCCGAGTTCCTTCACGGCGAGCTGGAAGCCGTCGCGCATATGCACGCCGAGCGCCGCGGACGGACCGGACAGGGTGGAGACGAGCCCGATCTTGACCGGGTCGGCCGAAGCCGCGGAGGTGCCGAGCACAACCCCGCCGGACGCGAGCAGGGCACCGAGCGCGACCGTAGCCGCCAGTTTCAGTTTCATGGTCTGGCACTCCCAAACGGATGACTGCCGCCTGACCGGGCGGCTCCCGGCGGACATTATCCGAATTCGCGGCCTGCGCACCTCCCGTGCCGGCCGTTCGTGAAGGCAGATTAACTCCAGCCTTCAAAATTTCAAGATTAAAACAACTGCGCGGACTGCCCAACGCTTGGGCTGGCGATCCGTCGTCGCAGCCTCTATCAAGACGCCGCTGCGGAAAGCCGGAGACCGCCCCGTGACCCGTGACGACGCCGCCCTCGTGCGGGCCAGCCTCGAAAGCCTCAGGCCCGATCCGATCCCGGTCGTGAACAATTTCTACATGCGCCTGTTCGCGATCGCCCCGCGGATCCGGGCCGTGTTTCCCGACGACATGAGCGCGCAGAACCGCAAGTTCGCCGACATGATCGACGCTGCGGTTCAGATGATCGACAATCCGTCGGTCCTCGAGGCGGAACTCGCGGCGCTCGGGCGCCAGCATGCCGCGCTCGGGGCCGGCAGCGCCGACTATGCGCTGGTCGAGGAGGCGTTGCTCTGGGCGCTCGGCCGGCATTTCGGAGCCGCCTTCACGCCGCAGACCGCCGCCGCCTGGCAGGCCTTCTACCGCCGCCTGTCCGCCGCCATGCTGCAGGCCGCGGCCTGATCCCGGTCGCGGCAGCCTGATCCCGGCCGGCGTTCAGAGCAGACCCGCCGCCATCGCGATGCCGGCCGCCGCGACCGACAGGCCGGCGGCGCTCGAGGCCAGCCGGCCCAGGCGCGAGGCCAGCAGGCCGAGCCCGATGCCGGCGGCATGCAGCAGCGCGGTCGCCAGGGCGAAGCCGGCGAAATAGGCCGCGGCCGGGCCGGAAGCCGGCATCTCCATGCCGTGGGCGGCGCCGTGGAACACCGCGAAGACGGCCGTGATCGCCAGGGCCGCGCCGGCCGGTACCAGCCCGCCGACGCCCGCCGCGAGGCCGAGCACGACGATCGAGGCCAGGATGCCCGGCTCGACCGCGGGCAGGCCGCCCAGGACGACGCCGGCGAGGCCGCCGGCCAGCATGGCCGTGACGAAGGCGGCCGGCAGCAGGACCAGCGTGCGTCCGCCGAAGCGCGCGGCCAGCAGGCCGACCGCCACCATGGCGAGGACATGGTCGGCCCCGTGGACGGGATGCGCCAGGCCACTGGAGAAATTCGCCACCACTTCATGGCCCGGATGGGCGGAAGCCGCCGTGGCGAGAACCGGCAGGGCGGCGAGCGCGAGGCCGGCGGCGGAGAGGGAGCGGGAGACGAGTTTCATGGCGACGACCTCGACGAGGGGCGGCGGATGCGAAGAGCCCCGGCATAGGGAATCCGCGTCATGCTAGCCTCGATCCGGCGCTCCGGTCATGCCCCTTCGCGGGGCGTCCGCTGCCTCTTTTGTAGGCGGGGCGGGCATCGTCGGTGCCGGAACGGCTTTCGGACTCTCCAACGAGCGGGTCATTGACAAGGCCGACCGCCGGGCGGTTTCTCCGCTTCAGGCTCGACAAGTCAAATCAGGGAGAGAAATCCATGCGTCTCGACGAGATCAAGGCCGCGGTCGTCACCGGTGGCGCCTCCGGCCTGGGCGAGGCGACCGCCAGGATGCTGGCCGCCGGCGGCGTCAAGGTCGCGCTGTTCGATCTCGACCAGGCGAAGGGCGAGGCCCTGGCGGCCGAGATCGGCGGCATCTTCTGTGCGGTCGACGTGACCGACGAGGCCAGCATGGTGGCGGGCTTCGCGGCCGCGCGCGCCGCGCACGGGCCCGAGCGCCTGCTTGTCGCCTGCGCGGGCATCGCGCCGGGTGCGAAGACCACCGCCAAGGGGGCGCCGCACCCGATGGGCCTGTTCGAGAAGGCCATCGCCATCAACCTGACCGGCGCCTTCCGGGCCATGGCGCATGCGGCGACCGGCATGGCGGCGCTCGACCCGGTCGGCGAGAATGCCGAGCGCGGGGTGATGATCGCGACCGCCTCCGTCGCCGCCTTCGACGGCCAGATCGGCCAGGCGGCCTATTCGGCCTCGAAGGCAGGCCTGGTCGGCCTGACCCTGCCGGTCGCGCGCGACCTCGCGCCCCTCGGCATTCGAGTCATGACGATTGCGCCGGGTCTCTTCGAGACGCCGATGCTCAAGGGCCTGCCGCAGGAGGTCCAGGACAGCCTCGGCCGCCAGACGCCGTTCCCCTCGCGCCTCGGCCGGCCGTCGGAATATGCCGCCATGGTGCGTTCGATCATCGAGAATCCGATGCTCAACGGCGAGACGATCCGCCTCGACGGGGCGATCCGGCTCGCGCCGCGCTGATCGCCATCGCCACGCGAAGACAGGCCGCCGGGCTCCGTCCGGCGGCCTTTCCGTTTCCTCAGCCATAACTCCCGCTCATCGCTGGAATGATCATAATTCCAGGCGCGCGGGGCATAGCCAGGGGCTATTTTCCCTGCGCCACGCCGGAGGGTCCGGATGCGGGCCATCTTGTTCTGGCCGCATCTCGGGCCGATCGTTCGGTCGTGGACGCCGCGTCCGGCGCGTCCCGGGCGTCGGCGGCCGATGCCGGCCCGGTTCGTCCGGTCCGGTCGCGGCGGCCGGCAACCAAGAACGAGACGCTGAGGGGGAAACCTTGAACATCCAGCGCAAGATCACGGGCGGCCCGGGCAAGGGACGCGACATCTCCAAGCCCAAGGGCCGGCCGATCGACGAACTGGCCCTGGCGGAGGTGCGCGCGCTGCTGATGGATCGGCCGCGCCGGCGCGACCTGCTGATCGAGCATCTGCATCTGATCCAGGACATGTTCGGCTGCCTGCATGCGCGCCATCTCAACGCGCTCGCCCACGAAATGCGCCTCGCCCAGGCCGAGGTCTTCGAGGTGGCGAGCTTCTATCACCATTTCGACGTGGTCCGCGAAGGCGAGCCCGCCCCGGCCAAGCTGACCATCCGGGTCTGCGATTCCCTGTCCTGCGCGCTGGCCGGCGCGGAGGCGCTGACCGCGGCGCTGAAGTCGGGGCTCGATGCGGCCGAGGTGCGCGTCGTGCATGCGCCGTGCATGGGCCGCTGCGCCGAGGCGCCGGCCGTGATGGTCGGCCGCCATGCCTTCGGCCATGCCAGCGTCGAGACCGTGACCGCGGCGGTCGAGGCCGGTCGCACCGCGCCGGAGGTGCCCCATTACCGCAGCTTCCACGACTACCGCGCCGATGGCGGCTATCGGCTGCTCGAGGCCTGTCTGAAGGGCGGGCATACCCCGGAGGAGTTGATCGCGATCCTGTCGGATGCGGGCCTGCGCGGCCTCGGCGGCGCCGGCTTCCCGGCCGGCCGCAAGTGGCAGTTCGTGCGCGGCTACAAGGGCCCGCGCCTGATGACCGTCAACGGCGACGAGGGCGAGCCCGGCACCTTCAAGGACCGCCACTATCTCGAAACCGACCCGCACCGGATGATCGAGGGCGCGCTGATCGCCGCCTGGGCGGTCGGGGCCGAGCGCATCTACATCTACATGCGCGACGAATATCCGACCGTGCTCGACATCCTCGCCAAGGAGATCGCCGCCGTCGAATTGTCCGGTCTCGCCGCCCATGCGCCGATCGAACTGCGCCGCGGCGCGGGGGCCTATATCTGCGGCGAAGAGTCGGCGATGCTCGAATCGATCGAGGGCAAGCGCGGCATGCCGCGCCACCGGCCGCCCTATATCGCCGAGGTCGGCCTGTTCGGCCGGCCGACGCTGAACCACAATGTCGAGACGCTCTACTGGCTGCGCGACATCGTCGAGAAGGGCGCGGTCTGGTTCTCGTCGCAAGGCAAGGAAGGCCACAAGGGCTTCCGGTCCTATTCGGTCTCCGGCCGCGTGCGCCAGCCGGGCGTGAAGGTCGCGCCGGCCGGCATCTCGGTGCGCGAACTGATCGACCAGCATTGCGGCGGCATGCTCGACGGTCATGCCTTTGCGGGCTTCCTGCCGGGCGGCGCCTCGGGCGGCATCTTCCCGGCCGAGATGGGCGACCTGCCGCTCGATTTCGGCACCTTCGAGAAATTCGGTGGCTTCGTCGGCTCGCACGCGGTGGTGATCCTGTCCGACCAGGACGACATCAAGGCGGCGGCGCTGAACCTGATGTCCTTCTTCAAGGAGGAGAGCTGCGGCCAGTGCACGCCGTGCCGGGTCGGCAGCGAGAAGATGGTCGCGCTCCTGAAGAGCGGCGCGCCGGTCGAGGAGAGCGCGATCCGCGACCTGATGCAGGTCATGCGCGATGCCTCGATCTGCGGCCTCGGCCAGGCCGCCTCCAACCCGGTCAACCACTGGCTGACCTATTTCGCGGGCGCCGGGAAGTGAGCGCCCGGCACCAGGGCCGCCCGGCCGGCGCGCGGGGGCGGGCGCATGCGCAGGTGCGTGCGGGGCTATTCGGCGGCTTGCGCGGCCTCTTCGAGCCGGGCCGGTTCGACCTGCAGCCGAATGCCCGCCAGGCGGCTGACGGCCGTCAGAACGACCCGCACGGTGGCGGCGGACGCCGGTTCGGAGCGGCGCAGGGCGCGGACCAGTTTTGCTCGCGGCAGGCTCGCCGCGGCGGCCACGCTGTCGTATCCGAACGCGCCCCGGACAACGGTACGCAAGAGGCCGCGGGCGACCTCGAACTCTCCTTCCAGGAAGGCAGTTCCGGCTTCGGCGATCATCAGGTCGCGATAGGTGGGATCGGCGCCGACATCGGCTTCGAGCTCGGGCCAGACGGAATGGGTGCTAATCATCGCCTTGTCCCTTCTGGCGCTTGTACATCGCCCATCGCTTCTTCGCGGTCGCGATATCGTCGGATTGGCGCGATTTGGTTCCGCCTTCGAGCAGGATCAGCAGCCTCTCGCCGTCGCGCCCCATATATAGCCGATAGCCGGGTCCCCAGTCGATCCGGGCTTCCAGAACGCCCGCGCCGACGCCCTTCAGGCTGGCGAGATTGCCTGAGGCGAGACGCTCCAACATCCGGTCGACGCGAATTCGGGCGGCCGGGTCGAGTCCACGCCGCCAAATCGCGAAAGGCTTGCGGCCGTCCTCGTCGACAAAGAACAGAATCTCCATCGCGCAACGCTATATCCGGCCGCCCGGCGGCTGCAACCACAACAACCTGCGTCACAATCCTTGAATGCAAGGGCGGGAGACACCCATGACCGACACCATCACCTTCACCCTCGACGGACGTGAAGTCGAGGCGCGGCCGGGCGAGACGATCTGGCAGGTGGCCGAGCGCGTCGGAACCGAGATCCCGCATCTGTGCTGGCTGCCGGAACCGGGCTATCGGGCCGACGGCAACTGCCGGGCCTGCGTGGTCGAGATCGAGGGCGAGCGCGTGCTGGCCGCCTCCTGCGTGCGCATGCCGGCGCCCGGCATGGTGGTCAAGACCGCCTCCGAACGGGCCAAGAAGTCGCGCGAGATGGTGTTCGAGCTCCTGCTCGCCGACCAGCCGGCCCGCGAGGGCCACCGCGACCCGGATTCCTCGTTCTGGAAATGGGTCGACGCGATGGGCGTCGAAGCCTCGCGCTATCCGGCCGGCCACGCGCCCGCCGCGGACGTGTCGCATCCGGCGATCGCGGTCAATCTCGATGCCTGCATCTCCTGCGGCCTGTGCGTACGCGCCTGCCGCGAGGTCCAGGTCAATGACGTGATCGGCATGGCGGGCCGCGGCCACGCCATGAAGCCGGTCTTCGACATCAACGATCCGATGGGCGACAGCACCTGCGTGGCCTGCGGCGAATGCGTCCAGGCCTGCCCGACCGGTGCGCTCTTCGAGAAGAGCCTGATGGATGCCGAGGCCAAGACGCGTACCGTCTGGGCCGACAAGGTCGTCAATTCCGTCTGCCCCTATTGCGGCGTCGGCTGCCAGACCAAGGTCGCCGTCAAGGACGACCGGATCGTCCAGGTCGATGGCCGCGACGGCCCGTCTAACGAGAACCGGCTGTGCGTCAAGGGCCGCTTCGGCTTCGACTATGTGCGCCATCCGCAGCGCCTGAAGAAGCCGCTGATCCGCCGCGAGGGCGTGGCCAAGTCGCTCGACAACCTGCCGGATCCGGCCAATCCCTGGACACATTTCCGCGAGGCGACCTGGGAGGAGGCGCTGGAGAGGGCGGCCTCCGGGCTCGCCCGCACGCGCGACACCCATGGTCCCCATGCGCTCGCCGGCTTCGGCTCGGCCAAGGGCACCAACGAGGAAGCCTATCTGTTCCAGAAGTTGGTCCGGGTCGGCTTCGGCTCCAACAATGTCGATCATTGCACCCGGCTGTGCCATGCCTCCTCGGTCGCGGCGCTGATGGAGGGCGTCGGCTCGGGTGCGGTCTCGGCGCCGTTCATGGCGGCGGCGGATGCCGATTTCATCATCGTCATCGGCGCGCGCCCCGAGCAGAACCATCCGGTCGCCAACACCTATTTCAAGCAGGCCGCCAAGGCCGGCAAGAAGATCGTCGTGATGGACCCGCGCGGCCAGGGCCTGTCGCGCTTCGCCTGGCGTTCGCTGCAGTTCAAGCCGGGTGCCGACGTGGCGATGCTCAACGCCATGCTGAACGTCATCGTCACCGAGAAGCTCTATGATGAGCAGTATATCCAGGCCAATGTCGACGGCTTCGAGGCGCTGAAGGCCAAGGTGGCCGACTTCACGCCCGAGGCGATGGAGCCGGTCTGCGGCATCGCGGCCGCGACGCTGCGCGAGGTGGCGCGCACCTACGCGACCTCGGAACGCTCGATCATCTTCTGGGGCATGGGCGTCTCGCAACATACCCACGGCACCGACAATGCCCGCTGCCTGATCGCGCTGGCGCTGATCACCGGCCATGTCGGCCGGCCCGGCACCGGCCTGCATCCGCTGCGCGGCCAGAACAACGTCCAGGGCGCCTCCGATGCCGGCCTGATCCCGATGGTCTTCCCGGACTATCAGTCGGTCGAGAACCCGGACGTGCGCGGCCGCTTCGAGGATCTGTGGGGCCGCACGCTCGATCCGAAGCGCGGCCTGACCGTGGTCGAGATCATCGACGAGGCCTATGAGGGCAAGATCAAGGCGATGTATGTGCAGGGCGAGAACCCGGCCATGTCGGATCCGGACCAGAACCATGCCCGGGCGGCCTTGTGCCGGCTCGACCATCTGGTCGTGCAGGACATCTTCCTGACCGAGACCGCGCTCTATGCCGACGTGATCCTGCCCGCCTCGGCCCATGCCGAGAAGCTCGGCACCTACACCAACACCAACCGTCAGGTGCAGATGGGCCGCCCGGCGCTCAACCTGCCGGGCGAGGCGCGGCAGGATTGGGAGATCCTCTACGATATCGGCCGGCGCATCGGCGTCGGCTGGTCCTACGAGACCGTCGCCGACGTGTTCGCCGAGATGGCCTCGACCATGCCGTCGCTGAAGAACATCTCCTGGGACCGCGTGATGCGCGAGGAGAGCGTGACCTATCCGGCCGACGCGCCGGACCGGCCCGGCAACGAGATCATCTTCGCCCAAGGCTTCCCGACCCGCGACGGCCGCGCCCGGATCGTACCGGCCGACGTGCTGCCGCCCGACGAGATGCCGGATGTGGAGTTCCCGCTGGTGCTCTCGACCGGGCGCATGCTCGAACACTGGCATACCGGCTCGATGACCCGGCGTGCCGGCGTGCTCGACGCGTTGGAGCCCGAGCCCGTCGCGCTGATGAACCCGCGCGAGATTCTCCGTCGCGAGATGCGGGCCGGCGAGGTCGTGCAGGTGTCCACCCGGCGTGGCGAGATCGAACTGACGCTGCGCGCCGACCGCGACTGCCCGGAAGGCTTCGTCTTCGTCCCCTTCTGCTTCAACGAGGCCGCCGCCAACTTCCTGACCAACCCGCAGCTCGACCCCTTCGGCAAGATCCCGGAGTTCAAATACTGCGCCGCCCGGGTCGACAAGCGTTCGGTGCGGGAAGCGGCGGAGTAGGAGAGGCTCCTTGTATTTTGGCGGGGGATTCAGATCCTCAAAGGCCGCGGCCGAGGCGTGACTTTATCCCCCGTCACCAGTAGTATAGTTTCCCTGTACAACGGTTGATTCGACCGATGTATTTCAGTGTCATTTCGGTTTTGAAAGATTCTGAAATAACAGAAACGGGGAAGGACGCGGATGGCACTCCAGCGGATAGGACCATCAGGCTCACTCTTCTCGACTCCACAAGTTGCGGCAGCCTTTGCTGACGAATTCCTGAGCACCTATGCCAATCCGGCGTTTGGGGCGCACTCAAAGACGGAAATTGACCTTCTCGTCTTCGATTTAATGATAAAGGCAGGTATCGTCGATCCGAAGGCTCAAGCCTTTGAAATTTCAAAGCTGTTGACGGTGCCGCCTTCGAAGGTGAAGTCCTTGGTTCAGGCGTGGTATCTGCGCAACCAGCCAACGGACGCCGAACTGGTAGACGAAATTGTATCTATTCTCATTTCGGCTAAGTTTTTAAGCGACGGCAAAGATGGAAGGACAATCAAGCTGACGATTTCAAATCGCTTCGTCCGCGAATACTTTTCGTCGCGACTGCAAAAAATTCATCACACTGTCGATGGGTCATTCAATTCGGAAATTGTATGCCTCTCTCCGGATGCTCTCGCCGAGTTCATGGCCACGGAGGCTAAAGACTCTGCCGAAACTGTCGCGGCAAGACTGGTCGAATTCGGCATCATTGCTGACAAGAGCGCGACCGGCGTCATGACCGAAATTGTTATGAAGCTCGCCGGGAAGATCGGCGACAAGGCCGTCAGTGAACTTGCGGGTGGAATTGTCGGTTCGTTCTCGAGTTTCGTAAAGGGTCTGTTTAAGGGTAACACGGATACAGCGACTGACGCTGCTAAAGTCATTTTGACATAAAGGGTGAATCAATAGCGATGCCTTGCGTGAACAGCGCCAAGGTGTCCGTTTCTCTTGCCGTGAAGAGTTGAGTTTCCGATCATAGCGTACTGTCTTTCCCTTCTGGTTATTTAGGGTTAGCCTGATTGTGACGGTTTCAATCCGTGGAAAGGAGTAGATGTTGGCGCGGGATCGCCTGACGTTTCTGTTGGAAGACTAGCCGTCAAGCCGAGTTTCACCCATCCCGCCGGACCGGACGGTCCATCATGGCGACCTCCTCGGGGGTGCAGTCGCGGGGTTGCTTGCCGTAGGTGCGGAAGCGGCGCATGACCTCGGTCATCTCGGTGTCGTCGAGGATGACGGGCGTGCCGAGGGTGCGGACGATGGCGTATTGGCGGCACAGATATTCGACCTCGCCGGCGACCGAATAGGCCTGGGCGAGAGACTTGCCGTAGGCGATTTGGCCGTGATTGGCGAGCAGGCACGCGGTGCGGTCGTCGGCGAGCGCCTCGATCATCGCGTCGGAGAGTTCGGCCGTGCCGAAGGTGGCGTAGCGCGCGGTGCGCAGCGTCGGGCCGCCCTGCTTGCCGATCATGTAGTGGAAGGCCGGGATGTCGATGCGCAAGCAGGAGAGGGCGGTCGCATAGGGCGAGTGGACATGGACCACCGCTTGGGCGGCCGGTAGATTCAGATAGATGTCGCGGTGCAGCCGCCATTCCACCGACGGCATCCACTCGCCCTCGTAGCCGCCGTCGAGATCGCAGAAGACGATCTGGTCCGGCGTCGTCCTCTCGTAGGGGATGCCCGAGGGCGTCACCAGGAAGCCGCCGTCGACGCGGACCGAGATGTTGCCGGCGGTGCCGAAGGTCAGCCCGGTGCGGGCCATGTCGCAGGCCACGGCGATGATCTCGGTGCGGAGGGCGACATCGTGCTTGGTCGGCATGCAGGCCTCTGATGTGGAGTTGGAAGCGCTGCCATCTTTGGCCGCTGCGGGTTTTCGCGCGGCATCGCGCCGATCCCCTCTGCTCTAGCCCAACGCACCGGCCCGCTCAATGCCGTCCGGCCATCGGGGAATTGACGGGTCGCCAGCCGTCGACTATATGGGTGATGAATTTTGAAATTCGTCAGAAATCAATTGCTGCAATCTGGAACGCCCCATGACCGCGCATGCCATCGACGAGGCCCGGCACGATACGAGGACCCGAATCCTCGATGAGGCCGAGCGCCTGTTCCGCCACTATGGATATACCAAGACGACGGTCGCCGACATCGCCCGCGAGTTGGGCATGTCGCCGGCCAACGTCTACCGGTTCTTTCCCTCCAAGGCGGCGATCAACGAGGCGATCGCGGACCGGATGCTGTCGGCGCGCGTCGCCCACTGCCGCACGATCGCGCGCGGACCCGGCACCCCGGCCGAACGCGTGCGGGCGTTGCTGCTCGCCAATCATTACCAGACCGTCGAAGTCTTCCTCGACGAGAAGAAGGTGCACGAGATGGTCTCGGTGGCCATCCATGAGCAGTGGGAGGTGGTCCGGCGCTTCATCCACGAGACCACCGCGGTCTTCGCCGAGGTGATCGCGGAGGGCATGGCAAGCGGCGAATTCGCGGCCGGCGATCCGGTGCGGGTCGCGCGACGGACCCACCAGTGCTTCGTCACCCATATCCACCCGGAACTGGTCGTGCAGTGTCTTCAGGATTCCGACCGTGCCGGTCCCGAGGAGATGGCCGACTTCATTCTGCGCGCCTTGCGGCCCTGACCAGACCCTCGCGCGGACGCCCCGGGCGCCCGCGTGTTTTTTTGTCCGCGGACTGAGGAAAATCAGAATATGTCAGCGATCATTCGTTCGTCGGCGCTCGTTACGGTCCCGGCCCTCGTGGCGGCCGCCCTTCTGCTCGCGGGCTGCAAGGAGCAGGCGGCGGCGCCCGATCCGATCCGCCCGGTCAAGGCGATGGTGGTTTCGACCGCGGCATCGGAGCGGCACCTGAGCTATTCGGGGGCCGTGGAGGCGCGCATCAGCGCGGGCCTGGGCTTCCGCGTCGGCGGCAAGATCGTCGCGCGTCTGGTCAATGTCGGCGACCGCGTCGAAGCCGGCACCACGGTCGCGCGGCTCGATCCCGCCGATCTGCGGCTGGCGCTGCAGGCCGCGGAGGCGGCGGTCGAGGGCGCCAAGGCGCGGGTGCAGGTCGCCCGCGACGCGCTGGAGCGCAATCGCAGCCTGTTCGAGAAGGGCCATGTCGCCAAGGCGGCACTGGACAAGGCGAGCCTGGAGACCGATCAGGCCGTCGCGGCGCTCGACAGCGCCGGCTCGGCCCGCGACCAGGCCCTCAACCAGATCGGCTATGCCGACCTGAAGGCCGACGGTCCCGGCATCGTCACCGAGGTGCGCGGCGAGGCCGGTCAGGTCGTGGCCGCCGGCGCCGCCGTGGTGACCATCGCGCGCGACGGCGAGAAGGAAGCGCGCATCGCCGTGCCCGAGCAGGACATCCGCCATTTCCGCAAGGGCGACATGGTCGAGGTGCGATATTGGGCCGAGCCCGATCTGGTCCAGACCGGCCGCGTCCGCGAGGTCGCCGGCAGCGCCGACGCCATCTCGCGGACCTTCGCGGTGCGCATCGCCCTGCCGGAGGACGAGCGCCTGCGTCTCGGCCAGACCGCGACCGTCACGGCGTCGGTGCCGAGCGGCCCGGCGGCCGTCGTCGTCCCGCTCGCCGCGCTCGCGCAGCGCCCCGACGGGACCGTGGTCTGGGTGGTCGATCGCTCGAGCGAGACCGTTTCGGCGCGCCGCGTCACGATCGGACCGACCGCACCGGCGGGCGTGCGCATCGTCGAGGGCCTCGGCGCGGGCGACCTGGTCGTCACCGCCGGCGCGCAATTCATGACCGAAGGCCGCAAGATCAGGCTGGCCGGCTCCGAGATCGCCACGGCGCACGCCGCCCCCTGATCCGGCCCGACCCGCCCGGATCGCTGCCCGTTTCGTTCGCCCCCCGTTTCGTTCGCCCTGCGGCCCGGCCGCAGGGCGCACCCTCCCTCCTGACGTTTGCTGGAGGCCGCCATGGCCCGTCCCGATCCCCGTTCCGGATTCAACCTGTCGCGCTGGGCCATCGAGCATCCGGGGCTGACGCGGTTCTTCTTCGTCATCACGCTGGTGGCCGGCATCCTGGCCATGGTCCGCATGGGGCAGAAGGAGGATCCGGACTTCACCTTCCGGGTGATGGTGGTGCAGGCGGTCTGGCCGGGCGCGACGCTGGAGGAGATGCAGAACCAGGTCACCGACAAGCTGGAACGCAAGCTCCAGGAAACCCCCAACCTGGAGACCCTGAAGACCTACACGCGCGCCGGCAGCACGGTCATCATGGTCAACATCAAGGGCTCGGCCGCCGGCCGCGACGTGAGCGACGCCTTCTATCAGGTGCGCAAGAAGGTCGGCGACATCGCCGGAGACCTGCCGTCCGGCGTGCTCGGCCCCTATTTCAACGACGAATTCGGCGACACCTATATCGCCCTCTACGCCTTTACCGGGCGCGGCTTCTCGGCGCCCGAGCTGGAGGACTACGCCAAGCGGGCGCGGGACGTCGTGCTGACCGTTCCGGGCATCGAGAAGGCGCAAGTCCTCGGTGCGCAGGACGAACGCGTCTATATCGACATTGCCTCCCGGACGCTGGCCGAACGCGGCCTCACGGTGGCGGCGATCTCCAGCGCGCTGGCCGCCCAGACCTCGATCGATCCGGCCGGACGGGTCGAGACGGCGGAGCGTTCGGTGCGGCTGACCGTCGGCGGCACCCTGGTGACGGTCGAGGATCTCGCGGAGCTCCGCCTTTCTGTCGGCTCCCAGGTGGTCCGGCTCGGCGACATCGCCACCGTCTCCCGCGGGTTGATCGACCCGGCGGATCGCAAGTTCCGCTTCAACGGCGAGGATGCCGTCCTGCTCGGCATGGTGATGGCCAAGGGGCAGAACGTCACCGTGGTCGGCGAGGCGCTGCACGTCGCCCTCAAGGGCGTGGAGGCCAACCTGCCGGTCGGCGTCAAGCTCGGCCGCATCTCCGATCAGGCTTCGGTCGTCGAGGGCTCGATCCACGAATTCGCCGAGGCGCTGATCGAGGCGCTGGCGATCGTGTTGGTCGTCTCCTTCATCTCGATCGGCTGGCGCGCCGGCATCGTGGTCGCGGTAACCATCCCGCTCGTTCTGGCGGCGACCTTCGCGGTCATGTCCCAGATGGGCATCGACCTGCAGCGCATTTCGCTCGGCGCCCTGATCATCGCGCTCGGCCTCTTGGTCGACGATGCCATGATCGCGGTCGAGATGATGGAGCGCAAGCTGGAGGAGGGGCGGGACAAGCTGTCGGCGGCGAGCTTCGCCTACACCTCGACCGCCTTCCCGATGCTGACCGGCACGCTGATCACGACGGCCGGGTTCATCCCGGTCGGTTTCGCCGCGTCGACGGCGGGCGAATATGTCAACTCGCTGTTCTGGGTGGTCGGCATCGCGCTGGTCACCTCGTGGATCGCGGCGGTCTATTTCACGCCCTGGATCGGCACCCTGGTGCTCAAGGAGCGCCGGCACCCGGAGGGCGGCCATCACGACGTCTATGACAGCCGCTTCTATCGCGGCCTCAAGGCGAGCATCGGCTGGGCGGTGCGCCACCGCATCGTGGTGCTGATGGTGACCGGCCTCGTCTTCGCCGGCAGTCTCTACGGCTTCAAGTTCATTCCGAAGAGCTTCTTCCCGGAATCGACCCGGCTCGAACTCCTGGTCGACCTCTGGCTGCCGGAAGGCAGCGGCATCGGCGAGACCGAGCGCCAGGCGGCCGCCCTGGAGAAGCGGCTGACCGCCGATCCGGATCAGAGCTACGTGGCCAGCTTCATCGGCGAGGGCGCCCCACGCTTCTACCTGCCGCTCGACCAGCAACTGCGCAATCCGAACTTCGCCCAGCTGCTGATCGTCGCCAAGGATCTGCCGGCCCGCGAAAGGCTGATCGCCAAGACCCGGACCTGGCTGGCCGAGGACTTCCCGTCGGTGCGCTTCAAGGTCGATCGCCTGTTCAACGGGCCGCCGGTGGGCTGGGCCGTGCAGATGCGCGTCTCGGGTCCCGACAGGGCCGAGGTGCGGCGGATCGCCGATCGCGTCAAGGAGGCGTTCCGCGAGGATCCGCGCGTGTCCAACATCCATGACGATTGGCTCGAGCCGGTGCCGACGCTGAAGCTGTCGATCGACCAGGATCGTGCCCGCGCCCTCGGCATCTCCTCGCAGACGATCCGGCGCTCGCTGCAGGGGGCGCTCTCGGGCGCGCAGATCGGCACCTTCCGGGATGGCGAACGCACCGTCGCCATCATGGTGCGCGAGCCGGCCGAGACCCGCAGCCTCCTGTCGGCGATCGACGGCATCTATGTGCCGACCGACCGTGGCGGCTCGGTCCCGCTCGCCCAGGTCGCCAAGCTGGAGACCCGGCTGGAGTCGGGCGTCGAATGGCGGCGCAACCGGCTGCCGACCATCACGGTGCGCGGCGTGGTCCCCGACGGCATCCAGGGCAACGACGTGACCCCGGCCATCTACGCGGCCTTGAAGCCGCTGCGCGAGGCGCTGCCGGCCGGCTACGGCATCGAGATGCAGGGCGGCATCGAGGAATCGGCCAAGAGCCAGGATTCGATCGCCGCCAAGGCGCCGGTCATGATCCTGGTCATGATGGTGCTGCTGATGATCCAACTGCAGCATTTCGGCAAGGCGATGCTGGTCTTCATGACCGCCCCGCTCGGCCTGATCGGGGCTTCGGCGGCGCTCCTGGCGACCAACTCGGCCTTCGGCTTCGTCGCCATTCTGGGCGTGATCGCGCTGGCCGGCATCATCATGCGCAATTCGGTCATCCTGATCGACCAGATCGAGCAGGATCGCGCCGCCGGCCTGTCGCCCTGGGAGGCGACCGTCGGCTCCGCCGTGCGCCGGTTCCGTCCGATCATCCTGACCGCCGCCGCGGCGGTGCTGGCGCTGATCCCGATCGCGCAGTCGGCCTTCTGGGGGCCGATGGCCTACGCGATGATGGGCGGCATCATCGCCGCGACCGTGCTGACCCTGTTCGTGCTGCCGGCCTCCTACGCGCTCGCCTTCCGGGTCCGCCCGGACCTGCCGGCGACGGATGCGGGCGGGGCGGCGGCCGCCGTCATGCCGGACCATGCTCCGGTGCCGGAACACGTTCCGGGGCCGGAAAGCACCCCGGTGCCGGAGCGGGCTGTCGCACCGGCGGCCGACATTGTCCGGCCGTCCTTCGGGCGGTCCGGTTCGGCGACGAGTGCCGACGACCGGCGCGAGGCGGCGGAGTAATCGACAGTTCGATTCAAGCTGTTCGGTCTGTGCCGGACATCACAACGCCGTTATGCCCGTCCCGGTAGTCTGGGCCATCATCCAGACACCGGGGGCGGACATGGCGATCATCGGGAGCAACAACAGCAATCCCATCCAGATTGGTGTCCGGCGCAATGCCGTCATCGAGAAGAATACCGGACCGCAGGTCGGCACCGGCGTCGATGCCCCGACGACTACGAGGACCATGCCGAAGTCGAGCTTCGGCGCCTCCATCGCCAAGGCCTTCGCCGATCTCGGCACGCGCTTCACCAAGTGGCGCGCCGAACTGAAGCAGGCCAACGCCGAGGCGCGCGAGACCGCCCGGCACGACGGTGCCAACAGCCGTCTGGAGAGCCAGGACAAGGCCCATACCAAGGGTGCTGCCAAGAAATACCTGCAGGCGACGCCGGACGACATCTACAAGAAGTCCTCCGCGCTGTCTCAGGATAAGGATCCGGCGCAACTGCGTTGCAACGTCAAGCAGATGTTCGATCAGATCAAGAAGGAAGCGGCCAAGCAGAAGGTCGACTGGAAGGAGCTGGCGCTCGAGAAAATCAACACCTCCCTGGACGGCACGTCGCTGATGGGCATTCAGGAAATGTCGATCGACAACATCCGCAAGGCAATGGAATCGTACGACAAGGACGGCCCGAAGAGCCAGGGCGTGCGCGACTTCGCCGAGATGATCTGCGACGGCCTGACCCGGGCGCGCGATCCGGAGGGCGCCAAGGCGCTGTTCTCCAAGAGCCTGAACGACTACCTGCGCGACCCGGAGATCGGCAAGCCGACGGCGTTCCGCTCGAATTCCTCCGGAACCACGGCGCTGGGCAAGCTGATGGATGCGACCAGCCCGTCCAAGGGGCGCGAAACCTATCAGTTGGCGTCCAACAGCATCCTGGAGAAGCATTCCGGGGGCCTTCAGCAGATCGTCAAGCACTTCGAAGGCGTGATCGCTTCGGACAAGAAGGAGTTGGACGACTACGAGAACCGTCGTCAGGCTGCAAAGCAGAAGAACCAACCCTTCACTGAGAAGATGCCGGAGGGGAGCGGCATGCGCGGCAACTGGAGCGAGTGCTCCGATCCGGTCCACGTCAAGGCCTTCAAGGATGCCGCCATGGACATCGTCGACGGCTTCTACGGCAATCCGAAAGCGGCGGCCAGCCAGGTTCCGGAAAGCTCGCGGACCCTGCTGAAGGAGGCGGCCGAGGTGATCGCGAAGCGCACGGATCTTTCCAAGGAGCAGAAGGAGACGGCCATCTTCAAGATGTACAACAACTTCCTGGTTCTGCGCGACATCTCGGTCGGTATCGGCGAAGGCGGCCAGAAATACGACAACGGCCACGAGAACGATATTGGGATCGGCACCCAGGTCGCCAATGCCGTCCAGAAATGCGCCAACGGCGTCGCCAGCCCCGGTCAGGTCACGGGGGAGATGCGGGTCGCCTACAAGGAGATCTTCGAGCACACCCAGGCGAGCCTGAAGGCCTTCTTCCTGGAATGCGGCATGCCGACGGTGGTGTAAGATCCTGCCGACTGATGTAGACGCAGATTGGGAGATGGGGCGGCCGGCGCTGTCGGCCGAAAGGGGGGCGACGCATGCACGACGTGAATCATCTGATCGATGTCCTGAAGGCCAAGCTCGGGCTGCCGCAACTGGCCTTCGACAGCGACGGCAGGGCCGAGATCATTTTGCCGGACGCCGGCTCGATCTACCTGACCCGCATCGAGCCGCAGATTCTGGAACTGTCCTTCCGGCTGCCCGGGCTCGACAACCCGGATCTTAAAATGGCTCGGGCGATGCTGCAGGCCAACTGTCTCGGCATGGGGGTCGGTGCGGGCCGGCTGGCGCTCGATCTGCAGCGCGGCCGGGCCTTCTATTGCCTGCGCTGGAACGTTGCGCCGATGTCGGCGGCCGATGTCGAGCAGGACTTCGATCGCTTCGGCCAACTCGTCGCCTTCTGGGCGACCGAAGGTACCGACCTCGTGCTGGCCGAAGCGGAGCCCGATACGGCCGGTCCGGAAGACTGGTCGGACGAGGCCACCGCAGCCGGGGACGACGATGATGACGGTCCGCTGATCGCGCCGTCGTCCTTTCCGATCCGGGTCTGACCGAACGCCGGCCGGTGCGTCAGCACCGTCTGCGTCTGCACCACCGTCCGCACCAGACGCGCAAGGCCAGCCGCCCGTCCGAGATGACCGGGGCGGCTTCGCGCGGGGACTGTGGGACGAGAGGGCCCGTGGAACGAGAGGGCCCGTGGAACGAGAGGGGCCGTGAGACGAGGGGCCGTGGGATCAGACGGCGAGCGGCAGGTCGCTCGCCATGCCGCGGCCGCGCGGAGCCGCGGTGCTCTCGCGCACGACCAGCTCGGTCTTCCAGAGGCGCGTCAGCGGCGCGTCCGGGCGTTCGCGGCGCGCGAGCAGATAGTCGACCGCATGGGCGGTCATCGCCTGGACCGGAATCGAGATCGCCGTCATCGGCGGGTGCATGAAGGCCACCACCGGATTGTCGCCAAAGGTGATGATCGACATGTCGGGTCCGACGGTCAGGCCATGCTCGCGCACCGCGCGTACGGCGCCGATGCCGATCCGATCCGTGATCGAGATCGCCGCCGTCGGACGGTCCGGCCGGGCGAGCAGTTCGGACATCAAGGCGAAGCCGCTGGCCTCGGCGAGCTTGCCGCACAGGATCGTGGTCGTGATGCCGAGCCCGGCGGCAGCCTTCAGGAAGGCGGCCTCGCGGGAGCGTGCGAAGACCAGCGCCTCGTCGCTGCTCAGCAGCGCCACCGACCGGTGGCCGAGGTCGGCCAGATGCCGCATGGCTTCGGCCGTTGCCGCCTCGGTGTCGATATCCACATAGGCATAGGCCTTGGGATGGCTCGGTTCGGCACCGAATGCGATGAACGGGAAGCCGACCTCGCACAGATAGTCAATTCTGCTATCACTTTCGCGAATACGTGGGACGAGGAGACCGTCGACCCGGCCGCCTTCGACGATGCGCCGATAGGTCAGGGCTTCGGTCGGCCCCTGATCGGACGACAGGACCAGAAGATCCACCTCGGTTCCGGCGAGGCGCCACCAGGCACCCTCGACCATATTGAGGAAATAGCGGTCGTCGAAACCGCGGGCGCCGCCCGGAACGATGAAACCGATCCCGTCGGCGCGGCCGCGCTGCAGGCGCCGGGCGACCTCGTTGGGGACATACCGGATGCGATGCGCCTCGGCGACCACGCGTTCCCGGGTCGCCGCAGACACGTCGGAATAGCCTGCAAGTGCCCGCGACACAGTCGTTATGCTCACGCCAAGGCTCTGCGCGATCTGTCTGAGTGACATATTCCCATCCCGACCCGGATTCTGTCGACACATGCAAGGTTGCCTCACCCGTGCCGGCCGTCAATGACCATAGCAGGAAATCGCTATAACGGCATCGAATAGCATACCTCAGAAAGACATTGTTTGCGGACCATCAATGGTCATCTCCTACTTTGTGCTATCAGCGTTTCCGCAGACAAATGCCGGGAGGAAAGCCGTGACGATGCCGAACTTCGATCTCAGTGCCGATTCGATCCTGCCGACGGATGCCGCGCATGCCAGCCTGGTCGGCCGCGTCTGGCGTCCCGGCATCGGCCCGGCCGTGGTGACCCTGCGCGGCGATACCGTCGTCGACGTGACCAGCCGCGCCGTGCCGACGGTCCGCGACCTCATGGAAGCCGCCGATCCGGTCGGCCTGATCGCCGAGGGCGGCGAGGCGATCGGCTCGATCGGCGACATACTGGCCAATTCCGACGAGAGTCGTCTAGACCCGAACCGGCCCTGGCTGCTGGCGCCGATCGACCTGCAGGCCGTCAAGGCCGCCGGCGTCACCTTCGTCATCTCGCTCCTGGAGCGGGTGATCGAGGAGCATGCGCGCGGCGCGCCCGAGAAGGCGGCCTCGATCCGGGCCGAGATCGACGGCATCATCGGCCACGACCTGCGCGCACTGCGGCCGGGCTCCGAGGAGGCCGCCCGGGTGAAGGACATCCTGGTCGCCCGCGGCGTCTGGTCGCAGTATCTGGAGGTCGGCATCGGACCGGACGCCGAGATCTTCACCAAGGGGCAGCCGCTGTCGTCGGTCGGCACCGGCGCCTCGGTCGGCCTGCACCCGGTCTCGACCTGGAACAACCCCGAGCCGGAAGTGGTCGTCGTGGTCAATTCGGCCGGGCGAATCGTCGGTGCGACGCTCGGCAACGACGTGAACCTGCGCGACGTGGAGGGACGTTCGGCGCTGCTCCTCGGCAAGGCCAAGGACAACAACGCCTCCGGGGCGATCGGCCCCTTCGTGCGGCTGTTCGACGGCGGCTTCGGGCTCGAGACGATCAACCGGGCCGAGGTGACGCTCAACGTGGTCGGCGAGGACGGCTTCGCGCTCAAGGGCCGGTCCAACATGGCCGAGATCGCCCGGCCGGTCGATGACCTGGTCGCCGCCGCGATCGGGCCGCATCACCAGTATCCCGACGGCTTCGTGCTCTATCTCGGCACCATGTTCGCGCCGATCGAGGATCGCGACGCGCCCGGCAAGGGCTTCACCCACAAGCTCGGCGACGTCGTGCGCATCGCGACGCCGAGCCTCGGTGCGCTGGTCAACCGGGTCCGCCTGTCGACCGAATGCACGCCCTGGACCTTCGGCCCCGGCGCGCTGATGCACAATCTGGCCCGGCGCGGCCTGCTCTGAAGCCTTCGCCAGTCGACCGCGCCGGCTCGTCGCGAGCCGGCGCGGTCACTGTCGCCGATAGGGCTACGACGAGGCGTTGCGGAAGGCCTGGACCAGCATGTAGGCGGCGAAGGCGAGGCCGAGCAGGACCCCGGCCGCGATCGTCCCGCCGAAATACCAGCCCGGCCCCATCCAATAGGTGCCGATCAGGGCGGCCACGCCGAGCCCGGCCAGCATCAGGGCGATCCGCAGGAACAGGGCGGCGAGCTTGGACATGGCCGGCGATCCTCTCGACAGATCCGGGCGAACAGGGGCTGCCCGGAGGCGGCCCGGGGACGGACGTCAGTTGGTCAGGCTGCCCGGATAGGCGAAGACCGCCCGGCGGGTTTCCTGGGTATAGAGGCCGTCGACGCCGCCGCGATAGAGCCCGCGGCGCTGCAGGATGCGCTGCACGGCCTTGCGCGTCTCCTCGCCGAATACCGCCATGTCGCCCGACAGCGCATCGACCGCATTGGCCTCCCGCCGCGCGAAGGCGGTCAGGAGCCAGCTTGCCGCCTTGTTCGGATCGGCCGGGCCGCCGCGCCCGCTGTCGAGCAGGAGCGCGGCATTCCACATCGCCGACAGGTTGCCGGCATTGGCCGCCTTGTCGAACCAGCCGAGCGCATCGGCCTCGCTGACCGACCGGCCGAGCCCGTTCAGGGCCAGCCAGCCCAGCTGGTTCATGCTCTCGCCGTAGCCCTGATCGGCCGCCCGGCGGTACCATTCCGCGGCGCGGACATAGTCGGTCGGCCGGCCGCGCCCGGATTCGTAGTGCCAGCCGATCTGGTGCATGCTCGGCGCATAGCCGAGCCCCGCGGCGCGGTTGTACCAGTCGAAGGCGCGCGCGAGATCGACCGGCCGTCCGAGGCCGTTCTCGTAGGCCCAGCCGATCTGGTGGATGCTGCCGGGATCGTTGGCGCGCGCGCCCTTCTGGTACCATTCGAAGGCGCGGGCATAGTCCTGCGGCACGCCGGTGCCGTTCTGGTAGACGAGGCCGAGGCGGAACATGGATTCCGACCGGCCGATCGCGGCCGCGCGCTCGAACCAGACGATCGCCGCCGCGGTATCGGCGCGCCGGCCGAGCCCTTCCAGGTTGATCACGCCGAGCTGGTGCATGGCCGCCGACGAGCCGGCGGCGGCGGCGCGCTCGAACCATTCGGCCGCCTTGTCGTAGGAGACCGGCCGGCCGATGCCGTCCAGATTGAAGGTGCCGAGCACCGCCATGCTCTCCGCCCGGCCGAGCTGGGCGGCGCGGGCATACCAGTCATAGGCCTTGGCGAGATCGACCGTCCGGCCGAGGCCGTTCTGGTTCAAGGTGCCGAGCTGATGCATGGCCAGCGTCGAGCCGAGCTTCGCGCCGCGCTCGTACTGGTCGGCGGCACGCTGGTAGTCGACCTTGCGGCCGAGACCGTATTGGGCGAGCCAGCCGAGCTGGGTATAGCTCTCCGCCACGCCGAGCGCCGCGCCGCGCGTGTACCACTCCGCCGCCTTGACCGGATCGAGCGTGCGGCCGAGGCCGTTCTCGTACATCCAGCCGATCGCGTGGGTGGCGGCCGGGCTGCCGAGCGCGGCGGCGCGGTTGTAGAGTTCGAAGGCCTGGGCGTAGTCCTGCGGCAGGCCGAGCCCTTCGCGATAGGCGCCGGCGAGCAGCGTCAGCGCGGTCGGGTCGTCGGCCTCGGCGGCACGGCGATATTCGCGCGAGGCCTCCTGGTGCTGGCCGCGCTTCTGCAGCGCATAGCCGAGCGCCGTATAGAAGCGGCGCACGTTGGGGTAGTTCTGGACCGCGGTCTGGCACGCCGGAACCGCCCGCTCGGCGTCGATCTGGCTGAGATCGAGGCCGGTCTCGCCGACCGGCTTGTCCGGATGGTCGGCCGGCAGGGCGAGGCGGTCGCAATCCTGGGCCGGCACGTCGTCCGACCGGGCACCGACCGCGACCCGCGCGATGGTGATGCCGCGCGGCACCGCGTTGCGGCTGGCGTCCTTGAGCGGCTTCAGGTCGTCGATGGTCCGGATGGTGCCCTCGATCGACAGGTTGCCGTCCTCGAGCGCGACGCGGCCGGAGGCGAGGCGCCCGGCCTGGGCGACGCCGAAGCGCACGGCGATCAGGAAATTCTCCGGCGCGCCGTCGCCGAGCTGGGTTTCGTCGACGATCCGGATGCCCGGCAGTCCGGCCGAGACGGCGGCGACGACATCCTTGCGCAGCGCCTCCGACGGCACGAAGCCGGTCAGCCGGGCGATGCCGGAGCCGAGCGAGATGTTGAACGGATAGGGCGAGATGCGCGGCGCGTTGACCGCATTCTGCGCCAGCCGGAAGCTGCCCGGGACCGAACCGCCGAGCGTCTTGGAGAGCGCCGCGAAATCGGCGGGATTGCGCGCGGCGCCGTCGATGGTGATCGTCTCGCCGGTGATCGCGACCCGGCCGCGCGCGAGCCGCGGCACCACGTCGAGCGCAAAGCGCGCGGCGCGGGGGAAGTCGGCGGGCGCGCCGTCGGCGATCTCGGTCTCGTCGCGCGCCGGCGTGCCGGGCTGCACCTGGGCCACGGCCGAAAGCAGGTCGCGCCGGACCTCCCGCGACGGGCTGTAGCCGCGCAGGACGATCGACTGCCCGTCATAGGTCGCCGACCATTCGTAGGGGCTGGCCACGGGCGGCCGGACGGCCAGCGAGACGCGCGGATTGCCCGGCACCGAGGTGGCGTCGATGGCGCTGGCACGCTCGAAGGCCTGGGTGGAGCGCGCGCGCCCCTCGATCTGGACGGTCCCGGATTCGTACTGGATGCGTCCGTCGGTCAGATCGGCGAGGCGCGGGATGAGCAGCGCGGCCGCCTCGGCGAAGCCCGGCGGCTCGCCTTCCGCCACCCGGGTCGCGTCCCGGACCGGGACATTGGGCAGGCCGCGTTCGGCGGCGGCGCGCAGTTTCGCCTTGACCTCCGGGGAGGGCACATAGCCCGCCAGGGCCAGCCCCTCGCGACCGACCTGCGCGGTCCACAGATAGGGCGCCACGACGGCCGGCCGGATCGCCGTTTCGGCATGGCCGCCGCCCGGCAGGGCCGTGGCGAAGTCCCGTTCGAGCGCGCTCCAGCTGTCCGGATCGGCTGCCGTGCCCTCGATCCGCACGGCATCGTTCTCGACCCGGACGCTGCCGCGGTCGAGCTTGCCGATCCGCTCGATCGCGAAGGCGGCCCGTTCCGCGAACCCGCCGGGGGCGCCGGCCGCGACCTCCAGGCGATTGTCCACGCGCGTATCCGAGGCGCCGCGCCGGACCGCGTCGCCGAGCGACTGACGGACGGCCTCGGACGGCGCATAGCCGGTCAGCGTCACGGTGCGTCCGTCGATGCTGGCAGTCATGGCGAAGGGGGCGACGATGCGCGGCCCGGCTTCCATCTGCCGCACGATCTGCGGCCAGAAATAGGCGACGCCGCCGCCGGCAGCGACGAAGACGATGGCCGCGGCCGCCAGGCCCGCCTTGCTGCGCTTCTTCGGTTCCTCGTGGATCGGGAAGGCCGGGCGGGTGTCGGCGGCACGGAAGCCGCTCGGCGTGGCCCGGTTCTCCGTCGGGGCCGACCGTCCGTGTTCCTGCCCGAAGGCCGTGAGCGGCCGCGAGCGGGGCGACAGGACGCGCGTGCCCTCGTGGCCCGACACCATCATGGTCGAGGCGTCGCGCATCGACATGAAGGTCGTCGCCTCCTCGAGCGAGGGCGCACCGGTCCAGCCGAGGGCGGTGCGCAATTCGCCGATCGACTGCGGGCGCTGCTGCTCGTCGAGGCGCAGCGCCATGTCGACGCCGGCGAGGAATTGCGGCGAATAGCGCGTCCGGTCGACGACCGCCTCGGCGGCCGGGACATGCGGGTCGTTGCCTTCGAGGAAGCCGCGCCGGCCGAGCCGCGACAGGCGCGTCATCGGGGCGACAGGCGGCTTGCCGGTGATGGTCCGATAGAGAACGCCGCCGAGCGAGAAGATGTCGGTATAGCGGCCGTGCTGCCCGGGGCCTTCGGAATCGGTCTGCTCCGGCGGCGCATAGCGCATCTGGGCGACCATCTTGGACGACCGGCCGCGATCGATGCCGTGACCGGCGGCGCCGAAATCGATCAGCACCGGCTCGCCATTGCCACGGATCATGATGTTGCGCGGCGTGATGTCCCGATGCATCACGTTCTGCGAGTGGACGTAGTCGACCGCCTGGAACAGCTTCTCGAACAGCGGCCGGATCTCGGCCTCGCTCGGCGGCGTCGGATGCGCGGTCAGCCATTCCTCCAGGCTGCCGCCCTCGACATATTCCATGATCACGTAGGAGGTATTGTTCGCCTTGATGAAGTTCTCGCCCTTGATCACATAGGGGTGGCTGAAGCGCGAGACGACCGACTGCGCCTCCTCCTGGAACTTCCTCAGCGCGTATTCGTAGGTGCCTTCCGAGATGTCGGTATCGACCACCACGGACGAGCCGCTCCGCGTGGAGATGTCGCGGACATAGAATTCCTTGATGGCGACGGTCTTGTGGGTGACTTCGTTGAACGCGCGATAGGTGATGCCGAAGCCGCCCGCTCCGAGCACGGCCTCGATCCGGTAGCCGCCGACCTCGCTGCCGAGATCGAGCGCGTATGGGTAGCGCGGATCCTTCATCAACCCCTCGAAGCCCGGCCGCTGGACCGACGCGACGTCCGACCCGGCAAGGCCGCGCGATGGTATCGCGCGCCGGGCCGGAGTCCAGCGTGCTGCATCGCACCGTCAGTTCCGCGGGGCAAGGCCCGACGGGGACGGCGCGATCGATCCTGCGACATGACCGATGCCCACTGAACCGTTGCTGAACAAGGCTTTTTTGCGGCCGAGGCGGGATTCGGCTCAGGCCATCGCGCAGGCGAGGCCGGTCAGCGCCGACCAGGCCTCCGCAACGGCCGCGATCGCCGCGTCGATCTCGGCCTCGGTGGTGCCGCGCCCGAGCCCGATCCGAATCGAACCGAGCGCCGCCGCGTCGTCGAGGCCGATGGCGCCGAGCACCGGGGAGGGCTCCAGGCTGGCCGAGGCGCAGGCCGAGCCGGCCGAGACCGCCACGCGGTCCTTCATGCGGTGGATCAGGTCGATGGCGGCGATTCCGGGCAGGGCGAGATCGAGATTGCCGGGCAGGCGTCGTTCAAGTTCACCATTCACGCGCAGCCCGGGAATGCGGGCCGCGAGACCGGCGCGAAGCCGCTCGCGCAAGGCCTTGAGCCGCAAGGCTTCCCCGTCCATCTCGGCCTGAGCGATGCCGGCCGCCGCGCCGAAGCCGACGGCCAGCGGCGCCGGGACGGTGCCGGATCGCAGGCCCCGTTCTTGGCCGCCGCCGAGGATCAGCGGTTCCAGCGCCACGCCGCGCCGGACATGGAGCGCGCCGATCCCCTTCGGCCCGTACATCTTGTGGGCGGAGAGCGACATCAGGTCGACCTTTGCGGCGACCACGTCGAGCGGCACCTTGCCGGCCGCCTGGGCGGCATCGGAATGGAACAGGATGCCGCGCGCCCGGGTCAGGGCGCCGATCGCGCCGATCGGCTGCAGGGTGCCGATCTCGTGGTTGGCGGCCATCACGGTGACGAGCCCGGTTTCGGGGCGCAGCGCCGCCGCGACCGCCTCCGCGGGCACGATCCCGTCGGCTCCCGGGTCGACCCGCGTGACCGCGAAGCCGTCCGCTTCCAGCCGGTCGACCACGGCGGCGACGCAGGGGTGCTCGATCGTGCTGGCGACCAGGTGCCGGCGGCCTTCGGGCAGGCGTGCGGCGGCACCGCGCAGCGCCAGATTGTTGGCCTCCGTCGCCCCCGAGGTGAACACGATCTCGCCCGCCGCGGCGCCGATCAGCCGCGCGATCGCGCGCCGCGCCGCCTCGACGCCGGCTTCCGCCTCCCAGCCATAGGCATGGTCGGCCGAATGCGGATTGCCGAAGGCTTCCAGGAAATAGGGGCGCATGGCCTCGAACACGCGCGGATCGAGCGGCGTGGTGGCATGATGGTCGAGATAGATCGGGCGCGGCATGGCCGGACTATCGGTCCGCCACGGCGCGCCGTCCAGCCTGGATGGCGGGGAGGGGGACTGCCGGAGTTCGGGCTTGTTCCCGGCGCTCCAAGGACTAGAATCGCTCCAGGGTCGGCGGGACCCGGCGATGGGCCGCGCGAGCGGCCGGCCGGGTCCGGTTCCGAAAGCCCTGTCCAAGTCAGCAAGCCGCCCGCCCGCCGGCACGTCGAAGGATCGGCGTTTCGTCTGGGCCGCGGCCGGGAGACCATCCTGACCCGTCGCATCCTGTCCCTGACGCCGCTCGACGCGATCCTGGAGCGGATCCGCGCGCGCGTCGCGCCCGTCGCGGCCGAGGCCGCCCTGATCGGCCATGCGGTCGGCCTGGTGTTGGCGGCGCCGTTGCGCGTGCCCGCCAATGTGCCGACGCGCGCGCTGGCCGCCGTCGACGGCTGGGCCGTCGCGGCCGACATGGTCGTCGGTGCCGCCCCCGGTGCGCCCGTCTTTCTGGCCGAACGGCCGGCGGCGGTCGAGATCGGCGACGCCATGCCGGACGGCACCGACGCGGTGCTGCCGCCGGAGGCGGTCGCCGAGGCGGCCGGGTTCGTCGAGATTTCCGCTGCCGCCGGAGCCGGGGAGGGCGTCCGCCCGGCCGGCTTCGACGGCGAGGCCGGCGCCGTCGTGCTGGCCGCAGGACGCCGCCTGACGCCGCTCGCCGCGGCCGCCGCCCGTTCGGTCGGTCTCGCCGAGGCCGTCGTCCGGCGCCCCTATGTGCGCATCCTGGTGATCGGCGACGGGCTGGAGCCGCAGGACGTGACCGGTCGGCTGATCGCCGATCTGGTCGTCGCGCGCGGCGCCGAGCTCGACCGGCCGGCGGCGCTTGCGGACGATCCCGCCGTCATCGCCGGCGCGCTCGCCGAGAGCGTCGCGGATCTGATCATCACCGTCGGCGGCAGCGGCGTCGGCACCACCGACCGCACACTCGACGGCATCGGCCTGGCGGCGGCGAGCGAGGTGCTGGCCCATGGCATCGCCATCGCGCCGGGCGAGACGACGGCGCTGGCCATGATCGGCGACGCGCCGGTGCTGGTGCTGCCGGGCCGGCCCGACGCCGCGCTCGCCGGCTTCCTGCTGGTCGGCCTGCCGCTGATCGATCGGCTCGCCGGCGCCGATCCGGCCCTGCCCGATCTCGGCCTGCCGCTCGCCGGCAAGGTCAGTTCGGCGCTCGGCATGACCGAACTGCGGTTCATGGCGCTGGAGAACGGGCAGGCCGTGCCGCTCGCCGCCTCCGGCCTCCCGCTCGGCCGGCTCGGGCGGGCGGACGGCTATCTGGTCGTGCCGGCGCGCAGCGAGGGTTTTCCGGTCGGCGCGCTGGCCGGCATCTACCGGTTGCCGGGAGGCCGGTCTTGGTGACCCCGGCCGCCGCCGCGCCCATGCGTCCTGATCTCGCCGCCATCGCCCGCCAGGAGCAGTTCCTGGAGGTGGTCGACCGCAACGAGGCCATGCGCCGCTTCCTGGCCGCGATCGAGCCCGAACCGCTGCCCGCTGAAAGCGTGGCCCTTCTCGACGGGCTCGGCCGCGTGCTGGCCGACGACATCGCCGCGCCGGTCGATGCGCCACCCTTCGACCGTTCGGTGGTCGACGGCTTCGCGCTGCGCGCCGTCGACACGGTCGGCGCCTCGGAAGCCGCGCCCAAGAGGCTGATCCTCAACGGCGAGGTGCTGGCCTGCGGGGTCGTCGCCCGGATCGAGGTCGAGCCCGGCACCGCGACCGTGATCGCGACCGGCGCCGCCCTGCCGCGCGGCGCGGATGCGGTCGTGCTGGTCGAGGAGACCGAAATCGAGGAGATGGATGCGGCGACCGTCCTGGTCCTGCGCCGTCCGGCCGCGCCGGGCCAGTTCATCGGCTCGGCCGGCTCCGACAGCGCCCGCGGCGAGAGCCTGCTGCGGGCCGGCACGACGATCGGCGCGCGCGAGGTGGCGCAACTGGCCGCGGTCGGCATCGACCGGGTCGCGGTGGTGCGCCGGCCGGTGGTCGCGGTCCTGTCGACCGGCGACGAACTGGTCGCTCCGGGGGCCGTGCTGCGGCCGGGCGCGATCTACGACGCCAACGGCGCGGCGGTCGCCGCCACGGTGATCGAGAATGGCGGCGTCGCGCTGCCTTTCGGGATCGTCGGCGACGATGCCGATGCCCTCACCGCCGCGATGGAGCGGGCGCTGGAGGCGGCCGATCTGGTCGTGCTGTCCGGCGGCACGTCGAAGGGCGCGGGCGATCTCTCGACCCGCGTGATCGCCCGGCTCGGCAGCCCCGGCATCCTGGTCCACGGCGTCGCCCTGAAGCCCGGCAAGCCGCTCTGCCTCGCCAAGGTGCGTGGCAAGCCGCTGGTCGTGCTGCCGGGCTTTCCGACCTCGGCGCTGTTCACCTTCCACAGCTTCGTGGTGCCGGTGATCCGCACGCTGGCCGGGCTCGGCGCCCGGCGCGAGGCGCAGGTCGAGGCCGTGCTGCCGGCGCGCCTCGCCTCGGAGCGGGGTCGGTCGGAATTCGTCATGGTCTCGCTCGTCGAGCGGCCCGCGGGCGGGCTCGCCGCGGTGCCGACCGCCAAGGGCTCCGGCGCCGTGACCGCCTTCACGCAGGCCGACGGCTTCGTCGAGGTGCCGGCGCTGACCACGGGGCTCGAGGCCGGCACGCCGGTCTCCGTGCGCCTGTTCGATGCCGCGGGCCGCGCGCCCGACCTGGTCGTGGCCGGCAGCCATTGCCTCGGGCTCGACGTGGTCGCCGGCCATCTGGCCCGGCGCGGGCTCGCCACCCGCATCCTGGCGCTCGGTTCGGCCGCAGGGCTCGCCGCCGCCCGGCGCGGCGAATGCGATCTCGCCCCGGTGCATCTCTTCGATGCCGCGACGGGGCGCTACAACACGCCGTTCCTGGTCCCCGGCCTCGGTCTGATCCCAGGCTGGCGGCGCATGCAGGGCGTCGTGTTCCGCCCCGGCGACGCGCGCTTCGAAGGCCGCGAGGCCGCCGAGGCGATCGCGGCGGCGCTCGCCGACCCCGCCATCGTGATGGTCAACCGCAATCCGGGCTCCGGCACGCGCGCGCTGATCGACGCGCGGCTCGGCGCGGTCCGCCCGAAGGGCTGGTGGAACCAGCCGAAATCGCACAATGCGGTCGCCGCCGCGGTGGCGCGCGGCTCGGCCGATTGGGGCGTCTCGATCCGCACCGTCGCCGATCTCTACGGCCTCGGCTTCCTGCCGCTCGCCGAGGAGCATTACGACTTCGTCTCGGTCGAGGCCCGGGCGAGCCATCCGGCGGTCGCCGCTTTCCGGGACGCGCTCGCCGGCCCTGCCGTCCGGACGCGCCTCGCCGCCCTCGGCCTGGAGCCGGCCGGATCATGAGGCACGCCGCGCCGAAGCCGAGCGCCGTCGCGGCCGCGCGTTTGCGGGCGATCCTGCCGGGTGCGGTTCCCTTGGCGCCCCGGCCGGCCGTCGGCCTGCGCTCGGCTCTGCCTCTCGTCCTCTGGCTCGCGGCGTTGCCGGCTGTCTTCCTTGGCGCGGCTGCGCCAGCCGGCGCGGAAATCCTGCGCGGCCATGGCGGTCCGGTGCGGGCGATTGTCGAACCCACCACGCCGGGGCAACTGGTCACCGGCAGCTTCGACCAGAGCGTGATCCGCTGGCGGCTGCCGGAGGCGCGTGCCGAGGCGGTGCTGCGCGGCCATGAGGATGCGGTCGCGGCGCTTGCCGCCCTGCCGGACGGGCGCGTCGTCTCGGCCGGCGCCGATGGCCGGATCGTGATCTGGCCGGTCGCCGGCACGGCGCCGGAGCGCAGCGTCGCGGCCCACAAGGCGCCGATCGCAGGCCTCGCGGTCTCGCCGGACGGCCGCCTCGTCGCGTCGGCCTCCTGGGACCGGACCGTGGCGGTGACGCCGGTCGGGGCTATGACTCCAGCCGGGGCGGGCGCGGCGCGGGTGTTCGAGGGCCATGCCGACAACGTCAACGGCGTCGCCTTCCTGCCCGACGGCCGCGCCGTGGTCTCCGCCGGCTACGACGCCACGCTGCGCCTGTGGCCGCTCGGGGACCGCGAGGCGCCGTCGATCCTGACCCTGCCGGCGCCGCTCAACGCCGTCGCGGTCGCCCCGGACGGCGAAATCGTCGCGGCCGGCGCCGATGGCGCGCTCCATTTCGTCGCCCGGTCCGGCGGCGGCCTGACGACGCGGGAGAGGCTCGACGTCATGCCCGGGCCGGTCGTGGCGCTGGCGATCACGGCGGACGGCACCCGGCTCGCCGCCGCCGGCCTCGGCGGTGCCGTGGTGCTGGTCGACCGGACGGCGCGGCGGCCGGTCGCCACGCTGGTCGGCCCGGGCCTGCCGGTCTGGTCGCTCGCCTTCGCGCGCGACGGCCGCAGCCTGTTCACCGGCGGCGCCGACCGGCTGGTCCGGCGCTGGGATGCGGTCACCGGCCGGCCCGTCGACGCCATCGCCCCCAACCCGCGCGACCCGGCCGCGGAGGCCTCGACGGTCCGCGGCGCGGTCGTGTTCCGGGCCTGCCGCGCCTGTCACGGCCTGGAGGCCGACGACACCAACCGCGCCGGCCCGACCCTGCACGGCCTGATGGGCCGGCGCGTCGCGACCGCCGCCGGCTACGACTACTCGGCGGCCCTCAAAGGCATGGACATCGTCTGGACGCCCGAGACGGTCGCCCGGCTGTTCGAGGTCGGCCCCTCGGCCTACACGCCCGGCACGCGCATGCCCGAGCAGGTCATCGCCGACCCCGACGACCGCCGCGCCCTGGTCGAATGGCTGGCCGAAGTGACGCGGTAGAAGATGGTAGACGGCCAAAGATCCTAAAAAGCCTGACGCCCTAAGAATTCATCTGCAAATGCCGGACTTCAGACCCTCAAATTCGCTCTCGACCCGATCCATGAAATGCCGAGACTGAGCACTTGAATTCAAGGCCAAGCAGTTTATTGGGTAATCGTTCACTTTGAAGTCAACCAAACACTATGTGTTTGGACATGGTCAACTGAAAAGTCAAATGTACAATCTGTATAAACGTCCCTTACCTCCCCATTGGATAGCACTTCGCCATGAATTGTAATTGATGCCGCCTTTCTTCCGTCAATTTCAACATCACATGCCAATGATCGGATATTTTTAGGACTCGCGTAAATTGTGCCAGTGAGGATTGTTCTCAGTCCAACCTGAAATACATCGTCTATTTTCATCTTGAATTCATTCATTGTAGGTGCATGTCCCTCGGGGGCCGCAATATACGAGCATCTTCAGCACCAATGCCTGATATATTTTGATGCTGAATCATAAAGTCTTTGACGCTCGTTTCTGCGCCACCCAAGACTGTGGTTCCTACTCGTCCCGTTCGCCCGTCCCCGTCCGCTTTTCCCGCTCGCGGTCGCGCAGATAGTCCTCGGTCGTGCGGGGGCGGGGGCGTTCGGTGGTTGCGTAGGGGTCGATGCCGGCATTGGTGACGGCGGAGACGCGGCAGTCCTCGCACATCTTCAGGAAGGCCAGGCGGCCGGCATGGGCGCCGGAGAACATCCAGTGCCGGCCTTCCAGCTTGGCCACCACCCGGTCGATGCTGGAGCGCGTGCCGAAGGGCTTGCCGCATTCGACGCAGCAGAACGGCTCCTCCTCCTTGACGACCACCGGCGGTGTGCCGAAGGCGGCGAAATTCACCCGCGGTTCCAGCGTGATGACCTTCTCCGGGCAGGTCGCCGCGCACAGGCCGCATTGCACGCAGGCCGCCTCGTCGAAGCGCAGCATCGGGCGTTCGGCATTGTCCTTCAGCGCGCCGGTCGGGCAGGCCGACACGCAGGCGAGACAGAGCGTGCAGCCTTCGGTGTCGACCGCGACGCGGCCGAGCGGCGCGCCGGGGCTGAGCGCGATCACGTCGACCGGCATCGGCGCGACCCGGTGCATCTCGCGCAGGGCGAGCCCCAACAGGTCGCGCTTGCGCCCGGCCGGCATGAAGCTCGACGGCGGCTCGGCGGTGCGGTCGCGCGGCGTCAGGGCGAGCGCCTCGGCAAGCCGGTCGGGATCGTCGGCGGCGATGATCGCGGCCGTGCCGGTGCCATAGCCGAGGCCGGCGGCGAGCGTGCCGGCCAGCTCGGCGGTGGCGGCGAGCCCGGCCGTGTCGTGCTTCGGCCGGGCGCGCGTCAGGAAGCGGATCGCCGCCGCCCCCCAGGCGAAGGCGGCCGCGGCCAGTTCGGGGCCGGCCGCGGTGACCTCGTCCATCTCGAAGGGCAGCACGTTGGCGGGCAGCCCGGCGCCATAGCGGGCGAGCGCGTCGATCAGGTCGGCGCCGTGCTGGCCGTCATGGACCAGCACGACGGGCCATTCGCCGCCGGCCGCCCGATAGGCGGTCAGCATGGCGCGCAGCCGGGTCAGGGTCGCGTCGGCGGCGGGCGCGTCATAGGCGGCCGCGCCGGTCGGGCAGGCCGCCGCGCAGGAGCCGCAGCCGGCGCAGATGCCGGCATCGATCGCCACATGGTCGCCGGCCGGGGTGATCGCCCCGGTCGGGCAGAGATCGAGGCAGCGCCGGCAGCCGACCTTGCGCGAGCGGGAGTGCGCGCAGAGATCGTCGCGGAAATCGATGTAGCGCGGCTTGTCGAAAGTCCCGATCAGGTCGCCGGCCTTGAGGCAGGCCTCGGCCACCGCAGCCGGACTGGCCGGATCGGCGCGCAGATAGCCGGCCCTCAGATCCGCGGCCGACACCAGGGCCGGGCCGCCGGAGAGATCGAGCACGATATCGGCCTTGGCGACGGCGCCCTGACGCGGCGGACCGAAGGCGAGCGTGCCGCGCGAGGACGGCGCCGGCGCGGCATAGCCGTCGAGCACGACCTCGAAGCCGCCGAGAACGCCCTTGAGGGCCCGGACCGTACCGCGGCGGATCGGGAATTCGGTCCGTCGCGGCGGCTCGATCTGGGCGGATCCGGTCAGCACCACGCTCACGTCGAGCCGCTCGGCCAGCCGCCGACCGGCCTCGATGGCGACCGCGTCGCGCCCATAGATCAGGACGACGCCCTCGCTCTCCAGCGTCACCGCCTTCGGCGTCGGCCGGTCGACCGCCGCGGCGGCGATCAGGGCGGCCATCTTCGGCCCCGACCGGGTCGCCTCGGCCGACCAGCCGGCGGTCTCGCGGATATTGGCGAAGGCGAGCGTCGCCGGCAGGTTTTCGGCGCCGGCGATCTCGGCGAAGAGCGGCGCCTCCTGGGTGCAGGCGACCAGGAGCGGACCGGATTCGCCGGCCGCGGCCCGGAAGCGATCGAGCTCGGAGCGGCACAGATGACGCGCGCCGACGACCTTGCGGGCCCCGCAGCCGCGGGAGACGGCGGCCGAATCCGGCGCCATCGTGTCCTCGCAGCTGCACAGGATTACCGTTCCGCGGCTCAAATCCATGAAGACCCCCAGTCAGGTCGTTTTCGTTCTTGGGCCGGTCGGCTCGACGGGCCATAGGCAGAGCTTATATATCGTCCAATTCGAACAAGCCCAGCGGTATCGAAACCGCGTGCGGGCATCGCAGGGCGGAGGCGGACGTGGTGAGTGGGCGACGGCGGGATGCGACGATAGCGGGCGGCGGAGGCCGGCCGTGAACCTGTCGACGCCCGAACTGGTCCTGCCGCCGGTCTATCGGCTGATCACCCTGCGCGAACATCGCGATGCCTTCGCGCATGCCATGGCGGTCGGTGCGGAGGCCGGTGCGGGAACGCTGGTCTGGGTGCGCCGGTTCGATCTGGTCGAGGTCGCCGTGGTGTTCGAGCCCGAGGAGCCGCTCGTCTCCGCCCGGCGCATCCTCTATGCCGGCATGAACGCGCTCGCCGACGCGCTCGCCGCCCATGCGCCGCCGGAAAAGCCGGTCAACTTCCGCTGGCCGGATACGCTGCTGTTCGACGGCGCGATCGTCGGCGGCGGCCGGATCGGCTGGCCGGAGGGCGCTCCGGAGGGCGAGCCGCCGCCGTTCCTGGTCTTCGGCGCCATGCTGCGCACCTTCGTCGGCGCCAAGACCGAATCCGGCGACTGGTCCTTCGGCACCAGCCTGGAGGCCGAGGGCGTCGACGTGATCGACATGGCCGAGCTGGTCGAAAGCTTCGCCCGCCACCTGATGGTCCATGTCCACGAATGGATGGACCGCGGCTTCCGCAAGGTCGGCGAGACCTGGCTCGCCCGCCTGCCGCGGGAGGGTGCCGGACGGCGCGGCATCGACGGCAACGGCGACTTCCTGCTGACGCCGGCCGGCGGCGGCGCGCCGGTGCGTCATGCCCTGCTGCCCGGTCTGGCGGCGCCCGCCTGGCTCGACCCGGAGACCGGGCTGCCATGGCTCTGAAGCTCCTGCGCACCATCCGGCTCGATCCGTCCGATACCTTCGTCTTCGACCGCGCCGCCGAGCCCGGCGAATGGGCCGTGCCGGGCGGCTTCCGCTTCTTCGATGTCGATCCGGAGCAACTCACAGGCAAGGCCCGACAGGTGTTCCGCGCCGGCTTCCTCGGTCTGTCGAGCTTCGGTGCCTCGACCCTCGCGGTCGTCGTCGAGGCGACCGGGGCCGAGCGCGAGGCGGCGGTCGGCGCACTGGCCGCGCATCTGGTCGCGGCGCATGGTGCGCCGTCCCTGGCCGTCGCGACGACCGCGGCGGAGGACGAGATCGCCTTTGCGGCCTCGCTCGCCGACCAGCCGGACGGCACGATCGTGGCGCTGCACCGGACGGTCGAGGACGGCGCGCTGCGCGAACGCTTCCGCACGCTGAGGCCGGGCACCCGGCCGGATCGGGATTTCTCGAAGGGCGGCTTCCGCGCCTTCGAATTCCTGGAGGTGGTCGGCGAGGAAGGACCGGACGAGACCCTCGACATCACCGCATGGGGGCGCGAACAGCCGTGACCGATTTCTGGGTTTCCTCCGGCCATCACCTGCTCGACCGCGCCGAGGGCGGCGGACTGGTGGCGACCGACGAGTTCCTCAAGGCCTATCTGGCCCGGCCCGAACTGGTGCCGCCGCCGGAGGCCTGCGCGGCCGAGCGCCAGCTCTGGGCGCGCCTGCGCATCGCGCCGCGCGATCCCGTCGAGCCGGCCGAGATCGCCGCGCTCGCCGACCCGGACGCCCGCGAGAACTGGGCCTTCATGATCGGCTTCCGCGACCGCCTGATCGCCGGGCCGACGCTGGAGGCCGCCTATCGCCGGCTCGTCCTGTCCCGCAGTGCCGGCGGCATCCCGCCGCTGTTCCTCGACCAGCTGGTTCACGTCATCCTGCGCAACGCGCTCGACGGCGAGGCGGATCCCTTCGTGCTGCGCGCGGCCGAGATGTTCTTCCGGCCGCAGCGGCTGACGCTGCACGAGGGCATGTTGCTGGTCGCCGACGAGGAACGCGTCGACGGCGCGGTGCGCGATCACGCCTCGCCGCTGGTCGCCATGTTCGGCGAGGCGCGCGCCCGCGAACTCGACGTGATGACGGAAGAGAACGCGGCGCACTGGTTCCACCATTCCGACGCCTTCGACCTGGTGCAGGATTTCCGCCCCGGCGGCCCGGCCCGGCGCGGCCTCGCGCGCGCCATGGAAATCTGGCTGCGGCACATGCTCGCGCTGGAGGTGCGGATCGAGCCGGTCGAGCGGATCGAGGACGAGGCCTGGGCCTGGTTCGTGGGTCTCGACCAGGAAGCGACGCGGATCGGCAATGCGCTCTGGAACGGCGCCGCCCTGGCGCCGCAGGATGCCGATCGCGTGGTCGCCCTGTTCCGGATGGACATTCCGGGCGACGCGCGCATCCTGCCCAAGGTCACCGGCCGCCCGGTCTGGCTGATCCTGGCGGCGGATGGCGCGCGCATGCTGCGCATGAAGCCGCAAAACCTGATCACCGGCCTGCCGCTTGCGGCCGAGGCCGACCCGAACTGACCCGGAGTGCAAGGCCATGGCGGACGATAGCGACGGTTTCGGCGAAACCCTTGAGGTCGGCCTGATCGTCGGCCGGGTGCAGCCCTCGAACCGCTGGGCGGACCCGAGCTGGCGGCCGGTCGCGATCCTGCCGGCCCCGGCGGCGGCGGCGCCCTGGACCGCGCTCGGGACCGAGGGCCTGACCGAGCGCTTCTATGCCGGCCCGGTCGCGCTCGCCTTCCACCGGTCCGAGACCGCCAACTATCGCGACAATCTGGCCACCGGCCGGCCTCTGGTCTGGGTTGCCCTCGGCGCGGCCGGGGCCGAGCCGCCGATCGAAATCCGCGTCGTCACCGCCGATCCGGCGGAAGGCGAGGCACTGGCCGGGATCGCGTCGGAGAATGTCGACACGGTGCTGATGCCGGCCGAGATCGCGGCCGCCTTGGAGGCCTTCGTGGCGACCCATCATGTCGAGCGGGCTTTCTACAAGCGCCGCCGCGACGAGGCGCCGGCCGCGCCGGCCTGCGGGATCGACGGCGAATGAGTGCGCCCGACGAGGCGTCCTTCCTGGAGCGCTGGTCGCGCCGCAAGCGCGCCGTGGCGCGCGGCGCGCCGCCGGTGGACGAGCCGGCCGAGGCCGGCGAGGCCCTGCATCCGGCTCCGGCCGGCGGGGCGACGGCGTCCATGCCGGTCGCGGATCATCCAACCGGCGTTGTCGATGCCGCCGGACCGGCGGCGGCCGGCGATCCGGTGCCGGACCTGTCCGATCTGCCGTCGCTCGATGCGATCACGGCCGACACCGACATGAGCCTGTTCCTGCGCCGTCACGTTCCCGACGACCTGCGCAATGCCGCGTTGCGGCGTGCCTGGTCGGCCGACCCGGTCATCAGCACCTTCGTTGAGATGGCTGACTATGCCTGGGACTTCAACACGCCGGAGGGCAACCCGGTCTACGGCCCACTCTCGGCGGCGGTCGATGCCGGCAAGATGGCCGCCGACATCCTGGGCATCGGACTGCCGGAGAAAACCGGACCGGCACCTTTGCCGCAAGCGGAAGGATCGCCGGCGACCGGCGCGATGCCGTCGCCTGCGGCGCAGCGGGAGACGGCCTCTGATATCCATTCCGTCCCGGACGGCCTTGCTGGCGAGGGCGTCGATGCGTCGGGGATTCGGCCGGAAACGGCGGCGTCGGCCGCGCCTGGCGGGCGGACCGCGGCTCTGGACGCGGGAACGGCACGCGGGCCGGAGCCCTGCGACGCGCGGTCGCAGGACGAGGGGGGCGAAAGGGACCCGCGCATCGGGTCTCCGATCGATTTCGGACGCGGGGCGACCTTCGGAGCCCCCGCTCACGGTGCCCCCGTACCGCTGGCCGCGCGCCGTCGCCATGGCGGAGCCTTGCCGGCGGGGGATTCATAGGGCGGGGCTATTGCCTCATCGGCACCTTCCGGCATAGTCTCCGCGAACTAGAATAACTACAATCGGATAGGGATGGAATGTCGATGCGCGATGACGGGCTCCGTCAGGCGATCGTGGCGATAGGGGGTGTCGGCGCTCTGGCGCGCGCCCTTGGCATTTCGCAGCCGTCGGTCTCGAACTGGGCGCGCGTGCCGGCCGAGCGGGTTCTGACCGTGGAACTGCTCACGGGTGTCCCGCGCAGCGAACTGAGGCCCGACCTCTATCCGTCCGGGATCGTCTCTGCCGTTCCGCCCACCGCCACATCAGGGAACCCAGTGGTCGCTCTCCACGCCGATCCGATCGACCGTGCCCGTGCGGAAGAGTATCTGCTGCTCGCGACGCTCCTGCGCGCGCCGCCGGCGGAACCGTTCCTGGAACGGTTGGGGATGCTGCAGGGCGATGATTCCGCGCTGGGTCGCGCCCATGCGGCCCTGGCGCAGGCGGCCCGCCGGGCCGATCCGGACGATCTGGAAACCGAGTTCTTCGATCTCTTCGTCGGGGTCGGGCGCGGCGAGCTGCTGCCCTATGCCTCCTATTATCTGACCGGCTTTCTCAACGAACGCCCGCTCGCCAAGGTGCGCGAGGATATGGGGCGTCTCGGCATCGCGCGCGCGGAGGGGAGCTTCGATCCGGAGGACCATGTCGCCACCCTGATGGAGGTTGTCGCGGGTCTCCTGGCGGGCACCTTCGAGGGCGGGCCGGAGGAGGCCGACCGGTTCCGGGAGCGGCATCTGGCGCCCTGGGCGTCGCGCTTCTTTGCCGATCTGGCCAAGGCCAAGTCGGCAACCTTCTACCGGGCGGTCGGCGATCTCGGCCGCCTCTATCTGGACATCGAGGACGAGGCGAGCCGGCTCTCCTGAGCCGGGTAGCCAGCGGACAGCAGTCACGGGCCGGACGGCCCGAAGGAGCGGGAGAACACCGATGGCTGACGAAAACCGGGCATTGGATCGGCGCGGCTTCCTGACGGCGCTCGGCGTCGGTGCTGGTGCTGCCGCTGCGGGCGTCGCCGGAGCCGCCGTCTCGGCCGGACCTGCCGCCGCCGCCGAAACCGCGGACGAGAAGACCAAGTCGCGCTATCGCGAGACCGATCACGTCAAGGCCTATTACCGGGTCAACCGGTACTGAAGGGGAGGGGCGACCGATGCTGACCAGACGCAACGCGACCGAAAAGCGCGCCGCGCGCCTCGGCGAAACGCTCGTCGAAGCCGCCGCACCCGTGGCTGCGATGGACCGCCGAAGCTTCCTGAAGCGCTCCGGACTGACCGCCGGCGGCCTTGCGGCGCTCGGCTCGATCGGTGTTTCCGGCGTGCGCAAGGCGGAGGCCGGCTTCACGGCGCCGAACGTTCCCGTCGAACTCAAGAAGAACATCTGCACCCATTGTTCGGTCGGCTGCTCGGTGGTCGCCGAGGTTCAGAACGGCGTCTGGGTCGGTCAGGAGCCGGCCTGGGATAGCCCGATCAACCGCGGCTCGCATTGCGCCAAGGGCGCTTCGGTGCGCGAACTGGTGCATGGCGACCGGCGCCTCAAATATCCGATGAAGCTGGTCGACGGCCAGTGGACCCGGATCGACTGGAAGACGGCGATCAGCGAGATCGGCGACCGCATGCTCGCCATCCGCGAGAAATCCGGTCCGGACTCGGTCTTCCTGCTCGGCTCGGCCAAGTTCTCCAATGAAGGCGCCTACCTGTTCCGCAAGTTCGCGGCCTTCTGGGGCACCAACTCGGTCGACCATCAGGCGCGCATCTGTCACTCCACCACGGTGGCCGGCGTCGCCAACACCTGGGGCTACGGCGCCCAGACGAATTCCTACAACGACATCCGCAATTCCAAGACCATGATCATCATGGGCGGCAATCCGGCCGAGGCGCATCCGGTGTCGCTGCAGCACGTTCTCTCCGGCAAGGAGCTGAACCGGGCCAATGTGATCGTGATCGATCCGCGCATGACCCGCACGGCCGCGCATGCGACCGAATATGTCCGGATCCGCCCCGGGACCGATATTCCGATCATCTGGGGCATTCTCTGGCACGTCTTCAAGAACGGCTGGGAAGACAAGGAGTTCATCCGCCAGCGCGTCTACGGCATGGACGATGTCCGCGCCGAGGTGGCGAAGTGGACGCCCGAAGAGGTCGAACGGGTCACCGGCGTGCCGGGCGCGCAGCTTGAGAAGGTCGCCAAGCAGTTCGCGACCGAGAAGCCCTCGACGCTGATCTGGTGCATGGGCGCGACCCAGAAGACGGTCGGCACCGCCAACGTGCGCGCCTACTGCACGCTGCTGCTGGCGACCGGCAATGTCGGCAAGTACGGCACCGGCGCCAACATCTTCCGCGGTCATTGCAACGTGCAGGGCGCGACCGACCTCGGCCTCGACGTGACCACCCTGCCGCTCTATTACGGCCTGGTCGAAGGCGCCTGGAAGCACTGGGCGCGCGTCTGGGAGGTCGACTACGACTACCTGGCCTCGCGCTTCGACACCATCACGGCGGCCGACGGCAAGTCGGTCAAGATGATGGAGCAGCCCGGCATTCCGACCACGCGCTGGTTCGATGCCGTGACCATGCCCAAGGACAAGCTGGCCCAGCGCGACAACATCAAGGGCATGTTCGTCATGGGCCACGGCGGCAACACCGTGACCCGCATGCCCGAGATGGTGAAGGGCTTGGAAGCGCTCGACCTCCTGGTCGTCTGCGATCCGCATCCGACCACCTTCGCGGCCATCTCCAACCGTCGCAACGGCACCTACCTGCTGCCGGTCTCGACCCAGTTCGAATGCTCCGGCTCGCGCACGGCGTCCAACCGCTCAATCCAGTGGGGCGAGAAGGTCGTCGAGCCGATCTTCGAGAGCGCCAACGACTACTGGATCATCTACGAGTTCGCCAAGAAGCTCGGTTTCGCCGACAAGATGTTCAAGAACATCGCGATGACGAAGGGCAAGTATGGCGACGAGCCGGAAGCCGAGTCCATCCTGCGCGAGATCAACCGCGGCGGCTGGTCGACCGGCTATTGCGGCCAGTCCCCGGAACGCCTGAAGGCCCATATGGCCAACCAGGGCGATTTCGATCTGGTCTCGCTGCGCGCCAAGGCCGGGCCGAATGCGGGCGACTATTACGGCCTGCCCTGGCCGTGCTGGGGGCCGCCGGAGATGAAGCATCCCGGCACCCACACGCTCTACAACACCAACCTGCATGTGAAGGACGGCGGTGGAACCTTCCGCGCCCGCTTCGGCATCGAGCGCGTGGTCAAGGTCAAGGAGAAGGACGCCGAGGGCAAGGAGATCGAGAAGGAGGTCAAGCAGAACCTCCTCGCCGAAGGCTCTGCCTCGGTCGGCTCCGAACTGACCGACGGCTATCCCGAATTCACCATGGCGTTCCTGAAGAAGAACGGCTGGGACAAGGAACTGACCGATCAGGAATTGGCGGTCATCCAGCGCGTCGGCGGCAACAACGCCGATACGGTGTCCTGGGCGACCGACCTTTCGGGCGGCATCCAGCGTGTCGCGATCGCCCATGGCTGCGTGCCCTACGGCAACGCCAAGGCGCGCGCCAATGCCTGGAACCTGCCCGATCCGGTGCCGGTGCATCGCGAGCCGATCTATACCCCGCGCACCGATCTGGTCGCCAAATATCCGACCCGTCCGGACTTCGCCTCGTTCCGCATGATGAATGTCGGCGCGTCGGTGCAGAAGAAGGCGGTCGACGAGCGGATCTCCCTGCGCTTCCCGATCATCCTGACCTCCGGCCGTCTGGTCGAATATGAGGGTGGCGGCGAGGAGACCCGGTCGAACAAGTGGCTGGCCGAGCTGCAGCAGGACATGTTCGTCGAGATCAATCCGTCCGACGCCAACGAACGCGGCATCAAGGACGGCCAGTGGGTCTGGGTCGACGGTCCGGAAAGCCAGTCCAAGGCCCGCGTCAAGGCGCTGGTCACCGAGCGCGTCTCGAAGGGCGTCGCCTTCATGCCGTTCCACTTCGCCGGCTGGTTCATGGGCGAGGATCAGCGCAAGAACTATCCGCAGGGCACCGACCCGATCGTGCTCGGCGAAAGCGTCAACGCCCTGACCACCTACGGCTACGACCCGGTCACTGCGATGCAGGAGACCAAGGTCACGCTCTGCCAGATCCGCGCGGCGTGAGGGGGAAACCATGGCTCGATTGAAGTTTCTCTGCGACGCCGACCGCTGCATCGAATGCAACGCCTGCGTCACCGCCTGCAAGAACGAGAACGAGGTGCCGTGGGGCATCAACCGGCGCCGGGTCGTCACCATCAACGACGGCAAGCCGGGCGAGCGCTCGATCTCGATGGCCTGCATGCATTGCACCGATGCGCCCTGCAAGGCGGTCTGTCCGGTCGATTGCTTCTACACCACCGCCGACGGCGTGGTGCTGCACTCGAAGGACACCTGCATCGGCTGCGGCTACTGCTTCTACGCCTGCCCGTTCGGCGCGCCGCAATATCCGAAGGTCGGCAACTTCGGTTCGCGCGGCAAGATGGACAAGTGCACCTACTGCGCGGGCGGGCCGGAGGAGGATCTCTCCAAGGCCGAGTTCGATCGCTACGGTTCGAACCGCCTGGCCGAAGGCAAGCTGCCGCTCTGCGCCGAGATGTGCTCGACCAAGGCGCTGCTGGCCGGCGACGGCGAGATCATCGCCGAGATCTACAAGGAGCGCGTCATGAAGCGCGGCTACGGCTCGGGGGCCTGGGGCTGGCAGACGGCCTACAAGCAGACCATCGCGGTCTGAGCGCCACCGATCGCCGCAGGGCGGCCCGATCGGCCACCCTCGGCCGGTCCGGTTCTTGAATTTGCGCAGGTTCCTTATCCCCGGACGGGGTCCGTCCGGACCGAGCCTCGGCGAGGCCGCCCCTTCGCGGCGCGGCGCCCGGGCTCCGGACTTCGGGAGACAGTCCATGTTCGATACGCCGCTCACCGTCCTGTCGCGTCGCCTTGTCCTGTCGCGCCGCCTTCGCGCCGTGGCGCTCGCCATCGGGCTCGGCCTTGGCCTCGGCCTGGCCGCACTGCCGGCCGATGCGCAGAGCGTCAATCCGACCGCGCTTTCGGTCCAGGAACAGCAGCTTCTGCAGTCCCTGCACAAGGTCGAGGGCCGCGTTTCGATTCCCGACGCCAAGTCCGGAGTGCTGATCCAGCCCGAGGGCCAGGCCTGGCGCGACTTCCACGAGAAGACCCTGCCGCAGGTCGGCACCTGGGGTCTGCTCGGCACGCTCGCTCTCGTCCTCCTGTTCTGGGTGGTGCGCGGCCGGATCCGGATCGAGGCCGGCCCGTCGACCCGCACCATCACCCGGTTCAACGGCTTCGAGCGCTTCGTGCACTGGCTGACGGCCTCGTCCTTCGTCGTGCTGGCGCTGTCCGGGCTCAACGTCACCTTCGGCAAGCATATTCTGCTGCCGGCGATCGGGCCGCACGCCTTCCACGTCGTCTCCGAGCTGGCCAAGCTGGCGCACAACTACCTGAGCTTCCCCTTCACGCTCGGCGTCGTGCTGATGCTGCTCGTCTGGATCAAGGACAACATTCCGAACGGGGTGGACGTCGTCTGGTTCCTCAAGGGGGGTGGCATTCTCGGCAAGGGGCATCCGCCGGCGGGTCGGTTCAACGGCGGCCAGAAGCTGATCTTCTGGGCGGTCGTGCTCGGCGGCGGCGCCATCGCGGCGACCGGCTACCTGCTGATGTTCCCCTTCTACGTCACCGACATCGCCGGCATGCAGACCGCCCAGATGGTGCACGGCCTGCTCGCGGTCGCGGTCGCGGCGGTGATCATCGGCCATATCTATATCGGCTCGGTCGGCATGGAAGGCGCCTTCGACGCGATGGGATCGGGCGAGGTCGACCTGAACTGGGCCAAGGAGCATCATTCGCTCTGGGTCGAAGATGCGACCCGCAAGAATCCCGGCATCGTCCACAATCCGGGCCGGATGGCCCCGGCCGAATAGCCGGCCATCGCTTCCGGACAGCCATAACGGCAGACGACGACAGCGGGCGGGTCCTTCGGGAGCCGCCCGCTTTCGTTCGGCCGGGCGGGAGCGAGGGCCGATCGGAACGACCAGTTCCGATCGGAAAAGCGGGCGGCGACAGAACCACCACAGCGCCATCCGTTTTCCCTCGGATCGGAGGCCGCTGTGGTGCGGACCGGCCGCCGCGCCGGGCTCGATCGACGCCGATGCCGTCCATCGTGGCGGGCGGCCTCCGTCGGCGATCGCCCGCGTCCGCCCGCTGCGCTCTGCGCCGCCCGGAGGCGGCGGGGGACATGCGTTCGGGATGAAGAAGCGCGGGCCGCAGCGACGCGCCGCGACCGGCGCCGGTCTGCGCCGGCTCCGATCCGGCAAGGCGGCCCCGGCCAGGTCAGTCGGTCCGGATCTGGCAAAGACGGCCCCGGCCCAGCAAGGCCGGTCCCGGTCCGAGAAGGCCGGCCCGGGTCTCGCCCCGGCACCGGTTTGGCCCCGCCCCCTGTCGGGTCCCGGCCCGGGTCCGGCGCCGGCGATGGGGCTGCGCGGGTCGTGGTCCTGTGGTGGTCTCGATTCCTGCACCGGCCGTGCGGTCTGCGCCGGCTCCGGTCTCGCAATCGACGGCCGCGAGGGCAGGGCGTGCAGCGGCCCGACAAAAAAGCCGCGGGTCCGATCTGGAGCCCGCGGCGGTGGTCGTTGGTTTCGACTGGCCGGCCTTGCCGGGTGGAGCGGAGACCGCGCTCCGGATGCCGCCCCCGATGCCGCCCCCGATGCCGCGACGCGGCCGCGGGGCAGGCGGGGGCAGGATGGTCCCTTGGGCCAGGTCAACCGAGGGGGCGCCGTCGACACCCCCTGGAGCCTGTCCCGGTCGGAACGAAACGATCGGACCGAAAAGGACCGGCTCATACCGACGGTCATGGAATGATCGTCTGTATTCGCTACGCGAATTTCTCATGCCTCTGACGCATATGAGAAATTCGCGTTGCTTCAACGGCCCGATGCGTCAGCATCCTGGGCCGTTGGTATCGGGCCATTGAATCGGGAGCGTTTCCTTGGCGGTCGGACGAGTCCGTCCCATCGGGAAATGCTCTGGTGGTCGAAATCTGACATTGGCGGCCCGCACATGTCAGATCGAATGGACCACGGCGTCAAAGGGTGAGCGGTTCGGTTTCACGAGACGGATGGGGACCATCCGTATCGAGCGAACCCCTCGACGTCCTCAGCAGACCTTCCCGGGCGCCGGAACGCAGTTCTGTCCGTTGTTGCGCTTGATCACACCCGGAGGAGCATTCGGCGGCGGGTTGTTGACCTTTCCGCCCTGACCGCCGCCCTGGAACTGGCCTCCGCCCTGGCCGCGGTTCGGATTGCCGAAGCCCTGGCCACCCTGGCCCTGGAAGCCCGGGCCCTTGCCACCGCCTTGGCCCTGGAAACCCTGACCCTGGCCGTGTCCCTGACCCTGGCCTTGACCCTGACCCTGCTGGTTGCCGAAGGCCGGACCGCCCGGCTTGCCCTTGCCGCCGAACTGACCGCCACCCTGGCCCTGGAAGCCTTGTCCGCCCTGACCCTGGCCCTGACCGCCGCCTTGGCCCTGCTGGTTGCCGAAGCCCGGACCGCCCGGCTTGCCCTTGCCGCCGAACTGGCCGCCACCCTGCGGCAGGCCGCCCTGTCCGGCGCCCTGGCCGCCTTGGCCCTGGAATCCCTGACCCTGGCCGAAGCCCTGGCCCTGCTGGTTGCCGAAGCCCGGACCGCCCGGCTTGCCCTTGCCGCCGAACTGTCCGCCGCCCTGCGGCAGGCCGCCCTGTCCGGCGCCCTGGCCGCCTTGGCCCTGGAATCCCTGACCCTGGCCGCCCTGACCCTGGCCGAAGCCCTGGCCCTGCTGGTTGCCGAAGCCCGGACCGCCCGGCTTGCCCTTGCCGCCGAACTGACCGCCGCCTTGCGGCAGACCGCCCTGTCCGGCGCCCTGGCCCTGGAATCCCTGACCCTGGCCACCCTGGCCTTGGCCGAAGCCCTGGCCCTGCTGGTTGCCGAAGCCCGGACCGCCCGGCTTGCCCTTGCCGCCGAACTGACCGCCACCCTGCGGCAGGCCGCCCTGTCCGGCGCCCTGGCCGCCTTGGCCTTGGAATCCCTGACCCTGGCCGCCCTGACCCTGGCCGAAGCCCTGGCCCTGCTGGTTGCCGAAGCCCGGACCGCCCGGCTTACCCTTGCCGCCGAACTGACCGCCGCCCTGCGGCAGGCCACCCTGTCCGGCGCCCTGGCCGCCCTGACCCTGGAACCCCTGGCCCTGGAAACCCTGACCCTGGCCACCCTGGCCTTGGCCGAAGCCCTGGCCTTGCTGGTTGCCGAAGCCCGGACCGCCCGGCTTGCCCTTGCCGCCGAACTGGCCGCCGCCCTGCGGCAGACCGCCCTGGCCGAAGCCCTGACCGCCCTGACCCTGGAAACCCTGACCCTGGAAGCCCTGGCCCTGGCCGAAGCCCGGGCCCGGCTTGCCGGGACCGAAGCCCTGGCCGCCCTGCTTGAAGACGAAGGTGCCGTTCGGGTTCTGGTTGAACTTGATGTTCGGCTTGGGCGCCGTGCCGGGGATCTTGCCGAGCTGCCAACCCTGCACCGGCGGCTGCACGACATTCGCCGGCAGCTTGAGGATGAACGGCTTCTGCGGCTTGATGAACTGCGGCAGCAGGATCACCGACGGCGGCGGCTTCACCGGCTTCGGCGGCAGCACGTAGATGGTCGGCGGCAGCAGATAGGTCGGCGGCGGCGGCGGCGGCGCATAGCCGGTGAAGCCGAAATTCGGCCGGCCGACATAGACCACCTCCGGTTCCGGCGGCGGCGCCACGTCATACTCGACTTCCTGGAACCGCGACGGCGGCTCGTAGGCGGCCGAAAGCCGTCCCAGGCGACGCCGGGCGTCGGCGGCATGCGGGCCGTTCGGATAGCGGCGCAGATAGGACCAGTAGGCCTCGGCCGAGTCGTATTCGACCGTCCGCCGCCAGGTGATCGCCTCGCGCCGCGCCGCCATCAGGGCGCGGATGCGCCCGGCCAGCGGATCGTTGCCGTAATAGGACAGAAACTCCTCGAAGGCGTCGAGATCGTCGCGCTCCAGCGCCATCGCATAGGCGCCGGCAGGACCGGCCTCACGCATGGATGCGGGGCGCGGCGGGATCTGGCCGGCCTGCGCGAAGCCCTGCTGCTGACCGAAGCCCTGGCCCTGACCCTGGCCCTGACTGAAGCCCTGGCCCTGGCCTTGTCCCTGGTCGGGCACGCCGCCTTCGAAGAACTGGAACGGCTCCTCGATATTGGACGCGTGCCACGGCACGGTCGCGCCGCCGGTCAACTGGTCGACGCGCAGGCGGACCCGGGCGAAGACCTGGTCGGGTTCCAGGCCGCCGAGCCGGATGACCTCGGCCAGCGCCTGGGCGTAGGGGCCGTAGTCGCCGTTCGCGGGCGGCTCGACGCTGCCCGGGGCGGCATTGAAGGCGAGGAGCGTGCCGGGTTCCGGCTCGGTCAGCGCCAGGCCGGCGGCCAGCGGCTGGCCGTTGCGCGCGAACGGCGACGGGCGGGAGGCGTCGAGCACGACCATGCGCGCCTTGATCGGCAAGGCCGCCAGCGCGCGGGTGAAGTCCGAGACCCGGATCGCCTCGATCGGGATGTCGGTGTCGCGGTCGATGCGCGCGCCGGCCGGGACGAGATAGTTCTCGCCTTCATATTGCAGGCCGTAGCCGCTGACATAGACGAAGGCGACCGCACTGCCGCCGCCCTGGCCGACCTTGTCCAGGAAGTCGCGCATGGCGCGGCGCATCCCGGTCTGGTCCTGGTTGCGCAGCCCGGTCACGTCGAAACCGGCCTCGCCGAGCGTGTCGGCGACCAGGCCGGCATCGTTCGCAGCCGTCGCGAGCGGTCCCTCCGCGTAGCTGTCGTTGCCGATGACCAGACCGAAGCGCAATTCGGCCTGGTTCTGGGCATGGCCAAGGCCGGCCCCGCCGACTTGGAAAAGCGCGACGCCGACAAGGGTCGCGAAGACGGCGAGGACACGGATCATGGGCCAACCAGGTTGCAATTGGTAACGCACCGTAAAGAGTATACGAGATCCCGCAGCCCGTCACGCGGTCCGGGTCAGGCGAGCCCGGCGATCGGGACGATGCCGACGAGATCGCCGCGCGACACCCGTTCGGTGGCGTCCGGCAGCACCATCAGGGCGTCGGTTTCGGTCAGGGATCGGATCACCGCCGCCCCCTCGATCGCGAATCGGGTCGCCACCGGGATGCCGTCCGGTCCGTCGGCGAGCGTGACGCGCACGAACTCGGTCCGGCCGAGCCGCTTCTTGTGGTTGAATCCGGCCCGTGCCGCCATCGGCCGCGGCCGCCGCCAGGTCTCGCCGCCGAGCGCGGCGATCAGGCCGCGCACGATATGGGTGAAGGTCACGTAGACGGCGACCGGATTGCCGGGAAGGCCGCAGAAGGCGGTGCCGGCGACCGTGCCGAGCGCCAGCGGCCGGCCGGGCTTGATCGCGAAACGCCAGACATCGAGCCGGCCCGAGGCCTCCACGGCGGGCTTGACGTGATCGGCCTCGCCGGTCGAGACGCCGCCCGTGGTCAGCACCAGATCGTGGTCCGCCGCGGCCGCCCGCAATGCCGCGGCGAGGCCCGCCGGCTCGTCGCGCAGGATGCCGAGATCGGAGACGGCGATGCCGAGCCGGCCGAGCAGGCCGGCGAGCAGCAGGCGGTTGGTGTCGAAGACCTGCGCGGGGCCACGGACCGCGCCCGGTTCGACCAGTTCGTTGCCGGTCGAGAAGATCGCGACGCGCAGCCGCCGGCGGACCGTCAGCCGGTCGAGGCCGATGCCGGCGGCGAGCGCGATCTCCTGCGGGCGCAGCCGCGTGCCGGCCGGCAGGGCCATGGCGCCGGCGGCGATCTCCTCGCCGGCCGGGCGGCGGTTGGCGCCGCGCGCCAGCCCCGGCGGCAGGATCGCAATCCCGTCGCGGGCCTCGACATCCTCCTGCATGTAGACCGTGTCGGCCCCGGCCGGCATCGGCGCGCCGGTGAAGATGCGCACCGCCGTTCCGGGCGCCAGGGTCCCGGCCGCATCGCCGGCCTGCAGGCGATCGACGACGGCGAGCCGGCTGTCCCGGTCGGGGGTGAGATCGGCGTGGCGCACCGCGTAGCCGTCGACCGCCGAATTGTCGAAGGGCGGCAGGGCGGTATGGGCATGGATATCGGCGGCGAGGACGCGTCCGTCGGCCTCCGCGAGAGACACCGCCTCGGTTTCGGCGACCGGGGCGACGCGGGCGCGGAACAGGGCCAGCGCCTCGTCGATCGTCATGGCCCCGCCGCCATGGGCGAAGCAATCGTCGGATAGCTGCGGCATCTCTCGTCGGTCCGGTTGCGTCGCCGGTATGCCACGAACGGCGCCTTCGTGAAAACCCGGATGGCGCGCCTCTGCGCCGCGGTCAGCCCCGCGCCGGCGGTACGGCCTCGGGGGGCGCCAGTTCGCAGCGCATGAACACCGTGCCGGCGATCGGCGTGTCGTAATAGGGGCCGACCTCGACGAAGCCGTATTTCCGGTAAACCGCCTGGGCGCCGGCCATGCTGGGCAGGGTGTCGAGCACCATTTCGCGATAGCCGAGCCGGATGGCGGCCGCGATGATCGCCCGCGCGAGGGCGTCGCCGAGGCCGGTGCCGCGCGCCGCGGGCACGACATAGAGCCGCTTCATCTCGGCGCGACCGTCGACCGGCGGCAGCGGCCTGAGCCCGACGCAGCCGAGCGGGGTGCCGTCGGCCGCGCGGGCGAGCAGCAATTCGCCGTCCGGCGGCGCATACTTGCCCGGCATCCCGGCCATTTCGGCCTCGAAACCCTGGTAGCCGAGATCGATCGGCAGCGAGGCCGCATAGGCGCGGATCAGGACGATCGCGGCGGCGAGGTCGACGGGCGTCCGCACGGGGGCGACGGTGTAGGAGGGCGGGCTCATGACGCCGTTTCTTGAGCCGGCGGCGGTGTCGCGTCAATGTCCGGCCCGGTCCGCTTGTGGCGCATATCCCCGCGCCGGGGCGACACCGGTCAGGCGAGATGGGCTTTCAGGAACCCGACCGTGCGGGTCCAGGCGAGATCGGCGGCGGCCTTGTCGTAGCGCGCGGCGTTGGTGTCGTTGTTGAAGGCGTGGTTGACGTTCTCGTAGACATGCAATTCGTAGCGCTTGCCGGCGGCCTTCAGCGCCGTCTCGAAAGCCGGAATGCCGGCATTGATGCCCTGGTCGAGCCCGCCATAGTGCAACATCAGCGGCGCCTGGATCGCGGCGACCGCCTCGCTCTTCGGCTGGCGGCCGTAATAGGCGACGCCCGCCCCGAGCTTCGGCTCGGCGACCGCCAGCGCAGTGACCTGGCCGCCGCCCCAGCAGAAGCCGACCGCCCCGACCTTGCCGTTGGTCTCCGGCCGTGCCGCCAGGCCGGCCAGCACGGCGCGGCCCCAGCCGACCACGGCCGCGGCATCGAGCGTGCCGATCATGTCGCGCGCCTTGTCGGCATCCTCCGGTGTGCCGCCGAGCGGCGACAGGAAGTCGACCCCGAAGGCGACGAAGCCGGCCAGCGCCATGCGGCGAGTCACGTCGCGGATATGCGGATTGAGGCCGCGATTCTCGTGGATGACGATCACGGCCGGCGCCTTTGCGGCAGCCTTCGGCCGGGCGAGCAGGCCCGAAATCGTCGCCGCGCCCGCCGGGAAGGCGGCGGTCTCGGCGATCAAGCGCGGGTCGTCCTCGGCGACCGTCTGGGCGAGGGCATAGTTGTTTTCGAGCAGCGGCAGCAGCACGGCCGCGGCGGCGGTCGAGCCGGCCAGGGTCGCCAGCCGGTCGAGAAACGCCCGACGGTTCATGCCGCCATGGGTGTAGCTGTCGAAGAGATCGATGAATTTTTGCTCCAAGATCTGTCCTCCCGGCGGCCCTGCCGGGGCCGTTCGGAGTCAAATCTGGAGGCATTCGGGAGGCGCGGAAACGCGGGCCGACATCACGATTGCGGCAACGGTATCCCCTTGCGCCACCGGGCCTTCGCAGCAGCCCGCCTGGACGCGCCGGCCGCATGGGGCGGGCGGACGACCCTCGGGCTTCGCCGTCGGGTGTGCCTGAGCCCAAGCGGCTCCGGGTGCTGCCTGCACCTCGTGTCCGACCCCTCCGCGCCCGAACGGTTCGGGCGCCGGACGGGCGAGCCGATCAGATGCGGGCGCCGCTGGTCGTGAAGGCGACGCCGACCGGCTTCTGGTAGGTGTCGAGCACCGCATGGGCGCCGAACGCAAGGGCCACGGCGATCACGAGGGCGGTGAGGAAGGACGGCATCGCGGGCAACTCCAAATTCGGGGCAGGCATCGGCAGGTCGTCTCGGGCGGCGTTCTGCGGGCCAGAGCCCTCAGGACCCGAGCCCTGAAGGCCGACACCTTGCAGGTCGACAGCTTGCAGGCCGGCGCCTTGCGGGCCAGCGCGCGGCAACACGCCACGACCGTCACCATAGCGTCGGCCTATGTGCCGGTAAAGCCGGGGGTGCCCGCAGGGCCCGGCACTGAGTTCCGCTGCGTCGTCGGGCCTGGTTCCAACGCCGGACGGGTCCTGCATCGTTGACCTCGGCGGGGGAGCGCGTATCTAGAGCCCGACATGGCCGGGGCGGATGCCGCCGGCCGGACCGGCCTGCCGTTCGGGCCGGTTCTGCCGATCCCGCCTGCCTTGCGTCCCATCCCGGAGTGCCTCGATGTCCGTCACCCGCGAAGCCGTTCTCGCCGCCCTTGCCGCCGTTCCGGGTCCGGACGGGCGCACGCCGCTGCCGCAGTCGGGCGCGCTGTCCGAGGTGATCGTGCATGGCGAGAAGGTCTATTTCTCGATCGCGGTCGATCCGAGCCGGGCGCGAGAGCTGGAAGGCCTCAGGGCCGCGGCCGAGGCGGCGGTGCGCAAGGTGCCGGGGGTGGCGGGCGCCACCGTGGCGCTGACCGCCGAGGCGCCGAAGGGGCAAGCGGCTCCGGCCGCGGCTCCGGCGTCGTCCGCGTCGCCCGCACCGGCGGCCGGCGGCCGCAGCCCGCAGACGCGCGGCCTGCCGGGGGTGAAGCACATCATCGCGGTCGCCTCCGGCAAGGGCGGCGTCGGCAAGTCGACCACCGCCTGCAACCTCGCCCTGGCGCTGAAGAGCCTCGGCCTCAAGGTCGGCGTGCTCGATGCCGACATCTACGGGCCGTCCATGCCGCGGCTGTTCGCGCTGCGCGGCAAGCCGCGCCTGAAGTCCGGCCGGATTCTCGAGCCGCTCGACGGCTACGGCATTCCGGTCATGTCGATCGGCTTCCTCGTCGACGAGGAGACGCCGATGATCTGGCGCGGGCCGATGGTGATGAGCGCGATCACGCAGATGCTGCGCGAGGTCGACTGGGGCGAACTCGACGTGCTGGTCGTCGACATGCCGCCCGGCACCGGCGACGCCCAGCTGACCATGGCCCAGCAGGTGCCGCTGGCCGGCGCCGTGATCGTCTCCACGCCCCAGGATCTGGCCCTGATCGACGCCCGGCGCGGCGTCGCCATGTTCCAGAAGGTCGACGTGCCGATCCTCGGCATCGTCGAGAACATGAGCTATTTCGTCTGCCCGAACTGCGGCACCCGCCACGACATCTTCTCCCATGGCGGCGCCCGCGACGAGGCGGCCCGGGTCGGCGTGCCGTTCCTGGGCGAGGTCCCGCTGACCATGGAGATCCGTGCCCGGGCGGATGCCGGCACGCCGGTTTCGATCGTCGAGCCCGACGGCGTGCATGCCCGGGTCTATCGCGACATCGCCGACAAGGTCTGGCGCCAGCTCGCCACCGGCACGGCCGGCCGGCCGGCGCCGCGCATCGTGATCGAGTAATACCGACGGTCATGGAATGATCGTCGGCATTCGAGACGCGAATTTCTCATGCCTCTGACGCCTATGAGAAATTCGCGTTCCTTCAACGGCCCGATGCGTCGGCATCCTGGGCCGTTGGTATAACGCGCCGGCGCCGACGAGCGACACTCGACGAGCGACATCCCGCCCATCCGACGCCGCGCCCGACCGGAGTTCCAGTGCCGGCCCGGGCCGGTCAGCTCTAGGTCATTTACACCTCTTGACTTCCGCGCATGCCGGCGCCTTTTCTCTGAGCTGAGAAACTTCCGGAAAAAATGCGCGGAATCGACCATACATGCAGGATCTCGGTCAGGCCTTTGCCACTGCCTGGGCCATGCTGACCGGTTTCGACCCGGCGCTGTGGTCGGTCGTCCTCCTGTCCTTGAAGGTCAGTCTCGGTGCGGTCGCGATCGCCTCCGCGCTGGGCATTCCGCTCGGCGCGATGCTGGCCGTGGCCCGCTTTCCCGGGCGCGGCGGGGTGCTGGTGCTGCTCAACGCGATGATGGGGCTGCCGCCCGTGGTGATCGGGTTGCTGGTCTATCTGCTGCTGTCCGCCTCCGGCCCGTTCGGCGTCCTGCACCTTCTCTACACGCCGACCGCGATGGTGGTGGCGCAGACCCTGCTCGTGTTGCCGATCGTCGCGGCGCTGTCGCGTCAGGTGATCGAGGATCTGGCGCTCGAATATGCCGACTATTTCCGCTCCCTCGGGCTCGGCCGCGCCGGCGCGGTGGCGACGCTGATCTACGACGCCCGCTTCAGCCTGACGACGGCCGTGCTGGCCGGTTTCGGCCGGGCGATCGCCGAGGTCGGTGCGGTGATGATCGTCGGCGGCAATATCGATCGGGTCACGCGGGTGATGACCACGACGATCGCGCTGGAGACTTCGAAGGGCAATATCGCCCTGGCGTTGGCGCTCGGCCTCGTGCTGATCCTGATCGCCGTCCTGGTCAATGTCGCCGTCATGGGCCTCCGGGCGACCGCCGCGAGGGCCGCCTATGCTTGACGCGGCGCCGCAGCACCGGCTCGGTTCGGTCGACCGCGCGGGCATCTTCCCGCTGGTCGCCGAGGGCCTCGTTTTCGAGGCCGGCGGGCGGCGGCTGGTCGACGGCCTCGATCTCCGGCTCGACGGCGCCGAACGGGTGGTGATTCTCGGCCCGAACGGCGCCGGCAAGAGCCTGCTCCTGAAACTGCTCGACGGCCTCGTCGCGCCGAGCGCCGGCCGCATCGCCTGGAACGGCCGTCCGGCCGATATGGCCGTCAGGGCTGCGACCGCGATGGTGTTCCAGCGGCCGGTGCTGCTGCGCCGGTCGGTCGCCGCCAATCTCGACCATGCGCTCGCGGCGCGCGGCATAAATGGGGTGGAGCGGCGCCAGCGGGTCGGCGATGCGCTGGCCATGGCGCGGCTGTCGCCGCTGGCCGCCCAGCCGGCACGGCTCCTGTCGGGCGGCGAGCAGCAGCGCCTGGCGCTCGCCCGCGCCCTGGCCTTGCAGCCGCGGCTCCTGTTCCTCGACGAGCCGACCGCCAGTCTCGATCCGGCGTCGACGCTGGCCGTGGAGGGGCTGATCGAGGCCGCCCGCCATGCCGGCGCGGCGACCGTGCTGGTCACCCACGACCGTGGCCAGGCGCGCCGTCATGCGGACCGCATCCTGTTCATGCAGTCGGGGCGCGTCGTCGAGGATACGCCGGCCGATGCCTTCTTCGATCGGCCGCGCAGCGCGGCCGGGCGGGCCTATCTCGAAGGCCGCATCTTCGTCTGAAAACCATCTCCGGGAGGACTTCCATGCTGCGCCGTCACCTGATCGCCGCCTGCCTCGCGCTTCTCCTGCCGGCCCTGCCGGCGACCGCCCAGCAGGCCAGCAAATTCATCGTCGTGCAGTCGACCACCTCGACGGAAAATTCCGGCCTGTTCAAGTATCTGCTGCCGCTCTTCACGGCGAAGACCGGCATCGAGGTCCGCGTTGTCGCCGTCGGCACCGGCCAGGCGATCAAGAACGCGGCCAATGGCGACGGCGACGTGCTGTTCGTCCATGCCAAGGCCGACGAGGAAAAATTCGTCGCCGCCGGCGGCGCGGTGAAGCGGTTCGACGTGATGTACAACGACTTCGTCGTGGTCGGCCCGGCGGCCGATCCGGCCGGCGTGTCGGGCTCCAAGGATGTCGTCGCGGCCTTCAAGGCGATCGCCGCCAAGGGCGCGCCCTTCGCCTCGCGCGGCGACGAATCCGGCACCCACAAGGCCGAACTGGCGCTCTGGAAGGAGGCCGGCGTCGACGTGAAGGCGGCGAGCGGCGGCTGGTATCGCGAGACCGGGTCCGGCATGGGCGCCACGCTCAACACCGGCGTCGGCATGGGCGCCTATGTGCTGACCGACCGCGCCTCCTGGAGCGCCTTCGGCAATCGCGGCACCTTCAAGATCGCCGTCGAGGGCGACCGCAAGCTCTTCAACCAGTACGGCATCATGCTGGTCAATCCGGCCAAGCACGCCCACGTCAAGGCCGATCTCGGCCAGGCCTTCATCGACTGGGTGCTGTCGAAGGACGGCCAGGCCGCGATCGCGGGCTTCAAGATCGCCGGCGAGCAGCAGTTCTTCCCGAACGCCGCCGCGCCGTCGAACTGATCGGGCTCAGGCCGCGGCGCGCACCCGGGTCGGGCGGCGCGTCGCGCGGCGGGTCCAGATGGTCACCCCGGTGCCGAGGAGCCCGAGCAGGGCCATGGACGTGACCACGTCGACGAGGCCGGTCCACAGGCCGGCGCCGTTGCCTTCGTGCAGGAGGCGCGGCCAGTTGCGCGGGATCGGCGTCAGCCCGGTGGCGGCGACCGAATAGGCCTTCAGTTCGCCGCCCTCCCAGAGGCGCGCCATCGGCGTGCCGGCGCGCGAGCGGATCGAATTGAGGCCGGAGAGATCGTGGCCTTCGGCGACCTTGGCGATCGCCTGGACGAGGCTGACCGGCGGGCCGGCGGGACGCGGCAGGGGCGTCGTGAAGGTGACCCCGAGGGCCAGCGCCAGGCCGGTCAACGGGCTCAGCACGACCAGCGGCAGCAGGAACCAGGCCGTGCCCTTGTGCCAGCCCGACACCGTGTTGCGCAGCCGGGGCAGGCCCATCAGCACACCGAGGGCCACGATCACCAACATGGCCACGGTCGAGGCCGTCACCAGCCAGCCGAGATCGAACAGAAGCCGCTCGTGAATGCCGCGCGAGGCCCCGAACAGGCCGGAAAGCCCCCCCGGCGCGACGGGGGCGCCGGTCGCGAGATCGAAGCTCTTGGCGCTCGCGCCGAAGCCGATGCCGAAGCTGTTTTCCCAGGGGCGGATGACGATGCCGGTCGCCTTGCCGTCCGGATCGGCCTTGGCCAGCGCGGCGGTCAGGCTTTCGACGGTGATGCTGCCTGGCTGGATCGCGCCGGATTGCAGGATCGGCTCGAAGGACAGGATCAGTCCGGTGGCGATGACGACCAGCAGCGGCAGGGCGAAGGCGAGCGAGATCCAGCGGTGCAGCCGGAGGAAGAGCGGTTTCATGACGGGCTCCTTTCGTACCGCAGAAAAGACGCCTTCTCGCCCGACGTTCCAAGTTACGGTTCTGTAAGGCTTGGAGCTCTGCGTCCCGCGCATGGGACGATCGGAATCCTCTGGTTCCACAAGGTTTTCCGCCAGGGCTCGCCGGACCATGCGGCTTCGCCCTATATTGACGGGCGAACCGCAAGAAGGTCCTGCCCGTGAACAGCATGCTGCCGCCGTCGCCCCGCCTTGAGAGCGAACCGCCCGAGACCGAGCGGCCCGAGACCAAGCGGCCCGAGACCGAACCGCCCGCGCCGGCCGGTGCCCGCCGGGCCGCCGCCCTGCGCGTGACCCGCGGCGGCGTCGAGCCGCGCCGCGAACTGATCGCCGAGGAGGAGCCGGTCGCGCTGGTCTTCAACGGCCTCTCCTATGCGGTCATGATGGCGACCCCGGCCGACCTGGAGGATTTCGCGCTCGGCTTCGCGCTGACCGAGGGCATCCTGGCCTCGCCGGACGAGCTCTACGACACGGAGGTCGAGCGCTTCGCGCGCGGCGCCGAGGTGCGCCTCAGGATCGCGGCGGAACGCTTCTCGGCGCTGCGCAACCGCCAGCGCACTCTCGCCGGGCGGACCGGCTGCGGCCTGTGCGGCGTCGACACCATCGCCGAGGCGCTCAGGCCGGTCGCCCATGTGGCTTCCCGTCTCGCCATCCCGGCCGAGGCCGTGCATGCCGCCATGAAGGCCTTTCCGCCGCTGCAGGTGCTGAATGCCGAGGTCGGCGCCATCCATGCCGCGGCCTTCGCACGGCCCGACGGGAGCCTGGTCGCCGTGCGCGAGGATGTCGGCCGGCACAACGCGCTCGACAAGCTGATCGGGCATCTGGCCCGGACGGGCATCTCCGGTGGCGACGGCTTCGTCGTGGTCTCCAGCCGCTGTTCCTACGAGATGGTGCACAAGACCGCCGCCGCCGGCATCCCGCTGATCGCCTCGGTCTCGGCGCCGACCGTGCTGGCGGTCGAATTCGCCGAGGAGGCCGGCGTCGGCCTGTGCGCCTTCGTGCGCGACGGCCGCTTCACCGTCTATGCCTGCCCGGATCGGGTGACGACGTGACGGAGGGCAAGTCCGCGCCGGTCTTCGGCGTCACCGGCTGGAAGAATTCCGGCAAGACCACCATGGTCGAACGGCTGGTCGCGGAGCTGACCGGCCGCGGCCGCCGCGTCTCGACCGTCAAGCACGCCCATCATACGGTCGATATCGACCACAAGGGCCGCGACAGCCATCGCCACCGCATCGCCGGGGCGGTCGAGGTGGCGCTGATCGGCGGCGAGCGCTGGGCGATCATGCACGAACTGCGCGGCGCGGAGGAACCGAGCCTCGCCGATATTCTGGCCAGGCTCTCGCCCTGCGATCTGGTCATCGTCGAGGGCTACAAGCGCGAGCCCCATCCCAAGCTCGAGGTCCGCCGCCGCGAGGCCGTCCGGCACGACCGGCTCTCGGCGATCGACCCAGCCGTGGTGGCGATCGCGGCCGATCATCCAGTCGAAGGCGAAAGCGTGCCGGTGTTCCACCTCGACGAGATCGGCCGGATCGCCGACTTCATCGAGGCGACCGTACTGGCTGGCGGTGCCAGCTTGGCTGGCCGAGCCAGTATGGCCGGCGGGGCCAGCTTGGCTGGCATTGCCAGCTTGGCCGGCGGAGCCGGCGAGGTGGGCGCGGCCGGCAGAGACGGCTTGGCTGGCGGTGCCGATGCGGCCGGCAAGCCCCCCGCGGCCGGCAGCGCTCCCCGGGCGGACGCCTGATGCGCGTGCTGCTCGTCCTCGCCCATCCGCTCGCCGACAGCTATGCGGCCGCCGTCGCGCAGACAGCGCGCGCCGCCCTGGAGGCGGGCGGGCACAGCGTCGACTGGCTCGATCTCTATGCCGAGGATTTCGATCCGCGCCTCACCGCCGCCGAGCGCACCGGCTATTTCGCCGAGCCCTACGATACCGCCGCGGTCGCCGGCGATGTCGCCCGGCTCCAGGCCGCCGAGGCGCTGGTGCTGGTCTTCCCGCAATGGTGGTTCAACATGCCGGCGATCCTGAAGGGCTGGTTCGACCGGGTGTTCGCCCCCGGTGTCGCCTTCGCGCATGACCGCGCCGGCGGGCGCATCGTGCCGCGCCTCGAGAATATCCGCCATCTGGTCGTGCTGACCACGACCGGTTCGCCCTGGTGGATCGTGAAACTCTGGATGGGCGACCCGGTCCGCCGCCTCCTGAAGCGCGGCATCGGCGCCTTCTGCGCCCGCGGCCTGAAATTCCGCATGCTCGCCCTGCACGACATGGACCGCGTCACGCCGGACCGCCTCGCCCGCCACCTTGCCCGCGTCGAGAGGGCAATGGCCCGTCTTTGACGATGCATCCGCTTCGCTCTACGCTTGTCGAAGAAGCAGGACGATGCCGATGAAGCATGTCACCTTGGCAGAAGCACGTGCCGATCTGGCGGCCCTCATCGAGGCCGCCCATGCCGGCGACGAGGTCGTGATCGAGGACCATGGCAAGCCGCTGGCCCGGCTTGTGGCCATCGTCGACGAGCTGGCGGACCGTGCGGCGGTCTCGTCCAAGGCCTTGCCGGAAGCTTCGCCCGATCGCCTCGCCGAACCCGACTCCGAACGCCAGAAGGGCGCCGAGCTCGGCTTCATGAGCGGCGCCGTCTGGATCGCCGACGACTTCGACGGACCCCTTCCGGACGATCTCCTCCAGCTCACCGCCGATGGCGTGTTGCCTGCCACCGGTTCCCGGATCATCCTTATCTGACGCGTGGCTGAAGCCACGGGGCCGCAGCCATGCGGCCATTGCCAGCCGAATTAAAAAAACGTACGATCGTTTCCATAGAACGGACGATGACCGGCCGGCCCTTCGGGGCGACGGGGCGGGCGAGGGGAGGGGTGCCATGGTGGCGATCGAGGATGCCGTCGACCGGCGTTCGGCGGACTATGCCCGCAACCGCGACGCGCTGGCGGCGGCGGTGGCGGATCTGCGCGCCGTGGTCGACCGGATCGGCGAGGGCGGCGGGGCGGCGGCCCGGGCCAAGCATCTCGCCCGCGGCAAGCTCCTGCCGCGCGAGCGCATCCGCACCCTGATCGATCTCGGCTCGCCGTTCCTGGAATTCTCCCAGCTCGCCGCGCATGGCCTCTATGGCGACGAGGTCCCGGCCGCCGGCATCATCACCGGCATCGGCCGGGTTTCGGGGCGCGAATGCGTCATCGTCGCCAACGATGCGACCGTCAAGGGCGGCACCTACTTCCCGATGACGGTGAAGAAGCACCTGCGCGCCCAGCGGATCGCCGAAGAGAACCATCTGCCCTGTCTCTATCTGGTCGATTCGGGCGGCGCCAACCTGCCGAACCAGGACGAGGTCTTCCCCGACCGCGAGCATTTCGGCCGCATCTTCTTCAACCAGGCCAACATGTCGGCCAAGGGCATCGCCCAGATCGCCGTGGTGATGGGCTCCTGCACGGCCGGCGGCGCCTATGTGCCGGCCATGGCCGACCAGTCGATCATGGTGCGCAATCAGGCGACCATCTTCCTCGGCGGCCCGCCCCTGGTGAAGGCGGCGACCGGCGAGGTGGTCTCGGCCGAGGATCTCGGCGGGGCCGACGTGCATACCCGCATCTCCGGCGTCTCCGACCACATGGCCGAGACCGACGCTCACGCGCTGGCGCTCGCCCGCGATGTCGTCGCCCGCCTCAACCGGCGCAAGCAGCACACCCAAGACATCCGGCCGCCGCGCGAGCCCGCGCTCGACCCCGCCGACATCTACGGCATCGTCTCGGCCGACCCGAAGAAGCCCTTCGACATCCGCCAGATCATCGCCCGCATCGTCGACGGCTCGGAACTCGACGAGTTCAAGCCGCTCTACGGCACCACCATCGTGTGCGGCTTCGCACGGATTTGGGGCTATCCGGTCGGCATCGTCGCCAACAACGGCATCCTGTTCTCGGAATCGGCGCAGAAGGCGGCGCATTTCATCGAGCTCTGCGCCCAGTCCGGCACGCCGCTCGTCTTCCTGCAGAACATCACCGGCTTCATGGTCGGCCGCAAATACGAGGCCGGCGGCATAGCCAAGGACGGCGCCAAGATGGTCACCGCCGTCTCGACCGCCAAGGTGCCGAAATTCACCGTGATCATCGGCAACTCCTTCGGCGCCGGCAACTACGGCATGTGCGGGCGCGGCTACGATCCGCGCTTCCTGTGGATGTGGCCCAATGCCCGCATCTCGGTGATGGGCGGCGAGCAGGCCGCCAACGTGCTCGCCCAGGTCCGCCGCGACGGGCTGGAGGCGCGCGGCGGCACCTGGCCGGCCGAGGCCGAGGAGGCCTTCAAGGCCCCGATCCGCGCCCAGTACGAAGAGCAGGGGCACCCCTACTATTCCTCCGCGCGGCTCTGGGACGACGGCATCATCGACCCGCTCGACACCCGCATGGTGCTCGGGCTGGCACTCTCCGCCGCCATGAACGCCCCCGAGGAGCCGACCCGCTTCGGCCTGTTCCGGATGTGATGCCGACGGTCATTGAAAATGATCGTCGGTATTCGATACGCGAATTTCTCATACCTCTGTCGCCTATGAGAAATTCGCGTTGCTTCAAAGGCCCGATGCGTCAGCATCCCGGGCCGTTGGTATGAGGCAGCCGCCCGTGACCCATGATCCGTTTCGGAGCCCAGGCATGACCCGTTCGATCGGAAAACTGCTCGTCGCCAATCGCGGCGAGATCGCCGTCCGGGTGATGCGCACCGCGCGCCGGATGGGCATCGGCACCGTCGCGGTCTATTCCGACGCCGACGCGACCGCCGCCCATGTCGCCGCCGCCGACGAGGCGATCCGCATCGGCCCGGCGCCGGCGCGGGACAGCTATCTGAGGGTCGACGCCATCCTGGAGGCGGCGCGCATCGCCGGCGCGGATGCGATCCATCCCGGCTATGGCTTCCTGTCCGAGAATGCCGCCTTCGCGGAGGCCTGCGCGGCGGCCGGCATCGTCTTCGTCGGCCCGCCGGCTGCGGCCATCCGGGCGATGGGCTCGAAATCCGCCGCCAAGCAGCTGATGGAGCGTGCCGGCGTGCCGCTGGTGCCGGGCTATCACGGCGACGACCAGGATCCGGGCCTGCTCGCCGAGGCCGCCGCGGCGATCGGCTATCCGGTGCTGATCAAGGCCTCGGCCGGCGGCGGCGGCAAGGGCATGAAGGTGGTCGAGAGCGCGGCGGGCTTTGCCGAGGCGCTCGCCTCGGCCCGGCGCGAGGCCGCCAATGCCTTCGGCGACGACCGCGTGCTGGTCGAGAAATACCTGACCCGGCCGCGCCATATCGAAATGCAGGTCTTCGCCGACAGCTTCGGCCAGACCGTGCACCTGTTCGAGCGCGACTGCTCGATCCAGCGCCGCCACCAGAAGGTGATCGAGGAGGCGCCCGCCCCGGGCATGACGCCGGAACGCCGCGCCGCGATGGGGCGGGCCGCGGTCGAGGCCGCCCGGGCGGTCGGCTATGTCGGCGCCGGCACGGTCGAGTTCATCGCCGAGGGCGACGCCTTCTACTTCATGGAGATGAACACCCGGCTCCAGGTCGAGCATCCGGTGACCGAGGCGATCACCGGCCAGGACCTGGTCGAGTGGCAGATCCGGGTCGCGCGCGGCGAGAGGCTGCCGCTCGGCCAGGAGGGGCTTGCGATCGCCGGCCATGCGGTCGAGGTCCGGCTCTATGCCGAGGATCCGATGAAGGGCTTCCTGCCGCAGACTGGGCGGCTCGCGCATCTCGCCCTCCCCGAAGGCCAGCCCGGCATCCGCGTCGATGCCGGCGTGCGCGGCGGCGACACGGTCTCGGTCCATTACGATCCGATGATCGCCAAGATCATCGCCACCGGCGCCGACCGGGCCGAGGCGCTCGGCCGGCTCGCCCGCGCGCTCGACCGCACCGAGGTGGTCGGGCTTAGGACCAACCGCACCTTCCTGGCCGCGATCGCGCGCCATCCGGCCTTCGCGGCGGCGGAGCTCGATACCGGCTTCATCGCGCGCCACGAGGCCGACCTGCTGCCGGCCGAGACCGCCCCGGACGGCCTGACGCTGGCGCTTGCTGCCGCCGCCGTGCTCGGCCGCCGCGCCGGCGCGGCCGTGGCGGAGGCCGATCCGGCCGATCGCTGGTCGCCCTGGACCTGCACCGACGCCTTCCGGCTGAACCGGCCGCGGGTGGTCGATCTCCTGTTCGAGGTCGCCGGCGCGACCCAGCCGCTGCGCGTCGAATGCGTGCCCGGCGGCCTCACATGCGAGGCGCTCGCGCTTGCCTATGACCTCGACGGCTGGACGGAGGCGGGCGGACGCATCCTGTTCACCGCGGACGGCCGGCGGCGCAGCGCCGCGGCGGCCTTCGACGGCGACCGCGTCGCGCTCTTTCTCGACGGTGCCGAGACGGTGTTGCGCGTCGTCGATCCGCGTGCCGCGGCGGGCGACGAGGGCGGCGGGGCCGGCCGCATCGCCGCGCCGATGCCCGGCACGGTGGTGGCCGTCGCGGTCAAGCCGGGCGATCAGGTCGAGAAGGGCCAGGCCCTCATCGTGGTCGAGGCCATGAAGATGGAGCACACGCTGCGCAGCCCGCGCGACGGCAAGGTCGCCAAGGTCAATGCCGCCGCGGGCGATCTGGTCGCCGAAGGCGCCGAACTGGTCGTGCTCGAGGAAGGCTGAGACCAGCCGCAACGTCAGAATTCCGAGGAAACCGCCATGATCCCGAACAGCTTCAAGGGCTTCGACTTCGACCTCGGCGAGACCGCCGACATGCTGCGCGACACGGTCGCGGCCTTCGCGGCCGACCGCATCGCGCCGATCGCCGCCAAGGTCGACCGCGAGGACTGGTTCCCGCGCGAGCTCTGGCCGGAGATGGGCGCGCTCGGCCTGCACGGCATCACGGTCGAGGAGGAGTGGGGCGGGGCCGGGCTCGGCTACCTGGAACACTGCATCGCCATGGAGGAGATTTCCCGCGCCTCCGCCTCGGTCGGCCTGTCCTACGGCGCGCATTCCAATCTCTGCGTCAACCAGCTGCGCCGCTGGGGCACCGACGACCAGAAGACGCGCTATCTGACCAAGCTGGTCTCCGGCGAGCATCTCGGCGCGCTGGCCATGTCGGAGCCCGGCGCCGGCTCCGACGTCGTCTCCATGAAGCTGCGCGCCGAGAAGCGCGGCGACCGCTACGTGCTCAACGGCACCAAGATGTGGATCACCAACGGCCCCTCGGCCGACACGCTGATCGTCTATGCCAAGACCGACCCGGCCGCCGGCCCGCGCGGCATCACCGCCTTCCTGATCGAGAAGGGTTTTGCCGGCTTCTCCATCGCCCAGAAGCTCGACAAGCTCGGCATGCGCGGCTCGGAGACCGGCGAACTGGTGTTCCAGGATTGCGAGGTGCCGGAGGAGAACGTGCTCGGCGCGGTCGGCAAGGGCGTCAACGTGCTGATGTCCGGCCTCGACTACGAGCGCGCCGTGCTCGCCGCCGGCCCGCTCGGCATCATGCAGGCCGCGCTCGACATCGTGATCCCCTATATCCACGACCGCGAGCAGTTCGGCCAGCCGATCGGCACCTTCCAACTGGTCCAGGGCAAGGTCGCCGACATGTATGTCGGCCTCAATGCCTGCCGGGCCTATGTCTACGCCGTCGCCAAGGCCTGCGATGCCGGCAAGACCACCCGCGAGGACGCCGCCGGCGCCATCCTCTACGCCGCCGAAAAGGCCACCAAGGTCGCGCTCGACGCCATCCAGCTGCTCGGCGGCAACGGCTATATCAACGACACCGCCACCGGCCGCCTCCTGCGCGACGCCAAGCTCTACGAGATCGGCGCCGGCACCAGCGAAATCCGCCGCATGCTGATCGGCCGGCAGATTTTCGAGCGGACGAAGTGAGCTTGGGCGTTTGACCCGCAGGCCCAGAGCCGTGCGCGCCGGCGCGATCCGGTCGTTCGACATGAGGCACAAAGTGGCCCGCCGAGTGGCCGATCCGGCGGTTGGGCCGTAGCCGCCAGCGCAACGTCGTCGTCTCGACGCCTCCGTCGGCGACGCCACATTTGGCTCCGAATCGATCCCCACAATCTTGAGGAGGGATTGAACGCGAGACGTGTAGCCAAGCGCGACTCGATAGCATCGAGTCAATGGCCGTCAGCGTTTGCCGCTGGACGGCCATTGAGTCGGTTTTCGTTCACGATTTCTGTCAAGCGACTTCGGGTATTCCGGTCATTTTAGATTTTGTCATGAATATACCTGAGGCAGTTTTCAAGATAATCACTGCGATAATTCTATCGACTGCGGCGATCGCATTTTTGTTGTCGTTTACCTATGTTTTAGGTCCTCCGGAATTTTTGAGGGCCGAGAAGATCGAGGCGGCTGGGGAATTTACAAGAACCTATGCCACTGGCCCCTATACGCAAAAACAGCTCGACGATTTCATGATCGAGAAATACGGTGCTGAAAAAACCGAGACTCTCGGCCTGACCGTGAGAACTGACCCGCAGACTGGGAAGCAGGAGCTACTGCTACCATTCGGGTTTGATGACTATTACTCCTATGATCTTGATAGGAGATGTTGGATATTTTATGAATTTAGGCTGACGTTACTAAAGACCTGTTGACAGTCAATCTAGCACTAAGAGTCTTGGAACTTTTCGCGCGCCCGTTCATCCTCCATCACGCTGCGCATCGCCAGTTCGGTATGGATGTGGATCAACTCCTCTTGGCCCAGGCGGCCGTCGGGGCGCTACCACATGCAAATTCGGTCAGCCTAGCGATGAAGGCGAAGGTGGTGACGCGGGCGTCCTCGATGCGGAGCAGACCGCCCGCGGCGCCGTCGCCCAGGATGTCGATCTCGCAACTCTGTTTTGCGCGCCGGTCCGTACCGGGGTCCGCGTCAGCTCCTGCCTTCTCGTCGACGTGGAAAATCCGCCGGGTGCGAAAGACGCGGTGCTGTCAGGTCTCCGGCACGACGCCGTCGAGCAGGTAGACCACCGGCCGGAACCGGGTCGATTCCGCCTCGACGATCTTCGCGATCGCCGACCAGGAGCCGCCGGCGAGGCCGGCGCCGATCAGCGGCATCGCAACCGGGGTGCCGTCCTCAACCGTCTCGTTGATGATCCGCATGACGGACCGCATGGCGTCGTAGTCCACGAAGCGGCGCCCGCCGCGCGGCGAGCCGAAGCGCTCCTGCGTGATCGCGTTGCCGACCCGATGGCGACCGCACACCGCCCAGACGATGGTTCCGAGCTTCAGAGCGCGGGCCTCGTGCGCGGCGCGGTAGGCCGCATAGGCCGCCGGATAGCGATCGCGGATCGCACGGACGACGCCGGCCCCCATGGAGCCCTGCGCGTTGCAGCCGTGCACGATCACCGGCTCGGCCGCCTCGAGCAGGTCACCGGTCCTGTATTCGATCTGCATCGAACGCCTCCGCTCACCCCGTTACGCTGCGCATCGCCAGGTCGGTATGGATGCGGATCAGCTCCTCCTGGCCGCGCGGGCCGTCGGGACGGTACCACATACAGATGCCGGTCAGCATGGCGATGATCGCGAAGGTGGTGACGCGGGCGTCCTCGATTTGGAACTGGCCACGCGCGGCGCCGTCGCGCAGGATGTCGGTCAGGCGCGTCTCGTAGGCGTCGCGCAAGGCGACCGCGGCGGCGCGGTTGTCCGGCTCCAGGCTGCGCAGGTCCATGTTGGCGATCACGACCTCGGCGCGGCGGGTCATGTGGTAGGTCAGGTGCCCTCTCTGTGGCGACATGGATCCCCGCCGAGGCGGCGCGCCTCGAACGGGGGGCAAGCGGCCTCCCGGTCTCCGCAGACCGCCGTCGGGACGCGAGGTCCGTCGATGGGGCCGTTTCGGGATTGCGGGAACTGTGCGATGACGCACCCGAAGTGCTCATGCACGTGGAGCATCCGGAGGGGGCCATGCGGACCGATCGCGTCCATCGCCAGGGGTCCGGACAGGCCGCATCCATCCCGGGGCGGCGCGGCTCCGTACATGCCAGGGGGAGTGTGCGGCCGGACGGCGTCCCCGATACGCTGTCGAGCCCCGGGTTTGCCGGCCGATGAACGCATTGCCTGAGCTCTACGCCGGCATGGGCTACGACGTCGTCCTGATGGGCGACACGCTCTGGCGCAGCGCCGGCGCCCTGGCCCTGGCCTCCGAACCCTCGGGTGCGGTGCATGTGGGCGAGGAGGCCGGCATCCGCGCCATGCTCCGCCGGCACCGGCGTCTGGCCGCGATCTTCTGCACGGAGCACCCCTCCGGCAAGACGGTGGCGCATTTCGCGCTCACCGCCGAGCAATCGGCGTCCGTGTCCGTGCAGAGGCAATTCGCCCAGCATGTCCGGCGCGCGGAAGGCCATGGCCAGGTCCGGCGGCTCGATTGGGATGCCTGGCAGACGCGGGCGCTGGCATGCGACCGGGCGTCGCTGGCACGCCACGGCACCGCCGCGGCGCCCTGTCTCCACGAGGACGGCCGCCGGCGGTTGGCCGCGGTGGCGGCGCGGGACCCGGCGCTGATCCTCTATGGCTACGTGACCGGCACAGGCGAGATCGCGGCCTATCTTCTGTGTCGGATCGAGGGCGGCATTTGCCAGGGCCTGTTCGTCCATTGGGATGACGCCCTGGCGGACCTCCGGCCGACCCACCTTCTCTATTCCGCGGCGCGCAAAGCCCTGCTGGCTTTGCCCGAAGTCGACATTCTGCGCGTCGGCCGGCAGTCCATCCCCGAGAATCCCGGGCTCGACGCGTTCAAGCGCCATGCCGGCTTCCAGGCGACGCCCTGTCATGTCGGCGTGCTGGTCCACCCCCTTTGGGCGCCGATCCTGGAACGGACCGCGACGGCCTGGCTGCTCGGTCTGATCCGCCGCACACTGGCGCCACGCTTTCCGGGACTGAACGCGCTCGAGGTGCTGGAATGCGCCGCCCCCACGCGCCGGGCTTTGCGTCGGGCCCAGGCCCACAAGACCCGACCGCAATAGGGCGCGGCGGGCTCACACCATGACGTCCGCGGCGCGCTCGGCGATCAGCATCACCGCGCAGCATGTATTGGCCGCCGGCAGGGCCGGCATCACCGAGGCGTCGACGACGCGCAGTCGCTCGATGCCGTGAACGCGCAGGCGGCTGTCGACCACGGCCTGCCCATCCTCGCCCATCCGACAGGTTCCGACCGGGTGAAACGCCGTGGTCGCCGCGGCGCGAACATGTCGTCGCAGCGCCGCGCGATCTCGGGCCGCAGGGCCCGGCAGCCGCTCGCCGAGCAGCGGAAAGCGCGCCAGCGCCGGCCGGGCGGCGATCGACCGCACCATCTCGATGCCGTCGACCAGCCGTTCGAGATCGCCGGGATCGGACAGGTAGCGCGGATCGACGAGGGCCGCGCCCCCCGGTTCCGCACCCCCCGGTACCGCACCGTCGAGTGACACGCGACCGCGGCTGCGGGGCCGCGCCAGCGTCAATTCGAGATCGACCGCGCCTCCGTCGTCGACGGATTGGAAATGGGTGACGATCTGAAGATCGGGTCGGGTCGCCGAAGCTCCGGAGGCGAGATAGGCGCCGGCCTCGCAGCAATTCGACGCCAGGACGCTGTTCCGCCCGCTCAGGCGCGCGACGAATGCCGCCGGCAGGTTGCGCAGTGCTGCCGGGGAGGTCCGGCCCGATCGGAACAGGATCGGGATACGGACATGGTCGGCCAGCCGGTCGCCGACCCCCGGCAGATCGTGCATAACGGGGATGCCGGCGCGGCGCAGCATGGCCGCCGGGCCGATGCCCGAGGCCATCAGGATGCGCGGGCTTTCCAGGGCGCCCAGCGCCAGGATGACCTCGCGGCGCGCGCGTGCGATCTGCAGCCTTCGGTCGCGCACATACGCCACGCCCTCCGCACGATTGGCTGCCAGCAGCAGATGGCGGATGTCGGCGCCGGTGATCACGCTCAGTCGGGGATGGTCGAGCACGGGGCTCAGATAGGCATGAAAGGCCGAAAAGCGCCTCCCGGCCTTCTGCAGGACGGGGAAGTAGCCGCATCGCGCGGAATCCGGCCCATCCAGCAGCCCCCTTTTCGGCAGGCCGGCCTCGCCACAGGCCTCCAGGAAGGCCTCCGAGAAGGCTGAACGGTGGGCGGGCGCCGAAAGGGCGACCATGCCTTTGGGCGCCCCGTCGCCCCCGAAGGCCCGGGCGCGGGCGGCGGCAAGGTCGGCGCTCGACCAGCCCTCCGCACCCAGCCCGGCCCAGTCGTCGAAATCCGCGTCGAGCGCCGGCTGGGCGATCATGGCGTTGATCGACGCGCTTCCGCCGAGCACATGCCCCATCGGCAAGGCGATGCGGCGGCCGTTCAAGGCCGGCTGAGGCACGGTCATGAACGGCCAGCTATGCCACCAGCGGCCGAGCCGCACGCTGGTCAGCGGTGTCTGCAGCCACCGATTGGGGGCCGCGCTGCCGGCGTCGATCAACGCGATGCGGGCGTCGGTCCGTTCCAAGAGGCGCCGGGCCAGGACGCATCCCGCCGTGCCGCCCCCGGCGATGACATAGTCGAACGCGTCATCCCCTGCCGGCATGGAAGGCCTTGCGCAAGCGCAGCAGGGCGACTTCGGCGGTGACATAGCCGAAGCCGACGGCGCCGCAGGCAAAATGAACCGGCAGCAGGATCGCGCCGGCCGCGAGCAGGCGAAGACCGACGACCCGCTGGAGCACGGTGAGGAACCCGCGTTGGGCCAGGAGCAGTGCCAGCCAGGCCGCCGCCGCGGTGATCCAAAGCCGGGGCCAAAAGGGGCCGAGAGCAAGGCTCGCGCCGATGATCGCCGTGCAGACCAGCGAAACCCGGCCGCGGGCATCCGCATTCAGGACCGCGGCGCAGCGGCCGTCCCGGTAGAGGAGGCGCGACCAGGGGATCGCGCGATCCCGAATGTCCGTGACGATCATCGAATGCAGCGTCCAGCACTTCAGATGCTTGCACAGCAGGCGAGGATCAAGTCGGATCTCTCCGCCGGCGCGGGCCAGGCGAGCGCCGAGTTCGATGTCCTCCATCGCGGGTCGGTCGTAGCGGACGGAAAATCCGCCCAGCGCCTCGAAGGCGCCCCGTCGGATTGCGCCGCAACCCGTCCAGAAGCTGCGCACCGGGCCGGCATGGCTCTGATGCTGGGCGTGGTGCAGCAGATTGCGAAAGCGCGATACCAATGTCGGCGCGCTCGGCTTTTCGTCATAGGATCCGAATACGGCGGCAGCATCGGTCTCCCGGAAATGCCTCCGCACGATGTCCATGGCATCGGGGGCGAGCAGCACATCGGCATCGACGAAGAACAGGATCGCGCCGCGGGCTTCCCGGGCGCCGGCATTGCGGGCCACCGCGGGACCGCCATGGGCGGCGAGCGATACCACACGGCAGCCCGCCGGCACGGCTTCGGTCATGGGGAAGCCGTCAGCCACGAGGATGCACTCGTCGTCCGGTCGCAGCAGCCGGCTCACCTGCCCGACACACCGCCTCGCGTCCTCGTTCCAATCTCCGAGCGGCATGACGACCGAGATGGAGGATTGCGCCCCATCCACCAGGACGGCCGTCCTGGGATGGCGCTCCGGGTCCCTCAGCATCGTCGTTCGGCCCCTGTCCCGCGGGACGCTTCGACCAAGACCAGGACGACCGCGACCGTCCAGACCGCGAACATGGCGAGCATGGCGCCTTGAGAGGTCACGAGCCGCGAGGGCAGGTGCAGTGTCGTCGTCAGCGCGAGGGTGACCGCCGTCGTCCGCCACGACGGCGCGACGATCCACAGCCGAAGCAGGGCGAGCAGAAGGAAGACCAGCAACAGATCGTCATAGGGGCGATGGTACAGGCTGATCCGGGTCACGAAGCCCGTGAGAGCCAGCACGAGCAGGGGATCGCGCGGTCCGTCGACCCAGCGCAAGGCGCCAAAAAGGACGGCAAATCCGGCCATGGCGCAGAGGAGGCTCGCCTCCCGCGGCGGGACGCCCCATGCCGCGACCAGCGTCACCAGCGAGGTGCCGTCCGCGGTGAAGCGCATGCCCCCGGGCGGATAGGTGATGGCCAGCAACGCGGCGATCGAGTGTCCGCTCCACCAGCCGACCGCGACGGCGCTGGCCGTCACCACGAGCGCCGCGACCGCCAGGGCTGCAAAACGACGCTCGCGCAGGAATACCGCCGTCATCAGCGCGGCATTGGTCGGCTTGAAGAGTGTGATGCCGAACAGAAGTCCGGACCGGGCGGAGTGCCCCCGATACAGCGCGAGCGTGGCGCCGAGCATGAGCACCATTTGAATCAGGCCGTACTGCCCGAGTCTGAAGGTGCTGAAATTCGCTGCGACGGCGAGCGTTCCGCTCGTGCAGGCCCAGCCGGCGGGGCGCGAGAGGGGCGCACCGACCCCCCAGGCGAAGCGGAGCAGGACGGCCAGCGCCGCCAGAGACCAGACGCCATGCCACAGCTGGTTGAGACCGAAATCGGCGAAGGGCGCGAGCAGCCAGAGCCACGGAAAGGCATGCGGCGGATAGACGGTGTTGGCCGGTGAGACGATACCCGCGGCGAGCAGGAGGTCTTCGCGGGGATAGTGGAACTGCTCGAGCAGCCGCAATTCGTTGTGGCGAAGCTGCAGGTCCCAGGACAGCGGTCCGGACATGGCCAGGGCCGCCAGTCGGAGGCCGGCGACCAGCAGGCACGCCGCCGTGAACAGCCTTAGCAGCCTCTCCTGCGTCTCTCGGCCGAGCGTCATGACGCGACGACCTGTTCCTCGTGATGGGAGCGCGCGATGTTCACATCCCATGCCGATGTGCCCGGAACCCCGGCGAGGACATCGACCGCAGCCATGCCGGACAGCATGGCGTGGTCCTGGTTGTTGTAGCGATGCAGGCCGCTGCGTCCCGCCGGGCTCAAATTGCCGAACGGCTCCAGATAGGTGCGGATGATGTCGAGATGGCTGCGATAGGTCTCGTCGTAGACCGGATAGGCGTTGAGTTCGCGGATCACATGTCCGTCGGTGATCTCGCACGTGTCGGCAAAGCCCAGGCCCGCCAGTTCGCCGGCGGCGAGCCGAACCAGCGCGGCGTCGTCCTGGTTCCAGAGCGCATCGCCGCGCGAGCAGAAATATTCCATCAAGATCAGCGACGTGCCTGAACTGCCGACGAGTTGAGGCGACCAGTTGCCGGCATTCTGGATGCGGCCGACCTGGTAGCCTTCATCATGGATGTAGAGCCAATTGTCGGGAAAGAGCTCAGGCCGCGCGACGCTGAGCGCCACCACCAGGAAATCGCGGTGGCGCAGCGCGGCGGCCGCCGCGCGCACGGCGGCCGGTGCCGGCGGATCGAGGGCCGCGATCAGGTCGCCGAGCGGCATGGTCGTGACCAGTCTCTGCACCGGCAGCATGCGCCGCGTGCCGCCGGCGGCTTCCGTCTCGACCGACACGACCCGCCGATCGCGATGGGCGATGCCGACCACCCGTTCTTCGAGCCGCAATTCGCCGCCCGCAGCGACGACCCGGTCGGCGACCGCTTCCCAAAGGCTACCGGGGCCGAGGGCCGGATAGAGAAACCGATCCGCAAGGCTGCGCGCGCCGCGCCCCCGCCCGAGCGCGTTCAGGACGGCGACCGGCAGGCTCATGCCCGCGATCCGCTGCGCCGCCCAATCCGCCCGCAGCCGATCGCACGAGATGCCCCAGACCTTCTCGGTATAGGATTTGAAGAAGCGTCGGAACAGGAAGTGGCCGAACCGGTTCGACACCCAGTCGGCAAAACTCACCTCCGGCCGGATCGGCCGCGCCAGGCTGCAGGCATAGCTTGCGCCGGCGCGCGCCAGGTCGATCAGTCCGAAATTCAGCAGGACGTCGCAAAGATTGAGCGGATAGGCGTAGAATTTTCGGCGGTACAGGATGCGCGAAAGGCGCGGCACCTCGCGCATCCGCCCGCCCGTCCATTCCTGCCAGCGCTGCAGCACGCGGGCATCGTTCGTGAAGAAGCGATGTCCGCCGATATCGATGTGGTTGCCGCGCCAGCGTACGGTCCGCGAAATGCCGCCGACCTGGCTATTGGCTTCCAGCACCAGCGGCCGCCACCCCCGCCGCTGCGCCTCCTCGGCCGCCGTCAATCCCGCCGGCCCCGCGCCGATCACGACCAGATCGAATGGCGCGCCCGCCGATTCCGAAGTGTCCATGGTGGCTAGGCTTGTTGACGCGTCTTGAACGGGCGGAGCGGCCGGACGGCGGCGGTCGCAGCGTTGCCGTGGCGGCGCCGAAGTGACCCGCCGTCCTCGGACGCGGCCTGGCTTCGGGCCGAGGCCCCGGGCTTCGAACTCCGCCCTGCAATCCGGATTTCGGACAAGTCCGGCGCTCCAACCAAAGAATGGACGATCACTTCCCGCGCACCCTCATGGGAACGGGAGGCGAAACTCAACTACCGTCAGGTCACCGTTCTTGATTTTGGGCGAGCCCGCCCATCTGCGTGCCGAACTGTCTGATGTACGCAATGATCAAGCCCATGACGCGCGCCCGCCTTCGCGCGAAGAGGCGTCAACGCTGCGGCGCCGATGGCCTCGGACGCCGGTCTCCGGGGCCAGCTTGGGGCCTGACGAGGACCTTCAACACCAGGGTCACGCTGGGAAAGCAACGCCATGGTCAGGCCGGAAAGTGGGGAACGTCGGGCCTTTCATGTGGCGGCGTGCATGCCGGGTTTCGCTGGAGACACTCTGGCCCGACGACAGGGACCGATCACAGGCCCGAAGGGCGAGACCTCATGCCGCCCGCCTATCCGCCCGTCACGCTGCGCATCGCCAGTTCGGTATGGATGCGGATCAGCTCCTCTTGGCTGCGCGGGCCGTCGGGTCTGTACCACATGCAGATGCCGGTCAGCATGGCGATGATCGCGAAGGTGGTGACGCGGGCATCCTCGATGTGGAACTGGCCGCACGCGGCACCCTCGCGCAGGATGTCGGTCAGGCGCGTCTCGTAGGCGTCGCGCAGGGCGACCGCGGCGGCGCGGTTGTCCGGCTCCAGGCTGCGCAGTTCCATGTTGGCGATCACGACCTCGGCGCGGCGGGTCATGTGGTAGGTCAGGTGCAGCCGGCAGAAGGCCTCCAGCCGCGCGGCCGGCCCCTCGACGCCGTCGAGCGCCGCGTCGAGCCGGGCGATCAGGGTTTGCATGTGGTCGAGCACGATCTCGACCAAGAGCGCCTGTTTCGAGGCGATGTGGTTGTAGAGCGAACCCGACTGGATGCCGACCTCGGTGCCGAGCTGGCGCAGGCTCATGGCCTCGTAGCCATGCCGGTAGATCAGCCGCAGCCCCGCCTCGCGGATCGACTGCGCCGTCTTCGGTCCGCTGGACCCCACCGTCCTCGCCATCTGCCCGGCCCCCTTGCGCCTTGACGGTGGGAGTCTACCGCAAGGCCGAGGAAAAATACGAGCGCTCTTTTGTTTGCTGCACTGGGGCCCGGATTGCGCCCGCCGGTCGTGCGGCGTCCCTTCCCGGATCCGCGGGCACGCTCCGATCTCCCGGTCGCATCCCCGGACAAGGCCCGGAGGGCCGCCGATCCGGGGCCTACTCGCGCGGCGGCGGCATCAAGATCGGACGTTCAAACGAAGGCTTGTCGCCCGTGGTGGGCAGAGTAGGTCCGGCTCTCCGCTGCGCTCCGGCCGGGAATCCGCTGAGGGATGGGGCATCCATTCCTCGATCCGGGGGTAGCCTCCGATCTCCCCGCGTATCCCCGGACAAGGCCCGGAGGGCCGCCGATCCGGGGCCTACTCGCGCGGTAGCGGCATCAAAATCGGAAGTTCAAACGAAGGCTTGTCGCCCGTGGTGAGCGGAGTAGGTCCCGGCTCTCCGCTTGCGCTGCGGCCGGGAATGCGCTGAGAGATTGGGCCTTCACTCCCGGATCCGTGGGCACGCTCCGATCTCTCGGTCGCATCCCCGGACAAGGCCCGTGAGGGCCGCCGATCCGGGGCCTACTCGCGCGGCAACGGTATCAAAATCGCAAGTTCAAACGAAGGCTTGTCGCGGGGGCGGGCAGAGTAGGTCCCGGCTCTCCGCTTGCGCTGCGGCCGGGAATCCGCAGCGAGATTGGGCCTTCATTCCCGGGTCGGTGGGTGTGCTCCGATCTCCCAGCCGCATCCCCGGACAAGGCCCGAAGGGCCGCCGATCCGGGGCCTACTCTCGCTGCAGCGGCACCAAGATCGGACGTTCGAACGAAGGCCTGTCGCGGGGCGCGGGCAGAGTAGGTCCCGGCTCTCCGCTTGCGCTCCGGCCGGGAATACGCTGCGAGATTGGGCCTTCACTCCCGGGTCTGTGGGTGTGCTCCGATCTCCCGGCCGTATCCCCGGACAAGGCCCGCAAGGGCCGCTGATCCGGGGCCTACTCGCGCGGCAACGGCGTCAAGATCGGACGTTCAAACGAAGGCTTGTCGCGGGGCGCGGGCGGAGTAGGTCCCGGCTCTCCGCTTCGCTCCGGCCGGGAATCCGCTGAGGGATGGCGCATCCATTCCCCGATCCGGGGGTAGCCTTCGATCTCACCGCGTATCCCCGGACAAGGCCCGCAAGGGCCGCCGATCCGGGGCCTACTCGCGCGGCGACGGCGTCAAGATCGGACGTTCAAACGAAGGCTTGTCGCCCGTGGTGAGCAGAGTAGGTCCCGGCTCTCCGCTGCGCTCCGGCCGGGAATCCGCTGAGGGATTGGGCCATCACTCCTGGGTCTTTTGGCGCGCTCCGATCTCTCGGCCGCATCCCCGGACAAGGCCCGCAAGGGCCGCCGATCCGGGGCCTACTCGCGCGGTAGCGGCATCAAAATCGGACGTTCAAACGAAGGCCTGTCGCGGGGCGCGAGCAGAGTAGGTCCCGGCTCTCCGCTTCGCTCCGGCCGGGAATCCGCTGAGGGATGGCGCATCCATTCCCCGATCCGGGGGTAGCCTTCGATCTCACCGCGTATCCCCGGACAAGGCCCGAAGGGCCGCCGATCCGGGGCCCACTCGCGCGGCAACGGCATCAAGATCGGACGTTCAAACGAAGGCTTGTCGCAAAACGCGAGCAGATTGGGTCCCGGCTCTCCGCTTCGCTGCGGCCGGGAATGCGTTGCGAGATGGAGGAATACCGCTGGCGCGGTTCTGGAACGATCGCAGCGAATGTGGGCCGATCGGCCGATGCCCGGTGGAGGGGGCGGGCCCATCCACCGGGATCGTGAGACGAGGCCTCAGAAGAATGCCTGGATGCCGGTCTGGGCGCGGCCGAGGATGAGGGCGTGCACGTCGTGGGTGCCCTCGTAGGTGTTCACGGTCTCCAGGTTCTGCGCGTGGCGCATGACGTGGTATTCCTGCTGGATGCCGTTGCCGCCATGCATGTCGCGGGCGACGCGGGCGATGTCGAGCGCCTTGCCGCAATTGTTGCGCTTGACCAGCGAGATCATTTCCGGCGCGGCCTTGCCCTCGTCGAGCAGGCGGCCGACGCGCAGCGAGCCCTGCAGGCCGAGCGTGATCTCGGTCTGCATGTCGGCGAGCTTCTTCTGGACGAGCTGCGTCGCGGCGAGCGGCCGGCCGAACTGCTTGCGGTCGAGCGTGTACTGGCGGGCGCGGTGCCAGCAATCTTCCGCCGCGCCGAGCACCCCCCAGGAGATGCCGTAGCGGGCGCGGTTGAGGCAGCCGAACGGGCCCTTCAGGCCGGAGACGTTGGGCAGCAGGTTCTCCTCGGGGATGACCACGCCGTCCATGACGATCTCGCCGGTGATCGAGGCGCGCAGCGAGAGCTTGCCGCCGATCTTCGGCGCCGACAGGCCCTTCATGCCCTTTTCCAGCACGAAGCCGCGGATCTGGCCGCCATGCGCCTCGGACTTCGCCCAGACGACGAAGACATCGGCGATCGGCGCGTTGGAGATCCACATCTTCGAGCCGGTCAGCCGGTAGCCGTCCGAGACCTTCTCGGCGCGGGTCTTCATGCCGGCCGGATCGGAGCCGGCATCCGGCTCGGTCAGGCCGAAGCAGCCGACATATTCGCCGGTGGCGAGCTTCGGCAGGAATTTCCGCCGGGTCGCCTCGTTGCCATAGGCATAGATCGGATACATGACCAGCGAGGACTGCACGCTCATCATCGAGCGGTAGCCCGAATCGACCCGTTCGATCTCGCGCGCCACCAGGCCGTAGGAGACGTAGCTGGCATGGGCGCAGCCATAGTCCTCCGGCAGCGTCACGCCGAGCAGGCCGAGTTCGCCCATCTCGTTGAAGACGCCGCGGTCGGTCTTCTCGTCCGCATAGGCCTCGATGATGCGCGGCTGCAGCTTCTCCTGCGCGAACTGCCGGGCCGTGTCGCGGATCAGGCGCTCGTCCTCGGTCAGCTGATCGTCGAGCAGGAAGGGATCCTCCCAGACGAAACGCCCGCCGCCTTCCGGAGCCGACTTCTTGTCCAGCTGATGCACCACCGCCACCATCGCGTCCTCCGCCTGATCCCGGTCCATCGCCGCTCGGGCGACCCGTTCGTGAATTATTTGAACCTTAAACTAATTCCGGAGCCCCGGCAACCGCCGGCCGGCGGGTCGGACCCGCGCCGACGGCATGGCGCCCCGGCATCTTCGTCGCGCGATGTCATCCGTGAGCCTGTCGGGTTCGTCAAGCAAGGGAAAAGGCGAAATCGCCGGACCGCCTGGACCGCCGGCGGCGGATGGCCGACGACTGCAGGTCCGATGGTCCGCGCGTGCCGGCCGTCGATCTCCCGTCGGTCCCGGCCGCGACGGCCGACGAACCGTCATCGGCAGCGGATAGCTTCGGGCTTGCACGGAGGGGACGGTTGCGGCCGGACGCAGTCCGCCGCACTCTGCCGGCCCGCCGCATTCGCCTTCGATCGTGAGAGACGCCATGTCCGCCGCACCGCTTGCCGGTCTGAAAGTCCTCGAACTCGCCCGCATCCTGGCCGGTCCCTGGGCCGGGCAGATCCTGGCCGACCTCGGTGCCGAGGTGATCAAGGTCGAGCGCCCGGGCACCGGCGACGACACCCGCACCTGGGGACCGCCCTTCGTCGAGGCGGCCGGCGGCGGCCGGCTCGGCTCGGCCTATTATCATTCCTGCAACCGCGGCAAGCGCTCCGTCGCCATCGACTTCGAGCATGAGGACGGCCGCGCGCTGATCCGCCGGCTGGCCGAGACCAGCGACGTGGTGATCGAGAATTTCAAGGTCGGCGGCCTGAAGAAATACGGGCTCGACTATGCCAGCCTCGCCGCCGTCAATCCGCGTCTCGTCTATTGCTCGGTCACCGGCTTCGGCCAGGACGGCCCCTATGCGGGCCGCGCCGGCTACGACTTCATGATCCAGGGCATGGGCGGCTACATGGACCTGACCGGCGCGGCCGAGGGCGAGCCGTTCAAGGTCGGCGTGGCGGTCGCCGACATCGCGACCGGCCTCTATGCGGTGATCGGCATCCAGGCGGCGCTGGCGGTGCGCGAGAAGACCGGCCTCGGCCAGCAGGTCGACATGAGCCTGCTCGACACCATGGTCGGCATCCTCGCCAACCAGGCGATGAACTATCTGGTCTCCGGCACCGCGCCGAAGCGCATGGGCAACGCGCATCCCAACATCGTGCCCTATCAGGTCTTCCCGAGCGCCGACGGCCACCTGATCATCGCCACCGGCAACGATCGCCAGTGGCGGGATTGCGCCGGCATCCTCGGCCTGGAGGCGCTGGCGGAGGATCCGCGCTTCCGGACCAATGCCGACCGGGTCCGCCATCGCGACGACCTGGTGCCGCTGATCGCCGCCGAGACGCGCCGCTTCCGCCGCGACGACCTGCTCGCCCGGCTCGAGGCCCTGCATGTCCCGGCCGGTCCGATCAACTCGGTCGCCGATGTCTTCGCCGACCGCCAGGTGATCGCGCGCGGCATGCGGCTCGATCTGGCGACGCCGGAGGCGGCCGGCGGCAGCGTGCCGTCGGTGCGCACGCCGATCCGGCTCGGCGCGACCCCGCTCGCCTACGAACGCCCGTCGCCGGCGCTCGGCGCGGATACCGACGCGGTCCTTGCCGGTCTCGGCATCGCGCCGGAAGACCGCGACCGGCTGGCCGAGGCCGGGGTGATCGCCCGGCGCTGAGCGGCCATCTTGCAATCTCTTGCAGTTTCGCTGTGACGGCACGGGTCGGTCGTGCTATCTGGTCGTCAGACTTGACGCGAGCGATTTGCCCATGGCCCGAAACCGTCGTGATGAAGAGCTGATCCTGCGCATCGCCCGGATGCGCTACGATCAGAAGCTCCCGCAGCACGAGATCGCCCGCCAGCTCGCCGTCTCGGAATCGACCATCAGCCGCGCCCTCAAGGCGGCGATGGACCTGGGCTTCGTCGAGATCCAGATCACCCCCTATGCGATGCGCGATTTCGAGCTGGAACGTCGGCTGGTCGCGCGCTTCGGGCTGGAATTCGCCGTCGTCGTGCAGCCGCGCGCCGGCGCCCACAATGCGTACGAGATCCTCGGCCGGGCGCTCGCCCGCACCATCGAGGACCGGCTGGTGCCGGGCGCCGTGCTCGGCGTCTCCGACGGCGACACGGTCGCGGCGGTGGCGGCGGCGATCCGGCGCGGCAAGACCTCGGATGTCGATGTCGTCTCGCTGATCGGCGGCGTCGGCGCCCCCCAGATCCCGAGCCATTCGAGCGAGGTCTGCCGCATGCTCGCCGCCGGCCTCGGCGGTCGCGCCTGGCAGCTGCCGGTACCGGCGATCGTCGACGATGCCGTCGCCGCCAAGGCGCTGCTCGACACCGCGGCGGTGCGCTCGGTGTTCGAGACCATGCGGCGCTCGACGATCGCGCTGGTCGGCGTCGGCTCGATGTCGCCGCGTGCGACCGTGTTCCGCCATGGCGTGATCGATCCGGGCTATATCCGCACGATCGCCGCCAAGGGCGCCATCGGGACCATCTGCGGCCGCTTCTTCGGGCCGGACGGCAAGCCGGTGCCGTCCGATTTCGACGACCGCACCCTGTCGGTGACGCTGGCCGAACTCGCCGCCGTGCCGCTCGGCATCGCCGCCGCGGTCGGCGCCGCCAAGGCCCCGGCCATCCGCGCCGCCGTCACCGGCCGCCTCGTCAACGCGCTCGGCACCGACAGCGAGACCGCCCGCGCCTTGCTCGACGGCTGAGGCGGACGCGCCTCGGAGACGGGATGGCCGCTCTCGTGCTATCCTCTGCCCGTTCCGGTTGGCAGGAGCCTGAAAGCCGTCATGGGTATCGTCGTCACGATCCGGGAAGCCGAGGAACGCATCGGCGAACTTCTGCAGCGCGTCCGCGACGGCGAGCATGTCGTCGTGACCGAGGACGGCAAGCCGATCGCGAATCTGGTCTCGGCCACGTCATCGGCCGAATCCGCTGAAGCCCGATCCGGCTCGGGCATCCTGGAACGGTCGCGCCGATGGATGAGCGAGCACGGGATCGACCAAGCCTTTCCGTATGTCGCGCCCGACTTCGACGCGCCGCTCCCGGAAACCTTGGAGTTCGACGAGCCGCACGACGCCGCGCGATGACGCCGTTGCTCGACACCCATGTCCTGGTCTTCCTGGCGAATCACAATGCCGGCAGGTTGCCGGCACCCATGCTTGATGCCATCGACAGCGCCGTTCAAAGCCCGCGGGTCAGTGTAGCCAGCCTCTGGGAAATCGCCCTCAAGGTGCGCGCCGGAAAGCTTGCGATCGATATTCCGCCGCCCGCCCTTCCCATCTATTGCCGAGATATGGGCTTCGTCACGCTGCCTATTGCATCGGAACATGTCCTTACCGAGTTGGACCTACTTCCACCGACCCGCGATCCTTTCGACCGGCTCCTGCTCGCGCAGGCGCAGGTCGAGGGGTTGCGGCTGATGACGCTTGATCGGGCGCTGGTCGACCATCCGCTCGCCTGGCGCGCGGAGGCCTGACGGCAGACTTTGGGCGGCTCCGCTGACGGCACCCCGGGCACTGCCGGAGCGCCGCCGGTCCGGACGCTGCGCGCCTGAACCGGTGACGCGCCTGGGTCCGCCCGCAGGCTGGCCGGTTGGGCAGACCGGCGGTCGGGCGAACCCACCGCCGGTCGCCCCTCACTCCACGTCGAAGACGACGCCCTGGGCGAGCGGCAGGGTGGTGCCGTAGTTCACCGTGTTGGTGGTCCGGCGCATATAGGCCTTCCAGGAATCCGAGCCGGCCTCGCGGCCGCCGCCGGTCTCCTTCTCGCCGCCGAAGGCGCCGCCGATCTCGGCGCCCGAGGGGCCGATATTGACGTTGGCGATGCCGCAATCGGAGCCTTCCGCCGAGACGAAGCGCTCGGCCTCGCGCATGTCGGTGGTGAAGATCGACGACGACAGGCCCTGCGGCACGGCATTGTGCAGGCGGATGACCTCGTCGAAGTCCGAATAGCGCATCACATAGAGGATCGGCGCGAAGGTCTCCTCGACGACCGGACCGCACTGCTCGGGCATCTCGACCAGCGCCGGGGCGACGTAGAAGCCGCCCTCGCAGCCGGCGACGGTGGCGCGGGCGCCGCCGGTCACCGTGCCGCCGGCCTTGGTGGCGGCGGCGAGCGCGGCCTGCATGGCCGTGAAGGCGCGCTCGTCGATCAGCGGACCGACCAGGGTGCCGACTTCCAGCGGATTGCCGATCTTGACCGAGCCATAGGCCTTCTTCAGGCGCGGCACGAGGCGGTCGTAGACGCTGTAATGCACGAACAGGCGGCGCAGCGTGGTGCAGCGCTGGCCCGCCGTGCCCATGGCCGCGAAGGCGACGCCGCGCAGCGTCAGGTCGAGATCGGCCGACGGGCAGACGATGGCGGCATTGTTGCCGCCGAGTTCCAGGATCGCGCGGGCGAAGCGCTTGGCGAGGCGCGGGCCGACGGCGCGGCCCATGACGGTCGAACCGGTCGCGGAGACCAGCGGCACGCGCGGATCGTCGACCAGCGCCTCGCCGGAGGCGCGTCCGCCGACGACCACTTCCAAGAGACCGTCCGGCGCCGTGCCGCCCTCGGCACGGAACCGCGCCACGGCGCGCTCGAAGATCGCCGCGACGGCCAGCGCCGTCAGCGGGGTCTTTTCCGACGGCTTCCAGACGACGGAATTGCCGCACACGAAAGCCAGCGCCGCGTTCCAGGACCAGACCGCGACGGGGAAGTTGAAGGCCGAGATCACGCCGACGACGCCGATCGGATGCCAGGTTTCCATCATGCGATGGTTCGGCCGCTCGGTGGCGATGGTCAGGCCGTAGAGCTGGCGCGACAGGCCGACGGCGAAGTCGCAGATATCGATCATCTCCTGGACCTCGCCGAGGCCCTCCGAGGTGATCTTGCCGACCTCGAGTGAGACGAGGCGGCCGAGTGCGGCCTTGTGGATGCGCAGCTCCTCGCCGAGCAGGCGGACGAGTTCGCCGCGCTTGGGCGCCGGCACGCGGCGCCAGTCCCGGAACGCCGCATCGGCCCGTCCGATCGCCGCCGTCGTTTCGTCGGCACCGGCTTCGGCCAGCCGCGCCAGGACCGAGCCGTCGATGGGCGAGCGCACGACGATCGCGTCTCCGGCCTTCAGGCTGGCCCCGAGGCCTTCCAGCAGAAGGGCGGTTTCGCGCGCGAGGCCGGAGGCGGTCTGGTCGGTATCGGTCATGGTCTGTCCCGCGGCTGGAGCCCGTCCCGTCCGGATCGGCACGACCCGTCAGCCAGGGACCGACTCGCGATGATGGTTCTGGGCGCGTCCCGATCGGCGGATGGCCTCCGGTCGCGACCTGCCCTGTCGAATGCGGGCTCTTTATCACCGTCCCGTGCGGAAGGCTGCCGAAAAACGACCGGCGATGACGGGATGGGCGCATCGCGAGCCGTGCATGACGCCCGCAGCGTCGCTCCGGGGCGGAGTCCGATTGGAGCTGGACCGAGCGCCGAGGGGACGGACCGCGGCGTTCAGCGCGACCGGCGATGCCGAGGCCTCCTCGCCGGTCCTGGAGCGGCACGGTGTTTCCGCACGACCGAACGCGCCTCGGTCCCGATCCCGTATTCCTCCGACCCTCCGGCGGGGCACGGTCGCGACATGACGTGTCTGTCGGCTTTGCGACAGGGCGGCGCCGTGGAGCGCTGTTCATCGGAAAAGCGATATAAAATCAGATATTTCGCCTCTTGGCACGGCTGATGCTCTTCCCCCATCCGAAGGCGCCGGGCGCCATCACGACAGCCGGGAGACGCGCATGCATATCGTCGTCTGCATCAAACAGGTCCCCGACAGCGCGCAGATCCGCGTCCATCCCGTCACCAACACGATCATGCGCCAGGGCGTGCCGACGATCATCAACCCCTACGACCTGTTCGCCCTGGAAGAGGCCCTGCGCCTGCGCGACCGGCTCGGTGGCACGGTCACGGTGGTGACCATGGGGCCGCCGACGGCCGAGGATTCGCTGCGCAAGGCGCTGACCTACGGGGCGGACCGCGCGGTCCTCCTGACCGACCGCTTTTTCGCCGGCTCCGACACGCTGGCGACCTCCTATGCGCTCGCCGCCGCGATCCGCCGGATCGGCGAGACCTTCGGGCCGGCCGATCTGGTCTTCGCCGGCAAGCAGACCATCGACGGCGATACCGCGCAGGTCGGTCCGGGCATCGCCAAGCGGCTGGGCCTCTTGCAGCTCACCTATGTCTCCAAGCTCGGCGCGGTCGATCCCGACGGCCGGTCGATCGAGGTCGAGCGGCGGGCCGAGGGCGGCACCCAGGTGTTGGCGACCCGGCTGCCCTGTCTGGTCACCATGCTGGAAGGCTCCAACGAGATGCGCCGCGGCACCATGGCGGACGCCCTGCGTGCGGCGCGCGAGCCGATCGTGGTCTGGAGCGCCAAGGATGCCGGCATCGAGGATATCGGCAAATGCGGCCTGCGCGGCTCGCCGACCGTGGTCAAGCGCGTCTTCGCGCCGACCGCCCGGTCCGAGAAGGCGGCGCTGATCGAGGTCCGGCCGGCCGCCCGCGACACGGCCGATGCGCTGATCGATGCCCTGTTCACCCGGTTGCCGAAGCTCGAGGCCGAGCTGATCGCGGCCCAGACGGCCTGAGCGCCGGCGCGAGGAGAGAGCCATGACCGAAGCCAAGCCCCAGGCCGCTGCCGCCGCCCCGTCGCGCGCCGGCATGAAGAAGGAGCTCCCCGAGCATTTCAAGGCCTACCGGCATGTCTGGGTGTTCGTCGAGGTCGAGCGCGGCCAGGTCCATCCGGTCTCCTTCGAGCTGATGGGGGAGGGGCGCAAGCTCGCCGACCGGCTCGGCGTCGAACTGGCCGGCGTCGTGCTCGGCCCGCCGGGCGAGGCCACGCAGGCGGCCGTCGCCGAATGCTTCGCCTATGGCGCCGATCTCGCCTATCGGGTCGAGGATCCGCTCCTGGCGGACTACCGCAACGAGCCCTTCTCCAAGGCGCTGACCGATCTCGTCAACACCTACAAGCCCGAGATCCTTCTGCTCGGCGCGACCACGCTCGGCCGCGATCTCGCCGGCTCGGTGGCGACGACGCTGCTGACCGGGTTGACCGCCGATTGCACCGAACTCGCCGTCGACCAGGACGGTTCTCTCGCCGCGACCCGGCCGACCTTCGGTGGTTCGTTGCTGTGCACCATCTACACGCTGAATTTCCGGCCCCAGATGGCCACGGTCCGGCCGCGCGTGATGGCCATGCCGGAGCGCCGCGAGCGCCCGATCGGCCGGGTCGTGACCCATCCGCTCGGCTTGGTCGAGGACGACATCGTCACCAAGATCCTGTCCTTCCTGCCCGATCGCGACGCCGGCACCTCCAACCTCGCCTATGCGGATGTGGTCGTGGCCGGCGGCATGGGGCTCGGCGCGGCGGAGAATTTCCAGCTGGTCCGCGCGCTCGCCCGCACGATCGGCGCTGAATTCGGCTGCTCGCGCCCGGTCGTGCAGAAGGGCTGGATGCCGTCGGACCGCCAGATCGGCCAGACCGGCAAGACCATCCGGCCGAAGCTCTATATCGCCGCCGGCATTTCGGGGGCGATCCAGCACCGGGTCGGGGTCGAGGGCGCCGACCTGATCGTGGCGATCAACACCGACCGCAACGCGCCGATCTTCGATTTCGCCCATGTCGGCCTCGTCGCCGACGCGATCCGGCTGCTGCCGGCCCTGACCGACGCCTTCGCCCGCCGCCTGTCGCCGCACAACCGCGACAAGCTCGCCGGCTGACCCCTCACGCGATCCCGCCATCCCCCAAGGGAGCCGTCCCATGATCGAGGAAAAGTTCGATGCCATCGTGGTCGGCGCCGGCATGTCCGGCAATGCCGCCGCCTATACGCTGGCGAGCCGCGGCCTGAAGGTCCTGCAGCTGGAGCGCGGGGAATATTCCGGCTCCAAGAACGTGCAGGGCGCCATCATGTATGCCGACATGCTGGAGAAGATCATCCCGGACTTCCGGGAGGATGCACCGCTGGAGCGCCATATCGTCGAGCAGCGCTTCTGGATGATGGACGACAGCTCGCATACCGGCATGCACTACCGGTCGGAGGACTTCAATTCCGACCGGCCGAACCGCTACACGATCGTGCGCGCCCAGTTCGACAAATGGTTCTCGCGCAAGGTGCGCGAGGCCGGCGCCACGGTGCTGACCGAGACCACCGTCACGGAACTGATCCAGGACGCCTACGGCAAGGTGATCGGCGTGCGCACCGACCGGCGCGGCGGCATCGTCCATGCCGACGTGGTCGTGCTGGCGGAGGGCGTCAACGGCCTGCTCGGCACCCGCGCCGGCCTGCGCACGCCGCCCAAGCCCGAGACCGTGGCTCTGGCCGTCAAGGAGATGCATTTCCTGCCGCAGGAGGTGATCGAGGCGCGCTTCAATCTGCGCGGCGACGAGGGCTGCGTCATCGAGGCCGCCGGCACCATCTCCAAGGGCATGACGGGCCTCGCCTTCCTCTACACCAACCGGGAATCCGTCTCCGTCGGCATCGGATGCCTCGTCTCGGATTTCGCCGAGGCGATGGAAAGTCCCTATGCGCTGCTCGAGGACTTCAAGCGGCATCCCTCGATCCGCCCGCTGCTCGAGGGCTCCGAGGTCAAGGAATATGCCGCCCATCTGATCCCGGAGGGCGGCTACCGGGCGATCCCGGAACTCTGCGGCGACGGCTGGGTGATGGTCGGCGATGCCGCCCAGCTCAACAACGCCATCCACCGCGAGGGATCGAACCTCGCCATGACGTCGGGGCGGATCGCCGCGGAAGCGATCTTCCAGGTCAAGAGCCGCCGCGACCCGATGACGAAGGACAACCTCATCCTCTACAAGAAGATGCTGGACGACAGTTTCGTCATCAAGGATCTCAAGAAATACAAGGACATGCCGAACCTTCTGCACACCAATTCGCAGAATTTCTTCATGACCTATCCGCAGCTGGTGTCCAAGGCGGCGCAGAATTTCCTGCATGTCGACGGCACGCCGAAGCTCGACAAGGAGCGCGAAACCACCCGCGCCTTCGTCAAGGCGCGCTCCCGCCTCGGCCTGATCGGCGACGCCTTCAGGCTCGCGCTCGCCTGGCGCTGACGCCCGACCCTCGCGGAATTCGATTGCCCGCCCACCATGACCGGAGGACCGCCATGAATGCCATCGTCAAGCCGGCGCAGGACGTGCGCGTCGAGGACAAGCTGTTCCAGAACCGCTATCTGGTCGATGCCGGGCGCCCGCATATCAAGGTCGCCCCGCACGAGACGCCGAGCGCCGCGCTGTTGGCGCTGACCCGCATCTGCCCGGCCAAATGCTACGAGCAGAACGAGCGCGGCCAGGTCGAGATCACCCCCGACGGCTGCATGGAATGCGGCACCTGCCGGGTCCTGTGCGAGGCGAAGGGCGAGATCGAGTGGAACTATCCGCGCGGCGGCTTCGGCGTGCTGTTCAAGTTCGGCTGACTGTCGCGCCGGCGGCTCACCCCGTCTTCGCCTCAGAGCGGGCATAGCCGCGCGCGACCAGCCAGTCGCGGACGCTGCGGGCGGCCGGGCCGAGCGGTCCCGACCAGACGACGCAATAGTCGACCACGGTACGCCAGTCCTCGGCGACGGGGCGGACCAGGAAGCCGCTGGCGATCAGGCTGTCGACCAGATGGTGCCAGCCGAGCGCCACGCCCTGGCCTTCCAGTGCGGCCTGCAGGACGAGCGAATAGTCGTTGAGCTTGAGGCCGCTGCGCGGGATCGGCGGCATGCCGGTGTCGCGCGCGAAATCGAACCAGTCCGAGCAGGGGCGCACCGGTTCCTCCAGATGGATCAGCGGCGCGGTGGCGAGCGTCGCGAGCGACCACGGCATCGGCTCGCCGGACTTCTCGGTCAGCCGGGGGCTCGCCACCGGATAGATGACTTCGGGGGCGAAGACCGCGCTCTCGTAATGGCCGAAAATGCCGCTGCCGTAGCGGATGCCGAGATCGACGCCCTCCGCGGCGATGTCCAGGTCCCGGTCGGTGGTCTGCAGGCGCAGGTCGATGGCCGGCAGGTCGGCCTGGAATTCGGCGAGCCGCGGCAGCAGCCAGTAGCGGACGAAGGCGGTCGAGCAGGACAGCGTCACCAGCCCGTCCCGCTCGCGTGCCGGCCGTAGGGCCTCGAAGGCGCGGCGGACATGGCCGAGACCCATCCCGACATGGTCGTGCAGCTCGCGCCCGGTCGGCGTCAGCGCCACCTGGCGGTGGCCGCGCTCGAACAGCGGCCGGCCGATCTCCTGTTCGAGCTTGCGGATCGCGTAGCTGACCGATTCCTGCGAGATGCCGAGTTCGCGCCCGGCGCGCGTGAAGCTGCTGAGCCGGCCGGCGGCCTCGAACACCGCCATGGCGGGCAGCAGGCGCCAGGTGGTCGCGTCCGACATATAGAGCCTCTCTATCCCAGAGATCGAATCTTTCACCGGTCACGGCCGGTCCGCATGCGCCTAGCCTATCCGAAAGCGAGGAGGCGGGCATGTCGGACGGAGCACGGATGCGCAGCGGGGGCCGGGCAGCACGGCAGCGGGTCCGGCAGGCCGGCAGTCCGCCGCGCCCGGCCTTTCTGACCCGCACCATCCCGCCCTATGCGTTCCTGTCGGAGGAGGGGCTCGTCCGCATCGAACAGGCGGCCGACCGGCTCCTGGCGGAGGTCGGCTTCGAGATCCGCGGCGACGAGGAGGCCAACCGGCTGTTCGTCGCGGCCGGTGCGACGCTGACCGATGGCCGTCTGCGCTTTCCGGCCGGCCTGCTGCGCGCGATCATCCAGGCCTTCGCACCGGCGACTTTCGTGCAGCATGCCCGCAATCCGGCGCGCAACGTGGTCATCGGCGGCGATGCGGTCGTCTTCGCGCCCGCCTACGGCTCGCCCTTCGTCACCGATCTGGACCGCGGGCGGCGCTACGGCACGATCGCGGATTTCGAGAATTTCGTGAAGCTCGCCTATGCGTCGCCCTACCTGCACCATTCCGGCGGCACGGTCTGCGAGCCGGTCGACCTGCCGGTCAACAAGCGCCATCTCGACATGGTGGCCGCGCATATCCGCTTCTCCGACAAGCCCTTCATGGGCTCGGTGACGACCGCCGCCCGCGCCGCCGATTCCATCGACATGGCGCGGCTCGTGTTCGGCGAGGCCTTCGTCGACCGTCATTGCGTCATCCTCGGCAACGTCAACGTGAACTCGCCGCTGCTCCTCGACGGCGAGGCCGCGCGGGTGATCCGCACCTATGCGGCGGCCAACCAGGCGGCGGTCTGCGTGCCCTTCATCCTCGGCGGGGCGATGGGGCCGGTGACCACGGCCGGCGCGCTGGCGCAGTGCTTCGCCGAGGCGATGGTTTGCGTCGCCCTGACCCAGCTGGTCCGGCCGGGCGCGCCGGCGATCCTCGGCAACTTCCTCTCCTCCATGTCGCTGAAATCCGGTGCGCCGACCTTCGGCACCCCGGAACCGGCGCTCGCCTATTTCGCCATCGGGCAGTTGGCGCGCCGGCTCGGCGTGCCGCTGCGCTGCGGCGGCAATCTCTGCGCCTCGAAGCTGCCCGACGCCCAGGCGGCCTCGGAGAGCGCCAATTCGCTCTGGCCCGCCCTGCTCGCCGGCGCCCATTTCGTGCTCCATGCGGCCGGCTGGCTCGAAGGCGGCCTCTCGATGAGCTACGAGAAGTTCATGATCGACGCCGAGCAGCTCGGCGCCTTCCATGTGCTGGCCGGCGGGCTCGCCCTCGACGAGGACAGCTTCGCGCTCGACGCCTTCCGGTCGGTCCCGCCCGGCGGTCACTTTCTTGGCTCGCCGCACACGCTGCGGCACTACGAGACCGCCTTCTACGATTTCGCCCTGTCGGATTCCAATTCCTACGAGCAGTGGCGCGAGGAGGGCGGGCAGGATATCGCCCGGCGCGCGCAGACGGCCTGGCGCGGCGCGCTCGCCGCCTATGAACCGCCGCCGCTCGATCCGGGCATCGCCGATGCGCTCGACGACTTCGTCGCCCGGCGCAAGGCGGCCGTTGCGGATGCCTGGTATTGAGCCCGCCCGTGCCGCCGCAAACCGCCGTTCCGCTGCGGACCTCCGTCCCGTTGCGGGGCCCCGTCCCGATGCGGGGTACCCCACCGTTGCGGGCCTCCGTCCCGTTGCGGGCCTCCGTCCCGTTCACGCTCGGCATCCTGCTCGTGCCGGGCTTCTCGGTCCTCGGCCTCGCCGCTTTGATCGAGCCGCTGCGCCTGGCCAACCACGTGGCCGATCGCGCCCTGTTCGCGTGGCGGACCCTGTCGCCCGACGGCGCGCCTGTCGTGGCGTCGAGCGGCTTTGCGGTCGGGGTGGACGGAACCGGCGATCCGGACGCGGCATTCGACGGCCTGGTGCTGTGCGCCGGGGGCGAGGTCGAGGCCCCGGACGGTCCCTACACGGAGCTTATCGCCGCGTCGGCGCGGCGCGGCGCCCTGGTCGCGGGGATCGACGGCGGGGCGGAGGGGCTCGCGGCGGCCGGCCATCTGGCGGACCGCCCGGTGCCGGTGCATTGGCGCCGGCGGGAGCATTTCGCGCTGTGCCGGCCCGATCTCGCCGCCAGCGACGGCCTGTTCGATCTCTCCGACACCCGGGCGTCGTCCGCCGGCGGCATGGCGGTGGTCGATCTGGCGCTGGCGCTGATCCAGCGCCAGGCGGGTCGCGACATCGCGGTCAGCGTCTGCGACGAACTCCTGCATCAGCGTCCGCGCGCGGCCGGCGAGCCGCAGCGCCCCGGCGCCGCCGCGCCCGCGCCGCAGCACGATCCCCGCATCGCGCATGTGATCGCGGTGATGCGCACGGCGATCGGCGCGCCGCGGCCGATCCATGCCTTCGCGGCGGATGTCGGGCTCTCGTCCCGCCAGTTGGAGCGGCTGTTCCTGCGCGATCTCGGATGCTCGCCGGGCGCGGTCTTCCTGGACATGCGCCTCGACCGGGCGCGCGACCTGCTCGCCGGAACCGACCAGCCCATCGCCAGCGTCGCGCGCGATTGCGGCTTCGTCTCGCAATCGCATTTCTCGAAGGTCTTCCGCGACCGCTTCGGCCTCAGCCCCGGCGAGGCCCGACAGCCGGTCCGGCCGCCGCGTCCGTCCTGGCGGGCGCCGGCGGTTTCGATCGGGACGGCGGCCTCGACCGCGGATGCCTGACGGGTGGGACCGCGGCGATCAGATGCGGATGGCGTGGCGATCGGCGATCAGATCGTCGCCGGACGACTCCGTGGACGAATCGCCGCCTGCGATTTCGGCCATGAAGGCTTCCGCGACCGACACGAAGGTGCCGACCGCCTCTTCGAGCGTCTCGGCCGTCAGCCCGTCGCCCGGGATGCGCCGCATCAGCACGATGTCGCTGCCGTCCGGATCGCGCGCGATCGTCGCCCCGCCGGTGCCCGACCAGAGGAAATTCGCGTCGAGCAGCCGGCCGTAGAGATCTGCCGAATCCAGCGGCGGCGCGCCGAGGCGGCTCATGACCAGCAGGACGCCGTCGCCGTCGAGGATCTGGAAGTCGACCAGCACCTCGTCGAAGGCGAGAACGGCATTGCCCTCCGGATCGAAGGCAAACCCCTCCAGATCGATCCGGGCGGCGAAGGTCTCGAAGGCGGCTTCGATCTGGCGGGTGGCATGGCTGGGCATGGCGGCAACTCCTGACGGGGCCTCGTGGTTCGATCGAGACGGATGGTACCCATCCGTCTCGTAAATCCGAACCACTAACTCTTTGACGACGTGGTCAATTCAATCTGACATTTGCGGGACGCAAAGGTCAGATTTTGACCACTAGGGTGCATTCACGGTATGAACGCCGGACGACGGCACCCGGGTACCCGGATGCCGTCGTCGGACTTTGAGGCCTGCACTCACAAATTCTGTTCGTTCAGCATGGCGAGCCGTTCGTTTTCCTGCTCCTGCTTGTAGATGCGCAGCTGGACGACGCCCTCCTCGAGAACGGTCGGCAGGATCTGGCCGACCGACTTGACCGCACGGGCGCCATCGGTCAGTCCCGCATCGGACAGGATCTTGCCGGGCACCTGGCCGGAGGCCAAGTCCTTGCGATCGATATCCATGCCGGCATTCATCATCGTGTCGAGGTCGGAGTCGATATCCTCTACGCCGCCCCGCTCGCCGACGCATTTGATGAATTCCTTCAAGTTCGCCCACATGCTCTGGGCGGCACTCGAATTGGCCATGGCCAATTCCTGATCCTTCTTGTTCTCCATGCCCGAATGCGACAGAACCGCACCGAGGCCGAAGGCGAGCTGGCGGGCATTGCTGTCCTGTTTCATGAAGTCGTCGTAGAGGGCACGGGCCTCGTCCGGCGACATCCGGGCGAGCATCGAGTCCATGCCGACGAAGCGCGCCGTCGCCAGGTCGTCGCCACCGACGCCCCCGGTCGCTCCGCCGGTCAGCGTTTCTTCCTTCAGATTGCCGAGGCGCGAGTCGAAAATGCGCAGCGCCTTGACCAGTTCGACCGGGCCGCCCTCGCGGCTGCCGGCGAGAAATTCGGCGAACTGCTTGCCGGCGCCATGGGCCGAGGTCCAGGCCTGATCACGCGACCGGATGGTCTTGTCATCCAGGCCTGCGGCATATTTGAGCAGCTTGCCGGCGATCTTCTCCAGGTCGTCGGCCGACGCGAAGCTGGGATGCTCGTCGCCGTTCTTCTGGGCATGGCGCTGGCGGCCGACATTGTCCGACAGGGCCATGTCCTTCAGGCGCTGCGAATAGAAGCGCTTCTGGGCGCCGGTCAGCGTGTCCGGATCGACGCCGACCTTCTTCGCGAGGTCGTCGAAGCGGCTGCCGCCATAGGGGCTCAGTTCGCTGACGCCGGCCAGTTCCTTCTTGAGCTTCTTCGCCTCCTGGAGCGCAACGCGGACCTCGCGGGCCGTGATCGGCTTGGAGACATCGACGAACAGGTTGCCGTTGCGGCTGATGCGCAGGTCGGACCGGGCACGCATGAAGGCTTCGGTGCCGACCTCGTTGCCATACTTGGCGCGCAGGCTCTTCAGGAGCTGACCCGCCGTCTCGCGGGTTTCGCTATTCTGGATTGAAGGATTGAAGAAGCGGACGACGCGGCCGAAGAAGCCGCGCTTGGCGGTGGTCACCTGGTCCTGGCTGTCGATCCGGACTTCCTTGTTGTCGGGCGCCTGGATGGCCTTGAACTGGCTGATCGCGATCGTGGTCATTTCGATCTCTCCTCAGCCCTCTCGGGCTTTCAAGGGGTTGGCGGCCTTCGCCGCGGCTGAGGTGAGGTATAGGGGGTTCGGCCGGGCCGGCCTGTGTCGAACGAGACAGGCCGTGCGGAAACCGGGACCCGGCCCTCTGGCCGGCCGGATCAGCGCAAGCCGCGGAAGAATGCGGCGATCTCGTGCGCCAGGGCCTCGGGCTGTTCCATGGCGGCGAAATGGCCGCCTTCGGGCATCACCGACCAGCGCCTTATGTCGGCATAGACCCGCTCGGCCATCGAGCGCGGCGGCTTCAGGATCTCGGTCGGGAACTGGGCATAGCCCATCGGCACGTCGATGCGCGCGCCGATCGGCCAGGGGCCGTGCATGCGGGCATAGTAGGGCCAGAAGGACGACCCGATCGTGCCGGTGAACCAGTAGAACGAGACGTTGCCGAGCAGGCGGTCGAGCGACAGGATCGAGGTCGGGTCGCCCTTGCAGTCCGACCAGGCGCGGAACTTCTCGAGGATCCAGGCGGCCAGCCCCGCCGGACTGTCGGTCAGCCCATAGGCGAGCGTCTGCGGCCGGGTGCCCTGGATCCACTGGTAGCCGGTATTCTCCTTCAGGAAATGCGCCAGTTCGGTCAGGTAGCGCGTCTCGTCCTCGGTGCGCGCATCGATGCCGGCGGTGTCGCGGCGCAGCGGCAGCAGGTTCAGGTGGATGCCGGCGAGCCGGTCGGGATGGTCGCAGGCGAGCCGCGAGGTGATGAACGAGCCCCAGTCGCCGCCCTGCGCGCCATAGCGCGGATAGCCGAGCCGCTGCATCAGTTCCGCAAAGACCGCCACGATCATGGCAAGGTCGTAGCGCTTCTGGCCCGGACGGAAGGAGAGGCCGTAGCCGGGCAGCGACGGCGCCACCACCGTGAAGGCATCGGCCGGATCGCCGCCGAAGCGGGCCGGGTCGGTCAGGCGCGGGATGATGTCCAGGAACTCGAACACAGAGCCCGGCCAGCCATGCGACAGCAGCAGCGGCATCGGGTTCGGGCCCTTGCCGGCGACATGCAGGAAATGGACGGGGATGCCGTCGATCTCGGTCATGAATTGCGGGAAGGCATTCAGGCGGGCCTCCTCGGCGCGCCAGTCGAAGCGGTCGCGCCAATGCTCGACCACCCGGTGCATGAAGGCGAGATCGGTGCCGAAGGCCCAGGGCGCCTCGGGCGCCTGGTCGGGAAAGCGGGTCAGCCTGAGACGGGTCTTCAGGTCGGCGATGTCCCGATCGTGGACGTGCAGGCGAAAGGGTTCGATCGTCGCGTCTGCGGGCATGCTTCCTCCGGGCGGGTACTGACGAAGCCGGTCTGTTGCCGTTTGCACAACCCTAACCGGCTTCTGCGAAACCGGCAGCCTGCCCGACGGCATGGGTGCCCTGACGCGAAACCGGCCCCGGACGGGGCCGGAGCCGGATCGCGGCAAAGTTCGGCGTAGCGCTCAGCGCTTCGGGACGGTCGGCAGGAAGGCGGCGAGTTCGCCGGCCCACAGCTTGGCCATGCCCCCGGTGGTGCCGTGACCGGCGGTCGTGGCGCTGGCCGGGATCACGAACAGCTTGCCGTTGGCGATCTTCTTCATCGATTCCACCATCAGCCCGGTCGCGACCGGGTTGCGCTCGTCATCGGCGGAGTTGATCGCCAGCACATGGGCCTTGATGGTACCGAGCCTGGCCGACGGATCGTAGTCGGCGGAGGCCGCCCACTGGTAGATGAAGTCGTTGGCGTCGGCCGTGAAGGGCGCGGCGAGGCGAGCCTCGACCAGCTTGTCGGCGGCCTCCCGGGTCGGCGCCATCCGCTGGTAGGCGAGATCGCCGCCATTCGTGCCGGTGCCGTAGAAGACGTTGGCGATGCGGGCGAATTTCGGCTGCGTGGTATAGTTGCCGCCCTTGTAGTCCGGATCGGCCTTGATGGTCTCGATCATCAGGCGGCGCATCATCCAATTGCGGCTGGACATCGCGGTCGGCTGCGAGGCCATCGGCACGATCGCATCCATCATGTCCGGATAGCGCGTGCCCCAGACCCAGGCATGCATGCCGCCCATCGAATTGCCGAGCACGAGGCGCAGATGCTTGATGCCGAGCCCTTCGGTGACCAGCCGATACTGCGCATCGACCATGTCGTCGTAATTATACTGCGGGAACTCCGCCTTCAGCGCGTCCGACGGCTTCGACGACTTGCCGGCGCCGAGCGCATCCGGGATGATGATGAAATACTTCTTGGCGTCGAGCGGCTGGCCTTCGCCGAACAGTTCGCCGCCGAAGCCCGGCGTCAGCATGGTGCCGGCCGAGCCGGCCGTGCCGTGCAGGATCAGGACCGGCTCGCCGGTCGGCTCGCCGACGGTCTTGTAGGCGAGCTTGACCTCGGCATGGGTCTGGCCGGTGTGGAACTTGAAGTCCTTGGCGACATAGAGCCCGTCCTTGGCCGCCGGGAACTCGGCGGCCATGATCGGCGTGGCGCTGGCCAGGACATAGGCCGACAGCGCGGCGAGCGCGAATTTCCTCAACATGGGATCGTCCTCCTGTGACGCGCCGCTTGGATGCGGCGTCGTTCGGCCGTTCCGGCCTTGCCCGATAGCGTAGAAATCCGGAGCCGCCCGCGCAAACGGGCTTCAGGCCGGCGGTGCCCGATCACCGCAACGTGAAGCCGCCGCAGGGAGTGGCGGCTCACGGGGCTGAGCGGCGGCGCCCGCCGCTCAGCCCTTCTTCTTGTTGTAGACATCCAGGAAGACGGCCAGGAACAGCACGCTGCCCTTGATGATGAACTGCCAGTCGATGCCGATGCCCATCATCGACATGCCGTTGTTCATGACGCCCATGATGAACGCGCCGATCACCGCGCCGAGCACCGTGCCGACGCCGCCGGAGGCCGAGGCGCCGCCGATGAAGCAGGCCGCGATCACGTCGAGCTCGAAGCCGTCGCCGGATTTCGGCGTCGCCCAGCCGAGCCGGGTGGCGAACATCATGCCGGCCAGGGCCGACAGCACGCCCATGTTGACGAAGGCGAGGAAGACCAGCCGTTCGGTGTTGATGCCCGAAAGCTTGGCCGCCTTCTCGTTGCCGCCGAGCGCATAGACGCGCCGTCCGACCGTGGTGCGCGTCGTGACGAAGGAATAGAGCGCGATCAGGAGCCCCATGATCACGAAGACATTGGGCAGGCCGCGATAGGTCGCGAACAGGTAGGCGAGGTAGAACAGCATGCCGGCGATCGCCAGCGTCTTCAGGAGGAAGAAGACGAAGGGTTCGGTCTGCATGTCCTGGCGGACCAGCTTGACGCGCGCCGCGAAGGCATTGGCGAGCATCATCGCCACCACCACGGTGGCGATGCCGAGCGAGGTCGAACTGATGTCGCCGGTCGTTTCCTGGCGCGTCAGCACCGGTGTCCACTCGATCTTCGGCAGCAGCGAGGCGCTCTCCGTCAGCCGGTTCCAGGCCTCGACGGCCGCCAGGGCGTAGGGGGCGACGACGAGGCGGAGCGTTTCGAGATGCGGCGCGATCGGATCGGCCATGCGGCCGCTGAGATCGGGGAAGAAGCCGGTCAGCAGCGTGGCGAGTTCAGGCGGGAAGGGGCCGACATTGCGCCCGCCGAGCACGTAGAGCGTCAGGCCGCGGAAGATCAGCATCCCGGCGAGCGTGACGATGAAGGACGGGATATGCAGATAGGCGACCGCATAGCCCTGCACCGCCCCGACCATGCCGCCGAACACCAGCGTGGCCAGCACGGCCAGATACCAGGGAACGCCGTGGTCGACCATCAGGATCGCCGCGACCGCGCCGAGGAAGCCGCACAGCCAGCCGACCGACAGGTCGATATGGCCGGCGACGATGATCATCAGCATCCCGAGCGCCATCACGACGATGTAGCCGCGCTGCTGCACGATGTTGGTCAGGTTGTCGGGCTGGAACAGCCGCCCGTCGGTGGCGAACTGGAAATACAGCATGATCACGATCAGGGAGATCAGCATGCCGTATTCGCGGATGTTGTTCTTCAGGAAGCCCGCATAGGAGTGGCGCGGGGCTTCCGCCGGGCTCATCGTCTCGGCCGACATGTCAGGCGTCCTCCCTCCGCATGATCGCTGCCATGATCCGTTCCTGGCTTGCCTCCGCGGCCGGGAACTCGCCGACGAACCGCCCCTCGTTCATCACGTAGATGCGGTCGGTGATGCCGAGCAGTTCGGGCATCTCGGAGGAGATCACGATCACGCCGCGGCCGGAATCGGCGAGCTGGTGGATGATGGTATAGATTTCGTACTTGGCGCCCACGTCGATGCCGCGGGTCGGTTCGTCCAGGATCAGGATCTTCGGATCGGCGTGCAGCCATTTCGACAGCACGACCTTCTGCTGGTTGCCGCCCGACAGATTGACGGTCTGGTGCGTGATGCCGGCCGAGCGGATCTTGAGCCGCTCGCGGAAGCGCTTGGCGAGCGTCACCTCCGCATGGCGGTCGATCACGCCGCGCTCGGAAATCTTGTCGAGGCCGGCCAGCGGCACGTTGAAGCGGATGTCCTCGTTGAGGATCAGGCCGAGCTGCTTGCGGTCCTCGGTGACATAGGCGATGCCGGCCTCGATCGCCTTCGGGATGGTGGAGACGTCGACCGGCCGGCCATCCATCAGCACCTCGCCGGAGATGCGCCGGCCATAGGCGCGCCCGAACACCGACATGGCGAATTCGGTCCGGCCGGCCCCCATCAGGCCGGCAATGCCGACCACCTCGCCGCGGCGGACGTGCAAATTGACGCCCTTGACCACCAGCCTTTCGGGATGGACCGGGTGATGCACCCGCCAGTCCTTGACCTCGAAGATGACCTCGCCGATCGCCGGCGTCCGGTGCGGATAGCGGTCGTTCATCTCGCGGCCGACCATGCCGCGGATGATGCGGTTCTCGTCGATCGCGCCGGCGCTGGCCTCGATCGTCTCGACCGTGGAGCCGTCGCGCAGGATGGTGATGGAATCGGCGATGCGGGAAATCTCGTTCAGCTTGTGCGAGATCATGATCGCCGTGATGCCGTGGCCCTTCAGCTCCAGGAGCAGGTCGAGCAGGGCCTGGCTGTCGCGTTCGTTGAGGCTGGCGGTCGGCTCGTCGAGGATCAGGAGCTTGACCTCCTTGGCCAGCGCCTTGGCGATCTCGACCAGCTGCTGCTTGCCGACGCCGATATCGGTGATCAGCGTCGACGGGCTCTCCTTGAGCCCGACCTTGGCCATCAGTTCGCGCGCGCGCCGGTGGGTCTGGAACCAGTCAATCACCCCGTTCCTGGCGATCTCGTTGCCGAGAAACAAGTTCTCGGCGATCGAGAGCTGCGGGGCGAGCGCCAGTTCCTGGTGGATGATGATGATGCCGAGCCGTTCGGAATCGTGGATGCCGCGGAAGTGCCGGACCTGGCCCTCGTAGACGATGTCGCCCTCGTAGGAGCCGGCCGGATAGACGCCGGACAGGACCTTCATCAGGGTCGACTTGCCGGCACCGTTCTCGCCGCAGATGGCGTGGATCTCGCCCTTGCGGACGGTCAGATTGACGTTCTGCAAGGCCTTCACGCCCGGGAAGGTCTTGGTGATGCCGCGCATTTCGAGAATCGAGTCCATCGCCCCTCCGGGTCGGCTGCGGCGCCGACGCGCCTCCGCGGGACGGTCGGTCCCGGGGACGGTTCAGATCAGTCTGGCGGGTTCGAGACCGGACGCCGGCCGGGGGGCCGGCCGGCCGACAGGGGGAGGGTCCGACCCGGACGGACGCCGTCCGCCCGAGTCGCGGCCGTCACTTCACCTGGGCTTCGGTATAGTAGCCGGAGCCGACCAGGATGTCCTTCCAGTTCGAAGCGTCGACCGCCACCGGCTTCAGCAGGTAGGACGGAACGACCTTCTTGCCGTTGTCGTAGGTCTTGGTGTCGTTGACTTCGGGCTGCTTGCCGGACAGGACCGCGTCGACCATGTTGGCCGTGACCTTGGCCAGTTCGCGGGTGTCCTTGAAGATGGTCGAATACTGCTCGCCCTTGATGATCGACTTGACCGACGGGACCTCGGCGTCCTGGCCGGAGACGAAGGGCAGCGGCTGGGCCGCGGTGCCGTAGCCGACCGCCTTCAGGGACGAGATGATGCCCATCGACAGGCCGTCATAGGGCGACAGGACCGCGTTCACCTTGGCGTCCTTGCCGTAGTAGGCCGACAGGATCGCATCCATGCGCGCCTGCGCGACCGCGCCGTCCCAGCGCAGCGTCGCGACCTTGTCGAAGGCCGTCTGCTTGGACCGGACCACGAGCTTGCCGGAGTCCAGGTAGGGCTTCAGCACCGACATGGCGCCGTTGAAGAAGAAGGTGGCGTTGTTGTCGTCCGGCGAGCCGGCGAACAGCTCGATGTTGAACGGACCCTTGCCGTCCTTCAGGCCGAGCGCCTTCTCGAGCGTCTGCGCCTGCAGCACGCCGACCTGGAAGTTGTCGAAGGTCGCGTAGTAGTCGACATTCTCCGAGCCGCGGATCAGACGGTCGTAGGCGATGACCTTGATGCCGCTGTCGCTGGCCTTCTTCAGCGCCGAGGTCAGCGTCGTGCCGTCGATCGCGGCGATCACCAGGACCTTGACCTTCTTGGTGATCATGCCCTCGATCTGGGCGAGCTGGTTCGGGATGTCGTCCTCGGCATATTGCAGGTCGGTGCCATAGCCCTTGGACTTGAACACCTTGACCATGTTGTCGCCGTCGGCGATCCAGCGCGCCGACGACTTGGTCGGCATGGCGATGCCGATCGTGCCCTTCTCCTGGGCGATGGCGGACCCGAAGGTCGCCAGGCCGAGCGCGAGCGCGGCCAGTGCGGTCGTGATGAACTTCAAATTATCCTCCCTCGCGCGACCGGCATGGACCTGCGCCTGCCGGTTCGATCCGAGCCGTGGTGCGATTCGGAGGCGGTGAGCCAGTCCCTTCGGAAGCCTGCCCGCCCGATCGCCCCGTCGCCTCCCAGCGCGGCTCTTCAGCAGCGGAGCGTCTTCAAAAGCGCGCACGCTGTCAATCGTCTGTTCCGTGATTTGTATGAGGATATCTTGGCCTTTCCGGCGGCCCCGGCGCGGGGCGACCGAGACGCGCATTGACCTTCGGCCCGCATCCGGTTTCCCTCGAAGGCCAGAAAGGAAACCCATGCCCGACCAGGATCCAAAGCGGCATCATGATGCCGTCTCGCCGCCGCGTCTCGCCGGCCACGGGCGCTACGGCTACAGCGCCCTGCCGCACCGGCCGGTCTGGACCTGGCCGAACGGCGCGCGGCTCGCGGTCTATGTCGCCGTCAACATGGAGCATTTCGCCTTCGGCGAGGGGCTCGGTGCGGAACTGGCCCCGGGCGGCCCGCAACCCGACGTGCTGAACTACGCCTGGCGCGACTATGGCAACCGGGTCGGCGTCTGGCGGCTGATCGATCTCCTCGACGATCTGGCGCTGCCGGCCTCGGTCCTGGTCAATTCCGCCATCTACGGCTATTGCCCCGAAACCATGAACGCGTTCCGGGCGCGCGGCGACGAGGTGGTCGGCCATGGCCGGACCAATGCCGAGCGGCAGGGCATCCTGGCCGAGCCCGACGAGCGTCGCCTGATCGCCGAGACCACGGCGGTGATCGCGACGGCCGAGGGCCGGGCGCCGCAGGGCTGGCTCGGGCCCTGGATCTCGCAGTCGCGCGTCACGCCGGATCTGCTGAAGGAGGCGGGCTATTCCTATCTGCTCGACTGGTCGATGGACGAGCAGCCGGTCTGGTTTCGGACCCGCGACGGCGGCCGCATCCTGTCGGTGCCCTATCCGCAGGAACTGAACGACATTCCGTCGATCGTCGGGCGCAAGGATACCGGCGAGGATTTCGCCCATATCCTGGAGACGACCTTCGACGAGATGGTCGATCAGTCCGCCAAGGCGCCGCTGGTCATGGGCATCGCGCTGCATCCCTATCTGGTCGGTCAGCCGCACCGGTTGCGGCCGCTGCGCCGGGCCCTGCGCCGGATCGCCGGGCGCCGCGACGACCTCTGGATCACCACGGCCGGCGCCATCGCGGCGCATGCCGCCGGCCTGCCCGAGGGAACGATCCCCTGACCGGCGGGACCTTGCCGGTCTCCCGGGACCGCGCGTCCGTCCCCGTATCCTATAGCTCGCAGCCTTTTTCTGCCCGCCTCGCCTGGAGCCTGCCATGATCGAGACCCGACGCGCCTTCCGCGGCATGGTGACCGCACCGCACGACCTCGCCGCCCGTGCCGGCCTGCGCATCCTGGAGGAGGGCGGCAGCGCGGTCGAGGCCATGGTGGCGATGGCGGCGGCGATCGCCGTCGTCTACCCGCACATGAACGGGCCCGGCGGCGACAATTTCTGGATCGTCGCGCGGCCCGGTGCGGCCCCTATCGGGATCGACGCCTGCGGGGCGGCGGCCGGCCTGGCGAGCGCGGATTACTATCGCGCGGCTGGCCATGGCGCGATCCCGGCGCGCGGACCCCTGGCGGCGTTGACCGTCGCCGGCGCGGTCTCCGGCTGGCAGGCCGCGCTCGCCCTCGATGCCGCCGCGAACGCCCGGCCGCTGCCGCTGGCGCGGCTGTTCGAGGATGCGATCGGACACGCCCGCGACGGGGTGCCGGTGTCGCGCACGCTCGCCCGCAACGCCGCCGCCAAGCGCGCCGAGTTGGAGCCGGTGCCCGGATTCTCAAGCGTCTATGCGCCCGGCGGACGGCTGGTCGAGGTCGGCGACCGGCTGACCCAGCCGCGGGTCGCCGCCACGCTGGAGCATCTGGCGCGCGCCGGTCTCGACGACTTCTATCGCGGCGATCTCGCCCGGAGCCTCGCCGGCGACCTAGAACGGGCCGGCGCGCCGCTGCGGCTCGGCGACCTGGAGCGCCACCGCGCCCTGACGCTGCCGCCGCTGTCGGTCGCCGTCGGGCCGCACCGGGTCTTCAACATGCCGCCGCCGACCCAGGGCCTCGCCTCGCTGATGATCCTCGCCCTCTATGCCCGGCTCGGCGTGGCGGAAGGCGAGGGGTTCGAGCATCTGCACGGGCTCGTCGAGGCGACCAAGCAGGCCTTCATCATCCGCGACCGGCATGTCGGCGACCCGGCCTATATGAGCCGGCCGGCGACCGATTTCCTCGCCGATGCGCTGCTCGACGATCTCGCCGGGCGGATCGACCGCGCCCGCGCGCTGCCCTGGCCGCATGTCGCCCCACCCGGCGACACGGTCTGGCTCGGCGCGATCGACCGCGACGGCACGGCGGTCAGTTTCATCCAGAGCGTCTATTGGGAGTTCGGCTCCGGGCTGGTGCTGCCGGAGAGCGGGGTCACCTGGCAGAACCGCGGCACGTCGTTCTCGCTCGATTCGAACCATTGCAACGCATTGCAACCCAATCGACGGCCATTCCACACCATTCAGCCGGCCTATGCGGAATTGGCCGATGGCCGCCGCATGGTCTACGGCACGATGGGCGGGGAGGGCCAGCCGCAGACGCAGGCGGCCGTCTTCTCGCGCCATGTCCTGCACGGCATGCCCCTGCAGGCGGCGGTCAGCGCGCCGCGCTGGCTGCTCGGCCGGACCTGGGGCGCCTCGGCGACCAACCTGAAGATCGAATCGCGCGTCGACCCGGCCGTGGTCTCGGCGCTGGTCGCGGCCGGCCACGAGGTCGAGACGGTCGGCGCCTACGAGGAGATGATGGGCCATGCCGGCGCCATCGTGCTGAGCCCGTCCGGCCTGTTCGAGGGCGCCGCCGATCCGCGCTCCGACGGCGCCGCGATGGGCTTCTGAGGCGCCCCGGGGCGATCCGCCCGATTGGGGGCTACCCGGCTCCGAGCGTCACCTCGGCGACGAGGTGTCGGCTGCGCTCGGCATCGAGCCCGACCCGGACGGCATAGCGGCCGGGCTCCGGACCGGCACCGTCGTCGAGGCGATCGAGCGCTGCGGCCGAGAGCGGAATGGTCAGCCGCTGGGTCTCCCCGGGGGCCAGCGCGACCCGTTCGACTGCGCGCAGCTCCAGGACCGGACGGTTCGGCAGGGCCTTGAGCGCCTGGATGAAGACGAAGATCACGGCCTCGTCGGACCGGGCCGCCGTGCTCGCCACGGTGACCGCGACCGACACCGTGCCGGTCGGTCCGACGGCCTCGGGCGTCACCGACAGGCCCGACAGCGCGAAGGCGCCGGGCGTGCCGCCATGGCCGAACGGGAACTGCGGCGCGTTCGGCAGGTCGAGATAGTGCGACGTGAAGGGATTGTCGGGATCGTAGGGGCGGCCGCTCGGGCGCTCGCCGAAGAAGACCGGGAGCTGGCCGGGGCTGCGCGGCCAGGAGACCGGCAGGCGGCCGCCGGCCGCTGCGTCGCCGGCGAGGATGCGGGCGAGCGCGGCGGCGATCTCCGATCCGCCGAACCATGCCATCAGGGCGGCCCCGGCGCGATCGATCACCGCCGGGGCGATCAGCGGGCGGCCGCCGGTGAGGATCAGGACGGTCGGCCGGCCGAGGGCGAAGATGGCCTCGGCGAGGGCGGCCTGATCGCCGGGCAGGCCCGGCTCGGCGCGGCTCGCCGCCTCGCCGCTCCAGTCCGCCGGCTCGCCCAGGCAAAGCAGCACGAGATCGGCCGCGCGCGCCGCCGCAACCGCCCCGGCCAAGCCGCGCCGGCCGGGCCGGCGGGCGTCGACGCCGGCCTTGGAGAGGATTTCGGCCTCGGGAAAGCGGGCGCGCAGGGCCGTCGGCAGCGAGGGCGCCCGGTCGGGCTCGCCGAGCCCCGCCCATGGGCCGATCCGGTCGGCGCCGCCGCCCCGGTCGCGCCCGAACGGGCCGATCACCGCGATCTTCCGCGGGCTGCCGACGGGCAGGAGGCCGGATCGGTCGTGCAGAAGCACGGTGCCGCGTTCGGCGGCATGCCGGGCGAGCGCGCGCCGGCCGGCGGCATCGGTCGAGGCCGGCGGCCCGGCCGCGGCGGCGGGCTCCGCCTCCGCCGCGAACAGGCCGAGCCGCTCCTTCAGCGCCAGCACGCGCAGCACCGCCGCGTCGATCGTCTCGGGTTCGACCAGACCACGCTCCAGGGCTTCGGGCAGGCCGCACCGATAGGCCCCGCTGACCATGTCGATATCGACCCCGGCATTCAGCGCCAGGGCGGCGGCCTCGGCGAGATCCGCCGCGACGCCGTGGGCGACGAGCTGGCCGATCGCGTCCCAGTCGCTGATGACCACGCCGTCAAAGCCCCAGTCGTGCCGCAGGCGGCCTGCGATCAGCGCGGCATGGGCGGTCATCGGGATGCCGTCGATATCCGAGAAGGCCGGCATGATCGCCGCCACCCCGGCGTCGACGGCCGCGCGGAACGGCGGCAGATAGACCTCGGCGAGGCTGCCCGCCGAAACCGCCGCCGAGGCATAGTCGCGCCCGGCGATCGCGGCGCCATAGGCGACGAAATGTTTCGCGGTCGCCGCCAGCGTCCCGGCAGCGGCGAGGTCGGCGCCCTGGAAGCCGTCGACCTTGGCGCGGGCGAACCGGGCCGCCAGCCAGGGATCCTCGCCCGGTCCCTCGACGATCCGTCCCCAGCGCGGATCGCGGGCGATGTCGAGCATCGGCGCGAAGGTCAGGTGGATGCCCTCCCGGCGGGCCTCGGCGGCGGCGGCCTGGGCGGTCTCCTGCCACAGCGCCGGATCGAAGGCGGCGGCCTCGCCGATCGGGACCGGAAAGATCGTCCGATAGCCGTGCACGACATCGAGGCTGAAGACGAGCGGGATGCCGAGCCGGGTGCTGCGCGCCAGCGTCTGGGCCGTCGCGATTCGGTCCCGGCCGACCAGATTGAGCACGCTGCCGACATGTCCGGCGGCGACGTCCGCGAGCGTGGCCGGATCGGCGACCGGTCCGGTCGGCGGTCCGCCCAGGGAGATCATGGTCAATTGGCCGAGTTTCTCGGCCAGGGTCATCTGTTGCAGCAACGCAAGGGCACGATCGCTGGCCGGCGGGCGGCGAAGGATCGGACGGTACGGCTTTTCCAAGGTTGACGTTCCTGCGCGCGACCGACAGCTTCGGTCGACGGGCGGAGGCGACCGAACCGCCGGAAGGTAGCAGAGATGACCGCAGGGTTGGAGGCATCCGAGACCCGCAATGCACCGGATCGCGCGATCGATGCCGAGGCCGTCGCGGCGGTGCGGGCCTGGGCCCGACGCGATCGCCGTGCCCTGACGGTGATGGGCGGGCTCGCCGGCGTGGTGATCGTCAACACCTTCCTGCAGACCCGGCTGAACGACTGGCAGGGCCTGTTCTACGACGCGCTGGAGCGGCGCGATGCGGCGTCCTTCGTCAACGAACTCCTGCATTTCCTGGCGCTTGCCGGCATGCTGCTGGTGCTCGTCGTGTCGCAGACCTGGCTGGTGGAGCGGCTGAAGATCGCCCTGCGCCGGATCATCACCGACGACCTGCTCGACCTCTGGCTGGTCCCGAAACGGGCCTATCTGCTCGCCTTCGCCGGTGAGGTCGGCGCCAATCCGGATCAGCGCATCCAGGACGATGCCCGCCGCATCGCCGAACTGACCGCCGATCTCGGCACCAGCCTGCTCCAGGCGATCCTGCTGCTCCTGACCTTCGTCGGCGTGCTTTGGGGCCTGTCGCGCCAGGTCGGCTTTCCGGTCGGCGGCGAAGTCCTGTATGTGCCCGGCTCGATGGTCTGGTGTGCGGTCGCCTTCTCGGCCTTCGGCTCCGGTCTCGCCTGGCTGATCGGCCGGCCGCTGGTGCGCTCCAATGCCGAGCGCTACGAGCGGGAGGCGGAACTGCGGCTGGCCCTGGTCCGGGTCGAGGAATCGGCGGAGGGCATCACGCTCTATGGCGGCGAGGCCGACGAGCGGCGCACGCTCGCGCGCCATTTCGAGGCCGTGACCGACGCCATGGGCCGCCTCGCCCGCCAGGTCGCCAACCTCACCTGGGCGACATCGGGCTATGGCTGGCTGGCCCTGGTCGTGCCGGTGATCGCGGCCGCGCCGGGCTATTTTTCCGGGACGCTGACGCTCGGCGGCCTGATGATGGTGGTCGGCGCCTTCAATCAGGTGCAGAGCTCGCTGCGCTGGCTGGTCGACAATGCGCCCCGGCTCGCCGACTGGATGGCCACGCTGCAGCGCATTCTGGCGCTGCGCGGCGCCCTGGTGAAGCCGGCGGGCCGCAACGGCGGGCGGGGCCATATCCGGATCGAGGAGACCGAGGACCCCAGTCTGGTGCTCGACCATCTGGAACTGTCGCTGCCCGGCGGCACGGCCGGGCTGGCAGGTGCACCCGTCGAGACGGTGACGCCCGGCGAGCATGTGCTCATCGTGGGCGATCCGAATGCCGGCAAGAGCATGGCCTTTCTGGCTCTGGCCGGGCTTTGGACGCTCGGGTCGGGGACGATCCGCATGCCGCCGCGCAGCCGCTGCCTGTTCCTGCCGGAGCGGCCTTACCTGCCGGTCGGGCGCCTTGCCGCCGCGCTCGCCTATCCGCGCGAGCCGGAGGAGTTCGAAGCCGCCGGCCTTGCCGCCGCGCTGGATGTGGTCGGCCTCGGCCATCTGGCCGCCCGGTTGGCGGAGGAGGGGCGCTGGAGCCGCATCCTGCCGCTCGACGAGCAGCAGGTGCTGGCCTTCGCCCGGGCGATGCTGCACAAGCCCGACTGGCTCTTCCTCGACGACGCCATGAGCGCGCTCGACGAGGAGCAGATCCGGCGGCTACATGCCACGCTGGCGCGCCACCTGCCGAATACGGCGGTGGTCGGGACCGGCCGCAAGCCGGACGGATCGGGCTTTTTCGAACGAATCGTCCGGATCCGGCGCCTCACCTGAACGGGCGGTGTTACGATGTCGGGCGCTCTCCGGGACGTGATCGCGGCGGACTCGACGCGGGGCGTTGCGCACGTGAAAATTGCCCAAAATCTGATTCCGGGTTGACCACGACCCGTTTCCGATCTTCGTCTGTTGCCGAACGCACACAATCGCGATCCGAAAATCGACCGAATTGTCGCTCTGGCTGTTACGGTTCGGTCGAACGAATAACGTATCTTCGAGTGCCGGGGGCCTCGGCGAATCCGGCAGGGAGCGAACTATGGCGTGGAAATCGTTTTTGGAGGAAGAGCGACGAGAGTCGTTCCGCCGCGTTGCGGGTTCGGCGCGGCGTCTGGCCTGCGCAGCCCTGGTCGGCTGCGGTCTTTTCGCGGTCGCGGCTGCCGTGCCTGCGCCGGCGCAGGCCCAGAGCGCCGAAGCGAGCGAAGGCGCCCTTCGCAGCTTCAACGGCAACTGGTCCGGCTCGGGAACGGCCCAGAATGCCCAGGGGACCGCGGAGCGGCTGCGCTGCGAGGCGTCCTATCGGGTCGTGCCTGCCGGCGATTCGATGCAGCTGTCGATCCAGTGCAACAGCGACAACTACAAGTTTTCCCTGCGCTGTTCGATCGAGTACAATGACGGCGCCGTCACCGGCAAATGGATGGAGACCACCCGCAACGTCGAGGGTGTGATCACCGGCCGCGGGCAGGCCGGCGAGATCAAGGCCGCCGCCCAGGGGGCCCAGTTCTCGGCCTCGCTCTATATCCAGACGCGCGGCCGCACGCAGAACGTGACCATCCGTTCGCCCGGGACGGAGCTGACGCAGATCAGCATCACGTTTAACCGGAAGGGGTAAGGCCATCGCCAGCCTGATCGCCGGTCATCGGAGGCCGGCATGCTCGCGGCATGACGGCGCTCGCGCGAGGGGGCGTCGGTGACTGCTGGAACCCTTGAAATTCGCCGCGACGGCGAACGCATCGATCTCGTTGCCGCGGGATCGTGGACGGCTTCCCATGCGCATGCGCTGGAAGGTCTGGTCGAGACCGCCGAGAAGGCCGGTCCCGGCCCGCGACAGGTCGATCTTGCCGGGCTCGGCGAGATGGACACCTTCGGCGCCTGGCTGGTCCAACGTCTCGTGCGCAGCGGAGGCGGCGACGGCGAAGCGTCGATCGTCGGCGTGCGCGAGAGCTATCGGGACCTGCTCTCCCGCGTCGCGGCGACCAACCGCCGGACGCCGCGACGGCGGACATCCGAAACCGGGTTCGGAGGATGGCTGCGCTCGATCGGGCGCTCGGTCGAGGGGCTGGGCGGCGAACTGACCACCTTCGTGCAGATGCTCGGGGCGGTCGCCGTCGCGATCGTCCGGACGCTCGCGCATCCGCGCAGCTTCCGGTTGACCTCGTTCGTCAACCAGCTCGACCGGGTCGGCCTCAGGGCCGTGCCGATCATCCTCCTGGTCACGGTGCTGATCGGCGGGATCATCGCCCAACAGGGCTTCTTCCATTTCCGGAAATTCGGCGCCGACGACTATGTCGTCGACATGGTCGGCATCCTGGTGCTGCGCGAGATCGGCGTCCTGATCGTGGCCATCATGGTGGCCGGCCGTTCGGGCAGTTCCTACACGGCCGAGCTCGGCTCGATGAAGATGCGCGAGGAGATCGACGCGCTGCAGACCATGGGGCGCGATCCGGTGCAGGTGCTGATCCTGCCGCGCATCGCCGCGCTCGTCGTGGCCCTGCCGATCCTCGCCTTCCTCGGGTCGATGGCGGCGCTCTATGGCGGTCTGCTGGTCGCCTGGGGCTATGGCGGGATGGACCAGCTGATCTATCTGGCGCGCCTGCGCGAGGCGGTCTCGCTGACCCATTTCGATGTCGGCATGATCAAGGCGCCGTTCATGGCCCTGGTGATCGGCATCGTCGCCTGTTCGGAGGGGATGCGGGTCAAGGGCAGCGCGGAATCGCTCGGCCTGCAGACGACCGTCTCGGTGGTCAAGTCGATCTTCCTGGTGATCGTGCTCGACGGCTTCTTCGCCATCTTCTTCGCTTCGATCGGGATGTGAGCCCATGACCCTCGGCGGAGCGAACCCGGCCATCTCAGTGCGCGACCTCGTCGTCGGCTTCGGCGATCACACGGTGCTGGACCGACTGTCGCTCGACGTGCGCAGCGGCGAGATCCTCGGCGTGGTCGGGGCGTCGGGCGGCGGCAAGTCGGTCTTCCTGCGCACCATGATCGGCCTCGTGCCGAAGCGGTCGGGCCAGGTCGTGCTGCTCGGAACCGATCTCGACCGGGCATCGGACGCGGACCTGCGCGGCCTGGAACGGCGCTGGGGCGTTCTGTTCCAGCATGGCGCCCTGTTCTCGTCGCTGACCGTCCGGCAGAACGTCCAGTTCCCGATGCGCGAATATCTCGGCATTTCGCAGCGCCTGATGGACGAGGTGACGCTCGCCAAGCTGGAGATGGTCGGGCTCGGTCCGGACGATCTCGACAAGTTCCCTTCGGAACTCTCCGGCGGCATGACCAAGCGCGTCGCGCTCGCCCGCGCGCTGGCGCTCGATCCCGAGATCGTCTTCCTCGACGAGCCGACCTCCGGGCTGGACCCGATCTCGGCCGGCGAGTTCGACGAACTGATCCGGACCTTGCAGACGACCCTGAAGCTCACCGTCTTCATGGTCACGCATGATCTCGACAGCCTGCGCACGATCTGCGATCGCATCGCCGTGCTGTCGGACGGGCGCATCGTCACGGTCGGGCCGCTGGCCGCCATGTACGAGAGCGATCATCCCTGGGTGAAATCCTATTTCGGCGGCGAGCGGGCAAGCCTGCACTTCTCCGCTGCCGCCGCGACCGAGGTCTGACCATGGAAACGCAAGCCCGCTACGGGATCATCGGCGCCTTCACGCTGGCGGTGATCGGTGCCGCCTTCCTGTTCGTGTTCTGGCTGCACACGACCGGCGGCGTCGGGGCGGAGAGCCAGTATCGGCTGCGCTTCTCGGGCTCGGTCGTGGGCCTGCGCGCCGGCTCCTCGGTGATGTTCAACGGCATCAAGGTCGGCGAGGTCAAGTCGCTGCAATACGACCCGTCCGATCCGCTCAAGATCGACGTTCTGATCGGGGTGGCGACCGCGACGCCGATCCGGACCGATACCCGCGTCGTCGTCGAGACCCAGGGCCTGATGGGCTCGCCCGCCATCCTGCTCGGCAGCGGCACTTCCACCGCCCTCCTGCCGCCCGGCCCGGGCGGCACGCCGCCGCTGCTCGAAGTCGGCGCGGCGGCGAGCGAGACCCTGACGCAGTCGGCGCTCGGCGTGCTCAGGCGCATGGACAAGCTGCTGGCGGACAATTCCGAGCCGTTCAGCAACATCGTCAACAAGATCTCGGTCTTCTCGGATGCCCTCGGGCGCAATGCCGGGCGCATCGATACCATCGCCGAAAGCCTCGACAAGATGCTCGGCGGCGGCAAGGACAAGAAGCCGGCGGTGGTCTACGACCTGGCGGCGCCGAAGAGCTTCGCCGAACTGAAGAAGCCGCCGGCGGCGAAGTTCGCTGTGCTGGAGCCGAGCGCGCTGGTGGTGTTCGACACGCAGAAGATCCTGCTCAGCACCAAGCCGAACGAGCGCATGCCGCTGGCCGACGGCCAGCTCAGCGACAGTCTGCCGAGGCTGCTGCAGGCCAAGCTGGTCGAGAGCTTCGAGAATGCCGGCTATCTCGGGCATGTCCAGAAGGGCAACGATGCCGGCACTGCCGATCTGTCGATGCAGGTCGACATCCGCAACTTCCAGGTCGCGACCGAAGGCAAGCCGACGGCGGTGATCGAACTCTCCGTCAAGCTGCAGAGCGGCGAGGGGCAGGTCGTCGCCGCCCGGATCTTCCGCTCCGAGGCGCCGGCCGAATCCGCCGAGCCGGAACCGGCCGCGAAGGGGCTGAGCGACGCCTTCGGCAAGCTGGTCGGCGATCTGGTGGTGTGGGTCAACGAGGCCGGCTGAACGGCGGATCGCCGATCGGCGCGCGGCCCGGGCATCGGGCCGGCGCGCCGTTCGGGCATTCCGGGGCAGCGGCCGGGCGTTCGGATTTCGGGCCGGCGCGGTCTCGCATCGGCGTCGAATCCGCGCTATCAATCCTCTGAGGAATAGAACCCCGCAACGGGGACGTTCACGGAGGAGACCCGATGGCCCAACCCTATACCGGCATGTATCCGATCGCCCCGACGCCGTTCCACGACAATGGCGATCTCGATCTCGACGGCATGCGCCGCGTCATCGATTGCATGGTCGACCAGGGCGTCGACGGCATCTGCATCCTGGCCAATTTCTCCGAACAGTTCCTGCTGACCGACGACGAGCGGTCGATCCTGCTGGCGACCTGCATGGAGCAGGTTGCCGGCCGGGTGCCGGTGATCGTCACCTGCAGCCATTTCTCGACCCGGATCGCGGCGGCGCGGTCGAAGGCGGCGGCCGAGGCCGGGGCGGCGATGATCATGCTGATGCCGCCCTATCACGGCGCCACGCTGCGCGCCGACGAAAGCGCCGTCATCGAGCATTTCGCCCGCATCGCCGATGCCTGCGGCATCCCCCTGATGCTGCAGGACGCGCCGCTTTCCGGCGTCACGCTGTCGGCGGCCGCGATGGTGCGCATCGCCGAGGCGGTACCGCTGATGCAGTATTACAAGATCGAGTGCCCGGGTGCGGCCGCCAAGCTCCGGACGCTGATCGCGCTCGGCGGCCAGGCGATCGTCGGGCCGTTCGACGGCGAGGAATCCATCACCCTGATGGCCGATCTCGACGCCGGCGCGACCGGCACCATGGCGAGCGCGCTGCTGCCCGACCTGATCCGCCCGGTCGTGATCGCCCATCGGGAGGGCCGCCGCGACGAGGCGCGGCAGCTCTATGCGCGCATCCTGCCGCTGATCAACTACGAGAACCGGCAGTGCGGCCTGCGCGCCTGCAAGGCGGTGATGATGGAGGGCGGCGTGATCCGCTCCGACGCGGTGCGCCACCCGCTCGAGCCGCTGCATCCGGCGACCCGGGCCGGCCTCCTGGAACTGGCCCGCGAGGTCCAGCCGCTCGCCCTGACCTGGGGGCGCTGACCGCGCCGCCGGACCCTCCGGCCGGCGCGCCCTGCGCCGGCCTCCGCCCCGTGACCGATCGCCGCGCTGAGCGCTCTCTAAGAAGCCGGTGTGGCGGCCGGCGCCCGCGCGGGCCCGGAACGCGCCCGCGGGCGGCCTCGGGCGCCGAACTCTTAGAAATCGCACAGTCTTCGGCGCGTGCATCGCGCTTCGAAACCTGCAAGATCGGCACTCGACCGGACCGGAGACCTGACGGGATCCGACCGACCCGCCGGCCGGGAGAAGGCCGGATCGACCTCGGGAGAGACGCCGTGTTCCGCCTCAACACCATCCTTCTTGCCGCCGGCCTCGCCCTGGCGGGCGCGACCGCAGCGGTGCTGCCGCAGACGGCGCAGGCCGCCGGCGATCTCATGAAAGGTCGCGAGATCCTGCCGGAGATCGTGCTCGGCGACGGCGCCGACAACGACTATGCGGTCGAGAACCGCGAGATCACCATCGAGACCGGCAAGGCCTACCGGCTTCAGATCACCTCCAAGAGCCCCAAGGAGATGAAGTTCCTGGCGCCGGAATTCTTCCGTAACATCTGGTGCGATCAGATCGTCATCAACGATCTCGAGGTCCACATGAATGGCGGGCCGGCCTGGCTCGAGTTCGACGACCAGGGAACGATCGAAGTCTCCTTCGTGGCCATCAAGACCGGCACCTACGAGTGGCGCATCGGTGGCCTGGAGCAGAAGGGCATGACCGGCAAGATCATCGTCAAGTGATCGGCCGGTGGAGCGCGGGCGGCATCGTCGGCCGGGGCTCCGGCAAACAAAACACTGAAATCAAAAGGGAAACGCAGATGTCGTCCATGCTTCGTCCCGCGCTCGTCGTCGCGGCCCTGCTGATCGCCTCCGGCCCGGCACTTGCCGCCGACGATCTCGCGTCCTGCACCAAGGGCATCACCTTCATCAAGGCCGAGATCGCCAAGAACCCGCCGGCGCCGGTCCTGACCCGCCTGAAGAAGGCCCTGAAGGACGCCAATCGCGAGCTCGGCGAGGGCGAGTTCGACGAGTGCATGGACGCCGTCCGCGACGCCGAGAAGGCGACCGGCCGCAAGAGCTGACCGATCCCCGGCGTAACGGCGCCGCGGCCCCGGCGTCGCGGCGCCGGGCGCATCGATCGACACGGCGCGCCGCCCGGCGGGCGGGCGCGGATTCGGACTCTACCGGCCCGGTCGCCTGTTCTTTCCGTGTCGCACGGGATGACCGGGCCGGACTTTTTGCTCGGCCCGGTTCTGGACGGAGCCCGGCCGGCGGCCCGCACCGGTCGGGCTTCGGACCGGACGCAGTCCCTGGCCGAACTCGGGGGGTGGACGGCCTTTTCCGGCAGCGGGCTTTTCGGGCCGCTGGCTTTTCGGAACGTTGGCCTTTCGGGCAGAAGGCGCGCGGCGCCGATGCCCGCGGACTGCGGAGCGGGCGCTCGGTCGCGCGCCGGTTTGGCCCCCGTGCCCTGCGGATCGCGCGTTCAGTCGCGCGCCGGTGCGGCGCCGGCGCCCTGCCGGATCGCCGCGACCGATATCGGCGCGCCGGTGCCGACGACGCCGTGCACCGCCTCCCAGAGCGTCGCGAAGTCGTCGATGATGCGATCCGGCGCGAAATCCGCGACCGGCACGTCGCTGTAGCCGAAGGTCACGGCGACCACCGGCACGCCGGCATTGCGCGCGGCCAGGATGTCGGCCCGGCTGTCGCCGATCATGACGCTGCGCTGCGGATCGCCCCCCGCCATGGCGATCGTGCCGATCAGATGGGCCGGATCGGGCTTGCGCACCGTGAAGGTGTCGCCGCCGCAGATGGCGTGGAACCGGTCGGTCAGGCCGAGCTCGCCGATCAGGCGGCGCGACAGGCTCTCCATCTTGTTGGTGCACACCGCCATCCGCCAACCTGCCGCCGCAAAGCGATCCATCGCGTCGAGCACGCCGGGAAAGGGCCGGCTCTCGGCCGCAATATTGGCGCTGTAGTGCTCCAGGAAATCGTCGAAGAGCCGGGCCAGCACCGCCTCCTCGACCTCGACGCCGTTCGCCCTGAGCCCCCGTTCCAGCATGACCCTTGCGCCCTGGCCGACCAGCGACCCGACCGCCGAAAAGGGCAGGGGACGATGGCCTTCCCGCACCAGCAGCGCGTTGAGCGTGGCCATCAGGTCGGCGGCGGTATCGACCAGGGTGCCGTCGAGGTCGAAGACGAGAAGGGGAGGCTGCCCGGTGTGCATCGAGGTCTGGCTTTCGAATCGGCAGGCCCGGCTCGGGCCGGGCAGCGTTGAAGCGGAGAATCGCGTCGATGGGTAGTCCCCGCATCCAATCCCGTCGCTTGCCGGCGGGCATCCTGGTCCTGGCCGGCGGCATGCTCGCAGCCGGGCCGGCGGCGGCCGAATATGTGTTCGCCTCGCCGTCGGTCAGCAACCAGAACCGGGTCTACTGGCTCGATCGCTATACCGGCACCGTTGGCGCGTGCCAGTACCAGGCCGGCGGCGGTCCCGCCGGTTCGATGGCCTGCTTCCCGCCGGGCGAGGGCGCGCGGGCGATGCCGTCGGGCGACTACGACCTGAAGGGCTCGAACTGGGAGACCGAATGGGGCGTCTTCCGCCTGAACCGGATGACCGGCGAGATCAGCCTCTGCTTCGTCAAGGAGGCCGAGGTCGTCTGCACCCCGCAGGCGATCGCCCGATGAGGCCTGCGGCGCCGCGGGACGGCGATGCCGGGTCCGGCAGCCGCCGGGATCGCGCGGCCGACCGCGGGATGCCGTCCCGGGCGGGGTTGTAAGCAGTCCTTTCATGTGGCTGGACTATCGTCCTGGAATCGAGACCGGACGCGCGACGCGGGGCTGTCGCCGCAGGTCCGCTTCCGAGCCTCGCGCGTTCGATCCCGGTCGAGCGTCCCGACCGCCCCGCCTGCCGTTCCTTCCGTATTGCGTCGGAGTGCCTTCGAAAATGTTCCCGATTCCCCGGCCGAAGCTGATTGCCAATACCTATGCGTTCGAGTCCGAGCCCATGGTCAAGCCGACCGGCTTCCGTGAGTATGATGCGCGCTGGCTGTTCGGGACCGAGCTCAACCTGATGGGCGTGCAGGCGCTCGGCATGGGGCTCGGCACCCTGCTTGGGCAATTGGGCATTCGGCGGGAAATCGTCACCGGACACGATTTCCGCAGCTATTCGGCCTCGATCAAGATGGCGCTGGTGACAGGCCTGATGGCGGCGGGCTGCCGGGTGCACGATATCGGGCTGGCCGTCACCCCGATGGCCTATTTCGCGCAGTTCGCGCTCGACGTGCCGGCCTGCGCGATGGTCACCGCCTCGCATAACGAGAATGGCTGGACCGGCGTCAAGATGGGCGCCAACCGCCCGCTCACTTTCGGGCCGGACGAGATGGGCCGGCTGAAGGAGATCGTGCTGAACGCCGACTTCGATCTCGCCGGCGGCGGTTCCTATGTCTTCGTCGCCGACCTGGCCGAGCGCTACATGCGCGACCTGACCGACCGGCCGAAGATCACGCGGCCGCTCAAGGTGGTGGCGGCCTGCGGCAACGGCACGGCCGGCGCCTTCGCGCCGCAGGTCCTGGAGGCGATCGGCTGCGAGGTGGTGCCGCTCGACACCGAGCTCGACCATTCCTTTCCGCGCTACAATCCCAATCCGGAAGACCTGAAGATGCTCCACGCCATCCGCGATGCGGTGCTGGAGCATGGCGCCGATGTCGGCCTCGGCTTCGACGGCGACGGCGACCGCTGCGGCGTCATCGACGACACCGGCGACGAGATTTTCGCCGACAAGGTCGGCGTCATGCTGGCGCGCGACCTGTCGGGTCTGCACCGCCAAGCGACCTTCGTGGTCGACGTGAAGTCGACCGGTCTCTACATGACCGACCCCGTCCTGAAGGCCAACGGCGCGACCACCGACTACTGGAAGACCGGGCATTCCTACATCAAGCGGCGGGTGAACGAACTCGGCGCCGTCGCCGGCTTCGAGAAGTCGGGCCATTACTTCTTCAATGCGCCGATCGGCCGGGGCTACGACGACGGGTTGGTCTCGGCGATCGCGATCATCGACATGCTCGACCGCAACCCGACCCGGCGCATGTCGGAGCTGAAGGGCGCCATCGCCAAGACCTGGTCGTCGCCGACCATGTCGCCGCATTGCGCCGACGAAGTGAAGTATGACGTGGCCCGGCGGGTCGTCGCCCGCTTCGAGGCGATGCGCGCGGCCGGCGAGCCGGTCGCCGGCCAGCCGATCACCGATCTGGTCACCGTCAACGGCGTCCGCGTCACCACGGCCGACGGGACATGGGGCCTGGTGCGGGCCTCGTCGAACAAGCCGGAACTGGTGGTGGTGGTCGAAAGCCCGGTCTCCGAGGCGCGCATGCACGAAATCTTCCGCGCCGTCGATGCCGTGCTGCGCGAGAATCCGGAAGTCGGCGCCTACAATCAGTCCCTCTGAACGGAGCTCCCCCATGGTGGCAGCGATCATTCCCGTCATCCTGTGCGGCGGCTCCGGCTCGCGGCTCTGGCCGGCCTCGCGCGACAGTTTTCCGAAGCAGTTCCTGACCCTGGTCGGATCGGACTCGCTGTTCCAGGCGACGGTCCGCCGGGTGGCCGGCGCCGGCTACGGCGCGCCGATCGTGATCACCGGCGCCGACTATCGCTTCCTGGTCGCCGAGCAGATGCGCGCGCTCGGCATCGAAGGCGACATCGTGCTGGAGCCCTTGCGGCGGGACAGTTGCGCGGCGATCGCGGCGGCGGCGGAAATCGCGCTGCGGCGCGATCCCGCGGCGCTGGTCCTGGTGCTCGCCGCCGACCATGCCATTCCGGACGCGGCCTCCTTCCGGGCCCATGTCGAGCGTGGCCGGGTCGCCGCGGAGGCGGGCCGGATCGTGACCTTCGGCATCCGTCCGGACCGGCCGGCGACCGGCTACGGCTATATCCGGCCCGGCTCGCCGGTCGAGGGTGCTGAGGGCGTCAACGCCATCGCGGCCTTCGTCGAGAAGCCGGATCTGGCGACCGCCGAGCGCTACCTCGCCGACGGCTATCTTTGGAACTCCGGCAATTTCCTGTTCTCCGCCCGCGTCTTCCTGGACGAACTGGCGCGGCTGGCGCCGACCATCGCCGGCCCGGTCCGCGAGGCCGTGCAGAAGGCGTCGCGCGATCTCGATTTCCTGCGGCTCGACGGCGAGAGCTTCGGTCAGGCGACGGCGAAATCGGTCGACTATGCGGTGATGGAGAAGACCGACCGCGCCGCAGTGGTGCCGTCGGACTTCGCCTGGTCGGATATCGGCGCCTGGTCGGCGATCTGGGACCTCGCCGAAAAGGATGCCGACGGCAATGCGGCGTCCGGGGAGGCCGTCTTCGTCGGCGCGCGCAACTGCTATGTCGGGTCGCCGGACCTGCTGACCGCGGTGATCGGCCTCGACGACGTGGTCGTCGTGACCACCAAGGACGCGGTCCTGGTGACGGCACGCGACCGTGCCGAGGAGGTCAAGGCGGTGGTGCAGCAGCTGACCGCGGCCCGCCGCCGCGAGGCGACCGAGCACCGCATGTCCTACCGGCCCTGGGGCAATTTCGAATCGATCGACCGCGGCACGCGCTATCAGGTCAAGCGGATCACGGTCCATCCCGGCGGCAAGCTCTCGCTGCAAAGCCATCTGCACCGCTCGGAGCATTGGGTGGTCGTGTCCGGCACCGCGCAGGTCACCGTCGGCGACGATGTCCGCCTGCTGACCGAGAACCAGTCGATCTATATCCCGCTCGGCGCCGTGCACCGGCTGGAGAATCCCGGGCACATCCCGCTGGAGATCATCGAGGTCCAGTCCGGGCCCTATCTCGGCGAGGACGACATCCGCCGCTACGAGGACGACTACAAGCGGGTCTGAGCGGCCGGCTCACGCCGGCCAAGCGGGTCCGAGCGGGCGGTTCACGGCCGGCCAAGCGGGTCTGAGGGGCCAGCTCACGCCGGCCAAGCGAGTCTCAGCGGCCGGCGCACGCCGGCGGCAGGATGACGGCGGTCAGAGCGCCGTCTCCTCGATCTTGCGGGCCTGCGCCATCAGCCCGAGAACGATGCCGCCCGCGATGACGCCGAAGCCGATGAACACCCAGATGTCGAGCGGTTCGCCGAAGACCCAATAGCCGATCACGGCGATCAGGGGCACGCGCAGGAAGTCGAGCGGCATGACCAGCAGCGCCTCGCCCAGATGCAAGGCCCGCGACAGGCACAGCTGCGAGAGCAGGCCGGAGACGGCCAGCGTCAGGCAGGCCAGCAGGCCATGGCTGTCGAGGGCGGCGAAGCCCGGCTGGGCTGCCGGCCAGAAGGCGCTGCCGACCGCGTTCAGGGTCAGCTGAATCACCATCATCCAGAACAGGATGGCGAAGGTCGTCTCGGTGCGGGTCAGTCGCCGGGTCAACAGCACCGACAGCCCGAAGCCGAGGGCGGCGCAGAGCGGCAGCAGCGCGGTGGCGTCGAAGGTCGACGGCGACGGACGCAGGATGATCAAGACGCCGATGATGCAGGCGAAGACGCCGACCATCGTCATGCGGCCGATCTTCTCGCCGAGGATCGGGAAGGCGAGCAGGGCCGCCCAGGCCGGTGCGGTGAATTCCAGCGAGAAGACCGTGGCCAGCGGCAGCAGGCCGATCGACACGGTCCAGAAGACGCCCGCCGAGGCGTGGGCGACGTTGCGCGGGATATGCCGGTAGGCCCGGCGGATATCCAGCCCGCGCGCCAGGGCAGGGCGGATCGCGAGCGCACCGAGGAGCAGCAGAAGGCCCCCGCCGGTGCGGACGATGTTGATCTGCAGCGGCGGCAGGGTTCCCGACAGGACACGGATCGAAAGGGCCGCGCCCACGAATGCCAGGAGAGCGCCCGCCATCAGGGCGGCGACGGCTACGATCGGGGATGCCTTGGCCGTATCTGTCGTCACCCCCGCGTCGTCCTCCGCCGGTTTCAGACGGCCGACAATGCCCTGTCGAGGATCGCCATCCGCATGAACTTCGAGAGGCGAACCTGCTCGAAATACCGTGCGTTGTCCAGGTCGTCGCATGATGGATCGATCTCGTCCTGGCGGGGCAATGGGTGGTAGAGCAGCGCCGAGGAGTTGAGCCGGTCGATCTTCTCCTGGGTGATCACATGGCTGTCCGGCGTCCGGCGCGGCGACACATAATCGGTGTTCGGCGCTTCGCCAATATCCGACATGTCGTAGGGCGCCATCATGATCGCGTCGCAGCCGGTCAAGGCGTCGTTCACGTCGCTGATCTGGCGGAACCGGATCTGGTGGCGGGTGAAGGTCTCGATCAGGTCCTCCGGCACCGGCACATGCGACGGCGGGCAGAAGACGATCTCGGTCGGGTGCTCGTGGCGCAGCAGCTGCACCAGCGAGCGGACCGTCCGGCCGCGCGGATCCCCGCCGATCGCGATCGACCGGCCCCGGATCCGGCCGAGGCCGCGGCGCAGGGCGAAGATGTCGATCAGCGCCTGGCTGGGATGCTCGTTCCAGCCGTCGCCGGCATTGATCACCGGCACGCGCGACTTCGCCGCCATGCGCGCCGCCGCGCCGTTCTCGAAATGGCGGACGACGATCGCATCGCACAGATTGGAGAAGACGGCCGCGCAATCCTCGAGCGTCTCGCCGCTGCGCTTGTTCGAGCGCGAGGCGGTCATGTCCTCGATGCCGATGGCGTGGGAGCCGAGCGCCACGGTCGCGACCTGGAAGCCGACGCGGGTGCGCGTGCTCGGCTGGAAGAACAGCAGGGCGACGGCCCGTCCCGCAGCCCGCCCGATCGGCCCGATGCCGGTTTCGAAGGCCTCCGCCATTTCGCAATAGCGGTCGATATCGTCGCCGTCGATCGTCGCTGCCGAGAGCATATGGTGGGAAGGATGTCGGGAATCCTGGCGCGCACGGTGGGAGCCCGCCCCCGAATACATGAATGCCATGGTGTCGGCCTCTTGGTCGGGTCCGCCGCCGCACGGGCGAACCTTCAAGGGGATTTAACCAAAGGGTCAGGCCGATCGGAACATGATTAACGATTCGTTACCGCGATATATGGAAATGTGGTTAAAAAACAGAGTTAATTACGCATAGTCATAGGGAGAACTGCGTAGGAAACGGCGCCGTTTCGCTGGATGGCGGGGTGCGGGGCGGCCGGTCAGGCGGCCGAATGCGCGTTCACCGCACCGCTGCGGCGCGGCGGCCGGGAGGTGGGCTGGATCGGCGCATTGATGGTCTCGCGCAGACGCTCGGCGGAGAGCGGGCGCGAGAAGAGATAGCCCTGGACGGCATTCACGCCGAGGCGCGACGCGGAATCGAGCTGTTCGGCCGTTTCGATCCCCTCGGCGACCAGTTCCATCCGCAGGTCGCGGGTGATCTGCACGACGCCGCGGACGATGGCCGCCGACCGGCGCGACCCGACCAGGTTGCGCGAGAAGACCCGATCCAGCTTCAGCTTCGAGAACGGGAATTCGTGCAGATAGCCGAGCGAGGAGAAGCCGGTGCCGAAATCGTCGAGCGCCACGCCGATCTGCTGGCGGCGCAGGGCCGAGATCAGCGACAGCGCCTCCTCGGCATCCTCGATCAGCACGCTTTCGGTGACCTCGAGTTCCAGCCGGTAGGCGGCGAGACCGGTCGCGGCCAGACACTGCAGAACCGTCTCGATCAACGCCTCGCCGTCCTTGAACTGAACCGGCGACAGGTTGACGGCGACATTGATGTCGGAGCGCCAGAAGGTCGCTTCCCGGCAGGCCTCGCGGATGACCCAGGCGCCGATCGGCACGATCAGCCCGGTGGCTTCGGCGAGCGGAATGAAGACCGACGGCGGAATCACGCCGCGGCGCGGGTGGTTCCAGCGCAGCAGCGCCTCGCAGCAGACGGTCCGGCCGTCGCTCGGATTGACGATCGGCTGATAGACCAGCTCGAACTGGTTCTCCTCCATCGCCACCTGGAGATCGGCAAGCAGCTCCATGCGCTCGTGATAGACGGCGGAGAACTGCGCCTCGTAGCCGACCACGCTGCCGGCGGACCGGCGCTTGGCGGCATAGAGCGCCAGATCGGCGTGGCGCATCAATTCGTCGAGATAGCTTCCGTCGCGCGGCGCGACCGCATAGCCGATGCTCGCCCCGCAGGTGACCCGCGTCAGGTCGAGCAGGATGGGCTTGCCCAGGCAGTCCGCCACCCGCTGGGCGGTGGCGGCGATGCCGGCGGGGGTGTCGGCTTCCGCCAGCACCAGGAACTCGTCGCCGCCGATGCGGGAAATGCAGTCCTCGGCGCCGAGGATGGTGCGCAGGCGTTCGGCGGTCTCCAGCAGCACCTTGTCGCCGGCCGGATGGCCGAGCGTGTCGTTCACGTCCTTGAAGCGGTCGAGATCGATCGCCAGGAGACCGAGGCAGCGCGACGGATCCAGGCTGCCGAGGGCCTGCTCGAGCCGTTCGAAAAAGGCCGAGCGGTTGAGGAGACCGGTCAGAGGATCGCGCAGCGCCAGCCGCTCGAGCTTGGCCTGGGCGCGATGGCGCGAGACGATCGTGTCGTAGACCTTCCGGCACATCACGATCGTGCTCGCATAGAGCGCGCAGATCATGGCGCCGAGGGCGAGGTGCACCAGGTCGCCGGCCAGGACCAGGGCGCCGACGAACGGAAAGCAGGTCGCCGAGATCTGGCCGACGGTGATCAGCGGCCGGCTGGCATTGCGCGACGAGATGCCGGCCACATAGGCGATGACGCAGCATCCGACCAGAAATTCCGCCGGGGTGCCGGCATGCTTGAGCGAGGCATAGCCCCCCGACAGGCCGACCACGGCCGCGAAGCCCCAGGCGCCCGCCAGCGCCGCCAGCTCCCAGCGTCGCGTCGCGACCCGGTCGGCCGGATTCTGCGGGCTGCGGATATAGGCGACGTTGGCGATGACCCGGGCGATGCCGATCGCCAGGAAGGCCGCGAGAAACAGCCGGAACACGCCGTCGCCGCTGATGTCGGCGGCGACCTCCACGACGACGAGCGCCACCAGGGTGGCGACCAGCATCGATTTCGGCGTTGCATAGAGAGCGGCGACAAGACTGAATCGCAATGCGGCTTCCGCTTGCGATTCTTCTCGCCCCCAATCCTCGATCGGTCTGAACGACCTCAATGCCTCTCTCCACGCGGAACAATCCAGGCAGAGGCAACATCTCATCGGTCAGTGAATAATTCGTCATCGAAACAGTCAAAATTGAAAATCGGAGGTTTTATAGACGTCTCGACGCGGAAGGCGTTACGTGTCGAGATACTGCCCTGGGTCGGTGGTCGACTTGGCGGCTGCGCGGAATACAAGCATATCGAAAAAATATGCCCGCAGTGGTGGTGGTTGCGTCGGCGTGGTGTCAGGATATTGACAGACGGCCTTCCGCTGGCGATGGGCTCGGTCTAGTTTCCCGATCCGCGGCGTATGGTGCCCGGGGTTCGGCGGATGGACCGCCGAGAGGTCGAGTGCGTCGAAGTCGGATAGCCAAGAGGTTGTTGCGTGTCCCGGCCCCTTTACATCGTGCCCAAACGATATGGCGACGAACGCGGTTGGTTTTCGGAGACCTGGAACGAGCGGGACTTTGGGCAGGCCGGCGTGACGACGCGCTTCGTGCAGGACAACCAGTCCCTGTCGCGGCGCGCCGGCACGATCCGCGGCCTTCATTTCCAGGCGCCGCCCTTTGCCCAGGCCAAGCTGGTCCGGGTTCTGGCGGGCGCGATCCTCGATGTCGTCGTCGACATCCGGGCCGGTTCGCCGACCTATGGCCGCTTCGAGGCGGTGCGGCTGACCGCCGAGGGCGGCGAACAGCTGTTCGTCCCGGCCGGCTTCGCCCATGGTTTCGTCACCCTGGAGCCGGACAGCATCGTCTTCTACAAGGTCGACGCCTACTATGACCGCGCGTCCGACGGCGGCGTCTTTTTCGGCGATCCGGCGATCGGGATCGACTGGGGCATCGGCGCGGACGACGCCACCGTGTCCGACCGCGACCGCGCCCTGCCGCCGCTGGCGGCGTTGAAAAGTCCGTTCGCTTATGACGGGGAGCCGCTCGGCCCGATCCGGCCGGCGTGAACGAGAGGTCCGGTTCGAGCCGGGCGAGGGGAACCATGCGCATCATCGTGACCGGCGGCGCCGGTTTTATCGGATCCGCCGTGATCCGCCACCTGATCGGCGATCTCGGGCTGTCGGTGGTCAATGTCGACAAGCTGACCTATGCGGCCAACCTGGCCTCGGTCGCCGCCGTGTCCGACCGGCCCGGCTACGCCTTCGTCCACGCCGACATCACCGACCGGGCCGCCATGGACGCGGTCTTCCGCCGCTTCGCACCCGACGCGGTGATCAATCTGGCGGCCGAGAGCCATGTCGACCGGTCGATCGATGCCCCGGACGCCTTCCTGACCACCAATGTCCTCGGCACCGCCACGCTGATGCAGGCGGCGCGGTCCTGGCTCGACGGGGAGGGGCGCGACAAGGCCGACCGCTTCCGTTTCCTCCAGGTCTCCACCGACGAGGTCTACGGCTCGCTCGGCGAGACCGGCCTCTTCACCGAGGAGACCCCCTACGACCCGTCCTCGCCCTATTCGGCCAGCAAGGCGGCCGCCGATCACCTCGCCATGGCCTGGCACCGCACCTACGGCTTTCCGGCGCTGGTCTCCAACTGCTCGAACAATTACGGGCCGTATCACTTCCCCGAGAAACTGATCCCGCTGATCATCCTGAACGCGCTCGACGGCAAGCCGCTGCCGGTCTATGGCGACGGCCGCCAGGTGCGCGACTGGCTCTATGTCGAGGATCACGCCCGCGGGCTGGTCACGATCCTGACCGAGGGCCGGCCCGGCCGGAAATACAATGTCGGCGGCGGCAACGAGCGCACCAATATCGAGGTCGTGCGGGCCATCTGCGCCGTGCTCGACCGGCTGAAGCCGGGCGCGGCGCCGCATGACCGCCTGATCCGCCACGTCGCCGACCGGCCGGGTCACGACCGGCGCTATGCGATCGACGCCGGCCGGATCGAGGCCGAACTCGGCTGGCGCGCCGCGGTCGATTTCGAGACCGGCATCGAACGGACGGTCGCCTGGTATCTGGACCGGCGCGACTGGTGGGAGCCGATCCGCAGCGGCGTCTATCAGGGCGGTCGGCTCGGCCTGGCGGCGGCCCGATGACGCTTCGGCTGTTCGTCACCGGGGCGACCGGACAGGTCGCCACCGCGCTCACCGAAGCCGGGCCGCGGCGCGGGCTGACCGTGACGGCGATCGGGCGGCCGGACCTCGATCTGGAGACCGCCGACGCGGACGCGGTGACGCGGCTGATCGAAGCCTCGGGCGCCGATGTCGTGGTGTCGGCGGCCGCCTACACGGCGGTCGACCGCGCCGAGAGCGAGCCGGACCGGGCCTTCAGGATCAATCGCGACGGCGCGGCGGCCGTCGCGCGCGCCGCGGCCCGTCTCGGCCTGCCGCTCCTGCATCTCTCCACCGACTATGTCTTCGACGGCAGCAAGCCGGAGCCCTATCGGGAGAGCGACCCGACCGCGCCGCTCGGCGTCTACGGCCGCTCCAAGCGGGACGGGGAGCTCGCCGTGCTGGAGGCGCATCCGTCCGCGCTGGTGCTGCGCACGGCCTGGGTCTACGGCCCGACGGGGGCGAACTTCCTGCGCACCATGCTGCGGCTGGCCGGCGAGCGCGAGCGCCTGCGCGTGGTCGACGACCAGATCGGCAATCCGACCTCGGCCCTCGACATCGCCGAGGCGCTGATCGATCTCGCGCTCAAGGCGACCGCACCGGCGGATACGCCGGCGATCGGGGCCGGAGCCCCGAAACGAGTCCAATCGCCCGCCATGGGTGGCATTTTCCATATGACGGCCGCCGGCGAAACCAGCTGGTGCGGCTTCGCGCGCGCCATCATGGCAGGGTCAGCCGCGCGCGGTGCGCGCGCCGTGCCGGTCGATGCGATCGGCACGGCCGACTATCCGACCCCGGCGCGCCGTCCCGCCAATTCCCGGCTCGACTGCAGCCGGCTCGCCGAGCATTGGGCCGTCCGTCTGCCGGACTGGCGGCACGGTCTCGGCACCGTCCTCGACCGGCTGCTGCCGCCCCTGTCTTCGAAGGAAACGAGATCGCCATCATGAAAGGCATCATTCTGGCCGGCGGCCGCGGCACCCGGCTCTATCCGATCACGCGCGCGGTCTCCAAGCAGCTGCTGCCGATCTACGACAAGCCGATGATCTACTATCCGCTGTCGGTGCTGATGCTCGCCGGCATCCGGGAGTTCCTCCTGATCACCACGCCGGAGGCGCTGCCGCTCTACCGGGCGGTGATCGGCGACGGGCGCGACTGGGGCATCACGATCGACTATGCGCCGCAGCCGGAGCCGGAGGGCCTCGCCCAGGCCTTCCTGATCGGCGCGGATTTCTGCGCCGGCGGTCCGGTCGCCCTGGCGCTCGGCGACAACATCTTCTACGGCGCCGGGCTGACCGGCGTGCTGCGCCAGGCGGCCGAACTGCAGAAGGGCGCGGTGGTCTTCGCCTATCCGGTCGCCGATGCCGGCGCCTTCGGGGTGGTCGAGGTCGACCGGACCGGCCGGGCGATCTCGATCGAGGAGAAGCCGGCCAAGCCGAAATCCAACCTCGCCGTGACCGGCCTCTACTTCTACGACGCGGACGTGGTCGACATCGCCCGCGCGGTGAAGCCCTCGGCGCGCGGCGAACTGGAGATCACCTCGGTCAACGAGGCCTATATGCGGCGCGGCGACCTGTCGGTGGTGCAGCTGCCGCGCGGGACCGCCTGGCTCGATACCGGCACGCCGACCAGCCTGCTCGAGGCGTCCCAGTTCGTGCATACGGTCGAGACCCGTCAGGGCTTCAAGATCGCCTGCCTCGAGGAGATCGCCTGGCGCAACGGCTTCATCACCACCGACGCCCTGCTCGCCCTGGCGGCCGACTACAAGAACGAATACGGCCGCTACCTGCAGACCCTGGTGGCGTCCCAGGCCTGACGCCGCCGGCGCCCCCGCTGGCCCCCCCCCCCCCGCGGGCCCCCTCTGCGTCGCCGGGATGCCCTCCGGTGCGCGCGCCTCGCGTGAGCCGGGGCGCCCGGCGTGACGGACCGTCCGGCGCGACAGGAACCCCCAGCCGCCCGGGAGCCTGCCTAAGCCCGCCCGCCCGCGGGCCGTCCGGCGCCCGCAGCCGCCCGCCGGTCTTCCAAAGCCTGCCCGCCCGCGGGTCGGCCAGTGCCGACCCGCCAGAATGGTAAACCGACCGTATCGACCGGTCGGCCGATGCGCGATTCAGCATCTGATTACCCAAACGATCGAAACCGTTCCGATATTCAAAGTCGTCAACCCGATCTTTTTGGCTGCTCAGGCACTCTCTCGTCAGAAATAACGGGGGATGACATGAAAATTCCGTTTATTGCGACCGCGATGGCCGGCTTCTTGGTCGGTTTTGCTTCTCAGCCGAGTGACGCGCATTTCTCGACGGTGTTCGGCCCGCTGAGGGCGGTTCTGGCCGGCGCGGAACCGACGCCGAGCGCCGCCGGCGGCCCGCTCTGCCGCATGGAAGCCATCGACCGCGCCGCGGTGCAGATGGATGAGATCGTCCGCCTGCAGCCGGTCGACTGAGCGAGGCCCGATCGGAGCGGCCCGCTCCGATCCTCCGATCCGAAGAATGCGCGGGCGCACGAGACCGCGCGGAGCCTCGGCCGGCTCCTTCGGAGCAACCGACGGTCCGCTTGGATGGCCGCGAAGGCCGTCGCCGACGCGCCCGGCGCCCGGTCGGGTCCGCCGCGAGCCGGGGCGGCCGCACGTGACGGGCGGGATCGTTCGACCGCCACCCTCTGGCCAGACCCGCAAGCCTGTGGAAAACTCCGGAAAGCGGCGGCGCGCCTGGAGATTCGGGTCGGGCCCCGCCTGCCCATGAAGATTTTTTGACGACCCGTGTTGACACCCCGGGGTGATGGGCTTAGAACCAGGCTCACCAACGAGGGCGGCGGCGCTGCACACGGCAGCGGGCTTCGCCCTGGTGACGGTCCTGGCGGTCTGGAAAGACCGGTTGGGAACGGGCTTCGCAAGGCGAGAGCGATCTCAGTCAATGTGGAAGCGGTCAGCCCCGAGAGAGACGGGGACGATATTGCGCCTCTGGTTGCCCGTGAGGGTGACGCCCTGAGGGGATCGTCCGGAAGGACGATGGAGGCCTGGTCCCGCGACGGGTTCGCCGGACGGGCGTGAGCCGGGATCAAGTCCCGGCAACGACTGAGCCTGATGTGCTTCAGTCGTGTTCATTGACAAGATGGATCGAAGAAAGAGAAACGTGGACGGCGTGGTCCTTGCGGGGATGCCTGAGAAGGCATCTTGTGATGAGACTACGGCGGTACACGTTGATGGTCGGGCCCTTCGGGGCCTGGCACCTAGACCTTGAGAAAGGTTTGGGACCTCGTCGATGTGCGACCAATAAGCCGTGATCAAATCTTGATGAAACCTGAGAGTTTGATCCTGGCTCAGAACGAACGCTGGCGGCAGGCCTAACACATGCAAGTCGAGCGCCTCGCAAGAGGAGCGGCAGACGGGTGAGTAACGCGTGGGAAACTACCCTTTGGTACGGAACAACTCGGCGAAAGCT
>NZ_LJYW01000001.1:5091437-5092197 GCF_001305515.1 Prosthecodimorpha hirschii
GGGTTAATAGTCCCCAGCCAGCGGATGGTGACGGATCGGGTAAATTGTGCATCCTTATCGGATTGGGTGTGCAGTGAACCGGTTCCAGGAAATAGCCTCCGCATGAGACCGTACCCGAAACCGACACAGGTGGACAGGTAGAGTATACCAAGGCGCTTGAGAGAACTCTGCTGAAGGAACTCGGCAAATTGCCTCCGTAACTTCGGGATAAGGAGGCCCCGGTTGTGGGCAACCATGATCGGGGGCACAAGCCAGGGGGTGGCGACTGTTTAACAAAAACACAGGGCTCTGCGAAGCCGCAAGGCGACGTATAGGGTCTGACGCCTGCCCGGTGCCGGAAGGTTAAGAGGAGAGGTGCAAGCTTTGAATCGAAGCCCCGGTAAACGGCGGCCGTAACTATAACGGTCCTAAGGTAGCGAAATTCCTTGTCGGGTAAGTTCCGACCTGCACGAATGGCGTAACGACTTCCCCGCTGTCTCCAGCAGAGACTCAGTGAAATTGAATTCCCCGTGAAGATGCGGGGTTTCTGCGGTTAGACGGAAAGACCCCGTGCACCTTTACTGCAACTTTGCGCTGGCATTCGTGTCGGCATGTGTAGGATAGGTGGTAGGCTTTGAAGCGCGGGCGCCAGCTCGTGTGGAGCCAACCTTGAAATACCACCCTTATCGTCATGGATGTCTAACTGCGGTTCGACAGGATCCAGGACAGCGCATGGTGGGCAGTTTGACTGGGGCGGTCGCCTCCCAAAGAGTAACGGAGG
>NZ_LJYW01000001.1:5093154-5182485 GCF_001305515.1 Prosthecodimorpha hirschii
GCTCCCGGCGCCAATGCCCATGCGACACTGCCGAAGGCAAACCCCGAGAAAACCCTTTCGTGCTTCGCTGGCCTGGTGGTTCCAGCGGGGGGCCCATACCCGATCCCATTCCGAACTCGGCCGTCAAACCCCCCAGCGCCCATGGTACTTCGTCTCAAGACGCGGGAGAGTCGGTCGCTGCCAGGCCTGCAAAGCACGAAACACACCAAACCTCTCTCCCAAACCTTCTCTCCACAACACCCAGCACAAACTCGCTGGACAAAACCCTCCCATCCCGCGGGGTGGAGCAGCCCGGTAGCTCGTCAGGCTCATAACCTGAAGGTCGTCAGTTCAAATCTGGCCCCCGCAACCAAAACGTTCGACGCCCCGTGCCCAAAGCACGGGGCGTTTTGCGTTGTCCGGGCCGCCTCCGCAGAAAGCGCCAGGGTCGTCGCGAGTTCGCCCGTCAGCCCCGCAGCCAGGTCGTTCCCGGATCGTGGCGTCAGCTCGATGCCGGCGATCATCGACCGGATCAGCTCGCGTGCTTCCAGGGCCTCCGGCCCGTCGAGTGCCGCTTCCAACACTTCGACTTTGCGACGATAAGCCTCCGCGAGCTTCGGGTGGCCAAGCAACGTGAACAGGGAAGCGGCAACGTCGTCCGTATCGGCGCGAAGAAGTTCAACCTCTTCGGCGCGCAGGTCGGCCAACCGCTGCTTGAATGAGGGCTCGTAGAGCCCGTCCTCGATCGCGGCGAGCAGACCGGAGATCTTGCGCCGCGTCTCGGCGAGGCGGCGGTCGCGATCACGAGACCTGTCCCGCGCCTTGGTTCGCATGGCTTCGACTTCGCGTCGGACCTCCTCGACGAAGGCGGCGAGCAGATCCGGCGCGAGCAGGCGCTCCTTCAGGCCGCTCAGGACGCGCGCTTCGATCTCTTCCCGCCGGATCGTCACGCCGTTCTCGCAAGTACCCTGCCGGTGCCGCTTGGCGCAGCCGAACCGCTCCTTGCTGATGACTACATAGGGGCCGGCACAGCAGCCGCAGCGGAGCTTGCCTGAGAGAAGGATGCGAGGCGCACGGTGGGCCAGTCAGGAATGCGTTTGGCGCACATGTTCCAGATCGCGATCGTGTGTTTGAGATGGCGACGAGGGTCCTTGATCATCGCCTCCGCATCCATGGCTTCGACAAAGCCGCGGAGCGTCTCGGCATCCACAGCCTCGGGTTCGACCTGCATTGCCGTGCCGTATCGGGCAAGGCGGGAAAGGGCCCATCGGTCGGAAGCACGCTCGACGCTGTCCAGAAGGGCGATCCATTCCGTTCCGATCGGGGCGTCCTTGGTCAATTGGCGCCGCCGCATTCCGAATTGTCCCACCGCGCCGGCGATGAGAGACCGGATGTTGGCGTATCGACGCCCGCTGACGCCGAGATCGGTAGGGCCGATATCATGGAACAGCCGGCGCACGCCGGAAGCGCTTGCCGGCACCGATGCCAGATCGATGTGGGCCCGTTCGGCGATCACTCGAAAAGCCGGCAGCGCATCGCGGCGGGCCGGGTCTTGGGTGGCTTCGCCGATCTTGGCGCGAATGTCATCGAGGGTGAGGATGCCTTCGGGGCGAAGCGGATCGGCGCCGGAAGCGGTATAATAAAAGTCCATCGTTGGAGATCCGGTTGGACACAAGTGCTCTCGTGAAGAATCTGGTGAACATATACGTCAAATCGTGACGATGATCCAGTTAAATACATCCGCAATACTATTGGTTCATAGTCGGGAAGGCACGTGAAAACAGATAATTTGATGTCCTGTTGTGATCGGGACTGGTCAAGAATCCTGCGGCCGAGAACATACCGGCGCAAATCGTCCGGGTGGATGCGCGGGAGGCGTCCGTCGCGCACGACAGGCAGGTCACCGGCTGCAATCCGACGGCGGAGCGTCTTGACCGAGCAGTTCAGGATGGCGGTGGCTTGCACGAGCGTCAGCAGGCGGGGCCGTTCACCCGCCGCGGGTTTGGCTGTCATCGGAGAGGTCTTCCTTCTTGGCGGTCGCGTGATCGACCAGGTCGCGAGCGACCAGCCGGGCCAAGTGTCGGACCAGAACTTCGAGACAAGACGGAACGGCAGAATCGATGGCCCCCGGCGCATCGGGCCATCGCCTGGTCGTTCCTCGTTCCTCGGACCGTCTCGCCATGCCTCGTCCCGAACCGGTCCTCGCCGGTCACAACAGGACAGACAGTGACGGCGGCGGACGCCTCGTGCAGGGACCCAAAAATCAATCGAGGTCAGGAATTGCCGGTCGACGCCTCGTCCATCGCCCGTCTGCGCTTGCGATCGGCGAGGGCCAGACGCTCCCAACGTCTGGAAACAGCGATCAGGGACACTTCGGATAAGTCGAATGCACGCCCGGGGCCGGCCAGCGGACACAGAAGCAGATGTGCAAAGCGGACGAACCGCGCGTGCACTGAGTAGCCGAGCTCTTCGAGATGCCGATCGTCGCGGCTTGCGCGCGCGAAGAGGTCGGCGAATCCCAGGATCAGCGTGTCCAGAACATCCTTGCGCGGCCGTCCGCGATGGCGTCGTGGCCGGTACTGCTCGGCGAGCTGCAGCGCCACGGCACGGACGACGGCTCGTTCGGCATCGTCGAGGTCTGCCCATGACCGGCCGCCCGGGCTCTCGATGTTCCGCGCACGGCCCGACCGATTGCCGAGTTCGCGCTTCACGGCCAGAACGAACACGCGCCGCGCGCCCTCTCCCAGGGGTGTCGTATCGAGCGGGTCGGCGGTTCTCGACAGCCGCTCGAGGTCCTTCGACGCCCGGCTCGACGGCTCCTTCTCCGCCGCCAATTCCTGCCACAAGCGAGCCGCCTCGCTTCCATCCTGCGCCACACCCGAAGACCAAACCAAGTCCAGGTAGTCTCGGCACAGTTCCGACAACAGCTCGGCGTCGGTACTCCGGATTAACGCCGAGATGGCTGCTACGATCGGTTCCGGTACGGAACGAATCTCCATAGTTAATTGCCCGCCGCTATTCACGTAAATAAATTAAAGCGCCATGAGTCCAGCAATTATATAACGTCTATTGGGGTCAACAGAGCGTTTAATAATTTATTTTAATAGCGCGGAGGTTTGAATGACATGTGTTTTATATCGGAATATTAGGGAGTACTCTTTTCGCGAAATTGGAAGGATGCGTTAGGGCCGCGTTTGTCATGGGATCGCCACGACGACACCGACTGCCCGTCGAGTAATACAGCACAATCAAGAGATCCTGAAGACGCCGGCGAAGCGTCACGGGATCAACCAGAAGACCGTCGCTAGAGCAAGGTCCGATCAGAGCGGGCCGCTCTGATCGGAAAAAGCTTGCGCAAACAAAAACATGCAGAGCATCATCCGATCCCTTCAGATCGGGTGATGCTCTAAGTGGAAGAAGCGGACCTCGGCCACGGATCGGCCAACTGGCCCGAGGGCGCCAACATCGACGGTTTTTTCGATCGATGGGGAAGCGGTGATTGTCGCCTTCCGCCGACATACCCTCCGGCCGCTCGACGACTGCCTCTACGCTCTTCAGGCAACGATCCCGCATCTGACGCGCTCGTCCCTGCACCGCTGTCTTCATCGACATGGCATCAGCCGACAGTCGAAGGTGGGTGGAGACAAGGAGCCGAAGATGCGGTTCAAATCCTACCCGATCGACCTTTTCCGTATCGATATCACCGAGGTGCAGACCGCCGGGGGCAATCTGTACCTTTACGTGGCCATTGATCGTGGAGTGGGCCCCTGCCGCCTGATCTCTGTCCGGCGACAGGGGCCCACTCCAGGTGCCAAACAGCCCGGGGCGTTGCGCAGTTCGCAATACGATGCGCTGCCGTCGGTCGCGCATCTCAAAGCGCCGTGCCTGCGGCCGTCTTCGGCCGCGAGATTGCCAATCCGTGCCGTCCGGCTGGATCGTCGACGCATCGACCGAAACCGCCTCTGCGATCCGGAAATCACGGATGCGGTGCGTTGGAGAGAGTTCCGAAGTTCTGAACCGCCATGCGCGGCTCGCGCGACCAATCGGATGCGATCGTGTCCAGTCCCGATAGGAGCACCGGCCGAGCCATCCGCCCTTCCGATACCGGGTGATCTTCTAGCCGGTGCAGTCCTCTCGATTCTTTGCGGACAAGGGACGCAACGGTCTGAAGGCGAGCCGCGGCGACCAGCGCGGCGGCCTCCCGAGCCTTGAGAACGTCGTCGGCAGTCTGCGTGCGGAAGCCGGCAGCGCTGCGGTCCCAGAGCGAGTCGAGGGTGGTCCGGCTGCGCTCGAGGCTGGTGGTCGTCTTGAAGTAGGTCTTTTCGAGGGGCAGGATCTCGGAGCGCACTGCCGTGCGGACCTCGTCCGGCCGGTTCCGACCGCCTGTGCCGAAGCGCAGGCCGACGCGGCCGAGGGCTTCGAGCCGGGCGGGGCGATCGGTGCGGGCGCGGGCATGCTGCGCGGCCGCGCGGCCGGCCCATTCGCCGGAGGCGAAGCACCAGGCGACGGCCGGTCCGGCGCCGCACATGGCGGCGCCGGTCAACCGGCTGCGGTCGGTCAGGTCGCCGGCCGCATAGAGGCCGGCAATGCCGGTCGAGCAGGCGTCGTCGACCACGACGCCGCCGACCGCGCGGATATGGCCTTCGTAAATCATCTGGACGGCAAAGCGCTGGCGGAACGGATCGATGCCGAGCCGGTCGAAATACTGGAACGTGTTCGGGTGATTGAGACGCGAGAAAGCCTCAAAGCCGTCGGGGCCGCGGTCGATGATCGCCTGGATGCCGCCGGTCTCCAGGACGGCGCGCGCGATCTCGGCCATGCCGCCGCGCCCGGAGGCGGCGCCGAGGGGGCGTCCGGCCGCGTCGAACCAGCTCGCGGAATTCGTCCACCAGCCCTTGGTGCTCGGGCTGCCCTTCGGGGCGAAGCCGTAGAGCGTGGAGAATTCCAGGCCCGAGAAGGTCGCGCCGGCCTCGCCTGCGAGGAGATAGCCGTCGCCGACCACGCCATGCGTGCCCATCGCGCCGGACAGGAAGGCAGTCGCGCCGGTCGCCAGGACCACCGCACCGGCTCGGACGGCCCAGGTACGGCCGGTCTTGCGCTCGATCCCGGCCGCGCCTGCGACGGCGCCGTCGTGGGCGAGGAGTTCGAGGGCCGGCGCATGGTCGAGCAGGCGGACGCCGGCCCGTTCGAGCGCACCACGCAGGACATGCAGCGTATAGGGGCCGATGAAGCGGCCGAACCGCGCGCCCGCATTGGCCCTGGCGTCCCAGCGGAAGCCGAGCGCCTCCAGGGCCGCATAGGCCCGGTGCGCCTCCGCATAGACGCGTTCGACATGGACGAGGTCGTCGAGACCCTCGGCGGCATCGTGGCGGGCCTCCACGATGCGGCGACGCTCTGCCGAAGCAGCATCCGGGGCGACCGAGTAGCCGCCGACATTGGCGGCGGCCACGACCCCGGCGGTCCCGGTCCAACCCTTTTCGACCAGGACGACCTTCGCGCCCGCGGCACGGGCGGCGAGGGCCGTCCAGCAGCCTGCAAGGCTGCCGCCGACCACGAGAACGTCGGCTTCCAGAACAAGATCGGCGCTGCCGTCCGTGTGCAGATCGGAGGCGAATGCGGCTTCGGTCATGGAGAGCCTCCTCAGGCTGCGTTGGTCGGTGCGGCCGGACGGGCCGGTTCGCGCAGTGGGCGGCCGGCGCGCCAGCCGTTGGCACGGGCGAAATGGCCGAGGAACCCCGAGGCGACGATCGAAGCCTCGGTCAGGCCGGGCTCGCGATCGGCCAGCGGCGAGACATAGATGGCATCGACCGGACAATAGAGTTCGCAGAGAAAGCAGGTGTGGCAGTCGCCGCGCCGCGCGATCGTCGGCTGATCACCCTCGAAGCCGGCGAACACATCGTTCGGGCAGACCTCGATGCATTTGCCGCATCCCGTGCAACGGTCGGCAACGATCAGTTCAATCATGAAGTCCTCGCTGGTCGTCGATGTCGTGAACAGGACGATAGCGGTCTATTTTGTTCGGGAAAGACGGTTTTAATGCTTACAAAGTAAGAGGTATGACATGAGTATATCCAAATGACAGCGCCTCCGGCGAAGATCGACGGAGGCGGTTACTTTGCAGATCCGCGGCGGCGGGGCAGACTCCGACGCTTCCTCGAAAGCCGGGTGACGGGGGCCTTACGGTCGCCCCGGTCCCGATCACGCGCCGCGGCGATCGGGAACCGGGGCGCAGCCGCGGTCAGTTGCCGGCGCCGATGTCCTTGAGGGCGGTTTCGAGGAAGCTGCGGTCGATCCATTTGGCATAGTCGACCTTGCCCTTGATGAGCTTGGCTTCGGCCATGAAGGCCTCCTCATCCTTCAGCGCCTTGACGGCGGCCTCGGTGATCTCCGGGTTCTGCCAGAACTGGCCCTTGTCGTAGGTCTCGCGGACCGCCTTCTCGGAGCTCTTGGTCTCGGCGACGAAGCGCTTGATGGTCTCCTCCGGATTCTTGTCGACCCAGCCCGCGAGCTTGATGTCTTCGGCGATCAGGCGGGTGACGAGGCCCGGATGGTTGCGCGCGAAGGCGCCGTTGACGGTGATGATGTAGGGCGCGGCCCATTCGGCCTTATCGGAGGCATCGTAGAGCAGCTTCGCCCCGCCGGCGTCGACGAGCTTCTGCACCGTCCCGCGGGATTCCACGATGGCGTCGATGTCGCCGCGCACCAGCGCCGGGCCGGAGGATTCGATGCCGAGATTGAGGTTCTCGACATCGCTCGTCGCCAGACCGACGGTCTTCAGGGCCTTGCTGAAGACCGAGTGGCGCACGGTTCCGGTCAGATAGGCGACTTTCCGGCCCTTGAGGTCGGCGAGGGACTTGATCGGGCTATCGGCGCGCACCACCACGATGGTCTCGGTCGACGGCACCCAGCTCGACAGACCGATCGCCTTCACGTCGGCACCGCTGGCGCCGAGGCGCAGCGCCGGGTTGTTGCCGGTGTAGATGAATTCGATCGCCCCGGTCGCGACCGCCGTGGCGGCTTCCGCGCCGCCGTTGAAGGTCAGGAACTCCACCTTGATGCCGTCCTTCTCGAAGGCCTTCGTCAGGAGGCCGAGATTGCGGAACAGGACGAACTTCAGATGGCCTGGGGCGGTCGAGCCGATCCGGATGACCTCCGGCTTGTCGGCGGCCCGGGCGGCCCCGGCCGCGAGGCCGGGGATGGCGGCAAGGGCGAGGAGGCCGGCGGCAACCGCGCGGCGGGAGAGGCGGGTCGTGGACATGGCGGATCCTTCGGTTCTTGCGAACGGATGTCGGGACTTCAGTGCGGGGCGCCCTCGGCCTGGCCGCGCCAGGCGGTGGCGCGCGCCTCCAGCGCGACGAGCAGGTAGTTCACGGCGAGACCGATGAAGGTCAGCGTGAGGATGCCCGCATACATGTCGGGCGTTTCCATCATCAGTTGCGACTGGTGGATCAGGTAGCCGAGCCCGGATTGCGCCGCTAGCATCTCGGCGCCGATCACGGCCACGATCGAGGCCTTGACGGCGAGACGCGCCCCGGCGGCGATCGACGGGATGCTGGCCGGCAGGATCACCTTGACGAAGATGTCGAGATCGGAGGCCCCCATGGAGCGGGCGGCCTTGAGGAAGAGCGGATCGACCGACTTGACGCCCGAGATGGTGTTCACGAGCAGGAAGAAGACCGAGGCATAGAAGCAGATCGCCACCTTGGAGGCTTCGCCGATGCCGAGCAGCATGATGAAGACCGGGAGCAGGGCGAACTGCGAGGTGTTGCGCAGCGTCTGCACCATCAGGTCGGTCAGCTGCTCGAAGCGCGCATAGCGCCCCATCAGCACCCCGAGCGGCAGGGCGACGGCGACCGCCAGCGCGAAGCCGAGGGTCGCGCGCTGCAGGCTGATGCCGATGTTGCGGCCGAGCACGCCGGTCCGGATCATCTCCAGCCAGGCCTCCACGACGACGCTGAGCGGCGGGAAGAAGATCGGATTGAGCAGCCCAAGCCGCGGCGCCGCCTCCCAGAAGGCGAAGAAGACGACCAGCAGCGGCACGCCCTTCAGGATCGTGGCGAGGCCACTTCCCATGCGGATCGGGAACGCGAAGCGGTGGCGCCACAGCGAGAAGGCGGCGGCGTCGTGGGTGCGGTTCTCGGAGGTCACGCTCATGTGGGCTTTCCTCAGTGGGCGGCGATCTGCCAGTCGCGCTGGGCCTTGGTCACTTCGTCGCGCAGCACCTCCCAGACGCGCCCGCGAAGGCGCGCGAAGGCGGCGGTGTTGCGGATTTCGAGGTCGCGTGGCCGTGGCAGGTCGATCTCGATGATCTCCTTCACGGTGCCCGGCCGGGCGGTCATCACCACGACCCGATCGGCGAGATAGACCGCCTCGTCGATCGAGTGGGTGACGAAGACGATGGTGGTCTTGATCTCGTCCCAGATGCGCAGCAGTTCGCCCTGCAGGATGTCGCGGGTCTGCGCGTCGAGCGCGGCGAAGGGCTCGTCCATCAGGAGGACCTCCGGATCGGTCGAGAGCGCGCGCGCGATCGCGACCCGCTGCTGCATGCCGCCGGAGAGCTGGGCGGGATAGCGATCCTCGAAGCCGCGCAGGCCGAACAGCGCCAGATAGCGGCGCGCCCGCTCGCGCCGCTCCGCCTTTGGCACGCCGCGAACCTCCAGCGCGAACTCGATGTTCTGCTGCGCCGTCCGCCAGGGAAACAGGGCATATTGCTGGAACACGTAGGCTGTCGACGGATCCGGCCGGGTCACCGGGGTGGCGCCCACATAGGCGGTTCCGGACGAGGCCTCGGTCAGCCCGCCGATGATGTCGAGCAGCACCGATTTCCCCGAGCCGCTCGGGCCGGCCAGAGTGACGAACTCGCCCTTGCGAATGGTCAGGTCGACGCCGGAGAGAACCGGGATGCGGTTGGTCGGCACGCCACCGAGCGAAACCGTCTGGCCGGCCTTCAGCGTGAAGGTCTTGCGGACATCCTCCAGGCGGATGCGGTCCATGGGGGCTCTCCTCGGGGTCAGACCTGGGCGACGCGCAGGCGGTGGGTCGGATCGGCTTCGGTGCCGCCGGCGCGGCCGCGGCTCCAGCCGAGGGCGCGCGCATAGGTTCCGAACAGCCCGCGCGCCTCGACTTCTGCCAGCGTGATGCCGGTCGGGCCGTCGGCGCGTTCGGCAACGAAGAGCGCGTCCGTCGGGCAGTAGATCTCGCAGAGGTAGCAGGTCTGGCAGTCGTCCTGGCGGGCGATCACCGGCAGGCCCTCGTCGTCGCGGTCGAACACGAAGGCCGGGCAGACGCGTTCGCAGATGTCGCAGCGGATGCAGCGTTGTTCGGAGACGATCTCGATCACGATGCGCGCTCCCCGGCGATCACGGCTTCGGCCTCGGGCCGCACGGCGACGACATCGAGGCCGTCGACGATCAGGCGTCGCGCCGAGGCCGGGTCGGTCTCCGGCCGATCGGTGCGGCGATGCATGCCGCGGGATTCGCCGCGGGCTGCGGCAGCGGCGACGGACCAGCGGGCGCTCGCCGTCACCGCGGCGACCTCGCGAGCGCGCAGCCGGTCGCGGCCCTCGCCGACGAGATGGCCGGAGACCTCGTCCCAGACGCCGTCGAGACGGGCAAGCGCGGCGTCCAGATGGGGGCCGTTGCGGAAATAGTTGCGGTCGAGCGGGATCACCTCGGAGCGGACAGCCTCGACGACCGCGGCCTGGTCGACCGGCCGCGCGGCCGCCGACGGGCGCAGGCCGGCCCGGCCGAGCGGTTTCGACTGGTGGCGGAAGGCGGCTGCGGCGCAGCGACGGCGGGCATGCTGGGCGGCGCCGTGGCCGGACCACCAGCCGCTCGCGATCGCCCAGGATGCGTTGATGGCGCCGCCGCCCGAACTCGCGCCGGCCATCAGTTCGCGGGTCGCCGCGTCGCCGGCCGCGTAGAGGCCGGGCACGCCAACCCCGCAGTCGTCGGTGGCCAGCCGGATGCCGCCGGAGCCGCGCACCGTGCCCTCGGCCTTGAGGGTCACCTCGAAGAGGTCGCGGAACGGATCGATGCCGGCGCGCTGGTAGGGCAGGAAGCAGTTGGGCTGGCCCTTCAGGAGCCAGTCCTGCAGCGCTTCGTCGGCGAGATCGAGCCGGGCGAGGACGGGGCCGCGGATGAGGGCGCGGGCAACGTCCTTTTCGGCCGCGCCGATGCCGTTCTGCAGCGGATGGCCGTCCCGATCGAGGAGCGGCCGGCCGTCCGGGCCGAAGAAGGAGGCCCAGCGGAAGGGCAGACCCTTGTTGAGCGACGAATTCATCGGCGCGAGCGAGTATTTGCCGGTGAATTCCATGCCCGACAGCGACGCGCCGGCCTCGACGGCCATCAGGTAGCCGTCGCCGGTCAGGCCCGTGCCGCCGAGGATGCGCTCAAAGAAGGCGACGCCGCCGGTCGCCAGGACGACCGCGCCGGCATCGATCGTCCAATCCGCCCCGGTCGCCCGGACGATGCCGGCCGCCCCGGTCACGGCCTCGCCGTCGGACAGCAGTTCCAGGACCGGGTGATGGTCCAGGATGACGACGCCGGCCTTCTGGACCTGGCGGCGCATGAACCGCATGTAGTCCGGGCCGCGCAGGTTGGCGATGTAGAGCTGCCCGGTGTCGTCGGTCGGGAACGGGTAGCCCCATTCGACCAGCCGCAGCAGGCTCTCATAGGCGCGATCGACGCAGCGCGTCATCCAGCGCGGTTCGGCCAGGCCGCCCGTGCGCTGCCAGCGCCGCTCGACGACATGGGCCCGCCCCTCGCCGGGCGGCACGCACCAGGTGCCCGTGTTGGACGGGGCGGTGGCGCCGGACGTGCCGAAATAGCCCTTGTCGGCCAGCACCACCTTGGCGCCGGCCTGCGCCGCCGAGAAGGCGGCCCAGGCGCCGGCCGGACCGCCGCCGATCACGAGCACGTCGGCCTGGAGGCGATCGGAACCTGTCGATGCGGAACGGACGGCCATGCGCGAAGATCCGGATGGAGACGCTGCGAGGGCGATGGGGCGACGCCGGGCGGCGGCGTCGCCGGTCGGGTCGGCTTCAGGCTGCGCTGGACAGGCCGACCGGCTCGTTGCCGGCGGTCCACTTGATGTTGCAGCCGATCGACGGGATCTGCCGGTCCGGCACGCCCTTTCCGGCCAGCACGGTCGCGATGGCGGCGGCAAGGTCCGCCCCGGTCACCGCCTTGCCGTTACCGGGCCGCGCATCGTCGAACTGACCGTGATAGGCGAGCTTGCGCTCGGCATCGAACAGGAAGAAGTCCGGCGTGCAGGCGGCCCCATAGGCCTTCGCCACGTCCTGGGACAGATCCTTGAGGTAGGGGAAGTCGTAGCCCTGGGCGGCGGCCTCTTCACCGAGCCGCGCGAGCGTCTCCTCCGGATGATCGACCGGGTCGTTCGCGTTGATGGCGACGACCTGCAGGCCCTGGGCGGCGTATTCCTTCGCAAGCGCCGCGAAGCGCTCGCGGATCAGCAGCACGAAGGGGCACCGATTGGAGATGAAGGCGACGAGCAGGGCCGGCTTGGCACCGAAATCGGCGAGCTTGTGCAGCCGTCCGTCCGCGTCGGGGAGCAGGAAGTCCGCCGCGGGCGTTCCGAGCTTGATCGGGTTCGATTCGGTCTTGGGCATCGTGGGTGTCCCCGTTGCAGGCGAAGGCTCCCGGCAGGACCGGGGCGTCGAAGGCGTGAGAAATTATACATAATATCGGTAGATTTTATAAGCACAGAATTCTCTTGCCGAGGGCCGGCAGGAAAAGTTCTTTCGATGCGCCGCCTGCCCAGGGGGTCCAATTGGCCGCCCGGTTCCAGACAACATTCTAGTCGAACGGCAGACCGGAACCGGCATGTCGGAGGGGCTTGGTGACCTTGTGCGGGGCCGCCGATCCAAGACGCACAAGTCCATTGCAATTAAAATCCATAAGTTTTATCGGGTGATCGAGCGACCCGATGTCTGGCGTGCCGCCCGGCGCCGCTGCACACTCGTCGCCTTCGCCGATGGCAGCCGGTTCAGGGGCGGCCCCGCGGGACCCGCCCGTCGGCGGCAGGGAGCAGGCATGAGCACGACGATCGCTACCGCCGACGAGAAGCTGCGCACCCGCCTGGTCGCGGCGACGGTAGCGGTCGCCTTCTTCATCCAGTTCCTGGACGGCACGATCATCGCGACCTCGCTGCCCCAGATGGCCGCGAGCTTCGGCACCGATGCGGTCTCGATGTCGAGCGGCTTCACGGTCTACATGCTGACCGCCGCCGCCTTCATGCCGCTGTCTGGCTGGCTCGCCGAGCGTTTCGGCGCGCGGCGGGTCTTTCTGGCCTCGCTCCTGATCTTCACGCTCGCGTCGCTGGCCTGCGGTCTCGCCGGTTCGCTGCCGGCCTTCCTGGCCGCGCGGACGCTGCAAGGCTTCGGCGCCGCCCTGATGACGCCGGTCGGGCGGCTCATCGTCATCCGCAGCGCCACCAAGTCCGAGATCGTGCAGGCCATCGCCACCATCACCTGGCCGGCGCTGTTCGCGCCCGTGATCGGCCCGCTGCTCGGCTCCTGGATCACCACCCATGCCGGATGGCAATGGAACTTCTTCGTCAATCTGCCGCTCGGGCTGGTCGGCTGCCTCTTGGTCGTCGCCGTCGTTCCGGTCGATCGGCCAGGGCCGCGGGTGCCGTTCGACGCTTTCGGCTTCGTCGCAAGCGCCGGCAGCCTGACCCTGCTCCTCGCCGGCCTCGAGCTCTTTGCCGGTCGGCAGGTGCCGGACCTCGCGGCGGCCGGCCTCGCCGTGGCCGGGCTCGTGGTCGGGATCGCGGCCTGCCGGCATCTCGTGGCAAGCCCGGTGCCGCTGATCGATCTCCGCGTCCTCCGCGTGCGCACCTTCGCGCTGTCGACGCTCGGCGCCGGCACCTTCTGCCGTCTGGCCGTCAATGCGACGCCGTTCCTCCTGCCGCTCCTGCTCCAGGTCGGCTTCGGCCTCTCCGCGGTCGAGACCGGGATCCTGATCCTGGTCTATTTCCTCGGCAATCTCGCCATGAAGAGCGTGACGACGCCGCTCCTGCGGCGCTTCGGTTTCCGGGACATCCTGATCGTCAACGGCACGGCCGCGGCCCTGTGCATCGCCGCCTTCGCCGCGGTGACGCCCGCAACCCCGGTGCTGCTCCTCTGGGCCCTTCTATTCCTGGCCGGGGCGACCCGCTCGCTCCAGTTCACCGCGCTGGCGACGCTCGCCTTCGCGGATGTCGACGGCCAGGCCCGGTCGGCCGCCTCATCGCTTTCGGCGATCCTGCAGCAGCTGGCCATGGTCGGCGGCATCGCGGTTGCCGTGCTGGCCATCCGGTTGGTCTCGGCGCTGCGCGGCGAGGCGGGTGCGGCAGACCTGGCGACGCTGGCGGATTTCCGGGCGGCCTTCCTGATCGTCGCGGCGATCGGTCTCGCCGGCGCGCTGCGGTTTCTGTCCCTCGACCACGACGCCGGCCGCGAGGTCTCCGGCCACCGCGGCTAGAGCATTTCCCGATTGGATGGACTCATTCAATCGATAAGGAAATGCTCCGGAGTCAATGGCTTGAGCCGGTCCTTTTCGGTCAGATCGTTTCGTTCTGGCCGGGACAGGCTCTGGCGCCCCGCCTCGGCGCCAACCGGACCGCGGTTCTTGCTGCGGGGAGGCGATGGGACACCCGTGCGGCGCTCGCACAGGCCATCTCCTATAAAACACAAAAAAAGTATTCTATTCCTTCCTGTGAGAACGGGCAGGCGATAGGGTCATCCCATCTTCCGCACAAAGCGGGCGGTTGCGCCGCCGCCAGGAGGGACGGATGTCCATCGAATTCATCGGTTTCATCGGCAATCACGAAGCGTCCGAGATCATTCCGCGGTCGGGTCCGATCGTCGACCGAGCCTATATCGAGGCCGTCGCCAAGGCGCACGAACTGGCCGGCTTCGATCGCGCGCTGCTCGCCTTCCATTCCGACGCGCCGGAGGCGTTGACGGTCGGCCAGCATGCGGCGAGCGTCACCGACAAGCTCGGCATCTTCGTCGCCCATCGTCCGGGCTTCGTGGCGCCGACCGTGCTCGCCCGGCTGTTCGCGACGCTCGACAATCTCCATCCCGGCCGCTTCGCCATCAACGTGATCACCGGCGCCGACCACCGCGCCGAACTCGTGCGCGACGGCAACACGGTCGAGGACAAGGACGAGCGCTATGCGCGCACGAGCGAGTTTCTCGACATCGTCCGGCTCGAATGGGAGAGCGACAAGCCCTTCGACTACAAGGGCCGCTTCTACCAGGTCGAGGGCGCCTTCTCGCAGGTCAAGCCGTCCTGGAAGGGCGCCGTGCCGATCTTCATCGCCGGCGCGTCCGATGCGGCCATCGACGTGGCTGGGCGCCATGCCGACACTTTCGCGCTGTGGGGCGAGACCTATGAGCAGGTCCGCGAGCTGACCGACCGTGTCCGCGCCGCCTCGGCCCGCAATGGCCGCCCGGCGCCGCGCTTCTCGCTGTCGCTGCGGCCGATCATCGCCGACACCGAAGACCAGGCCTGGGCCAAGGCCGACGCCATCCTGGAGAAGGCCAAGGCGCTGCAGGATCGGACCGGCTTCCGCAAGACGGCCGAACCGGTCAATGTCGGCTCCCGGCGCCTCCTGGAGGCGGCCGCCAAGGGTCCGCGCCTCGACAAGCGGTTGTGGACCGGCATCGCCCAATTGACCGGCGCGAAAGGCAATTCGACCGCCCTGGTCGGCACGCCGCTCCAGGTCGCCGAGACGCTGGTCGACTATTACGACCTCGGCATCGAGACCTTCCTGATCCGCGGCTTCGATCCGCTCATTGATGCGATCGACTACGGCCGCGAATTGATCCCTGAAACCCGCCGGCTGATCGCCGAGCGCGCTGCGAGCCGCGCCAAGGCCGCCGAGTAGGCCTGTCGGAGCGGCCGCCGCTTCGGGCGCTGCCGCCCCTGCCGACCGACCTGCGCAATCCGAGGGGACAACCATGACCGATGGTATCGAACAGCTGTCCAGTGCCATGATCACCGAGGACGGCGCCCGCCGCCTGTCGTCGCGGCGCAGCTTCCTGCGCACGGCCTCGGCGGCCGCGCTCGCCGTGCCGGCGGCCCGCGTCGCCGCCTGGGCGGCCCCGCCCGGCAAGATCGCCGACCCGGCCGCCGCGCTCCTGGAGCAATCGATCATCTGCCGGACGGCCGGGCCGGGCGGCGGGCCGCTCCTCGCCGGACCGCCGCGCAAGCTGCGCTTCTCCTGGAACGCGACCGCGGTCTGCCTCGCGCCGGCCGCCGTCGCAGTCGAGAAGGGCTTCTTCGCCGCCCACAATCTGGATGTCGACCTGATCAATTTCGGCGGCTCCACCGACCAGCTCCTGGAAGCGATCGCGACCGGCAAGTCGGATGCCGGCATCGGCATGGCGCTGCGCTGGCTGAAGCCGATGGAGCAGGGCTTCGACGTGAAGATCACCGCCGGCACGCATGGCGGCTGCATGCGGCTCCTGGCGCTCAACGACGGCAAGATCCGGAGCCTCAAGGACCTGAAGGGCAAGTCGATCGCGGTCGCCGACCTCGCCGCCCCGGGCAAGAACTTCTTCTCGATCCTCCTGCAGAAGGAGGGGCTCGATCCGGACAAGGATGTGGAATGGCGCCAGTTCCCCGGCGAACTGCTGCGCGCCGCGCTCGAGAAGGGCGAGGCGCAGGCGCTCGTCGACGGCGACCCGAAGACCTATCTCTGGCTGAAGGACGGCAAGCTCGCCGAGGTCTCCTCCAACCTGCATGGCGAATTCGCCAACCGGGTCTGCTGCATCCTCGGCGTGCGCGGCTCGCTGATCCGCGAGGATCCGATCGTCGCCAAGGCGCTGACGCTCGCCCTGCTCGATGCCGCCCACTACACGGTGCAGAACCCGGCCGAGGTGGCCAAGATCTTCCTGCCCTATGCGCCGAATGCGAGCCTGGCTGACCTCGAGGCGCTGCTGCGCTACCACACCCATCACCACAATCCGGTCGGTGCGGCGCTGAAGCGCGAGATCGCGCTCTACGCGGACGAGCTCAAGCTCGTCAACGTCTTCAAGCGGACGACCGATCCGGCGCGGTTCGCCAATCGCGTCTTCGCCGATGTGCTGAGCGTCTAGGAGGGCAGCCGGAATGACCGACATTCTCGCCGATGCTCCCGGCCGCGAGGCCGATTTCGCCGCGGCGCTGAAGGACCTGTCCTTCACCGGCATCCTCGCCGCCTCCGCCTTCGCGGCCGCCGCGGCCTTCTCGTTGATCTGGGACGATGTCGGCGATTGGGGCCGGACCCGGGAATTCGCGCTGATCCTGGCGGGCGTGGCCGCGGGGCTGTTCCTCGCCTCCGTGCTGGCGCCCTGGCATGCGGGGCTCGCCGCGAAGGTCACGCACCGCGCGCCCTGGGCGCTGGCGCTCGGCCTGTTCTTCGCGGCGTGGGAGATCACGACTGCGAAGTTCAATATCCTGCCGCAGCCCTTCTTCCCGCCGCCGCAGGCGATCTTCGAGGTGTTTACCGACGATTTCGCCAAACTCGGCGCCTCGATCCTGGCCTCGGTCAAGCTGCATGCGACCGGCTACGCCATCGGGGCGGTGGCGGGCTTCCTGCTCGGGGTTTCGATCGGTTGGTCGCGGGCGGTCGGCTACTGGGCGCATCCGATCCTGCGCTTCGTCGGCCCGCTGCCGGCGACGGCCTGGCTGCCGATCGCCTTCTTCGTCTTCCCGACCTCGCACAGCGCCAGCGTCTTCCTGATCGCGCTCGCCACCGCCTTCCCGACCACGGTGCTGACCTGGTCGGGCATCGCCGCGGTGCCCTCCGCCTATTACGACATCGCCCGCACGCTCGGCGCCAACAGCCGCTTCCTGGTGCTCAAGGTCGCGATTCCCGCCGCCCTGCCGCATGTCTTCGTCGGCCTGTTCATGGGGCTCGGCTCGTCCTTCGCGGTGCTGGTGGTGGCCGAGCTGCTCGGCGTCAAGGCCGGCCTCGGCTGGTACCTGCAATGGGCGCAGGGCTGGGCCTCCTACGCCAACATGTATGCCGCGCTCCTGGTCATGACGGTGCTCTGCTCGACGCTGATGACCATCCTGTTCCGCCTGCGCGACCGCGTCCTCTCCTGGCAGAAGGGTATCGTCAAATGGTGACGGCCGCGCTCCGCACCGAACCGGCGCCCGCGACACCGCGGCAGGCCGACCCGCTCGGGCTGTCGATCCGCGGCGTCAGCCACCAGTTCGATCTTGACGGCGGTATCCTGCCGGTCCTGGACGATGTCAGCCTCGATGCCGCGCCGGGCGAATTCGTCGCCCTGCTCGGGCCTTCGGGATGCGGCAAGTCTACCCTCCTGCGCCTCGTCGCCGGGCTCGACCGGCCGACCCGCGGCGAGGTGTTGGGCGACGGACAAGCCATCACGGCCCCGCATCCCTCGCGCGTCGTCGTGTTCCAGGACCCGACGCTCTATCCCTGGCGGACGGTGTGGCGGAACGTGTCGCTCGGGCTGGAGGCGCAGGGCATCCTGTCGCGCGAGCGCGGCCGGGTCGAGGCGGCGCTGAACCTGGTCGGGCTCGGCGCCTTCGCCAAGGCCTATCCGCACCAGCTTTCCGGCGGCATGGCGCAGCGCGTGGCGCTGGCCCGGGCCCTCGTCAACGATCCGCGCCTCCTGGTGCTCGACGAACCGCTCGGCAAGCTCGACAGCCTGACCCGCCTGCAGATGCAGTCCGAACTGGTCTCGCTCTGGCAGCGCGCCGGCTTCACGGCCCTGCTGGTCACCCACGATGTCGAGGAGGCCCTGTTCATGGCCGACCGCGTCATCGTCTTTTCCGACCGCCCGGCGCGCGTCGCTGCGGATGTCCGGGTCGACCTGCCGCACCCGCGCCATCGCGGCGATCTGCGCTTCGGCGAATTGCGGCGGCTGATCCTCGGCCATCTCGGCCTGGAAGCGACCTGGTGAGCGTGAGGGAGACAGACCCATGGACGCCCGCGCCCCGCTGACCCCGATCCTGCGCGACCTCGCCGCGGATTTCGCCGCCACCGCGGCCGAACACGACCGGACCGGCCGCTTTCCCTTCGCCAATTTCCGCCGTCTCTACGAGGAGGACCTGCTCGCCCTGACCGTGCCGCGCGACCTCGGCGGCCGCGGCGGCGGGCTGGACGAGGCGGTCGAGACGGTCGGCTGGATCGCGCGCGGCGAACCCTCCACCGCGCTGGTCCTGGCCATGCAGTATATCGCCCAGGCCTCGATCGCGCTGGCGAACACCTGGCCGAAACATCTGCGCGAGCAGGTCGGTCGCGACGCCGCGGAGGCCGGTGCGCTCGCCAATGCGCTGCGCGTCGAGCCCGATCTCGGCTCGCCGGCCCGCGGCGGCCTGCCGGCGACGATCGCCCGCCGCCACGGCGACGAATGGCGCATCTCCGGGCGCAAGATCTATTCGACCGGCGCGCCGCTGCTCGCCTGGATGCTGGTCTGGGCGCGCACCGACGAGGCGACGCCGCGCGTCGGCACCTTCCTGGTGCCGTCGACCCTGCCGGGCATCCGCATCGAGGAGACCTGGGACCAGCTCGGCATGCGCGCGACCCGGTCCGACGACGTGGTCTTCGAGGATGTCGCCGTGCCGCTCGACCACGCCGTCGACATCCGCCTCGCCGGGGACTGGCTGACCCAGAACCGCCTGCAATATGCCTGGCACAGCGTGCTGGTGCCGGCGATTTATGACGGCATCGCGCGGGCCGCGCGCGACTGGCTGGTCGGCTTCCTGAAGACCCGCACCCCGTCCAATCTCGGCAAGCCGCTCGCCACGCTGCCGCGCGCCCAGGAGGCGCTCGGCGAGATCGAGGTCCTGCTCGCCGTCAACCAGCGCCTGATCGCCAGCTACGTGCGCGACGTGGAGGCCGGGGTGCTGCCCGGCGAGGACGAGGGCGGCCTGATCAAGCTGACCGTGACCCGCAACGCCATCGAGGTCGTCGAGCAGGCGCTGAAGCTCTCGGGCAATCACGGCATCGCCCGCGCCAACCCGCTCGAACGCCACCTGCGCGACGTGCTGTGCGGCCGCATCCACACCCCCCAGGAGGACAGTGTCCGGCTCGCCGCCGGCCGCCGCGCCCTGGACCTCTGACGGAGTTCCCATGACCGACATCGCGCCGCTGCAGAAATTCGTCCGCCGCGCCACCGAACTGGTCGAGCGCCACGGCGCCGACGAGGCGGCCCTGTTCGCCGATCTCGAACCGCTGCTGAAGGACCTGATCCGGACGGACGGCTGGCTGCCCGACGCCTACCGCCAGCCCCATCCTCAGTTCTATCAGCAATATCTGCTGCATGCCGACCCGCTCGAGCGCTGGTCGGTGGTCAGCTTCGTCTGGGGGCCGGGGCAGAAGACGCCGATCCACGACCATCGGGTCTGGGGCCTGGTCGGCGTGATCGAAGGGGCGGAGACCGGCACCAGCTTCGTGCGCCGCGACGACGGCCGGCTGGTCGCGACCGGCGAGGAACGGCTGGAGCGCGGCGACGTGGTCAAGGTCTCGCCGACGGTCGGCGACATCCATCAGGTCGCCAACGCCCATGCCGATCGCGTCTCCATCTCGATCCACGTCTATGGCGGCAATATCGGCGCCGTCGCCCGGGCGGTCTACGATCCGGAGACCGGGGCCGAGAAGCCCTTCGTCTCCGGCTATTCCAACACCGCGGTGCCCAATCTCTGGGACCGCTCGGCGGAAGTGCGCGCCGGTCTGCAGCGCGCGTGAGAGGTTCGATGCCGCGTTTCATCAGTGCCGAAAACCTGCGCCGCTTCTGGCGCGAGGGCCGGGAAGTCGCCCTGTTCGACCTGCGCGAGGAGGGGCCCTATGCGGAGGCGCATCCGCTCTGGGCCGTCTCGCTGCCCTTGAGCGAGATCGAGGTCCGCATCGAGGCGCTGGTGCCGCGCCGGTCCGCGCCGATCGTGGTCTATGACGACGGCGAGGGCTTCGCGGCAGCCGGCGCGGCCCGCATCGCGGCGCTCGGCTACGCGGATGTCGCGGTGCTCGAAGGCGGCCTTGCCGCCTATGCGCGCGTCGGCGAGGTCTACCGGGACGTGAACGTGCCGTCCAAGGCCTTCGGCGAACTGGTCGAGTCGATCCGCCACACGCCCTCGCTGCCGGCGCCGGAGATCAAGGCGATCCTCGAGCGCGAGCCCAATGTCGTGGTGCTCGACAGCCGCCGCTACGAGGAATTCACCACCATGGCCATCCCGCGCGGGCAGAGCGTTCCGGGCGGCGAACTGGTCTATCGGGTGCACGATCTGGCGCCGTCGCCCGACACCCTGGTCATCGTCAATTGCGCCGGTCGGACGCGCTCGATCATCGGCACCCAGTCGCTGGTCAATGCCTGCATCCCGAACCGCGTCGTCGCCCTGCGCAACGGCACGATCGGCTGGACGCTGGCCGGCCTGGAGGTCGAGACCGGCCGCACGCTGCGGGCGCCCGAGCCGAGCGAGGCCGGCAAGGCGCGGGCCCGCGCCGCGGCCGCGCGCTGGGCCGACAAGGTCGGCGTGCCGGTGATCGATGCCGCCGGGCTCGACCGCCTGATTGCCGACTCGGATCGGCGCACGCTGCATCGCCTCGACGTGCGCACGCCCGAGGAACATGCCGCGGGCCATCCCGAAGGCTTCGTGTCCGCGCCCGGCGGGCAACTGGTGCAGGCGACGGACGAATGGGTCGCGGTGCGCGGTGCGCGCCTCGTGCTCTACGATACCGACGGCGTCCGCGCCCGGATGACCGCCTCCTGGCTGGTCCAGCTTGGCTGGGAGACCTATGTGGTCGAGGCCGGCGCGCTGGCGGCGGATGCCCGGCCGGCCCCACGCAAGGTTCGGGATTTCGGTCTCGGACCTGATGATTTCGTCGCGCCGGCGACGCTCCTGGCCGAGCCGTCGCGCTTCGTCGTGTTCGATCTTGCCCGCAGCCCGGCCTATCGCAAAGGCCATATCCGCGGCGCCTGGCACGCCTCGGGCCCGCGTCTTGCCGACCAGGTCGCCGGCGAGCAGGCGCGCGGCCTCGCGGCCGGCCGGACCCTGGTGCTGACCTCTCCGGACGGCGAACTGGCCGCCGCCAATCTTGCGGTCGCGCGTGCTGCCGCTTCGGGTGACGTGCGGGTCCTGGCCGGCGGCACGGCCGCCTATGCGGCCGCGGGCGGGCGGCTCGACAGCCAGGAGGCGCATTGGCTCGGCGTGCCGGACGACATCTACAAGCGCCCCTATGAGGGCACCGACAATCCGCGCGCTGCCATGCAGGGCTATATCGACTGGGAACTGCAGCTGGTCGCGCAACTGGCCAATGACGGCATCGCCGGCTTCCACGTCGTGCGCTGACGCCATCTTCCGCTGACCCGTTCCTCCCAGGGACTTGGACCGGGAGACTTGCGGATCGGTTCCTCGCAGGAACCGATCCGCATTTTTTTGTCAGTTGGTCAGGGCGCTGTTGAAGCTGGTGTCGAAGAAGCGCGCCACATCGAAGCGCTTGGCGATGACGCCGGCGTCGGAATAGAGATCGGCGGTGCGCTGCTGATCGGCGATCACCGCCGGATCGATCGGCACCACGACGGTCGGAGCGCGGACATGGCTGTCGCGCGCGATCTCGAATGGGGCGCCGACCAGGCCGGCGAGATGCCGCGCATAGTCGTCGACATGGTTCGTCACCCAATCGCGCGCCCGCGCGGTGCGCGACACGAAATCGGCCAAGGCCTCGCGCTTGGTCGCGATCGCCTTGTCGTGCGCAACCAGATAGCCGAGGCCGGACAGGATGCCGTTCTGGCCGTCGAAGACGAGGCGATACTTGGCGGCAAGGAGCCCGGTCGAGACATAGAGGCCCCAGGTCGACCAGGCGTCGATCGCGTTGGTCTCCAGGGCCGCCTTGGCGTCGCTCGGCTGCAGGAAGGCGAACTTCACCGAGTCCGCCGGCACGCCGGCCCGCTTCAGTGCGGAGATCACCAGGGCATGGCCGATCGAGCCGCGGCCGGTCCCGACCGTGCGGCCGGCGAGGTCGGCGACGCTGCGGATCGGGCTCTGGTCCTTGACCAGCAGCGCCACGCTGCCGCCGTTGGAGCGATGCGCCGAGATGATCTTGGCCGGCACGCCATTGGCGAGCGCGAAGGTGGTCGGAGCATCGCCCGCCCAGGCGACATCGACGGCGCCAGCATTGAGCGCCTCCAGCAGCGGCGCTGCGGCCGGGAACTGGGCGATCTCCAGCTTGTAGGGGGTCTTGTCGAGCAGATTGGCGACGGCCAGCGTCGCCTCCACGCCGCCCTTCTGGTCGCCGAGCCGCAGCGCGGTGTCGGCCGCGCGCGCTCCCGACGGGGCGCCGAGCGCCAATCCAGCAAGCGTCAGGCCGGAGCCGGCGAGGAAGCCGCGCCGCCCGAGACGAGTGCGGCGGTCGAAGGTCTGTTCGGTCATGGCGGATCCTGTGCGATGGCGCGGTGCCGGGAACGGGCCGCGCGGGGGAACGATTTTTCTGGGACGCGGCGGCGCGGGCGCGTTTGGCGGGCGCTGCGTGCCGTCGATCGCGGCCTTGCCCAGGGTCTCCCGTCGCCCCTTCACCGGAAAGCAAAGCGACCGCCGTTTCGCAGGCCGGCAGCGAACCGGATTTGCGGCGATGGCCGATCGCGGGGGAAATCCGACCGCTCCCGGAGCCAGCGCATGGGCGGTGGTCTAAAATCTATCATTACAATAATCTAATTTCGGTGAATCGCGCATAAAATTCCAGTTTCAATGGGCTTTGTGAATTTAGATTATCGTTTCTTTATATAGGAAATTACCTCACCCATGCTTCCCCATAAGGACGGCTGGTCCCCGGAGAGGCGAGACATGACGAGTTTGACGGCCGACGTGCTGGTCATCGGCGGCGGCTTGGCGGGAAGTTGGGCAGCGGTCGCCGCCGCCCGCGCCGGCGCCGCGGTGATCCTGGTCGAGAAGGGCTATTGCGGCACCAGCGGCGTGACCGCGACGGCCGGTCCCGGCCATTGGTGGGTGCCGCCGGATCCGGACCTCAGACGCGCGGCGATCGACCGCAAGCTGACGCCCGCCGCCGGTCTCGCCGATCCGGACTGGATGGCCCGCATCCTCGATCTGACCTGGACCAGCCTGCCGACGCTGGAAGGCCACTACCGTTTCTCCGTCGACGAGGCCGGGCGCAAGCAGTATCGCGCCTTGCGCGGTCCGGAATATCTGCGCGCCATGCGCCGGCTCGCGCTGGAAGCGGGCGCCACCATTCTGGACCATCATCCCGCGCTCGAACTGCTCCAGCATGGCGACGGCTCGATCGCCGGCGCCCGCGGCCTCGTCCGCGCGACCGGCGAGGACTGGACCATCCGGGCCGGCGCCACGGTGCTCGCCACCGGCGGAGCCGGCTTCCGGTCGCATCTTCTCGGCGCCGCCAACAACACCGGCGACGGCCATCTGATGGCCGCGGAGGCGGGGGCCTCGATCTCCGGCATGGAATTCTCCACCGCGCACTGCATCGCCCCGGCGCGCACGACCATGACCCGTTCGATGTCCTACGCCTTCGCCCGCTACTTCGATACGGACGGCTGCGAGGTGCCGATCCCGCCCGGTCCCGACAACAACCGCGAGATTGCCGCCGCGCTCCTGAAGGGGCCGCTCTTCTGCAGCCTCGAAAGGGTGCCGGAGGACGTGCGCCGGCTGCTGCCGCAGATCCAGCCGAATTTCGGCCTGACCTTCGCGCGCGAAGGCGTCGATCCCTTCACCGAGCGCTTCGAGGTGACGCTGCGCGGGGAGGGCACCATCCGCGGCTCGGGCGGGCTGCGCATCGCCGACGCCGACTGCGGCACGGATGTTCCGGGTCTCTTCGCCGCCGGCGACACGGCGACGCGCGAACTCGTCGCCGGTGCGGTCTCGGGCGGCGGGGCGATCAATTCGTCCTGGGCGCTGTCCTCGGGCCAATGGGCCGGACGCGCCGCCGCCGAACGCGCCCGCCGCGCCGGCCGCCGCGACGCCGAGCTGGCCCGGCCGATCGGCCAGGCCGGGCTTCGGCCGCTGGCCCGGCCCGGCGGGCTCGATCCGCGCGAGGTCGAGCGCGCCGCGCAGGCCGAGGTGCTGCCCTTCGACAAGATCTACTTCCGCCAGGCCCGGACGCTCGCTGCCTCGGCCGACCGGCTGGAGACCTTGTGGCGCGACACCGCCGACCATCTCGTCGCGATGGGAAGCGACCGGCTGCGCGCGCGGGAGGCCGCCGCCCTGGTGGCGACCGCTCGATGGGTCACCCACGCCGCCGCGGGACGGACCGAGAGCCGCGGCATGCACTATCGCACGGACCTGACCGGCAGGGACGACCGCTTCGCCGCCCGCCAACTGGTCGAGGGTCTCGACCGCGTCGTGACCCGCTACGAGCGGCCCGCGGCCGCAACGGCCCGCCTGGAGATCGCATCATGATCGAACTCGTCGTCGAAAGCCGCTGCGTCGGCTGCTCGGCCTGCGTCGAGGTCTGCCCGACCGGCGTCTTCGACCGCGCGGCGGACGGCCGCCCGGTCCTGGCGCGGGTCGAGGATTGCCAGACCTGCTTCATGTGCGAGCTCTACTGCCTCGCCGACGCCCTCTATGTCGCCCCCGACTGCGAGAACCGCGTCCCCGTCGACGAGGCGGCGATACTGGCCTCCGGCTTGCTCGGCCAGTATCGCCGCGATTCCGGTTGGGACGAGTGGGAAGCCGATCCCTCGAAGTCCAACGAGCACTGGCGCATGGAAGGCGTCTTCGCGCGCGCTGCCCGCGCACCCGGCGGTGTCGGGCCGGGTCCGGCACGGGTCGAATAATATTCTACTGATGCGATCGACTTTGATATCCGAGACCTCGGCAGACAGACAGCCCCCGTGTTGAATTGGCCATACGACAACTCGACAATCGGAGTTACCCATGCCAATCACCCGCCGCGCCGCGGTCGCCGGGCTGACCGCCGCCCTGTCGCTCGCCAGTCTCGCCGCCGCCGGACTCGGCACCGCGCCGCTCGCGCGGGCCGCGGAACCGGTCCTGTTCGGCGTCTCCGGGCCCCTGACCGGGCCGAATGCGCAATATGGCGCCCAGTGGAAGCAGGGCTTCGACCTGGCGCTCGACGAGATCAATGCGGCCGGCGGCATCGGCGGTCGGCCGCTCGCCTACCGCTTCGAGGACAGCCAGAGCGATCCGAAGCAGTCCGTCGCCATCGCGCAGAAATTCGTCGCCGATCCGACGATCGTCGCCGAACTGGGCGACTTCTCCAGCCCGGCCTCGATGGCGGCCACGCCGATCTACCAGCGCGCCGGCCTGCTGCAGTTCGGCTTCACCAACTCGCATCCGGACTTCACCAAGGGCGGTGACTTCGCCTGGTCGAGCTCGGTCAGCCAGGCCGAGGAGCAGCCGCTCGTCGCCGACTTCGCGGTCCGCTCGCTCGGCCTGAAGAAGCTCGCAGTGCTCTATCTCAACACCGATTGGGGCCGGACCTCGAAGGACATCTTCGTCAAGGCCGCCAAGGATTTCGGCGCCGACGTGGTGGTCGCGGAAGGGTACCAGCCCGAGGAGAAGGACTTCCGCTCGACGCTGGTCCGCGTGCGCGATGCCGCGCCGGACGGCATCGTCCTGATCTCCTACTATGCCGACGGCGCGCTGATCGCCCGCCAGCTCGGAGCCGCCGGCCTGAAGCAGCCGGCGGTGGCCGTCAGCTCGGTCTATTCGCCGAAATTCCTCGAACTCGGCGGGGACTTCGTCAACGGCATCTACACGCCGGCCCGCTTCTTCCCCGAGGATCCGCGCCCGCACGTCAAGAAGTTCGTCGAGACCTTCAAGGCGCGCTACGGCAAGGAGCCCGACGCCTTCAACGCCTATGCGTATGACGCGCTGCACCTCGTCGCCGCCGCCGCGAAGGTCGGCGGACCGACCCGGACGGGCGTGCGCGACGGGCTCGCCAAGATCAAGGACGTGCCGAGCGTCATCTTCGAGAAGGCGACCTTCGACGCCGCGACGCGCCGTATCGCCGGTGCGCCCTCCGTGAAGCTCGTCGTCAAGGACGGTCGCTTCACCCTGTGGGACGGCGCCAAGACCAACTGAGCGACCCCCGCACAGTCCCGCGGCCGGTGCCGACATTTCCGGTGCCGGCCGGCGCAAAGCCTCCCACCGTGGGCCAGCCGACGTGACCAGTTTCCTCGACCATACGATCAACGGCCTGGTGGTCGGCAACATCTACGCGCTGCTCGCCGTCGGCCTCGCGCTGATCTTCGGCGTCAGCCGGCTGATCAACTTCGCCCACGGGTCCGTCTATGTGGTCGGCGCCTATGTCGGGCTGATCGCGGTGGCGCATCTCAAACTGCCGTTGCCGCTCACCATCCTGGCCGTGGTCGTCGGCACGGGCGCGCTCGGCATCCTGATCGAGCGCGTCGGACTGCGCCCGCTCGCCCATTCGGTCCGCATCGCGCCCCTTCTGGCGACGATCGGCATCAGCTTCGTCATCGACCAGCTGATCCAGCTGACCTTTTCGCCGGACCCGCAGGCCCTGCCGAGCCTGGTGCCCGACTGGCGCTTCACGGTCGGCGGCGTGACCGTCGGCGCGCTCGACCTCGTCATCGCCGGCATCGGCGTCACCAGTGCGGCGCTGCTCTACGGCTTCCTGACCTTCACCCGGCTCGGCTGGGCGGTGCGTGCCACCGCCCAGGACCGCGACGCCGCCCGCCAGATGGGCGTCGACGTGGATGCCGTCAACCGCGCCGTCTTCGCCATCGCGTCGGCGCTCGGCGGCCTGTCCGGCCTGCTGGTCGGCATGTACTACAACTATATCAGCCCGGCCATGAGCTTCCAGGCGACGCTGAAGGGCATCGTCGCCGAGGTGGTCGGCGGCGTCGGCAACGTGCCCGGCGCCGTGGTCGGCAGCCTGCTGCTCGGCCTGACCGAGAGCTACGGCATCGCGCTGCTCGGCACCACCTACCGCAACCTGTTCGCCTTCGTGCTGCTGGTGCTGATCCTGGTCCTGAAGCCGAACGGGCTTTTCGCCTCCAACCGCCAGCTGCCGCCGGAGCCGATGACCGGCACCTTCGTGGCGCCGAGCCGGCCCCTGAAACTGCCGGCTTCCGCGCTGGCCGGGCTGACGGTCGCGGCCTTCGCACTGCCGCTCGTCGTCACGACCCCCTATGTCCTGCAGACGCTCTCCAATGCCTGGCTCTACGCCATGCTCGGGCTCAGCCTGACGCTGGTCGCCGGGACGGTCGGCCAGGTGTCGCTCGGCCATGCCGCGCTGCTCGCCATCGGCGGCTATGTCTCGGCCCTGCTCGCGGTCGATCTGGGCCTGCCGGTGATGCTGGCGATCCTGGCTGCCGGCCTCGCCACCGGGGCGATCGGCACCGTGCTGGTCTCGCCCGCCTTCCGGCTGCGCGGCCACTATGTCTCCATCGCCACCCTGGCGATCGGCGAGATCGTCGGCCTCGTCATCCTGAACTGGGAAAGCGTGACGCGCGGGCCGATCGGCGTCTCCGGCATCCCGCCGATCGAGATCGCCGGCATCCCGCTCTATTCGGCCGCCGCGACCTACTGGTTCACGCTGGCCGTCATGGTGGTGCTGGCGCTGCTGCAGGCGAAACTGCTCGCCTCCCATCTCGGCCGGACGCTGCGCGCCATCCGCGAGGACGACGTCGCGGCCCGCTCGCACGGCATCGCGCTGTCCCGCTACAAGGCGATCGCCTTCGGCTTCGGCGGCTTCGCGGCCGGCATCTCCGGCGCGATCACGGCGCATCTCTATTCCTACATCAACCACGAGACCTTCAACGCCCAGATCTCGATCCTGGCGCTGACCATCGTGATCCTCGGCGGCATGGGCAACGTGCTCGGCGCCATCGTCGGATCGGTCGCGCTGATCGGCCTGCCGGAGCTGTTCCGGATCACCGCCGAATACCGGATCCTGATCTACGGCATCGCGCTCCTGCTCCTCGTCCGGTTCCGCCCGCAAGGGTTGCTCGGAACCGTGTGACCGCGAAGGAAAGCCATCCATGTCCACGCTCGCCGACTATCTCGCCCAGAAGCGCGCCGCCCTGGCGGCGCTGCGCAAGAAGTTCACCACCCCCGGGGGCCGGGCCGGTGACGCTCGGCGCCAAGGTCTCGGCCGAGGGCCGCAGCGGTGTCCGCCGCATCCGCATCCGCGATTTCCAGCTCGTCTCCGACAGCCCGCCCGACTTCGCCGGCTACAATCTCGGACCGGGCTCGCCCGAACTGCAGCTCGGCGTGCTCGGCTCCTGCCTGACCCATACCTGGCTGATCCAGGCCGCCGACCGCGGCGTGCCGCTCGACAGTCTCGAGATCGATGTCGCCGCCGAAATCGATCCGCGCGGCAACCTGCTCGGCCAGGACGGCATCCCGGTCTTCCCGCACAACATCCGCTACACCGTCACGATCGCCTCGCCGGCCTCCGAAGAGGATCTGGCCGGCCTGGAGGCGGCGGTCGACCGGGCCTGCCCGATCCTCAATCTCCTGCGCAATCCCCAGGCCGTCACCGGCCGGATCGCCCGGAAAGCCACGGTCGCCGTCGATGCCGAAGCTGCTTGAGGTCCGTGGCCTCGTCCGGCGCTTCGGCGGCCTGACCGCCGTCGACGGCATCGACCTCGATGTTGCCGAGGGCGAAATGGTCAGCGTGATCGGGCCGAACGGGGCCGGCAAGACGACGCTCTTCAACCTCGTCACCGGGCTCGACCACCCGGATGACGGGTCGGTGCGGCTCGCCGGCGAGGACGTGACCGGGCTGGCGCCCGAGGCGCTCGCCCGCCGCCGGGTCGCGCGCACCTTCCAGCACGGCCGCGTCTTCGGCAACCTGACGGTCATGGACAATGTCCTGATCGGTGCCCACACGCGCCTGAAGGTCGCCCGGCCCGGCTGGCCGATCCTCGGCGCCGTCGCCGAACTCGGCCGGGCGCTCTTCGGTGTGTTCGAACCGGCCGTTGAGGAATACGCCCTCAAGGCCGAAGCGCGCGAGATCCTGAAACTGTTCGGCGACCGGCTCCTGCCGCGGCAGGATCAGCCGGCCTACAGCCTGTCCTATGCCAACCGGCGCCGCGTCGAGATCGCGCGGGCGCTGGCGCTGAAGCCGCGCATCCTGTTCCTGGACGAACCGACGGCCGGCATGAACCCGACCGAAACCAACGAGATCATGGAGATCGTCCGCGGCCTCAAGGCGACCGGCCTGACCATCGTGCTGATCGAGCACAAGCTCGACATGGTCATGCGCCTGTCCGACCGGATCGTGGTCATGGACGACGGCGCCCGGATCGCCGAGGGGCCGCCGTCCGCCGTCCGGCACGATCCGAAGGTGATCGCCGCCTATCTCGGCCACGGCTCGGTCGGTGGGGCCGATGACAGGGCGGCGGGCGCCGTCGCGGAGCCGCGCCTGAAAGCGGTCGCGGGAGGCCGGGCATGAGAGACGACATCCTCACCCTGTCGGGCATCGACACCCATTACGGACCGATCCAGGTCCATTTCGGCCTCGATATCGCGGTCCCGCCCGGCGCGATCGTCTGCCTGCTCGGCGGCAACGCCTCGGGCAAGTCGACCACCATGAAGGTCATCCTCGGCCTGCAGCGGCCGAGCGCCGGCACGGTCACCTTCGACGGCCGGCGCATCGACGGCCTGCCGACCCCGGCGGTGATCGGCCGCGGCATCGCCTCGGTGCCGGAGGCGCGGCGGTTGTTCGGCGCCATGACGGCGGCCGAGAACCTGCGCATGGGCGCCTATCTGCGCCGCGACGCGTCGGCGGTGGCGGAAGACTTTGAGACCGTCCTCGATCTCTTTCCACGGGTGCGCGAACGCCTCACCCAAAAGGCCGGCACGCTGTCGGGCGGCGAGCAGCAGATGGTCGCCATGGCGCGCGCCCTGATGGGCCGGCCGCGGCTGATCTGCATGGACGAGCCGACCATGGGGCTTTCGCCGCTCTGGGTCGACCGCGTGCTCGACCTGATCGCCGGCATCCGCGACCGCGGCACGACCGTCTTTATGGTCGAGCAGAATGCCAATCTGGCCCTGCAGATCGCCGACCGCGGCTACGTGCTGCAGACCGGCCGCATCGTCCTGTCCGGGCCCGCCCGCGATCTCCTGACCGATCCCCGCATCCGCGACGCCTATCTGGGCGGCGCCGAAGCCGCCTGAGGAGGCGTCCATGTCGTTACGGCTCGACCATCTCGTGGTGCTGGTCTTCGATCTCGACGAGGCCGTCGCCGACTACCGCAAGCTCGGCTTCACGGTTCAGATCGGCGGCGATCATCCCGACGGCATCACCCACAACGCCCTCGTCGCCTTTGCGGACGGCAGCTATCTCGAACTGATCGCCTTCCGCCGGCCCGCGCCCGACCGACGCTGGTGGCGGGTCGGCCAGTCGATCGGCGAAGGGCTGGTCGACATGGCTCTGCTGCCGGCCGACACCGCCGGTGCTGTCGGGCAAGCCGCGGCGCGCGGGCTCGTCTATGACGGGCCGACGCCGGGCGGCCGGACGCGGCCGGACGGGGGGCGTCTCGCCTGGACCGTCGCGCGGCCGCGCAGCTTCGATCTGCCGTTTCTGTGCGGCGATGTGACGCCGCGTGCGGAGCGGGTGCCGGCTGGCGCGGCGACCATCCATCCGAACGGCGCGCTCGGCATTGCCAGCGTCACCATCGCGGTCGCCGATATGGCGACCAGCCTCGCGCGTTGGCGGGCGCTTCTCGGCACGGAGGGGCCGCCGGCCGAGATCGTCACCGTGGCGGGGCTGGGACAGGTCATTGCCACGCTCGCGGTCGGCGCGAGCAGAATCGTTCTCGTCTCCACATCCGATGCACGCGGACCGGCCGGAGAGGCCATCGCCCGCCACGTCGCCGCTCGCGGGGAAGGACCCTATGCGGTGGGCTTCGGTGGACCTGCCGGGACCGGAGAACGGGCTCGCTCGAACCGGCTTGCGGCGCACGGATTGCGCTTCGAGTGGGTTGACGATCCCGCGGCCCCGGCCGTTGCGCGACCGCCGACCGACGCGGTGGCCTGACGCAGCCGCCTGATCCCGTTCGGGCGAAGCCGGGCTCGCACCCTGCCGCCCGCTTCCCCACGGCCGGAGGGGCGGCCGTGCAATCCGTCCCCCAGCTAAGGACCGCTGACCATGACCAAACGTCTCGGCTTCTTCACCCGGCTTCTTGACGACGCGCCGGCCGGCGAACGCTACCGGCTCGCCGCCGAGCAGATCATCGCGGCCGAACGCGCCGGCTACGACAGCGCCTGGATCGCCCAGCACCATTTCCACGAATGGGAGGGCGGGCTGCCATCGCTCTTTCCCTTCCTCGGCTTCGTCGCCGCGCGAACGTCGCGAATCCGGCTCGGAACGGGTGTCGTCACCTTGCCGATGGAGGCTCCTGTGCGGGTCGCCGAGGATGCGGCGGTGATCGATCTCCTGTCCGGCGGGCGGCTCGAAGTGGGCGTCGGGACCGGCGGCACGCCGGCCTCCTTCCGCGCCTTCGGGCATGCCTTCGAGGATCGCGGCGCGGTCTATGCCCGCCATCTCGAAACGGTCCTCAAGGCCTGGCGCGGCGAGCCGCTCGGCGATGCGGAGAACCGGCTCTATCCAGCCACGCCCTGGCTCGCCGGCCGTGTCTGGCAGGCGACCTTCTCGGTTGCCGGTGGCATCCGCGCGGGCCGGGCCGGCGACGGGCTCCTCCTGTCGCGCACCCAGCCGCGCCCCGCCGGCGAACCCGCGCTGGCGCTGGACACCATCCAGAACCCGATCGTCGACGCCTATCTGGCGGCCCTGCCGGATGGCGCCGCGCCGCGCATCATGGCCTCGCGCAGCCTCTTCGTCGCCGAGGATCGGACCGAAGCCCTGCGCCTCGCCGAAAAGGGCCTGCGGCGCGTCGTCGACAAGTTCGTCGCCAACGGTCACCAGCTGCGCGGCCCGACGCTGAAGGATCTGATCGAGACCTTCGACGTCCATGTCGGGACGCCGGACGACGTGATCGAGAGCCTGTCCGGCGACACCATCCTGACCCGGGCGACCGACCTCGTCTTCCAGGTCCATTCCGTCGATCCGCCGCATCCGCTGATCCTGCGGTCGATCGAACTGACCGCCGAAAAGGTCGCCCCCGCGCTGGGCTGGCCGGGTCCCGCCGCGGCCCCCGAGGCCGGCCGGCGTGTCGTCAACTTCCGCTGATTGGAGCCCCCCATGGCCATCGCTGACGTCATCGACCTTCTGGCCGGCATCAGGCCCGGATCCCGCCTCGACCGGATCCGGCGCGAACGGCCGGACGCCCGCGCGCAGTCGCAGGAGAGCTGGCGCGCGCTGTTCGAGCCGGTCCATTTCGGCCCGGTCAGCGTCACCGAGCGCTTCGCCGTCGCCGCCTTCGTGGCCGCCCTCGGCGGCGAGCCGGCGGCGCGGCTCTTCTATGCGGGAACGCTGGAGCGGCTCGATCCGGACCTCGCCCGCACGGTCGCGATCGTGGCGGAAGCCGGCGCGACGACCGGCCCCTATGGTGGCTACCCGCAAGGTCCGCTCTCGGTCGAGGATCGGGACGGCCCGAGCTTCGCGGTGCCTTCGCCGCATCGCGCCGCGCTCGGACGCCGGCTGACCGCCGCCTTCGAGCACGCGCATCTGCTCGTCTTCCATCCCCGCGATGCGGCGCCGGCGTCGCTGCAGAAGCTGCTCGATGCCGGCTGGACCACGCCCGGCATCGTCACGCTGTCCCAGCTCGTCGCCTTCCTGTCGTTCCAGATCCGCGTCGTCGCCGGCCTGTCCGCTCTCTTGGCGGCAGACGCCACATTGGCGGCCGATGCCGCATTGGCGGCCGATGCCGCATTGGCGGCCGATGCCGCATTGGCGGCCGATGCCGCATTGGCGGCCGATGCCGCGCGCACCGTCGAGGAGCCTGCCTGATGCCCGGAACCGCGCTGACCCATCCCGACTATCGCGGACCCAATGCCTTCGTGCGGGCCGAACTCGGCTGGCTGCCCTGGCTCGAACCGCTGGCCGAAGCCGACCTGACGGATCGTCATCGCGCCGGTCTGGTCGATCCGTCCCGGGCGAAGTCGCCCTATTTCATGCTGCTCGCCCACGATCCGGACGTGCTCGGCGCCCGCACCCGCACCGACAAGGACATCTTCTACAATACGAGCTCTGGCCTGCCTCGCGCCGACCGGGAGATCGCCGCGACGGCTACGTCCCGGGTCAACGGCTGCATCTATTGCGCCTCCGTGCATGCCCGCTTCGCGACGACCCATTCAAAGCGCGGCGTCGATGTCGACCGGCTTCTGGACGAGGGTGTCGGTGCCGATCTCGACCCGCGCTGGAATGCGATCGCAACGGCCGCGGCGGCCCTGGCCCGGACCCCCTCCGCCTTCGGTGCGACCGACATCGCCGCGCTCCGCCAGGCCGGGCTCGACGACACCGAAATCGTCGACACCATCCTGGGCTCCGCCTTTTTCAACTGGGCCAACCGCCTGATGCTGTCCCTCGGCGAACCCGTCGCCGTCGACGCGTGAAAGGCCTGAGCGGTCCGGGCGCACTGGGTCGGTTCGGGCGGTCGAAGCTCGGACCGGCTCCTTGATTCCGTCGGGTCGGAGCCTGCTCTAGATTCATTGGCTTGAGCCAGCCCTTTTCGGACAGATCGCTTCGATCTGTCCGGACCGGCGCTAGGTTTGCGTACCCGCATTCAAGGACGAGCCGCCGTCACATGACCCGTGAAATCCTCATCAATGCTTTCGCGATGAACGCGCCCGGCCATCTGTCGCCCGGGCTCTGGCGGCATACCGCCGACCGCTCCGCCGACTATCGTCACATCCGCCACTGGGTCGACCTCGCCAAAACGCTCGAACGCGGGTTGATCGATGGGCTGTTCATCGCCGATGTGGTCGGCGTCTACGACGTCTATGGCGGGTCGGTCGATGCGGCGGTGCGCGGCGGCGTGCAGGTGCCGGTCAACGATCCCTTGCAACTCGTTCCCGCCATGGCCTATGCGACCGAGCATCTCGGCTTCGGCGTGACGGCCTCGGTCTCGTTCGAACATCCGTTCCCTTTCGCCCGGCGCATGTCGACCCTCGACCACCTGACCGGCGGCCGGGTGGGCTGGAACATCGTGACCTCCTATCTCGACAGCGGCGCGCGCAATCTCGGCCAGGCCCGGCAGGCCGGCCACGACGACCGCTACGATGTCGCCGACGAGTATCTGGAGGTGGTCTACAAGCTTTGGGAGGGCAGCTGGGCCGACGATGCCGTCCTGCGCGACCGCGCCTCGGGTATCTTCGCGGACCCGGCCAAAGTCCGGCCGATCCGGCATGACGGCCCGAATTTCAAGGTGCCGGGCATCCATCTCTGCGAGCCCTCGCCGCAGCGCACGCCCGTGCTCTACCAAGCCGGAGCCTCGAGCCGCGGCCGCCGCTTCGCCGCGCGCCATGCCGAATGCGTCTTCGTCGGCGGGCCGACCATCCTGATCCTGAAGCGCATCGTATCCGATCTGCGCGCCGCTGCGGTCGAGGCCGCCCGCCGGCCGGACGACATCAAGATTCTCAACATGCAGACCGTCATCCTCGGCCGAACCGATTCGGAGGCCGAGGACAAGGCCGCCGACTACCGGTCCCTCGTCGACCACACCGGAGCGCTTGCGCTTCTGTCGGGCTGGACCGGCGTCGACCTCTCCACCTACGGGCTCGACGAACCCTTGCGCCATGTGAAGACCGAGGCCGGGCAATCGGCGCTGGAATCCTTCACCACCGCCGATCCGGACCGGCAATGGACCATCCGCGAACTGGCGCAATGGTGCGGCATCGGCGGGCGGGGGCCGGTCCTGGTCGGCTCGGCCCGGACCGTTGCGGACCAACTGCAGCACTGGATCGCCGAGACCGATGTCGACGGCTTCAACCTCGCCTGGGCGGTCAATCCCGGTACCTTCGAGGACATCGTCGACCTCCTCGTGCCCGAACTCCAGCGCCGTGGTGCCTACAAGACGGCGTACCGGCCCGGCACCTTGCGCGAAAAACTGTTCGGTGACGGCCCGCGGCTCAATGCGCGCCACACCGGAGCCGGGTTCCGCACGCTGCCCTGAAGGGTCAATTTTCGATATTGTCGACCGGAATAATCGGAATTCCCGAAACGGCGCTCCAGCGGAAAGCCGATCCGCCGAGGCGCCACCAAAACAGGCAGCGATTTCTCGACCGCGGCCTCAGCTCCCCGCATGATCAAGCCTCACGACGTGGCGCCGGCCACGCGACCACCGGGACTGCCATGAGCTTCGTGCCGCAAAACTTCGAGATTGGGACCCCAGTATCCCCGGTATCGGCGATGATCGCCCTCAAGGGGGTCTCCAAGGTCTATCCGGCGACGCGGACGAGCGCGTCCGTGACGGCGCTGGATGCGGTCGATCTGACCATCGGGACGGGCGAAATTTTCGGCGTCATCGGCCGTTCGGGCGCGGGCAAGTCGACGTTGATCCGGACCATCAACGGGCTTGAAACCCCGACCGGCGGATCGGTTGTTGTCGATGGCGTCGAGATCACCCGTCTGGCCGCGCGTCCCCTGCGCGAGGCCCGCCGGGGCATCGGCATGATCTTCCAGCATTTCAACCTGCTGTCCTCGCGCACGGCCTATCAGAACGTCGCGCTGCCGCTCGAACTGGCGGGACTGTCGGCGGCCGAGATCCGCGCCCGCGTCGAGCCCATGCTGGATCTCGTCGGTCTCGCCGACAAGCGCGACCGCTTCCCGGTCGAATTGTCGGGCGGCCAGAAGCAGCGCGTCGGCATCGCCCGTGCGCTGGCGACCCGGCCCAAGGTGCTGCTCTCTGACGAGGCGACCTCGGCGCTCGATCCGGAGACGACGCGCTCCATTCTGGCGCTCCTGAAGCAGGTCAATCGCGATCTCGGGGTCACGATCGTGCTCATCACCCACGAGATGGCGGTGGTGCGGGAGATCTGCGACCGGGTCGGCGTGATCGAGGCCGGACGGATCATCGAGCAGGGCAAGGTCTTCGACGTGGCCACCAGGCCCCGGACCGAAACGGCCCGCAGCTTCCTGGCCGAGTTGAACGGCGCCGCCTTGTCGCCCTCTCTGGTCGCGCGGTTGCGGCAGGACCCTTGCGGCACCTGCCGGACCGTGTTCCGGCTGACCTTTTCCGGCCCGCTCGCCGACGATCCGATCATCACCCGCCTCGCCCGCCACCTCGATACCGACGTGGCCATCCTGAGTGCGCGCGTGGAGGAGATCGCCGGCCGGCCCTTTGGCACCATGATCGTGACCATCGACAACGCGCATGGCGCGAGCGGGGCGGCCGAAGGCTTCCTCCGCTCGGCCGGCATCGAGACGGAGAAACTCGGCCATGTCGCCTGACCTCCTCGCCCTGATCGGCCGCTCGGCGCTCGACACGCTCTACATGGTGACGATCGCCTTTGCCCTCGGCACGGCCTTCGGCGCCCCGCTCGGCATCTTTCTGGCGACATCCGGCAAGGGCGAACTCTTTGCCGCCCCGGTCGCCAACCGGATCCTGGGGGTGATCGTCAACGCGACGCGCTCGACTCCCTTTATCATCCTGTTGGTGGCAATCATCCCGCTGACGCGGCTGATCGTCGGCACCTCGATCGGCACGACGGCAGCGATCGTGCCGCTGACCATCGCGGCGGCGCCCTTCATCGCCCGCATCGTCGAGGCGGCGGTCCGCGAGGTCGACCACGGCCTGATCGAGGCGACACTCGCCATGGGGGCCACGCCCCTGCAGGTGGTGCGCAAAGTGCTCGTTCCCGAGGCGTTGCCCGGCATCGCCCTTGGGCTGACGCTCACAATCGTCAGCCTGATCGCAAATTCGGCCATGGTCGGCGCGGTCGGCGGCGGCGGGCTCGGCGATCTGGGGATCCGCTACGGCTACCAGCGCTTCATGCCGGAGGTCATGGCCGCCGTCGTGGTGGTGCTGATCGTGCTCGTCCAGGTCGTCCAATCCGCCGGCGAGGCCCTCGCCCGCCGGGTCAACAAGCGCATTCGCCGGGCCTGACGCCCCGCGCCGATTCCCTTCACGCTCTCGCCCGACGCGGACGGACCCAGTCCGCGAACCACAGCGCCATGTCCCCTCACATAAGGAAAACCGGATGTCCCTGATCCGTCTCACCCGCCGCGCTGCGTTCGGCCTCTTCGGCGCCACCCTCCTCGCCGGCGTCGCGCCGGCCTCCGCCCAGACGGTGATCCGCATCGCCGTCACCCCTGGCCCGCATGCGCAGATCCTTGAGGCCGTGAAGCCGATCGCCGCCAAGAAGGGGATCGAGCTCAAGATCATCGAGTTCTCCGACTATGTCGTGCCCAACCAGGCGCTCGACGCCGGGGAGATCGAGGCCAACTCGTTCCAGAACCAGCCCTATCTCGACAACCAGGTGAAGGATCGCGGCTACAAGATCGTGCCCGTCGGCCTGACCGTGAATTTCCCGCTTGGCATCTATTCCAAGAAGTACAAGAGCTGGGCCGAGGTGCCGGATGGCGCCAAGATCGCGATCCAGAACGATCCGACCAATGGCGGCCGCTCGCTCCTGCTCCTGCAGGACAAGGGCGTGATCAAGCTGAAGCCGGGCGTCGGCTACAAGCCGACCGTGCTCGACATCGCCGATAACCCGAAGCGCCTGCAATTCATCGAGATCGACGCCGCGCAGACGCCGCGCGCGCTCGACGATGTTGCGGCCGCCGCGATCAACACCAACTACGCCACCCAAGCCGGGCTCGATCCGGTCAAGGACCCGATCCTCAAGGAGGATCCGAAGGGCCCCTACGTGAACCTGCTCGCCGTTCGCGCCGCCGACAAGGACAAGCCCTGGGTCAAGGAATTGGTCGCCGCCTACCAGACGCCAGAGGTGAAGGCTTTCGTGCTCGAAAAGTTCAAGGGCGCCGTGTTGCCGGCCTGGTGAGCGCGGCATCGACTTCAACGTCAATGGGGCGGTTCACATGTTTCGTCGCACGTTCCCTGCCGCCGCCGCCGCGCTTCTCTCGTTGCCGTTCGCCGCGCCCTCGGCCCGCGCCGAGGACTAGGTGATCCGCATCGGCTTCAAGAAATACGGCACGCTGATCCTCCTGAAGGCCAAGGGCTCGCTGGAGGAAAAGCTGAAGCCGCTCGGCTATACGGTGACCTGGTCGGAATTCCCGGCCGGCCCGCAATAGCTCGAAGCGCTCAATGCCGGCGCCATCGACTTCGGCTCGACCGGCGAGGCCGCGCCGACTTCGCGCCGGCCGCCGGCGCCAAGCTGCAATATGTTGCCCGTGAGCCGCCGGCCCCGAAGGGCGAGGCGATCCTTGTGCCGAAGGACAGCCAACGGAAGTCGGTCAGCGATCTCAAGGGCAAGAAGGTCGCGCTCAACAAGGGCTCGAACGTGCACTACCTGCTCGTCCGCGCCCTGGAGAAGGCCGGCGTCGCCTACGAGGATGTCGAGAAGGTGTTCCTCGCACCGGCGGACGCGCGTGCGGCCTTCGAGCGCGGTGCCATCGACGCCTGGGCGATCTGGGATCCGTTCCAGGCCGCGGCCGAGGTGGCTATCCAGGCCAAGACCTTGACCGACGGCGAAGGCCTGGTCCCGAATCACCAAGTCTATCTGACGGCGCAGCCCATCTCGGCCGCCCATCCGAAGGCGGTCGACACGGTCATCGGCGCCCTCGCCGAGATCGACCAGTGGATCGCCGCCAACCCGCAGGCCGCCGCCGACCAGCTCGGCCCCTCGATCGGCATACCGGCTCCCAGCATCAAGGTCGCCGTGAAGCGCCAGACCTACGGCATCAAGCCGCTCTCCGAGGAGGTCGTGGCTGAGCAGCAGAAGATCGCCGACGCTTTCTTCAAGCTCGGCCCGCTGCTGAAGCCGGTCGTGATCGCCGATATCGTCCGCAAGCCCAGCATCTGAAGCCCGACAGTCTATCCCAGATCTCAGGGCTCCGAAGCGCAAGATTCTGGAAATAAATTATAATAATAAAATAGCATCTTGAATTCACCATGCATTCAAAAATGACTGAGTTGGAGCGTTTATTAGGATATACAGATAGTCTTTAACACTTCAGGGAGTGCGTTACAAATATCAGTTTGGCCCGAAATAGACTCTTGGTCGATCTGATGCTACACAGGTATCGAAATCTTCAAACAATGGCGGTTGCGAGCCCCGGCAACCAAATACGTTCCACGCCCCGTGCATACATGCACGGGGCGTTTTGCGTTGTCCGGGCGGTCGCGGCCGAAAGCGCCGGGATCGTCGCGAGTGCGCCCGTCGGAATGGCGCTCAAGCCGCCCTCGGGCTTCGGGCTCAACGTGACCTCGTCGGCTGTCGTTCGATCTTGCCCCCAATCTGCCCGCGCTCATCACCGGAATCTGTTCTGCTGCTGGTCCTCCGGGGCCGGGCTGCGAACGTTTTCGGGGTTCGGCCGCCCGGATCGGTGTGCGGGCGGTCGTCGGCGTTGCGCCGGTGCGGGGCTGGATCATCGAGGCGTCGGCGATCTGGGCCGGCAGGGCCGGGGAGGCTTGGTCGCGCGGGAAGCCGTCGGGTTTGGCGAAGAGATCCTTGATCGCGGCGGCGGGCGGCGATCGACGGTTCCAAGCGTCGGCCGAAGGGGCGGAGTGGGTGGGGCGGTCATGCGGCTTGCTTTGGACCTATGGTCCGGGCTGCAGGGCGACCACGACCTTGCCTTTGGCGCGGCCGGAGTCGAGATAGGCGAGGGCTTCGTTGGTCTCTTCGAACGGAAAGATGCGGTCCGTCACCGGGCGGATGGCATGGGCGGCGATCAGGGATGCGATCTTTGTCAGCTGGCGGCCGTCGGCGCGCATGAACAGGAATTCATAGCGGACCCCGCGCGCCCGGGCCTTGCGGCGGATGCCGAGGCTGAGGAGCCGCAGCACCTGCTGCATCGCCCAGTTCAGGCCGTGGGCCTTGCCGAACGCGGCGGTCGGCGGACCGGCGAGCGAGATCAGAAGCCCGCCGGGCCGCAGCACCTTCAGGGACCGGGACAGCGTGTCGCCGTCCTGTCCGCAGACGACCAGATCATAGTCCGACAGGACCGTCTCGAACCGCTGCGTGCGATAGTCGACGACCCTGTCGGCGCCCAATCGGCGCGCCATGTCGGCATGGGCGCCGCCGACCGTGGTGGCGACCGTGGCGCCGAGATGCCTGGCCAGCTGGATCGCGACGCTGCCGAAGCCCCCCGAACCGGCATGGATCAGCACCTTCTGCCCGGGCTGCAGATCGGCGCGCTCGACCAGGGCCTGCCACGCCGTCAGGCCGACGAGGGGCAGCCCGGCGGCCTCGGTCATGGCGAGGCCGGACGGCATGAGGGCGAGATCGTCTTCGTCCACCGCGAGACGCTCGGCGAGGGTGCCGATGCGGCCATCCCTCGGCCGCCCGAAGACGGCATCGCCCGGGCGGAACCGCGAAACGTCGGCGCCGACCGCCTCTACCACGCCGGCCAGATCGTGGCCGAGGATCAGGGGCGGCCGGTAGGGCAGGATCGGCTTGAACGCGCCGTCGCGAATCTTGCTGTCCAACGGGTTCAGTCCGGCCGCGTGAATGCGCACCAGCACGTCGCGCGGACCGGGATGCGGATCGGGGTGGTCCGCGAGGCGCAGTCCGGCCCCGCGTCCATAGGCGTCCAGGATGAAGGCTTTCACGGCTGGTTTCTCCAGAGCCTGTCCGGGTCCGATCGAAACGGCAGGACCGAAGCGGACCGGCTCAAGCCATTGACGCTGAGCCATTTCCTGATCGACTGGATGGCTCCATCCGATCGGGAAATGCTCTCGGCAGGGATCAGCCGCGATAGCGGGCGGCGGGCTCGGTGTTGCCGAAGGACGGCAGCATGGCCTGGCGGGCAGCTTGATAGGCATCCCAGAGGGCGGCATCGGTCAGCGCCGGGATGGTGATCGGCTCGCGCGCGTCGAAGCCGGCCAGGGCGGCATCGACCAGATCGTTCACATCCATCATCGGCGGCAGGGTGGCGGGATCGGCGCCGGCCCGCTCCCAGATTTCCGTCCGGGTGGCGGCGGGCAGCACGGCCTGCACATAGACGCCCTTCGGCCCGAGCTCGAAGGCGAGGCCCTGGGACAGGAAGATCGCGAAGGCCTTGGTCGACCCGTAGATCGTCGCGGCGAATTCCGGAATGAGCCCGACGACCGAGGCGATGTTGATGATCGACCCCCGCCCTTCGGCCGCGAAGCGGGCGCCGGCGGCTTGGGCCAGCAAGGCCAGGCTGGTGGTGTTCAGCGCGATCAGGCGGGCAATGGCGGCGCCGGTCTGGTCGGCGATGCCGCCGCTCAAGGCCGCGCCGGCATTGTTCACCAGGATGCCGATCCCGCTGTCGTCGCGGAGACGGGCGGCGACCCTGGCGACATCCGCCTCATGGGTCAGGTCGGCCGGCAGGATGTCGATCGCCACGCCGGTCTCCGCCCGCAGTCTGGCGGCCAGCACCTCCATGCGGGCGCCATCGCGGGCGACGAGCACCAGGTCGTGTCCGCGGCGGGCAAAACGGTCGGCATAGGTGGCGCCGATGCCGGACGAGGCGCCGGTGATCAGGACTTTGGGGGACATGATCTTGTTCTCCGAGGGGGTCCGGGATATATTCATGATGGACATCATCATTGCTGGGCAAATATGATGGCCATCATCATTATGTCAAGCCCCCCAGGGCACGAGGTGCGTCCATGAAAGTCTCGCGCGAGCAAATGGCCGAAAACCGCAGCCGCATCCTGACCGAGGCGGCACGGCTGTTCCGCGACAAGGGGTTCGAGGCGGTGTCGGTGGCCGAGGTGATGAAGGCGGCCGGACTGACCCATGGCGGCTTCTATGGCCATTTCGCCTCGAAGGATGATCTGATCGCGCAGACGGTCGCCCATGCCCTGACGCGGCAGGACGTCGGGGGCGGCGCCGAGGCCTTCCTGGCGGCCTATCTGTCGCCCGCCCACCGCGACGCTCCGGCGACGGGCTGCCCGACCGCCGCCTTCGCCTCCGACGCGCGCCGCCAGACGCCCGAGGCCCGCGCCGCCATGGCTGCCGGGACTGCGGCGCAGATCGCCCGGCTCGCGGCAGCGCTGGAAAGTCAGGGTGTGGGCGACGCGCGGGGGGCCGCCATCGGCTGCTGGTCTGCGGCGGTCGGCGCGCTGATCCTGGCGCGCGCGGTCGGGGACGAGGCGCTGTCGGACGAAATTCTCGACCGGACCAGGGGCTGGATTGCGGCGTCCCTGAAGGGCTGACGCCGGATCGCCGCGCGGTTCGATCGCGCCGGAGGGGGCCCCACGGGGTGCCCGTCCGGCGCGGGAATCCGGACCGCGAACGCTTAGAGCCCTCGGCGGCGCGCGATAAGATGTATATACATCGTGGCCGACATGATGCATATGCATCTCTGACGTTCCTCTCTCCTCCGGCAACAGGTCGCTCCATGCCTCCCGACACGGACAGCCCCCGCATCCTCTGTGGGTGCACCAATCTCAAGATCGCCGCGCGTGCGACGGGCAGGCTCTATGACCGCGCCCTGGCGCCGTTCGATCTCAACACCATGCAGTATGCGATCCTCGCCAATGTCGCGCGGGCGGGGCGGATCCCCACGATGGCCCTGTCCGACCGGCTGTCGATCGAGCGGACCGCCCTCTACCGCGCGCTCGCCGTGCTCGAGCGGCGGCGCTTGATCCGCACCGAGGCCGGCCGGGGGCGCGAGCAGATCCTGTCCCTGACCGAGGCCGGCGAGGCGCTGCGCATCCGCGCGAAGGCGGCCTGGGCCGTGACGCAGGATGCCTTCGTCGGGGCCTTCGGCGAGGATTGGCCGACATTCCTGCGCATGCTGGACCGGGCCCGCGCCATCTCCGACGGCATGTCCGACACCGGGGAGGCCGTGCCATGAGCGCGCTTTCGCTGTCGCGGCCGCTGGCCGCCCGCCTGGCCCGGCGGAACATTCACTATGCGTGGGTCGTCGCGGCCGTGACCTTCCTGACCATGCTGGTCACCGCCGGGGCGGTCGGCATCCCGGGCGTGCTGATCGCCCCGCTGGAGGCGGAATTCGGCTGGACCAACGGCCAGATTTCCGCAGCCTTCGCGATCCGCCTGGTTCTGTTCGGACTGATGGGTCCCTTCGCCGCGGCGCTGATGAACCGCTTCGGCCTGCGGCCGGTCATCCTGGCTTCGCAGCTGCTGATCGCGACGGGGATCTTCGGGGCGATGGCGATGACCCAGCTGTGGCAGCTGACCCTGCTCCTCGGCGTCGTCGTCGGCATCGGCACCGGGCTGACCGCCATGGTGCTCGGAGCGACCGTGGTCTCGCGCTGGTTTGCGGCCCGGCGCGGGCTGGTCATCGGCCTTCTGACCGCCAGCACGGCGACGGGCCAGCTGGTGTTCCTGCCCGTGCTGGCGGCCTTGACCGAAGCCGTCGGCTGGCGGTCTGCGCTCGCCTTGTCGCTGGTCACGCTGATGCTGACGGCCGCGCTGGTCATGGCGCTGATGCGCAACCGGCCGTCCGACCTGGGGCTGCCGCCGTTCGGCAGCGCCACGCCGGTGCCCGAGCCGCCGCGGCAAAGCCTTGGCGCCATGCTGATCTCGCCGCTGACCACGCTGCGCGACGCGGTGCGCGTGCCGATGTTCTGGCTGCTGTTCGGAACCTTCTTCGTCTGCGGCGCATCGACCAACGGTCTCGTTCAGACGCATTTCATCGCATTGTGCGGCGACTACGGCATGGCGGCGGTGACGGCGGCCGGCATGCTGGCGGTGATCGGGGTGTTCGACTTCTTCGGCACCGTCGGCTCCGGCTGGCTGTCGGACCGCTATGACAGTCGCTGGCTCCTGTTCTGGTACTACAGCCTGCGCGGCCTCTCGCTGGTCTGGCTGCCGTTCAGCGACTTCAGCTTCTATGCGCTCTCGATCTTCGCCGTCTTCTACGGCCTGGACTGGGTGGCCACCGTGCCGCCGACCGTCAAGCTGACGGCCGAGCATTTCGGCGAACGCTCGAACATCGTCTTCGGCTGGGTCTTCACCGGCCACCAGCTCGGCGCGGCCTCAGCCGCCTGGTCCGCCGGGGCGACCCGCACCGCCTACGAAACCTATCTGCCGGCCTTCCTGACCGCCGGCCTGCTCTGCCTCGCGGCGGCCCTGGTCATCGCCCTCTTCATCGGGTCGTCCGGATTGCGCCGACGAGCGACGCCGGGCGGCGCGCGGGCAGCCGCCTGAACCGGAGCGTGACGGGGCTAACGGCACGGTGTCGCAATGAGGCCCGGGCTGTTGGGCTGGGAGTCGTTCCGGCTCTATCTCGCGCTCGCCGAGAACATGCGATTCAAGCTTCAATGAGGCCCGGGCTGTTGGCCCGGGAGTCGTCCGGCTGCCTGGCTGAGCCAGCTGCAGAACTACCGCGCTTCAATGAGGCCCGGGCTGTTGGCCCGGGGGTCGAGCGCAGGCATGTCGAAGCCGAGCACGGCGTCACCATGCTTCAATGAGGCCCGGGCTGTTGGCCCGGGAGTCGTCCTGATCTCGACATCGTCGCGGTGTTCGGCGACAAGCGGCTTCAATGAGGCCCGGGCTGTTGGCCCGGGAGTCGTATGACGGTCACCTACTCTGGCCTCCCGACAATGACGCTTCAATGAGGCCCGGGCTGTTGGCCCGGGAGTCGTCCAGGAGGCATTGGGGTCGTTCGACGAACTGAAGACGCTTCAATGAGGCCCGGGCTGTTGGCCCGGGAGTCGTCCGCTGCGACGGTCACCCGCGCGGCGACGTTCTACGAGCTTCAATGAGGCCCGGGCTGTTGGCCCGGGAGTCGTTCACTCCGCGCCCCGAACCCCGGAGCTACCCATGCTCGGCTTCAATGAGGCCCGGGCTGTTGGCCCGGGAGTCGTCCTTGTCGTGCGCGCGGCCCGGATTATGGCTTTTCGGGCTTCAATGAGGCCCGGGCTGTTGGCCCGGGAGTCGTTTAGCGATCTGCATTTTTTGCCACCTCTGCAGCAAGGAGCTTCAATGAGGCCCGGGCTGTTGGCCCGGGAGTCGTCCAGTCGGCATCGACGGTGACATCGCCGACATAGACGCTTCAATGAGGCCCGGGCTGTTGGCCCGGGAGTCGTGTCGGTGGTGCGAAAGATGGTGCGGCCGCCGATGACGCGCTTCAATGAGGCCCGGGCTGTTGGCCCGGGAGTCGTCTCGACATCGCAAGCTGTGTTGGCGGCACCTATGCCGAGCTTCAATGAGGCCCGGGCTGTTGGCCCGGGAGTCGTCTGAGTTGGAAACCGGTAGGATATTCTTGTTGGGGATCGGAGCTTCAATGAGGCCCGGGCTGTTGGCCCGGGAGTCGTGCGCACGAGGCTTGCGATCAGGCGGCCTGCTGGCCGGGCAGGCTTCAATGAGGCCCGGGCTGTTGGCCCGGGAGTCGTCCGTGCAGTGAGGCCGCTATGGAAGGGTTCAATCTAGCCGCTTCAATGAGGCCCGGGCTGTTGGCCCGGGGAGTCGTATGCCCGAGAAGGTGCACAATCTCGGATCCGACGTGCGCTTCAATGAGGCCCGGGCTGTTGGCCCGGGAGTCGTGACCGCCAACCCGGAGGACCCCGCCCATGACTGACCAGCTTCAATGAGGCCCGGGCTGTTGGCCCGGGAGTCGTCACGCCGAGAAGGCCGAGTCCGAGCGGGATGCGGCGGCTTCAATGAGGCCCGGGCTGTTGGCCCGGGAGTCGTAAGCACGAGCGCGCCGTCATGAAGGGGTTAATGGCGGGCTTCAATGAGGCCCGGGCTGTTGGCCCGGGAGTCGTCCGGGGCGGGCTCTCGGTCGACCGCAAAGCGGCTCCTGCTTCAATGAGGCCCGGGCTGTTGGCCCGGGAGTCGTGCCTCGGGACCACCTCAAGCGCATCGAGCACCTGAAGCTTCAATGAGGCCCGGGAGTCGTTTGACTGCAAAAGTCAAGTCTCATTCCGAATATCAGGCTTCAATGAGGCCCGGGCTGTTGGCCCGGGGGTCGTGTGGTTCCGGGGACTATGCGGGCGGTATTTCTTGAATGCTTCAATGAGGCCCGGGCTGTTGGCCCGGGGGTCGTGCGCGCCGCGCTACCATTCCGGTGGCATCGCCGGCCTGCTTCAATGAGGCCCGGGCTGTTGGCCCGGGGGTCGTGAGCAGTGATCTGCAGTATTGGCTCGCAGCTGAAAAGCTTCAATGAGGCCCGGGCTGTTGGCCCGGGAGTCGTCAAGCGCAAACTCGCCATGATTGCAGTTGCCGCCGATGCTTCAATGAGGCCCGGGCTGTTGGCCCGGGAGTCGTCACGGATTTCCTTGCGGCGGCGTTTCGGGCGGACGGGCTTCAATGAGGCCCGGGCTGTTGGCCCGGGAGTCGTGTAGGCTTCGACCGCCGGGAGAAACCGGCCACCCATGCTTCAATGAGGCCCGGGCTGTTGGCCCGGGAGTCGTAAGCCTTCGAGGCCTTCAAGGCGACCCACGACGAACTGCTTCAATGAGGCCCGGGCTGTTGGCCCGGGAGTCGTTCTCAGGGGCTCCAGGCAGGGCGCGCAACGCGCCGTTTCAGCTTCAATGAGGCCCGGGCTGTTGGCCCGGGAGTCGTTCGCGCCGGAAGTCATGGCGCGGCTTCGTGAACTGACGCTTCAATGAGGCCCGGGCTGTTGGCCCGGGAGTCGTCTGGTTCGTCAGCGAGCCGGCGGAATGCAGGTCTTCGACGCTTCAATGAGGCCCGGGCTGTTGGCCCGGGAGTCGTGAGCGCGAGCGCTACACAGACCCGTCGTTCTGAGAGTAGCTTCAATGAGGCCCGGGCTGTTGGCCCGGGAGTCGTATGCCCTGCTTGGCTTCGGCCTGGGCCTGATGTCGGGGCTTCAATGAGGCCCGGGCTGTTGGCCCGGGAGTCGTCGTCGCCGACGCCAAGGTCCCACGCCGTATGGACCGGCTTCAATGAGGCCCGGGCTGTTGGCCCGGGAGTCGTCGTGCTCGATCAGGCGATCCAGCGCGTCGAGGAGCCGCTTCAATGAGGCCCGGGCTGTTGGCCCGGGAGTCGTTTCAAGCGGTAGCCCTGCGGCACGGCGTAGAGCAGTTCGCTTCAATGAGGCCCGGGCTGTTGGCCCGGGAGTCGTACGAAATAGAGCAGCAGCTTTTTCAAACCTGAATAATTCGCTTCAATGAGGCCCGGGCTGTTGGCCCGGGAGTCGTGTCGCATCGGCGACGCTGATCGTGCCGGCGCGCAGTGCATGCTTCAATGAGGCCCGGGCTGTTGGCCCGGGAGTCGTACCACGCTCAAGACGGCGAGCCGCGTCCGCCAGTGGATGCTTCAATGAGGCCCGGGCTGTTGGCCCGGGAGTCGTAGATCAAGATGGGCACCGTCGGCGACGCCAAGAAGGGCTTCAATGAGGCCCGGGCTGTTGGCCCGGGAGTCGTGCGGCGATGCAGCCGACCACCAAACCGGCCAAGGCTCCGCTTCAATGAGGCCCGGGCTGTTGGCCCGGGAGTCGTTTTATTTCTTATGGGAGGATTGGGAGGATTGGGAGGAGCTTCAATGAGGCCCGGGCTGTTGGCCCGGGAGTCGTGGCCCCCCGGATTTCCCCTGGCCGGCGAGTGCCTTGCAGGGGTGTTTGCGAGGGGTCCGCGGATGCATGCGGGTGCGCATGGATTTGCCCACGTTCCGGTTCATCCACGATAACAAAGAACCCGCCGGAATCAAGGCGTTGGCCGGTCTGCGAGCGCTGGGCGGAAGATCTGTCGCGCGGCAGCGCTCGCGCCGAGGCGGCGATGGTAGCGCATTTCGCGCGGGCGCGTCATCCGGCGGCACGCTCGCAGCCTGCGGGCCTCCTGCGCCGTGCGGGCCTCCTGCTGCGTGCGTGCGGCGCGCGGGAGCAGCGGCAGACGCGGGAGCAGGAACAGGAGCAGGGGCAGGGGCAGGGGCAGGGGCAGGGGCAGGAACAGGCGCTGGGACAGGAACGGGGACGGGAACAGGAACAGGAACAGGGGCAGGCGCAGGGGCAGGGGCAGGGGCAGGGGGGCCGACGGCGCCGTGTCCGGCCGGCGATGGCCGTCAGATGACGACGGCGCGGCGCTCGATCGGCTCGAAGCGCTTGCCGAGGCTTTCCACGGCGAGCTCGACATCCTCGGCCGGGCCGAGATCGAGGATGACGACGTGGTCGGTGTCGCGGTCGATCAGCGCGTCCAGCGCGGCGGCCATCTCGATGCGCCGGCCGCCGTCGAGGCGGCAATGGAACACGGAGAGCTGCAGCCAGCGCCCGTAGCCCTTCATGGTCTTGAACACGCCGCGCCAGCGCTTCGGGTCGGAAATGTCGTAGGCGACGACATAGGCGTGTTCGGCATTGGAACGGCGTGCGGCCATGGCCGGGGTCTCCGCAAGGCGCGGTCAGCGCGGCATGTAATGGGGATAGCGGGGGATCTCGCCGCCGAGCCAGCGGGCGAACAGGCGGGCCTGGATCTGGATCAGCCGGCGCATGGAGACCTGATAGCCGAAGACCGGATGCGTGGTCTCCTGGTCCAGGCGGCGCTCGTAGGCGGCGACCAGCCGGCGGCGCGCCGCAGGCTTGAGGTTGCAGCCGCCGGCGGCGTGGATGAAGTCGTCGGGGGCCAGTTCGCCGTTGTTCAACGCCATCAGCACGGCCGAGTCGGCTAGGACCGGGCGGAACGGCTCGATCAGATCGAGCGCCAGGGCGGGGCGGCCCGGCCGCTCGACATGGTAGAGGCCCTTCCACGGATCGAGGCCGGCGATGGCGATCGCGGACGAGAAGGTGCGGGTCAGGAGCGCATAGGCGAGCGACAGGCAGGCATTGACCGGATCGGCCGGCGGCCTCCGGTTGCGGCGGTCGAAGGCGAAGGCCGGCAGGGCGGCGACGGCTTCGGTGAAGAGATGCGGCAGGGCGCGGAAATAGAGGGCCGCGGCCTCGCCTTCGAGCCCGAGCAGGGCCGGGGCGGTCTCGGCGCGCGGCACGCGGTCGGCGATCAGGGCGAGACGGTCGAGCGCGGGGCCGCGGGCCTCTTCGGACCCGCGCCAGTTGCGGCGCAGCATGGTGCGGCCGTTGCGGATCTTGGCGGCGACCAGCTCGCGCGCGAAGGCGAGGCGGCGGGCCGGGTCGCCGGCCGCTTCATACTGCGCGGTGCGCACCGCGGCGCTGCGCGGCCCCTGGCCGCCGGTCGAGCCGAGATACCAGAAGCCGGACGACATCCAGGCGACCGGCACGTCGCGGCGCAGCAATTCGTGGATCGCCGGGGTGGTCAGCGAGACCGGGCCGGCGATCACGAGTTCGGAAACCTCGTCGAAGGCGATGCTGCGCTCGGCCTCGCCGTCGACCTGGACGACGAGGGTGAAGTCCTTCTTGGTGATGCGCGCGCCCGGCGCCTGGACGTAGAGCGGCAGGGCCGGGGAGGCGGCCGGCGGCGGCGTGCGCGGGATCGCCCCCTTGCGGAACCAGTTGACCTCGTCGGGCAGGCAGACCGGCAGCAGCGAGCAGCGCACGCATTTCGGCGAATGGTCGAGCGGCGGCGGCAGGCGTCCGGCCGCGACGCTGAGGCGCAGTTCGGAGGCCGCCCGCAGGGTCGTGGCGATCAGTTCGTCGGTCAGATCGACGCGCACGCGCTCGCGGCTGTCGGCAAACCACAAGGCGCCCTCGTCGCAGCGGTAGCCGGCCTCGCGCAGCAGGAGGGCCTGGACGCAGACCTGCACCCGCTCGGGCAGATGGGCGCCCTCGGCGACATGGGGACGCCTGCCGGTCTTGATGTCGACCGGCACGACGGCCCCCTCGTCCGCCTCGATCACATCGAGTTCGGCGGTCAGGCCGAGCCGTTCGGAGGCGAGCAGCAGGCGTCGGGTCTTCAGGGTCCGGTCGTCGGCGAGCGCTTGTGGCGGCGGCAGGGCCGGGGCGGGGCCGGTCTCGGTCGCCGCGTGGGCGCGCCGGCCGGCGGCGGTGTCGGCATTGCCGGCCCATTCGCCGCGGCTCCATTCGAGCACGGCCAGGCGCGGGCAATAGATCCATTCGTTGATCATCCGCGCCGGAACCAGCAGTTCGTCGACGGCGGCCGAGGGCGCCCGAAGGTCGAGCTCGCCCTGGCGGTTTCGCAATGGTTGTGCCGGAACGGTCTGCGCGGGCGGAGACGGCGTATCAGAAGGACACATGGGGCACCTCCTGCACCCTATGGTGCAGGAGGCAGGCCGGATTCACCAGAGCCGCGTGAAAGCCGGATAGGGTCCCCTGAGCGCGTCGAAGGCCGGATCGGCGGAGACCAGGGGCATCGCCGTCGTCAGCGCGACCGCGGCGATGATCCGATCGAACGGATCGCGATGATCCCAGGCGAGCGTCCCGGCCAGCCGGCAGGCCACGCCATCGAGGGCGATTTCGCGACCCTGCTGCTCGACGAGCAGCGCCGGCAACTCGCCGAGCCGATCGACCATTTCCGGCCACTGTCCGAGGGCCGCCTTCCGCGTGATCTCGTAGAAACTGATCGCACTGAGACAGACGCTTTCCGCCGTGGAGAGCGCCGCTCGCGCCAGAGGCGAGAGCCGGCGACTTTCGAACGTCGCCCAGACCCAGGCATGGGTGTCCAGGAGGACCGGGTTCACGCGCCACCCTCCCAGGCCGTCAGGTCGTCCTCGCCCGACGGCTCCAGAAAGTCGGGCAGGGGCTGGGCAAGGGTGTCGTCGCGAAGACCGATCTTGAAAGTTCGCTCCTGAAACGGCACCAGCCGCGCGACCGGCGTCTTGCCGCGCGCGATCACAACCTCTTCGCCGGCCGCGACGGCCTCGATCAGCTTCGACAGATTGGTCTTGGCCGCGTGGATAGATACCTGCATGGGATCGCCTAGGATGTTCTAGCCAGACTTAGCTAAGTCAAGTCCAGAGCGATGTCAATTGCCACCGATTCCGAAATGTGCCCTGCTGCTTTCGATACTGGCGTCGGTGATGGTCGTACCGATTGGCCGGCTTGCGGGCCGCTGCCTGACCATCTCGAAGTAGCCGAGGATCGGCTGCGGACGCTGCCGAACACCCGCCGTTGGCCAGTTTAAGCAAACCGGACCCCGAACTGAGTCCTGACCCGTGTGGCGATTGAGGATGAGACCCGGGAAATATTAGTTTCATCAGAAGCTTAATGGCTTCATTGTATTCTTCAATGAGGCCCGAATCTCATCCGAGTCCAGGATACCGATATCCTCGCGGGCAAGCGCTTCCCGGATGCGAAGGCTATCGCGATGAGCGGACGCGTCGCGTGACGAGGGCCTGAAGCACACGTCCCGGGAAGTTCTTCCCGGGACGTTTCTCATGTCAGCGGTCGAGCCGGCGTGAAGTTCATGAACTTGCCGACCGAGATGCGCTTGGCGACCAGGACATGGTCGACGCCCAGGTGATCCAACTCGCCCGCGTGGCGCAGCCGGGGATGGCTCAACAGCGCGCGGATTGCGGCGAGCCTGGCCGGCGCGCGCCACACCGGCCAAGCCAGCGAGAAGGTCCCTTCGGAATCGACGTCGCCGCCCAAGATGGCGGCCCTGACCCGGCCGCGGCGGCCTTGCGGCACCACCGAGAGCGCGCCGATGCCGATCGCGGCGAGGCGGTTGGCGCCGTGCTGGGTTCCGCCCTTGTAGGCGGCGTCGGTCGGGTCGCCGGCCATCATCGCATAGCGGACGTCCTCGTCCGGATCCCAGCGGAACGAGAAGGTCGGATCGGCGCGATGCCAGGGCTCGAACAGCGCCTCGGCGAGACAGGTCGCGGCATCGATGGTGACGGCGGACTTGCCGCGTCCGCGCGTCGGCGGCGCCGGCGTGGCCGGGACGGTGGCGAAGCGGTCGAGGAAGTGCTGGTGGCCCTGGCCGAACAGCAGGCACAGCGGGGTCGGATCGATCGGCGCCTTGGCCGGATCCTTGTCCTCCTTGACCGCCGCGTCGGTCATCAGCGCGGCGAGCACGTCGACACGGCCGCGATCGCGCGCCGATGCGGCCTTGGTCGCCGCGGCGAGACGGTCGCGCGCATCCGGGCGCGGGTGGTTCAGATCGAGGCGATCGCCGGCCGCACGATTGTCGCCGGCCAGGATCTCCACGCCTGCGGCTGCCTCCGCGGCGAGCGCCCCCCTGGTCCGTGCGGAGGCGAGATGCACGACCGGGCGCAGCGGCGCGCCTTCGACATCCCACGCAACCCGCGGCATCAACTTCGCTTCGCCGGCGTCCCGCGCCCGGTCGACGGCTTCCAGGGCCCGCAGGAGACCGAGGAGTGCCTGGAACGCCAGCAGGTTGTCGGGTTCGAGACCGTCTAGACGGTGACTGCGGGCGGCGGTCATGCGACATCTCCGCGGAGCGTGGCGACGGCCGGGCGGCCTTCGCCGGACATCGCCCGCGCCTCGGCGGCCGCCGAGGCGCCGTGGTCGGCGAGGCGGAGGACGGCTTCGAGGCGGGCGAGATCCCAGATGCCGTAGCGGGCTTTCAGTCTTTCGAACAGGCCGGGCCAGTCGAGCCCGTCCCGGTCGTAGCCGAGCGACTGGGGGCCGGCGCCGGGCGGAAGATCGACCGCCGCGGCGTCGACGAGCGGCAGCGGCCTGACGGATGCATCGGCTTCGGCGTCGCCGTGCGGATAGAGCGGCCGGCCGCAGCCGTGGTGGGTGCCGATCAGCCACAGCACCAATTCGGGATCGGACGCCTCGGCGAAGCGCGGATGCAGCGGCGCCAGTCGGACGGACAGAGCCTCGTGGCGCCAGGACTTCGTCAGCCCGAGGCGCGTGCCGGCATCGGGTGGCGCGCGCCGGGCCGACTTGGCCAGCAGCATGCCCGGGCCCATTCCGAACGGCGCGCCATAGGCGAGCAGCGACTGGAACCGCGGGTCGGCCTTGCCCGCGTCGTGCAGGAAGCCGGCGAGCGCCAGATCCGCGACCAGCGCTTCGGATAGCCCGGCGTCGCGGGCGAAGCCGCGGGCGAAGGCCTCGACATCGCGGCAGTGCTCGCCGAGGCCGAGCGCGAAGCCGGGCATGGAGCCGACACGGTCGTCCTCGGTGGCGCCGGTGTGCGCCTCGTCCGCCGTCGGGCCGCCCCGGATGCCGAAGGGGGCGACGACGACCACGCCGCGCGGGCGGTCGGCGTCCGGGCCGTTGCCGTAGCCGTAGAGGTCGAGATGCACCTGGAGGCCGGCCACCCCGCCGCGGGCATGCTCCAGCCGGGCGAGCCGCTCGACGAGGCCTTTCGACAGAGGCACGGCGGCGAGAGCGTCGCGGAGCGCGGGCCACCGGGCGATCGGCACGGCCGACAGCGCCTCGGCCAGTGCCGCCTCGACGGCGCGGGTTGCCGTTTCGTCGCGTTCGACCGTTGCCGTGCCGTCGCCCGACGCGGTCGTCACGTCGACGAGCCCCGGCGCAAGCCGCAGGGCGAAGCGGCGTCCGGCGAAGGGTTCGGCGGCGGCGTCAGCGACGTCGGTCGCGGGGTCCCTGGACCCGGGGTTCCAGCCGAAGCGGTCGACGCCGCCGTAGCCTGCGGGCGCGACGATGGTGTCGCCCGGGCGGATCTCGGCCGGGGCGATCCAGTCCGAACGGTCGTCGTCGCCCGCCCAGCGAAAGACCTTTCGTCCGAAAGCGCTGTTCGTTTCCCGGCCGTCCTCCTCGGGGGCGCGCGTCGGGATGTCGGCGAGCGCGCCGCCGCCGGTCGTGCGGCCTTCCAGCCAGCGGCGGACCGCCCAGACCGGCAGTTCGATCGCCTCGCCCGAGCGCGGCGGAACCAGGAGCAGCAACGGCCTGACGTCGCCGATGGCGGGGTCGATGTCGGCGCGCCAGATCACCGAGACGGATGCCGGCTGGCGGTTCGGACCATGCAGCCAGAGGCCGATCTCGGGATCGGGAAAGGGTATCGGCGACGTCTGCGCGAAAAGATCGAGATGGGCGGGCATCAGCACTGGTGCGTCGTCCTTGCGGGATACGGCGTCCGGCGGGATCGGCACGGCGGCGATGGCGGCTTCGAAGGCATCGATGCCGAAGTCGACCACCAGATCCGGCGCGCCAACGGCCATCGTCGTCAGATGATCCCAGGCCGCCCGCAATGTCTTGCCGTAGACCGGATCGTCGGCCCTGGGCGAAAGGTCGGATTTGGCGGCGAGAATGGTGGCGATCGGCAGGAACGGCCGGCCGGCCCGATTGAGGCGGCCGAAGCGCTGGCGCAGCGCATCGAGCGGCGCGAGTTCGGTCACCAGGCCATCGAGATCGATGTCGACGCCGGCCTCGACGCACTGCGTGGCGACCAGGATCAACGGAGCCGTCGGACGGTTCGCCCCGGTCCGGATCGGCGCAAGTTCGGCGCCGGCCAAGGCGTCGCGGTCGACCGGCCGGGCCGGGCCGATCAGCAGCACCGGCGCGATGCCGTCCGGGCCGAGCGCCGCGACAAGGCGCTGGTGCACGGCCCGCGCGCGGGCCACGCGGTTGACGACGACGCCGATGGCCGGCGCGGTCATGCCGCGGCGGCGCAGTTCGGCCAGAGCGCGATGGACTTCGGCGACGATCGCGTCGACCCGCCGCAGCAGGTCGGCATCGCCCATGTCGCGCGTCGACGCATCCGCGTCCGCCTCTTCCTCGCCTTCGGCCAGCTCGGACCTGGTCGCCTGCGCCTTGGCGGGACCGACCAGCCGTGCCGGCTTTGACGCACCCAGCCGGGCGGCGAGCACGGGATCGGCCCGGTCATCCGCGCCGAGAGAAAAGGACGCGGCGCCAACGGCCGGCGTCGCCGTCAGCGTGGCCATGCCCCAGGGGCCACCGTCGCCGAAGGTCACGTCGCGCCATGCCGCGCCGCGATAGTGCCGGACCCAATCGAGCGTCTGCCTGAACGGTTCCGCCAGATGGGCCTCGTCGAGCAGGATCAGGCAATCCGAGCCGATGAGGCCGGCATGGATCGGCTTCATGCGATCGGACAGGCCATAGCCGCGGAACATCAGACGCGAGCCGACCTGATCGACGGTCGAACAGAGGACCGTCGGCTGCGACGGCGTCCGAGCCCAGTCGTCCTCGCGCGGGATGCCGCCGCGCAGGCGCCGGACGACCAGCGGCGGCCGTTCGCCGGATCCGGGATCGCTCGCCGACAGGCGCCGCAACCGGGCCGCGACCCGCGCCGCGGCGCCGTCGCCGGTCGCGGTCGCCAGCGTCTGCGCGAGTTTCCGTGCGCGCACAAAGGCATCGTCGACCACCAAACGCCTGTCGACGACGAAGGCGACCCGCACGGGAGCGCGACGATCGGGACCGCGATCCGCCTGCAGGGCCAGATTGAACACCGCGACGTCGATCGCGGCCGTCTTGCCCGAGCCGGTCGGCAGATCGAGGACCTCCGGCCAGCGACCCGTGTCGGCGATCTCGGCGGCGAGTCGGGACTGCCAGGGGAACGACGTCACGCCGTGTACCTCGGTGAAGAAGGCCGCGAAGTCCTCGATCGACAGATCCGCGCTCATCGGACCATTTCCTTCGAGCCGATCGGCAGGCACAGGCCCATGCCGAGGAAGCGCCCGGCGCCGAGGATCAACGGCCCTTCGACCGGGACGTCGAAATGCAGAACCGCGTGGGTGAGCGGCCGGCTCGCCAGCGCCGGCGGCAACCGCCATCGCGTCCAGGACGGCGCCCGGCCCGACGGCCATGCCGACACGACGCCGTCGACGGCGGAGTGCTTGTCGGGAACCACGAGTACGGGTTCCGGCAGTCCGATGTTCCGGCAGGCTGCGGCGATCGATGCGGCCACTTCCGCGACGAGGTCGTCGCCACGTTGCTTGGTGTGCCGGTCGAGCACCAAGGGCGTCACGCTGGCGTAGTTTTGCGCCGGACCGCGGTAGCGCCACGATTGCAGTGATCGGCGATCGGGCTCGAAGGTCGGCGAGAAGCGCAGGCGAAACGGGGCGCCTGTCGCCGACGGACCCGGATCGGCGCTGCGGCTGGCGATGTCGAGCACAAGGCGGCCGGAATCCTCGTCGTCGTAGCACAGCGTGCCGACGGCCCGTCGGAAGGTGGCATCGTCGAGGATGCCGCTGCCACGCGGCGGCACCAGGGCGAAGCCGAGCACCTGCCCGTCGGCATGGGGAAAGCCGGCAAAGGCGAGCGGCACGATCGCGAGATGCGGATCCCGGCTGGGTGCGCCGTCGGCGGCATGACCGCTGACGACGGACGGGATCCGATCGCCGTGTTCGCCGAGCCGGCCGTAGCCGTCGAGAAGCGCATCGCGGATCGCCTTGGCGACCATGGCGGCGGCACGGATGTCCGGCATCGGACCGTCGACATGTTCGAGGACCAGCCAGTCGGGGGAGAAGACCCCTTGCGGCGGGCGCTCGGCGGGTTGCGGCCGGGCACCGATCCGCGCGCCCGGGCTCGGGCGTCGCCCGTCCGCGAAGGCGCGTTCGAGTTCGCCCAATCGTCCGGGATATACACGCCGCGCGGCGGAGGTGCGCCGATCGCAATCCGTTGAACCGGCATCGTCGCGGAATCGACAGCGGGTCAAACTTGCGGAGTGGCCGATATAGGCTGTGGCCGCAGCCAGCGCATCGAGGGCTGAGAGCAGCTCCCCATCCGACACGCTGCAGCCCCAGACGAGCCTGACGACGGCGTCGGTCGGCCGCGCTGCCGGGAAGCGGCGCGGCTGGCGGCGGCGATAGGCCGGCATCACGCTGCGGTCGGCGGACTTGCGGGTTTGTGGATCGTTGGGCGGAACGAAGCTCACTGGAGCGGTCCTGGCAACCGCGTCTGACGCCACGATTTCCGGCGGATCCTGCCGCTCGAGCCATTCGAGCGCCCGGCGCTCGTCTTCGCGCCGGCCGCGCGCGGCCCAGGATGCGACCAGGGCCGAAAACACGCGGTCCGGCTGCGGCGGCCAGTCTGGCGCGTCGCTGTCCGGCCCGACGGCGGCGAAGGCGACGCCGGTCAGGTGCTCGATCTCGAGGACGAGGGTCATTCCTCCTCCCCGGCTTCGCCGCCCTTGTCCTGGAGCGCCAGTTCCTGGCTCCGGCGCACGATCTCGACCAGCTTCGGTTGCGGTTCGAGCCGGATCGGCGCGTCGGCGAAGACGAAGCCGGCGCGTGTGGCCGCCGCGAGCGCATCGGCGTAGAGCTTGCGGGCGCCGTCCCGGTCGATCACCACGGCATCGGTCGAACCGTCGGCATGCACGAGTTCGAGCGGCGCTCGCCCGTCGCAAACGAGGTCGCAGCGAGACCTGAGCGCGTAGCCACGTGCATCCTGCTCGGTGACGGCCAGAAGGCCGAGCGCCGTGAGCAGCGTGCGGCCGGCGGAATCCTTCTCGGGCGTGCCGAAGCGCAGCCGGCGCAGCGCCGCGAAGCTGATGACGACCATGTGCTCGACGTGATCGCAGGTGACGCCGAGCGGCTGGACCGACGGCGCGATATTGCCATGGTTGATCTCGGACGGGCGAACTTCCTTGGCCTTGGCCCCGGCGCCGGCCTTGTCGACGTCCCAGCCCTTTTCGCCCTTGAAGACCTCGACCCGGCGCAGAATGCCGAGGGGGTCGATCCGGCTACCCGTCCGGCGACCCGCAGTGCGGGTTTCGATCTCTCCGGTGCGCTGGTTCGGGACTTCGTCCACGGGCGTATCGATCGCGACGATTTCCGAGACGAGGCAGCGTGCGAATTTCGCGCCGATGCCGCCGCCTTCGCCGGTCGAATGCCACGAGCCGAACAGCAATGCCGTCGGTGAAACCTCGAGGAGCGCGCCGGGATCGCCGGTCTTGATGCGCTTGCCGACATCGCTGTCCATGAACGGTTGGCCGCCGAGCGTGCTGTCCCGCAAAATGGCGTCATAGACGCGGTGCGGTGCATCGAGCGAGGTGATCTCGGTCAGTCCGGTCAGGTCCTTGCCGCGAAAGTCGACGACGACGTGCGGAATGGCGGCCACGCCGTCGCGCAGCGCACCGAGAAGCGCCTCCTCCAGGCGGTTTGCCTGGGACTGCACACTGTCGACGAGCACGCACCAGACCTCGCCTTCACTCCGGCGGCGACGTTCGAAGACATGGCGCGGCTGGGCATTTCGGCCGTCTCCGGGGTAGGTCGGCGGAAAGATCTTGTCGCCCTGGCCGCCAACCGGCTGCAGACGCTGTCGTCGGCGGAGGGCGGCATCGGTGGCGACCATCCCTGCGAGCCTCGAAAGGTCCATTCCCGCCTCCCATCCATCATCCCATTAACTATGCGCATACTTTCTTGTGGGACAATTGCCGTGTCAAGACGGATCCCCGCAAAGACAGGTTGAGGATGCACGAAGGCGGCGAGGATATCCACAGCGGGGACCGGGCGGGGCTGCGCTGGAGCGTCGAGCGGCGGCTGGACTTCGTCGAGCGGCGCCTGGTCTGGGAGGGGCGGATCAATCGGTCGGATCTGGTCGAGCGTTTCGGGGTCTCGCCCAACCAGGCGACGGCCGATCTGAAGCGCTTCGAGGCCGCCCGGCCCGGCGCGCTCGTCTACGATACCCGGGCGCGCACCTACCGCGCGGGTCCCGGGCTCCGGCCGGCCGACGCGGCCGACACGGGCGACCTGTTGCGCGAATTCCGCCTGATCGCCGAGGGGGTCATGCCGGCCTCCGACGGCACGCTCGCGGCAGGACCGCCGCTCGCCGTCGCCGAGGCGCCGCTGCGCCGCGTCGAACCGGCGACGCTCGCCGCCGTCGTGACCGCGATCCGGGACGGTCGCGAACTGGCCGCCGTCTATCGCTCCTTCACCACGCCGGAGCCACGCCGCCGCCGCCTCGAGCCCCACGCGCTGGTCTTCGACGGCTTCCGCTGGCACGCCCGCGCCCGCGACATCGGGACCGACCGGTTCAAGGACTTCGTGCTCGGCCGCCTGTCCGAGGCCGCACTCGGGGCCCGGGCGACCGGCGATCCGTCACGCGATCTCGACTGGCATCAGACGGTCGACCTGGTGATCGCCCCGCATCCGGATCTCGCCCCGCACCAGCGCGCCGCGGTCGAGGCGGACTACGGCATGACCGACGGCCGCCGGGTGCTGACCTGTCGCCGGGCCGTCGAATACTATGTCCGCCTTCGGCTCGGCCTGGTCCCCGGCCACGAAGGACTGAAGGCCACGGATCAGCATATCGTCCTCGTGTCGTCGACCGCGAGACCGGGCGAAGGCGGCAATTGATGCGGCGTTCGAACGAGTAGGCTGCCGGAAGGCACGCCGAACCCGCCATTCCGACATCTCCCGGGCTTGTTCCCGGAAACCCGCGAGCCCGGCCGTCACGCCGTGAAATCCGTGAAGGTGCGCAGGAAGCGGCGGTCGATGTGGTCCTTCCAGGCCCAGACCCAGCGTCCCTCGAAGGCGAGCCAGGGTCCGCGGCCGCCGATCGCGCGGCCGTCGGCGGTCGCGATCAGGACCAGGAACCGGCGCTGCGGGCGGTAGTCCCGCAACGGCGTGCCGCGCGCCAGGGCGATCAGGTTCTCGGCCAGGATCGGGCCCTGGCGCACGGCGAAGACGCCGGCCTTCTCGCGCGGGCTCGCCACCATGGCGGCGCAGTCGCCGGCGGCGAGGATCGTCGGGTCAGTCAGGCTCTGCAGCGTCGGGCCGACCGCGACGCTGCCGTCCGGCGCCAGGGCGAGCCCGGTCGTGGCAAGCCATGCGGGCGCCCGTGCCCTGGTCGAGACCAGCACCGCATCGGCGGCGATCGCGGCGCCGGCCGCCGTCCTGACATGGTCGGGTTCGATCGCGACCACGCGCGCCTCGCCGTGAACCGCGATCCCGCGCGCGGCGAGGGCGCGCGCGACGCGTCGGCGGATGCCGGCATTGAGCGTCGGGACGAGCGGTGCGGCGGTGACCAGGGCGAAGGCGAAGCCATCCGGGTCGCGGCCGGCGGCGGCCGCATCGGCGCGCAACCGGGCGTGCAGCGCGAGGACCAGTTCGACGCCGGCCGCACCGCCGCCGATCACGACGATCCGCCGCGGGCCGTCGGGGCGGGCGGCCGCGGCGCGCAGGGCCTCCAGCCGATCCAGAAAGCCGCCGATCGGCTTGACCGCCACGGCATGCCGGTCGGCGCCGGCCATCTCCGAGAGATCGGGCGTGATGCCGACATCGATCGACAGGAGATCGTAGGCGACGGGCGGGTGACCTTCGAGACGGACCGTCCGCGCCGCACGGTCGATGCCGTTCGCGGCGGCATGGATCAGACGGGTGCCGGTCGCGGCCGCCAGCCGGACGAGGTCGATATGGATCTCGTCGCGCCGGTAGAGGCCGGCGACATGGCCGGGCAGCATGCCCGAATAGGGCGTGTCGAGATCGCGCGCGATCAGCGTCAGCGGGATCCCGGACCGCTGCGCCGCCGCCATCCGGGTCATGACCTGGACATGGGCATGGCCGCCGCCGACCAGCACGATGCCATGTCGGCGGGCGCCGGATGCGCTCATCGGTTGTCGCCCGCCGTCCCGGGACGGGTCACTCGTAGCCGCGCGGGGGGCGGAGCAGGTTGCTCAGCAGCCAGTAGGGGATGACGAAGAGGGCGCCGAGGAACATGCGCGGCATGGCCCAGTCGATGCCCCGGAGCACCAGGGTGGCCGCCTCTTCCGGCGTCAGATTGACATGCGAGAGCAGCATGGCGGTCGAGATGTTGAAATAGGCCAGCACCACGCCGGTCGCCAGCGAGGCGACGGCGATCTTCAGGAGCGAGGCGACGAAACGGACGAGCATGTCACGACCGGCGATGGCGCAAGGGATGCGCGAGCCGGCCCCACCTGGCCGTCGGCCGGACGGCGGAACCGGCATCGCGCTGGAACGCCGAACAGAAATGCCACGGATCCGGTTACGAAATCGAAAACCATGCAGACCGGCTGCCGGCGCGATCGGCCCGGCCGGTCGCGGTCGTCCCGGCATGGTCCGATCGATGCGCTCGGCCCCGCATCGGCGGGCTTCGAAGGCGTATCAGCGGGCCTCGAAGCTGCCGAAGGGGGTCTCCGCGGTGACCACGGCGGCGATCGGGTCGGCAAAGGTGCCGCCGATGCGGATCGGGATCTCCAGCTTGCGCGCCTCGGCGGTGCGCGGCTCGCCGGCCCGGTCCGGCATGGTCATGCGGCCGCGCAGGGAGAGCAGGCCGCTCGCCAGCGACGCCTCGCCGGTGACCCGGGCGGAGAGCAGCGGACCGTCGGCATCCAGCCGTCCGATGCGCAGGGCGTGCCCGGTCAGGCCGGCCTCCAGCACGACGCGGGTGAAGGTCGGCGCGCGCGCCGCGACCGGGTTCGAGAAGGCGATCGGCAGGAAGCGCGCGCCGGAGGCGACGGCATCGACCGCGGCCACGACCAGATTGCGCGCTTCCGCGCCGATGCGGCCTTCGAGCCCGCCGACCAGACCGCCCAGGGTCCGGCCGTTGGCCTCGCCCTCGAAGGAGACGGCGAGATCGCCGTCCTGGATGCCGTTCAGGCCGAGGGTCCGCGCCACGCCGGCGGCGGCGAGGCCGGAGCCGGCAAAGCGGCCGGTGGCCCGATAGCCGTCGCCGCGCGGCTCGCCGCGCAGCACCGCCCGGAGCGAGCCGCCGAAGGCCGCGGCGTCGGCGATCTCGGCGTCCAGGCGGCCGTCCTTGACCAGCAGCGTCGCCGCGACCTTGTCCAGGCCGCCCGTCGTCCCGAGCCGCAGCTGGGAGGCCGAAAGGCGCAGGTCCAGATCCGCCCGCCCGAGCGCGGCGGCATCGATCCCGGTCTGGCGCCAGTGCCCGTCGGCGAGGGCGGCGCGGTAGCGTCCGAGGTCGAGCTGGTCCCAGGCCAACGTCGCGCGCACCTGCGGCCGGGGGGCGTCGAGGCGGACCGAGACAACGCCGTCGGCGGCATTGCCGTCGAGCTTCAGCCGCGCATCGGCCACGGTCGCCGCATAGCCGAGCGAGCGCAGGCGACCCGACAGGGCGAAGTCGCGCAGCAGCGGGCCGGATGCGATCGATCCGCCGAGCCAGGCGGCGGCGCGGCCGAGATCGGCGGCGGCGACTTCGAGCACGCCGTCGAGCTGCAGCGTGTCGGCGATCAGGCCCTTGCCGTCGAAGGCGACGCGCAGGGCGCGGCTGCTCAGCGAGCCGGCCATCTGGCCGCTCTCGCCCTCGGCCAGCGCCCGCGGACCCTGGCCTTGCAGCACGAGGGCGACGGCCTCGCCGCGCCAGCGGAAATTCGCCTCGACGCTCGCCCCGCCGCGCAGCCGCGGCCAGACGAAGGCGGCCGACAGGCCATCGAAAGTCTCGCTGCGGCCGGTCGCCGGGTCGGTGACCTGCACCCGGCCGTCGTCGATGGTCACGCGCCCGGGTTCCAGCGCGGCGAGCGCCGCCCGGTTCGGCACCAGCGCCTCGCCCGACAGGCTCCGCTCGAGCCGGAGCACCGGCGCGCGCAGTCCGATCTCGGCGATGCTGATTCGGCCGGCCAGCAGCGGCAGGATGTCGAGACGGACGACCAGCGTCTTCATCTCGGCGATCGGCTCGGCACGCCCGGCCAGCATCACGCGCGGGGCCTCGAAACGGACCTTCAGCGTCGGGATCACGGAAACGTCCGGGGTGCCGAGGATCTCGACCGGGCCGCCGATCATCTTGGCCAGGCTTGTGGCCAGTTCGGCGCGCACGAGCTCGGTCGGGACCATCTGCCGGGCCGCCACGAGGCTCAGCGCAAATCCGCCGCAGAAGGCCAAGCCGAACAGGAGTTTCTTCATCCGTCCTCGAACCTGTCTGAGGCGAGAGACCGGGACCACCCGAGACGCCGACACGCGCTGTCGATAGCGGATGGAGTCTGCCCGAAGCAAGCCCTCAAGGCAAATGCCGCCGGCTTGCCGGCCCGGCCGGTGCCCAGAACGGGGCGGAGGCTCCGCCCGGTCCCCCAGGCCGGGCGGCTAAGATGATGATTTCGCGGTCGGATCGCCCGGGACTCCGACGGGCCGCCGCAAGCATATTTTGACCGCGCGGCCGGCTGCCTTTATGCCAGGAGTGCGGTGCGGCAGGATGGGACGCGCTGCCGAAGGGGAGATGACGAATGACCGCCTTGGAGTCCGCCGCAACGCACGAGCCGCGCCCCCTGTGGAAGCCCGATCCGGCCGAGGTGGCCGCCAGCGCCTTCGCGGCCTTCGCGGCCGAGGCGGGACGGCGCGCCGGCACGAGCTTCGCGGATTTCGACGCCCTGCACGCCTGGTCGATCGCCGATCGCGAGGCCTTCTGGGACTTGGTCTGGGACTTCGGCGGCGTGATCGGCGAGAAGGGCGAACGCCGTCTCCTCGACGGCGACAGGATGCCGGGCGCGCAGTTCTTTCCCGACGCGCGCCTGAACTTCGCCGAGAACCTGCTGCGCAAGTCCGACGACACCACCGCGATCGTCTATCGCGCCGAGGACAAGCGCGAAGGCCGGATGAGCTGGCGCGAACTGAACGATCTGGTCTCGCGCCTGCAGCAGGCGCTGGAGACCGAAGGGGTGGCGGTCGGCGACCGGGTCTGCGCCATGCTGCCGAACGGCCCGGAGGCGGTCGCCTGTATGCTGGCGGTTGCGTCGCTCGGCGCGGTCTGGTCGTCCTGCTCGCCGGATTTCGGCGAGCGCGGCGTGCTCGACCGCTTCGGCCAGATCGAGCCGAAGGTGTTCATCACCTGCGACGGCTATTGGTACGGCGGCAAGACCATCGATGTCGGCGACAAGGTCGCTGCCGTCGCCGGCCAGTTGCCGACGGCCCGAAAGGTGGTGATCGTCGACCAACTCGGGGTCGCCGATGCGCTCGCGGCCCGGCTGCCGAACGGCGTCGGCTTCGCGGCCTTCACGGCCGGCTTCGACGCCAAGCCGCCGCGCTTCGTGCGCGTCGCCTTCAACCAGCCGCTCTATATCCTGTTCTCGTCGGGCACCACGGGCGTGCCGAAATGCATCGTCCACGGCGTCGGCGGCACGCTGCTGCAGCATCTGAAGGAGCACAAGCTCCATGCCGGGGTGAAGCCCGGCGACCGGGTCTTCTATTTCACCACCCTCGGCTGGATGATGTGGAACTGGCTCGTCTCGGCGCTGGCCGCGGAGGCGACGCTGATCCTGTTCGACGGCTCGCCCTTCGCGCCGAGCCCGGCCGTGCTCTGGGACATGGCGGCGGCCGAGCGGGTGACGCTGTTCGGCACCTCGGCGAAATATATCGACTCGATCGCCAAGGAAGGCCTGCGGCCGCGCGACACCCACGACCTCTCGGCCCTGAAGATGATCTGCTCGACCGGCTCGCCGCTGGCGCCGGAGAGCTTCGGCTACGTCTACGAGGCGATCAAGCCGACCGTGCATCTCGCCTCGATCTCCGGCGGCACCGACATCGTCTCCTGCTTCGTGCTCGGCATTCCGGACAAGCCGGTCTGGAAGGGCGAGATCCAGGGGCCGGGTCTCGGCCTCGCCGTCGATGTCTATGACGATGCCGGCCGGCCGGTCCGCGGGGAGAAGGGCGAACTGGTCTGCGCCAAGGCCTTCCCGTGCATGCCGGTGATGTTCTGGAACGATCCGACCGGCGCCAAGTATCGCGCGGCCTATTTCGAGCGCTTCCCGAATGTCTGGTGCCATGGCGACTTCGCCGAATGGACCGAACACGGCGGCATGATCATCCATGGCCGGTCGGACGCGACGCTCAATCCGGGCGGCGTGCGCATCGGCACGGCGGAGATCTACGCCCAGGTCGAGCAGATCCCGGAGGTCATCGAAGCCCTGGCGATCGGGCAGGACTGGGACGGCGACGTGCGCATCGTGCTGTTCGTCCGGCTGAAGCCCGGCGTCGCGCTGGACGAGGCGCTGATCGGCCGCATCAAGGCGAAGATCCGCACCGGCGCCTCGCCGCGCCATGTCCCGGCCCGGATCGTGGCGGTGGCCGACATCCCGCGCACCAAGTCCGGCAAGATCGTCGAACTCGCCGTGCGCGAGGTCGTCCACGGCCGCCCGGTCAAGAATGTCGAGGCCCTGGCCAACCCGGACGCGCTCGCGCTCTTCGCCGGGATCGAGGATCTGGCGCGCTGACGTGAAAAGCCGGGCGCCGTCGGCCGCAGGGCGGTCCCGACGGCGCCCGGCCCCTTTTTCGATCCGGACGGCTTCGCCGTGAGGCCTGTTCCCGGACGGCTCGGGCCGTCAGGCCTTCAGCGTCGGGAAGACATGCACCACCTGGCTGTCGTCCTCCAGGCCGTGACCGGCCTCGGAGGAGGCGACGAACAGCCGGTGGGCGGTGGCGGCCAGCGGGGTGGCGGCGCCGGCATCCTGGCCGGCGGCGAGCACGATGCCGAGATCCTTGACGAAGATGTCGACCGCGCTGGTCACTTCCGGATTGTCGCGGATCATGCGTGGGCCGCGGTCGGTCAGCATCCAGCTCATCGCCGCCGAGCCGGACATGATGTCGAGCACCACGGCCGGGTCGACGCCGACCGATTTGGCGAGCGCCAGCGCCTCGCCGGCGGCGGCCAGGTGCACGCCGCAGAGGAGCTGGTTGATCGCCTTCACGGTCGCGCCCTGGCCGGCCGTCTCGCCGACATGGCGCAGGCGGCTGCCCATGGCGAGGAGAAGCGCGCGGTTCCGCTCGAACAGGTCGACCGGGGCGGCCGCCATGATGGTCAGCGTGCCGGCCTTGGCGCCGGCGACGCCGCCGGAGACCGGGGCATCGACGAAGCGGCGGCCGGTCGCCTCGACGCGCGCGGCGAGAGCCGCCGCCGCGCCGGGCGGGCAGGGCGCCATCAGGATCACGCTGGCGCCCGCCGGCAGGGCCTCGAGCGCGCCGTCGGCGAACAGGACGGTCTCGGCCTGCGCCGCATTGACGACCATCAGCACCAGGGCTTCGGCGCCGGCCGCGGCCTCCGCCGCACTGGACGCCGCCCGCCCGCCTTCCGCCAGCAGGGGGGCGGCCGCCTCGGCGCGCCGGTCGTAGCCGACGACCGCGAAGCCGGCCCGGGCCAGATTGACGGCCATCGGGCCGCCCATGGAGCCGAGGCCGACGAAACCAATGCGCTGTCCGGTCATGTCGCTCACTTCAAGGTCAGGGCTGGGATGTAGGAATAGAGGGCAAGGATGATCAGCGCGGCCAGATAGAAGGGCGCCAGTTCCTTCGCGGTCCGGATGATGCCGGTTCGGGCGATCGAGGCCGAGATGAACAGCGTGGTGCCGACCGGCGGGGTGTAGAGCCCGATCGCCAGGTTCAGGACCATGATCATGCCGAGCTGGGTCAGGTCGAGGCCGATCACCTTGGCGAGCGGCACGAAGATCGGCCCGAGCAGCAGGATGGCGGCCGGCAGGTCGATGAACATGCCGGCGACCAGCATGATCAGGTTCATGGCCACGATGATCAGCCACGGGCTCTTCAGCGTCTCCAGCGCCCAGGTGGCGAAGACCTGCGGCGCCTGAACGTAGGTCATGATCCAGCCGATCACCGCCGACGACATGATCACCAGCATCACGACGCCGGTGGCGACGCCGGCCGAGACGATCGCGCCGTAGACGCGCGCCCAGGTCAGGTCGCGATAGATCAAGAGCCCCGCGCCGAGCGAATAGAACACCGCCAGCACCGAGACCTCGGTCGGCGTCGCGATGCCGAAGCGCAGGAAGACCAGGATGAAGACCGGCATGGCGAGCGCCGGCAAGGCCTTCAGCAGGAGCGTGCGGAAGCGATCCCACTCGAACGGCACCTTGGAGAGCGGGAAGCCGCGCAGCCGCGCCGAGACGTTGTTCACGGCCACGAAGGCGGCGGTGAGCATCAGGCCCGGCACGACGCCGGCGAAGAACAGGGCGCTGACCGAGACGTCGGAGACCAGCGAATAGAGGATCATCGGGATCGAGGGCGGGATCAGGATCGCGATGGTCGAGGCGGCGGCGTTGTTGGCCGCGCAATAGGCGGCCGGATAGCCGGACTGCTTCTGCCACGGGATCAGCATGCCGCCGATCGCGGTGGCATCCGCCACCGCCGAGCCCGAGACGCCGCCGAACACCGCCGAGCCGACCACGCTGGTCGAGGCGAGGCCGCCGCGATAGCGCTGCACCAGGATGGTGGCGAATTCGATCATGCTGCGGCCGAGCGCGCCGCTCATCATCAGGCTGCCGGCCAGGATGAAGAAGGGCAGGGCCAGCATCGGGAAGGACTGCGTCTGCTGGAACATCTGCTGGATGACGATCATCAGCGGCAGCGCTTCGCTGGACAGGATCGCAGCCACCGAAGCGGCGACCAGGACATGGCCGACCGGGATGGCCAGGAACATCAGCCCGAAGAAGACGACGATCAGGACGACGATCATGTCACGCTCTCCTCGGGATCGAATTCGGGGGCGGCCTCGGCGCCGTGGGCGACGACGCGGACCGCGATCGCCAGAGAGGCCCACATGGTGCCGGCCATGCCGAACAGCAGCGAGTAGAAGCCGATCGAGCGCGGCAGGCGGAGGAGCGGCGTATGTTCGTCGGCGGTGATCCCGGCGATCTCGACGACCGGTCCGATCAGCAGCGCATAGGTGGCGAAGACCACCATGTTGACGAACACGATGGCGGCGACCTTGCCGCGCGGGCCGAGCTTGCCGGAATAGAAGTCGACCGCGATATGGGCGCTGCGCTGGACGCCGAGCACGATGCCGGCGGCGATCAGCCAGGGAAACAGCAGCTCGGGAATCTCGCCGACCTCGTTGATGCCGCCGCTCTCGAACAGATAGCGGGCGACGACGTTGGCGCCGATCACGGCCAGCAGGGCGAGCATGGTCAGAACGACGATGCCGCGGCACAGCCGCCCGAGCCACGCATCCACCCAGTCGGTGGCCTTGGCCAAAGCAATCATGGGGAAACCCTCGACGGGGAATGAGGAGACCGCCGCCCGCCGTCCCGGCCGGGAGGCGGCCGGAAGGGCGTCGGAGCGGCGGTCCGGCCGTTCGGGGAGGGGCGCCGGGGCCGGTCTCGGACCGGACGCCGGGCGCCGTCGCGGCTCAGCCGACCGCCTTGACCAGCTGATCGACGAAATCGCCGAAGGGCTTCTTCTTCCAGATGTCGACCACCGAGGCCGAGGCCTTGCGGAAGGCGGCCTTGTCGGCGTCGTTCATCTTGATCGCCGGATTGGCCTTGAACTCGGTGAAGAGCTTGGCCTCGCCGTCGGCGAGCATCTGGCGCTGCAGCGCGCCGGCCTCGGTCGCGGCGGCCTTGATCACGTCGCGATCGGCCGGGGCGAGCCGGTTCCAGGTGATCGCCGACATCAGGAAGGGGGAGGACTCCCACTTGTGGCCGGTGATCGAGATGAAGGGATTGACCTCGTAGAGCTTCGAGGAGGCGATGTTGGTGAGCGGGTTTTCCTGCCCGTCGACCACGCCCTGCTGCAGCGCGACATAGAGTTCGCCGAAGCTGATCTGCTGGGTGGCGGCGCCGAGCGCCTGGAAGATGTCGATGGTCATCGGATCCGGCGGCGTGCGGATCTTGAGGCCCTTCAGGTCCTCCGGCACGCCGATTGGGCGCTTGGAGTTGGAGATGTTGCGAATGCCGTTGTCCCAGTAGCCGAGCGGCACCATGCCGACCTTGGCGAAGCGCTGGGCGAGCACGTCGCCGAACGGGCCGTCGAGCAGCTTGAAGGCGTCGGCCGAGCTGGAGAACAGGAACGGCAGGCCCAGCGCGGCGATTTCCGGCACCAGGGCCGAGGTCGAGCCCTGGCTGTTGACGGTCATGTCGACCGCGCCGGTGCGCAGGCTGGTCAGGAGCGAGGCTTCGTTGCCGAGCTGCTCGGACGGGGCGACGCGCACTTCGATGCGGCCGCCGGTCTTGTCCTTGACGAGCTCGGCGAATTTCAGCGACGCGATCTGGCGCGGATTGGTCGGCGCGGCATTGTGGCCGAGCGAGAGCGTCGTGGCGGCCGCGGCGCCGCGCGGCAGGACGAGGATCGCCGGGGCGGCGACGCCGGCGGCGAGCATGAAGCGGCGCCGGGACAGGCGGCTGTCGATGATCTTGGTCATGGTTTCCTCCAGATGGTTTTTGAACGGAAGGGCTCGGCTCTTGCGGCCGATTGCGCCGGCTCGTCTCCGGCGGCGGTGTCGTGGGATTGTTGTGCATGGTTCCGCGCCGCCCGATCCCGGACCGCGCGGAACCCTGCGCCGGCCGGTCAGCCGAGCGCGGCCTTGACGCGCGCCGTGACGGCCTCGACCGAGATGCCGTAGCGGTCATGCAGGGTCGGCAGCGCGCCGGCATCCAGGAAGGCGTCCGGCAGGCCGATATGGTGCCAGCCGGCCGGCTGGACCCGGTTGCGCAACAGCGTCGAGGCGACCGCCTCGCCGAGCCCGCCGATCACGGTGTGGTTCTCCATCACGAAGACCGGCCGACCGGTCTTCGCCGCGGCCGCCACGATGGCCGCCTCGTCGAGCGGCTTGATGGTCGGCACATGCAGGATCGCGGCGTCGATGCGGTCGGCCTTGAGCCTTTCGGCGACCTCGTGGGCCCGCATGGTCATCAGCCCGGAGGTGATGAACAGGGCGTCGGCGCCGTCGCGCAGCAGCTTGGCCTTGCCGAGTTCGAAGCTGTAGCCGTACTCGTCGAGCACCAGCGGCACCTGCCCGCGCAGCAGCCGCATATAGACCGGCCCCTTGTGGTCGGCGATCGCCGGCACGATCTGCTCGATCTCGTGCGCGTCGCAGGGGTCGATCACCGTCATGTTCGGCATCGCCCGCATCAGCGCCAGATCCTCGGCCGCCTGGTGGCTCGGGCCGTAGCCCGAGGTCAGGCCCGGCAGGGCGACGACGATCTTCACGTCGCGGTTTTCCTCCGCGATCGTCTGGTGGATGAAGTCGTAGGCCCGGCGCGTGGCGAAGACCGCATAGGTGGTGGCGAAGGCCGTGAAGCCTTCCGCGGCCAGCCCCGAGGCGGCGCCGAACAGATTCTGCTCGGCCATGCCCATCTGGTAGAAGCGGTCCGGGAATTCCTTCGCGAAGATGTGCAGGTCGGTATACTTGCCGAGATCGGCCGTCATGCCGACGATGCCGGGCCGCGCGCGGGCGGCCTCGACCAGGGCGTGGCCGAACGGGGCGGGCTTGGTGCGCTGGCCCTCGCCGGCGATCGAGGCGATCATGGCGGAGGTGGTCAGGCGCGGCTTGCCGGAGGCGGCGGGAGCGGGTCTGGCGATCATGCGGGCCTCCCGGCATCGAGCGCGTCGAGCGCCAGGCGCCATTCGTGCGCCTCGACGCGGATGAAGTGGTTCTTCTCGCGCTGCTCCAGGAACGGCACGCCCTTGCCCATCAGGGTATCGGCGACGATCATGCGCGGCTTGCCCTCCGGGGCGGCCAGCGCCGCGTCGAAGGCGTCGCGGACCGCATCGAGGTCGTTGCCGTCGATGCGCCGGACCCACCAGCCGAAGGCCTCCAGCTTGTCGACCAGCGGCTCGAAGGCGGTCACCTGGGTCGACGGACCGTCGGCCTGCATGTTGTTCACGTCGACGACGGCGATCATGTTGTCGAGCCCGAATTGGGCCGCGGCCATGATCGCCTCCCAGACCGAGCCCTCGCCGAGTTCGCCGTCGGAGAACAGCGTGTAGACGCGGCTGTCCGAGCCCTTGCGCTTCAGCCCGAGGGCGCGGCCGACCGCGATCGACAGGCCGAGGCCGAGCGAGCCGCCGGACATCTCCATGCCGGGCGTGTAGGAGGCCATGCCGGACATCGGCAGGCGGCTGTCGTCGGAGCCGTAGCTCTCCAGCTCGCCCTCGGGGACGATGCCGGCCTCGATCAGCGCGGCATAGAGCGCGATGGCATAGTGGCCGTTGGAGAGCAGGAAGCGGTCGCGGCCCTCCCAGTCGGGATCCTCGGCGCGCCAGCGCATGGCGTGGAAATAGGCGACCGCCAGCACGTCGGCGATGTCGAGCGCCTGGGCGATGTAGCCCTGGCCCTGGACCTCGCCCATCAGCACCGCGTTGCGGCGGATGCGATAGGCGCGGTCGGCGAGCGAGGTGTTGGGCAGGAGGGGCGCGGCCTCAGCCATGGATCAGCATGCCCCCGTTCACGTCGATCACGGCGCCGGTGACGTAGGAGGAGAGATCGGAGGCGAGGAACAGGTAGCAGCCGGCCACGTCGGAGGCGTCGCCGAGGCGGGCGAGCGGGATGCCCTTGGCGATCTCGACCCGCATCTCGTCGGTCAGCTTGCCGCCGGTGATGTCGGTCTGGATCAGGCCGGGGGTGACGCAGTTGACGCGGATGCCGTCCGGGCCGAGCTCGCGCGCCATCGCCTTGGCGAGGCCGAGCACGCCGGCCTTGGCGGCGGAATAGTGCGGGCCGCCGAAGATGCCGCCGCCGCGCTGCGCGGAAACCGACGACATGCAGGCGATCGAACCCTGCTTGCGCTCGCGCATGTGCGGAATGAACGCCTGCGACAGGAACAGGACGCCCTTGGTGTTGATGTCGAGGATGCGGTCCCAGCTCGCCTCGTCGATCTCCATGATCTTCACCGGCTGGGTCACGCCGGCATTGTTGATCAGGATGTCGACATGGCCGAAGGCGGCCAGAACGGCGGCCGCGGCGGCGTCGCAGGACGCCTTGTCGGCCACGTCGCAGCCGATGCCGACATGGCCGGTCCCGAGTTCGGCGGCGGCGGTCGCGGCGGCGGCGGCGTCGATGTCGAGAATGGCGACGCGGGCGCCGTGGGCGGCGAACAGTTTCGCCGTCGCCAATCCGATGCCGCGGCGGCTGGCGGCGCCGGAGATGACGGCTGTACGGCCTTCGAGAAGCATGGCGGTCCTGCCCTGATCTTGGTTTCTTGGTCGGCCGGGATTGAACGGAATTCATCCCCCTCTGGCAAATGGCGATAATTCAGCCCCTGTTGAATCCAATTCACCCCGGTCGCCGAAAGAGCGAAATATCGCACTGCACAACGGCTTCCGACGTCACATTGCGGTATTCCGCGGCGCCCTCTGGCCAGTGCGGCATGAATTTGATTGACTGCAGTTCATGTTGTCGAACGTCTCCCTGCCGGGTCTCCGGGTCTTCGAGACCGTCGCGCGGCGCGGCTCTTTCAAGGCCGCGGCGGCGGAACTGAACCTGTCGGCGAGTGCGGTCAGCCATGCCATCACCAACCTCGAACGGGCGATGGGCGTCGCCCTGTTCGAGCGCGAGGCGCGCCCCGTGCGGCTGACGGTCAGCGGCGAGGTCTTCATGCGCCATGTCGCGGCCGCCTTCGACGAATTGCGCCGCGGCCTGGAAGTGGTGGCGGCCCAGCAGGGCCGGCAGGTGCTGCGGCTGCATTCGGCGCCGTCCTTCGCGTCGACCTGGCTGTCGCCGCGCCTGCCGCGCTTCCTCGCCGGGCATCCGGGCATCGAGGTGCGCCTGTCGGCGAGCACGGACTATTGCCGCTTCGACACCGACGATTTCGATGCCGACATCGTCTACGGCCCGGTCCGTGCCGCCGGCGTCGAGGCGATTCCGGTCGCCGAGGAGACCGTGACGCCGCTCTGCGCGCCGGCTTTGGCGGCCCGGATCGCGACGCCGGCCGATCTCGCCGCCGTCAACCTGATCCTCAGCGACAACAAGCAGGTGCGCTGGCCGCACTGGTTCGAGGCGAACGGGCTCCGGATCGCGGCCCAGCACTCGATCCGCTTCGATCGCAGTTCGCTGGCGCTTGCCGCGGCGGCCGACGGGCTCGGCGTGGCGCTGGAGTCGACCCTGCTGGCCGAGCGCGACCTCGCCGCCGGCCGGCTGGTCGCCCCGCTTGCCGGGCGCAGCGCCGACCTCACCTATGTCGGCCACCATCTGGTCTTTCCGCGCGAGACCCGGCACCGCCGCGTGGTGCGCAGCTTCATCGAGTGGCTGCACAGCGAGGTGTCCGGCCGGCCCGGCGACTGACGCCGTCCGCTGCGGCATGCGCCGTTCGACGTCAGGCGGTCCCTCGGGCGGCGGCGCGGACCTCCGCCGTGCTTGCCGGCGCGCGACCCAGGGCACGGATGCGGGCGACCGCTGCCGTGACCAGTTCGAGATTGGTCGCCTCCGTGCCGAGCGGCGCATCCTCCAGGCCGACCCGGACATGCCCGCCCGCCGCCACGGCCGGCTCGATCAGCGGCGCGATGTCGACGCCGAGGCCGGCCACCATCCAGGCCGCGCCGGGGGCGCACTCTTGCAGCAGGGCCAGATGGGCGTCGAGCGCGTAGCGCCGGGGCGGGAAGCCCCAGGCGAACTGGTCGGAGAACATCAGCCGGTAGACCGGCGCCGGCACGCCCGGGATCGCTGCGGCCAGCGCCGCGCCGAGGCGCGTGAAGCCGGGCTCGTAGATGGCATAGCTCGGCCGGATGCCGTGAGCGGCGGCGATCCGCAGGCCCTCGCGGACATGGTCTTCCGGGTTCAGGTAGACGAAGCCCGTCTCGTCGGCGGCGATGCGGTCGAAGCGGGAGAAGTTGACCGAGCCCGGATCGCACACCGCCCACTCGATCAGGCCGCGCCGGGCCAGTTCCTCGATATGGCGGAAGCGCTCGCGGGCGCCGGTCGGCTCGAAGACGCCGAGCCCCGACCCGGCCAGCGGGATGGTCGGATAAGCGATCACGTCGACCTTGGCGCGCAGCCCCTCGATGATCCGGGCATAGAGCTCCCAGTCGTCCTTCTGCTTCCCGCTCGCCTCGTCATAGGCGTGGAAATGGACGATCGCCGCGCCCGCCTCGGCGGCTGCGACGCCCTCCGCGACGATCTCGGCGACCGTGATCGGCGCGCCCGGCTGCAGGCTGCGGCCCCAGGGCCCGTTCAATGCGACTTCCACCCAGACCGGTCGATCCGACATGTCGTTTCCCCCTATGGCGCCGTCGAGGGCGCTCTTCGCGGGCCGGCGGGATCGCCGCCGGACCGGACGGACGTCGTGTCCGTCCGGTCCGGGATGCCACCGATCGGCGCTGCGCGACAGTGAAATAAGTTGCGATCGGTGTGAGAATTTCTCCAGGTCCGGCCGCTGCTGCGATCTGGGGTGGAGTTCCTTAAGGGGACTGCGCGGATACTGCGGCCGGCTCGGCGGTCTTGCCGACCGATTTGCGCATCTCGGCGAGCAGCCAGTCGACCAGCTTGCGCAGATCGCCCCTGTGGCGCAGATGCGGGGCGATCCACAGGCTCAACTGATGCGGTCCGGCGACGAAATCGCAGGGCGCGACCAGATGGCCCGACGCGATCTCGCCCTGCACCAGGAGGCGCGGCACCATGGCGACGCCGAGCGCGCAGGCGGCGGCCTGGATGACCAGATAGAAATGCTCGTAGCGGTCGTGCGGCCGGATCTCCAGGTCCGGCCGGCCGATCGCCTGCGCCCATTGCGCCCAGGCGTCCGGCCGGGTCGCGGTCTCGAGGATATGGGCGCGCAGGAAGTCCTCCGGTCCGGCGATGCCGATGCGGGCCGCATAGTCGGGATGGCACACCGGACCGATCTCCTCGTTGACCATCGGCCGGACCACCATGTCGTCGGCCGGCTGGTACATGCTGTTGCGGATCGCCACGCTGATCTCGTCGCGGCCGAGATCGACCCCGCCATAGTTGACGTTGAGGCGCAGCTCGACATCGGGATGCTTCTGCTTGAAGTCGCCGAGGCGGGGGATCAGCCAATACATCATGATCGTCGCCGAGCACGACAGGGTCAGCGGGCTCGGCTTCAGCCGCGAGACGCCGAGATGGATCAGGTTGAAGGCCTCGGCCAGCGTCGTGGCCAGGCGGGCGCCCTCGGCCGTCGCCTCGACCGCGTGCGGCAGCCGGCGCAGCAGCGCGAGCCCGAACTGATCCTCGAGCAGCTTGATGTGCCGGCTGATGGCGCCGTGGGTGACGCCGAGTTCGCTCGCCGCCGCGCTCATGCTGCCGAGCCGCGCGGTCGCCTCGAAGGCCCGAAACGCATTGAGCGGAAGCCGTGCGCTGGACATGGGAACCTGCCGCAAGCCTGGGTCTGTCAGATTTCCTAACAGGCCCTTGCGCATATTTCCAGTCCCGCACCGGCCCGGCGCCCCTTAGGGTGGCGAACAACAAACAAGATATCAGGGAGAGAACCATGGCGCTTGCCGCCCGAGGAGCCGGACCGTCCCGCGATGCCGGGTCCTTGTCACCTCGATAAGACGAGCCTGAATGTGCGGCCGGCCGCGGCCGGCCGCACCACGCCCTTCCCGAACGCCGTGCCGTCCGACCGTCTCCGCATCCCGCGGCGCCGGAACGGGAGCGGCTTGCCGTTCCGATCGAGAGAGTTGCCCAGGATGTCGGCCGTCCCCCACGAACATGCCACCGGCTACGCCGTATCGCCCGCAGGGTCCCCGTCCTCGCTGCTGACGGTGGCGGACCGCCTCGTCGGCAATCTGGTCGAGGCCGCCGCCGCCTTGCTGGTCGCCGCCGAGATCGTCGTGCTCTTCGCCGGCGTGCTCAGCCGCTACGTCTTCCACAGCCCGATCGTCTGGTCGGACGAACTGGCCTCGATCCTGTTCCTCTGGCTTGCCATGCTCGGCTCGGTGGTCGCCTTCCGCAAGGCCGAGCACATGCGCATGACCGCGCTGGTGGCGAAGTCGGGCGCGCGGCTGCAGCCCTTCTTCGAGATGCTCGCGCTCGCCGCCAGCCTCGCCTTCCTGATGCTGACGATCGGCCCGGCCCTGAGTTTCGCCGAGGACGAGATCGCGATCACCACGCCGGCCCTGGAGATCTCCAATGCCTGGCGCGCCGCCGCATTGCCGATCGGGATCGGCCTGATGCTGTTCTCCGGCCTGATCCGCGCCCTGCAGTCGCCGCACCGGATCGCGGTCGTGCTCGCGGTCGTGATCGTCGCGGCGGTCGGCCTCGGCTTCTGGGCCGCCGGCGGCATGCTGCCGAAGCTCGGCCACTACAACCTGCTCCTGTTCTTCGTCGGTCTGGTCGGCGCCCTGGTCTTCTCCGGCGTGCCGATCGCCTTCGCCTTCGGGCTGGCGACCTTCGGCTATATCGCGCTCGCCACCAAGCTGCCGGTGATGGTCGTGATCGGCCGCATGGACGAGGGCATGAGCCATCTGATCCTGCTGGCCGTACCGCTCTTCGTCTTCCTGGGCCTCTTGATCGAGATGACCGGCATGGCGCGCGCCATGGTCGGCTTCCTGGCCAGCCTGCTCGGCCATGTCCGCGGCGGCCTGTCCTATGTGCTGGTCGGCGCGATGTATCTGGTCTCCGGCATCTCCGGCTCGAAGGCCGCCGACATGGCCGCCGTCGCCCCGGTTCTGTTCCCGGAGATGAAGGCGCGCGGCGCCAAGGAGGGCGATCTGGTCGCGCTCCTGTCGGCGACCGGCGCGCAGACCGAGACCATCCCGCCGTCGATCGTGCTGATCACCATCGGGTCGGTCACCGGCGTGTCGATCTCGGCCCTGTTCACCGGCGGCCTGCTGCCCGGCCTGGTGCTCGGCCTGACGCTGTGCTCGCTGGTCTGGTGGCGCTACCGCGACGAGGACCTGAGCGGCGTGGCCCGGCCGTCCTCGAAGACCATCGTGAAGGCCCTGGTGATCGCCTTTCCGGCGCTGCTGCTGCCCTTCGTCATCCGCGCCGCGGTGGTCGAGGGCGTCGCCACCGCGACGGAAGTCTCGACCATCGGCATCGTCTATGCGGTGCTGGCCGGCGTGCTGATCTACCGGCAGTTCCCGCTCAAGCGGCTCTATCCGATGCTGGTGGCGACGGCGGGCCTGTCCGGCGCGATCCTCCTGATCATCGGCGCGGCGACCGGCATGGCCTGGGCGCTGACCCAGTCCGGCTTCTCCGCGACGCTCGCCGCCGCCCTGAAGGGCCTGCCGGGCGGGGCGCCGATCTTCCTGATCGTCTCGGCGGTCGCCTTCATCATCCTCGGCTCGGTCCTGGAAGGCATCACGGCCATCGTCCTGTTCGGGCCGCTGATGTTCCCGATCGCCCGCCAGGTCGGCGTGCATGAGGTCCACTACGCCATGGTGGTGATCCTGGCCATGGGCATCGGTCTGTTCGCCCCGCCCTTCGGCGTCGGCTACTACGCCGCCTGCGCGATCAGCCGGATCCATCCGGACGCGGGCATCAAGCCGATCGGCGGCTACATCGTCGCCCTGATCGTCGGCCTCGCGCTGGTGATCGCGATCCCCTGGATTTCCATCGGCTTCCTCTGAAAACCGCCGCCGTCCCCCGGCGACCGCACAACCCGGCGCGCAGTCCGGATCAAAACAGGATTAGGAAACGCACATGACCAAGCTCACCCGCCGTTCGCTTCTGCTGGCCGGCGCCGCCGCCGGCATCGCGATGCCCTGGGTCGTCCGGGCGGCCGGACCCGAGATCCGGTTGAAATTCGGCAACATCGTCTCCGGCGACCATCCGCTCAACATCGCCATGGGCCGGGCGCGCGACCAGATCGTCAAGGAGACCGACGGCCGCGTCACCATCGATCTGTTCCCGAAGAACCAGCTCGGCTCGGACGCCGACATGCTGAGCCAGCTCCGCTCCGGCGCGCTCGAACTCTTCGCCCAGACCGGCGTGCTGATGTCGACCCTGGTGCCGGTCGCCTCGATCACCGGCGTCGGCTTCGCCTTCCCGAGCTATGCCAAGGTCTGGGAAGCGACCGACGGCGCGCTCGGCAAGCATGTCCGCAAGGCCTTCGAGAAGTCCGGCCTCGTCTGCCTGGAGAATTCCTTCAACCATGGCTTCCGGCAGACGACCGCCTCGACCAAGCCGATCCTGGTGCCGGACGACTTCAAGAACTTCAAGATCCGCGTCCCGCCGAGCCCGCTCTGGACCTCGATGTTCAAGGCCTTCGGCGCCGCGCCGGTGTCGATCCCGTGGGCCGAGACCTATTCGGCCATGCAGACCCGCATCGCCGACGGCCTGGAACAGCCGCTGATCGGCCTGCTCGTCGACAAGATGTACGAGGTGCAGAAGTACTGCTCGCTCACCAACCACATGTGGGACGGCTTCTGGGTGCTCTCCAGCCAGCGCATCTGGGACGGCATCCCGGCCGACATGCGCGAGATCATCGAGCGCAACATCAATGCCGAGGCGCTCAAGCAGCGGGCCGAGGTCGAGTTCATGAACGCCAACCTGCAGTCCGAACTGCAGAAGCGCGGCCTGGAATTCCACAAGGTCGACAACGAGGCCTTCCGCCAGCGCCTGGTCTCGGCCGGCTTCTACACCGACTGGCAGAAGCGCTACGGCGAAGAGGCCTGGGCGCTCCTGGAGAAGACCACCGGCAAGCTCGGCTGATCCGAAGCCGGCCATGACCCCGCGGTCCGCCGCCCCGGCGGTCCGCCCTTTCGATCGGGAGCGGAATGCGATGTCACGTCGCCTTGAGGCAAGAACCGCAATCATCTTCGGCGCCGGCTCCGTCGGGCCGGGCTGGGGCAACGGCAAGGCCACCGCGGTGACCTTCGCGCGCGCCGGCGCCCATGTCGTCTGCGTCGACGCCGTCGAGGCGGCAGCCGCCGAGACGGTGGCGATCATCACGGCGGAGGGTGGGTCGGCCGAGGCGGCGGCCTGCGACGTGCTCGACAGCGAGCGCGTGCGGGCGCTGGTCGACGGCGTCGCGGAGGCGCGCGGCCGGATCGACGTCCTGCACAACAATGTCGGCTACGCCCAGATGGGCGGCCCGATCGAGCTGACCGAGGCCGACTGGCATCGCGCCATCGATCTCAACGTGACCAGTTGCTTCATCACCTGCAAGCATGTGCTGCCGCACATGCTGAAGCAGGGCGCGGGCTCGATCACCAACGTCTCCTCGGTCGCGGCGATCCGTTGGGTCGGCTACCCCTATGTCGCCTACTACGCCGCCAAGGCGGCCGTGAACAACTTCACCCAGGGCCTTGCGCTGCAATATGCCCGGGACGGCATCCGGGTGAACGCGATCATGCCGGGGCTGATGAACACCCCGCTGATCTTCCAGCAGATTTCCGGCCAGTATGCCGATCCGGCCGAGATGGTCCGCGCCCGCGACGCGGCCTGCCCGATGGGCCGCATGGGCACCGCCTGGGACATCGCCAACGCGGCCCTGTTCCTGAATTCCGACGAGGCCGCCTACATCACCGGCATCAGCCTGGCGGTCGACGGCGGCCTGACCGCGCGCGCGGCCTGATCCCTTCCCGTCTCAACCGGACCGGCGCGGCCGGTCCACCGGAGTCCGTCGTTCCATGTCCGAGAGCCGCTTCGAGGCCGACTACTGGATGGAGACCGCCATCGACCCGCGCAAGGCCGCGGAGTTCATGGCCGGCGAACAGTCGAGCGGCACCTTCGTGGCCGTGCCGGGCGAAACCGAGGAACTGAAGGCGCGCTCCGCCGCCCGCGTGACGCGCCTCGAAATCCTGGACGACCGCGTCCCGGCGCCGTCGCTGCCGTCCGCCGGTCTCGAGGTGGCGCCCGGCCGGTTCCTGACCCGCGCCCTGGTCACCCTGTCCTGGCCGCTCGACACGATCGGCCCGTCGCTGCCGAACCTCATCGCCACCGTGGCCGGCAATCTCTTCGAGCTGAAGCCGATCACCGGCCTGAAGCTCCTCGACATCCGCCTGCCGTCGGCCTTCGCGGAAGCCCATGCGGGGCCGAAATTCGGCATCGAGGGCACCCGGCGGCTGACCGGCGTCGAGCGCCGCCCGCTGATCGGCACGATCATCAAGCCGAGCGTCGGCTTCGATGCGGCGGAGACCGCGGCGCTGGTCGATCAGCTCTGCCGCGCCGGGATCGACTTCATCAAGGACGACGAATTGCAGTCGGACGGGCCGGGATGCCCGTTCGAGGACCGCGTCAAGGCGGTGATGCGCGTCGTCGAAGCCCATGCCGACCGGTCGGGCCGGAAGGTGATGTTCGCCTTCAACCTGACCGGCGATCTCGACCAGATGCGCCGCCGGCACGACATCCTGCTCGCCCATGGCGCCACCTGCCTGATGGCCAGCCTCAATTCGGTCGGCCTGGTCGGCATGCTGGAGCTGGCCCGCTTCGCCGAGCTGCCGATCCACGCCCACCGCAACGGCTGGGGAGCCCTGTCGCGCCACCCGGCACTCGGCTGGTCCTATGTCGCCTGGCAGAAGATCTGGCGGCTCGCCGGCGTCGACCACATGCATGTCAACGGCCTGCGCAACAAGTTCGCCGAGACCGACGACAGCGTGCTGGCCTCGGCGCGGGCCTGCCTGACGCCGCTCTTCCCGGACAAGCCCTGCACGGTGATGCCGGTCTTCTCCTCCGGACAGTCGGCCGCGCAGGTGCCGGGCACCTGGGCCGGGCTGAAGTCGACTGACCTGATCTTCGCGGCCGGCGGCGGCATCATGGCCCATCCGCACGGACCGGCGGCCGGCGTCACGGCCCTGCACGAGGCCTGGGAGGCGACGCTCGCCGGCGTGCCGCTCGCCGACCATGCCCGCGCGCATCCGAACCTCGCCCTGGCGCTCGGAGCGGCGGCATGACCGATGCCGGCATCCTCGCCCCGCGGCCGCTGCCGGACGGGCCGCTGATCGCCTTCTACGGCGACGACTTCACCGGCTCGTCCGCCGTGATGGAGGTGACCGCCTTCGCGGGGCTGCCGACCGTGCTGTTCCTGAAGCCCCCGAGCCCGGCCCGGCTCGCCGCCTTCCGTCACTACCGCGTCATCGGCGTCGCGGGCACGGCGCGGTCGCAGTCGCCGGCCTGGATGGAGGCGCATCTGCCGGCCGTGTTCGACGCGCTCGCCGAACTGGGCACGCCGATCGTCCACTACAAGGTCTGCTCGACCTTCGATTCCTCGCCCGAAATCGGCTCCATCGGCCGCGCTGCCGATATCGCCGCCCGGCGCTTTCCCGGCTGGACGCCGCTGATCGTCGCCGATCCGGGCATGCAGCGCTTCCAGGCCTTCGGCCATCTGTTCGCGCGGCTCGGCGCCGAGGTCCACCGCCTCGACCGGCACCCGACCATGTCGCTTCACCCGGTCACGCCGATGGACGAGGCCGATCTCGGCCGCCATCTCGCCCGTCAGACCGGTCGCCGGATCGGGCTCGTCGATCTCGCCGCCATGAAGCGCGGCGCGGCGGAGGCGCGGCTCGCGCAGGAACTGGCCGCGGGGGCCGCCATCGTGTCGCTCGACGTGATCGACCGGGAAACCCTGGTCGCGGCCGGCCGGCTGGTCTGGGAGCAGGGCGCCCGGCCGGCCTTCGCGCTCGGCTCGCAGGGCTTCGAGGCGGCCCTCGTCGCCTGGTGGCGGGAGGCGGGGCTGTTGCCGGCCGAACCGCCGCGACGCCGGTTCGGTGCGGTCGATCGGCTGGCCTGCGTGTCGGGCTCGGTCTGCCCGGTGACGGCCGACCAGATCGCCCATGCGCAGGGCCATGGCTTTGCGGCGATCCGGCTCGATGCCGCGCGGCTGGTCGATGCCGCGGCGCTGGCGTCCGAAGTCGAACGGGTCGCCGCCGCGATGCTGCATCACCTCGGCGAGGGCCGCGACGCCATCGCCTTCAGTGCGGCGGGTGCGGACGATCCCGCGGTCGCGGCCCTGCGGACGGCGGCCGCGGCGGCGGGCGTCCCGATCGAGACCGTCAACGAACGCATCGGCACGGCCCTCGGCCGGATCCTCGAGCGCACCGTGCTGACCGCGCGCCTGTCGCGCGCCGTCGTCTCCGGCGGCGACACCTCGGGCCGCGCCGTCTCGGTGCTCGGCATCGATGCCCTGACGGCCATCGCGCCGCTCGCGCCCGGCGCCCCGCTGTGCCGGGCGCTGTCCGAGCGCCCGGAATTCGACGGGCTCGAACTCGCCCTGAAGGGCGGTCAGGTCGGCGGCCCCGATTTCTTCGTCGCCGCCAAGACCGGCCTGATGCCCTGAACCGACGGCCGAAACCCAAGAGGACAACCATGAGATTGAACGGCAAGGCAGCGATCGTGACGGGCTCGGCCCGCGGCATCGGCCTGGCGGTCGCGCGGGCCTTCCTGCGCGAGGGCGCCGCGGTGGTGATCGCCGACATCAACATCGACGGCGCGCGCGAGGCCGCCGCCGGGCTTGGCGCCGCGGAGGGCAAGGTGCTGCCGCTCGCCGTCAACGTCGCCGACCAGGCCTCGGTGCAGGCGATGGTCGACGCGACGGTGGCGACCTTCGGCGGCGTCGACATCCTGGTCAACAATGCCGGCGTCGGCGGCAACACGCCCTTCCTGGAGACCAGCCTCGCCGACTGGAACCGGATCGTCGGCATCAACCTGACCGGCGCCTTCCTGGTCGCCCAGGCCTGCGCCCGCGCCATGGTGGCCGGCGGGCGGGGCGGCAAGATCGTCAACATCGCCTCGCTGTCCGGCCAGCGCGGCGGCAACGGCCGCGCCGCCTACGGGTCGGCCAAGGCCGGTCTGGAACTGCTGACCAAGGTGATGGCGGTCGAACTCGCCGAGCACGGCATCAACGTCAACAATATCGCGCCCGGCGCGATCGAGACCGAGATGGCCAAGTTCGCCCACGATGCCGCGACGCGCGCCGCCTACAACTACCTGATCCCGATGGTCCGCTACGGCACGCCCGAGGAGATCGCCGACGCGGCGGTGTTCCTGTGCTCCGACGAGGCCCGCTACGTCCACGGCCACACGCTCAACGTCGACGGCGGCTTCCGCGCCGCCGGCCTGATGTTCGGCGACCGCAAGCCCGCGCCCGCCGTCTGATCCGCCGACGCAAAACCTGAACAATCCGGAGAAACGCCCATGACCCGCATCACCCGGCGCGGCTTCGCCACCCTCGGCGCCGCCACGGTTCTCGGCTGCGCCCTGCCGCTGCGCTATGCCAAGGCCGCCGAATTCACCTTCAAGCTCGGCACCAACGTACCCGAGACCCATCCGCTCAACATCTATCTGCGCAAGGCCTCGACCCAGATCGCCGAACAGACCAACGGCCGCTTCGATCTGCAGCTGTTCCCGAACAACCAGCTCGGCGGCGATTCCGACATGTTCTCGCAGCTGCGTTCCGGCGCGCTGGAGAGCTTCATGCTGTCCGGCGTCAACGTTCTCTCGACGTTGATCCCGTCGGCCTCGATCTACGGCCTCGGCTTCGCCTTCAAGGACTATCAGGCGCTGTGGAGCGCGCTCGACGGCAAGCTCGGCATCCATCTGCGCGGCCAGATCAACAAGGCCGGCCTGATGGTCATGGACCGCATCTGGGACAACGGCTTCCGCCAGATCACCACCTCGACCAAGCCGATCAAGGACCCCGGCGACCTGCAGGGCTTCAAGATCCGCGTGCCGGTCAGCGCGCTGTGGACCTCGCTCTTCAAGTCGCTCGGCGCCGCGCCGACCGCGATCAACTTCGCCGAGGTCTATTCGGCGCTGCAGACCCGGATCGTCGACGGCCAGGAGAATCCGCCGGCCATCATCTCGGCCGCCAAGCTGTTCGAGGTGCAGAAATACTGCTCGCTCACCAACCACATGTGGGACGGCTGGTGGTTCCTGATGAACCGGCGCGCCTGGGAGCCGCTGCCGGCCGACATCAAGGAGACGGTCGCGCGCATCGTCAACGCGCAGTGCGTGGCCGAGCGCGAGGAGGTCGCCCGCCAGAACACCGCGCTCAAGGCCGATCTCGCCGCCAAGGGGCTGATCTTCAACGAGGTCGACCCGACCCCCTTCCGCGAGCAGCTGCGCAAGGCCGGCTTCTACACCGAGTGGCGCGGCAAGTTCGGCGAGGAAGCCTGGAACATCCTCGAGGAATCGACCGGCAAGCTCGCCTGATCCGATCCCGCCCGCCGTGAGCCGGTCCCGGCGGCGGCCCGGTTGCCGCCGCCGTCGCCGGTGCGCGGCGCCGCTCTGCCTTCGGCCGCTCATCCTCTCCCGTCCGACAGTCGGGCCGCGCCTCCGCCGGCCCCGTTCCAGGATCCTGCCATGACCTCCGCGACCAGCCATTTCGTCGATCTCGACGGCGTCTCGCTCCACTATCTGACGGCCGGGCAGGGCGACCCCGTGCTGCTCGTCCACGGCATTCCGCAGACCTCCTACGAGTGGCGCCACATCATGCCGCGGCTGGCCGAGCGCTACACAGTGATCGCGCCCGACCTGCGCGGCCTCGGCGACAGCTCGCGTCCGGCCACCGGCTACGACAAGAAGACCATCGCGGCCGATCTCTGGGCGCTGACCCGCCGTCTCGGCATCGACCGCTTCCATCTCGCCGGCCACGACTGGGGCGGCCCGGTCGCCTTCTCGCTCGCCGCCCATCACCGCGAGGCGGTCAAGAGCCTGGCGATCCTGGACGTGGTCATTCCCGGCGACGGCGCCGACTTCTCGCAGGGCGGCCGGCGCTGGCACCACGCCTTCTTCCGCACGCTCGACCTGCCGGAGGCCCTGTGCATCGGCCGCGAGGAGCTGGTGCTCGGCTGGCTGTTCGACAATTACGGCCACCGGCCGAACGCCATCCCACCGGCCGACCAGGAGGAATATTTCCGCTCCTACCGCAAGTTCGGCACCTTCCGGGCGATGCTGGAATTCTATCGCGCCCTGCCGACGGATGCGGCCGACAACCGCGCCAATCTCGACCGCCTCGGCAAGCTGACCATGCCGGTCCTGGCGCTCGGCGGCGAGAAGGCCTTCGGCCGCGGCATGGAGTGCATCGAATCGTTGCGCCGCGTCGCCGAGGATGTCCGCGGCGGCAGCGTCCCCGAATGCGGCCACTGGATCCCGGAGGAGCAGCCCGAATTCCTGGCCGAGGCGCTGATGCAGTTCTTCACCGAGAACGACCGCCGCTGACCGCCGGGCCCAGGCCCCGGATGGGGCATCCGCGTCGCCAAGGACCCGCGAACGGCCTGGCACCGGCGCAAACGCCTTTCCGAACCGGTTTCCTCCCGGCTTGCGCGGCCCATCTTTATTCGCGCCGGCCGGGAGCCTCTGCCGGTCCCACGCGTTGTCCCCGACAGAGCCCGCGCATGACGCGGCGCGGCTGGTCCGAAGCGAGGGATGCGCCATGAAGGACGGATACGGAAACCGGATCGACCCCGACAATCGGGCGGAGGCGGGGCAGGGCGCCCGCTCGGGCGAGGCGGCCCGATCCGGCCAGGCCGCACCCGCGTCCGAGCGGGTGGCGAAGATCGCCGCGGCGCATGGCGTCAGCGTGGCGGCCGTGGAGAGCGCCCTGGGCGCCCTTCGACAGGGCGGCGGCACGATGGCGCAGTTCTCCCATCCCGACTTCGGCGGCATGGCGCAGTGGTCGGCCGGCGGCATGAGCATGGTCGGCGACATGTTCAACACGGCGATGAAGGCCAAACTGGACGGTGTCCTCGGCGATCTCGCCGAAGCCCTGCGCAAGAATGATCTGCCCTTCGACGAGCCGGCCGGCGGCCCCGAGGGCGATCCCCCCCGGCAGGGCGATTGGCCCCGGCAGGGCGGTTGGTCCCGGCAGGGCGGTTGGCCCGCCGAATTCGGTCCGCCGGCCGCGGCCGGCAGCCAGAACGACATGCGCTATGCCTTCTTCCCGGGCGTACGGCGCCTCGTTGTCGAAGACGGCGGCAAGCGCGTCATCTACGACACCGGCGCGCATGTGATCGGCGGCGTCGCGCAACAGCAGAGTTCCGGTCGAACCCTGACCTTCAGCAGCCAGCACGGCACGGTCGACCTGTCCCAGCTCCCGGTCGTCGGCTAGCCGCCCGGGCGTTCGCGGCCCGATCAGCGGTTCCCCGACACACGGCCGATTACCTGTCTCCCGCACGGCCGTGCGCGGACGCGATCCGAACGCGCCCATAGACCGCTCCTCCCAGACCGCAAAGCCAACTTCGCCCCCCGATCGATGGGACGGCGCAGGGGCCAAGCTGCGCGAGGACGGCGCGCTTGTCTGTGTTTTGGGGGATGTTCGAAAGGGAGAGTGGTGCCCAGGGACGGAGTCGAACCGCCGACACGCGGATTTTCAATCCGCTGCTCTACCAGCTGAGCTACCTGGGCTCCGTGGCCAGGACCGTGGCGGTCCGGACCGGAAGTGGCGGGGTTATAGTGGGTGGGCGGGGGGCTTGTCCAGAGCCTTGGTGCAGATAGTTGGGACTTGATCCGGCTTTCGAAATCCAACGGCCGGCGGTGCCGTATAGGGCAGGACGGCGGCAGGATCGGCGCGGGCTCCGGGTCTGGAATCGGCCGCGCGCCGGGGCTTTCGGCGGGGGCGATACCGGGTGGCGGTGGCGGGGGATGGCCGGGCCGGCGCGGCGGGGACGCCGCGGCGGGCATATGTCCGCAGCGGGTTCATGTCCGCGGCTGGCGGTTGTCCGCGTCGGCAGAGGCTGCCGGGCCGGGCGCTCGCCGTCCGCGGGGCGAATCGCCCGGCGCGGTGGCGCCGGGTACCGGGACGGGGGAGTTGGGATGGACCGGTGCCGGAAGGGGCAGTTCGGGCGGATCGGTGCCGGGGCCGCATGGATCGTGCCGGAGCGGCGCGGATACGTTCGCCGGCCTGCGCGCGGGCCGCGGTCAGCGGGTGGCGGGCGGGTCGTCGAATTCGTCGTCGGCGGGATCGGCGGCCGGAATCGCGTAGACGCCGGAGAGCCAGCGATTCAGGTCGACCTTGCGGCAGCGATCGGAACAGAAGGGATGATGGGCCGCCAGCGACATGCGCGAGCAGATCGGACAGGGACGGGCGGTGTGGCGGGGCGGTGCGGCGGTGCTCATGTCGGTCTCGGTGCGTGGCGCCGTGCGGCGCGGCGGATCGGTCGGATCACTGAAAATCACGGCCCGGCGGTACGTTCAAGGCGCGGATGCGAACCGCCTCGTTAAGCGAAGGGGCGGGGCGCGGCGGCGGACGGGCGGGCTGGCCACGGCCGGCGAAGACAACGAACAACGGGGAGGCATGAAGGCGATGGGCAGGTTTGCGGAACGGGCGGCGAGACTGGGACGGGCGGGCGTTGCGATGGCGGCGCTGCTTGCGGCCGCGGCGGCGGGATTGGGACCGGAGGCTGCCGAAGCGCAGCAGTTCCGGCGCGCCGTGCCGGGGGCGGGCGGCTGCGTGCTGCAATGTTCCAACGAGCGGCTGGCGGCCGGGCGCCTCGACGACGATTCGGTGCGCCGGTCGCTCAATGCCTGCCGCGACCAGTGCGAGGGCGAGATCAGGACCCGCTTCACGACCGGCGGGCAGGATGCCGCCGCCTATGCCAACTGCCCGGAGACGGCGTTGACGGAGGCCGAACTCGGCGAACTCCGCGCGGCGAGCGGCCCGCCCCTGGTGATGCTGTCGAGCTTCGTCTGGGAGGTGCGCAACGTGCTGGCGGGGCGCATCCTGCGCCGCATGGAGGTGCGCCACCAGGTGCCGACGCTGAACGAGGTGGTCAGCAGCACGCGGAGCTTCGTTCCGCCCGGCGAGACCGGCGGCTTCGTCATCGCCGAACTCGGCGACGTGACGCCGCAGCTCGGCCAGACGGTCAGGATCGTGCGCGTCACGGCCTGCGCGCTGAAGTGACCGGTGCGGGGACAGAAGCGCGCCGCGCGTCGGGCCGGCGGCGCCCGGGTGGCTCGGGGCCGGGCGGTCGCGGCCGGGGCCAGGCCCGTCGTAACGGGCTCGTCTCGATCGGGCGATCCGACCGCGGCGTGACGGCCGCGCAAGGCGTCAGCAACCATGTGCAGGCAATCGAGTGCCGGCAAATGTTTGACGGCGATCGTGGCCGGCAGCCGGGCGGGGCACGGCGGTGGACCGCCCCGGACGGGCGCGATCCGGTCCTCGCGCCGATGCTCAGGCGGAGGCGACGATCGGGGACGACCATCCGGCGCGGACCGGGTAGCCGGCGGCTTCCAGCAGGCCGACGGTCTCGGAGAGCGGCAGGCCGACGATGGTCGTGTAGGAACCGACGATCTTGACCACGAAGCTGCCGGCGATGCCTTGCACCGCATAGGCGCCGGCCTTGCCGCGCCATTCGCCGCAGGCCACATAGGCGTCGATCTCGTCCGCCGACAGCCGCTTGAAGCGGACGCGCGCCTCGACCAGGCGCGAGCGCACGGACAGCTTGTCGGAGCCCAGCGCGACGCCGGTCCAAACCCGGTGCGAACGGCCGGACAGCAGGCGCAGGCAGGCGACGGCCTCGTCGATCGTCTCGGCCTTGGGCAGGATGCGCCGGCCGACCGCCACCACCGTGTCGGCGGCCAGCACAAGACTGCCGGCGAGATCGGCATCCTGCTTCGTCCAGGCGATGCCGGCGGCGACCTTCTCGGCGGCGAGCCGGGTCGCGAGCGAGCGCGGCAGTTCGGACTTCTTCGGCGTCTCGTCGAGGTCGGTCGGCTTCAGGACATCCGGCTCGATGCCGACCTGCTGCAGAAGCCCGAGGCGGCGCGGCGAGGCGGAGGCGAGAACGAGCTTCGGGCGAACGGCGTCGGGCATGGCGAGGGTCCGGACAGGCGCCCGAGGGCGGGAGGGTGCCCGAAGACGGGCTGGCGACCGACGGCGAGACGGCAGCGGGAGGCGAGACGGAACCGGGAGGCGGGCTGGACCCGGTCGCGGGGGAGACCCGATCGAGGGCTGAACCCCTTTGGGCTGAACCCCGGAGGGCTTAACCCCTTTGGGCTGCACCCGGTGGCGGGCCGGCGCCGGAAGGCTGCGCATCCCGAGGGCGGTCGAGGGAGCGCCGGAGGCGGCCGGCGCGAAGCCGCGTTCGGCTCCCGGCCGGTCACTTGAAGCGGCCGGTCACTTGAAGCGGCCAGTCACTTGAAGCGGTAGGTGATGCGGCCCTTGGTGAGGTCGTAGGGCGTCATCTCGACCAGCACCTTGTCGCCCGCCAGAACGCGGATGCGGTTCTTGCGCATGCGGCCGGCGGTGTGCGCGATGATCTCGTGATCGTTCTCCAGCTTCACGCGGAAGGTCGCGTTCGGCAGGAGCTCGGTGACGAGCGCGGGAAATTCCAGGATTTCTTCCTTGGTCATGAGTCTTCCGGGTCAGGGGAAATGAATGCGCGGAAACTACCGGATCGGCGCGCAAAAGGAAACCGGGAACGTAGCTGTGCGAATCCGGACCGCGCGCAGGGCTGCGCGGGCGGCTTCCGGCACCGGATCGCCTCGCGCCGGGCGAGGCGGGGCGAGGGGAGTGTAGCGCAATCGCGCGCCGGCAAAAGGGGCTTTCGGGGCCACGCGGCCGGGCGCCGGATGGGGCGCCGCCGCATGGTGGGCCGACGGGACGGAGACGGCGCCGCGTGCCTCAGGGGCCGCGGCGCTGGTGGTCGGTTCGGGTTCAGCGCTTCTGGATGGCGATGGAGAAGTCCGGGATGGTGCCGGGCTTGGACATGACGGGATGCTGGCGGCCGTCGGTGAGGACCTTGACGCGCTCGGCGACGTAGACATCGAGTTCGGAGAGGGTGATGACGCCGTTCTTCAGGAGGTCGGCCTTGCCCTCGGCGATGCCCTCGATGACCGCCTTGGTGAAGGCGCCGTTGCCCCAGGCGGCGTTCTCGATCGACAGTTCCTTGCCGGTCGAGGAGCCGAACACGACGACGCCGTTCTCGCTCGCCGCCAGTTCGTTGACGACGCCGTTGATGTCGACGGAGCCGCGGGTCTTGTCGGCCGAGACGCCGGCGGCATGGCAGGCGTCGAGGAACAGCACGGCCTTGCCGGCGAGCCGGCTCAGCGTCGAGCGGATGTCCTCCTTGTTGATGCCGCGGCTCCGGAGCTTGGAGATCGAGGCGTCGACGGGCAGGAACCAGAAGGCGCCGGCATTGTCGAGATAGCCGTGGCCGGCCAGGAAGATCATGCCGATGTCGCGGCTGGTGACCTGCTTCTCGAGCCATTCCAGGCCCTCGACGATGC
>NZ_LJYW01000001.1:5182856-5610024 GCF_001305515.1 Prosthecodimorpha hirschii
CGGAGATGACCGGCGGCAGCTGGGTCTCGATGGAGACGGCATTGTCGGGCTTGCGCTTGGCGACCGCGTTGGCGGCGACGACGGCCTGGTCCTCGTCGAGGGTGTCGAGCACCTTGGCGACCACGTCGGGGCGGTTGAAGCGGTCACGGAAGCGGGCGGCGGGGAAGAAGTCGGCGAGCTGGTTCCAGCCGCGGTTGACGTGCCAGCCGATCAGGTCCTCGCCGCCGGCCGAGGCCGTGTAGTAGCCCGTCGGCGTCCACGCCACCCAGCGCCGCGTCGGTACGTCGATGAACAGCGCCAGCAGTTCCTTGCCGTCGGACCAGCGGTACCAGCGGATCGTGCCGTCCGCATGGGCGGCGACCATGATGCGGCCCTCCTGGGCCATGTTCACGCCCCAGGTCGTCGCCGGCACCTGCTGGCGCCAGCGCAGGGTTCCCTTGGCGTCGTAGGCGCGCAGCGCCCAGCCGGTGCCGAGTGCGAAGCCCGAACGGTCGGGCCGGACCGCCAGCGAGCGGGCGCGCTCGTAGCTGTCCAGCTCGAGCTTCTTGCCGCCGATGCTCGTCTCGTATTCGTCCTCCCACTTGTCCACCTTCAGGCCGGTGATGTCGGCGGTCAGGTGGGTGGGGATCTTGTTCGGCGCGTCGCTGATGCCGCCGGCATCGAGATCGAACAGGATCGGATTGGTGTCCGAATAGCCGAGACCGAAGCGCACGCTGCGGCCGTCCGGCGACACCGTGAAGGCGTCGCGCAGCTTGTTGCGCGCGTCCATGCCGCGCTGCATCTGCAGGACCGAGACCTTGCCGTCGGCCGCGATGGTGCCGAAGGTCGGATCGGCGGCGATGTAGGCGATCTTGTCGCCGCAGGTCTTCAGATCGAGAATGGTGCCGGCCTGGACCGTCCGGTCGTTGCCGACCTTGCGGCCGTCCGGGCCGAGTGCCCGGAGGATCTTCGGATTGCCGGTGCGGCCGCCGGTCATGACGAAGCGGCCGTCCGACGACCAGGCCGCGGCATAGAGCGTGCCCGACTTGACGTCGCCGACTTCGGCCTTGGCGAGCGGCTGCAGGGTTGCGGCATCGAGCATCGAGAAGCCGACCGTCTCGTCATAGCCGACCGCGAGCCGTCGGCCGGTCGGATCGATCGCCAGCATGGCGGGCTGCGGTCCGTCCGGAGCCTTGATCTTGTGGGTCCGCTTCATGGCCGCGTCGTAGCGGCGGATGAAGCCGTCCGAACTGGTCGCGTAGAGCGTGCCGGCGGCATCGAACAGGACGCCGTAGGTGTCGTCCTTGTAGTCCTTGTCGGCCATCAGTTCGCGGCCGGTGGCCACGTCGAGCACGCGGATGCCGTTGTCGCGTCCGAGGCCGGCGACGATGCGGCGACCGTCGCGCGAAAAGGCCAGGCTGTCGATGACGTTGTCGAAATCGCCGATCCGGCGCATCGTCCGGGCGACCCGGTCGAACAGGTAGATGCCGTAGCGCTGGCCCTTGTCGCGGGCGGCATCCCAGCCGCCGGCGGCGACGTAGCGGCCGTCGTTGCTGAGCGCCGTGGCGTAGATCTTGCCGAAATTGCCGGCCCCGACGGGCAGGCGCAGGGTTTCGATCGGCTTGCCGTCCGGCATCGACCAGAGCCGGACGGTCTTGTCGGCGGCGCCGGTGGCCAGCACCGTGCAGGCGGCGTCGACGCCGATCGGGCCGGGCAGGCCGGAATGCATGCCGGTCTCGATGCGCAGGACCGGTTCCTGGTCCGGGCACGACCCGACGGCGCGGGCGAGCGCCTCGTTGCGTCGGCCGTCGATCGCGCCGGTGTAGCAGCCGGCATCGGTCAGCCGGCGCTGCAGGGCGGAGATCTCCTCCGGCGCGTAGCTGGCGAGGTCGCGGGCACCGGCCGGCGCGGCGGCCGTCAGCGCCCCGAGCGCGACGGTGATGCAGAATCGCTTCAACATGCGATGTCGCTCCTGCGTTTCGGTTCGCGACCGTCATCCGCCTGTAGCGGGCGTCGCGGCTGGCCCGGTTCGGGCCGTTCCGGAATCCGGGTTGGGGGCGGCTTGGCCGTCCTGCTCGATGGACGGCCGATGGCAAAGGCCGCGCCCGGAACGGGGCGGCCTTTGCGGATTGTCAGCGCTTCTGGATGGCGATGGAGAAGTCCGGGATGGTGCCGGGCTTGGACATGACGGGATGCTGGCGGCCGTCGGTGAGGACCTTGACGCGCTCGGCGACGTAGACATCGAGCTCGGAGAGGGTGATGACGCCGTTCTTCAGGAGGTCGGCCTTGCCCTCGGCGATGCCCTCGATGACCGCCTTGGTGAAGGCGCCGTTGCCCCAGGCGGCGTTCTCGATCGACAGTTCCTTGCCGGTCGAGGAGCCGAACACGACGACGCCGTTCTCGCTCGCCGCCAGTTCGTTGACGACGCCGTTGATGTCGACCGAGCCGCGGGTCTTGTCGGCCGAGACGCCGGCGGCATGGCAGGCGTCGAGGAACAGCACGGCCTTGCCGGCGAGCCGGCTGAGCGTCGAGCGGATGTCCTCCTTGTTGATGCCGCGGCTCCTGAGCTTGGAGATCGAGGCGTCGACGGGCAGGAACCAGAAGGCGCCGGCATTGTCGAGATAGCCGTGGCCGGCCAGGAAGATCATGCCGATGTCGCGGCTGGTGACCTGCTTCTCCAGCCATTCCAGGCCCTCGACGATGCCGTCGCGGGTGGCGTCGCCGTCGATCAGGGAACGGACCACCACGTCGCCGTAGATGCCGCCCTTCTGGGCCAGCATGGCCTTGGCGAAGTCGGAGGCGTCCTTGCCGGGCAGGCCGAGGGGCTCGACGGAGGAGTCCTGGTACTTGGCGACGCCGACGGCGAGGACATAGAGCTTGGGCTTGAGCAGGGCGGCGGGGTCCTGCTTCTGGCCGGCATAGGCGAGCTTGACGCGGGCCGGCTCGCTGGTCTTGTCGCCGGCGCGGGCGATCAGGGAGACCTCCACGTCGCGCTGCGGCAGGGTGACGGTGATGCGGCCCTTGCCGGTGTCGATCGGCTTGCCGTCGGTGCGGGCGATGCCGCGGGTGGCGTCGCCGGCGCGGCCGTCGATCAGCACGTCGATGCCGGTGACCGGCAGGCCGGAGGGCGAGCGCAGCTCGTATTCGAGGGTCAGTTCCTGGCCGGTGAAGTTGGTGCCGCCGGCCGGCGGCACGACGGAGATGACCGGCGGCAGCTGGGTCTCGATGGAGACGGCATTGTCGGGCTTGCGCTTGGCGACCGCATTGGCGGCGACGACGGCCTGGTCCTCGTCGAGGGTGTCGAGCACCTTGGCGACCACGTCGGGGCGGTTGAAGCGATCGCGGAAGCGGGCGGCGGGGAAGAAGTCGGCGAGCTGGTTCCAGCCGCGGTTGACGTGCCAGCCGATCAGGTCCTCGCCGCCGGCCGAGGCCGTGTAGTAGCCCGTCGGCGTCCACGCCACCCAGCGCCGCGTCGGCACGTCGATGAACAGCGCCAGCAGTTCCTTCCCGTCCGACCACCGGTACCAGCGGATCGTGCCGTCGCCATGCGCCGCCAGGATGACCCGGCCGTTCTGGGCGAAGTTGACGCCCCAGGCGGTGCCGGGGACCGGCACCTTCCAGCGCGGCGTGCCCTTGGCGTCGTAGGCGCGCAGCGACCAGCCGGTGCCGATCAGGAAGCCCGAACGGTCCGGGCGGGTGACCAGCGAGCGCGAGACCTCGTAATTGTCGAGCGCGATCGGCTTGCCCTCGAAGGTCGGGGCGGTGTCGTCCTGCCATTTGTCGATGCGGAAGCCGACGGTCGACGGGCCGCTCAGGCCGGCCGGAACGCCGGGCGAATCCGTCAGGCGGCCGCCGTCGAGGTCGAACACGACCGGGTCCTTGGCGCCGATGCCGAGCCCGAAGCGCAGGGTGCGGCCGTCCTGCGAGACCGCGAAGGCATCGCCGAACTTGGTGCGCGCGTCGAGGATGCGCACGCCCTGCAGCGTGGTGACGCGGCCGTCCGGATCGACCGTGCCGATCGAGGGATCGGAGGAGGTGAAGATGGCCTTCGAGCCGCAGGGCTGCAGGCCCATGATCGAGTTGTTCGAGGCCGGGCTGTCGTTGCCGATGCGCTTGCCGTCGGGGGTCAGGCGCCGCACGATGGTCGGGTTGCCGGCCGAGCCGGCGGTGTAGATCGTGCGCCCGTCATTGGCCCAGGTGACCGAGAAGAGGTCGCCGCTGGTCAGGCCGCCGGTTTCGCTCTTGCCGGTGACCGCGAGGGTGCGGGCGTCCAGATAGGTGACGGCGAGATTCTTGTAGTAGGCGACGGCGATCCGCTGGCCGGTCGGATCGAAGGCGAGCGATTGCGGCTTGGTCGTCTCCGGCAGCCGGGCGCGGGCGGTCAGCTTGCCGCCGGCATCGTAGCGGCGGATGAAATTGTCGTAGCTGACGGAGACCAGCGCGCCGTCGCGGTCGAATTTCAGGCCGTAGACCTCGCCCTTGTAATCGCGGTCCGCAGCCAGTTCGCGCCCCGTGGCCACGTCCAGGATGCGGATGCCGTTCTGGCCGCTGAGGCCGACCGCCAGGCGACTGCCGTCGGGCGAGAAGGCCAGCGAATGCATGACGTTCTCGAAGCCGCCGAGGCGGCGCAGCGTGCGGGCGGTGCGGTCGAAGACGTAGACGCCGGCCTTCAGGCCCTTGTCCCAGCCGGCGTCCCAGCCGCCGGCGGCGACATAGCGCCCGTCGGCCGACAGCGTCGCCACATAGAGCTTGCCGCCTTCGGCCGGGCCGATCGGCAGGCGCAGGGTCTCGATCGGCCGGCCATCCGGCAGCGACCAGAGACGGACCGACTTGTCGTAGGAGCCGGTCGCCATCACGGTGCAGTTCTGGTCGACGCCGAACGGCCAGATGATGGCCGTGTGCATGCCCGTCTCGATGCGCAGCACCGGGTCCTGGGTCGGACAGGTCGCGACGGCGCGCGACAGGGCTTCGTTGGCGCGTCCGTCGATGGCGCCGCTATAGCAGGCGGCATCGGTCAACCGGCGCTGCAGCGCCGTGATCTCCTCGCCCGACATGCTGGCAAGATCGCGCGCCTGCGCGGCTCCGGCCCAGAAGGTCGCGCCGAGGACGACCGAAAGCAGTAGTTTCCTGTCCATGTGCCTCTCCCCGCCCGGCGATGTCCCGACCTTGTATCGCTGCACCCCGTCCTGGGGAGCCTTTAGCAGGGACATGCTTCCGGATGATTTCTCCAGACCGCGCGCCCCGCGCGAGCTGCGCATCGACACCCCCAATCGGCCCACCGGGCTCGTATGGTCAAAAAAGCATGCCATCGCGATGGCCCGGGCGGAAGAGGGCCCAGGTCCCAACGGTTTGGAGGGCATGGGCAAACGGTAACCCCGTGCCGGGGACGGTCAGTCATGCGCCTGCGGCGACCAGCCGAGACGGTCCTTGATGCGCCGCATCAGGCCGTCGCGCACGGTGCGATAGGCCTCGAGAATCTGCTCGCGCGATCCGGAGGCGAGCTGCGGATCCTGAGTCGGCCAGTATTCGACATCCATCGCCTGGGTCCGCGTCAGATCGAGCGCCTTGTGGTGGGCCTCGGGCGCCAGCGTGACGATCAGGTCGAAGTTGGAATCCTCGATGTCGTCGAAGGTGCGCGGCCGGTGCCGCGAAATGTCGAGCCCGATCTCCTCCAGCACCTTGACGGCGAAGGGATCGAGTTCGCCGCCCGGGCGCACGCCGGCCGACTGGAAATAGATCTTGCGATTGAACAGGTGCTTGGCGATCGCCTCGGCCATGGGCGAGCGGACGGCATTCATCGAGCAGGCGAAGAGGACGGCGCTCGGCCGCGTCCGCTCCACCACCGTCACCCTTTCCAGTGCAGGGCGCAGACGAGGGTGAACAGGCGGCGCGCGGTGTCGAAGTCCATGGTCACCTTGTCGGCGAGCCGATCCATGAGCACCTTCGAGCCCTCGTTGTGCAGGCCGCGCCGGCCCATGTCGATGGCTTCGATCTGCGCCGGGGTCGAACTGCGGATGGCCGCATAGTAGCTCTCGCAGACCATGAAGTAGTCCTTCACGATCTTCCGGAAGGGCGACAGCGAGAGGATGTGGGTGAAGGTGCCGTCGCTGCCGGTGTCGACGATCTCCAGCCGGAGCTTGTTGTCGATCAGCCCGATGCGCAGCCGATAGGGCCCGCCGTCATGGCCGCACGGCTCGAAATGGTTCTCCTCGATCAGGTCGTAGATCGCGACCGCGCGTTCGTGTTCCACGTCGGCGGTCGACCGGGCGATCGACTGGTCGTCGAGATGAATCTCGATCAGCCGGGCTCCGGGCCTCTGTTCTTGCGGCTCCGCCATGTCGGGCGTGACTCCCCCCAGGATCTTTCAGCGAGCTTGTCACAGATTGAGGCGAATCGCGACCGAGCGGGCATGGGCATCGAGCCCCTCCGCCTTTGCCAGCGCGATCGCGGCGGGCCCCAGCGCGCGCAACGCCTCCGGGCCGACCTTCAGGATCGAGGTGCGCTTCATGAAGTCGAGCACGCCGAGGCCCGAGGAGAAGCGGGCCGAGCGCGCCGTCGGCAGGACATGGTTGGAGCCGCCGACATAGTCGCCGATCACCTCCGGCGTGTGCCGGCCGAGGAAGACCGCGCCGGCATTGCGGATGCGCCCGGCCAGCGCCTCCGGGTCGGCGACGGCGAGTTCGAGATGTTCGGCGGCGATGCGGTCGGCGAGCGCGACGGTCTCGTCGAGCGAGCGGACCACGATCACCGCGCCGAAGTCGCGCCAGCTGGCCCCCGCCGTCTCGCCGCGCGGCAGGCGGGCGAGCTGACGGGCGACGGCCGCCTCGACCGCGTCGGCGAGGTCGGGGGCGTCGGTGATCAGGATCGCCTGCGCGGCGGGGTCGTGTTCGGCCTGGGCAAGCAGGTCGGCGGCCAGCCAGTCGGGATCGTTGCCGGCATCCGCGATGACCAGCACTTCCGACGGGCCGGCGATCATGTCGATGCCGACGGTGCCGAACACCCGGCGCTTGGCGGCGGCCACATAGGCATTGCCCGGGCCGACGATCTTGGCGACCGGCCGGATGGTCTCGGTGCCGTAGGCGAGCGCCGCGACCGCCTGGGCGCCGCCGACGCGGTAGATCTCCTGCACGCCGCCGAGCCGGGCGGCGGCCAGCACCAGCGGGTTCAGCCGGTCGTCGGGCGTCGGCACCACCATGACGATGCGCGGCACGCCTGCCACGGCGGCCGGAACCGCATTCATCAGGACCGAGGACGGATAGCTCGCCGTGCCGCCCGGAACGTAGAGGCCGACCGCCTCGACGGCGGTCCAGCGTGAGCCGAGTTCGACGCCGAGCGCGTCGGTGTAGCGGTCGTCGGCCGGCCGCTGGCGTTCGTGGTGGGCGCGGATGCGGTCGCGCGCGAAGGTCAGGGCGTCGAGCGTCTCCCGGTCGACGGCGGCGATGGCGCGGTCGACCTCGTCCGCGGTGATGCGCAGCCGGCCGTCGAGCTCGACGCGGTCGAAGCGCCGGGAGAGATCGACCAGGGCCGCGTCGCCGCGCTGGCGCACGTCGGCCAGGATGGCGCGGACGGCGTCGTCGACCTCCTCGGAGACCTCGCGCTTGGTCGCCAGGAAGGCCGCGAAGCGGGCTTCGAAATTGGGATCGGTGATGTCGAGACGAATGGCCACGTCGCCGCTCCGGTCAGATCAGGTCGCGGCATGCTTAGCGGCGGCGGCCGGCCTTGTCGACCGCGAGCAGCGTCGCGCCGACGCGCCGTGTCGTCCGCGCGACGGGCCGGCGCTCAGCGCTCGTGGGCAGGCAGGTTGCCGGTCGCCCAGGCGCCGCCGAGATCGGACAGCTGCGCCTCGAGGCATTCGACGTCGAGCCGGATGGCGGCACCGCCGGCGAACAGCAGTTCGACGGTTCCGCTCGGCCCTTCCGACGGCGTGAAGGTGATCGCCAGCAGGACCAGCACCTCGCCGGGGCGATGGCGGTCGATGCCGTGGCTGCGGACCCGGCCGACGCGGGCGAAATGCAGACAGGCACGGCGCCGCTCGAAGGCCGCGGTGCCGCTGCGCGCAGGCTCCGCGCCCGGGGTCTGCTCCCAGGCGAAGCGGTTCATGGCCAGCGCGAACAGCCCGGCCTTGGGCTGCCAGTCGAGATCGCCGACCTTGATCACCGCATCCTGGACGCAGGCCGAAAGCACGGCGAGATCCTCGCCATCCAGCGCCACCAGTTTCAACGTCATGTTCCGCCACCCGCTTCGCCGCGCCCGGGACCGCCGCCCGCGTGCCGATTGGGATCCGGCCCTCACTTAGGAAAGAGCGGGCCCGGGTGCAATGCCGACGCACCCCGATCCGAGGCGAAAGGGGCCGTGTGCGGAAGAATCCGCATCCTGCCCGCCGGTCTGCGGATACGAAAAAGCCCGGAGCCATGGCTCCGGGCTTCGCTGCACGGGCGGCCTCAGGCCGCGATGGCCGTGTCGGATCTCAATAGTAGTAGTAGACCTTGCGCTTGACCTTGTAGACCGGCGCGACATAGACCGGGGCCACATAGACGGGACGGCGCACCTTCACCTTGTAGACCGGGGCGACGTAGTAGATCTTCTTGCCCGCAACGGAGCTGTGCTCCCAGCCGGTCGACGGGGCGCCGGCCGCATCGACCTTGGCGGTGTCGAGGGCCGAGGCGGGGGCGGCGAAAGTGAGCGCCACGCCGGCGGCGGCGGCGATAACGAGACCACGGATCATAGACAAGCTCCTCCGAATTCACGCCCCCGTCGGGTGCTCGGCAGCGGCGTTGGGGTCCATGACTAGCACCGACATGTTTCCGTCAGATTTCGTCGTTGCGTCGAATGACCGTCGGTCCGGCACAAAAATGCATTTCACGGCATATGCTTACCGGTATCTCAAAGGCTTGCCCGGCCGTCGCTCAGCGGGCGCCTTCGCCGCCGATCCGCTCGATCGAGGCGCCGCAGCGCGACAGCTTCTCTTCCAGGCGCTCGAAGCCGCGGTCGAGATGGTAGACGCGCGAGACGATGGTTTCGCCTTCGGCCGCCAGCCCGGCGATGACCAGCGACACCGAGGCGCGCAGGTCGGTCGCCATGACGGGAGCGCCGATCAGTCGGTCGACGCCCTCGACGGTCGCCACCTGGCCGTCGAGATGGATGTGGGCGCCGAGCCGGGCGAGTTCCGCGACATGCATGAAGCGGTTCTCGAAGATGGTCTCGGTGATGCGCGACCGGCCCTGGGACCGGCTCATCAGGGCCATGAACTGCGCCTGCAGATCGGTCGGGAAGCCCGGGAAGGGCTCGGTGGTGACGTCGACCGGCTGGATGCCGTTGCCGTTGCGTCGCACCCGGATGCCGGCCGGGGTGGAGGTCACGTCGACCCCGGCGCTCTTCAGGGTTTCGAGCGCGGTGGCCAGCAGGTCGTAGGACGTGCCTTCGAGCAGAACGTCGCCGCCGGTCATCGCCACCGCCATGGCGTAGGTGCCGGTCTCGATGCGATCGGGCAGCACGCGATGGGTCGCCCCGTGCAGGCTGTCGCGGCCCTGGATGCGGATGGTCGACGTGCCGGCGCCCTCGATCTCGGCCCCCATGGCGATCAGGCAGCGGGCGAGATCGGCGACTTCGGGCTCGCGCGCCGCATTCTCGATCACGGTTTCGCCGCGGGCGAGGGCGGCGGCCATCATGACCGTATGGGTCGCGCCGACCGACACCTTCGGGAACACGACCCGCGAGCCGGTCAACCGCCCGCCGGGCGCGCGCGCCACCACATAGCCGCGGTCGATGTCGATCTCGGCGCCGAGCGCCTGCAGGCCGGTGATGAAGAAGTCGACCGGACGGCTGCCGATGGCGCAGCCGCCGGGCAGCGAGACCCGCGCTTCGCCCATCCGGGCGAGCAGCGGACCGACCACCCAGAAGCTGGCGCGCATCTGGCTGACCAGATCATAGGGGGCCGTGGTGTCGACGATCTCGCGGGCGCTGAAATGGATGGTCTGACCGGCCAGGTGATCCTGGCCCGGGCGCTTGCCGTCGAGCGAATAGTCGACGCCGTGGTTCGACAGGATCCGCTGCAGCATGGCCACGTCGCGCAGCCGCGGCACGTTTTCCAGCGTCAGCCGGTCGGCCGTCAGCAGGCTCGCGATCATGAGCGGAAGCGCCGCGTTCTTGGCTCCCGAGATCGGGATGGTGCCGGCGAGCGTCCCGCCGCCCACGATGCGGATCTTGTCCATGGATCGGATGTTCCTTCTGGTCCCGCGACAGCCCCGCGTCACCCCTTCGCTGAGCCATAGCGTGGGCAGGGCGGGATCACAAGTCGGCGGATTTCCGCCTCTTCCCCAGGGTCAGGCGGGGTCGGGGCCGGCCTCGGTCGCGGGCGGATCGGTTTCCTCTGCGCCTTCAGGGCGGCCGGCGGCCTTGCGCCGGCGCAGGTTGGCCCGCAGGGCCTCGGCCAGCCGCGCCGCCCGGCGCTGCCGTTCGTCCTCGCCCCCGGAATTTTGTTCCGGCGGCTGCCGGCCGCGCGTCGTCGGCGGTTTTCCCCGGTCGGGTGATTCGGTCATGCCCGGGGTCCTACGACAGGCCGAGCAGGGCTTCGGCCGAGATGATGCCGCGGAAGTCGTCCTGATCCTCGACGAGGTCCTCGGCCTCCGGCTGCATCGGCGCCGGCCCGACGAGGACCTGCCCGGCGAGGGCCGCATCGACGAAATCGCCGAACCAGGCTTCGAACCGGTCGGGATCGAGGCTGGCTACGGCGCGTCGGCCGATCAGGACCACGCTGCCGGACGCCGCCTCGCGGGCATAGGTGCCGGTGCCGAGGGCGGCCAGCCGCGGGTTGGCGTCGAGCAGGCCGAGCATGGCGTCGGCGGCCGCGGCGCCGCGTTCGAGCGGGCCGAGATCGCAGATCAGCAGCACCTCCGCCCCGTCCTGGCTGCGATCGATGGTCACGTCCAAGCCGTCGGCGATCAGCGCCGTGGCCGCACCGTCGTCGTCGAAACCGAGGTCCAGTCCGAGGCCGCCGGCAAGCCGGGCCAGGATGTCAGGCTCTGCCGTCATCGGGGTCGCATCCGTTCCGCCATTCTTCGCCCGCCGCCACCGCCGACGGCCGTTCTGGCCTCGGCCGGGCCGAACCGGTCCGATCCTTCGGGGCACGCCGTCCGATCCGCCGTCGGGGTCGCCGCCGGGTCCGGATCAGACTAGCATGGTCGCCCTTACCGGTACCCCATTCGCAGGGCCCGGTCACCAGGATGGGACGCCGCCGGTGACCGAAGTGGTATGCATGGGAATCGGTCAATAGGCTGGAAGACGGACCGGGACGGCCGGAGGAGGCGCATCGATGGACATGGCGAAGGCTCAGTTGCTGATCGGGGACGTTGGCGCGCTGCTCGGGCTGCCCGATCTGGCATTCGATGCGGACGGGGACTGCGCCCTGACCATCGACGACACGCTTCAGGTCGACATCTCCTTTCTCGACGAGGAGGACGCGCTGCTCTTGGCCTCGCCGCTCGGCTCGCCGGCCGATCCCCTGCCGGCCGATCTCGCCGAGGCGATGCTCGACGCCAACTTCTTCTGGCGCGGCACCGGCGGGGCGACGCTCGGGCTCGATCGCGAGACCCGCATGGCGGTGCTGGTCGAAACCGTACCGCTGGCCGGCCAGCATCCGGCCGCCCTGCGCGACCGTCTGTCCGATTTCGTCACCGTGGCGCGGGACTGGACCGATCGTGTCGCCGGCCGCACGCCGATCGCCGCTTCCGATGTGACGACCGTGACAGAGGAACCGGCCGGAGACGTCATACTGCGGCTGTAGTCGCGAGACGGGTGTTCGGACAGGCAGGGGACTTCGGTATGGCTGAGGGCGTTTCGTTGAAGTTTTCCGGGTCCGTCCCGATCGGGATCGACCGTGGAGACAACCGCTCCCGAAGCGTGAGCGATCCGACGGGCACGATGGACGGTCTGTCGGCCCGCACGTCGGAGCCGAGCCGGACGCGCCATCTCTCGCTCAGCCGTCAGGACAAGACGCGCGCCGTGCCGAAGGACAAGGTCGCCGAGGGCACGGTCAAGAAATCCGACAAGCCGAGCTACGGTCTCAAATTCTTCCGCGAAAAGCTGCAGATGACGCCGTTCGGCCGGCGCTTCGATCCGAGCCGCGACACCGGCACGGTGGTCGGCCCCTATCGGGTGATCGCCGACAAGAATCGCGGCGTCGAGCCGGGCTTCGTGGCGCTGAAGGACTGGACCCCGAAGGATACCGCCAAGCTCAGCACGCCGGGCCACGCCTTCTCGGTGCGCGCCGACGCCTTTCTGGACCGGGGCATGCATCCCTGGAGCGGATCGCACGCGGTGCGCTCGGAGGCGGCCAAGTATCTGGCCGCCCGCGATCCCTCGGTCGGCTTCCGGCCCGGCAAGGACGACCCGTTCCATTTCATCAGCCGCAATCCGGACCTGAAGGCCGAAGTCTATGGTGCCCTGAAGAGCAGCGAGCGGGTCTTCCCCGCGCTCAAGAAGCACGTCATGGACAACGAGAAGAAGTTCAACACCAGGCACTACGTCAAATTGGACTACCGCGAGGCCCAGGGCTCGGGCCGCGGCGAGGAGCGGACCTATACGCTGCCGAAATCGAACGCCAAGAGCTTCGGCTTCGGCGCGATCGGCAAGTTCTTCCACCAGATGGCCCGTCGGCAGACGCCGGACGCGATCAACCGCGACGCGATGCGCGAAAGCCTCGCCAACGACCTGATGAGCCGTTTCGGCATCTTCGCCCAGAAGATGAAGCTGGTGCCGACCGTCTACCAGCCGCCGAACGGGCCGCCGGTGCCGAAGCTGCTGCTCGACGGCACCCACATGTCGGGTCGCAACGGCGAGAAATTCTCCGATTTCGAAGGCGCCATCGTCGGCGGCCCGCGCAACGGGCAACTGGTCAAGCTCGGCGAGGACGGCAAGCCGGTGAAGAATGCCCGCGGCCACTACGAGGTCGACACCTCGATCCGCGAGATGGGCCGCAACAAGATCTTCATGCTGCTGCTCGGCGACCGCGACGCGATCGGTTCCAAGGGCGGCAACAAGGGCCGCGTCGGCAACGAGTTCGCCGCCATCGATCCGGGCCACTCGCTCGAGACCGGCGGGCAGAACCTGATGGCCCGCAAGGACATCCGCTCGGACATGTCGTTCGAGCAGCCGAGCATCTTCGACGGCAAGTGCTACAAGAACTTCTCGATCTTCGACCAGAGCCCGTTCTCCGAGCGCATGGAGGGCGTCAAGGAACTGGCCCGGCTGTCGAAGACCAACGAGGACGTGGCGGTGTTCCGCGAATATGCGGCGACCTTCGGCAAGGACAATCCGGGGCTCGATTTCTCCGGCCAGATCGGCGAGATGGAAAAGGCCTATCTGTCGCGGCGCGAGCATATCCTCGACGTGTTCGGCGATCGTCTCGCGGTCTACGATTTCGACTTCTCCGGCGTGCGCAGCCCGATGACGCCGGAAACCGCGCAGCGCAACACGCTCGACGTGCTCGACGCGCTGGAGAAGATCAGCTCCGAACACAGCTGGATGAGCGGCAACACCGAACTCGAATATCCGATGGTCAAGAACCGGACCGAGTGGCAGGTCAAGGAGCAGGGCGACACCCTCGAATTCCGCGCCGAGGGCGTCGGCCGGTCCGCGCGCCGCCAGCTGGAGAATTTCGTCGCCGCCCAGACCCCGAACGGCCGCTACACGATCGTCGAGGACAACGGATCGCTGGTCCTGCGCATCCCCAAGGCCGATATCGGCCAGGCCCATGGCGATTTCAGCATGACCGCGCTGAAGCGCCAGGACCGGGTGCCGGTCTGACCGGTGCCCGGCACCGCCCGGGCGCCCGGGGCCGGTCCTGCGCCGGCATCTGGTGCAACGGTCGGCCTGCCTGCAATTCCAGATGGCTTGCCGTGATGGATGCTTGCCCGGTTCGCCGGAAGGCGGCATGGTCCGGCGCGTATCCGGACCCGCATGGCACTGGGGATCATGGCACAATCGCACAACGACCCCGGTCCGCAGCGGACGGCGGAGGGCGTCACCGTCACGCTGGCGACCTGCGCCAAGAACGAGGGGCGCTATCTCCTCGAATGGATCGCCCATCACGAAGGGCTCGGCTTCACCGAGATCGTCGTCTACGACAACGGCAGCAGCGACGGCAGCGCCCGGACGCTGGCCGCCCTCGATGCGCTCGGGCGGGTGAAGTATCGTCACCAGCCGGACCGCCCCGAATTCGGGCCGCAGCTCTGGGCCTTCACCGATGCGGTGCTGCAGTCGCGCTCCGACTGGATCGTGTTCCTCGATCTCGACGAGTTCCTGCTGCTCGATGAGCAGAGGCCGATCGGCGACTTTCTGGCCACCTTTCCGGATGCCGTCACCCAGGTCTTCTTCAACTGGCGGACCTTCGGCTCGTCGGGCCGGGTCGAGCCGGGCTTCGGCTTGGTCATGGAACGCTTCCAGAAGGCGGCCCCGCCCGGGCATCCGATGAACCGGCTCGGCAAGTCCGCAACCCGGCGGCTCGCCTTCCATGCCGTCCACGTCCACGCCCCGTATCTCTCCCATGGCCTGTCGGTTCATGCCGACGGGACGCCGATGGTGCTGGAGGATATCCAGGGCCGGCCGGTCGACATCCGTTACGGCGGGGGGCGGGTGAACCACTATGTGGTCAAGTCCCGGCACGAATTCGAGGAGAAGAAGCGCCGCGGCCGGGGCGATTTCCCCGAGGGCGATCCGCGCAAGGACCGCGATGCCGACCAATACTTCACCGGTCACGATCGCAACGAAATCGCGGTGCCGCTGCCGCCGGGGCTCGCCTGGCGGACGCGCCTCCGCATGGCGCGTCTGGCGGCCGGCCTGCTGCTCGTCCGCCTGGTGCCGGCCCTGCGGCGTCGGGTTGCGGCTCTGCTCCGGCGCGACGGCTCCGGTCAGTTGCGCCGCCTGACGAAGGAGTCGCTGCTGCACGGCGTGCGCGACGGCGTCCTGATCCGCCCGCCGTCCGACATCAGGCGGCCAGCGGCCAAGCGTGGCCGCACGCCCGCCGGCCCGCCGGCCGGGCGACGCCCGGCGGACGCCCCGAAGCGCTCGCCGGCCGGCTGAATTCCGGAAGTCCCGATGCGAGCGCCGGCCTGCCGGCCGGCGGCCATGGAAACGGCGGCCGCCCGGGTCCGGGAGGCCGCCGTTTCGTGTTGCGCGCGCGGGCGTTATTCGGACGCGAAGGCGCCGAGGCCCGACAGGAAGGTGCGCACGGTCTTGGACGGGATGCGCTCGCCCAGCTTGCCGGCTTCCTTGGAACCGGCCAGGCCGGTGTTCAGACGCTGGTTCTCCAACTGGCCGGAGCTCGACGCCACGACGTAGTAGTTTTCCTGGTCCTGCCGTTCCAGCGTGGTGTCCGGCGTGATCCGGCCGCCCATGTCGTCGGTGATCAAGAGGTGCTTCAGCTCCACGTCGGTGACGCCGCCGCGATCCTTGTCCGACTTGCAGCCCTTCGACATGGTCGCGGCCTCGTCGGTGACGTTCTTCAGCGCCAGCGCCTCTTCGGCCAGCGACTGCAGCGCCAGGATGTGGCGGCCCATCTTGGCCGGGTCGCCGTTGCCCTTCTTGAAGGTCTCGCTGGTGAACATCTGCCGGACCGTGTTGGTCTGGTCCGCGATCTTGTCCAGCATCTCCTTCTCGGCCGGCACGTTCGGATCGAGCCGGTCGAAGACGGAGCCGATGAAGCCGCCCGGACGGGTGCCGGCGGAGCCGAAATCGCCCTCGCCGAGATCGCCGATGAACTTCACCATCATGCCGCGGTTGTGTTCGTAGACGTTGCCCCAGCCGCCGAGCACGCTGCCGAAAGTGCCGGTGGCGAGCGGATTGATGCCGAACGAGAAGGCGATCACGTCGACCTGGACGTTGATGTCCTGGTCCTGCTGGACGTTGTGCGGCACGCGCTCGTCGTCGACCTTCATGGTCATCGGCTGGCCCTGGTTGCTGGCCGTGTCGAAGGACTGGAACTGCGCCTGCGTGTAGGTGTTCTCCTGGTAGTCGGGCAGCTTGCCGCGCACGAGCGGGATCTCGCGGATGCTGGCGGGCGTGATTAGGTTGACGCTGACATGCGTCACCTTGACGGGCGTCGGATCGTTGTTGTCCATCCGCGTCAAGGCCGTCTGCATGATGCGGTCGTTGGTGGTGATCGCCGCCTCCAGCACCTCGGTCGCGCCGCGCTCGTTGGCCCGCTGCCGCTCCTGCGGGTCGGCGATCTCCCACATGTCGAGCACGCCGTGGCCGATCACCTTGGTCTTGGGCGTCAGATTGCCGTGGCCGTCGTCGCGATAGAGCTCGCTGACCTTCAGGTTGCGGGCGTGATAGTGATCGCCCTTGGTCGCCGAGCTGATGCCCGATGTCGGGCTATGGTGCGGGCCGTTGACCTCGAGCGGACCGTTCTGCGCATAGCGGCGGGCGAAGCGGCCGTTGATCGAGGCGCCCGGCTTGATGTGCGACTGGTAGGTGCGCGTGACGCCGTCGCGGCTGACGATCATCTTGCGTTGCACCGGCGCCCAGTCCGGATTCTGGTTGAGGGCGCGCTGGCGGGCCTTGCCGAGCGCCTTGCTGCTGGTCATCTCGTTGATCTGGGCATCCGTGAAGCCGGCCTGATGCAGCGCGTTGCGCACCGACGCGGTGGCGTTGGTCTTGCCGAGCGTGGCGGGATGCTGCGACTTGTCGATCTGGCCGGGCAGGATCGTGCGGCCGGGCGGCGCGTTGGTGTAGTCCTGCGTGCGGGCGTTCGTATAGTTGGTCTTGGACTGCTGCAGCTGCTGGATCGCGTTCGCGGTATTGGGTTGCTGCTGCAGCTGGGCGATGGCATCGTCGATGATGAAGCCGACCGCATGCGCCCAGAGCATGTTCGAATAGGCGACCATCTTGTTGCTCAGCGGATCCGCTTCGCGCATGTCCTGGATGTAGCTGAACTTCGCGTTCAACTGGTCGATCTGGTGATCGACCTCGGTGATCAGGTGCTGGACGAGGTCGAGGCCGACCTGCGAACCCGGCACGTCGGTGCCGGCGAGATTGCCGAGCCCGGCCTTGACCAGCTGCAGGTTCATCAGCGCGTCGGCGATCTCGTGTTCCTGCGCGGTCCAGCCCTCCGGCGTGAAGCGGTTGGTGCCGAGGATCGCGGCATTGTCGCGGATCAGTTCGAGCGCGCGGGTCGATTCGTCCCGGAACGCCTGCGGTTCGAGGCCGAGCGCATGGTTCTGACCCGGATCGAGCTTGGCGATCAGATCGTTGCACCCGTAGGCGTTGTCCTTGGTGCAGATGCCCGGATTGGCCGTCAGCATGGCATTGAGGCCGGGATGGGCCTCGGCGAAATTGCCCTGCCGGCGCTCCAGATACTTCTGGATGCCGCGCTGTGCCGCGGTGTCGATCTCGTTGACGCCCATCCGGTGGCGCGGATAGGTGTCGCTGAACTGGATTTCCTTCTTCACCGCCTTGATCAGGTCCGGATCGCGCATCACCTCGTCGGGCAGCGCACCGTTGACCACCTGGTGGAAGGCGTGCTGCAGCGACGGCGTGCCGGTCGCGCGCAGGTAGTCCTTGGTGATGTTCTGATTGTAGACGACCGCATCCTTGCGGATATGCTGCGCGGCGTCGAGGATCTCCTTGACCTTGCGCTCGCTCATCGGCTTGGCGCTCATCATGAAGCGCTCGGCACCGGCCATCTGCACGGCGCGCCGCGCCACCTCAGGCCCCTCGGACTTCTCCAGCGCGCGCAGGAACGCCGTCTTGAAGGTGGCATTCTCGGTGCGCTGCTGCTGCGTGCCGTAGCGGTCGTCGCCGGACTTGAAGAAATTGACGAAGCGATCCTTGAAGGGCAGCTTGGCGTTGACCACGCCGGTCGGCTGCCCCCCGTGGTTCTGAGCCAGAACCAGCCGGTCGCCGGACTGTCGGAAGGATTCGATGCCGATGGCCATGGCGCCCTCCCTCAGACCAGGATCTGGATGTCGGAGCCGCCGGCCGTCGGGCCGGGCGTCGAGTCGGCGTCGATCGGCTCGCCGGCATTGACGGCGGCGAGGCGGCCCTGCCAATGGTCGGCCACGTCGACGAAGGTGCCGAGCCAGCCCTCGAAGCGCGCCGGCTCGGTGCGTTCCAGTTCCAGGCGCTGCTGCACGAAGACGAGGTCCTCGACCGGGTCGATCGCGATCGTCGCGCCGCGCGTCGCCTGCCAGAACAGATTGGCGCCCAGCAGCCACGCGAGGATGCCCTCGCGGCGGTCCTCGTCGATCGTCCCGATCTTGCAGAAGGCGACGACGACATCGTCGTCCGCCTCATACTGCAGATGCACCTGCAGATCGTCGAAGCCGAGCGCGACATAGCCCTCCGGATCGGGCTCCAGCCCGGGCAGACCGATGCCGTCGCCGAATGCGGTGAGGAGGCTCTTGAAGGTCTCGATGGACATGGGCGTTCTCCACGTGTGTCGTTCGACATCCGGCATAACCCGCTTCGCCGGGCGCCTCTGTCAGTTTCATCACAGGGGGAAAACGGATGATGACCGCGCCGGCACATCCTGCCAATCGACAGGCGGGCCGGGTTGCCCGCGGGGACCGGACCCTCGGTCGCTCCGGCGGGGCGACCGGTCGGGCATGTCCTGTCGCGAAGCCGACACCCATCTGCCGGTCGACCGGAGCCCCTTCACGGCCGGGCCGCCCTGCCGGTAAGCCGAACCCGGAGGCGGGCAGGTGGCCAAACCACCGATTGCCTAAAAAGTGCAATGACTTGACAAAAATGTCATCTGAATTGACCGCAACCGTATCTGCCGTCAACAATGCCGGCTGCACGGCCCTGCCGGGCTGCGGATCGCTGCCGATGCCTGGAAGGTCACGGCGCCCTGCAGCTCTCAGAGGGTCGTGAACGACCGTCACGGCCGGAAGCCGAACGACCGAGGGTCCTCTTCGAAAGAGTGTCACATGATCCGTCTCCAGCATTCGCATGTTCGAATTCTTTCAATGGCGGCCGTGGCGGTTCTCGGTCTCGGCGTGGGGGCCGCCGTGGCCGTCGACGGCTCGCGTTGGGGCGCGCGGGATCCGGTCACGCAATGCGCGGCGATCGGCGCTTCGACCGCGCTCGACTCCAACGCGGTCACGGCCCTTGTCCGGTGCGAGCGCGAACAGGCGACGGCCTCCGACGAACTCTGGCTGGTCGAGGATTTCTCGGTCCAGATCGGGGCGGCCCGTCCGCACAAGGGCCGCGAGGAATTGATGACGATGGCCGATTCGGACACCTCGAAATCCGTCCATTCCCTTCGCGGGGCCTGGACATGGGTTGTCTGCCGCGATCCCAAGGCGGTTGCCTATTCGGGCGGCGATCCGGCCAGGAACTGCGGTCAGGCACGCGTCGCAAAGGCCGAAGGGGCCTGCTGGGTCACGAGTTTCGGGACCTGGCGCTGCAACATGACGGGCCCGGCCGCGGCGCGGGAAGTCGGCTACCCGCCGCCGCGCTGAAGACGGCTACCGGTTACGGACGAGCGGGAAGCGCGAGGGTCGGGGAGATGGCGACGCGCCCGATCCGACCTTCCACGCCCCGGTGCAGCCTTCCGCGCGGCGTCGACGCCGGGGTGCTTCTCTCCGTGCCGCAGTGCATGCGCGCCGGCTGACAGCCGCCCCGCCAGGGCTGCGGCCAGCCACAGAGAGGCATGACGGAGCCCGCCCAAATGGCTGTTCGGACACTTGTAAAAGCAACGGGATGAATGGTGCTGCGAGAGAGGATTGAACTCTCGACCTCTCCCTTACCAAGGGAGTGCTCTACCACTGAGCTACCGCAGCGGTTTCCGTCGCGGACCGGCCGGCCGCCGTCGGCGTAGCGCGGCGGGTGCCGGTTCTGTCCGAAAAGGCGGGCGTTTCCCGGCTGCGTCGCGGTTCAGCGGCGGTAGACGGTACCGTTCGGTGCCACGACCATCAGGACTCCGTCGTCTGCCATCGCGACCGACTGGGCGGAGCCTTGGATTGCGGTCCAGCTCGACGTGGCGACACTCGAATCGCGGCCCCACAGGCTGGAATCGTTGGCGCTCGACACCAGCAGGTAGCCGTCCGGGGCGACCGCGAGATCGCGTGCGTCGGTGCCGTATTTGAACCATGTTGCGCCCGCGACGGAGCCGTAGACGGCCTTGTCGAGCCCGATCATCCATAGCCGGCTGGCACTCTGGGGTGCGACGCGCAGGGCGCGTCCGGCCGTCTGTTTCCAGGCGCTGCCGTTGTCGTCGGCGCTTTTCCGCCAGATGGAATTGTCGGCCCGCGTCACGACGACGGTTCCGTCCGATGCTGCGCCGACGCTGAGCGCATTCTGGCCGACGGCCGCCCAGGCCGCGCCGTTGTAGCGGTAGACCGCCCTGTCGGCGCCGATCGCGTAGAGGCTCGTCCTGGACACCACGGCCACGTCGGTCATGGCCACCGGCGCCTTGATCTGCGTCCAACTGTTGTCGCCCGCATAGGTCCACAGGGTTCCGGCCTGTGCGTCGATCGCCACCGTGGTTCCGTCCGCGCCATGGGAGATGCGCGACGCGCCGTTGCCGATCGCCACCCAATTGACGCCGCCGCCCTCGGGCGCGCTCGGCGGCGCCGCGGTCGAGCCGCCGAGCGCGACGATCCTGCCTTGCGAGGGCACGCCGGCCTGATCGGACAGGAAGACCATATAGTATCCGGGCGGCGCCACATGCGCTTGCGCCGGCAGCGAGACCGTCACCTTGGTGCCGGATTGACGGAAGGCCACCGGGATGAAGCGCTGCCCGGTGTTGAAGGAATGCGTGGTGGAACTGAGACCGATCAGGGCGACGCGCGCGATCCGGCTCGCGTCGTCGAGCGTGACGGTCATCTGCGCGCCATAGGCAAAGCCCGACGCATTGATGGACTTGATCGACGGTCGCGGTGCCAGCGTGGCGGTGCCGTTCACGGTGGTGAACAGATAGGGCGGATAGTAGATCTCGGCGTTGAAGTTCCTGGCCGGCCCCGGCAGGCCGCCGCCCGTCGACAGGATGGCGCCGTTCGGCAGCAGGATCGCCGCCGAATGATAGCCGCGATAGACGGAAGCCGAGGCGCCGGCGGTCCAGCGTCCGGTGGCCGGGTCCCAGATCTCGGCACCGTAGACCGCGTCCGTTCCGGCATTGTCGCCGAACCGCGTACCGCCGGTCACCAGGACCCGGCCATTGGGAAGGACGGTGCTGTTGGCCCATTGGCGGGGATTGGCCATCGCGGCGGTTTCGGCAACCACCGGCTTGGCGCCGCGAATGTCGATGATCGAGGCCGCCGCGCTCGACGCGGTGGGAGCGCCGTTGGCGGCTCCGTTGCCGCCGACCTGGAGGATGCGGCCGATATCGAACATGACCGCCGTCGATGTCGGGCCGACATTCGGCTTCGTCGTGTTGTCGTAGCCGGACTTGAACGTCCCGAGCGTCGTCGTCTTGCCGGCGCCGGAGACATCGAGCGACCACATCTTCTCGGCCGACAAGCCGAAGACCTTGCCGTTGGGGGCGACCCACAGACGCGGATACCACCAGCGGTTCAAGTCGGGGCCCGCGGCATCCTGGCTGGCCGCGCCGCCAAGCGCCGACCAGCCGGCGCCGGGCGTATAGATCTCCGGGATCATCGACACGTCGTTGCGCGACAGCGAGCCGGCCACATCCTTGTAGGCGTCGGTCACATAGGGCTTGCCGCCGCCGACCACCACCACCCGCCCGTCCTGCAGGGTGATCATCGTCCCGTACCAGCGGGGATATTTCAGCGTCGCGGCGAGTGCCGTCGGCGTGTTGGTGCGCGGATTGAAGATCGTGCTGGCCAGGGGCGACAGGCCGGAGACGGTCGAACTGCCGCCGGTGATCAGCATCGAACCCGAGGTCAGCAGCGAAGCCGCCGAGCAGAAGCTGTCGATCGATTGCGCGTTCGGCAGCGTGTAATGCGCCGCCGGATCGTCCAAGCCCTTGGCGGGGTCCCAAAGATCGAAGGTTCGACCGTCCTGAGGGCCGGCGCCGGTCGGCGATCCGTAGGTCATGACCACGCCGGACGGCATCAGCGCGGCATGCAGTCCGACGAGCGGCCAGCCCTTGACGGGCGACCACAGTCCCAGCGTCGGCGCCGTGGCCGGAATGGCGAGACCTGCCATCAACGGGTCGCCGGCGGAGGCCGCCGACGCGGCCGTGATCCCGGTCGTCGCCAAGGCCGCGCCGATCAGGACCGGCACGAAGAGGGCATTGCGGACGGCATGCGGTTTCAAGGCGCCTCTCTCCTGTCCCCGGCGGCCGAACAGGGTCGAGTTTTATTCGAAATTTCACCGAATTTTAACGCCTTGAATCGCTCCGGCCGAAGAGATGACAACGGCGCAGGATGCGGCCGGCCGCCGGCCGCCGGCGACGCCCCACCCGCCGGATGGCGCCATCCGCCCCCGGCGCAAGCGGGCACCCGATCAGGTCTCCGCCCTCAGGTCTCCGCCCACGGGGCTCCGGCGGGGGGCGGTCCGCCGTCGACCGGGCTCTGCACCGGTCGACCCGCATGCCGCCTCGGCTCGCGCCGTGCCGGCGGCGAGGCCCGTTGGTGTCGGCCCGCGCCGCGATACATCCCGGACATCGGACGGCAATCCGGCGTCACGCGATTGCGCCAGCGCTAGAATTCCATCTCGCATCGATCGTGAAAAATGGTGCTGCGAGAGAGGATTGAACTCTCGACCTCTCCCTTACCAAGGGAGTGCTCTACCACTGAGCTACCGCAGCGAACCCGGGTGCCGGCGGGGCCGGTCCGATGTGGGGCGGTATCTGCCACACGGGGGCGGGGGATGCAAGGGGCATCGGCCGGCGATTTGGAAAGCGGCGTCTGATCTGTGGAGAAGTGCCGGACCGGGGCCGTCGCGATCGCTGCGCGATGGACGACCGGCCGATGGCCGGGCCGCGGGCGGGCCTGTCGTCGCGCCGGAGCGGCTTGGGCGACCCGACGTCTCGGGGCGGCGATCGAGCCGCTCCAGGGCTTTCCGGTCGGGGCAGGGGCAGGGGGCTGGAGCGCGTTCCGGCGGGGGCGGGGCGCCGCCCGCCGGTCCCGCCTGGAGCGTTACCCGATCGGATGGACTCCTCCGATCGACAAGGAAAGGCGCCGGACTCAAGGGCTTGAGCCCGTCCTTCTCGGTCGGATCGTTTCGATCTGGCCGGGACCGGCCTAACCGCCGATCTCCTCGCGCAGCATCTCCAGGCGCAGCCATTCGTCCTCGGCGGCGGCGAGCGCCGCCTGGGCCTTGTCGAGCCTGGCGGCGGTCTCTGCGAAGCGCTTCGGGTTCTTGGCGTAGAGATCGGGGTCGGCCATGGCGGCCTGCAGGGTGGCGATCTCGCCGCCGAGCTTCTCGATCGTCGCCGGCAGGGTCTTCAGAGCGTGGCTCTCGTTGAAGCTGAGCTTGCGCCGGGCGGCGGGCGGGGCGGCGCCCGCGGGTTTCGGGGTGGTCTCGGATGCGGTCGCCGCCTCGCCCGGCGGCGGGGTGATGCGGCGCGCCTTCACGCCGTAGCCGCGCTGGGCGACCATGTCGGAATAGCCGCCGGCATATTCGAGCCAGCGGCCGTCGCCGTCGGAGACCACCACCGAGGTGGCGATGCGGTCGAGGAAGTCGCGGTCGTGGCTGACCAGGATGACGGTGCCGGGATAGTCGGCCAGCATCTCCTCGAGCAGGTCGAGCGTTTCGAGGTCGAGGTCGTTGGTCGGCTCGTCGAGCACGATCAGGTTCGACGGCTTGGCCAGCGCCCGGGCGAGCATCAGCCGGCCACGCTCGCCGCCCGACAGCACCGAGACCGGCGTGCCGGCCTGTTCGGCGCCGAACAGGAAGTCCTTCATGTAGCTCATGACGTGCTTCGGCTGGCCGCCGACCGTCAGCGTGTCGCCGCGGCCCTCGGTCAGCGCCTCGCGGAGCGAGGCGGACGGGTCGAGGCCCTCGCGCTTCTGGTCGAGCGTGACCATCTCCAGGCCGACGCCGAGGCGCACGGTGCCGGAATCGGGGGCCAGCGTGCCGGTCAGCATCTTGACCAGGGTGGTCTTGCCGGCGCCGTTGGGACCGATCAGGCCGACCCGGTCGCCGCGCCCGATGCGGATCGAGAAGGGTTCGACCACGGTGCGCCCGGCGAAGGCCTTGGCAATGCCTTCGGCCTCGACGACCAGCTTGCCGGAGGCGTCGGCCTCGCTGACCGTCATCTTCACGTCGCCGACCGGCCGGCGCGCCTCCTTGCGGCGGCGGCGCAGTTCCGACAGTTCGGCCATGCGGCGGACATTGCGCTTGCGCCGCGCGGTGACGCCGTAGCGCACCCAATGCTCCTCGGCGACGATCTTGCGGTCGAGCTTCTGTGCGTCGCGCTCCTCCTCGGCCAGGAGGTCGTCGCGCCAAGCCTCGAAATGGGCGAAGCCGCGCTCCATGCGCCGGGCGGTGCCGCGGTCGATCCACACCGTCGAGCGGCTGAGCGCGGTCAGGAAGGCGCGGTCGTGGCTGATCAGAACGAGCGCCGAGCGGAGCGACTTCAGCTCCGACTCCAGCCATTCGATCGCCGGCAGGTCGAGATGGTTGGTCGGCTCGTCGAGCAGCAGCACGTCGGGCTCGGGCGCCAGCACCCGAGCGAGTGCCGCCCGGCGGGCCTCGCCGCCGGAGAGCCGCTTCGGGTCCTCTGCGCCGGTCATGCCCAGTTCCTCGATCAGGTAGCGCGCCCGATAGCTGTCGTCGGCCGGTCCGAGGCCCTCCTCGACATAGGCGAGCACGCTCGGATAGGCCGACAGATCCGGCTCCTGCGGCAGGTAGCGCACCGTCGTCGCCTGGTTGACGACGCGCTCGCCGCGATCGGCCTCGATCAGCCCGGCGGCGACCTTGAGCAGCGTCGACTTGCCCGAGCCGTTGCGGCCGACAAGACAGATGCGGTCGCCGTCGAAGACGGAGAGTTCGGCGCCTTCGAGCAGGCGCGGACCGCCGAAGGAGAGGTGGATGTCGCGGAGAGTGAGAAGGGGGGCTGCCATGCCGGCCGGTTTAACCGAAGGCCGCGCGGAAGGCCACCGGCATGCACGGGCGGCAGCGTCGCCCGCCGTTTGCGCTACGTTGGGCCTGGAGGTCCGGGGACGTCTTGGGGCTGCGGTTCGGGGCGATCCTCGTCATATTGCTCGGCGCCCTCGATCGGCCTCAGCCAGGGCTCGCGGCGCTTGATCCAAAGCTCATAGTCTGGGACGAGCCCGACGGGCGGGTCGGACAGGATGCCGAGCTTGATTTCCGCCTCTTCGGCGTCGGCCGAGAAGAGGCGGGATCCGCAGGACGGGCAGAAGCTCTGCCCTCGGAACGTGGCCGTTTCACCGGTCCATTCGAAGGCGGGACGCGGCCAGACCGCATAGAAGGTGAAGGCCGAGCCGCTTTCCTTCCGGCAGTCGGAACAGTGACAGATGCCGACACGCAGCGGCTCGCCGGAAACGGAAACCGTCGCCTGGCCGCACAGGCAATGTCCCGAACGCTTTGGCATGGTTGACCTCGACCCTGGTCCGCCGACCGCCTGTCGTGGCGATCCCTCGGGCACTGTCGCCCAACTCCGTCTACCAACCAACTGGCATTCCGGGTCGATCCCGGTCTATCGTCAGTCGGCGTGCCGGCGGTCGCCTGCCTCGAATTTGAGCAACCCGGGTTCACCCACTTTTGAGATTGGGACGCTAGGCTATCCGCGACGGGCTGCAGTTCCGTCGGCATTGGGTTCATTGCGTTCAGGGGATTTCATGACTGATCTCTCGGCATCGGCCGGCAAGGTGGCGCTGGTCACCGGTATCACCGGTCAGGACGGCGCCTATCTGGCAGAACTTCTGCTTTCGAAGGGCTATACGGTCCACGGCATCAAGCGGCGGTCGTCTTCCTTCAATACCGGCCGGATCGAGCACATCTACCAGGATCCGCATGTCGAAAGCCCTAAATTCATCATGCACTACGGTGACACGACGGATTCGACCAATCTCATCCGCATCGTCCAGCACTGCCAGCCGGACGAGATCTACAATCTGGCGGCGCAGAGTCACGTCCAGGTCTCCTTCGAGACGCCGGAATACACCGCCAATGCCGACGCGATCGGCGCGCTCAGGCTTCTGGAGGCGATCCGCATCCTCGGCCTCGAGAAGAAGTCGCGCTTCTACCAGGCCTCGACATCGGAGCTCTACGGGCTGGTCCAGGAAGTCCCGCAGCGCGAGACGACGCCCTTCTATCCGCGCTCGCCCTATGCGGCGGCGAAGCTCTATGCCTATTGGATCGTGGTCAACTATCGCGAAGCCTATGGCATGCATGCCTCCAACGGCATCCTGTTCAATCACGAAAGCCCGCTGCGCGGCGAGACCTTCGTCACCCGCAAGATCACCCGCGCGGCGGCGGCGATCCGGCTCGGCCGGCAGCCGAAGCTGTGGCTCGGCAATCTCGATGCCCAGCGCGACTGGGGCCATGCGCGCGAATATGTCCGCGGCATGTGGCTGATGCTGCAGCAGGACAAGCCGGACGACTATGTGCTGGCGACCGGCGTGACCACCCGCGTGCGCGACTTCGTCACCTGGGCCTTCGAGGATGTCGGCATCGCGCTCGACTGGCGCGGTACGGGCGTCGACGAACAGGGCATCGACCGCGCCACGGGCCGCGTGCTGGTCGAAGTCGACCCGCGCTACTTCCGGCCGACCGAGGTCGAACTCCTGATCGGCGACCCGACCAAGGCCCGCGAGATGCTCGGCTGGCAGCACGAGACCCCTGTCCGGGCCCTGTGCCGCGAGATGGTGCAGGAGGACCTGCGCATCATGGAGACCGCGCCGATCATGAAGGATGCGTAGCGGCCCGATGGATGGCCGGACGCAGACCGACGGGGATGCCATGCCGGGGCGATCGGACGGTGCCGGGCCGGGCGCGACCGGCGTTGGGACCGGCCGGCCTCTGCGCATTCTCGTTCTCGGTCTCAACTATGCGCCGGAACCGGTCGGCATCGCCGTCTACACGACCGGGCTCGCCGAGGCGCTGGCCGCGCGCGGGCATCAGGTCGCGGTCGTCGCCGGCAAGCCCTACTATCCGGCCTGGGCGGTGCCGGCGCCGTTTCGTGGCGGCTGGCGCCGGGACACCAACGAGGCGGGTGTCGCGGTCACGCGCGTCGCCCATTATGTGCCGGCGCGGCCGAGCGGGGCGCGGCGCATCCTGCATCACATGAGCTTCGCGGCTTCCGCGCTGTGGCCGATGCTGGTCGCCGCGCGGCGGTTCCGGCCCGATCTCGTCTTCACCGCCGCGCCGTCGCTGATCGCCGCACCGGTCGCGGGCTTGGCGGCTCGGCTCGCCGGCGCGCGCTCCTGGCTGCATATCCAGGATTTCGAGGTCGAGGCGGCGGTGGCGACCGGTCTCGTCGGCGGCGGGCGGCTGGCCCGGTGGGCCGGCGCGTTCGAGAGCCGGGTCCTCGCCGGCTTCGACCGCGTCAGCTCGATCTCGCCAGCCATGTGCCGGCGCTGCATCGCCAAGGGCGTCGCGCCGGAGCGCGTGGTCGAGTTCCGCAACTGGGCCGACATCGAGGCCGTGCGGCCGCTCGTCGGCCCGTCGCCGTTCCGCGCCGAATGGGGCATCGCGACCGAGCATGTCGCGCTCTATTCCGGCAACGTTGCCAACAAGCAGGGCATCGAGATCGTGGTCGGCGCGGCGCGCCGGCTGGCGCATCGCCGGGACCTGACCTTCGTGATCTGCGGCGACGGGCCGAATATGGAGCCGCTGCGCCAGTCGGCGGCCGGGCTCGGCAATGTCGTCTTCCGCCCGCTGCAGCCGAAGGAACGGCTCGGCGACCTGGTCGGGCTCGCCACCGTGCACCTGCTGCCGCAGCGCGCCGGCGCGGCCGACCTGGTGCTGCCGTCGAAACTCACCAACATGCTGGCCTCCGGACGCGCCGTCGTCGCCACCGCCGATCCGAACACCGGACTGGCCGCGGAGGTCGAGGGCTGCGGCCTGGTGGTCGCGCCCGAGGACGAACAGGCCTTTGCGGAGGCGATCGCCCGCCTCCTCGACGACCCCGACCTCAGGGCCGGACTGGCCGCCGAGGCCCGCCGCCGCGCCGAGACGCGCTGGGACCGCACCGCAATCATCGACGGCTTCGAGCAGACCCTGCGGGCGCTGGTGCCCTGACGGGGCGGCCCGGTGCCGGCCGGGCCGGAAGGCCGGCCCATCAGCGGGCCGGCGATCGGGTCAGACCGGCGCGCAGGCGCCCGCGCCGTCCTCTTCCAGAGCGGCGGCGAGGTCGAGCAGGTAGCGGTCGTGATGCCAGGCGGCGACCAGCTGCAGGCCGATCGGCAGGCCGTCTTTCGAGCGGCCGCACGGGATCGAGATGGCCGGGGGGCCGGTCAGGTTGAACGGGTAGGTGTAGGGGTACCAGGCGCCCCGGATGGTGCCGGCGTCGCGGCCGTCGATGGCGATGCGGCCGAGCGGGTCGAGGCCGACCGGCAGCGCGGGCGCGGTCAGCGTCGGCGACGCGATGGCATCGAAACGGCCGAGGATCGACTGCACGGTGTCGAACATCGCCGTGCGGGCGAACTGGGCCTCGGCGAGGTCGGCGGCCGAATAGGCCCGGCCCGCCTCGATGGTGGCGAGCAGCGTCGGATCGAGCTTCTCCGGGGTCGCGGCGGCGGCCCGGCCGAGACGGGCGAGCAGCAGCGAGCGCAGGAAGACCAGAAAGGCCGGTTCCAGGGCGGCGAGGTCGAGCTCGATCGGCTCGACCGCGAAGCCGAGCGCCTCGGCGCGGACCATGGCGGCGGCGACCGCGGTCTCGACCTCGGGATCCAGGATCGTGCCGCAGCGCATCAGGAGCGCGAGGCGGGGCCGGTCGCCGGCGGCGAGCCGGGGGCCGTGGGCGGGCGGCGACTGGCCATAGGGATCGCGCCGGTCCGGGCCGGCGATTGCCTCGAACAGCAGCCTCGTGTCGGCGACGGTGCGCGTCATTGGGCCGACATAGGAATTGGCGCCGAACAGGTCGGGCGCCTGCAGGTTGGGGATGGCGCCGAGCGTCGCCTTCAGGCCGACGACGCCGCAGCAGGAGGCTGGGATCCGGATCGAGCCGCCGCCGTCGCTGCCGAGCGCCAGCGGCCCCATGCCGGTCGCGACCGCCACGGCCGCCCCGCCGGAAGAGCCGCCGCAGGTATGCGCCCGGCTCCAGGGGTTGAGCGTGCGGCCGAAATGCGGGCCCTCGGTGAAGGGCTTGTGGCCGAATTCCGGGGTCGTTGTCTTGCCGATCAGGATCGCGCCGGCCGCGCGCGCCCGGGCCACCGCGACCGCATCGGCGCGCGGGATGGTGCCGGCGAAGAGCGCCGAACCCTGGCTGGTCTCGACCCCTTCGGTCAGGGTCAGGTCCTTGACCGAGAAGGGAATCCCTTCGAGCGGGCGGGCCGGCTCGCCGGCCTTGAGCCGTGCCTCCGCGGCCTCAGCCTCGGCGCGCGCGCGCGCCGCCGGGACGGCCATAAAGGCGTTGAGATCGGCCCGGGCTTCGATGCGGGCGAGCGCGGCCTCGACCGCCTCGACCGGCGATACCGCGCGCGTCCGGATGGCCTCGGCGAGCGCGACGGCAGTGAGATCGGCGATGTCGGTCATGCGGTCCCCGGGGTGCGAGAGCATTTCCCGATCGGATGAAATCATCCGATCGGTAAGGAAATGCAAATAGATCAATAACTTGAGCCCGTTCCGTCCGGGTCGCGTCGATCCGGACGGGACGGGCTCAAGCGTGCGGTCAGAGCATCCAGCGGCCGCCGTCGATGGCGAGCGTCTGGCCGGTGATGTAGCGGGCATCGTCGCTCGCCAGGAAGGCAACGCAGCCGGCGACGTCCTCCGGCTCGGCGATGAAGCCGGCCGGCGTGCCGGCCTTGATGCGGTCGAGCACGGCGGGCGTCAGCCGGTCATGCGCCCGGGTCCGGATCGCGCCCGGTGCGACCGCGTTGACGGTGATGCCGAAGGCGGCATTCTCGCGCGCGAGAGAGCGGGTGAAGCCGACGATGCCCATCTTGGCGGCGGCATAGTCGGCGAGCCCGGCATCGCCGACCAGCGCCGCATCGCTCGACATGTTGACGATCCGGCCGCGCCCGCGCGCCCGCATGCCCGGGACGACCAGCCGGGCCATGCGCAGGGTCGTGAACAGCGAGACCTCCAGCACGAAGCGCCAGACGGCCTCGTCGGACTCGTGGAACGGCGCCGCGCGCTCGCGTCCGCTCTGGCCGACATTGTTGAACAGGATGTCGACCGGCCCGAAGGCCGCTTCGGCCCGGGCGTGGAAGGCGGCCAGCGTGTCGGCATCCGTGCAGTCGCCGGCGACGGCCAGAAGCCGGGCGTTCTGGTCCGGCGCCAGCGCCGCGGCGAAGTCCGGCTCCTCCCGATCGATCACCGCGACCTGCGCGCCTTCGGCCAGGAAGCGGCGGGCCGTCGCCGCGCCGATGCCGTTGGCGCCGCCGGTGACGATGGCGACCTTGCCGGAGAAGCGGGGCTCGCCCATGGCTCGATCCCTCAATGGAAGCTGCGGCCGCCGTCGACCGCCATGGCGATGCCGGTGACGAAGGAGGAGTCCGGCCCGCTCAGCCAGACGATGGCGGCGGCGATCTCGTCCGGGCTGGCGATCCGTTCCAGCGCGTAGCGCGCCTTGACGGCGGCGAGCGCGGCTTCCGGATCGGCAGCGCCTTCGAGGTAGGAGCGGAACAGGTCGGTATCGACCGCGCCCGGGCAGACCACGTTGACGCGGATGCCGAAGCCGGCCGCCTCCAGGGCGAGCGCCTTGGAGGCCATCTGCAGGCCGGCCTTGGAGGCGCAATAGGCGGTGCGGTGTTTCAGCGGCGCGAGGCCGGCCGCGGAGGAGACGTTGACGATGGTCGCACCACCGGCCGCCGCCAGATGCGGCCAGGCCGCCTGGATCACCGTCATCGGCCCGGTCAGGTTGACGGCCATCACGCGCGCCCAGTCGGCCGGGGCCATGGCGTCGACCGGCGCGACGAGGTCGATGCCGGCCGCATTGACGAGGCCGTCGAGGCCGCCGAGGCGGGACGCGGCCTCCGCCACGGCGGCCTGGATCGCGGCGGCGTCGGTCACGTCGGCGACGGCGGTCACGAGTGCCGCGCCGGACAGGGCGGTGGCGAGATCGGCGAGGGCCGCGGCATCGCGGTCGAGCGCGGCGACGGCCGCCCCCTCGGCGACGAGGCGGGCGACCGTGGCGCGGCCGATGCCTTTGGCGGCGCCGGCGACCAGAATGCGCCGGCCGGCAAACGGCAGGGTCACGACCTGGGAACCGGCCAGCGGCGGGCTCACCGGCCGGCCTCGGCGCGGGCGCGTTCCAGGCCCGGGCGCATGTCGTCGACCATCTCGTCGCAGCGGCCGATCCAGACGCCGGAATGGCCGAGCGCATATTCGATGAAGGCTTCGAGCACCTTCAGGCGCGACGGCTGGCCGATGATCTGTGGGTGCATGCCGACCATCATCATGCGGTCCTCGGCATGGAGCACGTCGAATTCGGACTTCCAGGCCTCCAGGAGCGCCGAGGGCGCCTGCATGGTGCGGCCGGGCAGAACGATCGAGTATTGGAAGAAGGGCGCATCGTCGAGCACCCAGCGGAACGGCAGCTCGACGAGCTTGGTCTCGCGACCGTCGACCGTGTGCAGGTAGGGCGAGTCGTCGTCGAAGAAGTTCGAGGAATAGTCGAAGCCGTATTCGACCAGCATCGGCATGGTGATCGGGCTGATCTCGGCTGCGGGCGAGCGCCAGCCGCGCGGGGCCTTGCCGCTGACGCGCTTGATCGACTGCCAGCCGCGTTCCATCTCCTCGCGCTCCTGTTCGGGCGTCAGGCTCAGGATCCAGGCATGGCTGTAGCTGTGATGGGCGAGCTCATGACCGCGGCGTAGGATCTCCTCGATCAGCGCCTCGCGCTGGTCGATGACCAGGCCGGGCACGAAGAAGGTCGACTTGATGCCGTAGCGGTCGAGCAGGTCGAGGATGCGGCCGGTGCCGACCTTCCAGCCATAGGCGCCCTGCGACATCAGGATCGGCCGGTTGGCATAGGCCGGGTCGCGCGCGGTCCACATCGTCTCGGCGTCGAGATCGAAGGTCAGGAAAAGGGGAAAACCCTTGCTGGTCAGCGGCATGGCGCGAACTTTCTTCAGACGAAGCGATGCAGGCGGAAGCGGCGTTCCGCCAGGATGAGGACGATCGCGGTGGCGAGGATCAGAAGCGTCGAGACGGCGGCGACGCTCGGGTCGATGCCCATCTCGACGGAGGAGAAGATCAGCACCGGCAGGGTGGTCTGGTTGGCGCCGATCAGGAAGATGGTGACCGGCACGTTGTCGAGCGAGGTGATGAAGGCGAACAGGGCGCCGGCGACCACGCCCGGCAGGATCAGCGGCAGCGTGACCAGCCGGAACGCCTCCAGGCCGGTCGCGCCGAGCACCCGGGCGGCCTCCTCCAGCGCGCCGTCGAGCCCGGCGAGGCTCGCCAGGGCGGAGCGCACGATATAGGGCACGGTGATCACCACATGGGCCATCAGCAGCCCGAACAGGGTGCCGCGCAGGCCGGTCAGGCTGAAGAACTGCAGGAGCGCGACGCCGACCACCACCGCCGGCATGACCAAGGGCGCCATCAGGAAGGCGATGATCGCCTCCGAGCCGGGCAGGGTGCGCCGGAACAGGGCATAGGCGGCGGCCACGCCGAGCACGGTGGAGACCAGCGTCGAGCCGAAGGCGAGGATCAGGCTCATCCGGATCGCTGCCAGATAGGTCGGGTCGGCCAGCACCTTGCCGAACCAGGCGAGCGTCAGGCCCTTGGGCGGGATGGTCAGGTAGGAGGTGGTCGAGAAGGCCGCCAGCATGACGACCAGCACGGGGATCTGCAGGAAGACCAGCACGGCGATCGCTGCCGCGGTCACGGCCCGTCCGGGGCGGTGGTCGGTGCCGTCGCTCATGCCATGCCCGCCCAGCGCCGCGCCAACCGGCTCGACGCCCAGATGATGCCGATCGCCATCAGGGCCAGCGCGAAGGACAGCGCCGATCCGCTCGGCCAGTCGAGCAGTTGCACATATTCGTCGTAGATCAGCGTCGCCATGACCTTGTAGGTCGGCCCGCCGAGCATGCGCGGCGTGACCAGCGCGCTGATGGTCAGGACGAAGACCAGGATCGAGCCGGCCAGGATGCCGGGCGCCGACAAAGGCAGCGTCACGGACAGGAACACATGGGTGCGGCTCGAGCCGAGCGTGGCGGCGGCGGCCTCCACGTCGCGCGGGATGTTGCGGATCGCGGCGACCAGCATCAGCACCATAAAGGGCAGGTAGATGTGGGTCAGGCCGATCATCACGCCGGTCAGGTTGAACATCAGCTTGATCGGCGCGGTGATCAGGCCGAGCTGCATCAAGAGATTGTTGACGAGGCCGCGATTGGCCAGCAGCACGATCCAGCCGAAGGAGCGGACCACGAGATTGAGCAGCATCGGGAAGACGACCAGCAGGATCAGCGGCACGCGCCAGCTTGCCGGGCCGCGTGCGATCAGCCAGGCGACCGGATAGCCGAGGATCAGGCTGGCGAGCGACACGCCGAGGCCGAGCCCGAGGGTGCGCCAGATCACCTCGCGGTAGTAGTCGTCGGTGGCGATGCGCAGATAGTTCTCCAGCGTCCAGACGCCCTTGGCGATGCCGGATCCGGGCACGTAGCTGCCGAAGCTGGTCGGCAGCAGCATCAGCACGGGGACCAGGAAGAAGGCCGCCAGGACGAGGCCGAGCGGGGCCAGGATCAGGAGCGCGTGCCGGACCGGCATCATGGCGCCGGCTCCTCGGGCGGCATCGCGAAGACCGCCTCCGGCGGGATGTTCAGGCTGACAGCCGTGCCGGGCGCCAGATCGGCGGCGGCGCCCTGCGAGCCGGTCTCCGCGACCAGCTCGACGCCCTCGGCGACGCGCACGACATATTGCACCCGCGCGCCCGAGAAGGAGCGCAGCAGGACGGTTCCGGGAACGCCGGGGACCCGGTCGGGTGCATCGGACGGGCTGGCGGTCGCGCCGACCGCTGCCAGCCGGATCGCCTCCTGGCGGATGATCACGCTGGCGGCGGCGCCGTCCGGCAGGTCGATCGCGGCGGCGGCGAGTTCGACCCGGTCGCCGATCCGGACCCGGCCGCCGGCGCCGTCGCGCCGGACGACGCGGCCGGCGAGCCGGTTCGGCCGGCCGATGAAGCCGGCGACGAAGGCGGTCGCGGGGCGGTGATAGATGTCTTCGGGCGGGGCGAATTGCTGCATCACGCCGCGCGCCATGACGCCGACCCGGTCCGACATGGTCAACGCCTCGCCCTGGTCGTGGGTGACGAACAGGGTGGTGATGCCGACATCGCGCTGCAGGCGTTTCAGCTCGATCTGCATCTCCTCGCGCAATTGGGCGTCGAGGTTGGAGAGCGGCTCGTCGAACAGCAGCACGCGCGGCCGCGGCGCGATGGCGCGGGCGATGGCGACGCGCTGCTGCTGGCCGCCGGAGAGCTGGCGCGGCATGCGGTCGGCGAAGGTGGCGAGCCGCACCATGGCGAGCGCCTCGCGCACGCGCCGGTCGAGTTCCGCGCCGGCGACCTTGCGCCGGCGCAGCCCGAAGGCGACGTTTTCGGTGACGCTCAGATGCGGGAACAGCGCATAGGACTGGAACACCAGGCCGAGGCCGCGCCGGTTCGGCGGCAGCCGCGTGACATCGTCGCTGCCGATCAGGATGCGCCCGCGGCTCGGCTCGACCAGACCTGCGACCATGCGCAGGATGGTGGTCTTGCCGCAGCCGGACGGGCCGAGCAGGGAGACGAATTCTCCCTCCCGGATGGTCAGCGAAATGTCCCGGACGACCTCGGTGTCCCCGTAGGACTTGCCGAGTGCCTCGAAGGTCAGCGTGCTCATGGGCCTATCCCGCAGCGGCGCGGCGAGCGGATCAGCGCGCCACCTCGCGCTGCCAGCGGCGGGTCCAGTTGGCCGAGTTCTTGGCGATCAGCTCGGGGTCGATGAACCAGGCCTTCTCCAGGCTCTCGCCGTTCGGCACGATCTTGGCGACCTTGTCGGACAGCTTCACCTTGGTGTTGACGGCGCCGATATAGGCCTTCTCGGAGAAGCAGCCCTGGCCCTCGGCGGACAGGATCTGGTCGAGGAACTTGAGCGCCAGATCGGCCTTCGCGGTGCCCTTGGGGATGACGACGGCGGGCAGGATGCCGACCGCGCCTTCCTTCGGATAGGCGACGGCGAGCGACAGGCCCTTGTCCATGGCGACGCCGGCGCGGTCCGGATACCACGGCGCGACGGCGATCTCCTCGCGCTCGAACAGGGCGAGCAGCTGGTCGGCCTGGGTGTAGAGAACCGCCGACCCCTTGGCGATCGGCTTGATCGCCTCGAAGCCCGGATCGGTGTTGTCCAGCGTGCCGCCCTTGGCCTTGTTGACGGCGAGCAGGTAGTGCAGGCCGGAGGTGCCGGTGATGTCGCCGATCGCATACTTGCCGGCATAGGCCGGATCGGCGAGGTCGAGCCAGGAGCTCGGCGGCGCCTTGACCAGCTTCGGGTTGTAGACGAGCGCGGTGGCGCTGACCATGGCGACGACGTAGCTGTCGTTCTTGCCCCAGGCCGAGGCGATCACGTCGGGCGCGCTCTTCAGCTTGGTGCGGTCGATCTTGTCGGCGAGGCCTTCGCCGTTGAGCTGGGCGGCGAGCGAGTTGTCGATATAGACGATGTCCATGTCCGGCTTGCCGCCGGTGGCGCGGACCGCGGCGGCGAACTGCGAGGAGTTGCCGAGCTTCAGCGCGACGGTGGCGCCGGTCGCCTTCTCGAAGGCGGCGACATGGCAGGCCTTGACGTTGTCGGCGAAGGACCCGCCGAAGGAGCCGACCACGAGTTCCTCGGCACCCGCCGTGCCGGTCAGGCCGATGGTCAGGACGGCGGCGATGGTCGAATTGCGCAGCGACATGGTGAGCCCTCTCCTCGATTCCGGTCCGTCGACGCGGCCCTTGATCCCCGCGCCGCATCCCGTCAGCGCGCCAGGGCCGTCGTTGCTGGTCTTGCCGGCGCGCCGGCGATCGTTCCGGCCGATCGGCCGGACTGTCGGAGCGTCTGACGAAGGCCAGGATGGCACGGGTCGAAATGTCTTTCAAGAAAGATAATTGGAAGATATCCTGTCGGCCGAATGCGACAACCGCGGCTTGAACCGCCGGCCGGGTTGGGTCACAGGACAGGCGGGCAGGAGAGAACGGCAATGGGGACGGAGGCGGCGCGGCGGATCGATGGGACCGTGGCCGATGCCCTGTCGGACGCGGATCGGGTCGGTGCCGGCATCCGCCGCTGGCAGCGCGAATTTCCCGGCATCGACAGCTCCGGCAAGGCGATCGTCGGGCGGCTGCTGCACCTGAACGAAGTCTATCTGGCCGCGATCAACAAGACGCTGGCGCGCCACAAGCTGAAGTATCCGGCCTTCGCCGTGCTGGCGACGCTCCGGGTCGAGGGCGAGCCCTACCGGATGAGCCCCAAGGCCCTGCTCGACACCCTGATCCTGACCTCGGGCGGTCTCTCCAACCTGCTGCGCCGGCTGGAGAAGGCCGGCTACATCCGGCGCTTCGCGGACGCCACCGACGGCCGCGGCGTGGTGGTCGAACTGACCGAACTCGGTCGCCGCGTGGTCGAACCGGCGATGCGCGACCACGCCGAGACCGAACGCCGCCTGACCGCCATCCTGTCCGGTCCCGACCGCGAGGCCGTCGAGCGCGGTCTGGCGCTTCTGATGATCGGCCGGGCCTGAGGGGCCCGAAGCGGCCGGCGCTCGCCCCTTTAGGTCGTGATTTACCGTTCCCGCACTTTTCGTTGCCTGCGCCGAATATCTGGCAGGATATTTGAATGTGTTTCGAGAAGACGCGGTGTTGTGTTTCGATTCAGCTGTAATTTGTGCCTTTCTGGATTGTGACGTGTTTGGGGTGAAACTCACCATGTGGCTTGAGAGCGCTGCCGCCAAAGCTCGGGACTGGATTGTCAATACCGCGGCACCGCTGTGGTGGGAGCGCGGGATCGATCCGGCTGGGGGCTTCGTCGAACGGATCGGCCTCGGCGGAGATGCGTTGCGCGAGACGCGGCGGGTGCGGGTCTCGGCGCGTCAGGTCTATGCCTTCGCGGTGGCGGCCCGGCTCGGCTGGTCCGGGCCGGTCGAACGCGCCATGGCGCAGGGCCTCGCCTTCCTGCGCGGCCCCGGCAGCACCGGCTCGGGGGGGATCGCGGCGCGCATCGCCGTCGACGGGACCATCCTCGATGCCGGGCCCGATCTCTACGATCAGGCCTTCTGGATGCTGGCGCTGGCGGAAGCGCAGCGGATTTCCGGGGATCCGGCTCTCGAACGGCAGGCGCTGCGGGTGCTCGACCTGATCGAGCGCGACCTGCGCCACCCTTCGGTCGGCTACGAGGAGCGCCGGCCGCGGCAATTGCCGCTGCGCGCCAACCCGCACATGCATCTTCTGGAAGTCGCCATCGCCTGGATGAGCGTCGGCACGAGCCCGCGCTGGCGGGGCCTCGGCCATCAGGTCGTGGCCATGTGCCGGGACCTGTTTCGCGATCCGGAGACCGGCGCGTTGCTCGAAGTCTTCGACGGTGACTGGCAGCCGCTCGGCGGCGCGGACGGCGATTCGGTCGAGCCGGGCCATCTGTTCGAATGGACCTGGCTGCTTTGGCGCTGGCAGGCGCTGAGCGGCGAGGCGACCGCCGCCATGGCGCTGCGCTTCGCCGAGATCGCCCGCCGTCACGGCGTCGACCGGGACCGCAATGTGGCCGTCGACGAGATCGGGCGCGATTTCAGGATCAAGCGCGCGACGGCACGGGCCTGGCCGCAGACGGAGCGCCTGAAGGCCGGCATCGCCTGCCGCGACTGGGCCGCGCCGGGATCGGCGGCCCGGTCCGAAGCCGAGGCCGAAATCCTGTCCGCCTGGGCGGCGATCGAGCGCTATCTTGACGTTGCCGTCCCCGGGCTCTGGCGCGACCGGATGCGGGAGGACGGCCGCTTCGTCGAGGAGCCGGCGCCGGCCTCGACCTTCTACCATTTCGCCTGCGCGGCGGCCGAGTTGGCCGCGGCGGCCGAACTGGCCGCGGCGGCCGAATTGGTCACGGCGGCGGAATTGGTCAAAGCGAACGGACATGGTGCGGCAGCCGAACTGGCCGCCGCGGTTCGGGCGGCGGAACCGGTCACGGTCCCTTGATCGCGACGATCGGGGCTCGAAGCCCAGGGTGACGGTTGATAGGACTTTTCAAATCCGCGCGGACGAATGAAGGAGCGGGAATGTACAAGCGCATCTTAGTGACCGGCGGGGCTGGGTTTCTCGGCTCCCATCTGGTCGAACGCCTGCTCGACCGTGGCGACGAGGTTCTGTGCGTCGACAATTTCTTCACCGGCACCCGGCGCAATATCGAGCACCTGATCGGCCATCGCCGCTTCGAGCTGATGCGCCACGACGTCTGCTTCCCGCTCTATGTCGAGGTCGACGAGATCTACAATCTGGCCTGTCCGGCCTCGCCGATCCACTATCAGCACGATCCGGTTCAGACGACCAAGACCAGCGTGCACGGCGCCATCAACATGCTGGGCCTCGCCAAACGGCTGCGCGCCCGGATCCTGCAGGCCTCGACGTCCGAGGTCTATGGCGATCCGGTCGTCCACCCGCAGGTCGAAAGCTATTGGGGCAACGTCAATCCGATCGGCATCCGCTCCTGCTACGACGAAGGCAAGCGCTGCGCCGAGACGCTGTTTTTCGACTACCATCGGCAGCACAGGCTGCGGATCAAGGTCGTCCGCATCTTCAACACCTACGGCCCGCGCATGCATCCCCATGACGGGCGCGTGGTATCGAACTTCATCGTCCAGGCGCTGCGCGGCGAAGACATCACCATCTTCGGCGAAGGTCTGCAGACGCGCTCCTTCTGCTATCGCGACGACCTGATCGAGGCGATGATGCGCATGATGGACACGCCCGACGACGTGACCGGGCCGATCAATATCGGCAATCCGGACGAGTTCACGATCCGCGCCCTCGCCGAGCAGGTGATCGAACTGACCGGGTCGAAGTCGAAGATCGTGTTCCGGCCGCTGCCGCAGGACGATCCTCTGCAGCGTCGGCCGGATATCGGCCAGGCCCGCGAGATCCTGCGCTGGGAGCCGAAGGTTGCCCTGCGCGAGGGCCTGGAGAAGACGATCGGCTATTTCGAGGGGCTGCTCGGCAGCGGCGTGATCGGCGGCGCTTTGGCGTCGCGCACGGCAGCTTACGCGGCCAACCCCATGGGCTGACGGCGGGGCCGGTCCCGCTTGGGTGCCGGCGGTCGTTCCGACCGCGGGTGCCGGCGGCCGTTCCGCCCAATGGTGCCGGCGGGGTGGCCGCGCCGCGTCCGGCGGCAGGGCGCCGCCGCGCCATGCGAAACGGGCAGGCCGGCCGATCCGCCGAACCTGCCCGCTCGTTCCGGTCGGGCGAAGGGTCAGTCGTCCTCGCCCTCGTCCTCGCCCATCGTTCCGGCATTCGGGAAGAAGGGCAGGGAGCGGAAGCGCGTGCCGGTCAGTTTCGCATAGGCATTGGCGACCGCGGGGGCGACGCAGGGCACGCCCGGCTCGCCGACGCCGCCGATCGGGCTGCCCTGCTGCACGATGGTGACCGCGATCTGCGGCGTCTCGCGCATCTTGAGCATGCGGTAGTTGTTGTAGTTGCGCTGCACGGTCCGGCCGGCCGCGAAGGTGATCCGGCTCCACATCGCCGCGCCGAGCGCCTGGATGATGCCGCCTTCCATCTGCGCGGTGACCTGGTCCGGATTGACGGCGATGCCGCAATCGATGGCGCAGGAGATGCGGTGCACCGTCAGCGCGCCGGTCGTCGGCGCCGAGATCTCCGCCACCTGCGCGACGATGCTGCCGAAGCCGATCGTCATGGCGATGCCGCGGGCCCGGCCGGCCGGCGGCGGCGTGCCCCATCCGGCCAGGGCGGCGGCGGCGTTCAAGACCGCCAGATGGCGCGGCGACGCGGCGAGCAGGCGCTGACGGAACAGGAGCGGGTCGACGCCCGCGGCGAGCGCCGCCTCGTCGATCGCCGATTCGACCACGAAGGTGTTGTAGGAATGGCCGACCGAGCGCCAGAAGCCGACCGGGGCGGTGGTGGTGTGGCGGACATAGTCGACGCGCTTCGACGGGAAGGCGTAGGGCAGGCCGATGGCACCGTCGACCGCCTGGCTGTCGACCATCGTGCCCGGCACGCCGAAGCGCAGCAGGATCGACGGCGTCACGATGCGGTTCGACCACGAGGTCGGCTGTCCGTTGGCGTCGAGGCCGATCCGGACCCGCGACAGGGCCATCGGCCGGTAGAAGTCGTGGGTCATGTCCTCTTCGCGGGTCCAGGTCAGCTTGACCGGCTTGCCCGGCACCGCCATGGCGATCTTGACCGCCTCGGTGACGAAATCGGTCTCGAACTTGCGGCCCATGCCGCCGCCCATGAACATCGGATGGACGACGACGGCGGTGGCCGGCAGGCCGGTCAGCTTGGTGACCACGCCGACCACCGAGGGCGGCGCCTGGGTGGAGGCCCAGACCTCGCAGGACTGGCCGGGCGTGTAGAGCACCGTGCAGGCCATCGGCTCGAGCGTGGCGTGAGCCATGAACGGCGCCGCATAGGTCATTTCGAGCCGCTTCGGCGAACCCGCCCAGCTGCCCTCGGCATCGCCGAGCAGTTCGGCGTTCAGCGGCGTGCCGGACGCCATCAGGGTCTGCGCGGTGGCATCGATCTTGGCGCTGTCGATGTCGGTGGCGCCGACCGGCAGGATCCAGCTCGGGGTGAGCCTTGCGACCGCATTCTTGGCCGCCCAGGTGTTGGTGGCGACGACGGCGACCGCCGTGCCGATATTGACCGCCTTGAGGGTGCCGGAGGGCGTCGCCGGGCTGTAGGTGGGCGACAGCGTGCCGCCATGGACCGGGGAATGCTTGACGGCGGCATAGACCATGCCGGGCAGGCGCACGTCGATGCCGAAGACGGCACTGCCGTCGACCTTGGCGGGGATGTCGGTGCGCGCCACCGAACGGCCGATCAGGCGGCCGTTGCCGATCAGGGCCGGGCTCGACGGCGGGGTCTGCTGGGCGGCGGCGGCCGCGAGCGCGCCATAGGTGGCGGTCTGGCCGTTGACCGAAACGGTGCCGGAGGCCGCGACCGCATTGCCGAGCGAGCCGCCGAACCGGGCGACGGCCACCATCTTGAGCATCTCGCGGGCCTTGGCGCCGGCGACGCGCAGGCCCTGGTAGTAGCCGCGCATCGACATCGAGCCGCCGGTCACGCCGCGCATCGCCGGGTCGGCATAGGTGAAGTTGCCGGCCGGGGCATGTTCGACCTTGACCTGGTTCCAATCGACCATCAGTTCCTCGGCCACCACCTGGGCGAGGCCGGTCATGATCCCCTGGCCCATCTCCTGGCTGCCGCACAGGATCGTGACGGTGTTGTCGGCGCCGATCAGCAGCCAGTTGCCGACATAGGTGCCGACGAGGCCGCCGACATTGGCGGTGGTCGGCGTGCCGGTCGGCGTCGTCGTGCCGCCGCTCCCGCTTCCGCTTCCACTTCCGCTTCCGCTGCCGCCACCGCTGCCCTTCTTGGCGGCGGCCATCTCAGGGCCGAAGCCGATGGCGAGGCCGGCGAAGGCGGCGGCGCCCTGGCCGATGAGGGTGCGGCGGCTGACCGTGGTGGGATCGGGGGCGTTCTGATGGATCGTCATGGCGAACGGGCTCCTGAAATGGGCATGCGGGACCGGCGGCGGTACAGCGGCTCCGTCCGGGGACGGCGCGCGACCGGACCGGCGATCAGGCGGCGATGCCGGCGGCGGCCTTGATGGCGGCCTTGATGCGGGGATAGGTGCCGCAGGCGCAGACATTGCTCATGGCGGCGTCGATCTGGGCGTCCGTGGGCTTCGGCGTCTGCCGGAGTAGGGCCGCGGCCTTCATCAGCATGCCCGACTGGCAGTAGCCGCATTGCGGCACCTGCTTGGCGATCCAGGCCAGCTGCAGGGTGTGGCTGCGGTTCGGCGACAGGCCTTCGACCGTCGTGATCTGCTTGCCGACCGCCTCCTTGACCTCCATGTCGCAGGAGCGCTCCGGCTCGCCGTTGACCAGCACGGTGCAGGCGCCGCACACCTCGATGCCGCAGCCATATTTCGTGCCCGTCAGGCCGACCACGTCGCGCAGCACCCAGAGCAGCGGCATGCTGGCCGGCACGTCGACCGAATACGACTTCCCGTTGATGGTCAGATTGTACATGTCTCGTTCCCCAAGGGCGTTTGGGGCGCCAAGACCGAGCCGTCCCAAGGTCGTGTTCGCCGGGGCGGACCCTACGTCACCAAATGTTAAGTCATGTTTACCTGTCGTGTAAGCGTCATCTCAGCCAGGCGCGAGAATTCGAATGGAATTCGAGGCTGATTCGTCGCAAAGGCTTCGCAAACGTGTAAAGCCTGGGGCCATCGATTGGGCATTGCCTTGCCGCCGACGAATCGCTCGCGGAGGATGGCAGTCGTCATGTCCTGATTTGCCTAATGAATCCTAAGGGAAGTCCGTGGAATTTCATAAAATGCGTCGGAACATTCATGGTTCCACGGCGCAAACTCCACCGGTCGATGATACGCGATCAGGCTGACGAGAGTCTGACCCTTCGTCGGTTCCCGGGTTAATTTTTGAATATTCGTGAAGATCTCCTTTTGAATTCGCCAGTACAGGACGTCAGCGTCATGACATTCTCGGTATGAAGAATGCATTGTGCGCCGGTCGACCCGTGAATTCGGACCGTGATCGGCGATGGTTGTGGCCGCCGGGGAGCGGCATTTGGGCGAGATCTGGCGTGATTCCGGATTTCAGACGGATTTTGATCGTGACGCTCGGGGACATACGATGAAATACGGACGCCATAGCTTTGTCGGTCTGCTCGGCCTGGTCGCCTCCCTGGCCCTCGCTCCGGATGCGGATGCGCTGACCGGCGTGCAGGTCGGCCCGAGCGGCAAGACCTATGCGTCGGGCGGCATCGAGTGCGCGCTGCACCCGGTCAACGGCCTGGCGCCGATGGTCAAGGCGGGACTCTACAATGCCAGGAAGAATGCGAAGGCGACGGTCCTGCTCAACCGGACCCCGGTGGCCAGCGTCAACTTTTCCAGCCCCGACGCCACGGTCTGGCTCGGGCCGCAGGTCGATACCGTTGCGGTGGTGCTGAAGGGCGCCGGCACCGACAGCTACACGTTCGACGCAACGCCGGATCCCGGGCAGGCGAACGTCTGCATTCCGAGCACCGTCGGCAATACGGTGACGGGCGATGTCGAATATGCCGCGAGCCGCAAATCCTCCATGACGGTGATCCCGGGCTGCGCGCTGAACGGGGCGACCGGCCGGGCTCAGCCCTTCGTCAATCTCTTCGACAATGGCGCCTACCTGCTGAATGTCTCGGTCAACGGCGTTCCTCTGACCCAGTTGAACGGCACGACCCGGCGCAGCACCCCGGTCTTCCTGGCCCCGGGTCTCAACGTCGTGACCGCCGCCAACGGCGCCGCCTCGACCGATTCCTACGTCCGCGACGGCGGCACCGGCACCTGCACGCTCCCCTGAGAACCAGACCGGGATGCGGCGCCCGGTCCGCCGGGTGCCGCATCCCGGCGCTATCGCCCCCTTCGAGTATCCGTATCCTTGACCTTTGCGTCGGTCGAACCTTGCGTCCGATGACAGGACGCCGGCCGTTGCCTGATGCCGGCTTCCTCGATCGCAGGGTCCTTCTCGCCGCCGACAATCCCCCATTCCTTTTTCCGACCGCACACATATCGAGGCCGGGCCGCCGCTGCCTCCAAGGCCCGGTCCCGCCGAGTCCTGCGATCTTCATAGTTCGACGGCATCATTCGACAGCGCCCGACAGATGGCGCCAGACCGGCATGCCGGTTGCTTTTCGATCGGACGCCACCTATTGCCGAACGACGCTCTGGAGATTTCACAACCATGTCGGATCCTATTTATTCGCTTGTCGGGAAGCGCGTCTGGGTGGCCGGGCATCGCGGCATGGTCGGGTCCGCCATCGTGCGCCGGCTCGGCTCGGAGGCCTGCACGGTGCTGACGGTCGATCGGGCGGAAGCCGATCTGCGCGATCAGCGTGCGATCCGGGCCTGGATGGACAAGGAACGGCCGGATGCGGTCTTCCTGGCCGCCGCAAAGGTCGGTGGCATTCTCGCCAACGACACCTATCCGGCCGATTTCCTCTACGACAACCTGATGATCGAGGCGAACATCATCGAGGCCGCGCATCGCGTCGGCGTCGAGAAGCTGCTGTTTCTCGGATCGTCCTGCATCTATCCGAAATTCGCCGCCCAGCCGATCGTCGAGGATGCCTTGCTGACCGGTCCGCTGGAGCCGACCAACGAATGGTACGCGATCGCCAAGATCGCCGGCATCAAGCTCGCCCAGGCCTACCGGCGCCAGCACGGTTGCGATTTCATCTCGGCCATGCCGACCAACCTCTATGGTCCCGGCGATAATTTCGATCTCGCCTCCAGTCACGTCATGCCGGCGCTGATCCGCAAGACGCACGAGGCCAGGCAGCGCGGCGACGCCGAGATCGTCGTCTGGGGCACGGGCACGCCGCGGCGCGAGTTTCTCCATGTCGACGATTGCGCCGATGCCTGCGTGCATCTCATGAAGACCTATTCGGATGCCGGCCACGTCAATGTCGGCTCCGGAACGGATGTGACCATCGCCGAACTGGCCGCGCTGATCGCCCGGGTGGTCGGTTTCGAGGGCGCCGTGCGCTACGACACGACCAAGCCGGACGGCACCCCGCGCAAGCTGATGGATGGCGGCCGCCTCGCCGGGACCGGCTGGCAGGCACGGATCGGCCTGGAGGAGGGCATCCGGTCCGCCTATGCGTGGTTTCTCGCGCGCGGCTGATCAGCGAATCCGATGCTCTCTAATATATTCATGTAACGGATTATAAGGGGCTTGGAAGTAGCATCGCCGCACTCTCGGCTCGATCCCAATGTCGGCAGCCGATGCGATCGGGCATCCCATGGCGTTTCGCTTCATCTCGCTGTTTTCTGTCAAGGCACGCGCCGTCCGCATCGTTGTCTTCTATGCAGGATTTGCAACTCTTTGGATATACGCTTCGGACACGCTTCTGGCCCAGATAGCCGATCCGGCGAGTCTTGCCGAGCTCGCGAAATACAAAGGTCTGTTCTTCGTCGCCGTAACCTCGCTGCTGCTCCACATGGTGCTGCGCAACGTGCCGCTCGAGGCGGCCGCGGGCGAGGAGTCGATCCGGCTTCGGTTGTGGGAGCCTCTGGCGGCCGGCGCCTCGGTCCTTGCCGTCGGCATGATCGCCGTATTGGTCTATCGCGCCGAGGATAGTGCCCTCCGTCAAGGCGTCTTCGACCACTTGGAGGCGACCGCCGAGGCCCGCGGGCAGGCCATTTCCGACTGGCTGGCCAGCCGTCAGCACAGTCTCGAGGCGATCGCCCGATCCGCCTCGGATGCGTCGGCGGAGCCGCTCCACCGCGTGACCATCGACCGGACCATGGAAGCCGCCCGGGACATTTTCGGCTTCGTCGCCATCGCGCTGGTCGATGCCGACGGGCACCTCCTGGCGGGCAGTGCCGATGCCAAGCCGGATACGGTCATGCTGCAACGCATCGCGGCCATGTCCGGGCGGGTCGACGGCCAGGCGCCCCAGGTCACCACCCTGATCGACCTGCATCGCCAGGCCGATGGTCAGACGCATTTCGGAGCGATCGCTCCGGTCCGCGGCCTCCTGGTGCCGCCGCGTCGGGCCGGCGACCCGTCGGGGGCGCCGGCGACGTCCGGCGCGCCCGTGCAGGCCTTCGTGATCGGCGAATGGTTGCCGGATCTGCCGTTCTTCCAGCGCATGGCCGGCGGGGACAGGTCGCGGACGCTCCTGATGCGGACGGTGGACGGTCGCCTGGAGACCCTGTTCGCGCGGAGCCAGGCCTTCCTGCCGGGCGCAGACGAGGAGGCCGGGGAGGATTCCCCGGAAGCGATCTTCGCCGCGACCGGGCATCGGCGGATCGAAGCGCCGGATGGCAGCGGCACGGGCATCCTGGCGGCAGCGGCGCGCTTGCCGGTGCCGGGATGGTTCGTTCTGACCGAGATCGACGAGAACACGGCCCTGGCCGGCCTGCGCCACCTTGCCGTCGCGGCGGCGGTCTGCGTCGCGGTCGCCTTCGGGGCCAGCCTGGCGCTCGGCCTGTTCCTCTGGCAGCGGCAGCGGCTCGGGGTGGTCCTGTCCGACCTTGCCCGCCAGCGCGAGGCGCAGGCGGCGGAGGATCGCTATCGGGTGACCTTCGACCAGGTGCCGGTCGGGATCGTCCAGATCCGGGCGGGCGGCCGGTTCGGCCGCTGCAATCGGGCCTTCTACGAGATCACCGGGATCGATCCGGAGAAGCTGGAGACGGGGACGCCGCTCGACCTGGTGCATCCCGACGAGCGGTCCGCCGTTGCGGCCTCCGTATCGATGCTGTTCTCCGGCGAGCGACAGGTCATGTCGGCCGAACGTCGGCTCCTGCGGCCGGACGGCAGCACGGTGATCGTCGCGATCACGGCGACCAGCGCGCGCGATGCCAAGTCCGGCGAACGGACGGTGATCGCGACCCTCCAGGACATCACGGCGCGCCGCCGGGCCGAGGATGCGTTGCGGGCCAGCCAGGAACGCTTCGATCTGGCGATGCGCGGCGCCAATGACGGCGTCTGGGACTGGAACCTCGTCACCGGTACGATCTACTACTCGCCGCGCTGGAAGGCGATGCTCGGCTATGGCGAGGACGAGATCGAGGACCGGATCGAGAGCCACGACGCCCTGCTGCATCCCGACGACCGTCAGGCCGCGCACGACCAGACGGCCGCGATCTTCGACGGGCGTCGCGATTCCTACGCGTGCGAGTTCCGCATGCGCGCCAAGAACGGCGAATGGCGCCATATCCTGTCGCGCGCCTTCGTGGTGCGCGGCGCCGCCGGCGAGCCGATCCGCATGGTCGGCACGCATGTCGACCTGACCAAGCAGAAGCGCGACGAAGAGGCCCTCCGGCAGGCTGCGGCCGTGTTCTCCAACACGCAGGAAGGCGTGATGATCACCGATCCGAACGGTCGGATCATCGACGTCAATCCGGCCTTCACGGTGATCACGGGCTGGAGCCGGGCGGAAGCCGTCGGCCGCTCGGTCAGCATCCTGAACTCGGGTCTGCAGGACAAGGCCTTCTACGAGGCGCTGTGGTGGGAGATCAACGAGAACGGCCACTGGCAGGGTGAGATCTGGAACCGCCGGCGCAGCGGCGAGGTCTATCCGCAATGGCTGACCATCTCGACCGTGCGCGACGCCCAGGGCCGCCCGGTCCGGCGGATCGGCACCTTCATCGACATCGGCAAGCTGAAGACCTCGGAGGCGCATCTCGCCTTCCTGGCCAATCACGACGTTCTGACCGGCCTGCCCAACCGCGCCACGCTGATGAACGCGATCGGCCAGTCGCTCGGCAATGCCGCCGCCTATCAGTCCGGCGGCGCGGTCCTGTTCTTCGATCTCGACCGGTTCAAGACGGTCAACGACAGTCTCGGTCATGCGGTCGGCGACGAGCTGATCGTGGCGGTCGCCAACCGGCTGAAGGAGGGGCTGCCGATCGGGGCGGTGCTGGCCCGGCTCGGCGGCGACGAATTCGTCGCCGTGATCCACGGCGTCACGGATCGCGATGCCATCGGCGTCCAGGCCGAGCACTGGCGCCGCCAGCTCGACCAACCCTTCACCCTGGCGGGCGGCCGGAGCCTCTACGTCACCGTCAGCATCGGCGTCGCCGTCTTCCCCGGCGACGGCGATCACGCGACCGATCTGCTCCAGCATGCCGATGCCGCGCTCTATGCGGCCAAGGCCGCCGGTGGCGACACCGTGCGCTTCTATACCGGCGATCTGACCGAAGCCGCCTCGGCCCGGCTCGATACGGAAATCGGCCTGCGCCGCGCGATCGACAACGGCGAGTTCGAGCTCTACTACCAGCCTCTGGTCGGGACCGCGGACGGGCGGGTCCGTGGCGTCGAAGCCCTGATCCGGTGGCGCCATCCCGTGCATGGCCTGATGGAGCCCGGACGGTTCCTGGCCATCGCCGACGAGACCGGTCTCGTCCTGCCGATCGGCGAATGGGTGCTGCCGGAGGCCTGCCGGCAATTGCAGGCGTGGCGCGAGGCCGGGGTCGCCCTGGATCTGGTCGCCGTCAACCTGACGCCGCGTGAGTTCAAGCGAAGCGACATCGTCGAGCGCGTGGCGGCGGCCCTTTCGGCGGCCGGCCTGCCGGCCCGCTGCCTGGAACTGGAGATCACCGAAGGCGCGCTGCTCGACCACGGCGAGGGGCTGGACCGTCGCCTGGCCGAACTGAAGGCGCTCGGCGTGCGCCTCGCCATCGACGATTTCGGGACCGGCTATTCCTCGCTCGCCTATCTGAGCCAGCTGCCGATCGACAAGCTGAAGATCGACAAGAGCTTCGTACGCAAGCTGACGGAGGACGATACCTCGCGCGAGATCGTCCGCACGATCGTCGGCCTCGCCCACAATCTCGGCATCGTGGCGCTTGCGGAGGGCGTCGAGACGGCCGCGCAGCTCGACCTGCTGCAGGCCATGGGCTGCGAATATGTCCAGGGCTACTATTTCTCGCGCCCCGTTCCGAACCGCGACATCCCGCTCATGCTCGGAGCCGACACGACCGCGGTCGACCGCGCCCCGCAGGCATCGGCGGAGATTCCGGCGGTACCGGTCGAAATCGCCGGCGGGCCTGCCGAGGCTCGTGGTTGCCAGTCGGCCTCGCTATAGTCGGCGGCGACCGCGACCGGCCGGGAGTGTCCGCGACCATGACGTCTGCTTACGGTTCGAGCCTCGCTCCCCTGGTGCTGGGGATGGTCGTCCTGTTCCCGGTCGCTCTCGTCGGCATGTTCGCCGGCATTTCGAAGCTGCTCGCCGCGATCGGCGGCTGGGGGCGGGTGGCCGAACGCTATCGGGCGCGGGCGCCGGTGTCCGGGCACCGCTTCGCCATGCAATCCGGCCAGATGGGCCTCGTCAACTACCGCAACACCCTGACCATCACGGTGACCCCGGAAGGCCTCCATATCGCCATCCTGCCGCTGTTCCGGATCGGCCATCCGCCGCTCTTCATCCCCTGGACGGCGATGCATAACGGGCGGCGCAAGCGTCTGTTCTGGTGGCAGCTGGTCGCCTTCGACATCGGCGAGCCGAGGCTGGCCACGCTGGCGGTGCCGGCCGCGCTATTCGAGGGGCGTGCGCTCCCGACCTGACCCGGCCCGACCTGACCCGGACCGACCTGGCCCGACCTGACGCGGACCGCCGATCCCGACCGCTGCCGATCGCAGCAGAGTCAAGATTTCGTGAATCGGATCGTGAGAATTTTAATCCAGACGACACCGGTCTCGATTTCGGGAAACGCGCGTTTATTCATAAAGATGCTATTCATATTTTCGCAATATCTTGGGCGTCGTCGAAGTCTAGAATGCGAACCGGTCCATGCTCGTCCTCCTTGTGGTGGCAGTCCTCAGTGGCCTCCTGTCCGGGCTCTTTTGCCGGGTGAACGCCATCGCGCTGCTTTCGCTGGCGGCCCTGGCGCTGCACGCCGTCGCGGCCCTGGTCTGGGGCTGGGCGCCGGGCTCCGCCATTCTGACCGTCCTGGCCGTGCAGTTCGGTTTCGCCACCGCGCTGCTGATCGGCGCCATGGATCTGGTCCGGCCCGTGCCGGCTGCCGACCCCTTGCCGGCCGATTCCGCGCCCGCCGACCCGGCGCGGCCCGAACCGGCGCGCCGGGCGCCGCGCGGCCTTCGCCCTTAAGAGAACCGGTCTCCCGCCGCCCTGCGTCGCGCCGATCGGCAACCCGATCCGCCGGCAGCGGTGCCGTTTCCGTTCCCGGCGCCCGACTGTCACATCGCCATTGTGGAAGATCACTAGCGTGTCCGGCGGTGGCCGAGTCCGGTCCTGCCGTCAGCGGCCGGCCCGGATTGTGCCGCAGGTCGCTGCCGGGGCGGGCTTTGAGTCTTTTGCACGGATTCGTGCCGGTCCCGGTTCTCGAAGCGGCGGGCTTTCGGGGGCGAACGGCGCTTTGCGCATCGCCCCGGGCTGCGCCTTCAGTCGCGGGACATCGGGGATGCAACAGTCGTCCGACGCCTTCCTCCACCTGCTCGCCGATCTCGGGGCGGAAATCGGCGAAGACCTCTCGCCCGATCCGTCCGGCGTCCTGACCCTGGTTCTCGACGACGAGAGCTTCTCGCTCGAAAGTCCCGAAGGGGCGAGCTTCGTCTACCTGCAGGCCGCCATCCGCCGGCTCGGCCCGAACCGCGCGGCCGACCTCGAAGCCGCGATGCGGCTCAATCTGTTCGGGCACCCGCTGTCCAACGCCTGGCTCGCGCTCGACCCGGAGGGCGATGCGTTGCGCCTCTGTTGCGCCCTGCCGATCGACGGGCTGGATACCGCCCGGCTGTCCGGTTTCCTGGAAGCCTTCGCGGCGACCATCAACGTTCTGCGCCACGGCGACACCGTCCCGGTGTCCGGAACGCTCGATACCGAGATCGCGCAGCATTTCGTGCGCATCTGACCGTCACGTCCGAGCGCCGGGGGCCGCCGTGGTCGATACCAATCTCAGCATCAAATCGGGCTTCTCCCTGCGCGCGCTTTTCGGCGGCGGCAAGACCCAGCAAGGGTCGGTCCATGCCTTCAAGCGGGCCAAGACCTCCGACAAGCCGAAAGTTTCCTCGCAGCACCGCTACAAGGGCGACCACGTCCTGACCCGCAAGGGCCATCGCGGCGCCCTCCTGCTCGGTCGCCTCGTCAAGGGCGATCCGGGCGGCGCGATCCAGCGCAAGAAGAGCCAGCTCGGCGGCCAGGGTCAGGGGGGCCAGGTTCAGGGCGGGCAGGTCCAGGGGGGCCAAGTCCAAGGCGGCCAAGTCCAAGGCGGGCAGGTCCAAGGCGGGCAGGCCCCGGCCAAGACCTTTGCCGAGAAGCTCGGCGACCTGCAGAAGGGCACGACGGCGCTTGAGGACGGGTTCCGCACTCTCCTGATGAAGGATGTCCCGCACGAGACCCTGGCGACGCCGAAGGAGCGCCTGGCGCAGGAGACGGCGCTGGTCGGCGACCAACTCAAGCTCAAGGGCGATGCGGCGAAGCAGCAGGCCGTCGTCGGCGATCTGCTGGCGGATCGGCGCACCGCGCTGGCGACGGCGCGCGATCACCTGCATCGGCTGGAGACGACCGACCCGGTCGACGCCGAGGCGGTCCGGCAGGTCAAGGACGACATCGCGACGCTGGAAGGCGCGATCGGCGAACTCCTGAAGCTGCGCGACCGGATCGTCGCGACCCAGATCGGCGCCGAATTCCCGCGTCTGGGGGCGAACCTGGACGGACCGCTGACCAAGGGCGGCGTGATGACCGCGCTATGGTCCCTGCACAATGCCAGCCACGGCATCGGACGGCCGGGCGTCGGCGAGGCCACGGTCCGGCAGATCGGCCGGATGATCGACGAATTCGGCACCGGCCGCGAGCCGGTGCTGACCGATGGCGGCGAGCCTTTCACGCTGGCCGAATTCCGCGACGCGCTGAAAGGATATGGCGAAGCGCTCGGCAACCTGCATGGCCAGGAGGCGTCCGCCAAGGCGCGCGGCGAGATCGACCGGCTGGTCGCGGAGATCGGGACGCGGCTCGATTGCCGCGATGCGGTCGCGAGCTTCGGCCGGATCCTCGACAAGGACCCGAAATTCCCGCTCGGCGGCGCGATGCGCTCGATCGCCTCGGCCCTGCCGAACATCCGCGACAACGGCGACAGCCTCGACCCGGCGCGCCGCGGCAGGGCCGCCGAGGGGCTGTCGACGCTCGCCGGCATGATCCGTGACGGCGAAACCTTCGAGGGTCTGCAGGGCCACGACGCCGATTTCGACCGGGCGTGCCTGCCCTTCGAGCAGGAGCACGGCGCCCGGCAGTCCGTCGCCACGCTCACGGCGCGGCTGGAGCGCGACTACGGGCCGCTGCCGAAGGACATCCTCGACCTGGCGCACAAGAAGGAAGAGGACTTGACGCCGGCCGACCGCGACCGGCTGGTCGACCATTTCAGTCCCCTGCGCCGCGATCTCGCCCACACGCTGGCCGAATGTCGCGCCCTGCGCGAGGCGCCCGCGGAAGGCCGCAAGGCCGCGCAGCTCCGGCACGAACTCGGCGAGGTCAACCGGCGCCTTGCCGACGTGCTCAGCGTCGATCGCCGGCGCTGGTACAAGCCCTGGACCTGGGGGCAGGGCTCGGTGCGTGTCTTCAACGGCGCGCCGTCCAGCATCCGCAAGGACGCGGCCCTGCTGAAGGCGCTGAAATCCTTCGGCAACGAGGCCTCCGGGCGCGACGTGGCCTTCCTGATGGCGCGCATCGCCAATCTGGAGGCGCAGACGCTCAAGGCCGAACACAACGCGCTCGGCCTGCATCCGGGCCTCGATCTCGCCTCGCTCGATCCGCAGCCGGGGTCGCCGCTCGCTCATGTCGGCATCTCCAACGCGGAGCTCCGCTCGATCGGCGTCACGCCGACCGACCTGGCGGAGGTCGAGACGCTCGTCGGGCAGATGAACCGGCAGGGTGTCGGCGGCGTGGACGATGTCCATCAGGTGACGAAGTCGATCAACGACGTCGCCCGCATCGTCCTGAAGAGCGAACTGACCCAGGGCATGATCGATGGCTACCAGGCCGAGAGCAATCGGGCGCTCGGCTCGGAGGTGCTCGACATCCTGGTCGGCGACGCGGATCTGCGCTACCGCAAGGCGCATCTGATGCCGGGTCCGACCGAGCGCACCGGCGGCCGCTCCGGCCTGTCGCTCGACGATCCGACCGTCTCCGGCCACTTCAAGGGCGTCGCGCAGCAGATCCGGCGCGATCTGTCGGGCGGCGACCCGCAGGATCCGGTCTGGACCGGCCTCGCCGACCAGGGCCGCCAGTATCGCGGCCTCGAGGATGCGATCGTCGAGGTCTACCAGGACTATCGCAAGGTCGAGGACCGGATCGAGACGAGCCGCAAGGTGATCGCCGACGCCAATGCCGACGACCAGCGCGGCATCAAGGTCAGCGCCAACGACCCGCGCGGCCTGCGCAGTGCCAAGAGCGTCTTGGCCGCGCTGAAGATCAAGGAGGAGTACGACGCCGCCATTCTCCGCCGCGACCTGCCGGCCGCCCGCGATGCCGAGACGCGGATGAACGGCATCCTCGACGATCTGCGCGGCTACGACACCGGCTCGATGCACCGGTCCGGCTGGACGAAGATGACCGCGCGCCTGCGCGAGCGTCCCGATATCGGCGAACTCGCCAGGCTGAAGGACGTCTGCGAGGCGATCGTCTATATCCGCGAAACCGGCCCGTCCCTGCTCGAAAAGCATGGCGGCGAGATCGAGACCGGCGGCGGCGCGCTCGACGACCTCGTCGCGCAGCGGCGCGAGGCGCATCCCAAGGCCATGGGTCAGGTCACCGACATGGTGCGCGCGGCCGTGCTGTCGGAATGGGCGAATGGCGGGTTCAGCCACGCCAAGTCCGATCTCACCGTCAAGGATGGCGTCTCGGAGACCTTCGATCCCGCCAGCGATCCGGCCCGCACGTCGATCGAGACCCGGCTGAAGGGCTGGGGACTCGATCTCGACACCTTCGCGCCGGAGATCGATTCCGTCCTCTACAGCCGCATGAGCGCATCCGACATGCGCCAATGGTTCCAGGAGGCCAACCTCTCATCGGAGACCGTAGACCGGATCCGGGTCGAGAATCCGGCCTTCTTCTCCAAGGCCGGCATGGTCGACCTGATGAAGTCGATCGGCCACGGCTTCACACCGGACGGGCTCCTCAACCGCAAGGTCATGGACGAGAGAACCAAGTCGAGCCTGATCTCGATGCTGTCGAGCTTCCAGGAGGGCGACAAGCTCGACCTGCGCGCCGGCCAGCGCATCACGCTCGACAGCGGCAAGATCCCGGTCGAGCCGACCGGCCTGGTCGGCATCAAGGCGAAACTGTCCGGCGCCCATATCGGCCAGTTCGAGATCGAGCGCGGCAGCGACGGCTTCAAGCTGCATCTGCGCACGGGCGGCGAGGGGCGCGGCAATCTCGATCTGGTCGTCGGCAAGAAGTTCGACATGGCGCCCGGCGTCGAGTTGACGGCGGAGGGCTCGGTCGGCGTGGAAGGCAGCGTCGGCCGCCTGTCCGGCGTCAGCATCTCCTTCGCCAACAGCCCCGAAGGTTGCCAGGCCATGGTCAATCTCGTCGCCAAGATGGTCGACGGCGGCAAGATCGACCTGTGGGACTGGCAGGACGCGACCGATGTCGGCGGGACCACCGAGGATCGCGGCCGGATCGGTGCGAATGCGCAGGTGACCGGCCGCGCGCAGGTCGGCGGCAAGGGACCGAAACTGTCGGGCGTGCCCGACACGCTCGGCGTCGGCGTGCAGGCCCAGGCGCAGGTCGGGATCTCGACCGGGCGCAAGGATGTCACGACCGAGAGCCAGCGCGAGATCACCCGCAAGGGCGAGGTCGACGTGACGCTGACGGCGGGCGCCAATGTCTCGGTCTATGCGCGGCTCTACAATCCGCTCAACATGGGCACCGGCGCGCTCGCCGGTCTCGGCGGCCAGCAGGGGGCCAACCAGCATTTCGGCATGTCGTCGGGCAGCGACGGGATCAGCGGCACCTCGGACGACAAGCCGCTCTACAACATCACCGACAATGTCCAGAATACCGATCTCGTCGGCCTGGGCGTCTCGACCTCGGTCTCCTACGTGTCGAAATGGAAGCAGGTCTCCAACCCGGACGGGACCTTCAAGAAGGTCGAGAAGGTCCGCCAGGCCAATGTCAGCCAGGGCCTGATCCAGTCTCTCGCCGCCGTCGACACGCCCGAGATGCAGCGCATCCTGACCGCCCCCGGCAACGAGGCGTTCCGCTCCGATTTCCAGGCCTTCATGAAGCTGATGGGGCCGCGCGACTTCATCGCCGTGACCTACAACATCAGGCCGGAACGGCTGGCGGAGGCGAACGAGATGATCGTGCGCGCCAATGCCTCGCGCCGGCAGGGCGACGGCCGGACGGCCGAGCGGCTCGAACGGCAGGCGCGGGCGATCGTCAACGACGACGCCAATTACGTGCCGGCCAAGATCGGCCTGATCACCACCAGCCAGCGCAAGGAGGAGGTCACCAATCTCAATGCGCGCTGGCTGAAATGGGACAGCTTCTCGGACGGCAAGTCCGAGCATACCGGCGTCACCCTGCAGGTGCCGCCGCCGAAGTGAGCGCCGCCGAAGCGAGCGGGGTGCTCAGCCGGCAGGAGCCGCGACGGGGCGCGCGTCCGTGAAGACGAAGCGGCGGTCGAGATTGTATTTCACCCCATATCCGATCGTGAGGCCGAGCACGCCGCCGGCCTCGCGCATGGCATCGGTCTGCCAGGCGAGCCAGAAGGCCGTCTCCAGGCCCCAGAAGATCGCCGTCGTCGCCAGCCCCATCACCGTATAGAGCGTGAACTTGCGCGAGTGTCCGCCGAGGCTGCGGTCCCGGTCGAAGAAGATCCAGTGCTTGTCGAGCCAGTATTTCGTCACCAGTCCCGTGCCGGTGCCGGCGACCAGGGCGAGCGCGTAACCGGCCGGCCCGGCGCCGAAGGCCAGGACGCCGCGCTGGGTGGCCAGGTTGACCAGAGTGGCGAGCACCGCGAAGGCGGCGTAGCGCAGCACCAGGTGACTGAACGACACGGACGATGCTCCCGACTTCCCGCCATCCCGGTCGCCGCCGGGGCTTCGACCTCAGTCCAGCACGAGAAGGTAAAGATCGGATCAGCAAGACCTGACCGCGCCGGGCGGTTCATGGTTACCGGTTCGTCTATCGGCGCGCTCGAATTTACCTTGCGGCGCTATCTCCATATTGAATTGTCTTGCGTATAACGACGACCATGAAATGGGGGCTTGTGCTCATGGTGCGTTATTTTCTGGTTTTCTCGGGTGCTGTTGCTGCCGTCCTGCTGGCGAGCCTGCCCGCGCATGCGATCAATCTCGGCGGCTCGGCCGGGCACTTCAAAAAGGCGCGGCACAGCTTCATCCAGGAGGGCAGCTACGCGGTCGCCCCGATGGGCCATGTCATGTTCTGCCTGGCCAACCCGACCGAGTGCCGCAAGCCGAGCCTGATCCGCGTCACCCGGGTCGACCTGACCGGGCAGCGCCGGGCCGTGCTGGACGAGGTCAACCGCGCGGTCAACCGGGCGATCCTGCCGGTCAACGATCGGTCCGGCCCGGGCATCATCGACCAGTGGTCGCTCGCCCCGGCGAGCGGCGATTGCGAGGATTTCGCCATCACCAAGCGGCACCGGCTGATCCAGGCCGGATGGCCGGCCTCGGCGCTTCGCCTGGCGGTCGGCCGCGTGTCGAACGGCGAGGGCCATGCGGTGCTGGTGGTCAAGACCCGCGACGGCGATCTCGTGCTCGACAACCGATCCGACGCGATCCGGCCCTGGAAGGCGACCGACATCCGGTGGGTGTCGATCCAGTCCGCCGAGGATCCTCGCTTCTGGCGCAGCCTCTGAGCCCGGCGGCGCCGTCTTCGGCCCGCCGAAGGGCGGACATGCCGGCGTCGTCCGGCGGTGATAGGACACTGCCGGGTCCGGCCGGACCGGCCGCGGCGTGCGGCTGCGGCGCCCGACCGTCGCTCGGAGGCTGCATGTCATCGCCCGGCCGTCCCTCGCATTTCGATAGCGCGACCGGCCGCGATCTGACCGGGCCTGAGGCCGGACCGCAGGCCGAGGCGCTCGTCGCCCGCCTGGCCATGGCGGCCGAGATCTATCCGCATTGGCGGATCGAGACCGGACCGGCGGCGGGACGCACCGTCGAGGTCAGCGTCCGCGATCCGCTCGTCGGCGACCCGGTCCGCATCGTGCTCGCGCTGGACGGCGCCGCGATCGCCGTCACCGTGACGGCCGAGGCGTCCGGGTGGGTGCTTCTGGCGGTCGAGCGGGACGGCGCCGAGATCGCGCGGGCCCACGCCGACTGCCCTTATGAGGAAGTCGAACTGCTCCCGCCCGGCCTGGACGATGCGGCCGATCCGCCCGGCCGGATGGGCAAGCGCCTCGACTGGATCGCGCTGTCCGCGGCCGCATGGCCGGTCCTCGGCGCGCTTGCCGGACCGGACGGTTTCGTCGTGGCGGCGGTCGTCGAGGCCTGAGCGGGCAGGGCGAGCCCGCTGTGCGCGCCCCGGGGGACGCCGGACCGGATGCCCGTGGCCGCCGCCGGACGCGCACCCCGGTCAGGGGGCGACCGCCTGCCAGACGGCCGCGATCTCCGCCTCGACGCAGCCGGCGAGCCCGCGCCGGGCCAGACGGGCGGCGTTGCGGTCGCCCGGTCCGGCCAGCTCTGCCAGCAGCGCCGCCGCGACGATCTCCACCGGCCGGCCGAGCCGGGCCGCCAGCGCGGCCACGGCCGGATGCCGGGCGAGCCGGTCGAGTGCGGCAGCCTGTTCGGGCGTCAGGCGCCCGGGCAGGTCCGCGAGATCGGTGATGTCGCGCCAGGGGATCGATGCGGCGACGGCCTTGAGCCCGCGGTCGCTCCGGCGCCCGAACAGCCGGCGCAGCAGCGACGGCGCCGGTGCGGCGGGAGCGCCCCCGTCGCTGGCCCCTCCGAACGGGGCGCTGGCGGGCGCGTCGTGTTTGGGCAGCATGACTTTCGTCGGCGCCATCCGGCTGCGACCCGGCGTTGCCGGCATGGCCATCGACGGGCTGTAGGCCCGCGGCGCCGCGGCCTCGATGCCCATATCGGTCATGAGTTCCATCGCCGGCAGCGCGATCTTGCGCGTCGCCGGCAGGTCCTCGCTGACGGCGCCGGCCTCGTCGACCATGACCAGACTGGTCAGATGCGTGACCAGCCGGTGGCGGAGCGCGAGATCGGTCGCGGCCGGACTGTCGAGGCGGGGCAGGATCAGGCCGGCCGCGAAGGCTGCGGCGGCCTCGTCCGGCACGCCGGTCTCGGGGCCGGGCGGGAAGTCGATCGCGATCGCCAGGCCGTTGCGGGTCAGGGTCAGCCCGTCCCGCAAAGGAGTGCCGGCGGAGGCGGCCGGCGTGACCGGCTGGCGCGCCGCGGCGACGGCGGCGGCGAGCAGGCGACCGGTATCGGCCGCCGCGCCGACGAAGAGATCGCCGCCGGAAAGCGCGGCCAGATGGCCGACATTGGCCTCCAGGCTGTCCTCGCCGATCAGAACCACGCTGAAGCGCCGGCCTGTGCGGGCGAGCGCCTGCACGTCGAGCGCATGGCTCTTGCCGTCGGTGACGATGATCACGGTCCGGCTCTCCGGCCGGCCCGCCACGGCGGCCAGCGCGCTGCCGATCTCGGTGCCGCCCTGCGGGCCGGTCAGACCGCGCAGCGCCGTCTCCAGACTGGCGGCATCGGTGACGGCGCCGACGAAGGCGTGCCGCTCGTCGAAGCGCCAGAGCCGCACTCTGTCGCCCGACCGGAGCCGGCCGACGGCATCCCTGAGACCGGCGATCGCGGTCTCGTGCTTGCTGCGCCCGCCGGCATCGCGCTCGCCCATGGACCCGGATTCGTCGAGCAGCAGATCGCCGTCGAGCCGGCCCTCGGCGACCGGCGCCGGGGCGATCGCCAGCCGCAGCGTCCGGCCGTCGCCGAACGGCGCGACCAGGGCGGTCGGCCGCCAGCCTTCCAGGCGCAGGTCGATCGGCCGGCCGAGCGAGAGTTCGAGCCCGTCCGCACCCGGCGGGCGGCCGTTGACCGTCAGGATGCCGGCATCGGCCGCCGCGTGGACGGTCGCCCGCGCCGGCGCGCCGCCGCCGATCAGGTCGTCGGAATCGGGCAGGGGCGAGCGGCCGTAGAGGTCGCCGACCGTGACCGGGATGCGCAGCACGGCGACCGACCCGTCCGGCGTCAGCCGGTCGGCGGCCGGCCCGAGCGTGGTCAGCGCGACGACCCAGCGGTCCTCGACCGCGACTTCGCCGCCGGGCGGGATGTTGGCGACCGACAGCATATGGATGCCGCGCAGGACCTCTTCGTGCAGGATGGCGGTCCGGCCGCGGTCGATCGCCGTCTCGTAGACCTCGCGGGCCGCGCTGCGGGCCGCCGCTTGGGCGACCAGCCGGCGGCCGTCGATGGTCGCGGTCAGGCCGTAGAGCGTCGCCTGGACCGGCACCGGGAAGGTCAGGGTCGCCTCGATGCTGCCGGCTTCGGCATTGCGGAAGACGCGGCGCGTGGCGATTTCGGCGAGCGCGCCGCGGATGCGGATGTCGTAGCGGGTCGAGATCAGAGGCACCGGCGTGTCGCTGCCGCGGATGTGGGCGCCGGCTTTCCAGCGGCCGAGCGGGTCGGGGCTTGCGAGGATTTCAGTCGTCATCGCGGCGGTCCTTTTCGACGATCGTCCGCACCACCTCGGCCAGGCGCGCCACCAGCCCTTCGGCCGGTTCGCCGCTGCCGATCAGGCGGGGTTCCACCATGAGGGTCAGCCCCGGCGCGACCGGAAACGGAACCGCGCCCCCCTCGTTCAGAAGCACCTTGATGGCCGCGGGCGGCAGGCCGCGGGCGCGCAATTCGCCATAGCGCCGGATCGCGGCGACATGATCGTCGCCGTAGTCGGCCCGCGCCCGGCCGCCACGCGGCGCCGGCACGAAGCCTTCGGCGATCATGTAGCGGATCTGGCGTTCGGCGACCCCGGTCAGGGCGGCGAGCTCGCGGATGTTCACGTCGGTGCTCCTATCGACATAACATTTGTCGAAAGGATCCCAGCTGTCAAATGGTTTCGACAAGAATATTGTCGAATGAATGTCGCCGATCGCGCGCGCCCTTGCCAGCGCGGTGGATTCCTGATCGATGGAGGCAGGGACGAACGGCTTCGATCGAGGGAGAACGCAGGATGACGACCGGCAAGGTGGCGCTGATCACGGCGGGCGGCAGCGGCATGGGCGCGGCGGCGGCGCGGCGGCTGGCTGCGGACGGCTACCGGGTCGCGATCCTGTCGTCTTCGGGCAAGGGCGAGGCGCTTGCGGCCGAACTCGGCGGCATCGGCGTGACCGGGTCGAACCAATCCAACGACGACCTGAAGCGGCTGGTCGACGCCGCCATGGCGGCGTGGGGCCGGATCGACGCGCTTGTCAACAGCGCCGGCCACGGGCCGCGCGGACCGGTGCTGGAGATCAGCGACGCCGACTGGCATCGCGGCATGGACGTCTACCTGATGAACGTCATTCGCCCGGTGCGGCTGGTGGTGCCGATCATGCAGGCGCAGAAGGCCGGCGCCATCGTCAACATCTCGACCGCCTGGGCATTCGAACCGTCGTCGATGTTCCCCACCTCGGCGGTGTTCCGCGCCGGCCTCGCCGCCTACACCAAGCTGGTCGCCGACAGCTATGCGGCCGACAACATCCGCATCAACAACGTCCTGCCCGGTTGGATCGACAGCCTGCCGGCGACCGAGGAGCGTCGCGCCGCCGTGCCGATGCGGCGCTACGGCACCAGCGACGAGATCGCCGCCACGGTGGCGTTCCTGCTGTCCGACGGCGGTGGCTACATCACGGGTCAGAATCTGAAGGTCGACGGCGGTTTGATGCGCTCGCTCTGACGTCGGCGGCTCCGGTCAATCAATCAATGGTAGCAAATTCGCGTCATGCAAACATTCAATGTCAAGTTGAATGTACGCGAACGATCGTCAAGTACAACCTTTGGCCATTGCCAGACTTCGCGCTTTGATTGCATCAATATTCTGCATATGTATCTCTATACTTGAATCGATCGTCTTCTAAAACGATTTGTTAGTTCCTTTGGGCCAGGATGCTCCTCCAACTGGAGCTTTCCCACGGTGCATCCGGTCCCGATCAATGAAGCCGAGCGTTTGGAGATCGTCCGCGATCTCGGGCTCGTTGCTCGCAACTCCGCACCGGCCCTGCAGGCCATCTGCAGACGGGCGCTGCGAGATTTCAAGGTTTCGACGGTCCTCATCACACTGGTTGAGGAGAACGAGGTCGTCGAACTCGCCATGGCTGGCCGGGACTTGCCGATGCTGCCGCGCCAGCAGGCCTTTTGTAGCCATGTGATCGTCGAGGACTCCGCCCTGGTCGTCGCCGACCTACGATCGGATGCCCGATTTGCGCGCAACATCCTGGTCTGCGGTCACGGCCTGCGCTCGATCGCCGCCGCGCCGATCCGCCATAACGGCCAGCACGCGATCGGCGCCTTCTGCCTGCTCGACACCGTGCCGCGCGATTTCACCCGGCGCGAGGTGTCCTACCTGCAGCGCCTCGCGGAGCGGGCCGCGACGGAAATCTGGTTCTGCGACGCCGTGAACCGCCCGAATCTGGTCCTGATCGATTAGCGGTTCGATCGGACCCGATGCTTTCCGGACATCGCGCGAACTGGAACCGCCGCGCCTTCGATCGCCGCTGCCCTGACGGCACGCCGCGGGATCGCGCGTCGGCGGCCCGGCCCGGGATGGGCCGGTGTCGGGCTCGACAAAGGCCGCCGCGTCGCCGCAATCTCTTCCCATATGATGGGCCGGATCGGCTTAGGACTGCCGCCCTTCGGCGGCGGCGGCCGGTCGGCGAAAGGGTACGGCGGCACGGCATGGGTTGGGCGGTTCTGCACCGGGTCCGGAGGCTCTGGACCGTCCTCGTCATGGTTTCGGTGCTGGCGGGGCTGTGGCAGGCCGGGCGCGTGGTGCTGCCGGCCGCGCATGTCGCCTGGACCTGGTGGGCGGCCTCCGAGGATCCCGCCGCGCTCGCACGCCTCGAACTGGCCGAACGGGTCAGCGAGGCGCGGATCGGCCAGGAGATCGACGCGGCCGTGGCGCAGCGCGATCTCGACCTTGCGCAGAGCTTCCTGGCCCTGGCCGAGGCCGAGCGTGTGCCGGTCGCCCCGGCGCGCAAGGCCGCCGTCAAGGCGCTCGAGGATGGGCAGACCTGGGAAAGCACCAAGGCCTTCGCGCGCGGCGCCTTCATCGGCGACGGCGAGGGGCTGTCCGGCATGGCCGGGGCCTTCACGGCCGATGTGGTCGGCATCGGCGACGTGCGCGATCTCGTTCGCGAGGGCTGGCATGCCGCCCGCGGCGAGGCCGTCGACGAAATCCTGGTCGGGCTCTCGGCCGTCGGCCTCGCGGTGACCGGCGCCACCGGGGCCATGGCCGGCACGCCGGCGCCGGTCCGGGCCGGGCTGACGCTGGTCAAGACCGCCCGCAAGGCCGGAAGGCTGTCGGCGCCGCTCGCCGCATCGGTCGGCGGGCTTTTGCGCACCGCGGTCGACATGCCGGGATTGAAGCGGGCCCTGGCCTCGGTCGGCAAGTTCGAACTGTCCGAGGCGCGCTCCGCCGCCCTGGCCGCGGTGCGCACCGAGCGTCTCGCGCCGCTGGCCGCCATGGGCGAGGACGCCGCCAAGCTCTATCGCCGCGCCGGCTACCGCGCCGTCGACGATGTGCTCGCCTCGGCGCGGTCCGGCCCCGAGATCGCGCGCTTCGCCCGCCTGTCCGAGGTCTACGGGACCGGAACCCGGGCGGTCATGAAACTGTGCGGGCGCGGCGCCATCCTGCTCTCCAAGAGCCTCGCCCACATCTTCGGCTGGCTGTTCGCCGCGCTCGGCTGGGTCTGGTCGGTGGCGAGCGCGGCGGCGGCCTTCGGGCGCTGGCTGGCGCGCGTGACGCCGCCGCGACGCCGTCGGCGCGTGCCGGTCGAAGCCTGCGGCGCCGAGCCGGCCCTTCCATGACGGCGCGCCTGATCGTCTGCGTCACCTGCGACCGCATGGCCGATCCCGTTCCGCCGAAGACGCGGGGCGCGGCGCTCGCCGAGGCGGTGGAGGCCCGCGCCGCGGCTCGGGGCGAGGCCCTGGCGGTCACCCGCGTCGATTGTCTCGACGGCTGTCCGCGGCCCTGCAACGCGGCCCTCAAGGCGCGCGGCAAGCCGTTGCGGCGCTTCTCCAATCTCTCTCCCGCCATGGTCGACGCCCTGATCGATGCCGCACGCGCCTACGCGGCCGATCGCGACGGACGCTTGCCGCCGGACCTGGCCGCGCGGCTCGGGCCGCATGCCCGCTGACGGCCGTTCCGGCGGGCGCTGGGGAATTTGGGCAAAGTGTCTCGCGCGGTCATCGGAGGAATTGTATACGAGTGGCAGGCCATGGCATGCGGATTGCTAAACCGCAGAGCCCGCGCCGATCGGATCGGCGCGGCCGAGGCGCGGTTCCGTCCCGGAGGGACGCCGCACAGGGAGACAGAATGAATGCCGAAGGCCGTGCCTGCCAGTTTCGATATCGCGTCGCTCGCGACGGCCTATGCGGAAGGGCTTGACCCGAACGATCTCGTCGCCGCCGTCGAGGCGCGCATCGCCGCGCACAATGATCCGGCCCTGTTCCTGGCGCGGCCGACCGGCGAGGCGCTGGCGGCCCGGGCGGCGGCCTTGGCGGCGATCCCGGCGGCGGCGCGGGCGGGGCTGCCGCTCTTCGGCATCCCCTTCGTGGTCAAGGACAATATCGATGTCGCGGGGCTGCCGACCACGGCCGCCTGTCCGGACTTCGCCTATCTGCCGCAGGCTTCGGCGACGGTCGTCGCCCGGCTGGAGGCGGCCGGTGCGATCATGCTCGGCAAGGTCAACCTCGACCAGTTCGCGACCGGCCTCGTCGGCGTCCGCTCGCCCTACGGCGTGCCGCGCAACGCCTTCGATCCGGTCCTCATCCCGGGCGGCTCGTCATCCGGCTCGGCGACCGCGGTCTCCGCCGGCATCGCGTCCTTCTCGCTCGGCACCGATACGGCCGGGTCCGGCCGCGTGCCGGCCGGCCTCAACAATCTGGTCGGCCTGAAGCCGACGCCGGGCCTGACCTCGACCCACGGCGTCGTGCCGGCCTGCCGGTCGCTCGACTGCGTCTCGATCTTCGGCCTCACCGTCGACGATGCCTGGGCGGTCCTGTCGGTGATGGGCGGCTATGATCCGGCCGACGCCTTCTCGCGGCCGATCCCGATCGGGACGCCCGGCGCGGTGCCGGCGCGGGTGCGGATCGGCATTCCCGGCACGGCGCATCGCCATTTCTTCGGCGACACGGCCGGCGAGGCGGCCTTCGCGGCGGCGCTCGACGGGCTGGCGGCGCGCGGATGGGATCTGATCGAGGTCGATTTCGAGCCGTTCCTGGCCGCCGCGCGCCTGCTCTACGAGGGGCCCTGGGTGGCCGAGCGCTATGCGGCGATCGAGGCCTTCATCACCGCGAAGCCGGACGCGCTGCACCCGGTCACCCGGGCGATCATCGAGCCGGCCCGCGGGCGCAGCGCCGTCGAGGCCTTCAAGGCCGCCTACCGCCTCGCCGACCTGCGCCGGCAGAGCGAAGCCGTCTGGGGCCGCGTCGACGCGCTGGTCATGCCGACCGTCACCCGCGCCTGGACGGTCGCGGAGGTGACGGCCGATCCGATCGCGACCAATTCGGCGCTCGGCACCTACACCAATTTCGTCAATCTGTTCGGGCTCGCGGCACTGGCCGTGCCCGAGCGGTTGCGTTCGGACGGACGCCCGTCCGGCCTGACCTTCGTGGCGCCGGGCGGGCGCGATGCCTGGCTCGCCGCGATCGGTCGGCGGGTCGAGGGCGAGAGCGGTCTGCCGCTCGGCGCGACCGGGCTGCCGAGGCCGCTTCCGGCCTCCCTTGCCCCTATGGCGCCGGAGGGCACGGTGCCGGTGCTGGTGGTCGGGGCGCACATGTCGGGCCTGCCGCTCAACGGCGAACTCGTCAGCCGCGGCGGCAGCTTCGTCGCCGCGGTGCGGACCGAGCGCTCGTACCGGCTGCACGCGCTGGCCGGCGGACCGCCGGAACGGCCGGGGCTGGTCAGGGTCGGCGACGGCGCGGGCTTCGCCATTCCGGGCGAGGTCTGGGCCCTGCCGCCGGAGGGGCTCGGCTCGCTCCTGCCGCTGATCCCCGAGCCGCTGTGCATCGGCACCGTCCGGCTCGAGGACGGCTCGACCGTCAAGGGCTTCCTGTGCGAGCGCGAGGGGCTGGAGGGCGCCCTCGACATTTCCGGCATCGGCGGCTGGCGCGCCCATCTGGCGCGCTGAGCGGTAATTCGGGCGCGGGCCGGCCCGGACGAGCAGGTCCCGGGCGTGGTTCGCCCGGCACCCGGCCCGGCCGGTCCAGCCCGGCCTTCAGGTCGGAGGGGTCGGTCAGAGGCCGTCGGTCAGAGGCCGTCGTGGAAGACCAGGAAGGAATCGCGCACCGTCTCGAGATGGCTGCGCATTTCGCGTGCTGCCGCGTCGCGGTCGCCTCTCAGGACCGCCTGCACGACCCGGTCGTGCTCCTCATGGCTGAGCTTCAGCCGGCCGAGACTGCGGAACTGGGCGCGGCGGAAGGCGGACACGCGCCGGCGCACCGACAGGAGGGTCTCGGCCAGGAAGGAATTGTGGCTGCCGGCATAGAGGCAGTCGTGAAACCGGTCGTTGGCTTCGGCATAAGCGGCCAGATCGCCGGCGCGGACCAGGTTCTCGGCGTCGTCGTGGATGTCGACCAGCTGCTGCCGTTCGGAGGGCGACATGGAACTTGCACAGCCGGCGGCCGCGAGTGCCTCCAGTTCGGTCATCACCGAGAACATCTCGCGCAGCCGCTCCTCGGTGAGCGCGGTGACGACCGCCCCACGATGGGCGCGATGCACCACCAGCCCGGCTGCGGCCAGTTCGCGCAGGGCCTCGCGGACCGGCGTCCGCGACACGCCGAATCGATTGGCGAGCGTCGTCTCGTCGAGCGCGGTACCCGGTGCCAGTCGGCCGCAAACGATATCGTCGGCGAGTTCCGCACGCAGCCGTTCGGCGCGCGTCAGGCTCGAATCCACCGTCCGCGTCGGGGCGCCCGCCTCGATCACGCGGAGATTCGGTCTGCTTTTGCCTGAGATCGCCGTTGTGGGCGCCTTCATCGACATTCTCCGATCACTTCCATTTACTGTTCGCCGCCCGAGCACACACCGAACGCGAGGATAGGACTATTTATCGCGTGGTAGCGAGTGGCAAGGCCGGTGCCAACCCCAGGATTCTGACATTCTGCCACGATTCGAAGGCTTCCAAGGCCCTGTCCGATGAAAATATGGGCAGTCCATTTGCTATGCGGACTGCCGAGGCGCGGCATCCGCCGCCCGCAGCGCGAGGAGCACGACCCGCATGTCCGACCAGCTTCCCGTCATCGATCTCTCCGGCCGCGACCTGCCGCGCCTGGCGGCGCTGATCGGCGCGGCCTGCCGCGAGATCGGCTTCTTCTATGTTGTCGGCCACGGCGTCCCGCAGGCTCTGATCGACCAAACCTTTGCGCAGGCCCGCTGGTTCTTTGCGCTCGATCCGGCCGAGAAGGCGCGCGTGGCGATCGAGCGCGTCGGCAACAATCGCGGCTATGCGGCCCTGAAGAGCGAGGCGCTCGATCCGACGCGCCCGGCCGATCTGAAGGAGGCCTTCAATGTCGGTCTCGAACTGGCCGCCGATCACCCGGACCTGCAGGCCGGCGTGCCCTTCCGCGGTCTCAACGGCTGGCCGGCCGATCCGGCATTCCGCGCGACTCTACTGGCTTACTTCGATCAGACCCAGGCGCTGGGCGCATGGCTGCATCGTGCCTTCGCCTGCGACCTCGGGCTCCCGCCGGATCATTTCGAAGCCCTGATCGACCGGCCGATGTCGACCCTGCGCCTGCTGCACTATCCGCCGCAGCCGGTCGAGGCCGAGCCGGGGCAGATCGGTGCCGGCGAGCATACCGACTACGGCAACATCACGCTGCTGATGACCGACGACGTCGGCGGCCTGCAGGTCCGGCGGCGCGACGGGGTCTGGATCGAGGCGCCGGTCGTGCCCGGCGCCTATGTGGTCAATATCGGCGACTGCCTGATGCGCTGGACCAACGACGTCTATGTCTCGACGCCGCATCGCGTGGTCAATGCGAGCGGGCGGGAGCGGTTCTCGATCGCCTATTTTCTCGATCCGAACCCCGATGCCCTGGTGGCGGCGCTGCCCGGCACGGTGGCCCCCGGCGCGCAGCCGAACCATCCGCCGGTCACGGCCGCCGACTATCTGGCGGGCCGTCTCGACGCAACCTACGCGCATCGCCGCGGCGGTGCGGCGGGGTGACGAGACCGTCCGACGAGGTGGAGTCGATCTGCCTATTGTGAGGGCAGAATGCCTGCAAACATCGCATTTGCATACAATACCGTCCACACGCGGCGGAGCGTCCCGGCCCTCCGCGGACCGGTTCGCGGGCGCAGGACGGCGGCGACGCGGACATTCCGTCGCCTCCTGTCGCTGCCGCGGCAGGACGCGCCGGGTTGGCACGGGCATTGCGTGAACCATCCGCGGAACGGCGCGAGATTGCATGCAATCTGAGCGTGACCGGTCGAAGGGGAGCCTTTCATGTCGGACATTCTGATTTCCCGCCGCCGCCTTCTGAAGACGGCGGCTGCCGGTGCGGCGCTCGGCGTCGCGCCCGGACTCGGTGCGATCGGCCCTGCTGCGGCGGCAGGGCTCACCATGGGCATCATCTATGTCGGTCCGCGCGACGACTTCGGCTGGAATCAGGCCCATGCGGTGGCCGCCAAGGCCCTGAAGGCGGTTCCGGGCATCACGGTGGTCGAGGAGGAGAACGTCCCCGAGACGATCGCCGTGCAGAAGACGATGGAATCGATGATCAAGCTCGATGGTGCGAAGCTGATCTTCGCCACCTCCTTCGGCTATTTCGATCCGCACATGATCGAGATGGCCAAGAAGTTCCCGGATGTCGAGTTCCGCCACGCCATCGGCCTGTGGCAGGCCGACAAGCATCCGAAGAATGCCGGCTCCTACTACGCCTATCTGCACCAGGCGCATTATGTCGACGGCATCGCCGCGGGTCTGTCGACCAAGACCAACAAGCTCGGCTTCATCGCCGCCAAGCCGATCTCGTCGGTGCTGACCAACATCAACGCCTTCGCGCTCGGCGTGCGCAAGGTCAACCCGAACGCCACCATCCAGCTGATCTTCACCGGCGACTGGGCCCTGCCGGTGCGCGAGGCCGAGGCCGCCAACGCGCTGGCGGATGCCGGCTGCGACGTGCTGACCTGCCATGTCGACAGCCCGAAGGTGGTGATCGAGACCGCCGAGAAGCGCGGCATCAAGTGCTGCGGCCACAATGCCTCCCAGGCCTCGCTGGCGCCGAAGGGCTTCATCACCGGCGCCGAATACAAGTGGGAGACGATCTACAAGAACTTCGCCGACCTGCTCGCCAAGGGCCAGAAGCTGCCGAATTTCGAGCGCGGCGGCTACGACAAGGACTATGTCCAGAACACCGCCTTCGGCGCCGGCGCGACCGACGCCGCCAAGGCGGCGGCGACGGCGGCGATCGCGGATCTCAAGGCCAACAAGCCCTACGTCACCGGTCCGATCAAGGACAACAAGGGCAAGGAGGTCGTCGCCGCTGGCAAGACCATCGACAATTACGACAACTTCCTGGAAACGACGAACTATCTGGTCGAAGGCATCGTCGGCTCGCTGACCTGATTCGGACTGTCTCCGGCCTAGTCCTGCCGGGCCGGGCCGGCCGGTCCCGGTGACCGCATCGCAAGGCCCGGCGCTTCGTGAACGGGAGCGCCGGTTTCTTCATCGCCGTGCCGCCGTCCGCCGTCGCTTCGAAAGCCACGGCCGGCGGACGGGACGGCGCCAGGACGGCGGCAAGGCGGCCGTCCGGACCTTCGGGGTTCGGCGCGGCCTTTGCGGGAACGAGGGAGACTCCGTGACGGAAACCACCCAATCCTCCGGCCTCGCGGCACCCTCGGCCATCGGCGAGTGGATCGGCGGCATGAGGCGTTCGGCCGAATTCATCGTCATCCCGCTGTTCGCGCTGTTCGTCTCGGCCAGCCTGTTCTCGCTGTTCCTGCTGGCGCTCGGCAAATCGCCGCAGACCTTCTTCGAGCTGCTCTGGCGCGGCGGCTTCGGCACGGAATTCTCGTGGCAGAACACGCTGGTGCGCACCGCGCCGCTGATCCTGACCGCGCTCTGCGTGGCCATTCCGGCCCGGCTGGGGCTGGTCATCATCGGCGGGGAGGGGGCCTTGGTGCTGTCCGGCTTCACCGCCGCCGTGGTCGCGCTGCCGCTCCTGTCCTGGGCGCCGCCCTTCGTCGTCATGCCGGTCATGCTGCTGACCGCGGCGATCACCGGCGCGCTGTGGATCGGCGCGGTCGGCGCGCTGCGGCACTATCGCGGCATCAACGAGACGATCGCCTCGCTCCTGATGTTCTACATCGCGGTCTCGATCCTGAATTTCTTCGTCGAGGGCGTGCTGCGCGATCCGAGCGATCCCAACAAGCCGTCGACGGCGCCGATCGGCCCGGCCAACATGGTCGGCGAGATCCCCGGACTGCATGTCCACTGGGGCCTCGCCTTCGGGGTGGTGATCGCGATCGTGCTCGGCATCGTGATGTCGCGCACCACCTTCGGCTTCGCCGCCCGGGTCACCGGCGGCAATGTCCGCGCCGCCCGGGCGCAAGGCCTGCCGGTCGGCACCCTGATGGTCTCCGCGACCATGATCGCCGGCGCCTGCGCGGGCGTCGCGGGCTATTTCGAGGTCGCCGCCATCCTCGGCAAGGCGAACGGCTCGCTGATCGCCGGCTACGGCTTCACCGGCATCCTGGTCTCGTTCCTCGCCCGTCACAATCCGATCGCCATCGCGCCGGTCGCGGTGCTGTTCGGCGGCCTGGCGGCGGCCGGCGGCCTGATCCAGCGGCGCATGGGGCTCCCGGATGCGACCGTCCAGGTGCTGCAGGGGCTGATCTTCGTGGTCCTGCTCGTCTCCGAGACGCTTTACGGACGGTTCCGTCTCTTCGATCCGGAGGCCCGCGGATGAACGACGCCCTCTCGACCGTGCTGCTCGCCGTCTTCGCCGGCGCGATCCGGGTCTCCACGCCCTTCCTGTTCGTCTCGCTCGGCGAATGCCTGACCGAGAAGTCCGGCCGCATCAATCTCGGCCTGGAAGGCATCCTGGTCTTCGGCGCGATGACCGGCTACGCCATCTCGTACCATTCCGGCAGTCCCTGGATCGGCGTGCTGGCGGCCGGCGTCGCCGGCTCCCTGTTCGGCGCCTTCCACGGCTGGGTCTGCAAGCTGCCGCGGGTCAACGACGTGGCCATCGGCATCGCCATGATGCTGTTCGGCACCGGCCTCGCCTTCTTCTTCGGCAAGCCCTACATCCAGCCGACCGCGCCGCGTCTGCCGGCGCTCGAACTCGGCTTCTGGTCGGACGTGCCGCAGGTGCGCGAGGCCCTGAAGATAAACCCGCTGTTCTTCGCCGGTCTCGCGGTGGCGATCGTGCTGTGGTGGGCCTTCCGCAACACGCGCTGGGGCCTGATCGTGCGCATGACCGGCGACAGTTCGGCGACCGCGCGCGCCATGGGCTATTCGGTCGATTGGGTCCGCTTCCTGGCGACAACGGTCGGCGGTTTCCTGGCCGGCGTCGGCGGCGCCTTCCTGTCGCTCTACTATCCGGGCTCCTGGACCGAGGGCCTCTCGTCGGGCCAGGGCTTGATGGCGGTGGCGCTGGTCATCTTCGCGCGCTGGAACCCGCTCGCCTGCTTCGCGGCGGCGGTGCTGTTCGGCGGGGCCGGGGCGATCGGTCCGGCGCTGCAGTCGGTCGGCATCAGCCAGGGCTACCACTTCTTCAATGCCGCGCCCTACATCCTGACGCTGCTGATCATGATCCTGTCGATCTCGCCCAAGCGGTCGCTGCGCGGCGCGCCGGCCGAACTGTCGCTGATGAAATGATCGGTCCGAACGGCGGAGTGTTGCCATGAACGGTCTCGGCGGTCTCAACAAGTCGCCCAACGGCGTCGTCATCGGCCTCGTGCAGCTGCAGCTGCCGGTCGTCACCACGAAGGCCGACCTGGCCGCGCAGACGGAGCGCATCGTCGCCATGGTGGGCAAGGCCCGGCGCAATCTGGCGACCATGGACCTCGTCGTCTTCCCCGAATATTCGCTGCACGGCCTGTCCATGGCGACCGATCCGGCGATCATGTGCTCGCTCGACGGCCCCGAGGTCGCCGCCTTCAAGGCCGCCTGCGTGGAGAACCGCATCTGGGGCTGCTTCTCGATCATGGAGGCGAACCCGGACGGCAACCCCTACAATTCCGGCCTGATCATCGACGACACCGGCACGCTCCGGCTCTACTACCGCAAGCTCCATCCCTGGATCCCGGTCGAGCCCTGGGAGCCCGGCGATCTCGGCATTCCGGTCATCGACGGGCCCAAGGGCTGCAAGCTGGCCCTGATCATCTGCCATGACGGCATGTTCCCGGAAATGGCGCGCGAATGCGCCTACAAGGGCGCCGAGATCATGCTGCGGACCGCCGGCTACACCGCGCCGATCCGGGAATCCTGGCGCTTCACCAATCAGGCCAATGCCTTCCAGAACCTGATGGTGACCGCCAATGTCTGCATGTGCGGGTCCGACGGCAGCTTCGATTCCATGGGCGAGGGCATGATCGTCGATTTCGACGGCACCATCATCGCCCACGGGACGACCGGTCGCGTCGACGAGATCATCACCGCCGAGGTCCGGCCCGATCTGGTGCGCGAGGCCCGCATCCACTGGGGCGTGGAGAACAACATCTACCAGCTCGGGCACCGCGGCTATGTCGCCGTCGCCGGCGGGGCAGGCGACTGCCCCTACACCTTCATGCAGGACATGGTCGCCGGCCGCTACCGCCTGCCCTGGGAGGACGCCGTCGTGCACAAGGACGGCACGGCCTGCGGTTTCCCCGCGCCGACCCGGCGCTACGGCGGCAAGCCCATCGCCGAAGCTGCCGAGTGACCAACAGCGAACCGGAGGCGTGCCCATGACCCTCATCGACGAACGCGTCGCCGCCGCAACTGTGCCCGGCGGCCGGACCGTCGCCTCCGAGCCCTATCCCTGGCCCTATGACGGCGATCTGCGGCCCGACAACACCGCCCTGATCGTCATCGACATGCAGACCGATTTCTGCGGCGTCGGCGGCTATGTCGACAGCATGGGCTACGACATCGCGCTGACGCGGGCGCCGATCGGGCCGATCGCCGCTGTGCTCGAGGCGATGCGCGCGAAGGGCTACACGATCATCCACACCCGCGAGGGGCACCGCCCGGATCTCTCCGACCTGCCGGCCAACAAGCGCTGGCGCTCGCAGCGCATCGGCGCCGGCATCGGCGACCAGGGCCCGGCCGGCCGCATCCTGGTGCGCGGCGAGCCGGGCTGGGAGATCATCCCGGAACTGGCGCCGCTGCCCGGCGAGGTGATCATCGACAAGCCCGGCAAGGGCTCCTTCTGCGCCACCGATCTGGAAATGATCCTGCGCCTGAAGGGCCTGCGCAACATCGTGCTGACCGGCATCACCACCGATGTCTGCGTCCACACGACCATGCGCGAGGCCAACGACCGCGGCTTCGAATGCCTGCTGCTGACCGACTGCTGCGCGGCGACCAAATACGACAACCACCTGGCCGCGATCGACATGATCAAGATGCAGGGCGGCGTGTTCGGAGCGGTTTCCGACAGCCGGAGCTTCCTGGAGGCGATCCGGTGAGGCTCACTCCGTCCGCTCACGCCCATACCCGGAGGCTCCGCCCATGAGCGACAAGGACAGGCCCGCCGTCGGCGTCGAAACGGTCGGCATGACCAAGATCTTCGGCTCGCTGACCGCGCTCGAGGATGCCTCGATCAAGGTCCGGCCGGGCACGCTGCATGCCCTGCTCGGCGAGAACGGGGCCGGCAAGTCGACCCTGGTCAAATGCATGATGGGCTTCTACCAGCCGACCCGGGGCAAGCTCCTGGTCGACGGGCAGGAGGTCGTGGTGCGCAATCCGCGCGACGCGATGGCCTACAAGCTCGGCATGGTCTACCAGCACTTCACCCTGGTGCCGTCGCTGACCGCCGCCGAGAACCTGATCGTCTCGCGCCCCGACTGCCCGTCGGTGATCGACTGGAAGAGCGAGATCGGCGCGCTGGAGGCCTTCCTCAACCGGATGCCGTTCAAGGTGCCGCTGCGCACGCCGGTCTCCTCGCTCTCGGCCGGCGAGAAGCAGAAGCTCGAAATCCTCAAGCAGCTCTATCTCGACCGCCGCTTCCTGATCCTCGACGAGCCGACCAGCGTGCTGACGCCCGGCGAGGCCGACGAGATGCTCGGCCTCTTGCGCGGCATGGTCGAGGCCGGCGAGATCACCATCCTGATGATCAGCCACAAGTTCCGCGAAGTGACCGCCTATGCGGACGAGGTCACGGTGCTGCGCCGCGGCCGCCAGGTCGGCTCGGGGCTCGTCAAGGACCTGACGCGCGACGACATGGCGCGCATGATGATCGGCGACACCAAGATCCGCGAGCGCGCCGCCCGCACCTCGGTCGAGAAGTCGGCGACCGTGCTCGACCTGACTGCGCTCTACGCCTCCGACGACGACGGCCTGCCGGCGATCGAGGCGATCGACCTCAAGGTCAAGGCCGGCGAGATCGTCGGCATCGCCGGGGTCTCGGGCAACGGCCAGTCCGAGCTGGTCGAGGTCCTGTCCGGACAGCGCGATCTCGACGACGGCCGCATCCTGATCCACGGCCACCCGTTCGAGCCGAGCCGCGGCGCGATGGCCAAGCTGAAGGTCTTCTCGCTGCAGGAGGAGCCGCTGCGCAATTCGGCCGTGCCGCGCATGTCGGTCGCCGAGAACATGGCGCTGCGCTCCTTCGACCAGCCGCCGATCTCGCGCAGCGGCTGGTGGCTGAAGCCCGGGCCGATGAAGGCGATCGCGCGCGAACTGATCGCCCGCTACCGGGTCAAGACGCCGTCGCCCGAGACGCCGATCGAGAACCTCTCCGGCGGCAACGTGCAGCGCGCGGTGCTCGCCCGAGAACTGTCCGGCGATGTCGACGTGCTGATCGTCGCCAATCCGTGCTTCGGGCTCGACTTCGCCTCGGTCGCCGAGATCCGCTCGCAGATCATGGACCAGCGCAACCGCGGTGCGGCCGTGCTGCTGGTGTCCGAGGATCTCGACGAGATCCTGGAACTGGCCGATCGCGTCGCCGTCATGTCGGAAGGCCGCATCAGCTACGTCGCGCCGATCGGGGAGACCGACCGGCAGACCATCGGCCACGCCATGGCGGGCCATCACTGAGCGCCGGCCCGCCCCGGCCCCACCCGCATCGGAATCGGACAGCCATGGTCACCGTCCCCGCCAAGCCCTTCGCCTACGACCTCGATCCGGCCCGCGTCGCGCTGGTGGTGATCGACATGCAGCGCGATTTCGTCGAGCCGGGCGGCTTCGGCGAGACGCTCGGCAACGATGTCTCGCTGCTGCAGGCGATCGTGCCGACCGTGCGCGACCTGATCGGCCTGTTCCGCGCCAAGGGCTGGACCATCGTCCACACCCGCGAGTCCCATTCCGCCGACCTCGCCGACTGCCCACCGGCCAAGCGCGACCGCGGCGCGCCGAGCCTCCGGATCGGCGACGAGGGCCCGATGGGCCGCATCCTGGTGCGCGGCGAGCCGGGCAACGACATCGTCCCGGACCTGGCGCCGCAGCCCGGCGAGATCGTCATCGACAAACCCGGCAAGGGCGCCTTCTACGCGACCGCGCTCGGCGACATCCTGCGCCTGAAGGGCATCACCCATCTGGTCTTCGCCGGCGTGACCACCGAGGTCTGCGTGCAGACCACCATGCGCGAGGCCAACGACCGCGGCTACGAATGCCTGCTGGTCGAGGACGCGACCGAAAGCTACTTTCCCGAATTCAAGGCCGCGGCGATCCGCATGATGACCGCCCAGGGCGGCATCGTCGGCTGGTCGACCGACCTCGCCACCCTCAAGGCCGCCGTCGGCTGATCTCCGATCCTCCCGCACCGCCCCTGGAGGGCGCCATGAGACGCAGCGCATGAAGTCTCCCGCCTCTGATCCTGCCGCCTTCGATGCCGCGGCGCATGTCGCCCATATGGAAAAGATGCTCGGGCTGACCATCGAGGAGGCCTGGCGTCCCTCGGTCGTCGCCAACATGGCGGCCATCGCCAAGGCGGCGGAGCTCGCGCTGTCGGTCGACATCCCCGAGGATTCCGAGCCGGCGCCGGTGTTCCGCCCATGAGCCTGCCGCTCGATCCCTCCCTCGGCACCGCGACCGAGATCGCCGCCGCCGTCCGCACCGGCCAGGTCAGTGCCGACGACATCGTGCGGCTGTGCCTGGAGCGCATCGCCGCGCTCAACCCGCGTCTCAACGCCTTCACGGACGTGACCGCCGCGCGCGCGCTCGCCAAGGCGGGGAGAATCGATGCGGCGCGCGCCCGTGGCGAGACGCTGCCGCCGCTCGCCGGCGTGCCCTATGCGGTCAAGAATCTGTTCGACATCGAGGGCCTGCCGACCCGCGCCGGCTCCAAGATCAACCGCGAACGGGCGCCGGCCGAGGCCGATTCCGCGCTCGGCGCGCGGCTCGAGGCGGCCGGGGCGATCCTGCTCGGCGGCCTCAACATGGGCGAATATGCCTATGATTTCACGGGCCAGAACGTCCATGACGGCAATGCGCTGAACCCGCACGACCCCGCCCGCATGGCCGGCGGCTCCTCGGGCGGTTCGGGCACCGCGGTCGCCGCCGGCATGGCGCCGCTGGCGCTCGGCTCGGACACCAACGGCTCGATCCGCGTGCCGTCCTCGCTGTGCGGTCTGTTCGGCCTGAAGCCGACCTTCGGCCGCCTGACGCGGCACGGCACCTATCCGTTCGTGGCCGAATTCGACCATCTCGGCCCGATGGCGCGCGCGACCGCCGATCTGGCGCTCGCCTACGACCTGATGCAGGGACCCGAGCCGGCCGACGGCCATCTCGCCGACCGCCCGGTCGAGCCGACCGTGCCGGAACTCGGCAAGGGCCTCGACGGCCTGCGCATCGGCGTGCTCGGCGATCATTTCAAGCGCTTCGGCCATCCGGAGGCCTATCGCGGCGTCGAGACGGTGGCGGCCGCGCTCGGCGCGACCGAGGAGGCGATCCTGCCTCAGGCCACCGCCGCGCGCGCCGCTGGCTTCGTGATCACGGCGGCGACCGGCTCCTCGCTGCATTTCGACCGCATCCGCAGCCGGCCGCAGGACTACGATCCGGCGACCCGCGACCGCTTCATCGCCGGCACCATGATCCCGGCGCCCTGGCTGATCGGCGCGCAGAAGCTGCGCAGCTGGTATCGCGACCGCGCCCGCGAGCTGTTCGAGCGCTTCGACATCCTGCTGGCGCCGGCGACGCCCTGCTTCGCGCCGCGCTCGGAGGAGACGACGCTGGTGCTCGACGGCGTCGAGGTGCCGCTCAGGCCGAACATGGGCGTCTACACCCAGGCGATCTCGTTCATCGGCCTGCCGGTCGCGACCGTGCCGGTCTGGCTGGAGGGCGCGGTGCTGCCGATCGGCGTGCAGGTGATCGCGGCGCCGTGGCGGGAGGATCTGGTGCTGCGCGTCTCCGCGGCGCTGGAGGCGGCGGGCACGTGCAGGAGTTTCGTGGCGGAGGTGCCGGCGTGATGGAAGTCGACATTCCGGAGGTCAAGGCCGAGGTCGAGGCCGCCTTCGCGATCTACGAGACGGCGCTCGGCGCAAACGATGTCGAGACGCTCGGCCGCCTGTTCCGCGACGCGCCGGAGACGATCCGCTACGGCATCGGCGAGAATCTCTACGGCTTCGCCGAAATCGCCGCCTTCCGATCGGCGCGCTCCCCGGCCGGGCTCGCCCGCACCATCGAGCGCACGGTGATCACCACCTATGGCCGCGACTTCGCGGTCGCCTCGACGCTGTTCCGGCGCGACAGCATGCCGGGCAAGATCGGCCGCCAGATGCAGACCTGGGCGCGCACCGAGGACGGCTGGAAGGTCGTCGCCGCCCATGTCAGCGTGATCGCGGAGGCCTGAGCATGGCGGCGACCGGGGAGGGTGCCCGCTGGCAGGGGCGCAACGAAACCAAGGACGGGCTGCGCCACGCGGTCTGGTCGGATCTTGAGACGAGCGGCGCCGGCGTCGGCCCGGTGCGCAGCCGCATTCCCGACTATGTCGGCGCCGAGGCGGCGGCCGAGCGGCTGGCCACGCTGAAGGCCTGGCGCGACGCGGCGATCGTCAAATGCAATCCGGACCCGCCGCAGATCCCGGTCCGGCGCAAGGCGCTGGAGGCCGGCAAGCGGCTCTATGCGCCGGTGCCGGAACTGGTCAAGCCATTCCCCTTCGTGCTGCTCGATCCGGACGCGCTTGCCCGCCGCGGCATCGCCTTCGCGGATGCGGCCCGCTCGGAGGTCTTCGTGGAGGTCGGCGAGCCGGTCCGCTTCCAGGAGATGCGGCCGATGGACCTGATCGTGGTCGGCTCGGTCGCGGTCACGCGCGCCGGCGGCCGCACCGGCAAGGGCGGTGGCTTCGCCGATCTCGAACTCGGCATCTTCCGCGAGCTGGGCCTGGTGCGGCCGTCGACCCCGATCGTCACCACGGTGCACGGCCTGCAGGTGGTCGACCGCGAACGGCTGGTGATCGAGGCGCATGATTCGGCGCTCGACTGGATCGCCACGCCGGACGAACTGATCGAGACCCGCACCGCGCATCCGCAGCCGCGCGGCGTCGACTGGGATCGCGTCCGCCCCGACCAATTCGCCGACATCCCGTTCCTGGCCGAATTGCGGGCCGAGATCGAGGCGCGCGGCTGAGGCCGATCCGATCGATGCGGGCTCCCGCCGCAGGCGTCGGTGCCGGGCGGCGTTCGGTTCCGGCACCGCGAACGTGGCGAATCCGGCGAGATCCGGACCGGCGCAGGCCGCGGCCGGTCGGCATTCGTCAAAAATGGTGATGAATCCGATCGATAGCTTTCGTTGGACAGCCATACGTCATTTCCCGAAGATGCGCCCCGGAAGACGCCCGGCCGCCATGGCGACCGGGCGCAACTTTCGTTTGCCCGAGCGGAACGGTTCGGCGTCTCAGGGGCGCGGCGCCGCGCGGGAGGGGGACGACATGGCACGCTGGATGGTATTTTTCGAAGATTCCGAAGAGATGGCGCAGGTGCGCGCCGAGAACAGCGAAGCGCATCTCGCCTATCTGGACAAAAATCGCGACCGCATCCTGATCGCCGGCGGCCTCCGCCCCCAGCCCAACGGCCACTATGTCGGCGCCCTCTGGATCATCGAAGCGCCGTCCAAGGCCGAGGTCATCGATCTGATCGAGGCCGACCCCTACTACCGCTACCAATACCGCCGCTACCGCCTGTTCGCCTGGGGCAAGGCCTTCGCGGAACGGCCGGTGGTGTTGTAGGGGCTTTAGGGGGCGAGGGATGGTCGAGGGCGCCTGGAATCCGCTGTATACTAGGTTCCAAATTCCCGACCGGTCGAAGCCTCCAGTTGCGACCTCGGGCTTGTTTGGGCCAACCCACGACCTCATCGACTTCGCGCCTGGCAGACTCGATCCCGCCCGCGTCGTCGGGCGGAAAATCGAGCAACTGGAAACGAGTGTCGGAACCTACGGCATGGGGGGACCGGGGTTCTTCGGCTTGCGCCTCGGCGACGACTGGCTCGTGGTGACACTTTGGGGTGCGGGAGAGTGGATCTCGTGCTGCGGCCGGCTCGTGGAAGACGTCTTTTACGTCGAGTCCGGGCGTCCGGCTCCCTGGATCGACCAGCGCGTCGATTGGGAGGGCATCGAATTCCGCCGTGCCGTGATCGGACGCACGATCACCTCGATCGTCGTCGCCAAGCTGTCGATGAGGATCGAACTCGATAACGGCTTCGATTTTTCGATCGACGAAGACCCGGCGGCCCGCCCTGCCACCTTTTCGGGTGTGGCGCGATCCCTGGCGGCGTCCGAAGACTTGCGCGATGGGGTCTTGCTGTTCCCCACCGCCGAAATCTGGGTCTGACCGACCGGCGCCTGACGCAGCGGCCGGCATGCCGGTCGGGAGGTTGCGGCCGTTGCGCACAGCCGATCCGGAGTCGGGATTGGGTTCATCCCGAACCGGGTTCCGCGGCCGCAACGGCCTCCCGCCTCACACTGCGATCTTGGCGCGGACCTGTTCGGGGTCGACCTCGGCCTTGGAGCCGGCGATGACCACCTCGCCGCGGTCGAGCACGGCGTAGCTGTCGGCCAGTTCCTTGGCGAAGTCGAAATACTGCTCGACCAGCAGGATCGCCATGGTGCCCTTGGAGCGCAGATATTCGAGCGCCCGGCCGATATCCTTGATGATCGACGGCTGGATGCCCTCGGTCGGCTCGTCGAGGACCAGCAGGCGCGGCCGGGTGACCAGGGCGCGGCCGATGGCGAGCTGCTGCTGCTGGCCGCCGGAGAGGTCGCCGCCGCGCCGCCAGAGCATGTCCTTGAGCACCGGGAAGAGATCGTAGATCTCGTCGGGCACGTAGCGCTCCGCGCGCGGCAGGCAGGCATAGCCGGTTTCGAGATTCTCGCGCACGGTCAGGAGCGGGAAGATCTCGCGGCCCTGCGGCACGAAGGCGATGCCGCGGCGGGCGCGCTCGTAGGGCGGCATGCGGCCGAGATCCTGGCCCTCCCAGACGATCGAGCCCTTCGTGATCGGCTGGTGGCCGGTGATGGCGCGCAAGAGCGAGGTCTTGCCGACGCCGTTGCGGCCGAGCACGCAGGAGATCTCGCCCGCTTTCGCCGAGACCGAGACCGAGCGCAACGCCTGGGCGGCACCGTAGAAGAGGTCGATGTTGGAGACGGTCAGCATCGGTTCTCAGCGCCCCAGATAGACTTCGATGACGCGCGGGTCGTTGGCGACATGGTCGATCGACCCTTCGGACAACACCGCGCCTTCGTGCAGCACCGTCACCTTGACGCCGAGCTCGCGCACGAAATGCATGTCGTGCTCGACCACCACGACCGACTTGGTCTCGTTGATCTTGCGCAAAAGATGGGCGGTTTCCATCGTCTCGGCATCGGTCATGCCGGCGACCGGCTCGTCGACCAGGAGGAGTTTCGGCTCCTGGGCGAGCAGCATGCCGATCTCCAGCCACTGCTTCTGGCCGTGGCTGAGATTCTTGGCCAGTTCGTTCTGGCGATCCTGCAGCTTGATGGTCTCCAGGAGCTCGTCGAGCCGCGTCGCCTCGCGCCCGGTCAGGCGGTGGAACAGGGTCGCGAAGGTGCCGCGGTCGCCCTGCAGGGCGAGCACGAGATTGTCGCGCACCGTCTGGCTCTCGAACACGGTCGGCTTCTGGAACTTGCGGCCGATGCCGAGCGAGGCGATCGCCGCCTCGTCCATCTGGGTCAGGTCGGTCGAGCCGGCGAACAGGACCTCGCCCTCGTCGGGGCGGGTCTTGCCGGTGATCACGTCCATCATGGTGGTCTTGCCGGCGCCGTTCGGGCCGATGATCGCGCGCATCTCGCCCGGTTCGATCACCATGGAGAGACCGCGCAACGCCTTGTAGCCGTCGAAGGAGACCGCGACGCCGTCGAGATAGAGGAGGGAATTCTTGGCGAGGTCCATGGCGATCACTCGGCCGGCTTGGGATTGAGGGTCCCGGCGGGCGCCGGGCGGCGCGCCATCAGGCTCGACAGGGTGCCGATGATGCCCTTGGGCAGGAACAGCGTGACGAGGACGAAGAGCGCGCCGAGCGCGAACAGCCAGTAGGCCGGGAAGGCGCCGGTGAACCAGGTCTTGCCCCAGTTGACCGCGACCGCGCCGACGACGGCGCCGACCAGCGTGCCGCGCCCGCCGACCGCCACCCAGATGACCGCCTCGATCGAGTTGGCGGGCGAGAATTCGGACGGGTTGATGATGCCGACCTGAGGCACGTAGAGGGCGCCGGCGATCCCGGCCATGCAGGCCGAGACGGTGAAGACGAAGACCTTGAAGTTCTCGACCCGGTAGCCGATGAACCGCGTCCGGCTTTCCGCGTCGCGGATCGCCAGCAGCACCTTGCCGAGCTTGGAATTGACGATCGCCGAGGCGAGGATCAGCGAGACGATCACGGCCAGCACGGTCAGGAAGAACAGGCCGGCGCGGGTCGTGTCGGCCTGGATGTTGTAGCCGAGGATGTCCTTGAAGTCGGTCAGTCCGTTGTTGCCGCCGAAGCCCATGTCGTTGCGGAAGAAGGCCAGCAGCAGCGCATAGGTCATCGCCTGGGTGATGATCGACAGATAGACGCCGGTGACGCGCGAGCGGAAGGCGAACCAGCCGAACACGAAGGCCAGCAGGCCCGGCACGAACATCACCATGAAGGCGGCATAGCCGAACCAGTCGAAGCCGTACCAGGTGACCGGCAGCTCCTTCCAGTTCAGGAAGACCATGAAGTCCGGCAGGATCGGGTGGGCATAGACCCCGCGGGTGCCGATCTGACGCATCAGATACATGCCCATCGCGTAGCCGCCGAGCGCGAAGAAGGCGCCGTGGCCGAGCGAGAGGATGCCGCAATAGCCCCAGACCAGGTCGAGGGCGACGGCGAGCATCGCATAGGCGGCATACTTGCCCCAGAGCTGCACCAGATAGGTCGGCACATGCAGCGGATGGTTCTGCGGCAGGTAGAGGTTGAAGCAGGGCACCGCCACGGCGATGACCGCGAGGATCAGGACCGCGAAGGTGACGCGGCGGTCGAAGCCTTTGAGGAGGAACGAGGTGATCATGCTTCCACCGACCGACCCTTGAGGGCGAACAGGCCCCGCGGACGCTTCTGGATGAACAGGATGATGAAGACGAGAACCAGGATTTTGCCGAGCACCGCGCCGGCATAGGGTTCGAGGAACTTGTTGATCACGCCGAGCGTCATGGCGCCGACCAGCGTGCCCCAGAGATTGCCGACCCCGCCGAAGACCACGACCATGAAGCTGTCGATGATGTAGCTCTGGCCGAGATTGGGCGAGACGTTGTCGATCTGGCTGAGCGCGACGCCGGCAATGCCGGCGATGCCGCAGCCGAGGCCGAAGGTCAGCGCGTCGACGAAGGGCGTGCGGATGCCCATGGCGCTGGCCATCGAGCGGTTCTGCGTGACCGCGCGCATCTGCAGGCCGAGCGGCGTGCGCTTCAGGACCAGGATCAGGGCGGCGAACACGGCGAGCGCGAAGACGATGATCCAGAGCCGGCCCCAGGTGATCGACATGTGGCCGATGTCGAAGGAACCGGACATGAAGGAGGGCGCGCCGACCTCGCGGTTGTTGGCGCCGAACTGGGTCCGCACCGCCTGCATCAGGATCAGCGAGATGCCCCAGGTGGCGAGCAGGGTCTCGAGCGGGCGGCCGTAGAGCCAGCGGATCACGGTGCGTTCGAGGATCACGCCGACCAGGCCCGAGGTCAGGAAGGCGAGCGGGATGGCGATGGTCAGCGACCAGTCGAACAGGCCGGGCGCGTGGGCGCGGATCACCTCCTGGACCACGAAGGTCGTGTAGGCGCCGATCATGACCATTTCGCCATGGGCCATGTTGATGATGCCCATGACGCCGAAGGTGATGGCGAGGCCGATCGCGGCGAGCAGCAGGACCGAGCCGAGCGACAGCCCGTACCAGACGTTCTGGGCGCCCGACCACAGCGCGAGCTGGGTCTCGACCACCTTGGCGCCGGCCTCCGCCGCATCCTTGACGCGCTTCGGGGTGTCGGCCGGCAGGCCGCGCAGGAGGCCGAGGGCGTCCTGGCCGCCGCGCTTGCGGATCAGGTCGATGGCGGCGACGCGCTCGTTGTCGGAGGCGTCGGCCTTGTTGAGCACGATGGCGGCGCGCGCGGCCGCAAAGGCCGCCTTGACGGCCGGGTCGGTCTCGCGCCCCAGCGCCTGTTCGAGCGCGGGCAGCGAGGCGACATCGCGCGATTTCAGGACCGAGGCGGCCGCTTCGAGGCGCCGGGCGGGATCGGGATTGAGCAGCGTCAGCGTGCCCATCGCGGCGGAGACGATGCCGCGCACCCGGTTGTTGGCGCGCACGTCGGCGAGGTCGGCCGGGACGGCCGCCGTCGCGGCGCCGGAGCCGGCCTCCTGCAGGCCGTTGCCGACCCGCACATAGACCTTCTTCTCGGCCGCCGAAAAGGCCAGCTGGCCGCCCTGCAGGGCCTGGATGATGACCGCGGCGCGCGGATGGCCGGACACCGCGATGGCCTGGATCGCGTCGATCGTGTCCGAGTAGCTGTCCGTGGTCAGCTTTTCGAGCGCGGCGTCGATCGGTGCCTGCGCCACGGCGGCCGACGGCAGCCAGGCGAGCGCGGCAAGGACCAGTCCGAAGGAGAGGAGGAGCGGGGCGAAGGCCCTGGCGGCAAGGCGGCGGGCGGAATGAAGCATCGGGTGACGTCTCGATCCAGTCTGGAGCGGTCCGGGGCGATCGGCCCGGGTGCCGGTGGACGAAGGATGCGTCGCAGGGGCCGCATCGCGGCGCGGCCGGGGCGGGATCGGCGGTTCGGGGCAGCCGATCGGAGCCGAACTATCGAAGTGTCGCAGGTCGGACCCGGCCGTGCAGGGCAGATCGGCCTGGCGGCGGACCGTTCGACCCGGGGGACCGGGCAAAGGGCTGGCGCCGGAGACGGAGCGGGGAGGCCTTTCGAGCCTCCCCGCGGATGGTCAGGTCACGCGGGAGGTGGCAGCGATCAGGCGCCGCACTTCTTGGTGACGGTGTTGTAGTTGCCGCACTTGAGGGTGACCCAGTCGGCTTCGAGGTCCTTGGAGCCGGGCAGGAAGTCGGTCCAGGCGTCGCCGGGGACGAGGCCCTTGGTCTGCCACACCACGTCGAACTGGCCGTCGGCCTTGATCTCGCCGATCAGGACCGGCTTGGTGATGTGATGGTTCGGGAGCATCTTGGAGACGCCGCCGGTCAGGTTCGGGGCTTCGATGCCCGGCAGGGCGTCGATGACCTTGTCCGGATCAGCCGTGCCGGCCTTCTCGACCGCCTTGACCCACATGGCGAAGCCGATGACATGGGCTTCCATCGGGTCGTTGGTCACGCGCTTCGGGTTCTTGGTGAATTCCTTCCACTTGGCGATGAACGCCTCGTTGGCCGGATTCTTGACCGACTGGAAGTAGTTCCAGGCGGCGAGATGGCCGAGCAGCGGCTTGGTGTCGATACCGGCCAGCTCTTCCTCGCCGACCGAGAAGGCCACGACCGGGATGTCGGTCGCCTTGATGCCCTGGTTGCCGAGTTCCTTGTAGAACGGCACGTTGGCGTCACCGTTGATGGTCGACACGACGGCGGTCTTCTTGCCGGCCGAGCCGAACTTCTTGATGTCGGAGACGATCGTCTGCCAGTCGGAATGACCGAACGGCGTGTAGTTGATCATGATGTCCGCTTCGGCCACGCCCTTCGACTTGAGATAGGCCTCAAGGATCTTGTTGGTCGTGCGCGGATAGACGTAGTCGGTGCCGGCCAGCACCCAGCGCTTCACTTCGCCGCCGTCCTTCGACATCAGATAGTCGACGGCCGGGATGGCCTGCTGGTTCGGGGCAGCGCCGGTGTAGAACACGTTGCGCTCGGATTCCTCGCCCTCGTACTGGACGGGGTAGAAGAGGATCGAGTTGAGCTCCTTGAACACCGGCAGCACGGACTTGCGGCTGACGGAGGTCCAGCAGCCGAACACGGCCGAGACCTTGTCCTTGGTGATCAGTTCGCGAGCCTTCTCGGCGAAGAGCGGCCAGTTGGACGCCGGGTCGACGACGACGGCCTCGAGCTTCTTGCCGAGAACGCCGCCCTTCTTGTTCTGCTCGTCGATGAGGAAGAGCATCGTATCCTTCAGCGTCGTCTCGGAAATCGCCATGGTGCCCGAGAGCGAGTGGAGGATGCCGACCTTGATGGTTTCCTGGGCGGAGAGCGCCGCAGAGGTCGCGCCGAAGGCGATGGAGCCGACGACCGCGAGGCGCGTCGCGTAGGACATGAACTGCATGGGTTAAGTTCCCCCAAAACTCCGCTTATTGGCTATCCACGACGATCCCGGGGACCGCGTGGGCGAAGAGTGCCGGCCGGTTCAGGACCGCCGGGCGCCATTCATTCGCAAGAGGGATGCCAAATGCCGCGCGGGCCGATTCCGGCAGTGTTTCCCGCCGAACCGGCCGCTCTCTCCGGCATTCGGTACCGCCCGGGCCGTCTGGGTTGCTTAATAAATGGACAATTTCGACGAATTGCATAGTTATCGTGCAGCGATGGGTCGGCTGTGCGTCGTCTGCCTCATGGATGGGCAGCCGGTTGGCAAGGGCCCGCCGTGCGTCCGTCGCCGGCCGGCGCCCTGCGGGGTTGGCCGGATGCTGCCCGGCCGGGAAATGCGTCATGATCGACGTGGCGACGGAGCGACCGCGAGGCGGTGCGATCGCGCGGCGGCGCGACAGGGGAGGGCGGGCGATGTTCCAGAACCGGAGCGAGGCCGGAGAGCGTTTGGCGGTGGCCCTGGCCGACGAGGCGGCGGGGCGGCCCGTGGTCCTGGCCCTTCCGAGGGGCGGCGTGCCGGTGGCGGCGCCCGTCGCCCGGGCCCTGAAGGCGCCGCTCGGCCTCGTCCTCGTGCGCAAGATCGGGGCGCCCGGCAACCCGGAGCTCGCCATCGGCGCGGTGGCCGAGGCCGCGGGGTCGGGTTCCGTGGTCACGGTCCGCAACGAGCCGCTGATCGCGGCGCTCAGCGTCGACGAGGCGACCTTCGCGGCCTTGCGCGCGGTCAAGGTCGACGAGCTCAAGGCGCGCCACGCGCGCTATATGAGCGGCCGGGCGGCCGTCGATGTGGCCGGCCGGACGGTCATTCTCGTCGACGACGGCATCGCGACCGGTGCCACCGTGCGGGCGGCTCTGACGGCACTGGCGCGGTCCGGCGCGACGCGCGTCGTACTGGCCGCGCCGATCGCGGCGCCGGACGCCGCCGCGGCGCTAAGACCCCTGGTCGACCGCCTGGCGATTCTCGCCGAGCCGGCGGACTTTTCCGCCGTCGGCCAGGGCTATGCCGAGTTCGAGCCGGTCGAAGACGAGAAAATGATCGCCATCCTCGATACAGCTGACATATCGGGACCCTCCCGGGTTTGACGAAAAGGGCGGCGTTCCGTAGAGATGCCGCGGCAGGCCAAGTTGCTGCGGCGGAGACGGCGGTGCCTCTGTCGTCGGGCCCGGTTTGGGCTCCTGTCGCCGACTGTCCTGCCGATCGCCGCGCCGGAGGGCGCCGCGAAGACCAGGACGGTGACTTCCGCCCGCGCGGGCTAAGGTCGGTCCGACCGACACGAAGGACGTTCGCTCGATGGGCAGGCTTGTTTTCAAACGGTTTCGCGTTACCAACTTCAGGAATATTGACGATAGCGGCTGGATTCCGGTCGATCGGGTGGCTGCCTTCGTCGGCCGCAACGAGTCGGGCAAGACCACGCTTCTGAAAGCCCTGCACAAGTTCAATCCGGGCATCGAGGATCCGTACCGGCCGCAGCGCGAGTTCCCGCGCGAGCGCTTCATGCGCGATTTTCGCAAGCCGGGCGACTGGGCGGTCTGCGCGGTGGAGTTCGAGCTGTCGCCGACCTTCCGGGTCGAGCTGTCGCAGCGCCTGAACGTCTCGCCGCCGACGCTGGTCATCTGCACGCGCTACTACGACGGCGCCATGAAGTGCAGCTACCAGGCCTCGATCTCGGACCAGCCGATTCCGACGACCGAACTGGCCATGGCGCTCGATACCTTCGCCAAGGCCGCGCGCCGGCTGGTGACGCCGTCCTTCGACCGCGAGATGCAGACCCAGCAGCTGCGCACCGAATTGTCGGCCTGGGCGGTCGCCAAGAAGGACATTCTGGTTCCGATCCGGGATCTGAAGTCGGAGCCGGGCATCGCGATTCTGAACCAGCTGCGCGCCGAAGCCAACCTGAAGATGAACCCGCTGGCGGGCGACATCGTCTCCCAGCTGATCAACGCCATCGACGACATTCTCGGCAAGGCCTCGAGCCGGCCGGTGCAGAGCCAGCTGGAAGCCGCCATCATCGCCGAGCTGCCGGTGTTCATCTATTTCGAGAATTACGGCATCCTGGAAAGCGCCATCTATCTGCCGCGCTTCCTGGAGGACTTCGCCAAGCACCCGAACGAGCCGCGCACGCGCACCATCCATGCGCTGTTCAAGCATGTCGGCCTCAATCCGCAGGAGATCTCCGAGCTCGGCGGCGGCGAGGCGGCGCTGGCGCGCAACCGCGGCGACCGGGTCACCGACGAGATGATCCGACGCGACCAGGAGCGCAAGGAACTGCGCTCCCTGAAGCTGAACTCGGCCTCGCTCAGCATCACCGACGGCTTCGCCGACTGGTTCGGCCAGCGGCGCTACCGCATCCGCTACGACGCCGACGGCGACTATTTCCGCATCTGGGTGTCCGACGACAAGCGCCCGGGCGTCGAGATCGAGCTGGAATCCCGCTCGAAGGGATTCCAGTGGTTCTTCTCCTTCTATCTGGTGTTCCTGTTCGAATCCGACGAGGGCCACAAGAACGCCGTCCTGCTGCTCGATGAGCCCGGTCTCAACCTGCATCCGACCGCGCAGCAGAAGCTGATCTCGTTCTTCGACCGGCTTTCGGAGAACAACACGCTCCTGTATTCGACCCATTCCCCGTTCCTGATCGATCCGAAGAACCTGCATCGCGTGTCGCCGGTCTTCGAGGACGAGACCGGGCATTCGCGGGTCGTGTCCGACGGCTGGCCGGCGGATCGGGAAACGACCTTCGCGCTGCAGGCCGCCGCCGGCTACAACGTCATGCAGGCGCTGTTCCGGTCGCCCAAGAATGTGCTGGTCGAAGACATCGGCCATCACATCTACCTGCAGATTCTCGCCGTGCTGTGCCGCGCGGCGGGGTTCGACGCGATCCCCGAGGATGTCCAGGTCACGGCCTGCGGCGGCACCCGCCTGATGGCGCCGATCGCGGCCCTGTTCGCCACGGCCGAGACGCAGACGCTGGTGCTGCTCGACGATGGCGAGGGCGCCCGGCGGCGCACCCCGCTCAACCCGTCGGCGCTGCTCCAGCATGCCGGCAGCGGCGTGCTGACCGTCTCCGAGGCGATCGGGGCGACGCATGTCGACATCGAGGATGTCTTCGGCGAAGGTGTGATCGTGCCGATGGTCGCCGAACTGCTCGGCCAGGACTTCGTGCTCGAGGATGCCGACCGGCGCCAGGGCGCGCTGGTCGACCAGATCGTCGCGTCGGCGACCCGTCAGCAGATCCTGCTTCCCGACGGCTGGCGGGCCGATGTCGCCCGGCGCGTCGCCTATGTCTGGCAGACCCGCTGGCCGGAGGAGATCCCGCCGGAGGTGCTGGAACGGGCGCAGATACTGTTTCGCGCCATCAATGCCCGGCTCGGCATCGACCTGTTCAATCTCGTGCTCTGAACGGGTCACCCCGACGGTCGTGGAATGATCGTCGGGCTTCGAAACGCGACTTTCTCATGCCTCTGACGCCTATGAGAAAATCGCGTTCCTTCAACGGCCCGATACGTCGGCATCCCGAGCCGTTGGGATCAGTGCCGGGCGCGCGGTCAGCGGGTCGCGGCCGCGAGGTCGCCGATCACGTCGGCCAGCCGCTGCGCGCCGACCTCCGGATCGCCGACATTCTGGATCACCACCAGCGACGGCACCGCCGGCAGCGCCTCGCTCGATCGGGCCAGGCGCTCCGCGATCGCGGCGCCGCTCTCCCGGCCGCGCGCGGCGATCCGGGCGGCGAGCACCTCGGGCGGTGCTGTGACGAACACCACGGTCACGCGGGCGTAGCGGGCGAGGGCATCGGCGACCACGCGGCGCGAGACGTTGGCGACCACGATGCGGCCGGCGCCGATCGCCTCGTCGATGGCGCGCGGCAGCGCATAGCCGAGACCATGGGCGCGCCACCACAGGGCGGCGCGGTCGAGCCGGACCAGGATGTCGAACTCGGCCTCGTCGAGCGTGTCGTTGTCCTCGGTCGCGTCGGGCGGGCGGGTCACGATCCGGCGCGGGAAGACGACGCGGTCGTCATCGGCGAGCAGCGCACGCGCGCCGGCGATCAGCGTGTCCTTGCCGGCACCCGACGGCCCGACGACGAGCACCAGGGCACCCGGACCGATGCGGGCCGGGACCCGGTCGTTGGCGGGTGGCGGGATGGTCATGGCCACGGCGGCCGTATCCTCCGGCATCGAATCGCGCCTCCGGTTTAGCACTCCGCGGACGGGCGGGGCAGTCCGGCGAAGCAGATGGCGACGACATGGCGATGACGGTTCGATCGCCGGCCCGGGCTCTCCGGCGATGAGGGTCGGATCGCGGCCCGGGCTCAGGCGCCGCCTGGCAGGCCGGGCTTCCGGATTTCCTCCGGCGAGCGGCCGAGCGCCCGCTCGCGCAACACGATGAACACGCCCGCGCCGATCACGATCACCGAGCCGATCACGACGCTGATCCCGGGGACCTCGCCGAACAGCCAGGCGCCGTAGATCACGGCCCACAGCATGGAGGAATATTCGAGCGGCGCGACCAGCGAGGCATGCGCATAGCGGTAGCTTTGCGTCATCAGGAGCTGCCCGATGCCGCCGAACAGCCCGGACGCGATCAGGCAGGCGAGATCGAAGGCGGACGGCCGGACCCAGCCGAACGGAATCGTCGCGAAGGAGAACAGCGTGCAGCCGAGCGAGAAGTAGATCACGATCGCGCCGGTCTTCTCGGTCATGGTCAGGCGGCGCACCTGGGTGCCGGCGAGGGCGGTGAACACGGTCGAGATCAGCGCCAGCATGGCGCCGAAGGCGGCGCCGTCGCTGAAGATGTGCCTGAGGTCGCCGAGATGGGGCGCCAGCATGACCAGCACGCCGCCGAAGCCGACCACCACCGCCGTCCAGCGGTAGATGCGCACCTGTTCGCCGAGCAGAACCGCGGCCAGCGCGACCGTCAGCAGCGGCGCGCCGTAGCTGATCGCCAGCGCATCGGCGACCGGCAGCAGCTGCAGGGCACCGAACCACAGGAACATGGAGGTGACGCCGTAGAGCGAGCGGACCATGTGGCCGACCGGCCGCTCGGTGAACAGGAGCGGCCCCAGCGGTCCCTGGAAACGCAGATAGATCAGGACCGGGATCAGCGCGAAGAAGGAGCGGAAGAACACGATCTCGCCCGGCGGCACGCGGTCCGCGACCAGCTTGATCGAGATCAGCATGCCGGCGAAGACCAGCGTCGAGATGAGCTTGAGCGTGATTCCAAGGAGCGGGTTCATCGGGCGGGAACATCCGGGCCGGTCGCGACCGGTCTTCTCGTTCGGGGCGCAGAGGCCGTGGGGGGTGAGGCGAGGTCGGACGGCGCAAGCGCTGCATCCGTGACATTGCGAATTGTGCGACAAATTCGCTGCCGGCGCGAGTGCCCTGCGGACATGGCCGCATCCCGCCGCGGCGCCTGTTCCGTTCCCGAATCGGCGGCCGGCGCGATACGCGCGTGCTCCGGAACGCCGTGCCGGCGGCAACGGCGTGGCGCCTGCAGCCGCCCGAACCCCGGAGACGACAAAGGCCGCGTTCGCCGCGGCCTTCGTGCAGGTCGGCCTCTCGCCCGGTCCTCCGTCCGACGGAACCGGTGGTCACCGGAACCGGCGGTCACCGGAACCGGGCGGCACCCGACGGTTTCGCCCGACGGTATCGCCCGACGGTATCGATCGAACCCCGCCGGCTCAGCCGGCGGCGCGGATCGCCTCCCAGACCTTGAGCGGGGTCAGCGGCATGTCGAGATGGCGGATGCCGTAGGCACGCCAGAGCGCGTCGTTGACCGCATTGGCGACCGCCGGCGTGGCGCCGATCGTGCCGGCCTCGCCGGCGCCCTTGATGCCGAGCATGTTGGTGGTCGACGGGATGTTGCGCGTCTGGAAGGCGATCGAGGGCACGTCGTCGGCGCGCGGCATGCCGTAGTCCATGAACGAGGCGGTCAGCAGCTGGCCGGTGGCGTCGTAGACCGTGTTCTCGATCAGGGCCTGGCCGAGCCCCTGCACGACGCCGCCATGGACCTGGCCGGCGAGCAGCAGCGGGTTCACGGTGACGCCGAAATCGTCGACGATCGTGTAGCCGACCACGTCGGTCTTGCCGGTCTCCGGGTCGATCTCGACCTCGCAGACATGGGTGCCGTTGGGATAGGTGCATTCGTCCTGCACGAACTTGCCGTAGCCCTTGCGGCTGTCCTCGTCGGGCGCGGCGCGGGCCACGTCGGCGAGCGAGATCGAGCGGTCGGTGCCGACGATGCGGACCGCGCCGTCGACCAGTTCCAGATCGCCCGCCGAGGTTTCCAGCTCGGTCGCGGCCAGTTCCTTGATCTTTTCGACCAGCACCTTGGCGGCGATGTCGACGGAGGCCGCGCCGAGCGGGATCGAGCGCGAGCCGCCGGTGCCGCCGCCATTGGCGACGAGATCCGTGTCGCCCTGCACGGTCTTCACCTGGGCGATGTCGATGCCGAGATAGCCGGCGATGATCTGGCCATAGGCGGTGGCGTGGCCCTGGCCGTTGGTCTGGGTGCCGATGAACAGCGTGACGCCGCCGTCCGGATTGAGGACGACGTTGGCCTCCTCGCTGCCCGGGAAGGCGCAGGCCTCGATATAGGTGGCGAAGCCGAGGCCGCGGATCTTGCCGGCGGCCTTGGAGGCGGCGAGGCGGGCCGGGAAGCCGGCATAATCGGCGGCGGCGAGCCCGGCATCCATGTGGCCGGCGAAATCGCCGGTGTCGTAGCTGCGGCCGGTGGCGGTGGTGTAGGGCAGGGTGGCGACGAAGTTGCGCCGGCGGAATTCCTCCGGGGTGAGGCCGAGGTCGTGCGCGGCGACATCCATCAGCCGCTCGATCAGATAGGCCGCCTCCGGGCGGCCGGCGCCGCGATAGGCATCGACCGGCAGGGTGTTGGTGAAGACGCCCTTGACCGACACGGCGAGCGCCGGAATGTCGTAGAGCCCGGTCGACATGGTCACGCCGACCCAGGGGATGAACGGGCCGTACTGGTTCAGATAGGCGCCCATATTGGCGGTCAGGTCGACCCGGTAGCCGATGATGCGGCCATCCGCGTCGAGCGCCAGCTCGCCGGTCGTGATGTTGTCGCGGCCCTGCGCGTCGCCGATGAAGTGCTCGGTGCGGTCGCCGACCCACTTGACCGGACGGCCGAGCTTCTTGGCGGCGACCAGTACGAGCGGATACTCGCTGAACACGAAGGTCTTGATGCCGAAGCCGCCGCCCACGTCCGGCGTGATCACGCGCAGCTGCGAGGGGGCGATCTTCAGGACCGGCCGGGCCAGCGCATCGCGCATGCCGTGGCCGCCCTGGGTGCCGGCGATCAGGGTGTAGCGGTCGGTATCGGCGTCATATTCGCCGATCGCCGCCCGGGTCTCCATGTAGTTGACCACCAGGCGGTTGTTGACCACCTCCAGCGCCACGGTCCGGGCCGCGGCCGCAAAGGCGGCGTCGGTCTTGTCCTTGTCGCCGAGGAAATAGTCGAAGGCGAGGTTGGTGCCCTTCTCGGGCCAGACCACCGGGGTCGCCGGATCGAGCGCGGTGCGGGTCTCGACGGCCACGTCGAGGGGGACATAGTCGACATCGATCGCCTCGGCGGCGCTGCGGGCCGCCTCGACCGTATCGGCGACCACGAAGGCGATCGGATCGCCGACATGGCGCACCGTGGTCAGATTGAGCACCGGCCGCGGCGGCACCCACGGGAACTTGCCGTCGACCTGGCGCACCAGCCCGCGGCAGGGGATGTGGCCGAGATCCTCGACGTCCTCGCCGGTCAGGACGAGATGCACGCCGGGCGCCTCGCGGGCATCGTCGACGCCGGACAGCGTGAAGCGGGCATGCGCCATCTGGGCGCGCAGAACATAGCCGTAGAGCGTTCCGGCCGGGGTGATGTCGGAGGTGTAGCGGCCACGGCCGGTGACGAAATGCGGATCCTCGATGCGCTGGGCGGACGCCCCCAGGCCGAACTTGGCCGGCGCTTTCATCTCGGTCATGGAATCCTCGTGGGCTGATTTCGCGGACGGAGCGTTGCAGGCAATCTAGCGGTCCGGCCCCCCGCCCGCCAGCCCGCCGCGGCACAGATCCGCCTTGCATTGCGGACCTTTGCGGAGCCGCCCGGAGCGGCCTGCCGACGCAATGCTGGGGAAACAATCCGGGCCTACTAAGTCGGCATTCACGGGAGATGCGCCATGTCGTCCATTCTGCGCGCCGCAATCGCCGCCTTCGCGCTCGTCCTTCTCGCCCTGTCGCCGGCAGCCGCCGAGAAGTCCCTCCAGAGGGAGGACCTGGCCAGTGCCGCGACCCGGCTCGAGGCCAAGTTCAAGAAGACCGCCAAGCCTGCCGGAACCAGTCTCGACAAGGCCAGGAAGGACGGCGACGCCGCGCTGGCCGCGGGCGACTACGACAAGGCGCTCGAAGCCTTCTCGGCCGCCATCGTCCTGGATCCGAAGGACTGGTCGGTCTGGAACCGCTATGCGATCGCCGCCGCGCGGGTCGTCCGGTCGAGTTACAGCGACCGCTACCAGATCCGTGCCGATGCCGCCGCGGCCGCCTATGCCGCCTATCAGCGCTCCGCCGCCAAGCCGGACGAAGCGGCCGCGCTCGCGACGCTGGGCCTTGCCGAGACCGCGCAGGAAAACTGGCGCTATGCCATCAACGCCTATGCTGAAAGCCTGAAGCTGGTCGAAGCCGCCAATGTGCGCGCCCAGCATACGGCCCTGCGCGACAAATACGGCTTCCGCTTCGAAACCGCCTCGGTCGACAACAATGCCGCCCAGCCGCGCGCCTGCTTCGAGTTCACCGAGGAGCTGAAGCGCAACACCGACTATGCGCCCTATGTGGCCGTGACCGGCATGGCCAATCCGGCCGTCACCGCCTCGGGTCGCCAGATCTGCATCGACGGGCTCGAACACGGCAAGCGCTACGGCATCGTCATCCGCGCCGGCCTGCCGTCCGCGATCGCCGGCGAGGATCTCCTGAAGACGATCGACTACACGACCTACGTCAAGGACCGCGCCCCGCAGGTGCGCTTCACCGGGCGCAACTACGTCCTGCCGCGCACCGGCCAGGAAGGCCTGCCGGTCGTCACCGTCAACACCAAGTCGGTCGAGATCGAGATCTTCCGGATCGGCGACCGCTCGATCGTGCCGACGCTGCGCGACGAGAACTTCCTCAAGGCGCTCGACAAGTACCAGACCGACAAGATCGCCGACGAGAAGGGCCTGCGCGTCTGGAAGGGCTCGCTCGACGTGCCCATGGACATCAACAAGGACGTGGTCACCGCCTTCCCGGTGCTGGAGGCCGTCGGCAAGCTCGAGGCCGGCATCTATGTGATGTCGGCGGTCGCGGCCGGCGCCAAGGTCGAGGAATACGACAACCGTGCGACGCAGTGGTTCCTGGTCTCCGATCTCGGTCTGACCGCCATGACCGGCTCGTCCGGCGCCACCGTGATGGTCCGCTCGCTCGCCTCCGCCGAGCCGCTCGCCGGCGTCGAAGTCAAGCTGGTCGCCAAGAACAACGAGGTGCTGGGCACGGCCAAGACCGACGCCAAGGGCCTCGCCGGCTTCGCGCCGGGACTGGCGCGCGGCGCCGGCGGCACCGCCCCGGGCCTGGTCGTCGCGACCGACGCCAAGGGCGACTACGGCTTTCTCGACCTGACCGGCCAGGCCTTCGACCTGACCGACCGCGGGGTCGGCGGCCGCGATGCGCCCACCGGGCTCGACGCCTTCCTGTTCACCGAGCGCGGCGTCTACCGCTCCGGCGAGACCGTCTATCTGACCGCGCTCTTGCGCGACACCAAGGGCACCGCCGCCGCCGGCGTGCCGCTGACCATCGTCGCCAAGCGCCCCGACGGCGTCGAATATCGCCGCCAGGTGGTCGAGGACCAGGGCGAGGGCGGCCGCTCGCTGTCGCTGACGCTGAATTCCGGCCTGCCGACCGGCACCTGGCGCCTGGAGGCCTATGCCGATCCGAAGCGCCCGCCGATCGGCGAGGTCACCTTCCTGGTCGAAGACTATGTGGCCGAGCGCATCGAGCTCAAGCTGGCTCCCGCCGCCGAGCGTCTGCGCGCCGGCGAACCGGCCCGCATCGCGGTCGAGGCCCGCCAGCTCTACGGTGCGGCCGGCGCCGATCTGGAGGTCAGCGGGGAGATCTCCGTCGATCTCGCCAAGAAGACCACCGTGCCGGGGCTCGAAGGCTGGGTCATCGGCCTCGACGACGAGAGTTTCGAGGCGGTCACCCAGGACCTGCAGGAGACCGCGACCACCGACGAGAACGGCAAGGTCGACGTGACCGTGCCGATGCCGCGCTACAAGACCAGCCGCCCGGTCGAGGCCAAGGTCACGCTGCGCGTCAACGAATCCGGCGGTCGCGCGGTCACCCGTTCGGTGACGCTGCCGATCCTGCCGGAGGGCAATGTGCTCGCGGTGCGCAAGCGCTTCGAGGACAGCGCCCTCAACGAAGGCTCGGTCGCCGAATTCGAGCTCGCCTATGCGTCGCCGGACGGCGAGCGGCGCGCCCGCAAGGGCGTGGCCTGGGAACTGTCCCGCGTCCACAAGCGCTACCAGTGGTACAATAGCGAAGGCCGCTGGGACTACGAGACCGTGACCTCGACGTCGCGCGTCTCCAACGGCCGCACCGACATCGCCGCCGCCGAGCCGGCCCGCCTCGCCGTTCCGGTCGACTGGGGCTCCTATCGCCTCGACCTGACCGACGATACCGGCGCCCACACGTCGGTCTCCTTCTCGGTCGGCTGGGGTGGCTCGGACAAGCCCGACACCCCCGACGTGCTCGACGTGAAGCTCGACAAGCCGGCCTATAAGTCCGGCGACGAGATGAAGGTCCGCGTCACGCCGCGCTTCGACGGCAAGGCGACGATCGCGATCGTCTCCGACGGCGTGGTCGACACCCATGTGGTCGACGCCGTCAAGGCGGGCACCACCGTCTCCATCCCGGTCAAGGCCGAATGGGGTGCCGGCGCCTATGTGGTCGGCTTCGCCCATCGCCCGCTCGATGTTGCCGCCCACCGCATGCCCGGCCGCGCCATCGGCGTCTCCTGGTTCGGCATCGACCAGGACCAGCGCACGATCGGCGTCAGCCTCGGCACGCAGGCGCTGCAGCGTCCGCGCGGACCGCTGACCATCCCGGTCAAGCTCGCCGGCCTGGCGCCGGGCGAGACCGCCAATGTGGTCGTCTCCGCGGTCGATCTCGGCATCCTCAACCTGACCCGCTACGAGACGCCGAACCCGGAGAAGTTCTATTTCGGCCAGCGCCAGCTCGGCGTCGAGCTGCGCGATCTCTACGGCTACCTGATCGACGGCATGCAGGGCGTGCGCGGCACGATCCGCTCCGGCGGCGACTCTGTCGCCGAGAGCGGCGCCGATGTCCCGCGCGACCTGCCGCTCGCCCGCTATTCGGGCGTCGTCAAGGTCGGCGCCGACGGCACCGCGACCGTCACCTTCGACCTGCCGGCCTTCAACGGCACCGTCCGGGTCGCGGCCATCGCCTGGTCGAAGGGCCGCGTCGGCCATGCCCAGGCGGATGTCGTGGTGCGCGATCCGGTCGTCGTCCAGGCGACGCTGCCGCGCTTCCTGACGCTCGGCGACCGCTCGCGCTTCCACATGGCGATCGACAATGTCGAGGCACCGGCCGGCGACTATACGGTCGATGTCGACATCCACGGCCCGGTCGTGATCCCGGCCGACAGCCTGCGCTCGACGCTCGCCCTGAAGAAGAACGGACGCAGCGAACTCTCGATCCCGGTCACGGCCGCCGGCGTCGGCACCGCGGTGATCGACGTGAAATTCTCCGGCCAGGGCCTCGACCTGCACCAGCAGCTGGTGCTGCGGGTGCAGCCGGGCGTCCCGGCGGTCTACCGCCGCACCGTGCAGCCGCTCGCCGCCAATGGCGGGTCGGTGACGATCGGTCCGGACCTGGTCTCCGATTTCGTCGCCGGCACCGGCGTCGTCTCGCTGTCGGTCGCCCCGGTCGGTGCCTTCGACGTGCCGGCGCTCCTCAAGGCGCTCGACCGCTACCCCTATGGCTGCTCCGAGCAATTGGTCAGCCGCGCCATGCCGCTCCTCTACGTCAACAAGCTCGCCCGCGAGGAGCAGCTGGCGCTCGACGAGAAGATCGACCAGCGCATCCGCGACACCGTCGACAAGGTTCTGGCGCGCCAGGACTCGAGCGGCACCTTCGGCCTGTGGTCGGTCGGCGGCGAGAATGTCTGGCTCGACGCCTTCGTCACCGACTTCCTGACCCGGGCTCGGGAGCGCGGCTTCGAGGTGCCCAAGGTGGCCTTCGAACTGGCCCTCGACCATCTGCGCAACGTCATCGCCAACATGGAGGATCCGACCGCCGAGAATGCGCCGGAGATCGCCTACGCGGCCTATGTGCTGGCCCGCAACGGTCGTCCGGTGATCGGCGACCTGCGCTATCTGGCCGACCAGAAGCTCGACATGTTCCAGACGCCGCTGTCCCGGGCCCAGCTCGGTGCGGCTCTGGCCATGCTCGGTGATCGCGGCCGGGCCCAGCCGATCTTCCTCTCGGCCATGGACCGGCTCGTCGCCATCAAGGCCGAGCGCAACTACCGCCACGACTACGGTTCGGCGCTGCGCGACGGTGCCGGCATCATGGCCATGATGGCCGAAAGCGGCTTCGGCCAGCCGACCTTCCAGCGCGCCTCGCTGGTCGTCGAAGAGGTGCGCACGCGGCAGACCTACACCTCCACCCAGGAGAATGCCTGGATGGTGATCGCCGCCCACGCCATGCTCAAGGATGCCGAACGCCTGACCCTGTCGGTCAACGGTGCCGCGCATCAGGGCGCCCTCTACCGGTCGTTCCGCGGGCTCGCCCTGACCGACGGCCCGGTCACCGTCGCCAATACCTCGTCGGCGCCGGCACAGCTGGTGGTCACGGCATCGGGTCACCCGATCCAGCCCGAGCCGGCCGTCTCCAACGGCTATACGATCGAACGGACCTACTACAAGCTCGACGGCACCAAGGCGGACCCGTCCAAGGTGCGCCAGACCGACCGGCTGGTGGTCGTGCTGAAGGTCACCGAGGCCTCCGCCCAGGCGGCCGACCTGCTGCTGGTCGATCATCTGCCGGCCGGCTTCGAGATCGACAATCCGAAGCTGGTCGACGGCAGCGACACCGACAAGTTCTCCTGGCTGGAGAGCTCGGTCGAGCCGAGCCACACCGAATACCGCGACGACCGCTTCGTCGCGGCCTTCGACCGGACCTCGAGCCAGTCGGCCTTCTTCCACGTCGCCTACATCGTCCGTGCCGTGGCGCCCGGGACCTACATGCATCCGCCGGCCGTGGTCGAGGACATGTATCGGCCCGAGCGGTTCGGCCGCACCGGCTTCGGCACCGTCGAGGTGCAGCCGAAGCGCTGAACGAGGGCAGGGGCGCGGCACGGGCTTCGGCCGGCCGCGCCCGCCTGGTGGTAAAGATCCGAGATTTGCGTCCCGCAAATGTCAGATTGAACCGACCACGGAGTCAAAGAGTTAGTGGTTCGGATCGACGAGGCGGATGGAGACCATCCGCGGATGGGGACCATCCGTCTCGATCGAACCACCGGACCTCCGGGCCGCCGTCGAGGCGGGTCGGAAGAGGTGGCGGCTCCGGCGGCGGCGGTGCGTTGAAGCGCGGCGCCGGCGGGCCCATCGGGGCCGCCACCTCCCTTTCCATGATCGCCGATCGCCTTTTCACATCTGTGACCCGAGCCAGGGATGATGAGAACCGTGAACCCTCAGGGCGATGGACAGGCCAGGTCCCGCGACGCGGACCGCAACCGGCCCGCCGCGGGACCCGTTGCCGCGGCTCCGGCCGGCGGCCGGCTCCGGGGCTTCGCCGCCTTCCTGGTCGGTGCCGGCATGGTCGGCATCGCGGCGGTCGGCGGTGCGCTCTCCGGTGCGCGCGCCTTCATGGACGGGCTCGGCCCGCTCGATCTCGCCGCCGCCGAACATCGCTCGACCATCGTGGTCGACCGCGACGGCCGGCTGCTGCGCCCCTTCGTGACCGTCGACGGCCGCTGGCGCCTGCCGCTCGACCCCTCGGAGGTCGACACGGACTATCTGAAACTGCTCTACGCCTACGAGGACGACCGCTTCCGTCAGCATGGCGGCGTCGACTGGCGCGCCATGGGGCGGGCCGTGGTCCAGTTCGCCACGTCCGGCCGCGTCGTCTCCGGGGCCTCGACGCTGACCATGCAGGTCGCCCGCCTGATCGAGCCGCGCGACGAGCGCAACGTCGCCGCCAAGCTGCGCCAGATCGCGCGGGCGGCCGAACTGGAGCGGCGCTTCACGAAGGACCAGATCCTCGCGATCTATCTGCGGCTTGCCCCCGAGGGCGGCAATATCGAAGGCATCCGGGCGGCGAGCTACGCCTATTTCGGCAAGGAACCGCGCCGCCTCAGCCATGCCGAGGCCGCGCTCCTGGTCGCGCTGCCGCAATCGCCCGAGCTGCGCCGCCCCGACCGTCGTCCGGATCTGGCCCGCCGCGCCCGCGACCGGGTGCTCGACCGCGCGCTCGCCAAGGGCGTGCTCAATGCCGCCGAGGTGGCGCGGGCCAAGGCCGAGGCGGTGCCGACCGGCCGTCAGCCCTTCCCGGTGCATGCCCCGCATCTTTCCGAGCAGTTGGTCGCCGAGCGGCCCGAGGAGCGGGTCCACCGGACCACCGTCGACGCACGCCTGCAGACCAGCCTGGAGGCGCTGGCCGGTGCGCGCGTGCAGGGCCTCGGGCCGAAGGTCTCGGTGGCCATCCTGGTCGTCGACAACGCGACCGGCGAGGTGCACGCCCATGTCGGCGGCGCCGACTATTTCGCGACCGAACGCGCCGGCTCGGTCGACCTCGCCCGCGCCTTCCGCTCGCCCGGTTCGGCGCTGAAGCCGTTCATCTATGCGCTCGCCTTCGAGAACGGCATCGCCCATCCGGAGACCGTGCTGGAGGACCGGCCGGCCCGCTACGGCGCCTGGGCGCCGGAGAATTTCGACCAGTCGTTCCACGGCACGGTGACGGCGCGCCGCGCGCTGCAGAATTCGCTCAACGTGCCGGCGGTCGAACTGCTCGGGGCGGTCGGACCGGCGCGGCTGATCGCCCGGCTGAAGGCGGCCGGTGCCGAGATCGAGATGCCGCGCGAGGCCGCCCCCGGCCTCGCCGTCGGTCTCGGCGGTCTCGGCATCCGCCTCGTCGACGCCGCGCGGCTCTATACCGCCTTCGCGCGCGGCGGCGAGACCATATCGCTGACCTGGCGGCGCGACGAACCCGGCTCGGAGACCGATCGTCACCGCTTCGTCGACGCGGTCTCGGCCTGGTATGTCGCCGACATCCTGAAGGGCGCGCCGCCGCCGACCAACGGGGCGCAGGGCCTGATCGCCTTCAAGACCGGCACCTCCTACGGCTACCGGGATGCCTGGGCGGTCGGCTTCGACAAGCGCTGGACCATCGCGGTCTGGGTCGGCCGGCCGGACGGCGCGCCGGTGGTCGGGCTGGTCGGACGGCTGGTCGCCGCGCCGATCCTGTTCGATGCCTATGCGCGCATCGGCACGCCGCCGGAAACGGTTCCGCAACCGCGCGACACCCTGGTGGCGACCAGCACGACCCTGCCGCCGCCGCTGCGCCATCTGCGCCGGGATATCCCGAAGACCGTGTCGGCGGCCACCGAGGCGGCCCTGGCGATCTCCTTCCCGCCGGACGGTGCCCGGATCGATCTCGGTCTCGCCCGATTCGGACCCGAGGTCGCCGGGCCGCTCGCCCTGAAGGCGCTCGGCGGGGTGCCGCCGCTGGTCTGGATGGTCAACGGCGTGCCGGTGACGACCGCCGGTTCGCGCCGGACGGCGTTCTGGCAACCGGATGGTGCCGGATACAGTCAGGTCTCCGTCATAGATGCCCGTGGGTCGACGGCCAGTGTCCGCGTTCGCCTCGACTGATGCCCGCCAGGAACTCGTTCCTTTTGGTCATGGTCCCGAAACCGCCCGCTTTCTCGGTTGGCATCCATCCGAGGCCGTCCTATAACGACCTTGCCTTGAATAGGTCCGGTGCGTTCTGCGTTGCGCCCCGGGGAAATGTAAACGAACAACGCTTCGATTGACTGAGGCAATGGATCTATTCAAGTTTATCCGCCGGATCAAACGTTGGGTTGTGGGTCGCGACGGCGACGATACATTGCCGCATTGGTATGATTCAAAACTCCGACCCGGCCCGGAAGCTGGTGAACTGCCAGTATTTTTGTATATGCCATGGATACCAGAACATGGCGATGCGCTTGTTTCGAAGATCGCTCGCGGCGGTGGCGTTCGGTTCCATCCGCTCGACATCGTTCGGGATAGCGAGGACGTTCGCGCGCGCCTCAATGTACTTGTCTATGCGCAAGATAACCCGGAGAAATACCGCCGCCTCGTGATGAGGAAACTCGCCCCCCTTGCCGGCTCGGTTGCGGGTTTCGTCGTCTCGTTTGACTGGCATCCCGTAATGCGTGAAATCGTACATTGCTGCCGGGTGTTGAAAATACCGACCATTCTGGTTCCGCACGAGTCGGTCTTCATCGACGAGGAGCGCTACTACGTGGCGCGCAGCGGCGCCAACATGCCGGCGACCGACCATGTGCTGGCCTGGGGACAGATGCAGCGGCGCATCTTTCTGGAGCGCGGCTATCGCCCGGACCGTCTTCTGGTGACCGGTTCGCCGAAGTTCGACATCTTCCACCGCTATCAGCCGACGCTCGATCGCGATGCCTATGCGTCGATTTTCGCGCTCGATCCGTCCCTGCCGATCGTCCTCTTCGCCGGCCAGCCGCTCGACAGCCAGGTCGACAGCCAGGACTATGCGCTCGACCGCCAGTCGCAGGCGATCGAGGACCTGCTCGACGTGGCGCGCGAATTGGGCGTGCAGGTGATCATCCGCCAGCCGCCGGCGAAACGCACCATCATCGACCAGAAGACGCGGCTCAAGATCGAGACCTCGGTCGACTTTGCCATCGACGGTCCGGTCAAGTTCCTGGTCTCGCCGGAGGAGGCGCTCTACCACGCCGCGGCGGTGCTTTCGGTCAACTCGACCATGCTGTTCGAGGCCGTCCTGATGGGCCGTCCGTCCATCTCGATGCCGTATTTCAAGTTCGAGCAGATCTGGCAGAAGCTCGACATCGCGCGGGCGCCCGACAAGGACACGCTGCTGCGCCTGCTCGCCGAGGCGCTGGCCAAGGGCAAGCCGATGGTCTCCGAGCAGGGCATGGGCTGGGCGCGGCGCGAACTGGCGGCCGGTGCGTTCGACGGCGCCGCCGCGGCCCGCGTCTGTGCCGAGATGACCCGGATCGCGGCCCTGCCGCGGCGCGAGGCCATGCGGCCGGGGATTCCGGAGGAACTGGTCGAAGGCCACACCAGCGGCGCGATCGCGCTGCTCTCCAACGACGCGCTCCCGGCCCGCTGGGCGGCGCCGCTGCGGCGGCTGTTCGGCGTCAAGGCGCTGGCCCTGCCGAAGGAGATGCGCAAGGCGGCCGGTGCCGACTATGGCATGCGCATCGACCAGCGCTTCCAGACGGTCGATCCCTACTATCAGTCGGTGCGGCGGCTGCTCGGCCGCCCGGAACTGTTCGTCGATCACGGTTTCGTCGCCTCGGGCACGCCGAAGGCCGTCGCCTCGCTGATCTACGACGATCGCGCCTCCTACTACGATGCCACGCGCGAATCGCGTCTGGTCGCGCGCCTCAACGGCGAGATGACCCTCGACCCGGCGGAGCGCGACCGGGTCGCGGCGCTGCTGCCGCGGCTGTCCGTCGGTCCGGCGCCGCTCAGGACCAGCGCGCGGCGCATCCTGGTGGTCGACCAGGCGCAGAACGATCGTGCCGTCGCCCTGGGCGGCGCGTCCGTCGACAGCTTCGCGACCATGTTGAAGGTCGCCCTGGAGGCCGACCCGTCGGCTGAAATCGGCGTCATGGCGCCGGCCGCGATCGGCAGCCTCCCGCCGGCGCCGATCCTGACGCCGGAACGGATCGCCGAGATCGCCGGCGCGCGCAAGGTTACCATGCTGGCGGCACCGGAGCGCTCGGGGCTGCCCGCCGGCTGGGACGTGGTCCATGTGGTCAGCGCCGATGTCGGCCTGATCGCGGCTCTCGGCGGCGCCGAGGTGGTCTGCCACGGCACGCCCTTCTATGCCGGCTGGGGCTTCACCACGGATCGGCGCGCGGTGCCGTTCCGGCGTCGCGCCCGTACGGCCGAAGAGGTCTTCCACGTTGCGTGGATCGTGAGCAGCCGCTATTTCGACCCGCGAACCGGGGAGCCCTGCGCGCTCGAGACCTTGTTGCCGCCCGCTGAAGCCGGATCGTCGGCTCCGGCGGCGGCCGCGGCTCGCACCGCCGTGCCCTGAACGGTTCTGGTCCGGCCAATCGCGATCGGGGCTCAGGAGCGGGGACTGTCCTTGCAGATCATCTTCCACATCGGCGCGCCGAAGACGGCGACGACCTCGCTCCAGCATGCCTTGAAGCCGGCGCGGTTGCGACTGGCCCAGCAGGGCATCGCCTATGTGCCGACCGGCAAGCTGCGCAATTCCGAGTTCGGCGAGGCCCTGCGCGACGAGACGCCGTCCTTCTTTCGTCGTCGGGTCTCGCGCAAGGCCGTCGACGACTTCGTGCGCACCTGGTCCCAGCCGGGCACCGACCGGATGCTGGTCAGCGAGGAAGGCTTCTCGATCTACCTGCTGCATCCGCGCCGCAAGGGCGGCGACTGGGCGTCGCAGGCCGGCCGGACCTTCAAGATCCTGCGCCATTTCGAGCCCTACGATTTCCGCGTCGTGCTGACCGTGCGCCGTCAGGACAGCTACCTCCTGTCCTGCTATGCGCATCTGGTCCGCCACGGCCGCATCGGCCTGCCGTTCGAGGAATGGTGGCCGAAGGAGGTCGACCTCTCGCTGATGTCCTGGCGCCGCTACATCGAGGCGCTGAACGCCGAATATGGCGCCGAGCGGGTGACCGTGCTGCCCTACGAGCGCATCCGCGACGGCTTCGGCGGCTACTATCGGAACTTCATCGCCGAGGCCTGCCGGGTGCCGGAGGAGAGCGTCGCCGACATGGAGCCCGAGGAGAACGCACTCAATCCCGCGCTGTCCGACCCGGCCATGCAGATCGCCCTGATCGTCAACCGCCATACCCGCAAGCAGGTCACCGCGCTCGAGCGCAAGGATCTGATCAAGGAGATGAAGCGCGTCCTGCCGCCCAAGCAATTTCCGAAATATGCGCCCGACATCAAGGACCTGCGCGAGGCGACCGCGCGGATCTTCGCCGACGAGAACCGCTACGTGAACGAGCACCTGCTCGCCGCCCCGCATCCGGGATTCCTGTTCGGCTGACCGTATCGAGGCCTGGGGCGCGGGTACTGGCCGGCCCGGCGCGGCGCCGGCGGATCGGGTGCGGCGCCGGCTGTCGGATTGTCAGCGCGGCGGCGAGGCGAGGCGGGCCTCCAGGGCGCCGACCTGGGCGCGCAGCGCGCGCAGTTCGGCCAGGATCGGGTCCTCGCGCGCCCGGCGCGCCGCCGCCTCGGCTTCGGCCATGACGGCATCATGCTCGCTCTGCATGGCGTTGACGACGACGCCGATGAAGAGATTGAGCGCGATGAAGGCGCTGACAAGGATGAAGGGCACGAAGAACAGCCAGGCGAGCGGATGACTGGCCATGACCGGCCGCACCACCTCGCTCGACCAGCCGTCCAGGGTCATGATCTGGAACAGGGTATAGAGCGAAGCGCCGAGCGTGCCGAAGGCTTCCTGGTGGTCGGCACCGAACATCTTCGTGGTCATGACCGCGCCGACATAGAAGATCAGCACCAGGAGCAGCACGATCGAGCCCATGCCCGGCAGGGCGCCGAGCAGCGCGCCGACCACCCGCTTCAGCGACGGCACCGCCGTGATCAATCGCAGTACGCGCAGGATGCGCAGGGCGCGCAGGATCGAGAAGGGCCCCGAAGACGGTACGACCGCGACGGCCACGACCACCAGGTCGAACACGCTCCAGGGATCGCGAAAGAAGTTCAGGCGCCGCACGACGAGGCGCAGCATGAGTTCGACGACGAAGACGGCCAGGATCGCGCGATCCAGCGCCAGCAGGGCGGGGCCGATCGCATCCATCACGGTCGGGCTGGTCTCCAGGCCGAGCGAAATGGCGTTGATCAGGATCAGGACGAGGATCGCGCGCTCCAGGCGCGGATCGGCGAGGAACCCTTCGAGGCGGGCGGGCAAGGTCGACTCCGGCGGCGGTTGCGTCAGGACGCTGACTTTTAGGTAACGTCGCCCGTCCGCGCCAGCGGTTTCCTGGCCGCCAGAGCTGCCTGAGCCGCCAGGGCCGCCGGAGCCGCCGGCGTCACGCCTGTCCGTCCGGCTCCGCCGCGGCCCGGCGCCCGCCCTGCAGCGAGGCGCCGGCACCCGGCCGGAGCTGGGCGAAGATCAGCGCCGACAGGCCGGACGCGATGCCGACCGCCGCCAGCGCCATCGAGATGCGCCCGGCATCCGGTTCCGCGCCGGCCGCGGTCACCATGTGGAGGATCATGGCCGCGACGGCGACGCCGGCGGAGAGCGAGATCTGCTGGGCCATGCTGGCCAGCGAGGTCGCCCGGCTCATCTGGTGTGGTTCGATATCCGCATACGCGATGGCGTTGATGGCGGTGAAGTTGAGCGAGCGGAAGAAGCCGCCGACGAACAGCAGCACCATCATCAGCCCGAGCGGCGTGCCGACGCCGATCAGCGCGATGCTGGCGGTCATCAGGCCGCCGAGCGCGGAATTGACGATCAGGGTCGAGCGGAAGCCGAAACGCTCGATGATCGTGGCGGCGGCGAATTTCATCATCATCGCGGCGGCGGCGGCGATGAAGGTGGTCAGGCCGGATTCCAGCGCCGAGTGGCCGAAGCCGATCTGGATCTGAAGCGGCAGCAGGAACGGCAGGGCGCCGATGCCGATCCGGAACAGCGAGCCGCCCGTGACCGCGATGCGAAATGTCGGGATGCGCAGAAGGCCGACATCGATGATCGGCTGTTCGAAGCCGCGGGCGTGGCGGACATAGGCCCACAGGATCAGGCCGGCGGCACCGGCGAGCGCCAGGGAGACCGGCAGCGGCACGATATCGCGGCCGAGGGTTTCGAAGGCGAAGACCCCGGTGGCCAGCCCGACCGCCGACAGGAGGAAGCCGGTGGTGTCGAACGGGGTCCGCTCTTCTTCCCGGATCGCCGGCAGGAAGGCGAGCGCCAGCGCGATGCCGGCAAAGCCGATCGGCACGTTGATCCAGAAGATCCAGCGCCACGACGCATAGGTGGCGATCAGGCCGCCGAGGGGCGGGCCGATCACCGGGCCGATCAGCGCCGGCACGGTCAGCCAGGCCATGGCGGCGACCAGATCGTCCTTGGGCACGGTGCGCAGCATGACCAGCCGTCCGACCGGCACCATCATGGCGCCGCCGAGCCCCTGCAGCAGGCGGCCGAGGATCAGCACCGTCATCGATGGGGCCAGACCGCACAGGATCGAGCCGGCCATGAACACCCCGATCGCCGAGACGAAGACCCGGCGGGCGCCGAAGCGGTCGGCCATCCAGCCGGAGGCCGGGATGAACACCGCCATGCTGATCAGATAGGCGGTGATCGCCAGATTGAGGGCGATGGTGGGAACGCCCAGATCGTCCGCCATCACCGGCAGGGCGGTGGCGATGATGGTCGAATCGAGATGTTCCATGAACAGGGCGGACGCCACGATCAACGGGACGGTCCGAATGCGCAGGGCCATGGTGGGGATGCCTCAAGAGGGATCGCCTCTCATGGCACGACGGCACTGGGCCTGCCAGACGCCCGCCGCGGCAGAGCCATGACGATTCCGTGTGCTCCCGGATCGAGCTCTGCGGCAGGCGCGGGGCGGTACTGTGCGCGGCGGGACCCTGCGCCGCGCGGCATTCCGAGCCGGCCGGGATCGGCTCGAGCCTGTCCCGGTCGGATCGACGCGATCTGACCGCAAGGGACCGGCTCAAGCCTTTGAAACTGGAGCACTTCCTAGTCGACAGGATGATTCCATCCGGTCCGGAGACGCTCTAGCGGCCGCAGCCGATCTGCACCACGGCGCCCTTGAGGGCGGTGGCGATCTGACCGGCACTGCGCGCCGCAGACGCCTCCGGGGCGGTCGCGACCGCGATGCCCTGGCCGGCCAGGAAGGCGGCGAGCGCGCCGCTGCCGGCGACCGACCACGGCGCCTCGGGGGCGACGCCGGCGATCCGTCGCGGTTCGTTGGCAAGGCCGGCGACGAGGCCGACCACGACGCCCGACCGGTCGGTGACCGTGGCGCCGAGGCCGCCGGGCTGCAGCGGCGTCAGCACGCGCTGGCCGGCCTTGGAGCCCTCGGGCGCGGCGACCGCCTCGCCCGGTCCGACCATCAGGCCCTGGCCGGAGCGCTCGCCCTGGCCGAGAACGATCAGCGCCTCGCCGGCCGCGACCGTTCGGCTGCGCAGGGCGACCGGGGTGGCGGGTCCGGTCTCGCCCTCCAGAAGGACCAGGCCGCTGGCCCCATCGGTGGCGACGACGCGGGCCGGCTTGCCGCGCAGGCTCGGCGCGCGGCAGGCGTCGAGCGCCGCCGAGACCGTGACGACCCGGTTCTGCGCGACCACCAGGCCGCTCGCCGCCAGCATGGCCGGCTTCTCGGCTGCGGCCGGGATGGCGGCCGGCGGCGTTGGGGTGGTCGAAACGGCCGGCTTCGTGGCGGCGGGTGCGGCCGTGACGGTCGTCGCGGCGGCGGGCGGTGGCGCGGTGGTCACCGCGGCAGGCGGCGTCGCGATCGCGGGGGCCGGACCGGCGGCGACCGCGGTGGTGCCCGGGAAGGGATCGAACGAGTTCGACAGCACGACGGCGATCCGGTCGCCGTCGGGGGTCGATTTCTCGAAGCCGTAGGTGTAGCCGACGACGCCCGCCGGGCCGGTGGCGTAGCGAGTATAGAATTTGTGCGTCTGCGTCTCGCCGGCGACCACGAACCAGGTCTGCCGCCAGATCGCATAGGTGACCTTGCGGCCGGCCTGCTCGGCCTTCAACTGGTCGAACATCGCCTGCAGGTCGGCTTCGCCGGGCCGGTAGGCCTCGGTGGCGACCGAGATGCGGTTGTCCTTGCGCGTCCAGGCCGTGCCGCGGCCGCGCGGGCCGGAGGTCTCGAAAGCCTTGACCGGCAGGCCGATGCGTAAGCCAGTCTTCGGGTCGGCGACGACCGCGTAGCCGGACATGCCGCGCAGCTTCTCCGCCTCCGCCGCCAGCGCACTGCGTTCGCGCGGCTCGAGGATGCCGTCGGCCTTGAGCTTGTTCTTCAGTTCGAAGCCGACGATCGCATCGAAGCTGCCCTTGCCGAACTGGCCGTCGAGCGTGCCGTTATAGGTCGAGGCCCAGACGAGATCGTTCTGGATCGCCTTGCGGTCGTCGAGCGGCAGCGCATCGAAGGCCGCGCGGGCGGCGTCGAGCAGCGGATTCTGCGACTGGGTCGCGGCCGGCGGTGTGGTCTGGGCGGCGGCCGGAGCCGCATGGGGCACGAGCGGGGCCAGAATCAAGGCGGCCGGAAGCCACCGAACGGACTTCAGCATCGAATTCTCCTCGCGCACCCGCCCGGACCATCGCAGAGCCGCGCCGCGCCGTCCAGAGGGTGGCGGGCGGTTCCGGAGGGGTCGCGGCACCGCTGTGGCATTGCGGTGATCGATGGGGGGATCGATGGGGGGATCGATGGGGGGATCGGCAATCCCCCAACCGCATTCCCGGCCGGAGCGAAACGGAGAACCGGGACCCGCTCTGCTGCCAACATACCGCAAGATTATGTTTCGATTGATGATCTTGATGCCGTCGCGAGGCGAGTAGGTCCCGGATCGGCGGCCCTGGCGGGCCTTGTCCGCGGATCCGCGGAGAGATCTTGGCGTGCCCAGGGATCTGGCAGCCGACTTACCCTCTCGCGCCGCATTCCCGCCCGGAGCCGCAGGCGGTCCGCGCACCGAGATCCAGAGATGGACGCCCAATCTCTCAGCGTATTCCCGGCCGGAGCGAAGCGGAGAGCCGGGACCCACTCGCCTGGCCACTCGCCGCAAGGCTTTCTTTTTCATGGGAATTCCGACATCGTTGCGATGCGAGTAGGCCCCGGATCGGCGGCGTTGACGCGCCTTGTCCGGGGATGCGCCGTCAGATCGGGGCAGGGATCGTGGCACGGATCGATGCAGGGATCGATCAGGGACTCGATTCATTCAGGGATCGAAGCGCAGCAGTCGACAGGGGGATCGGCAATCCCCAAACCGCATTCCCGGCCGGAGCGCGAGCGGAGAGCCGGGACCCACTCTGCCGACAACATGCCGCAAGATTTTGTTTCGATTGACGATCTTGATGCCGTCGCGGGGCGAGTAGGCCCCGGATCGGCGGCCCTTCGGGCCTTGTCCGGGGATCCGCGGAGAGATCTTGGCGTGCCGATGGACCTGGCAGGGGACGCACCATTTCGCACCGCATTCCCACCCGGAGCCGCCGGCGGCCCGCGCACCGAGATTCCGAGATAGGCACCCAATCTCACAACGCATTCCCGGCCGGAGCGCGAGCGGAGAGCCGGGACCCACTCGCCTCGCCGCTTGCCGCAAGGCTTTCTTTTTCATGGGAATTCCGACGCGGTTGCGAGGCGAGTAGGCCCCGGATCGGCGGCGCTCGCGCGCCTTGTCCGGGGATGCGGTGCGAGATCGAGGCGGGGATCGATGGGGGGATCGATCCATGCAAGGATCGATGCGGGGATCGTAGCGCGGGGATCGATGGGGGGATCGAGGCGCGTGCCGGCGCCTAGCCCTGGCGGGCGTCCAGGAACGATCCTTGCGTGATGCGCAGCCAGCCGCCGGTGCGCAGGCGGGTGGCGCGGTAGCTGTCGACCACTTCGCGCGAGACGGCATCGCGCGCGGCGATGTCGCCGAGGAGGTCCTCGCCATGGCGGGCGGCGGCGGCCAGAATGTCGGCCGGCATCGGTTTGACGCCGATGCCGTGGGTCGATTTCAGCACCTCCAGGCTGGAGGCGTTGTTCCATTCGGCGAGCGTCAGCGCGTTGGCGTGCTCCTGCCGGCAGGCGACGGCGACCAGGTCGCGCAAGTCCGCCGGCAGGGCCTCCAGCGCCTTGATCGAGACGATCGCCTCGCCGGTGCCGTTCGGCTTGTTGAAGCCCGGGCCGTAATAGGTCTTGGTCACCCGGTGATAGCCGAAGGCGAGGTCCGAATAGGGCGCCAGCACCTCCGCCGCATCGACCACGCCGGCCTGCAGCGCCGGCAGCACCTCGCCGGTCGGCAGGGAGACCGGGGTCGCGCCGAGCCGGCGGTAGATCTCGCCGCCGAGCCCGACCACGCGGATGCGCAGGCCCTTCAGGTCCTCGAGGCCGTTCACCTCGCGACGGAACCAGCCGGCCATCGAGAAGCCGGTGTTGCCGCCCATATAGGGCTGCACGCCGAAGGGCCTGTAGAGCTTCTCCCACAGCGCCTGGCCGCCGGCCTGATCGATCCAGATCATGTGCTCGAGCGGCGTCAGGCCGAAGGGGGCGGTGGTGAAGAGCGGCGCGGCCGGCATCTTGCCCTGCCAGTAGATCGCCGCCGTATGGGCCATCTCGGCGGTGCCGCCCGAGACTGCGTCGAAACATTCCAGGGCCGGCACCAACTCGCCGGCCGCATAGACCTTCACGGTCAGCCGGCCGTCGGTCAGCCGGGCGATCGATTGCGCGAGCCGCTCGGCGGACAGGCCGGGTCCGGGCAGGTTCTTCGGCCAGGAGGTGACCATCTTCCATTCGGCCAGCCCCTTGGCGAGGGCCGGGCTGGCGAGCGGGGCGGCCAGCGCGGCGCCGGCCGCGGCCAGCGCACGGCGGCGCGAAACGGTTCCGGTCATGTCTCGGCTCCCGTCCAGAGGGCGTGGAAATGATGCACCGGCCCGTGGCCGCGGCCGATCTTCAGCCCGTCTGCGGCGCGGATGGCGGCGGTGACATAGGCCTTGGCCTCGGCCACGGCGCTCTCCAGCGGCAGGCCCCGGGCGAGGCCGGCGGCGATCGCGGAGGACAGCGTGCAGCCGGTGCCGTGGGTGTTCTGCGTCTCGTGGCGGGCGGCGCGGTACCAGCGATGGCCGGCCGCGGAGACGAGCAGGTCGGCGCTTTCCGCGCCATGGCCGTGCCCGCCCTTGATGAGCACGGCGCGCGGCCCCATCGCCAGGATGCGCCGAGCCTGGTCCATCATCGCCGCTTCCGTGGTGGCGACGCCGTCGCCGAGCAGGCGCGCCGCCTCGGGCAGGTTCGGCGTGACCAGATGGGCGCGCGGGATCAGCACTTCGCGCAGGGTGGCGACGGCTTCCGGCTGCAACAGGTTGGCACCGCTCGCCGCGACCATGACCGGATCGAGCACGACATGGGCGGGCGACCAGCGGTCGAGCCCGGCCGCAACCGCGCGGATCGCCGCCGGCTGCGACAGCATGCCGATCTTCACGGCATTGACGGCGAGATCGGAGAAGACCGCGTCGATCTGGGCGGTGACGAAGTCCGGCGGCACGTCGTGGATCGCGGTCACGCCGAGCGTGTTCTGCGCCGTCAGGGCGGTCAGCACGCTGGCGCCGTAGACGCCGAGCGCCGAGAAGGTCTTCAGGTCGGCCTGGATGCCGGCGCCGCCGCCGGAATCCGAGCCCGCGATGGTCAGCGCGATGGCGGTCATGCGGCGGTCTCCGGCTGCCGTGCACGGGCACGGTCGAGTTCGGCACGCAGCGCCTCAGCGGCAGCTTTCGGGTCGGCGGCGGCCATGATCGCCGAGACCACCGCCACGCCGCGCGCGCCGGCCGCGACCGAGGGGGCGATCTCGGCCGCGCCGATGCCGCCGATGGCGACGATCGGCAGGGCGGTCAGCCGGGCGACGGCGCCGAGCCCCTCGAAGCCGATCGCCGCGCCGGCATCGGCCTTGGTGGCGGTCATGCGGATCGGCCCGGTGCCGAGATAGTCGACCGCGGCGAGGGCTTCGGCCGAGGCGGCATATTCGGCCGGCGAGCCGACCGACAGGCCGACGATCCGGTCCGGTCCGAGGAGGCGGCGCACGTCGCGCGCATCCATGTCGCCCTGGCCGACATGGACCCCTTCGGCATCCGCCGCCAAGGCCACGTCGGTACGGTCGTTGACGATGAGCGGGATGCCCTTCGGCCGGAGCAGGGCGACCAGCGCGCGCGCGGCCGCGACCAGGGCGCCGGTCTCCGCCAACGGGTCGCGCAACTGCACCAGCGTGACGCCGCCGGCGACCGCCGCCGCGACCGTGTCGAGCAGCGCGCGCGGCTGGCCGATCGACGGATCGGTGACCAGATAGAGACCGAGATCGAAGGCGGGGCGGGTCAAAGGGCGATCTCCGTAAGGCCGGCCTGGGCGGCGAGGGTGGCTTCGTCCATGGCGAGGAGCGCGTCGCACAGTTCGGCCGGCAGGTGGCCGGCCCCACCGGGACAGCGCGCGCCGGCGACCGCACCGGCCGCGCCATAGACGGCCAGTGCCGCGACGGCGGCGTCTAAGGGCGGGGCCACGGCCAGGAAGGCACCGGTGGCGGCGGACAGCGCGCAGCCGAGCGCGGTCGAGAGCGGCATCAGCGCATGGCCGCCGGTGATCGCGATCAGGCGGGTGCCGTCGGTCACGTAGTCGGTCTCGCCGGTTAGCGCCACGACCGTGCCGGCCTGCCGCGCGAGGGCGACGGCGGCCGCGACCGCCGCCTCCGAGCCGGCGAGCGAATCGACGCCCCGGCTGGCTTCCGCCCCGGCGGCGGTCGAGGCGGCGCCGGCGAGGCCCGCGAGCGCCATGATCTCCCCGGCATTGCCGCGCACCACGGCGGGCTTCAGGCGCAGGAGGGCGAGGGCGGCGTCAGAGCGAAGCCGGGTCGCGCCGGCGGCAACCGGATCGAGCAGCCAGGGCTTGCCCAGGCGATCGGCAGCCGCGGCGGCGCGCAGCATGGCCTCGATCCAGGGGCCCGACAGGGTGCCGATATTGATCACCAGCGCGTCGGCGATGCCGACGAAGTCCTCGACCTCCTCGCCGGCATGGACCATGGCCGGGGAAGCGCCGAGGGACAGGAGCACATTGGCCGAGACGGTCATGGCCACGTAGTTGGTGATGTTGTGCACCAGCGGCCGGCGGGCGCGCAGGGCGGCGAGCGTGGCAGCCACGCTGGCGATCGTCGGGGCGGGCTTCGGGGAGGGGGGCGGGGCGGTCATGTCAGGCGCGCCTTCTCGAGGATGGTGGCCGCATCCAGCCCGTAGAGCGCATCCAGGATCGCGCCGGCGAAGGATCCCGGCCCGCTGGAGGCCGCCGCGGCGACCTCGCCGGCGATGCCCATCACGGTCAGGGCCGCGGCGGCGGCGATCAGCGGGTCCGGCTCGACCGCCCGGAACGCCGCCGCCACCGCGGTACCGGCGCAGCCCATGGCGGTGACGCGGTCCATCAGCGGATGCCCGTTGGCGATCCTGACGATCCGGGTGCCGTCGGTGACGATGTCGACCGGCCCGGACAACGCGACGGTGGTCAGGTTCCTGGCGGCGAAATGGCGGACCGCCTCCTCGCCGGTATCCGCGCCGCCGAGGCCGACGAATTCGTCATGGTTGGCTCGCACGAAATCCGGCTCCATGCCGATCAGCGTGCGTGCGAAGTCGAGCCGGGGCGGGGAGATGTCGACCTTGACCGGGTCGAGCACCCACGGCACGCCCATCTCGCGGGCGACCTCGACGGCGGTCAGGCTGGCGTCGCGCCGGTGCCGGTCGAGGATGCCGAGATTGACCAGCAGGCTGCCGGAGACCGCGATGAAGGCGGCGATCTCCTCCGGGCTGGAGGTCATCGACGGCCGCGCGCCGATCGCCAGCAGCATGTTGGCCGTATAGCCTTGAGCGACCGGATTGGTGATCACCTGGACCCGCGGCCGGGCGGTCCGGACCGCGTCGAGCACGCCGGCGACGCGTTCGGCTGTGAAGGGGGCGGACGTGAGCGGGACGCCCGCAGGGGAATGTGTGGGGAGTTGCTGGGTCACGAACGCGCCTCCGCCGGGATTGCGGGCAGGACGGTTCGGGATTGCGGGACCATCGCCATCTCAAATCCCTCCGCCGGCACGACCCGGATCAGGTTCTTGGAGTTGGCGCCACCGCCTCTCAGCCCGGCCGTCAGGACGGGCACCCCCATGAGATGGCTACAGACCTAGGATCTCGTCCCATCGTTGGCAAGCGGGAATTTGGATGGGAAAAGTTGGTCGGCGCCCTTGCAATGGCGGCCATGCGCTCCCACTTCTGGTCTCGACGGTGACGCGGGGCCGACCAAGCCCCGGCGTCCAGTGGAGATCAGGAACGCTGACCGCGGATGTACCGGCAGCCTTCGATCTCCCCAACCCGCCCGCCGCCTGCGCTCTTTCCGAAATTTCGGAATGATCGCGTCGCGCCGCCGCCCCAAGGGGACCGGCACGCCGACGCGAAGCTGCAGCGGCGGGGCGGGCGTCCTTGTTTCGCGACATCCCCTCCGGGTTTTGATCCGCACGGCGCGGTTCGGGTGCGCTCGGCCGCCCCCGTAAGCGGGGCCGCCACCCCTTGCCGCCATGGCGGCGATCCGGTCTATTGGGCGCCCGCATCATTCGCCAAGGCGAGCCCATGAAACCCTTCTTCGTCCTGATCAAGACCAATCTCGGCCGTGCCTACGAGGTCGCGACCGCCCTTGCCGATGCCGAGATCGCATCGGAAATCTATTCCATTGCCGGCGACCACGACCTGATCGTGAAGTTCTATGTCGAGGACGATACCGATATCGGCCGCTTCGTGAACGAGAAGGTGCACCACATTCCGGGCATCCAGGACACCAAGACGCTGATCACCTTCAAGGCCTTTTAGCGCCGGGGCGTCGCGGCGGCGCGCCGCAATTTCGCGCGCTTCCCGCCGCGACCGCCTTGATGATTCCGATAAGCCGTCTGCCTTTCGCCGTGACGTTCCGAAAATCCTGCCGGCACCGCATGGGACAAGGAGTGCCGCCATGATTTCGATGCTGCGTTTCGGACCGGAGATCCGCGTGATGCCCGAACTTGTCGATCTCGCCATGGCCGATCTCGTCGAGCATGCCCGGCTGGTCGAGCCGCTGCATCTGCGCGATCTGTTCGCCGCCGACCCGCAGCGCTTCCAGCGCTTCTCCGTCGCGCTCGACGACCTGCTGATCGACTATTCCAAGAACAGGATCGTACCGCAGACCATGGAGCGGCTGATGGCGCTGGCGCGCGTCGCCGATCTCGAAGGCTGGCGCGACCGGATGTTCGCCGGCGAGCCGATCAACACCACCGAGGGCCGCGCGGTTCTGCATACCGCGCTGCGCAACCGGTCCGGCCGGGCCGTGACGGTCGACGGGCGCGACGTGATGCCCGACGTGACCGAGGTGCTGATCCGCATGGGCGCCTTCGCCGATTCCGTCCGCACGGGCGCGGTCAAGGGCGCCACCGGCAAGGCCTTCACGGATGTGGTCAATATCGGCATCGGCGGGTCCGATCTCGGCCCCGCCATGGTGACGCTGGCGCTGGCGCCCTATCACGACGGCCCGCGCGTCCATTTCGTCTCCAATGTCGACGGCGCCCATATCGCCGACACCCTGAAGCGGCTCGATGCCGAGACGACGCTGTTCCTGGTCGCCTCCAAGACCTTCACCACGCTGGAGACCATGACCAACGCGGCGACCGCCCGCGCCTTCGTCGCCGACCGGCTCGGCGAGGCGGCGGTGCCGGACCATTTCGCCGCGGTCTCGACCGCGGTGCCGAAATGTGCCGCCTTCGGCATCCGCGAGGACCGCATCTTCGGCTTCTGGGACTGGGTCGGCGGGCGCTATTCGGTCTGGTCGGCGATCGGCCTGCCGGTGGCCATCGCGGTCGGTTCGGAACGGTTCGAGAGCTTCCTCGCCGGCGGCCACGCCATGGACGAGCATTTCCGCACCGCGCCGCTGGAGGCCAACCTGCCGGTCGTGCTCGGCCTCCTTGGCGTCTGGTACCGCAACGTGTTCGGCATGGCCTCGCAGGCGGTGATCCCCTACGACCAGCGCCTGTCGCGCTTCGCCGCCCATCTGCAGCAGCTCGACATGGAATCGAACGGCAAGCGCGTGCGCCGCGACGGCCGTCCGGTGGCGCTGTCGACCGGTCCGGTCGTCTGGGGCGAGCCGGGTACCAACGGCCAGCACGCCTTCTTTCAGCTGATCCACCAGGGCACCGACCCGATCCCGGTCGATTTCCTGCTGGCCGCCGAACCCCATGAGACGCTGTCGGACCACCACGCCAAGCTGGTCGCCAACTGCCTCGCCCAGTCCGAGGCGCTGATGCGCGGCAAGACGCTCGACGAGGTCCGCGACGAACTGGCCGCCGCCGGCCTCGACGAGGAGGCCATCGCGGCGCTCGCCCCGCACAAGGTCTTCCCCGGCAACCGCCCGTCCAACACCATCCTCTACCGCAAGCTCGACCCCTTCACCCTCGGCCGGCTGCTTGCCCTCTACGAGCACAAGGTGTTCGTCCAGGGCGTGATCTGGAACGTGAATTCCTTCGACCAGTGGGGCGTCGAACTCGGCAAGCAACTCGCCACCGAGCTCCTGCCCGTCGTCAAGGGCGACGCCGACCCCGACACCCGCGACGGCTCCACCGCCGGCCTGATCGGCCATTTCCGCGCTTTGAGGGGATAGCCGCGAGGGAACCCGTCGGCCCGCCGTCGTCGCCCCCCCGCCTTGGTCGACCCCGTCGGGCCGGTCTTCGGCCGCAGCGGCGGATTCGTGCGCGTGCGGGTCTTTCCCCTTCTCAGCAACGCAGGGGGCGAAGGGGAAGGGGCCGAGGGATCGGGGGCTGATTTCCCCAATCCAACAACGCGCTATCCCCTTCTCCCACTGAAGGGGGGAGAAGGTGCCCGAAGGGCGGATGAGGGGGTCGATCGCGCGTCAACGCCCCGAGGCGGCGGTCCGGCCGCCGACAATACCGACCCGAACCGCAGGACTTTCACCCCGCCGCGGCATCCAGGCCCCCTCATCCGGCCTTCGGCCACCTTCTCCCCCTTTACAGGGGGCGAAGGGGAAGGGGCCGAGGGATCGGGGGCTGATTTCCCCGATCCCGCAACGCGCTATCCCCATCTCCCCCCAAGAGGTAGAAGGGGAAGGAGCCGAGGGAGAGATCGGGGGCGATGGGCGGGGCCGCTCAGCGGCCGGGCCCGGGCCTCAGCCCTGGTAGGCGACGACGGTCTGGCGCTGCTCGCCGAGCTTTTCGATGCCGAGATGCATCGTGTCGCCGACCTTCAGGTAGAGCGGCGGCTTCATGCCGAGGCCGACGCCCGGGGGGGTGCCGGTGGTGATCACGTCGCCGGGATCGAGCTGCATGAACTTGGAGATGTAGGCGACGCAGAAGGCGGCGCTGAAGATCATGGTCCGGGTCGAGCCCTTCTGCACGCGCTTGCCGTTCAGGTCCAGGAACATGTCCAGCGCCTGCACGTCGCCGACCTCGTCCGGGGTCACGAGCCAGGGGCCGAGCGGGCCGAAGCCCGGGGCGGCCTTGCCCTTGACCCACTGACCGGTGCCCTCGGTCTGCCATTCGCGCTCGGACAGGTCGTTGCAGACGGCATAGCCGGCGATATGGGCGACGGCGTCCTTCTCTTCGATCCGGTAGGCGGTCTTGCCGATCACGATGGCCAGTTCGACTTCCCAGTCGCCCTTGGTCGCGCCCGGTGGGAGGACGACATCGTCGTCCGGGCCGGCGAGGCAGTTCGGCGCCTTGTTGAAGAGCACGGGCTCCTTCGGCACCGGCAGGCCGCTCTCGGCGGCATGGTCGGCATAGTTCAGGCCGACCGCAATGAAGTTGCCGGTGCGCGCGATGCAGGAGCCGAGACGGACGCCCTGCGGCGCCTCGGGCAGGCTGAGGGGATCGAGCGCGCGGATCCGGTCGAGCGCGGCGGGCGTCAGGCCGTCGCCGGCGAAATCCGGAACAAGGCCGGACAGATCGCGGATCGAACCGTCGGCGGCGACGATACCGGGCTTCTCGGCGCCCTTCGCGCCGAAACGGACAAGCTTCATTCCTCGGGTCTCCCTCTTGCTGTCCCATCCGTCGCCGGCACGCCGGAGCGGGGGCGTTCGGAGGGCGGCGGATCATGCGCGAGGGCCGGGCGGCTGGCAACTGCCCGGCACGCATTCCTCGTACCTTTGCTGCGGGACCCGCGTTCCCTCGACCGCGACCCTTTGCGGCGGAAACCGCAGACCTTTGCGGCGTCGGATCGAGGGCGTCACAAAAGCGAGATCGGAATCGTGTTCCTGGAGCCCATGTTGCCATCCGGAACCGCCACGATGACTGCCCTACCGTTCCGGGCCGCGGAACTGCCGGCCATGATCGGCCGCGATCCGGCCGTGCCCGAAGCCCCCGATCCCGCGGAGCCCAAGCCCCGGCATTTTCGCGCGCTGTTCCTGTCCGACGTGCATCTCGGCACGCGCGGCTGCCAGGCCGACCTGCTGCTCGATTTCCTGCGCCTGCACGATGCCGAGACGGTCTATCTGGTCGGCGACATCGTCGACGGCTGGCGCCTGAAGCGCTCGTGGTACTGGCCGCAGAGCCACAACGACGTGGTCCAGAAGATCCTGCGCAAGGGCCGCAAGGGCGCGCGCATCGTCTACCTGCCCGGCAATCACGACGAGTTCCTGCGCGACTATCTCGGCTCGCATTTCGGCGGCGTCGAGATCGTCGACAGCCTGGTGCACGAAAGCGCGGACGGCCGCCGCTTCGTCGTCATCCATGGCGATCAGTTCGATGTCGTCGTGCGCAACGCCAAGTGGCTCGCCCATCTCGGCGACTGGGCCTACACCTTCGCGCTTGGCGTCAATACCGGCTTCAACATCGCCCGCCGCAGGCTCGGCTTCGGCTACTGGTCGCTGTCGGCCTGGGCCAAGCTGAAGGTCAAGAACGCGGTCAGCTTCATCGGCGCCTTCGAACAGGCCCTGACCACGGAGGCCCGCCGGCTCGGCGCGGACGGCGTGATCTGCGGCCATATCCACCACGCGGCGATCCACGACCGGTTCGGCATCACCTACGTCAATACCGGCGATTGGGTCGAGAGCTGCACGGCGGTCGCCGAACACCATGACGGTCGCATGGAAATCCTCACCTGGACGAAGCCGGCCGAGGCGCTCGCCCCCGCAGCCCGCGCGGAGGTCCTCGGCGCCGCATGACGAAAATCCTGATCGTGACGGATGCCTGGCGCCCCCAGATCAACGGCGTGGTGCGCACGCTCGAACGCCTGTCGGAGGAGATCCGCCGCTTCGGCATCGAGGTCGACCTGCTCACCCCGGCCGAGTTCCCGACCCTGCCGTGCCCGACCTATCCGGAGATCCGGCTGGCGTTGACCGGCATCAACCGGGTCCGCCGCCGGATCGAGGCGGCGCGGCCGGACTATGTCCATATCGCCACCGAAGGTCCGCTCGGCCTGATGACCGCCAAGGTCGTCAACGGCCACGGGCCGGGCTTCACGACCAGCTACCACACGCGCTTTCCGGAATATCTGTCCGCGCGCCTGCCGGTGCCACAATCCTGGTCCTATGCCTGGCTGAAGCGGTTCCACAATCGCGGGCTGGCCTGCATGGTGGCGACCGAAAGCCTGCGTCGCGATCTTTCCGATCGCGGCTTCAACAACCTGGCGATCTGGTCGCGCGGGGTCGACCAGAGCCTGTTCCGGCCGCGCACCGAGCGCATTCTCGACCTGCCGCGCCCGATCTTCATGAATGTCGGCCGCGTCTCGGTGGAGAAGAATATCGAGGCCTTCCTGGATCTGGACCTGCCCGGCTCCAAGGTGATCGTCGGCGACGGCCCGGTCCTCGGCTCGCTCAAGAAGCGCTATCCGGACGTGCATTTCCTCGGCACCCATACGGGCGAGGACCTGGCGCGGCTCTATGCGGCGGCCGACGTGTTCGTCTTCCCGTCGCTGACCGACACCTTCGGCAACGTGCTGATCGAGGCCCTGGCCTGCGGGGTGCCGGTCGCCGCCTACCCGGTGATGGGTCCGGTCGACGTGATCGGCGACACCGGGTCGGGCGTGCTGTCGAACGACCTGCAGGAGGCCTGCCTCGCGGCGCTCGACATCCCGCGCGAGGCGGCGCTGGCGCGGGCGGCCGACTTCACCTGGGAACGGGCGACGCAGCAGTTCGTCGACACGATCGAACAGGCGCAGCGGCGCCGGCGCACCGTGCAGGCGGCCTGACGGCGGGACCCCCTGGCGCGGCGGCGCCCCTGGCCGGGCCTGGATCCGGTCATGGCGCTGCCGTTCGGTCGCGGCGGACCCGCGGACGCAACGGGTTGCCGCGTCGCGCTCCGGCTGGTACGGCTCTCGGCCCCATCCGGAGGATCGGCCATGACGGACCAGGCGCTACCCACCTATGACGACATCCTGGCGGCGGCCGTGCGCATCGAGGGCGAGGCCGTGCGGACGCCGCTCGTCACCTCGCCGGCGCTCGACGCGAAGCTCAATGCGCGCGTCTTCCTGAAGCCGGAATGCCTGCAGCGCACCGGCTCCTTCAAGTTCCGCGGCGCCTTCAACGCCGTCTCGCAGATCCCGGCCGACCGGCGCGCGAACGGCGTCGTCGCCTGTTCGTCCGGCAACCATGCCCAGGGCGTGGCGGCGGCCGCGGCCCTGCACGGCCTGCCGGCCACCATCGTGATGCCGTCCGACGCCCCGGCCATCAAGCGCGAGCGCACCGAGGGCTACGGCGCCACGGTCGTCTCCTACGACCGCTCCAGCCAGGATCGCGATGCGCTGACCGAGGCCATCGCGGCCGAGAAGGGGGCGACCCTGGTCCACCCCTACGACAATCGCGACGTGATCGCCGGGCAGGGCACGATCGGGCTCGAGATCGTCGAGGACCTGCGCGCGCGGGGCCTGACCCCCGACGTGGTGCTGGTCTGCTGCGGCGGCGGCGGGCTGACCGCAGGCGTGGCGCTGGCGATCAAGACGCTGGTGCCGTCGGCTGCGATCTATCCGGTCGAGCCGGAAGGCTTCGACGATCAGGCCCGGTCCTTCGCGGCCGGCGAAAGGCTGCGCAACACCCGCACCGCCGGCTCGGTCTGCGATGCGCTGCTGACGCCGATGCCGGGCGTGCTGTCCTTCGCGCTGAACAAGCCGCGCATCGCCCGCGGCCTCGTCGTCTCCGATGCCGAAGCCTTGGCGGCGGTCGGCTATGCGGCGCGCGAACTGAAGCTGGTGCTGGAACCCGGCGGCGCCGTCGCGCTGGCGGCGGCCCTCTCCGGCAAGGTCGATCTCAGCGGCAAGATCGTCGCCATCGTCCTATCCGGCGGCAATGTCGATCCCGCCATCCTGGCCGGCGCCGTCGCCGCCTGAAGCCCCGGCACGTCCTGAAGCCGGTTCGGCCCGGCGCGGTCGGTAAGGACCGCGACCGGCTCGATCGGCAGCGACCGACAGCCTGCCTCTCCGCCCGGACGTCCGCGTCCCGGCGGGGCGGGCGGCTACCGGCACGGGAAAGGCAACGCCTGGGGCATTGTCGCCTGGGGCGTTGTCGTCAGGGCTGTCGTCGTTAGGGCTGTTGTCGTCGGGGGCGCCGCGGCCGGCCAGACAGGCCGGCCGAACAGAGGCTCAGCCGAAGACGATCAGCTTCTCGGTCGGGGTGAGACGGGCGATCGGATCCTCGCTGCGCACCAGCGCGAAGACCGGCTCGGCGGCGGCAGCGGGCGCGGCCGGCTCGGCCTCGATCTCCAGCGCGAGGGCGACATTGCCGAGGGTCGCGGGCGCGGCGATCCGGCTCGGCCGGAGGCGCGGTTCGCGCGATGCCGCCTCCTCGGCGGCTGCGGCGAAGATGTCCGCGGCCGGTGCGATCCGGTCCGCCGGCTCCGGAGCTGCGCCGGTTTCGTCCGACGGCGCCTCGCCCGCCGGGATCGGCATGGCGAACACATCCGCCGTGGCGAGCAGGCTCGCGTCCGTCGCCATCGCGGCTTCGGCGGCCGAGACCTGATGCCCGTGGACCGGACGGTCGTCCACCGGCGGGACCGCGCGGGCGACGGGGGCGCGCGCGAACACGTCGGCCTCGTCGGCACCGACGAATTCGAGTTCGACCGGCACGACGATCATCATGTCGTCGTCGATCGTCGCATAGTCCTGGCGGGAGCCGACCTCGAAATCGGCCGAGGACAGCCGGACCGGCATCGCCATGGCGGCCTGCCGGCCGTCGAATTCCACGGCCGGGCCGTCCGCCGCGAAGGACGCTGCGGTTTCGTCGGCCGACCAATCCGGCTCGGGCAGAGCATCGACGGCCATGTCCAGGATGTCGTCGACGGCGGATTGCTCGATGCCCTCGCCGGCGAGGGCCGGGCCGTTGAGGAGATGCGCGTCCGGCCGCGAATCCTGCGGGCTGACGGTCGCGGAGCCGCCGGCGACGGGCATGTCCTCGACATCGCCCATGCCCCAGATCGACATCATCGAGCCGATCCGGCTCTCCAGATAGCGCAGCACCGTGACCACCTTGCGGGTGCGCTGGCCGGTCAGGTCCTGGAACGAGCAGGCGGTGTAGATTTCGGTGGCGTGGCTGTCGAGCCGGTCGCACAAGGCGCCGTCGATGCCGTCCTCGCGCAGCGTCCAGGCGATCTCCTGCACCCGCTCGGTGTTGGACAGGATCGTCTCGGTGGCGTCCTCGGTCTGGCTGACGATGGCGTCGAGTTCGTTCGAGGCCTGAGCGAAACGGCCGCCTTCGACCGTCTCCAACTGCATCTGGGCGATCTCGACCTTGGTCCGCTGGATCGCCTCGGCCATGTCGGCCAGATCGAGCTTGATCCGGTCGATGTCGGGCACCTGCCGGTCGCGCTTGATCACCCGCTCCAGGCGCTCGATCGACGAGACGATGGCGTCGGTATCGGCAGCACGATGGCGGCGGGCATACTCGGCCAGAAACCAGCGCCCGCGGGCCGTCTCCATGACGGCATCCTCGATCGCCTGATAATCCTCGATGGGGAGACCGGTGACTTCTCCGTCGCCTTGCATGCGGTCCGCCGTTCGTGCCGTGCCGCTGGTGTCGTGTTCCGGGCCGCAGCAAAAAAGCCGGAACGAACACGATTCCATATCGACCGAATCTTTCATTCAAGTTTAAGTGCCCGCCCAAGTTCGAGCAATCACAATGACATTCTTATCCCCCGGCGGCCGCATGGGTTTGGCCTATGCGGCAATCTTCGTGACCTTCGGCGTTCACTTGCCGTTCTATCCGGTTCTCTTGAACCACCGCGGCTTGTCCGATACCGAGATCGCGCTGGTGATCGGCATCCCGACATTGTTCCGGGTCGCGACCGCGCCGATGCTCGGCATCGCCAGCGACCGGGTCCGCGACCGGCGCCTCGCCGTGCTCGCCTATGCGGTCGCCGCCCTGTTGGCCTTCGCCTTCTTTCCGGTCGCCATCGGCTTCTGGACCATCCTGGCGGTGATGATCGTGACCGCCGTCGCCTGGAACGGCGTGCTGCCCGGTGCCGAGGCGATCGCCGTCGGGCTGGTCCGCCGGGACGGTGCCGACTACGGCCGCATGCGGCTGTGGGGCTCGGTCTCGTTCATCGCCGCGACCTTGATATCCGGCCTGATCGTCGCCCGCACCGACGCGGGCATGATCTTCTGGCTGCTCGCCGCCGCCTTTGCCCTGCAGGTGATCGCCGTCGCCGCGATGCCTCCGGTCGAGACGGCGGCGGCGGCGGAAGGCCGGCCGGCGGTGCGCTTCGCCGATCTCTTCGGCCACGGCGCCCTGATTGCGGTCATGATCGGCACCGCCTGCATCCATGCCTCCCATGCCATGCACAACAGCTTCGCCTCGCTCGCCTGGACCGCGCAGGGCATGAGCGAGGCGACCATCGGGGTGGTCTGGATCGTCGGCGTGATCGCCGAGATCACGCTGTTCGCCGCCGCCGGCCGGATCGTGGCGCGGGTCAACCCGGTCACCTTGATCGCCTTCGGCGGCCTGGTCGCGGCGGCGCGCTGGCTGATCTATCCGAGCCTCGCATCGCCGGGCGCCTGGGGCGCGGTGCAGGCGATGCACGCCTTCTCGTATGGCGCGGTGCATATCGGCACCATGGCCTACCTGACCCGCGCCGCCCTGCCGGGTCTGGCCGGCTCCGCGCAGAGCCTGCTCGTCACCTTCAACGGGCTGTTCATGGCGTTGGCGACCTTCGCGTCCGGCGCCCTCTACAAGACCTACGGCCTGGACGGCTTCCCCGCCATGGCGCTGGTCGCCATGGCGGGCGTCGTCATCGTGACCCTATTCGCGCGGCGGCCTCAGCCCCAGAGCGCGGGCTCGGGCGGATAGACGGTCGAGCCGTCATAGGTCAGGCCGGGAGCGCGGTCGCGGGCGAGCAGCAGCGGGCCGTCGAGATCGACGAAGTCGGCGCGCTGGGCGGCCAGGATCGCCGGCGCCATGGCGAGCGAGGTGCCGACCATGCAGCCGACCATCACGGCGAGGCCGGCCCGCTCGGCCGCCGCGACGATCTCCAGGGCCGTGGTCAGGCCGCCGGCTTTGTCGAGCTTGATGTTGACGGCGTCGTAGCGGTCCCGGAGCGCGGCGAGGTCGCCGCTGCCGTGCAGGCTTTCGTCGGCGCAGACCGGCACCCGGCGCGCGATGCCGGCGAGCGCGCCGTCGCGGCCGGCCGGCAGGGGCTGCTCGATCAGCCGGACCCCGGCGGCTTCCGCCGCCGCGAGGTTGTCGGCAAGGTTCTCGGGCGTCCAGCCCTCGTTGGCGTCGACGATCAGCATCGCGTCGGGTGCACCGGCACGCACCGCGCGGATGCGCTCGGGATCGCCGTCGCCGCCGAGCTTGACCTTGAGGAGCGGCCGGTGTGCGGCCGCGCGGGCGGCCTCCGCCATGCTGTCCGGCGTGCCGAGGCTCAGCGTATAGGCGGTGACCAACGGTTTCAGCGCGTCGAGCCCGGCCGCCCGGAAGGCCGGGACGCCGCTGCGCTTGGCCGCCAGATCCCAGAAGGCGCAATCGACGGCATTGCGCGCCGCGCCGGCCGGCATGGCGCCCGCGAGGTCGGGGTGACCGATCCGTCCGGCGGCGATCTCCGGGCCGACCGCCTCGATCGCGGCGACCACGTCCTCGACGGTCTCGCCGTAGCGGGCATAGGGCACGCATTCGCCGCGTCCGGTCGCGCCGTCGATGGTCAGCGTCGCGGTCACGACGACCGCTTCGGTGCGGCTGCCGCGCGAGATGGTGAAGCTGCCGGCGATCGGGAAGCGCTCGACGGCGACGCTCAGATGGGGTCCGGTCATCGCGGCCAGTGCCTTTCGATCTCGTCGACGATCGGTTCCAGTCCGAAGCGGATCGGGTCGCTGGCCGGCAATCCGTGCGCGTCGGCCGCCGCCGCGATGGTGCGCGCGGCGTCGACATCGTTGAGATGCTCTGTGTTGATCGCGATGCCGACGCAGCGGATCGCCGGGTTGGTCAGCCGGCCACAGCGGACGGTCAGGTCGATCACGTCGGCGATGCTCGGCAGCGGATGCTGGACGCCGCGCATGCGCGTCCGGGTCGGTTCGTGGCAGACCACGAAGGCGTCGGGCTGCGCGCCATGCAGGAGGCCGAGCGACACCCCGGCGAAGGAGGGATGGAACAGCGAGCCCTGGCCCTCGACCAGGTCCCAGTGGTCCGGATCGGCCGCCGGCGCGATCCATTCGACCGCCCCGGAGATGAAATCCGCCACCACCGCATCGATCGCGACGCCGCGGCCGGAAATGAACACGCCGGTCTGCCCGGTCGCCCGGAAATCGGCCGCATAGCCGCGCGCCCGCATCGCCTTTTCGAGCGCCAGGGCGGTGTATTTCTTGCCGACCGAGCAATCCGTGCCCACCGTCAGCAGTCTGAGGCCCGGGCGCTTCGTGCCCTTGCCGGTCGGGAAGCGCTCGCTGGTGTGGCGCACGTCGTGCAGCTTGCGCCCGGTCCGCTCCGCCGCGGCCCGGATTTCCGGATCGTCGGCGAGCCGCATATGCAGGCCGCTGGCCACGTCCAGTCCGGCATGCAGCGCCTCGACGATCGGCACCACCCAGTGATCCGGAAGGACGCCGCCGGCATTGACGGCGCCGACCACCATGGTCCGCACGCCCGCCGCGGCGGCTTCGGCGATGGTCATGTCGGGCAGTTTCGCGTCGGCCGCGCATCCGGGCAGGCGGAGCTGGCCGAGACACCATTCCGGCCGCCAGTCGACGATGCCGAGCGCGGTCTTGGCGGCGAGCGCGTCGGGCACGTCGCCGAGGAAGAGCAGGTAGGGATGGGCGATTTCCATGACGACCTCGGACAGACAGGCAGCTTCGGCAGGCGATCGCAGGCGCGGGGCGCGCGGTGTCGGCCGGCGGCGCGGCGGGAGCAGGGCCATGGCCGTGCGCCGCCGGCTGTAGCGCCGGGGCAGGGCCGGCCCTCCCGTCCCCCGCACTGTGCCGCGGTTCGGCCGGGCCCGGCAAGGCCGGTTGCATCCGGATGGGCCGACCGCGGCCAGGGCGGTCCAGCCGGTTGTGGACAGAGGGGAGCACAGCGGCGACCGCCGGCCGGCACGGCTGCGATGGGTCGGGCGTGCCCCGGCTCGTGGCGCCGTCGGATGGCCGGCCCGTCGGATGGCTGGGCGGTCGGCCCGTCGGATCGCCGGATCGCCGGGCGGTCGCCGGCAAAGAGAAACCCCGGGGTGCTGCCCCGGGGCTTCGGATGGTCTCGTCGATGCCGGCCGGGCGGCCTCAGTCGAGGCGGCCGGCGGCATGGGCCAGCATGGTGTAGACCTTGCCGGTATCGGAGGTCAGGTAGGAGCGGGACATGATGCCGTCGCCGTCCGTCTTGCCGACCTCGTCCAGGAGCCGTTCGAAATCGTCGCAGTACCGGTCGACCACGGACCGGAAGTCCAGGTCGCGGTGATACTTGCGACGGATCTCGTCGAAGGTCTGCTGGCCCTGCAGGGTATAGAGCCGGCGCGTGAAGACGCTCTTCTCGCCGGCGCGGTGACGATCCCACAGATCCAGGAAGGTGCGGTCGTCGATCGCACGGGCGATGTCGGAGGCGACCTGTCCGAGACCTTCCGCGCCCGATCCCGAGCCGGCGGCGCGCGGCGCAGACGGGGCTGGGGCCGACGGGGCCGGGGCTTCGGCGACCGGTTCCGGTGCGGCGGCGTCCTCCTCCTCGTCGCGCGAGGCGCGGCGCAGGAGATCGGCGACCCAGCCGCGCGACTGGCCGTCGCGGCTGCGCGGTTCCGGATCGGCCGGCGGCTGCGGGGCGGCGCGGCGCGCCTCGGGCAGCGGCGCGGCCGGCACCCGGCTCGGCTCGGCGCGCGGCGTCTCGATGCGCGCCACCGGTTCCGGCCGGATCGGTTCGACGGCGGGGGTCTCGACGCGGGCAGCCGGCTCGACCGCGCGGACCGGCTCGGGCCGGGCCGTCTCGATCCTGGCCGTCTCGATCCGGCGCGGTTCCGCGTCCCGGTAGACCGCAGGCCGTTCGACCACCATGGCGGCCGAGGCGGACGCGGCGCCACTGCCGCGGCGCGGCGGTTCGGCGGCCGGGACGGTGACATCGAAGGCGGCGGCCTGACGGCTGGCGAGGTTGGTCAGCTCGTTCAGCGCCTTCAGCTGCTCGGTGACGACGCGGCGCAGCGCGGCGGTCGATTCCTCGGTCTCCTTGGGCAGTTCGAACACGCCGCGGCGCAGCTCTTCGCGCGTCTTGTCGAGTTCGCCCTGCATCATCCGCGCCGCGTCGCGCATCTTCTCCGCCGCCTCGCCGAAGCGGGCGGTGGTGTCCGACACGGTCCGCGACAGGTCCGCCACCATGGCGTCCTGGATCGACTTCAAGGTCGAGGAGGCCTTGTTGCCTTCCTGATCGGCGGTCGTCCGCAGGGTCTCCAGCTGGCCGAGCACGGAGCGGATCGCGCCCTCGGTCGAGCCGGTCAGCGAGGCACCGACATCGCGGGCGCGCGCTTCGGCGGCCGCGAGGCTCTGGCTGATCGTGCCGGCGAAGGCGCGGACCAGCTCGTCGATGGTCTTGGTCTTCTCGGCCAGCGCCTCGTTCATGGCCTCCAGCGTCTGCTGGCGCTGCTCGATCGAGCGGACCAGCCGGTCGTTGGCGCCGCCGACCTCGGCACCGGCATCGTGCAGGCGGCCCGCGGTCTGGTCGAACTTCGAGGTCAGGTCGACCACGTCCTTCAGCACGCCGGCCGAAACCTCGCGCAGGGTGCCGACTTCGCGGGCGATGGTGGCGGTCGCCACCTGGGTGTCGGAGACGGCCTGCTCCAGGGCGCTCTTCACTTCGCCGCTCTGGCGGTCGAGATTCTGCTCGATCTCGCGCAGGCTTTCCCCGGTCCGGCTCATCACCGACTGCAGCACCATGTTCGACTGCGTCAGCCGCTCCATGATCTCGCCCATCTCGGTGCGCAGGCGATCGGAGGCTTCGGAGACCATCCGGGAGGCTTCGACGCCCTGGACCGCGAAGGTCTCGGCCACGTCGCGGCCCTTGCGTTCGAGCGCGTCGAGCAGCAGGTCGCCGGCATGGCCGATCTTGTCGGCGAGATTGGCCGAACGGCTGTCGAGGCCCTTGTAGAGCTGGTCCTGCGCGCCCTGCAGCTTGCCGAAGATGTCGGCCGAGCGGCTGTCGAGCACCTCCGCGATGCCGTCGCGGGCCTGGGTGGTGTGGGCGACCAGTTCGCCCTGCCGGGTCTCCAGCGTGCGTTCGAGCTGGTCGTGCGCAGCCGCGAGACTGGCCACCAGGTCCGATGCCCGCTCCTCGACCAGCGAGGCCATTTCGGCCTGCCGGGTCTCCAGCGTGCTGGCGAACATGTCGTGGGTATTCGCCAGCCGGCCGATCAACGCATCGGTCCGGCTCTCGACCAGGATGCCGAGCTCGCTGCGGCGGCTTTCCAGTTCGCCGGCGAGGCGGTCATGGGCGGCGGCGAGGCCGGCCAGGAGGCCGCTGGCGCGTTCGTCGAGCGCCGAGGTCAGGGCCGTCTGGCGCTGTTCCAGCGTCCCGGCGAGCAGGTCGTGGGTCGCCGCGAGGCCGGCCAGGAGCCCGCCGGCCTGATCGGAGACCAGGTCGGCGATCTCGCCGCGGCGCGCCTCGAGCACGGTGGCCAGGCGTTCATGCGTGGTCGCCAGAGCGGAGATCAGGCCGCTGGCGCGCTCGTCGATTGCGGCGGTCATGGACGACTTGCGCTGATCGAGCGACTGCGCCAGCCGGTCGTGGGTCGCCTCGAGGCCCGAGAGCAGGCCGCCGGCATGGCCGGACACCAGATCGGCGATCTCGCTGCGGCGGACTTCGAGGATGCCGGCGAGCCGGTCGTGAGCGCTCGCCAGACCGTCGATCAGGCTGTTGGCGCGCGCCTCGATCTCGCCGGCCATGGCCGAGCGGCGCTGATCGAGCGAGCGGGCGAGCATGTCCTGGGTCGCGGCGAGGCTGGACAGCAGGCCCGCGGCCTGGGTTTCGACCAGACCGGCAATGTCGCCCTGCCGGGCTTCGAGCGTGCGGGCGAGCGCATCGTGGGCCGTCGACAGACCGGCGATCAGGCCGCTGGTCCGTTCGTCGAGCACCGAGGCGATGTCGTTCTGACGCGCCTCCAGGGTCCGCGCCAGCATGTCGTGGGCGGCCGTGATGCTCGAAATCAGGCCGTTGGTGCGCCCGTCGAGGACGGTCACGATGTCCTGATGGCGCCGGTCGAGCGTGCGGTCGAACACGTCGTGGGCGGTCGCCAGCGTCGAGGCCAGGTCTTCGGTCCGGGCCTCGACGGTCGAAACGATCGACTTCTCGGCGCTGGCGAAGCGTTCGGCGAGCTCGGTCGCCCGGAGATCGAGCGTCTCGATCAGATGGCCGCCGCGGCCTTCCAGAAGGGCGGAGATCTCGGTCGTGCACTTCTCGAGATCGACCACCACCGCGGAGGTGCGCGAGATGACCGACTGTTCCAGGCGGGCGGCGACCTCCTCGGTGGTCGCCACCATGGTCCGGCGCGCCTCCTCGGACTTGATCAGCATGCCCTCGGTCGCCTCTCCGACCGAACGCAGCACGATCTGGCGGGCCTTCTCGGTTTCCTGGCCGAGCGTGCTGCCGATCGCCGACATGCGCTCCTGCAGCAGCCGGTCGAAGAAGCCGGCCCGCTCGCCGAGGGTTTCGGTCATCTCGGTCACGCGCATACCGAGGGTCGCGTTGAGGGTGGAAACCTGATCGCTGATCTGGTCGCCGACCTCCTTGGCGCGGCCGACCAGCGAGGTCGAGAGTTCCGCCACGCGGCTGTCGAACACGGTGGAGATGGCGGTGTGACCTTCGACGAAGGTGCGGGCGATATCGCGCGCCCGGTCCATCAAGGTCTCGCTGATCTGGCGGGCGCGGGTGTCGAGCGCCTCTTCGATCTTCTCGGTGCGGGTGCGGACCGTGTCGTTGAACGCATCGGTGCGCTCGGCGAAGGTCGCCGCCACGCGGTCGACGCGGGCCGCGACGGTCTGCTCGAAGGAGACGGCGCGCTCCTGGAGGATCAGGCCGACCTCGTCCGCCTTGCGGTCGAGCGACGTGCCGAAATGGGCCAGCTTGCCGTCGAGGGCCGCCGACAGGCTGGAGGTGCGGCTCTCGATCGTCTCGGCCAGCTCGTCGGTGCGGCTCTGCAGCGCATCGACCAGGGCGACGGTCTTGCGGGTGAGGGTCTCGTCGACGAGACCGAGGCGACGCTCGAGCAGGTCGCGCATCTGTTCGGAGCGCTGGCCGAGCGTCTCGACCACCTGCACGGCGCGCACGCCGACGATCTCGTCGATGGCGGCGATGCGCTCGGACAGGCCGGTGGTGATCTCCTGGCCCTGGCTGGCGAGCCGGCCGAGGAAGTCGCCGCCGGTCGCGTTCATACGGTCGGTGACGAGATCGCCCTGGGCGGCGACGAGGCGGGCGACTTCCGAGCCGGCCTTGGCCAGGCGTTCGGCCAGTTCGCCGGTGCGGGTGGAGATGTCGCCCGAGACCACGTCCAGGCTAGCATGCAGGCGGTCGCGGAAGTCCGCGGCGCGCGAGCCGATGATCTGGTCCAGGGTGCGCCCGGCCGAGACCACGGCATCCTCCAGTTCGGCACCGCGCATGACGATGGATTCGCGGATGCGGTCGCTGGTGGCGTCGAGCCGGTCGGCGAGCACGTCGCCATTGGTCAGGATGGTGGTGTTCAGCCGGCCGATCGCATCGTCCAGCGCGCGGTTCAGGTCGCCGCCGCGGATCGCGATGATCTCGGCGATCTGCATGCCGGCCGTGTCGAGCCGTTCGGTGATCTCCGAGCCGCGCAGGCTGAGATCGACCACCAGCGACTGGCCCGTGCCCTTCAGGGCCTCGTTGACCTCGCTGCCGCGCGACACGATCGCCTCGACGATCTTGGTGCCGGTGGCGTTGATGGTGTCCGACACCTCGCGCGAGTGGCCGACGAAGAGCTGGTTGAGATCCTCGGTGGCGCGCGACAGCGTATCGGACACTTCCGTGCCGCGGGTCGCGATCATCGAGACGATCTCGTTGCCGGTCCGCGACAGGGTCTGGTCGATCACCGAGGCGTGCGACAGCAGGCCCTCGTTGACCTCCTGGCCGCGGGTCAGGATCGTGTCGGTGATCAGCGTGCCGGTCGAGGCCAGCGTCTCGGTCAGGTTCGTGCCGGTCTGCGTCAGGGTTCCGATCAGGCCTTCGCCGGTCGCCGAGAGCGTTCCGATCAGGTTGTCGCCGGTCGAGGCGAGCGTCCGGGTCAGATCGCTGCCGGTCCGCGCCAGCGTGTTGGTCAGGTCGGTACCGGTGCGCGACAGCGAGTGGTTCAGCGACGTGCCGGTCTCGGTCAGCGATCCGATCAGCGTGTCGCCGGTGCGGTTCAGCGTGTCGTTGAGGGCGGTCGAGCGCTCGGTCAGCGTGTCGATCAGCGTATCGCCGGTGCGGCTCAGCGTATCGTTGAGGGTGGTCGAGCGCTCGGTCAGGGTGTCGATCAGCGTGTCGCCGGTGCGGCTCAGCGTGTCGTTGAGGGTGGTCGAACGCTCGGTCAGGGTGTCGATCAGCGTATCGCCGGTGCGGCTCAGCGTGTCGTTGAGGGTCGTCGTGCGCTCGGTCAGGGTCGCGATCAGCGTCCCGCCGGTGTGGCTCAGGGTGTCGTTGAGGGTGGTCGAGCGCTCGGTCAGCGTGGCCAGCAGATGGCTGCCGGTGCTGCTCAAGGCCTCGGTCAGGGACGAGCCGGTCTCGGTCAGCGAGCTGATCAGCGTGTCGCCGGTCCGGTTCAGCGTGTCGTTGAGCGTGGTCGAGCGCTCGGTCAGCGTGTCGATCAGCGAGAAGCCGGTGCGCTGGAAGGTGTCGTTCAGCTCGCCCGAACGATCCGTCAGGGTCCCGATCAGGGTGGCGCCGGTCGACGACAGGGCCTCGCTCACCGAGGCGGAGCGCTCGAGCATGGACTCGATCAGCTGGTCGGCGGCCGCCGACAGCGAATCGGTGATGAAGCGGCTGCGGTCGGCGAGCGATTCGACGACCGTGTCGCCGGTGCGGGCCAGGCTCTCGGTGACGGCGATGCTGCGCTCGCTCAGGGTGTCGATCAGATTGGCGGCGGTCGAGGACAGAATCTGGGCGACCGAATCCGCCCGCTCGGTGATCGTGTCGATCAGCGAGGCGCCGGTATAGGACAGATTGTCGGTGACCGAACGGCTGCGCTCGGTCAGGGTGTCGATCAGCGTATCGCCGGTGCGGCTGAGCGTTTCGTTGAGATGGGTCGAACGTTCGGTCAGCGTCTCGATCAGCGTGTCGCCGGTACGGCTGAGCGTCTCGTTGAGATGGGTCGAGCGCGAGGTCAGCGTGTCGATCAGCGTGCCGCCGGTCGACGACAGGGCCTCGGTGACCGCCTGACTGCGTTCGGTCAGCGTCTCGATCAGGGTCGCGCCGGTGCGGCTGAGCGTCTCGTTGAGCGCGCTCGACCGCTCGGTCAGCGTCTCGATGAGGGTCGAACCGGTGATCGAGATGTTGTCGACGACGGCGCGGCTGCGGTCGTTTAGGGTGTCGATCAGGGTCGACCCGGTATCGCGCAGCGTCTCGTTGACGACCGTGGAGCGCTCGGTCAGCGTCTCGATCAGGGTCGTGCCGGTGGTCTGGAACTGGTCGGTGAAGAAGCCGCTGCGCTCGTTCAGCGTGTCGATCATCGTCGCGCCGGTCTGCGCCAGGCGGTCGATGACCGAGGCGCCGGTGCGCTCCAGGGTCTCGTTCACGCTGGTCGAGCGTTCCGTCAGGGTGTCGATCAGCGCCGTGCCGGTGGTCGCGAAGGCATCGGTGACGTAGCTGGCGCGGTCGGTCACCGTCTCGACCAGGGTCGAGGTGGTGCGGTGCAGCGCCTCGGTGACCATGTCGGTCCGGCTCGACAGGGTCTGGACCACGTCGGTGCTCATCCGGCCGACCGATTCGGTCAGGTCCGCGCTCTGGCGCGAGAAGGTCTCGACCAGTTCGTTGCCGGTGCGGGTCAGCTTGTCGGAGATGTCGCTGCCCTTCATCGACAGCGTGTCGGCGACGATCTGGCCGGCCGTGACGATCCGATCGGCAACTTCCTCGCCGACATTGGCGAACTGATCGGTGACCTCGCGGGTGGTCACGACCAGACGGTCGACGACCTGGGTGCCGCGGTTGGCGATCGAATTGATCAGGTTCTCGGACGAGACGTCGATCCGGGTCGCGATCTCGACGCCGCGCTCCATCAGGGTCGAGCTGAGATGGCCGGTCGCATCCGAGACGGCGTCGGTGACGCGCGAATGGATCTGGGCCAGATCGGCGGCCAGCGTCTCGTGGGCGCCGACCATCACGGCCCGCACCCGCTCCGCATTGTTGGTGATCGCCTCGCGCTGGTTGACCAGTTCCTCGATCAGGCTGCGGATCTTGAGCTCGTTCTCGCCATAGGCCCGTTCGAGCGAGGAGACCTCGTTGTGGACGAGGACTTCCAGCTCGCTCGCCCGCGCCACGGCCCGGTCGAGACCGTCGCCGACCGCCGCCATCTCGCGACGGATGGCCTGGCCGAGCGAAACCAGCGAATCCTTGGCGAGCGCTTCCGGCTCGGCCAGCCGCAGCGCCACTTCGGTCATGGTGCGGGATGCGATGCGCATTTCCTGGCCGCGGCGGGCGACCACGGCGAAGACCCAGAAGGCGATCACCGGCAGGAGGGTGGCGGCGAGCGACCACAGCATTTCCGGCAGCGTCGCGGTGCGCAGGAAGCCGCCGAAGGTGGTCATGATCAGCACGGTGACCAGGCCGAGCCAGACGATCGAGGCGATCAGCGCGATCCACAGCGGCGTCTGCGAGGGCTTCTGGCCGAAGCGGTGGATCAGGTTGCCGACCGACTGGCGGTCGTCATTGGCCGGCGGCCGCGGGGAGGGACGGGTCTCGGACGTGCGCGCCTCGGACGGGCGCGGGGCGTCCGCAGTCCGGACCGGTTCGGCGGCGGGAGACGGAGCGGCGGCATGGGCCGCCGGCGCCGTGGCGGCGGCGGACGGCATCCGGGTCGCGGCGGTGCGCTCGGCGGCGGCCGGGGCGGGCGGCGGCGCCTCGACGATCGCGGTCAGTTCCTCTTCCGGCGGCAGCGAATCGAGCGGAGAGCGCGCGCCGGTCGGGCGCGTGACCATGCGCTTGGTGACGGTGGGCGGCTTGCGTTCGGGGCGGGGTGGCGCGGAGGACGCCGTGGGCGGGGTTTCGATCGGCGTCGAGGCGGCGGGAGGCGAATCCTCCGGGCCGCCGAAATCCAGCTTCAGGGCTTCCTCGACGGCCGAAAGGGCAGCCTCGGCAGGATCCATCTGCTTGTTTTGATTGGTCGCCATCGTGATCTACTGCCTCGCGTCCGTACTCGGTACCCTCAGTCGGCCGCTGCCTCCATGGCCTTGGAAGCTGACGACCGATCCCGCGTCGCTTCATGCACGACGTCGGTTTCACCGGACAAGGCTTTGAAGATACGGGGGATACCCCGAATCTCAAGCCTCCTCGTAAGTTGCCGCACCTTGATGGTAATATGTCATTAACGAAGTTGGAACCATTGGCGGGGGTTTTCCCTCATCATCGTTAACGGGGGCGGCCATGCCCAGGGGCGACCGGATTGATCCATTGCATTCCTTGAAAAAGCAGAAAGATCGCGGCCGCGTGGGGACCGCGGCGGCCGAGGGAAAACCGGGCGCGAAGGCTCCGGCGGCGCCCGGCCGGCCCAGTCCGAGCCAGCGGCGCTACCTGGAGCAGGGGCTCGGGCAGCCGGGCGGCAAGCTGCCGCTGTTCGATTCCGACGGGCAGGAGTTCCCGCACCGCACCATCCGCGCCTGCCTGGAAAAGGGCTGGGCAGAGCCGTGGTTCGACAATCCGACGAAACCGGACTGGGTGGTGGCGCGGCTGACCGCGGCCGGCCGGCGCGCGCTCGGCGGCAAGGCGGAGCGCTGAGCCGGCCGGCGGCCTCCACCTTTCTTTTACCGTAATGCGCGATCGCCTTCTTTCGGCAGCGGAATTTACGTCTCCTTGGCCTCTCCGGCGCTTCTCTCGTCGACGATCGGCGAAAGGACGGGCCATGCGAGACGGAGGCGATGTCGACTGCGAGGCGGTGCGTCGGGATGCCGCTCGCCCGCTCGGCGGCGACGGCCGGCCGCTGGACTTCGCCCATCTCGACCGGATGACCTTCGGCAGCCGCGACCTGCAGCACGAGGTGCTCGGCATGTTCCTGGCGCAGTCCCAGGCGCTGCTGGATCGCATCCGGTCGTCGGCGGATGGCGACAGCGGCCGCCGGGCGGCCCACACCCTGAAGGGATCGGCCCGCGGCATCGGCGCCTTCCGCGTCGCCCGGCTCGCCGAGGCGGTCGAAATGGCCGAGCGGGTCCCCGGCGACGCCGCGCATCTCTTCGGCGAACTGACCGCGGCGGTCGAGGCGGTCGACCGGGTGATCCGCCAGGAGCTGGGGAATCGGGCCTAATCGGCCACAGTGCCCTCGCGCCGTCTTGACCTTCCCGCGTGAGCCTTTATCTCGGGCGCTGCCCTTCCCCTGCCTCCCGAGCCCGAGACCCCGATGCCCAAGATCACCTTCATTTCCGCAGCCGGCGCCGAGCAGACCGTGGAGGCCGAGATCGGCTCCACCGTGATGGAGAACGCGATCCGCAACATGGTGCCCGGCATCGAGGCGGAATGCGGCGGCGCCTGCGCCTGCGCGACCTGCCACGTCTATGTCGACGAGGCCTGGTATGCCAAGGTCGGCGCGCCGGAGCCGATGGAAGAGGACATGCTGGACTTCGCCTACGACGTCCGCCCGACCTCCCGGCTGTCCTGCCAGATCAAGGTGACCGCAGCGCTCGACGGCCTCGTCGTCCGGACGCCCGAACGCCAGGCCTGACCCGGCCGGATCGCGGGCACGGCCGAGGCGCCGGCCCCGATCCGGGCGTCACGGCGGGCGATTGCACGCCATTGCAAGTCATTGCAAGCCATTGCGCGGCAATCCGGTGCGCGGCGTCGCCGCGAAGGGCGTTCGTTGTGTGCGCCGGGCCGTGCCGCCGGTCCGCTCACTTGTGCGGCCGTCGGGGCGGTCGTCGTCGCCCCGCAGTCCTCCGCTCTGGCCCGCGCGGCCGAACCATCCTATAGGTCGGGTCCCAACCCGGCGGCGCGGCCGCCATCGCCCGGTCACATGCGCATGTCCGAAACCATCGCCCCCGACGTGATCACCGCCGATGTGATCACCACCGATGTCCTCGTCATCGGAGCCGGCCCGGTCGGCATCTTCGCGGTCTTCGAACTCGGCCTCCTCGACATGCGCTGCCACCTGGTCGACATCCTGGACCGGCCCGGCGGGCAATGCGCCGAGCTCTATCCGGAGAAGCCGATCTACGACATCCCCGGCTACCCGGTCGTCGGCGCCCAGGAGCTGGTCGAGAAGCTGATGGAGCAGGCGCGGCCGTTCAGCCCGGTGTTCCACTATTCGCAGATGGTCGAGACGGTGGCGCGGCTGCCGGAGGGCGGCTTCGCGGTGACCACCGATCTCGGCACCCTGTTCCACGCCAAGGTGGTGGTGATCGCGGCCGGCGGCGGCTCGTTCCAGCCCAAGCGCCCGCCGGTGCCGGGGATCGAGGCCTATGAGGGGACCTCGGTCTTCTACGCGGTGCGCCGGATGGAGGCCTTCCGCGACCAGGACGTGCTGATCGTCGGCGGCGGCGATTCCGCGCTCGACTGGACGCTCAACCTGCAGCCGATCGCCCGGCGGGTGACGCTGATGCACCGCCGCGACGAGTTCCGCGCCGCCCCGCATTCGGTCGAGCAGATGCGCCACCTGGTCGCCGAGGGCAGGCTCGACCTGGTGCTCGGCCAGGTCACCGGTCTTTCCGGCGCCGACGGTCACCTGTCCGGCGTCCATGTCAAGCTCAATGACGGGAGCGCACGGACGATCCAGGCGACCCGCATGCTGCCCTTCTTCGGCCTGACCATGAAGCTCGGGCCGATCGCCGACTGGGGCTTGAATCTGCACGAGAATCTGATCCCGGTCGACACCGAGAAGTTCGAGACGTCGGAACCCGGCATCTTCGCGGTCGGCGACATCAACACCTATCCGGGCAAGCTCAAGCTGATCCTGTCCGGCTTCCACGAGGTCGCGCTGATGGCGCAGGCGGCCAAGCGCATCGTCGCGCCCGGCCAGCGGATCGTGTTCCAGTACACGACCAGCTCGACCAGCCTGCAGAAGAAGCTCGGCGTCTCGTGACCCGGGCGCTGGCGAAGGCGAAGGCGCTGGCGGAGGCAGGCCGATGACGGACGCGCCCGCAGACCCGGTCGCCGGGGACGCCGCAGACGCCGCGGCCGGCCCGTTTCCGCGCTTCCCGCGCAAGGGGCGGTCCTATCTGAAGGTGCTCGCCGAGGTTCACCGCCGCCGGAAGCCGCAGCGCTATTTCGAGATCGGGGTCAATCTCGGCGCCAGCATGGCCTGCTTCGGGTGCGATTCCGTCGGCGTCGACCCGCAGATGGGCCGGGTCGCCAACGACTTCACACGCGGCAAGTCGCGCGTCTTTCTGTTTCAGATGACCAGCGACGACTTCTTCGCCAGCGAAGATCTGTTCCGCTACCTGCCCGGTGGCTACGATGTCGCCTTTCTGGACGGGATGCACCAGTACGAGTATCTGCTGCGCGACTTCATCAATACGGAACGCTATGCCCATCCGGGCAGCATCGTCTTTCTGCACGACTGCATCCCGATCAATGCCGAAATGACCGAGCGCCGGCCCCATCCGGCGGCACGGCGCGATCCCGTCTATCGATCGGCCTGGACCGGCGACGTCTGGAAACTGGTCCCGATCCTGCAGCGGTATCGACCGGATCTGACCATGACGGTGCTCGACAGCGCACCGACCGGCCTGGTCGCCCTGACCGGCCTGGACCCGACCTCGCGCCGGCTCGGCGACCACTATGCCCAGATCGTCAAGGCCTTCGACGCCGTCGACCTGACCGACGATGCGCTTGCCGGCTATATCGAGAGCCTCGGCGTCGTCGATCCCGATGTCTTTCTGGCCGGCCTCGAGCCCCTGGCCGACCGACCTGTGCCGTAACGGCAGCACCGTGTGACGGAATGGCACTGCTGCAGTGCAGCATCTCGACAATGCATGCAGCGATCCCTACTGATGGCGTTCGAAGCCCGCAGTCCGTGGTTTTGCGGAGGGTCCGTTTCATCGGTGCGGCATCGTAGGAGATTGGCATGAAGGGATTGCTTTTCGCAGCCGTGGTCGCAGCCGGCCTCGCCCCGTCCGTCACCCGGGCCGACGAGGGCGCCGATTTCATCGCCAAGCTGTCGGGCTCCTGGACCGGCTCGGGCAGCATCACCGCATCCGGCGGCGAGGCGCCGGCCGCCACCACCTGCCGTCTGCAGGGCGCCCCCGCGGGCGCGTCGATCACGGTCACGGGCAAGTGCGACGGCGCCGCCAAGGGGGCCAATCTGGCCGTGCAACTGACCTGGAGCGGCGACCAGAAGACCTTCGTCGGCACCTTCCAGGGCGGCGCCGAGGCCGGCACGGCCTCCCTGTCCGGGCGGCTGTCCGGCAACAGCCTGGTGATGCAGGTCACGTCGCAGAACGGCGCGGTCAGCACGCTCACCCTGACCGTCAGCGGCGCAAACCGCCTCTCGCTGGCGGTTTCCGGCAAGGATTCCAAATCCGGCAAGCCGGTCCAATACGTCTCCCTCGGCCTCGCCAAGGGCTGACCCGGCACCCCGACCGCCGCCTTGGGGCGTTGACGGACGATCGACCCCCTCATCCGCCCTTCGGGCACCTTGTAACTTGGACACCGCAACCAATGATATATCATTGGTTGCGGTGTCGGGCGGCAGACCGATGCACCTTGGGGCGTTAAAGCCCGTGGAGAAGCAAGGGTCGCCGCCCGTCGGTCCATCGAACCCGAACAGTCGCTTGGGCCGCTCGAAGCGAAGCCCGTTTGCGCAAGGATGGGACAGGATGGACGCTCTCAATATCGGTATCGATGTCTCCAAGGACGCCTTGGACGTGGCCGCCAACGGCCCGGCCTTCGCGCCCTTCCGCGTCGCCCGCACCGCGGACGGTCTGGCGGACCTGATCGAGCGCGTGAAACCGCTCGGCGCCGCGCGCATCGCCGTCGAGGCGACCGGCGGCTTCGAGACCGTGGTGGCGGCCAGCCTGGCCGCCGCCGGTCTGCCGGTCGTGGTGGTCAATCCGGCCCAGGTCCGGGCCTTCGCCCAGGCCATGGGCAAGCGGATGAAGACCGACCCGATCGATGCCTTCGTGATCGCCCGCTTCGCCGAGGCGACACGACCGGAAATCCGCCCGTTGCCCGACGCCGAGCTCCAGGCGCTGGCCGACCTGGTCGCCCGACGCCGGCAGATCGTCGCCATGATCGGTGCCGAGAGCCAGCGGCTGAAGCGGGCCTCCCCGCGCACGGCCAGGAGCATCGAGCGCCTGCTCGAGGCGCTCAAGCGGGAGCTCGCCGACATCGACCAGGAGATCGGCGGTGCCGTCCGCCGCACGCCCGCCTGGCTCGAAAAGGCCGAACTCCTCAAGTCCGTCCCCGGCATCGGCGACCAGATCGCCAGGACCCTGCTGGCCGAAATGCCCGAACTCGGCGACCTCGACCGCCGCCAGATCGCCGCTCTCGCCGGCCTCGCCCCCTGGACCCGCCAGTCGGGCCAGTGGCGCGGCAGGAGCTTCATCGGCGGCGGACGGGAAGCCATCCGAAAGGCCCTCTTCATGGGCGCCCAGGTCGCCGCCCAGCACAATCCCATCCTCAAAGCCTTCCGCGACCGACTGGTCGCGGCCGGAAAGCCCAAGATGGTCGCCATCATCGCCGTCGCCCGAAAACTCCTCACCATCCTCAACGCCATCATCCGGGAAAAACAACCATGGCGCGCAGAAGCCGCTTGACAGCCAAGACAGTCGCTTCTCCCCCCTTGGGGTGGAGAAGGGGGTAACGCGTTGTGGGATTGGGGAAACCGACGCGCGCGATGAGGGATTGCCGACATCAACCCGACCGATCTCCCGGCTCCTTCCCCTTCGCCCCCTGCCAAGGGGGAGAAGGTGCCCGAAGGGCGGATGAGGGGGCCTGGATGCCGCGGCGTGGCGCAGGTCTCGCGGTTCGCGTCGGCAAGGCCCGCAGCCGGACCGCGGCCTTGGGGCGTTGACGGACGATCGACCCCCTCATCCGCCCTTCGGGCACCTTCTCCCCCCTTGGGGGGGCGAAGGGGATAACGCGTTGCGGGATCGGGGAAATCGGCGCGCGCGGTGCGTCGGCTCCTTCCCCTTCGCTCCGGGTCAAGGGGAGAAGGGGATAACGCGTTGCGGGATTGGGGAAATCGGCGCGCGCGGTGCGTCGGCTCCTTTCCCTTCGGCCCGTGCCAAGGGGAGAAGGGGATAGCGCGTTGAAGAGTCTGTGAAATCGGCGGCGTTGATCTTCCGGCTCTTGCCCCTTCGCCTCCGCGTTGGGAGGGCTGGACGCAGGATGGGGCGCTAATGAAAACCAAAATCGCGGGGGCCGAAACGGCAACGGCGCCCCCGGGGAGGGGCGCCGCTCGGAAAGGCAAGGGCGTCGACCGGGTGGTCGGCGCGATCGGGTCACTTCATGCCGCGGATGGCTTCCTCGGCCTTGTCGACCAGATCCTTGGCGACGGTCTGGCTGGCTGAATAGGCGCGGTTGAACAGCGAGACGGTCGGGCCGGACTTCGGCAGCAGCTTCTCGCGCGGCATGCCCTTGACCAGCTTGATCAGGTCTTCCTTGTTGGTGCGCTGGTTGGTGCCGGCCGGCAGCACGTCGGCCGGCTGGGTGATCAGCATGATCGGCGTGGCGATGGTGGTCACCTCGACGGCGTTCTTGATGAAGCCGGCCTCGGTCACCGGGCGGGTCTCGATCACGTAGACATTCTGGCCGTTGACCTGCTGGTTGACCAGCGCGCGGGCGACGACCGGGATGAAGTGGCCCTTCTTCTCGACCACGGTCTTGAAGTTGGCATTGGCCGGATCGGGCAGCTGGACGAAAAGCGCGATCGTGTTGTCGGAGGCGAGCGCCATCTCGATCGCCTTGGAGGCCGATTCGGCATAGGTGATCTGGGCCGCCTCGATGCGGGTGAAGACGTTCGGCAGCACCTTCTTCATATTCTCGAAGGTCTGCGCGGCGCCCGAGCCCTGCGGCGGCAGCACCAGCTTGACGCGGGTGATGATGCGCACCACGTCGCCGAACTGGGTCAGGTTCTTGGAGACGAAATAGACGCCCTCATTGGCGAGGTCGGCGCGAATCGTATGGAGCTTCTTGGCCGCATCCGGATTGGCGGCCGCCCAGTTGGCGAAGGCGTCGGTCTGCACCATGGCGATGCCGTCCTGGTCGGCCAGAACCTTCTCGATATTGTCGAGCGAACCCTTGGTCTCGACGCAGTTCGGCGTGAAGCCTTCGTTGCGCAGGCCATCCAGCATGGCCGGGCAGAGCGTGCCGAAATAGGCGCCGGCCTTGCCGCCCGAATAGATGTTCTGCGCCGCGCTCGCGCCGGCTCCGGCGATCGCGATCAGCGCGGCCACGGCGATGGTCTTCAGCATCTGCATGAATGTCTCCTGCCCATTGGCGAAAAGGAATGTCGCCCCCTGCGTCCGCAGCCTCCCGCCGCGACCCGCCCGCGCGCGGGACTGTCCCCGCAAACTCGGTCGGATTCATGACCAAGCAGAATGGGCTTCGGGCAAAATCCTGTCGATGGCAATGGCGAAAGTCGAACACGGGCAAGGGCGATCGGGTATGATCGCGCCATGAAGTTCCCGCCCAACATTCTTGACGAAATCCGCGCCCGGCTGCCCGTCTCCGCCGTGGTCGGCCGGCGCGTGCGGCTGAAGAAGCAGGGCCGGGAATATGCCGGCCTGTCGCCGTTCAATCCGGAGAAGACGCCGAGCTTCTTCGTCAACGACCACAAGGGCTTCTATCACTGCTTCTCGTCCGGCAAGCATGGCGACGTGTTCCGCTTCCTGATGGAGACGGAGGGCTTGAGCTTCCCCGAGGCGGTCGAGCGGCTGGCGGCGGAGGCCGGGGTACCGCTGCCCAAGCCCGACCAGCGCGAGGTGGTGCGCGAGCGCCAGCGCGCCAGCCTCGCCGACGTGGTCGAATTGGCCTGCCAGTTCTTCCAGGAGACCTTCCGCCTCTCGGCCGGCGCGACCGCGCGGGGCTATGCCGAGCGGCGCGGGCTGCGGCCGGAGACCATCCGCGAATTCCGCATCGGCGCGGCGCCGGCCGAGCGCGACGCCCTGAAGCGGCACCTGATCGGCCGCGGCGTCGACGAGCGCTCGATGATCGATGCCGGGCTTCTGATCGAGCCCGACGACGGCCGGCCGAGCTACGACCGGTTCCGCAACCGCCTGATCATCCCGATCCAGGACGAGCGCGGCCGGGTGGTCGCCTTCGGCGGTCGCGCGCTCGGACCCGACGACAAGCCGAAATACCTGAACTCGCCGGAGACCGAGCTCTTCCACAAGGGGCTGATGCTGTTCAACGGCCATCGCGCCCGCGCGGCGGCCCATGAGAGCGGCCAGATCGTGGTGGTGGAGGGCTATCTCGACGCCATCGCGGTGGTGCAGGCCGGCATCGGCTCGGTGGTGGCGACGCTCGGCACGGCCTTCACGGAGGAGCAGATCCAGCGCATGTGGCGCTTCGCGCCCGAGCCGGTCGTCTGCTTCGACGGCGACCGCGCCGGCATCAGCGCCGCCCATCGCGCGATCGACCGCATCCTGCCGCATCTGAAGAGCGGCTTCTCGTTCAATTTCTGCTTCCTGCCCGACGGCAAGGACCCGGACGAACTGATCGCCGGCGGCGGCCGCGAGGCCTTCCTCGCCGAGATCCAGCGCGCCGTGCCGCTGGCCGAGGTGCTGTGGGAGCGGGAGACCGCCGGCGCGACCATCGACACGCCGGAACGCAAGGCGGCGCTCGAAAAGCGGCTCGAAGACCTGACCGCGGAGATCCGCGATCCGCGCGTCCAGAAGGGCTACCGGCTGCGCTACCGCCTGCGGCTCTCCAACCTGTTCTGGCAATCCGAGCGGCGCGACCGCAATGCCGCGCCGAAAGGGGCGCCGGCGCCGGCCTTGCACCAGGACGGCGAACTGGCCGGCGTCGAGCGGATCGTGCTCGGCCTGTCGATCGAGTATCCGGACATCTTCGAGGGCGCGCTCGACCGCATGATCGATCTCGATTTCGGCATCGAGCCGCACGAGGCGTTCAAGCGCGAATTGACCCGGATCGCGACCGATTGCGACGACAAGTCGGTGGCGCAGTTCTATTCGGAGATGGACCAGCGCTTCTTCTTCCTCATGAAGGAGATCCACGGCGAGGACGAGATCGAGCCCGACGGCCGCGTCGTCACCCATCGCGGCCACCGCCTGCGCGAGCGCTTCCCGATCCTGAGGTTCCATCCGCCGGAGGATTACGTCGCCCGCTGCCTCTGGCACTTCCTCGACCGGATCGAACTGAAGGCGATGGAACGCGATCTCGACCGCGCCGTCGCCGAAGTCGGCCCGGACGCCGACGAGACGGTCGAAATCCGCATCCTGGAACTGTCGCGCGAGGTGGTCCGCCGGCGCGAGGAATTCGCCCATCGCGAACAGGAACTGGCCGAGGAGGCCAAACTGATCCGCGCCGCCTTCGGCGCCGACAAGGACACCGGTCCGGTCTTCGCGCCGGTGGGTATCAAGCGGTGAGGGCTACGATCGGGTTTGGGGAGTCCGATTGCGATCCCGGCTACGGAGCCGCGGGCGACCTTGCGGATGAGCGCCGCAGATTATTGTTTTCATTCACGATTTTGACGCCGAACTGACGCGAGTAGGCCCCGGATCGGCGGCCCTGACGGGCCTTGTCCGAGGATGCGCTGCGAGATTGGCGATCACCTCGGATTGTGCCGGCGGAAACTCGATTTCCCATCGCATTCCCGGCCGGAGCGCAGCGGAGAGCCGGGACCCACTCTGCCGACGAAGTGCAATAAAGCTATGTTTTCATTCGCGATCTTGACGCGGAACGGACGCGAGTAGGCCCCGGATCGGCGGCCCTGACGGGCCTTGTCCGGGGATGCGCTGCGAGATTGGCGATCATCTCGGGTTGTGGCGGCGGAAATTCGATCTCCCATCGCATTCGCGGCCGGAGCGATAGCGGAGAGCCGGCGGCCCACTCTGCAGGCGAAGTGCAATAAAGCTATGTTTTCATTGGTGATCTTGAGGCGGACACCATGCAGGCCGAGCCTGATAGGCCTGCTCCCGGGATGCGGTCGTGAGTGCGGGCCCGAACGGAGTGGCCGGTCGGGCGAGACGTGTCAACGCGCCGCTGATGCCGGTCCGTCCGCCCGCCCTTTGACCCCGCTGCCCGGTTCGGCATAGAAGAGCCTCCCGCCTCGTCCAGCCGGTGGACCCATGTCGCACAACAGTTTCGGCCATCTCTTCCGCGTCACCACCTGGGGCGAGAGCCATGGGCCGGCGCTCGGCTGCGTCGTCGACGGCTGTCCGCCGGGGCTGCCGCTGACCGCGGCCGACATCCAGGTCTGGCTCGACCGGCGCAAGCCCGGGCAGTCGCGCTTCGTCACGCAGCGGCGCGAGCCGGACGAGGTCGAGATCCTGTCGGGCGTGTTCGAGGACGAGCGCACCGGCGGCCAGCGCACCACCGGCACGCCGATCTCGCTGATGATCCGCAACGTCGACCAGCGCTCGAAAGACTATAACGACATCCGCGACAAGTTCCGGCCCGGCCACGCGGATTTCACCTATGACGCCAAATACGGCATCCGCGACTATCGCGGCGGCGGGCGGTCGTCGGCGCGCGAGACGGCGGCCCGGGTGGCGGCCGGCGGGGTCGCCCGCAAGGTGCTCGACGCGGCCGTGCCGGGCGGCGTGACGGTGCGCGGCGCGCTGGTGCAGATGGGGCCGCACAAGATCGATCGCGCCCGCTGGGACTGGGCCGAGGTCGATCGCAATCCCTTCTTCTGCCCCGATGCCGAGGCGGCGGCCCGCTTCGAGGCCTATCTGGACGGCATCCGCAAGGCCGGGTCCTCGGTCGGCGCGGTGCTCGAGATCGTCGCCGAGAATGTGCCGCCGGGCTGGGGCGCGCCGATCTACGGCAAGCTCGACCAGGACATCGCCGCCGCGCTGATGTCGATCAACGCCGTCAAGGGCGTCGAGATCGGCGCCGGCTTCGGCGCGGCCGAACTGACCGGCGAGGAGAATGCCGACGAGATCTATCTGAGGCAGGACGGCACGCCGGAATTCCGCTCCAACCAGTCGGGCGGCATCCTCGGCGGCATCTCGTCGGGCCAGCCGATCGTGGCGCGCTTCGCCGTCAAGCCGACATCCTCGATCCTGACCCCGCGCAAGACCATCGACAAGGCCGGCAACGCCACCGAGATCCTGACCAAGGGTCGCCACGACCCCTGCGTCGGCATTCGCGGCGTGCCGGTCGGCGAGGCCATGGTGGCGATCGTGCTGGCCGACCATTTCCTGCGCCATCGCGGCCAGACGGGACGGTGATCCCGACGGGCGCCGGGTCTGCGTCCGGCGGGCTTCAGTATTGCTGAAAGGTTGGCGCTTCTTTCGTTGCGCCTGAATGGGGCCGGCGCTAAGGTCCCGGCATGCGCCTCGACGACTTCCTCGCCGGCCGCGGCGAGAGCCGCTCCGCCTTCGCCCGCCGCGCCGGCCTGTCGCCGGCCGCGGTGACGGCCTTGTGCAACGATCCGGAGGTCTGGATCGGCCGCGAGACCGCGGCGCGGATCGCCGAGGCCACCGGCGGCGCCGTCACCCCCAACGACTTTCTCGGCCTGTCCGGACGGGACCGGGTCTTCACGGAGCAGATCATGTCGCAGGAACGCGTCGCCGAAGCCATCCGGGCTTTCGAGAAGGGCGAGATCGTGGTCGTCACCGACGACGACGATCGCGAGAACGAGGGCGATCTGATCGTCGCCGCCGTCCATGCCACCACCGAGAAGATGGCCTTCATCATCCGCCACACCTCCGGCATCGTCTGCACGCCGATCACCCGCGAGGAGGCCCGCCGGCTGCATCTCGAACCGATGGTGGCGGTTAACGACGCGCCGCATTCGACCGCCTTCACGGTCTCGATCGACTATCGGCACGGCACCACGACCGGCATCTCGGCCGAGGAGCGGACCGCGACGGTGCGCGCGCTGGCCAATCCCAATGTCGGCGCCGGCGATTTCGTCCGCCCGGGCCACATCTTCCCGCTGGTCGCCCGCGAGGGCGGCGTGCTGATGCGCTCCGGCCATACGGAAGCCGCGGTCGATCTCTGCCGGCTGGCCGGCCTGCCGCAGGTCGGCGTCATCTCCGAACTGGTCAATGACGACGGCACCGTCAAGCGCGGCGCGCAGGTCGCCGAATTCGCCCGCCAGCACGGGCTGAAGACAGTCTCGGTCGCCGACCTGATCGCCTATCGCCAGCGCAACGAGCGGCTGGTCGAGAAGATCGAGGATTTCGAGATCGACACCCCGGCCGGCAAGGCGCAGGCGATCACCTTCCGCACGCCGTTCGATCCGATGCATCACCTGGCGGTGGTGTTCGGCGACATCCGCGACGGCCGCGCGGTGCCGGTCCGGCTGCATCTGGAAAGCGTGGTCGGCGACGTGTTCGGTCCCTCCCGCACGCTCGATCTCCTGATGAAGCGTTTCGCCGAGAAGGGCCGCGGCGTGATCGTCTATCTGCGCGAGGGCTCGGTCGGCGTCGCCCGCTCGGCCTCCCGGCCGCGCGACGGGCTGAAGGGCGTCGACGGCGCGACCCATGCCCCCGACGAGGCCGAGGGCCACGGCTCGGCGTCGATCCGGGCGGAGAACTGGCGCGAGATCGGCCTCGGCGCGCAGATCCTGAAGGCGCTCGGCGTCGGCTCGATCCATCTGATCTCCAGCAAGGCGCGGCGCTATGTCGGCCTGGAGGGCTTCGGCATCGAGATCGAAGGCACCGAGGCGCCGGAAGCCTGATCGGGACGAGACAGGGCGGCGCCGGATCGGAGATCCGCGTCGGATCTGCGATCCGCGTCGGATCTGCGATCCGCGTCGGATCTGCGATCCGCGCCGGATCCGAGATCCCCGCCGAGTCCTGGCGTCTGTAAGCGAATGTGAATGGTTCCGATCTAGTCTTCCGTCCCTGACGGCCGCCAGTGGCCGGGAGGGCGGACGGCATGGCGGGGGACGGCGGCGGCGACCGGCTCGAATGGCTCGACGGGCTGCGCGGCCTCGCCGCGCTCGCGGTCGCCCTGTTCTGGCACTATGTCCATTTCGTCGATCCCTACCAGGACTCGTCCCTGACCATCGCATCGGCGCCGGGGGCCGGGCTGCCGGGGATCGGCGCGCTCTACCGGCACGGCTATCTGGCGGTCGACCTGTTCTTCCTCTTGTCCGGCCTCGTCTTCCACCACGTCTATGCCGCCCGCATCGCGGCCGGGCGGATCGGTTTCGGCACCTTCCTGGCCCTGCGCCTGACCCGGCTCTACCCGGCCCATCTGGCCGGATTCGGTGCGACGGCGGCTCTGATCGCACTGGCCGGCGGCCTCGGCGTGACCGGAGCGGGTGGGGCGGCCGGCTTCCTCGGCAATCTGGTGCTGGTCAACGACGGCACCGCGTTCAACCATCCGTCCTGGTCGCTGACGGTGGAGATGGCGCTTTACGGGCTGTTCTTTCTCGCGATGCGGACCGCTGGCCCCGCGCTCGCGCCGCCGGTGATGATCCTCGCCGGCATCTGGATCTTCCTGAAGACCGATCTCTTCATCCTGACCGGCTTCGCCCGCGGCCTGATCGGCTTCTTCCTGGCGGTCGGGGCGGCCGAGGCGGTGCGCTGCCTCCGGTCCGGCGCGCGGCCCTCGCCGGTGCTGCTGGTCGGGCTCGCGGCGACGCTGCCCTTCTGCTGGTGGATCAAGACCTTCGCGTTCGATCTCGTCGCGCTGGCCGGGATCGGCGCGATCGCCGCCCTGGCGCCGCTCAGGCGTCTGGCCTCTGCCGCCCCGCTGCGCGGCCTGGGCGCGATCAGCCTTGCCGTCTACATGGTCCACCTGCCGATCCAACTCGGGCTGATCTGGCTCTGGCAAGGCATCGGCAGCGTCCCGCCGGCCGATCGGGTCTGGTTCTGGGCGCTCTATGCCGGATCGGTGCTGGCGATCGCGACCGTGTTCCACCGGACCTGCGAGGTCCCGTTGCGCGAGGCTCTGCGCCGCCGTCTGCTGGCCGGACGCCGGTCCGATGGCGGGCCCGCACCCGTCTCCGTCGCGGCGGTTCCTGCCCCTTCGCTGCCTCGGGGGCGGGCGGCCGAAGGGTAGAGGAGGGGCGGATCGGGCGCCGCGGATGGGGCCGGCGGTCCGCGTCGGTGGGGCGAGGTTGTAGCGGTGGGACCAAAAGCAAAGGTTTCGATCTGCGCTTGAAAATGCCGAAAATCGATCGCGGATCAAAGGGTAAAGTAGGTCAATCGCCGCGTTACGCCATGACCGCCGCGCCGCGTTTCGTTGCGATATCGCACCCCTCATCCGGCCTTCGGCCACCTTCTCCCGCAAGGGGAGAAGGGGATGGTCGCGAGATCTGAGCGGTTACGCTTGACGGCCCATCGGCTCCTTCCCCTTCTTCCGAAAGGGGAGAAGGAGATGGTCGCGAGATCGCTGCGGTTACGGTTGTCGAACCCTCGGTTCCTTCCCCTTCGCCCCTCCGGGGAGAAGGTGCCTGAAGGGCGGATGAAGGGCGGGTCGGCCGGCGCCGATGGGGCCGGCGGTCCGCGGGTGCCGGGAGGGCTTCGCTGGCGCCGTGCTTGACGGGGCGCGAAGGTCGGGGATAAGTTATGTTATAACGTAACATAACGAGATCACCGATGCCGTTGAAATCCGAGGATCCCCGTCTACCCGTCACCGTCCTGTCCGGCTTTCTCGGGGCCGGCAAGACCACGCTTCTGAACCATGTATTGTCCAACCGGGTCGGCCTCCGGGTGGCGGTGATCGTCAACGACATGTCCGAGGTCAATGTCGATGCGGCGCTGGTGCGCGACGGCGGGGCGGCTCTGTCGCGGACCGAGGAGCGGCTGGTCGAGATGAGCAACGGCTGCATCTGCTGCACGCTGCGCGACGACCTGATCACCGAAGTACGGCGTCTGGCCGAGGAACGGCGCTTCGACTGCCTGCTGATCGAATCGACCGGCATCGGCGAGCCCCTGCCGGTTGCCGCGACCTTCGAATTCCGCGACGAGGCCGGCGCCAGCCTGTCCGACGTGGCGCGGCTCGACACCATGGTGACGGTGGTCGACGCGATGCGCATCCTGGCCGACTACGGCTCCTCGGACTTCCTGGCCGACCGCGGTCTGGCGGTCGACGACGAAGACGGCCGGCCGCTGGTCGGGCTGCTGGTCGAACAGATCGAGTTTGCCGACGTGATCGTGATCAACAAGATCTCGGCGGTCGGCCCGGCCGACCGCGCGGCGGTGATCGGGCTGGTCCGGGCGCTGAACGGCGGTGCCGAGATCATCTGCGCGGATCACGGCGCGGTCGATCTCGATCGCATCGTCATGACCGGCCGGTTCGATTTCGAGGCCGCCCACCAGTATCCGGCCTGGTTCCGGGAATTGAACCGGCCCCAGGAGCACACCCCCGAGACCGAGGAATACGGCATCTATTCCTTTGTCTATCGCGCGCGCCGGCCGTTCCATCCAGGCCGGTTCAACGCCTTCGTCGACAGCGCATGGCCGGGCGTGCTGCGCGCCAAGGGCAAGTTCTGGATCGCCACGCGGCCGGAATGGTGCGCGCACCTGTCCCAGGCGGGGGCCGCGGTGGAGACCGGGGGCACCGGCTTCTGGGCCTCGGCGGTGGAGAAGTCGCGCTGGCCGAAGGACCCCGACTGGCTCGCCCGGCTCGACCGGCTGTGGGACCCGGTCTGGGGCGACCGGATGCAGGAGATCGTCTTCATCGGCCAACGCGGCGCGATGGACGAGGCGGCCCTGAGGGCGCGGCTCGATGCCTGCCTGGTCGACGAGGAGGCGCCGCAGCTGGCGCGCTGGAAGACGCTCACCGATCCCTTCCCGCGCTGGGGACGGGCGGCGTGATCCTGCGTTTCTCGCGCAAGGTCGACGATCCGGCCCTTGCCGAAGCCCGCCAGCGCCTCCGCGACTGGACCCGCGACGCCCTCGGCGTCGACGACCGGGTCTCCTTCACGGTCAGCGAGATCGCCTGCGGGGACGCGGCCTGCGGCGGCATCGAGACGATCGTCCTGATCATGGCCGAGGGCCGGCCGACGCAGGCCCTCAAGATCCCCGGCGCCATGCGGACGATCGGCTGGCCGCAGGTGCTCGATGCCGTCTCGCGCCGGCCGGATCTGTGGCCGCCGTGACGGCGCCGGCCGGCTGCCCGAAGGCGATCGGGCGAGGGCCGTCGCGCCGGCGCGCGATCAGCGGCGCAGGAGGCGCGGCAGGGCTTCCCAGGCGGTCCGCAGCGAGAACAGCAGGAACAGCGCGCCGGTGGCGCGGATGATCCACAGCGCGTGGCGGAGATAGAGGCCGCGCAGCAGCTTCGTGCCGACGATCCAGACCAGGATCAGGTCGCCGATCAGGAAGCCGACGAAGGCCGCGATCAGCAGCATCGGCAGGGCCTCGAAGGACAGGGTCCCGGCCTGGCCGGCGAACAGCGCCGAGAACATCGCCAGCGCGACCGGGTAGCTCTTCGGATTGGTCAGGCCGAACAGGATGCCGCGGCGCAGCGGCCGGCGCCCGATCACGTCGTCGGCCGCGCCGGCCGACCGGGCCGTGACGCCCTTGTAGCCGAGCCAGCCGAGATAGCCGGCGCACAAGAGCGCGATCGCGTCGAAGACATGCTGGTCGATCACCTGCGCGCCGACCAGGGCGAAGATCGCCAGGCCGCACCAGAGCGTATCGCCGGCCAGATGGCCGATGACGAAATGCGCCGCCGGCCGCCGTCCCTGCGAGGCGCCGATGCCGATCAGGGCCAGCACGGCCGGGCCGGGCGAGAGAACGTAGAGGGCACCGGCCAGGAAGGAGGCGGCGAGGGCGGCAAGCGTCATGGGGGCTCCTGTCGGATCGTTCGGGCCAGCCTGGCGGTTCGATCGGGACGGACGATGCCCGCCCGTCCCGTGACTGCGAACCGATCACTGTTTGACCACGAGCGGAGCCGTCGTGTCGACGGGAATGGCCCGGGCGAATGGCTGTCCGGCGGATTGGGCCGGACGCCCGCATGCGGGACCGGCGCGGGGCGCGGGTGCGCGGGCGGCGGGGCCGGCGTCATGGTTCGGGACGAGCCGCCATGTCCGGTTTGTCGGGAAGCCGACAATGTCGGACCGGATTCGCCGGCGAGGACGCGGAGCGCTGCGGCCCCGGCGGACGGCATGAGGCTTGCTGCGCGGTCGACGTGAACGCTCGCACCTGACCATGGAGGCCGTCCTTGCCGCTCAACCGAATTGGCGCGGGCCCGCGCGCGGCGCCGCTCGCCCTCGTGCTCGGCACCAACGAAATCGCCTCTGCGGTCGCGATCCGGCTGAACCGCATCGGCCATGCGGTGGTCCTGTCGCATGACCCGCACCCGCCGGTGATCCGCCGCGGCATGGCGTTTCACGACATCCTGTTCGGCGAGGATGTCCAGGTCGACGGCATCGGGGCGGAACCGGTCGAGCAGGGGCGGGACCTGCTGGCCTTTGCCGACGGCCCGGCGCGGATCGGCATCACCCGGCTCGGCTTCGTCGATCTCTGCCCGTTTGCGGCCTTCGACGTGCTGATCGACGCCCGCATGAACAAATATGCGCTGATCCCGGATCTGCGCCATCTCGCCGCCGTGACCGTCGGGCTGGGTCCGGGTTTCGAGATCGGCCGCAATTGCGATGTGGCGGTGGAGACGCGGCCGGGTCGCAACGGCGAACTGGTGACCGAAGGCGCCACCGAGAGGGCCGACGGCCGGTCGAACCCGCTCGGCGGACTGGGGCGGGAGCGGTTCGTCTATTCGGCCGGCGAGGGGCGCTGGCGCACCTCCTTCGAGATCGGCACGCGGGTCTATCGCGGCATGGTCGTCGGCCATCTCGCCGGGATGCCGGTCGCGGCGCCGCTCGACGGCATCCTGCGCGGCCTGGTGCGCGACGACACCGAAGTCGCCGGCCCGGTGAAGCTCCTGGAGATCGATCCGCGCAGCCGCGGGCAGGCGGCCTGGCGCGGCACCGACGAACGCGGCCGGACGATCGCGGACGCCACCGCCGCGGCCCTGAAGCGGCATCGGCTGGCGATCGGCGCCCGATCCTGAGACCCGCGCCGCCGATCCGGGGACGGGGCGGTTGTGATGGGGCGGCCGGGAGGGGGCTGCCGCGACGGGGGGCCGGCCTGGCGCGGCGATCGACCGCAAGCGCTTGCGGCTTGATTGTGACAGCGGAAGCGGGAACACCCCGAAGGGTGACGGCAGGCAAGCAGGCGGCGCCGCAGGCTGCTGGCCGGCGGTTCGTGCCGTTGCACGAAGGCAAGGCTCCGCGGCGGGGGCGATCGGAGGCGCGGCGCACGCGGGGTGCGGCCTCGCATCCGGCAACAGGGATCGACGGTGCATGGCCATCGAAATCGAGCGCAAGTTCCTGGTCGCCCACGACGGCTGGCGGGGGCGTGCGACCGGTTCGGACCGCCTTCACGACGGCTTGCTGTCGAGCGGCGGGACCAACAAGGTGCGGGTGCGGCGCGGATCCCGGACCGCGTGGCTGACCGTCAAGGGGCCGAAAAGCGGCATCGCACGGGACGAATTCGAGTATGAGATTCCCCTCGCCGACGCCGACGAAATGCTGGCCCGGCGCTGCCACGGACCGATCATCGAACGGGTCCGCTTCTTCGTTCCGGAAGGCGTGCATCTGTGGACGGTCGACGTCTTCGGCGGGCCGCTCGAGGGGTTGATCGTCGCCGAACTGGAACTCGACCACGAGGCCGTCCCGTTCGAGCGGCCGGCCTGGGTGGGGATGGAAATCACCCACGACCGGCGCTACGGCTCCGCGGCGCTGCTGCTCGCCGCCGCCCAGAACGGTCCGGTGCCCTGGCGGGACTGACGCTCCCGGGGTCTGAATAGTCGGGGCCGGTAACCCCCAGGGCCGATGATCCTGCGGCCTGTGGTCCGGGGCCGGTGGGACCGGCCCCGGACATCAGCGGATCACTGCCAGAAGGCGGGCGTGAAGTCGAAGCCGTTGCCGGCCTTGGTGACGAAGCCGTTCGACGGGAAGGCGCCGTGATAGAAGGCGACGCGGACCTTGTCGGCGGCGGCGCGGTCGAGGATCGCCTTGCGGGTGGCGACGGCGCGGTCGGCATCCATGTCGAACATCGCCTTCAGCTCCGGATTCTTCGCGAAGATGGCCGGGTTGTTGGTGATGTCGGCGACATACATCAGCTGGTCCTTGCCGGAGGCGACCAGGAAGGCGGTGTGGCCGGGCGTATGGCCGTCGGCCTGCACGGCGGTCACGCCGGGCACGACCTCCTTGCCCCAGCCGAAGCGGCGCACCTTGGCGGCTTCCGCCCCGAACACCCGGCGGCAGTTCTGGAAATTGCCCTTCAGACCGTCCGGGGCGGCGCTCATCTTGGCGTCGTCCATCCAGTAGGCCCATTCGGGCTCCGGCACGACGATCTCGGCCTTCGGGAACATCAGCGTTCCGGCCTTGTTGCGCAGGCCGTTGATGTGGTCGCCATGGAAATGGCTGATCACGACCGTGTCGATATCCTCCGGCTTGATGCCGACGGCGGCCAGGTTGGCGATCAGGCGGCCGGCCGTGGGGCTGCCGTTGTCGGCGAAGCCGGTGTCGAACAGCACCAGGTTCTTGCCGGTCGAGACCACCATCGGCGTGAAGGTCAGGCTCAGCTTGTCGGACGGCAGGCCGACGGCCGCGAAGGCCGCGGCGGTGTCGGCGTCGGAGAGGTTGCGGATGAAGTTCGGCGGGGTCGGGAACTGCACCGCGCCGTCGTGCAGCGCCGCGACGGCGAAGTCGCCGAGCTTGTAGACCTGGGCGGCCGGACCGGGCTTCAGAGCGGACGGGGCGGGCGCCGTTCCCTGCGCCATCGCCGGCACGGTCGCCAACCCGGTGGCGTTGGCCGCGGCGAGGCCGATGAGACTGGTGGTGATGAAAGCCCGACGGTCCATGCTCATGCTGCGCTCCTCCAAGCTGTTGGCGGCAGGACTTTATCGGGGCCAGCCCGAAAGGCGATGACACCCTTCGGGATTTTCCATGCGCTCGCGGCAATGTGACGGGATGTGAACAAAGACCGGGCGAGATCCGTCAGGCACCGAACGGCAGGTAGCAGGATGCCGCGCGCCTGAGATGGGCCGTGGCATCGACCGCCAGCATCGGTCGCTGCGGATCGGCCAGCGACGCCAGGAAGGCGAGGAAGCCGGCCTGCCGGTCGGCGCCGCTTTCCGCGCGCACCAGCGCGGCGGTGGATGCGCCGAGCGCCGGCTCGAGCAGTTCCGGACAGCGCGCGGGCGCCAGCCAGAAATTCCAGGTCGCCGGCCGCGGCCGGTCGCGCGGGCGCTCGGGCCGGCCGAGGCTCGCGGCGAGCCGGTCGGCGACCCGCTCGCAGCCCGCGGTGCCGTCGCCGACCGGCCAATGCGGGAAGGCGAGCATCGGGCCGTCCGGGGCGGCGAGCGCGGCCATGACGCCGCCGATCGCCGCCCGGTCGGTCGCAAAGGCCAGATCGGCGCCGGCGCGGCCGCGGTCGATCGGTGGCGGCGCCCCGACCGCGATGCTGCCGACCAGGTCGAACCCGGCGAAGTCGGCGGCGAGCACCCTGAGCAGGGCGCGCGGGGGCTCGAAGGCCTTCGGATCGTCCGGGATCGAGACCTGCCGGACGAAGGCGAACCGGTTGAGACAGCGCTCCTCGACGGCCCGGCTGGCGAAGGTCACCGCGATCGGCATCACGGCATGGACCCTGAGGATCGTGAGCAGGACGACCGGGTCGGCACTCTCCAGCAGATGGACATGCAGGCCGGCACGCAGGCCGGGCGGGACCGCCGGGTCTTCCCCGGGCGCGGCGTTCCGGGCCCCGGCGCGTCGCACGATGGGCGTCGCGGCAAGGTCGCGGGCGATCGACGGCATCGCCCGCCGTCGGGCCAGCGCATGATCGGCAGCCAGTTCGGCGTCGCTGCGGAACGGCCCGCGCCGGTCGGCCAGCGCCCAGGCCGGCTGTGCGGCCGCGAACCAGGCGCGATCGTCGAGCGCGCGCGGCGGCGCTTCGGCCGGCTGCGGCGGAGGGGCCTTCGCGACCTCCATGCCGAGCGCGAAGATCGCTTGCGCATAGTCGGCCATGGCGAGGCGCGGCCGCCAGGTCTCGGCGCGCCGCGTCCGCTCGGCGGCGCCGATGGTGGGGCGGAGGGTGGCGAGCGCGCGGACCGCGGCGGCCGGGTCCTTGAAGGCCACCACCTGGACGTCGTCGGATCCCGGCCGGGCGAGATCGGCGGCGCCGGTCGTGCGTTCGAAGCACACGACCGGGAGCCCGTCCCAGAGCGCGTCGAGCACGACATTGGGGTAGGGATCGAAGCGCGAGGACAGCAGGAAGGCATCCGCGACCGCCCAGAAGCCGGCAAGCGAAGCCTGTTCGCCGAAGAAGAAGACCACGTCGCCGAGGTCGGATTTCGCCACCTGGTCGGCGAGGTGCAGCGAGTATTCGGCATCGTCCGGCGGTTCGTAGCCGCCGCCGACCCAGACGAAGCGGCAGTCCCGCCCATGGGCCTCGACATAGTGGCGGGCGGTCTCGATGAAGAGCTCGACGCCCTTGCGCGGCTGCACCCGCCCGGCGCCGAACACCACGAACGGCTTCGCCGCATCGTCGTCGATGCCGAGCCGCGCCCGGACTTCCGCCGCCGTCAGCGCGCCCGACGCCTGGCCCAGGCGACCGGTATCGCAGCGGCCCTGCGGGCGGACCACCAGCGGCAGGTCGAGCGACCGCATGCCGAGCCGTTCGAACTCCGCCCTGACCGAGGCGGCGACGAATTCCGCCGGAACGACGGTGGCGGCGGCGCGCGCGACGGCTGCGGCGGCGGTGCCGGCCGGAAAGACATAGTCGGCGCATTCGTGCAGCAGGAGGATGGCCGGCACGCCGCGCGCGGCCAGGGCCGGCAGGGCCGGTGCGGCGACGACCGAGTTGACCAGCGCGACGTCGAAGGCGTGGCGGGCCTTCAGGTGGTCGATGACCGCTGCGGCGCTGCCATGGTCGATCGGTGCGACCAGGATGTCGACCGCGGCCCGCGCGAAGGCCGGACGCAGGGGCCCGTCCTGGCCGAGCCAGACGACCACATTGGCGCGTTCCGCAAAGGCCGAGACCAGTTCCAGGGCGACGAAGGGCGCGCCGGAGCGGCTCGCCTCGTGGGAGACGATCAGGATCGTCGGCCAGTCGGCCTCGGATTCGCGCTCTTCGTCGAGAGCGTGCGCGATCAGCCGCGTGCTTCCCCGCCGGCCCTCGGCCCGGCCGTGGGCGGCGAAATGGACGGCCGGGTTGATCTCGGCCGCGGCAATGTCCGGGTTGCTCGCATAGTAGGCGCGGCTGTCGAAGTCGCGTGCGGCCGGAGCACCGGTGATGTAGCCGACCGATGCGTAATGCAGCGCGGGATCGATGTCGGTGCGCCCGCCGAGCACGGTGCGGCGGTAGAAGGCCTCGTCGAGGACGCCGCTCGCGCGCACGGCCCGGGCGGCATCCTCGGCGGCGGCCGCGTTCGGATGGCACCAGGGGCGATGGCGGTTGGCCAGGAAGAAGACGAGCGGATTGGAATAGCCGGTCAGGAGCGGGCCGTAGAGGCGGGCGACGAAGGCGGGCTCGAGGCCGGCCCAGGGCGCCACGCCGCCGGGCGCGCCATGAACCGCATAGTCGAGCAGCAACGCGACCGCGGACTGATTGTCCAACTGGCGCCATTTGGCATAGCCGGAATAATCGAACAGGCCTGTCGCCATGATCATCGCGCCGTCGAACCAGGCCTGCGCGAGCGAGGGGCAGCGGAACTCGAACTGGCCGTGGCGCACGAAATGCAGGAAGGCTTCCGGCGGCAGGCGCGGAACGTCGGCATACCAGCCGCAATAGTCGGCCGCCGAGAAGTCCCGGCTGGGCGCCGTTCCCGCAGCCGCGCCGGTCTCCAGGTAGTGGGCCGCGAGGGCCTCGGCCGTGCCGCCACGCCCCGTGGCCGCGGCGTAGAAGGCGGCATCGAAACGGCCGGAGGCGACCAGGGCGTCGGCCGGAGGCAGGGCTATCAACCGGGCCTGCAGCCGGCCAGGCATCGTAAGGGGGCCCTCGCCGACAGCCGGCGACGGCTCGGCCGCGATGGCGAGGGAACGCAGACCACGTTTGTCAGACAATGCAGAGGTCCTCAAGACAGCGCCCCACCCGGACCCGCCGGACGTGCGTCCGACGGCGCAGCCAGGAACGCAAGGAATTCGGCCCGGCGCCGCTCGAAGCGGTCGCGCCAGAGGGCATGGATCTCGCAATCCCGCTCGTTGCGGGCGCGGATGCGGCGCTCGAGGTCCGCGCTTGCCGTCACTTCGTTGACGGGCAGGTCCGGCGTCTTGCGGACATGCCTTTCCTCGGCGGCGGCGACACCGGCCAGCCTGAGCAGGACGGCGCGCGACAGGCTGTAGTCCTCGTAAAGCCCCACGAAGGCAAAGGCCGAGTCGAGCCGGTCGACGATGGCCTCCGCCGGCTCGTCGTCGCTGTCGGACAGGAACAGGGCCATGTAGTTCCGATGGGCCGAATGCTCGATGAAGTCCTCGATCCGGGGGAACTCCCGGATGAAATCCTCATGCGGCGGATGCAGCGGGGTGCGCATGTAGCGATAGGCCGAGACGACGCGGGTGACCGGGTCGCGCAGCATGGTCGTCAGGCGGGCCTGCGGGTCCTGGGCCGGCAGCCGGCGCACCTGCCGCCAGCGCATATGTCCGGAGGCGAAGCGGAACGGCCTTGCCGCGTGCTCCGCCAGGAAGCGGTCGAAGGCCGCATCGCGACGGGCCTCGAAGGATCGGCCGGAATCGGCCGGCGCCACCGTGACATTGGCGTTCGGGGCGAGGCCGCCGGCCAGTTCCGAGCGCAGCGAACTGCCCGCGGTCTTGGGGATGTGGAGAAAGAACCAGAGCGGCCCCGGCGGCGTGGCTTTCGTCCTGGGACCCGGGGCCGCCTTCATGCGGGCCGGCGCCGCGTCCTCGGCCGCGGGCGGATCGTCGGCGGCCTCTCCGGCCGAGCCGGTCCGCTCCGTGAGCAGGAGTTGGATGGTTCTTTCGAGCGAGCGATGCGGCTGCCAGCCGAGCAGGCGCGCCGCCTTGCCGACGTCGAGAATGTTGCTGCGGATCTCGCCGGGCATCTGCGGCATGGTCTCGACCCGGATCGGACGCCTGCCGGCCTCCTCGACGAGGCGGATCAGGTCGCCGATCCTGCGGCCGGCGCCGCTGCCGATATTGATGATCTCGCCGGCCAGATCGCGGCCGCCGCGAACCGTCAGGGCGATCGCCTCGGCGACGTCGGCGACATGGACGAAATCCCGGATCTCGCCACCGTCGCCGCGCAGCTGGAAGGGGATGTCGTTGAGAGACGCCTCGACCAGGGCCGCGACGACCCCCTGTCCGCGACGGACCTGCTGGCCGGGACCATAGGGATTGGCGATCCGCAGGACGGTCCAGGTCAGGCCCGTGGCCCGGCCGACATGGGCGAGACCCTGTTCGATCGACAGCTTGAGGAGACCATAGGGCGCGGCCGGCCGCTCGGCCCGGTTCTCCGACACCGGCGTTTCGCCGGCTTCGCCATAGACGGCGCCGCCCGAGGACGTGAGAATCAGATGGCGTCCCGGGCGCGCGGCCAGAGCGGCGTGGACGTCGCATCGCAGGGCGGCCAGCTGGTGGATCCGGCGCAGATCGAAACCATGGACCGAAACCGGCGTGCCGTCGGCGACTAGATCGACAACTATCTCCGCATCGCCGCAGGCCGCGGCGACGCGATCGGGTTCGGCAAGGTCGGCGATCGCGCGCCGCGCCGACGGCGCCCAGCGTTCGAAGGCGGGACCGAGCTCGGATCGGTTGACGAGGGTCAGGCGCTCGCCGAGCACCGGGCCGATGAGCCGCGTGACCGCGCGTCCGATCAAGCCGTTGCAGCCGACCAGGGCGACGCGCCCGGTGATCCCGGCGGCGGGGTTGTCGCGGGCAGGCGGGCGGCCGGTCGGCATCAGGCGAATGCTTTCGCGGGGTCGGTTTCGGACGCCTGCCGCTGCCGCAGCGTCTCGATCCAGCCGGGCGCCAGGGTGACAAGCCGTTCGATCATGGCACGTGCGGCAACCAGACCGGCGCGGTTGCCGGTCACATGCAGGTCGTTGCACTGGTAGGTCCGCCCGACATCGGCACCGAAGGCGTCTTCCCAGCTCATGTTCCAGGCGGCCCGCGCGATCGCGTCGTTGGCGGCCCGATGGCGCTCCTCGATCGACTGTGCGAGCGCGGTGTCGAGGCCGCAATAGGTCGGTTCCGGTCCGACCCGCCGCGTGCACATGGCGACGGCCTTGCGGGCCAGAAGCGTGCGCTCGCGCCTCGACAGCGCACCTTCGATGCGCCGGCGCATGCCGCGCAGCACCTCGACCAGGATCGGCCCCTCCGTCGAGACGTTCTCGCGCTTCCCCTGGGAACGATCCGCGAAGGCCGCGAGGCGTCCCTGCCGATCGAGCCGACGGTCCAGCGCGGTCAGGAAATCGCGTTCGACGCCGCCCCTTCGCATCTGCTCGTTGAACGGGCGAAACACGATATCGTCTCCGAGGCTCTCGATTTGCGGAAGGAAGCCCTTGTTATCTGTGGAGGTTTCGCGCCTCGACTCGATCAATTCGCTCAGCGACCCCGAGAAATTCAACGTCCGAACGCCCTGAAGATACTGCGAGTTTGTCATCTGCGGTTGATGGCGCAAATAGACGAAGACGACGGGACGGTAACCGAGTGCGCGAACATACTCGACCAGCCGGGAGCCTTCGGGCTTGCTCATGACCGTTGAAACCCATTCGGCGGACAGGAGAAGCGCGTCATGGGACTGGGTGGCAATCTCGGCCTCGAAGGCGCGAATCAGGGCGGAGCCGTCGTCGCTGCGGGTCTGCAGCGCCTTGGCCAATCCGACATGCTGGCGATGTCGCGCGGACAGCGTCGGGTAGAGAAGGCCTTCCTGCTGAAGCGCCTTCGCATTTTGAAAGAAGAGCTCCTGCAGGGATGTGCTGCCGGTCTTGTGCAGCCCCGCATGAATGAAACAGTACAAGGAGCCCCCCCTTCGCAGCCGGGCCCCGCGCTCTGCGGCAATCCGATCCCGCGAGACGCGTTGTATTCAATTATATCAGCGATTCTGCAGGATTCGGAATGATATCAAGCGAAGGAGCTCAGTTTGAGCATTCAATAGTTCATAAGCTATATGATTGATTTAATTGCGATCAGCCGCTAGAGATCGAACGGGCCAGGGAGGTGCGGGTGTTCGAGGCGAGGGCGGCCATTTTCGGCGAAGCGGGTGAGGCGATCCGGATCGAACCCGTGCGGCTCGAGGCGCCGCGGGCCGACGAGGTCCTGGTCCGGATCGTCGCCACCGGCATCTGCCATACCGACCTGCTGGCCCGTGACGGCCATCTGCCCTATCGGCGCCCGGCGGTGTTCGGCCATGAGGGCAGCGGCATCGTCGAGGCGGTCGGCGCGGCGGTGACCGGTTTCGCGCCGGGCGATCCGGTCGTCGTCACCTATCGCAGCTGCGGCGCCTGCCCGAACTGCCTGGACGCGCGCTCCGCCTATTGCGAGGACAAGCGGCGGCTCAATTTCTCCGGCGGCCGCGCCGACGGGACGAGCCCGGTATTCCGCTGCGACGGCACCGCGCTGGCGGCGGCCTTCTTCGGACAATCCTCCTTCGCCGAGCGGGTCGTGGTCGCCGCGCGCGCCCTCGTCAGGCTGCCGTCCGACGTGCCGGTCGACCTGATGGGGCCGCTCGGCTGCGGCTTCCAGACCGGGGCCGGGGCGGTGTTGAACGTGCTGAAGCCGGCGCCCGGCAGTGCGCTGGCGGTGATCGGGGCCGGTGCCGTCGGGCTTGCCGCCGTGATGGCGGCCAGGGCCGCCGGAGCCTTTCCGATCATCGCCGTCGACCGCGATGCGGCGCGGCTCGATCTCGCGCTCGATCTCGGCGCGAGCCATGCCGTCATGGCCGGGGAGGGGGCGCTCGACCAGATCCGCGCCATCGCCGGGCGCGGCGGCGTCGATGGCGCGGTCGAATGCGTCGGCAATGCCGCGACGGTGCGGCTGGCGCTGGAGGCGTTGCGCATGGGCGGCACCGCGGCGGTGACCGGGGCGGCGGCCGGCACCGGCGACATCGCGATTCCCGCGGCGACGCTGCTCTACGGGCGGACCCTGCGCGGCGTGATCCAGGGCGACAGCAACCCGCCGGTCTTCATCCCGCGTCTGATCGACCTCTGGCGGCAGGGCCGCTTTCCGTTCGACCGGCTGGTCCGCTTCTTCCCCTTCGACGCGATCGAGGCGGCTTTCGCCGCGGCCGCGTCGGGAGAGGTCGTGAAACCCATCCTGCGCATGGCGGTCCCATGAAGCTCTACGACCATCCGGCCTCCGGCAACGGCTACAAGGTGCGCCTGTTCCTGGCGCTCGCCGGCATCGCGGCGGAGCGGGTCACCGTCGACGTGGCGGCGCGGGCGCACAAGACGCCGGACTTCCTGGCGCTCAATCCGCGCGGACAGATCCCGGTCCTGGTCGACGGCGAGACCGTGCTGTTCGACAGCCAGGCCATCCTGGTCTATCTCGCCGCCAGCCATGCGCCCGCCTGGCTGCCGGCGGATCCGCGCGGGCTCGGCGAGGTCACCCAGTGGCTCGCCTTCGCCGCCAAGGAGATCGCCGTCGGCCTGCAGGCGGCGCGGCTGCATTTCCTGATCGGCGCGCCGGCCGACATCGCCGCCGCGCAAGCCGAGGCGCGCCGGGCGCTGGCGATCCTGGAGACCTGGCTGTCGACCCGCGACTGGCTCGTCGGCGACCGCCCCACCGTCGCCGACATCGCCTGCTTTCCCTATGTCGCGCTGGCGCCGGAAGGCCGCGTCGACCTCGATCCCTATCCGGCCGTGCGGCGCTGGATCGGCCGCATCGAGGCCCTGCCGGCCTTCGTGCCGATGCGGTGAAAAAGACGCTTAAATCGAAAAGTCATATTATTGACTTTTACCGGATGGCCGCCTAGCCTGCGCCGGTCGGTCGGCCTTTGGGCCGGTCCGAAATCCGGTCGCGCGAGCGGACGGAACGCCGAACCGGGCCCCCAGAAGCCCGGACCCCAGAGCGGCCCGGGATCCGTGGCGATCGCCGGCGGCTCTGCTCACAGTCTCGACGCAAGTCCCCGCCGGTCGGAGCGGCGCGCTCCGACCGGGACTTGCCTCATGTCGGAGGAAACGGATGCATCCCGTGCTCAAGCTTGTCGCCGCCGCCGTCCCGGCTCTGGCGCTCGGTGTCGCCGCCGCTGCGGCCGAACCGGTCAAGGTCGCCTATCTGACGCCGAAGACCGGCTCGATGGCCTTCATCGGCGCCATGTACGATCCGACCATCGATTTCGTGGTCAAGCCGTTCAATGCCGCGGGCGGCTGGAACGGCAACCCGGTCGAGGTCTCCGTCTATGACGACCAGGGCACGACGCAGGGCGCGGCCGACCGCTTCAAGCAGGCAGTCGCCGACGGTGCGCGCATCTTCATCGGCGCCGGCACCTCGCCGCTCGCCGCGCAGAATCTCGCCGACATCAAGCGCTGGAACCAGCGCAACCCGGACGATCCGGCGATCCTGCTGATCGTCGGCGCCGAGGGCGTGAACTTCACCGGCGCGGATTGCAGCTACTATTCCTTCCGCTTCACCACGACGCCCTATATCCGCCAGAACGCCCTCGCCAAGGTGATGAAGGAGACCGGCGCGCTCGGCCAGAAGGTCTATTCGCTGCAGCCCGACTACACGATGGGCCGCGACATGGAGGCGGCGACCGTCGCCAACGCCAAGACCTACGGCTACGAGGTGGTCGGCACCGCGCGCCACGACGTGTTCAAGATCAAGGATTTCTCGTCCTTCGTCGAAAAGGCGCGCGCGGTCGCTCCGGAGACCATCTTCACCGCCGGCGGCGGCAGCGACCTGCAGCTGATCCTGCAGGCGGCCTCCTCGGCCGGCCTTCCGGCCAAGTTCGCCGGCATGTTCCTCGACGAGCCCGGCAACCTCGCCGCCGCCGGCCCGGCCGCGCTCGGCAACTACACCGCCCAGATCTTCAACGCCCAGGCGGGCGGCGAGAAGGGCGAGGCCTATCGGGCCGCGTTCAATGCCGCGACCGGGCGCGATCCGGTCGCCTTCATGAGCAACAGCCTGATCACCCTGACCATGCTGACCCATGCCATGAAGCAGGTTCCGGCCGCCCCGAAACTGCCGATCAAGGCGCTGATCACCGCCATGGAGACGAGCAAGACGCCCTGGCCGCTCGGCGATCTCTCCATGCGCGCCGACGACCACCAGCTGCAGCTGCCGCTGGTCGTCTCGGTGGTCTCCAAGGACGCCGCGCGCAAGCTCGACGGCACCGACATGGGCTTCAAGCCGGTCAAGCTGCTGAGCGCGGAGGAGACCTCGATGCCGGTCAATCCGGAATGCAAGATGGTACGCAACTGAGCGGACCTGCCTTCCCGGCGGGACCCGGGCCGCGCCGTTCCGGCGCCGGCTCCCGGGGCCTGCCGGGCGAAAACCTGCGATCCTGACGGGTCGTCCCGATCGGGCCTCTGCCCGATGCGCCGGAGCCGGAGTGCATGGATACCATCGTCGTCGCCCTGCTCAACGGGCTGATCTACGGGCTGCTGCTGTTCATGATCAGCTCCGGCCTGACGCTGATCTTCGGAATGATGGGCATCCTCAACTTCGCCCATGCCTCCTTCTACATGCTCGGCGCCTATCTGGCCTTCGCGGCGACCCGCATCTTCGGCTTCTGGGGCGGGATCGTCTTCGGCACGCTCGGCGTCGCCCTGATCGGGCTCCTCTGCGAGCGGACGCTGCTGCGCCATGTCCGGCGTCACGGCCATGTCCAGGAACTGCTCCTGACCTTCGGCCTGTCCTTCGCCTTCGAGGAACTGGTCAAGGTGTTCTTCGGCCCCTACGCCGTCTCCTATCCGGTGCCCGAGAGCCTGCGCTTCGCCGCCTTCTCGATCGGGGCGGTGCAGTATCCCTTCTTCCGGGTGCTGATCGGGGCGACCGCGATCGCCATGTTCGCGGCCATCTTCTGCCTGCTGCGCTTCACCCGGATCGGCCTGGTGGTGCGCGCCGCGGTGCTCAATCCCGACATGGTGCGCGCGCTCGGCTACAATGTCTCGGCGATCTTCTCCGGCATGTTCGCGGTCGGCGCGGGCCTCGCCGGGCTCGCCGGCGCGATGGGCGGGGCCTATTACACGACCAACCCCAACATGGCGACCGAACTCGGCGTCATCGTCTTCGTGGTCGTGGTGGTCGGCGGGCTCGGCTCGCTCTCCGGCGCGCTGATCGCCTCGCTGGTGATCGGCGTGCTGGTCAATGCGGTCGTCTATGTCGACACCACCTTCGGCGACCTCCTCGCCAAGGTCGGCATCGTATCGGCGGAGACCGCCCGCACGCTCCTCAACGTGCCGATCGCCAACACGGCCGGCGTCCTCCCCTTCCTGCTCATGCTCCTGGTCCTGATGATCCGGCCCCAGGGCATCGCCGGCGACGAGCGGGTCTGACCCCATGTCCAGGATCGTCCTCGTCCTTCTCGGCCTCGTCGCCGCCGCGGCGCTCGTCGCGCTGCCGGCCTTCGGCGGGCTCGCCACGCTCAATCTCGCCAACAAGATCATGATCGCGGCGGTGTTCGCGCTCGGCTTCAACCTGCTCTGGGGCCAGGCCGGGCTGCCGTCCTTCGGGCACGCCGCCTATTACGGCGTCGGCACCTTCGCGACCATCTACATGATGGATGCGATCGACCGCGGCGGAGCCTTCCCGACGCCGCTGCTGCCGCTGGTCGGCGCCGGTGCCGGCTTCCTGTTCGGGCTGGTGGCGGGCTGGTTCGCGACCGTCCGGTCGGGCGTCTATTTCGCCATGATCACGGTGGCGATCGCCGAACTGGTCAGCGCGCTGGCCCAGAAATGGGAGGGGCTGTTCGGCGGCGAGGCCGGCATTCGCTCGATCCGCACCAATTGGGGCCCGCTCGATTTCCAGTCGACCGGCTCGGTCTACTATCTGACGCTCGTTTGGACGCTGATCGTGCTCCTGGCCCTCTACGGCCTGCAGCGCAGCCCCTTCGGGCTGGTCGTGCGCGGCATCCGCGAGCGCGAATTGCGCATCCGCTTCCTCGGCTACGACGCGCACCGGGTCAAGACGGTGGTCTTCGCGCTGTCGGCGGCGGTGTCCGGCCTCGCCGGCGGCCTGCTGGCGATCTCGGACGAATCCGCCAGCATGGTGCTGTTCGGCGGTGCCGGATCGGCCTTCGTGGTGCTCAACACCGTGATCGGCGGGGCGGGCGTGTTCCTCGGGCCGGTGATCGGCGCGGCGCTGACCACCAGCTTCGCCTATTTCGGCTCCAGCCTGTCGCATTTCTGGCCCTTCTATCTGGGCGTCGTCTTCGTGGTCACGGTGCTGTTCGCCCCCGAGGGCATCGGCGGGGCGATCCTCGCCCGCTGGCGCCGCGTGCGCGATGGCGCCGGGCCGCTCATCGGCCTCGGCGATCTCGCCGGACTTGCCGGCGCCGTGCTGGCGATGGCCGGGTTGGTGCTTCTGATCGAACTGACCGGCACCATCTGCTCGGAGGCCTACCGCGCCGAGATCGCGTCGCTGAAGGGCGTCTGGCCGCCGGTCCGCATCTTCGCGATCTCGTTTGCGCCGCTGACGCCGTGGCCCTGGCTGGTCGGCCTCGTCGCGCTGATCGGCGGCAGCCGTCTTGCCCTCGGCGCCGGCCGGCCGATCCTGCCGCGGCTCTTCGCCGGGCGCCCCGGCCCCCGCGCCGACCAGACCCGCCCGGGAGAAAGCGCATGAACGCCAACACCCTGAAGCTCGAGGGCGTCGCCAAGACCTTCGGCGTGGTGCGCGTCCTGGAGGCGATCGACCTCGACATCCGCCAGGGCGAACGCCACGCCCTGATCGGCCCGAACGGCGCCGGCAAGTCGACGCTGTTCAACCTGATCTCGGGCGCCTTCGCGCCGACCTCCGGCCTGATCGCCCTCAACGGCACGTCGATCGGCGGCCTGGTGCCGCATGCGCTCAACCGGGCCGGGCTCGGCCGGTCGTTCCAGATCACCCATGTGTTCGACCGGCTGACCGTGCGCGAGAACATCCTGCTCGCCGTGATGGGCCGGTTCGGCAAGCGCTGGAGCCTGATGCGCATCGGCCCGGTCTGGGCGCAGATCGCCGAGGAGACCGACCGGCTGATCGCGGGCGCCAATCTCGCCGCGCAGGCCGGGAAGCGCGCCGCCGATCTCGCCTATTCGGAGCAGCGCGCGGTCGAGATCTGCATGACGGTCGGCACCGGCGCCTCGGTGATCCTGCTCGACGAGCCGACCGCCGGCATGTCGCGCGAGGAGACCCGGCACATCATCGAATTCATCCGCCGCATGACCGAGGGCCGCACGCTGGTGATGGTCGAGCACGACATGGACGTCGTCTTCACGCTCGCCGACCGTGTCTCCGTGCTGGTCAACGGCCGCATCCTGGTGACCGGCACGCCGGCCGAGATCCGGTCCGATCCGCGGGTGCGCGAAGCCTATCTGGGCGATGGGGAGCACTGATGCTGGACGTCGCCAACCTGCACGCCGCCTACGGCCATGTGAAGGTGCTGAACGGGGTCACCTTCCAGGTCCCGGACGCGACCATCGCCACCATCCTCGGCCGCAACGGCTCCGGCCGCTCGTCGACCTGCAAGGCCGTGATGGGGCTGCTGCCGCCGAGCCGCGGCGCGGTCCGGATCGGCACGCGCGATCTCGCCGGCCTGCCGGCCCACGAGGTCGCCCGCGCCGGGGTCGCCTATGTGCCGGAGGATCGCCAGATCTTCCGCAACCTCTCGGTCGAGGAGAACATGATCCTCGGCATGAAGGCGGGACGGTCCGGGCGGCCGGCCTGGACGATCGACGAGCTCTACGACGTGTTCCCGCGCCTGCGCGAGCGGCGCAACGTCAAGGCCGGGTTCCTGTCGGGCGGCGAGCAGCAGATGCTGACCCTGTTCCGCTCGGTGCTCGGCAATCCGGACGTGATCCTGATCGACGAGCCGACCGAGGGCCTCGCCCCGAAGGTGGTCGAGGCGCTGGCCGAGACCATCCTGGAGATGAAGCGGCGCGGCCTCGCCATCCTGCTCCTGGAGCAGAAGCTCGCCATGGTCATGCGCCTGACCGACCGGGTCTTCGTGATGGGGCGCGGCGAAATCGTCTTTTCCGGCTCGGTCGAGGCCTTCCAGGCCGACGACGAGATCCGGCGCGCCTGGCTGGAGGTCAGCTGATGGCGTGCCGGCCGCCGGTCCTCCGGTCAGGGATGAAGGCCGCGCCACCAGGCGGCGATCGCGGCGGCGGCCTCGTCCGGCTTCTCGGCCGGCATGGCGTGGCTCGCCCCTTCGACGGCCGCGGCCGTGACGCGCGGGCCGAATTCGTCGACGAGTTCGCGTTCGGACCCGGCCGGGCGGAACGGATCGGCGCCGCCCATCAGGTCGAGGATCGGCGCCACGCCGGTCGACCACCAGTCCTCCTGGGCGGTCGCCGCGCGGGCGGCGCGCTGGCTGGCGACGACGGCGGGATGCCAGCCGTCGAGCCATTCGGTGGCGTCGTTGCCCTCGGCGAAGAAGCCGAGGCGCAGCGCGGCGAGCCGGTCTTGCGGTGCCGTGGCGGGATCGTTGATGGCCGTGATCGCGGCGGAGAGATGGGCCGGCCAGGCGCGCGCGCCGGAGGCGAGCAGCACGACGCCGTCGATGAGATCCGGCCGGTCGCTGGCGAGCGTGCGCGCGATCCAGGTGCCGTAGGCGTGGCCGGCGACGATCGCCGGCAGGCCGGTGCCGGCGGCGCGTTCGGCCTCGATCACGGCGGCGAAGTCGGCGGCGAAATCATGGAAGGTGACGCCGGTCATCGGCCCGACGGAGGGTGCGATGCCGCGCGGCTCGGGGCGGGCGACGCGGAAGCCGTGGCGGTTCAGCGCCTCGGCGAGCGGCCGGAGTTCGGCCGCGCAGCGTCCCGTCGAGGCGATCAGGATCACCAGCGGGCCGTCGCCCGCAACCCGGTAGCCGATGCGGATGCCGCCGGGGCGGTCGATCAGGCGAAGGGCGGCGGCATCGGTCTCGGCTGGGGACACGGGTCGGGTTCCTGCGGGTGGCGGTTGACGGGCGAGGCCTGGCGGCGTTGCGGCGGCGGGGCCATGGCGAGCGGCCGGACCGTGCCGGGCGGCCGGACCGGCCGGCTCGGGCTTGCCCGGACCGGGCGGCGATTGACAAGCCCCGGATCGAGAAAATACATAAAGCTAGCTTTATCATTTAACAAGCCGCTCCGGGTTTCGATCCGGGCGTCCCGTGCGCGGGACGGGGCGGCCGGCACACCGGTTCCGGGATCGGCTCGGCACGGACGCGACACGGACGGGCCTCGGGTCCGCGCCGGGCGCGAGGCCGTCGCCGCGATCGGCGGGAATCGGGCGGGAGGAACGGCATGACGCTGAAGTTCGAGAAGCAGAACGCAATCGCGACCGTGACCATCGACCGGCCGCCGGTCAATGCACTGACGCTCGCGCTCTATGGCGAGATCGCCGAGACCTTCGAGGCCGCGAAGGCCTGGGACGACGTGAACGCGATCGTCTTCACCGGGGCGGGCGAGAAGGCCTTCTGCGCCGGCCTCGACCTGAACGAGTTCCTGGCCGCCACCATCCAGGACGACCCGAAGCGCGCCGCCATCGTGCGCCGGTCCTTCGCGGCGGTGCGCCATGCCCCCGTGCCGGTGATCGCCGCCGTCAACGGCCCGGCCTTCGGCGCCGGCTGCGTCTATGCCTCGGTGGCGGATATCCGCATCGCGGCCGAGCATGCCCGCTTCGGCATGCCGGAGATCAATGTCGGGCGCTGCGGCGGCGCCGCCCATATGACCCGCCACCTGCCGCAGGGCCTCCTGCGCCGGATGTATTTCACCGGCCAGCCGATCGATGCGCGCGAGGCGTGGCGGGTCGGCTTCGTGCAGGAGGTCGTGCCCTATGCCGACCTGGCCGCGACCGCGCAGGCCATGGCCGCCGTCATCGCCGCCAAGGCGCCGATCGGCCTGCGCATGGCCAAGGAGGCGCTGAACCGCGTCGAGTTCATGCAGACCGAGGACGGCTACGAGCTGGAGCAGTCTTTCTCGACCCGCCTGATGACCACCGAGGACGCCCGCGAGGCGACCCGGGCGGTCGTCGAGAAGCGCCCGCCCGTCTTCGTCGGCCGCTGACCATGAAAGCCATGGGCCTCCACCTGGAGATCGAGCGGGCCGGCGACGGCGCGCCCTGGATCGTGTTCGGCAATTCGCTGCTGACCGATCTGTCGCTCTGGGACGAGGTCATCCGCCCGCTCGGCCGCCGCTTCAACCTGCTGCGCTACGACCAGCGCGGTCACGGCCGCTCGGCGGTGCCGCCGCACCCGCTCGCCATGGCCGAACTCGGCGCGGATCTCATCGAGGTGCTCGATGCGGCCGGCGTCGGGCGCTGCCTCTATGTCGGCCTCTCGATGGGGGTGCCGACCGGGCTGGCCGCGCTGGCGCGGGCGCCCGGCCGGTTCGGCGGCCTGATCCTGGTCGACGGGCAGGCGAAGAGCGCGGCGACCGGCGCGGCCTTCTGGCAGGAACGGATCGCGCTGGCCCGGGCGGACGGCATGGCCGCGCTCGCCGAGGCGACGGTGCGGCGCTGGCTCAGGCCCGAACGGCTCGGCACGCCGATGGCCGAACGGCTCGGCGCGATGGTGGCGGCGACCCCGCTCGAGGGCTTCGTCGCGGCCGCCTCGGCGCTGAAGAGCTACGACGAGAGCGCGGTCCTCGGCCGCATCGCCGTGCCGACGCTGCTGGTCGCCGGCGCCGAGGACGGCGCCATGCCGGACACCATGCGGACCATGGCGGCCGCGATCCCGAAAGCCCGTTTCGCCGCGATCGCCGATGCCGGCCATGTCCCGGTCTTCGAGCGGCCGGACGCCTTCCTGGCCACGATCGCGGAGGCGCTCGACGCCTGGGAGCGCGACGGTGCAGCCGACCCGATGACGGGCGGGGAGGGCCGGCGATGAGGCTGCTCTGGTCGCCGCGCTCGCCCTTCGTGCGCAAGGTGATGATCCTGGTCTACGAACTCGGCCTTCAGGACCGGATCGACTGCGTGCGCGCGGTCGCGGTGCCGCGCGGCGCGCCCAACCCGGTCATCACGGCGGAGAACCCGCTCGGCAAGATCCCCGTTCTGCTGCGCGACGGGCTGCCGCCGCTCTACGATTCGCGCGTCATCGCCGAGGCGCTGATCGCGCTGGTGCCCGATGGTGACGGCGACGGCGAACGCCTGCTGCCGGCATCCGGCGAGGCCCGCCTGACGCAGTTGCGCTGGCAGGCGCTCGGCGACGGCCTGACCGACAATCTGCTGCTCTGGCGCATCGAGCGCACGGGCGCCTCGGGCGGCGATCCCGGCACCATGGCGAGCTACCGCGCCAAGGTGATCGCCACGCTTGCGGCGCTCGAACGGGAGGCGGATGCGCTCGCCGAGGCGCCCTTCGGGCTCGGGGCGATCGCCATCCTGTGCGCGCTCGGCCAACTCGATTTCCGCTACCGCACCAGCGGCTGGCGGTCCGCCCATCCGCGGCTCGCGGCCTGGGCGGCACGACAGGCAACGCGGCCCTCGCTCGTGGCGACGGCCGTTCAGGACGATATCGGGTCCGACGAAGGACCCGTCATGGACCTCGTGTTTGGGGGAGGCTGAGGCTTGGCCGGACCGCTCTCGCATATCCGCGTGCTGGATCTCAGCCGCATCATGGCCGGCCCCTGGTCGGGCCAGATTCTCGCCGATCTCGGCGCCGACGTGATCAAGGTCGAGCGGCTCGGGGAGGGCGACGACACGCGTCGCTGGGGGCCGCCCTATCTGGCCGCCGCCGACGGCAGCCGCACGCAGGAATCCGGCTACTATCTCTCGGTCAATCGCGGCAAGCGCTCGGTCGAGGTCGACATCGCGACGCCGGAGGGCCGCGAGGTCGTGGTCGCGCTCGCCCGCACGGCCGACATCGTGCTGGAGAATTTCAAGGTCGGCACGCTCGCCCGCTACGGGCTCGGCTTCGACGACCTGAAGGCGGTCAATCCGCGCCTGATCTACTGCTCGATCACCGGCTTCGGCACGACCGGACCGCGCAAGAGCGAGGTCGCCTACGACTTCATGATCCAGGCCATGGGCGGGCTGATGAGCGTCACCGGCGAGCGGGACGATCTTCCCGGCGGCGGGCCGCAGAAGGTCGGCGTGCCGATCGTCGACATCATGACCGGCATGTATGCGACCGTCGCGGTGCTGGCCGCCCTGGCGCGGCGGGCGGAGACCGGGGAGGGCGACTTCGTCGACATCGCCATGCTGGATGTCTCGGTCGCCATGCTCGCCAACCAGGCGATGAACTATCTGGTCTCCGGCACGGCGCCGATCCGGCGCGGCAACCGGCACCCGAACATCCAGCCGCAGGACGTGTTCGCGGTCGCCGACGGCCACCTGGTGCTGGCGGTCGGCAACGACGAGCAGTTCCGCCGCTTCGCCGAGGTGCTCGGCTGTCCCGAATGGTCGGGCGACGCGCGCTTCGCCACCAATGCGGCCCGCGTCACCCATCTCGACATCCTGCATCCGCTGATTTGCGAACGCTTTCTGACCCAGCCGCTCGCCCACTGGCTCGCAGCCCTCGGCGCCGCCCAGGTGCCGTGCGGGCCGATCAACACCGTGCCGATGGTGTTCGAGGAGGCCCAGATCAAGCATCGCGAGATGCTGCGCGAGCTGCCGCACCCGCTCGCCGGCACCGTCAAGCAGGTGGTCAGCCCGATGCGCTTCGCCAACGCGCCGCTCGCCTTCGACCGCGCGCCGCCGCTCCTCGGCGAGCACACGGCCGAGATCCTGGCCGAACTCGGCCTCGCCGGCGAGGTCGCCCGATGACCGCGACGCCATCGGCCGGCCGCATGCCCATCGCGGCGACCCGCACCGGCGCGCGCATCTCGCTGCCCGATGCCGACGGCATGAGCGCCGAGCAGAAGCGCGTGCGCGATGCGATCATCAACGGCCGGCGCGGCGAGCTGGTCGGGCCGCTGCGCGCCGCCCTGCACAATCCGGAACTGGCCGAACGCTGGAGCCAGCTGGGCGAGACGCTGCGCTACCGCACGAGGCTGCCGACCCGGCTCAGCGAACTCGCCGTGCTGATGACCGCACGGGTCTGGAACAGCGAGCTCGAATGGGGCGTGCATCGCCGGGCGGCCGAGGCGGCCGGGCTGGAGGTCGCGACGATCGAGGCGATCCGCGACGGCGCGGCGCCGGCGCTCGCCGACCCGGCCGATCGCGAGGTCTACGATTTCGTCCGCGACATGCTGACCGGCGGCGATGTCGGCGAGGCGGCCTATCAGGCGGTGCTGGCGCGCTGGGGCGAGGGCGGCGTGGTCGAACTGACCGCGCTGGTCGGCTACTATTGCATGGTCGCGCTGACGCTGAACGTGCACCGGATTCCGCTGCCGGTGGGCCTCGGCGTCGAACTGGTCGCCGGCCGGGTCGAGGCGCCCGGGCAGCTGACGCCGCTGCCGGCGCTCCCGGTAGCGCCGGCCGGCTGAGGGGGCGATCCGGCACGGGATCGCGGCCGACACTCCCGGTGGCGCCGGCCGGCTGGGAGGCGATCCGGCACGGGATGGCGGCGCGCGGCATTCACCCATAATCTATATGATCGACATAAGCCCGGTCGGGCGGGTCGGCGGGAGGAGGCCAGAGGTGGCGGGCGGCAGGCAGACGACGGCAGAAGCGCTGAAGAAGAGCGCGGTCTCCCGCTATATCCAGCTCGCGACCCTGTTCCGGCGGCGCATCGAGACCGGCGAATGGGCCGTCGGCATGCAGGTGCCGACCGTCGAATCGCTCGCCCGCGACTGCGGCGTCGCGACCATGACCATCCGGCAGGCCTTCGACATCCTGGAGAGCGAGGGGCTGATCGAGCGCTTCCGCGCCAAGGGCACCTTCGTGCGCGAGCGCCCGTCGCAGGACCTCTGGTGCCAGGTCGAAACCGACTGGAAGGGCATGCTGATCGCCCGCGACAAGGCGAAGATCGAGATCCTGCACGACGAGCGCGGCGTGCAGCTGCCGACCGCCGGCCGGCGCATCGGCCGCCCCGCCGCGGCCTACCGGCACCTGCGCCGCCGGCACACCCGCGACGGCGAGGCCTTCCTGATCGCCGATGTCTATGTCGCCGAACGCATCTGCCCACTGATCCCCGAGGAGGCCTATTCGGCCAAGACCGCCCTGCGGCTGGTCGCCGACGTGCCCGGCCTCGTCATCACCGACGCCACCCAGACGCTGACCATCGGCAGCGCCGACCTGATCACCGCCGACCTGCTCGACATCCCGCTCAGCCACCCGGTCGCCAAGATCGAGCGCTGCGCGGTCGATGCCGAGGGCGAACTGGTGCTCTTGGCCGACGGCATCTATCGCGGCGACAAGGTCCGGATCGACTTCAAGCTGCGCTGAGCCGGTCTGCAAAAAGGTAAAAGCTATAAAATTGACTTTTTGCCGAGGCCGTGACATCAGACCTCGGACGGCCCGCCTTCGGGCGGGCTCGTGGGAGGCCCGCCTTCGGGCGGGCTCGTGGGAGGCCCGCCTTCGGGCTGGCCCAAGGGAGGCTCGCCTTCGGTCGGGTCCGAGGGAGGCTCGCCTTCGGGCGATTGTCGGGAAAGGCCCGCCGGCGGATCGGCCGGACGAGGGCAGGCGGTCGGACCGCACCGGGAGGAATGTCGGCGTGAAGTATGTGCAGCTCGGCCGGACCGGGACCCGCGTCTCCACTCTGTGCTTCGGCACCATGTCGTTCGGCTCTTATGCGACGCCCGAGACGGCGCATGCCCTCTACGGCGCCTGCCGCGAAGCCGGCATCAACTTTTTCGACTGCGCCAATTCCTATGCGGGCGGCGGCCGGGCCGAGAGCCTGCTCGGCGCCTGCATGAAGGCCGACCGGGACGACATCGTCATCACCTCCAAGGTCTGCCGGCCGATGTCCAAGGACACCAACGGCTCGGGCCTGTCGCGCCGGCACATCATGGCCGAGGTCGAGGCGAGCCTGCGCCGGCTCGACACCGACCGGATCGATGTCTATTTCGCCCATCACTACGACCCCTTCACGCGGGTCGAGGAGACGCTCAAGGCCTTCGAGGACCTGCGGCGCCAGGGCAAGATCCTCTATGCCGGCGTGTCGAACTGGTCGGCCTGGCGCATCGCCGACGCGCTCGGCGTCTCGGCGGCGCAAGGGCTGGTCGCCTTCGACGTGGTCCAGCCGATGTACAACCTGGTCAAGCGCCAGGCCGAATACGAGCTGTTCCCGCTGGCCGAGGCCAAGGGCCTCGCGGTGATGATCTTCTCGCCGCTGGCGAGCGGTCTCCTGACCCGCGCCAATGCCGATCCCGACGGCGCGCGGCGCGGACGGCTGGCCGAACCGCGCTACCTGAAGCGCTACGAGGACCGGCGCAACTTCGAGATCGCGGCCGAATTCTGCCGGATCGCCGACGAGATCGGCGTCGATCCGGCCATGCTGGCGGTCGCCTGGGCGGCCTCCCATCCGGCCGTCACCGCGCCGATCATCGGGGCCGAGACGGTCGCCGAGATGCGCAACTATCTCGACGCGGCCGATTTCGCGATGACGCCCGACTTGCGCGCACGCATCGCCGCGCTGGCGCCGCGACCCGACTACGAAGTCGAACGCACCATCGATTGACCGGACGACGGCCGGACCCCGGCCGCAAAGGACCGAGCATGACCACAGACTCCCCCCTCCGGATCGACCATTGGATCGGCAACGCGCCGGTCGCCTCCGCGGCGCGCGACGAGGTGCGCGATCCCGGCCGCCTCGCCGACATGGTCGGCCTGGTCGCCCGGGGCGGGGCGTATGAGGTCGATCTCGCCGTCCGGACCGCGGCCGAGGCCTTCAGGACCTGGCGCGAGACTCCGGTCGAGACCCGCGCCGCGCTGCTCCGCCAGGCCGCGGATCTGCTGGAGGCCGAGGCGCCCGCGGTGGTCGGCATCATGGCGCGCGAGAGCGGCATGCTGGTCGCCACCAACACCGCCGAGATCGGCATGGCGGCCAATATCGTGCGCGACAATGCCGAGGCCGGTGCCGCCTTCCTGGCGCCCGAGGCCTACGAGGATGCGGAGAGCTGGGTCGGCGTCGAGAAGCGTCCGATCGGCGTGATCGCCGCCATCGTGCCCTGGAATGCGCCGATCATCCTGGCCATGCGCAAGGTCTCGCCGGCGCTGATCTGCGGCAACACGGTCGTGGTCAAGCCGGCCCCGACCGCGCCGATCGGCCTCTCGCTCCTCCTGGAGAAGATGGCCGCGCTGTTCCCGCCGGGCGTGATCAACGTCGTCCATGGCGGCGCCGAGGTCGGCCGGGCGCTCGCCACCCATCCGCTCGTCGGCAAGGTCTCGTTCACGGGCGGCGGCACGGTCGCGCGCGCGATCATGAAGGATGCGGCCGAGGGGCTGAAGGGCGTGCAGTTCGAGCTCGGCGGCAACGATCCGGCGATCATCCTGGAGGATGCCGATCTCGATCTCGCCATCCCGCGCATCGTCGGCGGCGCCTTCCGCCGCTCCGGCCAGTTCTGCTTCGCGGTCAAGCGGGTCTATGCCCCGTCTTCGCTCTATGACGAGGTCGTCGCGCGCATCCGCGCCGAGGTCGACAAGTTCCGCGTCGGCCATCCGCTGGAACCGGGCGTCACCTTCGGGCCGATCAACAATGCCGGCCAGTACCGCGCCCTGCAGGGGCTCCTGGCGCGCACCCGGGCGAGCGGGGCGACGGTCGAGGAGCTGGGCAGCTGGGTCTCCGAGAAGTCCGAGGCCGACGGCTACTACATGCGCCCGGTGCTGGTCTCGGATATCGATCCGGAAGCCGAACTGGTCCAGGTCGAGCAGTTCGGGCCGCTCCTGCCGGTCGTGCGCTATGACGATCTCGATGCCGTCATCGACAGCATCAATGCCGGCGAACTCGGCCTCGGCTCGTCGATCTGGACGCGCGACACCGACCGCGCCGTCGCGGTCGCGCGCGAGCTCGAAACCGGCATGACCTTCGTCAACAATGCCGGCACGTCGCGGCTCGGCCAGAAGAACATCCCCTTCGGCGGGGTCAAGCAGAGCGGCATCGGGCGGGAAAGCTCGCCGATCGGCCTGCGCGAATATATCGACTACCACGCCATCAACTATCACCGCTGAGGACCGCCATGCTGGACATCGTCAAGGCCGGCAGCGCGCCGCTCACGATCGATAACTTCGTCGACGGCGCCTGGATCGGCGGGGAGACCCGCTTCGAGGTGCGCGATCCCGGTCGCACCGCCGACGTGGTGGCGCGGGTCGCCGCCGCCGATGCCGCGCTGGTCGACCGCGCCGTCGCGGCCGCCGCCGGGGCGCTGAAGAGCTGGTCGCGGGTGCCGGTCGCCGAGCGCGCCGCGCTTGTCCTGAAGGCCGCCGACCTGATCGAGGCCGAGGCCGAGAAGGGGCTCGACGGGCTCGCGGGCGTGGTCGTGCGCGAGACCGGCATGCTGCCGGCCGAGATCGTCCTGGAACTGCGCGGCGCCGCCTTCGCGGCGCGCGACAACGTCACCGCCGCCCAGGCCGCGCTGGAGCCGGTCGTGATCGAGGATGCCACCTCGATCGTGCGCATCGAGCGCCGCCCGATCGGCGTCGTCGCTGCGATCGTGCCCTGGAACGCGCCGATCGTGCTCCTGATCCGCAAGTTCGCCCCCGCGCTGGTCGCCGGCGACACGCTGGTCATCAAGACCCCGCCGACCGCCCCGGCCGGCATCGCGCTGCTGATGGCCGCGCTGGCGCCGCTGTTCCCGAAGGGCGTGATCAACGTCGTGCATGGCGGGGCCGAGGTCGGCGCCGCGCTCGCCGCCCATCCCAAGGTGCGGCTGATCTCGTTCACGGGCGGCGGCGTCGCCGCGCGGGCGATCATGCGCACGGCCGCCGACACGCTGAAGAACGTCCAGTTCGAGCTCGGCGGCAACGATGCGGCGATCGTGCTCGACGACTTCGACCTCGACAAGGGCATCCCGATGCTGGCGGCCGGCGCCTTCCACCGCTCCGGCCAGTTCTGCTTCGCGATCAAGCGGCTCTACGTGCCGGAGGCGATCTACGACGCCTTCTTCGAGCGGCTCGCCGCCCATCTCGACAAGGTCCGCATCGGCCATCCGCTCGACCCGCGTACGACCTTCGGGCCGATCAACAATCCCGGCCAGCTGGCCTTCCTGAACGGGCTGGTCGCCAAGACCCGCGCGGCCGGCGGCGACCTGGTCGAACTCGGCCAGCCGGTCGACCCGGCGACCTGGGCGGAGGGCAACTATATCCGCCCGACCCTGGTGCGCCGCCCGGGTCCCGATTTCGAGGTCGTCACCTGCGAGCAGTTCGGCCCGGTCCTGCCGGTGATCGCCTATGACAGCCTGGACGAAGTCGTGGCGCTCGCCAACGGCACCGAATACGGCCTCGGCTCGTCGATCTGGACGACGGATTTCGACCGCGGCCTCGCGCTCGCGCGGCGGCTGGAAGCGGGCATGACCTTCATCAACAAGAATGCCCAGTCTCGGCTCGGTCGGCGCCACATGCCCTTCGGCGGCATCAAGCAGAGCGGCATCGGCACCGAGAATGCCGAGGCCGGTCTCGCCGAATTCACCGAGATTCACGCCATCAACATCCACAAGGCCTGACCCCATGGCTGTGCCCTCCGTTCCGACCGGCGCGATGCCGACGCTCCTCGCCGGCAAGCGCGCGCTCGTCACCGGCGGCGCCTCCGGCATCGGCCGGGCGATCGCGGCGCAGTTCCGGGCGAGCGGCGCGGAGGTGATTGTCGCCGATATCGGGCTTGCCGAGAGCGACGCGCCTGCGGCGGTCGACGGGTCGGCGGGCTGGCAGTGCGATGTCGCCGACGAGGCGAGCGTCGCCCGGCTGGCCGCCAGGGTCGGCGGGCCGCTGCATATTCTGGTCAATTGCGCCGGCATTCCGCAGTCCTATACGGCGATCGACGCCATGGCGGTCGAGGCCTGGGACCGGATCATGGCGGTCAACGTGCGCTCGCTGTTCCTGACCGCGAAGCACTGCCTGCCGGCGCTGAGGGCAGCCGGCGCGGCCTCGATCGTCAACATCTGTTCCAATGTCGGCGTCCGGCCGAAGCCGGGCCTGGCCGCCTATGCCGGCTCGAAGGCGGCGGCGATCGCGGTCACCCAGTCGCTCGCGCTGGAACTGGCCAAAGAGGGCATACGCGTCAACGCGGTCAATCCGGGCGCCACCGAGACGCCGATGCTGAGCGGCTTCACGCATGGCAGGCCGGTGGCGGAGGCGGCGCAGTCCTTCGCGGCGATGATCCCGATGGGCGAGATCGTCCGCCCCGAGGATGTCGCCGCCGCCGTGCTCTATCTCGCCTCCGACCTCGCCCGCATCGTCACCGGCACGACCATCGAGGTCGACGGCGGCCGCTCGGTCTGAGCCGGGCGGGGCGCCAGGAGCGCCAAGGGGCACCAAGGGCGCCCGTGCGGGGCCGCCTCTACCCCTTCGCCTGCCGCGCCGCGTAGTCGGCGACCGACATGGTCGGCAGGTCGAAATAGTCGCGCGTGCGGGCATAGCCGTGGCCGCCCATGCGGCCGATCGCGTCCATGCCGCGATGGTCGACATGCAGGCGGACCGGATCGACCGCATCGGCATGGATATGGACGTGCAGCACCTCGCCGAGGATGATCTCGCGCGACGAGCCGATGTCCAGGAAGCTGTGCAGCCGGCATTCGAGCGCCGCCGGCGCGGCCAGGATGCGCGGGCTCGGCACGCTGGTGCCCGGCGCGGTGGCGAGACCGGCTTCGGCCAGTTCGTCGATTTCCGGCGCGAAGGGCACGGCGCAGACATTCATCGCGTCCATGATCGCATCCGACACGATATGCACCGTGAAGGCGCCGGTATCGCGGATGTTGCGGCCGGTATCCTTGGACGAGCCGTCCGAGCGGAACTCGACGCCGAGCGCCAGGATGGCCGGGTCGGCCGACAGGCAGTTGAAGAAGCTGAACGGCGCCGCATTGGCGCGGCCGGTGCGGTCGACGGTGGTGACCAGCGCGATCGGCCGCGGAATGACGGTGCCGATCAGGATCTTGTAGCGGTCGCGCGGCGTCAGCGCGGCGAAATCGAAGCCGATCGAGGGCGGGTCGGTCTCCGGCCGGGCAGGGGCGGCCGCAAGGGTGTCGGTCAGCGTCATCAGGTCCTCGCGCGCGAGCGGGCTTTGGGCGGCGTGCGGGCGGGACCGGGCTCCAGGCCCTCGGTCTCGGCATAGGCGGCGAGCACGTCGCGGATGTCGGGTTCGGCACGCGCCTTGATGAGGGCGCGGCCCATGACGGCTTCCAGATGGTGGTCCATCAGATGCGTGGCGCGCGCGGCATCGCCGGAGGCCAGCGCGGCGATCAGCTCGCGATGCTCGTTGACGGCGCATTCGGAGGAATGCGGCCGGCCGTAGATCGCCAGGATCAGCGAGCAGCGCGAGGCGACCTCGTTGACGTAGCGTTCGAGCAGGGCATTGCCGGTCATCGCGGCCAGCAGAAGGTGGAATTCGCCGGCCAGCCGGATCGATTCCGGGCCGTTGCGGCCCTGCGCCCGATCCTCGGCCGCGACATGGGCCTCCAGGGTCTGCGCCTGCGCGCGCGTCAGCCGGCCGCACAGCTCCTCGACCACCAGCCGCTCCATCGCCCGGCGCACGGCGAAGACGTCGCGTGCCTCCTCAAGGCTCGGATAGGCGACGGTGGCGCCGCGATTGTGCCGCAGCTCGACCAGGCCCTCGGTCGCAAGCCGCGCCAGCGCCTCGCGCACCAGGGTGCGGCTGACGCCGAGCCGCTCGCCGATCGCGTCCTCGGGCAGCTTCGAGCCGGGCATCAGGGCCTGCTCGATGATCGCGCGGCGCAGCGCCCGGTAGACGAGCGCCGCCCGCGATCCGGCCTTGCCATCGGGCTCCGGGCTGGCCGGAGCCGATGTCGCCGGTTCTGTCTTGTTTTTCGGTTCGCGCACGGTGCGCTCCCACAATGGCATTTCGCATACATATAGAACGTTCGATCGCATACCAAGTGAGGAAATTTTTGGCACCCCGGGCGATCGAAATCCAGCAGGAAATGCAGGCGCCTCGCATCAAAATGCCGCGCCGCGCCGCGGCCCGGACAGCCATCCTGCCTCTATTTGTGGCGTCAAGCCTCTTGGCCGGCGGGCGACAATACTGCATACCATATGGGTATCGGATGGTCGACGAAATCGACCGCCCATGGTCGTGACGAAGCGCGCGGCAACGGAGCCGCGACGCGGGATCGGGGGAGAACCCATGTCGATGAAGCGCAATCTCCTGGCGGCCGTGGCCGCGCTCTCCATGCTGGCCGGTGGCGTGGCCGAGGCCAAGACGCTGAAATGGGGTGCCGGCCGCGAGATCGCGTCGCTCGATCCCTACTCGTTCGGCGAGACCTTCACCCTCTCGGTTCTGAACCACGTCTATGAAGGCCTGGTCCGCTACACCGGCGATCTGAAGATCGAGCCGGCGCTGGCGGAAAGCTGGGAGACCGTGTCGCCGACCGTCTGGCGCTTCCACCTGCGCAAGGGCGTCAAGTTCCACAACGGCAATGCCTTCACGGCCGACGACGTGGTCGCCTCGCTGGAGCGCGTCACCCATCCGACCTCGCCGCTGAAGGGCAACCTGCCGGCCTACAAGTCGGCCACCAAGGTCGACGACTTCACCGTCGACATCGAGGTCAACGGCCCCTATCCGCTGCTGCTCAACGACCTGACCAACATCTACATCCTCGACAAGGAGTGGATGGTCGCCAACGACGCGCTGCTGCCGACCGACAGCGGCAAGGGCGTCGAGAACTACGCCACGCGCAACACCAACGGCACCGGCCCGTTCAAGATCGAATCCCGCCGCGCCGATGCGCAGACGGTGTTCGTGGTCAACAAGGACTGGTGGGACAAGCCGGTCCACAATATCGACCGGATCGAGTTCACGCCGATCACCTCGTCGGCGACCCGCGTCGCCGCGATGCTGTCGGGCGAGATCGACTTCACCAATCTGGCGCCGCTGCAGGATCTGCCGCGGCTGACCGCCTCGCCGGACGTGAAGGTGCTGCAGTCGAACGAGCTGCGCACCGTCTACATGGTCTTCAACATGAAGGACAAGCTTGTCGAGAGCGACGTGACCGACAAGAATCCCTTCAAGGACAAGCGCGTCCGCCAGGCGCTCTACCAGGCGATTGATGCCGATGCGGTGCAGAAGCGCGTCATGCGCGGCCTGTCGCGGACGACCGGCTCGCTGGTCGCCCCCGCCATCCCGGGCTATGTGCCGGAGCTCGACAAGCGCCCGCCCTTCGATCTCGACGGCGCCAAGAAGCTCCTCGCCGAAGCCGGTTATCCGAACGGCTTCTCGTTCCTGATGAACTGCAACAACGACAGCCTCGTCAACGAGGAGGAGCTCTGCCAGGCGGTCGCCTCGATGTGGTCGCGCGCCGGGCTGAAGCCGAACCTGTCGATCGCGCCGCGTGCCCAGCAGACGCCGAAGCGCGTCAAGGGCGAATTCGACGTGATCACCTTCGGCTGGGCGACCGAGCCGATGATCGACACCTATTCGCTGCTGGTGCAGGTGCTGCATTCCAAGAGCGGGTCGGCGGGCGTGTTCAACTGGGCCGGCTGGGGCGATCCGCGCATCGACGAACTGACCGACAAGGGCGGCGTCGAGCTCGATCCGAAGAAGCGCATCCCGATGATGACCGAGGCGCTCAAGATCGCCAAGGACGAGATCATGTTCATCCCGATGCACCAGCAGCCGATGGCCTGGGCTATCCGGTCCGGCTCCGTCGACGTGATGGTGCAGAGCCCCGACAACAAGCCGCGCCTCTGGCTCGCCAAGGTGAAGTGACGATGACGGCGGCGGCGCGGATCGCAGAACGCGCCGCCGCCGATCGGTCCCGCCCGTCGGTCCGGATGTGCTGAACGGAGATTGTCGATGCTCGCCTTTCTGGTGAAGCGCCTGGCCGAGGCGGTCGGGGTGATGCTCGCCGTCGCCCTGATCGCCTTCACGATCTTCCGCTTCGTCGGCGATCCGGTCGAACTGATGCTGAACGAGCAGGCCAGCCAGCAGCAGCGCGACGAACTGCGCGAGCGGCTCGGCCTCAACCGCTCGGTCCCCGAGCAGTATTTCGCCTTCGTCGCCAATGCGGCGCGCGGCGATTTCGGCATCTCCTACCGCAATCAGCAGGATGTCTTCCCGCTGATCGCAGAGCGTTTTCCCGCGACCTTCGAACTGGTCATCGTGGCCACCGTCCTGTCGCTCCTGATCGGGCTGCCGCTCGGCGTCTATACGGCGGTGCATAGGAAATCTTTCCTGGCGCAGACGCTGCAGTTCCTGTCCGTGCTCGGCGTCTCGCTGCCGAGCTTCGCGGTCGGCATCCTGCTGATCCTGGTCTTCTCGGTGACGCTCGGCTGGCTGCCGGCCTTCGGGCGCGGCGAGGTGGTCAAGTTCGGCTGGTGGTCGACCGGGCTTCTGACCAAGTCCGGCCTGACCGCGCTGGTCCTGCCGGCCGTCACGCTCTCCTTCTTCCAGATCACGCTGGTGATGCGGCTGGTGCGCGCGGAGATGCTGGAGGTGATGCGGGCCGACTTCATCCGCTTCGCCCGCGCCCGCGGCCTGTCCGAGCCGGCCGTCCAGTTCCGTCACGCGCTGCGCAACTGCCTGATGCCGGTGATTACCGTCACCGGCCTGCAGATCGGCAACCTGATCGCCTTCGCGCTGGTCACCGAGACCGTGTTCCAGTGGCCCGGCATGGGGCTCCTGTTCGTGCAGGCGGTCAGCTTCGTCGATATCCCGGTCATGGCCGGCTACCTGATGGTGGTCTCGGCGGTGTTCGTGGCCGTCAACACGCTGGTCGACATGACCTATGCGCTGGTCGACCCGCGCCTTCGCGTCGACACCGTGGGAGGCGGACATGGCCGCTGATGCGACGACCCCGCCGGCCCGCCCGCATGCGCTGCGGCGGTTTCTCGACAGCGATCTCGGCTGGAGCTTCCGCAGGTCGCCGACCGCGGTCCTTGGCGCGCTGCTGCTCGCCATCCTGGTGATCAGCGCCTTCGCGGCGCCGCTGTTCGCCCCCCAGGACCCCTACGACCTGTCGCAGCTCTTCGTCGACAAGGCGGAACTGCCGCCGGTCTGGGTCCAGGGCGGCGAATGGCCGTTCATTCTCGGCACCGACCCGCAGGGCCGCGACATGCTGTCGGCGATCCTCTACGGCACGCGCGTCTCGCTCGCCATCGGGCTGGCCAGCGTCGCCGCCGCCATGGCGATCGGCGTCTCGATCGGCCTCGTCGCCGGCTTCTTCGGCGGGCGCACCGACATGCTCCTGATGCGCTTCGCCGACACGGTTCTGAGCATCCCGACGCTGCTGGTCGCCATCCTGGTCAGCGCCATCTTCCGCGGCCTGCTGCCGGCGGGCATCCGCGACAATTTCTCGGCCGTGATCCTGATCGGCGCGATCGCGCTGACCGGCTGGGTGCAATATGCCCGCACGGTGCGTGCCTCGACCATGGTCGAGCGGCGGCGCGAATATGTGCTCGCCGCGCGCATCATCGGCGTCAGCGCCGCGCGCATCATGCGCCGGCACATCCTGCCCAACACGCTGACCCCGGTGCTGGTCGCCGCGACGCTCAATCTCGGCCTCGCCATCCTGTCGGAGGCGACGCTGTCCTTCCTGGGCGTCGGCATGCCGGTGACGCGGCCCTCGCTCGGCACGCTGATCCGCATCGGCAACCAGTATCTCTTCTCCGGCTCCTGGTGGGTGGTCGTCTTTCCCGCCCTGCAGCTCGGCCTGATCGTGCTCGCCGTCAACCTGATCGGCGACTGGCTGCGCGACGCGCTGAACCCGAAGCTCCGCTGAACCCCGTCCCGACCCCACGCGCCCCTGCCGAGGACCGCCCGATGAGCCACGATCTCTTCATCCGCAACGTCCGCCCGATGGCCGGTGCCGCGGCCGATGTCCATGTCCAGGCCGGCCGGATCGCCGCGATCGGCCCCAATCTGCCGGCGCCGGCGGGCGTCGAGGTGCTGGACGGGGGCGGGGCGATCCTGACGCCCGGCCTGGTCGAGGCCCACACCCATCTCGACAAGTCGCTCTGGGGCATGGGCTGGCGCCCGCACGATGCCGGGCCGCGGCTGATCGACAAGATCGACAACGAGCGCCGGCTGAAGAAGCTGATCAACATCGATCCGGCACGCCAGTCCGCCCGCCAGGTGGTGCAGTCCTCGCGCATGGGCTCGACCGCGATCCGCAGCCATGTCGACGTGGATACCGAGATCGGCCTTTGGGGCATGGAGGGCGTGCTGCAGACCCGCGCCGACTATGCCGACATCATGGACATCGACATCGTCGCCTTCCCGCAATCCGGCCTGATGATCCGGCCCGGCACGGCGGACCTGCTCGACCAGGCGATGAAGATGGGCGCCGACGTGGTCGGCGGGCTCGACCCCTGCGCCATCGACCGCGATCCGAAGGGCCAGCTCGACGTGGTCTTCGGGCTCGCCGAGCGCTACGGCAAGCCGGTCGACATCCATCTGCACGAGGGCGGCACGATGGGGGCCTTCTCGATGGAGCTGATCATCGAGCGCACCCGCGCGCTCGGCATGACCGGCAAGGTCACGGTCAGCCATGCCTTCTGCCTCGGCGATCCCGACCAGGCGCTGGTCGATCCGCTGATCGCGGCGCTCGCCGAACTCGACATCGCCATCATGACCACCGGCCCGGCCAGCCGGCCGGCGCCGCCGATCGCGAAGCTCGCGGCGGCCGGCGTGCGGATCTGCTCGGGCTCCGACGGCATCCGCGACACCTGGGGTCCCTACGGCAATGCCGACATGCTGGAACGGGCGATGTTCCTCGGCCTGCGCAACAATTTCCGCAAGGACGAGGAGGTCGAGCTGGCCTTCGACGTGGTCACCCATGGTGGCGCGCGGGTGATGGGCCTGGCCGGCTACGGGCTCGATGTCGGCTGCGTCGCCGATCTCCTGATCGTGCCCGGCGAGGCGATCACCGAGGCGGTCGTGTCGCGGCCTTCGAACCGGATCGTGATCAAGCGCGGCCGGGTCGTCGCCCGCAACGGCGCCGTGCTCCGGGAGGCGCCGTGATGGCGCCGGCGCGTCTGTCCGGCCGCACGCTCCTGACCGCCCGCTGGGTCGTCGGCCACCGCGCCGATCCCGCCGGCGGGCGCGGCGGGCACGTCCTCTTTGCCGACGGTGAGGTGGTGGTCGAGGACGACCGTGTGGTCTTCGTCGGCCACGGCTTCTCCGGCGAGGTCGCCCGGCGGCTCGATTTCGGCAATGCCATGATCGCGCCCGGCTTCGTCGATCTCGATGCGCTGTCGGATCTCGACACGACCATCCTCGGCTTCGACAACCAGCCGGCCTGGAAGAAGGGCCGCGTCTGGCCGGAGGACTATCTGAAGGCCGGCCCGTTCGAGATGCTGTCGGAGGACGATCTGGTCTTCCAGAAGCGCTATGCCTTCGCGTCGCTCCTGCGCAACGGCATCACCACGGCGCTGCCGATCGCCTCGCTGTTCTATCGGGCCTGGGGCGAGACGCGCGCCGAGTTCGAGGGCGCCGCGGCGGCGGCCGAGGATCTGGGCCTGCGCGTCTATCTCGGCCCGGCCTATCGCACCGGCAATCAGGTGCTGGTCGGCGAGGGGCAGATCGAGCCCTGGTTCGACGAGGCGCGCGGGCTCGAAAGCCTCGCGGAGGCGCTCGCCTTCGCGCGCGATGTCGACGGCACGGCCGGCGGGCTGGTCCGCGCCATGCTGGCGCCCGACCGGATCGAGACCTGCACGCCGGACCTGCTGACCCGCACCGCGGCGGCCGCGCGCGAAATGGGCATCCCGGTCCGGCTACACTGCTGCCAGTCGAAGATCGAATACGACATGGTCGTCAAGCTGCGCGGCATGAGCCCGCCGGAATGGCTGGAAAGCCTCGGCTTCTTCGGCGCCATGACGCTGCTGCCGCATGCCACCTGGGTCTCCGGCGTGCCCGGCATCGACCGCCCCGGCCGCGATCTGGAGATCATCCGCGACCACGGCGCGACGGTGGTGCATTGCCCGCTGGTCTCCGGGCGGCACGGCAACACCATCCGCTCCTTCACGCGCTACCGGGAGATGGGCCTGAACATCGCCATGGGCACCGACACCGCGCCGCCCGACATGATCATGAACATGCAGGTCGGCATCATCCTGGCGCGCGTCATGGACGGCTCGACCGCCTGCCGGTCGGAGCATTATTTCGATGCCGCCACCCTCAACGGTGCCGACGCGCTGCGGCGGCCCGATCTCGGCCGGCTGGCGCCAGGCGGCAAGGCCGACCTGATCGTCGTGGATTTCGACCGGCCGCATATCGGCCAGCAGATCGACCCGATCCAGACCTTGTTGCTCGCCGGCCATGGCCGCGACGTGCGCCACGTCATGGTCGACGGGCGCTGGTCGATGTTCGACGGCGTCATCCCGGGCGTCGACGAGGCGGCGGACAAGCGCCGCGCGCAGGCGCAGTTCGAGCGGCTGATGGCGCTATATCCGGTCCGGACCTGGGGCCATCCGCCGGTCGAGGACATCTTCTCCTCGGCCTATCCGGTGGTGAGCGGTCCGGTTGTGAGGGGCACGCCATGAGCGCGGGACCGGTTCTGGACATCCGCGGCCTGGAGGTCGCCTTCGACACGCGCCGCGGCGTGCTGCCGGCGCTGCGCGGCGTCAGCTTCGAGATCGCGGCGGGCGAGATCCTGGGCGTGGTCGGCGAATCGGGGGCCGGCAAGTCGCTGACCGGCACGGCCGTGATCGGCCTCCTGGAGCCGCCCGGCCGGGTCGCCGGCGGCGCCGTGATGCTGGAGGGCGCGCGCATCGACGGGCTCGATGCCAACGCCATGCGGCGCATCCGCGGTCGGCGCATCGGCGTCGTGTTCCAGGATCCGCTGACCTCGCTCAACCCGCTGATCCGGGTCGGCGACCAATTGGTCGAGACGATCCGGGCCCATCTGCCGCTCGACCGCACGGCGGCGGAGGCGCGCGCCCTGGCACTCCTCAAGGAGGTCGGCATTCCGGCCGCCGAAGAGCGCATCGGCCAGTATCCGCACCAGTTCTCCGGCGGCATGCGCCAGCGCGTGGTGATCGCCCTGGCGCTTGCCGCCGATCCGATCCTGCTCGTCGCCGACGAGCCGACGACCGCGCTCGACGTGTCGATCCAGGCGCAGATCACCAGCCTGATCAAGCGGCTCTGCCGCGAACGCGGCATGGCGGTGATGCTGGTCACCCACGACATGGGCGTGATCGCCGAGACCGCCGACCGGGTCGCGGTGATGTATGCCGGGCGGGTCGTCGAGATCGGGCCGGTCGCCGAGGTGCTGCGCCGCCCGCGTCACCCCTACACGGCCGGCCTGATGGCCTCGATCCCGTCGATGCGCCGGCGCAACGCCGCGCTCGCCCAGATCGACGGCTCCATGCCGCGCCTCGACGCCATGCCGCAGGGCTGCGCCTTCCATCCGCGCTGCCCCAAGGCCGAGCCGGCCTGCCGCGCCGCGGTGCCGCTGCTGGCCGAGATCGTGGCCGGCGCCCAGCATGGGGAGGGGCCCCGGGCCGAGCCCGGCCTCCGGGCGGCGCCCAGCCATCGCGCCGCCTGCATCCATGCCGACGCGGCGTCGGCGGCCGCATTCCTTCCGGAGGCCGCCGATGTCCGCGCCTGACGCCATCCTGCTCGAGGCCGTCGACGCGGCCTGCCATTTCGACGTCTCCGCGCCGCTGATCACGCGCATCGTCGAGCGCCGGCCGCGCCGCATCCTGAAGGCGGTCGACGGGGTCTCGTTCCAGGTCCGCCGCGGCCGCACCTTCAGCGTGGTCGGCGAATCGGGTTGCGGCAAGTCGACCCTCGCCAGGCTGGTGGTCGGACTGGAGCGGCCGACATCGGGCTCGATCCGTCTCCACGACGTGCCCGACGCCGAAGGCCGGCCGCGCCGGCCGCGGCTGCAGATGATCTTCCAGGACCCCTATGCCAGCCTCAATCCGCGCTGGCGGGTGGAGGACATCGTCGCCGAGCCGCTGGTGGAACTGGGCCTCGTGACCGGCGCGGCCGCCATCTCGGCGCGGGTGCGCGCGCTGCTCGGCCTGGTCGGGCTCGCCGCCTCGGACGCGGCCAAGTTTCCGCACGAATTCTCCGGCGGCCAGCGCCAGCGCATCTCGATCGCCCGGGCGCTCGCCACCGAGGCCGATCTCCTGGTCTGCGACGAGCCGACCTCGGCGCTCGACGTCTCGGTCCAGGCGCAGGTGCTCAACCTGATGCGCCAGCTGCAGGCCGAACTGGGGCTGACCTACCTGTTCATCAGCCACAATCTCTCGGTGGTGCGGCACCTGTCCGACGATATCGCGGTGATGTATCTCGGCCGCTTCGTGGAATCCGGCCCGGCCGATGCGGTCTTCACGACCCCGCGCCACCCCTACAGCCGCCTGCTGATCGAGACCGTGCCGGATGTCGAGGCGCCCAATCGCGACCGCGCGCCGATGGCCGGCGAGGTGCCGAACCCGATCGACCGCCCGGCGGGCTGCGCCTTCGCCAGCCGCTGCCCGCAGGTCGAGCCGGCCTGCCGCCTGGCGCCGCCGCCCCTGGTGGCGGTCGATGCCGACACCCGCGTCGCCTGCCGGCTGGTCCCTGCACGGGCGGACGCGGCCGGTCCCGTGGCGGCGATGGTACCGTAACGGAAGATCAGGGGGCCGGGCGGTCGGTGCCGGGCGGTCGGTGCCGGGCTGCGAGCGGCGCCGCGCCGGCCCGGCGGCCTATTCCGCCGCGATGCGGACCGGCGTGATGGACGCGGGTGCGATCCGGTCGGACGTGGCCTGGGCGGGCGCGGCCTGGATGGGCAGCACGGCGGCGGCGGCGGTGAAGCGCAGCCCGACCACGATTCCGGCCTCCGTCACGGCGAGGCCGCGCCGCTGATCGGCCGTGACGGCGGACCACACCCGCCGCCCGTCGACCCTCCGCAACAGGGTGTCGAGCACCATCGGCCGGAAGCCGAGTTCACGCGCGACATGCGGCTTGACCCGGTAGGTCATGCCGTCGCGGGTGACGGCCAGATCGTTGATCGAGAATCCGGCCTCCTCGAGCAAAGTCTCGAGGATTCGCATGGACCGTTCCCCCACCGCAGGGGCGCAGGCGGTCAACGATGCGACCGGCACGCCCAAACGTTTAAGCGGCAGAAGATGCGTGAACGCGGTTCGCGCGAACATGGTATCGATTTCAAGATCGATGTCGTCGTCCATGGCCGCCCCTCGCCAAACCGCGACTCGTTGAAGAGTACAGGAGCCCGCCCGGCACGGAAAAGTTAACAAAGGTTTTCCACCGGAGTCTGCACCCTCGTGCGCCCGCCCTGGGGCTTGCCGCCGGGCAGCGCCTTACGGCGTCCCGCCGGGCCGGTCTCGCTCGCGCCGCCGGGCTCCCGTCGCTGCCGGCTGCGACGACCCGGCGCCGGGTCGTTCCACGAGGTCAAAAAAAAGACCGCCGGCTCTTTCGAGGGCGGTCTTAAGTCTAGGGAGGAAACGCCCAAGGAGGGCTGCAACGTCACCGTTGCGAGGATGGATATAGCCAATTTTGCGGCACTGCACAATGCGACGTTTTCGCATTGCGGGCATGCCTTGCAGTTTCGTCATCGGGGCTTGCGCGTCGCCGGGGGCACACAGAGGCGGCCATGCCCCGGAGGCGGGGGCGGTGGCCGCCTCGACCCTTCGCGCGCACCGCCCGGGGCCTGTCGGCTTTCCGACAGGGGCGACATCCGACAATTCCGGTCGCGCCGGAAGATATCATGAAATCAATGGCATGCCGGATGGCATGATGCCTGCATTTCGCCCCTCGGTGCATTGCGGAGAGGGTGCCATGCCCGGAATTGGTGACAAGCTGCCGGCCTTCGAGCGGGTCGGTGTGCCGCGTGGATCGGCTGCGGCCGCCGCTGCGGCCGCGGACGGGTAGGGGAGGCGCGCATGCTGGCCCGATCGGATTTCGCCCCCGCCGGCCGTTGCCCGTTTCCGCATGGCGAGCCCGCCGGCCCCGAACCGGAGCGCCGGCGCACCGTCGTGGTCACCGGCGGCAGCCGCGGCATCGGCCACGCCATCGTCAAGCGCTTCGCCGCCGAGGGCTGGCGCATCATGACCTGCTCCCGGCAGCCCTTCGATGCCGGTCTCTGCCCCTGGGAGACAGGGGCTGACGACCATATCCGCCTCGACCTCGCCGATCGCAACGGCCTGCCGGAGGGCATCGCCGAGATCCGCCGGCGGCTCGCCGGTGCCCCGCTCGACGCGCTGGTCAACAATGCCGGCATCTCGCCGAAGGGCGCGGCCGGCGAAAGGCTCAACGCGCTGACCACCCCCGATGCGCTGTGGATGGGCGTCTTCCACGTCAACTTCCTGGCGCCGCTGCTGCTCGCCCGCGGGCTGTTCGAGGAACTGGCCCGGGCGCGCGGCTCGGTCGTCAACATCACCTCGGTGGTCGGCACCCGCGTGCATCCCTTCGCGGGCGCCGCCTATGCGACCTCGAAGGCCGCGCTGTCGGCGCTGACCCGCGAGATGGCGGTCGACTTCGCCCCCTACGGCATCCGCGTCAATGCGGTCGCGCCCGGAGAGATCGTCACCGACATCCTGTCGCCCGGAACCGAGGAGCGCTTCGTGCCGCTGATCCCGATGAAGCGCCTCGGCCGGCCGGAGGAGGTCGCCGCCGTGGTCTCCTTCCTGTGTTCGGAGGCCGCCAGCTACGTCACCGGCGAGGAGATCAACATCAACGGCGGGCAACTGCTTTGACGGCGGCGGTCTACGCAAAAAGACGGACAGTCGGCGTCTCGATGTGCAGTGCGAATAAGCAGTAATGAATGCGTTTGCCGGCAATTCGCGCAAGACAGTACCGTCGTTCGGTGGCAACCTGATAGCAATTGAAAGCTTCGCAATGCCGTCAGGCCTTTCGTATACGGGGACCGGCCATGCAACACGCCGTGACGCTCGTCGAAAATGCGTGTCAATTTGAACCCGCGAAAGCTCCCATGCGACGCAGCCAGACATCGTCGGACATCGCGCTTCTTGGCATCTACGAGATCTCGAAGATTCTGACGGAGCCGGTCCGCCTCGAACGCCTGCTGACCGGCGTCGTCAATGTGATGAGTTCGTTCCTGCAGATGCGGCTCGGCATGATCGTCATCCTGGACGGGGCGGGCGATCCGGAGATCGTCGCCACCGCCGGCTGGGCCGGCGACGCCAAGGGGCGACCGATCGAGACGCTGCCGCAGGCGGTGATCGACCGGCTGGTCGCCACCGCGACCCCGATGGTGGTGCAGGACATCGCCAACGATCCGCTGTTCGCAGGCAGCGCCGGCTCCGGCGGGCGCGATCTGAAGGGCCGCGTCTCCTTCCTGGGCGTGCCGATCAAGGCCGACGACCGCGTGCTCGGCACGCTGACCATCGATCGGGTCTGGGATGGCGGCGCGCAATTCCGGTTCGACGAGGATCTGCGCTTCCTGGCCATGGTGGCGAACCTGGTCGGGCAAACGGTGCGGTTGCACAAGATTCTGGCAGCCGACCGCCAGCGCCTGCTCGACGAGCGCCGGTCGCTGGAAAAGGCGCTCGGCGACGAGTTGGCCGCGCGCGGGCGGGTGCCGGCGCCGAAGGTCGGCGGCATCGTCGGCGAGAGCCTGCCGGTGCGCAAGGTGCTGGAGACGATCGCGATCGTCGCCCGGTCCAATTCGACCGTGCTGCTGCGCGGCGAAAGCGGCACCGGCAAGGAGCTGTTCGCTCGCGCGATCCACGACCTGTCCCCGCGCAAGGCCAAGCCTTTCGTCAAGCTGAACTGCGCCGCGCTGCCCGAGAGCGTGCTGGAATCGGAACTGTTCGGCCACGAGAAGGGCGCCTTCACGGGCGCGTTGGCGCAGCGGGCCGGCCGGTTCGAGATGGCGCATGGCGGCACGCTGCTGCTCGACGAGATCGGCGAGATCTCGGCGAGCTTCCAGGCCAAGCTGTTGCGCGTGCTGCAGGAGGGCGAGTTCGAACGGGTCGGCGGCAATCGCACGCTGAAGGTCGACGTGCGCCTCATCTGCGCCACCAACAAGAATCTCGAAGAGGCCGTGGCGAAGGGCGAATTCCGCGCCGATCTCTACTATCGCATCAACGTCGTGCCGGTCTTCCTGCCGCCGCTGCGCGAGCGGCCCGGCGACATCGCGCTGCTCGCCCGTTCCTTTCTGGATCGCTTCAACCGCGAGAACGGGCGCAAGCTGGACATCTCCGGGCAGGCCATGGACCTGCTCAAGTCCTGCTATTTTCCCGGCAATGTGCGCGAACTGGAGAACTGCATCCGCCGCACCGCGACTTTGGCGCGCGGCAGCCTGATCCAGCATGACGACTTCGCCTGCGCCTCCGGAAACTGCCTGTCGGCGCTGCTCTGGACCGGACACGGCAAGCGCGCACCCGCCGATGCGGTCGGCGAACTTGCGGCCGGCCGCGCGGTCACGCCGGTGCTGGCGCGCGCTCCGGCCCCTACCCCCGCACCGTCTCCGGCACCCGCCCGGACGCCCGCGGCGGAGACCGGTTCGGCCGCCCCGCTCGCACACCCGTCCGCTGCCGCCGCGTTCCCCGGCGGCCCGGCCCACGGCCCCCACGGCCCCCACGGCCCCCACGGCCCATCCCACGGCCCGGCGGCGCCGGGGATCCCGTCTGCGGGTACCGCTCCATCCGCGCCGCGCGCCGCCGACCCGCAGACCTGCGAGCATGCCGGCGACGGCACCTGTCCGGCGCTCGGCTCGCGGCTGACCGAGAAGGACCGGCTGATCGACGCCATGGAGCGGACCGGCTGGGTCCAGGCCAAGGCCGCCCGCCTGCTCGGCATCACCCCCCGCCAGATCGGCTACGCCCTGAAGCGCTACGGCGTCGAGATGAAGCGGTATTGACCGACGGGCCGGGCGGCGCTCAGCGATCCGCAGCCTCCGGTCAGGCGAGCGCGCCCTCGGCCAGGCGGCGGGCGTGGTCGCGGATGTCGGCGGGCCAGGCTTCGGTCTCGGCGACGAAGCGGGCGTGGTCGCCGGCATAGAGGGCGCGGCTGGCCTCCTCGTAGCCGGGTAGGTCGCCGGCCATGGCGGTCATGAAGCGCTGCGTGGCGGCGCGCAGGTCGCGGACCATGTCGTCCCAGGCGGCCTGCTTGCGTTCCCGGTCGACCAGCTTGCGCAAGACGACGGACGCGCCGCCCGGCTGGCTGGCGAGCCAATCCCAATGCCGGGGCAGAAGCGTGATTTCGCGGGCCACCACGCCGAGCTTCGGGCGGCCCCTGCCGGCCTTGCCGGCTTCGTCGAAAGCACCGGCCTTGCCGGCTTCGTCGAATGCACCGGTCTTGCCGGCCTCGTCGAAAGTGCCGGCTCTGCCGGTTTCGTCGTTGCTGTTGTCCGGCGCGCCGGACGCCGGCGCGACCTCGGCGTAGCGGGCCGCGATCGCCTCGGGCCCCCCGCTCAGATCGAGATCGACTTGCGCGCCCGACCTGTCGTCGAAGACCAGCGCCATGACCTGCCCCTCCGCGGACAGGGCGGCCAAGGCCTGCGCCACGACCGCCCGCGGGCCGGCCGCCAGGCGCCGGCCGTCCAGGAAGGCGGTCACGGTCGTCGCTGCGGTCGTCATCGTCGTCGTCGTCGTCATCGTCGGGAACCTCCAGAAGGGTCGCGATTTCTACCCGGATAGAATTCCAAACGCAATATCATCCGGGTAAAAATATCGTCCGCCTTTGTCGGGGTCTCGACACAGGCCTGTCGGGTGTCGTGTCGCGGCCGTGTCGGTCTCGATCATCTACCTGAAATTACTAGAGAAATATCCTGGCACGCGGCTTGCGATCCGGTTCCCGACCACACTCGGAGGGGAGTGACCAGGATGAACCAGCCGCTGATGATCTCGCTCGACAGTCTGGCCCAGCCGATCGACTTCGCGGCGCTCGAGGCCGCCGCCAAGTCCGGCGGCTGCGCGTCCTCGTCCTGCGGATCGTCCGCCAAGCCGGACGACATGGACGCGGATGTCTGGGAGCGGATCAAGGACCATCCCTGCTATTCGGAAGAGGCGCACCACTATTTCGCCCGCATGCATGTCGCGGTCGCGCCGGCCTGCAATATCCAGTGCCACTACTGCAACCGGAAATACGACTGCGCCAACGAGAGCCGGCCCGGCGTCGTCTCCGAGAAGCTGACCCCCGACCAGGCCCGGCGCAAGGTGATCGCGGTCGCCAACGAAGTGCCGCAGCTCTCCGTGCTCGGCATCGCCGGCCCGGGTGACGCCTGCTACGACTGGAACAAGACCAGGGCGACCTTCGATGAGATCTCCAAGGACATTCCCGACATCAAGCTGTGCATCTCGACCAACGGTCTGGCCCTGCCGGACCATGTCGACGAGCTGGCGGCGATGAATGTCGATCACGTCACGATCACGATCAACATGGTCGATCCGGAGATCGGGGCGAAGATCTATCCCTGGATCTTCTACCAGCACAGGCGCTGGCACGGCGTCGAGGCCGCGCGCATCCTGCACGAGCGGCAGATGCTCGGCCTGGAGATGCTGACCGCACGCGGCATCCTGACCAAGATCAACTCGGTCATGATCCCCGGCGTCAACGACGAGCACCTGATCGAGGTCAATCGCTGGGTCAAGGCGCGCGGCGCCTTCCTGCACAATGTCATGCCGCTGATCTCCGATCCGGCGCACGGCACCCATTACGGCCTGACCGGCCAGCGCGGGCCGACCGCCATGGAGCTGAAGGCGCTGCAGGATCGGCTCGAGGGCGGCGCCAAGCTGATGCGCCATTGCCGCCAGTGCCGCGCCGATGCGGTCGGCCTGCTCGGCGAGGATCGCGGCCAGGAATTCACGCTCGACCAGCTGCCCGAGGCCGTCGCCTACGATCCGGCCAAACGGGCGGCCTATCGCGAGGTCGTCGCCCGCGAGCGCGGCGATCATGTCGCGGCCAAGCAATCCGCCGTGGCGGCCGTCAAGGACAGCGCCCAGGAGGGCGGCACGCTGTTGGTGGCGGTGGCGACCAAGGGCGGCGGCCGGGTCAACGAGCATTTCGGCCATGCCCGCGAATTCCAGGTCTACGAGGCGTCGGCGAAGGGCATCGTCTTCGTCGGCCACCGCAAGGTCGACAATTACTGCATGGGCGGCTTCGGCGAGGACGCGACGCTCGACGGTGTGATCGCGGCGCTGGAAGGCATCGCGGTGGTGCTGTGCGCCAAGATCGGCGACTGCCCGCAGGACATGCTGACCGCGGCCGGCATCACGGCGACCGACCGCTACGCCCTCGACTACATCGAAACCGCGATCGGCGCCCTCTACGCGGCGACCTTCGGACGCGCGATCGAGCAGGCCGTCGCCTGATCCAGCCCCCCGGTCCGGCGGAACCCGCCGCCGGTCGCCCACCCCCCAAAGCCTAGGAGAGACCCATGGCGTTCAAGATCATCGCCTCCCAGTGCACCGCCTGCGGCGCCTGCGAATTCGAGTGCCCCTCGGCGGCCATCCGGTTCAAGGGCGAGACCTACATCATCGATCCGAAGAAGTGCACGGAATGCGAGGGCGCCTTCGACGTGCAGCAATGCGCCAATGTCTGCCCGGTGCCGAACACCTGCGTGAAGGCGGCCTGAGCCGGACCTTCGGGTCCGGCGCGACGATGAGCGGGGAGACCGGCCGCCATGGCGGATGCGGGTGCCGAATGCGATCCCGAGGAGGGGCCGACCGACTGGCTCGGCAACCCGGTCTCCTGTTCGGATTGTCCGCACGAGGAGACCCGGGCAGCGGGCCGTTGCGAGTTCGGCCGGACCTGTGTGATGGACCGGCGCGGCCGGCGGATCGACCGCTTCTTCGCGGCCAATCCGCGCCAGGCCGAACGCTATCTCGAGCATCCCTATTTCGAGGTCCGCACGCTCGCCGCCCGCTATGCCTCGCCGTTCCGGCTGGTCGGCCTGATGAGCGATCCCGAGCCGGACGTAAGAGCGATGGTCGCCCTGCGGCTGCCGCTCAACCGGGTTCGGGCGCTGAAGGACGATCCGGAACCGCGCGTCCGCATCGCGCTGGCCATGCGGCTCGCCGGCGACGACCTCGGCATGCTGTTCGAGGACCCCGATTATACCGTGCGGCTGGCTGCGGCCCGGCGGGCGGAACCGGCGCTGCTGGTCCGGCTCGCCCGCGATGTCGACGCCTCGGTGCGCCGCGAGGTCGCCCGGCGGGCGCCCGACTATGTGCTGCCCGGGTTGGTCGCCGATCCCGATCCGCTGGTCCGGGTCGAGGTGGCGCGCCGGCTGGCGCCGGATCGGCTGGTGCTGATGACCGGCGATCCGGATTTCCGGGTCCGATTTCTGTGTGCGGAGCGGCTGCCGGCCGCCCTCGTCGTGCGCCTGCTGGCCGATGCCGACGAAGGCGTACGCGAGATGGCGCAATCACGACTGGGACAGGGAGAGCGATGATGGGTCTCGGCGTCGAACAGGAGATCGAAATCCGCAAGGCCCCGGTCTTCATGCCGGGCGAGAAGGTGCGGTCGACCAAGTATGTCAAGAATGACGGTACCTATCGGGGCAAGGATATCGGCGAGATGCTGGTCGCCAAAGGCGATGTCGGCTATGTGCGCGACATCGGAACCTTCCTGCAGCAATTCTATATCTATGCCGTCGAGTGGATCGACCGCGGCACCATCGTGGGCATGCGCGGCAAGGAACTGGTCAGCCTCGACAAGCCCGAACCGGTCCGGGCGCGCCCCAGGACCCAGGCCGGGGCCGAAGCGGGCGCCGCGGCCGAGGCCGGCGGGCCCGAGGCGACCGCCTGACATCTGAGGGCGCCGGGGCTTCCCGCTCCGGCCGCAGCGACCTGCCGGGAGTGAGCCGATGAAAGTGATGATCCGCCGCGGCGACAAGGGACTGTCGGCCTATGTGCCGAAGAAGGACCTGGAGGAGCCGATCGTGGAGACCGAGAGGGACACCCTCTGGGGCGGTTCGGTGCGCCTGAAGAACGGCTGGACCCTGATCCTGCCCGACATGCCGGCCGATACCCGGCTGCCGATCACCGTCAATGCCCGCAAGCTCGGTGGGGAGGACTGACATGGCCGCCACGATCGATCTCGACATCGTCGCCCCCGCCGCCGCCCCGGCCGTGCTGGCCGACATTCGCGCGCGGCTCGCCGCCGACGAACTTGTCCCCTATCTCGGGCCGGCCCTGCTCGGCCTGGACGGCCCCGCGCCGGTGCCGGCGACGCCGGAGGCGGTCGCCGACGAACTGCACAAGCGGGCGCCGGCGCCCGGACGCATCCGGACTTCGATGTGGTCGGTCGCCCAGTTCATCGAGAGCCGGCGCCACCGCAAGACGCTGCAGGCCTTCATGGCCGACATCTTCGCCACGCCGGTCGCCCCGAACCGGCTGCATGCCGGCCTTGCCGCCCTGCCGCTCTCGCTGATCGTCGACACCTGGTACGAGGGCGCCATGGCGGCGGGCCTCAGGCATGCCGGCCGGACCGATTTCGCCGAGATCCAGGGCGTGACCCGCGCCGGCGAGTTCCGCGACATCTGGACCCGGACCTACGACCCGTCGGGCGCCGAGATCCTGCCCGAGGCCGCCGAGACGGCGGCGACGGTGCTCTATGCGCCGCATGGCGGCATCCGGCCGGCGCGGAACTTCCTGGTCGCCGATTCCGACTATGTCGAGGTGCTGACCGAGATCGACATCCAGTCGCCGATCCCTGCGGCCGTGAAGGCGCGGCGGGCGACGCGTGGCTTCCTGTTCGTCGGCTGCCGCTTCCACGACCAGATGCTGCGCACCTATGCCCGCCAGATCATGAAGCGGTCGGCGGGGCCGCATTTCGCCATCGTCGCGGCCGCCGCCCTGACCCGCAACGAGGCGAAATTTCTCGCCGACCAGGATATCCGGACGATCGACCTGCCGCTCGGCGCCGCGGTCGACGCGCTGGTCGGCTGACCGGCGGGCCGGGCCTCCAAAAGCGGCGGCCGCCATGGTTCCGCCGCCTTCACTCGCAATCCCGGGCCCTCGAAACCGAACCCGGAGGGCGGCATGGGACGGCTGAAGGACAGGATCGCGATCGTCACCGGGGCCGCACGCGGCATCGGCGCGGCGGTGGCCGCGGCCTTCGCGGCCGAGGGGGCGATCGTCTGGGTGACCGACATCGACGAGGCCGGCGGCCGGGCCGTGGCCGCCGCGCTCGGCGCCCCGCACCGTTTCGCGCGCCTGGACGTGCGCCTCGAGGCGGACTGGGAGCGGGTCGTCGGGGCGACGGTCGCCGCGCATGGCCGGCTCGACATCCTGGTCAACAATGCCGGCATCACCGGCTTCGAGGCCGGCGTCGTCGCCCACGATCCCGAGCATGCCAGCCTCGAGGACTGGCGCGCCGTGCACGCGACCAATCTCGACGGCGTCTTTCTCGGCTGCAAGCATGCCATCCGGGCGATGCGGCCGGCCGGGCAGGGGGCGATCGTTAACATCTCGTCCCGATCCGGCCTGGTCGGCATCCCGGCCGCGGCCGCCTACGCGGCCTCCAAGGCGGCGGTGCGCAACCATACCAAGACGGTGGCGCTGTGGTGTGCCGGGCAGGGTCTCGCCATCCGCTGCAATTCGATTCACCCGGCCGCCGTCTTGACGCCGATGTGGGAGCCGATGCTCGGCGACGGACCCGATCGCGCGGCCCGGATGGCGGCTTTCGTGGCCGATACGCCGCTCAGGCGCTTCGGCCGGCCCGAGGAGGTCGCCGCCTTGTGCGTGCTCGCCGCCTCGGACGAGGCGGCCTATATGACCGGCGCCGAACTGGTCATCGACGGCGGCCTGCTGGCCGGAACGGCGGCGTCGCCGCGCTGACGATTCCGACTCGACTGTGGCCGAACGGCCACGATCGCGTCCGATATTTCAACAGTCCAACCGTCGGCTTAAGGCTTTGTCAACGTTACAGCGGCTTAATCATGCGGAAGTTGATCCAGTGCGCGTGAGTGAGTTGCGATGCGTATGCCCGTCACGATTTCCCGGTCTCCTAAGATTTCGCATGCGGTCGCGGTCGCCCTGATGGCTTCCACGGTGGCCGGCTGCAGCTCTGAAATCGCCCGCTTCGGCGACACGGATAACCAGCGCTCCATCCTTTCGGGCAGCCCGGCGCCGGCCCCGTCCGACACCACCGGGTCGATCAACGCGGCACCCGCGCCGGTCAGCCGGGCGGTGCTGCCGCCCCCGGCCACCCAGGGCTATGCGCCGCCGCCCGCCCAGAACGCCCCGGTCTATCAGCCGCCGCGCGTCGCCACCCAGCCGACCTACTCGGCTCCGGCCTACGGCACGCCGACCTACCCCCCGCCGCCCGTCGCCGCCGCGCCGGCCCCGATCGCGACCCCGACCGCCAATGGCTGGCAGGTCGGTCCGAACGCGGTCGTGCTGAAGCAGGGCGAGACGATCGACACCCTGTCGCGTCGCTACGGCATTCCGTCCTCGGCGATCCTGCAGGCGAACAATTTCGCCGATGGTTCGCGCGTGACGCCGGGCACCCGCATCGTCATCCCGACCTATTCGGTGCCGGCCCCGGCGGTCGCCGCCGCGCCGGCGCCCCACGTCGCCGTGGCGCCGCCGCGCCTGGCCGCCGCCCCGACCGTGGTCGTGAAGCCGGCGCCCGCTCCGGTGGTGACCGCGACCGTCAAGGCCCCGAGCGTGACCGCCACCGCGGTGACCGGCGTCAAGGTCGGTCCGCATATCGTGCGCAGCGGCGAGAGCCTGGAGCGGATCGCCGCCAGCTACGGCATCTCCAAGGCGAAGCTGAAGGAGGCCAACGGCCTCAAGCATGACGACGTGAAGCCCGGCCAGAAGCTCCTGCTGCCGTCGGGCGCGGTGCTGCGCCTCGCCGACAAGGGGGCCGCCGCGCCCGCTCCGGCGCCCCAGGTCGCCGTCAAGCCGATGCCGGCCGTCGTCGCGGCGCCGGCCCCTGCCGTCGTGGTGCCCGCGCCGCAGATCGCCGTGAAGCCGATGCCGGGCAAGCCCGGTGAGACCCGGGTTGCCGCGATCGGCGCCCCGCCGTCCGCCGCCCCGGCCCCGTCCACGCCGGAGACCATCGCCATCGCCAAGGAGCCCGGCGTCGACGGCCAGGCCACCCGCGGCGAGGCCAAGAGCGGCACCCCGTCGTTCCGCTGGCCGGTGCGCGGCCGCGTGATCAAGGAGTTCGGCTCCGCCAACGGCGAGCGCAACGACGGCATCAACCTCGCGGTTCCCGAAGGCACCTCGATCAAGGCGGCCGAGGACGGCGAGGTGATCTATTCGGGCAACGAGCTCAAGGGCTACGGCAACCTCGTGCTGGTCCGCCACCAGGACGGCTGGGTCACCGCCTACGCCCATGCGAGCGAGCTTCTGGTCAACAAGGGCGAGCGCATCACCCGCGGCCAGATCATTGCCCGGGCCGGTGCCACCGGCGGCGTCAACCAGCCGCAGCTGCATTTCGAAATCCGCAAGGGACAGCGTCCGGTCGATCCGAAGCAGTTCCTCGCATCCAACTGACCGCCGCCGATCCGCCCGGATCGACGGCAGCCTCGAGGCGGCGACCAGGGTCCCACGAAAGGCCCCCGCCGCCTCCATTGTTTTTTGAGGGGCGCCAAAAGCAGCCGCCCGACCCGGACCCTCGGCCCGAACCGGTCGACGGGAATCGGACCCGACCGCAGCGGCAGATCAGACCTTGCGGCTGCCGCGCCGGACAGAGGGGCGCTTTGCAGATGATCGGGCGTCGGTGTCTGATCTCCCGTTCGATCTGGCGTGGCGTTAGGTCTTCGGAACAACCTTGTCGATCTGGTCGACGACATCGGCAAAGGTCAGAAGATCGACCATCCGGAAGGTGTTGGCGTCGGGACCGATGGACGGGCGCCAGCCCGGATCGGACAGGAAGGACATATTGCCTTCCTTTTCCAGCGTGCCGCCTTGCAGCAGCCCGATGAAGACTTCCGCGAGGATCCGCGCGCCGATCGGGCCAAGCCGTTGGCCGTTTTCCCGAATTTCGGCTTCCTTGAGAATGTAGAACCACAGCGGGGTCTCTTCGGCGAGACCCGCATCATGAATCGCCGCGCCAGCGTGTCCGGAGATGATCTCGGCCGTCGTCAACGGCTGGACCTCCGGATAGTGCATCCGCACGAGGAGAGCCACATTCTGGCCGGTCGGCAATCCAAGCTTGCTTCCGCGCGCCAGATTCCGGAACGCAAGGTTCTGCTCGCGACCACCGGGGAAGCCCCTCAGAACGGCCAATTCGTGGACCAGGCGACAGTCGAGCCTGCGGCTTTGATTGATCGGAATGCCGTCCGGATTCGGCGTGTCGAACTGGTAGAAGCGCTTCCAGTCGATCACCCAGTTGGACGGGAGGCTGGCGAAGTTCCCGGGATCGACACTCGGGATCTTGTTACCCAGTTGGCCGACGATGTGTCCTGACAAAGCCGAGAAATGGAACAGCAAATCGAAGGTGGCTGGCCGCCCCGCCTCGGCTGTGAAGACCCGGTTGTGGCTGTAGATCTGGCGAACCATGCTGTGGCCGAGTCGGTAGACCGCGCCGGCGAATTCCGTCGGCATGAAGGGGTGCCTGGGAAAGCGATAGAGTTTCCGTCCGTCGTCGAGAATGCGGTTGATCAGTTCGGGCCCGGCCAGCCGGGCGACGAAATCGTTCAGGACCATCCACTGATAGTGCCAGACGACTTCCTTGCGCGCCGCGTCGAAGAGTTCGCCGTCGGGCACCGTCCCGGCCAACCTGTCGACCATGGCGTTGTGGAAATGCAGGAACGCGACATGGGTCTGCGCGACGAGCAAGTTCTCGTCGTTGCGGTGATCGCCGATCAGGGCCGTGCCCTGCGGACCGCGCGGAAGGTCTCCGCCATCGATCGCAGGGATCCCCCCGTTCGGGAAAGGCGACGCCTCCGCCGTGCCGACCAGGAGTTTGGTGAAACCGGACAGCCGGTCATAGAGATGCGGGCTGCCGCCTGGACCCCGGCCGTATACGCTGTCGAGATCGAGGCCGGGCGTCCGGAAGTTGACAGTCTGGCGGGGGTCCTCGATCTGCTCGCTCAGCGACGTGAGATCGAGCGTGATGTCGTGGTCGATGAACTGTCCCAGATAGGTGAAGCCGGAAGGAATGTCCGGGTTGTCGCCCTCGGGGTCCTCGTGGGGCTGCCCGTCGGCGCCGGGTCCGATGGCCGGATCGATCATGCCGAGCGCAACCTGTTCGAGCCGGTCCCGGTCGGGATGGAACTCGGGCAGGGACGGAAACATGATGCCGAAGCGACCGGGATCAAGGATTTCCTCGATCGACTTCAAACCCTTGTCTTTGGCGGTTTCAACATTCCGAAACGTCACACCATGGGCCATGGAATCCTCCCTGCCGCGCCCCGGTTGTCGTGCGGGGGCGGATTGAATTCGATCGGGCGCGTACTGACGAAAGTCCGGAACGGACAATAGGTGCGTCCGGAAGGTGTTAAGACTTTTTAATTATCCGAAGAGTGGTATTACCACTTAAAGAATTTGTCAATCGAATGGACAACCAAATGGGGTGTCCCTTGCAGGCCTCGCGGCGAAAGTGCTGCCATTGCGGTGCCGGCTGAATTTATGGGAACGGCGGTCGGCCGTCGACAAGACGGCCGGTCATCGCCTTTGTGGTCAGAGGGTTATAGGCTTGGATACATAAGACGTATGAGAACCATCGGTCTCGTGAATCCGATCCCCGGGTCGATGCCGGCACGGCCCGCTTCGGCCTGAAGCCAAGATGGCGATAGGCCTTCGGCCGACGCCCTCGATCTCACCCGTCGATGCGGACGCCCTGGCGGCCGGCGAGGTCCTGGATGTATTGCCAGGCGGTGCGGCCGGAGCGGGAGCCGCGGGTGGTCGACCATTCGAGCGAGTCGCGCACCAGGCGCTCGTCGTCCAGCACCAGCCCGAGATGGGCCGCGTAGCCGCGCACCATGGCCAGATATTCGTCCTGGCTGCATTTGTGGAAGCCGAGCCAGAGGCCGAAGCGGTCGGACAGCGAGACCTTCTCTTCGACCGCCTCGTGCGGGTTGATGGCCGTCGAGCGCTCGTTCTCCATCATGTCGCGCGGCAGCAGATGGCGCCGGTTGGAGGTCGCGTAGAAGATCACATTGGCCGGCCGCCCCTCGATGCCGCCTTCCAGCACCGCCTTCAGCGACTTGTAGGAGGTGTCGTCGCTGTCGAAGGAGAGGTCGTCGCAGAAGACGATGAAGCGGTGCGGATCGTCGCGCACCAGCCCCATCAGCACCGGCAGGGACTCGATGTCCTCGCGGTGGATCTCGACGAGCTTCAACGGCAGCGCGCCTTCCTGGCGCAGCGTCTGATTGACGGTCGCGTGCGCCGCCTTGACCAGCGACGACTTGCCCATGCCGCGCGCGCCCCAGAGCAGGGCGTTGTTGGCCGGCAGCCCGCGCGCGAAGCGCTCGGTGTTGGCGAGCAGCGTGTCGCGCGCCCGGTCGATGCCCTGCAGCAGCGTCATCTCGACCCGGTTGACCTTGGGCACCGGCTGCAGCCGGTCGCCGACCGGATGCCACACGAAGGCGTCGGCGACGGCGAGGTCGACCGGCTTCGGGGCGGCCGGAACCGCGCGGGCGATCAGCCCGATCAGCGTGTCGAGCCGGGCGGCGAGGGCGGCGAAATCGGCGGATGGGTCGGACAAGGGGGCCTCCCGGGCGCAGTCTTGGGGCAGGGCGGTCGGAACCGGGCCGCCGCCATAGCACGGCCCGCGCGCCGCGCGAAAGCCGGCCGCCTGCATGGTCGCTCGGCACCGGAATCGGCGAGAGGACCGCTTCAGGGCGATCCGGAACCCGGATTCGTCGAAGGCCGGCACGCGGCGTTTGCAAAGATCCGCACTGTCGCTATAGTCCGCCGCGCTTCGGGATGGGGCCTCCGTCCCGAAAACAAGTTTCCGCGCGCTTGCCGGACCGCCCGGCCCGGACCATATCAGGCGCGCTATCCCGTCCGCCCTCCGAGGAGTCTTCGATGTTCGTCACGCCTGCCTTCGCTCAAGCGGCGGCGCCCGGAGCCGGAGCCAACGACCTGTTCATGACGTTGGCCCCGTTCCTCTTCATTCTGCCGATCATGTACTTCATGATCATCCGCCCGCAGCGCCAGCAGGCCAAGCGTCATCAGGAGATGCTCGCCGGCGTCCGCCGTGGCGATACGATCGTGACCACGGGTGGTCTGATCGGCAAGGTCTCCAAGGTGGTGAGCGAAACCGAACTCGAAGTCGATCTCGGCGAGAGCACCAAGGTGCGCGTCGTCCGCAGCGCGATCGCCGAGGTCCGCACCAAGGGCGAGCCCGCCAAGGAGGCGTGACGCCACCGGGGCAACCCCGACCGGCCGGCCGAGCAGGGCCGGCCGATGTCCAGCCCGGATGCGCCGGGCGGCAATGAACGGTGAGACATGCTGTATTTCTCGCGCTGGAAAATCATCGCCATCGTGGCGGTCTGCCTCGCCGGCATCCTATTCACGCTGCCGAACTTCTTCTCGCGCGAGACGCTGGCCGGATTGCCCTCCTGGGTGCCGGCGCGCCAGATGACGCTCGGTCTCGACCTGCAGGGCGGCGCCCATGTGGTGCTCGAGGTCGATACGCCGGCGCTGGTCAAGGACCGGGTCGAGATCCTGCGCGACGACGTGCGCCGCGTGCTGCGCGAAGACCGCATCGGCTATACCGGTCTCGGCAGCCAGCAGACCAGCGTGCAGGTGCGCATCACCGACCAGAACCAGATCGAGAAGGCCACCACCAAGCTCAACGGCCTGATCCAGAATCTCGCCGACACCACCTTCGGCGGCAAGCCGGTCAACGACCTGACGGTCGAAGCCCCGGAACCGGGCCTGTTCCGCCTCACGCTGACCCAGGCCGGTCTCGACCACCGCGTCCGGCGCGCCGTCGAGCAGTCGATCGAGGTCATCCGCCGCCGCGTCGACCAGCTCGGCACGACCGAACCGTCGATCGCGCGGCAGGGCGCCAACCGTATCCTGGTCCAGGTGCCCGGCCTGCAGGATACCGACCGGCTGAAGGCGATCCTGCAGCAGACCGCGCGGCTCACCTTCCACATGGTCGAAGACCGCGGCCCGAGCGTGCTCGAAGGCGCCAAGTCGTCCGACACCGAGGTGCTCTACACCAACGACCCGACCCCGGTGCCGGTGCTGATCCAGCGCCGCGCCATGCTGACCGGCGAGGAACTGGTCGACGCGCAGGCGACCTTCAGCCAGCAGTCGAGCGAGGCGGTGGTCTCCTTCCGCTTCAACACCTCGGGCGCGCAGAAATTCGCGACCATCTCGCAGCAGAATGTCGGCCGGCCCTTCGCGATCGTGCTCGACCGCACCGTGATCAGCGATCCGGTCATCCGCGAGCCGATCCTCGGCGGCTCCGGCCAGATCTCGGGCAACTTCACCGTCCAGTCGGCCAACGACCTCGCGCTTCTGCTGCGCGCCGGCGCGCTGCCGGCGACGCTGACCATCGTCGAGGAACGCACCGTCGGCCCGGGCCTCGGCGCGGACTCGATCGCGGCCGGCAAGCTCGCGACCGTGATCGGCGGCGTCGCCGTGATCGTGTTCATGGTGGCGAGCTACGGACTGCTCGGGATCTTCGCGAATGTCGCGATGATCATCAACGTCTTCTTTACCTTCGCGATCCTGTCCAGTCTCGGGGCGACCCTGTCGCTGCCGGGCATCGCCGGCATCGCGCTGTCGATCGGCATGGCGGTCGACGCCAACGTGCTGATCTACGAGCGCGTGCGCGAGGAACAACGGCTCGGCCGGTCCGCCATCTCGGCCATCGATACCGGCTTCACGCGGGCCATCGGAACGATCACCGACTCCAACCTGACGACGCTGATCGCCGCCGCGGTGCTGTTCTTCCTCGGCACCGGCCCGATCCGCGGCTTCGCGGTGACGCTGGCGATCGGCAACATCACCAGCTTCTTCACCGCCGTGACCGTCACCCGGCTGATGGTGGCGCTGTGGGTGCGGCACTACCGCCCCGCGCGCGTTCCGCTCTGATCCCGTTTCTTATCACCCAGGCGCGGCGCTCCTTCGAACGTCGCCCGCCCCGGATGGATTGACCCATGCTGCGGCTCATACCGGACGATACCAAGATCCCCTTCATGAGGTGGCGGTCCGTCACCTTCACGATCTCGGTCTGCCTGCTCGTCCTGACCGTCCTGGCCTGGGGCGCCATGGGCATCAACTACGGCATCGACTTCACAGGCGGCAATCTGATCGAGGTGCGCCACAAGGGCGGGCCGGCCGATCTGTCCGAGCTGCGCAAGGTGATCGGCGGCCTGGAACTCGGCGAGGCCCAGGTGCAGGGCTTCGGCCAGGGCGACGACGTGATGATCCGCCTGCCGGAGCAGCCCGGCGGCGACGCCGCCCAGCAGGTGGCGCTGAACAAGGTCAAGGACAAGCTCGGCGACGCCTACGAGATCCGCCGCACCGAGGTGGTCGGCCCGAGCGTCTCGGCCGATCTGCGCCGCGACGGCGCCATCGCGGTCGTGGTCTCGCTCGGTCTGGTGCTGATCTATCTCTGGTTCCGCTTCGAGTGGCAGTTCGCCATCGGCGCCGTGCTGACCACCGCCCATGACATCGTCCTGACCATGGGGGTGATCATCATCTTCCAGCTGCAGTTCGACCTGCAGTCCCTGGCCGCGGTTCTGACGATCGTCGGCTATTCGCTCAACGACACCGTCGTGGTGTATGACCGCATCCGCGAAAGTCTTCGGAAATACAAAAAGATGCCGCTGCCGGAGCTTATCGACCTGTCGATCAACCAGACCCTGTCGCGGACCATCTGCACGGCGTTGACCACCTTCATGGCCGTCCTCGCCCTGTTCGTCTTCGGCGGCGAGGCGCTGCGCGGCTTCAACTTCACCATGCTGGTCGGCATCCTGATCGGCACCTATTCGTCGATCGTGGTCTCGGCGCCGATGCTGATCTTCCTCAAGCTGCGCACCGGCGGCAGCCCCGAGGGGGTGGCCAAGTCCGATGCGGCGGCCGCCGCCAAGGCCCGGCCCTGATCCGCCGCCATGGCGAGCGCACCGGCCCCAGGCTTCTTTCCCGGACGGGCCGCCGTCGAGGCCTATGGCAGCGGCGGCTTCCGCTTCGCCGGCATGAGCCATCGCGGCTCGATCCTGTGCCTGCCGTCCGGGATCCATGCCTGGACGGCCGTCGCGCCGGCCGATCTGACGCCGGCCGCGTTCCGGCTGATCTTCGACGAGACGCAGCCGATCGACATCCTGCTGGTCGGCACCGGAACCGGTCTCGTGCCGCTGCCGCCGGCCCTCAAGGCCCGCTTCCGGGAGCGCGGCATCAGTTCCGATTCCATGGCGACCGGCGCTGCGGTCAGCACCTACAACGTGCTGCTGGCCGAGAATCGGCGGGTCGCCGGGGCCTTTCTGGCGGTTGAAATATGACCGAGCCGGTCGCCGCGGCGCCATCGGCCCCTATCTCCCCATCCATGATCTCCCCGTCCCTGACCGACGCCTACGCCCAGGCTGCGGAGCGCGTGCGTGCGCTCGACAAGGACCGCTGGCTCGCCGGCCTGTTCGTGCCCGCCGAGGCGCGGCCGCATGTCTATGCGCTCTATGCCTTCTCGGCCGAGATCGCGCGGGTGCGCGACGTGGTCTCCGACCCGCTGCCCGGCGAGGTGCGCCTGCAATGGTGGCGCGACCTGATCGAAGGCTCGGCCCATGGCGAGGCGAACGCCAACCCGCTCGCCGCCGCCCTCCTCGATACGGTCGAGCGCTTCGCCCTGCCGCGGGCGGCGCTGATCCGGCTGATCGATGCGCGCATCTTCGACCTCTACGACGATCCGATGCCGACCGTGAACGACCTGGAGGGCTATGCCGGGGATACCGCTTCGGCGCTCCTGCAACTCGCCGCGATCGTGCTGGCCGGCGGCAAGGATCCGGGCACGGCCGAGGTCGCCGGCCATGCCGGGGTCGCCTATGCGCTGACCGGCCTGCTGCGCACCTTTCCGTTCCACGCCGCGCGCGGCCAGGTCTTCCTGCCGGAGGACCTGCTCGCCCGGCACGGCGTCGCGCGCGCCGACATCCTGTCCGGGCGCTCGACACCGGGCCTCGCCGCCGCGCTGGCGGAGGCGGCGGACCTGGCGCGCGATCATCTGGAGCGGACCCGGGCGCTGATCGGCCGCGTCGGTCCGGCGATCCGGCCGGCCTTCCTGCCGGTCGCGCTGGTCGAGCCCTTCCTGCGAGCCTTGGCCAGGCCGGCCCGGGATCCGTTCCGCGAGATCGTCGATCTGCCGCAATGGCGCAAGCAATGGGTGCTCTGGCGCGCGGCCCGGCAGGCCGGATAGCGCCGGCAGGCCGGATGGCGCCGGCAGGCCGGATCGCGGGGTGACGGCGAGGTGCCGCAACGAGATCTCGGCGCGACCGGGGGGCTGCCATGCACCGGCCGGCCAGCCGGGTTGCCGCGGCTTCGCTATACCCGGAAACCCCGAAGTTCCAACCGCTTCGGACTATCGGCCCGCGTCCATGCAGCGCCGGCCTCGTGGAGGAGCAACAATGTCCCGTCGTCAGTTCTTGAAGACGGCCGCCGTCGGCGCCGTCGCCTCGACCGGCCTGGCCATGCCGGCCATCGCCCAGTCCACCCCGCCGATCAAGTGGCGCCTGACCTCGAGCTTCCCGAAGTCGCTCGACACCATCTTCGGCGCCGCCGAACTGTTCGCCAAGAACATCGCGGAAGCCACCGACAACAATTTCCAGATCCAGGTCTTCGCCGCCGGCGAGCTGGTGCCCGGCCTGCAGGCCGCCGATGCGGTCACCAACCGCACCGTCGAGATGGCGCACAGCGCCGCCTACTACTATGTCGGCAAGGATCCGACCTTCGCGCTCGGCACCGCGGCGCCGTTCCTCTTGAATTCGCGCATGCAGAATGCCTGGCGCTATTACGGCGGCGGCATCGATCTGATGAACGAGTTCTATGCCAAGTATAACTTCATCGGCCTTCCGGGCGGCAATACCGGTTCGCAGATGGGCGGCTGGTTCCGCAAGGAGATCAAGACCGTCGACGACCTGAAGGGCCTCAAGATGCGCATCGCCGGCTTTGCCGGTCAGGTGCTCGCCAAGCTCGGTGGCGTGCCGCAGCAGCTGGCCGGCGGCGACATCTACCCGGCGCTGGAGAAGGGCACGATCGACGCGGCCGAGTGGGTCGGCCCCTATGACGACGAGAAGCTCGGCTTCGTCAAGGTGGCGCCCTACTACTACTATCCGGGTTGGTGGGAAGGCGGCGCCATGCTCGAATTCTTCATCAACAAGGACGCCTATGCCGAACTGCCGAAGCCCTATCAGGCGGCGGTCCAGTCGGCGGCCGCGATGGCCAACGTCCACATGCAGGCCAAGTATGACGCGGTCAATCCGGCCGCGATCAAGCGCCTGGCGGCCGGCGGCGCGCAGCTGAAGCCGTTCCCGAGCGAGGTGATGGAAGCCTGCTTCAAGGCCTCCAACGAGATCTATGCCGAGGTCGTCGCCAAGAACCCTGGCTTCAAGAAGATCTACGACTCGATCACCGCCTTCCGCGGCGATCAGTATCTGTGGTTCCAGATCTCCGAATATACCTACGACACCTTCATGATGGTGCAGCAGCGCAAGCGCGCCATCTGACCGAAGGTCCGTTTGGGGTGTGACGAGGGCCGCCGGCGCAAGCCGCGCGGCCCTCGTGCCGTTCGCCGGACCGGTTGCCGCGGGCGCCGTCGGCGCGATCGATTCCCCCGGGGGGCGGCAAATTCGGCGGCGGCGCCTCGGCGGCGCCCGGGGGGCGGCAGGCAGCGCCCCGGGGGCGTCTGGGCGGTACCGGTAAAAGTTGCGGTGAATTGCAGGCATCGCCATGGTCACGGCCAAGTTACCGGCACGGACCGCCCAGTCGAATCGATCACTAGAATGCCACAACCCGCTGTGTCTCGAATGCCACGGACAATTCATCGCCTTCCGGCGGGTCCCCAACACGGGCCGAAATCCGTGTGACACGGCAAAAATTTTTTGCATAGTGATGGGAACAAAAGAGCCTTTGCGATTCAGACGATCGCTGAACGCTCTGCTCAAGAAGTCTGCCAAGATCATTCGACGGGGTTTGCCGTGGACGTTGCGGATGCAGCAAAGCGCCGCGCGGGTGCCTTGTTGCGCGCCCTGCGCCTGCCGGTCGGACGGACGGGGGCGGCCTCCCATGTCGCCCGCACCGTGCCGGGCGCGGCCTTCGGGCGCGACGCGATCGCGATGCGGGCCGGGCCGATCGGGCCGGTCCCGGCCGGCTGGGCCCTCCGCTGCGTTCTCCTCGCCGGCTTGGGCGTCGGCCTGACCGTTTCGACGGCCAAGGCGCTGGACGGCGGGCAGGGGGCCGGGCTGCGTCCGGTCGATGCGCCGGCCGGCTGGGCGGATCTGTGCAAGCGCAGCCCGAGCCTCTGCAGCCATCACAACCGCGCGCTCGGCCGGGTCCGGCTCGGCGCGGCGACGATGCAGCAGCTGGTCGACGTCAATCAGGACGTCAACCATACGATCCGCTACGTCACCGACCAGGCCTTCCTCGGCCGCGAGGAATATTGGAGCCTGCCGATCGACGGCACCGGCGATTGCGAGGATTTCGCCCTGGAGAAGCGCCGCCGCCTGATGGCGCTCGGCTGGCCGCGCGCCGCGCTCCTGATGACGGTCGTGCTCGCCTTTAACGGCGAATGGCATGCGGTGCTGACCGTCGACACCGACCAGGGCCCCCTGATCCTCGACAACATGACCGATCAGGTCCTGCCGCCCGAAAAGACCGGCCACCGCTTCCATTCCAGCCAGAGCCGCGAGCACCCGAACCGCTGGGTCGCCTGGTCGGCCCGCGAATTCGTCGCCCGCGCCCCCGCACCGCCGACCCCCGCCGGCACCGCCGGCCAGGATTGAACACGGCACCGCCGGCCAGGATTGAACACGGCACCGCCGGCCAGGATTGAGCGCGGCAACCAAAGGGGCGGATTTCGGGGGCCGGATTCCGCTTTCCCCGTCGCTCGGTGCCGTCCCGACGCCGACGGGCGCATCCGATCCCGCCGATGCGCCGGTGCGCCGCGCCGCTCAATCCTTCGGCCATGTTGCGGCGCTCCTGGGAACCGCCTAGAACCAGCCGACTTCGACATGTCACGCGGGGGCATTCGCCACGATGTTCAAGAAGATCCTGATCGCCAACCGTGGCGAGATCGCCTGCCGGGTCATCAAGACCGCGCGCAAGATGGGGATCCGGACGGTGGCGGTCTATTCCGACGCCGACCGGGATGCCGTCCATGTCGAGATGGCCGACGAGCGCGTCCATATCGGCCCGCCGGCCGCCGCCCAGTCCTATCTGCTGATCGACAAGATCGTCGACGCCTGCCTGCAGACCGGCGCCGAGGCGGTCCATCCCGGCTACGGCTTCCTGTCCGAGCGGGCGGCCTTCCCGGTCGCGCTGGCCGAGAAGGGGATCGTCTTCATCGGTCCCAATCCGCGCGCCATCGAGGCGATGGGCGACAAGATCGAATCCAAGAAATTCGCCAATGCCGCCAGCGTGTCGACCGTGCCGGGCTTCCTCGGCACGATCGAGAGCGCCGACCACGCCGTCGAGATCGCCCGCGAGATCGGCTATCCGGTGATGATCAAGGCCTCGGCCGGCGGCGGCGGCAAGGGCATGCGCATCGCCTGGAACGATGCCGAATGCCGCGAAGGCTACACGCTGTCCAAGAACGAGGCGGCGGCGAGCTTCGGCGACGACCGTGTCTTCGTCGAGAAGTTCATCGTCGACCCGCGCCATATCGAAATCCAGGTGCTCGGCGACAAGCACGGCAACGTGGTCTATCTGGGCGAGCGCGAATGCTCGATCCAGCGCCGCAACCAGAAGGTCATCGAGGAGGCGCCGTCGCCGCTGATCGATGCCGCGACGCGCGCCGCGATGGGCGAGCAGTCGGTCGCGCTGGCCAAGGCGGTCGCCTATGACAGCGCCGGCACGGTCGAATTCGTCGCCGACCAGAACCGGAACTTCTATTTCCTGGAGATGAACACCCGCCTCCAGGTCGAGCATCCGGTCACCGAACTGGTCACCGGCATCGACCTCGTCGAGCAGATGATCCGCGTCGCCGCCGGGGAGGAACTCTCGTTCCGCCAGAAGGACGTGACGCTGACCGGCTGGGCGGTGGAAAGCCGCATCTATGCCGAGGATCCGTTCCGCAACTTCCTGCCGTCGATCGGCCGGTTGGTCCGCTACCGGCCGCCGGAGGAGGGCAGCGACGGCGAGATCACGGTGCGCAACGACACCGGCGTGGTCGAGGGCTCCGAGATCTCGATGTTCTACGATCCGATGATCGCCAAGCTGGTGACCCACGGGCCGACCCGCCTGGAGGCCATCGAGGCGCAGTCCGATGCGCTCGACGCCTTCGTGATCGACGGCATCCAGCACAACATCCCGTTCCTGACCTCGCTGCACCACCATCCGCGCTGGCGCGAGGGCCGGCTCTCGACCGGCTTCATCCGTGAGGAATATCCCGACGGCTTCGGCGTGCGCGCGGTCGATGCGGCCGCCAAGCCGCTGCTGGCCGCGGCGGCGGTCGCCATGGAGGTGATCCGCCAGGACCGCCTGGAGGCGCTGCCCGGCCGGCTGCGTCCGGCCTCCGGCGACCTGCGCAAGGACTGGGTGGTCCGGCTCGACAAGGACTATATCCCGGTCACCATCCATGAGGGCTTCGCGGCCATCCCGCTGGAACTCGATCTCTCGGTCGGCGAGGGTGCGGCGCCGGTCAACGTCGTGTCGCGCTGGCAGCCGGGCGATCTCCTGTGGACCGGGATCGTCGGCGAGGAGAGCCTGACCGTGCAGGTGCGCCCGGTGCCGAACGGTGCGGAACTGCGCTATCGCGGCATCTCGGTCGTCGCCAAGGTGATGACGCCGCGCGTCGCCAAGCTCGAGGCGCTGATGCCCGAGAAGGCGCCGCCGGACACCTCGCGCTTCCTGCTCTGCCCGATGCCGGGTCTGGTCGTCACCATCGAGGTGGTCGAGGGCCAGGAGGTCAAGGCCGGCGAGACGCTGGCGGTGGTCGAAGCCATGAAGATGCAGAATGTTCTGCGCGCCGAACGCGACCTGACCGTCAAGGCCGTCAAGGCGAAACCGGGCGATAGCCTCGCGGTCGACGCCGTGATCATGGAATTCGAATGATTTGAAGGCGAGCGGACGCGGATCGACCATCGATCCGCTGTCCACCGTTGTCTGTGCAACTCGTTCGCAGGTGCAAAAAAAGAGGTTGAACTCTTTCTTTTTCTTCGCCATTCCCTCGCCGCAGGCGGTTTGATCGAGGGGTCGGCGCCGGTGCCCATGAGGGCATGATGCGGTCCTGAGCGGCCGTGTCATGCCCTTCCGTCATTGGGGGCGCGGATGGGGCGGCACGGGCCGCCCCGGACGGAACCCGTCGCAAGCGAGGATGGCGTCATGACCACGACCGGCAAGATTGCGTTCGGCAGCATCGTGGTCGGCGTCGTGGTGCTGGGCCTCAAATATCTGGCCTATCTGTGGACCGGATCGATCGCGCTCTATTCGGATGCGCTGGAGAGCGTGATCAACGTGGTCGCCGCGGTGGCGGCCTTCATCGCCGTCAGCCTGTCGGCCAAGCCGGCCGATCGCAACCATCCCTACGGCCACCACAAGGTCGAGTATTTCGCCGCCGTGCTGGAAGGCGCGCTGATCCTGATCGCGGCGCTGTCGATCGCGCGCGAGGCCTGGGGCGCCTATGTCGACCCGAAGCCGCTCAATGCCGACTGGCGCGGCCTGGCCGTCAACGTGGCGGCGAGCGCGATCAACGGCCTGTGGTGCTGGCTCCTGATCGGCTACGGCCGCCGCAACCGGTCGCCGGCGCTGATCGCCGACGGGCGTCATCTCTTGACCGACGTGGTCTCCTCGGTCGGCGTGCTCATCGGCGTCGGCCTGGCGGTGGTGACCGGCTGGCAGGTGCTCGACCCGCTGCTGGCCGGTCTGGTGGCGATCAACATCCTCTGGTCGGGCTGGAGCCTGGTCACCGAATCGGTCGGCGGGCTGATGGATGCGGCGGCGGCGCCGGACATCCAGGAGAAGATCCGCAAGGCGGTTTCGACCCACGGGGAGGGCGCCATCGAGGCCCACGACCTCAGAACCCGCCATGCCGGCCGCGTCACCTTCGTCGACTTCCACCTGGTCGTGCCCGGCGGCATGACGGTCTCCGACGCCCACGACATCTGCGACCGGATCGAGGACGCGATCGAGGCCGACGTGCCGGATTCGATCGTGACCATCCACATCGAGCCGGAGGAAAAGGCCAAGCATCACGGTATCGTGGTGCTCTGAGGCCGGTCCGGGCCTCGCATGGATGCGCTCTGACGGGGGAACGGGACGTGGCGATCTGGACTGCCGTCAGCGATGTGGTCGCCGCGCTCGGCCAGGCGACCGGGATCGTGCCGCTGATCGATCGGCTGGTCACGGCGATCCGCCGGCTCGGGGCCGATTCGAAGCCGGTCGCCTTCACGGTCGCGCTGATCGCGCTCTCCGCCAAGATGGCCAAGGCCGACGGAATCGTCTCCCATGACGAGGTCGCGGCGTTCCGTCGCGTGGTCGAGATCCCGCCCGGCGAGGAGGCCAACGTGCAGCGCCTGTTCGATCTCGCCAAGGCCGACGTGGCGGGCTTCGAGCACTATGCGGCGCGCATGGCCGACCTTGCCGAGGGCGACGGCATCTTCCTCGCCGATGTGCTCGACGGGCTCTTCCACATCGCCACCGCGGACCTCTTCGTGCACCACCTGGAAATCGCCTATCTCGAACGGGTGGCAGAGATTTTCGGGCTGGACCGGAACGCCTTCGAGCGTGCCGCCGCGCGCCATGTCCGGCTCGGCGGACCCGACCCCTACCGGGTGCTCGGCCTCGCCCGCGAGGCGACCGACGAGGCGGTCAAGCGGCGCTGGCGACAGCTCGTGACCGAGAGCCATCCCGACCTGCACTTCGCCAAGGGGGTGCCGGAAGAGGCCCTGCAACTGCTCACCGACCGGGTCGCCGAGCTCAATAAGGCCTACGAAACCATACGGGCCGAACGGGGGATGTGAATTTCGTCGTTCATCGGTTATTAAGGTGTGGATGACCGTCGAGATCGCACCATCGATCGAGCAACCCGACACGGGCCTCGTCCAGGATCTCCGCCCCTCGCCGAACCACGGCGAGCGCAGGGGGCATGCCCCTATCGACACCCTGATTCTCCATTACACCGGCATGCCGGCCGGTCGCGGGATGGACATGGCCGAGCGCGCCATCCGCTGGCTGGCCGCGCCGGAGAGCCAGGTCTCCTGCCATTACGTCGTCGCCGAGGACGGCCGCATCACCCAGATGGTCGCCGAGAGCCGGCGCGCCTGGCATGCCGGCGTCTCGTCCTGGATGGGCGACAGCGACATCAATTCCCGCTCCGTCGGCGTCGAGATCGCCCATCCGGGCCATCCCTGGGACCTCGCCAAGGCGCCCGACGCCGACCCGCGCGATCCTGCGCCGGTCCATCCGGGCTATGGCGATTTCCCCGCCGTTCAGATCGACGCGGTGACCCGGCTCGCCGCCGACATCGTCGCCCGCAACGGCATTGCGGCCGAGCGCGTGCTGGCCCATTCCGATGTGGCTCCGGGCCGCAAGCGCGATCCGGGCGAGAAGTTTCCCTGGGCGCAGCTGGCTGCGTCCGGCGTCGGGCTGTGGCTCGACCCCGAACCGGTCGGCGGCGGCCGGTTCATGACCCGTGGCGACCGGGGCGAACCTGTCGCCGCCATGCAGGCCCTGTTCGGCCTGTTCGGCTACGGCATCGAGATCGACGGCGTGTTCGACGAGCGCACCGCCGACGTGGTTGCCGCTTTCCAGCGCCACTGGCGCCCCGCCCTGGTCGACGGCGTTGCCGACCAGTCCACCGTAACGACCCTCCACCGGCTCCTGCGTGCCTGCCGGTTGGCGGACGCAGCGTGAGGGCACGAGCCATGGCTTTTTTCCCCGTTCCCCGTGCCGGTTTCGCCCTTGTCGCGACGGGCAGTCTGGCAATCGCCGGCGGCGCCGTCGCGGCGGCTGCCCTGGCCGATCTCGGCGGCCCCGCGCGGGCGTCGCGGGTCGGCATCACGGTGCAGACCGTCAAGGTCGACGGCGAAGGCTGGGCCATCCGCACCGGCGACGTGTCGGCGGCGGTGCCTGAAATCGCCGTGCCGCCCTCGGGACGGTTCGCGGCGGCGTCGGCCGATGCCACCGTGTCCGCCTTCGCGGCCTTCGATCTCGGCGGCGATGCCGCCGGCGAGCCGGCCGGGCATCCGGTGGCGGGCGCGGCCCGCTTCGACGAGGTGTTCCAGGCCTTCGACGGCGCGAGTGCGCGCTTCACCGTGCTGCCGGTGGCGACCGCCCCGACGCTCGCCTTCCGCACCCCGCGGCGCAAGCCGACCGAGACGGCCGGCGAAGTCCAGGTCGCCTCGCTCGCCATGCCGGCTCCGGCCGCCGCCGCCCGTCCCAATGCGCCCGCCGAGGCCGCGCCGATCCTGGCCGAGGGCATGCCGCGCAAGATGCCGAAGGGCGCCGCGCCCTATCTCGACATCATCAAGCGGGAAGCCGCCGCCAACGGTGTGCCGGTCTGGGTCCCGCTCGGCGTGATCTGGGTGGAAAGCAAATACGATCCCAACCTGCGCGGCACCCATTCGGTGGTCGGCCTGATGCAGGTGATGCCCTCGACGGCGCGCTATCTCGGCTATCGCGGCTCCAACCAGGACCTGCTGAAGCCCGAGGTCAACGTGAAATGGGGCATGAAGGAGCTGGCCAAGGACCTGCAATACGCCAAGGGCGAATTGTGCCTGGCCGTCGCCAAGTACAAGGGCGGCTTCATGACCAAGACGATCAATGCCGGCGCCCGCCGCTATTGCGACCAGCTGCGCGCCGTGACCGGCATGGACGGCGTCAACTACGTCAAGCTCGGCGCGCCGCTCTACGACACCAAGACGGCCTATCGCTAGGCGCCGAAATCGGACATTTGCGGTCCGCGACTGTCGGATCGAATGGGCTGCCGGGTCAAGGCGTAGGGGATTCGGATTGACGTGACGGATGGGGCCATCCGTCTCGATCGAACGGCCGGGACTTGACGGGCGCGGGCAGGCGCGTCCCGACCGCTCTCGTCATGCACCTGATCGACAGGCCTGGCCGGGTGCGATCGTCCGGATCGCCACGGTGATCAGGGTTCGGATCGCGTCGGTTCGAGCCGGGCCCAGACCGGTCCGGCCATCGCGCGCCGGCCTCATCCGGACTGATCGCCCGCGGGCGGGCGCCTCTCCCAGCCAGCATCGGGCCTCCGCAGGGCGGGTCTCACAGACCGTCTCGCCCGCCATGGCGCGGCTCTCCCGGTCAGCCCAGGTCCCGACCCGATTCTCCTGAGAGTGTCGCCACGCCTGCCCGACGGGCCGGGCAACCGCTTGCGGCGACGGGGCGATGCGTCCGCAGCACAGCGGCAAAACATTCGCCCACGGTGGCGCTCAAGCCGCGATTCCGCCGGATTCACCACGCGCCGCCCGCAATGATTCCTCATTCGGTCCGCCTTGCCGCACGATTCACGGTCTCTTCTGGCGCGATACCACGGTCGGTGCAGGGGCTCTGAAAGGCTTGCGCCGTTCAGGCCGCCCGCCCGCCTCCGCGCCCGACGCGAGGGTCGGGCGCCCGGTCCGCGCGGGACGACCGGATCCGATCGGATCCGGCCGCCGGGCTCCCGCTGCCCGACCCAAAACGAGGGGACCTCGACATGCTCACGCCGATCAAGCTCGGACTGGCTGCCGGCGCCGCGGTTGCGGCGGCGGTGCCGGCCTCGGTCATCCTGGTCGAAACCTTCGACCCGATCGAGCCGGCTGCGACCTCGGTGGTCGTGTCCGCGACGCTGCCGAAAGCCCAAGGCCGGGCGGATTTCGACGATCCGGCCTTCCGGCCGGGGCCGACTGGCGCGGCCGCGCCCGGCTTGCCGACCGGTGCCGCCGCGCCCGGCGTGGTGGCGCCGCGGCTCGCCACGACCGGGTCCGGAAGCGGATCGGCGCCGAGTGCCGACGCCCAGATCGCCGCGCGCGTCGCCGCCGGCTTCGACGCCGTCGCCGCGCCGCCGCCGTCGGCCGCGCGGATGCTGCTGCCGCCCGGTCCAATCGCCCTCGGCAAGCCGGCGCCGGACCTGCCGGCGGGCGTCACGCGCGAGCCGCCGGTTCCCGAGGCCGAGCCCGTTCCGTTCGCCCTGGCGGCGGTCGACAGGATCGACGTCGATGCGTCGCCGGCCGATCCCGCCGCCCGCGCCCTCGAGCGCGCCACGCCGACGCCGAAGCCGACCCGGGCGGCCGCCGGCGAGCCGGACGACGGCCGCGTCCGATCCCTGATCGAGCGCGAGGCGGAGGCGCTCAAGGTGCCGCCGAAGCTGGCGCTGGCGGTCTTCGTGACGGAAAGCGGGCTCGATGCCGGCAAGCGCGGCCCGGACGGGCGCATCGGCGTGACCCAGGTCAGCTACCGCATCGCCAGGGCGCTCGGCTACCAGGGCAGCGAGAAGGCCCTGTCGGATCCGGAGACCAACATCCGCTGGGGCATGAAATATCTCGCCGGCGCCTACAAGCGCGCCGACGGCGACATCTGCCGCACGACCATGAAGTTCCAGGGCGGCCACTATGTCGAGAAGCAGACGCAGCTGCATCTCGCCTATTGCGGCCGGGTCAAGCAGGCGATGGCGTCGCTGCCCTGACGGCCGCCGGTCGGGGCGTCCGGACGGCGGCGCGTCGTCAGGCTTCGTCCAGATAGACCCGCCGATAGCGCCGGCCGAGGCTGGTCAGCACCTCGTAGTCGATCGTGCCCATGGCGGCCGCGATCGACGTGAGCGGCACATGCGGCCCGATCAGTTCGACCCGCGTGCCGCGATGGGCCTGCTCGTGATCGGTCACGTCGACCGCCATCAGGTCCATCGAGATGCGGCCGACGACCGGTGCCGGGCGGCCCTCGATGGCGACGTGGCCGCCGGGCCGAGCGTCGGTCGACGAGGCGAGGCGGTGGTAGCCGTCGGCATAGCCGACCGACAGGATGGCGATGCGGCTGTCGCGCGGAAGCGTCCGGGCCGCGCCGTAGCCGATCGGCTCGCCGGCCGGCACCGGCCGGACGCGCAGGATCGGCGCGTCCAGCCGCACCACCGGCATCATCGGCGAGGGGCGCCCGGCCTGCACCGCGCCGCCATAGAGCGCGACGCCCGGGCGGACCAGCCCGAAATGGAAGTCCGCCCCGGCGAAGATGCCGGCCGAATTGGCGAGCGAGGCCGGCACGCCCGGAAAGAGCGCCGTCGCGGCCCGGAAGCGGGCCAGTTGCCGGCCGATCAGGGCATGGCCGGGCTCGTCTGCGGTGGCCAGATGGCTCATCACCAGCGCCAAGGCGACGGCGGCGCGCCGGGTGGGGTCGGCTGCCAGGCGCTCGGCTTCCGCCTGCGTCAATCCGAGCCGATTCATGCCGGTATCGATATGCAGCGCGGCGGGCAGGGGGCGGCCGGCGCGTGCGCCCGCGGCGGCCCAGTCGTCCCATTCTTCCGGCGAGCCGAGCACCGGGCGGATGCCGGCGTCGGCGATCGTATCGACCCAGCCGGGCAGCAGGCCGTTGAGGAGATAGACGGTCGCGTCGGGAGCGACGGCGCGCAGGCGCAGCGCCTCCTCGGGCAGGGCGACGAAGAAGGTCAGGCAGCCCGCATCGTGCAGGCGGCGGACGACGGGTTCGAGCCCGAGCCCGTAGGCGTCCGCCTTGACGGCCGCGGCGCATTCGGCCGGTGCGGCGCGGGCGGCGAGGTCGCGCCAGTTCGCCTCGAGGGCGGCGAGGTCGATCGTCAACCGGGCGCCGGCGCGCCCGGCATCAAGGACATGATCGTGCATCGCACCTGGGTGCCCCCGGGGCGCGGGCCTGTCAACCCGGCACCCCGGCGGTGCTGCGGAACGGCCCCCATGCGGGCGGGCGGCGAACCCGTCCGGGCGCCGTCCGTCCGCCTCAGGGAGCACGGCCGGCGTGGGGCCTCAGCGCGCGTTCTTGGCGAGCCAGTCCTTCATCATCGCGATCTCGCCCTCCTGGGCCTTGATGATCTCCTCGGAGAGCTTCTTGATCTTGTCGTCGCGGCCGAAGGCGAGCTGCACCTTGGCCATGTCGATCGCGCCCTGGTGATGGGCGATCATGCCCTTGACGAAATCGATGTCGGCATTGCCCGAGAAGGCGATGTCCATGCCCTCGTGCATCTTGGCATTGACCGCCGCGAAGGCGAGGCTGGACGGGCTGGTGTCGCCCTTGGGCTTGGCGGCGGGGGCACCCGCCATGGCGCCGTGACCTGCGCCGTGCATGCCGCCATGGCCTTGCATCGGCATGCCAGGGGATTGGGCGAAGGCCGCAGTGGCGAGGGGGCCGACGGCGAGGAGGCCCAAGGCGAGCGCGGTGGCGGCGAGGGTGGTGGTCTTCATGTCTGAAACTCCGCAATCGGGTTGGGAGGCGGCCGGCCGCGCGCGGACCCGGCGGGAACGGCCGGGACTGTCCGACAGGCGCGGATGCTTCGGTCCGCCGGGATGACTGTTAGGTTCGGGAGAATGGTGCCGCAGGCTTAGCGACGGGGCGGCGGCACGGCCGGTTCGGCGTCGAGCGAGGCGAGCCTGAGGGGCGCCACCGGCGCGGTCCGGGCCAGGACATGCGCGGCGGGTCCGAGGACGGGATGGGCATCGGCCAGGACCGAGCAGTGCAGCACGCAGGCGAGGCCGGCGATCATCCGCGCCGGACCCGGCTCCGGCGATGCAGGCCGACCCTTCTCCGCCGCGACGGCGCTGCCGTGATCCGGCGGGGTCGTCGCGGCCTGGACCATCGCGGCCGGGGTCATTGCGGCCGGCGCGGCGGGGGCCCCCGCGGATGCCTGATGTCCGGCGTGCTGATGGCCTTGATGCCGGTGCCCTGGCGGGCCGGCGGCTGCATGCAGGGACGCGGGCGCCGGAATCGCCAGCGCGTGGCAGGCGGCCAGCGCGGTCTGCGCCTGGGCGAGCATCGGCGCGACGGCGAGCACCAGCGTGATCGCCAGCATCGCGATCCGCCGCAGGATGTCGGTGTGCCGTTGCCGCATGCTCTGAGATGTAAGCTCGGGGGCCAGAACCGCAAGCCCGATTCGCATACCGGCGGACCTGGCCTCGATCCGTCGGCGGGGCGCCGGGCGGCAGCGGTCAAGCGCCGTCGTGGCGGCGCGCAAAATACCTGTGGATCGGCCTGTATAAGCGGCCGCCCGCTTCAAAGCCGTCAACGAGCCGTTAAGAAGGCTCCGAGAGAACCGGGATTTCAGATGAAACTGCCCATCCGCCGCGTCGAGCAGGAACCGACCCTGGAGCGCCACGCCCCGCACAATGCGGAGGCGGAGCGGCAGCTGCTCGGCGCGATCCTGGTCAACAACGAGACCTTCTACCGGGTCTCCGACTTCCTGGAGCCGCTGCACTTCTTCCTGGAGCCGCACCGGCAGATCTACGAGCGCGTCACCCAGCTGATCCGCGCTGGCAAGGTCGCCTCGCCGATCACGGTCAAGACCTTCTTCCCCGCCGATCACCAGATCGCCGACCTGTCGGTGACGCAGTATCTGCTGCGGCTGGCCTCCGACGCGACCACCATCATCAATGCCGAGGATTACGGCCGCCTGGTGCGCGACCTCGCCATGCGCCGGAACCTGATCCGCATCGGCGAGGACATGGTCAACGTCGCCTATGACGCACCGGTCGACCGGCCGCCGCGGATCCAGATCGAGGATGCCGAGCGGCGGCTGTTCGAACTGGCCGAGACCGGCCGCTACGACGGCGGCTTCGTCTCCTTCGCCGACGCCCTCAAGGGCTCGATCGACATGGCGGCGGCGGCCTTCCAGCGGCAGGGCAAGCTGTCCGGCATCTCGACCGGCATTTCGAGCCTCGACCGCATGATGGGCGGCCTGCAGCATTCCGACCTGATCGTGCTCGCGGCCCGCCCGGCCATGGGCAAGACCTCGCTCGCCACCAACATCGCCTTCAACATCGCCGCCGCCTTCCGCGCCGAGGAGCAGCAGGACGGCAGCTACAAGACCATGGACGGCGGCGTGGTCGGCTTCTTCTCGCTCGAAATGTCGTCCGAGCAGCTCGCCACCCGCATCATGTCGGAGCAGACGGAGATCCCGTCCAACAAGATCCGGCGCGGCGACATCACCGACATGGAATTCGAGAAGCTGGTCGGCGCCTCGCAGATGATGCAGCAGATCCCGCTCTATGTGGACCAGACCGGCGGCATCTCGATCGCCCAGCTCTCCGCCCGCGCCCGCCGGCTGAAGCGGCAGCGCGGCCTGGACGTGCTGATCGTCGACTACCTGCAGCTCCTGACCGGCTCCAAGCGCACCGGCGAGGGCCGCGTCCAGGAGATCACCGAGATCACCACCGGCCTCAAGGCGCTGGCCAAGGAACTGTCGGTGCCGATCCTGGCGCTGTCCCAGCTCTCCCGCCAGGTCGAATCGCGCGACGACAAGCGCCCGCAGCTGTCCGACCTGCGCGAATCCGGCTCGATCGAGCAGGACGCCGACGTGGTCATGTTCATCTACCGCGAGGAATACTACCTGAAGAGCAAGGAACCGGCCGAGAAGGGCTCGGAAGCCTGGTTCAAGTGGGAAGCCGACATGAACCGCATGCGCGGCGTCGCCGAAGTCATCGTCGGCAAGCAGCGCCACGGCCCGACCGGCACGGTCGAACTGCACTTCGCCGGCGAGTACACCCGCTTCTCCGACCTGATCCGCGACGAACAGCTGCCGGAGCGCATGGGGTGAGCGCGGCCGAGCCTGCGCCGGCCCCGCTTCGGGCCGACGCTTACGATCTCGGATCCTCCCTCCGGCTGGTCCCCGTCGACTGCCACGAGGCTGCGCTCGGGCTCGCGCTGGCGGCGATCGACCCCTGGGCGCGGGTTGGGCGGCCGGCGGCCTCGCTGGAGGCCTATTGGCGGCGGCGGGATCCGACGACCTTCAGGTTCGCGATCCTGGCCGACGGTGCGCTTGCCGGAGCGGTCGCGGTGCGTGATCCGTTCATGCGCGGGCCCTATCTGGAGCTTCTCGCCGTGCTGCCGGCTTTTCAGGGCCGCGGCATCGGGCGGGCGGTGATGGACTGGCTGGCCGGGGAGGGGCTCAAGGCCGGCGGCACCAATCTCTGGCTCTGCGTCTCCGACTGGAACGCGCCCGCGCGCGCCTTCTATGAGGGGCTCGGCTTCGAGGCGGTCGGGCCGATCCCCGATCTCGCCGTGACCGGCACGACGGAAATCTTCCTGCGCCGTCGGCTTGCGGCGCCGGGCGCCTGAAAGCCAGGGCCGCCGGGTGGGTCGGGACCTCCGGGGTGGTCGGGACCCCCGGCCGTTCGGGCCCCCGGGGTTGGTCGAGACCCCCGGGCCGCTCGGGACCCCGGGCCGTTCGGGACCTCCGGGGTTGGTCGGGACCCCCGGGCCGTTCTGGACTTCCGGGTTTGGTCGAGACCCCCGAGGCCGACGGACCCCCCCGGGGCTGGTCGAGACTTCCGGGCCGTTCGAGACCCCCGGGTCCGCCGGAGACCGCGCATTGGCGCGGCGGGAGGGGTTGTCCGGAGGTGGCGCTCCGGCCGCTGGCGTGGCAGACATCGCCTCCGTCCGCCGCCTTGAGGAGAATGTCGCCATGTCCGGATCGCGCTTTCCCGCGCCTGTCTCCGCCGTCGCCGTCGCCGCCGCCGTCGAGGCCGGCCGGACGACCGCCGCCGCAGCCATCGAGCGGTCGATCGCGGCGGTCGAGGCGCATGACGAGATGCTGTCGGCCTTCGTCACGACCGGCTTCGACGAGGCCCGGGCCGCGGCGGCGACCTCGGGTCCGCTGGCCGGGCTGGCGCTCGGCGTCAAGGACATCATCGATACCGCCGGCCTGGCGACCGAGATGGGCTCGCCCCTCTATGCCGGCAACCGGCCGCGCGCCGACGCCCCGGTCGTCGCCCTGGCGCGGCGCGCCGGCGCGGCGGTGATCGGCAAGACGGTGACGACCGAGTTCGCCTATCTGCAGCCGGGGCCGACGCGCAATCCGGCGCGGCTCGACCATACGCCCGGCGGCTCCTCATCGGGCTCGGCGGCGGCGGTGGCGGCCGGCCTGATCCCGCTCGCCTTCGGCACCCAGACCGGCGGTTCGGTCGTCCGTCCGGCCGCCTTCTGCGGGGTGGCGGGGTTCAAGCCGTCGTTCCGGCTGATCCCGACGGTCGGGGTGAAATGCTTCTCCTGGTCGCTCGACACGGTCGGCGTGTTCGGCGCCGGCGTGGCGGACGCGGCCTATTTCATGGCCGCGCTGACCGGCCGCGACCTGCGCGTCGACGGCCGCGACCCGGCCGCCCCGCGCATCGGCCTCGTGCGCACGCATCTCTGGGAGGAGGCGAGCGGCGAGATGCGCCAGGCGGTCGAGACCGCCGGACGGCTGGCGGAAGCCGGCGGCGCGCGCCTCGTCGACATCGAGCTGCCCGGCCTCTTCGCCGATGCCTTCGCGGCCCATCAGGTGATCCAGGACTTCCAGGCCGCGCAGGCGCTCGCCTGGGAATACGATCATCACGCGCAGGCGCTGAGCCCGATCCTGCGCGATGCCCTGGCGCTCGGACGGATGTTAAAGCCCGAGGACTACGACCGCGCCCGCCGCACAGCCCGGCAGGCCCGCCTGGCGCTCAGGGATCTCTTTGCCGATATCGACGTCATCCTGACGCCGTCGGCGCCCGGTGCCGCGCCGGAGGGGCTCGCCACCACCGGCACGTCGATCTTCAACCGCCTGTGGACCCTGATGGGCACGCCGGCCCTCAACGTGCCGGGCCTGACCGGCGCGGGCGGCCTGCCGCTCGGCGTCCAGATCGTCGCCCCGTTCGGCCGCGATCGCGCCTGCCTCGAAGCGGGTCGCTTCCTGGAGCGGCAACTGTCCGCGACCTGACCGGTCTCGGAAATTTGCCGGCGGGAATCGATGCGGGCCTGTTCCACCGGGGCCATCCACCGACTACGGTGGGATTTCTGTGTCGTCGCGGCCACGCTTGCGCCGCCGTCCATGTCCTCAGGGCACGGTGATCCGACAGCAGAGGTGGCCGAGGGCGCTTTGCGCTATAAGTCCGATCCAAGGCTCGCGCCGTCTCGTCCGGATAGGCCGGAGGAAAGGGACGCGGTGCCGGTCAAGACGAGAGAAGCATGGGCGGCCCGACGGCCGTACCGGCTCGAAGGCGTGTCGGAGGCACGGCGTGGCTGAGGTCCTGATCACGGGAGCGAACCGAGGCATCGGTCTGGCGCTCGTCAGGAGTCTCGCCATGCGCGGAGACCGCATCCACGCGACCTGCCGGCGGCCGGCCGAGGCCGTCGACCTGAAGGCGCTCGCCGCAAGCCCCGGTTTCGCCGTCGAGGTGATCGGCATGGACGTCGCCGACCCGGTCTCGATCCGGGCGGCCGCCGCCGCGCTCGCCGGCCAGCCGATCGACATTCTGGTCAACAATGCCGGCGTGCTCGGTCCGGAGCGTCAGTCGACGCTCGACATCGATTTCGACGGCTGGCTCCGGACCTTCGAGATCAACACCATCTCGCCGCTGCGCGTCGTGCAGGCCTTCCTGGCCAATCTCCGCCTGTCCGCCGCCGCCAAGATCCTGACCGTCTCCAGCCGGATGGGCTCGCTCGCCTACAATCGCTCCGACCGGATCGCCTACCGCTCCTCGAAATCGGCGGTCAACAAGGTCATGCAGGGCCTTGCTACCGATCTGCGCGGGGAGGGGATCGCGGTCTCGGTGGTGCATCCCGGCTGGGTCGCGACCGACATGGGCGGCACCGGCGCCGACCTGTCGCCGGATGTCAGCGCGGCGGGAATCGTCCGGGTGATCGACAAGATGCGGGCCAAGGACAGTCCGCGCTTCTACAACTACGACGGCTCCGAACTGCCCTGGTGAGGCCGCCGCCACGCAGAATCGTTGCTGCACTGCAGCATGGTCTAAGCGTCAATCTCTGTGGCACAAATCTGGCGGACCCGGGCGTCATGGCCCAATCTCCGCCACATCGCGCGGCGGCGCACAAACTTTTTTGCTTCGTTGCGGCCGCGCCACGCCTTAAGGTCATCCCATCGGAGAACGACTGCGGAGGCCACTCATGACCATGACCCGTAGCATGGAGTTCTTCATGATCTGCGCCGCGTTCGCGTTTGTTGGCGCAGTTCTGGTTGGAGCGCTCTGAAGGGGGCGTCCCGACGGCGGAGACGGGGCACCAGCGGCGGCGGTCCCGGACCCAACAAGAGCCGGTCAAGGCACCATCGGTTGGATGGAAGAGAATCAAGCAAATCGGCCGGTTCCGCCCCCTGGATCGGCCGATTTCGCTTTTCGGCGGCCGCGTTCATGCCGCACTGCGTCAAGCGGCGCCGCCGACCCGGCAGCGGAAAGCCGGCAGTTGAAAGCCGGCAGCGGCAAGCCGGCCGTGGCGACCGGCCGCTACAGTTCTCTGACCGCTACAATTCTCCGGCCACTACAATTCTCCGGCCGCGGCCCAGTCCGGCACATGCGCGGCGAGCTTGTCCAGGATGCGCTCGAAACTGCGTCTTTCGGCGGCCGTGAGGCAGGCGAGCATCGCCTTCTCCCGCTCGCGCAGCATCGGGATGTAGCGCGCATAGAGCGCGCGGCCGGCCTCGGTCATGAACAGGAACTGCCGCCGCCGGTCCGCCGCGTCGGCCTCGCGGCGCAGCAGCCCCTTCTTCTCCAGGGCCAGGATGCCGCGGCTGATATTCGCCTTCAGATGGCCCGAGAACTCGCAGATGTCGCTCGCCGTCACCCCCTCCCGGTAGTTCAGGACGATCAGGGTCACGATCTCCGGGCGCGTGATGCCGAACTCGGTTTCGATCCGCCGGAAAGACGGTTCGCGGTAGAAGTTCAGCACATAGCCGATCTTGTAGGCGATCGCGATTTCGGTGCCGCCCAGCACGCCGGCCATGCCGGGACTGCCCTGCGCCGGGTCGTCGGGCAAAGAGGCCGGCGGGGAGTTGGTCTCATCTGCGATCGATAATAGTCTCATATGAGACATTACTCTTGCGGTTTCGGAGGCCGCATCCTAGCATCGCGCCCGATCACAAGAAACGATCCGCAGAGATCGAAGGGGAGGGGATGATGGGCGAGGCTCCGGAAGGGGCGGCGGTCCCGGCGGCCGTCGAAGGCGCACGCGCGCGGTGCTTCTATTCCGGCACCAGGCGCCACCCGGTCTATGTCGACCGCTTCTTTCCGCCGTCCGCAGCGGCCGGGCGCCTGCCGCTCGTCATGCTGCATGGCGGCGGTCATACCGGCACCTGCTGGATGGCGACGCCCGACGGCCGACCCGGCTGGGCGCCGATTTTCGCCGCCGGCGGGCGGGACGTGTTGGTGGCCGACTGGCCCGGTCACGGCCGCTCGCCCATGGCGGCCGATTTCGCCGGCCTCGGCACCGAGGACATCGCCCGCGCCCTGCTGGCCGTGCTCGAGGATGTCGGCCCCGCGATCCTGATGACCCATTCGGCCGCCGGTCCGATCGGCTGGTGGATGGCGGAGCAGCGGCCCGACCTCGTCGCCGCCATCGTCGGCATCGCGCCGGGGCCGCCGGCCAATCTGCTGCCCGATCTGCCGGGGGATCCGGCCGCCATCCTGGCGCTCAAGGACGACGAGAGCGTCGGCTGCCCGGTCTACGCGCCCGAGGACCGGCCGGTCTGGTTCGGCGAGGCCTTTGCGGCCGCCTACTGGGCGAATGCCCCGCGCTTCCCGCAGGCCGGCCTCGCCGCCTATCTGCGCTCGATCGTCCCGGAGAGCGCGCGCGTGCTCAACGAGCGCTTCAACATCGGCGGGCGCGGCCTGCGGATCCGCGATCCGGCCAACGTCGCCGGCCGGCCGATCCTGATCGTCACCGGCGACCACGACCGCCGCCACCCGCGGGCCGTCGATGGCGCGACCGCCGCCTATCTCGGCGCCACGTTCCTCTGGCTGCCGGATCACGGCATCACCGGCAACGGGCACATGATGATGATCGAGGACAATTCCGATGCGATCGCCCGCCTGATCGGCCAATGGCTCGACGGGCTGCCGGTCGATCGGGCCTGAACGACCAAGAAGCACCAAGGGAGGATATGTCATGAAGCCGGCACTACTTGCGGCAGGCCTGGCCGGCCTGCTGATGACGCCAGCCGCCGAAGCGCAGGTAAGCGGGGACGTGGTCAAGATCGGCGTTCTGACCGACATGAACGGCGTGACCGCGGACATCACCGGCAAGGGCTCGCTCGCCGCCGCCGAGATCGCCGTCGCGGAGTTCGGCGGGACGGTGCTCGGCAAGCGGATCGAGATCGTCTCGGCCGACCACCAGCACAAGGCCGATATCGGCACCGGCATCGCCCGGCGCTGGTTCGATGTCGATGGGGTCGACGCGATCGCCGACGTGCCCAATTCGGGCGTCGCGCTGGCCATCCAGGACCTGGCGCGCGAGAAGAAGCGCATCGTGCTCTATTCCGGCGCCGGCACCACGGCGCTGACCAACGACCGCTGCTCGCCCTACGGCTTCCACTGGACCTACGACACCTACGCGGTGTCGCACGGCACGGCCTCCGCGGTGGTGAAGGCCGGCGGCACGTCCTGGTTCTTCCTGGCGTCGGACTACGCCTTCGGGCATCAGCTGCAGGCCGATGCCACCGCGGTCGTGACGGCGGCCGGCGGCAGCGTGAAGGGGGCGGTGCGCCACCCGCTCAACACGGCCGATTTCTCCTCCTATCTGCTGCAGGCGCAGGCGTCCGGCGCCAAGGTGGTCGGCCTCGCCAATGCCGGCAACGACACGGTCACGGCGATGAAGCAGGCCAACGATTTCGGCCTCGTCCAGGGCGGGCAGAGCCTGGCGGCGCTGATCCTCTTCCTCCAGGACATCCACGGCCTCGGCCTCGCCGCCGCGCAGGGCACCTACCTGACCACGGCCTCCTATTGGGACCTGAACGACGAGACGCGTGCCTGGTCGAAAGGCTTCATGGCGCGCACCGGCATGATGCCCTCGATGCTGCATGCCGGCGTCTACGGCGCGGTGCGGCACTATCTGAAGGCCGTCGCCAAGGCCGGCACCGACGATGCCGACAAGGTCGCGGCCGCGATGCGCGAGATCCCGGTCGACGATCTCTTCTCGCAGGATGCCCGCATCCGTCCGGACGGCCGCGTGACGCGGACCATGTATCTGGCCCGGGTCAAGGCGCCGGCCGCCTCGAAATATCCGTGGGACTATCTGGAGATCGTCCGCAAGATCCCGCCGGAGGAGACCGTCTGGCCGCTCGCCGACAGCAAGTGCCCGCTGGTCAAGGCGGCCGACAAGGGCTGAGGGCCGGGCCGGTCCGGCCGGCACGAACGGCGCAGCGGCGGCCCGTCTCGACGACGGGTCGTCGGCACCCGACGCACCCGACGCTCCCGGCGGCTCCGGCCGTCGCGGGCGTGGCCCCTCGGAATGGCGCGCGTCTGGGTGGCGGCGGCGGGATGGTGGGCGTCGGTACCGCGAGCGGTCGGCCGGTCAGACCGTCGGGCGGATTTCGAAGTCCGCCGGAAGGCCTTCGGGTGTCTCGATCTCCTCGATCGCGATGTCGGTCACCTCGGCGCTGCGCGGTCCGTGCCGCAGCCGCTCGACCAGTTCGGCGACCGCCGCGTCGGTCCCGGACAGGACGGCTTCGACCGTCCCCTCGCGCCGGTTGCGCACCCAGCCGGCCAGGCCCGCCGCGACGGCCTTGCGCCGGGTCCATTCGCGATAGCCGACGCCCTGCACCCGGCCCGACACCGTCGCGTGCACCGTTCGATCCGCCATGCTGGCCTGCTCCCCGCTGGTGGCCGCCGTCAGAGCGTCGTCCGACCTGAAGGGCTCGGACAATGCTCTGGATGTTTTTGTTTGCGCAAGCTTTTTTCGATCAGAGCTGGTCGCTCCGATCGGATCTTGCTCTAGCAGGCTGCTGAAAATCACTCCGAACCCGCCATTCTGTCATCCCCGGGCTCGTCCCGGGGATCCAGTGCGATGGCCAAGTCCTTGGAAAGTCTGGATCCCCGGGACAAGCCCGGGGATGACAGAGTTGAAACGACCCGCGTCTGATCGCGTTCCGACGTGTTTTTCAGCTATCTGCTAGACGCCCGCCGCCGTCCTGGCGACCGTCACCCAGTCTTCCGGCGTCGCCACGATCGCCGCGGCGCCGGCCGACGTCAGTTCCGCGCGTCCGCCATAGCCCCATGCGACCCCGATGGTCGGAATGCCGTGGGCGGCGGCGCCGAGGCAGTCGTGCTTGCGGTCGCCGACCATGGCGAGGCGCCCGGCGGGAAGGCCGCGATCGGCCAGGATATGGGCGATCAACTCGGCCTTGTTGCCGCGCGAGCCGTCGAGTTGCGAGCCGTGGGCGGAGGCGAAATAGCCGGCGAGCCCGAAATGCTCGAGGATCTCGATGGCGTGGGCTTCCAGCTTCGAGGTCGCGAGATGCAGCGTCAGCCCGGCTGCCTTGAGCGCGGCGAGCGCCTCCGGGATGCCCGGATAGACGGCATTCTCGAACTTGCCGACCGCGCCGTAGCGGGCCCGGTAGGCGGCGACGCCGGCCCACACGGTCGCCTCGTCGGCGCCGGGCGCGACGCGGCGGATATTCTCGAACAGCGGCGGCCCGATCGCCCAGGCGAGATCGTCGGCCGGCGAGACCGGGTATCCGATCGCCGCCGCGGCCTCGCGCAGCGAGCGCGTGATGCCATCGAACGGGTCGGTCAGCGTGCCGTCGAGATCGACCAGCAGGGCCTCGATACGGCGGCCTTCGAGGGAGAGCGGGGCCGCGGCCGGCACGGTCACTGGTGGCCCTGTACGGCGCGCGGCGCGTAGGGCTCTTCCAGGGCCGCGATGGTCTCGGCATCGAGCGTCACGTCGAGCGCGGCGACGGCGTCGTCGAGATGGTAGGGCTTCGAGGCGCCGACGATCGGCGCGGTCAGACCGTCGCGCGCCAGCACCCAGGCGAGCGCCAGCACGGTCGGCTTCAGGCCGAGCTTCGCGGCGGTCTCGTCGAGCCGGTCCTTGACCCGATAGTCCTGCTCGGTGCCGAAATAGCCCTGCGCCAGGGTGTCGACCTTGGCGCGGGTCGAGGCCTCGCCGTCCTTCGGCCGGTTGCCGGCCAGGAAGCCGCGGGCGAGCGGCGACCACGGGATCAGGCCGATGCCCTCCTCCTGGCAGAAGGGGATCATCTCGCGCTCCTCCTCGCGATAGGCGAGGTTGTAGAAGTTCTGCATCGAGACGAACTCGGCCCAGCCCTTGGCGCGCTGGGTCATGACCATGCGGGCGAACTGGCGTGCCCACATCGACGAGGCGCCGAGATAGAGCGCCTTGCCGGCCTTGACCACGTCGTTGAGCGCGTCGAGCGTCTCCTCGATCGGGGTCGCATAGTCGAAGCGATGGATCTGGTAGAGGTCGACATAGTCGGTGCCGAGCCGCTTCAGGCTGGCGTCGATCCCCTCCATGATGTGCTTGCGCGACAGGCCCTTGCCGTTCGGCCGATCGTTCATCGGCAGGCAGACCTTGGTGGCGATGACCACGTCCTCGCGCCGGGCATAGTCCTTCAGGGCCCGCCCGACGATGCGCTCGCTCTCGCCGCCGCTGTAATAGTCGGCGGTGTCGAACATGGTGATGCCGAGTTCCAGCGCCTTGACGATGAAGGGACGCGACTGCTCTTCGGTCAGGACCCAATTCCAGCCGCGCCAGGTCGGGTCGCCATAGGTCATGCAGCCGAGGCAGATGCGCGAGACTTCCAGGCCGGTCCGGCCGAGGCGGGTGTATTTCATCGTCTGAAACTCCTGAACCGGCGGCACCATAACGGGAACAGCCCGCGGAGTGAACCGCAGCCCGGGTATGCGCGGTGTGGCGGCGGCCTGGGCGGCCGTGGGAAAGGCCGTGGCGGGCGAGGCTGCGCCGGGCATCGCGGCGCAGCCACGGTGTCGACTATTCCGCCCGTCCGTCGACCGGTCCGGCCTCCGTCAGTTCGATGCCGCTCAGGCGGCGGTCGAGGTGGCGGGCGCGCCAGGCGAGCATGCGTTCGGCATAGGCGATGCGGACGGACTGGTAGGCCGGGTCCTCGGCCAGATTGACCAGCTCGGCCGGGTCGTTGGCGATGTCGAACAGGAGCGGCGGCAGGCCGGCGAAGTGGACATATTTGAAGCGCTCGTCGCGGATCACCGCCAGCGCGCAGTCGTCGAAGCCGATGCCGAGATGCTTCGCCGGGCGCTGGCTGGCCCCGTCGCGGAAATCGAACTCCCAATGCACCTCGCGGCGGGGCTCGGCGGGAGCGCCGCCGTCGAGATAGGCGGTCAGCGGGCGGCCGTCGAGATGGTTCGGGACCGCGCCGCCGAGGAGGTCGACGATGGTCGGCATCAGGTCGACCGCCTCGGTGAAGTCCTCGACCACCCGGCCGGCGCTCGCGCGGCGGCCCGGATCGCGGATGATCAGCGGCACCGCATAGCTCTGATCGTAGAAGCCGAGCTTGCCCCACAGGTGATGGTCGCCGAGCTGTTCGGCATGGTCGGAGGTGACGATGAACAGGGTGTCGTCCCACTGGCCGGCCTTCTCCAGGATCGACCGGATGCGGCCGATCTGGGCATCGACCTCGCTGACCATGCCCCAATAGGTCGCGCGCACCTGGCGGGCGTCAGCCTCCGAGCCGTCGGTGGTCGGGCCGGGCGGGCCGTAGATGCGCTCATGCTTGCGCAGGGCCTCCTGGACGTAGCGCAGATAGGGATGCTTCTGCGCCTCGACCTCGAAATGCGCGGCGCGGGCGAAGGCCGGGCCGGAGGCCGGATCGTACATCGAGCAGTAGGGCTCGGGCACCACGAAGGGCGGATGCGGCATCAGGAAGGAGAGATGGCAGAACCAGGGGGCGCGCTGCTCGGAGACCCAACGCTCGAATTCGCCGACCAGGAAGGCGGTCTGCGTCTCGTCGGCACCGTAGCGCGGCGGCTTGCCCCAGAGCGCCGGCTCGCCGTCGGCGGGCATGTAGACATTCTGCCAGGAGCCGGGGATGTCGACGCCGCGGGCGGCGAGCCAGGACAGCCAGGGACCGGGATATTCGGGCAGGAAGGTCCGGACCGTCATGCCCGGCAGGATGCCTTCGTAGGTTCGCAGCCACGGATCCTCGGGCACGGTCGAGCGCGGATCGAGGCCGGTATCGGTATAGCCGAACAGGGTCGGGTCGTAGCCGAGCGCGCGCATCGCCTGGGCGAGGGTCAGGTGCCGGGCGTCGAGCGGCGTGCCGTTGCGCACCACCCGGTTGGTCATCTGGTAGAGGCCGGTATAGAGGCAAGCCCGCGCCGGGGCGCAGGGCGCGGCCTGGGTGAAGTGCCGGGCGAAGCGCACGCCCTCGGCGGCCAGCCGGTCGATATTCGGCGTCCGGACGACCGGATGGCCGGCCGCGCCGACGCAATCGGCACGCCACTGGTCGGCCGTGATGAAGACGACATTGCGCATCGGTGTCACTTGTCCTCGGTTTGCGCGGATTGCTCCGTGCGATCGCTTGCCCAGCATCGGGACTCGATCCTATCGTCGTTCCGGTGTCATCGGCATTTCAGCGTCGACCACTAGAGCATCCCGGGATCGGACAGAATCGCCCGGTCGCGTTTTGGATGCTCCGGAACCAAAGAGAGAGCGCCCGCTTCCGTCCAACCGGACGCAAGGGCGCTCGCGGGGAGGAGCACTCGGGGCGGTCGCCCGCGCGATCGGACCGGGAAGGCCATGGAGGACTATCATGATCAACCGTCGTTCCCTGCTCAAGACCGGGGCTGCCGCCGTGGCCTTGCCGGCGATCCTGCGCGCCCACGACGCGCTGGCCACGTCCGGCTCGGTCAACGTGTTCGCCTGGGGTGACTATTTCGACAAGAACACCATCCTGGCGGATTTCGAGAAGAAGACCGGCATCAAGGTCAATCTTTCGACCTTCGGATCGAACGAAGAGGCCGAGAACAAGCTCCGCGCCGCCGGCGCCAAGGGCTTCGACATCGTGACGCCCTCGGTCGATACCGGGCCGAACTACTACAAGGACAATCTCCTCGCCGAGATCGACGAGAAGAAGTTCAACGTGGCGGCGGTGGTGCCGTCGATCTACCGCAACTCGATCACGCTCGGTGCGACCAATCGCGGCAAGCGCTATCTGGTGCCGTTCGACTGGGGCACCGAGGCGATCACCTATGACAGCGCGATCCTGCCGAAGAAATCCGGCGAACTTTCCTATGCCGACCTCTGGGCCGACGGCCTCGACAAGAAGGTGGCGCTGCGCCAGAAGTCGATCTTCACCTCGATCGCCATCTATCTGGACGCCACCGGCCAGCTGAAGACCAACCGCGCGCTCGACATGTACAAGTCCGAGGATGATTCGCGCCGGATCTTCGAAGCCTGCCTGAAGTTCGCCGTCTCCAAGAAGAAGAATTTCGGCGCCTACTGGAACAACGCGACCGAGGCGACGGCGGCCTTCACCGACGCCGGCTGCGTGATCGGCCAGACTTGGGATACGACCGGTATCCTCCTGAACCGGAAGACCAACAAGAAGTGGAAATACGGCATGCCCAAGGAGGGCGGCCTCGCCTGGACCGACACCGTCGCGATGCCGGCCGGCGCCGCCAATGTCGAACAGGCCTATGCCTTCATGAACTACATCTTCACGCCCGAGACCGGCGGCGTCTTCGCCAACACGACCGGCTACAATTCCTGCGCGGTCGGCGCCGAGAAGTATCTGAGCGACGAGGCCAAGGCGGCTTTCGAGATGGCCTATGCGCCGGGCACCATCGACAATCTGTGGTGGTGGCCGATCATGACGCCGTTCTTCAGCAAGCTGCGCGGCGAATATGTCGAGAAGCTCACCAACGCCTGACCGGCGCGGGCTTCGGTCATGTCGGATCGGCACGGGGCGGAAACGCGTCCGGCCCGTGCCTCGTGGTTCGATCGGGACGGATGGTTCCCATCCGTCTCGCGAACCCGAACCACTCGCTCTTTGACCGCGTGCGTCCTCGCGGGGGCGTTTGGCCGGCGGCGGCCGCGCCTGGCCGGCCTCCCGGCGCGGGCCGGTGGTGCGGTCCTGCGGGGGTGGCCCGCCGTCGCGGCGTTCGGGCGGTCTTTCCTCAAGGTCCGGAATTGAACACAGTCGGCCATCGGCCCGCCGCGGACCGCCTCCAGGCAGCCGCGGAACGGCCGATGGTTACACCTCGATCGGACGTGGCGTCCGTCGGGCGCTCGGGGGGGCTCATGGCAACGCATGGCAGGGACGTTCACCTCAAGGCCGTGTCGGTCACCTTCGGCACCTTCACGGCCGTGGCGCCGAACCACCTGGAGGTCAAGGCCGGCGAGTTCTTCTCGATTCTCGGGCCGTCGGGCTGCGGCAAGACCACGCTGCTGCGCGTGATCTCGGGCTTTCTGTCGCCGACGGCGGGCCGCGTCCTGATCGGCGGCACCGACATGACCGATCTCGGCCCCAACGAGCGGCCGACCGCGCTGATCTTCCAGAATCTGGCGCTGTTTCCGCTGATGACGGTCGCCGAGAATGTCGCCTTCGGGCTCGAGGCGCGCGGCGTCGGCCGCAAGGAGCGGCGGCGGCGGGCGGACGAACTGCTCGACCTGGTCGCGCTGTCCGGCATGGGCGACCGCATGCCGGGGCAGTTGTCCGGCGGTCAGCGCCAGCGCGTCGCCGTGGCCCGCGCCCTGGCGGTCGAACCGGCCGTCCTGCTCCTCGACGAGCCGCTGTCGGCGCTCGACCTGAAGCTGCGCCAGCACATGCGCGCGGAGCTGAAGACGATCCAGCGCCGCACCGGCGTCACCTTCATCTACATCACCCACGACCAGTCCGAGGCGCTCGCCATGTCGGATCGGATCGCGGTGATGAATGCCGGGCGGATCGAGCAGGTCGACACCCCCGACCGCCTCTATGCGCTGCCGGCGACGCCCTTCGTGGCGGGCTTCGTCGGCGAGCAGAACAGCTATCGCGGCCGTGTCGTCGAAACGGCGGACGGCTATGCGGCCGTCGATACGCCGATCGGCCGGATCAGGGGACGCGCCGCCCAGCCGGTCGCGGTCGGTGCCGCGGCCCTCGCGATGGTCCGGCCGGAACGGGTCGGCCTGGTCGGCGACCGGGAGACCGCCAACCGCTTCGAGGCGCATCTGACCAACCGCGTGCTGGAAGGACCCGTCGTCACGCACGAATTCGCCATGGACGGCGGCACCATGGTGGCGCAGGCGCCGAATCTCGGCATCCGCTCGCACTGGCTCGCCTCCGTCCACGCCATCGGCTTCGATGCCGACGATGCGGTCGTGTTCCCGGTGGAGGCGTCCGATGCGTAAGCTCGTCGACGCCTACGGCGCCGGGATCACCACGGTGCTGCTGCTCCTGGTGGCGATCTGGACCCTCGGCATGGTGATCGCCCCGCAGGCGACCATGCTCGACCAGTCCTTGTGGTCGCTCGAACGCGGCACCGCCGACCTGACCGTCGAGATCGACCGCACCTACAACGAACTGTCGACCGCCAAATACGATTACGAGCACAGCAAGGACGCCGAGGCGCGGCTCGCGCTGGATATCCGCATCCAAGGCCTGACGCAGAAGATCGCCGAGCTGGAGCTCAAGGAAAAGCGGCCGGACAAGGTCTATGGCCTGCAGAACTATACGCGGATGACCGACATCCACCTGCAGATCTTCATGAAGACCATCTTCTATGCCGTGATGGTCACGCTGCTGGCGCTGGTCGTGTGCTATCCGGTCGCCTATATGGCGGCGCTCGCCTCGTCGGGCCTGCGCGCGACGCTGCTGCTGCTCGCGCTGGTCATTCCCTACGCGCTGAACGAGCTTCTGCGCATCTACGCCTGGCTGATGATCCTCGACTACCAGGGCGTGATCAACGGCGTGCTGGAGTGGTTCGGGGTGACCGACCTGGCCGCGCGGCGCTGGATCCCGTTCCTGGAAAGCCCGGCGGCGGTGTTCATGGCCATGGTCTACACCTACGTCCTGTTCATGGTCTTCCCGATCTACAACACGCTGGAGACGCTCGACCGCAACCAGATCGAGGCCGCGCGCGACCTCGGCGCCTCGGTCCCGCGCATCCACGCCCGGGTGATCATCCCGCATGCCAAGCCCGGTATCGCGGTCGGCTGCATCATGACCTTCATGCTGTCGGCCGGCTCCTATTCGGTGCCGCAGATCATGACGCGCGGGCAGGGCGGCGACTGGTTCAGCCAACTCGTCTACCGGCAGTTCTTCGAAGCCAACAACTGGAATATCGGCGCGGCCTATGCCTTCTCGCTGCTGGCCGCCTGCATGGTCTTCGTGTTCCTGGTCATGACGGTGTTCGGCATCCGGCTGAAGGATATCGCGCGATGACCCGGTCCGAAGGACGCGCCGCCCGCATCGTGCTCGACGTCTATATCGGGCTGTTCCTGGTCTATCTGTTCGCGCCGCTGGTGGTCATGTCGGTGGCGGCGTTCAACGCCTACCCGTATCCGTCGGTGACGCAGTGGCGCGGCTTCACGCTGGAGTGGTTTCCGGCGCTGTTCCGCGACGAGCGGCTGATGCGCGGCCTGTTCAATTCGATCGTGATCGCGCTCGGCGTGATCGCCTTGTCGATCCCGTTCGGCCTGGCCGGCGCCCTGGTCCTGCATCGGCTGCAGTCGCGCGCCGGCGGGCTGCTCTATGCCATCATGGTCTCGCCCGTGCTGATGCCGGGCCTGATCATCGGATTGTCGACGCTGATCTTCTGGCGCCATTTCAGCGTGCCGGGCGGGCTGTTCCTGGCGATGGTCGCCCAGGCGAGCTTCATCGCCTCCTACTGCATGCTGATGTTCCTGGCCCGGCTCGAACGCTTCGACCTGACGCTGGAGGAGGCCGCGCTCGATCTCGGGGCCTCCAAGTTCATGGTGATGCGGCGGATCCTGTTTCCCTACCTGCGTCCGACCGCGATCACCGCCTCGGCCATCGCCTTTCTGCAGTCCTTCGAGAACTACAACACCACCGTCTTCTCGATCGGCGGCGACTGGACGCTGGTGACCGAGGTCGGTTCGCGCCTGCGCTTCGGCCTGTCGCCGGTGGTCAATGTCGTCGGCGTGGTCTTCGTCGTGCTGACGGTCGCCGTCGCGACCCTCTATGTGCTGCTCAGCCGGCGCCACGTGGCTTCGGATGCGCGCGCGTCTTGACCGGCGGAGCGGCCTGCCCGGGCAGCGCCCGGACGGTACCCGGACGGGGATCGATCAACGCTTGTCCTGCCGCGAGTCATCGGTCCCGACCGGCTTGCCCGTGCCGGTCATCGTGGCCAGCCGGTTCAACAATGCGGTCATCCGCTCCGGCATTGCGCTGGAATCGGCCGGCGGATAGATCGTTCGCATTCTCAAGCTTAGCTTTAGTTCTTCTGGCTTATTCATTGGCCACATGGTTCGGCTCCATCGTGAAACTTATCAATACAACACTCCGGAGCCAGGATGGTTTCCGCCCGCCCGCCGCAGCGGCGTCACGTCTGTGTGTACAACTTGTGGTGCGGCCGTCGGTATCGAAGGGGCGCTCTCGATCGGGCGCTCTCGATCGGGCGCCATTGATCGGGGAGGGATCATGGCGAACGGCCGGGAACCGGCGCGGCGGAGCTGCGTTGTCTGATCGACGGTAGTGGCGGGCGGCATTTCGAGGCGTCCGCAGGCCCGGCGCTCTCCCGCAAGGGATCGAGCGCCGGGCCTTTCTTCTTCTGCGACCGGCTCAGACGGCTTCGGTGCCGCTGACCGGCTCGACGGTCGCCTCGCCCCAGGTCTCGACATTGGCGAAGCCTTCCAGACCGTCGCGATCGTCCTCGAAAGGATGTTCGACCTCGACGATGGTGTCCGGATAGAAGCCGTTGAAGCGGGTCCTGAGCGACAGCGAATAGGCGCCGATATGGCCGATCTCGATGAAGTCGCCGGTATCGACGGATTCGGGCAGCCAGAACGGCCGGGACAGGATGTCGACCGAATCGCAGGTGACGCCGCAGATGCGGAAGTCGTCGAGCCGGTTCGGGTCGCCGGTGCGGCGCTTGCGGGCCGGATCGGGGATCAGGCGGGCCGGCAGCGTGATCTTGCCGGTCCAGCTGTCCGACAGCGATCCCCAGATGCCGTCGTTGATGTAGAGCCGCTTGCCGTCGCGCAGCAGCACCCGCACGATCACCGACAGCGAGCGGGCGACGATGACCCGGCCCGGTTCGGCCACCAGCGGCAGATCGCCGAAGCCGTGGCGGCGCAGATCCGCGCCGATCTCGCCGATCAGCGAGACCGGATCGGGCACCGGGCGCTGCGCGCCGCGCGGATCGCGGCCGTAGGGGGCGGGGAAGCCGCCGCCGATGTCGAGCCCGACCAGCGCGACCCCGGCCTGCGCCCGCACCTGCGCGGCGACCTTCAGGGCCGCATCATAGGTCTCGACATCCTCGACCTGGCTGCCGACATGGAAGCACAGGCCGACGCGGAAGCCCTGGCGGTCGATCCGCTGCACGAGTTCCACCGCCTCGCGCGGGGCGGCGCCAAATTTCTTCGACAATTCGTAGGCGGCCGCGCCGCGGGTCTGCAGGCGGACGAACAGGCTGACCTCGCCCGGGTCGATGTCGAAGGCCTGCACGATGCGCTGGATCTTGTCGAACTCGACCGGATGGTCGAGCGACAGGGTGCGGATGCCGAAGCCTTCGAGCGCCAGGCGGATGTCGGCCTGCGCCTTGACCGGGTGCATGTAGAGCTGTTCGGCCTTCGGGGCGACGGCGGCGACCGCCTCGAACTCCGCCGGCGAGGCGACATCGAACGCGGTCACGCCGGCCGCCGCGATGGTCTCCAGGACCATCGGTTCGCCGTTGGTCTTGACCGCATAGGCGGTCTTGCCCGGAAAGGCCTTCAGGAAGGCCCGGGTATCGGCGTAGAGCACCGAAGGCCGGAAGCAGTAGACCGGGTGGTCCGGGCGCAAGGCCAGCGCCGCCTCCCGGCCGCTGGCAAACCGCTGCATCACCTGTCCGTTCACGATCGATCTCTCCTGCGGGCCGCCCCGTGTCCGTCACGGCGGCTCGGTCCTGATGCGGGACGACGGTGACCGGAAGACGACGGTGCCGGCGGCCGCCGTCAGTCGTCGTGGTTCGGGTCGTGGCCGGGCAGGGGCTTGTCGGCGAGCGCCCCGAAGAAGGGCGAGTTGCGGAAGAAGGACTTGTCGCCGCCCATATAGGACATCAGGCCGGTGCCGCCGCGGACCGGCCCGCCCTTGCAGTATTTGCCGCTGCGCCGGTTGGCCAGATCGATGTGGAAATGGTCCTGATGGTGGATGTCGCCGTCCGGGCCGATCACGGTGTTGAAGATCAGGCAGGACCGGTCGCCGACCTCCTGCAGGAAGGTGACGGTGGCCAGATCCTGCGAGCGCCAGCCGTTCTTGACGCTGATGTCCTTGCCGTCGGCGAATTTGAAGCCGCCGACATCGAGCGCGTTCATGTAGGCGTGCTCGGACATCGAGCCCGAGGCGGCGCCGTTGATCCGGCGGCAGCTGTAGGAGGACAGCAGCTTGACCTCGACGACCGGCTGGCCGTGGGTCTGCATCGCGGCCGGCTCGACGACATTGTAGAGCCAATCGTCGAGGGCGGCGGTCATCGGGCAGTTGATGTTGGCGGTCGGGCGGATGCCGACCTGACCATCCAGGGCGCCAGAGACGCGGAACGGGTTGTCGGCGCCGCAATTGCCCGGGCCGTCCATCTCGCTCATCGGCTGGACATAGGCGGAGACTTTGACCCGCCCGGAGGCGAGACACTGTTTCTCGGCCGCACCCCGCCATGCCTGGCGGGCCGGCCCGAAGGATCCGAACAGGCCAGCGCAACCCGTGAGCAGGAGCGAGGCGCCGATCAGCAACGCAATACCAGGGGCTGAGCGCATCATGGATCGAAAATGACGCGCAATCCGGAAAGGATGCGTTAACGGCGATCGGATTCTCCGCGCCCGGCCGGCGGCGGCGCGGCCGGCCCGATTCGCGGCCGCGCGCGCATGAAAACGCCCCCGGATCGGCCGTGCTGGCCGGGTCCGGAGGCGTCTGATTGAGGCCGACAACGGCCCGGCAGTCGGCAGCGGCACGAGGCCGCCGCCGATCCGGGATCAGAGGTCGGAATAGCCTTCCTCGTCGGTGATCGGGCCGACTTCGCGCTCGTAGACATCCTCCTCGCGGGCGAGGACTTCCTCACCGCGGCCCTGGCGCTCGGCTTCGTCCTGGCTGCGGGCGACGTTGACGACGACCTTGGCCTGGACCTCGGCATGCAGGGCAACGACGATGTTGTGCAGGCCGATGGTCTTGATCGGCGTGTGCAGAACGACCTGCGAGCGGTCGACCGAGAAGCCGTCCTTGGTCAGCAGTTCGGCGATGTCGCGCGCGGAGACCGAGCCGTAGAGCTGGCCCATGTCGCCGGCCGAACGGATCACGATCGAGACGTGACCGTCGATCTTCTCGGCGATCGTCTGGGCTTCGCTCTTGAGTTCGAGGTTGCGGGCCTCGAGCTGGGCGCGCTGGCCCTCGAAGCGCTCCTTGTTGGCCTTGGTGGCGCGCAGCGCCTTGTGGCGCGGCAGCAGGAAGTTACGGGCATAGCCGTCCTTGACGCGGACGATGTCGCCCATCTGGCCGAGGCGGCCGACGCGTTCCAGCAGAATGACTTCCATGGCTTCTCTCCTTCGAATGCGCGGGATTGTCAGGTCGCTGCGGGCGGGCCGTTGCGCCGCCGGTCGCGAAATTTGAACACGGGGTCCAGGAGCCCGATCAGGATCGGAACCAGGGCCGCGAAGGGAATCAGGAACAGGAGGCCGTAGACGGTCGCCAGCACGATCGGCCGGGGACCGGCGCCGCGCGTGACGTTGTGGATCACGGCGAGGCCGATCAGCGTGTAGACGGCCGAGAGGGCGCCGAAGAAGGGGCCGGCGAAGAGGCCGATCGGATCCGGCAGCGCCGTTCCGGCGACCGCCACCCCGTAGGCGACGCCGAGCCTGCCCGGCGCCCGAACGGCGGAGAGATCCTCCCACGGCCGCGCCAGCCGGTCGGAGCGCGCCACGACCTTGGCGCCGAGCCAGAGATTGAGCACCAGCACCACGGTCGAGACGATCGGGATGACCACCGGCAGCATGCGCAGCGTCAGCCGGGCGACCGGCTCGTACTGGACGCGCAGCGTCTCGATCGGGGTGGTATCGCCCGGCGCGCGCGACATTTCGGCGAACATGCCGGCGAGCCGCGGCAGCATCCCTTCCGGCGCGTAGCCGTAGACGCTGCCGATGATCACCGCCAGCACCGCCATGATCAGCGCCGAGGCGACCAGGACGCGGCCGAGCGGATACCATTCGACATGGTCGCCCTCGGTGCGGGCGAGGCCGATCAGGTGCGAGGCGACCACGGCCGGAAAGGCGATATTGGCCAGATAGGAGGCGGCCGAAAGCCCGGTCAGGCCGGCCGCCACGACGGCGCCGGCGACGATCGAGGCCAGGATGCCGGCCCGCGTGCCCCAGCCGAGCGCCGCGATCACGATCGGCAGCGCCGACATCATGAACAGCGGCAGCGCCAGCGTCGTGCCGGCGATCACCGAGGCGAACAGCACCGCGGACGCCAGGCCGGAGCCGAGCGCCATCATCAGTGCATAGGGCGATGCGAGCATGGGCATCGTCCAGCTGTCCCGCCTTTCGAGCGGTTAGGAGCCGCAAGGACCCCAACCCGACAAATATGGCAGCCCGTTCGGTTCGGCCGGCTGCGGCGCGCGATCTTCCACGGGTCGGAACGGAGGGACCGCCCGACGGCTTTCGAAGCCGGTTCCGGACCGCGCCGCGGAGGCGCCGGACCGGAACGGGCTTCGAAAGAGATGTGGCCCCGTCGCGACGGGGCCACCGATGGTCAGAGCCTTGCGGCTGCCGTCACTTGATGACGAAGGGCAGCAGGCCGAGGAAGCGGGCGCGCTTGATCGCCTGGGCGAGCTCGCGCTGCTTCTTGGTCGAGACCGCGGTGATGCGGCTCGGCACGATCTTGCCGCGCTCGGAGATGAAGCGCTGCAGCAGCTTCACGTCCTTGTAGTCGATCTTCGGGGCGTTGGCGCCGGAGAACGGGCAGGTCTTGCGCCGGCGGAAGAAGGGACGGCGGGTGGGCAACTGGTTGATGTCGACCATCAGTCGTTCTCCTCGGCTTCGACAGCGGCGACGAATTCCTCACGGCGCGGCGCACGGTCGCGCGGCGGGCCGCGGCGGTCGCCACGATCACCGCGATCGCCACGGTCGCGGTCACGGCCGCCGGGGCGGTCGTCGCGATCGCCGCGACGGTCGTCGCGGTCGCGCTTCTGCATCATCGCCGAGAGGCCTTCCTCGTGCGCCTCGACCCGGATGGTCATGAAGCGGAGGATGTCCTCGTTGATGCGCATCTGACGCTCGAGCTCAACGACCGCCGCCGACGGGGCGTCGATGTTGAGGAGCGCATAGAAGGCCTTGCGGTTCTTCTTGATGCGATAGGCCAGGGACTTGAGGCCCCAGTTCTCGACCTTCGCGATCTTGCCGCCATTGGATTCGATGACGGACTTGAACTGCTCGATCAGGGCGTCGACCTGCTGGGGCGACGCGTCCTGGCGAGCCATAAAGACGTGCTCGTAGAGCGCCATGGATATTCAGACCTTTCCTCGTCGCCATCGGGCACCGGCGCCAAGCCTCCCGGAGCCCCCGGACGAGGACACACGGAAAGAAATTCAGCTGTCGGAGAGCGGAGACACCGGACGACGGAGCACGTCTATCGCTCCTGCCATGTGCGGGCCACGTTGCCGTGATACGCGCATGACCGTCCGTTCAGCCCCCGGCCGGGTGCCCGACGGAATGCGCGGGTTCTACAGAAACCCGGCCGGATTGCAAGCGGCAATCGCGGTCTGCGTGCCGGTTCGATGGGCCTCGCCGCCCTTGCGATCCGGCGTCCGCCTGGACTACGGGTTCATTCGTCCTGTTGCCGATCGCAAGGTCATGGCATGGCAGCGGCGTCGGAGGGTCGGGTAGGCGATGATCTCGAAACGGCAATGGTTGCGGTTCTGGGGGCGCGAGTTGCCGCTGCCGAAGGGGCAGCCGCGCATCCTGCGCAGCACCAATCTGCCACTGGTCGACCCGCACCTGAAGCTGATGGTGTTGTGGTCGCCGAAATCGGCCTGCACGACGGTCTACACCTGGTTCGCCGGGATCACGGGCCGTCTGGAGGACGTCCTCGCCCACAGCACGTGGCCGCACGATCATCGCACCGCCGTCTATGAGGTCTCGCCGGAGACCAAGGCGGCGATCGCCCGCAACCTGTCGACCTATCGGATCGTCCGGGTGTTCCGGGACCCCTATTCCCGCTTCCTGTCCAGCTTTCGCCATTCCCTGATCTATGGTCTCAACGCTGCCGGTTCGATCGACTGGGCGCATGGACGGCTGCACCGGGTGCGCGGCTATTCGCTGTCCGACTTCCTGACCTACATGGAACATGTCGGTGTCGTGTCCTGCGACCCGCATTTCCGGCAGCAATGGCACCCGATCGAGGAGCATCTCGATCCGGACACGGTGATCAACGTCTCGCGCCGGAACCTGTTCAAGGAATTGAACCGGGTCGAACGCCGGCTCGGACTCAAGGCGACCGACTTCTCGTCGATCTCCTGGCTGCATTCGCTCGAAGCGAGCCGGCGGCCTGCGCGCATCGCGTCGACCGGTGCCGACGACCAGACCCTGCTGACGATCCGCAATGCCAAGGGGGACGACCCTTGGCCGGACGAAGCCTCGCTGCTGACGCCCAAGGCGCGCGAGCGCATCGAGCAGCTCTATGCGCGGGACTTCGAGGCCTATCGCCGCTGGCTCTGACGGCCCCGCCCGATGCCGCCGACAGGCCGCTGCGGGGCCGGTGCCGGCCCGTTCGGCGCGCAGCGACGCCGGCGGTTGGACCCGACGGGACGTCTCGGGACGCGGCCGGGGCGGGGCGGCCTTTGGGCGGCCTTTGGGCGGCCTCGGGGCCGCCTCGGGCGTGACGCGTCTGCAGGCGGGGCGTTGTGGCCGCCCAGGCACACCTGCCTCTTCGTCCCCGGCGGGACGCGCGTTCCGAACGCCGGATATTCCTGTTTGCACGCAAGATGTTCTATCATGACGGCCGGCTGTCAAGAATTGTGACGGCGGGACGGTCGGTGACGGATCGATGCAGGCGGAAATCGGTGTGGCTGCGCCGTCGGTGCGCGGCGGTGCGGCGTCGCGCGGCGAGGCGGATCGGACTCCGCCCGGCGCGGCGATCGATCGCGTTGCGGGCCGACGGTCCGCCAGGCCGGCCGGCCGGGCCGAGACCGATCTGACCGGGCTTTTGGATCGGGTCCGTCTGATCGGCTTCGAGGCGTCCGAATTCGATAGTCTGCGGCGGGCGATCGCCGACATTCCGAACGGTTACCGCCAGATGCCGACCATGGTGCCGGTCGGCGGCGCCCTGCTGCCGCTGACGCCGCCGATCGCCCCCAAGGCGACGCCGAATTGGGAGCAGACCTACGCCTCGGCGGTCTATGATCGCCACGGCTTCGTGGTGCCCATTTCGGGACGGCGGCCCGAAAGCCTGGCCTTCGCGCCCGTAGCCATCGATCCCGCCCAATTCGTACCGAGCCGCGTCATCCGGCGCCCGGCCGTCTATGGCGGTCTGATCTATCCGCAGTTCGGCCACAACCTCCTGGAACTGCCCGGACGGCTCTGGGCCTGTCCGGATCCGGGCGACCGGCGTCCGGTGGTGTTCCACCAGGTCCAATCGCCGGCGAACCGCATGGACGAGGTCTGGCCCTATCTCGGGCCGCTGCTCCTGGCCGCCGGCATCGGGCGGCGGCGGATCGTGGTGGTGAGGCGGCCGATCCTGTGCGAGGACCTGTTGGTGCCGCAGCCGACGGTCGCGATCAGCCAGAGCATCCGGGCCGGATTTCACGATGTCTACCGGCGCATCGCGCGGCGCATGCTGCTGCCGCCGGTCGGGGCCCATCGCCGGATCTACCTGTCGCGATCGCGCTTCAGGCCGACGCGGCCGACGCCGGTCAACGAGCGCGCCCTGGAGGCCCGCCTCGCCGAGGCGCTGGGCTTCAAGGTCATCTACCCCGAGGGGCTGAGCGTCGAGCGGCAGATCGCCCATATCCGCAATGCCGAGATCGTCGCCGGGCTCGACGGCTCGGCCCTGCACATGGCGCTGTTCGCACGCCCGGGCACGATGGTGATCTCGCTGGCGACCCGGCTGCTGGTCAACCAGGCGGTGATCGAATATGCGGCCGAACTGCGCGGCCGGCACATCGATATCGGCGGCGTGCCCGACGAACCGTCGAACTGGCGGCTGGACGTCGAGGCGCTGGTCGATCGGATCGCCGGCCTGATCGCGGCGGGCTAGTGGTTTGATCGAGACGGATGGTACCCATCCGTCTCGTGAATCCAAACCACTAACTCTTTGACGACGTGGTCAATTCAATCTGACATTTGCGGGACGCAAATGTCAGATTGAATTGACCACTAGGCGCCTGCCGAAACGAAAGCGCGGCGGGAAGCTCCAGGCCTCCCGCCGCGCCGTCCGGTCAGATGCTCCCGATCATCAGATGCCCCGATCGGATGATCGCCGCGCCGGAATTACTTGCGGGTCAGCTGCTCGACATCGCGCACGGCGCCCTTGGCGGCGCTGGTCGCCATGGCCGCATAGGCCTTCAGCGCGGCGGTCACCTTGCGCGGCCGCGGCTTGGCGGGCTTCCAGCCGGCCGCCTCGCGGGCGATACGGCGGGCGGCCAGCACCTCGTCGGAGACCAGCAGGTTGATCGTCCGGTTCGGGATGTCGATCGCGACGGTGTCGCCGTCCTCGACCAGACCGATCGTGCCGCCCTCGGCCGCTTCCGGCGAGCAATGGCCGATGGACAGGCCCGAGGTGCCGCCCGAGAAGCGGCCGTCGGTGACCAGCGCGCAGGCCTTGCCGAGGCCCTTCGACTTCAGGTAGCTGGTCGGGTAGAGCATCTCCTGCATGCCCGGGCCGCCGCGCGGACCTTCGTAGCGGATCACCACCACGTCGCCGGCCTCGACCTTGCCGCCCAGGATGCCCTTGACGGCATCGTCCTGGCTCTCGAACACCTTGGCCGGGCCGGTGAACTTCAGGATCGAGGCATCGACGCCGGCGGTCTTCACGATGCAGCCGTCGACCGCGATGTTGCCGTAGAGCACGGCGAGGCCGCCATCCTTCGAGAAGGCGTTCTCGACCGAGCGGATCGCCCCCTTGGCACGGTCGGTATCCGGCTCCCAGCGCGCCTCCTGGCTGAAGGCTTCCGTGGTCGGCACGCCGCCCGGCGCGGCCGAGAAGAACTTGAGCGCGGTCTCGGACGTGGTGCGGCTGATGTCCCAGCGGCTGATCGCCGCGCCGAGCGTCTCGGCATGGACGGTCGGCACGTTGGTGTCGACCAGGCCGGCCTTCTCCAACTCGCCCAGGATCGCCATGATGCCGCCGGCGCGATGGACGTCCTCCATGTGCACGTCCGGCACCGACGGGGCGACCTTGCACAGCACCGGCACGCGCCGCGACAGCCGGTCGATGTCGGCCATGGTGAAGTCCACCTCGGCCTCATGGGCGGCGGCGAGCAGATGCAGCACGGTGTTGGTCGATCCGCCCATGGCGATGTCGAGCGTCATGGCATTCTCGAAGGCCGTCAGGCCGCCGATCGAGCGCGGCAGCACGCTGGCATCGTCCTGCTCGTAATAGCGGCGGGCGAGATCGACGATCAGATGGCCGGCCTCGACGAACAGGCGGCGCCGGTCGGCATGGGTGGCGAGCACCGAGCCGTTGCCGGGCAGCGACAGGCCGAGCGCCTCGGTCAGGCAGTTCATCGAGTTGGCGGTGAACATGCCCGAGCAGGAGCCGCAGGTCGGGCAGGCCGACCGCTCGATCACCTTGACCTCCTCGTCGGTGTATTTCTCGTCCGCCGCCGCCACCATGGCGTCGACCAGGTCGAGCGCGCGGTTGGCGCCGCGCAGCACGACCTTGCCGGCCTCCATCGGGCCGCCGGAGACGAACACCACCGGGATGTTGAGCCGCATGGCGGCCATCAGCATGCCGGGCGTGATCTTGTCGCAGTTGGAGATGCAGACCATCGCGTCGGCGCAATGGGCGTTGACCATGTATTCGACGCTGTCGGCGATCAGGTCGCGCGAGGGCAGCGAATAGAGCATGCCGTCATGGCCCATCGCGATGCCGTCATCGACCGCGATGGTGTTGAATTCCTTGGCGACGCCGCCGGCCTGCTCGATCTCGCGAGCAACCAGCTGGCCGAGATCCTTCAGGTGCACGTGGCCGGGCACGAACTGGGTGAAGGAATTGACCACCGCGATGATCGGCTTGCCGAAATCGCCGTCCTTCATGCCGGTCGCGCGCCAGAGGCCGCGGGCACCGGCCATGTTGCGTCCGTGGGTGGTCGTGCGCGAGCGGTAGGCGGGCATGGGGTTTCCTCGGATTGTCGTGGCTCTTTCGATCGGCTGACCGTGATAGCAGAACAGTTCGGCCGGAAAAGGGTCGTTTTCGGCAAAGGAGACCGGCCGGCCGCGGGACGCACGCGGTCCGGCCTTGTGCTTCGGCGCCGCCGCGATAGCTTCTTGGTCGACAGGCCCACCCGAAGGCGGGCCGTGGAGGAGACGACCATGACCACCGTCCTGACCACCCGCCGCGGCATGCTGTTCGGCGCCGCCGCCCTGACGCTGACCGCCTGCACCGGCACGCGCGTCCGGGCGCAGGCGCCCGCGGGGCCGTTCAAGCTCGATCCGCTGCCCTATGCGCCGGCCGCCAACGAGCCGCATATCGACGCCATGACGATGGAGATCCATCACGACCGCCATCATGCCGCCTATGTGTCGAACCTCAACGCCGCGCTGGCCCAGAACGGCGAGGCCGCCAAGCTGCCGCTGCAGGATATCCTTGCCAAGCTCGGCGAAATGCCGGAGGCGATCCGCACGGCGCTGCGCAACAATGGCGGCGGCCATGCCAACCACACCATGTTCTGGCAGATCATGGGCGGCAAGGGCGGCGCCCCGGCGGGCGAACTCGCCGCCGCTGTCGAGCGCGATCTCGGCGGGCTCGACAAGCTGCAGACCGATTTCAACACCGCCGGCACCCGCGTCTTCGGCTCGGGCTGGGTGTTCGTGACGGTGACCCGCGAGGGCAAGCTCGCGATCGTCGCCAAGCCGAACCAGGACACCCCGCTGATGGACGGCGCCCGCGTGCTGATGGGCAACGACGTGTGGGAACACGCCTACTATCTGAAGTATCAGAACAAGCGCGCCGACTATCTGAAGGCCTGGTGGAACGTCGTCAACTGGGACAAGGTCGCCGAGCGCTACGCGGCCGCCAAGGCCGGCACGCTGACGATCTGAGCCTGATATTCCGGACCCGTCCCGCGAAAACGGCGCGCCTCGTCTTGACTCGCTTCCGTATCTCCGCTTGATCGCGCCAAAATCCAGCCAGGGCGGAACGCGAGCGATGACGACGGCATTCACCTTTCCGGGTCAGGGCAGCCAGGCGGTCGGCATGGGCAAGGCGCTGGCCGAGGCCGTGCCGGCGGCGCGCGCCGTGTTCGAGGAGGTCGACGCGGCGCTCGGTCAGAAGCTCTCGGCCCTGATGTGGGACGGACCCGAGGCCGAGCTGACGCTGACCGAGAATGCCCAGCCGGCCCTGATGGCCGTCAGCCTCGCGGCGCTGCGGGCACTCGAGGCCGAGGGCGTCCGGATCGGTGGGGCGGTCGCCTATGTGGCGGGCCATTCGCTCGGCGAATATTCTGCGCTGGCCGCGGCCGGCTCGCTGACCATCGCCGATGCGGCGCGGCTCCTGAAGATTCGCGGCCGCGCCATGCAGGCCGCGGTGCCGGTCGGGGAGGGCGCCATGGCGGCGCTGCTCGGGCTCGACTTCGCCACCGCCACCGAGGTCGCCGCCGCGGCGGCCGAAAACGAAGTCTGCCAGGCCGCCAACGACAATGCCGACGGCCAGGTGGTCGTCTCCGGCAGCAAGGCCGCGGTCGAGCGCGCGGTCGCGCTCGCCAAGGCGCGCGGCGCCAAGCGGGCGATGCTGCTCAACGTCTCCGCCCCGTTCCATTGCGCGCTGATGCAGCCGGCCGCCGACGCCATGGCGGCGGCGCTGGCCGAGGTCGACCTGAAGGCGCCGATCGTGCCGCTGATTTCAAACGTGCTCGCCGCGCCGATCAACGATCCGGACGAGATCCGGCGCCGCCTGGTCGAGCAGGTGACCGGCACGGTGCGCTGGCGCGAGAGCGTGCAGTGGCTCGCCGCCAACGGCGTCACGCGGCTCGTCGAGATCGGCTCCGGCAAGGTGCTGACCGGTCTCGTCAAGCGCATCGCCGACGGCGTCGAGGGCCTCGCCGTCAACACGCCCGACGACGTGGCCAAGGCCGCCGCGGCGCTCGCCTGATCCGATTTCTTCCGTTCTCTCACTGGAGTCCGACCGCATGTTCGACCTGACCGGCAAGACCGCGCTTGTGACCGGCGCGACCGGGGGCATCGGCGGCGCGATCGCCCGAGCCCTCCATGCCCAGGGCGCCACGGTGGCGCTGTCCGGCACCCGCGCGGCGGTGCTCGAGGACCTGGCCGCCGAATTGGGCGAGCGTGCCCATGTCTTCGTCGCCGATCTCGGCGACCGCGCCTCGGTCGACGCCCTGGTGCCGGCCGTCGAGGCGGCCCTCGGCAAGGTCGACATCCTGGTCAACAATGCCGGCATCACGCGCGACAACCTGTTCATGCGCATGAAGGACGAGGAATGGGACAAGGTGCTGGAGGTGAACCTCACCGCCGGCTTCCGCCTTGCCCGCGCCGCGCTCAGGGGCATGATGAAGCGCCGCTTCGGCCGCATCATCGGCATTACCTCGGTGGTCGGCGTCACCGGCAATCCCGGCCAGGGCAACTATGCGGCCGCCAAGGCCGGCATGATCGGCATGTCGAAGTCGCTCGCCCAGGAAGTCGCCAGCCGCAACATCACCGTCAACTGCATCGCGCCGGGCTTCATCGGCACGGCCATGACGGATGCGCTGAACGAGAAGCAGAAGGAAACGATTCTCGGCGTGGTGCCGGCCGGCCGGCTCGGTTCCTCCGAGGAGATCGCGGCCGCCACGGTCTATCTGGCGAGCGACGAAGCCGCCTACACGACCGGTCAGACGCTTCACGTCAACGGTGGCATGGCCATGATCTGACGACGAAAACAACCGCCGGACCAGGGGGCGGGAAGCGCGCTTTCCGGCCACTCCGGCGGCTGGTCAAGGAATTTAAAGTATGCTAGCACCACGCGCGTCTCGTCGGCAAAACGGGTGCGATGAGGGCGGTCGCGAGGCTGGGGGCGGTCCATGAGGCCGGAAGCGACGGTGGTCCGGCCTTGGGTCCGGGCGGCCTGAGCGGCCCGGCGGCGATCGGTCGAAAGAGCACGAGCCTTTTCCCCGCGACGATCGGATGGTATCGGAACCGGCTGGACTGCGGTCCCCGGCGACGATGTTCGCAAAAGACCTAGGTCGAAACAGTCGTATCACTTCGAGGAAGAATGACATGAGCGATATCGCGGAGCGGGTGAAGAAGATCGTGATCGAGCACCTCGGCGTCGACGCCGAGAAGGTGACCGAGAACGCGAGCTTCATCGACGACCTCGGCTCTGACTCGCTCGACGTTGTCGAGCTGGTGATGGCCTTCGAGGAAGAGTTCGGCGTCGAGATCCCGGATGACGCGGCCGAGACGATCCTGACCGTCGGCGACGCCGTCAAGTTCCTCGAGAAGAACGCGGGCTGAAGGTTTTCCGCGCGTTCGCGCGCGGGCCTTCGTCGAACCGGCCAGGCCGGGCGCAACCGTGCCCGGTCGGCATTTTTTGTGGAGCGGCGCGGATTCACCGCGCCGGGTTTTCTGAAGCGGCGCGGTCCCTCGCGCCGGACCGGACCGGGAAAATCTCATCACGATGCGCAGGGTCGTCATCACCGGATTGGGCATGGTCTCGCCGCTCGGATGCGGCGTCGAGGCCACCTGGGCCAACATCCTTGCCGGCAAGAGCGGTGCCGCCAAGGTGACTTCGATCGAGGTCGACGATCTCGCCTGCCGCATCGCCTGCCAGGTTCCGCGCGGCGACGGCTCCAACGGCACCTTCAATGCCGACCAGTGGATGGAGCCGAAGGAGCAGCGCAAGGTCGACGATTTCATCGTCTACGCCGTCGCGGCTGCCACCCAGGCCCTCAACGACGCCAACTGGCACCCGAAGACCTATGAGGAGCAGATCGCCTCGGGGGTCATGATCGGGTCCGGCATCGGCGGCATCGGCGGCATCTACGAGGCTTCGATCACGCTCAAGGAGCGCGGTCCGCGGCGCGTCTCGCCGTTCTTCATTCCCGGCCGTCTGATCAACCTGGCCAGCGGCCATGTCTCGATCCAGCACGGCCTGAAGGGACCCAACCACGCCGTCGTCACCGCCTGCTCGACCGGCGCCCACGCGATCGGCGATGCGGCGCGGCTGGTCGCGCTGGGCGATGCCGAGGTGATGGTCGCCGGCGGCAGCGAATCGCCGGTCAACCGCATCTCGATCGCCGGCTTCGCCGCCTGCCGGGCGCTGTCGACCGGCTTCAACGACGATCCGACCCGCGCCTCGCGGCCCTACGACAAGGATCGCGACGGCTTCGTGATGGGCGAGGGCGCCGGCTGCGTCGTGCTCGAAAGCCTGGAACACGCCCAGGCCCGCGGCGCGAAGATCTATGCCGAGGTCGTCGGCTACGGCATGTCGGGCGATGCCCATCACATCACCGCCCCCTCCGAGGACGGCGACGGCGCCTTCCGCTGCATGTCGGCCGCCATGAAGCGGGCCGGCATCACGGCCGCCGACATCGATTACATCAACGCCCACGGCACCTCGACGCCGCTCGGCGACGAGATCGAACTCGGCGCCGTTCAGCGTCTGGTCGGCAATGCCGCGGCCGGCATCTCGATGTCGTCGACCAAGTCGATGACCGGCCACCTGCTCGGCGCCGCCGGCGCGATCGAGGCGATCTTCTCGATCCTGGCGATCCGCGACCAGATCGCCCCGCCGACCATCAATCTCGACAATCCGTCGGTGGAGACGCCGATCGATCTGGTCCCGCTGCAGGCCAAGCCGCGTCGGATCGACACGGTGCTGTCGAATTCCTTCGGTTTCGGCGGCACCAACGCCACCCTGATCCTGCGCCGCGTCGCCTGAACGGCGCCGTCGGCGCGTCGTTCGGCCCGTCCGGCGGTCGTCCTGCCGGGCGCCGCCGGTGGCGCGATGCTGCCCTCGATGCTCGCCCTGCCGTAACGGTGCGGCTGGCAATTGCGGCGCGAAATGGATTAACTCCGTCGTGACGGGAGGATTCGGCGTATTCTCGCCACCCTCTCGTACGAGAAGCGACGAGGCTGGGCCGAATCTGCGGCCCGCATCCGTGGCCGCGGGGAGTTGACCAGCACGATGTCCGACGTAGCACCGGAACCGGAGGAGAGAAGGCCGACCGCGGGCCCGGCTCGCGATCCTGGCATCCTCATGGCCGACCGCTCCGATCAACTCGCGCCGCGTCCGGCGCCAAAGGCGGTCAGGGAAGCCGTGCCGAAATCGCCGCGCGAATCGATCGTCACCGGCGAAGTCCCGCCGCCGCCGGCCAAGCGCGTCCGCTCCCGGATGGCGCGCTCCTCCACGCTCGGCTTCATGAGCGGCCTGATCACCTTCCTGACGCTGATTCTGCTCGGCCTCGGCGCGGCGGTCTATATGGGGCGCAGCGAGTTCGAGGAACCGGGCCCGCTCAAGGAGACCAAGGTGGTCGCCATCCCGCAGCGGGTCGGCCTGAGCGAAATCTCCGACATCCTCGCCAAGAACGGCGTCATCACCTACGACCTCGTCTTCACCTGGGGGGTGCGGCTGTCCGGCCTCGCCGACCGGCTGAAGCCGGGTGAGTACGAGTTCAAGGCCGGCATCTCGATGCGCGAGGTCGCCGACCTGATCGCCGACGGCAAGGTGGTGCAGCATTCGCTGACCTTCCCGGAAGGCTGGACCAGCGAGCAGATCGTGGCGCGCCTGCTGGAAAACACCATGCTGACGGGCAAGATCGCGGCGGTGCCCGAAGAGGGCTCGCTGATGCCCGACACCTACAAGTTCGAGCGCGGCCGGACCCGCGAGAGCCTGATCGCCCAGATGAAGGCGACCCAGGAACGCCGCCTCGCCGAGATCTGGGGCAAGCGCGTCGACGGCCTGCCGCTGGCCACGCCGCGCGACATGGTCGTCCTGGCCTCGATCGTCGAGAAGGAGACCTCGCGCGCCGACGAGCGCTCGCGCGTCGCCGCGGTGTTCATCAACCGCCTGCGCAAGGGCATGCGCCTGGAGACCGATCCGACCATCCTGTACGGGCTCTATGGCGGCAAGGCCTGGCTCGAGGGACGGACGATCACCAAGGCCGACCTCGCCGCGCCCAATGCCTACAACACCTACAAGAATGCCGGCCTGCCCCCGGGGCCGATCGGCAATCCGGGGCGGGCGGCCCTGGAGGCCGTCGCCAACCCGTCGCGCACCAACGAGCTGTTCTTCGTCGCCGACGGTACCGGCGGGCATGCCTTCGCCGAGACGATCGAAGAGCACAACCGCAACGTCCAGCGCTGGCGCCTGATCGAGGCGGCGCGCCGGGGCGGCGCGGCCGGGTCCGAGGGCGAACCGGTGGCGCAGGGCCTGGGCGGCCTGCCGGCGCCGGCCGGGACCAGGCCGGCCGGAACTGCCGCTCCCGCCGCCAAGCCTCCGGTCGGCGGCGCCCCTGCGGTCCGTCCCGCCGGGACCCCGCCGGCTGCCGGCGGAGCCGTCGCGCCGCGTCCGGTCACGCCGGCTGCCGGCACGGCGGCAACCCCGCGGCCCGTCGGGCCGACGCCCGGGACCGCAGCACGTCCGGCCGGATCCTCCGGCACGCCCGCGACCCCCGGCGCCCCGGCGACCGTCCGGCCGCCGGCGGCCGGCACTACGGCGGCCCCGCCGCCGCCACCGCCCCCGCCGCCCCCGCAGTAGGGACGCGGACGTGACACGCCGAGCCATGGACAAGGCCCGCGCCGATGCGGCGGCGCCGGAGTTCGTTTCCGGGGCGCTCGTTTTCAGGGCGCGTGTGTGCAGGGCGCGTGCCGACGCGGACCACCGACGGGCTATGTGCCAACGTAGCGGTTGTCGGCGCCGCGCCGGTCTTCGGCCGCATCGACCGGATCTCCATCGGCCATGACGCCCGCGAACCCGCCCGAGGAATCGGTCATCCGCATTGCCGCAGCGGTCATTGCCGATCCGGACGGCCGTGTCCTGCTGGTGCGCAAGCGCGGCAGCCGCATCTTCATGCAGGCGGGCGGCAAGATCGAACCTGGCGAAAGCCCGGCCGAGGCGCTCCGCCGGGAACTGCGCGAGGAACTGCTTCTCGATCTCGGCGCCGGGGTGGCGGAACCGCTCGGCCGCTTCGCGGCCCGGGCGGCCCACGAGGCCGGCCACCGGGTCGAGGCTGAGGTGTTCGGCATCCGGATCGATCGGCCGGTCCGGCCGGCGGCCGAGATCGAGGAGATCGTCTGGGTCGATCCCTTCGACCTGCCGCCGATCGAGATCGCGGAATTGTCGCGCGACCACATCATGCCCGCCCTTCGCGCCGGCTGGGGGCGCCGGTGAGCGGGCGCGCACCCGGAAGAATTCGGCGGCCGTGACACCAATGAGCAATTTCGCCGTATAACGGCAGCCGGTAAGGTGCCGGTCCGTTCGGCGGGCATCGGCATGGCGCCGCCCGGGCTGACAATCGGCCTGACGATCGGTCGGACAATCTGAACTCACGGAGGCGTCATGGCCCTCAACAGCATGACCGGGTTTGCCCGCACCGACGGCTCCAGTGCGGGTCAGCGATGGACCTGGGAACTGCGCAGCGTCAACGGCAAGGGCCTCGACGTGCGCCTGCGCCTGCCGCCCGGCCTGGAGCGCCTGGAGATCCCGACGCGCGAGCGGGCCGGGAAGCGGCTGGTGCGCGGCAATTGCAGCTTCACCCTGACGGTCCTGCGCGAGCATGCGGCGACCCAGCTCCGCATCAACGAGGCGGCGCTCGCGGCCGTCGTCGAGGCCATGCGCCTGATCGCGGAGCGCATCGAGACCGCGCCGCCGAGCCTCGACGGCATCCTGGCCGTCAAGGGCGTGGTCGAGACCGCCGACGCGGAGGATGACGAAGCCGCGCGGGCGGCCTTCGATGCCGAGGTGCTGGCCGGCCTCGACCGCGCGCTCGACGCCCTGGTCGAGGCGCGGGCGCGCGAGGGGGCCGCGGTGGCCGCCGTGCTGACCGGCCATCTCGACACCGTCGAGGCGCTGGCCAAGGCCGCGGAGGCCAATCCGGCGCGCAGCGTCGAGGCGATCCGCGAGCGTCTCGCCGAGCAGGTGCGGGCGCTTCTGGACGCCGTGCCGGCGCTCGATCCGCAACGCCTGCACCAGGAGGCCGTGCTGATCGCCACGCGTGCCGACATTCGCGAGGAACTCGACCGGCTCTTCGCCCATGTCGCCCAGGGCCGCGCCCTGATCCGCGACGGCGGTGCGGTCGGCCGCCGGCTCGACTTCCTGGCCCAGGAATTCAATCGCGAATCCAACACGCTCTGCTCGAAATCGAACGATCGGGCATTGACGGCGATCGGTCTCGACCTGAAGACGGTGGTCGACCAGTTCCGCGAGCAGATCCAGAACGTCGAGTGAAACCGATGGCCTCCGCCGACCTTCCCCAGAGCCTGCAGCAAGCGGGCCGCTCCCGCACAGAAATCGGCCGGCGCGGCGTCATGCTGGTGCTGTCCTCGCCGTCCGGCGCCGGCAAGGGGACGCTGTCGCGGCTGCTGCTCGACACCGACCGGCAGATCGTGCTGTCGGTCTCGGTGACCACCCGGGAGCGCCGGCAGAGCGAGGTCAACGGCGTCCACTACCATTTCATCTCGGTGCCGGAATTCGAATCGCTGCGCGACCGCAACGGCCTGCTCGAATGGGCGGAGGTTCACGGCAACTATTACGGCACGCCCCTCGCGCCGGTCGAACGGGCGATCGCGGCCGGGCGCGACGTGCTGTTCGACATCGACTGGCAGGGCGCCGTGCAATTGATCGACCGGATGCCGGACGATGTGGCGACCATCTTCATCCTGCCGCCGACCATGGCCGAGCTGCGCCTGCGCCTGCAGCGCCGGGCCGAGGATGCCCCGGAGGTGATCGAGAAGCGGCTCAAGAACTCGTCGCGCGAAATGGCCGAGTGGAAGCGCTTCGACTATGTCATCGTCAACGACGATCTCGACGGCGCCTTCGCGGACGTGTCCGCCATCCTGCGCGCGGAGCGCCTGAAGCGGGCCCGGCGCACGGGGATCGGCCGCTTCATCGAAGGACTGACCGGCTGACGCCGGCCGCCCGGCGGCGTTGCGTGACCGCCTTCCGTGCGCCGTCATCGTCTTTAACGAAACGTAACGGACGGTCCGCGGCGTTAACGCGGCATTAACCCTGACGGCTAGAGCATGGCGGTATCGAAACACGCCAACGCTTCGTCCGAGGGACGCCGTCCATGCCGACCGACCGCGAACCAGACTGCCGCGAGGATGATGGCGCGGCCCTCTATGCGCATTGGATCAGCCTGGCCGGCCGCCTGCGCATGCTGAGCCAGCGCATCGGGCTGCAACTCCTGCTGTTCGGCGGCCTGGACGATCGCGCGGCGATGCGCGAGCGCCTGCTGACGGCCGTCGGCCAGTTCGAGGCCGGACAACGCGATCTGCTCGCCGGCGATCCGGCGATGGGCGTTCCGCCGCTGCCCGCCGGCGCCGCCCGCAGCCTGTTCGAGGGCGGCACGGCGTCGGTCGGCGAGAAGGTCACCACCTTCCTGGAAGAAGTGCGTGCGATGGCGGAGGCGCCTGCCGACGGGACGCCGGTCGCGCTCTCGGTGACCCGCCTGGTCCAGCGCCGCTGCGACGCCGTGCTGGCGGCGCTCGGCGAGGTCGTCGTCACCCTGGAGGCCGAGCGCGCAGCCATCCTGGCCGCGCGTCCGCGTGCCGGCGGCGGTCGGCAGCCCTCCGAACCGAACGCGTCCCCGGCGGCGACCGGCGAGGCCGCGGCCGGCCTCTCCGTCGCCTTCAACGCCAAGGTTGCGGCCGCCCGGATCGGCCCGCTCGGCACCGCCCTGGCGGCGCTGACCGAGGAATTGAAGATGATGTCCGAAGCGTTGCACGGCCAGGCACCGGAGCCTGCCGCGTCGGTCCCAACGGAGGTCGCGCCCCGTCCGGCTGATCCGGCCGAGAAGGCCGAGCGCGCCCGTCCGAACCGCAAGCGCGCCCGGTCCGCCTGAGCCCGCTGCCGGTCGGCCGTAGGCGCGAAGCCGCCGGCCCGGTCGAGGCCGGCCGAAGGCGCGCGGCCGCCGACCCGGTCGTCGCTTCCGTCAGGTCGTCAGCACGATCCGACCCATCACCCGGCCGCCGCGCAGGTCGTCCAGGGCCTGGTTGGCAGCGGCGAGCGGGCGCGTCTCGATCGGCAGCGGCGGCACCTTGCCGGAGCGGACCAGATCGATCATCGCCTCGGCCTCGGCGAGCGTGCCGACATAGCTGCCCTCGATGGCGATCGCCCGCATCGGCAGGAACGGAATCGGCATCGAGAAGGAGCCGCCGAACAGGCCGGCCACGACCAGCTTGCCGCCCTTCTTCAAAGCCGCCTGGGCGAAGTTGAACGAGACCTCGGCGCCGACGAAATCGACCGCGCCGAAGACGCCGCCGGTCGCCTTCAGGAAGGCGCGGCGGGCTTCCGGGTCGGACGGATCCCAGGCCGAGGCGGCACCGGCGGCGAGCGCCGCCTCGCGCTTGGCCGCGGAGATGTCGGCGACCACCGGCGCATGGGCGAACATCGCCTTGGCGAAGGCGAAGCCCATCATGCCGACCCCGCCGAGCCCCATGATCAGGACCGGGCCGCGCTCGGCGAGATTGCCGAGCCGCCTCAGCGCCGCATAGGCGGTCAGGCCGGAGCACATCAGGCTGCCGGCGCGCTCGGCCGGGATGCCGGCATAGTCGATCAGATAGCGCGCGTCCGGCACCAGGAGATGGGTCGCATAGCCGCCGTCGACCTGGATGCCCATCTGCTGCGGCTTGACGCAGATCTGTTCTTCGCCGGCCCGGCAGCTGTCGCACTGGCCGCAGCCGATCCAGGGAAACACCACGCGGCGCTGGCCGATCGCGACCCCGGTCGCCTCCGGCCCGACCGCCTCGACTTCGCCCTCGATCTCGTGGCCGAGCGTGAACGGCAGTTCGCGGCCGCCGCGCACGTCGAGGCTCTTGCCGCCGCCGAGATCGAAATGGCCGTCGAGCAGGTGCAGGTCGGAATGGCAGACGCCGCAATGGCGGATGCGCAGCAGCACTTCCCGCCCGCGCGGCTCGGGCGTCGGCTCGATCGCCTCGCAGAGCGGCATTCCGTATTCGACGATCGCCTGACGCAGCATCCCTCCGCCTTCCTTCTCGTTGTCGTGCAACGGAATAGAGCCGGAGCGGACAGGCGAATCAAGCGGCCCGGCGAGGCTGCCGAACCCGGCGCCCCGCAATCCCGGCGGCCGTGCCCGCCGATCCTCAGATCGGGGCCGGGGTAGGGGGAGGGGCCGGGGCGGGGGCAGGGCTGCCGGACGCGTCGGCGCCTCAGGCGTCATCGTGCTGCGACCGCGGGCCGGGTCGCGAGCCGAACGGGCCGTGCAGCGCCTTACGGCCCCGCCGGTAGAGCGGAATCCGCTCAGGTTGCATCCTATCCTGCAGCGGGGAAGTCGCCATGAAGCTGCTCTTCCTGGTCTTGAACCGGTCGGAGAAGGAGTAGAAGATGGCGCCAAGGGAAGGGGTCATGGCCAAGAGCCAGTTCGCCATTCTCTTCGCGGACCGATTCCAGGCCGCAAGGGCGTAAGCGATGTTCAACCGCACGCCCGCACACGAAATTCCTGACAGTCCCGACGAGGCCCTTTGCCGCCAGGCTCGCCCGAACCTCGTCGATCGTGGCGTCGCGGTCCGGCCCCGGCGCCGCCGGGACGGCGTCCCGATGGGCCTCGATCCGACCGCAGCGTCGATCGCCTCTAAGGGCCTTGGGGCGCGGATCGCCCTGTTCGCGCTCCCTCGCCCGCCATCGGCTCACGCTTGCGGCACTCACCCCGAAGCGCTCTCCAGCCTCACGGTGTGTCGCCCCAGCGGCGACCGACGCCAAGACACGGATTCGAAGGTCCACCGAAAGGGCTCGCGACAGACCTGCCAGCCTACAGTCCGTCAAACAGCCTGAATCCGCTTCCAGTCGATTTGGGAATCCCTTCCGATTCCGTCAGATCGGGTTCCGTTCTAGCGTTACAGAAGCAGAGAAAGCAGCGCGCATGAAGGCTCAAAGGACCCCTGCGACCGATCCCGCACCAAACGGTACGTCTGGGCGCTCCTCAAATGATCAGTGAAAAGGAGACCATCTATGTCAGATGCATGGATATTGTGGGACGTTAAGTCCTTACCAGGAGGAGATTTGGAGCTCGACTATAATTCTTATAATCAAGAGGCTTTGGGTTCAATATTGGGATCAGAAATAATTGCCGTTGAAGACGTGGGCGTTCCCGTTTATAGAACGCGATCGCATTCCAGTGCATTAAAAGGTAGACATGTTCTGCCGACGTTCAGCGGCATTGTAGTGGATAATAAAATAAAAGATGCAATCGAGGAGCAAGGTCTATCGGCTAAAGATGTTCAGTTTTGCCCGGTGAAAATTGAATGTCGCTTCGATACCGTTGGCGGTTATTATATTTTGCTAATTCATCGGACCGTTAATTGTGTGAATCTTGAATCCAAAGGCATTTTATCATACTCTCGGTATGGTGGCTTCATTAGGATCAATGATGCGACTTATTTTGAATATTTCCCGGGTTGTCTCCAGGATGCTTTGATTGCCCGTGACGCTTGCCAGCCGAGTCAAGCCATATTTGCGACGCCGATGAAAGATAAAATTGCTAGTATAGACAGAAATATCGACTTTCGATTGCCCAAAGATATATGCGCACCTGGATGGGCGTGTCCATAGTTTTGTTGTATTTTAAGAATCGTTTGTGGTTTTTATCTTTATAGATTTGATTATATCAATATAATTTGTATAATTATTTGCAAATTACCAAAGCGGAATCCGATCAGTTTGCATCGTATCCTGCAGCGGCGAAGAGAGGTGGCCCCGCAAATTCGGACGGTAGCGCGAGTGGATTTTCTGCCTGAGAGCGGCGAGGATTTCGCCGCCGATCAGGAGCATTCGATGTCCAAGAGAATCCGCCGGACGCATTCACCGGCCTTCAAGGCGAAGGTGGCGTTGGCCGCCGTGAAGGGGGAGAAGACCCTCAGCGATCTGGCGCAACAGTATGACGTGCATCCGAACCAGATCACGACCTGGAAGAACCAGCTCCTGGAAGGGGCTGCCGGTGTGTTCGGCTCGGACAAGGCCGAGGCGAGCACGGTTCCGGTGGACGTGAAGTCGCTTCACGCCAAGATCGGCCAATTGGCATTGGAGAACGATTTTTTAGCCGGCGCGCTCGGCAAGGCCGGACTGCCGAGCGCAAAGCGATGATCGATCGGGAGCACGACCTGCCGGTTTCGCGTCAGGCGGAGGTTTTGAACCTCGCCCGGTCGACGGCCTACTACAAGCCGCGGCCGGTGTCGGCGGAAGACCTGGCGCTGATGCGCCGCCTCGACGAACTGCACCTCGATTTTCCGTTCGCCGGAGCGCGGATGCTACGGTCTCTGTTACGGCGCGAGGGCGTGTCGGTCGGCCGCCGACATGTCGCGACGCTGATGAAGCGTATGGGTATAGCCGCGATCTATCGTCGTCCGAACACCAGCAAACCGGCGCCGGGACACAAGATCTACCCGTATCTGCTGCGCGGGGTGAAGGTCGAGGCGGCGGACCACGTCTGGGCCATGGATATCAGCTATATCCCGATGCGACGCGGTTTCGTCTATCTGGCCGCGGTCGTCGATGTGGCGAGCCGGCGGGTGCTGGCGCATCGAGTGTCGATCACGATGGAAACGGCGTTCTGCATCGAAGTTCTCGAAGAGGCCATGGTTCACCACGGCAAGCCCATGATCTTCAATACAGACCAGGGCAGCCAGTTCACCAGCCACGCGTTCACGAGCCTGCTCACGGCGGCCGGTATTTCGATCAGCATGGACGGCAAGGGGGCCTGGCGGGACAATGTCTTCGTCGAGCGGTTCTGGCGGTCGATCAAATACGAAGAGGTCTACCTCAAAGCCTACGACAGCGTCCCGGAAGCGAGATCGTCGATCTCGAAATACATAACCTTCTACAATTCCGGACGCCCGCACTCGAGCCTTGACGGACGCACGCCCGACGAGGCCTATTTCGGTGACCGGCAGATCGCCTTGGCCGCCTGATCATCGCCCGCGATTTTGTCGCAGCTCTGGTCGGGCTACGCCCTCCCGACGCCGCGACAAAATCGCCAAGCCCCGCATCTGACACCCCGGCAGGAGATCCACTCAGATTTCGCGGGGCGCTGTCCAATCAAGCGGGGCCACCTCTAAGTCGTTGGCGCACGCGGTGGGCGGAACGAGGTCGATGAGGTGGCCGATGGTGGTCCAGAAGGTCCGTGACGGTTCGCGCCGCGGCCTTCCTGAGCAGCGCCTTGAGCTTTGAGAAGGCGTTTCGATCGGGTTGAAGTCGAGGCTGTCGGGCGGCAGGTCGCGCCGTTCGGTGCCGGCCGCTTCGAGAAACGCGATGCCAACGCCCTCGCCCTCGTGAAACTTGCCGCTGTCAAAATCCGGATGTGGATTATGAGTCGGTGACCTAGCGTGCCGGCATCCCGGCAGGCAGCGCCGGCGCCACGGCTGGCTCGGGTGTCCCGGCCGTGTCGGCCGCGTCCGGCGAGGCCGCCGGAAAGAGCAGCGCGCTGAGCGCCCGCAGCCGCACCAGCTCGGGGTCCTCGGCGAGATTTCTGGTCGCGCGATCGACCCGGACGCGGCCGTGCAGTTCGCGCAGCCGGACGCCGCCGGCCTTGGAGAGCGCCTTGCGCCGGTCGGTTCCGTAGCTCTGGGTCTTCGCATGATAGACGAAGGTGTGGGTCGCGATCGCCAGCGCAAAGCCGGCGTCGACGGCCCGGAAGCTGTAGTCGTCCTCCTCGCCGTAGCCGAACTTGAAGTTCTCCTCGTCGAAGACGCCGATCCGATCGATCAACGCGCGGGTGATGCCCAGGCAGAAGCCATGGATCAGGGCGGCATGGACGCAGCCCTCGCGGCGCGCATGCGCCTCGCACCAGGCGTTCATGTCTTCCGGCTCCATCCCGGGCGGCAGATCGTTGACCGCCGTCTGTCCGGCCGTGCCGCGGAAATCGGGCAGGGATTGGTTGGAGGCCGCATTGGACAGGGGGCCGACCAGGCCGATCTGCGGCTTCGAGAAGGCCACATCCATCAGCTTCTCGATCCAGTGCCGCGTCACGACGGTGTCGCTGTTCAGCAGCACCACAAGCGCGGCCTCGGAGAGCCTCAATCCGACATTGGCCGCCTTGGTGTAGCCGAGCGCCACGTCGTGGCGGACGAGCAGGACATTGTCGGTTGCGGCGGCGAAAGCCTGCAGCAGGGCGGCCGTTTCGGCGTCCGAGCCGTCGTCGATCAGGATGATGCGGTGGCGATGGGCCGTGCGGGTCGCCACCACGGAGGCGAGGCAGCGTCGGACCCAGTCGGGGGCGTTGTGGACGCAGACGACGATATCGGCGGTCCGCTCCGCCTGGGCGGCGATGCGCCGGTCGAGGTCGTCGCGCCGCGCCGGAACGGGCTCCCATCCGGCCGCCCGGAACGTGCTGATCGGGCTCCCGTCGCAGTCATGGTGAAAGAAGGCGAGGGCCGGGTGGTTGCGGGCGCTGACCGGGCGCTGCATCACCGGATAATACGATGCCCCGGCACGGGCCAGGGCGATGTTGAAGGAGAGCTGGTCGCGCCGCGAACCGCCGTCGATTTCCTTCCACCAGTTGCCCATGGCCGGCATCAATCGAGGATGCCCGATGCGATAGAGGATCAAGCAGCTTTCGACCAGATCGTCGCAGTCGAAGCCCTCCTGGCGATAGCGCAGCATCTGGGCGCGGATGACGTCCGCGTCGTCCTTGCTCCTCTCGATGCACGCCTCGCCCTCCTCGTAGACCGATCGGCGCAGGGGGTGCGGGATGGTGCCGATCGGCTCGCCCGAGTCCCTGAAGGCCTGCACGATCGGCTCGATGTCGCCCCGGATCAGGATGTTGCTGTCGATCCAGACCGCGATCTCGTAGTCGGCCATCAGAAGGTGCGGATGGTTCTTGATGTATCGCACCCTCCGGGTCGGGTCCTGGTCGTGCATCGGAACCGGCCGGACGTCATAGACATGCCAGTAGAGCGGAGGCTGGTCCGTAAAGAGGATGTAGTCGTAGCCTGGATTGACGTATTCGTGGTATTTTATGCTCTCATAGGCATCGACATTGGCCGTGAACACGCCGACGCGACGGCGGTCGTGGCGCGCAGCGAAGTAGTGGATGCGGTCCGTCTCCAGGCGCTCCGGAGCGGCGAATTCATAGAGCCGTCGACGCGAATAGGTGCTTCTGTTGGCCTCGTCCTCGGCGGCCGCGCGCTTGGCGCGCTTGCGGGCCGGTTCGAGGGGGCGCGTCGGTTCGTCTTTCGCGATCGGTCGTCGTTCGGCTCGGCCATGACGTAGGTAGTGGACCAGCGGGTTCATCCCCGACGCGCGAACGTCGGTGTTGAGCTCGAGATAGAGTTCGCCGTCGAAGCGTGCCGACGGCGCCATCCCGCGCGCTGCACCGAACAGGATGTAGTGGAGGGCGGGGCTCATCGCCCCGATCGGGTGACCCTGGTTGCGCCCGACATAGAAATCCGCGTCGAACAGATCGGATCCGGCGATCTCGTCCGCGAGTGCCTGCGCGTCGCGATCGGACGCGATCCCCTCGGGGGGAACAGGCGTGCGGTCTTGCGTCGGGACCGTCTCCCGATCGATCGGCGGCAGCCCGGCATTGGCCGATGGCTCCGGTGCGGAGGCGACAACGGCACGCTGGTCGGGCGTTGGCTCCGCGGCGGCCGGGCGCTGCGATGGCTTCGCGTCCGCATCCGTCCTGCGGTTGCGGAGGGACACCGAAGCGAAGCGGGTCCGCACGGTGCCGGAGATCCCCCGCCGGGACAGCAGCGCGCCGACCGTGGTCAGCAGCCGGGTCAGAAAGCCGCCTTGGCGCGCGGGGCGGCGACTGCGCGCGGGGGCCGCGCGTGAGCCCGATGCCGGCGCAGTGGCGGCGCCTGCCGATGCCACAGGGGCGACCGGATCGATCGACTCCGCCGCCGGATCGGCCGGGCTTGTGTGTGGCGAAGGGGGAGGATCGAGTCGCATCGGCGAGGGGTCAGTCGGCTCCGCATGATCTTGATTGCATGCGGATTTCAAATCTCTTCCTGATTGAATAGCGGGCATTGCGATCGCGTCGAAATCCCCGGACCGGCGCTCGATCATCGGCTTTGCATCCCGCGGGTCCTGAGACAGCCGGCATACTTTCCATTCCGCTCCGCAGATTTGTGCGTTCGGGAAAACAGTTGGAGCCGCATAGTATTCATTCCAAATTTACAACAAGTGTTCCATTGTATGGTCAACAGCATTGAATATATACATTGAGTTGCGCAAGAAAAAGAAATTTTAACACATTCTCAATTACATGATTTCGAGATATATGTGAGACCGGCGCTCGAATACGAATCTCGGCAATCCGGCGCGCCCGTCACCAACGGCCTGTCGCCACCCGCTTGTCGCCACCCGCCCGATCGCAGGCTGGGTCGATCCGGCTCTTGCCGCGCCCTGGCCGTGGACCGATCGTCAGAAGGGCGATGAGGCTCTCGATCGAAGACGGCTTCCGAGCTGCAGGGATCGGAGAATCCCCGGCATCTTGCCGATGGGCCGGAATATTTCCCGACCAGGGCCGGTCGCCTTGATCGCAGTCCGCTGGGGCGCTGGGGCGCTGGGGCGCTGCGGCGCTGGGGCGCGGGGGCGCGGAATCGCGCCGGATGATCTCCGGCGCGATCGCGCGGCACGGAGTTCCGGGCCTGGGTGCCGGGTCGGGATCGGCTGCTCGGGGGCAGGACGCACATCGGCGGCGGATCGGCGGGTTGGCCGGATCCTGGCTCCGGGGAAGGCGCGGAGCCGCGCGGCGGATTTCGCCGTCGCCTCGGGATGGCCGTCGCTCCGACGACGCCGGCTCGCATGCGGCCGCCGCCGATCGCCGGTCCGCCGGTCGGCTGACGAGACCGGGCTGTGTTCGTGCGCGACGGCGTGGGAAGACCGTTGGCGGGGCCGGGGCGGCGGGCGGGTGCCCGATCCGCCGGCCGCCGATGTCAGGTCTCAGGCGAACCGGTTCGCGCCAGGGCGGCGAAGCCGGCCACGTCGATCTCCTCGGCGCGCCGGGTCGGCTCGATGCCGGCGGCGGCGAGCGCGGCTTCCGGGTCGGCGAAGACGGACTTCAGGCTGGAGCGCAGCATCTTGCGGCGCTGGTTGAAGGCGGCGGCGACGACCTTTTCGAGCCGGTCCGGATCGGCGGCGAGCGGCGCCGGGCGCGGCACCAGATGGACGATCGCCGAGGTCACCTTGGGCGGCGGCACGAAGGCCTTGGGGCCGACCTCGAACAGGATGCGGGCCTCCGAGCGCCAGCCGGCGAGCACGCCGAGCCGGCCATAGGCATCGTCGCCGGCGGCGGCCACGATCCGTTCGGCGACCTCGCGCTGGAACATCAGCGTCGCGCTCGTCCACCATGGCGGCCAGGGCTCGGTGCGCAGCCACCCGACCAGAAGCGGGGTCGCGACATTGTAGGGCAGGTTGGCGACGATACGGGCCGGGCCGCCGGCCAGTGCGGCCATGTCGACCGCCAGCGCGTCGCCCGAGACCACCTCGAGCCGGCCGGGATAGTGGGCGGCGATCTCGGCGAGCGCCGCCAGGCAGCGTTCGTCGCGCTCGATGGCCACGACGCGGCGTGCGCCGCCGGCCAGCAGCGCCCGCGTCAGCCCGCCCGGCCCGGGGCCGACCTCGACCACCGTGGCGCCTTCGAGGTCGCCGGAGGCCCGGGCGATTCGGGCCGTCAGGTTCAGGTCGAGCAGGAAATTCTGGCCGAGCGACTTGCGCGCATCGAGCCCGAACCGGCTGATCACGTCGCGCAGCGGCGGCAAATCGTCGATCTGCGCCATGTCAGGCGGCCGCCCCGGCAGGGCTGCCCGCGGCATCCGCTGCGGCCATGCGGGCGGCCATGCGCAGGGCGGCCACGAGGCTGTCCGGCCGCGCCCGGCCGGTGCCGGCGATATCGAGCGCCGTGCCGTGATCCGGCGACGTGCGCACGAAGGGCAGGCCGAGCGTGACGTTGACGGTCTCGTCGAACGCGATGGTCTTGACCGGGATGAGGGCCTGATCGTGATACATCAGCAGCGCGGCGTCATAGCCGCGGCGCGCGGCCGGGTGGAACATCGTATCGGAGGGCAGGGGCCCGAAGGCGTCGATGCCGAGGCCCTTCAGGGCGGCGACCGCCGGGGCGACGATCTCGTCGTCCTCCCGGCCCATCGTGCCGTTCTCGCCGGCATGCGGGTTGAGCCCGCCGACGGCCAGGCGCGGCGTCTTGAGCCCGAATCGGGCGGCAAGATCGGCGGCGACGATGCGGCCGGTCTCGACGATCAGGTCCGTCGTCAGCAGCCCCGGCACGGCGGCGAGCGCGACATGCACCGTCACCGGCACGGTGCGCAATTCCGGGCCGGCCAGCATCATGATCGGCGTCCAGGCGCCACCCGCAGAGGGGCCGGGTCCGAATCGGCGGGCGAGTTCGCCGAGGAACTCGGTATGGCCGGGGAAGCGGAAACCGGCGCCGTAGAGCGCGTGCTTGTTGATCGGGTTGGTGACGACCGCCGCGGCGAGGCCGGTCCGGACATGCTCGACCGCCGTCTCGATCGAGGCGATCACAGCCGGCGCGTCGGCCGGGACCAGACGGCCCGGTTCGCCGACGACCGGATGGCCGACCGCGACCACCGGCAGCGCGCGGGCGAAGATCCCGGCGGCGGCGGACGGCTCCGTGGCCTCGATCGGGACCTCGATACCGAGGCAGGCGGCGCGGCGCGCGAGGGCGTCGGCATCGCCGAGAAGATAGAAGGGCGGCAGGTCGCGGTGGCGGTGATAGGCCTGAAGGGTCACGTCGAGGCCGATGCCGCCCGGTTCTCCGAGCGTCAGGGCCAGCGGCAGGGGAGCGGCGGACAAGCCCGATCGCCCGTGGCCCGATCGCCCGGGGATCGATCCGGTCGCAGCGGTCGCGCGCGCATCGGCCATGGGGTCACCGCTTGTAGTCGATCACGGCGATGCGCCGCAGTTCGGTGATGTATTGCCGGGCGAGCAGCTGGCCTTCCTGCTCGCGCAGTTCGTCCTCGATCTTGCCGCGCACCGAGAAGTCGCCCTTGATGTCGCGCCGGCCGCAGACGGCCAGCATTTCGACGCCGGTCGGGGTCGGGACCGGCTTGGAGACCTTGCCGACGCCGGTCTCGGCGAGCACGCCGCGGAACTGCGGCGGCAGTTCGTCTTCGGTCCGCTTGCCGATGCCCTTGATCACGACTTCCGAGAAGCCCTTGGCGACCGCCACCATGCCCTCGCAACCGTTGACCTTGGCGCGGAAGGCTTCGGCCTCCTTGAGGCGCTGCGCGCCGGAGCCGGGCTGCGACTTGGACACCACGAAGGTGACCTGCTGGAGGGCGTATTCGGCCGTCGTGCGATCGGCGCTGTCCGGCGTCTTGCCGCCGTCCTTGGCGCGCTGCTTGCTGAGGGCGGCGGCGATCTGGCTGTCGGTGATCGAGACGGTGCGCTGGAACCGCTGCACCACCATCTGCTGCCAGATCACCTGGGTGCGCAGCCGCCCGCGCAGGGTGGCGAAGTCGATGCCCTGCTGGCCGAGCGCCATGCGCAGCTGATCGGGCGTCAGGCGGACGCGCTGCGCGATGGTCGCCACCGCGGCATCGACCTGGGCTTCGTTGACGGTGATCTTGAGCCGCTTGGCCTCCTGCAGCTTCAGCTTCTCCTCGACCATCTCCTCGGTCGCCTGCTTCATCAGGGCGTCGCCGGACAGGTCGCGCTGCACCAGGCGCAGGAAGCGGGCGCGCTGCGCGATCTCGTTGGTGGTGACCGGTTCGCCGTTGACGATGGCCTTGATCGCCGATTGCGCCGCAGCGCCGGTGGTTGTTGCGCCCGTCGCCATGACGAAGGCCGCCACGGCGATGCCGCATCCCAGGAACGCGCTGCCGATGCGATGCATTCTTCGAAGCCCTCTCTTGGTCCGGCACCCATCCGTCGATCCGATCGGGGCGACACCATCCGCCCCGTCCATGGACCCGAACCGCTCGTCATTCGCTGCTGAGGTCGATCGCTTGGGCCTGTCCCGTTCGGATCGTGACGATCCGAACGGGACAGGCCCGAACGCCCTATGCCTTCGGGACGTGGCGAAAGCATGGTTTCGTGCCCGCCGGCCGACCGTCATCCCGAACGGTTCCGCTGTAGCGCAACTTCGAGCCGGACGAAATGCGGCTGAGCCCGGAATTCCACGCCGGGCGGCCTTTGCGCCGGATCGGCGTGCCCAGTTTCGGCGGGCCTGCAACCGGGATACCCGCCCGACCTCCGCCTGCGCCCCGACCGGTCGGCGACGCAGCGGCGTCGCCCGCAAGCCCGATGCGATCCGATTCGCGCGGCACCCGGAGGCGGCGCGCGGCCGGCCGCTCAGCGCATCAGGCTGTTCGAGACCGCGCCGTCGCCGATCGTGCGCAGGCCGAAGCGGAAATAGAGCACGCGGTCGGACAGGATGCGGCTGTCCTTCGACTTGGTCAGCGCCCGGTCGGTATCCTCCGTATAGGCGAGCGATGCCGAGAAGCTGTCGTTGTCGAAGCCGAGCCCGAGTGTGTTGTTGACCACGAAGGAGTTCTCGACATCGTAGCGGATGCCGCCGAACAGGCGCCAGTTCTGGGCCATGCGCAGGTTGAGGGCGCTCTGCACTTCCTCGCGTGCGGGGTCGAGCTTGCCGATCTGATAGGGCGTGTTGTTCAGAAGGTTGTAGAAATACTGCGGCGTGCGCAGGTAGGCATAGGTCAGCGAGCCGCTCAGCGGGCCGCTGGTGCCGGTCGCCTGAACCTCGGCGCGGTTCAGCGCCAGGCTGCGGTTGTCGAAGCGGGCGCTCGACCCGAACCGGAAGCCGCGCCCGGTATCGATGGCGATCGAGGTGACATAGTCGGACCGATCGGTGTCGAGGCCGGAGCCGTATCCGGTCAGCGGGCGCGGATCCATGGCCATGATCCGGGCGATCTGCGGGTCGGCGAAGCTGTTGGTCCCGGCGAGCAGGTAGGACTGCCCGGCCAGCAGGGTCACCGACCCGCCGCCGGTCGGCAGGAAGGTGTAACGGAAGCCCATATTGGCCCGCGTCGCGCCTTCGGCCCGGTCGAATCCGGAGAACTTGTCCGGGTCGAACAGATTGCTCGTGTCGAAGACGAAGCTCTGCGCGTCCTCGTTCGGCAGGCGACCGACATACTGCTCGTTCGGTCGTGCCACCAACTGGGCGATCGGCTCGAAGATGTGGTTGCCGAAGGTGGTGTTTGCGATGAACGGATAGCGGTATTCGATGCCGACGGTCGGCATGATGCGCGCATAGGTGCCGGTATCGACCCAGCCGATATGCGGATTGGTGCTCTGGGACGAGAATACGTCGGCCCGCAGGCCGAGGAACGGCGTGAAGATCTGGCCGATCGAGTCGATATACTGGCGTCGCCAGGTCACATCAGCCGACATGCGGGTGTAGTTGCCCGATGCGCCATAGACCTGACGCATCTGATCGATGTCGGTCTTCAGCCGGCTGAGGCTGGTGAAGTTGAAGCGACCCGCCAGCTCGCCGCCCATGACCGGGTCGGGATAGACGAAGTCATAGTCGATGACCGGCGCCACCAGCGGCTGCTTCTGTTCCAGGAAGCGGCCATAGGGCAGGGGCTTGCCGTTGTCCTTGCGGAAGACGTAGTAGTCGTCCTCGAACACCTGGAACTGGTAGATGCGCGCGTCGAAATAGTTCCGCTCGCCCTTGCCGGTCATATAGATGGTCGAGGTTGCTTCCTGCCGGTCGGACGGAACCAGCTTGTAGTCGAGCAGGAACTTGCGATCGGACAGCAGGACGGCATCCCAGCCCCACTTCCACTGCTCGTTGATGTTGAACTCGCCCTTGGTGAAGACGGCGCCGCGCGAGACGCGGTCGCCGCTCGTGCCGGAAAAGGCGCCCGGATCGTTCTGGTTGATGCCGACGAGGCGGACCGACCACTTGCCGGTCTCCAGGCGGTTGCGCACCTCCACGTCGCCGAGCACGCCCTGGCGCGACAGCAGCGTCGGTGCCAGGGTCACGTCCCAGTCGTGCGTCGGCGCCCAGAAATAGGGCGCCTGCATGCCGAAACCGAGCGTGCTGGAGGCGAGGAAGCCGGGCGCCAGGAAGCCGGTCTTGCGGGCGACGGTCGGGTCGGGAAGCGAGAAATAGGGCACGTAGGCGATCGGCGTGCCCAGGAATTCCAGTTTCGCATCCTCGTAGTAGACCGTCTTCTCCTGCTGATTGTGGATGATCTTGGCGGCGCGGATCTGCCAGAAGGGCGGCTTGGTCGGCTCGTTGACGCAGGTCTGGCAGGCCGAATAGACGCCGTTCTCGAAGACCGTGACGTTGCCGTCCCGGCGGTCGGCCTTGCCGGCCGAGAAGCGCGACCGTTCGGTGGTGTCGATGGCCAGCGACGTGACGAAGCCGTCGCGGAAATTCTCCGTGACGTCGATGGTCTCGCCGTTGATGACGTTGCCCTGAGGCTCGACCAGCCGGGCCGAGCCCTCGGCCACAACGCGCTTGGTCACGCGATGGAAGGTCACCCGGGCGGCGGTCAGCGTGTAGCCGTTGTAGCGGATCTCGACCTTGCCGACCGCCGTCACGGTGTTGCGCTTGTTGTCGTAGACGACCTGATCGGACTCCAGGAACATCTTCGCAGCCGCGCCGTTCTTCGGCTGCGTCAGGCGCTTCATGATGTCCTGCGCGGCGACCCCGCCGGCAAGTCCCGCATCGGCGAGCGTCAGCGCCGTCAGCACGACGGCACCGAGCGCCGCGGCGCGACCCCAGGATGGGGCATGGAGCCGGGTTTGGGCGCGGGCCGAAGCCGGGGCGCCGGAACCGCCCGGATCACGGGTCCGTTCGTCGGCACGCAACTTCCCGTTCCGCGGAACGACGGGTTCCGCGGCTCGGCTTTGGCGCCGTTCATGGAGGGGCGGCGACATGCCTAGCCATCCTCCCGGTACAGCAAAATCGTAAATCCCATCAAGGAACCGATCACTGCCGGTGTCCAGGCTGCGAGCGCCGGATTGACGATTCCGACCCCGCCCAGATCCCGGGCTACCTCGACCACGACATAAAGCACGAAGCCCGCGGACACGCCACCGAGAATCAAGCGGCCGACATTGCCGAACCGGAACACTCCCAGGGAAACGGTCGCCGCGATCAGCACCATGGCGGCCAGCAGAAGCGGGCGCGCCATCAGCATCTGATACTGCAGTTCGTAGCCGTAGGCGGGCAATCCGGCATTTCGGGCGATCTCCACATAGCTCCGCAGGGCCCAGAACGAGATGGTCTCCGGCGTCGACAGGCTCTCCCGGATCTGCTCGATCGTCAGATAGGTCGGGATCGTATAGGTCGCATGTTCCGCGGGCGCCTGATCCTCGCTGCGCACCAGCGCTTGCGAAAGCACCCAGGCGCCGTCGGCAAAGACCGCCTCGCGGGCATCGATTCGCGCCCGGAAGCGGCCCTGCCGGTCGAAGCTCATCACGGTCACGTCGCCGAGCCGGGCGCCCTGGTCAAGCGACTGCCGGGCCCTGATCACCGACTCGCCGTTCGGCCCGTCCTGTCGCAGCCAGACATCGCTGGTCGATGCGATCGGGTTCAGGCGCTTGTCGCGCCCGGTCAGCTCATAGAGCTGCTCTTCCGCCCGGTCCTTCAGGCCGGCGGCGATCGGGTTCCACAGCGTGGTGCCGACCGCGCCGAGCGTCACCGCCACGACCAGGGCCGGCGCGATGAACTGCCAGACCGATATGCCGGCCGCGCGCGCCACGACCAGTTCGAGGTTGCGCGACAGGCCCAGGAAGGCCGCGATGGCGCCGAACAGGGTGGCGAAGGGCAACACCTGCTCGGCGATCGACGGCACCCGGAACAGCGAGATCAGCGCGATCCCGCCGGCCGAGAAGGCCTTGGCGTCGGCGGTGCGCCGGAACAGCTCCAGGAAGTCGAACAGCCAGATGATCGCGCAGGAGAAGCCGAACACGATCAGGATCGCGCGGACGAAGCGGCTGGCGAAATAGGTGGCGAGGGTGCGACCGATCATCCGGGCTCCCCCCGCGTGCGCGGACCGAAGCGGTCGACGATCGACTGGCCGAAATCGGCCAGCGCCTCGAGGAGGCGCTCGGCGGTGCGTGGCAGCGCGAACTGGCGGTCGAGCCGGATCATGGCAAGGCCGGCCACGATCACCGCCACGGGAACGACATAGGTCAGCCCGGCGGCGGCGGCCGAACCGATCGAGCCGCTCAGCGCCGCGAAATGCAGGCCGCGCACCAGCACGGCCGCCACCAGGGTCAGCGCGACCGCCAGGCCGCGGCCCTGGCGGTTGGTCCGGGCATCGCCGAGGAACAGGAAGGCGATCACCGCGAAGGCGACCGGCAGCAGCGGCTGCGACAGGCGGTCGTTGAGTTCGTAGCGGAAGCGGCCGAGATTCTTCGCGGTGTATTCGTCGGCGAGATCCGGCGCCAGAAGTTCCGCCGTGCTGCGTTCGTTGGCGCGGAAGACCGGCTTGGCATTCTGCGGCGTCAGTTCGGACAGATCGAAGGCATAGGCCTCGAACTTCACGATCGACAGCGAATCGTCGCGCGTCTGGATGCGCTGCAGCACGCCGTCGCGCATGACGAGCAGCGTCCGGCCGGGCGTTTCCAGGACCACGGCGCGGTCGGCGATGTAGGTGTAGGCGATCTCCTTGTCGCGCCGGTCGTCGATGACCAGCCCGACCAGCGACCCGTCGCCGCCGCGGCTGCGGATGTGGAAGGTCAGGCCGGGCTCGATCTCGGTGAACCGGCCGGGCCGGACGATGGTGGCGATCAGATCGACGTTGACCTTGGTGATCTCGGTGCGCAGCAGCTTCTGGGCCTCCGGCGCCGCGACCGTGGCGATCGCCAGCATGGCCACGCCGACCAGGCCGGCGAGAATCAGGAGCGGGCGCAACACGACCATGCGCGATCCGCCGCTGGCATTGATCACGACCAGTTCGCTGTCGGCGTTGAGCGCATTGAGCGTGAAGATCGCGGCAACCAGAAGCGCGAAGGGGGCGATCACGACCGACAGATAGGGCAGCGCCAGAACCGAGATCTCGACCAGGATCAGCAGCGTCTGCCCCTTGGCGGTGACGAGACTCATCTGCCGCAGCGCCTGGGTGGTCCAGACGACGCCGGCCAGGGCGACCAGCGTCGTGAGAAACGCTGCCGTCAGCCGTTTGAGCAGGTATCGCTCGATCAGTCCCATGCACCGTCCGACCCCGGCGCGCGCGGCCGGTACGCCCTCTTTACCCTATCCCCATGCCACCGAAGAAGACCTAATGCTTGACCAAGAGTTATGGTTAATGCCCGGATGACGCAGCGGATTCCTGTCGTGGCCCGGCGGCGCCCGAACGTCTGCGTGCCGGTGTCGCGTGCAGGCCACAGATGCGCCGCAGCCCTTGCCGTCCGGGCTCCGCCCCGCCATCTTCGCTGTCCCGCCCCATTCGCGCGCCCTTGCCGCGCGGCTGAGACCGATACCCGCCTCGGAGGAGAGCCGATGTCCGCCGCCACGATTGCGTTCCAGAAACCTGTCCTCCCGGAGGCCGGCATCGTCGTTCTTCTCGCCGGCGACGGCGCGGCGCTCGGTCCGCTGGCCGGCGAACTCGACACCGCCACGGGCGGAACGCTGGCGCGGGCGATCGCGGCGGCGGCCTACAAGGGCAAGCAGTTCGCGGTGCTCGACCTGATCGCGCCGGCCGGCTCCAGCCTCGACCGGGTGCTGGTGGTCGGACTCGGTAAGCCGGCCGAGATGACGGAATATGACTGGACCCGGCTTGGCGGTGCGATCGCCGGCAAGCTCGGCGAGATCAAGGCCGAGGCCGCCACGCTGGTCGTCGAGCGGCCGGACGGCGTCGCGGTCGAGGCGGCCCAGGCGGCCGACATCGCGCTCGGCGCGTCGCTGCGCCACTACCGTTTCGACCGCTACAAGACCAAGAAGAAGGACGACGAGGCCAACGGCGCCAAGGGCTTGAAGCTCTCGCTCGCGGTCGAGGGCCATGCGGCGGCGAAGAAGGCCTGGGCCGGCCGGCAGGCGGTCGCCGATGGCGTGACGATCGCGCGCGACCTGGTCATCGAGCCGCCGAACGTGCTCTCGCCGGAGGAGTTCGCCCGCCGCGCCAAGGAACTGCAGAAGCTCGGCGTTGAGGTCGAGATCCTGACCGAGAAGGAGATGAAGAAGCTCGGCATGGGCGCCTTTCTGGGCGTCGGCCAGGGCTCGACGCGGCCGCCGCGGCTGGTGGTGATGCGCTGGAACGGCGGCAAGGAGAAGGATCAGCCGATCGCCTTCATCGGCAAGGGCGTGGTGTTCGACACCGGCGGCATCTCGATCAAGCCGGCCGCCGGCATGGAGGACATGAAGGGCGACATGGCCGGCGCGGCCTGCGTCACCGGACTGATGCACGCGCTCGCCGCCCGCAAGGCCAAGGCGAACGTGATCGGCGCGATCGGTCTGGTCGAGAACATGCCCGACGGCAACGCGCAGCGTCCGGGCGACATCGTCACCTCGATGTCGGGCCAGACCATCGAGATCATCAACACCGATGCCGAGGGCCGGCTCGTGCTGGCCGATGTGGTCTGGTACGTCCAGGATCGCTTCAAGCCGCGCTTCATGCTCGATCTGGCGACCCTGACCGGCGCGATTCTGGTCGCGCTCGGCAAGTCCCATGCGGGCCTGTTCTCGACCTCCGACGAACTCGCCGCCCAGGTCTCGGCCGCCGGCGAGGCGACCGGCGAGCGCGTCTGGCGCATGCCGCTCGGGCCCGACTACGACAAGATGATCGATTCCACCTTCGCCGACATGAAGAATACCGGCGGCCGCTACGGCGGCTCGATCACCGCGGCGCAGTTCATCAAGCGCTTCACCAACGACGTGCCCTGGGTGCATCTCGACATCGCCGGCACCGGCATGGAGGCCAGCGCCTCCGAGATCAACAAGGCCTGGTCCTCCGGCTGGGGCGTGCGCCTGCTCGACCGGATGGTAAAAGACAACTATGAGGGGTAGAATGAGCCGCTCGGGCGATCCGCCGACGGCACATTCTTGAACGTTTGCAACGATTTCAACAGTCGAGTGGGAAAACGGCACTCGACTGTTGAAAAATGAAATTGCGCGCCTTGAGTGCGGTATTTCAAGGTTCTGACCATAGCCTCTTGATTTCAAAGGGTTTGTGCAGATACACTGTTCTTATGAGCGATCTGCACAAATCCAATCTTATCAAAGATTTGAGCGATGATCAGGCGCGCGCGCTCATCGATGCCCGCCAAGCCTATGAAATCGCCGTGGCGGCTCGGCGTCGGGCTGCGGCCTATGACGGCACGATGTACTGGAATGCCGTTCGCGGACAGGACTATCTGACGCGATCGGTCCGCGAACCCGCCACCCGTGTCCGGCGCAACCGCTCGCTCGGCCGTCGAAGTCCCGAGACGGAGGGCATGAAGGCTCGGTTCGATGCCGGCAAGGCCGAAGCGGACGCCTCGCTGGAGGCCGTTGAAGCTCGGTTGGCCGTGCTGGCCCGGGTGAATGTCGCGCTCGGGCTTGGCCGCGTGCCGCTCCAGGCGGCGCGGGTGATGCGCGCGGTCGATCGTGCCGGGCTGCTCGGGGCGGGGCTCAGGGTGGTCGGGACCAACGCCGTCTATGCCTACGAGGCCGCGGCGGCGGTCCATCTCTCCTCCCATTTGATGGCGACGGCCGACCTCGATCTTCTGTTCGATGCCCGATCGCGCCTGCGCTTCAGTGCCCAGGCCGATCTCGACGAGCGGACGCTGCTCGCCGTTCTGCGCCAGGTCGACAAGAGCTATCGGCGCTTGCCGCGAACCTTCACGGCAGCCAACGATGCGGGCTTCATGGTCGACCTGATCAAGCCGATGCGCGATCCACCATGGACGCGCGAACGGGAGACCATCGGCGGCGCGGACGATCTGATCGCCGTCGAGATCGAAAAGCTCGCCTGGCTGGAGAGCGCCCCGTCCTTCGAAGCGATCGCCATCGACCAGAGGGGCCTGCCGCTCCGGATCGTCGCGGTCGATCCGCGCGTCTTCGCCATCCACAAGGATTGGATCGCGAAGGATCCGGCCCGCGACCCCGCGAAGCGCCAGCGCGATGCCGGGCAGGCGCGGGCGGTGGCGGAAATCGTGGCGACGCGGCTCCTGCATCTGCCGTTCGAGGCGGAGGCCTTGCGCATGATGCCGCGCGAGCTGGTCGAGGCGGCCGCGCCGCTATTTGCCGCGCACAGGCCGCCGAAGCTAGAATGGTGAGGCGAGGCGGCCCGGGACTCGGGCGCCTCTTCAATCCTTGAATCGTGGGACCAGCCGCCGTGCCCGTCGAAGCCTGGTTCTATCACCTGCGTGACCGCACGCTCGAACAGGTCCTGCCGGGCCTCGTCGAACGCTCTCTGGAGCGCGGCTGGCGGGTGGTGGTGCAGGCCGGCTCCGAGGAGCGGCGCGATGCGCTCGACGCGCATCTTTGGACCTATGCCGACGAGTCCTTCCTGCCGCACGGCACCCGGAAGGACGGCGATCCGGCCCTGCAGCCGGTCTACCTGACCGCGGAGACCGACAATCCGAACGGCGCCACGGTGCGCTTCCTGGTCGACCGGGCCGAGCCGCCCGACCTCGCCGGCTATGCCCGCGCGGTCTACATCTTCGACGGCAACGACCCCGATGCCCTGCAGGATGCCCGCCGCCGCTGGCGCGAGGCCAAGGCGGCCGGCTTCGATGTCACCTACTGGCAGCAGGACGAGCGCGGCCGCTGGATCAAGAAGGCCTGAGGGACGCCGCGGATCGTCATTGAACGGTGCTCATTTCCGCTCTAGATCCGGTTCGGAGCAATGACAGGACGGGCGCACCATGGCGAGGCGGATGGCAAAGTCGCATGACGACCTGCGTCGGGACGCCGTTGCGGTGGCGCGTGGGCTGGTGGTCGGGGAGGGGACGGCGGCGCTGACCGTGCGCCGGGTCGCCGAGGCGATCGGCTGCTCGGTCGGCACGATCTACAACATCTTCGCCGATCTCGACGACCTGATCGTCCATGTCGCCGCGACCGTGCTCGACGAGATGCACGACGCGCTGTTCGCCGCGCCGCTGCCGGACGAGCCGGTGGCGGCGCTGCGCGATCTCGCCCAGCGCTATCTCGCCTTCGCGGTCGCCCATCCGCGGCTCTGGACCATGCTGTTCGAATATACCACCGCCTCGGAGCGGCCGATGCCGGACTGGCATCTGGAACGGATCGCGCGCCTGGTCGCCGACGTGCAGGCGCATGCGGCGGCGGCACTGGACGGCTCGGGCGCCGACGTGAAGGCCTCGGTCGACGTGCTCTGGGCCTCGGTCCACGGCATCACCGCGCTGGCGCTGCGCGGCAAGCTCGGCATCGTCACGGCGGAATCCGCCGGCGCGCTGGCCGATCGGCTGGTGGTCACCTTCCTGGCCGGCGCGCGCGCCGAGCGGGATCCCGGTCCCGCCGGGCGGGTCGCGCGCCCTGCCGGGCGCGGTCCCGGTTCCGCAGCGGGGGCAGGGCGATGACGGCCGTGAAGCGCGGCGCGGCCGACCGAATGCCGACGCGATCGTGCCGGGTCCTTGCCGTAGCGCTGACGGCGGCGTCCGTCGCCGCTGCCGCGCCCGCCCATGCGGCCGACGATCTGCCGCCCGGCTTCGTCAGGCTCGCCGAGATCGACCCGAGCATCCGCCAGGACATGCGCTATGCCGGCGCGCACAATTTCGTCGGCCGGCCGGTCGCCGGCTACGAGAAGCCGGTCTGCATCCTGACCCGGGCAGCCGCGCTGGCGCTGTCGCAGGTGCAGAAGCGGCTTGCCGCCGACGGGCTGTCGCTCAAGGTCTACGACTGCTACCGCCCGGCCCGGGCGGTCGCCGATTTCGGCCGCTGGGCGCGCTCGCCCGACCAGACGACCAAGCCGGAATTCTATCCGGAGGTCGACAAGTCGCGTCTGTTCGGCCACGGCTACATCTCCGGCCGGTCCGGCCATTCGCGCGGCTCGACCGTCGATCTCACGCTCGTGCCGGCCGGCTCGTCGGGCCTGCGCGGCGCCGCCGGTCCTCACGGTGCCTGCGTCGCCCCTCACGCCGAGCGCGCGCCCGACGACAGTCTCGACATGGGCACCGCCTTCGACTGCTTCGACCCGCGCGCAGCGACCCGCCACCCCGCCGTCACCGGCACCCCGGCCGAGAACCGCGCCCACCTCGCCCGGGCCATGCAGGCCGCCGGCTTCGTCGGCTACGCAACGGAATGGTGGCATTTCACGCTGTCGCCGGAGCCGTTCCCCGAGACCTATTTCGACTTCCCGGTGCGGTGAGGGGGACGGCGGGCTTCACGGCCATCCGCCCGGTTCGCCAGGGCCGGTATCCCGCATCCATCTGCTCCTGCAGATCGGAGATTTTCCGCAGCCATTCCGGCGTCGCCATCCGCAAGGTGGCATCGACCCTGGGTGGTGAACTTCGACATTTGAAACTGCCGAGTGGATATTTCAGAATATGTGGCCGGTGCGTTTGCACCAATGGCGGGTGTGCATCGCTCGGCCGTATGACGGCGCCCGCAGGTCCCGGCGGTGCCGCGTCTTCGGCGGGTTGGGCTAGGGCTATGGGGGCCGGTCGCGCCTTCGGGGGGAGGCATCGTTGCGAATAGCGGGGCGGCGCGGTTGCGGAACGTCCAGATCATCATTTTGAAATATATCGATATGTTAAACTGATATTAATGAGTGAATCCAATTGTTGGTCATTACTTTTTGAATATGGAGGGTGGCAGCGTGGGCAGCACTCTTGGTAAAAAACTGACGATTTTGACCTGTCTGTTCATGTCGCTCTGTCTTGCCGCATCGACATTCGGCTATTGGCGCCTTTGGGAAAGTATCGACGACTTTTCCGATAGCGTGGCCGCCCGCCAATCCGAGGCCGCCCAAATCTTGATGGCGCAGGTCGAGTTCAAGACGCAAGTCCAGGAGTGGAAGAATACGCTCATTCGCGGTGCCGACCCCGTGGCGCTGAAGCGGCACTGGAGTGAATTTCTGGCCCGAGAGCAGTCCGTTCGAAAAAGCGTGAATGCGATTCTCGCAACCAGCAGCGATCCTCAGTCGCGCGACCTGATCAACAAGTTCGTGCTCGCCCATGAGCGCATGGGGGTGGCCTACAAGGAAGGCTTCGAGAAGTTCAAGTCCTCCGACTTCAACGTGCAGGTCGGCGACAAGGCTGTCGCCGGGATCGACCGCGCGCCGACGGAGCTTTTGACCGAGGCCTCCCAACGGATCCGGGGCATCGCCCAGGATCTCGGCGCCGAGGTGTCCGCCACGGCCCATCGCGATGTGACGCTGGCGATTTCGGCCATTGCGGTCATCACCATTCTGTCTCTGGTGACATCGGTTCTGGCCAGCCGGCGCCTCGTCACCGGTCCGATCGCCGAGCTCACCGCGGCGATCGGGGCGCTTGCCCGTGGCGATCTCGCGGTCCAGGCGGCCGGTTCGAACCGATCCGACGAAATCGGCAGTCTCGCGCGCTCCTTCGATCACTTGCGCAGCAGCCTCGCCGCGGCCCGCGAGGCCGAGATGCGTTTCACGCGCCAAAGGGAGGAGACGGCGGCCCAGCGCAGCACGGAGATGCGCCAGATGGCCGAACATTTCGAACGCGCGATCGGCGGCGTGGTGACCTCGGTATCGGGCAATGCCGATCGGATGCAGACCATGGCGACCTCGCTCAGTGCCATGGCCGAACAGACCTCCCGCCAGACATCGGCCGTTGCGGCCGCCTCCAATCAGGCTGCCGGCAACGTGCAAACGGTCGCCAGCGCCGCGGAGGAACTCGCCGTCTCGATCAAGGAAATCGGCCATCAGATGGACCGCTCGTCGCGCGTCGCGGCGGCCGCATCGAGCGATGCGAAAGCCGCCGATGCGACCATGAAGAGCCTCGCCGAGATGTCCGGCCGGATCGGCGCCGTCGTCAATCTGATCAACGACATCGCCAGCCAGACGAATCTTCTGGCCTTGAACGCCACCATCGAGGCCGCGCGGGCCGGAGAGGCCGGCCGCGGCTTCGCGGTCGTCGCCAGCGAGGTCAAGAGCCTCGCCAGCCAGACCGCCAAGGCGACCGACGAGATCGGCCAGCAGATCGACGCCGTGCAGGCCGCCGCCGGCGAGGCGGTTCACGCGATCAGCGGCATCGTCGACCGCATCGGCGAGATCAGCGCCATCGCGTCGGCCATTGCCGCCGCCGTCGAAGAGCAATCGGCGGCCACCAGCGAGATCGCCCGCAACGTCCAGGAGGCCGCGAAAGGAACCCAGGACGTCACGCGCAACATTGCGGGCGTCAGCGAATCCGCCCGGGGGACCGGCCTCGGCGCCCACGACGTGCTGGCCTCGGCGAACAGCCTGACCGCGGAGGCCGGCAATCTCGCCGCCGAGGTTTCCTCGTTCCTGTCGATGGTCCGGGCCGCCTGAGGCGGTCCCGCGATCCTCAGCCCTCGACCGCCGCCTTCTCGGCCGCCTCGTATTCGGCGGACATTATCAGCCAGGCCTCTTCGGTCTCGGCGATCGCCTTCTCGGTGTCGGCGCGCTGCTTGGAGAGGCGGGTGCCGCGGGCTGGGTCCTTGGTGAAGAGGGCCGGGTCGGCGAGGTCGCGGTCGAGTTTGGCGAGCTCGATTTGGAGCTTCTCGATCCGCTGTTCGGCCTCGCGGATCTTCTTGCGCAGCGGCGCCATCTGCTCGCGCAGGGTGGCGGCGATGCGGCGGCGGTCCTGGGCGGAGAGCTTCGGCGCCTCGGCGGCGCCGGCCTGGCCGTCCTGGCGCGCCTCGCGGCTGGCGCGGTCGAGGATGAACTTCTTGTAGTCGTCCATGTCGCCGTCGAAGGCCGAGACGGTGCCGTCGGCGACGATCAGCAGGCGGTCGACGGTCGCCTCGACCAGATGCCGGTCGTGGCTGATCAGGATGACGGCGCCGTCGTAGTCGGCGAGCGCCTGGACCAGCGCCTCGCGGCTGTCGATGTCGAGATGGTTGGTCGGCTCGTCGAGGATCATCAGGTTGGGGCCGGCGAAGGTCGCGAGCCCCATCAGCAGGCGCGCCTTCTCGCCGCCGGAGAGATCCTTGGCGGGCGTGTCCATGCGGCTGGTCGGCAGGCCCATCTGGGCGACGCGCGAGCGGATGCGCGCCTCCGGCTGGTCCTTCATCAGCGGCGCGACATGGTCGACCGGCGAGCCGTTCGGCATCAGGTCGTCGAGCTGGTGCTGGGCGAAGAAGGCGATGTCGAGCTTGGTCGCGCGCCGGATCTCGCCGCCCATCGGATCGAGCCGGCCGGCGATCAGCTTGGCGAGCGTCGACTTGCCGTTGCCGTTGGCGCCGAGCAGGCCGATCCGGTCGTCGTCGTCGATGCGCAGCGTCAGGTTCTTCAGGATCGGCCGGCCCGGCTCGTAGCCGACCGAGGCCTTGTCGAGGGCGATGATCGGCGGCGACAGCTTCACGGCCGGCGCCTGGAAGGTGAAGGGCATCACCTCGTCGGCGGCGAGCGCGGCGATCGGCTCCATCCGGGCGAGCGCCTTGACGCGGCTCTGCGCCTGGCGCGCCTTGGTCGCCTTGGCCTTGAAGCGGTCGATGAAGGCCTGCAGATGGGCGCGCTGGGCGTCCTGCTTCTCGCGCATCTTCTGCGTCAGGATCATCTTTTCCCGCCGCTGCCGCTCGAAGCTGTCATAGCCGCCGCGATAGGCGACGAGCTTGCCCTGGTCGAGATGCACGATCGTGTCGACCGCGACGTTGAGCAGGTCGCGGTCGTGGCTGATGATCAGCACGGTGTGCGGGTAGCGCGCCACATAGGTCTCGAGCCAGAGCGTGCCTTCGAGGTCGAGATAGTTGGTCGGCTCGTCGAGCAGCAGCAGGTCCGGCTCGGCGAACAGCACCGCGGCGAGCGCGACGCGCATGCGCCAGCCGCCGGAGAAGTCCGAGCAGGGGCGCCGCTGCGCCTCGTGGTCGAAGCCGAGGCCGGCCAGGATCGTGGCGGCGCGGGCTTCGGCCGAATGGGCGCGGATGTCGGCCAGCCTTGTGTGGATCTCGGCGATCCGGTGCGGGTCGGTGGCATGCTCGGCCTCGGCCATGAGCGCGGCCCGCTCGGTATCGGCGGCGAGCACGAAATCGATCAGCGTGATCGCGCTGCCGGGCGCCTCCTGGGCGACGCCGCCGATGCGCGCGGCGCGCGGCATGCCGATCGCGCCGGATTCGGCGGCGATGTCGCCGGTGATCAGCTTGAACAGGGTGGTCTTGCCGGTCCCGTTCTTGCCGACGAGCCCGACCTTGGCGCCGGTCGGCACCACGACGGAGGCCTTGTCCAGGAGCGTGCGCCCGGCGATCCGGTAGGTGAGTTCGGAGATGCTGATCATGCGGCAGGGCATAGCCGCGGAACGGCGCCCCGTCGAGACCGAAACGGCGGCGGGCCGCCGGAATGCGGTGTGGGATCGCCGGACCCGGACCCAGGTCGGGTAACGCGGCCGCCTGCCCGTGTTGACTTCGTGGCGGGCGTCGGGATCCCTGCGCCGGTCAACGGGGAACCATAATGTAGCGTCTCTTCGCCATCGCCGTCGCCGCCCTCCTGGTCGTGCCGGCCGCCGAGGCCCAGCAGCAGGGCCGGATGATCGTCAACACGCTCTCGGGCAAGTGCCTGGACGTTTCCGGCGCGCCCGGCGTCAATCGTGGCGCACCGCTGATTCTCTATGATTGCGAGCGCTCCGGATACAATCCGAACGGCACGCCGTCAGACCAGTTCTGGGTCTTTTCCGGCGGCTTCATCCGCAACGCTTTGTCGGGCAAGTGCATCGACGTGTCGGGTGCGCCGGGCGTGGTCAACGGGGCGCGGCTGCAGCTCTGGGACTGCGAAACCTCGGGCCGCAGTTCCAACGGAGCCCTGACCGATCAGCTCTGGGCCCTGCGTCCGGACGGCTTCATCGTCAACCAGAATTCCGGCAAGTGCATCGACGTGTCGGGCGCGCCGGGCGTCGGCAACGGCGCCCCGGTCCAGCTCTGGGACTGCGAGAATAGCGGCCGCAACCCGAACGGTTCGGTGACCGACCAGCGCTGGCGCTACTGAGCGGCGAAAGACCGGCGCGGACGGCCATCCGGCCGGACGACGTCGCGCGCGAAGGCGCCCGGCCGCAAACTGACCAGGTCGTGCCGCGGGCGGCTGCCGGCCTGCGCCTCACGGTTCAGCGGGGCGGGATCGTCACCGTCTCGCTGCCGTCGACGGCGATGTCGACGGTCCCGCTTGCCGAGCGCCCGTCGGTCCAGACGATGGTGAAGCGGTAGCGGCCCCAATGCGCGGCGGAAGCCTCGGCGTCGGCCTCCGTCCAGCGGTCGCAGCGCGCCGGATCGGTCGGATCGAGACCCTGGGCGCGGCACAGGCGTTCGGCGAAGTCGGCCAGCAACCGCACCTTGCCGCCGGGCGGCTCGGTGACGACGGATTTCGAGAAGCCCTCGTCGAAGCACTCCTCCGGCACGACGATCCGCATCGGCTTGCGCTTCATGCCGGCCCGCAGCCTGGCGAAGGCGGCGACGGCGGCCTTCTCGGTGTCGCGCTGGACTTTTCCATAGGCGATGTCGGCATCGGCCGCGTTCCGCAGCACGGCCTTGAGGGCGGCGAGGCGCTTCGCCTCTAGCCCGTCGAAAATCCGGTCGACCTCGGCCTTGGCATAGCCGAGCTTGACGATCTCGGCGCGCTCGACGACCGACATCAGGGCGAGATCGGTCAGAAGTCCGGCATGGTCGGCGTCCGGACCCACCGCGGCCGTGACGATCGGGCAGCCGAAATTCCACTCTGCGCTGCCGGTTCCGACCGCCTCTGGGGCGGCGAGGCGCTCGGCGACCTCCGGCATCCCGGCGACCAGCCGCTTGATCAGCCCATAGCCGGCGGCCGGATCGGCCAGGATCCCGGCGGTCGAAGTCGTGGGCGCCGGCCCGGCCGGGGCGGCCAGGGCGGTCAGGGCGGGCAGGGCGGGCAGCATCAGGCCACCGAGTGCGAGGCCGACGACGCGGCTGATGGGCCTTCTCACGCGTAATCCTCCCGTCGCTGCCGGTTCTCTCTTGCCTCGGCGCAGGGCCGCCGGCCGACAGCCGAGTGTTACTTAATAACGGGATGACGATCCACGGTTAAGGGCAATAGTCTCCGGGTGAACGGGCCGGACATGACAGGTCCGTCAGCGAGGGAGATGACCGAATGTGCGTACCCGGATGTGAGGAAGCGGTGCTGAAGCGCCTGTCCCGGCGCGGTCTCTTCAAGGGCTTCGGTGCGGTCACGGCGGCCGGCTTCGCGGCAACGGCGGTACCGGGCGTCGCGGCGGCCCAGGCGCCCGCGCGCAGCTTCTCCAAGGTGGTCGACCTGACCCATACGATGAGCCCGGACTTCCCGACCTTCTTCGGCGTGCCCGGCATCGAGATGCAGAAGCAGTTCGACTTCAAGAAGGACGGCTTCAATCTCTATTGGTGGCGTATCATCGAGCATGCCGGCACCCACATGGATGCCCCGATCCACTTCTCCGAGGCCGGCGCCACGATCGACAAGATCGCCGCCGACCAGCTGGTCGCGCCGCTGGCCGTGATCGACATCAGCGCCAAGGCGGCGGCGGATGTCGACGCCCTGGTCACCGTCGCCGATATCGAGGCCTGGGAGAAGGCGCACGGCAAGCTGCCGGACAATTGCGTGGTGGCGATGAATTCCGGCTGGGACAAGCATGTCACCACCCCGAAATTCATGGGCAAGGATGCCGGCGGGGTGCTGCATTTCCCCGGCTTCTCGGCCGAGGCGGCGGAATTCCTGATCAAGAACCGCACCGTGCGCGGCATGGCGGTCGATTCCGCCTCGCTCGATCACGGCCCGTCGAAGGACTTCAAGGTCCACTACATGTGGCTGCCGTCGGGCCGCTTCGGCCTGGAATGCGTCGCCAATCTCGGCGCCGTGCCGCCGGTCGGCGCGACCATCGTGGTCGGCCAGCCCAAGGTCAAGGACGCCACCGGCGGCCCGAGCCGCATCCTCGCCCTGGTCTGATACCGACGGTCATGGAATGATCGTCGGTATTCGATACGCGAATTTCTCATGCTTCTGACGCCTATGAGAAATTCGCGTTGCTTCAACGGCCCGATGCGTCAGCATCCTGGGCCGTTGGTATGAGGCAGAGAGGGGCGGCGGGTGGTCTCTGCGACCGGCGCCGCCCCGCACCCGTACATCGGCCATGTCCGCCGGGCGCGGTCCCGCCCGGGCGGCATCGACGCTACTGCGCCATGGCGGGCGCCCCGTGCCGGCGCGGCACGGACCCTGTTTCCGATCGTATCCAAGATTTTGGCCCCGATCCGCTCTTGGCGGCGCGGACGGGTCGCCTCGCGGCGCCCGCGATGTCCGTGTTTGGGTTCAAAGGGCGCCGATCCGGCCGGGTCCGGCCCGCCCGCGCATGTCCTGTGGACGGCGGTGGATGTTAGGAATTCGGTAACCTTGAGGGTCTTTGAAAGGCGGCGAGGAAAGTGCGGCCCAGCGGGTGCCCCGATCGAGCCCGATTGTCGCCCCATCGACCCGCCAACCTGAACCTCGGCAACGGGAATCGGCGTCTCCCCGACCGTCTGGCGGCCTGATCGGCTGCGGCACGGGTCGGCGAGGCTATGTGCGCCCGGTGTCGTTGCAAGCCGCCGGAAAGGACCGCCCATGTTTCGTCCCCTCGACACCCGCGTCGTGCTGCTTGGCATCATTGCGCTCGCCATAGCCACCTTCGATGCGCCGCGGGCCAGCGATCCGGGAACCCACGCCAAGGCGGTCGCCGGCGGCAAGGTGGCGGTGGAGACCGGTTGGGTCGCCGCGCAGACCTGTTGGACCTTCGACGGTGCGACCGAGGGCGCCCCGGCGGGTCTGGTCGAGCCGGACGCGACCCTTCCGGTGACCATGCGGGTCAAGCGCAGCGGCGACCTGTGCGGTCAGGCGCTGACGCCCGTGAAGGCGCGGTTCGAGGTCGCCGACCGGCCCGGCACGCATGCCGTGATGATCTATGTCGTCGCCGGCGAGAAGCTGATGGCGACCCAGCGGACGGCGATCCGGCGATGAAGGCGCCGCGTCCCCCGATCGCGCCCGCACCGGGCGGCGCCCGACGGCGGCCGGCCTCCCGTCGCATCGGCCTGTTCGGGCCGGGGACCATCCAGGCCGGCCTGGCGCGGGCCTGAGCCCCTCCGGGCCAGCTGGCAGCGATATCCGCCGGCTCGCGCCTCTGCCGGGACCGGTTGGCTGACCGGCGGACCGGCCGTCTGGCCAGCGACGGCCCGCCATGCCAGTCTCCGTCGCCGCGGTCGCGCCGATCGCGGCCAACACACCCGGATCCCCGCATGCTGCTCTATGATCTCGCCGGTGCCGACGATCGCCGCTTCAGTCCCTATTGCTGGCGCGTGAAAATGGCGCTGGCCCACAAGGGGCTGCCGTTCGAGACGGTGGCGACCGGGTTCACGCAGATCGCCGCGATCGGCGACGGCAGCCATCGCACCGTCCCGGTCCTGATCGACGGCGAACGGCAGATCCACGAGAGTTTCGTGATCGCCGAATATCTCGAAGACCTTTTCGCCGATCGGCCGAGCCTGTTCGGCGGAGCGGGCGGCCGGGCCGCGGCGCGGTTGATCGACGGCTATGCGACAAGCCTGCTCGTGCAGATCGGGCGCATGGTCACGCTCGACATCGAGGCCATCCTGCGGCCCGAGGACCGGGGCTATTTTCGGGCCACGCGCGAGAAGCGCTTCGGCAAGCCGCTCGAGGAGGTCGTCGCGGGGCGCGAGGACCGGCTGGCTGGGTTTCGCGAATCGTTGCTGCCGTTGCGCCTGATGCTGCGCCACCAGCCCTTCGTCGGCGGGGCGGGCGCCAACTACGCCGACCATATCCTGTTCGGCACCCTGCAATGGCCGCGCGTGGTGTCGTCCTTCCGTCTGATCGCCGAGGACGACCCGGTGGCCGCCTGGTTCGAGCGTTGCCTCGATCTCTATGACGGGCTCGGCCGGTCCCAGGCCGCGGCCTGACGTCTCCGATATCGGGCCGCGGCCGCGATCGGTCGAGACCCGCATGGCGGGCGCGGCGGGGCTCTTCACGGACGCGCAACCCTTCTCGCACATGCTCCGGCTGCGCCTCCGCGGGGGAGCGCGCGCCATGGACGAGACGCGGAGAGCGGAATGACGGTACTGGTCACCGGCGGCGCCGGCTATATCGGCAGCCACATGGTCTGGGAACTGGTCGACCGCGACGAGCCGGTCGTGGTCCTGGACCGACTCAGCACCGGCTTCCGCTGGGCAGTCGCCCCCGAGGCGATCTTCGTCGAGGGCGACATCGGCGACGAGGCGCTGCTCGACGACGTGATCGCGCGTCACGGCGTCGATGCGATCATCCATTTCGCCGGCTCGGTCGTGGTCCCGGATTCGGTCGCCGACCCGCTCGGCTACTATCTTAACAACACCGTCAAATCCCGCGCTCTGATCGCCGCCGCCGTGCGCAACGGCGTCCGTCATTTCGTCTTCTCCTCGACCTCGGCCGTCTATGGCGATCCGCCGACGATTCCCGTCGGCGAGGATGCGCCGCTGAAGCCGCTCTCGCCCTACGGCACCTCGAAGCTGATGACCGAACTGATGCTGGCCGACGTCGCGGCCGCTCACGACTTCCGCTATGCCGCCCTGCGCTACTTCAATGTCGCCGGTGCCGATCCCAAGGGCCGCACGGGCCAGTCGACCCGCGGCGCGACGCATCTGATCAAGGTGGCGGTGGAGACCGCGCTCGGCGACCGGCCGGAGATCCAGGTCTTCGGGACCGACTACGACACGCCCGACGGCACCGGCGTGCGCGACTATATCCATGTCGCCGATCTGATCGACGCGCATGTCCGCGCCCTCGATCATCTGCGCGCCGGCCGGCCGAGCCTCGTGGCCAATTGCGGCTACGAGCGCGGATTCTCGGTTCTGGAGGTGTTGAAGGCGGTGGAGCGCGTCGCCGGCCTGAGCCTGCCGGTCCGCTATGCGCCGCGGCGCCCCGGCGACAGCCCGAAGGTGGTGGCGCGGTCCGAGAGGGTCCGGCAGGTGCTCGGCTGGGCGCCGCGCTGGGACGATCTCGATACCATCGTCGGCCACGCTCTCGCCTGGGAGCGCAGCCGGCGCCTGCGCAACGACCTCCGCTAGAGCGGGGTCGGATCGGAAGGACCCTGAGGGCGCTCCGGATGCGGCCGCGTCCGCCGGGCGATTCCCATCCGGGCAGGGGGGCCATCGCCGATCGCCCGTCAACTGACCGGTATTGCAGACGATTCGAACGGCGGAGACGGGTTGCGCTCTCCGATTCTGCCCGCTCCAGGCCACTGCCGTCGGATGGGGCTGCCGGTGCATGGGATATCGTTCCGGCGGCCTCTCAACGGGTGAAGGGGCGCTCTCATGCGCGCCCAGGTTCCGGGCCGCTGCCGGACGGATTCGATCCGCCCTCTCCAAAACGGCTGAATCGTGGGCGTTTTTGAACTTGCTCGAATTACAATATGAAATGTTCGAAATATCTCGAAAAATGAATATTGAGCAATATCGCCGTTCTGTAAAATTCATCTATCAGAATAATTAGCGTGCTTTGGCTGCAACGTTTCAAGCGATAGCGGCCCGCCGACAGGTTTTGGGGGCTGATTAGACTTCAAATTCGAGCGCCGGTGCGTAATGTCGTGTCGATCGGTGACGCGAGGGTCCACGTGAACCTCCAATCGGGTCAGGATTGGTCACCGGCAGACACGAACCAACAGGGGGTTCACCACATGAAGTTCAAGCTCGCCACCATGGCTGCCGCCATGTTCGCCGCCACCGGTGCCGCCTCGGCGGCCGACCTGGGCCGTCCGGCCCCGGCCGCGGTCGACTACGTCAAGGTTTGCGACGCCTACGGCGCCGGCTTCTTCTACATCCCGGGCAGCCAGACCTGCCTCAAGATCGGCGGCTACGTCCGCGCCGAGTATCGCGCTTACGACTTCGACGACGGCTTCGCGGCTCTGTCGGGCGTCAATCGCGGCGTCAACAACAACCCGGCTTCGCATGACTTCACCACCCGCGTTCGCGCTCAGGTGACCCTCGACGCCCGCACCAACACCGAGTTCGGTCTGCTGCGTTCGTTCACCGAAGCCTGGTGGACCGTTGACTCGGGCTCGTCCTCCCCGACCGTCACCCTCTGGAACGCCTACATCCAGTTCGGTGGCCTGACCGCCGGTCGCGCCCAGTCGTTCTTCGACTTCTACACCGGCACGACCTATGGTTCGTTCTTCGAAGCCGCTCATTCGGACACGAAGGTCAACCTGCTCGCCTACACCTTCTCGTTCGGCAACGGCGTGTCCGCCAGCCTCTCGCTGGAAGACCCGACCGTCGGTTCGAACAGCCGTCGCCTCGGCTCCATGTTCGCCGCTCCGTTCACCGTCACGTCCGCTTACGGCGGCGTGAAGATGCTCGACGTGGTGGGCAACGTGCGCATCGCCCAGGCCTGGGGTTCTGCCCAGCTCATGGCCGCTGCTCATGAGGACGTGTCGAGCGTCACCAACACCACCAAGTGGGGCTATGCGGTCGGCGGCGGCGTGACCGTCAACTTGCCGATGATCGCCGCTGGCGACACCATCAACCTGCAGGCCGTCTACTCGAAGGGCGCGGTTGCCTATGCCGGCGCCGACCTCTCGATGGGCGCCCTGGACTTCGTCCAGACCGGTGGCAACAAGCTCGCTCAGAGCACCGCCTGGTCGGTCGCCGGCGGCGTCGTTCACTACTGGACCCCGAAGCTGTCCACCGCGGTCAACGGTTCGTACCTGAAGGTCGACACCGCGACCACGTCCTTCCTGGACTACAAGCAGATCGATGCTCAGATCAACACGGTCTACACGATCGTTCCGGGCATGACGATCGGCGGCGAACTCGAATACCGCAAGATCGACTTCACCAAGGGCGGCGACACCGACGCCTTGGTCGGCCTGCTCCGCTTCCAGCGGAACTTCTGATCCTTCCAAGGATCGGAATGTCCTCTGACGGATACGAGAACCCGGCGGGCAACCGCCGGGTTTTTGTCTTAAGTGTGAGGTCTGCTTGACGTGCTCCGGTGACCTCGATGCGCCGGCATGTCGCCATGTCGCGGCACGGCTCGCCGCGCGGAACGGAGACGGTCGCTTCCGCGACCTCGAACCGACGGTGCGGGACCGGGCGATCGCCGCCGTCGCGGCTCGTTCGGCTCGTTCGGCTCGTTCGGGCCGGCGGGGCCGGCGAGTTCGCTGTCGATCGCCCCGTCCGGCGCCACTTGCGGTTCGCGACGATTGGGCAACGGCGGATTCGGCATGCCGTGGGGTTTTTGGGGGGCTGTCCAACATCGCGATTGGGTCGGGACATGGGGCGACAGCGGATCGCCGATCCCAGTTGGCGGTTCCGAGTCGATTCGGACGCCCAACTCCGCATGCCCGCGTTGAACGCCTCGCCGAATGCGCTCTTGAGCTGTGTCGAGGCCGATCCGCAGCTTTTCGGGCTTCAGCCGGTCGCCAGGCGCCCTTCCTTCGGGGCGGCAAGCGGTTCAGGCCGTTGAGCAGGGAACGGATAGCTGCCGCGCCTGATGTCCAATCGAGAAAATGATAATTATGCAATGACTTATATGACAGACGCGGGATCCGGATCGTGTCGGAAGGGCCCACATGCCGCTTGAAGGCATAACATAGAGAAATTCAAATATATGATTTATTACTGTGTTTTTGCGGCTACTGACAATTCTGAATGCGTCTATGAGCCGGAATTCCAAGACATTGCATCTTCAAAATATCCGGCCGGTGCGTAATGTCGTGTCGATCGGTGACGCGAGGGTCCACGTGAACCTCCAATCGGGTCAGGATTGGTCACCGGCAGACACGAACCAACAGGGGGTTCACCACATGAAGTTCAAGCTCGCCACCATGGCTGCCGCCATGTTCGCCGCCACCGGTGCCGCCTCGGCGGCCGACCTGGGCCGTCCGGCTCCGGCCGCGGTCGACTACGTCAAGGTTTGCGACGCCTACGGCGCCGGCTTCTTCTACATCCCGGGCAGCCAGACCTGCCTCAAGATCGGCGGCTACGTCCGCGCCGAGTATCGCGCCTACGACTTCGACAACGCCTTCGCGGCTCTGTCGGGCGTCAACCGCGGCGTCAACAACCCGACCGCTCATGACTTCACCACCCGCGTTCGCGCTCAGGTGACCCTCGACGCCCGCACCAACACCGAGTTCGGTTTGCTGCGTTCGTTCACCGAAGCCTGGTGGACCGTCGACTCGGGCTCGTCCTCCCCGTCGGTCACCCTCTGGAACGCCTACATCCAGTTCGGTGGCCTGACCGCCGGTCGCGCCCAGTCGTTCTTCGACTTCTACACCGGCACGACCTATGGTTCGTTCTTCGAAGCCGCTCATTCGGACACGAAGGTCAACCTGCTCGCCTACACCTTCTCGTTCGGCAACGGCGTGTCCGCCAGCCTCTCGCTGGAAGACCCGACCACCGGCTCGAACAGCCGCCGCCTCGGCTCGATCTTCGCCGCTCCGTTCACCTTCTCGGCTGCCAACACCACCTACGGCGGCGTGAAGATGCTCGACGTGGTCGGCAACGTGCGCATCGCCCAGGCCTGGGGCTCCGCCCAGCTGATGGCTGCGGCCCACCAGAACGTCTCGTCGATCACCAACAACGAGAAGTGGGGCTATGCGGTCGGCGCTGGCGTGACCGTCAACCTGCCGATGCTCGCCGCCGGCGACACCGTCAACCTGCAGGCCGTCTACTCGAAGGGCGCCACCGCCTACGCCGGTGCTGACCTCTCGATGGGCGCCTGGGACTTCTTCCAGACCGGCCCGAGCAACTTCCGCCAGGGCACTGCCTGGTCGGTGGCTGGTGGCCTCGTCCACTACTGGACCCCGAAGCTGTCCACCGCCGTCAACGGTTCGTACCTGAACGTCGAGACGCCTGTGGCCAACTTCCTGGACTACAAGCAGATCGATGCTCAGATCAACACGGTCTACACGATCGTTCCGGGCATGACGATCGGCGGCGAACTCGAATACCGCAAGATCGACTTCAAGAACGGCGGCGACACCGACGCCCTCGTCGGTCTGCTCCGCTTCCAGCGGAACTTCTGATCCTTCCAAGGATCAGAATGTCCTCTGACGGACACGAGAACCCGGCGGGCAACCGCCGGGTTTTCTTGTTGTGCCCCTTGGATCGCCCGGAAAACGGATGTCACGACAGACGGATGCTCCTGCGGGCAGGCGGGTGCTCCCGCGGGCAGGGGCATCGCCGGACCCACCGGTTGCGGCAGCCGGTCCGAGACGAGAGCGTGCCAGCCGCCGATGCGGCAGGGTCGGGGCGTCCTGACATGCGGCGCCGGCACGGCTCCGCCGCCGTCACCGGCACCGATGATCCGTGTCGATGCCGAGGTCAGGGTCAGTGTCGGTGTCGGTGTCGGTGTCGGGATTGCTTCGGCGCAAGCGATTGACTCGAAAAATGAATCCGGTCAGTCGGGCAAGCCGTCGAGAAAGGCCGCGATGGCGTCGAGCGTCGGCGCATCCTCCAGAAGCGGGGCGTGGCCTTGGCGCGGGACGGTCACGGTCACCATTCCGGGGTGTCGCGCGGCCATGTCGGTGACGGTCGCGGCCGACAGAATATTCGACAATTCGCCCCGGATGGTCATGACCGGCTTGCCGGCCAGACCGGCGAAGGGGCCGCCGAGATCGATCGGCGGCATGTCCGGCGTCAGGGCGTCCAGGCTGCGCGCGACGGCCGGATCGTAGTCGATGACCGGGCGCCCGCCGCGATCGCGCCAGATGCGGCGGGCAAATCGCTCCCAGGCCGCCGCATCAAGGTCCGGAAAGGCAAGCCCGACCGCGGCTTTCGTCGCCTGGACGGCGGCCGGCCAGTCGGCAGGGCCGTTGGAACCGGCACCGGCAAGATAGTTCCGGATCCGGATCAGGCCGTCGATCTCGATGCTTGCGCCGATGTCGTTCAGGATTGCCGCCGCCACACGCTCGGGCCGCAAGACGGACACCACCATGGTGACGATGCCGCCGCGCGACGTGCCCAGGAAAGCGGCCCGGTCGATTCCGAGACGGTCCAGCCCGGCGATCACGTCGGCGGCCTCGGTCATCGGATCGTATCCGGACCCGTCCGGCGAAGCCTCGGAGGCACCGCGTCCGCGCAAGTCCAGCGAGACGACCCGCCGGGTTGCGGCGAACCGTGCCGCCACCGGCTCGAAATCGCGGCCGTTGCGCGTCAGGCCGGGCAGGCAGAGGAGGGGCGTGAGGGCCGGGTCGCCCGGACCGTGGTCGCGGCCGGCGAGGACCAGTCCGTCGGCACTGAAATAGCGGAAGGGTCGACAGGCGGTTCCGAGCGCATCCGTCCGCCGCGGGCCGTAGGCCACGCCCTCGGGGAGGGACGGTTCGGTCATGGCGCGGTCGAGGCCGGTCGGGCTGTCGGTCACGCTCAGGAACCCTCCGCCAACGATGCAAGCCGGCGGGACCCTCGGGGCGGGGCCTGATCCGGCCGGCGACATCAGCATCGGCGCTCGGCGTCCGCCGATCAAGTCCGGTCCGGCGTCTCGCCGGATGTAGCGTCGCGCCGAGGGCGTTCCCGGCGGGCCGGCTGCCGGACGGGTTTCGCCGGTCCTGCCTCAAACGGGCAAGACCGGGATCGCCGACTCTGTACTCGGGCCGGCGGCCGGCCCATGGCGGTCAGTTTCCGGTCGCCGCCGCGCCGATCGAGCCGGTGACGGTGGCGCCGCGCGCCCCGACGCCGCGGCGCAGATCGTCGGCGATCTGCAGCCGCTGGCCCTCCATGCGGAAGCGGTAGACCTGCAGATTCTCCAGGACGCGGTGCACGTAGTTGCGCGTCTCGGAGAAGGGGATGCGTTCCATCCAGTCGATCGGGTCGACCGCCGGATCGCGCGGATCGCCATAGGCCTGCACCCATTCGCGGATGCGGCCCGGGCCGGCATTGTAGCCGGCGATCGCCATGACGTAGTTGCCGTCGTAGTTCGAGACCAGATTGTTCACATAGGCCGCGCCGAGGCGAACGTTGTAGCGCACGTCGTTGCGCCACATGTTGGCATCGAAGCCGATGCCGAGCTTCTTGGCCGCCTCGCGGCCGGTCACCGGCATCACCTGGAAGATGCCGGTCGCGCCGGCGCTCGAGACGACCGACTGGTTGAACTCGCTCTCCTGCCGGGTGATCGAGAAGGCCAGCGCCTTCTCAAGCCCGCTGGTGTCGATGTCAGCCGGCAGACCCTTCAGCGGGAAGGCGAGCACCTCCATGTCGAGGCCGCGCTGTGCGGCGGCCTTGCCGGCCATGACCGCGTAGTTCACCCAGCCCTGACCCTCGGCGATGTTGATCAGAATCGCGACCTGGCCGGGGGTCGGCAGCGTGTCGGCCAGATGCCGGTAGAAGGCCGCGGCCAGATCCTTGCGGCCGACGCGCTGCAGCTTGATCAGAGCGGCGAAGCGGTCGTCGCGCTCGGCCGCCGCCTTGTCGGCGCCGCTCGGCACGATGGTGCGCTGCAGGCCGAGATCGGCCATGCCGAGCTTGGCGCGGGCCAGCTGACCATAGAAGGTGAAGCCGTATTGCGCCGCCTTGGCGTAGTAGTCGCGGGCGGTGCCACCGGCGCCGGCCTCCGAAGCGCGGCCGAGCCAGTAATAGGCGCGGGCCTGGGTGACCGGCTTCGACGAGGCTTCCGCGACGCGCGCGAAATAGCTCATCGCCGTGCGCGGCTCCTTCAGATAGCGCAGGGCGAGCCAGCCGGTGTGGAAATCCGCATCGGCCTGGACGGCCGGGCTCGAACCGGTATGCCCGGCGACGATCCGGTAGGCGGTCTTGGGGTCGCCGGCATCGAGGATCTTGCGCGAGACGATGCGCTTCTCCTCCCACCATTCGTCCGGCACGACCATCTGCTTGGGATCGCGCGGCGCGCGGAGCAGCAGTTCGGCGGCCTCCTGCCAGCGCTCGCTGCGCCGGGCCCATTGCGCGCGGCCGAACAGATAGGCGGTCTCGTTCTTGATCTCCGACGGGACCTGGTCGAGCAGCTTGCCGGCATTGCCGGCCTTGCGCTCCACGGCCAGGCGGGCGGCGGCGAGCTTCTGGTAGGCCGGATTCATGCGACGGGCGATGCGCACGGCATCGGAGCTGCGGCCCTTGAGCAGCGCGAGCTCCAGCCGGGCGCGGTGTTCGGACGCCGGCAGCAGGGAGCCGAACTCGGCCATGATCGCCGCCTCGTCCTGCTCCGACAGGGATTCGTCGCGCCAGGCGAGGCGGATCCAGGCGGCGGCATCCTGCGTGCGGCCCTTTTCGAGGAGCGCGCGCGCCAGCATCATCCGGCCGCGGTTGGAGTAGGGCCGGCTGCCCTGGAAGGCCTGGATGATGATGTCGGCCGGCGGCTTCTCGCGCTCCAGCGCCTGCTCGGCCCGGCGGCGGAACATCTCCGGGTCCGGCCAATGCGGGTTGGCCAGGGCGAACTGGGTGATCGACTGCGAGGAGATTTCCGGGGTGCCCAGGCGGATGATCAGCCAGTCGGCGATCTTGGCCTCGACGACGTCGAGCTGCGAGCGCATGCCGTTGACGCCGGACACGTCGCCGCGGCTCGCAAGCTCGATGGCGCGCGCAAGCTCCGCGTCTCCGGCATGGGACTGGCCGGTTGCGGCGAGAATGGCGATCGCGCTGGCAAAGGCCATGGCGGCGAGCCGGCGCCGAATCGGTCCGAGCATACTCTCAACTCCTACTGACAAACGTTCTGCACCCGGACGCCCTCCATCGATCGCCCCGGCCGGACTTGCCGACCTTGTCGGAGGAGGGTGAACAAAGGGTTGACCGCCTGCCGTTTCCTGAGACTCCCCCGCGCCATCCTCTCGGCTTGCCGACGCCTGCCGCAGCCACTATTGTCGCGGCCCGCGCCGGGTTCACCCGCAGCTTCGAGCCGGACTTCAGCCGTCTTGAAGACCCAATACGTCGAAAACACGACCGCGCCAACCATAACGCCAGCAGGATGCCGCTGTCCGGCGTCCGGAGGACCATCAGGATGTTCAAGGGATCGCTCCCCGCCCTCGTCACGCCCTTCCGCAACGGCGCGGTCGACGAGAAAGCCCTGGGCGATTTCGTCGAGTGGCAGATCCGCGAGGGCAGCCACGGCCTGGTGCCCTGCGGCACGACGGGCGAGAGCCCGACGCTGTCTCACGCTGAACACAAGCGCGTCGTCGAACTGGTCATCGAGGTCGCGGCCGGCCGCGTTCCGGTGATCGCCGGTGCCGGCTCGAACAATACCGCCGAGGCGATCGACCTCGCCCGGCACGCCGAAAAGGCCGGCGCCCAGGGGCTGCTCGTCGTGGCGCCCTATTACAACAAGCCGAGCCAGGAAGGCGTGTTCCAGCATTTCCGGGCCATCGACGCGGCGGTCGGCATCCCGATCATCGTCTACAACATCCCGCCGCGCAGCGTGATCGACATCTCGGTCGAGACGCTGGCGCGCATCAAGCGCGAGTGCAAGAACGTGGTCGGCGTCAAGGACGCCACCATGAACCTGAACCGGCCTTCGCTGGAGCGGATGACGATCGGGTCGGACTGGCTGATGCTGTCCGGCGAGGACGGCACCGCGCTCGGCTACATGGCGCATGGCGGCGCCGGCTGCATCTCGGTGACCGCCAATGTGGCGCCGAAGCTCTGTGCGGAGTTCCAGGAGGCCTGCATGCGCGGCGACTACCGCACGGCGCTGGCCTATCAGGACCGTTTGATGCCGCTGCATCGGGCGCTGTTCCTGGAGCCCAATCCGGCCGGACCGAAATTCGCCCTGTCGCGGCTCGGCCGCATGCAGAACGAATTGCGCCTGCCGCTCGTCGCCATGTCGGACGGTCCGCGGGCCGAGGTCGAGGCGGCCATGCGCCATGCGGGCATCCTGAACTGACGAGGAGCATACGATGTCCGCCGACAAGGGCGGCGATCGAAAGATCGCCGCCGAGAACCGGAAAGCCCGGTACTCCTATGAAATCCTGGACGTGTTCGAGGCCGGCATCGCCCTGACCGGCACCGAGGTCAAGTCCCTGCGCGGCGGCAAGTCGAACATCACCGATGCCTATGCGGCCGCCAAGGGCGGCAGCCTGCAGCTCTACAATGCCTATATTCCGGAATACCTGCAGGCGAACCGGTTCAACCATGAGACCCGGCGGCCGCGCCAGCTGCTGATGCACCGGCGCGAGATCGGCAAGCTCGCCGCGGCGGTCGAGCGCGAAGGCATGACGCTGGTGCCGCTCGAGATCTATTTCAACGAAAAGGGTCGCGCCAAGGTCAAGCTGGCCATCGGCCGCGGCAAGAAGGCGCATGACAAGCGCGAATCCGAGAAGGAACGCGACTGGAAGCGCGAACAGGGGCGCCTGCTCAAGCAGCGCGACTGACGACGATGCGCAGACCGCCGCCGCGGCCAAGGCCGGCGGCGGTGCAGGGCACTGAGATCCACGCAAGACCGGTCCGGCTTCGGACGGGCGCGGCAGTTGGCGGGTCCGGCGTCAGACCAAATCCGGTGATCCGGGCGGCTGCGCCCTGTCTCTTCGGCTAGGACCGTGACCCGAGATGGTCCGCCACCGACGAGAACACCGCCCGGAACATCTCGGGCGTCAGCACGCCGGTATTCGTGTTGTAGCGCGAGCAATGGTAGCTGTCGAAAAGGGTGATGCCCGTCGGCAGGACGTGACGCGCGCCGTGGCCGAAGGCGAGCCGGGCGGCGGGCAGGCCGAAGGCCCGCGTGACGCTGTCATGGGCGATCTTGCCGAGCGCCACCACGGCATCGAGTTTCGGCAGATGGGCGATCGCCGCCTTGAGGTAGGGGCGGCAGTTGCCGATCTCCTGCGGGGTCGGCTTGTTTTCCGGCGGCACGCAGCGCACGGCATTGACGATGGCGGTGCCGACCAGCGTGAGACCGTCGTCCGGCCGGGCCTGATAGCGGCCGCGCGCGAAGCCGAAGGCGATCAGGGTCTCGTAGAGGAGGTCGCCGGCGAAATCGCCGGTGAACGGCCGGCCGGTGCGGTTCGCACCGCGCAGTCCGGGCGCGAGGCCGACCACGAGCAGGCGAGCATCTGAACCGCCGAAGACCGGGACCGGCCCGTTGAACCAATCCGGTTCGCGCTGGCCCCAGTCGGCCCGAAAGCCGGCCAGGCGCGGGCAGACCGGGCAGTCGTGCGGCGGATCGAGGGATTGTGCTTCGGGCATGGCGTTTCGGCGATGGCGTTTCGAACGGACCGCGTCCGGCCTGCGCGGGACGAGCGATCCCGGGATCCCGCGACCGCCGATTGGGGCGAAGATCGACTGGGATGAAGATCGACCGGGACCAAGACCGGCTGCGGCGACGGCCGGCGAGTCAGCACGGGGAGGCTTCCCGAACGGGCCCGGAGGATCGCTCGCCGAAGGCCCGGGTGGCAAAAGCCGTGTGGCGAAAGCCGTTGCCGGCCCGGAGCGACGGCCGGAACGGCAAAGCGCGAGGGCAGGGCGGGTGTCCTGCCGGCGATCCGTCCACGATGGGGCCGCCCGCGACGGCATGGCCCGGTGCGCGTCTTGCGGCGCGCGCCGGGATCGGATCAGACGTCGTCGAAATCGTCTTCGAATTCCGGCGTCTGCTGACGACGCTGGGCCTCGCGCTCGGCCATGCGCGCAGCGCGCTCCGCCGGGTCGCGGCCGATGCGGCCCTGCAGGGTCCCCAGTTCGACGAAATGGTCGGCCTGGCGGCGCAGGTCGTCGGCGATCATCGGCGGCTGCGTCTGCAGCGTCGAGACCACCGAAACCTTCTTGCCCTTGCGCTGCAGCGCTTCGACCAGACGCCGGAAGTCGCCGTCGCCGGAGAACAGGATGATGTGGTCGACGGCGTCGGAGATCTCCATGGCGTCGACGGCCAGTTCGATATCCATGTTCGCCTTGATTTTCCGGCGGCCCGAGGAATCGTAAAATTCCTTGGTCGGCTTGGTCACGACCTTGTAGCCGTTGTAATCCAGCCAGTCGATCAGCGGGCGAATGGAGGAGTATTCTTGATCTTCGATGAGTGCGGTGTAATAATAGGCGCGAAGAAGGTAGCCGCGTCCATGGAATTCCTGAAGAAGTCGCTTGTAGTCGATATCGAAACCGAGCGACTTCGATGTTGCATACAAATTGGCACCGTCGATAAACAGTGCGATCTTTTCTCGCATGTCAGCCATACTGTCTGCTTCTTTTCTGAATTCTGATTCAGGGGACCCAGCGACGGCTTCTGAAACATGCCAAACGATGGGTTTTTATGTCCCGCTCATAAGGCGCGGGCGCACTATGACGCCGCAATGGCATAGCCGATCAAAATTTACAACAAAAATTCGAAAATACCGAGGTTTTCGGGAACATTTGTTAGCCCAACCGTGGTCCCTTGCAGGTGTTCCGTGAACGGTATGCCATGAATTGTAAACTGGAAACGTTTCCGTCGCGGTATTGCTCGTGGCTTGGTTGCGCAATCGTCGGCAATCTGGTGTTCCTTCTATTCGTCTGACGTGCACCTGACTTCAGTCCGATCGGGCAATTGACCGCGCCGAGGTGAACCGCATGACGATTCAAGGGACATTCTGACGGGGGCGGCCGCAAAGCCCTGTCCGGCGGCGTCGGCCAAGGCGCCGATCCCAGGAAATGGTTGCTTTCCGGCCGCCGTTCCCCTATTTGTCCGCTCGATTCCCTTGGAGTATGAATTATGGCGCGTGTCACCGTCGAGGACTGCATCGACAAGGTGGAGAACCGGTTCGAGCTCGTCCTTCTGGCCAGCCATCGGGCCCGGACGATCTCCTCCGGCTCGCCGATCACGATCGATCGCGACAACGACAAGAACCCGGTCGTCGCCCTGCGCGAGATCGCGGAAGAGAAGGTCAGCCCGGAGGATCTGAAGGAGGAGTTCATCCACTCCCTTCAGAAGTTCGTCGAGGTCGACGAGCCGGAACCCGAAGCCGTGCCGCTCATCGCGTCGGCCTCGTCGGGCGACGACGATGCCGAGCCGCAGTTCGACCGGATGTCGGAAGAAGAACTGCTGCGCGGCCTCGAAGGCCTCGTTCCCCCGGACAAGGAGGAGGAGGACTGATCGTCCTGCCTCCACCGTCATGCGGAATGCCCGGGCCGGTCGCAAGACCGGCCCTTTTCGTTCTCATCCGGTCGCGAGACCGGCCCTTTTCGTTTTCATCCGGTCGCGAGACCGGCCCTTTCGTTTTCATCCGGTCGCAAGACCGGTCCTTTCGTTTTCGTCCGGTCGCAAGACCGGCCCTTTCGTTTCGATCCGGTCGCGAGACCGGCCCATTTCGGTGCCGTCCGGTCGCCCTGGGGAACGTCCGCTGCCGCCGCTGCGACGCTGCGCGCAACAGACGCGCGAAATCGATGGAGGAATTGGGTTTTCCGCCGCAATTCCTATGGCATGATGGTCCATCGGCCGCTTCGGTCCGATCTCACCACGAACCTCCCGTCGCCGGTCCGCCCGCGCCAGCAACGGGCCGGGAACTTCCGGATTGGGCCGCAAGGCCTGTTGGTCCGGCTCCGACATCTGCGTCCTGTGCCGGTGTCCGGGGCTTGCCACGTCATCAGGGGATTGGTGGTTCAGATTGACGAAACGGATGGGGTCTATCCGTTTTGATCGAACCGCCGGTGCTGGTTCCCTCGCCGGGTCCCCGGTCACGCGGGGGCATGGTGCCGAATGACGAAGAGAAGAACGGGCCAGGCGCGCCTTCAGGAATGGCGCGACGAACCGGCAGCTTGAGCGGATCTGAAACGCGATGATGCGGCAATACGAACTGGTCGAGCGGGTCAAGCGCTACAATCCGAATGCGGACGAGGCGCTGCTCGACAAGGCCTATGTCTATGGAATGATGAAGCATGGGGCGCAGAAGCGCGCGTCCGGCGACCCCTACTTCTCGCATCCGCTCGAAGTCGCCGCCATCCTGACCGACCTGCGCTTCGACGACGCCTCGATCGCGGTCGCCCTGCTGCACGACACGATCGAGGACACCGATGCGACGCGCTCGGAGATCGACGCCCTGTTCGGCGAGGAGATCGGCAGCCTCGTCGAGAGCCTGACCAAGCTCAAGAAGCTCGATTTCGTCTCGAAGAAGACCGAGCAGGCCGAGAATTTCCGCCGCCTGCTGCTCGCCGTCGCCGACGATGTCCGCGTGCTGATCGTCAAGCTCGCCGACCGGCTGCACAACATGCGCACGCTGCATTTCGTGCCCGAGGCGAAGCGCTTCCGCATCTCCGAAGAGACGATGGAGATCTACGCGCCGCTGGCCGGGCGGCTCGGCATGCAGGGCATGCGCGAGGAGCTGGAAGATCTCGCCTTTCGCTACATGAACCCGGAGGCCTACAAGACCATCCAGGCCCGTCTGGAGGCGCTCAGCGAACGCAACCGCGACCTCGCCTCGGTCATCGAGCAGGCGCTGACCGAAAAGCTCGGCGCCTCGGCGATCGTCGCCAAGGTCAAGGGGCGGATGAAGCGGCCCTATTCGATCTTCGTGAAGATGCAGCGCAAGGGTGTTTCCTTCGAGCAGCTTTCCGACGTCTACGGCTTTCGCGTGCTCGTGCCGAGCCTGGACGAATGCTACCACACGCTCGGCATCGTGCATTCGACCTGGCCGATGGTGCCGGGTCGTTTCAAGGATTACGTCTCGACGCCGAAGCAGAACGACTATCGCTCGATCCACACCACCGTGGTCGGGCCGGGCCGCCAGCGCGTCGAGCTGCAGATCCGCACCGAGGAGATGCACCGGATCGCCGAATACGGCATCGCCGCCCATGCGCTCTACAAGGATGGCGACCGCATCTCCGGCGGGCGCAACATCGCCCGGCTGACCGAGGCGTCCGGCGCCTATGCGTGGTTGCGCGATACGATCGAGCGGCTGAACGACCCGAACCTGAACCCGGAGGAATTCCTCGAGAACACCAAGCTCGAGCTGTTCCACGACCAGGTCTTCTGCTTCACCCCGAAGGGCAAGATCATCGCCCTGCCGCGCGGCGCGACGCCGATCGACTTCGCCTATGCGGTCCACACCGATGTCGGCAACACCTGCGTCGGCGCCAAGGTCAACGGCCGCATCATGCCGCTGATGACCGAGCTCTCGAATGGCGACGAGGTCGACATCATCCGCTCCAAGGCGCAGGTGCCGCCGCCGGCCTGGGAGCAGATCGCCGTCACCGGCAAGGCCCGGGCGGCGATCCGGCGCGCCACCCGCGAGGCGGTGCGCAAGCAGTTCGGCGGGCTCGGCCGCCAGATCCTGGCGCGTAGCTTCGACCGCGCCGGGCGAACCTTCGCGGAGACGGCGCTGGAGCCGGTCATTCACCGGCTCGGCCATTCCTCGATCCAGGACATCATCGCGGCGGTCGGGCGCGGCGAACTGACCTCCGAGGCGGTGCTGAAGGCGGTCTATCCCGACTATCAGGACGAGCGCGCCAGCTCCAATCCGAAAGCCGGCGCCGGCGAGGGCTGGTTCGGCGTCGGTGCCGGCGGCAAGATGAAGTTCCGCGTGCCGGGCGCGGCCTCGGCGCCGGATGCGGAACGCTCGATCCCGATCCGCGGCCTCGCCGGCGACCTGCCGGTGATCTTCGCCCCCAATGGCGGCGCGGTGCCGGGCGACCGCATCGTCGGCATCCTGACGCCCGGCCAGGGCATCACCATCTATCCGATCCAGTCGCCGGACCTGAAGGAATTCGACGACCAGCCCGATCGCTGGCTCGACGTGCGCTGGGACATCGACCCCAACGATCCGGTCCGCTTCCCGGCCCGCATCGCGCTGACCTCGCTCAACGAACCCGGCTCGCTCGCCCAGATCGCCCAGGTCATCGCCGACAACGACGGCAACATCGACAACATCAAGATGATCCGCAAGGGCGCGGATTTCCACGAGATCCTGATCGACCTGGAAGTCTGGGACCTGAAGCACCTGACCCGCATCACCAATCAGCTCCGCTCCAAGCCGATCATCTCGAGCGTGGAGCGGGTGAACGGGTGAGGGAAGGATGGCCGTCTCGTCATTGAAGATGGGAGGCCGATGACGATGAGCAAGACGATCCCGGTCGAACGCGACGACCGGACAGCGACGACCTTGGACATACTGGTTCCGTCGAACGGGGAGCCGCGCGACGTGTTGATCGCGCGCGCCATCGCGGCGATGCAGGCCCACAATGATTGGGTGGTCGCCAAGATCACGGCCGGAATCAAAGCGGCCGATCGCGGCGAGTTTGCCTCGGATGCTGAAATGCAGGCGATATTCGAAAAATATGGCGTCGAGCCGTGAAGATGCGCTGAGCGGATCCCGCCGCGCGGGACCTCTCGAATATTGCGGATTGGATTGCCCAAGACAGTGTGGCCAGCGCTCGCCGCGTGCGGCACATGATCCGCACCCGCGTTCAGCAACTTGAGCCTATGCCTCACGCTGGTCGGCCCGGCCGCATCGCGGGAGCTGGTCGCTGTCGGCCTGCCATAATTCGTTGCCTATGAGTGCCGGCCGGACGCGATCGTGATCCTTGCCGTATGGCACACCTCACGCCCGTGGCCTGAAGCTCTCTAGGCGCACGGCGTGTTCCGACCCGTCGCCGACCTCCGGACGGCCGTCAATCGCTTGATCCGCGGACACAATCGGACGCAAAGCCATTCGTCTGTCGGTCCGATTGCGACGCCATCATCGCCGCCAATTACCGAGGGGTCCAGGCAATGGAGTCAATCCGCGAGGCGAATTCCATTGAGGAATTCTGTAAAACTGTCAGCGACCTTCAAATAATCATTGTAGCCGCTCCAGAAATCCGTGAAGAAAACGCCCGTCCATATTCCATCCTGATGTTCCATGACGAATCTACCCCCTCCGTCATCGGTCACAATTGGAATAATTGTGCGATCAGGGAAGTGATCCTTGAATAAATCCGTCTGCGGATATATGCTTCTATATTCGTCTTCTGGGTTCATATTATAAAAGAAGCGAATCGTTGTATCGATAGGCATGTTGCCTTCTGCGAACTCGAATATCCCTGGACTGTATTCTGCAAACCTCTCTTCGATCAAAAAAGTTTTATAGTCATCCGGAAGGGTAGCTCCGATGTAGAGCTCAAAAGAATGAATGAGAGCGGCATGTTCGTTTTTCGAATATCGAATGTTTGGCATGGCAACCACTCCTGATTCTATTTTTCAATTCAGGCGAGCCATCGGTTGATGTGCGTCGGAAGAAGCCACGACGGGCGATTTGCACCCGACATTTTCCGTGTCGGCGTCGTAACCCCTTGTTTTGGCATGCGGTGCCGTGACAGGGCGGCTGTCCCGCGCGGACGTCCGGTCTGACTCGACCTCGGCATCAGCAGCGCGATCCGCTCCCACTCCGCGTCTGTCGGATCGGAGGGATCGCGTTTCGTCTTCCTGGCGATTGTGGCCATCCCGCCCCGGGTGTCCACATCCCGATCGTGAATCAAATCCTGATCCCCTGGAAATGCCGAACGCCGCGTGCGCAGACGGGCTCTCAGGCTTCTCCCTCGACATCCGCGCCACTGCCCCCTATACCCGGCCCCCGGCCTAAACCTGCCGGAGACCCCGCCCATGACCCGTGACGACGTGCTCGATGTGTTCCGCTCCTGCGGGGCGATCCTGGAGGGGCATTTCATTCTGTCGTCGGGGCTGCGCTCGCCGGTCTTCATCCAGAAGGCGCGGGTGTTCCAGTATCCGGACAAGACCGAGATCGTCTGCAAGGCGCTGGCCGAGAAGATCCGCGCCGCCGTCCCCGGCGGGGTCGACTATGTCGTGTCGCCGGCGCTCGGCGGCATCGTGCCGGGCTACGAGACGGCGCGTCATCTCGGCGTGCCGGCGGTCTGGGTCGAGCGCGAGGGCGGCGAGATGCGGCTCCGGCGCTTCGAACTGCCGCCGGGCGCGCGCGTGGTGGTGGTCGAGGACATCGTGACGACCGGGCTCTCCTCGCGCGAGACGATCGCGGCCTTGGAGGCGCTCGGCGCCAAGGTGGTCGCCTGCGCCTGCCTGATCGACCGCTCCGACGGCGAGGCCGAGGTCGGCGTGCCGCTGATCGCGCTCGCCGGCTTCAAGGTGCCGGCCTATCCGGCCGACCAGCTGCCGCCCGAACTCGCCGCCCTGCCGGCGGTTAAGCCTGGCAGCCGCAATCTGGCCTGAGAGCCGACGCGGGCCGCAGTCCGGCTTCGGGCGGCGGCCGACCCGTCTCGACGCGTCGATGGGCCATGGCCTCGGCCGCTGCGCTGCAGGGGCCGGGCGCCTGCAGGCCGGGCGTTGGCGGGCAGGGCTCCGGCGGGCCGAGCGCTGCAGGGGGCAGGGTGCTGGCGGTTGCATACCTTGCGGCTGGGACGATCCGGGGCTCGGCGTCCCTCCTTCGCGCACGCCCCCGGTGTCCCGTTCACTCTGCCGCAGGGATCCGCGCCGATGGGCGTGATCCGGGCTTTCCCTAGGGGCCGGACGTCCGGCAGGATGCGGCCATGAACCTGCGCAGGGCGATCGGCAAGGAATTCAAGCGAAGCTGGCGGATCCTGCGCCGGCCCGGCCGCTGGCTCGGGCTGGCGCGCTGGTATTGGACCCGGCTCCTGCATCTGCCGGGCTCGGCGCGCTCGGTGGCGGCCGGCACGGCGATCGGCTGCTTCGTCAGTTTCACGCCGTTTCTCGGCGGCCGCGTGGTGCTGTCGGCCGGTCTTGCCTCGCTGCTGCGCGTCAACCCGATGGCCGCCATCGTCGGCAGCCATGTCGGCAACCCGCTGGTCTATCCGCTGATCTTCGTCGGCTCTGTCGAGCTCGGTCTGTGGCTGCTCGGCCGGCCGGGACTGGGGCCGATCGCGCTCGAACGGCTCGCCGACCTCGCCCTGCCGGCGGCGCTCGGGCTTGCCGTGGCGGGAAGTCTCACCAGCCTTGCCGTCTACGGCGTTGTCCTCTCCTCCGTGCGTGCCTATCAGGAGAAGCACAAGGCGCGCCGGATCGCGACGCGGCGCGGACGGGAGGCATTGGCATGCAGCGCGACGGACGGCCCGGCTCTCTGAGGCTCGGCATCAACATCGACCACGTGGCGACCATCCGCAACGCACGCGGGGGCCTGCATCCCGATCCGCTGCGCGCCGCGCATCTCGCGGCCGCCGCCGGCGCGGACGGCATCACCGCGCATCTGCGCGAGGACCGCCGCCACATCCGGGATACCGACATCGAGCGGCTGATGGCCGAGATCGACCTGCCGCTCAACCTGGAAATGGCCGCCACCGACGAGATGGCCGCGATCGCGCTGCGCCATCGTCCGCATGCCGCCTGCATCGTGCCGGAGCGGCGCGAGGAGCGGACCACCGAGGGCGGGCTCGATGCCGCCGGCCAGGAGGCGCATCTGCAGCCGATCGTCGCCCGGCTGGCCGAGGCCGGCATCCGCGTCTCGCTGTTCATCGAGGCCGATCCGCGCCAGTTCGAGGCCGCCGTCCGGCTCGGCGCGCCGGTGGTCGAGATCCATACCGGCCGCTACTGCGACCTGCACAATGACGGCCATTTCGCCGAGCGCGATCGGGAACTCGCCCGCATCGCCGCGGCCGCGCGGCACGGCGCCGAACTCGGCCTGGAGGTCCATGCCGGCCACGGCCTCGCCTACGACACCGTCGGGCCGATCGCGGCGCTGCCGGAGGTGAAGGAGCTGAATATCGGTCACTTCCTCGTGGGCGAGGCGATCTTCATCGGCTTCGAGGCCTCGATCCGGACCATGCGCCACCATATGGATGTCGCCCGCGGGATCGTCGCCGCGTCGTGAGGGTTTCATGATCATCGGTATCGGGTCCGACCTGATCGACATCCGCCGCATCGAGAAGACGCTCGCCCGCTTCGGCGAGCGCTTCACCCATCGCGTCTTCACCGATGTCGAGCGCGCCAAATCCGACCGGCGCGACCAGCGTGCCGCCTCCTATGCCAAGCGTTTCGCCGCCAAGGAGGCCTGTTCCAAGGCGCTCGGCACCGGCATCCGCATGGGCGTCAACTGGCGCGAGATGGGTGTCGTCAATCTGCCATCCGGCAAGCCCACCATCCTGCTCGGCGGCAGCGCGGCGGAGCGGCTGGCGGCCCTGACGCCGGACGGCTTCGAGGCCCGCATCGATCTGACCATCACGGACGACTATCCGCTGGCGCAGGCTTTCGTGGTCATCTCGGCGGTGCCGCTGGGCTGGCCGAAGGCGGCCGGATGAGCGCGCGGGACCACGGGAATGTGACTGCCCGGCCGTTCCGCCCGAAATATGAGGCATCCGGGGGCGGTTGCGGGGGCTGGCATGACCGGCTATCACGTGGCCGGTACGGGCGAGGTTGGAAAAAGGGCGCATGAGCGTGACCACAACAGGAAAAGACCAGCAGGCTGGCGGCGTCGGCGAGACCATCAAGGTCGTCATCCACGCGCTCATCCTCGCGCTGCTCGTGCGCACCTTCCTCTACCAGCCGTTCAGCATCCCGTCGGGCTCGATGAAATCGACGCTCCTGGTCGGCGACTATCTGTTCGTTTCGAAATTCTCCTATGGCTACGGAAAATTCTCCTTCGGCGGCAATCCGCTGAACGGGTTCCAGACGCCGATCGCGAATTTCTCCGGCCGCATCTGGGCGAGCGAGCCGAAGCGCGGCGACGTGATCGTGTTCCGCAATCCGAAGGAGGAGGGGACCGACTTCATCAAGCGGCTGATCGGCCTGCCCGGCGACCGCATCCAGGTGAAGCACTCGATCCTGTACATCAACGGCGAGGCCGTGCCGCGCACGCCGGTCGCGGATTTCGTCGAGACCGATGCGTTCGGCACCTCGTTCCATATCCGACGCTACCGCGAGACCCTGCCGAACGGCGTCAGCTACACCGTTCTCGACATGTATCAGGACGGCAGCGCCGACAATACGGAAGAATATGTCGTCCCGGCCGGCCACTATTTCATGATGGGCGACAACCGCGACAATTCCACCGACAGCCGCTTCACGCGCGATGTCGGCCCGGTGCCGTTCGAGAACCTGATCGGCCGCGCCGAGATCATCTTCTTCTCGATCGACGGCGTCGCCTGGCAGTTCTGGAACTGGCCCTGGTCGATCCGCTGGAACCGCCTGCTCGGCACGCTCTGATGGCGCAGGGGATGGACCCGCTGGCGGCTCTGGAGGCGCGCATCGGCTACGGCTTTGCCGATCGCAAGCTGCTGACGCGCGCCCTGACCCATACCAGCGCAACCTCCAACCCGGCCGACAGCTACCAGCGGCTCGAATTCCTCGGCGACCGGGTGCTGGCCCTGTCGGTCGCCGCGATGGCCTACGAGACCTATCCGCGCGCGGAGGAGGGCGAGCTTGCCCGCCGCCTGAATGCACTGGTCAAGCGGGAGACCTGCGCGGAGATCGGCCGCCGGCTCGAACTCGGCGCCGTCATGCGGCTCGGCGCCGGCGAGGCCCAGACCGGCGGCCGCAACCGGACCGCCATCCTCGGCGACGTGACCGAGGCGCTGATCGCCGCTATCTATCTCGACGGCGGCTTCGAGCCGGCCTGCGCCTTCGTCGAGCGGCACTGGCGCGACATGATGATGTCCGCGCGCGGGCCGCTGCGCGATGCCAAGACGACGCTGCAGGAATGGGTCCAGGGCCGCGGGCTGCCGGCACCGGTCTATCGCGAGGTCGGCCGCAGCGGACCCGATCACGATCCCGAATTCACCATTGCGGTCGATCTCGCCGGTCTCGACGGCGCCGAAGGCCGCGGGCGTTCCAAGCGCGAGGCGGAGCAGAACGCCGCCACCGCCATCCTGGTGCGCGAGGGTCTGTGGTCGGAAGACGGCCCGATCGTCGCGGCGTCCGAACGCTGACTATCCCCGACATTCCCCACACGACCGCGCCGTCCGATCGCGATATGATCCGCCGGACCGGCGCCTCATCAGATCCGGAACGGACACGACCCATGGCCGACGAGCCCGAAGACATCTCCGCCGACGACGATTTCGAGCCGATACCGCTCAACAAGAAGGCCAAGGCGGCGCTGCGCCGGGCCGAGGCGGCGGCCGCTTCGACGCGGGCCGGCTTCGTCGCGCTGATCGGCGCGCCCAATGCCGGCAAGTCGACCCTGCTCAACCAGCTCGTCGGCGCCAAGGTCTCGATCGTCACCCACAAGGTGCAGACGACCCGCAATCTGATCCGCGGCATCGCCATGAAGGACGGGGCGCAGGTCATCTTCGTCGATACGCCCGGCATCTTCCGGCCGCGCCGCCGGCTCGACCGCGCCATGGTCACCTCCGCCTGGGGCGGGGCGGCCGACGCCGATCTGGTCGCGCTGCTGATCGACGCCAAGAAGGGCCTCGACGACGGCGCGCTGGCGGTGCTCGAGCGCCTCGCCGAGGTGCGCCAGCCGAAGGTCCTGATCCTCAACAAGATCGACCTGCTCAGGCGCGACGCGCTTCTGGCGCTCGCCGCGCAGGCCAGCGCCAAGGCCGCTTTCGAGGCCGTGTTCATGGTCTCGGCGATGAACGGCGACGGCGTCGAGGACGTTCTGGCCTGGTTCGCCCGGCACGTGCCGACAGGTCCCTGGCTCTATCCGGAGGACCAGATCTCCGACCTGCCGCTGCGCCAGCTCGCCGCCGAGGTCACCCGCGAGAAGGTCTTCCTGCGTCTCCACGACGAACTGCCCTACGAATCGACCGTGGAGACCGAGCAGTGGAAGGAGATGCGCAACGGCTCGATCCGCATCGAGCAGGTCATCTACGTCGCGCGCGAAAGCCAGAAGCGCATCGTGCTCGGCGAGAAGGGCCAGACCATCAAGGCCATCTCGATGGCCGCGCGCGAGGAAATCGCCGAGATCGCCGAAAAGCCGGTGCACCTGTTTCTGTTCGTGAAGGTGCGCGAGAACTGGTCCGACGACCCGGAACGCTACCGCGAAATGGGGCTCGATTTCCCGACCGAGTGACGGCGGCGGTCCGGATCGGCTAGGCTCGCGCTTCCATGCCGCTCTCCGTCCTTCTCGTGCACAACAATTTCCCCGGCCAGTTCGGTTTTCTGGCCGAGGCCCTGCGCGCGCGCGGGGACTGGGTGGCGGCGATCGCGCAGGATGGGGCGGCGGGCGTGCCGGGCGTGCCGATCATGCGCTGGGGGCTGAAGCGCGGAACCACGAAGGGCATCTTCGAGCCGGCCGTCCGGGCCGAGGCGGATTTCCTGCGCGGGCGGGCGGCGGCGCGGGCCGCGGAGGCGCTGAAGGCCAAGGGTTTCGCGCCGGATGTCATCGTCGGCCATCCGGGCTGGGGCGAGACGCTGTTCCTGGGCGAGATCTTCCCCGCGGCGCGGCGCATCGAATATGCCGAGTTCTATTATCGCAGCCGTGGCGGCGATGTCGGCTTCGATCCGGAATTCGCCAAGGAGACCGTGGACGAGCTCTGCCGCGTCCACGCCAAGAATGCCTCGATGCTGCTGGCGCTGACGGAAGCCGACGCGATCGTGGCGCCGAGCCGGTTCCAGGCGTCCATGCTGCCGGAGCGGCTCGCGCGCGACGCCCAGGTCATCCACGAGGGCGTCGATCTCGCCGCGATCCGGCCCGATCCCGCCGCCCGCTTCGCGCTGCCGGACGGCCGCATCCTCGACCGCACGCGCCCCTTCGTCACCTTCGTCAACCGCCGCTTCGAGCCGCTGCGCGGCGCGCATGTCTTCTTCCGCGCGCTGCCTGATTTCCTGGCGGCGGTGCCGGAGGCCGAGGTGGTGCTGATCGGCTCGGCCGAAGGCAAGGGCTACGGCACGCCGCCGCCTGAAGGCCGGACCTGGCGCGACATCTTCTGGGCCGAGATCGCCGACCGGGTCGATCCGCGCCGGGTGCATTTCGTCGGTCACCTGCCGCATGGCCGGATGCTCGATGCGATCCGGGCGGCGGCGGCCCATGTCTATCTGACCTATCCGTTCGTCGCCTCCTGGTCGCTGTTCGAGGCGATGGCGGTGGAAGCCCTGGTGATCGGCTCCGCGACCGCCCCGGTCGAGGAGGTGGTCGAGCACGGCCGCAACGGCCTGCTGGTCGACTTCTTCGATCGCGCAGGCCTGGCCGAGGCCATGGCGGCGGCCTGCCGGCGGCCGGCGGATTTCGCACCCCTGCGCCGCGCGGCGCGCGAGACCGTCGCGGCGCGCTACGACCGTGCCCGGATCGGGGTCAGGCCCTGGCTCGACCTGATCGACGCCGTGGCCGGGCAGGGGCCGCGCCCGTGACCACGACCGTGATCGATGGCGCGACGGCAACGGGGCACCGTTTCGTGTCCGCCGCCGGCCTTATGCCGGGCGTGTCGACCGGATAGATTGCCGTCATGGAGTGGACCGACGAGGCGATCGTGCTCGGCCTGCGCCGGCAGGGCGAATCCCACGCCGTGCTGGAGGCGATGACGCGCGAACGCGGGCGGCATCTCGGCCTGGTACGCGGCGCGCGCTCGCAGAAGCTCGCCGCGGCGCTGCAGACCGGCAACCGCCTGCGCCTCGTCTGGCGCGCCCGGCTCGACGAGCATCTCGGCATCTATGCGGTCGAGCCGATCGGCTTCCGCGCCGCCGGCTACATGGAGAGCCCGATCGCGCTCCTGGCGGCGCAGACCCTCGCGGCGCTGCTGCGTCTCGTCTCGGAACGCGACCCGCATCCCGACCTCTATGCCGCGCTCGACGAGGTGCTCGACCGCATCGGCGATCCGGTCGAGACGGGCGAACTCGTCGTGCGCTTCGAACTCATGCTGCTCGAAGGGCTCGGCATCGGGCTCGATCTCTCGACCTGCGCCCTGACCGGGGCGACGCGCGATCTCGCCTGGGTCAGCCCGAAAACCGGGCGGGCGGCCAGCCGGGAGGCCGGCGCCCCCTTCGCCGACCGGCTATTGCCGCTGCCCGCCTTCCTGGCGCCCGCCGACGGCTCCAATCATCCGCCCCCGGACGGCGCCGATCTCGCCGCCGGCTTCCGGCTGACCGGCCACTTTCTCGCCCGCCACGCCGCGCAGGAGCGGGGGCGGGACCTGCCTGAGACGCGCGACCGGCTGCTGGCGCTGATCCAGCGGGACGCCGGCGGCGGTTGACGGCGGGGCGTCCAGGCTTGCCCTTCGGGGGGAGATGGCGTAACGGGAACATATGGGAAACAGGGTGATTCCGCCGTCCGATGGCGGCGACGAGAGCGGGCCGGGCGGCGAGGTGCTGCCGGTCAATCTGCGCGACGCGCTGGAAGAGCGCTATCTCGCCTATGCCCTGTCGACCATCATGCATCGTGCGCTGCCGGACGTGCGCGACGGGCTAAAGCCGGTGCACCGGCGCCTGCTCTATGCCATGCGGGCCTTGCGGCTCGATCCCGGCTCGGCCTTCAAGAAATGCGCCCGCGTCGTCGGCGACGTGATCGGCAAATTCCATCCGCACGGCGACCAGTCGGTCTACGACGCCATGGTGCGGCTCGCGCAGGATTTCGCGCAGCGCTATCCGCTGGTCGACGGGCAGGGCAATTTCGGCAATATCGACGGCGATAACCCGGCCGCCATGCGCTACACCGAGGCGCGGCTGACCGAGGTCGCCGCGCTGCTGCTCGAAGGCATCGACGAGGACGCGGTCGATTTCCGACCGACCTATGACGGCTCCGAGGAGGAGCCGGTCGTGCTGCCCGGCGCCTTCCCGAACCTGCTCGCCAACGGCTCGGCCGGCATCGCCGTCGGCATGGCGACCTCGATCCCGCCGCACAATGCGCACGAACTCTGCCGTGCCGCCCTGAAGCTGATCGAGGCGCCGGACACCGCCGTCGAGGAGCTCGTCGAGATCGTGCCCGGGCCGGATTTCCCGACCGGCGGCATCATCGTCGAAAGCCGCGCCTCGATCCTGGAGAGCTATCGCACCGGCCGCGGCGCCTTCCGGGTGCGGGCACGCTGGCACACCGAGGACCAGGGCCGCGGCACCTGGGTGGTGGTGGTCACCGAAATTCCCTACCAGGTCGCCAAGAGCCGGCTGATCGAGAAGCTGGCCGACCTGATCAACGAGCGCAAGCTGCCGCTGGTCGACGACGTGCGCGACGAATCCGCCGAGGACGTGCGCGTCGTCTTCGTGCCGAAGAGCCGCAATGTCGAACCCGGCCTGATGATGGAATCGGTCTTCAAGCTGTCCGAGCTCGAAAGCCGCATTCCGCTCAACATGAACGTCCTGTCGGGCGGCATCGTGCCGAAGGTGATGGGCCTCAAGGACGTGCTGGTCGAGTGGCTCGACCATCGCCGCGAGGTGCTGCTGCGCCGCTCGCGCCACCGGCTCGGCGTGATCGAGAAGCGGCTCGAAATCCTCGGCGGGCTGCTGATCGCCTATCTCAATCTCGACGAGGTGATCCGCATCATCCGCGAGGAGGACGAGCCGAAGCAGGTGTTGATGGCCCGCTTCGACCTCAACGACGTGCAGGCCAACGCCATCCTCGACATGCGGCTCAGGAACCTGCGCAAGCTCGAGGAATTCGAGATCCGCAAGGAGCACGAGGCGCTGACCATCGAGGCCGGACAGATCCGCGACCTGCTGGCCTCGGTCGACAAGCAGTGGAAGGTGGTCGCGCTGCAGATCCGCGAGGTCGCCGCGACCTTCGGGCCGGAGACCAAGCTCGGCAAGCGCCGCTCGACCTTCGCGGATGCGCCCGGCCACGCCCAGGAGGATATCAAGGAGGCGATGATCGAGCGCGAGCCGATCACCGTGGTGGTCTCCGAGAAGGGCTGGATCCGCGCGCTGAAGGGCCATCTCGACGATTTCGCGCGGCTCGACTTCAAGCAGGGCGACAAGCTCCGGGTCGCCTTCAAGGCGGAGACCACCGACAAGATCGTGATCTTCTCCACGGCCGGCCGCGTCTTCACGCTCGATGCCTCCAAGCTGCCGGGCGGCCGCGGCCATGGCGAGCCGATCCGCATCCAGGTCGATCTCGACGAGGACCAGGACGTGCTCGACGTGTTCGTCCATCGCCCGGACCGCCGCCTGCTGGTCGCCACGCGCGAGGGCAAGGGCTTCATCGTGCCCGAGGCCGAGGTGGTGGCGCAGACCCGCAAGGGCCGTCAGGTGGTCAATGTCGCGGCCAAGGACGAAGTGCGCCTGGTGCGAACCGTGCCGCCGGGCGCGACCCATGTCGCGGCGATCGGCGACAATCGCAAGTTCCTGGTGTTCCCGATCGAGCAGGTCGCCGAGATGGCGCGCGGCTCCGGCGTGCGGCTGCAGCGCTTCAAGGATGGCGGCCTCGCCGATCTCAAATGCTTCAACGGCGCCGAGGGGCTGGTCTGGACCAGTTCGGGCGGATCGAGCTTCACGCGCTCGCTCGACGATCTGAAGGATTGGCTCGGCAACCGTGCCGATGCCGGCCGCCTGCCGCCGCGCGGCTTCCCGGCCACCAATCGGTTCGACAACGCCTGAATTCGTGGCCGTTTGTCGGTCCGCGACCAGTAAGCGAATCGATCGGCCTCAGCGCAGTCAAGTACATGTCGTGCAAGGCAGGGATTTTTGCGCGTTTCTTTTTATTGTAAATTTGGAATGTGATTGTCTTTTGGGTTGGAACGGCGTGCCGGAGATCGATGCCCTGGCGGTTATCCTTGGTTTCTCGCAAGTCGTACCGAAGGGACAGCACCCGGTATTGCGGAAAGGTCTGTGGAGTCCTTGATAAACCGTTACCGCTCCGGCACCTGCCGCATTGTAAAGTAAATTAGCTTGTGGATATCCTCATTCAACGAATCGCGAATCCGAAACTCGTCGTACCTTTGTAAGATCGGAACCGCGCAGCGTATTCAGCGCGACGTTGAGGGCATTCCGATGTCTGCCATTGAGATCGTATTGGGCGACTTTGCGCCAGGGGTGGTACGTATTCGTCGCAGCGCGACGGGTCGTCCGATCTTGCGTTTGACCTGCACCAATGGCGACGTAGAAGATATTGCACTGCAGAATGCGGTCGCGGGCTGTGCCGAGCATAGCGAAGGCAATGTATCGGCCTATCTGGATCGCTGGCTGCGCCGGGTCGGGCAGAACCTGGACAAGCTGCTCGATCAGAGCTTCCGCCACGAGCGCGTCTTTGTCGTCGTGCTGCACGACGGCCGCAAGTTCGTCGCCCGCTCGTCGCCGGACGTGGTCGCCGACCTGAAAGCCCTGGCCATGAGCGGGGATCGGTCGGTGCGGCGCCATGACGATGCGCGCAGCGCAGGGTCCACGGGCTTCTTCTCCCGCTTCATACCGTCCAAGGCGTCCTGAAACGTTTCCAGCGGGTTGGCCGTTCGGCGCGGGCGCGTCGGGGAGGGGCCGTCCGATGCGCATGGCCGGGCACCCGTGCGCGGCCCGGCACCCTCGTGCGACCCGTCGCGGTGTCCAGGGAACAGGTCCCGAAGCGGGCCGCAGGCATAGTCGGCCTGACCGAAGCCTCCGAGCGGCCTATTCGGGCTTCCGGTTCCAGCCCTGCGGGCTCAGATATTCGAGCGGCTGGAAGCGGCGCTTGTAGTCCATCTTGCGCGAGCCGGCGACCCAATAGCCGAGATAGACATATTGCAGGCCATGGGCGATGGCGCGGCGGACATGGTCGAGGATCATGTAGGTGCCGAGGCCGCGCCAGCCGGGCTCCGGATCGTAGAAGGAATAGACCATCGACAGGCCGTCGGAGAGGATGTCGGTCAGGGCCGTGCCGAGCAGCGGTCCCGTCCCGCGTCCCGTGATGGCGGTGTCGACGCCGCGGCGGCGATACTCGACCACCATGGTGTCGACATGGGTGTCCTCGATCATCATGGCGTAGTCGAGCACGGTCATGTCGGCCATGCCGCCGTCGCCGTGGCGCGCGTCCAGATAGCGGCGGAACAGGGAATATTGCTCGGATGTCGGCGCGGCGGGCTGCTCGGCGCCGAACAGGTCCTCGTTGGTGCGCAGGGTGCGCTTGAAGCTCTTCAGCCAATCGAATTCGTCGACCGCGATGCGCACCGAGACGCAGGCGCGGCAGGCCTCGCAGGCCGGACGGTAGGCGATGTTCTGGCTGCGCCGGAAGCCGCCCTGGGTCAGCACGTCGTTGAGCTGTGCGGCCCGCTCGCCCACCAGATGGGTGAACACCTTGCGCTCCTGGCGGCCGGCCAGATAGGGGCAGCTCGCGGGCGCGGTCAGATAGAATTGCGGGGCGTCGACGGGATGCTGCGTCATAGGACGGACGGCGGACCTTCCGAAGGCCGCAGGGGACGATCCGAAGCGGCTCCATTCGTGACAATCATACAGATCCGCGGCCGGCGAGAAAGTGGCCGCGGCGGCGCCAATTCCCGGAGATCTCAGAATTCGTCGGGGGCCTCGCGCCGCTCGACCACGAAGGCCCGCGATTCGAGCGCCGCGATGATCTCGTTGGCGTGGCCGCCGTCGCGGGTTTCGAAGGCGACATCGAGCGTCGCGCCCTTGGCCGGCACTTTCAGGATGGTGCGGTGGTGTTCGACCGCCAGGATGTTGCCGCCCATGTCGCCGATGATGGTGGCGATCTCGCCGAGCACGCCCGGCCGGTCCGGGATGATCAGCCGGATGCCGACGATCCGCTCCTCGCGGGCGAGCTCGCGGACCATGATCGAGGCCAGGATGCGCGGGTCGATATTGCCGCCGCACAAGACGAGCCCGACATTGCGGCCCTGGAACCGCTCCGGCGTGGTCATCAGCGCGGCAAGGCCGGCGCCGGCCGCCCCCTCCGCCATGGTCTTCTGCAGCGTCAGATAGGCGTTCACGGCCCGCTCGATATGGACCTCGTCGACCAGCACGACCTCGTCGAGCAGGTCGCGGCAGATGTCGAGCGTCAGCGCGCCGACATTGCGCACGGCGATGCCTTCGGCAAGGGTCGTGCCGCCGACCTTGATCGGCAGACCCTTCAGCGCGCACCACATGGCCGGATAGAGCTGCGTCTCGACGCCGACGATCTCGATCGAGGGCTTCAGCGCCTTGGCGGCGATCGCCATGCCGGAGACGAGCCCGCCGCCGCCGACCGGCACCACCAGGATGTCGATATCCGGATCGTCGGCGAGCATTTCGAGCGCGATCGTGCCTTGCCCGCGCACGACATCGAAATCGTCATAGGGGTGGACCCAGACGACCCCGGTCTCGGCTGCGATTCGCTCGGCCTCTTCTTGCGCGTCGGCGACCGTCTCGCCCTTCAGCACCACCCGGGCGCCGAAGCCGCGCGTCGCCGTCACCTTCACATGCGGCGTCGTCTTCGGCATCACGATGGTCGACGGAATGCCGAGCCGGGTCGCGTGATAGGCGACCGCCTGGGCATGGTTGCCGGCCGACATGGCGATCACGCCGCGCCGGCGCTCCTCGGCGCTCAGCGACAGGAGCTTGACCAGCGCACCGCGTTCCTTGAAGGCGTTGGTGACCTGCAGGTTCTCGTATTTGACCGAGACCCGGGCGCCGGTCAGGTCGGACAGCCGCGGCGCCGGCAGATAGGGCGTGCGCATCACCGCCCCCTCGATCAGCCGCTGGGCATCCTGGATGTCTTCGAGTGTGGGGCGATGCATGGGGGCTCCGCTATCCCTGACGCCGGCCTTCGCCGCCGCGCCACCGGGAGGGACGAATCGATCTGGCAATCTTGCCAGAGATGTAGGCACCGGTTTTCGGATGCCGGATCAACTTGCCGAGGCGGTTCGGGCGTCCCCTTGCCGCCATGCCCGGCGCGGAACCAGCCGGCCGCGGGGCGTGTCGGATCGTGGGGTCCTGGTCCGGCAGGTTGGCGTATCGCCGACGGAGTGCCCACAGGGCGGCTTCGACGACGTCGAAATCGGTGTCTTCGTGGATGCTCTCGCCGCCGCCTTCCGGATAGAAGCCCGGAAGCATGACTTCCTCGGTGAGATGGAAATGCGTGACAAGAAACGGCCGACTGCCGCGCGTCAGCACGGTGCCATCGGCTGCCACGATCGTGTCGGTCCGCTCGGGTCCTTCGGAACCTTGCCTGCTTCTCATCGCCTGCCTACGCCTTGTGGAAGGACACTAGCATGAGTCCGCCGTTCGGCTTCTGTTGGAACCAAGTGAAGGGCGCCAAATCACGGTCTTAATAGACAGGGTCTTCCTACCGGTCGAGACAATCGTCCGGATATCGATCACGGCCTTGCGCTCTTTTCCTCGAGCGCCGCACGGGTGCCGAACAGGCCCTCGGGGCGGAGCACCAGGAACACGACCAGCAGCATCATGATCACGGCGTCGCGCCACACGATCGGATGGTAGGCCGACCAGAGCGTCTCGGCGAGGCCGATCAGCAGGCCGCCGAGGACGGCGCCGGGCAGCGAGCCGATGCCGCCGACGATCGCGGCGACCAGGGCCTTGAGGCCGATGATCGTGCCCATATGAAAGCTGGTTCCGCCGTAGAGCGTGGTGATGACCACGCCGGCGACCGCCGCGAGTGCGCCGGCCAGTTGGAATGTGGCGGTCAGGGTCCGATCCTGATCGACGCCGAGCAGGGCCGCCATGGCGGCGTCGTCGGCCATCGCCCGCCAGTCGCGTCCGAAGCGCGACCGACGCATGCCAACGAGCACCAGCAAGACCGCGACCGAAACGCCGCCGACGACCAGCATCTGCATGGTGGTGACCACCACCTCGTAGGCGCCGCCGAACAGGAGATGCGGCTCGTTCAGGATCGGCGGCAGCCAGCGTTCCTTGACGCCCTGGACGCGGCCGACGAATTCCTGCAGGGCCAGCGAGACCCCGATGGTCGCCACCAGGAGCGGCTGCGCGCCGCGCGCGGCCAGCGGGCGGAAGATGCCGAGCCCGATCGCGCCGCTCCAGGCCGCCGTGACGGATATCGCGAACAGGAGCGCGAAGGGCAGGAGCAGGCCCGGGGCGCCGGCGCCGAGCGTCAGGCCGCCGGCGATGCCGAGCACGGTCGCATAGGCACCCAGCATGGCGAGATCGCCGAAGGCGAGATTGATGCGGCCGAGGAGGCCGTAGACCAGGGAATAGGCCAGTGCCAGCAGCGCGTAGAGCGCCGACGGCGCACCGGCATTGACCAGTTGCTGCAGCAGGAAGCCGTGCGCGCCCGAGACCGCCAGGAGGCCGGCCGGACGCGCCTCGGGTGCCCATTCGACCTGGCGCATGGCCTCGGAGACGGCGCCGAGGTCGGACAGCCAGAAACGTTTCAGCATCTGCAGGCGGATTTCGGAGAGGACGCCATCCGGCGTCTCCAGGCCGATCAGGTCCGCCTTGCCGGCCTCGAAGCCGCTGCCGCCGAAGGCGCAGGTGATGGCGGCGTCGACCGGGTCGGGCGAGACCGCGTCCGGGTCGGGGCGTTCGGCATGATAGAAGACCCGCACGTTGCCGGCGCGGCGCGGATCGGGTTCGGTCTTCTGGATGGTGATGCGCGTGCCGGCCGGCTCGATCACCGGCAGCAGGCTTTCGCAGGTGCGCCGCTGCACCGCCTCGACATCGGCGCAGGCCGCGACCCCGATCCATACCGGCAGGACCAGGACGACGGCGGCCCGGACTGCGAAGCCGCCGATATTCACGCCCCGGCCTTCAGCCTTTCGGCGACCACCGGCGCGAAATAGGTCAGGATGCCGTCGGCGCCGGCGCGCTTGAAGGCGGCCAGGCTCTCCATCATGGCCCGGTCGAAATCGAGCCAGCCGTTCATCGCGGCGGCTTGGATCATCGCGTATTCGCCGGAGACCTGGTAGGCGAAGGTCGGCACCGCGAAGGTCTCCGACAGGCGCCGCACGATGTCGAGATAGGGCATGCCCGGCTTGACCATGATCATGTCGGCGCCCTCGGCGAGGTCGAGTTCGGCCTCGCGGATCGCCTCGTCGGAATTGCCCGGATCCATCTGGTAGGTGCGCTTGTCGCCGCGCAGCGTCTTGTTGGTGCCGACCGCGTCGCGGAACGGTCCATAGAAGGCGGAGGCATATTTGGCCGTATAGGCCATGATCTGCACGTCCATGTGGCCGGCCCGATCGAGCCCGGCGCGGATCGCGCCGATGCGGCCGTCCATCATGTCGGACGGGCCGATGATGTCGGCGCCGGCCTCGGCCTGGACGATCGACTGGTGCACCAGCTGGGCGACGGTTTCGTCGTTGAGGATCGTGTCGCCGTCGAGCAGGCCGTCATGGCCGTGGCTGGTGTAGGGATCGAGCGCCACATCGGTCATCAGGCCGATCGACGGCACCGCCGCCTTGATGGCGCGCAGCGCCCGGCAGATCAGGTTTTCCGGGTTGAGGGCCTCGGACCCGCTTTCGTCGCGCAGGTCCGGATCGGTATAGGGAAAGAGCGCCAGCACCGGGATGCCGAGCCGGGCGGCCCTCTCGGCCTCGGCGACGGCCAGATCGACCGAATGCCGGAACACGCCCGGCATGGAGGCGACCGCGTCGCGCCGGCCCTCGCCGTCGACCACGAAGATCGGCCAGATCAGGTCGTCGACGGTGAGGTGGGTTTCGCGCACCAGCCGACGCGACCAGTCGGTCCGGCGATTGCGCCGCATGCGGCGGCCGGCCAGGATCGGTTCCATGTCGACGGCGGTGCGGCGGGGCTGTTCGTAGTTCATGGCGGCGTTTCGGCTCGGGCTGGGCGCCCGCGTGGCACGATCCGAACGTCAATGGCGATCGCCCGCCGAGCGTCGTCCGATCCGCGTGCGCGGGCACCGTTTTGCGATGCCCGCGACCCTAGTCCGATTTGGCTCCGGGGGAAACCCGGCACCGGGGGAAACCCGGCACCGGGGGAAACCCGCCGCGGCGCCCATCGCCGATGCGTCGGGTGGTGGTCAGTCGCGCACCGCCTGATCGAGATAGTTCTGGACATATTTGCCGATCGGGATCGGTCCGATATTGTGACCGTGCTGGTAGAGCTTCGAGTTGCGGTCCATGACCTCGGCGAGGAGAACCTGGCGTTCCTTCGGCGACAGATTCGGATTGGCCAGGATATGGGTCGCGATGCCCTTGACCGGCCCGTTGTCCAGTTCCTTCTGGACCGCCCCGCTGATCAGCTTCTCGACCTCCTCGCGCGACGGGATGTCGTCGTTGCCGGCCTTTTCGTGCAACTCCTTCAGGCGGTTGAAGCAGCGCCCGTAGATGTCCATGCCCGGATGGCCGAGGAGATCGGACAGCGAGATCGTGTCGCCGTCGTCGCCGACCATGCGGTTGTGATGGTCGATCGCGTCCTTCAGGCTCTGCGGCGCCATGTCCTCGATCGACGGCAGGATGCCGCTGATGCCCGGAATGACGAGCGGCTTGGTCGGGTCGTCGAGCCCGTCCAGGATCGCGTTCTCGGCGTCGGAACGGAACTGGGTATATTCGGCGATGCTCTTGTTCGGGATCTCGCCGGGCGTGATCGGGCCGGTCTGCTTGAGGATCGACTTTTCGGGCTTGGCCTCCGGATCGTGCAGGACCAGGACCAGCGGATCCTGGGTCGGGGCGATGTCGACCGGGAACTGCGGCAGGGTCTTCTCATAGGCGGCGAGGTTGCCGCGGATCGAGGCCTCGATCTCCGGCACGGTCGGCTTGTCGCCCGCGAAGGTCACGAAGCCGGGCAGCGGCGGCTCGTCCTGCAGGCGGTCGGCGAGGTTCTTGGCGACGTGGGTGATCGCCTCGTCCCGGGTCATCTTGCCGGTCTTCATGGCGGACTCGACCGCTTCCGCCAGCGTTTCGCGGAAATCGTCGACGCGGCCGGGGAAGCGGGTCGCGACCGTCGCCAGCCAGTCGAACCGGCCCTGGACCATGCCGTCGCGCTGTTCGGCGACCGCCTTCTTGCGTCCGGGTCCTTCGGTCTTGGCGGCGGCGTTCCAGTTGTCCTTGTTCTGGCCGACCTCGGCCATGATCTGGCGGACCAGCCGGGCGCTCAGCGGCTTGGACTCCTTGTTCCCGCCGACCAGCCGGTCGGCATAGCGGGCGGCGACGCCGCGGTCCGCCTTGGCGAGATTGTCGAGCAGGTCCTGCCGGACGGCGCGGTTGGCCTGCTTCTCGGTGGTCGAATGCCGGCTCGACAGCGACTTGAAGGCGGTCACGAACTTGCCGAAGAAGGGCCGGTCGCCCTTCTGCTTGATGCGGGTTTCGCCCTGGACGCTGTTGGCGTCGGGCCGGAGCTCGACGAAGCCGCCGCCGCGCACATTGCCGTATCGTTCGAGACCGTTCGCCATGGTCGCATCCCCGAGTGTCCAGCCGATCGATTGGCCGGCTTCATGGCGGAAACTCTAGCCGAACCGCCGGATCGCACTGTCACGGGGATGACAATCCGGCCATCATGGCGCGGTGCGATTGACGCTACCCGCGCGCCAAGGCCAGTGCCGCCGCCCACAGGGCGAGGCCGAACACGGTATGGCCGAGGATGTTGAGGATCCGGATCTGGGTCCGGTTCGCACGCTTCGAGGCCGCGATGCCGCCGCCCATGCCCGGCTGCAGGATCAGCCAGCCGCACAGGATCGTGACCCAGCCGACGACGAGCGGCCAGAAGGGCGTCGGCGCCTTGGCGAAGCCCGGGCCGGCGAGCAGCAGCGTCGCGACCGCGAAGGCGATGCCGACCGCGTAGTGCATGATCCAGCCGATCGCCAGTTCGTTGGCGAAGCCGGGCGCGGCGGCGATGTCGGCATGCACGAAGCGCCCGCGCGGCAGATGCGCGAACCAGCGCCCGACCAGCGCCCAGTTGGGCAGGCCGAAGCCGAACAGCCGGTTCAGGAGCAGGGCCCAGAGATCGAGCACGGCCGTGGCGAAGACGCCCATGACCAGGGCGCGGACGACGAAATCTTGCATGGGGAATCCGGGGTTGGGCCAAGCGGGGCCGACAGAGTGGCCCGGCGCCCGCGCCTTGGGAACCCCGATCGGGCGCAGGCGCGGCGACGATCAGATATGCCGGGACGGGGCAGGGGACGGCAATCGTTGCGGGGGCCATCCGGGCTGGCCGAAGGCGTTCGGTTGGTGGTAAGCTTGCCTACCGTCGAAATGGAGCAGAGACGCCCCATGGCCAATGTCGAGAAGATCAGCGTGGCGCTGACCCCCGAGATGGTCGCGGCCGTCCGGCAGGTCGTCGAATCCGGCGAATACGCCTCGACCAGCGAGGTGATGCGGGAAGCCTTGCGCGAGTGGCAGGGGCGCCGCAGGCACCGGGCGGAGGCCGTCGCCGAACTGGGCCGCTTGTGGGACGCGGGGCTCGCCAGCGGCGAAGCGACCGATGGCGAGGCGGCGTTCGCCCGGATCCGGCAGGCGCTCGAGGCGCAGCGCACATCCCGGGATGCCTGATGGCCTTCCGGCTGACACCGCAGGCGGAGGCCGACATCGAAGCGGTCGTCCTCTTCATCGCCCGCGACAACGCCTCCGCCGCACTGCGCTGGTACGATGACATCCTGAGACATTGCCGCAATCTCGGCGACATGCCGGGAAGCGGCATTGCCCGTCCGGAGATCAGGCCCGATTTGCGGACCTTTCCGGCCGGTCGCTATCTCATTCTCTATCGCGTGGCCGGCCACGATGCCGAGATCGTGCGCGTCGTCCACGGCGCGCGGCAATGGCAGAATCTGCTCGACCTTTGATCGGATCGGCGCCCGCCCGACAGGGGGCTGTCAATCCGCGCCCTGGCGCGCGGCGCTCCACTTCGGATGCCCATATCCCCCACCAGCCCCGTCCCCACCAGCCCCGTCCCCTCGGGCAATTGACGCTCGCCGGCCGGGTCCATAGCTTCGGCCGCGATCACGAGACGCGTCGGGACCGGGAGAGACCCTTGGACTTCGCCTTTTCCGAAGAGACCGGCGCCATCCGGGATATGGCGGCCGACTTCGCGAGTGCCGAGATGGCGCCGCATGCCGACCGATGGGACGAGGGCTCGATCTTTCCGGTCGAGACCCTGCGCAAGGCGGCCGCGCTCGGCTTCGGCGGCATCTATATCCGCGACGATGTCGGCGGGTCCGGTCTCGGGCGGCTCGATGCGGCGGTGATCTTCGAGGAGCTGGCGCGCGCCTGCCCGTCGACCACGGCCTATATCTCGATCCACAACATGGCCGCCTGGATGATCGACCGCTTCGGCGGCGAGGAGCAGCGCCACCGGCTGGTGCCCGGGCTGGCCGCCATGGAGCAGTTCGCAAGCTATTGCCTGACCGAGCCCAGTGCCGGCTCTGACGCCGCCTCGCTGCGCACCCGCGCGGAGCTCGACGGCGACCACTATGTCGTGACCGGCTCCAAGGCCTTCATCTCCGGCGGCGGCGCCTCGGATCTCTACGTCACCATGGTGCGCACCGGCGGGGATGGGCCGCGCGGGATCACCTGCCTGGCGATCCCGAAGGACACGCCCGGCGTCTCGTTCGGGGCGCAGGAGAAGAAGCTCGGCTGGAAGTCGCAGCCGACCTCGATGGTCAATTTCGACGGCGCGCGCGTGCCGGTCGCCAACCGGGTCGGCGCGGAGGGCGAGGGCTTCCGCATCGCCATGGCCGGGCTCGACGGCGGCCGCATCAACATCGCCGCCTGCTCGCTCGGCGGCGCGCAGGAATGCCTCGACCGGGCCTTGCGCTACGCCAAGGAGCGCAGCCAGTTCGGCCGCAAGCTGGCCGAGTTCCAGGCCCTGCAGTTCCGCCTCGCCGACATGGCGACCGAACTGGAGGCGGCGCGGCTGATGGTCCACAAGGCCGCCGTGCTGCTCGACGCCAAGGATCCGGCGGCGACGCGGCAGGCCGCGATGGCCAAGCGCTTCGCCACCGATGTCGGCTTCGAGGTGGTCAACCAGGCGCTGCAGCTGCATGGCGGCTACGGCTACCTGCGCGACTACGGTATCGAGCGCTATCTGCGCGACCTGCGCGTCCACCAGATTCTGGAGGGCACCAACGAGATCATGCGCCTGATCGTGGCGCGCGACCTGATCGGACGCTAGAACCGCCACCATGACCGACGCGACCGATACCGAACCGACCGATCTCGCCATCGAACGACGCGGCAAGGCCGGCTTCATCAAGCTCGACCGCCCGCAGGCCCTCAACGCGCTGACCCACGGCATGGTCCGGGGGATCCGCGCGACGCTCGACGCCTGGCGCGACGATCCGACGATCGCCCATGTGGTCTTCACGGCGGCCGGCGAGAAGGCCTTCTCGGCCGGCGGCGACATCCGCCACATCTACGACCTCGGCCGGGCCGGCGATCCGACCCAGATCGAGTTCTTCCGCGACGAATACCGGCTGAATGCCGTGATCCGGGCCTATCCGAAGCCGATCACCGCGCTGATCGACGGTATCGTGATGGGCGGCGGCGTCGGCATCGCGGTCAATGGGCGCTACCGGGTCGGCAGCGAGAAGACCGCCTTCGCCATGCCGGAGGTCGGCATCGGCTTCTTCCCCGATGTCGGCGGCACCTACATCCTGCCGCGCTGTCCCGGCCGGCTCGGCACCTGGCTCGCCCTGACCGGCGGCCGGTTGCGTCAGGCCGACGCCCGCTTCGCCGGCATCCTGACCCACTGCGTGCCGCGCGCCCGGCTGGCCGAACTCGCCGCCGACCTCGCCGAAGTGGCCGATCCGCTGCCGCTGCTGACCGCCTTCGACGCCGATCCCGGCCCGGCGCCGGTGGCCGCCCTGATGCCCGAGATCGATCGCATCTTTGCCCGGCCGACGGTCGGCGAGATCCTGGCCGCGCTCGACGCCAGCCCGGGCGACTGGGCCGCCGCGACCGCGCGCGACATCCGCTCGAAATCGCCGACCTCGCTCGAAATCGCGCTGCGCCAGATGCAGATGGGCGCGACTCGCGATTTCGAGGATTGCATGCGCCTCGAATTCCGCATCGTTTCGCGCATTCTGAAGGGCGACGACTTCTATGAGGGCGTCCGGTCGGTGATCATCGACAAGGACAATGCGCCGCGCTGGCGACCCGCCGATCCGGAAGAGATCGACATCGTCGACATCGAGGCCCATTTCGTTGCCCCCGCGGGGGGCGACCTGACATTCGGATAGACCATGGCTCAGGTCCAGCAGACGACGAACAAGCCGCCGGCCGCGTCGGTCGAACCGCCGCGCCTGAACTGGCGCCGCGCACGCCTCTTCTTCATGCGCGCGCTCGCCCTGTCGATCCTCGGCTACGGCATCCTGAGCTGGGCCTATGTGATCGGCGCGACCGATCTCGGCTCGACGCCGTTCATGGACCAGCGCGTGCCGGTGAAGAACGCCATCGCGGTCTTCGCGGCGATCGATCTGGTGGCGTCCGTCGGGCTCTGGATGGCGACCGCCTGGGGCGTCGTTCTGTGGTGCGTGAATACCGCCATCCGGGTCACCCTGCACACGGCCTATTCGGACCTGCACGGCGGCAACACGGTCCTGACCGCGATCGAGGTCGGCGCCGTCGTCGTCTACGTGGTCCTCGCCTTCCTCGCCTGGCGCGAGGAACGGCTTGAGGACCATCTCAGCCGCCAGCGTCGGCGGCAAACCATGAACACGCTCGGCTGACGGGCGGACGGGGGAAACACGTCATGGCACGCATCGGATTCATCGGTCTCGGCAATATGGGCGGCCCCATGGCGGCCAATCTGGTCAAGGCCGGCCATACCGTGAAGGGCTACGACCTTTCCGAGGCCTCGGCAGCGCGCTTCGCCGAGATCGGCGGCACGGTGGTCGGCTCGGCCGGCGAGGCCGCGGCGGACGTCGATGCGGTCGTCTCGATGCTGCCGGAAGGCGCGCATGTGATCGCGGTCTATACCGGGCCGGGCGGCGTGATCGAGCGGGCCGCGCCGGGCACGCTGTTCATCGACAGTTCGACCATCCATGTAGAGGCGGCCCGCCAGGTCGCCGCCGCGGCCGCCAAGGCCGGCATGGCCATGGTCGACGCGCCGGTCTCGGGCGGCACCGGCGGCGCGGCGGCCGGCACGCTGACCTTCATGGTCGGCGGCGCCGACGAGGCCTTCGAGCGGGCACGGCCGATCCTCGAATGCATGGGCAAGACGATCGTCCATGCCGGCGGCGCCGGCAACGGCCAGGCGGCGAAGATCTGCAACAACATGATCCTCGGCATTTCGATGATCGCGGTCAGCGAGGCCTTCGCGCTGGCCGACAAGCTCGGCCTCGACCACCAGAAGCTGTTCGACATCGCCTCGAAGTCGTCCGGCCAGTGCTGGTCGCTGACCACCTATTGCCCGGTCCCGGGACCGGTGCCGACCAGCCCGGCCAATCGCGGCTACGCGCCCGGCTTCACCGCCGCCATGATGCTGAAGGACCTCAAGCTGGCGCAGGACGTGGCGGGCGCCGCCGGCGCCGTCACCCCGCTCGGTGCGGAGGCGGCCCAGCTCTACCGCCTCTATGTCCAGGGCGGCCATGCCGGCGTCGACTTCTCCGGCATCGTGCGCATGCTGCAAGGCGCTTGACGCCTGCCGGCAGGGCGCCCGACGGCCGCGCCGCCCGTGCGGGCGCGGGTCCGGCCCGAAGGGGCTTTTGAGATCAATGTCTTGCAAGGTGACCTGAACGGGGTCGATGCACCGCATCGGCCCCGTTCGGCTGTCGGCCCGACGCCGGAACAGTGAGTATGCCGGAACAGTGAGTATGGTGTCCGGTTGGTGTCCGTGCCGGGCGCTTGCGACGCTCTGCGACGGGCGGTTCGGGGGCTTCCGGGGCGTCGCAGCGGGACGGATGCAGGGCTCCAGCGTTAATGCCTTCCCAAACGGCATCTCGCCGAATGTCGAGAGAATCAGCCAGAAAGACCAAGTTTGAATAGTTACTTTCAGAAGATATTTAGTACGATGCCCAGTGCTTCCATTTTACCGAAATTTTAGACTACGACTTAAGGCGATTTTAGATTCAGAGCGCTAGTGTCTGAGCATCAAAGGTCGGAGAACCGGCCGGCAATAAAGACCATCAGCGAGGCGATTTCCCATGCTCAATGCAAAAAGAGCGGTAGACGCGCTGGCGCATGCAGAGGAAGACGTGGCTCTGAAGCCGCTCTACCTTGAGGCGCTGACGCTCGTCGAGCGTCTGCACAGGCGGCTGCTCGATGTCATCAAGGACGAGTTCGACCGCATGGGTCGCGATGACGTCAATTCCGTGCAGGCCCTTCTCCTGTTCAATATCGGCGAGTCCGAACTGACCGCCGGTGAACTGCGCACCCGCGGCTATTATCTCGGATCGAACGTCTCGTATAATCTGAAGAAGCTGGTCGAGGGCGGCTACGTCAAGCACGAGCGCTCGCGGATCGACCGCCGCTCCGTCCGCGTCAGCCTGACCGACAAGGGGCAGACGGTCGCCAAGGTGATCGACAAGCTCTACGAGCGCCACATCCGTTCGATCGAGCAGGTCGGCGGCATCGGTCCGGGCGAGTTCAAGCTCCTCAACAAGTCGCTGCATCGGCTGGAGCGCTTTTGGACGGATCAGATTCTCTACCGGCTCTGAGCGGAAGCGCTCCCTCCGAGAGATTCCCAGGTCGGCAACAGCCGACCTGGGCCGCGCTTCTGGACCGACCGGATTCTCTACCGGCTCTGAGCGGAAGCGCTCCCTCCGAGAGATTCCCAAGTCGGCAACAGCCGACTTGGGCCGCGCTTCTGGACCGACCAGATTCTCTACCGGCTCTGAGAGGAAGCGCTCCCTCCGAGAGATTCCCAAGTCGGCAACAGCCGACTTGGGCCGCGCTTCTGGACCGACCGGATTCTCCACCGGCTCTGAGCGGAAGCGCTCCCTCCGGAGGACTCCAAAGTCGGCAACAGCCGACTTGATCCGGAACCCGAGCGTCCTTGTGGCGTTGTCCCTGCACCGAGGAGGCGCCGTCCGGCTTGCCGGATGACGCTACGGTGCACACCCCCGCGCCGTTGATCGGGTCGATCGACCCGACATGTCCGAGGCACCCAGACTGGCTTCGCGCGGCCCCCCGCGCGGAGCCGTTTTTTCGTCGCAACCCTGTCGGCCGGGGCGTTCCCGGTCCGCACGAGCCGGGCTCAACCGGGTCTCACCGGGCGTGGCGGGCGCGGCAGGAAGGCGCTGGTGCGGGCCGCGTAGTCGGTCCAGCCGGGACGGGTGGCCAGGACGGCCTCGAGCGGCGGGATGCCCGACACCTTCAAGAGCAGCACCGTCAGGGCGGCCGGCGCCACGAGCACCCACCAGAGCCCCGAGGCCGCCGCTCCGACCAGGCCGAGCCCCCACCACAGCACCGCCTCGCCGAAATAGTTCGGATGCCGGCTCCAGGCCCAGAGCCCCGTGGTGACCAGCCGGCTGCGTCGTGCCGGGTCCGCCTTGTCGGCGCTCAACTGCGCATCGGCGACCCATTCGATCACGAAGCCGATGACGAACAGGGCGCAGCCCGCCGAGGCCAGCCATAGCGCGGCCGGCGACAGAGGGTCCGGCTCCGGGTGCAACAGCGCGGCATGGATCGGCGCGGCGAGCGCCCATTGCACGACCGCCTGCAGCCAGAAGACGGTGATCAGATTCGTGCGCGGCCAGTTCGGCCCGCCCCGGGCGCGCATGGCTGCATAGCGCGGATCCTCGATCCCGCCGCGCCGGCGATGACGGACCACCAGATGGACGGTCAGCCGGACCGCCCAGATGGTGACGGCGACGGTCACGAACAATTGTAGGCCGCCGGCGCGCCCGCTCGCGACCCATTCCAGCCAGGCCGTCGCCGCAAAGCCGCCCGCCCACCACCAGTCGACGATGCCGGCATCGCGCCGGGGACCATGAATCAGCCACAAAACACTGAAAATCACGAGGCCGAGGAGCAGCGTCGCGATCAGCACGGAGTCCCATCCGAACGCTTGGCCGTGATGCATCCTCGCCCTCGCTTTTCCGTTGGTTTGCTGTCATAGGCGGAAAGGCCCGATTAACGGATCTTTGTCCGTATCCTGATGTCGTATGACGACCGATGGCGACCGGCCGATTTGGCTGAACCCGATGGAGCGTTCGAAGTGCTTGTACGTCCGAAGCCCGATCACGGATTGCGGCTCACCCGACGCGGCCTGCTGACCGGCATCGCCGCTCTTGCCGGTCTGCGTGCCGTGCCCGCGCTCGCCGAGAGCGCCGGCGAGTCGCCGATCGACGTGCTGATGCGCGCCCAGACCGTGCGCGAATGGCAGGACAAGTTCGACGCCGGCGCCTCCACGCCGGTGGCGCAGCTGAAATCCGACGTTCCGCTCCTGTCGCCGGAGACGGCCGCCAATATCGAGGCCGCGCTGCCGCAGTATCAGGCGATCGCCGGCAATGGCGGCTGGCCGCGCGTTCCGGACCAGCAGCGCCTGCGCATCGGTACCCGGTCGGAAGCCGTCATGGTGCTGCGCCAGCGCCTCGCGGTGACCGGCGATCTGGCCCCGAGCCAGTTCGGCTACGGCGACACCTTCGATTCCTACGTCGACGCCGCCGTGCGCCGCTTCCAGGTCCGCCACGGCCTGAAGCCGAACGGCTTGGTCGACAAGCCGGTCTTCGACGTGATGAACGTGCCGGCCGACATCCGCCTGCGCCAGCTCGAGACCAATCTGGTGCGCGTCCGCTCGATGTCGGGCAATCTCGGCGACCGCTTCATCTTCGTGAACATCCCGGCGGCCGAACTGGAAGCCGTCGAGAGCGGCCGCGTCGTCGCCCGCCACAATGCGGTCGTCGGTAAGGTCGATCGTCAGACCCCGGTGCTGACCTCGAAGGTCAGCGAGATCAACTTCAATCCGTTCTGGCACGTCCCGGTGTCGATCATCCGCAAGGATCTGATCCCGAAGATGCGCGCCGATCCCGAGTATCTGACCAAGAACCGGATCCGCATCTACGACAACAAGGGTCGCGAGATTCCGCCGGAAGCGATCAACTGGGATACCGATCAGGCCGCCAACCTGGCCTTCCGCCAGGATCCGGGCGACATCAACGCCATGGCGACGGTGAAGATCTCCTTCCCGAACAGCCATGACGTGTACATGCACGACACGCCCTTCAAGGATCTGTTCGGCGACAACAACCGGTTCTACTCGTCCGGCTGCATGCGCATCCAGAACGTCCGCGAACTGGTCGCCTGGATCCTGCGCGACACGCCGAACTGGGGGCCGCAGCAGATCGACGACGCGATCCGCACCGGCCAGCGCATCGACGCCAAGGTCAAGGGCGCCGTGCAGGTCTACACCAACTACGTCACCGCCTGGGCGACCCGCGAGGGCGTCGTGCATTTCCGCGACGACATCTATGCCCGCGACGGCATCGGCGAACTCGCCTATGTGCCGGGCATCATGCAGTAACGGGCACGGGTCCCGACGAGATGCCGAAGGGCCGGCCGCGGCGACGCGGGCCGGCTCTTTGCTTTTGGACCGCTGCCGCACGGCGAGGTTGCACGGATGACCGACAGGGGTGGCGGCCGCAACACCGTCTATTTCGAGTTCACCGTGATCGGCGCTCAGGTGCGCGTGGCCGCCATCGACGCGGCGAGCGGGGTCGAGGTCTCGATCGTCGGGGCGGTCGGCGTGCCGCGCCATGACCTCGAGCGGGTGGCTTTGCGCAAATTGATGAAGCGTTTGGAAAAAGACCCGTGACGCAAATGAGGGCAGATGGCCGCGGGAATCGCGACGGCGCCGCTTCCGCCTGGAAAACCGGCGTGCTATTCGCTGCCGTCATAGCCCGATAAGTCCCGGTGCGGTCGGAGCGTCCAAGCGCCGCACGACGCGGCGGATGGGATTCCGGGCCTGCTCCGGTAGGTTAGCCGGAGATCCATCGCGGCGCGTTCAGGGCCGGTTCGGACGGGATTCCGTCCGGCCATCGGCGCGATCGATCCGCAGGCGAGGCACGGCTCCGGCCGCCGCATCGCCGGATGAGAACGCAGCGCCGCAGCCCCGGCTGTCGCGCGCTCGGCGTCAGGAAAGCCCGGCGCCGGAACAAAGGGACACGCTCCGAGAGGCCCCCATGTCGATGTCCGACGTTGCCCAGACGAAGCCGCTCTACCCGGGATTCTTCACGGAGAGCCTGGCCACTTCCGATCCCGAAATCTTCCAGTCGATCCAGGACGAGCTCGGCCGCCAGGCCGACGAGATCGAACTGATCGCCTCCGAGAACATCGTCTCCAAGGCGGTGCTCGAGGCCCAGGGTTCGGTCATGACCAACAAATATGCCGAGGGCTATCCGGGCAAGCGCTACTACGGCGGCTGCGAGTTCGTCGACGTGGCCGAGCAGCTGGCGATCGACCGCGCCAAGAAGATCTTCGGCGCCGAATATGCCAACGTGCAGCCGCATTCGGGCGCCAATGCCAACCAGGCGGTGTTCTTCGCCCTGCTGCAGCCCGGCGACACCTATATGGGCTTGGATCTCGCCTGCGGCGGTCACCTGACGCACGGCTCGCCGGTCAACCAGTCGGGCAAGTGGTTCAAGCCGATCGGCTACAAGGTCCGCCAGGACGACCAGCGCATCGACATGGACGAGGTCCGCGATCTCGCCCGGACCCATCGGCCGAAGCTGATCATTGCCGGCGGCTCGGGCTATCCGCGCATCATCGACTTCAAGACCTTCCGCGAGATCGCCGATGAAGTCGGCGCGATCTTGATGGTCGACATGGCCCATTTCGCCGGTCTCGTCGCCGGCGGCGTGCATCCCAACCCGCTCGACCACGCCCATGTGGTGACCACCACCACGCACAAGACCCTGCGCGGTCCGCGCGGCGGCATGATCCTCAGCCGCGACGCGGAACTCGGCAAGAAGTTCAACTCGGCCGTCTTCCCGGGCCTGCAGGGCGGTCCGCTGATGCATGTCATCGCCGCCAAGGCGGTCGCCTTCGGCGAGGCGCTGCGTCCGGAATTCAAGGCCTATGCGGGCCAGGTGGTCGAGAACGCCAAGGCGCTCGCGGCGAGCCTGGTCGAGGAGGGCCTCGCGCTCGTCTCCGGCGGCACCGACACGCATCTGATGCTGGTCGACCTCAGGCCGAAGAACACCTTCGGCAACGTCACCGAGAAGGCTCTGAAGCGCGCCCACATCACCTGCAACAAGAACGGCATTCCGTTCGATCCGGCCAAGCCGATGGTCACCTCCGGCGTGCGTCTCGGCACCCCGGCCGGCACCACCCGCGGCTTCGGCCCGGCCGAGTTCCGCGAGGTCGGCAAGATGATCGCCGCGGTCATCGACGGCCTGCAGAAGAACGGCGAGGCCGGCGACGCGCAGATCGAGAACCGCGTCAAGGAGCAGGCGACCGCGCTCTGCCGTCGTTTCCCGATCTATCGCTGATCGAAACGCCGATGTGACGTTTCGGGACGGGGGCCTTGCGGCCCCCGTTTCCATTTTGGGGTCTGGGAAGGGGCCGGTCGGAGGCGATGCCGGTCGCGCCCGATGCCCTTTACGGCAGGGTGTCGTGGGGCCGGGCCTCGCCCGAGGGCGCGACCCGGACATGGCCGGCGGTGGTCGAGAAGGCGAAGACCTGCCAGCCGGCGCGACCCGAGGCGGCGAACTCGGCGGCGAGGCGCTCGGCAAGATCCCGCCCCCGCGCCTCGTGCTCGGCATGGGCCTCGGCCGTCCAGCGCGATTCGTCGGGGATGTCCGGATCGAGCGACTGCTCGAACTCGTCCGCCCAGCGGGCGAGATCGGCCTCCAACTGCCGCGAGATATCGAGATCGGCGGGGTCGACGGAGCCGTAGTCAGGCGGGCGAATCGACCAGACCGGATGGCAGCCGAAATCCGCCATCACGCTATAGGAGGGCGGCATGTCCGGCGCGGACGGCGCATAGACCCGTGCGGACCCGGCCGGCTCATCCGGCAGCTCGATGTCGTCGTCGGCGCCGCCGTCGCCGGTCAGTCGGCCTGCGCGCAGATAGAGGAACGCGAACCCCGCGACCAGGGCGGCGGCGAGCGTCGCGATCGCGGCGACGAGCCCGGGATCGAAGGCGCCGAGGGGCAGGAGCCGGCCATCCGCGGCGGCCATGGCCACCAGGGCGGTCGCGACCGAATAGACGACGGCGGCATTGCGCGTGGCCGCCCGTTCGGCCGGTGCGGGCTCGTCATGCGGGTCGAGCCAGCGCGGCGCGACGAGACCCAGATAGAGCACCTGCTGGGCGAGACCGATCAGAAACAGCGGCAGCGCCAGCCAGGAGAGAACGGCGAGCATCATGCCGCCGAGCCCGACCGGGATGGTTCCGGCGGCGAGCCAATGGTCGCGCCACCGTGTTGCCCGGGCCGCAGGTCCCTGGGCGAGGGCTTCGAGCATCGCCGTCAGGATGCGGCCGTTGATCAGGGTCCGTCCGACATAGAGGGCCGCCGCCAGATAGAACACACCGATCAATCTCAGCCCGATCTCGGCCATGCGCCTCCGTCATCCCCATCTTGCCGTCCGCCGCTGAGCGTCGGAGGTCATCGGGCCGGGGCGCCGAGCCTGGCCCGCATCCGATCCCGCGGAACCATCCGTCGGATGCCACGGTCGATCGCGGTCGATCCGCCCGCGCCATCCGATTCGCACCCGGCCGGCGCCGAACCCTTTCGCCTCAAACTAACATTTCGCGGCCCGGTCGCGACATGACTATCGTCGACGGCAAACCGACGGTTAACGGCTGCCGCTTACGTTTGCCATATGTCGTGTCGACCGTGTTGGAGCCAGCCATGCAGTCCGGGCCTCTATTGCGCATCCTTGCCGTCTGCGGGCTCGTCCTGGCCGGATCGGTTGCCGCCGAAGCCCATCAGCCGTCGGCCCGGCTGAAGGCGAAGTTCGGCAAGGGCATCGGCACCTTCTCGCTCGACGCGGCCGCGCCCGCGACACGCCTGCGCTACATCGTCGTTCTGACCGATCCTGCCCCCGACGCGGCCGACCGGCGCGATCGCAAGACCCGCATCGCGGACGGCCAGAACCGCGTGCTTGCCGGAATCCTCGGTCTGCGCAGCGCCGACGAACCGACCCGAAAGGTGCGCCGCTACGCGACGCTGCCGCTGGTCGCGCTCGAAGCCAACCCGGCCGAACTCGAACGCCTCGCGGCCGACGCGACCGTCGCGGCCATCCAGCCGGACGAGGCCGTCCAGCCGCTGCTCGACACCTCGACCCAGCTGACCGGCGCGCGCGCGGCCTGGACGCTCGGCGCGACGGGCTCCAACCAGGCTGTCGCCGTTCTCGACACCGGGGTGAAGACCAGCCATCCGTTCTTCGCCCCGAAGATCATCGACCAGGCCTGCTTCTCCGGCGGCGGCGGCGTGGCGACCACGCTGTGCCCCAATGGCCAGTACACGCAGACCGGGATCGGCGCGGCGGAGACCTGCGCGGCTTCGGTCAGTTCGGCCTGCTTCCACGGCACCCACGTCTCCGGCATTGCGGTCGGGCTCGGCGGCAAGACCGGCTCGCGCGACGGCGTCGCCCATTTCGCCCGGCTGGTCCCGGTCCAGGTCTTCAGCCGGTCCGGCAATTCGCTCGGCGCCTGGTTCAGCGACATCGTCGCCGCCCTCGACTGGGTCAACAACGTGCGCGACGGCTACGACACGGTGAAGATCGCCGCCGTCAACATGAGCATCGGCGACAGCGTCGCACATGCGAATTGCGACAGCGATCTGCCCGCCGTGAAGACGGCGATCGATACGCTCCGCGCCAACGGCATCGCGACCGTGATCGCGGCCGGCAACAACGGCTTCACAACCGGCGTCAGCGCGCCGGGTTGCATTTCGACCGCGATCACCGTCGGCGCCACGACCAAGAAGGACGGGCTGGCGAGCTTCAGCAATGTCGGCGACATGGTCGATCTCTATGCGACCGGGGTCGACATCCAGTCCTCGATCCTCTCCGGATACGGCAAGGCGTCGGGCACCTCGATGGCCGCGCCGCATGTCGCCGGCGCCTTCGCGGCCTTGCGCAGCGCCGTGCCGGGCGCCACGGTCGATGCCATCGAAGCCGCGCTGGAGAATTCCGGCCGCGCCATCACCGCATCGGGCGTCACCGCGCCGCGCATCCGGATCGATTCCGCGAAGACCATCCTGACCACGGTCTCCCCGGCGGCGACCATTCCGCCCGTCACCGATCCGGCCACGCTGGTCGTCTCGCCGACCGACGGATGGACCGTCACCCGCCTGACCAGCGCCGACTATTCGATGACGGCGAAGAGCTACACGGTGCTCGGGGCCAACGGCGATGTCGGCTACACGATCACGGCCGGCGGCGCCGGAATCCCGAAATGGCTGAAGGTCAGCGCGACCGCCGGCACCGCGACCGACCCGGCAGCCGCGATCACGATCTCGGTCAACGAGGCCGTCGCCGCGAAGCTCAACAACGGCACCTACAAGGCGACGCTGACCTTCACCAACACCACCAACAATGTCGGCACGACCACCCGCCTGGTGACCTTCGTCCGGAAATGAGCCTCGTCCGGTGCGGGATTTCCGCTGCCCCGCGAATCCGCGTACACCTCGCGCCGGGACGACACCCGAATCGAACCGGAGCCGAGCGATGCGCTGCCCCTATTGCGGAGGCGAGGATACCCAGGTGAAGGACTCGCGCCCGACCGAGGACGGGGCTGCGATCCGGCGCCGGCGGGTCTGCTCGTCCTGCGGCGGCCGCTTCACCACCTTCGAGCGGGTGCAACTGCGCGAACTGATCATCGTCAAGAAGTCCGGCCGCCGCGTTCCCTTCGATCGCGACAAGCTGATGCGCTCGGTGCAGGTCGCGCTGCGCAAGCGGCCGGTCGATCCGGAGCGGATCGAACGCATGGTCAACGGCATCGTCCGTCAGCTGGAGAGCCTCGGCGAACCCGAGATACCCTCCCAGCAGATCGGAGAGTTGCTCATGGAAGGCTTGAAAAGCCTGGATGACGTCGCTTATGTCCGCTTCGCCTCGGTCTACAGGGACTTCCGCGAGGCCAAGGATTTCGAAACCGTACTCGGCGAGCTGAGCCAGGACGAGACCGATCGCGACAAGTGATCGGTCCGGTCGGGTTCACGCCGTCGAGCGCGCCACCGGTGCCGGATTGAGCCAGACCGACCACATGTCCGCGGGACGGGTCTCAGACCTCGACCGCCGCTTCATGGATGCCGCCGTGCGCATGGGGCGTCGCCATCTCGGGCTGACCCGACCGAACCCCTCGGTCGGCGCCGTGGTGGTGCGCACCGGGCCGGATGGGCCGGAGGTGGTCGGCCGCGGCACCACCGCCCATGGTGGGCGGCCGCATGCCGAACGGATCGCGCTGGCAGAGGCCGGCGAACGGGCGCGCGGCGCCACCCTCTACGTCACGCTCGAACCCTGTTCGCAGCACGGCAAGCCGACCCCGGGCTGCGCCGAGGCGATCCTGGAGGCCGGCATCGCCCGCGTGGTTACCGCCCAGGAGGATCCCGACAGCCGGGTCGCCGGCCGTGGCCATGCCATGTTGCGTGCCGCCGGGGTCGAGGTGGTGGTCGGCGTCGGCGCGGCCGAGGCCGAGCGCGGCCTCGCCAATCATTTCACGCGCATGCGGCGCGGCCGGCCGCGCATGATCCTCAAGCTCGCGGTTTCCGCCGACGGCATGATCGGCCGGCGCGGGGTCGCCAAGGTGCCGGTATCGGGCGACGCGTCGCGCGCCTATGCGCAGGTGCTGCGCTCGGAGGTCGATGCCGTCATGGTCGGGATCGGCACCGCGCTGGTCGACGATCCGGATCTGACCGTCCGGCTGCCCGGCATGGAGGGCGCCTCGCCGGCCCGGATCGTGGTCGACAGCCATGCGCGGCTGCCGCTCGACAGCCGGCTGGTTCGATCCGCCGGCCGGGTGCCGGTGCATCTGCTGACCACCGAGAAGGCGCCGCGCAGCCGCATCGAGGCGCTGCGTGCGGCCGGCGTCGACATCGTCATGGTGCCGATGGCGCCCGACGGGCATGTCGATCTCGTCAAGGGACTGACCAGCCTGTCCTGGAAGGGCATCCCGTCCGTGCTGGTCGAAGGCGGTTCGGATCTGGCCGAGGCCTTGCTGAGCGCCGATCTCGTCGACGAGGTCGCGCTGTTCCGCTCGCGCGCGGTGATCGGGGCGGGCGGCGTCGCCGCGCCGGCTTCCCTGGACGGGGTCGAATCCGGCCGCGACGGCCGCTATCAGCCGATCGATCGACGCCGCATCGGCGAGGATCGCCTCGTCACCTATCGCCGCCTCGGCCGCTGAAGGAGAAGCCATGTTCACCGGCATCGTCACCGATATCGGCACCGTCCGGCAGCGCGATCCGCTCGAGGCCGGCGTGCGGTTGCGCATCGGCACCGGCTATGCGCCGGACGGCATCGATCTCGGCGCCTCGATCGCCTGTTCGGGCATCTGCCTGACCGTGGTCGAACGGGGCCGCGACGGGGCAGGGGCTTGGTTCGATGTCGACGCTTCGTCCGAGACCCTGGCGGTCACCACCATGGCCGACTGGACGGTCGGCACCCGGATCAATCTCGAACGCTCGCTGACGCTCGGCCAGGAGATGGGCGGCCACATGGTCACCGGCCATGTCGACGGCCTGGCCGAGATCGTCGAGCGGCAGGCGGAGGGCGACATGGCCGTGTTCACCTTCAAGGTGCCGGCCGAACTCGCCCGCTTCGTCGCCCGCAAGGGCTCGGTCGCGCTCGACGGCACCTCGCTCACCGTCAACGCGGTCGAGGGCGACCGCTTCTCCGTCATGCTGATCCCCCACACCATCGCGGTCACCACCTGGGGTACCCGCCAGGCCGGCGACCACGTCAATATCGAGGTCGATCTGATGGCCCGCTACGTCGCCCGGCTCGCCGAGGCCGATGCGGCCACCGCCCGCACTTCTTTCCCCACGGTCGCGGCGCGGGCTTGACGCCGTTCCGCCGCCGTCCGAAGGATCGCCGATGAGCACCAAGAGTCATACCGCCGCCTATGATCCGGCCGCCGTGAAGGGCGCCCGCGTCCTGATCGTGGAGGCGCGCTTCTACGACGATCTCGCCGACGCCCTCCTGGAAGGCGCGCGCGCCGCGCTCGACGCTGCCGGCGTCGCCCATGAGACCATCACGGTCCCGGGCGCGCTGGAGATCCCCGCCGTGATCGCCTATGCCGTCGAGGCGGCGGCGCGCGGGGCGACCGCGCCGGACACGGGGCCGTTCGACGGCTTCGTCGCGCTCGGCACGGTCATCCGCGGCGAGACCACCCACTACGAGATCGTGTCGAACGAATCGGCCCGCGCCCTGATGGACCTGACCACGGCGCGGTCGATCGCTCTCGGCAACGGCATTCTGACGGTTGAAAACGAAGCGCAGGCCTGGGAACGGGCCAAGGCGGATCGGCTGGACAAGGGCGGCGGCGCCGCCACGGCCTGTCTGGCGATGATCGCGCTCAAACGGAGATTCGGACTGTGAACGCAGACAAGGACGCGCAGGCGCCCGTCCGCCCGGCCAACAAGCGCGGTGCGGCCCGGCTCGCCGCCGTGCAGGCGCTCTACCAGATGGACATCGCCGGGGTCGAACTGGGGGATGTGCTCGCCGAGTTCGAGGCGTTCCGGCTCGGCAAGGAAATCGACGGGCTGACCTTCCGCGAGGCCGATCCGGCCTATTTCCGCGACATCGTCACCGGGGTCGTCCGGGTGCAGCGCGACATCGACCCGCTCGTCCACAAGGCGCTGGTCGAGGGGTGGCCGCTGAAGCGCATCGACGTGACGCTGCGCGCCATCCTGCGCGCCGGCACCTTCGAACTGATCGCCCGCAAGGACGTGCCCGCCAAGGTGATCATTTCCGAATATCTCGACGTGGCCAAGGCCTTCTTCGTCGAGGACGAGCCGCGCCTCGTCAACGGCGTGCTCGACAAGCTCGCGCGCGACCTGCGTCCGGCCGAGTTCGCCTGACGCGGAGCGCGGCGTCAGCCCGGGGAGGGGACATGGCCGAACCGGTGCGCCCGTCCGAGGACGCGTTGATCGCCCGCTGGTTCCGGCCGCTCGCGACCGATCCGGCGAGCTTCCGGCTCGGTGACGACTGCGCCAGCCTGACGCCGCCGCCGGGCGCCGATCTGGTCCTGAAGACCGATGCGGTCGCCGCCGGCATCCATTTCTTTGCCGACGATCCCTGGGACGCGGTCGCCGCCAAGGCGTTGCGCGTCAATCTCTCCGACCTCGCCGCCAAGGGCGCGCGGCCGCTCGGCTATCTCCTGTCGCTGGCGCTGCCGTCCGACTGGCGGGTCGAGCAGATGGAGGCCTTCGCGGCCGGCCTCGGCGCCGACCAGGCCCGCTTCGGCGTCGCGCTGTGGGGCGGGGATACCATCCGGTCGCCCGACGGGCTGGTGATCTCGATCACGGCGATCGGCGCCGTGCCGCAGGGCCGGATGGTCCGGCGCGGCGGCGCCCGGCCCGGCGACCGGCTCTACGTCTCCGGAACGCTCGGCGATGCAGCGCTCGGCCTGATGCTCCGGCTCGATCCCGATCGCGCCGCCGCCTGGGGGCTGACGGCGGACGAGCGCGACCATCTCCTCGCCCGCTACCTTCTGCCCGAGCCGCGGGTGGCGCTGGCGCCGGCCATCCTCGCCCATGCCGGCGGTGCGATGGACCTCTCCGACGGTCTCGTCATCGATGCCGGCCGCATGGGCCGCAGCTCCGGCGTTTCGATCCGGATCGACGCCGAGGCGGTTCCGCTGTCGCCGGCTGCGCGCCGCGCGCTTAATCGCGCTCCCGAACTGCTCCGCAGCATCCTGGCCGGCGGCGACGACTACGAGATCCTGGCGGCCGTCCCGCCCGAGGCCGCGACCGCCTTCGAACATGCGGCGGCCGCAGGCGCGGTGGCCGTAACGGCGATCGGGAACGTCGGGACGCCGCCCACCGGATCGCAGGACGCGGGCGCGTGCGGAGCCGTGCAGGAGGCAGAGACCGTCACGATCGTCGGCCTGGACGATCGCCCGATCTCCATCGGGGCGGAAGGGTATAGACACTTCTAGTTGTATATAATTGTTGCTACATGATTTGATTGACCTGCCGATACGACAGCCTATTCTGGATTGCGTGTATCCTTTGGAGACGCAATCATGACGTCCATGCCTCGCCGTCTCGGTTCGAGCCTTCTCGCGGTTCTCGGTCTTGCCTTGGTGCCCACGTTCGCTGCAGCCCAGTCCGGCCTGAAGCCGGATTCGCAGGTCGCGCCGCCACCGCCGCCCAAGCCGGCCGCAACCGGGCTTGCCGCGCCGAAGCCGGTCAACCCTGCGCCGAAGCCGGCCCCGGCGGTCAGCACCGTCGCGCTCGGGCCGGCAGAACGCGCTCTCGCCGCATGGAAGGGGCGCAAGGGCGACGATCTGATCGTGTTCTGGGGCGCGCCGACCAGCATCCAGCCGCTGAGCGGCGGCGCGCGCATGATGGTCTTCACCTTCAAGAAGGAGCAGGCCGGCGTCGATCTCGGCCAGGCCGCCAAGCTGTTCGGCTTCCAGAAGGCGTCCGGCCTGCTGTCGCAGATCGACACCTCGTCGCGCACCTCCTGCGTCGTCAACATCAAGGTTTCGGGCCGGGGGCTGATCGAATTCGGCACCGTGATGGAGAATGCCGGCCCGCAGGGCGAAGAGGTCTGCTCGAAGTTGCTGCGCCCGCCGGCGTGACGATAGCGTTCTTGATCAGATATCCGGTGGCTTCGGCGCTCTCGCGATGATGCCATCGGTGCGCCTGTGTGCACCTGTCACCGTGACAGGCACGCCGGACAGGGGAGACGGACAGTCCGGCGCCGACGGTCCGCGATGCCGGCCACGGCCGATCGCGCGGCCGCCGGTCCGAATCACGCGCCGCCCGGGCCGCCCTCTGGGAAGCGGCCGGGTAGCCCGGTCCGTTGAAATCGGCCGCCTCGCGCAGTGACGCCGCCCGCCGCATGCCGGCCGGGCCCGGAGGCCTCGCCGCCCAACCCGCGACGCCATGCCCGTTTTCGCCCCTTCTCCCGTGTTGCGGACCGCCGCCATCCGGGACCGTGCGTAGCGATTTTCGCGCATATTTTTCAGGCCATACGACACCTTGACGCGCCGTGGCGCGAAGCTACCGTAGGGCGCTTTTTTGGGGGGCGGCGGTGGGGCGCCCTTCCTCTGACAGCAAGAACGAAGAACGACATCCGAGCGAGGAATCGGAACCGTTGCCGCGTGCCCCGGGCGATCGCGCAGATCGTCGCCCCGCGGTGGTCCTACTGGAGGCGTCATGTCAATTCTACTTGTCATACTCTGCGGCCTGCTCTCGATCGCCTATGGCGTCTGGGCGATCAAATCGGTGATCGCCTCCGACGCCGGATCGGCGCGCATGCAGGAGATCGCCGGAGCGATCGCTGAAGGCGCGCAGGCCTACCTGAAGCGGCAGTACATCACGATCGGCGCCGTCGGCGTGGTGATCTTCGTGGTCATCGGCTACCTGCTCGGCCTGCCGGTCGCCATCGGCTTCGCCATCGGCGCGATTCTGTCCGGCCTCGCCGGCTTCATCGGCATGAACGTCTCCGTCCGCGCCAACGTCCGCACCGCCCAGGCCGCGACGCAGTCGCTCGCCGCCGGCCTCGACATCGCCTTCAAGTCGGGTGCCGTGACCGGCCTTCTGGTCGCCGGCCTCGCGCTTCTCGGCGTCACCGTCTACTACGCCATTCTGACGAGCGGGCTCGGCCACGCACCGAGCGACCGTGTCGTCATCGACGCCCTGGTGGCGCTCGGCTTCGGCGCCTCGCTGATCTCGATCTTCGCCCGTCTCGGCGGCGGCATCTTCACCAAGGGCGCCGACGTCGGTGCCGACCTCGTCGGCAAGGTCGAAGCCGGCATTCCCGAGGACGATCCGCGCAACCCGGCCACCATCGCCGACAATGTCGGCGACAATGTCGGCGACTGCGCCGGCATGGCCGCCGACCTGTTCGAGACCTATGCGGTGACCGTCGTCGCCACCATGGTGCTCGCCGCGATCTTCTTCGTCGGCACCCCGATCCTCGCCTCCGCGATGCTCTATCCGCTGATGATCTGCGGCGTCTGCATCGTGACCTCGATCGTCGGCACCTTCTTCGTCAAGCTCGGCGCCAACAATTCGATCATGGGCGCCCTTTACAAGGGCCTGTGGGCGACCTCGATCCTGTCGGCGATCGGCCTCGCCGGCGCGACCTCGATGACCATCGGCTGGGGCAAGATCGGCACGGTCGCCGGGATCGACATCACCGGCACCAATCTCTTCTTCTGCGGTCTCGTCGGCCTCGTCGTCACCGGCCTGATCGTCTGGATCACCGAATACTATACCGGCACCGGCAAGCGTCCGGTGGTCTCGATCGCCCAGGCGTCGGTGACCGGCCACGGCACCAACGTCATCCAGGGCCTCGCGGTCTCGCTGGAATCGACCGCGCTGCCGGCCCTGGTCATCATCGCCGGCATCGTCGTCACCTTCCAGCTCGCCGGCCTGTTCGGCACCGCGATCGCGGTCACCACCATGCTCGGCCTCGCCGGCATGATCGTCGCCCTCGACGCCTTCGGCCCGGTCACCGACAATGCCGGCGGCATCGCCGAGATGGCGGGCCTGCCGAAGGAAGTGCGCCACACCACCGATGCGCTCGACGCGGTCGGCAACACCACCAAGGCGGTCACCAAGGGCTACGCCATCGGCTCGGCCGGCCTCGGCGCGCTCGTGCTCTTCGCCGCCTATACCAACGACATCAAGCACTTCGTCGACAGCGGCGTGCCCTACTTCAAGGGCATCGGCGCGATCGACCTGTCGCTGTCCAACCCCTATGTCGTCGCCGGCCTGATCTTCGGCGGCCTGATCCCCTATCTCTTCGGCGGCATCGCCATGACCGCCGTCGGCCGCGCGGCCGGCGCGGTCGTCGAGGAGGTCCGTCGTCAGTTCCGCGAGAAGCCCGGCATCATGAAGGGCACCGACCGGCCCGACTACGGCCGTGCCGTCGACATGCTGACCAAGGCCGCCATCCGCGAGATGATCATCCCCTCGCTGCTGCCGGTGCTGGCGCCCTTCGTGGTCTATTACGGCGTGCTGTGGGCGTCCGGTTCCAAGGCGCACGGCTTCGCCGCCCTCGGCGCCATGCTGCTCGGCGTCATCGTCAACGGCCTGTTCGTCGCCATCTCGATGACCTCGGGCGGCGGCGCCTGGGACAATGCCAAGAAGTCCTTCGAGGACGGCTTCGTCGACAAGGACGGCGTCCGCCACCTCAAGGGCTCCGACGCCCACAAGGCTTCGGTCACCGGCGACACCGTCGGCGACCCCTACAAGGACACGGCCGGCCCGGCCGTGAACCCCGCCATCAAGATCACCAACATCGTCGCCCTGCTGCTGCTGGCCATCCTGGCCCACGGCTGAGTCCGGCGGCCTTCGGGCCATCGACGAGAAACAAGGAGGCCCGCGGGAGCGATCCCGCGGGCCTCTTTCATGCGTCGACTGCCGACGCACGGCGATACCGGCGCACCGGCGATGCCGGCGAACCGGCGATGCCGGCGAACCGGCGATGCCGGCCGCCCGACATGACAAAGCCGGCACGGCGGGGCGGTCCCCTGCCATGCCGGCTCGCATCAGACGCCGCAGAAGGGGCGTGCGCCTCAGCGCGTGCCGCCGAGGCCCATCATGCCGAGGCCGGGGCCGGCCTTGAGGATCTGGGACACGAAGCCGTAATCGGTGCCGGAGGTCTTGGTGCGGCGGGAGATGAAGTCGAACACCTTGCCGTCCTGCAGGCCGTAATTGCCGATCTCGCGCACCTTGCCCTTCTCGTCGAAATAGATGGCGAGCACGCGCTGGTCGGTCACCGACGGGTCGAGGAAGGCGACCGGCCGGTTGGTCTTCTGCGAGATGTAGTAGAAGGCCTCGCCGCCGACCGTGGCCGTGGTCGAGGGGGTGCCGAGCACCAGCTGGACCTGCTCGCGGCTGTTGCCGACCTGCACCTGGCTGAGCGCCAGATCGGACACCACATACCCGTGCATGACCTCGTCGGCGCAGGCACCGAGCAGGAGCGGCAGGGTCGCGGCGGCGACGAGAGCGATCCGCCGGCCGGGCCGGAAGCCCCGCTTGGCGCCGATCCGTCGTCCGACTTGTGTCCGCATGCTGGCATCTCCGAATGGACAGAACTGCCGGGCGCGCATCCCGGCCGACTTGGCATCTTCCCTATCCTGCGATAGGTCGGAAGACAACGGCCGGGCTCTGGATGCCCGTAGCCAATTGATACCGGAACGAGACGACCGGGACCCCACGGTTCCGGCACCCCGAGGACCAGAAACCCGATGCTGTTCGGACTTTTCGGCCGACGCATTCCCGAGTCTCGCCAAGCGGTCTATGGCGCGATCGTGGCACAGGCGCGGCAGCCGGCCTTCTATCTCGACCACGCCGTGCCCGATACGGTGGAGGGCCGCTTCGAGATGATCCTGGTCCATGCCACGCTGATATTCCACCGGCTCGGCCGGGAGGCGCCCGCCACGCGCGCTGCCGCCCAGGATGTGCTCGACATCTTCTTCACCGACATGGACCGCAATCTGCGCGAGCTCGGCGTCGGCGATCTGTCCGTCGGAAAGAAGATGAAGAAGCTCGGCATGGCCTATGCCGGCCGGTCCCAGGCCTATAGCCGCGCCATCGCGGCCGGCGATGCGGTCGATCTTGCCGCGGCGGTGCTGCGCAACGTCTTTCGCGGCGATGCCGGCGCCGCCGCGCCGGCCGGTCGCGTCGCCGCCTATATGCTCGCCGCCACCGAACGGCTCGACGGCCAGTCCGCCGACGATCTCATCGAGGCGCGGATCGCCTGGCCGGACCCGGCCGCCTACGCCGCCTCCCAGCCCCATGCCGCCGCGCCGGACCCCGTTTCCGGCGCCGCGACGACCTCCGTGAGCCAGCCATGACCAGTCCTGCGAACGCCGCCCCGATTCTCTCGCGCACGCTGTCGATCGCCGACGTTCCAGGCGACGGCACCACGGTCCGGATCGTGGCGACCGAGGCCGAGCGCACCGCGCTGGCCGCCGATCTCGATCTGCCGGCGATCCACCGCCTGGAAGCGGAGGTTACCGTGAAGCCCTGGTCGCGGACCGGCTTCATCATGGAGGGCCGGGTCTCGGCCGACATCACGCAAACCTGCGTCGTGTCTCTCGATCCGGTGGAGGCGAAGGTCGACGAGACGATCGAGGTGAAATTCGCCCCCGAGGCCGAGGAGGAATCCTGGCTGAAGCGGCTGGCGGCCGCCGCCGAGGCCGATCCCGAGGCGACCGGCGAGGATCCGCCGGATTTCTTCGCCGGCGGAACGCTCGACCCCGGAGCGGTGGTCGAGCAGCAATTCGTGCTCGGCATCGATCCCTATCCGCGCAAGCCCGGGGCCGCTTTCGACGCCGCAGCCTATGGGGCCGCGGAGCCGGAGGAGGCCAAGCCGTCGCCGTTCGCTGCGCTGGCCAAGCTGAAGAAGGACTGATCGGCCGCCGCGTCGCCCCGGCGAAGCCATCGACGCGCGGCCTGTCGCGGTCGCGTGAGGCTTCTGCCGGCATGTCAGAGAAACCGGTTGTCAGGCGGCGGGGAAACGCTATTGTCCCGCCTCCGATCGGCCCGTCCGCTCCGGAAGGGGCACGTTTCGCGAGATTTTCCGCCCGATGGCCAAGCCCATCATTCTATCGATCGACGCCATGGGCGGCGACGCCGGTCCCGACATGGTGATTCCCGGCGTCGCCCTGGCGGTGGAGCGCCGGCCTGACCTGCGTTTCCTGATCTACGGCGACAGCAGCGTCATCGCCCCGCTGATCAAGGCGCATCCGCGCCTGGGAGCGGCCTGCGAGCTGATCCACACCGACGTGGTCGTGCGCATGGACGACAAGCCGAGCCAGGCGCTGCGCGCCGGCCGGTGGAAGTCGAGCATGTGGAAGGCGATCGAGGCGGTGAAGACCGGCCAAGCCATGGCCTGCGTCTCGGCCGGCAATACCGGCGCGCTGATGGCCATGTCGCGATTCTGCCTGCGCGGCCTCGGCGACGTGCAGCGGCCCGCCATCGCGGCGATCTGGCCGACGACGCGCGGCGAATCGATCGTGCTCGACGTGGGCGCGACGGTCGGCGCCGATGCCCGCCAGCTGGTCGATTTCGCCGTCATGGGCAGCGCCATGGCGAGCGCGGTGTTCGACCTGGAGCGCCCGAAGGTCGGGCTGCTCAATGTCGGCGTCGAGGAGATCAAGGGCGTCGAGCAGGTCAAGGACGCGGCCAAGATGCTGCGGGCCGCCAACCTGCCGGGTCTCGACTATGTCGGCTTCGTCGAAGGCGACGACATCGGCCGCGGCACGGTCGACGTGGTGGTCACCGAGGGCTTCGCGGGCAACATCGCCCTGAAGACCGCGGAGGGCACCGCCAAGCAGATCGCCCAGTATCTGCGTCAGGCGATGACCCGCAGCCTGCTCGCCAAGCTCGGCTACATCCTGGCGCGCAGTGCCTTCGACCGGCTGCGGGAGAAGATGGACCCGCGCAAGGTCAATGGCGGCGTGTTCCTCGGCCTCAACGGCATCGTCATCAAGAGCCATGGCGGCACCGATGCCGAAGGCTTCGCGAGCGCCGTCGAGCTCGGCTACGACATGGTGGTCAACGACCTGATGGCCAAGATCGCCCAGGGCATTTCGAATTATCACCGTGCCGGGGGCTCGCTCGACCTCGCGGTTGCGGAGGCAGGTGAGGATTGACCGTGATTCGCACCGTGATCCGCGGCGTTGGCGCCTATCTGCCCGCCGAGATCCTGACCAATGACGACCTGACCCGCATCGTCGAGACCAGCGACGACTGGATCGTCGAACGCACCGGAATCCGGGAACGCCGCCGCGCCGCGCCGGACGAGACCACGTCGGTGCTGGCGACCCGGGCGGCCGAGGCCGCACTCGCCCAGGCGGGTCTCGCCCCCGCGGACATCGATCTCGTCGTGGTCGCCACCGCGACGCCGGACTACACCTTCCCGGCGACCGCCACCCAGGTCCAGGCGGCGCTCGGCATCACCCGCGGCTTCGCCTACGACATCCAGGCGGTCTGCTCGGGCTTCGTCTATGCGCTGGCAACCGTCGACGCGCAGATCAAGGCCGGCCTGGCGACCCGCGCGCTGGTCATCGGCGCGGAGACCTTCTCGCGCATCCTGGACTGGACCGACCGGACGACCTGCGTGCTGTTCGGCGACGGCGCCGGCGCGGTCGTGGTCGAGGCCTCCGAGCAGCCCGGCACGATGGCCGACCGCGGCCTCCTGACCGCGCATCTGCGCGCCGACGGCCGCCACCGGGAGAAGCTCTATGTCGACGGCGGCCCGTCGACCACCCAGACCGCCGGCCATCTGCGCATGGAAGGCCGGGAGGTGTTCAAGCACGCGGTCGGCATGATCACTGACGTGATCCGCGACAGCTTCGCGGCGACCGGCGACAGCGCCGAAACGATCGATTGGTTCGTGCCCCATCAGGCAAATCGCCGCATCATTGACGCAAGTGCGAAGAAGCTCGGCATCGCCGCCGAGAAGGTCGTGGTCACGGTCGATCGCCACGGCAACACCTCGGCGGCGTCGATCCCGCTGGCGCTCGATCAGGCGGTGCGCGACGGCCGGCTGAAGCCCGGACATCTGGTCCTCCTGGAGGCGATGGGCGGCGGCTTCACCTGGGGAGCCTGTCTGATCCGCTGGTGAGCGCCGCCTTAACCGGGCGATTCGATTTTTAGCGTCAATCGCCCGCATCCCCATTTTGCGCGGCGCAGCCCTCGGTGCGGAGAGCCTCGCGGAGACCCTCATGGGCTCCGGCGTGGTCCGGAACATCGCCTATCGGGGCGCTTAATGCGGTATGTGGGTGCACCGCAGCGGTGCAGGCCATTGACCGAGAAGGGGAACTTACAATAGCCTGCCCAAATGCGAGCCGAAATGCGAGTTCGCCTGCAAGGTGTCCGGTCGGGCGGGATCGGACCAACGCGAGAGGGTTGGGAGATGGGGGGCAAGACGGTTACCCGGGCCGACCTCTGCGAGGCGGTCTATCAGAAAGTCGGTCTGTCACGGACCGAATCTGCCGATCTGGTCGAGATGGTTCTGGACGAGATTTCCGATTGCCTTGTCCGGGGCGAGTCGGTGAAACTCTCGTCCTTCGGTTCTTTCCTGGTCCGCCAGAAAGGCGAGCGGATCGGACGAAACCCAAAGACCGGCGAGGAAGTGCCGATTTCTCCTCGCCGCGTGATGGTGTTCAAGCCATCCAACGTTCTCAAGCAGAAGATCAACCAGGCGTTGGCGGAAGCCGAGTGATGCGGGTCGCGGCGGCCCGTCGATCGGACAGGCCGCCGGTGCCACTCAGCGGTTGCGTGACGTGGACAAGAGCCCAGACGCCTTCCGGACGATCAGCGAAGTCGCTGCCGATCTCGGTCTCCCGCAGCATGTCCTGCGCTTCTGGGAAACCAAATTTCCGCAGATCCGCCCCCTGAAGCGGGGCGGCGGGCGGCGCTACTACCGCCCCGACGATGTCGAACTGCTGCGCGGCATCCGGCACCTCCTCTACGGCGAAGGCTATACGATCCGCGGCGTCCAGCGCATCCTGAAGGCGCAGGGCGTGCGCTTCGTCATGAATGTCTGGCGGGACGGCGCCCCGCAGCCGAGTGCCGACGGCGTTCAGCGGTCCGGCGGGCGCCCGATTCCGGAAGACGACGGCTACGACATGTCCGAGGAGGCCGGCGGCTATTCGGACGACGGCTATGCGGACGACGCCTATCCGGCGGAAGCCGACGCGGCCGGGGCCGCCCTGCCGGGCGGCTACGAGCCCGAGCGCTACGGTTCCGAACGGCCGGGCGACACGCGGCGCGGTCCGGGCGATCTGGATCACGGGGAGGCCCGGCGCGAGGCCTCGGCGGCCGCGATGGCCCAGCGCTTCGCCCCCGCGGCCGGCGATTCGATCGACCGGGTCGTCGGCCATGCGCGCGACCCGATGGCGACCCCGCCGACCCGCGGCCCCTCGCTCAGGGCGGCCGATCCTCACCTGCCGACCGGGGAGACGAGCCGGACGCCGCGTGCCGCCCAGACGGCCCGCGAGGGCCTGGACGAAGGGCCGACCCGCTCCGGCTTCGGGGCGATCATCGATCGCTTCCGCGGCAATCCCTCCGGCCGGCCGGAGGGCGAGACCGGCCCGGTGCTCAATCCGCGCCTCAGCCGCGAGGAACTGCGCCAGCTGCAGGCGACCCTGTTCGAACTCCTGGAATGCAAACGCCTGCTCGATCAGGCCCGCTGAAGGCCGGACCGGTCCGGTGACCGGGCGGGCCACGGCCGTGCTGCCGGAGGCGCTCCGGCTGCCCGGTAACCGGGCTAGGGAACGGGGCGGCGCTCGGCTGTGCCGGCGAGGCCGTGGAGGCCGCCGCCCGCCTGGCATGCGCTCGAGGAGGCCCGGCACGCCCGGCGCCGCACCGGCGATCCGGGTGGCGATCCGGGCGGGCCGAACCGCCGCCCGCTCGCGCAAACCGTCCCCCGGCGCCGCCCGACGACGAGACGCGCCGTCGTGGGAAACCCCGAAATTCGGTTGCGCGCGTCGCCGAAACCGTCTAATCCCAGCGCCATCGGAGTGTAGCGCAGCCTGGTAGCGCACCTGACTGGGGGTCAGGGGGTCGTCAGTTCGAATCTGGCCACTCCGACCATTTCCAAAAAAGCATATTGAATTCGCTTAGCTATTTCGGCTTTTTGGCAAATCGGTCATTTCGGTTTGACAGTGGTGCGCGCTGCCTCGGCCGCGACCTGCTTCGCCAGACCGGCCTCGGCGAGGGCCCTTTGGTTCGCTGCGGCGGTGTACCGGGTCACTTCCTTCAGCGTCTTTTGCCCCGTGATCGCAGCGATTTCGTGGGGCGTGCAGCCGGCTTCGGCCAGCCGCCGCTTCTGCGTCCATGCGGGCGCCCGCCGGATCGGCGATGGCGTAGGCCGTCGCGGCAGCGGGCCCGGTGGGGGCTCCGCTGCCGTCTTTGCCGGGCCGGTCTCAGCCGAGGGCGCGGAAGCCGGCTTCGAGATCGGCGCGCAGGTCGGCGACATCCTCCAGCCCGATCTGCAGGCGGATCACCGGCCCCGCATAGGCCTGCGGGAGGGTGCGGTCGTCGAGATTGACCGGCACGGCGAGGCTTTCGTAGCCGCCCCACGAGAAGCCGAGACCGAAGATCGTCAGGGCGTTCAGGAACAGGGCCGCCTCGGCGGCGCCGCCGCCCTTGAGGACGAAGGAGAAGATGCCGCTGGAGCCCGCGAAGTCGCGCCGGAACAGGTCATGCTGCGGATGGCTCGGCAGCCCGGGATGCAGCACGCGGTCGACCTGCGGCTGGGTTTCGAGCCAGGCGGCCAGCGCGAGCGCGCTGTCGCGGTGCCGGTCGAGGCGCACCCCCATGGTCCTCAGGCCGCGCAGGACCTGGTAGGCCTCGTCGGAGCTGACGCAGGTGCCGAGATTGGTCTGGGTATCCTTGAGCCGCGGCCAGCAGGCGGCATTGGCGGAGACCATGCCGAACAGGATGTCGGAATGGCCGGCCGGATACTTGGTCGCCGCATGGATCGAGATGTCGACGCCATGGTCGAGCGGCCGGAAGTAGAGCGGCGTCGCCCAGGTATTGTCCATCATCACGATGGCGCCGGCCTTGTGCGCAACAGCCGCAACGGCATCGATATCCTGCAGTTCGAACGTGTTCGAGCCCGGCGATTCGGTGAACACGACCTTGGTGTTCGGCTTCAGCTTCGCGGCGATGCCGGCGCCGATCTCGGCGTCGTAATAGTCGACCTCGACGCCGAAGCGGGCCAGCATTGCATTGGCGAAGCGCCGCGTCGGGCCGTAGACGGAATCGACGATCAGGAGATGGTCGCCGGCCGACAGGAAGGCGAGCAGCGGCACCGTGACGGCGGCAAGGCCCGAGGGGACGAAGATGGTCCCGGCGGAGCCCTCCAGGTCGTTGACGGCGTCGGCCAGCGCGTCCGTGGTCGGGGTGCCCTGGGTGCCGTAGGTGTATTTCTGGCGCCGCGCGGTCAGCGTTTCGGCATCGGGGAAGAGCACGGTCGAGGCCCTGACGACCGGCGGGTTGACGAAGCCGTGAAAATCGTGCGGCCGGTTGCCGAGATGGGCGAGGCGGGTATTGGGTCCTTTGGGGCCGTTCATGAATGCACCTGGTCGGAATTGCGGACGGTTGCGTCGGGGATCGCAATCTGACGGATACAGTCCGGACCCGCCAGTGCCGAGGCCCCAAGGGCACGAGATTCGTATCCGGGACGGCGGGAGCGGCGACGGCGGCAGCGACCCGTCGCGGATCCTCCAGCCATCGTCCCGGCCGCCAAGGGCGTCAGCGCGGCGCCGCTGCGATCCTGCGATGCGCTGCGGCACCGGCCGGCGGGAGGGTTTCGGGGGAGACGCGCGCCGACGACGACCGGCCTCGGCGGCAGCCGGGACCGTTTGCCGCCGGCGCGCGCCGGATCACTTCAGGAAGCCGGCGTCGCGATAGGCCTTCTCGGCGCCCGGATGCAGCGGCACCGGCCGCATCGTCCAGGCGTCGGCCGGATCGAAGCCCTTCATCGCCTGATAGATGTTCGGCAGGCGGGCGCGGTTGTCGATGATCGCCTTGGTGATCTTGTAGACGAGGTCGTCCGGCAGGTCGGCGGAAACCAGGTAGAGGTTGCCCATCGCCGTCACCGGCAGGTCGGCGCTCTGCAGGGCCGGGAAGGAACCGTTCTTGATGGTCGCCTCGGCATAGCCGAAGCGGGCCGCGAAATCCTTGCTGAGCTCGGCCGGGAAGGGCAGCAGCTTGGTCTTGCGCCGGCCGTCCTGAACCTGACTGGCGATGCCCGACGGAATTTCGCCGGCCGTCCACAGCACATCGAACTGGCCGTCGTTGAAGCCCTGGATCAGTTCGCTATAGGCGGACACGATCATCTTGCCGCCGCCGGCGCGGATCTTTTCGGCCGAGTTGCCGTAGAAGGCGAGCGCGCGCTGGAGCGTCAGATATTCCGACGTCGATTGCGGCGTGACGCCGATCTTGAGGGTCGGGTCGGCCAGGAGCTTGTCGAGTGAGCGGGTCTCGTCGGCCTGAACATAGACCATGAAGTAGACCGCGACGCCCGTCGATCCGAGGGTGCGGACCTTGTCCATCGGGCTCTTGTAGGGATCGCTGCCGTCGCGGGCGGCCTTGGACAGGAAGTCGATGCCCATGGCGATCTGGCTGATGCCGGCCTGGATGCGGCTCGGATTGTCCTTGCCGCCGCCCGGCACGACGCGGATGTTCAGGCCCGGGATGCTCTCCATCACGATGGCCGAGACCCCGGTGGTCTGGGTGAACCACGCGCCACCCGGGGATCCCGAGGACCATTCGATGGTCTGGGCGGAGGCCGAAGCCACGGTGCCCAAGGCAAGGCCGGCGGCCGCGAGGGCGAGGCGGACGGACTTCCAAGTCGATGCGAAACGCATAGCGAACTCCTCTCTTGCCGGTATGCACGGTATCGCCGTGCTACCGGGCCTCCTGGTGGTTTCGGTATTCCGCGAGGGTCCCGGCATCGGCCGGATAGAGGCCGACCAGCGGGCGGCCCTCCTCGACACGGGCCTGGACCCAGGTCTCGAAACGGTCCTGCTCTTCCGCAGGGGCGGCGATCTCGCCGGCGACGGCCACGGGCACGACCAGGGCGCCGTCGCGATCGGCGACGATGATGTCGCCGGGATAGACCGCGGCGCCGCCGCAGCCGATCGGATCGCCCCAGCCGGCGAAGGTCAGGCCGCCGATCGACGGCGGGGCACAGGTGCCGTCGGCCCAGACCGGCAGGCCGACCCGTTCAAGGCCCGGCAGGTCGCGTGCCGCGCCGTCGCAGACGATGCCCCGGACCTGACGGACCTTGAGGCGCCCGGCGAAGATGTCGCCGAACGTGCCGGCGCCGCGATGGCCGTTGGCGTCGATCACGACGACGCTGCCGGGCGGGGCGGCATCCATGGCGGCCGGCAGGGCGCCCGGCCAGGCATAGCTCTCCGGCACGGTGCGGTCTTCCCGGCCCGGAATGAAGCGGACCGTGAAGGCCGGGCCGCAGATCGCGTCGGTGCCGATCAGGCGGCGGGCGCCGCCGATATAGGTCGCTTTGAGCCCGCGCTTGATGAGTTGGCTCGACAGCGTTGCGGTCGGGATGCGGGCGAGCCGTGCGCAGAGTGCGGTCAGGGCTTCGGTGTCTTCGGTCGCGCTCATCGGTGCGTCAGCCCCCGAAGGCCTTGTCGACCGGCACCCGATAGGCGGTGACCAGACGGTTGGTCTCGTTCGCCATCCCGACCACGGCGACCAGTTCGCCGAACATCTCCTTCGACATGCCGGCCTTGGCGGCCGCGGCCGAATGGCTGGCGATGCAATAGGTGCAGCTGTTGGTGATCGAGACCGCGAGATAGAGCATCTCCTTGGTCAGCACGTCGAGCGCGCCCGGCTGCATGACCTCCTTCACGCTCTCCCAGGTCCGCTTCATGGTGACCGGGTCGTTGGCGAGGTATTTCCAGAAGTCGTTGACATCCTCGACCTTGCGGGTCTGCTTGATGTCGTCGATCACGGCCTGCGATGCCGGCGGTGCAGTGTCGTAGGAAAGCGGTTCGGGCTTCACGGGGCAGGTCTCCTCCTTGGGTTCACGGCCCGGCGATATCGCCGAGCGTGACCGGCTTGATCGGCATGCGGATGCGGTAGTGGCCGACCGCGTCGGGGGATCGTCCGGTCAGGTCGGCGAACAGTTCCGTGACGGTGTGGCCGCATAGCCGGCCTTGGCACGGCCCCATGCCGCAACGGCTGAAGGCCTTGATCTGGTTCGGACCGGGACAGCCGCGGCGCACGATCTCGGCGAGGGTGCCGCGGTCGACCTCTTCGCAGCGGCAGACCAGGGTTTCGTCCTGCGACGGGATGCGGTAGGCGTCGGCCGGCCGGTAGAGCGTTTCGAGGAACGGACGGACGGCCATGTCGCGGCGGCGCCGGCTTTCCAGAGGGGCGATCAGCCGGTCGCGGGTGGCGTCGTCGATCCGGCCGAGATCGGAGGCCGCCGCGATGGCGGCGATCTCGCCGGACAGCGCGGCCGCCACGGCGCCCGCAATGCCGCCGCCGTCACCGGCGACCATCACGCCGGCGACGCTGCTGCGGCCGGCCGCGTCGAGCGCCGGACGCCAGCACAACTGGCCCTCGTCCCAGCCATGGCGGCAGCCGACGGCCATCGCCGCGTTGACGTTCGGCACGATGCCCTGGTGCAGAAACAGCGTCCGACAGTCGAGGCGATGGCGCACCGTGCCCGATCGCCAGGTGACGGCGTCGAGCCGGTCGGCGCCGACGGCCGCCAGATCGGTGACATGGCGATGGACCGTCACGCCGGCCCGCCGGATTTCGGCCAGCAGGCCGAGCCCCTTGGCGAGGGTCGTGCGGCCGGACCAGGCCGATCCGAGCCGGCTCAGCGCGCGCCGCCGCGCGCCCCTCGGCGTGGTGTCGAGCAGGGCGCGGATGCGGATGCCGGCCCTCAGATACTGGGCGACGACGAGATAGAGCAGCGGGCCGCTGCCGGCGAAGACGGCGTCGTCGGCCACCGTCGCCGACGTCTTCAGCATGATTTGCGCGGCGCCCGCGGTCATCACCCCGGGAAGCGTCCAGCCCGGCACCGGGAAGGGACGCTCCATGGCGCCGGTGGCGAGCAGGATGCGGCGGGCGGCGAGCGTCCCGCCGCCGTCCGGCCCGGTATGGGAAAGGCTGCCCTCCGCCATGTGCCAGACCAGGCTCGACGGCCGATACGCGGCGCCGGACGCCAGGAACCGGGCGACCAGGGCGGCCCCGGCGTGATAGTCCGGCCCGAGAACATGCCGCGGCAGGGGCGGGGGATGGGCGACATTGCGGTAGATCTGCCCGCCGGGGGCCGGCTGGTCGTCGAACACGACCACCGCCAGGCCGAGTTCGGCCGCCCGGATGGCGGCGGCCATGCCGGCCGGTCCGGCGCCGACGATCGCCAGATCGACGGTCGCGCCGTCGGCGGCGGCCTGATGTGCGGGGCCGGCCGTCATGGCGTGCCTCGTGCGGCGGGAGCGGGCGGGACCGCCGAACCGGTCGACCGCGCGCCGTCCTGGCGGCGGATGCTCTGGCCCGGGACCACCCGCTCCTGGCAGGTCTGCCGGTTGGGCACGCCATCGATCTCGGCGAGGCATTCGAAACACACGCCCATCATGCAATAGGGCATGCGCGGCGCGGCCTTCACCGGCGTGGTGCGGAACGGTCCGTGCCCGGCGCGCAGCAGCGCCACGGCGAGATTGTCGCCCTCGGGCAGCTCAACGCTCCGCCCGTCGAGGGAGACCGTGACCAGCCGGCCGGTCGGTTCGGTCAGGCTCCTAAACATGAAAGCGCTCCGGCGAGAAGGCGGCGGCGAGGTCGGGCGCGAGCCAGTCGCCGGCAAGCGCGGCGGCGAACGGGCCGGCATGGAAGGGCAGCAGCGTCACGCCGCTATGCACGGACGCCAGATAGGCGCCCGGATGGGTGGCGGAGCGCTGGTAGACCGGCAGGCCGTCCGGGCTCATCACGCGCAACGCGCCCCAGGCGCGGACGACGCGGACATGGCGCAGCAGCGGCAGGACGGCCGTGATCTTCGCGGCGGAATCGCGCAGCACCGGGCGGGTGGTCGCCTCGTCGAAGCCGGCCTCCTCGGAGGATTCGCCGCAGATGACGCCGCCATCCGCCGTCTGGCGGATGAAATGGATGCCGCAGGACATGAAGGGGCGCAGCTTCTCGGTGACGAACACCTGACCGCGCACCGGACGGACCGGCGCCGTCAGGCCGAGTTGCGGGGCGAGCGCGGCATTGCCGAGCCCGGCCGCCAGCACGACCCGGTCGGCCGTGGCCACGGTGCCGGCGGCGCCCTGCAGCACGAAGCCGCGGCCGTCGCCGTCGATCCGCGCGATCCGTGCGCCGGCCTGCACCCGCCCGCCGAAACGCTGGTAGCCGGACAGGAGCGCCCGCAACAGGCGCAGCGGATCGACCATCCCGTCGAGCGGGCAGAAGGTGGCGCCGGCGACCGTCTCGCCGATCTCGGGAATGACGGCGGCGATGGCGCTGCGATCGACCCGCTCGACGCCGCTCGGAATCCGGCTGGCCGCCTCGGCCGCCAGGAGCGCGTCGGCGCGACGGTCCAGCTCGGCCGCGCTCAGGCAGACATAGAAGGCGCCGTTCTGCGAGAAATGCAGCGGCACCCCCGAGAGGTCCTCGAGTTCGGCCGCGAAGTCGCGCCAGCCGAGCGCGGCGCCGCGGCTCAGATCGGCATAGGTGGGGCTGTTCAAGCCCTTGCCCTGGACCCAGACATTGCCGAAATTGCCGCGTGCGGCGCGGAAGGCGACATCGCCCTCGTCGAGCAGCAGCACGTCGTGGCCGGCCTTCGCCAGGCCATAGCCGATCCCGGCTCCGACCAGCCCACCACCGACGATGGCGAAGGCGGCATGGCTCATGACTGCACGAACCGGCGCGGGCGCAGGCCGCCGTGGAACCAGTTGACCAGCGTGACGGCGTCGTAGACCGGCACGCCGAAGCGGGCGACGATGTCGGCGCTGTAGGGCGTCAGATTGGTGCATTCCGACACGATCGCGCCGATCTCGGGCTCGCGCTCGAGGAGGCGTGCCGTGGCGGCGAGCACCTCTTCCTTGAGGACCTCGAACGGCACGGTGTCGTCGCCGTCGCGGATCGAGCGGACGAATTCGCTGTCGGTCGGCATGCCGGCGACCGGGGTCGCGGGATCGACGCCGACACCTTCGAAATAGCGTCCGTTCAGCGAGGCGGCCGAATAGGTCAGGATGCCGACCTTCTTGCGGGCCGGGATCAGGCGCTGGACCATCGGCACCTGCAGGAGGCTGCTGGTGGCGACCGGCACGCTGCAGAATTCGGCCAGTTCTTTCTGGTAGATCGACAGGAAGCCGCAGGTCGTGGTGATGCCGTCGACGCCGCTGTCGATCAGTTCCTGCGCGGCCTTCTTGAAGGCCTCGAGCAGGTCGACATTGTGCAGATCGGTCATCCGCGCCGGGGTGGCGTCATGGACGATCTTGTACTGGACGGGGAAGTCCCAGGTCAGCGCATTGCCGATATCGCCGACAAAGCGCTGGAAGTAGGAGCGCACCATCAGGATGCCGACGCTGACGCCGTAATAGGTCTTCTGGCGCGTCATGGTCATGGTCTTTCTCCTTCGAGGACGACGGGCTCGGCCGGCCGCAGGGGGGTGGTCAGCCCGCGCGCCTCCATCAGGCGCCCGAGCAGGATCAGGATGGCGATCGCGAAGAGCCCCAGGGCGGCCCGTTCGATGACCGGCCACTGGTAGGCGAGGCAGCAGAGGCAGCCGGCCGAGACCAGCGCGAGCCGGCTGAGGATCGACAGCCGCGCCCAGGCATAGCCGGCGAGGCCTGCGGCGATCAGCACGAGCCCGCAGCCGAGCGCCGTCAGCGTGGCGAGGATGTCGAGCCAGCTGCCGCGCAGGATCAGGCCCGGCTCGAACACATAGGCGAGGCCGCCGACGAAACCGCCGAGCGCGAAGCGGCAGGCATAGAAGCCGGTCGTGACGGCCGGCGCGCCGGCGATCGTCGCCGCCGCATCGGCGACCGGGGCGACCGGCGGCGAGGCATCGGCCAGGACCGCGAAATAGAAGATGAAGAGATGGGCGGCGAGCAGCGGCACGCCCAGTTCGGCGACGATCGGCGCGCCGATCGCGGCCGTGATGATATAGGCCGGCGTGGTCGGGATGCCGACGCCGATGATCAGGCAGGTGCTGGCGATCAGGATCGAGAGCAGCAGCAGCGACTGGCCGCCGAGGCTCTTGATCATGCCCGTGAAGGCGAGCAGCACGCCCGTGCTCGACAGGGCGGCCGTGATAATGCCGGCCGAGGTGACCGCGACCACGATCATCGCGATCAGGTAGCCGCCGTCGCGCAGATGCTGCAGCACGCGGAACAGGCCCATGCGGGTATGCTGGCGCAGCGCGGCGATGATGACGGTCGTGATGGTCGCCCAGTAGGCGGCCAGATAGGGCGAGAAGCGCAGCATCATCAGCGTGACCAGCGTCGCCAGCGGGACCAGCAGGTGCAGGTCGCGGCCGATGTCGCGCAGGCTCGGCAGGTGGGCCTTCGGGATCGCGCCGATGCCGAGCTTCTTGGCCTCGAAATGCACCACGGCGATGAGGTTGATGTAGTAGAGGACCGCCCCGAGCGCCGCCGCCTTGATGATCTCCGAATAGGGGACGGCGATCATCTCCGACATGATGAAGGCGGCCGCGCCCATGACCGGCGGCACCAGCGGTCCGCCGACGCTGGCCGCGGCCTCCAGGCCGGCGGCGAAGACCGGGCGGAAGCCGAGGCGCTTCATCATCGGAATGGTGATCGAGCCGGTCACCACGACATTGGCGACCGACGATCCGCTCATCATGCCGAACAGGCCCGAACTGATCACCGCCACCTTGGCCGGCCCGCCGGTGAAGCGGCCGCCGGTGATCGCGCCGAAATTGCCGAACAGCCGGCTCATGCCGCTGCCCTGCATCAGCGACCCGAAGATCAGGAACACCGCGACGATGGTCGCGCTCATCACCGTGAGCGGACCGTAGAGCCCGCTGCCGATCGACAGATAGGTGATCTCGGTGACATGGGCGAAGGACAGCTGCCGGTAGTTCCAGGCGCCCGGCAGAAGGTGACCGAGCAGCATGTAGGCGATCACCACCACCACCAGGCCGGCCAACGTCACCGAGATCGACCGGCGGGTCGCCTCGACCACCGTCACCGTCATGGCGGTGCCGAGCGCGAGCTGCAGCGGCGACACGGGGTCGATGAACATCGTCCGCTCGTAGAGCTCGGCCTGATTCCAATAGATGTAGACGTTGGGCACCAGCGCGGCGACCGCCAGCAGGTAGTCGAAGAGGCTCGGCTTTGTCTTCGGCGAACGTTCGTTGGCCGGGAACAGCAGGAAGACCGGCGGCACGAACAGGGCCAGATGCATCGCGGCGAGCGCGAGCGGCTCCGGATAGCCGGTCCCGGCCCAGTAGAGATGCAGAAAGACCGCAAACAGGATCCAGGCGCCGAGCAGTTTGCCCGGAATGCCGGCGACATGACTTCTCATACCGACCCCCTCATCACCGGCGACCGTGCGAAGGCCCCGGATCCGCCTTCCGGCCCCGTGCGCCGGCCATGAATTGGATACAGTGCACAATCATGGAGGATTGGCAATACGGACTGCTGGGCGTGCTGCCCGAAAGATCGGCAGCCGAACCGCCCCCGAGGGTCCGGCGGCCCCTTAGATTGGGATACTTATCTCCTTGATAAAGATATAAAATGCCAATCGTCGGGCGGTCGTTGGCACGGCGTTTCCGGTATTGCCCGCCGGCTGGTACGCCGTGGGTGGATGCCCGGCCCGGTCGGAGAATTACCCAGTTGAATACAATGCGAAACCCGGTTACATGTCGATGGCCCGGCGCATTCCGGGTCGATGAGGGTGGATCGACGCGTGACCCGCAGTCCCGACATGCCAAAGGCCGTCATCGAGGCGGCTGCCGCCGCCATGCCGGCTGCCGCTGCGGCGGCGGCCGAGCCACGCCCGGATCGCGCGGCGCCCGTCGCTGCCGCGCTCGATCTCCAGCCGCTGCCCCGGCGGATCGCCAGCCAGCTTCGCGACCTGATCATCCACGACATGATCAAGCCGGGGGAGCGGATCGTCGAGCAGACGCTGTCGGACGAACTCGGCGTCTCGCGCACGCCGCTGCGCGAGGCGCTGAAGATTCTCGCGCTGGAAGGGCTCGTCCGGGTCTTTCCGAACAAGCGGACCCTGGTCGCCGACCCGTCGCCGACCGAGATCAAGAACATGCTGCGGGTCTACGCCACGCTCGAAGGCCTCGCCGGCGAGATGGCCTGCGAGAATCGCGACGATGCGGACGTGCTGGCGCTGCGCGGCTATCAGGAGCGCATGATCGCGGCGCGCGCCGAGGGCGACCGGATCGGTTACTTCCGCGAGAATCAGGCCTTCCACCTGCGCATCGCGCGGGCGACCCGCAACGACACCCTGATCGAACTGCACAAGACGCTGAACCTGCGCCTGCACCGCATCCGCTTCCTCGGAATCATGCGGCAGAGCGACTGGTCCTCGGTCAGCGCGCAGCATGCGGCGATCATCGACGCCCTGGAGGCGCGCGACGGACAACTTCTGAAGCGGCTTCTGATCGATCATCTGGACGCCGCCTGGGTTCGCGCCGAGCAGTCCGCCCAGGCGGCCCGGTTCCGATCGCGCTCCGACGCCGAGGATGCCTGACGCGTTGCCGGGGCCGGCCGCAACACCATGCGTCGGTCCCGTTCGCCCGCTTCACAGCCACCGCGCGCCGCAGGATGCCCGACACACTGCCTGCTGCGCCCAAAACGGGATTCGCCCCACCATGACCATCACGCGGATCGACCAGAACGGGCGGCGCAGCCGCGCCGTCGTCCACCAGGGCACGATCTATTTCGCCGGCCAGGTCGGCGACGACTGGACCTGCGGCGCCGCCGAGCAGGCCGCCCAGGCGCTGGCCCGGGTCGACCGGATCCTCGCCGAACTCGGCAGCGATCGGTCCAAGGTCCTCTCGGCCACGATCTGGCTGAAGAGCATGCAGGACTACGACGCCGTCAACGCCGTCTGGGATCAGTGGATCGACCGCAACGCCTGCCCGGCGCGCGCCGCCGGCGTCGTCGAGATGGCCGACCCGAACATCCTGGTCGAGTTCATCCTGATCGCCGCCCAGTAGGGCCGGCCCGGCCGCTGGCCGATCGGGCGGGTCGACCGGGTCGCTCCCGGTCCCGGCCGGCCGCCATCGGGCCTGGGGCGGGGGCGGGAGCGGGAGCGGGGCGTTCTCGTCTGCCGGAATCGAACCTCGGACGCCGCTTCCGCGCTACGGCTTCGCGGCGCGCAGGGCGGCTTCCGCCTCGGCGAGATGGGCCTGCAGTTCCGCATCCGCCGGCTTGATGGCGATCGCCGCCTTGAAGTCGACGATCGCCTCCTCGATGCGGCCGAGTTTCAGGAGCGCGTAGCCGCGCGTGTCGAGCAGCGACCCGTCGCGCGGCCGGATGGTCAGGGCGCGCTCGATATCCTCCAGGGCGAGGTCGGGCTGGCCGAGATGGGCATTGGCCCAACTGCGGTCGTTCAGGGCGGAGGCATCGTCAGGCTTGAGGATCAATTCCGCCGACCGCAACCGGACCACCGTCCGATAGTCGTCGAGGGCCCGATCCGCCTGTCCGAGCCTCTCGTAGATCGCCGCCCGCGTGGCGTAGGCGGCGGCAAATTTCGGCTGCAGCCGGATGAATTCGGAATATTCGGCCAGCGCCTGTTCGTTTTCGCCGCGCTCGAAATGGAGCTTGCCCTTGTTGCGCCGCGGAGCCGCGAAGGCCGGGTCGATATCGATCGCGCGCTGGAAGTCCGCCAGAGCTGCGTCGCGATCGCCGAGGGTCATGTGTGAGATCGCACGATTGTTGAACGCCACGGGGTCGCCGGGTTTCAGTTCGATGGCTTTCGAGAAGTCGGCGATTGAGTCGGTGGTCGAACCGACAGCCCGCCGGGCCATGCCGCGCAGGAAATAGGCCTCTGTCGACGGCGGGCCGTTGGCGATCGCGATGTTCAGGTCCGCAAGTGCCGCCGGGAAGTTCTTGAGTTCAGAGAGACTTTTTGCTCGATTCAGGAAGATGCCGGTATCGGCGGGAGCGATCGCGGCCGCGGCGTTGAAATCCTGAACGGATTCATTGAATTTTTTCTGCTGTTGAAGCAACAGGCCGCGCAAATTGTAGGCTCCTGCGATTGTCTTATTGTTTTCTTGGGCACTGAAGATCCGACCGATCGGGGTGCCCTTGTAGGTGTGGATGATCGGTTTATCGTATTTCTCGTCGGTTGTTTGATTATAGATTTCAAGAGCTTTGGAGAGCGTCTCAATGGCGCGATCGGGACGATTTGATCCTGTAAAATGCAGGGCGAGCAGGACATGGGCTGGCGCGAAGTCCGGCACGAAACCGATGAACTTCTGGACGTCGGATAGGTATACGATTCCGTCGAAGAAATTCATCGGCCTGCTGTCCAAAACGACGGCGCGATCCCAGTAATTCCATGGATAATCGGGTTCAAGTTCTATGGACTTGGTGATGTCCTCTAGCGCCTTCCTGAATTCTTTTTGCAAGGCGTAGACTTGGCTTCGATACGAATAGGCAAACCATTCCTTGGGATCAAGTTTGATGGCATAATTCAGATCTTCAAGGCTGCGGATTTGATCGCCTTTCTGATTGTATAGGATGCCGCGCAATGTGTATGAGGACGCCTCGCCCGGATCGAGCGCAATCAGCGCCGAGGCGTCCTGTTCGGCAAGGTCGTTCCGACCGGCGGCAGTATGGGCGAAGGCTCGATTGTGAAGGGCTGAGCCCCTCCGCGGGTCGAGTGCGAGCGCCTTCGTGAAGTCCGCAATCGCGTCGTCGAGGCGGCCGGCAGTCATCCTCGACAGGCCTCTCGTCTCGTAAGCCGCCGCCAATTGGCTCTTGGGATGGCGCCCGAGCCGGATTGCCGCGGTGCAACTCGCCTCGACCATGTCGGTTTTGCCGTTGAGGCAATCCTCCCAGGGGTCGGCCCGGGCCGGCGCGCAGTCCAGGCCGCCCAGCAGGCCCGCGCAAAGCGCGATGATTCGAACCGGCCGAAGGGCAAGATCGGGCAGGGCGCTCCAGCCACACGGCACGCGGCGACCGGCCTTTCCGGCCGGATCGGCGACGACGGGATTTCGAGGGGTCACGCCGGCAACTCCGCGCACGATCGGGCAAGACTGCAACTATAGCATGCGGATCGCGACGGTCAGCCGACACCGGAGGCCGATCCGCGAGATCCCGCCGGGCCGGGCCAAAGGCGCGTGGGACGGGCCTGCTCCGGCGGCATGGCGGGGTGGCGTTCGGGAGGCTGACGGAGCGGCGAAAACATGACATGGTCGCGCCCCTAATTGTCCGAGGTTTGGGAGGAAACCATGTCCGATATTCGCGTCGCGCTGATCACCGGCGCCAGTTCCGGGATCGGCCGGAAGACCGCGATCACGTTCCTGGCCGCAGGTTACGCGGTGGTCCTGGTCGGCCGCCGCGCCGCCGAATTGCAGGCGGCCGCCGACGAATCCGGGGCGCCGGCCGAGCGCATCCTGGTCGCGCCCTGCGACGTGTCCGATCCGGCGGCGGTCGACGCCCTGTTCGCCGCCATCGAGGCCCGGTTCGGCCGTCTCGACGTGGTCTTCAACAATGCCGGCGTCGGCTTGATCTCGACCCCGGTCGGAGACACGGCCTGGGAGGACTGGAAGCGCGTCATCGACGTGAACGTCCACGGCGTCTTCCTGGTCGCGCGCAGCGCCTTCAACCTGATGCGCCGGCAGGTGCCGCAGGGGGGCCGGATCATCAACAACGGCTCCATCTCGGCCCATGTGCCGCGGCCCGGCTCGGTCGCCTACACGGCCTCCAAGCATGCCGTGACCGGCCTGACCCGCTCCATCTCGCTCGACGGCCGGCCCTACGACATCGCCTGCGGCCAGATCGACATCGGCAACGCGGCGTCCGACATGACCACCGCCATCTCGAAGGGCGTCCCCCAGGCCAACGGCACGCTCGCCCCCGAGCCGACTATGGACGCCCAGCTGGTCGCCGACGCCGTCCTGCACATGGCCGGCCTGCCGCTCTCCGCCAACGTCCAGTTCATGACCATCATGGCGACCAAGATGCCCTATATCGGCCGCGGCTGAAGACGGCGCCGGCGGCTTCGGCGGCGGCGCGCCGTTCCGGGGGCTGTCTGCCCTCGCGTGACGGGGCGGGCGACGCGACCGACGTCGCCGCCCGGCCGCCGCCCGGCCTCGCCGCTGCCGGCTTCCCGTCCGCCGCCGAGTACGGACGGCGGAGGCGGTGTGGGCGAGCCGGCGCGGGGCGGGCGGACGGTGCGGCCTTGGGGCCGGTCAGGCCGGCTCGAAGCGCGGCATGGTCAGGGTGTCGTCGATGGTGTCGAAGACGATGCGGACCGCCTCGCCGATGACCGGTTTGCGGCCGCCATGGCCGACCAGATTGGCGGTCAGGCGCGGACCTTCCTCAAGCTCGACCTGGACGACGTTATAGGGCAGGTCCGGCTTGAAGGCCGGGAACCACTCCTTGTGGACGACCACGAAGGTCGAGATGCGGCCGCGGCCGGAGGCCTTCTTCCAGGCGAGGCGGTCGGAGAAGCAGAAGGGGCAGACCGGCCCCGGCGGCAGGTGGGCGCGGCCGCAGTCCTCGCAGGTCGGCAGCAGCAGTTCGTGGCGCCGGCAGCCGTCCCAGAAGGGCTTGCTGTCCGGGCTCATGCGCGGCCGCGGCTTGGCGTGCGGGGATGGGGCGTGTGAGGACGGAGCGGATTCGCTCGGCGGGGCCGTCATGGGGTGCCTCCAGGGCCTCGTGCGGGTCGGCCGGACCCGGACGGATCGATCGAATTGGGCTTTCGGCAGAGCGGTGGCCATCAGCGGGCCGGGAGCGCAGGGCCGTTGTGACGAAACGGAATGCGGCGCCCGCTGGGGTCAGGCGGCCAGAAGGACGGAATCGCCCCAGCAGGTCGCCCATTGCAGGACATCCGCGTCGGCGATCTGGCGCGGACCGGCCTGGCCGCGCAGCTGGCGGACCATCTCGCGCAGATGGTTCCAGCCGGCGACATGGGCCTCCGACAGAAGCCCGCCATGGGTGTTGAGCGGCAGCGAGCCGCCGGGGCCGATCGTGCCGCCCTGGACGAAGTCCAGAGCCTCGCCGGCGCCGCAGAAGCCGAAGCGCTCGAGCACGAACAGCGGCAGCGGCGCGAAGGCGTCGTAGGTGTAGAGCCCCTTTACGGCGCCGCGGTCGATGCCCGAGCGGGCATAGATCTCCTGGTCGACCGGCTTGGCCCGGATGCCGGTGGCCGGCTGTTGGTTGATGCCGAGACCCGGCGGCGCGAAGATGAATTCGTCGCGGCCCGAGCGGATGCCCTGCATGCCGGCGATGCGCACCGGCTTCTGCTTCAGGTCGCGCGCCCGTTCGGTCGTCGTCACCAGGAGCACGACGGCACCGTCGGTCATCAGGCAGCAGTCGTAGAGGCGCAGCGGATCGACCACCATGCGCGAGGCCTGATGCTTCTCCAGCGTCAGCGGCTCCTTCATGAAGGCGTCCGGATTGAGCAGCGCATGCTGCCGAATCTGCATCGGCACGGCGGCGAGCTTCTCGCTGGTGCCGCCATAGAGATGCATGTAGCGCTGCATCGAGAGCGCGGCGCCGCCGGCCGGGGCGGTCAGACCGTAGGTCGGCGCCTCGCCATGGGTGCCGCCCTCCTCGCGCATGCCCTCCATGTCGCCCGGACCGCCGAGCAGGTCGCGCTCGCGCGTGAAGCTGATCCCGGTGACGCAGGCGACCACGTCGGCAAGCCCGGCCGAGACCGCCAGGGCGGCGTGCTGCAGCGCGTTGGTGACGAAGCGTCCGTGCAGCCAGGACTGGTTGACGTAGCGGATGTCGAGCCCGAAGGCCTCGGCGACGCGGTCGTAGTCGACCCCGAGCGGCGAGCCCATATGGGTCGAGAGACCGTCGATGTCGGAGCGCTCCAGCCCGGCATCGGCCAGCGCCGCCTTGAAGGCCTTGGCCATCAGGCCGAGCTGGCTTTCGGGCAGGAAGCGGCCGAACGGCGAGGCGCCGATCCCGACGATGGCGGCATCGATCTTCATGGCGCGGACCTCCTCAATGGGCCGGTTGCAGCACGAGCCGCCCGGCGACCGTGCCGGCCTCGACCCGCCGATGCGCCTCGCGCGCCTCGGTCAGGGGCAGACGGTCGGAGACGATCGGGGTCACGCCGCCCGCGGCGACGAGATCGAGGCAATGGACCAGCTGGTCGCGCGTCGTCGAGGTCGCCGACAGCATCGAGATGCCCTTCAGGAACAGCTGCGCCGGATTGAAGGGCACGAAATCGCCGGTGAGCTGGCCGATCAGGATCCAGCGCCCGCGGATGGCGAGCGACTTGCGGATCGGGTCGAACAGCAGGTTGCCGACATTGTCGACCACCACATCGACGCCGCGCCCCTTGGTCAGGGCCTTGACCTGGCGCGAGAAATCCTCGCCGCGCTCATGCACCACGACCTCGTGGGCGCCGAGTTCGGTAAGCCGCTCGGCCTTGGCCTTGGAGGTCGTCTGCGCGATCACCCGGGCGCCCTGCAGGCGGGCGAGCTGGATCGACGCCATGCCGAGCCCGCCGCCCGACCCGGTGACCAGCACGGTCTCGCCGATCTTGATGTTGCCGACATCGCGCATGGCGTTCCACACCGTGCCGAGCGTGCAGGCCGTGATCGCCGCCTGGTCGAGCGGAACCTCGTCGGGCACCAGGGCGACATTGTCGTCCTCGACGGCGACGAACTGAGCGTAGCCGCCGACGAGGCCCCAGTCGCCGAGGAACTTGCGATCGTCGCAGAGCGGCTCGTGGCCGGTCCGGCAATGGGCGCAGGATCCGCAGATGTGGTAGCGCTGCACCGTCGCGACCCGGTCGCCCGGCTTGAAGCCGCGGACGCCCGATCCGACATCGACCACCGTGCCGGCGATCTCGTGGCCGAGGATCACCGGCATCTTCACGCCGGCCTTGAGCGTGCCGTTGCGGGTGACGATGTCGTGGTAGCAGACCCCGCAGCTATCGACCCGGATGACCACGTCCTTGGCCGCCGCGACCGGATCGGGCACGTCGCGGTATTGCAGGACATCGACCCCGCCGGGGCCGTCGACCACCATCGCCTTCATGCCGCATCCCCCTCGATGAGCTTGAACTTCAGAACCGTCGCCTCGGCGTCGAGATCCTCGAACACGGCCGTCACGCGCTGGCCGGGGCGGATGTCGGCCGGCCTGGTGCCGACCAGGTTGGAGAAGAAGCGCGGGCCGTCGTCGAGCCGCACCTGCACCACCGCATAGGGCATCTCGCCGAGGAAGCCCGGGAAATAGGCCTTGTGGAAGACGCAGAAGGTCTCGACCGTGCCGGTGGCGCCGACCGCCTCCCAGGCGAAGGCGTCGGAATGGCACTCCGGGCAAAAGCGGCTGGCCGGGAAGCGGCGGTGGCCGCAGGCGGTGCAGCGCTGCACGCGGATCTCACGCTCGCGCAGGCCGAGCCAGAACGGGCGCTCCGGCCCGTCGAGACGGGGGCGCGGTTTCGGGGGCAGTCCGGTCGGCTGGCTCATGACGGGTCCCGCGAATAGACGATGGACGAACAGACCGGAGCGGCGGCGATATAGTGGACATTGGCCGCGTCGGAGACCTGGCGGTCGCCGCAATCGCCGCGCAGCTGGCGGACGGCCTCGACGTTGAGGGCCCAGCCCTGCATGTAGCTCTCGGAGAGATGGCCGCCGGAGGTGTTGGTCGGGTAACGCCGACCGAGCCGGAGGTGGCCTTCGGCGACGAAGGGGCCGCTCTCGCCGCGCCCGCAATAGCCGGCGCCCTCCAGGCTGAACATCACCGTCGGGGTAAAGTTGTCGTAGATCATCAGCGCCTGCATGTCGTCGCGGCCGAGCCCGGCCTCGCGGAAGCTGCGCCCGGTCACGGAGGCGACCGCGCCGTGCCAATAGTCCTCCGGCGGGAACATCGAATTGGCGAACACGGTCTGCAGGGCCGCGCCGCGGATATGCACCGGCGGGCGGGCGCAATCCCGGGCGTGTTCCGCGGTGGTGATGATCAGCGCGACGCCGCCGTCATTGATCAGGCAATAGTCGAGCAGCCGCAGCGGCTCGGCGATCATGCGCGCATTCATGTAGTCGTCGAGCGTGAACGGCTTGCGCATGACGGCCTGCGGATTGAGTCCGGCATGGTCGCGGAAGGTCATGGCCAGTTCGGCCAGATGCTCCGGCTTCGTGCCGTACTGAGCCATGTGGCTGCGCATCATCATGGCGTGGAAGGCGCCCGGCGAGGTCATGCCGTAGGGCCACCAGATGGCGCCGCCACCCGAGCCGTAGCTGTCGCTTTCCCCGCCATAGGCCGCACCGGCGGAGCGGCCGTTGTTGCCGTAGACCAGCGCCACCGTCCGGCAGCGTCCCGACAGCACCGCCTGCAGCGCCATCTCGATGCAGATCGCCGCGAACCGGCCGTGGCCGGGCGTGATCGTCACGAAGCTCGGATCGATCCCGGCGATCTCGCAGAAGCGCTGATAGTCCGGGATGCGGTTGACGATGATGCCGTCGAGATCGGCGAAGCCGAGCCCGGCATCCTTGAGGGCCTCGGTCAGGGCCCACATGCCGAGATCGTAGGCGTCGTATTCGGGCAACCGGCCATAGGCCGTCGTCCCCACACCGACCACTGCAGCGCGCGCCTGCGCCATGCCGCCATTCCTCCCATGGCCGAGGCTCCATCGGCCCCGGCGTCGTTTCGGTTCGGCAGACTGCGCCGGGAGGGCCGGGCGGCGAAAGGGCGGCGAAAGGGCGTCGGGCCGGTGGAGGCACGCCTCCGGATCCGCTTATCGCATTGATATTGATTGATGATCGGGTTGCTCGGGGTCGGCGGCCGAGGCGGTCGAATAGCAGTTATTCCCGGCTCTCGGCCTTTCGGGCTGCGCGCCGGCCGTCCTAGGGTCGGGACCACCGGCGCTCGCGCGCCTGGCCGGGATGCCTCGGGCGCCCGGAACGGCATTCGTTTCCGGACCGGAGGGGTCATGAGCCAGGAGACCGTCTCTCTCGCCGACTGGATCGGGCGGACGGAGACCCGCGAGGAGACCGCCAGCGCGCTGCTCGCCGAGCGCATCGCCGCCCTGCTCGATCACGAGCGGGCGCCTGAGGCCGGCGAGGCCTGGCCGGTCGCCTGGGTCTGGGCGCTGTTTCCGCCGGCGCTGCGGTCGGGCGAGATCGGTCCGGACGGCCATCGCCGGCGCGGCGGCTTCCTGCCGCCGGTGCCGCTGCCCCGGCGCATGTGGGCGGGCTCGACCGTCGAGGTGCGCCGGCCGATCCGGGTCGGAGAGCGGCTGACGCGGCGCTCCGAGATCCTCGACGTCGCCGACAAGACCGGCCGCTCCGGCCCTTTGGTCTTCGTCACGGTCGAGCACCGCATCACCGGCAGCGAGGGCGCCGATCTGACGGACCGGCACAGCATCGTCTATCGCGAGATCACCCCGACGCCGGAGCCCGAACGGCCGGCTCAGGATGTCGATCCGGCCGGCGTCGACCCCGGCTTCGTGCCGCTCTGGCAACGGCGGCTCGCGGCCGGGCCGGTGCTGCTGTTCCAGTATTCCGCGGTCACCTTCAACACCCACCGCATCCATTACGACGAGCCCTATTGCCGCGCGGTCGAGTTCTATCCGGGCCTCGTCGTGCACGGACCCCTGATCGCGACCGGACTTGCCGACCTGGTCGAGGCGAATGCGCCCGGCCGTTTCGTGCAGGCCTTCACGTTCCGGGCGCTGGCACCCGTCTTTGCCCCGGCCGAGGTGACCTTCCTCGGCCGTGCCGACGGCGACGCCTTCTCGGCCGCAGCCGTCTGCGGCAACCGCGTCGTCATGCGCATGGACGGCCGGACGGCCCCGCGCTGAACCGGCCCCGCGTTGAACCTGCACCGCGCTGAACCCGCATGGCGGCGCGGGCGGCGCCCTGGAACGGGCGCGACCCGCACGGCGGTTCTCCGACCCGCGTGGCGGTCCTGAGACCCGCGCGTGATCCTCAGCCCCAGACCGGCTCCGGCAGGCCGGCGACGGAGACCTCCGCGGCCAGGAGCGCGCCGGCCATCGGCTCGGCGGCGAGGCGGTCGGGCGGCAGGCGGAAGCGGGCGGTGGTGATGAAGAGGGTCTTCAGGTCCGGCCCGCCGAAGGTGCAGTGGCTCGGCCGGGAGACCGGCGTCGGCACGATCCGGTCGAGGCGCCCGTCGGGGGCGAAGCGGGCGAGGCAGCCGCCGTCGAAGCGGGCGTTCCAGAGGAAGCCCTCGGCGTCGACGCTGGAGCCGTCCGGTTCGCCCGGAATGGCGGACGTGTCGGCGAAGACGCGCCGGTTCGACGGGATGCCGGTATCGAGATCCCAGTCATAGGCGAAGATCAGCTTGGTCCGGCTGTCGCCGAGATAGAAGGTGCGGCCGTCTGGGCTCCAGGCGATCGAGTTCGGCAGCCAGATGTCGGCATCCTGCAGCAGCGTCACGGAGCGGTCCGGGTCGACCCGCCAGAGCCGGCCGTTCGGGCCGGTCAGCATCTTGTCCATGCTGCCGACGACGAAGCGACCGCGCGGGTCGGTGCGCCCGTCATTGAGCATGTTGCCGGGCCGGTCGGCCTCCGGCGAGGCCAGCCGCTCGAAGGTTCCGGCTTCGGGTTCCCACAGGCCGAGCCCGCCGCGCCCGGCGGTCAGCATGCCGCCCGACGCGCGCAACGCCCAGGAGCCGAGCTTCTCCGGCGGCGTCCAGCTGGTCACGGCCCCGGTGGCGGGTTCGAACCGGTGGCAGCCGGGCTTCATGATGTCGATCCAGGTCAGCGTGCCCGCGGCCGCGTCCCAGAGCGGCACCTCGCCGAGCACGTCGGCCGTGTCGGCCACCGCCCGCATCTCGCCCGTAGCAATCGGCATCGCGTCTCTCCCCTGACCGGCCGGTCCGCGGCGTTGCGCCAGGCGACCGATAAATCCGTTCGTTTCCAGTGGCTTGGTGCCGTTCCGGCCGATCCCGATGGCGCTCAGGCGCCCGGTCCGGAACGATGGCGGAGGTTAGTCCGAGGGCCGCAGAGGAGCCCTACATATCAGATATACCCCCTACCCAAATTGACACTGGAGACGCCCGCCAGAACACTCCCAGTAAAAGAGCCGGACCAGACAATAGAAGCCGGCGGTAGGGGTCTACCGGAGCAGTTCTCGCCAAGAGGGCAACCGGAACTATGACCTGCTGGGAGGAATGATGTCGCAAATGCTGGGTGACGCCGGCCGCGCCGGGCGCGGCCCCGGGCGGCCGCGCAATGCCGCCTGTCCCGGACAACCGGATCGGCGCGCCGCCGGTTCTTCACGATCGGGAGGGCGCACCGCGTGAGCCCAGGCCTGATCCTTCTCGAGAATTTCCTGCAGGCGCTCGCCGCCGGGCTGATGGTCGGCTGCCTCTACGGCCTGATGTGCACCGGCCTCGGCATGATCTTCGGCGTCATGCGCGTCATCAACTTCGCCCAGGGCGACCTGATGATGCTCGGCATGTATGCGGCCTGGTACCTGTTCACCGGCTTCGGCCTGCTGGCGGTGCTCGGTCCCTATGCCGGGCCGATCGTCGGGGCGATCATGGCCGGTCCGATCCTGTTCGTGGCCGGCTGGTTCATCCACCGCTTCCTGGTCTCGCGGGTGACCGGCGTCAAGGTCGCCAGCACCGAGGGGGCCGGGCACTATGCCCAGCTGATCCTGACGTTGGGCGTGGCTCTGATCCTGCAGAATGGCGGCCTGATCCTGTTCGGCTCGGAGCCGCGCTCGGTGCGGACCCCACTGTCGTCGAGCGCCTGGGAGATCGGGCCGCTGATCGACAACGACTTCGTCAGCGTGTTCCTGAACCAGGGCCGGGCCGTCGGGGCGGTGGTCTCGATCGCCGTCACGGTCGCGCTGTTCCTGTTCGTCTCGCGCAGCCGTCTCGGCAAGGCGCTCCGGGCGGCGGCCGACAATCCGGAAGCGGCCGTCTATATGGGCATCGATGTCGACCGCGCGCATCGCGTCGCCTTCGCGGTCGGCACCGGCGTGACGGCCATCGCCGGCGGCCTGGTGGCGATCTACTACCCGTTCCAGCCCTATGTCGGGCTCGAATTCGTCATCGTCATGTATGCGGGCGTGGTGCTCGGCGGGCTCGGCTCGATCACCGGCGCCTTCTGGGGCGGCATGCTGATCGGGCTCGTCCAGCAGCTCTCGACGCTGATCCTGCCGGTGCAGCTGCAGAACACGGCCATCTTCGTGGTCTTCCTGGGGGTGATCTTCCTGCGCCCGCAAGGCCTGTTCGGCCGCAACGTGGAGAGGGTCTGAACCATGAACCGCCGCAAGACCCTCGGCCGCTCGCTCGTCGTCCTCGCCCTGCTCGCCGCCGTCTACGGGGCGGCGGTGGTTCTGGTCAGCGACCAATACTACCAGCTCATGCTGACCCTGGTCGCCGTCTGGGCGATCATGGGCATCTCCTGGAACGTGCTGTCGGGCTATTCCGGCCTCGTCTCCTTCGGCCATGCCGCCTTCTTCGGGCTCGGCGCCTACACGGTGGCGCTCGGCTCGGTGCATTTCTCGCTGTCGCCCTGGCTGACCATTCCGGCCGCCGGGCTGGTCGGCGCGGCCGCCGGCATCCTGGTCGGCCTGCCGACCTTCCGCCTGCGCGGCCACTACTTCGCCCTGGCGATGCTCGCCTATCCGCTGGCGCTGCTCTACGTGTTCGAATGGCTCGGCTACCAGGAGGTCGCCATGCCGATGCGCCGCGAGGCGCCGGCCCTCTACATGCAGTTCGCCGATGCGCGCGTGCTGTCGATGATCGCCGGGCTCCTGCTGGTCGCCGCCATCGTCGCCTCGCTCCTGATCGAGACCTCGCGCTTCGGCATGGCGCTGATCGCCATCAAGCAGAACGAACTGGCCGCGGAAGGCGCCGGCATCGAGACGCGCAAGTGGAAGCTGCGCGCGATCGCCATCTCGGGCGGCATCGCCGGCATGGTCGGCGGCTTCTATGCGGTCGTGCTGATCGTCGTCACCCCGCCGAGCGTGTTCGGCATGCTGACCTCGGCGCAGGCGCTGATCGTCGCCCTGTTCGGCGGCATCGGGACCGTCTGGGGCCCGGTCATCGGCGCCGCCTTCCTGATCCCGCTGTCCGAGACCCTGCATGCCGAACTCGGCAACGTGCTGCCGGGCATCCAGGGCGTGGTCTTCGGCGTCGCCATCGTGGGCGTGATCCTGCTCGCCCCGGAGGGCATCTTCTGGCGCATCCGCGACATGCTGCAGGCCCGCAAGGCCCCGGTCGAACCGGCCCCTGCCGAACCGGCGCCGGCGGACCGGCCGATGCCCGACAACGTCGTGCCGATCCCGGCGGGCGGTCGCGACGGCGCCTCGGGCGGCGCCGGCACGGGCGGCCGCGTCATGCTCGAAGTGCGCGGCGTGTCGAAGAATTTCGGCGGCCTCCGGGCGGTCCGCGAGGTCTCCTTCACGGTGCCGGAGGGCGCGGTGATCGGCATCATCGGGCCGAACGGCGCCGGCAAGACGACGCTCTTCAACTGCCTCAACGGCTTCCAGATCCCCTCGGCCGGCGAAGTGCTGTTCGAGGGTCAGAACCTGGTCGGCCTGCCGCCGAGCGCGGTCTGCCGCAAGGGCATCGGGCGCACCTTCCAGGTCGCCCGGCCGTTCACCCGGCTGAGCGTGCTGGAGAATGTGCTGGTCGGCGCCTATGCGGGCGCCGCCGACGACGCCACGGCCGAGCGCAATGCCCGCGAGGCCCTGACGCTGGTCGGGCTCGGCGGCAGCGCCGACCGGATCGCCGGCGGCCTCGCCAACAAGGAACAGCGGCTGATGGAACTGGCCCGTGCGCTGGCCGGCAAGCCGAAGCTCCTGCTCCTCGACGAGACCCTCGCGGGTCTTGGGGCGGCGGAGGTCGAAGACATGGTCAACGTGATCCGGCGTCTCAGCCGGACCGGCCTGACCATCGTGATCATCGAACACACCATGCAGGCCATGGTCCGCCTCGCCGACCGCTTCATCGTGCTCGACCACGGCGCGCTCCTCGCCGAGGGGCGGCCGCAGGACGTGACGCGGGACCCGGCGGTAATCGAGGCCTATCTGGGCAAGAGGTGGCGCGAACGTGCTTGAGATCCGTGATCTGGAGGCCGGCTACGGCGGCGTGATGGCGCTGGCGGGCGTGACCCTGTCGGTCGCGGCGGGCGAATTCGTCTCGGTCGTCGGCCCGAACGGGGCCGGCAAGACCACATTGTTCAAGACCGTCTCGGGCACCGTGGCGGCGCGGGCCGGTTCGATCCGGTTCGAGGGGCAGGATCTGCTCGCCGTGCCGGCGCATCAGCGGCCGCATCTCGGCATCGCCCATGTGCCGGAGGGCCGGCAGGTGTTCCCCTCGCTCTCGGTCGAGGAGAACCTGCAGATGGGCGCCTTCACGGAGGCCGGCCGGCGCGATTGGGCGGCCAATATCGAGTACATCTACCGGCTGTTCCCGATCCTTCTGGAGCGTCGGCGCCAGCTGGCCGGCACGCTCTCCGGCGGGCAGCAGCAGATGGTCGCCATCGCGCGCGGCCTCGCCTCGTCGCCCAAGCTCCTGCTGCTCGACGAGCCCTCGATGGGCCTCGCCCCGACGGTCGCCGACCAGATCTTCGACGCGGTCGTCGAAATCCGCCGCGCCCGCAACCTCACCGTCGTGCTGGTCGAGCAGCGCGCCGTGGAAGCCCTGGAATCCTGCGATCGCGGCTACGTCCTGGAGACCGGCCGCGTCGTCCTGTCGGGCGGCCAGAACGAGCTTCTGTCCGACGACCGCATCCGCAAGGCCTACCTGGGCATGTGACCCGGGATCAACAGCGAAGACAGCACCATTGGGAGGATCCATGACCACGAGACGCACGGTTCTGAATGGGATACTGGCGGCATCCGGTGCCGCGCTCCTCTCCTCGACCAGCCGGATGGCCTTCGCCCAGGCGCCCGCCGAGGTCAAGGTGGCGCTGATCGCGCCGCTGTCCGGCCCCTGGGCCCGCCAGGGCGAGCTGATGAAGAAGGGCGCCGAACTGGCGGTCGCCGACATCAACGCGGCCGGCGGCGTCAAGGCGCTCGGCGGCGCCAAGGTCACGCTGGTGCTGTTCGACGCCGGCGATTCGACCGAGAAGGCCAAGAACGCGGCCCAGCGCATGGTCGCCCAGGAACCCGATCTGGTCGGCGTGACGGGGGCTTGGCTGTCGTCCTTCACGCTCGCGGTGAGCGAGGTCACCGAGCGCGCCGAACTGCCGATGCTGACCCTGTCCTATGCGGACTCGATCACCTCGCGCGGCTACAAGTACATCTTCCAGATGTCGCCGACCGGCGGCCGCCAGGCCCAGGACGCGCTCCCGGCCCTGATGGACGTGGCCGAGAAGGCGACCGGCAAGCGGCCGGCGACCACCGGCATCATCGCCGACAACACGGCCGCGTCGGTGTCCTTCGCCAAGCCGATGCGCGACGGCGCCTTCGAGAAGTCCGGCATCAAGGTTCTGTTCGACGAGACCTTCACGCCGCCGCTCGCCGACGCCACCGCGCTGATCCAGCAGGCGCGTTCGAAGCGGCCGGAATTCCTGCTCATGCTCGGCACCAGCGTGCCGGACGACAAGCTGCTCCTGGAGAAGGTCAACGAGTTCAATCTCGGCAAGGGCCGCATGCCGATCATCGGCTCCGGCGCCCATATGGGCACGCCGGAACTGCTCAAGAATATCGGCCCCGACCTGCTCGAAGGCGTCATGACGGTCGTCGGCAACTGGGGTGCCAAGGGCCAGGAAGGCATCATCGATCGCTTCAAGAAGGCGACCGGCGAGCCCTGGATGACGCAGGATTCGATCTGCGCCTATGGCGACGTGATGACCATCATCCGCGCCGTCGAGGAGGCCAAGAAGGCGGACCGCAAGGCCGTCGCCGAGGCCCTGCGCAAGATGGACATCACCGACGGTCCCGCCCTGTTCTACCCGGGCAACCGCATCCGCTTCGACGAGACCGGCAAGCGCATCGACGCCAAGCTGATCATCGTGCAGTGGCAGAAGGGCGAACCGGTGCCGATCTATCCGCCGGCCTCCGCCACCGCCGAGCCGATCTGGCCGAAGCGCTGACCGGAGCCGATCCATCGACACGTCCTGGGGGCCGCGCGAGCGATCGTGCGGCCTTCCGCCGTCTGAGGACCGCATGGTGTTGCGGCCGGCGTCAGGGGAGCACGCGCCGCGGCTGCGGTCCCGCGCCGCCCGCCCGGTGGCAGCGCCGCCATCCTCCTGCATCGGCGCCCGACGGCCCGCCGCGGCGGCCTTGGTCCCACGCCGCATCCTCTAGTTTCGACACCTGATCCGCTCCGGCGCAGATCATGGTCGTGCCGGCAGTGCCCGGGCGAGCGCCGGTCTGGCGTCGGTGCCGGGCGCCCGGTGCTGTTGGAACCGCCACGAAATCCGCCGACTTTTTGCCATCCGGCAGGCGCATAACTGTTTGCCGCCGGACGGAGGACGGCCCTTTCGATGCGGGATTGCAGCGCTTTTCGGTCCCGGTCCGGGTGACCCGGAGCGATGCATAGTGTCGACACTCGTTGACGATCCGGCGAAAGGATGAAACACTTCCCGGCATCCGAACCGGACTGGCTCGCCCGTCCCGTCAGACCCGCCGGCGCGGCCGCCCGCACCGAACGGCAGCGGCCCGCGAGAGGCCGATCCGGTTCGCCAAGAAAAGCACTCGGGAGGACATGATGAAGAGCCTGAAGACGCTGATCGGAACACTTGCGGTTTCGCTGCTTTGTGCGGGCACGGCGACCGCCGAGCGCCTGAAATACGGCGACTACATGCCCCAGGGCGCCAACGAGTATTCGCGCACCGCCGAATGGATGGGCAACGAGATCAACAAGCGTGCCGCCGGCAAGCATTCCGTCACCATGCTGTGGGGCGGCACGGTGGTGAAGGTCGGCGAGGTGCCGACGGCGGTCGAGAACAAGATCATCGATATCGGACCGCTGGTCACGCCCTACTTCCCCGACCAGTTCCCGATCAACAACGCCATCCCGTTCTTCTGGCCGCAGCCCAAGACCCAGGCCGAGCTCGGCAAGCTGATGCTCAAGTGGCACGGCGAGCATCCCGAGTTCGCCGCCGAGCTGGCCAAGTACAAGCTCAAGCTGGTCAGCGTCCGTCCGCTGCCGAGCTACGGCATCATCTGCACCAAGCCGGTGCGCACGCTGGCCGACTTCAAGGGACTGCGCATCCGTTCCTACGGCATCGCGCTGCCGGCCATGCTGGAAGCGCTCGGCGCCGTGCCGGTCTCGATGGCCGATGTCGACGGCTACGAGGCCCTCTCCAACGGCATTCTCGACTGCTCGCCCGGCGACCCGCCGCTGACCGTCGGCTGGAAATGGGCCGACGTCGCCAAATACTACATCGATGTCCCGATGGGCGCCTCCTGGGGCCACATCCTGGTCATGAACATCGACAAGTACAATGCTCTCCCTGAAGACCTGAAGAAGATCATCGACGACATGAAGGAGGACTATCTGAACGAGTTCCTCCGCGTCTATGCCAAGTCGATCGAGGATACCCGCGCAGCCTGGAAGGCCAACGGCAAGGTCGAGGTGATCGCCTTCCCGAAGGACGACTTCCTCAAGGCGACGCTCGAGAACGCCAAGGTCCAGTCGGTGCGCGCCAGCTGGATCACCCGAGCGACCAAGGCCGGCATGCCCGAGGCGACGGCCAAGAAGGTGGTCGACGAACTGACCAAGTGATCCTTGCTGCGCCGGCCCGTGGCCTGCGGCCCGCCGGAGCCCGACCGGATCGGATGGCCTCATCCGATCGACCGGGGGCTCCGGTTCGTGGCGGCAGGCTGCGGACGGTGCGGTGATCGTGCCGTCCGTCCCTCGTTTAGCGGAGCGTCCTCTTGAAGCGGACCATCCTTCGATTGCGGCGCGCCTTCGGCCGCGTCCTCCTCGGTGCAACGCTGCTGTCCGGCGTGATCTGCTTCGTGATGATGTGGCTGATCGACGCCAACGCCCTGTCGCGCAAGATCTTCAACGCTCCCGTACCGGGCGGCGTCGAACTGACCCAGTCGCTCCTGACCGCGTCGATCATGCTGCCCTTCGGCTATGTGCTGTTTCGCGGCGAACATGTGAACACCGTGTTCCTGACCTCGCGCTTTTCGAAGGCGGCGAACCGGTTTCTGTATCTGTTCTGGATGACGGTCGGCTTCCTGCTGTTCTGCGCGGTCGCCTACGGGTCGTTCAACTTCGCCCTGCGCTCCTATGCCATGAACGAGCAGGTCTGGGGCGCCACGGTGCGCTTCCCGCTCTATCCCGCCAAATTCGCCGTGACGGTCGGCGCGGTCCTGATCGCCGTGCAGTTCGCCCTGGAAGCCCTGGTCGCCCTGTTCGCCCATAGCGACGGCGATCTGTCCGCGGCGATGCCCGATCACGAGAAGGACCACCTGCATGTCTGACGTGACGATCGGCTTCATCGGCGCGGTCGCCATGCTGGCCGCGATCTTCCTCGGCGCGCCGATCATGGTCGCCCTGACCACCGTCGGCTTCCTCGGCCTGACCGTCCTGACCGGCTTCGCCCCGGCGCTGACCGTGCTCGGCACGCTCTATTTCGAGACCGTCAACAGCTTCCACTTCAGCGTCATCCCGATGTTCCTGCTGATGGGCTTCTTCGCCATGCAGGCCGGCATCGGCAACGACCTGTTCGATGCCTGCACCAAATGGCTCGGCCGGCTGCCCGGCGGCCTGGCGGTCGCCACCACGGGCGCGGCGGCGGCCTTCGGCGCGGCGTCGGGCTCCAGCGTCGGCTCGGCCATGCTGTTCACCAAGCTGGCCCTGCCGGAAATGGCCTCGCGCGGCTACAACAAGGGCTTCGCGGCGGCCTGCATCGCCATCGCCGGCACGCTCGCGGTGCTGATCCCGCCGAGCGCCCTGATGGTCGTCTACGGCATCCTGACCAATTCCTCGATCGGCGAACTGCTGATCGCCGGCATCATCCCCGGCATCGTCTTCGCGACCCTGATCGGCCTGACCATCCTGGTCGTCTCGATGATCAAGCCGGCCTATGCGCCGCGCTTCCGCGAACGCTTCACCCTTCGCGAGATGCTCTGGTCGCTGCGCCTGATCGCGCCGCTCTTCACCGTCATCGTGGTGATGATCGGCGGCCTCTATGGCGGCTATTTCACGCCGACCGAAGGCGGCGGTATCGGCGCCCTGGTGACCTTCCTGATGGCGGTGGTGCGCAACCGCGGCATCGACATCAAGGCGCTCTCCAAGACCCTGCTCGACACCGTGACGCTGACCGCGATGATCTTCGCCATCATCATCGGCGGGCTGCTCTTCGCCCGGTTCCTGGCACTGTCCGGCGTCTCCGACGAGATCAAGGACATCCTGAGCAATTCCGGCCTGTCGGTCTGGACCGTCCTGTTCCTGGTCACCATCATCTACCTGATCTTCGGCATGCTGATGGATGCGCCCTCGCTGCTCGCCATCTCGCTGCCGATCACCCATCCGGTCATGATGGGCCTCGGCTTCGACCCGCTCTGGTTCGGCGTCTATGTCATCGTGCTGGCCGAGATCGGCGCGATCACGCCACCGGTCGGAATGAACTGCTTCGTCGTCAAGGGGGCGGCCGGCAACCTGGTCACGCTCGAGGAGATCTTCCGCGGCCTGTGGCCCTTCATCGGCACCTGCGCGCTGATGCTGCTGCTCCTGGTCCTGTTCCCGCAGATGGCCCTCTATCTGCCCCAATCCATGCGCTGATCGGAACCCGTCCCATGAAAGCCGTCCGTATCCACGCCTATGGCGGGCCGGAACAACTCCGCTACGAGGATATCGACCTCGCTCCGCCGGGCCCCGGCGAGGCGCTCGTCCGGCACCGGGCGATCGGCGTCAACTTCGCCGACCTGCACAACCGCGAGGGCCGCTACCCGGTCCCCTCGCTGCCGCATGTGCTGGGCGGCGAGGCGGCCGGCGTGGTCGAGGCGCTCGGCCCGGGCACCGAGGGCCTGCGCGTCGGCGACCGCGTCGCCTATGCGGCCGGCGGTCCGAAATTCGCGCCCGGCTCCTATGCCGAGGCGCGGCTCTTCCCGGCCGACCGGCTGATCCCGCTGCCCGACGAGATCGACGACGTGACGGCGGCTGCGCTGTTCACCAAGGGCCTAACGGCGCAGTACCTGATCCGCAGCGTCTTTCCGGTCGGCCCCGGCCAGACCATCCTGGTCCATGCCGCCGCCGGCGGCGTCGGCCTGCTGCTCTGTCAATGGGCCGCCCATCTCGGCGCCCGGGTGATCGGCGTGGTCTCGACGCCCGAGAAGGCCGCCGTCGCGCGCGCCAACGGCTGCCGGCATGTCATTCTCGCCGGCGACCCCGACATTCCCGGCCGGATCCGTTCGCTGACCGCCGGCGAGGGCGTGCCGGTCGTCTATGACAGCGTCGGCCACGACACGTTCGAACTCTCGCTCGACTGCCTGAAGCCGCGCGGGCTGATGGTCTCCTTCGGCACCGCCTCCGGCAAGGTTCCGCCGCTCGATCTCTTCACGCTGAACCGCAAGGGTTCGCTGTCGGTGACCAGCGCCGCCTTCGCCTGGTTCGTGCAGAGCCGCGAGGAACTGCGCGCCCGTGCCGCCGACGTGATCGACGCGGTCCTGTCCGGGGTGGTCAAGGTGCATGTCCACAGCCAGGTGCCGCTGGCGGAGGCCGCGGAAGCCCACCGCGCGCTCGAGTCCCGCCGCACCATCGGCGCCACGGTTCTGATCCCGTGATCCCCTGAGTCCGGCGGCTGCGGAAAACGACCGCCGGACCTCGCCGCGAGGGCGGTCTCCGGCCCTCCGCACCACGAGACCTTCGCTTCGCCGTGGCGGCCCGTTGCATCCGCATCCGGGCCGCCGGCATGACCGCTCCAACCCAAAAGGTGTCCCATGCCGAACAAGGGCCTTCTCCTGGTGATGATGCAGGCCTCGCCGGACTTCGAGGACGAGTTCAACGCCTGGTACGATACCGAACACGTGCCCGAGCGCCTTGCCGTGCCGGGCATCACCACAGCGCATCGCTTCGAGGCCGAGAACGGCTGGCCGAAATATCTCGCGCTCTACGATCTCGATTCCGTCGCCGTGCTCGACAGTCCGGCCTATGCGCGCGTCTCCGGAGCCAATAACGGCCCCTGGACCCGGCGCGTGCTGTCGCGCGTCGACGCCCGGCGCATCGTCTGCGAGCAGATCGGCCCGGGTTCGGAGGCGGTCATTGCGTCCCCGCGCGTCGCCGTCCTGCGCTTTACCGGCGTGCCCGAGACCGCCCGACCGGAGATCGCGGCCGGGCTCGCCCGATCGTTCGGCGGCATGCCCGGCATCCGGCAGGTCCGCCTGTTCGCCGATGTCGAGACGGCCGGGACCCTCTTCGCGGTCGTCGCCGGGACCCTGCCGCCGCTGGCGATCTTCGACCCCGCCGCCTTCGGCACCTGGCAGGACGCCATCGATCTCACCAACGGCTATACCGCCCGCGTCCCGCGGCCGTGACGGCGCGACGGGTCCGGCACGCCCGTTGATGGCCCGGCTGTTCCCTTGGCTCCGGTCGGAGGGAAGGGAACAGCCGGGCATGCGATCGGGGGCCGCGCGGTGACGCGAATCCCGAGGGAAGGCCTCCGGCTCAAGCCACCGCTTCGGGACGGCTTGCGCTCCGGACGGTTCACATCCGGCGGCGCAGCGCCTGCCAGGCTTCGGCGAGGGCGGGGCGGGCGGCCGGGTCGGCGATGGCGATCAGGGCTTCGGCGATGCGGTCGACGGGCAAGCCGGCGATGACGGCGGCGCCATGCTCGGTGACGACGCAGTCGACCTCGCCATAGGCGAGCGAGACCGGGCCGGGCGACAGCGTCGGCACGATGCGCGAGACGGTGCCGCGGGCCGCGGTCGAGATCAGCGCGACGATCGCGCGGCCGCCGGCCGAGCGGCGTGCGCCGCGGGCGAAATCGCCGAGGCCGCCGCGACCGCCGGCCATGCGCGGGCCGATCCGTTCGGCATTGACCTGGCCGAACAGGTCGACCTCGATGGCGAAATTGATGGCGTGGAAACGCGGCAGGGCGGCCAGCACAGCCGCATCGTGGGTGTGGCCGATCGGGCGGAAGCGGACACGGGGATCGGCGGCGGCGCGCTGCAGGAAGGCGCGCGGGCCGACCGCAACGCCGGTGGTGACCGCGTCGACCGCGCCGGCTTCGACCAGATCGAGCACCCGCTCGCCGATCAGGCCGGCATGGATCGACAGGCCGCGCCGATCGGCGAGTTCGGCCAGCACCGCCTGACCGAGCCGGCCGATGCCGACCTCGACCACCGCGCCGTCGCCGACCAGACCGGCGACATGGCCGGCGATCGCGGCGGCGACGGCACCGGGCGGGGCGGGCTCGGGCTCGACCAGCGGGTCGTCGACCGCGACCAGCGCATCGAAGCGGTCGACGGGCAACAGGATGCCGTCTGAGGCCGGCGGCATGGCCGGATTGACGAGGCCGATCAGCCGGGCCCGGCCGGCGGCGAGGTCCGGAATCACGTCCTGCGCGACGCCGAGCGAGACCATGCCGGCCTCGGGCGGCGCGACGGTCGCGAAGGCGAGATCGACATGGGCGGCGAGATGCGCCGGGATGGCCGAATAGTCGATCGGGACATGGCGGTAGCGGCCGGCCTCGTAGGCCGCCCGGGCGCTGTCGGGCACGAAGAAGCCCTCGATCGCGGCGTTGGGCACGCGGGCGGCGATGTCCGCCCGGTTGACGCCGGGAATCGCGCAGGAGACGAAGCGCACGCCATCGGCGCGGTCCGGATCGGCGGCGAGCGCGTCGATCACGGCGGTCGGCTCGCCGGCGGCTCCCGGGATCAGCACGGTCGTGCCCGGCCGGATGCGGTCGAGCGCTGCGGCCAGCGGGGACGTCATCCGATCGCCCCGTCGCGCGCCAGGCCGGCGATCGCTTCGGCCGAATAGCCGAGTTCGGCGAGAACCTCGCCATTGTGCTCGCCGAGGCCCGGCGGCGGCCGGGTGACGGCGCCGGGCGTGGCCGAGAACTTGACCGGGAAGCCGAGCTGCGGGATGCGGCCCTCGACCGGGTGGTCGATCTCGAACACCATCTCGCGGGCGCGCATCTGCGGGTCGGCGGCAGCCTCGGCGAAGCTGTTGACCGGGCCGGCGGAGATGTCGGCCTGCCACAGCCGGGCGACCCATTCGTCCCGCGATGCGGTCGCGAAGGCCTCGGTCAGGATGGCATGCGCGCGGGCGGCGTCCTCCGGGCCCGGGAAGGGTTCGGCCGGCAGGTCGTCGCGGCCGAGAAGCTGGCGCAGGCGCAGCCAGAAATGATCCTCGATGATGCCGAGGGTCAGGTATTTCCCGTCGGCGCAGCGGTAGATCTCGTAGGGCGCCGAGCCGCCGGCATTGCGATATTCGCCGCCGCGCGGCTCGTGGCCGGCATAGAGCCATTCGGCCATGTGGGAGACCATCAGCGCCATGGCGCCGTCGGTCATCGACACGTCGACGAACTGGCCTTCGCCGGTCGTCGTGCGGGCGAGCAGCGCCGCCAGGATGCCGTAGACCGCCATCAGGCTGCCGCCGGCAATGTCGGCGATCAGCGGGCCGGGCACGAAGGGGCCGGTTGTGCGCCGCGACATCAGCTGCAGCATGCCGACGATGCCGAGATAGTTCATGTCGTGGCCGGGCACCAGCCGGTAGGGGCCGGTCTGGCCGTAGCCCGACAGCGCGCAATAGATGAGCCGCGGATTGATCGCCCGGAGCGCGGCGTCGCCGACGCCGAGCCGGTCGGCGACGCCCGGCCGGAAGCCCTCCAGCACGACATCGGCGCCCGCCGCCAGCTTCTCGACGATGGCCCGGCCCTCGGGCTTCTTGAGGTCGACCGTGATCGAGCGCTTGTTGCGGTTGGAGATCAGGAAGACGCCGGAATCCCTTGTCCCCATGGGCGGAAAGTCGCGCATCGGGTCGCCGGTGCCGGGCTGCTCGACCTTGATCACGTCGGCGCCGAGATCGCCGAGCATCTGGGCGGCGAGGTTGCCGGGCAGCAGGCGGGCGAGTTCGATCACCCGGATGCCGGCGAGCGCGCCGGGCCGCGGCACGCTCACGAGGCCACCGCGAGATCGGCCAGCGCGGCGGCATCGCCGCCCCCGGCGAGGCCGTCGATGGCGGCAACCAGGGCATCGGCCCGCGCGGCACCGAGCCGGTTCGCGGCGGCGGCCCGGAGGCGCTCGCGGACACCGGCGCGATCAACCGCGGTCACGTCGTCGCGCCGGGCGGAGACGCGGCGGCCGTCGTCGAGCGTCACCGTGATGCCGGCGCCCTGGCGGTCCGGATAGGCGGCCTCGAAGGCCGGATCGACGGCGAGTTCGGTCAGCCCGGCGAGGCGCAGCACCGCCGGATCGTCGAGCCGGACATAGTTCGCCTCCTCGACCGCACCGCGCACCAGCGTCGCCGCGATCGCATACTGGATGCTCATCTTGGCTTCCAGGATGCCGGGGAAGGGGCCGGACCGGTCGCAGCCGGGATAGCGCAGGGCGGGCGTGAAGCTGGCCACCTCGATGCGCACGACGCGGTCCGCGGTGACGCCCTGGCGGACCAGATCGAGCGCCACCTGACAGGGCGTCTGCACGTAGTTGCAGGCCGGCGCCGGCTTCCAGTAGACCGACAGGATCTCGTAGTGGCCGTCGCCGAGCGGTTCGATGCCGGCGGTACGGTCGCGCCGGCCATGGGCGGCGAACAGGCCAGCGCGGCCGTCGATGGCGGTCGGCGACGCGAAGGCGCCGGTCATGGCGAGGTGCACGGCGGTGACGGCCGAACGGGCCGCGAAGCCGGCATGGAAAAAGACCTCGGTGCCGCCGGCCCAGGGCCATTCGTTGACGCCGGCCGCGCAATTGGCGGCGAAGCCGATCGCCGCCACGGTCTCGGCCTGCGACAGGCCGAGGAGCCGACAGCCGGCGGCGGCCGCGCCGATCGCCCCGACGGTGCCGGTCGGGCGAAGCTTGGCGGCGAGATCGGCATCGAACAGGGCGCGGCCGACCCGGGCACCGATTTCGTAGCCGGCGACCGCGGCGGCGATCAGGTCCGGACCGGCGATCCGGCGTCCGGCCGAAAGCGCCAGGAGGGTCGGCCAGACCACCACGCCGAGATGCGAGCAGGCCGGGACATGCATGTCCTCGCGGATCAGGCCGTGGCCGAGCGTGCCGTTGGCGAAGGCCGCCTCGCCGGCGCCGAGTGCCACTTCGGTGCCGATCACCCGCGCCGGGCCGGCCGGCTGCATGGCCGCATAGGCGGCGATCTGCCGGCCCCAGGGCAACGGCCGGGCTTCCAGCACGCAGCCGAAGAAATCGGTCAGGCAGCCGGTCGCCTTGTCGACGACCGGGGCGGGGAGCGATCCGAACTCGGCGGCCCGTGCGAAGGCAGCGAGCCGTTCGGCGACGGGGGGCGCGTTTTCGACGGCGGCGGCGGCGCGGCCGGGCAAGGCAGCCATGGCGGATCTCCCTGAGGGTGACGGAGCCGGCAGCGGGCGGGGCGTGCCGCCGGACCGGCGCGAAGACCGCACGCGCGGGGTCCGGCCAGCGACGGCGCGGACCCCGCCCGGCGGGAGGCTTCGCGAGGGGGGGCCGGCTCTTCCGACCGGTCTCCGCCCGGCCGACAGTCTCGGCGATGCGGACCGGTCGAGGAAATCCGGCCGGGCGGCATAACAGGTTTCGCATCGGCGGGGATGGCCGCTGGCCCGGCGGCTAGCGGAGACTTCGCCGATCCCGACGGATGCCCGCCGGCTGTCCCGTCCCCGCCGATCCGAGGTGTCGATGTCCGAACCCGTCGCTCCCCGCCGATGCGCCGATGCCGCTTCGGGTCTCGGGCGGGAGCTCGACGGCATGCTGGTGGTTTCGATCGAGCAGGCGGTCGCGGCACCCTATTGCGGGCTGCTGCTCGCCGATGCCGGCGCGCGGGTGATCAAGGTCGAGCGGCCGGGCGGCGATTTCGCGCGGGGCTACGACCGGCTGGCGGCCGGGCAGAGCGCCTATTTCGTCTGGCTGAACGGCGGCAAGCAGTCGGTCGTGCTCGATCTCGACCGGGCGGACGATTTCGCCCTGCTCGACGCGATGCTCGCCCGGGCCGACATCTTCCTGCACAACCTCGCCCCGGGCGCGCTGGAGCGGCGCGGACTGACCGGCGAGCGCCTGCGCCGCACCAATCCGGGCCTCGTCACCTGCGAGATCACCGGTTACGGCCGCGATGGTCCCTATGCGGCGATGAAGGCCTACGACCTGCTGGTCCAGGCGGAGACCGGGCTCTGCGCGGTCACCGGCAGCGCCGAGGCGCCCGCACGGGTCGGGGTCTCGATCTGCGACATCGCCACCGGCCAGACGGCCTTCTCGGCGATCCTGCGCGCGCTCCTCTTGCGCGGACGCACCGGGCGGGGCTGCGACCTGTCGATCGCCATGTTCGACGTGCTGGCCGACTGGATGAACGTGCCGCTCCTCGTCCAGCGCCACCAGGGCCGGCCGCCGGCGCGCGTCGGCGTCGCCCACGCCACCCTGGCGCCCTACGGGCTCTATGCCGCCGCCGACGGCGAGGACATCCTGATCGCGGTCCAGAACGAGCGCGAATGGGTCGCGCTGGCGACCCGGGTGCTCGGCCGGCCGGATCTCGCGACCGATCCGCGCTTCTCCGACAATTCCGCCCGGGTCGCCAACCGGGTCGCGCTGACGATCGAGATCGAGGCGGTCTTCGGCCGGTATCGCCGCGACGCGCTGATCGCCCTCCTGACGGAGGCCGGGATCGCCTGCGCGCGGCTGAACACGGTCGCCGATCTCGCCCTTCACCCGCAGCTGCGCGAACGGACCGTCTCGGCCGGTCCGGTCGAAATCGATCTCGCCGCCCTGCCGGTCGGGACGGGCGCGCATCTCGGGCGGGTGCCCGATCTCGACGAGCATGGCGCCGCGATCCGCGCCGAATTCGCCGCCATGGCGGCGCTGGGGTGAGGCCGATGAAGACCTATCAGCTCTATATCGACGGCCGCTTCGTGGATGCCGAGGGCGGCCGGACCTTCGAGACCGTCGATCCCTATCGCGGCGAGGTCTGGGCCCATGTCGCCCATGCGGGCGCGGCCGATGTCGACCGGGCGGTCCAGGCCGCCGACGCGGCGCGGCGCGGCGAATGGGGCCGCATGTCGGCCTCGAAGCGCGGCCGGCTCCTGATGCGGCTCGCCGACCTGATCGAGGCCGAGGCGCCGCGGCTTGCCGAGATCGAGGTGCGCGACAACGGCAAGCTCTATGCCGAAATGTCCGGCCAGACCCGCTACATCGCGGAATGGTATCGCTATTTCGGCGGCCTGGCGGACAAGATCGAGGGCGCCGTGATCCCGTCGGACAAGGCCGACGTGCTCAACTTCACCCGCCTGGAGCCGGTCGGCGTGGTGGCCATGATCACGGCCTGGAACTCGCCCCTCATGCTCCTGACCTGGAAGCTCGCCGCCGCGCTGGCGGCCGGCTGCACGGCGGTGATCAAGCCGTCCGAGTTCACCTCGGCCTCGACCTTGGAATTCATGCCGCTGTTCGAGCAGGCCGGCTTCCCGCCGGGCGTCGTCAACACGGTGACCGGGTTCGGGGCGGATACCGGCGCGGCGCTGGTCTCCCACGACAAGGTCGCCAAGGTCGCCTTCACGGGCTCGGATGCGACGGGACAGAAGATCTACGAGATGGCCGCGCGCGGCATGAAGCAGGTCTCGCTCGAACTCGGCGGCAAGTCGCCCAACATCGTGTTTGAGGATGCCGACCTGGAGGCCGCCGTGATGGGGGCGATCTCGGGCATCTTCGCCGCCACCGGCCAGACCTGCATCGCCGGCTCGCGCCTGCTGCTGCAGCGCTCGATCCACGACCGCTTCATGGAGCGCCTGATCGAGGTCGCCCGTTCGGCCCGGATCGGCGATCCGATGAGCCCGGATACCCATGTCGGCCCGGTCACCACGCCGCCGCAATACCGCAAGGTGCTCGACTATATCGAGATCGCCAAGCAGGAGGGCGCGCGCTGCGTCTTCGGCGGCAAGCCCTATACGGGCGAGGGCGCCTGGGTCGAAGGGCGCACGGGCGGCCAGTTCGTCGAGCCGACCATCTTCACCGAGGTGCGCAACGATATGCGCATCGCGCAAGAAGAAGTGTTCGGGCCGGTGCTCGCCGTCATCCCGTTCGACGACGAGGCCGATGCGATCCGCATCGCCAACGACGTGAAGTTCGGCCTCGCCGCCGGCGTCTGGACCCGCGATCTCGGCCGCGCCGTGCGGCTGTCCGAGCGGCTCGAGGTCGGCATGGTCTGGGTCAATACCTACCGGATGGTCAGCTACACGTCGCCCTTCGGCGGCGTGAAGCGCTCCGGCATCGGCCGCGAGAGCGGCATGGAGTCGATCCGGGAATGGCTGCACGTCAAGTCGGTCTGGTTCGCCGCCTCGTCGAGCGTCGCCAATCCCTTCATCATGCGTTGAAGACAACAGAAATCAGGGAGGAACAGTCATGGATCAGGCCACCTACGAGAAGGGTCTCGCCATCCGCACCGCGGTGCTCGGCAAGGACTATGTCGAGAATGCCATCAAGACGGCGGACGACTTCAATCGGCCGCTGCAGGAACTGGTCACCGAATATTGCTGGGGCGCGGTCTGGGGCCGCGACGGCCTCGACCGCAAGACGCGCAGCTTCCTCAACCTGGCGATGCTGTCGGCGCTCAACCGGCCGCACGAGATCGAAGTCCACGTCAAGGGTGCGCTCAACAACGGGCTGTCGCGGGCCGAGATCTGCGAAGTCTTCCTGCAGGTCGCGATCTATTGCGGCGTGCCGGCGGCGGTCGATTCCTTCCGCATCGCGCGCAAGGTCTTCGCCGAGATCGACGGCAAGAAGTGAGCGGACGCGGGGAGGGAACAGCATCATGGCGCACGAGATCGGCTTCATCGGCCTCGGCAATATGGGTACGCCGATGGTCCGGCGTCTCATCGCCGCCGGCCACCGTCTGATCGTCACCGACGTCCGGCCGGAGACCGCCCGGGCGCTGGAGGCCGAGGGCGCGCGCGCCGTCGGCTCGGCCAAGGAGGTCGCCGACGCGGCCGAGACCGTGATGGTCTCGCTGCCCTTCCCGAAGGTGGTCGAGGAGGTCGCCGCGGCGGTCGCGGAGGGCTCCCGCGTGCGCCGCTTTGTCGACCTGTCGACGACCGGCTCGATCACCTCGCAGCGCGTGGCGGCGATGCTCGCCACCAAGGGCATCGTCCATCTCGACAGCCCGGTCTCCGGCGGCATCGCCGGGGCCGTCAACGGCACGCTCGCCGTGATGGTGTCGGGTCCGCGCGCCGACTACGACCTGATCCAGGACGCGCTCGGCCAGATCGGCAAGCTGTTCTTCATCGGCGAGAAGACCGGCATCGCCCAGACCATGAAGCTCGCCAACAACCTCCTGTCCGCGACCGCCCTGGCGGCGACCTCGGAGGCGGTCGTGATGGGCGTCAAGGCCGGCATCGACCCGGCCGTGATGATCGACGTGATCAATACCGGCTCGGGCCGCAATTCGGCCTCGCAGGACAAGTTCCCGCGCTCGATCCTGCCGCGCACCTTCGATTTCGGCTTCGCGACCGGGCTCCTCTACAAGGACCTCAAGCTCTGCATGGAGGAGGCCGAGGCGCTCGGCACGCAGATGTGGGTCGGCATGGCGGTCAAGCAGATGTACCAGCTCTGCAACAACCTGCATGGCGCGGGCTCGGACTTCACCGAGATCGTCAAGGTGCCGGAGGCCTGGGCGGGCGTCGAGGTCGGCCCGGTGCCGAAGAAGGGCTGAACGGGCCATGCGCGACGACCAGTACCGCATCCACATGATCCGCTATGCCCGCTCGGACCGGAACCGGCCGGCCAACTTCTTCGGCGGCGATCCGCACGACACGCCGATGCCGATCGACTATTTCGTCTGGGTACTCTCCAACGGTGCCCGCACGATCGTGGTCGATACCGGCTTCGACGAGGCGGTCGGGCGGCGCCGGCAGCGGGAGACGATCCACCCGGTCGGGGAGGGGTTCCGCGCGATCGGGCTCGATCCCGGCACGGTCTCCGACGTGATCGTGACGCACATGCATTACGACCATGCCGGCAACCACGACCTCCTGACGGGCGCACGCTACCACGTGCAGGATTGCGAGATGGCCTATGTCACCGGCCGCTGCATGTGCCACCACCTGCTGCGCCACCCCTTCGAGGAGGAGGACGTGGTCGCCATGGTGCGCAAGGTCTATCAGGGCCGGGTCGAGTTCCACGACGGCACCGGCACGGTCGCGCCGGGCGTCACCGTCCACAAGGTCGGCGGCCATTCGCGCGGGCTGCAGATCGTCCGCGTCGAGACCGAGCGTGGCCCCGTCGTGCTCGCCTCGGATGCCTCGCACTATTACGAGCATATCGAGAACGACCGCGCCTTCTCGGTGCTGGTCGATCTCTCCGAACTGCTCGAGGGCTACCGCACCATCCGCAAGCTCGCCCCGAGCATGAAGCATGTCGTGCCCGGCCACGATCCGGCGGTGTTCGACCGCTACCCCGCCGCCGGCCCCGGCCTCGAAGGCTGGGCGATCCGGGTCGACCTGGAGCCGAACCGGTAGCCCCTCGGATCGCCGGCTAACGCCCGGTCTGGGATGTGACAAGCGGCGGGGCGCCGGTCGGGCCGTCCCGCCGCTCGCTGGACTCGGACGCGGCGTCAGGAATGGGCGAAGTCCCAATAGAGCTGGCGGGCCTTCCGGCAGAAGGGGCCGGGCTGCAGTTCGCGGTCGTCGATGCGCACGATCGGGGACACCTTGGCGAAATTACCGGAGGTGAAGATCTCGTCGGCGGCCTGGAAGTCGGCATAGGCGAGGCTGGTTTCCACGACCGTCACGCCGGCGGCGCGCAGGAGCCCGATGACGCGGTCGCGGGTGATGCCGGACAGGAAGGTGCCGTTCGGGGCCGGCGTGTAGACGACGCCGTCGCGGGCCATGAAGACGTTGGAATTGGCCGTCTCGGCGATGTTGCCGAGCATGTCGCGCAAGAGGCAGTTGGTGAAGCCGCGGGCGTCTGCCTCCATCAGCGCGCGGGCATTGTTCGGATAGAGGCAGCCGGCCTTGGCGTCGACGGTGGCGCATTCGGCGGTCGGGCGGCGATAGGGCGAGAGCGTGACCGAGGCGCCGGCCGGCGCCGGCATCGGGCTCTCGTAGATCGAGAGCGCCCAGTCGGTCGTCTCGGGATCGAAGCGGACGCCGCCGCCATAGCCGTTCTCGGCCCAGTACATCGGCCGGATATAGAGCTCCGGCTTCGGCCCGAACTTGGCGATGCCCTCGCGGGCGAGCGTCATCCAGGCCTCGACCGAGACCACCGGCTTCAGGCGGAAATTGCTGGCCGATCGGTTGACCCGCTCGAAATGGCGATCGAGATCCGGGGTCACGCCCTCGAAGGCGCGGGCGCCGTCGAACACGGTCGAGCCGAGCCAGGCGCCGTGGGTGCGCGGTCCCATGATGCGCACATTGCCTTCGTGCCAGGCATCCTCGAAGAAGGTCCAGGTGCGGGAATAGGCGATATTCTTGTTGCCCATGGCGGGGGTCCTGTCTCGGGTCGTTCGGCCGGCGATCCTGCCCGAGACAGTTGAGGATTCCGTTTCCGCGCCGGGCAGCGGGCCGCCGGGACGGTCGCGCGGGAACCTCGCCTTAACGGCGGCCATGCTCGGCTGGCGCGGTCGGAGCCGCCGCTGCACCGGCACGCCTCCCGGAGCCCCGCCGATGCCGCTCGATCCCCGCGCCGCCCGCTTTCTCGACATGGCCGCCGCCGGCCGGGCGGAGCCGCGCGAACGCACGATCGCCGAGCGCCGCGCCGGGCTCGCCAAGCTGATGGCTTTCGCGCGCGCCGACCGCATGGGCCCGCCCGGCCGTGACCTGGCGCTGGCGGGACCCGCCGGGCCGGTCCCGGCGCGGCTCTACGGCCCCGGTGCCGCCTCGGCGGATGAGGTCCTGCCGGGGATGGTCTTCTTCCATGGCGGCGGCCTGGTCGCCGGCAGCATCGAGACCCATGACGTCATCGCCCGGGCACTCGCCGAGGCGTGCGGCTGCCGGCTGGTCTCGGTCGACTACCGGCTCGCCCCGGAACACCGCTATCCGGCCGCCGCCGAGGATGCCGAGGCGGCGCTGAGGGCGATCTACGCGATGGCGTCGGATCTCGCGATCGATCCCGAGCGGATCGGGCTCGTCGGCGAATCCGGTGGCGCGGCGCTGGCCGTCGGGGTCGCGGTGGCGGCGTGCTCGGCGGGGCCGCGCATTGCCCTGATGGGCCTGATCTGCCCGGTGCTCGATTGCGGCGGCGAAAGCGCCTCGCGGATCGAATTCGCCGAGGGCTTCCTGATCGACCGGGCGACCTTGGAGGCCGATCTCGCCGATCTCCTGCCGCCCGGCTTCGATCCGGCCGACCCACGCCTGTCGCCGCTCCGGCTCCCCGATCTCTCCGGCCTGCCGCCGGCTGTCATCCACACCGCCGAATGCGATCCGCTGCGCGACGAGGGCGAGGCCTTCGCGGCCCGGCTGGCCGCGGCCGGCGTGCCCGTGACGCTGCAGCGCCATGACGGCATGGTGCACAATTTCCATGCGCTCGGGTCGGTGCTGCCGCAGGGCCGCGCCGCGCTCGACGCCATGGGGGTGGCGTTCGGGGCGATGCTCAGGGGATAGCGAACCGCCGGACCGGGCGCGGCCGGGGAGAATGGCCGGGGCGGACGGACCGGGCGGTCCCGGCAGCGGGGGGCGGACCCGCCGTCGGGCCGGTATCCGGCCCGGATTGGCCTCACAGCCGGATGCGTCCCTCGACGATGGCGCGGTGGCGGTCGGCATCGAGCGGCCGGTAGGCCCCGGTGGCCGGATCGTCGACGAACAGGGGATCGGGGATCGCGGCCGGGTCGAAGCCGTCGCGCACGAGGTCCTGCTTCTTCTGCTTGAAGGTCTCGGTCAGGGCGAGGCCGGTCGCGAGGCGCAGGAACAGCGGCCGCGCATAGGCGGGCAGGGTGCCGGCCAGATGCCGGTGCAGGGCGCCGAGGTCGAAGCCCGGCTCGGTGACCAGCGTGGCCATGCCGGCCCGCCCGTCCGCGCCCGGCACCGCGACGCCGTAGACGGTCGCGTCGACGACGCCCGGCACGGCCGCGATGGCCGCGGCGACCTCGGCGGTCGCGACATTCTCGCCCTTCCAGCGGAAGGTGTCGCCGATCCGGTCGACGAAATACCAGAAGCCCTTCTCGTCGATGCGCATCAGGTCGCCGGTGCGGAACCAGGCGTCGCCGGGGGCGAACACGTCGCGCAGCACCTTGCGCTCGGTCTCCTCCGGGCTGGTATAGCCCTCGAAGCGCCCGCCGCCGGCCGCCGTCGCGATCCGCCCGAGCGCCTCGCCGGCCTCGCCGCGCGCCGCCTTGAGGCACAGCCCGTCCGGACCGCGCAGCGGGAGGCCGGCGTCGGGATCGAAGCGGACGATCGCGGCCGGGAAGCGGTGGCTCAGGAAGGGCGGGATGCGCCCGATCGCGCCCGGCCGGCCCTCGACGTTGAAGAGCGAGAAGTTGCCCTCGGTGGCGGCGTAGAATTCCAGGATGTCGGGAATGCCGAACCGGGCCTGGAACGGTTCCCAGACATCGCCGCGCAGGCCGTTGCCGCAGGCGAGCCGCAGCCGGTGGCGCCGCTCGTCGGGATGCGGCGGCGCCTTCAGGAGATAGCGGCAGAGCTCGCCGATATATTGGAAGAGGGTGCAGTCGTGGCGCACCACGTCGGCCCAGAAGCGGCTCGCCGAGAACTTCTCGGCCAGCACCACCGATCCGCCCGACACCAGCATGCTGGCGGTGGCAACCACGCCGCCGACGCTGTGATGGATCGGCAGGCAGTCGTAGAGCCGGTCGTCCGGGGTCGCGGCGGAGAGCCCCGCAAACCAATGGCCCCAGCTCAGGATCCGATGGTGCGAGACATGGGCCGCCTTGGGCAGGCCGGTCGTGCCGGAGGTGTAGATCAGAAGCGCCCGGTCGTGCACGCCGACCGGCCGGCGCTCATGCGGCGCCAGCGGATCGCCCGGCAGACGGTCGAGCACGACGGCGAGGTCGTCGCGGTCGCCGCCGAAGATCCAGAGCCGCGGCGCCGGGGCAAGCCCGGCGATCGCCTCGGCGACGGGCGCGGCGAAGGGGGCCTCCGCGATCACATGCGCCGGCGCCGCGACGTTCAGCGCATGGGCGAGCGATGCTCCGGCAAGCTGCGTGTTGACCAGCGCCACCAGGCCGCCGACCGTCGTGATCCCGATCCAGGCGGCGAGGTAGTCCGGCCGTGTCGACATGACCAGCGCGACCCGGTCGCCCGGCGCGATGCCGGCTTGCAGCGCCCAGCGGGCATAGCGGGCGACCCGCGCCGACAGATCCGCATAGGTGAAGGTCTCGGTCTCGGAGATCAGCGCCGGGCGCGTGCCGTCGGCGGCGGCGCGGTCGGCGATCGCGTCCGCCAGCAGCCGCTCGGGCGCCGCATCGATCGCCGCGACCCGCTCGATCGCCATCAACCAGCGCTTCGACGGGGACGGCAGGGCGGACAGCGGCGCGACGGAAGGTGGTGTCGTTGGTGCAGGCGTCGCCGGGGCGGACGGCGCGGGGGCGGTCGCGTCCGCACGCGAATGCTCCGCGGCGTCCGGCCTCGGCATGGCGGCGATCGGGCTTGCAGACTGGGGCATGCGGCGGCCGTCCCGGGTGACAGACAGGGCGTGAAGTCACGCTCCCCGACATACCCCGATACCCGTTGCGGCGCGCTGAACGAGCATGGTGAACGGCCCGCCAATCCCGGCAAGATCAGATCGGCCTTGGTTCATCGTTAGGGTTAAAAATCGTTTGGTTTTGCGGCTTCATTTCCGGTTTAAGGCCCTGCGCGTAGGTTTGCTTCGAACAGGCGGCGAGCATTTGCGGCGCTCGCGGCCGACGAGGATCATCATGCGCAGAGAGACCATCGCGATCCATGCCGGCTACGAGCCGGATTCTGCGGTCAAGTCGGTCGCCGTGCCGATCTATCAGACCGCGTCCTATGCTTTCGACAGCGCCGATCATGCTGCCGCCCTCTTCAATCTGGAGGAGGAGGGCTTCCGCTACAGCCGGATCAACAATCCGACCACGGCGGTGCTCGAGAAGCGTCTGGCGGAGCTCGAAGGCGGCGTCGGCGCCCTGTGCGCGGCCTCGGGGCAGGCGGCGCTGCATATCGCGCTGGTCAATCTCGCCGACCACGGCGGCAACATCGTCACCGTGCCGCAGCTCTACGGCACCACCCACACGCTGCTCTCCCACATCCTGCCGCGCCAGGGCATCACGACCCGCTTCGCGGCGAGCGACCGCCCCGAGGATATCGCCGCGCTGATCGACGACGACACCCGCGCGGTCTTCTGCGAAAGCATCGGCAACCCGGCCGGCAATGTCTGCGACATCGCCGGCATCGCGGCGGTGGCGCATGCGGCCGGCGTGCCGCTGGTGGTCGACAACACGGTGGCGACGCCGATCCTGCTGCGTCCCTTCGAGCATGGCGCCGACATCGTCGTGCATTCGCTGACCAAGTTCCTCGGCGGTCACGGCACCACGCTCGGCGGCGCGATCGTCGACGGCGGCCGCTTCCCGTGGAAGGAGGCCGGCGCCCGCTTCCCGGCCTATGTCGTGCCGGACCGCTCCTATCACGGCCTGATCTATGCCGAGCGCTTCGGGCCGATGGCCTATATCGAGCGCGCGCGCAGCGTCTACCAGCGCACCATGGGCGCCGTGCTGTCGCCCTTCAACGCCTTCCTGATCCTGCAGGGCATCGAGACGGTCGCGCTGCGCGTCGAGCGCCATGTCGAGAATGCCCGCACGGTGGCGCATTGGCTGAAGGCCGATCCGCGCGTCGCCTGGGTCAACTATGCCGGCTTCGACGACAGCCCCTACAAGGCGCTGGTCGAGCGCTATCTCGACGGCCGCGCCTCCTCGCTGTTCACCTTCGGCATCCGCGGGTCGATGGAGACCGGGAAGGCCTTCTACGATGCGCTGAAGCTGGTCACGCGGCTGGTCAATATCGGCGACGCCAAGTCGCTCGCCTGCCATCCGGCCTCCACGACCCACCGCCAGATGACCCCCGACGAACAGCTCAAGGCGGGCATCCGCCCGGAGACCATCCGTCTGTCGATCGGCATCGAGCATGTCGACGACATCATCGCCGATCTCGACCAGGCTCTGGCCGCCGCCGTGGCGTCCGACCGCTTCGCCGAAGCGGCCGAGTGACGCCGGGAGGCCCGCCATGGTGATCGCCCAGACGAAAGGCCGTCACGATCCCGGCCTCGCCGCGCCGCCGCGCCGGCGTGCGGCCCGGGGCGGTGGCGCGGGCGGGCGCGGCTTCGGCCGGCCGGTCACCATCGGGCTCGTCAACAACATGCCGGACACGGCGCTGACGGCGACCGAACGGCAGTTCTCCGGTCTGATCGCGGAGGCCGCGGCCGGCCGGCCGGTCCGGCTGCTCCTGTTCTCCTTCGCGTCCGTCGCCCGCTCGGAGCCGGCGCGCGCCCGCATGGCGGGCCAGTATCGCGACGCCGCCGAACTCGCCGCCACACCGGTCGACGCGCTTATCGTGACCGGGACCGAGCCGCGCGCGCCGCGCCTCGACCAGGAGCCCTATTGGCCCGACATGGCCCGGCTCATCGACCATGCCGCGCGCCATACGGTCTCGACGCTCTGGTCCTGCCTCGCCGCCCATGCGGCGGTGCTGCATCTCGACCGGGTCGAGCGCCGGCCGCTGGCCGACAAGTGCTTCGGCGTCTTCGGCAGCGCGGCCGTGTCCGCCGATCCTCTGGTCGCCCGGCCCGGCGCGCCGCCGCTCGCCGTCGCCCATTCGCGCTGGAACGGTCTCGACGCCGCCGATCTCACGGCCTGCGGCTACCGCATCCTGTCGACGGTCGGCGAGGCCGGGGTCGACGTCTTCGCCAAGCGCGTCGGCAGCGAGTTCGTCTTCTTCCACGGGCACCCGGAATATGACGCCGGCGCGCTCGCGGGCGAGTATCGCCGCGATGTCGGCCGCTACCTGACCGGCGAACGGGACCGCTATCCCAATCTGCCAGAGGGCTATTTCGACGCGAATACGAACGCGGTCCTGGACGACTATCGCGCGCGGGCCGAACACGACCGCGGCGCGGTCGCCTTCGCCGACCTGCCGCGCCTGGTGCCTCGATCGGGGCTTGCCGAGGCGACCCGCGCGACGGCCGCCTTCCTGTTCCGCAATTGGCTCGACGGCGTCTTTCTGGCGGTCGGCTGCAACGCCGCAAGCGCCGGCGCCGCTGCGGTGGCGCGATGAGCGTCGCCGAGTGCCTGCCCGCAGAGCGCACCGACCCGCCGGGCATCGACCCGGCCGCCTTCCGGCTCGCCATGCGCGAACTGGCCGGCGGGGTCAGCGTGGTCACCACCGGGCGCGGTGCGCTGCGCACCGGCCTGACCGCGACCTCGGTCACGTCGCTGTCCGCCGAACCGCCGGCGCTCCTGGTCTGTATCAACCGCTCGTCGTCGGTGCTGCGGGTCCTGCGCGAGCATCAGGCCTTCGCGGTTAACATCCTCAAGGCCGGTCACGAGGATGTCGCCGACCGCTTCGCGGGACGCTCCGGCGCCTATGGGGCGGCGCGCTACGGCGATGCCGAATGGACCGAACTGACGACCGGCATGCCGGTGCTCGCCGATGCGCTGGCCGCCTTCGACTGCCGCGTCGAGGCGATCCTCGACTGGCACAGCCATGCGGTCGTGATCGGCCGGATCGAGGCCCTCGCGTCGACCGGCGGCGACGGCGCGCTGGTCTATTGGCGCGGCGGCTACCGGGGCGTCGCGCCCTGACCACCCGCAGCCGGGCGCGCGCGCCGCGCACGGCCGGGAGCACGGTGCGGGGCGGGGGCGTTGCTCAGACCACGAAGCCGTAGAGCTCCCATTCCGCTTCCGAGACATCGAGTTCCAGGCGCAGCCATTCGGCCCGCTTCACGGCCACGAAAGCGCGGTGCATGCGCGCGCCGAGCGTGCGCTTGACGAAGTCCGATCCGTCCATCCGGTCGATCGCGTCGATCCAGCTGCGCGGCAGGTCGGCCGGACGCGCGGCCTCGTAATTGTTGCCCTCTGCCGCAGGCCCCGGATAGCTCTGGTCGCGGATGCCGTCGAGCGCGCCGGCCAGCGTGACGGCGCCGACCAGATACGGGTTGGCGTCGACGCCGGCGACGCGATGCTCGAAATGGCGGGTCGCGCCCGGCAGGCCCGGCACGCGCAGGGCGACCGTGCGATTCTCCACGCCCCAGGAATCGGAGGCCGGCGAATAGACCGCGGAGGCGAAGCGCCGCCAGGAATTGCGGTAGGGGGCGAGGATCAGCATCGTGTCGCCGATCGTCTTGCGGATGCCGCCGATGGCATGGAGCATGAGCGGGCTGAGCGAGCCGTCGGGCTGATCGGCGAACAGGTTGCGGCCGCCCTCGCTGCCGAGCGACAGGTGCAGGTGCATGCCCGAGCCGGCTTCCTGGCCGAAGGGCTTGGCCATGAAGGTCGCCTCGACGCCGAAGCGGCGCGCGACCGTGCGCACCAGCCGCTTGGCGAGCACCACGTCGTCGGCGGCCCGGATCAGGTCGCGATAGCGGATGGTCAGTTCGTACTGGCCGGGGCCGTATTCGGAGATCAGCGATTCGAGCGTCAGGCCGGAGGCGGCGGCGGCCTCGTAGATGGCCTCGAACAGCGGCGACATCTCGTCCAGTTCGTCGACCGACATGGTGTTGCGCTGCATCGAGCGCCGGCCGGTCAGCGCGTAGGTGGCGGGCATGCGCCGGCCGTTCGGGCCGGTCTGCCGGTCGACCAGATAGAATTCGAGCTCGAAGGCGCCCATCGGCTCGTAGCCGGCGGCGCGCGCGCGCGCGATCTGATTGAGGAGGGCCGTGCGCGGGGCGACCTCGAAGGGGCTGCCGTCGGCCTCGCACATCCCGACCAGCACCTGGCCGCGGCCGACCTTGGGCAGATAGCCGAGCGTGCCGGGCAGCGGCCAGACGCGCATGTCGGCGCCGCCGTCGACCAGGATCAGCCCGCTCTCCTCGACATCGTCGCCGGCGACATCCTGGCCGAACAGCGATCCCGGCATGCCGCGGCCGTTGCGATAGAGCGAGTCCAGTTCGTGGCGGCGGATGATCTTGCCCCGGCCGATGCCGTGGAAGTCGGGCATCACCACGTCGATGCCCTGGACGTCCGGGTGTCGCTCCAGGAAGGCGTGGGCCTCCTCCAGGCTGGCGCCGGTCGGCGCTGCGCCCGCCGGCGCCGCGCCCGTCGTGGTCGCCCCGTATGCGGCCGTGTCCGACTTGGTCTTCAAGGCTTGCTCTCCCGCTGCAGGTCGGCGGGCGGGCCGGCTCTCCGCCGCCGCAGCCTCGTCGTTGCGTTCTTCTCTATCGACCGGCGCGCGGACTTGTCCATGACCTGGGGCGGTCGGCCGCGGGGCGATTGGCCGGATACCCGAAATCCGGCTAGGATCGCGCCTCGGCCGGTTGGACGGAGTTGTCGATGTTCGCGTGGGGCTTCAGGATCGGGTGTCTTGCCGGGCTGCTCGGCCTGGCGGGTGAGCCGGCCGCCGCCAATGACAGTCAGGCGGCTTTCGGCCTCGGCGGTCTGACGCTGCTCCGCTCCGCCGACATCCGCATGGACAGCGAGGTGCTGTCCATCTCCGAAGAACGGATCACCGTAGACTATGTCTTCAGAACGGATCACCGTAGACTATGTCTTCACCAACGCCTCGTCGCGCGATGTCGATACGCTCGTCGCCTTTCCGTTGCCGGATGTGGACAACGGGATCGAGGTGTTCACGCCCGACTACGTCAACGAGCTCGAATTCCGCACCGTGATCGACGGCCAGCCGGCGGCCCTCGAACTGGTGCAGATTGCCCGTTTCGGGGGACGCGACATCACCGCCCGGCTGCAGCGCCTGGGCGTGCCGCCGATGCCGGTCGGGACTTTCGATGCCGCCATCAATGCCCTCGATCCGGCGACCCGCCAGGCGATGATCGCCGAAGGGCTGATCGAGGAATATGGCAGCGACGGCAAACAGACGCTCTGGGCCGCGCACTGGACGACCGCGACCAGCGTCACCCGGCGCCAGGTCTTTCCGGCCGGCCGGAGCGTATCGGTCAGTCACTCCTACAAGCCGTTCACCGGAGGCTCGGTCGGCGGCCGGCTCGATCCGGGCAATCGTAAGTCGAGGGAATTCGCCGAGGCGCGGACCAAATACTGTATCGACGACGCTTTCATCCAGGGCTTCGATCGCAAGCGTGCGGCCGCTGCGAAGACTGGGAGCTACCACGGCGAAACCTGGATCTCCTATGTCCTGACCTCGGGCGCCAACTGGAAGGGGCCGATCGGCCAGTTTCGGATGATCGTCGACAAGGGCCATCCGGACGCCCTGATCAGCTACTGCGCCACCGGGGTGCGCAAGACCGGCCCGACCCGGTTCGAGGTCGCTTATCAGAACTACGTACCCCGACAAGATATTCACATCCTCATCGTCAAATTCCATCAGGATCCATGACCGGCTCTTTACTGTCATCGGAAATTTGCAGTTGTTGAAGTAGGGCGGTCGCGAGATGCTGCGTCGCGCCGACGCCAGCTGGGGCGACCCGGGGTGCGAACGTGCAGGGGAGTTATTGCATATGAAGATCGCGATGATCGGCTCCGGCTATGTCGGCCTCGTCTCGGGCGCCTGTCTTGCCGATTTCGGCCATGACGTGATCTGCGTCGACAAGGACCCCGAGAAGATCGTCGCGCTGCGGGCCGGCCGCATCCCGATCTACGAACCGGGCCTCGACGAACTGGTCGCCAACAACATGCGGGCCGGTCGGCTCGCCTTCTCGACCGACCTTGCCGCCGCCGTGGCCGAGGCCTCGGTGGTCTTCATCGCCGTCGGCACGCCGGCGCGGCGCGGCGACGGCCATGCCGATCTCTCCTATGTCTACGGCGCCTCCCGCGAGATCGCCCGGGCGATGCGCGGCTTCACCGTGGTGGTGACCAAGTCGACCGTGCCGGTCGGCACCGGCGACGAGGTCGAGCGCATCCTGCGCGCCGAAAATCCCACGGCCGATTTCGCGGTCGCCTCGAATCCCGAGTTCCTGCGCGAGGGCGCGGCGATCGCGGACTTCAAGCGGCCGGATCGCATCGTCGTCGGCCTGGACGACGAACGCGCCCGTCCGGTCCTGTCGGAGGTCTACCGGCCGCTCTATCTCAACGCGGCACCGCTGCTCTTCACCGACCGCCGGACCTCCGAACTGATCAAATATGCGGCCAACGGCTTCCTGGCGATGAAGATCACCTTCATCAACGAGATGGCCGATCTGTGCGAGAAGGTCGGCGCCGACGTGCAGCAGGTCGCCCGCGGCATCGGGCTCGACAACCGGATCGGCTCGAAGTTCCTGCATGCCGGGCCGGGCTTCGGCGGCTCCTGCTTCCCGAAGGACACGCTGGCGCTGATCAAGACCGCGCAGGATCACGAGGCGCCGCTGCGCCTGATCGAGACGACCCATGCGGTCAACGACCAGCGCAAGCGCGCCATGGCGCGCAAGGTGATCGCCGCCTGCGGCGGTTCGGTGCGCGACAAGACCGTGGCGCTGCTCGGGTTGACCTTCAAGCCGAACACCGACGACATGCGCGAGGCGCCGTCGCTGGCGATCGTGCAGGCGCTGCAGGATGCCGGCGCCATCGTCCGTGCCTACGACCCGCAGGGCATGGCCGCCGCGCGCGAGATGATGCCGTCGATCGAGTATGGCAGCGGCCCCTACGATGTGGCCCGCGACGCGGACGCTCTGGTGATCATCACCGAATGGGACGCCTTCCGGGCGCTCGACTTCCAGGAACTCGCCCGGATCATGCGGGCGCCGATCCTGGTCGACCTGCGCAACATCTACCGCCGGGCCGATGTGGTCGGCCACGGCTTCACCTATGTCAGCATCGGCCGCTCGTCGGTCAGTCTCGAAGAGGGCTCGCTCGTCCAGGCGGCCGAATGAGGCTCTTCATCACCGGAACGGCCGGCTTCATCGGCTTCCATCTGGCCCGCCGCCTGCTCGGCGAGGGGCATGTGGTGACCGGTTATGACGGGATGACCGACTATTACGACCCGCGCCTGAAGCGGGCCAGGACGGCGATCCTGGCGCGGATGCCCGGCTTCATCCCGGTGACCGGGATGCTGGAGGATGGCGATGCCCTGCGACGGGCGGTCGAGGCCTCGGCCCCGGACGTCGTGATCCATCTCGCCGCCCAGGCCGGCGTGCGCCACAGCATCGACAATCCGGGCGCCTACATCGCCTCCAATCTGGTCGGCAGCTGGAACCTGCTCGACATCTGCCGGCAGGTCCGGCCGCGTCACCTGATGCTCGCGTCGACCAGTTCCGTCTACGGCGCCAACGCCAAGGTCCCGTTCGCGGAGACCGACCGGTCCGACGAGCCGATGTCGCTCTATGCGGCGACCAAGAAGGCCATGGAGGCGATGGCGCATTCGCAGGCCCATATCCACGGCCTGCCGACGACGGCCTTCCGCTTCTTCACCGTCTACGGTCCCTGGGGCCGGCCCGACATGGCCTTGTTCCGCTTCGCCGACGCGATCCTGAAGGGCGCGCCGATCGACCTCTATGGCGAAGGCCGCATGCAGCGCGACTTCACCTATATCGACGACCTGATCGAGGCGGTCGTCCGCCTGATCCCGCTTGTGCCCGTGACGCCGGCCGATCCGGCCGCGGCCGCCGAGACCGGCGTCTCGCCGGTGGCGCCGTTCCGAGTGGTCAATATCGGCAGCGGCCGGCCGATCGGTCTGTTGGACTTCGTCGCCGCGATCGAGGCGGCGGTCGGCCGAAAGGCCGCGACGCGCCTGCTGCCGATGCAGCCGGGCGACGTGCCGCGCACCTATTGCGCACCCGATCTCCTGCAGCGGCTGACCGGCTATCTCCCGGAGACGCCGATTGCCGAAGGCGTCCGCCAATTCGTCGACTGGTTCCGGACCGAGTATCGCGCCGCAGTCGAAGGGGCCTGACGGGCCAAGTCAGGCTGACGGGCGAAGGCAGGCTGGCGGCCCCGCAAGCATGCGCCGCCAGGGCGCTTGCCCCGGGTGAGGCCCAAGGGCCCGGCCGTCGCCTCAGCGGCCGCCGGCGTGGAGCTTCAGGGCGCACCAGACGGCGCGGTGGACGGGGGTCGGCACGCCGAGTTCGGCGCCGAGCCGGACCACCGTGCCGGACAGCCAGGGCAGTTCCAGCCGAGCGCCGCGTTCCAGGTCGTGGGCCATCGAGGCGCGCGTCGCGGCCGGCAGGTTGTCGGCCGCCGCCAGCACCTTGTCGGCCTGCTCGGGCACGATTGCCACGCCGCGCGCGCGGGCGACGTCGGCGGTCTCCGAGGCCGCGTCGCGCAGGAAGGCGCGCAGATCCGTGTCGGCGCGGATGTCGCCGATCGGCTTGCGGGTCAGGGCCGTGATCGCGCTGAAGGCCGACAGGAAGACGAACTTCTCCCAGATGGCGCGATCGATGTCGGGCGACAGCGTGTGCTCGATCCCGGCTGCCTGGCAGGCTTCCGCGAAGGCCGCGAGCCGCGGGTCCGCGCCGCCGCCGAAGGCGCCGAAGATGATCCGGGCGAGGCTGCCGACTTGGCGGATCACGCCGGGCGCCGCGATGGTGGCACTGATATGGGCAACGCCGCCGGCGACATGCTCGGCGCCGAGCGCGGCCCGCAGCAGGGAACCGGCCTCGATGCCGTTCTGGAACGAGATCACCACGGTCTCCGGTCCGACCATCGGTCGCAGCTGTTCGGCTGCCGCGGCGGTGTCCCAGAGCTTGACGGCGACCATCACGACATCGACCGGGCCGACCTTGGCCGGGTCGTCGGTGACCGTGACGGCGAGGCCCGCGACCGGATGGGCCGGGCTGTCGATGGTCAGGCCGCGTTCGGCGATGGCCGCGCCATGCGCGCCGCGCGCGATGAAGGTCACGTCGGCCCCCGAGGCTGCCAGCTTCGCGCCGAAAAAGCCGCCGACCCCGCCCGTTCCCATGATGGCGATACGCATGTCGATCCTCCTCATCGATCCGTCCGGATCGACCCGTCCTGATCGATCCGTCCGATGGTTTGGTCGCACGGACGGGAGACCGGTGCAATGCAACCGGGCGACCGGGCCCGCGCGGGTCCGGCCGGGAGAAGGGCAGGCGGGTTCTGCCGTCAGCCGCCCTTGACGGCGCCCGCGGTCAGGCCGGCGACGATCTGACGCTGGGCGATCAGGGTCACGACCAGCACCGGCAGCGTCACGATCAGGGCGGCGGCGGCGAGCGGCCCCCAGCTGACCTGGTCGTAGGAAATCATGTTGTAGACCGCGACCGGCAGCGTCCGGGTCTCGCGGCCGGCGAGCACGATGCCGAAGACGAAATTGTTCCAGGAGAAGATCACCGCCAGGATCATGGCGACGACCACGCCCGGCTTGGCGATCGGCAGCGCGACGTGACGGAACACCTCCCAGCGCGTCGCCCCGTCGATCAGCGCGGCCTCTTCCAGCTCCATCGGGGTGGTCTCGAAGTAGCTGATCATGATCCAGATCACGATCGGCACGGTCAGCACCAGATGGATGATGATCTGCGGCCAGAGCGTGCCCATGATCCCCATCCAGCGGAACAGGAGAAACAGCGGGATCAGATAGGAGAGGCCCGGCGTCATGCGCGCGATCAGGATCAGCATGGCGGTGCGCCGTGCCTTCATGCGGGCGAGGCCGTAGCCGGCCGGCACGCCGACCACCAGCCCGATCAGGGTCGCCGCGCCGGTGACCAGGATCGAGTTGATGAAATAGGTGCCGAAGCGGTTCGATTTGAGGACCTCGGCATAGTTCTCCCAGGCGACGGTTTCCGGAATGAGGATCGGCGGATAGGCGCCGTTGTCGATCTCGTACTTGAGCGACAGCGAGATCATCCAGACGAAGAACAGCACGGCCGGGGAGACCAGCAGGAAGACGCAGACCCAGAGCAGGGTTCGGTCGAGGATCGCCTTCAGGCTCATGCCGCCGCTCCCGCTTCCGACCATTGCGTGCGCTGGCGCAGCCAGACCATCAGCACCGACAGGGCGACGACCAGACCGAAGAAGATGACCGCGATCGCCGAGCCGTAGCCGATGTCGTAATAGGCGAAGGCCACGCTGTAGAGATAGAGGTTGATGGTCTCCGACGCCGTGCCGGGGCCGCCCTGCGTGATGGCGAAGATGATGTCGAAGCTCTTGACCGCGTCGATGGTGCGGATCAGCGCCGCCACCATGATGAAGGGAGCGACCATCGGCAGGGTGATGTGGCGCAGGAGCTGCCAGCGCGAGGCGCCGTCGATCACCGCGCTCTCGTAGGGCTCGGTCGGGATCGACGACAGCCCGCCGAGCACGATCAGCATCACCAGCGGCGACCATTGCCAGGTCTCGACCAGGACCAGCGAGGGGATCACCGAGCCCGGATGGAACACCCAGAGCTGCGGCGGAATGCCGACCAGCGAGAGGAGATAGTTGAGCACGCCGAGCTGCGGATGGAACATCATCGTCCAGACCAGCGCGATCGCCACCGGCGTCGCCATCATGGGCAGGACGAACAGCGCGCGCAGCACGCCGCGCCCCATGAAGCGCTCGTTGAACACGACCGCCGCAATGGTGCCGACCAGGATCGGCAGGATCACCGACAGCGCCGTGTAGGACAGCGTGTGCCAGAAGGATTCGATGAAGCGGTCGTCGCCGGTCATGCGCCAGTAGTTGGCGAGGCCGACGAAGCTGGAGCCCTGGCCGAGCTTCCATTCCTGGCCGCTCATCCAGATGGTGAAGACCCAGGGGAACAGGATCACGGCCAGGATCACCACCACGGCCGGCAGCACGAACGGCCAGTAGCCACCCGTCCAGGCCGGCGGGCGTCCGGCCTTCCCCATGGTCGAGGAGGCCGCCGCAGCTTGCGCTGCGGCGGCTTGCCCGAGGCTTGCCTCGTTCATGGTCTCGGGCTCAGCCCTTCTCGCTGCGCTCGAGGGTCGGCCGGAAGGCGTCGGTCGCCTTCTTCAGTTCGGTCGCGGGGTCGCCGCCGGAGAGGAGCGCCGTCAGGCCGGTGCCGATCGTGTCGCGGAATTCCGCCACCGGCACGATGACCGGCAGGCCGAGTTTCGAGACCTTCGAGGAGCCGATCACCGAGTCCAGCCAGGCGGGCGGGAACTTGACGCCCTCGCGCACGTTCGGATCGTTCAGGATCGAATTTCGGAAGGGCACGCCGCCGCCGGTCTGCAGGAGGCGCGCGCCCATCAGCTTGGAAACGGCCCATTGGCAATAGAGATAGGCGGCTTCCTTCTTGGTCGAGGTCTCGGTGACGGCGATGCCGTCCCCGTAGGTGCAGGACGCCTGCGCCTTCGGTCCGGCCGGCACGACCGCATAGCCGACCTTGCCGACGATGCGCGACTTGGTCGGATCTTCGAGCGGCGGCGCGAAGCCGACGCCGTCGAGCCACATGCCGACCTTGCCCTGCATGAAGGCCGCCTGGCATTCCATCCAGTTGAAGCCGGCGGCGCCCGGCGGGCCGTATTTGGTCAGCAGCGTCTGGTACATCTTCGCCGCGGCGATCGCCTCGGCGCTGTCGGTGGCCAAGTTGCCCTTCGCATCCAGCGCGTCGCCGCCATGGGCGAGCAGGAGGTTCATGTAGGGCGGCAGGTTGGCGTTGCGCAGCCCGCGGCAGACGAAGCCGAAGGTGCCCTCCTTGGGATCGGTCAGCGCCTCGGCGGTCTTGACCAGCTCGTCGAGCGTGGTCGGGAAGGTCAGGTTCTTCTTGGCGAAGAGATCCTTGTTCCAATAGATGATGAAGTAGTCGACCGACCAGGGCAGCGAGTGCATCTCGCCCTTGTCGTTCTTCGCATAGAGCAGGCCGGCGGCCGAGAAGTCGCTCTCGACCAGGTCGGCGCCGGTCAGCGACGGGTCCTTCATGAATTTGGACAGGTCGGCGAGCCAGCCGGCGCGCTCGAACTGACGCTTCTGCACGTGGTAGCTGATATGGCATACGTCGAAGCTGGGCTTGCCGGACGACAGCTCGATCACCAGCTTCTGGCGCTGCTGCTGCTCCGGCGCCATCTCGGACGAGACCTTGATGCCGGTCAGGTCCGTGAACTCCTTCTCGTATTTGGTCAGCAGATCGCCGCGCGGGCTCTTGATCAGGTTCACGCCGATCTCGGTGCCGGCGAATTTCTTCCAGTTCACGTCCGCACGCGCCGGCGCGATGGCGCCGAATCCGAGCGTGCCGGCGGCTGCGGTGCCGATCAGAAGATCGCGCCGCGTCAGTCCCTGTCCGAACATGAATTCCTCCCGAAACTGTCTGGCTCGTTGGCCATCCTGTCGTTCTGCGATCCGTTCGCGAGCCTGCGACCGCGTCGAACCGTCGGGACCATTCTGAGCATCGAACGACTTGTCAGACAATAGAGAATCGTCGCGCACCGGATGGTGCGCGACAGGCCGGAATGACCGGGCCGTCCGGATGGTCCCGGCACTACGCACAGCGGCCCCGGCCGGCCGGATTGGCGGCGCCGGGCGCCTGTCTGCAACGCGCCGCGCAAGCCCTGGCGGGCCATCGGGCGCTCGGAGGGAACGCCATTCCAATTTGGAGGCAATCTACGGAATTGACAAACCCGACCTGATAAGTCGAGATTAACGCGCCATGAACGAACCGGGAGGTCCCCATGAGCGCTGCTTCTTCCAACCTCGACTCCGTGCCGGCGGTCCCGTCCGCCTTCCGTGAGCCCCGGACGGGCAGGGCCCTCGGCCGGCCGCCGCTGTGGCGCCGGGTCGTCGACTGGGCGCTGATCGGTGCGGCCTTCGCGGTCGTGGCCGGGGTCGCCGTGCAGGCGCGGGCGCAGTCGACGACGCTGCTCAACGTTTCCTATGATCCGACCCGCGAACTCTACAAGGACGTGAACGCGGCCTTCGCGGCGGAGTGGAAGGCCAAGACCGGCGCGAGCCTGACGATCCGCGCCTCCCATGGCGGCTCGGGCAAGCAGGCCCGCTCGGTCATCGACGGCCTCGACGCCGACGTGGTGACGCTGGCCCTGTCGGCCGACATCGACGCCATCGCCCGCGAGGCGAAGCTGCTGCCGGCCGAATGGCAGAAGCGCCTGCCGAACAATTCCGCCCCCTATGCGTCGACCATCGTGTTCCTGGTCCGCAAGGGCAATCCGAAGGCCATCAAGGACTGGGACGACCTGGTCAAGCCGGGCATCGGCGTGATCACGCCGAACCCGAAGACTTCGGGCGGCGCGCGCTGGAACTATCTGGCCGCCTGGGCCTACGCCCAGCAGAAATATGGCGACGAGGCCAAGGTGCGCGACTACATCACCGCGCTCTTCAAGAACGTGCCCGTCCTCGATACCGGCGCGCGCGGCGCGACGACCTCCTTCGCCCAGCGCAATCTCGGCGACGTCCTGCTCGCCTGGGAGAACGAGGCGTTCCTGGTGTTCGACGAATTCGGCGCCGACAAGTTCGAGATCGTGGTCCCGTCTATCTCGATCCTGGCCGAGCCGCCGGTCGCGGTCGTCGACGTGAATGTCGACCGCAAGGGCACCCGCCAGGCGGCCGAGGCCTATCTGCAGTTCCTCTATTCCGACAAGGGCCAGCAGATCGCCGCCAAGCACCACTACCGCCCGAGCCGGCCGGAGGTGGTCGCCAAGGACCTGGTCGATGCCTTCCCGAAGCTGAAGCTCGTCACCATCGACCGGGATTTCGGCGGATGGGCCAAGGCGCAGCCCGAGCATTTCGGCGACGGCGGCACCTTCGACCAGCTCTACAAGCCGAAGTCCTGAGCCCGCCATGGCACAGGCTCTCGTCCTCGGACGCAGGACCTCCGGACCCGGCGTCCTGCCGGGTTTCGGACTGTCGATCGGCTTCACGCTCGTCTATCTGAGCCTGATCGTGCTGATCCCGCTCGGCGCCCTGGCGCTGAAGGCCGCCGGTCTCGGCGTCGACGGGCTCCTGAAGATCGCGTTCGACGCGCGCGTGCTGGCGGCACTGAAGATCTCCTTCGGGGTCGCCTTCGCGGCGGCTCTCATCAACGCGATCTTCGGTGTCCTGGTCGCCTGGGTGCTGGTCCGCTACGACTTTCCCGGCCGCGCGCTGGTCGATGCGGCGGTCGATCTGCCCTTCGCGCTGCCGACCGCGGTCGCCGGCATCGCGCTCGCCGCGCTCTATGCCGGCAACGGCTGGGTCGGCGCGCTGCTCGAGCCCTACGGCATCAAGGTCGCCTATACGCCGCTCGGCATCATGGTCGCTCTGGTCTTCGTCGGGCTGCCCTTCGTGGTCCGCACCGTTCAGCCGCTGATGCAGGAACTCGACCGGGAGATCGAGGAGGCCTCCGCCACGCTGGGCGCGAGCCGCCTGCAGACGATCACCCGCGTCCTCCTGCCGCCGCTGCTGCCGGCCGTGCTGACCGGCTTCGCGCTCGCCTTCGCGCGCGGCGTCGGCGAATACGGCTCGGTGATCTTCATCGCCGGCAACATGCCCTACGTGTCGGAGATCGCGCCGCTCCTCATCGTGATCAAGCTCGAGGAATTCGACTATCGCGGGGCGACCGGCATCGCGCTGATCATGCTGCTCGTCTCCTTCGCGATGCTGCTCGTCATCAACCTGATCCAGGCCTGGAGTCGCAAGCGCTATGGCCATGTCTGACACGGATGACTGGCGCGCCGCCGCCGCCACGGCCGGCGCGACCGGCGAGGGGTTTGCCGCCCGTGCGGTGCTGATCGCGCTGGCGCTCGGCTTCCTCGCCCTGTTCCTGGTGCTGCCGCTGGTCGCGGTTTTCGCCGAGGCCTTCCGGAACGGGGTCGGCGCCTGGTGGGCGGCATTCCAGGACCCCGACGGGCTGGCGGCCATCCGCCTGACCCTGATCGTCACCGCCATCGCGGTGCCGGCCAACCTGGTCTTCGGCATCGCCGCCGCCTGGGCGATCACCAAGTTCCGCTTCCCCGGCAAGAGCCTGCTGATCACCCTGATCGATCTGCCCTTCTCGGTCTCGCCGGTGGTCTCGGGTCTGGTCTGGGTGCTGCTGTTCGGCGCGCAGGGGCTGCTCGGCCCGTTCCTCAAGGCGAACGGGCTGCAGATCATCTTCGCGGTGCCGGGTCTGGTGCTGGCCACGATCTTCGTGACCTTCCCGTTCGTGGCGCGCGAACTGATCCCGCTGATGGAGGAGCAGGGCACCGCCGACGAGGAAGCCGCCATGACGCTCGGCGCCAGCGGCCTGACGACCTTCGTGCGGGTCACGCTGCCCAATATCAAATGGGGCCTGCTCTATGGCGTCCTGCTCTGCAACGCGCGCGCGATGGGCGAGTTCGGCGCGGTCTCGGTCGTGTCCGGCCATGTCCGCGGCCTGACCAACACTATGCCGCTGCATGTCGAGATCCTCTACAACGAATACGAGTTCGTGGCGGCCTTCGCGATGGCCTCGCTCTTGGCGGCGCTCGCCCTCGTCACGCTCGTCCTCAAGACCTTCCTCGAATGGCGCTACGGCGGGCATCTCGCCGGCGGACGCGGCCACTGACCCGAACCGGCGCGCCGGGTTCGAGCCCGCGCCGCCGCCCGACGATCGACCGGAGGCTCCGATGGAAATCCAGATCCGCGACCTCGCCAAGGATTACGGCACCGTTCCGGCGCTGCACAGCGTCGATCTCGACGTGAAATCCGGCGAACTGCTCGCCCTGCTCGGGCCATCCGGCTCCGGCAAGACGACGCTGCTGCGCTCCATCGCCGGGCTGGAACAGGCCTCGCGGGGCAAGATCTTCTTCGGCGAGGAGGAGGCTTCGGCCACGCCGGTGCGCGAACGCGGCGTCGGCTTCGTGTTCCAGCACTATGCCCTCTTCAAGCACATGACGGTGGCCGAGAATATCGGCTTCGGCCTGTCCGTGCGGCCGCGCGCCAAGCGCCCGCCCAAGGCGGCGATCCGCGAGCGCGTGCTGTCGCTGCTCGATCTGGTTCGTCTGAAGGGGCTGGAGGATCGCTATCCGGCGCAGCTTTCCGGCGGCCAGCGCCAGCGCGTCGCGCTCGCCCGGGCGCTCGCGGTCGATCCGAAGGTTCTGCTGCTCGACGAACCCTTCGGCGCGCTCGATGCCAAGGTGCGCAAGGAATTGCGCAAGTGGCTGCGTGAAATCCACGAGGAGACCCACTACACGACCGTCTTCGTCACCCACGACCAGGAGGAGGCGCTCGAACTCGCCGACCGCGTCGTGGTGCTCGACAAGGGCCGGATCGAGCAGGTCGGCACCCCGGACGAGGTCTATGACGCGCCGGCGACGCCCTTCGTCTTCGCCTTCATCGGCGATTCCAGCGAATTGCCCGTGACCGTCGACCAGGGCCGCGTCTGGCTCTACGACCGCGCCGTGCCGCTCGGCCTCGACGTGGTCGGCCACGGTCCGGCCCGGCTGTTCGTTCGTCCGCAGCACTGGGAGGTCGGCGCGCCGGCGAACGGGCTTGCCGGCGTGGTCCGCTCGGTGCTGCGCCACGGACCCGGCCGGCGTGCGGAGGTCGAACTCGGTGCCGGCGTCTCGGTGACGGTCGACGTGTCCGACGATCACGCGGTGCGCACCGGCGACCGCATCGGCCTCAAGCCCAGCCGCTGGCGCCTGTTCCTCGCCGACGGCCAGGCCGTCGCCCCGATCCCCGCCCGCCGCCCCGCCGCCTCCGGCTTCCGGGCGTGAGGGGGGGCAGCAGGCGAGGTCGGAATTGGGTGTAATTGGGCGTCGATTTGGGTGAAGCCCCGCGTATCGGCCTCAATCGCCGGACCGCGCTGACTCTGGATATGTCGATGCCGTCGACATATTCGCACGACATGTCGATGTTTTTGGATTTCATCGACACGTCGTGCGAATATGTCGATGCCGTCGACATGTCGCGCAGCGTAGATCGTTCATGCCCTTCTCGCCCGAGCAGCCCTTCAACGACCTGCCGCCGCTGCCGCCCGCACCGGAGTTGGAGACGCGCGCGGTCCTGAAGGCGCTGATCGAAGCGCGCGCAGCGCTTGCCGAACTCAAGGCCACATCCGCGCTGATTCCCGAACCATCGGTGCTGATCAACGCCATCCCGCTTCTCGAGGCGCAGGCGAGTTCCGAGATCGAGAACATCGTCACGACGACGGACCGGCTATTTCAATACGCCGGAGATGAGAGCGGCGCGGACTCCGCCACCAAGGAAGCTTTGCGCTACCGGACGGCATTGCGCGAAGGCTTCGAGTCCCTGGCGACCCGCCCGCTCACGACCGCTACGGCGGTCCAGGTCTGCCGTCGGATCAAAGGTATTGCGCTGGATATCCGTGCTACCCCCGGAACGATGCTTCTCAACGACGCCACGGGACGGGTCGTCTACACGCCTCCGGTCGGGGCCGACCGCATCCGCGACATGCTGGCGCTATGGGAGCGCTACATCCACGAGGCGGAGGAGACCGATCCGCTCGTCCGTATGGCGCTGATGCACTATCAGTTCGAGGCGATCCACCCCTTCACAGACGGCAACGGCCGCACCGGGCGCATCCTCAACATTCTCTATCTCGTCGAGCAGGGGCTGATCGATCAGCCGATCCTGTACCTGTCGGGGGCGATCATCCGGCGCAAGGCGGATTATTACCGTCTTCTGCTCGCCGTGACCGTGGATGCCGCCTGGGAGGCGTGGATCCTGTTCATGCTCTCGATCGTCGAGGAAACCGCGCGTTGGACCGTCGAACGGATCGGCGTCATCCGGCGTCTGATCGAGGCGACGGCGGAACGGGTCCGCGTCGAGGCGCCGAAGATCTATTCGCGGGAACTGATCGAGACGATCTTCGTGCAGCCCTATTGCCGGATCGAAACCTTGGTCGCCTCCGGCATCGCCCAACGCCAGTCCGCCTCCCGCTATCTGAAGGCGCTCGCCGATCTCGGCATCCTGGAGGAACGCAAGGCGGGGCGGGAGAAGATCTTCGTGAACCCGGCATTCCTGCGGGTTCTCGCCGCTCCGCTGACCTGATGCCGGCTGCGAATTCGCCCCCCGCCGTTGACATCCGCCGGCAAACCCCGGATCTAGCGCTCGTCCTCCCCCGAACGAGCGAAATCGTATGAACGCGCCCGCTTCCGGCCTTGCCGATCCCGTGTCCCGCCGGCGGACCTTCGCCATCATCTCGCATCCGGACGCGGGCAAGACGACGCTGACCGAAAAGCTCTTGCTGTTCGGCGGCGCGATCCAGCTCGCCGGCGAGGTCAAGGCCAAGCGCAACCAGCGCCAGACCCGGTCCGACTGGATGGGCATCGAGCGCGAGCGCGGCATCTCGGTGGTCACCTCGGTGATGACCTTCGAATATGGCGGCTGGGTCTTCAACCTGCTCGACACGCCCGGCCACGAGGACTTCTCGGAGGACACCTACCGCACGCTGACCGCCGTCGACGCCGCCGTCATGGTGCTCGACGCCGCCAAGGGCATCGAGGCGCGCACCTTGAAGCTGGTCGAGGTCTGCCGGCTGCGCGACATCCCGATCGTCACCTTCATCAACAAGATGGACCGGGAGACCATGGACCCGTTCGATCTTCTCGACGACATCGAGAAGACGCTGGCCATGGACACCACGCCGATGACCTGGCCGATCGGCCGCGGCCGGGCCTTCGCCGGCACCTACGACCTCGTCCGCTCGGCGATCCGCCTGAAGGATGCCGAGGAGGCGATCCCGGTCAATGGGCCGGAGGACAGCCGGATCGAGGCGATGCTGCCGGAGGCGGATTTCCAGCAGTTCGTCGGCGAGGTCGAGCTGGCCGCCGGCGCGGCCAAGCCCTTCGTGCGCCAGAGCTTCCTGGAGGGCCATCACACGCCGGTCTATTGGGGCTCGGCGCTGCGCGACATGGGCGTCAAGGATCTGATCGAGGCGCTCGGCACCTTCGCGCCGAGCCCGCGCGAGCAGAAGGCCGACGGCCGCACGGTGACGGCGACCGAGGAGCGGATGACCGGCTTCGTCTTCAAGATCCAGGCGAACATGGATCCGAACCATCGCGACCGGATCGCCTTCATGCGCGTCTGCTCGGGCAAGCTGCAGCGCGGCATGAAGGCCAAGCTGGTGCGCACCGGCAAGCCGATGAGCCTCCACACGCCGCAATTCTTCTTCGCGCAGGATCGCTCCATCGCCGACGAGGCCTTCGCGGGCGACATCGTCGGCATCCCGAACCACGGCACGCTCCGGATCGGCGACACGCTGACCGAGGGCGAGGATCTGGTCTTCCGCGGCGTGCCGAGCTTCGCCCCGGAAATCCTGCGCCGGGTCCGCGCCGCCGACGCCATGAAGGCCAAGAAGCTGAAGGAGGCCCTGCAGCAGATGGCCGAGGAGGGCGTCGTGCAGGTGTTCCTGCCCTTCGACGGCTCCCAGGCGATCGTCGGCGTGGTCGGCTCGCTGCAGCTCGACGTGCTGGCCGAGCGGCTGAAGAACGAATACGGCCTGGAGATCAGCTTCGAGACGACCCGCTTCGCCGTCTGCCGCTGGGTCTCGACGACGGAGCCCGCCAAGCTCGACGAATTCTCGCGGCGCGATTCCTCCGCCATGGCGCGCGATCTCGACGGCGATCCGGTCTACATGGCGACCTCGCCCTATTCGCTGCGCTACGAGGAAGAGCGCTGGCCGATGCTGAAATTCACCGACGTGAAGGACTATCAGAAGGTCAAGGCCGGCTGATCGGGGAGGTCGGTCCGCCCGACGCCGTATCGGGGGCGTGCCGATCGCCGTGCCGTCCGGACGTCGGCTGCCTCCGCCCGAGACGGCGCCGCATCGCTTTCCATCGGACGTGCGGGCGGGGATGCGAGGCGGGGGCGCCCGCCGCCAGACAATGCGGACGCGCCGGCGGGAATTCGCCGGCGCGCCAGGGCATCGAGAACCTGTCGGACTTCAGTGCGGCCGGAGCCGGCGCAGGCCGGCGGGCAGGCTGGCGTCGAGCCAGCGGGCGAAGCGGTCGCGGTTCTTGTTGTACCAGATGCCGAGGGCGATCACGCCGACGCCGATCAGGGTGAGGACGAAGGAGAAGGCCAGGAAGTCGCGGAAGACCTGCGCGGCGAGATGGCCGAGATAGGTGGCGACGCCGATGGTGCCGAAGACGGCATAGACGCGGCGGTTCATGTAGACGGCGAACAGCAGCAGGCCGACATTGATCAGGCAGTAGAGCAGGGGGCCGATCTCGCCCTTGCTGTCCTGCGCGGTCAGGCCGCCCCAGAAGGTCATGATGCCGAAGATGTGCAGCCAGAAGGCATAGTCGCCCTTGTCGCGGGCCTTCAGGTCGACCGCCCAGGCCGCCGCGATGGTCGCGAGGCCGAACAGGACCGAGACATTCGCGCGCGTCGCCACGGTATCGAAATGGGCGAGCCAGACGACGATATCCATCGAGAAGAACCAGAGCGCGATCCCGGCCGGCATCAGCAGGAACGGGAACGGCCGGAAGCGCATGACCAGAGCGGCCGCCGCGACGGTGGCCAGTTCCATGTAGATCCAGCTGCCGTGGATATAGGGGAAGAACGCCTTGTATTCCCCGGGCTTGCCTTGGGCGAAGCGCCACAGATCGAGCGCGTCCTGGATGCCGTAGATGATCATCGGCACCATGGCGACGGCGACCGTCAGGGCGAGGCCGCCCGGCGTGCGGGTCTCCGGCGAACGCCACAACGCGTTGCCGAACGCCCCGAAGGCGAAGGCGTAGAAAAGGCCGGTGATGATCAGGGCACCGCCGCCGAGCGCGTTGAAGGCGGTGGTGGTGAAGATGGTCATCGCCGCCATGACGATCAGCGCGCCGGCATACCAGAGCAGATGTGTCAGGTCGAAGCGCCGCACGGGCACCGCGGCCGCCGCCGCCGCGGGCGCGGTGGTGCCGCGCAGGGCCAGCCGGGCGGCAAGGAATTCGGCCAGGCTCAGATAATTGATCCGGTCGATGGCGCCGGCATCGAGTGCCGCTTTGAGATCGTCGTCGGTATACATCGGGCAGGCTCCCGGGTCCTAAGGCGGCATCGCGCCGATCCCGGAAAGAACCGGACCGGCGCCATGACGGGTCGTTGCGTCTGCCCCGATATGCCGCATTCCCTTTGCCGCCGGATTGCTTCGCGGCGGAAACATGTTTCGTTGTGAACAATGTTCATTTCTTGGCGGCCCGGGATGCCGGATGCGCCGGCCGCGCGACGCCTCCGGCCCCGATCGGCCTGACTGTGCGGATGGCGTGCGGCCTAGCCGGCCTGCCGGGCCTCGGTGCCGAGCGCCTTACGGACCGCGGGCGCAACGACGGTGCCGTAGAGCTCGATCGCCTTCATCAGGTCCGCATGCGGCAGGGTGCCGACCGAGAACTGCATCAGGAAGCGGTCGTGCCGGAACAGTTCGTGTTCGTAGAGGATCTTGTCGATCACCGCGTTGGGCGAGCCGACCAGCAGCGCGCCGCGCGGGCCGATCTGGGCCTCGTACTGAGCGCGGTTGGTCGGCGGCCAGCCGCGCTCGCGGCCGAGCCGGTTCATCGTGTCGGCATAGGCCGGATACCAGATGTCGGCCGCATGCGTGGTGTCCTCGGCGATGAAGCCGTGCGAATTGATGCCGACCGGATAGTCCTTCGGGTCGCGTCCGGCCCGGCGCAGCGCCTCGCGATAGAGTTCGACCAGCGGACGGAAGCGGTCGGGCGTGCCGCCGATGATGGCGACGGCGAGCGGCAGGCCGAGCATGGCGGCGCGCACCACTGATTGCGGCGTGCCGCCGACCGCGATCCAGACCGGCAGCGGGCTCTGCACGGGGCGCGGATGGACCGGCTGGTTCTGCAGCGCCGCCCGGTGCTCGCCCTGCCAGGTGACGCGCTCGTTGTCGCGCAGCGCCAGCAGCAGTTCGAGCTTCTCGGCGAACAGGCTGTCGTAGTCGGACAGGTCGTAGCCGAACAGCGGAAAGGATTCGATGAAGGAGCCGCGCCCGGCCATGATCTCGGCCCGCCCGCCGGACAGGAGGTCGACGGTCGAGAAGGCCTGGAAGACGCGTACGGGATCGTCGGAGGAGAGCACCGTCACCGCGCTGGTCAGCCGGATGCGCTTCGTGACGGCCGCCGCCGCGCCGAGCACCACGGCGGGGGCGGAGACGACATAGTCGGCGCGATGGTGCTCGCCGATGCCGAAGACATCGAGCCCGACCTCGTCGGCGAGCCGGATCTCCTCCATCAGGTTGGCGATGCGCTGGGCCGGCGCAAGGACGCGGCCGGTCGTCGGATCGGGCGTCGCCTCCACGAAGGTGTAGATGCCGAGTTCCATCGCTGCGCCGTCCTCTCGACCCTCGATCGGTCCGCGTCCGAAAGGTCGCGGACCTATCTATCTTATTGAATCTAGGGCATCTTATCGTCGATCTGATGGTTCCACCCGATCGCAGGATGCTCTGGGCGCGTGCAGGCGCGCCGTTTCCATGCCGCTGCATGTAGCGCGTCTCGCCGTCTGCCGCCATGCCCGCCCCGGCGCGGTCCCGGATACGCACTGTTCGACGGGACGCACCGCACGTTCGCCCCGCGTCCGGCGGATCGTCGGCGAGGACGCCTCGAACGCAGCGTTCAATCCCGGCCGCATTGACCGCGGGCGCCGCAAGGCCGATCTGATCGTGACAGATATGAAGAGGCGCCCGATCGGCGGCCGGGAGTGATCGCATGCTGGTGAACGGGAAATGGACGGCCGACTGGCAGCCGATCCAGGCCAAAGACGCGGCCGGCGGCTTCGTCCGCCAGACCTCGACCTTCCGCAACTGGGTGACGGCGGATGGCCGCCCCGGGCCGACCGGGGCGGGCGGCTTTCCGGCCGAGGCCGGGCGCTATCGGCTCTATGTCGCGCTGATCTGCCCCTGGGCGTCGCGCACGCTCGCCGCCCGGGCGCTGATGGGCCTCGAAGACGCCATCCCGGTCACGGTCGTCGATCCGGTGCTCGGCGCGCAGGGCTGGCGCTTCGGGCCGGCGGCGCCGATGCGCGACGAGGAGATCGATGCGACCTGGATGCACGAGATCTATACCGCTGCCGATCCGGCGGTGAACGGCCGCGCCACGGTACCGGTGCTGTGGGACCGGACGCGGCGCACCATCGTCAACAACGAATCGGCCGACATCCTGCGCATGCTCGGCGACGGCTTCCGGAGCCTCGCCGCCCATCCGGTCGATCTCTATCCCGAACCGCTGCGCGCCGACATCGACGCCCTGTCCGAGCGCATCTATCCGGCGCTCAACAACGGCGTCTATCGCGCCGGCTTCGCCTCGACGCAGGGCGCCTACGAGGCCGCCTATCGCGACGTGTTCGCGATGCTCGACGACCTGGAGGCCCGGCTTTCCGGAACCGGCCCCTATCTCTTCGGCGCGGCGCTGACCGAAACCGACATCCGGCTGTTCGTCACGCTGGTCCGCTTCGACGCGGCCTATCACGGCCTCTTCAAGTGCAACCGGCGGCGGCTGGCCGACTATGCGCAGCTCTCCGCCTATCTCGATCGCCTGATGGCGGTCCCGGCCCTGGCCGGAACCGTCTCGATCGACCACATCAAGCGCGGCTATTACGGCATCGGCTCGCTCAATCCGAACGGCATCGTGCCGCTTGGGCCGGACCTGCCATTCCCCGACAAGGCCGCGGCCTTTCCGGGGACGTGAGGCCGATGCCGGTCGCGGCCGACGGGGCGTTCGCACGTCCGGCATGCGATCCCCCGGCGGACCGGACCCGGATCAGTAGATCGGGAAGTCGGCGCAGAGCGCGGCGACCTCGGCCTTGACGGCGGCCAGCACGGCCGCGTCGGACGGGGCGGAGACGACGCGGTCGATCATCGCGCCGATCCGGCGGAATTCCTCCTCGCGGAAGCCGCGCGTCGTGCCGGCATTGGAGGAGAGCCGCAGGCCCGAGGGCGCCTCCGGCGGGCGGGTGTCGAACGGGATCAGGTTCTTGTTGACCGCAAGCCCGGCCTTTTCCAGCGCCTTGGCGGCGATGTCGCCGGTGGTGCCGCGCGCGGACAGATCGACCAGGATCATGCCGGTATCGGTGCCGCCGGAGACCAGCCTGTAGCCGGCCGCCGCCAGCGTCTCGGCGAGCGCCCGGGCGTTGGCGACGACGGCCTCGTTATAGGCGCGGAATTCGGGCTTCAGCGCCTCGCCGAGGCAGGCCGCCTTGCCGGCGACCGCATGCAGCAGCACCGAGCCCTGCACGCCGGGGAAGATGCCGAGATTGATCCGGTCGGTCAGGGCAGGATCGTTCCACATCACGATGCCGCCGCGCGCGCCGCGCAGCGACTTGTAGGTCGTGGTCGTGACGATGTCGGCATGCGGGAAGGGCGAGGGGTGCTGGCCGGTCGCGACCAAGCCGGCGAAATGCGCCATGTCGACCATGAACAGCGCGCCGACCTCGCGCGCCACCGCGGCCAGGGCCGGGAAATCGATGCTGCGCGGATAGGCCGAACCGCCGGCGATGATCAGCTTCGGCTGCGACGCGCGCGCCAGTGCGGCGACCGCCTCGATGTCGATCCGCTCGGTCTCGCGCGACACGCCGTAGCGGACGATGTTGTAGTCGCGCCCAGTCAAGGTCGCCGGATGGCCGTGGCTAATATGGCCGCCGGCCGCGGTGTCCATCGCCAGGATGGTGTCGCCGAGCGCCAGGAGGCCGAGGAACACGCCCGCATTGGCGTTCGAGCCCGAATGCGGCTGGACATTGGCGAAGCGGCAGCCGAACAGGCGGCAGGCGCGGTCGACGGCCATCTGTTCGACCGCATCGGCATATTCGGCGCCGCCATAGTAGCGGTGATAGGGCAGGCCCTCGACCGTCTTGTTGGTCATCGCCGAACCCTGCGCGGCGAGCACCAGCGGCGAGACGATGTTCTCGGAGGCGATCAGTTCGATCCCCTCGCGCTGGCGCTTCAACTCGCCCCGGATCGCGGCGGCAAGTTCGGGGTCGGCATCGAGGGGGGTGTCGAACGCGGTCTGTTCCAGTGCCATGCGGGCCTCCGGCAAGGATGAAGACCCGTCCATAGCGCCCGCCGGCCGGCGCGTGAAGCACCGCTGCGGAATGTCCGCCCTCCCGGGACGAAATCAGACGTCGAGCCGCCGCTTCACGTCCATGGCGATGGCCAGCGCCTCGAGCGCGGCCTTGCTGCCGGGCTCGCTCTCCATCGCGGTCGAGCCGATCCCCATGCTGGACGCGAAGGCGACCCGGTCGCCGAGGCGCGCCTCCGAGATCGGCCGGCCGAGCTTCTCGATCGCCTCGATCACCGCCCGGGCCGAGCTCGACCGCGCCGAGACGCGGTTCAGCACGAACAGGGCCGGCACGCTCTCGCGCTCGACCATGGTCAGCGTCGCCTCGCTCGCCCACAGGTCGACCGGGCTCGGCTGGATCGGGATGATGACCAGATCGGCCGCCTCGACCGCATAGCGGGCATCGAGATCGGATTTCGGCGGGGTGTCGATCACGACCAGGTCGTGATCGCGTGCCAGGGTGCGCGCCTCGCGCTTGGCGCCCCATCCGCTGGCGGTCCGGAAGGTCAGGCCGGTCGCCTCCTCGCCGAGGCGCGCCTCGCGCTTCTCGAACCATTCGCCGAGGCTGCCCTGCGGGTCGACGTCCAGGATCGCGACGCGTCCGAGCGGTTGCAGGGCCACGGCCAGATGGGCGGAGAGCGTGGTCTTGCCGGATCCACCCTTCTGTTGGGATACGGCGACGATCTTGCCCGTCATGATGCCTCCGCCGGCTCGGCAGCGTCGTGCTGCAATGCGGCGACGCATCTTGACCGATCCGGACGCGAAGCTCCAGGTCGCCCGCATGCTAATTTCGCAGGGGGGGCCCGCCGGCCGGTCGTCACGAGAAGAAGGCGACCGAGACGAAGACCAGAAGCGCGATCCAGACCGTCTCCGCCACCATCAGGGCGATCGGCCGCCAGCCGACCGCGAACAGGGTCTTGAAGGAGGTCTTCATGCCGAGCGCCGCGATGGCGACGACCAGGCACCAGCGGGAGATCTCGGTCAGCAGCGCGGCGACGAAGGGCGGCACCAGCCCGAAGCTGTTCGCCGCCATCAGCGCGGCGAAACCGATCAGGAAGCCCGGCACGGCCCGGCCGGGCTTGCCGCCGACGGCGCCGATCCGCGCCACCACGAGGCCGATCGCGGCGACCACCGGCAGCAGCATGGCGACGCGCAGCAGCTTGACATAGGTCGCCACGTCGCCGGTCTCCGGCGAGACCATGTAGCCGGCGCCGACCACCTGGGCGACATCGTGGATGGTGCCGCCGAGGAAGACGCCGGCCTCGGTATTGGTGAAGCCGACGGCGGCGACGATGGCCGGATAGACCACCATGGCGATGGTCGAGAGGGCCGTGACGGTGACCACCGTCAGGATCGTGTCGCGATCGTCGCGCACCCGGTCGGGCAGGACGGAGGCGACCGCAAGGGCCGCGGAGGCGCCGCAGATCGCGACCGAACCGCCCGACAAGAGGCCGAACCACGGCTTCAGGCCGAGCAGCCGGGCGATCAGCACGCCGATGCCAATGGTGCTGGCGACGCCGAGAATGACGGTCAGCACCGGTTGCAGGCCGAGCCCGGAAATCTGGCCGAAGGTCACCCGCACGCCGAGCAGCGCGACGCCCAGGCGCAGGATGGTGCGCGAGGAGAATTCGATGCCGGAGCGGCAGCGGCCTTCCTCGTGCAGGAAGTGGAACGCCATGCCGATCAGCAGCGCGAACAGCATGACCGGGGCGTTGTAGTGGACGGACAGCCAGGTTGCCGCCAGCGCGATCGTGCCGGCGGTCAGCACGCCCGGATAGACGGCAACCAGAACCGCCGCCTTCGGCACGCGGGCCAGCCAGCCTTTCGGCGGCGGTGCCTGCCAGAAGACGCCTTCCATGCTGTCGAGAGACGCCTCCATGGAGAGGCGCCTTTGGGCTTCCGATCCGTCCATGCCTGATGCGCCCCCCGCGCATATCCGGCCCGATCATCCGACCCGGCCGGTCAAGTCCTTCAAGAAGCCGGCAAATTCGTGCGGCTGTACCACGGCCCCGCGGATCAGGTCGTCGAACCGTCGGGCGAACATCTCGACATGGCTCGCCGCGTTGAGCAGCAGGTAGCTCGGCCCCAGGAAGACGGCGACGCGCTGGGCGCCGAACACCGTGAAGGGGGCCGAGAAGGTCGTCCCGGAATCATAGAGGTAGACCCGGAAGGACGGGTAGAGCTCTTCGGTGATGGCCGTCATGTGTTCGAGGGCGGTGCGCCGGGTGGCGGCATCGAGGACCGACCAGCGCCCGGCGCCGGCGGCGAAGCCGATGAACGCCTCGCGCGAATTGGCGACCTCGTGCTGCTGGTAGGGCTGGCGCAGGATGTCGAGCCGCTGGGCGACCGCTTCGACCGCATTGCCGCGCGGAACCGAGAAGGCCTCCGGAAACTCGGTCCGCAGCACGGTCTCGTTCTTCAGGAGATCCGGAAAGCTCGCCGGCACGGTACAGATGCGCAGCCCCTGCGCGGCCTTGACCCAGCCGAGATACGGGTCTTCGGCCGGGCTCTGGCCGTAGGGTTCGAAGCGCATCACCGCCTCGATGATTTCCGTCTCCATTTCCGAGCGCTGGCTGAGGCCGAGCAGCCAGTCGACGGAGACGCGCGCGGTGCGGGCGATCTGGACCAGCGTCTCGGCCCGTGGCAGGCGCGGCATCGGCCCGGTCAGGAGTTGGGACAGGGTCGATCGGTCGAGGCCGGCACGGCGTGCGAAGCCGGCATAGGTGAGGCCGCTGCGGGTCAGCACCTGCCGCACCCGTTCCCGAAAGAGATCATGCGAGACGCGCGGTTTCATGAGGCGCAAGGCTAGTGGCTGTGTCGACCATTCGCAATTGTCGGTGACAAAAAGCATCATCGGTGATGATCATCACCGATGATGCGGGCGGTTGGCGAATTTCATCGGTGCGATGGCTGGCGTCGCTCCGGCAGAGGGCCGGCGTTCGCATGCGCGGCGCGGCCGGATGGTGCCCTCCGGACGGCGGGCGGGCGTCGCGGCGATCATGGCCTGGTGACGATCGTCACCACCGCGGGGGCAACGGTGACCAATCACGGTCGCGAGCGACAACGTCCGCATTGCGGCGAATCGCGCACCGCCTAATCTGGGTTGGCTTCCCCAGAGTTCCGAAGATGGATGTCATGCCCGACGCGCCCGCCATCCGTGAAAGACTGCCGATGGTCGAGGTCCCGACCCTGGCGCTGATCGTCGTCGTCTATGCGGGCTGGCTCGGCCTGACCTGGTTCCACGACGCCCTCCCGCTCTGGCTCTGGCTGCCGCTCGCCGCCTGGATCGCCGCCTGGTGGGGCTCGATCCAGCACGAGATCCTGCACGGGCACCCGACACGGTCGCGGGTGCTCAACACCGCGCTCGGCACGCCGCCCTTCTGGCTCTGGCTGCCGTTCGAGAGCTACCGGCATTCCCATCTGGTGCATCACCGCGACGAACGGCTGACCGACCCGCTCGACGATCCCGAAAGCCGCTACTGGACGCCGGAGGGCTATCGCGAGCTCGGTCCCGTCGGCCGCCGGCTGGTCGCCCTGCAGGCGACATTGGCGGGGCGTCTGGCGATCGGGCCGCTCTGGTCGATCGGCCGCTTCCTGGCCGAAGAGGCGCGCCGGCTGATCGCCGGCGACCGTGCGGCGATGCGGGTCTGGGCCTGGCATGCGGTCTTCGTCGCGCTGGTGCTCGGCTGGGCGATCGGCATCTGCGGCCTGCCGCTCTGGCAATATCTGCTAGGCTTCGTCTATTGCGGCACCGCGCTGGCGCTGGTGCGCTCCTTCGCCGAGCACAAGGCCAAGGAGGATGTCGCCGAGCGCACCGCGATCGTGGAGGCGAGCCCGGTCTTCGGCCTCCTGTTCCTGCACAACAACCTGCATGTCGCCCATCACCGCTGGCCGAGCCTGCCGTGGTACCGGCTGCCGGCCGTCTACCGGGCGCATCGGGCCGCCCTGCTCGAGGCCAATGGCGGGCTCCTCTACCGCGGCTACGGCGAGGTCTTCCGGCGCTTCCTGTTCACCCCGCACGATGCCCCGATCCACCCGTACGGCCGCGCGCCCGGCCGCGCGGCGGTCGCCGAACCCGGTGCCGCGGCCGGCCACGCCCCCGTCCCGGGCGTCCCCGAAGGACTCGACCCGGTCCATCCGTGACGTCCTCCCTTCTCACCATCCGAACGATCGAAGTCCGCCCCGCCCGCCGAGAGGATCCCCGAACCCTGCTCCAATCTCGCAGCGCATGTGTGGATGGCTGCCGTTTGGCAAGGTGTATTTTCGAGGTTTGCGCAGGTTGGTCGGGTGCAGGCATGTGTACGGCCTTGACGTTGTGGTCCTTGGGACCACGGCCCAGATGAAGTCCGCTGATCCGGTCCCGAACATTCCCATGCTCTCGAAGGAGCGATGCGTGCGGCGGGTTTTCCGGATTGCGGGTCGACCGCGTGCTTTCACCTCTTCGGTTCACCCTCGCCAATCGTTGCCGCCCCTTGCGGGTCGGGTCTGCGTGGCGGCCGGTTCGTGTCAGGCTGCCCCGGCCGCCGCCTCCAGGCGCCGGGGGTCGAAGGGCTCACCCCGCGCCATCACCACCCAGGCGATGCGCGCCAGCTTGTTGGCGAGCGCGATCGCGACCACCTTCGGCGGGCGGCGCGCCAGCAGCGCTCGGACCCAGCGCCCCAGGGCGCTGTCCGATGTCTTCAGGCTTCTGATGAGCGAGGTCGCGCCGAGCATCAGGAGCCGGCGCAGGAGCGCGTCGCCTGCCTTGGTGATCCTGCCGAGCCGGGTCCTGCCGCCGGTCGAATCCTGGCGCGGCGTCAGTCCCACCCAGGCGGCGAGGTCGCGGCCGTTGCGGAACAGGCCGGGATCGACGACCCTGACGGCCAGCGCGGTCGCAGTCATCAGCCCGATGCCGGGGATCTCCGCCAGCCGCCGGCTGACCTCGTTGCCGCGATGCCAGGCCTTCAGCTCCGCCTCCAGGCCGGCGATCTCCTCGTCCAGCCGGTGGATGCCGCCGAGCAGCGCCCGCAGGCTCGAGCGCGCGATCTCCGGCAGCGCATCGGCCGGCGTCTCCTCCACCAGCGCCGCCAGAACCGGCAGCTTCTCGATCCCCTTGGCCGCGATCAG
>NZ_LJYW01000001.1:5610100-5689606 GCF_001305515.1 Prosthecodimorpha hirschii
GTCGATGGCGTCGTTCTTGTTGCGCTTGACGTAGGGCTTCACATAGGCCGCCGGCACCAGTCGGACCTCGTGACCGAGCGCCGCGATCCGGCGTGCCCAGTGGTGAGCCGAACCGCAGGCCTCCATCACCACCAGGCATGGCGGCAGCTGCGCCAGGAACCCGATGAACTGCGCCCGCTTCACCTGCCGCCGCAGCAGCGCCCGATCCGCCGCGTCGACACCGTGCATCTGGAAAACCAGCTTGGCCAAGTCGACCCCAATTCTGATAATCTCGCTCATGGATGGCTCCTATCCATCGTGTCCGTTGCAAGACACACTCTGGCACTCAGATGCCGCAGGAGGGAGCCATCCACATCAACATTCCCGGCCGAAGCGAAGCGCAGAGCCGGGACCCACTCTGCTGGCCACGTGCCGCAAGATTCTGTTTTTCATGGGCATTCCGACGCGGTTGCGATGCGAGTAGGCCCCGGATCGGCGGCGCTCGCGCGCCTTGTCCGGGGATGCGCCGTCAGATCGGGGCGGGGATCGATAGGCTGCGGGATCGAGGCGGGGCTCGATGCGCCGTGCGATGGGGACGGGGATCGGTGCGCGATGAGATGGATTGTGGGGGGATCGGTGTCCGGGGCGATGCTCATCGTTCCGGGGACGATGCGCGGCCTTCGACAGGGGGATCGACAATCCCCCAACCGCATTCCCGGCCGCAGCGAAGCGGAGAGCCGGGACCCACTCTGCTGCCAACATGCCGCAAGATTTTGTTTCGATTGACGATCTTGATGCCGTCGCGGGGCGAGTAGGCCCCGGATCGGCGGCCCTTCGGGCCTTGTCCGGGGATCCGCGGAGAGATCTTGGCGTGCCCAGGGATCTGGCAGCCGACGCACCCTCTCGCGCCGCATTCCCGCCCGGAGCCGCAGGCGGTCCGCGCACCAAGATCCAGAGATGGACGTCCAATCTCTCAGCGCATTCCCGGCCGGAGCGAAGCGGAGAGCCGGGCCCCACTCTGCTGCCAACATGCCGCAAGATTTTGTTTCGATTGACGATCTTGATGCCGTCGCGGGGCGAGTAGGCCCCGGATCGGCGGCCCTTCGGGCCTTGTCCGGGGATCCGCGGAGAGATCTTGGCGTGCCCAGGGATCTGGCAGCCGACGCACCCTCTCGCGCCGCATTCCCGCCCGGAGCCGCAGGCGGTCCGCGCACCGAGATCCAGAGATGGGCGCCCAATCTCTCAGCGTATTCCCGGCCGGAGCGAAGCGGTGAGCCGGGACCCACTCTGCTGGCGACTCGCCGCAAGATTTTGTTTTTTATGGGAATTCCGATGCCGCTGCGGGGCGAGTAGGCCCCGGATCGGCGGCGCTCGCGCGCCTTGTCCGGGGATGCGAACGGGAGGATCGGGATTGGCAAACAGGACGGCTCAATGACCGTGCGGTTCAGGCCGGGAACGGGTAGCCGGCGGCATGGGCGGCGCGGTCCCAGGCGAGTGTGGTGGCGAAATCGGCTTGGGTGACGGGGGCGAAGCCGGTCAGGCGCAGGGTGGCGGCGGGGGCGGGGAACCAGGGGCGGGTGGCGGCGGCCGCGAAGGCGTGCTTCAGGCTCTCGACGGCCTCAGTCGGCAGGGACAGGGCGGCGACGAAGGCCGGGATCGGGGCGAGATCGGTCGATGCAAGCACGCGGATGCCGGCGGTCAGGTCCGGGCGGTGGTGGGCGATCAGGTCGTGCCAATAGGCGTCGAGCGGGCCGATGTCGATGGTGCCGTCGAGCACGCTGTCGAGGATGCGCCGCGCGGTGACCAGATTGCCGGCCATGCTGCCATAAAGCGCCGGCCGGTCCGGGCTGCGGTAGCCGAGCAGATGGTGGCGGAAGGCGTTGAAGCCGGAATGCGAATGCTCGACGGTCCAGCCGGCGCGCCCGCCGAAGGTGTCCTCCAGCGTGCGGTAGGGCGCGTCGCGGCGCACGATCAGATCGGAGCGGTAGACCGGCCGGCCGCCGGCCCAGGGCGCGGCCGGAATGGGTGCGGCGATCGGCACCACGTCGGCGAGGCCGAGCGCGATCGGGTAGCCGCACATCTGCACCGCGCCGAGATCGCCGCGCCGCCACAATACCTCGAGCGGCTGCGGCGCCGGGTAGGCGAGATAGTCGAAATCGAGCCCGGCCTCGGCGACGATCGCCTCGATCAGCGCGCGCCAGGCTGCTTCAGCCTCGGGCGTCACCGCATACATGCGGGCATTGGCGATGAAGCGGCTCATGCGAAGCGCAACCGCTGGCCGATGCCGAGCCGTTCGCCCTTGGCCAGCATGGCATGGCCGAGAGCGATGTCGGACAGCGACAGGCCGCGATGCCAGAACAGGATGGTCTCGTCGTCGCGCTCGCGGCCGGGCTTCAGGCCGGCGACGATCTGGCCGAGTTCGGCATGCAGCGTCGCCTCCGACAGCCGGCCGGTCTCGACATGGGCGCGCAGCGAGCCGAACTTGCCGCCCTTGCACTGGCCCCAGTCGTCGACGACGAGCTTGGACATGATGTCAGTCAGCGACAGTTCGACCGCGCTCATCGTGCCGTAGGGCACCACGAAGGCGCCGGGCTTGATCCAGTCGGTCTTCAGGAGCGGCTGCGGCGCATCCAGGCGCGAGGCCTCGACGACGATGTCGGCGCCGGCGACGCAGGAGCGCCAGTCCTCGGTCGCCACCACCGGCTTGCCGAGGTCGGCCGCCAGCTTGGCGGCGAAGCCGTCGCGGCTCTCCGGGCGGCGCGAATGGACGCGGATCTCGTCGAAGTCGAACAGGCTGTCGAGCAGGCGTACGTTCCAATAGGCGGTGCCGCGCGCGCCGATATGGCCGAGCACCTTGGAGCCCTTGCGGGCGAGATATTTCGCCCCGATCGCCGTGACCGCGCCGGTGCGCATGTCGGTGATGCCGGAGGCATCGAGGATCGCCTTGGGGCGGCCGTCGAAGCGGTCGAACAGGGTCAGCACGGCCAGCTCGGAGGGCAGGGATTTCTTGTAGTTGTCGACGAAATCGCCGACCACCTTGACGCCGGCGGCATCGATCGACCCGCCGAGCGAGCCGCGCAGCACGTTGAAATGGCCGTTCGCCACGCCCGGTTCGAGATGCACGCGCGGCTCGATCACGGCCTCGCCGCGGCCTTGGGCGGCGAGTGCCGTCTCGATCGCGGCCAGAATTTCGGCATCCGTCATGGCCAGCGCGGCCACGTCGAGGCGGTTCAGGTAGCTGATATAGATCGGCGGCATGGCGTCCGGGGCGGACATCGCGGAAATCTCCTGGGACTGTCAGGGCGTGGCGGCGGCGGCCGTGGCGGCGTCTGCCGCCACCAGCAGGGCGTCCGCGGCGGCCGTCGGGGCGAGCGAGAAGGGGAAATGGCAGCGCACGCGGCGGCCTGGGCCGACCTCGCGCTCGGCCGGCACGTCGACGGCGCAGCGGGGCTGCGCGACCGGGCAGCGGGTGTGGAAGCGGCAGCCCGACGGCAGATCGACCACGCTCGGAATCTCGCCGCCGAGCACGATCGGCCGGCGCCGGCGCTTCGGATCGATGGCCGGATTGGTCGAGACCAGCGCGGCGGCGTAAGGATGGGCCGGGCGATCGAACAGGTCGCGGGTCGGCGCCGTCTCGACGATCTGGCCGAGATACATCACCGCGGTGCGGTCGGTGACGCGGCGGATGACGTTGAGATTGTGGCTGACCAGCAGATAGGTCAGGCCGAGGTCGCGGCGCAGATCCATCAGGAGATTGAGCAATTCGCCCTGCACCGAGACGTCGAGCCCGGCGGTCGGCTCGTCGGCGACGATCAGGTCCGGCTCGACCATCAGCGCCCGCGCGACGCCGACGCGGCGGGCCTGGCCGCCGGAGATCTGGTGCGGGAACTTGGTGACGATGTCGCGCGGCAGGCCGAGCCGGGCGAGGAGCCCGTCCAGCCGCCGGCGGGCGGCCTCGCGCGGCAGGCCGTGGATGGCGATCGGCTCCTCCAGCGTCCGCCCGATGGTCAGGCGCGGCGACAGCGAGGCGACCGCATCCTGCAGCAGCATCTGCACGCGGCGGCGGAAGCCGAGCGGATCGGCCGCCATGGTCTCGATCAGCGGCGCCCCGCCGATCCGGATCCAGCCGGTCGTCAACGGCGTCAGGCCGATCAGCGTCCGGCACAGCGTCGTCTTGCCGGAGCCGGATTCACCGACGAGGCCGAGGACCTCGCCGCGGGCGATGGTCAGGTCGACATGGTCGAGCGCATGCACACGGCCGCCGAAGACGACCGAGACATCCTCGAAACTGACCAGCGGGGGCGCGGCCGGATCGGTCATGGCAGCTCCTCGAAGCGAAGGCAGGCCGCGCGCCGGCCGTCGCCGGACGTGCGGAGTTCGGGAACCTCCGATCTGCAGGTCTCGACGGCATGGGCGCAGCGCGGCGCGAAGATGCAGCCGGTCATCGGTCGCACCGGGTCCGGCACCTCGCCGGGGATCGACAGGAGCCGGCCGCCGGGCGCGTCGTCCTCGTCGATCTCGCAGGCGATCAGCGCGCGGGTATAGGGATGGCGAGGGTCGGTCAGCACCGCATCGACCGGGCCGGTCTCCACGACGGTGCCACCATACATTACCGCCACGTCGTCGCAGAGCTGCGCGACGAGGCCGAGATGGTGCGAGATGAACACGATCGAGCCGGACACCTCGCGCCTGAGCGCGGCGAGCAGTTCGACGATCTGCGCCTCCACGGTGGCGTCGAGCGCGGTGGTGGGTTCGTCGGCGAGCAGCAGGTCGGGCCGCATCAGGAGCGCCATGGCGATCATGACGCGCTGGCGCATGCCGCCGGAGAGCTGGTGCGGATAGGCGGCGATGCGGGCCTCCGGATCGGCGATGCCGACCTTGACCAGCATGGCGGTCGCCTCGGAGAGCGCGGCCGCCCGGGAGAGGCCGGGATCGCGGTGCCGGAGCACGTCGACGAGGTGGGTGCCGATGGTGAAGAGCGGGTTCAGCGCCGTCATCGGATCCTGGAAGATCATGGCGATGCGGCGCCCGCGCAGGCGCGCGAAGGCGGTCGGGTCGAGGCCGACCAGGTTCTGGCCGTCGAAGCGGATCTCGCCGGAGATGGCGCTGGTGTTGGCCGGGGTCAGCCCGATCAGGCAGGCGGCGAGGCTCGATTTGCCGGAGCCGGATTCGCCGACCAGGCCGAGAATGCGGCCGCGGCCGATCTCCAGGTCGATGCCGCGCAGGATCGCGGCGCGGCCGCGGGCGGTGCCGGCTTCGAGCTTCAGGTTGCGGATGGCGACGAGCGGTTCGGCCATGTCAGCGCTCCCGGCCGATGCGCGGATCGACGGCGTCGCGCAGCGCCTCGCCGAACAGGGTGAAGCCGAGCGTCGCCAGCGCCAGCGCCAGGCTGGAGACGACGACCGGGATCCAGCTGTCCGACAGGAACTGGTAGCCGTCCTGGATCAGGGTGCCCCAGCTGGCGAGCGGCGGGCGGACGCCCAGGCCGAGGAAGGACAGCCCGGCCTCGATGGTGATGACCACGGGGATGTCCATCGAGGCGAGCACGACCAGCGGACCCATGATGTTGGGCAGGAGATGGACGAAGACGATGCGCGCGCCCGACGCGCCGAGGATGCGCTCGGCTTCGAGGAACGGCGCGTTCTTCAGCGTCAGCACCTGCGCGCGGGCGACCCGGCCGAAATGCGGCGTCATGGTCAGGGCCACGATGGCGACGACGACCCCGGTCGAGGGGCCGAACACGGCCACGATGGCGAGCGCCAGCACGAGGCTCGGGAAGGCGGCAATCACGTCGAACAGGATCAGGATCACCCGCTCGCCGCGGTCCGACAGATAGGCGGCCAGGATGCCGAGCACGGTCCCGGCAGCGAGCGCCAGCGCGATCGCCGACAGGGCCACGCTCATCGCGATGGTCGCGCCGTGGATCAGGCGGGAGAAGAGATCGCGGCCGAGATGGTCGGTGCCGAGCCAATGGGCGGCGGAGGGCGGCGCGAAGCGGTTCATCACGTCGAGCGCGTCGGGATCGTGGGTCGCGATCACCGGGGCGAACAGCGCGGCGAGGATGACCAGGACGAAGATCGTGAAGCCGACCGCGCCGGTGATCGAGCCGGTCGCGCGGCGCAGGGTGGCCAGGATGGCGGCGAGGGTGTTCATGCGCCTGCCCCCTGGCCGGAGCTGCGCCGGATGCGCGGATCGATCGCCGAATAGGACAGGTCGACGATCAGATTGACGACCACGAACAGCACCACCACGACCAGCACCGCGCCCTGCACGACCGGGAAATTGCGTTCCGAAACCGCCTCGTAGACCAGCCGGCCGAGCCCCGGCCGGGCGAACACGATCTCGACCAGCACGGCGCCGCCGAGCAGCCGGCCGATGCCGAGGCCGAGGATGGCGATGGTCGGGATGCAGGCATTCTTCAGCGCGTATTTGTAGGTGATCAGCCGCTCCGACAGGCCATAGGCGCGGGCGGTGCGGATATAGGGTTCGCCGAGCACTTCCAGCATCGAGGATCGGACCAGACGGGCGATGAAGCCGATCCAGCCGGCGGCGAGCGCCAGCGTCGGCAGGATCATGCGCCGGGCCTCGTCGAGGAACTCGCCCGACCGGCTGGTGCCGAGCACCGGCAGCCAGTCGAGCCAGATGGCGAAGATCAGGAGCAGGAAGATCGCGATGACGAAGCTCGGCACCGCGATGAAGGCGACCGAGACGAAGGCCAGGATGGTGTCGCTCGCCGAGCCGCGATGGGTCGCGGCGTGGATGCCGAGCGGCACGCCGATCAGGACGGAGAGCCCGATCGCCGAGAAGGTCAGGATGACCGTGTAGGGCAGGACGGAGGCGACGAGCTGCACCACCGGCTTGCCCGAGATCACGTCGACGCCGAGATTGCCGGTCAGCACGGCGCCGAAGAAGCGCCAGAGCCGGACATGCAGGGGCTGGTCGAGCCCCATCTCGGCGATGAAGCGCTTCGCCAGCTCGGGCGAGGCCTGCGGCCCGAGCAGCGACTTGGCGGGATCGCCCGGCACGAGCGCGGTCAGGGCGAACAGCAAGACCATCGCCCCGAACACGATCAGGACGGTGGTCAAGAGGCGGCTCGCCACATAGCCGAGCCGCTCGTCCTTGAAGAGCCGGGTCACCGCCGCGGCCGTCAGGCGCCGAGACCCCAGCTGTCATACTGCCAGTCGAGCCAGCCCGGCACGCCGGCCGGCTTCAGCCAGCTGCGATGCACCAGCACGTTGACCTCGTTGGTCAGCCAGACGAAGGCAGCCGACTGGTCCATCAGCTGCTGCGCCTTGACGACCATCTCGCCGCGCTTGGCCGGATCGAGCTCGACCGCGGCGGCCGCGAACAGCGCGTCGTAGTCCTTGTTCTGCCAGCGCTGCCAGTTCCAGGTGCCGGTCTGGCCGGACACGAACCACTGCATGATGAAGTTCGGGTCATGCTTGCCGTTGAAGCGCAGCAGGAACAGGTCGAGATTCTTGCCGCTGTCGCCGTTGCCGGCATTCCAGTAGGTGCCGCCTTCCTGCGCGTCGACCTCGATGGTCACGCCGATCTCGGCGAGCAGGGCCCGGGCGACCAGGGCCATGTTCTGGTAGGCCGGCTGGTTGAGGATGGTCAGCTTCAGCTTCAGTCCGGAGACGCCGGCCTCGGCGAGCAGCTTCTTGGCCTCGGCGACGTTGCGCTTGTAGACCGGGGCTTCCTTCCAGTGACCGAAGATCTGCGGCGGCAGCAGCGTGTTGAGCCGCGGCGCCTTGCCGTTGTAGCCGGCGGCCAGCATCTGATCGACATCGAGGCCGAGGCGGATCGCCTGGCGCACCTTCAGATCGGCGAGCGGGCCCTTCTCGACATTCATGCCGAGCCAGACATAGGCGATCGATGGCTGCTCGGAGACGGTCAGGCCGGCGACCGACTTCAGCGGCTCGGCGACGGCCGGGGCCAGGATGGCGAAGTCGATCTCGCCGGAGCGCAGCGCCAGATCGGTGGTGCGCGGATCGGAGATGAAGCGGATCGCGATTTCCTGCAGCGCGGGGGCCGGGCCCTTGTAGGCGGGGTTGCGGGTCAGGGTCGCGCCGCGCTGGCGCTCGATGGCGGTCAGCCGGTAGGGGCCGGTGCCGACCGGCTTGGTCGCATAGTCGGCGCCGAGCTTCTCGACCGCCGCCTTGGAGACGATGCAGCCGGATACGTCGCCGATCACGGTGGTGAAGATGTTGGCGCGCGGCTTCTCCAGCACGATCTTGCCGGTGTACTTGCCGGTCACCTCGACCGCCTTGAGGCCGCCCCAGTCGGCCTTGTAGGGGCTCTCCTTCTGGCCCTCCTTGGGCGGCAGGCCCATGCGCTCGAAGGAGAACTTCACGTCCTCGGCGGTCATCTCGCCGTAGCCGTCGGTGAACATCAGGCCGGGCTTCAGCGTGAAGCCGATCTCGGTCGGCGAGAGCTGGTCGATCTTCTCGGCGGCGTCGAGTTCGAGCTCGGCCGAATTGACCTTCTGCTTCATCAGCCGCTGATAGACCACGCGGCAGACATTGGCGTCCCACGGGCCGGTCCGGTAGGCCGGGTCGAGATTGGCCAGATCGCGGTCGATGCGGACCGTGATCTTGTCGCGCGGGCCCTGCTGGGCGAGCGCCGGGCCACCCCACGCCGCCGTCAGGGCGGCGGTGGCGGTCCCGGCGAGGAACGTGCGTCGATCGATCGTGATGGACATCGCGCTGTCTCCTGTGTCGTGCCGCCGAAGGGCGGTGGGCGTCGGAAGCTTGGCGCCGGGGGCCCGCCTGCTGCCGCCACCCGGAAGGGGGGCTTGGCAGGCACGGGGCCCGGCGCCGGATGAGATAGGGGCCGGCGTCACAAGGACGACGGGCCGATATGCGAATTCCGCCGGCGCGGCGCGAACCGCGCGCGGGTTCTCAGGCGCCTGACGGCACCAGCCGTCCGACGCGCTCGGCAATGGCCGCGGCGATGGCCGGCTCGGCGAGGCGGCGGCAGACCGCCATCACGTCCGGACCGGTTTCCCGGTCCTGTTCCAGCCGCGGCACCACCGACCGGATGACGCCATGCAGCGCGGCGGCGGCGGGCGACAGGCCGTAGTCGGTGCGCAGATCGGCGGCCTGGGCGGCGACGGTCGCCTCCACGGCGACCAGAAGCCGGAAGGCCTCCATCTGGCGGGCGAGCTTGCGGAAGGCGAGCAGCGTCATCGGCGCCACGTCTTCGACCGTGTCGGAGACCGGCATGGCGCCGAGGCTGGCCGGGGCCGCGCCGAGCCGGATTTCGGCCTCCAGCGCCGCGGTCGTCTTCTGCATCGGCACGAAGCCGGCCGAGGGACCGCCGACGGGCGAGAGATACTTCGGCAGTCCCGACAGGGTCGGGTTCATCAGCTTGACGACCCGCATCGCCCCGGCGGCGGCCAGATGCGACAGCGCTATGGTGATGGCGTCGACCGCCAGCGCGATCGAGGGCGTATGGAAATTCGGGCTCGACAGCATCTCGCCGGCCTCGGTCAGGACGAGCGGACTGTCGACCTCGCCGTTGAGCTCGATCTCCAGTTCGCGGACCGCATGCGCATAGGCGTCGAGCGCAGAACCGACGATCGGGGCCAGGCAGCGGTAGGAGAGGGCATCCTGCACCGTGCGCGGCGCCGCGACCAGCGGGCTGCCGTCGAGCAGGGCGCGATAGAGAGCGGCGGCGTGCGTCTGGCCGGCGGCCGGACGCGCGGCATGGATGCGCGCGTCGAAGATGCGCGGATTGGCGCCATAGGCCTCGAAAGCCAGGGCGGAGACGGCGATCGCGGTGGCGAGGAGGCGGCCGAGTTCGGCCAGCGTCACCACGCCGAAGCCGACCATCGGGGTCGAGGCGTTGCAGAGCGCGATGCCGTCCTTCGGCTCCAGCGCGATCGGCGTCAGCCCGGCGCGCGCCAGTGCCACCGCCGCCGGCAACCGCTCGCCCCGATAGTAGGCCTCGCCCCGGCCGATCAGCGCCGCGCCCAGATGGGCGGCAATGCCGAGGTCGCCGGCGCCGATCGAGCCGATTTCGGGGATGGCGGGCGAGACGCCGGCGTTGAAGAGGGCGGTCATCTGCTCGATCACGCCGAGCGACAGCCCGGCCCCGCCCTTGGTCGCGCCGGCGATCCGTGCCAGCAGCCCGGCCCGGCAGATCGGCTCCGGCAGGAAGTTGCCGAGGCCGACATTGCGGCCGACGACCAGCTGCGCCTGGAAGTCCGGAATGGCATCGCGGTCGATGCGGAAGCCGATATTGCCGCCGAGGCCGGTGTTGAGGCCGTAGACCGGAACGGTGCCGGCCGCATAGGTATCGACGACCTGTCGGGCCGCTTCGATCCGGGCGCGTGCGGCGTCGGAAATCGCGAGCGGTGCCGATCCGGCGACCAGGCGCTCGACATCGGCGAGGGTGAGCGGCGCGTCGCCGATCCCGGTCATGCGGCAGTCCTTTCAAGCTCTTCGCGCCGGCGCGCCACATAGGCGGCGAGCGCTTCGCGGATGGCGGGATCGAGCGGCGGCGCGACCCATTCGTCGCGGGCGCGCTTCCAGATGTCGGTGGCCCTGACGGTCGCGTCGCGGGCGCCGGCATCGCGCCAGTTCTCGTAGTTCGACCAGTCCGACAGAAGCGGACGGTAGAAGGCGGTCTCGTAGCGGGCGAGCGTATGGGCGGCGCCGAAGAAGTGGCCGCCGGCCGGCACGCCCGCGATGGCGTCGACGGCGAGCTCGTCGTCCGAGAAGGCGAGCGGCTTCAGGATCTCGGCCCAGCCGCGCAGCATCTCGGCATCGACGATGATCTTCTCCATCGAGGCGGCCAGGCCGCCTTCCAGCCAGCCGGCCGCATGGTTGATCAGGTGGCTGTGGCTGAGGATGGCGGCCTGCAGCGAGAAGAAGGTCTCGTAGGTCGACTGCGCATCGACCGCCGGGGAGGCGTTGACCGCGCTGGTGCGCACCGGCAGCCGGAGGCGGCGGCCGAGCTGCGCGGTGGCGAGGCAGGCGCGGACATATTCGGGCGTGCCGAAGGCCGGCGAGCCGGTGCGCATGTCGACATTGGAGGTGAAGCCGCCGAGCACCGTCGGCGCGCCGGGGCGGACCAGCTGGCAGAGCGCGACGACGGCCAGCTGCTCGGCCGTCTGCTGCACGAGCGCACCGGCCAGCGTCACCGGCGCCATGGCGCCCATCAGCGTGAACGGCGTGATCACGACGCATTGGCCGGCGGCGGCCAGGGTCATGATCGAGGCCAGGATCTCCTCGTCGACCCGGCGCGGCGAGTTGACGTTGGTCACCGTCATCAGGGTCGGGCGAAGGGCGAGGTCGTCGATCGAGCAGCCATGCTCGATGGCCGACATGGCGAGCGCATCCTCGGCCTGCGGCCGGCCGACGCCGCGCGCGGCCCAGACGATGTCGGAACATTCGACATGGGCGAGGTAGCAGTCGAGATGCCGGCTCGGGACCGGCCGGTCGGTCGGTTCGACCACGATGCCGCCCTGCCAGTGCAGGATGCCGAGCCGATGCGTGATCTTCAGGATGTCGCGGAAGGCGGCGATGTCGCCGTAGCGCCGGCCGCCCTCGCGGTCGGTGATGTTCGGCGCGCCGTTGACCGGGCCGAAATTGACCGTGTTGCCGCCGACATGCAGGTGGCGGGCGGGATCGCGGGCATGCAGCACGAATTCGGCCGGCGCATGGGCGAGCGCGGCTTCGACGATGTCGCGGCCGAGGCGGACGATCTGGGTCTCGTCGTCGACCAGGGCGCCGGCCCGGGCGTAGATGGTCCGCGCCTCCGGGCTGCGGATCTCGAGGCCGGTCTCGGCAAGCACCCGGTAGGCGCCGTCGAGGACACGCTCGATCTGCTCGGCCGACAGGATGTCGAGCGGCGCCCACGGCACGCGCAGACGCGGGATCGGGGTGAAATCCGGTGCGCCCGCCGATCGCGTCGCCCGGCCGCCACGATCGCGCCGGCGGCCCGACGGGGCGGCGGTTTCGCTCGGGGCCGGCTGCCCGTCGCCCGAAGTCACGCTCATGACCGGAGCCTCGCGCCCTCGGGATCGTAGAGCGGCCGCGCCGTGATCACCGCGGGACATTCGACGCCCAGGATGTCGATGGCGAAGGTCTCGCCGTCTCGGGCGAGCGCCGTCGGCACATAGCCCATCGCCAGGCTGCAGCCGACCGCATGGCCCCAGCCGCCCGACGTGACATGGCCGACCGGCCTGCCGTCCTTGAGCACCACCTCGTAGCCGACCACGTCCGCATGCGGGGCATCCACCTTGAACGTGACGAAGCGCCGCTTCGGCCCTGTCTCGCGCTCGGCCAGGACGGCGGCGCGGCCGGTGAAATCGACGGTCTTGGCGAAATCGACGAAGGCGTCGAGGCCCGTCTCGGCGGCAGTGTAGTCGGGACGGAAGTCCTTGTTGAAGGAACCGTAGTTCTTTTCCAGCCGAAGCGAGGAAACGGCGCGGCCGCCATAGAGCCGAAGTCCGAAATCCTGTCCCGCCGCGGTCAGGTCGTCGTAGAGCTGCGGCAGGTAGTCGGGCGTCACCCAGATCTCGTAGCCGAGTTCGCCGGTGAAGCCGCAGCGCTGGATGATGGCCGGCGACAGGCCGACCGGGGCCTCGCGCACTCCGAACAGGCGGAAGCCCTCCGCCGACACGTCGAAATCGGCGAGCGCGCCGAGCACGTCGCGCGCCTTCGGGCCCGACAGCGCAAAGCCGGCATAGCTCGACGAGGCGGCCCGGACGAACACGTCGTCGGGCGGGGTCTGGCCGGCGAACCAGCGCATGTGGAAGCGCTCGGCGAAGCCGGAGCCGACGATCAGGTAGCGGTCCTCGGCGAGGCACGCGATGGTCAGGTCGCCGATGATGCGCCCGCGCGGGCTGAGCATCGGGGCGAGCGCCATGCGGCCGGGGCGGGGGATGCGGCAGGCGAAGACGCGGTCCAGGAAGGCGCGCGCGCCGCGGCCGGTGACTTCGTACTTGCCGTAATTGGTGATCTCGGTCAGGCCGACCGCGCTGCGCACGGCGCGGCATTCGTCGCCGACCGGCCCGAAGGCCTCCGAGCGCCGGTAGGTCGGAGTCTCGGTCTTGGCGACGCCTTCGGGGGCGAACCAGAGCGGGGATTCCAGGCCGAAATTGTTGCCCCAGACCGCGCCGGCGGCGTCGAGCGCGCCGTAGACCGGCGAGCGGCGCAGCGGGCGGGCGGCCGGCATCTCCTCGTTCGGATAGGTCAGGCGGAAGCGGCGGCGGTAGTTCTCCTGCACCTTGATCGAGGTGTAGCGCGGCGTCGCGAAGTGGCCGTAGCGGGCGACATCCATGGCCAGCACGTCCTGGCCGGGATCGCCCTCGGCCATCCAGCGCGACAGCACCAGCCCGATGCCGCCGCCCTGGCTGAAGCCGGCCATGACCGCGCAGGCGCACCAGAAGCCGGGCAGGCCCTCGACCGGGCCGACCAGCGGGTTGCCGTCGGGCGAGAAGGTGAAGGGGCCGTTGACCACCTTCTTGATGCCGACTTCGGCCAGAGCCGGGAAGTGACGGAAGCCGCGTTCCAGTTCCGGGGCGATCCGTTCGAGATCGTCGGGCAGCAGGCGGCCGTGGAAATCGTCGGGCGTCACCTTCGGCGCCCAGACCTTGCAGGCCTGCTCGTAGGTGCCGAGCAGCACGCCTTCGCCTTCCTGGCGCAGATAGATCTCGCCGGTGAAGTCGGAGGTGTTGATGATCTCGCGCGGCAGGCCCTTCAGTGCCGGCACCGGCTCGGTGACGACATAGATGTGCTCCATCGCCAGGACCGGCAGTTCGAGCCCGACCAGCCGGCCGACCTCGCGCGCCCAAAGGCCGCCGGCATTGACGACATGCTCGGCGTTGATGGTGCCCTTGTCGGTGACCACGTCCCAGGTCCGGTCGGGCCGCTGGACGAGGGCCTCGACCTTGGTGAAGCGCTGAACCTCGGCGCCAAGCTGGCGCGCGGCGGTGACATAGGCCTGCGTCACCAGCCAGGGATCGACATAGCCGCCGTCCTCGCGCCAGAGCGCGCCCGTGAAATGGCGCTCGTCGATCAGCACGTTGCGCGCCTTGGCGTCGGCGACCGAGATCATCTCGGTGTCCATGCCGAGCGTGCGGGCGCGCGAATGGATCAGCTTGAGGAAATCCATCTGCCCGTCGGAGGCCGCGAGATAGATGCCCCCGTTGTGATGGATGCCGCAGGACTGGCCGGTCACCTGCTCGAGCTCGCGATAGAGATCGAAGGTGTATTTCTGCAGCTTGGAGACGTTCGCGTCGGAATTCAGCGTGGTGACGCCGCCGGCTGCATGCCAGGTCGAGCCCGAGGTCAGCTCGTTCTTCTCCAGAAGCACGACGTCGGTCCAGCCGATCTTGGCCAGATGATAGAGCACGGAGACGCCGACCACGCCGCCCCCGATCACGACCGCACGGGCATGGCTTCTCATCGGGCGTCCATCCGCGGGCCGGAGGGCGCGCGCCGCGGCGAAAACGGCGGTTTCGGGCAGGCGATCGGCAGCGGCATGGCGCTCTCTTCCGATGGACGACCCGCCGAGCGTGAGGCGTGCGTGTGGCCCGCGCAACGCTTGAATGATCATCGCCGGTGACGAAGCGCAGCAGGCCGTCCGGTGCGCTCGCCCCTGTCGACCAGGATCGACGGAGATGCCGGGGCTTAGCCCATGATGGCATATCCGCCAGCCGGTCTGGTCAAATCGGGGGCTGCCCACAATTTGCGCAAACGAGGGCGGCCGGGATACCGCAATGATGGAAGGCGTTTAGCCGGCGCCGCCCTTTTCGAGCCGGCCGAAGATGCGCGAGAGGTCGGTGTCGCGCTCCGGGGGATCGAAATAGAGCCGGTCTTCGACATTGCCGAGATGTTCGAGCATCAGCCGCGCCGCCGTATCGGCGTCGCGGCGCTGCAGAGCGGCCAGGATGGCGCTGTGTTCCTCATGCGAGCAGCTCGGCTTGCCCTGGCGCTCGTAGGTGGCGATGACCAGGGCCTCGCGGGTGATCAGATCGCGCAGGATGCGGGCCAGGATGGTGTTGCCGGCGATCTCGGCCAGGAGCGTGTGGAACTCGCCGGAGAGCCAGACCATCGCGGTCTGATCGCCCGCCTGCCGGGCGGCGCACTCGGCGTCGATATTGGCTTCGAGGCGCGCCAGGTCGGCCGGCGTGACGCGGGCGGCGGCGAGCCGGACGATCGCCTCCTCCACCGCGCGGCGGGCGATGAAATTGTCATGCGCCTCCTTCGGCGTCGGCCGGGCGACCGAGGCGCCGCGGTTCGGCTCCAGCGTGACGACGCCGGCATAGGCGAGCCGCGTCAGCACGTTGCGGATGCGCGTGCGACTGACATTGAAGATGCGGCGCAGTTCCTCCTCGCGCAGGCGCGTGCCGGGGGCGAGGTCCTGCCGGGCGACGGCGTGATGGATCTGCTCGTAGATCGCGTCCTCGGGCAGCCCGCGATCGTCGCCGGCCTCCGCGGCAGAATCCGGCGCAAGGGCGGCGGACCGGGGTTTGGACATCGCAGGTTTCCTGACTGTGTTCGAGCAGCGGTGCCGCCGAAGCCTTCGATTGTCAACGGTTGCGCGCCCTCCGTCGACGAACGTGCCCCGCATATGTGCAGATCGGTGATGAGACTGCCCACATTAATGGCTCGGATTGTCGACAATCCTATGAGACATTGTCGGCGACATGGAGGCGGCGCCGTCCGGCGACCGGACTCCATGGATGGTCTCCACCCGCGGTCCTCACCCGCGGTCTCCCTCCGCAATCTCCACCCGCAAGGCACCGGTATTGACCCCGTGATGCAAGACCAGATGACCCTCGATCCCCGACCGGCGCCGTCGATGTCGCTCCGCTGCGGCGTGCCGCTCGGGGGATGGGGCCGGGCGCCGGTCGGTCTCGCCGGGTGCGGGCGGCAGGGCGTTTCGGTCGCATTCTCGGGTCCGGACCGTTCGGGCGACGGCCGGACAAGGCGGCGGGCATGACGGCTGCGCTTCCCGATCCGGTCGCGCCGATGCTCGCCTTGCCCGCGCGGGCGATGGGGGTGATCACGCCTTCGGCCAATCTTGTCGTCGAGCGGGTGACGGCGGCGGTGCTGAAGAGCTTTCCGGACATCTCCGCGCATTATTCCCGCTCGCCCGTGCGCGGCTCCAAGGACCCGTTCCCGGCGAGCTACAATCTCGACGGCATGCTCGGCGCGGCCCGGCTCCTCGGCGATGCGTCCGTCGAGGCGATCGTCTGGAACGGCAGCAAGGGCGCCAGCATCGGCTTTGCCCACGACCGGGATCTGGCCGCGGCGATCACGCGCGAGACCGGCATCGCGGCGACCACCTCGGTCTTGGCGATCGACGCGGACCTGCAAAGGCGCGGCATCACCCGGGTCGGCGTCGTCACGCCCTATCGGCGGGACGAGCAGGAACGCCTGTGCGCCGTGCTGGAAGCGGAGGGCTACCGGGTCGTCGCCGAGGCCCATTCCGGCGTCGCCGACAATCTCGCCTTCATGCGCGTGCCGCCGGCCGAGATCGCCGCCATGGTCGGGCAGGTGGCCGCGGCGCGGCCTGAGGCGGTGCTGACGCTGTGCACCAACTTCCCGGCCGCCTTTCAGGTCGCCGCCCTGGAGGCCGCGATCGGATTGCCGGTCTACGACACGACGCTGGCCGGGGTCTGGGCCGGTCTCGTCGCCGTCGGCATCGACACGCGCCCCGGCGCGGCTGCCTGGGGCCGGATGTTCGTCGGAGGCCGCCCATCATGAAGCCCGCCTTCCCGAACGATCGCTATGGCTACGTGCCGATCACCCGCTTCACGGATTTCCGATGGCCGAACGGCGCGCGGCTGGCGCTCTTCGTCTGCCTCGGCATCGAGGACTACACCCCCGATAGCGGCCAGACCGAGAACCTGATCGCCGGCACCCCGGCGCCCGACTGGGTCAACCGCTCCTGGCGCGACTACGGCAACCGGGTCGGCGCCTTCCGGCTGATCGATCGGCTCGCCGAATTCGGCATCCGGCCGGCCGTACTGCTCAACACCGCCGTCTACGACACGGCCCCGGACCTGATCGCCCATGCCCGTGCGGCGGGCGCGGAGATGATCGGCCACGGGCTGACCAATTCGCACAGCCTCGCCGGGATGGGGCCGGACGAGGAGGCAGCCTATGTCGGCGCCGTCGCGGACCGGATCGAGGCGGAGGAGGGGCGGCGGCCCGGCGGCTGGTCGAGCATGTGGCTCGCCCACACGCCGACGACGCTCGCCTCGCTGCGCGGTGCCGGCTACCGCTACCTGCTCGACCTGCATCTCGACGACCGCCCGGTCTGGCTCAAGGCCGGCGACGACCGCATCCTGGCGCTGCCCTACGGGCTGGAACTGAACGACAGCTCCACGGTGATCGGCCGAAACGCCAGCGCGGCGGATTTCGAGTGGATGATCGTCGATGCCTTCGACGAGATGCGAGCCGCTGCCGCGCATCAGCCGCTGGTCATGAGCATCGTGGTCCACTCCTTCATTTCCGGCCAGCCGTTCCGGCTGCGCGCGCTGACCCGCGCGCTCGAGCATATCGCCGGTGCCGGCGATGCCGTCTGGCTGGCCACCCCGGCCGAGATCGCCGCCGTCATCGAGGAGGATCCGCGCCGTGCGCCATGATCCGTTGCGGCTCGACCGCTTTGCCTTATCCGCAGGCGGGTACGAAAGTGGCATCTGCCCAGAAAGTGGGCGTCAGGGCCGCCCGGCCGGCGTCGCGCCGACGCCGTCCTTGCCGTCGACCGCGCCGGATCGGCGTGGCCCCGCCATTGCATTTCAACCGCCTCGTTCCACCCGGAGGTTCCCGCGCATGTCGAAGTCCCTGTCCCTGCTTGCCGCCGGCCTTGCCGCCGCGCTGATCGGTGCCGCCCTGCCGGCGGCGGCCGAGGCGCCGACCTCGATCCGCATCGCCGGGAACTTCTCCTCGAATTCCAAGCATGTCGACAATATCGAGAAGCCCTTCTTCACGGCCCTGCCGACCACCACCGGCCTGAAGCTGGAGGTCAACTACAACCCGATGGACGTGGTCGGCGTGAAGGCGCAGGACGCGCTGCGCCTGCTCCGCTCGGGCGCCTTCGACGTGATGTCCGTGCAGATCGGCATGGCTTCGCGCGACGATCCCTTCTTCGAGGGGCTCGACCTGATCGGCGTCTCGACCAACATGGTCGACCTGAAGAAGGCGGTGGAATCCTACCGCGAGGCGTTCGACAAGCGCCTGCAGGAGAAGTTCAACGCCAAGGTGCTGACGCTGTGGCCGTTCGGGCCGCAGGTCTTCTACTGCAACGCCCCGATCAAGTCGCTCGACGACATGAAGGGCCTGAAGGTCCGCTCCTTCACCCCGTCCATGGCGGCGCTGATCCAGACGCTCGGCGCCACGCCGGTGACGCTGCAGTTCTCGGAGGTCTATCCGGCGCTGCAGCGCGGCGTCGCCAATTGCGGCGTGACCTCGCCGACCTCGGGCAATTCCGGCAAGTGGCCGGAGGTCACCAGCCACTTCCTGCCCCTGTCGGTCTCCGGCTCGGTGCAGGGCCACTTCATGAATCTCGACTACTGGAAGAAGTTCTCGCCCGCCGAACAGGCCAAGATCGCCGCGGCGTTCAAGACCATGGAAGACCAGATGTGGGCCCTGGCGGTGACCGCCAACGAGGATGCGGCCAACTGCAATATCGGCAAGGAGCCCTGCAAGGAGGGCACCAAGGCCGGCATGACGCTGGTCGAAGTCTCCGCCGCCGACCAGAAGAAGCTCGACGACGCCGTGACCAAGGTGGTCCTGCCGATCTGGAAGGAAGCCTGCAACCGCGTCGATCCGGGCTGCTCCGAGACCTGGAACAAGACCGTCGGCGCCGCCCGCGGCTTCAAGATCGACTGACCGCAGTACCGGGCCGGCGGCGCCGTGATGTCGCGCCGGCGGCCCACCCCCGACCGGCCGGCATCCGATCGGTCGGCATCCGATCGGCCGGCATCCGATCGGCCCGCCACCCGACCGACCGCCACCCGCTCGGCCCGCTGCCCGCCCGGGTATTGGGCCGACCGGACGGTGTCCTGGGCGCTGTTTCCCGGACCGCCCGGCGGGGGGCATGGATCCGCCGCCGGCCGCACCACCGTTCTCCGGCGCAGAACCGGAGACCCCGCTGCCCTCTCCGCATCACTCCGAGCCGTGCCCCTGGAGGGCCCCATGGACAATCCCATCACGCGCGTCATCCAGCCGGTGGCGCGGCTCGCCGCCATTCTGTGCGGTTACGGCATCCTGCTCCTCGCCGTCGCGATCGGCGTCGAGGTGATCGGCCGCAAATGGTTCGCCTTCTCGCTGCAGGGCGTCGACGATTTCGGCGGCTTCGCGCTGGCCATCACGGCCGCGATCGGCGCCTCCTACACGCTCGCCCATCGCGGCCATACCCGGATCGACGTGTTCCTGCTGCGCATGCCGGCCTTCTGGCAGGCGGTGCTGAACGTCGCCGCCATGGTCACCTTCGCGGTCTTCGCGGTGTTCGCCTTCTTCCAGGCCGTCTCGGTCTGGCGGGAGAGCCAGCTCTTCATGAGCGTCGCCGACAGCCCGCTGCAGACGCCGCTGATCTATCCGCAGGGCGCCTGGGTGTTCGGCCAGTTCCTGCTCGCGATCTTCGCGCTCGCCTTCGCGGTCCACGCGCTGCTGCTCTTCGCCGGCGACCGCAAGCGCCTCAACCGATTCTATGGCCCGGCCACCGTCGACGAGGAAGTCGAAGCCGAACTCGAGGCGCGGCGCGCCCGCGAAGGGACCCCGTCATGATCACTGCGACCGGCGCCACGCTCGGCTTCTTCCTGATGATCGGCCTGATGGCCATCGGCCTGCACATCGCCTTCGTGATGTTCGCGATTGGCGCGCTCGGCGCCATCTTCTATCTCGGCACGCCGGCCCTGCTCGCCTTCGGCAACCAGTTCTGGGGCGCGACCAACAATTTCGTCCTGGTCGCCATCCCGCTCTTCGTCCTGCTGGGTGAGATCCTGGTCAAGGCCGGCTTCACCGACCGCATGTACAAGGCGCTCGGCGACTGGCTGTCGCCGCTGCCGGGCGGCCTGCTGCACACCAATATCGGCGCCTCGGCCATGTTCGCCGCCGTATCGGGTTCGTCGGTGGCAACTGCCGCCACGATCGGCACCGTCGCGCTGCCGGCCTTCCGCAACCGCGGCTACGACGACCGGCTGGTGCTCGGCACGGTCGCCGCCGGCGCCACGCTCGGCATCCTGATCCCGCCGTCGATCAACATGATCATCTACGGCGCGATGACCAACACCTCGGTCGGCCAGCTCTATGCCGCCGGCGTCATCCCCGGCATCGTGCTGACGGGCCTGTTCATGCTGGTCACGATCGTGCTGTGCCGGCTGCGGCCGTCGCTCGCCGGCGAGCGGCTGCCGCCGGCGCCCCTGGCCGAGAAGATCGCCCGGCTCAAGGACCTGATGCCGCCGCTGATCATCTTCGTCCTGGTGATGGGCTCGATCTATCTCGGCTGGGCCACTCCGACCGAATCCGCCGCCGTCGGGGTGATCGCCTCGTTGGCGCTCGCCGCCAGCGTCGGCCGGCTCAATTTCCGCATGCTGCACGAGTGCTTCATATCGACGGTCTCGGTGACGGCGATGATCATGCTGATCGCGGCCGCCGCCTTCTATCTGAACTTCGTGCTCGGCGTGATGGGCGTGCCGCAGGCGCTGGCCGCCATGATCAAGGGGCTCGGCGCCAACCAGACCGTCTTCCTGATCGTGATGACGGTCTTCTACCTGATCCTCGGCTGTTTCCTCGACGCGCTCGCCATGGTCATCGGCACCATCCCGATCGTCTTCCCGATCGCGCTGCAGATGGGCATCGATCCGGTCTGGTTCGGCATCTATCTGGTGCTGATGGCCGAACTGGCTCTGATCACCCCGCCGGTCGGCATGAACCTCTACGTCGTCCAGGGCATCCGCGGGCGCGGCCTGATCACCGACGTGATCGTCGGCACGCTGCCCTATCTCTTCATGATGCTGTTGCTGGTCGTCATCCTGGTCGCCTGGCCGGGCCTGGCGCTCTGGCTGCCGCAGCAATTCTACAAGTGAGGCGGCGATGCGCCTTCTGGTGATGAATGCCAACACCACCGCCTTCGTGACCGAGCGGGCCGCCGAGGCGGCCCGCCGGCTGGCCTCGCCGGGCACCGAGATCGTCGCCGCGACCGGCGCCTTCGGGGCCGCCATCATGGCGAGCCGCACCGAATGCGCGATCGGCGAGCACGCCGCGGTCGACCTCGCGGCCCGCCATGCCGACGGCATCGACGGCGTCCTGATCGCGGTCTCCTACGATACCGGGCTCGGCGCGCTGCGCGAGATGCTGCCGGTTCCCGTGCTGGGCATGACCGAGGCGGCGCTGCTCGCCGCCTGCACGCTCGGCGGCTCGATCGGCCTCGTCTCCTTCGGGGCGCGGGTGCAGCCGATCTACCGCGAGCTGGTCGCCCGCTACGGGCTGTCCGGCCGCATCGCCGCCTGGACCAATCTCGAAACCACCGCCGCCTACAAGCCCGGCGACACGAGCGCGCTCGACGCGGACCTCGCCGAGGCGGCTTGCGCGCTGGCCGGGCAGGGGGCCGAGGTGGTCGTTCTGCTCGGGGCCGTCATGGCCGGTGCCTCGTTCCGGATAGAAGACAGGGTCCCGGTCCCGGTGCTCGACGGCATCCGGGCCGGCCTGCCTATGCTGGAGGCGCTGATCCGGATGCGACCGCTGAAGGCCCGGACCGGCAGTTATGCCGGCCTGACCGGCCGGGCGCTGTCCGGCGTCGATCCGGCGATCGCCCGCCTGATCGGCTGACGCCGGCGGGGACCGGGGGCAGGGTGCCGGAAGGGCGCCCCCGCTCAGGACACCCGTTCGATCGCCAGGCTGACGCCCTGGCCGACGCCGACGCACATGGTGGCGAGGCCGACCCGGCCGCCGCTCGCCTCCAGCTGGCGCAGCACCGTGCCGGCGAGGCGCGCGCCGGACATGCCGAGCGGGTGGCCGAGCGCGATGGCGCCGCCGTTCGGATTGACGTGCTCGGCATCCTCGGCGAGCCCGAGCATGCGCAGCACCGCGACCGCCTGCGATGCGAAGGCCTCGTTGAGCTCGATCGCGTCGAAGGCGCCGATGGTCAGGCCGAGCCGCGCCATCAGCGTCTGCGTCGAGGGCGCCGGGCCGATGCCCATGATCCGCGGCGCCACCGCCGCCGAGGCGAGGCCGAGCACGCGGCCGCGCGGGGTGAGGCCGTATTTCTCCACCGCCGCCGCGGAGGCGAGCACCAGCGCTGCCGCGCCGTCATTGACGCCGGAGGCATTGCCGGCCGTCACCGTGCCGCCGGCCTTCACGATCGGCTTCAGGCGGGCGAGCGTCTCGGGCGTCGTGTCCGCGCGCGGATGCTCGTCGCGCTCGAAGGCGACCGGCCCGGCCTTGCCGCCCGGCACCGACACGGCGACGATCTCGCCGGCATGGAAGCCGGCCGCCGCGGCGCGCGCGGTGCGCTGCTGCGAGCGCAGGGCGAAGCCGTCCTGCGCCTCGCGCGAGACCTGGAACTCTTCGGCGACGTTCTCGCCGGTCTCCGGCATGGAATCGACGCCGTACTGCGCCTTCATGACCGGGTTGATGAAGCGCCAGCCGATGGTCGTGTCGAACACCTCGGCCGAGCGCTGGAAGGCTTCCTGGGCCTTGCCCATGACCAGCGGCGCCCGGGTCATCGATTCGACGCCGCCGGCAATGGCGAGATCGAGTTCGCCAGCCTTGATCGCGCGCGCTGCGGTGCCGACCGCGTCGAGGCCGGAGGCGCACAGCCGGTTCAGGGTGACGCCGGGAACGGACGGGTTGAGACCGGCCAGCAGGGCGGCCATGCGGGCGACGTTGCGGTTGTCCTCGCCGGCCTGGTTGGCCGAGCCGAAGAAGACCTCCTCGGTCGCCTCGATCAGGACCGGGTTCCGGCGCGCCAGTTCGCGGATCGGCGCGGCAGCCAGATCGTCGGTACGCACGCGGGCGAGCGAGCCGCCGTAGCGGCCGATGGCGGTGCGCACGAAATCGCAGATGAAGACCTCGGCCATGTGATCCCTCCCTTGCGACGGCGCTGCCGCCTCGGACGCAGCCCCGACGATCGCAGCCTCGACGGTTCCGGCCCGCCCACGCTTTTGCAGTGCGGTATGGGATCGGCGTCGCATCGTCAATCCGTCCGGCGAAGCAGGGTGTCATGCGCGTTCGCAAGAGGCCCGTCCGGAAACCCGAAGCGCGCGGTCCCGGCCACCGATCGCGGTCGCGACGCGATCGTCCCTTCGCCGATCGAGAGGCGCTCGGACGGCATCGCGACCGAAGCGGACGCCCAAGCCCTGCGGTCCGGTTGCAGCCAGACCTGCAGCCTTTTGGCAATGAATGGGTAATGATGACGTAACGAAAATTCTGTTGTCTTTTCCGATCTTCCGCAGCGAAAATCAAAATTAAGCGGCCGCGGATAGGAATCATCCGTCGAGACAACGGCGATATGCTGCTCGTGTACAGCTATTTGAACTTGAATGCGATACAAAGAGGGGGTGTTCGATGCGTCTAGGGAAACGGGCGGGACTGGCAGTACTGGGAGGACTGGTCGCGGCGCTGCTGGCGGCATGCCAGCCTGAATCGCAGATGGGGCAGCCGGTCGCGAATGATGTCACGCCGCGCGCGGACTGCACGGTGATCGATACCGACTTCGATATCGACGACATGATGGCGATCCCGATCGTGATCGGAAACCGCCACGTGGCGGCGATCATCACGTCGGAGGGCTATACGCGGGCCGAGGCCGGGGCCGCCGCCCTGTCGCGCCTGATCGCGGAGCCGGGCCAGCGCGCGATTCCCGTCATCGCCGGGGCGAACAGCGACCGCGATCCGGCCGATATCGCCAAGACCTGGCCGTGGCTGCAGTATTTCCGAAACGCCATGAACCGGGCGAACAACTTCCTCGCCGTCGCGCCGCCGATCGCCGCCAACAAGCCGGACTTCGTGGAGGCGCTGGTCGCCGCGACGTCGTCCTGCAAGACGGTCGACTTCGTGATGATCGGCAGCTACTCGTCCTTCGCCAAGTATAGCCCGGCACTGTCGACCAAGATCGCCCATGTCGTCAGCATGGGCAAGCCGATCGGAGACCCCGCGCAAAGGCCGGGCAATTTCTCCTTCAATTGCGAATACGATATGCCGGCCTGTGAACTGGCGACGCGGCAGATCAAGTCCTACAAGGGCATCTGGGTCGACGTGCCGCGCAACAAGCCGGTGCGCTACGAACCGTCCCTGGCCATGGTCGAGGGCTTGAAGGATGCCGGTCTTCCGGGCACCCTGAAGGCCGCGCTCCTGGGCAAGCGCGATACCTGGGATCCGGTCAAGGTCGCCAAGGAAGCCGGCGGACCGGGCGGCCTCTCCCTGCTCTGGGACCAGAGCGCATCGCTCTATCTCCTGCACCCGGAGGCCTTCGTTCCGGTCGGCGGTCATTTCGAGCCGCGGCTCGTGGGCGATTCCGACGAGGCGACCCTGGCCTCCATGCGCCGGATGTGGACCGACGACACCAACCGGGCCGTCACCTACAAATAGGCCGATCGAACCCGACGGTTATCGCTTCTCCCGTGCAGGCCCCGACCGTCCAGGTCGCCGGGCCTGCCGTTTTTTGGGGGATCTTTTTCCGTCCGGGCCGGTCGGCGGTTCCGTCCGTCGGCCCGGCAACCGCAACACCGAAACCGGCCGCGTTCGGATCCGTGTAGATCGACCGCGGCCGGCTTCGGAGGCGTTCAGGCGCCCGGCGCTACTTGTTCAGGCTGGCGAACCACTCGACGACATTCTCCTGACCATCGAGCGTCGTCCCGTCGCCATAGAGCGAAGCCAGGAAGGTGCCGCGATGGCTGGCGCCCGCGACGGCCGCTCCGCTGGCAAACCGGCCGCCCGCCGCCAAGGCACGGCGCGACATGGCCGGCCGGATCGCCTCGTCGGCCAATCCGTAGTAGAACCGGATCGGCGCGTCGTAGCGCTGGACATTGGCGATGTTGAGTCCGATCTGCCGCAGGAAGGCGCTGTTGCGATCGTCCGTGAAGCGGTCGAAGAACCCGGGCACGAGCAGGGTCTCGCCCGTCGGGAACGGCTTGGAGCGATCGAAGTCCAGGGCGTAGTCGGCCCAGTATTTGAGCGCGAGATCGTGGAATTCGGGCCGGGTCGCGCTTTTGATCAGTCCGTCCAGGCCATAATACTGCTGGTAGCTGCCCAGCGCGATGATCATGCAGAGCGAGATCCAGTTCGGCGCGGCCGGATAGTCCTTGGCGCCCTCGAGCGGCGGGAAGGTCTGGGCGCCGGCCCAGTAGCGCCAGGATTCGGTCAGATCATTGAAGGGGCTCTGCACGGCCGAGGCCGTGATGGTCCGCGACTGACGGCGCAACTCCTGGTGCAGCCACTGGGTGTTGAGGGCACCCTGCGACCAGCCGTTCAGGAACAGCCGGCCGGGCTCCGCCTTGAGCGACTTCATCGCTTCGAGACCCACCTCCAGGATGTCCAGGCAGGTGCGCACGGTCGCATCCTTGACCGCATAGGCCTCGCCGCGGCCGGCACGGAACGGACCCTTGCCGAGATAGTCGGCGGCGATCACCGCATAGCCTTGGGCGGCGAAGCGCTGGATGTTGAACAGCGTTTCGAGCGAATCCTTCTCGTCGCTCATCCGATAGGCCGGATCGGCCAGGAGGACCATGTTGGACGGCACCTGATCGAAGGACAGGATGGTGCCATGCTGCCAGGACAGCACCGGAAGCGGGCCGCTGACGCCGACCGGCAAGGCCAGAAGCCCGCTGATCTTGACCGCTTCGCCGGTCTCCGGAACGGTCATCGTGGTCACGAGGCGATGCAGGTCGACATCGTAGCGGGCGCCGTGCTTGCGGCTGTCGAAGGCGGGCAGGATGACCGGGCGATTGAAGTGCGGGAAGGCCTCGGCCACCATGGCATCGAGGCGGCCAGCCGTGACGCGGGCCGTGGCGTCGATGAGCCCCTTGGCCTTGGTGCTGCCGTCGGCGCGGGCCGGCCCGGCCATCGACAGGCCGGCGACGACCGCGCAGGCGCCCTTCAGCAGGTCGCGCCGGCTGCCCGAGAGCGGCGCCCGCCCGCGGGTCGGTTCGGCAGCGGATCCGGTCTGCGGAAGCGGTGTGGAGGATGCCGTCATGTAGGTTCGTCCTGTTCTCGGTTTTGGGCTCGAAGACATGGTCCCGCGCATTCCCATCGACGGTGATGCCGGTGTCCGGCGCGGAGCGAACGGCGGCCGCCGATCGCCTCGAGGCGCCCGGATCGGCGGGCCGTTGCCGGGGCGGTCCTTGCGAGCGATCGTAAGGGAAGGCCGGTTACCGATTGTGCTCTTGTCGGCCTCCGCGCTACCGCCATGTCGGGCCGGCGGTGCCGGCATCGGGCGGGGCGTGTCGGTCGGGGACGCTCCAACGAACAGGGATTGTCCAGCAAGCCGAGGGGATTACGCCCTGGCACGCGCGCGGTCGGGCGTCGGGCGCTTCGAGTGCGTCAAATAGACGCATGTAGGTTCGGCCATCCGGATTGTTTCCGAAAATTCAGAAAGCAATATATCTCAAAGGGATAATCAAGCACCCAAACCGGTCCCGTCGGAGCCTTCGCGCAGGCGGCCGCAACGGAATCGACTGCGCAAATGGCGCTGCATCGATGTGGCGACGCCGAGGTCGCCCGCTCGCGCACCGGTTCAGCGGCCGGTATGGCGTCGACCGCATCGTGCCGGACATTCGAACGCCGTGGCGGCGTCGGCAGACGTCGCCACGGCGCTGATCCTCGGCGGGATCGGGCCTGTCGGTTCCGCCGGGAGGGCGGGGGCGGAGAAGCGGACCGCCGGCACGCGGCCGCCCGTCGCGCCACCGCCGGCAGGTCAGGCGGCGGCCTTTTTCGCCTTCGCCTTCGCGTTGGCGGAAGTGTCCGCCAGTCCGGTCAGGGCCTTGTCGGTCGACTTCTCCTCCGCGAGCGTCTCGGCGAGGAGCTTCGCCGCCTCGGACATGCCGAGATCCTGCGCCCAGCGATGCAGCGTGCCGTAGCGGGTCATCTCGTAGTGCTCGACCGCCTGGGCGGACGAGATCAGGCCGGCATCGAGGGCGGGCGAGCCCTTGTACTCTTCGAGGATGTCTTCGCCCTCTTCGAGGATGCCTTCGATCGCCGCGCAGGTCTTGCCGACGGCGCGCTTGCCGAGCAGTTCGAAGATCTGCTGCAGCCGCTCGATCTGGCCCTGGGTCTCGTCGCGATGCTTCTCGAAGGCTGCCTTGAGTTCCGGCGACGTTGCGCCGCGCGCCATCTTCGGCAGCGCCTTCAGGATCTTCCGTTCCGCGTAGTAGATGTCCTTGAGGGTGTCCAAAAAGAGATCGTCGAGGGTCTTGGAGACCATGATGGTGTCCTCCGGTTGGTTGAGGTTGGGGGCAGTGTTGATGTCGCAAGGGATGGCGTCCTCGCCTGGCCGCACCCGAAGCCCCGGCCGTTCGGTCAGGCGATCGGCGTTCGGTCGGGCTGGCGCCGTTCGGTCGGGCCGGCGCCGGGCGGGGCTCGACGGCGGCCGGCATGGCGTCGGCGCGATCGCGCGGTCGTCCCGTCCGGGGCGGCGGCCGCGCTCGCCATGAGGCCGCCGGTGCACGGCGGACGCCGGGGTGGAGGAATGGCGGCACAAGCCTCTTGCGCCGTTTCGGCGGACTTCTCCGGCCGTGACTTTGGTCTCTCTGGCACCGGCCCGATCGGCTTCGGCTTGGATTTTGCCCTCGGCTTCGCTCAGGCCGGCGCCTGCGGGGCCCGAGGGACGCCCCTATCGCATGAACAGGAACAGAAGCAGGATGATCGGAATCGGAATTCCGATGAGCCACAACAGAATGCCGCGTCCCATGATGTTCTCCCATCTTTATGGTTTGGAGACAGAAGAACGCGGCCGATCGGCTTCGGTTCCTTGCGGGAGAAGCGATTGGACTCGAATGCGCGGGCGGATAATGCTTCAGCTTGAGGTTAGGCGGTGCTGGGGCGAGCGGCCGAATGCACGGTCCCGATCGCATAATGCTTCAGGCGCCCAGGGCCCCTGGTGACCAGGAGCCGACATTTGCGCCCCGCAGGTGTCAGGTTTTGCCCACGAAATCAAATTGCGGGGGATTCGGACGCGGGAGACGGGTGGGGTCCATCCACCTCGAGCGAACCATCGGGCCGACGGATGGGAATCAGGGCAGCGTCCGCGTCATGCGCCGGCGCCACAGGAACTCGGATGTCTGTCGACGCTCGGTGAGACGCGGGGCAAGCCGAATGCGCGCAGGACAAGCCGACGCCGGCCGTGCATGCGCGGCCCTCTCGCCGGTCTGACGCTTCACGTCACCGCCCCGTCGCCCCTTGGGGCGGACTGTTTCGACCGTACGATATCTTCCGGGAGGGGGGTGGTGGGCGCGACAGGGATCGAACCTGTGACCCGCTGATTAAGAGTCAGCTGCTCTACCAACTGAGCTACGCGCCCGCCGTTTCGGTGTGGCCTTGTCGGCCGGCCCGTCTGCGGTGGGCATCCGTATAGCGACACCCTTCGGGCTGTGCAACACCTAATCCGGCTTCCCCGGTGGAAAACTGCAAGCGCCTGGAAATGCGGGGGGATCGGGCCGCCCGGGCGGTTTTGCCGGGGCGGCGGGACGGCGGCGGCGGCGGCGATCGCGCGGCGGGGGCACCGCCAAGACGGCCGGGATTCAGCCGCAGGGGCGGCGGGCAGGTCAGCTTTGGCGGCGGCCTTTGCGGCGGAACAGGCGCTTCACGCGGTGCCAGTATTTCTGGGCGCCGCGCAGGGGGGCGGGGAGGCGGGTGCGGCGGTTCTCCGGCACCATCACGTCGCCGAGCGCCTCGTCGAGTGCGCGGGCGAGGTCCTCCAGGGTCTCGGGCGACCAGGCCGGGGCGGGCGCCTCTGCGGGCGGGTAGGCCGCGGCGAACAGCTCCGGCTGGCCGAGATGGCGCCGAAGCCATTCGATGTCGTCCATGGAATGGCGCCAGATGGTATCCAGCATCGGCTTCGGCAGCGACCAGCGTGTGCCGCGGATGTTGCGGATCGCCTGGCGGATCGGAAAGCTGCTGCTCGGATGGCGGTAGCGCTCGGCGGCTTGCGTCAGCGCCTCGAGGCTCGGCGCGGCCGCGCGCGGCGGGGCGCCCTCGGCGGCGCGCAGGCGGTCTTCGACTATGTCGTAGTGGGCCTGCAGGAGAAGCAGCGCCTCGGTCGGCGCGCCGCGATTGCTGAAGCTGCCCTGCAGTGCCTCGGCCAGCCCCGGATCGGCGCCGATCGCGGCGCAGAAGTCGGCCAGCAGGTCGCCCTTGACGAAGGCCTTGCGGTCGAACAGCCGCAGGTCGACATGGTCCCGGCCGAAGGCCTCGCAATAGGCCTCGACGCTCGCGCGGTAGTGCGGCAGCAGCTGCGCGTCCTCCGGCCGCTTGTCGAGTTCCCGGGCGAGCTGGGTCTGGGTGATGCCGCGCTTCATCAGTTCCTGGGCGCGGCTGGAGGCCCAGCTGGTCGGGTCGCGCAGATAGGCGACGACTCGGATCTCGTCGAAATGCGGGCCGACGAAATCGCGCAGCGCGAGGCATTTCTCGCGGCTGTAGCGGAACAGACCCTGGCCGCTGATCACCACGGTCGGCGCGCGCGGGTTCGCCAGGCGGTCGCGCACGGCGCCGATCACGGTGGCGGCGTCGTAGTTGGTGTCGCGCCGCTCGATGCCGAGGATGCGGACCACGTCGCCCTTGAGCGGCTCGACCTTGTTGGTGGCGACGACCGTCATCAGGCGGGAATGGTTCTGGCCCATGTCCAGATAGTCGATGCCATGCCGTTCCAGGATCGGGCGGGAGGCGTCGAAGGTGGTCTCGATCGAGGTCGAGCCGGTCTTGGACATCCCGATGTGAAGGACGAGTCTGGGCATCGGTTTGGAAGCTCCGGCCGGTCGAGGAACGCTGCCGGGTTGGTAAGGCCGGCTCCCCGGTTTGGCAACCTCGGGCGGGGGGAGCCGGGCCGAGCGGCCGGCGGTCCGGCGGGGGGGCACCCCCCTTCCCAACGGATTGTCGGGTGGCAAGATGGTTCGGGGTTGCGAGGCTTAACAAGTCGGGGCGGGGCTTCTAGTGTCGTGAATGTAAGAGTTGACGCTCCGTCGGGGCGCCGTTCGGGGGAGGGGACGCCATGGGTCGGATGAGCATTTCGGGTCGGGTGGCTGCAGGCCCGGCCTTCGGGGTCCCGGCCTTCGGGGCTTTCGCCTTCGGCCTGGCGGCCCTGGCGGCGACGCTGGTGGCGCCGGTTTCGGCCTCCGCGCAGGCGGCGCGCGACCTGACGGTGGTGACCAAGCCGGAGCGGCCGCGGCCGCGTCCCGAGGCGGGCGGTGGCGGGTCGGGCGTGTCGGGCCCGGTGACGGTGTCGCTGGTGCCGTCGGGCTCGCCGGTGATCCGGATCGGCGATCCGATCCGGTTCAAGGTGGTGTCGACCCATGCGGGCTTCGGCCATGTCTATGTGATGAGCGCGTCGGGGCGGGTGCAGCTGTGGGCGGAGAACCTGCGGCTCCAGGCCGGGGTGCCGGTCGACCTGCCGCGGCGGGGGCTGGCGATCGTGGCGGCACCGCCGGCGGGCGACGAGACGGTGCTGTTCGTGGCGACGCGCAAGCGCTTCCAGGGCTTCCTCGGCGGGTCGACGACGGCCAATCCGGCGGAACTGCAGATCACGCGGGACAGCCTGCTGCCGACCCTGCAGGGCAAGCTCGGCGTCTTCCCGCGCGAGCATTGGGGCTTCGCCCAGCTGGTCATCCGCGTCACCGAGTGAGGCTGCTCCGGCGGGCCGGCAGGCCTGCCGGGACTGTCCGGCGGGCCGGCGGAGCGGGGGACCGGGTTCCGATCCGGTTCCGGGATGCCTCGGTCCAGCCGAACCGTCCATCGCCTTCTATCCATCGCGTCCGTTCCATCGCTTCCGTTCCAACGTTTCCGAGACCATCCGGGCGGCGCGCGGCGCCGGCCCGCATCCCAAGGAGAGTTCCATGCGCCATTCGATCGCCGTCGCGGGGCTCGCGGCCCTGCTTCTCGCCAGCGCCGCGGCCGTGCCGGCCTCGGCCCAGACGGTGCGCGACCTGTCGGTCGTGCAGAGCCAGGCCTACGAGGCGGTCAAGCCGCGGCCGGGCCCGCTGACGGTGCTGACCCTGCTCGACCGGGCCGACGCGACCTATGCGGTCGGCGAGAGCGTGCGGCTCGGCGTCAAGGTGTCGGAGGACGCCTTCGTGACGGTGGTCAATGTCGGCGCCTCGGGGCGGGTGACGCAGCTGTTCCCGAACGCCTACCAGCCGGACAACCGGGTGCGGGCGGGCGAGACGCTCGAGATCCCGGCGCCGGGCAGCGGCGCGAAGATCACGGTGGGCGGCCAGACGGGCGCGGAACTGATCAAGGTGATCGCGACCTCCAAGCCGGTGCAGATCTTCGCCGACAAGGAACTGGCCGGTTCGGGCATGTTCCGCAGCCTGACGGGCGATGTCGATGCGCTGAACCGCGACCTGGCGGTGGTGGCGGCCAAGCCGCCGGAGGAGACGCGGGTGGCGATCGCCAACCAGATCATCCGGACGATCCCGAGCCGGCTGCCGGGCGGGCCGATGCCGGGGACGATCCTGATCGTGCCGACGCCGCCGGCGCCGGCGGGGGTCTCGGGCGTGGTCTCGGTGCCCAATCCGGGCGTGCCGGTCCCGGTTCCGGGCGTGGCGGTTCCGGGCGGGGCGCCGGGCGTGGTGGTGCCGGTGGCGGTGGCGCCGTCGGCGGTGCCGACCTTCCCGCTGATGCTGGCGGCCGACAAGGCGAGCTACCGGGTCGGCGAGCCGCTGGTGATCGCGGTGACCTCGGTGGCGCCGTGCCATCTGACGGTGGTTTCGGCGAATTCGAACGGCCAGGTGCGCCAGCTGTTCCCGACCGCGCTGATGCCGAACCCGCTGGTGCAGCCCGGGCAGACGCTGTTCGTGTCGGGCGGCGGGGCACCGCAGACGGTGGTGGCGACCGGCCCGGCGCTGGAGACGGTGACGGCGCTGTGCACCAGCGACCCGCGCCCGATCACGCCGGTGAAGACCGCCGGCGAGCCCTTCGCGGAAGCCGACAAGGCCGCCCTCGACCGCGACCTCGCCGTCGTCCCGACCAAGCCCGCCCCCCAGCTCGGCCTCGCCCGCGTCACCATCCAGGTCACCCCGTGACGACGGTCGCCCGGTGACGATTGTCGCTCGGTTGACGACGGTCACGCCGTGACCAAAAGGCCCGCGGTGACCGGCGATCCGGTTGCCCGGTGAGCTCGGACTGAGACCGGCGGCCTCCGACCCGGAGACGGTGCGGAAGGCCCCGGGCCTTGAAGACAGTAAGCGAGGCCGGCGACGCAACTGTCGCCGGCCTCGCTTGCATTTGTGCCGATGGGGCGGCTGGGGCCGGCTCACGGCGGCCTCCATCACCACCGCCCCATCACCACCGCCCCCGTCACCAGAAAGAAACCTCCACCCGCCGGTTGAGCCTGTCGATGGCGTCCTGCGGATAGACGTCGGGGCCCTTGATGGATCGGGGCGCGCGCTTGCCCCGGCCGACGACCTCGAACCGCACCGCGACTCCGGTGGCCATCAGGTGGCGCGCTACCGCGGCAGCGCGCCGCTGCGACAGGGCGAGATTGTAAGAATCGCTACCGCGGAAGTCGGTATGGCCCTCGATCCGGACGAGCGGCTTCTCGAAGGCACGCAGTTTTGCAGCGATCGCATCGAGATCGCGACGGGCGGCAGGCTCGAGCGCGGCGGAGCCGAAGCGGAACAGGAGGCTGGGGGCCTGTTTGCGCCAATGGCCGCATCTGAAGGGCCAGGGGGTGTCGGGCCAGGCGCGCAGGCCGCCGCCCTGTCCTTCTCTGTTGGCGAGGAGATAGGCTTCTTCGGCACGAGCGCGCAGATGCTGCAGCCTCTCGGCCCCTCCGCACGTACCGCCGACCTGATCCACGTGGCTGTCGATGGCTTGGTGATAGGCGCGATCGGCAGCCGCATAGCGGCCGGCCCGAAGATCGAGGTCGGCGAGCCGCCACCAGGCATCCCAAAGGCGACCATGCTCGGCCGCCTGCTCGACCAGGGGGCGGATTCGATCGTCGCCGGCGCCGCGCGCGGACATGTCGTCGACCGCCCGCAGCAGCATGGCGCCATAGGCCCGTCGCGCCTTGGTGGCGACCTCCGCCGGGCAGGCCGCATCGATGGGGACCAACTGCGCCAGGGCCTCGTCGCGCGAACCCGCCTTGACGGCGGTCGACAAACGCTCGAGCCCGTCTCGGCAGTCGGCCGCGTCGGCCGGTTCCGGCACCATGACGAGGGCGCCGAGCGCGATTCCCGCCAAGCCAAGTCGCCTCTGCATGGTCTCTCTCCTGGATGATACCGTCTGCCGGCATGACAATAGCCTTACGGACATCGCCCCCGCCGGCAAGCCGACCGCCCTCGCGCCGCCTTTGCAGGGTGACATTTCGATTGGCGGGGGGCGCCGGATACGATCGTCCGGGTCGTCGAACCTATTCGGGCAATCATGTCGCATTCATTGAAAGCAATGGATCGTGAAAACTGGATCGAATTGTCGAATCTTATGTAAATTGACCCTGCGTGAGATCATGAGATCGGAATAATACGCCATTGATACGTATTTTCATGACGAAGCCACGCTACATGAGCGTGCGGAATCCGTCGATCGGAAGAAATAGAGTGAACCGTTTGACGATTTCGGCGCATGGCCATGGCGTTTTTGTTTGTTCTATAGCTATGGGCCTCGCCTTGCCGGTTGCGCGGGTTTGGGCTCATAGTCTGGCGCAGCGGGGAGGCGCGGAGGTCGTGCCGGCTCCGGACAGAATTCAGGCCTCCAATCGAGACCGGGGGGACGCAGATGGACGTGAAGCAGGTTCTGGGATCGGGCCGGCGCGCCCGCAAGGCGGCGATGCTGGGCGTCGCGTTGGTGACGGGCCTTGCCGCAGGCGAGGCGATCTCGATGCGCACCGGCGTGGCGGCCGAAGCGGATGCGGGTCTCTTGCGCATGGCGCAGGCCGACCCGATGCGCGGGCTCGGCCGGGCTTCGAATTTCGATGAGGAGCCGAGCATCGACGACCTGGCGCGCAGCCGGACGCGCACCGACCGCATTCTCGACGGCAGCCAGGCGGAAGCCGGCAAGTGGCCCAGCATGGCGGCGATCTTCATCCAGCGCCAGGGCGAGAAGCCGTTCAACTTCTGCGGCGGCACGGTCATCTCCGAACGCTGGATCCTGACTGCGGCGCATTGCGCCGCCGCCATGAAGAAGCAGAGCAATGCCAGCTTCTTCATCCGCGAAGGCACCAACGATCTGAACGGCGGCAGCAAGAACGACGTGCAGGTCGCCGAGATCGTCGCCCATCCGGACTATGACGGCTCGAAAACCCTGAACGACGTGGCGCTGCTGCGCCTGGCCGGCGCCGCCAAATCGCCGCGCCAGAGCCTGGCCAGCGGGCCGTTGATGGGCCAGCTGGTGGTGCCGGACCGCAAGGGCACCGTGATCGGCTTCGGCGCCACCTCGGAGGGCGGCGACGCCTCGTCCCAGCTGATGCAGGTCGACGTTCCGGTGGTGAAGCAGAACCGCTGCCAGGAGGTCTACGGCAACGATCGGATCACCAACGCCAATTACTGCGCCGGCTACGACAAGGGCGGCAAGGATTCCTGCCAGGGCGACTCGGGCGGTCCGATGTTCGTGCCCGGCCGCAACGGCGAGTTCCTGCAGGTCGGCGTGGTCAGCTGGGGCAAGGGCTGCGGCCGGCCGAACCTGCCGGGCGTCTATGCCTCGGTCGGCCATTTCGAGCGCTGGATCCGCGAGCGGGTCAGCGATGCCGATTTCCAGGTCCAGCAGGGGCCGGAAAAGCCGGTCGTGGCCGGCACCGAGCAGGCGCTCGGCACCGTCACGCAGGGTGCCCAGACGACCGACAAGCCGAGCCAGAATGCTCAGGTCAAGGTCGAGATCGTGCAGGGGCCGCGGCTGAAGGTCGGCCAGTTCCTGGATATCCGCGTGATCTCTTCGGTCAGCGGCCGGCTTGCCCTGTTCAACCAGGACTCGAATGGCCGCTCCTACCAGATCTTCCCCTCCAAGGGCATGCCGAGCGGCCAGGAGAATGGGGCGATCGCCCGCATCGACGCCGGCCGGCTCCTGGGGGTCCCCTCCGCCAAGCAGCGCCAGCAGGGCTTCCGCTTCCAGGTCACCCCGCCGGTCGGCCCGAACCGTCTGATCGCGCTGGTCCTGCCCGAGCGCGTCAAGGTCGACGACGTGCTCGGCCGCTATGCCGACGGCTCGGACATTCCCAATCTCGACCAGATGCTGGCCGAGCTGGTCGATCGCGAAGTCCGCACCCGCGGCATCCAGGCCGTCAAGGTCGAGGCGCCGACCGACCGTGCGGTGTCCGAGTTCGAATACGAGATCGTCCAGTGAGCCGCCCGGCGCGGCGTCCCGGAACGGGCGCTGCGCCGGTCCGCCGACCCTGGCCCGCAGATCGGGCAGGGCCGGCCGCTTGTCTGGCCCCGAGATGAAGACAGAGCCGCGGCGGATCAGGTCCGACCGTTTGGCCCCCGACGGAGACGACTCATGAACCGCACATCGCTGTGGCTTGCCGGAGCCCTCCTGATCGCCGGCACCTCCGCCGGCCTGTCCGACGATGCGACGCCGGCCGCGGCTGCACCGCCGCCGGCCGGCGCGCCGGCTCCCGCTGCAGCCCCGGCCCCGTCCGTTGCCGCGACCCCGGCGCCCGCCGCCAACGCGCCGGCACCGGCGACCACGGCAGCCCCGCCGGCCACGACGGCCGCCGCATCCGATCCCGGCTGTGCGGCGGGCGGCCCGAGCGGATCGGTCGCCTGGCCGATCGGCGCCGCCGAGAAGGCCATCGGCGCCTCTCAGACCGGCCTCGCCCTCGGGCTCCTGGCCAAGCTCTCGCCGGCCGGCTCGGCCGAGACCGTGACCGTCTCGCCGACGGGTCTGACCGCGGTCCTGACCGCGCTCGAACTCGGTGCCGACGAGCCGATGCGCAAGGGCATCGAGAAGGTTCTCGGCGGGGAGAAGACCCCCGCCAAGGCGGCCGACCTGCGCCGCGCACTGCGCCGTCTGGGCGCCGACAAGCCCGGCACCGGGCCGCTCGCCGCCGCCGATGCGCTGTTCGTCGACGAGGGGCTGGGCCTGAAGCCGGGCATCGCCGAAACGCTGCTGGCGGAAGCCGGCGTCCCGGTCCGCTCGGTCGCGCTGACGACCGATGCGGGCGTCAAGGCGGTCAACGGCTTCGTGTCCGACGCCACCAAGGGGCTGATCCCGACCATCCTCGACACCCCCGGCGCCAACACCGCCATGGTCGCCGTCAACGCCTTCCATTTCCGCGACTGCTGGGCGGTGCCGTTCGATCCGGCCGATACCCGGCCGATGCCCTTCACCGGCGGCGACGGCAAGAAGGCCGAGGTACCGACCATGCGGCTCGACGGCAAGCCGGTCGCCATGAAGGTGCAGGGCCGCTTCGCGGCGGTCGAACTGCCCTATCGCGACGCGCGCTATGCCATGACGCTGGTCACCACCACGGATGCTCCGGCCGACGCCGCCGCCTTCGCCAAGGCGCCGGCACCCGCGCTGCTCGCCGGCGAGGGCCTCGCCGAGGCCGAGATCGAACTTTCGCTGCCGGGCTTTTCGGCGGAGAACAGCCGCGATCTGCTGCCGCTTCTGAAACAGGCCGGTCTCGGCGCCGGCCTCGCCTCGCCGAAGGGCCTGGCCGGCTTCGCCGACGGCCTGTCGCTCTCCGCCATGCTGCAGAAGACGGTCGTCGCGGTCGACGAGGCCGGCACGGTGGCGGCCGGGGCGACGGCTGCGGTCGTCACCCGTTCCGCCGGCCCGCGCCTGCCGCGCGTGACCTTCGACAAGCCGTTCGTCTTCGCGCTGCGCCACAAGCCGACCGGTCTCGTCGTGATGGCCGGTTATGTCGGCCTGCCCAAGGCGGCCGCCAAGTGAACGACGGCCGGCCGGTGCCCGCGCGCGCCGGCCGGTCCTGCCACCAAGCTCCGCCACCAAGCCCGTCACCACGCCCCGTCACCGAGCCGAGGCCCGTGCGATCATGGTCCCTTCAGTCCGAAACGTCATCCTTGCAGCCTTGTTGACCGCCCCCTGGGGACTTGCCGCCGCGCCGGCGGCGGCGCAGGCGGCGCAGGAGGACTGGATGCGCTGCCGCGGCAGCGATGCCGTCGCTGCAATCGAAGCCTGCACGCGGATTGCGGATACCGCGACGCTCTCGGCCGAGACCCGCGCCCGGGCCCTGTTCAACCGCGCGGTCGCCCACGGATCGCGCAAGGATCGCGACCGGCAGAAGGCCGATCTCGACGCCTCGATCCGCCTCCATCCGACGGCGAGCGCCTATTTCGGGCGCGGCCTGTGGCATCGCGACGTGACCCGGAGCGCCGAACGGCAGATCGCCGACTACGACGCCGCCCTGGCGCTCGATCCCCAACTCGTCGGCGCGCTGATGAACAAGGCGACCGTCCTCGGCGATGCCGGCCGCACCCGCGAGGCGATCGCGCTGCTCGACCGGGCGGTCGCGGCCGAGCCGGCCAATGCCGGCGCCTGGAACAATCGCGGCAATCTGAACGGTCGCGTCGACCGGGCTGCCGGCCAGCGCGACTGGAACCGCGCCGGCAAGCTCGATGCCAATCTGGCGGATCTCTACAAGCAGGGGATGCGCACGGTGGTCATTTCGGCCCCGGCCAAGTTCCTCGACATTCCGGGCGACCTCCAGGTCGCCAAGGCGCCCGACGCGCCCGCGCCGGGGCCGTCGCGACCGGAAACCGGCGCGGCCGCGGCGCCGCCGCCGACCACCGGCAACGCCGCCGCGCCGGTGGCCGGCACCGTCGTGCCGCGGGCCGGCCGGCGGGTCGCCCTGGTCATCGGCAACAACGACTATGCCCATATCGACCGCCTCGAGCGGGCGGTTTCGGATGCCGATGCGGTCGCCCGGGTGCTGACCACGATCGGCTACGACGTGCGCAAGGGTACCAATCTCGACCGAAGCGCGATCAATCGCCTGGTGGCCGAGTTCGAAGCCTCGATCGGCAATGCCGACGTGGCCCTGATCTATTATGCGGGTCACGGCATTTCGATCGACAATGCCGGCTATATCCTGCCCGTCGACATGCCGAAGGTCTCCGCCGGAGCGGCGGGGCTGATCCGCGACGAGGCCGTCTCGATCGATGCGCTGATCCAGCGCGCGCGTCGCGCCGGTGGGGCGAAGGTGGTGGCGATCATCGACGCCTGCCGGGAGAACCCCTTTACGGTCGAGGGCGCGCGTGGCGGCGCGCCGACCCGCGGCCTCGGCCGGATCGAATCCCAGAGCGGGACCTTCGTCCTGATGTCGGCCGGCTATGGCCAGCTTGCGCTCGATCGGCTCTCCAAGACCGACCGCGATCCGAACTCGATCTTCACGCGGCGTCTGATCCCCTTGCTTCAGAAGCCGGGGCTGACCCATCTCCAGATCGCCAAGCAGTTGCAGCGCGAGGTGCGCGACCTGGCGCAGAGCGTCAAGCATGTCCAGCAGCCTGCCTTCTACGACGAGATTGCCGAGGACGTGGTGCTGAACTGACGGCCTGCGGGCGGCCGTCCTCGGCCGCCGCGCCCTTACGGCCGGATGCCGGGGCGGCGGCTCCGGCGACCCAAGTCCTTGTTTCCCATTGCCGCATCGTGTCGGAGTGTTTCCGTCCGGCGAGAACTTGCGCTAGGCTCGCGGCGCATTCGCCGGATGGGATGCGGCCCGGATCGCTCGGCCGCCGTTCCACGCGGTGGCCGGGGGGAGGCGATGAGCGACAACGACATCTTTGCCGATCAGCAGGCAATCGCCGCCGATCTCGACCTGCTCGAAGGCTTGTTGTGGGCGCGGGCCACGCTGTCGGAGCGGCTGGCTTCGGCGAGCCTGTCGCGGGACCCGGACGTGCTCGATACGCTGCGTATCGAATCCATGTACCAGTTCGCGGAATTCTTCTTCCTGCTGCGCGCACGCGGGATCGAAGAGGTCGAGCAGATCGAGCAGCTGGCCGACGTGCACAATGCCCATATCGTCGGGCTGACCAAGGATGCCGAGAAGATGCGGCGGCTCGGCTTGCGCAAGCAGCGCCTGCTCGACGCGATGTTCACGTCCGATACCCTGCCGCGGCTGCTGCAGAACTGGCGCGATCGGCCCGGGCAGCTCGACCAGTCGAATCTCGCGCGCTTCCTGGTGACGGTCATGTCGACGGAAACGGCCCGCAAGCTGGCGGTGGCGGCGGCCGAGGGCGGCTTCCTGGATCGGGCCAAGTCCCCCTATGGGACCGTGCTGGTGCGCTCGACCGGCGTCATGGAGCAGATCTTCGGCGCCACGGTGCGCGACCTGCGCGCCAAGATCCTCGCATCACGGGCGGGCGGCGGCGCCTGATCGAAGCCGGCGCGGCAAGGACCGCGGGCGCGACAATAGCCGCCGAGGCGGCGAGGGCGGCCCGAACGGCAACGGCCGCCGGATCGGCGGCCGTCGGGGGCGTCATGGCCGTGGGGTCGGGATCACTGGCACAGCCAGACCTGGCTGTAATAGTCGGGCACCCACTGACAGGTCGGATGATAGAAGCCGTAGATATCGTAGTATCCGGCTTCGGCGACGCCGGCGGCCGCGAGCAGCATGGCGGCGGCGGCAAAAGCAAGGGCGGCATATTTACGGGTCATCGTCGTCTCCCTCAAGTGATCAGGCCGGGATCCGATGCCCGATCCTTGGAGACGACCATGCCGATTGCTGCCGCGCAGCGAAAGACCCGCCGCCTCCCATCGCATTGGCGGGGTCCTCGTGATGTCCCGGCACCCGGGGAGAGACCCGCCGCCGATCAGGACTCGGTCGTCAGCCGCTTGCGGGCGAAACGCTCCAGAGCGAAGCCGATCACCGCGATGCACAGCATGGTGGTGAAGAAGTAGCCGAGGTCGACCGACTTGCTCTCATACTGGCTGTAGAAGGCCGAGCGCGCCAATTCGATCGGATGCATCAGCGGATTCCAGACGATGATCTCGCGCATGGTCGGCGGCATGTAGTCGACCACGAACATCTTGCCCGAGAACAGGTACTGGGCCCGCCGGACGATCGAGTAGGCCTTGCCCCAGACCGGGAAGAAGACCTCCAGCGAAGCATTGAACACGCCGAGAACGAAACCGTACAGCCCAGCCATCAGGATGGCGAAGTAGACGCGGAGGATATCTTTCGGCCAGATGACCTGGTCGGGATAGAAGCCCTGAATGAAGAAATTGTGGCTGACCAGGAAGACATGATAGATCGTCAACATGACGAACATCGTCATGATGAATTCGGTGGCATAGATATCGAACGGGGTGATCACCGGAAAGGCGAGGATGACCTTGTTCTTGGTCATCGAGGCGGAGATGTCGGCTTCCGTACGGTTGAAGCAGTAGAAAACCACGACGCCGTTGAGAAAGAACAGCATCATGCTGCTGCCGAGCGGCGGTGCCGGGTTCATCTCGTAGCGCAGCAGCGACATTCCGACGATGAAGGCGAGCGGTTCGATGAAGATGCCCGCAAAGCCGAGGCGCCCCCGACTGCTCATCATCAATTCGCGATGGAACAGTGCCTTGATGTTATTGTAAAGAAGTGAGGCCGGCGAGCCGTAAGGAGATTTGTGGCTCTTGGCGTGTCCCATGTGATGCGATGCTCCTCGTACAAGAAACGAGTGCCGCTTCTATCATGTGAGGACTTGAGCACAAAGCATCGAAATATGAGATTTCGATAACGCAAGATGACCGAATTGATAACTTCATTGGCCGGGACGGAGTGCGGCGAGCCAGATCTGCGGTCAATTCTGCGGACTTACGGACGGTCAGCCCGTCCAGGTCTCGCGGCAATGCGCTCGCGCATCACCGGGTTATGATGGGATCGGGCCGGGCCGGCCGCCGGCGGCAGGGTCCGGCGGGTCAGTATCGGTAGGCGGTCCGGAAGCCGCCCCAATGGCGGCCGTCGACCATGATCGGCACGTCGATTTCCTTCATCATCACGATCTTGCCGCCGCCGAGGTCGCGCGGATAGCTTTGCACCAGGAACGGACGCATGTTGCGCGCGGCGAGGAGGCCGGCGCGATCGTCGAAGATGCGCCGGTTGCGGGCGTTGGCCGCGTTCCAGACCGGATCGCCGCGGCGCTGCGGATGGGAATAGATCCGATTGTGCACCGGCAGCCAGCCGTTCACGTCGACGGCCGCCGCAAAGGTCATGCGCGAATCCTCCGCCAGCAGCGGCTCCTGGATCGGCGGCAGCAGGCGGTCGAGGCTGACCAGCGCCCGGTTGGCATATTGCTGCGGGTCGCTGTCCGGGATCGCCGAATAGTCGGTATCGAACAGGTCGGCGGACGAAAGCTCGCCGCGCCGGATCGCGGCCGCCAGCGTCTCGCCGATCGCGCCCGCCCCACGCTTGGCCCGCGCGATCCCCTGCTCGAATTCGGCCGCCACCGCGACGACGCACGCGGCGACGCTGGCCGGGACCGGCGCTCGGAAGGCGATATGGCAGCCGAGCGGGCTGTTCGCCACGACATGCCCGTCGACCGATCCGACGCCAGCGATGTCGAGCGAGACCGGTTCGCCGACGCGCGGCGCTTCGCCGGATACGGCAACGAGCACGCCGCCGAGCGACAGGTCGACCGTCTTCACGGTCGCGGTGTGGCGTCCCCGGAAGTGACCGGTCCGTTCGACCGGCCATCGGTCGAAGCGTCGGCGATCGGCCTCCGGCGTCTGGCGCAGGACCGTGACCAGCTGGCGCGTCATGTCCTGGACCGAGCGGCCGATCGCGTTTCCGGCGGCTTCGACGTCCTGGCCGACGCGCACGGCCTGATCGGTCGCGGCCCGGATCGATTGCGCCCGCGTCGCCACCCCCTCGGTGAAGCCGGTGGTCTCCGTCGCGCTGCGGCTGGCCTCGGCGATCCGCGCCTCCTGCGCGGCGACCGCGCCGGCCACTGCGGCAGCGGCCGGACGGATGCGCCCGATGGTCTCGATGACCCGCGAAACCGCGGCAATCGAGGTCTCGGCGGTCTGGTGCAAGGTGGCGATGCGGCGGGAAATCTCGTCGGTCGCCTTGCGCGTCTCGACCGACAGGGCCTTGACCTCGCTGGCCACCACGGCGAAGCCGCGGCCGGCGGCACCTGCGCGTGCCGCCTCGATGGTGGCGTTGAGGGCGAGCAGATTGGTCTGCCCCGCGACATCGGCGATCAGCGTCACGACGGACTGGATCTGTCCGACCGCGCCCTGCAGATCCGCCACGCTGCGGGTCGCCGCGGCCCCGGCATCCTCGGCTTCGGCGACGAGGCGGTCGGATTGCTGGGCCTGGCGGCCGACTTCGCCGTTGGCCGCGGCGAAACTTCCGATTGCCTCGGCCAGCCCGACCATGTCGTTGCGGGCCGTCTCGGTCTCTCCGGCCAATCGTCCGGCATCGCTGCGGATCGCGGTTGCGGCCTCCGCGCTGGTGCCGGCGGCCTGCAGCATGGCCTGCACGACGCCGGCAAGACGGGCTTCCGCGCGCTTCAGATCCCCCTCGATCAGGGCGACGACGTCGGCGATCGCGGCCTGGGAGGTGGTGGCCAGGGAGTTGGAAGCCTGGGAGGTGGAAGCCTGCGAGGTGGTAGCCTGGCGATCCGGCGCGCCGGTGTCCTCCTGCGCCGAGGGACCGGCTGCGGGCATGGCGGTGGACTGCGACCGCAAGGCGAGGAATCGTCGGAACATGGACGGACCCGGGCAGAAGGAGGCGGAGTCAGGGTCGACCGATATGGTAAGGGATCAGTTAAGCAAATTCGAATGTATTGCCTAATATTTCGGCATAGCCTGCAGAATCATGGCCCGGACGCTACGGCATTCCTCGAATTGCATCCGCCGATTTTTCATCCATGCGGAGAACCGACGGCGCCGGCGCCGGGCCTGAGCCGGACCCACTGGCCCGCAGCGACGGGCTGGAGTATGGAGAGCCGCCGGCATCGGGCCGGCGATCGGCAGACGGTCGGATGGCATGAGTGCGGAATTGAAGCGGAAGGCAGCCGAGGTTGCGCTGACCCATGTCCGTCCGGGCATGCGGCTTGGCCTCGGAACCGGCTCGACAGCCGAGGCGTTCGTCCGGCTGCTCGGGCCGCGCGTGGCCGAAGGTCTCGACATTGTCGGCGTGCCGACCTCGGAACGCACGGCCGCCCTGGCCGCCTCGCTCGGCATCCGCCTCGCCACGCTGGACGAATTGCCCGAACTCGACCTGACCATCGACGGCGCGGACGAGATCGGGCCGCGGCTGGCGCTGGTCAAGGGCGGCGGCGGGGCCCTGCTGCGCGAGAAGATCGTCGCGGCGGCTTCGGCGCGCATGATCGTCATTGCCGACAGCGCCAAGGTCGTGGCCGAGCTCGGCGCCTTTCCGCTCCCCATCGAGGTGGTGCCCTTCGGCCTGGAGGCGACACGCCGGGCGATCGTCGCGCGCGCCGCGGCCCTCGGCCTCGAGGGTCCCGTGCAGCTGCGGATGGCCGGCGACCGGCCCTATCTGACCGACGGCGGTCATCTGATCCTCGACGCATCTTTTCGCCGGATTCCGCAGCCAGAAGCGCTCGCATTGGCGCTTTCCGGCATTCCGGGCTGCGTGGAGCATGGCCTGTTCATCGGCCTCGCCAGTCTCGCCGTCGTGGCGGGACCGGACGGGGTCTCCCTTCTCGAGCCCTGACCATCCATCGGAGTGACATCGATGATCCGAACCCTCGCCAAGCCTCTCGCCGTTCTGGGCGTTCTCGTTGCGCTCTCGAGCGGCGCCGCGGCCCAGGAGTTTGCCAAGGACCACATCGCCTCCGCCCGTGCCGCCATCGAGGCGTCGAGGGTTTCCGAGGGCTTCGACAACATCCTGCTGATGGTCGCGCAGCAGACCAAGGGCCTGTTCCAGCGCTCCAACCCGGCGCTGATGCCGACCATCGAAGAGGTCACCAACAAGGTCGCCATCGACATGGCGGCCCGCCGCGTCGATCTCGACAAGGAGATCCAGCGCATCTGGGCCTCCAAGTTCTCGAAGGCCGAACTCGACGAGATCGCCAAGTTCTACAATTCGGCGGTCGGCAAGAAGCTCGCCAACGAAACCCAGGCCATGGTGGCGGCCTCGGCCCAGTTCGTCGTGAAGTGGCAGCAGCAGCTGTCCCAGGACATGGTCGCGAAGGTTCGCGAGGAGATGAAGGCGCGCGGTCACGCGCTTTGACCGACCCCGCGATGGGGGCACCGGCCGGGAGCGGTCGGGGCGACCGTCGCGATCGTCGGATTTCGGTCACCTGCCATGCGGAGCGTGAAAGTCGCTCCGCCCGGCCGTACATGAGGGCCCGGCGCCGGCACTGCGGCGCCCGGCGGAACACTCCCGCGCCGTCGGCATGAGCCGGGCGGCCTGCTGCCCCTCGGGGCCGGCGGGCGATGGGGCAGCCGGACCGGTTCGGGGCACGCATCATGAGCCATGACTACGACCTCTTCGTGATCGGCGCGGGATCCGGCGGCGTGCGCGCCGCCCGGATCGCGGCCCAGCACGGTGCGCGCGTCGCGATCGCCGAGGAATATCGCATCGGCGGCACCTGCGTGATCCGGGGCTGCGTGCCCAAGAAGCTGATGGTCTATGCGTCCCGCTTCGCCGACGAGTTCGCCGACGCGGCCGGCTTCGGCTGGACGGTCGGCGAGGCCCGCTTCGACTGGGCGACGCTGATCGCCAACAAGGACCGCGAGATCGCGCGGCTCGAAGGGATCTACCGGTCCAATCTCGCCAAGGCCGGCGTCACCATCCTGGAAAGCCGGGCCGAGGTCGTCGGGCCGCATGCGGTCGAACTGGTCGCCACCGGCGAGCGGATCACGGCCGGGACCATCCTGGTCGCGACGGGCGGCCGGGCCGAGGTCGACGAGCGGCTCGACGGCGTCGAGCATGTCGTCACCTCGAACGAGATGTTCCACCTCGAGCACCAGCCGCGGCGCCTCGTCGTCGCCGGCGGGGGCTATATCGCGGTCGAGTTCGCCTCGCTGATGGCCGGTCTCGGCACCGAGACGACGCTGGTCTATCGCGGCGAAGAGATTCTGCGCGGCTTCGATCGCGAGGTCCGCCGGCATGTCCACGCCGAACTCGAAAGGCGTGGCGTCCGCATCATTTGCGGCGACATCTTCAGCCGGATCGAGAAGACCGCGGACGGTCTCGACGTGACCCTGCGCTCGGGCGGCCGGCTCGTGGCCGACACCGTCATGATGGCGATCGGGCGCCGCCCCAACACGGCCGGTCTCGGCCTGGAGGCGGCGGGCGTCACGCTCGATGCCAAGGGCGCCGTGGTGGTCGACGCGCAGAGCCGCAGTTCGGTGCCGTCGATCTATGCGGTCGGCGACGTGACCGATCGGTTCAACCTGACCCCGGTCGCGATCCGCGAGGGCCATGCCTTCGCCGACACCGTGTTCGGCGGTCGTCCGGTGACGGTCGACCACCGGCTGGTCCCGACGGCGGTGTTCACCACGCCGGAGGTCGGCACGGTGGGGCTGACCGAAGATGCGGTCATTGAGACCGGCCGGGCCTACGACGTCTACCGCGCCACCTTCCGGCCGATGCGGGCGACACTGTCGGGCCGCGAGGAACGCATGCTGATGAAGCTCCTGGTCGACGGCGAGACCGACCGGGTGCTCGGCTGCCACATCGTCGGCCCGGATGCCGGCGAGATGGTGCAGTTGATCGGGATCGCGCTGAAGATGGGGGCGACCAAGGCGGATTTCGACGCCACCATGGCGGTGCATCCGACCGCCGCGGAAGAACTGGTGACGATGCGCGTCCCGTCGGAGCGGCACCCGGCGCGCCTGCCGGCGGCCGCAGGCTGACCGCCGGAGGTCGACCGGCCGGAGACGAAGCGGCGCAGTCCGAAAGGCAGAGGCGGGGGGCGTTGTCTTCCGCGCGCGGGCCTGCTATCAGCGCTGCGCTTGAGACGAGCCTCAAAGGAAGGCGTATGCCGGAACGCTCGAGAGCGTTCAGATGATCCGCAGCTGACGAGCGGAACCCAAAACCGAACATCGCGAAATTTGACAGGAGGTCCCGGCCCGACACGGCCGGCGGCCCCTCGACCAATCGATTTCCGGGTTCGGGCGTTGTCCCGGCAGGGCAAGGAGATTAGCGCCCATGGCGCATACCGACATCGATACGGTCGCGGTCGACCCGGGCCTCCCGCAGGGCGGCGCGGGCGCCGGCCCGACCCAGGGCGCCGCCGGCGCGGCCGCACCGGGGCTTGCGCATGGCGCGACGCAATCGGGCCTGCTGGCCGCCCTGGGCATCGTCTTCGGCGACATCGGGACGAGCCCGATCTACACGCTCGACACCGCGCTCAAGATCGGCGTCATCCAGCCGATCCAGGCCGACGTGCTCGGCTTCCTGTCGCTGGCCATCTGGTCGCTGCTGATCGTGGTCGGCGTCTGGTACGCGGCCTTCATCATGCGCGCCGACAATCGCGGGGAGGGCGGCATCTTTGCCCTGATGGCGCTCGCGCATCAGTCGGCGCCCAACATGGCCGGCTTCATCGCGGTGCTCGGCATCATCGGCGCCTCGCTGTTCTACGGCGATGCGGTCATCACCCCGGCCATCTCGGTGCTTTCGGCCGTCGAAGGCCTCTCGGTGACGGCGCCGGCGCTCGACCATCTGGTGCTGCCGCTCGCCCTCGTCATCCTGACCACGCTCTTCGCCGTCCAGCGCGGCGGCGCCTCGCGGGTCGGCGGCTGGTTCGGGCCGATCATGCTGATCTGGTTCGGCGTCCTCGCCGTGCTCGGTCTCTGGCAGATCGTTCAGTATCCGGTCGTGCTGGCCGCCTTCGATCCGCGCTGGGGTCTCTCCTTCCTGCTCAATGCCGGCTGGGGCGCCTTCGCCATCCTGGCCGTGGTGGTTCTGGCGGTGACCGGTGCCGAGGCGCTCTACGCCGACATGGGGCATGTCGGCCGTCAGGCCGTGCGCAAGGCCTTCGTCTTCGTCGTCGCGCCGTCGCTGATCCTCAACTATCTCGGGCAGGGCGCCCATGCCCTGCGCGATCCGGTCAACGGCGCCCACGACACCTTCTTCCATCTCGTCCCGCCGGCCATGCAGCCGTTCCTGGTCGTGCTCGCGACCCTGGCGACCGTGATCGCCAGCCAGGCGGTGATCTCGGGCGCCTTCGCGGTCACCCACCAGGCGTCGCATCTCGGCTTCTGGCCGCGGGTCGAGACGCGCCACACCTCGGCCGCGGAACGCGGACAGGTCTATGTGCCGTCGGTCAATCTGGTCCTGTTCTTGGCGGTGATCACCGTCGTGCTGGCCTTCCAGAAATCGGAGAAGCTCGCCGAGGCCTATGGCTTCGCGGTCACCGGCACGATGGTGGTGACCTCGATGCTGGCCTTCCTGGTCGCGCGCAAGGTCTGGGGCTGGCCGGCCTGGAAGGCGATCCCGGTGGTCGCCTTCTTCATGCTGTTCGACGTGTCCTTCTTCCTGTCCTGCGCCACCAAGGTGCTGCATGGCGCCTGGCTGCCGCTGGTGCTGGGCGTGCTGCTGATCCTGGTGATGGCCGGCTGGCGGATGGGCCGCATCCGGCTCGCCGCCCGGCGCCGGCATGAAGGCGTGCCGCTGAAGATCGCCCTGTCGGCCTTGCGCAGCCCGCGCGTCGAACATGTCCGCGGCACGGCGGTCTACCTGATGGAGGACAAGACGCTGGCGCCGCGCGCCTTCCTGCACAATCTGAAGCACAACAAGGCGTGCCATCAGCAGATCGTCTTCCTGTCGATCCAGACGACGGATACGCCGTGGATCGAGGATGCGTGCCGGGTCAAGGCGGAGACGCTCGGCGAGGGACTGGCTCTGGTCCAGGTCCGATTCGGCTTCATGGAAGCACCCGACGTGCCGGCCGCCGTGAACGCGACGGAGACCATGGGGGTCCATATCGACCGCAAGGACCTGAGCTACTTCGTCAGCCGCGCCCATCTTGTCGAGGGCGACGAGGGCGGTCTGTGGACCTGGCTGCGCGGTCTGTTCATCTTCCTCTACCGCAATCAGGCCGAGCCGGCAGAATACTACAACATCCCGCATGGCCGCGTGGTCGATCTCGGCTCGCAGATCACCATCTGAAGGCCGGCGCGGCACGGCAGCTTAAGGCCGTCGGGGCAGGTCGCGCCGTTTGTCGGGTGGCGGCCGGCGGACCGCTTCGGCAGGCACCCCCGTGTCGGCGGCGCGCCCCCGGCTGCGGCGCCGCAGCCGGCCGTTCGAACTCAGTCGACGAAGTATTCGGGCCGCTCGACGGAATAGCGCAGCAGGGCCTCGCCGAGCGTGTCGATATGCGCCGCAGCGATGTCGCAGGCCATCACGCCGTCATGCTTGCGCAGCGCGGATACGATGTCCCGGTGATGCTCCTGGAAGGATTGATTGAGCCAGATGTCGCTCGGCAGCATGCGGGCGGCGCGCGCCGTCATGGCCAGGCCGATATCGACCTGATTGACGAGCTTTCCAAAGCCGCTGCTGCCGGCGATGGCGAGATGAAATGCGTGGTTGGCAGCCACGTATTTCGTCTCGTCATGATTCTGGAGCGCCTCGTCGAGGTCGGCCACGATGGCGTCGAGCTTGGCCAGGTCCGCCTCGGTCGCGCGCTCGGCCATCCGACGGGTGGCATAGCTTTCGAGTGCGGCGCGAATGCCCAGGCTCTCGGCGATCGCCTTCCGGCTGAGCCGGGTGACGTAGCTGCCCCGCTGCGGAAGGACCTCGACCAGCCCCTCCCGCTCTAGCTGTGATAGTGCCGTCGTGACCGGCTGTCGGGATACGTTCATTTCCCGGCACAGGACGGACTTGTCGATAAAGGACCCCGGCAGCAGTTTCATTTCCACAATCATGCTGCGGATGGCGCGATAGCAAGATTCCGACTTCTTTTCATATTTATTTTCTTGAATAAAATCGGTATTCCCACGCGCACGAGTCATGACAAGAGACGCCCTTTTAAGTTCATTTTGTAAGAGTAAATTCCTTAAAGTTTATAGCGATGTCAACGCTGAATTGAAACTTGGCAGGCTCGGATGAGGCTTTGGTCCGGTAAATCTACTAGGCTCGGTGTTATTACGTTATATTGACAAGTGCCTATGTGACGTCTCTCCGGTGCTGACGCAGCGGCGCGGCGGCCGTGGCCGGGTCGAAAACGGGTGGCGGTAGCATCGCAGGGCCACGGCGTGTATAAGCGTGCCCCAAATCAAGACGGGGGCTCGTCCAGGCCGGCCCGGGGTGGAGTGCGCTGTAATGACCGACAAAATGGCGGCGAGGGGTTGGTCCCCGGATAGCTGGCGGACAAAGCCGATCGTCCAGGTTCCTGACTATCCCGACAAGGCGATCCTGCACGCCGTCGAGGACGATCTCAGGACCTGGCCGCCGCTGGCCATTGCCGACGAGGCCCGCAAGCTGGAGATCGCGCTGGCGCGCGTCTGCGAACGCCGGGCCTTTCTGTTGCAGGGCGGCGATTGCGCCGAGAGCTTCTCCGAGCATTCGGCCAACAACATTCGCGACTTCTTCAAGGTGTTCCTGTCGATGGCGGTCGTTTTGACCTATTCGGCGGCCTTGCCGGTCGTGAAGGTCGGTCGGATTGCCGGTCAGTTCGCCAAGCCGCGCTCGTCCAATGTCGAGAAGCGCGGCGACGTCGAACTCCCGGCCTATCGCGGCGACATCATCAACGGCTTCGACTTCTCGCCGGAAAGCCGCATCCCCGATCCGACGCGGATGCGCATGGTCTATCGGCAATCGGCTGCGACGCTGAACCTGCTGCGCGGCTTCGCGACCGGCGGCTATTCGAAGCTCGAGCGCGTCAACCGCTGGATGCTCGATTTCCTGAGCGACAGCCCGGTGGCCGAACAGTACCAGGAACTCGCGGACCGGATCACCGAGGCGCTCGAATTCATGGCCTCCTGCGGGCTGACCGCCGACACGGTCCCGCAGCTGCAGGGCGTGCATTTCTACACCAGCCATGAGGCGCTGCTGCTGCCCTACGAGGAGGCGCTGACGCGCGAGGACTCCGTCGAGGGCGGCTGGTACGACACCTCCGCGCACATGCTCTGGATCGGCGACCGCACCCGCCAGCCGGATCACGCGCATATCGAGTATATGCGCGGCATCGAGAACCCGATCGGGCTGAAATGCGGCCCCTCGCTGACGCCCGACGGCCTGCTCGAACTTATCGACGTGCTCAACCCGTCGAACCGTCCGGGTCGCCTGACGTTGATCGCACGGTTCGGCTCCGACAAGGTCGGCAAGCACCTGCCGGCCCTGATCCGCGCCGTCGAGCGCGAAGGCCGCAACGTCATCTGGTCCTGCGATCCGATGCACGGCAACACCATCACGTCGTCGAGCAGCCACAAGACCCGCCCGTTCGGCCGCATCCTCGAGGAGGTCCAGGCCTTCTTCGACATCCATCGCACCGAGGGCACCTATGCGGGCGGCGTGCATCTGGAGATGACCGGCAAGAATGTCACCGAATGCACCGGCGGCGCGGTGGCGATCCAGGATGCCGATCTGGGCAACCAGTACGACACCCTGTGCGACCCGCGGCTCAATGCCCGTCAGGCGCTGGAACTGGCGTTCCTGATCGCGGCCGAACTGAAGAAGGATCGGTCGATGCGGCCGAGCACCCTGCTCGCGGCAGCGGAGTGATCCGGCCCGCATGAAGGCGTCTGACGGCCCTCGGCGCGGTTGACATCGCAGAGGCCGGAACCGTCGCGGCAAGGCGCGGCGGCTCCGGCCGTCCACGGCGCCTTGCCCACGCCTCGCATAAAGATTCCTGAATTTGTAAAAAATTGGTATTTTGGGCCGAGGCTCCCGGTGGAACGGGACATGGCCATGGTCGACAGGGAAGCGCTCTACCGGGATATCGCGCTGTCGCTGGACGTCGGCTACTGGATGCTCGACTGCGCACGCGAGAGCATCTACTGGCCGAAGGGACTGGGCGTCGAGAAGGTCCAGAAGAGCTACGGGTGGACGCCGCTCGGCGAGGTGGCGCAGTTCTACGACGAGCCGGAACGGCTGCGCTTCTTCGGCTATGTGCGCGATCTCCTGGCCAATCCCAACAGTGACCGTCGGCTCGACATCGTGGCACGGGGGCCGGCCGGCGCCCGGATTCCGCTGCGCATGTGCGGCCGGGCGGTTCGCGACGACCGCGATCTCTACGTCTTCGGCGTGATCGAGGTATCGCCTGTCCCGCGCGAGCGCGACGATGCGGCCCGGCAGTCGAGCGCTTTGCTCGACAGCGTCCTGGCGGCCACCGACAGCGGCGTCATCCTGTTCGACGAGGCCTTGAACCTGCGCCGGGCGAATGGCGCGGCGCTGCAGATGTTCGCACCGGCGGCCGGGGAGGGGCCGGCGGCACTGGCGGCGGCCGCGGAGCGGTTGCCGGCCGATATGATGAAGGCCGTCGCCGAGGCTTTCGCGCGCCGTGCAGGGACGGCCGGCCGGATCATCCTGGCCGACGGGCGCCGCGCGATGTGGCGCGCCACGCCCTATTGGCTCGGGCCGCAGGGGCCGCGCGGCGGGCTCCTGGTCGTCAACGCCGCCGGTCCGGCGCGTGCACCCGCGCCGGCCGCGCCTGCGGGCCGCTTCGACGTGCTCGAGAATCTCGCCCATCCGGCGGTGGTCGTCTCGGCGACGGGGGCCGACCTGAAATTCGCCAACCGGCCGGCGCGGCAGATGCTGCATCTGGCCGACAACGCGCGCTATCGCGTGCGCAATCTCTTCGAGGTGGCCGGCCCGATGGCCGTCGCTCGGGTGCAGCCGCCGGACCCGCGCGCCGACATCCTGCCGGTCGCCTTGCCGATGGGCGCCCGCATCGCCCGCATGGGCGAGCCTGACGATGACCTCCTGTTCGTGGAATATCTCTACCGGTAGGGGGGCCGCGTACCGGCTCTGCCGCGGCCGGTTCAGCCGTAGTCGAAATCGATCAGCTCGTAGCGGTCGAGGCGGGTCGAGCTTGCGCCGCCGGGCTCGGCGGGACCGTCGTCGCGAATGTGCAGCGTGAGCGGCGATCGGCGCAGCGCGGTCGGCACGGCGAAGCCCGGCACGGCGCCGATGGCCGGGTTCAACCCCGCATAGACGAAGACGGGGCGCCGGCTGCGTCGGCATGCGGCCGCGATCGCGGCGCGGATCTCGCTGCCCATGGTTTCGGCGCCCGGCCGGGCGAACAGGCCCAGAATGCACAGGACCGGCAGCCCGCTCATCCGTGCCCGGCGGGACAGCAGGAGGACGTTGTCGGTCGCCTCGATGCCGTAGCGGTGCCGCGGGTTGCCGAGGCGGCGCAGCAGCGTCTCGGCGGTCCACACGATCCCGTCGCCCGGCTCGTCGGCGAGGTGGTTCTCGAACAGGGCCAGAATTTCGGCGCCGCCGAGGCGGTCGAGATCCTGCGACAGGAATACGGCGCGCGTCGAGCCGAGCCCGATGCCGGTCCGCGCCTCCAGCCGGTGGCAGGGCGGCGCCTTGGCGAAGCGCTCGACGACCGGCACGGCGGTCGCATTGGGCACGCCGAGCATGAAGCGGATGCCCTCCGCGCGGCACTGGGCCATGCCCTCGCGATACATCCGGATCATCAGCGGACCCGAACGGTGGCCGGGCTCGACGCATTGGTCGACCACCAGGACGCCCTGGTGCAGGCCGCCGCGATGGCGGATCGACTGGCGCAGCAGCACGAGCTGGCCGACCTTCCGCCCGAGCGCCGAGACCCCGATGACGATCGCGCCCTGCGAGAAGGCGTCCCGGTAGAGCCATTCCAGAGCCGCGGGCGAGAAGGCCTGGCCGAAGGCCGCCGAGGCCATGCGGGCGGTCTCGGCAAAATCGACGCGCGGTTCGCGGGCGATGGTCAAGGCGGCGGTCATCGAGGCGTCCCGGTCGGTCGGCGGCACCAACCGATAGCGCAACCGTCCGGCGCCGTGTGAAGATCCGCGTTTTTGCCTTAACGGATCGCCCCGACGCGCTCTTGCCGCTCCCGCGCCGGCGCGATAAATCCGGAACCATGACCGACCGCCTGAAGATCGCCATCGCGCAGCTCAATCCGACCGTCGGCGACATCGCCGGCAACCTCGTCAAGGCGCGCCGGGGCCGTGCCAAGGCGGCCGCGCTCGGGGCCGATCTGGTCGTCTTCACCGAACTCTTCATTGCGGGCTATCCGCCGGAGGATCTGGTGCTGAAGCCGGCCTTCCAGGCCGCCTGCATGCGCGCGGTCGAGGACCTGGCCGGCGAGACCGCGGACGGCGGGCCGGCGGTCCTGATCGGTTCGCCCTGGCGCGACGGCGAACGGCTGCACAATGCGGTGGCGCTGCTGGCGGGCGGGCGCATCGAAGCGGTGCGCTACAAGGTCGACCTGCCCAATTACGGTCCCTTCGACGAGAAGCGGGTCTTCGCCGCCGGGCCGCTGCCGGGGCCGGTGACGGTCAAGGGCGTGCGCATCGGCGTGCCGATCTGCGAGGACATCTGGACCGACGAGGTCACCGAGTGCCTGGCCGAGACCGGTGCCGAAATCCTGATCGTGCCGAACGGCTCGCCCTACTGGCGCGACAAGACGGACGAGCGCCTGCAGGTGGCCGTCGCGCGCGTGGTCGAGACCGGGTTGCCGCTGATCTACGCCAACCAGCTCGGCGGCCAGGACGAACTGGTCTTCGACGGCGCCTCCTTCGCGCTCAATGCCGATCGCAGCCTGGCCTTCCAGATGCCGGCCTTCGAGGAGGCCGTGGCGCTGGTCGTCTACGAGCGGGACGGGGACGGCTGGCGCTGCACCGAGGGCCCGATGGCGAGCCTCGCCGAGGGGGCGGAGGCCGACTGGGCGGCCTGCATGCTGGGCCTGCGCGACTATGTCGACAAGAACCGCTTTCCGGGCGTCGTGCTCGGCCTCTCGGGCGGTATCGATTCCGCGGTCGTCGCCGCGCTTGCGGTCGATGCGCTCGGGCCTGAGCGCGTCCACTGCATCATGATGCCCTACCGCTACACCTCCGGCGAAAGCCTGACCGACGCGGCGGCCTGCGCCGAGGCGCTCGGCGTGCGCTACGACACGGTGCCGATCGCCCCGGCGGTGGAAGGGTTCCTGGAGTTGCTGTCGCCGCTCTTCGCCGGCACCACCAGCGGCATCACGGAAGAGAACCTGCAGTCGCGCACCCGCGGCACGATCCTGATGGCGGTCTCCAACAAGTTCGGCGCCATGGTGCTGACCACCGGCAACAAGTCGGAGATGTCGGTCGGCTACGCCACCCTCTACGGCGACATGAACGGGGGCTTCAATCCGATCAAGGACCTGTACAAGATGCAGGTCTTCGCGCTCGCCCGCTGGCGCAACGCGCAGGTGCCGACGGGGGCGCGCGGCCCGGGCGGCACGGTGATCCCGGTCAACATCATCGACAAGGCGCCTTCGGCGGAACTGCGCGAGAACCAGAAGGACGAGGATTCGCTGCCGCCCTATCCGGTGCTCGACGCGATCCTGGAAGCCCTGGTCGAGAACGAGACGCCGATCGCCGAGATCGCCGCCGCCGGCTACGATCTCGACACGGTGCGCCGGGTCGAGAGCCTGTTGCGGGTGGCGGAGTACAAGCGCCGGCAGGCGGCGCCGGGCGTGAAGATCACGCGCAAGAATTTCGGCCGCGACCGGCGCTATCCGATCACCAACGGCTTCCGCGATCCCGGCCTGCCGGTCGCCTTCGGCCGCAGCGTCAAGGCCCGGCTGCCGCGCGGCGATGCCGGCGATTTCTGAGGACTTCGGCCAGTCCGGTTAGGATCGGGCCGACCCGACCTGAGATCCGCGATGCGAGGATCGCCTGAAGCCTTTGAGGCCCGCGCATTTCCGCTCGCCCAGGCGTTTTCGCGCAGGCGCGAATTCTGCCTGTGCCGTCGTTCTTCGGCAGCAAGGGTGCTAACGTCCGGGCACTCGCAGCGCCGCGCCCGGAGAGTCCCATGTTCGGCCTTTCGTCCTGCACCACCTCGATCCTGCTGATCGCCGCCCTGTTCCTGCTCGCTGGCTTCCTGTTCGTGATCGTCGGCCTGGGCGGCCACCGACTCGTCCGCGAGGCCGGTTCCGGCCATTCCGTGATGCTGGTCCCGCTGAACCTCTACCGAACCGGCCACTACGGCGCCAAGCACGAGGTGCCGCGCAGTCGGCTCGCCGGCCTCAACAATGTCGCGCTGGTGATCCTGATCGTCGCCATCCTCTGTCTGTTCGCCCGTTCGCCGGCCTGCTGATCGCGCAGGATCGCCGGCGGCGAAACTCCTCCAAGGCATCCCATCCGTGACCGTCACCGTTCGTTTCGCGCCGTCCCCGACCGGCCGCATCCATATCGGCAATGCCCGCGCGGCCCTGTTCAATGCCCTGTTCGCGCTGCGCCTGGGCGGCCGCTTCGTGCTGCGCTTCGACGATACCGACCGCGAGCGCTCGCGCGAGGATCTGAAGCTCGCGATCGCCGACGATCTCGCCTGGCTCGGCATCCGGCCCGACCTGATGCTCAGCCAGTCGGACCGCACCGACCTCTACGATCAGGCGGCCGAACGCCTGAAGGCGGCGGGCCGGCTCTATGCCTGCTACGAGACGCCGGACGAACTGGAACGCCGCCGCCGCCGCCAGCTGGCGCGCGGCCTGCCGCCGATCTACGACCGAGCCGCGCTCAAGCTGACCGAGGCCGAGCATGCCGCGCTCGCCGCCGAGGGCCGCCGCCCACATTGGCGCTTCCGGCTCGACGGCCGGTCGGTCGCCTGGACCGATCTGGTTCGCGGCGAGCAGATCGTCGATACGGCCTCATTGTCCGATCCGGTGCTGATCCGCGAGGACGGCACCTATCTCTACACGCTGCCTTCGGTCGTCGACGACATCGCGCTGGGCATCAGCCATGTCATCCGGGGCGAGGATCACGTCACCAATACCGGCGTGCAGATCGAGATCTTCGAGGCGCTCGGCGGCCCGGTCCCGGCCTTCGGGCATTACAATCTGATCTCGACCGTGTCTGGCGAGGCCTTGTCGAAGCGCCTCGGCTCGCTCTCGATCGGCTCGCTGCGCGCGGCCGGCTACGAGCCGATGGCCGTCGCCTCGCTCTCCGTACTGATCGGTTCGGCGGAGGAGATCCACGCCTACCGGTCGCTCGCCGAACTGGCCGGCCATGTCGATCTGGCGCGGGTCTCGATGTCGACCGCGAAATTCGACCCGCACGAACTCGACACGCTGAATGCCCGCCTTGTTCACGGCCTCGCTTTCGAGGCGGTTGCGGAGCGGCTGGCGGACCTCGGCATTCCGGGCGCCAGCGGGATCGATCCGGGGGCCTTCTGGGACGCGGTCCGGCCGAACCTCGTCACCGTGCCGGAAGCGGCGCAGTGGTGGCGGATCGTCGTGGAAGGGCCGCAGATGGTCCCCCCGTCGGAAGGCGAGGCCGGGGCCGCGCCGACGCCGGCCGACACCGCATTTCTCGCCCAGGCACGGGCGATGCTGCCGCCGGAGCCTTGGGACGAGACCACCTGGGGCACCTGGACCAAGGCGCTGCAGGCCGCGACCGGGCGCAAGGGCCGCGACCTGTTCCTGCCGCTGCGCCGGGCCCTGACCGGGGTCGACCACGGACCGGAGCTCAAGAAGCTCCTGCCGCTTATCGGTTGGCGAAGAACTTCGGCCCGACTACCCTGACGCTGCGCGGCGCATTGCCCTCGCCGCCGAGGCCGGCCGAGGCCGGCGGCCGGATCGTCGCGATCGGCGCCGGGATGAAGCTGGCGATCGCGTTCAGGCGGGTATCGGGATCCTCGTCATAGCGTGGCTTGGCGCGCGGGATTGGCAGGTCGTCGCGCACGTCGCCGACCCGGACGGTGTTGGAGCCGGAATTGGCGCCTTCGTCCGAACTGGCATTGACCGGCAGCATCGCCGGATCCGGCCGGCCGCAGCCGCAGCCGGAGACGACTTCGGAGCGGTAGCGCAGCGCATTGGGGATGCGCGTATAGGGCGTCTCGCCATCGTCGGCGGAGACCGCCGCCTCGCTGTCCAGGCCGGTCTTGTGGACGAAGAGGCGCGTCTCCGCACCCGGGCAGCGCGCCCGGCAGATGTCGCCGTCGAGGCTGAAACGCGAGCGGCTGGTCGAGTAGGAGATCGGGAAGTAGTAGCCGTCGCACATGCGGACGCAGAGGGTGCGGTAGGCGCCGCCGTCGTCGAGCGGCAGGCCTTCGCCGTCGATCGGCTCCGGTCCGCGCGCATAGGGATCGTCCGGATCGGCCACGCCCGGCGGGCGCTCGCCGAAGATCGAACTGAAGAAGCCGCCGCCCGGGCGCGACGGTGGCACCGCGGCAACCCGCGCCCGCGGCACGCTGTCGACGCGCGTGACCCGGCCGCTGGCATCCTCGCGATAGGTTTGCGGGCCGCCGGGCCCATTCAGCGTGAAATAGCGCTCGCCGGGACCGGCGACGATCGGGGCCGGTCCGTTCTGGGTCGCGCGACCGGGGCCGGCCGCGATGGTGCCGGGCGGAATCGGGCCGCCCGCCGTCACGGAGCCGCCGGCGCCGCAGCCGGCCTGGCGCATGGCGGTCAGGATGCGGGCACGGTCCTCGCCGGACGGCGGCGCACCGGCGCTGGTGGTGCGGGCGCCGCGCGCGCGGGCCTCGAGCTGTTCGAGGTTGCGCTGCATTTCGGCAAGCTTGGCCTGGATCGCGGGACATTGCGGCGCGGCCGGCGTGAAGAAGCCGCCCTGACAGCGACGCTGATAGTCGGCGACGCCGCGCTGGAGCGAATCGCGCTGGCGCATGATCGCGTCCGACAGCGGATCGACGGCCGCCCCGGACTTGTCGAGCCTGGCGAGCTGTGCGGAAAGCCCCGCACAGACGTCCCCCTGCGCCTGCGCCACGGCGCCGAGCGCAAAAAGAAATCCGGCGAACAGGGCCGATACGAAAGGTGACCTCATCGACGATCGTCTCCGCACGACCCTTTGAACGCCCCCGCCCGAAAGTCGCCTGTCGACGGGATCGGCCTTGCTGTCCGGCCGCCGACGACCCCGTATTCTACCGCTTCGCGCGCGGCAATGCCATCGCGCCCGAAAGCCGCCGTCGCGACGGCCGTCGCCTCAGCAGCACCCCCGGCGGTCAACGGCGCCGAACCTCGCTGCGGACCGGAGCGGCGCCGCCCGGACCGGCGCCGGCGACCGGGGCCGCCGCCGTGGCGATCCGCACGAGAGCCCGCTCGAATCCGATCCGCTCGGCCGGATCGAGCCCGGCGGTCAGCAGGGCTTCCAGGCGGCTTTCGGCCTCGCCGATCAGGCGATCCGCCTGCCGGCCCTTCTCGGTCGCCGTGAGGAAGGCCTCGCGCAGGTCGGCCCGGTTGGGGCGCCGCTCGACAAGCCCCTTTCCGATCAAGGCCGCAACGGCGCGGGACACCATCGTCTTGTGCAGCCCTTCGTCCGCGGCCACCGTGCGGGCGGTGGCCTCACCGCGCCCGACAAGGACCGCCAGCACCCGGCGCTCGGCAAAGCCGATCCCGCCGCGCTCGTCGGCGATGCGGGCCAGGATGCCGGCGATCGCTTCGCCGGCATCGATCAACGCCATTGCCAGCCCGCGGGCGGCGCCCGGCTCGGCCGTCCGCGTCGCCGGTTCTTGCGCTCCTGGCATCGCAACACCCCTGCTTAACCAATCGGGCAATGGGAAGGCCGGTCTGCCGGTCCCGTTAACGATCCTTACGGGGGTTTTCCGCAGCATGCTACCGCAGTGGACAAGGTGGTCCTATGCACGACGAAATTCACAGCGATGACCTGGAACGGCATCTCAGGACGCCGGAGAACAGGCAGCTCCTCGAGCGATGGCGCGCGGCCTGGCATCGGTGCGGCGCGGTCCCGACCCTGTCGCATTTCAACCAGAACCACTTCACGGTCCCCGACATGGCCGCCGTCCTGGAGCGGCTGGCGGACGGAGAGTTCCGCTACGTCTATTTTGGCCGCGACCTTGTCCGCGCGATCCGGACCGATCTCACCGGCCGGCGCCTCGACAACCTCGGCCGCGATGTTCCCGACAGCGTTCCGAGCGCCTACAGAATGGTGGCCGAGCGGATGGCGCCGGCCCTGGCGGTCTGCACCGCCGTCCGCAGCCACTCGGTCTATTCCTGGGAGCGGCTGATCCTCCCGGTGCATGACGACCGCGGCCCGGTTCTCCTCGCGCAATCGATGCCGCTCGTGATGCGCCTCGACCTCCTGGAGGCGATCCTGCATTCGGGACCCTCCGCCATGGTCGCCGGGACGCCGGTGCGGTCGCCGGACGGTGCCATGGTCGATCTGTCGCTGATCCTCGGCAATCGGGCGGCGGTCCATCTGTTCGGCTGGGATGACGACCGGCCTTACGGGATCAAGTTGAGCAGCATTCTCGTCAATCTCGACGAGTTGGAACTGATGGACTTCTGCAATCTGGTCCTGTCGACCGGTGCGGCCTCCCGCCTGGAGGCGGATTGCATCGTCGGCGGGCGGCGCGGCACCTACGAGATCGCGATCTCGCGCTTCGAGGGCGGGGTCACGCTGACATTCTCCGACCTCGGCGAACTGCGCAGCGCCTACAATGCGCTCGAACAGCAGAAGACCGAACTCGTCATCGCCAATCGCGCGCTCGAGGCGCAGAAGGCCGAACTGGCCGCACTGGCCGAGGAGATGCGCGCCGCACGCCGCGCGCTCGACGAGGAGATGGCGCAGCGCGTCGCCCTCGAAGGCGAGTTGCGCCGTCTCGCGAGCGTCGACGACCTGACCGGAGCGATCAACCGGCGCGCCTTCATGGAGATCCTGCAGCGCGAGGTGGCGCGCAGCGTCCGCTACGGTCACCCGCTGTCGGTGATCACGCTCGATGTCGATCACTTCAAGAGGATCAACGACGCCTATGGCCATGCCGTCGGCGACGATGTCCTGCGTCAGGTGGCAGGCGCGCTGGTCGCGGCAGTGCGCACCGGGGTCGACGAGGTCGCCCGGGTCGGCGGCGAGGAATTCGCCGTCATCCTGCCGGAGACCCACATGGAGGGCGCCTGCATCCTGGCCGATCGCCTGCGCGGCCTTCTGGCCGAGATCGAGATCGACGCCAGCGACCCGTCCCTCATCACGGCAAGTTTCGGCATCGCCACCTGGGACAATCGCTTCGAGACCATCGAGACCTGGCTGGCGGGCGCCGATGCCGCGCTCTACCGGGCCAAGCAGGGCGGGCGCGACCGGATCGAGATGGCGGCGTTGCCTCCGGCTGCATCGCAAAGCCGCGCGGCCTGACCCGCGGCCTCTCGATTTGGCGTCCCCGATACCCCATATCGAGCCCATGGAGCCGGCGGCAACCCGTCTTCACCGGGCCACAGGGCCGGTGTCGGCGCGGCGAGGCCCCCGGCCGCGGAGCTCGATCATGACCTTTCGTCCTGCCGTCCTCGTCGCAACCCTGCTGGCCCTGGCGTCCGTCGGCGCCGCACGGGCCGAGGAGCCGGACCTGATCTTCAAGAAGTCGACGGTCTGGAAACTGCTCACCCCGGACCACAAGCTGGCCGTCTACGGCATCGACGATCCCGATGTGGAGGGCGTCGCCTGCCACTATACGGTCCCCGAGAAGGGCGGTCTGGAAGGCATGTTCGGCGTCGCCGAGGAGGTCTCCGACATTTCGCTCGCCTGCCGGCAGATCGGCCCGATCCGGTTCAAGGCCAAGACCGAGCAGGGCGCCGAGGTTTTCCGGGCCCGCCGCTCGCTCATCTTCAAGAAGATGCAGATCGTTCGCGGCTGCGACGCCAAGCGCAACGTACTGGTCTACATGGTCTATACGGACAAGATCGTCGAGGGCAGCCCGAAGAACTCGACCAGTTCGGTGCCGATCATGCCCTGGGGCAGCGACGCGCCGCCGCGCTGCGGCGAATGGATCAAGTGACGCGCGGTCCTGCTGCCGCGCGGGCCGTGAGCGGCCCTTGACGGCACCGGACAAATCCATCACACCAGCATCATGACGACCGGTCACGGCATCGACGCGATCAGCAAGATCGCCATCATCATTTGCGGCTAGCGCTCGCGCTGGCCCGGTTCCGTCTGCTCGCCCTGAAGACCAGATGAAACCCCGGCCAGCCGGCATGGGAGGTTTCTGTATGGTTCCGCGGTTCTACAACACGCTGACGCGCGACAAGGCGGATTTCCGCCCGCTCGATCCCTCGCACGTGCGCATGTATGTCTGCGGTCCGACCGTCTACGACCGCGCCCATATCGGCAATGCGCGCCCGCTGATCGTGTTCGACGTGCTGTTCCGGCTGCTGCAGGAACTCTACCGGACCTCGGCGCGCGTCACGTATGTCCGCAACATCACGGACGTGGAAGACAAGATCAACGCGCGCGCCGCCGAGCGTTTTCCCGAGATGGAGCCGGTCGCCGGCATCCGCCGTCTGACCGAGGAGACCTACCAGGGCTTCCGCGAGGATGTCGGCGCGCTCGGCTGCCTGCCGCCGACCGTCGAGCCGCGCGCCACCGAGCATATCGCCGAGATGATCGCCATCAACGAGCGGCTGCTCGCGTCCGGCAACGCCTATCTGTCCGAAGGGCATGTGCTCTTCAGCGTGCCGTCGATGGCCGACTACGGCCGTCTGTCGCAGCGCCCGCTCGACGAGATGCAGGCCGGCGCCCGCGTCGAGGTGGAGAGCTACAAGCGCGATCCGATGGATTTCGTGCTCTGGAAGCCGTCCAACCCGAGCGAGCCGGGCTGGAATTCGCCTTGGGGCTACGGCCGTCCGGGCTGGCACATCGAATGCTCGGCCATGGCCTGGAAGCATCTCGGCGAGACTTTCGACATCCATGGCGGCGGCATCGACCTGGTCTTCCCGCACCACGAGAACGAGATCGCCCAGTCGCGCTGCGCCTTCCATCAGCCGGTCATGGCCAGTGTCTGGATGCATAACGGCTTCCTGCAGGCCGAAGGCGAGAAGATGTCGAAATCGCTCGGCAACTTCGTCACCATCCGGGAATTGTTGGCCGACTGGCCGGGCGAGGTTCTGCGCCTGACCATGCTCAAGACGCACTATCGCCAGCCGATCGACTGGACCTTGAAGAGCCTGGAGGAGAGCGCGCGCACGCTCGACGACTGGTATTGGTTCGCGCGCGATCTGACCGCTTCGTCCCCCGACCACGCCGTGCTCGAAGCGCTGGCCGACGATCTCAACACGCCGAAGGCGATCGCCGAACTGCACGGCCTGCGCAATGCCGCGCAGCGCTCGGGCGCCGAGGCCGATCTCGCCCGCTTCGTCGGCTCGCTGCGCTTCCTCGGCTTCCTGGGCGAAAGCGCGGAAGCCTGGGCGGCGCGCAAGAAGGAGGCCGCCGGCGTCGATCAGGCGGCGGTCGAGGCTCTGGTCGCCGCGCGTCTGGCCGCGCGCAACGCCAAGAACTTCGCCGAATCCGACCGCCTGCGCGACGAACTCGCCGCGCTCGGCGTCATCCTGAAGGACTCCAAGGACCCGAAGACCGGCGCGTTCCGCACCGAATGGGAAGTCCGGCGATGAGCGAGGCGGAGCGTCTCGAACCGGCAACGGAACGCGAAGGGGCGTTGCGGCGGGGTGACCCTGCCGCACCGTCGCCGGAGGCCGTTGCCGTGCGGAATGGGTTCGCACGGTCGTCGCACGCTCGGCCACCGTCCTGTCCGAGATCGGTCCGGTGATCGGTCCCGACCCCCAGCCCGGAGCCGCCCCATGACCCCACCGTCGCCCATGACCGGCGGTTGCCAGTGCGGTGCCGTCCGCTTTGCCGCGCCGGCGCTCGGGCGGGCGTCGATCTGCCATTGCCGGATGTGCCAGAAGGCCTTCGGCGGTTATTTCGGGCCGCTGGTCGCCGCGCCTGGGCTGGTCTGGACGCGCGGCGCTCCGGCCGAATTCCGCTCCTCCAACAAGGTCCGGCGCGGCTTCTGCGCCGCCTGCGGCACGCCGCTGACCTACCAGGCCGACGACGCAACGGTGGTCGACGTGGCGCTCGGCGCGCTCGATCGTCCCGAGGACGTGCCGCCGACCGTGCAGCTGGCCGTCGAGAGCCGGCTATCCTTCTTCGCCGCCCTGGCCGGCCTGCCGGAGGAGCGCACCGGCGCCGACCCGCGCGATGCCCCGTTCCAGGACGGGCTCGTCTCCTACCAGCATCCCGACCACGACACCGCCACCTGGCCCGAACCCCGGTCCCCGGCCGACGAGATCTGAGATCCGACATGAAGTCCCGCGTCCATCTCTTTGATACGACGCTGCGCGATGGCGCGCAGACCAGCGGCATCGACTTCTCGCTCGAGGACAAGTGCCTCGTCGCGCGCATGCTGGACGAGTTCGGCATCGACTATGTCGAGGGCGGCTATCCGGGCGCCAATCCGCTCGACGACGCCTTCTTCGCGCAGAAGCGCACCCGCCGGGCCGCCTTCACGGCCTTCGGCATGACCAAGCGGCCGGGCGTCTCGGTCTCCAACGATCCCGGCATCGCGGCCCTGCTGGCGGTCCCCGCCGACGCCATCTGCTTCGTCGCCAAGTCCTGGGACTATCATGTGCATGTGGCGCTCGGCACCACGCTCGAGGAGAATCTCGACGGCATCCGCCGCTCGGTCGAGGCGGCCGTCGCGCGCGGCCGCGAGGTGCTGGTCGATTGCGAGCATTTCTTCGACGGCTACAAGGCCAATCCGGACTATGCGCGCGCCTGCGCCCTGGCGGCCTCGGAGGCCGGCGCCCGCTGGGTCGTGCTGTGCGACACCAATGGCGGCACCCTTCCGCACGAGGTCGAGCGGATCGTCGGCGAACTGACCGCCCATGTGCCGGGCGACCGGCTCGGCATCCACGCCCATGACGATACCGGCCAGGCGGTCGCCAACTCGCTCGCCGCCGTGCGCGCCGGCGTGCGCCAGATCCAGGGCACGCTCAACGGCATCGGCGAGCGCTGCGGCAACGCCAATCTGATCACGCTGATCGGCACGCTGAAGCTGAAACCCGACTATGCCGACCATTTCGAGATCGGCGTCCCGGACGCCAAGCTGCGCGAACTGACCACGCTGTCGCGGGCCTTCGACGAGGTGCTCAACCGCTCGCCGAACCGCCACGCGCCCTATGTCGGCGTCTCGGCCTTCGCCACCAAGGCCGGCATCCATGCCTCGGCCCTGATGAAGGACCCGCGCACCTACGAGCATGTCGAACCGGAAGCGGTCGGCAACCGCCGCCGGGTGCTGGTCTCCGATCAGGCCGGCAAGTCCAATCTGATGGCGGAACTGGCCCGCTTCGGTATCGCCGCCGATCGCGACGATCCGCGCGTCGACCGGCTGCTCGCCGAGGTCAAGGAGCGCGAGTCGCGCGGCTTCGCCTACGAGGCCGCCGACGCCTCGCTGGAACTGCTCGCCCGGCGCATCCTGGGCGGCGTGCCGAACTATTTCGATGTGCAGAGCTTCCGCGTCATGGTCGAGCGCCGTTACAACGCGATCGGCGAATTGGTCACGGTGTCGGAGGCGACCGTCAAGGTCCAGGTCGGCGACCATGTCGTCTTCTCGGCCGCGGAGGGCAACGGCCCGGTCAACGCGCTCGACGGCGCCCTGCGCAAGGATCTCGGCGGCTACCAGCCCTTCATCGCCGATCTCGAGCTGGTCGACTTCAAGGTGCGCATCCTCAACGGCGGCACCGGGGCGACTACCCGCGTGCTGATCGAATCCAAGGATGGCGACGAGAACCGCTGGTTCACCATCGGGGTCTCGGAAAACATCATCGACGCCTCGTTCCAGGCCCTGATGGATTCGATCGTCTACAAGCTGGTCAAGAGCGGCGCGTCCCTGGTGGCCTGAGGCGCCGCCGGCGGGCCGGAGCCCGCCGGCGCGCGGCCGTCAATCGCGGAAGTCGAGCACGACACGGCCTTCGATCGTGCCCTGGCGCATGCGGTCGAAGATGCCGTTGATGTCGTCCAGCCGGCCCCAGGAATAGTGGCTCTTGACCTTGCCCTCGCCGGCGAAGGCGAGCGCCTCGGCGAGGTCGGCGCGGGTGCCGACGATCGAACCGCGCACCGTGATGCGCTTCAGCACGGTGTCGAAGATCGGCAGCGCGAAGGGACCCGGCGGCAGGCCGACCAGCGCCATGGTGCCCTTCGACCGCAGCATGTGAAAGGCCTGATCGATGGCCGTGGGCGAGACGGCCGTGACCAGCACGCCGTGAACGCCGCCGACCGCCTTCTGCACCACGGCGGCCGCGTCCTCGGTCCGGGCGTTGACGGCCAGATCGGCGCCGACCGCCCGCGCGAGGTCCAGCTTGTCGTCCGCGACATCGACCGCCACGCAATGGAAGCCCATCGCCTTGGCATATTGCACGGCCATGTGGCCGAGCCCGCCGATGCCGGAGATCGCAACCCATTCGCCGGGCCGCACTTCGGTCTCCTTGAGGCCCTTGTAGACGGTCACGCCGGCGCAAAGCACCGGAGCGGCTGCGCCGAATTCCAGCCCGTCGGGCAGATGGCCGACATATTTCGGATCGGCGAGCACATATTCGGCGAAGCCGCCGTTGACCGAGTAGCCGGTATTCTGCTGCTGCCCGCACAGCGTCTCCCAGCCGGTGAAGCAATAGGGGCAGGCGCCGCAGGCGGTGTGCAGCCACGGCACGCCGACCCGATCACCCTCCCGGACCGCGCTGACGCCGGCGCCGAGTGCGGCGACCACGCCGACGCCTTCGTGTCCCGGAATGAAGGGCGGATTGGGCTTCACCGGCCAGTCGCCGTCGGCGGCGTGAAGGTCGGTATGGCAGACGCCCGAGGCCGCCATCTTGACCAGGATCTGACCCGGCCCCGGCGTGGGAACGGGAACCTCGCGAATGACCAGGGGCTTGCGGAAAGCCTCGACCACGGCGGCACGCATCGTCTGAGCCATGATGTCCTCATCGACCGAATGAACCGGTTCGGACCACCCAGGCGCCAGCCGGCTTCGGCGCGGCAACCCGGGGTGGTCCGTTGGGTGGCGAGATCATCACTCGCGTCGTCGGCGGTCGTTGATGAAGATCAATCCTTCGAACGATTGGAAATGTTCGAAAGTCATGTATGCAGGCCCATGGCCGCGATGTCGGCAAACAAATCGCCAGTCGTCCGGCGGATTTTACCCGGAAGTCATGTCCCGGTCGGATCCGAATTGATCAATATTGCGGCAGGCGCCGTTCGCGATGACGTAGAGAGAGCGCCGCGACGATGCCGAATAGGACCATGATCAGCCCGAGACCGCGGAAGGCGGCGACGTAACCGCCGAGGTCGACGGCGCTCTTCATCAGGATCGGACCGGTGCCGTTGCCGAAGAACAGGCAGCAGGCGAAGACCGCGACCGACGAGCCGCGCGCCTCCGGTGCCATCTCGGTGGCGCGGGTCTGCAGGTTGTTGTGGATCAGCGTGAAGGCGAAGCCGACGCCGGCCGAGGCGGCCATGTGGCCGGCGACGGGTAGCGGCAGGGCCATCGCCTCGACGGCAAGGCCGCCGATCAGGCCGCCGGCAGCGATCATGCCGTAGCTGCCGAAGAGCCGGAGGATCGGCTTGACGACCAGCGTCAGCGCCATGCCGCCGACCGCATAGGAGGCGATCACGAAGCCGATATCGCCCGGCGACAGATGGCGCATCTCCGACAGGTAGGCCGGCGCGAAGGCCAGGAAGCCGAAGAACAATCCGCCCTCGACGAAGACGATCGGCAAGAGCGCGCGGGCCTTGTCGCCGGTGAGAATCCCGGCATAGCGGCGAAGCGTGCCGCCGAGCGTCAGCGGTTCGGACGAGGCGTCGCCGCCGGCGCGGATCGTGAAAAGGCCGAGCCCGATGCCGAGGGCCAAGAGCGCGTAGCCGGCATAGATCAGCCGCCACGGCATCACCTCGGCCAGGATGCCGGTGACGAAGGAACCGGCGATCTGACCCGAGAAGGTCGCCACCATGAAACGCGACAGCATGACCTGGCGGTCGGGCAGGGCGAAGCGGTCGCCGATCGTGGCGAGGCCGAGCGGGATGACCGCGCCGCCGAACATGCCGGACAGGAAGCGCAGCGTCAGCATGGTCGGATAGTCGGGGGCGAGTGCCGAAGCCGCGATCATGGCGGCCAGCGCCAGCACGGCGAGCCGGATCACTCGCGTCTTGCCGAAACGGTCGCCGAGCGGGCCGAAGACCAGTTGGAACAGCGCATAGGGCAGGGCGAAGGCGGTCGCGAACAGGGCGATGCGCGTCGGCTCCACGGCGAAATCATGGGAGAGCGGCCCGACCACGGGATCGGTCATGCGCATGACCACGGTCGACATGAAGGCGGCAGCGCCGAGCGCCAGAAAAAACGGCATGGAACGGGTCCCGGGGATGACCGCCCCTGCGGGCCGGCACCGCAGCGCCGCCCTGGTCGGGCAGGCGCGCGGAGCCGGACGGGCCGGGACATTCGAACGGCAGGAAGACGCGCACGGCGCCGATCGTCGGGATCGGCGCCGCCCACGAGGATGAGGCGATTAGCTGTGGCGCCGCAGCGGTCGGGTCAACCAGTCCCGGCCGCATAGCCCGCATGTGCGGGGCGGGGGCGGCGGGGCGTCGGCAGGTCCGGCCGGTGTTCCCGGCGACGATCCCAGGTCGCTGCCGCGTCGGCTCATCGCCTCCGGGCAAGATCTCGCGCGATCTTCGCGTGCGTCGAGGACCGAAGACGACCGGCGCTATTTCGCCACGCGGGTCAGGCGCGCGCAGACATGGACGACGCCCGGGCTCGCTGCGGAGGCCGCGCCGAGCCTGGCTTCGACCTTCTTGTAGGTGCACCAGGCGCCCGGCGTCCCGGTGCCCTGGAACTGCGCGTCGGCCGGGTAGCCGCCCCGGCGGTTCGACCAGCAGACCGCGATCTGGCCGACATTGCCGGCGTCGCATTTGGCCGTCGGCGCCTTGCCGCCGGTCCAGCCCTCGTCCTCGCCGGCCCAGTCGGCGACATAGCGGGTATTGACCCAGCCATAGGCCTCCTGCGCGTTCAGCCAAAACATCAGAAGCAGCGCCCCGATCGAGACGGTCCCGAACACGAACAGAAAGAACAGCCGGATCGCCCCGAACCCCTTTTCGCGGGCGACGAAGCCGGTCAGCACGACGGCGGCGAACAGGGCCACGATCCCGGCCAGCGTGGCGAGCGGAAACAGGCCGTCCCTGTCGGTCGAATGGATGGCGGCATTCAGGAATTCGAGCATGGCCACAGCCCCCCGGAGCCTCGCGGATCAGGCCCCCGACGCTATGCGGCGGCCACCGCGCCGTGAAATATTAACGTATCGTGGGGAACCGCGGTATGACGGAATGGATTCTGCCGGACCGGCGCGCGTGACGCGCGACGGGAGGCGGTTGCGGCCTCCGGCCTCCGAGTGGCTGTGCCCTCCAGGCCGGAGGCACGCGCGGCTCATGCCGCGGCGCCGGGCGCAGGTCGGCCAGAATGCGCCGCCTCACGTCGACGCCGCCATCGCCTCGATCCAGATCGCCCCAGGACGCCTCGGGCGAATGGAGGCCTTTGGATCCGGCCTTTGGACTATGGCGTCGGCCGTCTGATGACGGCCGCGCAGCCCCAGCCGTCATAGTCACCGTTGTGTTCCAGGGCGGCTCGATACAGGCCGATCGTCACGGGATCGATTTGATCCGGCCGGTCGCTTCTCGAGAAGGAAATTCCAAACCTGCCGTCTTGAGACGCCGGCTTGTCAGAAATCGAGAATCCGTCCGTGACGAGGAAGCGGGCATATGCGTCCCGGTCGTGAACGGTCCGAAAAACGGCGAAATGATCGATCGGGCGCGGACAATCGGAATGGTCGCCGTTCTGCTGGAGCTGATAAACCACATCGCGGTTGCCGATAAGCTGAAGATCCTCGGCCGAGGGGTAGAGGAACTGGGAGTAGGTCGTCCACTCCGTGTCCAGACGCGTGCCTGTCTCGAATGCGTATTGCGGCCAGTTCTGCATGAGAAGACGGAGATTGTTCTCGATCGCGGCGTCGCGTGTGTAGAAATAGAAATCGCGACAGCCGTCCGATGTGCTGCGGCCGACGTAGAGCGTTCGATCGTCACCGGCGGCGAACTTGAAGATAGTATCCTCAAGAGCCATCAGCGTTTCGTATTCCGCCTGACTGGAAAGGCCGTCGTCGCGAGGCTCTCGCATCCGCACGCTGAGAAAGGCCATGGTGGGGAAGCCGGCGGCCGGGACCAATTCGTTGATCCCGAGGTCAACGAAGATGGAGGCCGGCTTGTCCTCGATCATGAGCGGGTAGAAATTCCAGCGATCCGACATCGGCCCAGGTCCCATCCCTCGGGGGCGAACGACAACGCGCCGCGGCAGTCCGATGGCGTCGACGCGGCGCACGAGCCTTTCGCCGGCCGTGCTTCGTCCGGCATCGGAAATCGGCGCGGGGTCAGTATCCGGTCAATTCCAGTCGCGTTCAAAGGTTGGTTGTCGGTGCTTGTGTCCTTGGTGGAAAGGCGGCCGTTGCGGTCCCGCGGGACCCGGCGGACCGCGGCTCCGTCGGCACGCCGGGGTCGGTCTCGCTTGCTTTCGCAGGCGAGGTTGTGGCTCTTCGATGACGTCGGGGTCCCGCTGTCGGTCGGACGCGCCATGGGCGGACGATGCGCAGCCGCCGCATGGTCTTGTTCGTTCATGACTGCAGTCCGGCTCCGGACGGCCCCAAGGGCGGCAAATCCGATGACCGCCGCAGTTCCCATCGAGGTCAGGTGACTTGGCGATCGAAAGCGCGAAAGACGGACCGGACGCCGAGACCTCGGAGGGGGCTGTCGATTCGGTTCGCCTCGGTCGCGCCGACCTGATCCGGGCGGATTGCTTCGACTGGCTGGCCGCGCGGCCGGACCGTTCGATCGAGGCGGTGGTGACCGATCCGCCCTATGGGCTGGTCGAATATACCGCCAAGGAGACCGCGAAGCTTCGGACCGGCCGGGGCGGGGTCTGGCGCATTCCGCCGAGCTTCGACGGCCATCGCCGGGCGCCGCTGCCGCGCTTCACGGTGCTGACGGATCAAGATCGGGCGGCGCTGGAGGCCTTCTTCCGGGCGTTCGGCCGGCAGGTCGCGCGGGTCTGCGTGCCCGGCGCCCATGTGGTCGTCGCCGCCAATCCGCTGCTCGCCCATATCGTCGCCACGGCGATGACCGGTGCGGGGCTCGAACTGCGCGGCTATATCGCCCGCCACGTCATGACCATGCGCGGCGGCGACCGGCCGAAGAATGCCCATGAGGAATTCGATGGCGTCTCGGTGATGCCGCGTTCGCAATGGGAGCCCTGGGTGGTGCTGCGGGCGCCGCTCGACGGCCGGGTGCAGGATACGCTGCGCCGCTGGGGCACCGGCGGCTTCCGGCGTCCGTCGCCCGACCGGCCCTTCGGCGACCTGATCCGTTCGCATCCGACGCCGGCGGCGGAAAAGCGGATCGCGCCGCATCCGTCGCTGAAGCCGCAGGCCTTCATGCGCCAGATCGCCCGGGCCGTCCTGCCGCTCGGGCGCGGCACGGTGCTCGATCCCTTCATGGGGGCGGGCTCGACGCTCGCCGCCTGCGAGGCCGTCGGCTACGACAGCATCGGCATCGAGCGCGATCCGGACTATTTCCGCCTCGCCGTCGAGGCGGTGCCGAGGCTCGCGGCGCTGTCGGTGCGGATCGACCCTTGAGCGGTGCCCGCCGCGCCGGCATCAGGCGCCGAGATCCGCGGCGGTCTTGAGGGCCGCGCCGACGACCTGATCCATGTTGTAGTAGCGATATTCGGCGAGGCGGCCGACGAAGGAGACGCGCGCTTCTTCGGCCGCGAGCGCCTTGTAGCGCTGATAGAGCGCCTCGTTTTCCGGTCGCGGGACGGGATAGAAGGGCTCGCCGTCGGCGCAAGGGTATTCGCGCATGATCGAGGTGCCGGCGGCCTGCTGGCCGGTCAGATGCTTGAATTCGGTGATGCGCGTGAAGGCGTGGTCGTTGGGATAGTTGACCTGGCCGACCGGCTGGAAGGTCGCCCTGTCGGCGAGATGCTGGTGCTCGAAGCGCAGCGAGCGATAGGGCAGGCGGCCGAAGCGGTGGCCGTAGAAGCTGTCGATCGGACCGGTGAAGATCAGGTGATCCCACGCGATCTCGTCGCGGACCTGGGAGAAGTCCGTCGACAGCCGGACCGTGATCCGCGGGCTCGACAGCATGGCCTCGAACAGGCGCGTGTAGCCGGCCGCCGGCATGAACTGGAACCGGTCGGTGAAATAGCGGTCGTCGTCGCCGGTGCGCGTCGGGATGCGGGCGGCGACGCTGGCCGAGAGCTCGGCGAGGTCGAGACCCCATTGCTTGCGCGTATAGCCGCGGAAGAAGCGGTCGCAGAGATCGGTGCCGATGCTCGCCAGCACCGCGTCCTCGCTGGTCCGGACGGTGTCGATCGGCACCCGCACGGCGTCGAGATGGGCGCGGATGCCGGCCTCGTCCAGGCTCCAGCCGTAGAGCCCGTTGATCGTCGTCCGGTTGATCGGCATCGGCAGCAGCTTGCCGTCGACCGCCGCCAGCACGCGATGCTCGTAGAAGCGCCAGTCGGTGAAGCGGCTCAGATAGGCGAAGATGCGCTCGGCATTGGTATGGAAGATGTGCGGACCGTAGGGATGGACGAGAATGCCGTGGGGATCGGGACGGTCGTAGGCGTTGCCGCCGATATGGTCGCGCCGGTCGATCACCAGCACGGTCCGGCCGGATGCGGCGAGGCGCTCCGCCGAGACCGCTCCGGCAAAGCCGGCACCGACCACCAGGCAATCGACCTTCACGGCCGCCCCCCGTCGCGCGATCGGCCGGTGCGCGCCGCCGCGACGGCCATGGCCGGCCTCAGAGCCGGTCGAGCGGCAGGCCGGCGCCGACGGCGGCCCGGGTCTGCGCCTGCACGGCGCGCGCGGTCGGGATCACGTCCTCGATCCGGCCGACCACCGAATAGCTGACCTCGAGGCCGGGCCGGATGAAGCCGGAGCGGCGCATATGCTCGAGCAGTTCGGCGAGCGGGTGCCAGAAGCCGCCGATGTCGGCGAGCACGATCGGCTTGGCATGCTGGCCGAGCTGGACCCAGGTCATCTGCTCGACGACCTCCTCCAGCGTGCCGATGCCGCCGGGCAGGGTGACGAAGGCGTCGCACTGCTCGAACATGATGCGCTTGCGCTGGTGCATGTCCTTTGTGACGACCAGTTCGCTCACCTCCGGCAGCATCACCTCGCGGTCGACCAGGAACTGGGGAATGACGCCGAGCACGGTGCCGCCGCCGTCGAGGACCGCGCGCGCGACGGTTCCCATCAGGCCGATCGAGCCGCCGCCATAGACGAGCCGGATCTGCTCCCGGGCCATGGTTTCGCCGAGCGTTCGGGCCGCCGCCTCGAAGGCCGGATCGGCGCCGAGCGCGGAACCGCAGAAGACGCAGATGGATCGAATCTCGCTCATATCGTTTCTCTGGCGGCCTGCCACGATCTCGTCAAGCGTGCCGGTCCCGCCGAGGGCTCGGCCTGCCGACCGGGGTGGCGGCACGCGGTTTCTGCCGTCGCCTGCGGTTGCGGGCGCGACGTCGCGGCGGATCCATGCAGAGGCCATGCCGCATCATGTTGGCGGCGGCTTGCAGCCATCCCGGTCACGGCGTCCAGTTTTCCCTTTCGGCCCCTTATGGCGGCGGTTTGCAGCGTCTATATACGGCCCGGCGCGTTCCGCGCCCCTTGCCCCAGGATTTGGACCTCCACGATGACACCGCACCAAACGGCGTCCGCGCCGAAGATCTCGGCGGACAGCGGCCGCACTCTCCAGTCGCTCAAGGCGTTGTGGCCGCATATCTGGCCCCATGACCGGGGCGACCTGAAACTGCGCGTCGTCGTCGCGATGGTCTTCCTGCTCGTCGGCAAGGTGCTCACCGTCCTGCTGCCCTATGCCTACAAATGGGCCACCGACGCGCTCGCGCCGGGTGCAACGGCACCGACCGCCGTGCAGTACCTGGCCGCGCCGGTGCTCCTGGTCATCGCCTATGGGGTGATCCGGATCATCTTCAACGGCTTCAACCAGTTGCGCGACGCCCTGTTCGCCTCGGTCGGCCAGCATGCGGTGCGCCAGCTTGCCAACCGCACCTTCCGGCACCTGCACGAACTGTCGCTGCGCTTCCATCTGCAGCGGCGCACCGGCGGCCTGTCGCGGATCATCGAGCGCGGCGCCAACGGCATCGAGACAATCGTCCGCATGACGATCCTGGCCGGCATCCCGACGCTCCTGGAATTCGCCCTGATGGCCGGCGTGATCGCCTGGCAGTTCGACTGGACCTATGTGGCCGTCATGGCCGTGACGGTCTGGCTCTATGTCTGGTTCTCGGTGAAGGCGTCCGACTGGCGCATCCGCATCCGGCGCGACATGAACGACGCCGATACCGATTCCATGTCGAAAGCCGTCGACAGCCTGCTCAACTTCGAGACGGTCAAGTATTTCAACAACGAGCCGATGGAGGCGGAGCGCTACGACCGCGCCACGGCCAAATACGAGAATGCCGCGACCCGCACCTATACCTCGCTGGCGTGGCTGAATTTCGGGCAGGCGGTGATCTTCACGGTCGGCATGGTGATCACGATGGTCATGTCGGCGCAGGCGGTGCTCGCCGGCACGCAGACCATCGGCGATTTCGTCATGATCAACGCGCTGATGACCCAGCTTTCCATGCCGCTCAACTTCATCGGCACGCTCTACCGCGAGATCAGCCAGGGCCTCGCCGACATGGAGGCGATGTTCAAGGTGCTCGACGTGCCGGCGGAAGTCGTCGACAGGCCGGGCGCGCCGGCGCTCGACGTGAAGGCCGGCGTGATCCGCTTCGAGGACGTGCATTTTTCCTACGATCCGGACCGGGCCATCCTGCGCGGCATCTCGTTCGAGGTGCCGGCCGGCCGGACCATCGCCATCGTCGGTCCGTCGGGGGCCGGCAAGTCGACCATCTCGCGGCTGTTGTTCCGCTTCTATGACGTCGGCGCCGGCCGGATCACCATCGACGGCCAGGACATCCGCGACGTGACCCAGGCGAGCCTGCGCCAGCGCATCGGCATGGTTCCGCAGGATACCGTGCTGTTCAACGACACGATCGCCTACAACATCCGCTACGGCCGGCCGAGCGCCAGCGAGGCGGAGGTGCGCGAGGCGGCCCGCATGGCCCAGATCTCCGACTTCATCGAGCGTCTGCCGAAGGGGTTCGACACCGAGGTCGGCGAGCGCGGCCTGAAGCTTTCCGGCGGCGAGAAGCAGCGCGTCGCCATCGCCCGGACCATCCTCAAGGCACCGCCGATCCTGATGCTCGACGAGGCGACCAGCGCGCTCGACACCCATACCGAGCGCGAGATCCAGACCGCGCTCGACCAGGTCTCGCTCAACCGGACCACGCTGGTGATCGCCCATCGCCTGTCCACCGTGGTCAATGCCGACGAGATCATCGTGCTGGAGCATGGCGTGATCGTCGAGCGCGGCCGGCATCAGGACCTGCTCGATCATGGCGGGCTCTACGCCTCGATGTGGGAGCGCCAGCGTGCCGTCGACGAAGCGCGCGAACGCCTGCGCGTCACCGAAGAGCAGGACACGCTCGGCCTTGCGGTCAAGACGCGCCGGGCCGAGACGGCGGCCGAGTAGCGCATCGGTGGTTTGCCGTCCGCGAGATCACTGGCGGTACGGGGGGCGATCCGGTATGATGTCGGTTCTGTAACGAAAAACGTGCCGAGGACGGATTGGTGACCAGGCGGGCGAATGCGGCTGATGCAGCCTTGAATTTCGCGGCACCGGCGCCGGTCGCAACGTCGATTGCGGTGGCGGGAGGCTCCTCTTGAACATTGCTGCCGCCGTGGCCAAGCGCCAGAACGTCCTCATCGCGCTCGCGATTCACGCCTTTACGGCCTCCGGCATCGTGCTGGCGATGCTGGCCGCCGTGTCTGCCTACAAGCTCGACTGGCAGGCCTTCTTCGCCTGGCTCGGCATCGCCCTGTTCGTCGACGGCGTCGACGGGCCGATCGCCCGGCGTTTCCATGTCGAGCGCAACCTGCCGACCATCTCGGGCGCGGCCCTCGATTTCGTGGTCGACTACGTCACCTATGTTTTCCTTCCGGCCTTCGCATTGGCGACCGGCGGCTTCACGTCGGCGCCGATCGCGCTCGCGCTCGCCGGCGTGATCGTCTTCACCAGCGCGCTCTATTTCGCCGATACCCGCATGAAGATGAAGAACAACGCCTTCCGCGGCTTTCCGGCCGTGTGGAACGGCGTCGTGTTTCTGTTCTTCGTGTTCCGGCCGCCGACCGAGGTGATCGTCGGCGTGACGCTGCTGCTCGCCGTGCTGACCTTCCTGCCGGTCGCCTTCGTGCATCCCGTGCGCGTCGAGCGCTGGCGTCCGGTGACGCTTGCCGTCACGGTCGTGTGGTTCGTTCTGGCCGGCATCACGCTCGCCGAGAGCTTGGCGCCGCCGGCGGTGGTCGCGTGGAGCCTGCTCGCCACGAGCCTCTATCTTGCCTCGGTCGCTGCCGTGCAGCAGGGTCTCGACTGGTTCGACCGAGCCCGCCGCGGGCTCTGACGTCGGGCCCGACGGCCTATGAACCCTGGACCGATCCCGCCTTGAGCTGGTCCCGATCACGGCCGGACTTCGCGCCGGACCGGCTTCGGCGCGCCGCCCCTGTTCCGATTCTGGATGGTTCCGCCCCATGCACACGTTGTTCTATTCACCCGCCGCCTGTTCGCTCGCGCCGCATATCGTGCTCGAGGAGATCGGCAAGCCGTTCGGCCTGGAACTGGTGCGGGCCGGCGTCGACACGGTCAAGCCGGATTGGTTCGCCCGCAATCCGAAGGGGCGGGTGCCGGCGCTGACCGGCGTTCCGGGCTCGATCGGCGGCGGTCCGGACCTTCTGACCGAATGCAACGCGATCATGATCTATCTGGCGCGCACCAATCCGGAGGTCGGGCTGGTGCCGGCCGATCCGGCGCGCGAGGCGCGCATGATCGAATGGATGAACTGGCTGGCCGCGTCGTTTCATGCCGCCGCCTATGCCTCGGTCCGCCGGCCGGGGCGCTTCCTGGACGATCCGGCCCTGCATCCGCAGCTGCAGGAGAAGGGCATGCGCACCGTCAAGGAGCATTGCGCCCTGATCGACCGCATCCTGGCCGACGGCCGCGACTGGGCGGTGCCGGGCGGCTACACGCTGGCCGATCCCTATCTCTTCACCTTCTATGTCTTCCTCTACCGCTTCGAGGGCTTCGACCGCTCGCCCTATCCGGCCTGGACGGCGCATGCCGCCAAGGTCCTGGAGCGCCCGGCCGTCCGCCGCGCCCTCGCCCAGGAGGGGATTGCCATGGACCTGCCGGCCTGATCCCATCTCAGGCAGGAAGGCGGGCCGTCAGACCGGACGACATCCTCCGGTTGGCGGCCTCGCGGTTCCATGCCGACCGGGGCCCGAGCGGTCGGCCGGCCGCGCGTGACCTGACTTTCCAACGCCGCCAATCCGTGCCAAGTCTGCCGCGCCGTCGGCGCATTCCTGCGCCAGACGCTGATGGGACGTGTGGGCTCGTTCCGCGCGGCCGTCTATTCGTTGCCCGCTCCGGCATGGAGGGACCCGTCCCCGATGAATTCCGTCGTCAAGTCGATCGCCGCCGCCATTCCGAAGGTCAACCGGGAGGGCTATCCCTTCGTCGCCATCGCGGCGGGGCTGACCCTGGTCGCCAGTTTCATCTGGTCGCCGCTCGCCTGGATCCTGTTCGGCCTGACGATCTGGGTCGTCGCCTTCTTCCGCGATCCGCCGCGCGTGACGCCCGTGGCGCCGGGCCTGGTGATCGCGCCGGCCGACGGGCGGGTGTCGCAGATCGGTCCCGCGGTGCCGCCGCGCGAACTCGATCTCGGCGACGAGGGCTGGATCCGCGTCTCGATCTTCATGAACGTGTTCAACTGCCACGTGAACCGGGCCCCGGTCGGCGGCCGGATCATGCGCATCGCCTACAAGCCGGGCAAGTTCCTCAATGCGGAGCTCGACAAGGCGAGCGAGCACAACGAACGCAACGGTCTGGTCATCGCCACCGACGACCGGCCCGGCGCCGGCGTGACCATCGGCGTCGTCCAGATCGCCGGCCTGGTGGCGCGGCGGATCGTCTCCTGGGCGAAGGAGGGCGAGACCATCGCGCCCGGCGACCGGTTCGGCATGATCCGATTCGGCTCGCGGCTGGATGTCTACATGCCGGCCGGGACGGTGCCGCTGGTGGCGGTCGGGCAGACCACGATCGCCGGCGAGACCGTGATCGCCGATCTGTCGCGGCCGGGCAGCGGCCATGAGGTGGTCCGGGTCAGCTGATCCCGCCGCGCCCAACTGCCGAGCTTCTGGAGGAGACCTTGGACGACCTGTTCCCGCCCGTGGTGCACGAATCGACCAAGACCGGCCGCCGCTTCGCGCGTCTGCGCGCGGTCCCGTTCCGCATCGTTCTACCCAACCTGGTGACGCTCCTGGCGCTGGTCTCCGGGCTGACGGCAATCCGGATGGCGCTGGAGGCACGGTGGGAATGGGCCGTCGGGGCGGTCGTCGTCGCGGCCCTGCTGGATGCCGTCGACGGCCGCGTCGCGCGCTGGGTGAAGGGGACCTCGAAGTTCGGCGCCGAACTCGACAGCCTGGCCGACTTCGTCAATTTCGGCGTGGTGCCGGGCCTGCTTCTTTACATTTGGATGCTGAGCGAGATCCGATCGCTCGGCTGGCTCGCCGTGATCGCCTTCGCGATCGCGATGGCCCTGCGGCTCGCGCGCTTCAATGTCATGGTCGACAAGCCGAAGCCCGACTGGCACGCCAATTTCTTCACCGGCATGCCGGCCCCGGCCGGCGCCATCACGGTGCTGCTGCCGCTCTATCTCAACGACTTCATCACGATCCCGCACAATCGCGCCGTCGCGGTCGTGCTGTCGATCTATGTCCTGTTCATCGCCTTCATGGCGGTGTCGACCATCCCGACCTTCTCGGGCAAGAAGATGGGCACCCGGGTGCCGCGCGAGCGGATCATTCCGCTGTCGGTGCTGTTCGTCCTGTTCGTCGCGGTGCTGGCGACCTATCCGTTCCCGGTGCTGGCCCTGCTGGCGATCGTCTATCTCGCCTTCATTCCGGTCGGCTGGAACTGGTATCGCCAGCATGAGAAGAGGGATCGCGCGGCGGCCGCACAAGTGCCGACCGGCGATGCGGCTCCGGAGGGCACGGCTCCGGTATCACCCGCCGAGAGCGCCTGAGCGTCGTTCAATGTCGATTTCGGCGGGCCGGAGACCTCTCCGGTCCTCCACTCCTGGCCTGGCAACTGAAATTCGAGCTGGGATCGGCTCAGGAAGCTTTACGTTTCGAAGCGGAGGCGTCACGGTGTCGTGATCGGGAGCCACGGCGTCATGACCCAGACAGGTGTCGGGGCGTAAGGGTTCCGTCGCGCCGTCCGGTCCGGAGCCGGATCACACCGTGAAATATCAGTCAATACACTCAGATCCGTGCCGGGTTCGACATGAACGCCCACTTCAAGGACAGCCTATCCTCCTCGCCGATGAGCGTCCGGGCGCAGATCGAGACGTTCAAGCTCGAGCAGTCCAGTCCTGCGGACCGGATCGCGCATGCCAAGACGCTGTTCGATACGGAGGGGCCGACCAACGACGTCGTGGATCGGGTGCGCGAGATCGCCGGTAGCTTCGGCTGGTTCGGCGAGAAACTCCGGGACCGGACCCGCTGCATCCTGGCCAATGTCTATGCGGAGCGCGGCGATTGGATCGGCGCCTATCGGGCACTCGGCTCGGTCCGCAAGCAGGGATGGCCGATGGTCGTCCAGTACGGCTCGACGGCGTGTCTCGCGGCCCTGCACGAACTCGGTTACGCCGCCGTCCCGGTGATCGAGGAATGCGCCAGGCTGATGCCGATCGGCGAACGACGCATGCTCGAATTGCACCAGCTGCTCGCGGACCGTTCGAAGACGATCGCGGTGGTCGGCAATTCGCCGGTTCAGATCGGCCGCGGCGCCGGTGCCGAGATCGACGCGCACGATATCGTCATCCGCTTCAACAATTTTTCCGAAGACGACCGCTTCACGGTCGATTACGGCCGCAAGACCACCATCTGGGCGCGCAGCGGCGGCCATATCGATGTCTGGCGGCGCCCGCCGGGCGCCTACGACTTCGTCCTCTTCTCCGGTGCCGACCGGCGCTATCACGGCGCACAGGCCTGGGATGTGCTTGAGACGGAACGTGCGGGCGGTCGTGCCGCCTTCGTTCCGACCCGGGTCTTCGTCGAACTCGTCAAGGCTCTCGACCGCATGCCGAGTGCCGGACTTCTGATCCTGCACTGGCTGCGCAAGATACGCGGACCTCTCGCGGCCGGCGGGGTCTCCTACTATGGCTTCAAGTTGACCGATCAGAACGACGGCACCAATCGGCACTATTTTGCCAATCCGACGCCGGCGAAGGGCCGTCACGACTGGGACGCCGAGGCGGCCTATCTGGCGACCGTCATTCTGGGCTGACGCTACTGCCCTGCGAAGCGTTGTCGCCGCCGTGCCCCTGCCGCGGCCACGCTGGCGTGCCCCCCCGATACTGCAATGACCGTTGCGC
>NZ_LJYW01000001.1:5689690-5910175 GCF_001305515.1 Prosthecodimorpha hirschii
AACCATTTTCTCATGCATTTGCCATGCCGATGCCTAAGATAGCCTTTCGAATGGAAGCGTCAGGGCTCATTTTAGGCAAATTTCTTGGAGTTTGAGGAAATCACGGCCTTTTTATTGTGTCTTGCCAAGGAATGTAAACAAGTGTAGAGAATTCAAAAAATGGGATTCTGAAAGTTGAAAACGATTTCATGAACGTCACGTGTGAGTGTCATGCCGCAATGTAAAGTCGCCATACTCTTTGTCAATTTGAAGGGGAATATTGGCGATTTTGCAATTCTGCATTCTATGCTTGAGATGCTGTCCATTCGCCATTCGAATTGCCGTTTGCTTGTCGTTCCTGCCCGCTATCTTCCGAGAGACGAAAGGCGGATGTCTGCCTTTACGGCGGCGCTGGGCCGCTCGTTCGACCTGGTCGACATGCCGATCCGCGAGCAGCGGCCGCCCTTTTGGCGGTGGCTGGTACGGAGGGGCTTTCCGGCACTGGCGCGCGCCCTCTATTTTCGCCTGATGCAATTCCGGGCGCTGCGGATCGTTCCGCATGTATCCGGGGCCGCGGCGATCTATTGCGAGAACGGGGACCAGTGGAACGGCTTTGTCGGTCTCGACATGCTGGCCACGGTGACGGCCCTGAAACCGTTCGTGAAACCGATCCGCACGTTCCCGTTTTCGATCAATCCGGCAACGCCGGACTTCCTGACGCCCGCCCTGCTGCGGCGCGGCCTGGGTGGTCTCGACCTGCCCTTGACCGCGCGCGATGTGATCTCCCTGGAGGTGCTTCGCTCGCTCGACATCGAAGCCCGCCTTGTCCCGGATTGCGTGCATTGGCTGGCGCCGGTGGCGGCGGCCGTCGCCCCCATGTCCGGCCGCGATCCGGAGCGCATTCTGATCGCCGCGACGGGAACGCCGTCGAAGTTGAGGACGACGCTCGAAGCGGCCGTCCGGCGGTTCGAAGGGCGGCCGATCTGCCTCGTGACCACATGCGAGCGCGAGGACGGGGCGGTCTATGCGGAGATCGCCGCACGCCATGGCATCGAATGGATGGCGCCGATGACCTGGCAGGACCTGGTGGCCGAGTTCAAGGTGGCCCGGGTCGTGGTCACCAATCGGTTGCACGGGCTGATCCTGGCCGGCCTGGCGGGTGCGCCCGTCCTTCCGGTCTGCGATCGCAAGAAGGCGGAAGCCTATGCGATCGAGACGGGCGTCCCGCATGCCGCCCGCGATCTCGACGCCGTGGAGCCGGAGCTCGTCGAGGCGGTCGCCCGCGACCGCGAGGCCGTCCTTGCCTGCACCGCACGCTATCGCGACACCTGTCGCGCCGCACTCGAAGCCTGGCTGCTGTGACGCCTGGCCGTCAGGTGGTTGAGCCGACGCGAGATCCCGGTGCCCGGCTGAGCCCATGAGAACATGCGGGCCGAAAAGTCGCCGAGGACTTGCAGGCGGCGCCGGCACGACTCGATACCGATCGGGCGTCAGAAGACCCCGTCGGCCGGGCGGTCCCGAGCGTGGCCGGGTGCGAGGAAAAGGCCCCCGGAGATCGACGGCCGGCGGAGCGAGGCCCGTCCTGGGTCACCGGCTCCGGCCGAAAAAGGTTTTAGGAAACAAATCCATAAAGAGCATCAACCGGTGGGCTGGGAACGGTCGATGCCACGGGAGCGACCGGCCGGGTCCCCGGCGGGCACCGGTCACGTCGTCAGCATTTCGGGGCGGCCTCAGGGATCGAGCGCCTGCACGCGTTCGGCCAGCGAGGCATCCGGAAAGGCTTCGCGAAGTGCCCGCAGGGCTTCGGCATGACTGCCCGGGCGCGCCATTTTCAGGATCAACCGCATCGCGGCAATTCTGCCGTCGATCTCGTTGCCGGTTGCTTCGACATCACGCCGTTTCGTCGTGGCCATGTGACGCTGGACCCTGGTCATCCAGACCTCCCGCCGCGAATCACCCCCGGATCATTATGGACACAACTTGCGCCATGACCATAAGGAACCTGATCGGGGCTCGGACTTTCCCCGTCTCGACCGGACGCGACGGTGCGGCTAGAGTCGCGCTGCGAAGTCAACACGCCTGATCGGGACGGGTTCCTGGATGCCGGAGGGTTCGATGTCCGAAATGTCTCAACCGCCCGAGATGCGGCGCAACCGGCCGGATCCGCTGCTGTCCCTGCTCGCCTGGAATGGGGTGGCCGGGGCGGTGATCGCGCTGGTCCTGGCCGGGGCGGTGCTGGCGACCGACGTGGCGCATCTGCGCACGTTGATCCTGAATTCCGACGAGCCCTGGATCCCCGTGCTGCTGCTGGTCTTCGGCTTCCTGGTGACCATGTGCAGCGTGACCATGGGCACCGCGATCATGGCGCTCGGACGTGACCCGAAAGCCGGGTCGCGTCCGCGCGGCGGCGCGCCCGCGGTGCTCGGCCGGTTCGCGCCGGCCCGTGCGACCGCCGCGCGCGGTCTTGGCGGCGGCGCGGCAAGACCTTGAAATCCCGGCGGCTTCGGTCCAGCTTCGGATGCCATCGGAGACATTCAGCATGACCGCACCCGCCTATCCTCGCGACATGATCGGTTACGGCCGCACGCCTCCGGATCCGAAATGGCCCGGTGGCGCCCGCGTCGCCGTGCAGTTCGTGATCAACTACGAGGAGGGCGGCGAGAATGCCGTGATCCATGGCGACGCGGCTTCGGAGGCCTTTCTGTCCGAAATCGTCGGCGCCGCGGCCTGGCCCGGCAAGCGGCACATGAATATGGAATCGATCTACGAATACGGCTCTCGCGCGGGCTTCTGGCGGCTCTGGCGCCTGTTCACGGCGCGCGGGATCCCGGTCACCGTCTACGGCGTGGCGCATGCATTGATGCGCAATCCGGATGTGGTCGCGGCGATGCGCGAGGCCGATTGGGAGATCGCGTCGCATGGGCTGAAGTGGATCGACTACAAGGACTTCACGGAAGCCGAAGAGCGCGCCCACATGCTGGAAGCGATCCGGATTCACACCGAAGTCACCGGGTCGCGCCCGCTCGGCTGGTATACCGGACGCTCGTCGATCCACACCCAGAAGCTGGTGATGGAGGAGGGCGGCTTCCTCTACGATTCGGACTCCTACGCCGACGATCTGCCCTATTGGGTCGATGGCGGCCGGGGGCCCCATCTCGTCATTCCCTATACCCTCGACGCGAACGACATGCGCTTCGCCACCCCGCAGGGCTTCAACTCGGGCGACCAGTTCTTCGCCTATCTGAAGGACAGCTTCGACCTTCTCTATGCCGAGGGCGAGACGGCGCCGAAGATGATGTCGGTCGGGCTGCATTGCCGCCTGGTCGGACGTCCCGGGCGCGCCGCGGCCCTGGCGCGGTTCCTGGACTATGTGCAGAGCCACGACGCGGTCTGGTGTCCGCGCCGCATCGACATCGCCTGGCACTGGCATGCCCATCACAAACCGGCCTGATATGTGGCCCGTTTACGTTTTGAAATCAGAGTGCCCGCCGTCGAACACATTTCGGGCAAGGTCCCGCGTCATGGTGCGGCGCAAGCGCAAGCGTTGGTTCGGGTAGCAGCGTTAACCGGTGGTTATCGTCTTGAGGCCGAGGATCTTCGCAGTCCATGGGCGGTCTCGTGAGGGGCGGCCCTCCGGGCTTCCGAAGGGCGAATCGCGGCCGCAGCGGCCCGGGAATTCGGTGTCCAGGCTTTCGCGGCACGCGGAAGTCCGGACCCGGCGTTGGGCAGCTGAAGCATTTACGGGTTGTTGCGGGCGGGCTAAGTTCGCCCGGCGCAGCGGGGGTGGGTCCAGCCGATGAATGTCGCAGTGCGGCCGAGATCCGGGCCGATCATCACGTTCGACGATGTCGTGAAGACCTATGGGGCGGGGAACCGCGCCAAGGTCATCATGCGCCGCGGCAATTTCGACATTCCCGGCCGGCGCGCCATCGGCCTGATGGGCGGCAACGGCGCCGGCAAGTCGACCTTGCTGCGCCTGATCGCCGGTACCGAGAAGCCGACCCGGGGGCGCATCCGCCGCTGGGGCAAGGTATCCTGGCCGCTCGGTTTCGCCGGCGGCTTCGAGAAGAGCATGACCGCCCGCGAGAACGCCGTTTTCGTCGCGCGGATCTATCATGAGGATCCGGACCGGGTTTGCGAATACGTTCTGGAGTTTTCCGAGCTCGGTCATTATTTCGAGATGCCCATTCAGACCTATTCGAGCGGCATGAAGCAGAAGCTCGCATTCGGTCTGTGCATGGCGATGGACTTCGACTGCTATCTGATCGACGAAGTCACGGCCGTCGGCGACGATCGGTTTCGTGAGAAGTGTCAATTGGCCTTTGCCGAAAGGCGCGAAAGATCGGGCCTGATCATGGTGTCGCACAGCTTCGCGACGATTCGGGCCTATTGCGATATGGCAGCCATTCTGGTGGACGGCGAGATCTTCTTCTTCGACGACTTGGAAGAAGGGATCGCGGAGTTCAAATGCCTGCTGTTCGCCAAGGAGCGTGCCTAGGTGGTCGATCTGATTAACCCGCCCGACGATATGGAAGCCCGCCGGCAGGAGGCGCGGCGCCGCCGCGCCAATCGCGAAGGGCTGGACTTGGGCGAGCCCGTTCAGGATATCGACGCGATCGAGGAGACGCGTCGGCGCTCGGCTCCGCCGCCGCCCGCGCCGTTCGATGCGCCTCCGCCGCCTGCGGGCGAAGAGGCACCCGGCCGGCTGGTCGAGTTCCGCAAGAAGGACAAGAAGAAGAAGGAGCAGGAGCTTCGCCCCGAGGAGGACACCTATCCGGGCGCCCTGCCGGTGCCGGAAGTGTCGAAATCGCGGCTGATTTCGCGTCTGGGCGAAATCAAGAAGTCGGTCGCTGCCAAGCAGGCCGGCAAGAAGAAGAAATCGGCCTTCAACCTGACCTTCTGGACCTTCGCCGTCGCGGTGCTGATCCCTGCCGTACTGGTGACGGTCTATCTCTATGTCTGGGCGATCGACCAATACGCGACCGAGATGCGCTTCACCGTGCGCAACATGCAAAGCTCGACCTCGGCGGCGGCGGCAGCGCCGACCATGCTCGGCAGCGCGACCGTCAACGACATCTCCGATTCCTATGTGGTGGTCGAGTATCTCGGCTCGCGGGAATTCGTCGAGGATCTGTCCAAGCAGCTCGATCTGCACAAGATCTATTCTCAGCCGTCCGCCGACTGGTGGTATCGGATGAAGCCCGAGATCTCGATCGAGAAGATGACCGAGTATGTCAAGGGGATGACCTTCGTCGCCTTTGACATGTATACGGGCATCATCTCGGTGAAGGTGCGGGCCTTCAGCTCTGCCGATGCGAAGACCATGGGCGACCATGTGATGGCGCTGACCGAATCGGTGGTGAACCGCATTTCGGAGCGCGCGCGGCGCAACGTGGTGCGCGATGCCGAGGCGGAGGTCGCCCGCGCCGAAGCCCGTCTCCGGCTGGCGCGGGCCGGCATCGCCAAGTTCCGCAGCGAGGAGGGGCAGGTCGACCCGAATGCCGGAGCGCAGGGCTTCTCGACGACGATCAATCAGCTCGAGGGCGAACTGACCCGGCTGAAGGCGGAACTGAACCAGCTGACCCAGACGATGTCGCCGTCGGCGCCGCGCGTCCGGGTCCAGCAGAGCCGCGTCGATGCGCTCGAGAAGCAGATCGACGACGAAAAGATCAAGATCGCCCTGAAGAACCGCTCCGGCGCGGCCATTTCCTCGCAGCTCGCCCGCTACGAGGAACTGGTCACCGAGCGCGACTTCGCGACCCAGACCTATACGCAGAGCCTGTCGTCGCTGGAGCGGGCGCGCATGGATGCCGAGCGCAACCAGCGCTACCTCGCCATCGTCGTCTCGCCGCGGCCGGCACAGGATTCCGAATATCCGGAACGCGCGCGCTACAGTTTCCTGAGCTTCCTGGCTCTGTTCGCCATGTGGGCGGTCTGCTCGCTGGTGCTCGGGTCCATCCGCGATCACATGCAGTAAGGGAGAATCGTCGTCCGAAGGCCGACCGTGGGCACGATCCGGCTCGCAAATCGCGTCGAATCCGTCATACGGTCACGGAATGTTTCTGTGGTTGCGTTGGACTGCTGTCGCCCGGCTACATCGGTCTGGAGCGGACGGTCGAGAATCAGCGGCGGATGCCGCGGAGACGGGGCAATGAAATTAGTAGCGAACTTGCGTATCGGCTGCAGCGCGGTGCTCGCGCTTTGGCTTGCCGGCTGTTCGAGCCTGCCGTCGGACGGGCCATCGGCGATGGCCATCTCCAGCGAGAAGGTGGAGACGTCGCTTCCCATCGACAGCTATCTGATCGTGCAGCTGGACGAACCGGTCGTGCGCACGGTCGGCCCGTGGCGACCGCACACCTTCGCCGACCGCTTCGCGATCCGCTCCGGCCCGCGCGGCCAGCCGCTCGGCATCGGCGATACGCTCGACATCCGCATCCTTGAGGCGGGCGACAACGGGCTGTTCGCCAACACCCAGACCCGCGGCACCCAGTTCCAGGTCCAGATCGACGAGACCGGCAACATCTTCGTGCCCTATGTCGGCCGGATGCGTGCGGCGGGCCGGTCGAGCGAAGCGCTGCGCCAGGCGATCCAGGATGCGCTGGCCGACAAGGCGATCCAGCCGCAGGTGATGCTCGGCGTCACCGGCAATCAGGCCAATGCGGCCGTTGTGGTCGGCGACGTGGCGAAGCCGGGCAAGTATCCGCTCAATGTCGGCGGTACCCGGCTGCTCGACATGGTCGCGCTGGCCGGCGGTTCGCGCTTCACCACCTACGAGACGACCGTCACGCTGAAACGAAAGGCCGAATCGGCCTCGATCCTGCTCGAGGACCTCGTCCTGGTCCCGAACAACAACGTCTATCTCGTGCCGGACGACGAGATCCTGCTCACCTTCGCGCCGCAGACCTACACCATCCTCGGTTCGGTGGCGCGCCCGAGCGAGATCAAGTTCGAGACCAAGACGGTCACGCTGGCGGAAGCCGTGGCGCGCGGCGGCGGTCTCAACACGCTGGCGGCCGATGCCAGCGGCATCTTCGTGTTCCGCTTCGAAGAGCCGCATCTGGTCAAGGCGATCCGGCCGGACTGGCAGCCCAAGGGGCCGGGCAAGATCCCGGTCGTCTACCGGCTGAACCTGCTCGAGCCCAAGGGCCTGTTCCTGGCCCGGCAGATGTGGCTGCGCGACAAGGATATCGTCTACGTGGCGACCGCGCCTGCGGTCGAGTTCGCCAAGTTCCTCGACATCGTCGGCAAGACCACGGCGGCCGTGCGCGGCGGCACGGGTCTGGCGCGCGACATCCAGGTGCTCAACAGCAAATGACCGGCCGGCCGGCGGCGCTTCACAAGGCGCCGCCGCCGCCCTATGGTCCGCGCCATGTCGACCGAACCTCCCGTCGCCGATCCGTCCCGCCCGGGACCCGTCGCTGCCGGCGGGCCGGGGCGGCGGCGCTTTCTGTTCCTGCTCGGTCCCTGTTCGCCGTTCCAGGCCCGGCTTGCCGCCGCGCTTGAAGCGCGCGGGCACAAGACCCACAAGATCCTGCTCCATGCCGGCGATGCGCTGTTCTGGCGCCGCCCCGCCGAGGCCTATCGCGGCGGGCTCGCCGGTTGGCAGGTCCATGTCGCGGCCGCCTTCGACCGGCACGGCATCACCGACCTGATCGTGCATGGCGAGAGCCGGGAATACCACCGGCTGGCGGCCATCGAGGCGCGCGCGCGCGGCATCCGCGTGCTGGTCTTCGAGATGGGCTATTTCCGGCCGGACTGGATCACGCTGGAGCGCGACGGCCTCTCGGCGCTGTCGCATTTTCCGCGCGAGGCGGCGCTGGTCCAGACCCTGGCTGCGGCCGCGCCGGAGCCGGATTTCACGGTCCGCTTCCGCACGCCGTTCCTGAAGTTCGCTCTGAACGATCTCGCCTATCATCTTTCCGAAGTGGCCGGAACGCCGTTCTACCCGCGCTATCGGCGCTACGCGATCGACCATCCGGTGGTCGAATATCTGCTCTGGGCCTGGAAGCTCATGCGCCAGGCCAAGCCCGCCGCGGCGGCACGCGCGACGGTCGAACGGCTCGCCGGCGGCTCCGCGCCCTGGTGGGTGCTGCCGCTGCAACTCTCCGGTGACTTCCAGATCCGGGCCCATTCGCGTTTCGCCGACATGCCGGCGGCGATGCGCGAGGTGGTCGCCTCCTTCGCGGCGCATGCGCCGGCCGGCGACCGTCTGGTGATCAAGGCGCATCCGCTCGACAATTGGCGCACGCCCTGGGCGCGGCTCGTTGCCGAGGCGGCGACGGCGTCCGGCGTCGGGGACCGGGTCGACTATATCGACGGCGGCGATCTCGACCGGCTGATCGCCGGCGCGCGCGGGGTGGTGACGGTCAACTCGACCGTCGGCATCGCGGCGATCCAGGCCGGCGCGCCGACCATCGCGCTCGGCGGGGCCGTGTTCGACATCCCTGGCCTGACCTACGAGTTTGGCCTCGACCGCTTCTGGCAGGAAGCCGGGCGACCCGATCCGGACCTCGCCCGCGCCTTCGTGCGTGCGCTCGTCCACGAGACCCAGATCCGCGGCGACTACTATACCGAGGCGGGCCTGGCCGCGGCCGTGGCCGGTACGGTGGAGCGGCTCGAGGCCGGCCTGCCGGACCTGCCCGAACGGGTCGAGCGATTGAAATCCGAACGCGCGAGGACCGCATGAGTGCTTCCGCCGATCCCCGGTCCATCGTCATCACCGGTGCCTCGTCGGGCATCGGCGCGGCGCTGGCGCGGGCCTATGCGGCGCCCGGCCGGGTGCTCGGCCTGACCGGCCGCGATGCCGCCCGCCTCGCCGACACGGTCGCGGCCGCCCGGGCCGCCGGCGCGGAGGTGGTCGAAGGGCTGTTCGACGTGCGTGAGACCGCCGCGCTGACCGCCTGGCTGCAGGCCTTCGACGAGGCCCATCCGGTCGACCTGCTGGTCTCCAATGCCGGCGTCGTCACCGGGCTGCAGGCCGGTCGCAGCGCGGAAGTGACCGAAAGCGCCTTCCGGCTGGTCGACGTCAATCTGAAGGGTGCCATCGCGACCGTGTCGGCCCTGGTCGAGCGGATGCGCGCGCGCCGGCGCGGCCATATCGTGCTGGTCTCCTCGCTGGCCGGGCTCTACGCCCATCCCGACCTGCCGTCCTATTCGGCCAGCAAGGCGGCGGTGCGCTTCTACGGCGATGCCCTGCGGCAATGGCTGAAGGGCAGCGTCGAGGTGACGGTTGTCTGCCCCGGTTTCGTGACCTCGCCGATGTCGAGCCGCCATATCGGCCCGAAGCCGTTCGAGATTTCGGCCGACAAGGCGGCCGGGCTGATCCGCCGCGGCATCGCGCGCCGCAAGGCGCTGATCGCCTTCCCGTGGCCCCTGGTGCTGCCGATCTGGTTCGCCAATCTGGTGCCGGCGCGGGTCGCCGACTTCTTCATGGGCGGCTTCGCGGCCGAGATCGAGCCAGATGCCGAGACCGCCCGCGAGCGCGCCGGCGGTACCGGCGCACCATGACGACCCCGCGCGATCCGCCGCCCGGGCCGGATCTCGATCGGGCCGGCCTGTTCCTGCCCGAGCCCTGGGCGCAGGCGCCATGGATCGCCGCGCTGGTCGGTGCGCGGGCCGTGGTGAGATGCCCGACGGATGCCGATGCCGGCCGGCTCGATGCGGTCGTGACGGTGGAGCAGGGGCCGCATCTCGATCGTGCGCGCGACTATGCCCGCCGCTGGCGATTGCCGGTCCGCGTTCTGCGCGAGTTCGTCGATCCCGTCGCCCCGCCGCGTCTCGGCATCGCGCCGCTCGCCCTGCTTGTCGGCGAACTGGCTGCGGACGGGACGGTTTCCTTTCCGGCGTCGCCGTCCGATCACGCCGCGCGGCCCGGCGCCCGCTACGTGAACCCTTTCACGCTTCAGCCGGTCGCGCCGGACGAGGGCATCGCCCTGATGGCGGCGATCCGCGCGCGCTATGCGGCGCGGCGGGAGACGGTCGTCGGGTTCGGCTTCTCGGCCCAGAAGGCGCGCACGGCGACGACCTTCCTGGCCGGCTGGTCGAACGAGGTCGTCTTCGAGACCCGACGCTGGGCGGTCGCGGTCGCGGCGCGCAAGGGCGCGCGGCTGGTCGCCTGGGGCGCGCGCGGGGGCAGGGCGCTGGAGGCGGAGGCGGCCGCGGCCGGCGTGCCGGTCTCGCGCATCGAGGACGGCTTCGTCCGCTCGGTCGGCCTCGGCACGCAGCAGACCATTCCGGCCTCGCTCGCCCTCGACGATCTCGGCCTCTATTACGACGCCCACCGCCCCTCGCGCTTGGAGCGGCTGTGCCTGGAGACGGACTTCACGCCGGCTCTGGTGGACCGGGCGCGGGCCTTGCGCGAGCGGCTCGTCGCCACCCGGGTGACCAAATACAATCTGCCGGCCCCGAAACTCGATCTCGCCGGTCCGGCTCGCGGGCGGCCGGTCGTGCTGGTGATCGGCCAGGTGCCGGACGACGCGGCGATCCGCTTCGGCACGGCCGCAGTCGGCGGCAATCTCGCCCTGCTCGCCGCCGTGCGGAAGGGCCGACCGGATGCCTTCGTGGTCTACAAGGAGCATCCCGATCTCGTCACCCGCAGCCGGGCCGGCTGGCTGCCGGAGCGCGCGATCCGCGCCCATGCCGACCTCGCCTTACGCGAGGGCGACGCCATCGCCGCCATCGAGGCGGCCGACGAGGTGCATGTGCTGACCTCGCTGGCCGGCTTCGAGGCGCTGATCCGGGCGAAGCCGGTCGTCACCTGGGGCATCCCCTTCTATGCCGGCTGGGGCTTGACCGACGACCGCGCGCCGGTCGCGCGGCGTGGCCGGAAGCTCTCGCTCGATGAACTCGTCGCGGCCGTGCTGATCCTGTATCCGGCCTATGTCGACCCGGTCTCGCGGCTGCCCTGCGAGGTCGAGGACGTGATCGCCCGGATCGAGGATGTCCGCGCCGGGCGGATCGCCGTGCCGTCGGCCGTGCGCAACCGGCGGCTCGTCCGGGCGAGCGTGGTCGCGGAAGCCTACTGGCGCCACTGGATCGGCCATTTCGGCCGGCCCCGATGACCGTCCCGTCAGGCTCGGAAACCCCGCAAGGCGGCCAAATTGACCGGCCCGGATGGGGTCGCTATACAGGCTCGCCCGACCGATCCGGGCGCGGTGTCGGATCGGTTCCAGGGCGGAGTGCAGCCGGTCGATGTCCGAACGCCGCGTCTTTCTGTTCCTGCAAGGGCCACCCTCGCGGTTCTGGTACGAACTGGCGAACGGGCTCGAAGCGGCCGGGCAGAAGACGGTCCGCGTCAATCTCTCGGCCGGCGACTGGCTCTACTGGCTGAAATCCGGCGCCTACAACTATCGCGGCAGCTTCAAGAACTGGCGCGGCTGGCTCGAACAGCTGATCGAGCGCGAGGGCGTCACCGACATCCTCTACTATGCCGACCGGCTGCCCTATCATGTCGTCGCCCAGGAGATCGCCAAGGCGCGCGGGCTCTATGTGACCGCGGTCGAGTTCGGCTATCTGCGCCCCGACTGGATCACGGTCGAGCGCAACGGCATGTCGACCTACTCGCATTTCCCAAACGATCCGGAAACGATCCGCGCCATCGCGGCCGCCGCGCCGGACCCGGATCTGGTGATCAAATATCCCTACACCTTCACCCAGGAAGCCACCGCCGAGGTCATCTACAATCTCGTCGCGCTGTTCTTCTCCTGGATCTTCTTTCCGCGCTACTTTGCCGACAAATATTATAATCCGCTCAAGGACTATCTCAGCACGCTGCTGCGCCTGATCCGCGAGCGCTGGCAGCGCAAATATGCCAAGCGCGTCATGCGCGAAGTCATCCTCGGACCGCGGCCCTTCTACATCTTCGCGCTGCAGCTGCAGAGCGACTACCAGATCCGCGACAACAGCCCCTACAAGCGATTGCACGAGGCGATCGACCAGACGGTCGCCTCCTTCGCCCGCTCCGCGCCGCCCAACACGGTGCTGGTGTTCAAGGTCCATCCGCTCGACAACGGCATCGAGCGCTGGAACAAGGTCGTGATGGCGGCGGCCCGGCGCCACAATGTCCGCCCGCGCGTGCGCCTGATCGACGGCGGCAATCTCAACCGGCTGGTCGAGACCGCACGCGGGACCATCGTGGTCAATTCCACGGTCGGTCTCTACGCGATCCGCGCCGGCTGCCCGCTGATCGTGCTCGGTGTCGCCGTGTTCGACATTCCCGGCCTGACCTTCCAGGGCTCGCTCGACCAGTTCTGGACCGAGGCCGAGGCGCCCGACGAGGAATTGCGGCTGCAGTTCATCCGCGCGCTGGCCACCACGACCCAGGTCAAGGGCAGCTTCTACAACAAGGCCGGCCGCAAGGTCGCGATCGCCGAGGTCGTGCAGCGGCTCATCGAGCGCCGGGTCAACGAACCGGGCGCCTTCGTCGATCCGCCGCCGCGCATGGAAAAGGCGCGCCGGCTCGGCATGAAGGTCTGACGGAGCGGGGTGAGGGGCCCGTCTCGCATCGGCGGGTTCGCGACCTTCGCCGCGGCAGCATGGCTCGGTCCCGAATTCGGCTTCCATGAGCCCTTGCCGAAGCGCTCGGGGCGGACAATGGTTCAAACTTTCCGAACGAGCCCCGAAGCGGGCGACGAGGTGGAGGGGAAGCGATGGTCAAGGCGATCCAGGTGCGGGAAACCGGCGGTCCGGAGATGCTGGTGCTGGCGGATGTCGAGCTGCCGCCGCCCGGCGCCGGCGAGGCGCGCGTCCGCCATGCGGCGATCGGCGTCAACTTCATCGACTGCTACTTCCGCTCCGGCCTCTATCCGTCGCCGACCGGCCTGCCGTTCATTCCGGGCAGCGAGGGCGCCGGCGTGGTCGAGGCGGTCGGCCCCGGCGTCACGCTGGTCAAGCCGGGCGACCGGGTCGCCTATGTGGCCTCGCCCGGCTCCTACGCGGCCGAGCGCAACGTGCCGGCCGACCGGCTGATCATCCTGCCCGAGGCGATCTCCTTCGAGACCGGCGCGGCGATGATGCTGAAGGGCATGACGGTGCAGTATCTGCTCAACCGCACCTTCAAGGTCGGCCCGGGCACCACCATCCTGTTCCATGCCGCGGCCGGCGGCGTCGGCCTGATCGCCGGCGCCTGGGCCAAGGCGCTCGGCGCGACCATCATCGGCACGGCCGGCGGCCCGGACAAATGCGCGCTCGCCAAGTCGCGCGGCTACGATCACGTCATCGACTACCGCTCCGAGGATTTCGTGGCGCGCGTCAAGGAGTTGACCAACGGGGCCGGCGTCGACGTGGTCTATGATTCGATCGGCAAGGACACTTTCCCGGCCTCGCTCGACTGCCTGAAGCCGCTTGGCATGTGGGTCACCTTCGGCAACGCCTCCGGACCGGTGCCGCCCTTCTCGACGCAGATCCTGTCGCAGAAGGGCTCGCTCTTCGCGACCCGGCCGACGCTCTTCACCTACATCGCCAAGCGCGCCGACCTGGAGGCGACCGCCGGCGATCTGGTCGCGCGCGTCGCCGATGGGACGGTGCCGATCGAGATCTCGGCCCGCTATCCGCTCGAGAAGGCGGCCGACGCCCATCGCGACCTCGAAGGCCGCAAGACCACCGGCGCGGTCGTGCTGATCCCCTGATCGATCGGCAACCCGGCGGCGTCCGAGCCCGATGCGGGTGAGGGCGCCGCCGGGCGGATTTCGGATCGGTGCCGCCGGAGTGCCGCCGCCCGCGGGCGCCGCAGGCGGCATCGTGCTCGGCTGCGGACGGTGACGCCACCCACAGCCGAGGCCGGGTCAGGGCGTCTATTCGGCGGCCTGCACGGCCGTTCCGCTCAGCCAGAGATCGAGGTCGGTCAGGGCCCGGCGGCTCATGGCGCGCTTCTTCTCGACCGTCTTCTCGTTGCCGCGCAGGCGCTTGCCGTCCTTGGTGGTCGGCGCCTCGATCGGCGGGAACAGGCCGAAATTCACGTTCATCGGCTGGAACGAGCGCGGCGTGCCGGCCTCCTCGCCCTCGACTGCGAGATGGCCGCCGGTGATGTGGCCGAGCAGGGCGCCGAGCGCGGTCGTGACCGGGGGCGGGGCGGGGGCGCGGCCGAGGGCTTCCGCCGCGGCGAAGCGGCCGGCCAGCAGCCCGACGGCGGCGGATTCGACATAGCCCTCGCAGCCGGTGATCTGGCCGGCGAAGCGCAGCTGCGGGCGCACCTTGAGGCGCAGGGTCGCGTCGAGCAGCTTCGGCGAGTTCAGATAGGTGTTGCGGTGCAGCCCGCCGAGCCGGGCGAACTCGGCTTGGCCGAGCCCCGGGATCATGCGGAACACGCGCGCCTGCTCGCCATGCTTCAGCTTGGTCTGAAAGCCGACCATGTTCCACAGCGTGCCGAAGGCATTGTCCTGGCGCAGTTGCACGATGGCATGCGGCTTCACGTCCGGATGGCGCGGATCGGTCAGGCCGACCGGCTTCATCGGGCCGAAGCGGAGCGTCTCGCGGCCGCGCTCGGCCATCACCTCGATCGGCAGGCAGCCGTCGAAATAGGGCGTCTTCTCCCAGTCCTTGAAGGACGTCTTCTCGCCCGCGAGCAGGGCGTCGATGAAGGCTTCGTACTCGTCGCGGTTCATCGGGCAGTTGATGTAGTCCGCGCCGGTGCCGCCCGGGCCGGCCTTGTCGTAGCGCGACTGCTTCCAGGCGATGCCCATGTCGATCGAGTCGAAATGGACGATCGGCGCGATCGCGTCGAAGAAGGCGAGTTCGGTCTCCCCGGTCAGCCCGCCGATCGCCGCCGCCAGGCCGGGCGCGGTGAGCGGGCCGGTCGCCAGGATGGTGGCGCCCCAGTCCTCGGGCGGCAGGCCGTCGACCTCCTCGCGCCGGATGGTGACCAGCGGATGGGCCTCCAGGGCGGCGGTGACGGCGGCCGAGAAGTTGTCGCGGTCGACCGCCAGCGCGCCGCCGGCCGGCACCTGGTGGGCATCGCCCGACGCCATGATCAGCGAGCCGGCGCGGCGCATCTCCTCGTGCAGCAGGCCGACCGCATTGGTCTCGCGATCGTCCGAGCGGAAGGAGTTGGAGCAGACCAGTTCGGCCAGGCCGTCGGTCTGGTGCGCCTCGGTCGCGCGCACCGGGCGCATCTCGTGGAGGATCACGGGCACGCCGGCCTTGGCGATCTGCCAGGCGGCTTCGGAGCCGGCGAGGCCGCCGCCGACGATATGGACGGGAGGGGACTGGGTCATGGAACGACCCGGTAGCATTCCGGCCCGGCCGGGTCAAAGTGACAGCCAGTTCACGATGCGGTGTCGAGCCGGCAACAGGTTGTGGCTAGCGGTGGGGCGAGACTTCGCGGCCTGCTCAATCCGCTATATGGTGCGCCGACTCTTACCCGGAGGTGCAACGCATGGGTCGATCCAACACCCTTCTGCTCCTCGCCGCTCTGGCGCTCGCCGCGCCGGCGGCCGCCGTCGCAGCCGGCACCGAGGGCGCGGCCGATGCCGGCACGCCGGCGACCGCGAAGGCCCGGGCGAGCCAGGGCGGCGACCTTCAGGGCAAGCCGGGCAGCGACGTGACCGGCGCCCTGCCGTCGGCCGCCAAGCCCAAGGCCGCCACGGCCAAGCCGAAGAAGTCCGCCACCGGCGCCACTGCCGCGCTGACGCCGATCCCGGCACCGGTGCCGTTCGAGCCGTCGCGAGATCTGGTCAACTGGTTCGTCGAGCGCGGCAATGTCGGCATGCCGCGTGGCAACCGGCTGGTCTATTGCCACGGCTTCGAATGCCGTCTGCGCACCATCATCGCGCTGAGTGATGCGGACGAGAAGGCGATCGCCAATATCTTCGCCTCCCGGCGCGGCTCGGCGGCGGAGGAGCGCGACGCCATCGACCACCTGGTCCAGTACTGGGAGAAGCGGGCCGCGCCGGAACTGGGTGGTCCGCCCGACATCCGCGGCTCCGAACCCGATCAGGCCAACCAGCCCGGCCAGACCGACTGCCTGGACGAGGCGACCAACTCGACCACCATCCTGATCTATGCCCAGCAGCACGGCCTGTTGCGATACCACACGGTGGTGCGCCCGGATTCGCGCGGCGGCTTCATCTATGCCCATGCCACGGCGGTCTATCGAGAGATCGGCGGCGAGGAATGGGTGGTCGATTCCTGGATGCGCGATTCCGGCGACCCGAACGACATCATGCTGAAGTCTGAATGGGATTCGAAACACTAGTGGTTTGATCGAGACAGATGGTCCCCATCCGTCTCGTGAATCCAAACCACTCACTCTTTGACCACTAGCGCGGTGCCCGGCCTGAGCGGATCGAGCCACGCTCCGGAGCCTTCGCTCGCGCCAGTGTTCTTCGATCACGGCGGCTCGTCGTGATCGGGCTTTGCCCCGCCGATTCGATGGGGCTGCACTGTCATCCGCCGCGCGACCTCGCGCCGAAGCCCTGCTGGCCGGCAGCAAGCGAGACCGGGCGGCAGACGGTGGGGCGTGGCGCAGCGGTTCTCGTGGCTCGGCGCCCGTCGCGGCCCGGCTGGCGGAAGACTGCCAATGCTCGAGCCGCCGTCAATTCAGATCGCTGCGGTGCATCGGCGATGCAAGCCTTCGTTGGAGCGAGGGAGGCGCCCCGGTCTCGAAAATCCACGCTTTCTGCGGACTTGGCGGAACCGCTCCTGGGCCGTGCCGATCGGGATATTGCCGACAGGGGCGGGTGCATTTGGGAACATATTGATAGGTCGGAATATGATATTCAGACATCAAGAGTGTTGCATGTCGGATACGCTTCGGAATCGTTCCAAGACTTCGCTTTCTGCCCTCACGCATGGTGATATGGTAGCGCGTGACCACATCGGGGGTGGGGCATTCCATGAAGCATCTGAGCATTGCCGCTGGCGTGATCGCGGCCATGTGCGCAATTTCGACCGCAAAAGCTGAAGAGCCGGCCTTTCCGGGGTGGGGCGGTCTCTATTTCGGCGCGACCGGCGGCCAGAGTGCGACATCGACATCATGGAAGACCAACGGCCATGTCGTGCCGGCATGGGGGGCCACCTATCCGTATTCGATCGATACCAGCGCGACCTCTTTCGACGCGCGCCCGGATCGGATGTCGTTCTTTGTCGGCTACAATTACATGATCACGCCAGTGATCCTGGCCGGCATCGAGGCAGAGCTCGGGCGCGGCAGTTCGAAGACCGCGCATGCGATGCCGGGTCTGCAGCCGTTCAAGGCCCCCTACCAGAACTTCCACACGCGCTCGCGGGTGATCAGCGGCAACGACTCCAGTCTGCGTCTGCGCGCCGGCTATGTCGTCATGCCGCGCCTTCTGGTCTACGCGACGGCCGGCTATGCGACCCAGATGTTCCGCGAATCGAGCACCTGCGTGATCGATCCGCGCGTCTGCAATCCCGACTTCTCGCCGCTCAGCCACACGTCGAGCAAGCGCCTGCACGGTTGGACCGCGGGTATCGGCACCGAGTATCAGCTCCTGCCGAACCTGATCGCCCGTGTCGAGTATCGGCGGACGGACCTGGATTCCACGTCCTTCACGGCGATGCCTTACGTGAACTTCCGAACGCACGGCATCAAGAACACGCTGTCGTCGACCTCCGACACGATGTCGGTCGGATTGGCGCTGAAATTCTGAAGCCGGCTCCGCGCATCGGGCCGATCGGGTTGGGCACGCCCGTCCGACATTTGCCCGTCGACGGCAATCACCTCGCCGGTACCCTCGCCAAGCGGAATCGCCGGGATGGCGGCGCCTCGGCCGGGCATCCCTCCGGCGAGGCCCGGTCGCCTGGAGCGCGCGGGATGGGGCGAGAGGGCGACGTGACCACCGCCGGCGGACAGCGCGTCGGTCGATCGTCGGCGTGCGGAAGGGCAGGGCGTGCGGAGGGGCTGGAATCGAAACGCCCGCCGGTGGGAGGAGAACCGGCGGGCGTTCGAATATCCGACCGGGGTGGGAGGAGAAGCCCCGTCGGTAGGACGGCCAGGGGAGGACAGGCCGTCCGCAGTGGCGACGCTCACGCAGGGGACCGGGGCGAGCGAGTCTGGGAGGAAACAGCTCGGTGCCGGTGCTGCCTGCGCGGCCGACCGATCGTCATCTCCAATGCACTGTCCTGAACATCAGGAAAGCTTGAAGAGCGGGTCAGGCCTCACGGCGTCGTCTATGGACAACATATAGGACATGATCCCTGTCCCAAGCCAGAGGGGCGGCCGCATGTCCGACATGCGAATTGTGCAACGCAGCACGATTCCCTGCGCCCTCGACGGGAAACCGGCCGCTTTCCGCAGTCGCAGGTGAGGTGTCGATATTGCGATGCACAATCGGCATCGCACCATGACGTTTCGTCATGCCTGGGCCCGGGCCGGCCCGTCCGATCATGTGCGGCGGCGCCGGTACGGTGTCCCATGACGGCCGGCCTGCCCGCAAAGGCGCTCGTTCCTGCGGCCAGCCGTTGGGGCGGCCCCATCCGTCCGCGGCGTCGCTCGAATCTCGAGCCGGCGCCCGTTGAACGCCCGCACGTTGAACACCCGCCCGTTGAACGCCCGACTATCGGGCGGGCGCCTGTCAGACGGGGCCATGTCGGGCGCGGGACCCGAACCGGCCCCGTGCCCGGGTCATTCCGCGGCCGCCGGCCGTCGGCGCGGCCGCCGTTCCAGAAGTTCCGCGAGGAAGCGGCCGGTATGGCTGCGCGGCTCCTTGACGACATCCTCGGGGCGGCCCACGGCGACGATCTCGCCGCCGCCGTCGCCGCCCTCCGGGCCGAGATCGAGGATCCAGTCGGCCGTCTTGATCACCTCCAGATTGTGCTCGATGACCGCGACCGTGTTGCCCTGGTCGACCAGTTCGTGCAGCACTTCCAGGAGCTTGGCGACATCGTGGAAATGCAGGCCGGTGGTCGGCTCGTCGAGGATGTAGAGCGTCTTGCCGGTCGAGCGGCGCGACAGTTCCTTGGACAGCTTGACGCGCTGCGCCTCGCCGCCCGACAGCGTCGTCGCCTGCTGGCCGACATGGATATAGCCGAGGCCGACGCGCGACAGCGTCTCCAGCTTCTCGCGGATCGCCGGAACGGCCTGGAAGAAGCCGACGGCCTCGTCGACCGTCATGTCGAGCACGTCGGCGATCGACTTGCTCTTGAACTGCACGTCCAGCGTCTCGCGATTGTAGCGCTTGCCCTTGCAGACATCGCAGGTCACGTAGACATCCGGCAGGAAGTGCATCTCGATCTTGATGACGCCGTCGCCCTGGCAGGCCTCGCAGCGGCCGCCCTTGACGTTGAAAGAGAAGCGGCCCGGCCCGTAGCCGCGCGCCTTGGCCTCGGGGAGGCCGGCGAACCATTCGCGGATCGGCGTGAAGGCGCCCGTATAGGTCGCCGGGTTGGAGCGCGGCGTCCGGCCGATCGGCGACTGGTCGATGTCGATCACCTTGTCGAGGAATTCCAGCCCCTCGACACGATCGTGCGGGGCCGGATTCTCCTTGGAGCCGTTGAGCTTGCGCGCCACGGCCCGGAACAGGGTGTCGATCAGCAGGGTCGACTTGCCGCCGCCGGATACGCCGGTGACGCAGGTCAGCGTGCCGAGCGGAACATCGGCCGTGACCGATTTCAGGTTGTTGCCACGCGCCCCGACCACGCGCAGCCGGCGCGCCTTGTCGATTTTGCGCCGCCGCGCCGGGATCGGGATCTCGCGCGCGCCGGACAGATACTGTCCCGTCAGCGAGGCCGGATCGGCCAGGATCTCCGTCGGCGTGCCCTCGGCGATGATCCGGCCGCCATGGATGCCGGCGCCCGGGCCGACATCGACGACATAGTCGGCCGCCAGGATCGCGTCCTCGTCATGCTCGACCACGATCACCGTATTGCCGATGTCGCGCAGGTGCTTCAGCGTGTCGAGGAGCCGCGCATTGTCGCGCTGGTGCAGGCCGATCGACGGCTCGTCGAGCACGTAGAGCACGCCCGTCAGGCCCGAGCCGATCTGCGAGGCGAGCCGGATGCGCTGGCTCTCGCCGCCCGACAGCGTGCCGGAATTGCGCGCCAGGGTCAGGTAGTCGAGCCCGACATCGTTCAGGAACTTCAGCCGCTCCCGGATTTCCTTGAGAATGCGACCGGCGATCTCGTTCTGCTTGTCGGTCAGATCCGCCGGCAGGCATTCGAACCACTGGCCGGCGCCGCGGATCGACAGGTCCGAGACCTCGCCGATATGCCGGCCGGCGATCTTGACCGCCAGCGCCTCCGGTTTCAGGCGGTAACCGTTGCAGGCCTGGCAGGGCGTCGCCGCGAAGAAGCGCTCGATCTCCTCGCGCGACCAGTCGGACTCGGTCTCCCGCCAGCGCCGTTCCAGGTTCGGGATCACGCCCTCGAAGGTCTTCGACGTGTTGTAGCTGCGCAGGCCGTCGTCATAGGAGAACAGCACCTCCTCGCTGCCGGTTCCGTAGAGGATCGCGGAACGGGCACGCTCCGGCAGGTCGCGCCAGGGGACATCCAGCTTGAAGCCGTAGTGCCGGCCGAGCGCCTCCAGGGTCTGGGTCGTGAAGGGCGAGGTCGAACGCGCCCAGGGCGCGATGGCGCCCTTGCGCAGGGTCTCGGATTCGTCCGGCACGATCAGCGCCGGGTCGATCTTCTGTTCCGAGCCGAGTCCCGAGCAGGTCGGGCAGGCGCCGAACGGGTTGTTGAACGAGAACAGCCGCGGCTCGATCTCCGAAATGGTGAAGCCGGAGACCGGGCAGGCGAACTTCTCCGAGAAGATCAGCCGGCGCGGATCGCCGTTCGGCTCCTTCTCGTCGGCGAATTCCGCGACCGCGATGCCGTCGGCGAGCTTCAGGGCGGTCTCGAAGCTGTCGGCCAGCCGCGTCGCCATGTCGGGGCGGACCACGATGCGGTCGACGACCACGTCGAGGTCGTGCTTCAGCTTCTTGTCGAGTGCCGGCGCTTCCGAAATCTCGTGGAAGGTGCCGTCGATCTTGACGCGCTGAAAGCCCTTCTTCTGCAGGTCGAGCAATTCCTTGCGGTATTCGCCCTTGCGGCCGCGGATCATCGGCGCGAGCAGGAAGAGGCGCGTTCCCTCCGGCAGGGCCAGCGTGCGGTCGACCATCTGGCTGACCGTCTGGCTCTCGATCGGCAGGCCGGTCGCGGGCGAATAGGGAATGCCGACGCGCGCGAACAGGAGCCGCATGTAGTCGTAGATCTCGGTGACCGTGCCGACCGTCGAGCGCGGGTTGCGCGAGGTCGTCTTCTGCTCGATCGATATGGCCGGCGACAAACCGTCGATCTGGTCGACATCCGGCTTCTGCATCATCTCCAGGAACTGGCGCGCATAGGCCGAAAGGCTCTCGACATAGCGGCGCTGGCCTTCGGCATAGATGGTGTCGAAGGCGAGCGACGACTTGCCCGAGCCGCTGAGGCCGGTCATCACGATCAGCGAGTCGCGCGGCAGATCCAGGTCGACATTCTTGAGATTGTGCTCGCGCGCCCCCCGGATCGAGAGCATCTTGGTCGGATTGGCGGCGGGGCGGCTTTTCTCGGTCATCGATCGTTTCCGGTCCGGATCGGACGCACGGGCGGGATGGGACGACGCCTCGCGACGCCGATCGTCTACGGTTCGCGCGCGACGGCGGATGTCCGTCACCCACGCGGGATGAGGTCAGCATCCGAGGCCGGCCCGGTCGCATCCGGACCGCTCCGCACGCCGATCCGTGACGATGCGCCGGACCGATCCGGCCCCGCGGCCGGGCGTCGGCCTGGGTCGGACATGCCCCGGGCGCGACGCCACCCTATCGGCGGGAACCGGCGGTCACAATCGCCGATTCGACACGGGAGGGCTTGCGAAGGGATTGGGACTTGTCTAGAACGGAACGGGAACGATTGCAAGGCCTGCCACATGGGGCGGGGCCGACGGGAGGGGCCGGGCGGCCGCCAACGGTGGATAAGATGGCGTGAAGCGCGTCGCAGTCGGCGGCCGCGGTCGCGAGGCTGCGGATGGCAGCGTAAGGTGGCGGGTCCGTGGGCCCGTTGGAGCCGGCGCGGATGCGATGCCGCCGAAGCGGCGTCCGGTGCCGGCTTCGGCCGGGGGGAGACGGCCGGCACGGTGGGGCCGGCAACACTATTCGGAGATCGAGATGGCCGGAAGCGTCAACAAGGTGATCCTGGTCGGCAATTTGGGTGCCGATCCCGAGGTGCGGCGGACGCAGGACGGCCGGCCGATCGTGAATTTGAGCGTGGCGACGTCGGAGTCCTGGCGCGACCGGCAGTCCGGCGAGCGCCGCGACAAGACGGAATGGCATCGGGTGGTGATCTTCAGCGAACCGCTGGCCAAGACCGCCGAGCAGTATCTGCGCAAGGGCTCCAAGGTCTATCTGGAAGGCCAGCTGCAGACGCGCTCCTGGGAGGACCAGCAGGGCCAGAAGCGCTACTCGACCGAGGTCGTGCTGCAGAACTTCAACTCCACCATGGTTCTGCTCGACCGGCCGGCCGGCGGGCAGGGCGGGGAGGATTTCGGCGGGGGCGGCGACGATTTCGGCGCGCCGCCGGCGCGCAGCGGCGGCGGGGGCGGCGGACGCAGCTTCGAACGCGGCCAGGCCTCGGGCGGCTTCGGCGGCGGGTCTTCCGGACCGCGCGGCGGCGGTGGTGGCAGCCGGCCGCAGCCGGTCGCCAACGACATGGACGACGAAATCCCGTTCTGACGAAGACCCGGTCCGACGAAGGCCCGGTCCGACGAAAGCATGGTCCGACGACGTCTGGGCAGGTCGCCGTCGGACCGGACGGAAATTCCGTTGGGGCACTTGCGGCGCTTCCGGAATGTTGGTACTGAACGGTACCGACATTCGGAGCCCATACGATGAATCCGTCCTTCGCACCGCTATTTGCGGCCTCGCCTGCCATCCAGATCCATGCCGTCCTGGCGCTCGCGGCCTTTGTGGTCGGGCTCGTGCAGTTCGCCGCGCCGAAGGGGACGCCGCTGCATCGCGCGCTCGGCTGGCTGTGGGTGCTCGGGATGGCGGTGGTCGCGCTGTCGTCCTTCCTCATCCATGAGATCCGGCTCTGGGGCGCCTGGAGCCCGATCCATATCCTGTCCGTCTGGGTGCTGCTGATGCTGGTGGTGGCGATCCATGCGGCGCGGCACGGTGCGATCGAGCGTCATCGCAAGACCATGCGGGGTCTGTTCGTGGGCGCACTGGTGATCGCCGGCCTGTTCACGCTGATGCCGGACCGGATCATGCATGCGGTGCTGTTCGGCGCCTGAGGCCGCGTTTTCGGCCGGACGCCGTGCCGATCCCCGGGCGGACGGCCCTGTCCTCGGCGCGCGACCCGGACGGTGCCGATCCGACGCCGAAACGGGCGACGCCTAGACGGGCCTTCACCGCCCTCCGCGCGCGCTTCGGGCACCTTTGCCGTCGGACGATCGGCCGCTACCGCCCCGGACCGGCCGGCGTGAACCGGGCGACGAGCCGCTGCCGGTCGCCCGGATACCAGACGCGGACCGCGGTCAGTGCGGCGCCGGACCGCCAGGTGGTGCGTTCCAGCACCAGGCAGGCGGTGCCGACGGGCAGATCGAGCAGGTCGGCGATGCGCTGGTCGGCGCCTGCCGCCGAGATGTGATGTTCCGCCTCGTGCCAGGCGACGTGGTGCAGGAGCCAGGTCCCCGGCGGCTCGGCCGTGAAATCGACGTCGCGCGCGTCCGGGACGTTGTCGAGGGCGATGATCCGCTCCTCGCAGGCATAGGGCGTGCCGTCGGCCAGATGCAGGCAGGTCAGCAGCAGCAGTTCGGTGCCGGCCGGAACCGGGATCGCGGCGCGATCCTCGCGGGTGGCGCGCCGGCGCTTCTCGGCGACGCAGCGATAGGCGTAGGCCTCGCCGCGGGCGGTGACCTCGGCCTTGATGTCGGGGATCTCCAGCACGGCCGATTGCGCGCTCGGCCGGCGCACGAAGGAGCCGGCCCGCCGCCGTCGTTCGATCAGCCCGGCCTCGGCGAGCGCGGACAGCACCTTGCTGACGGTCATGCGCGCGCAGCCATACTCGGCCATCAACTCGTGCTCGAACGGAATCCGGTGCCCCGGGCCCCATGCGCCGGTCAGGATCTTCGCCTCGATGTCGGCACGGATGCGCTGGTTGAGCGAATCCGCGCCCCCTTTCGCCGTGCCGCCCTCCATCCGCGCCGCCACCCTGTCGCCTCCGCCGGGGTCCCGCCGAGAGCATTTCCCGATTGGATGGAAACATCCAATCGATAAGGAAATGCTCCAGAGCCAATGGCTTGAGCCCCTCCTTTTCGGTCAGATCGTTTCGATCTGACCGGGACAGGCTCTGGAGGATCATTCGATCTGAAGGGATCGGATGATCCTCTGCATGTTTTTGTCTGCGCAAGCTTTTTCCGATCAGAGCGGGTTGCTCTGATCCGACCTTGCTCTAGCCGAAAGCGAGCGCCGCCACAATCGCGACGCCGATCGTGCCCCAGAAGGCGACCGTCCGGACCTGCCCGAGCCGCGCCGCAAAGCGCGCATTGGCGACCGCCGGGTCCGGATCCGGCGTCCAGTAGAGCAGGGCCGCCAGCACCGGCACCCCGAACTGCAGCCCGAGAAACGCCATCAACCCGGCGATCCAGCCCTGCAGGACCCAGACCACCAGCCCCGCCAGAAAGGCCGACAGGCCGAAGATGCCGGAGATCATCGAAGGTCCTCTGTGAAATCAGGCCTCAACTGGACCACACCCTCGAGGCCGATGCCACTGCGTTGACGGCTCATAGGGCGCGTCAGGCTCCGAGCGCCACCGAAGCCGCCGCTGAGAAAGCCGACCGCCGTATCGTCCTTCGCCCGCGCGGCGGTGCGGCGAGGTGAGGCGAGGTTCGTGGTGCGGACGGCGGGACTCGAACCCGCACGCCTTGTGGGCGCAAGATTTTAAGTCTCGTGCGTCTACCGGTTTCGCCACGTCCGCAGGACGGTCTTGGGTAGCCGTCCCGGGAGCGGATGGCAAGCGGCGCGGTTGCGGTTCGACGTACCGACGTCCGGTGCTTCCCGGTGGCCTTCGCTTTCGGGTCCCTTGTCCCGGTCCTGCCTTGCCCCGCAGCCGGCGCGCGCCGCCGCCACAATCCGTGCGGCATCCGCCGGATTTCCGACGTCATGCGGCCGAACGGAACTCGCGATCGGGGCTCAGGCTCGACCGTGTCGGGTTGGTCGGGGGTCCAGTCGACGGCTCCGGGAGGGGCCAGAGGGAGAGATCGCATGAACAGGTTCATCATGGCGACCGGCCTGGCCGGCGCGCTCGTGGCCGCGCTTGCGTCGGGCCGTGCCGGGGCGGCGGGGATCGCCGAGACGGTGCCGGGCCAGGAGCCGCCCGGCTTGGTGCTGACCGGGCCGTCGCGGATCGAGGTCGTCTTCGTGCTCGATACCACCGGCTCCATGTCGGGGCTGATCGAGGGGGCGAAGAAGAAGATCTGGGCCATCGCGGACGAGATCCGCAAGACCAACCCGAATGCCGATCTGCGCATCGGCCTCGTCGGCTACCGCGATCGCGGCGATGTCTATGTCACGACGAAGACCGAGCTGTCGAACGACATCCACGCCGTCTACGGCCAGCTGATCCAGTTCCAGGCCGGCGGTGGCGGCGACTGGCCGGAATCGGTCAACGAGGCGCTCCATGTCGCGGTCACCAAGATGGGCTGGAGCGAGACGGGCGAGAGCCGCCGGATCGTGTTCCTGGTCGGCGATGCGCCCCCGCACATGGACTATGCGCAGGACATTCCGTTCACCGACACGCTCAAGATCGCCGAGCGCGAGCATATCCTGGTCAACGCCGTCCAGGCCGGCAACGCCCGGGACACGGCGATCGTCTGGCGGACCATCGCGCAGCTCGGCCACGGCCGCTATATCCCGATCCCGCAATCGGGCGGCGTGGCGGTGATCGAGACGCCCTACGATCAGCAGATCTACCAGATCCAGATCCAGTTGAACGCCACCGTGATCCCCTATGGCGCGCCCGCGCGTCAGTCCGAGGTCAAGGGCAAGCTCGAACTGAACCGGGCCGCGGCGCCCTCGGCGGCGTCCGACATGGCGAGCTACGCCTCGCGCGGCGTGAAGTCGGCCGACCGCAAGGTGGTCACCGGGGAGGGCGACCTGGTCGCCGACCTGCAGGCCAAGCGCGTCGAGATCGAGACGGTGAAGACGGAGGATCTGCCGGCCGACCTGCGGGCGGTCGCCGCACCGGAGCGTCGCAAGGTCGTCGAGGCGAAGGCGGCCGAGCGCGAGCGCCTGCAGGCGCAGCTGCAGGACCTCGTCCGGCAGCGCGACGCCCATCTGGAGACCGAGCGCAAGAAGGGCGGCGGCGCCAAGGACGGCTTCGACGAAGTGGTCTCGAACCTGGTGCGCGAACAGATCCGCTGACGGCCGGTTCGGGGGCGCCCCGAAACGGGTCGCCGCGCCGGCTTGCGACGCGGCCCGATGCCTTGCGGGCTCGGGCCGCGGTCGGATGGCCGACGCCTCGGGCATGCCCTTCGGGCGACGATGGGGGCGGGAGGCTCGGCGGGCGTCAGCCCTCCTCGCCCTCGCCCATGACGCTGCGATAGCTTTCGATGAATTCCGCGGCGCCCTTCTTGGAATCGCGGATCAGGTCGGCGATGTCGCCGCCGAACCGGTCGAGTTCCAGCTTCAGGCCGGCCACCGACGGCTTCTCGGTCTCCATCATGTAGGACGACATCTGCAGCGAGACGGCGATCTGGAGCAGCGTGAAGACGGCCGTCTGGTCGGGAACCTCGTTCTCCTCGACATAGTCGAGGACGATGTTCTTGATCTCCTCGGCGTGTTCGTCCTGTTCCGCCTCCCAGGCTTCCATTTCCTGTTCGGTTTCGAAGCCGAGTTCGTCGTGACGTGCCATGTCTGATACTCCTCGTTGCGGCCGCGCGGCGCACGGCCCTGTCGTGGAACCGGGAGGTCAGCCCGCGGCGGCGCCGGCGATCGGCGGCTGGAAGCTGAGGCCCATGTCCCAGGGGAAATAGATCCAGGTGTCCTGCGAAACCTCGGTCACGAAGGTGTCGACCAGAGGGCGGCCCATCGGCTTGGCGTAGACGGTGGCGAAATGCGCCTTCGGCATCATCTCGCGCACCACCCGGGCGGTCTTGCCGGTGTCGACCAGGTCGTCGACGATCAGGATACCGGCGCCGTCGCCGCCGGCGAGCGCGATCAGGCTCGGCGAGACATCCTTCAGGACGCGCAGTTCGGACTGGTTCTTGTAGTCGTGATAGGAGGCCACGCCGACCGTCTCGATCAGGCGGATGTCGAGCTCGCGCGCCACGATCGCAGCCGGCACCAGCCCGCCGCGCGTGATCGCCACGATCGCCTGCCACTGGCCCTGGCCGGACAGTCTCCAGGCGAGGGCGCGGGCATCACGATGGAACTGGTCCCAGGAGACCGGGAACGCCTTGGGCTGGGGCTGCGACATCGAAGGTCCTCGGAAGGGCGGTCGGGCGAAGGGGATCGTCAGGTGGCCGGCGTCAGGGCGGCGACCATGGCGCGCACCTCGTCGGCGACGGTGGCGAGCAGCGCGGCGTCGCGCGCGCGGATCACCAGGTTGGTGGCGTGGCGGGTGCCGTCGAAATAGGGGTAGCTGCCGATGATCGTGTCGGGATGGGCGGCCTGGATGCGGCCGAGCGCGGTCGCGACCGTGCCTTCCGGCAGGGTGGTCGGCACCGTCTCGGACAGCATCTTGCGGCCGGTCTTCAGGGTCGGCGCGACGGCGTCCATCATGGCCTGCATGATCGACGGCACGCCGGCCATCACATGGACGTTGCCGATCCGGAAGCCCGGCGCGCGCGAGACGCGGTTCTCGATCAGATCGGCGCCGGCCGGGATGCGCGCCATGCGCAGGCGGGCCTCGTTGGACTCGATGCCGCGCTCGGCGAAATAGGCCTCCAGGATCGCCACCGCGCGCGGATCGTGGCCGATCTCGACCCCGAAGGCGGCCGCGATCGCGTCGGCGGTGATGTCGTCGTGGGTCGGCCCGATGCCGCCGCAGGTGAAGACATAGGTGTAGCGGCGGCTCAAGGCGCGCACCGCGTCGACGATCTCGGCCTCAACGTCGGGGACGATGCGCGCCTCGCGCAGGTCGATGCCGATCGCGGTCAGATAGTCGGCGATGAAGCCGATATTCTTGTCCTTGGTCCGGCCGCTGAGGATCTCGTCGCCGATGATCAGCACGGCGGCGGTGACGATCTCGTCGTCCCGGCCTTCGGAAGCGGGCTGTGCAGCGCCGTCGGGAGCGGCCATCGGGACCTCGAATGTTCGGCAGATGGCTTCCCGTAGCGCATGGCCCGCCCAGGCTCAAGAGGGCGGGCGCCGATCGGGCCGGCGAAGCCCGCGTCGCCGGCCTTCACGCACCAGATCGGGCCTTCCGGGCTCAGTCGGGCTTCCAGCCGTAGATCCAGGCCTGCCGGTCGATCAGCCGGCGCCCGGCGAGCCCGATGCCGGTATCGCGGAAGAGGGCGAGCGCGTCGCCCATATGGTAGATGCGGCCGTTCGAGACCGCCTGGTCCCAGATCGCGGTGGTGCGCCGCTTGCGCGCCTTCTCGTAGGCGGCGAAGCCATCGGCGACTTCGGCGTGCCGGTCGAGGCAGCGAGCGAGCACGGCGGCATCCTCGATCGCCATGCAGGCGCCCTGGGCGGCAAAGGGCAGGGTGGCATGGGCGGCGTCGCCGAGCAGGGTGACGGGACCGGACGTCCAGTCGAAATCCGGGCGGATGCCGGCCAGCGCCCAGCCGGTCCAATGCTGCGGGGCGAGGATCAGCGCGCGGGCGATGTCGGGCCAGCGGGTGCCGGAGACCGGATCGAAACGGCGCACCACCGCCTCGCGCTCGACCGGCACCGACCAGTTGTCGTCCTCCCAGGCGGCTTCCGTCACGGCGACCAGGTTGAGCAGCCGCCCCCCGGCGATCGGGTAGTGCACCAGATGGGCGCGCGGCGCCATCCAGAGCCCGACGGCGTTGCGATAGTCCGGCGGGGTCTCGTCGATCGGGATGGTGGCGCGCAGGGCCATCCGGCCGGTATAGCGGGCCGGCGGGGCACCGAGCGTACCGGTGCGGATCATCGACCAGACGCCGTCGGCGCCGACCACGCCGTCGGCCTCGATGGCGTCGGGCCGGCCGTCCTGCTCGATCGCGACCACGACCCGGCCGGGTTCGGCCTCGATGCGCTTGACCGCGATGCCGAGGCGGATGGAGACCGACGGCAGGGCGGCGACCTCCGCGGCCAGCGCATTCTGCAGGTCGGCGCGATGGACGACCCAGTAGGGCGCGCCGAAGCGGGCCGCGATCGGGGGCCCGAGCGGCATCCTGGCGATCTCGCCGCCGGCGCGGGTGGAATGGATGCGCAGGCTGTCCGGCGTGACGGCTTGCGCCTCGAGCCGGGACTTGAGGCCGAGTTCGACCAGGATGCGCGATGCGTTCGGTGAGATCTGCAGGCCTGCGCCGACCTCGGCCAGCACCGCGCTGCGTTCGAGCACGGTGACGCGGTGGCCGCGCCGCGCCAGGGCGAGGGCGGCCGTCAGACCGCCGATGCCGGCGCCGACGACGACAAGACGGCGCTGAGCAGCCATGAGAGATGTCCGGAAGGGCCGATCAGGCCGCGGCCTTGTCCACGAACAGGCAGCCGGCCGGCTCGGTCTCGGTCGCCTTCAGGCTGTGGTCGTAGACATAGAGCGTGGAGCAGTAGGGGCAGACATGCTCGTCGTCGTCGCCCATGTCGATGAAGACATGCGGATGATCGAAGGGCGGCCGCGCGCCGACGCACATGAATTCACGGACGCCGATGCGGATGCGGGCATGGCCGGCATCGTTGGCGAAATGCGGGACGACGGCGTGAGCCATGTCGGAATTCCTCTGCTGCCTTTCGCGGCGCACCCTATAGGACCGCGTCTGCGAAGGGTAGTGCGGATTTGGACGGAAGCGGACGGGTCCGATCAGCGGCGCCAGAAGCCCGGCACGCGCCCGTTGACCAGCACGCGGTGCTCGCGTTTGCGCTCGATCACCCAGCGGCTGCGGCCGTCCGCGTCCTTGTCGGCGAGCGCCTGCGCGGCATAGAGGCCGGTCAGCACCATGGCGGTACCGGGCGGGGCGCCGGGCGCGGAGAGGCCGGCAAGAATCCGGTCGAGCCCCGCGGCGGTGACCGTCGCCTTGCCGACCGGCACGCCGCGCTCCATCGTCAGCGTGCCCTCCCACGCGATATCGTAGCCGGGACCCCGGACATGGCCGGGGGACAGCGTGATCGTGACATCGGCCTCGGCGAGGGACGCGCGAATCGCCGTCAGGGCGTCCGGGCCGAGCGGCGGATCGCTGGCGATGTCGAGCGACTGGATCGCGTAGCGGGCGGCGAAGTCGAGATCGAGCCCGGCGACCTTGAGCCCGAGGCTCAGGCTCTGCGGGATCAGCCCGGCGAGCGGGATCGGACCTTTGACCGAGAGGCCGGACAGATCGAGACCGAACTCCGCATCCGCCCCGGCGACGGGGCCGGATGCCGCGACACGGATGGTGCCCGTGTCCGCGCCGATCGACAGGCCCGGGGGCTCCAGCGCGAAACCATCCATCGACGAGACCACGCTGATCCGGCGGAAGACCGGCAGGGCGGCTTCGAGGCGGTCGAGCAGGGCGGAATCCGGGGCGGCCAGTTCGGCCCGGGTCGGGTGGGCGACAAGGTAGGACCACAGCGCCGTGAGCGGCCCGGACGCGAGGCCCTCGACCGTCACGTCGGTCGTCTCCCGGGCGGCCCGATAGTCGATGGCGTCCGCCGAGGGGGCGGCGCCGGGCATGACGCTGGCCTTGCCCTGGATGTCGCTGCGGCGGTTGGACAGGCGGTAGGTCAGGCTGCCGTCGGCGGCCACGTCCGTGGTCTGCTCGAAACGGATATCCCGCGACGTCTCGGTGGCGTCGACCAGTGCGCGCTTCTGCTCGACCCTCGCCCGGGTGGCCGTGAAGGTGCTGCGGATGAGGCGCTGCAGGTCGGCGCTGAGATAGAGGCTCTCCTCGGTGCCTTCGAATTGCGTCCGGCTCGTCACGCCGAAACCGCTGGACGTCGACGGCGGCCGTTCCATGGCGTCGGCGCGCCATGTGCCGTCGGCCTGCCGGACCTGCTTCCAGGAGAGGGTGCCGAGATCGAGCTTGAGGCCGAGAATTTCGAGCGGCTTCAGCAGGCGCTGCGTTCGGACCGTCATCCGATAGTGGTCGCCCGCCGGCTCGAAGGTCGTGTCGGGCGCCTCGCCGGGCGCCGGCGGCGGCATCGTCTGGTTGGCGAGCGCGGTCAGCCGGGCCGCCTCCTCGGCGGTGGCGGTCTCCGCGCGGGCCCGGCCGGCCAGCGGCGGGGCGGCGAGGATCGCGCCGGCGATCAGCGGCACGACGGCAAGAGCTTGGCGGGACGGCATTCTCGGCACGGGCGACTCTCCCATCGGAACTCTCAGAGACTAGTCGCGCCCCGCTGCAACGGGGAGTCGAAAGCGCAGGCAGTCCACGCCCTGTCGATCACGGCCTCGTGGCCGGCGAGGGCCCGGTCGCCGCGGCGGCTCCCGGTGACGGCCGGCCGGGCGGAATCCCGTCCGGCAGGCCGCATCGGATGCCTTCGCGGTCAGGGCTTGGCGGCCTTGCCGTCCTGGCCGTCGCCGTCCGCGTCATCGTCCTTCTCCTCCGGCACGGCCTCCTCGGTCGGCTTCTGGACGACATTGTCGTTGACCAGGATCGACCCGTCCGGCTTGAACCGGACGACCCATTTCAGCGCGCCGTCGGTGTCGGGGGCGGCCAGCGCCTGCGCGCCGTAGAGGCCGACCAGGGCGCCGGCGGCGATCTTGTCGCCCTTGGCCGCGCCGAGGGCGGCGATCGTCTTGTCGAGCCCGATCGCGCGCACCGTGATGGTGCCGTCGACGCGCTCGGCGGCGACTTCGAGGCCCCCGTCCCAGGCCACCTCGTAGAGGCTGGAGCGCAGGCGTCCGGGCGTCAGCGTCACCGTGAAGCGTCCGTCCGGCATGATCTTCTCGGCCAGGATCGACGGGATCAGATCCTGATCGTCGCCGGCCGTCGCGGGATCGACCAGATCGATCAGCGCGCGGGCGGCACCGTCGAAGTCGAAGCCGCCGGTGTTGAAGCCGATATCGATCATGCCGGGGATCAGCGGTTCGACCCAGGTCGGGATCACGGTCGACTTGACCATCAGGTCGGTCGCCTGCAGCGTCATGCCGCCGCCGGCCGGCTTGACCAGGCCGTTGAGGTCGATGCCGAACTGGAGCTTCGACATCGAAGCCGAGCCGCTCGGGAACTGGACGGCGACGCCCTCGAACTGGCTGTTGCCGCCGATGCGCTGGAAGACCGGCAGGCTCTCGGTCACGGCCTTGCGCAAGTCGTCCTTCGCGGCGGTCAGTGCTTCCGGGGTGACGCCCTTGGCGACCAGCAGGCGCCAGATGCCGAGCAGAGGCTTGACCTTCAGGGCCTCGATCGTCGCCTCGCTGCGCTGGCTGGCGACGGTGACGCCGAGTTCGATGGTCGAGCCGCCGCCGAGTTCCGACGGCCATGCCAAGCGCATGGTCTGGCTGAGGTCGCGGAAACGGTCGCGGCCCTGCAGCGTCACCGCATCCGGGCCGGCCGCCACAGCGGTCGACACGGCCTCATAGTCGCTGTAGCTGGCGCGCGACTGGCCGTCCTTGTCCTGGCTTTCGGAATCGATCCTTCCGATGGTCACGGTCGAGCGGGTCACCGCGCCCAGAGCCGGATCGAACAGGCTTTCCCCACTCGGTTTGGTGAAGGACCAGCGCGACCGACTGTCGGCCAAGGTCGCGTCGAAGGTCGGGAAGGTCGCATCGAACAGGCGCCAGAGGCCGTCGGGCGTGCGGGCGATGCGAATGCTGAACGGCGCGGGCTCGACCTTCAGGCCGTGAACGGCAAGCGGGGCGGCGATCTGCTCCAGATTGACGGTGACGCGGTACCCGTCGGCTTCGGCGGCGACGGCCACCTTCGGCGGGGCACCGGCCGCATTGGCACCGACATAGCTCTCGAAGAGCTGCGTCAGGCGGGTCGCTTCCTCCGCGCTGCCCGGCTCCGCCCGCACCGGCATGAGGCCCGCCAGGACCAGTCCGAACGCCAGCGTCGTTCTCTTCGCAATCATCCCGTTTCCCTCGATGGTCGACACCCCGGAGACGCAGGGCAACATTGCCTTGCGGCAGCACGATGACCGGATGCGCCGATCGGCTTTTGTCGACGGCGACCCGGACAGTTTGGAAGTCTTCAAATTCTCAAAGTCTGTTTCGGCCTGTTTGGAATATTTCTATAGTCACGGATCAGGAGTAATTTGTATTGAAGGCGACAAGTGTGGGGTCTATACGCCCGATGTTGGTTTCACTACACGCCCATCCATCGCCTGCATAGCCTGACATTCAGCCAACAAGCGCCGTGAACTGGTGTCTTGGAGGGGAATTGGATCGCCGGACGGCATTCGGCACGGCCGTTGCAGGAAAGGCGTCACCAGATCGAGAGGGGGTCCCGTCCATGGTCCGCATTCCATCGCTTGCGCTTGCCGCATTTCTGGTCGCCGGTCCGGCGGCCGCCCCGGCCCTGGCCGGTCCCGCACCCGAGGCCGACGCCGTGATCGGCACCTATGCGCAGATCGGCCAGGCCGCGTTCGAGGATGCGTTCCTGGCCGGCAAGTCCGTCAAGGCGGCCGTCGATGCCTTCCTGGCCGACCCGACCGAGGCCAAGCTCGCCGCGGCCCGGCAGGCCTGGAAGGACGCGCGACCCTGGTACCAGCACACCGAAACCTTCCGCTTCGGCAACAAGATCGTCGACGACTGGGAGGGCAAGGTGAATGCCTGGCCGCTCGACGAGGGGCTGATCGACTATGTCGATACCTCCGTCTACGGCGAGAGCTCGGACGAGAACCCGCTGTTCCGCGCCAACGTGATCGGCTCCACGTCGATCCGGATCGGCAAGAACAAGGTGGATGTGCGCAAGATCACCAAGAAGCTGCTGTCGGAGAAGCTGCAGGAGGCCGGCGGCGTCGAAGCCAACGTGGCGACCGGCTGGCACGCGGTCGAATTCCTGCTCTGGGGCCAGGACCTCAACGGCACCGGCCCGGGCGCCGGCAACCGCCCGGCCACCGACTATGCGCTGAAAGGCTGCACGCATGATCATTGCGACCGCCGGCGCGCCTATCTGTCGACCGTGACCGACCTGCTCGTCGACGATCTCGCCGAGATGGCGGCCGCCTGGAAGCCGAACGGCGCCGCCCGCAAGGCGCTCGCGGCGCGCAAAGCCGGCGGTCTCGGCGCCCTCGTCACCGGCATCGGTTCGCTCTCCTACGGCGAACTGGCCGGCGAGCGGATGAAGCTCGGCGTCCTGCTGCACGACCCGGAAGAAGAGCATGATTGCTTCTCCGACAACACGCACAACTCGCACTATCACGACCAGATCGGCATGATGTCGGTCTATACCGGCCGCTACGAGCGCCGGGACGGCTCGGTCGTCGAGGGGCCGGGCTTCGCCGCCTTCGCCGCCGCCAAGTCGCCCGAGAAGGCCGCCCGTCTCGACGCCGCCATGAAGACCACGCTCGAACGCCTCGATGCGATCCGCACCAAGGCTGAGACCGGCGGCATGGCCTATGATCAGATGCTGGCCAGCGGCAACGAGGCGGGCAACAAGCTGATCCTGGATGCGGTCGACGGTCTGGTCGCCCAGACGCACGCCCTCGAGGCGGTCGTCGCCGATCTCGGCATCGACCTCAAGCTGAACGACTCCAAGAGCCTGTCCGATCCAGGGGCTGTCTCCAAGAAGTGAAGCATAGGCCAATGGTTATGCCCGGCATCTCACGCAGAACCTTACTTCGCGGCGCGCTCGCGGCGGGTGGTGCCGGGTTGATGGCCGGCGGCGAGCGTGCCGGCGATCTGCTGACCACCGATGCGGCCGCTGCGACACCGTGGCGGTCCGCTCCGGAGCCGGGGCCGGGCCGGTTGCACGAGATCACCTTCGAGGCGGCCGAACGGGAGATGGCCCTGTTCGGTCCCGGCGACGCGCCGGTCCGCATCTGGAGCTACGCCGACAAGCCCTTTCCGGTCGTCCGGGTCAGCCGCGGCGACCGGATCCGGGCCGAGGTGCACAACCGGTTGCCCGAGCATGTATCGGTGCACTGGCACGGCCTGCGCATCCCGAACGCGATGGACGGCGTGCAATATCTGACCCAGCCGCCGATCCAGACGGGCGAGCGCTTCACCTACGACTTCGCGCCGCCCGATCCCGGCACCTTCTTCTTCCATCCGCATTGCAACGAGAGCGGCCAGGTCGGGCGTGGCCTCGCCGGCATCATGGTGGTGGAGGGCGACGAGCGGGTGAAGCCGGACGGCGAACTGATCCTGGCCGTCAAGGATTGGCGGCTCGGACCCGACGGGCGCTGGCTCGAATTCTCGACCCCGCAGGGGGCCAGCCGGGGCGGCACCTTCGGGACCCGGCGCTCGACCAACGACCAGCGCGCCTTCGCGGCCGAGGTGCCGGCCGCGGCCGATCTGCGCGTTCGGCTGCTGAACCTCGATTCAAGCCGCGTCATGGAAATTGGCATCGAGGGGGCGGCGGCGGCGATCGTGGCCGTGGACGGCCATGCCGTCCGTCCCATCCCGCTCGACCGTTCGGGCCAGGAGACGTGGCGGATGGGGCCCGCCATGCGCCTCGATCTCCTGGTCCGGACGCCGAAGCCGGGAGCGGTCGCGAAGATCGTCGACTATCAGTCGGCCGAGCCCTGGACCGTCGCGGCGCTTGCGGCGACCGGCAAGCCGCGCCGGCGCGGGGCACTCGACGCCGACATTCTCTATCGGCCGGTCTTTCCCGAGCCCGACCTGGCCCATGCCGAGACGCTGAGCTGGACCTTCATGGCGGCATCCGACTCGGTCGCGAGCTTCGCCGACGCGGCCGGCTCGGATCCGGCGCAGCGGCTCCTGATGGATTCGCTCTGCGTCTCGGAGCGCACCTATTGGGCGATCAACAAGCTGTCCTGGCCGAATGCCGCCGACCGTCGCCTGCCGCCGCCGCTCGGCGTCTTGACGGCCGGGCGCACCTATCGCTTCGAACTCGTCAACGCCACCCCGCATCCGCATCCGATCCACCTGCACGGCCATGTCTTTCGCGTGGTGTCCTCGTCCGAACGGGCGCGCATGCCGGCCTATGCGGCCGACACCGTGCTGCTGTCGCCGAAGGAGCGGGTCGAGATTGCCTTCGTGGCGACGGCCGGCGACTGGATGTTCCATTGCCATATCCTGGAACATCTGGAGACCGGCATGATGGGCTATCTGAGGGTGGTGTGATGCGCCGCGCGCGGATGGCCCTGATCGGACTTGCGGCGGCCTGTGGGGCGCTGGCCGCTGGCGCCGCGCTGGCGGCTGAAGTTGTGTTGGCTGGCAGCACCGCGAGCGCAAGCGACGCCGCGACCTCCGGCACAGATGCGCGGACGGGCCATCCCGCATCAGCTGGCGCTGAGACAGCCCTCGATGCGGCGATCGGCGAGCGCCTGTTCCGGCGCGCCTGGGTGCCGGGCCAATCCTCGACCAAGGCGGCCGACGGGCTCGGCCCGCTGTTCAACGCCCGCTCCTGTCTCGCCTGCCACGAGGGACTTGGCCGGATCGCGGCGCGCCGCCCGGATGCGCTCGACCGCGGCCTGGCGGTTCGGCTCGGCGATGCGGACGGCCGGGCCGATCCCGCCTTCGGCCGGCAGATCCAGCTCGCCGCCGTCGCCGGCGTCGAGCCCGAGCCGCGGCCACGGATTGCGTGGGTGGACGCGCGTGCCGATGGGGCGGGCGGCCCGCCCGACAGTCTGCGGCCGCGGCTGGTCTGGCCGGATGGCGGCACGCGCTCCGGATCGATCCGCGCCGCGCCGGCCCTTGCCGGGCTTGGCCGTCTCGCGGCCCTGACCGACGCGGCCATTCTCGGCTTTGCCGACGAGCAGGCGCGGGCCGGGCAGGGCGTCGCCGGGCGGCCGCACCGGACGGCCGACGGGCGCCTCGGCCGCTTCGGCTGGAAGGCGACGGCGCCGACCATGGCCGATCAGGTGGCCGACGCCTTCTCGATCGACATGGGGCTTTCGACCCGGCGCCATCCCGAGCCCTGGGGCGATTGCACCGCGTCCGAGACGGCCTGCCGCCTGGCGCCGCACGGGTCGAACGCCTCGGAGGGCGGCGTCGAGATGGACGACGCGATCGTCGCCCGGCTGGCCACCTACCTGATCGCCGTCACCGCGCCGCCGGCCCCTGCGGACGCCCGCGGCGCGGCTCTGTTCGCCGCCACCGGCTGCGCGACCTGCCATCGCGCCGACCTGCCGTCGCCGGATGCCCCCGCGCTGACCGACCTCCTGCTGCACGACATGGGGCCCGGCCTCGACGACGGTGTCGGTGACGGCGCCGCGCGGCCGCGCGACTGGCGCACGGCACCCCTGATCGGGCTCGGGGCGGCGGAAGCGCGCGGATTGCTGCATGATGGCCGGGCGCGCTCGATCGCCGAAGCGGTCGCCTGGCATGGCGGGGAGGGGGCGGGCGCCCGCGACCGCTTCCGGTCCCTGCGGCCCGCCGACCGCGACCGGCTCATCGCCTATCTCAGACGCTTGTGAGGCCTCATGCGACCCGTCTCCCGCGCCCTGTTTGCGGCCGCCGCCCTGCTGGCGAGCCTGTCTGCCGCCGCTTCCGTCCGGGCCGAGCCGCGCGGCAAGCCCGATTTCGACGCAATCTTCGCCTCCGTGGTCGAGAAGTTCGCCAAGCCGCGCACCACAGCCTTCGCCGAGGCCGCCGATACCGAGGCCAAGGTCTGGACGGCCTTCTGCGCATCGGCGCGCAAGCCGTCCGAGATCGAGGGGCTGAAGGCCGCCTTCGCCCGCACGGCCGACGCCTGGGTGGCGATCGAGGTGCTGCGGTCGGGTCCGGCTGCGCAGGCCAACCGATACGAGCGGCTGGTGCATTGGCCGGAGCGGCGCAATGCCATCGGTCGCGGCCTCGCCCAGCTCTATGCCGGCACCAATCCGGCCGACCTGGAACCGGCCGCTTTCGCCAAGACCAGCGTCGCCGTGCAGGGCCTGAACGCGATGGAGCGGGTGCTGTTCGAGCCGGATGCCACGAAGGCGCTCGCCGCGCCGGGGCCGGCGGGGCAGCGGCGCTGCGCGGTCGGCAGCGCGATCGCCACGGCGATTGCCGCGACGGCGGGCGAACTGCGCGACGGCTGGGGGCGTGATCCGAAGGCGATCGCGGCCGAGACCGGAGCCAGTGAGCCGGGCCGGGAGGCGACCACCCGCATCCTGACCGATCTTCTGACCGAGTACCGGGCGATCATCGAAGTGAAGATCGACCAGCCGGCCGGCAAGTCGCTCGAGCAGGCCAAGCCGGCCACGGCCGAGATGGCGCGCTCGCAGCGCTCCACGCGCACCATCGTGCTGGCGCTCGACGCCCTCGACGCGCTGACCCGTCTCCTGATCGATCCCGACTGGGCGGAGGCCGACAGCGTGCTCGCCACCGTCGCCTCGGCGCGCTCCATCGCCGCGACCGAGCCCGGCGAGATCGGCCCGCTCGCCGCCGACCCGAAGACCCGGTCGCGCGTGGTCCTGCTGCGTTCGGCGGTCGATTCGGCCTATGAGACGGCCGTCGAGGCGGTGCCGGCCGCGCTCGGCCTGACCGTCGGCTTCACCTCGCTCGACGGAGACTGAGCCGATGCCGATCGATCGGCGCAGCCTGATCCTGTCGCTCGGCGCCGCCGTTGGAGCGAGCCTGCTGCCGCGCGGGGCCGGGTCGGTCGGGGCGCCGACGCTTTTCGCCGGATGCCTTTTCGATGCCGATGGCGGCGGGCGGCTCGCCCTGTTCGACCCGGACGGACGACAACTCGTCGCCTCCGACCTGCCGGCGCGCGGCCATGACGTGGCCGTCTCGCCGGACGGCCGCCTGGTCGTCGCCTTCGCCCGCAGGCCGGGCACCTGGGCGGCCGTGATCGAGCGCGCCAGCGGCCGCGTGCTGACCACCATCCTGGCCGCGCCGGAGCGGCACTTCTACGGCCACGGCGTCTTTTCGCCCGACGGCCGGCTGCTGATGGCGACCGAGAACGACACGCGGGGCGGCGACGGCCTGGTCGGTCTCTATGACGTGGCCGACGGCTTCCGCCGCCTCGGCGAGGTGCCGAGCTGCGGCGTCGGCCCGCACGACATGACGCTGATGCCCGGCGGGGAACTGGTGGCGGTGGCCAATGGCGGCATCCGCACCCATCCGGAGACCGGCCGCGACATGCTCAATCTCGACGCCATGCGGCCCAATCTGGCGCTGCTGCGGCGCGACGGCCGTCTGGCCGACGCCTTCGAACTGCCGGAGGCCTTCCGGCTGTCGAGCCTGCGCCACATCGCGGTCGCCCCCGACGGCACGGTCGGCTTCGGCTGTCAGTATGCGGGCGACGCCGAGGCGGCGCCGGAACTGGTCGGCGTCGTGACCCGCGCCGGGCGGCTTGAGCTGCTGCCCGTGCCCGAAGACGCCAACATGCTGTTCGAGAACTATATCGGCTCGGTCGCCTTCGATGCCTCCGGCACCATCCTGGCCGCCGCGAGCCCCAAGGGCGGCGCGGTCGGCTACTGGGACGTGCCCGGCCGGCGCTTCCTCGGCATGAGCCGCCTGACCGACGCCTGCGGCCTCGCCGCCGCGCCGGCCTCGGGCCTGTTCATGCTCTCGGGCGGTGCCTCGGGCCTGCGCCTCGCCCGGGCGGAGACCGGCGATCTCGCCCGGCTCGGCGGCAGCGATGCCGGCCGCTGGATGTGGGACAACCATCTGCTGACGCTCTGACGGCGCCCGGCGGGCGCGCCCTCCAACGTGTCCGGACCTGGGGCTTTCGACATCGCCGGCGCCCGGCCGGCTGCCGCCCAGCTTTGCCCGACTTCCGGCCGATCGGTCGTCAGATGTCGAGGTCGATGTCGCTTGCGAAGGCGGCGCGCTCGGTGATGAAGGCGAAGCGGGCTTCCGGCTTGTTGCCCATCAGCCGCTCGACCGAATCCCGCGTCGCGTCCTCCTGGCCCTCGATCACCTGCACGCGCAGCAGCGTGCGGGACTTCGGGTCCATGGTGGTCTCCTTGAGCTGGAACGGCATCATCTCGCCGAGACCCTTGAAGCGGCCGACCTCCGGCTTCTTGTTGCGGTAGACCGTCGCCAGGAGCTCGTCCTTGTGGGCGTCGTCGCGGGCATAGATGGTCTTGGAGCCGTGCGTCAGCCGGTAGAGCGGCGGCACGGCCAGGAACAGATGGCCCTTGCGGATCAGGTCCGGCATCTCGCGATAGAAGAAGGTGATCAGCAGCGATGCGATATGGGCGCCGTCGACATCGGCGTCGGTCATCACGATGATCTTGTCGTAGCGCAGATCCTCCTGCCGCCAGGCCTTGCCGACGCCGCAGCCGAGCGCCTGGACCAGATCGGCCAATTGCTGGTTGGCACCGAGCTTGTCGCGGGTGGCGTTGGCGACGTTGAGGATCTTGCCGCGCAGCGGCAGCACGGCCTGGCTGCGCCGGTCGCGCGCCTGCTTGGCGGAGCCGCCGGCCGAATCGCCCTCGACGATGAACAGTTCCGAGCCCTGCGCGGCGGTATCGGAACAATCGGCCAGCTTGCCGGGCAGGCGCAGCTTGCGGATCGGGGTCTTGCGCAGGACCTCCTTCTCCTGGCGCCGGCGCAGCCGCTCGTCGGCGCGCTCGATCGACCATTCCAGCAACCGGTCGGCCTGCACCTTGGAGCCGCCGAGCCAGTGGTCGAAGGCGTCCTTGATCGCCGTGTCGACGATCCGGGTCGCCTCGGCGGTGGCGAGCTTGTCCTTGGTCTGGCCGACGAATTCCGGCTCGCGGATGAAGACCGACAGCATCGCACCGGCGGTCGTCATCACGTCGTCGGTGGTCAGGATGGCGGCGCGCTTGTTGCCGACCAGATCCGCATAGGCGCGCAGGCCGCGCAGCAGCGCGACGCGCAGGCCCTGCTCGTGCGTGCCGCCTTCCGGCGTCGGCACGGTGTTGCAGTAGGAGGAGACGAAGCCGTCGCCGGCGAACCACGCCACCGCCCATTCGACCGCGCCGTGACCGGAGGTCTTGGCGGTCTTGCCGGCGAAGACGTCGTCGGTGACGAGCCGCTCGTCCTTCAGGCGTTCGGCCAGGAAGTCCTTGAGGCCGCCGGGGAAATGGAACACCGCCTTGTCCGGCGTATCCTGGCCCTGGACCAGTTCGGGCGCGCAGGACCAGCGGATCTCGACGCCGCCGAACAGATAGGCCTTCGACCGGGCCATGCGGAACAGCCGGGCCGGATCGAAGCGCGCGCCCTCGCCGAAGATCTGCGGATCGGGCCGGAACCGCACCGTCGTGCCGCGTCGGTTCATGACCTCGCCGAGCTCCTCCAGCGCGGTCGTCGGATGCCCGCGCGAGAAGCGCTGCCGGTAGAGCCGCCGGTTCTTGGCGATCTCCACTTCGAGCCATTCGGACAGCGCGTTGACCACCGAGACGCCGACGCCGTGCAGGCCGCCGGAGGTCTCGTAGGCCTTGCCGTCGAACTTGCCGCCCGAATGCAGCATGGTCATGATGACTTCGAGCGCCGACTTGCCCGGATATTTCGGATGCGGGTCGACCGGGATGCCGCGGCCGTTGTCGGCCACCGAGAGCGTGCCGTCGGCTTCGAGCCGCACCTCGATGAAGCTGGCATGGCCGGCGACGGCCTCGTCCATCGAATTGTCGATCACCTCGGCGAAGAGGTGATGCAGCGCCTTCTCGTCCGTGCCGCCGATATACATGCCCGGCCGGCGCCGGACCGGCTCCAGCCCTTCGAGAACCTCGATATGCGACGCGTTATAGTCCGCCTCGCCCGGCATGGTGCTGCGGGTCGGCACCGACCGCACCGGCTTCGGCGGCGGGGGCGCCGGTGCGGGCCGCTCGGCCTCGGACCTGTCGGCCCCGGACCTGTCGGCTTCGGGCAGCTTGGCGAAAAGATCCTGCGGCTTGGCCATTCGGGCTTTCGGTCGATGATGTCGTCGGCGCGGTCTATCACGAATCGCCGGCGATTGTCGCACGGGCGAAAGCGGACCGGAAGCGTATGTTCCCTGAATGTTCGCGGCAAGCCCGTCCGTGCCCGGGGGGGCCGCATGGCTGCAAGGGGTGCCGCACGGCGGGCGGTGAGGGCGGCGGGCGCCGCTTCCTCCGCCGCCGGAGGATGCCTCCGGGCATCGCGCGGCCGAGGGCATTCGACGAGCGCCGCCCCGGCCGGCAGGGGACCGGGGCGACATTCGTCGGTGCGTTCAGCGGCCGGCGTAGCCCGGCTCGACCGCGTCCAGGCTCTCGGCGCGGCTCGAACCGGTCGCCCGGAACACGGCGATGGCGAAGATCAGCATCGCGGCGACCGTCAGGAGCGAACCGGCGATGGCCACGGCCACGCCCCAGTCCTGGCCGGTCACGCTGCCGGCGATGCCGATGGAGAGCGCCAGGGCGCCGGGCAGCGCGAGGGTGAAATGCAGGCCGGCCAGCCAGCCGGCCGCGTGCGGCATGGCGCGATAGAACAGGCCGGCCAGGAACAGGGTCGTGAAGCCGACCAGGTTGACGTGGGCGTGGACGGGCGACAGCGTGAAATCGTGCACGATGCCCATCCGGATGCCGAGCCCCATGCCGGCAAGCGCGAACAGCACGGCGCAGCGCAGGAACCAGTTTCCGATCATAATCCAACTCCGATGTTCAACCGGCGCCTGCTGGCGCCGGGCCCCCTGACCATCGGAAGGCGCGGCTGATAGCCGAGCCCGATGCCCGGCGCAACCGTTTGCGCGCCAACAATCGAGCCGCCCCCCGGTCACGTTCCCGTGAGGGGATCTGCGTATCGGTCGGCGCGTGGCGGCTGGGGCGGGCCTAGACTGTCGTTCCGGCGGAGGCCCGGCCGGTTCGTCGGCCCGGCAGCCGGGCGATCAGCGGATCGGCCAGGGCCGCCAGCAGCCGCCGTCCGGCCGGCTCGATGAAGGCCGCGATCAGCCAGGACGCGGCGAGGAGGGCGGCGCCCGCCACCGCCAGGGCGGCGATCGGATCGATCCCGGCCGCGGTGAGCCGGGCGAGCGCGACCGCGCCGATATTCTGATGCAGCAGATAGGCCGGATAGGTCATCAGCCCGGCCGTCCGGGCCAGGCGCGCCGCCGCCGGACCGGTGCTGAGCGGCACGGCCAGGGCGACCAGGGCAAAGACGGCCAGATGGAGCAGCGCGACGACGCGGAGATCCGGCACCACGCCATACTGGGTGGTGAGATCGGCCGCATTGACCATGCCGTGGGCGACCTGCACGGCCATGGCGGCGGCCAGCATGGCCAGACGCCCCACGCTCGGGCCGTCGACCCGCAGCCGGTAAAGGAGGATGCCGGCCAGGAATTCGCCGGCGAAGCTGGCCAGCACCAGCCGGTCGAAGGCGACATTGCCGAGCTTCAGGTTGATCGCCGAGAGGGCGAGCCAACTCCAGCCGAGCAGGGCCGGGTGGCGCCGCCACAGTCCGGTCGCCAGCGCCAGAAAGACCCAGCCGTAGAAGACGAGTTCGACGACGATCGACCAATAGGCCGAATCGACGAAACGCTGGCCGAACAGATGCGGCAGGAAGGTCAGGTTGGCGAGCCATTGCGCGGCCGTGACCGGCAAGGCCGGATCGGCGGCCCAGGCCAGCACCGCGGCCGTCAGGCTGACCGAAACCGCGAAGGCCGGCCACAGCCGCAGCAGGCGGGCACGGGCAAAGCCGATCGCGTCGCGCCCCTCGGCCGACCAGGCGATGACGAAGCCCGACAGGGTGAAGAACAGGTCGACCCCGAAATAGCCATAGACCGCAACCGCCTCGAGGCCGGGAAAGCGGACCGGTCCGCTCACCCCGGTGACCGGACCGCGAAACAGCCAATGGAAGGCGATCACCGCCAGGACGGCGACGACGCGCAGCAGGTCCAGTCCCGGCAGGCGTGGCGGCAGGGCAGCCCGGGCCAAGCGGCCGGCACCGATGCCAATGCTGCCGGGCTCGGTGGCGATCCCAGCCGCCCTTCCTCCGCCCCGGGGGGACCCGGCGGTCTCGCTGCTCGATGGGTTCATGCCCGGATCCGGCGTCCTGCGGCCGCATGCCGGCCCCGCTGGCGACCATCCGGGAAACCGCCCCGCCTGTCGACGGCAACGGCGTCTTAACCTTAGCGCCGACCCCGCGTGCGCTGCAGCATGGCATGTCGGCCACAACATGACCGAATTGTAAGGAAGCCCTTGCCCTCGTCCACCGCCTCGCCTATGTGCGGGGGAACCAGGCCGGGCCCCTCTGGCGGTTCGTTCGCGAACCGCGATGTCGGACTGGACATCCCGTCGAGTGGCCCGGCTGCCGTGCATCGCCGAAGGACACTGACCGATCCGGGCTCGAGCGGACCGGCCGCGCGCGATTGGCGCGGTCGTCCCGACGGCGTGTCGGATGGTCAGTGCCCTTTGTCGTTCGTCCGACCTCCGGCCGCTCTTTGCGGTTCAACGAAGAGGATGGACCATGACCGAAATCTTTTCGGCCGACGTGCTCACGGCCCTGCTGCAAGTGATCATGATCGACCTCGTATTGGCCGGCGACAACGCGATCGTCATCGGCCTGGCGGCCGCCGGGCTGCCCAAGGACCAGCGCAACAAGGCGATCCTGATCGGCATCGGCGCGGCGACCGTGCTGCGCATCATCTTCGCCGGCCTGACCACGCAGCTGCTGCAGATCGTCGGCCTTCTGCTCGCCGGCGGCATCCTGCTGCTCTGGGTGTGCTGGAAGATGTGGCGCGAACTGCGCACCTCCCATGCCGAGGAGGTCGAGGCCGAGGCGGCGCTGGACGGCACGGCGACCGGCGACAGCGGCGCGCCGCGCAAGACCTTCGCCCAGGCCGCCTGGCAGATCGTCGTCGCCGACATCTCCATGTCGCTCGACAACGTCCTGGCGGTCGCCGGTGCGGCGCGCGAACATCCCTGGGTGCTGATCTTCGGCCTTGGCCTGTCGATCGCGCTGATGGGCATCGCGGCGAGCTTCATTGCCCGCCTGCTGCAGAAGCACCGCTGGATCGCCTATGTCGGCCTTGCCGTCATCCTCTATGTCGCCGTCGACATGATCTGGCGCGGCGCCCACGAGGTCGCCCCGCTGGCCGGCATCGCGCTGTAATCGCACGGCCTTGACCATGTTGGGCCCGCCGCGTCCCGTTCAGGATGCGGCGGGCCTGACCATTTGTCGCGGTCCGATTTGCGCGCACCGCCCGCATGCCGGCTTGTCCGGATTGTCCTTGGCTGCGTAACAGGCTACCGGGAACGATCGGCAGGCACTTCGGAGGGAGACCGGCATGGCGGGATTGACGGCATCGGCACTGGTCGTCCTGGCCGGAGTGCTCGGATCGGATGCGGGCGGCGACGCGGCCGCCCAGAAGAAGGACGCCGATTCGGCGGTCAGCACGCTGGCCACCGTTCAGGGCTGCAAGATCGACCTTTCGGCGCCGCTGCGCCGCCTGCTGCTGCAGAAGGCCGGCCGCATCCACAAAACGAAGGCGGCGCTGGATGCGGCCATCGCCGAGGAGGCGGCGCTGTTCGCGGCCCTGCCCGAGGGCACGCGGACGGAACTCTGCGCGGCGATCGCCGGCGCCCTGAAATGACAGGTTGACCCCGGTCGGCCGGTCCGGGCTTCAAGGCTCCCGGACCGGCCGATCGCGTTTGGCCGGCTTGCCGCCATCACGCCTTGACGAGGGCCTCGACGATGTCGGCGAGTGCCGTCAGTTCATCCCGGTTCACGGCATGGCCGAAGCCGGGATAGATCCGTTCGTCCACCACCGCGCCGGCCTGGCGGAAGAGCGCGGCCGTCTCGCCGACATGGTCGAGCGGAATATGCGGATCGGCCTCGTTGCAGCCCAGGAACACCGGCAGGCCGTCGAAGCTGCCGGGCGTTGCGGCATGGCTGCCGAGCGGGCCGATCAGGCCGCCGGACAGGCCGACCGCGGCGCCGATCCGGCCCGGATGACGCCAGGCATATTCGAGCGCCAGGCAGGCGCCCTGCGAGAAGCCGCCGACCAGGATGCGCTTCGCCGGATGGCCGGCCGCGGCGGCCGCGCCGACCAGCCCGTCGACCAGCGCCAGGGCCGAGCCGAGCCAGGGCTCGTTGCGGGCGACGGGCTCCAGGAAGCGGCCCGGATACCAGGTGTTGCCGACGGCTTCGGGGGCGAGGACGGCGAGATCGGCGCGCCCGAGATGCCGGGCGAGGCCGAGCATGTCGTCGGCATCGCTGCCGCGGCCATGGATCAGGATGACGACGGCCGCCGCCGCGGCGAGCGGGGCGCCGGCGGTGGCGATCCGGGCCCGGGCATGCGGCCCGGCGGGAGGATGATCGAGAAGCAGGGTCATGGCGTCCCTCACAGCGGCTTCAGGTTGCGTTCGATCGCGGCGCGGCGCGGTTCCAGGAAGGGCGGCAGCGACAGGGCCTCGCCGAGGGTCTCCATCGGTTCGTCGGCGGCGAAGCCGGGAATGTCGGTGGCGATCTCGAACAGGATGCCGTTCGGCTCGCGGAAATAGAGCGAGCGGAAGTAGAAGCGCTCGACCTCGCCGCTCGACGGCACCCGGAAGCCGCGCAGGCGTTCGGTCCAGGCGCGCAGGGTCTCGTAGTCGGGCGTCCGGAAGGCGACGTGATGGACCCCGCCGGCGCCCTCGCGGGCCGGGGGCAGGTCCGGCTGCACGGCGACATGCAGCTCCGCCGCGGCCCCGCCCGGACCCATCGCATAGGCGACGACCGGCCCGCCGGGGAACTCGGCATCCTGGTATTCGGCCTCGCGGCGCATGTTCATCAGCGTGGTCAGCACGGCGTCGGTCGGGTCGAGCTTCGGCACGCTCAGCGTGATCCGGGCGAGGCCGCGGATCTGGTGCTCGGCCGGAACCGGGCTCTTCGACCAGGGATGGGTCTCGTCGCGATCGTCGGCGACCAGTTCCAGCCGCTGCCCCTCGCGATCCTCGAAGGCGAGCGACAGCCGGCCGCGCCGCTCGGCGATCTCGGAGACCGCGCGGCCCTCGGCGACGAGCCGCTCGCGCCACCAGCCGAGACTGCCGGCGGCGACGCGGAAGCCGGTCCGCACGATCGAATTCGTGCCGCGCCGCGCCGGCGCGGTCGGCCAGTCGAAGAAGGTGATGTCGGATCCCGGCGTGGCATCGCCGTCGCCGTAGAACAGATGATAGGCGCTGGTGTCGTCCTGGTTGACGGTCTTCTTGACCAGGCGCAGGCCGAGCACGCGGGTGTAGAAGTCGAGATTGCCGGAGGCATTCGACGTGATGGCGGTCAGATGATGGATTCCACCGAGAGCGAGGTCCATGGCGTCCTCCTGGGACTTGGAACGATCGGAACTGTTGCGGCCAATATCGGTGTTCCCGCCGGAAAGACAATTCGACGGATCGTTCGGCAGGATTGAACAGTCGCCGTCCGACGGACGGCGCCGCCCGCCGATCGGGATGGCGCGGCCGCTCTCGATGCCGGCACCCGAGCCGGTGTCCGAGTTCGCCCCTCGATGACCGCCGGTGCCGCGGGTTTCGGGGCGGCGCGGGCCGGGGGCGATGTCTCCACGGCCGGCGCGTGACCGGCCGGTCCGGGGGTGCAGGGCTGGTCTGCGTTGGGCTGCGGCGGCGCGGCGGCTAGAATGTTGTCGGCAATCACAGTCCGTCGAAGAGAGGCCCGCCATGGATCCGCTTCTTGCCGCTCAGGCCATCGCGGCCGGCATCGTCTATGTCGTCACGCCCGGACCGGCGACCCTGGCGGTTCTCGGGCTGACGGCGGCGCATGGGCGGGGGCGGGCGGTGCGCTTCCTCGTCGGGCATGCGGTCGGCGACGTGACCTGGGCGGTGCTCGCGCTGGCGGCGCTGGTCGGGGCCAGCCGGATCGGGCCGGGTCTGTTCCAGGCGCTCGGGGTCGCCTGCGGGCTCTATCTGATCGTGCTCGGCTGGCGCGCCCTGACGACGAAATCCGATGCCGAGGCGCCGCCGGTCGGCGCCGATGCCCCGCTGCGCACCGGCATCCTGTTCGGCCTGACCAACCCCAAGGCCTATCCGTTCTCGCTCGCCATGTTCGGCGCGCTCGCGGTCCAGTCCCAGGCCGGAACCATGACGTTCGGCCATGCCGCGGCGCTGCTGGCGGCGGTCTCGGCCGGCTTCGTGATCGGCAGTGCGATTTCGATCGGCTGGACCGGCCTGCCGCCGGTGCGCCGGCTGTTCGCGCGCTTTCGGGTCTGGATCGTGCGCCTGACCGGCGTGATCTTCATCGCCTTCGGCGCCAAGGCCTTGGCCGATGCGTCCGGGTTCGTTCGGGCGCGGTGACGGCGACGGTGGCGTCCGCCCCGAACAGGGCCGGCGCGACCTTCCGTCCTGTGGACTCTCGGTCACACTGCCGCATTTCGGCAACAATTGAGGCTGAGGTATGGATCACCGTCCTCGGGGCGGTCCCGCGGGAGGCGGTCGGATTCGCCGGCCGGCGGGCGGACGATCCAGCGGGACGATCCAGCGGACGATGACGGACAGCACGGCCGAACCGATTCTGACCCTGCCGAAGCATGTCGCCGCGCCGATCGGCGAATACGGCAAGTTCGTCCGCATGATCGGGCTCATCCTGGTCATCCTGTCGCTGCTGTCGGTGCTGGTTTCCTTCGCCATCCTGACCGGCATCACGCCGATCACGCCGTCCGACCAGGTGCTCAAGATCGCCATGGTGGTCAACGCCGTGCTGCTCTTGGCGCTGACCGGGCTGATCGGCTGGGAGCTGGTCGGCCTCTACATCGCCTGGAAGGATGGCCGCGCCGCCGCCCGGCTGCATTGGCGCATCCTGACCCATTTCTCGGTCATCGCGGCCGCGCCGGCGGTGATCATCGCCGTGCTCGCCTCCGTCACCCTCGACCAGGGGCTCGACCGCTGGTTCGAGACCCGGACCCGGACCATCGTCCAGAACGCAGCCAAGGTCGGGGCCGCCTATCTTCAGGAACATGCCCGCGTGCTGCGCGGCGACGCCATCGCGATGGCGGCCGAGATCGATCAGGCCAAGCCGCTCTACGACGACGAGCCGACCCGCTTCGATCAGTTCTTCGAGAACCAGTGCAGCCTGCGCCAGATCCCGGCGGCGTTCATTCTGCGGGCCGACGGCACGGTGGTCACCTCGGCCAAGCTCGACGAGGCCTGGGACAGCCCGCTGATGCCGCCGCCGGAAGCCTTCCGGCAGGCGGAGAACGACGAGCCCGTCGTGATCGCTCCCGGCCAGTCGAACCAGGTCGGCGCGGTCATGAAGCTGAAGGAGTTCGAAGGGCTCTACCTCTACGCGACCCGGCCGCTCGACGGCCGCGTGCTCGATCAGGTGCGTCTGGCGCAGGCCGCGGCCGGCGACTACGGCAAGCTCGAATCCAGCCGCTACGGCGTGCAGCTGGCCTTTGCGCTGATCTTCGTCGGCGTGGCCCTGATCCTGCTGCTCGCCGCCATCTGGGCCGGCATCGGCTTCGCCAACCGCCTCGTCGCCCCGATCCGGCGCCTGATCCTGGCCGCCGACTACGTCTCCAAGGGCAACCTCGCCATCCAGGTGCCGGTGCGCCCGAAGGAGGGCGACCTGGCCCATCTCGGCGAGACCTTCAACACCATGACGGCGGAACTGCGCACCCAGCGCTCGGAACTGATCGCCGCCAAGGACCAGATCGACCGCCGCCGCCGCTTCACCGAGGCCATGCTGGCCGGCGTGACGGCCGGCGTCATCGGCCTCGATGCGGAGCGGCGCATCACGCTCGCCAACCGGTCGGCGCTGGCGCTGCTCGACACGGCCGAGGCCAACCTGCTCGGCAAGTCGGTCGACGAGGCGGTTCCGGAACTGGCCGCCGCGACGGCGGAGATGAGCGCCGAGCCTTCGCATCGCGCCCGTCAGACCCAGGTGACGCTGCGCCGGGCCGGCCAGGAGCGGACCATCAATGTGCGCTTCACGACCGAGACCACGGCCGCCGGCGGCGGGCTGGTGGTGACGCTCGACGACATCACCGATCTGGTCACCGCGCAGCGCTCGTCGGCCTGGGCCGATGTGGCGCGCCGCATCGCCCATGAGATCAAGAACCCGCTGACGCCGATCCAGCTTTCGGCCGAACGCATCCGCCGACGCTACGCCAAGCGGATCGAGGACGACCGGCAGGTGTTCGATCAGTGCGTCGACACCATCATCCGGCAGGTCGGCGACATCGAGCGGATGGTCAACGAGTTTTCCTCCTTCGCGCGCATGCCGAAGCCGCAGAAGGAGGCGGGCGATCTGCGCGAACCGCTGCGCGAGGCCGTCTTCCTGCAGAGCGTCGGCAATCCGGAGATCGACTTCGTCTCGCGCCTGCCGGATACGCCGCTGGCCGGCAAGTTCGACATGCGCCTGATGAATCAGGTGTTCACCAACCTGGTCAAGAACGCCACCGAGGCGATCGCGGCGGTCGATCGCAGCGCGCCGGGCAGCGCCAAGGGCTGCGTCGAGGTGGCGGCGCGCGTCGTGGATGGCGAGATCGTGATCGACGTGATCGACAACGGCATCGGCTTCCCGCAGGAGAACCGGCACCGGTTGCTCGAACCCTATGTCACGACGCGCGAGAAGGGGACCGGCCTCGGTCTCGCGATTGTCAGAAAGATCCTGGAAGAGCATGGCGGACGCATCGAGCTGCTCGATGCGCCCGCCGTGGCGACCGGCGGGCAGGGCGCCATGATGCGCCTGATCCTGCCGGCGGCGGAGGCGGGCGCGCAGGGGGTGTCCGTGGAAGCCGGCCGCGAGGGAGCGGGAGCCGCCAGGTCGGCATCCGCGCCGATCGCGTGAGGCATCCGAGGGGACGACAAGCAGAAGAACGGGCTCATGGCATCTGACATCCTGATCGTCGACGACGAAAACGACATCCGCGAACTGGTGGCCGGCATCCTGGAGGATGAGGGGCACGGCACGCGGACGGCCGGAAACAGCGACGAATGCCTCGCGGCCATCGAGAAGCGACGTCCGTCGCTGATCTTTCTCGACATCTGGCTGATGGGCTCGAAGCTGGACGGGCTGGCGCTGCTCGACATCATCAAGGAGCAGCATCCGGACCTGCCGGTCGTGGTCATCTCCGGCCACGGCAACATCGAGACCGCCGTCTCGGCGATCAAGCGCGGCGCCTACGACTATATCGAGAAGCCGTTCAAGGCCGATCGGCTGGTCCTGATCGCCGAGCGGGCGCTGGAAGCCTCGAAGCTCAGGCGCGAGGTGAAGGAACTGCGCGAACGCTCCGGCGAGACGGAGGATCTGGTCGGATCGTCGACGATCATGAACCAGCTGCGCCAGCAGATCGAGCGCGTCGCGCCGACCAACAGCCGGATCATGATCTCCGGCCCGTCGGGGGCCGGCAAGGAACTGGTCGCCCGGCTGCTGCACCGCAATTCGCTGCGCGTCAACGGCCCCTTCGTGGTTCTCAATGCGGCGGCGATCACGCCGGAGAACATGGAGACAGAGCTCTTCGGCACCGAGCCGATCGAGGGGCGCCCGCGCAAGGTCGGTGCGCTCGAGGAGGCGCATGGCGGGACGCTCTATCTCGACGAAGTCGCCGACATGCCGCGCGAGACGCAGAACAAGATCCTGCGGGTCCTGGTCGAGCAGTCCTTCACCCGGGTCGGCGGCGCCACCAAGGTCCAGGTCGACGTGCGCATCATCTCGTCGACCGGGCGCGATCTGCCGCGCGAGATCCAGGAGGGGCATTTCCGCGAGGATCTGTTCCATCGCCTCGCCGTGGTGCCGCTGCGCGTGCCGGCGCTGGCCGAACGGCGCGACGACATCCCGAGCCTGGTGCACCATTTCATGGAGGCGATCTCGCGCACCAGCGGGCTGCCAAGCCGCAAGATCGGCGAGGACGCCATGGCGGTGCTGCAGGCCCATGACTGGCCCGGCAATATCCGCCAGTTGCGCAACAACGTCGAACGGCTGATGATCCTGACCCGCGGCGATGCCGATGCGGTGATCACCGCCGACCTGCTGCCCTCCGAGATCGGCGCCATGCTGCCGGCCCTGCCCAATTCGACCGGCGGCGAACATCTGATGTCGCTGCCGCTCCGGGATGCCCGCGAGATCTTCGAGCGGGAATATCTGGTCGCACAGATCAACCGCTTCGGCGGCAACATCTCGCGCACCGCTGAATTCGTCGGCATGGAGCGCTCGGCGCTGCATCGCAAGCTGAAGTCGCTCGGCGTCAACTGATCCTTCGGAGCCCCCATGGCCCGCATCGCCTATGTCAACGGCCGCTATCTCCCGATGACCGACGCCTCGGTCAATGTCGAGGACCGCGGCTACCAGTTCGCCGACGGCGTCTATGAGGTCTGCGAGATCCGCAAGGGCGACCTGATCGACGAGACCCGCCATCTGGCCCGGCTGGAATATTCGCTCGGCGAACTGCGCATCGCCATGCCGATGGGCCGTGCGGCGCTCGGCATGGTGCTGCGTCAGGTGATCCGGCGCAACCGGGTCCGCAACGGCTACGTCTATCTGCAGGTCACCCGCGGCGTCGCCCCGCGCGACCATGCCTTCCCGACCCGGCCCGTGCGCCCGGCCCTGGTGGTGACCGTCAAGCCGCTCGATCCGGCCATCGGGGCGGCCGTGGCGGAAGACGGCATCGCGGTCATCACGGTGCCCGAGAACCGTTGGGACCGGGTCGACATCAAGACGGTCGGCCTCCTGCCGAACGTGCTCGCCAAGCAGGCGGCCCGCGAGGCCGGCGCGCGCGAAGCCTGGTTCGTCGATGCGGACGGCTTCGTCACGGAAGGCGCGTCGACCAATGCCTGGATCGTCACCGGCGACGGCGTCCTGGTCACGCGGCCGGCCGACCGCGGCATCCTGCGCGGCATCACCCGGGCGGTCGTGATGGAGACCGCGGCGGCCGAGGGGCTCCGGGTCGAGGAACGGGCTTTCACGGTGGAGGAGGCCAAGCGCGCCCGCGAGGCCTTCGTGACCGCGGCGACGCAACTGGTCATGCCGGTGGTCCGGATCGACGAAGCGACCGTCGGCAACGGCAAGCCCGGCTCGATCGCCGCGACGCTGCGCGCCCGCTTCCACGATCACGCGGAAGCCGTGCCGGTCGGCTGAGACGACGACGCCCGAGGCTTGGGGACCCGAGGCTTGGGGACCCGAGGCTTGGGGCCCCGAGACCGCGAGCCCAAGTCATCGGCGTCTGAGGCTGCGGCGCCTGAGGCTGCGGCGCCTGGGACCGGGCGGGCTTGCGGCGCGGCATGCCGGCGGCGGCGAGATCGGCAGGGCGCTGGCCGTCAGTCCAGCGTCTTGACCATCGTGTGGACCTTGCCGTGATTGAAGTAGCGGCCGACCAGCGGCAGGCTGAAGGTCCGCGTGATGCGGTAGCCCCGCTGATGGTAGAAGTGCAGGCCGACCTCGTTTTCGTGGTCGACATGCAGCCGGATGATCCGCTTGCCGGCGGCACGGGCTTCCGTCTCCGCCATGGCGATCAGGGCCGAGCCCAGCCCCGCGCCGCGATGCGACGGACGGGTGCGGAAGCTCTCCACATAGAGTTCGTCGCTGCGCCGCAGGCTGGCGATCGCCATCACGGCGGCGTAGCGCAGCGAGCCGGCGAACCATCCGTTCAGGGCGACCAGGCCCGCCCGGTCGAAGCGGACCGGGCCGCGTCCGTCCATCCGATAGGTCAGGATCGAGGCCGGCTCGTCATCGATATAGCCGATCAGGATGCGGTCGAGATCGAGCCGTTCGCGCAGATAGAGGGCGCGCTCCTTCTTGCGCCCGAGCACCCATTCCAGCCAGGCCATCCCGCTCGCGATCTGCTTGAGCTCGCCGTCGGTCAGAATGCCGGCCGATCCCGGATGGGCGATGCGCATGTCTGGAATCCCTGCTGCCGGGTCCCGTCCGGTGCGGATCGGGGCGATCCGACGCGAAGGACAGCTTCAAGACGATCGATCGCCGACGGTTCAGGATCGGGCGGACGGCCCCGGTCGACCGGCGGCGACGCCCGGGGCCCGACGGCCCCGGACGGCGCCGGCGCGCGGGCCGCGGGCCGACCCGGGAACGAACGGCGGGTCCGGCCTGCTGCCGGACCCTGGTCGCGACGGACGGCGTCAGCCCTTCAGGACGGAGCGGCCGGCATAGCGGGCGGCGCTGCCGAGATGCTCCTCGATGCGCAGGAGCTGGTTGTACTTGGCCAGCCGGTCGGAACGGGCGAGCGAGCCGGTCTTGATCTGCCCGCAATTGGTCGCGACCGCGAGATCCGCGATGGTCGCGTCCTCGGTCTCGCCGGAGCGATGCGACATGACGGCGGTATAGTGCGCCTTGTGGGCGGTCTCGACCGCGTCGAGCGTCTCGGTCAGCGAGCCGATCTGGTTGACCTTGACCAGGATCGAGTTGGCGACGCCCTTCTTGATGCCCTCGCGCAGGCGGACGGAGTTGGTCACGAACAGGTCGTCGCCGACCAGCTGGACCTTGGCGCCGATCCGGTCGGTGACGAGCTTCCAGCCATGCCAGTCGTCCTCGGCCATGCCGTCCTCGATCGAGATGATCGGGTAGTCGGCGGCGAGCTTGGCCAGATAGGCGGCCTGCTCCTCGGGCGAGCGGACCACGCCTTCGCCCTCGTAGTGATAGGCGCCGTTCTTGAAGAACTCGGTCGAGGCGCAGTCGAGCGCCAGATAGACGTCCTCGCCGGCGCGATAGCCGGCCTTCTCGATGGCCATCATGCAGAAGTCGAGCGCGGCGGTGGCCGAGGCGAGGTTCGGGGCGAAGCCGCCCTCGTCGCCGACATTGGTGTTCAGGCCGGCATCCTTCAGCGCCTTCTTGAGCGTGTGGAAGATCTCCGCGCCCATGCGCAGGCCTTCCGAGAAGCTCGGCGCGCCGGCCGGCATGATCATGAATTCCTGGAAGTCGATCGGGTTGTCGGCATGCACGCCGCCATTGACGATGTTCATCATCGGCACCGGCAGAAGGCGGGCGTTCGGGCCGCCGACATAGCGGTAGAGCGGCAGACCGGCGGCCGCGGCGGCAGCCTTGGCGACGGCCAGCGAGACGCCCAGGATGGCGTTGGCGCCGAGCCGCTTCTTGTTCGGCGTGCCGTCGAGCGCGATCATGATCTCGTCGATCTCGACCTGGTTCTCGGCGTCCATGCCGCCGATGGCGTCGGCGATCTCGGTGTTGACCGCGTTGACGGCGCGGATCACGCCCTTGCCGAGATAGACGGACTTCTCGCCGTCGCGCAGTTCGACCGCCTCATGGGCGCCGGTCGAGGCGCCGGAGGGGACCGCCGCGCGGCCGAGCGAGCCGTCCTCGAGGCGGACATCCACTTCCACCGTCGGGTTGCCGCGGCTGTCGAGGATCTGGCGGGCGACGATGTCGATGATCGCGGTCATGGCGGGCTCTCTCCGGTTCGGCCTCGGCCGCCGTTTTAGCGATCGCACCGCCAAGGGCAAGACCCGCGGCTGCGATGAAGGCGCGCGGGGACGGGATTCGGGCTTTTCCCGACCCGGCGATTTGACGGCCGGCCGGTGGCGGGCCTATCTCGCCAGACCTGACATTCCGACCGACCCGGATACACCCATGACCGCCTTCGATGCCTCCTCGCTGCAGCTCGGCCACGAGACCATCTACCCGAAGAGCCCCGACGAGGCCCGGCTCGACCGGGTGCCGAACCCGCAGGCCGACACGCTCTATCTCGCCCGCTTCACGGTGCCGGAATTCACCTCGCTCTGCCCGGTCACCGGACAGCCGGATTTCGCCCATCTGGTGATCGACTACGTGCCGAAGGACTGGCTGGTCGAATCCAAGAGCCTGAAGCTCTACATGACCAGCTTCCGCAATCACGGCGCCTTCCACGAGGACTGCACGGTAGCGATCGGCCGGCGTCTCGCCGACCTGCTCGATCCGCATTGGCTGCGCATCGGCGGCTACTGGTATCCGCGCGGCGGCATCCCGATCGATGTCTTCTGGCAGAGCGGCGAGCCCCCCAAGGCGGTCTGGATTCCCGACCAGGGCGTCGCGTCCTATCGCGGGCGCGGCTGAGGCGCCCGGCGGGTTGCGGCGCCCGTCCGGTTGCGGCGCCAGGGCCGGGGAGGGCCGACCGGCCGGCCGCCCCCGGGCCGTTCACGCCTTCGCGCCCGCCCCGGTGATGAAGCGGCCGGCGCGCGACCGGAACAGGTCGAGCGCCTTGTCGGGCACGCGGACCTGGAGGGTGACCGCCTCGGCGCCGTCCGTGCGGGCGAGCACCTCCGTCGAGCGGTGCAGCCAGGCGATCAGTTCGCCTTCGGTCGGCGGCAGGCTGAGCCGGAAGCTGGAGCGGTCGCGGTTGAGCCGTTCCTCGATCAGGCCGAGCAGCCGGTCGAGGCCTTCGCCGGTGGCCGCCGACGCCGGGATGGTGACGAGACCGTCGGCCTGAGCGCGCTGGCCTTCGGCGACCAGCTTCTCGCGGTACTCGGGGTCGAGCAGGTCGATCTTGTTCAGGACCTCGATCATGCGTTGCGGGTCGCGCGGGTCGACGCCGAGCTGGCGCAGCACGTCCTCGACATCACGCGCCTGGGCGAGCGTGTCTTCATGGGCGATGTCGCGCACATGCAGGATCAGGTCGGCCTCGATCACCTCCTCGAGCGTCGCCCGGAAGGCGGCGACCAGATGGGTCGGCAGGTCGGAGACGAAACCGACCGTGTCGGACAGGATCATCTCGCCGCCATGGGGCAGGCGGACCCGGCGCAAGGTCGGGTCGAGCGTGGCGAAGAGCAGATCCTTGGCGAAGACGCCGGCATCGGTCAGCCGGTTGAACAGGGTCGACTTGCCGGCATTGGTGTAGCCGACCAGGGCGACGACCGGATGCGGCACCTTCTTGCGCGTCTTGCGATGCAGCGCGCGCGTGCGGGTGACGCCTTCGAGTTCCTTCTCCAGCTTGGCGATGCGCTCGGTGATGACGCGCCGGTCGGCCTCGATCTGGGTCTCGCCGGGGCCGCCGAGGAAGCCGAAGCCGCCGCGCTGGCGCTCCAGATGGGTCCAGGAGCGCACCAGACGGCTCTTCTGGTAGTTCAGATGCGCCAGCTCGACCTGCAACCGGCCCTCGCGCGTGCGGGCCCGCTCGCCGAAGATTTCCAGGATCAGGCCGGTGCGGTCGAGCACCTTGGCGTTCCAGGCCTTTTCCAGATTGCGCTGCTGGATCGGCGAGAGCGGGTGGTCGACGATCACCAGGCCGACGCCGTTGGCCTCGACCGAGGCCTTGATCTCGTCGACCTTGCCCTGGCCGATCAGCGTCGCCGGCCGCGGCTGGGAAAGCCGCACGACCAGGCCTTCGACCACGTCGAGGTCGATCGCCGCCGCCAGGCCGACGGCCTCCTCCCGGCGCGCCGCCACGGAGCGCTGCGGGCGGGGTGTCTCGCCGGTCTCGGACGGTTCGGCCCGCTCGCGGATATCGGTGCGGACCGGCACGACCACGATCGCGCGCACCGCTTCGGCCAGCCGCGATTGCGGAGCGCGCCCCGTGCTGCGGCGGCCGGTCGATTCGATCGGGTCGATGTCGGAGGTGTCGCTATCGAAGGCGGTTTCGTCAGGCGGGACGGGGGCTTGGCCGGCCTGCGGCCCGATCCCCGTCCGGTTGGCGTCGTCGCCGGGGCCGCTACCGCTACCGCCGCCGGCGCGCTTGCGCGTCAATCGTTCACCCGTCCGCTGGCTTCGTCAGGTTCGAAAAGTTGCAGCGGCGCGCCCGGCATCACCGTCGAGATGGCGTGCTTGTAGACGAGCTGCGAATGCCCATCCCGGCGCAGGAGAACGCAGAAGTTGTCGAACCAGGTGACGACTCCCTGGAGCTTGACGCCGTTCACCAAAAAGATCGTGACCGGGGTCTTGTTCTTGCGAACGTAATTGAGGAACGTGTCCTGAAGGTTTTGTGCGCGGTCTGCCATTGTTGTTTCGACCTTATGTTATGATGATTGCTGGTCGTGATTGTTGTCGAACCACCGGCATCGCAGGCAAGGGAACGGTCAGGCGAACCAACGCGCGACGATGCGGTGCCATCATAACGGCAGCCCGGGGTCTTCGTCCAGAACATGCAAGGCTGCTTCCTCTTGCAGATTGACGGAGGTCAGCCATGCCGCGCCGGTGGCAGGGACGGCCGACCGGGTTGCAGGAGGGTTTCGCAGAGCCGCGTTCGGGCCGCCACCCTGGGTCCCGCGCGCTCCGGGAACGGCCGGGTTGTGGGCCGGCGGCGCGGGCCGCGACGAGCGGATAGGGTTACTTGCCCGGCGGCTGGCCGACATAGCTGGCCGGCGTGCAGGCGAGCCCGGCGCCCTTGGCGGCGATGCAATATTTGAGCGCCTCCGCCGGGGATGGGAAGGGGCCGCCGACCAGCCGCACCTCGATCCCGTCGCCGGTCTCACGCGCCTGCGCCAGCGGATGGTAGCCCTTGGTCAGCTTCGGCAGGCGGGCGTCGATGTCGAGCCAGGCCTTGCGCAACTGAACCAGCGACCGGTACCCGCCGAGATCGACGCCGTAGTCGCCGCGTCCGGGTGCGACCGTCGGGACGGTGCCGGTGGTCTCCGGCGCGCGGCCGCCGGGATCGGGCGCCTGATCGGATCGGACGCCGATCGCGATGGAGGGATTGGCGGTGATCCGACCCGGCGCGGCGGGAGCGGCCGGCGCCGGCAGACCCGCTTGCGGCGTGCCGCCCTGGCCCTGCGGCGCCGGCGGCAGGGCCGACACCGGCGCGGGCGCGGCGGTCGCGGCGCCATTGCCCGCCGCCGGCAGGCCGCCGCCGGCGGGCAGGGTCGCGGTGGCGGGCCCGGCCGGCGCCGACGGGCGGAATTCGCCCGGCTTGATGTCGCCGGGGCGAGGATCGACGCGCGTCAGGCCCGGGTCCGAAGCCGGAAGGCGCCCAGGCGCGGCCGGCTTGGACGGATCGGGCCGGATGTCGGACGATGCCGGCGCGGCGGCACCGCCCTCCGGCGCTCTGACGCCCTCCGGCGCCCTGGCGGCGTCGGGGACCGGCCGGCGCGCGACACTGGTCAGGCCGGCGGTCAGGATGGTCGCCTGGTCTTCCAGCAGGGTGACGCGCTGGCTGAGAAGATCGAACTTCTGGTCGGCCCTGCCGACCAGGCGGCGCAGATCGAGCACCTCCTGGCGAAGCAGCTCGACCTCGCCGGCCAGCGCGATCGGATCGGCGATGCCGCCCGCATTCGGCCTTACGCGCGCATGGGCCAGCGGATTGACCGGCGTGCCGATCGTGCCGGTATTCTCGAGCCCGTCCAGGCGGCCGGCCGTGGCCGGGCGTTGCGGCGCATATTGCCAGGCGGCGAACCCCGTCAGCACGGCCATCACGGCCACGAAGCCCCATGCGGCGAGCGTGAAGACGCTCGTCGTCGCATAGGCCCGCTCGGCCTCGATCTGCTTCAAAGGGTCCTGCAGCAGGGCCGCCACGGGCGCCGATCCTTCCCCGAATCTCTTCGGGCGAGAATATCACCAAGCCCGCAGGCCAAGTCAGCCGAAGACGAAGTCGATGATCAGCTTGATGTTCAGGGCGATGATCACGGCGGCAATCACCCCGGCGGCGACCGACAGCCACCGGGGCGCGACCAGGGCGCCCATCTTGGACCGGTCGGCGGTGAACATCACCAGCGGGACGACCGCGAAGGGGAGCTGCAGGCTGAGGATGACCTGACTGAGGATCAGGAGCTTGCCCGTCCCGGCCTCGCCATAGGCGATCGTGACGCCGGCCGCCGGCACGATGGCGAGCGATCGTGTGACGAAGCGGCGCAGCCATTGCGGCAACCGGATGCGCAGGAAGCCTTCCATCACGATCTGGCCGGCCAGCGTCGCGGTGACGGTCGAGTTGAGGCCGCAGCAGAGGAGCGCGATGGCGAACAGCGTCGGCGCCATGGCGCTGCCGAGGAGCGGCGCCAGCAGCGAATGCGCGTCGCCGAGCTCGGCCACCTCCTGGCGGCCCGTGGCGTGGAACGAGCCCGCGGCCAGGATCAGGATCGATGCGTTGATGGTCAGCGCGAACATCAGCGCGACGGTGGAATCGAGCGTGATGTAGCGCAGCGCTTGCCGCTTCTCGGCCAGATCGTCGCCGAACTTGCGCGTGCCGACGATGCCCGAATGGAGATAGAGATTGTGCGGCATCACGGTCGCGCCGATGATGCCGAGCGCCAGATAGAGCATGTCCGGATCGGTCACGATGCGCGTCGTCGGCGCGAAGCCGCGGATGATGTCGCCGAGATTGGGCTGCACCATGGCGATCTGGATCGCAAAGCAGACCGCGATGATCCCGAGCAGGGCGATGATGAAGGCTTCCACCCAGCGGAAGCCGAGCACCTGCAGATAGAGGATCAGGAACACGTCGAGGGCCGTCAGCACCACGCCGATTTCGAGCGGGATGCCGAACAGCAGATTGAGGCCGATCGCGGTGCCGATCACCTCGGCCAGGTCGGTGGCGCAGATGGCCAATTCGGCGAGCAGCCACAGCGGCCCGGATACCCAGCGCGGATAGGCGTCGCGGCAGGCCTGCGCAAGATCGCGTCCGGTGCCGACGGCGAGGCGCGCGCAGAGCGACTGCAGCACGATCGCCATGATGTTGGAGAGCAGCGCCACCGTCAGCAGCGCATAGCCGAACTTCGATCCGCCGGCGATCGATGTCGCCCAGTTGCCGGGGTCCATGTAGCCGACCGCGACCAGATAGCCGGGTCCGACGAAGGCGACGGCCCGCCGGAGGTTCGACCCCGTGTCCGGGACCGCGATGGTGCCATGCACCTCGATCAGCGACGGCGTTCCGCGCTCTTCTCTCCAGGCCATGCTGTCTCTCTCTTCCGGATGTCGGCCGTCGCGGGGTGGCGAGGTTCGGCATGATGCGATGGGAAACGAGGCTAATGCATTTGCAACTCATTCGCAATAAAATCTGCTACGGCATGAAAGTACCGCTTCGCAACGTCCGCAGGCAGCGGCGTCGCGATTGCCCTCCCGGCTCGGTGGACAGGGTGCCGCCGCCGTCTTTGTGACTGGCCTGCAACACCGTTTTTCAATGACTTGCCGGCTAGTGTCGACGCCTGCAAATGCCGCTATTCGGACACAAAGCGCCACGAGCGTGCCGGATGGAAATTCCGCATGGTGCGGGCGTTTTCTCCGGTGGCCGGTGCTGCCCGAAGGTCTTCCCCGCCGTCCACCCGGCTCGAAACGAGGCGGATGCGACGGGGAGGCGGATCGGCGGCGCGGGACGGCCGGGGCGCGGCAGGCGGAAGACCGGTTGGCACGAGGCGTCGCAGAGCGGCCGTGCCGAGGGGGATCGGATGGGCGTGAATTCACCGCAGGCCGGCCGGGCGGGCGCCGGCAGGGCGGGGTTGCGAAGCCGTCGCATCATGGCCGAACGGGATCATCTCCGGTTTCGGACGGTGCGGGAGTGCGAATCGATCCGAACTCTTGGATTTCGACCGTCCGGCCGGGCGCCCGGCGCAATGCCGGGGAACGCCGGAGTCGTGGTCGGAGTCGTGGCCGGAGTCTTGATCGAGTTGTCGGAAGTCGTCGGTGCCGTCCCGGGCGGTGCCGCCGAGTCCCGGACCGGCCTTCTTCATGGCGAATGCGTGGCCGGGACCGGCCGTACTCTTGCCGAAAACCTCGGTCATGGTCCGGCCAATGAACTAGAGGACGTTGTTCGCCCCGCCGATCGGCCGCTCCCGCGATCGGGCGTCATGTCCGGCCTTGCAGGCATCCCTGCTTCGATGAACGCGGTCCTTGCGGCCGCGCGGAGAGGGTTCGCGTGCGATGCGGGCCGGAGATCGCGCTTCGATGCGGCAGGGCTGGCGGCGGTTTCGGACCGGTCTCGCTCCGGCTTGCCGGTCGAACGCCGGCATGCCGGCGGACGCGGCAGGATCGGGCAGGCTGCCGGCACGGCCCAGGGCCTGCCGGTGCTGGACGGAATGACGACCGCGGGACGCGGAATGGGGTCCGACGCGGGCCGGGTTTCGGTTCGGCCGGACGATACGGCGCGACTTGGGGCGGCGCGACACGGGGCGGCGACGTTTCCCGGCGGAAAGGGTGAAGCGATCTGTTATGCGGACGTGTGAGTTTCTTCGCATAGCGAGCCTGTCGGCGGTCGTTCTGGCCGGCGGCGTTCTCTCGCCTGTCTCGGGCGCGGCGGCGCTCGACCCGAGCACCACCGCGCGCCCGCCGGAGACCTCGCCGGACGAAGCCTTCAACGCGGGGCGCCGGCTCTATTACCAGGGCAAGAAGGCGGCGGCGGTCTCGGAACTGCAGCGGGCCGGCGAGCGCGGCCATCCGGGTGCGCTCTACCTTCTCGGCCGCATCTATCGCAACGGCGAGGGCGTGCCGCCGAACGACCTGAAGGCGTTCCAGATCTTCAGCCAGATCGCCAACAGCCACGCCGAGGACATGCCGGGATCGCCGGCGGCGCCCTTCGTGGCCAGTGCCTTCGTGGCGCTCGGCTCCTACTACATGACCGGGATCGAGGATTCGTCGATCAAGCCGGATGTCGGCAAGGCGCGCGAGATCTTCACCTATGCGGCGTCGTTCTTCGGCGATGCCGATGCCCAGTACAATCTCGGCCGTCTCTATCTCGACGCCGCCGGTCCGGATCGCGATCCGAAGCAGGCGGCCCGCTGGCTGAAGCTCGCCGCCCGCAAGGGCCATCCCGGCGCCATGGCGATGCTCGGCCAGATGCTGTTTTCCGGCGACATCGACATGCCGCGCCGCTCGGTGCAGGGGCTGATGTGGCTGACCATCGCCCGGGCCCGCGCCCAGTCGGGAACCGACGAGTGGATCCGCGACGCCCAGGAGCAGGCCTTCTCGGTCGCGAGCGAACCGGAACGGCGGCAGGCGGTGCAGCTGGCGCAGGATTGGATCGCCAAGAACGGCAACTGATACCGACGGTCACGGAATGATCGTCGGTATCCGATCCGCGGATTTCTCATGTCTCCGACGCATATGAGAAATTCGCGTTACTTCAACGGCCCGATGCGTCGGCATCCCGGGCCGTTGGCATGAGCGGGGGAGGGCGACCGCGAGCGGCCTGCCGCCACGCCGCCTGAGCCCGGCTGCCGTGATGGCGAGGCCACCCGTCGTCCGTTCCGTCTTCGGTCGACCGCCGTCCGCCGCCAAGTCGTCGCCGTCCGAGGCCGGATCCCCGGCCACCAGACGTAGACTCCACCCACCGCGCCGGCTCGAACGACCGCGCCGGCTCGAACGACCGCGCGGGCTCTATTGGCCGCGGCCGGCGCTGCTGGCGAAGCGGACGGCCTCCTCGGCGGCCCGGAACAGGGCCTTGGCCTTGTTGACGCATTCCTGGTTCTCGGAGGTCGGAACCGAATCGGCGACGATCCCGGCGCCGGCCTGTGCGTACATGACGCCGTCCTTGACCACCGCCGTGCGCAGGCAGATGCAGGTATCCATCGCGCCGTCGGCCGAGAAGTAGCCGACGCAGCCGGCATAGAGCCCGCGCTTCTCCTTCTCCAGTTCGTCGATGATCTCCATGGCGCGCACCTTCGGGGCGCCGGAGACCGTGCCGGCCGGGAAGCCGGCGGCGAGCGCGTCGAGCACGTCGTTGGACGGGTCGAGCCGACCGGTCACGTTCGAGACGATGTGCATGACGTGGCTATAATATTCCAGGAAGAAGCGGTCGGTCACCTTGACGCTGCCGATCTCCGCGACCCGGCCGACATCGTTGCGCCCGAGGTCGAGCAGCATCAGGTGCTCGCTGAGTTCCTTCGGATCGGCGAGCAGTTCCGCACCGAGCGCCTTGTCCTCCTCGGGCGTGCGCCCGCGCGGCCGCGTGCCGGCGATCGGGCGGATGGTCACGTCGCCGTCGCGCACCCGCACCAGGATCTCGGGCGACGACCCGGCCACCGCGAAGCTGCCGAAATCGAGGAAATACAGGAACGGCGCCGGATTGACGCGGCGCAGGGCCCGGTAGAGCGCGAAGGGCGGCAGCGCGAAGGGCGCCGAGAAGCGCTGCGACAGCACGACCTGAAAGATGTCGCCGGCGCGGATATAGTCCTTCGCCTTGGCGACCATGCCGAGATAGTCGGCCTCGGAGGTGTTCGAGACCATCGGCACGTCGAGGGCCACATCGCCGAGCTGATAGGCGGCCTTGTCGATCGGCCGGTCGAGCGTGTCGATCACGTCGGTCAGCCGCTCGACGGCGCGCGCATGCGCCTGCGCGGCCGAAAGACCGGCCTCCGGGCGGACCTGGGTGACGACGGTGATCTCGTCCTTGATCGCGTCGAACACCAGGATGGTGCGCGGGCGGACCAGGATTGCGTCCGGAATGCCGACGGGATCGGGATTCGGTTGGGCGAGGTCCTCCATCTGGCGGACCATGTCGTAGCCGAGATAGCCGAACATGCCGGCGGCCATCGGCGGCAGGCCCTTCGGCAGCGGAAACTCGCTCTCGTGAATGAGCGCGCGCAGGGCATCGAGCGAGCGGCCCGGCACCGGCTCGAAAGCATCGCGGTCGGAGGCGAAGCGGCGGTTGACCGCGCCGGCCTCGCCGACCGCGCGGAAGACCAGATCCGGGTCGAGCCCGATCATCGAGTAGCGGCCGCGCACGGCGCCGCCTTCGACCGATTCGAGCAGGAAGCAGTGGTCGCGCGCGCCGCAGAGCTTCAGATAGGCGGAGACCGGCGTTTCGAGATCGGCGACCAGCGTCGTCCAGACCACGGTCGGCCGACCGGCCGCATAGGCTTCGACGACGCGTTCTTCACCCGGTTCGATGCGCATGGAGCCGATCCGTCACGGGTTCGGGCTGTTGCCGACCAGGCGGGACAGCACTTGCTGGTTGACCGAGAAGCCGACATCGTTGCGCAGCTGGCGAATATACTGCTCCTGCAACGTGTTCTGGATGTCGGTGGCGATCTGCTTGTCGAGCGCGCGGCTGGTGTCGGTGTCGCCGAAGAAGACCGCCTCGTTGACTTCCTTGACGCGGATCACGAAGCGGCTGCCGTCCTCGCCGAGGGCCGTCGTGGCGGTGCCCTCAGGCCCCGAGAAGGCGGCCGACACGACGCCGGCACCGAGGCCTTCCGCGGGTTCGCCGCGCTTCAGGGCCGGCGAGGTCTTGACCTCGAGCCCAGCCGACTTGGCGACCTCCCCGATCGGCTCACCCTTCTCGATGCGCGCGGTCAGTTCCACCGCCTTGGCGGCGAGCCGCGCGCGCAACTGGTCGGCCTTCCAGCGCGCGGTCGCCTCGGCGGTCACCTCCTCGAGGGGACGGTCGCGCGCGGGCGTGATGGCGGTCACTTCGAACCAGACGAAGCCGTTGGCGCCGTGCGGGATGGTGTCGTTCTCGACGCCGACATCGCTTTCGAACGCGGCCGGAATGAGCTTGGCCGCCTCGGGCAGCCCGGTCGGCGAGGATCCGTCCGGCGCGCGGCCGGTGCGGTCGAACTCGACGGAAACCGACTTCAGATCGAAGCGCTTGGCGACCTCGTCGAGATGCGCGCCGCCGGCGCGGGCATCTTCGATCTGGTCGTGCCGGGACATGATCTCGTTGACGGCCCGCTCGCGCGCGACCTCGGACTTGAGCTGGGCCTTGACCTCCTCGAACGGCTTCTGGCCGGCCGGCTTGATCTCCATCAGACGCAGCATCACGGTACGGAAGCGGCCCTTGACCACGCCGGTCACGTCGCCGTCCTTGGCCAGCCCGAAGGCCGCTTCGCCGACCGCCGGATCGAGGAAGCCGGCCTTGCTCAGGAGGCCCAGATCGGCATCCTCGGCCTTGATGGCGCGCTCGGCGAGCAGGTCGTCGAAGCTCTTGCCGGATTTGAGCAGCGCGGCTGCCGCCTCGGCCTCTTCCGGCTTGTCGAAGGCGATCTGCTGCACGCGCCGCTTTTCCGGATCGCCGAAGCGGCTGAGGTTGCGCTGGTAGGCGGCCTTGGCGTCGTCGTCGGTCACGTCGCCGGGCCGGGCGATGGTCTCTGGGTCGATGGCAAGCGCCACCACCTTGCGGTATTCGGGCGCCCGGAACTGGACCTTGCGCTCCTCGAAATAGCTCTTCAGCACGTCCGGCGCCGGATCCGCGATGTCTCCGACGATGGTCGGGGTCAACTGCAGATAGGAGACGACCCGCTCCTCGTTGCGGTAGGCGTTGGCGGCCTCCAGCAGCATCTTCGGCGCCGGCATCGGGCCGGCGACGGCCTCGATCAACTGGCTGCGGATGGCGCTGTCGCGGGCGAGGGCGATATACTGATCCTCCGACCAGCCGTTGCTCTGCAGGATCTGGCTGAACCGGCCGCGCGAAAACTGACCGCCGGCCTGGAAGGTCGGGTCGGCCTGGATCTGGCGCACCAGTTCGATGTCGGACACGCCGACGCCGAGCCGGCGGGCGGCATCCAGGATCGCCGCATCGGTCACCATCTGGCTGATCAGCAGGGCCGGCAGGCCGGCCCGGTTCGCCTCGTCGCGGGTCATCGGCTTGCCGCGGCGCCGGCCGATCGTATCGAGCTCGCGCCGATAGGCCTGGTCGAAGGCCGTGGTGGTCACCTTCTGACTGCCGACGGTGGCGACGGTATTGCCGCCGAAGCCGCGGAACACGTCCGAGACGCCCCAGAAAATGCCGAAGCTGACGATGAGAAGCGCCAGCAGAAGCTTGGCGATCCACGTGGAGGCGCCGCGGCGCATGGAGTCGAGCATGGACTGGGACCGGTTCCTGGTCTGACGAGCGGGGACCCCCGCGAGCGGCGCGGATCATAGGGAGACCGCCCGACAAGGGCAAGGCGCGCCGATCGCGCATGGATTCGGCGGGCGCCGGGGCCTCGCCGGCGGCCTCGGGCGGCGGTCGATCGGGCCGGCACGCCTTTCGGCGGCCTTCCGGCCGTCGGGGCGGTCTGGTAAGCCGGCGGCACCAGAAGACGCGTGGAGGAAATGGGTATGAAGCCGCTGGTCGCCGGGAACTGGAAGATGAACGGGCTCACGGCCGCGCTGGCCGAGATCGACCGGATGGCCGCCGGCTTCGACGCCGCGCTGGCCGGACGGATCGACCTGATGGTCTGTCCGCCCGCGACCCTCCTGGCGGCCCTGGCGGCGCGCGCGACGGGGACCGGGATCGCGGTCGGCGGGCAGGATTGCCATGCCGCCGCCTCCGGCGCCCATACCGGCGACATCGCCGCGGAGATGATCGCCGATGCCGGCGGCACGGCCGTGATCGTCGGCCATTCCGAACGCCGCTCCGACCATGGCGAGACCGACGCCGTCGTGAAGGCCAAGGCCGAGGCGGCCCTGCGCGCCGGCTTGACCGCGATCGTCTGCATCGGCGAGACCCGCGCCGAGCGCGAGGCCGGTCGGACGCTGGAGGTGGTCGGCGGCCAGCTGGCCGGCTCGCTGCCGGACGGGGCGCATGCGGGCAATCTGGTGGTCGCCTACGAGCCGGTCTGGGCGATCGGCACGGGGCTGACGCCGACGCCGGCCGACGTGGCGGAGGTGCATGGCTTCCTGCGCGGCCGCCTTGTGGCCCTGCTCGGTGCGGAGGGCAGCAATGTCCGCATCCTCTACGGCGGCTCGGTCAAGCCGTCCAACGCGGCGGAATTGATGGCGGTGCCGGACGTGAACGGCGCGCTGGTCGGCGGCGCCAGCCTGAAGGCCGCCGATTTCCTGGGAATCGCCGCCGCCTATCGCTGACGGCAGCGCGGCGTCCGCGCCTTGCGGGGTGAGACGGGCGCCTTGCGGGGTGCAACGGGCGCCTTGTGGGGCGCCGTCCGTCCGGCCCGCATCGAGCGGGTTGGCAACCGGCCGCGCGATCGTGTATGACGCATCCGAATTGCGCCGCCGCTGGCGGCTTCCTATCTGATGCCGAGCGGGATCGAACCACGGTCCGGCTCGGCATGCGTTCGTGCAATCACATCCCCTGGACGCCAGCGGCCCACGGGACTACCGGGACGATTCGATGGAAACCGTCATCATCGTCATTCATCTGATGATCGTGATCGCGCTGGTCGGCGCGGTTCTGATCCAGAAGTCCGAGGGCGGGGCGCTCGGCATCGGCGGCGGCGGCGGCTTCATGTCGTCGCGCGGCACCGCCAACGTGCTCACCCGCACGACCGGCTTCCTCGCCGCCGGCTTCTTCGCGACCTCGCTGCTCCTCGGCGTGCTGGCCTCCAGCCATCGCGGCGAGCGGCCGTCTTCGATCCTCGACAAGGCGCCGGCCGCGGCCGGTGCTCCGGCGACCCCCGGCGCCACGCCGGCTCCCGCTCCGGGGGCAGGTCAGGGCGGCGTTCTGGATCAGCTGATGCAACAGCAGCAGCAGCGTGGTCCGGCGGCTCCGGCCAACCCGCAGTAGCGGCACTACGGGTCGCGGACGCCGGACCGGATCGCCGGCGGCGTCCCGGCCGGTTCCCCCCGCGCCGGGCCGATGTCCGGCCGGACGGGACTTTCCGGACGGTGACTCAATCGTCGGATGGCGCGGCCGGGCCCCGGAGGGCTGACCGGCGCCCTCCATGTTTTTGTTTTGAACGTTGCGGCGCCTCTTCGCGAATCGGTCCGCACGTGGTTAGGTCGAGGCCCATGGCGCGGTACGTCTTCATCACCGGCGGCGTGGTTTCTTCCCTGGGCAAGGGCCTCGCTTCAGCGGCTCTCGGAGCCTGTCTCCAGGCGCGCGGCTACAAGGTCCGCCTGCGCAAGCTGGACCCCTATCTCAACGTCGACCCCGGCACGATGTCGCCGTACCAGCACGGCGAATGCTTCGTGACCGACGACGGCGCCGAGACCGATCTCGATCTCGGTCACTACGAGCGCTTCACCGGCCGTCCGGCGAACCGCCAGGACAACATCACCACCGGCCGCATCTATCAGGACATCCTGACCAAGGAGCGCCGCGGCGACTATCTCGGCGGCACCGTGCAGGTGATCCCGCACGTCACCGACGCGATCAAGGAATTCGTCGTCACCGGCAATGACGGCTACGATTTCGTGCTGGTCGAGATCGGCGGCACCGTCGGCGACATCGAGGGCCTGCCCTTCTTCGAGGCGATCCGCCAGCTCGGCAACGATCTGCCGCGCGGCCATGCCGTCTATATCCACCTGACGCTGATGCCCTACATCCCGAGCGCGGGCGAGCTGAAGACCAAGCCGACCCAGCATTCGGTCAAGGAACTGCGCTCGATCGGCATCCAGCCGGACATCCTGCTCGTCCGGGCCGATCGCGAGATCCCCGAATCGGAGCGCAAGAAGCTCTCGCTGTTCTGCAACGTCCGGCCCTCCGCCGTGATCCAGGCGCTCGACGTGGCCTCGATCTACGACGTGCCGATCGCCTATCACCGCGAGGGCTTCGACGACGAGGTGCTGGCCGCCTTCGGCATCACCGGCGCGCCGAAGCCGAATCTGGAGCGCTGGCAGGACATCTCCCAGCGCATCCACAACCCGGAAGGCCGCGTCACCATCGCGGTGGTCGGCAAGTATACCGGGCTGAAGGATGCCTATAAGTCGCTGATCGAGGCGCTGACCCATGGCGGCATCGCCAACCGGGTCAAGGTCGACATCGACTGGATCGAATCGGAGATCTTCGAGAAGGAGGATCCGGCGCCGTTCCTGGAGCATGTCCACGGCATCCTGGTGCCGGGCGGCTTCGGCAAGCGCGGCACCGAAGGCAAGATCGCGGCAGCCGGCTATGCCCGCCGGCGCGGCATCCCGTATTTCGGCATCTGCTTCGGCATGCAGATGGCGGTGATCGAGGCGGCGCGCAGCCTGGCCGGCGTCGAAGGTGCCAATTCGAGCGAGTTCGGCCCCTGCGACGAGCCGGTCGTCGGCCTTCTGACCGAATGGGCGCGCGGCAACGAGCTGGAGCGGCGCGCCGAGGGCGGCGATCTCGGCGGCACCATGCGGCTCGGCGCCTACACGGCGAAGCTCGCCCCCGGCTCCAAGATCGCGGCCTGTTACGGCGCGACCGAGATCTCCGAGCGCCATCGCCATCGCTACGAGGTCAACATCGCCTATCGCGATCGCCTGGAAGCGAACGGCATGCGCTTCGCCGGCATGTCGCCTGACGGCGTGCTGCCGGAGACCGTCGAACTGGTCGACCACCCCTGGTTCGTCGGCGTGCAGTACCATCCCGAGCTGAAAAGCCGCCCCTTCGAGCCGCACCCGCTCTTCAAGGCCTTCGTCGCCGCCGCCAAGACCCAAAGCCGGTTGGTCTGACAGCAGCTCAAACCTGGATTCGCCTATGCGGGGCGCCTGGGTCGGACACCTGGGCCGGCCGGCGGCGTTCGGGCTGATGCCCGGCTGCGCTTTCTCTGATGCCTGGAATTCGATGGACCCGGCTTTGCGGGTGTTGACACCGCGATGGCTCCGGGCCGGCGGCGGTCGGTCTCGGACCGGATGGACGCGAACCGGATGCGGCGGGTCTGTTTCCGGTCATGCCGCCGCGCGGCGATCCGGATCGGCGTTGCCGCCGAGTGTCGGTCGGGAACGACGGACCGCCGCTCCCGACCGGATTGTCGTCACTTCTCGCCCATGCCCTTCAGGATCGGGTTCCAGCGGGCGACTTCGCTTTCGACCAGCGTCTGCAGGGCCGCGGGGGTGCGGCCGGCCTTGTCGGGGATGACGCCGCCGAGTTCGAGCAGGCGCTTGCGGGTGTTCTCGTCGTCAAGCGCCTTGTCGAGCGCCGCCGACAGCTTGGCGACGATCGGGGCGGGCGTGCCCTTCGGGGCGAAGACCGCGTTCCAGGCCGAGACCTGATAGTCGGGCAGGCCGGCTTCCTTGGTGGTCGGCACGTTCGGCAGGGCCGGGGAGCGCTCCGGGGTGGCGATCGCATAGGCTTTGATGGTGCCAGCGGCGATCTGGGGGGCGACGTTGACGATCTGGTCGGCCATGTAGTCGACCGAGTTGGCCATCAGGTCGTTCAGCGCCGGGCCGGTGCCGCGATAGGCGATCATGGCCGGCTTGATGCCGAGCTGGGCGTTGAGCAGCACGCCGGTCGAGTGCGAGACCGAGCCGACGCCCGCATGGGCCATGTTGATCTTGGCCTCGTTGGCCTTCACATAGGCGATGAAGCCCTTCAGATCCGGCGCCGGGAAGTCCTTCTTGGCGACGATCAGGATCGGCGTGCCGGCGGCCAGCCCGATCGGGGCGAAGTCCTTGGCCGGGTCGTATTTGAGGTTCGCATAGAGGGCCGGCGCGGCACCATGGGTGCCCATATGGCCCATCATGATCGTGTAGCCGTCCGGTGCCGCCTGGGCGCCGCGGGTGATGCCGGTGGTGCCGCCGGCGCCGGCGACGTTCTCGACCACGATCTGCTGGCCGAGCGTCTTCGACATGTGGTCGCCGACGATGCGCGCCACCACGTCGGTCGGGCCGCCCGCCGCGAAGGGCACGATCATGGTCACCTGGCGGACCGGATAGTTGTCCTGGGCCAGGGCGGCAGTGCCGAAGCCGACCACGGCTGCGGCGGCAAGAATCAAGGATTTCATGCGGATACCTCCCATTTTTGGTTTGAAGCGTGAAGGCGAAGCCATCACTCGGTGAAGACCTCGTCGCGCTCCCGGCGGATCGACGGAAGCAGGGCGACGGCGAGGGCCGCGAAGGCGATCACCAGCAGGACGGCGCTGATCGGGCGTTCGAAGAAGATCATCGGGTCGCCCCGCGACAGCGACAGCGCGCGCCGGAGGTTCTCCTCCATCAGCTTGCCGAGCACGAAGCCGAGCAGCAGCGGCGCGGGTTCGAAGCCGACCTTGATGAAGCCGTAGCCGATCAGCCCGAACAGGGCGATCAGCATCACGTCGATCGGCTGCGACCCGATCGAATAGATGCCGATGCCGCAGAAGATCAGGATCGACGGGAACAGCAGCCGGTAGGGCACCTTCAGCAGGCGCACCCAGAGGCCGACCAGCGGCAGGTTGATGATCAGCAGCATCAGGTTGCCGACCCACATCGAGGCGATCATGCCCCAGAAGAGGTTCGGATTCTTGGTCATCACCTGCGGGCCGGGAATGATGCCCTTGATGGTCATCGCGCCGACCATCAGCGCCATCACGGCGTTGGGCGGAATGCCAAGCGTCAGGAGCGGGATGAACGAGGTCTGCGCGCCGGCATTGTTGGCGCTCTCCGGACCGGCGACGCCCTCGATGGCGCCGCGGCCGAAGCGGCTCGGATCGCGCGCGATCTTCTTCTCCACCGCATAGGAGGCGAAGGGACCGAGCACGGCGCCGTTGCCGGGCAGGATGCCGAGGACCGCGCCGATCGCCGTGCCGCGCAGCACCGGATTGACGCATTCCTTGAGGTCCTGGAGGCTCGGCAGCAGCCGGCCGATCGGCCGGCGCACCACGTCGCGGGATTCGCTCTCCTCCAGGCTGCGCAGGATCTCGGCGATGCCGAACAGGCCCATCGCCAGGACCGCGAAATCGATGCCCTCGGCCAGGAAGGCGAGCCCGAAGGTCATCCGCTCCTCGCCGGTCTCCAGGTCGTTGCCGATGGTCGAGAGCAGCACGCCGAGCACGATCATCGAGATCGCCTTCAGGATCGAGCCGCGCGCCAGCACGACCGCGAAGACGAGCCCCATCACCATCAGCGAGAAATATTCGGGTGCCGTGAACAGGAGCGCGAGCCGGCTCAGCGGCGCGCCGAGCGCGGCGATCAGCAGGGTCGCGACCGTGCCGGCGAAGAAGGAGCCGATCGCGGCGACGCCGAGCGCGATGCCGGCCCGGCCGTTGCGGGCCATCATATGGCCGTCGATGGCGGTGACCACCGAGGTCGCCTCGCCGGGGATGTTGACCAGGATGGCGGTGGTCGAGCCGCCATACTGGGCGCCGTAATAGATGCCGGCGAGCATGATCAGCGCGCCGACGGGATCGATGTTGAAGGTGATCGGCAGCAGCATCGCGATCGTGGCGATCGGGCCGACGCCCGGCAGCACGCCGATCAGGGTGCCGACCAGGCAGCCGATGAAGCAGAGCAGGATATTCTGCAGCGTCAGCGCAACGCCGAAGCCGAGCGCCAGATTGGCGAGGAAATCAGTCATGGGCGCGCTCCCGGCGGGCCGCGGCGAAAGCCGGGATGGCGGTCAGGGCACCGACCGCGACATAGACGGCGGCGATCAGGCGCAGGATGCCGTGATGCGACCAGCCGGCCGGGATCCGGTCCTGCAAGGCCAGCGGATAGACCGGGATCGCCAGATTGAGCAGATCGCCGAACAGGATGATGCAGAAGGCGGTCAGGAAGAGGGAGAGCGGGACCAGTTCGCCGAGGCGCGCCTGCGGGCTCGCGTGGCCGCCGATCAGCATGGCGAGCGGACCGGCGATCGCGATGCCGAGCCCGGGCGTCACCATGAAGCCGAGATCGAACGGGCGGATCGTCAGGGCGAAGACCACCAGGCCGAGCGGGATCATGATCGCCGGGCGCAGATGCAGCCCCTCGACCCGGGCATCCGGCTTGACGATGCCGAAGGCGACGAGCAGCACGCCGCAGAGGCCCAGCAGACCCGCCAGCATCTTCGGCATCATGGCGGGTCCCATCGCCCGCATGGTGCCGGCGTTCAGCGACGAGACCGCCCACCAGGCAAAGGCCGCCAGCGCGATCAGCAGGAGCCCCCCCAGGATACTCTGATTGAGACCGCCCCGCTCGCCCCGCGCGGGTCCGTCCGCATGCCCAGCCATGCCCATTCCTCCCCTTCGCCCGGCGCGTCCGGCCCCGTCGTTGGGGGACATCGGTCGCCTGCGCCTCGCGGATCCTTCATATCAGACCTGTCATTGAAGGAAACAGCAGGCTGTCAGGGCGATGCGGGGGAGACCGTGAACCCGTGCCGGATCGGCATGGCCGGATCGGAATTCTTGATGATCGCTTCGACCGGCACATAGACGAGATCATAGTCGCCGGGTTCGTCCGGTGCCTGCAGGCGGGCGGTTCGGGCACGGGCCGCAAGCGTCGCCACCGCGACATCCGACAGGGTGGTGTAACCGCGTCGCACGATCGCGATCCGGTCGCCGTCTGCGGCCGGCAACGAGACGGTGAGATCGAGCCAGGCTCCCGGGCGCACCGTGCGCGGGGGAGCGACGAATGCGGGACCGTCCGTCACCTCGATCACAAGTTCGGCGACCGGCAGGTCGGCCTGGCCGACATGGACCAGCCGCAACTGGCTGCGCCCCGGCGGCAGGCGCCACAGCGCGCGGGTCGGACCGGGCTTCGTCACCGTGTCGGTCGGCCGGAAGCCGGGCCAGCCGGCGGGTTCGAAGGGGCGTAACTCGAGCTGCAGCGCCGCCGGCACCTCGCTCGCCCAGCCGAGTTCGACCGGCTCGCGGAAGCGCGCCGATGCCGGCCCGATCACCCGGACGGCGGTCGGGGCGACCTCCAGGGTCGCCTCGGCCAGGGGGCCGTCGTCGCCGTCGATCTCCAGCCTGAACCGTCCGCCGGAGAGCGGCGCGACGAAATCGATCGTCTTGCCGGCATCGACGAAGCCGGAGGCGACGTTGCGGCGGTCGCCCTCGGCCTCGCGCACCCCCCAGGTCGCCGAACGGGCGAAGCTGCCGGTGACCGGAAGCTTCAGCGAATCGCCGCCGCGGATGCGCTCCGGCAGGCCGATCCGGGCGTCGCTCGGGCCGACCTCGACCACCCAGCGCGCCACCCGCAGGATCGGCGCGCAGGAGAGATAGGATGCGATATGGCGCCCGGGCCGGGCACTCGCCTCCAGATGCACCTCGCGCCGGACGCCGAGCGCCTCGGCCTTGCGCGGATCGCCGCCGCGGGCGCCGACGCGGGCCATCACGGCGAGGCCGTCGGGTGCCGCCGGGTTCGACCAGGCGAGCCGGATGCGGCTGGCGGCCGGGGGCGCGCCGTCGACCGGGATCGGCTCGATCGCCGGCGCGATCCGGTCGAGGGGGATCGTCACCTCGGCCTTGCCGCCCTCGGTGACGGTGGCGGCGGCCTCGCCCCACCGCATCGGCTGCGTGCCGAGCGCGACGCGGAAGCGATAGGCGCCGGCCGGGAGGGTCATCGGCGTGCCGGACGGCACCTGCTCCAGGAACCGGTCTTCCGGGTCCCGGATGGCGGCGACCTGGGCGGTCCCGGCGACCGCGCCGTCGCGGGGATCGATGGCGCGGATCGTGATCGTGCCGCGCGGCGCGTTCAGGAGTTCGTCGCGCGAGAACAGGGCCGGGATGCCGTACCAGGGCATGAACACGGTCAGGAACAGGGCGCCGGTCGGGTTCGGCCCGCGCACCGGGCGGAAGCCGCCGGCCGGGCATTTCGGCGCGACGGGGGTACCGAAGGCGGCCGGGACCGGACCTGCGAAGGCCGCAGGCACCTCGGCTTCGTCGCTCCAGGCGGTCGGTGCCGGCTCCCAGCCCTTGAACAGGTCGCGCAGCACGAAGCTGGCGAAGGCCAGGAAGGCGAGGCCGGCCAGGGCGGCGAGCCCGACCAGCCAGGCAACGAGCTTCAGAAGGAATCGCATGGACGGCGGCACTCCGGCGGCGGAAGACTCAAGAGCTCCCGAGGTCCTGGCGCTGTGGGCCGTCGCAATCTGCCACAGGCCGGACGCCCTGTCCGATGCCCGCCGGGGCGCTGGGCGACAAGCCGATTGTCGGGCGATGCCGGACCTGACGGGGAAGGTCCGCGCGGGGCGGGCGTCGCGGCGGCCGCGGGGGGCGTGCGAATGCGAAACGGCCCCGCGGTGACGAGCCGGGGGCCGTTCGGATAGGGCAGGGACGGCGGGGTCAGGCGGCCTTGAGCTGCTCGACGAAGAGATTGACCTCCTTCTGCAGGTCCTTGGCCTGGCCCGACAGGGTGCCGGAGAGGCCCATCAGCTGGTTGGAGGCGGCGCCGGTCATCTCGGCGGCGCGGCCGACGCCGGTGATGTTCTCGGTCACCTGCTCGGTGCCGCGGGCAGCGAGCTGGGTGTTGGACGAGATCTCGCCGGTCGCGGCGCTCTGCTGCTCGATCGCCGAGGCGATGGCCGACGAGATGGCCTGGATGTCCGCGACCGTGCCGACGATCTTCTCGATCGCGCCGACGGTGCGGTTGGTGGCGAGCTGGATTTCGCCGATCTTGCCGCCGATCTCCTCGGTCGCCTTGGCGGTCTGGGCCGCCAATTGCTTGACCTCGGAGGCGACCACCGCGAAGCCGCGGCCGGCCTCGCCGGCCCGCGCCGCCTCGATGGTGGCGTTGAGGGCGAGGAGGTTGGTCTGGCCGGCGATGTTGTTGATCAGATCGACGACCTCGCCGATCTTGTCGGCGGCCTGCGACAGGGCCTTCACATCCATCTCCGTGCGGGCGGCCTCGTCGGCGGCCACCTTGGCGACGGAGTTGGACTTGGCGACCTGGCCGGCGATCTCGCGGATCGAGGTCGACATTTCCTCGGTCGAGGCGGCCACGGTCTGGACGTTGGTGGAGGCCTCCTCGGCGGCGCCGGACACGGCCTGGGCCTGACGGCTGGTCTCCTCGGCGGTCGCCGAGAGATTGCGGGCGGCGTCGGAAACCTCACCCGAGGACTTGGCAAAGGCGGTCGCGATCGCCTCCATGCGGGCGACGAACTGTTCGGCGAGCGTGCCGCGCTTGCGGATGCGCTCCTGCTCGGCTGCGGCGGCAGCCTCCTGCGCCCGGCGTTGCCGTTCGGCCTCGGCGAGGGCCGCCTTGAAGGCATCCAGGCCGCGGGCCAGCTGCCCGACCTCGTCGCGACGCTCGGTGTTCTCGATCGTCACGGAATAATCGCCCTTGCCGATCGTCGTCATGGTCTGCAGCAGGCGGGCGATCGGCGTGGACACGCTGGCGCGCACGATCATGATGGCAAGGCCGACCACGAGGACGGTGGCCAGGACCATGCCCAGCAGCGTCATCATCGAGACCGAGCTGGTCATGGCCGAGTTGTCGTCGCTGATCTTGTCGACGGCGGCGATCAGGACATCGTTGAACTTGACCAGCCGCCCCTGCACGTCCCGCATCTGCGGTTCGCAATCGGAAACCATCTTGCCCAAGGCCTTCTGGTTCTCCGTCGGGTCGGTGGATTGCGACATCCGCGCGACATCACCGCAGACGCCGTTCATGACCGCGCGAATCCCGCTGGACAGCGCGTCGAGATCGGCCGCCTTCGAGGGGAGCGACGTGCGCGCCTTGCCGAGATTGTCTTCGAACAGCTCGAACGCCTTGCGGCGGTTCCCCGCCATCTGCTGGTTCATCGCGTCAGTCGTGGCGGCAGCATTGCCGTAGAGCGACGCGATCAGATCCGAAATGTTCCGATTGGCGCGGGCAACATAGACGGTCGCATTGGATTCGGCTGTCAGAAGACGCGAGTAGCTCTCGTCGATCGACCTCATCGAATGGGCTGCATACAGAATGCCGCCCATAGAAGTCAAAGCCAGCAACATCAATAGCGCGGTGATCTTGGTGGCGAGCGTCAGATCTTTGAAAGACATCGGATCCCCCGACTGGTTTGAACGTCGCGCCCATTTTGAGGATTCTATGGTTAATAATTGTTAAATATTCGATGTACTGATTGCAATAAGTAGTCTTCTCGGAGTGGAAGGCGAAAATCCGATGTTATGAACGAGACTCGGTTATATTGTATTCGTATTCGAATATGCATTCGCAACGGAATTTCGACCGGAAGACGTAGCGATGTGATCGTCGCTGATGCGGCTTGCACGGCTTCCTCTCGGTGAGGCGGCGGACGGCCCGGTCGCCCCGCCGCGCCGGATTGGCCGTGTCCCCGGCTCGGTTTCGATCGAAAGCAAACGACCCCGGGCTGTGGAGCCCGGGGTCGCGCATGGCGGCTCGGTTCGGCAGGCGTCAGGCGGCCTTGAGCTGATCGACGAACTGGCTCACTTCCTTCTGCAGGTCCTTCGCCTGGACCGACAGACTGCCGGAAAGGCCCATCAACTGGGTCGAGGCGGCGCCGGTCATTTCGGCGGCGCGGCCGACGCCGGTGATGTTGTTGGTCACGTCCTCGGTGCCACGGGCGGCCTGTTGCGTGTTGGAGGAGATTTCGCCGGTGGCGGCACCCTGTTCCTCGATCGCCGTCGCGATCATCGAGGAGATGCTCTGAATCTGCGAGATGGTTCCGACGATCCGGTTGATCGAGCCGACCGTCCGGTTGGTGGCCTGCTGGATCTCGTTGATCTTGGAGCCGATCTCTTCGGTTGCCTTGGCGGTCTGGGAGGCAAGCTGCTTGACCTCCGACGCCACCACCGCGAAGCCGCGGCCGGCTTCGCCGGCGCGCGCCGCTTCGATCGTGGCGTTGAGGGCGAGCAGGTTGGTCTGGCCGGCGATGTTGTTGATCAGGTCGACGACCTCGCCGATCTTCGCGGCCGCCTCGGCCAGCGCCTTCACGTCGTTTTCGGTATGTCCGGCTTCCGAGGCGGCGACATTGGCGACCTCGCTCGACCGGGTGACCTGGCCGGCGATCTCCCGGATCGAGGCGGAGAGTTCTTCGGTCGACGCGGCGACCGTCTGCACGTTGGCGGACGCCTCTTCGGCGGCGGCGGCGACCGACTGCGCCTGGCGCGAGGTCTCTTCCGCCGTCGCCGAAAGGTTCTTGGCGGCGTCCGAAACCTGGCCCGACGACTGGGTGAAGCTGTTGGCGAGAGACTGCATCCGGTCGACGAAATTCTCGGCCAGTCGGGCGCGGCGCTCGGTGAGGGTCCGGTCCGCGGCTTCGCGCGCGGCCTGATCGCGGCGCGCCTTCTCGGCGGCCACGAGGCTGTCGCGGAAACTCTGCAAGGTGCCCGCGATCATGCCGACTTCATCCTTGCGATCCTGATAGGGAACTTCCGTCGCAAGATTTCCGTCGGCGATGGCGTGCATGCGCTGGGTGATGATCGTGATCGGCTTGGCGATGATGCTCGCCAACATCATGATGCCGAGGACGGCGACGACGGCCATCAGGATGCCGCTGACCACGATCGCCAGGCCGATTTCGCCAAGCGAATCGTCGAGCGTCTTAGAGCGCGCCGCGAGCAGCGCTTCTTCACCGGCCTTGATGTCCTTCAGCAGAACGCGAATGCCGTCCATCGAGCGCTTGCCGGCACCGCTGCGCTCCAGTTCGCGCGCCTGTTCCCGCGTCGCTTCGCTGGCCATCCACTGGATGCCCTTTTCCGCCACGTCCCGGCGCCAGGTCTCCGCGGCCGCCATCACTTCGTCGAGCCGGCGCTGCTGCGCGGGATTGTCCGAGGTCAGCGCCTTGATCTTGTCGAAGGCCGTCTTGAAGCTGGCGATCCCGGCCTTGTACGGATCGAGATTGCCGGGATTGTTGGTGATCAGAAAGCCCCGGAAGCCGGTCTCCTGGTCGACAATCGCCGCCCCGACGGCATCTGCCTGCTGCAGGACAGCATAGGTATGCTGGTTCCAGTCAACGGCCTTTTCGACGGTTCGCTCATTCATAAAGATATAAATGTTTGCGGCGACCGAGACCACGATCAAGACCGCAAAGGTCAGTGCGATCTTCATGGATATGCGCAAGTTATTCATGGCGACCTCGTTTGCCGTCTTTTGATTTTGGGGCGTTTCAGACTTGGGCGGTGATACGTCGGCTGTGCAGGTCCAGCCCTTGGCGTCGATCGGGGTGCCCCGAGCGCCGGGCTGGCAGTCCCTTCGGAGACCGCGGGACGCGCAAGGCCCGACCTGAAAAGGCCTATCCCTGGCTCACGTCGACTGGGTTCGGATCGTCGCCGTCCTATGTTCGTGTCACGCCGACGATGAGAAGCGTCTTGGTGCGAGGCTTAACTCTAAGAAAAATGTGATTAACGTTGCGTAAAATCGCTTTGGACAGAAATATCAAATGATGATCCCGTCCGGCCGTGGCAGGCGAGATGCTATGGAGTCTGCGGTCGCATTCGAAATTCGTATAGGCAGTTCCGCGAAGGCGGTTGAACAGCAGCGGCACCCGCAAGGGTCGCAAAACATATGGTTGCGCTGGCGGCGACAAATCTACCCGCGGCCGGCGCCGACATCTCGAATGAGCAGCTTCACTTCGAATGTGCGGCCATTGCGTTCGACGACGAGGGTCATCTGTCCGCCGATGCCGACCGCGGCCATGATTTTCTTCAGTTCGGCAAGGCGCGTGACGGCCTTGCCCTCGGCGCCGACGATGATGTCGCCGAGCGATCCGGTCGCCTCGTCGATGCCGCGCAGGCCGGCGCGCTCGGCGGGCGAACCGGGCTGGGTGCGGACGACCACCAGGCCGTCGATGCCGAGCCGGGCGGCGACCGCCTCGTCGCCGACCACGATGCCGATGCCCGGCGTCGGGACCCGGCCGTTGGCGATCAGCTGCGGCACGACCCGGTTGACCGTGTCGACGGGAATCGCGAAGCCGATCCCGGCCGAGGCCCCCGACGGTGAGAAGATGGCGGTGTTGACGCCGATCAGCCGGCCCGAGGAATCGAGCAGCGGGCCGCCGGAATTGCCGGGATTGATGGCCGCGTCGGTCTGGATGACATCGGCCAGTTCGCCGCCGCCGTCGGTCGGCAGCTGACGCTGCACGGCGCTGACGATGCCGGTGGTCAGCGTCTGTTCGAGGCCGAAGGGATTGCCGATCGCATAGACGCTCTGGCCGACCGCCAGTTGGGCCGAACTGCCGATCGCGATCGGTGGCGCCGGCTTGTTGATCCGCCCGAGCGCCAGGACGGCCAGGTCGTTGTCGGGCGCGAGGCCGACCACCTCCGCGTCGACGATCTCGCCGGTCGCCATCCGGACGCGGATCCGGCCGGCATTGGCGACGACATGATTGTTGGTCACGACATGGCCGGCCGCATCCCAGACGAAGCCGGTCCCGGAGGATTGACCGCCCTGTTGCCGGTTGAAGCGCGCCGAAGCCTCCGCGAAGACGTGAACCACCGACGGGGAGGTCTGGCGGAAGAGCTCGATGACGGCGGTCTCGCCGGCGCCGAGACCCGCCGGCGGCGTCACCGACCGGGGCGCGCCGGAGGAATAGAGCAGGCGGGCCACATAGGGCTCGCCGACGAAGCCGAGGACCGCCAGGGTCAGGATCAGCAGCAGGATGCGCTCGATACGGTCGAACATGACGGTTTCGCTCCGGCGGCGTCAGGTCGGATCAACGGGCGATGGTCAACGGGGCGGTGGTCAACGGGCGGGGGCGGTCCGCGCCGGGCCAGCGCAGCGCGGTCCGGCAGCGGGAGATTGCGGCTCAGACAGGCTCGAACGGGACATCGATCGCAACGGTCCGTTCCAGCCAGGCCGGGACCGGCAGGGCCTTCGAGCGCAGGAAGTCCGGGTTGAACAGCTTGGACTGGTAGCGCGTGCCGTAGTCGCACAGGATCGTCACGATCGTATGGCCGGGCCCCAGTTCGCGGGCCAGCCGCACCGCGCCGGCGACGTTGATGCCGGACGATCCGCCGAGGCACAGGCCCTCATGTTCGAGCAGGTCGAACACGATCGGCAAGGCCTCCTCGTCCGAAATGCGATAGGCGAAGTCGGGCCGGAATCCGTCCAGGTTGGCGGTGATGCGTCCCTGGCCGATGCCCTCGGTGATCGACGAGCCGTCGGCCTTCAAGACGCCCGCAGTGTAGTAGTCGTAGAGCGCGGCGCCGTGCGGGTCGGCGAGCGCGATCTTCACGGTCTGCGAGGCCTCGCGCAGGCCGGCCGCGGTGCCGGCGAGCGTACCCCCGGTGCCGACGGCGGCGACGAAGCCGTCGATCCGGCCGCCGGTCTGCTGCCAGATTTCGCGCGCGGTCGTGCGGGCATGGCCGTCGCGATTGGCGGTGTTGTCGAACTGGTTCGCCCAGATCGCGCCGTTCGGCTCGCTGCGGGCCAACTGCTCGGCGAGGCGGCCGGACACCTTCACGTAGTTGTTCGGGTTCTTGTAGGGAACGGCCGGGACCTCGATCAGCTGCGCCCCGCACAGCCGAAGCATGTCCTTCTTTTCCTGGCTCTGCGTCTCCGGAATGACGATCACGGTCCGGAACCCGAGCGCATTGCCGACCAGGGACAGGCCGATGCCGGTATTGCCGGCGGTGCCCTCGACGATCACGCCGCCCGGTGCCAGCGCGCCCCGCGCCATCGCGTCCTCGATGATGAACAGCGCGGCGCGATCCTTGACCGACTGACCGGGATTCATGAACTCGGCCTTGCCGAGGATGGTGCAACCGGTCAGGGCGGAGACCCGTTCGAGGCGGATCAGCGGCGTGTTGCCGATCGCGCCGAGAAGGCCTTTCGTCATGGGGTCGATCTTGCTCAAGGGAGGCCTCGATGGTGGGCGCGCCGCGCCGGACGCCGGACGGACCGGCTCTGCCGACTTTATTGTCGCGCCGAACTTCATTATCAAGGCACCCGGTTGCGCCGGAAGGCTCCGGATGGAAATGACCCACCGGGCCGGTCAGCAATGGTGCCGGTTCGTTTCCATCCCGCCATCTAGTGTGCGGCTGCGAACTCGGCTTTGATTGTTGCCGAGTTTGAGGATCGTTGCGATCCGGTGCGGAATTCGATCGATCGCTGTGATCCGATCGGCGCCGGATGCGTAGTCTGGTTGAACGGCCAGGACTTCATCGGACGGATCGGATACCGCGGTATGACCAGCACGGATGCCCTCGATACTTTGCTGGCCGGCTATGTTGCCGGCGGCCTTCCGGAGCCTGCACGCGTGCTCGTGGCGTCGCACCTGGAGATCAGCGAGCGCAACCGCCCGTTCGTGCGTCAGCTCGAGGCGATGGCCGGGGCCGAGCTCGAGACCATCGAGCCGATCCCGATCCGGCATCGCGACGAGCGTCTCGCCCGCATCTTCGCCCTGACGGCCGACGAGCCGCCGCGCGCGCCGCCGTCGCGGCACGATCCGCGCCTGCCCGATGCGCTAGCCCGCTTCCTCGGTCGGGACCTGCCCGATCTGCGCTGGCGGACGCTGCTGCCGGGCGTGCGCGAATGCCGTCTCGGCGAGACCGACGGCTGCGAAGCCACCCTGTACTGGATCCGGGGCGGCAAGCCGATCCCGGCGCACACCCATGAGGGTCTGGAACTGACCCTGGTGCTCGACGGCGCCTTCTCGGACGGCGAGGGCCGCTACGGGCGCGGCGAGATCGCGATCGCCGACGACGAGGTCGACCACCGGCCGATCGCGGAGCCGGGCACCGACTGCCTGTGCTTCGCCGTCACCGACGCGCCGCTGCGCCTGACCGGCCCGATCGGACGCTTCTTCGCGCCCTTCATGCGCTGACCGCCTCTGCCGGCGGTCCGTCCGGCGTCGGCGCCCGCGTCGGGCGACGGATGGATCCGGCTCCATCATCCGGTCGGGCCGGCGGGCGTCATCCGGGAAGGGAACGCATGACCATGGCTGCGCATGACCGGCCGGAGGGCGTCGCCCTGATCACCGGCGCCAGTTCGGGCATCGGCCGCGCGCTTGCGCTCGAACTGGCCGGGCGCGGTCGCGCCGTGGTGGCGACCGCGCGCCGCCTCGATCTCCTCCAATCCCTTTCGGCCGAGGCCGAAGCCCTGCCGGGCGTGATCCGCGCGGCTGCGGCCGACGTGACCGATGCGGCCGCGATGCGCGCGTTGTTCCCGGCCGTCGAGGCGGCCCATGGCCCGATCGGGCTGGTCGTCGCCAATGCCGGCATCTACCTCCCGGTCAGCGTCGACCGTCCCGACCCGGACGCCTATGCCCGAACGATCGCCGTCAATCTGCAAGGCACCGTCAACACCGTCCTGCCGGCCATCGAAGCCATGCGGGCGCGCGGGGCCGGGCGGCTCGCCATCGTGTCCTCGGTGGCCGGCTATGCGGGCCTGCCGACCTCCGCCGCCTACGGGGCGACCAAGGCGGCGCTGATCAATCTGGCCGAGAGCCTGAAATTCGATCTCGATCCGATCGGCATCCGCGTCCAACTGGTCTCGCCGGGCTTCGTCGAGACCGAGGCGACCGACCGCAATGCCTTCCCGATGCCGTTCATCGTCCCGGCCGCGACCGCCGCGCGCCGGATCGCCGACGGGCTCGAACGCGACGCCTTCGAGATCACCTTTCCGCGCCGCTTCACCTGGTGGCTGAAATTCGGCCGGATGCTGCCCTACGGCGTCTATTTCCCGCTGGTGCGCCGCTTGACCCGCGGATAGCCGCGGCCGTCCGTCAGGGATCCCCAGACCGGCGATGCCCAGACCAGCGATGCCCAGATCGGCGATGCCCGGACGCGAAACGGCCCGCCGAGGCGGGCCGCATTTTGTCCGACAGACACAAACGTGGGCCGGTCTCAGCCGGTCGTGCCCGACTGCCGCTCCCGCATATGCGCTTCGATCTCCTCGCGCAGGCGGGCCTGCTCGTTGGCGCCGATCGGGAAGTTCCAGATCAGCAGCACCGACAGCATTTTCAGCGCCACCGGCACCCAGGCGTACAGGATGGCCAGCGTCCAGAGGGCGAAGGGCGTCTGTTCGATCGGCGCCGCCTTGCGGGCGACCTTGTGATTCTGCGCCGGCGTGGCGTTCGGGTCCGCGGGAACGCGCGGCAGGGTGGTGGGTGCCTCGGGCGCGCCGACGGTCTGGATCTGATGCAACTGGGTCTGGGTATCGATGCGGTCGTGCCGATCGACCTTGAACCCGGCGAAATAGCCGAGCACCACCAGACTGAGCCCCAGCGCGACGGCCAGCGCCAGCTTGGTCGCCAGCGCCCAGATGGCGAAATAGAAGCCGGTATGCTGCTCGCCGGAGCGCGCCGTATCGACGTCGATCACGTCGGCCTGCATCGACGGCGGCAGCATCAGGTCCGCGCCGACCGCCGAGCCGGCGATCGATACGATGATGCCGAAGGCCCAGATGCTGGCATCGCCGATCTGGTGATGGCCGACGAAGGGCGAGAAGACGATCACCGCGCAGGCGACCATCATGGCGATGCACCAGGCGCGGTGCTTGGAGGTGCGCCGCGCGACCCACAGCCAGAGCGGGGTCGAAAGCACGCCGAACAGGAAGTAGAGCAGCAGAAACAAGCGCTGGGTCTGTTCGTCGCCGCGGACATAGTCGCGCACGAAATAGATCAGCAAGGCCGCGGCCATGCCGTTGGCCATGTAGGACAGGGCGAAGGCGCCGAGCAGCCGCCGGAACGGCTTGTTGGCGGCCATGCCCTTCAGTCCGCCGATGAAGTTCAGCGGATGGTTGGTCGCCTCGCGCGGCTCCGGCACCGTCGTCACGGTCAGGAAGACGAACAGCGGCGTCGCCACCCCGACCAGGATCGACAGGGCGACCAGAACCGGCCGGTCGCCGTGATAGCCGAGTTTCGACAGCACGAAGGGCAACCCGGTCGCGATCAGCGTCCCGACGACGATCATCACCTCGCGGGCCGCGAACATGCGGTTGCGGCCGTAATAGGACGGCGACAGCTCCGCCGCCCAGGACTGGTGCGAGAGCGACAGCGCGGTGTAGCCGACCGAGAGCATCGCGCTCCACAGGAAGAACCAGCCCGCCCAGAACCAGGTGTTCGAAACGTCGATCGCCGGGAACGGATTGAAGACCATCAGCGCGCCGAGGGTCATCGGCACCGCGGCGACCGCGAACCATGTCCGGCGGCGGCCCCAGCGCGGCCGGATGTGGTCCGCGCCATAGCCGATGAACGGATCGAGGATCGCATCGATCGCCCGGACGGCGAAATTGAGGATGCCGACCGTCGCCAGGCTGAGACCGAGGGTCTCGGCATAGAAGTTCGGGACGATGATGACGAAGGGGAGCTGGAAGGCCGCCACCGGCAGGGCCGGGAGCGCGAAGGCTATCAGGCGCGCGAGGCTCAACTCTCGGCTTTGGGCCGGAGACTGCCCCGGAACGGACGTGGATCGTGTCATCAGGCGGGGTGACCTCAGGCGCTTCTCGTATAGACGAGTTGGCGCACGTCTATGTTGCCGGAGCGGAAGCCCGCTTCACAATAGTGGAAATAGTATTCCCACAAGCGTTTGAACCTCTCATCGAAGCCGAGCGGCACGATCCGGGGCCATGCGTCCCAGAAGCGCCGACGCCATTCGGCGAGGGTTCGTGCGTAGTCCTGCCCGAAAGCCTTCTCGGATGTCAACACGAGACCGACCTTGCGACCGAGCTCAGTCATGATCTCCGGCGTCGGCAGCATGCCGCCCGGGAAAATGTATTTCTGGATGAAGTCGGGATTGCGACGGTAGCTCTCGAAGAAGCGGTCCTGAATGGTGATCACCTGCAGGCCGGCGACCCCGCCGGGCTTCAGGGTCTGCCGCAGGCGGTCGAAATAGGTCGGCCAGAAGCGCTCGCCGACCGCCTCGAACATTTCGATCGAGGCGATCCGATCGAAGCGCCCGTCGACGTCGCGGTAGTCCTGCAGCCGGATCTCGACCTTGTCGCCGAGCCCGGCCTGCTGGATCCGCTGCGAGGCGAAATCGAACTGCTCGCGGCTGATGGTCAGGCCGGTCACCTTGCAGCCGATCTCGCGGGCGGCGAACTCGGCGAACCCGCCCCAGCCGCACCCGATCTCCAGCACGCTCTGACCGGGCTCGATCCGGGCGAGGCGGGCCAGCGAACGGTACTTCTCGGTCTGTGCGGCGGTCAGGTCGGTCGTGTGCTCGTCGAACACCGCGGACGAATAGGTCATCGAAGGATCGAGCCACAACTCGTAGAAGCGGTTGCCGAGATCGTAATGGGCGGCGATGTTGCGCCGCGAGCCGGCCCGGGTGTTGTTGTTCAGCCAGTGCTGGAACTTCAGATAGAGCCGGACGAGCGGGCTGGCGGTCAGCTTCTCGTCCAGGATCTGGTGGTTCACGCAGAACAGTTCGAGAAACGCGGTCACGTCGGGGCTCGACCAGTCGCCGAGCACGTAGCTCTCGTGGATGCCGAGGTCGCCGGAGCGCAGTGCCCGGGCGATGACGTTCCAATTGTTGAACGCGACGGTTGCGTCCGGGCCGGGTTGCCGGCCCCGAAAGCGCAGGGCCAGGCCCTCGGGCGTCAGCACCGACAGACAGCCGAACTCGATATGCAGTGCGGCGCGCAGCCCGTTGCGCGCCAGGCGCGGCAGGCCGACGGTCTCGCGATCGAAATTGGCGGCGTCGATATCGCGCATCTCGCGGATGGTCTCGGTCATGTTCGGCTCCCAGCCCCCCGTCCAGCGGGGGCGCGGTCACGATCCGGCTGGACCGGCGATCGGCGCCGCGCCCGTCTCTTCGTTGCCCTGGGTCTTGCGGAGGGCGACGCCGTCGCGATGGCTGACGGGGTGGGGCGGTTCCGGCCGGCCGAAGAAGGGCATGCCCTTCAGCCAGAGCCGCAGCGCCTCGTAGTGGATCGCTCCGACGACCTTCAGCGACACCCAAGGGACCCGCAGGAATGATCGCGCGATGCCTGCCGACGTCAAGGGCTGCAATCGCGCGACGTGGCTCGCGGCGAGCATCGGTCCGTCGCGGTCGACCTCCAGGATGCGGATGCGCAGGCCGCGGCCCGGCGGCAGGATACGGAAGCGGTAGCGCATCGCCAGATCCATGAACGGCGAGACATGGAACAGCTTGGCCCGCTCCTGCCGGATGCCGTCCGGTCCGGCCTCGCCGGGCGCCACCGGCGCCACATAGCTGTGCCGGTCGCCGAAGGTGTTGCGGACCTGGTAGACGAGCGCGGTCAGGGTGCCGCCGGCGTCGTAGCAGAACCAGACCGAGATCGGATCGAAGCCGAAGCCGAGCACCCGCGGCCCGCAATGCAGCAGGATGCGTGCCGGCGGCTCGGCGAGACCGGCGCGGGCGAGTTCCCGCTCGACCCAGGCGCGCAGGTCGGAGCCGTCGGCCGGACCGTGGTCGGCGCGCCGGAAGGCGTAGAGGTTGAACCGGTCGACCGAGAACAGGGGCGAGGCCCGGCCGGCTTCGTCGAGCCGGTCGATGTCGATCAGCAGCGAGACGATCCGGTAATGGAAGCGGTGCGGCTTCGGCCGGAACCGCGCATGCATCACGGCGCCGTCGCAGAGCGACAGGGCGGCGTCCGGCGGCGGACCGTTGCCGGCGACCGTCGTGGCGGTGCCGAGGCTCATGCGGCCCGGTCCAGGGGCGCAGCCGCCGCGACCCGCCAGGGCACGGTCCCGCCGAGGGCCTCGGCCGCGGCGAGACCGGACACCAGCCCGTCCTCATGGAAGCCGTAGCCCGCCCAGGCGCCGCAGAACCAGGTGCCGTGGCGGCCCTGGATCTCGCCGAGCCGCTTCTGCGCGGCGATCGCCGCTTGGTCGTATTGCGGATGGTCGTAGGTGAAGCGGCGGAAAACGAGGTTTGGATCGGGCTCGCGCGGCGGATTGAGGGTGACGAAGAGCGGCGCGCTGTCGGGGAGGCCCTGCAGGGCGTTCATCCAGTAGGTCACGCAGACATCCGCCTGCGTTTCCGGCTGGGACGGATAGGTCAGCACGTTCCAGGACGCCCAGGCGCTGCGCCGCTTCGGCATCAGGCTCGGGTCGCGATGCAGCACCGCCTCGTTCGGCCGGTACCGGATCGCACCGAGGATTTCGCGTTCGGCCGGCGTGGCATCGGCCAGCATGGCCAGCGTCTCGTCGGTATGGGCGGCGATGATCACCCGGTCGAAGCGCTCCGTCGTGCCGGTGCTGTCGGTGACCCAATGGGCGCCGTCGCGCCGCTCGACCCGGTGCACGCCGGTGCCGGTGCGGATGCGGTTGCGGAACGGCGCGGTCAGCACCTCGACATAGGTCCGGCTGCCGCCCGACACCGTGCGCCAGACAGGCCGGTCCATATGGACGAGGCGATGGTTGGCGAAGAAGGAGACGAAGGATTGCGCCGGGAACTGCAGCATCCGGTCGAGCGGCGTCGACCAGATCGCGGCGCCCATCGGCACGATGTAGTCGGACACGAAGCGGCCGCGAAAGCCGCGCTCGGACAGCCACGTGCCGAGCGTCCTGTCGGTCAGCCGGCCGGCATGGCGGTCGGCGAGGGCGAGCTTGTTGAAGCGCATGATCTCGCGCAGCATCCAGAGATGCGCGGGCGAGAAGATCTGCCGCTTCATGGCGAAGAGACCGGACAGCAGCGGTTCGCCGCCCTTCCATTCCCGCCGCCCGCCGTCGACCGAGACCGCGAAGCTCATGTCGCTCGCCTGCGTGCGCACGCCGAGATGCGCGAACAGGGCGGTCATGTTCGGATAGTTGAGCTCGTTATAGACGATGAAGCCGGTATCGACCGCGATCGGACGGCCCAGATAGTCGATATCGACCGTATGGGCATGGCCGCCGAGGCGTGGCTCCTTCTCGTAGACGACGAGCTCGTGATCCGCTGACAGCGCCCAGGCGGCGGCATTGCCCGAAATTCCGGTTCCGATCACGGCAATACGCATGAAATTTCCCTATGGACGGCAGGCAGGACGAATGGCGGGCGGATCAGGCGGCGGTCTGGCTGGACTTAAGCTGGTCGAAGGCGGCGAGCGCCCGGTCCCGGCCGGCCGCCACGTCGACCACAGGTCGCGGATAGGTCGAGCCGAGGCGGATCCCGGCGGCGGCGAGCAGGGCGGCGGGCGCCGTCCAGGGGGCGTGCAGGTAGGCGGAGGGCAGGCCGGCGAGTTCGGGCACGAAGCGGCGCACATAGGCGCCGTCGGGATCGAACTTCTCGCCCTGCAGGACCGGGTTGAAGACGCGGAAATAGGGCGCGGCATCGGCACCCGACCCGGCGACCCACTGCCAGCTGGCCGGATTGCTGGCCGCGTCGGCATCGACCAGCGTGTCGTGGAACCAGGCTTCGCCGGCACGCCAGTCCTGCAGCAGGTGCTTGACCAGGAAGGAGCCGCAGATCATGCGCACCCGGTTGTGCATCCACCCCGTTTGCCAGAGCTGGCGCATGCCGGCATCGACCATCGGGATGCCGGTCCGCCCGCGCTGCCAGGCGGCGAGGAGTTCCGGGTCCGGCTGCCACGGGAAGGCGTCGAAGCGCGGCTGGATGTTCCGCCGTTCCATGTCCGGGAACTGGCCGAGCAGGTGATAGGAGAATTCGCGCCAGCCGAGTTCGGCCAGGAACTTGTCCAGGTCGCGCCGGCTCGCCGCCGACCGGCCGCTCTCGACCGCATGGCAGGCCGCCCGCCGGATCTGGAAGGGCGAGATCTCCCCGAAGGCGAGATGCGGTGACAGGCGCGAGGTCGACGGCAGATCCGGCCGGTCGCGGCGCTCGGCATAGCCGGCGAATTCGTCGTCGAGGAAGGTTTTCAGCCGCGCCGCCGCGCCGGCTTCGCCCGGCGTCCAGGCCGCGGCGATCCCGCCCGACCAGTCGGGCCGCGTCGGCGTGAGCGCCCAATCCTCAAGCCGGTCTGACGCGGGCACCGTTTGGAGCCCGCGCACCCGTGCGGGGGCGGGCAGGGGCGCGCGGGGTTCGGCACCCGCGCAGGCGCTGCGCCAGAACGGTGTGAAGACCCGGAACGGTTCGTCGACCTTGCTGCGGACCGACCAGGGCTCGTGGAGCAGATGCGCCTGGAAGCTCTCCGGCGCGTGGCCCTTGGCGGCGAGCTCCGCCTTGACGGCCCGATCGACCTCGATTTCGGCCGCCCGGTATCGGCGGTTCCAGGTGACGAGACCGGCGCCGAGCGCGGTCGCCAGCGCCGGGACGATGGCGCCGGCCGCCCCGCGCCTGAGAACCAGCGCGATGCCGAGACGCGCCAGATCGGCGGCGAGCGCCGTCAGGCTCTGATGCAGCCACCAGCGCCGGGCACCGCCGGGCGCGCGGATGCCGGGCGAGACCTCGTCGAGCACATAGAGCGCGACCATCGGCCGGCCGCTCGCCGCAGCCCGGGTCAGCGCCGGGTTGTCGGCGACGCGCAGATCGTCCCGGAACCAGACGAGGGCAGGGGCTTCGGAGGTCGGCATGAGCGGTGGACGGGTCCCATTGGAGAAGGCACGTCCGGATTACGCAGACCGCAGCCGCCCGGATTGGTCCGAGCGGATTGTTTTTTATCGACAATGGCGCGGCACGGCGGCCATGGCCAAGCCGTCAGTGCACCGCGTCGGTCACCGGCGCCGCTTCCGCCAGCCGGGATTCGGCCTCGGCGTCCTTCAGGAGTTCGCGCGCGATGATCAGCTTCTGCACTTCGGTGGCGCCTTCGTAGATGCGCAGCGCGCGGATCTCGCGATAGAGGCTCTCGACGATCTCGCCGGTCCGCACGCCGCGCCCGCCGAACATCTGCACGGCCTGGTCGATCACCCATTGGGCGGATTCCGTCGCGGTCATCTTGGCCATGGCGGCGGCGCGGGTGGTCGGCTTGCCCTGGACATCGCGCATCCAGGCCGCCCGGTAGGTCAGCAGCGCGGCGGCATCGATCTGCGCGGCCATGTCGCCGAGCTTGGCCTGGGTCAGCTGGAAATCGGCGAGCGACTGGCCGAACATCTTGCGGGCGCGGGCATGGGCGACGGCCTCGTCGAGCGCGCGCCGGGCGAAACCGAGCGCGGCGGCGGCGACGGAGGCGCGGAAGATGTCGAGCGTGCGCATGGCGAGCTTGAAGCCCTCGCCGGGCTTGCCGATCAGGCGGCTGGCCGGGATGCGGCAATTCTCGAAGCGCAGCCGGGCGAGCGGATGCGGCGCGATCGTCTGCAGGCGCTCGGCGACGACGAAGCCCGGATCGCTCGGCAGGACCAGGAAGCAGGACAGGCCGCGCGTGCCGGGCGCCTCGCCGGTGCGCACGAAGACGGTGTAGATGTCGGCGATGCCGCCGTTGGAAATCCAGGTCTTCTCGCCGTCGAGCACATAGCTGTCGCCGTCGAGCCGCGCGGTCGAGGCGATCGCGGCCACGTCGGAGCCCGCCTCCGGTTCGGTCAACGCGAAGGCGGCGATCGATTCGCCGCGCGCGATGCGCGGCAGGATGGCCGCCTTGATCTCGTCGGAGGCGGAGAGGCTGATCGCGCCGGTGCCGAGACCCTGCATGGCGAAGGCGAAATCGGCGAGCCCGTCCCAATAGGCCAGCGTTTCGCGGGTCAGGCAGACGAGGCGCGAATCGATCGTGTCGGTCAATCCGCCATAGGCGGCCGGCACGCAGGCGCGCAGCATGCCGACTTCGCCGAGCCGCTTGACGATGTTCAGGCAGGCGAGGTCGGTGTCGGAATGGTCGATGCCCTTCAGGCCGCCGGCCGTGATCCACTTGTCGAGTGCCGCGACGATGTCGCGATGGCCTTGGGCGAAAAAGGGCCAGTCGAGGTGGTCGCGGGTCGGTTGCACGTCCGTCTTCTCCGGTTCGGCTTGGCATCAAGGGCGCCGACCGTTCTATCCGCACCCCGCCCGCGATGCCAGCGGCCCGACGGGCCGGCACGGCGTACCATTCGGCATCGCATGCCCGCCGCGGACCGCCCGGCCGCCGGCCAGGTGTCGATGTACCGGGATGATTGGTGCGGCCAATGCCGTGCCGCTTGCGCCGAACCACGACGCGAGGCTATTGCTTGCGCCGCAATCCGGCCGACGGGCCGGGGTCGGGCGGTTAGCTCAGCGGTAGAGCGACGGTTTTACACGCCGTTGGTCGGGGGTTCGATCCCCTCACCGCCCACCATTTCCCTCTGATTCCGAGGGGTTATTTTTGGTTTTGCGAACCCCGCTGGCACGCGGTTCGCATCCCTGCGTCCGGCGTCCGATTCAACGTCCGCCTACTTCACCTCGATTGTGACCGTGTAGGTGCTGGTCACGTCGCTGACCGGGTCCTCCATATAGAGCTGATGGATGGTCTGGACGGTGATCGTATCGGTGCCACGGAAACCCGGCCGCGAGCGGTAGTAGAGCACCGTCGCCTTGGTCTTCTCGCCGGCGCAGGCGTCGCCCTTTTCGATGGTCCAGGTGATCCGGGCGAGACGCGCAGTGCCATTGGCCGGCGGGGTCCTGATGGAGACCTGGTGAGCGCCGGCGCCGGTGCAGTCGCTGCGGACGACGTAATAGGCCTTCACGGCGGTGTCCTGTCCGGAGCGGACCTCGATGCCCATGGCCGTGCAGGGCAGCAGGATCGCTGCGGCAAAAGTCAGGGATGCAAGGATGTTCGGCGTTGGCATGCGAGGGCCTTTCGAAGGGACGTGGGGCGGCGATCAGCCTGCGGATTGACACCGGCGCGGTGGCGTGTGGCGATCAGCGGACGGATACCGAAATCGTTTCGGAAGCGTAGACATCGCTGACGGGCTGGGTCGGGAAGCGCGCGTAGATCGTCTCGATCACGATCGTGTCGGTGCCGCGGAACCCGGCATTCGGACGGTAGTAGAGAACGGCCGCCTTGACGGTGTTGCCGGCGCAGCGCCTGCCTTCGGAAATTCGATAGGCGACCAGCGCAACGCGTGCGGAGCCGTGGGCCGGCGGCGTCCGGATTGCGACCCTCTGGCCGCCGCCGCCGGAGCAGTCGCTGTGGACGACATAGAAGGCGTGTACCGCGGTCTCCTGACCGGACCTGGCCTCCACGCCCAAAGCGGGTCCGGCCGGAAACGCCGACAGGCCGAACACGATCGACATGGCGGCAGCAGACAGTCTGCGAACGGATAAGGACATGAACGCGCCTTCACTCCAATGAGAGACCTCAAATGAGAGATCTCAAAGCTACAACCGAAACATGTCGGACCGGCAACACAACCGTCAATCTATCAGAATTGCGGGGCCGGGCTGCACGGTGTGGCCGGCCGATGCCGGAACGTCACGGCCGTCAACCCTGTCCGCTTTTCGCCCCTTTGGAGCGTTGACTCCGTTGGGCTATCCGGTAAACCCAGATGGAGGGGGTACTCGGATCCTTTCCAAGGAGGGGGAATTATGAAGTCTCTGGTTATCGCTGCCGGCCTCGCTTTCGGTGCCGTGTTCGCGGCTGCGCCCGCTTCCGCTCTGCCGATCGCCAAGATCGCCGGTGCTGAGAGCGCTCCGCGCGCCGAGACCGTGGCCTGGTACTGCAACGCCAACGGCAAGCATTGCGTCAAGGCGCCGCGCGCCGGCTACGTCGTCCGTCCGGCCTGGGAGCCGGCCTGCGCCGTCGGCTGGACCTTCAACGGCTATACCTGCGTCGCGCCGGTCGTCGTGAAGCCGCGTCCGATCGTCGTCGCCCCGGCTCCGGTCGTGGTCGTCAAGCCGCGTCCGGTCGTCGTCGTCAAGAAGCCGGCCGTCGTGGTCAAGGTCAAGCCCTGATCCAGGGCCTCGGGATCGGATGATCCCGTAACGGATTGAGCGGGGCGCCTTCGAGCGCCCCGTTTCGTTTTGCGGCGGACGATCGGATGCTGCGCCGCCTTCCTTTCAGGGGGCGGCGGTCACGCAGCCGGCTTCAGATGCTTGAACATGTGGCCCCGGGCTTCGGCATCCATCGTCTGCTTGAACGCGAAGCGGTCCTTCAGCGCCTTGGCCCGGCCGGCTGCCGGTCGCGCGTCGATCTCGTCGTGCAGGCGCTTGAGATGGGGCAGGCTCGCCCAGGCGTCCTCGCCGAGGATGAAGGGGACCATCCGGGCCCAGCCCCAGACATCCATGTCGACGATGCTGTAGGCATCCCCGACCATGTAGCGCCGATCGGCGAGGCGCCCGTCGAGGACGGTGAAGTGCCGGCGCGCCTCGAACTGGTAGCGCTCGTGGGCATAGGGAACCGGCTCGGGCGCGAAATGCTTGAAATGCACGGCCTGGCCCGAGAAGGGGCCGACGCCGGTCGCCACGAACATCAGCCAGGACAGCAGTTCGGCGCGCAGCACCGGACCCTCGGCCGGCAGGAATTGTCCGGTCTTCTCGGCCAGATAGAGCAGGATGGCATTGCTGTCGAAGACGATGGCGTCGCCGTCCACGATGGCCGGGACCTTGCCGTTCGGATTGATCGCCAGAAAGGCGGGCTCGAACTGCTGGCCCATGCGGGTGTCGACCGCATGCGCCTCGTAGGCGAGGCCGGTCTCTTCCAGAAACAGGGCGACCTTGGTCGGGTTGGGCGAGCCGTTGAAGTAGAACTTGATCATGGCGTTTCCTCTGAAGGACCGGCCGGCTTTGGGGCCGGGTTGTGAAGCGATGCGGGAGGCGACAGGGGCGGCGGGCCGCCGGTGGCCGCGCGCGGCGGCGTCGCCGGCAGACCCAGGACGCCGACCGCGGTGAGCAATCCGACGCTGACGGTCAGGATGCCGGCGATCTGAACCGCGTCGGGGATCTCGCCGACGAGCGGAATCCCGATCACGACCGAGACCGCGGGAACGATCGCCGGGAACAGGACGGCACGGCTGACGCCGAGCAGCGCGACCGCCTTGCTGTAGGCCATGATGGTGATCACGCCCTGGATCAGCCCCTGGGTCAGGCCCTGCACGACGATCGGTCCGACCGGCAGGGCGGCCAGATGGTCGATGCCGCGCACGGCAAGATAGATCGGGCTCGCCAGCACGCAGGACATCACGCTGACCACCGCCGTCGCGCGGGCCGCCTCGACCCGCCACGCCCTGAGCAGGAGCGTGAACGTCGCCCAGAGCAGGCTCGACGCGCCGAACATGAGATCGCCGATCCAGGATGCCGGCATGCCGTTGTCGGCGGCGATGCCGTGCCAGCCGATCAGCAGGATGCCGGCGAGCACCAGCGCGGCGCCCGACAGATGGGCGCGGGTCAGCCGCTCGCCGAGGAACAGGCCGGCGGCGATCGTGCTGACGATCGTCACCGTCGAGGGCGCGATCACCGCGCCATGCGCCAGGGGCGCAAAGGCATAGCCGCCGGTCTGCAGGATCGCGAAGAGCGGTCCCCCGGTCAGCGCCAGGATGCAGCCCCGGCGCCAGCCGATGCCGGCGAGATCCGGCAGGCCCCAGTGCAGCAGGAACGGCAGCATGACCAGACCGGCGACGAGAAAGCGGGCGAAGATCAGATCGTCCGGCGCCAGCCCGCCGAGAATGCCGGCGCGCGCCGTGGCGAAGGCCAGCGACGCGCCGACGGCCATGACGAGGCCGCAGGCATGCCCCAGACCGAGGCCCGGCATGCGGGGCGATCCGGTCGGGCCCTGCGTCATCGCCGGGCCCGACCGAGGCGGCGGGCGGTTGGGGAGGCGCCGGCCGGCATCAGCGCGGCGCTACGGATGCGGCGGTCTGGCCGAACAGGACCTTCTTGGCGGCGTCGGTCGTGGCCGGCTGCGTGTTGATGCTCTTCGCCAGTTCGTAGGCGCGGATCGTCGCGGGCCGCGCCGCGATCTCGCCGAACCAGCGGCGGAGATGGGGGAAGTCGTCGAGATTCTGGCCCTGCCGTTCGTGCGGCACGATCCAGGGATAGCAGGCCATGTCGGCGATCGAGTAGTCTCCGGCGACGAAGGCGCGGTCGGCGAGCCGCCGGTTCAGGACGCCGTAGAGCCGGTTGGTCTCCTTGACGTAGCGATCGATCGCATAGGGGATCGGCTCGGGCGCGTAGATCTTGAAGTGGTGGTTCTGGCCGGCCATCGGACCGAGGCCCGCCATCTGCCAGAACAGCCATTGGCGCACCTCGAGCCGGCCGCGCAGGTCGGCCGGGATGAACTGCCCGGTCTTCTCGGCGAGATAGAGCAGGATCGCGCCGGATTCGAACATCGCGACCGGGGCGCCGGCCTCGGCCGGTTCGTCGTCGACGATCGCCGGAATGCGGTTGTTCGGTGCGATCTCGAGGAAGGCCGCCTCGAACTGCGCGCCGGCGGCTATATTCACCGGCACGATGCGGTAGGGCAGGCCGGTCTCTTCGAGGAACATCGTGATCTTGTGGCCGTTCGGCGTGGTCCAATAGTAGAGATCGATCATGGTTTCACCCGTTTGAGGACATCAGGCCGGCGTGCGGATGTCGGGCCGCGCCTGGATCAAGGCAAGGATCGGACGTACCATGCCGTCGAGACGGCTTCGGTCCGAGACGGTCCGCGCCATCACGCGCACCGCGATGACCAGACCGAGCAGAAGCCGGGCCATGTCGGTCGGCTCGACGGACGGCGCAAGGTCGCCGCCGGCGGCGGCCCGGACCAGCGCGCGGCGGAAGAAGGCTTCGATTTCGTCGAGATAGGCGGCGATCAGGATCGCGATTTCAGGATCGTGCGGCGCGACTTCGAGCGCGGTGTTGACGATCAGGCAGCCGCGCCGGTCCGGGTCGGCCAGCGAGGCGGAAATCAATTCGCCGAAGAAGGCGGCGATCGCGGCTTTCGGGTCCGGCAGCCGCTCCATCCGGCCGATCCGCTCGCGCATCGAGCGGACGGCATAGTGCTCCAGTGCCCGCATGAACAGCGAGCGCTTGTCGCCGAAGGCGTTGTAGAGGCTCGGTCCGTTGATCCCCATGCGGCCGGCGAGGTCGCGCACCGACGTCGCCTCGAGACCGCGTGCCCAGAAGCAGTCGATCGCCGCCTCCAGGACATCGGTCTCGTCGAAGCTTCGAGGGCGGGACACGGGACGCTCCGGCGCAGATCGCGGCGAAGCACCGCGCCCGCCGTCGGACGCGATAGTGTCGGTTCGTTTTGTATCGGACGATACAAAAGTCCGTGACCGGGCTTCGCCCCGGACGGCTCGGACGCCCCGGACGGCCCGCCGGGCCGCCTGGTGGGTGCCGCGGCGCATCTCGGCTGAGCCGGGAGAGCCGGACGGTTCGTCGGTCAGATGCGCATCGCGACCCCGTCATGGCCGGGATCGGCGCCGCCATCGAGATGGCCGTCATCGATGCGGATGCCGTGGACGGCCGCAAAGCCGAACGGGAAGGGGTTGCGGATGACGTCGTAGCCGAGCGCCGTCAGGTCGCGTTCGACCGCGTAGGGGATGCGGTTCGACACGTCGATCGCGTTGCTGGTCGCGGAGAAGCGCGGCGCCGAGACGGCCTCGGTCATGGTCATGTCGAAATCGACCACGTTGAGGATCGCCTGCAGCACGCCCATGGCGATCTGGGTCGCCCCCGGGGCGCCGACGACCAGCGCCGGATCGTCGCCGCGGAACAGGATCGAGGGGCAGATCGAGCTGAACCGCGCCTTGCCGGGCGCGATCGAGCCGGCATGGCCCGGCCGCGGATCGAACACGCCCATGCAGCCGTTATAGAGGAAGCCGAGACCCTCGGTGACCACGCCGGACGGCATGCCGAGCGAGTGGGTCATGGTCACGCAGGTGCCGTCGCGGTCGACCACCGAGATGTGGGTGGTGTCCTTGGTCGGCGTGCCGGCATTGAAGCGCGGCACCGCGGTCTTCTCGCCGGCGCGGATGCGGGCGGCCGCCGCGGCGGCGTGGGCCGCGCCGGTCAGGCGTTCCACCGGGATATCGACGAAGGCCGGGTCGCCGACATGGCGGTCCTTGTCGACGGTGGCGTGCTTCATGGCCTCGGCGACCACGCGCAGATATTCGGTCGAATTGTGCCCCATCGCGGCGAGGTCGAAATGCTCCAGCACGTTGAGCATCTCGACCAGCATGATGCCGCCGCCGGGCGGCGCGTTGGTGGCCAGCCGCAGACCGCGATAGGCGCCCCAAAGCGGCGCGGCGCGGACCGGCCGGAAGCCGTCGAGATCGCTCTTCGACAGGAGCCCGCCATGGGCGCGCATGTCCTCGTCGATGCGGTCGGCGATCTCGCCGCGGTAGAAGACGTCGGCGCCGTCGCGGGCGATCAGGTGCAGCACGGTCGCATAGTCGCGGTTGACGACCCGCTCGCCGACCGCCTTCGGGGTTCCGTCGGCGCGGCAGTAGAGCGCGCGGGCCGCCGGCGTCTCGGAGATGCGGCGGGGATTGGGGACGCGGCCCATTTGGCCGGGATCGGACCAGAAGCCGTGGACGTGGCGCCGGACGGTCCATCCACCTTCGGCCCAATGGATGGCCGGCTGCACGACCTCCGACCAGGGGAGGCGTCCGAATTCGCGCTGCGCCTCGTAGAGCGCGGCGAGCGTGCCGGGCACGCAGATCGACTGGTAGCCGATGTCGTTGACGTTGCCCTTGAGGATGAAGCCGTAGCCGTCGCGCGCCTCGCCCTCGATCAGGTCGGCCCACATGTCGGGCCGCGCCGCGCCGGGCGCCGGCGAGTGGAAGTCGATATAACCGTGGAAGCCCCGCTCCGGCATGAAGATGCCCAGGCTGCCGAAGCCGGCGATGCCGCACATGAGAGGGTCGACCACGGTCTGCACCAGCGCGCAGGCGATCGCGCCGTCGACCGCATTGCCGCCGGCGCGCATCACGTCGGCGCCGGCCTCCACGGCCTCGGGCTGCGGGGCGCAGATCATCCCGTTGGAGTAGGACACGATTTCCTCCGATGCTGTCAGTCTGTCGAGATGGGGTCGTGCAGGTGGCAGGCGACGCGGTCGCCGTCGACCTGGTGGAAGGGCGGGACGACCGACGCGCAGCGCGGCAGGCGCATTTCGCAGCGCGGATGGAAGCCGCAGCCGGCCGGGCGTTCGGTCGGGTCCGGAAAGCCGCCGCCTAGATGCATGTCGGGGATGCCGCGGCCCGGCTCCGGGGTCAGCACGGAGGCCATCAGGGCGCGCGTATAGGGATGTCCGGGGGCCGCGAACAGACGACTGGTCTCCGCCTCCTCGACGATGCGGCCGAGATACATCACCGCCACCCGGTTGGCGACATGCTCGACCACCGCCATGTTGTGGCTGATCAGCAGATAGGTCAGCCCCAACTCGCTCTGCAGCGACAGGAGCAGGTTCAGGATCTGCGACTGCACCGAGACGTCGAGCGCCGAGGTCGGCTCGTCGCAGATCACGATCGGCGGGCGCATGATCAGCGCGCGTGCGATCGCGACCCTCTGGCGCTGGCCGCCGGAGAGCTGGCTCGGCCGCGCCTCGGCGAGCCGGGCCGGCAGCCCGACCAGGTCCATCATCTCGGCCACCGCGCGCCTTGTGCCGGCCCGGTCGGCGAGCCGGTGCACCCGCAGCGGCTGGCCGATGATCGCGCCGATCGCCTTCTGCGGATTGAGCGACGAATAGGGGTCCTGGAACACCGGCTGGATGCGGCGGGCGCGCTCGGCGACCGACAGGCTGCCGACGGGCACGCCATTGACCAGGATCTCGCCCGCCGACGGCTGCTGCAGCCCGAGCAGGATGCGGGCGAAGGTGGTCTTGCCGCAGCCGGACTCGCCGACCAGACCGAGGATCTCGCCCTTGCGCAGGGTCAGGTCGATGCCGTCGACCGCCTTCAGCGCCTTGGCCGGGCGGAACAGGCCGCCGCCGACCGAGAAGGCATGCGAGACGCCGCGCGCCTCGAGCACGGGAGGTTCGCCGCTCATCGTCCGATCGCCCCCAGGCTTGCCGTCCGGGCGGCGGCTTCGAAAGTGTCCGGCGCGAGCGTGCATCGGGAGCGGTGGCCGGCGCCGAGGGTGCGGACCGGGATGGTACCGGCGCAGGCCTCGTGGGCATGCGTGCAGCGGCCAGCGAAGGCACAGCCTTGGATCGTGCCGACGAGGCTCGGCACGATGCCGGGAATCGCGCCGAGCGGACTGCGCCGCGGCGTCCGACCGGGGATCGGGATGCAGCCGAGCAGCGCGCGCGTATAGGGATGCGACGGCCGTTCGAAGACCGCGCCGACCGCGCCTTCCTCGACCATCTCGCCGGCATACATGACGCCGATCCGGTCGGCGACCCGGGCGACGACGCCGAGATCGTGGGTGATCAGCAGGATGGCGATGCCGAGTTCGGCCTGCAGGTCGCGCAGCAGGCGCAGGATCTGGGCCTGGATGGTGACATCGAGCGCGGTGGTCGGTTCGTCGGCGATGATCAGGTCCGGGCCGCACATCAGCGCCATGGCGATCATGACGCGCTGGCGCAGGCCGCCGGACAGCTGGTGCGGATACTGGCCGAGCCGGGCCGCGGCGGCCGCGATGCCGACGCGCTCCAGGAGATGGACGGCGCGATCGACGGCCGCCGCCCGCCCGACCTTGCGATGGGCCAGCATCGTCTCGACCAGTTGGTCGCCGATGGTGAAGGCCGGGTTCAGGCTGGTCATCGGGTCCTGGAAGATCATCGCCATGCGGTTGCCGCGCAGGCCCGCGATCGCGCGCCGCGAACCGCCCGCCAGGTCGACGCCGTCGAAGGCGAGCCGGGCCGCGCTGCGTCGCGCCTCGCGCGGCAGAAGGCCCATGATCGCCAGCGATGTCAGCGACTTGCCGCAACCGGACTCGCCCACGATGCACAGCGTCTCGCCGCGGCGGACGGAGAGCGAGATGCCGCGCACGGCATGCAGTTCGCCGGCCGGCGTCGGGATGCGGACATGCAGATCGTCGACCTCGAGCAGCGCCGTCATGCCCGCCCCCTGGAGACCGAGGCGTCGCGCAGGCCGTCGCCGACCAGGTTGATGGCCAGGATCAGCGCGAACAGGCCGAGGCCCGGAATGGTGATCATCCAGGGCGAGAAGAAGATGTCCTCCTTGGCCTCGGCCAGCATCAGCCCCCAGCTCGGCAGCGGCGGCTGCACGCCGAGGCCGAGGAAGGAGAGCGCCGCCTCGAACAGGATCGCGTTGGCCATCTCCACCGTCGCGATGACGATCAGCGGGTTGGCGACGTTGGGCAGGATCTCGCCGATCAGGATGCGCGGCGTCGAGCAGCCGAGCGCCTGGGCCGCGGTGACGTAGTCGCGCGAGCGGGCCTGCTGGGTCACCGAGCGCATCACCACGGCGAAGCGGTCCCACAGCAGGGAGCCGAGCACCAGGATCACGACCACGAGCGAACTGCCCTGCTTGGCGACGACCGCGAGTGCGACCAGGACGACCGGCATGGCCAGCCGCGTGGTGACCAGGAACGACACGACGAGATCGACCTTGCGGCCGAAATAGCCGGCGGCCATGCCGAGCGTGGTGCCGATCAGCCCGGACATGATCGTCGTCGCCGTTCCGATCAGAAGCGAGATGCGGGCGCCGTAGACGAGGCGGGTCCAATAATCCCGGCCGAGCTTGTCGGTGCCGAGCGGATGCGTCCAGGTCGCCTTGGGATGGTCCCAGAACCAGCCGTACCAGATCGGCGGCACCCGCCGCGCGACGATGTTCTGCGCATAGGGGTCGTGCCAGGTGATCAGCGGCGCGAACAGGGCGGCGGCGACGATCAGGAGCAGGATCGTCCCGCCGATGACGAGGCTGCCGTGGCGCAGGGCGGCGGGCAGGCGCCATCGGCGTGCGGCGACGGCGTCGGTGGGGCCGGTGATGGTGGCGGTCATGTCAGCCGATCCGGATGCGGGGGTCGAGCCAGGCGTTGAGCAGGTCCGCCGACAGGGTGAGCACGATGTAGATGAGCGAGATCATCAGCACGATCGCCTGGGTCACGGGCAGGTCGGACAGCGAGATGGATTCCCAGGCCAGGTAGCCGACGCCCTGCATGGCGAAGATGGTCTCGATGACCACCGAGCCGCCGAGCATGAAGCCGAACTGGACCGCCGCGACCGAGACCACCGGCAGGACCGCGTTGCGCAGGGCGTGCTTCAGGACGACGCGCGCCTCCGACAGGCCCTTGGCGCGGGCGGTGCGGATATAGTCGGAAGCGAGCACGTCGATCATGCCGGCGCGCATCAGTCGCATCAGCGTCGGCGCGGCGTAGTAGCCGAGCGCGATCGCGGGCAGGATGAAATGCGCCGTCGTCCCCGAGCCGGATGCCGGCAGCCAGCGCAGGTTGACGCTGAACACGACGATGCCGAGCAGTGCGAACCAGAAGGTCGGCATCGCCTGGCCGAACAGCGCGAACAGGAGCGCGATCCGGTCGATCCAGGAATTCGGCCGCAGCGCCGCCGCGATGGCGAGCGGGATCGAGAGGACCAGCGCGAAGGCGAGCGCCAGTCCGCCGAGCTTCAGCGTCACCGGCAGCCGCTCCATGATCACGTCGACCACGGGGCGGCGCTGCCGGTAGGACGAGCCGAGATCGCCCTGCAGCGCCTGACCCAGCCAGGCGACGTAGCGCGCCGCCAGCGGACGGTCGAAGCCGTAGGACTTGCGGATCGCCTCGACATCGTCGGACGTCGCGCCCTCGCCGGCGATCGCCCGGGCCGGGTCGATCGCCGCATTGGTCAGCGTGAAGGTGATGCCCGAGACGACGAACATCACCAGGACGCCGATGATCAGACGTCGCAACGCATAGGACAGCATCGGCCGGATCCTCGGCGGTTACTTCCAGCGCGACAGGAAGAAGCGCGGGTTTTCGTCGGGGAAGCTCTGGAATTCGAGATCCTTGGCGTGGGCGTAGACCACCGGATGGACCCAGAGCGGGAACCAGTAGAGCTGCTCGGCGATGCGTGCGACCGCCTGGTCGTAATTGGTCTTGCGCACGGCCGTGTCGACGGTGGCGGCACCGGCCTTCAGCCAGCCGGAGACGTCCTTGTCCTGCGCCATGTCGTCGGGGCCGAGCGTGAAGAAGTTGTTCAGGATCGCCGACACGTCGTTGATCGAATAGGAGCCCCAGTCGCCCAGGAACAGATGCGCGGTGTTGTTGACCACGCGTTCGCGGGCGGCGGCATATTGCAGGAAGGTGATGTTGGTCTTGATGCCGACGGCATCGAGATAGCCGGCGAGCGACTCGGTCCATTCGCGATTGCGGTAGGCGACCAGTTCGAGGGTCGTGCCCGGCGCGACGCCGGCCTCGGCGAGCAGCTTCTTGGCCTTGGCCGGATCGTAGTCGTACTGCGCCACATCCTGCCGGCAGCCGAACTGGGTCCGGTAGCAGGGCGCCTTGACGACGCTGGAGCCGGCGCTGATGACATATTCGACCAGCTTTGCCCGGTCGATCGCATGGGCCAAGGCCTGGCGGACGCGCGGATCGCGCAGCGGGTTCGGCTTGGCCATCTCGCGGGTGTTGTAGGCGAGATAGCTGATCCGCATGGTCTCGGCCGGCACCACCTTGGCAGTCCCGGTGGCGGCGAGGCGGCCGGCCTGATCCGGCGGCACGTACCAGATCCAGTCCAGCCCGCCGCTGAGCAGTTCGGCCATCTGGGTCGACTGGTCGGGGATCATCCGGTAGACGATCGACTTGATGGTCGACTGCCCCTTCGGGCTGTCCTTGAAGTATTGGCCGGTGAGTTCGACCTCGATCGACGTGCCGGGCGTGAACTTGACCAGCCGGTAGGGGCCGGTGCCGACGACCTTGCCGCCCGCGCCCGCCACGCCGCCCGGCCCGAAGAAGTCCTTCGGCAGGATGGCGATCAGGCTGGCCAGATATTCCAGCGCCGGCGGGAACGGCGCCTTCAGATGGATCTTGACCGTGTGGTCGTCGATCTTCTCGGCGCTCTTCATCCAGTTGACGTTGCTCGGAACGTTGATCTTGTTCTCGGGGGCAACGACATAGTTGATGGTATAGACGACGTCGTCGGCGCTGAAGGCCCGGCCGTCATGGAACTTCACGTCGTCGCGCAGCGACAGCTGCAGCGTCACGTCGTCGAGCCATTTCCAGGACTTGGCCAGCAGGGGTTTGAACTCGCCGGAGACCGGATCGCGGTAGATCAGCGTGTCCCAGATCAGCTGGCCGTTGATGATCATCGCCTCGCGATGGGCGTTGTAGTAGGGATCGACCGCCGTGATCGACGAGACGCTCGCCCATCTCAGGCTGTTGCTCGCCTTGTCGGCGAAACTCGGCGAAGCGGTCGCGGCGGTCACCGCGCAGGCAGCCAGCAGCATCCTCAATCTGCGCATCATCCAACTCCCTCCAAAGACGATTTTTCGCGGAGCGAGGCCGACAGTGCCGCCGCGGCGTCACGCAGTCGGGCTCCGATCTCCAGGACGCGGGTCGCGTCGTAGCGCGGCTTGATGCCGCCCACGCTGATGGCGCCGAGCATGTGGCCGCCGGCACCGAAGATCGGCGCGCCGACCGCCACCACATATTCGAACAGGTCTTCGTCGCCGATCGAGAAGCCGCGGGCGCGCGTGTCGGCGATTCTCTGGCGGATCGCGGTCGGATCGATGGTGGTGCGCGGCGTCGCCTTGGTCAGCGGCCGGCTGAGCACCTCGTCGATGAAGGCGTCGTCCGAGAAGGCGAGGATCGCGAACGGCGCGCCGCCGCAATGCAGCGGCAGGCGCGAGCCGATCTGCGAGCCGGCCACGATCACCGGCGCGCGGCCCTCGACCCGGTCGACGCACAGCGCCTCGCCGCGGTTTTCGACCATGAGCAGGATGACGTCGTCGGTCTCCTGCGACAGCTGGTGCATCAGGTTGATGGTCGACAGGCTGATCGGATGCTGGCGCTGCGCCCGCCGGGCCAGCTCGACGAAGCGCATGCCGAGCCGATAGCGGCCGGTCGACGGCTCGCGCTCGACCAGTTGCTCGTGATCGAGCGTGGCGAGCAGGCGGTGGCAGACGGTCGTCGACACGTCGAGGGCGCGCGCGATGTCGGTCAGCGTCGATCCGCCCTCGCCGGCGGAGACGGCCTGCAGCACCGACACGGCCTTGCGGACCGTCTGGCTGAGGTCTCGATCGGGCACGGCGGCGTCGCCCGATTTGCGCGGACGACCGACGGAGCGGCGCGGGGGGGATGTCTCGTTCATTTCCGATATCCAGAAATTATTTCCGAAATATCTGAGCATGGCGCGCATCCCGGTTCAAGTCCGCGCGTCGGCGAGCGCGAAGGCGGCTGCGCGTTCGCCGATCATGATCGTGGCCGCGTTGGTGTTGCCGCTGACGATGTCGGGCATCACCGAGGCATCGGCGATGCGCAGTCCGTCGAGGCCGCGCAGCTTCAGCCGCGCATCGACTACGGCCATCGGATCCGGTCCCATCCGGGCGGTGCCGACCGGGTGATAGACGCTCGATGCGGTGGCCCGGACCCAAGCGGCGATCTCGGCGTCGCTCCGGGCCGCGGCCGTCGGGGCCAGTTCCGGCCCGCGGATGCCGTCGAAGGCCGGACCCGCGACGAGGTCGCGGACCAGCCGCACCCCCGCCACGGTCGCGGTCAGGTCGGCCTCCGCGGCCAGATAGTTCGGCTGGATCAGCGGCGCGGCGAGCGGGTCGGCGCTGCGCAGGCGCAGATGGCCGCGGCTCTGCGGCCGGATCGGTCCGATCCGGATCGAGAAGGTGTCGGTCGGTCGCCGGCGTCCGGGCAGCGGCATCCAGAGGGCGGCGTTGGTCGCCGCGATCGGCAGCAGGAAGGCCTGCAAGTCCGGCGCCTCCAGGCCGTCGCGCGAGGCGAAGAAGCCACCCGCCTGGATCGGGCTGGCGCCGGCCGGCCCGGTGCCGGTGGCGGCGAAGCGCAGGAGGTTCAGGGCGAAGCGGTCGAGCCGCAGGTTGTCGACCATCGAAACCGGCTGCAGGCAGGCGAAGGCCGGAGCGACGTCGAGATGATCGTGCAGGTTTTCGCCGACGCCCGGCAGGTCGTGCAGCGTCCGGATGCCGACCGAGGCCAGATGTCCGGCCGGGCCGATCCCCGACAACAGCAGGAGTTGCGGCGTGTTGACGGCGCCGGCGCACAGGATCACCTCGCGGCGCGCGCGCACGATCGTGGTGCGGCCGCCCGAAAGCACCTCGACGCCGGCGATCCGTCCACCCTCGACGACGAGGCGCAGGGCACGGACCGACGGCCGGACGGTCAGGTTTCGACGCCGCCGGGCCGGCGCCAGGAAGGTCGTGGCGGTGGTCTGCCGGCGGCCGTTCAGGATGTTGAAATGATAGAAGCCGACCCCGGCCTGGCGGTCGCCGTTGAAGTCCCGGTTGAGCGGGTGGCCGGCCGCGACGCCGGCCTCGACGAAGCGGTCGAACAGGCCATAGGCGCGGCTCGCGGGGGTGACGGGCAGCGGGCCGTCGGTGCCGTGATGCCGGTCGGCCGGGCCGGCGAAGCCCTCCGACTTGCGGAAGGCGGGCAGCACGTCGGCATGGCTCCAGCCGGGATTGCCCCGCTGCGCCCAGCCGTCGAAATCGGCCGCGCTGCCGCGGATATAGACCATGCCGTTGAAGATGAACGAGCCGCCCAGCATGCGCCCACGCGGCCAGAAGATGCGCCGGCCGTCGAGATGCGGCTGCGGCTCGGTTTCGTAGAACCAGTTGTTCGGGCGCGCCCGGTAGAGCCGCCCGGCCAGCATCGGCACCCGGTAGAGCGGATTCCAGTCGGACGGGCCGGCCTCCAGAAGGCAGGTGTCGACGCTCGCATCCTCGCTGAGACGGGCCGCGACCACGCATCCGGCCGAACCGCCCCCGACGACCACGAAGTCGAACTCGTGCATTCGCGACACCTATTTTCCGATAATCGGAAATTAATTTCCGAATTCTTGCGAATTTACGCCTGGGTGTCAAGCGCGCCGGCGCGAGCCGCGCGGCGGGCGGCGCGGCAGTGGCAATGCGGTCGGAAACCGGGGCAGGGGACCCGCGACGGCCGGCGCCGGGGTGTGCCGGCGCCCCCGGCTGCGGACGGGCTACGTGCTCATGCGTTCTTGCGCATGTTCGGGGGCGATCCGACCTTCGCGCCTGTCGGCTTTCGTTTCGGTGCGGTCGGCGCTCGCGGCGCCCACGCGCCTCGGCGTGAGGCCGGCGCGGAGGGCGGCGACCGTGGAGGCCGCCGTCTGGACCTCCGGGGAGGCGAGGCAGGCCGCATGAACGCCCTTCAAGGCACGGGGTCCGATCCGGGTGCGCGAACCGATCTGCGCGCGGCGCCCGCCGTCTGGCTCGGCGGCACGGCGGGGTTCGTGCTCGCCTGGTTCCTGGTCTACCGGCAGTTGGTCCCGTTCTCGGAATGGGCCGTTGCGCATCTGCCGGTCGAGGCCGAGAGCCATCTCGGCAAGTCCGTCACCTTCTTCATCTACGACACCCCCAAGGTCCTGATGCTGCTGACCCTGGTCGTGTTCGGCATGGGGGTTGTGCGCAGCTTCTTCTCGCCGGAGCGGACGCGGGCGCTGCTGGCCGGACGAGCCGAAGGGTTCGGCAATGTGGCGGCCGCCGTCCTCGGCGTGTTCACGCCCTTCTGCTCCTGTTCGGCCGTGCCGCTGTTCGTCGGCTTCGTCTCGGCCGGCGTGCCTCTCGGCGTCACCTTCTCGTTCCTGATCGCCGCCCCGATGGTCAACGAGGTCGCGCTCGGGCTTCTGTTCGCGCTGCTCGGCTGGCAGGTCGCGCTGACCTATCTCGCCTTCGGCCTCACCCTGGCGATCGTGTCCGGCTGGGTGATCGGCCGGCTCCATCTGGAAGGATGGCTCGAGGAATGGGTCCGCAACGTGCGCGCGGCCGCCGTCTCGATCCCGCAGGAGCAGCTTTCGGTGGTCGACCGCCTCCGCGCCGGGCGCGACGCCGTCCGCGAGATCGTCGGCAAGGTCTGGATCTGGATCGTCGCCGGCATCGCAGCCGGAGCGGTCATTCACGGCTATGTGCCGAGCGAACTGCTCGGCGCCATCATGGGCAGGGACAGTTGGTGGTCGGTCCCGGCCGCCGTGCTGCTGGGCGTTCCGATATATTCCAACGCCGCCGGGATCATCCCGGTCGTGGAGGCATTGCTCGGCAAGGGCGCCGCGCTCGGCACCGTTCTCGCCTTCATGATGGCGGTGATCGCGCTGTCGCTTCCCGAAATGATCATCCTGCGCAAGGTCCTAACCGGCAAGCTGATCGCGGTGTTCATCGCGGTCGTCGGCACCGGCATCCTCGGCGTCGGCTTCCTGTTCAACGCCCTGTTCCGCTAAGGCAGACGGAGATCGCCATGAAGGACGTGAAAGTGCTCGGCCCGGGCTGTGCCCGCTGCAAGGCGACGGAAGACATGGTGCGCGATCAGGCCGCCCGGCTCGGTGTCGCCGTTACGGTCGAGAAGGTCACCGACTATGCCGCGATCGCGGGCTTCGGCATCGCCGCGACCCCCGGCATCGTCGTGGACGGCACGGTGGTCCATGCCGGCGGCCTGCCCAAGCCGGAAGACGTGGCGCGATGGCTTTCGGCATGAGCGGCGGCGCCCCCCGACGCGAAGACGGCGTCCCAGTAGCCCGCCCCGCCGGGCGAGCTTCCCACGAAATCAGGCCGCGCGCTCGGGCCGGCTCTGGCACCTTCGGGGCCGCGATCAGCCCTTGGCGGCCTCCATCAGGCGGCGGCACTGGTCGAGGTCCCACTTCAGCGGGTCGTTCGGTCCGGCATCCCGGCGCATGATCGAGGTCGACACGACGACGCCGGCCGCCTCGGCCAGGGCGCGTCCGATGTTGCCGGCATCGACGCCACCGCCGACGAGCACCGGAGCCTTGATGCCGGCGGTCCGCAGCGCCCGGATCCGGGCAAGGCTGTCGTCGAAATCGGTGCCGGTGATGACGAGCCCGTCCGCCCCCATGTCGACGGCCCATTTGGCGGCCTGCGGCTGCGAGACGCCGCCGATCGGCAGCGAGGTCCGGTCGTGGATGTCGGCCAGGATGGCGACCCCGTCGGCGCCGGCCGCCTGACGATAGGCCCGGGCGGCGACGCACAAGGCCGACTTCTGGCCCTCGGACGACATGACCGCCCCGACATAGACCTTGAGACGCACGAAGCCGGCGCCGCAGGCCTCCGCAATGGCGATCGGGCTTTCCGCATCGTGCGCCTGCACGATGATGCCGAGGGCGAGATCGGGGTATTCCCGGCGGATGAGACGGCCGAGGGCGGCGGTGCGCGCGACGGTCGCGAGGCTGGCGGGGCCGGCCGCGCGCGTCTGGTCCTGCAGCTTGACGGCCGGAATGCCGGCTTTCGCGAACACGGCGGCGTTGGTCAGCACGTAGTCTTCGAGATAGGCCATCGACAGGCCCGGCTGGACGACCGGATCGGGGAGATGCAGGGCGGCAATGACCGTGTGGTCGAAGGCAAGACGGTTCGGGGTCATGGTTGGTTCCGGATTGGGTGTGGGGCGCTGAAGGTGCTGAGCCTCGCCTCCGCCTGCGCGCGCGTGACCGCCAGGAGCGGCAGCGGGCCCCTGGTCTCGACCGCGAAGGCGGCCGAAACGGTGGCCCTTCTGGCGGCAATCAAGGGCGGCTCGCCGAGCAGCAGGCCGCTCAGGAAGCCGCCGCAATAGGCATCTCCCGCACCGGTCGGATCGACCACCGGCACCGTCAGGGCGCCGATCGCCTCGCACCGGTCCGAACCGCGCAGCGCGATCAGAGACCCTTCGCCGGCGAGCTTGACGCCGACCGCGCCGCGCACCCGCCCGGCCAGGGCGAGAAGCGCGGCCTCCGGGGGGCGATCGGGGGCCAGCATGGCCAGTTCGCGCCGGCTCGGCAGGAAGGCATCGACCAGCGGCAGGAGCTGGTCGAGATAGGCGGCGTCCATGGCGGCCGCGTGCGAGCCGGGATCGCAGGTCACGATCAGGCCGCGCGCCCGCGCCGCCCGCGCCAGGGCGAGCGTGGCGTAGGGACGGTTGGGGGCCAGATGGATGGCGCCGGCCGCCCAGACGGCCTCCGGCACATGGGCCGGCTCGACCGGATGGGCGCGGCGATAGCCGGCGAAGTCGCGGCCTTGCGGGGGATGGTCGGACAGCCTCCGTTCGAAGGCCGCCGCCGCGGCCGGCGATACCCGCTCGCCGACCATGCCGCAGGCGTCTGCGGTGGCTGCGGTCGCGTGGAGATGATCGCGCCGCTCGCCGTCGGTCCGGTAGAAGAACCATTCCTCCAGGTCGACCGCGACCGGATCGACGCTCAGCGCCAGGGGGGCGAGGCCGCCGGCCGCGAGCGCCGCCAGCATCGGGCGCGGATAGTTCTCCGGAATGCGCGCGCAGATGCCGACCGGGTCCAGCCAGAGACGGGCGCCGGCGGCGGAATAGACCGCATTCCCGCCGATCTGGCCGCGGACCAGCGCGCCGTTGTGCGACACGACATTGTCGATGATCACGCCGCCGGTGGTGAAGAGGCGGGGTGTCACGACCAGGGCCCGCCGAGCCCGAGCTCCGCGCGGGCCATCGCCGCATGAAAGGCCAGCGCGTGCAGGGGCACGGTGGCCATGATGGCGGCGAGCGGGCCCGCCGCCTCGGGAACGACGAGGTGATGGGCGACCCGTTCGACGATCTCCGCGTCCGGTTCCCGCAGGATCGCGAAGCTGGTGGCGCCCTCGGCCTGGGCGACGAGGGCCGTGTCGAGGGCCCGTTCGCGCGCTTCCGGCGCGGTCGCGACGATCACCAGCCGGTCGCCCCGCTTCGGCAGGCGGTAGTGGTGCATCTCCTCCAACGGCAGGGCGAAAGCGTGCGCCGGGGTCAGTTCGCGGAGCTTCGCGGCCCCGAAGGAGGCGGCCGCGAAATCCGGGCCGGCGCCCGTGAAGATCGTCATCGGAGCATCGGCGAGGGCGGACGCAACCCGGGCGACCGGATCGTCGATCCGCGCGACGAGGGCGTCGATGGAGGCCGGGAGCGCCGCGAGCGCGGTCGCGAGGTCATCGGTCGTCGCGACGCCCGGGGCGGGCGGGAACGCTGCGGCGAGATGCGCCGCGAGCCCGGCGAGGAGCGCGATCGAGGCCATCGACGACTGGGTCGGCCATCCCTTTCGCGACGCCTGCACGAGGAGGCCGGCGTCGAAGCCGGTCATCGCAGGGCTGCCCGGGGTGTTGGACATGCCGACCGCGATCGCGCCTTCGGCCTTGGCCCGGGCCAGGGCGTTGATCACCGCCGGCGTGTTGCCGCCGGAGGTCAGCCCGATCACCAAAGCCCCCCGGTTGATCGCGGCGCCCGCGAAGGCGGCGTGCTCGAAGGCCTCGACCGCGAAGCAGGGCACGCCGAGGGCGCGCTCCAGGATCGGCGCGGCGGCCAGGCCGACGAACCAGGAATCGCCGCAGCCGACCACGACGATCCGCTCGGGGCGGCCGCGCAATGCGCTGCGGACCCGCTCGAAATCGGGGCCGGCACCCGCCAGGGTCTCGGCGATGGCCGCGCCCTGCGCCAGCATCTCGGTGCGCGTCCGGCCGACGCGGGCCAGCCGGGCCGGGTCGCGGGGGGCGTCGGTGGACGGTTCGGCCCGCAATCGGGCCAGTCGTTGCGTCCAGTCCGTGGTCGGTTCGGTCATGGTCACTCTTGCATGTTGCGGAAGGTCAGCGGCCCAGCCGCTCGAGGCCGACGGTCCGGGCGACGACCAGCATCACCAGGAAGGACAGGCCGATCTCGATCGCCGAAATCGCCGCGATGGCCGGCGTCGAGTCGTTCTGGACCAGATAGTAGAGTTCCACCGGCAGCGGACGACCGCGCACGTCCGACGTGAACAGCGCGACCGTGACGTTGTCGAAGGCTTCGATGAAGGTGAACGCCCCCGCGGCGAGCAGTGCCGGACCGAGCTGGGGCAAGGTCACGCGCGCGAAGGTTTCGAGCTTGCCGGCGCCGAGATTGGCCGAAGCCTCGTCGAGCCGCGGATCGAGCCCGGCGAGCCGCGCCATGGTGATGCGGATGACGAAAGGCAGGCAGAAGACGGACAGCGCGGCGACCAGCATGGCGTTCGAGGCGCGGAAGGCGAAATAGGCGCCGAAAAACAGGCTAGCGATGCCGATGACCATGCCGGGCATCATCTGGGGCGACAGCAGGAACGCGTTGAGGGAGGCTTTTCCGGGGAACGTGCCCCGCACCGCCGCGAAGGCCGCCGGCACGCCGAGCACCAGGCCGATCAGCGCGACATAGACCGAGATCGTCAGGCTGACCCAGATCGAGTCGGTCAGCTGCCGGTTCTGCAGGAGCGACTGATACCATTTCAGGCTGAAGCCCGACGGCGGAAACGAGATGTAGGCGCGCGGCTCGAACGATATGGCGATCACGACCAGGCTGGGCGCGACCAGGAGCAGCAACGCGAAGCCGGCTAGCAGGACGAACAGCGCCGTCCACAGGCGGTCGGACCAGGTCATGGCTTTCATGCGCGCGCCTCGCTCCACCGATTGATGCGGCTGCCGACCCAGACGATCAGGAAGACGAACGCGAAGGAGCTCGACAGCAGGATCGCGGCCAGCACGGCGCCGCGCGTCCAGTCCAGCACCACGACGGTCTGTTCGTAGACCTGCACGGCGAGCGTGGCGTAGTTTCCGCCGCCGAGAAGCTGAGGCACGATGAAGTTCGTGTAGGAGATCGCAAACACCAGGGCAAGGCCCGCGAAGATCGCCGGGACGCTCATCGGCACCACCACCTTGAAGAAGGTCTCGGCCCGGCTGGCGCCGAGATTGAACGACGCCTCTTCCAGGCGCCGGTCGCGCTCGGCCAGCACGGCGAGCAGCGGCAGGATCATGAACGGCAGGTGGATCTGGGTCATGCCGATGATCACCGCATAGTCGGTGTTGAGAATGCGCAGGGGCTCGTCGATGACCCCGAGCTGGATCAGCGTGTGGTTCACGATGCCCCGCCGGCCGCCGAGGATCACCAGCCAGGCATAGGCGCGGACGAGCGCGCTGGTCAGGAGCGGGGAGATGACCGCGACCAGCATCAGGGTGCGCCAGATGCCCTTGGTCTGGCTGTAGAGATAGGCCACCGGATAGGCGAGCAGCAGCGTCATGACCGTCGAGATCACGGCCACATAGAAGCTTCGCCATGTCAGGCGCCAGACCAGGGTGTCGTTGAGAGCCGCCCACAGGGGCTGGAGCGTGAAGCTGTCGCCCACGATCCGGCCCCGGTCGATGGTGACGAAGCCGAAGGCGAGCAGCGTCAGCATGGGCAGGACCAGGAAGACGATCAGGAACAGCACCGCCGGCAGGGCGGGCCAGAAGCCGCCGCCGTGCAGCATGCGTCGGACGAGGCGGCCGGGGCGCCGGCCGGGCGAGATCGCGGCGGCGGTCATGGGGTCCCCCGCTCGATGACCCGGCAGGCGGCCGGATCGATGACGCCGATCGAGACCGGACTTCCCGCCGCGAGCGGGACTTCGCCGGAGCGACGGTTGACCGTGACGCGCAACGGCTCGGGGAAGCCGGCATCGACTTCGTATTCGATCGTCGGACCCTGGGCGATGGCGAACAGAACCGTGCCGGGTGGTCCGGATTGTCCGGTGCCCGGGTCGATCCTGCCTGCTGCGAGCGTCAGATTCTCGGGCCGCACGATCAGGTCCGCCGGGCCGTCGGGCCGTTCGGCGACCACCGCCGGAAAGTCGACCACGGCCCCGGCGCGCAATCCGACCGGAAGGATGTTGGCGCGGCCGATGAAGGTCGCGACGAAGGGGTTGGCGGGGCGGTCGTAGATCGCGAGCGGCGGCGCGACCTGCTCGAAGGTGCCCGCACGCATGACCGCGACCTGATCGGACAGCATCATCGCCTCGCTCTGGTCGTGGGTCACGAAGATCGAGGTGATGCCGAGCCGCTCGATCAGCTTGCGCAGTTCGGTCTGCATCGACAGCCGGAGCTTGGCGTCGAGCGCATTGAAGGGCTCGTCGAGGAGCAGCACGTCCGGCTCCAGCACGAGCACGCGGGCGATGGCGACCCGCTGCTGCTGCCCGCCGGACAATTGGGCCGGATAGCGGTCGCCGAGCGGACCGAGCGAGACGATGTCGAGCGCCCGCGCGACGCGGTCCTTGATTTCGGGTCCCGGCCTGCGGCGGACCTTGAGCCCGTAGGCGACGTTCTCGGCCACGGTCAGATGCGGAAACAGGGCGTAGTTCTGGAACACGTAGCCGACGCTGCGCCGGTTCGGGGGCAGGGCGGTGATGTCGATGCCGCCGACCAGGACACGGCCGGCATCGGGCTCGACGAAGCCCGCCAGCGTTCTGAGCAAGGTCGTCTTGCCGCAGCCGGACGGTCCGAGCAGGGTCATCACCTGGCCCTTCTCGACGGACAGCGAGCATCCGTCGAGCACGCGCACGTCGCCGTAGCTCTTGATGATCGACTCCATGACGATGTGCGGCATTGTCGGGCTCAATGGGTTGTAGCGGGTGAAGGGAAGGGGGGCGTGGCGAGCCCCAGAGCGGAGGGACCGATGCCGGCGACCGCCGCGGCCCCGACGCGCACGGCGACGCGGCAGGCCGCATCGAGCGTGTCGCCCGCCGCGATGCGCGCGGCGAGGGCTCCGACGGTCGCGTCGCCGGCCCCGGTCGGGTCGAGCACGGTTGCGGGCGGCGGTGCGACGGTGACCACGCGCGTGTCGCCGGCCCGGCAATAGGCGAGCCCGGCGCTGCCGCGCTTCTGGACGATGTCGCAGCCGCGCGACGCCAGCGCGACCACGGCCGCGTCGTCCGCCACATCCGGCAGCAGGAGCGCGGTCTCCTCGCGGCTCGGCGCGAAGAGGCGGAGGCGGGGCAGAAGCTCGAGCCCGCCGGCCGGCCATTCGGCCGGCCCGGCCGCCGCGAAGGCTTCGCTGGTGTCGGCGACCGCCGGGCAGTCGAGCCCGGCCAGGATTGCGGCCGCATGCACCGGCGGCATCGGGCACAGCACGGCGATGTCGGCGGCCGGCCCCACGACGGGCGGACGCAAGGCGGCCGTGCGTTCCCACCACAAGGCCTCGCCGTAGTGGCTCGACGCCCGGTCGCCGCCGGAGGCGTGCCGGATGCGGGCGCGCCGGGTCGGGCCGGCGGCCGGCCGGATCCATGAGACATCGATGCCGAGGCCGGCCAGGGCGGCGATCCACGCGGCCGGATAGTCCTCGCCCCGGCACGCGACGATCGCGGCCTCCGCGCCGGCCATCCTGGCACCGAGCGCCCCGTAGAGCGCGGCGCCGCCGGCGACGGCATCGGAACGAACGCCCGGGGCGACGATGCCGTCGATGGACAGATAGCCGTAGAGGACGACCTTCGGCATGGCCTTCCCTATTGCCCCGTGCCGATCAGCGATCGCCGGGTCAGCATGCGGCTGACCGTGAAGCGCGTCTCGTCCGCCTTGAGGTGCTGCCGGCTGTTCGGATCGAGCCCGCTCGCCTCCGCCATCCGATAGGCCAGCCGTTGGAGCGGGATCGGCGTGATCAGCGGAGCGAGCGACACGGGGACGGCCGGCAAGGTGATGCGATGGGCGGCGGAGGCGACCGGGGTCGCGTCCGTGTCGATCGCCAGCGTCGGCACGCCGAGCCGCGCCAGCGCCGCGCAGGACGCGTCGGCGTATTCGGCCAGGGCCGGATCGGCCGCGACGACGACGACCAGATCGGTGACCGGCATCGCCCAATACTGGCTGTGGGCGAATTCCTCCAGATCGCCGGACCAGACCGGCAGGCGCGTCAGCTCGACGAATTTCGCCGCCCCGTAACGCGCGGTTCCGCGGTCCGCACCGGCCGAGAGGATGCGGATGCCGGTCGGCACGGGCGTGCCGAGACCGGGCAGGACCGCGGACGCGGCCCGTTCGGCCGAAGCCTGCGCCTCGGCGATCCGCATGAGGTCGATCGGGTCCGACGAACCCGCGGCCCCGGCGGCCAGAAGCATCAGCGCGAACAGGGTGGCGGTGTAGCTCGCCGTGCCGCACAGGAACGGCGCGATATCCGGCAGATCCAGCGAGACCTTGCGGGTTGCGATTTCGCCGAGCCGCCCGCCGCTGCCGTTGACCAGCGCCAGCAGCGGAATGCCGGCCGCCGAGACGGCGCGCGCCGCCTCGACCGTCCGGTCGACATTGCCCGACATGGAGATGCAGACGACCCGATCGTCGGGGCGCAGGCGGCCGGCCGACAGCACCAGATCGAGCGCCCCGATCGCCCGCCAGTCGAGCCCGAGTTCCGCCGCCCGGTGTGCCGCGGCTTCCGCCGCGAACACGCCGTCGCCGCAGCCGGCCACGAACACCCGGCCACGCGGGCCGGGTGCCAGCACGGCGCGGCCGAGCGCCGCGAACGCGTCCGCCCGCGCGCCCAGGCCGCGCAGGACATCGGGCTGGCGCGCGATGTCGCGAAGCATGGGCGGCGTGCTTTCAAACGCCGTGGTCATGACGCGAACAGCCGATCGAACTGCTCGACGATCTTGCCGCGCTGCGGCGCGATCTTGCTCCAGTCGACGGTCTGCAGCTTGGCGATTTCGGCGGGGGTCGAAGGCGTGTAGGCCTTGGCGGCCTCCGGCACGGCGACGCCGCGAACGGTCGGGCCGAAGAAGTACGGCGCGTTGGCGGCGAACTGCTGGTATTCGGGCGACAGGATCTCGTTCATCCACTCGTTCACCAGATCCGGTTCGCGCGTCTTGGCGATGGCCGACATGAACGAGATGATGGCGACCGGACCCGGATCGGGCTGGACGAACTTGATCGGCAGGCCCTTGGCGGCGGCACCGGCGGCGTCGTTGTTCCAGATCGGGGCGAGGGCGATCTCCTCGCGCTCCAGCATCTGGATCAGCGCGGTCGGGGACCGGCCGACCATCGGCTTCAGCTCCTGCAGCTTGGCCCAGCCGGGCTCCAGGTTGTCCTCGGAGCCGCCATAGATCTTGGCCGCGATCGCCAGAACGCCGAGGCCGAGATTGGAGGAGGCGCGCGGGATGGCCACCTTGCCGCGATATTCCGGGTTCCAGAGGTCGGCCCAGCTTTTCGGCGCCGTCTTGAGGAGCTTCTCGTTATAGGCGATGCCGATCAGCGAATAGCTCGCCGGCACGCCGAAGCCGCCCGACTTGGCCATCAGCTCGGGCACGACATTGGCGGCGTTCGGCACCTTCGACGGATCGAGCTTCTGGATATAGCCTTCGCGCTGGGCGGTCAGGTGCGGCGGCTCGCCGTTGGGCATGGCGTCGAAGGGCGAGAAGCCCTGCGCGGCCTTGATCTGCGCCACGATGTCCTGGCTCTCGCTCGGCACGAGGCGGATGCGCAGGCCGGGATGCTTCGCCTCCATCTTGCGCGCGAGCCACTGGTGCGGCTCCTGCAACTGGCCGGCGAAAGAGACGATGACCAGTTCCTTCGCGCCCTGGGCGCGGACGATGGCGGGGAGCGCGAGCGTGGCGCCCACGCCGGCGAGAAGCGTCCTGCGGGTGAATGCGGTCGACATGGCGGATCTCCGATTGGGGGTGGTCTGGCGATCGGTCAGATCGCGAAGGTGCGGTCGAAGCGTTCGACCAGACCGCCGCGCTGGGGCGCGATCTTCGGCCAGTCGATCGTCTGCAGGGCGAGCACCTCGGCCGGGGTCGAGGGCGTGTAGGGGCGCGCGGCTTCCGGCACGGTGACGCCGCGAATGGTCGGGCCGAAGAAGTAGGGCGCGCCGGCGGCGCGGGCCTGGTATTCGGGCGTCAGGATGCCGTCGAGCCACTCGGCGATCAGGTCCGGGTTCTGGGACCGGGCGATGCCGGAGAAGAACGACAGGATGGCGATGGCGCCGGGCGCCGGCATCGCGAAGCGGATCGGCAGGCCCTTTTCGGCCGCCGACGCGGTGTTGTTGTTCCAGAGCGGCGCGACCGCGATTTCCTCGCGTTCGAGCATCTGGGTCAGGATGGCGGGCGACCGCGCCGCCTTCGGCTCCAGCGCCCGCAGCTTCTCCCAGCCGACCTCGAGCGCGGTCTCCGATCCGCCGAAGCTCTTGGCCGCGATGGCCAGCGTGGCGAGGCCGAGATTGGACGAGGTCCGCGCGATGCCGACCTTGCCGCGCAGATCCGGGCGCCACAGGTCGGCCCAGGATTTCGGCGGGTCCTTGATCAGCTGGCTGTTATAGGCGATGCCGATCAGCGAATAGGTGGCCGGAACGCCGAAACCCTGGGACTTGGCGAGCAGTTCCGGGAAGACGTTGCCGAGATTCTTGAGTTTCGTGTCGTCCCGCCTGGCGATGTAGCCTTCCGTCATCGCGGTGATGTGGGGCGGCTCGTCGTTCGGCATGGCGTCGAAGGGGGAGAAGCCCTGTCCCGCCTTGATCTGGGCGACGATATCCTGGCTGTCGGACGGCACGAGCCGGACGCGCAGGCCGGGATGCCGGGCCTCCATCTGGTCGGCCAGCCAGCGGTGCGGCTCGGAAAGCCGGCCGGGATAGGTCACCACGACGAATTCGCGGGCCTGCTGGGATCGGGCGATCGACGGCGCCGCGAATGCGGCCGCCGAGGCCGCGGCGACGAATGTCCTGCGGGTGATGGATTGGGACATGGCTGATACCCCCCTCGATGAACGGCGAAGGACGGCCTGCAGATGGCGGATCGCGCATGGAGGGACGAACGGGACTTCAGTCCCCGGACCGTACCGATGAGGGCGGATCGATGCCGCCGCGCTCCCGCCGCCGTCAGGCAGCGAACCGACCCGGCGAAACGGGCGCCGGGGTCAAGGTCAGACGGTCGTTCGGTTGGCGGCTTTCAGCCCAGCCACGAAGCTGCGGCAGGAATGCGATCGCGCGGCCCACGCACGCCGCGAGCGGCGCATGCGTTTGAAGCGGGGCGTCTGTGGCGACGATCGGTCCATGCTCAAATGTTGTCAGGATGGTCCCCCTTGCGCAAGACCGATCTTTCGGCAGAGCCTGCCCGCCCGATGATCATTCACCGAGGACGTCATGACCGAACTCATCATCGCCGCCGACCATGTCCTCGAGGGTTTCGGCCCTGACGGAACGCCGATCCTGCATCGGGACGCGGCGATTCTCGTCCGGGACGGCAAGGTCGCGGCGATCGGCAGCGCCGACGACATCCGGCGCGCCCAACCGGCGGCGCCGGTGATCGGCGGGGCCGGACGGGTGGTCGTGCCCGGTTTCGTCAACGCGCACCATCATGTCGGACTGACGCCGTTTCAGCTCGGCTCGCCGGATCACCCGCTCGAACTCTGGTTCGCCTCGCGCCTCGCCCTGCGCGATGTCGATCTCAGGCTCGACACGCTCTATTCGGCCTTCGAGATGCTCGCGAGCGGCGTCACGACCGTCCAGCACCTGCACAGCCGGGCGGCCGGAGGCCCGGATCAGGTGGTGGCCGCCGGCTGCAAGGTCATGGACGCCTACCGGGAAGTCGGCATGCGCGCCTCCTATTCGATGGCGCTGCGCGACCAGAACCGGCTCGTCTACGAGGACGACGCGGTCTTCACCGCCGGCCTGCCCGAGGCCCTGAAGCCGGCCATGGCGGCCTATTTCGAGCGCTTCACCATTCCGCTTGCCGACCAGCTCGCGATCTTCGAGGCCTTGCGGCAGAGCGGCGCGTGCGATGGGCGGATCGCCGTGCAGGTCGCGCCCGCGAACCTGCATTGGCTGAGCGACGCCGCCCTCGAGGCGTCGGCCGATCTGTCGCGACGCCACGACCTGCCGATCCACATGCATGTGCTCGAGACGCCCTACCAGAAGGAATATGCCGCACGCCGCACCGGCGGCTCGGCCATCGCCTATCTGGACCGCTTCGGGCTGGTCGGGCCGCGCTTCACGGTCGGGCACGGCGTCTGGATGAGCGAGGCCGATATCGAGCTCTGCGCGCATTCAGGCGCGCATGTCTGCCACAACTGCTCGTCCAATTTCCGGCTGAAGAGCGGCATCGCGCCCGTCAACCGCTTCCTCGCCCAGGGCATCCCGGTCGCCATCGGCATCGACGAGGCCGGCATCAACGAGGACCGCGACATGCTGCAGGAGATGCGGCTCGTGCTGCGCGCCCACCGCGAGCCGGGCATCGACGCCCCGCATCCGACCTCCGCGCAGGTCATGCGGATGGCGACCGAGCACGGCGCGGCGACGACGCCCTTCGCCGGCCGGATCGGCCGGCTCTCGCCGGGGTTCGAGGCCGATCTGGTGATGTTCGACTGGGGCGGGGTGACCTGGCCCTACCAGGACGAGACCACGCCGCTGGTCGACGTGCTGGTCCATCGCGCCCGCACGGCGGCGGTCAAGACCGTGATGGTCGCGGGCGAAATCCTGTTCGCGGACGGCGCGTTCACGCGGATCAGCCGGGAGGCCGTGCTGGAGGAGATCGCGGCCGCGCTGTCACGCCCGCGCACCGCGCAGGAGCTGGAGCGGATCGAACTGTCCAGGGCGGTGCTGCCGCATGTCCGCCGCTTCTACGACGGCTGGCTCGCCGGCGAGCCCGCCGAGCCCTTCTACCGGCCCAACGCAGTCCGCTGACCGGCCGGCCCGACGGCCGCAAGCGCCGGTTCGACCGTCGGGCCGGGACGTTTCGCAATCGGCGCCGGCCGACCTGCCCAGGCCGGCGAAGCTCGCCCCGATGCCGCGTATGGCGCGCGCCGGTCGTCACGACGGCGCGCGGCCACCGTGCCAGCCGGCGGCCGCATAGGCTGCCTCGACCAGATTCATGATCGGCACCATGTCGGCCAAGCTGGCGACCGGCGGGCGATCGTCGCGCGCGCGGGCGAGAACGTCGCGCACGAAGCGGGGGTAGCAGGGCACGTTGGTGGTGCCCATGCTGCGGCGCTCGACGCGGCCATCGAGTTCGTAGACGTCGACGGTCTGCTGGTCGGGCGCGACAATGTAGCGGTTGGGCGTCCTCACGACGAAATGCATGTCGAATGTGCTTGTCGGACCCGGAAACACATAGCCGGTCTCCATCAGCATCACTCGACTGCCGTTACGGAAGGTCACCGCGGCATAATCCTCGATCGGATGACCCCAGGCGGCATTGGACATCGTTGCCTGTCCGACGGTGACATCGGGACCGAGAAGCTGCAGCGCCAGGTCAAAGAAATGGATCCCGAGATTGATGGCGGCGCCGCCGCCGGCGAGCGCGGGATCGAGCATCCAGTCGCATCCGGCTGCAGTGTAGCGGGATGCGAAGCCGGCCATGAAGCGGAAGGTCGCATACTGGGCTCCGCCGCGGGCGGCTTCGTCGACCAGGAAGGGGACATAGTCGCCGTCCCGCATCACCAGCGGGACCGCCGCAAAGGACCCGGCGGCGGCCTTCGCCAGTGCTGCCGCATCGGCGGCGGTCATCCCGCAGGGCTTCTCCAGCGCAAAGGGGATGCCCTCGGCGATCAGAAAGCGGGCCTCGTCCGGCATGTCGACGTGACGGCCGAGCGCGAACACGAAATCCGGCTTCACCCTTCGGCAAAGCTCCCGATAGTCGGGGTCGCCGACACAGCCGAGTTGCGCGGCGAGCGCCGTGGTCACCCGCGCATCCGGATCGGAGACGCCGACGACCGCGACGCCGGGAATCGCGAGTGCGGGCTCGAGATAGAGGGGCAGGTGCCAGTGCGAGGCCCCGATGAACGCAATCCGCATTCCAATCTCCTCAAGGGTGGGCCAGGGTGACGAGATCGAGCGGCCGCGTCGACCCGCCGAACATTGCGCTGGCGGACCGGTCGGATCAGTGCCCGGCGGCGGTCCCGACACGTTTCTCTAGCTGCTTCACGATCCGGCCCAGGCTGTAGCAGATCACGAAATACATCAGCGACAGGATGGCGAAGACTTCGAGTGGCCGCGTCAGCGTGAGGCTGTTCACGTGACTGGCCGTCAGGGTGAGCTCGCCCAGGCCGACCATGTAGCCGAGCGAGGTTTCCTTCACGACGATGATCAGGACGTTGAGAATGCCCGGGCTGGTGTTGACGAGCACCTGCGGCAGGACGATGCGCAGCATGATCGTCCAGTAGCGCAGACCGAGCGCACGACCGGCTTCGATCTGGCCCCGCGGCAGGGCCTCGATGCCGGCGCGGATCACCTCGGAGAGATAGGCCGTCTGATAGATGGTGATCGCGGCAACGATCGTCACGAAGCCGCTGATCGCCACACCGGTCAGCACAGGCACGAACAGATAGGTCCAGAAGATGATGAGGAGGACCGGCACCGCCCGGATGATCGACACGAAGGCGAGCGCGGGGCGGGCAAACCAAGGCCGGCCGCTCGTCCGCGCCAGCGCCACGAGGACGGCCCCCGGAAGGACCAGCGCCATGGTGCACGCCGCCAGCAGGAGCGTCAGCAGGAGCCCGCCCGGTGGCCCGTGCGGGAACTCGCCGACGAGCAGATAGAAGCCGTTGTCGCGTAGGACCTCGATCATCGCGCGCCGGCTCCCGTCGGGATGCGCAACCGACGCTCGAGGTAGAGCCCCGTCCATACGATGGCCAGTGAACCGGTGGCATAGATGGCGGTGGCCACAGAGAAGGCCTCGAAGACACGGAACGTGTCGGTCGCGATCTCTCGGGTCCGGTACATCAGTTCCGCGACGCCGAGCGCGGCGGCCACGCTGGTATTCTTGAACAGCGACAGGGCCTGGTTGACGGTCGGCGGCAGGGCGACCCGGACGATCTGCGGGAGAATGACCAGCCGGATCGTCTTCCACCAGTTCAGGCCCAGAGACCAGGCGCTCTCAAACTGGCCGCGCGGGATGGCGCGCATGCCGCTGCGAAGATCTTCGGACAGAAAGGCGGCATAGTAGAGGGTCAGCGCGAGCGCGGCCCAAATGAACTCGGCGTTGTAGCGGTTCAGCATCAGCGCCGCCTTCGGCGGCAGCAGGTTGGCAATACCGAAATACCAGACCAGCAGATGAACCAGCAGGGGTACGTTGCGCTGGTACTCGACGAAGACATAGAGAAGGCCGCTCAGGATCCGGGACTGAACCGCCTGCAGCGTTGCGATCACGACGGCCAGAAGAAAGGCCGCCGTGAAGCACAGGACGAAGAGAAAAAGCGTGACGCGAATGCCGGCAAGCAGTTTCGTGCCGTAGGTGTTGCCAAAGATGAGGTCGTAGCTCAACTCGTACATGGCCCGATCCGTCACGCCGCGGCTGCCGACACGGCAGGATCAAGTCATCTTCCGGCCAAACTTGAACTTGCGTTCGAGCTTGTAGGGCGAATCCTTGCCGAGCCACTTGTCCCACAGGACTTGCGCATTGCCGGCCGCTTCCATCTTGTCGAGAAAGCCGTTCAGGTAGGCGAGGAGGGCGGGCTCTCCCTTGCGCAGGCCGAAGCCCGAGCCCTGCACGACCAGCGGGGGGTCGAGCAGACGGATGTCCGGGCTTCCGGCCGGCGAGCGCAATTGCAGACCAACGGCCGCCGACGAGCGCTGGATGGTGGCGTCGACCTTCCCCTGCTTCATGGCCAGGAAGGCGAGAGGCCCGTCATCAAAGGTGATGACCTGGGCATTGGGGAACTTGCGCGCCGCGATGGTCGCGTAGAGCGAGCCCTTGGCGGCTGAAATCCGCTTGTCGGACAGTTCATCGACCGCCTTGATGTCGGAATCCCGCAGCGTGATGAAGTAGAATCCGTCTTCCACATAGGCATTGCTGAAGTCGATGACCTCGGCGCGCTCCTTGGTGTAGCTCATCAGGGCGACCAGAAGGTCGATGCGCCCCTGCGTCAGCTCGGGCACGCGCACGTCGGCGGCGACCACCTTGTATTCCGCCTTGACGCCGAGATCGGCAGCGAGCGCGCCGCACAGGTCGACCTCGTAGCCGATCACTTCGCGCGACTTCGGATCCGTATAGGCGAAGGGTTGCACGATGGTGAGGCCGCACGTCAGCGTGCCCTTCGCCTTGATGTCGGCCAGCTGGTCGGCATGGGCCGGCGGCGCGGCGGCGGCTGCCACGAAGGCGGCAGCGAGCCACCGGATGACGGTGCGTTTCATGGTCGTTTTCTCCCGGCAGGTTTCGGAAACGATCCCACCCTGCCGCCGCATTGTCAAATAGTGTCGACGCTATCGATCGTGCATAGCCGAAATACGCCGGAGAAGACCGCGTTTAGGCTCATAATGTCGACAGATTGGGGCGGCGGCGCTATGGTTGCGCGGACGAGCGGCAAGGGAAAGCGGCCCGCAAGGGCGGCCGCGCAGGGGAGGAATGGAATGTTGGACCAGCAGATCAGCGGCGATGCGGCGACGGCGGCGGGGATGCCCCGCCAGGCGCTCACGGGCGTCAGGATCGTGGACCTCACCCAGTTCGAGGCAGGTCCGTCCTGCACGCAAATGCTCGGCTGGCTCGGCGCGGAGGTGATCAAGGTCGAGCCGCCGGGCAAGGGCGAGCAGGGCCGCCGCGCCTCGACCGAGGATCCCGATCTCGATTCCGTCTACTTCATGCTGCTCAACGCCAACAAGAAGAGCGTCACCTGCAATCTGAAGCACGAGAAGGGCCGTGAACTGTTGCGGGCCCTGATCCGAGAAGCGGACGTGTTCATCGAGAATTTCGGACCGGGCGTGATCGAGCGCCTCGGCTTCGGCTACGAGGAGGTCCGGGCGCTCAATCCCAGAATTATCTACGCGCAGGTCAAGGGCTTCGACGCCGGGAGCTCAAATGCCAACCTGCTCGCCTTCGACAACATCGCCCAGGCGGCGGGCGGCAGTCTTTCGGTCACCGGCGATGCCGACGGGCGTCCGCTGACCCCGGGCGTGAATGTGGGCGACACCGGCAGCGGCCTGCACTGCTCGGTCGGCATCCTGGCCGCATTGTTCCAGCGCCAGACCACGGGCGTCGGTCAGCGCATCGAAATCATCATGCAGGAGGTGGTGATCAATTTCGGCCGCATCCTCTACGCCGCGCAGGCGATCTTCGGAAAGGCCGTACCGCGCCGCGGCAACGCCCACATCATGGGCGCGAGCGCGCCCTGCGAGGTGTTTCCGTGCAAAGGCGGCGGTCCGAACGACTATTGCCTCATCTATACGAGCCGGGCCGGCAATCACCAATGGGAAGCGCTCCTGAAGGTGATCGGCCGGGAGGACTTGAAGGCGGACCCACGTTACGCCGCGCCGGCACTCCGCTTCCAGAATTCGCAGGAAATCAACGAGGTCATCACGGCCTGGACGCTGCAGCGCGACAAGCGCACCTGCATGAAGCTGCTCGGCGACGCCGGGGTACCGGCGAGCGCCGTCTATGACACCCTCGAACTCTACGAGGACGAAGAGCTGCGCCGGCAGGGAACCTTCGTCACGCTTGACCATGCGGTGCGCGGCGACTTCGTCATGCCGGGCTGCCCGGTGCGCATGTCCGGATCGCCCAACCGGCCGACCGCCGCGCCCCTTCTGGGGGCGGACAACGAGGGCGTCTATGGCGGCCTGCTCGGCTTGTCGGCCGAGAAACTCGCCGCGCTGAAGAGCGACAAGGCGATCTGAATGGCGCGGCGCGCGCCGGCCGGCGACAGCCTGACCGGCGCGGTGACGCAGGCGCCGTCGGCGCCGGCGCGAAGTCCGGTCAGCGCCCAGGACGGCGCCGACCGGCGACACCGGCCGCGGTCGCAATCCGGCATCTGCGTCCCGCAAATGTCGGACCCGATTGACCGGGCAATCCCAGACGGACCGGTTCGGTTTCGCGAGCGGACGGCCACCACCCGTCTCGTGAAACCGAGCCAACGGAGCATTTCCCGATGGAACGGAATTTCCCAATCGTCGAGGACATGCCCCGAACGCGCTGTTTTGAGCCTGTCCGGTCCGGTACTCTTCGATCCGGACCCGGCGGGCCCCGAGGACGCAGGCGGGCGGAGACGCAGGTCTTCCCTACCCGGACGGGCCGCGCTGTGGCATAGGCGTCGGATCGCAAGCAAGGAAAGCCCAGCATGGTCAGCGAGAACAATCCGGTCACGACGGAATTGCGCCGGATCCGCGACAGCATCGACAACATCGACGCCGCCCTGATCTATCTTCTCGCCGAGCGCTTCAAGTGCACCAAACAGGTCGGCCTCCTCAAGGCCGAGTACGACCTGCCGCCCTCCGACCCGGCGCGCGAGAAGCAGCAGATCGAGCGCTTGCGGCGCCTGTCGGTGGATGCCCAGTTCGATCCGGTATTCGCCGAGAAGTTCCTGAACTTCGTGATCGCCGAAGTGATCCGGCACCACGAGGCGGTCCGCTGACGGGTCTTTCGCGGCCATCGATCCGGGTCGGCAGCACCCTGCCGACCCGACCGATCCCCGGTCTCCCGGGCCGTCAGGTCGTGTAGTTGGTGAAGGCGGCCGTGCCGGATCGGGCCCGCCAGTCGGTCACCACGTTGACCACCGCCACCTTGCCGTCCGCCACCGCAGCGGCGGCGCGCTCCAAGGCCGGACGAATATCCTCCGGCCTCTCGACATATTCGGCGTGACAGCCGAGCGCCGCCATCATCAGGTCGTATCGCTGATAGCCCAAATAGCGGCCTGGCTTCTTGCCTTCCGGATCGGCGGTCCAGCCGCCGTTGAGGCTGATCACGACCAGCATCGGCAGATTGTGACGCAGGGCGGTGTCGACCTCCATGGCGTTGAGGCCGAACGAACCGTCGCCGTGCAGAACGACGACCGTCTTGTCCGGCCGCGCCGCCTTGGCGCCGACGCCGAACGGCATGCCGACACCCATGGTGCCGAACGGACCCGAATTCAGGCGGTGGCCAGGCCGGTAGCTCGGGATCGATTGACGGCCGTAGTTCAGGATTTCCTGGCCATCGACGCACAGGATGGTGTCGCGGCCGATCAGGTCGCGGACTTCCTTGCACAGGCGCAGCGGATGGATCGGCGACTGGTCGACGGCGAGCGACGCCTCATGCTTGGCAAGCTTGCTCGTGTGAATGGCGCCGAGCCGCTCCCGCCAGGCCGCGTAGCGGGCGCCGTCTTCGGCCGTCAGTTCGGCGTGAAGCTGTTCGAGGACGACCCGGGCATCGCCGACGATGCCGAGCGTCAGACGCAGCGATCCGGCGATCTCTTCCGGATCGATGTCGATGCGCACCACCCGAGCGGTTGCCGAGAAGCGTGGGGGTTCGACGTTGGAGACCACGTAGTTCAGCCGGGTTCCGACCACGACGACGAGGTCGGCTTCCTTGAAGGCCTGGCTCCGCGCGAGCGGGAAGCAGGCTTCGTGATCCTCCGGTACGACCCCGCGGCCTTGAGGGGTCGTGTAGAAGGGAATGCCGGTGAGATCGACGAACCGGTTCAGCGCCTCGGAGGCCTCCGACCACAGGATGCCGCTCCCGGTCAGCAGGAGCGGTCGTTCGCACGACCGCAGCAGACCGACGAGCGTGTCGAGGTCGTGCGGATGTGCCGGCGGGCGCGGGCGCGGAGCGGGGGCCGCAGGCCAGACCACTTCGCTCTCCTCGACGTCCGCGTAGAGGACATCGCCCGGCAGATCGAGATAGACGGGCCCCGGCTTGCCCGAACAGGCGATCCGGAAGGCGCGGGCGACATATTCGGGGATGCGGCGCGCATCGTAGACGCGTTCGGCATGCTTGGTCACCGGAGCCATGATGGCGACCTGGTCGATCTCCTGAAACGACCCGCGCTGGTACTGGCCGACCGCACTCGCGCCGCCGAAAGCCACCAGCGGGGCGCAGTCGACCAGGGCATGGGCGAGGCCGGTGGTCAGATTGATGGTTCCGGGGCCGGACGCGGCGATGCAGAATGCCGGCCGCGCCCGGACGCGCGCATAGGCGTTGGCCATCATGGCGGCGGCCTGCTCATGCCGCACGTCGATCATGCGGATCCCGCCGGCCTCGCAGGCCTTGATGGCGTCGTTGCTCGGCCCACCCATGATGAAGAAGCCGGTGTCGGCCCCTTCGGCCTGCACGGCCCGTCCGAACAGTTCGTATCCCTTCACGGTCATTCCTGAATTCTCCTCGCGGTCTCCTGAAGGCCCATCCGGCCTGGCGGCGCCGGACCGGGGGCCGGAACGCAGTCAGATCGCCTCGGGCTCCTGGAAGACGGTGGCGCGGCGGCGACGCAGCCTCGGCAGCATCATGGCGGCCAGGACCAACACCGACAGCGCCAGCAGGGCGGCGCTGATCGGGCGCTCGACGAAGATCAGCGGGCTTCCCTTGGAGATGATCAGGGCCCGGCGCAGTTGCTCTTCGAGCAGCGGTCCGAGAACGAAGCCCATCAGGAGCGGCGCCGGTTCGAAGCCGAACCGGTAGAGCGCATAGCCGAAGGCTGCGAAACCCGTGATCAACCAGACCTCGGCGACGCTGAAGGCGGTGCCGTAGACGCCCATCACGCACAGCGCCACGATCGCCGGGGCGAGATAGCGGTAGGGGATGCGCAGGAGCATCACCCAGAGCCGGATCAGCGGCAGGTTGAGCACGACCAGGATGAGGTTGCCGATCCACATCGAGGCGACCAGGCCCCAGAACAGGGTCGGGTTCGCCGAGATCACGTTGGGACCGGGCCGGATCCCCTGGATCACCAGCGCGCCGATCATCAGCGCCATCACCGGGTTGGCCGGGAGGCCGAGCGTCAGCATGGGGATGAAGGAGGTCTGGGCGGCCGCGTTGTTTGCCGCCTCCGGGGCGGCGACCCCTTCGATCGCCCCGTGCCCGAGCTTGTGCGGACCGCGGACGAAGCGCTTCTCCGCCGCATAGGCGGCGAAGCTCGACAGGGTCGCCCCGGCGCCGGGCAACAGGCCGAGCAGCGAACCGATGGCCGTGCCGCGCAGGATCGGCGCGGCCATCTGGCGGAACTGGGCGCGGGTCGGGAACAGCCCTTGCACCTTCGCGGTGATGAGGTCGCGGTCGGTCGGGGCCCCGATGGTTCGGATGACTTCGCCCAATCCGAAGATGCCGACCGAGATGACCACGAAGCTGATGCCGTCGGCCAGACTGCGCTCGCCGAAGGTCAGACGGCGTGTGCCGGTATAGAGGTCGGTGCCGACCATGCTGAGCATGATGCCGACAATCACCATGGCGAGCGACTTCGGCACCGAACCATGCGCCAGCGTGACGGAGGCGATCAGGCCGAGGGTGATCAGGGCGAAATATTCCGGCGCGCCGAACTTCAGCGCCACGGCCGACAGCGGAAGGGCCAGTGCGCCGATCAGCAGCGTCGCGAACGAACCGGCGACGACCGACCCGATCGCCGCGGTCGCCAGCGCCACGCCGGCTTCACCGCGCTGCGCCATCCGGTAGCCGTCGATCGCCGTGACCACCGAGGAACCCTCGCCCGGGATGCGGATCAGGATCGCGGTGGTCGACCCGCCATATTGCGAGCCGTAATAGATGCCCGACAGCATGATGATGGCCGACAGCGGCCCGAGCGACAGGGTGATCGGCAGCAGGAGGGCGATGGTGGCGGTCGCGCCGATGCCCGGCAGGACGCCGATGGCCGTGCCGAGGAATGCGCCGAGGAAGCAGTAGAACAGGCTCTCCGGCGTGAGAGCGGCGGCGAAGCCGAGGGCAAGTTGGCTCATGTCCATGGGGTGCCCCTCATTCCGCGCCGGTCAGGAGGTCGCCGAACAGCACCAGCGGCAGCCCGAGGCCGTATCGGAACAGCAGAACGCAGGCGGCAACCAGAACCACGGTGGTCACGAATGCCTCGACGACCGAGATTTCTCGGCTGGCGAAGGCCGAAACGAATACCGCCCCGGCCAGGGCCGGCACGACGCCGAGAGGAACGGCCATCACGGCGAAGGCCGCCGGCCCGGCCGAGACGAGCAGGAGGCTGCGCAGCGGTACCGGATCGGGCGGGTCGCTGTCCTCGGCCGCCTCCGCATTGCGGAAGACCACGGCCTGGGCAGCGATAAGGACGCCGAGGAGCCCCAGGATGCCGGCCAGGAGGCGGGGGAAGAGCCCGGGTCCGATCCCCAGCGAGCTGACAAGCTTGAGGTCGCTGCCGGCCCAGGCGTAGAGCGCCGCAAAGGCGATGAGCGCGAGCCCGCCCCAAAGATCGCCGTTCTTCACGCTTTCCACTCCCGCCCGGGTTTGCTCGGCCGCCGCAGCCGGCGTCGGATCACTCGACCTTGATCCCGGCCGCCTTGACCATGTCACCCCAGCGTTTGGTGTCGGCAGCGATCAGGGCGCGCAATTCTTCGGGCGACGAGGAGACCGCGCCGAGCCCGGTCTTCTTGTACTTTTCGATCACGGCCGGATCGGCGAGCACCTTGCGTGTCGCGGTGGCGAGACGGTCGACGATCGGTTGCGGCGTTCCGGCCGGCGCGAGCAATGCCCCCCAGGCGGACGCCGCATAGCCGGTGATTCCGGCTTCTGCCATCGTGGGGACGTCTGGAAGGGTCTCGTTCCGCTTGTCGTTCGTCACGGCAAGCGCCTTCAGGGCGCCGGACCGGATCTGGGCGAGCGCGGAGGGGGGCGAGTCCATGACCATATCGATTTCGCCGCCAACCACGGCGACCCGCGCCTCGGCCGAGCCCTTGTAGGGCACCTGACGGACGTCGATCCCGGCCATCATGTTGAGCATGACGGCAAACATCTGCACGGAAGAGCCGATGCCGGCCGAGCCGTAGGTGAGTTCGCCGGGCTTGGACTTGGCGAGCGCGACCAACTCCTGGATGGAGTTGACGCCGAGGCTCGGCTTGACGACCAGGACATGGTCGACTTCGAAGGTCTTGCTGATCGGAACGAGATCCTTCTGAACGTCGAACGTCTCCTTGTAGAGATGCGGATTGGTGGTGAGCGTTCCCATGGTGGCAAAGAGCAGCGTGTAGCCGTCCGGGCGTGCACCGACGGCGTAGGCGACGCCGATATTGCCGGCCGCGCCGGTGCGGTTCTCCACCACGACCGATTGTCCCAGTTCCTTGCTCAGCCCCTCCGCGACGAGCCGCGCCGAGACGTCGGTCGCGCCGCCGGGTGCAAAGGGCACCACCATGACGACCGGTTTGGTCGGCCAGGACTGGGCCGAGGCGGCACCCGCGGTTCCGGTGACCGCGAGCGAGGCGATCGCGAGGGCCATCAAGGCATGACGTCGGTTCATCGCTTCCTCCCGTGCGACCATGCCCGCAGGCTGCCCGCAATGTTTGTTTTGATCGCCAAACTATGTCGCCTGAGGTCCAATTTGTCGACACTTTGTTTCACGCCGTGGCCGCGATGCGCGGCTTGCTTGCACACGTCGACCCGCTCCAGGTCACTCGGAGAGGGCCGAAGAGTCGGAGATCGCGCGGCAAAGTGAGTGATATTCTGCCGTTTCTCTGCGATGGAGGCAGAAGAATGTTCCTTCGACCCGGCATTCCGGCGGCCCGGTTCGAATGCAAGCATCATCCGTGCATAGCGGCTATCTGTCGACATAATGGCGGTCAGGCGGAGCGACGTCAGGGTGCCGTCGCCGGCCGCACCCGTGCGGCGGATGGCAAGCGTCCGGCCGCCATCCGGACGCGCGTCGCACCGTCTCTGGCGTCCCCCTGGAGACGGCCGACGCGACCTATACGGTCGGTTCCGGCTCCGGTTCCGGCAACGTCGCGGGAGCGGGCGAACGGATCATCTGAGGATCCCGGCGACCGGAAATGCTCGAAGCCGGAAAATCGCCGCCATCCGATCTCGCGCGCTCGGCCATTCGATCTTGCGCGCTACACATCCGCGCCTGCGCGCCTCAGCCCGGCCATGCGCAAGACGTCATGAGGTACCCGGAGAATCCGCAGGCAAACGGGTGCCTTCGGCCATGGCGATCGCCGGGAGAGGTCGCACTATCTGCGGAAATGGCGGAGCCGGAGGGATTCGAACCCTCGATACGGGTTTAAGCCCGTATAACGGTTTAGCAAACCGCCGCCTTCAGCCTCTCGGCCACGGCTCCGACGTGAAACCCCTAGCCCGTGCGGCGGGGCGGGGCAACCCGGGCCGGCGGAATCCACAAGATACGGGCTCTTTGGCGGCGCGCAACGGGTCCGGCGACGGCAGACGCGCCGCGCGCGGAAGCGGCCGGACAGGGGGCTGGACGGCGGGCCGGGCAGGGGGCCGGACGGCGGGCCTGGCAATGGGCCGGGGCAGTAGGGCGGACGGCGGGCCGGGGGCAGGGGCGGCGGGCGGTAGGCCGGGCGGTTGGCCGTGTAGTGGCCCGACGGTGGGCCGGGCTCGCGCTGCGGCCGATGCGCGCTTGCCTGATGGCGGCGTTCAGGCGGCGATCGAGGTGCCTCGGGTCGAGCTCGGCGGAGGATCGATCACGGCGGCGATCTCGTCCCAGCGGGCGAGGAACGCGACGACGCAGTCGGGGTCGAAGTGTTCGCCGGCATTGGCTTCGATGAAGGCGCGCGCCTCGTCGAGCGGCCAGGCCTTCTTGTAGGGCCGTTCGGAAACCAGGGCGTCGAACACGTCGGCCAGCGCGGCGATGCGGCCGGCCAGCGGAATGGCGTCGCCGGCGAGCCGATTCGGGTAGCCGTTGCCGTCCCAGCGTTCGTGGTGGCTGTAGGCGATGTCGGCCGCGAGCTGGATCAGGGGGGACTTGGAGCCCTTCAGGATCTGCCAGCCGAGCAGGACATGGGTTTCCATCACGGCGCGTTCTTCCGCGGTCAGCTTGCCGGGCTTGAACAGGATGTCGTCCGGAATGCCGACCTTGCCGACATCGTGCATCTGGGCGGCGATCTCGATCATCCGGGATTCCTCTTCGGGCAGGCCCAGCCCTTCCGCGATGATGCCGCAGACGCGCGACATGCGGACGATGTGGTCGCCGGTGTCGGTGTCGCGCCGATCGGTCGCCCGCGACAGGCGCCAGACGATCTCGCGTTCCCGGTCGGCGAGCTCGCCGGTCTTTTCGGCGACCTCCGCGTCGAGGCGGGCGGCCTGGACCGACAGGGCTTCCTGGATTTCGCTCATCAGGCGCAGATTGGCCGCATCCATCTCGACCTGCTGGGCGCGCAGCTCCGTCGTCTCGACAAGGCTGTCGCGGAAGACCGACAGAGCCTCGGCCATCGCGCCGATCTCGTCGTGACGCTCCGACGCCGGCACCGGCACGTCGAGCCGGCCGGCGGCGATCTCGCGCATCGCCTTGGTCATCTGATCGAGGGCGACCACGGTGCGGGTCACGAACAGCCTCCAGGCCCCGAGCGCGAACAGGACGGCGGCCGCGGACAGAACCAGAAAGCCGATCAGGGCAAAATCGAAACGCCGTTCGATCCCGTCCAGCGCCTGCACGACGTGGCCGTCATGGGCCTGGATCAGACCCCGAACCTTTTCGACTGCTTCCAGAAAGTCGTCCCGCTGTCTTTCGATTGTTGCGGTCGCCGCCGCCTTCGCGCCCTTGCGGCTTTCCTGGATCGCCTGTCGCTGGAGATCGAGATACTGCGCCCACTCGGTGCGGAACTGGCGCCAGACCTTGGTTTCGCTCGGTGTCGAAAGATGGGCCTCGAATTCCGCGAACAACCGATCGAGGGTGGTCTCGGCCTCGGCCAGTTGCCCTTCGATCCGGGTCATGACCGCGGGGTCGCTGTTCAGGACATGCCGGGTGGTTCGCAGCCGGTGGCGGGTCGCCTGAAGGTTGATCTCGCCGAGCAGGCGGATCGACGGGATCGTATCGACGACGATCAGGCGGGTGGACTGGCGGCCGGCCTCGAGCACGCCGATGCCGACCAGCGCCTGGGCGATGATCAGGCCGACCAGCACGGCCATGCCGATCATCAGCGAATGTCGGACCGAGAGGCGCATCGGAGTTCTCGTCTATCCTGGGATCGGAGATGGCGGTCGACGGCGCACGGATGGCGAGGCCGGGGGCGCGCCAGCGGTTTCCGCGATCGGAGGGCTGTCGCGGTTCGCCGGGGGGCTGCGCACGGCACGGATGGCCCGGCCGGCGACGGAGACGAGGCGGTCGATGCCGTCGCCGGTCTCAAGGCCGGCCGTCAAAGTGCCGAAGTGCCGAGGACGGTCGGATCCCGGACTGGTTGTCGCCGGTATTTCAGTAGCGAAATGATGGATCTTGTGGGTACTTCCCTCCGGTCTCCCACCCGGGACCCGGTCGGTCGATCGGAAGTATGCCAACAACGCGGCGGCCATGCTCTTCATCCCGATCGTCCAAGTGTCAGGTCGGCTCGGATGGAGATTATTCGCATCCTCTGAATGTCGCGTAAAAATGAGCCGATCCTTGGAGACCGGCGACGGCGCCGGGCGGCCGGCCTTCGCCCTCGGGCGCCCGGGTACTTCTGGGTTGGGCCGGGGCGATGGAGGCCCGGGCGATGGTGGCTGGGCGTCAGGGCCGGCCGGGAGACGCCGCGGTCGGATGCCGGCGACGCAGTCTCGCGATCTCGACGAAGCAGGCGACACCGGCGATGCCGACCGCCGCGATCGACAGCAGCGCCACGGACGCCCCGAGCCGTTCCAGGATCCAGGCGAACAGGAAGGGCGCGGCGGCGGCCAGGAACTGGCGGGCGAGCGTCATGCGGCCGAGACGGGCACCGTAGGCGGCCCGCCCGAACAGGGCGAGCGGAAGGGTACCCTGCAGGATGCTCTTCAGGCCCGATCCGAAGCCGAGCAGAACGGCGAAGACGGCCGCCCCTGCGACCGAGGGGGCCGTGGCGGCGAGGATCGTGCCGGCGAGCGGGAACATTGCCATCGCGAACAGCGTCACGAGCAGCGGGTCGCGGCGCCCGGCGACGAACATGTCGGCGAAGCGGACGATGACTTGCGCCGGGCCGAACAGCGTGGAGACCACCAGGGCGGCGCCGCCGAGGCCGAGCGCCGTCAGGGCCGGCACCATCTGGGCGAGGAGGGCGGACAGCATGAAGCCGCTCAGCGCGAAGCCGAGCGTCATCAGCCCGTAGACGCGCCCGGCGATCGCCTCGGGCAAAAGGGCGGCAGCCTCCGGGGCGCCTGCCGCGGGGGCACCCGCCGCGGGGGCTTCGGGAGCGGGCGCGTCCGGCTCGGCGAGCGGCACGGCGCGACCGGTCCGGCTGGGCGCTCGCGCGATCAGCATATGGGCCGGCGCGCAGACGAGGAGGTTGAGGGCGGCGAAGACCATGAGCACGCCGCGCCAGTCCATGTGGGCGGCCAGCCAGGAGGTCAGCGGCCAGAACAGCGTGGAGGCGAAGCCGGCGATCAGGGTCAGATGGGTGATGCGCCGCCGCGCGCCGCCGTCGCTGGCCTGGACCAGGGTCGTGAAGGCGGCATCGTAGAGGATCGCCGGCGCGGCGGTCTGCAGCGCGGTCAGGGCGATCGCGAAGCCGACCACGCCCGGCGCCCAGGCCGTCGCGGCGAGCAGCAGGCCGACCGCCACGGAGCCGGCCGCCATCACGGCCGGCGCGCCATGGCGGTCCATCCGCCGGCCGACAAAGGGCGCGATCGCGCCGCCGACCAGGAGCGACAGCGAGAACAGGCCGAACACGGTCGATACCGAGAGCCCGAGCGAGGTCGCGATCGGCGCGGCCAGGATCGCGAAGCTGTAGTAGACGGTGCCGTAGCCGAGGATCTGGGTTGCCCCGAGCATCCAGACGACGGCGGTCGGGGACAGCGGCAGGCGAGGCATCGGGGCATCCCTGGCGGAAAGGCGCGAGGCGAGGCCCGACGCACAGCGTGGCGCCCGCTCGGCCGGCCCGAAAGGCGTAGCTGCCGCTTACGCTCGGGACCCGGCGGCGTCAACCGCAGGCCGTGCGGGGCTGATCCGCCTCGGTCCGATCAGTAGTCCGCGCGGCCGCCGGTGGCGTCGAAGGTGAAGCCGGTCGTGAAGGCGTTCTCCGGGCTGGCCGCGAAGGCGACGACGGCGGCGAGTTCGGGGATGGCGAGAAAGCGGCCCATCGGGATCTTGGCGCGGCTCGCCTCGATATGGGCCGGCGTCATCTGGCTGAGGAGTTCCGTCTCGACCATGGCGGGAGCGACGGCATTGACCAGGACGCCGGTGGTGGCGAGTTCGCGCGCGAGCGTCCGGGTGAAGCCGATCACGCCGGCCTTGGCGGCGGTGTAGGCGGAAATGCCCGGCACGCCCTCCTTGCCGCCGATCGAGGCGACGTTGACGATGCGGCCGTAGCCGCGGGCGGTCATGTGCGGCACCACGGCGCGGCAGCACAGGAAGGTGCCGGTCAGGTTGACGGCGAGCACGCGGTTCCAGGTTTCCAGCGGATAGGCGACGGTCTCGACGACCGGGCCGTTGATGCCGGCATTGCAGACGAGCACGTCGATCCGGCCGAGACGCGCGAGCGAGGCCTCGGCCGCGTGGGCGACCGAGGCCTCGTCGGCGATGTCGACGGGCAGCAGGGCGGCGGGCTCGAAGCCGGCCCGGTCGACATCGAAGGCCTCCGGCGCCAGATCCCAGATCGCGACCCGGGCGCCTTCCGCGGCCAGCCGGGCGGCGATGCCGAGGCCGATGCCGCGCGCGCCGCCGGTGACGATCACGCCCTGATCCTGGAAGCGGCCGGTCATATCCCGGCCTCCCGTTCGGCCTGTTCGAGGAAGGCGACCGACGCGGCGAACCCGCTCGCGAAGCGGCGCGACGAGAAACCCGGCAGGAGACGGACGGCCTCGCCGTCGGCCGGCGGCGGTTCGATCGGCATGGACGGACCCTCCGCGGCGATGCGCGCGTCCGGCCGCGCCGCCCGGATGGCGGCCAGCATGCCGGCGGCATCGAGCCGTTCGCCCCACAGATTGACCACGGCGGCGCCGTCGAGCGGAACCGTCAGGGCGCGCAGGAAGGCGTCGGCGACATCCTCGACATGGATCAGGTCGACCGTGCCGGTGAACGGGATCGTATAGGCCTCGCCGCGGGCGACCGCGCGGGCGGCGAGCGACGGACCGGCCGAAAGGCCCGCCTCGCGGCCGGGTCCATAGACCACATAGGGGCGGAAGCCGATGCTGGCGATGCGGTCGTCGGCATGGAAGGCGCGCGCGGCATATTCGCCGCCGAGCTTGAAGGCGCCGTAGAGCGTCGTCGGAGCCGGCAGGGCGCCGCCCTCCGGGCCGAACACGCCGATGCTGCTCATGTAGAGCACCCGGCCGATGCCGTGCCGGCGCGCCGCCAGGAAGGCGTTCAGCGTGCCGATCAGGTTGACCTGGGCACCGAGCACCGGATCGGCCCGGCAGGCGGGCGTCAGCAGGCCGGCGAGATGGATGACGGCGTCGGTTCCCTCCGCAGCCGCCTCGACGGCGGTCGTGTCGGCGATGTCGCCGCTGACCCATTCGGTCCGCCCGGCCAGCGCATCGCCGGCGATGAATCGGAGAATGCGCCGGTCGCTGCCGAGATCGAAGATGCGCGGCTCATGGCCCGCCGCCGCGAGCGCACGCACGATCCAGGCGCCGATGAAGCCGCCGCCGCCGGTGACCAGGACCCTCATGCCGTCGCCGCCACGTCGACATTGGTGATGACATGCTGCATCCGGTAGAGCGTCACGACCGGCGCGAGCCCGGTCGCCGCCTCGGCCTCCGCGGCGAGGCCGTGGGCGGCGGCCTCGGTCGGCGCCTGGTCGAAGCCTTCGACCAGGAGGGCGAAGTCGACCGTGCGGTCGCGGTCGCCGCGGCTCTCCCGGAAGGTCTTCTCGGCGGTCGGCTGCTGGCCGAGCGCGCGGTCGCCTTCGAGCGCGCTGGCGCCGAGGATGCCGTTCAGCGCCATCACCCGGTCGATCCAGTCCGAGGCGGCGAAGGCGCGCAGGCCGGTCACGTCGGAGGCCCAGAACTGCAGCGTGGCGAGCCAGCCGCCGACGCCGTCACCCTTGTCGGCGACGACCCGGCAGACCGTCCGCGACGGCTCGATATAGGCGGAGAGGATGCGCCGGGTCCACGGCGTCGGATCGTTGAGGCGGGCGAGATAGGGGGCGGAGATGAAGACCTCCGCGTCGACCGCCTCGTACATCATGAAATACTTGCGCGCGGCCGGGGTGCCCTCGGGCGCCACGCCGCGCCGGCCCCGGCGGAAGCCCGGCACGGCGAGGCGCTCGGGCATGTGCTCGCGGCTGTGCCACATGTTGTAGTCGTCTTCCTGTTCGGCGACGACGCCGCCCCAGTTGACCAGGGCGCCGCGCCCCAGAAGTCCGGTCATGATTGCTACTCGCTGGCGATAAGGGATCGGGGTGGGGACGGGAAGCGCGAGGCTCAGTAGAACAGTTTCGGCAGCCACAGGCTGATGGCCGGCACATAGGTGACCAGGCCGAGCACCGCGATGTTGACGGCGATGAAGGGCAGGGCGGCCCTGACCAGCTGCATCACCGGCACCCGGGCGATGACCGCGCCGACGAACAGGCAGTTGCCGACCGGTGGGGTGACCAGCCCGATGCCCAGATTGACCACCATCAGCACGCCGAACTGGATCGGCTCCATGCCGGCGGCCTTGGCGACGGGGAGCAGGATCGGAGCGAACAGGATCAGCGCCGGCACCAGGTCCATCAGCATGCCGACGATCAGCAGGAAGACGTTGATCAGCGCCAGCACGGCGATCGGGCCGAGCTGGGCCTGATTGAAGAAGCCGACGATCGCCGCCGGGAAGCGCTCGATGGCGATGATCCAGGCGGCCACCGAGGTGGTCGCGAGCACCAGGAGCGGGATCGCGGTCGAGATCGCCGTGTCGATCAGGATGCGGAACAGTTCGCCGGGCGTGTAGTCGCGGTAGACGACCCCGCCGAGGAACAGCGCATAGGCGACGCCGATCACGCCGGCCTCGGTCGCCGTCACGACGCCCGAGACGATCGAGCCGAGCAGGAAGACCGGCAGCAGCAGGGACGGGAAGGCGGCCGTGAAGCTCGCCCAAAGTTCGCCCGCACTGGCCCGGCGCTCCGATTGCGGCCAGCCCTTGCGCTTCGACATGAAGAAGACGGCGGTCATCAGCGCCAGCCCGACCAGGATGCCGGGGACGAGGCCGGCGAGAAACAGCGCGCCGATCGATTCGCCGACCGTGACCCCGTAGAGCACCATCGGGATCGAGGGCGGGATCAGGATGCCGATCACCGAGGCCGTGATGGTGATCGCGCCGGCATCGGTGCGGGTGTAGCCCTGCTTCTCCATGGCCGGGATCATCAGGCTGCCGATCGCCGCCACGTCGGCGACGGCGGAGCCCGAGATGCCGCCGAAGAACATCGAGGCGGCCACATTGACGTGGCCGAGGCCGCCGCGGATATGGCCGACCAGGGCATTGGCGAAGCGCACCAGACGCGGTGCGATCGAGGTCTCGCCGGCGAGCGCGCCGGCCAGGATGAACAGCGGCAACGCGACCAGCGGGAACGAGTTGACCGCGTTGACCATCTTGTGCGGGGCGATCGACAGCGGGATCGTCCCGCCCCAGGCGAGCGCCACCACGGTGGCGACGCCCATGCCGAAGGCGATCGGCACGCCGATGGCGAGCGTGACGAAGAAGGCGGCGAACAGGATCGCGGTCATGCGCCGGCCTCCGTCCCGCGCCCGGTCAGGGTGGCCCAGAGCTGCTGCAGGGCGCTGGCCATCATCAGGCCGGCGGAGAGCGGCAGGCAGAGATAGAGCCACCCTTGCGGGATCTTGAGCGCCTCCGAGGGGCTGTCCATCGTGCTGGCGACCAGCTTGACGCCGAAATGGATCATCAGCCCCAGGAAGCCGATCACCGTCAGGGCCGACAGCGCCTCGAGCGTCCGCCGCATGGGCGGCGGGCTCGACGAGGTCACGAGATCGAAGGCGATGTGCTTCTTCTCGTGAAAGGCGACGACGCTGCCCAGGAACACCATCCAGACCAGGATGAAGTTGGGCACCTCGGTCGCCCAGTAGAGCGACGCGTTGAGGGCGTAGCGGTAGAAGACCGCGATCGAGACGATGGCGACGAGCGCCGCCAGGAGCGCGCCGCAGACCCAGCGCAGGGCGATCGAGACGAAGGTCATGGGATCACTTGGTGTCCTGGATCGCCTTGATCAGGTCGCCGCCATACTTGGCTTCGAAGGCCTTCCAGGAGACCTCGGCGCCGGCCCGGAAGCTCTCCTTGTCGACATTGCGCACGACGGTCATGCCGGCCTTTTCCAGATCGGCGACCAGCTTGGCGTTGGCGGCGCGGGTGGCGGCGACCTGCCGGTCCTGGCTCGCCCGGGCGGCCTTCAGCACGATCGGCTTCAGATCGTCGGGCAGCTTGTCCCAATAGGCCTTCGAGACCACGAACTGGCTCGGGATGTTGGCGTGCTGGGTCAGGCTCAGGAACTTCTGCACCTCGTAGAATTTCGAGGTGTAGATCAGTTCCGGCGGATTCTCCTGCGCGGTGACGACACCCTGCTGGAGCGCGGAATAGAGCTCCGAGAAGTCCATCGGCGTCGGATTGGCGCCCCAGGCGCGGAAGGCGGCGAGCCACGGCTCGACATTGGGCACGCGGATGACGATGCCCTTCAGGTCCGAGGCCTTGGCGACCGGACCGGTCTTGGTGGTGATGTTGCGGAAGCCGAGCTCGCCCCAGCCGAGCACCTTGAAGCCCTTCTCCAGCATGATCGCGTCGACCTTCTCGCGCACCGGGCCGTCGCGGTGCAGGACCGCGCTGACATGGGCCTCGTCGCGATAGATCATCGGCAGGTTGAGCACGTCGAGACGCGGATCGATCTGGCCGTGGCGGCCCATCACGGCGCCGTCGATCGCGCCGAGCTTCATGCCTTCCAGATATTCCGTCTCCTTGCCGAGCTGCGCATTCGGGAACACCTGCACGTCGACACGGCCTTGGGCCAGCGTGTCGAGCTCCTTCTTGAAGTCGGCGAGCCACAGGCTGTAGCCGTGCGTTTCCGGAAGGGCATGGGCGATGCGCATGGTGATCGGCTTCGCCGTCTGGGCGCCCGCCGCGGTGGCGATGCCGGTCAGTCCGGCGGCAAGCACAAGCGCATTCAGCGCCAGCACGGCGCGTCGTCTGGAGATCATGGGGTCCCTCCCGGGTGTGATGGAGCGACGGCTTGTCGCCGTTCTGGCCCGCCGTCCGGCGAGGCGACGGCATCGTAGACGAACTGAGGTACAGTATGTCAAGATACTGAGGTACAGTATGCGAGTGAAATGCGTGCATGGCAGGCGCGGGTCGGCCGAGGCCGGCGGGGGGAGTCTCGCCCGGCGCCGTTTCGCGCTATGGCTGGGGTGACTGCGGCGCGGTCGGGAACGGCAGACGGGGTGGGTGGATGGGCGAGGTCCGGCGGGGGCAGTTCGGCGAACGGGGGGCGGTCGCGAAGCGCTCGGGATCGGTCGAGGGCCTCGGCATCGACCGCCCGAAATCGCTCGCCGTGCTGGTCGCCGAGCGGCTGCGCGAGGCGATCGTCAGCACCGAGCTGCAGCTCGGCCAGGCCCTCTCCGAGGAGCAGATCGCCGCGACCATGAATGTCAGCCGCACGCCGGTGCGCGAGGCGCTGACCATGCTGCAGCTGCAGGGGCTGATCGACATCAAGCCGCAGCGCGGCTCCTTCGTCTTCAAGCCCGACGCCGAGGATATCGCCGCGCTGGTCGCCTACCGGCACATCCTGGAAATGGCGGCCGCCCCGTTGGCGCTTTCGGTGGCACCGGAGGCGACGCTGCGCGATCTCGCCGCGTCGGTCGCGATGATGGAGGCGGCGCGCGCCGAGGACCACCCGCTCGACTTCGCCCGCGCCGACTCGCTGTTCCATCAGGCCTTCTTCACCCATTGCGGCAACCGCTACCTGTCGGAGGCCTACGGCATCGCATCGGGCCGGCTGGCGGCCCTGCGCGCCCATCTCGCCGCGCCCCTGACCATGCACCGCAGCCGCGCCCATGCCGACCATCTCGACATGATCGAGGCCTTCCGGGCCGTCGACCGCAAGCGCCTGCTGGCGGTGCTCGGCCGGCACATTCTGGCCATGACCGACAATTATGTCGGGGCGCTGAAGGAGACCGGGTCGGTCCGCTGAGAGGCGGCGGCGGCCGGTCCGGACGCGCAGTGGGCAGCGTGCCGATTGCGGCCGCCGGTGCGGATCGGTATCAGGCTCGGAGCGTCCCGCTGGGGCGAAGGGTCGGGCCGGTGGCGCCTGCGTCGCGACGACCCGACCACGCTGCCCTCCGAACCGTTGGCCCCCCAAAACCACTTGCCTCCCGAATCCTTTGCCGCCGATCTCCGCCGCCGCCATCGCTCTCGGGCCGGCGGCATCCAGCGCCCCTCGAGCGAGCCGGAAGACACCCCATGGATCTGTTCGACCGCCTGCGCGCCGCCCGTCCGGACGACTGGCGCGCCTATGTGGCCCATCCCTTCGTCGACGGCCTCGGCGACGGCACCCTGCCGGCCGCCGCCTTCCAGTCCTATCTGGTGCAGGACTACCTGTTCCTGATCCAGTTCGCCCGCGCCTATGCGCTTGCCATCTACAAGAGCCGCACGCTCGACGAGATGCGCACCGCCTTGTCGGGCGTGAAGGCGATCCTCGATACCGAGATGGATCTGCATGTCCGGCTCTGCGCCGGCTGGGGCCTCGGCCCGTCCGAGCTGGAGCGCGCGCCGGAAGGCCGGGCGACGATCGCCTATACGCGCTTCGTGCTCGATTGCGGCCAGCGCGGCGACCTGCTCGATCTCTATGTCGCGCTGGCGCCCTGCGTCGTCGGCTATGCCGAGATCGCCGCGGCGCTTGCCCGACGGCCGGGCGGGATTTCCGAGAGCAATCCTTATCGCGACTGGATCCTGGAATATTCCGGTCCGCTCTATCAGGAGGTCGCGAGATCGGCGCGCGCCAATCTCGACCGGCTCGCCCGTCTCGCGCTGACCGAAGCCCGCTTCGACGATCTGGCGGAGACCTTCGGCCGGGCGAGCCGCCTGGAAGCCGACTTCTGGAGCCAGGGCTTCGACGTGCTCGGCTGACCGGCCGGCGCCGGGGCGGCCGGCCCCGCGCCGGCGACCAGGGGCGATCGGAGCCCAGCCGGCTCCGCGCTCAGGGCGCCTCCAGCACCTCGACGCGCTTCTCGTTGCGCATGCCGTTGCGCTCCTCGGACGGCGTGCGCTTGAAGAACTCGCTGTAGCATTTGGAGAAATGCGAGGCGGAGACGAACCCGCAGGCGAGCCCGACCGACAGGATCGGCATCGAGGTCTGGCGGATCAGGTGGCGGGCGCGGTTGAGGCGCAGGCCGAGATAGTAGCGGGTCGGGGTGGCGTCGAGATAGCGCTGGAACAGACGCTCGAGCTGCCGCGGCGACAGGCTGACCAGTTTGGCGAGCTGGGCGCAGGAGAGCGGCCGTTCGAGCCGCTTGTCCATTTCGGCGATGACCGCGAGCAGTTTCGGGTGCGACACGCCGAGCCGCGCCCTCAATTCCATGCGCTGGCGCTCGTGGCTGTCGCGCATGCGGTGGTGGATCATCTCGTCGGTGACCAGGGCTGCGACCGCCTGGCCCTTCTTGGTCGCCACCAGCGCCAGCATCATGTCGACCGCCGCCGTGCCGCCCGCGCAGGTGAAGCGGTTGCGGTCGAACTCGAACAGTTCCTGGGTCACCTCGATCTCGGGGAACTCCTCGCGGAAGCTGTCGTAATTCTCCCAGTGGATGGCGCAGCGGTAGCCATCGAGCAGACCGGCCTTGGCCAGCACATAGGTGCCGGTACAGACGGCGCCGATCGAGACGCCGTAGAAAGCCAGCTTGCGCAGCTTCGCGATCAGGATGGAGTGGTCGTATTTCTGCACGTCGAGGCCGGCGGAGACGATGATCTCCGGCATCGGCCCGATGTCGCGATAGGATCCGTCGACCGAGACCGAGACGCCGTTCGAGGCCTCGACCGGCACGCCCTCCGGCGAATAGAGCTTCCAGGCGAACAGCTTCTGGCCGGTGACGTAGTTGGCCAGCCGCAGCACCTCGATCGCCGATGCGAAGGCGATCATCGAAAAGTTCGGGACCAGGAGAAACCCGATCGTATGCGTCGAACCGATCTCGGGTCTGATGTTCATCGCGCGCCTCCCAGCCGTCGATCCGTGCGACCGCCCCTGTCCCACCAGCGACTTTTCCGCCCGTCGATCGGACATCATCCCTTGTCCGAGCGCGACCGCATTTTTGTCATGGCGTCATGAGGGGCTTCGAGTCCCGCCGACGCCGCGCCGGCCGCTATGCAGTCAAGGCGAGGTGAGGGCATCAGGCTGGCTGCAGGACGACATGAGGCGTCGGGAAATCGACACCGTCAAGTCCGGGCGGCCTCGAATGCGCCGATGGCGGGCCGCGCCGGCAGGGTCCGCGCCATCCTGCGCCGATGCGCCGCCTCCAGCGCGACCATCCCCCAGGCGAGACCCCAGAGCATGAAGAAGTGGCGCCAGTGGTCGCTGTCGATGATCCAGCCGACGATCAGATGGCCGATCAGGCAGACCCAGACCACCTGGGCGTAGGGCTGCCAGGGGCGCGGCTTGAACATCAGCGGGAACAGCGCGCCGATGGTCCAGAAGACCAGGACCAGATAGGAGAGGCCGCCGAGCCAGCCATAGGCCAGGAAGCCCTTCAGATAGACGTTGTGCGGATCCTCGCCGTAATAGTAGCCGAAATCGAGCGGCCCGAGCCCGAGCGGCAGTTCCGTGACCCACAGGAAGCCGATCAGATGCCGGGCGAGGCGGCCGAGGCGGGCGCCGTCATAGTCCTGCACCAGCTTGGCGCGGTTCATCAGGAACTCGCGCGTCGTCTCGTCGGCGAGGATCGCGACCAGCACCAAGACGACCGCCGCCGCGCCGGCCGCCGCGATGCCGATCAGCCGGAGCCGGCCCTTCACCGAGCGCTCGTTGAGGAAGACGACGAAGGCGAGCAGCACCAGGCCGAACACGGCCAGGAACCAGGCCGCGCGCGAGAAGGAGAACAGCACGCCGACCAGGATGACCAGGATCGGGCCGGCCTTCCACCAGACCTGCCCGAAGGGCCGGGTCAGGAATTCGCGCGCCAGCACCAGGAGCGGCAGCATCATGAACGGCCCGAAGACGTTCGGATCCTTGAAGGCGCCCTTGGCGCGGTCGTAGCGGGTCAGGGATTCGATGTGCAGCAGGTAGCCCAAGATGCCGAGTACCGCGGCGATCAGGGCCGCCAGGATCATGGCGCGGACGATCAGCTCGATGCGCTGCGGCCGGTCGGCGACGGTGGCGGCGAAGAAGATGCAGGTGAAGGCCAGGAACAGCGAGATCGCCACGAACTGGGGCGACTTCTCGGTCTCCAGCAGCGGCTGCGTCATGACCAGGAGGCCGCCGACCTCAAACAGCAGCAGGAGAACGAGCAGCGGTCCCATGGCGCGCGGGATGCGCAGGCCGAGCACGAAGGCGAACAGGCCCATCGCGACCAGGATCAGGTCGTAGGGCGCCGGCTCGATCATCACGACCGAGCCGGAGGCGACGCCGAGAAACAGCATCGCGTCGCCGAACCGGGCGAGGCCGATGCGCGGCCAGCCGGCGCCGGCCTGGATCGGGGCGGCCGCGACGCTCAATAGGCGTTCTCGCTCGACAGGAGCCTCAAGGGCGTCGCGAACAGGATGTAGAGATCAAAGGCGATCGACCAGTTCTCGATATAGTAGAGGTCGCATTCCACGCGCCGTTCGATCTTGTCGGAGGTGTCGGTCTCGCCGCGCCAGCCGTTGATCTGCGCCCAGCCGGTGACGCCGGGCTTGACGCGGTGGCGGGCGAAATAGCTGTCGACGACCTGCTCGTAGAGCTGGTTGTCGGCCTTCGCCGAGAGGGCGTGCGGACGCGGGCCGACCAGCGACAGGGTGCCGGCGATGACGTTGAAGAGCTGCGGCAATTCGTCGATCGAGGTGCGCCGGATGAAGCGGCCGACCCGCGTCACGCGCGGATCGCCGCGCGTGACCAGCCGGGCCGCGTCGGCATCGGCCTGATCGACATACATCGAGCGGAACTTCCAGACGTCGATCAGCTCGTTGTTGAAGCCGTAGCGCTTCTGCCGGAAGAAGATCGGGCCGCGGCTGTCGAGCTTGATGGCGATCGCGGCGCCGACCATGATCGGCATCAGGGCGAGAAGCGCCAGAAGGCCGAAGGTCAGGTCGAAGGCGCGCTTCATGACCCGGTCCCAGTCGGCGAGCGGCTTGTCGACCACGTCGAACAGCGGCACCGAGCCGACATAGGAATAGGAGCGCGGCCGGAACTTCAGCTTGCTGGCATGGGCCGACAGGCGGATGTCGACCGGCAGCACCCAGAGCTTCTTGAGCAGCTGCAGGACGCGCGCCTCCGCGGTCAGCGGCAGGGTCACGATCAGCATGTCGATCTTGCCGATGCGACCGAACTCGACCAGTTCGTCGATCGTGCCGAGGCGCGGATAGCCAGCCACCACGGCGGGCGAGCGGCTGTCCTTGCGGTCGTCGAAGACGCCGCAGATGCGGATGTCGTTGTCGGGCTGCGCCTCGAGCGACAGGATCAGGTCGGCCGCCGCCTGGCCGCCGCCGACGATCACGGCCCGCCGCGCCAGCCGTCCCATCCGGATCCAGCGTCGCGCCACCGAGGCCAGCACGGCGCGCTCGAAGGCCAGGAAGGCGGCGCCCGACAGGAACCACAGCGCCAGCCAGACGCGCGACAGATCGGTGCCGATCTTCATGAAGAAGACGACCACGGCGAGCGTCGCGAAGACCGCCGACCACGCCGCCAGGACCCGGCGCACCGTGCGCGCATAGGGCAGGATGCCGGGCAGCGTGTAGCCGCCGGACGAATGCACATACATCGTGTTGACGACCGCCGCGAGCAGCGCGACCGAGAAGTAGAGCGCCCGGTCGGCCTCCGGATCGGGCACGTAGATCCAGAAGGTCAGCGCCCCGAGCGCGAAGACGGCAGCGAAATCCAGCGCGCGCACCGCACCGGCCAGGATCGACATCGACATCGGCTTGTCGGTCAGGCATTTCGCCACCAGCGCCGAGACCGCGGAAGCCAGCGCCGGGTCGCCGGTCTTGCCGGCGGCAGGTTCCGGCGCGGGATGGACCAGGCGCAGGTTCGGTTCTCCCTCGGCGGAGGGCGTGGCGGCAGGCTTCGGGTCGATATGGGTCGGCTGTACGGACATGGACGATTCCGGTTCAGCGGTTGCGGCTTGTGACCGGCAGACTTGACGTTGGATCGGGAACGGTGGCGGTGCGCTGCGCCACCAGGCTGCGGTAGAGGGCTTCCATCGAACCCGCCATGGCGGCGCTCGAAAAGGTCGGGCGGATCGCGGCGGCAAGGCGCACGGCGCGGTCCTGATGGCCGGTCGGATCGTCGAGCGCCGCCGCCATGGCGTCGGCCAGCGGTTCGACCGCGCCGGGCGCGATCAGGCGGCCGGCCTCGGCCGCGAAGATCTCCGGAATGCCGCCGACCGCGGTGGCGATCAGCGGACGCGCGGCGGCGATCGTTTCCAGCACGACATAGGGCAGGGACTCGGCGCGCGAGGGCACCAGCACGGTCCGGCCCCGGGCCAGCGCGCGCCGGATCGGCTGGGACTCGCCGAAGGTGACGACCCCCTGCAATCCGCGCTCCCTGGCCAGGGCCTCGTAGCGGGCGCGTTCGGTGCCGGGACCGATCAGCGCGGCCGTCACGGGCCGGCCCGCCGCCCGCAGGCGTGCCACCGCCTCGATGACCAGGTCGGTGCCCTTCAGGTCGCGCATCTCGCCGACGCAGACGAAATCCGCCGCATCGGGATCGGCCGCGACCGGCTCGAACTCCGCCGCCGAGACCCCGTTATAGATCAGGCTCGACCGGCAGCGCGGCGCGCCGACCTTGGCCCGGTAGGCGGCCTCCTCGAAGCGGGAGACGAAGACCAGGCTCTCGGTCAGCCGCTCCAGCGCCCGCTCGACCGCGAAATAGACGCGGCCCTCCAGGCTTGCCGGCGCGAAGTGCAGCGAGCCGCCATGCGGCGAATAGAGCCGGGCGACCGGGATGCCGCCGGCGCGCAGAGCCTGGCCGACGAGGCGCGCGAAGGTGCCGCCCTTGGCGCCGTGGCCGTGCAGGATGTCGGGCCGGAGCGGCGACAGTCGGCGCCACAACCGCGCCGCGGCGACCAGATCGCGCGGGCCGATCGAGCGGCCCATGGGCACGCGGTGGACGCCGAGGGCCAGATCGCCGGCGAGATCGTCGAGGCGCTGCGCTTCGTGGCCGGTCGCCGAGCCGGCCGCGCAGACGAGGCCGACCGCGTGTCCGGCCGCCGCCTGGTGACGGACCAGATCCTCGACATGCCGGAAGACACCGCCGACCGGTGCCCGGAGACAATGCACGATACGCAGGGACTTGCCGTCGGCCATGTCCGTCCTCGAAACCATGCGCGTTTCGCATCTGGTTTCGACTAGATAAGCGGAAGTCCGTGAGCCAGGGGTTTATTCGGAGACATGAACGCGCCCGCGGCGGCAGTAAAATAAAATTAACCTTAAGAACGGTTCTGCCAAAGCGGTTAAAATGGATTCCCGGATCGCCGCAGTGCCACTTCAGATTGCCGGTGAAGCGGAATTCTCTACTGTGACCCTTGCGAAGGTCGCGGTGGCTACTGATTGTTTAAATACTAATATTTCAGATTAGTTTGCTCCGGTGGGGATTGTCTTGGTTGGGGATCGAAATATAGTCGAGACCAAGCATGACTCCGGGAACCGTCAGGACTGCTTTCGAGGCAGGTCTTGTGGCAATATTTTATTGAATTGACCGGGATCACCGACGTTGGCAGGAGCCTTTTTGCGTTTTGAAATGGAGTTCTATGGTGGGCTTCCGGCAGATTGCGCATTTGTGGAAACAGATTGAGCCTGGGATGATTTATGGCGTCCCGCTCTCGGAGGGTCTTGTTGCGCCTTATCTTGTTCTTCGAAAGTCAAAGAAAGGCAATACGCTTCTCGGAAAAGTATTTTTTGTCGAGATCGCTGACGTTCATCTCGATATCGTTGACATCGATCAGTGGTCCGGCGAAATCGTGCGAGTCTCATATTTGGGTATAACGGGGGGAACGTGGAAGAGAATCAACAACAAAGCAACCTATGATGTATATAAATGGCAGATTCCGATTTTTAAGAATATCTATGAACCCGTTTGCACGCAGCGGGATCCGAATGATTTTGCTATTGTAATAGAAATCTATTATAATAAGGATGAAGAAAATACGTTCGCAAATTCTCTTTTGGATATATTGCGCTAGAAAATTATGTAAAATTGAGAATAGCAGAAGGTAACAACTACTCACGGAGCAAATATCTGAATTCACCTTGTGGTCGCGCCGGCTGACCGGGGTCCACTGGTGAAGTCAAGAATTTCTCTGATTTCGAGATGTCTCTGCGCCTCTGTCGGGGAGGGCGCCCGGCCTCAGAACAGGCGCTCGCGGACATAGATCGTATCGCCGGCGCGGATCGGGTCCGAAGTCGGCACGCGGCCGGTCATGACCTCGCCGTTGATCTGCCGGGTGATGTCGACGGCGGATTGATTGCCGCGGGCCGTGAAGCCGCCCGCGATGGCGATCGCGTTCTGTGCAGTCATGCCGGGCACGTAGGGATACTGGCCGGCATTGCGCACCTCGCCCATCACGAAGAACGGGCGATACTGGTCGACCTCGACCGAGACGTCCGGGTTGCGCAGGAAACCGTTGCGGAGCTTGAGGCCGAGTTCGGCGGCGAGCTGGTCGGCGGTGCGGCCGCGCGCGGGCACCAGATTGACCAGCGGGAAGGCGATATAGCCGGCCTGATCGACCACGTAGCTGTTGGTCAGGCTCGGCTGCTCGAACACGGTGATGCGCAGACGATCGCCGGAATCGAAGCGATAGGGCTCGTTGAGCACGGCATGGAAGGCGGGCGGCGGCGGCACGTAGCCGGCGCATCCGGCGAGCGCCAGTGACAGCGAAACAGCAATGGCGCGGCGCCAACCCATGACATGATGACCCGTCTGAACCTGCCGCCAAACTGCCCGGTCATGGTTAAGAAAGGTTGAAAGACGCGCCAATATGGTCAATCGCGTGTTGCGGCAGGGATGAGGCGTTAACCCACCGGTTACCCTGTCGGCGCACAGTCGCCGACAAGGAGAGTGCGGGAGTCGCGGTGTCCATGAATGTCGCCCAACAGCCGGAAGAGCCGTCGATCGATCTCGGCGGGATCCTGAGCGCGCTCTGGCGGGCGAAGCTGTGGATCGTTCCGCTCGTCCTTCTGGTGGCGGTCGGCACCTTCGTCGGCGTCAGCCTGATGGCACCGCGCTACAAGGCCGAGGCGCGCCTGCTGATCGAATCCCGGCCGCTGGTGCTGCGCACCAACGACCAGCGCACGGCCGAGCAGGATCGCGCCCTGCTCGACCAGGAAGGCGTCGTCAGCCAGGTCCAGCTGATCACCTCGCGCGATCTCGCCCGCCGGGTGATCGCGGCCGAACATCTCCTCGACCACCCTGAATTCGCGTCGTCGCGCGGCTTCCTCGGCGGCCTTGTCGCGGCGCTCGGGCTCACCGGCGGCCGTTCGATTTCGCCGGAAGAGCGGGCCCTGGAAACCTTTCTGGAGCGCTTCACGGCCTTTCAGGTCGAGAAGTCGCGCGTCATCCAGGTCGAGTTCTGGGCCCATGATCCGGACGTGGCCTCCCGCATCGCCAATGCGATCACGACCGCCTATCTGCGGCTCCAGGGGGAATCGAAGGTCAAGGACAATGCCGAGACCACCCGCTGGCTCGAAGGCGAGATTGCCGCGCTGCGCACCAAGGTCGCCGAGTCCGAGGGCCGCGTCGAAACCTACCGCTCGTCGAGCGAGCTGTTCCTGTCGTCGACCAACAACACGACCCTGTTCCAGCAGCAGCTGTCCGAGCTGAACAGCCAGTTGACCGCCGCGCGCGGCGTGAAGTCCGATGCCGAGGCGAAGAGCGCGCAGCTGCGCAAGATCGTCACGGAGGGCGGCTCGCTCGATGCCGCCACCGAGATCGTCGTCCAGCCGATGTTCCAGCGCCTGCGCGAGCGGCAGATCGCGTTGCGCAGCCGCATCGCGGAGCTGTCGGCGATCTACCTGCCGGGCCATCCGCAGATCCAGACCCTCAATTCGCAATTGCGCGACATCGACGGCCAGCTGCGGGCCGAGGCGCGCAAGACGCTGGCCAATCTCGAAAACGACGTGAAGGTCGCCGACCAGCGCATCCGCGAGCTGCGCGGCCAGCTCGGCGAGTTCAAGGGCCAGGCGACGCGCGCCAACCAGGAGGATGTGCAGCTGCGCGCCCTGGAGCGCGATGCCAAGGCACAGCGCGACCTGCTCGAAAGCCTGCTCGCGCGCTATCGCGAGGCGGCGACGCGCGCCAATCTCGGCAGCGAGCCGCCGGATGCGCGCGTCATCTCGCAGGCCTCGCCGCCGAGCCGTCCCTATTTCCCGAAGGTCGTTCCGATCACCTCGGTGGTGACGCTCGCCGTGTTCCTGCTCTGCGGCACGATCGTCATCCTGCGCGAGCTCCTCGCTGCCACGGCCGTCGCCGGCGCATCACTGACGGATCAGCCGCCGCGGGGCCGGTCGGCTGCGGCGCGCGGCCCGGTCGTGGTCGCGTCGCCCGATATTCCCCCGCGCAGACAGGACCCCGTCGATCCCTCAGCCCCGGCGCGCGAGAGCGCGACCGATGCGGACGCCCCGATCCTCGGCCTGATGCGGCATTCGGCCGGCGATCCGGCCCCGGCCGCGACGGCAGCCGAGGACCGGCCCGTCGCAGCGGCCTCGGCCGCCGCCCCGGCCTCCGGCTCGGACAAGGGGCCGCCCGGCGTGGTGGCGGCGGCAAGCGCGCTGATCGAGGCCGCCAAGGCGATCGAACGCGCCGATGCCGGCCAGCCGGACCCGGTCGCGGCGGTTGCCACGGCGGGTTCGAAAGCCGAGGCCGCGGCGCCGCCGCCCGTGCCGCCCGCCGCTGCCGTCTCCGGTCAGGCGCCGGTCGGCCAGGCCGGGCCGGTCGAGGCGGCCGACGCCAGGCCCGGGCCCTCGGCCTCGGTCGGTCCGCTCGAAATCTGGCGCCGCATCGACGGTCCGGGCCGGGATGCGCGCCTGGTGGCGGTGGTGGCGGCCGCCGACAATGCCGTCGCGCAACGGGCTGCCCTGGGTCTGGTCCGCACCGGCGCGGCTGCGGCCATCCCGGTCTGCCTCGTGGTTCTGGCGGGCGAGGGCTTCGATGCCGAGCATGTGCTGGACGGCCGGGACCGGCCGGGCTTTGCCGATCTGGTCGCCGGCCGCTGCGGCTTCGGCGCCGCGATCCACCGCGATTCCGGTTCGCTGGCCCATGTCGTGCCGCCCGGTGCGGCCGAGGCGACCCCGCTCGACCATGATCGCAGCCTCGCCGTCGTCGAGGCGCTGCAACTCTCCTACGAGCATGTCGTCGTCGTGGTCGGCAGCCTGACATCGGCCGACCCGGTCGGTATCGCCCTGGCGGGGATCGCCGACCACGTCGTGGTGGCGACCGAACGGTCCGAAGCCGATGCGCCGTCCCGGATGGTGGCCGCAGCGCTCGGTCACGGCGATCCCGGCCGGGTCTCGATCCTGGCCACGGAGACGCTGGCGGCCGGCGCGGTCAGGGCAGCGTGACGGCGGCGCCGATCGCCCGCAATGATCGGCGCGCGGCCGATCGCGATCAGGGCGGGCCGCGGCGCAGCGGGGCGGTGCGCAGGCGCAACTGCCGGTAGAGCTTCCAGGCGGCGGGATTGCGCTTGACCGCGCGCTTCAGGCCGAGCGCCGTCCGGGTTGCGGCCGCAAAGGCATGTCCTTTCAGCGTCACCGGCAGCAGGGTCTCGGCCAGTTCGATCTCCTGGTCGCACCAGTTTTCCTTGTAGGGCTCCTCGCCGACGCCGAAATCGAGCCCGGCAAGGCCATCCCGGCAGCCGGCCTCGACCAGCCGGTAGACCAGCGTCGTCCCGGGACCGAACCGGGCCAGTTCGTCATTGGCGAAGGACAGGAACAGGATGGAGCGGCTGTCGCCGGCGGTCGCCGTGCCGGCCACCGCGCGGATCCGACCGCCCGCCCAGAGTGCGTGCAGCCGCAGCAGCGGCGCCCCGTTCGGACCAGTCTCGGTCGCCATCCGGCGCAGGAAGCCCGCGACCCCGGCCGACGCGAACACGTTCGGCACGCCCATTTCGGCGAAGCGCCTTGCCTTCTGCTCCAGAAAGACGGCCAGCGTCGCGGCGGCCTCGCCGGCGGTTGCGGCCGTCGCGATGCGATAGTCGCCGTGCGCCTCGAAATGGCGTTCGCGCTGACGCATCCGCTTGCGCCGGTGCGAGCCGGGATGGCGCGCGAGCAGCTGCTCGAAGCAGGGCGCCAGGGTGACGACATGGCCGTTGCTCGGCGAGGCGACCGAGCCCCGGATCGTCGCCAGCGCATTGCCGCTGCCTGCCCAGACCCGCGGCTGCCGTTCCAGGTGGTAGCAGTCGATCGCGGCGCTCCGGGCGATCTCGTCAAGCGCGGAGGCGATCGTCTCGCGCGTCGTCCGTGCCCGTTCTCCCGGAGCGTAAAGGCCCGGATTGTAGTTCGCATTGCGGTCGCCGAGCCATCGGCCGACCCGGACGGCGCCTTCGCGGACCACCATCAGCGGCCACAGGAAGACGAGGTCAGGGCCACGGCGTCCGATCGCGATCAGCGGTTCGACGCCGCGGTCGGTGCCGATTTCGTCGAGCCAGAGGCGGACCCAGTCGTAGCGCTGGAACGGCGGGACCGCGTCGCGGGCTTCCAGCCACCGCCACGCGGCTTCCGCCTCGGCAAGCGTGCGCACGATCGTCACGGTCGGGTCGATGGCCGACGCCATGGCGAAGCCCCGCTGCGGTCGGGCCGCTATCCTGCCGGCATGCACTCCCGTCGATATCGACATGCTTTCCGATCCGGGCTTCATCCTCAGGAAGCATACCGTTGATTGTCGAAATTGTTAAGCCGAGCACGCAGCACCCAGGCCCTTCAATGTCGGCATATATTTAACGGCAGGCTCGGTTAACCATAGGGACAGCAATCCGCCGTGCCGGATACCCTGAAGGCTGGCCGGTTATTTTAAGATGAAGAGCACGGCAACTGGTTCTGCCGCGGTGCGCGACCGAAACGTTCAGAGTTCATTTGCCTGTTCGTGTCATGGTTGCGCAAATGACTCGGGGGAGCCATGAAGAAACTGAAAACACTGGTGCAAAGAGGAGGGATGGAGGCTCTGGCGCTGACCGGCGCCTTCCGCGTCCACCCTTTCGCCTGTCCGGGCAAAGGCTTGATCCTGACGCTGCACCATGTCCGCCCCTTCGTGCCGGGACCTTGTGCGCCGAACCGCGAACTCGAGGTCACGCCCGAATTCCTCGAGGGCGTGCTGACGTCCATCCGCGCGCGGGGCATCGATTTCGTCGATCTGGCCGAGGCCGCCCGACGGCTTGAGGATCCGGCGGCACGGCGCTTTGCGGTGGTCACCTTCGACGACGGCTATCGCGACAATCGCGAGATCGCGCGGCCGATCTTCCGCCGGCACGGCATTCCGTTCACGGTCTTCGTCACGTCCGGCTTCGTCGACCGCACCACCATGCTGTGGTGGAAGGTGGTCGAGGAGGTCGTCGGCATGGTCCCGGTGCTGACCTTCGACCTGGGCGCGGGACCTGAGGTCTTCGAGACGGCCAGCCGCGCCACGAAGGAAAGCGTCGCCAACCGGATCCTGTGCTGGGCCCGGACGGCCGATCCCGGCCTGGTGTTCGAGCGCGTCGAGCGCCTCGCCGGGGAGGTCGGACTGGATCCGTTGCGTCCGACCCGGCACGAGATCATGACGCGGGCCGAACTGGCCGAGCTGGCCGCCGACCCGCTGGTCACCATCGGCGCGCACACGCGGACGCACCCGAACCTCCGGCGTCTCGACCGGGCGGCGGCGCTCCAGGAGATGGCCGGGTCGGCCGACGACCTCGCCGGCATGATCGGCACCCGGCCGCGCTTCTTCGCCTATCCCTACGGATCGCACCGCGCCGCCGGTGCGCGCGAATTCGACCTGGCGCGCGAGGCCGGTTTCGATCTCGCGGTGACCACGCGGCCCGGCATGCTGCACGCCGAACATGCCGGTCATCGGACGGCCCTGCCGCGGGTCTCGCTCAACGGCAATTTCCAGGATCTGCGCTATCTCGACGTGCTGCTGTCGGGCGCACCCTTCATGCTTTGGAACCGGTTCCGGCGCCTCGACGTGGCCTGACCGCCGGCCCGGGAGGGCAGGGCGGACGGAGGACGATCAGGGGCCGGTGCGGCGGGGCCGGTACATCCACCAGATGATCGCGCCCGCCGGGACGATCCATGCGATCCCGGCCAGGGCGAAGTAGAGCATCCGCCAGGGCCCTTCGGCGCGGCTGATGACGACGGCGCCGACATCGGTCATCACCCAGATGTAGAAGAACACGAAGACGAGCAGCAGGACGACCCCGAAGAGGCGCTTGAGGCGAGGCGGCATGGCGGGCAGGGCTCCGTGACGCGGCGGCCGGGCCTTGGCGGGCGGGCGCCTTTGCCGCGGCGGCTGTGGAAGAAGGGACCGAATTCCTATATCGGGTCGTCGCGCCCGGAGGAAAGCCCCGGCGAACGCGCCTGAGGAATGTCCATGTCCGCCACTCTGTCCGTCACGCCGTCGGCCGCGCCCGCATCGACCGGAACCGGGCCGGTCAAGGTCTGGCTCGGCTTCGTCGCCTTCCTGGTCTTCGCCATGGTGATCGTCGGCGGGGCGACGCGGCTGACCGATTCCGGTCTTTCGATCACCGAATGGCAGCCCCTGCTCGGTGCCCTGCCGCCGCTGACCGATGCGGCCTGGCACGAGGCCTTCGAAAAGTACCGGCAGATCCCGCAGTATAAGCTCGTCAACCAGGGCATGAGCCTGGAGGCGTTCAAGGTCATCTTCTGGTGGGAATGGGCGCACCGCTTCCTCGGCCGCTTCATCGGGGTCGCCTTCCTGGTGCCGTTCCTGGTCTTCGCCGCGACCGGGCGGATCGCGCGCCGCCAGGTGCCGCGCTTCGTGACGCTGTTCGCCCTCGGCGGCCTGCAGGGGGCGGTCGGCTGGTGGATGGTCGCCTCAGGGCTGGTCGACCGGGTCGACGTCGCGCCCTACCGGCTGGCGACGCATCTGACGCTCGCCTGCTTCATCTTCGCCATGCTGGTCTGGACCGCCCTGTCGCTGGACGAGCCGGCTTCGAAGACCCCGGCGGCGGCCCGGCGCCGGCGCGGGCTGGCGGTCGGCGCCACGGTCGTGACGGCCGCGGTCTTCGTGCAGATCTTCCTCGGCGGGCTGGTCGCCGGCAACGATGCCGGTCTCGTCTACAACACCTGGCCGTCGATGAACGGCAGCTTCCTGCCGGACGCGCCCCTGGCGCTGGAGCCGGCCTGGCGCAACCTGTTCGAGAATCACGGCCTCGTCCAGTTCGTCCACCGGATCGGCGCCTATACGCTGTTCGCGCTCGCCCTCGTCCAGGCGGGCCTCGCCATGCGGGCCGGCGGTGCGGCCCGGGCGAGCGGCCTGCTGCTCGGTCTCGCGGTGACCGCCCAGGCGGCCGTCGGCATCCTGACGCTGCTGATGGTCGTCCCGCTCGGTCTCGCGCTCGTCCACCAGGGCCTCGCCGTCGTGGTGCTCGGGATCGCCGTCGCCCATCTGAAGGCGGCCCGCCACGTCTGACGCCGATAGCGGAGCGGTCGGGTCTCGACCGTTCCGGCCACCGCCGGGGAAAAGAAAAAGGCCGCGCTCCTGTTCGAAGCGCGGCCCAGGTGGTGGCTGGATGGCTAGCCACGAAGGGGGAACATCAGGCGCCCGGGGTCGCGGGCGAAGGGTGTTGGAGACCGAAGCGGCGATGGTCAGGGGGTGCGGGTGGGTTGCCGCCCCGGTCTCCAAGCTCGGGTGCCGGCGGCGCGACGGGTCAGGTCGGCCGCGACGGCGGAAATTCAGCGGCTCACCTCGGGGGCGGGCATGCGGACGAGGACCGAAGTCCGTGCGGCTTCGTCGCGCTTCTCGATGGTGATGGTCCGGACCGGCAGGATGCCGTTGTCGGCGTCGGAGGCGCAGTCCGGGGCGGCCTCATGGCCGGCGCCGGTGCAGGCCGAGATCAGGTCGAACGCCGCGGCGATGCGGGCGTTGGTGGCGGCGATCGCGATCCGGTCGGCCTTGCCGGCGGTCTCGGTGCGCTCGGCATGGGCGGCTCCGAACAGGATCGATCCGGTCAGGCCAGCCGCGGCGGCAATCGTGGCGATCATCTTCTGGAGGCTCATCGTTCCTCTCCGTCTCTCTCGTCTGGGCCCCGACCTTTCCACGCGGATCGTGAATGGTCTCGGAGCCGGTCGTTCAGGTCGTCTTCATCTCTGACACCGGTGAGACTAGCGGCGCTCCGTGTCGGCGTCTTTGCGTCCGTTCGGCAATCGGGTTTCGAACCGGCAACAGAATGGGAGGGGGACGAAACAATCCCGGCTACGACGAAACATTCCGGCCGGAACGACACGGGCGGCAGCGGAATCGCAGCGGTCGGGGCCGGTCGAAACGCTTCGAGTCCCGTCTGCCGGGGGAATCGACCGGCCCGGCCGTCCTGGCGATTCCGTCGTCCTGGCGATTCCGTCCGGGCGCGAGTTGCGCTAAGGAGGCGGCATGACCCGTACAGCGCTCTATCCCGGCTCCTTCGATCCCGTCACCAACGGCCATGTGGACGTTCTCGCCCAGGCGCTCGACATCGCCGATCGGGTGATCGTCGCGATCGGCATCAGCGCCACCAAGAAGCCGCTGTTCAGCTTCGAGGAGCGCGAGACGATGATCCGCGAGGCCGTCGCCGCGCTCGGCCACCCGCAGGCGCGGGTCGACGTGATGGCCTTCCAGGGGCTGGTTGTGAAGGTGGCGGCCGAGCGGGGCGCCTCGATCCTGATCCGCGGCCTGCGCGACGGCACCGACCTCGACTATGAAATGCAGATGGCCGGCATGAACGGCATCATGGCGCCGTCCGTGCGCACGATCTTCCTGCCGGCCTCACCGCATGTCCGCCACATCACCGCCACGCTGGTCCGGCAGATCGCCCAGATGGGCGGCGATCCGGCGCCGTTCGTGCCGGAAGGCGTCGCCGCAAGGCTCGCCGCCCGCGCCGCCGGCGGCTGACCCGACCGACCCGAACAAGGATCCATTCGATGCTCCGCAGGACTTTCCTGGCCGCCCTCGGTGCGGCCGCGCTGATCCCCGCCGTCCATGCCGCCGAGAAGCCCGATCCCGAGAACACGCTCTATCTCGACACGCAGTATGGCCGCGTCACCATCATGCTGCGCCCGGGCCTGGCCCCGAAGCATGTCGAGCGCATCAAGACCTTGACCCGCCAGGGCTTCTACAACGGCCTCAAGTTCCACCGGGTGATCCCGGACTTCATGGCCCAGACCGGCGATCCGCGCGGCAACGGCACCGGCGGCTCGCCGCTGCCGAACCTGCCGGCCGAGTTCACCGACGCCAAGTTCCAGCGCGGCACGCTCGGCATGGCCCGTTCGAACGATCCGAACAGCGCCAATTCGCAGTTCTTCATCTGCCTTGCCGACAGCCCCTGGCTCAACGGCAAGTATACGGTGTTCGGCGAGGTGATCGACGGCATGGCGGTCGTCGACCAGATCCGCAAGGGCACCAAGGAGAACAACGGCGCGGTCGCCGATCCGGACATCATCGTCAAGATGCAGGTCGCCGCGGACGTGAAGTGAGCCGGTCTGTGCGGAACGGTGCCGGTCCGCTCGGTTGCGGACCGGGGCATTTTCGTCGATAAGACCGCCCGACGCGGCTCCCTGTGGCCGCCGCACGACAGGCATGGCCGTGACGCGGCCGCTCAACGACAAGGATAGACGATGGCTGCCGATCCCGAAAACACGCTGGTGATGGAGACGACCAAGGGCCGTGTCGTCATCGAACTGCGCCCGGACCTCGCGCCCGGCCATGTCGAGCGCATCAAGAAGCTCGCCCGCGAGAAGTTCTACGACGGCATCGTCTTCCACCGCGTGATCGAGGGCTTCATGGCCCAGACCGGCTGCCCGCGCGGCACCGGCACCGGCGGTTCGAGCTACCCGGACCTCAAGGCCGAGTTCAACACCGAGCCGCATGTGCGCGGCGTCTGCTCGATGGCCCGGGCCCAGAACCCGAATTCGGCCAACTCGCAGTTCTTCATCTGCTTCGAGGACGCCCGCTTCCTCGACCGTCAGTACACGGTCTGGGGCAAGGTCACCGAAGGCATGGAGAATGTCGACAAGATCAAGCGCGGCGAGCCCGTCCGCGACCCGGACAAGATCGTGTCGCTGCGCGTCCTGGCCGACGAAAAGGCCGCCTGACGGTCGGATCGTCTGAACTGCAAGCGAAGCCCCGTGCCTCGGCTCCGGCCGGCGCGGGGCTGTCGCCGTTTTGAAGCCCGCATGTCCGGGAGTTGAGCCCTGCGCGTCGACCTGTTCGATTTCGACCTTCCGGCCGAGCGGATCGCGCTCCGGCCGGCGAGCCCGCGCGAGGCGGCGCGGTTGATGGTCGTGCGCCCGGACGAGGGCTGCCGGATCGAGGACCGGACCGTCGGCGATCTGCCCGAATTGGTCCGGCCGGGCGATGCGCTGGTCTTCAACGACACGCGGGTGATCCCGGCCGAACTGCACGGCACCCGCATCCGCGACGAGGGCCGCGTCGCCGTCGCCTTCACGCTCCTGAAGCGGGAGGGGGCGGACCGCTGGCGCGCCTTCGCGCGGCCGGGCAAGCGGTTGAAGGTCGGCGATCGAATCCTCTTCGGCGAACAGGGACGGGCCTGCCTGCTCGGCGAGGTCTGGGCGACGGTCGCCGAGAAGGCCGAGGACGGGCAGGTGCTGATCGCCTTCGACCTCGCCGGCCCGGATCTCGACCAGGCCATCCATGCCGTCGGCACCGTGCCGCTGCCGCCCTACATCTCGTCGAAACGCGCCGCCGACGCGCAGGACCTCGCCGACTACCAGACCGTCTACGCCCGTGCCGAGGGTGCGGTCGCGGCGCCGACCGCCGGGCTGCATTTCACGCCCGACCTGATCGCGCGGCTCGACGCGGCCGGCGTCGAGCGGCATTTCGTGACGCTGCATGTCGGCGCGGGCACCTTCCTGCCGGTCAAGGCCGAGGACACCGCCGAGCACCGCATGCATTCCGAATGGGGCACGATCGATGTGGCGACGGCGGACGCGCTCAACGCCGTGCGGGCGCGCGGCGGGCGGATCGTGGCGGTGGGCACGACCTCGCTCCGGCTCCTGGAAAGCGCGGCCGACGGGGAGGGGCGCATCCAACCCTTCTCGGGCGAGACCGACATCTTCATCACCCCCGGCAAGCCGATCCGCGCGGTCGACATGCTGATGACCAATTTCCACCTGCCGCGCTCGACCCTGTTCATGCTGGTCTCGGCCTTTGCCGGGCTCGACTGCATGCGGGCCGCCTATGCGCAGGCGATCGCAACCGGCTATCGCTTCTATTCCTACGGCGATACCTCGCTGCTCTTCAGGGCCACCGGCCGATGACCGCTCCGACTGAACCCGCAGCAGTGCCTGCCTTCGGCTTCCGCCTGATCGCCACCGACGGCATGGCCCGGCGCGGCGAGGTGACGACCGCGCATGGCGCGATCCGCACGCCGGCCTTCATGCCGGTCGGCACCCAGGCGACGGTGAAGACCATGTATCCCGAGCAGGTGAGGGCGCTCGGCGCCGACATCCTGCTCGGCAACACCTATCACCTGATGCTGCGCCCGACCGCCGAGCGCGTCGACCGGCTCGGCGGCCTGCACCGCTTCATGAACTGGCCGCACCCGATCCTGACCGATTCCGGCGGCTTCCAGGTCATGTCGCTGGCCAAGCTCCGCAAGCTCAACGAGCAGGCGGTCACCTTCCAGAGCCATATCGACGGCAGCCGCCATGTGCTGTCGCCGGAGCGCAGCCTGGAGATCCAGGGCCTGCTCGGCTCCGACATCCAGATGCAACTCGACGAATGCGTCGCGCTGCCGGCCGAGCGCGCCGAGATCGAGCGTGCCATGCGGCTGTCGCTGCGCTGGGCCGAACGCTCCAAGGCGGCCTTCTTCGGCAAGCCCGGCCACGGCCTGTTCGCCATCGTGCAGGGCGGCGACGACGAGGCGCTGCGTGTGGAATCGGCGCGCGCGCTGACCGCGATCGGTTTCCACGGCTACGCGGTCGGCGGGCTGGCGGTCGGCGAGCCGCAGGACGTCATGTTGCGCATCCTGTCGGCGACCACGCCCGAACTGCCGGCCGACCGGCCGCGCTACCTGATGGGCGTCGGCACGCCCGACGACATCGTCGAATCGGTCGGCCGCGGCATCGACATGTTCGATTGCGTCATGCCGACCCGGGCCGGCCGCCACGGCCAGGCCTTCACGCGGCGTGGCAAGGTCAACCTGCGCAATGCCCGCCACGCCGACGATCCGCGCCCGATCGACGAGGAGTCCACCTGTCCGGCGGCGCGGGACTATTCGCGCGCCTACCTGCACCATCTGGTCAAGGCCGAGGAGGCGCTCGGCGCCATGCTGCTGACCTGGATCAACCTGTCCTACTACCAGGACCTGATGGCCGGCCTGCGCGCCGCCATCGAGGCCGGCCGGTTCCAGGACCACAAGGCCGCCGTCAAGGACGGCTGGGCCCGCGGCGACCTGCCGGCGCTCTGAACCGGCTATCCCGCTTCATCTTCAACACCGATTGCCGTCGCCGGGCCGCGCGCCCGGGCGACGGCGCATGCGCGTTCGGTGGCCGCGCCGTCGCTGCGGTGCAGCACAACTAAGGTCAAATACCTTACATACAAGCCGTTGACGGATCGGCCGGCGGGGTGCCACTCTCCCGATGTCCGGCGGGCCTGCCGGACGCCGATCCAGCCGCGAGCCCAGACGTGACCATCGTCGTCCCCGAACCCCGCCCCGCTCTCGACCCGGCGCTCGTCGAAGCGCTGAAGGCCTTGCTCGGAAACCGGTTTTCCATGTCGTCCGCGGATCGCGAGAGCCACGGCCGCGGCGAATCCTGGCACCCGGGCGAACCGCCGGACGGGGTCTGCCGCGCGGTCTCGACCGAGGAGGTCGCCGCGATCGTCCGTCTTGCGGCGCAGCACAGGACCCCGATCGTCGCCTTCGGGGCCGGCACCTCGCTCGAGGGCCATGTCGGCGCGACCCGGGGCGGCCTGTCGATCGACCTCGCGGGCATGAACCGCATCCTGGCGGTCCGGCCGGACGATCTCGACGCCACCGTCGAGGCCGGCGTGACGCGCCAGCAGTTGAACACCCATCTGCGCGATGCCGGGCTGTTCTTCCCGGTCGATCCCGGTTCCGAGGCGACGCTCGGCGGCATGGCGGCGACGCGCGCTTCCGGCACCAATGCGGTCCGCTACGGCACGATGCGCGAGAATGTCGTGCAGCTGACCGCCGTGATGGCGGACGGCCGCATCGTGCGCACCGGAGGGCGGGCGCGCAAATCCTCCGCCGGCTACGACCTGACCCGGCTGCTGGTCGGCTCGGAAGGCACGCTCGGCATCATCACCGAACTGACGGTGCGCCTCTACGGCATCCCCGAGGCGATCTCGGCGGCGACCTGCCGCTTCGACGACATCGCCGACGCGGTCCAGACCGTGACCACGCTGATCCAGTGCGGCATCCCGGTCAGCCGGGTCGAACTGCTCGACGGCAACACGATGGCGGCGGTCAACCGGCACTTCAAGGCGGCCTTCGCCGAGGTGCCGACGCTGTTCTTCGAGTTCCAGGGCACCCGTGCCGGCGTCGACGAGCAGGCCGCCCAGGTCGAGGAGATCGCCCGCGACCATGGCGGCGCCGGCTTCGAATGGGCTTCCGGCCAGGAGGCTTTGAACCGGCTCTGGCATGTCCGCCACAATGTCCATTACGCCATCCAGGGCATGCGCCCGGGCGCGCGCGTCTGGAGCACCGATGTCTGCGTGCCGATCTCGCGCCTGACCGAACTGGTCCGCGCCACCCGCGACGACGTGGCCGGGGCGAGCTTCTTCGTCGCCACCGTCGGCCATGTCGGCGACGGCAACTTCCATCTCGGCCTGGTCATCGATCCGGCCGATCCGGCGGAACTCGCCGAGGCCGAGGCGCTCAACGACCGCCTGGTCCGCCGCGCCATCGCCATGGAGGGCACCGCGACCGGCGAGCACGGCGTCGGCTCGGGCAAGCGCAAGTTCATGACCCTGGAGCACGGGGAGGGGATCGCGGTGATGCGCGCCATCAAGCAGGCGCTGGATCCGCTCGGCATCCTCAACCCCGGCAAGGTTCTGCCGGACCCGGCCTGATCGGGACGGCCTGCCGCGTCCGGCCCGACCGGAGGGCCGCGGACGGAAATGCCCCGAAGCCGCGGAAACATGCGGCCGGCACCTTTCAACGACACTGGGAACGGAGGAAACCCATGACCACCCTGAACGTCTCTCCCCTGACCTTCGGACGCCGCACCCTGCTCGCCGCGCTGGCCGGTGCCGCCGTGCTCGCCGCCGCCGGCCCGGCCGCGGCTCAGACCTGGCCGAACCGGCCGATCACCATGATCGTGCCCTGGGGCGCGGGCGGCGGCACCGACGCGACCGCGCGCATGATCGCCTCGCTTCTGGAAAAGCAGCTCGGCGTGCCGGTCCCGGTCGTCAACCGCACCGGCGGCTCCGGCGTGGTCGGCCATCAGGCGATCGCCTCGGCCGAGCCGGACGGCTACACCATCGGCATCGCCACGCTGGAGATCGGCGGCATGCATCACCAGGGCCTGACCGCCCTGACGCATGAGGCCTACGAGCCGATCGGCCTCTACAATTCCGACCCGGCTGCGATCTTCGTGCGCGCCGACAGCCCCTACAAGACCGCCAAGGATCTGGTCGACGCGGTCGCCAAGAGCTCCGACCGCCAGTTCAAGGCCTCGGGCAGCGCGCAGGGCGGGGTCAACCACCTGGCGCTTGCCGGTCTCCTGAAGGCCGCCGGCATTCCGACCGCGCGCGTCGCCTGGGTGCCGAGCGAAGGTGCGGCGCCGGGCCTGCAGGATCTCGCCGCCGGCGGCGTGCAGATCGCCACCGCCTCGCTGCCCGAAGCCGCCGCGCTGATGGCGGCCGGCCGCATCCGTCCGCTCGCCATCCTGGCGCCGAAGCGCGACGCCGCGGCGCCGGACGTGCCGACCCTGCAGGAGGCGGCGGGCCTCGCCTGGTCGATGGGCTCCTGGCGCGGCATCGTCGCCCCGAAGGGCACGCCGGCCCCGGTCGTCGCCCGCCTGCAGGCCGAGGTCGGCAAGGCGGTCGAGACCGCCGACTATCTGAACTTCATGAAGTCGAAGGGCTACGCGACCGGCTGGACCCCCGGCGAGGGCTTCCGCGCCTTCATGGTCGCCAACGACAAGAATCTCGGCGAGACCCTGACCGAGGTCGGCCTGAAGAAGTGACCCCACGGGCGGGACGTGCCGGTCCGGGATGGCCTCGCCGCCGTCCCGGGCCGACCGCCGTCGCTGCCGCCCGTCGCGATCCGATCCCCCGGGGGACCCTCATGAAAATCCACGACACGATCCTCGGGCTGATCTTCGCCCTGATCGGGGTGGCCGTGCTGGTCACGGTCTCCGGCTATCCGAAGATGCCCGGCCAGGATGTCGGCCCGGCGGTGTTTCCCGGCACGGCCGGGGCGCTTCTGACGGTGTTCGGGCTGATGCTGTTCGTCAAGGGACGGCTGGCGCCGGCGCGCATGCGCGGGCTGGTCGAGGTCGGCCCCTGGGTCGCCTCGCCGCGCCATATCCTGGCCGGCCTCGCCACGCTCGGCGGCATCCTGGCCTATACGATGCTCGCCAACCGGCTCGGATTCCTGATCGTCGTGCCGCCGCTGATGTTCGTCTGGCATCTGACGCTCGGCATCCGCTGGCCGACGGCGCTGGTCTCGGCCCTGCTCACCACGGCGATCATGTGGGGGCTCTTCTACAAGGTCCTCGGCGTGCCACTGCCCTGGGGTCTCCTCACCCGCTACGCCTTCTGAAGGGGGCCGCCATGGACGCCGTCGTCACCGCCTTCGGGATGGTCTTCAACACCGAAACCCTCCTGATCATCGCCGCCTCCTCGATCTACGGCCTGTTCGTCGGCGCCGTGCCGGGCTTGACCGCCACCATGGCGCTGGCGCTGCTGGTGCCGCTGACCTTCTTCATGGACCCGATCCCGGCGCTCGCCGCCATGGTCACGACCAGCGCCATGGCGATCTTCGCCGGCGACATTCCCGGCTGCCTGCTGCGCATGCCCGGCACCGCCGCCTCGGCCGCCTATACGGACGAATCCTTCGCCATGTCGCGCAACGGCCATGCCGACACCGCGCTCGGCGCCGGCCTCGTCTTCTCGGCCATCGGCGGCCTGTTCGGCACCGTCGTGCTGATCGCCTGCGCGCCGATCCTGGCCGAATTCGCCCTCAACTTCACCTCCTTCGAGTATTTCTGGCTGATCCTGCTCGGCATCACCTGCGCGATCGCCATCTCGTCCGACCGGCCGCTCAAGGGCGGCATCATGCTGGTGCTCGGCTTCCTGGTCGCCTCGGTGGGATTGAGCAATCCGGCCGCCTTCCCGCGCTTCACCGGCGGCAACACCGACCTGATGGGCGGCATCGGCTTCCTGCCGCTCTTGATCGGCATGTTCGCGACCTCGGAGATCATCCGCTACGCGCTCGACACCAAGGCCCGGCCGCCGATCATCGACCAGCCGATCGTCAATGTCTTCGCCGGCATGTGGCGGCTGACCGTCAAGTATCCGGTCCAGATCGTCCGCGGCAGCGTGCTCGGCACCGTCGTCGGCGCCCTGCCGGGGGCGGGCTCGGACATCGCCGCCTGGATGAGCTATGCGGTCTCCAAGAAATTCTCCAAGGAACCGGAGAAGTTCGGCACCGGCCATGTCGAGGGCATCGTCGAATCCGGCGCGGCCAACAACAGCGCGCTCGCCGGCGCCTGGATCCCGGCGCTGGTTTTCGGCATTCCGGGTGACACGCTGACCGCGATCGTGATCGGCGTGCTCTACATGAAGAACCTCAATCCCGGCCCGACGCTGTTCACGACCAATCCGCAGAACATCTACGCGATCTACATCCTGTTCATCTTCGCCAACCTGATCATGGTGCCGTTCGGCTGGGCCACGATCAAGGTCGCCAAGCGCATCCTGGCGGTGCCGCGCGCCATCCTGATGCCCGTCATCCTGCTCTTCTGCATCGTCGGCTCCTTCGCGATGAACAATGCGGCCTTCGATATCGGCATCATGCTGGTCGCCGGCTTCGTCGCCTATATCCTGGAGGAGAACGACTTCCCCGTCGCACCGGCCATCCTGGGCGTGGTGCTCGGTCCGATGCTGGAGGAGAACCTGGTCAAGTCGATGATCAAGTCCGACGGCCATGTCGCCGACTTCTTCGAACGCCCGATCGCCGGCGTGCTCGGGGTTGCGACGCTCGTCGTCTGGACCTGGCCGTTCCTGCGCATCGCCATCGGCCGCCTGCGCGCGCGCCAGCCGCGATCGGCCGCCTGATGCCCGACCTGAGGATCGAGGCGCCCCGGTCCTTGACCGCCATGATCATCGATCGCCTGGAGCGGGCGATCGTGGAGGGCGAGTTCGGGCTCGGCGCGATGATCTCGGAGGAGACGCTGGCCAAGTCCTTCGGGGTCAGCCGCACGCCGGTGCGCGATGCGCTGGCGGCGCTGGCCGGGACAGGGCTGGTGGTGATCCTCAACAAGAAGGGCAGCTTCGTCTTCCAGCCGACCATCGAGGATACGGCGATCCTGTGCGAGTACCGCACCATCCTGGAGATCCAGGCCGTGCGGCTCTGCCATGCGCGGGCCCGGACGGAGGCCCTGGCGTCCTGGCGCGAGGCGATCGCCGAGATGGACCGCGCCTCCACCGACGATGCCGTCGCCTATGGCCGCGCCGACAGCCGCTTCCATCGTGCGCTGTTCGACCATTGCGGCAATGCCTATCTGGCCGATGCCTACCGGCTCGCCGCCGGCAAGGTGGCGGCCTTGCGCACCCACCTGACCGCGCGTTCGCGCCCGCGCCGCGACACCTCCTACGAGGAGCATCGGGCGATGGCCGACCTGTTCGAGGCCGGCGACATCCCGGCGCTCGAGACGCTGCTCGCCGAACATATCGACCGGACCCGCAAGGTCTATTGGGAGGCGCTGGCCGAGCCGGCCGCGCCGGTCCGTCCGGCCCTGACCCTGAAGGAGACATGACGCCGTGACCCGCCCCGCCGACGCCCTCAGCGCCCGCCTCGCCACCGGCCGCATCCTCGCCGCGCCCGGCGCGCCGGATGCGCTCGCTGCCCGGCTCGTCCAGGCGGCCGGCTTCGAAGCCGTCTACATGACCGGCTTCGGCGCCACGGCGAGCCGGCTCGGCAAGCCCGATATCGGCCTGCTGACCCAGACCGAGATGACCACCCATGCCCGCGACATGGCCCGCGCCGTCGCGATCCCGATCATCGCCGATGCCGATACCGGCTATGGCGGACCGGCCAACATCGCCCGCACGATGGAGGAATATGCCCAGGCCGGCGTGGCGGCGATCCATCTCGAAGACCAGGTCGCGCCGAAGCGCTGCGGCCAGCTCGCCGGCATCCGCCTGATCCCGGCCGAGGAGGCCGTGCGCCGTCTTCAGTGCGCGCTCGCCGCGCGGCCTGCCGGCGGCCCGCTGGTGATCGGCCGCACCGACGCCATGCCGGCCGTCGGAGCGGAGGAGGCGATCCGCCGGGCGAAACTCTATCAGGATGCCGGCGTCGATCTGGTCTTCGTCGACGGCATCAAGCGCATCGCCGAGGTCGAGGCGGTCGCCCGCCATGTCGAGGGGCCGAAAGTCGTCTCGATCGTCGACGGCAACGAGACCGTCGCGCTCAAGGCCGCCGACCTGGAGCAGATGGGCTTCTCGGTCGTCTTCTATGCGGTCACGGCGCTGTTCGCGGCGGCCCGCGCCATGGCGGACGCGCTCGCGGTCCTGAAGCGCGACGGAACCCCGGCCGCGGCCGCCCCCGCCCTGATGACCTATGCGGACTTCTCGGCCCTGGTCGACCTGCCGCACTACCAGGATCTCGACCACCGCTTCGGCTGAAGTCTGTCCCTGCCGAACGCGCCTTCATTTGTAATCATTCCAAGTAAGAAGAGATAAGCTTCCGTTTTGAAGAATTATAATCGAACGTCTTGCGGTTCAATTTCGTTGACCCTGTCGCAAGATCGATGCAATGCTTGGATCGTCTCCAGCGGGGCGGCCCGATGTGGCTCTTCCGCCGGATGCCGTGGACGAAGCGCGATGCCACCCGCCGTTCCGGGCGGGATGCGTCGCCCGTCCCGGTGCCGGCGGATATCGCCAGTGCCGTGCGTTCGGCGGTCCCGCAGGACGGCCCGACCCGGTTCGCGCCGGCCGTGCATCATCAAGTCACCCGGTCATGTCCATCGATACGCCCCCCATCCTGTCCCTCGCCGAGCCGGCGCCCGCCTGGGAGCCTGAGAGCGGCACGCCCGGCCGCAAGCGCCTGCGCATCTGGGAGCTGGAAAGCTCGATCCACTGCGCGGTGATCGGCACCTGCCTGTCGATCGAGGATCTGCGCCGCTTCGCCCGCCGCATGGACCTGAACCGGGTCGCCGCGGCGGAAGAATTCGAACTGCACACCTATTTCGTCGGCTCGATGCATGTCGCCAACCCGCTGTCGCGGCTGGTCGACAAGCATCTGACGACGCAGGCCGACGGCGCCTGCCGACAGCTCGACCGGGCGCCGGATGCGGCGGCCCGGCAGGCGGTCTGGGACGGCCTGATGGCCGCCGGCCGCGTCGGGCCGGCCTTCTGGGCCTTCATGACCGCGGCGTCCGTCGACGAGGCGATGAAGCGCCGCCTCTACGGCGAGATCCATATGATGTCGCATCTGCACGGTCAGGCGGTGCATCTGGTCCGGCGCAATGCGTCCGAGATGGAGCGGCGCGTCCAGGCCCTGGAGGAGCGCATCCGGCGCGATCGCCGCACCCATGATGAGGACCTGCGCGAGCGCGACCGCCGCATCGAGGACCTGACGCAGGCGGCGCGGTCGCGGCCCGGCTGCCCGCTCGGTCTCGCGCCGACGGTCGGGGAGGGCGGCATCCGCCGCGACCGCTCCCGCGAGGCGCGGCGGCTCGGTGCCCTCCGCGCGCTCGTCGCCCAGCGCAACGACGCCTTGGCGGCGGCCGCCGCCGAAATCGCCGAACTGAAGAAGCGGCTTGCCGATCTCGCGGAGACGCGCGCCAGCCTGTCGGCGGCGCCGGCGCCGCGGCCGGAGGAGGCCGTCGCCGCCGCCCGCTTCCGCCGCATCGGCTATGTCGGCGGGCGGGCCGGGGTCGTGGCGCGGCTCAGGCTGCTGGCCGCCGAACGGGCGCTCGAACTCGACCATCACGACGGCGGCGTCGAGGACAACTTCCACCGGCTGGAATGCCTGGTGACCGGCGCCGACTGCCTGATGTGCCCGATCGACTGCATCAGCCATGCCGCCTGCCGGGTCGTCAAGGAACTCTGCCAGAAGCAGTCGAAACCGTTCATTCCCCTGCGCAATTCCTCGATGGCCTGCTTCGAGCGGGCGCTCTGCGAACATGTCGCCGGCCACGGCTGACCGCGCCGGCCGCCGTCCAGGGACACGCTCATGACCGATCTCGCCATCACGATTCCGGTGCTCGCGTCGCTCGATCTTGCCGAGACGCAGGCCTTCTACACAGACGGGCTCGGCTTCGCGGTGGTCTATCGGGACGACCGCTATCTGATCGTCCGGCGCGATGCGATGGAGCTGCATTTCTGGCTGACGGACGACCGCCGCTTTCCCGAGAACACCTCCTGCTACATTCGCGGCGGCCAGATCGACCTTCTCTACGAAGAGTTTCGCGCGGCCGGGATCGAACGGCTCTCGGCGCTCGAACTGCGCCCGTGGGACATGGTCGAGTTCTACATTCACGACCCGCATGGAAACCTCCTGAGGTTCGGCCGGAACCCCGGGGCCGAATGACGCGTTCCTGAGCGGAGGCGGATCACCGATGACCCAGCATGTTCCTTTGACGCCGGCCGCGCCGGTTCTGCCACCGGCCCGGCGGGCCGAACTCTTCCTGCTCGACCAGTGCCGGCGCCTGGCCGGGTCCCGCCTGACCGGCGCGGCGGTGCCGGCGGATCGGGTCCTGGCGGACCTCCGCGCCGTCCTGCCGGAGGCCGAAGCCTGCCGCGTCTTCGGCCAGCTCTACGCCCTGATCGCCCGCATCGACCGGGAAGCCGGCGACGGCTTCCTCTGGTATCCGCCGGGCGCCACCCGCCAATCGCCCGACGAAGCCCGGCTGATCGCCGCCGCCCATCGCCTGCTCGCCAGCACCGATCCGCGCCCGGCCGGCGAGGCCGCGCCGTGGATCGGACCCGCCGACGAGCCCCCGCCGGTCGGACGCCTGACATCGGCCGCCGGCCGGACGCTGGCGGCCGCGACGCTCCTGCCGGAGACATATTGCGCCGTCGCCGATACCTTCTGCGGCCTGTTGACCCTGACCGGCCATGCCTGCATGGCGGCTTGCCCGCTCCAGGCCGGCGCCCGCGCGCCCGGCGAGACGGGCACGGCCGGGCCCGAGGGGCCGCGGCCCGGGGAGACCCGGTTGGCCGGGGCCGGTCGATGAGGCGTCGCAGGGAACCGAAATATCACGGCGGCGCCGTACGGGCGGACGACGACGAGGCGATGGTTGCGGTCGACGGGGAGGGGGCCGATGCCGCCGATGGCGCCGAGAGCGCAGCCTCGGATCCGGCCCAGACCCGCCACGAGCTGATCGCCCTCTCGATCGTCCGCCTGGCCATGTCCGGATACCGGACCGGTCAGCTCGGCTGCTGGGAGTCCGCCTTCAGCGCGACCAGCGAAATTCTCGGCCCCGTCGACGGCCCGGCCGTGTTCGGCCGGGTGATCGCGCTGGTGCATGCGGTGCGGTCGGAGCGGGTCGGCACCTTCGTGTTTCTGCCCGTCGCCTGCAGCGAACTCTCGCCCGACGAGCGGGACCTCGTCGGGCTGCTCCGAGCCGCCCGCGGCCGGACGCCGGTCGGTCTCGATGGGACCGCCGCCCGATTCGGCGGGCGGGAGACCGCACCGTTGATCCGGCTGGCGGCCCGCGCGCTCGGCGTATTGCTCGACCGGCTCGAGTGGGCCGGTTCGATCGGACCGGACGACCTCGATGCCGTCGAGGCGGGGCCGCCGCCGACCCGGCATTGACGCGCCCGCCGTGCCGTCCGCGGCGGCCGGCAGGGCGAAGATCGGCCCCCGCCGGGGCGATTTGCAGGGCCGCGGCCGTGTCGGCGCTTGCAATCGGGCGCCCGGATGCCTATAAGCCGCGCCATTCCACACGCGGGTGTCGGGCGGCGGCCGAAGGGTGAAACCCTGGCCGTACCGTCCTTCCGGTGTTTGTTCCGAGCCCCAGGCCCGGCCAAACGCGAACCCCGCGGAGGCAGAACCGGAAAAGAAGGAGACGGTAGGCATGTCCCTGCCCGATTACAGCATGCGTCAGCTTCTCGAGGCCGGTGTCCATTTCGGTCACCAGAAGCACCGCTGGAACCCGAAGATGGCTCCGTACATCTTCGGCGTGCGCAACAACATCCACATCATCGACCTGGCCCAGACCGTGCCGATGCTGCATCAGGCGCTCAAGACCGTCAGCGACACCGTCGCCCGCGGCGGCCGCGTGCTGATCGTCGGCACCAAGCGTCAGGCGCAGGACTCGGTCGCCCAGGCGGCCCGCCGCTCGGCCCAGTATTTCGTCAACAGCCGCTGGCTCGGCGGCATGCTGACCAACTGGAAGACCATTTCGCAGTCGATCCAGCGCCTGCGCAAGCTCGAAGAGACGCTCTCGGGCGAGGTCTCCGGCCTCACCAAGAAGGAGCGCCTGACGCTCGACCGCGAGCGTGAGAAGCTCGAGAAGGCCCTCGGCGGCATCAAGGACATGGGCGGCCTGCCCGACCTGATCTTCGTCATCGACACCAATCGCGAGGCGATCGCCATCCAGGAAGCTCGCCGTCTGGGCATTCCGGTTGCCGCGATCCTCGATTCGAACTGCGATCCGGACGGCATCGCCTTCCCGATCCCGGGCAACGACGACGCCGGCCGCGCCATCGCGCTCTACTGCGACCTGATCGCGCGCGCCGCGATCGACGGCATCGGCCGCGCCCAGGGCGACATCGGCATCGATGTCGGTGCCTCCGAAGTGCCGCCGGAAGAGTCCGCGGTCGCCGAAGAAGCGGCCTGACCAAGACCCCGTCGGTTCGCGTGAACCCCGCCGGCCGCATCGTCATGCGGCCGTCACGGGTTGACGGCATTCGAAAGGATCGGCCGGGGAGGGTGCAACACCCGCTCCGGCCCGGCTCGTTACGGATACCGGTGGGTCGGCGAGACGGCGCGGGACGCCAGCGGGCGCTTCGCCACGTGACCGGAAGGCTTCCGGGCGCAACGGCTTGCGCCTGACGGCATCCGCCCGAACGCCGGCATTCGCTTCCGCCCGACCGCATCCGCCCGACTGCATCCGACCAGACAGTGCCACGCCACCGCATTCCAAACGCCGCCGTGTGTGCCGCGCCCCCGTGCGGTCGACGGCGACATCCGAGAGACGACCATGACCACGATTTCGGCTTCCCAGGTGAAGGCGCTCCGCGACCAGACCGGCGCGGGCATGATGGATTGCAAGACCGCGCTGATCGAGACCGCCGGCGACATGGAGGCCGCGGTCGACTGGCTGCGCAAGAAGGGTCTGTCCAAGGCCGCCAAGAAGTCCGGGCGCACCGCCGCCGAAGGCCTGATCGGCGTCGCCGCCGCCGGCAATGCCGCGGCCGTGGTCGAGGTCAATTCCGAGACCGACTTCGTCGCCCGCAACGAGCAGTTCCAGGGCCTCGTCGCCACCATCGCGGCCCTCGGCCTCGACGCCAAGGGCTCGGTCGAGACCCTCGGCGGCCTGACCGTGCCGGGCACCGAGAAGTCGGTCACCGAACGGCTGACCGACGCCGTGGCGACCATCGGCGAGAACATGCAGCTGCGCCGGACCGCCTATCTTGAGGTCGCCGACGGCGTGGTCGCGCACTACATCCACAGCACGGTCGCCGACGGCCTCGGCAAGATCGGCGTGCTGGTGGCGCTCGAGTCGACCGGCGACAAGGCCGTGCTCGCCGCGCTCGGCCGTCAGATCGCCATGCATGTCGCCGCCCACGACCCGACCCCGGTCGCGGTCGTCACCGAACAGGTCGACCCGGCGCTGGTCGAGCGCGAGCGCGCCATCTTCGCCGAGCAGGCCGCCCAGTCCGGCAAGCCGGCCGCGGTCGTCGAGAAGATGGTCGAGGGCCGCATCCGCAAGTTCTACGAGGAAGTGACGCTCCTGAAGCAGCACTTCGTCGTCAACCCGGATCTGACCGTCGAGGCCGCCGTCAAGGCCGCCGAGAAGGATGCCGGCGCGCCCGTCTCGGTGAAGGGCTTCGTCCGCTTCCAGATCGGCGAGGGCATCGAGAAGGCCGAGTCCGACTTCGCCGCCGAAGTCGCCGCTGCGGCCGGCACGAAGTAATCCTGCCCCCAGAATTCCAAAGGCGCCGGGCGTGACACCCCGGCGCCTTTCCTGTATCCGAGCCGTCGACCGCCCGCCGACGCTGCCCGCCGACGCCTGTTTGAGGAGTGCCCCATGACCGGACTTCGCTGGAAACGCGTTCTGGTGAAGCTATCCGGTGAGGCGCTGGCCGGTCAGCAGGCGATGGGCATCGATCCCGACGTGGTCGGCCGGATCGCCGACGACCTGGTCTCCGCCGTGAGGCTCGGCGCCGAAATCGGCGTCGTGATCGGCGGCGGCAACCTGTTTCGCGGCGCCTGGCTGCAGAAGCAGGGCACCGACCGCGTCACCGGCGACCATATGGGCATGATGGCCACGGTGATGAACGCGCTGGCCATGCGCGAGGCGCTGGCGGCGCGCGGCCTCAAGGCCTCGGTCCTGTCCGGCCTGCCGATCCCGACGGTCTGCGATACCTTCACCCAGCGCGGCGGGCTCGAGCATCTCGCCAGCGACCGCGTCGTGCTGTTCGCCGGCGGCACCGGCTCGCCCTTCTTCACCACCGACACGACGGCAGCGCTGCGCGCCGCCGAGATGCGTTGCGACGCCATCCTGAAGGCGACCAATGTCGACGGCATCTACACCGCCGACCCGAAGAAGGATCCGAACGCAGAACGCTACGACCGGCTGACCTTCGAGGAGGCGATCTCCCGCGACCTGAAGGTGCTCGATACCTCGGCATTCGCTCTTGCCCGCGACAACGCGATTCCGATAATCGTGTTCTCGCTCCAGGAAGCCGGCGCGCTGATCGAGGTTCTGGCCGGCCGAGGCCGCGCCACGGTCGTGGCAGGGTAGTCCGGCCTCCCTCAGCCATCGACGACGCCCGTCGTTGGAAGGGCCGTCGCCGAGAGGGGGCGCCGCCGAGAACGGGCCGACGCCGGATCCCCCGCAGGCACGCGGGGGAGCCCGACAGGAAGATCGAGGAAATCCATGGCAGCACACAAATTCGACTTCGACGACCTGAAGCGCCGCATGGGCCAGGCGGTCCACGTGTTCAAGGACGAGCTGGCCGGCCTGCGCACCGGGCGCGCCTCGACCCATCTCCTGGAGCCGATCACCGTCGAGGCCTACGGCTCGCGCATGACGCTGAACCAGGTCGCCTCCGTGTCCGTCCCCGAGCCGCGCATGCTGGTCGTCTCGGTCTGGGACCGCGGCATGGTGTCGGCGGTCGACAAGGCGATCCGCGAGGCCAATCTTGGCCTCAACCCGATCGTCGAAGGCGCCACCATGCGCATCCCGATCCCGGAACTGACCGCCGACCGCCGCAAGGAACTGGTCAAGGTCGCGCACAAATATGCCGAGCAGGCCCGCGTCGCCGTGCGCCACATCCGTCGCGACGGGCTCGATACCCTCAAGAAGGCGACCAAGGACGGCATGCCGGAGGACGAGGAAGCGCGCCTGTCCGACCGCGTCCAGAAGCAGACCGACGAATCCATCGCGGAGATCGACAAGCTCCTGTCCGCCAAGGAGCAGGACATCATGAAGGTCTGAGATCGATGGCGACGCCGGAGGCCACTCTCGACAAGGTCCCGCTCCGGCGGGCCGCCGCGCTTCCGCGCCACGTCGCCATCATCATGGACGGGAACGGCCGGTGGGCGACGGCGCGCGGGCTGACCCGCACCGAGGGCCACCGCAAGGGGGTCGAGATGGTCCGCCGGATCGTCCGCCATGCCGGCGATCTCGGGCTCGAATACCTGACGCTGTTCTCGTTCTCGACCGAGAACTGGCGCCGCCCGGCCGACGAGGTGTCGTACCTCATGGGCCTGCTGCGCTTCTTCATCCGCCGCGATCTGGCCGAGCTGCACGGCAACAATGTCCGCGTCCGGGTCGTCGGCGACCGCAACGGGCTCGGCGGCGACATCCGCGCCCTGCTCGAGGAAGCCCAGAATCTGACGGCCGGCAATACCGGGCTGACGCTGACCATCGCCTTCAACTACGGGGCGCGCCAGGAAATCCTGCGCGCCGCCCGCCGCCTCGCCGAGGAGGTCGCCGCCGGTCGGCTGGCACCCGCCGACATCGACTCCAAGCAGTTCGAAGCCGTGCTGGATACGGTCGGCATGCCGGATCCCGATCTGGTCATCCGCACCAGCGGCGAGCAGCGCGTCTCGAACTTCCTGCTCTGGCAGGCGGCCTATGCCGAATTCGTCTTCTCGCCGGTCTGCTGGCCGGATTTCGACGAAACGGAATTCGACCGGGCGCTCGCCGAGTTCGGGGGACGGGAACGGCGCTTCGGCGGTGTCGAGGCCGGGGCACTGCATCGATGAGCGCATCCGACGGCAAGATGCCGGCGCCCGACGGCCTTCGGCGGCGCGAACTCCGCCTGCGCATCCTCTCGGCCCTGGTCATGGTGCCGGTCGCGCTCGGCGCGACGATCTGGGGCGGCGCCGCCTTCGGCGCCCTGACGGCGCTCGCCTCGGCCCTGATCTTCCTGGAATGGACCGCGATCGTCACCCGCAACAAGGCGTCGCGGATCACCACCATCGGCGCCGTGCTGATCGTCGTCGCGATCGTGCTCGACGCCCATGCCCAGCCGAATCGCGCCATCGTCACCGCGACGCTCGCCTGGCTCCTGGTCGCCGTTGCGGCCTACCGGCTGGAAGCCGGCAGCAAGCGGTCCTGGCTCGCCGTCGGTCCCGGCTATGCGCTGCTGCCCGGTCTGGCGCTGGTCAGCCTGCGCAGCGACCATCCGCTCGGCCTGACGGCGGTGCTGTTCCTGTTCGCGATCGTCTGGTCGACCGATATCGCCGCCTATTTCACGGGGCGCGCCCTCGGCGGCCCGAAGCTGTGGCCGGCCGTCTCGCCCAACAAGACCTGGTCGGGCGCGCTCGGCGGCCTGGCGGCGGCGGTCGCTGCCGGCTCGGCGGTGGCGGCGGTCGGCGACGTGCCGCGGCTCCTGCCGCTCGTCGGCGTGGCCGCCGTCCTGTCGGTCGCCAGCCAGGCCGGCGACCTGTTCGAATCGGCGGTCAAGCGCCGGTTCGGCGTGAAGGATTCGGGCAGCATCATTCCCGGCCATGGCGGCGTCATGGACCGGCTCGACGGGCTGATCTTCGCCGCGGTGGTCGCCGCCGCGATCGGGCTCTGGCGGGCGCCGGAAGCGCCTCTGGCGCGGGGGCTGCTCGCCCAGGGCCTGCTGGCATGGTGAGTTTCGACTTCTCGCCCGACGCCGAACCGCCCTTCGCCATGCCGGCCGCCGCCGGCCCGCGCCGGATCACGCTGCTCGGCGCGACCGGCTCGATCGGCCGGTCCACCCTCGATCTGGTCGGCCGCGAGCCGGAGCGCTTCCGCATCGAAAGCATGGTCGCCGGGCGCGATCTGGCCGGGCTGGTCGCGGCCGCGCGCAGCTTCCGGCCGGCGCGGGCCGTGCTCGCCGATCCGTCGCTGCATGGGGCGCTGAAGGATGCGCTGGCCGGCACCGGCATCGAGGCCGCCGCCGGCCCGAACGCGGTGCTGGAAGCCGCCGCCGCGCCGGCTGACCTGGTCGTCGCCGCCATCGTGGGGGCGGCCGGGCTCGGGCCGACGCTCGCCGCGGTCCATGCCGGCCTGCCGATCGCGCTCGCCACCAAGGAATGCCTGGTCGCCGCCGGCCGGCTGTTCATGGCGGCGGCGGCGCGCCACAAGGCGCGCGTCCTGCCGCTCGACAGCGAGCACAACGCCATCTTCCAGGGCTTCGAGGCCGGCAACGCGGCCGCGGTCGAGCGGATCGTGCTGACCGCCTCCGGCGGCCCGTTCCGGACCGCCACAGTCGCCGAGATGGCCCGGGCGACACCCGAGCAGGCGTTGAAACACCCCAACTACGCCATGGGATCGCGCATCACCATCGACAGCGCGACCCTGTTGAACAAAGGCCTCGAAGTCATTGAGGCGCATCATCTGTTCGGCATTCCGGGCGACCGGATCGACGTGCTCGTCCATCCCCAGCAGCTGGTCCACGGCATGGTCGCCTATGGCGACGGTTCGCTGGTCGCCGGCCTCGCCGCGCCCGACATGCGCACGCCGATCGCCCATTGCCTGAACTGGCCGGATCGCGGCCGGGCACCGACCCGCCGGCTCGATCTCGGCGAGATCGGCACGCTGACCTTCGAGAAGCCCGATCTCGTCCGCTTCCCGGCCCTCGGGCTCGCCTACCGGGCGCTCGCCGCCGGCGGCGGCGCCTCGGCGGTCCTGAACGCCGCCGACGAGATCGCGGTCGCCGCCTTTCTCGACCGCCGGATCGGCTTCCTCGACATCGCCCGCCTCGTCGAGGCGACCCTCGATCGGGCCTCGGCCGCCGGGCTCTTCGCCGAGCCCGCCGACCTCGATGCGGTCGCGATGGTCGACGCCCAGGCGCGGCGGCTCGCCGACGAAATTCTTCCCCATCTTGCCGCAAAGACCGGATAGGGAAAGTTCACGGATATTGGCCAGGATCATCCCGGCCCGCCGCGGCGGGCCGGTCGAGAGGGCGACATGGAACTTCTATCGGTGATCGGCGGCACGCTCTGGACGGCGATCAGCTACGGCGTGCCGTTCCTGTTTGTGCTGACCGTGGTGGTGTTCATCCACGAGCTGGGTCACTTCCAGGTCGCGCGCTGGTGCGGCGTCGCGATCGAGACCTTCTCGATCGGCTTCGGCCGCGAACTCTTCGGCTGGAACGACCGCCACGGCACGCGCTGGCGGATCGCCGCCATTCCGCTCGGCGGCTACGTGAAGTTCGAGGGCGACGAGAATGCCGCCTCCAAGCCGGCCGCCGGCGCGCTCGACGGCCTCAGCGCGGACCAGCGCGCGCGCAATTTCCACGGCCAGCCGGTGTGGAAGCGGGCCGCGATCGTGGTCGCCGGCCCGCTGGCGAACTTCATCCTGGCGATCGCGATCTTCTCGGTCGTCTTCGGCCTGGAAGGCCGTCAGGTGACGCTGCCCTACGTGGCCGCCGTCATCGAGGGCGGCGTCGCCGAGAAGGCCGGCATCAAGGCCGGCGACCGCATCGACGCGATCAACGGCGTCGCCATGGAGAGCTTCAACGACCTGATCCGGGCGGTGTCCGGGGCGGCCGGCGATCGGCTCGACATCCGCATCGAGCGCGACGGCCGCCTGATCGACATCGCGGCGGTGCCCGAGCAGGTCGCCCAGCAGACCAGCCTCGGCATCCAGCGGCGCGCCATGCTCGGCGTGCGCAAGAGCGACCTGCCCGAACATCAGCGCCACGAGACCTTCTCGCCGCTCGGTGCCGTCAGGGCCGGCATCGCCCAGAACAACCTGATCATCGAGCAGACGCTCGCCTTCTTCGGGCGGCTGTTCACCGGCCGCGAGCATGTCGATCAGATCAGCGGCATCGGGCGCATCGCCCAGGCCTCCGGCGAGACCGCCAAGGCGGGATTCGTCGCCCTGATCATGTGGCTCGGCTACATCTCGACCTCGATCGGCCTTTTGAACCTGATGCCGATTCCCGTCCTCGACGGCGGACATCTGGTTTTTTACACGCTTGAGGCGATTCGCGGCCGACCGCTCTCCGAAAGAGTGCAGGAGTATACCTTCCGGTTCGGCCTCGCGATCGTGCTCATGTTGATGATCGTCGCCAACTGGAACGATGTGGTTCACTTCGCTTCGCGGGCGGCCGGGTGAGCCGGCTCGGGCGCCGGGCAGCCGGAATCCGCGCAAATCCGCTATTCTCAATGAATAGAGGCGTTTGCATCGGGCGTTCCGGGGCGTGGCTGATGGGCAACGGTAGGGTTGGATAGTCCGACCGAGGGGGTCTCCTCGGCTTGCGCAGGCTCCAAAAGCCTGTACAACACAAGACAACGACGGTGGGAATCCATCGACAGGCGGTTCGCTTCGCGTGCCGACGGACATGAAAAGACAGGGCTTCGATTCGATGCGAGCTTTCTCGACAGTCGTACGCAAGACGGCCTTCGCGGCAGCCTTCCTGACCTTCGTCCCGGTTGCGGGGCCAGGTTTTGAGGTTCTCGGCGTCAGCGTGGCGCGAGCGGAGGTGGTCTCCACGGTGGTCGTTCGCGGCAACCAGCGGGTCGAGGCCGAGTCGGTCCGGTCCTACATCTCGATCCGGCCCGGCAAGCCGTTCACGCCGCGTGAAGTCGACGACAGCCTGAAGGCGCTCTACGCGTCCGGCCTCTTCTCCGATGTTCAGATCCAGCAGCAGGGTGGCCAGCTGGTCATCACGGTGGCCGAAAGTCCGCTGATCAACCGGATCTCCTTCGAGGGCAACAAGCGTCTGACCGACGAGCAGCTCGGTTCGGTCATCGACTCCAAGGCGCGCGGCTTCCTGTCGCGGTCGAAGGTCCAGAGCGACGTGCAGCGTCTGCTCGAGGCCTACCGCCGCAACGGCCGCTTCCGGGCCAATGTCGAGCCGAAGATCATCGAGCTGCCGGACAACCGCGTCAATCTCGTGTTCGAGTTCGACGAGGGCGACAAGACCGCCGTGTCCCGCATCTCCTTCTCGGGCAACAAGTCCTTCTCCGACGGCCGCCTGCGCGACGTGGTCAAGACCCGCGAGACCGGCCTGCTCGGCTTCATCCGGACCACCGACTCCTACGATCCGGACCGCCTGGGCCAGGACCAGGAAGCGCTGCGCAAGTTCTACACCAAGAACGGCTATGCCGATTTCCGCATCGTGTCGGCCAGCGCCGATCTCGATCGCGAGCGGAACGTGTTCTTCGTGACCTTCGCGGTCGACGAGGGCGAGCTCTACCGCTTCGGTGCCATCGACGTGCAGACGACCCTGCCGGAACTGACGCCGGACCGCCTGATGAAGGTGATCCGCTCCTCGCCGGGTTCGGTCTACAGCGCCGAAGACATCGAGAAGTCGATGGAGGAGATCGTCGTCGAGGCCTCCAAGAACGGCTACGCCTTCGCGCAGGTTCGTCCGCGTGCGGTTCGCGATGCCGCGACCAAGACCATCGCGATCACCTACTATGTCGATGAAGGTCCGCGCACCTATGTCGAGCGGATCAATGTCCGCGGCAACAACCGGACGCGCGACTACGTCATCCGGCGCGAGTTCGACATTGCCGAGGGCGATGCCTACAACAAGGCCTTCGTCACCCGCGCCGAACGCCGCTTGAACCGGCTGAACTTCTTCAAGTCGGTGCGCGTGACCACCGAGCAGGGCAGCGCCCCGGACCGGATCGTGCTGAACGTGGATGTCGACGAGCAGTCGACCGGCGAGTTCGGCTTCGGTGCCGGCTACTCGTCGGCGGAAGGCTTCATCGGCGACGTGTCGCTGCAGGAGCGCAACTTCCTCGGCCGCGGCCAGTTCATCCGCGCCTCGGTCCAGTTCGGCGAGTCCCAGCACGGCTACTCGTTCTCCTTCACCGAGCCCTACTTCCTCGGTCGCCGTATCTCGGCCGGCTTCGATCTCTACACGACCCATTACGAGCCGACCTACTTCCGCTCCTATTCGGAAGACACCAAGGGTGCGACGGTTCGCCTGGGCTTCCCGATCACCGAGAACCTGACGATCGGACCGAGCTACTCGCTCTACTCCCAGAACATCATGCTGGCGAAGTCGCAGATCGACGGCCGCTACACCAACGGCGAAGCCTCGATCGCGTACAAGCAGTATCTGTCCCAGGGACACAAGGGCGCGAGCATCTTCAATCCGTGCCCGGGTGGCGGCAGCTGCGAGCGCTACACCGTCACGTCGATGCCGTCGTTCAACATCGTCTACAATTCGGTCGACAACATCCAGTTCCCGCGTGACGGCTTCTACGTGAAGCTGCAGACGGACTTCGCCGGCCTCGGCGGCGATGTCTCCTTCCTGCGCAGCACGCTCGATGCCCGCTACTATCGCGAGCTCTATTCGGACTGGGGCACGGTCGGCATGCTGCGCTTCCGCGCCGGCCACATCCAGGGCATCGGCGACAATGTCGGCCTGATCAACAACTTCTTCCAGGGCGGCGAGACGATCCGCGGCTTCGCGACTTCCGGCTACGGCCCGCGCGACATCACGAAGATCAACGACCCGAACAAGAAGAACGACGCCTACCGCATCAACGAAGCCCTCGGTGGCCGGACCTACTGGTCGGCGACGGCGGAAGCCACCACGCCGTTCCCGTTCACCCCGGAAGAGTTCGGCCTCTACTGGTCGGTCTTCGCCGACGCGGGCAGCCTGTTCAACGTCGACTCCAGTGGCCTGCCGAAGCAGGGCACCGCGATCTACAAGAACAACAACCAGAACGGCACCCAGATCGGCAAGTTCACCTATGTGGACGATGCCGCGATCCGCTCCTCCGCCGGCTTCGGCGTGGTGTGGCGCTCGCCCTTCGGTCCGCTGCGCGCCGACTTCGGCTGGGCCCTCACCAAGGGCAAGGCCGATCAGGTCCAGGTCTTCCGCTTCAGCGGCGGCACCCAGTTCTGATCCAGGCTTCGGCCGGACCGCTTCGATCAAGGCCGCCCAACCGGGCGGCCTTTTTCGTGTGCGGGATGCCCCGGCGGCGCTGTCCGCACCTCGGTTCTCGACGGGGGCGGGAAACGGCCCGGATGTCGGGGTGCGGGCATGAAAAGGCCCCGCGTCCGGATCGGAGGCGGGGCCTGGCGAGGGCGGCCTTTTTCATGTGCGGGGAATGCCCCGGTGGCGCTGTCCGCACCTCGGTTCGCGGCGGGGGGGCGCGAAACGGCCCGGATGTCGGTGTGCGGGCATGAAAAAGGCCCCGCGTCCGGATCGGAGGCGGGGCCTTGCGAGGGCGGCCTTTTTCGTGTGTGGGATGCCCCGCGGCGGTGTCCGCACCTCGGTTCGCGACGGGGGCGCGAAACGGCCTGGATGTCGGGGCGCTGGCATGAAAAAGCCCCGCGTCCGGATCGGAGGCGGGGCCTGGCCACTTCGGTCTGTTGGCGATGACGGCTGCGACCGCCGTCCGGCTCTGCGCCCCGCCGTCAGAATGGCGGGCCGGCGGGTCCCGGATCCCGGAAAGGTCTACCGGGGGCGCCGCGCCATCGGGGCGGCGCGGCGTGAGTGGTGGCCCGCAAGGCGCTTCTACGAGGTGCCCGATGGCCGAAGGCGCAAGTCAGTCGACGGCGCATGTCAGCCGACGGCGGTTCCATGCAGGTCGTAGGCGTCGGCGCGCTCGATCTTGACGGTGACGATCTCGCCGGCGCGCAGGGGGCGGCAGCTGGCCACATAGGTGGTGCCGTCGATCTCGGGCGCGTCCCACTTGGTGCGGCCCTTGGCGACGGTCGGGCCGGCCTCGTCGATGATGACGGGCACGCGGCGGCCGACGCGGGCGCGCTGCAGGCGGTCGGAAATCGCCTGCTGGTGCTTCATGAAGCGGTGCCAGCGCTCCTCCTGCACCTCGCGCGGCACGTGATCGCCGAGCGCATTGGCCGGGGCGCCGGCGACCGGCTCGTATTTGAAGCAGCCGACGCGATCGAGCTTCGCCTCGCTCAGCCAGTCGAGCAGGAAGCGGAAATCCTCTTCCGTTTCGCCCGGAAAGCCGACGATGAAGGTCGAGCGGATCGCGAGATCGGGCGCTATGGCGCGCCAGGCGGCGATCCGGTCGAGCGTCTTCTCCTGGTTGCCCGGCCGGCGCATCGCCTTCAGCACCTTCGGGGCCGCGTGCTGGAACGGGATGTCGAGATAGGGCAGGATCTTGCCCTCGGCCATCAGGGCGACGACCTCGTCGACATGCGGGTAGGGGTAGACATAGTGCATGCGGACCCAGGCGCCGAGATCGCCGAGTTCGCGCGCCAGATCGAAGAACTTCGCCCTGACCGAACGGTCCTTCCAGGGGCTCTCGGCATATTTCAGGTCGAGCCCGTAGGCCGACGTGTCCTGGCTGATCACCAGGATCTCCTTGACCCCCGCCTTGACCAGCTTCTCGGCCTCGCGCAGCACCTCGGCGGCCGGCCGCGAGACCAGATCGCCGCGCAGCTTGGGGATGATGCAGAAGCTGCAGCGATTGTTGCAACCCTCTGAAATCTTGAGATAGGCGTAGTGGCGCGGGGTCAGCTTGACGCCCTGCGGCGGGATCAGGTCGACGAACGGGTCGTGGGCCGGCGGCACGACGGCATGCACGGCGCCGACCACGCTCTCATAGGCCTGCGGGCCGGTGATCGCGAGCACGTCCGGAAAGGCGTCGCGGATCTGCGCCGGCTCGGCGCCCATGCAACCGGTCACGATGACCTTGCCGTTCTCCGCCAGCGCCTTGCCGATCGCGTCGAGGCTCTCCGCCTTGGCACTGTCCAGGAAGCCGCAGGTGTTGACGACTACCACGTCGGCGCCCGCATGGCTGCGCGACAGCTCGTAGCCCTCGGCGCGCAACTGGGTGATGATGCGCTCGCTGTCGACCAGCGCCTTGGGGCAGCCCAGGCTGACGAACGAGACTTTCGGGGCGGCGGCCGGATCGGCGGTGATCCCGGCGATCGGTGCGGAGTCGGTCATGGGGAAGCGTCCTGGCGATGGGCCCTGGCCGTCGCGATACGGCGTCCGGCGGTCGCGAAAGGGGCGGCGTGCGGCGTGGCGGAGAGAGGCCGCCTTCGGCCCAAACGCCGACGGCGCGGCATCGCTGCCGCGCGCATTGGCGTTGTTCTTAGCCCGCTTTGCGCGAAATGCAATCCTCGACCGCCCGCGCGACCAGATCGGCGACCTCCAGGTCGGTGCCGATCGCCGCGACATGGTGCAGGATGCCGGGCCGTTCGGCGACCAGCGTCGCCACGTCGTCGAGCGCGTGGGTGCCCTCGGAGGCGAAGAAGCCGAGCACGATCTCCGGATCGACCGCCGCGAAGGCCTCGCCGACGAAGGGTGCCTCCTCGATGAAGCCGAGATGGATCGAGCCGAGCCCGCGCCAGCCGAGTTCGGCCGCCACCGCCTCGGCGCGCTGGCGCGAGGCCGGCTGCCCGGTCCCGGAGCCGTGCGCGACCATCAGGATGCGGAAATCCGCCGGCACCCGGCCGCCCTGCAGCGCCGCCACGGCGCGCAGGCGATGCTCGATCAGGTCGACCAGGCGCGGGTCGAGGCCGAACGGGGTCAGCCGCTCGACCGTCGCGAAGCCGGAGGCCGCGAGCCGCTGCGGCAGCCGCTCGCGCACGAAATAGCCGTCGGCCATGAAGAAGGGATAGACCGCGACGGTACCCTCCGCCGCCGCCCCGAGCCGCGTCCGCGCCGCCGCGAAGGTCTCCGGCTCCTTCAGCACCGCCCAGTCGACCGGCAGGTCGAGCCGCCGCGCCAGCCGTTCGGCGACCGCCCGGACGCTGTCGTTGCGCTTCCAGTCGCCCCCGTCGCCATGGGCGGCAAGAAGCAGGGCGGTGATCGGCGGATCGAGGCTCAAGGCGGGTCGGGTCCGGTTGGTCGGGTCCTCCCCATATGGCACCGGCCGGCCGGCCGGCAAGGGCGCGGCGGGTACAGGTGCGGACGAAAGGCGGGAAAGCCGCGACCCGCACGTCTACCGGTGCTCCCAGGCGACGCCGTCGTCCAGCAGGCCGTCGTCCGGCAGGCCGTCGACCAGCAGCCGTCTCGTCACCGCCCATGTGCTCTCCAGATCGAGCACGGCCTCGGCCGGATAGTCCCCCTCCCGGCCGCGCCCCACATGCTGCGGCGCGCTGCCGATCACGTTTGGTCGGGACGAGAGCGGCGGGCAGGGCGGTTGCGACGGCATCGGCCGGCCCGCGAGTCCGGCCGGGATGGTCCTTCCGGACCGCGCGCGGGGGACGGTCGTCCCCGCGCGGGCCTCCGGTCCGGCGGCCCCCGGCGCCCCCGCAGACCGTCGGCTGAGGATTCTCGGCAGCGGCTGTTTCCATCCGGATTTGAAATGCGGTAGGAGAGTCCGTCTTCCGGCCGGGGTTCGCGGGCCCGAGCCTGTCCCGCAGGGGATGCGGCACGCAAGGCGGCCATCGGGCCGGGGGGCGACGGGGGGCTTGGCTCAGGCCTCCGGTCCGGCCCAAGCCTGCCCGCCCGTTCCTGCCTCGCCGCAGTCCCGGATCATCCTTCCGCATCCCGCCTTCGGAACCCAGCGCCTCATGCCCGATCCCGCCTTCTTTCCCCGCCCGCGCGCCGTGGCTCTCGAGGAAATCGCGGCCTGGTGCGGCGGACGACTGGTCGATCCGGCCCAGGCCTATGTGACGGTCTCGGGCGTGGCGCCGCTGGATGCGGCCGGCGACGGCGATCTCGCCTTCCTGGACAATCAGAAATATCTCGGCCAGCTCGCCGCGACTCACGCGACCGCCTGCCTGGTCCACCCGCGCTTCGTCGGCCGCGTGCCGCGCGATGTGGCCGCGATCGAGACGGCGGAGCCCTATCGGGCCTTCGCGACCGTGCTGGCCAGGCTCTATCCGGCCGCCTACCGTCTCGAGGGTGCCTATGGCGGTCATGCCGGGCACATCTCGGAAGGTGCGCATATCCATGCCTCGGCGCGGCTGGAACCGGGCGTCACGGTCGAGCCCGGCGCGGTGATCGGCGCCCGGGCGGAGATCGGCACCGGCACGACGATCGGCGCCGGCACGGTGATCGGCCATGACTGCCGCATCGGCCGCAACTGCCATATCGGCCCGAACGCGACGCTGATTCACAGCCTGATCGGCAACCGGGTGACCATCCATGGCGGCGCCCGGCTCGGCCAGGACGGCTTCGGCTTCGCGATGGGGCCGCGCGGCCACCAGAAGGTGCCGCAGATCGGCCGGGTGGTCGTGCAGGACGATGTCGAGATCGGCGCCAACACCACGATCGACCGCGGCGCCACGCGCGACACGATCATCGGCGAGGGCACCAAGATCGACAACCTGGTGCAGATCGCCCACAACGTGGTGATCGGACGCCATTGTGTGATCGTGTCCCAGGTCGGCATCTCCGGCTCGACCACGCTGGAGGATTTCGTCGTGGTGGCCGGGCAGGCCGGCCTGGTCGGCCATGTCCGCGTCGGCGCCGGCGCCCAGATCGGCGCCCAGTCCGGCGTCACCGGCGACGTTCCGCCCCGGGCCCGGATCGGCGGCACGCCGGCCCGGCCGATGACGCAATGGGCCCGCGAGATTGCCAGCCTCAAGCGGCTGGCCGAACGACGCCCCGGGCGCACCCCGACGGGTGCCGCCGAAGGGCAAGAGCAAGAGGGATAGACGCGATGACCGAAACCACGGTGACCACGCTCGAATCCGCCGACCTGCAGCGGCTTCTGGAACTGCTCCCGCACCGCTACCCGTTCCTGATGGTCGACAGGATCGTCGACATGGACGGCGACCAGTCCGGCGTCGGGATCAAGAACGTCACGATCAACGAGCCGCAGTTCATGGGCCATTTCCCCGGGCGGCCGATCTTTCCCGGCGTGCTCCTGATCGAGGGCATGGCGCAGACCGCCGGCGCCATGTGCGTGGCGGCGACCATGAAGGGCGGCGCACCCAGCGTCGTCTATTTCATGACCATCGACCGGGCGAAATTCCGCAAGCCGGTCGTTCCGGGCGACCAGGTGCGCTACCATATGACCAAGCTCAAGAGCCGCGCCAACATGTGGTGGTTCCGCGGCGAGGCCAAGGTCGGCGACACGCTGGTGGCCGAGGCCGAACTCAGCGCGATGCTGGTGAAGGACTGAGCATGACAGCACGCATCCATCCCTCCTCGGTCGTCGAGGACGGGGCGCGGCTCGGCGACGGTGTCGTGGTCGGACCCTTCTGCGTCGTCGGCCCGGAAGCGGTGCTGGCCGACGGTGTCGAACTGGTCAGCCATGTCAGCCTGGCCGGACGCACGGAACTCGGGCCGGGCGTGAAGATCTACCCCTTCGCCTCGATCGGCCATCCGCCGCAGGATCTGAAATATCGCGGCGAGCCGAGCCGGGTCACGGTCGGCGCCCGCACGGTGATCCGCGAGCAGGTGACGATCAATCCGGGCACCGAGGGCGGCGGCATGCTGACCTCGATCGGCGAGGATTGCCTGATCATGGTCGGCGCCCATGTCGCCCATGACTGCCGCGTCGGCAACAACGTCATCCTGGTCAACAACGCCACGCTCGCCGGCCATGTCACGGTCGGCGATCACGCCATCCTGGGCGGGCTTTCGGCCGTGCATCAGTGGGTGCGGATCGGGCCGCATTCCTTTCTCGGCGGCCTTTCGGGGCTGGAGAACGACCTCATCCCCTACGGCTCGGCGCTCGGCGACCGCGCCCGGCTCGGCGGGCTCAACCTGGTCGGCCTGCGCCGGCGCGCCTTCGAGCGGGAGAGCATCCACAAGCTGCGCGCGGCCTACCGCATGCTGTTCTCCGACGAGGGCACGCTGATGGAGCGCGTCGGCGACGTCGCGGCGATGTTTGCCGACGAGCCCCTGGTCATGGAGGTGGTCGATTTCGTGCGCGCGGGCGGCGATCGGGCCTTGTGCATGCCCCGGGCCGGTCGGGAGGCGTGAGCCGCCATGGCCAAGCGCGCCGCGGAACCCGCCGGACCGCGCCCCCTGGTGATTCTCGCCGGCGGGGGTGACTTCCCGCTGATCGCCGCCGAGCAGGTCATGGAGGCCGGCCGGCCGGTGCTGGTGGTCGGCATCGAGGGCGAGGCCTCGCCCGAGATCGAGGATTTCCCCCATACCTGGGTCAAGCGCGGACAGCTCGGCAAGCTGTTCTCGATCATGCGCACCTTCAAGGCCCAGGATCTGCTGATCCTCGGCATGCTCGCCGACCGCCGCATGCCGACCTGGCGCGAGGTCGACCTGGTCGGTCTCTGGGAGGTGCTGCGCCACTGGCGCATGCTGCAGGACGGCGACGACACCGTGCTGCGCAAGGTCGCCCGCATGGTCGAGGCGCGCGGCTTCACCATCGTGCAGCCCGCCGACGTGATCCCGTCGATGATCGCGCGCTCGGGCCTTTACGGCCGCTATCGGCCGACCGACGGCGACCTCGCCGATGTGCTGGTCGCCTACCGGGCCGCCAAGGAACTCGGCCGGCGCGACAAGGGGCAGGCCTGCGTCGCCTCGGACGGGCAGGTGATGGCGCGCGAGGACCAGCGCGGCACCGACAATCTCCTGGAACGGGTCGCCGCCGAGCGCCGCCAGACCGGCTTCACCGGCTCGAACGGCGTTCTCGTGAAATGCCTGAAGCCGGGCCAGGATACCCGCTTGGATCTGCCGGCGGTCGGGCCTGCGACCGTGCGCAATGCGGCCGCCGCAGGCCTTGCCGGCATCGCCGTCGAGGCCGGGTCGACGCTGGTCGTCGACGAGGATCTGATGATCGAACTGGCCGACCGCCTCGGCCTGTTCCTGATGGGCTTCGCGCTGTCGTCCGCGGCGCTCGGCGGGCAGTCCGGCGACGGCCAGCCCCGGGGCGGGCAGCCTCAGGGCGGGCAGCCTCGAGGCGGGCCGGCGAAGGACGGCAAGCCGACGGGCGGGAAGGCCAAGGGCGCCCGGTCATGAGCGCTTCGGCGCCGCGCGTGTTCCTGGTCGCCGGCGAATCCTCCGGCGACGAACTCGGGGCGCGCCTGATGCGCGGCCTTGCCGATGCCACCGGCGGCGCGGCCGCCTTCACCGGCGTCGGCGGGCCGGCCATGGCGTCGGCGGGCCTGACGAGCCTGTTTCCGATGGCCGACATCGCCGTCATGGGCATCGGTCCGGTGCTGGCGCGGCTGCCGACCCTGATCGAGCGCATCCGGCGCACGGCCGACGCGGCGATCGCGGCCGATCCCGATGTCGTCGTGCTGATCGACAGCCCCGATTTCACCCATCGCGTCGCCCATCGCCTGCGGGCGGCCCGGCCCGACGTGCCGATCGTCGTCTATGTCTCGCCGACGGTCTGGGCCTGGCGGGCCGGGCGCGCCCGCAAGCTCGCCGGCTTCGCCGACCGCCTGCTCGCCATCCTGCCGTTCGAGCCGGAGGTGCACCGCATCCTGGGCGGGCCGTCGACCGTCTATGTCGGCCATCCGGTGCTGGAGCGGCTCGCCGCGTTGCGCGGGGCCCGGTCGCTCGCGCCGGAACGGCCGCCCATGCTGCTCGTCCTGCCCGGCAGCCGGCGCTCCGAGATCGGCCGCCTGATGGCGGTCTTCGGCGCGACGCTCGGCCGTCTGAAGGCGCGCGGCCTGGCATTCGACGCGGTCCTGCCGGCTGTGCCGCATCTGCGCGGCGAGATCGAGCGTCTGGCCGCGGATTGGCCAGTGGTGCCGCGCCTCGTCGGCCCGGACGACAAGGCGGCCGCGTTCCGGGACGCCGGCCTCGCCCTGGCGGCCTCCGGCACGGTGACGCTGGAACTGGCCGCGGCCGCCATCCCGACGGTCGCCGCCTACCGGCTCGACTGGCTCGGCCGGCGCGTCGTGCGCTTCATCGACATTCCGCCGGCGCTGAAGCCGATCGTTCCGGTCCGCTCCGCGCTGCTGCCCAATCTGATCCTCGGCCGCCGCGCCGTGCCGGAATTCATCGATCGGGACTGCACGCCCGATGCCCTCGCGGACGCCCTGGTGCCGCTCTTCGCAGACGGCCCCGAGCGGCGGGACCAACTCGCCGCCTTCGCCGAACTGGAGGCCCGGATGGCCCTGCCGGACGGCCGCCGCCCCGGGGAAGCCGCTGCGGCGGCGGTGCTCGACGTGATCGCCCGCCGCACCCTCCGCCTGCCGTAGCGCAAGCACCGGGGCGCGCGATCGGCTCCGGGCGGAAAGGCCGGCGCGAACAAGGCCCTTCTGAGCATCCTCCGACCCGGTCAGATCGGATCGCGCGTCCGGACCCCCGCGCGCGGATTGTCGGCCGCCTGCGGGCGCCGGCGGGCGCCAGCGGCGAGCGGGGCGCCGATCCCGGCCGCTCTTCGGACCTATCCCGTGCTGGCTTCGATGGCGACCGGCCGGCCGGCGCAAGGGCAGGGCGCGCGGCATTGCACCGGCCCCAAAGACGAAGGGCGCCCCTCGCGGGACGCCCTCGATCCTTCGAACCTGTGCCGTCGGGCTCAGCCGCGATCGGCGACCGCGGTGACATCGCGGCGCACGGCGCCGGTATAGAGCTGGCGCGGACGGCCGATCTTCTGGGACGGGTCCTCGATCATTTCCTTCCACTGCGCGATCCAGCCGACGGTGCGCGCGACGGCGAACAGCACGGTGAACATCGAGGTCGGGAAGCCCATCGCCTTCAGGGTGATGCCCGAATAGAAGTCGATGTTCGGATAGAGCTTCTTCTCGATGAAATACTCGTCGTGCAGCGCGATCCGCTCCAGTTCGATCGCCACCTGCAGCAGCGGATCGTCCGGATTGCCGACGATCTTCAGCACGTCGTGGCAGGTCTGCTGCATGATCTTGGCGCGCGGGTCGTAGTTCTTGTAGACCCGGTGACCGAAGCCCATCAGACGGAACGGATCGTTCTTGTCCTTGGCGCGGGCGACATAGTGCGGAATGCGGTCCGGCGTGCCGATCTCGGTCAGCATGTCGAGCGCCGCCTCGTTGGCGCCGCCATGGGCGGGACCCCACAGGCAGGCGATGCCGGCCGCGATGCACGCGAACGGATTGGCGCCCGACGAACCGGCCAGACGGACGGTCGAGGTCGACGCGTTCTGCTCGTGGTCGGCATGCAGGATGAAGATGCGATCCAGGGCGCGCGACAGGATCGGGTTGACGACATACTCTTCGCACGGAATGGCGAAGCACATGCGCAGGAAGTTCGAGGAGTAATCGAGGTCGTTCTTCGGATAGATGAACGGCTGCCCGATCGAATACTTGTAGGCCATCGCCGCAATGGTCGGCATCTTGGCGATCATGCGGATCGACGCGACCATCCGCTGGAACGGATCGGTGATGTCGAGCGAGTCGTGATAGAAGGCCGACAGGGCGCCGACCGTGCCGACCATGACGGCCATCGGATGGGCATCGCGACGGAACCCGCTGTAGAAGCGGTTCATCTGCTCATGCACCATGGTGTGGCGCGTGACGCGGCCGACGAAGTCTTCCTTCTCGTCCGCCGTCGGCAGTTCGCCGTAGAGCAGCAGGTAGCAGGTCTCGAGGAAGTCGGTGTGCTCGGCGAGCTGTTCGATGGGATAGCCGCGGTAGAGGAGGACGCCCTCGTCGCCGTCGATATAGGTGATCTTCGACTCGCAGGATGCGGTCGAGGTGAAGCCGGGGTCGTAGGTGAACATTTTCGAAGCGCCGTACAGCTTCGAAATGTCGATCACGCTCGGCCCGATCGAGCCGTCCTTGATCGGGAAGGACAAGGTCTCATTGCCGAGCGCAAAGCTGGCGTTCTTATCGGTCATGCGGCAATCCCCGTGAGGTCGGTATCGCTCGGTGAGGGACGCTCCGGACCCGGATGACGGCCAGGCCGGCAATCCGGGAAAGCGTGGCAGGACGAGGGTTTCGGTGCCGGTGGGATAACGGTCCGCCCGCCCGAAGGGCTGCGACCATCCGCCACGTCCGGACGCCGGAAACCGACACCGGTCCCCGTAGCCCATTTGTGCGGGAGCGACAAGCGCGCCGAAGGGATGATGCGGTGCGGGAGGATGCTAGCCGAAAAATCGACGGATGACAGCCGCCATTTGTGCGTTGCCGAAGAGCCTGCACGCGCATGGCCGCAGCGCGGGGCACCGGCGGGTCTGTCGATGCCGGAAGAATAAAGGCGCGCGAATCTCTGTAATATTCTGCGAATGGCAAATTTAAAATTGTCGATTAACGCAATGGTAATCAAACAAATCGTCGATAATTGTCGAGCTTCTATGGTGAATACTGATTACTACGCACTTGCGGTGTCCTGTCCGTTTGATGACAATATATAAGCAGACCCTAAATTACATGTCGCTTACACAGGAGATGGCCTTGTCCTTCTTGCGAACCATCCTGGCCGCCGGTTTGACGATCAGCGCCTCGGCGGCTGCGGCGCAGACCGCAGGCCCCAATGACGGGCGGTTGCTGGCGTCCAACTGCATGCAGTGCCATGCGACCAACGGCCAGCCGCGACCCGGCTTCAGCAGCCTGGCGGGAAAGAGCGCGTCGGAGATCACCGGCGAAATGCTGGAAATGGCGCGGATGACGCCCGGCAAGGAGCCTGAGAAGGACCTGATGGCGGTCCATGCGCGTGCCTATACGCGGGCCGAAATCGATCTCATCGCCAAGTATCTGGCTTCGAAGTGACGGGGGCTCGCATGGATCGCCGACAGTTTATCGCCTCTCTCGCAGCCGGTTCGGCCATGGGGCTGACCGGGCTGATGCCCGCCTTCGGTGCCGCGATCGTGAACGTGGTCGTGGTCGGCGGCGGCATGGCCGGGACCACCGCCGCCAAGTATCTGAAGCTCTGGGGCGCCGCGTCGGGTCTCGACGTCCGCGTCACCCTGATCGACGCCAACGCCGCCTATGTCTCCTGCATCCTGTCCAACAAGGTGCTGACCGGCGAGACGACTTTGGCCGCCTTGACCTACCGCTACACCAAGCTGGCCGGCCTCGGCGTGACGGTGGTGCAGGGCCAGGTGGCGGCGGTCGACAAGGCAAACCGCGTCGTCAGGCTGGCGGACGGGCGGACCTACCCCTATGCGCGCCTGATTCTCGCCCCCGGCATCGATTTCGACTATTCGGCGCTGACGATCGCGGCGCGCGGGCTGACCGCCGATCAGGCCCTGGCGGCCGTTCCGCATGCCTGGAAGGCCGGCCCGCAGACGACCGAACTGCGTCGGCAGCTGGTCGCCCTGACCAACGGCAACCGAGTCGTGATGACCATCCCGGCGGCGCCCTATCGCTGCCCGCCCGGACCCTACGAGCGCGCCTGCGCGATCGCCGGCTGGCTCAAGGCCAACCGGCCGAAATCGAAGCTGATCGTGCTCGACGCCAATGCCAAAATCATCGCGGAGCCGGTCAATTTCGGCAAGGCCTTCTCGGAGACCTACCGGACGATCATCGAATACTATCCGGGTGTGACGTTGAAAGGCGTGACCTGGGATTCCGCCACGCCCAAGCTGAAGACGGTCTCGCTCCTCGATGCCGGCGGTGCCGCCGTGACCATGCCGGCCGAGGTGGTCAACCTGATCCCGCCGCAGAAGGCCGGCCGCGTCGCCATCGACACCCTCGGCCCGACCGGGCTCTCGGCCAACGGCCGCTGGGCCCTGGTCGACGAGATCAGCTATGAATCCAAGGTCTTCCCGGGAATTCACGTGATCGGCGATGCGATCAATTCGAAGCAGCCCAAGGCCGGCCATATCGGCAACCAGGAGGCCAAGATCTGCGCGGATGCGATCCTGCGGCTCGAGTCCGGACGGGCGCCCTATGCGGCGCCGGTCACCAACTCGGCCTGCTTCACGCCGATCACCCCGACCACGGCGACCTGGCTGACGGCGGTCTACCGCTATCAGACCGACATCGACCCGGCGACCGGGCAGAGCCTCGGTACGAAGTCCATGCAGATGGTCAGCGGCAACCCGGTCGGCGTCGCCAGCGAGACCCCGACGGGCGCCTCGGGCGACAATGCCGATGCCATGAAGAAGTGGTTCGCCTCGCTGATGGTCGACACCTTCGGCTGAGGCCGGACCTCCGACCCCCCGACCCCAGAGGCGGCGATCCCGCCCGTTCCTGTCCGGTTCGATCCGGCGGGGGCGGGCGGGGCGCGTTCGAAGGGCGACGGCGGCCGCCGGGGGGCTCTATTCGCCGAAGCGGTCCGGTTGCCAGGCCGACCCTGCCGCCCGCGGACAGTGCCCGCGCGGGGCACCGTCCGGCAGGCCGGCATCGACGGTCAGGCGGCCGCCTGATCCCGAATGCGGGCGAGGCTCTCCTCGCGGCCGAGCACGGCGAGCACGTCGAAGATGCCGGGCGAGGTCGACCGGCCGGTCAGGGCGGCGCGCAGCGGCTGCGCCGCCTTGCCGAGTTTCAGTCCGGTCGCTTCCGCATAGGCGCGGACGGCGGTCTCGGTCGAGGCGGCGGACCAGTCGTTGATCGGCTCCAGCGCGGCGAGCAGGCCGGCGAGCGTGGCGCGGGCCGGCGCGTCGAGCAACTGCGCGGCCTTCTCGTCGAGCGGCAGCGGACGCTCGGCGATCAGGAAGCGCGCGCCGTCGAGCAGTTCGATCAGCGTGCGGGCGCGTTCCTTCAGGCCCGGCATGGCCTCCAGGAACCGGCTGCGCGCCGGCTCCGCGGCGAGCGGCGCGAATTCGGCGCCGTTCGGCAGATAGGGGATCAGCGCCAGCGCCTCGGCATGCAGGTCGGCATCGGCGGTGCGCCGGATCCACATGCCGTTCAGGTGCTCGAGCTTGGCGAAATCGAACCGCGTCGCGGCCCGGTTGATGTCGGACGGCTCGAACCAGCCGACCGCCTCGGCGGTCGAGAAGACCTCGTCGTCGCCATGGCTCCAGCCGAGCCGGCACAGATAGTTGCGCAGCGCCTCGGGCAGGTAGCCGAGGGCCCGATAGGCGTCGACGCCGAGCGCGCCGTGGCGCTTCGAGAGCTTGGCGCCGTCCGGACCGTGAATCAGCGGCACATGGGCCATCACCGGCACCGACCAGCCCATCGCCTGATAGATCTGGGTCTGGCGGGCGGCGTTGGTCAGATGGTCGTCGCCGCGGATGATGTGGGTGACGCCCATGTCGTGGTCGTCGACGACCACCGCCAGCATGTAGGTCGGCGTGCCGTCGGAGCGCAGCAGGATGAAGTCGTCGAGCACGTCGTTGCGGAACACGACGCGACCCTGAACCTGGTCGTCGATGACGGTCTCGCCGGTCTGCGGCGCCTTCAGCCGGATCACCGGGCGGACGCCCTCGGGCGCCTCGGCGGGGTCGCGGTCGCGCCAGCGGCCGTCATAGCGCGGCGGGCGGCCTTCCTTCATCGCGGTCTCGCGCATCGCCTCCAATTCGGCCTGGCTGGCATAGCAGCGATAGGCATGGCCGCGCGCGAGCAGTTCGTGGGCGATCTCGGCATGGCGATCCATGCGCGCGAACTGGAAGATCGGCTCGCCCTCCCAGTCGAGGCCGAGCCATTTCAGTCCGTCCAGGATGGCCGCGATGGCGGCCTCGGTGGAGCGCTCCCGGTCGGTATCCTCGATCCGCAGCAGCATCTTGCCGCCGGTGTGGCGGGCGTAGAGCCAGTTGAACAGCGCCGTGCGGGCGCCGCCGATATGCAGGAAACCGGTCGGCGAGGGGGCGAAGCGGGTGACGACGGGGGCGGACATGGCGTGAGGCTCCGACCGGCGCGGCAGCGCGCCAGGATGGCGTGATCGAGGGCGGTTCCTGTAGCATGGCGCGACAGAAAAGCCAGAGCTTCGGCGGCGCCGGCCGGCCGGTCCGCCGGATCGGGTCTTGGCGGCGAACTGCGGCCGAAGTCGGGAGGCGCGCGGCGCCCCGAGGTGATGCGGCAGGCCGGAGGCCGTCGAGATCGGGACCGGAACGTGGCCTCCGCCGGCATGGCCTTCGGCCAACACGCGGCGCGGCGGTTGGGTCCACCCGGCCCAGGCCAGACGGCGCGGCATCGGGCGAGCGGCCGGTCCCGGGACGGCGGCGGGTATCGTGCCGGGCGGAGTTCCCGTGACGGGGCCATGCACACGGAAAGAGGCGCACGGGAACAGGCGTCCGAAGCAGGCGACCAGAACAGGCGACCAGAACGGGCGTCGGACGGGAGTGTCGCGACCCGCGGCCTTGCGGTTCGGGACGAACCGGTGGTGGGATCCGGCCCCGGCAACCGCTACTGTATGGTTCGGGGCGCGCGCACGCGCGCCCCGGGATCGAACGGGGGCGAGGGTGCGGGACGAGCGGACGCCATCCGCCGCGACGGACCTTCGGCCGGCCCTGGTGCCGGCCGACCGGCGGAGCCTTGTGCGCACCGGCCTCGCGCGCCTGCACGCCCTGCCGCGGCTGGCGGCGCTGCGGGTCGCCGTCGGGGCCCTGATCGAGCACGATCTCGACCGCGGCGCCGGCTTCTGCTGGATGGTGGTCGCCTTCGGCTGCGGCGCCGGCCTCTATCTGGTCCTGCCGCAGGAGCCGTGGTTCGCCGCGCTGGCGCTCGCGGCCGCCGGCCTCGCTGCGCTGGCCACGATCCGGCGCCGGGCCGGGCATCGGGCGGCGGTGCTCAGCCTGGCGGCGGCCGTGGCGGCCGGCATGCTTGCCGGCAAGTTCGAGGCCTGGCGGGTGGCGGCGCCGCGGCTCGACCGCGAGCGGACGGTCGTGGTCACCGGCTGGGTCGCGGAGGCGGAGACGACGGCGAGCGGCGGCACGCGCATGATCGTGCGCGTCGTCCGGATGGAAAGCCGCGGCAGGCCGATCGCGGAGCCGCCGGCCCTGATCGCGGCGACCGCGCAGCGCGGGCGCGATGCCGCTGCGGTCATCGGCGCCGGCGTCACCTTCATGGCGCGGCTGAAGCCGCCCGACGGCCCCGTCCTGCCGGGCGGCTACGATTTCGCCCGCCGGGCCTATTTCGACGGGCGCGGGGCGGCCGGCTATGTGCTCGGCCGGGTCCGCGCCGCCGAGGCCGGGCCGGCGCCGTGGCCGCTGGCCGCCCGGGCGGCGGTCGCCGATCTGCGCCATCGCATCGCCATGCGCATCCGCGCCGCGCTGCCGGGGGCGTCGGGGGCGATCGCCGCGGCGCTGACGGTCGGCGAGACCCGCGCCATCCCGGCCGAGGCGAACGAGGCGCTGCGCGCCTCCGGGCTGACCCACATCATCTCGATCTCCGGTCTGCACATGACGCTCGTCGGCGGCGGGGTCTTCGCGGCCGTGCGCTACGGGCTCGCCCTGGTGCCGGTCATCGCGCTGCGCCGGCCGGTCAAGAAATGGGCCGCGGTCGCCGCCTTCGCGGCCGTGACCTTCTATCTGCTCCTGTCCGGCGGCGGGGTGGCGACGGAACGATCCTGGGTGATGTTCGTCGTCGGGCTGGTGGCGATCCTGGCCGACCGGCCGGTGGTCAGCCAGCGCAACGTCGCCTTCGCGGCGCTCGCCCTGATGGCGATCGAGCCGCATACGGTTGTCGAGCCGAGCTTCCTGATGTCCTTCCTGGCGGTGCTGGCGCTGGTCTCGGCCTGGCGCGGCCTCAGCGCCCGCCCGCCCGATCCGGTCTCCGCCGAGGCGTCCGGGGTCGTCGCCGAACTGGCCCGGCGCGGCTTCGGCCATGTCAAAGGCATGGCGGCGGCCTCCTTCGTGGCCGGCCTGGCGACCGCGCCGGTCGTCGCGGCCGAATTCCACCGGGCGGCCCCCTACGGCATGATCGCCAACATGATCGTCTTGCCGATCGTCGGCACCGTGATCATGCCCTTCGCCTGCCTCGCCATGCTGGCCATGCCGTTCGGTCTCGAAATCGTGCCGCTGACCGTGATGGGCTGGGGCATCGAGGCGATGCTGGCAGTCGCCCGCATGGTCTCGGCCTGGCCGGGCGGGCAGGGGCTGATCGGGCGCATCCATCCGGCGAGCCTGCCGCTGGCGATCGCCGGCATCCTCTGGTTCTGTCTTTGGACGACGCCGCTGCGCCGTCTCGGCCTCGCCGCCTTGGCGGCGGCCCTGGCGGTCGCCCCCTTCGCGGTGCGGCCGGACATCCTGGTCGGCCAGGGCGGCGCGCCGATCGCGGTCCGGGCGGCGGACGGGCGCCTAGCGATCCTCGATGCGCGCGCGAACCGCTTCACCACCGCGACCTGGCTCGCCGCCGATGCCGACCCGCGCAGCGCCACCGCCGCCCGCGACCTCGCCGGGGACTGGCGCTGCGACCCGCTCGGCTGCGCCTTCCGGGACGAGCATTCCGGCCGCGCGCCGCGCATCCTGTCCCTGGTCCGCGATCCGCGCGCCTTCGAGGAGGATTGCCGGATTGCCGCCATCGTGGTGACCACGCTCGACGCGCCGCCCGGCTGCGCGGCGACCGCCGTCGTCATCGATCGCAGGATGCTGGCCCGCACCGGCGCACTGACGCTCGACTGGCCGACGCCGCCCGCACCGGACGGGCGCCGGACGCGCCCCGCATCCGTGCCGCCCGAAGCCGTGCCCAACGATCCCGGCGACCCCGACGACCATGAGACCGCCCCCGATCTGGAGCCCGCCGGCCCGATCCCGCCGCAGGCGACGATCACCGCCAGTCTCCCCGCCGGCCGGCGCCCCTGGCACGCAGCCGCCCCGTAATCGAACCGCCCCCCCCGACCGCACCAGTTCAGGCTACGCCAAGCCCGACGGCACCATCTCGGGGTAAGCCCACTCCGACGGCGCCATCTCGGGCTACGCCAGCCGGTGACGAGACGCCCACCGAAACCGCCGCGCAGCCGATCCTCCAGCCACCCCGGACACCGGCAGGACCGGCACCAGGGCCGTCTGGGCCACCGGGCACAACGGACCACCGGCTCACCGAACCGCAGGCTCGGCGCACCACCGGGCTCGACGGGCGGCGGCGCTCAATAGCGGCGGATCAGGCCGACCAGTTTGCCTTGGATCTTGACCCGGTCGGGCCCGAAGATGCGGGTCTCGTAGGCCGGGTTGGCGGCCTCCAGCGCGACCGAGGCGCCGCGCTTGCGCAGGCGCTTCAGCGTCGCCTCCTCTTCGTCGACCAGCGCCACCACGATGTCGCCGGTATCGGCATTCTCCGAGCGCTTGATGACCACCGTGTCGCCGTCGAGGATGCCGGCCTCGATCATCGAGTCGCCGCGCACTTCGAGCGCGAAATGGTCGCCGGACGAGATCAGGTCGAGCGGCACCGGGATCGCGTGGCTGTAGGTCTGGATGGCGGCGATCGGCGTGCCGGCGGCGATCCGGCCCATGACCGGCACCGAGATGACCTGCGCCTTCTCCTCCGCCGGCCCGACCGGCTTCATCTTGCCGAGGCTGCCCTCGATCACCGAGGGGGCGAAACCCTTGGCGTTGCGGGCGCTGGCGAGGCCCGGCACGACCGAATCCGGCAGCCGGACGACCTCCAGCGCGCGCGCCCGGTTGGGCAGACGCCGGATGAAGCCGCGCTCCTCAAGGGCCGTGATCAGGCGATGGATGCCCGATTTCGAGCGCAGGTCGAGCGCGTCCTTCATCTCGTCGAAGGAGGGCGGGACGCCGGCTTCCTTCAGCCGCTCGTGTATGAACATGAGGAGCTCGAATTGCTTCCGCGTCAGCATCGATGGCCGCCTTCGGTTTCGTTTCCAGGTTTCGTGCCCTTCGGATCCGACCGCCGGCCCCTTGGCAGCATCGCGGCGGCGAAGACGATCGATCGACCGTCACGACTGCCCGAACACTCTGATGAACCGGTACAAATCACGAACCAAAGCTACACGTTCCCTCGATGTTCTACAAGGGTTAATTTTTTGGTAAAAACGGAACACGAACGAAAGAGACACGCATAAAAGCGAAAATGAGGCTGCCTGAGCGGCCCGGACGATCGCATGGGCGAGCGGCCGCATGGAAGACCGCCGGATACGCCCTCATCGGGCGCTGCCGCGGTCGTTCGGAACGGGGGCCTGGTCGCGGTATCGGGCGATGGCTTCAGAAGCGGATGATTCGGCAGCGCTCGCCGGCCGCCGCCGGGGCGGCGCCGGGCGCGCGCACGATCAGGCAGTCGGCCCGGGTGAGCCGGCTCAGCATCGAGGAATCCTGCAGGTCGACCGGCCGGACCTGCGGCGGCACGGCGCCGCCGGGCTCGAAGGTCGCGCGCAGGTAGTCCTGCCGGCTGTCGTTGGCCGGCAGCGGCGCCGCCAGCACGGCGGGTTCCTCGGGTTCGATCGCCGGGGCGAGGCCGAGCAGCGCCTTGAGCAGGGGTTTGAGGAACAGGAGCGCGCAGACGAGGCCGGAGACCGGGTTGCCGGGCAGGCCGAGCACGCGCATCGGCCCGAGCGTGCCGAACATCAGCGGCTTGCCCGGCCGCATGGCGATCTTCCAGAAGCCGAGATCCATGCCGGCGCCGCCGAGCGTCTTCTGGACGAGGTCGAGATCGCCGACCGATGCGCCGCCGAGCGTGACCAGGATGTCGGCCTCCGCGGCCAGCGCCGCGCCGATCTTCTCGGCGATCGCCGCCTCGGTGTCGGCGGCGATGCCGAGATCGATGCCGAAGCCGCCCTCGGCCTCGACCATGGCCAGCACGCCGAAGGCGTTGGAGGCGACGATCTGGTCGGGTCCCGGTTCGGTCCCGGGCGGCACCAGTTCGTCGCCGGTCGCCAGCACGGCGACGCGCGGGCGGCGGCGCACCGGCAACGTGGCATGGTTCATGGCCGCGGCGAGCGAGACGGCGCGCCAGTCGAGCCGCGTTCCCGCGCCGATCAGCACGTCGCCGGCGCGGAAGTCGAGCCCGACGGCACGGATATGCCGGCCGGACGCGACCGGTTCGACGACCTCGATCACGCCTTCGGCGACGACCCGCGCATTCTCCTGGATCAGGATGGTGTCGGCACCCTCCGGCACCGGCGCGCCGGTGAAGATGCGCACGCAGGCGCCCGGTCCGACCGGGCCGTCGAAGGCGCGCCCGGCCGGCGCGGTGCCGATGACGGCCAGCCGGCGCCCGGCGACGGCGTCGTCGGCCCGCAGCGCATAGCCGTCCATGGCCGAGGCGGCGAAGGGCGGCTGGGTGCGGGTGGCGGCGAGATCGGCGGCCAGAACCCGGCCGGATGCCGCGGCGAGCGCGACCGTCTCGCCGCCGAGCGGGTCGACCCCGGCGAGCAGCCGCGCGCGGGCGGCCTCCACCGACAGCAATCCTCCGGCCATGCCTTCGTTCTCCCCGTCGTGCCTGCGTCGCGCTGCCCGGTCAGGCGGCCTGCCAGGTGCCCGACTTGCCGCCCGACTTTTCCAGAAGCCGGATGCCCCCGATCACCATGCCGCGGTCGACCGCCTTGGCCATATCGTAGACTGTCAGGCAGGCGACCGAGACCGCCGTCAGCGCCTCCATCTCGACCCCGGTCTGCCCGGAGACCCGCGCGGTCGCGGTGATCCGGAGGCCCGGCAGCGCCTCGTCGGCCTCGATCTCCACGGCCACCTTGGTCAGCAGCAGCGGATGGCAGAGCGGGATCAGCTCATGCGTGCGCTTGGCCGCCATGATGCCGGCGATGCGGGCGGTGGCGATCACGTCGCCCTTCTTGGCGAGGCCCTGGCGGATCAGCGCCAGGGTCTCCGGCAGCATGGTCACGTGGCCTTCGGCGACGGCGGTGCGCTGGGTCACGCTCTTGTCGCCGACATCGACCATGTGGGCCGCGCCGCTATCGTCGAGATGGGTGAGCCGGGCGGTCAAGGCGGAGGTCCTCCGGGGCGGCTGCGTCGGGATTCGGGGACACTAGTCCGCGGCCGGGGCGGGGGAAAGAGCGTTGCCGTGCGGCCGGCCTGGCCACCGGGTCCCGCAGCCCCCGGGTCCTGCGGGTGCCGGGTCCCGCGGCTGCCGGCCGGCCTCCGCCGTCGGCACGCGGGGCGGGGATTGCGCGCCGCGTCGGGGCGGATAGGCTCCCGCACCAACAACCGGCACGAGGGAGCGAACCGGCATGGAGCGGGATGGGGCGGCGGCGGCGGAGACCGTCTGGGCGGCGTGGCAGGCGGGCGAGCGCTTCGAGGCGTTGCCGGAGGCGCAACGGCCGGCGGATCGGCGTGAAGGCTACAGGATCCAGGCGCTTCTGGCCGCCCTGAGCGCGCGGCCGGTGGTCGGCTGGAAGATCGCGGCGACCAGCGCGGCCGGGCAGCGGCACATCAATGTCGGCGGGCCGCTGATCGGGCGGCTCCTGGCCGAGCGGGTCCATCCGGCCGGCGCGGACGTGCCCTTCGGCGCCAATGCGATGGCGGTCGCCGAGCCGGAATTCTGCTTCCGCATGGCGCGCGACCTGCCGCCGCGGGCGGAGCCCTATGGCGTCGCCGAGGTGCTCGACGCGGTCGCGGCGCTGCATCTCGCCATCGAGCTGCCCGATTCGCGCTTCCGCGATTTCACCAAGGCCGGCGAGGCGCAACTCCTCGCCGACAATGCCTGCGCGCATGAATTCGTGCTCGGCCCCGAGGCGCCCGCGCTGTGGCGCGACCTCGATCTCGCCGCCCACCGGGTGTCGGGCCGGGTCGTCGGCGGTCCGGTGCACGAGGGCGGCGGCTTCAACGTGCTCGGCGATCCGCGCGTCGCGCTCGCCTGGGCGGCGAACGAGCTTTCCGGTCTGGGCATCCCGCTCAAGGCCGGCGAGATCGTCACTACCGGAACCTGCGTGGTGCCGATCCCGATCGCCCGCGGCGACCGCGTCGAGATGGACTTCGGCAGCCTCGGCACGGTCGCCTGCCGGCTGGTCTGAAGGACCGGCCGGGGGACGAGTTGTCAGGGGTGAGACCAGGGGCGAGGCCAGGGGCGGGCGCTGCGCGAAGACCGTCTGAAACCGGCTTCCAAGCGCCGCCCGATCTCACTATGGTGCGCCCGCTGCGGGTGTGGTGGAACTGGTAGACACAACGGATTTAGGTTCCGTCGCCGCAAGGCATGGGGGTTCGAGTCCCTCCACCCGCACCATCCGGCCGGTCGAAGCGACGGCAATCGCCAGCGAACGGGGCGGCGCACGATCGCTCTCCGGTGTCATCGTCCTATCGACTCGACGTCGTATTGACACTGTGGATACGCAGCCCCATTCTTCGTGCATGGCCAAGTCCCCGATCACGCCCTCGGACGAAATGGAGCCCGCGGATGTGGCGGTCGCGGCGCGCCCGGCTGGGGCCGATGCCAAGGGCAGCATCAATTTGCGCATCGGCGCGGACACCCGTCGGCTGATCGACGATGCCGCCGCCATCCTCGGCAAGACGCGCACGGAATTCATGATCGACAGTGCGCGTCGCGAGGCGATCGACGTCCTGCTCGATCAGCGCCTGTTCGTTCTGGACGCCGCCCGCTTCGATGCCTTCGTGGAGGCGCTCGACAGGGCGCCCGAACCCGGACCGAAACTGCGCGCGCTGATGCACCGCGTGCCGGCATGGCGGAGCTGACCGGCAGCGACGGACGCCCGCACGGCGCCCTGTCGGCGCCGGTTCCGCTGACCGCGGCGCACGATCTCTCCGGTTTCGACTGCGGCGAACCCGCCTTGAACGAATGGCTGCGCCAGCGGGCCTTGAAGAACGAAAGCCGCTTTTCCCGCACCTATGTCGTCTCGGCCGACAATCGGGTCGTCGCCTATTATTGCATTTCGGCCGGGGCGGTCGACCGGGCGGCGGCGCCGGGCCGGGTGCGGCGCAATGCCCCCGACTCCGTACCGGTCTCGGTGATCGGGCGGCTCGCCGTCAGCCGCGATCATGCCGGCCGTGGGCTCGGGGCGGACCTGCTGGCCGATGCGCTGCGGCGTATCGCGCACGCCTCGCAGAGCATCGGCATCGGTGCGGTCCTGGTCCAGGCCAAGGACGAGGGCGCCCGGCTCTTCTACCTGCGGTGCGCGGAGTTCATCGAGTATCCGGCCGACAGCCGGACCTTGTTCCTTCCGATCGAGACCGTTGTGGCGGCCTTCGGCTGACCCGCCTCGACCTTGGGCCGCGTCACGGCAGCCGCGCAATCGCCTTGATGCCGTCGGCGACGAACTGGACGGCGAGGGCGGCGAGGACCAGGCCGAGCAGGCGTTCGACCACGACGCGGCCGGTCTCGCCGAGCAGGCGATTGAGCTGGTCGGCGGCCATGAAGACGGCGAGGCAGGACCCGACCACCACCACGATGATGCCGAGAAACAGCCCGAGCGCGATGGGGCCGGGGGCCTGCGAGGCGGCCAGGATGGTCGCCGAGATGGCGCCCGGGCCGGCGACCAGCGGGATGGCGATCGGGAACACGGCGAGATGGCGGATCTCGTCCTCCGACAGGGGCCGGGCCACCTGCTCGGACTTGCGCTCGCTGCGCTTGGCGAAGACCATCTCGAAGGCGATGTAGAACAAGAGCAGGCCGCCGGCGATGCGGAAGGCCGGCACGGTGATGCCGAGCAGCGCCAGGACCGGCCCGCCGACGGCCGCGAAGACCAGGAGCGTGATGGTCGCGATGATGGTCGACCGGATCGCCACGGCGCGCCGGTCGGCCGGCTGCAGCCGGGCGGTCAGGGCCATGAAGATCGGCGCCAGCCCGGGCGGGTCGACGGTGACGAACAGCGTCACGAAGGCATTGAGCAGATAGTCGGGCATCGCGCCGCCTCGCCGGATGGGCCCCGCCCGCAGCGGCACCGTGGCGGCAGTCTGGCACGGCGCGCCGGTTCGATCGAGCCGGATGGTTGCCATCCGGCGCGTGAATCCGAACCGGGAGGCAGCTTCGATGGAGCCGGATGGTTGCCATCCGGCGGGTGAATCCGAACCGGGAAACAGCATCGATCGAGCCGGATGGTTGACATCCGGCACCGTCAATCTGAACCGACCCGACCTGGACCTGCGGCCGGTCGTCGAAGCCCGGAGCGGCTCAATCCGGCAGCGCCAGGATATCCAGGTGGCCGACCTCGAAGCGGGCGGTGCCGGCGGCGATCTCGACGTGGCGGCGGCGCGACCAGCGGGCGAGTTCGGCCGGATCGACGAGGCCGGTCTCGGCGGCGGCCGCGGTCCAGCCGTCGAGCAGGCGGGTGGCGAATTCCGGCTCGTCGGCGCCGACGGTCCAGTCGGAGCGGCCGGCCTCGACGCGGAAGCCGCGTTGGCGCAGCACGTGCAGGGCGGTGTCGGGCGCGCGCGGGCCGCAGGCCGGGCCGAAACCCTTGTCGCGGCCCATATGGGCGTTGAAGGCGTCGAAGACGGCCCGGTCGAGCGGGTCCGGCGGCTCGCAGGCGAGGCGGCCGTCGACGGTCAGGGCGGCATAGAGGGGCAGGCCGCGGGCGGCGGCCGTGGCGGCGAGCCGTTCCAGGAAGCCGCGCGAGACGAGATCGAAGAAGGCCGAGGTGGCGATCAGCCCGCAGCCGTCGAGAAGCTCGGCCGGCACGCCGGCAGAGAGGTCGGCCTGGCAGGTCTCCAGCGCGATCGCCCGTCCGTCGCGGTCGGTCAGGCCGGCGAGCGCGGCGCGGGCTCGGGCGAGATGGCCGTCGTCATGGTCGACCAGGCGCCAGCGTTGCGGTCCGGGCAGCAGGCCGGCGATGGCGCGCGCGGTCGAGCCGGTGCCGCAGCCGAGATCGACCACGACCAGCCCGTCGGCCTCCTTGAAGCGGCCCGCCAGCCGGGCGGCGATCACGCCGTTGCGGGCGCGGCGGTCGGCGGGCTCGCGCAGGTCCAGCCAATCGGTCTCGAATTGGTTCATGCGGGCTGTCCGATCACGCGCGCCACGGCGAGCGCCGTCCCGCGCCAAGTGGGAAGGAGGCGGGCCGCCGCCTGCGCCGCGGCGGCACCGGCCTGGCGGGCGGCGGGGTCGGCGAGGAGGTCGCGCAGGGCACCGGCGAGGGCGGGGCGATCGCCGGCCGGGACCAGCACGGCGGCGGCGCGCACCGCCTCGGCCATCACCGCCTCATCGGTGCCGACCACCGGCAGGCCATGGGCGAGCGCCTCCGTATAGGCCATGCCCCAGCCCTCGTAACGGGAGGCGAGCACGAAGAGATCGGCGGTGCGGTAGGCGGCCGCGACTGCCTCGGCGGGAATCGCGCCGGTCAGGCGGATGCGGTCGGCGAGGCCGGCGACTTCTATCATGCGCGCGAGGTCGGCGGCATGGCCGGGATCGAAGGCCGCGGATCCGACGATGTCGAGCCGCCAATCGAGCGCGGCGAGCGTCGCCAGCGCGGCGATCAGATCGTCATGGCCCTTGCGCGGGATCAGCGAGCCGACCGCGAGCAGGCGCACCGGCCCATCGCCCGAACGATCGGTCGGGGGCACCGGGTCCGTCCCGGGCGGGGCCAGCGTGATCCGGCCGGGCGCGACGCCGAATTCGGCGACGAGGCTTCGGGCCGTGCCGGGACCGGTGGCGACGACGGCATCGGCATGAGCCAGCGCGGCGCGTTCGCTCGCCGCCAGCCGCGCGGCGGTCTCGGCCGAGTGACCGGTCTCGTGGGCGAGCGGATGATGCACCAGCGCGACCAGACGCCCGCGCCGGGCGACCGCCTCGGCCGCCTCGGGCAGCACGCCGAGCGCGAGCCCGTCGACCAGCACGGTCTCGCCCGCCGGCACGGCCGCCAGCAGGCGTCCGGCCTCGGCGCGGGCCGCCTCAGCGGGAAACGGAAAGCCCTCCGGCAGGCGCAGCGGCGTGACGCGCAGGCCGAGCGCGGCCAATTCGGATGCCAGCCGGCGCCCATAGCCGTAGCCGCCGGTCGGCAGATCCGGATCGCCCGGCACCGCGAAGGTGAAGCCGTCAGCCACCGATCGGCGCCTCGTACCAGGCGCGGGCGACATGGCTCTCGTGCAGGGTGACGCGCAGTTTCGCGATCGCCCGGGCGTCGGCACCGAGGTCGCCGCGCGCGATCGCCGCCGCCATGGCGTCGAAGATGTGCCGGGCCAGCACCTCGGTGGTGGTGTTGCGGCCGGCGAATTCGGGCAGCTCGTCGAGATTGCGGTAGGTCAGGGGCCCGAGCACCGCCTTCAGCGCGTCGTGGGCGAGGCCGATATCGACCACGATGCCGTTCTCGTCCAACTCGGCGCGGAAGAAGGCGAGATCGACCACGAAGGTCGCGCCGTGCAGGGCCTGGGCCGGGCCGAACACGGCGCCCCGGAACGAATGGGCGATCATGATGTGATCGCGGACTTCTACGGCAAACATGGCGGGCTCCGGGGCGGGCGCGAGGGCAGGGACGGGTGAGCGGGTCTACGGGCGGGCCGGGTATTGGATCAGCGGGCAGGGCGCCGCACCGGGGGCGGTGAGGATGGCGGGCAGCCGCGCCGGCAGGTCGTCGAAGGGTATCGGGTCGCCGAGGAGGACGTCGAGCCGGTCGTCGGCGAGAAGATCGAGCGCCTTGGCCAGCCGGCGGCGATAGTCCCAGCGGCTGCGCCGCCCGGGTGCGACGCGGCCGACCTGGCTCGACACGAGCTTCAGCCTCTGGGCATGGAAGCCGCCGCCGAGGCAGACCGAGACCTCCGCGGTGCCGTACCAGCTCATTTCGACCACGGTCGCCTCGTCACCGGCGAGCGCCAGGGCGGTGGCGAGGCCGGCGGAGCGGGCGGAGGCATGGAAGACGATGTCCGCGCCGCCCGGTGCCGCCTCCGGCAGGGCGAAGCCGACGCCGAGCGCGGCGGCGATGGCCGCGCGGGCGGGGTCGATATCGACCAGCGTCACCTCCGCGCCCGGCAGCCGTCCTGCGAGCGCCGCCGTCAGCGCGCCGACCGCACCCGCGCCGACCACCACGATCCGGTCGCCGGGGCCGGCGCCGCCGTCCCAGAGCGCGTTGAGGGCGGTTTCCATATTGGCCGCCAGCACGGCGCGCGCCGGCGGCACGGCATCCGGCACCACGGTGACGGCCGCGGCGGGGACGCGAAACAGGTCCTGGTGCGGATGCAGGCAGAAGACCGTCCGGCCGATCAGGGCATCGGGGCCGTCCTCGACGGTGCCGACCGCCGCATAGCCATATTTGACCGGGAAGCCGAAATCGCCGGCCTGGAACGGCGCGCGCATGCGCTGATGCTCGCCGGGGGGCACGCGGCCGGCAAAGACCAGGCTCTCGGTGCCGCGGCTGATGCCGGAATAGAGCATGCGCACCTGCACGGTATCGGGCGCGGCCACGGCGAGGGGCTCGGCCCGGATTGCCGCCCGGCCGATCTCCTCGAACCACAGGGCGCGGCCTTGCGGAGGGCAACTGACGGATTCGTGACCGTCGCACGGCGATTTCGGCATCTCTCTCCCCGGATCCGCCGCATCCGACGGGCATCCACTCGCGTAACCTTGCCGTCTCCGCTAAGGTTCGTCCATTCCCGATCCGTCTACGCGAGGGCGGTGGGAACGGATCGCCGGCCCGCCGGAGACCGGCCGGATGCGGGGCGAGGGGCCCGCGGCAGGCCGGACCAGTCACCTGCCCCCATCCAGGCGATCCGACCGATGAGCCTCAGTACCGACGCCGGCCAGTTCGATGCCGACGCCAGCCGCAGCACCAATCCGGCCGGAGCGCGCCGGATCCTCTTCGGGCTCCTCGTCTTCGGCTCCTGGCTCGCCATGATGGCGCTTGCCGTCGCGGCTTTCGCGCCCGGCGGCTACGGCGCCCTCGACATCGCGATCCTGGCGCTGGTCGCCGTCTACCTGCCCTGGTCGCTGCTGAACTTCTGGAACGCCCTGATCGGCTTCGTGATCATGCGTCTCGCGCGCGATCCCCTGGCGCTGACCTGCCCGCCGGCCGCGACCGTCTCCGACGACCAGCCGATCACCGCCGACACCGCGATCCTGATGTGCATCCGCAACGAGGATACCGAGCGGGTGTTCCGCAACATCGCCCTGATCCTGGAGGATCTGGTCCGGTCCGGCACCGGCGCGCATTTCGCGCTGCATGTCCTGTCCGACACCAACCGCGCCGATGTCGCCGGCGCCGAAGAGGCCGCCTTCGCGGCCCTGCGCGCCCGCTTCGACGGCCGCGTCAAGGCGCTCGACTATCGCCGCCGTGCCACCAATCCGGGCTTCAAGGCCGGCAACATCCGCGAATTCTGCGAGCGCCGGGGTCACGAGACCGAATTCGCGCTGGTGCTCGATGCCGACAGCTTCATGGCCGCCGACCGCATCCTGCGCATGGTGCGGATCGCCCAGTCCGACCCGAAGCTCGGCATCCTGCAGAGCCTGACCGTGGGGCTGCCCTCGGCGAGCCCGCTGGCGCGCCTGTTCCAGTTCGGCATGCGGCTCGGCATGCGCTCCTACACGCTCGGCAGCGCTTGGTGGCATGCCGATTGCGGTCCTTATTGGGGTCACAACGCCCTGATCCGGCTGGCGCCCTTCACCCGCCACTGCCACCTGCCGCCGCTGCCCGGCCAAGGCCCGCTCGGCGGCGACATCATGAGCCACGATCAGGTCGAGGCGGTGCTGATGCGCCGCGCCGGCTACGACGTGCGCGTGGTGCCGGAGGAGGGCGGCTCCTACGAGGAGAATCCGCCGACGCTGATCGAGTTCATCCGCCGCGACATGCGCTGGTGCCTCGGCAATACGCAATATCTGAAGCTCGTCGGCCTGCCGGGCATCCGGCCGACCAGCCGGTTCCAGCTGATCGTCGCCGTGGTCATGTTCGCGGCCTCGCCGGCCTTCATCGCGATGTGGCTCCTCGCCCTCGTCGCCGCCCATCGCGCGGCCCCGGGCGAGGCCTGGCTCGCGGCCGGCCCCGCGCTCGGCCTGGTCGCGCTCCTGTTCGCGACCATGTTCGCGCCCAAGATCATGACCGCGCTCGACGTGCTCGCCCGTCCGGCCGCCCGCGCCGGCTTCGGCGGCACCGCGGCCTTTCTCGGCGGGCTCCTGACCGAGACGGTGTTCGCGCTCCTGCTGACGCCGATCTCCGCGCTCAGCCACACGATGATGCTCGCGGCCGTCGCCTGCGGCCGGACGGTCGGCTGGACGGCGCAGGTCCGCGACGCCCATGCGGTGCCGTGGCGCGAGGCCGCGGCGCGCTTCTGGCCGCACACGCTGCTCGGTGCAGTCGCCGGGTTGGGCCTGTGGTCGCTGTCGCCCTGGGCCTTCCTGTTCGCGACCCCGCTGTTCCTCGGGTTGCTGCTGGCCATCCCGCTGACGGTTCTGACCTCCAGCCCGGCCGTCGGCCGCTTCATGGTGCGGACCGGCTGGTGCCGCATTCCCGAGGAAGTCGTCACCCCGGCCGAACTCGACGGCCTGCATCTGCCGGCGCTCGCGATCGTGAAGGCGAAACCGTGATGGCGGGCGACGGCAGGGGCGCGGCCGGCCTCGAAGCTGAGGGCCTCGGCGCCGGTGTCGCCGAGGCCGGCGTGCGCCGGTCGCTCGGCATCTACTATGGCGATTCGGCGCGCGATGCGGCGATGGACCGGCTGCATGCGCGCTTCGTCCGCGCCGGCGACCTCGCCTTCGACATCGGCGCCCATGTCGGCGACCGCATCGCCTCGCTGCGCCGCCTCGGCTGCCGGGTCGTCGCGGCCGAGCCGCAGCCGGCCCTGGTCGCCACGCTGACGCGGCTCTACGGCGCCGACGCGGAGGTCGCGATCGAGCCGGTCGCGCTCGGCGCGGCCGAAGGCAGCGTCGACCTGCACGTCAATCTCGCCAATCCGACCATCTCGACGGCCTCCTCCGATTTCATCGCCGCCGCCGCGACGGCGCCCGGCTGGGAGGGGCAGGTCTGGTCGGAGCGGATCGCCGTGCCGCTGACCACGCTCGATCGGCTGATCGCCCGCCATGGCGCGCCGGCCTTCGTCAAGATCGACGTGGAGGGTTTCGAGGCCGAGGTGCTGGCCGGCCTGACCCGGCCGGTGCCGGCCGTCTCGTTCGAGTTCACCACGATCCAGCGGCCGGTCGCCCATCGGGCACTCGACCGGCTCGCCGCGCTCGGCTACGACGGTTTCGAGGCCTGCCTCGGCGAGAGCCAGCGGTTCGTGCACGACGCCTGGATCCCGCTCGAGGCGTTGCGCGCCTGGCTCGATGCCCTGCCGGTCGAGGCCAATTCCGGCGATATCTATGCGATCCTGCCCGGTTCGCACCTGAGATGAGGATGTTGATGCAAAGCTTTGTCGCCACGCGCTTCCGTAGAGGTTTCGGTGCCGTGCTCGCCGCCGCGCTTCTGGCGCCCGCCGGGCTCCTGCCGGCGGTCCTCGGGCCGGTCGCGGCGCAGGCCGAGACGGTCACGGTCGATGTGGCGAACAAGTCCTACGCGACCAAGTGCGCGGAGGAGGACAACATCTACTACACGCTCGGCGGCGCGAAGGTCGACGGCTTCACGGTGATCGCGCGCAGCCCGGTCTATCTCGACACGGTGATGCGCGATTCGACCGCGCCGGACTTCACCGACTGCTCCTTCGGACCGGGTCCCGATCCGGCGCCGGTGAAGCCCTATATTCCGCCGACGGCGATCCTCTACGAGGACGACCAGTACATGGTGAAGGGCGTCGTCTATCCGGACTTCTGGCGGCCGACCGTGGTGCCGGTCAAGGTCGGCAAGCTGACGCAGAACTTCCTGCACCTGGTCCAGGTCTGGAAGAAGACCGTCGCGGGGCCCTACGAGGTCCTGGTCATGTATCCGCAGGACGGCTACTGGCGCCTGCGGCCGCTGCCGCCGTTCCGCATGCACGAGGTCGCCTACGGCTCGTCCTTCCTGGTCGGCCCGGTCGAGGAATCGACCCGGCCCTTCGTCGCCTACAAGGCGATCGAGTTCGACCCGAAGACGCTGACCTTCACGCTCGATTTCGCCAAGGGCGGCAAGGGCACCGTGCGGCTGGCCGATCTCGACATCGGCCACGCCGCGGTCGCGGTCAAGCTCGACCCGCCCTCCGACGGCACGCTGCCCTTCACGGCTTTGCGCTCGATGTATGTGCGCCCGGGCAATGCCGACACCGCCGAGGCCCAGTGGCGCGCCGCCCCGGGGGCTCCGGTGCAGGTCCAATCGGTGATCGAGTTCAAGTCCGGCAAGGCCGCCGAGATCGTCTTCGGCCGCTCGACGCCCTCGACCCACAACACCTCCGCCCCCGATGTCGGCTTCACGGGGTTCACGGCCGGGCGGTGACGGGTTTCGGCGTCTTGGGGTGAGGCGCTGGTCCCGCCGGCGGGATCGGATCAAGAGGGTGCGGGACTGCCATCGAGGAGGTCGCAATGAGCACATTCGGCGAGACCCTGATCGAGGCGGCCCGCGAGGCGCTGGCGGTAGCGGAAGGACGTGCCGAGCCGGCCAGGATCGTCACCGTCGAGGACATCGACGTGAAGGCCATCCGATTGCGCCTGCGGATGTCCCAGGCGGCCTTCGCGGCCGAATTCGGGCTGTCCTCCGCCACGGTGCGCGATTGGGAGCAGGGTCGGCGCAAGCCGGACGGGCCGGCGCGGACCCTGTTGCGCGTGATCGCCAGCGAGCCCGACGCCGTGCGCCGGGCCGCCCGCGCCTCGTGAGCGTGGCCCCGGCGATTGCCAACCCCGGGTGGCCGGGCTAGGCTCCGTTGCGTCACCCGAAGGAGCCGAACCCATGCGTCTCGTCCTTGCTGCGCTTCTCGCCCTCGCGGTCTTGCCGGCGGCGCCGGCCGCCTCGGCGCAGTCCTGTTCCGGCTTCCAGTCCATGTGCGCGGCCCGCTGCAAGCAGCGCGCGCCGACCGACCTCAACTGCGTCCAGGACCACTGTACGCCCAAGCTGCAGGAATGCCGGGCGACCGGCTGCTGGCAGGAGGGCAAGCTCTATGGCGGCGCGAAGACCTGCAATCTGAAGAAGACCTGACGCGGACGGCACTCGGATCGGCGACACGGGCCTTCGCGCGGCGTCGGCGGCCCGATGCGGGCGGCCTCGCGGCCCTTTGCGCGCGGGCCCTTTGCCCGCGAGGTCCTTTGCCCATGAGGCCCGTTGCCCATGACGCCGACCGGCTGATCGCGGCTTCGTGTCTTCCGGGCCGGCCCGGGCCGCGATAGCGTCTTACCCCAAGGTCATGGGGGATGCGGGATGCGGCGGATCGGGCTCATTCTCTCGGGCGCGGCAGCGGCGCTGGTGCTTGGCGCCGGTCTGGCGCAGGCCGATGCCATCGACGGCAAATGGTGCCGCAAGGATGGCCGGCGCATGGAGATCGACGGCACCCGGATCATCACGCCCGGCGGCGCCGACATGACCGGCGACTATAGCCGCCACGCCTTCCAGTATCTGGTACCGGAGAAGGAGGAACATGGCGGCACGCGCCGGTTCCTGCGCCTGCGCGGCGAGAACTGGGTCTATGCCTATCCGGCCGACCAGCCCGGCGCCGATCCGGAAATCTGGGAACGCTGCACGCCGGTCAGCTGACCGGCGGCCGCCGGGCTTTGTCTCAGGCAGAGGAGGGCGGTCCGCCGGCCACCAAAAGCCCGCGGGTGATCGCCCCTCGACAGCCCGATACCCGCGCACTGCCGCCATTCGACTGCGATGGACGGTCTCCGTCGGACTGCCCCGGCGGCTCGATCAGCGCGCGACCGGCCGCTCGCGTCAGCGCGCCAGCAGGCTCCGCGTCGCCGCGGCGACATCGTCCTGGCGCATCAGGCTTTCGCCGATCAGGAAGGTGCCGATGCCGACCCGGTCGAGGCGGGCCAGATCGGCGGGCGTGAAGAGGCCGCTTTCGCCGACCACCAGCCGGTCGGACGGGACCAGCGGCGCCAGCCGCTCGGAGGTCGTCAGCGACGTCTCGAAGGTCTTCAGGTTGCGGTTGTTGATGCCGACCATCGGGCTCTTCAGCTTGAGCGCCCGTTCGAGCTCGGCCTCGTCATGGACCTCGATCAGCACGTCCATGCCGAGCGCGAAGGCTGCGTCCTCGAGCGCGGCCGCCGCATCGTCGTCGAGCGAGGCCATGATGATCAGGATGCAGTCGGCGCCCCAGGCGCGCGCCTCGGTGACCTGGTAGGGCTCGAACAGGAAGTCCTTGCGCAGCGCCGGCAGGCCGGAAGCGTCGCGGGCGGCGGCGAGATAGTCGGGCCGGCCCTGGAACGAGGGGGTGTCGGTCAGCACGCTGAGGCAGGCGGCGCCGCCGTCGCGATAGGCGCGGGCGAGCGCCGGCGGATCGAAGTCCGGCCGGATCAGGCCCTTGGACGGGCTCGCCTTCTTGATCTCGGCGATGAGCGCGTAGCGTCCCGCGGCCCGCTCGGCGCGGAGCGCGGCGAGGAAGCCGCGCGGCGGCTCCTGGTCGGCGATGCGCGCCTTGAGCTCGGCCTCCGGCACCGCGGCCTTGGCGGCGGCGATCTCCTCGCGCTTGTAGGTCTCGATGCGCTTCAGAATGTCGGTCATGGTCGGATCAGCCGTTCGAGACATGGATCAGCGCGTCGAGCCGAGCCCGGGCGCCGCCCTCGTCGATGGCACGGGCGGCCTGCGCGACGCCGTCCTTCAGCCCGTCCGCCTTGCCGGCGACCACCAGGGCCGCGCCGGCATTCATCAGCACGATGTCGCGATAGGCGCCCTTGCGGCCGTCGAGCACGGCGCGCAGCGCCTCGGCATTCTCGGGGCCGTCGCCGCCGCGCAGGTCCGCCGGGTCGGCGCGGTCGAGCCCGACATCCTCGGGCGAGACCTCGAAGGTCGCGACCCGGCCGTCGCGCCATTCGGCGACGGTGGTCGGTCCGGTCACGGTGATCTCGTCGAGCCCGTCGGAGCCGTTGACCACCCAGGCGCGCGCGGCGCCGAGATTGCCGAGCACGCGGGCGATCGGCTCGACCCAGGAGCGGGCGAAGACGCCGGTCATCTGCCGCTTCACGCCGGCCGGGTTGGAGAGCGGGCCGAGCAGGTTGAACATGGTGCGCGTGCCGAGTTCGACGCGCGCCGGGCCGACATGCTTCATCGCCGAGTGATGGGCGGGCGCGAACATGAAGCCGAGGCCGGCGACGCGGATGCACTCGGCGATCCGGTCGGGGCCGATGTCGATCTTCACGCCGAGCGCGGTCAGCACGTCGGCCGCCCCCGATTTCGACGACAGCGCGCGGTTGCCGTGCTTGGCGACCGGCACCCCGCAGGCGGCGGCCACGAAGGCCGAGCAGGTCGAGACATTGTAGCTGCCCGAGCCGTCGCCGCCGGTGCCGACGATGTCGATCGCGTCCGCCGGAGCGGCGACGCGCAGCATCTTGTCGCGCATGGTCTCGACCGCGCCGGTGATCTCGTCGACGGTCTCGCCGCGCACCCGGAGCGCCATCAGGAAGCCGCCGATCTGGGCCGGGGTTGCCTCGCCGGACATCATCACGTCGAAGGCGGTGCGGGCCTCCTCGCGGCTCAGCGTGGCGCCCGTGGCGGCCTTGCCGATCAGCGCTTTCAGGTCGGTCATGGGGTGCTCGGTTGGTTGGAAGGTCGTTGGACCGGATCGGCGTTGGAACGGATCGGCGGCGCACCGGATCGACGGTGGATAGGGCCCGTCTCAGGCGGCGGCCGGCCGGGCGCGGTGGGTGTCGTTGAAGTCGCGCGCCAGGTCGAGGAAATTCTTCAGGATGCGGTGGCCGTTCTCCGAGGCGATCGATTCCGGGTGGAACTGGACGCCGTGGACCGGATGCTCGCGATGCATCAGGCCCATCACCAGGCCGTCGTCGGAATGGGCGACCGGCACCAGCGCGTCCGGCATGGTGGAACGCTCGACCACGAGGGAATGGTAGCGGGTGCCGGTGAAATCGGCGTTGAGGCCCCGGAACACGCCGCGGCCGTCATGGCGGATGGTCGAGGTCTTGCCGTGCATCAGGTGCGGCGCGCGGATCACCGTGCCGCCATAGGCCTGGCCGATCGCCTGATGGCCGAGGCAGACGCCCATGATCGGCATCCGCCCGTCGAAGCCCGTGATCAGGTCGAGGCAGATGCCGGCCTCGTTGGGCGTGCACGGGCCGGGCGAGAGGATCACCCCCTCCGGGTCCATCGCCGCCACCTCGTCGACCGAGATCTTGTCGTTGCGCACGACCTTCAGCGTCGCGCCGAGTTCGCCGAGATAGTGGACCAGGTTCCAGGTGAAGCTGTCGTAATTGTCGATGACCAGGAACATGTGCCGGCGACCCCGTTTCGCGGAGGCACAGGTTTAGAGGCATCCGTCCGGTTTGTCATCCTGAGCGCTTCGGCGCCCGTCACCCGGCCTTCGGCGCGTAGGCGGCCGGGTCGACGGCGGCGGGGCGGCCGGGCAGGGCGAGGCTGGCGATGCGGGCCGGGGTCTCGGCGATCACCCGGCCGCGGCGGACGACGAACAGCCGGTTGGCGCGCAGCCGGATCGCCTCGATCGGGTCCTTCGCCTGCAGGACCACCAGGTCGCCGTGGCAGCCCGGCGCGAGGCCGTAGCCGTCGAGATGCATGATCCTGGCCGGATGGACGGTCACCGCGTCGAAGCACCAGCGCATCGCCTCGCGTGCGGTCATCTGCGCCACATGCAGGCCCATATGGGCGACATCGAGCATGTCGGCGCCGCCGAGGCTGTACCAGGGGTCCATGGTGCAGTCCTGGCCGAAGCCGATCTCGATGCCGAACGCGCGCATCTCCGGCACCCGGGTCATGCCGCGGCGCTTCGGATAGGTGTCGTGGCGGCCCTGCAGGGTGATGTTGATGAGCGGGTTCGGGATCGCGGCGACGCCGGCCTCGGCGATCAGCGGCAGGAGTTTTGAGACGTAGTAGTTGTCCATCGAATGCATCGAGGTCAGATGCGAGCCGGCGACGCGGCCGTTGAGGCCGAGCCGCTGGGTCTCGTAGGCGAGCGCCTCGATATGGCGGGAGAGCGGGTCGTCGGTCTCGTCGCAGTGGATGTCGACGAGCAGGCCGCGCCGCTCGGCGATCTCGCACAAGGCCTTCAGCGAGGCGGCGCCGTCCGCCATGGTGCGTTCGAAATGCGGGATGCCGCCGACCACGTCGACGCCGAGGTCGAGCGCACGGTCCAGATTGGCGGCGGCGGTCGGCGAGCGGAAATAGCCGTCCTGCGGGAAGGCGACGAGCTGCAGGTCGAGATAGGGCGCGACGGTCTTCTTGACGTGCAGCAGCGCCTCGACGGCGAGGAGCCGGTCGTCGCAGATGTCGACATGGGTGCGCACCGCCAAGAGCCCATGGGCGACGGCGAGATCGCAATAGCGGAGCGCCCGCTCGACCACCGCCTCGAAGGTCAGGAGCGGCTTCAGCTCGCCCCACAGCGCGATGCCTTCGAGCAGCGTGCCGGAGACGTTCATGCGCGGCAGGCCGAGCGACAGGGTCGCGTCCATGTGGAAGTGGCAGTCGACGAAGGGCGGGGCGACCAGATGGCCGCCGGCATCGATCACCCGGCCGGCCTCGGCGGCGATGCCGGGCTCGATCGCGGCGATCCGGCCGTCCGCGATGGCGATGTCCTGGCCGGTGCGGCCGTCGGGCAGGGTGGCGTTGCGGACGAGGAGATCGAGGCTCATGGGGCGGATCCGGTGCGGGTCGGCGTGAGGCGGCGGGCGGGGGCGGGGCAGGACGGTCCGGCGTCGGGGCGATCCCGGCCGAAGCCGGCGGGCGCGCGCGGCAGCCGGCGCGCGGTCACCGCTGGCCCTTGATGTAGGGCACCATCAGGGCCTTGGGGTAGCTCGCCTTGCGCGACCAGACCACCAGGGCGACGATGGACAGGAGATAGGGGATCATCAGGAAGACCTGGCCGGGCACGGCGCCGCCGACCACCTGCTGCAGGCGGACCTGGAAGGCGTCGAAGGCGCCGAACAGGATGGCGCCGATCAGCGCCTTGCCGGGACGCCAGGAGGCGAACACGGTCAAGGCGATGCAGATCCAGCCGCGGCCGGCGACCATCTCGAAGAAGAAGGCGTTGAAGGCCGACATGGTCAGGAAGGCGCCGCCGAGCGCCATCACGGCCGAACCGGCGACGACCGCGCCCATCCTGAGCCGATGCACGTCGAGCCCCTGCGCCTCGACGGCCGCCGGATTCTCGCCGACGGCGCGCAGCGCCAGGCCGAGCGGCGTCCGGTTCAGGAACCACGCGGTCAGCGCGACCAGCGCAATGGCGAGCAGCGTCAGCGCCGTCTGCTGGAACAGGATCGGGCCGATCACGGGCAGGTCCGACAGGCCCGGAATGTTCAAGGGCTCGAAGGGCTGGATGCGCGGCGGCGTGTTGGCGTTGGGCAGCACGACCCGGTAGGTGAAGTAGCTGGCGCTGGTCGCCAGCATGGTCACGCCGAGCCCGCTGACATGCTGGCTGAGGCCGAGCTTGACGGTCAGTACGGCGAGGACGAGCCCGCACAAGGCCCCCATCGCCATGGCGGCGACGACCCCGCCCCAGAGCGAGCCGCCGAGATGGACCGTGATCCAGCCGGTCATCGCGCCGACCGTCATGATGCCTTCGATGCCGAGATTGAGCACGCCGGCCCGCTCGCACAGGAGCGCGCCGGTGACGCCGAAGATCAGCGGCGTGGCGATGCGCAGGGCCGCGACCCAGAACGAGACCGTGACGAGGATGTCGAAGATTTCCATGGCGCCTCAGCCCCCCGGCCGGCCGAAACGGATGCGCCAGCGCGTCACCACGCCGGACACGAGCACCGAGATCAGGGCGAGCGCCACGATCAGGTTGGCGATGTAGCTCGACACGTTGATGCCGCGGCTCATCGAATCGGCGCCGACGAAGACCGCCGCCACGAAGAAGGCCGCCAGCACCACGCCGAGCGGCGACAGCCCGGCCAGCATGGCGACGACGATGCCGGCATAGCCGTAGCCGGGCGACAGGTTGTTGGTCAGGTAGCCCTTCAGGCCCGCGACCTCGCCGACCCCGGCGAGGCCGGCCAGCGCGCCCGACAGGGCGCCGACCAGCAGCATGGTGCCGGTCACGCTCATGCCGGCGAAGCGCGCGGCCGCCGGGTTGGCGCCGACCGCGCGGATGCGGAAGCCCGGCACCGTATGGGCCAGGAAGACATGCACGCCGAGCGCGGCGACGAGCGCCACGATCAGCCCGGCATGGACGCGCGTCTTCTCGATCAGCTTCGGCAGGGCGGCGGAATCGATGATCGGCTCGGATTGCGGCCAGCCGAGGCTCATCGGGTCCTTCATCGGCCCCTCGATCATGATCTGCACGAATAGGATCACGATGAAGTTGAGCAGCAGCGTCGTGACCACTTCGTCGGCGCCGAGCTTCACCTTCATCAGTGTCGGCCCGAGCATCAGAAGCGCGCCCGCGATCGCGCCGGCGATCAGCACGGCGGCGATCATCAGCGCCGGCGGGCCGTCGAAGCGGCCGGAGCCGACCGCCACCGCCGCGACCGCGCCGAGATAGAGCTGGCCCTCCGCGCCGATATTGTAGAGCCGCGCCCGGAAGGCGATCGCGGCGGCGAGCCCGGTCAGGATCAGCGGCGTGGCGCGCGAGACGACCTCGGTCAGGGCGAAGCGCGAGCCGAGCGCGCCCTCGAACATGACCTGATAGGCCTTCAGGAGCGGTGCTCCGGCGGCCATGATCGGGATGGCGGCGAGCGCCAGCGCGACCAGGGCGGCGACCACGGGGGCCGTCAGGGCGAGCAGGCGCGGCGTTTCGCCGCGCGGTTCGAGCCGGATCATGCCGCCACCTCTGCCGGATCGTGTCCGGCCATCATCAGGCCGAGGGTCTTCAGGTCGAGCCCGGCCGAGGGCAGGGCGGCGGTCAGGCGCGAGCGGAACATCACGGCGATCCGGTCGGACAGCTCGAACAGTTCGTCGAGATCCTCGGAGATCAGCAGCACCGCGGCGCCACGCATGCGGGCGGCGAGCAGGCGGCGGTGGACTTCCGCCACCGCGCCGACATCGAGCCCGCGCGTCGGCTGGTTGGCGATGATCAGCTTCGGCGCCCCGTCGAGCGCGCGCGCCAGGATCGCCTTCTGCATGTTGCCGCCGGACAGGAGCCTGATCGGCGCGTCGGGTCCGGGGCACTTGATCTCGTAGCCGCGGATCGCCTCCTCGGCGGCTTGCCGCATGGCGCCGAACTTGAGGAAGCCGCCGGTCTGGAAGCGCTCGGTGCCGATCGTCTCCAGGGCGACATTCTCGGCGATCGACATGGAGCCGACCACGCCCTCGCTGTGCCGGTCTTCCGGGATGCGGCCGATGCCGGCGGCCACGAAGGCGCCGGGATCGAATTCGGTCAATGCCTGGTCGAGCAGCGTCATCGTGCCGGCGCTCGGCGCCACCAGGCCGCAGACGAGGCTTGCCAGCGCGGTCTGGCCGTTGCCGGAGACGCCGGCGACGCCGACCACCTCGCCCTCGCGCAGGTCGAGCGAGACCGACGCCAGCCGGGTCCGCACGTCGTGGCCGGCGACCGAGACGGCGTCGAGCTTCAGCACGGTGCGGCCGGGCTCGCGCGGCTCGCGCCGGGAGGCGGCGATCGGGCGGCCGACCATCAGTTCGGCCAGCGTCGCGCGGTCGGCGCCGGCGGTCTCGCGCTCGGCGACCTTGCGGCCGCCGCGCAGCACCGCGACGCGGTCGCTGGCCGAGACCACCTCGTTCAGCTTGTGGGAGATGAAGACCACCGACAGGCCCTGCGCCGCCAGCGCGCGCAGCGTCGCGAACAGGCCGTCGCTTTCCTGCGGGGTCAGCACCGCGGTCGGCTCGTCGAGCACCAGGATGCGCGCGTCGCGGTAGAGCGCCTTCAGGATCTCGATGCGCTGTCGCTCGCCGACCGCCAGCCGCGCCACGGTCGCGTCCAGGTCGACGGTCAGGCCCGAGCGGGCCATCAGGTCTTCGAGCTTGGCGCGCGCCGCCCTTGTCGAGCGATGCAGCGCGAACAGGGGCTCGGTGCCGAGCGTGATGTTGTCGAGGACGGTCAGGTTCTCGGCCAGCGTGAAATGCTGGTGCACCATGCCGATGCCGGCGGCGAGCGCGGCATGCGGGCTGCCGGGCGGCAGCGGCTGCAGCCCGCCATGGGCGTCGGCGACCAGGACCTCGCCGGCATCGGCCAGGTAGTGGCCGAACAGGATGTTCATCAGCGTGGTCTTGCCGGCCCCGTTCTCGCCGAGGAGCGCGAGAATCTCGCCCTTGCGCATGACGAGATCGACCGCGTCGTTGGCGACCAGCGGCCCGAACCGCTTGGTGATGGTGCGTAATTCCAGAACGATCGGGCGGGTTTCGGTCATGGGGGCTCGTCGCGCCGGAACACGATGACCGGCGGCGCACGCGGGTGCACCGCCGGGATTCGGGACGGGGAGGCCGGCACGGGAAGGCCGGCGCTTCGGCGTCGGGCGGACGTCAGCTCGACTTCGGCTCGGCGTCGTTGATCTTGACCGTGTAGGTGCCGGCGCGGATGTCCTTTTCCTTG
>NZ_LJYW01000001.1:5910792-6223311 GCF_001305515.1 Prosthecodimorpha hirschii
CATCAGGAAGGCGGTGTTCTTGTAGTCCGAGGCGATCTTGCGCGCGGCGCGCTCCAGACCGAAGGCCTCGCCGATGACCAGATCCTTCTTGGCCTCGGCATATTCGCGGATGACGCGCTCGGCGTCGGTATCGGCGACGTTCTCCGAATAGACATAGGTGATGTCGCCGCGCGCGACCGCCGCCTTCAGGGCGATGTGCAGGCGGGAGATCCACTGCTGCTCGATCGGCACCGAGGTCACCATGGCGACCGAGATCGGCTTGGCCTTGGCGGCCAGCGCCGGGCTGCCGAGGACGGCGCTCAGAAGGGTCGCGCCGGTTCCGGCGAGGACCGCGCGGCGGCTGGCGGTGAGATCGAGAAAGTCGGTCATGTGGCTCCCCATCCGCCCGGGTCCGGACCTGTCCCTCGGCCGGGCGGATGAATTTGGCCATATGGTCAAGTTTTGCGCAAGGCCATGGGGTGGGCATGCCCACCGCCGTGAATGGATCGGATGCCCTTTCCGGAGGCGGATGCGGGCCGGCTTGCGCAAGAACGCGGCAGACAGCGGAGACGCCGGCCGGGCGGCCCGCGCCTCCGACGGACATCCGGGCCGGTCAGAGCCGCAGCGTCACGTAGTCGGACGGGATGTCGTCCGCCGCCGCCCGGTTGCCGCGCGCATCCGCACGCCGATAGCCGGCCGTGACCGTCTCGACATCGGCCACGAAGGCCTCGACGGCCTTGCTGAACTCCCAATAGGCGAGCCCGGCCAGGAAGATGTCGCGCACCAGCATGACCGCCTTGGTGTCCGGCTCGATGGCGATCCGGGTGCGCCGCGCGGCGAGGTCGCCGTTGGTCTTCAGCACCGCGGCCGGATCGGCCAGACGGCCGCCGGCATCCGGGTCGATGACGGCCATCAGATAGAACGAATCGTTGGCCGGGCTGTAGGCGATCGAGGTCTGGGTCTCGCGCACCTTCATCGGGATGAGCCCGTTGCGGTCGAAGTCGAGCGACCGCAGGCCGTGGTCCCGCGCGAGTTCCTGGAGCAGGGCCGTGGCCCTCGAACTGAGATGCATGGCTTCGCTCCCTCAGGACTGCTTGTCGTCGCGGGCCTTCGGCGGCGCGTCGGCGGAGGTCATCTTGTCGATGAAGTCCTGCGTGAAGGGGTTGCGGGTCTCCTTGCGGGCCCGGGCTTCATATTCGGCGTCGATCGCCTCGGCCTGGGCGATCTCCTCGGGGGTCAGCGTGCCCTTGATGACTTTCATGTCAGACCTCCTGCAGGGTGAGGGTGATCTTGGTCTCTTCGAGCTTCTTCGGCATGCCCATCATGGTATAGGGATCGGGCTGCGGTTCCGCCCGCTTGAGCACCTTGAACTGCGTTCCGGGCGGAAACAGGATCTCGTTCTCCTCCTGCTTGTTCGAGAAGGCCTGCACGTCCTTGCCCGACGATCCGCCCTTCACGGCGATGCGCATCACGAACTCGCCGCCGAGGAAGTCCATCGCGCCGGTGGTGATCGTGCTGGTCGAGGAATAGCCGCCGGGTTCGACGGTGTTGCCGGGCTGATACTGATCGGCGATGTGCTCCGGCAGATCGGTCAGCCGGGTCAGGGACGGACCCTGATAGCTCGGCAGCTTGGCCATCCCGGAGATGATTTCCTTGTTGAGCGCGCTCACGTCGTCGGACAGCGGCTTGCCGGAGCGCAGCTGATTGTTGATCGGCGTGTAGTCGCCGGTCGTGTACATGAAGATGCCGACCGCTTCGCCCAGCGTCAGACCATGATCCTTCATCATCTTAACGCATTCCGGGCGCGACAGCACGACCTTCATGCCGGTTTCCAGGTTCTTCTTGTTGATGCCGCTGTCGCCGTCCTTCACGGCCTGGTACATCTCGCTGTTTCTGAACTCCTTCTTCGCCCGCTGGATGTCCTTCTTGCTCGTGGTCGCGGAGAAGACCACCTCGCCGCCGCCGGCATCGTGCTTCGGCTGCGCCTCGGCCTTCTTGCCGCCGGACGAGAAGGCCTTGCCGATCTTGTCGAACAGGTTGCTGAAGAAGCGGGTGAAGGCGTTGCCCTTCACTTCGGTGGGGTTCTGCTGCGTCGTGCCGATGCCGAAGTTGGCGTGGGTCCCCTTGGGGGCATTGACGTTCATGTCGGCCATGGTTCTGTCCCCCGGTCGTCAGGCCGCATGGGCCAGTTTGCGGTTGATGATGCGCGAGACCTCCAGGGCGCCCTTGCCCTGGGCGCCGGCGAGGTCGCCGAGCCGGTCGGGCTCGATCGCGGCGGCCGGGATCACGTTGACGAGCTCGAGACCGAAGCCGTCCTCCGGCCAGGCCAGCATCGCGCCGGCGGTGACGCCGTTGGGGAGGTTCAGTTCGAGGAGGGAGGCGACGAGATCGGTCGGCAGCGCGGGCGAATAGGCGTTGACGGGCGTGCGGATCGTGATCGTCGCGGCCGTCTCGTCGAAACCGATGTTGACGAGCTGCGTGCCTTCCACGACGAGACCGTAGAAACCGTCGTCCGGCTCGTCGAGTTCGAAGCCGATGCGCCGCTCCAGGGCGCTGATATACTTGCCGATATCCATGCGTTCACCTCCGTGATGGCGCCACCATGACATGGCCCTCCCGGGCCGTTGTCACGTTTGTGACTGCCACCGCACGGTGGCGCCCGGTGCCGCCGATCGATCCGATGGCGGCGGCGCTCCGCGCTTTTTCGCTTCCCTTCCGCCCGCCTTTTCGACTATGAGGGCCGCTCGAAACGAAGCGCCCTCCGGCCATGGCAGCCGCGGGGCGTACGACCGCACACAAAAAAGCCACAGGAATCCGCCCCATGCAGGTGACCGAGACCCTTTCCGAGGGCCTGAAGCGCGAACTCAAGCTCGTCGTTCCGGCCCACGACCTCTCCAGCCGCCTCGACCAGCGGCTGGTCGAGATGAAGGATCGCGTCCGCATCAACGGCTTCCGTCCCGGCAAGGTGCCGGTGGCGCATCTGCGTCGCCTGGTCGGCCGCCAGGAAATGGCGCAGATCATCGACAACGTGATCGGCGAGACCATCCGCAAGGTGGTCGAGGACCGCAACGAGCGGCCGGCGCTCAACCCGGAAGTCAAGCTGTCCGAAGAGGTCGAGGCCGAGAAGCTGGTCGACGGCGAGGCCGACCTGATCTTCACCGCCACCTATGAGCTGCTGCCGGCCTTCGAGATCCAGGATTTCTCGACCATCGCGGTCGAGCGTCCGGTGGCCGAGGTGGCCGAGACCGAGGTCGACGAGCAGCTCGCGCGCATCGCGGAGGGCAACCGTCCCTTCGTCGAGAAGGAGGGCGCCGCCGCGACCGGCGACCGCGTCACCATCGATTTCGTCGGCAAGATCGACGGCGAGGCCTTCGAGGGCGGTTCGGGCGAGGGCGTCGACCTGACGCTCGGCTCCGGCCAGTTCATCCCGGGCTTCGAGGACCAGCTGGTCGGCGCTTCCGCCGGCGACGCGCGCACCGTCGAGGTCGCCTTCCCGGCCGAGTATCCGGCCAAGCACCTGGCCGGCAAGGCCGCCACCTTCGACGTGACCGTGAAGTCGGTCTCGGCCCCGGGCGAACTCGTCGTCGACGACGAATGGGCGACCAAGCTCGGCCTGGAGAGCCTCGACAAGCTCAAGGAAATCCTGCGCGATCAGATCCGCTCGCAGTACGACCAGGCCAGCCGCGCCAAGGTCAAGCGCGCGCTGCTCGACCAGCTCGACGGCGTCTACCAGTTCGACCTGCCCGAGAAGCTGGTCGAGGGCGAGTTCGAGCAGATCTGGAAGCAGGTCGTCGACGAGATGACCCAGGCCGGCAAGAGCTTCGCCGACGAGAACACCACCGAGGAGGCCGCCAAGGCCGACTACCGCCGCATCGCCGAGCGTCGCGTGCGCCTCGGTCTCGTCCTCTCCGAGGTCGGCGAGAAGAACGAAGTGCAGGTCACCGACGACGAGGTCAGCCGCGCGCTCGTCGAGCGGGCCCGCCAGTTCCCGGGCCAGGAGCGCGAGGTGTTCGAATACTATCGCAAGACCCCGGCGGCTCTGGCCACCCTGCGCGCTCCCCTGTTCGAGGAGAAAGTCGTGGATTTCATCCTCGGCAAGGCACAGGTCACCGACAAGACCGTGGCCAAGGACGAGCTCTTCAAGGAAACCGAAGAGGCTTGAAAAAGCCCTTCGGGATCACGATCTGCACGGTTGCCGAGCCCGCCTGACCTGGCGGGCTCGCTGCATTTCCGGGGGATGGTGACGCGGCCGCTGGCGTTCACGTTACCGTCACGACGATGGGGTCCGGCCGAGCGGGCCCCTTTCGCTGGCCGGTTCCTTGCAATATGTATCGACGATCAGGCGACTCTGTCCGCTTTTCGACAGGGTCCGGGGTGCGGCATGGGCCGTTCCCGACAGAGTTTGGGCCGGAAGGCCGCAGCCGTCGCCCCGCCGCGGGGAACGTGCCAGGAACAAGGACCTCAGATGCGGGATCCCATCGACACCTATATGAGCTACGTGATTCCCCAGGTCATCGAGACGACCAATCGCGGCGAGCGCTATCAGGACATCTTCTCGCGCCTCCTGAAGGAGCGCATCATTTTCGTGTCGGGTCCGATCGACGACGTGATGGCGACGCTGGTCTGCGCCCAGCTGCTGTTCCTCGAAGCCGAGAATCCGAACAAGGAAATCGCCATGTACATCAACTCGCCCGGCGGGTTGGTGACGGCCGGCCTGGCGATCTACGACACCATGCAGTTCATCAAGCCGCAGGTCTCGACGCTGTGCATCGGCCAGGCGGCCTCGATGGGCTCGCTGCTGCTCGGCGCCGGCGAGAAGGGCTCGCGCTTCTCGCTGCCCAATTCGCGCATCATGCTGCACCAGCCCTCGGCCGGCTTCCGCGGCCAGGCCTCGGACATCCATCTGCACGCCCAGGAGATCCTGAACCTGAAGCGGCGCCTGAACGAGCTCTATGTGCGCCACACCGGCATGGATCTGGCGACCGTGGAGAGCGCGCTCGAGCGCGACAACTTCATGACGCCCGACAAGGCGAAGGATTTCGGTCTCATCGACGGCGTGATCTCCAGTCGCGCCGCCCTCGAGGCCGCCGCCGCCTAAAGGCTGCGACGCGGCGGGGCCGGTTCGGCCGGCCGCCGCAAATTTGAGGGTCCGCGCCCTGTCCGCCCCGAGCGGGCGTCGCGCGGACCGGGACGATGCCACGCTGGCGGACTGCAGCCCGCCGGGCACGGCGGCGAGGTTTCGGTTGTTCTTAAGACAACCTTGAACTTTCGCTCCCTAGCCTGACGGAATGGCTGCCAGAACTGCGCGCGAATCGGTCGACCGCCCCGCGGCGGCACCGGGACGCACGGATCGGAAGTCGACCGGCGACCCGGTCCCCGCCTGGAACGAGCGTTCCGACGGGTGCCCCGGCGAGACGGGCAGAGGAGGGGAGGCCACGGACCGGGCGACCGGGACGAGGGCTTCCGGGCGACAGCCAATGGCGGTCGAGGGGGCGACCCCGCAACCGCGGGGGCCGCGCCCTGATCAGCGGTGGCCGGACGGGTTCCCGATGGAATCCGAAAGGCGCACCCGACGGAGACGATGATGAGCGTCAAGCAAAACGGAAGCGACACCAAGAACACCCTTTACTGCTCGTTCTGCGGCAAGTCGCAACACGAGGTGCGCAAGCTCATCGCCGGGCCCACGGTGTTCATCTGCGACGAGTGCGTCGAGCTGTGCATGGACATCATCCGCGAGGAGAACAAGTCCTCGCTGGTCAAGTCCCGTGACGGGATCCCGACACCGCGCGAGATCCGAAAGGTCCTCGACGATTACGTGATCGGCCAGGAGCACGCCAAGAAGGTGCTGTCGGTCGCGGTGCACAATCACTACAAGCGCCTGAACCACGCGTCGAAGAACAACGATGTCGAGCTGGCCAAGTCCAACGTGCTGCTGATCGGCCCGACCGGCTCGGGCAAGACGCTGCTCGCGCAGACGCTCGCCCGCATCCTGGACGTGCCCTTCACGATGGCGGATGCGACGACGCTGACCGAGGCCGGCTATGTCGGCGAGGATGTCGAGAACATCATCCTGAAGCTGCTCCAGGCGGCCGACTACAATGTCGAGCGGGCGCAGCGCGGCATCGTCTATATCGACGAGGTCGACAAGATCAGCCGCAAGTCGGACAATCCCTCGATCACCCGCGACGTGTCGGGCGAGGGCGTCCAGCAGGCGCTCTTGAAGATCATGGAAGGCACGGTCGCTTCGGTGCCGCCGCAGGGCGGCCGCAAGCATCCGCAGCAGGAGTTCCTGCAGGTCGACACCACCAACATCCTGTTCGTGGTCGGCGGCGCCTTTGCGGGCCTGGAGAAGATCATCTCCGAGCGCGGCCGCGGCACCTCGATCGGCTTCAAGGCCCGCGTGGCGGCGCCCGAGGAGCGGCGCACCGGAACGCTGTTCCGGATGGTCGAGCCGGAGGATCTGCTCAAGTTCGGCCTGATCCCCGAATTCATCGGCCGTCTGCCGATCGTGGCGACGCTGGAGGATTTGGACGAGGAGGCGCTGGTCAAGATCCTGACCGAGCCGAAGAACGCGCTCGCCCGCCAGTATCAGCGGCTGTTCGAGATGGAAGGCGTCGAGCTCGTGTTCCACGAGGAGGCGCTGAAGGCGATCGCCCGCAAGGCCATCGAGCGCAAGACCGGCGCCCGCGGCCTGCGCTCGATCCTGGAAGGCATCCTGCTCGACACCATGTTCGACCTGCCCGGCCTGAAGGGCGTCAAGGAGATCGTGATCTCCTCGGAGGTCGTCGACGGCAAGGCGCGTCCGCTCTACACCTACGAGGATCAGGCGCAGGCCGGCATCTCGGCCTGATCCGATCCCGTCCTGTCGGTCTCCGGGGCGTCCGCGACGAGCGGGCGCCCCTTTCCGTTCGGCGCGGCCCGTACGCGCTGCCCGCCCGCGCTGGCTGTTCGAGCGGGGGCGCCGGGAGGCCACGTCGTTGCAGCGCGGCCACGCGCCGTCACCTTTGTGACGCAATCCCGCGGGGATCTTGTCCGCCGCAATGCGATGGCAGAATTAAGTGTCGGGTGACATTGAACTTCGCGGCCCGGCGCTATTTCCGGCGGGGATATCCGATCGCCTTGACACCCCCCTGTCGCGTCGCCACCTAATAAACACCTGAGACGGTCCTCGGAGATCTGTTCGCGTGCCCAAGTTGGTCGGGGCGCGGCGGGTCGGCCGAATGCGGCAGCGTCGTCGACCCTGGAGACAGGGCGCGGCAACCGGCCGGTCCGTTGCGGGTCCGCTCTTCCCGGGGCCGCGACAGGTGGCCCGGATGCCGAGAGCGACGAGAAAGGAAACGAGAGAATGACCGAGAAGCCCCGCGCCGCCGGGGGACCCGCCGAAGTCTTTCCGGTGCTACCGCTCCGGGACATCGTCGTCTTCCCACACATGATCGTTCCGCTCTTCGTCGGCCGCGAGAAGTCGATTCGCGCGCTCGAGGAAGTCATGCGCGCCGACAAGCAGATCCTCCTCGCGACGCAGATCAATGCCAGCGACGACGATCCGGCCACCGACGCGATCTACACGATCGGCACGCTGGCGAGCGTGCTGCAACTGCTGAAGCTGCCCGACGGCACCGTCAAGGTGCTGGTCGAGGGCGCCTCGCGTGCCGAGATCGTGCGCTTCTCCGACCGTCAGGACCTCTACGAAGCGGAAGTGCAGCCGCTCGCCGAGGAAGTGAGCGCCAAGGTCGAGATGGAGGCGCTGGCCCGCTCCGTGGTCTCGGAATTCGAGAACTACGTGAAGCTGAACAAGAAGGTCTCGCCCGAGGTGCTCGGCACCGTGACCCAGATCGAGGACTACTCGAAGCTGGCCGACACGGTCGCCTCGCATCTGGCCGTCAAGATCCCCGAGAAGCAGGAGATGCTCGGGATCGTCTCGGTCGCCCAGCGGCTCGAGAAGGTGCTCGGCCATATGGAGTCGGAGATCTCCGTGCTCCAGGTGGAGAAGCGCATCCGCTCGCGCGTCAAGCGCCAGATGGAGAAGACCCAGCGCGAATACTATCTGAACGAGCAGATCAAGGCGATCCAGAAGGAGCTCGGCGACAACGAGGAAGGCCGCGACGAGCTGGCCGAACTCGAGGAGCGGATCAAGAAGACCAAGCTCTCCAAGGAGGCCCGCGAAAAGGCCGGCAACGAGCTGAAGAAGCTGCGCCAGATGTCGCCCATGTCGGCCGAAGCGACCGTCGTGCGCAACTATCTGGACTGGCTGCTCGGCTTGCCCTGGGGCAAGAAGTCCAAGCTGAAGCAGGATCTGGTTCATGCCCAGGAGGTCCTGGACACGGATCATTTCGGCCTCGTCAAGGTCAAGGAACGGATCGTCGAATATCTCGCCGTGCAGGCGCGCGCCAACAAGCTGAAGGGGCCGATCCTGTGCCTCGTCGGCCCGCCCGGCGTCGGCAAGACCTCGCTCGGCAAGTCGATCGCCAAGTCCACGGGCCGTGAGTTCGTGCGCATGTCGCTCGGCGGCGTGCGCGACGAGGCCGAGATTCGCGGCCACCGCCGGACCTATATCGGCTCCATGCCGGGCAAGGTCCTGCAGTCGATGCGCAAGGCCAAGAAGTCCAATCCGCTCTTCCTGCTCGACGAGATCGACAAGATGGGCATGGACTTCCGCGGCGATCCCTCGGCGGCCCTGCTGGAAGTGCTCGATCCCGAGCAGAACCAGTCCTTCATGGATCACTATCTGGAGGTCGAATACGACCTGTCGGACGTGATGTTCGTGACCACGGCCAACACGCTCAACATCCCGGCGCCGCTCATGGACCGGATGGAGATCATCCGGATCGCGGGCTACACCGAGGACGAGAAGGTCGAGATCGCGCGCCGGCACCTGCTGCCGAAGGCGAACAAGGATCACGGCCTGACCGCCGGCGAGTTCGAGATCGAGCCGGAAGCGCTGAAGCAGATCATCCGCCGCTACACCCGCGAGGCGGGCGTGCGCAATCTCGAGCGCGAGATCATGACGCTCGCCCGCAAGGCGACCAAGGATCTGGTGCTCAAGAAGACCGACAAGGTGCTGGTCGATCTGGTCAAGCTCGAGGAGTATCTCGGCGTGCCGCGCTATCGCTACGGCGAGGCGGAGCGCGAGGATCAGGTCGGCGCGGTCACCGGGCTCGCCTGGACGGAGGTCGGCGGCGAGCTTCTGACCATCGAAGCCGTCATGATGCCCGGCAAGGGCAAGATGACGGTCACCGGCAACCTGAAGGACGTGATGAAGGAATCGATCTCGGCGGCGGCCTCCTATGTCCGCTCGCGCGCGCTCGATTTCGGCATCGAACCGCCGCTGTTCGATCGTCGCGACGTGCATGTCCACGTGCCGGAAGGCGCCACGCCGAAGGACGGTCCGTCCGCCGGCATCGCCATGGCGACCTGCATGGTCTCGGTCATGACCGGTATCCCGATCTCCAAGGATATCGCCATGACCGGCGAGGTCACGCTGCGTGGCCGCGTGCTGCCGATCGGCGGCCTCAAGGAGAAGCTCCTGGCGGCCCTGCGCGGCGGCCTGAAGAAGGTGCTGATCCCCGAGGACAACGCCAAGGACCTGGCCGACATCCCCGAGAACGTGAAGAGCGGGCTCGAGATCGTTCCGGTCAGCCGGATGGACGAGGTGCTCCGGCACGCGCTGAGCCGCATGCCCGAGCCGATCGAATGGGAGGAGCCGGCGACGCCGCCGCGCTCGACGCCTGGCGACGAGGACGCGTCCGGCATCACGGCCCACTGATCCCGTACCGGCAATCTGCGAAAGCCCCGCCCCCTGAAGGCGGGGCTTTTTCGTGTCTGCGGGGCCCCGACGCGGTGTCGCAGGCAGGAAAAAGGGCGGCAAACTCCCGGATATTTCGGGGGTCGGCTGCGAAAGGCCTTGCGGAAGGCCACTTTTCGGGGCTTTTGGCTATCCCGTGATCGTCCCGACTCGAAGGGGCGCCCGCGAGCCTCCGGGAAAGGTCCCGAAGGCGAGGCGAGGAGTTTCCGGTCACGGGGCGCCGTTGCACGGACGCCGCCGGTCGGCCGGAACCGCGATCATTGACCCGGTCAGGAGCCGGGCGGGCTTCGGGTGGAAGCGGGGCCCGATCCGTCCACGAGATCGGCCGGCGCCCTCCGGGACGGCCGCAGAGACGAAAGAAGGAACGCGAGTATGAACAAGAACGAGCTGATCGCCGAAGTCGCCACCAAGACCGGCCAGACGAAGGCCGCTGCCGGCGAGGCCGTCGATGCCACCTTCGAAGCGATCGCCGCCGCGCTCGCCAAGGGCGACGAAGTGAAGATCGCCGGCTTCGGCAACTTCAACGTCGCCGAGCGTGCCGCCTCCGAAGGCCGCAATCCGCGCACCGGCGAGACCATCAAGATCCCGGCGCAGAAGTCGCCGAAGTTCCGGGCCGGCAAGGGCCTCAAGGACGCCGTCAACGGCTGATCCGACGCCCGGGCGATCGCCCGCACAGGCTGCAGCCCCGTCCGGTCCGCCGGGCGGGGTTTTTTCGTGTCCCGGCCCGGGACGGAGGGGCCGTTTCGGGGCACCACCCCATCTGTAGGGATCGGATGACCCTGTCGGTCATCAGACTGACGGTCATGGAATGATCGTCGGTCTTCGCTACGCGAATTTCTCATGCCTCTGACGCCTATGAGAAATTCGCCTTAATTCAGCGGCCCGATGCGTCCGCATCCTGGGCCGCTGGGATCAAGAGACGCAGGCTTGGGCCGTTCCAGGCCGGTCGCTCCGGGCGACCCGCTCTTGAGCCCGGCGCCAGGCCGGGCCGGGGGCCTGCCGGGCCCGGGGAGCTGCCAGGCCGGGGGCCTGCCGCCGTCTTCAGGTGACGAAGGGCATGATGTCGACGCCGTCGCCCGGGAAGACGGTGAGGTGCGGGTGATCCAGGAACATCCGTGCCGCCGCATCGGCGCTTTCCGCCTCGACGACCAGATAGCCGCAGACCGGGTTGACGGCATCGGCGATACCGTCCCGGGTCACGCGGGTCGTCTTGCCGACCATGCCGCCGCGATCGCGAATGACCGGCGCATGGCGTTCCTCCCACGCCGCCCATTGGGCGACGCCCTCCTGATCGACAGCATCCTGCTCGGATTTGGGCCGGCTTCGAAACGACGCGATGGCCTCGCGCGTGATGGTGTAGACGGCAAGAAATCGAGGCACTGGCGGAGCTCCCTGGGCGCGTCGGGCGTTTCGTGAACCAGCCGGGTGCCGCGCCGTGCGACAGCCGTCGCCTACGGCTGGGCCGGCTTCGGCTTTGCGCCTGCGGCGCCGGTCGGGCCCGGCCGGGTCGTGCTCGACGCGCTGTCGTTGCCGAACCCCGAGCGGAACTTGTCGAAATCGTCCGTCGTCATGGTCGGCGCCCAGACGCCGTTGTTGACCGGCGCCGGCGCGGCGGCCGGAAGCAGCGGGACGGCCGGGAAGGGCCGGCCGACGACGCGGGCGCCACCCTTGTCGCCCGGCGGCAGGCCGCCGGCCGCGGCGGCATCGAGGCCGCCAGGCGCCTTGCCGCCGGCCGGCACCGACGGGCTGCCGAGCGGCGAGGGCGGCTTGCCCGGACCTGCGCCGGCGGCCGCAACGGTCGGGACCGGCGGTGGTGGCGGCGGTGCCGGACGCGAGGTCGTCAGCGGCGGCCCCGGCGGCTGGGCGGTGGCGAGCGAGCCCGGGCCGCCCGGTCCGGGGCCGCTGTCGCCGAGGCCGGGCGGAACTCCCTCGTTGGCCGTCGCCGCCGGCCCGGTCGCGCCCGCGGCGGAGACCCGCGTCGGCTTCGGACGGGGCTGGGCCGAGATCGTCGGCGCGGCTTCGGCCTCTCCCGCGCCATCGCCGGGATCGCGATCGGGGCCGATGCCGGCGATCGTGTTGCCGATCCCAGGCGGGCGGCGGTCCAGCGAGAAGCCGGGGATGCGGCTCAGCACCGACTGCAGCGGGTCGGACACCCAGGCCCGCGTGACGAAGTCGCGATGGTTGGCGTTGCGTCCGCCATAGAGGAAGCTGACCCGGCCCGGCTCGAAACGGGCCGGTATGCCGATCTCGAACGGGACGCGCCGCGCCTCGGCCGCGTTCATCAGCCGGGTGTTGTTGCTCTCCGAGCCGCTCGAATAGGCGCTGAAGAAGAAGGCGCGGCCGCGCTTCGGCAGCCATTCGGCGTAGCGATCCTCCTCGCCGAACAGGGCGTCGAGCAGCACCACGCCCTGGATGCGCTCGGCCGCATCGCCGACGCTCATGGCGTAGATCGCCGGAAGGTAGCCGCCGCTATAGGCGACGATCAGAACGGGCGCCTTGGCGAGCGTCTCGGCGAGCGGGGGATCGCCCCTGAGGCGGGCGAGTTCGGCCGCCGCCTCCTGCAGGAACTTGGCGAAGTGGCCCGGCTGCCAGAACATGCCGGCGCTGGAATCGAGCGCGTTGACGGCAAATTGCGGCGCCACCAGCACGGCGTTGAGACCGGATTCGGCCACCTGGCGCGGCACGCGCTGCCGGTCGCGCACGTCGCGCTCCAGCTTCGCCTCGTTGCCGTGCAGATAGAGCACGATCAGCGTCGGCTTGCCCGGGTCGTAGCCGCGCGGGATCGAAAGCAGGACGTTGGAATCGCTATAGGTCTGGTCTTCGAAATAGACCCCGCCGCGCGGCGAGGTATGGCCCGCGCGGCCGTCCTGCACGACATCCAGGAAGGGCTTGCCCTGGCCGGGAACGTCGCCCCGATATGGGAACGGCGCGGTAGAAAATGGGACCAGGGCGGTCTGCGCGAAGCTCGCCGTCGGATCGCGCAGCGGCCGGGCCGTGGCGGCCACTCCGGCCCGCGCGGAATCCGCGCCCGCGGCGCGTCCCGCATCCTGTGCGGCGACAGGATCGCCCCAGCACAACCCCGCTGCGAGCCCACCGCACAGCGATGCACTCCGCAACCATGCACCGCAACGCCCCACGGCGGCCCATAGCATCGGCTGAACTCCACCCTCGCACACCGTGTCCGTGCGCGGATTGTATGCTACAGCGTTCCGCCCCGCGCCCCAATCCCGAATTGGGGCGGAAGCGATTTTGTTAACCTACGCTGCGGCCCTGCGCCGGGCGAGTAGCAAGCGCCACGCCAGGAATCCGGTGGTGGCGACCAGGCCGATGAAGTCGGTGGCCGTGCTCGGAAAGATCAGGAAGCCGGCGGCCACGAAGCAATAGATTCGCTCCGGCCAGGAGACCGGCCGGTCGAGATGGCCGAAGGCGGCGATCCCCCACAGCGCCATCGCGATCACCGCCTTGAGGGTGGTGAAGCCGGCCGCGAGCCAGTAGAGCGCGCCGTCGAGGCCCGCCACCGGCTGCAGCATCAGGGTCGGATCGTAGATCGCCATATAGGGAATGATGAAGCCGGGCAGGGCGATGCGCACCGCCTGCATGCCGATCTTCATGCCGGATTCCTTGGCCATCGGTGCCGCCGCGAAGGCGGCCAGCGCGACCGGCGGGGTCAGGTCGGCCATGATGCCGAAATAGAACACGAACATGTGGCTGACGATCAGCGGGATGTTCAGCCCGAGCAGGATCGGCGCCGCCAGCGAGGAGGTGATGATGTAGTTCGGGATGGTCGGAATGCCCATGCCGAGGATCAGGCTGAAGATCATGGTCAGCACGAGGGTCGCCGCCAGATTCTCCTTCCCGAGCGAGATCAGGCTGTTGCCGACGATGGTGCCGAGCCCGGTCAGCGTCATGGTGCCGATGACGATGCCGACCAGCGCGCAGGCGAGGCCGACCGGCAGCGCCTGGCGGGCGCCGTCGGCGAGCGCGGCGCGGCAGCCGAGCAGGGTCTCGCGTCCGCGCCCGGTCAGGAGCGCGGGGATCACCATGGCGAAGACCACCGCGGTGACGGCGGCGACCGAGAACCACAGCGAGGCCGCCGACAGGCCGGCGAGCGCGAGCCAGAACACGGTTCGGACGACGACCGAGCCGAGCCCGAAGGCGAGCGCCGTGCCGATGATCATGATCACCGTCAGCGCCACGCCGACCGCACCGGCGAAGAGCGGCGTGAAGCCGGCGAAGAGGAGCCAGACCAGCACCGCCAGCGGCAGGATCAGGAACCAGTTGCGCCGGACCTCGCCGAAGAAGCTCGGCAGTTCGGCGCGCGGCAGGCCCTGCAGGCCGAGCTTGCCGGCCTCCAGATGCACCGACCAGAAGCAGGCCGCGAAATAGAGGCAGGCCGGGATGATCGCCGCCTTGACGATCTCCGAATAGGGCACGTCGATGGTCTCGGCCATGATGAAGGCGACCGCCCCCATCACCGGCGGCATGATCTGGCCGCCCATCGAGGAGGTCGCCTCGACGCCGCCGGCAAAGGCCGAGGTGAAGCCGAAGCGCTTCATCAGCGGGATGGTGAACTGGCCCGAGGCGACCACGTTGGCGACGCCCGAGCCCGACACGGTGCCCATCAGCGCCGAGGAGGCGACGCAGACCTTGGCCGGTCCGCCGCGCGACCCGCCGAACAGCGCCATCGAGATGTCGTTGAAGAAATCGATCACCCCGGCCTTCTCCATGAAGGCGCCGAACAGGATGAACAGGAAGATGTAGGTCGCCGAGACCAGCGTCGGAGTGCCGTAGATGCCCTCGGTGCCGAACACCATGTGCTCGACGACCTGCTCGACATCGTAGGGCCGGTGGTCGAGCGGACGCGGCAGCCAATGACCGAACAGGCTGTAGGCGAGGAAGATCAGCGCCACGATCGGCAGGGCCGGCCCCATGGCGCGCCAGACCATGATCACCAGGATGGCGAGAGCGCCGCCGCCGACGACGAAGTCGAGCGGGGTGAGATCGCCGGAGCGTTGCACCAGGGCCTCGTAGAGATGCCACTGGTAGAGGCCGATGGCGAAGGCGGCGATGCCGATCGCCCAGGAGAGGATGCGGCCGAGACCCGGGCCGCTGCGGTGGTTGGCGAGCATGCCGCCGGCGAGAAGGCACAGGAAGCCGACATGCAGCGCGCGCAGCACCTGGCTCGGCACGCCGCCGGCATAGCGGGCCAGCAGGATCCAGGTCGCCGCCATGGCGACGAGCCCGATCACGCTGCCGACGACCGCGGCGCCGCGGCTGGCGCGCCATCCGGTCCACACGGCCCAGAGGATCAGGAAGCCGCCCGAGGCCCGGATGGCGTCGAGGCCGGGCAGGAAGGGCTTGTCGAGCGGAATGCCGAAGGCCGTGACGATCTGGAAGGTCGAGAAGGCGACGCCGATCCAGAACAGGATCGTGCCGCCGAGACCCGGGCCGAAATCCTCCGGCAGGTGGATTTCGGGATTGTCGGCGTGGCTGGGGCGGGCGAGTTCGTCCTGCGCAATCGGGGTATCGGTCATGAAGGGCTCCGGACCCGCGCGCGCGGGGATGCAGGCGTCCGCATCGGATGGCGGATGCGGACGGACCGCCGTCCGATCGGGACAGGGCGGACCGTCCTTGAGGCAGGGGCGGTGGGGCAGGGGCGGATGGCAATCCGCCGATGGCGAAGGCGCCGGCCGGAGACCTCCGGCCGATTGGGAAGGAAGCTGCCGGAAGTCTCCGGCCGATTGGGAAGGGAGCTGCCGGAGGTCCGGCCGAATGCGAAGGGAGCTCCCGGAGGTCTCCGGGCATTTTCGAAGGACCCGGCCGGAGGTCTCCGGCCGGGGCGCCGGATCAGAGCGCGCCCTTCTCCTTGAAATACTTGGCCGCGCCGGGATGCAGCGGGGCGATCGGGTTCTTGGCGCCGGTTTCGATCTTGATCACCTTGGCGGCCGCATGGGCAGCGTAGAGGTCGTTCAGGTTGTCGAAGATCGCCTTAGTCATCTGGTAGACGGTATCCTCCGAGAGGTCGGACCGGGTGACCAGATAGTTGATGATCGCCGCGGTCTGCACGTCCGCGTCCTGGCCCTGGTAGGTCTTGGCCGGGATGGTGGCGGACACGAAGGGCGCGCCGACCTTCTGGATCACGCTCGCGGGCACTTCCACGACGGTGATCGGCACCGAATTGGCAAGGTCGCGGATCGAGGCCACGCCGAGGCCGGCCGACTGCAGGGTCGCGTCGAGCTGGCGGTTCTTGATCAGTTCGACCGACTGGCCGAAATCGAGATACTCGACCTTGCCGAGATCGGAATATTGCAGGCCGGCGGCATTCAGGATGGCGCGGGCGTTGAGTTCGGTGCCCGACTTCGGCGCGCCGACCGAGAGCCGCTTGCCCTTCAGGTCGGCGAGCGACTTGATGCCGCTGTCGGCGGAGGCGACGATCTGGACATAGTTCGGATAGATCGCCGCGATGGTGCGGATCTTGTCGAGCTTGCCCTTGAAGCCCATCTCGGTGTCGCCCGCGATGGCGGCCTGGACCGCGTCGCCGAGGACGAAGCCGATCTCGCCCTTGCCGGACTGGATCAGGTTCAGATTCTCCACCGAAGCCTTGGTCGCCTGCACCGACGGCCGGGCACCGGGCATCTTGTCGGTCAGGATCTTGGAGATGCCGACGCCGATCGGATAGTAGACCCCGGACGTTCCGCCGGTCAGCACGTTGACGAACTCGTCGGCCCGGGCGAGCGCCGGAGCCAGCACGAAGCCGAGGGCCGCGGCCAGGCCGACGGTCTTTGATGCTAATTTACGCATGTGATCTCCTCCCGATCTTTACGTAGCACCGATCGTAGACAAACGACGGGCCGGGAGAAAACTGAAAATTTGCAAGGGGGCGTGCCGGTCCGCCGGCGATCACCCGCGGCGGCGGCCGGGGGCGAGGGTCTTGGTCCGCCGGGTGCGCAGCCAGACCGCGGCCTTGAACCGCGCCCATCGGCCCTCGGTCCGGTCGAAATGATCGAGGATCTCCGACGCCGCGGCCTCGGCGACGGCATCCTGCCGGTCTTCCTCCGCCTCCGGCAGGGTCAGGACGGCCGGCGGGCGGCCGGATTCGGCGAGCGATCGGATCAGCCCGTCGTTGACGACGAGCTGGCTGCGGGCCTGAAAGTGCGGCTGCGGCCGGTGCACGGCCGGGTGAACCGTGATCGCGGGGCGGGACAGATAGACCAGATGGTCGATCGGCAGGCCGCCGCGGAAGGACGGATTGAACTTGGTCGCGCCCTCGATGACGATCGTATGGGGCTGAAGTTTCAGGAGGCGGCGGAAGGCGGCGGTGACCAGCCCGGGCGCGATCCGGCTGGCATCGCGGAAATTGAGGCCGGGCATCGGGACGGCGTCGTCGAGCGCCAGGCCGAGGCTCCGGACCAGCGCGTCGCGGGTGTCGGGATCGGCGACCGCGAGGGGGACCTCCGGCCGGAAGAAGCGGCGGTTGTCGAGCAGCGTCGAGCCGGCCCGGGCCATCACGGTCTTGCTGAAGTCGGGAAAGCAGACGAACTGGACCGGCGCGACCAGATCGAGGAAGCCGTGGGTCAGCGGCGAGGCATTGGCGAGCTGGATGGCGTCGTGGCCGATCTCGGGTCCCGTGCGGGCCGGATCGCGCCAGACCTGCCGCTCGGGCATCTCGGCCATGATCCCGGCCGCATAGGGCTTGAAGGCCAGTGCCGGGTAGCCCTTGCGGACGAGCACGCGCACCAGGGCCGACGCGATGGTGGTCTTGCCGACTTCGGTTCCGCTGCCGGTGACCCAGATGATGCGCGGGGGGCGGTGCAGGCGGGGCAGTCGAATCGTCATGAGCGTCCCTCGGCCGGTTGTCGTTCGGCCCCGATGGCCTCGGCGCGTGACCCGGACGATCGAATCCGGCGGTCCGCGGCGGTCGCGCCCGTCATGAGCGTCGGCCTTCTGTCTTGAGCGGTTGCCCGGATCCGGTGGCGTCGCCCGGCGGCGCACGCCAGCGCAGCCAGCGGGGCGGGCGCAGCCGCTGGAGACGGCCGCGCAGGCTCTCGGCCCGGTCGAAGACCGCGAGGATATCCGCCGCGAGCGCTTCGGCCACCCGCGCGAGGTCGTCCTCGGCAACCTCGGGCAGCACGAAGGCGGCGGGGCGATAGCCTCGCGCCTCCAGGCGGTCGACGAAGGGGGCGGCCGGAACCAGCTGCCGGCCGGGCTCGAAGCGCAGGCGGGCGCCGATGCCGGCATAGACCCTGACCGCGGGCCGCTGGACGTGGATCAGGTGGTCGATGGTCGGCATGCCGTCGAAGCTCGGCAGGAAGGCGCCGGCGCCCTCGATCACCATGGTGTGCGGCTTGAGCGTCAGGAGCCGGCGATAGGCGGCCCGCACGGCGGCCTGATCGAGCCGCGGCGCATCGCGGAAGTTGAGCCCGGGCCAGGGCCGCGCCCGGTCGAGCGGCACGCCGAGCTTGCCGATGGCGTCGGCGACGATCTCGGGTTCGGGCTGCGGCCAGGCGGGCTCGGGCCGGTAGTAGGCCATGTTGCCGAGCAAGAGCGAGCCGGACCGGGCCGCGATGGTGGTCCGGAAGGTCGGGTGGCAGACGACGGAAATCGGTGCGACCAGGTCGAAATAGCCGTCGGTCAGGGGCGAGGTGCGGGCGAGCCGCATCGCGTCGCCGCCGACCTCCGGTGCGGTCCTGGCCGGATCGCGGATGGCGAGCCGGTCCGGCAGCAGCGTCAGCTGGCTGGCCGAATAGGGCTTCATCGGGATGGTGCGGACGCCGTTCCGGTTGAGGAGCCGGATCACCGCCATGGCGACGGTGGACTTGCCCGCCTCGGTGCCGTCGCCGACCACCCAGATGATCCGCGGCCGGCCCAGTGGAATCGAAATACCTGTTGAAAATCGCATACTTCGCCATGCCGTTCGGGCATCCAGAATAGTCCGGAAGCCCGTCCGACAAAAGCCCGTCCGAGTGCGACGGCCGGATTTAAGGTCTTACGCGACCCGGTCGCGGGGCGCCTGGCCGGCGAAGAAGGCCTCCAGATTCTCCATCACCCGCCAGCCCATCGCCTCGCGGGTCGCCTGGGTCGCCGAGCCGAGATGCGGCAGCAGGACGGCGTTCTCGCACGCGAGCAGGCTCGGTTCGATCCGGGGTTCGCCCTCGAACACGTCGAGGCCGGCGCCCTTGATCGTGCCGGCCTTCAGGGCCTCGGCGAGCGCCTTGCCGTCGATCACCTCGCCGCGCGCCGAGTTCACCAGGATGGCGGTCGGCTTCATCATCTTGAGCCGCTCGGCATTGATTAGGTGATAGTTGTCCTTGCCGCCCGGCATGTGCAGCGAGACCACGTCGGACTCGCGCAGCACCTCCTCGATGGTGTCGCGCTTCTCGGCGCCGGTCTCCGCGGCCAGTTCCGGCTTGACCGGGAAGGGGTCGAAATAGATCACCTTCATGCCGAAGCCGCCATGGGCGCGCTTGGCCGCCTCGCGGCCGATCCGGCCGAAGCCGAGCACCCCGAAGGTGCCGCCCGAGACCTTGGTGCCGATCATGTGGGTCGGCCGCCAGCCGGTCCAGTTGCCGGCGCGCACCTCGCGCTCGCCCTCGCCGGCACGGCGCGCGGCCATCAGCATCAGCGTGATGGCGAGATCGGCGGTGCATTCGGACAGGACTTCGGGCGTGTTGGTGACGACAAAGCCGGCCTTCTTGGCCGCCTCGGTATCGATATGGCTGTAGCCGACGCCGTAGGAGGCGATGATTCGGGTGCGCGCGCCGGCGACGTCGAGCACCGAGGCGTCGACCTTGTCGCTCACCGTCGGACAGAAGGCGTCGTAGTCCTTCAGGGCCTGGCGCATCTGGTCCGCGGTCATCGGCACGTCGGATTCGTTGAGCGTGACGTCGTAGAGCGCCTTCAGCCGGGCTTCGACGGCATCGGGCCAGCGGCGGGTGACGAGGACCTTGGGCTTGGACACGGGAGCGATTCCTCTTGTGGGTTCCGGCGCGGCGGCGCCTCGACGATCTTACGCATTCTGGCGTCTGGGATGCCACGGGTACCTGCGACATCGGATGTCGCAGGCCCGCCACGGATGCGGGTCCGGGCGGGCGCCGCGTCGTTGGATGGCGCCGGACCGGCGGCCCCCGGCATGGCCGAACCGGCAGCGGTCCGGGGAGCGATCCGGCGGAGGGACGGGCCGGGGGCGGCGCGGGAAGCGTCCGCCGACCGGCCCGCCGTTCACTCGGCCGCCGCGGCGAGGAGACCGCGGTCGGCGAGCATCTTCTGCACCGTCGGGGCGAATTCCGACGGGGTCGGCACGATGGTGACGCCGCAGGCCTTCAGGATCTCGACCTTCTCGGCCGCGCTCTCGCCGAAGGCGGAGACGATCGCGCCGGCATGGCCCATCTTGCGGCCCTTCGGTGCCGACAGGCCGGCGATATAGGCGCAGACCGGCTTGGTCATGTGGTCGCGCGCATACTGCCCGGCCTCGGCCTCCTGCGGCCCGCCGATCTCGCCGATCATGATCACCGCATCGGTGTCGGGATCGTTCTCGAACAGTTCGAGCACGTCGCGATGCGAGCAGCCGTTGATCGGGTCGCCGCCGATGCCGACCGAGGTCGAGATGCCGAGGCCGACCGCCTTCAGCTGCGAGGCCGCCTCGTAGCCGAGGGTGCCGGAGCGGCCGACGATGCCGATGCGGCCGGGCAGGTAGATGTGGCCGGGCATGATGCCGACCAGCGCCTCGCCGGGGGTGATCACGCCGGCGCAGTTCGGCCCGAGCAGGCGCATGCGGCTGTCGGCCTTGTAGCGGCGCATGTAGCGCTTCACGCGCATCATGTCTTGGGCCGGGATGCCGTCGGTGATGCAGACGCAGACCTTGATGCCCGCATCGGCGGCTTCCATGATCGAATCGGCCGCGAAGGGCGGCGGCACGAACACGATCGTGGTGTCGGCGCCGGTCGCCTCGACGGCCTGCTTGACGGTGTCGAAGACCGGCTTGCCGTGCACCTCGGTGCCGCCCTTGCCGGGGGTCACGCCGCCGACCACGGGCGAGCCGTAGCGGATCATGTCCTCGGCATGGAAGGAGCCGATCTTGCCGGTGATGCCCTGAACGAGGATCCGGCTGTTCTTGTTGATCAGAACCGACATGGGTCTTCCTCCTCTCAGGCCGCGGCCTTGGCGGCGACGGACTTCGCCGCGGCGACCGACTTCTCGGCGGCTTCCGCCAGCGTGTCGGCGGTGATGACGTTGATGCCGGACTCGCGCAGGATCTGCTGGCCGAGTTCGACATTGGTGCCGGCCAGCCGGACCACCAGCGGCAGCTTCAGGTTGGTCATCTCGACCGCCTTGACGACGCCCTGGGCGACCCAGTCGCACCGGTTGATGCCGGCGAAGATGTTGACCAGCACGCATTTCACGTTGCCGTCCTGGGTCACCAGCCGGAACGCCTTGGCGACCCGCTCGGGCGTGGCGCCGCCGCCGATATCCAGGAAGTTGGCGGGTGCGCCGCCGGCAAGCAGGATCATGTCCATGGTCGCCATGGCGAGGCCGGCGCCGTTGACGATGCAGCCGACATCGCCCTCGAGGCCGACATAGGAGAGGCCCCGGTCGGCGGCCTGCGTCTCGCGCGGGTCCTCCTGGCTCTTGTCGCGCAGCTCCGAGATGTCGGCGTGGCGGAAGAGCGCGTTGTCGTCGAAGCTCATCTTGGCGTCGAGCGCGACCAGGTGGCCCTCATGGGTCAGCACGAGCGGGTTGATCTCCAGCATCGTGCCGTCCTTGTCGCGGAAGGCCCGATAGGCGCGCAGGATCAGCTGGCTGGCTTCGGTGACCGCGTTGGCCGGGATGCCGAGCGCGAAGGCGATCTCGCGGGCCTGGAAGGCCTGCATGCCGACGGCGGGCTCGACCGGCATGCGCACGATCTTCTCCGGTGTCGCGGCCGCGACCTCCTCGATCTCCATGCCGCCCTCGGTCGAGGCGATCACCATGACGCGCTGCTCGGAGCGGTCGAGCACGAAGCCGAGATAGAGTTCCTTGGCGATGTTGACGCCGCCCTCGACATAGAGCCGGCCGACCATCTTGCCGGCCGGGCCGGTCTGGTGCGTCACCAGCTTGCGGCCGAGCATCCGGTCGGCGGCTTCCTCGACCTCGTTCTCGGTCTTGCACACCTTGACGCCGCCGGCCTTGCCGCGGCCGCCGGTATGGACCTGGGCCTTGACGACCCAGACCGATCCGCCGATCTCGCGGGCCCGGTAGGCCGCCTGTTCGGGCGAATAGGCCAGGCCGCCCTTGGGGATCGGTACGCCGAACTTCGCGAGAATTTCCTTCGCCTGATACTCGTGAATGTCCATGGTCGGCTCCTCGGGTGAGTGGCGTCAGCGGTCGGGGCGGCGCAGGCGGTCCGGCATGCGGGCGTGCGTCTTCCTTCCCCTTTCCCGGGGGCGGGAAAGGTGGCCGAAGGCCGGGTGGTGCGTTCTTACGGCTTGGGTCCCTGCGGCCGTCATGCGCCGCGTCCGCAGGATGGGTCGGTATTCGCGGGGCGCCGCTCGATCGCGGCTCCGCCAGGCGGGCCCCGGCGTGGGCCCGGAAGGGGCGGTCCGGCATCCCCATCGGGGGCGCCGGACCGGTGGGGCGTCAGGCCGCCTGCTTCTTGGCGATCTCCTCGGCGACCTTGACCACGTTCATGGCCATGCGGGCCGAGGCCGCGTCGATCATGCGGCCGTCGAGGGAGGCGGCGCCCTTGCCCTGGGCGGCGGCTTCGTCGAGGGCGATCAGGATGCGCTTGGCGCGGTCGACCTCGGCCGGCGGCGGCGAGAAGACCTCGTTGGCGAGCGCGATCTGGGAGGGATGGATCGCCCACTTGCCCTCGCAGCCGAGCACCGCGGCGCGCTTGGCGCCGGCGATATAGTCCTGCGGGGCGTTGAAGTCGCCGAACGGACCGTCGATCGCGCGCAGGCCGAAGGCCCGGCAGGCGGTGACCATGCGGTCGATGGCGGCATGCCACTGGTCACCCGGATAGTCCGGGTTCAGGCCGCCGATCACCACGGTGCGCGAGCGGCGCGAGGCGGCGAAGTCGGCGACGCCGAAATGCAGCGCTTCCAGCCGCTTGGTGTAGTGCTGGCGGGCGATGTCCTCGACATTGGCCATGCCGATCGCGGTCTCGATCAGGGCTTCCAGGCCGATCCGGTTCGGCAGGCGCTTGGCCTCCTCGATCTGGGCGACCATGGCCTCGACCATGTAGACATCGTGCGGGGTGCCGACCTTCGGGATCAGGATCGTGTCCAGCTTCGAGCCGGCCTGTTCGACCACGTCGACCACGTCGCGATACATGTAGTGGGTGTCGAGGCCGTTGATGCGGACCGACACGGTCTTGCCCTTGGCCTTCCAGTCGATGTCGTTCAGCGCCTGGATGATGTTCCGGCGGGCCTGCTCCTTGTCGCCGGGGGCGACGGCGTCCTCGAGGTCGAGGAACACGAAGTCGGCGGCGCTGTCGGCGGCCTTGTCGATCATCGTCGGATTGGAGCCCGGGCAGGCGAGTTCGGAGCGCTGCAGGCGCGTCGCCACGGGCTTGTACTGGGTGAAGCTCATAGGATGCTCTTCCTCCCTCGAAGGGCGGTTTTGCCGGCGGGACGCCGGACCAGCGGAAGTGTCTTGTTGTTCAGTGTCGGCCGCAACGCTTGATCCTGCGGCCTGGTCCGGCGCCTGTCGTCAGAGCGCACGGCCTCGGAGGCGAACCTCCGGAGAGATGACCGCCGGACCGGGGCCCGGCGGTCGTCCGGGCGGCGGGGTCAGGCCGCCTGCGCCAGGGAGTTGCGGCGGGTCGTGTAGACGCCCTGCGCGGCGGCGACGCCGGAGCCGAGTTCGATCTTGGCGCCGCAATCGACCAGCGCCATCTCGGCGACCGAGATCGCGCCGAGCAGCATCAGTTCGTTCATCGCGCCGAGATGGCCGATGCGGAACACCTTGCCGCCGAGCTTGTTGAGGCCCGAGCCGAACGAGGTGTGGTAGCGGTCATAGGCATGGCGGATGACGCGGACCGCATCGACGCCGGCCGGCACGTAGATCGCCGAGACGGTGTCGGAATGCCATTTCGGCGCGGCGGCGACCAGGCGGCAGCCGTTCCAGGCCTCGACCGCGGCGCGCACGCCGGAGGCGACATGGTGGTGGCGGGTGAAGATGTTCTCCAGGCCTTCCTCGAACATCAGGTCGAGCGAGGCGCGCAGGCCGCGCAGCAGCGTGGTGGCCGGCGTGTAGGGGAAGTAGCCGTCCTTGTTCATGCGCGCCATGTCTTCGAAGGAGAAGAAGCAGCGGCCCATCTTGGACGACTTGTGCGCTTCCAGCGCCTTCTGGCTGACGCAGATGATGGCGAGGCCGGTCGGCAGCATGAAGCCCTTCTGCGAGCCCGACACGATGCCGTCGACGCCCCATTCGTCCATGCGGAAGTCGATCGAGCCGACCGAGGAGACGCCGTCGACGAACAGCAGGGCCGGGTGGCCGGCCGCGTCCATCGCCTTGCGCACGCCGCCGATGTCGGAGGTGACGCCGGTCGCGGTCTCGTTCTGGGTGGTCAGGACGGCCCGGATCTTGTGCTCGGTGTCGGCCTTCAGGATGTCGTGGAAGGTTTCGACCGGGACGCCCTCGCCCCATTCGACCTCGACCACCTGGGTGTCGAAGCCGAGGCGCTGGCACATGTCGGCCCACAGGAGCGAGAACTGGCCGAAGCTCGAGATCAGCACCTTGTCGCCGGGATTGAGCGTGTTGGAGAGCACCGCCTCCCAGCCGCCCGTGCCGGACGACGGGTAGATGAAGGGCTGGCCGGTCTCGGTCTTGAAGACCTTCTTCAGGTCGGCGAACAGCGGCAGGGTCAGCTTGGGGAAGTCCGGCGAGCGCATGTCCTCCATCGGGAGGTTCATGGCCATGCGCACCTCGTTGGGGACGTTGGTCGGGCCGGGGATGAAGAGACCGGGATGATAGCGCATGGCGTTCCTCAATGGCGTGGCTTAGAAAGGATCCGCCGCCCCGGCCGATGCAACCCGGCGATGGAGAGCGGCGCCTTCTCCTTAACGCCATGGTGGGATCCGGCATTACCGATGAAAACGGCAAGAATGTTTATACGGGCATGAGGTAGGATCATGGCTTCGCTGCGCCGCACACTGCCGCCCGTCAACAGCCTCGTGATTTTCGAGGCCGCCGCCCGGCACCTGAACTTCACCCGCGCCGCGAGCGAGCTGGGCCTGACCCAGGCCGCGGTATCGCGCCAGATCCAGGCCCTGGAGGCCTCGCTCGGCGCGCCGCTGTTCCAGCGCCAGGCGCGCGGCCTGACCATGACCAAGGACGGCACGCGGCTGCACTACGCCACCACCATGGGGCTCGAATATATCGCCACGGTCTGCGTCGACATCCGGCGCCGCCGCGGCCCCAAGGATCTGACGGTCTCCTCGAGCGTGACCTTCGCGTCCTATTGGCTGGTCGGCCGGCTGAACAATTTCCGCGCCGCCCATCCGGATGTCGATCTGCGCCTGGTCGCCTCGGCCCCGGTTTCGGACCTGGTATCGGCCGGGATCGACGTGGCGATCCGCTACGGCTCCGGCCAATGGCTTGGCGTCGTTGCGGAAAGACTGTTCGGCAACGAGATCTGGCCGGTCTGCAGCCCGCGCTATCTGGAAGGCCGCGAGCCGCCGAAATCGGTCGAGGACCTGCTCGACGAGACGCTGCTGCATCTCGGCGCCTTCGACCGCAATTGGGTCACCTGGGAGGCCTGGTTCAAGCAGCTGGGCGTCACCATGCGTCCCACCAAGCGCGGCTTCACCTTCGACAACTATTTGATTTTGCTGCAGACCGCGATCCGCGGCGAGGGCATCGCGCTGTGCGGCCAGCGCCTCGCGGAGGATTTCATCGCCCGCGGCGACCTGATCCGGCCGATCGAGACGGCGCTCGTCTCCGACAACGCCTTCTATCTCGTCTATCCGACCGACGTGCCGCTCTCCGACAGCGCCCAGCGCTTCCGCGACTGGATCCGCGCCGAGGTCCGCTGAACCCGCCGCCGGCCCCACGAGGGCGGCGGCAGTGTTCGGCCACATATGAATCCTGGTAATGCCGGCAGCGGCGGCGGCCCGCACGGCCGGTCCTCGGGGCGGTCGGAAACGCGATATCGGTGTCGCATGGTGATGCAACCATGACGCGACCATCCTGCCGCACCCGCTATGTGGTCATGGATTTGCGACGGCAATCGACCCCTGCGACATCTTGGCTGCATCTTGGCGCGGCGGCTCGGCGCGCTAATTATATTGCAATGCACAATGGAGTTCTCTGATCCGATGACCTCGATATCCGCCTTTCGGGACGAAATGCCGCGCCCTTACCGCTGGCTGATCTTGGCCGCGTTCGTCCTCGTGACGCTTCTGATCGGCTGGGCCAGCGGGATCGTGACGGCCTCGAAGATCCCGACCTGGTATGCCGGCCTCGCCAAGCCCTGGTTCACGCCGCCGCGCTGGGCCTTCCCGGTCGCCTGGACGCTGCTCTACATCATGATGGCGGTCGCCGCGTGGCGCGTCTGGTCGGGGCCGGCCAGTCCGGCGCGCAGGCAAGCGCTCGGCTGGTATGCCGTCCAGCTGGTCTTCAACGCGCTCTGGACGCCGGCCTTCTTCGGCGCGGAAAGCCCGGCGCTCGGCCTCGCCGTCATCGTGCCCTTGTGGATCTCGGTCCTGATGACGCTGCGCCGCTTCGGCGCGATCGACCGCGCCGCCGGCTGGATGTTCGTGCCCTATCTGGCCTGGGTCAGCTACGCGACCCTGCTCAATGCGACCATCCTGGTCATGAACCGGTAACATCGGGAGGCCGGCGGTCGCCATCGCGGCCTCCGGCTTCGCCAAGGGCGGCCTCCTGCATCAGGCGGCGTTCGATGCGGCGCGACAGGGCCATCAGGATGATCAGGTTCGACCAGGCGGCCGCCGAGGTCGCCAGCGCCAGGCCCTGGACGTCGATCATCCCGGTCAGGGCGATCTTCAGCCCGACATTGACGACCAGAACGCCGAGACCGACCAGCATCGGCGTCCGCGTGTCGCCGCGCGCCTGGAAGCCGGCGACGACCGGGCGCAGCATGACGACGGCCATCAGGCCGAGCCCATAGGCCTGCAGCGTGTCGCCGGCGCGGTCGACCGCCTCGGGCCGGAACGCGCCATGCGCGAACACGATCCGGATCAGGCTGTCGCCATAGACCGAGAAGGCGACCACGAAGGGCGCCGTCACGACCACGCTCGCCAGCAGAGCCCGGCGTCGGGCGGATTGCGCACCGGCGAGATCGCCGCGGGCGAAGCGTTCGGAGAGTTCCGGCAGCAGCACGGTGCCGAGCGCGACCGCGATCACGCCGACCGGTAGCTGGTAGAGCCGGTCGGCATAATAGAGCGCCGAGACGGCACCCGCCGGCAGGGCGGCGGCCAGGATGGTATCGGCGAACATGGCGATCTGCGCCGCCCCCGAACCGATCAGCGCCGGGCCGAGGCGGACCAGGAAGGTGCGGACCGCCGGGTCGAGCGTAGGCCTGCGCGCGGCCGGCAGGATGCCGGCGCGGCGCGCCGCAAAGACCACCAGCACGACTTCGGCGAGCCCCGCGGCGGCGACGCCCCAGGCGGCGCCATAGGCCGGACTGCCGAAGGGGGCGCCGACGGCGAGGCCGGCCATGATGCCGAGATTGAACAGAACCGGTGCCGCGGCCACCGCGGCGAAGCGCTGGTGCGCGTTGAGGACCGCGCCGATCGCCGTCACCAGCGTCACCGCCGCCAGATACGGGAAGGTGACGCGGGTCAGCGCCACGGTCAGGTCGGCGAGCTCGCCCTTGCCGAATTCGGGCGTCACCCATTCGAGCAGGCCGCGCGTCCAGATCTCGGCGACGAGCAGCAGGACGATCTGCACCAGCATCAGGGCCGAGACGATGCGCCCGGCCGCGGCCTGGGCCGCCTCCAGTCCGTCGCGCGCCAGCGTCCCGGCATAGGTCGGCACGAAGGCGGCGTTGAAGGCGCCTTCCGCGAAGATGGCGCGGAAATGGTTCGGCAGGCGCAGCGCGATGAAGAAGGCATCGGCCAGCGCGCCGGCACCGAGCAGGTTGGCGATGACGATGTCGCGCAGGAAGCCGGTGGCGCGCGAGACCAGCGTCATGCCGGAGACGACGCTCACGCGCCGCAGGAAGGCGCCGCCGCGGCCTTTGATCAGGGTGTCCAGGCGCATGAGGCTGGGGCTCCGGCCGTCAGCTGGCTTCGAGGAGCGGTGCCAGCATCTCCGGCGCCGGCCCGGCCAGGAGGGCGTCGCCGATCGAGGTGGAATCGAGAATTTCGACCTGGGCGTCGTAGATGCGGGCGAAGACGCGGCGCACCTCGCAGCGGCCCTCGTCGGCGCAATCCTCGCAGCGCCGGTAGGCCGTGCGCGACAGACAGGGCAGGGGGGCGACCGGGCCGTCGATCAAGCGCAGCACCTGGCCGAACGAGATGGTGGTCGGATCCTTGATCAGCGTGTAGCCGCCCTCGCGGCCGCGCCGGCTGCCGATGATGCCGGCGCGCTTCAGATCGAGCAGGATCTGCTCGAGAAAGCTCTGCGGCACGTTCTCCTGGGCGGAGATCTCCCGGGCCTGCAGGCTGGCGCCATGTCCGATGCGGGCCAGCGCGATCAGGGCCTTGAAGGCGTAGCGGGCTTTCTGGGAAATCATCCGGATCGGAATCCTGTCGCCGTCGTCGAGGGAGCGAGCTACACCCATAGCGCAAGAGCGTCAAAGAATTCCGACCGGATTCCCGCCGCAAGGCGTCGGAATCGCGGCGATTTTGCACCCCGGCCACAGAGGGAGCCAGCATGCCGTCGATCAGCAGCCTCGCCGTCTATTCCGGTTCCAATTTCGGGCGCGGCGACGCCTATCGGGCGGCGGCCGCCGAACTCGGCGCGGAACTGGCCCGGCGCGGCATCGCGATGATCTATGGCGGCACCCACAAGGGGCTGATGGGCGTGACCGCGGATGCGGCCCTGGCGGGCGGCGGCCGGGTCCACGGCGTGATCACCGAGCGGCTGAACGGCAAGGGCCACCTGCATCCGGGCCTGACCAGCCACGAGATCGTCGCCACCATGCGCGATCGCAAGGCCCGCATGGCCGGCATGGCCGATGCGCTGGTCGCCCTGCCGGGCGGCGTCGGGACGTTGGAGGAATTCGCCGAGGCTTGGACGCTGAACCAACTCGGCGATCTCGACACGCCGATGGGGCTTCTCGACGTGTCCGGCTACTGGCAGCCCTTCGTCGCCTTCATCGACCACATGATCGCCGAGGGCTTCCTGCCGGCCGCCCATCGCGGCGCCATCGTGGTCGAGGCCGACCCGGCCCGCCTGATCGACGCGCTGATGGTCGCCGAGCGCGTCACCGTCCCGAAATGGCTTTAATGGCAGGAGCCTGCGAGCCTGCGGCGGCCGGCGGATGGCGACCGCCGGCGCGGTTTTGGGCGTGATGCGGGCCGATCGTGCGACCAAGCCGGCCCGGTCCGCGTGCGGCGCCGGGCGGCGGATCAGTTCATGACCCGCTCGCGGGCGCGCAGGTCGCCGTTGTCGTCCTCGAAGAAGGCTTCCTCGACCTGGGGATGGCGCAGAGGCTCTCCGGAGGTGTCGGCGACCAGATTCTGTTCCGACACATAGGCGACGTATTCGGATTCTGCGTTCTCTGCATAGAGATGGTAGAACGGCTGATCCTTGCGCGGCCGGATGTCCTCCGGGATGGCCTGCCACCATTCCTCGGTATTGCTGAAGACCGGATCCACGTCGAAGACCACGCCACGAAACGGATAGACCCGGTGGCGGACGACCTGACCGATACGGAACTTGGCCCGCGGGATCTCGTCCATGGCTTGAAACGCAGGGTGATGAGGCGTCATAGCTTCGACGTATAGCCCGTTCTGGCGTATCATTGTCAAGCGCTGTCAGACAAATCACAGCCCATAGGCTGCCGCCAGGGCCGGATCCTTGGAGGCGACCAGGCGGGCGAGGTCGACGATCACCTTGGCCTGCTTCCAGGTGGCGTCGTCCTGCATCTTGCCGTCGATCATCACCGCGCCGGTCCCGTCCGGCATGGCGTCGAGGATTCTGGCCGCAAACTGGACCTCCGCCGGATCGGGCGAGAAGACGCGCTTCGCGATGTCGATCTGGGTCGGATGCAGCGACCAGGCGCCGAGGCAGCCCATCAGGAAGGCGTTGCGGAACTGCGCCTCGCAGGCGGCCGGGTCGGAAAAGTCGCCGAAGGGACCGTAGAAAGCCTTGATACCGGCCGACTGGCAGGCATCGACCATCTTGGCGACGGTATAGTGCCAGAGATCCTGCTGGAAGGCGGTGCGCGGGGCGTCGCCGCGCGGATCGGCCAGCACCGCATAGTCCGGATGGCCGCCGCCGACGCGGGTCGTCTTCATGCCGCGCGAGGCGGCGAGATCGGCCGGGCCGAGGCTCATGCCGTGCATGCGCGGCGAGGCCAGCGCGATCGCCTCGACATTCTTGACCCCCTCGGCCGTCTCCAGGATCGCGTGGATCAGGATCGGCTTGGCGATGCCGTGGCGCGCCTCCAGCTGGGCGAGCAGCTGGTCGAGATAGTGGATGTCCCAGGGACCCTCCACCTTCGGCAGCATGATCACGTCGAGCTTGTTGCCGGCCTCCGCGACGATCTCGGTCAGGTCGTCGAGGATCCAGGGCGAGTTCAGGCAGTTGACGCGCGTCCACAGCCCGGTCGCGCCATAGTCGACCTCCTGCGCCATCTTGATGAAGCCGCGCCGCGCCGCGACCTTCTGGTCGGCCGGGATGGCATCCTCGAGATTGCCGAGCACCACGTCGACCTGCCGGACGAGGTCCGGCACCTTCGCGCGGAGTTTCTCCAGATGCGGCGGCACGAAATGGATCATGCGCTCCAGCCGGACGGGGAGTTCGCGGAAGGGCTCGGGCGCCCCGATGGCGAGCGGCTTGAAGAAGGAACGCGGGCTCTTCATGGCATCCTCGTCGGCTTGTCGGCATCGCAATGCAGCAATGACAGAGCGACCTCTACCGGGATGAGCTGCCGCCGGCAATGGGCCGAAAGCCGGGTGCGGCGTCCCGACCCGCCGGCCGCCGCCCCTGCGGGCCGCCCCCGTTCCGCGTCCGGCCGCTACGCGCGGGCCTCAGCGCGGGGCGTCCTTGTTGCCCGGCGGTGCCCATTTCCGGTGAATCCAGAACCATTGCTCGGGCGTCTCGCGGATCCAGGTCTCGAAGGCCCGGTGCAGCCCGGCGGTCGCCGCGGCCACGTCGGCCTTGCGGTCCCGGGTCCGCGGCACCTCGATCTCGACCGCATCGATGCGGAAGCGCGCGCCGTCGAGGCGCCGCATCCGGGCGGCGACCAGGGGCACGCCGAGGCTGCGCGCGACCAGGGCCGGGAAGGGCGTGGCATGGGCCGGGATGCCGAAGAAGGGCACGGCCGGGCCGGTCGGCTCGCGCAGGTCGCCGAGGATGCCGAGACAGCCGCCGCGCCGGACGATGCCGACCACCCGCATCGCCGTGTCCGCCCCGCCGTCGCCGCCCTTGCCGAACAGGCCGCCCGGAAAGACGTTTTCCCGAAGCACCCGCACCGTCGCCTCGACCAGCGGATTGCGCAATTGCTGGTACATGCCGGTCGGCTTCAGGCCGAGCCGGACCAGGGCCTGGGCGGATAGTTCCCAATTGGCCATGTGCAGCGAGACGACGACCCCGCCGCGGCCCGAGGCGGCGATCCGTTCGGCCGGCGCCATGTCGCCGATGATCAGCCGGGACGGGTCGGCGGCGAGGCGGTCGAGCACGAAGGTCTCGGCGAAGACGCGGCCGAGATTGTCCCACATGGCGGCCGCGATGGCGCGCCGTTCGGCGTCTCCCATGTCCGGGAACGCCATCTGCAGATGCGTCAGGGCGCGTTCGTGGCGCGGCGTCAGCGGCGCGATCCATCGCCACAGCCGGCCGCCAAGCGCGGAGGCGGCATCCATCGGCAGCGCCCGGAACAGGGCGCGCGCCACCGCCACGCCGGCGGCTTCCAGACGGTGCTTCAGGCTCGGCGACGGCAGACCCGGCGCGCCGGGTCCGGACGGCGTATTGGCTTTGGGGGGCGCGTCGGCTCTGGGGGGCACGGGGGGCACGTTGGCTCTGGGCGGCACGGCGATTCCACGAGAGGGGCACCCATGCACGGTCGGGAATTGACCCGGAGCCGGCGAGCAGGTAACGGCACGTCCATAGCCGACCATCGGTCCCGGTGCAACGAAGCGCATCCGGTTCCGATGCCTCCGAGCCGCCCGATCCCTCCAGCTGAAGACCGACCATGAACGAGGTCCTGACCCTCGCCCTGCCGTTCTTCGGCCTGATCTTCATCGGCTATGCCTGCGGGCTGATCAAGAAGATCCCGGACGAAGGCCTCGCCTGGCTCAATTTCTACATCATCTACGTCTCGCTGCCGGCTTTGTTCTTCCAGCTCCTGTCGAAGACGCCGATCGAGCAGCTCGCCAACTGGGCCTATGTCGCCGGCACCTCCTTCGCCACCGCCGCGGTGCTGGCGCTCGGCCTCGTCGTCGGCCTCATCGCCACCCGCGGAAACTTGCGCGAGGCGACCATCGTGGCGGTCGGCTCGGCCTATTCGAACATCGGCTATATGGGCCCGGGCCTGACGCTGGCCGCGCTCGGTCCGGCCGCGACCGTGCCGACCGCGCTGATCTTCTGCTTCGACACGGTCGTGCTGTTCACGCTGATCCCGCTCCTGATGGCGCTCGGCGGCGAGAACCGCGAGCGGGCCGGGGCGATGGCGGTGTCGATCCTGAAGGGCATCTTCCTGCATCCCTTCGTCATCGCCACCATGGTCGGCGTCGGCGCGGCGGCGATCGGATTCCGCCCGCCGGTATTCATCGACAAGATCCTCAACTACCTGATGGGCTCGAGCGCGCCCTGCGCCCTGTTCGCGCTCGGCGTGACGGTGGCGCAGCGGCCGATCCGGCGCGTGCCGCACGAGATCGGCTTCATGCTGGCGATCAAGCTGCTCCTGCACCCGGTCCTGGTCTTCGTCGTGCTCAACTGGATCGGCGGCTTCGACCGCGTCTGGGTGATGACCGCGACCCTGATGGCCTCGCTGCCGCCGGCGCTGAACGTCTTCGTCATCGCCCGGCAATACAACGTCTATGTCGAGCGCGCCTCCTCGACCGTCTTGATCGGCACGGTGGTGTCGGTCGTCACCGTCACCGGCATGCTCTACCTGATCTCGCACGACCTGCTGCCGCTCGCCCTGTTCGGACGCTGATCCCGGCGGGCCGCGCACGCCGCCGTACGCATGTCCCGCCTGAAGCCTGCATGCCGCCGCCGGGCGACGGATGCGCGGCGCTGTCGACCCGTTGCGCCGACGGTCCGGGCGTCGACTTGAGCCAAGTCGACGTGTCCAACGCGTCCGGCCCGCCCGGCCAGCATGGACGGCGGATGCACTTCCGCTAGGATCGCCCCGGACAGACGCGATCCGGGGAAACGGACCATGCAGGCGCTCGACGGGATCACCGTCCTCGATTTCACCACCCTGCTGCCGGGGCCGCTGGCGACGCTGATGCTGGCCGAGGCGGGCGCGCGGGTGATCAAGATCGAGCGGCCCGGCGGCGAGGACATGCGCCGCTTCCCGCCCTTCCGCGGCGAGGGCGCCGCGGCGGTCTCGATCCCCTGGCTGCTGCTCAACCGCGGCAAGACGATCCGCGAGATCGACCTGAAGGACCCGGCCGCGCGCGGCGAACTCGACGCCCTGATCGCCGGCGCGGACGTGCTCGTCGAGCAGTTCCGGCCAGGCGTCATGGACCGGCTCGGCCTCGGCTACGAGACCGTCCGCGCGCTCAACCCGCGCCTCGTCTATTGCTCGATCTCCGGCTACGGCCAGACCGGCCCGCGCGCCCTGGAGGCCGGCCACGACATCAACTACCAGGCGCTGACCGGCATCCTGGCCCTGTCGCCCGGCGCCGCCGGAAACCCGACCGTGACACCGACCCAGACCGCCGATATCGGCGGCGGCACCCTGCCGGCGGTCATCAACATCCTCCTGGCGCTGATCCGCCGCGGCCGGACCGGGCAGGGCGCCCATCTCGACATCGCCATGGCGGACGGCCTGTTCGCCTTCGCCGGCTTCGCGCTCGCCGAGGCTGAGGCGTCCGGCCTGGCCCCGCCGCCCGGCGGCGACCTCCTGACCGGCGGCCGCCCGCGCTACGGCCTCTATGCCACCGCCGACGACCGCCTGATCGCCGTCGGCGCCCTGGAGGAGAAGTTCTGGCAGGCCTTCTGCGACGCGATCGCCCTGCCGCCGGCCTATCGCGACGACGCCGCCACCCCGGAGGCCACCCGCGCCGCCGTCGCTGACCGCCTCCGCGCCCGCCCCGCCGCCGCCTGGCACCCCATCTTCGCCGCCGCCGACTGCTGCGCCACCCTCGTCGCCCCCCTCCACGAAGCCCTCGCCGACCCACATTTCCAGGCCCGCGGGCTGTTCAACGGCCGGGTGGAGGTGCCGGGCGGCGGGGAGCTGACGGCGATCCCGGTCCCGATCGCGCCGGGGTTGCGGTGAGGGGGTGGCAAGTGCAGACGGTGGCTCGCCAGGACGCTGCATTGTGACAGTCTTATCGAAATCGCTTTGCACTCAGCGACCTTTCGGTGTAAATTTCACCTCTAGCAACCGAATTTCAAAGCAGGATAACTAGGAATTATGGTTCTTGATGCTCTTCTGTGGAAACCTCTGCTCGAGGCGTCTGCGCAAACAATCGTTGGCGCGATCGGCAGCTATGCATTTGCAAAAGTAATTGAAACTGCTCTCTATAAAAACCTTTATCAAGGCCCGTTAGATTTCTGGATGAGAGGTCTTCAACAAGGCGGCATCTCAGAAGGAGATCAAGTTTATATCGACGGGCTCGTATCGCCGTACATTCAACTGTTTCCTGGAAATCCTTTTGGAAATGCTAAGAAGTGGCGAAATGTATACGATTTCGATGGTAAAATTGATAGCGAAAAGTATCAGGCAATGGAATTCCTAAATGGAAGTGATTCTTCATTGCGATTGAAGAGTCTGAATGGTGAGAGTTTGATTGGAATATTTGCGCGATATGGGTATGTAGGAGAGGGTTTACTTGGTGTTGTTTCTACGACCTATCTAAAAAATGTGATACCAGATTTCTTTCATCCGGATTTTTTTGGACGAGTTGCAAGAATTGGGGGAAGAGTAGCTCGTTGCCCTACGCAGCACGGATTTGTCCTACAAGGAATTGCCGGTCATTCTGGGGTAAAGCTGGATACAACGCCATACAAAGAACTATACTATCTGCAGGTTAACTCAATATATCTGCGGAGAAAACCTCATGAATCGACTTGCAGTCTCCTTGGCTCGCAATGGTCACTAACTGATAGCAAGAATGAGCAATACCTTCTAGAATATGGTCATTTCAGTGATAGATCTGAGTTAAAAATCTGCGCAGAGAAACTACGCGCGAGACCCCAATGGAATAAGACAAAAGTATATTTTGATGAAATGACTGCAGATTCTGCCGATGTGACATTTTCGCGGATATTTATCTAACGAATCTATTTAAATATGGCGGCAAGTACAGATAATAGTTTAAGAATGACGGATCAAAAACTGCGAATTCTCCGTTGAGAGACATATTTATTTGCTCATTGTTTATCGATCTTGTTAATTTTTTATCCAAAGCCCCGCATTTCCCCCACAACGTTAATAAGTGGAATACACCGGGATACTCGGGCACCGCGATTAATGATCCAGCGTAATTGAGATGACTTGGAATTCGACGTATAGCGCGATTCAGTATGCCATCATCATAAATACTTCTGTATATTAAATCTGAACAAATGCCTTCTTCACTCAGAAGATTCAGAAGAATATTATAATAATCTATCTCTCTCCTAGTTGTAACCTCATACAAATCAAAGCAATCATTTACAACTAGATCATACGTATTTTTGCACTCCGGGAGAAATTTCTCGTATTTCTGAAATGATATTCTTAATCTTCGGTCATCTAATATATGTTTTCGTTCAGGATATGCCAGCATTGTTGCTTCAATAACGTTTGCATCATGATCAACTAAATCAATATGTTCAATTGAATCGTATTTCATTAGCTCTTGAGCCGCGAAGAGACTTCCTCCTCCAATAATCAAGGCATTTCTCGGTTCCTTCAAGAAACTACATGGCAAATGAACGATGATTTCATGATAAAATGGAGCCCAGTACTCAACGTGTTGAACTTCGTTGTCTATGACGAGTATGCGCCCGAAATTTTTCGACGAATAGTATCTGAATTTCTGAATGATACTATCTATTTCAACTAAAACCTCCAAATCTGATAGCCAGACGGCCCCGCTTTTCAGTTCGCAGAAGTCAACCATAATTCCTAGTTATCCTGCTCGTAGCCTCCCTAAGGTGTTTGCCTTGAGCACGGCCTGCTTGAGACGTTCGTCGCTCACTTGGGTGTAAATTTCAGTGGTTGAAATCGACCGGTGTCCAAGCAGTCGCTGGACGAATCGAATATCAATGCCCGCTTCGAGCAAACTTGTCGCAGCTGAATGACGAAGCATATGCGGTGTGATCCGACGGGGAATTCCAGCGTTGGCAGCAACGGCTCTTAGCCCGCGCCTAATTTGATCCGTTGAGAGGCGCCCGCCAACTTTGTTGTGGAACAAATACGCCCGCGGGGAAGCTCGATGCCTTCCTTCAGTTTTCAAGAAGGATCGCAGTTCCGATACGACGTCGGCCGACGCAAGGAATACAAGCCGTTCTCGATTGCCCTTTCCGCGAACGCGCAACGTCCTACGCTCAAGGTCGATGTCGGCAACGGTCAGAGCCGTCAATTCCGATACCCGCATCCCCGTCGTGAATAGCAACAGAATGGCGAGAGCGATGGCTGCGCCCCGGTCTCGGCGCGAGGCGAACAGCTTTCTCAGTTCCACCGCCGTCAGGCATCGAGGCAGGCGTCTTGGCAATCGCACCCTTAACTCGGCAGTTCGAAACGGTGAGGCGCTGATTTCACCTCGACGCTCGGCCCATGCGAAGAGGGCCCTAAGGCAGGCAAGGCGCCTCTTTACGGTAGCGGGGGCGAGTGTCCTCACCGTGGTGAGCCATTCTGCATAGGCTGCCAACTCGCCCGGAGAATCCGGAGAGGGATGGCCTTGAACCAGATAATTCGAGAGCTCCCGGAGATCTTGGCGGTAAGCCTTGAGCGTGTTGTCTGAAAGGTCTCGCTCGGCTCGGCAATGCCGTAGAAATGCAGTTATTGCGGTATTCATATCCATCGAGAAGCTCCTGACCCGCAATTCAGCGAAGTGCGATCAGGTGCGTAGCATAATCTATGTCAACAGGTTGGCTTCCGATGTTTAGATCGTGATGCGCGAAAGCTCGACGGAACTTGTGGTTGAGGCTGCCAGCGCATCAAGGTGCGATCGGAAAATAACATTGATGAGGCGAACAGAACCCATTTACACGCAGAAGCAGGAAGACGGGACGAACCGCCTGCTTTGCGCTGGATCGAAAGATCTGCCCCTTCAACGCCGCCCTTCCTAAGACACCTCCCGCATCACCCGCGGCGTACCAAACGTCGGGGTCAGGCCTTCGCGGATGATCAGGCGGCGCAGCGGGGGGATGCGGTCGGCGAGGGCGAGGCCGAGGCCGCGCAGGAGTTGGGCGGGGAGGTGGTCGGAGAGGAGGGCGCGGTCGGCCATGTCGACCATGGCGGTGCGCAGCGTCACGTCGCCGCGCCGGGCGCGGTCGAAATCCGCGCAAGTCTCGGGGCCGCCGATGTCGCGGCCGGCGCGGCGGGCGCGGACGGCGACCTCGGCCAGGAAGCCGACATCGCGCAGGCCGAGATTGAGCCCCTGCGCGCCGACCGGCGGGAAGACATGCGCGGCCTCGCCGATCAGCATGACGCGGCGGTCGGCGAAGCGCTGCGCGGTCAGGCCGGACAGCGGATAGACCTGCCGCGGGCTGTCGACGGTGAAGCGGCCGAGCAGCGAATGGGCGCGCCGCTCCAGTTCGCGCGCGAGCGCCGCGTCGTCGAGCGCGGCCAGGCGCTCGGCCTCGGCCGGCTGCTCGACCAGGACGACCGATATGCGGTTGCCGGGCAGCGGCACCAGCACGAAGGGGCCGTGGCGGCCGTGGAACTCGGTCGAGACCTCGTCATGCGGCACTTCGCATTTCAGGTTGAGGATCAACGCCGACTGCGGATAGGTCCAGGTCTTGACGCCGATGCCGGCGGCCTCGCGCAGGCGCGAGCGGCGCCCGTCGGCGGCGGCGGCGAGCTTCGCCTCGATGACGGCGCCGGACGCGGTGGTCAGCCGGGCCAGCCGCTCGCCGAGCTCGACGGTCTCGACCATCCCGTCGATCCGGGTCAGGTTCGGCGTCGCGTCCGCGGCCGCGCCGAGCACGTCGAGGATGTCGCCGTTGGTGACGTTGATGCCGAACGAGCCGCGGCCGATCTCGCGGGCGTGGAAATCGACCTCGGGCGCGCGGATCAGCCGGCCGGTCACGTCGACGAGGCGCATGGTGCGGAGCTCCGCGCCGCGCGCGGTCAGGGCCTCCAGGACGCCCATGCGCTCCAGGAGCGCGGTCGAGCCGCCGAGCAGGGCCGTGGTGCGGTGGTCGGCGGGGAGCGCCTGCGGGGCGATCGAGACGGTGCGGAAGCCGGACTGCGCCATCAGGAGCGCGGCGGCGAGCCCGGACGGGCCGGCCCCCACCACGGCAACGTCGAAGGCTGCGGCTACGGGCGCGGTCATGGGCACTCTCCGGGTCGGATCGGCGGAACGGGCATGCTGGCGCCTTCATATAGCCCGCGGCGGCGATCCGCACATGGGGTTGGATCAAAGCCAGCGCGCGATTGTCGTGCTAAGGGGATAAATCCGGTTCCGAAGAGACACCCGCGAGACAGCCGCCCGCCATGCCGTTCCCATCCGCGAGCCTCGCCGCCGATCCCGAACGCCGCGCCTCCGGGCAGGAGGCGGGCGCGCGCGTGCCGGCGCCGCTGATGGTCTCCTTCGCGCTCGCCGTCGGCCTCGGCTGGGCCTGGCTCGCCGTCCTGGTCGCCGCCATGCTGCCGGCGACCGACATGACCGCGCTCGGTCCCGGCATGGGCTGGCTGAACCGTTTCAATCTCTTCGCCGGACTGCCCGAGGGCGCACGGGCCGCGCTCGCGGTGCTGTGCACGCCGGATGCGGGCCATTTCGGCATGCCGGGGGCGGGGCCCTGGGGGGCGGGCGATCTGGCGCTGGTCTTCCTGATGTGGCTCGCCATGGTGCTGGCCATGATGCTGCCGAGCGCCGCACCGATGCTCGCCGCCTTCGACCGGCGCGCGCGGGCGGAACGGATCGGATCGGCCGCGACGGTGCTGGTCGCGCTCGGCTATCTGGCCGTCTGGACGCTGTTCGCGGTCGCCGCCACCGTCGTCCAGGCCGGGCTCACGGTGCTCGGCGCGCTGACGCCGGCCATGGCGCCGGCCAGCCTGGTGCTCGCCGGCTCGACGCTGATCGCCGCCGGCCTCTACCAGCTGACGCCGATGAAGGCCGCCTGCCTGGTGCGCTGCCGGGTCCCGGCGACCGCGCTCGCCTCCGGCTGGCGGGCGGACCGGCGCGCGGTCATTCGCTTCGGCATCGGGCAGGGCATCGCCTGCTTCGGCTGCTGCTGGGCGCTGATGGCGGTGATGTTCGCGGTCGGGATCATGAACGTGGTCTGGATCGCGATCCTGGGCGCGATCATGACGGTCGAGAAGGCCGTCGTCTCGCGCGGCCTGTCCTATGCCATCGGGCTCCTGCTGGCGGCCTGGGGCGCCGGGCTGATCCTGGCCTCGCCGGTCGGCGCGCGGCTGCTGGCCGCAGCGGGACTAAACTGACCGAAACCTGACAGGGTGGACCTTGCGGCAATTGCGCAGCGTTCTATCTCCAGCGCATCGGTTAAGCTGCCGGCACGGGGCCGCGCGGCACACCGCAATGCGAGGAGTGGGATGATCGAACTGCTGACCGACCCTGCGGTCTGGGCGAGCCTGATCACGTTGACGGCGCTCGAAATCGTGCTGGGCATCGACAACGTGGTCTTCATCTCGGTGGTGACCGCCAAGCTCAGCCCCGAACTCGCCAAGCGGGCGCGCCAGATCGGCCTGATGCTGGCGCTGGTGTTCCGCATCATCCTGCTGTTCTTCATCTCCGCCATCGTGGCGCTGAAGGATCCGGTCTTCACCGCCTTCGGGTTTGCGTTGTCGTGGAAGGACATCATCCTGATCGGCGGCGGCGCCTTCCTGATCTGGAAGGCGGTCGGCCATATCCACGACGAGGTCGAGGAGGATGCCGTCAGCGAGGCCAAGATCGCCGCGCCCAAGGCCTTCAACCTGGTGATCGGCCAGATCGTGCTGATCGACCTCGTCTTCTCGGTCGATTCGATCATCACCGCCGTCGGTCTCGCCGACCATGTCGAGGTCATGGTCGCCGCCGTGGTGATCGCGGTCGGCGTCATGTATGTCGCCGCCGGCCCGGTCTCGGCCTTCATCGAGCGCCACCCGACCACCAAGGTGCTGGCGCTGGCCTTCCTGCTGCTGATCGGCGTGGCGCTGGTCGCCGATGGCCTCGGCTTCCACATCCCGCGCGGCTACATCTACACCGCCATGGCCTTCTCGGCCGGCGTCGAGGCGATCAACATCATCAAGCGGCGCAAGAAGAACCGGCCGATGTGACCGCACACCATCCCCGACCGGGCGACGATCCGTCGCCGCCCGGTCGGACTTCACGCCCGGCCGGGCATCGAGCCCCGGCTCAGACCGGCCCCGGGCTCAGACTGGCCACATGCGCCGCATCAGGCCGTCGCGCTGGACGATAGTGTGGAACATGGCGCCGGCGAAATGGACCAGGATCGCGCCGGTGAAGCTGATCGCCAGCACCGCATGCGTCCCCTTCAGGATGTTGAACAATCCCTCGTCCTTGGGCGCGATCGACGGCAGGTTGAACAGCCAATAGACCGAGACCGTCGCCCCATAGGCGTTGGCGGCCGCCCAGCCGGCGAGCGGGGTGGCGAACATGAAGCCGTAGAGCGCCCAATGCACCGCCTCGGCGGCGAATTTCTGCAAGGCCGGCATATGGGCCGGCAAGGGCGGCGGCCGATGGGTCAGCCGCCACACGATCCGGATCGCCGCAAGACACAGGATCACGAAGCCGGTCGACCGGTGCAGGTCGTAGAGCGTGTTCTGGTTCTCGACATTCGCGATGACGATGCCGCCCACGACATTGCCGGCCACCAGCAGGGCGATCAGCCAGTGCAAGGCCCTGGCGACGCGGGTATAGCGCTGCGCTTCTCCCATCGGCGTTCCTCCTTCGGCAGGACATGTGCCGCAGGGACGACGCTAGCAGGCTGCGCCGGCCGCGTCTGTTCCCTCGGGAACAAGGCGCGGCCGCAGCGATCGCGCCGCGCCTATTCGGCGGCCGTCGCCCGGGCGGACGCGACGAGCGCCGCCTCGACCTCGTCGACCCAGGCGGTATCGATCAGGTGGCCGGCGCGTGCGGCCTTGGTCTTCAGATAGCGGGCATTCTCCAGCGTGACCGGCGTCTTGACCGGCTCGCGCGAGACCACGGTCAGCCCGGCGCGCCTGAGCGCCTCCAGCTTGCGCGGGTTGTTGGAGTGCAGCGCCACCCGGGAATAGCCGAGCAGTTGCAGCATCCGCGCCGCTTCCGAATAGTCGCGTTCGTCGTCGCGGAAGCCGAGCTGCGCATCGGCATCGATGGTGTCGAAGCCGGTCTCCTGCAGCCGGTAGGCGCGCATCTTGTTGGCGATGCCGATGCCGCGGCCTTCCTGGTCGAGATAGAGCAGCACGCCGCCGCCGATCTCGTGGAAGCGCGCGACGGTGTTGCGCAACTGGTCGCCGCAATCGCATTTCAGCGATCCGAACAGGTCGCCGGTCAGGCAGGCGGAGTGCAGGCGGACCGGCACCGGCGCATCGACCGGCGGGGTGCCGACCACGATGGCGACCTGGTCGTGCAGGCTGCCGCCGCCGCGGAAGACCACGAAGCGGCTCGGCACGTCGGGGCGCAGCGGCACGCGCGCCTGCGAGACGATCATCAGGTCGGACGGCACGCTGGCCCGGTAGGCCGCGACCTCGCCGATCGTGACACCGACCACGAAGGGCGCGATCTCGGCGATGCGCGCGGGCGACAGCGCCATCAGGACGACGCTCGGCGCGAGATGGGCGAGGCGGGCGATGTCGACCGCGGCGCGCCCGAAGGCGTCGGCCGGCCGGAGATCGGCGGCGACCGGCATCGCCGCGGGTTCGCGGGCGCCGAGCACCAGACCGGCGACCGTCGCGGCATCGACGCCGGCGCGCATGTCCAGCGCCACGGCTTCCGGCTCGTGATCCAGGAGACCCAGCCAGTGCGCCCGACGCCCGGTCAGGATGAGGCTCGGCGCGCGGCCGCCGGCCAGCGCCGACAGCGCGCCGAGCCGGGCATCGTCGAGCCCTTCGCTCGGCGCGGCCAGAAGCGAGGCGCCGTCGTGATCGCAAATCAGGCAGGGTCGTCCCGAACGGAATTCGGCCACGGCGCGCTCGACGCCGCGGCGGGCATCGCTTCCGAACAGGGTTTCCAAGGCCGTCATGCAACGCGTCTCCCGGCGCAGCGCTTCTTGAAAAGCTGCGGATACAGATCAGACGAGACCGGATTTCATCGGCGCGATGCCGCTTTCCTGTTCGTCACATCGCCATATACATATCTCCGCACCGGATGGATGACATCCCGTGAACGAAAATGTGAGGCGAGACCGCTGACACCCTATCACGACCAGCCGGGCGACGCCGAGTGGCGCGCCATCACGACCGCCTGCAAAAGCGGCGGCGCTCTGCCCGGCCCCTGGGCAGCCCTGTTCGATCCGTTCCGGGGCGCCCGCTTCGTGGTCGGCCAGTTCGGCCAGTCGCTCGACGGGCGGATCGCGACGCCGAGCGGGGAATCCAAATATATCAACGGGGAGGGCGGGCTCGCCCACCTGCACCGGCTGCGCGCCCTGGTCGATGCCGTGGTGGTCGGCGTCTCGACCGCCGTCGCCGACGACCCGCAGCTCGGCGTGCGCTTCTGCGAGGGCCGTTCGCCCGCCCGCGTCGTGATCGATCCCAACGGGCGGACGCCGCGGGCGCTCCAACTTTTTCGTGACGACGGCGCCCGGCGCGTGGTGGTGACCGGCCCGGATGCCTCGCCCGACCTGCCGCCCGGCGTCGAGCATCTGGTCGTCGATGCCGGACCCGGCGGACTGGCGCCTGCCGCGGTCGCCGACGCGCTGGCGGCGGCCGGGCTCGGACGGCTCCTGATCGAGGGCGGGGCGCAGACCGTGTCGCGCTTCCTCGCCGCCGGCGCGCTCGACCGGCTGCATGTCATCGTCGCGCCGGTGCTGATCGGCGCCGGACCGACCGGCATCGCGCTGCCGGGCGTCGAACGGCTGGCGGACGTGCTCAGGCCGCCGGCCGGCATCTATCGGCTCGGCGGCGACGTCCTGTTCGATTGCGATCTGACCGCGGCCCGTCCGGCTGCATCCCGACCGGAGCCATCCTGACCGGAGCCATCCCGCCCCGGGCTTTCCCGACCGGATCCCTCTCGACCAGGGCCCTCCCGGCCGGATCCCTCCCGACCGGGGCGCTCCCGGCCCGGCCCGTCGCGCGGCAGGCCCGCGCGGCCGGCCTGATCGGCGCTCGGCGGAATCCCGAACCGGGTCCGGTAGCTGCGCGAGAAATGGCTCGCGCTCTGGAAGCCGCAGGCGGTCGCCACCTCGATCACCGACAATCCGCTCTGGGTCAGCAGCCGGCGCGCGCGGTCGAGCTTGAGGGCCAGCGCATGGCGCCCGATCGTGCTGCCGAGATGGGCCGCGAACAGGTCCTCGAGCCGCCGCACCGACAATCCGGCGATGCGCGCCAGCCGGAGGCGCGACGGCGCCTCGGTCGGGTTCGCCTCCATATGCGACAGCACGCGCAGGAGCCGCGGATCGGCGATGCCGAGCCGCTCGGCCGTGCCGGTGCGCTGCGGCGTGCCGCCGGCGCGCAGTTCGCTCCTGAGGAACCAGTCGCCGACGGCCGCGGCCAGCGCCGCGCCGTGATCGCGCGCGATCAGCTCGATCATCATGTCGAGCGCGGCGACGCCGCCGGCCGAGGTCATCCGGTCGCCGTCGATCTCGTAGACGGTGCCGGTCGTCCCGACATCCGGAAAGCTCTCCGCAAAGGCCGGCAGATGCTCCCAGTGGATGGTCGCCCGCCGGCCGGCGAGCAGGCCGGCGCGGGCGAGCAGGAACGGGCCGCCGGAAATGCCGCCGAGCCGGACGCCGCGCCGCGCCAGCGTGCGCAGCCAGGCCTCGGTCGGGCCATGCTCGATGGTCGACGGATTGCCGCCGGCGAAGACGAACAGGGCGTCGAGCCGGACATCGTCGCCGATGCGCCCGTCCGGCACGATCGGCACGCCGCTCGAGGCCATCACCGGTCCGCCGTCGACCGAGAAATGGCGCCAGCGATAGAGCGTCCGCCCGGAGAGCCGGTTGGCCGCGCGCAAGGGTTCGCTGGCGCAGGCATAGGACATCATCGCGAAGTCCGGCAGCAGCAGGAAGCCGATCGCAAGTTCCGCGCTTTCAGGCAAGAAGTCAGCGTTCTTGGGCATGCAGGGGATGTCCTAGCCCGGGAGACTGGCGGCCACAACGGTTTTCGCCGACCGCCCCGCATCGTCCTGGCCCGTCCGCCGTTCTGAGGCTCCGCGCGCTTCCATGACCTATTCGATCGCCTCGCTCGTCGCCGGTGCGCTCACCGGCCATCGCCGCTGGAAACCGGCCTGGCGCAAGCCGGAGCCGAAGCCGTCCTACGATGTCGTGGTGGTCGGCGGCGGCGGCCACGGGCTCGCCACCGCCTATCATCTCGCCGCCACCTTCGGCATCCGCAACGTGGCGGTGGTCGAGAAGGGCTGGATCGGCTCGGGCAATGCCGGGCGCAACACGACCATCATCCGGTCGAACTATCTGCTGCCCGGCAACGTGTCCTTCTACGAACTGTCCATGAAGCTCTGGGAGCGCCAGGAGGCCGACCTCAACTTCAACACCATGGTCAGCCAGCGCGGCGTCCTGAACCTCTACCATTCGGATTCGCAGCGCGACGCCTATGCCCGGCGCGGCAATTCCATGCGCCTCAACGGCATCGACGCGGAACTCCTGACCCGCGAGGAGGTGATGGCCCGCCATCCCTATCTCGACTACGACAATGCCCGCTTCCCGATCCGCGGCGGCCTCCTGCAGCGGCGCGGCGGGACGGCCCGTCACGACGGCGTCGTCTGGGGCTATGCCCGCGCCGCCGACCGGCTCGGCGTCGACATCATCGAGAATGCCGAGGTGACCGGCTTCCTGCGCGAGGGCGGTCGCATCGTCGGCGTCGAGACCTCCCGCGGCGCGATCCGGGCCGGCAAGGTCGGCATGGCGGTCGCCGGCAACACCTCGCGGGTCGCATCCCTGGCCGGGCTGCGCCTGCCGATCGAGAGCCACGTCCTGCAGGCCTTCGTCTCCGAGGGGCTGAAGCCGACCGTCGACGGGGTGATCACCTTCGGCGCCGGCCACTTCTATGTCAGCCAGTCGGACAAGGGCGGCCTGGTCTTCGGCGGCGACATCGACGGCTACAATTCCTACGCCCAGCGCGGCAACCTGCCGGTCATCCGCGATGTCTGCGAGGGCGGCATTGCGGTGATGCCGATGATCGGCCGGGCGCGCATCCTGCGCCACTGGGGCGGCATCATGGACATGAGCATGGACGGCTCGCCGATCATCGACCGGACGCCGATCGACGGGCTCTATCTCAATGCCGGCTGGTGCTACGGCGGCTTCAAGGCGACGCCGGCCTCCGGCATGACCTTCGCGCATCTCCTTGCCCGCGACGCGCCGCATCCCACCGCGACGCTGCTGACCCTCGACCGTTTCCGCTCCGGCGCGGTGGTCGACGAAAAGGGCATGGGCGCCCAGCCGAACCTGCACTGAAGCCGCACCCGCACCGATGCCGCGCGAGCCGAAACCATGCTGATCACCTGTCCCTTCTGCGGCCTGCGCGATGCGGCCGAATTCACCTACCGCGGCGATGCCGCGCCGGTGCGCCCCGCGGCCGACGCCGGCGAGGCGGCCTTCTTCGACTATGTCTATCTGCGCGACAATCCGGCCGGCCCGATCCGCGAGCACTGGTTCCACCGCGCCGGCTGCCACGGCTGGGTGACGGTGACGCGCGATACCCGGACCCATGCGATCGAATCCGTCGTGCCGGTCGAAGCCACGGTGGCGGCCGAAGCCGTCGTGGCGGCCGAAGCCGCGGTGGCGGTCGAAGCCGAGGGAGGTGCCCGATGAGCGGCTATCGTCTTTCCGCCGGCGGCACGCTGGTCGATCCCGCCACCCGACTTTCGTTCCGCTTCGACGACAAGGCCTATCAGGGCCTCGCCGGCGACAGCCTCGCCTCGGCGCTGCTGGCCGGCGGCGTCAGCCTGTTCGGGCGCTCGTTCAAGTATCACCGCCGCCGCGGCCTGTTCGCGGCCGGGCCGGAGGAGCCGAACGCGCTGGTCGAACTGCGCGGCGGCGCCCGGCGCGAGCCGAACCTGAAGGCGCCGGTGGTCGAGCTCTATGACGGCCTGGAGGCCTGGAGCCAGAACCGCTGGCCGTCGCTCACCTTCGACCTGATGGCGGTCAACGGCCTGCTCGATAAGCTTTTTGTGGCAGGCTTCTATTACAAGACCTTCAAGTGGCCTTCGAGCTTCTGGGAAAAGCTCTACGAGCCGCTGATCCGGCGTGCGGCCGGTCTCGGCCGCCTATCCGGCGAGCCCGACCCGGACAGCTACGAGACCGCGACCGCTCATGCCGACCTGCTCGTGGTCGGTTCCGGCCCGGCCGGCCTGCTCGCTGCCCGGACGGCGGCCCGTGCGGGGCGGCGGGTCATCCTGGTCGAGCGCGACGCCCGGCTCGGCGGCTCGCTCCTGACCACGCGGCGGACGATCGACGGCCAGCCCGGCGCCGCCTGGGCGGCCGCCGTCGAGGCGGAACTCGCCGCGGCGCCGCATGTCCGCATCCTCCGGCGCACGACCGTGTTCGGCACCTATGACGGCGGCCAGTTCGGCGCGCTGGAGCGGGTCGCCGACCATCTGCCGGTGCCGCCGCCGCATTGCCCGCGCCAGCGCGCCTGGACGCTGGTCGCCGGCGAGGCGATCGTCGCCGCCGGTGCGATCGAGCGGCCGATCGTGTTCCCCGGCAACGACCTGCCGGGCGTCATGCTGGCCGGCGCGCTGCGCCACTATGCGGTCGGCTACGGGGCGGCGGCGGGCCGCGCCGTCACCCTCTTCACCGCCAACGACAGCGGCTGGCACGCCGCCGCCGACCTGATCGCCTCCGGCGTCACGGTCGCGGCCGTGATCGACCCGCGTGCCGATGTCGCCCCGGCGCTGACCGCCGCGGTGGCGGCCGGCAGCGGGCGGGCGCTCGCCGGGGCGCGGCTGCGGCGCGCGCTCGGCGGCAAGGCTCTGGAGGCGATCGACGTGGATCTGCCGGGCGGCGGGTCCGACCGGATCGCCACCGACGCGCTCGGCGTCTCGGGCAACTGGCAGCCGGACATCCAGCTCGCCACCCATCGCGGCGACCGCCCGGTCTGGTCGGACGCCCATGCCGCCTTCACGGCCGGAAAGCTGCCGCCCGGCATCCGCCTCGCCGGCGCGGCCGCCGGCACCTTCCGGCTCGCCGACATCTTCGCGGCCGGGGGCACGGAGGCGGCGGTCGACCTTGAGGGCGCGGCGCTGACGCCGTTCTGGCATGTCGGGGGATCGAAGGGCGCCGGCAAGGCCTTTGTCGACTTCCAGCACGACGTGACCGACGCCGACGTGGCGCTGGCCGCGCGCGAGGGCTACGTCTCGGTCGAGCATCTGAAGCGCTACACGACCCTCGGCATGGCGACCGACCAGGGCCGCACCGCCAATCTGAACGGCCTCGCCATCCTGGCCGAACTGACCGGCCGCACCATTCCGCAGACCGGCATCACCACCATGCGCCCGCCGGTCGAACCGGTGGCGATCGGGGCGCTGGCCGGCCATCACCGCGCCATGGCCTTCCGGCCGCGCCGCCTGCCGCCGATCCACATGGTGGCGGTCGAGCGCGAGGCGCAGATGATCGAGGTCGGCCCGTGGTGGCGGGCGCAATGGTTCCCGCTGCCGCACGAGACCGACTGGCAGCAGAGCGTCGACCGCGAGGTGACGACGGTGCGCAAGGCGGTCGGCGTCTGCGACATGTCGACCCTCGGCAAGATCGAGGTGTTCGGCCCGGACGCCGCCGCCTTCCTGACGCGGCTCTGCGCCAATTCGGTGATGAAGCTGGCGGTCGGCCGCTGCGCCTATTTCCTGATGCTGCGCGAGGACGGCTATGCCTATGACGACGGCACCGTCGCCCGGCTCGGCCCGGAACGCTTCGTCATGACCTGCTCGACCGCCCATGCGGCCAAGGTCTACGAGCAGGTCGAATATGCCCGGCAGGTGCTGTTCCCCGAGATGGACGTGGTGGTGCAGTCGGCCACCGAGCAATGGGCGCAGCTGGCGCTGGCCGGCCCGCGCGCCCGCGACGTGCTCGCCCGCATCGTCGATCCCGGCTTCGACCTGTCCGGCGCGGCCTTCCCGCCGGTCGCCTGCGCCGAGACGACCGTGCTCGGCGGCGTGCGCGCGCGCCTGTTCCGCCTGACCTTCTCGGGCGAACTGGCCTTCGAAATCGCCGTCCCGGCCCGGCGCGGCGCCGACCTGATGCGCCGGCTGCTGATCGCCGGCCAGGACTTCGGCATCGTGCCCTACGGCACCGAGGCGGTCGGCGCCATGCGCATCGAGAAGGGCCATCCGGTCGGCTCGGAGATCAACGGCCAGACCTCCGCCCACATGCTCGGGCTCGGCGCCTTCGCCGAACGCAAGCACGACTGCATCGGCCGCGTACTCGCCGCACGGCCCTATCTGACCGATCCGGCCCGCGGCCGGCTGGTCGGGCTGAAGCCGGTCGACCGGGCCGCACGGCTCAGGGCCGGCGCCCATCTCCTGCCGAAGGGGCCGGATGCCACCGCCGCCCACGACCAGGGCTGGATCACCTCGGTCGCCCATTCGCCGACGCTCGGCTGTTGGATCGGGCTCGGCTTCCTGGCCCATGGCGACAAGCGCCACGCCGAGATCGTCCGCGCCTACGATCCGGTGCGCGGCGGCGATGTCGAGGTCGAGGTCGTCGCCCCGTGCTTCGTCGATCCGGAAGGGAACCGCGCCCGTGCCTGATGCCGTCACCGTCCGCCCGTTCGAGACCGGGTTCGCCGCCATCGTCGCCCCCCGCAGCCGTGCCGCCGCCGCCCGGTCCCGCTTCGCCGAGACCTTCGGCTTCGCGCTGCCCGAAGGGCCGCGCCTCGCCCGCGCCGGCGACCTGATGGCCTTCGGCATCGGCGTCGACCACTGGGTCGCGGCCGCCCCCGGCGACGGCTGGGCGCTGGAGCGGCGCCTGGCCGCAAGCCTCGGCGAGACTGCGCTGGTCACCGACCAGACCGATGCGCGCGAGGGCTTCCGGATCGAAGGCCCGGCCGCGCGGCTGCTCTTGGAGACCGGCTGCAGCCTGGACCTGCATGTCTCGGTCTTCCCGGCCGGTGCGGCGGCGGTCACCGAGATCGCCGGCATGCCGGTCTGGCTGTGGACCGAGGATGCCGCATCCTTCCAGGTCGCGGTCTCGCGCAGCTATGCCGAGAGCTTCGCCCAGTGGCTCGATCATGCGGTCGCGGCGACGCGCGCGCGGGTCGCGGCCGGCGAGCGGGCCGCCTGAGGGGCCGTCCGGATCGCTGAAGGGCCGCCGGGGCCGTCGATGCCGTTCGCCGGTGCGGGTCAGTCCCCCGGCGACGGGAAGGCCGCCAGCAACTCGTCGATCGCGGCGATGACATGCACTGCGAAGGCCTCGGCGGCGTCGGGCAGGCGCCGGCCGAGCATGGCCTGGACCTCGTAGCGGCGCTGGTCGACCGCCGGTCCGGTGATCGGCACCGAGGCGACGCGATCCTGCGTCGAGCGTGTATGCACCGTGAAGGCGCTGGCGATGGTCAGCCCGCCGCCCATCTCGACGAAGCTCCACAGCCCGGCGATGTAGTTGGATTCCAGCACCGGCTCGACCGTCACCCCGGCGAGCCCGCAGGCGATGTCGAAGATCTGCCGGGCGGTGGTGTCCTTCTCCGGCAGGGCGAGCGGTTCCGACGCCAGCTCGGCCAGCGACAGGGCGGCACGCGCGGCGAGCGGATGATGGCGCGCCATCACGGCGACGATCTGAGCCCGCCCGGCTGCGATGATGCGCACGTCCGGCTCCGGCGCGAAGGTGAAGGTCAGCCCAATATCGACATCGCCGCCGCGCACCAGTCGCGTCACCGCGCCCGGCGCCGTCACCTTGAGCTCGAAGCGGATGCCCGGATGCTGCTCCCGGAAGCTGCGGATCGCGGCCGGCAGCAGGATCATGCCGAAGCCCTCGGTCGCGGCCACCCGCACGACGCCGGTTGCCAGTCCGCGCAGGCGCTGCAGGTCGTGCGCGACGGCCTCGGCCTCCAGGAAGGTGCGCCGGGCGTGGCGGGCCAGCAATTCGCCGGCCTGGCTCGGCACCATGCCGCGCGGCCGGCGCTCGAACAGCTCGACGCCGAGATCGGCCTCCAGCTTGCCGATCTGCCGGCTGATCGCCGATCCGGCCACGTTCAGGCGGATCGAGGCCTCAGCGATCGAGCCGGTCCGGACGACCTCCATGAAGTAGCGCAATGCCGTGCCATGCATGCTGCCGGTTCCCATGCCTTGCCGAAACGGCAATGATCCGATCCAAATATTATAATTGTGAGAGGCCGTTTTGCCTATTACCGTGCCATGGTCAACTTTGGTGCAGCGCACACAACCACGGTGGAGATGGGGCATGGTGGCAATCGAGCGCGGAAGCCTTTGGGTCCTGGCGGCGGCGATGGCGTTGGGCCTGCCGGGCGCGGCCCTGGCCGGCAAGGCCAACGATACGCTGGTCTATGCGTCCGACAGCGAACCGGAAAACATCAGCCCCTACCACAACAACGTGCGCGAGGGCGTGATCATCGCCCGCCACGCCTGGGAGACGCTGGTCCATCGCAATCCGAAGACCGGCGCCTACGAGCCCTATCTGGCGACCTCCTGGACCTGGGTCGATCCGGTCACGCTGGATCTCGACCTGCGCAAGGGCGTCACCTTCCATGACGGCTCGCCCTTCACGGCCGACGACGTCGTCTTCACCTTCAACTACGTGCTGACGCCCGAAGCCAAGGTGGTGACCAAGCAGAATGTCAGCTGGATGGCGTCGACCGAAAAGCTCGACGACTACAAGGTCCGCATCAAGCTGAAGGGACCGTTCCCGGCGGCGCTCGAATATCTCGCCGGCCCGACGCCGATCTTCCCGGCGGCCTATTTCAAGAAGGTCGGTCTCGACGGCTTCGCCAAGGCGCCGGTCGGCACCGGACCCTACCGGATCACGTCGGTCGACAGCGGCAAGGGCGTCAAGCTCGAGAAGTCCAAAACCTACTGGAAGGGCAGCCCGCTCGGCGACGTCGCCATCGGCAAGCTCGAGTTCCGCGTCATCCCGGACGGCGACACGCGCATGGCCGAACTGATGACCGGCGGCGTCGACTGGATCTGGCGGGTGCCGACCGACCAGGCCAAGCAGCTCGAATCGGTGCCCAACGTGACCGTGCTGGCCGCCGAGACCATGCGCGTCGGCTTCCTGCAGTTCGACGCCATCGGCCGGTCCGACTCGAATACTCCGCTCAAGAACGAGAAGGTCCGCCAGGCCATCTCGCATGCCATCGACCGCAAGGCGATGGTCGACAATCTGGTCCGCGGCGGCGCGCGCGTGATGAATTCGGCCTGCTTCATCGACCAGACCGGCTGCACCGACGAGGGCGTGCCGCGCTATGCCTACGATCCGGCCAAGGCCAAGGCGCTGCTCGCCGAGGCCGGCTATCCGAACGGCTTCGACATCGAGTTCTATGCCTATCGCGAGCGCGACTATGCCGAGGCGGTGATCGGCTACCTGCGCGCGGTCGGCATCCGCGCCAAGCTGAACTACCTGAAATACGGCGCCCTGCGCGAGCTGAACCGGGCCGGCAAGGTGCCGATCTACTACCAGACCTGGGGTTCCTTCTCGGTCGGCGATGCCTCGGCCTTCACCGGCGTATGGTTCAAGGGCGACGAGGACGACATGAGCCGCGATGCCTCGATCAAGGCCCTGCTCGACAAGGCCGACACCACCATCGACCTCGCCGAGCGCAAGAAGACCTACCAGGAGGCCCTCTCGGCGATCGCCGCCAAGGCCTATCTGTTCCCGCTCTTCTCCTATTCGACCAACTATGCCTTCTCGTCCGATCTCGCCTTCGCGGCACAGCCCGACGAGATGCCGCGCTTCTACGCGGCCCGCTGGAAGTGAGGCGAGGGGCGGGCGGTCGGGATCCCGATCCCAAAGCCCGCCACCCGCTGCCGGACCTGCCGGACAGGGCGCGCCGTTCCGATCGCGCGCCCTGTCGCCCGCTCCCCGGTTTCCGGAGGCTTCCATGCTTCTCTACATCCTGCGGCGCTTCGGCGTTGCGCTGTCGGTCGCCCTGACCGTGTCGATCGTCGCCTTCCTGCTGCTGCATCTCTCCGGCGACCTCGCCCTGGCGATCGCCGGGCCGGAGGCGTCGCCCGCACAGGTCGAACAGGTCCGCATCCAATACGGCCTCGATAAGCCGCTCGCGGTCCAGTATCTCGACTGGCTTGCCGGGGCGCTGCATTTCGATTTCGGCCGCTCCTTCTATTTCCGCGAGACGGTCGCCGCGCTGGTCGCCGAGCGCATGCCGGTGACCATGACGCTCGGTGCCATCGCGCTCGGCCTGGCGCTTCTGGTCGCGATCCCGCTCGGCGTCGTCGCCGCGGTCAACCGGGGCGGCTGGATCGACCGCGCCGCGTTGGTCTTCTGCGTGCTCGGACAGGCCATCCCGACCTTCTGGCTCGGGCTGACGCTGATCCTCGTCTTCGCCGTCAACCTGCGCTGGCTGCCGGTCTCCGGCAATGCCACCTGGGCGCATTTCGTGATGCCGGCGATCGCGCTCGGCTGGTACGCGGTGCCGGCGGTGATGCGCCTGACCCGCAACGGCATGCTCGACGTGCTCGCCTCCGACTATATCCGCACCGCCCGCGCCAAGGGCCTGCGCTGGCCGACCGTCCTCTTCAAGCATGCGCTGCGCAACGCGGTGGTGCCGGTCGTGGCGCTGGCGGCGGTGCAGTTCGGCTTCATGCTCGGCGGCTCGATCGTGGTCGAGGCGGTCTTCTCCATGCACGGCCTCGGCCATCTCGCCTGGGAGGCGATCGGCCGCAAGGACTTCCCCGTCGTGCAGGCGATCGTGCTCCTGCTCGCCTCGATCTATATCGGCCTGACCTTCCTGGCCGATCTCATCAACGCCTGGCTGGACCCGAGGATCCGCGTCGCATGACCGCCCCTGCGCCTTCCTCCGCCCTGGCCCCTGCCGCCGCGCTCGAAGCCGTGCCGCCGCGCCGTTCGCCGACCGCCCGCTTCCTGCGCCGCGCCGGCCGCAATCCGAGCTTCATGATCGGCGCCACCGTGCTGGCCATCATCGTCGCGATGGCGCTGTTCGCGCCGCTGATCACCGCCTACGACCCCTACGACCAGGACATCGCCCGCCGCCTGATCCCGCCGGTCTGGCACGCCAAGGGTAGCTGGGAGCACTGGCTCGGCACCGACAAGCTCGGCCGCGACTATTTCGCCCGGCTGGTCTACGGCGCGCGCATCTCGCTCCTGATCGGCATCGCCACGGTCGTCGTCTCCGGCCTGATCGGCACCGCGCTCGGCGTCGCCGGCGGCTATTTCGGCGGCCGGGTCGACATGGCGATCGGCTATGTCGTCAATGTCCGTCTGGCGCTGCCGGTGGTGCTGATCGCGCTCGCCGCCGCCGCCCTGGTCGGGTCCTCGCTCGAAACCGTCATCCTGGTACTCGGCCTCCTGCTCTGGGACCGCTTCGCCGTGGTCGCCCGCTCGGCCACCATGCAGGTCGCCCATGCCGACTATATCGCCGCCGCCCGCGCGATCGGCTGCTCGACCCGGCGCATCGTGCTGTCCGAGGTGATGCCCAACATCCTCAACCCGCTGATCGTGGTCGCCACCCTGGAGATGGCCCACGCCATCCTGCTCGAGGCCGCGCTCTCCTTCCTGGGCCTCGGCGTGCAGCCGCCCTTGCCGTCCTGGGGGCTGATGATCGCCGAGGGCAAGCAGTTCATGTTCTTCAGCGCCTGGGTGATCGCCATTCCGGGCGTGGCGCTGGCGAGCCTGGTGCTGGCGATCAACCTCCTCGGCGACGGCCTGCGCGACGTGACCGCGCCCGAAAACCGGAGCTGAACCGATGGCGCTGCTCGAAGTCGACCGCCTGACCATCGACATCCCGACCGAGGCCGGCCTGCTGCATGCGGTCGGCGGGGTCTCCTTCACGCTGGAGCGCGGCGAGACGCTGGCCATCGTCGGCGAAAGCGGATCGGGCAAGTCGCTGACCTCGCTCGCCCTGATGGACCTGCTGCCGTCGCGCGCCATCCGCAAGGCCGCGACCCTGCGCTTCGACGGCATCGACCTGATGGCGGCGGGCGAGCGGCAGAAGGAGGATCTGCGCGGCGACCGCATGGCGATGATCTTCCAGGAGCCGATGACCTCGCTCAACCCGGCCTATACGATCGGCGACCAGCTGACCGAGGCGCTGCGCCGCCATCGCACCGTATCGGCCAAGGCGGCGCGCGAGCGGGCGGTGCATCTCCTGGAGCGCGTCGGCATCACGGCGGCGGCCTCCCGGCTCGGCCAGTATCCGCACCAGCTGTCCGGCGGCCTGCGCCAGCGCGTGATGATCGCCATGGGGCTGATGTGCGAGCCCGACCTGATCATCGCCGACGAGCCGACCACCGCGCTCGACGTGACCATCCAGGCCCAGATCCTGCGGCTCCTGCGCGACCTGCAGCAGGAATTCGGCATGGCGCTGATCCTGGTCACCCACGATCTCGGCGTCGTCGCCCGCGTCGCCACCAAGGTGGCGGTGATGTATGCCGGCCGCCTGGTCGAGACCGGCACCGTGCGCGAGGTGTTCGGCGCGCCGAGCCATCCCTATACGCGCGGCCTGCTGCGCTCGATCCCGGTGCCGGGCCGGACCCGGCCGGGCGAGCCGCTCGGCACGATCCCCGGCCAGGTGCCGGGCCTCGTCGGGGACGTGTTCGGATGCGCCTTCCGCAACCGCTGCGACCATGCCGCCGAGGCCTGCGCGGGTGCCATCCCGGAGCGGCTGCTCGGCGGCAACCACCGCATGGCCTGTATCCTCGAAACCGTCGGGAGCCCGCAATGACCGTTCCGGTGCTCGAACTGAAGGACGTGACCAAGACCTATCGGGTCGGCCAGGGCTTCATGAAGCCCAAGGCGACGCTGACGGCGGTCGGCGGCGTGTCGCTGACGGTCGCGCGCGGCGAAGTCCATGCGCTGGTCGGCGAGAGCGGGTCCGGCAAGTCGACGCTCGCCAAGCTGCTGCTCGGCCTGATCGCGCCGACCTCGGGCGAAATTCGCATCGACGGCGTGCCGATCGGCCAGACCGACCGGCGCGAGGTCGCCCGGCGCATCCAGCCGGTGTTCCAGGATCCCTATTCGTCGCTCAATCCGCGCAAGTCGGTCGCCGACCTGGTCGCGCTGCCGCTGGTCGCCCACGGCATCGGGTCCTCGGCCGAGCGCCAGGCCAAGGTCGCCGAGATGCTCGATGCCGTCGGGCTGCCCCGCCGGGTGATCGATGCCTATCCGAACCAGCTCTCCGGCGGCCAGCGCCAGCGCGTCGCCATCGCCCGCGCCCTCGTGATGCGGCCGGACGTGCTGATCTGCGACGAGCCGACCTCCGCACTCGATGTCTCGGTCCAGGCCCAGATCCTCAACCTGCTGATGGACCTGAAGCGCGAGTTCCGGCTGACCTATTTCTTCATCAGCCACAATCTGGCGGTGGTCGAGCATCTCGCCGACCGGGTCGCGGTGATGTATCTCGGCCGGATCGTCGAGGAGCGGGGGCGGGAAGGGCTGTTCGGCGCGCCGGCGCATCCCTATTCGCGGGCCCTGCTCGACAGCGTGCTGACGCCCGATCCCGATCTCGGCATGCCGGAGGCCGGCATTTCGGGCGCCTTCCCGAACCCGATCGCCCCGCCTTCCGGCTGCACCTTCCATCCGCGCTGCCCGCAGGCGACCGAGCGCTGCAGCCGCGAGGCCCCGGCCAGCGTGGCCTTCGCGGACGGCTTCGCCACCTGCCACAATGCCGGGCCGGCCCTCGCACTCGCCGGCTGAACCCGCCCGGACCGGCAAGGCCGGCGCCCCGCCGCCGTCCGATCCGGTCCTGATCCTTCGTCTCCCGTATCCGTCCTACCGACCCAAGGTCCCATCCCATGTCCGTCATGCCGTCGCGCGCCGGTGCCGTCGCCCGTGCCGCCGATCTCTTCGCCTCCGGCCGCTTCCTCGCCGATCTCACCCGCCGGGTCGCGATCAAGACCGAAAGCCAGTCCGGCCAGCGCGGCGTCGAACTCGCCGCCTATCTGACCGACGAGATGGTGCCCTGCCTCGACCGGCTCGGCTTCGCCTCGACCCTCGTCGCCAATCCGGTCCTCGGCCGCGGCCCGTTCCTGATCGCCGAACGGATCGAGGATGCCGGCCTGCCGACCGTGCTCGTCTACGGCCATGGCGACGTGGTGCTCGGCCATGAGGGCCGCTGGCGCGAGGGGCTGGAACCGTGGTCGGTCACCGTGGTGGGCGACCGCTGGTACGGCCGCGGCACCGCCGACAACAAGGGCCAGCATTCGGTCAACATCGCCGCGCTGGAGGCGGTCCTCGCCGAGCGCGGCGGCCGGCTCGGCTTCAACGCCAAGATCCTGATCGAGATGGGCGAGGAGGCCGGTTCGCCGGGTCTGCGGGCGCTCGCCGAGAGCCACGGCGCCCGGCTCGCCGCCGACGTGCTGATCGCCTCCGACGGCCCCCGCCTGACCGCCGAGCGCCCGACCGTGTTCCTCGGCTCGCGCGGCGCCATGAACATCGACCTCTCGGTCGACCTCCGCGAGGGTGCCCATCACTCCGGCAACTGGGGCGGGCTCCTCGCCAATCCGGGCACCATCCTGGCCAACGCCATCGCGTCGCTGGTCGACGGCAACGGCCGCATCCTGCTCGACGCCCTGCGTCCGCCGCCGATCCCGCCGGCGGTCAGGGAGGCGATCGCCGACCTCAAGGTCGGCGGCGGCCCGAACGATCCGGAGATCGACCGGGACTGGGGCGAGCCCGGCCTGACGCCGGAGGAGCGGGTGTTCGGGTGGAACGCGCTCGAGGTGCTCGCCTACGAGACCGGCACCCCGGCGGCCCCGGTCAATGCCGTGCCGGCCTCGGCCAAGGCGACCATCCAGCTGCGCTTCGTGGTCGGCACCGATCCGATCGCGGCCGTCGATGCAATCCGTACGCATTTTGCTGCGAATGGCTTCGAGAAAGTTCAAGTTCGTTCGAGCCGGATGGAGACTTTCGCCGCGACCCGGCTCGATCCGAACGACCCCTGGGTCGGCTGGGCGCTCGCCTCGCTCGCCGCCACCACGGGGAAGAAGCCGGCGCTTCTGCCCAATCTCGGCGGCTCGATCCCCAACGACGTATTCTCCGAGGTGCTCGGCCTGCCGACCATCTGGGTGCCGCATTCCTATCCGGCCTGCTCGCAGCATGCCCCGGACGAGCATCTGCTCGGTCCGGTCGCCGAAGAGGCTTTGCGAATCATGGCCGGTCTGTTCTGGGATCTCGGCGAAACCGGTCCGAAGATCCTGGAGGCCCGCCGCGCATGACCACTCTCGCCACCCGGGCCAGCGCCTGGCTCGCCCCCCGTCGCGCCGAGATGGAGGCCTTCCTCCAGCGGCTGGTCGACATTGATTCCGGCAGCCGCGACCAGGCCGGCATCGACGCGGTCGGCGACGCCATGACGGCGCTGCTGGAGGGGGACGGCATCGCGGTCGAGTGCTTTCCGAACGAGACCTACGGGGCTGTCCTGAAAGCGGAAATTCCCGGCCGGAGCGGCGGCGCGCCGGTCCTCGTGATGGGCCATCGCGACACCGTCTTCCCGAAGGGCACCGTCGCCCGCCGGCCGTTCAGCCGCGACGGCGACCTGGGCTTCGGCCCCGGCGTCGCCGACATGAAGGGCGGGCTGGTCGTCGATCTCTTCGTGCTCCGGGCGCTGAAGGCCGCCGGCGGCACCGATTTCCCGCTGATCGGCCTGTTCACCGCCGACGAGGAGATCGGCTCGCCGTCCGGCCGGCCGATGATCGAGGCCGTCGCCCGGGGCGCCCGCGCCGCCTTCAATGCCGAGCCCGGCCGGGCCTCCGGCAACGTCGTGACGGCCCGCAAGGGCGGCCTGACGCTCGACATCACGGTGACCGGCAAGGCCGCCCATTCGGGCGCCAACCATGCCGACGGCGCCAGCGCGATCGGCGCGCTCGCCGCCAAGATCGTCCGCCTGCACGCCCTGACCGACTATGCCGCCGGCATCACCACCAATGTCGGCACCATCCGCGGCGGGCGCACCCACAACACCGTCGCCGACCACGCGGAAGCCGAACTCGACATCCGCTTCGTCGCCGTCGACCAACTGGACGGCATCCTGGCGGCGGTCGACGCCATCCTGGCCGCCGAGGACGTGCCCGGCACCCGGGCCGGCTACGAGAAGGGGCACCTGTTCCTGCCGCTGGAGGCGCGCCATTCGGCCGACCTCTTCGCCCGCTACCAGGCCGCCGCGGCCGCGACCGGCTTTGCGGTCGACGGCGAGTTCACCGGCGGCTGCGCCGATTCCGGCTTCACCGCCGCGCTCGGTGTGCCGTCCCTCTGCGGCCTCGGCCCGGTCGGCGGCGGCGCCCATACCGACCAGGAATGGTGCCGCCTCGACACCCTCGTCCCCCGCGCCCAGGCCCTGGCGGCGACCATCGCCGGTTTGGACGGGTAGCGGCGGGATCGCGTGGGGCAGGACGGGGGAGGGACCGGACGGAGGAGGGCTGGCGCTTGACGAACGGACCGGCGCGGCCCGCCCTTGCATTCCGGGCTGCGATGGTTCATGTCCCGCCTGGAGTCCGGCTCCGGCCGGGCCGCGGCTTCGGCCGACACCCCGGCTTCGGCCGTCCCCCCGGCTTCGGCCGACCACTCCCTGTTCCGCGACAAGAGCCTGCGACACATGAGCGACGACCAGAACGGCAACGGCTGGACCTATGCCAAGGCCGGGGTCGATATCGACGCCGGCAACCTGCTGGTCAAGCGCATCAAGCCCTTCGTCAAGGCGACCGCGCGGGTCGGGGCCGATGCCGAGATCGGCGGTTTCGGCGGCCTGTTCGACCTGAAGGCCTGCGGCTATGCCGACCCGGTGCTGGTCGCCGCCAATGACGGCGTCGGCACCAAGCTGAAGGTCGCCATCGATGCCGGGATCCATGCCCATGTCGGCATCGATCTCGTCGCCATGTCGGTCAACGATCTCGTCGTGCAGGGCGCCGAGCCCTTGTTCTTCCTCGACTATTTCGCCTGCGGCAAGCTCGATGTCGATGTCGCCGCGAGCGTCGTGGAAGGCATCGCGGCCGGCTGCCGGGAGGCCGGTGCGGCGCTGATCGGCGGCGAGACCGCCGAGATGCCCGGCATGTACCAGGACGGCGATTACGATCTCGCCGGCTTCGCGGTCGGGGCTGTCGAGCGCACCGGCATCCTGCCGCGCGCCGATGTCGGCCCGGGCGACGTGATCCTGGGGCTCGCGTCGTCGGGCGTGCATTCGAACGGCTATTCGCTGGTCCGGCGCATCGTCGCCGCGGCCGGCCTGACCTGGCAGGACGCCGCGCCCTTCGCCCCCGAGGCGACGCTCGGTGCAGCTCTGCTGACGCCGACGCGCATCTACGTCAAGCCGGTGCTGGCCGCCATCCGCGCCACCGGCGCCGTCAAGGCGCTCGCCCATATCACCGGCGGCGGCTTCTGGGAGAACATCCCGCGCGTCCTGCCGGCCGGCACGGCGGCGCGCATCGATCTCGCGCGCGTCCCGGTCCTGCCGGTGTTCCGGTGGCTGGCCGCGGCCGGCGGCGTCTCCGAACGCGAGATGCTGCGCACCTTCAACTGCGGCATCGGCATGGTGCTGGTGGTCGAGGGGCCCCGTGCGGCCGAGGTCGTCGCCAGCCTGGCGGCGTCCGGCGAGACGGTGGTCGAACTCGGCACCATCGAGGCCGGGCCGGACGAGCCCTTCGTCGATCCGGTCGGCCACCTGGACCTCGCTCGATGACGACGGCCGGCCAGCCGCGCAAGCTCCGCGTCGGCATCATCATCTCCGGTGGCGGGTCCAACATGGCGGCGCTGGTGGCGGCGACCAAGCGGGCCGAATTCCCCGCCGAGGCCGTGCTGGTCCTTTCCAACCGCGCCGATGCCGGCGGGCTCGCCAAGGCGACGGCCGCCGGGGTGCCGGCGGTGGTGATCAGCCACAAGGGCTTTCCGGACCGCGAGCGCTTCGAGATGGCGCTCCATGCCGAACTCGTCCGCCACGGCGTCGAACTCGTCTGTCTCGCCGGTTTCATGCGGCTCTTGACGCCCTGGTTCATCGGTCAGTGGAAGAACCGGATGATCAACATCCACCCCTCGCTGCTGCCGGCCTATCCGGGCTTGCACACCCATGCCCGGGCGTTGCGGGACGGCGTCAAGCTCGCCGGCTGCACGGTGCATTTCGTGCGCGAGGAGATGGATACCGGGCCGGTCGTCGCCCAGGCCGCCGTGCCGGTGCTGGCGGGCGACACGCCGGACGGTCTGGCCGCCCGGGTGCTGGCGGCCGAACACCGCCTCTATCCGCATGCCCTCGATCTGGTCGCCTCCGGGCGGACCCGGATCGTGACCCGCGAGGACGGCGGCGAACAGGTCGAAATCCTCGGCGAGGCTGCGCCGCCGGCCGCCATGATCTGGCCACGGACGGCATGACTTTAGAATCCCGCGTGCGCCCGCGCGCGAAATTGGCGTCTTCGGCCGGAATCGCCTATAGACGAGCCGTCGACATCCAGACCGAAGAGTGACGCGTTTTGGCCTCATCCGAAAAGCCGGTCCCGGGCGGGGAAAGCCCGTCGGACATCAAGCCGGTCTCCATCACCGACGAGATGCGCCGCAGCTATCTCGACTACGCCATGAGCGTGATCGTGAGCCGTGCGCTGCCGGACGTGCGCGACGGCCTGAAGCCGGTGCACCGGCGCATCCTCTTCTCGATGCACGAGAACGGCTACGACTGGAACAAGGCCTATCGCAAGTCGGCTCGCGTCGTCGGCGACGTGATCGGTAAGTACCATCCGCATGGCGACCAGTCGGTCTACGACGCGCTCGTGCGCATGGCGCAGGATTTCGCGATGCGGGTGCCGCTGGTCGACGGCCAGGGCAATTTCGGCTCCGTCGACGGCGACCAGCCGGCGGCCATGCGCTACACCGAGGTCCGTCTGGAGAAGGTGGCGCACAGCCTCCTGGAGGATCTCGACAAGGACACGGTCGACTTCCAGCCGAACTACGACAATTCGGAGCACGAGCCGACGGTGCTGCCGTCGCGCTTCCCGAACCTGCTCGTCAACGGTGCCGGCGGCATCGCGGTCGGCATGGCGACCAACATCCCGCCGCACAATCTCGGCGAGGTCTGCGACGCCGCGATCGCGATGATCGACAAGCCGGACATGACCGTCGCCGACCTGATCGAGATCATCCCGGGGCCGGACTTCCCGACCGCCGGCATCATCCTCGGCCGGGCCGGCATCCGCTCGGCCTATCTGACCGGGCGCGGCTCGATCATGGTGCGCGGCCGGGTCAAGTTCGAGACCGCGCGCGGCGGCCGCGAGGCCATCGTCATCGACCAGATCCCCTATCAGGTCAACAAGGCCTCGATGGTCGAGCGGATCGGCGAACTCGTGCGCGAGAAGCGCGTCGAGGGCATCGCCGAGGTGCGCGACGAAAGCGACCGCGACGGCTACCGGGTGGTCATCGAGGTCAAGCGCGACGCGATGGCGGAAGTCGTGCTGAACCAGCTCTACAAGTTCACCACCCTGCAGTCCTCGTTCGGCTGCAACATGGTGGCGCTCAACGGCGGCAAGCCGGAGCTGATGAACCTGCGCGACATCATCCAGGCCTTCATCACCTTCCGCGAGGAGGTGATCGGCCGGCGCACGCGCTTCCTGCTCAACAAGGCGCGCGACCGCGCCCATATCCTGGTCGGCCTGGCCATCGCGGTGGCCAATATCGACGAGGTCATCCACCTCATCCGCACCGCGCCCGATCCGGCCACCGCCAAGGCGCAGCTGATGGGCCGCGACTGGCCGGCCAAGGACATGGCGCCGCTGATCGCGCTGATCGCCGATCCGCGCCACACGCTCAACGAGGACGGCACCTACCGGCTCTCCGACGAGCAGGCCCGCGCCATCCTGGAACTGCGCCTCGCCCGCCTGACCGCGCTCGGCCGCGACGAGATCGCCGACGAGTTGAACAAGCTGGCTCTGGAGATCGAGGACTATCTCGACATCCTGCGCTCGCGCGAGCGCATCCAGACCATCGTCAAGGACGAGCTTGCCGCCATCAAGGCCGAGTTCGCCACTCCGCGCCGCACCGAGATCTTGGAACTCGACGGCGAGGTCGACGACGAGGACCTGATCCAGCGCGAGGACATGGTCGTCACCGTGACCCATGCCGGCTGGATCAAGCGCGTGCCGCTGTCGACCTACCGGGCGCAGCGGCGCGGCGGCAAGGGCCGTTCCGGCATCTCGATGAAGGACGAGGATTTCGTCACCCGGCTGTTCGTGGCCAACACCCACGTGCCGATCCTGTTCTTCTCGTCGCGCGGCATGGCCTACAAGACCAAGGTCTGGCGCCTGCCGCTGGCCGCCCCGCAGGCGCGCGGCAAGGCGCTGGTCAACCTGCTGCCGCTGCAGGAGGGCGAGCGCATCACCTCGATCCTGCCGCTGCCGGAGGACGAGGAGACCTGGGAGACGCTCGACGTGGTCTTCGCGACCACCAAGGGCACCATCCGGCGCAACAAGCTGTCGGACTTCGTCCAGGTCAACCGCAACGGCAAGATCGCCATGAAGCTCGAAGAGGGCGAGGGCATCGTGTCGGTGGAGACCTGCACGGAGCATGACGACGTGGTCATCACCACCGCGCTCGGCCAGTGCATCCGCTTCCCGGTCACCGACGTGCGCGTGTTCAAGGGCCGCGATTCCATGGGCGTGCGCGGTATCGCGCTCGGCGACGAGGATCAGGTCATCTCGATGACCGTGATCCGGCATTTCGAGGCCGTCGCCGACGAGCGCATCGCCTATCTGAAGCGCAGCCGCGCACTGCGCGGCGAGGTCGATGCGGCCGAGGGCAACGGCACGGATGCCGAGGCGGACGACGCCCAGGGCACAGAAGCCGGCGCCGAGGCCGGCGCCGAGACGGCCGCCGGGGCGGGCGCCGACGTGCTCGGCGAACGCCGCTATGTCGAGATGAGTGCCGCCGAGCAGTTCATCCTGACCATCTCGGAGAACGGCTACGGCAAGCGGACTTCGACCTTCGAGTACCGGATCACCGGACGCGGCGGCAAAGGCATCGTCGCCATGGCGGTGACCCCGCGCAACGGTCCGCTGGTGGCGAGCTTCCCGGTCGAGGACGGCGACCAGCTGATGCTGGTCACCAATGCCGGCCAGCTGATCCGCTGCCCGGTCGACGGCATCCGCATCGCGGGCCGCTCGACCCAGGGCGTCATCGTCTTCAACACCGCCGCCGACGAGAAGGTCGTCTCGGTCGAGCGCATCCGCGAGGAAGAGGACGGCGCCCAGGAGGGCGAGGGCGGCACCGGGGCCGGCGAGGCGCCGACCGAGGGGTGAGCGACTTCCGCTAGGGGAGAGGCGGGGCGCCGATGGACTGGACCGACGATGCGATCCTGGCCGCGCTGGCCGTGCCGGCCGCTTTCCCGCGCCAGGCCTTGGAGGCGGCCCGTCGGCGACGCGAGACGCTGGCACCGCGTCTGATCGCCGAGATTGACGGCTGGCGCGAGTCCCGGCCGCGGGATGGCGCGTTCTTCTTCGGGCTGTTCCTGCTCGCGGAATGGCGCGAAACCGGGGCGACGCCGGCCATTTGCCGGATGCTTGCGGGGGACGCGGCGGCGGTCGACGCGGCGCTCGGCGACATGATCACCGAAGCGCTGCCGGCGGTGCTGGTTTCGGTGTTCGACGGCGATGCCGATCCATTGTTCGCCCTGGTCGACGACCCGCAGGTCGCGAGCTTCGTCCGATCCACCGTTCTGGAGGCCATCCTTGCGCTGGTGCTGATGGATCGCGTGCCGCGGGAGACCCTGGTCGGCTGGCTCGATCGCGCCGACGGCGGTCTGATTGCGGCGAAGCACGAACCGATCTGGTTCGAATGGGCGCAAGCGACCGCGACCCTCGGCCTCGCGGACTTCGCGCCGCGCGTGAAGGCTGCCTATGGCGACGGCCGGATCGACCCGCAGATCCAGACCCTCGGGCATTTCGAGGAGGACTTGGCCGCGGAGTTGGCCGGCCATGGCCGGATGGCCGCCATGGCCTTGAAGCGCTGCCGGCCGATCGACAACACGGTCGCGACCCTGGAGACATGGCATTTCGCGCGGATCGCCGAAGGCCGAGTGCCGAAGCCGCGGGCGATCCCGGCGCTGCAGCCGGCCGCCATCAAGGTCGGCCGGAACGAACCATGCCCGTGCGGCTCGGGCAAAAAGTTCAAGAAATGCTGCCTCGGCAAAGCGTTACCGGCTTTTGAGGCGATGTGACGACCTCGGGCGAGGACGGGGACGCCGCGTGTTTGCGGCCAGCAGCTATTTGCAGACGAGCTTGCCGGGCACCACGATGAAATGGCGCGGGCCGACCCAGTTCGGCTTCGGCTTCCAGGCAGGATCCGGCGCGATAGCCACGTCCATCGAACAGGTGCCGCTCGAGACGCGATAGAGATCCGGCGAGACATATTCGATCTTGTCGATCGGATGGGCGACATCGAAAAGTTGCGCGACGCCGCTGTCGTCCAGGATCGCGCGGATCTCGGCCAGACGCTGATATTGCGGCGGCAGGGCCGCGTGGCCCGGCAGGGTCGAGATCAGCAGACCGAGGCTGGCGGCGAAAACAGTGCGCATCATGGGTCCAAACTCACCGTGGATTCTCCGGGTGGGAGCATAGCCATTCGGCTGCGCCGGCGACAGCGGCCGATCTGCGGCTTGCGCCCCAGGGCCGGGATCGACCATACCGGAACGGCCAATCACGCCCGGGTCAGGTTCCGATGTCCTCGCCGCAATCGTCCGCCTCTGTGCCCGCGCCCGCCCGCGGCCCGACCTTTCCGGCCATCGCGGCCGGGACGCTCGCCGCCGTGGTCGGCTTCGCGTCCTCCCTGCCGGTCGCCCTGCAGGGGCTGATCGCGGCCGGGGCGAGCCAGACGCAGGCGGCCTCGGGGCTGATGGCGCTGTCCTTCGCGATGGGCATCGGCACGCTGTGGGCGAGCGCGCGCTCGCGCATGCCGATCTCGCTCGCCTGGTCGACGCCCGGCGCGGCGCTGCTGGCCGCGCAAGGGGTCGGGGCCGGCGGCTTCGCCGAATCGGTCGGCGCCTTCCTGGTCTCCGGCGCGCTGGTGGTTGCGGCCGGCAGCTGGCGGCCGCTCGGGCGCGCCGTGGCGGCGATCCCGAACCCGCTCGCCAGCGCCATGCTGGCCGGCGTCCTGTTCGGGCTGTGCGTCGCGCCCGTCAAGGCGGTGGCGGCGATGCCGCTGCCGGCGCTGGCGATCGTCGCCGCCTGGGCGGTGACCGCGCGCATCAACCGGCTCTTCGCCGTGCCGGTGGCGCTGGTCGTCGCCGCGATCGCCTTCGTGGCGACCTCGCCGGTCGGGCTGGCGCAACTCGGCCCGCTCGCCCCGGAGGCGGTGCTGGTCGTGCCGTCGCTGTCGATCCACGCCCTGACGACGATCGCCCTGCCGCTCTTCGTCGTCACCATGGCGTCGCAGAACATTCCCGGCATCGCGGTGCTGGCCGTCAACGGCTACCGGCCGGCGCCGGGGCCGCTGTTCCGGCTGACCGGCATCTTCTCGATCCTGGCCGCGCCGTTCGGCGGCCATGCCGTCAGCCTGGCGGCGATCACCGCCGCGCTCTGCGCCGGCCCGGATGCCGAACCCGACCCGGCGCGCCGCTGGTGGGCGGCGGCGGTCAGCGGCATCGTCTATTGCCTGTTCGGCCTGTGCGCGACCGCCTTCGCGGCCTTCCTGACCGCCGCCCCGCCGCTCCTGATCCAGGCGGTCGCCGGGCTTGCCCTGATCGGCTCCTTCGCCGCCGCGCTGACCGGGGCGGTCGCCGAGAAGGACAAGACCGAGGCCGCGATGATCACCTTCGTGATCACGGCCTCCGGGGTCGGCTTCCTCGGCATCGGCGGGGCGCTTTGGGGCCTGCTCGCCGGCGGCGCCTTCCTGGCCCTGCAGCGCTGGCGGCGGGTCGGCTGAGGACGCTCCGGCCGGACGTGCCGCACCCGGACGGACGGTTCGGCCGGCGCGGAGCGTCGCCGATCGTGACGAGCGGCGTGCGGTCCGCGCCGCGAGCTGATTTTTGATGTGCCGTAAATGACATCGCGGCCGTCCCTGCCACGTTAGGTTCATGGCAGGGGGATGGAGCGATGAGTGAGCAGGCCGGACGACCGCGAGGCGTCGATCGACTGATGGAAGATTTCGCCAGCCTGGTCGGAATACCGGGCATGGCCTTCGATGATCAAAATATATGCGTCATCGAATATGAAGAGCTGGTGCTCGAAATCGCCTTTGTCGGGGAGGAGGCGGGCTTCGTAGTCCGCCATCCGATCCCGCCGGGCTCCCTGCCGCCGACCGACAATGCCCTGAGCATGCTGCTTCGGGCCAACGGACACTCGGCGGCGCGCGGCCTGGGAAGCGTGGCGTTCGACACTGAGCGGGGCGAGCTGGCCTGGTTCGACCGGATCGCGCTGCGCGGATTGACCGCCGACGGGCTTCTCGCCGCGCTGGCCTGGGCCGCCCGCGGCGCCGGCCTCTGGCGCCGGGAACTGGTCCGGCTCGTGGACGACGATCGCAGCCGGACGGCGGACGCGTCTGCGGCCGCCGGCGGCGACGGCGACATGATGCTGTTCCGGGGCTGACGGGCCGATCAGGCCCGTCCCGATCAAGCCCGTCCCGATCAAGCCCGATCCGACCGGGCCGGACAGCGCCGGCCCTGAAATTTCAAGCGGCTTTCGGTCCGGTTCGGACGGTGGAAGGCCGATCCTCATCACGCAGCCAAAGGATTGCCGCCATGGCCGACATTCTGCGCAGCATTGCCAACAGCACCGTCAAGTCCGGCTTCGTCAGTTCGCTCAGCTTTGGGGACATGGAGACCGGAAAGCAGGATTCGGTCAAGATCTCGTCCAAGTCCAATCCGATCAGCTGGGTCGTCAATAAGCTCCGGTCGGGTCACAACAAGGCCGTCAAGGACGACTTCCTTCAGGCGCTGGTCGGAACGGGGAAATTCGACGGGCCCATCGCCTCGAAGAAGATCGAGGCGCTGAAGTCGGTCATCAACTACGAATCGTCCAAGCCGCTCGACCTCGATCAGGCGAAGCTCGCCATCAAGCTGTTCAATGGCAGCGTCAAGGACCTGAGCGAGACCGAATACGCATCTCTCTCGCGAACCCAACTGCATGCGCTGGCCTACGGCACCGCGAAGGTCGGCATGGAAAAGCTTCACACCGACGACGATACGCGCAAGGGCATCATGCAAACCGGGTTCGGCAATCCGTATCAGGTTGCCAAGGACAGCGGTCTTCTGGATGTCGCTGCGCGCTATTTCACCTTGCGCGAAGATGTGCGCTCCGAAGGCGGGCAGGAAGCCGTGTCCAGCAAACGCGGTTTCGACGACATCTACACCTTCGTCGGCGCCTTCTCGGACAACAAGGACTTCATCGATGGCTTCATCCTGTCGCAGGTCGACATAAACGCCGGCAAGAGCCATCAGGAAGTTGTGGCAAAGCCCGAGAACCGCGGCAATGATCGCGTGCGCGGCGACCACGAGCCGAAGCCGGAGGAGTTCGACAACCCGGTCGACTACGGCAAGGCCATGCTCAGCGGGCGACATGACGAGAACTCGCCGGTGCGGCAGGGCTTCGAGCAGGCTCTCAAGCTTCCGATGGGCAACCTGGCCAAGATCATGACCACGGTGCTCGATCGCACGGACATGACCAAGGCCGAGAAGCTCGCCGTTCTCGACGATCTGGCCGAATCGGTCCGCAGCCTGAAGAAGCCCGTCGTCTCCGACCAGGCCGCCGTCGAAACGCATGAGAGTGACCAGTCCCGGACCAACAACGTTCCGCAGGACGATATCGGCGAGATCGACGAAGAGGTCACGATCAGGAAGCCAAAGAACTGAGGGCGCCGGGCTCGGATGCCCCGGACCGGCGGAAAGGCCGGTTTGCCCGGAGGGAAGACCGGCCCGACATGCGGGCCGGTCGGAGCGATCGGTTCAGAACTCGACCCGGTCGCCGCCCTTGAGCTCCAGGATGTCGCGCGCCTCGGCCGGGCTGGCGATCTCCAGGCCGAGGCCCTCGATGATCCGGCGGACATGGGCGACCTGCTCGGCGTTCGAGGCGGCGAAGCGGCCCTTGCCGAGCCACAGCGAATCCTCCAGCCCGACGCGGACATTGCCGCCCATCGCGGCGGCCATCGCGGCGATCGGCATCTGGTGCCGGCCGGCGCCGAGCACGGACCAGCGATAGGCATCGCCGAACAGGCGGTCGGCCGTGCGCTTCATATGCGCCACGTCCTCCGGATGCGGGCCGATGCCGCCGAGGATGCCGAAGACGCTCTGGACGAAGAAGGGCGGCTTGACGAGGCCGCGCTCGACGAAATGGGCGAGCGTGTAGAGATGGCCGATGTCGTAGCACTCGATCTCGAAGCGGGTGCCGTTCTCGGCGCAGGTGGTCAGGATCGCCTCGATATCGGCGAAGGTGTTCTTGAAGATGCGCTCGCGCGAGCCTTCCAGATAGGGCCGCTCCCAGTCGTGCTTGAAGGTCTTGAAGCGTTCCAGCATCGGATAGAGGCCGAAATTCATCGTCCCCATGTTGAGCGAGGCGACTTCCGGCTTGAAGGTCGCGACCGGCTTCAGACGCTCCTCGATGGTCATGGTCGCCGCACCGCCGGTGGTGATGTTCACGACCACGTCGCTCTGCTGCTTGATGCGCGACAGGAACGGCAGGAAGCGCTCCGGGCTCTGGTCCGGGCGGCCGTCATGGGGGTCGCGCGCGTGCAGGTGCACGATGGCCGCGCCTGCCTCCGCGGCGCCGATCGCGGCCTCGGCGATCTCGTCGGCGGTCACCGGAATATGCGGCGACATGGACGGGGTATGGATCGAACCGGTGACCGCGCAGGTGATGACGACTTTCCGGGCCATGGGACCTTCCTCCTGTGTTTCGGCCGGGCAAAGCCGCCGGCTCGGCGCGCCGGCTCTGGTGGCCGGTCGGGCGGATCGCGAATCGCGCGGCCTCGTCCGTACGGACGGACCGCGGCGATGCCGCACCGGCCGCCGAAACCCTTGTATCTGCTGACCCTGCACCGGACCAAGCGCGATGCCGCGGGCCGGTCATCCGGGCCGCGCAGGGCTGTTCCGGCGACCGAGACGGCCGGTCGCGAAGCGGCCGGTTGGGAAGCCGGGGAAATTTCCTCGGCACTGCGAAAAGGTTCGGACCGGCGGAAATCCGGCGGGATTCCGCCATCCTTTCCAACGGCTACGCCGGTTCCTGCAGTTTTCCCCAAACTCGCCGCGCGAGCCGTGTTGACATGCGGATCGACCCGCCTTAAACACCCGCCATCGCCGCCGGACATGAGCCGGCGCCGAGTGGGGGCGTAGCTCAGTTGGTTAGAGTGCCGGCCTGTCACGCCGGAGGTCGCGGGTTCGAGCCCCGTCGCTCCCGCCAATCATCTCCTTGAGATCGATTGGCTTTCCCCACACACCCGCTGCGAGTTGACGCCCGATGCGACGGACCCGATGGGTCCTTCGGCGCGCTCGCCGGTGGTGCTCAAAATCCAACGCGCAAGATTGAATGGCCGAGCCTGTCGACCGGGTCGCGTCCGGCGACGACGGCCTTTCATGCTTGGGCGCAAAGCCCTGCTGTCATGACCGTCGTGCCCTGCTGCGCGTTGGCTCGCGCCGTAGGGCCCCGAACGGCGTCCCGTCTGCAGCCCTGGTCCTGAAACGACGACGGGCGCCGAAGCGCCCGTCCGATCCGTCATGACATCGTGCCGGGCGCCGTTCAGGCCGCGTCGACCCGGGCCAGGCGGCGGTCGACATAGGTCTCGCATTCGCCCATCAGCTCTTCGACCTTGTTCTCGAAGAAATGGTTGGCGCCCTCGACGATGCGCTGGTCGATGACGATGCCCTTCTGGGTCTTCAGCTTGTCGACCAGGGTCTGCACGTCCTTCTGCGGCACGACCTTGTCCACGTCGCCATGGATGATCAGGCCGGAGGACGGGCAGGGGGCCAGGAACGAGAAGTCGTGCAGGTTGGCGGGCGGGGCGATCGAGATGAAGCCTTCGATCTCCGGCCGGCGCATCAGAAGCTGCATGCCGATCCAGGCGCCGAAGGAGAAGCCGGCGATCCAGCAGGAGCGGGCATCCGGATGGATGGTCTGCGCCCAATCGAGCGCCGCCGCCGCATCCGACAGCTCGCCGCCGCCATGGTCGAACTCGCCCTGGCTGCGGCCGACGCCGCGGAAGTTGAAGCGCAGCACCGCGAAGCCGCGCTTCGCGAACATGTAGAACAGCTGGTACACGACCTGATTGTTCATCGTGCCGCCGAACTGCGGATGCGGGTGCAGGATCAGCGCGATCGGGGCGTTGCGTCCCTTGGCGGGCTGGAAGCGACCTTCGATGCGTCCGGCGGGTCCGTTGAAGATCACCTCGGGCATGGGCAAAGTCCTGTTCGGTTTCTTGTGAGATTCTGCCGTCGAATGCGGCGGATCGCGTTCGAGGGTCCGTTCCGGCGTCCCCGACCTGGAAAGCCCCGCCGGAGCGGCAGCCGGAGCGTCGCGTCCGCTTCTGTTACCATGGCGGGGGGTGGCGAATACAAGCGTTAAAATAGGAACCGAAGCGATGGGTTTCGAGGTCACTCTCCGGGCGATCCCGGCTGCGGCCGCCGCCGGATTGGCCGAACTTTCCCCCGACGACGACGGAACCTTCGAGATCTTGGCCGCCATCGAAGGCGGGGCCCGCTTGACTTGCCGTCTCGACCGCCGCTTCGACTGGCTGTGCTTCGTCCTCGCCGGTCTGCTCGGTCCGCAGATGGCGGAGGCGGCGGTCTTCGGGCAGGCCGTCGTCGCGCCCGGCCTGGCGGCAAGCCAGGGCTTCGCCTATCGCTGGAGCGACGCAGCGGCGGTCGCGGCGGTGGCCGCCGCCCTCGATCGGCTCGACCCGACGGCGGTGCAGCGGGCCGTGGATCCGTCCGCGATGGCCGCCGCCGGGCTTTACAAGATCGAGCAGGCCGATGCGGCGGGCCTGCCGGCGGGTGTCGCGGCGGACTTCGTCGCGTTGCGGGATTTCCATCGGCAGGCCGCCGCCCGGGGGCTCGCCGTGCTGGTCACCCGGGACTGATGTCGCCGCGTTCCGCGCCGGCCCCCTTGCGGAGCGGGCCGATCGCAGCCATTCACGAGGCTTCGTCCGTCGCCGATGCCTCCGACCCGATCCGAGTTCATGCCCGTGGAACCGCGCCTCTATCTCGACCACAACGCGACCGCGCCGCTCCGCCCCGAGGCGATGGCGGCGGCGGTCGCGGCGATGCAGGCCGGCGGCAACGCCTCCTCGGTCCATGCCGAGGGGCGGGCGGCGCGGGCGGCGATCGAGCGGGCGCGTGCCGCGGTCGGCCGGCTGGCGGGCGCCTCGCCGGGCCGGGTCACCTTCACGAGCGGCGCGACCGAGGCGGCGGCGACCCTGCTGCAGCCGGACTGGACGGCTGAGGGCCGGCCGCTGCACTTCGCGCGGCTGATCGTTTCGGCCGTGGAGCATCCCTGCATGCTGCGCGGCGGGCGCTTTGCGGCCGATCGGGTGAGCGTGCTGGACGTCGATGCCGACGGCATCGTCCGGCTGGACCGCCTGGAGGCTCTGCTGGCGGAAGGGCCGGGGCCGGCCCTGGTGGCCGTGCAACTGGCCAACAGCGAGACCGGCGTGATCCAGCCGATCGATGCGGTCGCCCGGATGGTGCAGGCGCATGGCGGCATTCTGGTCTGCGATGCCGTGCAGGCGGCCGGTCGGCTGCCGCTCGCATCGGTGCCGGCCGACTGTCTCATGCTGTCCGGCCACAAGATCGGCGGGCTCGCCGGCGCCGGCGCGATCGTGGCGCGCGACGATTGCGGGCCGGTTCCGCTGCTGACCGGCGGTGGCCAGGAGCGCAACCGCCGCGCCGGCACGGAAGCGCTGCCGGCCATCGCCGCCTTCGGCGCTGCCGCCGAGGCGGCCGTCAACGATCTTCAAAATATCGGCGCGCTGACCGGCCTCCGGGACTGGCTCCGCGACGCCTTGCGCACTATATCTCCGTGCCTGACGGTCATCGGTGAAAACGCGGATCGTCTGCCCAATACGCTGTGCGTGACGCTCCCCGGTGTCGCTGCGGAGACAGCCGTGATAGCCTTCGATCTCGAGGGCGTGGCGGTTTCGGCCGGGTCGGCGTGCTCGTCGGGCAAGGTCGGCGCCTCCCATGTCCTCAAGGCCATGGGCATGTCGGACGGGGCGGCGCGCGGCGGCCTCCGGATCAGTCTCGGCTGGTCGACGCAGCGGGCGGATGTCGAACGGTTCATCGACGTCTGGCAACGTGTCGTCGCACGGCTCGGATCCGGATCCGGGCGCGCGGCGTAGAAGTGAGTGTGAGGGGCTGCGGCCCCTCGGTTCCATGATCCAGTCTTGAACCGGCGGTCCTTGAAGCCGCGTCGGGGGAGAGCAGAATGCCGGCAGTTCAGGAAACGGTCGACCAGGTTCTGGCGATCGACGTCGACCAGTACAAGTATGGCTTCGAGACCGCGATCGAGTCCGATCTCGCGCCGAAGGGCCTGGACGAGTCCACGGTCCGCTTCATCTCGGCCAAGAAGAACGAGCCCGAATGGCTGCTCGAGTGGCGCCTCGACGCATTCCGTCGCTGGCAGACCATGGAGGAGCCGACCTGGGCGCGGGTCGACTATCCGAAGATCGATTTCCAGGACCTCTACTACTATGCGGCGCCGAAGGGCACCGCGGGTCCGAAGAGCCTCGACGAGGTCGATCCGGAGCTCCTGCGCACCTACGAGAAGCTGGGCATCCCGCTGCGCGAGCAGGAAGTGCTTGCCGGCGTGCAGGGCGCCCGGATCGCGGTCGACGCGGTGTTCGATTCGGTCTCGGTGGTCACCACCTTCCGCGATGAGCTGAAGAAGGCCGGCGTGATCTTCTGCTCGATCTCGGAAGCCGTGCGCGAGCATCCGGAGCTGGTCAGGAAGTATCTAGGCTCGGTCGTGCCGGTCACCGACAACTTCTATGCCACGCTCAATTCGGCGGTCTTCTCCGACGGGTCGTTCGTCTACGTGCCGCCGGGCGTGCGCTGCCCGATGGAGCTGTCGACCTATTTCCGCATCAACGAGAAGAATACCGGCCAGTTCGAGCGCACCCTGATCATCGCCGACCGCGGCGCCTATGTCTCCTATCTGGAGGGCTGCACGGCGCCGCAGCGCGACGAGAACCAGCTGCATGCGGCGGTGGTCGAACTGGTCGCGCTGGAAGATGCCGAGATCAAGTATTCGACCGTCCAGAACTGGTATCCGGGCGATCGCGACGGCAAGGGCGGCATCTACAATTTCGTCACCAAGCGCGGCGATTGCCGCGAGGCGCGCGCCAAGATCTCCTGGACGCAGGTCGAGACCGGCTCGGCGATCACCTGGAAATATCCGAGCTGCATCCTGCGCGGCGACGAGAGCCAGGGCGAGTTCTACTCGATCGCCATTTCCAACGGCTACCAGCAGGTCGATTCCGGCACGAAGATGATCCATCTCGGCAAGAACACGTCGAGCCGGATCATCTCCAAGGGCATCTCGGCCGGCCGCTCGAACAACACCTATCGCGGGCTGGTCTCGATCAACCGCAAGGCGACCAACGCGCGCAATTTCACCAACTGCGACTCGCTGCTGATCGGCCACGACTGCGGCGCCCATACGGTGCCGTATATCGAGACCCGCAATGCGACCGCGACCGTGGAGCACGAGGCGACCACCTCGAAGATCTCCGAGGACCAGCTGTTCTATTGCGTCAGTCGCGGGCTGTCGTCGGAGGAGGCGGTGGCGCTGATCGTCAACGGCTTCGTCCGCGACGTGCTGCAGCAGCTGCCGATGGAATTCGCCGTCGAAGCGCAGAAGCTGATCGGCATCAGCCTGGAGGGGAGCGTGGGGTGATGGAGACCGACAATCTCATCCTCGAGCACCTGCGCGCGATCCGTCGCGACATGGCGCGGATGAACGGGGCGATGCAGACGATGCAGGCCGAGACGACGGCGATCCGCCACCAACTCGCCGCGATCGTCACGCTGCAAGATCACGACCACGGCGATATCGCCGAGCTCAAGCTAAGGGTCGACAGGATCGAGCGTCGGCTCGATCTGGTCGAGTGATCAAGAGGTGACGCCGCCTGCCGTCGCCACACTGTTCCGGCCGGTTGGGTCGGGAGAGTTGCAGCTGATCGCGGAGGCGGGGTGGCGGGCCTTTCCGCCGCGGCTGCCGGATCAGCCGATCTTCTATCCGGTCACGACCTTCGATTACGCGGTTCGGATCGCGCGGGATTGGAATACGAAGGTGGGCGACCGGCTCGGTCATGTCACCCGCTTTTCCGTCCTGAAGCGCTATCTGGGTCGCTTCGAGACGCGGATCGTGGGCGGCGCGGACCATGAGGAATACTGGATCCCGGCGGAAGGGCTGCCGGAGTTCAACGCGAATATCGTCGGCTTGATCGAGGTCGTCGCATCCTTCACGGAAGCCGATCGGATCGCCGCGGAAACGGGATGATGGAACGATGCTTGAAGTCAAGAACCTCCATGTGAAGATCGCCGACGAAGACCGTGAGATCCTTCGCGGTCTCGATCTGGTCGTGAAGCCCGGCGAGGTCCATGCGATCATGGGCCCGAACGGCTCCGGCAAGTCGACGCTCTCCTACGTGCTGGCCGGCAAGCCGGACTACGAGGTCACCGACGGCGAGGTCACCCTTGATGGTGCCGATCTCCTGGCCATGGAGGCCGACGAGCGGGCCGCGCGCGGCGTGTTCCTGGCCTTCCAGTATCCGGTCGAGATCCCCGGCGTCGCCAACATGACCTTCCTGAAGGCCGCGCTCAACGCCCAGCGCAAGGCGCGCGGCGAGGGCGAGATCCTGACGCCGGACTTCATGCGCCTGGTGCGCAGCGAGGCCGGCAAGCTGGCCATCAACCAGGACATGCTCAAGCGTCCGGTCAATGTCGGCTTCTCGGGCGGCGAGAAGAAACGCAACGAGATCCTGCAGATGGCCGTGCTGCAGCCGAAGCTGTGCATCCTCGACGAGACCGATTCGGGCCTCGACATCGACGCGCTGAAGATCGTCTCCGAAGGTGTCAACGCGCTGCGCTCGCCCGATCGCGCCTTCGTGGTGATCACCCACTACCAGCGCCTGCTCGACCATATCCGCCCGGACTTCGTCCACGTCCTCTCCAAGGGCCGCATCGTGCGCTCCGGCGGGCCGGAACTGGCGCTGGAGCTGGAGGCCAAGGGCTACGCCGACTATGTCGGAGAGGCCGCCTGATGCCGGAGTCCGCCGTCATGACCGCCGAACCGCGCATTCTCCGGACGCAGGCCGAGAAGGACCTGCTCGATCTGTGGCGGCGCAAGCCCGAGCGCGCCGATTCGGCCGCGATCGCCACGCTGCGCGATGCCGCCATCGCGCGCTTCGACAAGGCCGGCCTGCCGCATCGCCGGGTCGAGGAATACAAGTATACCGACCTGCGCGCGCTCCTGAAGACGGTGCCGCCGCTGGCCGGCCGCGCCGATGTCGAGGCCGCGCGCGCTGCCGCCGGTCCGGCGGCCGAGGGCGAGGTGCGGCTGGTCTTCGTCGACGGCCATTTCGAGCCCGCCCTGTCGGGCGCCCTGCCGAAGGGCGTCACGGTCGAGAGCCTCGCCAACCTGCTGCCGCACGGCCACACGCTCGGCGACCGGCTCGGCCTCTCGGCCACGGCGATGCAGGACCCGCTGGTCGGCCTCAACACCGCCTTCATGCGCGACGGCGTCGTCATCCGGGTCGCGGCGCGCACCAAGGTGGCGGAGCGGATCGCGATCGAGCATGTCGCGACCGGCGCCCATGCGGCCTTCCTGCGCCATGCCGTGGCGGTCGAGGATCTGGCCGAGGTCACGATCGTCGAGCGCTATCGCGGTCCGGCGGACGCGGCCAGCCATGTCAACGAGGTCGTCGAACTGACGATCGGCGACGGCGCGACCGTGCACTGGGTCAAGCTGCAGACCGAAGGCCTCGCGGCGGCGCATTTCTCGACCCTGGTGGTCGATCTGTCCGAGAAGGCCGAGCTCGACCATTTCGCGCTCGGGGCCGGCGCCGCGGTCGCCCGCGCGCAGGTCTTCGCGCGCTTCTCCGGCGAACACGCCACGCTCTCGACCCGGGCCGCGACGCTGCTCGAAGGCCGCCGGCATGCCGACGCGACGCTGGTCGTCGACCATGCCGTGCCGCACGGCACCAGCCGCGAGCTCTACCGCGCGGTCATCGACGGCGAGGCCAAGTCGGTCTTCCAGGGCAAGATCGTGGTCCGCCAGCACGCCCAGAAGACCGACGGCAAGATGGCCTCCAACGCCGTCCTGCTGACCGACGCGGCCGAGGCGATGAACAAGCCGGAGCTGGAGATCTTCGCCGACGACGTGGTCTGCGGCCACGGCGCCACGGCGGGCGAACTCGACGAGCGGCTGAAATTCTATCTGATGAGCCGCGGCATCCCGGCCGCCGAGGCCGAGACGCTGCTGATCATGGCCTTCCTCGGCGAGGCGGTCGACACCATCGCCGACGAGGCGCTGCGCGACCAGGTCACCGCCGAGATCGAGGCGTGGCTGGAACGGCGTGCGGCCGCGAAGGCGGCGTGAATATCGATGCCCGACGCCCCGGATCACCGGTCCGGGGCGGGGCGGACGAGCGACGTGAGGCAGGCGGCGGGCCGCTTGCCGGGAAGGCAGGACGACCCGTGAACATCGCCATCGATCCGGCTCAGGCCATGCCCTACGACGTGGAGGCGATCCGGCGGGATTTCCCGATCCTGTCGATGAAAGTCAACGGCCGCGACCTCGTCTATCTCGACAACGGCGCCTCGGCGCAGAAGCCGCAGGCGGTCATCGACCGCATGGTGCGGCTGATGACCACCGAATATGCCAATGTCCACCGCGGCCTGCACTATCTCGCCAATGCGGCGACTGAGGCCTACGAGGAGGCGCGCGAGATCGTCCGCGGCTATCTCGGGGCGGCCTCGACCGACGAGATCATCTTCACGAAATCGGTCACCGAGGCGCTGAACCTGGTCGCCGCCTCGCTCGGCCAGTCGATCGGGGAGGGCGACGAGATCGTCCTGTCGATCATGGAGCACCACTCCAACATCGTGCCCTGGCATTTCCTGCGCGAGCGCAAGGGCGCGGTGATCAAGTGGGTGCCGGTCGCCGACGACGGGTCCTTCCTGTTCGAAGAGTTCGAGAAGCTGGTCACGCCGCGCACCAAGGTGGTGGCGATCACCCACATGTCGAACATGCTCGGCACCGTCACGCCGATCAAGGACATCGTCCGGGTCGCCAAGGCGGTCGGCGCCAAGGTGGTGGTCGACGGCGCCCAGGCGGCCGTGCACATGCCGGTCGACGTTCAGGATCTCGGCGCCGACTTCTATGGCGTCACCGGCCACAAGCTCTATGGCCCGACCGGCATCGGCGTGCTCTACGGCCGGCGCGAACTGCTTGCCGAAATGCCGCCCTTCCTCGGCGGCGGCGAGATGATCCGCGACGTGACCAAGGAATACGTCACCTATGGCGAGCCGCCGCATCGCTTCGAGGCCGGCACGCCGCCGATCATCGAGGCGGTCGGGCTCGGCGCGGCGCTGCGCTACATCGAGGATATCGGCCGCGCCCGGATCGCCGCCCATGAGGCGGCCCTGCGCGACTATGCCCATGAGCGGCTGTCCCAGATCAACCGCGTGCGCATCTTCGGCACCGCGCCCGGCAAGGGGGCGATCGTCTCCTTCGAACTCGATGGCGCCCATGCCCATGACGTAGCGACGATCCTCGATCGCTACGGGGTTGCGGTGCGCGCAGGCACCCATTGCGCCCAGCCGCTCTTGCAGCGTTTCGGCGTCACCTCCACATGCCGGGCCAGCATGGGCCTCTACAATACCCGCGAAGAGATCGACCGGCTTGCCGAAGCTCTTCAGAAGGCACATGATTTCTTCGCATGACGGATGGACGGTCCGGCATGCGACCGCGTGCCGGGCGGGAAACGAGACTGGACGGGCGAGGGCCGATGGCCATGGACGCAAGAGTGAACGACACCGAACCGCTTGGGCAGCCGCCCGCCGCGCCCGCGCGCGGTGCGACGAGCTCCATCCCGCCCGAGGAACTGGAGCGTCTGACGACCGACATCATCGGCGCCCTGAAGACGGTCTACGATCCCGAGATTCCGGCCGACATCTACGAGCTCGGCCTGATCTACCGGATCGACATCGACGACGACCGCAATGTCGACATCGACATGACGCTGACCGCGCCGGGCTGTCCGGTGGCCGGCGAGATGCCGGGCTGGGTGGAGAATGCGGTCAATTCCGTGTCGGGCGTCGGCGACGTGCGCGTGCGCATGGTGTTCGATCCGCCGTGGGATCAGGGACGCATGTCCGATGAGGCGCGCGTGGCGCTGGACTGGTACTGAGGGGCGACATCCATGTTCGGATTGAAGGTCATCTCGCTCACCGACGCGGCCGCCGAGCGCGTCAAGGAGATCATGTCCGGGTCGGACCGGCCGATTCAGGGCCTCCGGCTCGGCGTCAAGAAGGGCGGCTGCGCCGGCATGTCCTACACGATGGACTATGTCGAGACGCCCGATCCCAAGGACGACGTGGTCGACGAGAAGGGCGTGAAGGTCTTCGTCGATCCCAAGGCGGCGCTGTTCCTGCTCGGCACGACCATGGATTTCGAGACCAGCAAGCTGTCCTCCGGCTTCGTGTTCCGCAATCCGAACGAGGTCTCGGCCTGCGGCTGCGGTGAATCCGTCGAGCTGAAGCCCGCCGAGATCGCCGGGACGCATTGACCGGTTCGGGCCGCGCGCGGCCCGGGTCTCGCCATCGGGGGCGGTCCGATGCTGGTTGCGGAGCGTGACGGCCTGCTGATCGAGGCGGCCGCAGCGCGTCGGTACGACGGCTTCGTCTGTCCCGAATGCGGCCGCGCCCTGATCCTGCGGCGGGGCGAACTGAAGATCCCCCATTTCGCCCATCTGCCGCCGGTCGAATGTCGCGAGGCGCGCGGCGAGACCGAGGCGCACCACTGGGCCAAGGCGGTGCTGCGCGACGCCTTTCTTAAAAGCGGCGCCGACGCCGAGGTCGAACGGCGGCTGGTCGGCGAACCGGCCGAGCGGCGCACCGATCTGGCGGTCGCATTGCCGGGCGGCGGCATGGTGGCGATCGAAATCCAGCGTTCCGACCTGACACTCGCCGACATCCGGACACGGACCACCAGCTTCATGCGGGCCGGGGTTCCGGTCGTCTGGGTCGGGCTCGTCGACGACGCGCTGGCGCTGCGCATCGAAGCCGGACGGGCCGGCGCGGGCCTGAGCCCGGAGGGGCATTTTCTCGACCGCCTGCCGTTGCCGGCCTGGGCACGATTCGCCGGCCGTCTGGCGTTCGGCCGCAGCGCCTGGCTCGATCCCGCGGCCGGCACGCTGTGGATCGGCCGGCAGGAGGTTTCCCGCCAGTTCGCCGAACCGTTCCGCCGCGGCGATCCGGAGATCGGGTTCCAGGACGTCGGCGGCCGCTGGCGGTCGATGAAGACCCGCGTCGACTTGCGCCTGTACGGCCCCGTGCCGTTCGACGCGCTCGTCCTCCGCGCCTCGCGCCGGCGGGCAGCGCGGATCGGCGACGTCGACCTGCCGGCCGGACCGATCGCCTGGTTCGACACCCAGGACGGGCTCGACGGCCGCATCGAGACCTTCACGCGCGGCTACCGGACCGCGCGCGCGGCGGTGCTCGGGCGACCGGCCGCGGCGGCGTCCGATCGGAGGCGAACGGAGCCCCGTCTGCCGTGAATGCTCCGCGTTTTTTTACGCCCGGCCGCATTGAAGGGCCGGTTGCGCTCTGCGACAACGAACCGGTCTCGCCTTTGGAACGCTTCCAGCTTGGCCGACCGTCGGAACGCGGCCGGGTTTCGCGTCATACCGACGGTCATGGAATGATCGTCGGTCTTCGAGACGCGAATTTCTCATGCCTCTGACGCTTATGAGAAATTCGCGCTCCTTCATCGGCCCGATGCGTCAGCATCCTGGGCCGTTGGAATCATTCATGAGTCCGGACGGCGAACCGGTTCCGGTTGGCCCGGAAACGCTTGAGGAACTGCCGTCATGCCGATCCTTTTCCTGGTCCTGGGTCTCGTGCTCTTTCTCGGCGCCCATACGGTGCCGACGCGGCCGGCCTTGCGCGGCGCGCTGGTCGGCCGGTTCGGGCAGACCGGTTATGCCGCGCTGTTCGCGATCGCCGCCCTCGGCGGCCTTGTTCTGATCGTCTGGGGCTATGGCGCGGCGCGGTCCGCCGGCCTGACCGGTTCGATGATGCTCTACAATCCGCCGGCCTGGACGCGCCACCTGGTCGCGCTCCTGATGATCCCGGTCTTCCCGCTGCTCGCCGCGACCGGGAGCACGTCGTGCATCCGCACGATCGTCAAGCATCCGATGCTGGTCGCCGTGAAGCTCTGGGCGGTCGCGCATCTGATCGCCAACGGCAGCGTGCCGGACGTGATCCTGTTCGGCTCGATCCTGGCCTGGGCGGTGGTCGACCGCATCTCGGTCGAGCGCCGTGGCGTCCAGACGCCGCCGGCCGTCACGGGTTGGACGCCGCGCGACACCATCGCCGTGGCGGTCGGCCTCGCGCTCTATCTCGCCTTCGTGTTCCGCCTGCATCTGTGGCTGATCGGCGTCAGTCCGGTGTGACGCGGCCCGGCACCGTCTCCGCGGTGGGGGCGGACGCAAATCCGCCACGAAAAGGAACGAATCCGGCGCGACAGCAGGGAGGTCGGTTTTCGACCCGCCCGATTTGCGGGGATCGAGCCCTCCGGCTATGGTGCGCCGCCCGTCACGGGGCGGCTTTGCCTGTCGTGCCATCGGTGCGGCGGCGGCCGGGCAGGGCAGTGCGGTTCTGGGCGACCAAGGTCGTCATAAGAGCCGCCGGCGCCGAGAAGAACAGGCCGGGCTGACCGGGAACGAGGATCAATGGCGGATATCTTCAACGAAATCGACGAGGATCTCAGGCGCGACCAGCTGAAGAAGCTGTGGGATCGCTACTCGACTGTGATCCTCGGGCTCGCCTTCCTGATCGTTGCCGGTGTGGCCGGATGGCGCGGCTGGGAATATTGGCGTCTGCAGCAGTCCCAGGCCTATGGCCAGCAGTATTATGCGGCCGTGAAGCTCTCCGCGAATGGCGACCACAAGGGCGCCGAGGAGGCTTTCCGCCAGCTTGGGGCTGCCGGCTTCTCCGGATATCCGGTGCTGGCCGGCCTTCGGGCGGCGGGCGAAATGGCGCTCGCCGGCGACCCGGCCGGCGCCATCAAGGCCTATGACGACCTCGCCCGCCAGACCACGACGCCGCCGCTTCTCGCCGGAACGGCCCGGGCGCGGGCCGCCTATCTGGCGCTCGACATCGAGGACCGCGCGGCCGTCGAGGCGCGCGCCAAGGCGCTGACCGCCGCCAACGATCCCTGGCGCTTCTCGGGTCGCGAGATCCTTGCGCTCGCCGCCTACAAGGCCGGCGACATGGAGGCGGCCCGACGCGAGTTCGAGGCGCTGACCAAGGAGGCCGACGTGCCGCGCGATTTCACGGCCCGCGCCGAAATCCTGATGGGGCTGATCCGAGCCTCCGCCTCGGCGAAGCCCGCCGAGAAACCCGCACAGTGAGGTGCATCGTGCTTCGGTCCTTGCGCCCTGTCCTCCTTGCCGCCACGGCCGCGTTCGCCCTGGCCGGCTGCACCTCGTCCGACGATTTCAGCGACACGCTGACCTCGCTCAATCCGTTCGGCGCCCAGGAAAAGCACCTGCCGGGCGCCCGCAAGCCGGTCCTGCCCGACCAGTCGCCGGCCCAGCTTGCCAAGAACAAGCCGGTCTCGGTGACCGGCCCGCGTCCCGCCGGCAATTGGGGCCAGGCCTCCGGTCCGGCGACCAACAATCCGGGCCATGTCGCGCTCGACGGCACCGCCGGAAACCGCATCTGGGCGACCAACGCGGCTGATGTCTCGTCCGGCAGCATGCTGCGCGGGGCGCCGCGCGTCTTCGCACGGCCCGTGGCCTCCGACGGACGCATCTTCGTCTACGATCCCAACGGCAACGTCTCGGCCCATTCGGCCGACGGCGGCGGCCGGCTCTGGAAAGTCAGCCTGCGGCCGGCCGGTCGCGACGACGAGCCGGTGGCCGGCGGCGGCGTCGCTGCCGAGGGCGGCCGGGTCTATGCGGCGACCGGCTACGGCACCGTGGTGGCGCTCGACGCCACCTCCGGCGCCAAGGTCTGGGAGCAGAAGATCGGCGAGCCGGCGCGCGGCGCACCGACCGTGGCGCAGGGCAAGGTCTTCGCCGTCAGCCAAGCCAACGTGCTCTATGCGCTCAATGCCGGCGACGGCGTCGAGGCCTGGACGTTCAAGGGCGTACCCGAAGTCGGCGGTCTCCTGTCCTCGGTCAACCCGGCGGTTGCCGGCGACCGAGTGGTGGTGCCCTTCTCGTCGGGCGAGCTGGTCGCGGTCGACATCAAGACCGGCAAGCCGGTGTGGAGCGACGGCCTGGCCCGGGCGAGCCGCAACTATGCGGTCACCGGTCTTGCCGATATCGCCGCCAGCCCGGTGATCGACGACGGCGTCGTCTATGCGACCGGCGTCGGCAGCCGCACCGTGGCGCTGCAGCTCAAGTCCGGCAACCGGATCTGGGAACAGGCGATCGGCTCGGCCCATACCCCGGTCGTCTCCGGCAATGCGGTCTTCGTGGTCGATCTCGACGACAATCTGATCGCCTTCGACCGCAAGTCCGGCGAGGTGCTGTGGTCGAACAAGCTGCCGGTGACGCGGACCAAGAAGAAGCGGACCAATTGGGCCGGTCCGGTGCTGGCCGGCGGCTCGCTCTGGCTGGTCTCCAACGAGGGCGGCTTGGTCGCCGTCAACCCCGCCAACGGCCAGGTGGTCAATACGCGCGACACGGGCGAACCCGCGATGCTCGCTCCGGTAGTGGCGTCGGGCAAGCTGATCGTGCTATCCGGCAGCGGCACGCTCGAAGCCTTCAACTGATCGGACCCTTATGCGACCGACCGTGGCCATCGTTGGCCGCCCCAATGTCGGCAAGTCGACCCTGTTCAATCGGCTGGTCGGCAAGCGCCTCGCGCTTGTCGACGACACGCCGGGGGTGACGCGCGACCGCCGCATGGGCGATGCCCGGCTCGGCGATCTCGAATTTGCCATCGTCGATACCGCCGGCCTCGAAGAGGCGGAGGCCGACAGCCTGTCGGCCCGGATGCGGGCGCAGACCGAGGAGGCGATCCGAAGCGCCGACGTGGTCCTGTTCCTGACCGACAGCCGCGTCGGGTTGACGCCGCTCGACCACCATTTCGCCGAGCTGGTCCGCCGCTCCGGCCGTCCGGTCATCCTGGTCGCCAACAAGTCCGAGGGCCGCGTCGGTGGCGCGGGGGCCTACGAGGCCTATGAGCTGGGCTTCGGCGATCCGGTGCCGCTTTCCGCCGAGCATGGCGAGGGCCTGTCCGATCTCTACGACGCGCTGATGCCCTTCTGCGACGGTCCCGAGCCGGAAGGCGAGGACGACGTGGCGGAGACGGACGTGGCGGTCGAGGACGGCGAGGCGGGTCCTGCCCCGGGTCCGGCCAAGCCGCTGCGCATCGCCATGGTCGGCCGGCCGAATGCCGGCAAGTCGACGCTGGTCAATGCGCTGATCGGCGAGGACCGCATGCTGACCGGCCCGGAAGCCGGCATCACGCGGGATTCCATCTCGGTCGACTGGGAATGGCGCGGCCGGCGCATCAAGCTGTTCGACACCGCCGGATTGCGCCGCAAGGCGCGCATCCAGGACAAGCTCGAAAAGCTCTCGGTCGCCGACAGCCTGCGCGCGATCCGCTTCGCCGAGGTGGTCGTGCTCTGCCTGGATGCGACCATCCCGTTCGAGAAGCAGGACCTGCAGATCGCCGACCTGATCGTGAAGGAGGGCCGCGCCCTGGTCATCGCGATCGACAAGTGGGATCTGATCGAGGACCGCAACAAGGTCTGGCGCGAGCTGCGCGAGACCTGCGAGCGGCTGCTGCCGCAGGTGCGCGGCGTGCCGCTGGTGCGCGTCTCCGGGCTGACCGGCGACGGGCTCGAAGACCTGATGGCGGCGGTGATCGCGATCGAGGAGGTCTGGAGCCGCCGCGTCTCGACCAGCCAGTTGAACCGCTGGCTCGGCAACGTGCTCGACCGGCATCCGCCGCCCGCGGTCTCCGGGCGGCGCATCAAGATCCGCTACGCCACCCAGGCCAAGTCGCGCCCGCCGACCTTCGCGATCTTCTGCTCGCGTCCCGAGGCGCTGCCGGACAGCTATGTCCGCTATCTCTCCAACGATCTGCGCGAGACGTTCGAGCTGACCGGCATTCCGCTGCGCCTGCATATCCGTGGCGGCAGCGACAATCCCTACGATCCCGGCAAGTCCTGACGCCGCCGGCGCCGGGCCAGTCACGAATATCACATCACCATCGCACGCACCCGCTATGGTCGGTCCCGTTCACGCCGGGATCGACCGGCGACGGGGAGACAGCGCATGGTGGGGACGGCGGGTGACCGGCTCTTGAGCGAATTCGGCGTGCGGCTCGGCCTGCCCGAACTCGCCTTCGACGACAATCTCAGCCTCCTGGCCTTCGACGGCATGGAGGTGGAGATCGAACACCGCCCGAACCAGCGGATCTTCTTCATATCCGCCGAACTGGCGCAGCTGTCGCGGCAGATGCCGGCGGTCGTCCTCGGCCGACTGATGGAGCTCAATTTCGTCTCCGTCATGGTCGGCGTCGGCGCGATCGCGCTCGATCCCAGCAACGGCACCCTGTCGCTGTCGGCACGCTTCCCGATCGCGCGTGCGACCGTCGACGACCTGTCGGATTTCATCAAGGACTTCATCGACCAGTTGGAAGGCCTGAAGGCCGTCCTGGCGCGGCCCGCCTTCCTGAGCGCCGACAGCGCCGTGACCCTGCCGGCGCCGGGTCGCGACGACGATCTCGGCGTCCTGGGCATGATTCGGGTCTGAGCCGTCGGCGATACCAATTCCCATCCAGGGGACCACCATGGCGATCACTCTTCAGGCACTCAAACAGGCCGTCACCGGGACGGACGGCAACCTCGGCCTGGGCCCCGACAAGGGCAAGGGCAAGGAAAAGCTCATCGTCGTCCGGTCGAATACCGGCTTCTTCGGGCGCATCGCGGAGATGATGCAGCCCAAAAAGGAGCAGGCGGCCGTCAAGTCGGAGGTCGTCAAGACCCTGAAGAGCGCCTATCCGGGCCTCGGCTCGCATATCGACGACACCATCGGCGGGCTCAAGGGCAAGCCGCTGACCGCCCGCGTGGTGCGCGACCTGATCAAGATGGGCGAGTTCGGCAACAAGGCCGACGGGCTCGGCCCGGTCGCCCAGGACGGCGGCCAGGTCGACCTGCTCGGTTCGCGGCGGAGGCAACCCGAAGGCCAGGTCCAGCAGGGGTCGGACCAACAGGTCGACAGTCAGGTCCAGGGCGGGAATGTGCCCGGATCGGAGCAGGGCGTCGGCCACTCCGGACAGGTCGGCTCCGGCGGCAACGTCCAGAGCCAGGGCAGCGACCGCACCGATGGGACCCGAACCCCGCCGCGACCCGATCCGTTCAAGGTCCGCGCCGGCGGCTTCGCGTCCGTCGACGAGATGCGCGAAGCGGCGACGCGGTTCCTGAAGAATGGCGGGCTGGAGGGACGGTCGTCCGAGAAGCTGAAGGACTTCGCGCGCTGCATCAACGACCGGAACGACTGCGACGCGTTGCTGTCGGTCGCCAAGTTCGGCCGTGACGGCCTGAAATATGCGATGGCGATGGCCAACGATCCCGCGCTGTCGTCGGCCTACGGCAAGGCGCAGAATTCGCCGGAATGGGCGCATGCGAAATCGGAACTCCAGAAGAACAACCCCGAGAAATACGCGCTCTACAGCCAGCACCGTTTCGGCTCGGAAGCGCTGGCGCTGGTCGGTCAGGCCCATATCGGTCTGTCGGAGAGCCTCGGTCATGTCGCCGACGTGCTGAAGGACCACAAGGCCGGGAGGCTCGATCGCAATGCCGCCGGCGTGCGGATGCGGGAGGTCTGCCAGGAGCAGGCCGCCAGTCTGAACAAGCGGCTCGACCAGATCGACGCCAATCTCGTGATGCTGCGCGATCCCGAATTCCTGCAGGGCCTGAACGAGGAGCAGCTGCAGTCGGTTCTCGACATGATCACCAAGCTCATGTCCATGAAGACGGCGATGCTGGACAAGAACGGGCCGTATCAGGAGGTCTATGCCCTGTTCGCGCTCGGCAGCACGGAGCCCTTCGCCCTGCTCGACAATCTCGACAATGCGTTCGGCAACAAGGATCACGTCGACCAGATCCAGCCGGACTGGACTTCCAAGCCGCCGCCGATGCCGCCGCGGCCGACCACCCAGCAGTCCGGTTCGTCGTCGCAGGTGCCGACCTTCACCCCCGCGCAGGCGCTGAAGTTCAATGCGGTCGATCTCGGCAAGCCGGGCGCCCCGGAGGCCTATCTGAAGGCGCACGGCATCAAGCTGACCGACGACAACGACAACGCCCTGTCGCCGCAGCAGATCAACCGGATCGCCGTCGACACGCTGAACATGCACACGCTTCTGAGCCAGACCGGGTTCGATCTGGCGCGCGCGAAGACGGAGCTGTCCGACAATCAGTTCGCGACCGTGACCCGCTCCCTCGACCGCATCCGGAGCGGCATCGTCGACCAGTTGATGACGGAGATGACGGACGCCGACTTCAAGGTCGTGGTCACCGACGGCACCATCACGTTCGAACACACCGGGACCAACCCGTTCGACGGCGATGTCGCCAAGCGGCGTTTCGAGGAGCGGTTGGACGCGATCTTCACCGAAACCACCAACCCCTTCGGCGTCGATACCGAGCGGCTGTTCGGGCGCAAGATCGCATCGTCGTAACCGGTCTCCGGAAACAGCCGGTCCCCGGGACCGGCGACGGCCGTCGGAGATGGCGAGCCGTCGACGTCGGGGATGGGCCCGAGGGGGACGGGCCGGGGGGACGGGCGGACCGCTTGTACCGGCGGCCTTACTCCGGCAGCCAGGAGCGGCTCGGAAAGTCCCAGACGCGCCCGGTCTCGACCAGACCGGTGCCGAGCAGCGGCACGAAATACGGGGCGAGCTCCTCGGCGGCCGGCAGCGTCGCGGCATCCTCGCCGGGCATCGCCTTCTCGCGCATGGCGGTGCGGATCGGGCCGGGATTGATCAGGTTGGCCTTGATGCCGGCAATGGCGCCCTCGCGGGCATAGGTCGCCACCATCGCCTCGAGGGCGGCCTTGGAGATCGAATAGGGCCCCCAATAGGCACTGCGCTTGCGAGCTGCCCCGGAGGTCACGAACAGCGCGCGGCCCGAGCCGGACTGCTTCAGGAGCGGGTCGAAGGAGCGGATCAGGCGCCAGTTGGCGGTCACGTTGACGGCCATCACCTCGTCCCAGACCTTCACGTCGACATGGCCGAGCGGGGTCAGGACGCCGAGCACGCCGGCATTGCCGACCAGGCCGTCGATGCGGCCGAAGCGGCCGTAAAGCGCGGCGCCGAGCCGGTCGATCGCGTCGAAATCCTTCAGGTCGAGCGGCACCAGCGTGGCGGTACCGCCGACCGCCAGGATGGCGTCGTCGAGTTCCTCCAGCCCGCCGACGGTGCGCGCGACCGCGACCACATGGGCGCCGGCGCGCGCGATCTCCAGGGCGACGGCGCGGCCGATCCCGCGCGAGGCGCCGGTCACCACGACGATGCGGTCATTGAGAGGCTTGTCGGACATGCTGGCTCGGCGCTCCGGCGGCGGCTTGGGGCGATCTGGGGCGAACGGTCGGCGCATTCGGCGCGGGCCGACCTGCCGCCCATCGCCAGCCGACGCGACCGGTGACACGGCGGGCGACCTGGCGGGCGACGCTGGTACGGTCCCGTGCGCCCGCTGTCTGAACCCGTCGCGGCCCGGCGTCAACCGTGTCGACCCGGTGCGCAGGCGGCGGCGGCAACCGTGCCGCGCGGGCCGCGGCGGGATCAGCTCGCCTCGGCGATCAGGTTGAGCTGGCGGACATTGTCGGACCCGGACCGATCGGTCAGCCGCGTCGGATACTCGCCGGTGAAGCAGGCGTCGCAATATTGCGGCATCTCGTTGTTGCGCCGCGCCTCGCCGACCGCGCGATAGAGCCCGTCGATGGTCAGGAAGGACAGGCTGTCGACGTTGATGAAGCGGGCCAGTTCCTCGACCGACATGCGCGAGGCGATCAGCTTCGACTTCTCCGGCGTGTCGACGCCGTAGAAGCAGGGATCGGTGGTCGGCGGCGAGGCGATGCGCATATGCACCTCGGTGGCGCCCGCATCGCGCACCATCTGCACGATCTTCTGCGAGGTCGTGCCGCGCACGATGGAATCGTCGACCAGAACGACGCGCTTGCCCTCGATCACCGCCCGGTTCGGGTTGTGCTTCAGCTTGACGCCCATGTGGCGGATCGAATCGGTCGGCTGGATGAAGGTGCGGCCGACATAATGGTTGCGGATGATGCCGAGATCGAAGGGCAGGCCGGAAGCCTCGGCGAAGCCCATGGCGGCGGGCGTGCCGGAATCGGGCACCGGGATGACCACGTCGGCGGCGGCCGGGTTCTCGCGCGCCAGTTCGCGGCCGATGCGCTTGCGGACCGAATAGATGCTGGTGCCGGCGATCAGCGAATCGGGGCGGGCGAAATAGACGAACTCGAAGATGCAGAAGCGCGAGCGGGCGGGGCCGAACGGCTTCAGGCTCTCGATGCCCTCCTCGGTGATGATCACCATCTCGCCGGGTTCGAGCTCGCGGATCACGCGGCCGCCGATGATGTCCAGCGCGCAGGTCTCGGACGCCAGCACGAAGGCGCCGTCGACATGGCCGAGCACCAGCGGGCGCACGCCGTGCGGATCGCGCACGCCGATCATCTTCTTCTCGGACAGCGTCACGAAGGCATAGGCGCCCTCGATCTGGCGCAGCGCATCGATGAAGCGGTCGACCAGCGGGCCCTTGTCGGAGGTCGCGGTCAGGTGGATGACCGCCTCGGTGTCGGAGGTCGACTGGAAGATCGAGCCGCGCTTCTGCAGCTGCCGCTGCAGCGTCAGGGCATTGGTCAGGTTGCCGTTATGGGCGACCGCGAAGCCGCCGCCGTGGAACTCGGCGAACATCGGCTGCACGTTGCGCAGGATCGCCCCGCCGGTTGTGGCATAGCGGGTGTGGCCGATGGCGCGGTTGCCCTTCAGCCGGTCGATCACGCTCGGCTTGGCGAAATTGTCGCCGACCAGGCCGATATGGCGCTCGACATGGAACTGCTGGCCATCGAAGGAGACGATGCCGGCCGCCTCCTGGCCGCGATGCTGCAGCGCGTGCAGGCCGAGCGCGGTGAGGGCGGCGGCCTCGGGATGGGCGAAGACGCCGAACACGCCGCATTCCTCGTGGAAGCGATCGTCGTCGTCGCCGCTGCCGAACGGAAGACCGTGGTCCGCCTCGCCGGTGATCTCAGTCATGCGCATCGTCTCCGAGGGGACCTCAGTCCCGGAACGGCCGAGATCGCCGAGGGAGCGACGATCGCGGTCGGATCGGCGGTCGACAGACACCGCCTGCACCATGCAGCGGGCCGGATCGGTGCGAACGAGTCCGAAGACGCGATCGAAACCCGGACCCCGCAAAACCCAAAACCGGCGGTACGGGGTTCAGCCCGCCCACCGGCAATCCTCTCCATATCGGGCGTTACCGCCCCGAATGCCAGCGCATCCGCGCGACCCGCCCATGCACGGGCCGCGGCTCAGGGCCGCGCCGACGTCGTGATCAACTGATCGAGACCCTTGCGGGCGCCGACCTTGTAGGCCGGATCGGTGATGCCGCTGCGCTGCGGCGTGGTCGGGCGCGCGTCCTGGTCGCCCGGCTCGGCCGGCATGTCGCCGTCCTTGCGCTTGCGGATCTTGTTGAGGATCGTCTCCTCGGCATTCTCCGGCAGCGCCGCGATCAGCTGCTGGCCGAGATAGTCGAGCACCGGCTTCGACTTGGCCGAAGCGACCCATTTCGGCTGCTGGGCGACCGGCACGAACCAGTTGAAGAACATCATCGCCACGACCAGCAGGAGCACGCCGCGCGCGGCGCCGAACAGGAAGCCGGCCGAGCGGTCGAGCGCGCCGAAGGCGCTGTCGAGGACGAAGTCGGAGATCTTCATGGTGATGAAGCTGACCACGATCAGCACCACCAGAAACACGCCGCCGGCGACCACGCCGAGGGCGACATAGTCGTTCGAGATATACTGCTTGGCGTAGGGGAGCAGCGGCTTGTGGAAGTAGAAGGCGGCCCCGGCCGCGACAGCCCAGGACGCGATCGAGAAGACTTCCCGCATCAACCCGCGATACATGGCGAGCAGCGCGGAGACGAGCACGACGACGATGACGATGCCGTCGAGGACGGTCAGGAAATCCATTGCTCGAACACTCGCCGATCAGGTTGGGCCCCCTGCCAGCCGGCCGGGCGCTCCTTCGATAGCACGATTCCCGGCAGGCCTGCGATCACGATCGAACGCGACCGCCGGCTTCGGGGCGGGCCGACCGGAGATCCCAGGGTTGCGTGCCGGAGCCTCGAGACCTGCAGAGCCGGCAGCCACCCGGGCGACCAGATCGGCAAGCGCCTCGACCCCGGAAACCGCACCCGACAGAGCCCCGCCGGCAGCTTCTCCGAGATTGGCGAGGGGCACGATTCCCCCCGTGAATCCAAGCCTTTCCGCCTCCTTGAGACGCTGGTCCGAACGGGCGACCGGCCGGATCGATCCCGAGAGGCTGACTTCGCCGAAATAGACGCTATTGCGGGGAAGAGCAACCCCGCTGAGCGAGGAGACCAGGGCCGCGGCGACCGCCAGATCGGCCGCCGGCTCCTGGATTCGGAGGCCGCCGGCGACATTCAGATAGACATCGTGGCTGGCGAGCCGCACCCCGCAATGGGCATCCAGGACCGCCAGCACCATGGACAGGCGGTTGCCGTCCCAGCCGACGACGGCGCGGCGCGGCGTGCCGAGCGAGGTCGGCGCGACCAGGGCCTGGATCTCGACCAGCAGCGGCCGCGAGCCTTCCATGCCGGCGAAGACCGCCGCGCCGGGCGACTTGCCGTCGCGCTCGCCGAGGAACAGTTCGGACGGGTTGGCGACTTCGGAGAGCCCGCTGCCGGTCATCTCGAAGACGCCGATCTCGTCGGTCGGCCCGAACCGGTTCTTGACCGCGCGCAGCACGCGGAAGCGGTCGGCGCCGTCGCCCTCGAAATAGAGCACCGCGTCGACCATGTGCTCGACCACGCGCGGGCCGGCGATCTGGCCGTCCTTGGTGACGTGGCCGACCAGCACCACGGCGACGCCGGTCGCCTTGGCGTAGCGGATCAGGGCCTGGGCCGAGGCGCGCACCTGGGTGACGGTGCCGGGCGCGGATTCGGCCGTCTCGGTCCACAGGGTCTGGATGGAATCGATCACCACCAGACCCGGCGTCGGGCCGGCCTGCAGGGTGGCGAGGATGTCCTCGACGCTGGTCTCCGCGGCGAGCGACACCGGCGCGCCGGCGAGACCGAGCCGTTCGGCCCGCAGGCGGACCTGGCCGACCGCCTCCTCGCCGGAGACATAGACGACGCGCTGCCCGTTGAGGGCCAGCCGCGCGGCGGCCTGGATCAGAAGCGTCGACTTGCCGATGCCCGGATCGCCGCCGATCAGCACCGCCGAGCCGCGCACGAAGCCGCCGCCGGTGACGCGGTCCAGTTCGGTCATCCCGGAGACGATGCGCGGCGCCTCCTTGGCTTCGCCGGCCAGACCGACCAGCGGGAAGACCCGGCCCTTGCGGCCGGCCAGCCCGATCGTGCGCGGACCGGCGCCGACGCCGCCGTCGCTCTCCTCCACGATCGTGTTCCACTCGCCGCAGGCGTCGCAACGCCCGGCCCAGCGGGTCGTGACGCTGCCGCAGTTCTGGCAGGTGAAACGGGCGGAGCGCTTGGCCATGAATCGGGTTCCCGCGTGTCTGACGGCGCAGGATGCGTGAATGTTCTTGATTTGTACAGGGTGGATTTGTGCGTCCGAGCCATGCGGTCCCACCGGCCTGCACGCTCCCGGCCGGTTGTGCTTTGATGGTGGCAATCAGAACGAAAGGGAGGACGACCATGCCGATCGCGACCGCGGAGAAGCGCCGGAATTTCCACGAGATGCACCGGGAGGGCTGCTTCCTGCTGCCCAATCCCTGGGATCTCGGCAGCCTGCGCCGGCTGGAGGCGATGGGCTTTCGGGCGGTCGCCTCGACCAGTTCGGGGCTCGCCTGGACGCGCGGACGCAAGGATTACGAGCTCGACCGGGCGACCGTGCTCGACCATCTCGCCGAGCTCGCCGGCGCGACCGATCTGCCGGTCAATGCGGATTTCGAGAACGGCTTCGCGGAGGCGCCGGAGGGCGTCGCGGAGAGCGTCACGCTGGCGGTGGCGACCGGCATCGCTGGGCTGTCGATCGAGGATGCCGCGGACGGCCGGCTCTATGAGCGCGATCTCGCCGTGGCGCGGATCGCGGCGGCGCGGGCGGCGATCGATGCCGCCGGCGGCGACACGCTGCTGGTCGCGCGCAGCGAGGCCTATCTGGTCGGCCGGCCGGACCTCGGCGAGGTGATCGCCCGCCTGACCGCCTTCGCGGCGGCCGGCGCCGATTGCCTCTACGCGCCGGGCATGACCGACCTCGACGAGATCGAGGCGACCGTGCGGGCGGTGGCGCCGAAGCCGATCAACGTGCTGATGCGCGGGCCGGAGATGCGGGTCGCCGATCTGGCCGCGCGCGGCGTGCGGCGCGTTTCGGTCGGCGGGGCGCTGGCGACGGCGGCCTGGGCCGGGTTCGATGCGGCGGCGCGGCTGTTCCTGGAGGAGGGACGGGTGCCGCCCCGGCGCTGACCTTGCGGCTTCTGCGGACCCCTGCGACCATTCGCGCTGCCATGAGCGGGCTGCATGGGTCGAGGCCGGCCGGCGACGCTGCGTCGCCTTGTCGCTCACAGGAAGACTTGCGTCGGCTCCGGGGCTTGGCCCGTCGACGGCGCGCGCGTAAGCTCGCCGTCGTCATGAGGCGGGCTTCTGGCCCTGTGCCGACGGGCGGGGCGCGCGGGGAGGCCTTTCGGTCGCGCGCCCGCCGGTCGCATGGACAGTGATTTCCGTCGCATGCAACAAAAGTCGCAAATGCAAGGCCTTGCGGCCATCAATCTCCAGGGGAGGACAGTTCATGAAGAGCGACATCGAAATCGCCCGCAGCGTGACGCCGAAGCCGATCGTCGAGATCGGCGCCAAGCTCGGCATTCCTTACGAGTCGCTCCATCCCTACGGCCACCACATCGCCAAGGTGTCGAACGAGTTCATCGCGGCGCAATCCGAGCGGCCGGACGGCAAGCTGATCCTGGTCACCGCGATCAACCCGACCCCGGCCGGCGAGGGCAAGACGACCACCACGGTCGGTCTCGGCGACGGCCTGACCCGCATCGGCAAGAAGGCCGCGATCGCGCTGCGCGAGCCGTCGCTCGGCCCCTGCTTCGGCGTCAAGGGCGGCGCGGCCGGCGGCGGCTGGGCGCAGGTCATCCCGATGGAGGCGATCAACCTTCATTTCACGGGCGATTTCCACGCCATCACGTCGGCGCACAATCTGCTCGCCGCGATGCTGGACAACCACATCTACTGGGGCAACACGCTCGACATCGACCCGCGCCGCGTCGCCTGGCGCCGCGTCATGGACATGAACGACCGCGCGCTGCGCTCGATCGTCTCCTCGCTCGGCGGCGTCTCGAACGGCTTCCCGCGTGAGGACGGCTTCGACATCACCGTCGCCTCCGAGGTCATGGCGGTGTTCTGTCTGGCGACCGATCTCGCCGATCTCGAAGCCCGGCTCGCCCGCATGGTGGTCGCCGAGACGCGCGGCAAGGGCTCGGTCACGGCCGGCGACCTGAAGGCCTCGCCGTCGATGACGGTGCTGCTCAAGGATGCGTTCCAGCCCAACCTGGTGCAGACGCTCGAAGGCACGCCGGCCTTCGTCCATGGCGGCCCCTTCGCCAACATCGCCCATGGCTGCAACTCGGTGCGCGCCACCCGGACCGCCCTGAAGCTCGCCGACTATGTCGTCACCGAGGCCGGCTTCGGCGCCGACCTGGGCGCGGAAAAGTTCTTCGACATCAAGTGTCGCAAGGCCGGGCTGGCGCCCGACGCGGCCGTGATCGTGGCGACCGTGCGCGCGCTCAAGATGCATGGCGGCGTCAAGAAGGAGGATCTCGGCAAGGAGAACCTCGCCGCGCTGGAGGCCGGCTTCGCCAATCTCGCCCGTCATGTCGAGAATGTCGGCAAGTTCGGCGTGCCGGCCGTGGTCGGCATCAACAAGTTCGTCTCCGACACCGATGCCGAGCTGCAGCTGATCGTCGATCTGTGCCGCGACAAGCTCGGTGCCAAGGCGATCGTCTGCACCCATTGGGGCGAGGGCTCCAAGGGCTCGGAGGAACTCGCCCGCGCCGTCGTGGAGATCGCGGAAGGCCCGAAGGCGACCGGCTTCAAGCCGCTCTACCCTTCCGAGATGCCGCTGCTCGCCAAGGTCGAGACCATCGCCAAGGAAATCTACCGCGCCGGCTCGGTCGTGGCCGACAGCAAGATCAAGAAGCGGTTCAAGGATCTGGAGGCGGCCGGCTACGGCGACCTGCCGATCTGCGTGGCCAAGACCCAGTCGTCCTTCTCGGCCGACCCGGAGATCAAGGGCGCGCCGACCGGCCATGCCATTCCGATCCGCGAGGTCCGGCTTTCGGCCGGCGCCGGCTTCCTGGTGGTCATCTGCGGTGACATCATGACCATGCCGGGCCTGCCCAAGATCCCGTCGGCCGAGCATATCCGCCTCGGCGCCGACGGCCAGATCGAAGGCCTGAGCTGATCGACGAGACCTGAGGCGGCGCACGAGGGGAATCCGACATGATCCTGATTGGACAGTATGATTCTCCCTTCGTGCGGCGCGTCGGCCTGGCCCTGACCCTGTACGGCCATGCCTTCGAGCACCGGCCGTGGTCGAGCTTCGGCGATGTCGAGAAACTGATCGCGCTGAACCCGCTCGCGCGCGTGCCGACGCTGGTCACCGATCCCGGCGACGTGCTGACCGACAGCCACGTCATCCTGGCCTATCTGGACGGGCTCGCCGCGCCGGAGGCCGTCCTGATGCCGGCCGATCCGGACGACCGGCGCCGGGCGCTCCGGGCGATCGGACTTGCGACCGGGCTCGGCGACGTGGCGGTCAGCCTGTTCTACGAGATGCGGCTGCATGTCGAAGCGTCCGACCTCTTGGTCGGACGCCGCCGCCGCCAGATCGCCGGTGGCCTCGCGGCCCTGGAGGAGGTCTCGGCGGCCGCCCCGGAGGCGGCCCTGTTCGGCGGGCGGCTCGGCCATGCCGACATCGCGCTCGCGGCCGCGCTGCGCTTCGTCCGGGAGGCGCATCCCGGCCTGTTCGATGCGGCAGCCCATCCGTCGCTCGCCGCCCACACCGCCCGTCTCGAAGCCCTGCCGGCCTTCCAGGCGATCTCCCAGGCCTTCATTCCGCCGAACTGAGCGGCGTCCCGGTCAGCGATAGCTGGCGAGCAGCCGGTCGAGCACGGCATTGGCCTCGCCGCGCCGGTCTTCGCCCTGGACGGCGGCCGTGACCGAGACCGTGAAGGCATTGCCGTCGCGGTCGGTGTCGTCGAAGGTCGCGACCCGTTCGGCAACCATCGTCCCGTCCTGATCCTCGGCCAGATCGTAGACCTTGACCACGCGCCCGCCGGGGCCGCTGCGGTCCGGTTGCGGCGTCACGGTGAGGCCGGGGCTTTCCGCCTTGAGCCGCTCGATGTCGCTGGCCACCACCCGATCGAGTGGTGTGCGGTCGGGATTGTGGGTGGCGCGCGCATAGGCCCAGATATCCGCCTCGTCGAGCGTCGCGCCTTTCGGGAGCAGCACCACGATCGCGTTGCGCTGGCCCGCGGCGCGGTCCTCGGCCCAGCCGTCGGGCGGCGCCACGCCGGCGCGGAACCAGGGGCAGAGCGCCTGCGTGCCGCCGCAGATCACCATGACCTTCTCGACCTCCGCCCGCGCCGGCACTCCGGCGAGGCTGCCGAAGGCCAGCATGGCGAGGGAGGCTGTCAGGACGAGGCGGCGCATCGGCAACTCCGGGCGAGGTCGGACGGGCGGACGGGAGTGGGCGAGGGCGAGGGCGGTCCGGAGCACGCTCACGGCCTGGTCGCGGTGGCGCCCGCATAGCTCGCCAGCATGGCCTTGAAGGCCGGCACGGCACCCGCGATCGCCTTGTCGGAGAGGCCGGACAGGACCAGCTGGACCGAGTAGGAGCGGCCGTCCGGGGCGCTCTCGAAGAAGGTCGCGCTGAGTTCGGCCGGCTGATCGCGCAGGCTCGGCGAGACGTAGCGCTCGATCGCCACTGTGCCGATGCCCGGACGCGCCGCGACCGTCTCGACCGGTTCGATGCGCGCATCCGGATGGGCGGCGATCCATTTGGCGTTGGAATTGGCCAGCCAGCCCTTCAGGTCGGCTCCGGAGGCGTTCGGGCGCACCTTGGCGTAGATCAGTGCCGGCGCGTCGCGGAAGCTGCTGGCCTTGGGCAGGAACAGCTGGACGCCGCGCCGGGCGCTTTCGGCGAAATCCTCGCGCCAGCCGTCCGGCGCCGCAAGCGTGATGACCAGGGGCAGGCAATTGGCCGTGGCGCCCGGTGTGCAGGGCGGGCGCTGCTCGCGCACCTCGGCCTGGGCGGCCGTCCCGGCCAGGGCCACGGCGGCGAGGCCCGACAGGCAGGCGGCGGAGAGGACGGAAAGCGGGCGGGCGAGGGACATGATCGGGTCTGTCTCCGGTGGGGCGATGCGGCGTTGGGGCTCCGGCGGTCCGTCCTCAACCGCCGGCCCGACGCCGGTCCTGTCGGGACCCTGCAGGCCTGCGGCTGAATGCGTCATGAATCCGCCGTTCGGAAAGCCGTAATCCTCGTTCCCAACGACAAGACGGGCGGGCCGCCGGTTCGGCACCCGACCCGCAGGGCGTCGCGTGGGAGGAACAAGCATGCCGATCTGCCTCGTCGGCGGCGCGAAGGTCGCCGTCGTGACTGCCGAACTCTTCTCGGTCTCGTGGACGATCGCGGCGACGGGCGCGGAATGGCAACGGGCCTATAACGGCGCGCCGGGCGCCATCGTGTCGGGCGAGCTGAAGGCCAGGGCGATGACCGCCGATGCCGAGGCGCCGCTGCCGGGCGCGCAGCGCGAGGGCGACTGGTTCGTCTGGCGGACGGCGCGGCGCGCCTTCCCGGTGGTCAGTTTCGGCGCCGATCCGGGCACGCGCGACTGGAAGGTCTGCTGGGACGGCGCCTGCAAGGCGCTGGTCGACTTGACCGGCGTGCCCGAAGGCCGCGACGTGACCGCGGTCCCGTGCAAGGCCGACGCGGTGCCGTGATTCGCCGACCGCCGGGCCCGGTGCGGCCGGGTTGCCGGCGCGGCCCCGGGGCATCGCGGCCCCGGGATATCGCGCCTCCGGGACATCGCGGCGGTTCGCACGGAAGGAGCCGACCATGCCGATCTGCCTCCTCGCCGGGACCCGCTCCGCCGTGGCCGCTGCCGAACTGGTGACGCTGGTCTGGACGCATTCGGTCGAGAAGGTCGAATGGCGCGAGACCTGGGCGGCGACGCCGGCCGGGCTCGTCGCGGTAGAGGCGCGCGTCAAGGGATCGGGCGCCGGCATGGAGCCGGGGCCGGAGGCGCGGCTGGTCGACGGCTGGTGGGTATGGCGCCCGGACCTGCCGCCGCAGGCGACCCTCAGTCTGGCGCGTTCCGGGGTCGTGGCCGACTGGCGGCTCTGCTCGCACCACGCCTGCATGGCGCCGGTCGACCTGCTCCCCGGGCTCGCCGCCGACGAACCGGTCCGGCTGGCGGTGTGCCGGCCTGAATGATCGGCCGGCGGCAATGACCTTCCGGCGGCCGAGACCGTCCCGATTGGCGGTCGTCGCCCAGGGCAACCGTCGTCGCCCCGGATCGGCGGTCATTTCGCCGGGCGGTCGAACTGCATCCGCAGGCTCAGGGTCTCCAGCAGGTCCTTCAGCGTCAGAAGGCCGACCAGCTTGCCGTCGGCGACGACCAGCAGCCGGCCCTGTCCGGTCCGTTGCATCTGCTCGAGCGCATCGACGGCCGGACGATCCGGGCTGACGGTGGTCTCCGGCGAGGCCGGATCCATGATCGAGAGGACCGGGGTCGTCGCCCAGTCCTCGCGCGGCAGTCTGTGCAGGCTGCCGACCTGGACCAGGCCGCGGGCCGTGCCGGCGCCGTCGACCACCGGATAGGCGGCGTGGCGCGAGCGGTAGACCACGGTCTCCAGAAAATCGCCGACCGCCATGTTCGGCCCGACCGTGATCAGGTCCGCGGTCATGTAGTCGGCGACCGCATGGCCGGTGAAGACCGAGCGGGCGGCGAGATCGATCTCGGCCGTCTGCGCGGCGGAGCGGATGAAGAAGCCGATCAGCACCAGCCACAGGCCGCCGCCGAAGGCGCCGGCCAGGATCTCCAAGAGCCCGAGCCCGGCGATGCCGAAGCCGATCGCGCCGCCGATCCGCGCGGCGGTGCGGGTCGCCGCAGCGCGGTCGCCGGACCGGGACCAGAGCGCGGCGCGCAGCACCCGGCCGCCGTCGAGCGGGAAGGCCGGCAGCATGTTGAAGGCGGCCAGGATGAAATTGAGGGTGGCGAGATAGCGCAGCAGGATGCCGGCCGGATCGTCGCCGCCGAGCCCGCTCGCCCACAAGACGAGGCGCAGGATGAGGCCGATCGCGACGCTGGAGGCCGGGCCGGCGATCGCCATCAGGAATTCGGCGCGCGCGCTGGTCGGTTCCGCCTCCATCTCGGCGGCGCCGCCGAAGAGATGCAGCGTGATCCCGCGCATCGGGATGCCGTGCTTCAGCGCGACCAGCGAATGCGCCAGCTCGTGCAGCAGGATCGAGAAGAAGATGCCGACCACGGCCAGGATGCCCATCGCCCAGTAGGTCGCCTTGGCGAGGCCTTCGTGCATGTCCGGGAAGGTGCCGCTCGCCAGCGACCAGGCGATCAGGAGCGCGATGAAGGCCCAGCTGAGATTGACCTTGATTTCGATGCCGAACACACGGAACAGCGTCAGACTGGACCCGAACATGATGTCTCTCCCGGGCGACCCGACAGGGCGGCCCCGCGCCGCGCCATGGTGGTCGATCGGGTCGGTGATGGGAAGGGCGGCCGCGCGAGGCCGGGTCCCGGACAGCGGGGATGCCGGCCGGGGCTTCTGGTCCGGAACCTGCATTCGAGGCGGGGCATCGCGCCGCCGGGCCGGTGCGGCCGCATCCGGACGGCGATCCGTCGAGAGGCCGGACCGACAGGCACAGGGGAGACAGGACCGTGAGCCGTATCGTGACCGTCGCGGGCGCCCAGATGGGGCCGATCCAGCGTTCCGAGAACCGATCGGAAGTGGTGGCGCGCATGATCGCCCTGATGGCTCAGGCGCATCGCCACGGCGCCGATCTGGTCGTCTTCCCGGAACTGACGCTGACGACCTTCTTTCCGCGCTGGTTCATGACCGATCAGGCCGAGATCGACCGGTTCTTCGAAAGCGCCATGCCGTCGGCCGAGACCGCGCCGCTGTTCGACGCGGCGGCCCGCTTCGGTCTCGCCATCTCGTTCGGCTACGCCGAGCAGGTCCAGGAGGCCGACCGGACGCGGCGCTTCAACACCCAGATCCTGGTCGGCCCGGACGGACGCATCCTGCACAAATATCGCAAGATCCATCTGCCCGGCCATGCCGAGCACGAGCCCTGGCGCGCCTTCCAGCATCTTGAGAAGCGCTATTTCGAGGTCGGCAATCTCGGCTGGCCGGTCGTCCGCGCCCTCGGCGGCCATGTCGGCCAGATGATCTGCAACGACCGGCGCTGGCCGGAAAGCTATCGGGTGATGGGCCTGCAGGGCGTCGAGATGATCCTGCTCGGCTACAACACGCCGCGCCACAACCCGCCGGCCCCCGACCACGACGCCCTCGGCGACTTCCACAATGCGCTCGTGATGCAGGCGGGTGCCTATCAGAACGGCACCTTCGTGGTCGGGATCGCCAAGGCCGGCATCGAGGAGGGCTGCGAGCTGATCGGCGGCTCGGTCATCGTCGCACCGACCGGGGAGGTGATCGCCCGCGCCAGCACGCTCGGCGACGAACTGATCCTGGCACGCTGCGACCTCGACTGGACGCGCTCCTACAAGGAGACGGTGTTCAACTTCGCCCGGCACCGCGAGCCGGAGCAGTACCGGATGATCGTCGAGCGCAAGGGTGCCGTCCCGCCGGAAGCCTGACCGCCAGTCGGGTGGCCGCTTGCGGGCGGTCGGCCGAGGCCGAGGGTGGGTCGACGGTGCCGGCCGCCGTCGTCAGCGCTGCGGTCGCCGGCGAGCCGTCGGCTTATTTCATAGGGAGCAGGCGGCGACGCGTCCGCCGCCGCCTGCTTTCGGAGCCCGGATCCGATCAGCTGCGTCCGCGGGTGCGGACCATCAACGTGTCGAATTGCAGTTCGCCGACCTGCCACCACTGCAGCACGTCGCCGCGATAGGCGTCGTGGCTTTCCATGGTCTTCTTGAACAGCGGGTTGGTCGCGGCGATCTCGGCATTGAGCTCGTTGGTCGCCTTCAGGGCCGCCTCCATGACGGAGACCGGGAAGCCCTTCAGTTCGCCGCCGCCGGCGACGATGCGCTTCAGCGCCGGCGCGTTGACGGCATCATACTTGGCCAGCATCCAGTTGTTGGCGGCCTCGGCGGCGTTGCGGACGATCGCCTGGTAGTGCTTCGGCAACTCGTTCCACTTGGCGGTATTGATGCACAGATGCATCATCGCGCCGCCCTCCCAGAAGCCGGGATAGTAGTAGTATTTCGCGATCTTGTGCAGGCCGAGCTTCTCGTCGTCATAGGGGCCGACGAATTCGGCCGCATCCAGCGTGCCGCGCTCCAGCGCCGGATAGATGTCGCCGGGGGCGACCTGCTGCGGAACCACGCCGAGCTTGGCCAGGACCCGGCCGCCATAGCCGCCGACACGGAACTTCAGGCCGTTCAGGTCGGCGACCTCGCGGATTTCCTTGCGGAAGAAGCCGCCCATCTGGCAGCCCGAATTGCCGATCGGCATGGCGATCGTGTTGAATTTGGCCAGCGCCTCGTTGATCAGGTCGCCGCCGCCGGCGAAATGCCACCAGGAATGCTGCTGGCGGGCATTGAGGCCGAACGGCATGCCGGTGCCGTAGCCGAGCGTCGGCTCCTTGCCGATGTAAAAATAGGTCGGCGTCTGCGCGCATTCGACCGTGGCATTGGAGACGGCATCGAGGGCGGCGAGGCCCGGCACGATCTCTCCGGCCGCGAAGCACTGGATCTCGAACTTCCCGTCGGTCGCCTCGGCGACATATTTCGAGAAGATCAGCGCGGTGCCGTAGATGGTGTCGAGCTGCTTGGGGAAGCTTGAGGTCAGCCGCCACTTGATCGTCGGGGCCGTCTGGGCAATCGCCGGAGCGGCGACCATCGATGCCGCGCCGGCGCCGGCGGCGGTCAGGAACTGTCTGCGTTTCATGCCATCCTCCCTGTCGACACCGATGCGGAGGCCGGGACGGACCCGATCTCGGCAAAGGGTCTCCGTTTCATGGCGGCGATACGGTCTGGCCTGCCGCATGGCGCCGCGTCCTGCGTGCCGGTTCGACCGGCACTCCGGCACGGATGCGAGCACGCCCGGCCGGGCCGGTCAATCGCGCGGGATTGCATAGGACGGCGCCAACGGCCGCCGAGCCGGCCGGTCAGGCCTCGGCGGCGAGCGCGACGGCGATCTCGGCCGCGACGGCCGCATTGTTCAGGACCAGCGCGCGGTTGGTGGCAAGGCTGCGCCCGCCGGTCGATTCGAGGATGCGCGCCAGCAGGAACGGCGTCACCGCCTTGGCGCGGATGCCGGCGCGCTCGGCCTCGGCCTGGGCGGCCGCGATATGGCCGGCCATCTCGTCGGCATCGATCTCGTCCGCCGGCGGCACCGGATTGGCGACCAGCAGGCCGCCGCCGAGCCCGAGCGCGCGCCGGGCCGCCATGAAGCGCGCCAGGGCCGGCGCGTCGTCGATCCGGAGCGGCGCCGGCAGTCCGGAGCGGCGCGACCAGAAGGCCGGGAAATCGTCCGTCTTCCAGCCGACCACCGGCACGCCGAGCGTCTCCAGCACTTCCAGCGTCTTGGGCAGATCGAGGATCGCCTTGGCGCCGGCCGAGACCACGGCCACCTCGCTGCGCGCCAGTTCCTGCAGGTCGGCGGAAATGTCGAAGCTCGCCTCCGCGCCGCGGTGGACGCCGCCGATGCCGCCGGTCGCGAAGACGCGGATGCCGGCAAGGCGTGCGGCGATCATGGTCGCCGCGACCGTGGTCGCACCCGGCCGTCCGGTCGCGACCGCGAAGGCGAGATCGGCGCGGGAGAGCTTCATCACCCCGTCGGCCCGCGCCAGCCGGGCGAGATCGTCCGCCGAGAGCCCGATCCGCAGCCGGCCGTCCAGCACCGCGATGGTCGCCGGCACCGCGCCGCCGGCCCGAACGGTCGCCTCGATCGCCTGGGCGGTCTCCAGGTTGCCCGGCCAGGGCAGGCCGTGGCTGACGATGGTCGATTCCAGCGCCACCACCGGCCGGCCGGCGGCCAGCGCGTCGGCGACTTCGGGCGAGGGGGCGAGGATGTCGGCGAGGGTCATGGGGCGGGGCATCTCCGTTCGGCCTCATGTTGCATGGATGCCGCGCCGGGCAAAGCCGCGCGCAAAACGTCTTCGGTGTTACACAACTGTCATCGAGCGCCGGCAGGTTGCGCCGATCTTGATATCGGTCGTGCTTGTCGGGGGTTACATGACGTCGAAATTCGCGCGCAGGCCGGCCCTGCTGGCCGGTGCCTCTCTCCTGGTGCTGTCCGTCGCCGCCGGATCTCAGCCGGTCGGGGCGGCCTCCTTCACGGTGCCGAACGGCACCACCGACAACAGCGCCAAGACCATCGCGGCCGGCGAGACCGGCACGGTGGAAGCGGGCGGCACGCTGTCGGTCGGCGGCTCGACGGTCGCCGTCACGGTGTCCAATTCCACCGGCACGGCGACCATCGTCAACGACGGCACCATCGCCCAGACCGGCAGCGGCCGCGCGATCCGCTACAATGGCGGCAGCGCCCTGTCGCTCGTGGTCACCAACGGCCAGGGCGGCGTGATCCAGGCGCTCGGCGACGACATCGTCAAGGTCAACGCCAACGCGACCTACGCGATCACCAATCTCGGCACGATCCATCAGATCGGCGCGGCCAACGGCAGCGGCCAGGCGCTCGACCTGCGCGATTCGACCGGCGGCGGCACCATCACCAACGGCTCGGCGACCGTCCGCAGCGCGGTGATCCGCGCCGACGGCGACGACGCCCTGCGGCCCGGCGCCAATACCGCCATCATCAACTACGGCACCATCGCCAGCTACGGCGCGGTCAACACCAAGTGCCCGGACTATCTCGGCTCGGCCTGCAACGGGGCGCCGAGCGCTCACGATGCAATCGACGTCGGCGGCAATCTCGGCGTGACGGTGACCAACTACGGCACCATCACCGGGTCCCGCCACGCCATCACCGCCGATGACGACATCTGGGTCCGCAACGAAGCCGGCGCGACCATCATCGGCCGCAACGGCTCCGGCGTCGGCAGCGACGGGACCGGAACGGTGATCAACTACGGCACGATCATCGGCGCCTATGCGGGTGCCGGCAATGCCTATGCGCATGCGACCGGCGGCGATACGACTGCCAACAACGGCGATGGCGACGGCGTCGATATCGACGGCGTGGCGACCATCGAGAACTACGGCAAGATCAAGGGAACCGGGGCTGGCGGCTTCGACAGCGGCGGCCTGCCGAACAGCTCCGAAGGCATTGCGGCGGGCGGCGGCAGCATCCGCAACCATGCCGGCGGCCTGATCTCCGGCGCCAATTCCGGCATCCTGATCGACGACGGCTCGGGCGGGGCCGGCGTCGCGGCGACGACCCTCGTCAATGACGGCCGGATCGAAGGCAAGGACGGCTGGGGCGTCCGCATCCTCGGTGCCTACAACAACGTCGTCGACACCCGCGGCGCGATCGTCGGCACGGCCGGCGCTGTCGGCTTCGGCACCGGCGACGACACCCTGACCATCCGGCGCGGCGCCGTGATCGGCGGCCTGGTCGACATGGGCGGCGGCGCCGATACGATCAATCTGGCGCGCGAGAACCGCATCCTCGACATGGCTTCGACGACCGGCGTCACGGTCAATGCCCGCGGTCCGGTCGCCGTCAGCCAGACCCGGATCGCCACCTTCGACGAGACCGTAAAGCCGGTCGACACGACATCGGCGCTGTTCGGGGCGATCGATCCCATTCTGGCGGGCCGGCTCAACGGCGGTCCGTCCAGCCAGGGCGGGGCGCTGGGCTATGCGGCGACCGGCGGCCGGGCGGCGGCGGCCTTCGACGGCGTCGATGCGGCCCGGCGGCAGCCGGGGCAGGGCGCCTGGTTCCAGGCCTTTACGGGCGGCGGCAGCTTCGACGTGGACGGCAGCGGGCGCAATCTCTCGGCGCGTTGGACGGGCGGCCTGTTCGGCATCGACGGCACGCTGTCGAACGGCGCGCGGGTCGGCGGCTTCGTCGGCGGTTCGACCGGCTCGGCCACCCTTGAAGGCCGGCAATCCTCCGACCTGACCCATATGGTCGCCGGCCTCTACGGCCGGACCGGGCTCGGCGGCATGGATCTCGACGGATCGCTGACCCTCGGCCGCACGCGGGACGAGACCACCCGCACCTGGGCTGCCGGCGGCTCCGGCACCGTGAAGGCGAAGAGCTCGCCGGACCAGACCTTCCTCAGCCCGCAACTGGCGCTCTCCCAGGCGATCGCCTTCCAGGGCTTCACGCTGACCCCGGCGGCGCGCCTGCGCTACATCGCCGTCTTCCACGACAGCTACGACGAGACCGTCGCCGGCACCCGTCTGACCTTCAAGGATCGCACCACCGGCACCCTGGAAGGCCGGCTCGAACTGAACGGTCGCGTCGCCGTCGGCTCCGGCATGGTGCTGACCGGCACGGCCGGCGTGATCGGGACGAGCGGGCAGGGCGCGGATCTGACCGGATCGTTCGGCGGCGCCGGCTTCCGCATCCGCGACAAGGACAAGTCCGGTCTCGGCGCCTATGGGGCGATCGGCTTCGAGGCGGCGGTCTCCGACAACGCGGTCGTCGCCGCCAGCGTCGACGGCACCGCGATGCGCGACGGCAGCCTGTGGGGCTCGGCCCGGCTCGGCGCCAAGATCCGCTTCTGATCCAACCGCTTCCGATGGGGTGCCGTCCCGGCGCCCGGACGCCGTCCCGGTTGCGGGACGGCGTTCCTGCATCCGGGGCGGTGCGGATAGCGGCGTGCCGCCGAGTCGCGCCGCCGGCCCCCTCCCGAAGGCCCCAGGCGGCTCCGGACGGCCCCGCGGGCGCCTCCATCCGGGGCCGGAACAAACCTAAAACGAATGTCCGAAAAGCCTTGCCGCAAAGGCGCTTGACAGACTCGATCGCGTATGGAACAAAATGAGTACAGCAGATCGGTTTGGCGCGTCGTCAGGCGCGTGTGATATGGAGTGCGGCAGATGGCACAGGCGCAACTTCGGCTGGTCGAAGGGGATGGCATGGACAAGACCAAGGCGTTGGACGCCGCACTGACGCAGATCGAGCGGAGTTTCGGCAAGGGGTCGATCATGCGCCTCGGCCAGGGCAAGGTGGTCGAGGTCGAGGTGGTCTCGACCGGATCGATCGGGCTCGACATCGCGCTCGGCATCGGCGGCCTGCCGCGCGGACGCATCGTCGAGATCTACGGTCCGGAATCCTCGGGCAAGACCACGCTGGCGCTGCATTGCATCGCCGAGGCGCAGAAGAAGGGCGGCATCTGCGCCTTCATCGACGCCGAGCACGCGCTCGATCCGATCTATGCCCGCAAGCTCGGCGTCAATCTCGACGACCTGCTGATCTCCCAGCCGGATGCCGGCGAGCAGGCGCTGGAGATCTGCGACACGCTGGTGCGGTCCGGCGCCGTCGACGTGCTGGTGATCGATTCGGTCGCCGCCTTGACCCCGAAGGCGGAGCTTGAGGGCGAGATGGGCGACAGCCTGCCCGGCCTGCAGGCCCGCCTGATGAGCCAGGCGCTGCGCAAGCTGACCGGCTCGATCTCCAAGTCGAAGACCATGGTGATCTTCATCAACCAGATCCGCCAGAAGATCGGCGTGATGTTCGGCAATCCGGAGACCACCACCGGCGGCAACGCGCTCAAGTTCTATGCCTCGATCCGGCTGGACATCCGCCGCATCGGCGCGATCAAGGATCGCGACGAGGTGACCGGCAACCAGACCCGCGTCAAGGTCGTCAAGAACAAGATGGCGCCGCCGTTCAAGGAGGTCGAATTCGACATCATGTATGGCGAGGGCATCTCCAAGGTCGGCGAACTGGTCGATCTCGGCGTCAAGGCCGGCATCGTCGACAAGTCGGGCTCGTGGTTCTCCTTCGAGAGCCAGCGCGTCGGCCAGGGCCGCGAGAATGCCAAGAACTTCCTGCGCGAGAACAAGGATGTGGCGGCGAAGATCGAGTCGTCCATCCGGCAGAATGCCGGCCTGATCGCCGACAAGATCCTGCCGACCGGCACCGCCGAAGACGAGGACGGCCCGGTCACGGATTGATCCTTCGAGGCCGCCGCGGCCGGCCCGCCGGAGGGCTGGCGGCCGCGGTTTTCCGAGGTTGCGCCCTGGTGCCGGCCGGTCTGGCCGGTGGTGCCGACGGTGTCCGGCCGGCGGGACGGAACGCCGGGCGACGGTGGTCGGCGGTCTCGCGGTGCGGGGCCGCGGTCGGGTGACGGATGCGGCGCGGTGCCCTCGGTGCCGCGCCTTTTTGCTGGGCGGGCGGATTTGCCGGCGTTTCGCGCGTGGCAACGGTGCCGTCGCGGTGGACAGGGGGCCGGCCGGCGGCTAAAAGCTCCGGGGTTTTCCGAGCAAGCACCAAAGGATCGACAGGTTCATGAGCGGCGTCAACGAGATCAGGTCGGCGTTCCTCGACTACTTCGCCAAGGCCGGGCACGAGATCGTGCCGTCGAGCCCGCTCGTGCCGCGCAACGATCCGACGTTGATGTTCGCCAATTCGGGCATGGTGCAGTTCAAGAACCTGTTCACCGGGGTCGAGAAGCGCGCCTACCAGCGCGCCTCGACGGCGCAGAAATGCGTGCGCGCCGGCGGCAAGCACAACGACCTGGACAATGTCGGCTACACCGCCCGGCACCATACCTTCTTCGAAATGCTGGGCAATTTCTCGTTCGGCGACTATTTCAAGGACCGCGCGATTGAGCTGGCCTGGAACCTGGTCACGCGCGAATTCGGCCTGCCGGCGAACCGGCTGACCGTGACGGTCTATTCCGAGGACGACGAGGCGCTCGGGCTCTGGAAGAAGATCGCCGGGTTGCCGGAAGACCGCATCATCCGCATCTCGACCTCGGACAATTTCTGGCAGATGGGCGATACCGGCCCGTGCGGCCCGTGCTCCGAGATCTTCTTCGATCACGGCGACCATATCTGGGGCGGCCCGCCCGGCTCGCCGGAGGCGGACGGCGACCGCTTCATCGAGATCTGGAACCTCGTCTTCATGCAGTTCGAGCAGTTCGCGGACGGCACGCGGACCCGGCTGCCCAAGCCCTCGATCGATACCGGCATGGGCCTGGAGCGGGTCGCCGCCGTGCTGCAGGGCGTGCACGACAATTACGATATCGACCTGTTCAAGGCGCTGATCCGCGCCTCGGTCGACCTGACCGGCGTCGCCGCCGAGGGCGATGCGCGGGCGAGCCACCGGGTCATCGCCGACCATCTGCGCGCCACCTCCTTCCTGATCGCCGACGGCGTGCTGCCGTCGAACGAGGGCCGCGGCTACGTGCTGCGCCGCATCATGCGCCGCGCCATGCGCCATGCGCATCTGCTCGGCGCGCGCGATCCGGTGCTCTACCGCCTCGTGCCGACGCTGGTGCGCGAGATGGGCCGCGCCTATCCGGAACTCGGCCGCGCCGAGGCGCTGGTCACTGAGACCCTGCGACTGGAGGAAACCCGCTTCCGCCGGACCCTGGAGCGCGGCCTCGGCCTGCTCGAGGAGGCGACCCAGGGCTTCCAGCCCGGCGACATGCTCGACGGCGAGACGGCCTTCAAGCTCTACGACACGTTCGGCTTCCCGCTCGACCTGACCCAGGACGCGCTGCGCCGGCGCGACATCCACGTCAATATCGACGGCTTCCAGGATGCCATGGCGCGCCAGCGCGCCGAAGCCCGTGCCAACTGGGCGGGCACCGGCGAGGCGGCCTCCGAGGCGATCTGGTTCGGCATCAAGGAGCGGGTCGGTGCGACCGAGTTCCTCGGCTACGACACCGAAACCGCCGAAGGCGTGGTGCTGGCGGTGGTCGCCGACGGCGCCGAGACGCAGCGACTGGAGGCCGGCCGCGAGGGCGCGGTGGTCCTGAACCAGACGCCCTTCTATGGCGAATCCGGCGGTCAGGTCGGCGACGAAGGCGTCATGACCGGCGAAGGCGGCGTCCGCTTCCGCGTCACCGACACCCAGAAGCAGGGCGGCGGGCTGTTCGTCCATTCCGGCGTGGTCGAGGCCGGCGTGCTGGAGCCCGGTCAGGCGCTGCAGCTGGTCGTCGACCACGGCCGCCGCGGCGCCATCCGCGCCAACCATTCGGCCACCCACCTGCTGCACGAGGCGCTGCGCGAAGTGCTCGGCGACCACGTCGCGCAGAAGGGCTCGATGGTCGCGCCGGAGCGCCTGCGCTTCGACTTCTCGCATCCGAAGCCGCTGTCGGCCGAAGAGATCGTGCGTGTCGAGGAGATCGCCAACGCGATCATCCTGCAGAACGATGCCGTCGTGACCCGCCTGATGGGCGTCGACGACGCGATCGCTTCGGGGGCGCGCGCGCTGTTCGGCGAGAAATACGGCGAGGAAGTCCGCGTCGTGTCGATGGGCCGCTACACGGACGGCAACCGGGCCGGCAAGACCTATTCGGTCGAACTGTGCGGCGGCACGCATGTCGGCCGCACCGGCGATATCGGCCTTGTCACCGTGCTCGCCGAGAGCGCGGTCGCGGCCGGCGTGCGTCGCCTGGAAGCCGTCACGGCGGCCGGCGCCCGGCGCTATCTCGCCGAACAGGATCGCCGCGTGCGCGATCTCGCCGGCGTCCTGCGCGTCGCACCGGGCGACCTGGTCGGCCGTGTCGAGACGCTGATGGACGAGCGCCGCAAGCTCGAACGCGAACTCGGCGAGGCCAAGAAGAAGCTCGCCATGGGCGGTGGCGGCGGGGCGGCCGGCGACGGCATTCGCGAGATTGCCGGCATCAAGTTCCTCGGCCGCGTCGTGACCGGGGTTTCGGCGAAGGATCTGAAATCGATCGCCGAGGAGGCCAATGCCCAGCTCGGTTCGGGCATCGTGACCATCGTCGGCGTCGCGGAAGACAACAAGGCCTCGATCGTCGTCGCCGTCTCCAAGGACCTGATGCAGGCGAACAGCGCGGTCAATCTGGTCCGGATCGGTTCGGAAACGCTCGGCGGCAAGGGCGGCGGCGGCCGTCCGGACATGGCGCAGGCCGGCGGCCCGGACGGCAGCAAGGCGGCCGAGGCGATCGAGGCGATCGCCGGGGCGATCGCGGCGGCCTGAGGCGGCCGTCGTCTGTTGCGGGCGATCGGTAGGCCATGATGGCGGGCGCCGGCGGACCGGGCGCATGGCCGTCGGGTCGACGGGCCGATGATGCGGCGGACGCGGCGCGGCGGCGCGCCGTGGCCTGATTTGCGCGGACTTGCCACATCGGTGGGGTTTCGGCCGACGGTTCGCGGGCCCTCGGCGCGCTCGCCACGGGCGGCGCCGGCCTGCCGGGCGTGGTCCGGCGGCGCACCATGGCCTGATCTGGCGGGACGGGCTTGCCACATTGGTACGGTCTTCGGCTGCCGACGGCGATCCGGCCGCGGATGTCGGGGTCCGGCTCTCCCCCTTGCGTGTGGACCGTCGCCCGCGACGAAGGATCGGGCTGACTTCGTCGTGACGGCACGGCAGGATGGGGCCGGACAGACAGGGATCGCCGCGCGATCGGGCGTTCAGGAGAGGTACCGCCGATGCCGTCCGGGTCGCTGCTGCGGATCAAGCAGCGCGTCTACGACCTGCTCGAACTGGCCAGCCCGGGCGACCGGATGGCCACTGCGGCCAACCGCGTGATCGTTCTCATCATCGTCGTCAATCTGTCGGCGGTCGTCCTGGAGACGGTCCCGCACTACGCCCGTGCCTATGGCCGGCTGTTCCTGGCGGTCGAACTGGTCACCGTCCTCATGTTCGCCACCGAATACCTGCTCCGGCTGTGGGTGGCGGACCTGCACGGGCCGTTCCGGCGCATCGGCCCGGTCCGGGCGCGGCTGCGGTTCATGCTGCAGCCCTCGGCGATCGTCGACCTGCTCGCCTTCGCGCCGACCATCCTGGGCTTCGTCCTCGACATCTGGGACCTGAATGTCCTGGCCGTGTTCCGGCTGCTGCGCTTCCTCAAGCTGTCGCGCTACTCGCCGGGCATGGGCTCGCTGGTGCAGGCGGTGACCTCCGAGCGGCGCGCGCTGACGGCGAGCGCGGTGGTGATGGCCGGCCTGATCGTCTCGGCCGCCTCGCTGATGCATGCCATCGAAGGCGAGGTGCAGCCGGACCGCTTCGGCTCGATCCCGCTCGCCATGTATTGGGCCGTCACGACGCTGAGCACGGTCGGCTACGGCGATGTGGTCCCGGTCACGGGGGCCGGCAAGGCGCTCGCCGGGGTCGTCATGCTGTTCGGCTTCTGCATGTTCGCCCTGCCGGTCGGCATCATCGCCACCGCCTTCGCGCGCGAGATCCACCAGCGCGATTTCGTCGTCACCTGGGGCATGGTGGCGCGCGTGCCGCTGTTTGCCGAACTGAACGCGGCCGAGATCGCCGATGTGACGCGGCTGTTGAGCGCACAGTCGGTCGAGGCCGGCACGGTCATCACCTATGCGGGCGAGCCGGCGCACTGCATGTATTTCATCGCCTCCGGCACGGTCGAGATCGACCTGCCGGACGAGAAGGTGCGTCTCTCCGACGGTGCCTTCTTCGGCGAGATCGCGGTGCTGCGCAAGGCGACCCGCTCGGCCGACGTGGTCGCGCTGACGCCCTGCCGCCTGATGCTGCTCGACGCCACCGATCTGCAGCATCTGATGGCCAAGAATCATACGCTCGCGGACCATATCCGCCATGTCGCCCGAGCCCGGGTGGCGCGCGAGGGCGTGACGCCGAAGGGCGATATCGCCGCCGAGGAGATCGATGCGGCGCCCGGACCGGCAACGGAGGGGCGGACGTGACCGCGGGTCGGGATGTCGGGTCTCCGGATACCCGGCGCAGGGAGACGCCCGCGCCCGGCGGCGGCCATGGCGTGGTGCAGCCGCGGACCGGGCGCGCCGGCGTCGAAGTGCGTCGGCTCGATAGCGATCGCAGCTTTCCCCGCCACAGCCACGACCAGTTCGGGGTCGGCGTGCTGACCGGGGGATGGCAGCGCTCATGGAGCGGCCGCGGCATGGTCGAAGCCGGCGCCGGCTCGGTCATCACGGTCAATCCCGGCGAGATGCATGACGGACTGGCCGTCGGCGGTATGCGCCGGGCCTGGACCATGCTGTACCTCGACCCCGCGGCGGCCGGCGCGGTCCTCGACGATCTCGGATCGCACGCCGACGCGATCGCCCTGCCGGTCATCGCCGATGCCGATCTGGCCGCCCGCCTGCTCGGTGCCGCCCGGGCCTTGAGCGTCGCATCGACCGACAGCCTGCCCGGCGACGAGGGTCTGGTTGCGGCCCTGGGCCGCCTCTTCGGCCGCTACGGCAATCGGCGCGGTCCCCGGCCGGACCTGCCCGCGCCCGTCGCGCGCGTGCGGCAGCGGCTGGACGATGCGCCCACGGCGCCCGCCACGCTCGCCGAACTGGCCGCACTCGCCGGTCTCGGGCGCTTCCAGCTGCTCAGGGCCTTCGAGCGTGCCTTCGGCGTCTCGCCGGCGGCCTATCGCCTGCAGCGGCGCGTCGGGCTGGCGCGCGCCTGTCTGGCGGCCGGCGACACGCCCGTCGAGGCGGCCCTGAAGGCCGGCTTCGCCGACCAGAGCCATCTGACCCGCGCCTTCTCCCGGCAGTTCGGCATCACGCCGGCCCGCTATCGCGCCGCCTGCCGCTGATCCCGTCTGCAATCGGCTTCAAGACGCAGCGGCGCGTTCCGGCCTTCCATGACGGACGGGGCCGGCGCGTCGCCGGCCCGCCGGAGCCGCCTTCCATGACCGCAGAGTTCCTGATTGTCACATTGATCGTCGTCGCTTCGCCCGGCCCGGGCGTCCTCTACACCCTCTCGACCGCGCTGGCCGGTGGCCGCTGGGCGGGTGTGGTGGCGGCGGCCGGCTGCACGCTGGGCATCGTCCCACATCTTGCCGCCGCACTGACCGGGCTGGCCGCGCTGTTCCATGCCAGCACGATCGCCTTCGACATCCTGCGCCTGGCCGGCATCGCCTATCTTCTGGCGATGGCCTGGCGCACGCTGCGCGATGCCAGCGTCCTCGATGTCGATCCGGCGGCCTGTCGCCCGCAGGCCGGCCGGATCGTGGCCGAGGCGGTCGCCGTCAACCTGCTCAACCCGAAACTGCCGCTGTTCTTCATGGCCTTCCTGCCGCAGTTCCTCCCGGCGGAGAGCCACGGCGTGCTGTGGCCGATGCTGGAACTGTCCGGCCTGTTCATGGCCGTCACCTTCGCGGTCTTCGCCCTCTATGGCATCGCCGCCGGCTCGGTGCGCCGCGCGCTTGTCGGGCGGCCGCGGATGGTCGTCTGGATGCGCCGCCTGTTCGCGCTCGCCTTCGTCGGGCTCGGCCTGCGCCTTGCCGCCGTCGAGCGCTGAGGCGTCCCTGATGGGACGATCCGGAAAAGAAAACGGCGGGCCCGAGGCCCGCCGCTCCATTCAAACCGACCGGTTCGAGCCGGACCGTCTCACCACTTGGCCATCTCGGCTTCGAGATTGCTGGCGATCTTCTCCAGGAAGCCGGTGGTGGAGAGCCACTTCTGGTCGGCGCCGACCAGGAGGGCGAGGTCCTTGGTCATGGCGCCGGCCTCGACGGTGTCGACGCAGACCTTCTCGAGGGTCGCGGCGAACCTGGCGAGATCGGCATTGTCGTCGAGCTTGGCGCGATGGGCGAGGCCGCGGGTCCAGGCGAAGATGGAGGCGATCGAGTTGGTCGAGGTCTCCTTGCCCTTCTGGTGCTCGCGATAGTGACGCGTGACGGTGCCGTGGGCGGCCTCGGCCTCGACGGTCCTGCCGTCGGGGGTGACCAGCACGGAGGTCATCAGGCCGAGCGAGCCGAAGCCCTGCGCGACGGTGTCGGACTGCACGTCGCCGTCGTAGTTCTTGCAGGCCCAGATATAGCCGCCGGACCACTTCAGCGCCGAGGCGACCATGTCGTCGATCAGGCGATGCTCGTAGACGAGCTTGCGCTTCTCGAACTCGGCCTTGAACTCGGCCTCGTAGATCTCCTGGAAGATGTCCTTGAAGCGGCCGTCATAGGCCTTCAGGATGGTGTTCTTGGTCGAGAGATAGACCGGATAGTTGCGCATCAGGCCGTAGTTCAGCGAGGCGCGGGCGAATTCCTTGATCGATTCGTCAAGGTTGTACATCGCCATGGCGACGCCGCCGGCGGGGAAGTCGAACACGTCGTGCTCGATCGTCTTGCCGTCCTCGCCGACGAACTTGATGGTCAGCTTGCCCTTGCCGGGCACGACGAAATCGGTCGCACGATACTGGTCGCCGAAGGCGTGGCGGCCGACGATGATCGGCTGGGTCCAGCCCGGCACCAGGCGCGGCACGTTCTTGCAGATGATCGGCTCGCGGAAGATCACGCCGCCGAGGATGTTGCGGATCGTGCCGTTTGGCGACTTCCACATCTTCTTGAGGTTGAATTCCGCCACGCGCGCTTCGTCGGGCGTGATGGTCGCGCACTTGATGCCGACGCCGTGCTTCTTGATGGCGTGGGCGGCGTCGACGGTGACCTGATCGTTGGTGGCGTCGCGATTCTCGACCGAGAGGTCGTAATACTCGATCTGGAGGTCGAGATAGGGGAAGATCAGCTTGTCTTTGATGAGCTGCCAGATGATGCGGGTCATCTCATCGCCGTCGAGATCGACGACCGGATTGGCTACCTTGATCTTCGCCATCTTGGGTTCCCTCGGTTGGAACGGAAATGCCCCCGCGGCGGGTTCGCATGCCGGCTCGGCATGACGATTGTGCGCCTGCGAAAAGTCGAGCGTCTATAGCGCGACGACATGCCGCCGCCAAGGTATCCGTTCGGGGATGGGCCGGCCGTTCAGGGCGACTTTCGGCGGCTGCGCGCGCGGATCATGTCCTGCTGGTCGGCGACCGCATCGGCTCCCGCGGCCCGCCCTTCCGCAATGCAGCGGCCGGGCAGGGGCGTGCCGCAGCTTCGGGACAGGTCCTTCCAGCCAACGCAACGGCCGTCCGGGCCGCGATAGCCCGGGCCGCCCTTGCAGCCGCAGCCCCTGCAGGCGGGCAGCGACGGGTCCCCGCGCGGCGTGGCGACGATCCGGGCGGCGGCCGGATCGGGCTCGTCCGGGGGGCAGCGGGTCTCCGGCGGCACGCCGCAGCGGCCTTCGAGGTGGGTCCAGCCGACGCAGGCCCCCGATGCGTCCCGGTAGCCGGGCTGGTCCGGCCCGCAGGCCGCCCGCGCCGGACCGCCGATCGCCGCCGCCAGCCCGGTCAGGAGACCGATCAGGAGGCAGGAACGGAACGGCAGAGCGATCGTGCGGATCCGGCTTCGATGGCGCAACATGGCGGCTGCCTATATGAGGATGCGGACACGCGCCAGCCAGACAGAGAAACCACGGAATGACGTCACCCGAGACCGCCCCGCCGCCCGGAACCGCAGCCCCCGTCGTCATCCTGGTCGGCACCCAGATGGCCGAGAATGTCGGTGCGGCGATGCGGGCCATGGCCAATTTCGGGCTGCGCCGGCTGCGCCTGGTCGATCCGCGCGAGCCGTTCCCGAACGACAAGGCGATCGCCATGGCGTCCGGCTCGGATGCGATTCTCGATCCGGTCGAGACCTTCCCGACGCTGGAGGCGGCGCTGCAGGGGCTCAACACCGTCTTCGCCACCACGGCGCGGGCGCATGACATCGCCAAGCCGGTCGTCTCGCCGGCGACCGCCGCGCCGCTGCTGCGCGCCGCGATCGATCGCGGCGAAACGGTCGGGCTGGTCTTCGGGCGGGAACGCAACGGGCTCACCTCGGACGAGGTCGGGCTGGCCGATGCCATCCTGACCATCCCGATCGATCCGGCCTTCCCGTCCCTGAACCTCGGCCAGGCGGTGCTGACCGTCGCCTATGAGTGGCGCAAGGTGGTGATCGGCGACACGGCCTGGACGCCGTTCCCCGAGAAGGAGCGCTCGCCGCTGGCCAGCAAGGAGGACGTGCTCGGCTTTTTCGGGCATCTGGAGACGGCGCTCGACACGGTCGAGTTCTTCCGTCCGCCCGAGAAGCGCGGCAGCATGGTCCGCAACCTGCGCTCGATCTTCCAGAAGGCGCGGCTGACCGAACAGGAGGTCCGCTCGCTGCGCGGCGTCCTGTCCGCCCTGGAGCGCCGCCCGACCCGCCCGACCGCCGCCCGCCATGCGCACCGCAATGTCGAGGCGACCGGCGGGGAGGGCGACGACGACCGCTAGCAGGTTGCGGAAAGAAGCGTCGGAACGCGATCAGACGCGGGTCGTTTCAACTCTGTCATCCCCGGGCTTGTGCCCGGAATTCCAGATTTTCCAAGGGCTTGGCCATCGCACTGGATCCCCGGGACAAGCCCGGGGATGACAGAATGGCGGGTTCGGAGTGATTTTCAGCAGCCTGCCAGGGCACCCGCGATCCCCGCAAGGCGCGCGGGTCCGTCAGTGTTCGAGCCCGCCCGGATCGGCCATGCCGCCGGAGGCCGTTGCGGAGGCTGACGAGCCGGCGGCGGCCGCGCGCGGCGGGGTCGGCGCAGCGCCGCCGATGGTCGCCCGGATCATGCCGGCGGCGATCTCTTCCTCGCCGACCAGGATCACGTCGGCGCCGAGGCCCTTCAGATAGTCGACGGCTTCGGGACCGGCCGCGCGGGCGACGATGCGGACATTCGGATTGGCGCTGCGGGCCCGTTCGATCAGCGCGCCGGCCTCGAAGGCGTCCGGAATGGCGGAGATCACCCAGCGGGCGCCGGCGAGGTTGATCCGCTCCAGCATGCCCGGTTCGCCGGCCGTGCCGACATGGGTCTCGATGCCGGCGGCGGCGAGCGGGGCGGCCGCATCGGCCTCCGCCTCGATGACCAGGAAGGCCTGGCCGCCGGCCTTCAGCGCTTCCGCCACCCGGCGTCCGACGCGGCCGTGCCCGACCAGGACGGCATGGCCGGCGAGGGCGGTGGGGGCGGCGGCGGCCTCGTCGTCCGGCTTGGTGGCGGCGGCCTCGGAATCGGCCTTCTCGGCGGCTTCCGCGGCCTCGGCCTTCGCCTCGCCGCGATGCTGCCAGCGGTCGAGAGCCAGGAACAGGAGAGGATTGACCAGGATCGAAACGAGCGCGCCGGCGACCACCAGATCCTGGGCACCTTCCGGCACGATGCCGAGCTGGCGGCCGAGCACGATCAGGATGAACGAGAATTCGCCGATCTGGGCCAGGCTGACCGCGATGGTCAGGGCTGTGGCGCGCGGATAGCGGAACCCGATCACGATCAGATAGGCGACGACCGACTTGCCCAGAACGATGACCAGGAAGGTCGCGATTACCCCGATCGGAGCCTGCAGCAGGGCGGCGGGGTCGAACAGCATGCCGACCGAGACGAAGAACAGCACCGCGAAGGCGTCGCGCAGCGGCAGCGTCTCGCGGGCGGCCTGGGTCGAGAGCGGCGATTCGGCCATCACCATGCCGGCGAAGAAGGCGCCGAGCGCGAAGGACACCCCGAACAGGGCCGACGAGCCGTAGGCCACGCCGAGCGCCAGGGCGAGCACCGACAGGCGGAACAGTTCGCGCGATCCCGAATGGGCGACCGCATGCAGCAGCCAGGGGATCAGCTTGCGGCCGAAGACCAGCATCAGCGTGACGAAGGCGGCGATCTTGACCGCGGTGAGGCCGAGCGTCGCCCAGATCGAGGTGAAGCCGAAGGAGGCGGCCAGCCCGCCGGTGCTCTCCGCCGGGACGGTGCCGCCGAGCATCCCGGCGAGCGGCGGCAGCAGGACCAGGGTCAGGACCATCGCGATGTCTTCGACGATCAGCCAGCCGACGGCGATGCGGCCGCGCTCGGTCTCCACGATGCGCCGTTCCTGCAGGGCGCGCAGCAGCACCACCGTGCTGGCGACCGAGAGGGCGAGGCCGAAGACGAAGCCGGCGCCGACCGACCAGCCGAGCAGCCAGGCGAGCCCCATGCCGAGCAGCGTCGCCGCCGCGATCTGGCCGATCGCCCCCGGCACCGCGATGGCGCGCACCGCGAGCAGGTCCTTCAGCGAGAAATGCAGCCCGACCCCGAACATCAGCAGGATGACGCCCAGTTCGGCCAGTTCGCCGGCGAGCCTCTGGTCGGCCACATAGCCGGGTGTGAACGGGCCGATCACGACCCCGGCGACCAGGTAGCCGGCAATGGTCGGCAGGCGGAGGCGTTGCGCGAGGAAGCCGAAAACGAAGGCGAGCCCGAGGCCAGCGACGATCGTGGTGATGAGGGGGGTATCGTGCGGCAGCGGAGCCTCCCGGCGTGCGGAATCGGGTTTGGGGCGGGAAGCCCGGCGGACCGGCGCTGCATGGCACAGGAGTTTGGCAGGATTGAGATTTTAGACGGCAGGCCATTACCTTTGCGGCGCCAATGGGCAGAGGTTCACGCTTCGTCAATATTTCGGAAACCTCGCCTTAACCCTGTCATGGCTTGATTGCTCCGGGCCGGGCGATAGAAGGTACTGCGTCGCGCCCGTGCCCGCTTCCCTCCGGGCGGTCCGCCCGGACCGCCCTGGACCGGAGGATCGTGATGGCCCGCGTCGAGAGTTTCGCGTCCTCGGGCTCACCTGCACCCATGCCGTCCGTCTGCCTCGCCCGACCGCGCATCCTGGTGTTCGATTCCGGGATCGGCGGCCTGTCCGTGCTCGGCGAGGTCGTGGCGGCCCGGCCGGATGCCGACTATCTCTATGTCGCCGACGATGCGGGCTTTCCCTATGGCGGCTGGGAGGAGGGCGCGCTGGTCGATCGGATCGTCGCGCTGATGGACCGGGTGATCGGCGAGATGGCGCCGGACCTGGTCGTCATCGCCTGCAACACCGCCTCGACCCTGGTGCTCGGCCCGCTGCGCGCGCGCTTCGCGGTTCCCTTCGTCGGCACGGTCCCGGCGATCAAGCCGGCGGCGGCGGCGACGCGGTCGGGGCTCGTCAGCGTGCTGGCGACGCCCGGCACCGTGAAGCGCGACTATACCCGCGCCCTGATCGACACCTTCGCCAGCCATGTCGCCGTCACGCTGGTCGGCTCGCACCATCTGGCCGCGCTCGCCGAGGCGGAGATGCGCGGCGAGGCGATCTCGGCCGACCTCATCCGCGCCGAGATCAAGCCCTGCTTCCGGCGCCAGCGCGGCGCCCGCACCGATACCGTGGTGCTGGCCTGCACGCACTATCCGTTTCTGGTCGAGCGCATGCGCGCGGTGGCGCCCTGGGAGGTGTCCTGGATCGATCCGGCCCCGGCCATTGCCCGCCGCGTCGTTCAATTGACCGGTCCCGCCGCCCCGGAGGAGGCGCCGCGCGCGCTGCGCGGGCGGGCGCTGTTCACGTCCGGGCGCACGCAGCCGCCGGGATTGGTCGCCCTGGTCGAGCGCTACGGACTGGTCCCCGTCGCAGCGTGACGGCGGACCCGCACCGGGTCTTGGCAAATCCGCCCGCATGACGGCAAACTGAGGGCCGGAACGGCGGAGCCACGGCGTCGCGGGGAGCATGTCGGAGATCAGAATCTCGGCCCACGGCGTGACCATCGGCCTGCGGGACCATGCCGGCGACCAGATCGATCGCGTCTGGATCGAATCCGGCTGGCAGGAGCCGGCGGCCCGGATCGCGTTCGAGACCGTCCGATGGGGCGTCATCGCCGTCCTCGGCCTGGTGACGCTGTCCGGCAAGGAGGGGGTGCGGCTGACCTGGTATCTGGCGCCGCTGTTTGCCGTCGGCTTCTGGCTGAAGACGGGCGGGCTCGCCGACCGGATCGGTCGGGCCGTGAGCCGCCATCGCGTCCTGATGCAATGCGGCGGAGAGCGGGTCTGGCTGTTCGATACCGGCGACCGGGATTTTGCCGAGGCGGCACGCGCGTTGATCGATGCGGTCCGGGCCGGAACGGAGGCGGGCCGCTTCACCCTCGACACCGAGCGCGCGACCATCCGGGCCGATCGGGCATAGTCCCGCCGGGCTGCCAGGCGGCGCAAAATCCCTCTGCCGGCTTGACTTCTCGGCCCTGCGCCTCTATCCACCCGGCCAGACAACGCGGGCCCCAACGGCCCGCGTTGTTTTTCCGTGCAGCCGTGGACCGGTCCCGACGCTGGGAACCTGGTCCTGTCGGCCTCCGCAAGGGGGCAGAGGAGGCCGCGCTCACCTCAATAATATCCGTGGCTTGCTGGCTGCGGTTCAACCAACGTGAGAACGCGATGTCCAAGCGTCACAGTGCGAAGTACAAGATCGACCGCCGCATGGGTGAAAACCTGTGGGGCCGCGGCAAGTCCCCGGTCAACAAGCGCGAATACGGCCCCGGCCAGCACGGCCAGCGGCGCAAGGGCAAGGTGTCCGACTTCGGCGCCCAGCTCAAGGCGAAGCAGAAGCTGAAGGGCTACTACGCCAACATCTCCGAGAAGCAGTTCAAGCGCACCTACACCGAGGCCATGCGCCTCAAGGGCGACTCCTCGGAGAACCTGATCGGTCTGCTCGAGCGCCGTCTCGACGCGGTCGTCTACCGCGCCAAGTTCGTGCCGACCCCCTTCGCGGCGCGCCAGTTCGTCAACCACGGCCACATTCTCGTGAACGGCCGCCGCGTCAACGTGGCGAGCTATCGCGTCAAGATCGGCGACGTGGTCGAGGTCAAGGAAGCCTCCAAGCAGCTCGCCATCGTGCTGGAGGCGACCCAGTCGTCTGAGCGCGATACGCCGGACTACCTGGAAGTCGATCACCACAAGATGACCGCGAAGTTCGCGCGCATCCCGGCGCTGACCGACGTGCCCTATCCGGTCCATATGGAACCGAATCTGGTCGTCGAGTTCTACTCGCGCTGATCCATTCCGTTTCGACGGTCGTTTTCGAGCAGTCGCGCCCCGGCGCGGCTGCTTTTTTCATGCCTGGAAGCCGGTCGTACCGCCCGGTTCGGGGACTTGAATTGCCGGCGAAGCATCGTACATCGGGCCGATATGATCGTGCGGCCTGCATCCGGCGGTCGTGGCGGGCAGGCTTCAGGATTGCCCCCCGACCGCGACCGATCGCGGCGGCCGCCGACGAAGCGGACGGTCCTCGGTGCGTTTGTCTCTTGTTCTCGGCCTGCCCGCCGCGGCGGGTCTCGTCCTTCTTCCGGATCTCGCCTCAGCCCTGACAGGTCTCAACGGCAATGCGCTGGCCGATCTCGCCAGCGTTCCGGTTGCGCTGGCGCTGGCCGTCGCGATCCTGCTGACCCGACCGCGCCCCGTCCGGTGGCTGCTCGGAATCCTTCTGGTGCTGATCCAGGGCGGCTGGCTCGCGACGCTGGCCTATTTCGGCGAAGTGCCGCAGCCCGAGCAGATCCTGATCTCCGGCAACGACACCCGCGACCTGATCCGCACGGCCTTCGGGGAATGGCGGGTGCTCGCGCCGCCCTTGGGCTTCATGCTCGCCTATGCGGCCATCCTTGCCGCCGCCGATCGGGCGCTCGGCCGCCACGGCTTGCCGCGCTTCGCGGTCGGCGGCGTGGCTGCGCTGGTCCTGCTCGGCGGCCTGGTGGCGCGGCCCTTTCTGCTCGACAACGCCTTCGCGGCCGCCCTCGGCCGCTCGACCGCCTCGGCAGTCGCCGTGCCCAATGCGGCCGGCATCGCGCTGCACATGCTCGTCTCGCGCATCGCGCCGATCGCGGGCCTTCTCGACGGGGACGCCCAGGTGGTGCCGCTCGGCGGCCCCCGGCCGGACCGCGGCGAGCCGGTGACCGTCGCGGTGATCATGGGCGAGAGCATCACGCCGCTCCGGATGAGCCTCTACGGCGGCAGCGGCACCGGGCCGGACTCGCCGCTGATTCGACGCCGGGCCGACCAGACCGGGCCGTTCCGGCTGACCGCCAAGCTCGGCCTGTCCGCCGGGACCGGAACGCTCGCCAGCGTGCCGACCTTCCTGCGCGTCAGCTACGCGCCGCGGGCTGCGGCCGGGCGGCCGCTGACCCTGTTCCGGCTGGCCAAGGCGGCCGGCTTCCGGACCTACTATGTCTCGGCCCAGCACATGCGTTTCGGCGAGATCGCCGGCGTGACCCCGGATGTCGATCGGATCGACGACGCCTCGCGGTCTGCAGCCCGCATCGCGCTGCGCCGCGACGAGTTCCTGCTCGACCGTCTGGAGGACTTCTTCGCCGCCGATCCGGATGGGCCGCGGTTCGCCTTCGTGCATCAGCGGGTCAATCACGCACCCTACCGCGCGAACTGCGCCGAAGCGGACCAGCCGCCGGTCCCTCCCGGCGCCAGCGGCACCGACCGGCGTCGTCTCGATTACGATATCGGTTTGGCCTGCTATGAGACCAATCTCGACCGGCTGCTCGCCTTCTTCGCGCGTCGTCCCGGTGCCGTCCACGTCCTCGTGACGGCCGACCACAGCGAGTTCACCGGCGAGCGCGGGCAGTTCGGCCATTTCATCGACGATGTCTACAATGTCGTCGTGCCCGCCATGCTGTTCACCAACCGGCCCGACTCGGACATCGCCCGCCGCTTCGCCGCCCTCGACTGGCCGACCGCCTACGAGATCGGTGCGCTCGCCACGCGGGCGCTCGGCTACGAGGTGCGCGATCCCAACTACGATCCGTCGCGCTTCTTCTTCAACCACACCATGCCGTTCGGCGTGGCCGGCCATTTCCAAGGCCGCAAGATCGATGCGACCACGCTGAGCGTCGAGCAGTACGCCCCGGACGGCCGGGTGCTGAAGACACAGCATTTCAATCTGGCGACCGACGTTCCGCGATAGCGATATCCCGTCGGGGCAAACGAAAACGGCCCGCGAACCGGAGTTCGCAGACCGTCGCAATCGCCGTGCGATTGTGGCAGGGGGCCCAGGGCCAGCGGCCCGGGGTCAGCGGGCCGGGTCAGGTGGCCGGGTCAAGGGGGGGCGGGGCCCCCGGGGCTGGTCAGCCGAAATGCGGCGACGGCGGCAAGGTCGGGCCGGGCCGGCCGGACTTCAGCCCCTCGGCGGTCTCGACCATGAAGCGACGCACCTCGGCCGGATCGAGATGATCGCGGCGCATCACCAGCCGAACCATCGGATCGGCAAGCATTTCGTCGAGTTTCGGTTCCGCCGTGGAAACGGCCCAGCGGACATCTTCGAAGCCCCTGAAGCCGCCGCAGGGGCCATGGTCGCTCATCGCGTGGAGCATGGTGCTCTCCTTGTCGTCGGTGCTGGTGAAGCCGGCGGGGGATCATCCCGTCGCCACGAAGGGTGATATAGGGAGCGTGTGGCGCGTTCGTGACTCCGGCGCGGCCATTTTTCGTCCGGCACAGCTCACGTTTTCGTTCCTGGAATCCGCCACGATCGCGCGCCTTATTGCTGCGGGCGGCAGCGCTTTGCCGGCTTTTGAGAAAGGCATTCCCGTGTGGCTCCGTTTCGCACTCCTCGCCGGTCTGGCTTCGGCCATGCCGGCAACAAGCCGCGCCGAACCGGCGGCCGACATCGTCGGCAAGACGGCCGTGATGGCGCTCGATGCCGATGCGGAGGCGGAGCTGCCGCAGTTTCTGCAGGATCTCGGCTATTCGGCGATCCAGACTCCGCGCGATCTCGCGCGCGGCAACTATGCGGTCCATCGCCTCGAGATTCTGACCGGCGGACCCGTCAGCGACGGACTGGCGACGCTGCTCGTCTGGAGGCTCGACAAGACGGTCGACAAGGTGCGCGGCGAATGGCGCGTGGCGGCGGTCCTCAGGGCCAAGGTCGGTTCGGAAAGCGCCTTCACGCAGGACTGCGCCGGCAACACCAAGGACAAGCCGCCGCTGACCTTCGTCTTTCACGAGGGCGGCGCGGTCGGCGGGCCGCCCAAGCAGGTGCTCGGATTCTTCCGTTTCGATCGGTCGACGGCCCGGCTCGACAGGCTGACCGGCAAGCCGCCCGTCTGCAAGGTGACCGAGGAACCCTACGAAGGGTGACGCCATCGATCGACGGGCGCGCCGTCACCGGGACCGTCTGCGTGCCGGACCCCGGTATGGCGGGCGGCGGCGGGCGATGGGACCCGGCCGACCGTGTCCGCAGGTTCGCCGGGCAGGTCCCCTGCGTCCGGGCGGTACCGCCGCGGGCGGACATGCGTTATGGTCCGCGCGCACCAGGCGGTGCCGGCAGCCGGCCGGCGCTGCGGACTGCAGGGTATCAGGGGACGACATGGCACGACCGCGATCCGGGACCGACGAGGCGGTGATGACGATCCTGCGCGGCTCGCCGACGCCGCTCACCGCCTATCAGGTGCTGGATGCCCTCCGGCCGCAGGGCGTGCAGTCGCCGCCGGTCGTCTATCGCGCGCTGGAGCGACTGGAGCGGGACGGACGCGTCCATCGGCTCGAACAGATGAATGCCTATTTCGCCTGCCACGGGCACCACGGCGCCGCGCCGGCCATCATCGCCATCTGCCGTCAATGCCGGAAAGTCGAGGAATGGGATAGCGCCGCCACCGTCGAGGCCCTCGGTGCCCGCGCTGCCGAGGCCGGCTTCAAGACGGAATCGCGCATGGTCGAAGTCCGCGGCCTCTGCCGGGCCTGTGCCGCCGCCGAAGACGGTGCGGAAACCCCGGCCGCATCGGCCTGCGGGCACGACCACCACCACGGTTGACCGGCCCGTGAAGTCACGACGGGCCTCCCGCAAGTAGTCCTGGCCTTCAGATTTCCTGGAGGTTCCGGCATCCAGACCCGCTCATCCGGCCTTCGGCTCCCCACCTCCTCCTGAAGGGAGAAGGGGAAGGAGCCGCGGGATCGGTGGTCGGCGACGGATGTGGGTTAGCGATGGGCTTCCCCTTCGCCCCCTGAAGGGGGGAGAAGGTGCCCGAAGGGCGGATGAGGGGGGCGATGCGGAAGCGGCGCGGTGAGGCCGCGGCTCGCGCCCCGGGGCGCGTAAGGCAGGCTGGCCGGAACCTCGGTTGCGCCGGCCGGCGATCGAGCCGGTGGGCGCAATCGGGCAACCGGCGCAGGCGATCGCTCGCAGAGATCAGGCGGTTTCGCGCACCTGCAGGCCGCGGCTCTTCAGGTGCGACTGGAGCTCGCCGGCCTGGAACATCTCGCGGACGATGTCGGCGCCGCCGATGAACTCGCCCTTGACGTAGAGCTGCGGGATGGTCGGCCAGTTGGAATAGTCCTTGATGCCCTGGCGCAGCTCGTTGGAGGCGAGCACGTTGATGCCCTTATAGGGCACGCCGAGATAGTCGAGGATCTGCACGACCTGACCGGAGAAGCCGCACATCGGCATCTGCGGGGTGCCCTTCATGAAGAGCACCACGTCGTTGGACTGAACCTCGGTGTCGATCATCGCATGGGTATCGGTCATCTTCGTCTCCTCGCCCGGGTCAAGGTCGGGCGGCTGTCGTGAGGTCGAATCGCTTATGGACGGGCTCCCGTCCGGTTCAGGCTTCCGGGGCGCTGGTCTGCAGCGCCAGGGCATGCAGCTGGCCGCCCATCTTGCCCTTGAGGGCCTGGTAGACCATCTGGTGCTGCTGGACCCGCGACTTGCCCGCGAAACTCGCCGAGACGACCTCGGCGGCATAGTGGTCGCCGTCGCCGGCGAGATCGCGGATCGTCACGATCGCGTCCGGCAGCGCGGCACGGATCATGGTTTCGATCTCGCGGGCGTCCATCGCCATTCCGGTATCCTCCTTCGATGACGAGCCGCCGGCCCGTCAGGCCGCGGCCATGAAGCGCGGGAACCAATCTTCGTGCCGTTTCACCAGCAGATCAACGGAAATGGCAATCCGATCCGCAATCGTCAACTCGTTGCCGCCGACCGTGCCGATCATGGTCGCCGGGACGCCGCCCATGGCCGCCTGGACCAGGATATGGGCCGCCTCGCCGGCGCTCGCGGTCATCACGTAGCGGGCCTGATCCTCGCCGAACAGGAAGGCGTGCAGCGGCACGGCGCTGCGCTCCGGCGCGGCGATGCGGCAGCCGCGGCCCGACGCCATGGCCATCTCGGCCAGACCGACGGCCAGTCCGCCGTCCGACAGGTCGTGCACGGCACCGACGCGGCCGTCCTCGATCAGCTTGCGGACGAAATCGCCGTTGCGCTTCTCCACCGCGAGATCGACCGGCGGCGGCGCACCGTCCTCGCGGCCGAAGAGCTCGCGCAGATAGATCGACTGGCCGAGCCAGCCGGCCGTGTCGCCGACCAGGATTATGGCGTCGCCGTCCTGTCGGAAGCCGATGCCGACGCTGCGCGAGACATCGGCCAGGAGGCCGACGCCGCCGATCGCCGGGGTCGGCAGGATCGCCTGGCCGTTGGTCTCGTTGTAGAGGCTGACATTGCCCGAGACGATCGGGAAGTCGAGCGCCCGGCAGGCCTCGCCGAGCCCCTGGATGGCGCCGACGAACTGGCCCATGATTTCCGGCTTCTCGGGATTGCCGAAATTCAGATTGTCGGTGACCGCCAGCGGGGTCGCGCCGACCGCGGTCAGGTTGCGCCAGGCCTCCGCGATCGCCTGCTTGCCGCCCTCGAAGGGATCGGCCTCGACATAGCGCGGGGTCACGTCGCAGGTGAAGGCGAGGCCCTTGTTCGAGCCCTCGACGCGCACCACGCCGGCATCGCCGCCCGGATGCTGGATCGTGTTGCCCTGGATGAAATGGTCGTACTGCTCGACCACCCAGCGCCGCGACGAGAGATCCGGCGAGCCGATCAGGCTCAGCAGCGCCTCGTTCCAGTCGGTCGGCGCCTCGGTCTCCGCGACCGCGATCACGGCCGGTTTGGCCGGCGCGATCCAGGGGCGGTCATATTCCGGGGCCTGGTCGCCGAGGTCCTTGATCGGCAGATCGGCCATGACCTCGCCCTGGTGGCGGACGACGAAGCGCAGCGTGTCGGTGGTGCGGCCGACGACCGCGAAGTCGAGGCCCCACTTGCGGAACACCGCCTCGGCCTCGGCCTCCTTCTCCGGATGCAGCACCATGAGCATGCGCTCCTGGCTCTCCGACAGCATCATCTCGTAGGCGGTCATGCCCGGCTCGCGACAGGGCACCTTGTCGAGGTCGAGTTCCAGGCCGAGGTCGCCCTTGGCGCCCATCTCGACGGCCGAGCAGGTCAGGCCGGCGGCGCCCATGTCCTGGATGGCGATGACCGCACCGGTCTGCATCAGCTCCAGGCAGGCTTCGAGCAGCAGCTTCTCGGAGAAGGGGTCGCCGACCTGCACGGTCGGGCGCTTCTCCTCGGAATTGTCGTCGAACTCGGCCGAGGCCATGCTGGCGCCGTGGATGCCGTCGCGGCCGGTCTTGGAGCCGAGATAGACGACCGGCATGCCGATGCCTTCGGCCTTGGACAGGAAGATGCCGTCGGCCTTGGCGAGCCCGGCCGCAAAGGCGTTGACGAGGCAGTTGCCGTTGTAGCGGGGATGGAAATTGACCTCGCCGCCGACCGTCGGCACGCCGAAGGAGTTGCCGTAGCCGCCGACGCCGGCGACGACGCCGTTGACGATATGGCGCGTGCGCGGATGGTCCGGCGCGCCGAAGCGCAGCGCGTTCATGGCGGCGATCGGACGGGCGCCCATCGTGAACACGTCGCGCAGGATGCCGCCGACACCGGTCGCCGCGCCCTGGTAAGGCTCGATATAGGAGGGGTGGTTGTGGCTCTCCATCTTGAAGACGACCACGTCGCCGTCGCCGATATCGACCACGCCGGCATTCTCGCCCGGCCCGACCAGCACGCGCGGCCCGGTCGTCGGCAGGGTCTTCAGCCATTTCTTGGAGGACTTGTACGAGCAGTGCTCGTTCCACATGGCCGAGAAGATGCCGAGCTCGGTCAGCGTCGGCTCGCGTCCGATCAGATCCAGGATGCGCTGATACTCGTCCGGCTTCAGCCCGTGATCGCGCACCAGTTCGGGGGTGATCTTGATGTCGTTCGGAATCATGAGAAACGATCTCTGCGGCCGCGGCGGCCCTGAGCCGTTCACATAATGGGTCGCGGCATCGAGGTAAACCTTTCGGCGCGGTTCCGGGCGCATGCGGGCTTCGGAGGGCGGCCGTTTCCGTGTTATCATTGCCCGAGAGGTGCCGCATGAACACGCCGCAACGCCGCCCGGACCGGTGGTCGCTCCACGAATTCCAGGAGATGGAGCTCAACGCACCGCCGAATGAGAAGTGGGAGCTGATCGACGGAATCATCCACAAGATGATGACCGGCGGCTCGCTGGCGCATAACGAGATTGTCGGAAACTTCTCGTTTTCCCTGAGGTCCAAGTTGCAGGCGATAGGGTCGCCGTGCCGAGTATACACCGAGAACGTACGCCTTGTGTCGGACCGGAATGACACATCGACCTATCCCGATATTGCCGTGCGTTGCGGGCCGCGCGTTCTCGACCAGAAGGAGATGACCGATCCTGTCCTCCTGGTCGAGGTCCTGTCGCGCAGCACCGGCGAGAAGGATCGCTACGACAAGGCGGAGGCCTATTTCCGCATTCCGACCGTGCAGCACTACCTGCTCGTCGCGCAGGACCGCATGGACGTGACGGTGCTGGCGCGCGGCGCGGCCGATTGGGTGCGGACGCGCTTCCATGCGCCCGAGGATCAGGTCGATATCCCGTCGCTGGGCGTCTCGCTGACGCTCGCCGATATCTATGAGAATGTGAAAGAGATCGTCGGACCCTACTGAGGGACCCGACGGATTGGGCACCCGCCCGGCGGATGCCGTGGCGGATCGCGCTCAGGCGGCGACGGCGCGGACCAGGCTGTCGAAGATGCCGCGGCCCTCGGTGCAGCCGTGCAGCGGCTCCACGAAATCCTCCGGATGCGGCATCATGCCGAGGACGTTGCCGCGCTCGTTGAGGATGCCGGCTATGTGGTTGAGCGAGCCGTTCGGATCGGCCGCCATCGTGGTCTCGCCGGCCGCGTCGCAATAGCGGAACACGACCCGGCCATCGCCTTCGAGCCGGGCGATCGTCTCCGCATCGGCGAAATAGTTGCCCTCGCCATGGGCGATCGGGTTTCGGATCACCGCGCCGGCCGCATAGGCGTTGGAGAAGGCGGTGTCGGCATTGTCGACGCGCAGGCGCACGACCTTGCAGGCGAATTTCAGCGAGGCGTTACGCAGGAGCGCGCCCGGCAGCAGGCCGGCCTCGGTCAGGATCTGAAAGCCGTTGCAGACGCCGATGACGTAGCCGCCGCGCGCCGCATGACGGTGGATCGCGTCCATGATCGGCGCGCGCGCCGCGATGGCGCCGCAGCGCAGATAGTCGCCGTAGGAGAATCCGCCCGGCACGGCGACGACATCGACATCCGGCAGTTCGGTCTCGGCGTGCCAGATCATGTGTGGTGCGACCCCGGAGGCGAGTTCCAGGGCCTTGGCCATGTCGCGCTCGCGATTGATGCCGGGGAAGACGACGACGGCGGACTTCATGGCGATGCCTCCGTCACGCGAGTTCGATGCGATAGGTCTCGATCACCGTATTGGCGATGAGTTTCTGGCACATGGCGTCGAGATCGCGCCGGGCGGCATCCGCGTCGGCCGTGGCGAGCTCGATTTCGATCACCTTGCCCTGGCGCACATCCTCGACGCCGGAAAAGCCCAGGCTCGACAGCGCACCCTGGATCGCCTTGCCCTGCGGGTCGAGAACGCCGTTCTTGAGCATGACGGTGATGCGGGCTTTCATGGGGCGGATCCTTCGACTGGGGCGGGCCGGCGTGGCGTGGATCGCCAAGACGATCGCGCCGTACAGAACCGTTGCGGGCCGTAGCATGGCGGCATCCGGCGAGGCAAGCGCCGCACTGCGCCGCGGCGTGAGTTCCGAGCCGGCACCGTCCTGGAAGGACGGCGAGTGCCGTGCCCGTCCCAAATGAGCCCGCCCGCAAACAGAAAAGGCGGCGCTCGGTGCGCCGCCCCTTTTCGTACCGTCACCGCAGTCACTGAACCAGCGTCGGCCCGGTGGTCTGGTTGCGCTCGTTGTCGTTCAGGATGCCGAGACGGCGCGCGACCTCCTGATAGGCTTCGAGCATGCCGCCGAGATCGCGGCGGAAGCGGTCCTTGTCGAGCTTCTCGCCGGAGCTCTGGTCCCAGAGCCGGCAGGAATCCGGCGAGATCTCGTCGGCGAGCACGATGCGCATCATGTCGCCTTCCCAGAGCCGGCCGAACTCGATCTTGAAGTCGACCAGGCGGATGCCGACGCCGAGGAACAGGCCGGACAGGAAGTCGTTGACGCGAATCGCCAGCGCCATGATGTCGTCGATGTCCTGCGGGCTCGCCCAGCCGAAGGCCGTGATGTGCTCCTCGGAAACCATCGGGTCGCCGAGCTCGTCGTTCTTGTAATAGAACTCGATGATCGAGCGGGGCAGGGCGGTTCCTTCCGGAATGCCGAGCCGCGTCGACAGCGAACCGGCGGCGACATTGCGCACGACCACTTCGAGCGGCACGATCTCGACTTCGCGGATCAGCTGCTCGCGCATGTTCAGACGCTTGATGAAATGCGTCGGAACACCCAGCGAGTTCAGCTGCGTGAAGATGAACTCCGAAATCCGGTTGTTGAGGACACCCTTGCCGTCGATGACCGCGTGCTTCTTGTTGTTGAACGCGGTCGCGTCGTCCTTGAAGTGCTGGATGAGCGTGCCCGGCTCGGGCCCTTCATAGAGGATCTTGGCCTTGCCTTCATAGATGCGACGACGACGACTCATGGGGACGTACCGTGGTCTCTCGAGAAAATCCATACCGAATGAGATCTCCGTTCGGTGCAGGCGCTGGTCTTGCGCGCGGTGGCCCGACTTCCACAGTGTCGATCGAGCCTCGCGTGGTTGCACCTCTGCGAAGTACGACGCGCGGGCGGATGGAATCTCCAACCGGTCCCGCGCGCACATGGGCGCACACTACCCGATCGGCTTCGGAACCACAATGTTCACCTCCGAAGCCGGGGCAGGACGCCCGGTATCCGGAGACGGCGCAGCGATCAGACTTTTTCCTGCCCCCCGCTTATTCCGCGCCACGTTGATCTTATCTGTCAGGGAGGCTATCCAAGCCGCAACCGTTGCCCCTTATCTGGGGTGTGGGCCGCGATGTTTCCAGGAGAGACGGACATGACGACCTTTGACCGCCGTGAAGAGGGCTTCGAGAAGAAGTTCGCGCACGACGAGGAACTTCGGTTCAAGGCCACTGCCCGCCGCAACAAGCTGATCGGACTGTGGGCCGCCGAACATCTCGGCCTCTCCGGAGAGAAGGCCGAGGAATATGCCCGCGAGGTCGTCCGCGCCGATTTCGACGAACCCGGCGAGGAGGACGTGTTCCGCAAGATCCGCGCCGATCTCGATGCCGCCAAGGTCGAGCAGTCGGATCACCAGATCCGGCGCCGGATGGACGAGCTGATGGCCGTCGCCGTCGAGCAGATTCGCGCCGGCTGACCTTTCGGTCCGCAGACAGAGATGAAACCCGTCGGTCCCGCCGGCGGGTTTTTTCATGCCGTCCGTCTCAGTGCCCGCCTTCAGCGCGCCCGTCTTCGAGGCAGGCTCCTGGCGCGCTTGCCGCGACGGGGCGGGGCGCCCTACCATCGGTCGACCCGGGACTCCGGCTTCGGCCTGCAGGTCCGCATGGGTCCGGCGGCCCGGGTGCCGCGCACCGGCGGGTCGGACAGAACAAGCATCGGGAGCCGAGCCCGGGTCGACCGGCGCGAACGGTTCCTGGTTCGCAAGATGGTGAACGCCGGTCGACCGGCGTCGGAGGAAGCAGCATGGCGTCGAAGTCCCTCATCGAAACCGTTCGCGCAGGCGAAACCGTCTATCTCGGCTGGGTCGGCAATCCGGATCCACTGGTCGCCGAGACGATCGCCCGGGCCGGGTTCGGCGCCATCAATCTCGACATGCAGCACGGGCTGCACGATCCGGTTTCGGTGATGCGCGCGATCGGCTCGGTCTCCGCCGCGGGCGTGCCGGTCATCGTGCGCGTGCCGGTCGGCGACTTCGCCATGGCCAGCCGGGCGCTCGACATGGGGGCGCAGGCGGTGATCGCCCCGATGGTCAACACGGTGGCGGATGCCCGCGCCTTCGCGGACGCCATGAAATATCCCCCCATCGGCAAGCGCAGCTGGGGGCCGACCCGGGCCATGATGCTGACCGGGGACGCCAGCGCGGCGGCCTATCTGCAGCGCGCCAACGGCGAGACCCTGTCGCTCGCCATGATCGAGACGCGCGAGGCGCTCGACAATCTGGAGGCGATTCTCGATGTCGACGGCATCGACGGCATCTTCGTCGGCCCGTCCGACCTGTCGCTGACCCTCTCCAACGGCCAGGTGGTCGACGGCGATGCCGCCTTCCTGGACGAGCCGATCCGCCACATCCTCAAGGTGACCCAGGCCAAGGGCAAGGTGCCGGCGATCTTCACGGTCTCCGGCGTGCGCGCCCGCGCGATGGCGGATCTCGGCTACCGGATCATCGCGGTCGGTCTCGATGCGCTCTACCTGCGCGAGGGCGTCCGCCGCATGCTCGAACCGACGCTGGACCGCTGACGCCGGACTGCCGAGACGGGTGCCGGATGGCCGCGCGCGATCCGGCCCCGCGCCGGGCGTGACCCGCATCGGTCCCGCGCCGCCCGTCGCGGTCAGCCGGCGATCCAGCCGGTCGCCAGAGCCTCGGCCCAGTCCGGGCGCCCGGCGCGACGGGCGAGGGCGGCGGCCTGGTCCCAGTCATATTCGAGGACCCGGAAGGTGGCGCACCACTCGCCCTCGCGGCCGCGCTCGATGATGGCGTAGCGCGCATGCGGGCTGCCGACCGCCATGACGTGCGGAACCGGCGTCTCGTCGCGATAGGCCGGCAGGCCGACGCTGCCCGGGTTGACCACGGTGCGCCCGGTCGGCAGCCGGTAGATGCCGGGGCGGTGGCTGTGGCCGCAGGCGATCAGCGTCGCCATGATGCCGCCGAGCCGCCGGTCGATCTCGTCGCCGCCCGCGCCGATCGGGCCGAGGGCCGTCACGGTCTCGACCAGATAGCTGTCGTCCGATGTCGGCGTGCCGTGGCAGAGCAGGATCTCGCCCTCGACGCGCAGGCTGGCCGGAAGGGTGCCGAGCCAGTCGCGATGCCCGTCGTCGATCCGGTCATGGGCGAAGCGGTCGGACGGACCCATCGCGTCGGCGGCCTGTTCGAGCAGATGCCGGTCGTGATTGCCGCGGACCGTCACCCAGCCGAGATCGATCAGCTGGTCCGCCGTCTCGGCCGGCAGCAGCGGGCCGGACAGGCAGTCGCCGAGATTGACGACCAGATCGGGCGCCGTGTCGGCCAGATCGGCGATCACCGCCTCGAGGGCGAGGGCATTGCCATGGATGTCGGCGATGAGGGCGAGGCGCAAGCGGGGCTCCGGATCGGCGAGGGGGCAGGGCTGCCGCCGGCAACAGGGGCCGACGACAGCCCTGCATATCAGGCCGCGTCCCGGCTGGGCAGCGCCGGGGCGTCATGGGCGGCCCGGGCCGCGCGCAGTTCGGCCAGCATGTCGCGGTTCAGCCGCTCCATGCTGCGCAGCCGCTCCTGCATCTCCTCGATGGTCCGGTTGCCGGTGTTCTGGAGCAGGAAGACCATCAGGAAGGTGCAGATGGTCGTGCCGGTATTGATGACCAGCTGCCAGGTATCCGAAAAATCGAAGACCGGGCCGGTCACTGCCCAAATCACGACCAGCGCGAGCGCGGCCGTGAAGGCATAGGGATGACCGAGATGGATCGAGATCCACTCGGCCAGCAGTTCGAAGCGGTTGGTGAGGAACTTGGTCATGGCTCTCTCCCTGCGACCGGCCGCCGGCGGCGACGCGAGGGAGGCCGAGCGGGTCAGCCTTCGATGCGGCGCCGGGGCGGCACGGTCTGTCGACTGTCGCTGGACATGACGGGTTTCCGGGTTGCTGCGGCGTCGCGCGCCGCTGGTGGGCATGTGCGCCCTCGCAGACGAAAAGGCAAGCCGCGCGAACGGCTTGCCGCGATCATCACGGCGTGAGCGCCGGGTCAGGGCGCTGTCACGTCGCGGGCGAAGAGGCCGGCGCCGGCTCGCGACGCCGGTGCGATCTAGGCTCGTCCGAAGACGCGCCGGAAGATCGTGTCGACATGCTTCAGGTGATAGCCGAGATCGAACTTCTCGCGGATCTCCGCCTCCGACAGGGCGGCGCGGACATCCGGGTCGGCGAGCAGTTCCTCCAGGAAGTCGACGCTGGCGCTGCCGTCGCGCTGGTAGCTGTCCCAGACCTTCATGGCGTTGCGCTGGACGAGGCGATAGGACTCCTCGCGGCTGACGCCGGCCTGGGTCAGGGCGAGCAGGATGCGCTGCGAATGCACCAGGCCACCGAGCCGGTCCATGTTCATGGCCATGCGCTCGGGATAGACGACCAGCTTGTCGATCACCCCGGTCAGCCGGGCGAGCGCGAAATCGAGCGTCACGGTCGCATCCGGGCCGATCATGCGTTCGACCGAGGAATGCGAGATGTCGCGCTCGTGCCAGAGGGCGACATTCTCCATCGCCGGCATCGCGTAGGCGCGCACCATGCGGGCGAGCCCGGTCAGGTTCTCGGTCAGGACCGGGTTGCGCTTGTGCGGCATGGCCGAGGAGCCCTTCTGGCCGGGCGAGAAATACTCCTCCGCCTCCAGGACCTCGGTGCGCTGAAGGTGGCGGACCTCGATCGCCAATCGCTCGACCGAGGAGGCGACCACGCCGAGCACGGCGAAGAACATGGCGTGCCGGTCGCGCGGGATGACCTGGGTCGAGACCGGCTCGACGGCGAGGCCCATCTTCTCCGCGACATGCTCCTCCACGCGCGGGTCGATGTTGGCGAAGGTGCCGACCGCGCCGGAGATCGCGCAGGTGGCGACCTCGTGGCGGGCGAAGACCAGCCGCTGCCGGGCGCGGGTGAATTCGGCATAGGCCTCGGCGAGCTTCAGCCCGAAGGTGACCGGCTCGGCATGGATGCCGTGCGAGCGGCCGATGGTCGGGGTCAGCTTGTGCTCGAAGGCGCGCCGTTCGATCGCCTTGAGGAGCTGGTCGACGTCGGCGATCAGGATGTCGGCGGCGCGCACCAGCTGCACGGCGAAGCAGGTGTCGAGCACGTCCGAGGAGGTCATGCCCTGGTGCACGAAGCGCGCCTCCGGCCCGACGATCTCGGCCAGATGCGTCAGGAAGGCGATCACGTCATGCTTGGTGACGCGCTCGATCTCGTCGATCCGCGCCACGTCGAACTGTGCCGGCCCGCCCAGCTCCCAGACCCGCCTGGCGGCCTCCTTCGGCACCACGCCGAGCTCGGCCAGCGCGTCGGTCGCGTGCGCCTCGATCTCGAACCAGATGCGGAAGCGCGCCTGCGGCTCCCAGACGGCGACCATCTCGGGACGGGAATAGCGGGGGATCATGGGAAGCCTCGGAATGTCGGGAAATCGGCCGAGGGCTTAGCAGAGGGGGGCGCGTGGCTCAACCGGAATGGGTTGCGGCGGCCGATCGGTTTGGCGATCGGATGGGGGATTGCGGTAATCGGTTCTCTTAAAAATGCTGGCTCACTGACCGTCCGCGGCCGGCGCCGGATCGGTAGCCGCCGGGGCCGGTGCCGCCGTCGGGGCCGCCGGCTTCGGCTTCTTCGGTTTGGGCTTCTGGGGCGGCTTGGGCTTGACGGGCGGCTTGGAGCCGGCCGGTGCTGCGGCGACCCCCGGTACCGGCGCGGGTCCCGACCCGGCCGCCGGCGTCCCTCCGTCCGGCGCGGCGATCGCCTTGCCGGCCTGCGGGTTCTTGTCGAAGCTCGCGGCGATGCCGATGTAGCGGCGCTCGCCGCCGCCGAAGCCGAAGCGGTAGACGCTGACGATCACGATCAGGACCGGGCCGCGGCCGTCGCGCGGATAGACGATCACGTCGGACAGGCCGTAGCCCTTCGGGCAGCCGCGGCTCGGCGGCAGGTCCTTGTCCTCGTGCAGGATGCGGATCGGCTGGCCCTGGGCGTCCTCGAGCTGAAGCACGAAGCCGCGCAGCTCGTTGCCGAAATTGCAGCCCTGCCGGGTCAGCTGGTGTTCGGTCAGCCGCAGCCGGACGGTGCCGAGGCCGGGCGAGCGGGCGTCGTCCGGCACCGTGAAGGCGAGGAAGCGTGCGGCCGCCTCGACCTTGTCGGCCGGGTCGCTGAGGATCGTCTTGCCCTGCCGGCCGATGCCGAGCGTGACCAGCGTCGAGGAGGCCTGGTTGCGGGTCTGGCTGCGCGCCTGGTCGAGCTTGGCCCAGTTCTGCTGCAGATGGGTGCGGAAGGGCGAGCCCGGCACCCATTCGTCGATGCGGTTGTCGATCACGTAGAGGTTAGAATAGGGGAAGTTCGACGCGTCCTGGACGCCATATTCCTCGAAGGCGAAATAGGTGCCGTCCGGCGAGAAGCCGAGGATGTCGCGCCGGGCCGCGTCCGCCGCCTGCGCCGAGCCGGCGTAAGGCGTCGCCAGGACGGCGAGGAGCGCGATGGCGCGACAGAGGTTTTGGCACCGGGACGGCACGGATTTCCTTCCCTTCGAGTCGGTCTTAGACCGGCTTCTTTCATAGCAGGATGTCGGCGCCAAGAGGGCGCGGCAAGCCGGCAACCATGCTAGGACGGTGCGTCCCTTCGGAATCAGGATCGTGGCGCCGTGCCGGTGCAGGGCCGAAGGGAGTGCGCCGGCGGTATCGCCGGAGCGCGGCTTGCGCTATTGGCGACACCGGTGAACGTCTCCAAGGGTTCCTCATGAGCGATGTGATTGTCCTCGGTGCCGGCATGGTCGGCGTCTCCGCCGCCTTGCACCTGGCCATGAAGGGCCGATCGGTGGTGCTGGTCGACCGTCGCGAACCGGGCGAGGAGACCAGCTACGGCAATACCGGCATCGTCGAGCGCGAAGGCTATATACCGGTCACCATCCCGAAGGATCCGCGCGCGCTGCTGCGCTATGCGCTCAACCAGGCGCCGGAGGCGAACTATCACCTGTCGCACCTGCCGAAGGTCGCCGGCTGGCTGATGCAGCTGTGGTCGCGCTCCAACACGGCCGGGGTCGAGGCCTATGCGGCCGACAACGAGCTCCTGTGCCGCCACGCCGTCCCCGAGCACCGTGCGCTCGCCGCCGCCGCCGGCGCGGAGCGCTACTTCCGGCAGACCGGCTGGATCCGGCTCTATCGCAGCCCGGCGAGCTTTGCCGGTGCGGCCAAGCTGTTCGAATTGTGCGACCGCTACGGCGTCGCCTACCGGGTCATGGATGCCGACGGCCTCGCCGAGATCGAACCGCATCTGGCGCGCATCATGCACAAGGCGGCGATCTGGCCGGAGACCGACAGCGTGTCCTGGCCGGCCGGCGTGACCAAGGCCTACGCGGCCCGCTTCCAGGCGCTCGGCGGCCGCTTCGTGCATGGCGACGCGCGCTCGCTGACGCGGACAGCGGACGGCTGGTCGGTCGTGGCCGGCGGCGAGACGGTCACGGCCCGTGAGGTCGTCGTCGCGCTCGGCCCCTGGACCGGCGACATCCTGGCCCCGCTCGGGCTGAAATTCCCGCTCATCGCCAAGCGCGGCTACCACATGCATTTCGGCGCGACCGGCAATGCGGTGCTGAACCACCCGATCGTCGATGTCGAGCACGGCTTCTGCCTGACCCCGATGGAGAAGGGCATCCGCCTGACCACGGCGGTCGAATTCGCCGACCGCGACGCCCCGCCGACACCGCGCCAGCTCGAGCAGCTGAAGCCGATCGCGCGGGCTCTGTTCCCGCTCGCCGAGGAGCGCGACGAGACGCCCTGGCTCGGCCGTCGGCCTGCCTTGCCGGACTCGCTGCCGGTGATCGGGCGGGCGCCGGGCGTGCCCGGGATGTGGCTCGATTTCGGCCATGGCCATCTGGGCTTCACGCAGGGGCCGATCTCGGGCAGGCTGATCGCCGAGGCGATGACCGGCCAGACGCCGCTCGTCGATCTGCGCCCCTTCCGGGCCGAACGCTTCTTCGGAGGTTGAGCGCGGCATGTCGCGCGGTTTCGCCTGGTCGATCATTGCGATCATCGCCGCTTCGGGGCTGGCGGGCTGGCTGCTCTATGGACCGGTCGCGCGCCAGAGCGAGCTCGGCGTGTTCCTGCTGATCGGCGCGGTCCTGCTGCTGTTCCTGTCTCTCGGCCTCGCCGCCGATGGCGGGCCGGGGAAGGCCGAGCCGGCCGGCCCGAAGCGCAAGGCGAAGACCACGGAGACGGCCGGCGATGCGCTGCCGGGCGACGTGGCCGGCATTCGGGTGGTGGTCTCGGAGCGCGGCATTTCGGTGCCGTTCCAGGCCGGCTGGCGCGACTTCGCCGGCTATCCCGAATTCGTCATCGATCCCGATTTTCCGGCCGGCGCGCTCGAACTGGAACTGGTCGAGCCGGCGCATGCTTCCTTCGGGGTGATCGGCCAGCGCGGCGTCGTCTTCCGCGACGACGGTTCGCTCCGGCTCGACATCGATGGCGTCGCGACCGAGTTCGACGATCTCGCCGCCCTGTTCGCCTCGCCGCAGCGGTCCGATCTCGGCCGCGAGCGGAACGCCGGGCTGTTCCTCGAACTGTTCGGCCATGTCTATGCCATCGATCCGTCGGGCGGTCTGGTGCCGGCGGCGGACGGATCCGGCGATCGGCGCGGCCGGCTGGTCGATATCCTGACCGCGGCCACCCATAGCGGCGATCGCGCCCGCTTCGAAAGCCGCATGAGCCCCGGGCGCGTCTTCGGCGTGATCGGCGGCCGGCCGGTCCGCGTCGGCGAGGACGGCACCGTCGAATGGATCCGTTCCGACGGCGTGGTGATCTTCCCGAGCCTGCTCGCCGCCCGTACCGCCATCTCGGCATCCTGACCGGTCGGGCTGAGCCTGTTCGCCCCATCGGGCGCCCCATTGAGTGACCTGTCGCGGCATGGGGTCAGCCGCGCGAGACGATGGGCGCCGTCAGCCCCGATCGACCCGTCAGGGTTCGCGCAGCGGCAGGCTCGGCGTGTCCTTGACGGTCGCGACCACGATGCGCGACTGCACGTCGGAGACGAGCTGGGAGTTGAGCAGCTTCATGCGCAGGAAGTCGTCATAGGCCTTGATGTCATCGGCGACGACCTTGATCATGTAGTCGACTGCGCCCGTGATCCGTTCGCACAGAACCACTTCCGGCCATCGGTTCACCATCCGGTCGAACTCCTGCATGTTCTCGGTCGACGGCAGGGCGAGCTTGACGAAGGTGTAGGAGGCGAAGCCGAGGCCGACCATCTCGCGGTCGACCAGCGCGGCGGTGCGCCGGATCACGCCGGCCTCCTTCAACCGCTTGATCCGGCGCCAGCAGGGCGTCTGGCTCATCCCGGCCCGGTTCGCCACATCGGCCACCGAGAGCGAGGCGTCCTCCTGCAGAACGCGGAGGATTCGAATGTCTCCGGCATCGAGTGAAATTTGATCGGTCATCGGCGATTCCTGGAAGATTTCATTCGATCAGATCGGTCCAACCGGGGAAATAGCACGGAAATCGCCGCAAAGGCGGAGCATATTTCCCTCTGCATGCGGGACTTTTCGGCACCACCCGCCCAAACCGGCGGCACGACCGGCGGGCGCGGCCCGGACGGGAACGCAAAGGGTGCCGTCCGCGTCGGATGGACGGAAGCCGAGGTTCGGAGCGGTCGCTCCGGCGGCACCGGCAAAAGGCGTTGCGGGCACGATGCGGTCCGGTCGACCCATCGGGCTTTGGGAGGGGTTCGATGACGGAAGCGGTCAGGGCGATCACGCTCGACGACAAGTATGCTCTGGAAAGCGGCCGGGCCTACATGACCGGCATCCAGGCTCTGGTGCGCCTGCCGCTCGACCGCATCCGGCTCGACCGGCGCGCCGGGCTCGATACGGCCGGCTTCATCTCGGGCTATCGCGGCTCGCCGCTCGGCGGCTACGACCAGCAGCTGACCGGCGCGCGCCGGCTGCTCGGCGCCCACAACGTGGTCTTCACCCCCGGCGTCAACGAGGAACTCGCCGCCACCGCCGTCTGGGGCACCCAGAAGGTCGGGCTGGCCGGCCAGGGGTCCAAGCATGACGGCGTCTTCGGCATCTGGTACGGCAAGGCGCCCGGCGTCGACCGCTGCGGCGACGTGTTCCGCCACGCCAACGCCTCCGGCACCGACCGCCACGGCGGCTGCCTGGCGATCGCCGGCGACGACCACCTCGCCAAATCCTCGACCGTCGCCTGCCAGTCCGAATTCCATTTCGCCGACCTGGAGATCCCGGTCCTCAATCCGGCCGACCTGCAGGACGTGCTCGATTTCGGCCTGCACGGGCTGGAGCTGTCGCGCTATTCCGGCCTCTGGGTCTCGCTGATCGCGCTCGCCGACACGATGGATTCCTCCGGCATCGTCGACGTCGATCCCGCCCGCCTGAAGTTCCTCCGGCCGCGCGACCTGATGGACCCGCGCGAGGGCGGCGATTTCAACAAGCCGATCCTGCTCAAGACGCGGCTCGAAAACGAAGCCTCCGTGCGCGAGATCCGGCTGCCGGCCGCCAAGGCCTATGTGCGGGCGAACGGGCTCGACGGCATCCGCTTCGGCTCGCCGCGGCCGCGCATCGGCCTGGTCGCGACCGGCAAGGCCTATCGCGACCTGCGCCAGGCGCTCGACCTGCTCGGCATCGACGATGCCCGCGCCACCCGGATGGGGCTCGCCATCTACAAGGTCGCGATGAGCTGGCCGATCGAGCCGATCGGCATCGCCAACTTCGCCAAGTCGCTGGAAACGCTGGTGGTCGTCGAGCACAAGCGGCCGCTGATGGAAGCCCAGATCAAGGACCTGCTCTACAACTGGCCGGACCATCGCCGCCCGCAGATCTGGGGCAAGACGACCCCGAAGGGCGAGCCCTTCCTGTCCTCGATCCGCGATCTCTCCGCCGCCGAGATGGTACCGGCCCTGATGTCGGTGCTGCCCGGTGCGGCCGAGGATGCCGAGATGCGCGCGGTCGCCGACCGCATGGTGCAGCAGTCGATGTGGGCGCAGGGCCACGCCACCGACGCCAAGCGCTCGCCCTATTTCTGTTCCGGCTGTCCGCATTCGAGCTCGACCAAGGTGCCGGACGGCGCCCGCGCCATGCCGGGCATCGGCTGCCACGCCATGACCGAGGTCGCCGAGCGGACCACCGAGGGCCTGGTCGCCATGGGCGGGGAGGGCGTGCCGTGGGTCGGCGCGCATCATTTCGCCAAGGACGGCCATATGTTCGCCAATCTCGGCGACGGCACCTTCTACCATTCCGGCAGCCTGGCCATCCGCCAGGCGGTCGCCGCCAAGGTGCCGATCACCTACAAGATCCTGTTCAACGACGCCGTCGCCATGACCGGCGGCCAGCCGCATGACGGGCCGCTCAGCGTGCCGAAGATCGTCGCCTTGGTGGCGGCCGAGGGTGTCGAGCGCATCGTCGTGGTCAGCGACCATCCCGAACAGTTGTCCGCCCGGTCGGACCTTCGCGGCGTGCCGGTGCATCACCGCGACGAGTTGCTGACGGTCGAGCGCGAGTTGCAGGGCTACCGGGGCGTCTCGGTCCTGATCTACGACCAGACCTGCGCGGCCGAGAAGCAGCGCCGGCGCAAGAAGGGCAGCTTCGCCGACCCGGCCCGGCGCCTCTTCGTCAACGATCGCGTCTGCGAGGACTGCGGCGACTGTTCGGTCCAGTCCAACTGCGTTTCCGTCGAGCCGGTCGCGACCGATTTCGGTCGCAAGCGCAAGATCAACCAGTCGAGCTGCAACAAGGACTATTCCTGCGTCGCCGGCTTCTGCCCGTCCTTCGTCTGGGTGGAAGGCGGCGCGGTCCGGCGCGCGCCGAAGACCGGACCGGATCCGGCGACCCTCGCCGCGGCCCTGCCGGTCCCGGTTCGGGCCGGCCTGGAGCGGACGCTGAACCTGCTCGTCACCGGCATCGGCGGCATGGGGGTGACCACGGTCGGCGCCGTGCTGGCGGTGGCGGCCCATCTCGACGGCTTGAACACGCTGACGCTCGACATGACCGGCCTTGCCCAGAAGGGCGGCCCGGTCACCTCCTTCGTCCGCTTCGCCCCCGGCGGCACGGCGATCGAGGGGCCGCGCGTGCCGACCGCCGCGCTCGACGTGCTGATCGCCTCCGACATGCTGGTCGCCGCCGGCGCCGAGACGCTGACGGTCATGTCGCAGGCGCGCACCGCCACGGTGGCCAACGCCCGCGTCGCCCCGACGGCGGAATTCGTGCTGCGCCAGGTGCAGTCCTTCGAGGCGGCGCGGCTGTCGCGCACGCTCGCGGAGGCCTCGCGCGACTATGCGGAGTTCAATGCCGCGGGCCTTGCCGAGAAGCTGTTCGGGGACGCCATCTATGCCAACATGATGCTGGTCGGCGCCGCCCTGCAGAAGGGGCTGCTGCCGGTCTCGCTGGCGGCGGTCGAGAACGCCATTCGGCTCAACGGCGCCTCCGTCGGGCAGAACCTGCAGGCGCTCCATGCCGGCCGGCTGATCGCGGTCGATCCGGCCGCGGTCCTGGCCCTGGTCGAGCCGGATGCGGTCCTGCCGGAACGCAGCCTCGACGAGCGCATCGCGTTTCTGGCCGACGAGCTGACCCGCTACCAGGATGCCGCCTATGCGGCGCGCTACCGCGACCTCGTCGCCACCGTGCGTGCCGCCGAGGCCCGCGCGATGGGGCCGGGCGTCGAGCGGCTCGCCTGGGCGGCGACGGAAAATCTCTACAAGGTCATGGCGATCAAGGACGAGTACGAGGTCGCCCGGCTCTATGCCGACCCGGCCTTCAAGGCGAAGCTCGCCGAGCAGTTCGAGGGCGTCGACAAGATCCGCGTCATGCTCGCCCCGCCGCTGATCGCCCGGCACGACCCGGCGACCGGGCGCCCGCGCAAGATCGCCTTCGGTCCCTGGATCTTCGGCGCCTTCCGCCTGCTGGCCGGTCTGAAGGGCCTTCGCGGCGGCATGTTCGACGTCTTCGCCCGCACCGGCGAGCGCCGTGCGGAGCGCGCCCTGCGCGAGGACTACGCGGCCGACCTGCAGCGGCTGGCCCGCGATCTGACGCCGGCCAACCACGGGCTCGCGGTCGAGATCGCCCGCGTGCCCGAGACTGTGAAAGGCTACGGTCCGGTCAAGGAGGCCAACATGGCGCGGGCGGCCAAGCGGCGTGAAGGGCTGGTCGAGCGCTTCGCCGCCGGTCCCGCCATGCGCCCGGTCCTGGTGGCGGCCGAATAGGCCCGGGGACGGCAAAAAGCCCGGCCGGAGGAACCGGCCGGGCGCCCAAGACCCGGTTGCGCGGGATCGCGTCGCGGGGATGACCTCAGGCTGCGCTGCGCTGCCGGTCGCGGCGCTGGCGCACCTCCTCGGTGATCACCTTGAGGAAGCCGTCCACCGTGCTGCCGAGGCGCCCGGCGACGGCCGCCAGATCGTCCGAGACGCGCTTCACCTCTGCCGCGGCGGCCTCGGTCTCGCTCGCCGCTCCGCGCAGCCCGCCGACGCTGTTGGCGACTTCGGCCGAACCGCGCGAGGTCTCGGTGATGTTGGCGGCGATCTCGCGCGTCGCGCGATCCTGCTCGCCGACCGAGGCGGCGATCGAGGCCGTCAGGTCGGTCACGCCGTCGATGGTCCCGGCGATCTCCTGGACCGAGCCCTCGGTCGCATGGGCGGCCGTCTGGATGGCCTCGACGCGGCGGGCGATGTCGCCCGTCGCCTTCGCCGTCTGTTCGGCGAGCGACTTGACCTCGGAGGCGACCACCGCGAAGCCCCGGCCGGCCGCGCCGGCGCGCGCGGCTTCGATGGTGGCGTTGAGGGCGAGCAGGTTGGTCTGGTCCGCGATGGTCCGGATCATCTCGACCACGGTGCCGATTTCCTCGGCGGTCGCGGCGAGGGCGGCCATGTCGGCATTGGTCCGGCTGGCCACGGCGGCGACCTTCGCGACCATCCCGGAGGCCCGGTTGGCGCGATCGGCGATGTCGGCGATCGAGGTTCCCATCTCCTCGGTCGCGGCCGTGATCGTCTCGATATTGGCGGACGCCCGGCCGGAGGCGCGGGCCGCGGTATCGGCCTGACTGGCGGTCAACCCGGCGACGCTGCGCAGCGAGGCGGCCGAGCCGTCCATCGAACGGGTGCCGTTGGACAATTGTTCGATCGCCGCGCTCACGTCCCGGCGGAAGTCGAGAATGATCCGCTCCAATTCGCGGCTCTGGGCGTCGTGCTTGGTCTCCTCCTGGCGTGCGGTCGTTTCCAGGCGTTCCCGATCGAGCATCGTGTTGCGGAAGAACTGCACGGCCCGCGCCATGGCGCCGATTTCGTCAGGGCGGTCGGCATGGCTGATGTCGGTCGAGGTATCGCCTTCCGCAAGGCGGCGCATCTGGGCGGTCATGGAGGAGATCGGGCGGCTGATGCGCCGGTCCGCCACCAGGACCATGATGCCGGCGATCAGGATCGCGAAGGCGAGGCCGATCCACTTGCTGGCATCGCCGATCGCGACCGCCTGTTCGGTATCGGCATGCACCTCCTCGTTGGCGGCTTCGACCAGGTTGCTGACCTGCTCCATCTCCTCTTCGAGCACCTTGAAGGCGCGATCGAATTCGGGCAGTCGGGCGGTCAGGCTGGCGAGGTCGCCGCGACTGGCATTCTCGATCAGGGCGCCGGCCGTCACCACATAGGCCTGCAGCGCCGGCTTGACCTTGGCGGCCGCCGCGCGCGCCTTGGCGCCGAGTTCCACCGTTTCCAGTTTCGCCAGACGGGAGGCGAAGATCTCCTCGTAGGACTTCAGGTCGGCCCGGACCTCGGCGAGCATCGCCGCATCCTTGGTGCTGGCCGCATAGTAGGACCGATAGACCGCCGCCAGGATCGAATCATGCGCCATGTCGGCATCGGTCTGCTGCCGCAGGGCCGTGATGCCGTCCTCCGTCCGCCGCGCCGCCTCCCGATATTCTCCGGCCAGGAAGAAGATGATGCCGGACAGGGTGGCGGCGACCAGAAAGGAGGCTGCGTTCAAACCGAGGATGATCTGGCGCAATTGCATGTTACGAGAACTCCCGCAGTGGGATCGAGATCTGAAATCCGGCATCGCGCCTGTCTATGGCCACGGCACCGCTCGGACCCCAGACAGACGCGTACGGCTATCCCTCGCGGCATGCGATCGACGGTGCGAAGGTGCTGATCTGCAGGTCTCCGCAACGCCATAGACAACCGATATTTCAGATCGTGCGGTTCAACTCTGAATAAAGACTCAATAAACCACGTGCGAAATCGTCTTGGTGACTCAAAAACGTTATGGAAACCGCAGATTTCTGACCGCGCTCGCGCTGAACGCGGCCGGTTATTCCTTGCACTCCGGGGCGGCGGGTGTCAGCTGGCCGAAAACTTGACCCGCCAGGCCGGGACCAGATCGCCGGCGGTGTGCCGCGCCTCGTAGACGCCGCGGGCGATGGCGCGCGCCAGAACGTCGGCGGCGGCGATGCCGAGGTCGACGAAGTCGGCGATCGGCTCCGCCCGCCGGATGCGCCCCGTCGACAGGGCGAAGACCAGATCGCCGTCGAAGGGGGTGTGGGCCGGATAGATCGCCCGCGCCATGCCGTCATGGGCCATGATCGCCAGGCGCTTCGCCTCCGCCTTGGTCAGGATGGCATCGGTCGCGATCAGCGCGATGGTGGTGTTGCCGCCGAGGCTCGGATCGGCGGCGGTCAGGCCGGCGTCGTCGCGGATCGCCCCTTTCAGGCGCGCCATGGTGGCGTCGGGCGGGAACGGGCTCGGATATCCGAAGCCGCCGAACTCGCCGTCGATCTCGTGGGCGGCCGCCCAGAAATGCCCGGTATCGCCGATGGTGACGCTGCCGACGGCGTTGACGGCGACCAGCGCCCCGACCGTAATGCCGGACGGCAGGCGCAGGCTGGCCGAACCGAGGCCGCCCTTGAGGGTCGCGGTGGTGGCGCCGAGGCCGGCGCCGGTCGACCCGACCGTCGGCGGATCGACGGTCGCCGCGGCGGCGGCGCGGTAGCCGAGATCGCGATAGGGCGGATAGCGGCCCCAGTCCTTGTTGCCGCCGTTGAGCAGGTCGAACAGGATCGCGGCCGAGACGATCGGCACGGAGACCGGACCGATCGCGAAGCCGCGCCCCTGCTCGCGCAGGAAGGCCTGCACGCCCGAAGCGGCATCGAGCCCGAACGCCGAGCCGCCCGACAGGACGATCGCGTCGACCCGGTCGACGGTCTGATCGGGGGCCAGCAGGTCGGTATCGCGCGTGCCCGGTGCGCCGCCCATCACGTGCACCGACGCGATCGCCGGCTCCTCCGGAATGACGACGGTGACGCCGGACTTGAGGCGGATATCGCCGGCATTGCCGACGGAGAGGCCGGCAACGTCGACGATGGTGTTGGTGGGACCGGGTTGGGACATCGGGCTCATCGATCTGTGCCGGCCGGAGCCGGCAGGCCGCCAGGGGAGCGCACGACCGGACCGGCGACACGCATCGGCCGGCGGGCCGGGGACCCGCATCGCCTCGAGGCGCTCATCGGATCGGCTCGAATCTTATCATCCGGCCACGATAGCAGCCTTTGGGCGCTTGCCCACCCCCGGGCGCGCGTGCGCAAAACGGCACGCCGTCCGCTGCCCGGCCGGTCCGGCAGCCCCGTCGCGGCCCAGCCCCGTCACGGCCCAATCCTATCGCAGCAAAGTCCTATCGCAGCACCGGCGCGGCCGGCTTCTGCATGGCGGTCGTCAGAAGCGCCCCGACGGCGACGGCCAGCGGCAGGAAGGAGACCCATAGGACCATGTCCCAGCCGTAGAGGGTCAGCAGCCCGCCGGACGACAGCGAGCCGATCGCCATCGTTCCGAACACGACGAAGTCGTTGAGCGACTGGACCCGCGTCTTCTCCTCCGGGCGGTGGCATTCGAGCACCAGGGCGGACGCGCCGATGAAGCCGAAATTCCAACCCAGACCGAGCAGGATCAGGCTCAACCAGAAATGGGCGACATCGATCCCGGCGAGCCCGACCGCGGCCGCCACGGCGGTCAGGGCGAGGCCGGCGGCGACCACGCGCGGCGCGCCGAAGCGGCTGATCAGCGGACCGGTGAAGAAGCTCGGTGCATACATGGCGATGACATGCCACTGCAGGCCGAGATTGGCATCCTCCTGCGTGAGCCCGCACAGACGCATGGCGAGCGGCGCCGCGGTCATGATGAAGTTCATCAGGAGATAGGAGACGACGCCGCAGACGACGGCGGTCACGAAGCGCGGCTGCCGCGCGATCACGCCGAGCGGTCGGCCGCCGGCGACCTCGCCGGCCGTCGGTGGCGGCAGGCGGACGCCCATCAGGACCAGGGCCGAGAGGGCCGCCACGGCGGCCTGGGCGAGATAGGTGGCGGCGAACAGAAAGGGCGGCCAGAGGTTCATCGTATAGGTGACGAGCTGCGGGCCGAGCACGCCCGCGAAGACCCCGCCGGCCATGACGAAGGACAGCGCGCGCGGCCGCCGCTCCGGCGCAACCCCGTCGGTGGCGGCGAACCGGAACGACAGCACGACCGCCGCATAGGCGCCGCCGAAGAAGGTCGCGCAGCAAAAGAGCCAGAACGAGCCGAGGATGACCGCCAGCGCGGAGAGCAGGCCGACCAGGACGCCGCAGCCGGTTCCCGCCAGGAAGGCCGTCCGGCGGCCGTGGCGTTGCGCGATCCGGCCGGCCGGCAGGGTGCAGGCGGCCATGCCGATCACGAAGACCGAGATCGGCAGGGTGGCCAGGGCCGGGCTGGGTGCCAGCATGTTGCCGATGATCGCGCCGGTGGCGTAGACCACGACCGCATTGGCGCCCGCGAGGGCCTGGGCGACCGTCAGCCGGATCACGTTGCCGCGTTCCTGCGCCAGGGCGTCGGCGGCCTCCTCGGCGAGTGACGGGCCGGTTCCCGCGTACGACATGAAATCCTCGATCGACGGCGTCTGTGGAATGGGCTTCTGTCATTCCATCAAACGGTAAAATGCGCCAGTCGCTAGCGCCCCCTTCAGGGCAAACAATTTCATCTTGCTGATATGCGCCGGCCGGTCTGCGGACGCGGTTCCGGCGGCTGGCGGGCTATTCGAAACGCAGCGCGACGGTCATGCGCAGGCGTGCCGCGCCGATCGCCTCGGGGAACGGCGGTGCGGGCGCGGCGGCGCGGACGATGCGGATCGCCGCCGACTGGAGGTCGCCGGTGCCGCCGCTGATCGCGGCGACCTGCTCCAGCCCACCGTCCCGCCGGACCTCGAAGCTGACCACGACCGTGCCCGGGGTGCCGTCGCCCGGCCGCTGGCGGCTGACGATGCGCGCCCGGACCGCCGCCATGTAGCGGGCGATCGCATCCGAAGCCTCTCCCGATCCGGCCGCCCGGGCCGCCGGTCTGGCGGTTTCGCCGCCGCCGGCCGCCGTGGCGGCCCTGGCCGGTGCGGTCGGACGCGGTGCCAGCGCGCCGGTCGGACCGCCGTCGGCCTTCGGGCGGGTCGAGGAGCGATCGGGGGGTGGCGTGGCGGCGACGCTTCGGGGGCGGGTCGGTTCGGGCCGCGCGCGGGGAGGGGCGGCGGGCTTCGGTTCCCGCGCCGGTTCGGGGGCGGGCTTGGACGCGACGGCCGGCTTCGGCTCGGGCGGCGGCCGTGTCGCGGCTGCAAGGGGCGGCGTCAGAACCGCCGGATCTGTCGCCTCGGGCGGGGCATCCGCGGCGGCCGCGCGTGCCGGCGCGGGCGGCGCCTCGGGACCGGGCGGCACGACCATGGCGTCCGTCGAAGCGGTGAATGACGGGGCGGCCGGTGACGGGGCGGCCAATGCCGGAATGGCCAGTGACGGGGCGGCCAAGGCCGGAGCGATCGGAATGGGTTCCGCCGGCCGGGTCTCCGGTGACGGAGCCTCTCGCTCGGGCGGCGGCATGTCTGTCGCGGCGCCCGTGTCTAGCCTCGGATCCGGTTCGGAGGGCATGACCTCATCGACGCGGGGCGGCGGCGCGGACTGGTCGACGGCTGCCGTCTCGGCGGGCACCGTCAGCGGCGGTAGCGCGATCGCTGCGACCGCCTCGGGGGCGACATCCAGGGTCGGAGCGACCGGCGGCGGATCGGCCGCCTCCGCCCGTTCGTCCCCGGTCGCGGCGGGTGCGGACGGTCGGCCCGCCGGTTCGGGCGCCCCGACGACGGCCCCCGGTTCGACGGCGCCCGTTCCGACGGCCCCCGCTTCCAGGAGTTCGGCGTCGATCACGTCCAGGGCGACCGGATCACCGGACGACGGCGTCCGGGACCAGAAGCCGGAGACGATGGCGCCGGCGCCCGCGTGAAGGGCGAGCGAGAGCAGCAGCGCGCCGATCATGGGCCGGGACGGCACGCGGCCGGGCAGGATCGCTGCGGATGTCATGGCGCGGTCCCCGTCTGATCGGCGACCCATCCGGCCACGGCCGCGCGCGTGGCGGACAGGACCGCGGCCCCGACGGCCTCGCCGATCGCGGTATGCAGGCCGGCATGGATGGCCGGATCCGGCCCCGACGGCGCGGCGACGACCAGGCAGTCCGTGCCGGTGCCGGTGACGACCGCGCCCCCGCGCCGGATGCCCGCCTCGGCCACCGCGACGGTGCGCGCCTGCACGGCGAGGCTCATCGCCTCGAGGAAGGCGGCGCGCGTGAGCGGTACCGAGACATGGACCAGCGCGTTGATCGTCCCGGCGACCGCCGGCAGGGCCGGATCGTGGCAGCGCTCGCCGATCCGCTCGCCATTGGTCAGGCCGGCCGTGACGAGCGCCACCGCGCCGATCCCGTCGACCGTGCTGCGGGTGAGATGATGGCGTCGGACGTCGCGGGCCGTCATCAGCCCCACCGCCCGCTCCAAGCCCGCCGCGGCGAGCCGGGCGCGCAGATAGGCGGCCGGATCGGTCAGGTCGACCACATCGGCATTGGTCACTTCGAGCCAGGCGACCGTGTCGGCGAGGGAGAAGCCCGGCCGGTTCGGCGACCAGCTCAGCATCCGGCGGGGACCGGAAAAGCGCGCGATCAGCCAGGGCTGCCGGCAGTCGATCGCGATATCCGCAACGCTCATGGCCGATCCTCCGAGCGCGCGGCGGCGGCCGACCGTGCGGAAAGGCCGGTCGGGACGAGCAGGAGGCCGCCCGGATCGCGGTCGACATGGGCCTCAATGCCGTAGACCGACGCCAGCAGGCGCGCGTCCAGGACCGCTTCCGGCGCTCCCGTCGCGACGATCCGGCCACCGGCGAGCACGATCACCCGGTCGCACCAGCGCGCGGCGAGGTTCAGATCGTGCAGCGAGGCCAACACCGTGCGGCCGGCGCCGGCGAGGCGGCGAAAGACGGTCATCAGGGCGATCTGATGGGCCGGATCGAGCCCCGCCGCGGGTTCGTCGGCAAGGAGCAACTCGGCGTCCTGGGCCAGGGCCCGGGCGATCAGGACGCGCGCCAGTTCGCCGCCGGACAGCCGGTCGACCCGGTGCCCCCGCAAGCCATCGAGCGCCATGGTCGCCAGCGCCGCGTCGATCGCGGCGCGGTCGCCGCGCGTTTCCGGCGCGAAGGCCGCGCGGTGCGGCAGCCGGCCGAGGCCGACCACGGCTTCGACGTCGAGCGACCAGGCGACCTCGCGCGCCTGCGCCACATAGGCGATGCGCCGGGCGCGCGCGCCGGCGGGCAGGCGGGCGAGGGGCCTGCCGTCCAGGACGATCGTGCCGCCGCGCGTCGGCAGGAGGCCGGCGAGCGCGCGCAACAGGGTCGACTTGCCGGCGCCGTTCGGGCCGATCAGGCCGACGAATTCGCCCGCCTGCAGCGCGAGATCGATCCGGTCGAGCACCGGACGGCCGTCGAGCGCGACGCACAGGGCGCGGGTCTCCAGCGCGGTCATCGCGATCCGCTCCGGCCGGCCGCGATCAGGCGGAGGAAGAAGGGCGTTCCGATCAGCGCGGTGACGACGCCGAGCTTGAGGTCGCGGTCGGGGGCGACGAGACCGGCGGCGATGTCGGCGGCGGTCAGCAGCGCGGCGCCGCCGAGCGCGCTGGCGAGCAGCAGCCGGCTCGGCCGGGCGCCGACCCACGGGCGGAGAAGATGCGGCACGACCAGTCCGACGAAGCCGATCGCCCCGGCGATCGCCGTGGCGGCGCCGACCGTGGCGGCCGTGCCGGCGAGGATCAGAAGCCTGAGCGCCGTCATGTTCACGCCGAGACTGCGCGCCGTCTCCGCGCCGAGCGACAGGGCATCGAGCCCGCGCCCGGCGAGGACCAGCAGCAGGCCGCCGCCGGCCATGAAGGGCAGGGCGAGCCAGACATGCTGCATCGAGCGATCGTTGAGCGATCCGAGCATCCAGTAGACGATTTCGAGGGCGGCGAAGGGGTTCTCTGACAGGCTGAGCGCGAGTGCGGTCAGGGCGCCGGCCAGACTGGAAACGGCGACCCCGGCGAGGATCAGCCCGGCCGGACCGTCGCCGCGCCCGGCCATGGCCAGCACCAGCGCCATGGCGACGAAGCCGCCGGCGAGCGCCATCAGCGGCAGGGCCAGCGGAAACAGGGCCGAGACGCCGCCATAGATCGCCGCCACCGCGCCGAGCGCGGCGCCCGGACCGATCCCCATCAGGCCGGCATCGGCCAGCGGATTGCGCAGGTAGCCCTGCAGGGCGGCGCCCGACAGGCCGAGCGCGGCGCCGAGGGAGACCGACAGGATCGCCCGCGGCAGCCGGATCTCGCGCATCACGATCGAGACCGCGCCGTCGTCGACGATGAGGGCCGCCAGAGCCCGGGAGGGTGCGAGCCCCGCCGCGCCGATCGTCAGCGAGACCGCCGCCAGGACGAGCGCCAGTCCGCCGAGGAGCGGGAGAAGCCAGCGGTCCGGCGCCGACAGGGTCATGGCCGGGCCTCGATGTCCGGCGCGGCGCCGGGTCCGGGGGCGGTCCTGCCGTCGCCGGCGGGCGGGCGGGCGGTCGCCACGCGGTCGCCGAGCGCGCGCAACTGCCGGACCGCCTCCAGGGTGAAGGGGCCGCCGCAAATGGTCAGGCGATCGGGCAGCACGGTGACGCCGGTGGCCGAGCGGATCGCGGCCAGAAGGGCCGGGTGCCGATAGCTCGCATGGGCGAGCGCCGGGCCGCCGGGATCGGGGGCCTCTCCGATCACCGCATCGGGGCGGGCGACGACGAGGCGCTCCAACGGCAGCAGGCCGACGCCGACGACACCGATTTCGGCGGCCAGGTTGCGCCAGCCGGCGGCCGCCAGGACCGCATCGACCAGGCTGTCGCGCCCGGCGGTGCCGGCGGCCCCGAAATAGACGGCGGCGAGCGGCGACGCGGCCGTCCGCGGGCGTGCCAGGACGGCGAGATCGGCCTCGAAGCGCGCCAGCAATGCCTCCGCCGCGGCCTCGCGGCCGAGCAGCGCACCCATGCGCCGGATGTGCCGGCGGATGTCGTCGAGGGACTGTTCGGGCGGAAAGGCTTCGACGCGGATGCCGAGCCGCCGCAGCATGTCGAGGCTCTGGCGGGTCGTGTAGGTGCCGGCGAGCACGAGATCCGGGCGGAGCAGATAGATCTCCTCCGCCTTCCCGCTGTTCGCCGGGATCCCCTGCGCGGCTCCGGCGAGCGCCGCCATGGTCGGGTCGTGGGCGAGCCTCGAGACGGAAACCAGTTGGCCCGGCGCCGCCAGCAGCAGGGCCAACTGATCCGTGCACAGATTGACCGAGACCACGCGCCGGGGCGGTTCGGCGGCTTCGAGGCGCGCCGCGGCCGTCATGGACAGCACCATGCCGAAGATCGCCGCCGCTGCCGCGCCCCGCCGCATCATTCGCCCCGCCTCAGAACCGCGCCGACAGGCCGGCATAGACCGAGGCGCCGGGCGTGCCGTAGCCCCACACGGTCTGATAGCGCTGGTCGAGCAGATTGCGGCCGCGCAGCGTCAGATCGAAAGTGTCGGTCAGCCGGTAGGTCACGGTCGCGTCGAGCAGGAAATAGGCGGGCAGCTTGCGCACCGGCGAACTGAAATCGGGCAGGATGACCGAATAGTCCGTGTCGCGCATGTCGTCGACCCAGGTTCCGCGCACCGAAACCGTCGTCTTTTCGATCGCCGTCACCGTGGCGCCGACGGTCGCCTTGTGGCGCGGGACGCGCAGGAGCGGCGACCCGTCCGCCTGTTCGGCCTGCGTGAAGGTGTAGCTGCCGTCGAGGGCGAGCCAGTCGAGCGCCTGGACCTTGCCGGCGAGTTCGATGCCGCGCCGCTGGCTCAAGCCCGGCACCTGCAGGTAGCGGTAGGAACCGGCGCCGGTATCGTAGGCGAACTGGATCAGGTCCCGGGTATCGAGCTTGAAGACAGTCGCCGAAAGGGTCAGCCGGCCGTCCCAGAAGCTCTGGTCGATGCCGGCATCGAGGCTGCGGCTCTCCTCGGGCTTGAGGGTTCTGTTGCCATAGATCGGCGCGAACAGTTCGTAGGCCGAGGGCGGCCGGAATCCGGTGCCCCAGCTGGCGCGCAGCTTGGTGCCGTCGAACAGGCGATAGGCCGCCGTCGCCCGGGCGGTCGGATGGTCGCCAAAGGTGGAATGGTGGTCGTTGCGCAGCGCCCCGGTCAGGGTCAGGCCGGCGATCGGCTCCAGCGAGGCCTGCGCGAAGGCGCCGGCATTGTCGATCGAACCGGACAGGCCTTCGGAAGAGCGCGCCGTCTCGCGGGCGTAGTCGGCGCCGAACGAGAAGGCCAGCATGTCGTTCAGCCGGAAACTGCCGAGATATTCGAGCTTGGTCCGGTCGCCGTCATAGTGGCCCGGATAGCCGCCCCAGGTGGTGCTCTGCGTGTCGTAGTGCTGGACCGACAGGGTGTTCTTCCAGCGCCCGTCCAGAAGATCGAGATCGGCACCGACGCGAACGCCCGCATCCTCGCCGATGGTCCGGTTGCGCGGCGTGCCCTTGATCTCGTCGGTCGGGCCGACGCCCCAGACGAAATCGTCGAAGGCGCTGTCGTGGCGGCTGTAGCGCAGCGCGCCGAACACCCGGAACGCCTCGTTCAGGCGCGTGGCGGCATTGGCCGAAAAGGTGGTGTTGTCGTAGCCGTCCTTCTCGCGATTGCCGGCGCGGGAATCGGCCGACGAGATGCCGTCGGTCTTGTTGCGCTCGATCGAGAGGTTCACCTCGCTGGTCTCGGTCGCCGCCGAAAGGCCGTAGCGCCCGGACACCGTCCCGAAGGAGCCGACCTCGACGGCCGCGCGGTGGCTGACACCCGGGCCGTCGGCCCGGCGCGTGGTGATGTCGATCACGCCGGCGACGGCGGTGCCGCCATAGAGCGCGGATTGCGAGCCGCGCAGGATCTCGATGCGCTCGACATCGCCGACCAGCATGTGTTCGAGCGCCGCGGCGGTCTGCGTCTTGGTCGGATCGGAGACCTCGATGCCGTCGATGCGGACCATGATGTAGGCCGCGTTGGCGCCGCGCATCATCACGGTGGTCAGACCGCCCGGGCCGCCGATCTGGGCGAAGTTCAGGCCCGGCACGCGGTCGAGATAGTCCTTCAGGTAGGTCTCCCGGGCGCGCTCCAGCGTCGCCCGGTCGATCACCGTAACCGCCGAACCGACCTTGGCGGCATCGGTCGGCGTGCGGTTGGCCGAGATCACGACGGTCCCGAGATCGAGGGCTCCTCCGGTCCGGGCGCCCTCCTGGGCGGATGCCGGCCCGCCATGGTCCATGCAGATCGCTGCGGCCGCCAGCAGTGCGCGGCGGTGCCTGTTCGAAAGTCCTTGCATTCATGCCCCCTTGCGGCCGCACCGCAGTGCAGGGCCGCAGCCGAACGACGCGCGCCTGGGCCCGTCGTTTCCAACACCGGCATCGCGCAGGGCAGGGAGGAGGAAGCGGCGGGCGATCGCGACCGATCATCCGCCGGCGGCCTTTCCCGGCTCCGGCGACACGACACATGTCACCCGCTCGGAACGGCCGCGATCCGACGCCCCACGCATCGGGATCAGGAGTGACGGAAGGGGCAGGTCTCCTGGCTCACGGGTCAAGGCCTTGTCTCCCGCCTTCCCGACGGCGCCATGGCCGTCAGTGGCTTGAGGGAGATGGCTCGCCGCTTACAGTTGCGGGGGCAGCTGCGGCTTCGCCGCGCCCGTCCGGAGACGGCCTCGGCTCACCGACATTCCCTTTTCATCCGTCTTTCGACGGAACCTCTTCACGAAATCGAGAGTGATCAGGACGACCGGGAGAGTCAAGCGGCCGATCGGGCCGTCCGCGCAGCGCTGCGTTGCACCGGTGCCCTGCCGCCGGCACCCGTCGCCCCGTCTTGCGGCAAGAGGCCAAAGAAAAAGCCGCCCATTGCTGGGCGGCTTTCCGGATGCGATCGAACCTTTCGGTCCGCTCGGATCACTTGTTCTGGGTATAGGTGACCTTGCCGTCGGCACCCTTGTTCCAGGTGTACATGACGTAGTCGACGGTGGTGCGATCACCCTTCTTGTCGTAGGAGATGTCGCCGAGCACCGTCTTGAAGGTCATGCCCGAATGCATCGCGTCGGCGATCTTCTTCGGGTCGAGCGAGTTGGCCTTCTCGGCCGCCTGCTTCATGATCTGCACGGCCGCATAGGAATAGAGCGTATAGGCCTGCGGATCGAAGTTCTTGGCCTTGAACTTGGCAACCACGTCCTTGGCGGCCGGGTTGTTGCGCGGATCCGGGCCGAACGACATCAGGGTGCCGATCACGCCGTCGCCGCCGATCGAGGCGAACTCGTCGTCGGTGATGCCGTCGCCGGACATCATCACGGTCTTCAGGCCCTGGTCGCGCATCTGGCGCACGATCAGACCGCCTTCGGTGTGCAGGCCGCCCCACATCAGGATGTCGGCACCCGACGCCTTGATCTTGGAGACCAGCGCCGAATAGTCCTTCTCGCCGGTGTTCACGCCTTCGTACAGGACTTCCTTGATGCCGTCCTTGTTCATGAAGCCCTTGGCAGCGTCGGCGAGACCCTGGCCATAGGTGGTCTTGTCATGAACGACGGCGATCTTCTTGCCCTTGAAGTGCTGCTTGGCGTAGTCCGCCCACAGCCGGCCCTGCTGGTCGTCGCGGCCGCAGGTGCGGAACACGTTCCAGAGGCCACGCTCGGTGATCTTCGGGTTGGTGGCCGACGGGGTCACGGTCAGGATGCCGTTCTCCGCATAGACCTCGGACGCCGGCATGGTGACGCCGGAGTTGAAGTGGCCGACCACCAGCTTGACGCCGTCGCCGACGAACTTGTTGGCGACCGAAACGCCCTGCTTCGGATCGGAGACGTCGTCGCCGACCGACAGAACGATCTTCTGGCCGAGGATGCCGCCCGCGGCGTTGATGTCTTCGACGGCCTGCTCGGTGCCGTTCTTCAGCTGCGCGCCGAAGGCGGCGTTCGGGCCCGTGATCGGGCCGGCGACGCCGAGCTTGATGTCGGCATGGGCCATGCCGGCGAAGGCCATCGAGGCCGCCAGGACGGTGCTGGCCAACCAGATCTTCTTCATGGAAATGCTCCTCTCCACAGTTTGCTCCAGGCCCTCGCCGATCCCCGATCGGCTGTGAGCCTCCTCCCATTCGGCGGTTCGAGACCGGAGCGCGTCGACCGCTGTCTCCGTTCCCGGTTCCCCCGGGTTCCGAACCGATCGGCGCAAGCCGGGCACGTTCAGGCGGTAGGGCCGGAACGTGATTCCCTGCCTGCGGATTTCATCGGGGTTTCGTTCCGGAACTCGGCGGAGGCGGCTGCCTCCCTCCGAGCCCGTCGCCCCAGCCGACGGTGCCACCCGCTGGGGCGCGATCCTTGCCCGAAATCAACGAGTTGTCACCCGAAAAACGGCTTTGCCGGACGAATCTCGTGCGACGGTGAAGATCACCCCTCAGACGCGGCTGCGCCAGCTGAGCGGACCCAGCGGTGCGTAGAGCCAGTTGTATTTCGTCACCATCTGGCGCGTTCGCATCTGGCGGTATCCGATCGCGGCGAACACCTGAACGACCGCCATGTCGACCAGGTAGTACTGCGCCGAAAGAAGCGTGCCGCCGAACAGCGCGAAATGCAGGAAGCGGACGACCGCGCCGAGCACCAGCATGTAGAGGAAGACGGTCCAATAGGGCCGCCAGGTCGAGGCGCAGGCCTTGCCGGTCATCCACGCGGCCCAGCCGCCCATGACCACCGTCACGGCGATGAACAGCCGGATGCTTTCCTCTTCGTAGAGAACGCCCTGGAGCTTTTCCATGGGACCCTTACCGTTTGCGGATCGACACGCGATCCCCTGATCCTACGATGCAGCCGCCGGTCAATGGCGGCCGCCTTCCAGATAGGCGGCGCGCACTTCCGGCCGCTCCAGCAGTTCCTTGCCCGAGCCGCTCATCGTGATGACGCCGTTGACCATGACGTAGCCGCGGTGGGCGAGCTTCAACGCGTGGAAGGCGTTCTGTTCGACCAGGAACACGCTCAGTCCCTCGGTGCGGTTCAGATCGCGGATCGCGTCGAAGATCAGCTTGACGACCAGCGGCGCCAGGCCGAGCGACGGCTCGTCGAGCAGCAGCAGCTTCGGGCGCGACATCAGAGCCCGCGCGATGGCCAGCATCTGCTGTTCGCCGCCCGAGAGCGTACCGCCACGCTGGTTGATGCGCTCCTTGAGGCGCGGGAACAGGTCGAAGACCCGCTTCAGATCCTCGTCCATGTGGGCGAAGTCGTTGATCGCCGCGCCCATCTGGAGGTTTTCCATGACCGACATGCGCGGGAAGATGCGCCGTCCCTCCGGGGACTGTGCGATGCGCATGCGGGCGATCTCATGGGTCGGCATGCGCGAGATGTCGGAGCCCTGATAGACGATCTTGCCTTCGCGCGCCCGCGGGCTGCCGAAGATGGTCATCATCAGGGTCGACTTGCCGGCACCGTTGGCGCCGATCAGGGTCACGATCTCGCCTTCGTTGACGTCGAGATCGACGCCCTTCAGCGCGATGATCTTGCCGTAGTAGGTCTTCACGCCGCGGATGGACAGGAGCGGTTCAGTCACGACAGAACCTCCGCCTCGACGGCTTCGACTTCTTCATCCGAGACGCCCAGATACGCCGCGATGACCTTCGGATCGTTGCGGACGAAGTCCGGCTTGCCGTCGGAAATCTTGGTGCCGTAGTCGAGCACCACGACATGGTCGGAAATTTCCATGACCACCGACATGTCGTGCTCGATCAGGAGGATCGAGGTGCCGTCCTTCTCGCGGATGCCGAGCAGCAGGGCGTTCAGGTCCGCGCTCTCGCGCGGATTGAGGCCGGCGGCCGGCTCGTCGAGGCAGAGCAGCACCGGCTCGGTGCACATGGCGCGCGCGATTTCCAGACGGCGCTGCGCCCCATAGGGCAGGTCGCCAGCCGGATCGTCGGCCCGGTCCATCAGGTCGATCCGGTCGAGCCAGTATTTGGCCTTTTCGATCGAGGCCTTCTCGGCCTTGCGATAGGCCGGCAGGCCTAGCAGCCCGAGCACCGTGAAGCCGGACGCCGTCATCAGCGCATTGTGCTGGGCGACCAGCAGGTTCTCCAGCACCGTCATGCCCGAGAACAGGCGGATGTTCTGGAAGGTCCGCGCCACCTTGGCGTGGGCGGAGACCTCGAAATCCGGCATGCGTTCGAGCAGGTAGAGGCCGGCCCCGGCGCGCACCATGCGCCGGTCGGGCCGGGCGGTGGCGGCGTCGAGTTCGTCCCACACCTTGGCCTCGCCATGGCGCAGCGCGATGCGGCCCTCGGTCGGCTTGTAGAAGCCGGTGATGCAGTTGAACACCGTCGTCTTGCCGGCACCGTTCGGGCCGATCAGGGCGGTGATGTCGCCTTCGCCGGCCGAAAAGCTGAGGTCGTTGACCGCGACCAGGCCGCCGAAGCGCATGGTCAGGTGCTCGAGCTTGAGCAGGGGCTTCTCTTCCCAGCGGTTCATCCGTGGCCCTCCTTCACGAGGTCGCCGGAAACCGTCTTGCGTTCTTTCAGGAAGGCCGTCGGGGTCCGGGTGGAGATCAGACCGCGCGGCTTCCACAGCATGATCACGACCATGGAGGCGCCGAAGATGAGGCCGCGATAGAGGGCCGGGTCGAAGTCGTTGCCGAAGATCTGCTTCAGAAAGTCGAGTTCACGCATGATCTCGAAGCCGCCGACCAGCACCACGGCGGCGATGACGACGCCATAGAGGCTACCCATGCCGCCGAGCACGACGATGGCCAGGATCTGCGCGGATTCGATGAAGGTGAAGCTCTCCGGCGAGATGAAGCCCTGGCGCGCGGAGAAGAACGAGCCGGCGAAGCCGCCGAACATGGCCCCGAGCGCGAAGGCGGTGAGCTTGGTGTTGGTGGTGTTGATGCCGAGCGAACGGCAGGCGATCTCGTCCTCGCGCAGCGCTTCCCAGGCCCGTCCGACCGGCATCCGCCGCATGCGCACCGTCACGAAGGCGGTCAGCAGGGCGAGGCAGAGGATCAGGTAGTAGAGGAAGATCGTTCGGTAGATCGGCGAGAATTCGAGCCCGAAGCGGGCCGCGAAGCCCTCGTCGGTGGCATTGAACGGAATGCCGAACAGGGTCGGACGCGGGATGCCGGAGATGCCCGCATAGCCGCCCGAGAAATCGACCCAGTTGACCAGCACCATGCGGATGATCTCGCCGAAGGCGAGAGTCACGATCGCCAGATAGTCGCCGCGCAGCCGCAGCACCGGGAAGCCGAGGATAATGCCCCAGAAGGCCGACAGGATGCCGGCGAGCGGCAGCAGGATCCAGAAGCTCAGCCCGAATTCCTTGGCGAGCAGCGCGTAGGAATAGGCGCCGACGGCGTAGAAGGCGACATAGCCGAGGTCGAGCAGGCCGGCGAGGCCGACGACGATGTTCAGGCCCCAGCCGAGCATCACGTAGATCAGGATCTGGATGCCGAAATTGTCGATCCACTTCAGCGAACCGCCCCAGCCGGCACCGAGGATCGCGATGATCGGGAAGGCGGCCAGGAAGCCGATGCCGGCCGGGCCGAGCAGGGCGGCGGCGCGTTCGGTCATGTTCTGGCCGAAGGCGATCAGCACCACGCCGAACAGGGCCGCGACGGCTTCGATCAGGATGATGCTGCCGAGGCCCATGGTGCCGGGCGGGGAGATCGGCATGTTCGGCAGGGCGCCGCCGGCGAGGCGGAAGCCGATATCGACCACCGCCACCAGGGTGACGACGACGCCGACCAGGAAGCAGAGCCGCTTGAACATGCCCAGGAGGCCGCCCGACGGGCTCGCCACCGCAGCCTTGTGCGAGGGTTCGCGTCCCCAGACGAAGACGTTCAGCAGGAATCGACCGACGACGATGATGCCGACGATCACCGCCAGGGCTTCTGGCCGGACCTTCAGAACCAGCCGGTTGGAGATGTCCTGGACGGTCTGAAGACCGATGAAGACGCCGAAGAGGCCGAGTGCGATCAGGCCGGCCAGCAGCGCATCCTTCGCCGCATGGCCGATGTCGACGGAGCGACCGCCGGTTTGGGTCTCGTTGGCCATGGGCTCAGACCTTCTCGACTTCGGGTTTGCCGAGGAGCCCCTGCGGCATGAAGATGAGCGTGATGGCGAGGATCGAGAAGGCGGCCACGTCCTTGTAGTCGATCGTGAAATAGGCCGACCAGAAGACCTCGATCAAGCCGATCAGCAATCCGCCGACCACCGCGCCGGGCAGCGAGCCGATGCCGCCGAGCACGGCCGCCGTAAAGGCCTTCACGCCCGGGTTGAAGCCGTCCGAGAAGGACACGACGCCATAGTAGACCATGTACATCACGCCGGCGACCGCCGCGAGCGCGGCGCCCATCACGAAGGTGATCGAGATGGTGCGGTCGACGTCGATGCCGAGCAGCGAAGCCATCTTGCGGTCCTGCTCGCAGGCCCGCTGGGCGCGCCCGAGCGACGTCTTCTGGACGAGATACCAGAAGGCGGCGAGCAGGATCGCGGTGACCACCATGATCATGATCTGCTTGTAGGAGATCGCGACGTTGTAGGTCGGGCTCTCGACCAGGATGATCACGTCGTTCAGCATGCCGGGCACCGGCTTATTGCGCGGTCCCTGCGTCACCTGGACGAAGTTCGACAGGAAGATCGATACGCCGATCGCCGAGATCAGCGGAGCGAGGCGGAACGACCCGCGCAACGGCCGGTAGGCGACCCGCTCGATGGTCCAGTTCCAGAGCGAGGTCAGCACCATCGCCACGACCAGCATCAGCACGATCGCGATCACCACCGGAACGGACCCGACCAGGGCCCCGATCAGCAGGAACGTAATCATGGCGATGAAGGCCGACACCATGAACACGTCGCCGTGGGCGAAGTTCACCATGCCGATGATGCCGAAGACCATCGTGTAGCCGATGGCAATGAGCCCGTAGATCGAGCCCAGCGTGATCCCGTTGATCAACTGCTGAAGGAATACTTCCATGTAGCGACAGCCGCTCCCCGACTTGTCGTCCCGGCCATAGGCGCCGGCACGCGGTCACCGATTGCGCGGTCCCGGTGTTCCCGACACCGGACACGCAGCGCGGCACCTTCCCCCGGCGCCGTCGCTATTCTTTACACGCAGATCAGATGCCTCAATTTCGCCATGCTTACCAAGCCCCCCGCGGGGAAACAATTCCCTTCGTGATTTGCCCCCTACAAAAGTCGGTTCGTTCCTGATCCGACCCCCATTGGGATGAGACTCGCCGCCCGGTGCCCCCAATGCGCAGGTTTCATCCCGAAGGCCCCGTCGCCTCCATGACGCCGCGATGCGACGTCATGCCGTCCCGGAGCATGGCCGATCGGCGTCGTCGGACAAGCGCGTTTGATGAGCGGCGTTGCCTTCGTATGAGCTTCTTGGCCTCGACCGGGCGGCAAGGCACCGGGCTGCCGCGACGCTCCCTGTTCCGGATGCGACATCCCCCCAATTGAAGTGCCGGCAAATGGGCAGGATGGCGCGCGTGCGGCGCACAATCTTTGCGCGCTTTCAACGGGGCGGATCCGGCGTCGTTCCGTTTTCCGCGCCGCAACGGTTCGCAAAAACCCGCCGGCGGTCTACATGTGGGGCAGCGTCCGCGTCGGGCGCCGGAGCCTGCAATGACTTTTCCGATGGTTCGAATTGCCGCCGACGGCGAGCACGTCGACGGCAAGACCTTTCTCGATGCCATGAGCCGGATCGCCACCGCCGTCCATGTGGTGGCGACCGACGGTCCGGCCGGCCTCGGCGGGGCGACCATGACGGCGGTCGCCTCGGTCACGGACGCGCCGCCGACCCTGCTGATCTGTCTGAACCACGGCTCGACCGCCAATGCGCTGATCAAGGCGAACGGCGTCTTCTGCGTGTCCGTCCTGCCGGCCGAAGCGCGCGCCCTGGCCGAGATCTTCTCCGGCCGCACGGGGCTGCACGGCCGGGAGCGGTTCACGGCCGGCGTGTGGTCGCCTCTCGTCACCGGCGCCCCGGCCCTGGACGGCGCCCGCGTGGCGATCGACTGCCATGTCAGCGGGGTCAGCGAGGTCGGCACCCATTCGGTCATCTTCGGCGCGGTCGCGGCGGTCCGGACCGGGGCGGACGGTCCGGCACTCGCCTATCTCGATCGCGCCTTCGCCAGCCTCGCCTGATCGACCCCCTAGGCCGGCCCCGGCAGTCCATCCCTCGACGCGTCCCAGGCGTCGAGCGCGCGATCGACGAAGGCCTCCGTCGCGCCGAGATAGCCGGCCGGATCGAACGTCTCCGCCAGCGCCTCCGGTCCGAGATGCCGGACGACGGCCGGGTCCTCGGCCAGCGCATCCTCCAGATGCAGATCCTCGGCGACCGCGCGCGCCACGGCCCGCTCGATCAGCCGGCGTGCCTCGACCTTGCCGACGGCGGCCGCCAGGCGGGCGGTTGCCGCCTCGGCCATGACCAGGCCGCGCGTCGCCTCCAGATTGGCGCGCATCCGCGCCGGGTCGATCTCCAGTCCGTCCAACGCGCGGGCGAGATTGACCACCGCGCCATGGGCGGCGACGAACAGGCGCGGCAGGGTGCGCCATTCCGCATGCCAGTTGCCGGCGGCGCGCTCGAATTCCTGCACCATCCCGCCGATCAGCACCGGCACGCAGCCGATCGCCTCGGCCGCGGCGGCGCGGGCGGCGACCAGATGCACCGGGTTGCGCTTGTGCGGCATGGCCGAGGAACCGCCCTTGCCCGGACCGGTCGCCTCGAAGGCCTCGGCGACATCGGAGGACATCTCCTGAACGAGGTCGCCGGCGATCTTGCCGACCATGCCGGCGACCATGCCGAGCGCGCCGGCGATCTCGGCGATCCGGGTGCGGTCGGTGTGCCAGGGCAGGGCGGGCAGCGGCAGATCGAGTTCGGCGGCGAGCGCGACGGCGACCTCCAGGCCCTCGGACCCGAGCGCCGACAGGGTGCCGGCGGCGCCGCCGAACTGCAGCGCGAGCGCCTCGCCGCGCACCCGGACCAGCGCCGCCCGGGCGCGTGCCGCCATGGTCAGCCAACCCGCCACCTTGAGCCCGAAGGTCACCGGCACGGCGTGCTGCAGCAAGGTCCGGCCGATCTGAAGGGTGCCGCGGTGACGGTCGGCGAGGGCGGCGAGCGTCTCGGCGAGGGCGGTGGTGTCGCGGATGATCAGGTCGAGGCCTGCGCGCATCTGCAGCATCGTGCCGCTGTCGATGACATCCTGGCTGGTCGCGCCGAGATGGACATGATCGCGCGCCTCCGGACCGACGGCGGCCTGCAGGTGCTTGACCAGCGGGATGGCCGGGTTGCCGGCCAGCATGGTTTCGGCGGCGAGACGGCCGAGATCGTAGCGGTCCGGGTCGGCATGGCCGGCGATGGTCTCCGCCGCCATCTCCGGGACGAGGCCGATGGCGGCCTCGGCGCGCGCCAGCGCGACCTCGAAGGCCAGCATGGCGGCGAGCCGCGCCCGGTCGTCGAACACGGCCGCCATGGCGACCGCCCCGAACAGCGGATCAAGCAGGGCCTGCGGCCGGGCAGCTTCCGGCCCCCCGCTCTCCGCGCCCCCGCTCTCCGCGCCCCGGTTATCCGGCCCCCGGCTCGCCGGTCCCTCTGGCAGTCTGGTCATGATCGCCCCCCAAGCGGTCGGACGATAGACGAGGCGGAGCTTCGGTTTAAGGCCCGTCTCGTCAAAAGGGAGAAGGCCGGAACATTTGCCGGAGCCGGGACGGCGGGCTACTGAAGGAGGCAAGAACCGGCGGTTCCGGGTGGCACCATGCCGGCCGATCGGTCCAACTGCGAGGAACCGCGCCATGTCAGCCGTCCCCGTCGCCTTGCCCGCATCGATCGACGCCACGCTCGCCATGATTCGCGGTGCCGGCTATGTCGCAGATCGCGCCCTGGCGACCGTCCTCTATCTGTCGCTCAAGATGCAGCGGCCGCTGTTCCTCGAAGGCGAGGCCGGCGTCGGCAAGACCGAGATCGCCAAGGTGCTGGCCGCGACGCTCGGCCGCCGGCTGATTCGGCTGCAATGCTACGAGGGGCTGGACATCTCGACCGCCGTCTACGAATGGAACTATCCGGCCCAGATGGTCGAGATCCGGATGGCCGAGGCGTCCGGCGCCGTCGACCGGGCCGAACTCCAGGCCAATGTCTTCGCCGAGCGCTACCTGATCAAGCGTCCGATCCTGCAGGCGCTGGAGCCGGACGTGGCCGGCGCGCCGGTCTTCCTGATCGACGAACTCGACCGCGCCGACGAGGCCTTCGAGGCCTTCCTGCTCGAGGTGCTCGCCGACGCCCAGGTGACCATCCCCGAACTCGGCACCGTCAAGGCGCCGGTGCCGCCGATCGTGGTGATCACCACCAACCGCACCCGCGAGATCCACGACGCCCTGAAGCGGCGCTGCCTCTACCACTGGGTCGACTATCCCGACGCCGAGCGCGAGATGGAGATCGTCCGCACCCGGGTTCCGGGCGCCCCGGCCCGGCTCAGCGCCGAGGTGGTCGCCTTCGTGCAGAAACTGCGCCGGATGGAGCTCTTCAAGGCGCCCGGCGTCGCCGAGACCATCGACTGGGCGACCGCGCTGACCGAACTCGACCAGTTGGCACTCGATCCGACCATCGTCTCCGACACGCTCGGCGTGCTTCTCAAATACCAGGACGACATCGCCCGCATCCAGGGCTCCGAGGCGCGCCGGATCATCGACGAGGTCCGCCAGGAGGCGAGCCGGGGCGGGTGACGGCGGTCGCGGTGGGCAATGCCGAGTGGTATGATCTCACCCTATGGAGGTCGCGCGATGTCGGTGAACTGGAAGCCCGAATGGACCGCGCTGTCCGATCGCCTCGTTGGCGAGGGCATCTTTGACAATGCCGAGCAGGCGGCAGATGCGGCCTTCGCGCTGCTGGCCGACTATGCGGCCGAGAGAGCTTCGCTGAAGGCCATGGTCGATCGGGCGATCGCGGACGACCAATGGGTGACGCCGGAGGATCTCGATCGGGACATCGAAAGCCACTTCGCCAAGCGTGAGGCCCAAGGCGGCTGCCTGTGAGGCGGCTGGTCTATTCGGCCCTGGCGCGAACGGACGTGCTGCAGATCATCGATTTTCTCGCCGACCGATCGGGATCGCTGGCTCTCGCCCGGCATGAAATTGACGTGATCCCAATCGCACCCGAAGCCCGTCCCGGCGGGCGGGTGACGGCGGTCGCGGCGGGGCGGCCGGCGTGCTAGCCTGCGGCCGGCCGAGGGAGACTGGGCATGTCGATTCAGATCGACCCGAAATGGGAGTTGATCGCCGAGGAACTGGTCGATGCGGGCCGGTTTCCGGACGTGCAGGCCGTTTTCGACGCGGCCTTCTTGACTCTGCACCGCACGACCATCGGCGAAACGGACTTGCGCACCTTGGTCCGCGAGGCCGAAGCGGCCGGCGGGTTCGTGTCGGCCGCGGACCTGCTGGCGGAAAGCAAGACCTGGCTTGAGGATCTGGATGTCGAATAGGTGCGAGCGGTCGTCTTCACCCATCATGCCCGCAGCGACCTGCGCCGGATCATGCGCTTCATCGCCCGGCGCAGCCGCAGCAAGGCGTTGGCGGAGACCTTCATCGCTGCGGCCCTGGCCCGCTGCCATCGCATGGCTGTGCGTGCAACCGAGGTTGGACGACCGCGGCCCGATCTCGGGCCGGGCTATCGAAGCCTGCCGTTCGGTCGTTACTTGATCATTCACTGTTATGAACCCGATCGGCTCGTGATCGTGCGCATCCTCAGCGCCTATCTGAACGCCGATCCGAACGCGATCCGAGCCGCCGATGACGACCCCGATGACGCTTGACCCGTCTGCCCCTGCGATCCCCCCCGAAGCCCGTCCCGGTGGCCGGCTGGCCGAGAACATCGTCTATTTCGCGCGCACGCTCAGGGCGGCCGGGATGCCGGTCGGGCCGGCGTCGGTGGTCGACGCGATCCGGGCGGTCGAGGCGGCCGGGATCGGCACGCGCGAGGATTTCTACTGGACCCTGCATGCGGTCTTCGTGACCCGGCGCGAGCAGCGGGTGATCTTCGACGAGGCCTTCCGCATCTTCTGGCGCAACCGCGGGCTGGTCGAGAAGATGCTCGCCATGCTGTCGCCCGTCGCGCTGCCGTCGCAGCCGCCCGCACTACCCAAGGCGGCGGCGAGCCGGGTCGCTGCCGCCATGCAGTCGGAGCGCGAGCCCGACAAGGTCGTCGAGCAGCCGCAGATCGAGGTCGACGCCCGCTTCACGGTCTCCGACCGCGAGATCCTGCAGCGCAAGGACTTCGCGCAGATGAGCGCCCGGGAGATCGACGCGGCGCGCGAGGCGCTGAAGCGGCTGGTCCTGCCGCTCGACACGGTCGCCACCCGCCGGCTGGTCGGCGCGCCGCGCGGGCGCCTGATCGACCCGCGCCGGACGCTCCGCGCCTCGCTCCGGACCGGCGGCGGCATGATCGCGCTGCGCTACCGGCGGCCGAAGGAGGTTCACCCGCCGATCGTGGCGCTGCTCGACATCTCCGGCTCGATGAGCCAGTACAGCCGCATCTTCCTGCACTTCCTGCATGCGCTGGCCGAAAAGCGCCGGCGCATCTCGATCTTCCTGTTCGGGACCCGGCTCACCAACGTCACCCGGCAATTGCGCATGAAGGACCCCGACGAGGCGCTGGCGGCCGCCTCCGCCTCGGTCGCCGACTGGTCCGGCGGCACCCGGATCGCCACCGCGCTCGGCGACTTCAACCGGCTCTGGTCGCGCCGGGTCATGTCCGGCGGTCCGATCGTGCTCCTGATCACCGACGGGCTGGAGCGCGACACCGACGAGGATCTCGGCCGTGAGACCGAACGGCTGTCGAAATCGGCCCGGCGTCTGGTTTGGCTCAATCCGCTGCTGCGCTTCGACGGCTTCGAGGCCCGCGCGCGCGGCATCCGCCAGATGCTGCCGCATGTCGACGAGTTCCGCGCCGTGCACAATCTCGACTCGATCGGCGAACTCTGCCGCTCGATCGCCGGCGAGAGCCGAGGCCTGGCGCCGTCCGATCCGCGTCGCTGGCTCGCTGCCGGCCGCAGTCCAGAGCCAAGCCGAGCCGCCGCGCAGGACTTCTACGGCAGCGATCGCGGCCGCGGCCTTTGATCCGGCGCATTGGCCGTCCTTCGGACACATGCGAAGCTTATCAGCCGATGCCGCTCGGCGTCGGCAGGGCCGTCGCGAGTCGGTTGCAACTGTGAGGGCACGATGAACCGCTTCGTCTTGGGCACGGCCGCCATCGCATTCCTGGCCGGCACGGTCTTGTCCACCGTCGCGCCGGCCCAGGAGCGGGAGGCGCGGGGACGCGAGATCGCGGAGGCGGCCTGCGCGCCGTGCCATGCGATCACCAAGCAGGGGGCGAGCCCGGTTCCGGCCGCGCCGGCCTTCCGGACGCTCGGGCAGAAGTACCCGGTCGAGGATCTGGAGGAGGCGCTCGCCGAAGGCATCCTGGTCGGCCATCCGGCCATGCCGCAGGTGCGCATGTCGCCACAGGATGTCGGCGCCTTTCTGGCCTGGCTGAAGACCATCCAGGTCGCCAAGTGAGGTTTGTCCCGGCTGCGGCCCCGGCGACGGCTCCGCCGCGCATGCCGTGACCGGGCCGGCCCCCGGCCGCGTCCTCCGCGGGCTTACGTCACCGTGAAGGTCCCGATCATGCCGGCATCGGCATGTTCGAGGATCTGGCAATGGTAGAGATAGGGCGCGTCGCGTCCGGCCGGCTTGGTGAAGGTCACCAAGAGCGAGGTGGAATTCTCCACCAGAACGGTATCCTTGACGCCCCGGTTCCAGATCTTCGGGATGCCGCCGTCCTCGGACAGGACGCGGAATTGCGCGCCCTGGAGATGGAACGGATAGGACATTTCCGGCGCGACGATGTCCCAGATCTCGGTCGTGCCGAGCGCGACCTCCTCGTCGATCCGGGTCGGATCGTAGGTCTTGCCGTTGATCGCCATCACCGGCATCTCCTCCGGCGCGGCCTCCGAGCCGGCGGTGGCGCTATGGGCCGAGGAGGCGGAGAGCGCGACCGCGCCGCCGAGCTGCAGCACGAAGCGCCGGCGCCGCACGGCGCTCGCCGGGTCGGCCACGGGTGCGGGGGCGAGCTTCGCCGGGAACTTGGCGCTCGGCTTGCCGTCGCGCTCGGTGTGGAAGGCGCAGATGCGGAACGGGGCGGTGAGCACGTCCGCCACCTTCACGGTGCGGGTGCCGGCGCGCAGTTCGTGGTCGTCCGGCGTCGACATCAGCGCCGTGCCGCCATCGGCGAAATCGACCAGGATCTCGATGCGCTCGCCGGGTGCGATGCCGACCGTATCGGCATCGACCGGGGTCGGCAGGAAGCCGCCATCGGTGGCAATCAGCTTGAACGCGCGCTCGTCGGCGAAGTAGATCCGATAGACCCGGGCCGACGAGCCGTTGACGATGCGCAGGCGCACCAGCCGCTGCGGCACCGCCGCGACGGCGTCGAGCGTGCCGTTGACCAGGATGCGCCGCCCCCGGAAGCCGTGCTCGACCACATCGGCGGTGCGGGCATAGACCGGGTTGCCGGCGTCGTCGAATTCGCGGTCCTGGATCAGCAGCGGAATGTCGTCGACGCCCCAGTCCGACGGCAGGCCGAGGCTCGCGGTGGCCGGATCCTCGACCAGGGCGAGGCCGGCGAGCCCGGCGGTCAGGTCGATCGCCTGCCAGCCGGGCATCTGGGCGTGGTACCAGAGCGTCGCCGCGTTCTGGTCGACGGTCATGCGGATATCGGCGCTCGCCCCCGGCTCGAGCACCGGCAGGGGGCCGCCGCCCGCCGCGCCTGGCGCGATCAGCCCGTGCCAGTGCACGTTGGTGGCCCGATCGAGCTCGTTGACGAGACGCAGGACCGGCGCCGTGCCGCGCACGAATTTGAAGGCCGGCCCGAGATAGCCGCCATTGTAGCCGGTCACCGGCACAGGCTTCTCGGGCATGAAGGTGGCTTCGCCGCGTTTGACGGTCAGCGTGTAGGTTTCGCCGTCCTTCAGCGTGACCAGTTCGGGGATGCGCAGCGTCTGGCCGGCCGGCTTCTTCGGCGGTTCGGGTGCCGTCGCGGACTTCTCGGCCTTGCCGCCGCGGCCGCGCCGGGAGCGTGACGGCGAAGACCGGCGCCCCTGGCTGCGCCGCCGCGAGGCCGCCAGCGCCTCTTCGGCGGCCAGAAGCCCCAAGGCGGTGGTACCGAGCAGAAAGAAGCGGCGAGTCAGGTCCATCGCGTTCCCTTGTGATCCGGACGCCCGATGGCGCCGCACGGAAGCACTCTGCGTGGATATGACCGCAAGGTCGTTGCGGTCAATCCTTTGCTGCGGACATGACGGGTCCGGTGAACCCCGCTTGAACGCTGCGGTCAGGCGGCATCCAGCCTGCGCCGGCTACCCGAATGTCAGAAACGACTTCGGGATCGGACCGCCATGAAGCCCATCTTCGCGACCCTGCTTTTCGCCACCATGACGGTCGCCGCCGTCGTCTCGATCGGACAGGCCCGCACCGACGGCAGGACGGCGCTGCGGCCGGCCGCGACGCTGGCCGACGCCGCGCCATGATCCCCGGCCCGTTCCGTTTCTCGTCGCGAAACACGATTGCCGCAGCGCGAAATGAAGCCGAAACGCAGGGCCATCATGGTGGCGCCACTCAACTCACGGGAGAATCTTCGATGAACAAGTCCATCGCCGCCCTCGGCATCGCCGCCGTTCTGTTTGCCGCCGTCGGCCTGTCCGAGGCCCGCCAGATGCTGCCGCAGTCGGTCGCCAAGGGGCCGTCCGGGGCGGAACTCTATCGCGCCAACCAGGCCTTTTCGGTGAAGCTCGGCTCCAAGCATGCCGTCGGCTACTTCGCGGCCGAGCGCGGCGCCTGCGCGCTGACCGTGATGCTGGCCGAAAACGTCGATCCCGACAGCCAGGACCGCATGTCGTCGGCCGCGCGTATCCGCACGATGCTCGCCCCGCAGGACAAGACCGAGGTCGAAAGCGAGGAGGCTTTCGCGACCATCACCTGCGGCGCCACCGCCGAGACCGTCGCGGTGTCGATGCACACCAAGGGTCCGGGCCGCCAGTCGGGGCTGTGATCGCCGGGGCAGGGACCGGCGCGCCGGCGACCGCCCGATCCTACTCGATCGGGCAGGCGTAGATGGCACTGACCCGGGTCGCGTAACGCGCGTTCGGGTAGCCGTCGAAGAAGCCGGTCGCCAGCACGGTTTGGCTGTCGCCGGGCATCACCAGACCGGTGGCGATCATGACGGTATCGCGCAGATCCATCGTCTGCGCGACGATCTCGACCTCCCGGATGACCTTGCCGGGCAGGGGATTCCTCACATCCCAGGTGAAGGCGTTGGACTGGACCACATAGGACGGGCTGGCGCCGCGGATCGCGCGGAATTCCTCTCGGCTGACCGGTTCGGGCCGGCATTGCGCGATGCGGGACGCAGTCCCGTTGGCGGCGAGCGTCTCGCGCTGCGCCGCCTCGCAGGTGTCCCGGCAGCCCCGCATGCGATAGCGGATCTGATCGTCGGTCATGTCCGAGGACGTGACCTGGGCGGAAACGCATTGCCGGAAGCAGGTCTCGGCCTGCGCCGGACGGCTTGCGGCGATCACGGCCGCCAGCGCCAACAGGCACGCGGCCAGGGGGGCGGCGCCGGTCGTTCGGATGCCGGCGGCCCGATGATGACCCGGGCGGTCTGATCTCATCGTCACGGGCGCTCCTCCCTCTCGTCTGCTGGACTCTCGTCTCTGAAGGATACGCCCCGGCGGCGGCTTCGGATGCAGCGGTCGGGACGAGAAGCGGTCGACGCCGCCCGATTCCCGCCCGTCGATGCTGCGGCCAACCGTTCGCCCGGTCAGGAAGCCGGGAGATAGCGCCGCAACACCGCCGCCATCGCGGCGGCCTCGGTCTTGTGCGGCACCAGGGTGCGGAACTGGCCGTCCGGCCCCATCAGGTAGGTCAGCGAGCCGTGATCGACGATATAGGCCTTCGGCCCGCCAGCTGCCGGGCGGACCTTGCGCCGGTGCACCTTGTAGGCCCGGGCGACGGCGGCGATCTCGGGTTCGCTGCCGGTCAGTCCGATCAGGCGCGGATGGAAATTCGCCACATAGGCGGCCATCACCGGCACGGTGTCGCGGGCCGGATCGACGGTGACGAACAGCGGCTGGACGATGTTGGCGGCCGGACCGAGTTCCTTCAGCGCCGCCTCGATCACCGCCAGATCGAGCGGGCAGAGGTCCTCGCAGGTGGTATAGCCGAAATAGACCAGCATGAACCTGCCGCGGAAATCCGTGTCCGACAGTCGGCGGCCGTCATGGGCGGTCAGCGTGAACGGGCCGCCGAAGCGCCCGGCCAGCGGATCGGCACCCGGTGCCGGCGCGGTGCCCGGTGACGGACCGGTGCCCGCCGCATGGAGGTCGGGGCCGTGCGCCCGGGCGATCGATCCGCCCATAGGTCCGGCGACCGACCCGGCGAGAAGCGCGAGCCCTCCGCCGAGCAGGGCGCGCCGGCTGGGTGCGAGCCGGGTCACGGCTTCGGCTCCAGGCCGCGAATGCCGAAGACGCCGTCGGCCGCGATGGCCGCCTTCACCTTCGGGTCCGCACGGAACCACTCCTCGGCCTTGCCGTTCTGGCGGGCCCAGTCCGCCAGGAACCGGTCGGCCTTGACGAAAGCGGCCTTCGGGTCGGTCCGCAGCGCCTGGACCATCAGAAGCGTGGCGGCCGGGTTGGCGATCAGCAGGCCGTCGACTTCGACGGTCCGGCCGCAATAGGGGGCGAGATCGACGGTCGCGCCGGCGAAGTCGGCATTCGCCTTCACGGCCGGGTGCAGCTTGCCGGCGCCGGTCAGGAGGCCGAGCTGGCGCCGGCCGCCGCCGCAATCGGGCGGGCAATCCTTGGCGTCCGCCGCTTTGGGGTCGGAGCCGATGCGCAGCGCGCACAGGAGATCGACCACCTTGCCGGTGAGCTTGACCTCCCTCTCGTGCTCGATGCCCCAGGCCTCGGCGGCCCGGGCGCCGTGCGGCGCGGCGAGGATCGCGAGGCCGGCGAGGGCTGCGATGGCATAGCGGGTTCTGGTCTCAGTCTGGATCATGGCGCTCAGTTCCCGAACGGCTGCACGCCGTATTCTTCGTGGGTCAGATTGATCACGCCCTTGTCGTCGGCGACCTTGGTCACGAGCAGGTATTTGACCCCGTCGCGCTCGACCAGTTCGCCGTCGACCGTGACCTCGTGGCTCTGGATGGTGACCAGCCGTGGCGTGGCGACGTTGGTCTCGTCCTCCTCGATGCGCAGCACGAGATAGAAATTCCCGGCCGCATCCTTGATCGAGACCGGGATGCCGCCGATCGCGCACCAGACCGCGCATTGGTGATGTGCGGTGCCGTAGGCGAACATGATGCCGGTCACCGCGCACCAGGTATCGACCACCTCGCCGGTCACCTGCACGCGCCGGCCCGCGGCCGCTTCGGCCGGTCCCGTACCGGCGCCTGCCAACCCGGCGGCCGCCAGCCCCGCCACCAGGGCGAGACCCGCAAAGGCCTTCGCCGGGCGCGCGCCCCAGCCGATCTTCCGTCGTCCGTCCTTCGCCATCGTCACGGCTCCCCGCTGCACTCGGTCATCACTACGCAGCGGAAGCGCCGCCGGTTACAGGTGACCGGCGCGCGCAGGCTGATAGTCTCGGCCGATGGCGAGGCGACCGGGGACGCGATGCAGACGGTTCTGATCTATGCGGCCGCGGCCCTGGCGGAGATCGGCGGCTGCTTCGCGGTCTGGGCGTGGCTGCGTTCGGGATGGTCGCCGCTCTGGCTGCTGCCGGGTGCGGTCGCGCTGGCGGTCTTCGCGCTGCTGCTCGCCCGCTCGGAGGCCGAATTCGCCGGCCGGGCCTATGCGGCCTATGGCGGCGTCTACATCGCCGCGGCCTTGCTGTGGGGTTTCGCCGTCGAAGGCCGGGCGCCGGACCGGATCGATCTCGCCGGTGCCGCGTTGTGCCTCGTCGGCGCGGCGCTCATCCTGTGGGGACCGCGTCCGGCCTGATCCGGCGCTCATAAATCCGGCATGGGGTAACCGCATCGGGTCGGCCGGCGTATTGTGCTGTCGGAACCACGTCCTCACCGGAAACCCGATGAACCAACCATCCCGCGATCTCTCTGCGACGGCCCGGACCGTCACCGGCGCCGATCTTCTGGCCCGCCGGCTTGCCGCGGCCGGCATCCGCACCGCCTTCGGCATTCCGGGCGGCGAGGTGCTGGCGCTCGTCGATGCCCTGGAGCGCGCCGGCATCCGCTTCGTGCTCGCCCGCCACGAGAATGCGGCCGGCTTCATGGCCGAGGCGCAGTGGCATGCGACCGGCGCGCCCGGACTGCTGGTCGCGACGCTGGGCCCCGGCATCGCCAATGCCGTGAATGTGATCGCCAACGCCCTGCAGGACCGGGTGCCGCTGATCGCCATCGCCGGCTCGATCGCCGAGGGTGAGGCGGAGACCTACACCCATCAGGTCATGGACCATCGCGCGCTGTTCGCGAGCGTGACCAAGGCGACCTTCCGCGCCGCGTCCGGCACCGAGGATCTGGTCGCCGACAAGGCGATCGCGAAGGCCCTGCGCGGCCGGCCCGGGCCGGTCTATATCGACCTGCCGGTCGCGGTCGCCGAGGCGGTCGCGGCGGAACGGCCTGTCGTCGTCAACCCGGTCCCGGCGCCCGGCATCCCGGCCGATCTGGAGCGGGCGCGCACGCTCGTCGCCGCCGCCCGCCGCCCGCTGGTGCTGGCCGGGCTCGACATGATCTCGCCGGCCGGTGCCGCCGCGCTCGACCGGTTCCTGACCGCCACCAGCGCACCGCTGCTGACCACCTACAAGGCCAAGGGCCTGGTGCCGGAGGGCGATCCGCGCGTCGTCGGCGCGGTCGGCCTGTCGCCGATCGCCGACCGCATCGTGCGTCCGCTGCTCGATGCCGCCGACCTGATCGTGCTGGCCGGCTACGACCCGATCGAGATGCGCGCCGGCTGGCGCGATCCGTTCGGCGCCGTGCCGGTGATCGACATCGTCGCCGAGGCCCTGCCGCACGGCATGCACCGGGCGGACGTGGTGATCGAGGGCGATGTCGCCGGCATTCTCGAACGCCTGACGCCGGCTCTGCCGGTTGCCGCCTGGCCGGGCGGCGAGCCTGCGGCTGTGCGTGGCGAATTGCACGCGGCCTTCCGGCCGAAGGGCGACTGGGGACCGGGCGTGGTGTTCGAGACGCTGCGCGCGGTCGCCCCGGCCGATGTGGTCGCGACCGCCGATTCCGGCGCCCACCGCATCCTGCTCAGCCAGGCCTGGTCCTGCCCGGCGCCGCGCAGCCTGATCCAGTCGACCGGATTCTGCACCATGGGCTGCGCGGTTCCGCTCGCCGCCGGGCTCGCCTTCGCGAGCGGCCGGGCGACGCTCGCCTTCGTCGGCGATGCCGGCCTGGAGATGGGCCTCGGCGAATTGGCGACGCTGCGCGATCTCGCGCTGCCGGTTGTCGTGGTCGTTCTGGCAGACGACAGCCTGTCGCTGATCGAGATGAAGCAGCGGCGGTCGGGCCTCGCCAATGCGGGCGTCGATTTCGGCCGCAGCGATCTCGCCATGGCGGCGCGCGCGCTCGGCGGCCACGGCGTCGAGGTCGCCGATCGCGAGACGCTGGACCGGGAGGCGCGCGCCGCCTTCGCGCGGCCGGGCTTCACCGTGATCGTCGCCCGGATCGACCGACGCGCCTATGACGGAGCCTTCTGAGATGAGCGCTCCCCCGGCCAAGCGCGTGCGCGACCCGCGGCTCGATCTGTTCCGCGGCCTGACCATGTTCATCATCTTCGTCGCCCATGTGCCGGAGAATGGCTGGAACGACTGGATTCCGGCCCGCTTCGGCTTTTCCTCGGGCAGCGAACTGTTCGTGTTCTGCTCGGGCGCGGCGAGCGCGATCGCCTTCGGCTCGATCTTCGTCCGGCGCGGCTGGTGGCTCGGCACGGCGCGCATCCTGCACCGCATGTGGCAGGTCTACTGGGCCCATATCGGGCTCCTGTTCGTGCTCGCCGCGCTCGCCGCCGGTGCCGATCGGCTCTGGCCGGGCCAGGACTGGTTCGAGGATCAGTTCGGCTATTTTATCGAGGCGCCGGCGCGGGCGATGCTCGGCGTGATCACGCTGACCTGGCAGCCGGACTATCTCGACATCCTACCCATGTATATCGTCGTGCTGGCGCTGATCCCGGTCATGATGGGCCTGCGCCGGCTGCATCCGCTGGCGCCCTTCGGGCTCTCCGCCGGGCTCTATCTGGCGGTCAAGCTCCAGGGCATCAACCTGCCGGGCGATCCGGAGGCGGAGACCGGGTGGTTCTTCAATCCCTTCGCCTGGCAGCTCGTGTTCTTCTCCGGCTTCGCCCTGATGAGCGGCTGGGTGCGCACGCCGCCGCTCGGCGACCGCCGGCTGATGACTGCCGGGATCCTGTTCCTGATCGCCTGCGTGCCGCTCAGCTTCTGGGGCTTCACCGACAACGTCGCGGCGCTCCACGATCTGCGCGAGCGGCTGCTCGGCGCCGACGAGAAGCAGAATCTCGCCTTGTTGCGCTGGGTGCACTTCATCGTGCTGCTCTATGTCGTGCTGTCGGCGATCGAGCCCTATCGGGACCGGCTGGCGACCGGGATCGGTGCGGTGCTGGTCGCGGTCGGCCAGCAGTCGCTGGCGACCTTCCTGGCAAGCCTGGTCTTTGCCCGCATCGCCTGGGTGCTGCTCGACATGATCGGTCACGGCGCGCTGGCGACGGCCCTCGTCAACCTCGCCGCCTTCGCCGGCATCGTGGCGGTGGCGCGGCTGGTCGCCTGGGTCAAGTCCGCGCCCTGGGCCGCTCCGGCCCGCGGTCCGGCCGCGATGCCGGCCGGATCGACGCAACTCCCGGCCGCCCCGGCCGAACCGGCCCCGACCCGGAACAATGCGCCGACCTCACGGGTTCGTGCAGTCTAGGCGGTAACCGGACCCGGGGTCGCCGCGTAGTCAGACAGGAGCCTTCCCCCTGACTTCGGAGCCTGCCATGACCGCCGACCGCCTTGGAAACCCCATCACCCTCGCCGATCCGGTCGCGCTCGCCGCCTGGGACCGGACCATCGAGAATGTCCTCTCCCATGCCGCGGCGACGCCGGCGAGCCTGGCGGAGACGCTCGACCGGGCGCCGGATTTCGCGCTCGGTCAGGCCGCACGCGGCATCATGCTGATGACGCTGGCCCGCGGCGAACTGCGACCGGCCGCCGCCGCGGCCCTGGCCGCCGCCCGGGCCTCGATGGCGGAGCGTCCGGTCACCGCTCGCGAGGCGGCCTATGCGGACGCCCTGGCGGCCTGGCTGGACGGCCGCCCGGGCGTGGCCGCGAGCCGGCTGGAAGGCGTCCTGATCGCCCATCCGCATGACGCTCTGGCCCTCAAGCTCGCACACGGCATCCGCTTCATGATGGGCGATCGCGACGGCATGCTGGCCGCCATCGAGGCGCGCGCCGGCGCCTTCACGGCCGAGACGCCGCTCGCCGGCTATGTCATGGGCTGCCGCGCCTTCGCGCTCGAGGAGCACGGCCGCTTCGCCGAAGCCGAGCGGCACGGCCGGCAGGCGGTCGCTCTCGCCCCCCGCGACGCCTGGGGCCGGCATGCGGTCGCCCATGTCATGGAAATGACCGGACGGGTCGGGGAGGGGATCGAGTTCCTGTCGCGCTCCACCGCCGCCTGGGCTCACTGCAACAATTTCGGCACCCATATGGTCTGGCATCTGGCGCTGATGCATCTGGAGGCCGGTGCGGTCGACAAGGTGCTGGCGCTCTACGATACCGGCATCCGCGCCGAGCGCACGGACGACTACCGCGACATCGCCAATGCCGCCTCGCTGCTCGCCCGCCTGGAACTCGACGGCGTCGATGTCGGCGACCGCTGGGAGGAGGTCGGTGCGATCGCGGCCCGCCGGGTCGAGGACCGGCAGCTGGTCTTCGCCGACCTGCACTACCTGCTCGCCCTGCTACGCTCCGGCCGGCGCGATGCGGCGGGCAGGCTGGCGCGCGCGGTCGGTGGGGGCGATGCCGGCGAATATGACGGCGCGGTGGCGCGCCTGATCGGCGTGCCGGCGGCCCGCGGGCTGATCGCCTGGCAGGACGGCGATCCGGCCGAGGCCGCGCGACTGCTCAATGCCGCCCATGACGACATGGTGCTGGTCGGCGGCAGCAATGCGCAGCGCGACATCTTCGAGCAGATCCGCATCGAGTGTCTGGTCGCGGCCGGTCGCCTCGACGAGGCCGCCACCGCGGCCGAGCGGCGCATGACTGCCCGGGGCTCGCAGAACCGCGTCGCGCGCCGTATCCTGGAGGCCTGCCGCCGCGGACCGGTCGCGGTGATCGCCGCCGCGGCGCTCGCCGGGCACCGGGTGCCCGCCCATCACTGAAAGGGCCGCATGGTCCCGCTTCGTCTCGCCCGCGCGGTGCTTCTGGCCACCGTGATGGCCCTCGTCGGCGGGAGCCCGGCCGGTGCGGGGCCGTCTGCCGCTGGGCCGTCCGCCGCCGCGAATGCAGCGGATGCGGCCTGTCCGGACGAGGGCTGTCGCGTCGATGGCGGGCGGTATCGCGCCGTCGTCCCGCCGGCCTGGAACGGCCGCGACCCGCTTCCCGTCGCGGTCTGGTTCCACGGCTACCGGCAGGATCCCGGCGAGGTGATCGGCGACCGGCCGTTGGTCACGCCCTTCGCGCGCCGCGGGGTCCTGCTGGTCGTCCCGGAAGGGGCCGAGGGCAGCTGGAACTTCCGCGCCCGTCCGGAGGGACGCGACGAGCCGGCCTTCGTGGGGCGGGTCCTCGACGATGTCCGCCGGCGCTGGCCGGTCGACGACGGCCATGTCGCCGCCTTCGGCTTCTCGATCGGCGCCACCATGGTCTGGACCCTGGCCTGCCGGCGCCAGCCGGTCTTCACGGCCCATGTCGCCTTCTCAGGCACGCTCTGGCCGCCCTATCCGGAGCATTGCGCGGCCGGGCGGACCGACCTGCTGCACATCCATGGCACGACCGACACGGTCTTTCCGCTGGCCGGCCGGGAATTGCGCAACGGCCTGCGCCAAGGCAATTCCGACATGATGCTCGATTTCCTGCGCGCGGAGAAATCCTGCCGGGCGGCGGCACCGCTGCCGGCCGCCACATTGCCGGCAGGCCTCGCCTGCCGCTCCGACGACTGTGCGGGCGGCGGCACCATCGTCTCCTGTCGTCATGGCGGCGGGCATTGGGTCGAGCCGGGCTGGGTCGACATGGCGCTCGGCTGGATGCTGGCGCGCTGACCCGGCCCGAACCGCGTTCCTCGGCGCGCCGGCCATGCCAACCGCGGACCCGGCCCGCGCTACGATCCCAGCCGTTCGAAGGCCGCCCGCTCCAACACCCAGAGGGTGTCGCTCTCCAGCGCGCGGAAGCCGAGGCGGCGATAGAAGCGCATGGCGTCGACATTCTGCGCGGCGACTTCGAGCTTCATGAAGCCGAGCCCGAGGGCGGGGGCGGCGCGGGCCGCCTCGGCCAGGAGCTTCTCGCCGAGGCGCGCGCCGCGATAGCTGCCGTCGACCCACAGATCGCAGACATAGAGCCCGGCCGCATCGCGCCAGGTCGACAGCGTGCGCACGCCGATCAGGATGCCGGCGAGCCGGTCGCCGGCATCCGCCACCCAGAGATGGACATGCGGATGCGGCCCGAAGGCCTCCGCCTTCAGCGTCGCGCCGCTGATCCGCGGCACGGTCGGCGAGGCGGTGTCGGCGGCGAGACGGCGCACCGAATCGGCGATCGCGTCGCAATCCTCGGGGCGGGCCGGGCGGATGATGGGGTGCGTGGTCATGCGCCGAGGCCTCCGAGCAGGGCTGCGAGATTGGTACCGAGCGACGGGGACGGGTAGCCGCCCTCCTGGATGACGCAGGCCGGCAGGCCGAGCGCGCCGATCGCCCGGCCGATCGCCTCGAAGCCGGCCGTCGTCACCGCGAAGCCCTGGAACGGGTCTTCCGCCGAGGCGTCGAGCCCGGCCGCCACGACCAGCGCGGTCGGCTCATGGCGGCGGACGCGGTCGAGGGCCGTCGCCAGGGCGGCGAGATAGTCGGCATCGCCGGTGCCGCGGGCGAGCGGCAGATTGAGGTTGAAGCCCTCGCCGGTGCCGCGCCCGGTCTCGTGCGCATAGCCCCAGAAGAAGGGATAGAAGCGGGCCGGATCGGCATGGATCGAGACGGTCAGCACGTCGGCGCGGTCGTAGAAGATCGCCTGCGTGCCGTTGCCGTGATGGACATCGACATCGAGGATCGCGACGCGGTGACCGGCGCGGACCAGCGTCTCGGCCGCGAGCGCGGAATTGTTCAGATAGCAGAAGCCGGCCGCGACATCGGCGGCGGCGTGATGGCCGGGCGGCCGGGCGAGCGCATAGACCAGCCGTTCGCCGCCGACGACGAGGCGCGCCGCCTCGAGGGCGCTGGCGGCGGCCCCCAGCATCGCGTCCAGCGTTCCCGGCAGGATCGGCGCGGACCCGTCGCCGATATGGTAGCCGACCTGGCCGATCACGCTGTCCGGATAGCTCGGCTCGGGCAGCGTCGCGCGGCCGAGGGCATGGATGTTGGGCACCGGCCAGGCGCTGCCGCCGCCGACCCGCGCCCAGCGCTCGACGACCGTCGCCAGGAAGGCGAGATAGCGCTCGGTATGGACGATCCCGGCGGCAGAGAGTTCGATCGGCGGCGGGGCGACTGGCGCGACGCCGAGCCGGCCGAGCCCGTCGAGCAGCATGTCGATCCGCTCCGGCCGCTCAGGGCTCGGCTGCAGGCGTCCGGCGACGACGAAGCCGGGCGGTTCGTGGCGGCGGCTGGCGGCATCGAAAAGCGTGATCATCGACCCGGACTCCGGTTGGTGAGGGAGGGCTGCTGCCGGCGCGGCCGGTGGTCCCGGGACGGCCGTTGCGATCCGATGGGGCGTGACCTTAGTGCATTTCCGGTCCGCGAGGCATCGCGGAGATGACCGGAAGACCCGCGCAAACAAGGGGTTTCGGACGCGTCCCGGCATACCCTCGGCCTCTTGCCGTCCGCCCGCGCCGGGCGCAGCCTTGGCCCCGATCGTCGTGATTCAGGCGCCGGCCGCGATCCGGACGGCGCGACGCGGCGCTGCGGGCGACAGCGGGAGTGCCGGGATGGCTGCATTCGACGTGATCGTGATCGGGCTCGGCGCGATGGGGGCTGCCGCGGCCGACCATCTCGCCCGCCGCGGCGCGCGCGTGCTCGGCATCGAGCGTTTCGGCATCGCCCATGGCCACGGCTCCTCGCATGGCCGGTCGCGCGCCATCCGGCTGGCCTATTTCGAGGACCCGGCCTATGTGCCGCTGCTCCGGCGCGCCTACGAGAACTGGCGCGATCTGGAGCGCCGCTCCGGGGAAAGCCTGCTCTCCGTCACCGGCACCCTGGAGATCGGCCGCCCCGACGGCGCCGTCGTCGCCGGCTCGCTGGCGTCGTGCCGCAGCTACGACCTGATGCACGAACTGCTCGACCGGGCCGCGATCCGCCGGCGCTATCTCGTCTTCGAACTGCCGGAGGATTACGTCGCACTGTGGCAGCCGGACGGCGGCTACCTGCGACCGGAGGCCGCCGTCGCCGCGTCGATCGGCCTGGCGGCGGAGGCCGGCGCGCGGCTGCATTTCGGCGAGCGCGTCCTGGCGATCGCGCCCGGCCCCGGCGCCGTCACGGTCGTCACCGACACGGGCCGCCATGAGGCCGGGCAGGTGATCGTCGCGGCCGGGCCGTGGCTCGCCGATCTGGTGCCCGAGATCGCCCCGCATCTGCGCCCGACCCGGCAGGTGCTCGGCTGGTTCTGGCCGCGCGACATGGCGGCGTTCGGGCCGGGCCGCTTCCCGGTCTTCATCGTCGACGACGGCGCCGAGGGCGCCCACTACGGCTTCCCGGCCTTCGAGAATTCCGCCGTCAAGGTCGCGCGCCACGGCCATCTCGACGAGCCGGTCGGTCCGGACAATGCCCGCCGCCCGGCCGGGCCGGAGGATGTCGCCGTCCTGCGACGCTTCCTCACCGCGCGCCTGCCGCTCCTCGACGGCGAGCCGGTGCAGACCGCCACCTGCACCTATAGCCGCCTGCCGGAGGACTTCTTCCTGATCGATCGTGCGCCGTCCGACCGGCGCATCCTGGTCGCCTCGCCCTGTTCGGGCCACGGCTTCAAGTTCGCCAGCGTGATCGGCGAAATTCTGGCCGATCTGACGCTGACCGGCGCGACGCCGCTGCCGATCGCGCCCTTCTCCTGGGCGGCCCTCGAAGCGCGGTCCTCGCGCGGCGCGTCCTGATCGGCGCGATCGGTACGATCCCGAGGGAGGGCAGTGCCGGATGGCGCGACTGCGAATGTCCCGCCGGCGGCGCTTCGGGCACTCTTCACCCATGCCGCACTCCGAATGCCACCTTTCCCATCCGGTCTCCGCCGATGCCCATCGTTCGGCGAAACGGCCGAGCGAAGCGCCTGCCGCCGGCCCCTGCGCCAGCTGCCGGGTGCGGACCGATTGCATCCGCTTCGGTTGGGTCTCGCCGGCAGGCATGTGGTTCGATCGCGTCATCGTGATCGAACCGCCGGCCGGCTGCCGCGGGCACGAGCAGAGCCGCGACGATATCGCCCGCCGATTCGGCCGCGGCTGAGCGCGCGCCGGCGCCGGCACGGCCACGATATCCGCCGCCGGACGAAGATGCGGATCCAGGTCCGCGAGCCCTGGTTTGCGTGCCCGCCGGTCGACCGGCGGCACGGAATTGCCGTTCCTCCCCTATGGCGGAGCCCGTGCCGACCGGCGCGGCGGGGCGGCGTGTGGAACCAACTGAACCGTCGCCGGTTGATGGCCTGACAGACGGCCGCACCGGAACGATCCTGCGAGATCGACCCGCTGCCTGCGGCTCGCAACTGGAGGCAGACATGCAGCAGCGCACTCTCGTCATCGCCGGCGTCGCGGTGGTCCTCGCGATCGCCGCCTTCCTGATGATCGGTCGCGGACCGAACACCACGGTCACCACGACGACCCCGCCGCCGCCGGCCTCGACCGCCGTCACGCCGACGACCACGACCCCGCCCGGCGCCACCGGTTCCGGCCCGGCCGTGACGCCGCCGGCCGCCACCACCCCGCCGGCGACCACGCCTCCGGCGACCAACCAGTAATTCCGGTCCCCCCCTGAATCGCTTGCGGCCGGCCCGGTGATCCGGGCCGGCCGCTGTCGTTCGAGCCGGGCGGGTCTTGCGGTTCAGGCCGACTTGACCTCGCGCAGGAAGGCCCCGATCTCGCGGCCGATCTCGCCGGAGCGGCCGACCAGGTCGCGGGCGGAGTCCAGGACCGTCCCGGCGGCGCGCCCGGTCTCGCCGACCGCCTTGCGCACATGATCGATGCCGCCGGAGACGGTCGCGGTGCCGTCCGATGCCTGGCCGACATTGCGGCCGATCGCCTGCGCGGCGACGCTCTGCTCCTCGACGGCGCCGGCGACCTCCACGGCAATGCGGTCCAATTCGCCGATCGTGTTGCCAATCGCCCGGATCGCCGTGACGGCGCCGTCGGTCGCCTGCTGGATTTCGGCGATCTGGCGGCCGATATCCTCGGTCGCACGGGTGGTTTGGCTGGCCAGCGCCTTGACCTCGGCGGCGACCACCGCGAAGCCGCGCCCGGCCTCGCCGGCCCGTGCCGCCTCGATCGTCGCGTTGAGGGCGAGCAGGTTGGTCTGGCCGGCGATCGAATTGATCAGCGCGATGACGTCGCCGATCCGTTCCGCACTGACCGCCAGCGCCTGGACGCTGCCGTCGGTGCGGCGGGCATCCTCGACGGCGCGCGCGGCGATCTCGGAGGACAGGCCGACGCGGCCGGCGATCTCCTCGATCGAACGCCCGAGCTGCCGCGCCGCCTCGGCGACCGCACCGACATTGTCGGAGGTGAGGCTGGCGGCGTTGCTCACGTCCTGGGCGCGTCGGTCGGTGTCGTCGGCCATCGTCGCCATGCCGCGGGCCGATCCTTCCATATGGGCGGCGGAGCCCTGCAGGTCGCGCATCAGGCCGGAGACCCGGTCTTCGAAGCTGCGCGTCAACTGGTCGAGCCGGTTCGCGCGCCGCATCTTGGCTTCGGCCTCGCGGGCCGCCTCGGCCTCGGCCGCCGCCTTGGCGACCAGGGCCGTCCGGAAGGTTTCCAGGGTCTCGGCGATCGCGCCGATTTCCGTGCGCGGATCGAGGCGCGGCACCGGCGCGTCGAGCCGGCCTGCGGCAAGGGCGCGCATCGGGACGATCACCGATCCGATGCCGCGCCCGATGCTTCTGACCAAGGCGAAGCCGATCGCGATCGCGAGCAGGATGCCGAGGCCGACCAGGCTGATGATCAGATTGCGTGCCGAGGTCGCCGTGGCGACGACCTGGGCGCCGGCCGCGTCCGCCCCTTCCGCCTTCATGGCGGCGAGCCGGTCGACGATCCTGAGGGCCGTCTCCATCAACGGCGCCGCCTTTTGATTGTAGAACTGGCCGGCCGCGTCCTTGGCGTAGGTCTTCGAGTATTTGACGATATCGTCGAGTTGTCCGGAATAGGCGGCCCAGGCGGTCTCGAAGGCCTTCAACGCATCGGTCTCGGCGGCGGACAGCGTCTTTCCGGCATAGTCCGCCCGCAAGGCCGCGACCTTGGCGAGTGCCGCCCGGTAGCGGGCCTCGGCGTCCGCCATGCCGTCCTCGTCGGCGGCGAGGATGTGCTGGAAGATGGCGGCTCGGGTGTCGGTGGTCGCCCGCTGCAGTTCGCCGACCTGACGCAGGCCCGGCAGCCAGTTGGACTGCGTTTCGAGAACGCCGGCCTCGATTTTGACGACGTTGAGCGAATTCACCAGACCGATCGTGCCGATGCACAGCGCGAATCCGGCAATCGTCCCGATCAGTCTGTTTCGAATCGAGATCGACCGCATGAGCGCTTCCTCTTTAGTATTGCGTTTCGTGCAGATGTTCGCCGCCTTTCGTAAACGATCCGACTACAGCGCCCGCCGCGGCTCCCGCGCCGTCGGCGGATGGCGTGCCGAAAAGCTCTTGCCCATCGGATCGCGCTCGATTATCAACCGCTGCGACGGCCTCGTGGCGGAGTGGTTACGCAGCGGACTGCAAATCCGTGTATTCCGGTTCGATTCCGGACGAGGCCTCCATATCGTTTCCAGACATCCTGACGTTCGTTGACCGGGCCTCCATCGTCTGCCCGGATGAGGCCGTGCGCCCGCGTGCCGCGCAGGGGACCGGCGAACCGACCCGGCCGTCCTGGTGAGACGCCTGCGGACGCGGTGCCGGCCGCAGGCCGCCGCTCCGACACCCGGGTCCGCCCAAATCCTACTTGTCGCGGCTCCCGCGGAAGCGCTATGAACCCGGCGGATCGCGGCCCGGCGGCGGGCCTTGCAGGGATGGGACCGAGACGATGACCGATTGGGCGACGGCGCGCAGGACCATGGTCGACAACCAGGTCCGAACCAACGACGTGACCGATCTCGGCGTGATCGACGCCATGATGACCGTTCCTCGCGAGCTCTTCGTGCCGGGCGCGCTGCGCTCGCTGGCCTATATCGACGAGCACATGCAGGTGAAGCCCGGGCATTCCGGCGCTCCCAGCCGCTTCCTCATGCAGCCGGCCCCGCTCGCCAAGCTGATTCAGCTCGCCGAGATCGGTCCGGGCGACAAGGTGCTGGTGGTCGGCGCATCGACCGGCTACGCGGCGGCCCTGGTCGCCGGCCTGGCGTCCGCCGTGGTGGCGCTCGAGGAGGATGCGGAACTTGCGGCCGAGGCCGGTCGCACGCTCGCCGGTCTCGGTCTCGACACTGTGAAGGTGGTGGTCGGTCGTCTCTCCGCCGGTGCGCCGGCCGAGGCGCCGTTCGACGTGATCCTGTTCGATGGCGCGATCGAGACCCTGCCGGAGGTCTTTGCCGGCCAGCTTGCCGAGGGCGGGCGCCTCGTCGCGATCGAGGGCTACGGCCTTGCCGGCCGGGCGAAGCTCTACCGGTCGAGCGGCGGAACCCTGTCGGGTCGGGCCCGCTTCAACGCCGCGGCCCGTCCGCTGCCGGGCTTCGAGAAGGCGGCCGAGTTCGTCTTCTGATTCTGCCCAGCCCTGACCTTGGCAATCGGGCTGATGCCAGCAAGGCTCTGGAAGATAACGAACAAGTGATCGCTCGGCGAAATCCCGCCACGTCTCCGCAGTATCCCTGCGGAGGCGTGGAATTCCATTCGTCGGAAGTGTTGCCCGTCTGCCGCAACGGTCGTTAATAGCGGTTAATATCGAGCTTTGCCCCTACGCGGCCCGGGTCCCTTGATCCACATTGGGGTCTGGAACGAGTCCGGCGACCGACGCAGTCGGTGCGCCTCTCAAGCATTGAAGGAGAGTGGTGTTGCGTACCAAGGCACTAATCCTGTCGGGTGCGGCCCTTCTCGCATTGGCTGTATCGACCGATCGCGCGGCTGCCCAGACCATGCTGGACTCGCTGTCGCTCGCCTATTCGAACAATCCGTCGCTGAACGCGCAGCGATCCAAGACGCGCTCGACCGATGAGGGTGTCGCGATCGCCATGTCGGGCTACCGGCCGCAGATCAGCGCTTCGGCGTCGGTCTCGCGCAGCACGCTGGAAGCCAGCCGGACCTCGACGGTGAACACCCTGCAGGGGTCCCAGCCGACCGGCTATGCCCTGGTGCCGGTCACCGTCACCGGAACCAGCACCAACACCTACTATCCGAAGTCGGTCAGCCTGAGCCTGGTCCAGCCGATCTGGCACGGTTTTCAGACCGCCAATTCGGTCAAGCAGTCCGAGGCCGCGGTTCGCGCCCAGCGCGAGCTGACCCGCTCGACCGAGCAGGATGTCCTGTTCGACGCCGCCCAGGTGTTCATGGACGTGATCCGCGACACCGCGATCGTGAGCCTGCGCGAAACCAACGTGAAGTTCCTGACCGAGCAGGTCCGCGCCGCGCGCGATCGCTTCAATGTCGGCGAGGGGACCAAGACCGATGTGGCGCAGGCCGATGCCCGCCTGCAGCTGGCCATCTCGCAGTTGAACGCGGCCCGCGCGACCGTCAATGCCAGCCGTGCGACCTTCCGCCAGGTGGTCGGCATCGAGCCGAAGCGGCTGACCGGCTCGATCCCGATTGAGAAGCTGCTGCCGAAATCCGTCCAGGCCGGACTTGAATTCGCCCAGGGCGGCCATCCGGGCATCCTGGCCGGCGTGTCGAACATCGATGTCGCGGCCTTCAACGTGAAGGTGCTCGAAGCCGAACTGATGCCGTCGGTCAATCTGCAGGCCTCGGCCTCGCGCAGCGTCGATCCGTCGCCGGGCACCAACTGGCAGAATTCGACGCAGATCGGCGTCAACGTGACCGTCCCGCTCTATCAGGGCGGCGCCGAGTATGCGCGCATCCGCCAGGCCAAGGAGAATCTGGGCACGGCCCGCATCCAGCTCGACGTGACCCGCGATCAGGTCCGTCAGGCGGTCATCGCGACCTGGGGCCAGCTCGAAGCCGCCTCGGCCTCGGTGATCGCCGCCAAGGCGCAGGTCGATGCGGCCCAGCTCGCCCTCGATGGCGTCATCCAGGAGCAGCGCGTCGGTCAGCGCACGACGCTCGATGTGCTGAACGCCCAGAACGAGTTGATCGACGCGCAGGTCAACCAGGTCACGGCCGACCGGAACCGGGTCGTGGCGGCCTTCTCGCTCGCCTCTGCGGTCGGCAAGCTCAGTGCCGAGAATCTTCGACTGAAGGTCGTCCGCGTCAATCCGGAAGAACATTTCGAGCAGGTCCGCGACAAGTGGTTCGGCCTGCGCACCCCGGATGGTCGCTGACCACCGCACGGCAAGAACGACCGGGCCGTTGCGATCGGCCCGCGACCGACGATGTCATGGCCGCCGCCCCCCGCCGGCGGTCCGATCCCGGTGGGCCGGTCGGGGATAAACGCGGTCCCGACGGCAGGGCTGCGTATCCGGCCGGCATTACTGCCACTATAGTTCCATGAATAGGTTCGAATCGGTCGGCCAGGACTGCGGCCGACACGGCGTGCGGTCGCCGATTCGACAGCGTGGGAATGCCAGGGGGGCTCATGGCCAAGGCTCAAGCGCAGGAACCCTCCATGGAGGAGATCCTGGCGTCGATTCGCCGGATCATCGCCGACGAGGAGAAGCCGGCCGGGAAGCTGATCGTCTCGCCGCCGGCCGCTCCGGCGCCCGCGCCCGTCGCGGTCGAGCCGGAGGCCGAGGAGCGGATCTCCGAGGACGAGCTCGACAAGCTGTTTGCGTCCGCCGCGCCGGACCCCGAGCCGGAACCGGACTTCGCGCCGGAACCGGATATGCTGGACGAGCCGGACGACGTGCTCGATCTGACCGACGAGGTGCTGGACCTGGCGCCCGAGGACGACGACCTGCAATTCAGCGATCCGGAGCCCGAGCCGGTCCGGATGCCGCCGCCCCCGCCACCGCCGCCGCCACGGATGCGTGCGCAGCCGGCGCCGCCGCGCCCGGCCGCGCGCCCGATGCCGCTCGACGAGGAGCGGTTGCTGTCGGATGCGACGGATCAGGTGGTCTCGTCGGCCTTCGACAATCTGGCCCTGACCGTCTTGAACAAGAACGCGCGCACGCTCGAAGACCTCGTCCAGGACATGCTGCGGCCGATGTTGAAGTCCTGGCTCGACCAGAATCTCCCGACCATGGTCGAGCGCCTGGTCCGCGCCGAGATCGAGCGCGTCACCCGCGGGCGCTGATCGACCGAGCGGGGCCGGGCAGGGCGCTGAAGCCGGTTCAAGGGCTGCTTGCGCCTACCCGGAAGCCCTCACGATCCGCCCTGCCGCTGCAAGCTTCGACTTTGTTGCGGGCGCACCCCTCATCCGCCCTTCGGGCACCTTCTCCCGCGAGGGGAGAAGGGAGTAACCCGTTGGCACTTAAGGGTAATGTGGCTGTCCGCTGAAGTCAGTTCGCCGCACCTCCACCGCCATCTCGGCTCCTTCCCCTTCTCCCCAAACTTGGGGCGAGAAGGTGGCCGAAGGCCGGTTGAGGGGGTGGATCGTGCGGACCGGGAAGACCTCGCGGTTCGGCGCGGAATGAAACCGAATCTATGAAGCCTGTTGCGGGCTCGCCCCCTCATCCGCCCTTCGGGCACCTTCTCCCCCGAGCGGGGGAGAAGGGGATACTGCTTTGAAACCTTGGGGTTATGTGGCCGTCCGCTCACACCCCTCCAGCAGTCGTCTCCGCCCCGCGGCCGCCTTGGTTCCTTCCCGTGCTCCCCACTCGTGAGGGCGACGGGAAAGAGCCGATTGAGGGTGGTCGCCTTGCCATCCCGGTCGGGATCGCGACAGCGCGGAGCGGGCCGCCCCGCGAGCTCGGATATTGCCCGCGGGTTGACACCCGACGCCTGCTCGGGCTTATCGGTCGCCTGCCGATCCTGCCCCGATTGCGCGCGGCGTCTTCCGCTGGCCGCGCCGAGCCTTACGAGACCGAGCCTATGCTTGAGAAGACTTTCGACGCCGCCTCTGTCGAGCCGCGGATCTCCGAGGCCTGGGACGAGGCCGGGGCCTTCCGCGCCGGGGCCGGCGCCGAACCGGGCGCGGCGCCCTATACGATCGTCATTCCGCCGCCCAACGTCACCGGCTCGCTGCATATGGGCCACGCGCTCAACAACACGCTGCAGGACATCCTGGTGCGGTTCGAGCGCATGCGCGGCCGCGACGTGCTCTGGCAGCCGGGCACCGACCATGCCGGCATCGCCACCCAGATGGTGGTCGAGCGGCAGATGGCCGAGCGCCAGGAGCCGAACCGTCGGGCGATCGGGCGCGAGGCCTTCGTCGAGAAAGTCTGGGCTTGGAAGGCCGAGTCGGGCGGCACGATCACCAACCAGCTGAAGCGCCTCGGCGCCTCCTGCGACTGGTCGCGCGAGCGCTTCACCATGGACGAGGGCCTGTCGCGCGCGGTCCTCAAGGTCTTCGTCGACCTGCACAAGAAGGGCCTGATCTACCGCGACAAGCGGCTGGTCAACTGGGACCCGAAGCTCCTGACCGCCATCTCGGATCTCGAGGTGCAGCAGGTCGAGATCAAGGGCAACCTCTGGCACCTGCGCTACCCGATCGAGGGCAAGCGCTTCGACGCCGAGGATCCGTCGACCTTCATCGTCGTCGCCACGACCCGGCCGGAGACGATGCTCGGCGATACCGGCGTCGCGGTGCATCCCGAGGACGAGCGCTACACGCATCTCATCGGCAAGAACGTGGTCCTGCCGCTGGTCGGCCGGCGCATCCCGATCGTCGCGGACGAGTATTCCGATCCGGAGAAGGGCTCGGGCGCGGTCAAGATCACGCCGGCGCACGACTTCAACGACTTCGAGGTCGGCCGCCGCAACAACCTGCGCGTCATCAACGTGATGACCGTGGAAGGCGCGATCGACATCGCCAACAATGCCGAGTTCCTGAAGGGCCTGGTGGTCGACACCGAGCTGCAGGAGACCCTGGTCTCGATCGAGGCGCGCGACCGCTTCGAGGCGCGCAAGCGCATCCTCGCCATGCTGGAAGCGCGCAATCTGATCGAGAAGATCGAGCCGCACACCCATATGGTGCCGCATGGCGACCGCGGCGGCGTGCCGATCGAGCCCTTCCTGACCGACCAGTGGTATGTCGACGCCGCCACGCTGGCGAAGCCCGCCATCGCCAGCGTGCGCGAGGGCCGCACCACTTTCGTGCCGAAGGCCTGGGAGAAGACCTATTTCCAGTGGATGGAGAACATCCAGCCCTGGTGCATCTCGCGCCAGCTGTGGTGGGGCCACCAGATCCCGGCCTGGTACGGGCCGGACGGCCATGTCTTCGTGGAACTGAGCGAGGCTGAGGCGCTGGCCGCCGCGGCCGCCCATTATGGCGCGCCGACCGCGCTGACCCGCGACGAGGACGTGCTCGATACCTGGTTCTCCTCCGCGCTGTGGCCCTTCTCCACGCTCGGCTGGCCGGACGACACCGCCGAGGTCAAGCGCTACTATCCGACCTCGGTGCTGGTCACCGGCTTCGACATCATCTTCTTCTGGGTCGCCCGGATGATGATGATGGGCCTGGAATTCATGGGCACCGAGCCCTTCAAGGACGTCTACATCCACGCCCTCGTCCGCGACGAGAAGGGCGCCAAGATGTCGAAGTCCAAGGGCAACGTCATCGACCCGCTCGACCTCGTCGACGAGTATGGCGCCGACGCGCTGCGCTTCACGCTCGCCGCGATGGCCGCGCAGGGCCGCGACATCAAGCTCTCGACCCAGCGCATCGCCGGCTACCGGAACTTCGCCACCAAGCTCTGGAACGCCGCCCGCTTCGCCGAGATGAACGGCTGCGTCTACGTCTCGGACTTCGAGCCGGCGGCGGCCGTGGATACGGTCAACCGCTGGATCGCGGTCGAATGCGCGCGCACGGTCAAAACCGTCGCCGAGGCGATCGAGGCCTACCGGTTCAACGATGCCGCCGGGGCGGCCTATCGCTTCGTCTGGAACACCTTCTGCGACTGGTATCTGGAATTCGCCAAGCCGGTCCTGCAGCAGGATGGCGATTCGAAGTCGAAGGCCGAGACCCGCGCCACCACCGCCTGGGTGCTCGACGAGGTCCTGAAGCTGCTGCACCCCTTCATGCCCTTCATCACCGAAGAGCTGTGGGCGGCGACGGCGCGCGAGGCTGGGCTGAAGCGGCCGGCCATGCTGGTCACCACCCGCTGGTCCACGCCGGGCACCACCGACGATGCCGCCGCCGACGAGATCAACTGGCTGGTCGACCTGATCACCGAGGTCCGCTCCGTGCGCGTCGAGATGAACGTGCCGCCGGCGAGCCAGATCCCGCTGGTCTTCGTGGCGCCGGACGCCGTCATCCGCGCCCGCATCGCCACCCACGAGGCGGTCATCGCCCGGCTCGCGCGCATCTCGTCGATCGCCGTGGTCGAGGCGGCGCCGAAGGCCTCCGCCCAGATCGTGATCGGCGAGACCGTCGCCTGCCTGCCGCTCGAAGGCGTCATCGATGTCGATGCCGAGCGCGGGCGCCTCGCCAAGGAGCTGAAGAAGCTCGCCGACGAGATCGGCCGCATCGACGCCAAGCTCGGCAATCCCGCCTTCGTCGCCAAGGCGCCGGAGGAGGTCGTGGAAGAGAATCGCGAGAAGCGCGAGGAATATGTCCAGCGCCGCGCCAAGGTCGACGAGGCGCTGAAGCGGCTCGGCTGAGCCGGGCGCGGCCGAAGGGCCGGGGAGGGCGGCACCATGCGGCGGGTCCGGGTATGTCTCCGATGGAGTGCCTGGGCCGTCGTGCTTCTGGTCGGGGTGGGCGGCCTCGCCCTGGTCCTGACGGCGCGGCCCGTGCGGTCCGACCTCTACCCGCCGCGCGGCGACGATGCCGCCGTGCCGGTTCTGCTGGTCGATCACGGCTATCATGTCGGCCTGATCGTGCCGCTCAGCCGGATCGGCGCGGTCGCGGCGGCGACGGGATCGCCCGCGCTCGGCGATCTGGCCGCCCGCTTCGCCGGCGCCGACTGGCTGGAGATCGGCTGGGGCGACGAGGCCTTCTATCGGCTCGCCCCGACGCTCGGCGATGTCCGGATCGGCATGGCGCTGAGCGCGCTGGCCGGGCTCGACGACGGCAGCGTGCTGCATGTCTTCGCCTTCTCGGGCGATCCGCGCCGGGTCTTCGCCGCCGGCGACGTGGTCGGGCTGACGCTCGGCGAGCGCGGTTTCGAGCGGCTGGCGCGCGGCATGGCGTCGGCCTTTGCCTTGTCTCCCGGCGGACGTCCGGAGACACTCGGACCGGGCCTCTACGGCGCGAGCCTGTTCTATCGGGCGACCGGCCGCTACAGTCTCCTCAATGTCTGCAATCACTGGGTCGCGGAGCGCCTCGCCGAGGCGGGCGTGCCGGCCTCTCCGCTGCCGGCGACGCTGTCCAGGACCCTGATGATGGAACTGCGCTGGCGCGCCGGCGCCCAATGAGGCGCGCCAGCGCCCTGTGAGGCGCGCCAGCGCCCTGTGAGGCACCCCATGTCCGGTCTGGTCGACTTCCTGAAGGAACTCTGCGAACCGCTCGGCGATGTCCGCTTCCGGCGCATGTTCGGCGGCTGGGGCCTCTTCACCGGCGAGGCTATGTTCGGGCTGGTCGCCGGCGACACGCTCTATTTCAAGGCCGATGCCGAGACCGCGCCGTTGTTCGATGAAGAGGATCTCGGCCCCTTCACCTACCAGCGCGCCGACCGCGGCGCCGTGCTGACCTCCTACCGCCGGGCGCCCGAACGCGTCTTCGACGATCCCGACGAGTTCCGCCTCTGGGCCCGCCGCGCCATGGAGGCGGCGGCGCGCCGCGCGACCGACAAGCCGGCCAGGCCGAAGCGCGGCAAGAAGCGCTCGCCGGCCGCCGACTGAGCGGCTTGGCGTCAAGCGGATTGCCGGGGCGGGGAATTGGCAGGCGGGCACAGTCTGCTACCTTACGGGACGATAGCTTTGCAGGATCGTGCCGATGCCGCTTCCTCGCCTCCTCGCCGCATGCGCCCTTGCCGCTGCCGTCCTGCTCTTTCCCGACGGGGCGGCAGCCGCCGGCCGGATCGCCCTGGTCATCGGCAACGGCGCCTATGCGGACGGCCGCGACCTGCGCAATCCGCCGAACGACGCCGCCGATCTCGGAGCCACGCTCGGGGCGGCCGGCTTTCAGGTCGATATCCGGCAGGATCTGACCCGGCAGCAGATGCTGACGGCGCTGCAGGATTTCGAGGACAAGGCGGCCGGCGCGGAGGCGGCGATCGTGTTCTTCGCCGGCCACGGCTTCGAATATGGCGGCACCAACTGGCTGGTGCCGGTCGACGCCAAGGTGAAGCGCGAATCGCGCATCGCCGACGAGACCATCCCGCTCGACCGCGTGCGCCAGGCGCTGGAGCCGGCGCGCGGTCTGAAACTCGTCATCCTCGATGCCTGCCGGGACAATCCGTTCCGTGCCGGGCTCGGCACGCTGACGCGCGCCACCACCGCCCGCGGTCTGGCCCGGGTCGAGACCAGCGGCCGCGAGGCGATCGCCTATGCGGCGCGGGACAAGACGACGGCGGAAGACGGCACGGGTCGCAACAGCCCGTTCACGACGGCCTTGATCCGCCACATCGCAACGCCCGGGCTCGACGTGCGCTTCCTGTTCGGGGCGGTCGGCGACGAGGTCCGCGTCGCCACCGCGGGCCGGCAGGAACCGTTCCTCTACCAGAGCTTCGGCCGGGATCCGGTCCATATCGTGCCGCCGGCCCCCGTCGCGCCGCCGCCGGTCGTGGCCGCGCCCGCCCCGGTGGCGGCGCCCGTGCCCGCCATGTCGACGGAGCGGAGCGACTTCGAGTTTGCCGAGCGGGTCGGAACCATCGGCGCCTGGCAGGCTTTCGTCGACCTCTACAAGGAGGGCTATCTGGTCCGGCTCGCCCAGGAGCGGATCGAGACGCTCAAGGCGAAGCAGACCGTGGCCGCGCTCCCGGGCGGCGGCGCCGAGGCGAAGCCGCCGGCAGCACCCGCCGCCACCCCGGCGCCGGCGGCCGGCGGGGCGTCACCCGAACTGACAGAGATCAAACGCGAGGTGCGGCGCGAATTGCAGCGGCTTGCCTGTGCGCCGGGGCCGGTCGAGGGGGAATGGACATCGGCGGCGACCGAGGCGCTGGCTCGCTTCGGGCGCGCGGCCAAGATGCGGGTTGCCGTCGCCGACATCGATGCCGGCCTCCTGGAACAGATGCGCCGCTACGATGACAATCTCTGCAAGCCGAAACCCGTCTGCGGCCCCGGCGAGAAGCTCAAGGGCGAAACCTGCGTGGCGCTGGAAACCGTATGTCCGAAGGGCACACGCCGGACGGCATCGGGCCGTTGCGAGGCCACGAAGACGGCCGTCGTTCCCGGGACTTCGAAGACCAAGCCCGACGCGGCCTTGCCGTCGACCGCAACCTCTGCCGCGAAGCCGAAGCGCGATCGCACCGCCGAGTACTACAAATGCGTGGAATGGGCCACACGCGAGGGCGTCACCGGGAATTGCCGCAATATCCTCATCGAGCCCTGACGCCCGCCCCGCCGCCCCTCACGCCACTTCGGAATTGCCGGTCACGTCCTGGTCGGTTTCGCAGCGGACCAGGTTGCGGCCGCCGCGCTTGGCGGCATAGAGCGAGGTGTCGGCCCGCTCGATCATCGATTGGGCGGTGTCGCCGCGCCGCCAGGAGGAAACGCCGATCGAGATGGTGATCCGGCCGAGATTCTCGCCGGTCGAGCGCTTGATCAGTTCCTTGGACATCACCGCCTGGCGGATATGTTCCGCCACGACCACCGCCTGGCGCAGATTGGTGCGCGGCAGGATCACGGCGAATTCCTCGCCGCCGTACCGGCAGGCGACGTCCTGGCCCTTGACGTTCTGCTTGACCGCGAGCGCGACGAGGCGAAGCACCTGGTCGCCGGTCTGATGGCCGTAGGTGTCGTTGAACTTCTTGAAATGATCGATGTCGGTCATCAGCAACGTGAACGGGTCGTTGCTCTGGTTCGCATCGTTGAGCGCCCGTTCCATCGAATGCTCGAAATGCTTCCGATTGGCGAGGGTGGTCAGATCGTCGGTCAGGCTCTCGTAGCGGATCGCCTCCAGGCTCTCCTGCAGTTCGGCGATCTGGCGCCGGCTGTCCTCGAGCTTCGATTCCAGGATCTTGTTGGCCTGCTCGGTCTTGCGCGTCACGGCGATCAGGCCGTCGATCACCACCTTGACGGCCGCGCCATCCTCCGCGCCGTTCAGGAGCTGCGTCGCGTTGTCGAGCGAGTTGCGGTAGCCGGATGTCGTCGCGATCGAACTGTCCAACGCCCCCATCACCTGGCCGATCTCGGTCGAGAGACGGCCGCCGACCTCCTCGATGCGTTCACCGAGACGACTGGGCGAAACAAACTGATCGTAGACCTGGGCCACCTCGGCAGTCGAGATGCGACCGCGGAGCCGAATGATCTCGTTGATGGCCTTGTTCAGGGAATGATTGAAGCCGGCCGCATAAGTATACCAAAGCTCATAATGGCGCGGATAGGCCGGTATGGCGTTCTTCTTCAGATGTCCAAGCGCTGACTCGCCGTAGCCGATCGTTCTACGAAAATCATCACTCTCGCCCATAGCCCGTCCCCAAACCGGACAATGGGATGCGGCCCGAAAGCAGCACCCCATGCCTATTGCAAACGAAGTTATATGCAAGGACTTAAGCGTGGGTTAAGCAAAAAACCGCGTTTCGCTTCCCGAACAATCCTCACACTCTGGGCAAATAGTCATCCGACAGCATGCAACCCTGGGGGAGCACTTGGCGCGGGCAAGAATTACCTGCTCGAGCCGGCCGCCTTCGCAGGGCGGGTCGGGCGCAGAAGGAATGCCGGGACCTGATCGCCATGACCGAAGGCGTGTTGATCTTCGGGTTCATGGCGCCGCTCCTGGCGACGCGGTTCGTGCCGCGGCTCCTGACGCGGGGCGGGGCGGGGCTCGGGCCGCGGTGCCGGACGGTTGCGGGCCTCCGCCTCGACGGGGGCCGCCTTCTCGCGCGGCTCGACCGGGCGGGTCCGCGAACGCGAACTCTCCTGGCGTTCGGGGCGTTCGGGGCGTTCGGAGCGTCCGGGGCGCTCGCCGCGCGGCGGGCGGCTTCCGCCCTCGCCGGAAGCTGCGGCGGTATGACGCGGACGGTCGCTGTCCGGCGACGAACGGCCGGACCGACGGCGCTCGTCGCCACCGCGGTGACGCTCCGAGGTGCGGCCACTGCCGGCGGCGGCCGGCTCGCCCATCCATTCGAGCTTCTGATTGGTCAGCTTCTCGATCGCGGCGAGATGCTTGCCGTCGAGATCGGTGACGATGGTGATGGCCACGCCGGATCGCCCGGCCCGACCGGTGCGGCCGATGCGGTGGACATAGTCCTCGGCATGAACCGGCACATCGTAATTGTAGACGTGGCTGACATCCGGGATGTCGAGCCCGCGCGCGGCGACATCGGAGGCGACCAGAAGGGTGATGCGGCCGGCCCGGAAGCCGTCGAGCGTCGCCATGCGGGCGCGCTGGTCCATGTCGCCGTGCAGCGCGCCGACATTGAAGCCGTGCTTTTCCAGGCTGCGATAGACGATCTGCACGTCGCGCTTGCGGTTGCAGAACACGATCGCGTTCTTGAGGTCCTTCGAATCGCGCACCAGGGTGCGCAGAACGTCGCGCTTGTCGTGCTGTTCGCGGCCGGAGGCGACCAGGAACTGCGACACGGTCTTGGCCGTGGTCGCCGGCTTGGCGGTCTCGACGCGCTTCGGGTCGCGCAGGAAGGTATCGGCGAGCCGCTTGATCTCGGGCGGCATGGTGGCCGAGAACATCATGGTCTGCCGGCTCGGCGGCAGCATCTTGCAGATGCGCTCGATGTCCGGAATGAAGCCCATGTCGAGCATGCGGTCGGCTTCGTCGATGACCAGGATTTCGACCCCGTTCATCAGGATGCGGCCGCGCTCGAACAGATCGAGCAGACGGCCGGGCGTCGCGATCAGCACGTCGACGCCGCGATCGAGCTTCTTGACCTGCTCGTCGAGCGAGACGCCGCCGATCAGCAGCGCGACGGTCAGCTTGTGGTTGATGCCGTATTTGTTGAAATTCTCCTCGACCTGCGCGGCGAGTTCGCGCGTCGGTTCGAGGATCAGCGTGCGCGGCATGCGCGCCCGGGCCCGGCCCTTTTCGAGGCGGGTCAACATCGGCAGCACGAAGGAGGCCGTCTTGCCGGTGCCGGTCTGGGCCACGCCGACGATGTCGCGCAATTCGAGCACGATCGGGATCGCCTGGGCCTGGATCGGAGTCGGAACGACATAGCCTGCGGCCGAGACGGCTGCGAGAACCTTCTCTGACAGGCCGAGATCGGAGAAGCGGGGCGTTTCGGCCTGGAGAGACTCGGACGCCTCGATCGGAGCGTCGGTCTGCGGAGCGGTTGGCTGTTCGGTCATGGGTCCCGTGGCTGCGTCGCCGTCATGCCCGACTGAGGACCGTCAATCGGCCTCCGCTAGGGCTTGCTGTCCGAATTCGCATGCGGGCGGCGCGCAGGCTGATGGTGCACTGCGAAAGACCCGCGCAACATACGGACCGAGATGAAAAAGTCAATCTCAGAATTTGAAAAGCGCCGTTATTGGTCCGGGAATCGTGATTATTCTCTGATCTGCCATGGCGCCGCCCCGGCCCGTGGACTGGTGCCGAGGATCGCAAGCCGTGACACTTCCCCTTCTCATGATACCCGGGCTCAATTGTACGGCGGCCTTGTGGGGGCCGCAGCTTTGCACGCTGGGGGCGGGACGCATGGTTGCGGTTGCCGATCACACGGCCCACGACGCCATGGCGGATCTGGCCGCCGCCATCCTGGCGGACGCTCCGGCGCGCTTCGCGCTCGCCGGCCTGTCGATGGGCGGCTACCTCGCCTTCGAGATCCTGCGCCAGGCCCCGGAGCGGGTCGACCGTCTGGCGCTGCTCGATACCCAGGCGCGCGCCGACAGCCCCGAGGCCCAGGAGCTTCGCCGGCAACAGATCGCGATCGCCGAGCGCGGCGGCTTCGCCCGCATTCCCGACCTGCAGATCCCGAAGCTGCTGGCCGCGCGCCATCACGGCGACGATGCGTTGACCGGCACGGTGCGCGCCATGGCGTCGGCGACCGGCGCCGATGCCTTCGTCCGCCAGCAGACCGCGATCCTGAACCGTGTCGATTCGCGGCCCGGGCTCGCCGCCATAAGGTGCCCGACGCTGGTCCTGGTCGGGGCCGAGGATGCCATCACGCCACCGGATCTCGCCCGCGAAATGCGCGACGGCATCGCCGGCAGCCGTCTCGTCGTGGTCGAGGAGGCCGGACATCTGTCGACGCTGGAGCGGCCGGACGCGGTCTCCGCGGCTCTGCGCGACTGGCTCCTAGCCTAAGCCCGGGCACGGTCGGGCGGCCCGTGCCAGGGGCGGCCTGTGCGATGGGCGGCCTCGTCGTCCGTCACTGCGGTGCCGGCGGCGCCTTCTTGAAGGAATAGCGCCCGGGCGCCTCGACGGTGACCAGATACTGGCCGGCGGTCCTGGCGCTGCCGCCGAGGTCGACGGTCATCTGCAGCGTGTTGTCGGCCAGTTCGATGGTGGTCTCCTTCACGTCGCCGCCGAGCTCGATCACCTCCTCGATCTCTGTGGTCGCCTTGAGGCGCGGCGCCGCCTCCGACGGCACGATCCACTGCACGAAGAGCCGGGTGCGCACCTCCTGAAGGCCGGTGCGGACCACGACGATCCGGTAGGTGCCGGTTTCCGTGCCTTCGGTCCATTCGCCGACCAGTCGTGTTTCCTCGACCTCCGCCGGGATCTGCCCGATCCGGTCGGCGAGGGCGTCGGCCCGGGCATGGGCGGCCGGCATGGCGACCAGGGCGGCGAGGGCAAGGCGGCGGAGCGGCATGGAACCTCGTTTCGATCGGTTCGTTTGATCGACATCTAGCATAGAGCGCCCCGCCGGACAGGGCCGGCCCGGTCACGTCCGCGGAGCGGGTTGCGGCCATACTGGAAAAATGGCGCCCGCCGCTGTCGGCCCGACGGCGGTTCCGGCGTCATCTCTCCGACGGGTCGAGGGGACCCGAGCCGACGAGGAGGACGGAAGACATGCGCGTGATGGTGATCGTGAAGGCGACGGCGTCCAGCGAGGCGGGCACGCTGCCGTCGACGGAGCTTCTGGAGGCGATGGGCCGCTTCAATGAGGAACTGGTGGCGGCCGGCATCATGCAGGCCGGCGACGGGCTGAAGCCGTCCTCGGCCGGCAAGCGCATCGCCTTCGACGGGGCGTCGCGCACCGTCATCGACGGCCCCTTCGCGGAGACCAAGGAGTTGATCGCCGGCTTCTGGATCTGGCAGGTCAAGGACCTGGACGAGGCGGTCGCCTGGGTCAAGCGATGCCCCAACCCGATGCCGGAGCCGAGCGAGATCGAAATCCGCCCGCTCTACGAAATGGCCGATTTCGGCGAGGCGATGACGCCGGACCTGGTCGCGCAGGAGGATCGGCTGCGCGCGACGCTGGCCGGATCCTAGAGCATTTTCCGATTGGATGGACTCATCCAATCGACAAGGAAATGCTCCAGATTCAGTGGCTTGAGCCGGTCCTTTTCGGTCAGATCGTTTCGATCTGACCGGGACAGGCTCTAGGCGCCGTTCGGCAAGCGCCGGGCCCCCCGGCGCGTCGCCGCACCAGGGAGGAGGCTCCGACCCGTGAGGCCCAGACCCTGGACCGGCGTCGGGTCAGGCGACGGCGGCGCCGGCCTTTTCGTGACGCACGATCGGCGCCAGACGGGCGAGGTCCTCGACCGGGATATGGCAATAGATGACATGACCGTCGCCGGCCTCGCGCGCCGGCGGCGGGACCGTGTCGCAGTCCGGGCCGAGCTTGCGCGGGCAGCGGCCGGAGAAACGGCACCCCTTCGGCACGTCGATCGGGCTCGGGATCTCGCCCTCCAGGCGGATGCGCGCCTGGGTCACCGTCGGATCGGCGACCGGCACGGCGGAGAGCAGCGCCTCGGTATAGGGGTGATAGGGCGGGTCGAACAGCCGGCCGACCGGCCCCTGTTCCATCACCCGGCCGAGATACATCACGATCACGCTGTCGGCGAGATGGCGGACCAGCGCCAGGTCGTGGCTGATGAACACGATGGTGGTGCCGCGATCGGCCTGGATCTGCAGGAGCAGGTTGACGATCGCCGCCTGCACCGAGACGTCGAGCGCCGAGACCGGCTCGTCGGCGACCAGGATCGAAGGCTCGGCCGCGAAGGCGCGGGCGATCGCGACGCGCTGCTTCTGGCCGCCGGAGAGCCGGCCCGGCCGCTGCCGCTTCAAGGCGCGCGGCAGGCGGACCATGTCGAACAGCGCATCGATGCGCGCGTCGATCGCCTTGGCGCCCGAGACGATGCCGAACTTCTTGAGAACCCGCGCGATCGGGAAGCCGGCGCTGTGCGAGGGATTGAGCGTCGCGTCCGGGTTCTGGAACACCATCTGGATTTGCGCGAGCTGGTCGGAGGTGCGAGCGCGGGCGCTCTTGGCCGAGAGATCGTCGCCGAGCACCATCAGCCGGCCGGCCGAGGCCGGCTGCAGGCCGGCCAGCACCCGAGCGAAGGTCGACTTGCCGGAGCCCGATTCGCCGACGATGGCGATGATCTCGCCGTTGCGGGCCGAGAAGTTCAGATCGTCGTTGGCGATCAGCTTGCGCGCGCGCGCCGAGAAGGCCGGGCGGCCGAGATCGTAGACCTTGGCGAGATGCTCGGCCGCCAGGATGGTGGTGTCGCCCGGCCGCCCGGGATGCACCGCGCCCTGGCTGGTGCCCTCGAAACTGTCGACTTCGCGATGGCGGATGCAGCGGATGCGGTGGTTCGGCTCGGCCCGTTCCTCCGGTACCGGCCTGTCGCAGCGGCCGGCGACGAAGCCCTCGCAGCGCGGGGCGAAGCCGCAGCCGGGCGGACGGCGCGACAGGCCCGGCGGCTGGCCGGGGATCGGCAGGAACGAGGTCGTGTATTTGTCGCCGCCGAGATGCGGCACGCAGGCCATCAGCCGGCGCGTATAGGGATGGCGCGGCCGGGCGAAGAGTTCGCGCACGGGCGCCTCCTCGACCAGGTCGCCGAGATACATCACGCCGACGCGTTCGCAGACCTTGGCGACCACGCCGAGATTGTGGGTGATGTAGAGCAGCGCCGTGCCGAAACGGTCGCGCAGCTCGCCGACCAGGTCGAGCACGGCCGCCTCCACCGTCACGTCGAGGCCGGTGGTCGGCTCGTCGAGCAGCAGCAGCTGCGGCTTGGCCAGCAGCGCCATGGCGATCACCACGCGCTGCTTCTGGCCGCCCGACAGCTGGTGCGGATAGCGCTGCATGACGCTGTCGGGATCGGGCAGGTGCACCTCGCGCAGCACCCGCCGCGCCTCCTCGCGCGCCGCACCGGCATCGAGCCCGGCATGCAGCATCGGCACTTCCATCAGCTGCCGGCCGATCTTCATGGTCGGGTTCAGGGCCGCGTTCGGATCCTGGTAGACCATCGAGATGCCGCGGCCGCGCACGTCGCCGAGATCGGTTTCCGCCGCAGCGGCGATGTCGCGCCCGCCGAACAGGATGCGGCCGCCGGCGATGCGTCCGGTCGCGCCCAGATGGCGCATCACCGCCATCAGCAGCGTGGACTTGCCGCAGCCGGATTCGCCGACGAGGCCATAGCTCTCGCCCGGCGCGATGGAGAGCGTCAGGTCCGGGATCGCCACCACGGTGCCGGCCGCGGAATGGTACTCGACCTTCAGATGTTCGATCGACAGCAGCGGCGCGGACGCGGAGGGGGTGGGCGCGGCCATCGGCTCAGTCCTTCAGCGAGAGTTCGCGCAGTCCGTCGGCGACGAGGTTGAAGCCGAGCACCAGTGTCACGATGGCGATGGCCGGGAACAGCGACATGTGCGGCCGGATCGAGATCATGGTCGTGCCTTCCTTGACCATGGTGCCCCAGTCGGGATCCGGCGGCGGCAGGCCGAGGCCGAGGAAGCCGAGGATGCCGATGGTGATGATCGTGTAGCCGACGCGCAGGCAGAAATCGGTGATCAGCGGGCCGCGGCAGTTGGGCAGCAGCTCCACGAACATGATGTAGAACGCGCTCTCGCGCCGGAGCTCCGCCGCCGCGACATAGTCGAGATGGCGCTGCTCGAGCGTCAGGCCGCGCACGATGCGCGCCACGCCGGGACCGGAGGCGAGCACCACGGCGAGCATGATGTTGAGGATCGACGGGCCGATCGTGGCGATCAGGATCACGTAGAGGATGATGATCGGGAAGGACAGGATCACGTCGCCGGCGCGCGACACGACCGCATCGACCTTGCCGCCGTAGTAGCCGGCGAGGAGGCCGAGCGGGCAGCCGACCAGATAGGCGCAGAGCGCGGCGAGGGGGGCGACGGTCAGCACGCGCTGCGCGCCCCAGATGATGCGCGCGAGGATGTCGCGGCCCTTGATGTCGACGCCGAGCCAATGGGCGGCCGACGGCCCCGGATTGGCGAAGGAGGCGAGATCGGACTTGTTCGGCGGATCGATCGGCAGCCAGGGGGCCGTGATGGCGAGGATCGTCCAGAACAGGATGATGCCGATGCCGACCATGGCGACGCCGGAGGTCGGCAGGCGACGGATCAGGCCGGGCGGCCGCTCGATCGCGTCGGCCCGAATCTCGGCCGCGCTCGGCCGTGCGCCTGACTTCGCAGCCTCAGGCTTGGCGGCGTCGGGCGTCGGGACGTTGTTCGTCGGGACGTTGTTCGTCGGGACGGGGGGCGCGGTCATGACAGCCGGATCTGCGGGTTGAGGAGGGCGTAGCCGATGTCGCTGACGAACTGCGTCGCCACCGCCACGACCAGGGCGATGAGGGTCGCCGCCTCGACCAGCTGGATGTCGCCGAACAGCGACGCCTCCAGGATCATGCGGCCGAAGCCCGGATAGGAGAACACCATCTCGGTCACCACGACGCCGGAGATCAGGAAGTTGATCTGCAGCAGGATGACCGTGAAGGGCGCGATCATGGCGTTGCGCACGCCGTGGCGGACCACCACGTCCCGGAACGGCAGGCCCTTCAGGATGGCGGTGCGGATATAGGCCTTGCTCATCACCTCGGCCATCGAGCCGCGCACCATGCGCACCACATAGCCGGTGTCGTAGAGCACCAGGACGGCGACCGGCAGGATCAGCTGCGACCAGATCGGCCAGCCGGCCCCGGCATCGAGCGGGCTGGTGCCCGGCAGCCAGCCGAGCCAGACCACGAAGATTGCGACCAGGAACACGCCGGAGGCGAATTCCGGCACCGAGGTGGTGACGATGCCGAAGACCGAGATCGTCCGGTCGAGCACGCTGCCCTCGCGCATGCCGGCGAGGATGCCGAGCACCAGCGCCAGCGGCACGATCAGCCCGAAGGCGAGGCCGGCGAGCAGCGCCGTGTTGCCGAGCCGCTTCCAGATCACGTCGTTGACCGGGACCTTGTAGAGCGACGAATAGCCGAAATTCAGGAAGTAGCGGTCGCCGCGCGGATCCTTGAAGTCGAGCCCCAGCGCGGGATCCTGCAGCGGATCGGCCTTGGCGCCGACCAGCACGCCGAGCCAGCGCGCGTAACGGATCGGCAAGGGATCGTTCAGACCCAGCTTACTATAAAGGAGGTCGACGCTCTCCTGCGGCGCGTACGGGCCGAGCGTCTTGCGCGCGACATTGCCGGGGGAGAATTCCGTAACGGCGAAAACCAGGAACGACGCCGCGAGCAGCGTCAGCACCAGAGAAACGAACTTTCGCACCACAGCCTGGATCATGACGGCATCCGACGGGACATGAGCATGAGATTACGGGCCATTCCTGACGCGGTGTTGTCCCGATTGCGACCCATCGGGCGACCTTGGCTTCGATTTCCGTCGCGATTGGACGATTTCGACGGTGCCGGCCGGATCGGCACGGCGGCCCCGCCGGCGACCGTTGCCGGTTTGCACCGCGGCATCAGGAAAGCCCCCGCGGCGCTCGCCTGGGCTTTTGCGAATGTGACCGATATGTAACCGTGAGCAGGCTATGCGGCGACCCGATTCAAACCAGTCCCAGACGCCCGGCTCCGGCGGTCCCACCGCACGATCACGCGCGGCGCGCGCCGGTCTCGCGGCCGTCTGGCTTGCCGGCGCCTCGGTCGCGGCGTCGCACGCTGCGGCCGCCGACCTTCTCGCGCCCGCGCCCGTTGCGGTCGCGCCGACGATCCCCGATGCGAGCCTCCTGTCGCCCGCCCCGATCGCGACGGAGAAGCTCTGGGGCCTCGCCGTGTTCTTCGGCTCGTCGGGCGGCCAGCACGACATGCACCAGCTGCTGATCAAGCCGTGGCTGCTGCACCCGGAGGACTATGTCTGGACCGGCGCTGCCGTGAACCGCCGCATCGGCCGCTTCTGGACCGATTTCTCGGTCGAGCTGGAAGGCGGCGTCGGCCACCGCTTCGGGCCGCGCTATTCCGGCAACGAGGCCTGGGTGGCGACCTTCGTCCGCTACGACGGCTTCTTCTGGAACGACCGGCTCTATACGACGCTCGCCGCCTCGACCGGCCTCAACTATCTGGACAGTTTCCCGCGCGAGGAACTGGCGAGCCGCCGCCGCTCGCACATCCTGCATTATTTCGCGCCGGAACTGACCTTCGCGCTGCCCGACCACAAGGAACACGAGTTCGTATTCCGCTTCCACCACCGCTCGGGCGTTTTCGGCACCTTCAACGGCGTCTGGGGCGGCTCCAACGTGGTTTCGGTCGGCTACCGTCACCGCTTCTGATCGCGGCTATTCCGTCCCGCCGGTGCCGGTCTCGGGCTCTTCCGACAGCGCGCCGCCGTCCGGCGTCGGCATCCGGCAGGCGAGGGGCTCCGGCGGTTTGTCGCCGGGGCACCAGTCGGCCAGGGCGGCGGCGACCGCGCGGGCGACGCAGCGGCGGAATTCCGGCCGCACGATGCGCCGCTCCTCCGCGCGGTTGACGATGACGCCGGCCTCGAACAGCACGGCCGGCATGGCGGCGGTCTTCAGCACGATCAGTTCGTCGTAGCGGTGGATACCGCGCGCCTCGTCCAGGAACGGCCGGTTCTCGCCCGGGATCGGCTCGTTGTGGTGGCGCGTCGGGCGCATGCCGATCGATTGCAGCCGGTCGCCGAGCCGCAGGGCGAAGCCGAAACTCTCGGCCGGCCGCGCGCCGAGTTCGGAGACGAACAGGGAATGGCCGGCGAAGAGATCGGAATAGCGGCGCGTGGCGCCGTTGGCGAACCAGGTCTTCAGGTAGCGGTCCTGCACGGCATCGTGGTGGATCGACAGGAACAGGCCGGCGCCGATCTCGGCCGCGCGCCGGCTGCGGCTCTCCAGTTGCGGCCGCCCGGACCCGGTCGTCTTCATGACCTGCGTCGCCGTGAAGCCGGCTGCGACCGCCTCGCGGGCGATCGCCTCGGCGAGTGCCAGGTTCAGGTCGTATTCGCGCCGGCCGGTCGCGCTCGCCGAGCCGGATTGCTCGGGCGTGTGGCCGACATCGAGCACCACGACCAGATCGGCCGGCCGGCATCCGGAAGGTCCCGCCGCGGCTTCGAGCGCCGCGGCCGGCGCGGTTGCGGCAGCCGCCAGAAGGGTCGCGCCGAGGCGGGCGGCAAGGTGGTGGCGGAGGGGCACGGGCGCGCGATCCTCGACGAAGCGGCAATGCGGAACCCGGCGACTTGACCATTCCGGCGACCCGGTGCGCAAGGCCCAGGGTCTGCGGCGGGCGGCTCCAAGATTTTTGACGCCTTGAGGACCCCCGGACACCCATCCCAACGATTGCATACGGCGCCATTCCATGGCGTCATCATATTCATCGGACCTGCCGGGGGGCAGCGGAAACGCGGGTGGGGCTATGGTCGGGCGTGCGCTCTGGATCATGCTGGTGGCCATCTTGGCGATGGCCGGGCTGGATGGCGGACCGGCCGGTGCCGCCGGCAAGCGCGTCGCGCTGGTCATCGGCAATGCGGCCTATCCGAACGCGCCGCTGGTCAACGCCGTCAACGACGCCGACGCCATGGAGGCGCTCTTCAAGAAGGCCGGCTTCGATGCCGTCATTGCCGGCAAGGATCTCGACCGTGCCTCGATGTCGCGCATCCTGGACGCCTTCCAGGACGAGGCGCGCGGCGCCGATATCGCGGTCGTGTTCTATTCCGGCCACGGCATCGAAGTCTCGGGCATGAACTATCTGGTCCCGGTCGACGCCCGGCTGACCACCGACCGCGAGGTCAAGTATCAGGCGATCCCGCTCGACGACGTGCTCGCCTCGCTCGATAGCGTCGCCAAGCTGCGCCTCGTGCTGCTCGACGCCTGCCGCGACAATCCGTTCCTGACCGGCATGAAGCGGGTCGCCACCAAGGGGGCCTTCACGCGCGGCCTGGCGCGCGCCGAACCGGTCGTCTCCAACACGCTGATCGGCTACGCGACTGGCCCGGGCCGGGTTGCCTTCGACGGGGAGGGCGGTCTCAGCCCGTTTACGGCGGCGCTGGTCGAACATCTGACCGAGCCCGGCGTCGAGGTCGAATTCGCGCTGCGCCGGGTCCGCGACGACGTGATCCGCTCGACGCGCGACATGGCGCGCCGCCAGAACCGCGAACCGCAGGAGCCCTACCGCACCGGTTCGATCGGCAGCGAGCCGATCATGCTCGGCGCGGTTGGAGAGGGGGCCGCGACCGGTCCGGCGGCAAATGCGGTCACGCCGTCGATCGCGCCGGTGCCGTCCTACGATGCCGACGCCGCGGCGCTCGGCCGGGCCGGCTGGGACGAGTATGCCCTGAACGCGCTGGTCGCCTCCGCCCGCAATCCCGAGATCCGGGCGGAGGTGTCGCGCCGGCTCGGCGTCATCCTGTCGGAGCGGCGCGGCCTGGAGGAGGCCGGCTTCGACCGCGAGCGGCTGCTGATCTTCATCGCCCGGGTCTGCGAGGCCTGCATCGCCCGCAGCGCCGCGCTCGATCGGCTGCGCAGCCTGCCGGCGACCGCCGTCGCCGCGGTCGCGCCGCCGCCCGATCCGGTGCCGGACCCCGTGCCGCCGGTCTATACCCCGCCGCCGGTCTATACCCCGCCGGCGACGACCTACACCCCGCCGCCTGCGCCGGACCGGCGGACCTGCACCATCGGCGGCTTCACCACCGTGGTCGACCGCTGGCTCGCCCTGCGCAGCACGCCCTATGCGGATCCGACGCTCGGCAATCTGGTCGAGCGCCTGCAGGAGGACAGCCGCGTGCGGCTGATCGAGACGAGCGGCGACTGGAACCGGATCGAGAGCGACACCGGCCAGATCGGCTGGGCCGCCGCACGCTTCATGCGCTGCGATCAGGGCACCTCGACCGCGTCGGCCGGCAGCACGGGCGGATCGGCCGGACGCCTGACGACCAGTTCGGCCAATTACCACTACGTCTCCGGCTTCACCACGATCGAGGACCGCTGGCTCGCCCTGCGCAGTTCGCCCTACGCCGATCCGACGCTCGCCAATGTGGTTGAGAAACTGGTTGAGAATACCAAGCTCAAGGTCCTGGAATCCCGTGGCGACTGGTACCGGGTCGAGGTGCTGCGCGGGCGCACCGGCTGGGTCAGTTCCCGCTTCGTGCGCTGCTGCCGCACCGAGTATCAGTGAACCGGACGCGGTGCGCGCGGCCCCGACAGGCTGGGGGCCCGCGCCGGACATCCGGCATGAACCGTGCGGACGGCGACGCGGGCCCGTCTCGGCGGGTCGCCGAAGGAAGACCGCGCCCGCCTCGGTCCTGGAAACACCCCGGCGGTCATGGTTAACGAATCCTCAAGCCTCCTGTCCGACACTCCTGTCGGGAGCCTGCCCGCGGCGGTCGCGTGATCGGATCGGCGGGGATCGGTCTCCACCGGGACCGAATTCATGCGCCTTGCCTGCGATCGCCTTGCCTGCAATCGCCTTGCCGCCATCCTGCTGTTCGCCGGTCTCGCCGGCTGGCAGCCGACACCCGCCGATGCGGCGGAGGCGCCGCGCGATCCGATCGCACTGCGCCTGGCGCGGGCCGACGGACGCGAAGCCGGACAACTCGCCGTGGCCGAAACCCTGACCCGCATCGTGCCCTTCGAGACCGCGCCGTTCCCCTATCGCGGCACCATTCCGGGCACCGGCAAGCCGTTCCTGGATGTCGAGCGCGACGGCCGGCTCGGCCACACCGCGCCGCGCGGCGGGGTCTATTTCGAGGACCGGACCTATGCGGACCGGCGCGTGCTGCTGTCGATCCCGCGCGGCTTCGATCCGGCCCGGCCGGCGCTGATCGTGCTCTATCTGCACGGCAACGAGGCGCGGCTCGATCGCGACGTGCGCGATCGTCAGGGCGTCGCCCGCCAGGTCGCGGCCTCCGGCCTCAATGCCGTGCTGGTCGCGCCGCAACTGGCCGTCGATGCGCTCGATTCCAGTGCCGGCCGCTTCTGGGAGCCGGGACACCTGAAGCTGTTTCTGGAGGAGGCTGCCGTCCAACTCGCGCGCCTGCATGGCGACCCGGTCAGCGCCCAGCGCTTCGCGACCTCGCCGGTGGTGATCGCCGCCTATAGCGGCGGCTACCTGCCGGCCGCCTTCGGGCTCGAGGTCGGCGGCGTCGCCGACCGCCTCGCCGGCGTCATCCTGCTCGACGCGCTGTTCGGCGAGGAGGAGCGCTTCGCCCGCTTCATCGCCCGGCGCCGCAACGCCTTCTTCGTCAGCGCTGCCTCGCCGTCGACCGCGTCCGCCCAGCGCCGCCTCGCCGCCCTGGTCGCCGGGGCCGGGCCGATCCAGTCCGGGCCGCCGCTGCGCCGGATCGCGCCGGGCGAGGTCCGCTTCGTCGAGGCGCCGGGCACCGAGCATCGCGATTTCGTCTCGCGCGCCTGGGCGACCGAGCCGCTGCGCGCCGTGCTCGCCCGCGTGCCCGGCTACCCGCGCGCCGATCTGGTCGGGGCGACGGAGGGGGCGGCCGACCCGATCATCACCGGCGCGGCGCGCGCGCCCGATTTCAAGCGGCCGTAACGATCGCGGCGGCTTTGGGCGACCGACAAAAAAAACGGCCGGAACCTGCGTTCCGGCCGGGACAACGAGCTGTGGGGTCAGGGCGCCTGATACCGACGGACATGGAATGATCGTCGGTATTCGATACGCGGATTTCTCATGCCTCTGACGCCTATGAGAAATTCGCGTCACTTCAACGGCCCGATGCGTCAGCATCCTGGGCCGTTGGTATGAGTCTTCACCCCGACCCGAGTGCGATCAGGCCTCCAGGCCGATGCGCCAGCCGAACAGGTAGTTGGTCGGGTGCATCGAGAAGCCCTTGACCTTCTTGTCCATGAACGTGAAGGCGTTGCGGAAGACCGGCTGAACCAGCGGGCCGTCCTCCTGCATGATCTTCTCGAGCTCGGCGACGAGCGCCTTGCGCTTGGTCAGATCGACGACGCCTTCGGCCTGGGTCAGGATCTCGTCGAACTTCTTGTTCGAATAGCCCGACTCGTTCCACGGAACGCCGGTCCGGTAGGCGAGGCCGAGGCACATGATGGCGAGCGGGCGGTGATACCAGATGGTCACGCCCATCGGCACCTTGGTCCACACGTCCCAGTACTGCGCGCCCGGCATCGGCTTGATGGCGATGTCGATGCCCGCTTCCTTCCACATCTGCTGGCAGGCTTCGGCCATGGCCTGGAACCAGGCATGGTCGTTCGGCACGATGATCTCGCTCTTGATGCCGTTCGGATGGCCGGCCTCGGCGAGCAGCTTCTTGGCGGCGGCCACGTCGCGCTTCATCGGCGCGATCGCGGCATAGTCGGGATGCGAGACCGAGCAGTGATGGTGCTCGCCGACGGTGCCGAGGCCGCGCAGCGCGACCTTGAGCACGGTCTCGCTGTCGATCGCCAGGCGCATCGCCTTGCGGACGCGGGCGTCGTCGAAGGGCTTGGCGTCGCTGCGCATGCGCATGACGCCGGTCTCGGCGGTCGGCACGTCATAGAAGGCGAGGTGCGGCATCGCCTTGAGGGCGTCGTACTGGGTCGGATCGGCGAACACCAGGCCGTGGATCTGCTTGGAGGCGAGCGCCGCGATGGCCGCGGAGGCGTCGTCGCCCATGTCGATCTGTTCCATGCCGTCGAGGGCGACATCGCCGCCCCAATAGCCGGGCTGCTTCTTGAAGACGGCCTTCTTGCCGACTTCGTATTCGACCAGCTTGAACGGTCCGGTGCCCTGCGCGCCGACGCCGAAGACGCCCTTGTCGTCGGGATGCAGGATCGCCATCGGGTAGTGGAACAGATGTTCCGGAACCGCGACCTGCGGCACCTTGCAGTTGAAGCGGACGGTGTAGTCGTCGACCTTCTCGATCGCGTTGGCGGCCCAGACCTCGGTCGTGTCCTTGCCGTCGGCGCCCTTCTTGTCGTTCAGCATGTAGCCCTTCATCAGGCCGATCATGGATGAACCGACCGCCGGGTCGAGCACGCGCTTCAGGTTCCAGACGACATGGTCGGCGACCAGTTCCTGGCCGTTGTGCCACTTCACGCCCTTGCGGAGCTTGAAGGTCCAGGTCTTCAGATCCTCGGAGACGGTCCAGCTCTCGAACAGATACGGCTTGGTGACGCCGTCCCGGTCGGTGAAGGTCAGATACTCGACCACCTGGCGGGAGATGTTCGAGTCATAGCCGCCCCACGAATAGGTGTGCGGCGACTTGATTTCCTTGATGCGGGTGCCGATGCGCAGCACGCCGCCCTTCGGCATGGCTGCCGCCTGGGCTTCGGCCGTCGGCGCGAAGGGCTCGCCGGTGATGGTTCCAGCCATGGCATAGGCGACAGGGGCGGCGAGGCCGAGCAGCGTCGCGTAGCGCACGAACTCGCGCCGATCCATCGTCTTGTCGGAAAGCTGCTTCGTCAGGGAGTCCAGATGGGGGACTTTGCGGTCGTCGCTCATAGAGAATTCGCCCTCTCCCGTTGATTAGCCTTTGCGGAGGCAGCGCAGCCTATGCACATTTCACGGGTCTGTCGAGATCGAAATGAGGGTCTGCTTTCTGGAATTCTATGGCCGCTCCGTCGGTATCTGTGAAAGCCGATATGAAAACGAAATCTGCGCAGTGAACATCTGCGCAAACACAAACAAAAACGGAAATACGACGCTGCTCGACCAGTCCGGTGTCGAGTAACGTCTTGCCGAGATCGGCGAGCCTGGGCCAGACTGGTGCCGTTTCCGAGGACAGGCTTGCCGGAGTTCGACATGCTGACGCTTGACTGCGACATTCTGGCGAAGGCGCTGGGATTTCCGCGTCTGATCGAGGCCCTGCGGCGCGGTCACGTCGACGGCGTCGATCTGGTCGAGCGGGTCCTGTTGACCGAGCCGGGCCGTGACGGCGCGGCGCCGAACCATCTGCTGGTCTGGCCGGCCTGGCGTTTCGGCGGCCATGCCGGCGTCAAGATGGTCTCCGTCTTCCCGGCCAATCCCGACGCCGGCAAGCCGACCAACACCACCGTCTACGTCCTGTTCGACGGCCGCGATGGCCGGCCGCTCGCCACGCTGACCGGGGCGGCACTGACCACCATGAAGACCGCCGCCGATTCCGCGCTGGCCGCCGACCATCTGGCGCGGCCGGATGTGCGCGTGCTGGCGGTGCTCGGCGCCGGCGCGCAGGCGCCCTGGCAGGTCGCGGCGCTGCGCGCGGTGCGGCCGGCGCTCGACCATGTCCTGGTCTGGAACCGCAATCGAGAGCGCGGTGACGCGCTGGCGGTGCATCTCAGCGCGGATCTCGGTATCTCGGCCGAGACCGTCGCCGAGGCGGGCACGGCCGTCGCCGCGGCCGACATCGTCACGGCGGTGACCGGGTCGACCGTGCCGATCATCGAGGGCGCCCGCCTGCGGCCCGGGACCCATGTCGACCTGGTCGGCGGCTTCACGGCCGCGATGCGCGAGGCCGACGACGAGACCGTGCGCCGCGGCCGGCTCTGGGTCGACACGCGCCGCTTCACGCTGGCCGACTGCGGCGACGTGGCCGGCCCGATCGCCGCCGGGGTGATCGGACCTGAGGACATCGTCGGCGACCTGTTCGAGCTCTGCCGCGGCACGGTGCCGGGCCGGCGCGACGCCGCCGAGATCACCGTCTACAAGAATGCCGGCGGCGGCCATCTCGACCTGATGACCGCGATCGCCTTCTACGAGCGGGCCCGCGCGAATTCAGCGGCGCCGTGATCTCGATCGGCTTGTCTCGCGCTGCGACCGGGCCGGTGTCGCCGCAAGCTGGCGTGTCGCGGCGAGCGGGTTCGGGCCGTCGCGATCCAGCCGTCCGTCGCGGCTCTTGACCGCGCTCCGGGCCCATGCTCGACATGCCGCCCGTTCCGTCGCCCGGAGATCCCGCCCATGTCCGCCCGTTCCTGCCTGATGATCGTGCTCGCCGCCGGAGAGGGAACGCGCATGCGCTCCGAGATCCCAAAGGTTTTGCACGAGATCGGCGGCCGCAGCATGGTCGGCCATGTCGTGGCGGCGGCGCGCGGGGCGGGGGCGGATCAACTCGCCGTGGTGGTCGGGCCCGGCATGGGGGCGGTCGCCGAGGCCGTCCGCAAGCTTGCGCCGGGGGCCTCGATCTTCACGCAGGTCGAGCGCCGCGGAACCGCCCATGCGGTGCTGATGGCGCGGACCGCGATCGAACAGGGGGCGGCCGAGGTCCTGGTTCTGTTCGGCGACACGCCGCTGGTCACGCCCGAGACGCTCGACCGCGTGCGCTGCACGCTCGAGGCCGGCGCCGATGTCGCCGTGCTCGGCTTCCGCACCGAGCGGCCGACCGGCTACGGCCGCCTCTTGACCGAGGGCGAACGCCTCGTCGCCATCCGCGAGGAGAAGGACGCCACGCCGGCCGAGCGGGCCGTGACCTTCTGCAATTCCGGCATCATGGGCTTCCGCGGCGCGACCATGCTGGCGCTGCTCGATGCGATCGGCAACGCCAATGCCAAGGGCGAATTCTATCTGACCGATGCGGTGGAACTCGCCGCCCGGCGCGGCCTGACAGTCGCGGCGGTGGAGGGCGACGGCCGCGAGGTGCTCGGCGTCAACGACCGCGCCCAGCTGGCCGAATGCGAGCGCCTGTTCCAGGAGCGCCGCCGCCGCGCCGCGCTCGCCGCCGGGGTGACGCTGATCGCGCCCGAGACGGTGTTCTTCGCCATCGACACCGCGCTCGGCCGCGACGTGGTGGTCGAGCCGAACGTGGTCTTCGGTCCGGGCGTCGTGGTCGAAGCCGGTGCGCGCATCCGCGCCTTCTCCCATCTCCAAGGCGCGCGCGTCGCCGAGGGCGCGATCATCGGCCCCTATGCGCGGCTCCGGCCGGGCGCGGAGATCGGCCGCGAGGCGCATATCGGCAATTTCGTCGAGGTCAAGAACGCGGTCATCGGCGACGGCGCCAAGGCCAATCACCTGTCCTATATCGGCGACGCCCGCGTCGGCGCGAAGACCAATATCGGGGCCGGCACCATCACCTGCAACTACGACGGCTACGGCAAGTACAAGACCGAGATCGGCGCCGGAGCCTTCGTCGGCTCCAATTCCTCGCTGGTCGCACCGGTGCGCATCGGCGACGGCGCCTATGTCGGCTCCGGCAGCGTGGTCACCCACGATGTCCCGGCCGACGCGCTGGCGGTCGGCCGCGGCCGGCAGGAGATCCGCGAGGGCTGGGCGCGCGCCTTTCGCGAGCGCATGAAGGCCGAGAAGGCGAAGGGCTGAGCCGGATCAGCGCCGCAACCGCGGCAGGGGGCCGCCGCTCGCCAGATAGACGCCGAGCGTCACCGCCAGAATGCCGAACCAGTCGAGCGGGGCGGGGATCTCGCCGAGGATCGGGATGGCGAGCAGGGTCGAGACGGCCGGCACCAGGGCGCCGAAGGCCGCGCCCGACGAGGGGCCGAGGATCGAGACCGCCTTGGCGAACAGGACCAGCGACAGGATCGTCGCCACGACGCCCTGAAAGATCGCCTGGAAGACGAGTTCGCCGGTCGAGGCGCCGAGCGGCGCGAAGCCGTGGATGGCGAGATAGAAGGGCAGGAACAGGATCGCCGAGCCGACCGAGATGATCGCGGCGGCATGCAGGGGGTCGATGGAGATGCCGCGCAGCGCCACCGTGTAGCAGGCCCACACGAAGGCGGCCGACAGGAACAGGAGATGGCCGATCGTCTTGGTCTCGCCGGGCGTCAACGCGGTCAGACCGGCGATCACCAGGATGCCGACCAGGATCAGGCCGTAGCCGGTCTTGCGCGCGGCCGAGAAGCGTTCCCGGAACAGGAGCGCGGAGAGCAGCGCGACGAATAGCGGCATCACGCCCGGAATGAGGATGCCGCCATGGGCGACCGGGGCGAAGCGCAGCCCGCCCGCCGCCAGCACGCCATAGGGCGCGCCGGCACAAACGACGAAGATCGCGATCCGCGGCCAGCCGAGCCGGTCGACCGCGAGGCCGCGTTTCACCAGCACCGGGGCCAGGATGATGCCGGCGGTGACGAAGCGCAGCATGACGATGTCGAGGGTGGTCAGCGTCGTGGTGATGCCGAGCCGGGTGATCGCCATCCAGCTCGACCAGATCGCGATGGCGCCGAGGCCGTAGAGGGCGCCGGCCAGGTAGCGGACGCGCGGCGGGGCGGTCTCGATCGGGATGTCGGTCATGGCGCGCCTCGGCTTCGGGTGCGCGACCATACGCGAGCGCCGCTCCGGCGCGAGACCGATCTGCGGGATATCGTCTATGCTGGAACGGCATGACGGCTGCCGGCGGGCCCGACCTCCGGCCCGGACGGTCCCGGGTTTCCGCCCGCAAGGCTGCGTCCGCGGACGGTCTTGTCACCGCTTCTTGTCCCGGTTGCCCTATAGTGCGCGACCGAAACCGGAATCGGCCGGCCCGGGCGGAATCCCGCCGGGCCGCGGCGATCGTTCCGGATCGATGCTGTCGGCATCGGGCGCGGCCGAGCCCGCGCTGTCACGATCCGACATCGAAAGTGATTGTTGCGCCGGCCGGCCCGTCCGCTATCAGGGGGCCTGACCGCCACGAAACGGGAGCCCTGCCATGTGTGGAATCGTCGGGATCGTCGGCCGCAAACCGGTCGCGCCGCTCATGGTCGACGCGCTGAAGCGGCTCGAATATCGCGGCTATGATTCCGCCGGCGTCGCCACGATCGAGCCGGACGGCGCCTTTGCCCGCCGCCGCGCCGAGGGCAAGCTGCGCAACCTCGACGACAAGCTGCAGAAGAGCCCGCTCGCCGGCCTGATCGGCATCGGCCATACCCGCTGGGCGACCCACGGCGCGCCGACCGAATCGAACGCCCATCCGCACGCGACCGACAAGGTCGCGGTGGTCCATAACGGCATCATCGAGAATTTCCGCGAGCTGAAGGACGAACTGAAGGCCAAGGGCCGCGTCTTCGCCTCCGAGACCGACACCGAGGTGGTCGCCCATCTGGTCTCCCAGGCGATCGACGAGGGCGCCACGCCGGAACAGGCCGTCGCGCAGTCGCTGAAGCGGCTGACCGGCGCCTTCTCGCTCGCCTTCCTGTTTCCCGGCCATCCCGACCTCTTGATCGGCGCCCGGCGCGGCTCGCCGCTGGCGGTCGGCCATGGCGACGGCGAGATGTATCTCGGCTCCGATGCCATCGCGCTCGCCCCCTTCACCGACAAGGTCACCTATCTGGAAGAGGGCGACTGGGTCGTGATCGACCGCGCCGGCGCGCGCATCTTCGACGAACACGACATGCCGGTCAGCCGCGGCATGGTCATCTCGGCCGCCTCCGCCTTCCTGGTCGACCGCGGCAACTACCGCCACTTCATGGCCAAGGAGATCCACGAGCAGCCGGAGGTGATGAGCCGCACGCTCGGCCAGTATCTGGATTTCACCACGGGCCGCACCGCGCTGCCGGCGCAATTGCCGTTCGACTGGAAGACGCTCGACCGCATCTCGATCTCGGCCTGCGGCACCGCCTATTATGCCGGCCTCGTCGCCAAATACTGGTTCGAGCGGCTGGCCCGGATCTCCGTCGACATCGATGTCGCCTCCGAATTCCGCTACCGCGAGGCGCCGCTGCCGCAGAACGGCCTGGCCATCTTCGTCTCGCAGTCCGGCGAGACCGCCGACACGCTCGCCTCGCTGCGCTACTGCAAGGCGCAGGGCCAGGCGATCGCGGCGGTCGTCAACGTCACCACCTCGACCATCGCGCGCGAGGCCGACGTGGTCCTGCCGACGATGGCCGGCCCGGAGATCGGCGTCGCCTCGACCAAGGCCTTCACCTGCCAATTGTCGACGCTCGCCTGCCTGGCGGTGGCCGCCGGCCGGGCGCGCGGCGTCCTGACCGATGCCGACGAACAGGCGCTGGTCTCCGCGCTGGCCGAGATCCCGCGCCTCGCCGCCCAGGCGCTGCGCCTGGAACCGCAGATCGAACGCCTCGCCAAGACCATCGCCAAGGCTCGCGACGTGCTCTATCTGGGGCGCGGCACGTCCTATCCGCTGGCCCTGGAAGGCGCGCTGAAGCTCAAGGAAATCAGCTACATCCACGCCGAGGGCTATGCCGCCGGCGAGCTCAAGCACGGGCCGATCGCGCTGATCGACGAGACGATGCCGGTCGTGGTCATCGCGCCGCATGACCGCGTCTTCGACAAGACCGTCTCCAACATGCAGGAGGTCGCCGCGCGCGGCGGCCGCATCATCCTGATCACCGACGCCGCCGGCGCCGAGGCCGCCACCGTCGACGCGGTCGAGACCATCGTCCTGCCCGCCATGCCGGCGACCGTGACCCCGATGATCTACGCCATTCCGGTCCAGCTGCTCGCCTACCACACCGCCGTGATTATGGGCACCGACGTCGACCAGCCCCGCAACCTGGCCAAGTCCGTCACGGTGGAATAGCCGCGTCCGGCCAGGCGGCCGCCCTGTCGGCGGATCGTGAATAGCCACGAAACCCGTTCGCGACCCGGCGCTTCGACACCTCCGATCCGAATACCCTGCGATCCGGATCCCTTGCGATCCGGATCGCTTGGGCGATGTCGCCCACCCCGCACCGTCGCGTGACCGGTAGTGTTCGGATGAGGTTGGGCGCGGCCCTACGCTCCATCCGGACATGCGGCGTGCCGGATGTGGCAGATCGTCGGCGTCGTTCTGTCGGGCGAACTTTCGTCTCTCGGGAAGCTTTCGTCTCTCGGGACGCTAAGGGCATTGTCACGCACAGTCGGGCTGTCGCTCCTCTTCGGGACCATCCAGCATCGTGTCGGCCGGGTGCCTATCGAATTTCGACATCAGGACGTGCGCGATGTACGATAAAATCTATCTTCATGTGGGATTGCCGAAGGCCGGAAGTAGTTATCTGCAAAGCGCGCTGGATCGGCTTTCCCGAAAGAATGCTTTGATTCACACGAGCTATCCGGTGCTCGAAGAGAGTGACGAATTCATACGCATTCAGTCCGGAAACGGCGTGTTTATTGCCGGTCAGTTGTTCGAGGAGAACGCTCCGGAATTCTCGCCGGAGGCCGTCTCGCGTCATGTGCGGCAACTCTTGGACGCTGCGGATGCATCCAAGCCCAACCTGTTGATCTCCAGCGAGTTTTTCAGTCAGGCTGTACCGCAGCGCATGGCCCATCTGCTCGAACTCTTGCGGTCGCACGCACGGACTGTCGAGATCCTGGTCTTTGTTCGACCGTTCGATCTTCTGTGCTGGTCCGGCTATCACCAAAAGGTCAAACGGCGTTCGCTGTCGGATGAATTCGACGAGACCTTCTTCGAGGACTACGGCGAGAAAACGATCAAGCAAATATCGATGATCGGCAACCTGCCGAACCCGGTTCATATCCTGGATTACAGGCGTCATGGTCTCCTGGGCGTTCTTATGGAGGCTCTTGCGGAAAATTCGCGTCTTGAATTTGATTTCGAGGAGCAGACGGTAAACCGGTCACTGACCGGGCCCGAACTGCGCCTTCTGCGGACGATCAATGCCGTATTCCGTGATAATGGATTGGCGAAACGCATCAGCGATCGGTGGATCTATGCGAGCCCCGAAGCGGTCAGCGACAAGCAAGAGTTTGATCGCACCCCAATTCTCGATGCCTTTCGCCGCCTGGTCGCCAGCAACAGCGATCGACTTGCGAGCGAAACGTGCCGCGCGCTGATCCGGCGTCTGGTACCGGACGACCGAACCGCATCCGTCGGCCATGCTGCGGCCGGACAACACCTTGCCCTCGACGGGCCCCAGGACGCCGGCGCCGACAACGCGGACCTCCTGCGCATGGCCCTGGAAGAAATTGCAAAACTATCCAAGCCCGACCAGGATATCAGACGCTATACGCAAAGCCTGACGCCGACCCGCGAGGCCTTCGACCCCGTACATTATCTGTTGCTCAATCGAGATGTCCTGGCGGCCGGCGTCGACCCGGTGACGCACTATCGACAGTCGGGGCGCCGGAAAGGCCGGTATTCGGCCTACAGCACGGTTTCCGCGCTTTTCGACTAGGACCCGTCGGGGCGCGCCTCCTGCCGGAACCGTGCCCCGACGGGGCCGGATCGCATCGCGGCGATCGGGCGAGGGCCTGGAGCGAGCTCGGCCCTCACCCGCCGGCAGACCGGACCCGGCACCGTCGGTTCTGGCTCAGACCAAGTCGTAGCGGACCGGTTCGGCATGCCAGCCGGCCTTGCGCTTGGCCCAATAGGCCTCGCGCAGGCGGTTGGTGAGCGGGCCGGGTCGGTCGTTGGAGAGGATGCGGCCGTCGATGCGGGTGACGCCGAAGGGGCCGCCGGAGGTCGACGAGAACAGGATCTCGTCGGCATTGCGCAATTCCTCGGCCGAAACCGGGCGGACGTCGCAGGGCAGGCCGAGTTCGGCGCACAGCTCGATTACCGTCAGGCGGGTGATGCCGCCGAGCACGTTGCTGTCCGGCGTCGCCACCCGGCCGTCGTGGATGACGAAGACGTTGAAGCCCGGGCCCTCGGTCACGTTGCCGGCGGCATCGAGCAGGATCGGCATGTCGGCGCCGCGCTCGTCGGCCTCGAACAGGCCGGAGGTCATGTCGGCCCAGTGGAAATTCTTGTGCCGGGCATCCAGCGACGCGTCCGGGATGCGCACCGCCGAGGCGACGATGGCATGGGTGCCGCGCTCGATGATCTCGGGAGATACCAGCCGCACATAGGGGATCGCGAAGGCGATCAGATAGGGGCGGGTGTTCTTCGGATGGCGGGCGGTTCCGGGCAGCGGCGCCCCGCGCAGGCAGTCCATGGCGACGTAGGATTCGGTCAATCCGGACAGCGCGATCAACCGATGCAGCATCGTCCGGATCTCGTCGTCGGTCTCGCGCGGCACCAGCCGGGTCGCCTCCATCGAGGCGCGGAAGCGGGTCAGATGGTCGTCGAGGCGGAAGAAGGCGCCGTCCCAGACGCTGACCACGTCATAGACAACGTCCGAGCGCCGATAGCCCCAATCGGTGATCGGGATGCGTGCCTCGCCGAGCGGCATGAAGGTGCCGTCCATATAGGCGGCGCCGCCGGCATAGCGGGGGTCGGTGGCCGTCCGGGTCGGCGACGTGTGCAGGGTCATTGCGCGCACTCCCTTGAATCGAAGCGAGAATTCGATGCGGCCGGCGGGTTTCGGTCAGACCGAGAAACGGACGCCCGGGGCGCCGAGCGACAGGATGGACCCGGCGAGCCGCTCGATGCAATCCGCGGTCCAGCCGCCGGCCGTCGCATTGTCGGTGAATTTGGATATCACCTCCGCCCGGTCGACCGCCCGTTCCGGCGTGCCGCGCGGCAGGGCGAGGAACGGCCCCTCCAGGGTCCGGCCGCCGGCCCGGATCGTGACCCGGCCGGCCGGCCGGCGCTCCGGGCCGGACATGACGCGATCGATCTCCGGATCGACCTCCGCCGTCACCTTTTCGGCGACCGCCGCCACGGTCGGATCGGCCATCACGGCCGGATCGTACCAGCGCGCCTTGGGGTGCCCGGCGGCGATCGCACCGAGACAGAAGGGCAGGCTGAACTGGGCGTCGACCATGGTGGCGGGCGCCGCATCGAGGAAATCCCGCGCGAGCCCGCCTGAGGTATGCACGGTGATCCGCTCGATCGCGGCCGCATCGTGCCCGCTTTCGCGGAAGGCGATCTCGAAGGATTCCAACGCGGTATGGATCCAGCGGCAGGCCGGATAGGTCTTCAGGCTGAGGTTGCGCGCCCACCAGACGCTGCCGAGATCCTGCGCCAACACCGCGCCGTCGAAGCGGTCCGAGCCGATCATGCGCCAGAAGCCGGTCTCGCCGTCGAACACGTCGACCGGCCCGATCAGCCCGGCGCGGGCATGCTGGACGGCGCGCACCCCGGCCTCGGCGGCCGGGGCGACATAGTCCTTGAACGAGACCAGCGGCCGCTTCTCCCAATTGTATTTGCGCAGCGACGGCAGCGGCGCGAGGCTGGCGGCGAAACCGATCGCGTTGGCGAGATCGGCCGTGCCGAGCCCGTTGAGGCGGCCATAGGCGACCGCGGCGCCGATCGCCTGGTGCTGGCAGACGCCATAGACCTGCCGGTGGCGCTCCGGGCTCGGCTGGATCGACAGGATGACGCGGCCGTTGACCTCGAAGGCGACGGCGAGAGCGGTCAGGAGATCCCGGCCGTCGACCGATCCCCCGGCCATGGCGGCGAGCGCCGCGGCGACGATCGAGGCGCCCGGATGGCCGAGGCCCTTGCCGGCGACTTCGAAGCCGTCGTCGAAATCGAGCACGTTGATCAGCCCGGCATTGGCAAAGGCGGCCGCACCCGGGCCGGCCGTCCGGTCGGTGCCCAGGATGGGGCAGGGGCCGGCGGGGGATTCGGCGGCGGTCGCGGCCAGAAGGCGCCGGGCGAGATCGGTCGGCGCGGCGGCGAGCGCGCAGCCGATCGCGTCGAGCAGGTGCAGCCGGACCCGCTCGATCAGGTCGTCGGGAATGTCCTCGAAGCGGGTTTCGGCCGCGAAGGCGGCGATCCGGTCGGTCAATGTCGCGGCGGCGGCCGTCATGCTCGGCTCCGGCGTCAGAAGCGGCGTTCGGTGAAGCGCTCGATGAAGCGGCGGGTGCGCTCCTCGCGCGGCGCCTTCAGGACCTGCTCGGGCGGACCTTCCTCCAGCACCTTGCCGTCATGCAGGAACAGGACGCGGGTGGCGAAATGGAAGGCGAAGCCGAGTTCGTGGGTGACGATCAGCATGGTCCGGCCCTCGTCGGAGAGCGCACGGATCGCCGCCAGCACCTCGCCGACCAGTTCCGGGTCGAGCGAGGAGGTCGGCTCGTCGAGCAGCAGCACCTCCGGGTCCATGGCCAGCGCCCGGGCGATCGCGACGCGCTGTTGCTGGCCGCCGGAGAGCTGTGCCGGCCAGGCGGTCGCCTTCTCGGCGAGCCCGACCGCGGCGAGCTGGCGCTCGGCGATGGCCTGCGCTTCGGCCTTGGACTTGCCGAGCACCCCGCGCGGCGCCTCCATGACATTCTCGATCACCCGCATATGCGGGAACAGGTTGAACTGCTGGAACACCATGCCGACCCGGGTGCGCACCCGGTCGAGCTCGCGCTCGTCGTAGCGCTGGCAGCCCTTGCCGTCGGGTCGGCCGATGGTGCGGCCATCGAGCGCGATGGTGCCGCCGGTCGGGCGCTCCAGGAGGTTCAGGCAGCGTAGCAGCGTGCTCTTGCCCGAGCCGCTGGAGCCGAGGATGGCGATCCGCTCGCCCTTGCGCACGGTCAGATCGACGCCCTTCAGGACATCGACGGTGCCGAAACGCTTGGTGATGGCGGTCGCGGAGAGCACGACGGGTTCGGGGCTGGTCATCGGCTCATGCGCTCCGGCGGCGCTCGATCAGGGAGGAGGCAAGGGAGATCGGCCAGATCACGACGAAATAGATGCCGGCGACCACGGTGAAGGTTTCGAGCGGCACGTAGTTCTGGCTGCTGAACAGGCGGGCATTGTACATCAGCTCGTGCACGGAGATGACCGAGGCGACGGAGGTGTTCTTGGCCATCTCGACGGCCCGGTTGGTGTAGGCCGGGATCATCCGCGAGACGGCCTGGGGCAGGATGATGCGGAAGAACACGCGCAGGCGTCCCATGCCGAGCGCCCGGCCCGCTTCCCACTGGCCTATTGCAACGGATTGCAAGCCATTGCGATGGATTTCGGCGCAATAGGCCGTACCGTTGAGGCCGAGCGCCAGCACGGCGGCGCCGAAGGCCGGCATCTGGATGCCGATCAGCACCGGCAGGGCGTAGTAGAACCAGATCAGTTGGACCAGCACCGGCGTGTTGCGGAAGCACTCGACAAATCCCCGCGCCGGGATGGCCAGCACGAGCCGGGGCGACCGCCGCCCGAAGGCGACGATCCAGCCCGCCGACCAGCCGACCGAGAAGGCGGCCGCCCAGAGGAGGGCGGTGGTCCCGGCGGCGCGGATGAGGAGATCGAAATCGGCGAAGACGACGCCGAACTGCAATTCGGGCATCGTCTATCGCCCCTGCATGGCGCGGCCGCGCGCCTCGAGCCATTCGGACACCTGGCTGGCGGCGAACAGAACGGTCAGGAACAGGAGCGCCACCACCGTATAGACCTCCAGCGGCCGGTAGGTCTCGGTGACCACCACCATGGCGGCATAGAGCAGTTCGTGATGGGCCAGCGCCGCGGCGAGCGTGGTCGTCTTCACGAGTTCGAAGCAGCGCTCGACGAAGGGCGCCGCCATCCGCCGGGCCGCCTGCGGCAGGATGATCCGCCGGAAGAGCCGCGCCCGGCTCATGCCGAGCGCCCGGCCGGCCTCCCACTGGCCCCGCTCGACCGAGACGATGCCGCCCCGGAAGACCTCGGCGAAGAAGGCGCTCGACTGGATGCCGAGCGCGGCCAGCGCCGCCCCGAAGGACGATAGGGTGATCCCGAAAGCCATCGGCAAGCCGTAGAAGAACCAGAAGAAATGCACGAGCGGTGGAGTGTTGCGGAAGAACTCGATCCAGGCCGTCGCCGGCCATCTCAGCACGCGCAGGCCGGACAGGCGCATCGCGGCCAGGCCGGCGCCGATCAGGATGCCGACCGCGATGCCGGCCAGCGACAGGACGATGGTGCCGCCGAGCCCGGACAGGAGCACGGTCCAGTTGCGGGTGACGGCGCTGAAATCCCAGACATAGGGCATGAATCGAGTCCGGTCGGTTCGGGCGGCCGCCGGCGCGCGACCCCGGGCGAGGCGCGCGCCGGCCGTCGGTCAGGCCTTGTTCCAGAGCTCGCGGACGATCGCCGGCGCTTCCTTCGGGTCGATCCCGCGGAAGGTGAGGAATTCCTCGTAAATCCTCTGGATCTCACCGGTTTCGTAGAGCGAGTTGAGGGCGACGCCGACCCAGTCGCGCCACGACTTGTCGGCATCCCGGCGCACGCCGGCGCTGGTCGAGGCGACGCGGAAGGGGTCCGGCAGCACCACGCTGCCGCGCTTCACGCGCGAGCGCAGCAGCACCAGCGCGGGGTGGAACAGCGAGACCGCGTCGACGCGGCCGGCGACGAAGGCCGCCCCGGTCTCGTCGATGTTCGGGAAGCGCTCGATCTTGGCATTGGGCAGGCGGCGGGTCAGCTCGCGGTCGGGCGAGGTGCCGAGCACGACGCCGATCCTGACCTCCGGCTTGTCGAGATCGGCCCAGGTCTTGGCGGCCTGGCCGTCGCGCGCCAGCACGCCGAGGGCGTAGTAGAACATCGGCTGGACCGGGAAATCGATCGCCAGGGCGCGCTGCGGCGTCGCGTCCATGGCGAACAGCACGTCGAACTGGTTGGCCTGCAGGCCGGCAATGGCGGTGCCCCAGGTGGTCTCGACCGCGACGGCCTTGACGCCGAGTTCGCGGGCGAGCGCGAGGCCCGCGCCCCAGCCGATGCCCTTCCATTCGCCCGAGCGCTGGTCCTTGAAGAACCACGGTTCGCCCGGCGGCGTGCCGATGCGCAACTCGCCGCGCGCCTTGATCTGCTGCAGGAGGTCGCCCGAAGCCGGGGCCTGGGCGGCCGCGGGCGTGGCGGTCAGGGGCAGGGCGGTCGCGGCGGTGGCCAGCGCCACGGCGCTGAACAGATGGCGGCGGTCGATGGCATCTTCCATGGGGATACTCCTGACGGCTTCGGGCCGTGCTTTCGGCAGGGCCGGCTTCGCGTTCGGCGGAAGGCGGTCCGGGGCGTGAACGTTCGTCTGATCGACATACCGCAAGCGCTTCGCCCGCTCCACCGATCCCGGCGGGACCGATCCGGCGGCACGATGCGGTTCCCAAGCGGAACGCCGGACCGGCGACTTGTGCACGCTATCCAGGCGAAGAGGTATCCGAAAGAAAAAACTTTTCCCAGGCCGAAGCTTCAGCCGAACGCGCATCATTTCAGGGCATCGCGGCAGCGAATCGATCACATGCAGTTTCGCAGAGGGAACGGGACCTTCGGTCCCGGTGTGGTGCTCCGTGTGGTGCTTCGGCGCCGTCCCTGGCATAGGGCCGCAGCCGGGGGAAGGGGTGCCGCGCCGGGAGGGAAAAAGCTCCAATCCCCCAACCGGTTGTTCCCTTCTCCCACCGGAGGGGCGAAGGGGACGGCGCCGGGGGATCGGGGCGGGCGGATTTCCCCGACTCTTCAACGTGTTATCCCCTTCGCCCCCCAAGGGGGGGAGAAGGTGCCCGAAGGGCGGATGAGGGGGACGGTCGCGCGTCAACGCCTCGAGGTACCGGTCCGACCGCCGGCCCCGCCGCCCCGGACCGCGAGACTTTCACGAGGCCGCGGTATCGAGCCTCCTCATCCGGCCTTCGGCCTCCTTCTCCCCCAAGGGGGCGAAGGGGAAGGCGCCGGGGGATTGGGGGGGCAGGGGACCTAGCGTCGGGAGGCAGAATAGCTGCGATCCCCCAACGGGTTGTTCCCTTCTCCCCCAAGGGGGCGAAGGGGAAGGAGCCGCGGCGTCGGGGCAGGGGGCCCGGTGTCGGGAGACAGACTATCTCCGGTCCCCGACCGGGTTGTTCCCTTCTCCCTCCGGACGGGCGAAGGGGAAGGAGCCGCGGCGTCGGGGGGCAGGGGACCCGGCGTCGGGAGACAGACTATCTCCGGTCCCCCAACGGTTTGCTCCCGTCTCCCTTCGCAGGCGAGCGACACGGCCACGGCCATCGGGTGAGCGCCGTCCGCCGGCCGGTGCCTTACCAGACGCCGGTGTTTTTCATGCTCGACCAGGGTTCGGCCGGCGCCTGGGCGGCGCCCTTCTGGAGAAGTTCGATCGAGATCAGGTCGGGCGAGCGGACGAAGGCCATGCGGCCGTCGCGGGGCGGGCGGTTGATGGTCACGCCGGCCTCCATCAGCCGGGCGCAGGTGGCGTAGATGTCGTCGACCTCGTAGGCGAGATGGCCGAAATTGCGCGCCGTGCCGTAGTCCTCCGGGTCCCAGTTGTAGGTCAGTTCGACCAGCGGCGCCTTGTCGGCGCGGGCGGCGGCCTCGTCTTCCGGGGCCGCGAGGAAGACCAGCGTGAAGCGGCCCGGTTCGTTGTCGATCCGGCGGGTCTCGATCAGGCCCATCTTGTTGACCCAGAAGTCGAGCGAGTCCTCGAGATTGCGGACGCGGACCATGGTGTGCAGATATCGCATGGGGGTCTCCTGACCGTGAAGCGACGCAAGGGCGTGGAGCCATGAATATCGTGTCGGATCTCGCCGAGGGAAGGCGCATTCTCACCGAGGCGATCGACTCGGCGAAGCGGCTGGTGCTGTTCACCGGGGCCGGCGTCTCGACGGAGTCCGGCATCCCGGACTTCCGCTCGCCGGGCGGGCTGTGGTCGCGGATGCGCCCGATCCTGTTCCAGGACTTCGTCGCCTCCGAAGAGGCCCGGCTCGAAGACTGGCGCCGGCGGTTCCATCTGATGGCGGAATTCGAAGCCGCGCAGCCGAATGCCGGCCACCGCGCCATGGCCGGACTGGTCGCGCGCGGCGAGGCGATCGCGCTGATCACGCAGAATATCGACGGCCTGCACGAGCGCTCCGGGGTTCCGGAGGAGCGCCTGATCCGCCTGCACGGCACCGGCACCCATGCGGCCTGCCTCGACTGCGACACACGCATGGAGATCGCCGAGGCGGTGGCGGCGATCGCCGCCACCGGGCGCGCGCCGCGCTGCCCGGCCTGCGGCGGTCTCGTCAAATGCGCGGTGGTCAGTTTCGGCCAGTCCATGCCGGAAGCCGAGATGGCCCGGGCGGAGGCGGCCAGCCGCGCCGCCGATCTGTTCGTCGCGGCCGGCTCGTCGCTGCAGGTCCATCCGGCGGCCGGGCTTCCGGTCGCGGCCCGGCGGGCGGGGGCGCGTCTGATCATCGTCAATCGCGACGAGACGGCGCTCGACGGGCTCGCCGATTTCGTGCTGCGCGGCCCGATCGGACGGCTGTTCGAGCCCGCCGACCAAGCCGCCAGGGACGGCGCGACCTGAGACGTCCGATGCTGCAGTGCCGTCCCTGCCGTTACGGAGCCGGCTGCCGGAATCCCGTCAATGGCGCGAAGCCTTGGAAGCGTGTCTCCGCGGTATCAATTGTGGCGAAATCGGGCACAACATCACCGAAACCGGTAGTCGGGCCCGGACTGGGTGATATTGTTTCGTTAAGAATCAGTGCGGGGCTCCAGCTTCGCGAATCGTAAGCGGGCCGGTATGCTCCGGCCATGTATTTGCCTCGGGGGTGGTTAGGTATGGGGGCCAAGTTTACGCCGGACGCCCGCCCTATTGAAGCGCTGGACGACAGCCAGGCCGTCGATGTGATCGAAGTGGCCGGATCGATCAAGTGGTTCGACGTGGCCAAGGGCTACGGGTTCATTCTTCCCGACAACGGCCTGCCGGACATTCTCCTGCATGTGACCTGCCTCCGCCGCGACGGTTTCCAGACCGCCTATGAGGGCGCCCGTGTCGTCGTCGAAGTGCTCGACCGCCCGCGCGGCCTGCAGGCCCTGCGCATCCTGCATATGGACGAATCCACGGCCGTACACCCGTCTCAGCTGCCGCCCAGCCGCACGCATGTCCAGGTCGTGCCGACCAGCGGCATGGAACGCGCGGTGGTCAAGTGGTTCAACCGCATCAAAGGCTTCGGCTTCCTGACCTGCGGCGACGGCACGCCCGATATCTTCATCCATATGGAAACCCTGCGCCGGTTCGGCATCGCCGAACTGCGCCCCGGCCAGACCGTGCTGGTCCGCTTCGGCGACGGCCCGAAGGGCCGCATGGCCGCCGAGATCCGCCCCGACGGCCCGAGCCACATCCCCGCCTCGCACTGAGCCGCCCAGCGTCCCGCCCTTCGCACGTCGTCTCGCGTTGAAGGGGGGGCGCTCGGCTGGGGATCTTCAGGCCGATTTTGACGATCCCTCAGCGGGTTAACCCCTTCTCCCACCAGTGGGGGGAGAAGGTGGCCGAAGGCCGGATGAGGGGGGCGATCGCGCGGTTGGGCTGCGGATGTCCGGTCCGCCTCTGCCTGTGCCATGACCGCGGGTGGGGGCCGGTGACGGACATCGAACCCCTCATCCGCCCTTCGGGCACCTTCTCCCGCAAGGGGAGAAGGGGATGGGGCCGGTGGATCCGACGGGCTGATTGCTGCGATCTCTCAGCGGGTTAACCTCTTCTCCCACCATCTGGGGGAAGGGGATCGGGCCGGTGGATCCAACGGGCTGATTTTGACGATCCCTCAGCGGGTTAATCCCTTCTCCCACCAGTGGGGGGAGAAGGTGGCCGAAGGCCGGATGAGGGGGTGGATCGCGCGTCAACGCCCCGAGGCGGCGGTCCGGCCGCCGACAAGGCCGACGGCGGACCGCGAGACTTTCACCCTGCCGCGGCATCCAGGCCCCCTCATCCGCCCTTCGGGCACCTTCTCCCCCTTGGCAGGGGGCGAAGGGGAAGGGGCCGGGGGCTGATTGCTGCGATCCATCAGCGAGTAAAACGATTCTCCCACCATCTGGGGGAGAAGGGGATGGGGCCGGGGCATCTGATGGGCTGATTGCTGCGATCCCTCAACGGGGTAGTCCCTTCTCCCACCATCGGGGGGAGAAGGTGGCCGAAGGCCGGATGAGGGGTGGATCGCGCGTCAACGCTCCAAGGTGACGGTCGGGCCGCCGACAATGCCGAGCTGGCCCGGGTCGTGGCGGCGTCGGGCGTGGCCGATCGGTCGGGGCGCTGCTTCCCACGCTTGCCGGCGGGGCCACCGTGCCCGCCAGGGCGCCGGTTGGCGGGAAGGCTTGAGGGCATCCGACGATCGGATGGGGCCCCGCAATTGCGTTGGCGGGCCGGAGCGGGACGGCGCGATTGACGCTTCGCCCCGGGCCGCGTTTAACTGCGTACACAAACGGAAACAAGACGGTCGCAAACGCGGCGTGCCTTTGGGCTTTGCCGTCAACAATGCCGAAACGGTGCGGCGACCCGGATGGCGACACTCATCACAGTTCTGGCCGGGCATCCGGCCATGCGGGGATCGATCCGGCCTGCGTCCGGCGCGCCCCGAGCCTGGAGGGATCGCGTGCTTTCTGGTTTCGACTTGGAGCGGGTCGCCGGCATTCTGTTCGGCGCCACGCTGGTTTTCGGCGGGCTCTGGCTCGTCGGCTCCGTGCTCGCCGCCATGCATCGGCGCGCCTACAACCTGACCCGGGCGGAAACGGCCGGCACCGTCCAGCAGCCGGACTTCACCCGTGGCGGCAGCGCGGATCGCCGGGCCGCCGCGGAGGCTGCGGCGCGCGCCGGTACGGTGGTGGCGCCGCATGCGGTCCCGGCCCCGGCGCCGTCGCCCTATGCGCGGCTCTGCTTCTGGTCGCGGATGTCGGCGCTGGTCGCGGCCGGCACCTCCCTGATCGCGATCGTCTTCCAGGCGGTCGGCGCCGGACGGCAGGCCGAGGAGGCCGCCAAGGCGGTTGGCGGGCTGGACGGTATCCTGGCCGCCCTTGCCCAGCACAAGATCGGCGTCGCGGTCGCGGCCGTCGTGATCGTCGCCAACATGATCGCAGCCGCGCGTCGCGGCGAACGGGCCTGACGCCCGCCTGCCGAACCCGTCCCGGTCCGCCTTTCCAACGAGGCCCCCATGTCGTCCTCCGTGCTGACCCTCTCCAGTGACCAGCTGCTTGCCGAATATGTCGGCCTCAATGAATTCCGCGGCTTCGCCGAGACCCGGCTGGCGGTCGGTCCCGACCTCGCCGCGGTTCTGATCCGCGACGGCCGGGTGGTCGGTGTCGAGGCCGGCACGCATGTCTCTGTCGGCGGCTTCTGGCAGGGGCTGAAGGACGCCATCGGCGGGCAGCATTCGCTGCGCCTGCTGATCGCCGATCTGAAGCCGTTCCGGCTGGTCGAGCAGGTCACCGCCCTGACGGCCGACCGGGTGCCGGTCGGCGGCGAATTGACCTTCGAGTTCCAGGTCGATCCGGAGCGGGCCGCCAACATCCTCGGCTTCATGGCCGAGCACCGGGCGGTCCTGAAGACCGACGTGACCGCGCGGCTGATGGCGCATCTCAAGGACCGGGTGATCGAGGCCGAGATCGGCCGGCTCGGTGCCGTCGACATCCGCGGCAATGTCGGCCTGCAGGACCGCATCCAGGCGCGGATCATGGCCGAGGTCGAGCGCGTCGCCGGCGAGATCGGGTTGACGGTCAGGGCCGTCTCGGCGACCTGGACCATGAACGAGGTCGAGCTGGCCGAGATCGAGGCGCGCCGCAAGGCGGCCGAGGATCAGCGGCTGAAGCAGGAGCACGAGCTCCTGACCAGCCAGCTGAAGCGCGAAGCCGACACGACCGTCCTGAAGATCAATCTCGCCAACGCGGCCGACCGTGCCCGTGTGATCGACGAGGCGGAGCTGCGCCGGCTGGTGCTCTCCAACGAGCTGCAGTTCGAGGAGGCGCGCGAATCCGGCATCCGCTCGGCCGAGATGAACGCCCTGATGGGCGAGATCGCCAAGGTGGTCGCCCGCCGCCAGGCGCGGTTCGAGGAGGAACTCGCCGCCATCGACCAGCAGAAGGCGCGCACCCTGCGCGACGGCGAGGCCCGCTATGCCGGCATCGATGTCGGCATCGAGGAGGCGCGGCGGCTGCAGATCCGGGCCGAGATCGACCAGGCCAACCAACTCGCCAACAGCCGCGCGATGATCGCGCAGCGCCGGGTCAATGCCGAACTGGCCGAGATGGACCGGCTCGAGGCGCTGAAGGGCGAGGAGCATCAGAGCGCGCTGGTCTCAATCCAGAACCAGCGCCGGCGCGAGCAGGCCCGGCTGGAGGCCGACCTGCGCGAGGCGGCGCGGCAGACCGAGATCCGCGATGCCGAGGCGCAGCATGCGCGGCTGCGCGATCTCAACGATCTGAATGCCGCCAATGCGCGGTCGCAGATCGACAACGAGCGCTTCCGCGACGACTCGTCGGCCGAGCGGCGCATCCGCGAGGCCGAGGCGGCGGCCCGCCATGCCGCCAGCTTGATCGAAGCGGAAAGCAGCCTGACGGCCGAGCAGATGAAGGCGCGCAAGCTCGACAACCAGGGCGCCGCCCAGGTGCTGACCGCGGAGGCCAACGCGCTCGCCCAGCGCGACCAGGCGCTGACCCAGGCGCTGCGCGACCAGATCGCCGCCACCCGCGACGATGCCCGCGCGGCCCAGAACACCATCGCGATGACCGCCGCCGGCACCGCCCAGGGCGTCGGCCAGGCGATTTCCGGCTTCGCGCCGCCGCCGACCCTGATCGAGTGCCCGCACTGCCACCAGCAGACGCTCGCGCGCGGTCCGAACTGCGTCCATTGCCGCCAGCCGCTGGGAGCCTGATCGCATGGCGTGGCATCCCTATCGCACCTGCTGTTCCGAGACGCTCCAGGCGCTGCCGAGCGCGATGGCCTGCGCGGAATGCGGCAACCCGCTCCTGCGCTGCACCGGTGTCGACAGCTGCAACCAACTGATCGAACCCGACCGGGCCTGTCCGGTCTGCGCACCGGCACCGCTCGTCGCCGTCGAGCCGATCGGCTCGATGCGGCGCGGCGACACGCTGGCGCTGCCCTTCGTGATCGCCAACCGCTCGCCCCTGCCGCAGCGCAGCTTCCGGCTGGTGAGCTTCGAGAAGCGCGAGGGCAACGGCCCCTACCAGCCGGTGCCGGTGCCGTTCGAGCGGGTCGAGACCGGCGAGGGCAAGGGACGCCAGATCGTCGTCCAGGCAGGTCCGTTCGAATCGAGCGGCAAATATGCGGTCGGGCTCCGGCTGGTGGTCGAGGTGCCGTGCGGGCCGGTCACCGAGACCTACGCCTATGAGGGCACGGTCTTCGTCGAGATCGCGCCGTCGAACGAGCAGGCGATCCAGTTCCATGTCGACCTGTCGGGCGCCTCGATCGGGCAGGGCCAGCTGATCAACATCGCGCCGTTCCTGGGTGGACGGCCGGCCGAGGAGGGCCGCGCCGCGGAAGCCGCGATCATCGAGCTGCAGCGCGCGGAGCGCCACGAGCGCCAGGCCGGGCTGCGCGGTCTCGCCGACCAGGGCAATCTGGAGGTGCCGCGCGATGTCGAGCTGGTGCTGACCGGCGTCAAGGCGCCGCTGGCGGCCGGACGGCTCGCCGCGCTCGGGCGGATCACGGCCGGCAATCCGATCGAGGGCCAGCCGGCGCCGGACCTGCCGCTGCCCGTCGAGGGCGCCGACGGCCAGCCCGATCAGGCGGCGATGGCCCGGCTCGCCGGCCCGCGCTTCCGCCTGCAGATCGAGAACGACCGGCTGGTGCTGATCAACCTGATCCAGGGCGGCGTCGCGGTCGACGGAAGGCGGCTGGCGCGCGACGAACGCTTCGCGCTCGGCCCGGCCAACCGCATCGCGCTGCTGCCCGACGAGGTCCGCTCCGCCGAGATCGCGGTCAGCTTCGTGCCCGGCCGCGGCCGGGTCGACCGGATCGAGCTGGTGCGCACCACCGACCTGCGCGACAAGCGGCCGGATCTCGCCGAGGGCGGGGTATTCGCCGGGCGCTACGAGATCCTGCGCAAGCTCGGCGAGGGCGGCATGGGGCAGGTCTATGCCGTCCGCGACGTGCAGTCCCAGGACGAGATGGCGCTGAAGCTGGTCCGCCGCGACCTGATGCAGTCCGAAGACGCGCTCAAGCGGCTGGTCGACGAGGGCCGCCGCGCCCGCCGCGTCCGGCACCGCAACGTGGTCTCGATCTACGACGTGGCCGTCGCCGGCGATCAGCCCTACCTGACCATGGAGCTGCTCGACGGCAGTTCGCTGCGCGAGGTCCTGAATGTCGCCAAGCAGACCCGGCGCGACATTCCCGTCCCGGCGGTGATGCGCATCGTGGCGGGCGTGCTCGAAGGCCTCGGCGAGGCGCACCGGCAGGGGTTGGTGCATCGCGACATCAAGCCGGAGAATATCTTCGTCCAGGGCGATGTCTTCGGCAGCGGGGCGGTCGAGACGCGCATCCTGGATTTCGGCATCGCCAAGGCGGCCGGGCCGATGTCGATGGCGACCATGCGGGCGAGCGGGGCGACCGGCACGCCGCGCTACTGGGCGCCCGAGCAGCAGGCCGGCGCCGACGTGATCGGGCCGGAGGCCGATCTCTATTCGGTCGGCATCCTGCTCTACGAACTCCTGCTGCGCGGGCTGCCCGCCCATGGCGCGCTCGGCCAGCCGAGCGAGCAGCGCCGCGACGTGCCGCCCTATCTCGACAAGGTCGTCGCCAAGGCGGTGCAGCAGCGCGAGGACAACCGCTATCAGACGGCGGCCGAATTCGCCGCCGCGCTCGCCTTCCCGCCGTCTGTGGCGCCGGAGCCGCAACGCAAGCCGGCGATCGACCCGGTCCCGCCGCGGCTCGATCCAGTGTCGAAACCCGAGCCGAAGCCCGAGCCCGTCTTCCAGCACGGCGGTGGGCAGCACGGCGGTGGGCCGCAAGGGGGTGGGCAGCAGGGGGGTGGGCCGCAGGGTGGCGGATCGCTCGGCGGCGGGACGGCGCATGTCGTCGCGATCGAGACGGCGGCCGGCAACGGCTGGTCCGGGCAGGTGACTTTCGCGGGCGCCGATCCGGGCCGTCTGCTGCGCGACCATGTCGCGAGGGCGGGCGGCGCGATCGTCTCCGAGCTCGATGCCGGTCGCCGGGTGCATTTCACGGCCCGGCGCTCGGATCTGATGCGGACCTCGATGCTCCCGGTCACCTTCACCGGCGAGGCGACGCTGAGCCCGATGACCGGCGACCGCGGACGCATCGACGTGTCCGTCGGTTTCAAGGCCGGCGCCAACATCGCCTTCCTGGTCGCCAACTTCTTTCTCGTCTGCTTCGTCGCCTATCTCCTGGCCGCCATGATGGTCGGTCAGGCGGCCGCCGAGGAGATCGCCGGCGGCCTGTCGATCTTCGTCGGCATCGGCAGCTTCTTCGCCTACCGCTACACCTTGCGCGGCCTCGCCAAGGAGATCGCCGGGGATGTCGGCCAGGGCCGCCGCACCGGCGGCTGACGGCGTCGCCCGATCCCGTTGTCCGATCGTGCCGGGACGGCGTCCCGGCGCCGATCCTCTCAAGGCGTCGGCCCGAACCGGCGCGCGGAGGTTCAGATGCTGTGTCCGGAATGCTTTACGGTCCTGCCCGATCCGACGTCGGAGGCCTGCCCGCGCTGCGCCGCCGCCTTGTGGCGCGTCGCCGGCCTCGGAGCCCGCCAGTCGCGCGCCCGGCGCACGGACGGGCTGATCGCCGCCAAGGCGCCGCCGCGCGACACGCCGGTGGCGACGCCGGTGGCCGGCAACGCGCCGCCGAGCGTCGACCTCAGGCCCTATTGCTCGCCGGTCGAGGACCAGCAGTCGCTCGGCAGCTGCGCCTCCTGCGCGGTGGTCGGTGCGCTCGAATTCCTGCAGATCAAGCAGGGCAAGCCGCCGGTCGACCGCAGCCGGCTGTTCGTCTATTTCAACGCCCGCAAGCTGCGCAACGCCGTCGGCGAGGACAGCGGCAACACGACCGCCGAGGTGATCGCCTCCGTGGTCGCGTTCGGCGTGCCGCCCGAGCAGGAATGGCCGTACCGGATCGAGGATTTCAACCGCGAGCCGCCGCGCCGGGTCTATGATTCGGCCTGGACCGCGCAGGGCCACGACTTCGCCCGGGTGGTCGGCGCCGACGGCGTGATCGGCGCGCTCGCCCAGGGCCTGCCGGTGTCGCTCGCCATCAACCTGCCGCAGCGCTGCTACGAGGAGGCCGCGCGCACCGGCCGCTTCCCGGACCCGCGCGGCGACGAGAATCTCGATCCGTCGACCGCCGAGAGCGGCCATTGCATGCTGATCGTCGGCTACGACCGCAACCGCGGCACCTTCCTGATCCGCAACAGCTGGGGGGCGAAATGGGGGCAGGGCGGCTATGCCGAGATGCCGATCCGGCTCGCCGAGCAGCAGGGGTTCCTCGCCGACAGCTGGATCGTCGGCCATCTCGACCGCAATCCGAGCTTCCATCTGGTGCCGCCGCCGGCCCATGGCGCGGCTGCCGCGACCGGCCCCGGCATCGCCGAGATGCGCGACCGCCTGCGTGCCGAGATCAGCCGCGACGTGCGCGACGCGGTGCGCCGGATCAAGGACAATTTCCAGCTCTGACGGTTGCGGCCGGGGCCCCGGCGCGCCCGGTGCCGACCATCGGTCGCGCGGCCGTTCACGCGCAATTCATCTCCGGTCAGAAGAGTTCAGCGGCCAGCCTCCCGGCATCGTGGCATTCTGATGCCGTAACGTCGGCCTGGGAGAGCCACCCGGATGTCGGTCTCGGAAATTCACCTGAAAGATCTGATGACGCGGAGCATGGCCGGCGACGAAGCCGCGTACCGCCTGCTCCTCGAAGATGTCGCGCGACTGGTGCGGGGCCATGTCGGCCGGCTTCTGTCGCGGGCGCGCGCCGCCAACACGGCCGATGTCGAGGACATCGTCCAGGACGTGCTGATCGCGGTTCATACCCGCCGGCACACCTACGATCCCGGCTATCCGGTTGGTGCCTGGATCCACGCCATTTCCCGCCACAAGGTGATCGACCATCTGCGTGCCCGGACGCGGGCCGGCACGAGCCTGCCGATCGACGACTTGGAAGACCTTCTGCCGGCGCCGGAAGAGGCCGCCGACGCGGTCTGGGACGTGGCGCGGGTTCTGGAGCGGCTGCCGCCGGCCTTGCGCAGGCCCTTCGCGGCGGTCAAGCTGGAAGGCCGGTCGATTGCCGAAGCCGCGCGGACCGCGGGCATGTCGGAGACGGCGCTGAAGGTCGCGATCCATCGCGGCATGAAGCGGCTGAGCCTGATTTTCGGCACCGATCGAGGGCGGGCCTGAACGCCGACGTAACCAGACGGTCGTGACGCCCGTATTCCCTGTCGGGCGGCGCGGCGGCCGCTCCGGGGGATCGGGTCAGACCGGTCTGCCCGGGGGGGCCCGTCCGAGCGGTACCGACCGGTGGGGCCGCGGATGGGATCTGCCCCATAAGGACCGAACGAGGCGTTGGCTTTGCAGACCGAGGACCTGATCGCGCGACTGGCGGCCGATGCCCGGCCGGTCGACACCCACCGCATCCTGCGCACGACGCTGATCGCCTCCATCCTTGGGCTCGCCGCCGCGATCATGCTGGTGGTCGAGACCATCGGCATGCGCCGGGACTGGGCGACGGCCTGGGGCGATCCGCGGGTCCTGGCGAAGATCCTGTTCGTCCTGGCGGCGACGGCGGCTTCGGCGCTGGCCTTCCTGCGCCTCGCCCGGCCGGGACGGACGCTGAAGCCGCTGATCGGCCTCCTGGCGCTGCCCTTTGCCGGCATCGCGGCGCTCGCCTCGGTCGAACTCGGCATGGCCGGCCCGCAGGACATGCCGGCGCTGGTCTTCGGATCGAGCTGGACCTTCTGCCTCGCCTTTCTGCCGCTCTACGCGATCGTGCCCTTCGTGGCGCTGGTCATGGTCCTGCGCGCCTCGGCGCCGACCGATCTCACGGGGGCCGGTTTCGCCGCGGGCCTCTTCGCCGGCAGCCTCGCGTCGATCGCCTATGCGGTCCACTGCACCGAGGATGCCATGGCCTTCGTGGCGGCCTGGTATGCCGGCGCGATCCTGATCGTCGGCCTCGCCGGCGCGCTGCTCGCCCCCCGTCTGGTGCGCTGGTGACGGCGCCGACCCGCCGTCGCAACGGCTGTCGCGGATGCGCCACCGGGTGACGGGCGCAGCACAGTCACCGACCCCGGCCGAGGCCTAACCTCCCGACGGTGCGGCCGGACTGTCCGGACGCGCCGGGGCGGTCGCGCCGTCGCGCACGACGCCGCGGAGCCTTCGTGCGGCGGGTCGATCGGCGACCGGGCGCACGACGGGGCTCCCGACTGAACAAGGCAAGCGTGCCGGGTCCGATCCGGACCGAGCGCGCTCAGGGACAAGCGGGCGGGTCGAGGCCGATCCTGGGAGGGTTCACGATGAATGACATGCCGGAAGCCGGTGGCCGCGAACAGCGTCGTGGCCGCGAGGCGCGACGCGCTGCCCGGTCCGCGCGGTCCGCCGTGTCGGTCCCCTACATCACCCGCAACCTGCCGATCACCGAGGTGCTCTCCGAGGAGGGGCTGTCGATCATCGAGCACAATGCCGAGACCCTGATGGAGGAGATCGGCATCGAGTTCCGCGACTACCCGTCGGCGCTGGAGCGCCTGCGCGGCGCGGGCTGCGACGTGCGCGGCGAGCGGGTGCATTTCCCGCGCGGGCTCGCCCGGCAGCTCGTCGCCACCGTGCCGTCCGACTATGTCCAGCATGCGCGCAATCCCCAGCGCAGCGTCCATATCGGCGGCCGCGACACGGTCTTCGCGCCGGTTTACGGCTCGCCCTTCGTGCACGATCTCGACCAGGGTCGCCGCTACGGCACGATCGAGGATTTCCGCAACTTCGTGAAGCTCGCCTACCAGAGCCCCTACATGCACCATTCCGGCGGCACGGTCTGCGAGCCGGTCGACCTGCCGGTCAACAAGCGCCATCTGGACATGGTCTATGCCCATATGCGCTATTCCGACAAACCCTTCATGGGTTCGGTGACGCATCCGGACCGGGCGCAGGACACGGTCTCGATGGCCGAAATCCTGTTCGGCAAGGACTTCATCCAGTCGAACACGGTGGTGACCTCGCTCATCAACGCCAATTCGCCGATGGTCTGGGACGCGACCATGCTGGGCGCGGCCGAGGTCTATGCGCGCAACAACCAGGCCTGCATCATCACGCCCTTCATCCTCTCGGGCGCCATGAGCCCGGTGACGGTCGCCGGCACGCTGACCCAGGTGCTGGCCGAGGTGCTCGCCGGTGTCAGCTTCCTGCAGCTCGTCCGGCCCGGCGCGCCGGCCATCTTCGGCACCTTCGTCTCGACGCTGTCGATGCAATCGGGGGCGCCGACCTTCGGCACTCCGGAGGCCGCGCTGGCCATCTACGGCGCCGCCCAGCTCGCCCGCCGCTACCGGATGCCGTTCCGCACCGGCGGCTCGCTCTGCGCCTCCAAGGTGCCGGACGCGCAGGCGGCCTACGAGAGCGCCCAGACGCTGATCCCGACCGTCCATGCCGGCGCCAATTTCGTGCTCCATGCCGCCGGCTGGATGGAGGGCGGGCTCGCCTCCTCCTACGAGAAGTTCGTCATGGACTGCGACCAGCTCGGCATGATGCATGTGCTGGCGCGCGGCATCGACCTGTCGGAGAACGGGCAGGGCATGGCGGCCTTCCGCGAAGTGCCGCCCGGCGGCCATTTCCTCGGCTGCGGCCACACCCAGGCCAATTTCGAGACCGCCTTCTACCGCTCCTCGGTCGCCGACAACAATTCGGTCGAGCAGTGGATGGCCGAAGGCTCGAAGGACGCGGCCCAGCGCGCCAACGGCCTCTGGAAGAAGATGCTCGCCGACTATGTCGCTCCCGACATCGACCCCGGCATCGACGAGGCGCTGAACGACTTCATGGCCCGCCGCAAGGCCTCCATGCCCGACGCGACGCATTGAGCCGGCCGGGACGGTCCGCGACCGGAACGGCAAGCCTTCCCATGCGGTGTCCGATCGCCTAGATCCAGGCGATCGGAGGAGTGTTCCATGGTTCGTGCCGGTTCGTTCGTTGCTGCCCTGATGCTTGCCGTTGCCGTGGCGGGACCCGCCCAGGCGCAGACCCGGGTCGCCCCGGACAGCAACCGGGTCGCCCCGGACAGCAAGGCGCAGGTGCAGCTGTCCTTCGCGCCGATCGTCAAACGCGTCGCGCCGGCCGTCGTCAACGTCTATGCCCAGCGCACCCTGCGCCAGCAGGGCGGATCGCCGATGTTCGACGACCCGCTGTTCCGGCGCTTCTTCGGCGACGGGCCGCTCGGCATGCCCAAGGACCGGGTCGAATCCTCGCTCGGCTCGGGCGTGATCATCGACCGCTCCGGCCTGGTGGTGACCAACCATCACGTCATCAAGGACGCCACCGAGGTCAAGATCGCGCTTTCCGACAAGCGCGAGTTCGAGGCCGACGTGGTGCTGAAGGACGACCGCACCGACCTCGCCGTGCTGCGCATCAAGGAGAAGGGCGACTATCCCTTCGCCGAGTTCGGCGACAGCGACCAGATCGAGGTCGGCGACCTCGTGCTGGCGATCGGCAATCCGTTCGGCGTCGGCCAGACGGTGACGCAGGGCATCGTCTCCGCGCTCGCCCGCACCCAGGTCGGCGTCTCCGACTACCGCTTCTTCATCCAGACCGACGCGGCGATCAATCCGGGCAATTCGGGCGGCGCGCTGGTCGACATGGAAGGCCGCCTGGTCGGCGTGCCGACCGCGATCTACTCGCGCTCCGGCGGCTCGATCGGCATCGGCTTCGCGATCCCGGGCGCGATGGTCAAGTTCGTCGCCGAACAGGCGAAATCCGGCGGCGGCCTGCGCCGGCCGTGGTTCGGCGCGACCTTGCAGAACGTCACGCCCGATATGGCCGAGGCGCTCGGCATCAAGCGTCCGGTCGGCACGCTGGTCGCCGGGATGTCGGCGAACGGGCCGGCCGCGCGGGCGGGCCTGAAGGTCGGCGATCTCCTGGTGGCGATCGACGGCTTCGAGATCGACGATCTCGACGGCTTCGGCTACCGCTATTCGACGCGGCCGATCGGCGGATCGGCGAAGCTGTCGATCATCCGCCAGGGCAAGCCGATGACCGTCGAGGTCGGCCTCGTCGCCGCGCCGGAGACGGTGCCGCGCGACGAGCGCATGATCCGCGCCATCTCGCCGTTCCAGGGCGCGGTGGTGGCCAACCTGTCGCCGGCCGTGGCGGAGGAATTGCGCGTCCCCAACGCGCTCGAAGGCGTCGTCGTCAAGTCGGTCGAGACCGGCGCGCTGGCCGGCCGCTTCGTGCAGAAGGGCGACGTGATCCTTGAGGTCAACGGCACCAAGATCGACACCACGAAGACGCTCGAGAAGGTCACCCAGTCGGACCCGGGCTCCTGGCGGGTCGCCGTCCAGCGCGGCGGCGAGGTCGTCCGCTTCGCGGTGCGCAGCTGAGGGGCGGCCCCTCGGCCGGAGGCGGTGATGGCGGATCTGTTCAGTTCGGCCGGTCTCGACAGGGCGGCGGTGCGCCCGCTGGCCGACCGGCTCCGGCCGGTGCGGCTCGCCGACGTGGTCGGGCAGGACCATCTGGTCGGCCCCGACGGCACGATCACGCGCATGCTGCGCTCGGGCTCGCTCGGCAGCCTGATCTTCTGGGGGCCGCCGGGGACCGGCAAGACGACCGTCGCCCGGCTGCTGGCCGGCGAGACCAAGCTGCATTTCGAGCAGATCTCGGCGATCTTTTCCGGCGTCGCGGACCTCAAGAAGGTGTTCGAGGCGGCGCGCGGGCGCCGGCTCGCCGGGCAGGGCACGCTGCTCTTCGTCGACGAGATCCATCGCTTCAACCGCGCCCAGCAGGACGGCTTCCTGCCGGTGATGGAGGACGGCACCATCGTGCTGGTCGGCGCGACGACCGAGAATCCGTCCTTCGAGCTCAATGCGGCGCTGCTCTCCCGCGCCCATGTGCTGGTCTTCAAGGCCCATGACGAAGCCGCGATCGGCCGGCTCCTGGAGCGCGCCGAGACCGAGCTCGGCCGGCCGCTGCCGCTCGACACGGAAGCGCGCGGCGTCCTGATCCGCATGGCCGACGGCGACGGCCGGGCCGCCATCACGCTGGCCGAGGATGTGGCGCGGGCCGCCGGACCCGGCGAGGTGTTCGATGCCGCGACCCTGCAGGCGGTCGTGCAGCGGCGCGCGCCGATCTACGACAAGGGCCAGGACGGCCACTACAACCTGATCTCCGCGCTGCACAAGTCGGTGCGCGGCTCCGATCCCGACGCCGCGCTCTACTATCTCGCCCGCATGGTCGATGCCGGCGAGGATCCGCTGTTCATCGCGCGGCGCGTGGTCCGGATGGCCGTCGAGGATATCGGGCTGGCCGACCCGCAGGCGCTGGTCGTCGCCAATGCGGCCAAGGACGCCTACGACTTTCTCGGCTCGCCGGAGGGCGAACTGGCCATCGCCCAGGCGGTCGTCTATGTCGCCACCGCGCCGAAGTCGAATGCGGTCTATACCGCCTGGAAGGCGGCCCGGCGCGCGGCCGAGGAGGGCGGCTCGCTGGTGCCGCCGAAGCATATCCTGAACGCGCCGACCAAGCTGATGGGCCGGGAAGGCTACGGCGCCGGCTACCAGTACGACCACGACCAGCCCGACGCCTTCTCGGGCCAGGACTATTTCCCCGAAAAGCTCGGCCGGCGCAGCTTCTATGAGCCGGTCGAGCGTGGCTTCGAGCGCGACATCCGCAAGCGGTTGGATTGGTGGGAAAAACTTCGGCGCGAACGGCGCGGCGGTTGACCCCCTCTCATGCCAACGGCCCGGGACGCCGACGCATCGGGCCGTCGAATCGACGCGAATTTCTCATAGGCGTCAGAGGCATGAGAAATTCGCGCATCGAATGCCGACGATCATTCGATGACCGTCGGTTTCAGGCGTTCATCGCCTTGACCACGTCCGCGAAGGCGCGGACCAGCGCTCCGTCCAGCTTGCCGGCCTCGGCCATCGCGACGATCCGGGCATAGGCTTCGGCGGCCGGCAGCCCCTTGCGATAGGCGCGGTCTTCGACCAGGGCGCCCATCACGTCGGCGATGGTCAGCATGCGGGTCAGTTCCGGGATGGCATCGCCCTTGAGGCCGTCCGGATAGCCGCTGCCGTCGAGATATTCGTGGTGGTGCCGGACGAGGCTGCGGATGGCCGGCGAGACGGTCGTATGGTCGCGCAGGAAGCTGTCGCCGTAGACGGTGTGGAACTTCATCACCGCGAACTCGTCCGGGTCGAGACCGCAGGGCTTGTCCAGGATGGCGAGCGGGATCTTGGCCTTGCCGATATCGTGCAGCAGGCCGCCGGTGGCGAGCGTCTGGATGTCGGCGGCGCGCAGGCGGCGGGCGCGGCCGAAGGCGATGGCGAGGCCGGTGACCAGAAGGCAGTGCTGGAAGGTGCCGGTGTGATGCTGGCGCACCGAGGCGAGCCAGGCGCCGACGCCCGACGACCCGATCGCCTCGACGATCCGGGTGCCGCTCTCGCGCACCGCGTCGGGATCGATCCGCCGACCGGTCAGCAGGTTCGAGAACAGCGTGTCCAGGGTGCCGGCCGCCTGGCGCGCGGTGGTCTGGACGGTAAAGGCCTTGCGTTCGGGCGCGTAGCGCGGCGTCGGCGGCGTGCCGCTGCACAGCGTGCGCACCAGGGCTTCCGCCTCAAGGCTGGTCGCGACCACATGGCTGGCTCCGATCGCCTTGGCCCGGACCTGGGCGGCGCGATTGCGGCGATCGGCGACGACGATCAGCGGCGAGACCCGGTTGGTCGCGCGCAGCAGTCGCTTCAGGCCCGCGGCCACCGCGGCGTCGCAGAGATCGACATCGATGACGGCGAGCGACCGGGGATCGTCGGAACGGCGTTCGAACTCCTCGGCTGCTGCCGTCAGACGGAGGTCGAGGTCGGGAAGGGCGTCGCGATAGGAGCGGTGGTGGCTCGGATCGGCATAGACAAGGACATAATCGTAATTTTGCATATTGATCCGCGACGCCGACGGTCCATGCGTTATGACAGGCTTGTGACGGTCACAAATAGGGGAGGAGTCCTAAGCATCGGGTAATCGGCCGCGATGGGGCCGGCGCCGGCTGTGTCATGGTAAAGGCGAACTCAAGCGACAGGTCCGATTCGGGACGATCGGCCCGTCCAACAAGGGCCGCCTGCCAGCCATGCCGCCATTCCTGCATATTGCTCTCGTCTTCGTCGGCGGCGGCCTCGGCTCCTGCCTCCGCTACGGCGTGAATCTCGCCCTGGTGGCGCGCTTCGGGCCGCATTATCCCTGGGGCACCTTCGCGGTGAACGTGATCGGCTCGGCCGTGATGGGCATCTTCGCCGCCTGGATCCTGGCGCGCTGGACGCCGGAGGCCGGCGGCACGGAGATGCGGCTCTTCCTGATGACCGGCATTCTGGGCGGCTTCACCACCTTCTCGGCCTTTTCGCTCGATGCCTGGATCCTCTGGGAGCGCGGCGCGCAGGGGGCCGCACTGGCCTATGTCGCCTCCTCGATCCTCGTGTCCTTCGCGGCGCTGGCGGCGGGGTTGATCGGCACGCGGGCACTGCTTTCGACCTGAGGCGCGGCGCGGGAGCCGGGCGGAAAGGCCGAACGGGCGGGAATTCGGCTCACCGAACGGCTTCTGCGGCTGCGGGCACGGCTCCGCGCTTGCATCCCCGCCCGCATTGCGCGACAGGAGGAGCCCGAAAACAGGAACTTTCATGGCCACCGTCGAGACTGTCACCGTAGGCGAGGACGAAGCCGGCCTTCGCCTCGACCGCTGGTTCAAGGCCCGCTACCCGGGCCTCGGGTTCGGCGCGCTGCAGAAGCTCGTCCGGACCGGTCAGGTGCGCGTCGACGGCAAGCGCGTGGAGACCTCGACCCGGCTGGTGCCGGGTCAGATGGTGCGCGTGCCGCCGGGCGCGATGATCGCGGAGGCGGCCAGGGCCGAGCCGGTCCGGGCGATGCCGCGCGCCGACGGCGACGACGCGGCCTTCCTGCGCTCGATCACGCTGTTCGAGGACAAGGACATCATGGTCCTGAACAAGCCGGCCGGCCTCGCCGTGCAGGGCGGCTCGGGCCTGACCCGCCATGTCGACGCCATGCTGGAGAGCCTGAAGGACGCCAAGGGGCAGGTGCCGCGCCTCGTCCATCGCCTGGACCGCGACACCGCCGGCTGCCTGGTCGTCGCCAAGACGCGTTCGATCGCGGCCGAGCTGGCCAAGACCTTCCGGTCGCGCTCGGCGCGCAAGGTCTATTGGGCGCTGGTCGCCGGCGTGCCGAAGCCGGCGCAGGGGCGCATCTCGACCTGGCTGGCGCGCGACAGCGACGATACCGAGCGCATGCGGGTCGCCCGCCACGGCGACGACGGTGCCGCCCATGCGCTGACCCATTATGCGGTCGTCGATACCGCCGGCCCGAAGCTCGCCTGGCTGTCGCTGAAGCCGGTCACCGGCCGGACGCACCAGTTGCGCGCCCATTGCGCCCATATCGGCCACCCGATCGTCGGCGACCCGAAATATTTCGACCGGCAGGATTGGGAACTGCCCGGCGGCATGCAGAACAAGCTGCACCTGCTCGCCCGCCGGATCGCCCTGCCGCATCCGCGCGGCGGCCGCATCGACGTGACCGCGCCGCTGCCGCCGCACATGCAGCAATCCTGGAACCTGCTCGGCTTCGACACCGCCTCCTACGATCCGGCGGAGGACGAGGAGGAGTAGGCGGGCAGGGCGGCGGCAGACACGTCACACAACGTCAGCGTCACACAACGTCAGCGTCACGCGACGTCCCAGGGGGCCTTGGTCCGCATGGTGCGTTGCAGGCGTTCGTTCGGCGCGGGCGGGGCATCCAGGCGCGCCAGGAATTGCGCATAGGCCTCAGGGCTCGCGATGATCGAAACGCGATCGCCCAGGACGTCGGCGGCGCGGCGCAGGGCGGCATCGGCCATGAATTCGGAGCGCGACATGCCGAGCGCTTTGGCGGCGCGGTCGATGCGATCGCGCACCGACGGCTTGATCCGGACCGTCAGCCGAATTTTCGTTTCGGAAAGCCGCTTGTCGGACCCGCGTACCGGCATCGAATCGACTCCATCGCCCGTGCCGCCCAGCACGCAATCGCAACTCCGGCGGGACGGCGAAGAACCGATCGCGTCTTAAGATCCGGTCCGGCGCGAGAAGTTCCCTGGCGCCGCGACGGCCAATCCTTCGCGTCGCCCTACAAGATGCCCGCGGTCGACGGCGCCTTCGCCTCAGAACCGATAGCGGATGCCGGAGACCAGATACTGGGCGCCGCCGGAAGCGCCCTTGAAGATCGAGGTGTCGCCGATGAAGTCGCCGCCGCCGGAGCGGTGATGCAGGCGCAGGAAACCTTCCCACTGGCTCTTGGGCGGCGCGAAGGTGATTTCCGGCGACAGATAATGCAGCAGATAGGCGCCTTTGACGCCCTCGCGCCGGATCTCGTATTGCGGATTGCCGGTCGCAAGCGTCAGGCCGGTCGAGACGGCGACGGTGGTGCGGACATACTCGTTCCAGGGGAACCAGGTCCAGCGGCCATAGAGCGCGATCCAGCCTTCGCCCTCGCCGAGGCTGCCCCAGCGCTTGCCGGCGCCGACTTCGCCTTCGAAATCGACCGGACCGACCGACAGCAGCCGCCGCGAGAAGGTCCCGCCGGTGATCCAGCTGTTGCCGTACTGATACCGCGTCGGCGCCACGAAATTGGAGATGCCGAACACGCTGACCATGTGGGTGTCGAGGCGCGGACCGGCGAAGACCGAGACCGCGCAATCGCCCGTGCCCGCGCAGAAGGCGGAGTTCACGTCGAGCCGCGGCTTGATCAGGTCGTCGGACCGGGACGGTGCCGCAGCCGCAACCAGGGCGGCAGAGGCGAGCGCCGCGACTTTCAGGCACTTTTCGATGGGCATGATCCGATCCGCACTCACTGACTGCCCTAAGCTATACAGCGGAAAGGTGACATGTCATCCATCGCCGCCGCACGAGATGGGCGGGCGCGGTCGTTTGACGGAACGTTGTGGCAATGTCGCACCGCTCCGACATCCCGGGCGGGTGGCACCGGCCCGGAGGCGGCGGATTCGGGGCCGGCCGAGGCATCGGGACCGAAGGCGAGGGGGATCGGGGTGAGCGAATCGGGGCAGGCGGGCGCGACGGAGCGACGGGTGCACATCTCCGAGAAGGGGATGCGGCTCGACCGCTTCATGCGCATCCACTATCCGGCCATCGCGCCCGGCCGCCTTGCCGCGCTCCTGAAGCATGGCGGCCTGACCGTGGCCGGGCGGCGCGCCAAGCCGACCGACCGGCTGGCGGCGGGCGATCTCGTCGTCCTGAACACGCCGCCGGAGCCGCCATCGCCGGCCCGGGCCGGCGCAAGGACGGGACCGGCGGCGGGCGGCGGGCCGGCACCGGTGCCGCTCAGCGCGGCGGAACGCGCCTTCCTGGCCGCCATGACGGTGTTCGAGGACGACGACCTGATCGTCTTCGACAAGCCGGCCGGGCTCGCGGTTCATTCCGGCTCGGGCACCCGGGTCGATCTCGACAGGCTCCTGGTGCGGATGGTCTCCGCGGACGGCGACCGGCCGGTGCTGGTGCATCGGCTCGACAAGGATACCTCCGGCCTGCTCGTCGCCGTGAAGCGCCGCCCGCTCGCCGGCGTCATGGGCAAGGCCTTCGCCACCCGCCGGGTCGACAAGGAATATCGGGCCGTGGTCGCCGGCCTGCCGCCGGCGGAGGGGCTGATCGACATCGCCATCCGCAAGGTCGAAACGTCCCATGGCGGCCGCATGGCCGCCGCCACCCCGGACGATCCGGACGCCCAGACCGCGCGCACCGGCTTCCGGCGGCTGGCGGTCTCCGCCGACGGCACCGCCGCGCTGCTCGCGCTCTTTCCCGAGACCGGCCGCACCCACCAGCTGCGCGTCCATTGCGCGCTGACCGGCCATCCGATCCTCGGCGACCCGATCTATGGCGACCCGCAGGCCGCCGAGCGGCTGCTGCTGCACGCCCACCGGCTCGCCTTCCGACATCCGCGTACCCAGACGGCCCTGTCGCTCGAAGCCCCGGTGCCCGACGCCTTCTTCCGGGCGATGGAGCGGGCGCCGGCCGCCTTCGACCCGAGCCGCCGCCCCGCATGACGGCGGGCCTTCGGGCCGCAGGGGACTGGCGTCCGGCGCGGCGACGCGCCATATGGGGGCTCGAAACTCCTCTCAGGTCCGGGCCCGCGCCGTGTTTCTCGTCCTTTTCGATGTCGACGGCACCCTGGTCGACAGCCAGCACATGATCGTCGCCGCCATGACGGCGGCCTTCGAGGCCGAGCGCCGCCCGGTGCCGGAGCGCGACGCGGTGCTCGGCGTGGTCGGGCTGTCGCTGGTCGAGGCTATGGAGGCGCTCGTACCCGGCATCGAGCCGGCGGCGGCGCGGTCGCTCGCCGAGGCCTACAAGGCCGCCTTCCAGGGCCTGCGCCAGGCGGCGGTGCGGCAGGAACCGCTCTATCCCGGCGCGCTCGACGCGATTCGGCAGATCGGTGCCCGGCCCGACGTGGTGCTCGGCATCGCGACGGGAAAGTCGCGGCGCGGGGTGCGCTCGATCATCGACCTGCACGGCCTCGAAGGCCGCTTCGCCACCATCCAGACGGCCGACGACCACCCGTCCAAGCCGCATCCCTCGATGATCCTGACGGCGCTGGCGGAGACCGGCGTCGCGCCGGAACGCGCCGTCATCCTCGGCGACAGCGCCTACGACATGGACATGGCGGCGGCGGCCGGCATCCATGCGGTCGGCGTCTCCTGGGGCTACCAGGACCCGGCAAGCCTTGCGGCCCGCGGCGCCCACCGGGTGCTGGAGCGCTTCGACGAGGCCTATCCGGTCCTCTCCAACCTGTTCGGATGGTCCGACCATGCGTGATTTCCTGAGCTACGATCCGACCGAAACCAAGCCGGAATTCACCGAGCCGGTGGTCGATCCGGTCGCCCGCGCGCGCGACCATGCCCGCGCAGATCTGCCGAAGCGCTTCTACCGGGAGGTCTCGGTCGGTCCGGCGGAGGGCGGCGCCTGGCGGGTGCTGCTCGACGGCCGGCCGGTGCGCACGCCAGCGCGCCGGCATCTGGAGGTTCCGCGCCGCGATCTCGCCGAGGCGATGGCGGCCGAATGGGCGGCGCAGGAGACCATCATCGATCCGCGCGCGATGCCGCATACCCGGCTCGCCAACGCGGTCATCGACGGCGTCGCCGTGCAGCCGGCGGCGGTGGCGGCGGATGCCCTGAAATATGCCGGCTCCGATCTGCTCTGCTACCGCGCGACCGACACGGCGCGCCTGGTCGATCGGCAGACGCGGCTGTGGGATCCGGTGCTCGACTGGATCGAGGAGACCTACGGCGCGCGGTTCCTGGTCGCCGAGGGGATCGTGCATGTCGCGCAGGACCCGGAGGCGATCGCGGCGGTCGGGCGGGCGCTCGAACCGCTCGATCCCTGGCGGCTCGCCGGACTGCATTCGCTGACCACGCTGACCGGTTCGCTGTTCATCGCGCTGGCCCTGGCCGGCGGCCGGCTCGACGACGACGCGGCCTGGGCGGCGGCGACCGTCGACGAGGCCTGGAACCTGGAGCTCTGGGGCGAGGACGAGGAGGCCGTCGCCCGCCTGGTCGCACGCCGGCGCGAGTTCGATGTCGCCTCGGCCTTCCTGCGGGAGGCCCCGGCCGGCCAGCCATGATCCTGTCGAATCGGCACCGCTTCGTCTTCGTCAAGACGCGCAAGACCGCCGGGACCAGCGTCGAGCTGGCGCTGTCGGCGATCTGCGGGCCGGACGACGTGATCACGCCGGTCTCGCGGCCCGACGAGCGGCTGCGGGCCGGGCGGGGGCCGCAGAACCATCTGCTGCCGCGGGCCGAGCGGCGCTGGGACTGGCCACTGCATCTCCTGGTCGGCCGGACCAACCGCGAGGTGCCGGGGCTGACCCGCTTCTGGCCGCACATGGCCGCGGGGCGCATCCGGGCCGCGATCGGCCCGGCGCTGTTCGATCGCTTCGAGATCGTCACGGTCGAGCGCAATCCCTGGGACCGCGAGGTTTCCAACTATCATTGGGTCCACCGCAACCGGAAGGGTCCGCGGCCGGACTTCGAGACCTACGTGCTCGACGAAAGGCTGAACGTCGCCTTCCGCAATTTCGAGGCCTATTCGATCGACGGCCGCATCGTCGCCGGGCGCGTGCTGCGCTACGAGCGCCTCGCCGAGGACTTCGCCGCCTGGATGGCCGATCTCGGCATCGATCCGCCGCCCGTACTGCCCCATGCCAAGGCCGGCCATCGTCCGGACACGAACCGCCCCTATCGCGAGGACCATACCGACGCCACCCGCCGGGCGATCGCGACGCGCTATGCGCGCGAGATTGCGGCCTTCGGCTACGAGTTCTGACCCGACGGACGGCCGACCAGCGCCCATGATCATCAGCCACCGGCACCGCTTCATCTATCTGAAATGCCGCAAGGTCGGCTCGACCAGCCTGGAGGTCGCGCTGGCCGATCTGTGCGGGCCGGACGACGTGGTCACGCCCCTCGACGGCGCCCGCACCCGGGCCGATCCGGACCGGCGCATCAACTGGCAGAATCACGTCCTGCCGCGCGAACGCTGGCCGCTCGCGGCCCGGCTGAAGGTCGCCTGCGGCATGACGACCCGGCGCGCCGGCGTGGAATTCTACAACCACATCCGCGCCGACCGGCTGCGGCGGATGGTCGATCCGGCCGTGTTCGACGGCTATTTCAAGTTCGCGGTCGAGCGCAATCCCTGGGATCGCGAGGTCTCCAACTACTTCTTCCAGCACCCGCGCGCCGACGACCGGCCACCCTTCGCCGAATTCGTGCGGACCCATACGGTGCGCTGGCCGATCGACAATTTCGACATCTACACGATCGGCGGCCGGATCGTCGCCGACCGGGTGCTGCGCCACGAGACCCTGGAGGCGGACTTCCGGGCCGTGATGGACCGGCTCGGCATCGCCGATCCGCCGTCGCTCGGCCGCGCCCGCGCCCGCCACCGGCCCGAGAAGGGCGCCTGGCGGCACTGGTACGATGCCGACACGCGCGATCTGGTCGGCCGCCTCTACGCGCGCGAGATCGCCGCCTTCGACTACGCCTTCTGAGCCGCCTGCCGGCGTCCGCACCGCCCCTGCGGCGTCTTCGCCGCCAGCGGCGTCTTCGCCCTTCGGCCCACTTTGCCGGGTGATCCCCCCATGGTAAGCAGCCGGCACATTCCATCCGAAGGACATGCGCCATGAAGGAAATCCTGGCCGAACTCGAGCGCCGTCGTTCCACCGCCCGGGCCGGCGGAGGCGCGAAGCGCGTCGAGGCGCAGCATGCCCGCGGCAAGCTCACCGCGCGCGAACGCATCGAGTGCCTGCTCGACGAACGCTCCTTCGAGGAGATCGACATCTATGTCGAGCATCGCTGCACCGATTTCGGCATGGGCGAGAGCAAGATCCCCGGCGACGGCGTGGTCATCGGCTCCGGCACCATCAACGGCCGCATCGTCTATCTGTTCGCCAAGGACTTCACCGTGTTCGGCGGCTCGCTCAGCGAGACCCACGCGGCCAAGATGGTCAAGCTGCAGGAGATGGCGCTCAAGAATCGGGCGCCGATCATCGGCCTGTTCGATGCCGGCGGCGCGCGCATCCAGGAGGGCGTCGCGGCGCTCGGCGGCTACGGCGAGGTGTTCCTGCGCAACGTGCTGTCGTCGGGCGTGATCCCGCAGATCTCGGTGATCATGGGTCCCTGCGCCGGCGGCGACGTCTATTCGCCGGCCATGACCGACTTCATCTTCATGGTCCGCGACACGAGCTACATGTTCGTCACCGGCCCGGACGTGGTGAAGACGGTCACCAACGAGATCGTCACCTCCGAGGAACTGGGCGGGGCCTCCGTCCACACGACCAAATCCTCGGTCGCCGACGGCTCCTTCGAGAACGACGTCGAGGCGCTCCTGCAGGTGCGCCGGCTGGTCGACTTCCTGCCGGCCAACAACCAGGCGCCGCTGCCCGAGATCGTCTCGCACGACTTGCCCGACCGGGTCGAGCGCTCGCTCGACACCCTGGTGCCGGACAATCCGAACAAGCCCTACGACATGAAGGAACTGATCCTGAAGGTCGTCGACGAGGGCGACTTCTTCGAGATCCAGGGCAACCACGCCAAGAACATCCTGTGCGGCTTCGCCCGCATGGAAGGCCGCACGGTCGGCATCGTCGCCAACCAGCCGATGGTGCTGGCCGGCGTGCTCGACATCGACGCCTCCAAGAAGGCGGCGCGCTTCGTCCGCTTCTGCGACTGCTTCAACATCCCGATCGTCACCTTCGTCGACGTGCCGGGCTTCCTGCCGGGCACCGCGCAGGAATATGGCGGCCTGATCAAGCACGGCGCCAAGCTGCTGTTCGCCTATGCCGAGGCGACCGTGCCGAAGATCACCGTGATCACCCGCAAGGCCTATGGCGGCGCCTATGACGTGATGAGCTCCAAGCACATCCGCGGCGACGTGAACTATGCCTGGCCGACCGCCGAGATCGCCGTGATGGGCGCCAAGGGCGCCGTCGAGATCCTCTACCGCTCCGAACTCGGCGACCCGGAGAAGATCGCCAAGCGCACCAAAGAGTACCAGGACCGCTTCGCCAACCCCTTCGTGGCGGCCGAACGCGGCTATATCGACGACGTGATCATGCCGCACTCGACCCGCTCGCGCATCGCCCGCGCCCTGCGCCTGCTGCGCAACAAGCAGCTCGAGAATCCCTGGAAGAAGCACGACAACATCCCGCTCTGACCGGTGAGGAGGGGATCGGCGCTTGCCATGTTCATGCGCCGTCCCGCTGCCATCCGTCGGCAAGCGAGCCCGACGCCAATCCATGCCCGTCTCGCGACGCATCCCCGGACAAGGGCCGCAAGGCCCGCCGATCCGGGGCCTACTCTCGACCCGGCGGCCGCAGGTCTCGGACTATACTCGGTCTTGTCAGCAGGTTGCTTGCAGAGTAGGTCCCGGCTCTCCGCCTTCGGCTACGGCCGGGATTGCGGTTTCTTGGGTAGGCGGACGCGGGGCGCGGGGTAGTGGGGATTCGGGGGCGGGGTAGTAGGGATTCGGGAGTGGGCCGGGGGTAGTAGGCACTCCGGCGGTGGACCGTGCACCGTCCGACGCCGCCCCCTGCCGCCATCTCCCAGCGCATCCCCGGACAAGGCCCGCAAGGCCCGCCGATCCGGGGCCCACTCTCGACCCGGCGGCCGCAGATCTCGGACTATACTCGGACGTGTCAGCAGGTTGCTTGCAGAGTGGGTCCCGGCTCTCCGCCTTCGGCTACGGCCGGGATTGCGGTTTCTGGGGCAGGGGATGCGGGACGCGGGGGCTGGGTAGTGCGGATTCGGGAGTGGGCCGGGGGTAGTAGGCACTGGGCGGTAGACAATGGACCCGTGCACCGTCCGACGCCGCCCCCCCCTGCCGCCATCTCCCAGCGCATCCCCGGACAAGGCCCGAAGGGCCGCCGATCCGGGGCCCACTCTCGACCCGGCGGCCGCAGGTCTCGGACTATACTCTGACCTGTCAGCAAGTTGCTTGCAGAGTGGGTCCCGGCTCTCCGCCTTCGGCTACGGCCGGGATTGCGGTTTGCGGGGTCAGGGGGACGCGAGGTAGTCCGGATTCGGGAGTGGGCCGGGGGTAGTAGGCGCTGGGCGGTAGACAATGGACCCGTGCACCGTCCGACGCCGCCCCCCTGCCGCCATCTCCCAGCGCATCCCCGGACAAGGCCCGAAGGCCCGCCGATCCGGGGCCTACTCTCGACCCGGCGGCCGCAGGTCTCGGACTATACTCGGTCTTGTCAGCAGGTTGCTTGCAGAGTAGGTCCCGGCTCTCCGCCTTCGGCTACGGCCGGGATTGCGGTTTCTGGGGTAGGGGGGACGCGGGCGCGAGGTAGTGCGAATTCGGGAGTGGGCCGGGGGTAGTAGGCACCGGGCGGTGGACAATGGACCCGTGCACCGTCCGACGCCGCCCCCCTGCCGCCATCTCCCAGCGCATCCCCGGACAAGGCCCGAAGGGCCGCCGATCCGGGGCCTACTCTCGACCCGGCGGTCGCAGATCTCGGACTATACTCGGACGTGTCAGCGGGTTACTTGCAGAGTGGGTCCCGGCTCTCCGCCTTCGGCTACGGCCGGGATTGCGGTTTCTGGGGTCGGGGGACGCGGGGTAGTCCGGATTCGGGAGTGGGCCGGGGGTAGTAGGCACCGGGCGGTGGACAATGGACCCGTGCACCGTCCGACGCCGCCCCCCCTGCCGCCATCTCTCAGCGCATCCCCGGACAAGGCCCGAAGGGCCGCCGATCCGGGGCCTACTCTCGACCCGGCGGCCGCAGATCTCGGACTATACTCGGACGTGTCAGCAGGTTGCTTGCAGAGTGGGTCCCGGCTCTCCGCCTTCGGCTACGGCCGGGATTGCGGTTTCTGGGGCAGGGGATGCGGGACGCGGGGGCTGGGTAGTGCGGATTCGGGAGTGGGCCGGGGGTAGTAGGCACTGGGCGGTAGACAATGGACCCGTGCACCGTCCGACGCCGCCCCCCCCTGCCGCCATCTCCCAGCGCATCCCCGGACAAGGCCCGAAGGGCCGCCGATCCGGGGCCCACTCTCGACCCGGCGGCCGCAGGTCTCGGACTATACTCTGACCTGTCAGCAAGTTGCTTGCAGAGTGGGTCCCGGCTCTCCGCCTTCGGCTACGGCCGGGATTGCGGTTTGCGGGGTCAGGGGGACGCGAGGTAGTCCGGATTCGGGAGTGGGCCGGGGGTAGTAGGCGCTGGGCGGTAGACAATGGACCCGTGCACCGTCCGACGCCGCCCCCCTGCCGCCATCTCCCAGCGCATCCCCGGACAAGGCCCGAAGGCCCGCCGATCCGGGGCCTACTCTCGACCCGGCGGCCGCAGGTCTCGGACTATACTCGGTCTTGTCAGCAGGTTGCTTGCAGAGTAGGTCCCGGCTCTCCGCCTTCGGCTACGGCCGGGATTGCGGTTTCTGGGGTAGGGGGGACGCGGGCGCGAGGTAGTGCGAATTCGGGAGTGGGCCGGGGGTAGTAGGCACCGGGCGGTGGACAATGGACCCGTGCACCGTCCGACGCCGCCCCCCTGCCGCCATCTCCCAGCGCATCCCCGGACAAGGCCCGAAGGGCCGCCGATCCGGGGCCTACTCTCGACCCGGCGGTCGCAGATCTCGGACTATACTCGGACGTGTCAGCGGGTTACTTGCAGAGTGGGTCCCGGCTCTCCGCCTTCGGCTACGGCCGGGATTGCGGTTTCTGGGGTCGGGGGACGCGGGGTAGTCCGGATTCGGGAGTGGGCCGGGGGTAGTAGGCACCGGGCGGTGGACAATGGACCCGTGCACCGTCCGACGCCGCCCCCCCTGCCGCCATCTCTCAGCGCATCCCCGGACAAGGCCCGAAGGGCCGCCGATCCGGGGCCTACTCTCGACCCGGCGGCCGCAGATCTCGGACTATACTCGGACGTGTCAGCAGGTTGCTTGCAGAGTGGGTCCCGGCTCTCCGCCTTCGGCTACGGCCGGGATTGCGGTTTCTGGGGTAGGCGGACGCGGGGCGGGTAGTGGGGATTCGGGGCGGGGTAGTGGGGATTCGGGAGCGGGTCGGGGGTAGTAGGCACTGGGCGGTAGGCAGTGGTACACCGTCCGACGCCGCCCCCTGCCGCCATCTCCCAGCGCATCCCCGGACAAGGGCCGCAAGGCCCGCCGATCCGGGGCCCACTCTCGACCCGGCGGCCGCTGGTCTCGGACTATACTCGGACGTGTCAGCAGGTTGCTTGCAGAGTAGGTCCCGGCTCTCCGCCTTCGGCTACGGCCGGGATTGCGGTTTCTGGGGTCGGGGGGACGCGGGGGCGTGGGTAGTGCGGATTCGGGAGTGGGCCGGGTGTAGTAGGCACTGGGCGGTGGACAGTGGACCCGTGCACCGTCCGACGCCGCCCCCCTGCCGCCATCTCCCAGCGCATCCCCGGACAAGGGCCGTAAGGCCCGCCGATCCGGGGCCTACTCTCGGCCCGGCGGCCGCAGGTCTCGGACTATACTCGGACTTTTCAGCAGGTTGCTTGCAGAGTAGGTCCCGGCTCTCCGCCTTCGGCTACGGCCGGGATTGCGGTTTCTGGGGTAGGGGGACGCGGGGGGCTCGACTGCCGTCACACGATCCCCGATCCGCCGTGCCGACGGCCACCGATCTTTGTGCTCGAAACCCCGCCCGTCCGCGCCTTGCGTCAGCTCTTGGTGCCGAAGCGTTTTTCTTCGGCGATGTCGCGGAAGGCGTTGACCAGCATGTCGGCGGGCTGGGCGCCCATGACGGCATATTTGGCTTCGATGACCAGGCACGGCACGCCGGTGATGCCGACGCGCTGGGCGTGGGCGATCTCGGTGCGGACGGCGTCCAGGTCGGCTTCGGTGTCGAGGAAGCCGCGGACCTCGTCGCGGACCATGCCGACGGCGGCGGCGGCATCGGCCAGCACGTCCGGATCGCCGATATCGGCGCCCTCGACGAAATAGAGCTGGAACAGCCGCTCGACCATGGCGTCCTGAACCTCGGCCTCGCCGGCCCAGCGAATCAGGCGGTGGGCGTCGAGCGTGTTCGGGGCGACGCGGATCGCCGCGAAGTCGAACGGAATGCCGAGATCCTGTCCGATCGTCTCCAGGTGCCGGTGCGCCTCGCGGACGCGGTCGGCGCCGCCGAGCTTGGCGTTGATATACGCATGGCGCTCGACCCCTTCGCGCGGGATGCGCGGATCGAGCTGGAACGGGCGGTGGACCAGGCGGAAGTCGATGTCGGGCAGCCTCGCCATGGCGGCGGCGAGATGACGGCGGCCGACGAAGCACCAGGGGCACACGACATCGGCGACGACGTCGATCTGCAGGGGCGTGGTTTCGGGCATGATGGAACGCGGGTCCGGACGGGATGGGCGGCGGCACGCCGGGGATTCGGGCGACCGCTCGGGAAATCCCTCATATCGCGTTGTGAGGGCTCTGGGCGAGTCGCTCAGACGGTGCCGCCATCGAATAGTCCGTTCAGCACCGGTTCGAGCGATTCGCTCTGTCCGAGCGCCGTGACGCGGCCGACCGGATCGATCTGCAGCGTCCGCCCCGTCCCCGGCACGATGAAGCGGGTGGTCCGGAGGATCGCGCTGACGCGGTTGAGGGCCGTCACGGCATCGGCCTGGTCGGTGCCCGGCATCAGCACGGCGAACCGGCCGCCGCCGATGCGGGCGGCCAGATCCTCGCCCCGCGTCAGACGGCCGATCAGGCTGCCGACCTGGCGCAGCAGGTGGTCGCCGGCGGCATAGCCGTCCTCGGCGTTGATCCCGGCCAGTTCGTCGATCCGGAGGGTGGCGACCGCATGCGGCTCGCCCTCCTCGGCGGCGATCTCGGCCAGCCGGCCGGCATGTTCCATGAAGAAGCCGCGCGAGAAGAGCCCGGTCAGCGCGTCGGAGGTGACCAGGTTGCGGCCGCGCACATAGACGGCGCGCAGAGCCTCGCGGAACCGGTGTTCGGCGACGGACCCGGCGATGACGCGGGCGAGATCGCTCTCCAGCGTCGCGTCCTCGACCAGTTCGGTGGCGCCCGCGGCGAAGATCTGGTCGGTCGCCTCCCGATCCGGGGCGGCGGCGAGGACGATCACCGGCAGGGTATAGAGAGCGGGATCGGCGCGGAACTCGCGCAGCATCTCGACGGCGGTGTCGACGGTCGTGTTCAGGACGACGGCGTCGAAGCTGCGGCGGGCGAGATAGTCGCGCGCGGTGGCGGTCGAGAAGGCGCCGACGATGAAGGCCTTCGGCGACAGGCAGCGTTCGACGGCCAGGTAGCGGACGCTGGCGCCGACGACCAGCACGGTCGGGTCGGCGCCGGCCGAGGGGCCGACGAAATCCGGCATCGTGACGCCGAAGGCGATCGCCGTGTCGGCGCGGCGGCGCGCTTCGGCCTGCATGGTGGCCAGACGGCGGATCGCCGCGATCCGGTTGGTCAGGCGGACGGCGGAGATCGGACGGGCGATGATCTCCGAGATGCCGAGACTGGGCGACGGCGAGCCCGTGCCGCCGAGCGCGATCACCGGCAGGCGCCGGCTGCCGCGGGCCATCATCAGCCGGGCGGCGGCGTCGAGATAGCGCATCCGGTCGCCGGACATTTCCGCCGCGATCATGTTCAGGACGACCACGTCGGGCGGGCCGGCCGCGGCGACCATGGCGGCCGACCGGTCCATCGCCGTCAGATTGACCTCGAAACCCTCGTCCTGGATTTCGCTCCAGAGACCGGAGGTTTCCGCACAGGATTGCTCTTCGATGACCAGTACGCGCCCGCGCCGCAAGATCGCCTCCTTCCGGACGGCACTGCACCGTCCGGCGCCCTGCCCATTCGTTTGCCGACCGTTACAATTGACGCGACAGGGTTAACGCGGGTTTACCAAAGGGGCGGCCGGACACGGCGTCGCGCGGGCCGCGGCGATGCGGGGCGCCGGGGGCGCCGGGGGCGACGTAGCCGATCGGGCGGCCGGGAATGGGGGACGCGTGCCGATGACCACAGACCGGGACGCTGCGGAACCCGATCCTGATTTCGGGCCGCTGACGCTCGTCGCCACCGAACGCGTCGCGCCCGCCCGAGACGGACGCGTCGTCGTCCGGCGCCGCTGGAGCGGCCGGGTGCCGGCGCTCGACTGCGGCCTCCTGATCGCGCTCGACGACGCGGCGCCGGAGGACATCGCCACAAACGTGCGGCGCGACTATCGTGCGCTCTGCGAGGCCCCGAAAACCGTCATCGAAGATGTCGCGACGCGGGGGCATTGGCGGATCGGCGACCCGGAAGAGGCCGTCCGGTGCTTGAGCATCGCCGGCATCACCGTCGTCCGGGACCGCATCGCCGTCTGGCTTGAACAGGACCCGCCGAGCCGCCAACGGATCGAGGTCATCATCGCCGACGGCGCGATCGTCGCCGTCGACTACGATCCGTAACGGGCCAAGGATTCGCAGAATTCCACGGGGCCGAGCCCGGCCGTGCGGGGGAAGGCGGTCCGGCGCTGATTGTGAGAGCGCCGATCCGGCTAACGCCGCATCAGATGCGACGCCATGCCGGCCCGCATGACGCGCCCGGACGGGGCGCGGGCGATGGCGGGAACGGGCAAGACCACATGTGGCAGCCGGTGCGGGCCGATCCGGTGCTCGGCCAGCGCGGCGATGAAGCCCTCCGGATCGAAGGCGGCGCCCGGCTTCGGCACGACCGCGGCCGCCAGACGCTCGAAGCCGTCCTCGTCGCGCAGCGGCACGGCGGCGGCATCGGCGAAGTCGCCGACATCGCGGAACAGGGCATCGAGCACGGTCAGGTCGAATTCCAGCCCGCCGGTGCCGCCGATCTCACTGCCGCGACCGGTCAGGATCAGGTTGCGCGACCGCTCCGGATCGGGGCGGGCGATGATGCCGGTGCGCACCCAGCCGTCGCCCTCGCGCGGCCGGTCGCGCAGCCCCGTGCGGTCGGCCTCGGGCCAGGTCGCCTCCGGCACCATGGCGCCGCGGACCATCAGTTCGCCGGTGCCGTCGCGCGCGGGCGACGGTGCGCCGGGCCGGGCGGGCGTGACGCGGAGCTGGGTCTCGACCAGGGTCGGCGCGATGGCGGTCTCCGACGGGGCCCCGATGGCCCCGAGCGGGATCAGGGCGGCGGCGGCCGGATCGCGCCGCCGGCGGGCGATGAGGGCGCGTTCGCCGAGGGTGATCACGTCGACGGCGGCCGTGCCGCGCGGCAGTTCGACCTCGGCCAGCCGGTCGCCGGAGACGACCAGCAGGTTGGCGCTCGCCTTGTGGGCGTCGAGGCGTTCCGACAGGCGGCGGGCAAAGAGGGCGGGCACCACGACATGGTCCGCGGCATGCTCCGCGACCTCCTCGGCCAGGCGGTCGACCGAGGCCGGCAGGCCGAGCACCAGCGTGCCGGCCGACAGGAGCCAGGGCAGCACCGCCGCGCCGAGACCGGCCAGCCCGCTCGGCGCCAGCGACGAAACGATCACCGCGCCGGTCCCGATCTGCGCCTCCAGAAGCGTCATCAGGCCGGTCGCGATCCAATGATTGTGCGAGCGCGGCACCACGGCCGGCGTCGCGCCCGCCTCGGCCGGCAGGTCCAGGCTCCAGGCGACGGTGGCACAATGGTCGGCGGCGTTGCCCTTGCGGGCGATGTCGCGCATCGGCGGCAGCCGGTCCATCTCCTCGTAGAGGCGATAGAGCGGGATCAGGCCGTCCGGCACCGGGCCGCCGGCCCCGAACACGAAGCGGATCTGGAACAGGTCGGCCGCGACCGCGAGCATGCGCTCGCCATGCGGCTCGCCGACCGTCTCGGCCACGGTGACGATGCCCTTGGCGCCGAGCGCGTCGAGCCGCTCGGTGATCTCCGCCTCGCGCAGCGCCAGCGGCAGGGGGGCGGCGATCAGGCCGGCGCGCAGCAGGCCGAACAGCACCGCGACCGAATCGGCCAGCGCCGGCAGCTGGCAGGCGACGACCGTGTCGGGCTTCAGGCCGAGGCCCGAGAAGAAGGCGGCCAGCGCTTCGACGCGCCGGTCGAGCGCCGCATAGGTCAGCCGCTCGGGCTCGCCGCGGGTCCAGTCCGACCGGTCCGCGAAATCCGCGAGCGCCAGCCGGTCCGGCGCATTGGCGGCATTCTTGCGCAGCACCTGGTCGAGCGTGACGCGCCCCCAGACGCCGGTTGCGAGATGCGCCATGCTCCTCTGTTCGGGCACAACGATCACGGCGTGGTTCCCCCGGGCTTCGCCCACCAGGCGCCGGTGACCGGACCGGAGGCGGACGTGACCGAGGGTCGCTCGATTCGGGTCCAGCGCGCCAGCCAGACCTGCGGCTGGTGATAGAGCGGAACGACCCAGAAGCCGGATATCAACAGCCGATCGAAGGCGCGCACCGCGGTGATGAATTCGGTCCGGCTGCGCGCGGCCAGAAGCGCGGCGATCAGGGCATCGTGGCCGGCGACCTTGGCGCCCGGCAGGTTGAACGACCCTTGCGCGTCGGCGGCGGCGACGCTCCAGCGGTTCAACTGCTCGTTGCCGGGCGACAGCGAGGCCGACCAGTTCCAGAAGGTCATGTCCAGGTCGAAGCTGGTGCGCCGGCGCTGGAACTGCGCGCTGTCGACTAGGCGGACGACCAGGTCGACGCCGATCAGCTTCAGGGAGCGCTGATAGGCGAGCGCGATGCGCTCCTGCTGCTTGTCGACGAGGACGATCTCGAAGCTCATCGGCGGCCCGCCGACGCCGTGGCGCATGACGCCTTTGTCGATCACCCAGCCGGCCTTGGCGAGGAGGTCGACCGCCTGCCGGATCGCGGTCCGGTCGCGGCCCGAGCCGTCGGTTTCCGGCGGCGCCCAGGTGCCGTCCATGATCTCGGCCGGGATCGCAGCCGCGAAAGGCGCGAGCAGGGCGCGCTCGGCGGCATCGGCCGGGCGGCCGAGGGCGGACAGTTCCGAGCCCTGGAAATAGCTGGCGGAGCGCCGGTAGAGGCCGAAGAACAGGTTCTTGTTGATCCACTCGAAGTCGAACAGCATGGCGAGCGCCCGCCGGACGCGGACATCCTCGAAGACCGGCCGGCGGGTGTTGAAGACCATCCCGTAGAGACCGCGCGGCAGGCCCGTCTCGAAGGTCTCCTTGACGACGCGACCCTCGGTCAGCGCCGGGAAGTCGTAGCCGGTCTGCCAGCGGCTCGGATCGCCCTCCGGATAGACATCGACCAGACCGGCCTTGAAGGCTTCGAACAGGGCATTCTGCTCGCGGTAATAGTCGAACCGGATCTCGTCGAAATTGTCGAAGCCGCGCTTCACCGGCAGGGCGCGCGCCCAGTAGTCCGGATTGCGCTTCAGCACCAGCCGGCTGCCGGGCACGACCTCGGCGACCCGGTAGGGGCCGGAGCCGATCGGCGGCTCGAGCGAGGTCTTGGCGAAGGCCTCGCGGCTCATGGCGTGCATCGGCAGGATCGGCATCAGCCCCATGATCAGGGGCATTTCCTTGTCGTCCTCGGCGAAGACGAAGCGCACCGTGGCGGGGTCGGGCGTCTCGACCCGGGCGACCTTCTCGCGATAGACGCGGGCGACATTCTCGCGGCCCTCGTCGCGATGCAGCGCGAAGGAGTGGGCGATGTCGGCCGAGGTGACCGGCGTGCCGTCGGAGAACCGGGCCTCCGGGCGCAGCTTGAACTCGACCCAGCGCCGGTCGTCGGGCACCTCGACGGTCGCGCAGATCAGGCAATAGAGCGTGAAGGCCTCGTCGAGGCCGCGCGTCATCAGGCTCTCGTAGACATAGTTCTCCTGCCCGCCGTCGCGCAGGCCGCGCGCCGGCTGGCCCTGGCGGATGAACGGGTTGAGGCTGTCGAAGGAACCGAAGGCGCCCCAGGTGATTCGACCGCCCTTCGGTGCGTCCGGGTCGACATACGGGAAGGCCGTGAAGTCGGCCGGCAGGCGCGGCTCGCCGTGCATCGCGATGGCGTGGGTCGGACCGGCGGCCCGGGCGGGGCCGGACAGGACGCCGGCGGGCAGCAGGGCGACGACCCCGGCGACCGCGAGCGCGCCCAGTGTCGGGACCCGGCAGGCCGTCGCGCCTCGGCCGTCGGGTTGCCGGACCACGTTGTATTTCTGCATCAGCTGGCGTCCGTCGCTCTCGTTCCCACGAATCTCCGGCAATGTAGCACGCTGCCGGCGGCCCCGGCGGGGTCGGGCGCCACCCGAAGCGTCTGGAAATCCGCGCCGATCCTCGGTAAGGAGACTGGCCCGTTCATGCCGTGACCGGCGGCGCGCGGTGAGCGTCGTCGCTCGCCCGCGAAAGCCGGAGCGGTCTTGGCATGTCGGGCGGGCAGGGCGGAGGCATCACGCTGCCGCCGCATTTGCCGACCATCAGGCTGTCGGTCCGGCCGAACGCTCCGGGCCGCAGCCGCGACACGAATTCGAGGACGAGAACTCCATGGTTGACAGGTCCACGCTGCGGGCGGCACCCCTCCAGGCCGGGTTCGGCGCTGCGCTTCTCTTCGCGGCGATGGCCGCGCTGCCGACCGTCGCCCTGGCCCAGTCGGCCGCCCCGGCGCCGAAGCCGGCGGCTCCCGCCGCCGCTAAGCCGGCCGCGCCCAAGCCCGGCGAGGCCAAGCCGGCCGCGCCCGCCGAGGGCGAAGCCGCCGGTCCGGCCCAGCTGCAGCCCGGACAGCCCAATCCCTGGGTCAAGCTGTGCTCCAAGGACGGTCAGAACCGCGACGTGTGCCTGATCGCGCAGGAACTGCGCACCGACGAGGGCCAGGTGGTCGGTTCGGTCGCCGTGCGCGAGATCGCCGGCGATCCGAAGAAGATCCTCCTGATCGCGGTGCCGCCGCTGAACCTGATCCAGCCCGGCCTGCGCGTCGGCATCGACAAGGGCAAGCTGGAAGAGGGCAAGTACACGATCTGCTTCCCGAACGCCTGCTATGCCGAGATGGCCGTGACCGACGCCTTCATCGCCACGATGAAGAAGAGTCAGGTGCTCGTCGTGCGCACGCTGAACATGCAGGAGAAGCAGCAGCCCTATCCGTTCGGGCTCGCCGGCTTCAAGGACGCCTATGAGGGTCCGGGCCTCGACCCGAACGCCCCGCCGCCCGGCACCGGCGCCAGCGCCAACCAGCAGCAGCTGCAGCAGGAACTCGAGAAGCGCGCCGACGAGGCCCGCGCCAAGCTGACCAACCAGCCGAAGCCCTGACGTTTCGGCGGAGGCCGTGACGGTTGGGCGCATGCCCGGTGGGCAAGATGCATATCCCGGAGGCGCGGCCGCAAGGTCGCGCCTTTTTTGCGTCTGGAGAGGGGGCGCGGGCGGGTCGCCCCGCCGGGCATCCGTGCCGCGCCGGACTGTTCTCCGCGCGGCGCTACGGCGGTCGGATCGAGCGCAAAGCCCCGGTCGCATTTCAATTGCAGCTCGTGCTATCGTTGGGGCGGGGGAACCGGGTCCGATCCGACGGAGGGACGACATCGTGATGCGAGCCTGTGCGAGGGGCGCCGTCCTGGCCGTCCTCTTGTCGGCGGTCGTCCTCGTTTCGCAAGTCCTCGGCGGCGCTGCCCGGGCGCGCGAGTTCCGGGCGGCCGATACCCAGACCGCCGACTATCCGACCGTCCAGGCGCTGCTCACCATGGACCGGTTGGTGCGCGAGCGGACCGGCGGGCGGCATTCGATCAAGGTGTTCCATTCCCGCCAGCTCGGCGAGGAGAAGGAGACCATCGAACAGACCCGCGTCGGCGCGATCGACATCAACCGCTCGTCGACCGCGCCCTTCGCCTCCTTCGTGCCGGAGGCGGGCGTGCTGGCGCTGCCCTATCTGTTCCGCTCGGTCGAACATCTGCACAAGGTGCTCGACGGACCGATCGGCGACGAGATTCTGGCCTCCTTCGAGGCCTACGGCTTCGTCGGGCTGGCCTTCTACGATTCCGGCGCCCGCTCGTTCTACAACACCGTCCGCCCGATCCGGGTGCCGGCCGACATGGCCGGCCTGCGCATCCGGGTGCAGCAGTCCGACCAGATGATCGTCATGATCCGCCTGCTCGGCGCCGAGGCGATCGCGCTGCCCTACGGCCAGGTCACGACCGGGCTGTCGACCGGGATCGTCGACGGCGCGGAAAACAACTGGCCGTCCTACGTCTCCACCGACCACGTCAAGCTGGCGCGCTTCCACAGCGCCACCGAGCACACGATGACCCCGGAAGTGCTGGTCATGTCGGCGCGCGCCTGGGCGGCGCTCGATGCGGCCGACCGGCAGATCTTCCGCCAAGCCGCGCGCGAATCGGCGCTCTACATGCGCCAGCAATGGTTCGAATGGGAGGGCCGCTCGCGGGCCGCGGCCCGCGGCGCCGGCGCCGTTCTGACGGAGGGGGTCGACAAGAAGGCCTTCGCCGACGCGGTCGCGCCGCTCTACGAGCAGTTCGTTCCGCCCGGCCGACTGCGCGACCTGGTCGAGCGCATCCGCATGGTGGAGTAGGCGCAGCCATGGCTCCCCCCGGGGCGTTCGGCGACGACGCCATCACGGTTCCGATCCGCACGCGGCGCCCGCCGCCGAGCGAATCCGCCTGGACGCGGACGATGCGCGCGATGCCGATCGGCTGGCGCATCTTTCTGATCGTGCTCCTGAACGCCTGCGGCATCCTGGTCTTCGGGCTCTTGATCTGGCGCGGCTCGGCGGACATCACCTCGTCCTGGACGGACCTGTCGCGCATCCGCGCCTATGACCGGCTCCTCGTCGAGGTCGACACCGAATCCGGGCGGCTGCAATCGCTGATCCACCGCTATTTCAACCGGCCGACGCCGGAGGTGCTGGCCGAGATCGTCCGCCGGCAGGACGAGCTCCTGTCGCGCCTGACCACGACGCGCGTCGCCGAGCCCGATATCGCCCAGGAACTGGCCTCGGTCGCCGAGATCACCAAGCGCTTCCTGGCCGGCTTCGATGCGCTGCGCGAGGTCAACGGCCGCATCCGCACGGCCTATGAGGACGAGTTCCTGAAGGCCGCCACCGACATGGCCGGCCTCTACGCGATCATCGACAGCGCCACCGACAACAACAAGTCGCTGATCTGGCCGGCGCTCGGAAAATCGCGCGAGAGCTTCTCGCAGACCCTGGTCGAGGTGAACGCCTACTATCTGAGCCACGCGCCGGAATCGCTGAAGGCCGCCCGCGAGCATCTGGCCACCATCGAACGGACCATTCCGGTGATGGTCGATCTGTCCGAGGCGACGTTGCAGCGTCAGGCGCTCGCCCGGCTGGTGCCGCGGGCGACGAGCCTCCGGCTGGCGCTCGAGAAGCTCGCCGCCAGCTTCGACCAGCAGACCCGCTTCCTGGGCGCGGCGATCGACGGCAACCAGGGTGCCATGGCGGCGGCGATCGATCGGCTGTCGACCCGCATCCGCGGCCGCGAGGCCGCCGCGCAGGGCCAGTTCGATGCGGCGCTTTTGTCGGTCAACCAGCGCTTCCTGATCGTCGGCATCCTGTTCCTCGGCATCAGCGTGCTGATGAGCTGGGCCATCGCCCGCACCATCCGCCAGCCGCTGAAGGAACTCGGCGGCTCGATGCGGGCGATCGTCGAAGGCGACTACGAGCGCATCGTGCGCGGCGTCGGGGCCCGCGACGAGATCGGCGACATGGCGCGCTCGGTCGAGGTGTTTCGCGACAACGTCATCGCCCGGCGGCGCGCCGAACTGGAACGCGAGGCGCAGGAGCGGCGCTGGCGCGGCATCCTGGAGACCAGCCCGATCGGCATCTCGATCGTCTCGGCGGATGGCGGCCACCGCCTCTACGCCAACCACAAGTTCGAAACCCTGTTCGGTCTCGGCGAGGAGCGTTCCGGCATCCGCCGCTATTTCCACGAGAATTTCGCCGCCGCCTCGGACGCGGTGCGCCTGTCCGATGCGGTCCAGCGCTACGGGCTGGTCTCCGGCTGGGAGGTGCGCATGCGCCGGGCCGGCGGGCAGACCTGGTGGTGCCTGATGGAGGTCAGGCCGATCGAGTTCGACGGCCGGCCGGCGCATATCTTCTGGCACTACGACGTGACCGACCGTCGGCGCGCCGAGGACGATCTGCGCGCCGCCAAGGAAGCCGCCGAGGCCGCGTTGGCGGAATTGCGCGATGCCCAGGAAAGTCTGGTCGAGGCCGAGAAGCTCGCCGCCATCGGCGGGCTGGTCGCCGGCGTCGCCCATGAGGTCAACAACCCGGTCGGAATCAGCCTGACGGTCGCCTCGACCTTGGAGCGGCGCTGTGAGGCCTTCGAGGCCGAGCTCGAGAGCGGGCAACTCCGCCGCTCGCGGCTGACCGAGTTCCTGGTCGGGGCCAAGGAGGCGGCGAGCCAGCTGGTCGCCAATCTCAGCCGGGCCGGCGAACTGGTGCAGTCGTTCAAGCAGGTCGCCGTCGACCGCACCCATGCCGACCGGCGCAGCTTCGACCTGAAGGATTCGACCGAGCAGATCCTGGCCAGCCTGAAGCCGACCCTGAAGAAGACCCGCCACGGCATGACCTGCGAGATCGAGCCGGGCATCGTGATGGACAGCTATCCGGGTCCCTACGGGCAGGTCGTCACCAACCTGTTCATGAACGCGCTGATGCATGCCTTCGCGGACGGCCAGGAAGGCCAGATCCGGATCGACGGCCGCCGGCGCGGCGATCAGGTCGAGCTGATCTTCTCCGACGACGGCGTCGGCATGGACGAGGAGGCGCAGCGGCGCGCCTTCGAGCCCTTCTTCACGACCAAGCGCGGCAAGGGCGGGACGGGCTTGGGACTGCACATCGTTTACAATATCGTACACCACCGGCTCGGCGGTCGGATCGTGCTCGACTCGGCGCCCGGTCGGGGCACGACGTTCCGCATCACGCTGCCGATCGTCACGCCGGTCGGCGACGAAGAGGAGTTGCAGATGATCGATACCGGCCTAGTGGCGGCCCCGCGACCGAGGCTCGACGCCCATGTCCGGTGACGATCTGCTCGTCTTCCTCGACGATGCCGAAGAGGCGCAGGCGGCCGCGCCGTCGAAGATCTGGAAGATCGCCGTCATCGACGACGAACCGGCCGTCCATGACGGCACCCGCTTCGCGCTCTACGACTATTCGCTGAACGGGCAGGGGATCGAGATCCTGACCGCCAATTCCGCCGAGGAGGGGCGGCGGCTGATCGACCGGCACCCCGATCTGGCCGTGATCCTGCTCGACGTGGTCATGGAGACCGACAGCGCCGGGCTCGACCTGGTCGAATATATCCGCAACGTCGCCCGCAACGACATGGTGCGCATCATCCTGCGCACCGGCCAGCCCGGCCAGGCGCCGGAGCGGCGCGTGATCGTCGACTACGACATCAACGACTACAAGGCGAAGACGGAACTCACCGCCGACAAGCTGTTCACCGCCCTGACGGCGGCGCTGCGCTCCTATCAGCAGCTGCAGCGCATGGAGGAGACCCGCCGCGGCCTGGAAATCATCATCGACGCGGCCGCGAAGCTGTTCGACCTGAAGTCCATGCAGCGGCTGGCCGAGGGCGTGCTGACCCAGATCGGCTCGCTCCTGAAGGTCGAATGCGCGGGCATCCTGGTGCTGCGCGAGGCCGGCGGCGCACCGGAGACCTTCACGGTGCTGGCCGGCTCCGGCGTCTATGCGGGCCTGGCCGGGGCGGTGGCGCCGCCGCTCGCCGACGGTGTCAGTCAACTCGTGCACGAAGCCTTCGCGCTGCGCCGGCACCAGTTCCTGGACCAGCAGTCGGTGCTCTATCTGCGCACCGCGAGCGGGCGCGAGGTGGTGGTGCTCCTGGAGGCGCAGAAGACGCTGTCCGACACCGACCGGGCGCTGGTCGAGGTCTTCTGCGGCAAGCTCTCGATCGCCTTCGACAATGTCATCCTCTACGAGCAGCTGGCCGAGGCGAATGCGCGGCTGGAACAGCGCGTCGAGGAGCGCACCCGCGAACTGACCGCCGCCAACGAGCGGCTCGCGCTCCAACGCGAGATCCTGAAGCGCTCCAACGCCTTCAAGTCCGACATCCTGGGCATGGTCGCGCACGATCTGAAGAACCCGATCAGCGTCATCCTGGGCCGCTCGGAGATCATCGGCGAGCTGATCGACCGCGATCCGGTGCCGGTCGAGATGATCCGGGCGCAGATCGGCCGCATCGTCGAACCCGCGCAGGCGATGACGCGCATGATCGAGCAATTGCTCAAGGATGCGATGAACGACCATCTCGACGTGCGGCTGCGCCCCGAGGCGGTCGATCTCGGCGGGCTGGTCGCCGACGTGATCGAGGACCACCGCCCGGGCGCGTCGCGCAAGCAGCAGAGCCTGGCGATCGAGATCGTCGAGCCGATGGTGGTCGAGGCCGATCCGGATCGCCTGCGCGAGGCGATCGAGAACATCATCTCCAACGCGATCAAATACAGCCCGATCGGCGGCCCCATCCTGGCGCGGATCGGCCGGGTCGACCGGATGGCGGCGCTGTCGGTGGTCGACCGCGGACCGGGCCTGTCGCCGGAGGATATCGGGCGCCTGTTCGGGCGCTTCCAGCGGCTGTCGGCCAAGCCGAGCGCGGGCGAGAGCTCGACCGGGCTCGGCCTTTCCATCGCCAAGCATATCGTGGCCCTGCATGGCGGGCGGCTCGAAGCCGCCAGCGCAGGACCGGGACAGGGCACCACCTTCACGATAAAGCTGCCTGTCCGCGCCGAAGACGGGAGTGATTCGGAATGACCCAGGCATCCCTCATCGCGGTCGTCGACGACGACAAGGCGACCCGGGAGACCGTGGCAGACTATTTGAAGTTGCACGGTTTCGAGGTGTCGGCCCTGTCGGGCGGCACAGCCTTACGGGAAAGTCTCGCCAAGCGCCGGCCGGATCTGATCGTGCTCGACCTGAACATGCCGGAGGAGGACGGTCTCTCGATCATCCGCTCGCTGAAGGAGAAGGCGGTCAGCGTCCCGATCATCATGCTGACCGCCACGGCCAGTCCGATCGACCGGATCGTGGGGCTGGAGCTCGGCGCCGACGACTACATCGCCAAGCCGGCCGAACTGCGCGAGCTGGTCGCCCGCATCCGCAGCGTGCTGCGCCGGGCCGCCGCCCAGGCGGCCGCCGCCGAGGCGCCGCCCGCCAAGGCGCAGGAGGTGCGCTTCGGCACGCGCTGGCTCAACATGGAGACCCGGCACCTGCGCGGCGGCGAGGAGGGCGAGGTACTGATCACCGCCTCCGAGTTCAACCTGCTCAAGGCCTTCGCCGACAACCCGAACCGGGTCCTGTCGCGCGAGCGCCTGCTGGATCTCGCCAATGCCCGCGATCCGGACGCCTTCGACCGCGCGATCGACGTGCGCGTCACCCGCATCCGCAAGAAGATCGAGCCGGACCCGTCCAACCCGAAGGTCATCCGCACCATCCGCGGCGCCGGCTACATGTTCGTGCCGGAGGGCGACAAGGACAGTTCGGGCTGAGTGGACGGAAGGGGCACGGCCGGGCGTCACGGCGACCCGGCCGGAACGGCGCCGCCGCGGGGAGCGGGTGGCGGCTGGCCTCAGAGCCAGCCGCGGCGCTTGAACCACCAGTAGGGGACGAAGGCCGACAGGACCATGGTGACCAGCGCGAAGGGGTAGCCGAAGGCCCATTTCAGCTCCGGCATGACCTCAAAATTCATGCCGTAGACGGTGCCGACCAGGGTCGGCGGCAGGAACAGGACGGCGGCGACCGAGAACACCTTGATGATCGTGTTCTGCTCGACATTGATCAGGCCGAGGGTCGATTCGTGCAGATAGGCGACCTGCTGTTCGAGCTGGCCCTCATAAGTGGCGAGCGACTTGATGTCCCGGTCGACCGCCTTCAGCCGCACCGAGACGCCGTTCTTCATCCACTCGGCACCGCCTTCGCGTACGAAGGGCACCAGCCGCCCGAAGGACAGGAGGCTCTCGCGCAGGATCGACAGCATCCGGTTCTTGCGACCGAGCAGGCGGATCAGGCGCTGCATGTCCGGCGCCGGTCTGGCCTTGCCGCTCTCGCGCACCTCATCGTCGTCGTAGAAGATCGTGTCCGAGATGGCGTTGAGATCGGTCGCGACCGCTTCCAGCACGTCGGCGATGCGCTCGATGAAGCTCTCCAGCAGGGTGACGAACAGCGCCGGCGCGGTCAGGGCCTCGTCGGCCTGCTTGCCGATGCGCGCCTCGATGGTGCGGAACGGCATCGGGTTGGAATAGCGCAGCGTCACGAAGTGGTTCTGCGACAGGAGGAAGGTGACTTCGGAGCGCCCGGGATGGCCCTCGGCGACGCCGTCGATGACCACCGCGGTCATCACCAGCGCGCCGCGTTCCGCGTAGAGGCGGGCCGATTCTTCGATCTCGGCCATTTCCTGACGGGTCGGCAGGACGAGGCCCAGGATGGCCTCGACGGCATGCTCCTCCTCGCGGGTCGGATTGCACAGGTCGAGCCAGACGATGTCGCCGGTCCCGGCGGGACCGACGTCGTCGATGCGCTGGAGCCGGCCGGAGGCCAGCCGGTAGGTTTGGATCATTCGCCGTCTCTCTGCCCTGCATCCGTCACGACGGTGGCCGCGTGATGGGCCGACGGCGCAGCGCGCCAGCCGGCCGCGAAGGCGGCGACGTCGAGGGCGATGATCGGCCCGAAGACGACGGCAATGCAGAGGCAGAGAACGCGCCCGACATCTTTCATGTCGGCGCGGGATACGTCACGGCCCACGAGGCCGGCGAGGTCGGTGTTGGTCATCTCGGAACTCCTTCGGACGGCCGGGCGGCCGGTCCGGGAGCCCGATCAAACGATCCGGCGCCTGGTACCGTACCTGCGCGACGCGTCCTTAAGACTGTCGGGGTCGGAAGGCATAGGTTTCGTCAGTTCCTGTGGGGCCGCCGGACGCGCAAGGCGCGACGTGACGGTGAAGGCTACATGGTCCATAACGTGCGGCACGTCAAGCCCTTTCGAGGGTGCCGGCGAAGGGTTTCGGCAGCGCTGCCGAAGCCGTCCGCGGGCGCCGGCGCGGACCGGCCGCAAGGGCCCGGGATTGCACCGTTTTTCGGGCGGGCCGGCGGACCACGACGGCGGCCGGAGGTTACCGGACGCGACGGCCGGGGACGCGACCCGCGGCGCGCCCGCCGGGCGTCAGATGAGCTTGCCGGGATTCATGATGCCGGCTGGATCGAAGGTCGCCTTGAGTCGGCGCATCATCGCGATGGCGACCGGCGGCTCGGTCTCCAGAAGCTCGGCCCGCTTCATGCGCCCGATGCCGTGCTCGGCCGAAATCGAGCCGGATAGCGCGCGGACCACGTCGTGGACGGCCCTGTTCATGGTCGGGTAGAGGGCCAGGAAGGCGTCCTCGTCCCAGCCGGGCGGCTGCGCGGCGTTATAGTGCAGGTTGCCGTCGCCCATATGGCCGAAGCAGACCACGCGCGCGCCCGGGCAGACCGCCTCGACCGCCCGATCGGCCTCGCTGAGGAAGCGCGGCAGGTCGGCGACCGGCACGGCGATGTCGTGCTTGATCGAGGCGCCCTCGGGCTTCTGCGCCGCCACCAGGCTCTCGCGCAGGCGCCAGAAGGCGTCCGTCTGGGCGAGGCTGCCGGCAAGCGTGCCGTCGGCGACCAGTCCGCGTTCGAAGCCGGCCGTGGCGATCTCCTCGGCGAGCCCGCGCGCATCGTCCGCAGACCGGCCGGACGAAATCTCCATCAGCACGTACCAGGGCTGCGGGCCTTCGAGCGGCAGGCGGTTGCCGGGGATGTGGCGCAGGGCGAAATCGACCGCGCGATGCTGGATCAGTTCGAACGCGGTCAGCGCGCCGCCGGCGGCTGCGGTTGCGATCTCGAACAGCGCCAGGGCGTCGTCCGGCGTGGCGAGCCCGAACCAGGCCGTCTCGCGACCCTTGGGCGCCGGGAACAGGCGCAGCACCGCGGCGGTGATCACGCCGAGCGTGCCTTCGGCGCCGACGAACAGGTTCTTCAGATCGTAGCCGGTATTGTCCTTGCGCAGCTTGCGCAGGTCGTCGAGCACCTCGCCGGTCGGCAGGACGACCTCCAGTCCGAGGCACAGATCGCGCGCATTGCCGTAGGCGAGCACATTGGCGCCGCCGGCATTGGCGGCGAGGTTGCCGCCGATCTGGCAGGAGCCCTGCGAGCCGAGCGCGAGCGGAAAGATGCGGCCCTCCCGGTCCGCCGCCTCGCGCAGGCGCTGCAGGACGACGCCGGCCTCGGCGGTGACGGTGCCGGATTTCAGGTCGATCTCGCGGATGCGGTCGAGCCGGCCGAGCGACAGCACGATCTCACCCCCGGAGCCGTCGGGCAACTGGCCGCCGACGAGGCCGGTATTGCCGCCCTGCGGCACGATCGGCGTGCCGGTTTCGGTTGCGAGCTTCAGGATGCGGGCGACCTCGGCGGTGCTGCCGGGCCGGAGCACCACGGGAGTGCGGCCGGAATAGAGGCCGCGCGGGTCGGTCGCGTAGACCGCGGTGGCGTCGGCGTCGCGCAGCGCGTGGCTCGGCCCGACGATCGCCGCGAAGGCATCGAGAACGGATTCGGCGACTGGGGCCGGCATGGCGTCCGAGACTCCGGCAGACAGGGAACGGGGAGGGTCCGCGATCGATGTCCGGCACGCCAGCGGCGGGGGCGCGGGCGAGGGGACCCGCGCCCCCAGGCCGCGTGTACGGGCACCCTGGGAGCGTCGGCGATCGGGGCGTGCACGGATGCGACGACCGGATCCGGGGGGCGGGCGGGGCTGCAGGGGCCGTCCGCCGCGCCGGCCCGGGCGGGTCAGGCCTTCGGCGGACGATGCTCGCGGGTGGCGACCGGCTGGCCGGCGCCCTTCCAGGCCGAGAAGCCGCCGCGCATGCTGGCCGCCTTCAGGCCCATCTCCTGCGCCACCTTGGCGGCGAGCAGCGAGCGCCAGCCCGATGCGCAGAAGAACACGAAGGTATGGTCGGCGGCGAAGGCCGGCTTGTGGTAGGGGCTTTCCGGGTCGATCCAGAATTCCAGCATGCCGCGCGGGGCGTGCATGGCGCCCGCGATGGTGCCGTCGCGCTCCAGTTCGCGCACGTCGCGGATGTCGACCAGCGTGACCGCGTCGTCCGGCCCGTAGCCGGCGACATCGGCGATCTCGACCGAACGCACGACGGCGTCGGCCTCGGCGAGCAGGTCCTTGTAGCCCTTGGCCATGGTCAGCGTCCCATCGCGTAGAATTCGTCGTTCGGGCGCATCGCCGTCACGTTGGCAAGGCGGTTCGACATGGCGAAGAAGGAGGCGATGGCGGCGATGTCCCACACGTCTTCGTCGGTGAAGCCATGCGCCTTGACGGCGGCGAAGTCGGCATCGCCGACCTCTTCGGCCTTGCGCGAGACCTTCATGGCGAAGTCGAGCATCGCGGTCTGGCGCGGGGTGATGTCGGCCTTGCGGTAGTTGATCGCGACCTGGTCGGCGATCTGGGGATTCTTGGCGCGGATGCGCAGGATCGCGCCATGGGCGACGACGCAATACTGGCACTGGTTGGCGTTCGAGGTGGCGACCACGATCATCTCGCGCTCGGCCTTGGTGATCGGGCCGGGCTTGTCCATCAGGGCGTCGTGATAGGCGAAGAAGGCGCGGAACTCGTCGGGCCGGTGGGCGAGCGTCAGGAAGACGTTCGGCACGAAGCCGGACTTCTCCTGCACGGCCAGGATGCGGCTGCGGATGTCCTCGGGCAGGTCGGCGATCTCGGGGACCGGGAAGCGGCTGACGGCGGGCATGGGGTTTCCTCTTCGTTGATCTTATTCGGCAGCCTGGGCGGCGAGGCCCTCGGCATAGGCCTCGAAGGCATCGGGCGCGGTCGCCGCATAGGGCTCGACATAGACCAGGCAGGTATGCGCCGAGCAGCCCTGGCCGAAGCTGGAGGTCGGGATGTCGGGCGTCAGGATGTTGGGATTGCCGGCGATGTCGAGCCCGCTATTGCCGTGCGGCGTCAGCCAGGCCCCGGTCGGCAGCACCACGACGCCGGGGCGGACCGTCTCGGCATGCGTGGCGGTGGCGAGGCACGCGCCGCGCTCGTTCCAGAGCCGGATGGTCGAGCCGTCGGCGATGGCGAGCCGGTCGGCATCGGCCGGATTGAGCCGGGCCTGCTCGCGTCCGCCGCGCTTCAGCGCACGGCTTGCCGGGCCGGTCTCCAACTGGCTGTGCAGACGCCCGGCGGGCTGGTGCGAGACCAGATGGAACTGGTTCGGCGCCTCGGCCTTGCCGAGCCACTCGTAGGGCTCCAGCCAGGCCGGGTGGGCCGGGCAATCCGCATAGCCGAGCCGGTCGAGCAGGTCGCTGCCGAGCACGATCCGGCCGCTTTCGGTCGGCAGGGCGTGGGCGGCGGGATCCTCGCGGAAGGCGGCCAGATAGGTATGGTTGTCCTTGACCGGGAAGCGGGCATGGCCGGCCTCCCAGAAGGCGTCGAAATCCGGCATCTCGAAGCCGAGGCGTGCGGCCGCGTCCTGCCGGCTGTCCTCGTAGAGGACGCGCAGCCAGTCCATCTCGCCGCGGCCCTCCGTGAAGCCGTCGCCGACGCCGAGTTCGCCCGCGATCATCGAGAAGATGTCGAAATCCGACCGCGACCGGCCGAGCGGGGCGATCGCCTGCTTCATCGCGAAGACGAAATCGGAGCGGCGGTTGCCGGCGATGTCGTTGCGCTCGATCGAGCTGGTCGCCGGCAGCACGATGTCGGCGCGCCGGGCGGTCGCGGTCCAGTTCGGGTCCTGGACGACGATCGTCTCGGGCCGGGTCCAGGCCTCGGCGAGGCGGTTGAGGTCCTGGTGATGGTGGTAGGGATTGCCGCCGGCCCAGTAGACCATGCGCGTATCCGGATAGTGCCGCGTCTCGCCCTGGTAGGTGAAGGCGGCGCCCGGCTGGAGCAGCATGTCGGTGATGCGGGCGACCGGAATGAAGCTGTCGATCGGCCGCTTCAGCTGCGGCACGGCCGGCGACTTCGCCATGGCGAAGGGTGCCCCGACGCCGCCGAGCGAGCCGTAGCCGACGCCGCCGCCGGGCAGGCCGATCTGGCCGATGATGGCCGCGAGCCCGAGCGCGGCCCAGAAGGGCTGTTCGCCGTGATGGGCGCGCTGCAGCGCCCAGCTGACGGTGATCATGCTGCGGGTCGCCAGCATCTGGCCGGCGAGGTCGGCGATGGACTGCCGGTCGAGCCCGGTGATCTCGGCCGCCCAGGCGGCATCCTTGACGGTGCCGTCTTGCGTGCCGGTCAGATAGGCGAGGAACCGGTCGCTGCCCGAACAGCAGCGTTCCAGGAAGTCGCGGTCGTGCCGGCCGGCCTTCACGATCTCGCCGGCGAGGCCGATCATCAGGGCCGCGTCGGTGTTCGGGCGGATCGGCCACCATTCGGCGCCGACCCAGTCGGGAATGTCGTCGCGCAGCGGCGAGACCAGCACGACGCGCACCCCGCGCTCGGCGAGGCGCCGGAGATGGCCTTCGAGGGTGTGGGTGCCGAGCCCGCCGGCCTCGTTCTGGGCCGTGCGCGGCGACAGCGCCCCGAACACCACCAGCGTCTCGGTATGTTCGGCGATGGTGTCGAGCGTGTTGGCCTTGCCGCCGCAGGCATCGTCGCTGCCGAGCGTGTGGCGCAGGATCACCGGGCCGGCGGCGATGCTGTAGGTGTCGACATGGCCGGTATAGCCGCCGGCGAGGTTGAGCATCCGCTTCAGGAGCGACGGCGCGTGATGGAACCGGCCGCAACTGGTCCAGCCGTAGGAGCCGCCGAAGATCGAGGCCGGCCCGAAGCTCTCGCCGACGCGGCGGATTTCGCCGGCCACCAGCGCCGCCGCCTCGTCCCAGGAGACCGCCACGAAGCGATCGCTGCCGCGGCCGGTCCGGTCGCTGCCCTCTCGGCTGCGCAGCCAGCCTTCGCGCACCATCGGTTGCAGGATGCGCCGTTCCGGCGCGGACCATTCCTTGACCGACTGAATGATCGAAGACGGCGCCGGATCCTGCTCGAAAGGCTCGACGCCGACGATCGCGCCGTCCTCGACCAGGATCGAATAGGCGCCCCAATGGGAGCAGTGCGGCACGCGCCGGATGGTGGCCATGGGACTGTCCTTCAGATGACGGCTTCGATGAGGAAGGGACCTGGGCGACGGCAGGCCGCGGCCAGGATGTCGTCGAAGGCCTCGGCGCTGTCGGCGCGCGCGGCCTCGACGCCCATGCCGGCGGCGAGCTTGACCCAGTCGAGCGCGGGGTCGTCGAGATCGAGCATGCGCGAGGCGTTGCGGCCGGGCTTGCCGGCGCCGACCTTGGTCAGCTCGCCGTGCAGGATGGCGTAGCGTCGGTTGGCGAAGACGATGGTGATCACGTCGAGCCGCTCGCGCGCCTGGGTCCACAGACCCTGCACCGTATACATGCCGCTGCCGTCGGCCTGCAGGGTGACGACCTTGCGGCCCGGGCAGGCGATCGCCGCGCCGGTGGCGAGCGGGATGCCGATGCCGATCGCCCCGCCGGTCAATTGCAGGAAGTCGTGCGGTTCCGCGCCGGCGGTGGAGCGGAAGAAGTCGCGGCCGGAGGAGACCGATTCGTCGCAGACGATCGCCTCGGCCGGCATGTGGCGGGCGAGCGCCAGCGCGATGGCGTCGGGCGTCAAGGCGCCGTGGACCGCATCGGGACGCTGGCGCGCCGCGAGGCGCGGGGCGGCGGTGCCGAGTTCGGCTGCGAGCGCCTCGACCGCGGCGCCGAGATCGCCGTCCGGCGCGGCCAGTTCGATCACGCGGCAGCCCTCGGGCAGCATGCTGCTCGGCTTGCCCGGATAGGCGAAGAAGCCGACCGGGGCCTTGGCGCCGACGAGCACGACCAGATCGGTCTCGGCGAAGCCGGCGACGGCCTGGTCGACCACATAGGCGACGCGGTCGACCGCGACGCGGCCGGCGCCGCGCTGCATGCGCCCGTTCGACTGCTGCGCCATGATGCAGGCGCCGGTCTTGGCGCCGATCCCGTCGAGAAGCCGCAGCGGCGCGTCGCGCAGCGCCGGGCCGGTCGCCAGGATGGTCGGCCGCCGCGCGGCACGGATCGCCTCGGCGGCCGCGCGGATCAGCGCCGGATCGGGTGCGGCGGGCCGGGGCAGGGCGATCGCGGCCGGACGGGCGGCGGTGGCGGTCGCGTTCCAGGCGGCGTCGGCCGGCAGGATCAGGGTGGCGATGCCGCCGGGCGCCGTGCGGGCGGCGCGGATCGCGGCTTCGGTGGCGGCACCGACGCCGTCGGCGGTCTCGGCGCGGCCGACCCAATGCGACATCGGGCGGGCGAGCGATTCGATATCCGAGGTCAGCGGCGCGTCGAAGGCGAGATGGTAGGTGGCATGGTCGCCGACCACATTGACCATCGGGGTCCGCGCGCGGCGGGCATTGTGCAGATTGGCGAGGCCGTTGGCGAGGCCGGGGCCGAGATGCAGCAGGGTGGCGGCGGGCTTGTCGGCCATGCGCGCATAGCCGTCGGCCGCCCCGGTGACGACGCCCTCGAACAGGCCGAGCACGCAGCGCATGCGCGGCTGCCGGTCGAGCGCGGCGACGAAATGCATCTCCGAGGTGCCGGGATTGGCGAAGCAGACGTCGATGTCGTTGGCGAGCAGCGTCTCGCACAGGAGATCGGCGCCGTTGGGTGCTTGCGTAGTCACGTGCGATGGCCCTTCCCGGTCGCAGCTGCGAGGTCGTTCAGACGAGCGATAGCAGGCCAGGCGTCCGAGATCGCCCCCAAGGTGCGGGCGAAGACCTCGTATTTGCCAGCCGCATAGGTGGCGACCGGGCCCTGCTCGGGTTCGATCCGCGCCTCCGCCGCGCAGGCGAAGCGCTCGGCGAGATCGGCGCCCGAGGCCCAGCCGAGCGTGCCGGCCGCGATGGTCGCAAGGCCGCGCAGGCCCGCCTGGCCGCCGGCGACGGGCCGCACGGGCGCCTGGAGCGCGGTCGCCAGGAACTGCATGAAGGCGGCATCGCCGGCGAGGCCGCCGCCGACGACCAGGTCCTCGCCGTCGCCGCCCATCATCGCGTAGGCGTGCCGGGTGACGAAGGCGAGCGCCTCGCGCGCCGCCCAGGCGATGGCGGCGGGGTCGGTCGCGCCGGAAAGCCCGAAGGCGGCCGCGCTGGCGAAGGGCGAGGTGACCGGGGCGCGCTCGCCGCCCGGCTCGAAGAAGGGGTGCAGCACCACGCCGGAATAGACCGGCGCGACCGGACCCTGCGGCAGCCCCGCGAACAGCGTCGCCGCATGGCCGAGCGCCGTGGCGCCGTTGAAGCTCGGATGGGTGCAGACATAGCCCGGGCCGAGCACGTAGGGCTGCACCATGGCGCCCGGCGGCTTCGCCGCCATGCCGGCGGGATCGAGCCGGAGGCTGCCGTGGATGGCGCTGGTGCCGAAGATCGAGGCGCGCGCGACGCCCGGCCGGACGCCGAGGCCGAGCCCGATCAGGGTCGACTGCACGTCGCCGGGCCCGATCAGCACCGGCAGGCCGGACGGCAGGCCGATCCGGCTGGCGGCTGCCGCGTCGAGCCCGGCCCGGCAGGTGCCGACCGGCTCGAGCGGCGGCAGCAGGGCGATGCCGCGGTCGAGGCCGAGGGGGTCTTCGACGATCGGGCTCGGCTGGCCGGTGCGCCAGTCGCCCCAGGTCGGCAGCAGGGCGCTCGGCTCGGCGGCGAGCCGGCCGGTCAGCGACAGGAACAGCCACTCCTTGAGGCGCAGCGTGTGGGCGATGCGGGTCAGCCGTTCGGGGTCGTTCCGCTGCAGCCAGAGCAGTTGCAGGCTCTGCGCGGCGGCGGTCGGCTGCGCGTAGGTGGTGCGTTCGATCGCGTCGAGCCGGCCGGCGGCGCGCAACTCCGCGACCAGCGGCCGGGCGCGGCCGTCGAGCCAGGTCATCGCCCGGCCGACCGGCTGGAAACCGGCGTCGATCGGCCAGAGCCCGTCGCCCTGGCCGGTGACGATCAGTGCCGCCGCCCGGCCCGGCGCCGCCGCGGTGCAATCGGCGAGCGCCGCGAAGGCGTCGTCGCGGGTCGCCGCCATGTCCTGTTCGACATGGGTGCCGTCCCGGCGCAGGGCCGCATTCGGCCGCTCGGCGGACGCGACGAGGCGGCCGTCGCGGTCGAAGGCGGCGGCCTTGACGGCGGTGGTGCCGGAATCGAGGGCGATCAGGACCGGGTCCATGGCGGACGGCGCCTTCCCAACGGCGTCAGGAGGCCTGACGCAGGCCTTCGAGCGCCTTCGGGCTCTGCTGGCCGTAGGTCTTGAACCGCTCCAGCACCTCGGCGATCTGCTCGTCGTTGAGGATCGGCGGCTCGGCGCCGGTCTTCAGGCAGAGGAGATAGAGCTCGGCCAGTTCCTCGACGGTGACCGCGAGCGCCAGCGCGCGCGGGATCGAGGCATGGGCCGTGATCACGCCGTGATGGGCCATCAGGCAGGCGCGGCGGCCTTCGAGCGCGGTGATGACGCGGTCGGCCAGCGCCTGCGATCCGAAGATCTCATAGGGCGCGCAGCGGATGGTCGCCCCGCCGGCCGCCGCGATCACATAGTGAATCGCCGGAATGTCGCGCTCCAGGATCGAGACCGCGGTGGCGTGGGTCGAATGGGTGTGGACGACCGCATTCAGATCCGGCCGGGCCTTCAGGATGTCGCGGTGGAAGCGCCATTCGCTCGACGGCAGGATGTCGCCCTCGAAGGTCGCGTCCCAGTTCATGGCGACGACGTGATCGGGGGTCATCTTGTCGTAGGGGATGCCGGTCGGCGAGATCAGGAAGCCGTTGCCGAAGCGCACGCTGACATTGCCGGCGGTGCCCTTGTTGATGCCGAGGCGGCTCATGTTCAGGCAGGATTCGACGATCTCGGTGCGGAGCTGACGTTCGTCGCTCATGGTCTTGCTCACTTGGTCGGATAGAGGGGGGACTGACCGTCCAGGATGCGGCCGATATCCTCGGCGAGCATGTCGGCGGCCTTGACGGTGGAGTAGCGCGAGGCGCCGGCGATATGCGGCGACAGCGTCACGTTGGGGAGTTTCAGGAGCGGCAGATCCGGCGGCGGCGGCTCCGGATCGAAGGTGTCGAGCGCGGCGCCCTTCAGGTGGCCGGAGACCAGCGCGTCGTGGAGCGCCGCATAGTCGAGCACCTGGCCGCGCGTCGTGTTGACGATGTAGGAGCCGGGTTTCATCGACGCGATCTGGGCGCGGCCGATCATCTTCTTGGTTTCCGGCGTGACGCGCGGATGCAGCGTCAGCACGTCGGCGGTGCGGATCAGCTCGTCGAGCTCGAGCTTGACGATGCCGGCGGCATGATCCTCCTCGGTCAGCACCTTGAAGGGGTCGTAGACCCGGATGGCGCAGCCGAACGGGCGCAGCAGGCGGGCGACGCGGGTGCCGATATCGCCATAGCCGACGATGCCGACGGTCAGTTCGCACAGCTCCGGACCGGCATGGTCGAAATGGTAGAAGTCGCGCCGGAATTCCCCGCTCGCCACCGAGAGATGGCCGCGGATCAGGTTGCGGGTCTCCGCCAGGATCGAGGCGACGGTGAACTCGGCGACCGCGGAGGCATTGCGGCCGGGCGTGTTGACGACCGTTACGCCGCGGGCGCGCGCCGCCGGCATCTCGATATTGACCGGCCCGCCGCGCGACACGCCGATGATCTTCAGCCGCGGCGCGTGTTCCAGGCTCGCCGCCGTGATCGGGGCGAGATGGGTGACCAGGATGTCGAGATCGGCCAGGAACTCGAAATAGTGCTCGGGCCGGCCGACGAATTCGGCCACCGGCAGGGTCGGGTCCTGTTTGGTCGACTGCACCTTGAGCGGCCAGTCGAGGGTCATCGCCTTGAAGGCGATGCTGCGTCCGGCGAGGCGCTTGCCGAGAGCTTCCTCGAAGAAGCGCGGCTGCATGAAGCCGTCGCCGATGATGCCGATGCGGATGGTCTCGCTCATGTCCGGCCTCCTCACGCCGTCTTCGCGGTGTCGGTCAGGCCGGCGTCGAGGCCGGGCAGGACGTCCCGGTAGCGGTCCGGATCGATGCCGTGGTCGGCGAGGACCTCGGCGGTATGCTGGGCGAAACCGGGCGGTGCCGTCCGGTAGCTGGCCGGGGTGCGCGACAGCTTGATCGGGCTGCCGGTGCCGCGGTAGCTGCCGATGTCGACGATCATCTCGCGGTGCTGCGTATGCGGGTCGGCGACCACCTGGTCGATCGAGCGCACGGCGCCGCAGGGCACGCCGGCCTTGATCAGCCGATCGGCGAGCGTCGCGCAGTCATGGGCGGCCAAGGCCGCCTCCAGCTGGATCTTGAGCGCGTCGCGGTTGGTGTTGCGCATCCGGTTGGTGACGAAGCGCGGATCGGCGGGCAGGTCGTCGCGCCCGATCAGGCGGCACAGCGTGGCGAACTGGCGGTCGTTGCCGACGGCCAGGAAGATCGGGTCGGTGCCGGTCGCGAAGGTGTCGTAGGGGCAGATGTTCGGATGGGCATTGCCGGTCGGGCCGGCGACCTTGCCGGAGAGATAGTAGTTCGGCAGATGCGGATGCAAGAGCGAGACGCCGCAGTCGTAGAGCGTCGTCTCGACGAACTGGCCCTTGCCGCTGGTGGCGCGCTCGTTGAGGGCGAGCAGGATGCCGATCACGGCGTTGAGGCCGGTGACCATGTCGACCACCGGCAGGCCGACGCGCAGCGGCGTGCCGTCCTTCTCGCCGTTGACGCTCATGATGCCGCAGGAGGCCTGGATCGCGGCGTCGTAACCGGGCAGGCCGCCGAGCGGACCGTCGGCGCCGAAGCCGGAGACGCGGCAATGCACGAGGCGCGGGAAGCGCCGCTCGATCTCGTCGCGGCCGAGCCCCCAGCGCTCCAGGGTGCCGGTCTTGAAGTTCTCGATGAACACGTCGGCATCCGCGAGCAACTGCGTCAGCAGTTCGAGCCCGGCCGGCTGCGCCATGTCGAGCGCGATGCCGCGCTTGTTGCGGTTGAGGCCGAGGAAGTAGCTGGCGGCGCCGTCCAGGAAGGGCGGGCCCCAGCCGCGCGTCTCGTCGCCCGCGGGCGGCTCGATCTTGATCACGTCCGCGCCATGGTCGGCCAGGACCTGGCCGGCATAGGGGCCGCCGAGCACGCGGCTGGCGTCGATGACCTTGATCTTGGCGAGGGAACCGGAATTCGGCAGCATCGACACTCCGACGGTCAGGCCGCGTCTGCGGCGGCAGCGATCTCGCGGCGCATCTGGGCGGCGAAATCGGGATAGGTCTCCTGGAGATCGTCGAGCACGGGGCCGCGCAGGAGGGCGAGGATGGCAGGATCGGGCAGGGCGGTCGTCGGCGGTGCGGCGTCATGCGCGAAGGCGAAGCCGGTCGCCTCGACGATCTCGCCGAGGCTGTGGCCGGGATGGACGCTTTCCAGCCGGAAGCCGGGGCGGGCCCGATCGAAGGCGAACAGGCCCTTGCCGGTCAGGAGCGCATAGGGGCCGCCGGTGCGGTGGATGCCGGGTCGGCTGACGCCGGGCGCGCTGATGAAATCGACCTTCTCGACGAAGACGCGCGGGGTGTGCTCCTCGCGGAACAGGATCACGCGCGGGACGACGAAATAGAGATAGGCCGAGCCGAACGATCCCGGCCAGCGCACGCTGGAGCGCGGATAGTCGCCGGCGCCGACCAGATTGATGTTGGCCTGCCCGTCGATCTGGCCGCCGCCGAGGAAGAAGGCGTCGATGCGGCCCTGGCCGGCGCAGTCGAACAGCTCGGTCGAGCCGTTGGTGAAGAAGTTGTGCTCGACCGAGCCGAGGATCGAGATGCGCACCGGCTCGGCGCCGGCTCGCGCCTTCAGGGCGCGCAGCAGCATCGCGCCGGCGGCCGGGATCGGCGAGGAGGCGCCGACCGCGACATGGTGGACGCCATCGAGCAGGCGCGCGATGGTGGCGATCAGGATTTCGCGCGGGGTGACGGAAGCGATCATTGGGCGGCCTCCAGGGCGCCGGCGCGCATGTAGTCGGCGAAGCCTTCGGCCGAGCGGGCGGCCTTGGCGTAGCGCTGCAATTCGGCGGTGTCGGCGCCGTATTCGCCCCACAGCCCGTAGGGCCAGGCGCCGCGCTCGGCGACTGCGACCTCGGAGACGTAAAGCGCCGGCAGGACGCCCGCGGCGGTGATCTCGTCGGCGAGCAGGCTCTCCTCGACGATCCGCTCGACCGTGACCAGCGTGGTGCGGGCCGCATAGGCCATCGCGGCCAGTTCGCGCCGGCGCCCGATCCAGACATTGCCGGCCCGGTCGGCCATCGGCGCATGGAAGATCGCCACGTCGACATGGATCGCCGGGATCAGCACGATCGGGTCGGGGCCGTCGGCGGGGGACCCGGCCGCGAACGGATTGTCGATCACCTTCCAGTCGGGCCGGTTGGCGAGCACGTCGGAGCCGATCAGGCCGCGGATCGGCGTGAACGGGTTGCCCTTCTGCGCCGCCATCAGGCCGGCATGGATCGCCGGGCAGGTGGCATCGCGGATGACGATGGCGCCGTCCTTGACCGCCTGGTTGAAGCGCGGCGCGCCGCCGGCCTCGCCGAGCGAGAGCCCGCTGGTCTCGACCGAGCGCACCAATCCGGCCCCGATCAGCATGTCGACCTGCAGGCCGCCGGTCGGAACGCAGACGAGATCGAGGTCGCCGGCACCGCGTTCGATCAGCGGGCGGGTCATCGCCATGGAGACGCCGGCATAGTCGACCGGCAGGGCGATACGCATGCCGGGCACGACCCGTTCGGCCATGCGGCGAAGGTTCGGATCCAACTTTTCCTCCCAACCGGTCATCCGGAGCATGTTTGCATGCTGTTGTTCTGAATTATGGAACGCTATTCCGAGACTGAAGATAGAGCCGTTTTCGGTTTCGTGTCAACATTCGGCTTCCGGTCGGATTGCCGGGCGGGATTGGGTAATGGTCTCTATCATTATGATAATGCGACATGATTTCGATCGATGCGAAAAGTCGGGGGCGCCGCCTTGACAACCGACGGGACCGGTCGGAACATAATTACAAAATGCTGTTCTACATTGTGGAACAGTTCTCGGGAGGAAAATATGACCACTTCGTCCGCGATGCTCGCGGGAGGTCCGTCGGCATCGGCGCCCCTGGCGACCCGGTCGCCCGCGGCCGGGGCCCAGGCGATCGGCAGCCGGATCACGGTGTCGGGCGTCGTCAAGCGCTACGGCAGCTTCCTCGCCGCCGACGGTGTCGGCATCGACATCCAGCCGGGCGAGTTCGTGACGCTGCTCGGGCCGAGCGGCAGCGGCAAGACCACGCTGCTCAACCTGATCGCCGGCTTCCAGAAGCCCGACGGCGGCGCGATCCATGTCGACGGCAAGCCGATCGACGGCGTGCCGACGCACCGGCGCGGCTTCGGCATGGTGTTCCAGAGCTACGCGCTCTTTCCCAACATGACCGTCACGCAGAACGTCGCCTTCCCGCTGCGCATGGCCGGCATCGACCGCGCGACCAGCGAGCGGCGGGTGGCCGAGACCTTGGAAATGATGCGGCTGTCCGAACATGCCGCGAAGACGCCGGCGGAAATGAGCGGCGGCCAGCAGCAGCGCGTCGCCATCGCCCGCGCCATCGTCATGCGGCCGCGCGTGATCCTGATGGACGAGCCGCTCAGCGCGCTCGACCGGCGCCTGCGCGAATCGATCCAGATCGAAATCCGCGACCTGCACCGCACCCTCGGCAGCACCTTCCTGTTCGTGACCCACGACCAGGGCGAGGCGCTGGCGATGAGCGACCGGATCGCCGTCATGGATGCCGGGCGCATCGTGCAGATCGGCACGCCGACCGAGATCTACCGCCATCCGGTCAACCGCTTCGTCGCCGCCTTCGTCGGCGAGTCGAACCTGATCGAGGCCGAGATCCTGCAGCGGCGCGGCACCACGGTGACGCTGAAGAGCCGCAGCGGGCAGGTCTTCGAGGCCGAGAGCCGCGAACAGATCGATCTCGGCCGGGTCGCCGTGCTGGTCCGGCCCGAGCGCATTGCGGTCGGTGCCGAGCAGGTCTCCGGGGCGATGCGCGCGACGGTGCGCTCGGCGCTCTTCCTGGGGGAAATCCAGCGCATCGAGGTCGAGCTCGAAAGCGGCGAGCCCATGCTGATCCGCTGCGCCGATACGGCCGGCCGGCGCTTGCCCGATCCGGGCGACACCATCTGGGTCTCGTTGGGCAGCGAAGACTGCTGGGTGCTGTCGTGAGCGCCGTCGCCCCCGGAGCGGCGGCGGCCGCCGGGCCCGGCGTGCCGCTGGCCGAGCGCCTGCGCAGTCCCGCCCTGCTGCTGGTGCCGGCGATCGCCTTCCTCGGCTTCATCTATCTCTTGCCGCTGATCGATCTCGTCCGGATCAGCCTTGCCGGCATTCCGTGGTGGACGCATTTCGAGCGGGTCTTCTCGGTCCCGCTCTATTGGGACTCGCTCGTCCGCACCATGCAGATCTCCGCCACCGTGGCGGCGCTGTGCCTGGTCTTCGGCTATCCGACCGCGCTCCTGATCCACCGCAGCCGCGGGCTCGCGAAGGTCGTGATCGCGACCGCGATCATCCTGCCCTACTTCATCGCCATCCTGATCCGGACCTATGCCTGGATGGTGCTGCTCGGCCGCAACGGGCCGATCAACAAGCTCCTGCAGGGCATCGGGATCACCGACGAACCGCTGCAGCTCCTGTTCAACCGCGGCAGCGTGCTGCTCGGCATGACCGCGGTGCTGCTGCCGCTGATGGTGCTCAGCATCTATTCGAGCCTGTCGCGCCTCGACGGCAGCCTGGTCCGGGCGGCGCTGGCCAGCGGCGCCGGGCCGATCGCGGTGTTCTGGCGGGTGACCATCCCGCTGACCCTGCCGGGCATGGGCGCCGGCTTCCTGCTGGTCTTCGTCTCCGCGCTCGGCTTCTTCATCACGCCGACGCTGCTCGGCGGGCCGGGCGACCAGATGTTCGCCATGCACATCACCCAGCAGGCCGATTTCGCCACCAGCGAGGGCTTCCTGCAGGCGCTGGCGGTCGTGCTTCTGGTGATCACGTTGATCGTGGTCGGCGTCGCCGGCCATTTCCTCGGCTTCGAGTTCATCTGGGGCGGCAGCAAGCTGGTCGAGGCGCAGACGCCGCCCGCACGCGGCGGCGGCGGCGCGCGCCGGGCCTCCCCGGGCGCCGGTGCGCTCCTCGCCGATCTCGCCGGCTGGCCGATCCTGCGCCTGATCGGCCGCCTGCCGGCCGGGGCGGGCGCCTGGACGGTCCGGATCATGGGCGGCGCGGTCATCGCCACCCTTATCGTGCCGATCGTGGTGGTGATGATCATCTCGTTCAGCAAGTCGAGCTTCCTGACCTTCCCGCCGCCGGCCTTCTCGCTGCGCTGGTACGAGAAGTTCTTCTCCGATTCCGAATGGATGGCCGCCTTCTTCAACTCGGCCCTGATCGCCGCGCTGTCGGCCGCGATCGCCGTCTCGCTCGGTGCCGCCGCCGCCATGGGCATCGTGCGCAGCACGATCCGCGGCAAGACGCTGCTGATGCTGATCCTGGTCAGTCCGGTGGTGGTGCCGCCGGTGGTGCTCGGCCTGTCGCTCTACAGCCTGTTCCTGCGCGCCGATCTGGTCGGCACGCCCTGGGGGCTCGCCGCCGCGCATGCGGTCGGCGGCATCCCGATCGTGGTCGTGATCGTGGCGGCCGCATTGCAGGGCGTCGACCGCCGGCTGGAACAGGCCGCCGCCGTGCACGGCGCCTCGCCGGCGACCGTGTTCCGCACCGTGACGCTGCCGGCGATCGCCCCCGGCCTCGCGGCCGCGGCCTTCTTCGCCTTCCTGCATTCGTTCGACGAACTGGTGCTCTCGCTGTTCCTGTCGAGCGCCCAGCTCAAGACGCTGCCGCTCCGCCTGTGGGCGGACGTGAACTACCAGCTCAATCCGGTTCTCGCGGTGGTCTCCTCGCTCGAGGTGCTGCTGGTGATCGGGGGGATCGCGCTCGCCCGGCCCGTATTGTCGCGGTCCGGCGGCGCAGCATGACGACAATCAAGATCAATCGGAGGACATCGCTCATGGACTTTCGGACAGCCTTCCGGCGCCTTCTGACCGGCGCCGCCGCCGCCGCGCTCCTCGCCGGCGCGGCGACCGTCGCCACCGCGCAGGACAATGTGGTCATCATGCAGGATCCAGGCGGCGCCTATGGCGAGGCGCTGCGCAAGATCATGTATGACCCCTTCGAGAAGGCGACCGGCATCAAGGTCGTCACCGTGCAGGAGGCCCGCAGCGGTCCGCGCATCAAGGCCCAGGTCGGCGCCGGCAAGACCGAATGGGACCTGACCTTCATCTTCGATCAGGAGACCAAGCTGCTCGGCGATTGCTGCCTCGCCGACATCGACTATTCGAAGCTCTCGGAAAGCGCGCAGAAGACCCTGGCGACCATGCCGGACAATCTGAAGCGCAAGAAGGGCGTCGCCCTGCAGGTGATCGGCGTCACGCTCGCCTATCACACCGAGAAATATGCCAAGGCGCAGCCGAAGAACTGGGCCGACTTCTGGGACGTGAAGAAGTTCCCGGGCAAGCGCTGCCTGCCGGGCTGGCCGCGCTTCGTCTTCGAGGCCGCGCTGATGGCCGACGGCGTCGCCAAGGACAAGCTCTATCCGATCGACATGGATCGGGCGCTCAAGAAGATCGCCGAGATCAAGCCGCATGTCTCCAAGTGGTGGAACACCGCCGCGCAGGCCCCGCAGCTGCTGCTCGACGGCGAGGCCGACATGTGCATGGCCTATGCCGGCCGCATCAACAACCTGGTCGTGGTCGACAATGCGCCGGTCGACATGACCTGGAACCAGGGCTTCGTCTATTACGACTTCTTCTCGATCCCGAAGGGAGCGCCGCACTACGAAAACGCACTGAAGCTCCTGTCCTGGCGCCTCGACGCCAAGCGGGCGGCCGACCTGACCATCGGCTATCCGGTCGCGGTGCCGTCGCCCCTGGTGTTCGCCGCCGCGCCGAAGGATGTCAGCCGGCTCTGGGCCAACAACCCCGAGAACGTCGCCCAGGCGATCGAATGGAGCCCGGATTACTGGGGCGCCATTTCGCCGGACGGCAAGTCGACCAACGAGGAATACGGCCAGGAAAAGCTGAACGCGCTCCTCGCCAAGTGATCCGCGACGTTGCGTCCCCGGCTCATCAGGCCGGGGACGCGACGGCATTTCGCTCTGCCCTTGGTCCGCCCCGCAGGGTCGTGCTAGAGCAGGATTGTCCGGGCGGGAGCGCCCGGACGGAATGAAATTCCCTCCTGGACCCGATGCGCAATCTGGGTGCGCGACCGCCCGGTCGCGGTCCGCCGCGCCGGCAGCCGGGTTTCGGGCGTGCCGGGCGGACGGATGGACAAGGCCTTCATCAAGGGTTTGAAACTGCTGGAAACGCTGGCGCTCAGCGAGACCCCGCGCGGCGTCACCGACCTCGCCACCGAACTGCAGTTCACCAAGAGCAACGTGCACCGCCTGCTCGCCACGCTGCAGAGCCAGGGCTATGTCCGCCAGGTGCCGCCGCACTCGACCTACGAGCTGACCACCCGCATCTGGGAACTCGGCAGCAACGTCATCCGCCGGATGGATCTGATCAAGGTCGCCCGCCCGGCCATGATCAAGCTCGCGGATGCGACCGGGGAGACGATCCATCTCTCCGTGCTCGACGACATCGACGTGGTCTATGTCGACAAGATCGAGGGCGCGCACCATATCCGCGCCCATACCAGCGTCGGCGCGCGCGCGCCGGCCTATACGGTGGCGACCGGCAAGGCGATGCTGGCGCACATGCCAGACACCTATCTGGAGCGCTTCCGCCCGCATCTGAAGCGCTATACGGAAACGACCCGGACCACCATCGAGGAGCTTCGCGCCGACATCGAGCAGGCCCGCCAGCAGGGCTTCGCCGCGGTGCCGCACGGGGAGTGGCGCGAGGGGATTGCCGCGGTCGCCTGCGCGATCCTCGGCCGGTCCGGCGAGATGGTCGGCGCGATCGGCATGTCGGGGCCGGATTCGCGGATCAAGCGCAAGCAGTTGAAGCAATTCTCCGTCGACGTGATGGAGGCCGCCCGGACCATCGGGCTGGCGCTGGGCTATACGGGCGGTCGCTGACCTCGTCGACGCCGCCCCGGAACGGATCACTGAGGATCACATGGCTGACTATCCCAATACCCGCCTGTTCATCGACGGCGCCTGGTGCGACGCCGCCGACGGCCGCACGATCGACGTGCTCGATCCGGCGACCGACGAGGTCATCGGCACCGTCGCGCATGCCGGCCGGGTCGATCTCGACGCCGCGCTCGCCGCCGCCGACAAGGGCTTCCGGGCCTGGAGCGCGACCTCGGCTTTCGAGCGCTACCGCCTGATGCGCAAGGCCGCCGACCTCCTGCGCGCGCGCGCCGAGACGATCGCCGCCATGCTGACCCGCGAACAGGGCAAGCCCGTCGCCGAGGCCAAGGGCGAGACGCTGGCCGGCGCCGACATCATCGACTGGTTCGCCGAGGAGGCGCGCCGGACCTATGGCCAGATCATCCCGGCGCGCGTCGCCGGCGTGACCCAGATGGCGGTCAAGCTGCCGGTCGGCCCGGTCGCCGCCTTCACGCCGTGGAACTTCCCGATCAATCAGGTCGTGCGCAAGCTCTCCGCCGCGCTCGCCGCCGGCTGCTCGATCATCGTCAAGGCGCCGGAAGAGACCCCGGCCGCACCGGCCGAGCTGATCCGCTGCTTCGTCGATGCCGGCATTCCGGCCGGCGTGGTCAACCTGGTCTATGGCGACCCGGCCGAGATCTCGTCCTACCTGATCGCCCATCCGGTGATCCGCAAGATCTCCTTCACGGGCTCGACCCCGGTCGGCAAGCAGCTCGCCGCGCTGGCGGGCACGCATATGAAGCGCGCCACCATGGAACTCGGCGGCCATGCGCCCGTGATCGTGCTCGACGACGCCGATGTCGGCCAGGCCGTCAAGGTCATGGCCATGTCGAAGTTCCGCAATGCCGGCCAGGTCTGCGTCTCGCCGACGCGGTTCCTGGTCCAGGACGGCGTGCATGACGCCTTCCTGGCCGGCTTCACCGCCGCCGCCAAGGCGCTGCGCGTCGGCAACGGGCTCGACCCGCAGACCCAGATGGGGCCGCTCGCCAACAATCGGCGCATCCCCGCCCTGGAGGCGCTGATTTCGGACGCCGCCGGCCGCGGTGCCGAGATCGCCACCGGCGGCCGCCGGATCGGCAATACCGGCAACTTCTTCGAGCCGACCGTGATCGCCGGCGCGCCGACCGACTCGCGTATCATGAACGAGGAGCCGTTCGGCCCGGTCGCAATCGTCAACCGGATCGGCTCGCTCGACGAGGCGATCGCCGAGGCCAACCGGCTGCCCTTCGGCCTCGCCTCCTACGCCTTCACCCGCTCCGCCGACGCCGCCCATGCGATCGGCTTGCGCGTCGAGGCCGGCATGACCACCATCAACCACAACGGCCTCGCGCTGCCCGAGGTGCCCTTCGGCGGCGTGCGCGATTCCGGCTACGGCACCGAGGGCGGCTCGGACGCCATCGAGCCCTATCTGGTGACCAAGTTCGTCACCCATCTGGCCAACTGACGGCCGCAGGCGCGCCACAGCCCGTCGCCCGGGACCGGCCCCGCAAGGGCCGGCCTCGGGAGCGGTGCGGCGCCCGCCCCCTCACGCATGAGGGATCAGATCGCGCCGCGCCGTCTCGACGACGCTGCGTGTCAGCCGGGACAGGCGGTCGGCGGCGAGACGGCCGATCTGCCAATGGAGCGGCACGTCGAGCACCGCGCCGGGAATCAGCTCGACCAGCCGGCCGGCGGCGAGATGGTCGGCGACCAGCCGCGCCGGGTTGAGCCCCCAGCCCATGCCGATCAGGCTCGCGTCGACGAAGCTCTGGGTCGACGGCAGCCAATGCGTCGGATGCGGCACGCTCGCGCCGAGCGTCTGGCGGATCCAAGCCTGCTGCAGCCCGTCCTTGTGGTTGAAGGTGATCGCCGGCGCCGCCGCCAGGGCGTCGGCCGTGACGCCGTCGGGGAAGTACCGGCGGACGAAATCCGGGCTGGCGGTGGCGTGGTAGCGCAGCGCGCCGAGCGGCACGACCCGGCAGCCCGGCACCGGCTTGCCGATCGCCGTCACCGCCGCCACGACACGCCCGCGCCGCAGCCATTCGGCGGTGTGGTCCTCGTCGTCGACCGCCAGATCGATCAGGAAATCGGTCGCATGCGTGAAGGCCGCCACGGCCGGCAGGAACCAGGTGCCGAGGCTGTCGGCATTGGTGGCGAGGCTGAGCGTCACGCGCGGGGCCGGCGCGGCCGGGTCGGCCAGTCCGGGCAGATGCGCGAGCAGGTCCTGCTCCAGCATGCCGACCTGCTCGACATGCCGGCACAGCCACGCCCCGCGCTCCGTCGCGACGCACGGCGTACCGCGCTCGATCAGCACCGCGCCGAGCCGTTCCTCCAACTGCCGGACGCGCTGCGAGATCGCCGAGGGCGTGACGTTCAGCGCCTTGGCGGCCCGCTCGAAGCTGCCGGTGCGCGCCACCATCGCGACGGCGCGGGCGGCCGGATAGTCGATCATGGTTCAGTTCCGCTTATCTGGCGTTACGGACTTTAATTATCCTTATCCGCCGAGTGCTGCTAGCACCCGTCGCGTTCGATCCGGACGGGGGTGCATATGGATGTCTCGGCCTTTCTCACCGGCCTGGCGATGGGCCTGAGCCTGATCGTGGCGATCGGCGCCCAGAATGCCTTCGTGCTGCGCCAGGGGCTGCGCAACGAGCATGTCTTCGCGGTCGCGCTGACCTGCGCGCTGTCCGACGCCGTCCTGATCCTCATCGGCGGCGCCGGCTTCGGCAGCCTGGTCGCGCGGCTGCCCTGGATCGATCCGGTGATGCGCTGGGGCGGGGCGGCATTCCTCGTCGCCTATGCGGCTCGGAGCGCGTGGTCGGCGCTGCGCTCGACCGGTGCGCTGACCGGCGAGGGCACCGACGCGAAGGCCGGGCTCGGACCGGTGCTGCTCGCCTGCCTGGCCTTCACCTGGCTGAACCCGCATGTCTATCTCGACACGGTGGTCCTGCTCGGCGGCCTCTCGACCCAGCTCCCCGGCCGGGAAGCCCTCTTCGCCGCCGGCGCGATGACCGGGTCGTTCCTGTTCTTCTTCGCGCTCGCCTATGGCGCCACCCGTCTGCGCCCGCTCTTCGCCCGCCCGGCGGCGTGGCGCATCCTGGAGGGGATCATCGCGCTCACGATGCTGACGATCGCGGTTCGGCTGGTCGCCGGCGGCTGAGGGGCGGGGGCGCGGAGGCGTGCCGGAGCCCGTATCCCAAGTTCGGGGGCGCGGAGGCGCGCCCGGGCCGTATCCCAAGTTCGGGCGCGGCATCGGCGAGAGACAAGGCTCGAACGCCGTTCGAGGCCAAGGCCGGGGGCGGGGTAGCCCCGCGCCGTTCCGTCGGGCGGCACCCGGCACCGAGCCTGGGGGCCGTCTCGGGTTTACGTCGGACGGTCGTCCGGGGCGCGCACGCCATCGACGATCGCCGCGACGCCGCGCAACCGCCGCTGCAGCCGCGGCGTGACGAAATCCAGGAACGCCCTCAGCTTGACCGGCAGCTGCGCGCGCGGGGCATGCACGATCTGGACGGGGAAGGGGGCCGGCGCCCACGCGCGCAGGATCTCGACGAGCGTGCCGTCGCGAAGGCTCTCGGCCGCCTGGTAGGACATGACATAGGCGATGCCCAGCCCCGCGGCGGCCCCCGCGACGACGGCATCGGCCGTGTTCACGGAATAGCGCGGACGGACGACGATGGTCTGCTCGCCGCGCGGGCCGGCGAAGGTCCAGTCCCGCCAGAGCTCGAGCCCCTCATAGGCGATGCAGGCGTGCCCGGTCAGATCTACGGGCGTGGCGGGCGGAGCGCGGCGCGCGAGATAGTCCGGGCTGGCACAGGCCAGCCAGCGCAGCGTGCCGACGCGCCGGGCCACCAGGCGGCTATCCGGCAGATGGCCGAGGCGCAGCGCGACGTCGACATGCGCTTCGACCAGATCGACGATGCCGTCGGTCAGCGCCAGCCGGACGGTCACCTCCGGATAGGCATCGAGAAATTCGTGAACGATCGGCGCGACATGCGTCTTGCCGAACTGGATCGGCGCGGTGATCAGCAATTCGCCGCGGGGCACGCGGTACTCGCCGGAGACGGCGCGTTCCGCTTCCGCCAGTTCGTCGAGGACGCGGCGGGCGGAGGCCACATAGGCGGCGCCGGCCTCGGTGAGCAGAAGCCTGCGCTGCGTCCGCACCACCAGGGGGCAACCGAGCAGCGTTTCCAGATCGGACACGCGCCGGCTGACGGTCGGCAGCGGAATGTTCAATTGACGGGACGCGGCCGAGAGGCTGCCGGCGTCGACGGCGGCCACCAAGGTCCGCATGGCCTCGAACCGGTCCATTGTTCCTCTCGCAATATGGAAGTACGGGTTTCATTTCTACAGGCTACCGCCGGAATGCGATAGGCGGCATCTCTCTCGGCACCGGTCGGGCCGGCCGCGGCGCAGAGGGTCTTGCCCGGAGCCATCGCCAGGCCGGACGACCGACCGGACCGGCGTCCCGATCCCGGACCGGGCCTCTCGCAGCCTTGCCGGCCGGCATCGCGGCGCGGCCGGGGTCATCCGCCGGTCCAGGTCCGGCTCGCGATCTCCCCCAAACCCCACGTCGGCGACGCGCGGGCGCGTTCGCGATCGCCCGGTCCAACCTTCCAACCAGGAGAACAATCATGACGGTTCGCTATAAGACGGTCGATGTCGATGGCCTTGAAGTCTTCTACCGGGAGGCCGGCGACAGCAATCGGCCGGCCATCCTGCTGTTGCACGGCTTTCCGAGCGCGAGCCACATGTTCCGCGATCTGATCCCGGAACTTGCCGATCGCTTCCATGTCGTCGCCCCCGACCTGCCGGGTTTCGGCCTGACCGAACAGCCGCCGCGCGGCCTCTTCGACTACAGCTTCCGCACCCTCGCCACGGTGGTCGATCGCTTCACCGAGGTGATCGGCCTCACGCGCTTCGCCCTCTACGTCTTCGACTATGGTGCGCCGGTCGGCTTCCGCATCGCCGTCGAGCACCCGGAGCGGATTGCCGCGATCGTCACGCAGAACGGCAATGCCTATCGGGAGGGCGTGTCTGAGGCCTTCGCGCCGGTTAAGGCCTATTGGAACGCGCCGACCCAGGCCAATCGCGACGCCCTGCGCGGCTTCCTCGCGCCGCAAACCACGCTGTTCCAGTATACCCACGGCGTCGACGACCCGACGCAGGTCTCGCCCGACGGCCGCACCCTGGACGACTTCTACCTGTCGCGTCCCGGCAACGACGAGATTCAGCTCGATCTGCTGCTGGACTACAAGAACAATGTCGCGTTCTACGACATGATCCACGACTATCTGCGCACGCACCGGCCGCCGCTGCTCGCCATATGGGGGCGGAACGATCCGTTCTTCCTGCCGGCCGGGGCCGAAGCCTTCAGGCGCGACGTGCCGACGGCCGAGGTGCGCTTCGTCGACAGCGGGCATTTCGCGCTGGAAACCCATGCGGCGGAGATCGGCGCGGCCATGCGCGCGTTCCTGGCGGAGCATCTCGGCTAGCACGGCATCCGGCCGGCCGTCGCGCCGGGGACTTCCCCGCAGGCTCTCGTCGCGGCCGCAGGGCTGCTGTCACGGCTTGCGTCCGCGGTCCGGCGCGCCGCAGGCATCCGATCGGCCGCGCGATGCGTGAAAGGGGGCGGCGGGGCCACCCGGCGCCGCCGGGGACGGGAAGGCGCGGTGTGATGACGACAGAGCGAGGCCGCGGGCGGCCGGAAATGCTCCCGGCCGGTCAGGCGTTCGGAGCGGCCCGGGCATGACGGTGCTGCGCGTCATCCTCGGCGACCAGCTGACCGGGCGGCTGGAGGTCGTCGCCGGGGCCGACAAGGGCCGGGACGTGATCCTGATCGCCGAGGTGATGGCGGAGGCGACCTATGTCCGCCACCACGTCAAGAAGATCGCCTTCCTGTTCTCCGCCATGCGCCATTTCGCCGAGGCCCTGCGGGCGGCGGGTCACGTCGTGCGCTATGTCGCGCTCGACGACGCGGCGAACACGCAAAGCCTGGAGGGCGAAATCCGGCGCGCGGTGGCGGCGCTGCAGCCGTCCCGGATCGTCGTCACGGAGCCGGGCGAATGGCGCCTGCGCGAGAGCCTCAAATCCCTCGAAGCCGAATGCGGCGTCCCGCTCGACATCCTGCCGGACACGCGCTTCCTCTGCACGCATGCCGAATTCGACGCCTGGGCCGAGGGGCGGCGCGAATTGCGGATGGAGTATTTCTACCGCGAGATGCGGCGCCGGCACGGTATCCTGATCGAGCCGGACGGCACGCCGGCGGGCGGGCGCTGGAATTTCGACGCCGACAACCGCAAGCCGCCGAAGCCGGGGCTCGCCTCGCCGCCGCGGGTGAGCTTCCGAAAGGACGCCATCACGCTCGCCGTGCTCGATCTGGTGCGCCGGCACTTTCCCGACGGCTACGGCCGGCTCGAACCGTTCCATTTCGCGGTGACGCGCCGCCAGGCCTTGCGCGAACTCGACCATTTCATCGCCGCGATCCTGCCCGGCTTCGGCGACCACCAGGACGCCATGGTCCGGGGCGAGCCCTATCTCAGCCACTCGCTGCTCGCCGCCTACCTCAATGCCGGCCTCCTCGATCCGCTGGAGGTCTGCCGCAAGGCCGAAACCGCCAATCGCGACGGGCTGGCGCCGCTCAACGCCGCCGAGGGCTTCATCCGGCAGATCCTGGGCTGGCGCGAATATGTCCGCGGCCTCTACTGGCGCTTCATGCCCGGCTATGTCGAGCGCAACGCGCTCGGCGCGAGCGAACCGCTGCCCTGGTTCTACTGGAGCGGCGAGACCCGCATGGCCTGCATGCGGGAGGCCTTCGCGCAGACCCGCGACCACGCCTATTCGCACCATATCCAGCGCCTGATGGTCACCGGCAATTTCGCGCTCCTGGCCGGGATCGACCCGAAGGCCGTGCACGAATGGTATCTGGCCGTCTATGCCGATGCCTATGAGTGGGTCGAGGCCCCGAACACGCTCGGCATGGCGCTCTACGCCGACGGCGGCCTGCTCGCCTCCAAGCCCTATGCGGCGAGCGGCAACTACATCAACCGCATGAGCAATTTCTGCAGCGGCTGCGCCTACGATCCGGCCCGGTCGGTCGGCGAGGGCGCCTGCCCGTTCAACGCCCTCTACTGGGATTTCCTCGCCCGCCACCGCGACCGCTTCAGCCGCAACGCCCGCATGCCCCATGTCTACGCCACCTGGGACCGCATGGGCCCCGACAAGCAGGCCGCCCTGCGCCACCAGGCCGAAGCCCACCGCACCGCCATGCGCGAGGGGCGGCTGTGACGGGGCGGGCGGGGCAGGGAGCGACCGGCGCTACCCGTGGTCCGGCACCGCGCCCCTCAGGCGGCGCCGCCTCGCAATCTCGACCGTCTCCTGACCAGGCCGAATCATGAAGAAGAAGCGCATCGAAAAAGCCAATCTCCCAACCAAGCCCTGCGCCGTCTGCCAGCGCCCGTTCACCTGGCGCAAGAAGTGGAGCAAGGTCTGGGACGAGGTGCTTTATTGCTCGGACGCGTGCAGGAGGGGGCGGCGGAGCGTGCAGAGCGGGAACGGGAAGGCGTGATTTGAGCAGGGCCGCTTGGAACCGATCCAAGACGAAAGAGCGGTGGTTCGCATGACGCGCAGCGCCGACGCGACGCCGGCCGAACGATCTGTCGAAGAAGTGGCTGGGGGACCTGGATTCGAACCAAGATTAACGGAGTCAGAGTCCAGGCTAGTCAATTGAAATAGCAGCGGAATTTCCCCGACCATGGGGAAATTCACCCTTGAAATATCAAAGGCTTACAATCGAATACCCGACCGTTTCGTCGGTCCCGCAAAAGAAAACCGCCGCCCGGATGGCAGTCCGGAACGGCGGTCAAAAGGGCTGGAGCACTTCTAGGAACTCCGAGAACAAAACTAGCACTGCCAGCGAAAATATCAACCTCGATCGTGCTGACGAGGCGCTCTTTGCGCTCGGCCTCGGCGTGGTCGACGAGTTCATGGCGGCGGGTTTCAGCGAGCGCGACGCCTGGCAGGCCGCGTCGACTGCGGTCGACGCGGCCGTGGCCCGGCTCGACCAGGTAGCCGCACGGCTGATCGGGGGCCGCGCATGACGCCCTCGCTCGACAGTATCGCTCGCGCGGTCGGCGGGAGGGTGAAGGGGCGATACGTCCTGTTCCATCCGCCCGGGCACAGCAACAAGGGTCCGGAGGAGGCTTCGGCCTGGATCAACCCGCAAGGCGGCGTGCACGTGAGCACCTTCTCGCCGCGTGACGAATGGCGCAACGTCAAGGACTGGCTCTGCGATCGAGCCGGTATCGAGCGACGTCTCGACTCGTCAGCGCGACCGCGTCCTGCATCGATGCCAGTTCCGGCTAGAACGGTCGACCCGCGCGCATCTGACCTTCCCTTATCCATATGGGATGAAGCCCGAGAACCACGTCGGACGCCGGCCGAACTCCATCTGCGCTTGCGCGGTCACTACATCCCGGAGGAGGCGGCCGGCGAGGCTCTGCGCTGGCACCCGTCGTGTCCCTTCGGTCAGGATCGGGTCGGATGCATGGTGGCGCTGGTCCGCGATGTGTTGACCGATCGACCGATGGCAATCCATCGGACGGCCATCGACAAGAACGGAAAGAAGCTGTCGCACCTTGGGGCGAACGGTCGCCTTGCGCTCGGACCGTGCAGTGGTGGCGCCGTCAAGCTGACGCCGGATGCCGAGGTGACGCTTTGCCTCGGCGTGGGCGAGGGCATCGAGTCGACGCTCAGCCTCCGGTATGTGCCCGAGTTCGGCCGATCGCCCGTCTGGGCGCTTCTCAATGCCGGCCAGGTCGAAGCCTTCCCGGTCATCCCTGGCATCGAGGCCTTGTGGTTCGCTGTCGACCACGACGAGGCGGGCATCCGCGCGTCGCAGCGGACGGCTGCACGATGGTCCGCAGCAGGGCGGGAATCTTATCTTATCGCGCCGACCACGGCCGGCGCCGACCTCAACGACATGGAGGCGGCGCATGCTGCGTGAAGGCACATACGACGTGATCCCGATCCGCCCCAACGAGGGCTCGACGGGGAAGATGAAGCCGCGCAAGAAATTCGCCCGGAGGCGGACGGGCTTGATCATGGCGACGGACTTCCCCGAGATCAAATGGGCCATTCCCGGCTATTTGCCGGAGGGCTTGTCGATCCTCGCAGGCCGTCAGAAGCTCGGAAAGTCTTGGCTGTGCATTGACTTCGCCATCGCGGTTGCGACCGGCGGCGTCGCTATGGGTGAGGTTTCCAGCGAACAGGGCGACGTTCTGTATGTCGACCTTGAGAACGGCGAGCGGCGCATTCAGCGGCGCATCGCGACCCTTTTCCCTGACGAACGGACTCGGCCAAACCTTGATCGTCTCGAATGGGTTACCGAAAGCCCGGCCCTCAATGACGGCTTCCTGGACTGCCTGGAGGACTGGCGGACCAGCGTCCTGAAACCGAAGCTGGTCGTGGTTGACGTCCTGCAGCGGATCAAGCCGGCCGGCAATGCGGCTCGGAACTCTTACGAAAACGACTATACGATCATCGCGCCCTTGCAGCAGTGGGCGACGAAGCACGGCGTTGCAGTCGTCCTGATCACACATACGAGGAAAGGCGGCGCCGACGATCCGCTAGAGGCCGTGACCGGCTCCAACGGCCTTTCGGCCTGTGCGGACGCGACCTTGGTCCTTGATCGGAAGGCGAGCGGGGCGACGCTCTACGTCCGCGGCCGAGACGTGCCCGAGATCGACGTCGCCATGCGCTTCGATGCCGGGCGCTGGTACCTGATGGGCGACGCGGCCGAAGTTCATCGGTCGGATGAGCGGGCCGTCATCCTGTCCATGCTGAAAGACGCAGAGGACGCGATGACCCCGAACGAGGTTGCCGACAATGCCGGCCTCGTCCGGAACAACGTCAAGCAGCTTCTCTTCAAGATGTCGAAAGGCGGCGAGGTGCTGAAAGGGAGCCGACGCGGATCGTACATCCACCCGGGACGCAAAGACCTGTATCCGACCACTGATAACCGCGATAACCCGATAACCGAGCGATCGGCCGGGCCGGGATGGTCGGACAATGACGGGGCGGGTGTCTTCTAACCGCCGCCCCCTACCGGTTACCGGGTTATCGCGGTTACCGGGTTATCTCAGTGCAGAGCATGCCGAACCCTCTCCAACTCCCATAGGGAGAGAGGGAGGGAGAGATATTGCCTTCTGCCTGGAGGCAGAGGCCTCCGGTTGGAGATTCCTCGGTGATTGAAGTTGATTGAAGTAGGCGGCTACCGTTATCCCGTCAGTTGACTGTATAAAATGGTTGATGCGCAAGCTACTCTCGTCCCTCTTCTCTGCCTTCGAGCGCAAGTCGCTCGCTGTGCCGTCGTCCGACCTCCTGGAAATCCTGGGGGTGTCGCAGACGACTGCGGCAGGCATTTCGGTCACGCCTGGGACGGCGCTGCGCTGCACGGCGGTTGCGGCGGCTGTACGCGCCATCTCGGACCCGATTGCTGTCCTGCCTCTGCGCCTGATCGAGAAGGGCGCGGACGGGTCGCGCAAGCCCGTTCCAGACCATCCCGCCGCCCGCATGATGGCTGGCGATTGGTGCCCTTGGCTGACCTCGCATGAAGGGCGTCGACAGATCACGCTCGACGCGCTGATGAGCGATACCGGAGGCATCGGCCTCGTGACCCGGGTGGACGGTCACGCGCGGGAAATCATCCGACTTCCGCCCGGCTCGGTCGCGGTGGAATGGTCGACCCTCGGCGAACCGACCTATACCCTAACGCAAGACACGATCAGCCGGCGGCTTGACCCCGCGGACGTGATTCATCTTGTCTCGCCCTTCACGCTGCCGCCGACCTGCAAGGCTCCGCTCACGCTTTGCCGCGAGGCCGTCGGCCTGGCGTTGACCATGGAACAGCATGCGGCCCGCCTGTTCGGCCGCGGCGGTCGCCCATCGGGAATGCTGTCCTTCACGGACGCTCTTGCTCCTGAAGCGGTCAAGCGCATCCGCGATACCTGGACGCTGGCGCACGGCGGATCGAACAGCGGCAACACCGCCATCCTCGACCGCGGCGCGAGCTTCACCCCGCTCGCCCTGAACTCGGTCGACGCGCAGTTTCTGGAGCTTCGCACCTTCGCGGTGGAGGAGATCGCCCGCGCCTTCGGCGTGCCGCCTCATCGCATCTACGAACTCGGCCGCGCGACATGGTCGAACATTACCGACATGGGTCGGGAGTTCGTCGACTTCACCTTGTCGCCTTGGCTGAAGGCGTGGGAAGCGTCGCTCGCCCGCGCGCTCCTGACGGCCGAAGAGCGGCAGACCTACTGCGTCGAGTTCGACACCGACGACCTTACCTTGCCGTCGCTCGGCGACCAGGCCGAGGCCTACGGCAAGCTGATCACGGCTCGCGTCGCCAATCCCAACGAGGTTCGGGCCTGGATGGGCCTCGCCCCATACCAGGGCGGTGACCAGTTCGAAAACCCGAACACGACCAGTGGCGGCGGGCTGCCTGCCGATAGCACGGGGGTGCCGGCATGACGGTCAGGCTTGAACTCAAGGCCTCGCTTTCGGTCGACGATGCCGGAACCATCACCGGTCTCGCCTGGCCGTTCGGCTCGCCCGACCGCATGGGTGACGAAATCATGCCGGGCGCCTTCAAGGGTGCCACCCCGCCCTTGCCGATGCTCGCTTTCCACGATCCGGAAGCGCCGGTGGGCGCGTGGTCCTCGATCGTCGAGACCGCAAAAGGCCTTCAGGTCATTGGCCGGCTTCTGGTCGACGACCTGGAGCGTGCGCGCGAGATGCGAGCCCTTGTGAAGGCCGGCGCGGTCTCGGGCCTCTCGATCGGCTTTACAACCAAACGGGCCGAGGCTCGCAAGGGTGGCGGGCGCGTCATCCGTGCCGTCGATCTCGTGGAAATCTCTCTCGTGACCGTCCCGGCTCATCCCGGCGCGAAGGTCACGTCTGCCAAGTCCGCCACGGCTGCACTGCGCATCGCCGAGGCCATCAACCGGGCCGCCACGGCCTTTCGGAGGGTCTGAGATGACCAAGCATATGAAGGCGCCTGCCGTGGGCGCGATCGAACTGAAGGACGATCCGGAGGGCGGCGATCCGGCGGCGATTGTCACGAAGGCGCTTGCCGAGTTGAAGGGCTCGATCGAGGGCCGGCTTTTGGCGATCGAGTCCAAGGCTTCGGACCTGGGCAAGATCACGACCCGGCTCGACGCGGTCGAAACCAAGCTTGCCCGACCGGCCATCGGCGGCAAGACGCAGGCCGAGGGTGATGAGGCTGCGCAGGTCGAACAGAAGGCTTTCCGCGGCTTCCTGCGTCAGGGGCGCGAGGCTCTGTCGGCGGACGAGATCAAGACCCTTCGCGTCGCCGACGACACGGCCGGCGGCTACCTCGCCCCCGCGCAGTTCGTCAACGAGGTGATCAAGGGCATTGTGCAGTTCTCGCCGGTTCGTCAGGCCGCGCGCGTCGGCTCGACCACGTCCGGCTCCGTCGTCATTCCGAAGCGAACCGGGCGCCCGACTGCCGTATGGGTTGGCGAGACCGAGACCCGCACGGGCACGGAACCGACCTATGGTCAGGCCGAAATCCCGGTCAACGAGATGGCGTTCTACATCGATGTATCGACCCGCCTCCTGGAGGATGCCGCGGTCAACATCGAGTCCGAAATCTCGATGGACGCGGCCGAGGAAGCCGGCCGGCTCGAAGGGGCAGCCTTCGTCAGCGGGGACGGCGTCAAGCGGCCCCTCGGCTTCATGTCCGATACGGGCGTCAGCTACACGGCCAACGGCCACGCTACGACGCTCTCGGCCGATCCGCTGATCACCCTCATGTATGCGATGCCGGCCTTTTACCGGAACCGCGGCGCCTGGATGATGAACGGCTCGACGCTCGCGACCGTGCGCAAGCTGAAGGACGGTCAGGGCAACTATCTTTGGCAGCCGAGCTACCAGGCCGGTCAGCCGGAAACCCTGCTCGGTCGCCCGGTCATCGAAGCTGTCGACATGCCGGACATCGCCAGCAACGCTTATCCGATCGTCTTCGGCGACTTCTCGACCGGGTATCGCATCTATGACCGGGTCTCGCTCTCGGTCATGCGCGATCCCTATTCGGTCGCAACCTCCGGCCTCGTGCGCTTCCACTTCCGCCGCCGCGTCGGTGGTTCGGTGGTGCTCTCCGAGGCCATCCGCAAGCTCAAGATGGCCGTTTCGTAAGGGAGGGCAGGACTATGCGCGACTCGTACCACAACTTCACCGTCTCCCCGGTCATCGCTCCTGTCGTCGTCTCCGACAACACGGCGCAGGTCGGCACTGTCATCAACCGGGCGGGCTATCGTTCGCTGACCTACGTCATCGCGACGGGCACGCTGGCGGACGCTGACGCGACCTTCACTGCTCTCCTGGAGGAGAGCGATTCCAGCGGCTCGGGCTTCACGGCCGTCGCCGATGCGGACTTGGTCGGAACCGAGGCCGCAGTGAGCTTCACCTATGCCGATGACGGCGTGACCAGGAAGCTCGGCTACGTCGGCAACAAGCAATACACGAAGCTGACGATCACCCCGGCCAACAACTCGGGCTCGGCTCCGATTGCGGCTGTGGCGATCCTCGGGCGCCCGACCTCGGCTCCCGCTGCCTGACGAAATCGGGGGGTGGTCTTTTGATGGGCTCTTAGCGGTTGGCCCGATAGCGGAAACCTGACCTGCGGCCCCCCATGGTTTGAACCGTTCAAGGTCAGGGAAATCGCGAGCACCAGCCCAATCCGGGGGCAAAGGGCTCATCGGCCGAGCGGATGAACCAACCGCTCGGCCATCATCATCTGAGAGGTGCCAACATGGCCGATGCTTTTGCAGATCGACAGCCGGGCCTCGAAAGTCCGCCGGCTTTCGCCGCCGCTGTGACTCCGTCCGATAGTACCGACCTCACGACCGATGCCCGATCGCTGTACATCGGGGGCAGTGGCAACGTGAAGGTGACCACGTCCGGTGGCTCGACTGAAACCTTCTACAATCTTTCGGCGGGCTCGTATTTGGTCCAACGGGTGCACCGTGTCTGGTCGACAGGTACGACGGCCACCTACATCGTGGCGGTCTGGTAATGCCCAAGCGCGCGCCTCGCATTTGCGGTTGTGGGCTGTCCATCGCCTCGGGCAACCCCTGCCCATGCGAGCGGAAGCGACGCGCTGCTGTCCGTCGGGCTCATGACGAGACCCGGCCCGACCCTGCGGCCCGTGGCTATGACGCCGAGTGGCGCAAGGTCCGTGCCGCCTTCCTCGCCCGCAACCCATGCTGCGCCTGGCCTGAATGCGAGGCTAAGGCAACAGAGGTTGACCACATCGAAAGCGTAAGGGCGCGGCCCGACCTGAGATTGTCATGGTCGAACCTTCGCCCGTATTGCAAGCCGCATCACTCGCGCCGAACGGCTCGGGATCAGGGCTTCGCCAGACCGGGGGGCAGGTCGCCGACTTTGGCCGATCGACATTGCACCGTCGTCGGCCCTTCGCTCGATAGAGAGCAAAAATCAGCAACTCGAATGAATGAAGGCTGATCTATCAATGTCGCTGATCATTCGGGTTCCGCCTTCAGAATATCCGGTGACGCTGGCCGAGGCAAAGGATCATCTGCGCATCGACTGGGACAGCGAGAATGCAGCGCTTGAACGCCTGATCAAGGCAGCGACGGCAAAGCTGGACGGGCGCGGGGGTCTACTTGGCAGGGCGCTCGTATCGCAGTCCTGGCGCCTCGTGCTGGATGCCTTCCCGGCTGGCGGTATCGTGGTCCCGTTGCCGCCGTGCCAATCGGTCGACGCCATCACCTATCTCGACGCGAGCGGCGACGAACAGCCGTTGACGGGCTTCCGCGCCTACGGGATCGGCGGCGAGGACAGGGTGACCATCCTGCCGGCGGCCGATGCGTCCTGGCCTGTGACGACTGAACTGCCTGGCGCTGTTGTTGTCGAGTTCACGGCAGGTTACGGCGACGCCGCTGACGTGCCCGAACCGATCCGCGAAGCGATCCTCAGTGAAGTGGCGAACCGCTTCCGAGAACGCGAATCCACGTCGGCCGCGGATGGCTTTCTGGCCGGCCTGGCGAGCTACATTGTTCGGGAGTTTTGAACTATGACGCGAGGCCGCAAAGCCGAACTCCGGCCGATCGATGGAGGGCTTGCCAGCGTACCGCGGGCGCCGTCCTGGCTGTCGAAAGAGGCCGCGCAGGAATGGGGTCGGATCATGCCGGGCCTCATCGAGCGGCGTGTCTTGACCGATGCGGACATGGGGACGGTCGAACAGTTCTGCGTCGCCTCCGGGCTCGTGAAGCGGTCGCAGGCGATCATCTCGGCCGAGGGTGACATGGTCGACGGGCGCCGGCATCCGGCCTTCCAAACCCTGTTCCAGGCGCTGACGGAAAGTCGCCGGCTGGCTGCAGAACTCGGCCTCACGCCTGCCTCGCGCAACAAGGCCGCCGCCATGAAGGGGGGTGGCAACGATGACCTTGCCGACCTGGATTTGTGATGACTCCCCGATCGCCGACCCGTTCGGGTATGGCGAGCGTGCGGTCAATTTCCTGAAGCGTCTGCGGCACCCCAAGAGCCGAGCCAAGGGGCGCGCCTTCCAACTCATGCCGTGGCAGGAACGGCTTGTCCGTCGCATCTACGGGCCAGCGAACGAGGACGGCCGGCGCATCGTGCGGACCGTCGTCGTCCTGCTCCCGCGCGGCAACCGCAAGACCTCCCTTGGCGCTGGCTTGTCGCTCCTGCATCTGTTCGGACCGGAGCGGATCAACGGCGGTCAGGTGGTCTGCGCTGCCTCGGATCGAGAACAGGCACGCATCGCCTTTGAGGAGGCAATCGGCATCTGTAGGGCTGACGACCGGATCGCCTCCGCGCTCGCCTTCCGCGACTATCGCCACGAGATCGAGCACCCCAAGACCGGCGCGAAGCTGAAGGCGATCAGTTGCGACGCGGCCCGGCAGCACGGCGGAACGCCGACTTTCGCACTCGTGGACGAGCTTCACGCCTGGCTGAAACGCGACCTGTGGGACGTGCTGCGAACCGGCCTCGTCAAGACGGCGGGAAGCCTCCTCGTGGTCATCACGACGGCTGGCCGTGGGCATGAGAACATTGCTCACGACATCGTTGACTATGCGCGCAAGGTCGCCCGCGGCGAGATCGACGACCCTGCGACGCTGCCGGTCCTGTTCGAAGCCGATCGGGATGCCGACTGGCGCGACGAAGACCTGTGGTTCCAGGTCAATCCCGGCCTGCCTTACGGCTTCCCCGACATCGAGGGACTGCGGCAGTTGGCGCGCGAGGCCGGAAGCCGGCCAGCGGATCGCGACGCCTTCCGGCAACTGCACCTGAATGTCTGGCTCGATCACTCGGCAACCCCGTTCGTCGACATGGGCGTCTATGACCAAGGCGCCGAGCCGGTCGACTTGGAGGAGCGGCGCCGGCTGCCGTGTTGGCTGGCGGTCGACCTGTCATCGAACCTTGACCTTACGGCCATCGTGGCAGCCTGGCAGGACGAGGACGGCGGCTTCTCAGTCGCGGCGTGGTTCTTCTGCCCCGAAGACAATCTGCGCGCTCGTGCCGACCGGGACGGCGTTCCCTATCCGCGGTGGGCCGAGGAAGGCTGGATCATCCCCACGCCTGGCAACGTGGTCGACTATACGCGCGTCGAACAGCATCTCCGCGTCCTGTGCGGGCGGCTGGACGTGCGGGAGATCGCCTTCGACCCGCACCTTGCGCAACAGACCATGATCAGGCTGGCAGAGGACGGCTTCCCGGTCGCCGAGATGCGGCAGGGCTGGGTGACGATGGCGCCGGCCATCAAGGAACTGGAGCGGGCCATTATCGGCCGTCAATTCCGCCACGGTGGCAATCCGGTCCTGCGGTGGTGCTTCGACAATGTCGCGGTCCACACCGATAGCGCCGGCAACCGAATGTTCCACAAGGGCAAGAGCAAGGATCGGATCGACGGCGCCGTTGCCGCTGCGATGGCCGTAGGGCGGGCCTCGGCTGGGCGCGATGGCCTGTCGATCTACGAGTCCGCCGACTTCTCGCCCGAACTCTGCGTCGCCTGAAAGGATTGAACCATGGCAACCGATCTTGAAGTCATGACGCTTCGTCTGGAGGCAAATGCGACGAAATTCGAGCGCGATATGCAGCGCGCGGCGGGAATGCTCCAGAAATCTGCGAAGGCGATGGAAGCGCAGGCCGCCTCTTCGGTGAAGAAGATCGAACAGAACTTCTCCGGCTTGAATACCGGCATTGTCAGCATGGCGACCGGAGCATTCTCCGCCCTCGCTGGCGTTTTGAGCCTGAGAGCATTTGTTGACGGTGCGGATACCTTTATTCGCATCAACAACAGCTTGAAGGTCGCCGGCCTCTCGGCCGAGGAAGCGAACGTCACGTTCGGCAAACTATTCGCCATCGCTCAAGCGACCAGCACCCCGGTTGAAAGCCTCGCGACGCTCTACAGCCGGACTGCTGCGGCACAGAAGTCCCTCAACGCATCATCGGAAGACTTGATCCGCTTCGCCACGGCGACGGCCATGGCGCTGAAGGTCAACGGGACCAGCGCGCAAGAGGCAACCGGCGCACTGCTCCAGCTTTCGCAGGCGCTTGGCGGCGGGAAAATCCAGGCCGAGGAATACAATTCGTTGCTTGATGGCGCTCGGCCATTGCTTCAGGCGGCGGCGGACGGTCTGAAAGAAGCCGGCGGCGAGATTGGCAAACTGACGGCACTGGTCAAGGACGGCAAGGTTTCCTCCGAGGCCTTCTTCCGCGCTATCCTTGCCGGAGCCGGATCGCTTCAACAGAAGATTGGGGCGTCGTCCAAGACCTTTGCGGCCAGCGTATCGGACCTCAACAACGCACTAATGCTTTTGTTCGGAACCATCAATGAAAATCTTGGTATCATCGAATATCTATCAAAGCTGTTCGAAAATGCCGGGAAAAATATATCAGGCTTTGCCGATCGACTTCGCGACGTTAGTAAGCAAACCGATATCAACAGCCTGACAGAGCAATTGTACGGCGCTTATACAGTTATTCAGAAACTGAAAGCGCAGATTGAAAATCTTCGCAGTTCGTCCAATGCCGGCGCCGTTCCTGTGATCGCCCAACTGGAGAAGGACCTCCAGACCGCGACTGACCGCGCATCAACGCTGCTCGACCGCATCACGACACTGCAAGGGAGGCCGGCGACCAACGGGCCCGCTCGGCTCCAGTCGGCTTACGACCTTGCCGGCAGCACAATGACGGACAAAAATGCTCAGACCTATATGAATGATAGGTTTGGGCTTGGGAGCGGTGGAACTCAGCCGGTATCGCTCAAGCAATTTCCTTTGCCGCCGGATGTGGCCGGCTGGCAAAAGGTCATCGACGCGCAGCAGAAATCAATCACGCTTCTTCAGGCCGAGGCAGACACAGTTGGCAAAACGACGGCAGAGCGCGAACGGGCGCGACTTGTTGCCGAACTGGAGGCCGATGCCAAAGAGAAAAACATTCCTCTCACTGGCGAGTATCGGCAGCAAATCGACCAGCTTGCTTCTTCCTATGGGCGACTTAAGGCGCAGATCGCGTTCGCAAATTCGATTGAGGGCACCAAGGACCGCATTCGAGACCTACAACAGGAAATCACCCTTGTCGGGCTGACGGCGGGGGAACAGGAGCGCGTCAAGGTCGCGCAGCAACTTACCAACGAAGCGATCAAAGCCGGCATCCCACTGACCGACGCGCGGCGAGCGCAGATCACTGCGTTGGCAGATCAGGCAGGCGTTGCGGCGACGCGGCTTGAGGCCGTGAATAAAGCGCAGCAGATGCTTGATTCGATGCGCTCGGAACTCGGCTCGGTGACTGGGGCGTTTTTCAATGATCTGGCCAATGGTGTGAAAACAGTCGACGCTCTGCGCAACGCCTTCACGAGCCTTCGGACAGCCATCCTGAACGCACTCGGGAACCAGTTGATTGCTGCGCTTCTTGGCGCGCCCGGGACGGGCCTTGGCGGCGGACTGATTGGCGGTCTGTTTGGCCGAGCCGGCGGTGGCGCGGTCAATGCCGGGCAGCCCTACCGGGTCGGCGAGAACGGGCCGGAAATGTTCGTGCCGCAATCGGCCGGCCGGATCATTCCATCAAGCGCGAGCGGCGGCGGCGCGGTCTTCAACACGACAATCAACGCGCCAGGTGGGGACGTGGCGACTGTCGCTCAAATCCATCGCGTTTTGGGGGATCATGAAGCGCGAATCCGTGCGATCATGCGCGCGCCGATGGCACAGAAGCGGGGCATGTCATGACCGAGGATGAGGTGGAGGACGTTGTCTATAAGCTCGCCGAGGCGGCACGGGATCAAATGCTAGAGTTAGGCTTTGATCCGGAAGTCATCGGAAAAGCCATGATCGCGCACGGCACTAGCGCATATGCCGGTGCTGTTGGTCCGCTCCGCCGGGATGAAGTGGTGCGGCACCTTCACGGACTGGCGGACCGGATCGGCATTCCTGTCCAGGGCGAGGCATAACTCATTGAAATCATTCGGCTAAAATTTAGCCGTTTGAAATCAATGACTTAGCAAAACCTCCCGGCGCTACCGCGTCGCCCTGCTAGGTTTCGTCTCAAGCTGGCACAAAATGCCAAAGGTTCATGGCTAAAAATTACACAGAATCCTAATCCTTTTTCGATACAGACCTTAATTGCATAAGCATCTCATTCTTTAGTTTTTCCTTCCAGGCATCCGGTAACGAATAAAACCCCTGCGAATCTTGCTTGATCCCAGGTTTCTTCGCGATGGCATCTGTAACGCGTTGCTTGTACGATGGCTCACGCTTCATTTTTTTCTCCATTTTACTGATGATTGTTATAGCGCGCCGCATATCGCGGGTTTAATTCTATCGAAAAATAGTGTTTGCGCTTAATCCATACAAAGCCCTCAGATTTTGTGATGGCGGCCACGTCAATGGGCCCCCCAACAGATTCGCTTGGCTGCGTAACTTTTTCCTTAAGGGATTCAAGTTCAACTAGGCTTTCGGCTAACGATGCCATTTCCGAAACAGGCAAGAAGCCAACAACCCGATTCAAAGGCTGCACATGCTGCTGAAAAACCTTGTCAATCCATTCACGTGTATGTCGACTTGCTGCATTTTCGACGAGATTCTGTAAATTTGAAGGCGGTTGCGCTCCGGATGATTTAAGTATTTCTTCCGCAAAATGCCATAGAGTATCCTCCAGACTTGAGGTTACGGCATTGAATACATCCGGACCAACGCCATGCTGAAATGTGTCAACCATGGCAGTTGTTGCAAACGCACGTACAATACCTGTATCTATGCGATCCATTGATACGTCGCCTTCAGGCTTCCAGTATAATTTGTCGCCCAAGAATCCGCTACAAGAATATTCATGATAGCATGGAAAATAATCATCGTCTCCATAACCAGCAACAACTATGCCAGTATTGATTAGTTGACCCTTTGGGTGTTTAAAAATGGAAAGAATAGACATACCTATTAATTCGTCTTTGTCGATTATATTTTTTGTTGATGTGCTAACTAAAAGATCTTCAGCAAATGCTGAGATATCCGGTGTTATAAACGATAATGCAGCTTCAATGTCTTCTTCTTTGAAAGGCTCCTCGATTGGAAGACCTTTGATTTGAGAACATATCTTCTGAAAGGCCTTGCTTATCTCCAGTGCTTTGTCCTGCCCTGCGATTACATTTTCGTCTTCAATTATTATTCCTAAATTTAAAGAGATCGAGTTCTTAAAAATTCTCTGCGTAATCTCTCGACGGCGACTACTAGAAAATAATAATGCGTGATCATTAATATACTTGAAGAACGCAGACGCATATGTCGACACGTCAGATGGCCTATTTGCAGAAAAATTATTCCGAAAATCTTTGATGACGATTTCCCACGGGATATCGTGCAAATCTCCTGAATCAAATACCATTATACCGATCGGGCGGTCAGCCACTAGCTGAAATATTTTATTGGCGCCCTTAAAGTATCTGACTTCGCGTTGTTTGCCAGACCAGTAAGTGACAGTAGCTGCACTATCTGCAGCTAAGACAAGCGCTCTCCGATTCATAACACATATTTCTGAAGTCATTTATTTTGCCTCCCGATAGCGCGTATTTTTACTAACTTTCTGATTCCACAAATCTAGAAGCATTTTTATATTTCTTTCCTAAGGCGAACCCCCACTCCTTCGCCATTTTTATCTATGAAAATCACCCCTGCATTCTCCAACGCAATTTTGATAGCTTGTAGTGCCTCAACGGAAACTGGCGTTGAGTTGGTTTCAAAGCGCTTCACTGTGGGCTGCGAGAGTCCTGAAGCGGAAGCAAGTCTAGCCTGGGACCATCCTAGGAGTCCACGGGCAGCTCGGACCTGTTCAACCGATACTAGCATAGCTTGACCTATTTGGGATCATCATTTATGATCCAAATCGTATCATGCCTTCTCAGAGGAGCAAATGCCATGACGACGAACACCCGTTCGGCGGCCGATACTGGCTTGCCCAAATCCACCCGCCGCAACCTTCTCGCCGGCCTGGCTGCCTCCGCCGTGGCGATCAGCGCAAGCGGGGCTGCGGCTTCTGTCTCTCCCGATTGCCACCTGACGGCGCTTGCGGCTGATCTTGTCGAGGGCGCGCGGGACTATGCCTTGTGGTCTGCCAAGGTTGAGCATCTGCGATCGATCCCGATTGCGGACTATGAGGCGCTCGACGCGTCCGGCGTCGTGAAGCACTGGCGGGTGTTCGATGTTTACGGCAGGCCCGATGAATGGCGCTCCATGACTGCCGCGGGTGACCGCTGCACGAAGCTGGCCGCCGAAATCTCCGCCGCGTCTGCAGTCGGCTTCGCCGGGGTGCGGGCAAAGGCTGTCGCTCTGGCTTGGTGGCTGGGGGTGCTGCCCCAAATCGCCGAGAACAAGGGGACCGATGGCGGGGCTCACGCCATGCAGGAATTCATCGCTTTGCTGGATTGCATGGTGGCTTCGGAGGCTCGGTCATGAACACGCACACTCGCCGGAATGTTCTCGCCGGCCTCGCCGCTTCGGTCGCGGCCTCGCCTTCGGCTGCCTTCTCGGCCACGTCACAGGATGCCGAGCTTGCGGGCCTTGGTCTGGAGCATGACCGGCTTTCCGCCATCATCCGCGATCTGAACGCGGCGGCGAAGGTCGCTGACCAGAAGTTTCACGAGTTGGTCGGTGAGCCACCGGAAGCCCTGGTGCGGCGACCGGAGGATGAGGCGTTTCACTTCCCGAGCTATCCGGTCTGCGAATGGGATGGCGTCACGCGCTACGGCTGGGGCAGCCTTGAACCTCTGAGGGCCTTCGATGGGCAAACCCCGGGCTGGAGCCGGGCGACAGCGGACGGGGCTTCTATCGTGGTTCCTGCCCAAGTTGCGGCCGAGGGCTGGCAGGCGCGGCGGGACGAAATCGTTGCAGCCGTTGAGGCTTGGGAAACCAAGCGGAGCCGCGCTTTCGTGGACAGTGGCACGCTCGCTGTCGAGGAAGCACTAGAGGTCGCTTTAGCCGAGCGCGGCGAGATCGAGGACGCCATCATCTCGGAGCCGGCCCGGACACTGGCGGGTCTCATCGTGAAGGCCCGTGCCGCCATGAACTCCGCGATGTCGTCCAATCCTGGTGACGGGACATCGTCCGACGTGGCGCTTGCGTGGTCCGTGGCGCGCGACCTCGCCGGCTCGGAGGCTGGCCGATGAACGCGCTGCCAGGCCAAGCCGTCTTCGTCGTCACGCCGACCATGCGGACGCTGATCGAGGATGCCATCGAGGCGCTTTTGCTCGTGCTCGACGAACTCGACGGTGATCCCGACCAGGAATCATGCGCCGACGCGGAACCATCCCTCGGCTGGACGATCGAGGGTCCCGGCGCTGGCGGCACGACCGACGATCGCGAGGAGGAACACGACGGCCGGGAACTGGTTGACGAGTTCTAGCCGCATCGGCCTCGCACTCGGCGCCAGTTCGGCGGAACAATCAACGGCTTTCTGTGCACTGGGTGCCTATCCTCTTGCCAATCACCAGAGGATAGGCTACCTCTTGTGAAATACAGGAGGTATTCATGACACCGAGCCTAACGACCGTCGCCGCCTGCCGCGTTGCCGGCATCCATCGCGACCGCTTCAATGAGTTTGTCGCCGCAGGCGCCTACAGGTGCGCCCCTTCCACCACTGCCGGTCGGGCGCGCACGTTTGCCCCTGACGACATTCTCGGCATCAGCATCTTCAGGGACCTGATGGCCGATGGCATGACGGCAGCGGCGGCGGGTGAAATCGCATGCGCGGTCGCTGAGGCCGCCAAGGCGAACCCGCAAGCGCTAGCAATCTCGTATGTGCGCACCTGGCAGACGGCGACCGGCTGGACCCTCGACGGAACGGCCCATCCTACCGACGAACTGCCCGCGCCCGCCGAGTGGAACTCGGCTGGAGAGCGTAAAGAGACCATTACGCGTATGATGACCTTCAATGTCAGCCTGTTACGCGATTTGATCGCGAAGCGGATCGAAAAAGAGCGCCCGATCATCGGGGGCGAAGGCTGAAAATGACCGAAGTCATCCGCGGCGCGAAGGCGGTTTCCCACGCTATCGGCGTTTCGCCGGCGACCCTCGGGCGGATGATCCGCAAGGGGCAAATCGCAGTGCGCAAGGGCGGCACGGGCGGACGAACCTCGCCGATCATGATTGAGCGGCATGAGGCGGAACGCATCCGGAAAGGGCGCTGAGGATGGCGAAGACACCGGCCGCTTTCAGGCAGGCAGACGTGACCCGAGCCATCAAAGCCGCGAAGGCTGCCGGTGTCGACATCGGCGGCGTCGAGATCCGGGCGGATCGGATCGTGGTGCTTGCGGCAGGACATGCGGCAAAGCCCGAGAGCGCTCTCGACGAATGGATGAAAGCACATGGTCAGAGTTAATCTTCAAGGCATTAACTGCCGTCGGAAGAAGCTCGCGACCGGCGAGACCGTTGAATATTGGTACGCATGGAAGGGTGGCCCGCGGCTACGGGGACAGCCGGGCAGTCCTGAGTTCGTTGCCTCCTACGCCGAAGCTCATGCCTCGCGAAAGAAGCCGCAGGCCGGAGTAATGCATTCGCTCTTGCGCCAATACCAGGACAGCGCAGATTTTGCCAAACTCGCGCCTCGGACCCGCTCGGACTACATCGGCCAAATCAAAGCCATAGAAAAGAAGTTCGGCGACTTCCCCCTGTCGGCGCTGGTCGACAAGCGGACGCGCGGAATTTTCATGCAATGGCGGGACAAGCAGGCGGCAACTTCGCTACGCCAAGCGGATTACGCTTGGACAGTGCTTGCTCGCGTCCTGTCATGGGCGCTCGATCGCAGGCTTATCGACGCCAACCCTTGTGCACGGGGAGGGCGCCTCTATCGGGGGAACCGCGCCGAGAATATTTGGACCGATGACGACGAGACGGCGTTTCTGAAGTCGGCACCGTCGCATCTGCATCTTCCGCTTATGCTGGCGCTCTGGACCGGCCAGCGACAGGGCGACCTCTTGCGGTTGACCTGGACGGCCTATGACGGCGAACGGATCAAGCTAAAGCAGAGCAAAACCGGCGCCCGGGTGAACATCCCTGTCGGCGCGCCGCTCAAGGTCATGCTCGATGCCACGCCTCGCCTATCGACCCAGGTCCTCGTCAACTCCGATGGTCGGCCTTGGACCGAGGGCGGTTTCCGCGCGTCCTTTCGGAAGGCTCAGGCTGCGGCCGGCATCACCGACCTGACATTCAACGACCTTCGAGGCACGGCCGTCACTCGGCTGGCGCTGGCTGAGGCAACCGAAGCGCAGATCGCGACCATCACCGGGCACTCGCTTCGGGACGTGCGCTCGATCCTAGATGCCCACTACCTGCATCGAGACCCGGCCTTGGCGACGGCGGGGATTAGGAAGCTCGAACGAAGAACAAAAACTCCCGACCGGGCGCCCGACTAACCATGCCGAGTACAATCCGAAACCGGAAATTTCGCTGTTAGATCAAATGGCTGGGGGACCTGGATTCGAACCAAGATTAACGGAGTCAGAGTCCGCTGTTCTACCGTTGAACTATCCCCCAACGGGCTTTGCCTTTCCCTTGCGGACGATTCTCCTTGGAGAACCGGGCGCTTGCGGGCCGGCGCGGGGCCGGGTACGGCGAAGCGGGGGTGTGGTAACACCGGGGCACGGGCATTTCAAGCGTCCCGATGCGGGGGATGCGCGTTTCTCGGCGTCGTCCCCAGATGGCTGGCCCCGATGGCCGAAGATGGCTGCCCCTGATGTCTGGGCCGGAGGGCCAAAACCGGTGGCGAT
>NZ_LJYW01000001.1:6224462-6244060 GCF_001305515.1 Prosthecodimorpha hirschii
ATCTCGATCGCGGCTTCGTGCAGCAGGATGCGCTCTACCTGCAGCCGCTCGACACGATCGAGATCGGCGACCACCGTTTCGAGGTGCATCCGGTCGGCCAGCCGGCCATCGTCTGCGAGAATCCGAGCTGCCAGGTGCTCAACGAATACGACCGCGGCGACAATTGCCGCCTCTGCGGCACGCGCCTGTTCGACGCAACCCGGCTCGCCGACAAGCTGGCGCTGATCTTCTACTACGACGAGAGCGAGCCGACCTTCGCGGTCCTGTCCAACCCCGAGCGCCTGCAGGTCTATCTCGATCGCGGCTTCGTGCAGCAGGATGCGCTCTACCTGCAGCCGCTCGACACGATCGAGATCGGCGACCACCGTTTCGAGGTGCATCCGGTCGGCCAGCCGGCCATCGTCTGCGAGAATCCGAGCTGCCAGGTGCTCAACGAATACGACCGCGGCGACAATTGCCGCCTCTGCGGCACGCGCCTGTTCGGCGCCACCCGCATCGTGCGCGGGAAAACCTGAGCCATGATGCCGATCGAGATCCAGGTCCGCGACGCCGGCGGAAGGACGCTCGCCCGGTTTCGCCTCGCCGACGAGGGCGAATACCAGATCGGCCGCGAACAGGCGAAGGTCGAGATCCCGCTCGTCGACGGCTCGGTCTCGCGCCGCCATGCCGCGGTCCGGCTGTCGGGCGGCCGGCTGTTCGTGACCGATTCGGGCTCGACCAACGGCACCAGGCTCGGCGAGACGGCCCTCGGCAAGCACTGGTACGAGTGGCTCGCCGGCGTGCCGCTGGTTTGCGGCATCTTCACGCTGGTCTACGAGCCGGGCGACTTCGCCGAGGAGGCGCCGGCGGTCGAGACCGACGACGAACGCACCGCGCCGGTGCCGCGCGCCGGCACGGCCGACCCGGTGCCGTGGCTCGAATCGGAGTTTCCCGGCCGGCTGTTCGCGCGCGACGTGGTGCCGGTCGCCGAGATCGTCGCCAGCGGCAAGCTCGCCGGGGAGACCGACTTCCTGGCGGTGGGCGGCGGCATCGGGTCCTTCGTCTGGGTCGACCATCTGCGCGTCTGGGGCGTGCCGCAGGACCGCATCCGCGTCATCGGGGTGACCGGCAGCTGCTACGAGAAATGGAAGGAATATTGCGAGAATTCGCAGATCCCCGGCCGCGAGCGCATCCGCTCCAACTCGATCTCGACGCCCGACAATCTCTGGGGCTTTCCCGGCTACGCGCTGCGCGAGACCTGGCGCGAGGTCAAGGGCGGCGACATCCGCGGCTTCCGTCACATCCTGAAGGTGTTCGGCGAGCCGACCCTGGCGGAGACCTACACGCCGCGCGCCGACGACGTCTATGCCGCGCTCGACCGCGAGGAGGCGCGCATCGGCTGGCGGCAGATGCTGACCTTCGGCCGCGCCATCGCGCTGCGCAAGACCGACGACGGCCGCTATGTGCTCGCCTACAAGATCCCCGCCGACCAGGCCGAGGACGGCGACCGCGACCGCTATTTTCTCGCCCGCGTCGTGCAGCTGGCGACCGGCTATCCGACCACGCGCTATCTCGACGACCTGCAGTCCTTCAAGCGGCAGAACCGCGGCTCCAACCGGGTCGTCAACGCCTATGAGGAGCACGAGGGCATCTACCGGGCGCTCGCCGAGCGCGGCGGCACGGTGGTGGTGCGCGGCCGCGGCATCGTCGCCTCGCGCGTGCTGCAGCGGCTCCACGAGACGCGCCAGCGCAACAAGCAGATCGGCGTGCTGCATCTGATGCGCGGGCCGGTCGAGGCGGGGGCGACGTTCGATCTCGCCCGCCGGGCGGTCGGCTACGATGTCGAGATGCAGCCGTTCAACTGGCCGAAGGCCTGCTGGGGCGGCGAGTATCGCCGGCTCCTGGAGGCGGCGGCGCCGGAGAAGCGGGTCGAACTGCTGTCCGCCTGGGGCGGGACGACGACCGCCGAGCGCGCCGACTGGATGGCGATCCTGTCGGCCGGCAAGCGCGAGGGCTGGTATCGCATCTATTTCGGCGAAGTGAAGAAGATGCGGCTGAAGAACGACAAGGTGGTCACCGAGATCGTCGCCAAGGGTCCGTTCTCCGAGACGCTCGACCTAGTCGCCGACTATGTCATCGATTGCACCGGGCTGATCGCCGACGTGACCTCGTCGCCCTTCCTCAAGGACCTGCTCGCCCGCTACAACCCGCCGCGCAACAAGGCGACCGGCAGCGGGCCGGACCAGCGTCTCGCCGGCATCGCGGTGACCAACCAGTTCGAGATCGCGGCTTTGCGCAACGGGGCCGGCCGGGTCTATGCCGCCGGCGTGGTGACCCAGAACGGTCCCTATGCGGCGGTCGACAGCTTTCTCGGCCTGCAATATGCGGCGCTCCGGAGCACCGACCACCTCGCCGCGGCCCGCGCGCCGGGCCTGAGGCGGATGGGCCCCTTGCGCTCCTTCGTGCAGTGGCTGAAATGGACGGCGGGGGCGAAGCCGTGAGCGGAACGACAGCCGACGCCGCGCCGGCGAGGAGGCCGATCGCATGACGCCGACCCTCTTCGGGCGCCTGCAGACGCGCCTTGCGCTCTATCTGATGATCGGCCTGCCGGTCACGCTGGTGATCGCGTTCCGGGCGTCCGGCTGGTCCTGGCCGCCGGCCGCCGAACCGTGCTGGTTCATCGCCACCCTGTTCGCGCTCGGCCTGGTGCTGGAGCCGGTCTATTTCCAGATGCAGCGGTTCCGCTGGGATCAGGACTGGCCGTTCGCCTTCTTCGCCTTCTTCTCCGTCATGGAGTTCCTGGCCGTCTATGCGGCCATGCGGCTCGACTGGCTGCCCTACCTGCCGGCCTGCCTGCAGTCGCGCCTGGATCCGGCGCGCCAGGTGCTGGTCTGCCAGCTGCCGAGCCTCACGCTCGCAGAGGCCGCGGCGCATTTCGCGCTGGTCTTCGTCCCCATGCTGATCGCGCTCCTCGCCGGGCTGCAGGTCTTCATGGTCCGTTGGCGCTACCGGGGCGGCCAGTTCGGTCGTTTCCCGGTGATCGACTGAACGCCCCATGAGCGCGCCGGGCGGGAGCACGAGCCGATGGATCTGGAGCGGGCAGGGGCTCGCGGTGCTGGCATTCGCGGCCGCGCTGCTGTGGCAGCTGGGCGTCGCCGGAATCGGTTTCGGCGGCCTCGCGCGGCTGGCGCCCGGGGTCCTGCCGGCGGGCTTCTTCGCCGGCCTGGTCTCGGGAGCGACCGGCGCCGGTTCGGGTCTGGTGCTGGTGCCGGTCTTCGACTTCCTGCGCGACATGGGGCAGATCCGCATCACCTTCCAGCAGGGCGTGGCGACGGCCGCCTTCGCGCAGGCCTTCGCCATGGCCTGCGCGGCCTTCGGCTGGGTCGGCCGGCTGTACGGGCCGAATGCGCCGGCCGCGGCCATGCGCATCCCCGGCAACGACCTGATCTCGATCGTCTTCGCGACCCTCGCGGCCGCGCTGCCGACCGTTCTGATCACGCAGTCCAACGTCCAGCTGACCGACCGCACGCTGCAGACCGCCTTCGTGATCTTCGCGCTGGCGCTCGGCGTCACGCTGCTGATCTTCGCCTGGGCTTTCCGGCGGGTCGAGGCGACGCGGCAGCGGCCGGAGCGCTTCGACCTCTACATGTTCCTCCTGATCGGCGTCGCCGGCGGCTACGTCTCGGCCTTCTTCGGCTTCGGCATCGGCGAGTTCCTGGTCGTCTACCTGATCTTCCGGAAATTCCCGGTCTATGCCGCGGTGGCGGCCTCCGTGATCGTCTCGGCCGCAACCGTCGCGGCCGGCACGGCGGTCAATTGGGGCTTCGGCCGGATCGTCTGGGATCTCGCGCTGGCGGCGATCCCGGGCGGCATCGCCGGCGGCGTCCTGGCGCACTGGGCGGCGACCGCGATGGGGCCCTTGTGGGTCAAGACGGTCGCGGCGGCGTGGATCGTCGTCTCGAGCCTGGCCATGATCATCAGGGCGCTGGCATGAGCGGGCGCGCGCGGGCAGCCCGGGAGCGTCGGCTTGCGCCGGGCGGACCGGCCGATTTCGCGGGAATCGGCAACTGTTCTAGTCTCGCGTCGCGGCACCGTCCGCAGCGCGCCCGGACGGCGCCGGACCGTCCGGGAACCAAGAGGAGAGGCACGCCTTGACCGCCGCAGGACCTTTGCGGGCGCTCGCCGCCCTGGCCTTGGGCTTCCTGGCGCTTGCCGGCGCGGCCGGGGCGCAGGATGCGACCAGCTTCCAGCCGCGCTGCATCGTCGCCACGCTCGACAACGCGCCGCATGCCATCTGCGAGACCGGCGCGATCGCGGGCGGGCGGGTGATGCATGTCCGCTACCAGAAGGAAGGCGCCACCGGGGTTGCCGAGGCGAATTTCCTGTCCTTCACCTCGGTCGGCAAGGCCTCCTCGGTACTGGCGGTGATCGATCGGGGCGACCGGCGCCGGCAGCGCGTGGTCAGCCTGGCGTCGGGCGATGCGGCCCGTCTGATCGAGGCGGCGCGCGTCGCCGGCCCGAACAACCGCTTCGGCGTCGGCCAGCTGGCCGATCGCTACGAGACGCTGGTGCCGATCGGGGCCAGTCGCGACGAGGTGGCGCGGGCGACCACGGGCATGCGTGCCGATGGCGCGATCGGCGATTCCGGGCGGCTGCTGATCGATGCGCTGCGCCAGCTGACGCTCGCGCAGTCCGAACGCCTGGTGCTGCTGCTCGCCTCCGACGGCAAGCCCGAGGATCGCGCCTATGGCCGCGACGACGTGGTCAAGGCACTGCGCGACGCCAAGGTGGTGGCGGTCACGGTGGCCTTCCGCGAGCGCCCGGATGCGCCGGGTCCGGAAATCGCGGCCTTGCGGCGTCTGGCGGAGGATACCGGCGGCCTGTTCTTCGATGTCGGCAGCCAGAGCGGCCGGCTCGAGGATGCCGCCGTCACCCGCTTTGCCCAGTTCGTCGGCTCCGGCGGTACCGCGACCTTCCCGCTCAACCGGGTCGATCCGCGCGGGCGCTATCTGCTAACCCTCGAGTTCGAGAACGGGCGGGCGGTCACCGGCGCCTTCTTCGCCGACGTGCCGGCCGGCTCCGGAGCGCCGGCCGCGCCGCCGCCGGCCGCACCGGCGCCGCGGGCCGCGCCGGGTCCCGCCATCAGCACCAACACACCGGCCGGGACCCCGCCGCCGGCCGCCGGCGCGCGCCCGCAGCCCGGTTCGACCGAGGTGCCGGGGCTGATGGACCGTTCGGGGCTGGACAATCTCGCCGACTGGTTCTCGGCGGAATGGCGCCAGCGCCCGACCCTGGTGATCGGCCTGCCGGCCGGCGCCCTGCTGATCGCCGCCGGGGTCGCCTGGCTGGCGGTCAGGCGCAAGCGGCGCAAGCCGATCCTGGCCTGGCTGGAGCTCGCCGATCAGAACCGGACGCGCGTGCCCGTCAAGGCGACGGCGGTCCGCATCGGCCGTCATTCGGAAAACGACATCCGCTTCGAGAACCGCAGCGTCCACCGTTATCACGCCATATTGACGCGCGATCTGGCGTCGGGCCGGTTCGTGATCTCGGATGTCTCCAAGGACCTGGAACATTCCAACGGGGTCCTGGTCAATGGCGAGATGTCGCTGAAATCCGTGCTCGCCGACGGCGACACGGTGGAACTCGGGGAGGTCAAGTTCCGCTTCCTCTATCCGTGACGGCGCGGCCCGCGCCGAGCGGGCAGGGCCTGCGGAGCGGTCGGCCGCGGTGGGGCGACGACCGCGATCCCTGGAATAGGCAAGTGCATTCAGCGGCCGATCCCGTCGAGGGTGGCGACGGGGCGACGGCCGGACCCAATCAGGAGGCAACAGCATGTCCGATCAGGACCAGGACAACGAACCGACCCGGATCGTGCAGCGTCCCGGACCCAAGTCCCTGCCGCTGACGGTGGGGTCCGCACCGACACCGGCCGGACCGACACCGGTCTCGGTCAGCCCGCGGGCACCCGCCGAGCCGGCGCGCGCGTCGGACGATCCGGAGGCGACGCGCGTCGCCGTGAGGCCGCGGCTGACGCCGCCCGGAACGCCGGTCGGACGCGTGCTGCCGCCCGCCGGCGCGCCGCCGGTGCATCCGGTCGTACCCCAGACGGTCGTGCCGCAGACGGTCGTGCCGCATCCGGTCGAGCCGGAGCCGTTCGCCTCGCCGGTCCCGCCGCCGACCTTCGCCCCGGCGCCCAGCCCGGCCCCGCTGCCGCCGGTGCCGCCGTCGCCCTTCATGGCCGCATCGGCGCCGCCCGCCCCGGCCGACACCTTCCCGGGCGCGGCCTCTCGCGATACGGCGCCGCCGGTCGAGATGCCGTCCTGGCAGCCGCCGCCGGCCCCGGTCGTTCCGGTGCGGCCGGCCGTCGCCGCCCCGCCGCCGCCGGTCTATGCGCCGCCGCCGCCCGCCCATCAGCCGCCGCCCCCGCCCGCGGCCGAACCGCGCTACGCGGCAGCGGCGGCGGCCGAGCGAACGCCGCTCGCGGTGCCGGAGAAGCCCGCCGTCACCCTCAGCCCGGCGCCGGCCGAGCCGGTCGTCGGCTGGGTCGTGGTCATCAAGGGCCCGGGTCGCGGGGCCTCGCGCGAGGTCTTCTCGGGTCGCAACGCGCTCGGCTCGGACCCGGAACAGATGATCCCGATCAATTTCGGCGATCCGGCCTTCGCCCGGCGCGGGCATGCCTTCATCGTCTACGACAACGAGGAGCGCGCCTTCTACATCGAGGACGGCAAGCAGAAGGAACTGGTCCGCGTCAACGGCCAGCTTCTGTCCGAGACGCGCGCGATCCATCACGGCGACGAGATCCGGGTCGGCCAGACCACCCTGAAGTTCGTGGCTTTGTGCGGACCCGAATTCGACTGGGCCGACCGGACCGCACCGCGCACCGACGCCGCCACCGCCACGGCTGCCGCCGCCACATCCGCCCGGCCGGAACCGGCGGCTCCGGTGGAGGCGGAGCCGCATTCCGATGCCGCGACGGATGCGGGCGACATGACTTGAGCGCCGGCCGCGGACCGGGCCGATCCGCCGGTCGGTCCGTTCCGTCGGTCGGTCCGTTCCGGCGGGCCGTCCGGCCCGCCGCCCGCTCGGCCGGGGCGTGCGGCGGCGGGACAGGCCGACGGCGCGCGGTCCGCATGGCGGCCGGCCATCAGCCGCCTTGCGGCCGTCGATGCTGCGGCGGTTCAGGCGATCGTCTGAAGGCTGATGTCGCCGTCGTGCAGGAAGCAGACCTTGGTGAAGTGGTGCATGCCGACGGGATTCGGCAGCCGAATGTCGGTGATGTCCGGCAGGGGCTTCTGGGCCGGGTCGAAGCGGCGATCGATCTGCGAGATGAAGCCCAGGACGATCCCGGTCTCGCTCGCAAAGTCGCGGAGCGCACGAACCTGATCGGCAAGCGCGGGCTTGCTGCGCTGCTGATCGAGTATCTGCAGATAGTCGATGATGGCGACGGTCCCGCGCGGCGCCCCCGACAGATGGCCGATGATGAAATCGGCGCAGATCGCGTCGGACGCCACGATCTCCAGCTTGTCGCCCCAGCCCCCTTCGCTCCGATCGAGCGATCGAATCCGCTGCCGCGCCTCGCGGCTGGAATATTCGAGGGTGAAGAAGAACGCGCCTCGGCCGGCGCGGGCGGCATCGAGCAGGAGCTGCAGCCCGAGAAGCGTCTTGCCCTGGCCCGGGCGCGCACCCAGCAGCAGGAGATCGCCATCGACGAGGCGCGGCAGCAGGGCGGTCAGCGGCGTCCCGGCCGCATGTCGCGCCGAGAGCAGGCTCCAGCGCGGGAAACCCTCGGCGCGTGCGACGCGGTCCAGGGCTTCGTGCAGGGGGATGGTCTCGCGCCGGGCCATCAGTCTGGCGCGGTGCTTCAGTTGGTGGATGGGGGTCGTCGGCTTCATCGGAACGGCTCCAGTGCGAACCGGAAACGCAACCCCTCCTCATGCGATGGCTCGAACGGACGGTCCGAAGCGTTCAGCACCCCGTATGGCAAATACTTCCCCGATCGGAGGGGGGAGGCGCGGGTCAAGCCTTGCCTCGAGACATAGCGACGGGACCGAGTCGCGGCAAGCCGGATCGACGCCGCCCGGTCGCCCCCCGGGGTGCGGCGGTGGGGCAACGACCGCCAGCCGGTCCGCAACGTCGAAGCGGTCCGCGGCGTCGAGGCGGTCCGGGGGCGTTCCCGGGCGTGGCGCGCTCATGGCGCGGGATCAGGGGTGCACCGGATCGGTCGGCGCCCCGGTCGGCGCGCGTTGCGCCAGGTGCGGGCCGACGCGGCGGCTGAGGGCTTCGATCCGGCGATCGTGATCGGCACCGGTGCGGATGTCGGTGCAGGCCTTCAGGATGCGTTCGAAATGCGGCTCGTCCCAGGTGTTCCGGCCGGTCACCCGATAGACGTAGAGCTCCGGCGCATCGAGCATGGCGACGCCGCCATAGCGCAGGATGCCGTGGGTCACGAAGGTGTCCTCGCCGCGCGCCAGGGCCGGATAGATCGGGATGGCCTTGCGCCAGACCGCGATGGTGCCTTCCCAATGGCGCGGCTTGCTGATCGCGATCGTCCGGCGCGCCGGCCACCAGAAGGTCACCCGGTTCAGGAGCGCGGCCGCCTTGTGCGAGCGCACCAGGGCGGACGCGGTCAGGCGCAGGCGGTCGCGGGCGTAGATGTCGTCGTCATCCCATTGGCAGACGATCTCGCCGTCCGAGCGCGCGATGCCGAGATTGCGCAATTCGCCGAGCGTCGCGCCGTCCGGCGCGGCGATGATTCGCGCGTCGACCGCATGAGCGGCGGCCAGTCGGCGCACCGCCTCGATCCGGGGAGCGGGGACGACCACGACGAGTTCGCGCCGGGCATGGTCCTGGGCCGCGAAACTGGCGAGCGCACCGCCGACGATGTCGGGGAGGCCGCGCGAGACCATCACGCAGGATATCGAGTGCCCGGCGGCATCGTCGGCACCGGCCGGCAGGGCCGCGTATCCCGGCCAGGCGGTGCCCGGATCGGTCACCAATTCGTAGGCATCCCCGTTCGCGAGAGCGCCGCGCCGAAGGGCCGCCCGGCGCAGGTCGGCGAGCGCGCGAAGCGTCGATTTCCGGAGGGTCTTCAGCTGTTTGCGAAACGACATGGCGGGTCCGGATGAGATACCCAAAATGAGCGGATCGCACCACCATAAGTCAACCCGGGGTCGCGATCCGCGGGGCCGATGCGTCTTGCACTGCGGCAATCGGGCGACTAGTGTCCGGCTCGCAGGCTGGAGCCCTCCGGCCGGTCCGGCGCAGGCGGCGCCTTCGATGTCCCGCGATGCCGGTCGGCATTGCGCGCGGCGGCGGAACCCGCTAACCGGGCGGACACGGGAGGCCGTTCGACGACGGCCTCCGGCCGGACGCTGCGGCGGGGCCGGCGGTCTGACGGAGCACGAACGATGGTTGCGCGCATCTACAAGCCGGCGAAGAACGCCATGCAGTCGGGCCAGGCCAAGACCAAGCGCTGGTGCCTGGACTACGAGCCCGAGGCCGCGCGCTCGACCGAGCCGCTGATGGGCTGGACCTCGTCGTCCGACATGCGCAGCCAGTTGAAGCTGTTCTTCGCCGAGAAGGAAGACGCCGTCGCCTATTGCGAGAAGAACGGCATCCCCTACACCGTGCAGGAGCCGCACGAGCGCAAGCCGAAGACGATCTCCTATTCGGACAATTTCAAGTTCGGCCGCATCGGCCACTGGACGCACTGACCCGGGCGACCGGGGCGGGGCCATCCCGTCCCGTCCCCGCGCACGGCACGCATACCCGGCCCGCCGGCCGGGCACGGCCCCGTAGCTCAACCGGATAGAGCACTCGCCTTCTAAGCGAGTGGTTGCGTGTTCGAGTCACGCCGGGGTCGCCAACGATTTACTGTCTGGAACGGATGGGCTGTCTCGCCCGAAGCGGATCGACACGGCCACTTTCAAGCACGACGGCCTCGTCCGCCATGTGATCGGCTGCCGAATTCGCCACCGATAGGTCGCTGATGAATTCCGACACACGTGCGCAGGAAATATCGGCATGGACGCCGGATCCCTCCTGCGTCTTCCATGCGAGCATCGTCGAAAAGAGTTGATCGGGCGCGTCGTCTCCGACGATGACCTTGATGTCCCAGTCGCTGAAAGCCGACGCCTCGCCACGTGCGCGACTGCCATAGAGCAGAATGTCGACAGGACGATAGGTCGCGCGGATGCGACCCAGAAGCTCCGTCAGTTCCGGATAGTTTTCGGCGGGTGCGGTTCGGCCGCCGAGGGCATCAGCCAAGGCCTTCATCCGAAACTCCAAAAATCCAGCAGGCTCAGTATAGGCTACCGAACACGCTCCTTCCAGATTATCCCCGGGTGTCCCTCGACTGCACAAAAAGAAATGGGCCGGATCGCTCCGGCCTACCAGGCTGCTGACAATCACTCCGAACCCGCCATTCTGTCATCCCCGGGCTTGTCCCGGGGATCCAGTGCGATGGCCAAGTCCTTGGAAAGTCTGGATCCCCGGGACAAGCCCGGGGATGACAGAGTTGAAACGACCCGCGTCTGATCGCGTTCCGACGCGTTTTTCAGCAAACTGATGGGCCGGATCGCTCCGGCCCACGTCGTCCTGCAGGACTGTCTGTTGTCGTCAGGCTGACAGGGCCTGGTCGAGGTCGGCGAGCAGGTCCTCGATGTCCTCGATGCCGATCGACAGGCGGACCGTGTCGGGGCCGGCGCCGGCGGCGGTCTTCTGCGCGTCGGTGAGCTGGCGGTGGGTGGTCGAGGCCGGGTGGATGATCAGCGAGCGGGTGTCGCCGACATTGGCCAGATGCGAGAACAGCTTGACGTTGGAGACCAGCTTGATGCCCGCCTCGTAGCCGCCCTTGAGACCGAAGGTGAAGACGGCGCCGGCGCCGCGCGGCAGGTATTTCTGGGCGAGCGCATGGCTCGGATCGTCCGGCAGGCCGGCATAGGAGACCCAGGACACGTCCGGCCGCGCCTTCAGCCATTCGGCGACGCGCTTGGCGTTGGCGCAGTGCTTCTCCATGCGCAGCGGCAGCGTCTCCATACCGGTCAGGATCATGAAGGCGTTGAAGGGCGACAGGGCGGGCCCGAGGTCGCGCAGGCCGAGCACGCGGACCGCGATCGCGAAGGCGAAATTGCCGAAGGTCTCGGCGAGGATCATGCCCTGATATTCCGGGCGCGGGGCCGACAGCATCGGATACTTGTCGGAGGCGCGCCAGTCGAACGAGCCGCCGTCGACGATGATGCCGCCGATCGAATTGCCGTGGCCGCCCATGAACTTGGTCAGCGAATGGACGACGATGTCGGCGCCGTGCTGGATCGGCTGGCACAGATAGGGAGTGGCCAGCGTGTTGTCGACGATCAGCGGCACGCCGGCCTTGCGCGCGACCGCCGCGATCGCCGCGATGTCGGTGACGATGCCGCCGGGATTGGCCAGGCTCTCGATGAAGATCGCCTTGGTCTTGTCGGTGACGGCGCGCTCGAAGGACGACGGATCGGTCGCGTCGGCCCATTTCACGTTCCAGCCGAAGCTCTTGAACGAGTGGTTGAACTGGTTGATCGAGCCGCCATAGAGCTTGTTGGAGGCGATCAGTTCGTCGCCGGGCGTCATCAGCGCATGCAGCGCGAGCACCTGGGCGGCATGGCCGGAGGCGACCGCGAGCGCCGCCGTGCCGCCCTCGAGCGCGGCGACGCGCTCCTCGACGACCGCGCAGGTCGGGTTGCCGATGCGGGTATAGATGTTGCCGAAGGCCTGCAGCCCGAACAGCGAGGCGGCGTGATCGACATCGTCGAAGACGAAGGACGTCGTCTGGTAGATCGGCGTCGCGCGGGCGCCGGTGGTCGGGTCTGGCTGGGCGCCGGCATGGACGGCGAGGGTCGCGAAGCCGGGCTGGCGATCTGACATGGGACGCTCCTCTTGACGATCGTCTTCTGGGGCCGGGCTTGGTTCCGGCCGGAGGGACCGTCTTTGTGGCCGAAGGCGGCGGAAGCGTCAAATCACGGCCGTTGCGTCCGCAGGCGCCGGGCGGGAAAACCATTCCCCGTGTAACGGCCGCGGCGCGATGGTGGCGGCCGGTCCGGATTGGCGTAGGGGGCCATGGAGCATGGCCACGCCTTGGGCGGCCGGAGCGGGCGGCCGAACCGGCGGCCGGGACGGATAAGACGATGCCGGGCTTCGGGACGGTTCAGACCACGCCCGGCGGGCGGCGCAGGCCGAGATGCTGGAAGCCGCCGGAGCGGGCCGGTTTCTTCGACGAGATGGTGCGCGAGTTGACGCCGATCCAGGAAATTTCGCCGCACAGACGGCCATACTCGATCTTCGGGCAGCGGTTCATCACCACCCTGAGGCCGGCAGCCTCGGCCAGCGCCGCCGCCTCGTCGTTGCGCACCGAAAGCTGCATCCAGATCACCTTGGCGCCGATGCGGATCGCCTCCTCGACGATCGGCACGGCATGCTCGCCGGCGCGGAAGATGTCGACCATGTCGACCGGCCGGCCCAGCTCCGTCAGACTGGCATGGACCGGGCGGCCGAGGATGTCCTTGCCGGCCAGGCCCGGATTGATCGGCCAGACCTCGTAGCCCTTCGAGATCAGGTATTTCTGCACGAAATAGGACGGCCGGACATTGTTGTTGGAGGCGCCGACGACCGCGATCGAGCGGACCGATTCCAGGATGTCGCGGATATAGGCGTCGTCGTATGTGTCGTGGTTCATGGGGTCAGCGCGGTCCGGTCTTGGGGCCGGTCGGCCCGGTTCTGGGGCCAGACGGCCCGGTTCGGGGGGCGGGCGTCCCGGTCGGAGGGGTGTCGTCGTCGATCAGGTCGTCGATGGCGCGGCGGGCGGCGAGGGTGGCTCGCACCGTCAGGCTGGCGGCGCCGGCGACCAGGAGCAGAAGCGCCAGCGCGAAGGTCCAGGCCGGCCAGCTGCCGGTCGAGACGATCCCGCCGGCAACGGCCAGAACGGCGAAGACGGCCGCCGCGCCGAAGAGCAGCCGCCACAGGCCGGCGAAGGTCGACGCCGCCATGGCCTAGGCCCCCCGCCATTGCGGCGGGCGCTTCTCGATGAAGGCGCCGATGCCTTCCTCGGCATCCCGGATCAGCATGTTGTCGACCATCACGCCGGCCGTATAGGCATAGGCGGCATCGAGATCCATCTCGACCTGCCGATAGAAGGCCTCCTTGCCGATCTTCAGGGTCGCGGGCGACTTCGCCGCGATGGTCGCGGCAAGCCGGCCGGTCTCGGCGGAAAGCTCGGCGGCCGGGACGACCCGGTTGACGAGGCCGAAGCGCAGGGCGGTCGCCGCGTCGACGGTCTCGCCGGTCAACAGCATCTCCATGGCATGCTTCGGCGCGAGGTTGCGCGACAGGGCGACCATCGGGGTCGAGCAGAACAGGCCGATATGCACGCCGGGCGTGGCGAAGCGGGCGCCTTCGCCGGCGACCGCGAGATCGCAGGAGGCGACCAGCTGGCAGCCGGCCGCCGTGGCGAGACCGGAGATCTCCGCGATCACCGGCTTCGGCAGGCGCACGACGCTGGTCATCAGCCGTGCGCAGGTCTTCATCACGGTCTCGAAATAGGCCCGGCCCCGATCCGCATCGGTGCGCCGGGCGGTCAGTTCCTTCAGGTCGTGGCCGGCCGAGAAGGCCGGGCCGGCATGGCCGATGACGACGACCCGGACGGCGGGATCGGCGGCGGCGCGATCGAGCGCGGCCTGCAGGGCCGCCATCATGGCCTCCGACAGGGCGTTGCGGCGCTCGGCATGGTCGAGCGTCAGGCGCAGCACGCCGTCGGCCAGATGCTCGCGCAGGATCGCGGCTGCGGCCGGAGCCGGTGCGGCGGCTGCCGCCGCGGAGGAAACGGAAATGGACATGGCCTGCCTCGCATCGCGTTTCCGCCAAGACTAGGACCAAACGCGCCGGGACGCCACGGCATGCCAAGCATGCCGGGTGCGGGCCGCGGCCTGCAGCGGGCGATCGTCCGGCGCGCGATCGTCCGGTGTGCGATCGTTGCCGTCGCCGGGCTCGTTCAGGGCGCGTTTACGGTCTTCAGGCAAAATCCTGGTCAAGTGTCGGCCGACACGGGAACGACGGCGCGCGACGCCGAACCCCGGGTACCAGGTCTTGCGTAAGTCCGCCTTCGTCGGTCTCCTCCCTTATCTTCTGGCCGTCATCGTGGCGGTGGCCCCGCTCGTGCTCGGCAAGCTGATTCTGAAGGCGCACTACGCCTCGATCGGCGGGGCGGAGGTGGAATCGGTGGCCGGGCGCTATCTCGCGCGCGCCGAACGGGCCCTGTCGGAGGCCATCACGCTCCTGCGCGATCTCGACCGCGCCTCCCGTCACGCCTGCCTGGAAGCCGACCGCATCGACTTCGCCGAGAAGGTCGCGCAGGCGGATTTCGTTCGCCGGATGGGCCTCGTCGACCGCAACGGCTATGCGATGTGCCTGGAGCCGCCGCCGCCGGCCCGCCCCGCCGCCCTGCTCGGGCCCGCGGAGGACGACGAACGGCAGGTGACCATCATGGTCACCTCGGTGCCGAAGGGGCAGAACATCCAGGGCTCGATGGTGGTCGGATGGCGCAGCGCGAGCGGCGCGCGGCTGATCGCAGAGGTCGCCCCGGCGGCGCTCGATATCGATCCCGGGCCGAGCTTCATGCGCGAGCAGCGTTCGGTCGAGGTGATCGTCGACGGCTCCAAGACCTGGATGCGCCTCGGCCAGGCGGATGCCGGCGCCCCGGGCGGTCTGGTCTCGGTGCGCTCCCGCTCGGACATCTTCCCGCTGGAAGTCGTCGTGCAGGCCCCGATCTCCGTCTTCTATCCGATCGTGCGCGCGCTCGACCTGACGCTGACGGTCGGCGCGGTCGCGGTCTGCCTGGTCCTGTTCGGCCTGACCGCCTGGGTCACGCGGCGGCCCGAAAAGCAGGTCGACGACGAGATCTTCCTGGCGATCAAGAACGGCGAGTTCATTCCCTACTACCAGCCGGTCATGAATATCGAGAGCGGCCAGATCGAGGGCTGCGAACTGCTCGCGCGCTGGCAGCATGCCGACGGCACGGTGGTCTCGCCCGGCCGCTTCATGCCCTATGCCGAAACCTCCGGCCATGTCTTCGAGATGACGCGCCAGCTGATGCGCCAGTCGGTGATCGATCTCGGCCCGCTGTTCCGGCGCCGGACGGACCTGAAGCTGTCGATCAACCTGTTCGCCGGCCATTTCGACGATCGCCGGATCATCGACGACATCATGGCGATCTATGCCGACGGGCCGATCGGCTACGACCAGCTGGTCTTCGAGGTGACCGAACGCTATCCGCTGCGCGATATCGAACGGGCGCGCCGGATCATCGCGGAAATGCACGTGCTCGGCTGCCGGGTGGCGCTCGACGATACCGGCACCGGCCATGGCGGGCTCGCCTATCTGCAGCAGCTCGGCATCGACATCATCAAGATCGACAAGATGTTCATCGATGCCATGGGGGCCGATCTCGGCGCCTCGACGATCATCGACGTGCTGGTCGAACTGGCCAATTCGCTCGGCATGGGCATCGTCGCGGAGGGTGTCGAGCGCGAGGAGCAGATCGAGAAGCTGCGCGAGAAGGGCGTCACCGCCGCGCAGGGCTATGTCTTCGCGCCGCCGCTGCCGGCCAAGCTGTTCCTCGAACTCGCCGGCGCGCTGTCGGCCGACGGCGACACCTTCGCCGAGCTGAGCGCCGCGAAGGTCGCCTGACCGCCACGGCGGGCGCCGGACCAAAACGCCCGAGATCGGACGGACGTCGCCGCCCTGGCGGTCCTCGTTCGGGCGGCCGGCGGATGGCCGGGCAGGGTCCCGGCGGCTATGATCCGGCGGCGATCGGCCCGCGTAGACCGCAATGGCCGAAGCCGGGGAGACCAGCCATGTCCATCAGCCGCCGCACCTTCGCCGTCTCGACCGTGGCGGCCGCGACCGCAGCGCTGATCCCGGCCGCGGCCGTGACCGCCGCGCGTGCGGCCGGACCGGTCGAGACCGGCCATGCCTGGCGCTTCGCCTTCACGGCGTCGGACGGATCGCCGCTGCCGCTGGAAGCGTTCCGCGGCAAGGTGCTTCTGATCGTCAACACCGCCTCGCGCTGCGGCTACACCTCGCAATATCGGGGCCTGCAGGCGCTCTATGAGGCCCATGGCCCGGCCGGTCTGGTCGTGATCGGCGTGCCGTCGAACGATTTCGGCGGCCAGGAACCGGGCACCGATGCGGACATCCGCGGCTTTTGCGGCGGCACCTTCGGGGTGACCTTTCCGCTCGCCGCGAAGTCGGTCGTGCGCGGCCCCGGCGCGCATCCGTTCTACCGCTGGGCGTCCACCGTGCTCGGGCCGGCCGCGGAGCCGCGCTGGAATTTCCACAAATATCTCGTCAGCCGCGACGGCCGCCTCGACCGGGCCTTCTCGTCCCATGTCGAACCCGAGGATCCCCGCGTGGTCGCGGCGATTCGGGCGGCCCTGGACGGACCCGCCACCTGACGGCGGGCTAACCGGCTGCCCCCTAAGGCGAACCGGCTGCCGCGGTGCGGCATGCTTGATTTGCGCGGACGGCTCGCCCATTTTGGACGCTTGAAGGTCAAGGAGACCGATCTGATGCGTCGGAAATTCCGGTGGATGCGCCCGGGCACGCTCGCGGCCGCTGCCGTCTCCCTCGTGGCTCTGGGCGATCCCGCCGCGGCGGCCACGCTCGAAACGGCGCGGATCGCCAATTGGACGGCGGTCGCCCATGCGAGCGATCAGACCGGCGAATTCTCGCATTGCAGCATGTCGGTCGCCTATCAGAGCGGCACCACGCTGCGCTTCGCCATCGACCGTCGCTACGATTGGGCGATGGCTTTGCTCAACCCGGCCTGGCAGCTGCCGCCGGGCCAGATGGCGCGCGTCAACCTGGTGATCGACGAGTTCGAACCGGTCGTGGCGACCGCCAAGGCGGTGTCGCCGACCATGATGGCGATCCAGCTCAAGGACGACAGCGGGCTGTTCGATCTGTTCCGGCGCGGCCTGCTGCTGCGGATCGGCATCGGCCGCGACAGCTACAATTTCCGTCTCGACGGCACGGCCGAAGGCCTCGCCTGGCTGCTGCGCTGCGTGACGCGCTACGAGCCGGCCCGCACGGCGCAGGGTCTGGCCGGGGCGCCGGGCACCGCGCTGCCGGGGGCGCCGACGCCGCGGCCCGCGCCGCCGCGCCCGCCGGAGGGCGCGACCGCCGAGTTTCGGCCTCTCGCGCCGCCGTCGCCCGGACAGCCCGCCAACGGGCAGGGCCAGGGCGGTGCGCCGGCCGCTTCGGGGACGGTCGCTGCGGTGGGCGGGACGTCGGTCGGAGGCGCGTCCGCCGGAACGGTGGCGTCGACCGGATCGGTCGCGTCGACCGGGGCGGTCGCAGCGGGCGGCGGGTCGGGGGCTGCGGCCGCCGCGCCCCCGCCGGCCTCGCAGCCGGCCGGCTCCGAGGCCGCCTCGATCGAACTGCGTTCGGAATCGACCGTGTTCCTGGCCAGCCTGATGGCCGGCGCCGGGGTCTCGGACTATCGTGTCATGCCGCCATCGGATGCGCCGGAGAAGCACCGCGGCGCCGATGCGATCTTCTCGACCGACGACGGCGTGATGGGGACGGTTCGGATCGTGCCGGAAGCCGATCCGCGCGGCATCACCGAGCGGATCGTGGCCAACGATGCGCGCACCTGCGCGGGCCAGTATGCATCCGGCAACCTGCCGGCACCGACCGCACGGGCGGAAGTGGCCCATATCTTCACCGGCTGCGAGCAGACCGGGGCGCCGGCGGCGGCACGCTATACGGTGCTGACGCGACGCAAGGGCGGCCACTATGTGATCGGGCTCTATGCCCAGGGCGCCGAAGCCGTGCTGGAGCGCCTGCGCCAGGTCGACAATTCCGTCCGGCAGGCGTCCAATGCGCTGGCCGGCCGGTTCTGACTGCAACCGCGGCGCGCGGCGGGCCGCCGGCCTCCGCCGCCGCTTAGACAGTCTTCCGGGAATGGCCGGAAGCCAGTGGGTGTCCCGATGCGTATAGGCGAGTTTCTGATGGCCGGTCTGCTCGGCGTCGCCGCGCTGGCGGGTGTCGGCGTCGCACGGGCGGCCGAACTGGAGACCTTCCAGTATGGCCGCTGGACCGGAACGGCGAATACCGACGACAGCGGCTCCTTCTCGCGCTGCGCGGTGACCGGCCGCTTCAAGCGCGCCTCGGTGACCAGCGGACGCGAAGTCGCCGCGGCCATCGCGCTCGATCGCATCAACGGCTGGACGCTCGGATTCGCCGGCGGCGATACCGGCGCGTCGCCGGTCAGCTTCCGCATCACCATCGACGGCGAGGCCGTGATCGAGGGGCAGCCGGAGGCGCAGGCCGACCAGGTCGCGGTCATCGGCGTGCCGGACATCGAGCGGTTTCTCGGCGCCCTCCGCCGCGGTTCGACGCTCGGCGTGGCGGCCGCGGACGAACATTACGATCTGGCCCTGGCCGGGGTCGCGCGGGCGCTCGACTGGGTCGAGGCCTGCGCCAAGCGCTACGCCAATTTCGTGCCGCCCGGACGCGAGAAGGCGACCGCGGATGCCGCCAAGCTGCGCCAGGACATTGCCGGCCTGATGGGCCGCCTGCTGCAGGCGGTCGAGGCCAAGGAGGTCCGGGTCGGGCCGCCGCCCGGCATTCCGGCCTATCCGTCGGAGGACAAGTCGCTGTCCTGGAAGGCGGACGGCATGCAGGGCGAGATCCAGGTCTGGGCCGGCAAGAACGCCCAGAGCCTCGCCGACCGGATCATCGGCACCAGCCCCGGCTGTCGCAAGCGCGCCGGCGAGGTCAAGAAGGCGCCCGCCGCTCGCCCGCCGGCGGGACCGAAGAAGGCCGGCAAGCCGGATCCGATCGTGTTCGAGGTCGTCGACTGCGACGATCCGGGGGGAACCCGGCGGATCGCTCTTGTGCTGATGCCGCGTTCGCAAGGCGGCATCTATCTGATCTCCGTGCAGACCCGCGAGCCGGGCGCTCCCGACAAGGTCGACCGGCTCGGCGAGCGTTTGGTTGAAGAAGTGCGCCGGACCGTCCTGCGGTAGCGGGTGCCGATCCCGGCGAGGCGCCTGCACGGCATCGGCTGATTCGCCCATCTTCGGTCGAAGCGCCCCGTTCGGGGTTCCGGGTCGCCGGGTCGGTTGCGGGCCGTCACGAAATTGCCGGGAAATTTCCCAGGAAAACTGCGGCCGAGCGCCTGACGGAAAATCTGTTAACTCTTCTCGGCCATCCTCCTGCCGGATTTTCGGTCGCTTGCTTCCGCCGCCTTGAACGACAACTCTGCGCCGACAATGTCCGAACGGAGGGGAGACTCCATGCAGCTTGGAACCCGGTCCGTGCTCCTGTGCGCCGGGGTTTCGCTGGTCTCCTGCATCCTGTTTCCGCTTTCCTTCCGCCCTGCCTCCGCCCAATCCGGCGTGATGGTCGTTCCCGGCCGCGAGGTGAAGCTCGGCGCCTGGACCGGTCAGCCGCAGGTGACGCAGAGGGGACAGGTGTTCCAATGCGTCGTCGAGCGGGCGCTCGGCGGCGGCACCGCCCGCAAGGGCGATCGGATGTCCATCGTGATCGGCGGCGGCGCCGGCTGGGGCATCCAGATCGTCCGGTCGGCC
>NZ_LJYW01000001.1:6244374-6323789 GCF_001305515.1 Prosthecodimorpha hirschii
CCGCCGCCGGCACCGGCGGACGTCCGGAGCGCCCTGCCGCCATCCGGCCCGCAAGGGACCGGTCTCGCCGGCCATGCCGATCCGACCGCCGGGGCCCTCGCCGCCGACGCTCGCGGCAAGCCGCCGGCGGCAGCCAGCCCGACCGCGGATGGCGGAGCGCCGGCAGGCCGTCCCGAGCGGGTGCCCGAACGCAGGATTCCCTTGGCCGCCTATGCGCCGCCCGGCGACATGACGTCGGCCCTGCCGCCGCCGATCGAGCGCGGCCCCCCGCTGCCGGCCCAGCGTTCGGCACCGGCCGGCATGGCACCGGGCGGCTCGCATGCCGCCGCGGCAGTCGTCGCGCCGGCGATCCCTTACCCGTCCGCTGCGGGCGGACCGGCTCCGGCTCCGTCGGGGGCGGGGACCCCAGGGGCAGCGAACCCAGGGACAGGGATGCCAGGGGCCGGGACTCCAGGGGCAGCGACCGCAGGAGTGGGGACGACGGCCATCGGTCCGGTCGAGACCGGTCGCGGCGACGGTGCGCCGCTGCCGCGTCCCTCCGCACAGATGGCCGCGATCGCGCCGGTTCGGACGCCGCCGCCGCCGCTGGCATTGACCGGGCCGCGCATTTCGTCGCCGCCGCTGCCCAAGGGCGATCTGATCGCGCGGCCCCGCCGCGACGGCGCCGCGCCGGCCGGAACGCTGATCGTCAACGCCATCCCGAATGCCGCCACGACCGAGGTTTCGCGCCCGCCGGAGGTTTCGCAGCCGCCCGAGGCGGTGGCGCCGGCCGGACCGGTCCGCGTGATCCAGGGATTCTCCTTCCCGAATCCCAATTCAACCACCACCGAGCCGGCTGCGCTTCCCGATCCCGCGCCGGCAACGACCGCGACGGTGCCGCCGCCCACCGGCCATCCGGCGCTCGTCGCCGGCGAGCCGCCGCCCGCTGCCTATACGGCACCGCTGCCGCGTCCGAAGCCGCGCTCGTGACCGGTGCAGGCCGACCGCCGGCCGGCAGAGCCCGGCATCCGGTCACGGATGGCCGGAGTTCATATCGGCCGACCCGGTCCGTGGGAGCGCCCCGCCGCGCTGCGACGGGTCCCGCCGCTTCTGCCCATGGGGCAGCGTCACATCCCTGCATCGCCCGGCGCCGAACCTTGAATCACGTGAACGTTCCTGCCGTGGCCGGTGGGCCGGATAGGGTGGTTCGGCTACCCTCATGGCCATGACGATTCGATTTCCCGCCTTCGACGATCGGGCGCCGGATCCGGCGGTGCTCGGCGTGGCGCGGTCCGTGACCGGACGGCGGTGGCGCGACCGGCTGGATGCGGCCGGGGAGGCGACCGCGCTGGCGATCACGCAGCGCACCGGCATCGACCAGATGGTCGCGCGCATCATGGCCGGACGCGATGTCGGCCTGGAGGCGGCCGTCGGCTTTCTCGAGCCGACCGTGCGCGCCCTGATGCCGGACCCTTCCGTGATGACCGCCATGGACGCGGCGGCCGCGCGCATCGCCGATGCGGTCGTGGCCGGCGAGGCGATCGCTCTGTTCGGCGACTATGACGTGGACGGGGCGACCAGCTGCGCGCTGGCGACACGCTATCTCGCCGCGCTCGGCCTTCGGGCGACCGTCTATATTCCGGATCGGCTGATCGAGGGCTATGGCCCCAATGTCGAGGCCATCCGCGGCCTCGCCAAGGGCGGCGCGCGTCTGCTGATCACGCTCGATTGCGGGTCGACCAGTTTCGAGCCGCTGGAAGAGGCGCGCCGGCTCGGGCTCGACACGGTCGTGATCGATCATCACCAATGCGACGTGGCGCTGCCGCCCGCCGTGGCGGTGGTCAATCCGAACCGCCAGGACGACCTTTCCGGGCTCGGCCATCTGGCGGCCGTCGGCGTCACCTTCATGACCATGGTGGCGGTCAATCGCGAATTGCGCCGGCGCGGGGCCTTCGCGAAGCGCGCCGAGCCGGATCTGATGGCCTTGCTCGATCTGGTCGCGCTCGGCACGGTCGCCGACGTGGTGCCGCTGATCGGGCTCAACCGGGCCTTCGTGGTGCGCGGGCTCGCCGTGGCGCGCAGCCGGCGCAATGTCGGCCTCGCCGCGCTCGCCACCGTGGCGCGGCTGAACGGCCCGATCGCCGCCAGCCATCTCGGCTATCTGATCGGGCCGCGCATCAATGCCGGCGGCCGGATCGGCAATGCCGCGCTCGGCGCCGAACTGCTGGCGACCGAGGACCCTGTCGCCGCCGAACGGCTGGCGGTCGAACTCGATCGGCTGAACCGCGAGCGGCAGGTCATCGAGACGGCGATGCTCGAAGAGGCCATGGCCGAGGTCGATGCCATGGGCGAGCCGGGGCCGGTGATCGTGACGGCTTCGGAGACCTGGCATCCCGGCGTGGTCGGCCTGATCGCCTCGCGGCTGAAGGAGCGCTGGCGCCGGCCGGCCTTCGCGATCGCCTTCGATCGCGGCCCGGTCGGCACCGGTTCGGGGCGCTCGATCGGCGGCGTCGACCTCGGCGCCGCGGTGCGCTCGGCAGTGGCGGCGGGGCTGCTCGTCAAGGGCGGCGGCCACGCCATGGCGGCCGGCCTGACCATCGAGCGCGACCGGCTGGAGGCGTTCCGCGCCCATGTCGAGGCGCGCGTTGCGGCGGCGGTCGCCGACAGTCTGGCGGTGTCCGATCTGGTGCTCGACGGCGTCCTGTCGGCCTCCGGCGCCACGGTCGATTTCGTCGAGATGGTCGAGAAGGCGGGACCCTACGGGGCCGGCCATCCCGAGCCGGTCTTCGCGCTGGCGGCGCACCGGGTGACCTATGTCGAGACCGTCGGCCAGGGTCATGTCCGCGCCAGCCTTGCGGCCGGCGACGGTTCGACCCTCAAGGCGATGGCCTTCCGGGCCGCATCCGAGCCGCTCGGCCGGGCGCTCCTGGAGGCGCGCGGCCGGATGGTCCATGTCGCCGGTTCGCTGTCGCTGGACCATTGGCAGGGTGATGCAAGAGTGCAACTGCGGGTGCTCGATGTGGCGTTGCCCACAGGGCCCGGCTTGTGACTCGGATCGAGGCTGGTTAATCGGCCTCAATGTTAATCGAACCGTAATCGCTTCGGCGAAAATTGAAGGCGGGAATGACGTTGGAGTTGGGGAACCCTATGGCGTATCGGGCGGAAGGTACTGAGTTGATGGTCACGGTTGCGCCCGGCGCGTCCGAAGCCATGCCCGCTATGGTTGCGAAGCCGGCCGTTCATCCGGTCGATGCCCGTCGAGTCCGTCTTGCGGTCGGCCTGACCATTCTGCTGGCGGTGATCGACCTGGTTCTCTATTTGCCGCGTCTGATCTGACGGGGCAGCCGGGCGGGTGGCGCGTCCCGCATTGGGGGTGCGGCCGCCGTCCGGCATGATGGCCCGGGACCGACACGGCGCCGCAGGGCCGCTGTGCGGACGCACGGAATCGAGACTGCGCGCGAGCCGTTCGGGTCGCGGGCGGAAGGCGGATCGGCGACGGCAGAGCGTCGGCGGTCTCAACTCTTGGAAGCCAAGACGGGACCGGACCGGCGTCCGGTCGCCGCGTCGACGGTGTCCGGCCCGGGAGGCTGAGCGGCTCAAGCGCGAACTCCATCCTGAAAATGTGCAGTCGCCGGCAGGCTCCGGCGAAGCCGTCATCCGCGTGTCTCCCGTCCCGATGGGAGGGCAGGGACCCTATCGTCGACATTTGCGCCGATGCGCCCGGAATGTCCGGCGGCGCGGAACAGGCCTTCGACCTCTCCGACGGCCGGTCCGGATTGCGCGGCCCGCATTGCCCGGTTCCTGACGGGGGATCCGTTTCGGTCCCGGCTCCGTCGACGAGATTTTCCATTCAGACAAGCCCTGCATTTGGCAGGGCGCCTTGCTGTCCCGATCCGAAGGCCAGGGCTCCGCCCCTTCGTCAATGCCGGCGCCATTTCACCGGCCGCGACAGTTCGAATTTCAGTCTGCCGATACGACACGAACAGGTTTTCTCATGAACAAATATGATCGCGCGATCAGGGAGCTCGAGACACTCGGGTCCGCCACCATGAAATGCTCCGGCAATTCGATGCTGCCGATCCTCAGCAATCCGTCGACTTGCGTCTATCGCCGGCAGGAACGCTATGCGGTCGGCGACATCGTCTTCTGCAAGGTGAAAGGGCGCTTCATCGACGCCCATCTGATCACCCGCACTGCCGCCGACGGGCGCTATCTGATCGCGAACAATCGGGGCCACGAGAACGGGTGGACCGCGACCGTCTATGGGCGGGTCGTCGAGGCGGTCGACAAGGCCGGGCGCGCCAAGACCTTCTGACGGTGGGAGACCGCCGGCGTGCGGTCCTTTGCCGGCTTCACGCCGCGACGATCGCGTCCAGCGCGGCTTCCAGGCCGGCGCACAGGCGGTCGACCTCTTCGGGGCCGGTGGTCGGGGCGGCCAGCAGCATGTTGTGGAACGGGGTGACGACCACGCCGCGATTGATCAGCGCGAGCCGCAGGGCGCCCTCGATCTCGGCCGAGCCGATCCGGGCGGCCGCACCGCCGGTGCGCGGCGGTTCGGGCGCGAGCATGAATTCGACCCGGGCGCCGGCCGCGGTGACGCACCAGGGCAGCCGTCGCTCGGCGATGATCGCGCGCAGCCGCCCGGCCAGATCCGAGGCGGTCGCGATCATGTGCCGGTAGGCGTCGGCGGTCATGACCTCCTCGAACATGGCGCGCATCGCCGCCATCGCCAGCGCGTTGGCCGACAGCGTCGTGCCGATGCCCGAATAGCCGGGCGCCTCGGCACGCACCCGCGCCATGCCCTGCGAGACCGCGGCCGTGACGCCATAGACCGCCGCCGGCACGCCGCCGCCGATCGCCTTGCCGACGACCAGGAAATCCGGCTCGAGCGCATGGGCGCGGGCATAGCCGCCCGGGCCGGCCGAGAGCGTATGGGTCTCGTCGATGGCGAGCAGGGTGCCGGCGGCACGGGTCAGGCGGCGCAGGGCCGCGTGATAGCCTTCGTCCGGCAGCACCATGCCGATATTGGTCATGACCGGCTCGGCGAGGACCAGCGCGACGCCGCGGTCGGCCAGGGCCGCCTCCAGCGCCGCGATGTCGTTGAACTCGACCACGCGGGTATGGGCGCGCATGTCGTAGACCTGCCCGACGAGCCCCGCCCGTTGGACCGGAACGCCGTCGGCGAGGCGGACATGCACGTCGTCGACCGCGCCGTGATAGGCGCCGTTGAAGATCAGGATGTCGCTGCGGCCGTTCAGCGCGCGCGCCCAGCGGATGACGGCCCGGTTGGCGTCGCTCGCCGTCAGCGTCGCCTGCCAGACCGGCAGGCCGAAGCGCTCGGCGAGCAGCCGGCCGACCTCGGGCACCAGCGCCGAGGGCAGCATCGCGGTCGCCCCGCGGGCGATCTGGTGGGCGACCGCCCGGCGCACCGGCTCCGGCGCGTGGCCGAACATGGCGCCAGTATCGCCGAGGCAGAAATCGGCATGCTGATGGCCGTCGACGCAGGTCAGGCAGGAGCCGGTCGCTTCCTTCAGGAAAAGAGGGAAGGGCAGGCCCCAGTCGCTCATCCAGTGCAGCGGCACGCCACCGTGCCAATGTTCGGACGACCGGGAGGCGAGGTCGGCGGAGCGCGGATGAGCCTGCCGATAGGCCTGCTGCTCGGCCGCCAGGAAGGCGGCGAGGCGGTCGGGATCGACGCCGTGACGGCGGATGGGGTCGAGACGGGCGACGGCGGAATCGACCGGGGCGGGATCAGGTATGGCGGGATCGGTCGTAACGGGATCGGTCATGGCGTTCCGGTGCCGGGCGATCGGGGTTCGGCGCCGGCTCCCGGTTGCGGCGTTGCCGAAGCATGCCGCAACGGCCCCGCCCGCGCCATGCCATCGCGCGCCTGAAGACAGGCCGAATGCGGCTTCGTCGCCAGGGAGAGCGTGATTCGGCTATTGGATGGAGAGTGCAACCAGGGCCAGCGATGCGAGACAGACGAGCAGCGCCGTCTCGAACAGGCTCGGCGCGGACAGGTGTCCGATGAAACGCTTCAGCTCTTGCACGGAAATCTACCCGGTCGGTGGAACGCGGTGGATGGGAAACTACTGAGGAAAGAATGACATGAAGTAAAGATCCTGACGCTTGAATCCTCATGGAGTTGCAGAATTGCAACGTTTCGTGACAAAAATATGAACTCTTCGCGAGTCGCATCGTGCGGTTGCGGAACGCGCCGCGCAGAGGGGGCGTTGGCCGGCTCGCGATGGACAGCTACACTGATGCGGGGACCGGTCCGAACGGAGGGTCCATGGTCATCGACGTGCTTTCCGGCAGAGCGGTCGGCGTACCGCGCGAGACGGCCCCGGGCGACTTCGCCGCGCCGCGGGGCGGGCTGGTGCTCGATGCCCGCATCCTGGACATCACCGACAAGGGCATCGTCCGCCTGTCGACCCGGCTCGGGGAACTGGACATCCCGCTGTCCGCCCTGATGGGGGCGGCCGAGGGCGTCGAACCCGGCCGGCTGGTGGCGCTGGCGATCGAGCCGGGCGAAGGCGGCGGGCTCGTCGCGCGTCTGGCGGTCAAGGCGGCCGGGGACGCCGCGCCGCCGGCTGCCGCCGATGCGGTCGCCGCCGACCCGGCCGTGGTCCGCCGCCAGGTGCTCGGCGAGGCCGTCATGGCGGCGGCGGCCCGACAGGCCGGCATGGCGCGGCTCTTCGCCGATGCGACGGCCCTGGCGACGGCGGCACCCGACCGGGTCCCCGACGCGGTGCGCGCGGCCGTCGCCGACCTGCTCGGCCGGCGGCTCGATCTCGACCGGGCGCCGGACGCGCGCAGCCTGGCGCGCGCCGTGCTCGGCTCCGGTGTCTTCCACGAGGCAACCGCCGCAGGGGCCGGCCCGGCCGCCCGGGCCGGGCTCGCCGCGGGCGACGACCTCAAGGCATCGCTGCTGCGCCTCGGCGCCGCGCTCGGTGCCTGGCTCGGACCTGCCGCGGAGGCCGGCGGCGGATCGCCATCGGCCGCTCAGGTCGCCGGGACCGCACCGGGCGCGCGCGGACCGGCATCCGGGCCGCCCGGCCTGCCGGGGAGCGCCGCCGGCCCGACCGGCGCCGTGCCGGGGGGTGCATCTCCGGCCGATCGGCCGACGGCCGGGGCCGACCCGCCGACTGGGGCCGGCCCGCCGGCTGGCGTTCCGTCGCCCGGCCTTTCGTCGTCCGGACCCGGTCCGACCGCGACGCCGGCGCTGCCGACCGGCAGCGTGTCGGGACAGACCGGCGGCATGGTCGGAGCCCGGCCGGTGACCGGGGCGGGGGCTGCTGCGGACGCCGGTATGCCGATGCGAACCACGGCGGTCGGTCGGCCGGCCGGATCGCCGGGCACCGGCTATGCCCCCTCGGCGGCGCTGCTGTCGCGGCTTCCGGCGGCCAGCGGACAGGATCAGCTGCTGACCGGCACCGTGCCGGAGGCCGTGGCGGGTTCGACTGCGCCCGCGGGTCCGCCTCCCGGCGGGGCCGGGTCCGGTCCCGGACCTGCGGGTCCGGGCATCCCGCCGCCGGTGGGTCTCCCGGGGCCGGATGCGGCCGGAGCCGCCGCCGACGACGGTGGACCCGAGCGGGGCCCCGATGGAACGGCCGCCGCGCGGAAGGCTGCGGCGTCCGTGGGGCTGCCGGCACCCGATGATGCCGGGCCTGCGGCGTCGGATCGCCTGTCCGGATCCTCGCCGGCGCCGTCCTCCGCATGGGCCGGCGCCGATCTGCTGGCCGCGGCCCTCGCCGGCGGCGTCGCCGCGACCGGGTCCGAGGCCGAGGGTGCCCATGAGGCCGACGCGGTGGCGCGTCTGCTGCGCACGCTCGTGCAACTCGCCGCTGCCGCCGGCGATGCCTCGGCTGGGTTGCTGCCGGGCGAGGCCCCGGACACCGATGTTGCGGCCCGGCAGTTGATGGCCGCGCACGCGCTACGCGCGGCGGGGTCCGCCACGGTGCCGATGGCCGGCGATCCGGACGGGTCGCCGAGCCCGCCGCCGCGGCGCGGGGCGTCGATCCAGGGCGAGGCGCCGGCGATCGGGCATGGCCCGGGCGCGGGCGATCCGGTCGGGCAGGGGCGGGTGGTGCGCCAGGAGACGGAGGCGGCGCTCGCCCGCATGCTCCTCAGCCAGTATGCCTCGCTCGGGCCGGAGGCCGAGGCGGCCGGGCGGCCGGCCGGGCAGGAGCGGGCGCAGCCGCCGCAATGGACCTTCGAACTGCCGATCGTGGCGCGCGGCGAGACAGGCATCGCGCAGTTCCGCATCGAGCGCGACGAGCGCGGCCGGTCCGGCCGGGACGGCAAGCCGGCCGCGCCGGTCTGGCGGGTGCGCTTCGCCTTCGATCTGGAGCTCTTCGGGGCGATCCACGCCCTCCTGTCCCTGCAGGGCGAGCACCTGTCGGTCGGCCTGTGGACCGAGCGGGTCGAGGCCGCCGCGCAGCTCGGCGCCGAGGTCGGCCTGCTGCGCGACGCGCTGGAGGCGGCACGGCTGACGGTCGACGAGATCCATCTGGCCGAGGGCCGGCCGCCGGCCGCGGACGGACGCGCGGCGACCCATTTCGTGGACCGCAGCGCATGAGCCCGCCGCCGGCCGACGAAGACCCCCGCCGCCGCATCGCCGTGGCCCTGACCTATGAGGCGCCCTCGGCGCCGCGCGTGGTGGCGACCGGGCGCGGGCCGATCGCCGACGCGATCCTGGCCGAGGCGCGGGCCTCCGGCGTCGCCATCGAGCAGAACCCGGTGCTCGCCGACGCCCTGTCGCGGATCGAACTCGATGCGGAGATCCCCGAGGAGCTCTATCGCGCGGTCGCCGAGGTGATCGCCTTCGTGATCCGCGCTCGCGACCGCATCCGCTGAAGCAGACGCTTGGACGAGCCAGACTACGGAAACCAGATCCCTCTCTGGAAAAACAAGCGCATGTTGGGAACGACATGGCTTTGATCGAGATCCTCAATTCTCTCGACCGGCGAGATCGATGAAATCTCGAAACGCCCAAATTGTGAGAACACGTCCCTCTCGATGAGAGCCAATGCCTCTTCGTCGGAGGCGGCAGTGACCCCGCACCCGAGACCTAAGGGGCCTGGTTCTGCCCCGGCAAACGTGATCCAGAACAATTTCAACATGGCAATTGCCGTGAGGCTCAAGGAACAAGGGTCAGCAGACGGCAAGCATCACTCGGAACGCGAATTTCAAGACTGCGATCGGCTTCTCCGACCATTGAACCGGTCTGGGCATCCCAGGTTGACGGCGTTTAGATCCTGTCATCGCGCAGGTAACGTTGCACGTTCTGCATCACGGAACTGAACAACCTGATCGCGTATCGATCGAGACGGATGATCTCGATCCGTCCAGTGCGCGCCTCAGACCCTTCGACAGCTAACCTTTGTCGAAGAAGCGGCCGATGCGGATGCCGGCGGCGTCGAGGTCGGCCGGGAAGGCGTCGCTGCCGAGATGGGCATATTCGCGCAGGCGCGCCGGCATGATCGCGTCGGTCGGGTCGGCCGGATAGCCGCCGGCGGCCGGATGGCACATGACCAGCGGGACGCTGCCGGCGCCGGTCAGGAAGCGCTGCATGCAGGCGCGGAAGGACGGCTCGGGCGCGAAGCTGGTCACGCCGCGGAAGCTGTCGTTGGCAGCGGCGCCGGCCCGGCGGGCGTCGTCGCCCATGCCGCGCGACAGGAAGGCGATGAAGCTCGTCTTGGGCACCTCGATGCCGCGCCGGCGGATCGCCTTGAACGGCTCGGCGCAGGAGCGCAGCCACATCCGGTGGCCGCGTCCGGTCAGGGCGGCGACCTCCTCGATCAGCGCGCGGCGGATGCCCGGCAGCACGTGGCAATGCTGGTGGCCGTCGACGAAATCGGGCGGGCGGCCGAAAATCTCCGTGAAACGGGCCAGTTGGCGCCCGATCTCCGCCTTGGTCTCCGCATAGGCGATGCGGCCGGCAAGAGCCTTGCCGATCAGGGTCCCGATGGTCGGCACGACACCGCCCGGCATGGTCGCCGGGAGGGGGCCGAGCGGGGCCAGGTCGGTCAGGGTGAGGTGCAATCCGATGTCGGTCCGGTCGGCGAGACGTGCCAGTTCCGCCCCGCCGGCCGCGCAGTCGGACCCGGCCACCATGCAGCTGACCGCACTCAGCCGGCCCCGTTCGACGAGGTCGAGTACCGCCGCATCCACACCCCGCGACAGGCCGAAGTCGTCCGCGCAGAGGACCAGTCTCTTCTTGTCAAACATCGGCGAAGTCTGTCATTGACGATACGAACTGAGCGACGGGCAGGCGCGGCACCATAGCCGGCCGAAGCCCGAAAAGGAACGCAGTCCCATGACGATACTCCCGGTCGACTTCAAGGGTCGCACCGTCGCCGGACCGGTCCTGTCGGTCGTCCTGCCGATGCGCAACGAGTCGCGCGGGCTCGATCGCCTGTTCGCCCGCCTCGTGCCGGTGCTGCAGGGCATCGGCCTGCCGTTCGAGATCGTGGCCATCGACGACGGCTCGACCGACGACACCCTGGCCCGCCTGAAGGCGCTGCGCGAGCAGGTGCCCGGGCTCAAGGTGGTCAGCCTGTCGCGCAATTTCGGCAAGGAGATCGGCGTCACCGCAGGTCTCGCACGCACCAGCGGGCGGGCCGTGATCCTGATGGATTCCGACCTGCAGCATCCGCCGGAGGGCATCCCGCAGCTTCTCAAGCCGTGGCAGGAGGAGGGCGTCGCGATCGTCTATGCGCGCCGGGTCGGCCTCGACCGCGGCGGCTTCACCCGCAAGATCCTGACGAAGTGGTTCTACCGCCTGTTCGACATGATGAGCGAGGTCAAGATCGACCGCGAGACCGGCGACTTCATGCTGATCGACCGCAAGGTGGTCGACGCCTTCCTGGCCATGCCGGAGCGCAACCGCTTCAACCGCGGCCTGCTCGCCTGGGCCGGCTTCAAGACGCGCACCGTGCCGGTCGACATGGAAGCGCGCGAGAGCGGCGCCAGCCAGTTCGGCATCCTGAAGCTGATGCGGCTGGCCATGAACGCGATCACGTCCTTCGGCACGCTGCCGCTGCGCATCTGGACCTATATCGGCGGCGTCGTGTCGCTGATGGCGCTCGCCTACGGCGCCTATATCTTCGTGCGCACGCTGATCTTCGGCGCCGACGTGCCCGGCTATCCGTCGCTGATCGTCGGCCTGATGCTGTCGGCCGGCGTGCAGCTGATCGGGCTCGGCATCATCGGCGAATATATCGGCCACGTCTTTTCCGAGGTGAAGCGCCGCCCGCTCTATCTCGTCCAGGAGACGGCCGGATTCGAGGATAGTCCGGCGGACGACGCGCCGCCGGTCGCCGCGGCGCCGCCGTCCGTGCCGGGTCCCGGGCCCGGCCGATGACCGCGCCCGCTCCGGGGGCGGTTCCGGCGGCGAGAGCCGGCCGGACGGGTCTCACCACGCTGACCGTTCTCACCGTCTGCGGCCTGTGGGTCTGGCTGGCCTGGCCCTGGATCTCCGGCGCCTGGACCGTGCCGTGGGACGCCAAGGCGCATTTCCAGCCGCAGCTGCAGTTCCTGGCCGGATCGCTGAGCCGCGGCGAATCGCCCTTCTGGAACCCGAACATCTTCGCCGGCTGGCCGCAGGTGGCCGACCCGCAATCGCTGATCTTCGTGCCGGCCTTCGTGCTGCTCGCGCTCGTCAATCCGGCGCCGAGCTTTGCGGCGATGGACGCGACCGTCTATGCCAGCCTGCTGGTCGGGGCGCTGTCGCTGTTCGTCTATTTCCGCGATCGCGGCTGGCATCAGGCGGCCGGCGCCGTGGCGGCGCTGTCCTTCGCCTTCGGCGGTTCGGCCGCCTGGCGCATCCAGCATACCGGGCAGGTGATCAGCTATGCGGCGATCCCGCTCGCCATGATGCTGCTCGCCCGCGCGCTCGAGCGCCGGTCCCTCGGCTGGGGCCTGCTGGCGGGGGCTGCGGCGGGCGTGCTGGCGCTCGGACGCGACCAGATCGCGCTTCTCGGCATCTATCTGCTGATCGGCCAGGTGGTGGCCGCCGTCCTGTTCGGCGACGGCATGGGCGCCCGCGGGCTCGGCGGGCGGGTCGCCGGCGCGATGAAGCCGCTGTCGGCCGGGGCGGTCGCGGGCCTTGCCGTGGTGGTGGTTCCGGTCGTGCTGACCCTGCTGCTGGCGGCGGAATCGAACCGGCCGGAGATCGACTATATCGGCGCCGGCCGCGGCTCGCTGCACCCGGCCTCGCTGATCACCGCGGTGATTGCCGACCTGTTCGGCCAGGGCGATCCGAACGTGCACTTCTGGGGGCCGCCGAGCGCCGCCTTCGGGGTGACCGACATCTACCTCGCCCAGAACATGGCCGCCTTCTATGCCGGTGCGGTCCCGATCGTCGCCATCCTGATGCTCGGTCTCGGCCGCGGCCTGCTGGCCGCGCGCGAGATCCGGTTTGCCGCCGTGATGGCGCTCCTGACCGTGTTCTATGCCATCGGCTGGTACAGCCCGGTCTTCACGCTGTTCTTCGACTGGCTGCCGGGCGTGAAGCTCTACCGCCGGCCGGCCGACGCGACCTTCCTGCTCGGCTTCTGGATCGCGGTGCTGGGCGGCTACCTGACCCATCGCTGGCTCGACGGCACCGTGCCGCCGGCCGGCCGGCTCGCCCGTGCGCTGCAATGGGGCCTGGCGCTTGTGGTCCTGGTGGCGCTGCCGGTCGCCTTCGGGCTCCATGCCGATCGGCTGACGGAGGCCGTCAAGCCGACCGCGACCGCCATCCTGTTCTTCGGCGGCGCGCTTCTGGCCCTGGAACTGGCGCGCCGTCTCGCCCGGGGCCGGGCGGCGCTTCTGGCCGTGGGTCTGCTCGCCGGCTTCACGGCCGCCGATCTGCGCTGGAACAACGCCCCGAACGAATCGACCGCCTATCCGCCGGCGACCTTCGAGGCCCTGAAGCCGGACACCTCCGATCCGACGATCCGCTTCCTGAAAGAGCGCACCCGGGAGACCGCGACGGGCCCGCGCCGCGATCGGGTCGAACTGGCCGGCCTCGGCTTCCACTGGCCGAATGCCGGCATGGTGCATGGCTTCGATACGGTGCTCGGCTACAATCCGTTGCGGATCGACACCTACCAGGCGGCCACCGCCGCGCAGGACACGATCGGCCTGCCGGACCAGCGCCTGTTCAATGCGATGTTCCCGTCCTATTCGTCGGTGATGGGGCGCCTCCTCGGCCTGCGCTACATCGCCGCCAATGTGCCGCTGGCGTCGATCGATCCGCGCTACGACACCGGCCGGATCGTCGAGATCGCGCAGTTCGGCGAGACGCGGATCTACGAGAACCGGGACGCCCTGCCGCGGGCGCTGTTCGTGACCCGGGCTCGGCAGGCCGATTTCGCCCGCCTGCTGGAGACCGGGCGCTGGCCGGAGGGGTTCGACCCGGCGCGCGAGATCGTGCTCGAGCGGCTGCCGGCGGGCGTCGCGGAGGGAGCACGCGACGGCGGCAGCGCGACGGCCGAGCCCGGACGCGTGGTCATCGCGGCCTACCACAACACCGAGGTGGTGCTCGAGGTCGACGCCGCCCAGGCCGGATTCGTCGTGCTGACCGATGTCTGGCATCGCTGGTGGCGAGCCGAACTGGACGGCCGGCCGGCCGAGATGCTGAAGGCCGACGCGATCTTCCGCGCCGTGCAGGTGCCGGCGGGGCGCCACACGTTGCGCTTCACCTTCCACCCCTTTGCCGGCGCCTGGGCGGATGTCGTCGAGCGGCTGGCACGCGGCCGCAAGGGATGACCGAACAACAGCCATGCCGCCGCACTCTTCGGCTGGCCGCGACGGCGCCGGCGCTATAGGATGCCTCACTTCCGAACCACGGAAGTCCATGGGATCATGACGTCGAACACCACCGCCGGGACCCGGCCCGCCAGCGCCGCGAGCGTCGACATTCTTCGCGACCTCGTTTCCTTCGATACGACCAGCCGAAATTCCAACATCCCGCTGATCGCCTGGGTAGAAGACTATCTCGCCAATCGCGGCGTCCGCTCGACCCGCGTCTACGATCCGACCGGCACCAAGGCCAATCTCTGGGCGACCATCGGCCCCGCCGATCAGGCCGGCTACGTGCTGTCCGGCCATACCGACACGGTCCCGGTCGACGGGCAGGACTGGGCGTCCGACCCCTTCCGTCTGGTCGAGCGCGACGGCCGGCTCTACGGCCGCGGCACGACCGACATGAAGGGCTTCCTCGCCGTCGCGCTGGCCAAGGTGCCGGACATGCTGCAGGCGTCGCTCAAGCGGCCGATCCATCTCTGCTTCAGCCATGACGAGGAGATCGGCTGCATCGGCGTGCGCTATGCGCTGGAACGGATCGGCGATCTGGCGCCTGTCGCGCCCGTTGCCGCCTTCATCGGCGAGCCGACCAGCATGCAGGTGATCGTCGCCCACAAGGGCAAGCACAACTACAGGGTCGTCGTCACCGGCAAGCCGGTGCATTCCTCGCTGGCGCCGGCCGGCGTCAACGCGATCGACTACGCGGCCGAACTGATCCTCAAGATCCGCGACATCAACCGCCGCTTCGCGGAGGGTCCGCGCGACGAGGCCTTCGACATTCCGGTTTCGACCGCCCATACCGGCGTGATCACCGGCGGCACCGTGCTCAACATCGTGCCCGAATCCTGCGAATTCGCCTTCGAGTTCCGCATGCTGCCGGGCATCTCGCACCAGACCTTCGAGGACGAGGTGCGCAGCTTCGCGCGCGACGTGCTGGAGCCGCGCATGAAGGCGATCGATCCGGCGACCGGCATCGTCATCGAGCTGGTCAACGGCACGCCCGGCTTCGATACCGACCTCGGCTCCGCGGTCATTCCGATGGCCAAGGCGCTGGCCGGCCGCAACGACCATGCCAAGGTCGCCTACGGCACCGAGGCCGGACTGTTCGTCCACATGGCCGGGGTGCCGTCGATCGTGGTCGGTCCCGGCTCGATCGAGCAGGCGCACCGTCCGGACGAGTTCATCGAGATGGCCGAGCTCGGCCGCTGCGAGCGGTTCATCGATCGGCTGATCGAACGCTGCTGCTGAGCGTTCGGGCGCAGGCGGCGGGGCCGACGGCGCGGCGGGGAGATCGATTTCCGCCTCGTGTCCCCATGCCGCACTCGACCGCGCCGCCCCGGCGGGCTATCCGGCTCGGCGAAGACCCCACAACCACACCCTGACAGACCCCGAGAGGCGAATGATGAGCGAGATCTGGTTCCGCACCGGCGAAGCGACCGTGCTGGCGGCCGAGGGGCAGGCGACGGACGCCATGCCGGAGGTTCTGATCGGCTCCGTGCGCGGCCCGGCCGGCCAGGCCTTCGCCTCGATGATGGGGCAGGTGGTCGGCCATACCCGCATGTTCGTGGTGCGCGACCTCAACCAGATGGTCCGCCCGGCGACCATGATGACCACCAAGGCGACGATCCACACGGCCGAATATGTCGAGCTGCTCGGCGGCGTCGTGCAGGGCGCGATCGGCGACGCCATCCTCGATTGCGTGATCGAGGGCGTGCTGCCGAAGGACGGGCTCGACGACCTGTGCATGATCGTCATGGTCTGGCTCGATCCGCGCTGCGCGGAGGATGCCAATCTCGACAAGGCCGATCTCTACCGGACCAACCACGAGGCGACCAAGATCGCGATCGGCCGGGCCATGCGCGGCGAGCCGACCATCGACGAGCTGATCGCCAACCGCAAGACGGTCAAGCACTACGCGCTCGACGGCGTGGTCGAGTACTGAGGACGGCCCGCTCGGCGGCGGCTTGTCCGGCCGCCGCGATCCGGTTGGCCTTCATCCGTAGGGCGACCGTCTTGTGTCCGTGATCGGTCCGACGCATGGTCGGACCGGACAGGCCCGTCGGTCCGACCGACGGGTCCAGCCCGTCGCAACGAGGAGCCCGCCCCATGATCGTCTCGCGCAAGCTCGCCGCCGCCGGTTCGCTCGCCTCGCTCGTCCTCTGGGCCGCACCGGCCGCCGCCCAGGACTTCTGGTCGATGAGCTGCCCGCAGCTCTGGTACGAGCGCAATTCGATCTATCACGAGCGCGGCTACTGCTTTCAGACCGAGCGCGGCATCCGCACCTTCGGCAATGCCGGCTGCGTCACCTCGAACGAGAGCGCGCTCGGCCTCAGCTCCACCGAGCGGCGCACCATCGCGCTGATCGTTCAGGTCGAGCGGCAGAAATACTGCAAGTGACGCGGCCGCCAGCGGGGGGGACCGTGGTGCGGACCGGCCAGCGGCCTTAAGCCTTTGCTAGGCCCAGTCGCAGGTCGTGACGGCCGGCGGGGCTGCCTGTTGCGCCGTCGGCGGCGGTCTTAACGCCGTTTCAAAGCGGGACGGGCAGGCTTCTCCGGCAACGGACTTGCGGAGGAGCCGTCCCATGCCGAGCGTCGACAAGCGCAGTCTTCTGGACCGGGTCAGCGCGACCGGCCGCATCGAGCCCGAGGATGTGCGCGCGCTGCGCGGTCTCCACTATGCCGACGGGCTGGTCGACCCGGCCGAAGCCGATTTCGTCTTCGACCTCGAGCAGCGCGTGCGCGAGGTGGTGCCCGACTGGTCGGACTTCTTCGTCGAGGCCATGACCGATCATGTCGTGATGCAGACCGAACCGCACGGCTATGTCGGCGGCGAGACCGCGCAATGGCTGATCGGGCGCCTCAACGAGGATGGCCGCATCCGCTCCGAGACCGAACTGGAACTCCTGGTCCGCATCGTGGAGACCGCCCGCGCGGTGCCCTTTCGCCTGTCGGCCATGGCGCTGGAGGAGGTCCGCCGCGCGGTCGTCGACGGCTCCGGCCTGACCCGGCATGGGGCGCTCGCCCCCGGGCAGATCACCATGGCGGAGGTCGCGCTGGTGCGCCGGGTCCTCTACGGAGCGGGCGGCGAGGGCGGTGTGGCGGTGTCGCGCGAGGAGGCCGAGGCGCTGTTCGACATCGACGACGCCGTCGGGCATGCCGACAATGCCGAGACCTGGGCCACGCTCTTCGCCAAGGCGGTCGGCAACTATCTGATGGCCGCCGTCCTGCACGAGACGCCCTCGCGCGAGGACGCGCTCAGACGGCAGGCCTGGCTCGACGCGCCGGACGACGGCACGAGCTTCCTGGACCGCTTCGTCGACGGCCTGACCGGGATCGGCAATCTGATCGAGGGCTTGACGCAGAGCCTCGGCGACAAGGTCGAGCAGGCCCATCGCGAGACCAATGCCCGCCGGGCCCGCGCGATCGAGGAGGCCGAGCGGCTGAGCGACGGCGAGGTCGACTGGCTGGTCGCCCGCATGGGCCGCAACGGCCGGCTCAGCCGCGCCGAGATGGCGCTGGTCGAGTTCCTGCGCTCCGGCCACGGCCGCCTGCCGGTGCCGGTCGAGGCGGTCGTCGCCCGGCTCGAACGAGCGGCGTAGCCAAAGCATCGCCCGGGTCGGGCGGGCGGCCTGACGGATGTGCCGATCGCGTCTGCTCAGGTCGGCCCACTGCCGAGGGCCGGCACGGGGTCCTTGGCCGGGGCGAGGGCGCGCAGCAGGATGGCGGCGAGGATCAGCGCGCCGCCGATCAGGCTCGACGTGCGCGGCGTCTCGGCCAGCACCAGATAGACCCAGAGCGGCGCGAAGACGGTTTCGGTCTGCGCCAGCACGGTCAGACCGACCGCGGGCACCACGCGGGCGGCACGGTTGAACAGGATCGTGCCGATGCCGATCAGGACCGCGCCGTGGATCAACGCCATGGCGGCGTCGAAGGGCGGCACGACGAGCGGACGGCCGTTGACGAGCGTGGTGGCGACGCAGACGACCAGCGTCAGGAGCCCGTAGCCCGACAGCACCGGCGCCCAGTCGCGCCCCTTGCCGACGCGCACGCAGACCGCATAGACGGCGAAGCCGAAGGCCGACAGCAGGCCGCCGAGATTGCCGGCGAGGCTGCCCGAGCCGAGTTCGCCGCCGACCATCACGACGAGGCCGGCCAGCCCGATCAGGATGGCGGCGGTGCCGACCAGCCCGAGCCGCTCGCCGAGCACGATGCGGGCGAGGATCGCGGTCTGCAGCGGCGCGGTCGACGAGAAGAAGACCGCGGCCGCGACCGTGGTCGATTTCAGCGCGAAGATGAAGGCGACCGCGGCGAGCACCAGCCCGGCGGCGGCCAGGATGCCGAGCCCGTCGCTCTTCAGGAAGCGCGGCAGCAGGAGGCCCTGGCCGCTGACCAGCGAAATCGTCTCCATCGCGATCAGCACGCCGATGCCGCGCCAGATCAGATACTGGAACGGGTCGGAGTCCGCGGCGAAACGGACGGTGAGGACGCCGAAGCTCCACAGGATGCCGGCGGTGAGCGCCATCAGGGAACCGACGAGCGCGGCCCGGGTCATGCAAGCATCCTCAATTGGGCGACCGCGCGGGGGCGGCGGAGACGGTCGCCGGCGGCGCGGAGGCCGCCAGCATGCGCCAGATGACATAGGCCGCCAGCACGGCATGCACCACCGCGTTATGGACATGGAGGCCGCCCGGGCCGAGCTTCGACATGGCATAGCCGGCCGTCACCGGCCCGGCGATGGCGCCGACGCAATAGGCGAGCAGCAGCACGGCGGCAACCCCGACCGCGCGCTCGGGTCCGCTGCGATCGTTCACATGCGAGACCAACACGTAATATTGCGTCGCCAGCACCGATCCGATCGCCAGCCCGACGCCATAGAGCAGCATGCGGGGCAGGGGGCCGGCGAGGGCCAGGAACAGCTCGATCAGGCCCGTGGCGACGACCAGCCCGACCAGCACGGCGCGCCGGTCGGTGCGATCCGACAGGCGCCCGATCGGGATCTGCAGCAGGGCCGAGCCGATCGTCAGCATGGTCATGAAGGTGCCGACCTCGCCCGAGGTGAGCCCGATCCCGGCGGCGTAGATCGGCGTCAGGCTCCAGAACGGGCCGTTGGCGGCGCCGATCAGAAAGACGCCGACGATGCCGATCGGGCTGGTGCGCCACAGCCAGCGCAGCGGCAGTTCCGGCGAGGCGGGCCGTTCGGGCGGATCCTCGTTGGTGATCATGACCGGCAGGATGGCGGCGGCGAGGAGCGCCGCGGCGCCGGAGAAGAGCGTGAACGAGGTCGGCTCGTCGAGGCCGATCAACTGGTTGCCGACCGCCCAGCCGGCATATTGCACCACGCTGTAGGCCGCCAACACCCGGCCGCGCACCGCATTCTCGGACTTGCCCTGCAGCCAGCTTTCGACCGTCGCATAGAGGCCGGCGAAGCAGAAGCCGAGCACGCCGCGGAACAGGATCCAGGCCCAGGGCTGGTGGAAGACCGCGAAGCCGAGCGTGGCGATGACGGCCAGCGCGACCGAGGCCGTATAGGCGCGCGCATGGCCGGAGCGACGCACCGCGGCCGGGTTGATCACCGCCCCGATCAGCATGCCGACGAAATAGGCCGAGCCGAGGAAGCCGATCTCGATCTCGCTGTGGCCGTGCGCCCGCGCGCCGAGCGGGATGATGGTCAACAGCAGGCCGTTGCCCGACAGGAGCAGGAACACCGACACGAGCAGCGCGGCGACGGAGCGATAGGCGGAGGCCAAGGCGAAAATCCGGGGAGAATCAGAGGGTCAGGATGCCAGACCCTTGGCCTGCGATCCGAACGAAATTGCGACGGGACTTGTCCGCGGCCGTCATTCCCCAACCTGTCATCAATCTGACGGCGGTCTTTCGCACGCCCGTCATCGGCCCCGGGGAAAGGTGGCGCACCGCTTTCGATCCGACCGACCACTCCGGGAGACTGCCATGCGCACCTGCCTCGCCGCGATCCTCGCGAGCCTGACGCTCGCCACCGCCGCCCTCGCCGACGGCGAGCCGAAGTCCTTCAAGGCCACCCTGATGGGCCACGCCGTGCTGCCGGCGGCGAGCTTCGTCGACGCCCCGGCCGATGCGCCGGACGACCTCAAGACCTCCGCGAAGTTCACGCAGGGCGGCCGCCGCACCGACGCGATCGGCTCGGTCATGGGCAAGTCCGGCATCCGCCCGACCGGCCTCTCGCTGCCGTTCAAAGGCCAGGCCGTGCAGGGCTTCTCGGGCATCCGCTCGCTCGGCAACGGCGAGTATCTCGTGCTGACCGACAACGGTTTCGGTTCCAAGGGCAACTCGCCCGACGCCGCCCTGATGGTGCACCGGCTGAAGATCGACTTCGCCGGTGGCAAGGTCGAGCGCAGCGCCACCACCTTCCTGACCGACCCGGACAAGAAGGTTCCGTTCCGGATCATGAACGAGGGCACCCGCGAGCGCTATCTGACCGGCGCCGACTTCGACATCGAGTCGATCCAGCCGATCGCCGGCAAGCTCTGGATCGGCGAGGAACTCGGCCCCTATCTCGTTCGGACCGATGCCAACGGCCGGGTCGAGGCGGTGTTCGAGACGGAAGTCGACGGCAAGGTCGTGAAGTCGCCGGACCACTATGCGGTCACCACCCCGGCCATGCCGGGCGCCCCGGTCGCCTTCCAGGTGCGCCGCTCCAAGGGCTTCGAGGGCATGGCCCAGTCGCCCGACGGCAAGTTCCTGTATGCGCTGCTGGAAGGCCCGATCTGGGACGAGGGCAAGAAGGCCTTTGAGACCGTCGACGGCAAGGAAGTGCTGCGCGTGCTCGAATTCGACGTGCAGGCCGAGAAGTGGACCGGCCGGTCCTGGAAGTACCAGCTCGCCGCCAACGGCAACGCCATCGGCGACTTCAACATGATCGACGCCACCACCGGCCTGATCATCGAGCGCGACAATGGCGAAGGTACCGCCGACAAGGCCTGCCCGGCCGGCGAGAAGAAGCCCGACTGCTTCGAGGACGTGGCCAAGTACAAGCGCATCGTGAAGGTCGAGTTCTCCGACGCCAATGTCGGCGGCCTGGTGCGCAAGATCGGCGACATCGACCTGCTCGCCATCCAGGACCCGCGCGAACTCGCCCGCCAGGGCGGCCGGGGCGGCAAGCTCGCCATGCCCTTCGTGACCATCGAGAATGTCGACGTGGTCGATGCCGCGGCCGGCCTGATCGTGGTCGGCAACGACAACAATCTGCCCTTCTCGGCCGGTCGCGAGCCGAACAAGGCGGACGACAACGAGTTCGTCCTGCTCGAAGTCAAGGATCTGCTTGCCGCCAAGTGAGTGCGTCGACTGCAAGCGGAGGCCGCGCGGACCCGTGCCGCGCGGCTTTCGCGTTTCAGGGGGGGCGACGGGCTTGTCGCGCGCGATGGGTTCGTCGCGGGCGACGGCATCAGGGCGCGTTGCCGTCCGGAGTGGAGCGGCCGCCGGTCGTGAAGGGCGGCGCGGAGAAGCGGCGGATCAGCCAGGAGCGGAAGATCGAGACCGCCGTCTCGCCGAGATCGTCCGGGTCGGTGGCGAGATAGTAGCCGTAGCCGTCGTCGATCATCAGGTCGACCGGGCGGACGAGCCGGCCGGCGGCGATCTCCTCGCGAAAGAGCAGCGGATCGACCAGCGCGAGGCCCTCGCCCGCCATCGCATAGCCGGCCGCCATCTGGGCGGTGTCGAAGACGAGGCCGCGGTCGGTCTTCAGGTCCGGGCAGCCGGCCGAGCGGGCGAACATGTCCCAGAGATAGGTCTTCGGCCGCTCGTCGAGGCGGACATGGAGCAGGTCGTGGGCGCCGAGGAAGCCGGCGAGATCGCCGGGCCGGGCGGTCGCGGCCACGTCCGGGTGGCAGAGGATCGTCAGGCGCACCATCCACAGGAGATCGAGCACGCGGTCGGTGACCTTCGGCTCGGAATAGACCACCGCCACATCGGCGCTGCGCTCCATCGGCCCGGCGACGGTGCGGCTGTCGAGGTCGATGCCGATATCGGGATGCTCGGCGCGGAAGTCCTTCAGCATCGGGATCGCCAGCTGGTGGGCGAAGGTGTGCGGCAGCAGCACCTTGAGCGCGCGACGCGGCGTGCCCTTGTCGGCGCGCACCTCCTCCAGCACCTCGTCGATGCGGTCGAAGGAGCGCGTCACCACCGGCAGGATGCGGCGGCCGGCATCGGTCAGCGCGAGCTGGTGCGGCTTGCGCTCGAACAGCTGGATGCCGAGCAGGTCTTCGAGCCCGATGACATGCCGGCTGACGGCGGATTGCGTCACCATCAGCGACTGGGCGGCGGCGGTAAAGCTGCGGTGGCGCCCGGCGGCCTCGAAGGCCCGGAGCGCATTGAGCGGCAGCCAGCGACGGTCCATGCGGGATCCTCGGGGTCGCCGGCCGGCGGTCAGCCGATGCGGGTCGCCGCGAGCCGGTCTTCGTCCAGTTCGTAGCCCATCCCGGGCCGGTCGGACAGCACCACGAAGCCGTCGGCATCGATGGTGAGCGGCGCCCGCATCGGGAAGTCGCGCCGATCGAGCGACCATTCCGGCGGATCGAACGGGAATTCCATGAAGGGCGCGTCGGCAAGCCCGCAGGTCAGATGCGCGTTGGCGACCACCCCCATGCCGTTGGTCCAGGTATGCGGCGTGAACACCAGATTGGCGGCCTCCGCCATGGCGGCGACGCGGCGCAGGCCCGAGATGCCGCCGACCAGCGCGGCGTCGGGCTGGACCACGTCGAGGCAGCCGTCGCGGATCAGGTCGCGGAACTCGTAGATCTCGCGGGTCATCTCGCCGCCGGCGATACGCACGTCGACCATCTCGCGCAGCCGCCGCATGCCGTCGCGATCGGCGCGGAACAGCGGTTCCTCCATCCAGTAGACGCCGATCCGCTCCATCTCGCGGGCGACCTGGAGCGCGTCCTTGAGCGACCAGGGCGCATAGGCGTCCCAGGACATGCGCCAGCCCTGGTTGCAGTCGACCATAAGCTCCAGCCGGTCGCCGACCCGCGCCCGCACGGCTTCGAGCGCGGCCACGTCGGCGCGCCAGTCGCCGCGGTGGAAGCGGATCTTGAGCGCCTTGAAGCCCTGCGCCAAATAGGCCTCGGCCGCATCCGCGAGCGCGGCCGGCGCCCGCAAGGTGCCCGAGGAGGCATAGGCGCGGACCCGGTCGCTGAGGCCGCCGAGCAGCTTCCAGACCGGCTGGCCGGCGATCTTGCCGGCGAGATCCCACAGCGCCAGATCGAGCGGCCAGCAGCGGCCGTAGTGGAACTGGATGTTGGACAGGATGCGGTAGTGGCGCTCGATGGCGAGCGGGTCCTGGCCGACGAACATCGGCTCGTGGCCGGCAAAGCCGGTCATGGTGTCGCCCGACGCGATGCCCTCGATGCCCTCGTCGGTCTTCACGCGCACGATGGTGGCATCGAAATGGGTGCGCGGCCTTGTATCCCAGCTGGCATTGAAGGGCGGGTCGAGCGGCAGGCGGTGATGGGTGATCTCGATGGCGGTGATCTTCATCGCGCGTTCCTGCCCCTCGCAGTCGGTTCTTGAGTGCCGCTTCCGGCTGGTCTCACCGGTAGGCGGTCCAGACCGTCTTGAAATCCATGTATTTCTCGATCGCATGCGGGCTGCGGTCGCGGCCGAAACCGGACTGCTTGAAGCCGCCGAACGGGGTCGCGAGCGAGGATCGGTCGAAGCAGTTGACCCACACCGTGCCGGCGCGGATCGATCGGGTCAGCCGGTGCGCGGCGTTCATGTCGGCCGTCCAGACCGCCGCGGCGAGGCCGTAGATGGAATCGTTGGCGAGCCGAACCGCGTCGGCCTCGGTTTCGAACGGCGTCACGACCAGCACCGGGCCGAAGATCTCCTCCCGGGCGACGCGGGCATTCGGCGCGACATCGTCCAGGATGGTCGCCTCCATGTAGAGCCCGGCCTCCAGCCCGTCCGCGGTGGCGCGTCGGCCGCCGCAGGCGATGCGGGCGCCCTCGGCGCGGCCGGTCTCGACATAGCCGAGCACCCGCTCCAGGTGGCGGGGCTCGACCAGCGCGCCCATCTGGGCGGCCGGGTCGAGGGCATGGCCGAGCGGGATCTGCGCCTTGGCGACGGCCGCGATCTTCTCGACCAGCGCGGCCTGGACGCTGCGATGGACCAGGACGCGCGAGCCGGCATGGCAGGTCTCGCCTTGGTTATAGAAGATGCCCCAGGCGATGCCCTCGGCGGCCGCGTCGAGATCGGCGTCGGCCATGACCACATGCGGGCTCTTGCCGCCGCATTCGAGCGCCACGCGCTTCATGTTGGACTGGCCGGCATAGACCATCATCAGCTTGCCGACCTCGGTCGAGCCGGTGAAGGAGATCATGTCCACGTCCGGGTGGAGGGCCAGCGGCTGGCCGGCGCTTTCGCCGAAACCGGGCACGATGTTGAGCACGCCGTCGGGCAGGCCGGCCTCCTTGGCCAGTTGGCCGAGGCGGATGGCGGACAGCGGCGACTGCTCGGCCGGCTTCAGGACGACCGAATTGCCCGCCACCAAGGCCGGGCCGATCTTCCAGGCGGAGATGATCAGCGGATAGTTCCACGGCACGATCGCGCCGATGACGCCGAGCGGTTCCTTGCGCACGAGCGCCGTGTCGTCGGGGCCGACCGGGGCGATCTCGTCATACAGCTTGTCGGCGAATTCCGCGTAATATTGCAGGCAGTTGGCGCAGAAGGGCACGTCCACGGCGAGTGCATTGCCGATCACCTTGCCGACATCGAGCGTCTCCAGGAGGGCGAGATGATCGAGATCGGCGCGGATCCTGTCGGCGAAGGCGAGCAGGATGCGCTTCTTCTCGGCCGGCGGCAGGTTGCGCCAGCGGCCGTCCTCGAAGGCGGCGCGCGCGGCGGCGACCGCGGCATCGACATCGGCCGCGTCGCAATCGGCGACCGCGGCGATGATCCGGCCGTCGACCGGCGAGCGCTTCTCGAAGGTCCGGCCGGACCGGGCCGGGACAAGGCGGCCGTCGATGAAGGCGCGGCCTTCCGGCTTCAGGTCGGCGGCGCGGGCCTCCCAGCCGGCACGGGTCGTCGGGCGGTCGAGCATGGCATTCCTCTCCGTTCCGGCTGCAGCGCGGCGGCCGGGCCACGCGCCTGCAGGGTGCCCGCAAGTGGGCATCAGGCCTGGGTCAGCACCCGTTCGGCGAAGACGAGGAGATCGCCGTCCTCGATCCTGCGGCGGTTGGACAGGCGCATGGCGGCATTTTCCGGCCGCGCCATCTGGGCGGCGAGCGCGTCCGGCGTCACGCCGGCGAATTCGTCCGCGAGCGAGACCTTGATGCCGACCGAACGGGTCAGTCGCTCGAAGGCCTCGGGCAGGTCGCGGGCGCCGGCGAGGCCCATCGCCCGGGCGGCGGCATCGAAGCGGCCGTCGTCGTCGGCGAGGTTCCAGGCGAGCGTCGCGATCATGCCGAGCGCGACCGAGCGGCCGTGATGCAGCGGCCGCAGCGAGGCGAGTGCATGGCCGATCGTGTGGGCGACGGCGGTGCCGCCATTGTCGATCGCGATGCCGGCGAGCCAGGCCGAGCGCTGCAGGCCGTCGCGCGCGGCGAGGTCGCTGCCGTCCGCAACGGCGGCCTCCAGGTTCCGGCTCGCCAACCGGATCGCCTCATGGGCGTAGAGATTGTTGGCGGCGTTCGCGTTGCCGTTGGTGGCGGCCTCAAGCGCATGGACCAGGGCGTCGATGCCGGTCTGGGCGGTCAGATGCGCGGGCAGCGACAGCGTGGTCTCCGGATCGAGGATGATCTCGTGCGCCTTGATCGCGTCGCCCCAGAGCCAGACCTTGGCCTTGTCGGCGCGGGTCACGATCGCCGTCCGGGTCGCCTCCGAGCCGGTGCCGGAGGTGGTCGGGATGCAGATGCGGGCGAGCGTCGCGGCCGGGAAGTCGCGTTCGCACAGCTGGTAGGCGACGGCCGGGGCGGTGTCGCCGGCGATCGCGCCGACCGCCTTGCCGAGATCGAGTGCCGAGCCGCCGCCGAGCGCGACCACGGCGCGGGCTCCCGTGCGGCGCGCCATGTCGGCGGCCGCATCGACCTGGGCGGCGGTCGGATCGCCGGTGAAGTCCGAGAAGACCGTGACGCCGAGACCGGCGGCGGCGAGCGAGGCCGTGACCTCGCCGATCAGCGGCGTGGCGGCGAGGCCGGGATCGGCGACGAGCAGCACCGCCGCGCCCGGTCCGGTGCGGGCCGCCGTCAGGGCTCCGACGGCCTGACGCGCGCCGGCACCGCCGGTGACATGCGGGCTCATGGCGAGGTCCCAACGGCTCATGCGGTTCACTCCGGTTGACCGGCCAAGGTTTAGAGAAGCGCCGGGGCTTCGGGAGCGCCATTTATTCGATGCCGCGATCCAAAAATGCGATCCTGTCACGGCGACCCTTTTCGCGCGGCCCCCGACAGGGCAGTTTCCGGTCGACGGCGGCGGAATCCGCGCGGCGACAAGGCGATCCATGACCATCGAGACGGCAGTCCCCCAGGAGACCGGAGCCCCGGCCGGCGAGCGCCGCGGCCGGCGCGGACGCGAGGAGCGGACCCGGGCCGCGCCGCAGGCCGCCCGCAAGCCGCAGCCGCGCCTGCCCTTCGCCCCGGTCAGCGCCGTTTCGGCGGACGAGCTGGAGGCGATCCACCAGGCCTCGCTGACGGTGCTCGAAGAGATCGGCATGGATTTCCTCCATGTCGAGGCGCGCGCCATCCTGAAGGCGGCCGGGGCGGACGTGGATCCGGATTCCGAGCGCGTGCGCTTCGATCGCGGCCTCGTCGAGAGCGTGATCGGCCGCGCGCCGTCGAGCTTCCGGCTGCATGCCCGCAACCCCGACCGGGACATGATGCTCGGCGACGGCTATGTCGCCTTCGGGTCGGTCGCCTCGACCCCCAACGTGGCCGACCGGCAGGGCGGCCGGCGGCCGGGCAACCGGGCCGATTTCCAGAACCTGGTGCGGCTCTGCCAGGCGCTCGATGCGATCCACATCGTCGCCGGCTACCCGACCGAGCCGGCCGACCTGCATGCCTCGATCCGGCATCTCGACGCGCTCTACGACATGCTGACGCTGACCGACAAGCCGATCCACGCCTATGCGCTCGGCCGCGAGCGCATCGTCGACGGCATCGAGATGGCCCGGATCGCGCGCGGCATCCCGCGCGAGCAGCTGGAGCGCGAGCCCTCGGTCTTCACCATCATCAATTCGTCCTCGCCGCTGCGGCTCGACGCGCCGATGCTGGAAGGCGTCATCCAGATGGCGCGCGCCAACCAGGTGACGGTGCTGACGCCTTTCACGCTCGCCGGCGCCATGGCGCCGGTCACCATCGCCGGCGCGGTCGCCCAGCAGAATGCCGAGGCGCTCGCCGGCCTGGTGCTCGCCCAGACGGTCCGGCCCGGCGCGCCCTTCGTCTATGGCGGCTTCACGTCGAATGTCGACATGAAGTCCGGCGCGCCGGCATTCGGGACGCCGGAATACATGAAATCGGCCCTGCTCGGCGGCCAGCTCGCCCGGCGCTACGGTCTGCCCTACCGGTCGTCCAATGCCTGCGCGGCCAATACGCTCGATGCCCAGGCGGCCTATGAGAGCGTCTTCTCGCTGTGGGGCGCGATCATGGGCGGCGCCAACCTGCTCATGCACGGCGCCGGCTGGATGGAAGGCGGGCTGCACGCCTCGTTCGAGAAGATGGTGCTCGATGCCGACATGCTCGGCATGGTCGCCGAATTCCTCACCCCCCTGGTGGTCGATGCCGACAGCCTGGCGCTCGACGCCATGCGCGAGGTCGGGCCGGGCGGGCACTTCTTCGGCTGCGCCCATACCCAGGCGCGCTACCGCACCGCCTTCTTCGCGCCGATGATCTCCGACTGGCGCAACTACGAGACCTGGCGCGAGGCCGGCAGCCCGACCGCCTACGACACGGCCGAGCGGCTCTACCGGGACAAGCTGGCCGGCTATGCCGAACCGGCGATCGATCCGGCCGTGGCCGAGGAGCTGGCCGCCTTCGTCGCCCGCCGCAAGGCCGAGGGCGGCGCCCCGACGGATTTCTGATCATGACGACGGACGCCATCCGGATCCTGCCGACCGCCCCCGAGCATCGCGCGGCCTGGGACGACCTCTATGCCGGCTATGCCGATTTCTATCGGGTGACCCAGACGCCGGCGATGCGCGACACGGTCTGGTCCTGGCTGATGGATCCGGCCCATCAGGTCGAGGGGCTGGTGGCGGTCGACGCCGCCGGCCGGCCGGTCGGCATCGCCCATTTCCGGGCCTTCGCGCGCCCGCTCTCCGCCACCACCGGCGGCTTCCTGGACGATCTTTTCGTGTCGGAGGCGGCGCGCGGATCGGGCGCGGCGGATGCGCTGATCGGCCGGATCGCCGAGATCGGCCGCGCCCGCGGTTGGAGTGTGATCCGCTGGATCACCGCAGAGGACAATGCCCGCGCCCGCAAGGTCTACGACCGGCTGGCGATGAAGACGCGATGGGTCACCTATGACCTGGCGCTGTGACGCCGGCCAATCTCCGGGCGGCCCGTCTGGCGGTGCGGCGGGCGGCTTCCGGGGCGGGCTTTGGGGTGGCCTTTGGGGCGTCCCCCGAGGCGGTTCAGACCTCGGCGAGGATCTTCTCGCGCGCCGCCGAGGCCAGGAAGGCCGAGCGGGTCAGGCCGCGCGCCTTGGCGGCCATGTCGATCGACTGCAGCAGGCCGGCATCGAGCGAGATGTTGGCGCGAACCGAGCGCCCGGATTCCTGGATCAGCGGCACGAGGATCGCCGCATGACCCTGCGCGAGCGCCTCCAGGACGGCCGGATCCGTCCGCAACTGGTCGAGCGTGCGGGGAAGGATGACGGCACCGCCGTCGTCGGCCGCTGCGTCGACCCAAAGCCGGAGGGCGTCCTTCGCCTGTCCCACGGCGGTCTCGAAGTCTTCGGCGGCGGTCGTGCAGCCCGGGCAGTCGGGAAACCAGATGCTCCACAAGGAGCCGGGTTCCTTTTCGACGATGCCGACAAAGTGCTTCATGGGACCCTCCAGGTCACCGCGCTGGCCGACAGCTCACAGCCAGCCGGCCTGTTGTGCAATCGAACGCGCCGTGCCGGTGGCCAGTTCGCCCCGATGGCGCGGGACCACCACGACTCCCTTGCGATCCGGATGCCTGAACACGTCGTGCGGACCGTCCTGGCGCACGATGGTCCAGCCCTCTTCCGACAGGCGTTGCCGTATCCGGCGCAGGTCGCGTTCGATCGACGGCATCGCGTCGCCCCTGTGTATATATTTGCGCAAGATGTCGGGACAAGCCCCGACCGTGCGCCGACAATCCCAAGATCTGAAAATTCTACCTTGAGATGCAATCCGGAGCCAAGACCATGAGATCCTCGACCCGTGTTGTCGTCATCGGCGGTGGTGTGGTCGGCTGCTCGGTGCTCTATCACCTGACCAAGCGCGGCTGGACGGACGTGATGCTGATCGAGCGGGCGGAGCTGACCGCCGGTTCGACCTGGCACGCCGCCGGCGGCTTCCACACGCTGAACGGCGATCCGAACGTCGCCAAGCTGCAGCAATACACGGTCGAGCTCTACAAGGAGATCGAGGCGATCTCCGGCCAGTCCTGCGGGCTGCACCTGACCGGCGGCGTCATGCTGGCCGGCACGCGCGAGCGCATGGAATGGCTCAAGATGGCCCATGCCCGCGGCCGCTATCTCGGCATGCATACCGAGATCATCTCGGCCGCGGAGGCCAAGCGGCTGATGCCGCTGATCGACGAGGCTAAGTTCGTCGGTGCCATGTACGACCCGTTCGAGGGCCATCTCGACCCCTACGGCACCACCCACGCCTATGCCAAGTCGGCCAAGATCAACGGCGCCGAGATCGTGCTGCGCAACCGGGTGATCGATACCCGCCAGCGTGCCGACGGCACCTGGGACGTGATCACCGAGCAGGGCACGGTCCATGCCGAGCATGTGGTCAATGCCGGCGGCCTGTGGGCGCGCGAATGCGGGCGCATGATCGGGCTGGAACTGCCGATCCTGGCCATGGAGCACATGTATCTCCTGACCGAGGACATGCCCGAGGTCGCCGAGATCAACGCCGCGACCGGCAAGGAGGTGATCACCGCGCTCGATTTCGAGGGCGAGATCTACACCCGCCAGGAACGCGGCGGCATGCTGCTCGGCACCTACGAGAAGGCCTGCAAGCCCTGGAGCGAGAAAACCACGCCGTGGGATTTCGGGCAGAACCTGCTCGAGCCGGATCTCGACCGCATCGCGCCCTCGCTCGAGGTCGGCTTCGAGCATTTCCCTGCCTATGCCCGGGCCGGCATCCGCCGGATCATCAACGGACCCTTCACCTTCGCGCCCGACGGCAATCCGCTGGTCGGCCCGATCCGCGGCGTTCAGAACTACTGGGTCGCCTGCGGGGTGATGGCCGGGTTCAGCCAGGGCGGCGGCGTCGGTCTGGCGCTGTCGAACTGGATCGTCGACGGCGATCCGGGCTTCGACGTGTTCGGCATGGATGTCGCCCGCTATGGCGACTGGACCACGCTCGGCCACACCAATGCGAAGGTGCGCGAGAACTATTCCCGCCGCTTCCGCATCCGCTTCCCCAACGAGGAACTGCCGGCGGCGCGGCCGTTCCGCACGACGCCGGTCTATGACCGGCTCGTCGGCATGAACGCGGTCATGGGCGATCTGTGCGGCCTGGAACACGCGCTGTGGTTCGCGCCGTCGCCCGAGGAGGCGAAGGACGACTTCTCGTTCCGCCGGTCGAACGATTTCGCCCATGTCGGCGCCGAATGTAGGGCGGTGCGCGAGGCGGTCGGCCTCCTGGAGATCTCCAACTTCGCCAAATACGAGGTGACCGGGGCCGGCGCCGAAGGCTTCCTCGACCGGCTGCTGCCGAACCGCCTGCCGGCGGCCGGGCGCATGGTGCTGACGCCGATGCTCAATCCGGCCGGCCGTCTGATCGGCGACTTCACCGTCGGCCGGCTGTCCGACGAGCGCTTCGTGATCTTCGGATCGAGCCTCGCGGAGGCCTATCACATGCGCTGGTTCCTGGCCGCGGCGCCGGCCGGCGTCTCCGTCCGTTCGCTCGGCCTCGGTCTCACCGGCTTCCAGATCGCCGGGCCGAAATCGCGCGAACTGATGACGCGCATCGCCGCGCGCGACGTCTCCGCCGCAGGCTTCCGGTTCATGGATGTCGCCGAATTCGATCTCGGCACGCTGCCGGCCCTGGTCGGCCGGGTCACCTATACGGGCGATCTCGGCTACGAGCTTTGGGTCAAGCCGGAGCACCAGCGCACGCTGCTCGACCTCCTCGTCGCCAACGGCGCCGATCTCGGCCTCAGGCCGTTCGGTGCCCGGGCGCTGAATTCGCTCCGGCTGGAGAAGAGCTTCGGGTCCTGGTCGCGCGAATACCGGCCGATCTATACGCCCTGGGAGGCGCGGCTGGAGCGCTTCGTCTCGACCCAGAAGACCGGCTATATCGGCCGCGACGCGCTGCTCGCCGCCCGCGACAAGGGGCCGGAGCGGCTGCTCAACACCTTCGTGGTCGATGCGCTCGATGCCGACGTGATCGGCGACGAGCCGATCTGGCGCGACGGCACGGTGGTCGGCTGGGTCACCTCGGGCGGCTACGCCCATGCCTCGGGCGTTTCGGTGGCGCTCGGCTATGTCGAGGCCGGCGCGTCCGATCCGTCGGCGGCCTACGAGATCGAGATCATCGGCGAGCGCCGGCCGGCGCGCCTGCTGTCCGAACCGCTGTTCGATCCGAAGGGCAGCCGGATGCGCATGTGAGCTTGAGTCCGCTGCGACAATCCGCGGCATCGAGGCTGACATGTCGTTACATTCCGTAAGGACAATGTTAGCGCGGCATCACTTATCCTGAACCGGTTGAGACGGTGGCGACGTCGTCTTGCCATCCAACCGTCACTCAGGACATCCCGATGATGCTTGCTTCGCTTCGTGTCCGGCTTCCCTTCGCGCTGGTGGCCCTGGCTGTCGCAAGCGCGGCGGTCATGGGTGGGATCGGTTGGTCGGGCGCGCGCAACGCGCTCGAAGACGAGGCCTCCGAGCGGTTGGCGCAGGCCGCCACCGCCCGCGAACTGAGCCTGGCTCTGGTCGCGGAGCGGATCGACATCGACACCGCGGCGATGGTGGCGGATCGCCTGATCGGCGGCAGCCTGGTCGATCTCGACGAGAATCTGGTGCCCGGCAAGCCGGACTACGATGTCGTCCGCGCCCATTTCACGGAAGGGGCCGCGGCCGAGCGCATCGCGCGGGATGGCGCCAAGCTCGGCAAGGTCTACGGCGTCCGCCACGCCAAGATGCACGGCGCCGCGCAGCAGTTGACCCGCACCGGCGGCTACGCCGACATCCTGTTTCTGAACAAGGATGGCCGGGTGGTCTATTCGGTGACCAAGGCCGGCGAATTCGGCCTCGATGTCGCGGATCGCAGCCTGGCCGGGACCGGCCTTGCCCGCGTCTTCGCCGCGCTGAAGGCGGCTGCGGACGACAAGGCCGTGTTCGAGGATTTCTCGGCCTATGCGCCGGGCGGCGACGGGCTGCCGTCGGCCTTCATCGGCCGGGCCGTGGTCAAGAAGGCGAATGTCGCCATGGGCGAGGCCCAGGCCAATGTCCGGGCCGGCTATGTCGTCGTCCGCCTGACACCGTCGATCTTCGACCGCGTGCTGGCCGACCGGAAGGGGCTCGGCGAGACCGGGCAGACCTTCGCGGTCGGCGCCGACGGTGTGCTGCGCTCCGACGCGCCGCTGGCGGGCAAGCCCACCGCCGGCCTGCCGGCCGCGGACCTCGGACTGCCGGCGAACTTCTCTGCCGCCTCCGGGACGCTGCACTACGCGGTGGCGGGCGAACCACGTCTCGCGCGCACCGCCGAGGTCGGCCTGTTCGGGACGACCTGGACCATCGTGGCGGACAAGTCCGTCGCCGAGGCCCAGGCGGCCGCGGACTCGATCAGCCGGACCATGGGGCTGGTCGGCGCCGCCATCCTCGCCGCCACCGTCCTGATCGGCATCCTGGTCGCGCTCAGCATCACCCGGCCGATCCTGCGGCTGACCGCGGCCCTCAAGGCGATCGCCAGCGGCGATCTCGCCGCCGAGATCCAGGGCCGGTCGCGCCAGGACGAAATCGGCGAGATCGCGCGCGCCGTGGAGACCATCAAGACTTCGACCGAGCAGCAGGCGCTGGAGCGCGGCCGCGTCGCGGAGGCCGAACGCCAGATGCGCGACCGCGAGCGGCGCGAATCGACGACGCGGCTTGCCCGGGAGTTCGAGGCCCGGGTCGGCGGCGTCGCCGAATCGGTCGGGCGTGCGGCGGTCGATCTGGAGACGGCTGCCGGCGCCATGGCGACGCTGGCGCGCCGGTCGGCCGCGCAGTCGACCACGGTCGCCGATGCGTCGCAGGATGCCAGCCAGGACGTGAGCAGCGTCGCCTCGGCTTCCGAGCAGCTGTTCGGCTCGCTGCGCCGGGTCTCCGAACTGATCGCCCGGTCGGGCGCGGTCGCCGGCGAGGCCGACCGGCGTGCGGCTTCGACCAACGAGATCGTCGCCTCGCTGTCGAATACCGCGGACCGGATCGGGACCGTGGTCGACATCATCCAGGGCATTGCCGGCCAGACCAATCTGCTTGCGCTCAATGCCACCATCGAGGCGGCGCGGGCCGGCGAGGCCGGGCGCGGCTTCGCGGTCGTCGCCTCCGAGGTCAAGGCGCTTGCCGGCCAGACCTCCAAGGCGACCGAGGAGATCGCCGGCCAGATCGCGGCCATGCGGCGGGTGACCGGCGATGCCGTCGAGGCGATCGAGACCATCCGGCAGGTGGTCGGCGATATCGGCGGCGCGGTGCGCTCGGTTGCCGAGGCCGTCGAGGAACAGACCGAGGCGACGCGGGCGATCACCACCTCGGCCGGCGACGCCTCGCGCCGCACCGGCATCGTCACCTCCAATATCGGCGAGGTGCGTTCGGCGGTCGTCTCGACGGAAGGCGCCGCCGACGGCGTCGTCGCCCAGGCGCGCCGGCTCGGCGGCCAGGCCAATGACCTGCAGGACGGTCTGCGCCGCTTCCTCGCCCATCTCGACGCGGCGTGATCCGCGCGACCGGCAGGCCCCCGGCCGGCGCAGACCTCCCATCCGCGTCGACGCTTCGCCGCCGGATGTCGCCTTCTCGATAGCGAGCGGCGACGTCCGGTCGGACAGTGGATTCCGACCGGGGAGGGGCCATGCCGAGTGCTGCCGCTGCGTCTCGAAGGATCGCCTGCTCGCGCTGCGGCGCTGAGTTTGGATGCCGCAACGACGGCAGCGGGCGCTGCTGGTGCGGCCAGGAGGCGTTCCGGCTGCCCGTGCCCCTGCCGGCGGGCGTCGGCCCCTTCGACGATTGTCTGTGCCCCGACTGCATCCGGATCGTCGCGGCAGAACTGACCGCGCTCGGCCATGGGCCGCAAGCGCAGCCGGCTGATTCGCCGGGCTCCGCGGTGGACCGGGCCGGCGAGGCCTGTCGATGAGCACGGCACCGCAATCCGAAGCGAAACACAACCTGCAATCCGACGACGTCCGGTCCGGCGGCTGCCTATGCGGGGCGGTGCGCTACGAGGCGAAGGCGCCGCTGCGGGCCGTCGTCGCCTGCCATTGCGTCCAGTGCCGCAAGACCAGCGGGCACTATGCGGCGATGACCTCGGTTCCGCTCGAACGCTTCGTGCTGACGCACGACGACTGCCTGGCCTGGTTCCGCTCCTCCGAGAAGGCCGAGCGCGGTTTCTGCCGCCTTTGCGGCAGCAATCTCTTCTGGAAGCCGGCCGGGGAAGGGCGCATCTCGATCACCGCCGGAACGCTCGACGGGCCGACGGGCCTGTGCATCGAGCGGCACATCTATTGCGACTATGCCGGCGACTATTACGCCATCGCCGAAGCCGTCCCCCAGCTGCCGGAGCATTGAATGAACGCGCCCGTCCCGTCCCATACGGCATCGAAAGACCCGTTGCTCCAGCCGTTCCGCCTGAAGCACCTGACGCTTCGCAACCGCTTCATGTCGACGGCGCATGAGCCCTACTACACCGAAGACGGCATGCCGAAAGACCGCTACCGGCGCTATCACGCCGAGAAGGCGCGGGGCGGCATCGCGCTGACCATGATCGGCGGCTCCTCGGTCGTGTCCCATGACAGCCCGCAGGCCTTCGGCAACATCGTCCTCTACAAGGACGAGGTGGTGCCGTGGCTGAAGGCGCTCAGCGACGACGTGCACGAGGCCGGCGCGGCGGTGATGATCCAGATCACCCATCTCGGCCGGCGCACGGGCTGGAACAAGGACGGCTGGCTGCCGGTGGTGGCGCCGTCGCCGGTGCGCGAGCCGGCCCATCGCGCCTTTCCGAAGGCGGCCGAGGACTGGGATCTGGCCCGCATCATCGCCGACTATGCCGATGCGGCCGAGCGGGTGAAGGCGGGCGGCCTCGACGGTCTCGAATTCGAGATGTACGGGCACCTGATCGATCAGTTCTGGTCGCCGGCCACCAATACCCGCGACGACCAGTATGGCGGCAGCCTGGAGAATCGCCTGCGCTTCGGCATGGAGGTGCTGAAGGCGGTGCGCGATCGGGTCGGTCCGGATTTCATCGTCGGCACCCGGATGGTCTGCGACGAGGATTGGGACCGGGGTCTCAGCCAGGAGGAAGGGCTCGACATCGCCCGCCGGCTGGCCGGTTCCGGGCTGATCGACTTCATCAATGTGATCCGCGGCCATATCGATACCGACGAGGCGCTGTCGCACGTCATCCCCGGCATGGGCTACCGCTCGGCGCCGCATCTCGATTTCGCCGGCACGGTGCGCGAGACGACGAAATTCCCGGTCTTCCACGCGGCGCGCATCCAGGACGTGGCGACGGCCCGACACGCGGTCGCAACCGGCAAGCTCGACATGGTCGGCATGACGCGGGCCCATATCGCCGATCCGCATATCGGCCGGAAGGTCGCCGAGGGCCGCGAGAACGAGATCCGTCCCTGCGTCGGCATGGGCTACTGCATCGACCGGATCTATTTCGGCGGCGACGCGCTGTGCATCCACAATCCGGCGACCGGCCGCGAAGGCTTCATTCCGCACGAGATCACCGAGAAGGCGCCGCGGGCGCTGAAGGTGGTCGTCGTCGGGGCCGGTCCGGCCGGGCTGGAGGCGGCCTGGGTGGCGGCGGCACGCGGCCACGCCGTGACGGTGTTCGAGGCGGCGGACGCGGCCGGCGGCCAGATTCGGGTCGCGGCCGGGCTGAAGCGCCGGCGCGAGATCCAGGGCATCGTCGACTGGCGGCTGGAGCAATGCGCCCGCCACGGGGTCCAGTTCCGCTTCAACACCTACGCGGAAGTATCAGACGTCACGGCGGAATCGCCTGATGTCGTGATCGTCGCCACGGGCGGCTTGCCGAATGTCGAGTTCCTCGATTCCGGTGCCGACCTGGTGACGACGACCTGGGACATTCTGTCCGGCACGGTGAAGCCGGCCGAGACGGTCATTCTCTATGACGACAACGGCAACCATCCGGGCATGACCGCCGCCGAGGCGATCGCGGAAGCCGGCGCGAAGCTGGAGGTCGTCACGCCGGAGCGCACGCTGGCGCCGGAGGTCGGCGGCACCAACTATCCGGTCTATTTCCGCGCCTTCTCCAAGCATGGCGTGGCGACCACGCTCAATCTGCGCCTGCGCGCGGTGCGGCGCGACGGCAACGGCCTCGTCGGCGTGTTCGAGCAGGAATATGGCGGCGGGCTGGTCGAGAAGCGGGCCGACCAGATCGTGGTCGAGCACGGTACGCTGCCGCTGGAGGATCTCTATTTCGCGCTGAAGCCGCTGTCGTCGAATGGCGGTGCGGTCGACTACAAGGCCTTCGTCGCCGGGACCGCGCAGCCGGCACCGGCGGGGCAGGGCTTCCGCCTCTACCGGATCGGCGACGCGGTCGCCTCGCGCAACATCCACGCCGCCGTCTTCGACGGCATGCGCATCGCCAAGGATCTGGCCTGACCGGGAGAGCCGACCGTCACCGTGCGGCCGGTCGGCGAAAGACGGGGCCGACGGGGGCTCGGCCCCCGCGGCGTCACTCGGCCGCTTCGCAGAGCGGCCCGGACGACAGCTTCTGGGCCCGCTTGTCGGCATACATCGCGAGATCGGCCCGGCGTGCGGCCTGTTCCAGGCTTTCGCCCGGCAAGGCCGTCGCCGCGCCGATGGCGAAGCTGAGCGGCTGGCCGGGATAGAACTGGTTGTTCAACTGGACCAGGTTGCGGACCTGCTTGATGATCTCACCGGTTCCGCGCTCGTCGGTGAACGGCAGCAGCAGCGCGAACTCGTCGCCGCCGATGCGGGCGGCGCTGGCGGGCGCCTCGGTGACCTTGTTGAGCACCTCGCCGGCGCGCCGTAAGAGGCTGTCGCCGGCCGCATGGCCGAAGCTGTCGTTGGCGGTCTTCAGGCCGTTGAGGTCGGCGATGACGATCGAGACCGGGAACAGCTTCTTGCGTTCGAGCCGCTTCATCTCTTCCGAATAGTGGGCCCGGTTGAGAAGCTGCGTCAGCACGTCGTGGCGGCCGAGATATTCGAGATAGGCCTCGGCCTTCTTGCGCGCGGTGATGTCGGTCAGCGCGATCTGGACCAGCGACCAGTCCCGCTCGTGGCCGGGCAGCACGGAGAACTGCAGCAGGAGATGCAGCTCGTCGCCTTCGATCGTGTAGTTGACGACCTCCCGCGTGTGGAACAGGTGCCCGTCCCAGAGCTGGATCAGCTGCTCGCGGAAGTCCCGCACCATGGCGTCGCGGAAGATGTCGGGCAGATGGCGCAAGAGGGTCGCGCGATCCGGAGCGCCGAACATGTCGAGCGTGCGCTTGTTGACATCGATGACGCGGATTTCCGAGGCGCACTGGTTGACGAATTCCGGATGGACATCGGTGAAGACGCGGAAATCGGCGATGCCGCGCTGGCGCAGCCCGTCGAGCAGCTGCTTGATCCGGCTGAAATCCTCGACCCACAGCGAGACCGGGGAATGCTCGAACAGCCCCTGCGCATAGGCCTCGCTGGCGGCCTGCCGCTTGCGCGCATACTCGCGCTCGGAAATGTCCTCGATGGCGACCAGGACGCGGTCCCAGGTCGCCTCGTGCCCGGGCAGGATGGTGCCCTGGAGATGGACGTCGAGCCGGCGGCCGTCGAGCCGGTAGTTCACGGTGTCGCCGCCGAAGCGGGTCGCGCCGGACCAGAGCTGGACCAGTTCGTCGATATGGGTCGACAACATCTCGTCGCGAAAGACGACCGGCAGATTGCGAACCAGATCGTCGCGGTCCGCGGCACCGAACAGGTCGAGCGTGCGGCGGTTGACCTCGACGATGCGGATCTCGGCCGAACAGGCCTGCACCCGCGCCCGATCCTCGCCGAGATAGGCGCGCAGGTCGGAAATTCCGGCCGCGCGCCAGGCATCGAACAGCCGCCTGAGACCGCTATAGTCTTCGAGCCACAGCGAAACCGGCGCAAGCTCGAACATCGTGACGTGATCGTAGACCGCCGTCGTCCTGCTCTCCTGCAGCTTGTCCATGCATTTCGTCCCTGTGAATCGCCGGCAAGGTTACGGCCGCCCGGCTAACGAACCGTTGATGGCGGCGTGGAATTTGTGTTCCCGAGCGTAGTGCCAGCGTGAATCAGAGAGTATTCAGGCTACGCCGAGTGGAAGCCTGTCACAATAAAATAAAAGAAACGCATTGAGGTATTTCGGTGGCAATAATGTCGAATGTCAGGCGGGATGTGAAAAGACGAAACGAGGCCTAGTGGTCAAAATCTGACATTTGCGTTCCGCAAATGTCAGATTGAATTGACCACGTCGTCAAAGAGTTAGTGGTTTGGATTCACGAGACGGATGGGTACCATCCGTCTCGATCAAACCACTAGATCGTGGCGCGTGCTCGCAGATCGAAAGGCCGGATACGGTAGCGGCGATGAAAAGCGGGCGGCGGGGCGGGCGGCTGCATTGCGGCCGTCCGCCCCGCGGCGATCATTCTGCCGCCAAGGGCAGGGCGGACAACTTCGCTTCGGCCTTGCGGCGCTCGGCTGCCGTCAGGGCGACGATGGTCGCCGACGGACCGTGGTCGCCCGCCGCGTGCCCGCCGCCCCCATGACCGCCCTGGGCGTGGCCGCCCGGAGCATGAGCGTGGGCGGCGTGGCCGCCCGGGGCATGAGGGTTAGCGGCGTGTCCGCCCGGGACCGCGACGGCCACGTCGCTCGGGTGCCCCGGCACGGCCGCCGCGTCGTCCTCGTCCGGGCTGTTCGGGCGCAGGATCCAGGCGAAGGCCTTGCCGGTCCAGCGGCCGACATCGTCCATGATCGTGTAGAAGCTCGGGATGAACAGCAGCGACAGGACCGTGGAGACGATCAGGCCGCCGATCACCGCGATCGCCATCGGGGCGCGGAACTCGCCGCCTTCGCCGGCCGCATAGGCCGCCGGCATCATGCCGGCCACCATGGCGATGGTGGTCATGACGATCGGGCGCGCCCGCTTGCGGCCGGCATCGACGATCGCCTCGCGCTGCGGCATGCCGTGCTTCTCCTGCTCGACCGCGAAATCGACCAGCATGATCGCGTTCTTGGTCACGATGCCCATCAGCATCAGGATGCCGATGACCACCGGCATGGAGACCGGGTTCTGCGTCGCCTGCAGGGCGAGCACCACGCCGGCGACCGAGAGCGGCAGGGAGGCCAGGATGGTGATCGGCAGGAAGACGTTGCCGAGCAGCAGGATCAGCACCACGAAGACCATCATGATGCCGGCGCCCATCGCATAGGCGAAACCGGCGAAGACCTCGTCCTGGATTTCCGTGTCGCCGGTCGGTTGGATGCGCACCCCGACCGGGAGATTCTTGGCTTCCGGCAGCGCCATCATGGCCTCGAGGCCTTCACCGGTGGCGTGGCCCGCCGTCATGGCGGCACCGACGGTCACCCGCCGTTCGCGATCGTAGCGCTGGATCGAGGACGGACCCTGACCGAAGCCGATCTCGGCGACGCTCGACAGCGGCACCGACTTTCCCGACCCCGTCGGCACCCGCAGGGCGGACAGGGTGGAGAGATCCGCCCGCGCGTCGGTCTCGACCTGGACGCGGATCGGAATCTGGCGCAGGCCCAGATTGAGCTTGGCGAGGTTCGGGCCGTTGTCGCCAATCGTGGCGATGCGGATCGTCTCCGAGATCGATTCCGGCGTGATGCCGAGATCGGCGGCCAGATCGAACCGCGGCACGATCCGGATCTCCGGCCGATCCAGCGCCGCGTTGGCGGTCGGATAGGCGTAGATCGGGTTCTTCAGCATGGCGCTCTGCAGGGCCAGCGCCGCATCGTTGACGGCCTTGCCGTCCGCACCGAGCAGGCCGACGGTCAGCTCGCGCTCGCCGCGGTCGTTGACGAAGTAGAAGCGCAGGTCCGGGATGCCGGCGAGCGTCTCGCCGACGACGCTTTCCAGCGTCTTCTGCGAGCGCTTGCGCTCTGACTTGCGCACGAGATTGACGGTCAGCTTGGCCCGGCGCAGTTCGAGCGTGCCGGTCGGCGAGGTGCCGCCGAGCACGAACACGTCCTTGACCTCGGGGATCTTCTTCAGGTCCCGCATGGCCGCATCGGTCACCCGCGCGGTGTCGTCGAGCGACGACCCCGGCGGCAGTTCGATCGAAGCCACCAGACGCGACAGGTCTTCCGGCGGGATGAAGCCCTGCGGCAGGGTCGAGGCCGACATGATCGAGCCGATCGCGAAGGCGATGCCGGCCATCAGGGTCAGCCAACGGAAGCGCAGCGTGGCCCGCAGCACGGCCGTGTAGGCGCGCATGATCCAGCCGTCATGGGCCTCCTCATGCCCGTGGCTGCGGAACAGATAGGCGGCCATCATCGGCGTGATCAGGCGCGCGACCAGCAGCGAGAAGAACACCGCGACCGCGACCGTCAGGCCGAACTGCTTGAAATACTGGCCGGCGATGCCGCCCATGAAGCTGACCGGCGCGAACACCGCGATGATCGTCATCGTGATGGCGATGACCGCGAGGCCGATCTCGTCGGCCGCCTCCATGGCCGCGCGGTAGGGCGACTTGCCCATCCGCATGTGCCGGACGATGTTCTCGATCTCGACGATCGCGTCGTCGACCAGGATGCCGGTCACCAGGGTGATGGCGAGCAGGCTGACCAGGTTGAGCGAGAAGCCCATCATGCTCATCGCCCAGAAGGTCGGCACGGCGGCGAGCGGCATGGCGATCGCGGCCACGATGGTAGCCCGGATGTCGCGCAGGAAGATGAACACCACGAGCACCGCCAGACCCGCCCCCTCCAGGAGCGAGTGCATGGCCGACTCGTAGTTGCCGTAGGTCGAGAAGACGCCGTCGTCGATCTTGGTGAAGACGACGTTCGGGTGGAGCTTGCCGAGTTCGGCCACCTTGGCGGCGGTGATGTCGTTGACGGTCGTGTCGGAGGCGCCCTTGGCGCGATAGATCGAGAAGGACACGACCGGGCGGCCGTCGAGGCGGGCGAAGCTCTTCGGCTCCTCCCAGCTGTCGGTCACCGTGCCGAGATCGGCGAGGCGCACCTGACGGCCGCCGGGCAGGAAGATCTTGGTATCGGCGAGACCCGTCACCGTCTCGGCGGCGGCGAGGGTGCGGATCGCCTGCTGCTGGGAGCCGATCTCGGACTTGCCGCCCGAAACGTCGACCGTCGTGGCGCGGAGCTGCGCGTTGACCTGGCCGGCCGTGATGCCGAGAGCCATCAGGCGGTCCGGGTCGAGCGCGACCCGGATCTCGCGCGTCACGCCGCCGATCCGCTCGACGCGGCCGACGCCCCTCAAGCCCTGGATCTGGCGCACGACGACATCGTCGACGAACCAGCTCAGCTCTTCCGGCGTCATGCCGGGCGACGCCGCGCCATAGGTGACGATCGACTGGTTCTCGACCTCGACGCGCTGGATGATCGGCTCGTCGACGGTCCGCGGCAGATCGGCGCGGATCTTGGCGATCGCATCCTTCACGTCGTTGAGGGCGCGATCGGAATTGATCTCCAGGCGAAATTCGATCGCGGTCAGCGACTGGCCGTCCGTGATGTCCGACTGGATATGCTTGACGCCGGTCACGCCGGAGACCGCGTCCTCGATCTTCTTGGTGACCTGCGCCTCCAGCTCGGCCGGTGCCGAGCCGCGATCGGTCACCGTGACCGAGACCACGGGCACGTCGATATTCGGGAACTTGGTGATCGGCATGTTCATGAAGCTCAGCCAACCGAGCACCATGAGCACGACGAAAAGCAGCACCGGGGGGACCGGGTTGCGGATCGACCAGGCCGAGAAATTCATATTCATCCGCCGATCTCCTCGGCCTTGGCGACGACCGGCGTCACCTGATCACCATGGCGTACGAAGGTGCCGGCCTTGACCACCACCTGTTCGCCGGCCTCGATCCCGGAGAGGATCAGGACGCGGCCATCGCCCGAAAGCCCGACCTCAACCTTGCGCGTCTCGATGCGGCCGTCCTTGACCGCCTGCACCGTGGCGTGGCCGCGCTCGGTCATCACGGCCGAACGGGGCACGGAAACGCCCGAGCGTCGCGCCGTCTCGATCGTGCCGCGCGCGAAGGATCCGGAACGGACGGCTGCGTCCGCCGGCAGCGCGACGCGCACGCGGCCGAGCCGGGTGGTCGTATCGATCTGCGGCGACAGCAGCCGGATCTCGCCCCGGATCGGTGCGTTGAACCCGGCCGGCGTGACGTCGACCGGCTGGCCGAGCCTCAGCTTGCTGATCTGGCCTTCCGGAACGTCGGCCTCGAGTTCGATCTTGCCGTCCCGGGCGATGCGGAACAGCGGTTCGCCGGAACCGCCCGCGACCGCGCCGATGCGCGCGCTGCGGGCCAGCACGATGCCGGCGGTCGGCGCCTTGATCTCGGTCTTGCCGAGCCGGAGCTCGATCTCGCGACCGGCGGCGACCAGCACCGCGCGGTCGGCATGGGCGACGTCGAGCGCGGCGCGTGCCGCCTCGAGCCGCGCTGCGGCACCGCGCGCCGCGGAGGTGCGCTGCTCGAACACCTCCTGGCTGATGATGCCGCGCTCGCGCAGCGGCTTGGCCCGTTCGAGCGCCGCCGACGCCTCGACCTCCGCCGCTTCGGCATTGGCGATATTGCTGCGCGCCTGGGCGATGGCCGCATCGGCGCGGGCGATATTCGAAGCGTTTTGGGCGAGCTGGGTGCGGATCGTGTCGTCGGCGAGGCGCGCCACCACCTGGCCGGCGGCCACGCGGTCGGCCACGTCGGCGCCGAGATCCAGGATGCGCAGGCCGTCGATATCGACGCCGACCACGACCTCCTCGCGCGGCAGCAGCGATCCGGCCACCATCACGGTCTCGACCACCTCACGGGTCTCGGCGGGCACGACGGCGATGGCCGGCGGCTTCACGGTCGCGACCGGCGCGGAGCCCGGCGTCGCCGTGTTGGCCTCGGCCGCATTCGTCCGGCCACCGCCGATCGGCAGCGCCGTTCCGGTCCATACGGCACCGGCCAAGACCGCCGTGGCGCCCAAATGAAAAATCGTCCTTGTCGCGGTCATCAGCCGTGCCTCATCGGAATCCGTCCAGTATTCGTCTTGTCTTGCAATGCGGATCAGTCCGCCGGTGCGCCGGCGCCCGTCTCGTCGGGCTTGAGCCCGATATCGTCGGGCCGGAGCCCGGTATCGTCGGGCCGGAGCAGCGTCACCACGACTTCCCGCAAAAGCGGCTCGATCCGTTCCGGCGACAGCGCGCCGTCAAACGCCATGCGCATGACGACGCCGTCCATCATGCCGCACATGAAGCTCAGCACCGCTTCGAGATCGTGGGTCGGTGCGATCCGCCCCTCCGCCATCTGCTGTTCCATGAAGGTCCGGATGCCGTTCCGAACCTCGTTCTCGTTGGAGAGAAACTTCTCGCCGAGCGCGGAATTGCGGAAGCTCTCCGCATAGACCTCGGTCATCAGCGCGACCGAGCCCAGTTCGCTCATCTCGCGCACGAACACCATCGCGATCGACACCAGCCGGTCGGTCAGCGGACCGGGGCCGGAGAGTTCGCCGAGCAGCCGCACGTTGCGCAGCCGCTGCTCCTCGACGATGGCGTCGATCATCTCGTCCTTGGAGCGGAAATAGCGATAGAGCCCGCCCGGGCTCATCTGGGCCGCCGAGCAGATCTCCTGCATGGAGGCGCCGTGAAAGCCGGAGCGCGCGAAACAGGCGCGCGCCGCCGCCAGGATCTGGCGCCGGCGCTGGTCGTGCGGCGTCTCGGCCTGACCCGCCGTGCAGCCGCCGAGCGCATGGCGCAGCGCCTCCGCGGCGGCCGCCAGGGATCGGGTCAGTTTTGGAGAGCGAACGTTCATTCGCACGTTCTCGACCCGAACAATTCAACTGTCAAGCTCCTCCCGGGAGGGAAGCGCAGTCCCCCGACAATCCATGTCAGGATCCTCGATCCGTCCGACCGCGAGGCGTACGGACGACCGAAGGCGGGCGACACCCGACCGGTCGCCCGGGCGCGCTTCGGGGTGCTTTCGTGTGCCATACTGCCATTCGATACCGGACGGCCGCCGAACCGGCAGGCCCCGGGCTTGCGAACCGGCCGCGTCGGCACCATCCTTGTCCGGCGAGGACGACCTCGCGGCACGCATGCCGACATCGCTTCAAGGGGACGACCCCGAAAAATTCGAGGGGATCGATCCCGTGGCCTATGTCTATCTGCTCGTCGCCGGCCTGCTGGAGACCGTCTGGTCGGTCGGACTGAAATATACCGAAGGCTTCACGCGGCTCTGGCCGACGCTCGGCACGCTCATCGCGATGGCGGCGAGCCTCGGCCTGCTCGGGCTGGCGCTGAAGGACCTGCCGGTCGGCTCGGCCTATGCGATCTGGACCGGCATCGGCACGATCGGCACCGCCATCCTCGGCATGATCCTGTTCCAGGAGCCGGCCACGGTGGCCCGGATCGTCTCGATCCTGCTGATCGTCGCCGGCATCGCCGGGCTCAAGATAGCCGGATAGGGCCGCGCGCGGCGCGATCGGCAACGGCAGGGCCGGGAATCGCCGATCCGCGCTGGCTTTCCGCCCGCCGATCCTGTATCGAAACCGCCGAACCCCTCCTGCCGGATCACCTGACGCCGCCCGAACCGAACGGGCCCGGCGCCCGGCCGGGTCTTTTCCGTTTGATGATCGAGCCCGCCATGGCCTTTTCCCGTGCCCATCCCGCTCTCGGCAATGCCCTCGTCGCCCGCTCCTATGCGGTGCCGACGCCGGTGCAGGCCGCCGTCCTGCAGCCCGAAAGCGAGGGGCGCGACCTGATCGTCTCGGCCCAGACCGGATCGGGCAAGACCGTCGCCTACGGACTGGCGCTGGCGCCGACCCTGCTCGGCACGGCGCAAACCTTCCCGCAGGCCGGGGCGCCGCTGGCGCTCGTCATCGCGCCGACCCGCGAACTGGCCCTGCAGGTCTGCCGCGAGTTCGAGTGGCTCTACGCCGACACCGGCGCGCGCATCGTCTCGATGGTCGGCGGCATGGACATCCGCCGCGAGCGCCGGGCGCTCGACGCCGGCTGCCATATCGTGGTCGGCACCCCGGGCCGCCTGCGCGATCATCTCGAGAAGGGCAGCTTCGATCCGTCTTCGCTCGCCGCCGTCGTGCTCGACGAGGCCGACGAGATGCTCGACCTCGGCTTCCGCGAGGATCTGGAATTCATCCTGGAATCCGCGCCGGCCACCCGGCGGACGCTGCTCTTCTCGGCGACCATCCCGCGGCCGATCGTGGCGCTCGCCAAGGCCTACCAGCGCGATGCCCTGCGCCTCGACGTGGCCTCCGACGCGACCTCGCATGCCGACATCGAGTATCGCGCCATCCGACTGGCGCCGAACGACATCGAACGGGCCGTGGTCAACCTACTGCGCTTCTACGAGGCGCCGGCCGCGATGGTGTTCTGCTCGACCCGCGAGGCGGTGCGCCATCTCTACGGCGCGCTGCAGGAACGCGGCTTCGCCGCCGTGGCGCTCTCGGGCGAACTCAGCCAGCATGACCGCACCACCGCCCTTCAGGCGATCCGCGACGGCCGGGCGCGCATCTGCGTGGCGACCGACGTGGCCGCGCGCGGCATCGACGTGCCGGACCTCGCGCTCGTCATCCATGCCGACCTGCCCAACGACGCCGAGACGCTGCTGCATCGCTCGGGGCGCACCGGCCGCGCCGGCCGCAAGGGCGTCTGCGTCCTGCTGGCGCCCTATACGCGCCGGCGCAAGGCCGAGATGCTGATCCACAATGCCCGCATCGAGGTCGAGTGGTCGAGCCCGCCGACGGCGGAGCAGATCCGGGCGCTCGATCAGGAACGCATGCTGGCCGACCCGGTCATCGCCGAGAACCAGAGCGAGGAGGACCTCGCGCTCGGTCGCGCCCTGCTCGCCGGCCGGCCGGCCGAGGAGCTTGCCGCCGCCCTGGTGCGGCTCTACCGGGCCCGCCTGCCGGAACCGGAAGAGATGTTCGAGGCCGGTTCCGCCCCGCAGCGCGAGCGGCCCGCCCGGCGCGGCGAGGGTCCCGCCGGCGGCGACCAGCACGGCGCCCCGCCGGCACGGCTCGGCCCCGACGAGGTCGTCTGGTTCCGCATGAGCGTCGGTCGCAACCGCAATGCCGACCCGCGCTGGCTGATCCCGCTGATCTGCCGGCTCGGCCACATCACCAAGAAGGATATCGGCGCGATCCGCATCTTCGACCGGGATACCCGGTTCGAGATTGCGCGCGAGGCGGCGCCGAAATTCGCCGCCGCCGTGCGCAAGGCCGATGACGAGGAAGTCCGCATCGAGCCGGCGACCGAAGAGACCGCCCGCCCGCGTGCCGGGCGCCCCGATCGTCCGGAGCGGGCCCCGCGCAAGCCGCCGCGCGCCGGAGCCGGCGGGCCTGCCGAGGCCGGCGACCGCCCGCCGCGCGAGGCCTTTGGCGAGGCCAGGGGCGAGGCCCGGGGCGAAGGACGGGGCGAGGTCCGCGGCGAAGGCCGTCCGCCGCGCCGGCGCATGGCCGGCCCGGGCGAGGGCAAGTCGCCCTTCGCGCCGCGTCCCGACCGGCCCGATCCGGCCGGCGGCCCCAAGCGCCCCGGCAAGCGCGAACGCGTCCGCGCCGCGCGCCGCTCGACCAACCAATCGGACGACTGAACGAAAGAAGCCCGCCGGTCGGACCCGCGGGCTTCTTCATGGACGGGGTTGGGCGATCGCGCCGGCGGCGCCCTCAGGCCGCCCGGACGGCGCCCAGGAAGCTGTCGACCTGATGGCCGAGCCGCTCGGCCTGTCGGGTCAGGTCGCGCGCGGCCGCCAGCACCGTTTCGGCCGAGCGGGTCGTGTCGACCGCGCTCGACGTGACCACCGAGACGGTCTCGACCACCGTCGCCGTGCCGTCGGCCGCCGCCTGAACATTCTGAGAGATTTCGCCGGTCGCCGCGCTCTGCTGCTCGATCGCACCGGTCACTGCGGCGGTATAGGTCGAGACGTTGGCCATGGTGCCGGCGATCGTCTCGATCGCCTTAACGGCGGCTTCCGTCTCGGTCTGGATCGCGGCGATCTGCTGCGCGATCTCCTCGGTGGCGCGGGCCGTCTGGCCGGCGAGCGACTTCACCTCCGCCGCGACGACCGCGAAGCCGCGGCCGGCTTCGCCGGCGCGGGCCGCCTCGATGGTGGCATTGAGCGCGAGCAGGTTGGTCTGCTCGGCGATGTCGCGGATCAGCGAGACGACATTGCCGATGCGCGAGGCGGTCTCGGCCAGGGCCTTGACGCGCTGGTTGGCACCGCGCGCCGCCGCGTCGGCCTGGTTCACGACCTGGCCGGTCTGGCCGATCGTGGCGGCGATCTCGCTGATCGAGGTGGACAGTTCCTCCGAACAGGCGGCGACCGACTGGACGTTGCGCGAGGCGGCGCGCGAGGCGTCGCCCGCCCGGCCGGCCTCGCTGCTCGCGGAGGCCGCGAGCGCGGTCAGCTTCTGGGCGGTGGCCTCCATGGCGCGGGCATTGTCGCTGACGCCGCGGACCACGTCGCCGATCGAGGTCGAGAAGTCGCGCAGGAGGCCGTCGAGCGCCTTCTGGCGGCCCTGGCGGGCGTCGACCTCGCGCAGCGAGGCGGCCTCCAGGTCGCGCCGTTCGATGCCGTTGCGCCGGAACACCTCGACCGAATGCGCCATGGCGCCGATCTCGTCGCGACGGTTGACCGCCGGGACGGTGACTTCGTAGTCGCCCGCGGCGAGCCGAAGCATCAGCTCGTTGAGGGCCCGGATCGGCGTACCGAGATGACGGGCCAGCGCCATGGCGATGCCGCAGCCGACCAGCGCGACGACGATCAGCACGACGATCAGCATCCGGATGGCGTCGCGCTTGGCGGCCACGAAGGTGGAGGCGTCCATCGCGACCTCGATCGTCCCGAAGGCCTTGCCGGAATAGTTCTTGAGCGGGCCGGCCAGGACCGCGAAGGGACGACCGCCGATCTCGGCCATGCGCAGGCCGGTCGGTGCCGCGAGCGCCGCGATATGGGCTGCCGGATCGAGCAGGGTCTTCTCGGCGAAGGTCGCCCCCAGGGTCTGGATCTTGTCGTCGGCGATCACGTGCATGGCGATGTCGACGTGGTTGACGGCCTTCAGGTCGTTCAGGAACCGGTTCTCGAAGACCGAGCCGATGTCGATCACGCCGACGATGCGGCCGTCCTTCTTGGCCGGGACCGTGCCGAAGATGCTGATATTGTCGCGACCCGGCTCGATGCCGACGACACCCTTGCCGGTCTGCAGCGCGTCGCGCACGGTCACGCGCCGGGCGAGCACGCTGTCGCCGAAATTGTCCGGGGCATGGGAGCGGGCGAAATTGGTCCCGTCCGGCTTCTGGAAGCTGAACAGGCCGAGATTCAGCCGTTCGCGGTTGATCGCAAAGGCCGGCTTGACGACCTCGAGCAGCGCCTTGCGATCGTTCGCCGCGAAGGCATCGGCCAGACGCGGATCCTCGGACAGCGTCAGCGCCACACCGAGCGCGCGGTCGCCGCGCTCCATCATGGCGGCGATCACCGATTGATAGCGTTGCGTCAGCGCTTCCTCGATCGCCGTCCGGCTCAGCGCTTCCTGCTCGCGATAGCTGACGATGCCGATCGCCCCCGCGGCGGCCATCATGGCGGCCGCGACGCAGATCACCAGCTTGCCCCCGATGCTGCCCATTCCGAATCGACCAGCCCCCGCCATGAAGTCCTCCCCGAAGCGTTTCGAGCGGCATCCTGCGGCATGGGCGTAAATTTACGGTGTTTTCGCATATGTTTTCGGGATGCCGGGTCGGGTGCCCCGCCGGCGAATATGTCCGCGTGCCGATCGCGTCGCTTGCGGTGCGGCGGAAAAGCCACTATCCGATCGTCAGGCAACAAGGCGGGGCATAGCGCAGTCTGGTAGCGCGGGAGTTTTGGGTTTTCCCGGGCTGGATCGCTTAAACAATTCATATCATTGACGGATTATCTTTGCGGCGCGGGGCCGGTGGGAATTCTGGTGGGACTCGGCGTCGAGGGCTGCCAGGAGGTCGTCCTCGGTGACGTGGGCGTATCGGGCCGTCGTCTCGATGCGGGAGTGGCCGAGCAGTTTTTGCACCTGCTTCAGGTTCCCGGTGCGTCGCAACAAACGGGTTGCGCGCGTGTGGCGGGTGTCGTGGAACCGGAAATTCTCCAGGCCGGCATCGGCCTTGGCGCGGCGCCATTCCGACGACAGGCCCGATTCGGTGATCGGCAGGCAGGCGCCGGCGGTGCGGCCGTCGCGCGTGCGCTGCACCACATAGGTGAATACTGCCGTCTCGTGCCGGCCGCGCAGCGGCGACAGGATCGCCTGCATCAGGGTCGACAGCGGAACGGTATAGTCGCGCTCGCCCTTGCCGCGGATCCGGATGCGGCGGGCCTGCCAATCGATATCGGACCAAGTCAGCGCCAGGCAGCCGGCGAGGCGGACGCCGGAGGCGAGGGCGAAGCGGACGATGGCGTGATAGTCCGGCCGGAGCGACGCGAAGAGCCGCGCCTCCTCATCGGCGCCGAGCTCGCGCACGCGCTCCTGCGGCTCGCCGAGCACATGCTGCCGCCAGTCGATCGGCGCGACCTCCTCCTCCCAGACCTTGGCGGCCCGGTTGAGCACGCGCCGCAAGGGCTCGGTGCAGGATCGGTTGACGGTGGCCGGGGCGACGCCGTCGCCGCGCCTTCGGGCGACCAGGTCGGAGACGGTGCGATTGCCGATCGCGGCGAGCGGCGTGTCGGCGCCGATCCAGAGCGTCAGCCAGGCGAGGGCAGCCTCGCATTTCTGGCGGGCGCGGCGGCCGCGGTAGAGCGAGGCAACCTGCTCGACATAGAGCCGGCAAGCCTCGCCCCATGTCATGGGCGCGCGGGCGCGCCGCCGGGTCCGATCCAGGTCCGCTCGGACCTGGGCCTTGATGCGCTTTTCCTCGGCTTCGGCGTCGCGGCGGTTGGTCGCTTCGAGGCGGCCGGAAAAGCGACGACCGTCGGTCTGGAAATCGTAGCTGTAGCCCTCGCGCCCGGCGCGGCGATAGACGGACATGGCGGCTCCTGGCGCTTCCGGCGGGCGACGAATTCCGCGAGATCGGCGGGGTCGTAGGCCTTCTTGGGCCGCCGCCGCCCGCACCCGGTGATCACGTAGCGGATTTCACCGGACCGCACGAGCGCGCGCAAGGTGCGCACCGCAATGCCGAGGCGTGCCGCGGCCTCGGCCGGCGACAGAAGGGTCATCATGACGGAGGCGACTCCGGCTGATCGGGCGCGGCCAGGGCATCCATTGCCTCTTCGATCGAGACGTCGCCGCGAGCGTAAAGCTCGATGACCTCGGCCGCGTTGGACGACGGATCGCGCGCATACTCGGCCTCAGCGAGGCTCAGGAGATAGGCGCACTGGACCGCGTGCTCGGGCACGCAGGCGTACGAGCGGTAGACCAGAGGGCCGGCCAGCGCATCCCGCTCGGCCTCGATCGCTTTCGCTTTCGCGGCTGCCGGCGACGCCAGGACCGCCGCAACGATCTCGGTAACGTCCGGGCGATAGCCATTCAGCCGCCCGGCCAGCGCTGTCAGGAGCTTGGCCGGGCGCATGTCCTTGTCCCATCGCTCGAAGATTTCGTCGGCGATCGGCGGGATCAGCGCCAGGGCGGCATGCGCGGCGTCCCGTGCCTTCTCGGCCTCCGCGAGGCTGGCGCGGAGGGCGTCGATCGTGGCGTCTTTCTCGCGAACGATCTCCAGGTGAGCGTCACGCGAGGCGGCGTCGAAAGCCGCGACTGCCCCAACGGTAAAGTCCGGCTTGACGGTTGCAGCTTCATTCTCGGCGGCGAGGGTGCGGAGGGCCGCGTTGTGCGCATTCACGATTGCCCGTGCCTTTGCCTCGGGCAAATCAGTGACGTTGAGGATCAACGTCGGGCCGTCTTCCCGATCGTGGATGATGTCATCGGTACTCGGGCGCGGCGGCGCGTCGATAATGAACAGGCCGTCATTCATGGCGCCTAGGCGCCATTCCCGCAGCGCGGCGGGGCTCGTGTCGAGCGGGCTCATGCTGAGGCCTCCCAATAGGACATATCGCAATCGGCGCATTCCTCCGGGCCTTCCGACCTCTGGTCCTCGTCGTCCCAATAGGTCTGGGCCGTCTCCCGCGCGTACTCGGCAACGGACGTTCCGTCGGGGAACGTCTCTCCGGCCTCGGCGATCATGTGGGCCACGAAGCGCTCGATGAATTCTGACTGAGTCATAAAACCCTCCGGAAAGCCGTCGCCACGGCCATGGTGGCCATGATCAGGGCGATCGTGGCGATGACGCCAATGACGAGGCCGGCGTAGAAGCCGGATTGCTCCGTCCAGCCGGGCTCGGGCGTGACGGGCGGCACGGGCTCGACATCGGGGAGGGCCGGCGATCGGAGCTCGACGACGTCATAGTCGGCGAGATGGGACGACGGCGGCGCGAGCTGCGGCGGCGTGGATGCGGCCGGGTGGTGCTTGGACAGGCGGTGGCCATTCACGGACATCGGCATCTCCTCAGAACGGAATATCGTCGTCGAAGGGCGCGCCGCCGGCGGCGAGCGCGGCGGCGTTTCGGCTGGTCGTCTGGCCGGCTCCGGGCGCCGAACCGCCCCCGGTCGCAAGACCGGCAGCGGGGCGCGTGGTCTGGCGGCCGTAGTCGTCGGGGCTCGGGGCCGGGCGATCGGCGCGGTCGAGCAGCGTCAGGGTGGCGTGGAAGCCCTGCAGGACGACCTCGGTCGAGTAGCGCTTCTGGCCCTGCTGGTCCTCCCAGGAGCGGGTCTGCAGCTGGCCCTCGAGGTAGACCTTGGAGCCCTTGCGCAGATACTGCTCGGCGATCGCGCCGAGCTGCTCGTGGAAGATCACGACGCGGTGCCATTCGGTCTTCTCGCGGCGCTCGCCGGACTGCTTGTCGCGCCAGCCGTCGGAGGTCGCGACCGACAGGGTGATGACCTTGCGGCCATCCCGGGTCGTGCGCATCTCGGGGTCCTGGCCGAGATTGCCGATCAGGATGACCTTGTTGACGCTGCCGCTCATCGGCCCGGCTCCCGGCTCGTCTCCCGGCTCGGCGGCCAGGGGAATCCGTCCGGCAGGCCGGCGGTCCAGAGGCGCGGGGGCTCGTAGTCGGGATGCGGGCGGATGGCCGAGGTGACGGCCGCGACCGCATCGGCGGCGTCGATGCCGGCCGGCGTGCGCCCGAGGATCATGTCCCGCTTCAGGCCCTCCATCAGCTGGCGCAGCAGGCTGGGCGCAGCACCCTCGGTCAGGTCGGTCAGGGCATCGAGGAGGTCCTCGTCGAACCGGAACGGGGCGGCATAGCGCTTCAGGATGGCGTAGCGCTCGTCGTCGCCCGGCAGGTCGACGGTGATCTGCAGGCCGAACCGGCGCCACAGCGCCTCGTCGAGGGTGTCCGGCCGGTTGGTCGCCGCGATCATGATCGTCCGGCATTGCTCGACGCGGCGGAGCAGGACCGTCAGCATCGAGTTGCGTGCGGACACGGAGCCGCCGGGATCGGTGGCATTGGAGCGCTTGCCGCCGATCGCATCGATCTCGTCGAGGAACAGCAACACTTCAGAGCGGGATTGTTCCAACGCGCCGAACAGCTTGGCGACCTTGCCCTCGCTCTCGCCGAGATACATGCCGAGCAGGTTCTCGGCGCCCACAGCCAGCATCGGGATGCCGCGGCGGGCGGCGATGTGGTGGGCGAGCGTGGTCTTGCCGCAGCCGGGCGGGCCCTCCAGGAGGGCGGACAAACGCGGCTTGAGACCGGCCTGGGCGAGCGCGTCGCGCGCCTCGATCTCGGCCATCCAGTCGATCATCGCCCGGCGTACAGCCGGGGTCAGGATCGGTTCCTCGGCCTCGCCCGGCTCCAGGATGGTGCCGAGGTCGGCCGGCAGGGTGGCGCGCCGGAGCGGCGTCGGCGACATGGAGCGGGTCTCGCGCATCAGGCGTCGTCCTCGTCGGGGGTGGGCTCATCGGACGTGGAAGGCGGCCCGGCCTTGGTCGTGATGTCGGACTCTGCGGCCGGGGCGGGCGCTTCCGGTTCCGGCTTCGGCCGGCGGCGATCGGCCGGGCGGCGGAGATGAGCGGGGATGTCCATGCCGTCGGTGCCGCCGGCGGCACACCAGCCATTGTCCCAGACGAAGCGGCGGGGATCGCCCGCCAGGTAGGGATTGGCGAGCACATCGACGCCGGCGTGGAAGGCGTCCGCGCCCTGCTGCCGCGCCGCCGAGATCTCGTCGGCCGAGGGTGCCAGCGGCGTGCCGGCCATGGTCTCGGGCTGCCGGGTCTGGCCGGCGGCATGCGGCGCGTCATCGTCGCCGTCGGGCGATCCCGGATCCGGCGGCCCGGGATGGGGCTGGCCGGGCCGGCGCGACCGCTCGATCGCGTCGCGGGCGCCGGGCGACAGGCCGGGATCGGACCGGGCGCCGAAGTCGCCGAGGTCCATGCCCAGTGTGGCGGCATAGATCTCCGCGCTGGCGGCGACGGACTCGCGCTTGCGCCGCGCGGCCTCGTCCTCGCGTACCCGCTGCAGCACGGCCAGGAGGGCCTTCGGGTCGTAGCCGCGCGCCTTGATCTCGGCGAGCCGTTCGGACCTGCGTTCCTTGAGCGCATCGCGCTCGAGCTCGATGGCCAGGAGGGCATCGAGATGGTCGCGCAGCTCGTCGGCGGCGCGCTGGTTGGGATGAGGCACGTCAGAATCCTCCCGAGCGGGCGGCGGCCCAGAACAGGCCGACGGCGGAGGCGAGGCCGGCCAATAGGCTGGCGGCGGCGGGGTGATCGAGGCCGGCAAGCCAGCGGGGCATCGGGCGGTCACGCATGAGGGCGGACCTCCGGGTATCCGTCGTGGATCACGCCATCGAGCAGTCGGCCGGCGGCCTTCTTGCCGATGCGGTGCATGATGTGCACCCGCTCACCGTGGAAGCCGGAGCCTCCGGCAAGGTTCAGCACTCGGTTGCCGATCCGCTCATGCTTTGGGTAATCGGCTCTCCAGTCCGGATCGTCACGATCGCGATCCAGCACGGACACCCACTCGCCCCACTGTTTGAATAGGAACGGCGCGCCAGCCGCCGCGCACTGGTCCCGCAGCGAGCGCGCCCAATCCGGGTGCATGGGCCGCGCGCCGGGGCCGGACTCGCCGCCAGCGACGACCCAGTCGATTACCCGCAGCTGATCGATATCGAAGTCGATCCGCCCCAACAGCGGCTCTGCAGAGACCCATCGAAGAGCCGCGGGAGTGGCCCCCAAAATGCCGATCCTCTCATCGGCCCGTCGCTGATCCTCGATCGAGACACCGAGCCAGACGTTGGGGAGCGGGAAATCATCCGTAATCCACGGCTCGTACCCTGGAAACTTCCAAATTCCGTCTGGTTCCATGTTATCGACGACGTCTTGAATTCTGCCTCCAAGGTTTTCGGAAACATACTTGCGCATCCGCTCCGGCCGCTTCGTCAGCACCTGGAACGTGTGCTGGGGGCACAAAGCCATGACGGCGAAGACCCTGTCGATCCACTCGTCCGGCACCGCCTCGTGGAACAGGTCGGCGTGCGCGCAGACGAAGATCATGCGCGGCTTGGACCAGTGCAGCGGCTGGGTCAGCCACGGCTCCATGAACCGCACCTCACCGGTCCAGACCGGGCCGGCCTTGCTGTCGCGCGTCAGCCCGGCGCGGGACGGATGATGCTTCATCCGCGTGCCGGCGAGCCGCATCGCGTAGCAGTTCGTGCAGCCGGGCGAGACCACGCTGCAGCCGACGATCGGATTCCACGTGGCGTCGGTCCACTCGATGCCGGTCTTGTCAGCCATGGCGGCGGATCCTCTTCGGAGTGGGGCCGGGCGCCATGAAGCGGGCGATGGCCTCCTCCTCCTCCAGGCACTGGGCCGCCATTGCCAGACGGCGGGCCTCGGCGCGGGCGATCGGGGTGCGGGCGATGCCGCCGAGCAGCTCGGCGGCGGCGCGCGGGGTCAGGCGGCGGGCGCGGGCATAGGCGCGGGAGCGCGCCCGGGCATCGAGCGTGCGGCCGGCATGCCATCGGGTGATCGCATCCTCGCGTTCCAACGGCTTCGGCATGCGGCCGAACCGCGCGATCACGGCGCCGGCGGCAAAACTGCGGCTCGCCTGGGTGCGCCGGCGGCCGCCCGGGCCGGCGAAGGGGCCGGCCAGGGTGCCGTCGGGGCGGACCTGCTCGATCAGGATCACGTCGACCGACGCGACGCGCCGGGCGGTCGGCGGGAGAGAGACCAGGGCATAGCCGTGATGGGTGGCGGGGTCGGTCATTCGCGGCCCTCCCGGATCACGACGGACGCGACCGCGAGCGCGGCGATCGCCTCGCTCAGCAGGTCGACGGCCTGCGGGCGGGCGCCGGCAAAGGCCATCTGGTCGGCCTCGCGGATCGCCGCCACGGCGTCGCCAAGCGGGTAGCCGGGGCCGACCATGCGGGCGATGGCGAGCGTCGTCGGCGCGGTGCGCCCGAGCATCGCCACGGTCTCGCGCCGGGCCTCCTCCAGGATGCCGGCCAGCAGGGCGGCGTCGCCGGCCGCGGGGTCGGCACCGGCATCGGCCGGCGCGGCATCCAGGGCCGCGACATGGGCGGCCGCCTCGGCGGCGAGCGCGTCGGCGACAAACACAGTCCCGGTCTCGCTCACGGCTGCGTCTCCTGGGCAGGCAGAATGAGGGCGGCGATGCCGAAGACGATTGCGCCGAAGGCGAGGGCGCCGGTAGCCGGCGCGGAAAACAGGCTGGCGAGCATGGGTGGCTCCGGGGTTCGGGGTGCGGAGTGACGGCCCGGTGCTGCCGACCTGATGGGCCGGCAGGGCGAGGCGGTCAGCCTCAGGCGGTGACGTGCTTGACCGCCCACATGACGGCCTCTTCGATCTTCGTCTTCGCGACCGAAATCTCTCGACTGTTGCCGAGCGAAGCGAGGAAGTCATGAAAGGCGAGGCCGTCGTCCTTGATCTTCTGCATCGTAGCTTTCTCGGGCTCGGAAAGGGCCCGGTAGGCGTGACGCATCACGTTGTTGACGGTGCGCTCGTCCGAACTGCTATCGACGACTTTGGTCATGCTGGTCTCCATTCGGGTTGACGGCCCGGTGCTGCCGGCGGGTCCGGATGCCATCGGCATCCGCCGGCAGAGCGAGGCGGTCAGGTGCAGGCCGGGGGTGACGCCAGGATGCTGCCGATCATCCAGAGGCCGGTCGCGGCGCCGGCGATCGACAGCCAGAAGGCGAGGGTGATGATGCGGTCGATCAGGATCGGGCTCATGCCGCTGGCCCTCCGCCGGGAGGGGCGAGGCGCATGGCGCGGATGACGCCGGCGTCGGCGACTTCGGTCGCGGCGCGCAGCACGGCGGCGATCTGGTGCTGTGGCATCTGGTCGGTAAGCGCCAGGCCGATAGCCAGCGCGACGCGCGCGAACAGCCGCTCGGCTGGGCCGTCCAGCATGCCGGCCATGGTGTCCGGGTCGACGGGCGTGCTCACGGGCGCCTCCCGAAGTCGGTGGCGACGGGGGTGATGGCGAGCGTCTGGCCGATGATCTTGCGGCGGGCGCCGGACTGGGCCTCGACGAAGCGGTCGAGATACTTGGCGTGCTCGTGCAGCACGGACGCCGTCTCGGCGACCGTCAGGGTGTCGAGCGCGATGCGGATCGCGCGGGTCAGCGCCTCGACGGCATCACTGACCGGCTGCAGCGGATCGACGGGGTCGGGTTTCGGGCAGGCGGGCATGGGGTCCTCCAGTCGCCGTGGGGCGATGGGGGAGGATCGTACTGCGGCACTTGTACCGCGTCAATGGGATATTGCGGTACTAATGCCGAATGACAGATACACGCAATGCGCTAAATTTTAGCATTGATGAATTTCAGGGGGCGATAATGCGGATATTGGTTGCGGGGATTGCGCTTGCGTTAGGCGGGTGCGCCACCATCACACGCGGCACCGAAGAAATTGTCATGTTCCAGTCGGACCCGCCTGGCGCATTGGTGCGCACTTCGATCGGGCTTGGCTGTCCGGAAACGCCGTGTGGGTTCACTGTGGCGCGCAAGTTGCCGTTCGTCGCGACGCTGTCGAAACCGGGGTACAAGGACCAGACTGTCGAAGTGATTTCGGAAATGTCGGTAAACGGCGGGGCAGGACTGGCCGGCAACGTTTTGTTCGGCGGGGTGATCGGCATAGGTACCGATGCCGCAACCGGTGCGACGCTTGATCACAAGCCCAATCCGGTGAGCGTCGTGCTTGAGCCGGTCGCCCCGCCGGTGTCACCACCGCCGCTCAAGCCCAGCGGCAAGAAGCTGGGCAAAAGCCCGGAGGCTGGCACATGAGCGCCATCGGGGGATTGGGGATGATCGCCGGTGTCCTGATGCTGATTCGTGGGTTCAGTATCGAGGGACAAGCCGTTGGGGGCATTCATCAAGTGTTCGGAGCGGTTTATGTGTGCAGTGGTGTCACGGTGTTTGTTTTAGGCGCCATCCTGATCACGCTTGCCGGTATTCGAGACAACCGGCCGTCATGACTTGATCACGGCGGCGAAGACGCGGCCCACGAAACTAACCCCGTCCGCAATTGAATTTTCCAGGCGGATCGGCGCCTGAAAGGCTGGGTCATCCGATTCCGGGACCAGCCAGATCGATCCGTCGGCCCGACGCAAGACGGTCTTCAATGTGCTTTCAATAGCGCCGTCCGCTTTCTGCCGCTCGACATGGTAGCGCCGCCCCGGGATCAGATCCTCGCGGCGGTCAAATCGGCGTTCCAACAGGATGATGCTACCGGACGGATAGAGCCGGTTCATGGATTCGCCGACGAGCTCAGCTGCGTACGCCTCGATGCCCCGCGGCACCATGCGCTCCGGCAGCAGCAGATCGTCCAAACCGGTGACCTCGTCGGCAGCGTGCTCTGCCCACACGCCAGCCTGCAGCCGTGCACGGAAAGGGACCCGCACCATGCCTAGCGGCAGGGCCGCCATGGCCGGCGCCTCGGCGTCGTCGTCGCCGAGAATCCATTCCGTCGTCTTGCCGATGAGCGAGCCAAGCCTTGAGAGATCTGGCTCTTTCGGCATGTACGACCGACCGCGCTTCATGTTGCGCACGGCGTCGGCGCTACGGCCGTCGGTGATGGTCAGCGATGCCCGGCGGTCGGAGAGCTTCAGGCGCTTCAGCTCGCGGGCGACTCGATCATAGGGCGTTTCCTTCATAGGCGGTAGGGATACCGCGGCATGAGGGTTGCCGCGATCGGCAAGAGTGCCGTTGACAAGCGCGGTACAAGTGCCGCATGTTGGCGACATGTCCATTTTCACCACTCACATCGTGACGCTTGGCGACCGTTTCGCGGAAGCGACCGGGAGAAGCCGCGCGACGGTTTCGACGCTGGTCCTGAATGACGGGAAGCGGTTGGAGGCGTTGGCGAACGGCAAGGACATCGGCGGCCGTCGGTACGAGGCTGCCATGGCGTGGTTTGCTGCCCACTGGCCGGCCGGGGCCGAATGGCCGGCCGGCGTGCCGCGGCCCGCGCCGCAGGCAAGCGAACCTGAGGCCGCCGCATGAACACCCCGCTGGCCTGCGCGGCGACCGCGCGTCTCCTGAAATCCCCCGGCGGTTCCTCTCCCGCCGGGCGCCGCGGCGCCTTGACCGCGCTGCGCGAGCCCCGGCCGGTCGCCCCGGACAGGCCGGCCGGGGCTGGGTGCCTCGATCTTCGCGGCGGCACGGCCGCCGGCCTGGGCGGGAGGGTGTGACATGGCGGCGAGCGTGATCGTCTCCGGCCAGCGCCTGCTCGGATACGGCCGGCTCGGCCAGATGAAGGATTTCATGGCTCCGGCCGCGGATGGCGACTGGCTGCCGGAGGCGAAGCACCGCGCGGCCTGCCTGGCGCGGTGGATGAGCGAGCAGGACATGGCGGCGCGGCCCCCGGTGCGGTCCGACCCGAACCGTTTCGGGCCGGCGCCACCCTGACGTCGCGGTCCGCCCCCCGTCCAGGCAATTCCCCCGATTCTTCTTGCGCTTCCGGAGCGGCACATGTCCCGACCTTTCGATGCCCGCCACCACCGCCTGAAGGCCGCGACGCGCGACCTGGTCGACCTCTGCGGCGGCGGCGAGCGCACGGCGGCGCTGGCCGGCGTGACGGCCGGGCAGGTCAGTCGGTGGAAGGGGGCGCATCACGGCGACCTGATCCCGCTGGCCGCCGTGATGGTTTTGGAGGCGGAGTGCGGCGAGGCGCCGGTTTCGGCGGTGCTGGCCGGGGCGACCGGGCGGTCGCTGACCGGGCCGGCGGCTGGCGACGACGACGCGGCCGGGCTGTTCGGCCTGCAGGCGCGGGTGCTCGAGCAGGTCGGCCGGCTGGTCGGCGAATTCGCCCAGGCGACCGCGGACGGCCGCGTGACGCCGGCCGAGGCCGAGCAGATGGACCGCGGCGCCGCCGAGATCGACCGCACCATGGCGTCCTTCCGCGAGGCGCTGGCCGGCGTGAAGGCCGGACGGGCGCGGCTGGTCGGGGAGGGGCGGTGATGAGCATGCACGAACGAGTTCTGGCCTGGCTTTCGCGCCGGGTCGCCGAAACGAGATCGCCGGATGTCGTGATCGGCGGGGTGGAGAGCCCCTATCTGCTGCGCTGGTGGCTGATCCCGCGCAATCCGGTCTGCAACCTCTATCTGCACCTGTTCCTGCGCTCGGATGACGACCGGGCGCTGCACGATCATCCGTGGTGGAACGTCTCCTGGCTGCTCAAGGGCGCCTATACGGAACACACGATCGCGGCCGGCGGGGTTCATATGCGCACCGTACGGGAGGCGGGCGCCGTGAAGGCGCGGCGGGCCGGGACGGCACACCGGATCGAACTGCATGCCGGGCCGTGCTGGACCCTGTTCGTGACCGGGCCGCGCCTCAGGGACTGGGGCTTTCATTGCCCGCAGGGCTGGCGCCACTGGCGCGACTTCACCAATCCGCTCGACGGCGGGCGCACGGTCGGCCGCGGCTGCGCCGATGACGACAGGGGCGGGGCCGCCTCCCCGACGGGGGCCGGCCATGACCATTGAGAATTCGGGCGCTGGCCCGGGTCCGCGTCGGCCGGCTGCCGACAGTTGCGTGATGGAGCGGCCGGAGACGGTCGCCTCCCTGTCTCCTGTCCCGATGCCCAACTCCCCGGGCGGCGTGCCGTCCGGGGGCTTTTTGGGGGCGGATGATGCGGCGGGCATTGCCCGCTGCCCCTGCTGCGGCGGGCCGGTGACGGCGGACGAGCTGCTGATCGACGCGATGCGCGGGCGGATCGCGCGCGGCGGTTTCGAGACGCGGGTGACGCGCATGGAGGCGGCGGTGTTGTCCGCGCTCTCCGCCGTGCGGCCGGGCGTGCTGACCAAGGAAGCCTTCTACGACCGGCTCTATGGCGACCGGGCCGACGGCGGCCCGGGCACCAAGGTGCTGGACGTGATGGTCTGCAAGCTGCGGCCGAAGCTGACCGCGATCGGGCTGCGCATCGAGACCCATTGGGGCCGGGGCTATGCGCTGGTCGACGGCGCCGGGCCTTCGCGGGCCGCGGAGGGGGTGGCGGTGCGCGAGTTGCGCTTCGCCGGCACCCGGCACGACGCGACGGTGCGCGCGCTGCTGGCGCGCGGTCTGAAGCGGCAGGCGATCGCCCAGCGCTGCGGGATCTCCTACGCGACGGCCGAGAAGATCATCGCCCGGGTGCGGGCGGCCGAGGCGCCGGCGGCGCCGGACGGCAGGGGGGCGGCGTGATGCGCAGGATGTCGCTCTGGGATGCGATGGATTCGGCGGCTCGGGCCGGCGCGGTGCGCAGCCGGCTGGCGCGCGGGCTCGGTCAAGACGCGGTGGCGGCGGAGCTGGGCATTTCGCGCCAGACCGTGTCGCGCTGGGCGGGCCTCGGCTGCGGCGCGCGCGAGGCGCCCCGGCTGGAGGTGGCCGCGCTGGTGCCGGGCGATCTGGCGGCGCGCAATGCGGAGGTCGTGCGGCTGGCGGGGCGCGGCGCCTCGGGGCCGCAGATCGCCGCGGCGCTCGGCATGACGCCGAGCGCGGTCTCGGGCGTGCTGCACCGGGCGCGCGAGAAGGGCGACCGCGACGCACGCTGCCGGGCCGGCCGGTTCGGCGTGACGGTCGACCCGGCCGTCCGCGACGCGGTGCTGGCCGGCGTGCGCGCCGGGCATTCGCTCGGCCGGATCGCGGCCGCTGTGGGTAAGTCGAAGGGCAAGGTGCGCGGCATCGTCGACCGGCATTGGCCGGCGGACGAGCCGCGGCCGCAGCTTGCCGACGGTTTCGGCCGGATCCTGCCGCGGCGGGCGGAGGCCGGATCGGCTTTGCGACCGGCTGTGGGGCGGGCCTCGGGTGCGCGGGCGGTGCGGCGGGCGCCGGAGCCGCCGGCGGCCGGCACCGTGGTGGCGCTGATCGACCGGCGCCGCGACCAGTGCGCCTATCCGACGGACACGCGCGACGCGGCCGGGCTGATGCAGGTCTGCGGCGGGGCGATCGAGGATGGCGGCGCCTGGTGCGCCTGGCACCGGCGGATCGTCTACGTCTCGCCGGCCGACCGGGCGCGCGAGGCGGCGGCCCGGGAGGCTGCCGTCGCGCAGGCGATCGGCGTGGCGCAAGCCGCCGGGGGGGCGGCATGAGCGGCGTTTCAACCGCAGTGGTATCGGCCTCGTCCGGCGGGACGGCGGCGGAGTATGACGCCGCGATCGCGGCCTTGCGGCGGCAATGGCTGGCCGAGCGGGCGCCCGGCGAGACGGCCGCCGACTGGCTGCGGCGGACGGGGCGCTGGCCGGGGGCGCGCGCATGACCGAGACCCAGGCGCTGGCCGCCCTCGTGCTGTGGCGGGCGGGCTTCGACACGGCCGACATTGCCGGGCTCCTGGGCCTCGGCGAGCCCTTGGTGGCGCGGACGCTGTCCGCGGCGCGGGCTGTGGCGAGCGGGCGCGGGTCCGTGTCGGCCGCCGGGGCGGGAGGCTGAGCGATGCGCTATTCCGATGCGGCGCTGGAGCGGCTGCGCGCCGACAACCCGGTCGACGACGTGGTCGGGCGGCTCGGCGGCAGCCTGCGCCGGTCCGGGCGCGACCTGGTCGGCGCCTGCCCGATCTGCGGCGGCGGCAAGCGCGCGACGCGCTTTGCCGTCAAGCCGGACGGGCAATGGGTCTGCGCGGTCTGCCCGGACGGCGGCGACGTGATCGGGCTCGTTTCGAAGGTGCTGGGGCTCGATTTTCCGGCAGCCTGCGGCTGGCTCGGCGGCCAGCCGGATGCGGCGACCGACGCGCGCGCGGCCGCCGTGCTGGCCGCGCGGGCGGCGGAGCGGCAGGCCGCGGCGGCCGAGCGCGCGGCGGAGGCGGAGGCTTTTCGCGAGCGCGAGCGGCGGCGGCTGTGGAAGGTCTATTGCGGGGCGGCGCCGGGGGTCGGCTCGCCGGTCGAGGCGCTGTTCGCGGCGCGCGGGCACGCGGTCGACACGGTGCGGCTGGCGCGGCTGCGCTACCTCGCCGAGGCGCCGTATTTCCTCGGCGAGGAAGGCGATCCGGAAAGCCCGAAACCGGGCGCCGTGAAGCCGCGCGTGATCCATGTCGGGCCGGCCGCGATCGCGCCGATTCTCAGGCCGGACGGGCGCTTCGGCGGGCTGCACTACACCTGGTTCGACCTGGACCGCGCGCCGAAATGCAAGGCGGCGATTCACGATCCGGAGACGGGCGAGATGCTCGTCGACAAGAAGGTCCGGGGCTCCAAGCAGGGCGGCTATATCGAGCTGGTGCGGGTGCCGGCGCCGCGCGCGATGGTGGCCGGCGAGGGCCTGATGACCGTCTCGGCCGTGCGCACGGCCTATCTGCGGGCCGGCCGGCCGCTTGCCGGCGTGGCGTTCCGGGTCGGCGTGGATCTCGGCAACCTCGCCGGCAAGGCGGCGGCCACGATCGCGCATCCGAGCGAGAAGACGCCGACCGGCCGGGCGCGGCGCGTGCCGGGGCCGGAGCCGGATTTCGACAGCCCGGCGATGCCGGTGCCCGACAGCGTGACCGACCTGCGCCTGCTCGGCGACGGCGACAGCGACCCTTTTCTGACGCGTGCCGCAATGGCGCGATGCGAGGCTCGGCACCGCCGGCCGGGGCGGCGGGTGGTGACGGTCTGGCCGCCCGACGTGCGGGATGGGGGGCGGGATGGGGGCCGGGATTTCGACGACATGGTGCGGGGGGGATGATGCTCGATCTATCGGCACTTCTGCCGTCGGTGCCGCAGGTGGCGGTGGTCTCGCGCCGCGAGTTTCGCGGGCGGGCGATCCGCTTCGTGACGGACTGGCGCGAGCCGGCCGATCCGCCCTGGGTCGTGCAGGACGATCTGATGGCGGCCTTCGGGGTGGCTCTGGAGGATGTGATCAAGCGGATCGCACTCGCCGCGCTGCTGCGCGGGGTGGTGACCGACGAACGGGCGGTGGTCGGTCGGCTGGTCATGCCGGTCATCGCCGACGGCTGGCCGGTCGCCGTCATGCCCTTCTGGGTCGGCCTGCCGATCGCCCGCGCCACGGGCTTCGGCGATGCCGCCTGGATCCGGCTCGCCGCGGCGGCCTGGATGGACGTGCATCAGGACATGGTCCGCCGCCGCGCGGTGCCGCTGGAGGTGGTGTGATGGAGAGGGTCGATCTGGCCGACAGCCGCGTGACGCTCTATCGCGCCGACAGCCTGGCGCTGCTGCTCGATATCGAGGGCATCGATCACGTGGTCACGGATCCGCCCTACAGCTCCGGCGGTGCCTTTCGGGGCGACCGCATGGGGCGGACGGCGACCAAATATCAGTCGACCGAGCATCGCGGCCGCTACCTGGATTTTTCGGGCGACAACCGAGACCAGCGATCCTTCGCGCATTGGTCAGCGCTTTGGCTGAGTGCCGCACTTCAGATCACGCGCCCCGGCGGCCTCTGCCTCGTCTTCACGGACTGGCGTCAGCTCCCCTCGACCACCGACGCGTTGCAGGCCGGCGGTTGGGTCTGGCGCGGGATTGTCGGCTGGGACAAGACCGAGGCGGCGCGGCCGCAGCGCGGGCGCTTCCGGAGCCAGCTGGAATATGTCGTTTGGGGCTCGAATGGTGTCCTGGCCGACGAAGGCCCCTGCGCGCCCGGCGTGTTCCGCGAAAGCGTCTTCGGGGCGGACCGCCAGCACATGGCCGGCAAGCCGGTCGGCTTGATGGGCGAGCTGTTGCAGCTCGCCAAGCCTGGCGAGGTCATCCTCGATCCGTTCATGGGCGCGGGCACGACCGGGGTGGCGGCGCTTCGTCGCGGCTGCCGCTTCGTCGGCGTCGAACTCGATCGAGACCTGTTCGCGATCGCGCGGCAGCGGATCGAAGAGGCGGCTAGGCAGCCCGATTTCTTCGTGCGCCCGACGGCGCCGGTCCAATCCTCGATCTTCGATGGAGACACATGATGGCGACCGCGGCGATCGACGTGGAGATCCGGCATTTCCATCTGTTCTGCGGCCTCGGCGGCGGGGCGCGCGGCTTCAATCGCGGCGCGGCGCGGGTGGGCAGCCTGCGGGCGCGCTTCCGCTGTCTCGGCGGCATCGACGTCGATCCGGCGTCGGCGCGGGACTTCCGGCGCCTGGCCGGGGTGCCGGCGACGGTCGTCGACCTGTTCGACCGCGACCAGTATCGCGCCTTCCACGGCCGCGAGCCGGGGCCGGACTGGCGCGAGGCCGGGGCCGAGGACATCCGCCAAGCGGCAGGCGGCGAGCGGCCGCACATCGTGTTTCTGTCCGCCCCCTGCAAGGGCTTCTCGGGCCTGCTCTCCGAGGCGAACAGCCGGTCGGAGAAGTACCAGGCGCTCAACCGGCTGACGCTGCGCGGCGTCTGGCTGATGCTGGAGGCCTGGGCGGACGATCCGCCCGAGCTGGTCGTGTTCGAAAACGTGCCGCGGATCGCCGTCCGGGGGCGGGCGCTCATCGACCGCATCGTCGCGCTGCTGCGCGCCTATGGCTATGCCACGGCCGAGACGACGCATGACTGCGGCGTGATCGGCGGCCTGGCGCAGTCGCGCAAGCGCTTCCTGCTGGTCGCTCGGCACCGGGCCAAGGTGCCGCCGTTCCTGTACGAGCCGGCGGTGCACCGCTTGCGCGGGGTCGGCGAGGTCATCGGCCGCCTGCCGATGCCCGGCAGTCTCGGCCTGGACGGCTTGCCGGCCGGCGGCCCGATGCACCGGATGCCGTCGCTGCAGTGGCGGACCTGGGTGCGGCTCGCCTTCGTCGAGGCGGGCCAGGACTGGCGCTCGCTCAACCGCCTCGCCGTCGAGGGTGGCATGCTGCGCGACTTCGCGATCGCGCCGGAGACGGGAGGCCGGTCTGGGGTGATGGGCGTGCGGCCGTGGGATGCACCGTCGGGCACAGTCGCCGGACAAAACCTGCCGACGAACGGGGCCTTCGCGGTGGCCGATCCGCGCGCGCCTGAGGGTGCCGATCGGCCGAGCTATGGCGTCGGCGGGTGGGGCGAGCCTGCGGGCACCATCACCTCGGCGCGCTCGCCCGGCCAGGGTCGATTCGCGGTGGCCGATCCGAGATCGGTGGCCGATCCGAGATCGGTGGCCGATCCGAGATCGGGTTGCGATCCGCGGCCCGGGGCGGCGCCGCGGGACGGCGGCGGCAAGTATCGGGTGACGGGTTTCGGCGAGGCGGCCGGCACGGTGATCGCCGCATCGACGACGGGGCAGGGCGCCTTTGCGGTGGCCGATCCGCGGCGACCGGAGGGGCGCGGCGAATACGGGCAATATGGCGTCAAGGGCTGGGAAGAGGTCGGGCCGGCGGTGACCGGACATGCCGCCGCCGGCGCCGGGCGCTTTGCGGTCGCGGATCCGCGAACGGGCTTCGGACCGGGGGCGCATCGCAACAAGTACAAGGTCGTCGCCTTCGACGCGGCGGCGGGGGCGATCACGGGATCGGATCGGGTTGGATCTGGCGCGTTGTCGGTCGCGGATCCTCGGCCGGCGGCGCTCGGCCGCGACGGGCGCGAGGGCTATGTCAGCCAGGGTCACTATGGCGTGGTGCCGTGGCAGGCCACCGCCGGCGCCGTGACGGCGGCGGGCCAGCACGACAATGGCCGCTTCTCGGTTGCCGATCCGAGATCGGTTGCCGATTACGGAAGCCCGGTCGAGGGCACGCCGGAGTGCCTGCCGCAGCCGGACGACCGCCTCGTCGCGGTGATCCGGGCGCTCGACGGCACCTGGCACCGGCCGTTCACGACGCTGGAACTGGCTGCGCTGCAGAGCCTCGTCGACCCTGAGGAGACGCTCGAGCTCGACGGTCTGTCGGATTCCGCCTGGCGCGAGCGGATCGGCAATGCCGTGCCGCCGGCCGCCGCCGAGGCGATCGCCGGCGTGATGGGGCGCACGCTGCTGCTCGCCTGGTCGGGCGAGACCTTCGTGCTGTCGGCCGAACCGATCTGGGTTCGGCCGGTGGCGGTGGCCCTGACCTTGGAGGCGCCATGAGCCGCGAACGACTGCCCAACTGCCGGCCGTGCGAAACGATCGACGTCGTCCATGGCGGCATCGTCTACACGGCCGGGATCGGACGCTACGACGACGGGCGCATCGCCGAGGTGTTTCTGAATGCCGCCAAGAGCGGCACGGCCGTGCAGGCGATCGCGCATGATTCCGCGGTGCTGATCTCCTTCGCGCTGCAATACGGCGCGCCGGTCGAGGCTATGCGGGCCGCGCTCGCGCGCGATGCCGACGGGGCGGCGACCGGGCCGGTCGGCGCGCTGCTCGACCTTCTGGCGGAGGGCGACCGATGACCGTCCGGCGGGAAGCCGAAACCCGGGCGCGCCGGCTCGCGGCGGCGGTGAGCCTGCGCGAGCGGCTGGAGCATCTCGGCATACGGGCGGCGTGCGACACGCCCTCGGCTTCGGACCTGGATCGGTCCGAGGACCTGGATCCGGAGCCGCAGCGCAGGCTGCGCGACTGGCTGTTGGTTGCGAATGTCGGCAGCGGCCCGGAGCCGGCCGGGACGGATGCGCCCCCGCCGGATCATGGTCAGGACCGTGATTGCGCATGTGGCGAGAACGACCGGCATCGACGCGACGCTGCTCGCCTCCGAGGCGCGCAGCCGGCCGATCGCCCAGGCGCGGCATCTCGCCATGTATCTCGCCCGGGCACTGTGCGGCGCGAGCTACGCGCAGATCGGCGAGCGCCTGGGCGGCCGCGATCACACGACGGCGCATCACGGCGTTCACGCCGCCATGCGGCGCTTCGGGCTGCCACGGCCCGAGCAGCTGCCGCGCGCCGTGGCCCTTCGACTCCTTCTTGACGGCCCGCCCGATCTGGCGGCCGAACACCTGGTGCAGCATGGACGATGACGATCAGAACGCCCGCGCCATCGTGGCGCGGGTCGACGGCGACGTGCCGCTCGGCGCGGCCTCGGCGGAAGACGAAGATGGGGCGGGCCATGAAGGGGCCGACTCCCATGGCGGCGACGGCGACGACGAGGCGGAAGGCGGCGATCCGCACGACGCGGGCGACGACGAGCCGCCGGCGGGCTTCGATCCGGCCGACCCGGCGCTGACCGAATGTGCGAGCCAGCCGATGAACGACATCGGCAACGGGCGGCGGCTGCTGCGTCGGCACGGCCGGATCTGCGCTATGTGCTGCGCATCGGCTGGGCGTGTTCGACGGACGCCGCTTTTGCCGAGGATATCGACGGGGCGCTGATCCGGCCGCGGGCGCATGCGACCTCGGAAATGATCGGCTTGGAGGCCTTCGTGCTGGGGCCGACCAAGGCCGAGGGCGAGGCGATCGCGGCGGCGGAGACGGCCGTCGGCACCATCGAGGCGCTGCGCATGGAGAGCGTGGCGCTCGACGATGAGGACATCTCGGCGACCGAGCGCAAGCGGCGGCGCGTGCGGCTTTCGGCCGAGATCGCGGCCCTGCGCCGTGTGGTGGCGCGCGGGCCAGGCGGCCGTGAAGCGCATGCAGGGACGGCGGGCGAAGCGGCGCAGCTTCGGCATCGCCTCGGGCAATGCCGGCAAGCTCGACGCCATGATCGGCGAGGCCGTGCCGGCGCGCGCGATCGCGCTCGATGCCTTCGATTCGAATGCCATGAGCTTCAACGTGCTCAACGGCACGCTGCATTTCACGGCCGTCGAGGTCGAGGATCCAGATTGTCCGGACCCGGACGTGGTGCGGATGAAACGGGAATGGCGCGCCGAGCTGAGGCCGCATGCGCGCGCCGACCTGATCTCCAAGCTGGCGCCGGTCAACTGGGACCCGGCGGCGGAATGCCCGGTGTTCGATCGCTTTCTGGCGCGCATCCTGCCGGACGATCCGGTGCAGGGCGATGCGCTGCGGGCCTTCATGCTGCGGTCGCTCGGCCTGGCGCTGACCGGACTGACCACGGAACAATGTTTCTGGCTGCTCTATGGCGGCGGCCAGAACGGCAAATCGACCCTGATCGACATCGTCGCCCAGGTGCTCGGCGACTACGCCTGCACGGTGCCGGTGATGAGCCTGGTCAATGACCAGCCCCGGGCCGCAGGCCAGCCGACGCCGGACCTCAACCCGATCGCCGGTGCCCGCTTCGTGCGGTCGAGCGAGCCCAAGGAAGGATTGCCGCTCGACGAAAGCCTGATCAAGGGCTTGACCGGCGGCGAGCCGATCATGCTGCGGCGTCTCAACCAGGAGGCGACCGAGGTACGGCCGAAGTTCAAGCTGTTCATCAGCGTCAATCACAAGCCGGAGATCCGGGGCGATGACGAGGGCATCTGGCGGCGGGTGCGGCTGGTGCCGTTCCGCGTCCATATCCCGCGGGAGGAACGCGACCTCGACCTGCCGCGCAAGCTGGAAGCCGAGATGCCGGGCATCCTGCGGCGCCTGGTCGAGGGTCTGCTCGACTATCTGCAGAATGGAGGCCTGAGGCCACCGCCCGACGTGGTCGAGGCGACCGAGGCCTATCGCAAGGGTGAGGACGATCTCGGCTCGTTCATCACCGCGGCCGTCGACATCACGCGGCGCGAGGCGGACGAAGAGATGCCGGGCGGGCTCTATGCCGCCTACAAGGTTTGGGCAGAGCGGGAGGCGCGGCCCGTGATGGGCAAGGCCCGGTTCACCCGGCGATTGCCCGAGACGGCGGAGCGGTTCGGCTTCGAGCGCGTGAAGTCGTCGACCTCGCTCTATCGCGGCATCCGCGTGCGCCCCGAATTCTTCACGCCGGACCGGCCGGGTGCCTTCCCGTCGGCCCGTGGCGACGACGACTGAGCCCCTGCGACCCCCTGCGCCGGTTCCGCATGGGAGGATTGGGAGGATTGGGAGGCAAGCGGCGGGGCGGGCCGGCGGGGGTGCGGGGGCACGGGGACGCGCCGTTTTAGGGTCGAATTGGGAGGCATGGGAGGATTGGGAGGCCTCGCGCGCGTTTCACACGAGGGGTGTTGGGGATGATGCGAGGGCCGGCGATGAAGAGAGGATGAGTGCTTATGTATGACGTAGTTTTATCCTCCCAATCCTCCCAATCCTCCCATAAGGAATAAATAGATGAATGAATACTGGTGGTTAGCGGATCGGGTCGGAATGGAAACCAGCATTCTCGCTGCCTCCCGTGGCTCCCGATCCTCCCAAACGGTTTTCGGGCGATGGAGATCGACGATGACGGACTGGTATGCGCTGACGGTGCGGGGCGGGCAGGAACTGGCGGTCGCCGGGCAAGAGGGTGGGCTGCCGAGGTATGGGATCGAGAGCTATCTGCCGATCGAGCGGCGTGAGGTGAGGGTGCGGCACGTCAAGGGCGTGCAGCGGGTCGAGCGGCCGTTGCTGCCTGGCTATGTGTTCGCCGCCCTTGCGCCCTCTGACTGGGCGCTGTTGCCGCGGATCGCTGCCGTGCGGGGCGTGGTGGTGGTCGGGGATGCCCCGGTGCGGGTGCGGCTGGCCGATCTGGAGCGGATGCGACGGATCGAGCAGGAGGTGGCTGAGCAGAGGGGGCGGCCCGGGGGTCGGGTCGTGCTGGTTCGTGGCACGCGCGTGGAGATTGTCGGGACGGCAATGGACGGGTGGGCAGGCACCGTCGCCAACGACGCTGGCACTGGGGCTGGGCGCGTGCTGATCGATTTTGGGTTGCGCGCGGTCGCGGTGCCCCTTGACGCGGTTAAGCGGATCGCTTAACACGGATTCAGGACAAGCGTAGCTGATCTGCTGGCAGTCGTTCGACCGAGCCGCAAGCGCGCCCCAGGGCACCAAGACCAAGGTCTGCCGGTGCCCGCGCTGGCAGCCTATTGCCACATCGCACCCACAGCAGTGACTTTTGTGCATCATACAGGCCTCCGCAGGGCCAATGACGCGCGCGCAACGGGTCCCTCCCAGACCAAACCGTATGCGGGAAAGCGGAGTGCGGGGGTGGGCAGAGAGAGGCTGAAGCGAAGCCTAAAGAGCCCTAAAGCGATGATGGGAAACGGGTTTAGGGTCCTGGTATGGACGGCACCATTGAGCGCAAGGGGGAGTTCGCGCGGCGGATCAATGTGACGCCGGCGCGGATTTCGCAGCTGATCGCCGAGGGGAAGCTGTCCGGTGCGGCGCTGGTCGGCGAGGGGCGGGAACAGCGGGTGGTCGTCGCAGAAGCCATCCGGCAGATCCGGACGACGCGAGACCCAAGCCAGGGCTACGGCCTCAACGGCATCACCACCCGCCTCGACGACCCGCCGCCCGTGGCGGCCGCCCCTGGACCGGCACCGTCGACACCGACGCCTTCGCCACCTGGCACGACCGAGCCGGCCCGTGACTCGGTCGAGGAAAAGATCAAGGCCGAGAAGCTCCGCCAGGCGGAGCTGACGACCCAGCGCCTCGAGCGCGAGGATGCGGCGGCCAAGGGCCTCTACATGAGAGCCTCCGATGCCGCCGAAGAGGCGGCCCGCATCGCGGCCGGCATGCTCAAGATCTTCGAGGGCGCCTTGCCCGACTTCGCCGGCGCCATCGCCGGCCGCTTTGCCCTCGCCCCGCGCGACGTGTTGCACGAGCTCCGAACCGAGTTCCGCCGGGTCCGCGAGCGCGCCTCCCGCGACGAAGCCGCGGCGGCCGACGCCGAACCCGAGTATCTCCCCGCCGGGCCGGAGCGCCGTCCCGACGCCTGACCGCCGGGCCCCATGCCGACGCTGCTCGCCAACCCCCGCCGGATCGCCCGGCGCGCCATGGCCGACGCCTGGGCCCCGCCGCCGCCCGTCGACCTGGTCGGCTGGGCGATCCGGAATATCGAGTTCTCCGAACGCGAGTCGCCCTATCCGGGCCCCTACAACCCGGACCTGTTCCCTTACTTCCAGGAGATCCTGCGTGCCCTCGGCGCCGACGATCCCTGCCGGATCGTCACCCTCGCCAAGTCGGCACAGCTCGGCGGCACGGTGCTCGCCAACGTGTTCACGCTCGGCACCGCCGATCTCGACCCGGGGGGTTTCCTCTATGTCCACCCGACCGAGGGCAATGCCCGGCGGTGGAGCAAGCTGAAGCTGGCGCCGATGCTGCGCGGATCGACCGCGCTGCGCCGCCTCTTCCCGGAGAAATCCCGCGACGGCGCGGATTCGGTCCTGTTCAAGGAACGGGCCGACGGCCGCGGCTCGATCCTGATCTCGGGCGCCAACAGCCCGTCGAGCCTCAGCCAAGTCTCGATGAAACGCCAGGTCCAGGACGACCTGGCCAAGTGGGAAGCGAATTCCGCCGGCGACCCGGAAGGCCAGGCCGACAGCCGCAGCCAGGCCTTCGAATTCGCAAAGATCTTCAAGAACTCGACGCCTCTGGTCGCTGCCCGGCTGCCGCATCACCCGCAACTTTGAGGCCGGCAGCCAGGAGCGCTACCACGTCCCCTGTCCCCATTGCGGCACCCTGCAGGCGCTTGAGTGGGAACAGTTCCAGGTCGACGAGGAGCATCCCGAGCGGTCGGCCTTTCTGTGCATCTCCGCCGACTGCGGCGCGATGATCGAGGAGCACCACCGCCCGGCGATCTTGCGGCGCGGCGTCTGGGTCGCCGGCAATCCCACGGCCGCGCGGCAACACCGGTCGTTTCACCTGTGGTCGGCCTATAGCCGCCTGCAGAGCTTCGAGCGGATTGCGCGCGGCTGGATGAAGGCCAAGGGCCTGCCGGACGCCGAGAAGGTGTTCTTCAACGACGTGCTCGGCCGGGCCTATCAGGTCGCCGGCGAGGCCCCGGCCTGGGAAACCCTGCGCAACCGCGCCGAGGAATCGGGTCACCGGCTCAACACCATCCCGGCCTGGTGCCTCGTCGTCACCGTCGGCTGCGACGTGCAGGGCGACCGGGTCGAGTGGCAGGCGGTCGGCTGGTCGCGCGACGGGCGCCGGGCGATCATCGGCCGCGGCCTCGTTCATGGTCACATCTCGGAGGAGCAGACCCGGGCCGGCCTGGACGATTTCCTGCGCACCACCTGGCGGCACGCCTCGGGCCGCGATCTCGGCATCGACATGCTGGCGATCGACGGCAACGCCTGGACCGAGGAGGTCTGGGGCTGGGCGCGGCGCCATCCGGCCAGCCGGGTGATGATGGTTCGCGGTGTCGCCAACGAGGCGGCGCCGCTGTTGGCGAAAGTCAAGCGCGAGCGCAACCCGCGCACCGGCAAGATCCTGAAGTATCAGTCTCGCTTCTGGCACTTCGCGACCAGCGTCCTCAAGATGGCGCTCTATCGCAACCTGCCCAAAGACGATGCGCAGGCGCGCGGCTATGTCGCCCTGCCGCGCGGCCTCGATGAGGAATTCTTCCGGCAGCTGACCGCCGAGCGGCGGGTGCCGAAGAAAAACCGCCGCGGCTTTGTCGTCCACGAGTGGGTCAAGGACGACGGTCAGGCCAACGAGATGCTGGATACGCATCTTCAGGCCGAGGCGGCGGCGATCAAGTCCGGCGTGCGCGAGATGCCGGATTCGGTCTGGGATCGCCTTGAGGGCGAACGCGGTCTGCCGCTCGCCGGCGCGCAGGGCGACCTGGAGGACCTGCTGCTGGCGCCCGCGCCGCTGCCGCGCCCGATCGGTCAGCCACCCGCACCGTCCCCGGTAGCGTCTCCGCCGCCGGCGCCGCCACCCGCTCCGCGATCGCCGGCATCGGACGGCGACGATTGGTTTTCCGGTCGAGGGGATTGGTTCTGATGGCCTTCGTGCAATCCGATCTCGACGCGCTCGACGCGGCCATGCGCGGCGGCGTCAAGAGCCTGCGAACCGCCGACGGCAAGACGATCGAGTACCAGTCGGTCTCCGACTACCAGCGTCTGCGCGCCATGATGCTGGACGACATCGCCGCCGCCTCGCCGGCGCGCGTCTCCCGTTCCCTCGTGGTCGGCCACGACCGCGGCTGAGGACCAGCCCTTGAACCTCATCGACCAGCTCGTCGGCCTTTTCTCGCCGGCCCGCGGCGCCGCGCGCATTCTGGCGCGCCGGCAGTTCGACCGGCTGGCGCAGCGCGACTACGACGCCGCGGCCCGGTCCCCACGCACGGCCTCGCTGCGCGGCCGCGGCACCTCGGCCAATGTCGAGATCGGCGCCGCGCTGACGACGCTTCGCGACCGTGCCCGCGACTTCGAGCGCAACAACTGGATCGGCGCCTCGATCCTGGACAAGGCCACTGGTCTGGCGGTCGGGACCGGCATCCAGCCGAAATGGGAGACCGGCTCCGATCGACAGGATCGGGTCTGCACGAGGCTCTGGGAAGAGTGGTCGCAGGACGCGGATGCCTCGGGCGAGATCGCCTTTGCCGGCCAGCAGGTTCTGGCCGTGCGATCGATGATCGCCTCCGGTGAGGTGCTGGCCAGAATGGTGGTCGGCAAGTTCGAGCCGCGCAAGGTGCCGCTGCGCGTGCAGCTGCTCGAAGGCGACCACATCGATTCCACCGCCGACCTGATGCGTCAGCCGCAATCGCGGCTCGGCATCGCGCTCGGCGACTGGGATCGCCGCCTGGGCTACTGGCTCCACCCGCAGCATCCCGGGGAATACACGCTCGGCGGCACGTCGCTCGCCTCGGTCTATGTGCCGCGCGCCGAGGTCGCCCATCTCTATCGGCCGCTGCGGCCGGGCCAGTTGCGCGGCGTCAGCTGGTTCGCGCCGATCCTGCTCGGCGCGCGCGACTATGCCGACCTGATGGAGGCGCTGGTCCTCAAGGCCCGGATCGAGGCCTGCTTCGCGGGCTTCGTCGAAAGCGATGCGGAATCCGCGCTGGCAGATATCCTGCCCGGCCAGCCGACCGCCGAGGCGCCCGGCTACAAGCTCCAGCCCGGCACGATGACGCGCCTGCGTGCCGGCGAGAAAGTCAGCTTCGCGGCGCCGTCGGGCGCCGGTAACGGCCATGGCGAGGTCGCGATCCGCCAGCTGATGGGCCTTGCCGCCGGCGTCGGCCTGACCTACGACCAGGTCACCGGCGATCTGCGCCAGGCCAACTATTCGAGCCTCCGGGCCGGCAAGATAGAGCAGCGCCGCCTGACCGAGCAGCTGCAATGGCATGTGCTGGTGCCGATGTTCCTCGAGCGCGTCCGCCGCGCCTGGGTCGACAGCGCCATCCTGGCCGGCGCGCTGAAGCCCCGCGCCGACGGATACGCGGCGACCTGGATCATGCCGACGGTCGAGCCGATCGACCCGCTGAAGGATCTGGAGGCGGACATCCTGGCGGTACGCGCCGGCCGCTGGAGCCCGCAGGAATTCATCGGCGCCTGGGGCCGCGATTGGCGGTCGGTGATGGATGATTTTGGGGCCTTCTCGGCGGAGATCGACGCCCGGAAGCTCGGTTTCGACATCGACCCACGCGCGCCGCGCGCCAAGGCGCCGTCCGCGAAAGCCTCCGATCCGGCAACCGCGGCAGCCGATTCGCCGGCTGCGCCGGACCCCGCCAACCCGTCCGACCCGGCCGCGCCGGACCCCCAGACCGGAGCCTGATATGACCCGACGCCGCAGCGCCGCACCGCAGCCGCGCATGACGCCCGATGGCTTCCTGCCAGGTGCCCAGATCGCTCGCGAGGCCGGCCAGGATCAGGCCGTGCGCTTCGCACCGGCGAGCTACGACGCCACGGCCCACACGGTCGAGGCGGTGCTGTCGACCGGTGCGCCGGTCACCCGCTGGGGCATCACCGAGGTGCTGGCCGTCTCGCCCGAGGCGGTCGATCTCGGCCGGGTCGGGCTTGGCCAGGTGCGCCTTCTCGACAGCCACAACCAATATGAGCTCGATGCCATCCTGGGCATGGTCGAGTCCGTGCGCTTCGAGGGCGCCGCGCTCATCGGCCGGATCCGCTTTGCGGAGTCCGCGCGCGGCCAGGCCGCCGAGGCCATGGTGCGCGCCGGGACCGCAACCGGCATCTCGATCGGCTACCGCGTCGAGACCTGGACCCTCACTCAATCCGCGCCCGATCAGGGCACCGAAATCTGGACCGCGACGCGATGGGAGCTGCTCGAAGTCAGCCTCGTCAGCGTCCCGGCCGATCCGCTCGCCCTGGTGCGAGCGGCGTCCCCGGCGGCCCCGCCGCCCCCCGCAGAGGAGAATGACATGCAGCGCAACGCGCCCGGGGCGGCCGATCCGACCCCGACCCCGCCGTCCCAGCCGACCCCGACCCAGACCCTGGCCCCGGCTCCGGTCCAGCGCGCGGCCGATCCGGCGCCCGTCGCGCCGCCGGCCTCGCCGCCGGCCAGCCCCGATGCCGCGGCGATCCATGCCGCCGCCGGCCAGCGCGCTGCCTCGATCGTCGACATCGGCACCCGCGCCGGCATGAGCCAGGCCGACATCACCGCCGCCCTGGTCGACGCGACCGTCACTCTCGACGCCTTCCGGGCGCGCGCCTTCGATGCGCTGGCGGCGACGCAGAACCGTGCGCCGACTTCCTCGGCGCGCAGCACGATCCTCAGCGATGAGGGCGACGTGCTGCGCCGCAATCTCGGCGAGGCGATCTATCACGGCGTGCGCCAGACGCGGGCGGTCAACGAGGTGCCCGAGGGGGCGCGCGCCTACATGGACCACACGGTCGCCGAGCTCGCGGCCGTCATGCTCGGCCGCAATCTGCCGCGCACGCTGGCCGCGCAGATCGAGGTGCTGGAACGTGCCTTCCACACCACCTCGGATTTCCCGATCCTGCTGTCGAACTCGCTCAATCGCGTACTCGATCAGGTCTATGGGGTCGCGCCGCAGACCTACCGCCGGCTGGCCCGGCAGCGCAACTTCACCGACTTCCGCGCCCACGAGGTGCTGCGGCCGGCCGATTTCCCGACGCTCCAGAAGGTGCTGGAGAACGGCGAGATCAAGATGGGCACCGTCGGCGACGCGAAGAAGGAAAGCCTGACGGTCGCCGCGTACGGCATTCAGTTCGGCATCTCGCGTCAGGCGCTCGTCAACGATCGCCTCGGCGGCCTCAACGAGGTGCTCGCCTCCTACGGCACCACGGTCGCCCTGTTCGAGGAGATCGTGTTCTATTCGCTGTTCGCGCAGAATTCGGGCGCCGGTCCGACGCTCCTGGAGAACAGCCGCGCTCTCTGGCACACCTCCAACGCCAACCTGACCGCGTCGGCCACCGGCGCGATCGACGTGACCAAGCTCTCGACCGGCCGTACCGCGCTGCGCAAGATGAAGCGGCTGGACGGCAACGTCATGAACCTGTCGCCGACCATCCTGCTGGTCGCTCCGGAGCGCGAGACCGAGGCCCAGCAGATCACCGTCGCGGTCACCCCGACCCAGGCCGCGAACGTCAATCCCTTCTCGGGCACGCTGCAGACCGTCGTTTCCGCCCAGCTCGGCGCGCTGCCCTGGTACCTGTTCGCCGATCCGGCCGTGCTGCCCTGCTTCCAGTACGGCCTGCTCGACGGCTTCACCGGCCCGCGCCTGAAGATGGACGAGCCCTTCGGCATGCAGGGCATCAAGGTCTCGCTCGAGCACGACTTCGGCTGCGGCGCGATCGACTATCGCGGCGCCTGGCAGAATACCGGCGCCTGACGCCGCACCCTGCCGGCATCGCGCCGGCAGGGGCCACCTTTTCGCGGCCACCGCCAAGACGGCGGGTCGCCTTCACATCCGCTCATGAAAGGACAGCGCCATGGCCAACAATATGGTCCAGTGCGGCGATCGCATCGATGTCACCGCCCCGTCGGGCGGCGCCACCTCCGGCAAGGGACTTCTGATCGGCACCATGTTCGGTGTCGCCGCGCTGACCGTGGCGCAGGGCGACGTGACCCCGATCATCCTCGAAGGGGTGTTCCGGATGGACAAGGCGACCGGCGAGGCATGGAGCGTCGGCGCCGCGATCTACTGGGACAACACCGCCAAGAAGATGACGACCACCTCCTCGGGCAACACCAAGGTCGGCGTCGCCACCGTGGCGGCCCTGTCGGCCGACACGGTCGGGATCGTGCGGCTGAACGCATCCTTCTGAGGCCGCCCCCGTGAACGCCTTCGCCGACGGCCTCGCCGTCCTGTTCGCCGACCCCAACATCGCCACGCCTGCGCTCTGGCGCGCCGGCGGGGCCGGGGCCGGCGTGGCGGTGCGGCTGGTCGATGCCGCGCCGGACGAATCCGTCGGCTTCGGCGAAGCGCGAGTGCTGGCCTCGGCCCGGCGGGTCGAGCTGCTGGCGAGCGCCGTCCCGGGCCTCGCTCGGGGCGACACGCTGGAGATCGCCGGCGTGGTCCATACCGTCCTGGCGTCGCCGCGGCGGGCGTCGGACCGGCTGACCGTGACGGTCGACATCGAGGCCTGACAATGCGGCTCAAGGCGGCGATCGTCGGGCGGCTCGACGAGGCGATGCGGCGCGAGGTCGATGGCGGCGAGAAGGCCGTCGGCTCTGCGCTCCAATCGGTCGCGCTTGGCCTCAAGGCCGATCTGCGCGAGCAGGTCCGCGCGGCAGGGCTCGGCGACCGGCTCGGCCGCACCTGGCGGTCGGAGACCTATCCCCGCCGCGGGGCCGCCTTGAGCGGCGCCGCGCTGGTCTGGTCGAAGGCGCCGAAGTTGATCCGCGCTCATGACACCGGGCCGGTCATCCGCTCGCCGAACGGCTTCTGGCTGGCCATCCCGCTGCCGGCGGCCGGCAAGTCCGGGCTGACCGCGAGCGGCGGAAAACAGCGCATCACGCCGGGCGCCTGGGAACGGCGCACCGGTCTCAAGCTGCGCTTCGTCTATCGCCGCAACGGGCCGAGCCTGCTGGTCGTCGACAATGCCCGCATCGGCCGCTCGGGACTGGCCGCCGCCAACGTCTCGCGCCGCAAGGGCATCGTGTCGACCCGGCTCGCCGGCCGGCAGACGGTGCCGATCTTCCTCCTGGTGCCGCAGGTCCGCCTGCGCAAGCGGCTGGATGTCGAGGGCGCCGGGCGCGCCTGGGCGGCCCGGGTGCCGGGCCTGATCTCGGAGGCCTGGCCGCAATGACCTCGACCCGCGAATCCGCCTTGTCGGCCCTCGCCACCGTGCTGGCGGCTGCGATCCCGACCGCCGAGATCGAACGCAACGCGGCCCTGCCGGAGACCATCGCCGCCGGCGGTCGCGTCGTGATCTTCGACGGCGACCCGGGCGAGCCGGAACGCACCCTCGGCGCCCAGCCGGCCTGGTACTACGAGCACCGGGCCGAACTGGAACTCTTCGTGCCGGCCGGCACCGGCCAGGATGCCGCACTCGATGCCTTGCTGGTCGCGATCGGCGCGGCGCTCGCCGGCAACCCCACGCTCGGCGGCGCGGTGCAATGGGCCGAACCCGAGGCGCCGACCGTCGACCTGCTGCCGCCGGACGGCGGCGGCCGCCCGCTCAAGGCCGCAGCCGTCAAGGTCATGCTGGCCTATTCGACCGCCTCTCCCCTCTGACCCGCCCCTGACAGGAGATTGCCATGGCCCGCGCCCAAGGCGCCCAGACCGCGCTTGCCGGAGTGTTCGAATCCGTCTACGGCACCGCGCCCGGCTCGGGCTTCATCGCCCTGCCGTTCAATTCGACCACGCTCGGCTCCGAACAGGGCCTGCTCGCCAGCCCGGTGCTCGGGCTCGGGCGCGACGCGCTGAAGCCGTTCCGCGACGTGATCAATGTCGACGGCGAAGTCGACGTGCCGATCGATATCGCGACGATCGGCGTCTGGCTGAAGGCCCTGCTCGGCGCGCCGTCGACCTCCGGCACCAGCCCGAAGACCCATGTCTTCACTTCCGGCGGCCTGACGCTGCCGTCGCTGACGATCGAGAAGGGCTTCGCGCAGGTCCCGTCCTTCGAAATGCTGACCGGCCTGAAGGCGGACGAGATGTCGTTCAGCTTC
>NZ_LJYW01000002.1 GCF_001305515.1 Prosthecodimorpha hirschii
GGGAATGCGCTGAGAGATGGCGGATGGGCGGGCGGCACCGAGCTTTTGGTAGATTCCGCCCCCATCCCGCAACGCATTCCGGGCGGATCGGCCGGCGGCGCAGGGCGCTTTGGTCGGGCTTGGATCATCCAGAACCATGCGGACCTGATCCCAAATTCTCAACGGCGAGGCGGATGACCATGGCCAAGATCACGCGTCCGAAGCGCAAGAATCCGATCCTGCGCAGCCGCATCCCGACCCTGCCGCCGGACCGGCGCAGCCGGACCGCGCTCGGGCTCGTCCGCGCCGCCGCGCTCGGCCGGTTCGAGCTGCAGCACTGCCTCGAATGCGGCGCGGTGCAGTATCCGCCGCGCGACGCCTGCGCGGCCTGCCTGTCCGACCGGCTCGAATGGCGCGAGACCAATCCGAACGGCGACCTGCTCGCCGATACGGTCGTGCACCATTCGCAGGAACTCTATTTCCGGGAACGCGCGCCGTGGCGGACCGGGCTTGTGCGCCTGGATGCCGGCGCGACCGTGGTCGTCCACCTGCCCGACGACGCCCCGCGCGCGCCGGCCCGCGTCACGCTGTCGGCCATGCTCGACCGGGCGGGCCAGGCCGTGCTGGTCGCCCGCGGCGCCGGTGCCGGCACGCCCGCCGACGATCCGAAGCTGCGCGAGCTGACCGCCGACCCGCGCTTCCGCAAATGCCTGGTCACCGACGCCAAGTCCCCGGTCGGCCAGGCGATGGTCAAGGCGCTGGTCGAGGCCGGGGCCGATATCGTCTGGGCCGGTCAGTGCGAGCCCTGGAAGGATCCGCCCGGCTGGGCGGCGACGCGGGCGCTGCCCGGCGTCACCGAAGTGCCGCTCGACGTGACCGACAGCCGCTCGGTCGACGAACTGGCCGGCGAGATCGGCTTCAAGGTCGACATCGTCGTCAACACGGCCGGCTATCACCGCATCCATTCCCTGTTCGGCCGCGCCGGCGTGGAGACCGCGCAGGCGGAGATGGAGGTCAACGCCTTCGGTCTCCTGCGCCTCGCCAAGGCCTTCGGCCCGGTGCTGCGCGCGCGCGGCGCCGACGGGCAGTCGAGCGCGGTCGCCTGGGTCAACCTCCTGTCCATCTATGCGATCGCCAATTTCCCCGAGGAGGCGACCTATTCGGCCTCAATGGCGGCCGGGCTCTCCTACGCGCAGGCGCTCCGGGCGGAACTGCGCCGCGGCGGCGTGCGCGTCGTCAACGTCTTCCCCGGGCCGATCGACGACGAATGGAACCAGCAGGTCCTGCCGCCGAAGCTCGCCCCGGCCGCGGTCGCCAATGCCATCCTGGGCGCCCTGCGCGGGTCGGTCGAGGATGTCTATCCCGGCGACGTGGCGCAGGAATGGCTCGCACGCCTGCGCGACAACCCCAAGGCGCTCGAACGGGAACTCGGCCGATGACCGCCGCCCTCACTGACCTTCTCGCCGCGCTCGGCACCGGTACCGTGCGCCTCGTCGACCTGACCCACACGCTGGCGCCGGATTTTCCCAACATCACCCTGCCGCCGGAAGTCGGCCAGAGCCGGCCGTTCCGGATGGAGGAGGTGTCGCGCTACGACGAGCGCGGCGGCGCCTGGTACTGGAACAACCTCTCCTTCGGCGAACATACCGGCACGCATTTCGATGCGCCCGTGCACTGGGTCTCCGGCCGCGACCGGCCGAACGGCTCCTGCGACACGATCCCGATCGGCGACTTCATCGCCCCGGCCTGCGTGATCGATTGCGTCGCCGACTCCGCTCGCGACGCCGATTTTCTGCTGACGCGCGGCTTCCTGGAGGCCTGGGAGGCGGAGCATGGCCGCATCCCGGCGGGAAGCTGGGTCTTGATGCGCACCGACTGGTCGAAGAAGACCGATCCGGTCGCCTACCAGAATTTCGACGAGATCGGCCAGCACACGCCCGGCCCCGATCCGGATTGCGTGCGCTTCCTGGTCGAGGAGCGCGACGTGATCGGCTTCGGCACCGAGACGATCGGCACCGACGCCGGCCAGGCCGCGCATTTCCTGCCGCCCTATCCGTGCCACTACTACATGCACGGCGCCGGCAAGTATGGCCTGCAATGCCTCGCCAATCTGGACCTTCTGCCGCCGACCGGGGCGGTGCTGATCGCCGCGCCGTTGAAGATCCTGCAGGGCAGCGGCAGCCCGCTGCGCGTGCTCGCCCTGGTGCCCGCTGTCGGACAGCCCGCATGACCGGCCGCCTGATCCTGCCGCCGGCGGCCCGCACGCTGCCGCGCCTGCTGCTGGCTGCCGCCGACCGGGCGCCGGACCGCGCCCTCTTCGCCGTCGGCGGGACCCGCTGGAGCGTCGCCGATGCCGTCGCGGCGGTTTCGGGGCGCGCCGGGGCGCTCGCCGCGGCCGGGATCCGGCGCGGCGACCGGGTCGCGATCCTGTCGGCGAGCCGGGCGGAGCTGATGGAACTGGTGCTCGCCTGCGGCTGGCTCGGCGCCGTCGCGGTGCCGATCAACACCGCCGCGATGGGGCCGCAGATCGGCTACTATCTGCGCAATGCCGGCGCGGCGCTTCTGGTCGCCGAGGCCGAATTCCTCGCCCGCCTCGACCATGCCGGCCCCGAACCGCTGCCGATGCGCGCCATCTGGTGCCTCGGCGAGGCGTCGGCCGGGTCCATCGCCGGCGTGCCCGTGACGCCCTGGCCGGAGCGTGCGGAGCCCGTCGCCGCCGCCGATCTCGGCCCCGGCGACAGCCTCGCCATCCTCTACACCTCCGGCACCACCGGCCCCTCCAAGGGCGTGATGTGCCCGCACGCGCAATATTACTGGTGGGGCCACAACACCGCCGACCTGCTCGAGATCGGCCCCGACGACGTGCTCGCCACCACGCTGCCGCTGTTCCATATCAACGCGCTCAATACCTTCGCGCAGGCGCTGGTCACCGGCGCGCGCATGCATCTGGAGCCGCGCTTCTCCGCCTCCGGCTTCTGGCCGGCCATGGTGGCGGCCGGGGCGACGCGGGTCTACCTGCTCGGCGCCATGGTGCCGATCCTGATGTCGCGCCCGGAGGCGCCCGAGGAACGCGCCCACCGCGTCACCGTCGGCCTCGGCCCGGGCGTGCCGGCGGCGATGATAGAGGCCTTCCGCGAACGCACCGGCGTGCGCCTCCTCGAAGGCTACGGCTCTACCGAGACGAATTTCGTCATCGGCGCTCCGGCTTCCGGCCAGAAGCCCGGCAGCATCGGCCGTGTCCGCCCGGGCTTCGAGGCGCGCGTGGTCGACGGCGAGGACAATGCGCTGCCGGACGGCACGCCCGGCGAACTGGTGCTGCGCGCCGACGCGCCCTTCGCCTTCGCGACCGGCTATTTCGGCATGCCCGAAAAGACCGTCGAAGCGTGGCGGAACCTGTGGTTCCACACCGGAGACCGGGTCATCCGCGATGAAGACGGCCACTTCCGCTTCGTCGACCGCTTGAAGGATTCCATCCGCCGCCGCGGCGAGAACATCTCCTCGCACGAGGTCGAGCAGGTGCTGCTGTCGCATCCGGCGATCGAGACCGCGGCCGTCTTCCCCGTCGGCTCCGATCTGGCCGAGGACGAGGTCATGGCCGCGATCGTGCCGAAGGCCGGGGCAAGCCTGACGCCGGCCGATCTGGTCGCCTTCTGCGGCCCGCGCCTGCCGCGCTTCGCCGTGCCGCGCTATATCGACATCGTCGCCGACCTGCCGCGCACCGAGAACGGCAAGGTGCAGAAATTCAAGCTGCGCGAGCGCGGCGTCGGGCCCGGCACCTGGGACCGCGAGCGTGCCGCGACGCAGCCCTCCGGGGTGGCTGCTTCGGCCCCCGCCGCCGCAGAGCCAGGGTCCGCCCCGACCGCTTCCGCGGCGACGAGCCCCCAGTCGGGTTCCGGCGCATGAGCGATCCGTCGACCGGGCAGGGGAGCGGCGCCGTCGAGCGGTCCGGCAGGCCGCTGTCCGGGCGTGCGGCCTTCGTCACCGGCGCCGCGCAGGGTCTCGGTCTCGCCATCGCCCACGGTCTCGCCGAGGCCGGGGCCGCCGTCGTGCTGGCCGACATCTCGCCGGCGGTCGCGGCGGCCGCGGAGGAGCTGGCCGCCGCCGGGCACAAGGCGATCGGTGCGGTTCTCGACGTGACCGACGAGATCGCCTTCCGGGCCGGGTTCGATCAGGCGATCGCCCGCTTCGGCGCCATCGAGGTGATGGTCAACAATGCCGCCATCACCGCGGGCGGTACGGTCTGGGACGTGACGGCGGCCGACTGGGACCGGGTGCTGGCCGTCAACCTGCGCGGCTGCCTCAACGGCTGCCGTCTGGCCGGCGCCCATATGCGGGCGCGCGGCTTCGGCCGGATCGTCAATCTCGGCTCCTATGCCGGCCACCGGGTCAGCGCCGCGACCGGCCCGCACTATGCCATCGCCAAGGCCGGCATCGAGCAGCTGACCCGCATCTTCGCTCTCGACCTCGCGCCGGCGGGCGTCACCGTCAACTGCGTCGCGCCTTCGGCCATCGACGGTCCGGCTACCGCCGCGCTGCCCCCGGATCGGCTCGCCGCGGTCCGCGCCCGCATCCCGGTCGGCCGCCTCGGCCGCGGCGAGGAAGTCGCCGCCCTGATCGTCCACCTCGCCTCCGACGCTGCCGGCTACACGACCGGCCAGGTCATCGACCTCGATGGGGGCAGGGGCCTCGCCTGATCCGAAGGCAGGCCGTTTGACCCGGATGAATGGTCGACACTTCTGCAGGGCCGCCTGGGTCTGGCTCGCCGCTGTTCCCACCTCGCGATCTCCGGCTGTCCGCCCCACGCGCCGCCTTCGCGACATTCCCGTTTCTCGCCTGAGGGGAAAAGCTGGGGATAGCCGGTTGATGGATTGTGCATAAGTTGCCCTCGTTTCTCCGGCTTCTTGGCCTTCCTCCCGGGGACGAGAAGACGATGCCGCTCGGAACCGGCGAGAGATGTCGACCGATTGCACGGTGCGGCTGGAACGATCCATCGCCGCGATACCGGCTCGCCGGGACGCGTGCGCCTGCAGCCGGCACGGCGGCAGGGCGGTTGCCGGTGACCGTCGCCCTTTGACATTACTTCAGCCTTGAAATATGGTTTTGCAAGGAACGTGGAGTCCCAGTCATGGCGGAACGATCCTTTGCCCGGGAAGTCGAGGACCTGAAGCTCGCCGACGGCGAGGTGTTCCGGGGCGAGGGCATCCTCGCCATCACCAAGGCCCTCCTGCAGTGCGGCGTCGGCTATGTCGCCGGCTATCAGGGCTCGCCGATCTCGCACCTGATGGACGTGCTCGCCGATGCCGAGCCGATCCTGTCCGAACTCGGCGTGCATTTCGAATCGAGCGCCAGCGAGGCCGCCGCCGCCGCGACCCTGTCCGCCTCGGTGATGTATCCGATCCGCGGCGCGGTGACCTGGAAGTCGACCGTCGGCACCAATGTCGCCTCGGATGCGCTGGCCAATCTGGCCTCCGGCGGGGTGACCGGCGGTGCGCTGATCATCGTCGGCGAGGATTACGGCGAAGGCTCCTCGATCATGCAGGAGCGCAGCCACGCCTTCGCGATGAAATCGCAGATGTGGCTGCTCGATCCGCGCCCGAACCTGCCCTCCATCGTCAAGGCGGTCGAGGACGGCTTCGCGCTGTCGGAGGCGACCAACACGCCGGTGATGCTCGAAGTGCGCATCCGCTGCTGCCACGTCACCGGCAGTTTCATCGCCAAGGACAACCGGCGGCCGGCCTTCTCGCTGGCCGAGGCGCTCGACAATCCGGTGCGCGACACCAGCCGCATCGTGCTGCCGCCCGCCTCCTTCCAGCACGAGAAGGAGAAGGTCGAGAAGCGCTGGCCGGCGGCGATCGAGTATATTCGAACGCATAGGCTCAACGAGACCTTCGGCGACGATGGCCGTGCCGACATCGGCATCGTCATGCAGGGCGGCATGTATAACGGCGTGATCCGCGCGCTGACCCGGCTCGGCCTCGCCGACGTCTGGGGCAACACGCGCGTGCCGCTGCATGTGCTCAACGTCACCTATCCGCTGGTCGACGACGAACTGGTCGCCTTCTGCCGCGGCAAGCGCGCCGTGCTGATGGTCGAGGAGGGCGCGCCGGAATATCTGGAGCAGGCGCTCGCCCATATCCTGCGCAAGGCCGACTGTCCGACCCGTCTCGAGGGCAAGGGCATCTTCCCCGTCGCCGGCGAACTGACCGCCACCGTGATGCTCGACGCGATGACGGCCTTCGTCGAGCGCCACGCGCCGGACCTGCTCGGCAACCGCCCGCCGGTGCCGGATGCCCGGCCGATCCTGGCCGACCCGAAGGTCAAGGCGCTCGCCGACGTGGTGCCGCCGCGCCCGGCCGGCTTCTGCACGGGATGCCCGGAGCGGCCGATCTTCGCAGCCATGAAGCTGGTCGAGAAGGAGCTGGGACCGCACCATGTCGCGGCCGATATCGGCTGCCACCTGTTCTCGATCCTGCCGCCCTTCAATATCGGCGCGACCACGATGGGCTACGGCCTCGGCCCGGCCTCGGCCTCGGCCTTCAACGTGCCGGCATCGAAGCGATCGATCGCCGTGATGGGCGATGGCGGCTTCTGGCATAACGGCCTGTCGTCGGGCGTCGGCAATGCCGTCTTCAACAAGCAGGACGGCGTCATCCTGATCGTCGACAATCATTATTCGGCCGCCACCGGCGGGCAGGACATCCTGTCGTCGCGCGCCTTCAACCGGTTGCGGGCGACCAACAATTCGATCGTCGCCGCCGTCAAGGGCATCGGCGCGCACTGGGTCCGGCAGATCGACCGGACCTACGACGTCGCCCGGCTGCGCGACACCCTGCGCGAGGCGCTGACCACGACCGAGACGGGGCCGAAGATCATCGTCGCCTCGTCGGAATGCATGCTGAACAAGCAGCGCCGGCTGAAGCCGCTGACCTCCGCCGCCCTGAAGCGCGGCGAGCGGGTCGTGCGCGAACGGTTCGGCGTCGACGAGGATGTCTGTACCGGCGACCATGCCTGCATCCGGCTGTCCGGCTGTCCGTCGCTGTCGGTCAAGCATACCGACGATCCCCTGAAGGAGGATCCGGTCGCCGCGATCGACAACAGCTGCGTCGGCTGCGGCAATTGCGGCGAGGTCTCGGAAGCCGCGGTGCTCTGCCCGTCCTTCTATCGCGCCGACATCGTCCAGAACCCGACCGGCTGGGACCGCTTCCTCGCGCGCATCCGCACGGCCGCCATCGGCTTCCTGCAGCGCCGCCACGCCGCGCGCCGCATCGCCTTCCCGGCCTGACGGCGATGCCGACGCCGCCCGCCCCGATGCTGATGCCGCAGATTGCAGGCCGGATCCGTTCAGAAATCCCGCCCGCGCCCCTCATGGCGCAGATCTCGCACCATTCCCTTCTCCCCCCGAGGGGGGAGAAGGTGGCCGAAGGCCGGTTGAGGGGGTGGATCGTGCAGACCGGGACGGACGTCCGGTCCGAGCGTGGCATTCGGACCGACAGCGCCGAGCATGATGCGGCATCGTCCCCCTCATCCGCCCTTCGGGCACCTTCTCCCCCCCAAGGGGGAGAAGGGGAAGGGCCGCCGGGGGTCTTGAGATGGGGATGGAGGTTGGCGGCCGGGATGGCAGGAGGGCGGGGTGAGCGTGGCTGAGATGGTGGGTCCGGACGGGCGGGGCGGCATCCGGCGCGAGGATCGGCCGCTGGCGGTGGCGATCCTGGCGATGGGCGGGCAGGGCGGCGGCGTGCTGGCCGACTGGATCGTGGCGCTGGCCGAAGGGGCCGGCTGGGTCGCGCAAACCACGTCGGTGCCGGGTGTCGCCCAGCGGACCGGCGCGACGATCTATTATGTCGAGATGATCCGTGCCCGGCCCGATGCCAGCCCGGTTCTGTCGCTGATGCCGGCGGCCGGCGATGTCGACGTGGTCCTTGCGGCGGAATGGATGGAAGGCGGACGCGCCATCCTGCGCGGCCTGGTGACGCCAGAACGGACCACGCTGATCGCCTCGACCCACCGGTCCTTCGCGGTCGTCGAGAAGGAACGGCCCGGCGACGGCATCGGGGATTCGACCGCGGTCGCGGAGGCGGCCGGCATCGCCACGAAGCGGACCATCGCCTTCGACATGGCTGCGCTCGCCGAGGCGAACGGATCGGTCGTCTCGGCCAGCCTGTTCGGTGCCCTGGCCGGTTCGGGCGCGCTGCCGTTCCCGCGCGAAGCCTTCGAGGGCGCGATCCGCGCCGGCGGGGTCGGCGTCGAGGCGAGCCTGCGCGCCTTCGCGGCCGGCTTCGATCGCGCCGGCAAGGCCGGCAAGCCCGACCTGCCGCCCAAGGGGCCCGACAAGGCCCTGCCGGAACCGCCCGTGCGGGTCGGCGCGCCGGCCCTCGATGCGCTGCTGGCCCGCATCCACGACGAAGTGCCGCCGGCGGCGCGGGCCATGGCCTATGCGGGCGTGCGCCGGCTGACCGATTGGCAGGATCCGGCCTATGCGGACGCCTATCTGTCCCGGCTCAAAGCCTTCCTGGCCGAAATCCCTGCCGCGACCACGCTCGGCTTCGGCGACGCCATCGCGGTCGAAGCGGCGCGCCAGATCGCCGTCGCCATGGCGTATGACGACATGTATCGGGTCGCCGACCTGAAGATCCGCGAGACCCGCTTCGACCGCGTCCGGCGCGAGGTCGCCGCCCGCGCCGACCAGATCGTGCTGACCACCGAATTTATGCATCCGCGCATGGAGGAGGTCTGCTCCGCGCTGCCGGCCCGGCTCGGCGCCTGGATCGAAAGCCGTCCGGGTCTCTTCCGGGCGCTCGACCGGATCGTCAATCGCGGCCGGCGCGTGCGCACCGGCACCATCCTCGGCTTTCTGCAGCTCTATGCAGTTGCATCTTTCAAGCGGTTCCGCCTTGGTGCACTGCGGCATGGCCGCGAGATGGCCCATATGGAGGCCTGGCTGGCCCTGGCCGGGCGCCATCTCGCGACCGATCCGGCCCTGGCGCTGGAGGTGCTGAAATGCCGGCGCCTGGTGAAGGGCTATTCGGACACCCATGCCCGCGGCCTGTCGAAATACGACCGCGTCGCCGCCATGGTGCCGCGGCTCGCCGGCCGGACCGATGCGGCCGACTGGGTGCGGCGCCTGCGGCAGGCGGCGCTGCTCGACGAGGCCGGGACCGCCCTCGACGGTGCCGTGAAGACGATCGAAGCCATGCTGTCGGAGGCCGCGACCTGATGGAGACGCTTGCACTGACCGTGGTCGAGACCCGCAATGCCGCGCCGCGCGTGCGCGACATTCGCCTTGCCCGACCCGACGGCGGCCCTCTGCCGAGTTGGCAGGCCGGCGCGCATGTCAAGATCCGCCTGCCCGGCGGCGACACGCGCTCCTACAGCCTGGTCAACGCGACGCCCGAGCCTGCCGCCGCGACGCGGCCGCATCACTACCGCCTCGGCATCCGCCTGGAGGAGGCCTCGACCGGCGGCTCGGCCTACATGCACGGGCTCGTCGCCGGCGATGCCGTGACGCTGGAACCGCCGCAGAACAATTTCCCGCTGGAGCCGGCGGAGGGGCCGGTCACGCTGGTCGCCGGCGGCATCGGCGTGACGCCGATCCTGGCCATGGCGGCCGAACTGGCCGCCGCGAACCATCCGTTCCGCTTCTACTATGCCGGCCGGTCGCGGGCCGATCTGGCCTTCCTGGACGAGTGCCGCGCGGTCGCCGGCGACCGGCTGACCATCCACGCCGACGACGAGGCCGGCGGCTTCTTCGACCTCCGGGGCGTCATGGCGGGGCTCGGCGCGGCCGGTCCGCTCTATCTGTGCGGACCGCTGCCGATGATCGAGGCGGCGCGCGATCAGGCCAAGACGCTCGGCTGGCGCGACGGCCGGCTGCATTTCGAGATCTTCACGGCGCCGGTGGCGGCCGCCGGCGATCAGCCCTTCGAGGTGGTGCTGAAGTCGTCCGGCAAGAGCTTCGTCGTGCCGCCGGGCAAGACCATCGTCGACGTGCTGGTCGAGGCCGGCGAGGACCCGATGTTCGACTGCCGGCGCGGCGATTGCGGCATCTGTCAGGTCGGCGTGATCGAGGGCGTGCCCGATCACCGCGACTTCATCCTGACCGAGAGCGAGCGCGCGGCCGGCACGCTGATGCAGATCTGCATCTCGCGGTCGAAGACGCCGCGGCTGGTGATCGATCTTTGAGGGCCGCGTCCGGCCGGACCCCGTGGTCAAGGCGTAAGTGGTTCGGATTCACGAGCCGGATGGGGACCATCCGGCTCGATCGAACCACTAGGGGAGGATCCGGATGGACGGCGGCGTGGGAATGGACTCCGATCCGGAACCCGAATTGAGCGACCGGGAGGGTGGCTATGGCGAAATACAGAGGCAATGTCGAAGCGGTGCGCGGGCTGGTGCGCGAGACCGAGGTGCATCGCGATCTCTATGTGGACCAGGAACTGTTCGAGCTGGAGATGGAGCATCTCTTCGCCAACACCTGGGTCTATGTCGGCCATGACAGCCAGGTGCCCAATGCCGGCGACTATTACGGCACCACGGTCGGCACCCAGCCGGTGCTGATGGTGCGCAACGGCAATGGCGACGTGAACGTCCTCTACAACCGCTGTCCGCACAAGGGCGTGCGGGTGACCACGGAACCCTGCGGCAATGCCGGCAAGTTCTTCCGCTGCCCCTATCACGCCTGGTCGTTCAAGCTGGACGGCAGCCTGCTCGCGATCCCCCTGAAGAAGGGCTACGAGAATACCGGCTTCGAGACCAGCCACGCGGCCGAGGGCCTCGCCAAGGTCCGCCACGTCAAGAACTATCGCGGCTTCGTCTTCGCCAAGCTCAACGACGCCGGGCTCGGCTTCGAGGAGTTCTTCGGCGACAGCCTGTCGAGCTTCGACAACATGATCGACCGCTCGCCGGTCGGCCGGCTCCAGGTCGCCGGCGGCGTGCTGCGCTACATGCACAACTGCAACTGGAAGATGCTGGTCGAGAACCAGACCGACACCTGCCATCCGATGGTGGCGCATGAATCGTCGGCCGGGACCGCGTCCGAGGTCTGGAAGAACGCGCCGCCCGGGACCAAGAAGCCGATGGCGGTGGAGATCTTCCTGCCCTTCATGTCGCCATACGAGTTCTTCGAGGGCATGGGCATCCGCGTCTGGCCGAACGGGCACGGCCATACCGGCGTGTCGCATTCGATCCATTCCGACTATTCGGCCATCCCCGGCTATTTCGACCAGATGACCGCCGCCTATGGCGAGAACCGCGCCAAGGCGATCCTGGACGAGAACCGGCACAACACGGTCTATTTCCCCAACATCATGATCAAGGGGCCGATCCAGCTCCTGCGCAACTTCATCCCGATCGCGGCCGACAAGACGCTGGTCGAGAGCTGGACGTTCCGGCTGGTCGACGCGCCGGACATGCTTCTGGAACGGACGCTGATGTACAACCGGCTGATCAATGCGCCGACCTCGGTGGTCGGCCATGACGACCTGGAAATGTACGAGCGCGCCCAGGAAGGCCTGCGCTGCAACGGCAACGAATGGGTCAACGTGCAGCGGCTCTACGACCCGGCCGAGGAGGCCGACGCCACCGTCGTCACCAACGGCACGACCGAATGGCAGATGCGGAACCAGTTCCGCGCCTGGTCCAAGTTCATGACCATGAGCATGTGAGGAGAGCGGCCATGACCGTCCATGTTCCCGTGCTCACCGGCGCGCCGACCGACCAGCAGCTGATCGATTTCGTCGTGCGCGAGGCGCGCATGATCGATCAGCAGCGTTTCGAGGAGTGGCTCGAGCTCTACACCGACGACGCCTATTACTGGATGCCGCTGGAATGGGGGCAGACCGATCCGAAGCTGACCTGTTCGCTGATGTATGAGGACAAGCTGCTTCTCAAGATCCGTGTCGAGCGTCTGAAGGGAAATCGAACCTTCAGCCAGAAACCGAAGAGCCGCTGCCATCATGTCCTGCAGGTTCCGCAGGTCGACCGGCGCGACGAAGCGGCCAACGAATACGTCACCTGGACGCCGATGCACTATGTCGAGACCCGCTTCGACGACCAGAAGCTCTACGCCGCCTGGGCGACCCACACGCTGACGGTGATCGACGGCCAGATCCGCATCAAGCTGAAGCGCGTCGACCTCGTCAACTGCGAAGCCGCCTTCGGCAACATCCAGCTGTTCATGTGAGGCGAGGGGGCGCCTGAGCAGCGAGCCCCCTCCGCACCCGATCTCGCGGGCTTCCCCTTCGCCCCCTGCCAAGGGGGAGAAGGTGCCCGAAGGGCGGATGAGGGGGCCTGGATGTCCCGGATTTCCACCGGATCCGCGGTCCAAGCCGTCTCCGGGCGTGGACCGGACGATGCGGGCGGGGCAGGGGCATCGCAACCCCTCATCCGCCCTTCGGGCACCTTCTCCCGCAAGAGGAGAAGGGGATGGAGCCGGAAGATCGGGACTTGTGCCCGACCTTCCGACGGCGCGGGCTTTCGACGGCCCGGCCCTCCTGCGCCTCAATCTCCGGGTTTTCCCCTTCGCCCCCTGCAAAGGGGGAGAAGGTGCCCGAAGGGCGGATGAGGGGGCCTGGATCGCGCGGATTTCCAAGGGATCCGTGGTCCAAGCCGTCTCCGGGCGTGGACCGGACGATGCGGGCGGGGCGGGGGCATCGCAACCCCTCATCCGCCCTTCGGGCACCTTCTCCCGCAAGGGGAGAAGGGGATGGAGCCGGAAGATCGGGACTTGTGCCCCGACCTTCCGACGGCGTGGGTTTTCAGCGGCGCGGGTTTTCAGCGGCGCGGGATTTCGACGGCCCGGCCCTCCGCACCCGGTCTCGCGGGTTTCCCCTTCGCCCCCTGCCAAGGGGGAGAAGGTGCCCGAAGGGCGGATGAGGGGGCCTGGATGGCGCGGATTTCCGCCGGATCCGCGGTCCAAGCCGTCTCCGGGCGTGGACCGAACGTTTCGGGCGGGGCGGGGGCATCGCAATCCCTCATCCGCCCTTCGGGCCCCTTCTCCCGCAAGGGGAGAAGGGGATGGGGCCGGAAGATCGGGGCTTGTGGCCCGACCTTCCGGCGGCGCGGGCTTTCAGCGGCGCGCGCTTTCGACGGCCCGGCCCTCCGCACCCGGTCTCGCGGGTTTCCCCTTCGCCCCCTGTCAGGGGGAGAAGGAGATGTTGCGGGGGCCGGGATCAACCGGGAAATTGAGGGCAGATCAGGCGTATGAGCAGCGAGCCAATGATGACCGAAGCCAAGCCGCAGACCGTTCACGCCGCCTTCCGACAGGCGGCGGCGCGCTGGCCGGAGCGGCCGTTTCTCGCCGTTCTGCCGGAGACGGCGGAGCGCTACGGGATCGAGGCCGGCGAGATCACCTATGCGGCGGCGGCCGAGACGGTCGAGCGGCTGTCGGTCGGCTGGGCCAAGGCGGGCTTCGGGCGCGGCCACCGGGTCGCGCTGCTGACCGAGAACCGGCCGATCTATTTCCTGACCTGGTTCGCGCTCAACCGGCTCGGCATCTCGGTCGTGCCGATCAATCCCGATCTGCGCTCGGCCGAACTCGAATATCTGATCGGCCATTCGGAGATCGCCGCAGCCGTGGTCCTGCCGGAGCGGATGGGCGACATCCGTGCCGCCGCCGAGGTCGCCGGCCGGTCGGTTGCCGTGGTGGCGCCGGGCGAGGCGCCGGAGCGCGCGCCGTTCGATCCGCCGCGGCCGGGAACGCCGGACGTCGATACCGAATGCGGGCTGCTCTACACCTCCGGCACGACAGGCCGGCCGAAGGGCTGCGTACTGCCGAACGAGTATTTCCTCGAGGCCGGCCGCTGGTATGCCGAAACCGGCGGCCTGATCGCGCTTCGGGAGGGCGTCGAGCGGATGATCACCCCGCTGCCGGTCTTCCACATGAACGCGATGGCCTATTCGGCCATGGCCATGCTGATGACCGGCGGCTGCCTGATCGCGGTCGACCGGTTCCATCCGAAGAGCTGGTGGGCCAATGTCCGCGACAGCGGGGCGACCGTGCTGCACTATCTCGGCGTGATGCCGGCCATGCTGATGGCCGCGCCGGCCGACCCGAGCGACCGCGCCCACACGGTCCGCTTCGGCTTCGGTGCCGGCGTGCCGCGCGACCTGCAGGCGCCGTTCGAGGCGCGCTTCGGCTTCCCGCTGATCGAGGCCTGGGCGATGACCGAGACCGGGGCAGGGGCCGTGATCGCGGCCACGGACGAGCCGCGTCACGTCGGCTCCAATTGCTTCGGCCGGGCGCCCGCCAGCATGGCGACGCGCATCGTGGCGGAGGACGGCACCGAGGCGGCGGTCGACCAGCCGGGCGAACTGCTCGTTCGGCGCGCCGGGCCGGAGCCGCGTTTCGGCTTCTTCCGCGAATATCTGAAGGACCCGGAGGCGAGCGCGGAAGCCTGGCGGGACGGCTGGTTCCATACCGGCGACGTGGTCCGGCGCGGGCCGGACGGGTCGTTCCATTTCGTCGACCGCAAGAAGAACGTCATCCGCCGCTCCGGCGAGAATATCGCCGCCGTCGAGGTCGAGGCGGTGCTGCTGCGCCATCCGGCCGTCAAGGCGGCGGCGGTCGCGGCGACGCCCGATCCCGTGCGCGGCGACGAGGTCTTCGCCCTGATAGTGCCGCACGACAAGCCGGTGGATGCGCAGGCCGCCGCGCGCCTCGCCGACGACATCGTCGCCCATTGCCTCGGCCGGCTCGCCTACTACAAGGCGCCCGGCTGGATCGCCTTCGCCGAAGCCCTGCCGCTGACCTCGACGCAGAAGATCCAGCGCGGCGAACTGAAGACCGCCGTCGCCGAGCGGATGGCCGCCGGCGACGTCCTCGACACCCGCGCCCTGAAGAAGCGCACCGCATGACCGGAGCCGCCATGACCGAAGCCTCGTCCGCCGACCGTCCGGTCGCCGTCGTCACCGGCGGCGGCGCGGGGATCGGCGCGGCCATTTCGCGCCAGCTGATCGCCGCCGGCCACCATGTCGTCTCGCTGTCGCGGGGGGCGGCCGAGTTCGCCGATCCGCAGCTCGAAACCGTCACGGTCGACCTGACCGATCCGGCCGCGACCCGGGCGGCGGCGGCGGCGGTGGCAGCGCGCCATGCGGTCGGCATCCTGGTCCACAATGCCGGCACGATCCGGGCACGACCGATCGAGGCGGTGACCGATGCCGATCTCGACGATCTGACCCATCTGCATGTCGGCGCACCGCTGATCCTGCTACAGGCCTTCCTGCCGGCCATGCGCGCGGCCGGGGCGGGGCGGGTGGTGCTGATCTCCTCCCGGGCCGCGCTCGGGCTGCCGACCCGCACGGCCTATTCGGCGACCAAGGCCGGCATGATCGGCATGGCACGGACCTGGGCGCTGGAACTCGGCCCTGCCGGCATCACCGTCAATGTTGTGGCGCCGGGACCGATCCAGGATACGGCCATGTTCCGGGACGTGATCGAGCCCGGCAGCGCGCGGGAGCAGGCGCTCGCCGCAGCCATTCCGGTCAAGCGGCTCGGCCGCTCGGACGACGTGGCGCGGGCGGTCGCCTTCTTCGCCGCCCCGGAGGCCGGGTTCGTCACCGGCCAGGTGCTCTATGTCTGCGGCGGCGCCAGCGTCGGCACGATCACGATCTGATCGGCCGAATGCCCAAGGAATCGCCTGGGAATCGGGCAGGGCGCTGCACCCTGGCTCTGGCGTCCCGGTGCATTCCGGGTGCATGAACGGGGGCACGACCCTTCGATCCCGGGAGCCCGACCATGCATGCCTTTCCGGCCCGCCACGTTGCCAATCCGCTCGCCCGACGGGACGCCTATCCGGATGCACAGCGGGCGATCCTATCCGTTGCGGGCGCGACCGCGGCCGCGGCGGAGATCAAGAGCTGGCCGGGCTATGCGCCGACGCCCCTGCTGCCGCTCGACGGTCTGGCGGGCCGGCTCGGCCTCGGCGCGGTTCTCTACAAGGACGAAGGCCGCCGTTTCGGCCTCAGAAGCTTCAAGGCGCTGGGCGGCGCCTATGCGGTGCTGCGCATCCTGCAGGAGCGGTTGGCCGGCGAGGGGATCGCGGCTACGAGTGCCGATCTGCTGGCGGGCCGCTATCGCGACCGGACTGCGGAGATGACCGTTGCGACCGCGACCGACGGCAATCACGGCCGTTCGGTCGCCTGGGGGGCGGGCCTGTTCGGCTGCCGGTCGGTGATCTTCATCCATGAAGGGGTCAGCGCCGAACGCGAGGCCGCGATCGCCGCCTACGGCGCCGAAATGCGCCGTGTTCCAGGCGGTTACGACGACAGCGTCCGGGCCGTGGCGCGCGCCGCCGCCGCCGCCGGCTGGACGCTGGTGGCCGACACGTCGAGCGAAGGCAGCGCGGCCGTGCCGATCCGAGTCATGGAGGGCTACATGCTGATCGCCGCGGAGGTGCTGCAGGCGATCGACGGGCAGGCGCCGCCCACGCATGTCTTCGTTCAGGCCGGCGTCGGCGGCCTGGCGGCAGCCCTCGCGGCCTATCTCTGGGAGACCGCCGGGCCCGCCCGGCCGCGCCTCGTCGTGGTCGAGCCGAACCAGGCGGACTGCGTGTTCCGCACAGTGGCGGCGGGCCGGCCGATCGTGATCGAGGGATCGACCGATACCTTCATGGCCTGCCTGGCCGCCGGCGAAGTCTCGCCGGTCGCCTGGGATATCCTGAAGGGCGGGCTCGACGACGTGATCGCGCTGCCCGACGAAGCCGCCATGGCGGCGATGAAACTCCTCGCCACGGGCCAGAACGGCGATCCGCCGATCGTGGCCGGCGAATCCGGTGCCGCGGCCGCAGCCGGTCTCGTGGCCGCCGCGCTCGATCCGGCGCTCAGGGCCACACTCGGACTGGACCGCGCCGCCCGGGTGCTGGTCATCGGCAGCGAAGGCGCAACCGATCCGGCCACCTACGAGCGCGTCGTCGGACGCCGCGCCGAAGACGTCGCGGAGTGAAGCGCCGTACCGGGTTGACGGACGGGACCGGGTGAAGGATGGGCCAGAGTGAAGGATGGGCCTGGGCAGCCGCGTGAGCTGCGGCGGGCTTGAGCTCGGTCGCGGCTGACGGCCGCGTCCGACGGGATGGCGTGAGCCGTCGCCGATCGATGTCGCGCTCGTCCATCCGGCACCGTGCAGGCGTCCGGGAATGCCCATGCTCCGGCAGCCCAAGGGAGCCAGGACAGGCTATGGCATCTGCTGCGTCGGCGAGGCCGGTCAGCACTCCGGGCTGCAGACAGTCCCGAATGCCGTCGCCAAGCCGTCGCCAAGCATCGGACGCGTCGGACAGGGGACGGGCGAGCCGGGAAGCGCGCCAGCCGGGAGCCGGGCCAGCCCGGAAGCCTGTCCGCAGCACGACTCCCAGAACCGTGATTCGCATAAGATGGATTATGGAACTTTTATCTGGACGGCGTTTGAGGCGATCGGGCTCCAGCGGCTTCCTGGGACCGCCCCCTGCCGAACCCCAGGTCCTCTGTCGGTGGCATCGGCCACGCAGGGCCAAGGGCCCGCGCCAAAGGCCCCCCGCCAAGGACCGCGGCCAAGGCCCCCAGAGCCTCGGTCATCCGCCATCCGGCGGCAGCGGTCTTCGCCGGGCCGGCAGGCAACCACGGCCGTCCAACGATCAGGCCGGCAATTCGATCTCCAGGCCGTCATAGGCCGGCTCGACATGGTCGGGCAGCTTGGCCTTCAGGATGCGGTAGTCGAGATCGATATGCATGTGGGTCAGGATGGCGCGCTTCGGCTTCAGGCGCGCGATCACCTCGAGCGCCTCGTCGACGGAGAAATGGCTCGGATGCGGCACCCAGCGCAGCGCGTCGATGATCAGCACGTCGAGACCGCCAAGCCGGTCGAAGGCATCCTCCGGCATCGCGCTCACGTCCGGCGAATAGGCCAGCCCGCCGAAGCGGAAGCCGAGCGAGGTGATGTCGCCATGGCTCTGGCGATACGGCACGGCCGTGATCGCGCCGCCCGGACCGTCGACCGCGATCGGCACACCATCTTGGATCCGGTGCTCGTTCAGGATCGGCGGGTAGCTGGAGCCCGGCGGCGTCACGAAGCAATAGTCGAAGGCGTGACGGACCCGCTCGGACGTGGCCGCATCCATGTAGACATCGACCCGACGGCGCCGGTTGAGCACGAAGCTCCTGAGATCGTCGATGCCGTGGATGTGGTCGGCATGCGGATGGGTCAGCAGCACGCCGTCGACCCAGTCGACATCGGTATCGAGCATCTGCTCGCGCAGGTCCGGACCGGTATCGACCAGCACGCGGGTCGGCTCGCCGTCGCCGTCCCGGCGCGTGACCAGGAGGCTCGCGCGCCGGCGCCGGTTCTTCGGATTGCGCGGGTCGCACTGGCCCCAATCGTTGCCGATGCGCGGCACGCCCGGCGACGAGCCGCAGCCCAGGATGCGGAAGGTCAGCCACGCCGCCATGGCATCGTCACCGTGGGACCTTGGCGAAGAGCCGGTGGAAATTGTCGGTGGTGATCCGGGCGATCTCGTCGTCGGAAACGCCGCGCACCTTGGCCAGCACGGCCGCGGTCTTGGCCGTATAGGCCGGCTCGTTGCGCTTGCCGCGATACGGCAGCGGCGCCAGATAGGGCGCGTCGGTCTCGACCAGGATGCGGTCCTCGGGCGCGAAGGCCGCGACCTCGCGGATGGTCTCGGCGGTCTTGAAGGTCAGGATGCCGGAAAAGGACAGATAGGCGCCGCAGGCGAGACCGCGCCGGGCGAGTTCCGCGCCCGACGAGAAGCAGTGCAGGACCATCGGGAAGGGCCCCCTCGCCGTCTCCTCCTCCAGGATGCGCGCCACGTCCTCGTCGGCGTCGCGGGCATGGATCACCAGCGGCAGCCCGGTCATGCGCGCGGCCGCGATATGCCGGCGGAAGCCTTCCTCCTGCGCGTCGCGCGGCGACAGATCGTAGTGGTAGTCGAGCCCGGCCTCGCCGATCGCCACGCAGCGCGGATGCTCGGCCAGCCGGGCGAGATCGTCGGCGGAGATGTCGAGTTCCTCGTGGGCGTTCTGGCAATGGGTGCCGACCGAGCACCAGACGCTGTCGAAACGCTCGGCGATCGCCTTGATGGCGTCGAAGCGGCGCACCCGCGTCGAGATGGTCACCATCTTGGCGACGCCGGCCGCGTGGGCACGCGCGACCACCTGGTCGAGTTCCTCGGCGAAATCGGGAAAATCCAGGTGGCAATGGGAATCGACGAGGGGCATGGCGGATCCGGTGCCCGGGCCGCGCGCGGCCCGGATTGGGATGGGGGTGACGAGAGGATTGGGAGGAGCGGGGGCGGGGTCAGGCCCCCTCGCCCGTCTCCGGCTCGACATATTTCGGGAACACCGGCGCCGGCGCCGGCAGCGCCGTGCCACCGGCGATGCGGGTGCCGATCGCGGCGAAGACGCGCGCCTCCGGCGCCTGCTGGCCGAGCAGGTCGAGCAGCGTGCCGGCCGATTTCGGCATGATCGGCTGGATCAGCAGCCCGACGATGCGCAGCACCTCGGCGGTGACCCAGAGCACGGTCTCCATGCGGGCGAAATCGGTCTTGCGCAGCGCCCACGGCTCCTGCGCGGTGAAGTAGCGGTTGGTCTCCGCGACCACGAACCAGATTGCCTCCAGGGCCTTGTGGATCTCCTGGGCGTCGAAGGCCGTGCGCGCGGCCGCCATCAGGCCGTCGGCCTGGGCGAGCAGCGCCGCGTCGGCGGCCGCGAGCGGCCCCGGCTGCGGCAGCACGCCGCCGCAGTTCTTGGCGATCATCGACAGCGAGCGCTGCGCCAGATTGCCGAGATCGTTGGCGAGATCGGCGTTCATCCGCGCCACGATGGCGTCGTGGCTGTAGTTGCCGTCCTGGCCGAACGGCACCTCGCGCAGGAAGAAGAAGCGCATCGGATCGACGCCATAGGCATGCGCCAGATCGAACGGATCGACCACGTTGCCGACCGACTTCGACATCTTCTCGCCGCGGTTGAAGATGAAGCCGTGGGCGAAGACGCGCCGGGGCAGCGGCAGACCGGCCGACATCAGGAAGGCCGGCCAGTAGACCGCATGGAAGCGCACGATGTCCTTGCCGATGACATGCAGGTCGGCCGGCCAGTAGGTCTTGTACTTCTCGGACGCCTCGTCCGGAAAGCCGGCGCCGGTGATGTAGTTGGTCAGCGCATCGATCCAGACATACATCACATGGCCGGGCGCATCCGGCACCGGCACGCCCCAGTCGAAGGTGGTGCGGCTGATCGAGAGATCCTCCAGCCCGCCTTCGACGAAGGAGATCACCTCGTTCTTGCGCGAGGACGGGCCGATGAAGTCCGGATGGTCGCGGTAATGCGCGAGCAGCCGATCCGCATAGGCCGAGAGCTTGAAGAAGTAGCTCTCCTCCTCGGTCCATTCGACCGGGGTTCCGGTGCCGATCGAGCGGCGCACGCCGTCGTCGCCGACCTGGGTCTCGCCCTCGGCGTAATAGGCCTCGTCGCGCACCGAATACCAGCCGGCATACTTGGCCTTGTAGATGTCGCCGGCCTTCTCCATCCGCCGCCAGATCTCCTGCACGGAGGCATGGTGGCGCGGCTCGGTGGTGCGGATGAAATCGTCGTAGGAGACGTTCAGCAGCGCGTCCATGTCCTTGAAGACCGCCGCGTTGCGGTCGACCAGCTGGCGCGGCGTCAGCCCCTCGCGCGCCGCGGTCTGGTGCATCTTCAGGCCATGCTCGTCGGTACCGGTCAGGAACAGGACGTCGAAGCCGTCCAGCCGCTTGAAGCGGGCCAGGGCGTCGGAGGCGATCTTCTCGTAGGCGTGGCCGACATGGGGCCGGCCGTTCGGGTAGTCGATCGCGGTCGTGATGAAGAATTTCGGTTTCGTCATATCTCGGAGCGTCCTGATCGCCGGCGGGGTCCGGCGCTGGAGCACCTCCGCATCCGGGCGGATGCCGGCGGGGTGCTCGTACCCTGTGCGTCTGGAATATCCTGCCTGCGCATCATTCCATAGAGGCTCCCGCTCGGGATACTCAATTCCGTGCGGCTTCGACAAGGGTGCGCACGAGGGAAATCAGGGCGGCGCGCTTGTCGAGATTGAGCGCATCGACCGCCGCCAGGTCACGCCGGGCCGCGGTCTCGGCCTCCGCCCAGGCGGCGGCGCGGCGCCCCTGCCCGGCCAATCCGGCCTCGCGCGCCCGCGTCGCCGCATGACCGAGGAAGAACTCCGTCGCCGTCTCGAAGGCCTCGTCGGCGCCGCGCCCGGTCACCTCGTCGGCGAGCCGATGCAGGTCCTTCACCTCCAGCGCCGGCAGCCGGCGGGCGAGCGTCTCGACCTTGCGATAGAGCGCGACGCCGTCGCTCTCGATCAGCTGGATCGCGCGGCGCAGGCTGCCGTCGGCGATGCCGGCCGCGGTCTTCAGCGTCGAGGCATCGCTGTTGCGGCCGTAGCCGAGGCCGGTCAGGCCGCCGATCAGGTCGTCCTCGGTGAGGCTCGGCAGCAGGAGGCGCCGGCAGCGCGAGCGGATGGTCGGCAGCAGGCGACCGGGCTGATGGGTCAGCACCAGGAACAGGCTGCGCGCCGGCGGCTCCTCGAGGATCTTCAGGAGCGCGTTGGCCGCACTGGCATTGAGATCGTCGGCCGCATCGACGATCGCCACGCGCCAGCCGCCTTCCGCCGCCGTGGAGCCGAAGAAACCGACCGTGCGGCGGATTTCGGCGACGGTCAGCACGGTCTTGTGGCGCTTGGTCTTCTCGTCCCAGGGCCGGCGCAGATGCAGGAGATCGCCATGCGAGCCGGCCGCGATGCGGCGGGCGACCGGGCTGTCGGGGTCGACGGCCAGGCTCGTCGCCTGCTGGACGGCCGGCGCCGACGGGTCCGGATGGGCGAGCACGAAGCGGGCGAAGCGGAAGGCGAGCGTGGCCTTGCCGATGCCCTTGGCGCCGCCGATCAGCCAGCCGTGATGGATGCGGCCGGATCGGTAGGCGTCGAGCAGGGTGCGCTCGCCCTCCCGGTGGCCGATCAGCGTATGCCGCTCGCGCGGCAGCGGCGCGCCGTCGATCGCGTCGGCTTCCGGGGCCGCCTCTTGGGGGGTCGTCGCTGCGCGTGCCATGACGACGCTCTACCCGGCCGGGCCGCCGGACGCCAGACCGAACCGCGCCGCCACCGTCGCCCAGATCGCCTCGGCGACCGCATCGGCCTCCGCTCCGGCATCGATCACCGCGATCCGCTCGGGATGGCGGCGCGCCAGCGCCAGGAACGCCTCGCGCCGGGCGACATGGAGCGCCAGGGCGTCCTTCTCGAACCGGTCGACCGCGTCGTCGCCGCGCCGCGCGCGGGCGCGCTCCAGGCCGGTTTCCGCGGGCAGGTCGAGCAGCAGGGTCAGATCCGGCACGAGGCCGTCGAGTGCCACGGTCTCCAGCGCGTCGATCAGGGCGGTGCCGATCTCGGCCTGATAGACGCGCGTGGAATCGGCGAAGCGATCGCAGATGACCCAGTCGCCGCGCTCCAGCGCCGGGCGGATGGTCTCGTCGACATGGTCGGCGCGGGCGGCGGCGAACAGGATCGCCTCGACATCCGGCCCGAACCGCTCGGCCGCGCCCGAAAGGAGTACGTGGCGGACGGCCTCGGCGCCGGGCGAGCCTCCGGGTTCGCGCGTCGAGACGGTGCCGATGCCGAGACCATGCAGGCGTTCGGCGAGACGGCGGGCCTGGGTCGACTTGCCCGCGCCCTCCCCGCCTTCCAGCGTGATGAAGCGCGCCGGCCGGCGAGGGGCGTCGGGCAGGCCGACGCCGGCCGTCATCACTTGAGGCCCACGGTCTCGCGCACGAAGCGCACGACCGACTCGTAGGCCGCATCCATCGCGCGGCTGTGCATCGGACCCAGGCCGACCGCCTCGGCGGCATAGAGCGGCTTTTCCTGGATCACGCTGTCGCCGCGCAGGACCTGGAGCTTGCCGATCTGCGCCCCCTTCTCGATCGGGGCCTTGACCGGTCCGCGATAGATGACGTGCGCCCTGAGCTTGTCCCGGTTGCCGCGCGGCACCAGGAGCGTCAGCGCCTTCTCGCCGACCAGCGGCACCGTCGCGGTCGCGCCGCCGAACACCTTGGCGTCGCCGGGCGACTCGCCGGCCTTGTAGAGGGTGATCTGTTCGAACGAGCGGAAGCCCCATTCCAGGAGCTTGCGCGACTCCTCCGCGCGCTCCTTCTCGCTCTTCATGCCGCCCATCACGGCGATCAGCCTTTGGCCGCCCTGCACGGCCGAGCCGACGATATTGTAGCCGGATTCCTTGATGTAGCCGGTCTTGAAGCCGTCCGCGCCGATGCCGTCGTTCAGAAGCGGATTGCGGTTCTGCTGTCGGATCTTGTTGTAGGTGAACTCGCGCTGCGAATAGACCTTGTAGAGATCCGGATGGTTGGCGATGATATAGGCCGCCAGCTTGGCATATTCGCGCGCGGTGATCTTCTGGTCGGGGTCGGGCAGGCCGGTCGGATTGCGGAACACCGACTTGGTCATGCCGATGTCGCGCGCCTTCTTGTTCATCATCTCCGAGAAGGCCAGTTCGGTCCCGGCGATGCCTTCCGCGATCGCGATCGCCCCGTCATTGGCCGACTGGACGCAGATGCCCTGGATCAGGTCGTTGACGGTCGCCCGGGAATTGATCGGCGCGAACATCGAGGAGGTGCGCGATGGGGCGCCGCCGGTCCGCCAGGCATGCTCGGAGATGGTGAAATCCTGCTCCAGCGTCAGCTTGCCGGCCTTGATCTGATCGAACACGACCGCGATCGTCATCATCTTGGCGAGGCTTGCCGGGGCGAACAGCTTGTCGGCGTTCTTCTCGAAGAGAACGGTGTTCGATTCGAAATCGATCAGGATCGCCTGCTCGGCCTTGGTCTCGAAGGTCTGCGCCTGGGCGAGAACCGATGCCGGGGCTGCGACCAGCGCCGCCATGCCGATCACGGCCGCAGCCAGGCGGACGACGGCACGACGCGACATCGAACGGGCACGCGACGCCGGCCCGGCCTCAGGACGGTCGAGCTTCGGCTCGTACCGGGCCGGCCCGAAGCCGGCCTTCCCGCCATGTCGCACCATTTGGCTCACTCCACCGTCCGGTACCCGCTCGTCGGCGCAGTTTCCGGCCTCGCCCGCGCGCAGACGGACCCGCCGGACGCGCTCCCGAATCCGGGACGATCCTCCGCGCGACTATCCGACATGCCGCAGGCGCGGCCAACCGAATAGTGGTGGCCGCGCGATCCGGCGGGTCGGAATTCCCGGCCTTCCCGCTGCGTCGCAGGCGGCCGCTTCGTCAGCGGCGGGACACCGGGACCGCGTCGACGCCTGCGCTGCGGGCCGCAGCGACGGCGGCAGCCGAGTGCCCGGGTTCGACGACCAGCGTGACCGCCGTCAGGCGGCGACCGTCGGCTTTGGCGACGATCTGGCTGCGCACGTCGCCATGGGCGCGCATCCGGGCGATCAGGCGCTCGGCATTGGCCGCGTCGGCATAGGCGCCGAGGTCGAGCGTGACGGCGGCGGCCGGCATCCGGGCGGTTCCGTCGCCCGGGCTCCGACCGCCGCCGAGCGCCGAGAAGGAGCGCCCCTCGCCCATCGGAGCGAAGACCGCGGCCGTCGCGGCGGCCGGGCCGGCACCGTCCGCGCCGGCACCGTCCGCGTAGGAGAGGCGCGACGACGGACGGACCGGTGCAGGCCGGGCGGCCGGCGTCGGCGCCCCGATGACCGGACGCCGGGTCGGCGCCAGCGACAGGGCATCGGCATCGATGCCGTCATCGTCCGGATCCGGCAGGGCCCCCGGCATGGCCGGCGCGCGCCGGCCGGCGGCGACGGGGTCGGGACCGACCTGCCAGCCGGGCGGAACCGCGCCGCGTCCGGCCGGCTGGCCACCATTGGGGTAGACGTAGGCGGGCTGCTGGCCGGCGCCCGGCTGCAGGCGAATGGGCTGGCCGTTGGCGCCCACCCCGGCCCGGACGGCACCTGCGTCCGGAGCGCCATAGGCGGGACGCATCATGGCGGCGGGCGCCGAACCGGCACCGGCGGTTCCGGGGGCTGCACCATAGGCGGGGCCCTGCCCGGCACCGTAGTTCGGGCCTGGTCCGCCACCATAGCCGGCCCGGCCGGCGGCCGCGCCGCGCGGGGGCGGCGGCGCCGGCCAGCCGTCGTCGTCCTCGGAAACGGCGGGCGCGCGGCCGGCAAGGCGAACCGGGGCCGGCCCCATGTCCGAGGTCGGCATGGCGCGGCCGGCGTCGGGATAGCCGGGCGTGCCGGAGGCATCGGCGAGTTGGATGCGCGACGGCGGCATCTGCGGCGCCCGTCCGCCGGCCTGCGCGACCATCACGCGATCGTTTGCGATCGACGGCGCGCCGCCTTCGGTGAGCGTCGCCACCAGCTGGCGATCGTCGGAGCCCTCGACGGGTGCGCGGCCGACATACTGGACGCGAACTTCGGCGAGGCCCCTGCCCTTGAAGTCGAGCAGTTCGGCGGTCCGCTCCGACAGGTCGATCTCGCGATTGCCGGCATAGGGGCCGCGGTCGTTGACCCGGACGACGATCGAGCGGCCGTTGCGCAGGTTGGTCACGCGCGCATAGGACGGCAGCGGCATGGTCGGGTGCGCGGCCGATATGGCGGTGCGGTCGTAGATCTCGCCATTGGCGGTCAGACGACCGTGGAAGTCGCTGCCGTACCAGGAGGCGACGCCGGTATTGTCGTAGTTCGGGTCCTCGCGCGGCACATAGGTCCGCCCGGCGATGTTGTAGGGCTTGCCGACCTGTTCGCGGCCGCCGCCCTTGGGGATCGGCTGGCCGTCGGCATAGACCCGCCGGCTCGCCGAGACGCCGTAGCGCGGATCGGTGCCGTTCGGCGCGCTGGAACAGGCGGCCAGAGCCGTGCAGGTCATCAGGAAGGCCGCGCCGCGGCCGAAAGCCTGGAAGCGGGTGCGCGAGGAACGCAGGAACAAGGACATCGCGGCCACCTTGCCGCCCCGTGGGGCGGCACCCTCCCCGGCCGTCCGTTCTGTCCGGCCCGCGAGGTGTTGCGCCAGGGACACCGACGCCCGGAATTCTTTCCGGCCCCGGCCCTGTCCGCTCAAATTTGCATTGAGCCGTTACCCGATCCTTAACCGAAGCGAATTCGCCCGGATCCGACGCCATTCGGCGCCAAATCAGACCGCCGGGGCGCCTTTCGACGATCGGTAGCCGGCTTGGCTGTTGCCGGGGACTTGCCAAGCTGGCTTTCGCCCGGGAAGCTGTTACGACAGTCGGAAACAAAACCGTCACAGAACCGTGACGCGGGACGGCTAGCCGGTGAGCTTCCACCGGATGTCGCGCCGCCATCGGGATCGACGCAACGACGTCTGGAAACGACCGGGAGACCGCCATGACCACGGTGAAGCCGCTTATCCTCGCCGCCGCCTTCTCGCTCGCCGCCAGCGCCGCCCAGGCGCAGGTCGAGCTGCAGTGGTGGCATGCCATGACCGGCGCGAACAACGACGTCATCGTCAAGCTCGCCGAGGACTTCAATGCGTCCCAGAAGGACTACAAGGTCGTTCCGAGCTACAAGGGCTCCTATGCCGACACGCTGAATGCCGGCATCGCCGCCTACCGCGCCGGCAATGCGCCGCACATCATGCAGGTGTTCGAGGTCGGCACCGCCACCATGATGGCCGCCAAGGGCGCCATCATGCCGGTGCAGACGATGATGAAGGATGCCGGCGAGACCTTCGATCCGAAGGCCTATCTGCCCGCCATCACCGGCTACTATTCGACCGTGAAGGGCGAGATGCTGTCCTTCCCGTTCAACTCCTCCAGCATGGTGATGTGGGTCAACCGCGACGCCCTGCGCAAGGCCGGCCTCAATCCGGACCAGCCCCCGAAGACTTGGCCGGAGGTGTTCGAGGCGGCCAAGACGCTGAAGGCCGCCGGCTTCGCCACCTGCGGCGTCTCCACCGCCTGGACGACCTGGGCCAATATCGAGCAGCTCGGCGCCTGGCATAACGTGCCGCTGGCCACCCGGGCCAACGGCATGGACGGCTTCGACACCGTCCTGCAGATCAACGCGCCGCTCTACGTCAAGCACCTGGAGACGCTGGTCGCGCTGCAGAAGGACAAGACCTTCGACTATTCCGGCCGCACCAACACCGGCGAGGGCCGCTTCACCTCCGGCGAATGCCCGCTGTTCCTGACCTCGTCGGCCTTCTACGGCAACGTCAAGGCCAACGCCAAGTTCGACTATTCCAACGCGCCGATGCCCTACTATCCGGACGTGCCGGGCGCACCGCAGAATTCGATCATCGGCGGCGCCTCGCTCTGGGTGATGGGCGGCAAGCCGGCAGCCGAGTACAAGGGCGTGGCGAAGTTCTTCACCTTCCTGTCCGACACCGACCGCCAGGCCAAGCTGCACACCGAGTCCGGCTACCTGCCGATCACCAAGGCCGCCTACGAGAAGGTCAAGGCTTCGGGCTTCTACGACAAGAACCCGCTGCTCGAGACCGCGCTGAAGGAACTGACCAACAAGGAGCCGACCGAGAATTCGCGCGGTCTGCGCTTCGGCGGCATGGTTCAGATGCGCGACGTGTGGTCTGAGGAGATCGAGGCGGCGCTGGCCGGCAAGAAGTCCGCCAAGGAGGCGCTCGACGCCGCCGTGGCGCGCGGCAACGAGATGCTGCGCAAGTTCGAGCAGACCGCCACGCGCTGATCCCGGCCGGCCGGGGCGGGCGCCAGCCGCACCGCTCCGGCCGCCGCCCTCCCCGTCCCCTTCCGCGCCTGCTTCGCGGCGGCCATCCCGGCCGTCGCCACCCCGCCGCCCGCGCGATCCGGGCTCCGCGATCCGAGTGCTCCCGCGATGGAAAAACGCGCCATCTTCCAGGGCCGCCTGCTGCCCTTCGCGCTGGTCGCACCGCAACTGGTCGTGACGCTGGTCTTCTTCTACTGGCCGGCCAGCCAGGCCGTCTGGCAGTCCTTCCTGCAGGAGGATGCCTTCGGACTGTCGTCGGAATTCGTCGGGTTCGCCAACTACCGCGACCTGTTCGCCAAGGCGGACTACTACCGCACCATCGGCACGACGGCCTTCTTCTCGGCGCTGGTCACCGCATTGTCGCTGTCGATCGCGCTGTTCCTGGCCGTGCAGGCCGACCGCCAGCTGAAGGGCGCGACCGCATACCGGACCCTGCTCATCTGGCCCTATGCGGTCGCCCCGGCGGTCGCCGGCGTGCTCTGGTTCTTCATGTTCCAGCCCTCGCTCGGCCTCGTCTCGCAGGGCCTGCGCGGGCTCGGCTTCACCTGGAACCCGCTGCTCGATTCCACCGACGCCATGGCGCTGGTCGTGATGGCGGCGACCTGGAAGCAGGTCTCCTACAATTTCCTGTTCTTCCTGGCCGGCCTGCAGGCGATCCCGAAATCGGTCATCGAGGCCGCGGCGATCGACGGCGCGCGGCCCGTGCGGCGCTTCTGGACCATCGTCTTCCCGCTCCTGTCGCCGACGACCTTCTATCTGTTCGTCGTCAACGTGGTCTACGTGTTCTTCGACACCTTCGGCATCATCGACGCGACCACCGCCGGCGGCCCCGCCAAGGCGACCGAGACGCTGGTCTACAAGGTCTATTCCGACGGCCGCGTCGGCGGCGATCTCGGCGGATCGGCGGCGCAATCGGTCATCCTGATGGTCATCGTGATCGCGCTGACCGCGGTGCAGTTCCGCTTCATCGAGCGCAAGGTGCAATACTGATGGTCGAGCACCGCCCTTTCGGCACCGCCCTCGCCCACCTGACGCTGCTGATCGGCATCGCCATCCTGGCCTTCCCGGTCTATCTCGCCTTCGTCGCCTCGACCTGGGACGCGGCGACGATCGCCAACGGCAAGATGCCGCTCACCCCCGGCCCGCTGTTCCTGGAAAACTACTGGCGCACCCTGTTCGTCGGCACCTCCGGCACCACCCGCCAGCCGGTCGGGGGGATGCTGTTCAACAGTTTCGTCATGGCCATGACGATCGCGATCGGCAAGATCGTCATCTCGCTGACCTCGGCCTTCGCGGTCGTCTATTTCCGCTTTCCCTTCCGGATGACGATCTTCTGGCTGATCTTCGTCACCCTGATGCTGCCGGTCGAGGTGCGCATCTACCCGACCTACAAGATCGTCGCCGACCTCAACATGCTCGACACCTATGCGGGTCTGACCATCCCGCTGATCGCCTCGGCCACCGCGACGCTTCTGTTCCGCCAGTTCTTCATGACTGTGCCGGACGAACTGGTCGAGGCTTCCAAGATCGACGGCGCCGGCCCGATGAAGTTCTTCCGCGATACGCTGGTGCCGCTCTCGGTCACTTCGGTCGCGGCGATGTTCGTGATCCAGTTCATCTATGGCTGGAACCAGTATCTCTGGCCCCTCCTGATCACCACGCGCGACGACATGCAGACCATCGTGATCGGCATCAAGAAGATGATCGTCACGCAGGATGCGCTGACCGAGTGGCAGCTGGCCATGGCGACCGCCGTGCTGGCGATGCTGCCGCCGGTCCTGGTCGTGATCGTGATGCAGAAGCTGTTCGTCAGGGGCCTCGTGGAGACGGAGAAATAGCATGGCCGAGGTCGTTCTGACCGGCGTGGGCAAGACCTATGCGGGCGGCGTCACCGCTGTGACGGATGTCGAATTCACCGTCCCGGACGGCGCCTTCTGCGTGCTGGTCGGCCCGTCGGGCTGCGGCAAGTCCACGCTGCTGCGCATGATCGCGGGCCTGGAGACGATCACCACCGGCACGGTCTCGATCGGCGGGCGGGTCGTCAACGCGGTCGAGCCGGCCGAGCGCGACATCGCCATGGTGTTCCAGAACTACGCGCTCTACCCGCACATGTCGGTCTACGACAACATGGCCTACGGGCTCAGGAATCGCGGCACGCCCAAGGCCGAGATCGAGACCCGCGTGCGCGAGGCGGCGCGCGTGCTCGAACTCGGCGACCTGCTCGCGCGCAAGCCGCGCCAGCTTTCCGGCGGCCAGCGCCAGCGCGTCGCCATGGGCCGGGCGATCGTGCGCAAGCCGCAGGTCTTCCTGTTCGACGAGCCGCTGTCCAATCTCGACGCCAAGCTGCGCGTGCAGATGCGCGTCGAGATTCGCCGCCTGCAGCGTTCGCTGGCCACCACGTCCGTCTACGTCACCCACGACCAGTTGGAGGCGATGACGCTGGCCGACATGCTGGTGGTGATGAACAAGGGCCGCGTCGAACAGATCGGCGCCCCGCTCGATCTCTATCGCCGGCCCGAGACCCTGTTCGTCGCCGGCTTCATCGGCGCGCCGCCGATGAACCTGATCGATGTCGCCATCGGCCCGGACGGTTTGCGCCCGGTGGCGGGCGACGCGGGCATCGTCGGCGGCCTCGGCATCGCCGTGCCGGCCACCGGCGCCCGTCTCGGCATCCGTCCGGAACATCTCCATGTCGTCGGCGACGAACCCGCGCCCGAGGGCGGCATCGCCCTGTCCTACACGGTGTCGGCCGTCGAGGCCGTGGGCGCCGAAACCTTCCTGCACGGTCGCCTCGGCGCCACCGGCCCGGATGTCGTGATCCGCGAGCCCGGCACCATCGCCGCCGCTCCCGGCACGGTTCGCCGCGTGGTCGCCCGGCGCGACGACCTGCACCTCTTCGACCGCGAGACCGGCCGGCGCATTCCGCTCGACGCCTGACGCCCCCTGCCCCGCTTCTTCGGGCCCGCCCGCGTCTCGCAAGGCATGGGACGGGGACCGGGCGGATTGCCGAACGTGACCGGTCCCGGCGTTGGCAGGAAAGCCGATCGGACGGCCGGCTGCAGCGCGGTCGCAGAAACGGGCATGGCAAATCCACCCGCAGCCGGGAGCGGGCGGAACCGCGACCGGCGCCCGGTCAGATCTCTTCGATCTTGCCGTCCTGCAGGGTGATCCGGCGGTCCATGCGATCGGCGATGTCGAGATTGTGGGTCGCGATCAGGGCCGCGAGACCGGAGGCGCGCACCAGCGCCTGGAGGGCGTCGAAGACATAATGGGCGGTCTTCGGGTCGAGATTGCCGGTCGGTTCGTCGGCGAGCAGAAGCTTCGGGGCATTGGCGACCGCGCGCGCGATGGCGACGCGCTGCTGCTCGCCGCCGGACAGTTCGGACGGCCGATGGCTCGCCCGCTCGGCCAGCTTCATATAAGCGAGCAGCTCGCGCGACCGCTCGGCGGCGAGCTTGCGGTCGAGCCCGCGGATCATCTGCGGCATCATGATGTTCTCCTCCGCGGTGAATTCCGGGAGGAGGTGATGGAACTGGTAGACGAAGCCGATCTGCATCCGCCGCATGCGCGTGCGGCCCGCATCGTCGAGCGAGCCGGCCGCGACGCCGCCGATATAGACCTCGCCGGCATCGGGCTTCTCCAGAAGCCCGGCGACATGCAGCAGGGTCGACTTGCCGGCGCCCGACGGGGCGATCAGCGCCACCACCTCGCCGGCCTGGATGGCCAGGTTGGCGCTGCGCAGAACCTCGAGGAAGTGATCGCCCTCGCGGTAGCGCCGCTCCACACCGCGCAGACGCAGCGCCGGGATCGCGCGGCCGTTCGCCTGCGGCTCGGCCGCGGCGGTCTCGGGGCCTTCGGGACGGGCGTCCATGGCCATCACTCGTTCCTCAAGGCTTCGACCGGGTCGAGCTTGGCGGCCCGGCGGGAGGGCGGAATGGTGGCGAGCAGCGACAGGATCAGCGCCATCACGATCACCGAGACGGTCTCGCCAGAATGCACGACCGCCCGCATCTTGGTCAGGAAATAGACCTCCGGCGGATAGAGCTGCGTGCCGCTCAGCCAGGACAGGGCGCTGCGGATCGGCTCGATGTAGCGGCACAGCACCATGCCGAGCAGGAAGCCGGCGAGCGTTCCGGTGGCGCCGATCGACGATCCGGCAATGAAGAAGATGCGCATGATCGCACCCGAGGTCGCCCCCATCGTGCGCAGGATGGCGATGTCGCGCGTCTTGTCTTTGACCAGCATGGTCAGGCCCGAGACGATGTTGAGCGCCGCGACCAGCACGATCAGCGTCAGGATCATGAACATCGCGTTGCGCTCGACTTCGAGCGCCGAGAAGAAGGTCATGTCCTTGTAGCGCCAGTCGGTCACCAGGACCGGGCGCTGCGCGGCGATCTCGACCGACTTGGTGATCTCGCCGACCCGATCGGGCTCGGAGACATAGATGTCGATCGCCGAGACGCGGCCTTCGAGGTTGAAGTAGTTCTGCGCGTCGCCGAGCGGCATGAAGATGTAGGTATTGTCGTACTGGGTCATGCCGATCTGGAAGATCGCCATGATCGGGAACGACTTCACGCGCGGCGTGACGCCGAGCGGCGTGACGTTGCCGCGCGGGGTGACGATGGTGATCTGGTCGCCGACCTGCAGTCCCAGGCTCCGGGCCAGACGCGAGCCGACCGCGACGCCGCCGCCGTCCTTGAAGGTGTCGAGGGTGCCCTGCTGGACATTGCCCGAGACGAGGCCGAGCCGGTCCAGGTCCTCCTTGCGCATGCCGCGCACGATGGCGCCGAGCGCCTGGCGCGGTCCTGAGGCGAGCGCCTGGCCGTCGATGAAGGGAATCGCGGCCGTCACGCCCGGCACGAAGGAGACGCGGTCCGAGACCTCGCCATAGTCGGTGAAGGCCGCATCGGTCGCCTGGACCAGGATGTGCCCGTTGAAGCCGAGGATCTTCGAGATCAGTTCGTCCCGGAAGCCGTTCATCACCGCCATCACGGTGATCAGGGCGGCGACGCCGATCATGATGCCGAGGAACGAGAACAGAGCGATCACCGACACGGCCGCCTGCCGGCGCCGCGGGCGCAGATAGCGCCAGGCGATCATCCATTCGAAAGGTGCGAACGGCCGCGTGCTGCCGGCATCGGCTTCGCCGAGCGGATCGCCGCCCCCGGCCGCCGCACCCTTCAACCGTTCCAGGATGGCTCTGATCATCGCGTTCCGGTCAGCTTGTTGAGGGCGGCCTCGGGGGTCAGCGTCTCGCGCTCGCCGGTGGCGCGACGCTTCAGCTCGACCAGCCCGTCGTTCAGCCCCTTCGGTCCGACGATCAGCTGCCAGGGCAGGCCGATCAGGTCCATGGTGGCGAACTTGGCGCCGGGGCGGCCGTCGGTATCGTCATAGAGCACGTCCCGGCCGGCCTTGCCGAGCTTGTCGTAGAGATCGGCGCAGGCGGCATCGACCTTGGCGTCGCCGACCTTCAGGCTGATCAGGCCGACATCGAACGGAGCGACCGAATCGGGCCAGATGATGCCCTGCTCGTCATGGCTCGCCTCGATCAGGCCGGCGGCCAGGCGCGAAACGCCGACGCCGTAGGAGCCCATATGGACCGGGCGCTCGGCGCCGTCCGGCGTCGCCACCTTGGCGCCCATCGGCTCGGAATATTTGGTGCCGAAATAGAAGATATGGCCGACCTCGATACCGCGCGCGGCGACGCGGGCGTCTTCCGGCAGAGCCGCGAAGGCCGCCTCGTCGTGCTTTTCCTCGGTCGCGGCATAGTGCGACGTCCAGGACTTCACGACCGGCGTCAGATCGGCGTCGAAATCCGTGTCCTCACCGGGAATCGGCATTTCGAGCAGCGCCTTGTCGCAGAAGACCTGGCTCTCGCCGGTGGCGGCGAGGATGATGAATTCGTGGCTCATGTCGCCGCCGATCGGTCCCGAATCGGCGCGCATGGGAATCGCCTTGAGGCCCAGGCGCGCGAATGTGCGCAGATAGGCGACGAACATCTTGTTGTAAGCGTGGCGTGCCGCTTCCTGGTCCACGTCGAACGAGTAGGCGTCCTTCATCAGGAACTCGCGCCCCCGCATCACGCCGAAGCGCGGGCGCACCTCGTCGCGGAACTTCCACTGGATGTGGTAGAGATTGAGCGGCAGGTCGCGATACGAGCGCACATAGGAGCGGAAGATCTCGGTGATCATCTCCTCGTTGGTCGGCCCGTAGAGCATCTCGCGCTCGTGCCGGTCCTCGATGCGCAGCATCTCCTTGCCGTAGTCGTCGTAGCGGCCGGATTCGCGCCAGAGATCCGCCGACTGGATGGTCGGCATCAGAAGTTCGAGCGCGCCCGCGCGATTCTGTTCCTCGCGCACGATCTGACCGATCCGGGTCAGCACGCGGTGGCCGAGCGGCAGCCAGGAATAGATGCCGGCCGACTGCTGGCGGATCATGCCGGCCCGCAGCATCAGGCGGTGCGAGACGATCTCGGCTTCCTTCGGCGTCTCTTTGAGGATGGGCAGGAAATAGCGGGAGAGACGCATCGGCATGCCTTCGGCTGCAGTCGGGAGAGAGGGAATCCGCCGGTTCGCGGCAGTCCGTCACAGAAAGCCGAAAGGGGCCGAAAAGACAAGGGCAAGCCCCGTACCGCCGCAAGAGCCGCCTATCGCGCCACCCGTCGCCTCGAAATCAGGCACTGCCCAAGAGTTGGCCGACACTGTCAGGTTTCCGATCAAAATGGAACGGAAACGCCTTTTCATCAGACTTTTTGAAATGTCTAAATCGATCCGATGCGCATTATCGGCGTCCGAGGCGGCAAAAAATCGACACAGGCCCTGCACAAATAGATGACAAAGCCGGATCGCCGGGCTATGGTCTCGCCATAAGAAAACGGGTCCGCCAGGGCTGCCATACAGCCCGGCCAAAGTGAGACCCTACGAGGCATCGCGGTCTAAGTCTTGGGAGGAAGCAACCCTGGCGCACCGTTTTCGGTAGCTGCCACAATGGTCGTCAGCTGTCAGGAGCCGACGGGCATCGGTAAAGGGTTGAGACGCGCAACTGAAAAAAGCAAGGCGGAAACGCCTTGCTTTTTTTATGTCTGCAGTGTGAGCCATCAGACCATTCCCGACACGGATTTTGGGCGACGACGCGAAGACCGGGGCGCGCGACCGGCATGTCCTCGTCCGCCGGGCTCGCACCTGGTGCGGCCCCTCCGCCCCTCATCGAACCGTCCCGCCCATAGACGATCGGAGGCCGTGCTCGGCGCGATCCTGCGGCAATCCGGTCGATCTCGGCATCTCGACCGATCCGAAGGCCGGCGACACCCTGCCCTTGAGGCGATTCCCCTCAGCCGGCCTCCCCGGTCCTGCGGCCAGCCGGCGCAAGTCGGACAGGCGTGCAAGACCAAGGCGACGGTGCTGCCGTCCCATCTCGCGCACCGGGACCTGCCCCTCTGCCACGGCACCGGCGAATAGCCCCTCAGGGGTGCCCCGCCGCCATCGGACGGCAGAATCGTGATGTTCGAGCCCGTGCCGTCCGGCGTCGGGGACCGCGCGGGAGACCGGCGCCCGCGACGCCTTCGGTCGGCACCGGCGGCGGGACGTCACCCGGCGAACGGCGCCCCATGCCGATGCGACTCAGCCGCTGTCGATCGGATCACTTCGGCATGCCGGGAATCGGCAGGTCGAGCAGCGACCAGCCGTTCTTGCGGGCCCAGACCATGGCGGCCATGATCACGCCGGAGACGACGGTGGTCCAGATCAGCTTCTTCAGCAGCATCGGGCGCGCCGGAGCGCCGGGATCGGTGCCGGATTCGACCGCCCCGCTCTCATGCTGGGGACGCACGCCCCAGGGCAGGATGGCGAAGAGCGTCACCCACCAGAGGACGAAATAGATCGCGAAGCCGGTGCCGTAGCTCATGCTGGTTTCCGAGGTTGCCGCCGGACGCGGTGCCGGGATGCTCAGCGATGTAGAGCAGTTGCCTGACCGGCGCCAGACGGGAGCCGCGACCCTCCGGTCCTGCAAGGCCAGTGCGCCGCATCAGGCCGGATCGGTCGGTCAGCGTGTGGAGCCCGCGGCCCTGCCGTCCCGACGCCCGCCGGCGATCACGCCTGCTCGAGTTCGACCAGGGTTCCGAGGAAGTCCTTCGGATGCAGGAACAGGACCGGCTTGCCATGCGCGCCGATCTTCGGGTCGCCCGAGCCGAGCACCCGGGCGCCCTCCGCCTTCAGGCGGTCGCGCGCGGCGAGGATGTCGTCGACCTCGTAGCAGACGTGATGGATGCCGCCGTCCGGGTTCTTCTCCAGGAACTTGGCGATCGGCGAATTCTCGCCGAGCGGCTCCAGGAACTCGATCTTGGTGTTGGGCAGTTCGACGAAGACGACGGTGACGCCGTGATCGGGCTGCGGCGTCGGCGCCGTGACGGTGGCGCCGAGCGCCCCGCGATAGATCGCCGATGCGGCCTCGATGTTCCTGACCGCGATGGCGACGTGATTGAGGCGTCCGATCATGCCCGTCTCCCTTGGCTTGCGGGGCGGAGATGTAGGCCGCCGGCGCACGGGCGGCAAGTCGGACGATGGGCGCAGGCGCGCCGCACCGGCGGACCGATCGCCGCGCTATCTCATCGCCCCAGGAGTTCATCGGCCCTATCGGTTCATCGGCCCCAGGCCCAGACTCGGGCGTGCCGCAGCCCGTGGGCGCGCTCGGCCTCCAGGCCCGGCCGGGTGAAGAAATCGGGGCGCTTGCGCGCCTCCGCGGCGCCCTCGACGGTCAGGAATGCCGTGCGCGGCACCCTGCCCTGCCCCTTCGGGATGAGCTTCAGCATTTCGGACGCCGCCACCACCTGCATCGCCGCGTCACGGCGGCTGACGGCGTCCTGGAACCGGCCGATGCCGACGAAGGTCCCGAAGGCGCGCGTCCCGGGCGCGGTCCCACGCAGCTTGCGGGCGGCCAGCAGGCCGGGACACAGGATACGGCTCGGCCGATCGCCGAAATCGCCCGGCCCGCGCGCCGCGGCCTCGGCGGAGAGCGCGAAGACCGGGCTCCAGATGTCGCTGTCGGTCCCCTGCACGTCCGTGGTCTCCAGGCAACTCCACGGGCGGTAGTGGCTGTCCGCGTGGAAGCGAAGCAGTCGGGAGCCGTCGGGGCGGGTCGCTTCAACGGCCTGCCGTGACGTGGGAAAGAAATGCAGTTCGAGCCAGAGTTCGATTTCGGCGCGCGACTGCGCCGGCATCGGATCCGCACCGGGGCGACAGTCCCGCCCCGCCATCGCCGCCGCGCAGAAGCCCGGCGACAGCAGCAGATTGCGACAGGCACTGACGTCGCCCGGTTCGCAGCGCTTGTAGTCGTCGATCAGGACGCCGTCGGACTTCTCGTCCTCGACCACTCTCCGGAAGAGTTCGGCGCCGGTCACGGGCACGTAGCGATCGTCGAGATATTCGGTTGCCGACGGATCGGTCACCGCCTGGTAGACCCTCGCCCCGCGGTTGATGTCGTCATAGGCGGGGCGCCCGCGCGAGCGCGTCGCCAGCATGAAGCACGCCGCAAGGATTTCCGGAAGATTGTTCGCCGTGGGCGTCGCCAGCATGGCCCGCAGCCGCTGCGTCGCCTCCGGGACCATCTTCGGAGGCGGCGCACGAGCGGCATCGCCACCTTCAGTGGCGGTTTCCTCGAAGATGCCGCGAAGCCAAGCCTCGGTTCGCGCGGAGGCGGCCGCGCGTTCCGCCTCCCAGCGCTGCAGAAGGATCGATTTCGGCCCCTCGTCCCCGGCCATGGAACAGCCCCTCACGCCAAGCAGGGCCCATCCGCCATGACAGACGAACCGCCGCGCGGGAGAGAGAGTAGCCGAACCGGGCGGGCCCGTCAGTCGACCTCGTGGACGATCACTTCGACGATCGGCTTCTTGCCCCAGCGCTCGGCGACGGCCGCCCGCACGGAGCGCTTGACCGCGTCGGCGACAAGGTCGAGATCGCGGCGCTTGGCCTTGGGCAGGCCGGCCATGGTCTGCTCGGCGGCATCGACCACGACATCCTCGAAGTCCTTGCCGACCTCGTCCTCGGACGGGATGCCGACCAGGACCGCCTCCGGCTCGGCGGCGACGGTGCCCTTGCCGTCGAGGGCGAGCGACACGACGATGACGCCGGCGAAGGAGGCCTTGCGCCGTTCGCGCACGCCGCTGTCGTCCGGCAGCACGACCAGCCGGCCGTCCTTGAACAGGCGACCAGCGAAGACCTCGTCGACGATCTCGGCCGGATCGGGCGCCAGGCGGATCATCTTGCCGTTGCCGCCGATCACCGCCCGCTTGACGCCGCAGCTGCGGGCGAAATCGGCATGGACGTTCAGGTGGACCGCCTCGCCATGGACCGGAATGGAGACTTCCGGCTTGACGGCCTCATACATGCGCGCCAGTTCGCCCCGGCGCGGATGGCCGGAGACATGGACCAGCCCGTCGCGGTCGGTGATCACGTGCACGCCGGCGGTGGCGAGCTGGTTCTGGATGGTGTTCACGGCCTTCTCGTTGCCCGGGATGGTACGGGACGAGAAGATCACCGTGTCGCCCTGCGACAGGGCGATGTTGCGGTGTTCGCCGGAGGCGACCTTGGCGAGGGCGGCGCGCGGCTCGCCCTGGCTGCCGGTCATCAGCGCCACGACGCGGTCGCGCGGCAGGTAGCCATAGGCATCCTCGCCGAGGAAGCCGGGCAGGCCCTCGAACATGCCGAGCTCGGTCGCAACGTCGATCGCCCGGTGCATGGCGCGGCCGAGAATGACCACGCTGCGATCGGCAGCGACGGCGGCCTCAGCCACGGCGCGGATGCGGCCGACATTGGAGGCGAAGGTGGTGACGGCGACGCGCTGCGGCGCCTTGCGGATGATCTCGGTCAGGCTGGTGGCGACCTCGCGCTCGCTCGGCGAGATGCCCTCGCGCACGGCGTTGGTCGAATCGCAGATCAGCGCGCGCACGCCCTCCGCCCCGTAGGCGGCCAGCCGGTCGAAATCGGTCGGCGCGCCGAGCACCGGGGTCGGATCGACCTTCCAGTCGCCGGTATGGATCACCGTGCCGAGCGCGGTCCGAATCGCCAGCGCATTCGACTCCGGGATCGAATGGGCGACGTTGATCGCCTCGATCTCGAACGGCCCGAGCGTCCAGCGCTCGCCGGCCTTGTAGCGGCGGACCGCGATCTCGGGCGCCCCGGCATGGCCTTCCGCCTTGGCCTCGAGCAGGCCATGGGCGAAGGGCGTCATATAGACCGGCACCTTCAGGCGCGGCCAGAGATCGAGCAGTGCGCCGAAGTGATCCTCGTGCGCATGGGTGATGATCAGCCCGAGAATGTTGCGCTTTTCGGATTCCGCGAAGCGCAGATCGGGGAAGATCACGTCGACCCCGGGCTCGTCGAACTCGTTGGCGAAGGTGATGCCGAGATCGACCATGATCCACTTGCGGTCGGCCTCGGGCCCGAAGCCGTAGAGCGCGCAATTCATCCCGATCTCGCCCACGCCTCCCAGAGGCAGAAAGACCAGGTCGTCGCCCTCACGCCGCTTTCGCATTCCGGAACCATCCTCGCTCGTGGCATACCCGATCCGCCGGGTGCCCGGGTATACGGTAAGCGGGGGCTCCGGTCGAGGGTTCCCACGCCCGCCAAACGCGGGCCCTTGCACCAATTCCCGTCACGGTGCGGCGGTAGCGGCCGCTCCGAAATGAACTTCGCCGGCCGTGACCGCCTGACGGCGTCCGTCGGCCGCAACGACGACGAGCCGGCCTTCGGCATCAATGTCCTCAAAACGCCCGGAAACGGTCTGGCTGCCGAGCGTCACCGACACCGGCGCGCCGAGACCGGCCGCCCGTTGCCGCCAAAGCGACAGGATGGCGGGCAGTCCCCGTCCCTCGTCCCACAGGGCCTCGATCTCGACCCATGCCTCGGCGAGCCGTTCGAACACCTGCGCGGCCGGGACGGCCAGCCCGGCGCCGGCCAGCGAGGCGGTCGGATAGGGCAGCCCCTCGGGCGCCGACAGGACGTTGACGCCGATGCCGACGACCAGCGCCATGCGGCCGCCGCCCAACTGCTCGGCCTCGAGCAGGATGCCCGACAACTTGGCCCCGTCGAGAAGGAGGTCGTTCGGCCATTTGAGGGCCAGCCGGCTGCCGGCCAGCAGCCCGGACAGCGCCTCATGCAGCGCGAGGCCTGCGACGAAGCTGTAGGTGGCGGCGGCCTGCGGGCCGATTTCGAGGATGCGCAGGTAGCTCGCCGCCATGTTGCCGGTCGGCGTCGACCAGGACCGGCCCCGCCGGCCGCGCCCGGCGGTCTGTTCCTCGGCATAGAACCAAACCCGGCCGGGATCGCCCGCACGGGCGCGCTCCATGGCCTCGGTGTTGGTCGATCCGATCGTCCGGAAGCACTCCAGACGGATGCCGGCCGCCCGTGCCTTGGCGCCGAGGGCCGGCTGGTCCATCAGAACAGGCTCGCCGCCGCCGTGGTCGCCGCCGTGCCGATCGGATTGGCGATCAGCACATAGCCGAGCACGAACAGACCGGACAGGCCGAGCACGACCTTCAACTCCAGCGGCATCGGCTCGAAGGCCGGCTTGGGCTCGTCGAAATACATGATCTTGATGACGCGCAGGTAGTAGAAGGCACCGACCACCGAGGCGAGCGCGCCGACGATGGCGAGGCCGAGGAGGCCCGCCTTCACGGCGGCCATGAACACGTAGAGCTTGGCGAAGAAGCCGGCCAGGACCGGGATGCCGGCGAGCGAGAACATCAGCATGGCGAGCAGGAAGGCCAGCACCGGGCTGGTGCGCGACAGACCGGCCAGTTCGCCGATATCCTCGACCGGGCCGTCCTTGCGGCGCATGGCCAGAATGCAGGCGAAGGTGCCGAGCGTCATGGCCAGATAGATGGCGACATAGAGGATGACGCTTTCGACGCCCTGCTGGGTGCCGGCAGCGAGGCCGACCAGCGCGTAGCCCATGTGGCCGATCGACGAATAGGCCATCAGGCGCTTGATGTTGCGCTGGCCGATCGCGGCGAAGGCGCCGAGCACCATCGAGGCGATCGAGATGAAGACGACGATCTGCTGCCAGTCCTTGGCGATCGGGCCGTAGCCGTCGATGACCACGCGCACCATCAGGGCGGCGGCGGCGATCTTGGGCGCGCCGGCGAAGAAGGTCGTCACCGGGGTCGGCGCGCCTTCGTAGACGTCCGGGGTCCACATGTGGAACGGCACGGCGGAGATCTTGAAGGCGAGGCCGGCGAGCACGAACACGATGCCGAAGACGATGCCGAGCGAGGAGCCGTGCGCCTTCAGGGCCGCGGCGATGCCGGCGAAATCGGTATGGCCGGTGAAGCCGTAGGTCAGCGAGGCGCCGTAGAGCAGCATGCCCGACGACAGGGCGCCGAGGACGAAATACTTCAGGCCGGCTTCCGTCGAGCGGACATTGTCGCGGTCGATCGCGGCGATCACGTAGAGCGCCAGGGATTGCAGTTCGAGGCCGAGATAGAGCGAGATCAGGTCGTTGGCCGAGATCATCACCATCATGCCGACGGTGGCGAGCAGGATCAGCACCGGATACTCGAAGCGGTCGAACTTCTCGCGGCGGGCGAAGTCGAGCGACATCAGGATGGCGAAGCCCGAGCCCGCCAGCGCGAGCAGCTTCATCAGCCGCGCGAAGGGATCGAGCACATAGGCGCCCGAGAAGGTCGTGCCGTATTTGGGCGCGACCAGCAGCATCAGGAAGGCGACCGCGATCAGCCCCATGGCGCCGAACGACACCGTGCGGGACGACTTCTCGCCGGCGAAGGCGCCGAACATGAGGAGCGCCATCGCGCCGACCGCGAGGAGGATCTCCGGCAAAGCCGGGGACAGGGCGGGGAGAGCCATCACGAGTGTCGTTCCCTTCGGTGCCCTCGGGTCGCTCCCCTGCCCTCTCAGAGGCGGAGACCGGCGAGGCGGACGTCCATCACATCAATTCGGCAGCGGCGCCAAGTGCGGCCCCGCGGGACGGGTCGGCCGGCGGAGCCCCTGCCCCGCCGCCCGACCGGATCAGTGGGTCAGCGCGGCGGTCTTGGTGACCGCCTCGATCGCGGCCTGATACTTGACCACCAGCGCGCTGGTCGAGGCTGCGATCGTGTTGAGGATCGGGGCCGGCCAGACGCCGTACAGGATGGTCACGGCGACCAGCGGATAGAGGATCGCCTTTTCGCGCCGGTCGAGGTCGAGCATGCCGGCGAGGCTCGACTTCTCCAGAGCGCCGAACACCACCTTGCGGTAGAGCCAGAGCGCGTAGCCGGCCGACAGGATGACGCCGGTCGTGGCGAAGAAGGCGACCCAGGTGTTGGCCTGGAAGGCGCCGATCAGCGTCAGGAATTCGCCGACGAAGCCCGAGGTGCCCGGCAGGCCGACATTGGCCATGGTGAAGATCAGGAAGGCGACCGCGTACCAGGGCATCCGGTTGACCAGTCCGCCATAGGCGGCGATCTCGCGGGTGTGCATCCGGTCGTAGACGACGCCGACGCAGAGGAACAGCGCCGCCGAGACGAAGCCGTGGCTGATCATCTGGAAGATGCCGCCCTGGATGCCCTGCATGTTGCCGGAGAAGATGCCCATGGTCACGAAGCCCATATGGGCGACGGACGAATAGGCGATCAACTTCTTGATGTCCTCCTGCATCAGCGCGACCAGCGAGGTGTAGATGATCGCGACGACCGAGAGGGTGAAGACCAGCGGCGCGAAATGGTCGGAGGCCAGCGGGAACATCGGCAGCGAGAAGCGCAGGAAGCCGTAGCCGCCCATCTTCAGGAGGATGCCGGCCAGGATCACCGATCCGGCGGTCGGCGCCTCGACATGGGCGTCCGGCAGCCAGGTATGCACCGGCCACATCGGCATCTTCACCGCGAAGGAGGCGAAGAAGGCGAGCCACAGCCAGGTCTGCATGCCGGCCGGGAACTTGTGGCCGAGAAGGGTCGGGATGTCGGCCGTGCCGGCCTGCCAGTACATGGCGACCATCGCGACCAGCATCAGGATCGAGCCGAGCAGCGTGTAGAGGAAGAACTTGAACGAGGCGTAGACCCGGCGCGGTCCGCCCCAGACCCCGATGATGATGAACATCGGGATCAGGCCGGCCTCGAAGAAGACGTAGAACAGCATCAGGTCCGTGGCCGTGAAGACGCCGATCATCAGCGTCTCGAGGACCAGGAACGCGATCATGTATTCCTTGACGCGGCGATCGACGCTGTCCCAGCTGGCCAGGATGCAGAAGGGCATCAGGAAGGTGGTCAGGATGACGAACAGCACCGAGATGCCGTCGACGCCCATCGCATAGTTGAAGTAGCCGCCGATCCAGGCGGCCTTCTCGGTCAGCTGGAAGCCCGGATTGGCCGTGTCGAAACGGGCCAGGATCAGGAGCGAGACCAGGAAGGTGAAGACCGTGGTGACCAGGGCGGTCATCCGGATCCGGTTCTTCGCCACGGCATCCTCGCCGCCGACGATGGCGACGAAGAACACGCCGACCAGCGGCAGGAAGGTGACGATCGAAAGCAGGGGCCAGCCGGACATCAGTGCGAGCCTCCGAGCATCATGTAGGTCACCAGCGCGGCGATGCCGATCATCATCACGAAGGCATAGTGGTAGAGATAGCCGGTCTGCAGCCGCACCACCTGCTGGGTGAGGTCGACCACGCGGGCCGAGACGCCGTCGGGCCCGAGGCCGTCGATGACGCGCCCGTCACCCTCCTTCCAGAGGAAGCGGCCGAGCCACTTGGCGGGACGGACGAACAGGAAGTCGTAGAGCTCGTCGAAGTACCACTTGTTGAGCAGGAACTTGTAGAGCCCCGGATTCTGCGCGGCGACCGCGCCGGGCCGCGACGGATCGACGACGTAGAACCAGTAGGCGGTCACGAAGCCGATCACCATGGCGATGAAGGGCGACGCCTTGACCAGCAACGGCGCGTTGTGGGTCTCCTCGATCATCCGGTTCTCCGGACCCGTGAAGAGTGCGCCCTTCCAGAAGGCGTCGTAATGCCCCTTGATGGCTTCCCAGCCATGGCCGTAGCCATTGAACAGGCCCGTGAACAGCATGCCGGCGAAGACCGCGCCGAAGGCGAGGATCATCAGCGGCACGGTCATCGAGCGCGGGCTCTCGTGGACATGGTCCATCACCTCCTTAGGTGCGCGCGGGGCGCCCCAGAAGGTCATGAAGATCAGGCGCCAGGAGTAGAAGGACGTGAACAGCGCCGCGATCACCAGGAGCATGAAGGCATAGGTGGCGAAGACGCCGTGGCCCATGAAGGCGCTCTCGATGATCGCATCCTTCGAGTTGAAGCCGGCGAAGCCGACCTGGCTGAAGGGCACGCCGAACCCGGTCAGCGCCAGGGTGCCGATGACCATCATCGAATAGGTCAGCGGGATATGCTCCTTCAGGCCGCCCATGCGGCGGATGTCCTGCTCGCCCGAGACGGCATGGATCACCGAGCCGGCGCCGAGGAACAGGAGCGCCTTGAAGAAGGCATGCGTGAACAGGTGGAACACGCCGGCCGAATAGGCGCCGACGCCGAGGGCGGCGAACATGTAGCCGAGCTGCGAGCAGGTCGAATAGGCGATCACGCGCTTGATGTCGTTCTGCACCAGGCCGACCGTCGCGGCGAAGAAGGCCGTGGTCGCGCCGATGAAGGTGACGACGGCGAGCGCGGTCGGGGCGAGTTCGAACAGCGGCGACAGCCGGGCGACCATGAACACGCCCGCGGTCACCATGGTGGCGGCGTGGATCAGCGCGGAGACCGGGGTCGGGCCTTCCATCGCGTCGGGCAGCCAGGTGTGCAGCAGGAACTGCGCCGACTTGCCCATCGCGCCCATGAACAGGAGCAGGCAGATCACCGTCAGCGCGTCCACATTCCCGTTCAGGAAGTGCAGCTTGTGGCCGACCATCGCCTGGGCGTTGGCGAAGATGGTCGTGAACTCGATCGAGTTGAACAGCACGTAGACGCCGAAGATGCCGAGCGCGAAGCCGAAATCGCCGACCCGGTTGACCACGAAGGCCTTGATGGCGGCCGCATTGGCCGAGGGCTTCTGGAACCAGAAGCCGATCAGCAGGTAGGAGGCGACGCCGACGCCCTCCCAGCCGAAGAACATCTGCAGGAGGTTGTCGCTGGTCACCAGCATCAGCATGGCGAAGGTGAACAGCGACAGATAGGCGAAGAAGCGCGGCCGATGCGGGTCGTGGCTCATGTAGCCGGTCGAGTAGATGTGGACCAGCGCGGAGACCGAGTTGACGACCACCAGCATGACGGCGGTCAGGGTGTCGACCCGGATCGCCCAGTCGACCGACAGGGTGCCGGACTGGATCCAGGCGAACAGCGGCACGCGGACCGCCTCGCCGGTGCCGAGACCGACGCTGACGAAGGCCACCCAGGATAGGAGCGCGGCGACGACCATCAGGCTCGACGTGACCAGTTCCGCCGCGCGCGATCCCGGTGCGGACGGATGGTGGTCGTCATGGCCGTGGCCGTGATCGTCGGCGGCATGACCGTGGCCGTGGCCATGGTCGTCGTGCCCGTGGGACGCGTGACCGTGGGACGCGTGACCGTGGGACGCGTGACCGTGGGAACCGTGCCCGTGGGCGTCATGGCCATGGCCGCTCAGCGCCGCCGCGCCGTCGGGCGCGGTCGGATGCGCGAAGAGCGCGATGGCGCCGGCGATCAGAAAGCCGATCAGCGGCAGGAAGACGATGGCCGAGTACATGAGCCGGTCAACCCTTCATCGAATTGATGTCTTCGACCGCGATGGAACCGCGGTTGCGATAGAAGACCACCAGAATGGCAAGGCCGATCGCGGCTTCCGCCGCCGCGACGGTGAGGACCAGGAGGGCGAAGACCTGGCCCACGAGATCGCCGAGGAAGGCCGAGAAGGCGACGAAATTGATGTTCACCGCGAGCAGGATCAGCTCGACCGACATCAGGATGACGATGACGTTCTTCCGATTGAGGAAGATGCCGAACACCCCGAGCGTGAACAGGATCGCGGCCACCGAGAGGTAGTGCGACAATCCGATTTCCATGGGTCACCCCCGTTCGGGCGCCGGCCACGCCGGCCTGACACCCAGACTTCCTCGAAATGCTCCGGCGCAACCGTCGAAATGCCCCCCGGCCCCCCGGACGGCGCGCCGAAACCGAAACCTCAGAGGCCCTTGCCGGTCTCCACCGAGACGACCTCGATCGAACTGGCCGGGCCGCGTGCGACCTGACGGGAGATATCCTGTCGGCGCACGCCTTCCTTGTGGCGGAGCGTCAACACGATTGCGCCGACCATCGCGACCAGCAGCACCAAGCCGGATGCCTGGAAGAAGAAGACATATTTCGTGTAGAGCACCGTGCCGATCTGCTCGATGTTGCTGCCCGTCGCCGTGATCGGCACCGCCCCCTTGCCGACCAGGCCGGGATCGATCGCCCAGCCGCCGAGCACCATCAGCAGTTCGACCAGCAGCACCGCGCCCAGAACGGACCCGATCGGCAGATACTGCAGGAAGCCCTGGCGCAGCTCGACGAAGTCGACATCGAGCATCATGACCACGAACAGGAACAGGACCGCGACGGCGCCGACATAGACCACGACCAGGATCATGGCCAGGAACTCGGCGCCGACCAGCAGGAACAGGCCGGCCGCGTTGATGAAGGCGAGGATCAGGAACAGGACCGAGTGGACCGGGTTCCTTGCCGAGATCACCATGAAGGCCGACGCGACCGTGACGGCCGCGAAGAGATAGAAGAAGAGGGCTTTCAGGACCATCGGGAACCCCTGAGCCGGCCGGGCCGGCGATTGATAGTCTCGTTCCGGGCCGGGCGCGACCCGGCAATCCGTCTACTCTAGCGGTAGGGTGCATCCATCTCGATGGAGCGCGCGATCTCGCGCTCCCAGCGGGCGCCGTTGGCGAGCAGCTTGTCCTTGTCGTAGTAGAGCTCCTCGCGCGTCTCGGTGGCGAACTCGAAGTTCGGTCCCTCGACGATGGCATCGACCGGGCAGGCTTCCTGGCAGAAGCCGCAATAGATGCACTTGGTCATGTCGATATCGTAGCGGGTCGTGCGCCGCGTGCCGTCGTTGCGGCGCGGGCCGGCCTCGATGGTGATCGCCTGGGCGGGGCAGATCGCCTCGCACAGCTTGCAGGCGATGCAGCGTTCCTCGCCGTTCGGATAGCGGCGCAGCGCATGCTCGCCCCGGAAGCGCGGCGAGATCGGATTCTTCTCGAAGGGATAGTTGATGGTCGCCTTCGGCTTGAAGAAGTAGCGCATGGACAGGACGAAGGCCTGCACGAACTCCTTCAGGAACAAGGCCCTTGCAGCCTGATCGAGTGTCATCCTGTCGCTTCCCTCATCATCCGCCGACCGGCTCACCCGCCGACGGTCGATCCGAACCAGTAGCCGAGCCCGGCGAAGACCAGGGCATTGACCACGAAAACCACCTTCATGACCCGATCGAGCGCGGTCGGACCGACCCGGATCAGCGGAGCGGCCGTTCCCTTGCGCTCGGCCGCCCGACGGATCAGCATCGCGATCAGGCCGTAGTCGATCACGCCGACCCCCAGCCCAAAGACCGCGCCGATCAGACCCGGCAGCGACAATTCCATCGGCGTCTCCTCAGGGCGCCAGCCCGGTCAGCCGCAGGAAGCCCGCCACCGCGACCACAGCGAAGAGCGAGATCGGCAGGAACACCTTCCAGCCGAGCCGCATGAGCTGGTCGTAGCGGTAGCGCGGCACGAAGGCCTTCACCATGGCGAACATGAAGAAGACCAGCAGCGCCTTGAGGAGGAACCAGAAGATGCCCGGGATCCAGGTGAAGGGCGGCAGCGCGATCGGCGCCGTCCAGCCACCGAGGAACAGGATCGTGGTCAGCGCGCACATGGTCGCGATGGCCACATATTCCCCGAGCATGAACATCATGTACGGCGTCGAACCGTACTCGACCATGAAGCCCGCAACGAGTTCGGACTCCGCCTCGACCAGATCGAAGGGCGGCCGGTTCGTCTCCGCGAGTGCGGACACGAAGAAGATCACGAACATCGGGAAGAGCGGGATGACGTACCAGTTCAGCACCGTCAGCCACGGCACGCCGAGCAGGCTGGCCAGGCCCCGGGTCTCCTGCGCATGCACGATCGCCGACAGGTTCAGCGAGCCGGCGCAGAGCAGCACGGTGATGATCACGAAGCCGATCGAGACTTCGTAGGAGACCATCTGCGCCGCGGAGCGCAGCGCGGCCAGGAACGGATACTTCGAATTCGAAGCCCAGCCGCCCATGATGATGCCGTAGACGCTGAGCGAGGAGATCGCGAAGATGTAGAGGATGCCGACATTGATGTCGGCGATCACCCAGCCCTGCGCGACCGGCATCACCGCCCAGGCGGCGAGCGACAGGATCACGGTGATCAGCGGCGCCAGCAGGAACAGGCCCTTGGAAGCGCCCGCCGGGATGACCGGCTCCTTCAGCACGAATTTCAGCAGGTCGGCGAAGGACTGGAACAGCCCCCAGGGTCCGACCACGTTCGGGCCGCGCCGCAGCTGGACGGCCGCCCAGATCTTGCGGTCGGCATAGAGGATGTAGGCGATCACGACCAGGAGCACGACCATCAGCAGCACGGACTGTGCGACCATGATGATCAGCGGCCAGAGATAGGAGGACCAGAAGTCAGCCATTGTCGTCCGTCCTCATTCGGCCGCCGCGGCCGCGGTCGTCCGCGCGCGGGCGAGCGCGGAGCACTCGGCCATCACGGCGGACGCGCGCGCGATCGGGTTGGTCAGATAGAAATCCTGGATCGGTCCCACAAAGCCGGCCCGGTCCATCGCGCCGCCGACATCGGCCAGCGCGATCACGTCGCCGGCCGATGTCGGGGCGATGGTGTCGATCCGGGCGAGATGCGGATAGGCTGCATAGAGCTTGGCGCGCAGCCCGGCAAGGCTGTCGAACGGCAGCGTCTTGCCGAGCACGGCGGACAGCGCCCGCAGGATCGCCCAGTCCTCGCGCGCCTCGCCCGGCGGGAAGGCCGCCCGGTTGGCAAGCTGGACCCGGCCCTCGGTGTTGACGAAGGTGCCGGACTTTTCCGTATAGGCCGCGCCGGGCAGGATCACGTCGGCGCGATGCGCCCCGGCGTCGCCATGGGTGCCGAGATAGACCACGAAGGCCGAGCCGAGCGCCGCGGTATCGATCTCGTCGGCGCCGAGCAGCACGACCACGTCGAGATCGCCGCGACCGGCCGCCGCCACGATGCCGGCGGTGCCGAGGCCGCCCTCGCCGGGCACGAAGCCGATATCGAGCGCGCCGACGGCGGAGGCGCCGTTATGCAGCACCGAGAAGCCGTTCCACTCGTCCGACACCGCGCCGACATCCCGGGCGAGCCGGGCGGCGGCGGACAGGACCGCGAGGCCGTCGGCCCGGGCGACAGCGCCCTGCCCGACCAGGATCAGCGGCCGCTTGGCGGCCTTCAGCACCTCGGCGAAGGCCAGTTCGCCGCGGGCCAGCGCCTCGAGCGTATCCGGACCGACGCCGAGATGGACGTGGTCGTAGGTCAGGTCGACCGGCGTGCCGATGACGGCGGCCTTGAAGCCGCCCTGGCGCCAGCGCTTGCGGATGCGGGCATTGAGGATCGGCGCGTCCTTGCGCAGGTCGGCGCCGACGATCAGCACCGCATCCGCCGCCTCGACACCCTCGATGGTCGCATTGAACAGATAGCTGCCGCGGCCGAACTTCGGATCGAGCCCGCTCAGAGCGGGACGGCCGTCGATCGACGCGATGCCGAGCGCGGTCGCCAGCGTCTTCAGCGCGTAGAGTTCTTCAACCGAAGCGAGATCGCCGGCGATCGCGGCCATCCGGTTCGGCGCCGTCGCCTTGACCTTCGCGGCGATGGCGCCGAAGGCCTCGGCCCATGAGACCGGCTTCAGCCGGCCGTCGGCGCCGCGCAGATAGGGGCGATCGAGCCGCTGGGTCCGCAGGCCGTCGACCACATGGCGGGTCTTGTCCGAGATCCATTCCTCGTTCACGGCCTCGTTGAGCCGCGGCAGGATGCGCAGGACCTCGCGGCCGCGGCTGTCGACGCGGATGTTCGAGCCGAGCGCGTCCATTACGTCGACCGATTCGGTCTTGGTCAGTTCCCAGGGCCGGGCGGTGAATTCGTAGGGACGCGAGGTCAGGGCGCCGACCGGGCAGAGATCGACCACGTTGCCCTGCAGTTCCGAGCGCATCGCGGTTTCGAGATAGGTGGTGATCTCGACATCCTCGCCGCGGCTGATCAGGCCCAGATCGCCGACGCCGGCGACTTCGTTGGTGAAGCGGACGCAGCGCGTGCACTGGATGCAGCGGTTCATGCTCGTCTTGACGAGCGGGCCGATATACTTGTCCTCGACGGCGCGCTTGTTCTCGGCATAGCGCGAGGTGTCCACGCCATAGGCCATCGCCTGGTCCTGCAGGTCGCACTCGCCGCCCTGATCGCAGATCGGGCAATCGAGCGGATGGTTGATCAGCAGGAATTCCATCACGCCTTCGCGCGCCTTCTTCACCATCGGGGTCTTGGTGAAGACTTCCGGCGCCTCGCCGTTCGGACCCGGGCGCAGGTCGCGCACCGCCATGGCGCAGGAGGCCTGCGGCTTGGGCGGGCCGCCCTTCACCTCGACCAGGCACATGCGGCAATTGCCGGCGATCGACAGCCGCTCATGGAAACAGAAGCGCGGCACCTCCGCCCCGGCCATTTCGCAGGCCTGCAGCAACGTCGACTCGGGCGCGACGTCCAGTTCGATGCCGTCGATCTTGATCTTGGCCATGGCCCGTAGTGCCTCTCAATACCTCTGATCGACCAAGTCGAGCTGCCGCTCGAACCAGTCCATGCGAACTCGCCTGCCGCTTCCCGGACGCGCAGCGCCTGCGAGACCTTCTCCGACGGTCCAACTGCAGCGGTCGTACCGCCGGACCCTCGAAACCGCCACGACCCGAATCATCATTGTGGCGCTCCGTAGTAGGGCGGCGTCTCGGTCATTAGGTAAGGCGCTTCGCGGCCAAGTTCCTTGATCCGCGCAAGGGACGCCGCCACGGTCGGAGTCAGAAAAAAGACCAAGCCATCTTCGCCGCCACCGACTGCATAGGCGCGAATCTGGGTCCCCGAAGCCGCAAGGCGATCATTGAGCAACGCAAAGGTTCGCGCCGTCGAGACCGCCCAAAACTTGCCCATTTCCACAGTGTCAGGGCTGCCATCTCGGTCGTTAGACCAGATCGTCCATTCTCGGCCACCGACATGCACGACATGCCGATCTTCTTCGTAAGTTTCCGAGATGGCCCCGAGCTGCACGCCGAAACGAGCCAGCCTCGGCTCGATGTCTTCCAAAAACGTCGCGACACCGCCTTCTGCGATATCTTCGGCATCGGCCGGAGCAAGCAGCGACTGCGCTTCGAAAATTGCCGCCGCACCGCGCTGCATCAGCGCGGCTTGAAGGCCAACTCTTTCCTCTGGGGCCGCCAACGAGATGAACCCGCTGGCTTCCACATATTCGAAGACCTTCTGCGCGTCTTCCGCCGACGCGCAATTCGGTGCGGCGGCCGACGCGACCGCAACGCTTGTCCCGAATATGCGCCCCAGCCAAGTCATCGCTGTCACTCCGCCGCCACCAGCGGGCGCGCGCCGTGACGGGCATCGATGCGCGCTTCGATCTCGTGGCGGAAGTGGCGGATCAGGCCCTGGATCGGCCAGGCGGCAGCATCACCGAGGGCGCAGATGGTGTGCCCTTCGATCTGCTTGGTCACCTGGAAGAGGGTGTCGATTTCCTTCTTGGTGGCATCGCCATGGACCATGCGTTCCATGACGCGCCACATCCAGCCGGTGCCTTCGCGGCACGGCGTGCACTGGCCGCAGCTCTCGTGCTTGTAGAAATAGGACAGCCGCGCGATCGCCCGGACGATGTCGGTCGACTTGTCCATCACGATCACCGCCGCCGTGCCGAGGCCGGAGCCGAGGCCGCGCAGGGTGTCGAAATCCATGGACGCATCGGCGATCTGCGCCGCCGGCACCAGCGGCACCGACGAGCCGCCCGGGATCACGGCGAGCAGGTTGTCCCAGCCGCCGCGGATGCCGCCGCAATGCTTGTCGATCATCTCGCGGAAGGAGACGCCCATCTCCTCTTCGAAGGTCGCCGGCTTGTTGACGTGGCCGGAGACGCAGAAGAGCTTGGTGCCGGTGTTGTTCGGCTTGCCGAGCGCGGCGAACCAGGCACCGCCGCGGCGCAGGATGGTCGGCGCGACGGCGATGGATTCGACGTTGTTGACCGTGGTCGGGCAGCCATAGAGGCCGACATTGGCCGGGAACGGCGGCTTCAGGCGCGGCTGGCCCTTCTTGCCTTCCAGGCTTTCGAGCAGCGCCGTCTCCTCGCCGCAGATATAGGCGCCGGCGCCGTGATGCACGTAGAGATCGAACGGATAGCCGTGGATATTGTCCTTGCCGATCAGACGCGCCTCATAGGCCTCGTCGATCGCCCGCTGCAGCGCCTCGCGCTCGCGGATGAACTCGCCGCGCACATAGATATAGGCCGCGTTGGCGCCCATCGCGAAGGAGGCGATCAGGCAGCCCTCGACCAGGTGATGCGGATCGTTGCGCAGGATCTCGCGATCCTTGCAGGTGCCGGGCTCGGACTCGTCGGCATTGACGACCAGATAGTGCGGCCGCCCGTCCGACTTCTTCGGCATGAACGACCATTTCAGGCCGGTCGGGAAGCCGGCGCCGCCGCGGCCGCGCAGGCCAGACGCCTTCATCTGGTCGATGATCCAGTCGCGGCCCATGTCCAGGATGGCCTTGGTGCCGTCCCAGAGCCCGCGCGACATCGCGCCCTTCAGGCTCTTGTCCTGAAGGCCGTAGATGTTCGTGAAGATGCGGTCCTTGTCCTGGAGCATGCTCAGTCCCGGCTCACGAGAAGGTCACGGATGCGGTCGGCGCGGCTGGTCATCGGCGTCCTCATTCTCCCGCCGGCTTCGGCGTCACCGAGCCGTCGGTCACGATGTTGACGCGGTAGGATCCATCGTAGAGGCCCGGATCGGTCAGCGTGACCGCGCCGCCCTCGGGCACCGAGAGATGGCGGCCGTTCTGCGGTCCCGGCGACGGCTTGTCGCCGCGCTCGAAGATGTCGAGCACGCCGTTCAGCGTGTCCGGCGTCAGGTCCTCGTAGCAGTCCGACCAGATCTGGACCATCGGCGCGTTCACGCAGGCGCCGAGGCATTCGACCTCTTCCCAGGAGAAATTGCCGTCGGCGGAGAGTTCGTGCGCGTGCGGGGCGATCCGGGACTTGCAGACCTTGATCAGGTCGTCCGAGCCGCGCAGCATGCAGGGCGTGGTGCCGCAGACCTGGACATGCGCCTTCTTGCCGACCGGGGCCAGCTGGAACATCGTGTAGAAGGTCGCGACTTCGAGCACGCGGATATACTGCATGCCGAGCATGTCGGCGAGATAGCGGATCGCCGCCTCCGACACCCAGCCGTCATGCTGCTCCTGCGCCCGCCACAGAAGCGGGATCACCGCCGAGGCCTGCTTGCCTGCCGGATACTTGGCGATGGTCGCCTGCGCCCAGGCCAGGTTCTCCGCCGAGAAGGCGAAGCTGGCGGGTTGGACTTCGGCGGGTGCCAGTCTGCGAACGGCCATCGGAAGCGCCTTCAGTTCAGCGGAATGCAGGGATTGGCGACGGGCTTGGCCTTCGCCTCCGAATAGGTCGTGCCGCGCAGCTCCGAAAGCACGCAGGCATAGTGCTTGGCCTCGCGGCGCAGGATCACCACCACCTCGCCCGGCCGTCCGTTGCCGGTCGTCGAGACCACCGAATAGGCGTCGCCGAGCAGGTCGGACATCGACTTGGTCGGCTGGTCGGCCAGCGACTGGGCGGCGGCCGGACCGGCGGCCGCCATGAGGAGCGCGAAGGCAGCGAGACGGCGCATCAGCGGTCGACCTCCCCGAAGACGATGTCGAGCGAGCCGAGGATCGCCGACACGTCGGCCAGCATGTGGCCGCGGTTCATGAAGTCCATGGCCTGCAGATGGGCGAAGCCCGGCGCGCGGATCTTGCAGCGATAGGGCTTGTTGGTGCCGTCGGAGACGAGATAGACGCCGAACTCGCCCTTCGGCGCCTCGACGGCCGCATAGACCTCGCCCTCGGGGACGTGGAAGCCTTCCGTGTAGAGCTTGAAGTGGTGGATCAGCGCTTCCATCGAGCGCTTCATCTCGCCGCGCTTCGGCGGCACCACCTTGTTGGTCGTCGACGAGACCGGGCCGACCCGCTCCTTGCCGAGCAGACGCTCGACGCACTGCTTCATGATCCGGACCGACTGGCGCATCTCTTCCATGCGGATGAGATAGCGGTCGTAGCAGTCGCCGTTCTTGCCGATGGCGAGGTCGAAGGCGAGTTCGCCGTAGCACTCGTAGGGCTGCGCCTTGCGCAGGTCCCACTTGGCGCCGGAGCCGCGCACCATCACGCCCGACATGCCCCAGGCCCAGGCATCGGCCAGGCTGATCACGCCGATATCGGCGTTGCGCTGCTTGAAGATGCGGTTCTCGGTCAGAAGCTCGTCGAGATCGTCGACCGTCTTCAGGAAGGGATCGCAGAAGGCGCCGATGTCGGCGACCAGACGGTCGGGCAGGTCCTGGTGGACGCCGCCGGGCCGGAAATAGGCCGCGTGCATGCGCGAGCCGGAGGCCCGCTCATAGAACATCATCAGCTTCTCGCGCTCCTCGAAGCCCCACAGCGGCGGGGTCAGCGCGCCTACGTCCATGGCCTGGGTGGTCACGTTGAGGAGATGCGAGAGGAGGCGGCCGATCTCGGAATAGAGCACGCGGATCAACTGGCCGCGCTTCGGCACTTCCAGCCCGACCAGCTTCTCGACCGCCAGGCAGAAGGCGTGCTCCTGGTTCATCGGCGCGCAATAGTCGAGCCGGTCGAAATAGGGCACGGCCTGCAGATAGGTCTTGGCCTCGATCAGCTTCTCGGTGCCGCGATGCAGGAGGCCGATATGCGGATCGACGCGGGTGACGACCTCACCGTCGAGCTCCAGCACCAGGCGCAGCACGCCGTGCGCGGCCGGATGCTGCGGTCCGAAGTTGATGTTGAAGTTTCGCAGCTGCCCGTCGGACATGGTCGCGCACTCTCGTCAGTTCGACTTGGCTTTTTCGTCGCCGGGCAGCACGTATTCGGTGCCTTCCCACGGAGACAGGAAGTCGAAATTGCGGAATTCCTGATTGAGCCGGACCGGCTCGTAGACGACCCGCTTCTGCTCTTCGTCGTAGCGGACCTCGACGAAGCCGGTCATCGGGAAGTCCTTGCGCAGCGGATGACCGTCGAAACCGTAGTCGGTCAGGATGCGGCGCAGGTCGTGATGGCCGGTGAACAGGATGCCGTAGAGATCGTAGGCCTCGCGCTCGAACCAGTCGGCGCCGGGGAAGAGCCCGGTTGCCGAGGGGACGGGCGTCATCTCGTCGGTCGCCACCTTGATGCGCAGGCGCGCATTCAGGCTCGGCGACAGGAGATGGTAGACCACGTCGAAACGCTGCTCGCGGGCCGGATAGTCGACGCCGCAGATGTCGATGAAGCTGACGAAGCGCAGGCGCGCGTCGTCGCGCAGAAAGGCGAGCACATCGAGGATGCTGGCCGGCGTGGCCGTCAGCGTCAGCATGTCGACGCCGACCGCCCAGCCCTCGACCTTCGGCCCGAGCGCGCCGGCGATGTAGTCCCCGAGTTCCGTCGGTGCCTCGTTCATGGGCTCCTCACTTCTTGGGTCCGGGGCGACGCGCGGTCAGCGCTCGATCGTCCCGGTGCGCCGGATCTTCTTCTGCAGCAGGAGCACGCCGTAGAGCAGCGCTTCCGCCGTCGGCGGGCAGCCGGGCACGTAGATGTCGACCGGCACCACGCGGTCGCAGCCGCGCACCACCGAATAGGAATAGTGGTAGTAGCCGCCGCCATTGGCGCAGGAGCCCATCGAGATGACGTAGCGCGGCTCCGGCATCTGGTCGTAGACCTTGCGCAGCGCCGGGGCCATCTTGTTGGTCAGCGTGCCGGCGACGATCATCACGTCGGACTGGCGCGGACTGGCGCGCGGCGCGAAGCCGAAACGCTCGGCATCGTAGCGCGGCATCGACATCTGCATCATCTCGACCGCGCAGCAGGCGAGGCCGAAGGTCATCCACATGAGCGAGCCGGTGCGCGCCCAGTTGATCAGATCGTCGGTCGCCGTGACCAGGAAGCCCTTGTCGGCGAGCTCGGCATTGATGTCGAGAAAGAAGGGATCGGTGGCCCCGATCGGCTTGCCGGTCGACGGATCGATGAGGCCCTTGGGGCTCGGGGCGACCAGCGGGCCGCCCGTCGGCTGGATCAATCCCATTCCAGGGCTCCCTTCTTCCACTCGTAGACGAAGCCGATGGTCAGCACGCCGAGGAACACCATCATCGACCAGAAACCGAACCAGCCGATGTCGCCGAACACGGTCGCCCAGGGGAACAGGAACGCCACTTCGAGATCGAAGATGATGAACAGGATCGAGACCAGATAGAACCGGACATCGAACTTCATGCGCGCATCGTCGAAGGCGTTGAAGCCGCACTCGTAGGCGGACAGCTTCTCCGGATCCGGGCTCTTGTAGGCGACCGCGAAGGGCGCGATCAGAAGAGCAAGGCCGATCACGGCGGCAACGCCGATGAAGACCGCGATCGGCAGGTAGTTGCTCAGAAGGTCATTCATGACCGTCGACCTCGTCGAACGCCGCTTGAAGCGGAAGGCGGGCAGGCAAGACCGTTCAGGGATTTCCCGATCCGCCCTGGCGCCCAGAGAGTGCCGCCGGAGGGCATTTCGTAGTTTCCCGTAGCGCCGCGGAACCCGTGTCCGGAACCCGTCCGACGCCGCCTTTTCCGCACCGCAACCGCCGCACGCTTAGCCCAGCGTGGGGGCTCGCGCAAGCGCATTCCCGCCCGCCCCGCGGCACCATGAACCCATCAATTCGGACGAGTTCGCAACGCCGGCGCATCCGCACCGACCCGCCCCGGCAGGCGGAGCGCTGCCGCACCGATGGGACGCCGGAACGCAACGCCCGATGCGGCGCCCGGCCGCCCGCCGCCGGCATGGTTCCGATTCGTCGCCGACCACGACAATCTGGCATACCAGCCGATCGCCTCCGGAATGGCTGGCGACGGAAGCGGTGCCGGCGGCCGGCGCGGCGCAGGCCCGTGATGACAAACCGCGCACCTCCGCTAAGATGGCGCCGACTCTGGCATTTTGGACGAACGATGAAGATCGCGACCTGGAATATCAACGGCTCCAAGGCGCGGATCGACGGGCTCGTCGCCTGGCTCGCGGAGGCACGCCCGGACGTGGTCTGCCTGCAGGAGATCAAGACGGTCGACGAGGGCTTTCCGGTCGCCGACGTGCAGGCGCTCGGCTACCACGCTGCGGTGCACGGCCAGAAGGGTTTCAACGGCGTGGCGGTGCTTTCGCTGGCCGAGCCGGTGGCGGTCAGTCGCGGCCTGCCTGGAGATCCCGATGACGTTCAGTCCCGCTTCATCGAGGCGACCTTCGCGACCGCCGCGGGACCGCTGACCGTCGCTGGGCTCTATCTGCCGAATGGCAATCCGATCGGGACGGAGAAATTCTCCTACAAGCTCGCCTGGATGGACCGCCTCGAGCGCCACGCGGCGCGGCGGCTCGGCGAAGAGAGCCTCTACCTGATGGTCGGCGACTACAACGTGATTCCCCAGCCGATCGACGCCCGCCATCCGAACAACTGGCTCAACGATGCGCTGTTCCAGCCGGAAAGCCGGGCGAGCTTCCGGCGTCTGGAAACGCTCGGTTTCGTCGATGCCGTCCGGGCGGCGTCCGACGCGGCGCTCTACACCTTCTGGGACTATCAGGCGGGGGCCTGGCAGAAGAACGACGGCATCCGCATCGACCATTGCCTCCTGTCGCCGCAGGCGGCCGATCGGCTGACGGCCGTCGGCATCGACCGGCATGTGCGCGGCTGGGAGAAGCCGTCGGACCATGTTCCGGTTTGGGTTGAACTCAGCGTGGGGGCACCATGAGCGAGACGACCACTGACGACGATCCCCATGAAGGCGGCTGCCTGTGTGGGGCGATCCGCTACCGGCTGAAGGGCCTGCCGCGCGACGTGGTGCATTGCCATTGCAGCCTGTGCCAGCGCTCCTCGGGCGCCCTGTTCGTGACCTGGGCGACGGTCGATCTCCGGGATTTCGAGCTGGTGCAGGGCGATCCGGCCGCCTTCCGGTCGAGCCCGACCGCCAAGCGTCTCTTCTGCCCGCAATGCGGCTCGCAACTGTTCTTCCACATCGACGACGACCGGCGCATCGACGTGACGGTCGCCACGCTCGACGAACCCGACCGGGTCACGGCGACGCGCAACACCTGGGTCGACACACGCCGGGAGGCCGCCAAGGGCTTCGACCGCGACCTGCCCGACTATACCGACGAGGGTCCCGAATCGGCTCATCATTGACGCGGCGCCGTCGGACGCCGTTCACGCGTTCGTCGTTCAACGCGCCGGTGCGATGATGCTATGATGGCGACATGTCGATGGATCGCCTCTTCCGGTTCGTCCGAAGTCCGGCCCGGCTGCCGGCCCGGCGGACCATTGGCGTATTTCTGAGAGCCGCGCTGCCGTTCTCATCGCTCCTGGCTGCCGAGCTTGTGACCGCCGCGGCCCCGGCGCAGGCGGACTGCACTTGCCGCGCGCTCGGCCGGGATTTCGCGCTCGGGAGCACCATCTGCCTGCCGGCCGGCCTGATGCGCTGCGAAATGTCGACCAATGTCACCTCCTGGACCCCGCTCGGACGCGGTTGCCCGGAAAGCCGGATGTCGGTGCCGTTCCTGGTCGCCGCCGCGGATCCGGAGGACGACGACGGTCATGAGGCCGGGGATCGCGCGGATCTCGGCATCGACAGCCACTGAACCGACAGCCACTGAACCGACAACAACGGAGCCGCTCAAGGCCCGGCAGGGCCTCCGGCATGCAGTGCCCCGGTCGGGAGCCCGGTCGGGAGGCGGTCCCCTGCCCTCGGCCCTGCCCACCGTTCAGTCGTGATCCGTCCGGCCGCGATCGGACTTGATGACGCTACGCCGCTTCTTGGCCGCGATCCGGCGTTCCTGCGAGCCCTTGGTCGGCTTGGTCGGCCGGCGCGGTGGCGGCGGCGGCGCGGCCGCCTGGGCGATCAGCGCCACGAGCCGCTCGCGGGCGTCCTGGCGGTTGCGCTCCTGGGTCCGGAACCGGTCGGCCCGGATGATCAGGATGCCGTCCTGCGTCAGCCGCCGGCCGGCCAGCCGCAGCAACCGTTCGCGCACCGGCTCCGGCAGATTGGGCGAATGCCCCGCGTCGAAGCGCAGTTCCACCGCGGTCGACACCTTGTTGACATTCTGCCCGCCCGGCCCGGACGCGCGCATGAAGCTCTCGGCGATCTCGTTCTCGTGGATCGCGATTCGCGCGTCGATCCGGAGCCAGCCCTCCTGCATGTCGTCCATCGGGCGGGTTCCCAGTCTCGTTCCTGCCGGCACGCCATCGGCTCCGGGCGAGCCGGGGCGGTGCCGTTCTGTCGAGTGCACTATGGCGCGGGCCGGGCGGATCGTCGACCGGGCGCGCGCGGCTGACGAAGCCGTTTCGAGCGCGACCGTGTCTCAAGGGCATCTCGCCGATCCCCTGCCCCTGTGGCAGGATACCGGCCGTCTCGCCAAATGCCGCCCCAATTGCCGCCCCCCAATTGCCGCCCCCCCGAGTGCCGCCACAGAGAGATCGCCATGCGCCTCGTCGCCACCACCCTCCTTCTGCTCGCGGCCGGCACCGTTGCGGCGACGGCCGCCGGATTCGATTGCCGGCCCTATTATTCCTCGCGCACCTGCCCGGAAATCGTGATCTGCGACACGCCGCAGATTTCCGCGCAGGACGACCAGATGAGCCGGGTCTACCGGCTGCTGATGAACCGCCTGCCGGCGAGCCGGGCCGTCCAACTGCGCGACGACCAGCGCGCCTGGCTCGACGAGCGCAACAGCTGCGGCTGCGACGCGAATTGCGTCGTCAACGCCTATGATCGGCGCCTGGGCGAACTCGACCGCTATTGACGACCCGCACGGCCAACCGGCCGGCCGGGAGATCACGGTGCGGCCGGCTTGCGTCGCGCCGGTCGGCGCGGCATTGAGGCACCCGGGAACGCGCCGCGACGGTTCGGCCTGCGCCCGCGTTCGGGCGCGCTGGCGCGGGGCACCGCACGGCGGCAAGGGTCCGACCGCATCGCCACGGCCCGATTCGGAGACTGCCATGACACCGTCCCGCGACATTCATCGGCTGATCGAGATCATGGCCGCGCTGCGCCACCCCGAGACCGGCTGTCCGTGGGATGTCGAGCAGGACTTCCGCTCGATCGCGCCCTACACGGTCGAGGAGGCCTTCGAGGTGGCCGACGCCATCGAGCGCGGCGATCCGGACGATCTGCGCGAGGAACTGGGCGATCTGCTGTTGCAGGTGGTCTATCACGCCCGTATGGCCGAGGAGGCCGGCACGTTCGATTTCGGCGCGGTCGTCGAGGCGATCACCACCAAGATGATCCGGCGCCATCCGCATGTCTTCGGCGACGAGATCGCGCGCTCGGCCGGCATGGCCAAGGGCGCCTGGAACCGCATCAAGGCGGAGGAGAAGGCCCTCAAGGCGGCCCGACGGGCGACCCGCGGCCTCGCCGAGGCGGCGCCGAGCCTGCTCGACGATGTGCCGGCCGGCATGCCCGGACTGGTGCGTGCGGTGAAGCTGCAGGACAAGGCCGGCACGGTCGGCTTCGACTGGAACGATCCGAAGGCGGTGATCGCGAAGATCCGCGAGGAGCTCGACGAGATCGAGGCCGAGATCGACCGCACGCCACGCGACCTTTCGGCCACCGAGGCCGAACTCGGCGACGTGCTGTTCGCCGTCGCCAATCTGGCGCGTCATCTGAAGCTGGACCCGGAAGCCGCGCTGCGCGTCACCAACGAGAAGTTCCGCCGCCGCTTCGCCCATATCGAGGCGGTGCTGGCGGCCCGTGGCTCAAGTCCGGCAGAGGCGAGCCTCGACGAGATGGAGGCGATCTGGCAGGAGGCCAAGACGGCGATGGCCCCGTCGGACACGCCGTGAGGCACGAACCCGGCGCCGCCCGCGCCGGTCGTGCCGTCCCTTCGAGGTTCAGCCGAGCTTCGCGCCGCCGCGAATCTTCGCCGCGACGCCGATCGACAGCGGAATGGCCAGCACGACGCCGGCCAGGGCCGCGATCGGGATCGCCTTGTTGAGGGAGTGCTGCAGTTCCGGCATCAGGATCACGATGGTCACGCCGGTACCGGCGAGCACTGTCGCGAGCATGATCCAGATCAATACGGCGGGTCTCATGTCCCGTTCTCCGAACCGGGCCGTCGACCATCGCGGCCCTTCGACGGAGCGGAGACTGGACCCGGCTTTCCGCCCGGGCGTTGCGCCAGATCATGGCGCGCCCCGATTCGGCTGTGATGACAGCGCCGTCAGGGTTCACCCGGATCAGGCGGCGGCCGGCCTCTGCTTGGCCAGACGGTCGAAGGCGATCAGTTCGGCGAGGAGCGCCTCCATCTCGTCGAGCCGCACCATGTTGGGGCCGTCGGAGGGCGCGCGGTCCGGGTCCTGGTGGGTCTCGATGAACACGCCGGCGACGCCGACGGCGACGGCCGCGCGGGCCAGCACCGGCACCATGCGCCGGTCGCCGCCCGAGGAGGTGCCCTGCCCGCCCGGCTGCTGCACCGAATGGGTCGCGTCGAAGATCACCGGCGCGCCGGTCTCGGCCATGATCGGCAGCGCGCGCATGTCGGAGACGAGCGTGTTGTAGCCGAAGCTGGCGCCGCGTTCGGTCAGCATCACGTTCGGGTTGCCGGCGCCGATCAGCTTGGCGGCGACGTTCTTCATGTCCCAGGGCGCCAGGAACTGGCCCTTCTTGACGTTGACCACGCGGCCGGTCCGGGCGGCGGCGATGAGCAGGTCGGTCTGGCGGCAGAGGAAGGCCGGGATCTGCAGGATGTCGACCACCTCGGCGACCGGTGCGCACTGCTCGGCGTCATGCACGTCGGTCAAGGTCGGCAGGCCGAAACGCTCCTTGATCTCGGCGAAGACCGGCATGGCCGCCGCCAGCCCCATGCCGCGCTGCGCGTTGAGGCTGGTGCGGTTGGCCTTGTCGAAGGAGGTCTTGTAGACGAGGCCGATGCCGAGCCGCCCGGCGATCTCCTTCAGCGCCGAGGCCATCTCGAGCGCATGCTCGCGGCTCTCCATCTGGCACGGGCCGGCGATCAGGGCGAGCGGCAGGCGATTGCCGAAGCGGACGGAGCCGACGGCGACTTCGGAATTCGGATTCATGCGGAGCGCTCCTTCTGGAGGCCGAGGATTTAGCCGGAACCGCCCGCCGGGGCAACGCGGGAGGCTGCGGACGACGCCGGCCCCTATCGGTTTCCCGCCTTCCGTTCCAGGCGGGCGAGACTGCGTCGATAGGCGGGGCGGAGACTGCCCTCGCGCCAGCGCGGATCGAACGCGGCGTCATCCAGAAAGCTCGCGAGGACCGGCAGGATGTCGAGCCGATCGCCGAAAATCCTATGGCTGGCTTGCCCAGCATGCCGGTCGCGAATGACGAACTCAAGCTCGCGCAGAGCCCACATCGCTTCCGTCGGCAACCCGAGCTCGACCATTTCACCCACGAAGCATCGCAAGACATCGATGCTGACCTTCGCCTGATCCACGGTCCGCTCGTCATGCCGGCGCAGCTGATTGATGTTGGCAAGACGGCTGGCCAGCAGATGGAGCGGGTGCATCACCGTGACTTCGACTGTGGTGCATACCGCCAGCGTTGCAGCGAGCCGGACGGCATTGCGCATCAAGGACCCGGTCTCGACACCCGCAATGCCGGTCAGGAAATCGATCGTGACCGCCCGCCCGCCGAGTTCGATCGTCACCACGCTGGCATTGGGCGTCGCATCGTCAGCCGTCGGAACCACGGGCGGCGGCGCGGAGAAGCTCGCCGCCAGGCGCTCTGCGGCCCGTCCATTGTGGACGAAATCCAGATCGCGGCTGACGATCAGCCCCTCAGGATCGAGGGCGTAGTGATGGCTCCAGATGAAGGCAGCCTGACCGCCGACGACGACCACGTGCTCGTCGCCGAAACCGGCCAGAATTCGAGCGATCTCGGCGCCGCTGAGAAACGCGTCGTGTTTCACTTCCGGCCCGGTTCGGCGGTCACGCCACGGACGGCAACGATTCGAATGCGGCTCGGCGCGACTTGGGCCAGAACGCCATTGGCGGCATTGATCTCGTCGGCCGACTTGGCCCCCGACCGCACGGCTTCGAGATCGCGTTGCCGAGACTCCGCCTTGGCTGCCTGTCGCGACAAAACGGATTGATCCGGGGGGGACTTGGCCATGACGCGGTGCCTCCGAACGAACCGGACTTCGGTTCTTCAGTCGTCTGACGCGACAGACTAGCACATCTCCGCACGACGATCGGACCGAAGAAACCCTCTCACCGCGCCTCGAAGGCCAGGGCGGTGCCGAACAAGGTGCCGGACGGGACGACGAGCCGGCCGCCGATCGGCTCCGCGGGCAGCCCGCCGAGGCTGACGGCGCGCTCCGCGGCGGATGGATCGGCCACGGCGATGCGGAAGCCCGCAAAGCGTGGTTCCTCGCCGCCGGCGGGATCGGAATTGACCCCGTAGAGCAGGCGCGCACCATGCGGCGTGACGGCCTCGATCGAGCCGTGTGCCGTCTCGACGGCGATCCCGTGACCGGTGACGCGGACGCGGTCGGAGCCCGCGAAGGCGGCGAGACGGGATTGCAGGGCCATCGGATCGGGCGCCACCAGGGTGACGGCCGCGATATCGGCGGCCGTGTTGGCATGGCGCTGGAAGTCCGGCGTCCAGAAATTCTCCGGATAATGCTGGGCGCAGGTGAAGAAGCCGGCCTCGTCGCCGGCGCCGATCCGCGTGAAGGCGAGCGAGAAGGCGACCTTGCGTTCGCTGCCGTCCGGCCGGCGCGCGACCCGCTCGAAATCGAAGCGCGGAAAGGTCGGCAGGCCCCTGCGGGCGAAATCGGCGATATCCGCGTCGGCATCGCGCGAATCCAGCACCAGCATCGAGAAGCCCTCGCGCCGGGCCAGAAAGTCGCGATTGAAGGCCCCGAAGGAGAAGCCGCCGGGTTCCGCCGGCCGGATCCGTTCCGGGCGGTCGATGCCGAGGATTTCGAGGAACGAACCACCGAGCTGGACCAGATGATTGGCCGTGCCCCAGGGATGCTGGGCGCGCGGCGTCACCGTGAAGCCGAGCCGGGCATAGGCGGCCGCGGCGGCTTCGAGATCCTTCACGGCGAGGACCAGATGGTCGAGACCGCGGCCGGCCGAACGCGTGCTGGCGGCCATCGCTTAGGTCGCCATCGCGGCGGCGTTGACGATGCCGCCGGTCAGCGAGGCGGAACCGAGCAGAAGGCCCGCGGCCAGCTGGCCCTGCTCGATGCGTCGGCTCACGTCGCGCAGCATGATCAGGCGGAAGAAGTAGTAGACCAACACCTGCACCACGATGGCGATCGCGCCCCACAGCAGGAACTCGGCGAGCGCCCGGGTATGCATCGCGGCCGAAGCGAGCGGCAGCGCGAAGCCCAGCATGGACCCACCAAAGGCGACCGCCGCGGCGACATTGTCGGCGCGGATCAGGGCCAGTTCGTCATGGGCCGTGGCGAGCGTATAGACCGCGACATAGACCAGGATCATGCCCAGCGACAGGCCGACATAGATCAGGAAGGGAACGAGCCCGCCGAGGCTGTCGCCGAGTAGAGAGAGATCCATTGCCGCCGCTCCCGGTTCGCATTAGCCAGCGAGCCCCGGTTCTACCCGACCCCGGCCGAACCGGATAGTCCCGCCAGCCCGATCAGCCGGCCCGATCCCCCGCCCCGATCGGCCGGCCCGGTCACCCGCCCCGGTCATCCTATGGTCGACAGCGCCGGGAAGGTTTCGATCAGCCAGAAGGCCATGCGCTGCATGCCGCCGGTCAGGAAGGCGATGCCGGCCACGACCAGGAGAACGCCCATCCCCTTTTCGACCCAGCCGAGCCGGGCGCGCAGGCCCTTCATCAGGGCCAGGAACGGGCCGGCGAAGAAGGCCGCGGCCAGGAACGGCAGGCCGAGGCCGAGCGAATAGACCGCCAGCAGGGCAGCCCCCTCGCCGACCGTGTCGCGGCTGCCGGCCACGGCCAGGATCGCCGACAGCACCGGTCCGATGCACGGCGTCCAGCCGAAGGCGAAGGCGAGCCCCATCAGATAGGCCCCGAAGGCGCCGGCCGGCCGGCGCTTCATCTCCACCCGGGCCTCGCGGTAGAGAAGCGGAATCCGGAACAGACCCAGAAAGTGCAAACCCATCACGATGATGGCGATGCCGGCGAGCGTCCCGAGCAGGTCGAGATAGTTGCGCACCAGCTGGCCGAGCGCGGAGATGCTGACGCCGAGGATGACGAAGACGGTCGTGAAGCCGGCCACGAAGGCCGCCGATGCCAGCACCACCCGGCGCCGCGCCGCGCTCTCGGCCGCCGCGCCCTGGTATTCGTCGATGGTCACGCCGGCCATATAGGCCAGATAGGGCGGCACAAGGGGCAGCACGCAGGGCGAGATGAAGGAGATCAGGCCGCCCCCGAAGGCAACGGCAAGCGGCACGCTGGACGACATGGACGCTTTCTCTCCCGCTCACCGGTGCTCTCGCACCCGCTCCCATGGGGCGCCCGACCGGCGCTGCCGCCCGCTGCGGACCCCTTCGATCGCGCTATACCGGATCGCCCCGGGCCCGCGAAGTCACCAATCCGCGACATGGCGCGAATCCCGGACGGCGCGCCTTGCGTAATGTCGGAGCGCGGGGGGAAATCCGGGCCTGGAAGTCCCCGGCCCGGCCGGGTTCCGTCCACCGTCTGCCGTCCCGCGCTTTTCGTCTCCCGTTTTTCGTCCCCCGGGCCGCGGCGGGCCAGCCTTCCGCCGAAGGCGAGCCGGCCGGCCCCCTCAGCGATACACGCGCCAGGGGTTCGACACGTCCACGAAACGGCCCGTCTCCGCGTTGCCCCAGATGGTGTGCGGGCCGAGCTGCATGGTGAAGACCGCGCTCATGACGACATCGGGCCGGCCGGCGGCGTCGGCGTAGCCGAGATGGGCAAGCGTCTCGGCGCCGAGGCCGAGGGACGCCGCCAGGGCGCCGGTCGGGTTGAGATATCGGAACGGCAGCGGACGCTCAGCGCCGGGCGGGGCCTGCGGCGGGCCGACGAGGGCGCGCTTGCAGTCGTGCCTGTCCTGCGTCGCGAGGTCGATCGCCTCCGCCATGTCGGCGAGCGCCTGGTCGTGCGGGCTGCCGAGCCTGCGGCCGAGTTCGGCGAGCGCCCGCACCCGCACCGTCCGGATCGAACCCTCCGTCATCCTGCGCCGTCTCCCTGCGCCCGCCCGCGGCCCCGGCCATGGCAAAGACTGTGTCCCTGTCAGCCGCGCGGCTGCCCGGTCCGCGGCCGGGGCGTCATCGATAGATCGTCCAAGGGTCCGACACGTCCAGGAAGTAGCCCGTCTCCGCGTTGCCCCAGACGGTTTCCAGGCCGAGATGCATCGTGAAGATGTCGCCCATGACGATGTCCGGCCGACCGGCGGCGTGCGCGTAGCCGAGGAAGGCGAGCGCCTCCGGTCCGACGCCCCAGGACGCAGCGAGAGCGCCGGTCGGATCGAAATAGCTGAACCGCAACGGGCGTTCGGCCTCCGGCGGGCTCCGCGGCGCGCCGACCGAGGGGCGCCGCTCGTCGTGCCGGCAGGCCTCGGCATAGACGATGGCCGCCGCCATGTCGGCGAGCGCCAGGTCGTGCGGGCTGCCGAGACGATCGCCGAGATCGGCCAGCGGCCGAATGCGGACGGTCCGGATCGGATCCTGCGTCATCGAGCCCCCTCCGTCCGGCTGCAGCCCTCACGTTCCCCAGGGTGAACCCGGCGCGCCGGCTTGTGCAAGCCCGCGCCGCCTTCGCAAATTCGGGAACCCGATCCGTTCAGCCGGCGTTCATCCCACCGCCGCCGCTATTCCGCTGCATCGCCGCCGGTCCGCCACGCCTTCGCCCATAAATGGCTTGTCGAATCGTGACGATACGGACAGCCCCGAGACGGACGGAAGGTGCGGGCAGCGGAACGGTCGCGTGTTGACCGTTCTCGAGCGAGTGGGCGTCCGTCGATTGGAGGAAGTGCATGTCCATTTTGAGAGCTGCCCTGACGGGCGCCGTGGCGACGGTCCTGACCGTCGCGCCGCCGATCGCGTCGTCGCTACTCGACGCGCCGCTGCCGCTGTTCGGTTCCGGCGCGGCCCGCGCGCAGGGCGATTTCCAGGCGCCGGCCTTCTTCAACGAACTGCAGCCCTACGGCTACTGGGCCTATCACCCGCAATATGGACAGATCTGGTCGCCGGCCGATGTCGACGAATATTGGCGCCCCTACGAGGACGGCCGCTGGACCCTGACGCCGGAATGGGGCTGGTATTTCGAGGCCTCCTCCGACTGGGGCGATATCGTCTTCCATTACGGCCGCTGGGCCTACGATCCGAACTGGGGCTGGTTCTGGATCCCCGGGACCGAATGGGGGCCGGCCTGGGTCAGCTGGCGGCAGGGCGAGGGTTTCGTCGGCTGGGCGCCGCTCGGTCCGGAGAACGAGGCCTACCAGGACGACGAGGACTATTGGAGCGTCGCCCAGGCCGATGCCTTCGTGGCGCAGAGCACCCTCGCCTCCCAGTATGTGATCCGCGGCGGCCCGATGGTGCGCCAGATCTGGTCGGTCACCCGCTTCAACGGCCAGCCCGTCGCCGGACGCCCGCGCAACGCCTTCATCGATCTCGGCGCCATCCAGCGCCGCTATCCGCGCGTCGTGGTCAAGCCGCGGCCGGTCGTATTCAAGGTCGCGATCGGGCGGGACGGCCGGCCGGTCGGCTTCCGCGACCGCACGCCCGGCGGGGTCGTCATCCGCTATGAGCGCGTGCGGGCCCGCGAAGGCGGTCCGAGCCCGGTCGCCACCCAGCGCCTGATCGAAGGCGTCCGCTCCGGACGCATCAAGATCGATACGCCGATCGTGCGCGAGCAGTTCTATCGGGCCACCCGCGACGGCCGCGTCCGCTTCGAGGGCGATCGCGAACGCGAGGTCGGCGACCGCTTCCGGCGCGACCGCGACGGCGCGCGCCGCGACGAGGACCTGCGCATCATCCTGGACGGCGTGCGCTCCGGACGCGTGAAGGGCGACGTCGACGAGACCAAGATCAAGGTCCGCACCTTCGACGAAGGCCGCGGCGAGAAGCGGCCCGGCCGCGGCGACGGCGACCGGCGCGGCCCGGGTCAGGGCCAGGGTCAGGGCGGCCCCGGACCGGGCGGCCAGGGCCAGGGCGGCCAGAATCAGGGCGGTGCGGGCCAAGGCGGTCCGGGCTTCGGACAGCCGGGCGGAAACCCGGGCATCGTCCCGCCGGGCGGCGGCAAGGCGCCCGGCCCCGGCGACAACCGCATCCCCGGCGGTCAGCCGGGCGCCGGTCAAGGCCAGGGTGCCGGACAAGGGTCCGGTGCCGGACAGGGTTCTGGTGCCGGACAGGGTCCGGGTCCGGTTCCTGGACGGGGCCAGGGCTCCGGTCAGGGGCAAGGCTCAGGCCAGGGTCAGGGTTCCGGCCAGGGCTCCGGTCAGGGCCCGGCCACGATCCCCGGCGCCGGCGGTCAGCCCGGCGGCGGCAAGCCGGCCGGTCAGGGCGAAACCCGCGGTCCGGGCGGCCAGGGCTCCGGCCAGGGGACGGGTCAGGGCCAGGGCCCGGCGACGATGCCAGGCGCGGGCGGTCAGCCCGGTGGCGGCAAGCCGGCCGGTCAGGGCGAAAACCGCGGTCCGGGCGGCCAGGGCTCCGGCCAGGGGACGGGTCAAGGTCAGGGTTCCGGTCAGGGCCCGGCCACGGTCCCCGGCGCCGGCGGTCAGCCCGGTGGCGGCAAGCCGACCGGTCAGGGAGAGACCCGCGGTCCGGGCGCCCAGGGCTCGGGCCAGGGCACGGGTCAGGGTCAGGGCTCCGGTCAGGGCCCGGCCACAATACCGGGCGCCGGCGGTCAGCCGGGCGGCGGCAAGCCGGCCGGTCAGGGCGAAACCCGCAGTCCGGGCGGCCAGGGCACGGGCCAGGGTCAGGGTTCCGGTCAGGGCCCGGCCACGATCCCCGGCGCGGGCGGTCAGCCCGGTGGCGGCAAGCCGGCCGGTCAGGGCGAAACCCGCGGTCCGGGCGGTCAGGGCTCAGGCCAGGGGACGGGTCAGGGCCAGGGCTCCGGTCAGGGCCCGGCCACGATCCCCGGTGCCGGCGGTCAGCCCGGCGGCGGACGTGGCACACAGGGCGCCGGCGACGGTCAGCCGGGCCAGGGCGAGACGCGCCGGCCGGGCGGTCAGGGCCAAGGCGGCGCCGGCCGCCAGGATATGGATCCGCGCCGCTTCGAGCAGCGCGGCAACGACCAGAACCTGCCGCGCGGCGGCGGACAGCGGCTGGATCAGAACGCGCCGGGCCCGCGTCCGAATGCCGGACAGGGCGCTCCCGGCGGCGGTCAGCCCGGAGCCGGCGGTGGTGGTCAGGTCCGAGGCAACCAGGGACAGGGCGAGGCGTCTCCCGGTCCCGGCCAGGGCGGCCGCCGCGCCCCCTGCGCGCCCGGCGAAAAGACCTGCTGATCGCAGGCCCACCACATGGACCGGTCCGGCGGGCCCCCTCGCCCGGCGGACCGGCCCCGCCCCCGCCCCAACCACCGGAACACCGGCCCGATCGCGCACCACCCCTTGCCAATCCCTCGATTCCTGCGCATTGATCCCCGCGCGGGACGGGTGGCCGAGTGGTTTAAGGCAGCGGTCTTGAAAACCGCCGTAGGTGCAAGCCTACCGTGGGTTCGAATCCCACCCCGTCCGCCAGCGTGACGTTCGCGAGCGTTCCCAGAAGGCTCCCGGCCCCCGAAAACAAGCTGAAAAGTCAGCGTCTTGGCTCCCCGGGGGGTGTTCCGGGGTTTTTCGTCGTGCGCTAGCGTCTCGTCCATGAAGTGGGACCCGCTATGGGACCGGCCATGGTGGACGCGTCCGGTCCCACTTCGGGAGAACCCGAGATGGCCCGAACGCTCTGCCGCCTGACTGCTCTGCAAGTCCGGAATGCGCCTCCCGGCCGTCATGCTGACGGCGCCGGCCTCTACCTTGTGGTCCGTCCCGAAGGCGGCCGGAAGTGGGTCTTTCGCTTCACGCTCGCCGGCCGGACCCGCGACCTTGGTCTAGGGAGCGCCGCCACTGTCACGCTCGCCGACGCCCGTGAGGCCGCCGAGAAGGCGCGCCGGATGGCCGCTGCCGGTGAAGACCCGATCGCAGCCCGTCGGACCGCTCTGGTCCCTGCCGCTCCGGCCGCGACTTTTGGCGATGTCGCGGGCGATCTTCTGAAGACCTTGGAGCCAAGCTTCCGTAACAAAAAGCATGGCGAACAATGGAAGATGACGCTTGAGGTCTACGCCGCTCCCCTTCGTTCGAAGCCAGTTGATAGCATCTCGACTGATGACGTGTTGTCGGTGCTCAATCCTCTTTGGCTCAAGGTTCCCGAAACCGCTTCCCGCCTCCGCCAGCGCATCGAGCGTGTCCTAGACGTGGCGAAGGTCAGGGGGCTCCGCTCCGCCGAAAATCCGGCCCGTTGGCGCGGGCACCTTGAGCTGTTGCTCCCGAAGCGAGCGAAAGGCTCACGCGGGCATCATGCCGCCCTGCCGGTCGATCAGGTGCCGGTTGTTGTTGCCGGCCTCCGTGCGACCGGTGGCGTCTCGGCTCTTGCGCTTGAATTCACGATCCTGGTGGCGTGCCGAACGGGCGAGACAATCGGGGCGAGGTGGAGCGAAATCGACCTTGCCGCGAAGGTCTGGAGCATCCCGGCCGGCAGGATGAAAGCCGGTGTCCCTCACCGTATTCCGTTGGGGAAACGCGCGGTTCAGATTTTGACCGCAATGCTCGCGCTCAAGAGCGCCGACGATGGCTTTGTGTTCCCTGGCGCCAAGAAAAATCGCCCCCTCAGTCAGATGGCTCTCGCGATGGCGTTGAGGCGGCAGGGATTTGAGCACGTCACCGTGCATGGCTTTCGAAGCACATTTCGCGATTGGGCCGGTGACCGGACCCAATATCCCCGAGAGGTTATCGAGCAAGCTCTCGCACATCTGGTCGGCTCTGCAACAGAGCTTGCCTATCGGCGATCGGATGCTTTGGAAAAGCGTCGAAAGCTCATGGACGAATGGGCACAACACTGTGAACCAAAGGCGCCGGGCGTTGTAACGCCCCTCAAGCGGGCCGGCTAACCGGCTCCAGGACAAAGACCCGGCCGGGCTCTCTCGCAAAGTTATCCCCGAAAATGCGCGCTGACTTTTCAGCTATTCGCGAAGCCTTGCCCCGACCTTCTAGGGCGCGATTGCTCTTGAACGCGCGCGGACGGTTTCCTAGTATCCCGAAGCCGCCTGATCCGCGTGCGGCCGAACAGATGAACTTTGCAATTTTTCGCAAACTCGTCCGGAGGCCGCACTACTATGCCCGAAGCACGCTTGCTTTCCGTTGCGGAAGTTCTCGCAACGCTCGGTATCAGCAAAACCAATCTGTACAAAA
>NZ_LJYW01000003.1 GCF_001305515.1 Prosthecodimorpha hirschii
CCCGCCGTTAAGCCGGCCCAACAGCAGCATCGTTTCAAATCTCCATATCTGACCGATATTGATCGATTGTCGTTCATATTTGACTACATGCCTAGCGCGAGCTCGGTCTCCGCGTTCATGAACGCCGGTTCGTAATCCCGCGCCAATGCACCTGACACGCCCACCTGACGCAGAGTCTCACGCCAGCCTTCCGATATGTGCCGTGCGGTATCGCGGATGATCTGCCCCGCTTCCTCGGGCGGGATCTCGAAAAACTCGCAGGCTTCAAGCGCGAGCGCGATGGACCGATCATGCGCGCCGCCCTCCAGGATAGCAGTTTCCAGGTGCGGATTTCGATCCGGTGCGGGGTTCACATCGAACACGGGCGACAACCGCCATTGGCCTCCTCCAACATAAAGGAAGCCATGGTTTTTCAGATGATCGTCCTTGTTGGACACGAGGATCGTGAAAATCAGGCGCACGAAAAGCTCGCGAAAATCGGCTTTGGGATCGGCGCCATAGGCACGGATAAAATCGACGATCTCCGTATAAGAGCCCAACTCCGTCCCGGTCTTCCCAAGTGCCGTGCGCGCCGAGATATAGGGAATCCGGGAACTGCCTCGCCGGTCGAACCGCTGGATCAGCGCGACCGGAAAGGGAGTGTCGGCGAGTTCCAGCCTGGCTGTAGGCGTGCGAATGCCGCAAGCCTGGGCTAGCCGGAGCGTCGCGACCTCGACCCTTTCGATCGGCTGCTGATCGTGGACCGAGGTGAATTTGGCCAACCATAGCGTATCGCCGTCCTGGACATTGGCCTTGGGCCGGGCGCCGCCCGAGCCGCCCGCGCCCGCCAATGCCTGCATCTCTTCAGCAGATATCTCCTTACCCTGCTCATAGGCGCGGGCTATGGCCGTTATCGCTTCCAGCTCGACGAGGCGGGGCACGGCGTCACCTGCTTTACCACGGATGATCTCTCCATCGTCCCCCTGGAATCGCAGTGCGCCCTGACGACAAGCGTCGTCGGACAGCGTCAGATACTCAAACTCGGTCAGACCATTGCCATAGGCACGTTCGAGAAGGCGCCGTCCCCAACTGTCCGGCGCGGCATCCGCAAAGACGCCTGCGAGCGCATCACGCGTGTTCCCTGGCTGGCCCGATGCATGAAAAGGGCCGCCTTCCAGGGGAAGATCCGGCTGCACGGCGAAGGCGCGGGGATTTTCGATCCAGGCAGCGTCATAGGCAAAGGTCGAGAACTGCCGCGGCCCCGCTGCTGTGAAACGCAGCTGACCGACGGGCACACGTCGGTCGCCAAGAACAACCTGGGCAGCAAACTCCGCCATCAGAACGACGCTCCGTCAGGATCGACCACGTCATCGAGCGCGCGCGTCGGATCCGACTTGGCCTTTTGCCTTCTGATCCTCGTCGTGAAAGACTTGCCTCGCTGCGGCAGGCGCTCGTTAGAAAGCGCAAGCCCCAGATCATCCTTGCGGACATCGATCAGATCGGCCAGCCGCTCGAGAAGCCCAAGGACCACCAGCACATCCGCAAGCGTCCCGATAGCAACGCCAGGGTCGCCTTTTTCGAGCCGCGCGATCGAACTGGCCGATGTTCCGGCGCGCATGGCCAGGTCCGCAACCGCAATACTGCGCCGTAGCCGCGCATTTCGAATGTCCTGGCCAAGCCTTTCGAGGGCTGGTCCGACCTTTGGCGAGCCCATGACAATGCCCCAAATCTGGTGAATTATGGTACCATATTTGTCATATTTGATGAGTTATGTCAAGGCTGTGGTGGCCATGTGAACGCGGAATAACCGGAAACATCCCTTACCCTTCTCCCGGTAGAAGGCAAAATCTGACTAGCGCCTGGCCAACCTCGGCTGGCCTCAGGATGATGGCGAGAACTATTCCTTCCGCCCCTGCGGGCTCTTTCCGGCATCCAGAAACATCGGGAAGAAGCTGCGCTGGGTCTTCACCTTGATGATGTCATTGACGCCGATCGTGTTCGCTTTGCGTCTCTCGCCACCGGCTGGCGTGATCACCTCAAGATCGGGGTTCTCGATGATCGCGGCATGGACGTCATCGGCATGCGCCGGCGTGACGTTGTAGATGCTCTCATAGAACTCCATCACCGACATGGCATCACCAGCTTCAGTCACGAGACGGGGCACGTCATCGAGAAGCTGGGTCTTGGCCGAGGCACGGCCATTGTCGTCGAAGAGATAGAGCATCCCCTCATCATGGCGCGGGTCATAGGACAACATGTTGAGGCCCGATCGGCCGAAGTGGGCCTGAAGGCTGGCATTGTCGTGGAGGATATTGTTGTAAACTTGCCGTGCCCGATAAGCGTTGGCGAAGTGGATCAGCCAATAGCGCCAGCCGCCAGGGTTGTTGATCGAGAACGGACTCACATAGGGCGCGCAAAGCCGGAAAGCGTCGAAGACGATCTTCTCTGCGGTTCCGAGCCAATCCTTCTGGCTCATCAACCCGTCCAGTGCCTGGACATCGCCGCTGGCGAGACCGAGATGATCGAGTTGCGCACGCAGGCGCTCCGGCTGGTCTTTCTGGAGGAACGCCAGCAACGAACTGATAACGAAGGTGTAGAAGATCTCGGCCGCAGGATACGAGTGCATGATGTCAAGAATCGTATTCCGCTCGACATGGCTGTGGCCGCACTGGTCCAGGTTGAAGATCACGCTGCGATAGCGCCCTTGCTCCAGGAAACGCTTGATTTTGGGATAGGCGGTTTCGAAAAACTCGTTGAGATACTCGACGCGCAGATGGAGCTTCGGGCAGGTCGCGACGATGTCGGCCTGGAGCGGCGCCACATGCGTTTTTAGAAGTTCGATCGCATCACGGCTGGCATCGTTGAAGACCAGCAGGCACTCGACCTCGATCGCGTTCAAGCCCTGTGCCGCGCGATGCGTGTTCACTGCCTCGGTGGCTCGCTTCAACTCTTCGATGAAAATCAACGGGGAGCCCGATGTCCCGCACTGGTAGCGGCCGCCCCCGGCGAAGCCATCGACGATGGCCAGCCGAAAACGTTCCTGCTGCGGCAGCTTGCAGCGAACGGTCAGGTAATCGAAGCAATATTCACGGAGAATCTTGTGCTTGCGCCGCGAATGCTCCTCAAGCTTTGCGCCGTCAGCCCACTCGTATCGCTTCTCAACCATAGCATCCCCCCAAGCCTATCTGACGATCACGCAAACGCTTGCGCCGCCGTGGGCATTTCATCCCAGGTCTGACCGCGATATTCGCGGCCGTTCGCCTTTTTCGATCGCTTCTTGTTGTCTTTGCCCCAGGTCCCCCACTGCTTGAAGAAAAAGGCCGTACCAGCCGACAGGCACTGGACATAAATCTCGTCGATCCATTCCTCCCGGATGGGACGGGCTGACTTCCCGCTTTCCCCGCCCACGATAGCCCAATGGATGCCGCGCAGATCGACGGTCCCCACAGACCCGATCAAGGGCTCAAACGATATGAAACGGATCGCGGCCGGCGCAGCACGGACGGCATCGATCCTGCCCACCACGTCCCCGTCTTCGATACTCGTGCCGAGCCAGACGTTCGGCAGCACCTCTCCGATCTTGGTGGCGACCAGTTCCGCCATGCGCTCGGGCCGCTTCGTCAGAATCTGATAATTATGGCGTGGCGTCTCACGCATTACCTTCCAGACATCGAGAATGAAGGCGTCCGTGACCTGCTCGTGGAACAGGTCGCTCATCGAATTGACGAAAATCTTGCGCGACTTGCGCCAAGCATAGGGAATCGCAAGCGCATCCCGATCCTCACGCACAACACCGTTCCAGACCGTTCTCTGCCCGCTCTTGCGGGTCAGGCCGGCATATTTCTGGATGTGCATGGCCTCAAGGCGCTTAGCCATCTCCATGGCATAGCAATGGGTGCAGCCGGCAGAGATGATCGAGCAGCCGGCAACAGGATTCCATGTGGCGTCCGTCCATTCTATTTGAGTTTCAGCCATTGCACCCTCCCGTGCGAATTTCGATCTTTCTAGGCATCATTTCGTCATTTCTCTCGGTTCATACGCGACCCTGCCAACGCTTTGCGCGAGCCATGTCGGAAGCTGCGGCGCGGCGGCGACCAGTTCGCCGAACGCACCAGGCGGCATACTCCGCTTCAATGTCTTGAGCGCGGCCTCTGCCTTTTCCGGGCCGAGCCAGGCCAGCGCCCGCACGGCCTCCCCTGCCGGCCGGTTGGCCAAGGCCAGTTGCCAGCGCGGCGCGTGCCGCAATTCCACGACCTGCTTGCCAAGGTGCATCTTTCGACTGCGCCCGGAGGTCAGATAGACCGAGCGGACGGGCACCTGCGTCGTCAAGCCAAGGGCGTTCGCCGCGGCGGCGCCGTTCGAGACGATGACCTCCCCCTTTTGAATGGCAAGGGCCTCTACAGCCTGCTCGACCGAAGGCGTGCGTGTGCCGAACCGGCCGGTGATGGGGCGCAGATAGACGCCACGACCGGCGCGGATGAGTTGCCCGCGCTCCGTCAGGCGCGACAACGCCTGATCCACGGCCGCCCGGTTTCCAAGGTGCAGCAGGCTCTTGGCGGACACAGGAGCGCCTTCGGGCAAGCCCGCCGCATGCGACAAAATCTGTTCGGTCAGCCGGGTCATGGTCTTTTCGTGTTAGAAAAATACGCAATTTTCTGACAGTTTTCAAGCAACCCTTCTGAAGGGACAGGACCGGATAAGGGGCGGAAGGCCTTCCCCTGCGGCCGAGCCAGGGTCTCGGCCCACCCCTTCTGCGGGGAGAGCCCCGCAACGCCCCCATTAGAGTGAGAGTGCAGACCGGATTTTCCGTGACGGGTTGAGGACTGGAGAAGGGTCTCCGGCGCCCGTCGCGGAGAACCGCGATGTTCAGGAAAGACGCCAGCGCACACCTCGCCTCGGATCGGGCGAGCCTTTACGACGACATCACCTGCAAGATCATAGCCGAGCTTGAGGCAGGCCGCTTCCCCTGGGTCCAGCCCTGGGGATCGGCCTCGGTCAAGGCGCCCCTCGCTATGCCGAGGAACGCCGCGACCGGGCGGCATTATTCGGGGATCAATGTGCTGATCCTATGGGGTGCCGTGATCCAGCACGGCTTTCCCGGCCAGAGCTGGCTCACCTTCCGCCAGGCCCTGTCACTCGGCGGCAATGTCCGCCGGGGCGAACGCGGCACCACCGTCGTCTATGCCGACCGTTTCACGCCGGAGGACGAGAAGCGCCGCGCCCGCGAGGCCGGCGAGGAAGCGGCCGCGATCCCGTTCCTCAAGCGCTTCACGGTGTTCAACGCGGCGCAATGTGACGGCCTACCGGAGGATGTCGCCATTGTGTCTCCACCGCCTCCGCCCGGCCTCATCGAGCCGCAGGTCGAGGCCCTGATCCGGGCCACCGGCATCGACTTCCGCATCGGCGGGGACCGCGCTTTCTATGTCCCTGCGCTCGACTATGTGCAGGTGCCGCCGCCCCCGGCATATTTCGAGCCGATCAACTGGCACAGGACGGCCTTGCACGAGCTGGGACATGCCACAGGCCACCCCTCGCGCCTGAACCGCGATTTCTCGGGTTCGTTCGGCTCGAAGAAATACGCCTTCGAGGAGCTGGTCGCCGAGATCAACGCGGCCTTCTGCTGCGCCTCGCTCGGCATCACCCCTACCGTCCGCCATGCCGACTATATCGGCTCCTGGCTCGAGGTGCTGCGCGAGGACAATCGCGCCATCGTGCGCGCAGCTTCCCAGGCCAGCAAGGCGGCCGACTGGCTGCTCGGGTTCCTGCCGGGCGCCGACGTCGATGCGGCCGACCACGAACGGCGGGCGGCGGAACGAGCCTGAAAACCGGAAAGGCGGAGAAGCGGGCTTCCGGCTTTGCGCCTTGCCGCCCGCCTGGCGCTGCACTCCGAGAGTGAGAGGGCGGCGCTTCGCTTCGTGACGGGTTGGAGGTCGAGAGAGAGGCTCCCGGCCGCCCGTCGCGGAGTAACGAACATGGCGACTGCCATTCAGAAAATCATCCTATCGTCGGCGCGCGACATCCCCTTCAACAAGCTGGTGCTGAGCCAGTCCAATGTCCGGCGCGTCAAGGCCGGCGTCTCGGTCGAGGAGCTGGCCGAGTCCATCGCCCGGCGCGGCCTCATCCAGAGCCTCCATGTCCGTCCGGTCCTCGACGCCGATGGCGCCGAGACCGGCATGTTCGAGGTACCCGCCGGCGGCCGTCGCTATCGGGCGCTCGAACTGCTCGCGAAGCAGAAGCGCCTGGCCAAGACCGCGCCGGTGCCCTGCGTCGTCGGCGACGCCAACAGCGACATCCTGGTCGACGAGGTGTCGCTGGTCGAGAACATGGAGCGCGCACCGCTGCATCCACTCGACCAGTTCCGCGCCTTCTTGGGGCTGCGCGACAAGGGCATGACCGAGGAAGCCATCGCCGCCGCCTTCTTCGTCGGTGTCAATGTCGTGAAGCAGCGCCTTCGCCTCGCCTCCGTCTCGCCGACTTTGCTCGATATCTATGCCGAGGATGGCATGACGCTCGAACAGCTCATGGCCTTCACCGTCAGCTCCGACCATGCCCGTCAGGAACAGGTCTGGGAGGCAGTCAAGGATAGCTGGCAGAAGGAGCCCTATCAGATCCGTCGGATGCTGACCGAGACCTCGGTACGCGCCTCCGACAAAAGGGCCGTCTTCATCGGCGTCGAGGCTTACGAGGCGGCCAGCGGCGTCGTGCTGCGCGACCTGTTCCAGTCGGACGATGGTGGCTGGCTGCAAGATCCGGCCCTGCTCGACCGCCTGGTGGCCGAGAAGCTGAAGACCACCGCCGACGAGATCGCAAGCGAAGGCTGGAAATGGGTCGAGGCCGCCTTGAGCTTTCCCTACGGCCACCAGCACGGACTTCGGGCGCTTGTTGGCGTAACGGTCGACCTGACCGAGGAGGAGAGCGCCACCCGCGAAGCGCTGCGCGACGAATACGACCGACTCGAAGCCGAATACGCCGAAGCCGACGAGTTGCCGGACGAGATCGACGCACGTCTCGGCGAGATTGAACAGGCGCTCGACGCCATCGAGCAGCGCCCGACGATCTACGATCCGGCCGACATCGCCTTGGCCGGCGTTTTCATCAGCCTCGATGCCGACGGCTCGCTGTCGGTGGATCGCGGCTATGTCCGTCCCGAGGATGAACGTCCCGTCGAGACCGATGGCAGCGATGCGCACGAGGTTGACGGTGAAGCGGGCCAGCAGGCCACGCCTGCCGTTCAACGCGCAGTCATCACCATCGGCGGCCAGCCCGCGGATCCGGAGGACGATGAGGAGGACGGCATCAAGCCGTTACCCGAGCGCCTCGTTATCGAGCTGACCGCGCATCGCACCTTGGCGCTGCGCAACGCGGTTGCGGAACATCCCGACGTCGCCTTGACCATGCTGCTGCACAAGCTGGTCAGCGACACCTTCCGGCGCACCGCACCTGCCGGCTGCCTTGAGGCCCGCGTCAATCATATCTTCTTCTCGGCACAGTCCGAGGAGTTGAAGGACAGCCCGCCCGCACGCGAGGTCGCCGAGCGACAGGAGCGCTGGGGCAATCACGTTCCCGACGACGACCAGGCTCTGTGGGACTGGCTCTCCCTGCTCGACCCCGGCACGCGCCTCGATCTGCTCGCCCATTGCGTCAGCTACGGTGTGAACGCCCTGTTCGAGCGGCCCAATCCCTACAGCGGATCGGGCGTCAGCCAGCATGGGCTGGACGTGCGCCTCTCGCAGGCTGACCGGCTGGCACGAGCCACCGGCCTCGACATGGTGGCGGCGGGCTGGAGGCCGACGGTCGGCAACTATCTCGGCCGCGTCACCAAGCCCCGCATCCTCGAAGCCGTGCGCGAAGGTGCGGGCGAGCGGGCTGCCCAGCTCATCGACCATCTGAAGAAGGGCGACATGGCCAAGGAGGCCGAGCGCCTGCTGGCCGACACCGGCTGGCTGCCGGAGCCGCTGCGCCTGGTCGACCTCGACGATGGGCAGACCATCGAACCTGGCACGGAGGCAGACGCCGGAGACGATGCCGCCTTGCCGGACTTCCTCAGCGGGGATGGCGACGACGAAACCGATGAGATCGAGGACGAAGACACCCTGACGATCGCGGCCGAATAGCTGCTTCAACGCGGGATGGCTCCGGCCGTCCCGCACATTCTCAGATCAACCGCAGCCCGGCCATCGCGCCGGGCTTGCTCGTTTCAGGAGCCTAACATGGCCGACTATTTCCCCCATTTCTCGTGCCTGCTCGACGTCGGCACGCCCGAGAACGCCGCCCGCGCGCTCGATCTCTACAACCGCCTGTCCGAGGACGGCGCATCGGAGGAACCGCCCTCCGAAGGTTTCCTCCTCTCGATCCAGCCGGAGCATGGCGGCAGCCAGCTCTGGATGCGTGACGACGTGACCGGCGATCCCGAGCGTCTCATCCACTTCGTGAAGCACTGCGCCGCCGAGTTCGGCCTCAAAGGCAGATGGGGCTTCCAATACGCCAACACCTGCTCGAAGCCCCGGCTCGATGGATTCGGCGGGGGCGCGCATGTCCTCGACCTCACCACCGGCGAGACCGTGGACTGGATCTACACCGATGGCTGGCTCGATCAGACCATCTCCGGCGAGGGAGGCCCGCTATGAGCATCCCCTCCTACGCCCGGACCAATTTCCAGACCCTGCTGCGCGCGGCGGGCGACGGCAATCTCGCCCTCATGGAATGCCTCGACGCGGTGACGGGCAGCCCGCGCTACGTCATCTGCGTCGTGGGGCGGGACGATGGCGATTACGTCTTCACGCCCTTCGGCCATCTCGCCGACGGCAATCCCTATGACGCCTATCTACCGCCCGATCCCGGCGATCCCGAAGGCTTCGTGCGCCCCGAGCCGGGAGAGGCGCCATGACCGACATCGACGCCATCTTCGCGGCGGATCGCCAGCATCCGCCGCACGAACGGTCTCTGCCCTGGCCGGAAACCAGGGACGGCATCACCGTGGTCATCGAGCCCAAGCCGCACTGGGCCAACGACATGCGAGCCTTCCGATCCGAGGCTCGCGAATATTGCGCCTATGCCGATTGGGCCGAGAACGGCGCGCGCGCCAGGTTCTTCGGCCATGTCGACACCTGCGGCAATGACCTGATCCGCAAGGCCCGCGCGCTCGTCGCCTGCGAGATTGCGGACGGACACTGGAACTGATCCCCGGAAAAGCGCCCCACCTAACGGTCGGGCGCTTTTTCCATGCCGGCGTCCCGAGAGTGAGAGGGCGGCCGGAACGGGTTTGAGCCGGTGCGGTCGAGAGAGAGCGCCGCGCGGCTCGTCCGTTTCCGCTCTCCTTAAGGCTCACATCATGACCCTGATTTCCGCATCCGTGGCGGCGTCCGCCGCCGCGCCGCTTCCGCTCGGCTCCAATCCCGAACCCGCCGGCGCCATCTTCACGGCCGCCGGTCTGCTGCTGCCCCATCTCGAACGCGGCGAGCGCGTCGACGCCGCCGCCCTGCGTGTGGCGATGGAGACCGCCTTCGGCGCATCGGACGCCACCGGCGCCTGGGACTGGAAGACGGCCTATGACGCCTGCGAGGCGGCGACCGTCCTGTTCCTCCGCAAATACGGACGTGCGCTTTTCCGCAAAGCCGGGTCTCCGGCTGCGCGGCTGTCCGCGCTGTCGAAAATCGCCAACCTTCTGCCGACGCATACACGTCGGTCGACGGAGAGCCAGACCTTCCAGCAATTCTCGACGCCGATCCCGCTCGGCCTCGTCGCCGCCCACGCCGCGGCAATCACTCCGGCCGACCGGGTGCTGGAGCCTTCGGCCGGCACCGGCCTGTTCGCCATCTTCGCCGAGATCGCTGGCGGCGCGCTCGTCCTCAACGAGCTGGCCGACACCCGCGCCGGCCTGCTGTCGCTTCTCTTCCCGGCCATTCCCGTCACCCGCTTCGACGCGGCCCAGATCGATGATCATCTCGATCCCGCCGTCACGCCCAGCGTCGTGCTGATGAACCCGCCGTTCTCCGCAATGGCCAATGTCGAAGGCCGCATAGCCGACACCACATATCGCCATGTCGCCTCAGCGCTGGCGCGTCTGGCTCCCGGCGGAAGACTGGTGACGATCACCGGCGCCAACTTCGCGCCCGACAATCTGGCCTGGCGGGACGCCTTCATTCGCCTGCAGGAGCGCGGGCGCATCGTCTTCTCCGCCGCCATCGACGGCGCGGTCTATGCCAAACACGGCACGACGTTTCCGACGCGGCTGACCGTCATCGACAAGCGGCCCGCCGACGATCCGGCCGTGTTCCCGGCCGCACCCGGCGTTGCCTCGAACGCCGCCACGCTGCTGGGCTGGCTCGACGATCATCTGCCGACACGGCTCGCCGTCGCCCCCTCCCTCACGGTCCCGACCGTCGCGGCTTCCGTCCCTCGCAGCGTGCGCGGCTATATCAACCGCACCGCCAAGGCCGTCCCCGCTGCCGTGCCGATGGCCGAGCCGGAGGGCCTGCCACTCTCATACGAGACCCAGGACGGCCTAGCGGGCGAAGGCGGCCGCTTGTCGGACGGCATCTATGAAGAATACGGATTGCAGGCGATCCGTATTGCCGGTTCTCAGGCGCACCCCACCAGGCTGGTGCAATCGGCGGCGATGGCTTCGGTCGCCCCGCCCAGACCGAGCTATCGGCCGCACCTCCCGGTCAATATCCACGAGCTGCTCTCCGACGCGCAGCTCGAGACCGTCATTTATGCCGGCGAGGCTCACTCCGATCATCTTGCCGGATCGTGGACGGTGGACGCCACCTTCGATGTCGTCACCGCCGCGCGCGAGGATGCGACGAACGCCGCGCGCTTCCGGCGCGGCTTCATGATCGGTGACGGCACCGGCGTCGGCAAAGGGCGTCAGTCCGCCGCGATCATACTCGACAACTGGCTCCAGGGCCGCCGCAAGGCGGTCTGGATCTCGAAGTCCGACAAGTTGATCGAGGACGCGCAGCGCGACTGGTCGGCGCTCGGCATGGAGCGCCTGCTGGTCACGCCGCTGTCGCGCTTCCCGCAGGGGCGGCCGATCACGCTGCCAGAAGGCGTCCTGTTTACGACCTATGCCACGCTACGCTCCGACGACCGTGGCGAGAAGGTTTCGCGCGTCCGGCAGATCGTCGAATGGTTGGGCTCCGACTTCGACGGAGTCCTCATTTTCGACGAGGCGCACGCAATGCAGAACGCCGGTGGCGGCAAGGGAGAACGCGGCGACGTCGCCGCCTCGCAGCAGGGCCGCGCGGGTCTGCGGCTCCAGCACGCGCTGCCGAACGCCCGCGTCGTCTATGTCTCGGCGACCGGCGCCACGACGGTCCACAACCTCGCCTACGCCCAGCGGCTCGGCCTGTGGGGCGGCGAGGATTTTCCGTTCAGCACTCGCGCCGAGTTCGTCGAGGCGATCGAGGCCGGCGGCGTCGCGGCGATGGAGGGGCTGGCCCGCGACCTGCGCGCGCTCGGCCTCTACACCGCGCGCTCGCTCTCCTTCGACGGCGTGGAATACGAACTGGTCGAGCACGCGCTGACCCTCGAGCAGACCCGCATCTACGATGCCTATGCCGGGGCCTTCGCCATCATCCATAACCACCTCGACGCGGCGATGGAGGCGGCCAATATCACCGGCGCGTCCGGCACGCTTAACCGGCAGGCCAAGTCCGCCGCCCGCTCGGCCTTCGAGAGCGCCAAGCAGCGTTTCTTCGGCCATCTGCTCACCAGCATGAAGACGCCGACCCTGATCCGGTCGATCACCAGCGACCTGGAAGCCGACCACGCCGCCGTCATTCAGATCGTCTCCACGGGCGAGGCGTTGATGGAGCGCCGGCTGGCCGAGCTGCCGACCGAGGAATGGAACGACGTTCGCGTCGACATCACGCCGAGGGAATACGTCCTCGACTACCTCGCCCATTCCTTCCCGGTGCAGCTCTACGAGCCGTTCACCGACAGCGAGGGCAATCTGTCGTCGCGGCCGGTCACGCACGATGGCCAGCCCGTCGAAAGCCGCGAGGCCGTCGCGCGCCGCGACGAGCTGATCGCGCAGCTTGCCTCCTTGCCGCCTGTGCCCGGCGCGCTCGATCAGATCGTCCAGCATTTCGGGACGGAGCTGGTGGCCGAGGTGACGGGCCGTTCGCGGCGAATCGTCCGCAAGAGCACGCCTTCGGGCGGCGACCGTCTCGTCGTCGAGAACCGGGCCGCCGCCGCTAATCTCGCCGAAACCCAGGCGTTCATGGATGACAGCAAGCGCATCCTGATCTTCTCGGACGCCGGCGGCACCGGCCGTAGCTATCACGCCGAGCTTTCGGCGCGGAACACGCGGCTGCGCGTCCACTATCTGCTCGAACCCGGCTGGAAAGCGGACGCCGCCATCCAGGGCCTCGGCCGCACGCACCGGACCAACCAGGCGCAGCCGCCGCTGTTCCGGCCCATCGCCACGGACGTCAAGGCGGAGAAACGCTTCCTCTCCACCATCGCCCGCCGCCTGGACACGCTGGGCGCTATCACCCGCGGCCAGCGCCAAACCGGCGGCCAGGGCCTGTTCCGCCCCGAGGACAATCTGGAAAGCCCCTACGCCCGCGATGCGCTGCGCCAGCTCTATCTCCTGCTGGTGCGCGGCAAGGTCGAAGGCTGCTCGCTCGACCGCTTCGAGTCCGCCACCGGCCTGAAGCTGATGGACGCGAACGGCATCAAGGACGAGCTGCCCCCGATCACCACCTTCCTCAACCGGCTGCTGGCGCTGACCATCGAGCTTCAGGGCGTGCTGTTTACCGCCTTCGAGCAGCTTCTCACCGCCAAGATCGAGGGCGCCATCGCCGCCGGCATCTACGATGTCGGACTGGAGACGCTGACAGCGGAAGGCTTCACCGTCACCGGCCGCCAGACGATCTACACCCATCCGGGCACGGGCGCGGAGACCCGGCTGCTCACCATCGCGCAGCGCACGCGCAACCGCCCGGTCACGCAGGACGACGCGCTCGCCTATCTCGGCGAACCCGGCGCCAGGCTGCTGATCAACGAACGCTCGGGCCGCTCTGCCGTCCAGATCCCCGCCACCTCGATCATGCTCGACGATGGTGAGATCGAACGCCGCGTCCGGCTGATCCGGCCGATGGAATCGCACACCGTTCCGGTAAAGATGATGGGTGAGACCCATTGGACCGACGCGGATGGCGACGCCTTCGCCACGGCCTGGGCTGCCGAGGTCGCGGACGTGCCGGAGTTCTCCGACAGCACGATCCATGTCGTCGCCGGTCTGTTGCTGCCGATCTGGAAGCGGCTGCCCAACGAGTCCACCCGTGTCTATCGGCTCCAGACCGACGAGGGCGAGCGGATCGTCGGCCGCAAGGTCTCGCCGGCCTGGGCGGCCAACGCCGCCACGACCGGCGCAGCTACGCTCACGCCCGCCGACGCTTTCGTGGCGCTAATGGATGGCCGCACCATCCTCGACCTCGCCGAGGGGCTTCAACTTCGCCGCGTCCGCATCATGGGCGCCGAGCGCATCGAGCTGTCGGGCTTCACCGACACGATGCGCGAGCGGCTCAACGCCTACGGCCTGTTCCACGAGATCATATCCTGGAAGCTCAGGATGTTCGTGCCGACAGATGCCGCCGGCCCCGTGGTGCTGGAGCGAGTGCTGGACCGCTATCCGGTCCAGCGCATCGGCGAACGCGAGGCGGCGTGATGACCCGTCTCGACGCTTCCGATCTGGCGAACCGTCTCGGCCGGGAGGCCGAGGCGGTATGCCGCCAATATCTCGGCGCCGGCCATCGCCAGGGCAATTACTGGCAGGTCGGCGATGCCCGCAACGCGCCCGGCCGCTCGATGTTCGTTCGACTCAAGGCGACGGCGAAGAGACCGGCAGGCAAATGGACCGACGCCGCCACCGGCGAGCATGGCGATCTGCTCGACGTGATCCGGGAAAGCTGCGGTCTCATCGACTTCGCCGATGTCGTCGCGGAAGCCCGCACCTTCCTCAGCCTGCCGCGTCCCGAACCCGCGCCGGCAACGAAGAAGCGACCACGCACGCCAGCCCCGTTAGGCTCGACCGAAGCGGCGAGACGATTGTTCGCCATGTCACAGCCGATCGGTTGTACCCCCGTAGAGGCGTATCTCCGTCATCGCGGCATTGCGGCTTTGCACGGAACCGGAAACCTCCGTTTCCATCCACGCTGCTACTACCGGCCCGACGATCATGGCCAGACCGAAACCTGGCCGGCGATGATCGCCGCCGTCACCGATCTCAGGGGTACGATCACCGGCGCGCATCGGACCTGGATCGCTCCTGACGGCTCCGACAAGGCGCCGATCGACACGCAGCGTAAAGCAATGGGCGACCTGCTCGGTCACGCCGTCCGTTTCGGGATCGCCGGCGAGGTGATGGCGGCAGGCGAAGGAATCGAAAGCGTCCTGTCAGCACGTCAGGCGATACCGCACATGGCGATGGCGGCGGCGCTCTCCGCTGCCCACCTGGCCGCCTTCCTGTTCCCCGAGCCCCTGCGCCGGCTCTACATCGTCCGCGACAATGACCCGGCGGGCGACAGCGCGCGGGATAGCCTGGTCGAACGGGCGAACACGGCCGGGATCGAGGCCATCGTGCTCTCGCCGGTGTTGGAGGACTTCAACGAGGATCTCCGACGCCTCGGCATCGACGCGCTCCGCGCCAATCTGCGGGTGCAGCTCGCACCGGCAGACGTCGCCCGTTTCTGGCTCGAAGCGGGATAGTCGCCGGCAAGGAGTGTCAGGGCCGCAATCATCATGCCCGCCCGGATGCGTCCAACCCTCGGAGAGGGCCGCGCCTCGGCCTTCGAGAGGGCGATCGGCCGTCAGCCGAGCCGGATCGGCAATGGCTGCGGCCAACGATTTTCCGGCGCGGCCCCCAAAGAAGAGAAAGGGGGGCCGCTTTCCATCGCGAAGCAAAATCGCCGGCCTTCGCCATCCTTCGCTGCGCTTCGGCCCTCTCGCTTCGCTCCGGGTGCAGGTCCGTCCCGCCCGACGGCTTCGTCGCCATGAAGGCCGCGACGGTCGCGGTCCAACCGACGGAGCATCCCATGAGCGAGCACGACGACTACGAACCCGAACACGCTGCATCGCCGACCGACCAGATCGCACAAGAGCTTCAGCTCTACGGCTACCGACCTTCGGAAGACGAAGCCGATCCCAGGCCCGTGCCGGAGGACCGCATCATCGAAGGCGCCGTCGCCGACATCTTCGACGCCTTGATCTCCACCGTGGCCGATACGAGCCTCGATCCTGACCTCGACGACCTCCTCTGGTCCACCGTCAATATGTTCCACCGCGCCGTCGAACGGGCAGACCGCAAGCTCGACGACAACGAGCAGGCGCAGAAACGGCTCCAGCGCGAACAGGACGGATCGGAGGTCAAATCCGTCCAGCTCGAACGTCTCATCGAACTCGGGCAATCATTGATCGAACGGCGCGACAGCCTGGAAGTCTTCCGCGACAGCGCCGCAGACCACTACCACCGCGCCACCGGTTCGCCCTGGTCCCAGCGCACAGGATCGAGGGTCAACCATCGCCACCTCACCGCTGCGATGATCGACAGCCGTGACTTCATCGCCGCCAAACGCCGCGCTGACACCGAGGTGCTCGTGCCAGCCGGCCCGAAGATCGCCTTCTCCGGCGGCGACACCGCCGACCACAAGCTGATCTGGGCCAAACTCGACCAGGTTCACGCCAAGCACTCCGACATGGTGCTGATGCACGGCGGTTCCCCGAAAGGGGCCGAAAAGATCGCCGCCAAATGGGCGGAGACGCGCAAGGTGCCGCAGGTCGCCTTCAAGCCCGACTGGACGAAGCACGCCAAGGCCGCCCCGTTCAAGCGCAACGACGCCATGCTGGCGGTGATGCCGATCGGCGTCCTTATCTTCCCCGGCACGGGCATCCAGGACAACCTCGCCGACAAAGCCAGGAAGCTCGGCATCCCGGTCTATCGGTTCGGCACGGGCGGCGCGTAAGCGCCGCCATCCCTTATTTCACTTCCGTAAGGGCGAAGGCGATCAGGGCTGCTGGCGCCAGAATTGCGTGCTGTAGTTGTTCAGATCGCGGCTGTAGGAATCGACCGTTACCTGGAACGTCTCTGGAATCTTGGCACCGTCACCGCCGTCCCTGAAATAATCTCTCACCGAATAAAGCGCGCCGCGCATCAGGTGTTCCCAGGTCTGATAAAGTCGGTTCTGAAGCTCCTGCTCCTGTTTGGCGGCGCTTGGCTTCCGCGTGGGCACCGGCACCGCGTAGTTGGGGCGCGGGTCGTGGTGATGGACAAAGGTAATGCTACCCCATTGCCATTCGTCCTCGATGGTTCGCCGCCACCGATAGCTCACCCTGACACTCATTTGCGTGGTGAAGCGGTAGGGCGGCACGATCTGGTCATCGACGATGAAGAATTGGGCGTCCTTCTGTTCGGTTTCCAAACGCTGCTTCATAGCCCCAACGGCAAAGGACAAATCATGGCCTGCGCGTCGAAGGGCATCCCCTGTTTCCGCCCGCTTTCGCGGCGCCTTGGCCTCGCGGTGTTTCGCCAACGCCCGGTCGAAGGAATGGAGCTTTGTTCCGATGTGGGAGCCGCAGGCCGCGAGAGGGAGACGGTGCAATTCGCCCGATCGTTCCTCCCGGATTGCCTGGTCGATCAGCCTGTCCAATTCTCTGGCGTCGATCGCCGTGATGGCAGTCTGCTGATCGCGAGGGATATTAATTTCTCCCATGCGGTAGATCCTCGCTCTCTTACTGAAGCATGTGTCACCATGACTGCCTCAAGGCTGAAGACGCAGAATCCGAGTCAGCCAATGCCAACATAGCCGACATACAGTGACTTCGCACGACGGAGGGCATGACATCTATGGACTTATCAGCGGCCCATGCAGAGCAGAGCCACCCCCCGCTTCAAATGCGCTGATCCTTGGTCCGGCCGAGGGCCTGACGCCATCAACCCGTAAAGGGTCGGACTACGCATGCGCGTGCCGCCGCTTCGGCTGCGCCTGTCGCGGTGATTGCGGCCCTCGGCCGAACACATCGGGCGCCTGTCAGCGGGGGATGGACCTCCGCTCGAAACAGGAGCTGGATCAATGTCCTTCCACGACGCACACGCCTTCGCCTTCAGCCTCGCCACCACCCTGATGGCCGTCATCGTCATCTTCCGCGCCGGTGACGGCACGCTCTCGGTCATGCCCGCCAGCGAATATGACGGCGACAGCGTGGCCATCGTCGATGAAATCGACCCTTTCGCCCCATGACCGGCAGAAAATTACCGCGCGCGATGCCGAAACCCTGCTGGTTTCCGCTCCCGCCGACGGCGATGTTCTGCTATGGTTCCGGCCGCGCCGCGGTGGTGGTGGAGGCGCGACCTTCAGACCTTTCTGTCTCGGAGACACCACCATGTTCATTTTTGGCATCATCTTGTCCATCGCAGCCATCGGCTTCTTCTGCTGGCTGCTGTTTACGCTCGCCGTCTTCGCGCTGCCTTTCTTCGCAGGTGTCACCGCTGGCGGCTGGGCCTATCACACTGGCGCAGGCTGGCTGGGCGCAATCCTCATCGGCACGGTCGCGGCCGGGCTGACGCTCGGCTTCGGCCAGGTCTTGCTTGCAACCGTCCGTCCGCTCTGGGCCAAGTTTGCGATCGCCGCGATCTTCGTCGCGCCCGCCGTCATCGCGGGTTATCACGCCGTCCACGGAATCGTGAAACACACCATCCCTTCGGAGACTTGGCAGATCGTCTTCTCGGTCCTCGGCTCGATTGCGGTGGGCATCACGGCGTTTCTGCGCATTGCGGGCATGGCAGCGCCCGACCCTGTAAACCAGGGGCTGGCGCGGGCTTAGGCGGCCCCGACACCGTGGGCGGCAACGCCCGAACAGCGGGGATAGACGCCATCCCTGTCGCCAGAGATCGCGTGGGTGTTGGGCAGGAGCGACGGATCGGAGCCGCGCCCCAAGGCCCGCACCCTCGAGGGAGCTTCGATCAGCGGCACACACGAATGGCGGCAAAGCCCGAACATGGGTGACGGGTTTGTTCTGTGGTGGCCGGGCACGGGAGGGAGCACAACCTGCCTGTCCTGCAAGATGCAACGATGCCGGTGACCCGCCGGTCCTGTTCTCTTGCCGATCGCGAGATGTCGCCGTGCGTCTCCTTCATCTGTCCCGTTGAACGAGCGCACCTCACGGCCTCTCCAATGGCCTGATCTGGCCGAAGACCGGCTTCGCCTCGACCGCCTATGCCGCAACGGCGTGTCGCAACTTTCTTCCCCTGGGTTTCACCCATTCCTCGCGAGACAAGAAAGTCGCGCCTGCGCCGTCCTCCGCTCCGCTTCGGTCGCAAGCGATGCGTCGTCGGTCGCCTCCGGCCCACCGATCGCCATCGAGGCCGCATGGTGCGGGCTCGAAAACGCAAAAAAAGGAGACTTACCATGGCGACCATCGGCACCTTCAAGAAGACCGGCTCGAACGAATTCACCGGCGAAATCGTCACTCTCAGCGTCCAGGCCAAGGGCGTGCGCATCGTTCCCGACCTGCGCGCCACCGGCGAAAACGCCCCCAGCCACCGCGTTCTGGTCGGCCGCGCCGAGATCGGCGCCGCCTGGTCCAAGCGTTCCAACGAAGGCCGCGACTATCTGGGCCTCAAGCTCGACGATCCGAGCTTCAACGCCCCGATCTACGCCAATCTCTTCGACGATGAGGATGGCGAAGGTTACTCGCTGATCTGGTCCCGTCCCAACGGGCGCCGGGGCGACTGAGCCCCCGGAGCAAGGCCCCGGTCGAAAGGCCGGGGCCGCTTACCCGCCAAAACCGAATCAGTTCGGCACGTAGAGCGGCGACGGGCCAGAAGTTGAGCACCACAAACACCGAATTGTGGTGGCGCTCACTCCAAGAACGACTAAAATAGCCGTAGTTCTGGCAAGTGCGTTTCGGCCGGTGGGAGGTGATCATGCATGATCACCGCCCGACAATCACGGGCCGCACGCGCGTTGCTGGGTTGGACGCAGGAGACGCTCGCTGACAAGGCCCGAGTATCGCTGACCGCTCTCAAACGCCTCGAATCCGAAAGCGGGCTTGATGTGTATGAGACGACGCGCGATCAAGTCAGGCGGGCACTGGAAGCCGCTGGCGTCGTCCTTCTGTCCACCGACAAGGGCGAAGGAGTGCTGCGGCTTCATGACGAACACCAGCGACGATCCCCATCCTAGCCGTCGCGCCCACGCGGCGGCGATCCTGCCTGTTTTTCCACGGTCCGCATGTCCTGCGTCAATGACGGCGGCGGATTTGGTTAACAGGATCGCGTCAGGCGAATAGGATGGCCCGGTGACACGATCAGCCCCGCAGTTTCTTGACGAACCACCTCCCGGCCAGGGTCTGACGCCCTATGACCGAAAGCACATGACTTTGTATCTCCGCTTGCTCGACGCCGCTCGCGATGGTGCCGACTGGCGCGAGGCTGTACGGATTCTGTTCGGTCTCGATCCCGAACTCGATCCAAGACGTTGTCGCCTGATCCACGACTCGCATCTTGCCCGTGCGCGCTGGATGTCCGACCGCGGCTATCGAAATCTGGTCCGCGACAGTCAAAGGCACTGACGGAGTGATGCCGCCCCGGCATCGCTCTCTGCCGTCAAGACCTCTTCCCTCAATCAACCTTTCCGGGAAATCATATCGCTCCCGCAATTTGGTCAATCGATGGGAGGAACGCGATGACGCCGGACGCATCCCTGTGGCGCTCGCCCGCGCACTACGATCACATCGATGATCTCACCGCATCCGACCTTGCCTGGGAGTGGCTGCGCCGAAACGATGCTTATGACCATGACTACGAAGCGTTTGATGACGCGCATGTCGATCGACAAGAGCTGACAGGTAAGATCCGTCAG
>NZ_LJYW01000004.1 GCF_001305515.1 Prosthecodimorpha hirschii
TCCCGGCGATTTCGGCCGGAACCGGACAGTTCCTGTTGAAGGACCTGGTGCTTCTTGCGGCATCAGCGTGCCTTCTACTTGCGTCCATACGGACAGCAGACGCGTGACGGCAAACAGGTGATAGGCGACGCTCCGGACCTGCGCTTTTGCCGAACCATACCCGCCTCAGCCCATAACGATCGACAAACCCTGTCGCTTTGATAGGGTGTTCGAAAACATGCTTTCGAGGGTTTGTCGTACATGCTGGTCGGATATATGCGGGTGTCAACGACCGATGACCGCCAAACGGTCGATCTCCAGCGGGACGCGCTCGTCGCAACCGGGGTCGATCATCGGCATCTCCATACCGACAAGGCATCCGGCGCGCGCGACGACCGACCAGGCCTGAAAGCCTGCCTCGACTATCTGAACGCGGGCGACACACTGATCGTGTGGAAGCTCGACCGGCTCGGACGCTCGCTGCCGCACCTGCTGACGATCGTCACCGATCTGAAGGCGCGCGGCATCGCGTTCCGGTCGCTGACCGAGCAGATGGATACGACCACGCCGCACGGCGAATTGCTGTTCTCGCTGTTCGGTGCATTGGCACAATATGAGCGTGCGCTCACGCGCGAACGGGTGATGGCGGGACTGGCTGCTGCCAAACGCCGGGGACGCCAAGGTGGCCGCCCGCCGATGATCGACGCCGAAACGCTCGAGCGGATCACCGCCGCGCTGGATGGCGGGGCCAGCAAGGCGTCCGTCTGCCGGACCTTCAAGGTGCCGCGTTCGACCCTTCTCGGCACGCTTGCCCGGATCGGCTGGACCGCACCGGCCAAGGTCTAAGCCGATGCCGCGTCGCGCCGTCCTGTCGGACGAGCAACGCGCGGCGTTGCTCGCGCTTCCCGACGACGAAACCCTGCTCGTCCAGCACTGGACATTGAGCCGGGACGACTTGGCCATCATCGTCCGCCGGAGGCGACCGCATAACCGGCTGGGTTTCGCGATCCAGCTTTGCGCGCTGCGCTATCCTGGCCGTTTCCTGCGACCCGGTGAACTGATCCCTGATACGCCGCTCGCGTTCGTCGCAGAGCAATTGCAGGTCGGACCCGAGGTGCTGGCCGACTACGCGACGCGCGGCCCGACCCGGTACGAACAGCTCGATGCACTGCGCGATGCATTCGGCTTCATGCCGCTCAGTCGGCCGCTGCGAACGACGTTGCAGGAATGGCTCCTGCCGATCGCGCTGACGACGACCAGCGGGGCTAGGCTGGCGCGCGTGATGCTGGATGAGTGCCGGCGACGGCGCATCATTGTGCCGGGCATCAGTTCGGTCGAGCGGATGGTCGCACAGGCGTTGCTCGATGCCGAACGCCATGTCGCCGAGCATCTGACCCGAGGACTCGATGCTCGACAGCGCCGGCTGCTCGATGCGCTTCTCCTGCCCCACACAGGCACGAACTTGAGCGATCTGGCCTGGGTGCGGCAGTCACCCGGCAAGCCCGGCCGAAAGACATTCGCCGCCATCATCGAGCGACTGACACTGCTTCGGGCCATCGGGATCGATCCGGATATCGCCGTAGGCGTCCATCCCGAGCGCCTCCGACGCCTGTGCCAGGAAGGCGTGCGGCTGACCGCGCAACATGTTCGGACGCTGCAAGCGACGCGGCGTCGCGCCACATTGGTGGCGACCATCCTCGAAACCATCGTTACCCTCACCGACGATGCGGTGCTGATGTTCGATCGCCTGCTTGGGCAGATGTTCCGGCGCGAACAGAACAGCGCGGACACGACACTCAAGCGCAACCGGCGCACCATCAACGGCAAAATCCGGCTGCTTGCCCAACTCGGCGCTGCCTTGCTCGCCGCCAAGATATCAGGTGGCGATATCGGCGCTGCGGTCGAGGCAGCGATCGGATGGAATGATCTCGGCCGCGAGGTCGATGAAGCCCGCAAGCTGATCCGCCCCGATTCGGTCGATCCCGTCGCGGTCGCCGCGACCAATTACCCCGTCCTCCGACAGGTCGGTCCCTCGTTCATCGCCTCGTTCACATTCGGGGCGGTGCCAGCCTGCCATGCGCTCGCGCGAGCGGGCGCGATCATGCGCGACCTTCATTTTGGTCATCTGCGCAAATTGCCTGCAGGCACGCCAGTCGGCTTCATCCGGCAAGCTTGGCGTCGGGCGATCGGCACCGGCATTCCCGATCGCAGGATCTATGAATTGTGCGTGCTGGTCGAGCTTCGCGACCGGCTTCGCGCCGGCGACATGTGGGTCGAGGGAAGCCGACGCTATCGTGCTGTCGAGCAGCAACTCATTCCTGCCCCCGTATTCGCCAACATGCGCGCGGCCGGCCCCTTGCCGATACCGGCACCGGATACGGCCGATATCTGGCTGGCCGAACGACGCGCCCGCCTCGCCCGTCGATTGGCCGAGGTCGAGCGAAAGGCGGAGACGGACGCGCTGGAAGACGTGCAGCTCAGCTTGGGCAGGCTGCGGATTTCGCCCTTGAAGGCGATTACTCCCGAGGAATCCGATACCGCCCTTGCGCCGCTCTATGCGCATCTGCCCGCGATCCGCATCACCGACCTTCTTGCCGAAGTCGATCGATGGACCGGGTTCAGCCAGTGCTTCACGCATCTGCAAAGTGGCCGTGCCGCGGATGAACCACGTGCGATCCTCACGGCGGTGCTCGCCGATGCCACCAATCTGGGCCATACGCGCATGGCGGAAGCCTGCAATCTCGTGACCCAGCGCCAACTCGGTTGGCTCGCCTCGTGGCATCTGCGCGAGGAAACCTACGGTCGCGCGCTCGCCCGGCTTGTCGACGCCCAACACACCGCGCCGCTGGCCGCGCTGTTCGGGTCCGGCACCTCGTCCAGCTCAGACGGTCAGAACTTTCCGCTCGACCGCCGCGCCCAGGCAACCGGCGCAGTCAATCCGCACAAGGGGACAGAGCCGGCTGTCTCCTTTTACAGCCACGTCTCGGATCGCTACGCGCCGTTCCATTCCACAGTTATCTCCGCTTCGGCGAGCGAGGCGGCACAGGTGCTCGACGGGCTGCTCCACCACGGCGCCGATCTGCACATCGAAGAGCATCACGTCGATGGCGGGGGCGTCTCCGACCATGTGTTCGCGCTATGTCATCTGCTTGGGTTCCGGTTCGCGCCGCGTATCCCGAATATCGCCGCACGCCGTTTGCACCTGTTTAACGGCATCGAACCCGGCCCCGATATTGCGCCGCTGGTCGCGGGCCGCATCGACGAAGGTCTGATCGAGGCACACTGGGACGACGTGCTGCGACTGGGAACCTCGATCCGCACAGGCGTCGTCAGCGCCTCGATCATGCTGGAACGGCTCGGCTCCTATCCACGCGCCAACGGCCTGGCACTGGCGTTGCGCGAGATCGGTCGCGTCGAGCGTACCCTGTTCACGCTCGACTGGATCGAGCAGCCCGAACAGCGTCGCCGCGCCACCCGCGAACTCAACAAGGGAGAAGCGGAAAATGCCCTGAAACGCGCCATCTTCTTCCATCGCATCGGCCGTATCCGCGATCATGCGCTGCAAGCCCAAAGCCATCGGGCGAGCGCGCTGAACCTCGTCGCCGGTGCCATCGTCCTGTGGAACACGACCTACCTGCAAGCCGCCCGGATGCATCTCGCCAACCTCGGCCGGCCGGTCCCGCCGGACCTGCTGCAACACCTATCACCGCTCGGTTGGCAGCATATCAATCTCACCGGCGATTACCTCTGGACCGATCCCGATGCGCCATCCACCGCGCTCAGACCGCTTCGCCAGATGCGCGCCGTCGAAGGCACGGCAAAACCTTAGCGTATATCTGGGTCCGTTCTGTGTACCGACCCCTATCTGCGGAGATTGACGAGCACCAAGCGGCCGGAGCACCGCGAGGACTGCCCCTTCTTCCGCGACCAGGTCACGCACCGCATCACCGAGATCCGCTCTCGCGAGACGCCTGCTGATCCACCCACCGGCTATTTCGAGGTGCTGCGCCCAGCCCCGGAGAAACTGGCGCAGAGGCCCGAGGAAGATGCCAGCGACGATCGCACCCGCCATGCCTCCGTTCCGCGCCTAGCGCGGCTCCTGTGGCGCCTGATCGACGCTGCCGGCACCAACAAGGTGGCCCCCGTCGCGCACGAATACGAAACCGCCTCGATCAAGCTGGAGTTCGAGGCGCTCGGCAGAGCCTCGACCAAGATCGAGATCGCGCCGGGCATCGAGCTCGGCCGAGCGTTCTGGACCCACGCAAATGCGCTTCACAGCCGTAGAGCCTACGCCATGCTGCGCCAGCTCGCGAAATCGTGGCCGAGCGGACACGCGCCACAGGGCTTCATGGCGCTGTTCTCGCCACACGTCCGGGGCCACGTCGTCGACGTCCCCGGGGCCGAGGCGATCCACGTCGCCAACCGCGTGCAGTCGCCCTCCGTGCGCGGCAACCTCATCAAGGGGCCGTTCTTGGTGATGATCGTCGCGGGCGAGTATCCCGAGGCGCACGGCTACGCACCGCTTCGCGCCTACGCTCAACCAATCTTCTCCGGTCAGCGCTTCATCCCGGTCGACTCCGAGTTCGAACGGTCGGTCCTTCGCGAGCTGTTCAAGGCCCGCCGGCTACTGGACGCCGGGGGAGTGGATCTCGCGATCGAGAAGCCCGTCTTTGACCGCCTCACGACCCAGGGCTCATGCCGACCCGACTTCCTCCTCGAGGCACGCTCGCGCCTGACTGGCGAGATCAAACAGCTCGTGGTCGAAGCGATGGGCTTCAGCGACGACGACTACCTGACGTCCAAGGCGACGACGCATCCGCGTATGCGGCTCCTTGGACCACTCCTGACGATCGAGCCCACGGATGTCGAGAAGGACCGCGTGGGCGATCTGATCGCGAGTGCTCTCGATCTCTGAGGCTCAGTTCCAGCTCAGGCTCATGCCGAACGAGACCACGATCCCGAGCGTCACAGGGGTCGACAGAAGGTAGAGCTTCTGCCAGCGCCACCAGGTCTTCGGCAGGAACAGCACGGCGCCACGCACGGACCGCATCTCCTCCCAGGACCGCTCGCGATACAGACGGATTCCGGCGACCGAGACGGAGAGGACCATCGCGATCGCGCAGCACAGCCCCGTGGCGGTGTAGAGTGCTATCCAGTTGATCAACTCGACTTGGGTCAGGTGCGCCATGATCAGCCTCGTAGCCCGCCTCGGGTGATTAATGTCTCCGACCCTTGGCCGGTTCCGAACGGACCCTATCTGTTTACAACAGCATGGTGAGGATATGCTTAACCCCCCACCGCAACGAAAGTGACGCAAGTTCCTCGCATACCGCAAGCTAATGGTCGATAAACGGCTTCGCACGTCCTGCCGATCGGATCGCCGACCCACGTCCGCACGCCGAGCTGCCGAGGCGGTTTGTTGATGAACCCCGGCGTCGTCGTCCTCGTCATCATCTTCGAGGGCGTTCGGAAGGTCACGCTCCACGCGACCGAAGCGCAGGCGTGGCGGCAGCTGATGGAGTTCGTAGACCGACGCTGGGAACGCCGGTTCGGCCGAGCCCCCTCCCCTATCGAGCCCGAGGCGCGCGCGGACCAGTTCTTCCGCAACAACAGCGACGATCTCTACGCCATCATCGACGCCGACCTTTCCGAGCTGCAGGAGGCGCTCAGCTGACGCCGTTCTTCGCTTGGCCTGACGCACCATCCCGTCGTACAATCTAGGCGAGCGGGAGCCTCCTATGTTCGAGTGCCTTATCTTGGGCGACAGCACCGGCGTCGGTGCCGGTCAGGCGATCAACCGGCGCTATGCCCAGCAATGCGACGTGCAGGCCGTCGAGCGTGCTACAGCGGCGCAGATCCTCACCTGGAGGAAAACGGGCAAAGACTATGGCGCCTGTGTTTTCGCCATGGGATCAAACGACCCGGCCGGCGCCGCCCTCGCGACCAAACTCACGAAGATCCGCACCAGCCTCTGCTTTCGCCGAGTCATTTGGCTGCTGCCTTATGCAAGACCCCAGGCTTATACTGTCAGCTCGGTTGCCGCTCGCTTCGGGGACGAGACGGTCGACTTGAACCGTTTTGAGACGCGGGACCGGATACATCCGCGCAACTATTCGCAAGTAGCATCGGTTCTTCTGCGCTGAGCGCAGAATCATAAAAGAGGTGAGAGGGATCGAGAGGATCGGGCAAGCGGGAGTTGCGTCCCGCGGCCCCTGCCCTCACCCGCCGAGGCTCCGGTCCCGGCGCAGCTCGCAGGAGCTTGCGATGTCGCTACACCTCTTGATGATCACCTTCGGCGACAAAGACGAACTGTCGGTCCACCCGGACCACGGCTCCGCATGGGCGGCGCTGCTGGGGTTCGTGGACGATCGCTGGTCAGCCTTGCTCGGAAGCACAGAGGCACCCGATGACGAGAACGCGCGCGTCGACGCCTTCTTCGCACTTCCGGACGCCTTCTACCTGATCGGCGAAGTGGTGGCGTCGCTGCCCGCCGCCTAGCGTTCCTCTCCCTCAGCCAGGTCCATCAGCTTCTCGATGGCCTGCCAGTAAGGCAGCCGCTCCCGGTCGCAGTATTCGACGAAGCGCCCCATCACGCTCACCGGGCCTTTGACGCTGACCTGGTGGAGCTGCTCGCCCGCATAAGCCGACTTCTGCCGGCGCGGCAATGCCGCAGGCGCGGACGGCTTGGAGAACCCGTGTTCGCGCCCGATGTCATCTACCGCAGCCGCGTCTCGGCGCTGATCCGTTCGGCTGCGTTCAGCCCGGGTGTTCGGCCGGATGTCCGAGAGATCGTCCAGCCCAAGTTTGATGCCGTTGCTCATGCCGTCTGCTCCACGACAGCGTTCTGCCGTCTGATTTCCGTCACGACCTCCTGCACGAAGGCGGTGGCATTGATGCGCGCCTTGTCCAGCCCGGTCGCCTGATCGTCGCCGAGGCTCCAGAGCGAGCGGTAGTGTGTGAACATCGCGCGAAACCCCGCGCGATCGTTCAGAGCGGTCTCGAAGGTCGGGATACCCGCGCCCCGAAACTGCGACCTGATTTCCTTCTCGTCGCGCGTCGCGATCGCAGGGTTCACGCGCGTAAACAGCATGCGATACGGGATCTCGCGGCGAAGCGCCCTCCCCTCATCCACCACCAGCTTGATCGCCCGGCTCGCCTGTCGTGCGTCGACCGGCGACGCCTGCAGCGGGATGATGACCAAGTCGGTCCGCGAAATCGCGCGAGACATGGCCAAGTTCGCGGTTCCTTCCAGATCGACGATGACGAACTGGCTGGAGGCTGCCGCCTCCTCGATCTCGTCGATGATCGCGTTGTCTGACGGGAGTGTCCGGCACTCGAATCCAGGATCAGACGTCTCGCTCGCCCACGTCTCAAGCGTTCGGTTCGGGTCGCCGTCGATGACAGTCACCGAGGCCCCGGCTTGGCTGAGACCGCTGGCGAGCACCAACGCCGACGTGCTCTTACCTACCCCGCCCTTGGGGCTTGCAAAGCTGATTACTGGCATGCTCCAGCCTTCCTCGTCATCGCTGCGCTACACTGGCGCAGCCTTCACACGACAGGCGGGGAGATTGCCCGCCCTGACTACGCCATGCCAGACCACACATCGCTTGGCAACGCTATACATGGCAGGGCATGGATAGGATACGCTACTAAGGCGTACTAAATGCTACGCAGGGCTATGCCACCCCAGCCACCGCATGGCAGCGCTACGCTAGAATATGGTAGCCACCGCTATGCACCGCTCGGGCATGCCGAGCATTCCGAGCGGTTCAGCTGCGATGCTTAGGCCTTCTCTTGGTACCATAGTCTACCACTGGCCGGAGCGAGGGGAGGGGGTGCAGAATAGCGAAGGAGCAGAAAAGATGCCCTATACCGCATTGAAACCAAGCCAGGAACTCGTCGACATCGTCGGCTCGCTCGGTGGAGTTTGGCACGGCTATGTTGCGACATGCCGATGCCCAGCCCACGTCGATCGGACCCCGAGCCTGTCGCTACGCCAGGGAGATCGCGGCATCCTCGTGACGTGCTTTGCGGGCTGCGAGGCAGAGGACGTCCTGCGCGAGATTCGTCGCATCCCGGTGACGAGGCGTTTCGAGCCCCCGAAGGCCGACATACGCCGCGGAACCGGGAACGTCGAACGTCTCTGGGAACAGGCCCGCGACGTCATGCAGACGCTCGGCGAGCGCTACTTGCAGCGACGCCACATCGTCGCAGGACCGGCCGATCTCCGCTTCCATCCGCGATGCCCGCTCGGACCCAAGGGACGTACCGTTTTCAAGCCCGCCCTATTGGTCGGCGTGAGGGAGGGACATCGGCTCGTCGCCTTCCAGCGCATCTTCCTCGACCCGGCAACCGCGGACTACGAGTGCAAGGTCATGCTTGGACAACCGGGGCAGGGGGCGTGGCAGGGACGACCGCTGCAAGGTGACACGCTCGCGATCGCGGAGGGGTTCGAGACGGCCGCGGCCTTCACGATCCTGCATGGCGTGCCCTGCTGGGCGACCCTCGGCGCTCGACGGTTCGATCATCTCGGCCTGCCGTCGGCGCTCGCCAATCTTCTACTCGCACAGGATAACGATCCGGAGGGCGAAGCCGCTGCCGTACGCGCAGAGGCTCACTATGCACGTCCCCGGCTCAACATCCGGCGAGCGCCACCACCAGGGCGCATCAAGGACTGGGCGATCGTCCTCGATCGCGAGCAGGAAAGGGGAGGGGGGGTCGAGTGGATGATGCTGCCGTTTGGGCGGCCGATCCAGGAGACCCCCATGACCGACCTATTCTCGACGGCCGAGAACGCCGACCGAAGCGCCGCGCTCCTGCTGCAGGATCGACTCCGCGCCGGCGACAGCATCACGCGGGCCGCCCTCAATGAGGCCATGACGAAGGCCTATGGCGGCACCGACGCGCAGGGATGCTGGACCCAGCGCGAGAGCTTCGAGGTGCTGGAGCACGCGCTCGCCGTCCACCTGCGGACGGTCCCCCACGCGCTCCACGCCTTGCCCGATGTTGCCCACGCCATCCGGCTCATGGCGGCGCTACCCACCCAGACTGTCCGGAGCGAGGAGCAGCTCGAATGGCAGCAGTTCTCGACACCGGCAGACATCGCCGCTCTGGCCGTGCTCCTGGCGAACGCACAGGAAGGCGACGTCGTCCTCGAACCCAGCGCCGGCAACGGCCTGCTCGTCGCGCAGCTGCGCCAGGACGTCACGCTTCAGCTGAACGAACTCGACCCGGCTCGACGGGCACGGCTCGCCCACAGCTTTCCCGGCGCGCCGATCACCGGCTACGACGGCGCAGCGCTGACGTCGCTGATGGCATCGTCCGAGCGTCCCACGCTGGTCCTGATGAACCCGCCGTTCTCGCGCTCGCTCGGCCGCGGCGCCGACGACTTCGCGGCCGTGCGCCACCTACAGGCAGCCTTGCGCCGCCTGCGCACCGGAGGACGGCTTGTCGCGATCATGCCCGACTGGTACGGCCCCAGCGCGCGTCTGCGTGACCTGTTCGACTCCACGCTGCGCGATGTCGCGGTCCGAACCTCGATCCGCCTCGAAAAGTGCTACACGAAGCACGGCACCTCGATCGCGGTCCGCCTCTACGTCATCGACAAGGCACCGGGCACGACGATCCCCTCGACGATCCAGCGCTCGTCGGTCGCCGAGATCCTCGACGCGGTGACGATCGTCGACCGGCTGAAGCCGAAAACGGACGTGCCAATGGCTCCTGTCCGGAAGACCGGCACGACCTCACTGTTCCGTGCCGTGAAGAGCACGCGCCCTGCCGAACCGCGCGCCTATCATGCCCCCGTCCGCAACGAGGTTCTCCCCGTCGATTTCACGCCGCTGGAAACCCCGGCGCCGCTTCTCGGACAGACGGGCGTCTCCCTGCCCTATCGGCCGAGCCGCCTCGTGTTCACCACCGCCGGCGAGCATCCGACCGCACTGGTCGAGTCCGTGGCCATGGGCTCGATCCCCGCGCCAATCCCCCATCATGTCCCGCGCTTGCCCGAGCGGACGGTTGCCGAGCGTCTGCTGTCGGCCTCGCAGCTCGAAACAGTCGTCTACGCCGGCGATGCTTGGACCCAGATGATCCCGGGCCGGTTCCGCCCGAGCAAGGAGGGCGTCGGACTGGACCTGTCCGAGGACGGCCGCGAGTATCGCAAGGGTTTCTTCTTGGGCGACGGGACCGGGGCGGGGAAGGGCCGGCAGATCGCCGCCTGCATCCTCGACAACTGGCTGCAGGGCCGCCGCCGCCACATCTGGATCACCAAGAACGAGCCCCTCCTCGAGGATGCCCGACGGGACTGGACCGCGCTGGGCGGCATGACGGCTGACATCCAGCCCCTTACCAGCTGGAAGATCGACGAGGTGGTCAAGCTCGACCAGGGCGTGATCTTCGTCACCTATCCGGCGCTCCGCTCTGCTCGGGGTGATCACACCCGGCTCAAGCAGCTCATCGATTGGGCACGCGAAGACTTCGACGGTGTCATCGCCTTCGACGAGGCACACGAAATGGGCGGCGTCGCAGGCGGGGAGGGCGCTCTCGGCGCGAAAAAGGGTTCCCAGCAGGGCATCTGCGGGGTGCTGCTCCAGAATAACCTGCCCGGCGCGCGCGTGCTCTACGCCTCGGCGACCGGAGCCTCCGACGTCAACAATCTCGCCTACGCCGTCCGGCTCGGCCTCTGGGGACCGGAGACCGCCTTCGCCGACCGCGAGCAGTTCATCAGCGGCATCCGCAAGGGCGGGATCGCCGCCATGGAGCTCGTCGCTCGCGACCTCAAGGCGACCGGCCTCTACATGGCGCGCGCGCTCAGCTTCGCCGGCGTCGAGTACGACATCCTCAAGCATGCGCTGACACCCGACCAGATCAGGATCTACGACACCTATGCGGATGCCTGGGGCATCATCCACCGCAACATGGAACAGGCGCTGGAGCTGACCGCCGTCGTCGACTCCCTCGAGAACGCGACGCTCAACAGCGGCGCCAAGGCGTCCGCCCGCTCGCGCTTCGAGTCGACCAAGCAGCGCTTCTTCGGCCAGGTCCTTCTCAGCCTGAAGATGCCGACCGTCATCGCCGCGGTCGAGGAACACCTCGCCGATGGCAAATCGGTGGTGCTGCAGCTCGTCACGACCGCGGAATCGATCCTCAACCGTCGCCTCGGGGAGCTCAGCCCCGACGAGCGGGCAGACCTCGAAATCGACCTGTCGCCACGCGAATATGTCTAATGTGGAGCTCCACATTATACTGATTACCGGAACTTCCTCAGGCTATGGGAAGGCGACCGCACAGCTCTTTCTCGATCAAGGTTGGAACGTCGTTGCGACAATGCGGGCGCCTGACGAAAGCGTGTTCGACAAGCCCGGGGACCGGCTGAAAGTCCTGCCGCTGGATGTGACCAGCGCTGAAAGCATTTCTAAGGCTCTCGCCGATGCCGTCGCCGCCTTTGGACGGATTGATGTGCTGGTCAACAACGCGGGCATCGGCTTGCTTTCCGCGTTCGAGTTTACGCCTGACACCGTAATTCGGGAGATGTTTGAAACAAACACTTTCGGGGTGATGGCGGTCTGCCGAGCGGCAATCCCGCATATGCGCCAGCATGCGGGTGGTGTGATAATCAATGTGACCTCCAGCACGGCGATCGCCCCGATGCCGTTCGTTGCCGTGTATACGGCCAGCAAGTGTGCTGTTGAAGGGTTCACTGAGGCGCTTTCGTATGAATTGGGCCTGGTTGGCATCCGGGCGCGGATCGTAGAACCAGGCCTTGCACCAACGACCAATTTCAGAACGAACAGCGCCAATCGCATTGAGGGACTGACACCACCGCCATACGACGCCTTTGCGCAACGCTATTTCGCCAAGTTGCAAGACTATCCAACCGCGTTCACGAGTGTGAGCGAAGTCTCCGAGGCTGTTTTCGCTGCTGCGACGGAGGAGGGCGATCGGCTGCGCTTTCCGGCGGGCCCCGATACCGCGTTGTTCGCACAATTGCGATGGATGACCTCGGAGGAACATTATTTGGCACAGATGCGGGCGATGTTCGGGCCTGATCTTTCTGAGTAGTGTTTTCTCTATGCGAGTGTCGCTTCTCCACGAGCATCGTAGCCGCATAATTGGCGCCGTCCCGCGGTTCGCGGCGGCGGAAATGCGCAGTCATTCCCTGTTGCGCAGGTCGCGGCTGAGCGTCGGCCGGCCACTGCATCGGCGGGCAGGCGGGGGGGGGCATGCCTGACTTGGCTCTTGACCTCCGCTTTCTCCGCTACGCGATTCTGGTTGCGGAACACGGAAGTTTCCGCCGTGCGGCCGATGCGATGAATCTCTCGCAGTCGACGGTCAGCCGTCGAATTCAGTTGCTCGAACGCAGGGTGGGCGTGCCGCTCTTCGAACGCAGCAGGAGCGGAGTGCGGCCGACGCCAGCCGGCGAGCGCTTCATACGGGAGGCTGCATTTGGCGCTGAACACATTCGCCAAGCTGTCAGCAGCCTAAGCATGGAGAAACGAGGCCAGATTGGGGAGTTGAAAATCGGGCTGATGGCCTCGCTCGCCAGCGGTTTCTTGGCCGACGTGCTCGAGGCGTTCCATTTCCGGTTTCCGAACATCGATATAAAGATCGAAGAGGCGACGGCGCAGGCGACTGCCGCCGGCGTGCTAAGCGGTCGGCTCGACGCGGCATTCATTCCCGGCGAGCCGCGTCTTCCCGGTTGCCAGGCGATGCATCTCTGGGGTGAACCTCTATACGTCGCAGTTTCAAAGCACCATTCCATGGCGGCACGCGTCGGCGTCAATTGGGAGGATCTCCGCGACGAGACATTCCTTGTCGCAGCGGACGTTCACGGGCCTGAGGTCGAGGCGATCATCGTGCGGCAGCTTTCCGGTTTGGGTTTTCATCCGCGGATCTCGGTGCAGCGGGTTGGCCGCGAGAACCTCCTCAACATGGTGGGCATGGGATTCGGCGTGACCTTGGCTGCGACCTCCACTCAGGGCGCCTCCTATCCCGCGGTCATCTTCGTTCCGCTTGCCGAAGGGGGCGAGGTGTTCAACTCAAGCGTTGTTTGGTCGACAAACAACGTCAATCCCGCGCTTAAGCGTCTGCTGGACCTTAGCGCATCGATCGCAAAAACGCACCAGCGGCGGTCCTCAACGGTCCTAGAGGCCATTCAACGGTTGACATAACGAGATGACTGGTCATTTATTAACGTCATGCCACGTCCACCGAATCCAGAAGTTCGTTCGCGCCTCATCGAAAAAGGCGCAGAAATCATCCATCGCCTTGGCTTCAACGGCTGTGGCGTGCAGGATATTACTGCCGCTGCCGGAGTTCCGAAGGGATCGTTTTACAATTACTTCGAAAGCAAGGATGCGTTCGCGGCAGCGATACTCGATGAATACTGGCGCGCAATCGAATCCAATTACGTGTCCATCCTGGAAGACGATTTCGTTAGCCCGTTAAAGCGCGTCGAGAGACACTTTTCGGAGTTGATTGAGTATCATGAGCGACAGAAATTCACGTTTGGCTGTCTGATCGGCAATCTCGCGCTTGAGCTTGCGGCGCAGAGCTCGATTGCACGATCAAAGCTGAAAGCTCTCCTGAGGACTTGGACAGCCGCCCTTGCAAAGTGCCTGTCGGCCGCGAGCGAAGCGGGAGAGCTTCCCCTCGCGCGCGAACCCCAGGACCTTGCGGCGACGCTCATCGAGGCCTTCGAGGGCGCGGTGATGGTGGCCAAGGTCGAGCAAAGCGGAAGAGCTCTGAGGCGATTTGGCACTGTTGCCCTGCCTCGGCTCCTCGCGTGAAAATCGTGTCGTATTAATAGACGACCAGTCACTTTAATACGTCGCCAGCAGATGGCGCCTTCCTCTTCTGAAAGGAGAAGATCATGACTGAACTCTACGCAGATCCCGAAAATCCGGTGCTTCCAAAAAGCACGTTTCAGCTCGACCTGAAGCGAGCTGCCCTCGTGGTGATCGATCCGCAGAACGACTTCTTACATCCCAGCGGTGTGAGCTGGCCGTTCTTCGGCGAGAGCGTTGTCGAGAACAACACCGTGTCGCACATCGGCCAACTGTTCGAAGCCGCGAAGGCAGCGGATATCACCGTCGCCATCTCGCCCCACTTCTACTATCCATGTGACCATCATTGGCAGTTTGGCGGTCCACTGGAAAAGACCATGCATGCGATCAACATGTTTGGTCGCAAAGGCCAGTTTACCGTGGAGGAATTCGAGGGATCGGGCGCGGATTTCCTCGAAGACTACAAAAAGTACATCCACGACGGCAAAACCATCATTGCCTCGCCGCACAAGGTCTACGGCCCCGAGACGAACGACCTCATTCTCCAACTGCGCAAACAAGGTGTGTCACAAGTCATCCTGGCCGGCATGGCCGCCAATCTGTGCATTGAAGCGCATTTGCGGGAACTGATCGAACAGGGCTTCGAAGTGGTGGTCGTTCGCGATGCGACAGCCGGCCCTCGCGTTCCGGAGGGCGACGGCTACCTCGCCGCCCTGGTGAATTTCCGGTTCCTCGCGCACGGCCTTTGGACGACCGCGGAAACCGTCTCACAACTGAAGGGCTGAGACGCCCGCACCTGCGCACATGTCCCTGTGGTCCCGGCATTGCCGGGACCGCATCCCGTTAGCGATCATCAAAGAAGGAGAACGGATCGATGAGGCGTGAGGAACTGACCGAAAAGATATTGGACATCAAGCGCGAGCGAGGCTGGTCGTGGAAACACATCACCGGAGAGATCGGTGGTGTGTCCGAGGTGCTGATCATCGGCGCTTTGCTCGGGCAGATGAAGCTGATCAAACCGCTCGCGAAGAAGGCTGCGGCGCTGTTCGGCCTGTCGGAGGCAGAAGAGCGTATGCTGAACGAGGTGCCATATCGAGGCATGCCCATGCCGCCGACGGACCCCCTGATATATCGCTTCTATGAAATGGTGATGGTCAACGGCCCCGCGTGGAAGGCACTCATCGAGGACGAGTTCGGCGACGGCATTATGTCCGCAATCGATTTCGACATCACGTTCGAGCGTGAGCCGAATCCAAAAGGTGATCGAGTGAAGATCGGAATGTCGGGCAAGTTTCTTCCCTATCGCTACTACGGAAGCGAGCAAGGCATTCCCGAATATGGCTATAAGGAACCCGAATGATCGTTCGCCGGGGCTCCCTTGGGCCCTGCCGACGATCAAGAGGAAGTAACGTGCCGCGCGCGACGTGCCTTGGCGAAGCCGCGATCGGTCGCGATGAAGCGTTCGATCATAGGCGCAATCAGACGTGTTGGATCGGCGACCGGCTGGCCGGTCTCGCGGCCGTGAACCTCAGCGTAAGCGACAAGATCCCGATAGACCGTCGCCGGTAATTCCGCCGTCACCTTCACGGGCTTGTCGTCGGCTATCATGCCGAGTTTCAACTTGGTCACATCAGCCTCCGTAGGGCTCGAGAATAAGATCACGGGTTACGATCACCCGGACCGGGAATCCGGGTCGGATGGTGAGCGTCGGGGCGATGTTGAGCTGCCGCCGGATGATCTGCTGGCCTGCGTCGTTGATCGTGTCTTGGCCGCCGTTGCGGATCGCCTGGATCAGCCGGTCGTCATCATTGGTGGCCAGTTCGGCGCCGACGCTCAGGAGCGTCGAGAGACCGGCGGCCTTGGCGAGATCCCACCAGTGATAGTCGACGCCGTCCTGCAGGCCGGCATAGCCCTCGGCGTCGGCGCCGGGCTGGCGCTCCAGCACGATGCTGCGGCCGTTCGGAAAGATCAGCCGATTCCACACGAGCAGGACGCGGCTCTGCCCGAACTGGACGTTGTTGTCATACTGGCCGATCACGCGCGTGCCCTGCGGGATCAGGAGGATCCGGCCTGTCGGGCTGTCATAAATGTTCTCGGTGACCTGGGCGGTGATCTGGCCCGGAAGGTCCGATCGAACGCCGGTGATGAGAGCGGCCGAGATGACGGCGCCGGCTTGAAGGATATTCGGAGAGGCCGGCGCGGCGATGCGGTCGGCCGCAACAGTGCGTCGGTCGACCGGCGCGTTGAGAAAGGCCTGCTGCCGATCTTGGGCGCTCGGCGTTGCCGGCGGCGGCGCGAGCCCGAGGCTGGCGAGGTCCGGTGGCGCCTGGTTCGGCGTGTTCGCCGTGACCGGCGCGGCATTGCGCGCCTCCGCCGCCGCGAACAGACGGCTGGTGCGGGCGGTCTCGATCTCCTGGAGCCGGCGCTGCTCCTCGGCGCTGAGGCCGGGCTGCGGAGCGGCGACGCCGGGATTGGGCACGGGCTGGCCGCGGTTCTGGGCGCTGACGATCGGCCGGCCGAGGTCGCCCGGCAGCGGCGGGCCGAGCTGCGGCACGCTGCTATAGTCGCGCGGCAGGCCCTGGAGGCCATCCGCCGTGTTGCGGTTGTCGGTTGAATAAAGCTCCTCCGGCGCCCGGCCGCCGTTGCGAGTCTGGAGCGCATAGACCAGCGCACCGCCGATCCCGAGGCTGGCGACCAGGCCGAGCCCGGCGAGCACCTTGCGCGACAGCCGCGTCACGCGCGGCGCATCCGCGCGCAGCCGCATCGGCGCTGCCGCTTCGGGCGCCGATCCGGTCAGCGGCGCGGCCGCATCCTCTCCCTCGTTCCGGTCTTCGCTCACGACGCCGGCCTCCCGTCGGTGCGGGTGATCCGGACACGCTTCTGATTGTCGCCGGAGCCGAACCGCAGCTCGGCGGCGGCGACCAGCCGGTCGACGATCATGTAGTTGGTGCGGACGCGATAGTTGACCAGCTCCGACGTCTTGCCCTCCGGGCCGACGACGAACAGCGGCGGCATCTCGCCCTGGCCGACGCCGCGTGGGAATTCGATGAAGACTTGCCGGCCGTCGTCATAGGCCCGCAGCGGCCGCCATGCAGCACGGTCGCCGGTCACCTCGTAGCGGAAGTTCAGCCGTGCGAGATCGACGCCGGTGGCCACCGGCTGGGTGGCCTGCGCCTCGGCATTCTGCCTGCGGAGCGCGATGAGCTGGTCCTGCGGATACTGCCACGAGACCGAGGCCATATAGGTCCGCTCGGTCGAGCGCAGCTCCATATGGTAGGTGCGTAGATTGGTGTTGATGACCAGGTTGGTCATCAGATCCGCGCGCGTCGGCTTGACGAGGATATGGACCTGCAGCGTCGCGCCGGCGCCGCTCTGCGTGTCGCCGATAATCCAGCGGACCGTATCGCCGGCCGCGACCGGCCCTGAGCCGACGAGCTGCTCGCCGGGTTGGAGCGCAATGTCGGTGATCTGCCCGACGGCGGTGTAGACCTGATAGAGCGCCCCTTGCGTGAAGGGATAGACCTGCATCGAGTTGATGAAGCCGTCGCGCACCGGCTGAATACGGGCGGCGGCGTTGGCCTGGTTGACGCGCGCGGTGGGATCGGCCGGCTCCGGAGCGCGGCGCGATTCCTCGACCGGCTTCATCTGACCGGGCAGCGGCAGCGGTCGCGGCAGCTCGACGACCCGGACCGGCGCGGGAGGATCGACGGTCTGCACGGCGGCCGGAGCGTCGTCGTAGCTGATTTCCGGCGGCGGCGTCGCGGTGGCGCAGCCGGCGAGCGCCGTCGCCGACAGCAGCAAAGCCGCAAATGTCTGAATGCGCAAAGCCGGCCTTCCGGCTTTACGGAAATACGGCTTTGTCATTGCCCCAGCTCCCGTGACCATGAGATTGCGTTGACGTAGATCCCCAAGGGATTGGCCCGCAGCCGGTCGGCATTGCGGGGAATCTGGACGACGATCGTGAGGATCGCGGTCCAGCGCGTGGTGTCGGCGAGCTGGCCGTTCTCATACCGGCGCTCCGTCCAAGCGACGCGGAACGAGTCCGGCGACGCACGGATGACGCTCGAGACATCGACGGCGATCTGCTGGCGGCCGACCTTGGTGAAGGGATCGTTCGAGCGCGCGTAATCGTTGAGTGCGGCCGCGCCGCGATCTGTCGTGAAGTCGTAGGCGCGTAGCCAGTTCTGGCGGACGATGATCGCGTCGGCTGGGATCGAGCGGACCTGCTCGATGAAGCGCGCCAGGTGGAAGGCGATCTGCGGATCGGTCGGCTGGTAGTCGGCGGTCGCAGGCGCAATCGCTTGCGCCTGGCCGAGCCGGTCTGTCTGCACCACCCATGGCACGACGGTTCCCCGAGCTGACTGCCAGACCAGCGCAGCGGCGAAGCCGGCGCTGAGGAACAGCGATCCGAAGGCCATATAGCGCCAGTTCCTCGCCTGGACGCGGGCCGAGCCGATACGGTCGTCCCAAACCTGGGCGGCGCGCTGATAAGGGGTCTCGGGCTCGGGAGCCTTTCCGTAATGCGTAGAGGGTCTTCGGAACATCAGCGGTCGCTTTCAGAGAGGTTGATGGAAGAGCCGCCGCCATGGCTGTCGCCGCTGCGGACGGCATGGACGGTGGTGGAAACGGCGTGGCTCATCTGCTGGGAGCGTTTCATGCGCTGGGCCCAGGCGGGCGGCGTGTTTGAATTGCCGGCGGCGGGCGCGGCCTCGTCTGAGCCGCCGCCGATGGTGCCCATGGTCGAGGAGCCGCCGGTCGCCTCGAAGGCGGACTTGGCGCCCTCCGAGAAACTGGAGCGCATGCTTTCGGTCGAGCGTTCAGCGGCGCGGCGGAGCGGCGATGTTGCAGCGGAACCGGCGGCCCGGGCGACGCCGCCCAGGCCACTGGCCACACCTGAGGCGCCCGACTGCCCTGCGGCGCCCAGGCTGTAGGCGGTGGAAGCGCCGCCCGCGAGGGCGGCGCCCCCGCGAGCGGCGGCGGCCGCGCCTCCTGCCAGCGCGGCTCCTCCGGACGCCACCGCTCCAACCGTGGCGGCGCCTGCGGCGACCATGCCGCCCGCGGCTAGGCCGGTTCCGATGGCGGCGCCCGCGCCGAGCTGGGGTCCGCCAGAGACGAGACCGTTGGCGATGCCCGGACCGAAGATGCCAAGACCGAGCAGCGTCAGCGCCGCGAGCACGATGGCCATGGCCTGATCGATGGTGGGTGTTGCCCCGCCGAAGCCGGCGGTGAATTCGGAAAACAGGCTCGACCCGATGCCGATGATGACGCCGAGGACGAGCACCTTGATACCTGAGGAGATGACGTTGCCAAGCACACGCTCGGCCATGAAGGCGCTCTTGCCGAACAGCCCGAACGGGATGAGCACGAAGCCCGCCAGCGTGGTGAGCTTGAATTCGATCAACGTCACGAAGAGCTGGATGGCCAAAATGAAGAAGGCCAACAGCACCAGCGCCCAGGCGAGCAGCATCACCGCGATCTGGATGAAGTTCTCGAAGAAACTCCAGTAACCCATGAGATCGGATATGGAATCGAGCAGTGGCCGGCCGGCATCGAGGCCGGTCTGGGCGACGCGGCCGGGCCGCATCATGTCGGCGACGGTGAAACCGGTGCCGGAGGCTTTCAGGCCGAGGCCAGCAAAGCTCTCGAAGATGATGCGGGCCAGGTTGTTCCAATTGCCGATGAGGTAGGCAAAGACGCCGACGAACAGCGTCTTCTTCACCAGGCGCGCCATGATGTCTTCGTCGGCGCCCCAGCTCCAGAACAGCGCGGCGAGCGTGACGTCGATCACGATCAACGTCGTGGCGATGAACGCAACTTCGCCGGAGAGAAGCCCGAAGCCGCCGTCGATGTAGCGGGTGAAAACTTCCAGGAAGTGGTCGATGACGCCGGTGCCGCCCATGATCTCAGCGCGCCTCGTTCGTGTGGGAGTCGACGGCCGGCACGGGCTCCTTGACGATGGGCTCGCGCGTGACCGGCGGATTCTGCGGGATGTCCTGCGGACCGGGCGCCTGCGGCGCCGGCTGCGACGGCGTGAGGAAGCGGTCGCGGTTCTCCGCCCAGGTCTGCAGGCACTCGCTGTCGCTGGTGCCGGCCTCGCCGAGCCGCTGGCAGCGGCGCAGCTTTGCCTTCAGCGGATCGGCCGCCGCTTCCGCGGGCACCGCGATGCTGCGGTAGATCGGCGGCTCGTCCTTGCGGGCGAGTTCGATGGCGGTGGCGGTGACGGCGAAGGTCACGAAGAAGATGGCGCCGATGCGCGCGAGGATCTTTCCGTCCATCGTCGCGCCCTCAGTTGCCGTTCTGGAACATCTGCGCGTTGCCGGGCTGGTAGCCCGAGCCCGGCGTCAGGAAACGGCGGCGCTGCTCGCGGCCCTGTTCGGCGGCCGCCGACCGCTCGGCTTCGGCGAGCGCCTGGGAACGGCCGTTCGCCGAGACGACGGCGGTCAGGTCCGCGAGCTGCTGGGCCTGGAGTGCGAGAAGCTGGTTGCCCGCCTGGGTGGCCTGCAGCGCGCCGGTGGCGCCCTGGCTCTGGCCGACCAGCGCCGACATCTGGGTGCGGTTGGTGTCGATGTTGCCGACCACGCCGGCCTGGACGCGCATGGCGTCCTGAAGGCCGGAAACGGTGTTGTTCCAGCGCTCTTTCGCCTGGGCGATGAGCTGCTGATTGGACGCGCTCATCGAGGCGCTTCCGGCCCCGTAATTGGTGCGGAACGCCTGATCGATGTTCTGGACATCGTAGGCGATGCGCTGCGCCTGCTGCAGAAGCTGTTGGGTGCGCTGGACCGATTGCTGGAGCTGTTGCAGCGAGGAGAACGGCAGGCTCGCGAGGTTGCGGGCCTGGTTGATCAGCGAGGTGGCCTGGTTCTGGAGCGAGGTGATCTGGTTGTTGATCTGCTCCAGCGAACGCGCCGCCGTCAGGACGTTTTGAACGTAGTTCGTCGGGTCGTAGACGATCCATTGCGCCGAGGCCGGCGCGACTAGCACCGGCGACGCAGACAAAGGGATGGCGAGGACGGCGGCGGTGATCGCCGCGCGGGGAATGCGCAGTTTCATGGCAGGCTCTCCAGGTTGGTGAGGTCGGGAATGAGGTCGACCGCCCATGTCGCGCCGCGCAGCCGCAGCCAGGCGGCGAGGAATCCCTTGCGGCCATGCTCGGTGACGATGCGGTCTATGGCGGCCTGGTCGGTCTTCGACGAGGCGGCGCAGAGCGCCAGCGCGACGTCGGACAGGCCCAGCTCGAACAGGCGATTGCCTCGGCGGGACTGGCAGTAGTAGTCGCGCTTGGGCATCGCCCGCGCGAGGATCTCGATCTGGCGCGAATTGAGCCCGAAGCGCTGATATATCGCCGTGATCTGCGGTTCGATCGCGCGCTCGTTCGGCAGTAGCAGCCGGGTCTGGCAGCTTTCGATGATGGCTGGCGCGATCGCCGAGCCGTCGATGTCGGAAAGCTGTCCGTCGTCAGAACATTTGGCACAGGTCGCGGCGTAAATTAGCGGAGTGCGGGCCTCGTCTGTTGTTGGGTTTTAGGCGGCGAGCTTACGGTGTTGCAAGCGCCGATGTTCAATGGTCTGTCGCTTGATCCTTTCGCGTTGTTTGATGATGGCTGGTGCCCTGCCGAAGTAGGCGTCTGCGGGCGTCACGTTGTTTAGGCTCTCGTGGTATCGGCGG
>NZ_LJYW01000005.1 GCF_001305515.1 Prosthecodimorpha hirschii
CCTCGATCCGCCCCGCCATCTGGCGGTCGGCGATCTGGTCGCCGTCATGCCGGACAAGCCGCTCGCCGATTTCATGGTCGAGCGCGGCTATATCGGGCGCGGCTTGCCGCTGATGAAGCGTGTCGCCGCACTTCCCGGTCAACAGGTCTGCCGCACCGGCGATGCCGTGACGGTCGATACCGTGCCGATCGGCGGCGCGCTCGACCGTGATAGACATGGCCGTCCGCTGCCGGTCTGGCAGGGCTGCCGCCGCATCGCGGATGGCGACATCTTCCTGATGAATCCGTCCGTCCCCGACAGCCTTGATGGCCGCTATTTCGGCCCGATGCCGGCTTGTTTTAATGATGCCACGGCCACCGAGATCTACACCGACGAGGCCGGCGATAGCCGTTTCGTTTGGCGGGCCCAAACCTCAACGACCACGCACTGACCCGCTTCCCATCGGCGGGAGCGGTGCTCGCCGATGGGTCTTCCAACGCCACCGCTAAGGAAACCACCATGCCACAGATCGGGACATTTACGCACGACGAAGACGGCATTGGCTTCGTCGGACATCTGACAACACTGATGCTGGCTCAGGACATTCTCATCGTCCCGGCCGAGCCATCAGACGCCGAGAACGCGCCCCAGTACCGCGTCCATATCGTCGATGGCGAGACCGGAGAAGCGGGCGCGGAGATCGGCGCCGGCTGGAAGCGCACCGGGGAGCGCGCGGGCGGATACATTGCTGTGGTGATCGACGATCCGGCACTGCCGCAGCCGGTCCGCGCCAACCTGTTCCGCAACGACGATGCCGGCAAGGACTGGTCATTGCATTGGAGCCGTCCCGCCAAGCGCGACGCGAAGGACTGACGCCATGCGCAGCACCGTCCTCCTCCTCCTTTCCGGCCTCGCGCTTGCTTGCGTTCAATCCGTGCCGTCGCTCGCCGATCCCGTCGCGACCGCCCGGCCAACGCCGCGCGATCCTTACGCCGATCATGTCGCGGAAGCGGCACAGCGCTTCGAGCTTCCGGCTGCATGGATCTGGGCGGTGCTGCGCGCGGAAAGCAATGGCGATCCGCGCGCCGTCTCGCCCAAGGGGGCGATCGGCCTGATGCAGATCATGCCACAGACCTGGGTGGGCCTGCGCGTCCGTCACCGTCTCGGCGCGGACCCATACGACCCGCACGATAACATCATCGCGGGCGCGGCCTATATCCGCGAGCTGTTCGACCGCTACGGCTCGCCTGGCTGGATCGCCGCCTACAATGCCGGTCCCGGTCGCTATGAGGCGTCGCTGAGCGGCCGTCCGTTGCCATCCGAAACCCGCGCCTATCTCGCCAATGTGGCACCAGCGCTGGACGGCAACGGTGCGACCAGACCTACCGTCGTGGCGGCCGTCGATCCGCTGGCGTGGACCCGTGCGCCGCTGTTCATCGGACAGCCGGATCGCCGCCCCGCTGCCGATCCTGTGCAGGCCGAGCGCTCCTCGACCGATACGGGACAGACGCCAGCAGTGCGCGACGTTTCTGCCATCGTGCCGCAATCCGGCGGGCTGTTCGTCGCCCGCGCTGATACGGGGACGATGCGATGAGCACCGTAGTTCCCGATCGCACGATAGCGGGCGCTGGCGTATTCCGGAGAGCGCAGAGGTGGAGCACAGGCAACACGACCGAAGGATGGCAGGATAAAAGGCCGCAATGTGCGGCTTTGGCCGGTCGTGTTGTTTCAAGGACTTATGAGGCGTTTTCGCGATGTGCGGCGTTGCTGCGCACCTCGCGGCCATGCCGATTTTCTCATCTGTTCCGGGGCTTGGCGAGATGTGCGGAGCCTCAGCCATGACAGACGAGATCAATTTCCGCATCCGTCCCGGCCGCATTCGCTCATCCGGCGCGCAGCGCGCACGGCCCTTCATCGCCCAGGCGCTCGCCGCCGCCAAAAAGGCCGGGGCCGGCGTCTCCCGCTCAGGGCGGATCGTCTCCGGTCATCGCTCCCGCTTCGGCCGGGGACAGCGCGCCAGCGTCCAGGCAAATCGGCTGATTACGGCCCGTACACGCGGCGCGGTTATCAAGGCGCGGGTGGTGCGTCATAGCGCCCGGTCGGCGCCGCTCGCCGCCCATCTCACCTATCTGCGCCGCGAGGGCGTGACCCGGGACGGGGAGAAGGCCCGGCTGTTCGGCCCCGGCGGGGAGGACGTCGATCCCAAAGCGTTCGCCGGACGCTGCGAAGGGGATCGCCACCATTTCCGGTTCATCGTGTCCCCGGACGACGCGACGGAGATGACGGACCTCAAATCCTTCGCCCGCGATCTCGTCGGTCAGATGGAGAAGGATCTTGGCACCCGTCTGGACTGGGTGGCCGTCGATCACTGGAACACCGAGCATCCGCACGTCCATCTGATCGTGCGCGGCGTCCGCGACGACGGCCAGGATCTCGTCATCTCCCGCGATTACATCAAGGACGGAATGCGCGACCGCGCCCGCGATCTCATCACTCAGGAGCTGGGGCCGAGAACCGATCTCGACATCCGCCGCGGGCTGGAACGCCAGGTCGATGCGGAGCGCTGGACGCAGCTCGATCGCCAGCTTGTCCGCGACGCACGAGACTCCGGTGTCATCGATCTGGCCCCACGACCGGGCGAGCAACCGGATGCGTATCACGCCCAGAAGGTCGGACGGCTGCGCAAACTCGAAGGGCTGGGTCTCGCCGCCGAAGTCGGTCCCGGCCAATGGACGATCGACGACAAGGCCGAGGCGGTGCTTCGAGAACTGGGTGAGCGCGGTGACATCATCAAGCGGATGCACCGCGCACTGACCGAGCGCGGCATCGAGCGTGGATCGGCGAGCTATGTGCTGGCCGCCGAGAGCCTTGACGTGCCCATCATAGGCCGGCTGGTGACGCGCGGTCTCGACGACGAGCTGAGCGGCACCGCTTACGCCGTGGTCGATGGTGTGGACGGGCGCACCCACCATATCAAGATGCCCGATCTCGATGCCGCCGGCGACAGCGCGCCCGGGTCGATCGTCGAGCTGCGTCGGTTCGATGACGCCAAGGGACAGCGCCGGGTCGCCATCGCCATCCGCTCTGATCTCGACATCGATCGCCAGATCACAGCATCGGGTGCGACCTGGCTCGACCGGCAGAACATCGCGCGCGAACCGGTCGCGCTGTCCGATGGCGGGTTCGGGGCCGAGGTCCGCCAGGCGCTCGACCGCCGAGCCGAGCATCTGGTCGAGCAGGGTTTCGCCGAACGCGGCGGCCAGCGCGTCATCTTCACCCGGAACCTGATCGACACGCTGCGTGCCCGGGAGCTGGAGGCGCTGGGGGAGAAGCTGGCGGCCGAGACCGGCCAGTCCTTCAACCGCGCCGCCAGCGGCGAATATGTCGCCGGCTCCTATCGCCAGCGCTTCACGCTCGCCTCCGGCCGCTTCGCCATGCTGGACGACGGCCTTGGCTTCCAACTCGTGCCCTGGACGCCCTCCCTCGAAAAGCACCTGGGCCGCCATGTCTCGGGCATCGCCCGCAGCGATGGCGGCATCGACTGGAGCTTCGGCCGCAAGCGCGGCCTCGGCCTTTGATCCCATGCAGAAAGACCCGACGATGTCCGCTACCAAAATACTCTGGGGCCAGATTCTTGTCGTCGCCGCCATTGTCCTGACCTGCGTCTGGGGCGCGACCGAATGGGTCGCCTGGCGTCTCGCCTTCCAGCCCGAATTGGGCGCACCGTGGTTCCGGCTGCTCGGTTTTCCCTTCTACCTGCCGCCGTCCTTCTTCTGGTGGTGGTACGCTTATGATGCCTATGCGCCACAGGTCTTCATTGAGGGCGCCTATATCGCCGCTTCGGGTGGATTGATCGGCGCCGCCGTCGCGATTCTCATGTCGGTCTGGCGGGCGCGCGAGGCCAAGAATGTCGAGACTTATGGGTCCGCGCGCTGGGCCGAGAAGGGGGAGGTTCAGGGCGCCGGCCTGCTCGGCGCCGATGGCGTGGTGCTCGGCCGCTATGATCGCGACTATCTTCGCCATGACGGGCCGGAGCATGTGCTGTGCTTCGCGCCGACCCGCTCCGGCAAGGGCGTCGGTCTGGTCGTGCCCTCGCTGCTGACCTGGCCGGGATCGGCTATTGTCCACGACATCAAGGGCGAGAACTGGCAGCTCACCGCCGGCTTCCGGTCGAAGCATGGCCGCGTGCTGCTGTTCGATCCGACCAACGCCAAATCCTCGGCCTATAATCCGCTGCTGGAAGTGCGCCGCGGCGAATGGGAAGTGCGCGACGTCCAGAACATCGCCGACATCCTGGTCGATCCCGAAGGCAGTCTTGAGAAGCGAAACCACTGGGAGAAAACCAGCCATGCCCTGCTGGTCGGCGCGATCCTGCATGTCCTCTATGCCGAATCCGACAAGACGCTGGCTGGCGTCGCCGCCTTCCTGTCCGATCCAAAGCGGCCGATCGAATCCACGCTCGCGGCGATGATGAAGACCGCGCATCTGGGCGAAGCAGGGCCACACCCCGTCATCGCCAGCGCCGCCCGCGAGCTGTTGAACAAATCGGAGAACGAACGATCGGGCGTGCTCTCAACCGCCATGTCGTTCCTCGGCCTCTACCGCGATCCCGTCGTCGCCGAGGTCACGCGCCGCTGCGACTGGCGGATCGGCGATATCGTGGGTGGGAAGCATTCCGCCACGCTTTACCTTGTCGTGCCGCCCTCCGACATCAACCGCACCAAGCCGCTGATCCGCCTGATCCTCAATCAGATCGGCCGCCGCCTGACCGAGGATCTGCAGGCGAAAGGCGGCCGCCATCGCCTGCTCTTGATGTTGGACGAGTTCCCGGCGCTCGGACGGCTCGACTTCTTCGAGAGCGCGCTGGCCTTCATGGCCGGTTACGGCCTCAAGAGCTTCCTGATCGCCCAGTCGCTGAACCAGATCGAGAAGGCGTATGGCGCCAACAATTCGATCCTCGACAACTGCCATGTCCGCGTCAGCTTCGCCACCAATGACGAGCGCACCGCCAAGCGGGTGTCGGACGCCCTCGGCACCGCCACCGAAATGAAGGCAATGCGGAACTATGCCGGGCACCGGCTTTCGCCCTGGCTCGGCCATCTGATGGTGTCGCGCTCGGAAACCGCCCGACCGCTGCTCACGCCCGGCGAGGTGATGCAGCTCCCGCCGACCGACGAGATCGTCATGGTCGCCGGCCTTGCCCCGATCCGGGCGAAGAAGGCGCGCTACTATGAGGACGCCAGGTTCAAGGAACGCATCCTGCCGCCGCCGGCACTTGCCGCGCCCAAAATTGCCCGGCCTGACGATTGGACCGCCTTGCCATTGCCACCCGGCCCGCAGATCGCCGAGGGGACGGCAGCCGCTGAAACCGGGGATGACGATCCCACCGAATCCGAACGCCGCCAGCAGCCGGAACTCAACCGGGTACTGTCGCCCGAGAAGAAGATGCCGATCGACAATCCGTTCGAGATCGACGCCGACCGCGACGAGACGGAGGACGATGCAGCGCGCAACAGCAGGATGAGCCGGTTGATGCAGGGCGTGGCGCGCCAGGTCTCGCTCGATCCCGGTGATGGAATGGAACTGTGAGGGACCGATGACGAAACCGCCCCGTAAGCAGCGCCTCTCCGTCTATCTCGATCCCTCCATCATGAGCCGCCTGGCGGAACATGCCGCGCGCCGCGACCATTCGCGCTCGCTGGTGGCGGAAGCGGCGATCGAATCCTTCCTCTCGCCCGATGCCGCCGAACGGCAGGAGGCCGTCATCGCCAAGCGCCTCGACCAGCTCGATCGACGCATGACGAGGCTGGAGCGCGATGTCGGCATCGCCGTGGAGAGCCTTGCCGTCTTCATCAAATACTGGGTCTCGACCACGCCGACCTTGCCGGAGCCAGCCGCCCAGGCGGCCCGCGCCAAGGCGGGCGAACGCTACGATCAGTTCGTCACGGCGCTCGGCCGCCGTCTCGCCAAAGGACCGAAGCTGCGGCAGGAAATCTCGGAGGACATAATGGGAAACGGGTCAGATTAAGTCTTCCTACGCACGACGTTAGCCCTCGCGGCACAAGGTGTCTAATCGCCTGACTTACTGACCCGTATCGGGGTTGAAACATGAAGCGGCTCGAAGTCCAGCGGTGTCGGGTCATCGCCTTGACCGTTCTCGAAAAGCAACTGGGCCAGTCCGCTCGTCAACATGCAGAGATGCGGACCGGGATTCTCGACGATGCCTTCGTGCAGAACCGGACCATGGGCAAACAGGATCCCCCCGGACGGCTGGACCCACCGGCCGATCTCGGCGGCTTCGCATTTCCATGGATCAACCCGATTTTGGATCAGAAGATCAAGGCCACTCCAGTCCGCCCAGAAGATGCCGACGCCCGCGCCGGTATCCTTGATGCGAACGAAGTAGACCTTCGTTTCGTCAGTGTGTCCGTAATCGCCCATCGCTGCCTCCTGGCGCAGTCACGTCGTGACGCTCCAATCTTTTAACAGATGTCTTGGCAAAAGAAAGCTGTCCTGATAGAGGAAGTTCGGAAAGGGGCGCTCGGCGATGCGGCGATTCGGATGGAAGACGGCGGTGATCGCTCTCCTGTCGTTTTTGCCAGCGGCTTGCGGCTCCAATGCAAGCACTCAGCATGAGAGCGCCAAACCAGATACGAATGCCGAGCAGGTGCAGGCATCGGCCGGGAAGCCCGCACAGTCGGGCGATTGCATCGTTTCCCCGGTGGCAGAAGCCGAGAGCATCGCGCTCGACGATATACGCTGGCAGCGCTTCGATTTCTGGGTCGATCGGATGCGCCGCGGCGTCGCGCGACCCGCCGACGCCGGCGACCGGTCCGGCATCGGGCATTTCTGCGGCAGTTGGCTGGTAACGGTGCGTCAGCCCGATGCCGATAGTCGTTCGGGGACCATCGGTCTGACGGTGATGCCTGACGGCAGCTATTTCGCGCTGGTCCGTGACGGGCTGGCGGACGATGGCTACGAGTTCCACATCGATCGCGGGCAACTGGCGGCGAGCGAGCGCGGTCTGCGCTTCGTTTCCGATCAGGGCTGGAACGACGAGGGACAATGGTTGCCGGTCAAGGGCGGTGGCATGGTCGCGATGATGCTACAGCGCATCCTGCTGTTTCAACCGATCGGGCCGATTGCCGGCCGACAGGTACGGACCGTGGCGGACAGCGTGGCGACGACGGGCAAGGACATGGCCTCCAACGTCGCGCTGGCGTTGGCCGTCGCGCACACCTGGTCGCCCGACGCCGAACTGCGCGCGCTGGAGGCGCGACCGCACGATGGCGATTTCACGAACCCGGTCATCGTCCCGTCCTTCTATTCGCCGCAGAAGAACGTGACGATGGTCATGCTGTTCGATCCCGCCAAGGGGCAACTGCCGTCCGGCCGGACCTATCCGGGCGATGCGACCGGCACGGCGCACGCCATCCCGGCCGCGGCGACAGGCCTGCCGGCGGTCGCGGGCGGCGGTCGCGACGACGGCCCTGCTGTCTTGCGCTGGTGGGGAGACGGAGACGCCGCGCGACTGTGGTGGGTGTTCGGGCGCCCGATGACCGCGAGTGGTCGCGGCGACATTTGCTATGATGTGAAGCAGGGCACGACGCGGGACTGCCGGGCGCTGTTCGGCGATGATGTCGCCGATTACGAACGGCGCGCTGCCCAAGTCAGACGCGCACGTGCGCGACCGCCTGCGCCGTCTCCGCTGCAAGAAGGGGAAGCGAACGGCTGGTTCCTACCCCCGTGTGCGCGGGGCGGATTCGCGCCCGGTGATCAATGCTGGGACGGCGGACCGAAGACCGTGGTGCAATGAAGTCAACCGGGACGTTGGAACCGTGGTGCGGGAAAGGCGATGATGGGGAAAGTATCGAGCGTGGCGGGCAATCTGCTCAAGGTCGGACTGATGGTCCTGTTGGTAGTTTGGGTCTGGGGCGCGCGCCGGCAGGCGGGCGACCGTCACTGCTATCCGGTGAAGGCGACCCAGGAAGAGGCGTTCGGTTTCTTCGACTGGATCGCGACCGGGTGGGACTGGCCGCTTCACTGGATCAACGGCACGCGCGCCGAACCGATCCCGTGCAAACCGGGCGTCATCGGCATCATGCAGGGCAAGGTCACGGTCGATATCTCCGACGACGTTTGGAGGGGGAGCGAGGCGTTTCGGAGCGAGGCGTTTCCCGGCGTCGGTGGCGTAGTGAAAAACGGGCACAACCCGCTCGACGCCATAACCAGCTCGCCGGTCGGGCATCGCTATCTCGATCGCTACCTGGCCGAGCATTCCGGCAACCGGGCCGCGACGCCGGGCGCCACACCGACCACCGCCACTGGCGACGAGGATCAGGGTCTCAGCCCCGAGGCGCGCGACCTGTTGGACCGGCGCCTGCAAGAGATGAATCGCTCGAACGTTCAGCGGTGACGCGCGCCATGCGCAGCGGATGGCGCGCGGCATGGCGGGCGAGCAGCATCGCCGCCGCCTGCGCGGTATCGCGTCGCATCCCGGTCATCACCGTCGCGACCACGGCGCTGTCCGGACGGCTCGCCATGCAAAACCGCGATGCCTCGTTCCGTATCTTGACCACCACACACAGGCCGCGCGCGACGTCGCTATAGGCGACCGACCGGATCGGACCGACCCTCGCCAGCCAGCCCGACGGCAGGAAGCCGCGCAGGAACGCGCGATCGTCATCGCCTTGCGGTCCATCGCCCAGGCCGCGCGACAGCAGCGCCACCCGCCGCGCATCCTCTGCGGATCGGTAGAAGGTCAGCATCATGCGCGCGCCGTCGCTGCGTCCGACCCAGCGCCGCGCCCAGGGGCCGCGCGTATCGTCGGACGCGAAACGCTCGGCGCGTTCGGCGCCCCACGGCGCAAGCAGCGGCCGTGGTGAGGCGAGCAGAAGCGCCACCGGGAGCAGATACCTCACGCACCAAGCTCCATCATCGTCATTAGCCGCTCGAACGGCTGCGGCACCGCATCGGGGAACAGTTGATCGAGCAGTTCCGGCGGTGTCGCCGGATCGCGCGCCGCCGCCCGCGCGAGCAGCGCGATGGCGAGGTGATCCGGCGTCAGATGCAACGCGGCTGCCGTATCGCGAACGACGGGCACGGCGGCGACCTCGCGCACCAGCGCCGCCGCCGCCGGCGGCAGGTGCGCGGGATCGCCGGAGCGCAGCGACAGCATCCCGTCCTGACGCCACAGCACCTGTCCGGCCGCCGACCGCAGACGGCGGCCGAGCAGCGGCAGGGTGAGCGGCCGTGTCCGTGGCAGCAGATGATCGCGCAGCCAGTTGCCAAGCCGGACGGTCCACGGCGCGCGGGCGTTGGGGGTCGGAAGCCTCGGCAATGTCCTGCCTCGCCGGCCGGGCTGGATGTCGCCACCATCATCCAGTGGCGGCGCTTCAATGACCGGTGAGACGGGTTCCGCGACCGGCGGCATCGCGGCGGGGACGGGCTGGACCTCGGCCGCCCGCGCATCGACCAGCGCGAGCTTGCGCATCGCGGGCAGGACGCCGGACGCCTCTCCCTCCGGGCCGACGAAGACGAGGCTGGTTTCCGTCGTCAGCAGATTGCCCTTCACCGCCAGGTCGCGCACCCGCGCGCGATCGACTTTGCCGCCGGCCGTGAGCAGCGCCGCGATTTCGGTCGCGCAATGCAGCGCCATTTCCGCGCGCACGTCGTCGGCCGAGCGATCGGTCAGCGCCCCCTTGAAGCCGGCTGGGACGACGACCTCCAGCATTATCGGCGACCCGTCGATCCGCTGCTTCGGCGGCAGATCGCGTCCGGCGGCGAGCACCCGGATCGCGTCGGCGCCCTCAATGGTCAGCGTGACCGGATGCGACACGCCGCTGTGGCGCGGCAGCAAATGATCGGGCAACGCCGGAACGGCGCGGTCCGGATCCACGCCCGGGCACAGCCGCAGCATCGCGCCGGTCTCCCCGATACCGATCACGCTTTCGAAACGCAGCGTGACCGACTCTCCCGGCCGGACGCCGGCGACCGACAGCGCCTGCCAGCCCTGCTTCAGTTCTTCCAGAAGGATCGCTCGGTTCCCGTCGATCGCACCGCCGTCATAGGTCCCTTCGGCGCGACGACGCGCGCGCGCGCGCGCGCTCCAGCGCTGGTCGCCGATGCTGACCGCCATGTCGTGGACGACGGCCCCGGCCAGCGCTGGTGGCATCGTCAACACCACCTCGATCGGCACGTGTTCTCGATTGGTAAACGTGCGCACGAGGATCAGCCGGGCGATCGGCGGCACAATGCGGAGCCGGATGTCGGTGGTATCGAGCAGCAACGGCGGGCGGGGTGTCGCCGCGGGCCGCAACAGCGGCAGCAGCGGATCGGTCAGCCCGGGGCCGGTCGGCTCGATCATCCCGCCCCCCCGGCCGCTGCGCGCCGGCGCGGCTTCGATGCCCCGCTGGACAGGGCGGACCGCAACCGCGCCTCCGTCCGCTCGACGATCTGATCGACCGCCGCATCACTGCCCAGAAGCTCGGGCGCGATGACCAGCGTCACGCCATCCACGACCGGAACGGGTACGCCTTCGCGGGCGTCGAGAAGCAACCGGATCGCCGCGTTGGGAAAGCCAAGATCCTTGAGGCGCTGGAACCGCCGGATCGCCTTGACATGCGCGTCACCGTAGCGGGCATAGGTCCGCCCGCCATCCGGCGAAGGAACGAAGCCCTCGCCGATCAGGAACCGGATCTGGCGAACCGTCGCGCCTGTCGCGGCGGCCAGGTCATCGAGTTTCATGGGATATCAGCATATCGACCTGTCCGTGGGCGACCCAGGAATTCCAGCATCGCCGTTGCTCCCTTTTAACACATGATTTGTGAAAAGCAATTCGGTCGGTGACGGTGCGCACATTCTCCCTTGCCGTATATCTCGCTTCTTGCGACAATATTCTTGTCAAAAGAGACAGGGGACGAGTCGGATGAATATGCGTCTAGCGCTGCTGACCATCGCGTTGCTGTCGGGATGCAATCGGCCATCGGACAGCTCGAACACCGCGACGCAGTTGGAAGGGGAGAACCGATCGCAGGAAACGACCGAACCTTTTGCCGCGACCAATGCCCTTGCAGGCGGCTTCGACGCCCGCGCCGATATCGACAGCTACAACCGCACGGTCGAGCTTGCGAAGGATGCGCTCGCGCTTGGCAATCTCTCCGGTGCCTCGGGCGTCAGGAAGGAAACGCCCGGAATGTCCGAGGGCGAGCGGGAGTTCACCGCACGCGCGCTCGCCAGCACCCTCCCGCCAGTCGGCAGCGGTGATGGACCCGAACGCGTGGTGCAGCACGAGGTCAATCTCGATCCGCCCCGGGATGCCAAATGGATCGCGCGGTCACGGGTCGTCTATGCGGGTGCAAGGCCGATCGAAGTCTATCTGTTCGATGACCCGGTTGTTCCCGCCAACGCCGCGCCCGAAGATGCGGCGTCGATGCTGGCGTGGAAATCCGACCGGCTCATCGACATGCCGATCGGAGAACTGGCGCGCACGAGCAGCACGGGCAAAGGCCCCGCGGCGTGGTGCATCGCGTTTCCGATAAAGGTGTCACGCGAGGGCATCTGCACCATGACCGCCAACAGCACGAAGCGGTTGCTGCTGACCACCTACATTCGCCGCGACGACAGCGAGCCTGTCGCCAACCGCGAGGCTCTCGGACGGCTTTTTGACGCACTAAGAGCAATGTATGCGAAGCGGTGAGCAGCAATCATCTGATTGCCCACATCGCTAAAAGGCCGATACCTGGTGGTCTATGGACGATCGCCAGGACAGGAAGGCGACAACTCCCTATGTTTATTTGGGTCTTGCTTCTCGCGTGGATCGGATCCGTTGTGATCGTCGTCCGCTCCTTTCCGAAGGCACCGGAGGTACGGCGTCGTCTGAATGCCTTATTGTTCATGATCATACCGTGGGGTCTCACGATTTTCTTGGGTCCTTTCGTGATAGACCATCATGCGGTCGGCACGCACATCCGGGAACGGATGATATTCGGCCAGTATGCGGCCGTGGTCCTTCTTTGTTTCATTGCTGCTATCGGCATCGTTCGGGCGCGTGGCGCGAGACGATGCGCATTGGCGATCAGCGTCGCTAACTTGATCCCAGTCTTTCTGCTGGTCTGCGTCAGCGTCATGATCCTTGACCCCGGCTCCTAAGCAACGCGCAACGTGCGTGAACCGAGTGCCGCCAACCGTCGCAGCCGCGCCGATCCGCTTGCGGCACGCGCCACGGCCGGCGAGCGCTACGATCAGTTCGTCACCGCGCTCGGCCGCCGTCTCGCCAAAGGACCGAATCTGCGGCAGGAAATCTCGGAGGACGTGCCGTCAAACGAGTCTGGGTAGGTATCAGGTCACATAGCGTCACGGACGCTTGAACCTTGCTCGCATGAGTTCCGCCTCTTCGCGGATCACACATCCAACGACGTGATCGTTGATGAGGCCCATCGCCTGCATGAATGCATAGACGGTGGTCGGGCCGACAAAGGCCCAGCCGCGTTTCTTGAGGTCTTTCGACAATGCGATGGAAGCGGCCGTGGTCGACGCCGTTTGCGGCGCAGCCAGTTCGTCCGCCTTCGGCTCGAAGCGCCAGATATAGGCGGCGATCGAGCCTTCCCGCTTCACCATCTCTTGCGCCCGCTTGGCATTGTTGATGACAGCGGCGATCTTGCCACGATGTCGGACAATGCCGGCGTCGGCGAGGAGGCGTTCGACATCCGCATCGGTGAAGCGTGCGATGCGGTTGAAATCGAACCCGTGAAACGCGGCACGGAAATTCTCGCGCTTCGCAAGGATGGTCCGCCAGCTCAGACCCGATTGGAACCCTTCGAGGCACAACTTCTCGAATAGACGGCGATCATCAGCGACCGGGAAGCCCCATTCGGTGTCATGATAGTGCAGGAACTCGGGCGCCGCCGCGCACCAGCGACAGCGCGGGCGATCGTCGGGACCGGGAATGGTTGCGTTCATAGCTCAAACCTTGAGGAAGGCGAGCCGGTCATCGGTGCGGCCGGGCGTGACGGCGAGGATATCGGCGCTGACCACGCCTTCGGCAACGAAGGGATCGTCGCGCACCCGCGTTTCGATCTCTTCGGCCGAAGCGTTGTGCGCGATGATCGCGCCGCCCATGTTCGGCAGGAGACTTCCAACCAGCAGGAAGACGCCATCGTCGAAGCCCTGCCTGATCCAGGCATTATGCCCGTCCATGAACTGCGGAGCCTTGGTCTTGTCGGCGAAGCGAAGGGTGATGATGAACATGCTGGCATCCTCAAGCGGGGTGGCGGGAATCGGCGGCTAAGGCGGCCGAACATTCTGTACGCAGCCACGCCTCAATGTCCGCGACCTCGCGGCGGATAAACTGTTCGTCCCGAAAGGCAGTGGCGAGTGTTGCGACGCCCTGGCTTCGCATCAAGAGATGAAGGGCCAGCGCATCCGCATCCGCATCACGCCCGAGCGCCGCGAACTGGCCCGCGAGCCAGTTGCGGAACAACGTGAGCAAGCCAGCGGCCTCATCCTTTGCCACATGATCGAGCTTGGCCAGCTCGTTGCACAGCGTTCCAACCGGGCAACCATACGCCATGATCTTCGTGCGGTTGGCGATCAGGATATGCACGAAGCTCAGGATGCGATCCGAAGGCGATTCCGTATCCTGCTCCCACGTTTCCAGCATGGCGCGGGTGTTCGAGATGCGCTGCGCGATCACCGCGGCGAGGATCTCGTCCTTGGTCTTGAAGTGATAATAGAAGTTGCCGCGTGACAGGCCGACATCCCTGGCGATGTCGGCAAACGACGACGCCTCGAAGCCATGCTCGTAAAAGAGACGGTCGGCGACATCGACGATCTGCCGGCGTGTATTGCTCGCACTCATATACGGCTTCCACGATCAGGGCGCAGAGACAAGCCAACCTGACCCGCGCCGTAGGACATTTGACCTAATTTTCTAGGTCGATTGTCCTACGGCGTCAAGAGCCTCGATTGAGGCACTATGTCTGCTCAGCGAATCGCCGACGGCGCATCACCGCGTTCTTCGTCAACCTCGAAGCTGTTGTCAGCAATAGGACATGGCGTTCCGCCGTTCTCCTGTATTTGCACGCTACACTACTACGACGCTGAATACTTGTTGTAACCGCCCAAAATCCGGCTCTTTTAATCAACCCCGCAAGGGGAAGGTCTGTCGATCCCCGCTGAACTCGGGGTGACATGAAGGCTTCACAACACAATCGAGAAGGTTTCGCACGCGGCGCGCGGATGCTGCGCACGGCGCTAGGGCCAGCGATTGCCCGGTTTCTGGAAGATGCGTCCGTCGTCGAGGTGATGCTGAACCCGGACGGGCGCATCTGGGTCGACCGGCCTTCCGAAGGACTGTCCGACACGGGCGAGCGGCTGTCGCCCGCCGATGGCGAGCGGATCGTCCGCCTGGTCGCCCACCATGTCGGCGCCGAGGTCCATGCCGGCGCCCCGCGCGTCTCGGCCGAGCTGCCCGAAACCGGAGAGCGGTTCGAGGGGCTGTTGCCACCCGTGGTCGCGGCCCCGGCCTTCGCCATCCGCAAGCCCGCCGTCGCCGTGTTCACGCTGGACGATTATGTCGCGGCGGGGATCATGTCGGCGGCCCAGGCCGATGCGCTGCGCGAGGGTGTCGCGTCCCGCGCCAACATCCTCGTCGCCGGCGGTACATCGACCGGCAAGACCACACTAACCAATGCGCTGTTGGCCGAAGTGGCGAAGACCTCCGATCGCGTCGTCATCATCGAGGATACCCGCGAACTGCAATGCGCTGCACCCAACCTCGTCGCCATGCGGACCAAGGATGGCGTCGCCTCGCTCTCCGATCTCGTCCGCTCCAGCTTACGCCTGCGCCCCGACCGCATCCCCATCGGTGAGGTGCGCGGCGCGGAAGCTCTCGACCTCCTGAAGGCATGGGGCACCGGCCATCCCGGCGGTGTCGGCACGATCCACGCCGGCAGCGCCATTGGCGCTTTGCGGCGGATGGAACAGCTCATTCAGGAAGCCGTCGTCACCGTACCCCGCGCGCTGATCGCCGAGACGATCGACCTGGTGGCCGTGCTGTCCGGCCGCGGTTCCGCGCGGCGCGTGTCCGAACTCGCCCGCGTCGCGGGCCTCGGCCCGGACGGGGATTACCGCATCGCGCCCGTCAACCATCACCCCCAGCCTGAAGGAGCCTCCCAATGATGCCTGTTGTCCACCGCCTGCGCCTGTCGCGCCGGCGCCTCGCCATGACCGTTTCGGTCGCCACGCTCAGCGTGATGGTGGCGGCGCCCGCCCATGCTTCCGGCTCATCGATGCCGTGGGAAGCGCCGCTGCAATCCATCCTCCAGTCGATCGAAGGACCCGTCGCCAAGATCATCGCCGTCATCATCATTATCACCACCGGCCTGACGCTGGCCTTCGGCGATACCAACGGTGGGTTCCGCCGACTGATCCAGATCGTCTTCGGCCTGTCGATCGCGTTCGCCGCGTCGAGTTTCTTCCTGTCGTTCTTCTCGTTCGGCGGCGGGGCGCTGGTCTGATGGGCGTCGTCGATCAGGGCGGAGAGGTGCCGGGCTACACCGTCCCGCTGCACCGGGCGCTCAGCGAACCCATCCTGCTCGGCGGCGCGCCGCGCGCCATCGCCATCATGAACGGTACGCTGGCCGGCGCGGTCGGGCTCGGCCTGCGGCTCTGGCTGGCCGGCATCCTCATCTGGGCGATCGGGCATTTCGCGGCGGTGTGGGCGGCGAAGCGCGATCCGCTCTTCGTCGAGGTCGGCCGCCGCCATCTACGCATCCCCGCGCACCTTTCGGTCTGAGGGGGCGCGGCCATGATGAACCTCGCCGAATATCGCGACAGACAAGCCCGGCTCGCCGATTTCCTGCCCTGGGTGGCGCTGGCGGCTCCCGGCATCGTGCTCAACAAGGACGGCAGCTTCCAGCGCACCGCGCGGTTTCGCGGTCCCGATCTGGATTCGGCCGTGCCGGCCGAGCTGGTGGCCGTCGCCGGCCGCCTCAATAACGCCTTCCGCCGTTTGGGTTCGGGCTGGGCGATCTTCGTCGAGGCGCAGCGCCATGCCGCCGCGACCTATCCGAACAGCACCTTCCCGGATTCGGCGTCGGCGCTGGTCGATGCGGAACGGAAAGCCGATTTCGAGGAAGCCGGATCGCATTTCGAGTCGGGCTATTTCCTCACCTTCACCTATCTGCCGCCGGCCGAGGACGCGGCGCGCGCCGAGACCTGGCTCTATGAGGGCCGCGAGAAGACCGGTATCGATCCCCATGAGGTGATGGCTGGCTTCGCCGACCGCACCGACCGGCTGCTGCGCCTGGTCGAAGCCTTCATGCCGGAATGCCGCTGGCTCGATGACGGCGAAACGCTGACTTATCTGCATGGCTGCGTCTCGACACACCGCCATCGCGTCCGCGTCCCCGAGACGCCGGTCTATCTCGACGCGCTGCTCGCCAATCAGCCGCTCACCGGCGGGTTGGAACCGCGCCTGGGGTCGGCGCATCTGCGCGTGCTGACCATCACCGGCTTCCCGACCGCCACGACGCCGGGCCTGCTCGACGAGCTGAACCGGCTGGCCTTTCCCTATCGCTGGTCCACCCGCGCGATCCTGCTCGACAAGACGGACGCGACGAAGCTGCTGACGAAGATTAGGCGGCAATGGTTCGCCAAGCGCAAGTCGATCGCCGCGATCCTGAAGGAGGTGATGACCAACGAGGCGTCGGCGCTGGTCGATACCGACGCCTCGAACAAGGCAGCGGACGCCGATCTCGCGCTTCAGGAACTCGGCGCCGACTATGCCGGCATCGCCTATGTCACCGCGACGGTGACGGTGTGGGACGCCGATCCGCGCATCGCCGACGAGAAGCTGCGGCTGGTCGAGAAGGTCATTCAGGGCCGCGACTTCACCGCGATGGCCGAGACCATCAACGCCGTGGACGCCTGGCTGGGATCATTGCCCGGCCATGTCTACGCCAATGTCCGGCAGCCGCCGATCTCCACGCTCAATCTCGCCCACATGATTCCCCTGTCAGCGGTGTGGGCGGGGCCGGAACGGGACGAGCACTTCGCAGCCCCCCCGCTGCTGTTCGGCAAGACCGAAGGCTCGACCCCGTTCCGGTTTTCCCTTCATGTCGGCGATGTCGGCCATACGCTGATCGTCGGCCCGACCGGCGCGGGCAAGTCGGTGCTGCTGGCGCTGATGGCCTTGCAGTTCCGGCGCTATGCCGGCGCGCAGGTCTTCGCCTTCGACTTCGGCGGCTCGATCCGCGCGGCGGCGCTCTCCATGCGCGGCGACTGGCACGATCTCGGCGGCGGGCTGACCGAGGGCAGCGCCGACAGCGTATCGCTGCAACCGCTCGCCCGCGTCGATGACGCCGCCGAACGGGCATGGGCGGCCGACTGGCTCGGCGCGATCCTCGCCCGCGAAAGCGTCGCCATCACGCCGGAGGTGAAAGAGCATCTCTGGACAGCGCTGACCTCGCTGGCCTCCGCGCCGATCGAGGAACGCACGATCACCGGCCTCTGCGTCCTCTTGCAGTCCAACGACCTCAAGCAGGCGCTGCGTCCCTATTGCATTGGCGGGGCGTGGGGCCGGTTGCTCGATGCCGAGGCCGAACATCTCGGCACGGCGACGGTGCAGGCGTTCGAGACCGAGGGGCTGATCGGCACCGAAGCCGCGCCCGCCGTGTTGGCCTATCTGTTCCATCGCATCGAAGACCGGCTCGACGGATCGCCGACCCTCATCATCGTCGATGAGGGCTGGCTCGCGCTCGACGACGAGGGCTTCGCCGGCCAGCTCCGCGAATGGCTGAAGACGCTCAGGAAGAAGAACGCCAGCGTCATCTTCGCCACGCAGTCGCTGTCGGACATCGACGGCAGCGCCATCGCGCCCGCCATCATCGAAAGCTGCCAGACCCGGTTGCTGCTTCCCAACGAGCGCGCGATCGAGCCGCAGATCACCGCCATCTATCGCCGCTTCGGTCTCAACGACCGGCAGATCGAGATCATCGCGCGGGCCATGCCCAAGCGTGACTATTACTGCCAGTCGCGGCGCGGCAACCGGCTGTTCGAGCTGGGCCTGTCGGAGGTGGCGCTAGCGCTCTGCGCCGCATCCTCGAAGACCGATCAGGCCGCCATCGCCCGCGTCACCGCCGAGCATGGCACGGACGGATTCCTCGACGCCTGGCTGCGCCATCGCGGCGTCGGCTGGGCCGCCGATCTCATTCCCAACCTCACCAACAAGGAGAAGTCCCAATGAAACTGCGCCGTTCACGCGCGGCGTTGCTTGCCGCGTCCATCCTGTCCGTCCCGCTGGCCCTGTCGCCGATCATCACGACACCAGCGCAGGCGCAATGGGTCGTGTTTGATCCGTCCAACTATGCGCAGAACGTGCTGACCGCCGCGCGCTCGCTTCAGCAGATCACCAACCAGATCACCTCGCTCCAGAACGAAGCGCAGTCGCTCATCAATCAGGCGCGCAATCTGGCGAGCCTGCCTTACTCGTCACTCCAGCAGTTGCAGCAGTCGGTGCAGCGCACCCAGCAACTGCTCAGCCAGGCGCAGAACATCGCCTATGACGTCCAGAAGATCGATCAGGTCTTCAGCCAGAAATACTCGACCGCTTCCATGTCGGCGTCGGACGCGCAGCTCGTCGCCGACGCGAAATCGCGCTGGCAGAACACGGTCGGCGGCTTGCAGGACGCGATGCGCGTGCAGGCCACCGTGGTCGGCAACATCGACACCAACCGCACGCAGATGTCGGCGCTGGTCGGGTCGAGCCAGTCGGCGACCGGCGCGTTGCAGGCGACGCAGGCCGGTAACCAGCTTCTCGCGCTCCAGGCCCAGCAACTCGCCGACCTCACCGCGCTCGTTGCCGCCAACGGCCGGGCGCAGGCGCTGACGGATGCCGAACGCGCTGCCGCCGCCGCACAGGGACAGGAACAGCGCCGCCGCTTCCTGACGCCGGGATCGGGCTACCAGCCCGGCAACGCGCAGATGTTCCACGGTAACAACTGAGCGGGGGCGTGATGGACGGCAAGACCCTCGCGCGTATCGGCGCCATCGTCTTCGTCGCGCTGGCGATCACCGCCACCGCAATCGAGATAAACCGGCCCGCCGAGCGGGCGGACGATCCGGTCGCGCAGGTGCGACCGGCACCGGCGCGAGATCCGCTGCGCGTGGAACTCGCGCGGTGTGGCGCAATGGGCGAAGCCGGTGGGCGCGATCCGTCCTGCCTTCACGCCTGGGCCGAAAACCGTCGCCGCTTCCTGGGCCAGCCCGCGCCGGTCGCGTCCCCGGAGCCGACCGCTCCAACCCCGTCCATACCAGACCAGAACGGGAGCCGCTGAGATGCAGGGCGCCGGCGTCATCGACCATTTCCTGGATGTCTTCACCCGCTATATCGACAGCGGCTTCGGCCTGCTGCGCCCCGAAGTGGCGTTCATCGCGACCACGCTGATCGTCATCGACGTGACGCTGGCGGCGCTGTTCTGGTCGTGGGGCGCCGATGAGGACATCATCGCGCGGCTGGTCAAGAAGACGTTGTTTGTCGGCGTGTTCGCCTACATCATCGGCAACTGGAACACCCTCGCCCGCATCGTCTTCGAGAGCTTCGCCGGTCTCGGGCTGAAGGCGTCAGGCACGGGGTTCACCACCGCCGATCTCCTGCGCCCCGGCAAGGTCGCGCAGACCGGCCTCGACGCCGCCCGGCCGCTGCTCGATTCCATCTCCGACCTGATGGGCTGGGTCTCGTTCTTCGAGAACTTCATCCAGATCGCCTGCCTGATGTTCGCCTGGGCGCTGATCCTGCTCGCCTTCTTCATCCTCGCCGTCCAGCTCTTCGTCACCCTGATCGAGTTCAAGCTGACGACGCTCGCCGGCTTCGTGCTGATCCCGTTCGGCCTGTTCGGTAAATCCGCCTTCATGGCCGAGCGCGTCCTCGGCAACGTCATCTCGTCGGGCATCAAAGTCCTGGTGCTCGCCGTCATCATCGGCATCGGCTCGACCCTGTTCTCCGAGTTCACCGCCGGCTTCAACGGCGCGACGCCCTCGATCGACGACGCCATGACCATCGTGCTCGCGGCCCTGGCACTGCTGGGCTTGGGCATCTTCGGCCCCGGCATCGCCAACGGTCTCGTTTCCGGCGGCCCGCAGCTTGGTGCGGGCGCGGCGGTCGGCACGGGTCTCGCCGCCGGTGGCATGGTCGCGGCGGGTGCAGCGACGGTCGGCGCCGTGGCATCTGGTGGAGCTGCCCTTGCCGGAGGCGCTGCCGCTGCCGCCCGTGGCGGGGCCACACTCGCGGGGGGCGCGTCCACCGCCTACAGCCTTGGCGCGGCCGGCCAGTCCGGCGCATCCGGCGTTGCCTCCGGTCTTGGCAATGTCGCATCGACCGGCGCATCGAAAGCCGGCTCTGCCATCGCCAGCCCATTCCGGCGTGCCGCCGCCTCGATGCGCGAGAGCTTTGAAGCGGGTGGCCGCGCCGTATCCGGTGATGCGGGCGCGGCCGAGGCAGATGCCAGCTCCGCCGCATCTGCACCCGCCGCCTCCGCCACGCCATCGTCCGCCGACCGCCCGCCCGCCTGGGCCAAACGCATGAAGCGCGGCCAGCAGATGACGCATGGCGTCCAGGCCGCTGCCCACGCCGTCAAATCCGGCGATGCCCATGGCGGCGGCTCTTCCGTCAACCTCTCCGAAAGCGACTGACCATGTTCAAGCGACCTTCCACCCACTACGGCAAATCCCCCGAACCCGAGACGCCCTATCAGCGCGCCGCCCAGGTCTGGGACGACCGCATCGGCTCGGCCCGTGTACAGGCGAAGAACTGGCGGCTGATGGCCTTCGGCTCGCTGGCGCTCTCCGCCGCTCTCTCGGCCGGAGTGTTCTGGCAGTCGATGAACGGTTCGATCGTGCCATGGGTGGTGCAGGTCGATCGGCTTGGACAGGCGCAGGCGATTGCGCCCGCGACCGCCGACTATCAGCCGAACGACGCGCAGATCGCCTTCTACCTCGCGCGGTTCATCGAGCAGGTCCGGGGCATTCCGGCCGACGCCATCATCGTGCGGCAGAACTGGCTGCGCGCCTATGACTTCACCACGCAGGCCGGCGCGCTGGCGCTCAACGACTATGCGCGCTCGAACGATCCGTTCGCCAAGGTCGGCAGGCAGCAGGTCGCGGTCGAGGTGTCGAGTGTGATCCGCGCCTCGCCATCGAGCTTCCGCGTCGCCTGGATCGAGCGCCGCTATCAGGACGGTTCGCTCGCCAGCTCCGAACGCTGGTCCGCGATCCTCACCGTCGCCGTACAGCCGCCCCGCGATGCCGACACGCTGCGGAAGAACCCGCTGGGAATCTACATCAACGCCATCAACTGGTCGAAGGAGCTTGGACAATGACACCGACCTTCCGCAAAGCTGGGAGGCCGGCTTTCCGCAATGCCTCACTCGCGGCTTTCCTGCTTTCCGCTTGCGCCCTCACGGGCTGTGCGGGGCACACCCCACCGCCGGAGATTTCCTATGACGATGCGGCTCCGGCCGTCATCGCCGCCGATCCGCCCAAGCCCGTGCAGGTCGTCGAGCTGCCCAGGCCGCTGCCGCTTCCCGGCCAGTTGAAACCGGTCAGCAAGGACGGCAAGCCCGAGCCAGAAGCCGCCGATCCGACCGTGCGCGTCAACCAGGCCAATGCCGCCGCGCGGATGCAGCCGGTGCGTAACGGCTTCATCAATTCGATGCAGGTCTATCCCTTCGTCGATGGCGCGCTCTATCAGGTCTATGCCTCGCCGGGGCAGATCACCGACATTTCGCTCCAGCCCGGAGAACAGCTCGTCGGCTCCGGCCCGGTCGCCGCTGGCGACACGGTGCGCTGGATAATCGGCGATACCGAGAGCGGCACAGGCGCGGCGAAGGTCGTGCATATCCTGGTGAAGCCCACGCGCGCCGAGCTGATGACCAACCTGGTTATCAACACTGATCGTCGCACCTACCATATGGAACTGCGCTCGACGCCTTCGACCTATATGGCGTCAGTGTCTTGGCAATATCCGCAGGACCAGCTCATCGCGCTGCGTCGCCAGAACAGCCAAGCCGAGGCCCAGCAACCGATCGCGAACGGCATCGATCTCTCCCGTGTAAATTTCCGCTACGAGGTGTTGGGCGACCGCGCGCCGTGGCGGCCGCTCCGCGCATTCGACGACGGCCGGCAGGTGTTCATCGAGTTTCCGCGCGGCATCGGCCAGGGCGAGATGCCGCCGCTGTTCGTCGTCGGGCCGGAGGGCGCGACATCCGAACTCGTGAACTACCGCGTGCGCGGCAACTACATGATCGTCGATCGGCTGTTCGCCGCCGCCGAGCTTCGCTTCGGAGCCGACAAGAACCAGAAGCGCGTCCGCATCTCCCGCACCGATGGGAGGCCAGCGTCGTGAAACAGGATGATCCCGACAAGAAAGAAGGGCGCGAGCCAGAGGTTGGGCGTCCTGTCGAGCCCACTGAAGATAATGCACGCCCGCTGACCGGCGAGCCGGTCGCGCCGATGCGGCTGCGGCCCGAGCCGCCGCGCATCACCCGCCTGTCGCGCAAGGTGCTCGCAGGTCTCGGTCTTGCCGCCAGCGTCGGCGTCGGCGGCGCGCTGATCTATGCGCTCCAGACCCGTCATGGCGGCGAACAAGGCCAGGAACTGATCTCAACCGATAACCGCACCACGCCGGATGGCCTCGCCGGACTACCCAAGGACTATAGCGGCGTCCCCAAACTCGGCCCGCCGCTGCCCGGCGATCTCGGCCGTCCGATCCTCAACGCACAGAATGCCGGTCAGCCCGTACCGACGCCGGGGATTGCCACCCCTTTGGGGCCTGTCGGACCAACACCGGAGGAACAACGCCGGGCGCAGGAACTGGAATCGGCGCGGACCGCAAGGCTGTTCGCCAACACCGAAACGAGGCCGGGGAACACCGCCACAACGCCGACTACCGCGACCGTACCGCAACCCGATCTCGCCAGTCTCGGCCTCGCGCCGCAGCCAGCCACACCCTCGGCGCAGGATCGGCAACTCGCCTTCCTCAACCAGACGCCCGACAAGCGCACCGTCTCCCCGGATCGCGTTGTAGCGCCCGCGTCGAAGAATGTGCTTCAGGCTGGCGCGGTGATCGCCGCCGCGCTCATCACCGGCATCCACTCCGATCTGCCAGGCCAGATCACGGCGCAGGTGACGGAGAATGTCTATGACAGCCCGACGGGTAAGATCCTACTCGTGCCGCAGGGCACCCGCGTCATCGGCCAGTATGATAGCGGCGTCGGGTTCGGACAGCGCCGCATCCTGCTCGTCTGGAGCCGGCTAATCTTCCCGAATGGCCACTCGATCGTACTGGAACGCCAACCCGGCGCCGACGCCGAGGGCTATGCCGGGCTGGAGGATGGCGTCGATTACCATTGGGGCGAACTGTTCAAGGCCGCGGCCTTGTCCACGCTGCTCAGCGTCGGCGCAGAATCTGGTTCGTCGAGCGGCGAAAGCGACATTGTGCGGGCCCTGCGTAACGGCGCATCGAACAGCATCAGCCAGACCGGCCAGCAGATCGTCCAGCGCCAGCTCAATATCGCACCAACGCTCACCATCCGGCCGGGCTTCCCCGTCCGCGTGATCGTCACGCGCGATCTTGTACTCGAACCCTACGGAGGCTGACATGGCGAAGCTGAAACTCGGCCCCATAACCGACGACAAGCCGGTCAAAGTCACGCTGGAACTGCCGGCCGGTCTGCACCGCGAACTTGTTGCCTATGCAGACATCCTCGCCAGCGACGCCGGGCAGGCTGTTGGCGATCCTGTTCGTCTGATCGTGCCAATGCTGCAGCGCTTCATCGCGACGGATCGGGAGTTTGTGAAGGCCCGGCGTGCAATGCTGCCGACTTCGCGGAACCGTTGATCCCGAAAGACTGATCCACTCGCGCCATTGAACGCGCGAGATCGAGCAGTCGCAGGAATGCCGGATTATCATTGCGCGACGCCCAGACGGCGCGAAATGGCAATATCTCGCCGACGATCGGGCGAAACACCACGCCGGGAAACTGCGTGCCCGTCGTGGCCTCGCTGGTCACGGTGAGTCCGCGTCCGAGCGCCACAAGCTGCATCAGATTATCTCGTCCTACCGCCTGCTGCTGGATCTCGGGATGGTGTCCGAGGTCGGCGAGACGCTGGACGAGATAGTCGTGGATTTCTTCGCCGGGCGCGCTCTCGCTGACTATGAAGGGCTCGCCAGCCAGATCGCCGAAGGTGACTTCCATGTCGTCGGCATGAGGGTGATGCAAAGGCAACACCGCGAAGATGCGTTCCGTCCAAAGGTGCTGGCTCTGGCAATCCGGCCAGCTCGTGAGCCCAGTCAAGAACGCAACGTCGAGTTGACGCTGCCGCACGGCGGCGACGTGTTCAGCGGGATTACCATCGGCAAAGCTCAACTTCACCGCTTTGTAGCGCTGCCCGAAGGCTTGGAAGAGGTCAGCCAGAAAGCCAGAGGCCAGCGACGAAAAGATGCCGATTCGAACTTCGCCATCTTCCCCGCGGCCGATCGCAGACACTTCCGCTCGCGCCATCCCGATTTGCGACAGTGCCTTTCGACCGCGTTGAACGAATTGCCTGCCTGCTTGGGTGAGTTGCACGCCACCTGCCGATCGCGTGAACAAGGGGGCGCCAAGCCGATCTTCCAGATCACGAATTCGGCGGCTGATAGCTGATTCCTGTATGCCCAGTGCGGCAGCTGCTCGGCGAAAGCTACCGTGATCGGCAGCGGCAATCACATAACGAATGTGCCGAATTTCAAAGGGCAACGCAGCAACTCCGCCTCTTCTCCGATTCGGGCCAATCGCCGTCTGCAGTTTGAGGAATTAGGTAACTCTACTTTCATTCGACTGACTTCTCGATGAACCCGAGGGTGTTCGCGTTCTCAATCAACGTTCTCACTTTTGCTCGATCTAGGCCTGATGGAACATCAGCGTCGATTTCCAAACGAAGTTTCACGGCGCTATTCGGAAGCGTTGTGAGCTGCTCGACGATCGCCTCGACAATCTGATGGATGTCCCGCGCTGGCCGCTCAGGTGAGATCATCACCGCGCCAATAAATCGCGTCGGCTTCTTTTCTGTCGGCGACGTGGTAGGTCCGCCACCGATGACAGGTTCGCCCGGCGTCGGCAGAGTACCGCCAGCGCCCCCTAGCGTGCCGCCAGCATCGGTTTGTACTGGCGCCGGACGGTGTGCGTCGGCGACATCCGGTTTAATGATGACACTGTCGCTGTCGATGACCACTGGCGTATTGCCCGCCCGCTCGATAGCAAGCCCCGCATAGGTGTCCGTCTTCTCGTCCCACCGCTCGGCATAGGCGAAAGGACCGGGCAGGATGCCGCTGATCGCCGCATGCACCGCCTTGACCAGCACATCCTGCCCTTTCAGGCGCGGCAAATAGATGTAGCGGTTCAGATATTCCCGCAGATCCTTGAGCGACAGTCTCGGCTTGTCGTTCCAGATGTATTTCTGGAGATCGCGGTCGAGGCGCGACGGCCCCAACTCCATCAGCAAGCCCTCTTCAGCCACCAGCTTCTTGCTAGCCCGAGCCAGCAGCCCGTCCTGCGCCGGAATCTTGCCCGACACCCACTCCCAATCGGCCTGGGCACTCTCCTGGGCCGGATAGTGCAGATAGCACCACGCCTCTTTGAGGCGGGTCTTCATCGTTTCTCTCGCTTCGGCTTGCTTCGCCTCGGCGAGCTTCTGGTCGCTCGGCCGGAGTTCAAGGCGCTCCTTGTCGCGGACGATTTCGCCCCAAGCCAGGGACGCGCGAACGGCATCCCGCAGATGGTCGAGTTGCCGGGCTTCCGCTGCGATGAACACCAGCATGTTGCGATAGACGCGCGGCGTACTGCCCCGCTGAGTGAGGATGTCCTTCGCTTCGACCAGTGCATCCGAGCCATCGCGCCCGTTGTGGGGATATTTGACGCCCAGCACGACGGCGCGCACGCCGCCCGCCTCGTCGGGAACTTCAGCTGATGACGCGGGTGCCACCTGCACGGCATCGAAATGCCCGCGGTCGGCGAGGCCGTTCACATATTTTCCGAGTTCGGCGTCGATCGTCACGTCGACAAGCGCCGCCTCGATCTGCGCAGCCTTGTCCGCGGCGATGCGATTGAGGCTCGCCGACATCGAATACCAGTACCGACCAAGATCGGCGTGCATGAACTTAGCCTGGTTGGTCAGCCGGCGCAGCGCATCGCCGAAGATCGCAGGGCGCTCGCCCGGCTGCACGACGCCGAGATTGATCTGCTTATCGTCGAGGCCGGTGTTCTGTTGCTGGGCAGTGGGCGCCGTTCCCATGAAAATCGCGCGGGCAACGCGGCGGGTCGCCGAGTACCGGTTCAGGTTCGGCGCCGACTGATCGACTTTGTAGGGAGTCGACGCAGTGCCATCGACATCGCCGGCGATGATCGACTGCCAGCTCACGTCGAGATAGTGGAGCAATTCCGGCTCCACACGCGGCGAACTCACCGCCACGCTGCCGGGCATAATCATCACCGACGGATCGGCATTCATCCAAAGCTCGTGAATGGCCTGCGCCATCAGGCGCAGCACGCCGCGCGTGCGCTGAAATTTTTCGAGGGATCCCCAACTTGTGTAGAGCTGGTCGAACAGTTCGGGATGGATCGGATAAGCCTTTTCCAGCTTGCGCCGGTAATCCTCATCCGCGCAGCCTTGCGGGAAATCGTTGGCGTTCTCGCGGTAGAGCTTGGCGAACTGCTTCAGCGTGTTGTCGCGGTGGTGGAATTTGTCTCCCGGGATGTCCTTGAACAGCCGCCGCCGGACGATCTCATAACTCTCTTCCTGACTAGCCGGTCTCCACGAGGATTCCACGCGGCTGAAGGTCTGCTTGAGACGCGCAAGCGCCTCTTGACCGCCTTCGCCGCCGACCTCGATCTGCGAGGCCGGCAAGGACGCGACGAGTAGTGTGCCAGGGCTGGCCTTGACCGCCTCGGTCAGCGACTGGACGAAGGACAGGTTCGCGTCGAACGATCCCGAAGGCAGCCCCTCGACCTTGTAGATCTGCCGCAGGTAAGCGACCCATTCATCGATCAGGATCAGGCACGGCGCGTATTTCTTGAAGAGCGCCTCTAGGAGGTGTGAGCCCGGCGCGATGCCGCTGGCGTCGTTTTCCGCCACCATCGCGTAAGCGTCAGCGCCGCCGAGCTGCCAAGCAAGTTCACCCCAGGTCGTGCGAATCTTGCGGTCGCCCTCCGCAAGGAGCAAGTCCTGCGGCCCCCGTGACGTGCCGACGAGCACGGCCCGGTTGATGGCCTTCGGCACGCTGAGCCCCTGCTTCTCGAGCAACTGGTCCAGGCCGGACAGGTCCTGGACCGGCGTCGGTCCCGCCATGTGATAGAGGGCCAGCATCGAGTGCGTCTTGCCGCCGCCAAAGTTGGTTTGAAGCTCGACGACCGGATCGCCGCCGGTGCCTGACAGCCGCTTCGCGGCCCCGACCAGAAGTGCGCTCAAACCTTCGGTAAGATACGTACGGCTGAAGAACTGGCGCGGATCGCGGTACTCCGGCGGCGCGCTGCCCGAGTGGACTTTGGCGAGGTCGGCCGCGAACTCAGCCTGCTGGAACTCGCCGGTAGCGACATCCTGGTGCGGCTCGACCACCTCGCGCCACGGCAAAAGCCCCGCCACCGTTTCTACCGAGATCTCGAGGCGCTGGGTTTTCCGCCGCTCCTCATTGCGCTGAAGTTCAGTGAATTTCGTGCGGAGGATGGTATCGCGCATCTTGCCAAGGAGCTCGGCCGTCTCGCCGGCGCTGATCGCCTCCATTAGACGACGCATAGAATCGAGCGCGCGCTCGGCATCGTCGTAGGTGAAGGTCTCGTTGTGCGAGAGTTTGTTGCGGACGTCGCCCAGTTCGTTGACCAACGAGCGTTCGGCGCGGCCGAGAACCGCCTTGAACGCCTCGCTCCAGAAACGATCCATCGCATTGAAGAGCGCGGCCTGATCCCAACCGACCTCGCCATTGCTGTTTGGGCGCAGGCCCGGCAGCTTCTCAAGAACCTGGACCTGCCAGTGCCCCTTGAGCGAGGTTTCGAGCCGCTTTTCGACGAAGGGAATCAGCGCCGCCGGCAGCAGTTCCATCCCTTCAAACACATATTGGCGCGTACTTTTTGCCACGGTCCGTTCCCCCCTTAAATGTCCAGCCGGATCTGACGATCGCCGCTTGTGTCGTGGATGGCTGCCGCAGCCTTTGTCAGCTCGGTCCAATCGGCGATCAGGGCGTTGTAGGCCGTGGCCTCCTTCGCATCCTTCCGCTTGTTGGCGCTGATGTCGTAAAGGCAGTAGGCGAGATCCTTCACCGCCTCGGCCTGGGTGTTGATTTTCTTCAACAGGACAGCGGTGTCGTGGGAGATGCCGTCCTTCTCGTGCCGCCTGACCAGATGCTGGAGGCACTCCCACACCGTCAGGTGTCGGTCCTCCTCCGGGTCCCAATCCTCGTCGAGTTCATCACGGGCGAGGATGCGGACCTTGCCGGCCGCGCTGTCCACGATCCCGGCATGCTTGACGCTTTCGACCGAGATGCCGCGCGCCGTGGCGATGCTGTTGGCCGTCCCGTACTCGCCGGTCTTCAGCCCATTCTGCTCGAACCAGGTGATAGCGAAGCGCGTGTCTGGGTCGAACTCCCCCTGGATACCGCCCAGGTATTCGTCCAGTTCCTTGTTGATCAGCTGTAGTGCGGTCTTCACACTCATCGGATTGTCGTCCGACTCCAGTACAGCCTTATAACGCGAGAATACCCCCATGCCGGGTCCAATCGCAGATTGCGGCATATCTGCTGGTGCAATGGTAGCAGCCTGAAGCTCTGAGATCGCCGGCGGCAATTCACGTTTCAGGGCACGGATAAATTCGGCACGGGTAACGACCTCGGCTGTGATCTCCTTTTTCCGGCACACCAAGACGACCGAATTTGCGAGAGCGTTGGTTCCAGTCGCAATTGTCCGGGCTGAACGCTCCGTTCGAACAGGCCACGTTCCAACAATCGCGTAACCTGCTTCAATCACAGCTTGTAAGAAGGTTGCCCAGCCGGTTGAACTCAGGCCGTCTTGCTCGACCTCGCTTTGCTTAAAGGCATAGTAGATTGTCGCGGGAAATGATGAAGATGATTGGCGGGCGAGGCTAGATATAGCCGCCGTCATACCCGTCAAAAAATGCTCCTCAGCATTCGCTTTCCCGCCGTGCCGATAAGGCGTCGCGACCAGCTCCTCTTCTTTAGGAACGGAAATAGTGCTTCCAAGATCAGGATAAACATCCTTGATATTACGCCTGAGCCATACATAAAAATAATCTGATAGATCCGCGTATCCTATATTGTCGTAGTATGGCGGATCAGTCGAAACGACTGCTCCATTCGGCAAACGTACATTCTGCGCATCGTGCTGGATCTCAGTGCCGGCCGCGTTTGGACTCAGCCCAGAGAGAGCCTTCCAGACCCAATCGACGGCTCCGAGATAGTTTCCAGTACTATCGCTGAAGACATTGCATTCAGCGAAATCCCAAGTCATCGGGATCGCCTGCCGAGCAAACGTGAAACGGATGAACTCCGATGACGACCATGTGGCGATCGAACTGCCAGCATCCGCAAGCCGGTCAATCGCAAACGACAAATACACGCTGACAGCTTCGGCGTAGGCTTTGGCACCTTTGCCGCCATCGCGCAGTGGGGTCGGATCAGAAGCGAGCCCGGCAACCAATGCGTCAGTCTGAATCTGTGTTCGCGCCTCTTGGACTAACTCGCTGAAGGTGTTCAGCGCTACCAACTGTCGGTCGGTAAACAAATCACCGAAGGTCGCCAAACCGTAGTCCACGGTCCAGAAATTCCGTGGATCATTCGGCAAACTGGTTCCTGGTTTCCAGTCGGGTTTTGCCGAAAAAGCGAGATGCTCGTGCGCCTCCGCAGGTGCGACATACGCCCGGCCACGATTGCCTTCCGCCACGATCGCAATCAGGGTTTGACCCATGTTGCCGGCGCGGCCATTGCTTTTCACATAGTCAGGTGTGATCGCCGTATCCGACATAAGGCAACGGAAATTTGCACCGCGACCGGCCTTCGTCCCTTCTTTGGCCGCAGCGAGTTCGGCTTTCGTGCCACCTTGCCTGATCCGATAAGAGATGGCCTTGGCTTGCTTGTCGACAATCGGCTCTACCCACGTTTCCTTCCCGGCCTTAGTGCTGAGCAGGAAACTCGATGCGATAGGAACCTGCACGCTGGAAAAGGCAGGGTCGGGGCTGGGTACTGTTCTTGCCCAAATCCAAGCGATCACCGTCCCTTTGCCACCGCCGTACTCCTTCGGTAGATCCACTTGTGGATAAAGATGCCCGATGCGCTCCCACGCCTTCTCACGCACCCACTCGCCATAGTATTTGACGTCCTCCGCAATGCCCTCGGCGTTGCGGTAAAACTGCCGGTCCTTTGGGCCTGGATGAATCGGTTCCTCGTTCTTGAACTTCGGCGGGATCTCGATCATCGCCTTGCCGATCATCACCGCGACCGGATTCAGATCAGACCCATAGGCCGGAAAACCGAGACGCTGCGCCTCCAGTGGAATCGATCCACCGCCCGAGAACGGGTCATAGACCGGCGGCAGATCGCCGCCACAGCTCTTGCGGATTTCGGCGCGGGCACGTTCCAGCACCTCCTCGTTGGTCGAGTTCTCCCACTTCACCAATTCCTCAATGATGCCAAACAGGCGCTTGCGCTCGGCCTCCTGCGCTTCATGCGTGGGGAATTTTTCGAGGTCGCTCGACGGATCATCGACAAGCTGGGCGAACAGCACGGCGCGGCACGCCGCCAACGGCCGCCGCGCCCACCATAAATGCAGCGTGGACGGATGCCCGTGCCGGATCGATTTTTCGCGCGCTGAGGCCTCATTGATCTTCTCAAGAGGAATCGCGACTTCGATGAGCTTTTTCTTGTATTTTGTCACAGTTCCACCTCGATCCATTCAAAATCCGGAAATGGCTGGCTGGGACGCTGCAATCTCAGCTCGCCCAGTAAGGAACCATCCGAAAAAACACTGCCGTAAAACGCCCCACCATCCAGGTCAGCAGGCGTGTCTCGCCACTCGGAAGGCTCAAGTGCCATCAACTCTGAAGCGGCGGCAGATTGTGTCGCCGAGCTCAGTGCGTTGAGGACTTTGAGATCGAGACCGACTAGCTCGATGTCGACGCCATCCCGTAACCAGGGGAGAGGCCAGAAGGGCCAGTCCCTAAAATCACGCCAGAATTCACGGCTGGATAGTTCGGGGTGCCTTGGCATCACTGAGGCTATGCTGACGGCGTACCGACGCCCGGCAACGGAGATAACAGGAAGCTCGTACCGCTGCGGCTCTCCGTCGCCCGCACGAAGCCGAGCAGCCGCTTCGTCCAAGCCCATAGCCGACAGCCATGAGGCATAGTTTGCCCGGCGAACCACGTCCGGGGGAAACTCGACCGGACTTTCTGGGGTCTCCGGCTCGGGGTCGACGAAGGCGATGAGCGATGTCTCGCCAGAGGTATCGTTGGCCTCCCGCAGGAAGGTGCCGATCGCAAAACTCTTGATTGGCTGGGGATTGATATACTTGTCCCAACCGTCGAGTTGGCTCAGTCCATCTTTCAAAGCGCCTTTGATGGGTGGCATCTTGCCCGGGGAGGAAAATCCGCCCTTCGACTCAGCGAGGACCCATTCTCTTTGGCTATTTTCGGCGATAAAATCAGGCGCCTTGGACTTGTCCGCCGGCCATTGTCGGTTCTGCGTGGCGGCGCGTTGCGTCCACTCGGTTTCAAAGCGACCGACGTAGGCGTAGCCTTTGTCCTCCAGGAACAGCAGAGCCATGCCTTGTGCGATCCGCCCCGCAAAGCCCGACCCTGAGAAGTCGGCGTAGAAACTCGACATGCCGTCTAGCAGGCACCACTCGTTCGCCGTCCAATCAAACAAGTGGCCATTTTCGAGCAGAAACCCGGTAGCCCCCAGCCATCGAATCGGGGTGGTCGGCCATCGCAAGCAATCGGCCTTCTTGACCGCATGAGCTAAGCGCCAAGCGCTGAATTCAACGCTCCCCGATGCCTTAGGCAGCGGCCGTGTTGGTCGCGTCCGTCAACGTGGTGTAAATTCGGGTGTGGCCAGCGGGCTGCATTGTCAGGCGGCCTTGGGTGTAATCTGTAGCGGCTGAACCTCCTCGATTGTTGGTGTGGCAAGTGCGGCCATGCCCTCGATTTGCATGTAGCGGTGCTGGAGCTGGTATTCGTCGTTCTGCTCAAGGAGGACGGCGCCGACGAGGCGGATGATGCTGTCCTCG
>NZ_LJYW01000006.1 GCF_001305515.1 Prosthecodimorpha hirschii
AATTTACACCACGTTGACGGACGCGACCCTCGGGTGAAAAAGGGCGAGCGTCGGGCCTTGGTTAGGCTTCGGGTTAAGGTGCCGCTTCTTCCACGCGGCGGTGTAGGGAAGATTGCTCTTTCCAACGCATTTGCGCTCGACCTCGAGGCTGACGAGGGCTGCCAGACTTTGTGGTGTTGCCCTGAACCTACTGAAGATCAGCATCTTGGGCGATTGCGTCATCTTCGCCCATGGGCCTGAAGGCGTCCACCAGGTCAGCGATGGCAACACCCAAGGGAGCGCAAGCACCTCTGTCGGTACAAGGCTATTGAGGGCTCGCAGCTTGGCGCTCCCCCAGCCATCTTTTGGCGGCTTGAAGCAATTGGTGACCCCGAGGCGGGGAACGCTGCGTGTGGCGGGAAAGTCTATATTGCGAGAAATCTGATAACGGTCCCCCAGCGCCTGCGCAGGGAGCGGGACTGAAAGCCAATAGCTGACTGCGCTGCCGGCAAGCTTGGGCGATACGTGGTCGGTAAAATGGCGATAGACGTCGAGATCGTGGGGCTCGATCCTTACGGAGGGCGGCGCAGGCTCTCCGGCATGGTCGGAAACCGGGCGCTCGGTCCGCGACATGAGCGGTGTGAGGAGCCTCTCCAGATGATGCTTGAGTGCTTGGGCCTCTTCGATCGCCGCCTGCCGACTGTCGGCCGGCAGATGACCGATCAAATGCAAGAGATCACCAAACCGACGAAATTGGGTTTCGGCCTCTGCGCGTGCAGCCGACCCGCCCAGAAACTCGATAATCTTGAAAAATTCGACATGGGGAGCGGCTCCGACGCCATTTTCCCAGCGCTCCGCATAGAAGCGGTAGGGCGTGGCTGACAGGAGGAGGATCGGCGGCGGCGTTCCATTGTTACCCGCCAGCAGTTGGCGCGCTAAAGGGTTATCCGTGCCTGCGTCGAGCAACTCGCGATAGCATTGGAACTCGTCGAAAATCACGAGGTCGGGCGGGGCGGAATCCAAAGCGGCTTGAGCGAGCGCCTTTCGCATCCGGCCTAGGCTCTGACCATATTTGCTCGTCTCGATCGCACGCAGAATGTTCTCGCGGGCAGGCTTGCCAAATTCCGTACGTAGCGCTCGGCCATAGGCCGTCTTGAAGAGGGCGGAGACGTTGTCGAATTTGCCCTGAGCCTCCTCGCACGCCCATGGCCAGCCGGAGGTCGCGCCATATTCGATATAGCCTTCAGGAAAGGCATCGGTCAGGCCGGGGTACAGCTCATCCAACAGCAGCTTGATGAACGCACGCTCGACAGCCTTTCCGCCGTAGAGGCGCTGCGAACTGGAAAATGATGTGGTGGGCGTAAAGGCGTAGAGCCGTATCTTTTCCTTGCGCCGTTCCTCAAACGGAATGAGGCCGACGCGGTCGATGGTGGAGAGTGCGTCCTTGGCTTCGTTCTTGTCGAGGAAGCGGAGCAGCTCGACCTTGTTCTGGTCCGCGACCTTGAGCCCGCTCGTAATATAATAGACCGTGAACTTGCGCGCTTTGCTTGCCAGGGCTGCCAGCGTGTCACGGGCAACGACGGTTTTGCCGAGGCCGACCTCGTCCGCGACCAGGAACCGGCGTAGCGGGTTGCCTCCTGACAGCGCAGCGGTTGCAGCCCTGACCGTTGCGGACTGGAAGGGTTTCGATCTGGCGCTCATGAGGCAAGCCGCGTCCGCGCGATGGCCCAGATCTGCACAAGTTCGTTCAAGTCAGCTTTTTCCCTTTCGCTCAGATTCTCACCGTGGGCGAGAAGGGCGTCGACATAGGGCGCAAAATGACGATCGGCCCGACCGAACGCCTTGCGGTCGCGTGCCCAAGCCGTGAGGATATCCTCGAGCGTGAGGCGGTCGTATCCCAAGCTCTGGGGGCGGTTGCTCTGCACCCCGGCGTCTTCATCCCATGCGCCACCGCCGACGGGCAGTGTGTCGCCGCTGAGAATCGCGCGCATCCAGTCATGAAATGCACGAAGCCCCATGTGGCTGGCCAGCGCGGCCAGATCACGCTGTTCTTCGAGCGGCGGATCGACGGTGACACGCTGCATCCATCGCAAAGCGCCGTCCGGTCCGCTGATCCGAGCCTGAATGAAGGCGGACTGGAGTGACAAGGGGATCGTGCCAAGATCGAGGCGGACGGCGTCCGTCTGCCAAGCCAGTAGGGCGCCATTTGCAGGTCCGGCGTGCAGCACGTGCTCGGGATAGGCAAGCAAGGGAACTGCCCCCGCATCGATCGAGAAGCGTTCCCCGTCTCGACGCAGAACCGGGTTCCAGGATGCCATCAGCACTTTGCGCGACTCTTCCAGGGCATCGGCCGCGCTCGTGCTGGGCGGATCGGCGACGGCGAGTTCCTCGATGGTGACCGGCGTCGCTTTACCGATCAGGAATGCCAGGCCGGAGCCGAACGCTTCGCCGGCCTCGAGTTCGACCATGATTTCCGCGTTGCGCCCCGACCAGGCCCTCTCGGTCGCATTGGCGCTCCCCACTCTCAAGATGGTCTTCTCGCCCGAGTGGAAGCAAAAAATCTTGGCATGCAGAGCAAGGGGGGCCGGCTCCGCATCATCCTCGGACGCGGGCTCGACGCCTGGCAGCGCGAGCGGAGCTTCGTCAACGAGCACGTCTGGCGCAGTATAGGCGAGGATTTTGGAGAATCCGTCCAGCGGCTTGCCGGGCCGCCTCGCCATGTCCGTGAGGGCCGGCATCGACGAAATCAGCGTTCTGGATCCAGCCTTGCCCCAGCCACCTGCCTTCTTCACAAAATCGGGCGACAAGAACGGACTGATGATGGTTATGCCATCGACCGCGCCGGCTGGTGGTTCCGATGGCAGAGCAACGCCTTCATCCAGTCCATTGAGCAGGCTGCGCAACTGAAACCCGTCTGGGGCGTCCCACCAGACCGCCTCCAGTTGCTCTGCGATGCCATCGGCATCCTCGCGCGACGCGGAGCGCGCGAGGATGGCCCCGAGTGCTCCGATGCCTGGGAGCCGAACTCGTCCTTTCGCGCGCTTTTCGCTGCCGTCCAGCAAAACGCCCGCGTCGAGATCCTGCGATCGGGTGAGGTTCCGGCTGCCAATCCAGAGCTTCCAGCGGGTTTCCCCTTTGGGACCGTTGTAGGCGACCAAAGCAATCTTTGGATGCCAGCTGCGCTCTAGTTCATCGTAAGGCTGCTCGACGATGAACTGATCGAGGATGCCCGCGATACGGGGAAGCGCTATCGGCCGCGCTATCCGACCGCGCTGGATTATGATCCTGACGCGATCGCGCAGCTTGTCGATCGCCTCGGAAAAATCGACCGCCGTGCCGCTGCCCTTGTCGTTGTTGCGAGCAATCAGGGCGAGCAACGCCGCCGCGACCGCCGACAGATCGACTGAGTAGGTCGCAAACAATGCGAGCTTGACCGTCTCCAGTCGCCCAGGCCGCATCTCGTCGAGATAGGGTTGACCGGACCATGCCTGAGGATCGCTCATGCGACGTCTTCCAGATCGCGCAGGAGCCGCTTCACATTCCCCCAGCGATAATGGAGCGGCTCGGCGCGGCCATGGGGCTCGCCTTGCCATTCCATACGCCGATCGACCCCGAACTGATTGCTGGCGAGACGCGCGCGATTGTCTTTCCTGCTGACTTCCGCCCGCGCGTACACCTCGAGAAGCTGCATGGGGTCCTTGCCATTCGCCCTGACCCAGGCCGAAGTTTCTTTCAACACACCCTCCACCGCAGGCGGGAGGTGGCCGATTTCGGCGAGAAACAGGTCCATATCCAGCCGAGCGGCCTGCTTGCCCCATTGCTCGATCGCGTCGTTCAGTTCGGCGCGGTGCAAATTTGGCTGTGGCCGCTTGTCGCGGGTTTCCTTGAGCGTCTCGACCTGAGCCGCATAGATCGCCCTGCCGATGGCCGAAAGCGCGGCAGCCTGGCCGGCCCGCTTCAGCATGGCGGCTTCCCTGCCGGCGAGGGCTAGGATTTCGTTGTCCCAGCAGTGATCCGCCCCGCCGAGTGGTTTTCCAACCAATTTCGACAAGAGCGACGGCTCACTTGGATCGGTCGGCGAGCGAACGGCGCGGAGTTTGGTCGCGAGATAGATCTGCTCTGGGGGTAAAAGGTCGAGCGCTAGTTTTCCTTGGTCATCCTGGGAATACCGGTCATTCCAGTCACCCCAAGAATCCCAGTCCCTGGGTGCATCGATCAGCCCCGAGATGGGCCAGGCGACTGTTTCTAGGGGCTTTCCGTCATCGTCATGGTGCGCGCGCTTGCTGGACGCTGCCAGGAGCTTCGCCATGTCCGGGCGGCTCCACGGCCGGCCATCGGGGCGGGCGCCGATCAGTCCCCATTTGGTGAGCGCCGTCCAATAGACATAGGCTGGCGGCTGACTGATCGTGCGGGGGAAGACCTCCCCTCCGATCACGCCATCCTTCTCGCCGCCCACGCCCTCGACATATTTGAGCCGGCCGGTCAGCTCATGTTCGAGATCAGAAAAGGCTTGGCCAAAATCCTTGGGAACAGGGCGTTTCGTCCGCAGGCTTTGGTAAAGCCAGGGGATGAGAAGCGCGTAGCGCAGCCGTGTGTGCAGAACCGATGTGCCGGGGAAGAAGTGATCTGCGTAGCGCTGGTGGACGATGAGGAAACCAACCTCATCGCGCACGCCCGCCGCGCCGCCGAACATCATCTGTTCGGCCTGGCCCAGCGCTTTGCGCGATAAAAAAGTGAACCCAAAAGTTGACACGAAGCCTGCCCCCAAGGCTTGAGAAAATTCACAGCATAAGAAGATTTCCGATGCCCCTAGGCATCATTCATTTCCAATAACTTTCAGCCTCATGGCGCGGGTTTCGAGTAGGTAGGTTTCGACGCCGGCGAGCAGATGCAGGCCTTCTTCGCCGATGGCTTGTCGGGATAGCCCCGGCTGCACAATGCGGACGTCGAACTCGAAGCGGTGATCTTGCCACCCGACCTTGAGCTTCTTGATCGCGGCGGCTGAGCCCTGCTCGATTCGCGAGCTGAGACCACGGTCGCGGCGCATCTTTTCGCGTCGCAGCATGTGTTGAAGCATGCGGTTTGGCCGGTCGCGCCACCGAGCGGATTTCTGAGCCTGTCCGCAAACCTCATAAAGGTCTCCGAGGCGCGCACCTGGCGTATCCGCCCCTGAATATTTGCAGTGGTACAGGGTCACGGAAACGACGCTGTCAGTTATGCGCAGCGCCACGACATCGGCGATTTCGCCTTTGCCATCATCGTCGAAGATCACGTCATAGGGATCTGGGTCGGCCAACAGGGTGTCGATGACCAGACGCTGGACAGAGTCAGCGCGCTTGTCCGTGCCCTGGGATTCGACGCGAATATTGGCCTTTGACCAATCCCATGCCTCGATCTTGTCTGACGGGTACGGCTCGATCGTTTCGCCCTCGGGCAGGGTGTAGAGATGGCTGTAGATGAGAAGCGAGCCATCACCGAAGTCGATCTGAGGTGAGTCCTCGCCGAAGGATTCCGAGAGCGTCTGGACCTTGCCGCCGATCTTGATCGTCGCCTTGGGGCCGGCGCGTTGGGGGTAACGGGCGTGGCCGTCGCTGAAGACGATCTCGAACTCGGCCGCGTGGTCGTCGCTTCGCACGGCGAAGCGCAGCGGCCCGGTGCGCGCGTTATCGAGCAACTCGATATCGCATTCGGCGAAGGTTACCGGCACATCGCCAAACGAGATCTCAATCCGCTCCTCGAACTGCGTGATCAGAGATTCAGGCCAATGGATCGCCACGGGCGGAACAGCCGGTCGTTGGCTGATCTGGTGGGGGCGCATCGCGCTCTTGAAGACGCCGTCGGTCGTGATGCTGGGATCGTTCACGGTGCGGCCGACATCCTGGCACCAGTCCACCCAGTCGGTCAGGTCATGGACTTTGGCGCTGGACCAGAACTTGCCCTTGGCCGAGCATCCCCGTGAAGCAGGAAGGCCTTCGAGGAAGCCGGTGGCGAAGATGTTGTTCTTGATCCTCGACTGGGACTTCGCGCTGTCGAGGCCATCGGCGACATCCACGCCCATATACATCGAATAGCGGACGCCTCGTCCCTGATGGTGGGTGAGGCCGAGATTGCGCAGGATGAGCCGCTTGAACCCGTGGAGGCTGCGGAACACTTCCTCGCCTTCCACGCGGCGCGTCGTATCGCCACAAACCGCCTTTGCGAGCCGGTCAAACGGCCCCTTTGCAGAACTGCTGATATAGAGCACGCCGCATGCCTGATCCCAGTGAAGCATGTGCAGGTCCCAGGTGACGTTCACCGCCTGCTGCGCGGAGGTCCAGCGTGCCTGCTCCTCCGCCCGCGTCACGAAGATCGCGACCCGTTGATGCGGGTTGAGCTTCATGCCGAGATAGACGCCGGGGTCGTAGAGTTCTTCAGCGCGAAAGGGATCCCAAGCGTCGCAAGAGGTCCGGTACAGGACCGCGTTCATTTTCGGTTCCAGGGTCTGGAGCGGAATGTCGCTCAGATCTCCCGAAAAGCCCTTGAACATTTCCGCGCGGCGAACCTGGCGTTCGATCTTTGCGGAACTGAGCGCCTCCACCAACGCATTCCAGTCGGCGTCTTCAGCGTAGAGCTTGGCCAGCGCGCGATCGACATCGTCGATGCCGGTATTGGCGATCACCGTAGCATCACCCAGCCTCGGGTCCTGGCGGGTGAAGCGGCCGACGAACTGGATCGTCACCGCAACGCTCTTGTGATGATCGTGCAATGCAGCGATCTTCAGCTCGGGCAGGTCGAAGCCCTCGCCGAGCATATCGACGCAAACGATGATCCGGCTCTCAAAACGGCGTAGCGCGGCAAGATTTTCGCGCCGTTCCTTCAGTGATTGCTGGCTGTGGACTATGACTGGCCGAAAGTCTGGATAGATCGCCGCATAGAGCCTGTGCAGGTGCTTGGCGCGTTCGATCGTGTTGCAGCGGGCCATCGCAAGATGATTGAGGCCAGCATCCAGGTCGGTGGCGAGCACTTCGCCGAGCTTGTCGATGATGGCCTGGTCCGCGTCAGGCTGGTCCAGACCGAAGACTGCTTCGAAGCGGATCGGCTTGAAATAGCCCTCCTGCTGCGCCTTTTTTAGCGGGTAGGTGTAAATGAACTCGCCATCGACGCGGCCTCCGTCCTCGCGAAACGGCGTAGCGGTGAACTGGATCACTGGGATTGGTGGCTCGTGCTCGACGAAGAGCCCGCGGAAGGACTTCCACGTCCGTGCCCCGATATGATGCGCCTCGTCGATAAAGAGCGCTGAGGCGCGGGCCGCCATCCGCTCCTGCACCGGTGCCTCGGCGCGGCCAGCGATCTGCATCGTGGTGACAATGACATTGGCGCTGTCGAAGATTTCGTCGACTTCGGCCTGGCTGGTCGGAATATGCGAGAGCCGCATGACCAAAGGGAAGGCTGCGGTCTCATCGAGGCATTTCTGCTGCTTCAGGACGCCGAAGGTCTCGAATTTGCTCGCGATCTGCTCGCGTAGCGCGTCGGTCGGCACCACCACCAGCAGGCGTTCGAACCGCTGGTTGGCATTGAGCGCCAGCATTGTCTCGGTCTTGCCCGTGCCCGTCGGCATGACGATGGTGGCCGGATCGGTCGATCGCGTCGCGTGGGCAAGCGCGGCATGAAGCGCGCCGACCTGTGGACGCCGCAAGCCAGGCTGCGCCGGCTGGCCGTCCGCCGCGGCTCGCCCCTCGCGCAGATGAATCGCGTCGATCCAGGAAGCGGAGACAGCCTTCAGGCGCTCGCTGCGCGCGGAACGATCCAGCGTGTCGATGCTGGTGGGCGGTACATTCATCCACCGGCCTTCACCCAGTTCGAGCGCCGCAGCGATCCGTTCCGGCTCCGTTGCGCCGGGCACAAGGAGAATGAGATCGGCTTCCAATGGCGTGGTCGTCTTCGCGCTGATGATCTTCAGAATCTCGCCGGATTCCAGGGTCGTCTCGTGACCATTGACACGGCGGATGGCGAAGGGACGCAGTCGGCACCGCACACGCTTCGCCGGAACAGCCAACTGACGCACAGGGCTTCCCAGCACCTTGCCGTCAACGGCAAGCCGAGCCGGCAGCAGGAGTTCGATCTCGGGGTTGAAGAGATCGTCCTGGTTGGAGCCGGTGGGGCGCTTGCGGGAGGCCATCGTTTCTCCCTCCGTCAGGCTGCCACGGTCTGTGGCGAGGGCGAGACGACGATGACCGTTCCCTTCGTCATCAGGACGATGAGCCCGCGCTCGGCGCTGGTCATGTCGAGATAGGCCCGTACCTGAGCCCGATAGTGTTCGAGCGCCTTGTCGTCAGGGTTCACGTCGCTTTTCCAGTCCACCACCACGACCGGCCGGCCGTCGACGTCGACGGTCAGGGCGTCGGCGATCCCGGCCGTCACGGTCTCCACGCCGTCGGCCTCTTCTGCGGCATAGACAGGAAGCTCGGCCAGAAGATCGGGCCGTAGAGCTGCGATCTCGGGCAGCGCCAGGGTCCGGGCCACACAGGTCGCCAGCTCCTGCGCCGACAGTCCCGTTGCCGGATCGGCGACCGGGGATTGGCCGAGGGCGCGGATGAGGTGGCCAGCCCGTTCGACCAGGGCAGCTTCCGCTTCCGGGGTTTCGCCGGTCAGCACCTCTTCCATCAGTTTATGCAGGATAAGCCCGCGCTCGCGGCCGCCCTGCACGAGGGCGGCGGCTTCGAGCTCGGGCAGCTCGTCGTCGGCCGCCCCCGGCCAGAGCGCGACTTCCTCCTCTCGCAGCACGGTCCCGGTGGCGTCCTCGTCGCGGCTGGGGGCGAGCCAGGTCAGCCGGGTCTGTGCGGCGGCGATGCTTTCGGCTTCGGCGGCGAAGCTCGCCCGCGTCTGGCTGTTGCCCGCGCCGGCGCTGCTCGGCGTGAGGTCGGCCGGCAGATGGGAGAGGTCGATGCCCGGCAGATCGGCGAGCGACAGATCGACGAGACCGATCCATGCGGATTTGGCGGGGGTGGTGTCGAGTCGGGGCAATACCAGCAGTTCGCGCGCGCGGGTGGCCGCAACATACCAGAGCCGGACGCGCTCGCGGTCCAGCTCGTTCTTTTCGGCCTCGCGCGCGGCTTCGTAACCCTCGGGCTGCACGCCGAGGACCGGGCAATAGAAGGTTTCGGTCTGCCGATCGATGACCGCGCTCTCGGGCGCCATGACGCCGGTCATGGTGTTGACCGGAATGACGATCGGCCATTCGAGCCCCTTGGCCGCGTGCATGGTGAAGAGCGCGACCGCCTCCTCCTGCGCGTCCGGTCGGCCCTCGACGGCGCGCGCCTCGTCCGACCAGGCAGCCGTCATGGCTTCTGCGAAGGCACGCAGGCCGCGCACGGCATAGCCGGTCGACAGGCTGAGATAGAGATCAACATTGGCGAGCGCTCGCTCGGCTTGGCCGCGATGGCGCTCAAAGAGAAGCGGGCGGACGCGCATGACATCCACTGCCTGCGACAGCAGTTCGTGCGGCGTCGTGCTGTTGCCACGCCGGGAGAGCGATTGCAGCCGCTCGATGACCTCGCGGGCGAGCGGATGGGCGATCACGGCGGGGGCGATGCTGAGATCCAGACGCGGAATCCGATCCGGCTGTTCTTCCGAGCGCGGCAGGCTCCAGATGATGTCCAGCAACTCTTCTTCGGTCAGGCCGACCAGAGGTCCGCGCAGCAACGCGCCGAGCGCCAGGGTGTCGCGGCGATCGGCCAGGGCGCGGGTCAACGCGATCAGGTCCTGGATTTCCTGGCGGCGGAACAGACCCTTGCCGGCCTGGGTCGCCACGGGGATGCCGCGGCGCTCCAGGGCTTCCTCGTAGCGCCACAGTTCCGCGCCGGTGGGCGCCAGCAGGGCGATGTCGCCTGGCAGACAAGGCCGCTTGGCACCGCTGCGACGGTCAACGATCGGATGGCTTTCGATCAGCCGGGCGCACAGCTCGGCGATGGCGTCGGCTTCGGCGTCCCGCTGTTGCTCGGCGCTGGCCTTGCCGTTTTCATCGGCTACGGCGATGTCGAGGGCCGCCACGCAGACTCCGCCGCGATCGTCATGGAATGGGTCCAGTGCGGTGAAACCCGGCTGTCCATCGGCCGAGAGCACGGCCTCGAAGCGCTCGTTGACGAAAGTCAGGATCGAGGCGCAGGAGCGGAAATTGGTCGAGATCGACAGCAGGCTGTCGGGGGCCTGGGCGCGAAAGGCGTCGCGCGCCTGGACATAGGCGCCGACGTCGGCGCCGCGAAAGCGATAGATCGCCTGCTTGGGATCGCCGACCAGGAACAGCGCGCCAGGCCGGATGTGAAAGCCCGTCCAGTCATTGGCGTCGTCGACGGGCTCACCGCACAGACGCCAGAAGATCTCGGTCTGCAAGGGATCGGTGTCCTGGAACTCGTCGACGAGGACATGGGCGAAACGCTGCCCGAGTGCGCGACGAACAGCATCATGGTCGCGCAGCAGATCGCGGGCGGCGAAGATGAGGTCGTCGAAGTCCAGTTGGGCGCTGGCCCGTTTGTGATCACGGTAGCGCTGCAGGATCGGGCGAGCCTCCTCGATCAGCGCCGCCAGAGCGTGGCCGGCGGTGGCCTGCATGAGCGCCCCCCAGGCATTGCAGGAGGTGGTGTAATGCGCTTCGGCCGCGTCGTTCAGCCGATCGCCGTCGGCCTTGGAGAGGCCCGCTTGTTTGGCTGCTGTCGCCCATTTGCCCTTCTTGCGGTAGGAAGCGAACGCGCCAGCCTTGGTGCAAAGGTCAGGATGGGGCCGCGAAGTCAGGAGCCGGACGAGGCCGGCGGGCGTCGCGGAATCAGGCGCGTTCGCAAGGGCCGTCGCCATTTCGGCCAGACGCTTCACGATCGTCACCGTTTCCGGTTCAGCCGCCGCCGTGCCGTTCATGAAGTCCGCAAAATCGGCCGTCGCTTGCCGGAACGCTGTCATGTGGCCGTCAAGGGGAGAGATTGGCGGGGCTTGGAGCGTGCGGCGGCGGCGCAGATTCTCGGCGGTCTTGTGGATGAGCGCCACGGTCTCGCCGGGGCTGTGCAGCACCATTTCGGCCAGGAGGCCGCCCTGGCCGCCGGACAGGCGCTCGCGCAGCCAGCCATCGACGATCTCGAGGAAGGTGAGGTCGGCCTGGTTGCGATCCATGACGCCCGCGCCGGGGTCAATGTCGGCCTCCGCCGGATAGGGCTTGATCAGGCGTTGGCAAAAGCCGTGGATGGTCGAGCAGGTGATTTCGTCAATCGCGGCGCTGGCGGCGGCGAGATTGGTCAAATGAGTCTCCGACAGCCCATCGGGCAGCGCCACCCGCAGTTCGGTCGCGATCTTGCCGGCCGAGAGGTCGGCGACGAACTCGCGGACACGGGACAACAGCTCGCTCGCGGCAAGCTCGGTGAAGGTGACGGCGGCGATGGAACGCGGCGCGACGCCTTGCGCCAGCATGGCGGCGATGCGGCCGGCCATGACAGCGGTTTTGCCCGAACCGGCGCCGGCCTCGACCAGGATCGAGCGGTCGTGCAGGCTGATGGCATCGCGGCGGGCACCGTCATCCTTCAGCATCTTGGATACGTTGCTCATCATTCCGCCTCCCAGACCTGAGCGACTTCGCCCAGCCGCTCCGTCGCGGCCGGCATCTTGCGTTTGCAATAGGTGGCGCCGGCATTGGCCGGCAGGGCGAAGGCGAGATCGTCGTAGTCGCCGCCCGTATCGGGACCAGGCAGGGCTGCGCCGCCGGCGAGACTGGTTCTCGCGGCGCGCAGATAGCCAGTGATCTCGGTGAGCACAGCCTCGGGATCGTCGAGCTGGAGGTCGACCGGCTCGCGCGGATAGAGCAGTGAGGCGCTGATGGCGACGTCGTCGCCGAGGAGCGCCTTCACCGCGAACGCGTAGAGGCAGCGCTGAAGCTCGCGTCCGCCGTTCAGGCGGATGTCGCCGCGCGGCGGCCGGCCCGTCTTGTAATCACGGACGAGGGCGCGCTTGCCGTCGCCCGAGATGTCGAGTCGGTCGATATAGCCGGCGATGTTGAAGCCGGTGTCAGGAATCGTGACCGGCAGGCTCACATCCCAGGGTACGTCAGCGTTGGTCTTCGGCTCCGAGCCGCCGAAGGGCACCTCGCCATAAGCGCGCGCGCCGGGCAGTGCATCGTCGCCATAGATGAGGGCGCGGCCTGCCAGCACGCGGGCATCATCGAGGGTGCGCCCCCAGATGACGGCCGGTGGAACCGGACGTTCGCTTTCCCAGTCGGTGGCGACGGCTTGGGCCGCCCGGCCCACAGCCGCCTCGATGGCTTCAGTGGCGGCGCTGGCCAGCCCGCCTGCGGCTTCGAGATCGCGCAGGGCTCGGTCGAGTACCATGTGGACAAGATCGCCGATTCCCAGCGCATCGAGCACGAGGGGTTCGGCGCTGCTCTGCGGCTCGCGCCACCCGAACCCGTAGACCCACACGAAACTGAGCGGGTTGCGTAGCAGGCGGCGCAGTGAGCTGGCCGACTGGGTGCGGCCAAGAATGGCGAGCATGAGCGGATGATCCGCGCGCACCAGCCCGTCATGGGCGGTAATTTCCGCCTGCCGCCAGTCGCGCCAGCAGCCGATCGCGCTAGTCGCCTGTGGATCGGCGGCGAACTCCTGGGGCCGCGCCATCAGCCGGTCGCTCTCACTGAAGGCGTGGGCCGGAGTCGCGTTGCGGCGCAGATAGGTTTCGTCGCCGTGCCCGGCGAGGAGGGGACTGCGTCCGAGGAGACGGCCATCGCTGTCGCGCCGGGCGCGCGAGAGAACGACGGCATCGCCTGTGGTGGCGAGGATGGTCTCGAAGTCACGGCGGTCGGCGAGGGTCACCGGCAGGGGATCGAGAATCGGTGTCGGAATGATGTGATCCGGGATCAGCCGGTCCTCGGCGATGCCGCGCGGCCAACGCGAGGAGTTGAGCCCGAGGAGGCGCACGAAGCGACGGGGCGAGGCCGCGAGCGCGCTCGCCGGCATCCAGGCGACACAGGCGCACGCCTCTAGGCCGTCATCCTGTTTCATGGTCTCCAGCGTCGCGTCGACCGAGGCGGCGGGGCCGGCGAGCAGCGCCTTGCGCCAGATCGCAAGCGCGCGGCCCTTGAGGAAGGTCTCGCCGATTTCGCTGGCAGCTTCGGGGCCTTTTGCCAGCATCTCGATCGCCGCGCGTAGCGCCGGAGTGTGATCGGCGGCTTCAGGCCAGTCTTCCGGCGCCAGCCGGGCAAACAGGCGGTTCCAGGCGGCCAGCGTCGAAAGGGGCGCATCGGTCGGCAAAACCCGCAGCCAGCCTTCAGGCAGAGCCTGGAATGCCCCACCGTCGCGGCAGAGTGTCGCCAGGCGCCGCAGACGCGATTGCGACAGGCCGCGCACGACGATGTCGGCCAGCGCAGCTGCCGCCTGTCCCTCGCGAGTGGTGACGGTGCGGACGCCGTGGACGAAGTGCAGGTCGATATTGGCGTCGGCGCGCAGGGCCAGGAAATGATCGTCATAGTCGGCGGGCGAGGCGGTCGCGATAGCGATCTTTGAGGCCGAGACGCCCGAGGCGAGCAGGGGTCGCGCCCAGCGCATCGCCTCGATAGCCTCGTGATAGGCCGTCGCCGCGCTGACGGCGCCGACCTCCGGCGCTTGCCCCGGTGTGCGCACGATCGCGACGCCTGTGCCGTCGAGCCATGCGGGAACACTCCTTGGGCCGGCGGCCCACCGCACGGGGATGTAGGCCGTGAGGGCCTGAAGTAGCGGCCGCCAGCACGGCGAAAGCTCGGTAAGGCCGGCGATCTCCATGGGGCCAAGGACGGCGGTGGCATGATTGATGCGGGCGGTCGCAGTCGCGACGATGTCGACAGGACGCATCATGCCAGCCGGAAGCCGCTCGATGACCGCCGCTTCCAGGCGCGCGATGGCGGCAAGGCGCGGATGGTCGGCCGCGCGCATGGCCAGATCGATACCCGCGCGCCAGGCTTTGTGCAGCGTGTCGACGGCTGCGTCGATCATGCCAGGAAGATCCTTGATGCTCTCCAGCTCGCCCATCGGCGTCGCCGGCAGGGCCGCCTGGATCGCCGTGCGCAAGCTTTCGTCGTCGATGGGACGGACGAAGCCGCCGGCCAGTCGCACGGCGGCTTGCTCGAAGGACATGATCTGAAGGCCTTGGCGCTTCTCCCGTCCAGCCGCCAGACGGGCCTCCCGCATGGCGAGGCGGCCATGAACGACCAGGGTGGATCGATGTGCGATGGTCATGGACGCTCTCCTTCCGGGCGCTGCTTAGGCTTGCGGCGCCGCGCCAGCGGCGGTGACCGCCGTCCGCGTGCCGCTGATTTGAGGTTCCGGCCGGCGCGATTGCGCATCCTGCCCCTCCGAGTGCATCTGATTATCCATTGACGAAACCTCGCAGTGTGAATAATAATTACACGGACTAGATCGGGTTGTCCATCTAGTTTTTATGCTCATCTACACGAGGCTGAGGCAATGGCAGAGGCCGCGACGGCATTGAAATGGGGGGTGGGGCGCCGGCTCGAGTTCATCGAGTTCCGGCTTTTTTGGGAGGGGTCGATCAACCGCGCCGACCTCGTGGAGGTATTTGGCGTGTCGGTTCCGCAGGCGTCGAAGGACCTGACGCTCTATCAGGAGCGGGCGCCCGGCAACATGGAGTACGACACCCGCGCCAAGCGCTATGTCGCCGCCGAGCACTTCGTCCTGCGCTTTCTCGAGCCGGACCCCTATGTCTATCTCGCGCAGCTTCGCTCGGTCGCCGAGGGCGCTCTTCCCGCCCATGATTCGTGGATTGCGGCTCTGCCCAGCGCCGATGTGGCGCTGACCCCCAGGCGGGACATCGACATCAAGGTTCTGCGTAAAATCCTCGACGCCACCCGCGAGGGCGTTTCCGTCGACATCTTCTATCAGTCAATGAACAAGGTGCGGCCGGACCCTATCTGGCGGCGCATCACGCCTCATGCCTTCGGCTATGATGGCTTTCGCTGGCACGCGCGGGCTTATTGCCACCTGGAGCATAAGTTCAAGGACTTCCTGCTGCCGCGCATCCTCGATGTCGGCGCGAAAGGCGAGCCGGGGGAATCGGGCGACCGGGACTGGCTCTGGAACAACTATTTCGATGTCGTCATCGGGCCGCACCCTGCGCTGACGGCGAGCCAGAAGAAGGTTGTCGCCAAGGATTATGGGCTCGATCAGGGTAATGGCGTGCTCGCAGTCCGCTATGCGATGCTCTTTTATGTTTTGAAGCGTCTGGGTTTGCTGGGTGACGCCACGAAGCAGAGCGCCCATACGCAGCATATCGTAACAATAAACCGCAAAGAAACTGAAGCTGCGCTTGAGCGAGCGGAGCTTCAGCTATGAAAGACCTGGGGAGCGCCGGCTGATGGCGGTACGGCTTGAAGACATAAAGAATGGCGCATCGGTGCGGGGCGTGGCCTCGGCTCAGGCTGTGCATGTGATCTCGGTGGACTGGATCGGCGATCAGGCGATCAGCGTCGTTTACCGCGACCACAACGGCTCGGTGGCCGAGGCCGTTCTTTATCGGGATGACGAGCACCGGCTTGAGGTCGAGCAGAGCGGGCGGGCCTGGTCGTTCGACGCTGACGGCGCGTTGCTGCGGCTGGTGACGGAAGCCAACCGCATCAAGCTGGCGCACTATTTCGATCCGTATCTGGCGATCCACACGAGTCTGGTCGATCCGCTGCCGCACCAGATTTCGGCAGTCTATGGCGAAATGCTGCCGCGACAGCCGCTGCGCTTCCTGCTCGCCGACGATCCCGGCGCCGGCAAGACGATTATGGCCGGGCTGCTGATGAAGGAACTGATCGCCCGTAGCGACCTGGAGCGCTGCCTCGTGGTCGCGCCCGGCAGCCTGGTTGAACAATGGCAGGACGAACTCGGCCAGAAATTCAATCTCGAGTTCGACATCCTTTCCCGCGACATGATCGAGAATTCGCGGTCGGGCAATCCGTTCAGCGACCGGGACCGGCTGATCGTCCGTCTCGATGTGCTGGCGCGCAACGAGGAGCTTCAGGAGAAGCTCATGAGCGCGCGCGAATGGGACCTCATCATCTGTGACGAAGCCCATCGCATGTCGGCCACTTATTTTGGCGGAGAGGTGAAATACACCCGCCGCTATCAGGTCGGCCAGAAGCTCGGCCAGGTCTGCCGGCATCTGCTGTTGATGTCGGCCACACCGCACAATGGCAAGGAAGAGGATTTCCAGCTCTTCATGGCGCTGCTCGACGGCGATCGGTTCGAGGGTCGGTTCCGCGATGGTGTCCACTACGCCGACACCGAAGACATGATGCGGCGGCTGACCAAGGAGGAACTGCTCAAATTCGACGGTCGGCCGCTCTTCCCTGAGCGGCGGG